>NZ_JAFO01000001.1:5377500-5472264 GCF_000526175.1 Xanthobacter sp. 126 | reverse complement strand
GCGCTGCCGGGCATCCAGGCCCGCACGCAGTCCACCACGCCGATGGCGCAGAAGGAGCCACCCAAGGGCGGCGGCCATCCGCACGGCAACCCCCATGGCAACCCCCATGGCAACCCCCACGGCGGCGGACACCCCCATGATGCGGGAAGCCACATGGGCGGACATCCCGGCGGACATCCCGGAGGCCATCCCGGCAAGGGGCATCCCTGACCCCCGCCCCGGCTTCGTCCGCCGCCCCGCAATCCGCCCGGAGCCGGCGGCCGGCCTTGTGATTCAAGGCCTTCCGTGGCACTTGTGCGCTGCACAATGGAGAGATCGATGGCCGAGACCGGCACCCGCACGCCCCTGCACGCCCCGCCGCTGGTGGAAGGCCTCTCCGTATTCGCGGGCGACTACGACCTGATCCTCTGCGACGTCTGGGGCGTGCTGCACAACGGCGTCGCCGCCTTCCCCGCCGCCTGCGAGGCGCTGACGAAGGTACGGGCGGGCGGCGCCACGGTGGTGCTGGTCTCCAACGCGCCGCGTCCCAACCGCTTCATCATGGGCATGCTGGACGGCCTCGGCGTGCCGCGCACCGCCTATGACGCCGTCGTCACCTCGGGCGACGTGACGCGCGACATGCTGGAGGCGCGGCCGGGCGCCCGCGTCTACCACCTCGGCCCCGCGCGGGACGTGGGCACGTTCGACGGTCTGGACCTCACCCTCACCGGCCTCGCGGACGCGGACCTCGTGGTCTGCACCGGCCTTCTCGACGACGATGTGGAGACGCCGGAGGATTACGCCGACGCCCTCGCCACCATGAAGGCGCGCGAGCTGCCCTTCATCTGCGCAAATCCCGACCTCGTGGTGGAGCGCGGCGACAAGCTGATCTTCTGCGCCGGAGCCATCGCCCAGGCCTATGAGCAGATCGGCGGCAAGGCCTATTGGTGCGGCAAGCCCTACCGGCCCATCTACGACACCGCCTTCGCCCGCGCCGAGGTGATCCGCGGCGAGGCGGTGGAGCACGCCCGCGTGCTCGGCATCGGCGATGCGCTGCGCACCGACATCGCCGGCGCCAACGATGCGGGCTTCGACAGCCTGTTCATCTCCGGCGGCATCCATGCGCAGGAGCTGAAGTCCATCGACGGTGCCGTTCCCGATACCGAATCCCTCGCCGACCTCTTCACCGGCCACGCCCATCCGCGCGGCGTCATGCCCCGTCTCGCCTGGTAGCGGCGACCGGGCGACATTCGGTTCCTTGAATTTGCCCGCGGTTTGACCGATCTCAAAGGCCGAATATCCTGTCCCGGTGCCATCGAGGTTCCGGGCGTCCCGCCGAACACCAAGGCAAGGCTTGCGCCCGCCGATGACCGTGTCCCTTCCTCCTGACTTCGTGCTCGTCCACGGCCCCGAGCCCCTGCCGCCGGCGCTCAAGCGCCCCGTCATCGCCATCGGCAATTTCGACGGCGTGCATCGCGGCCATCAGGCGGTGTTCGCCGCGGCGCGGACCATGGCGGCCGAAGCGGGAGGGCCGGCGCTGGCGCTCACCTTCGAGCCGCACCCGCGCACCTTCTTCAATCCCGCCACCGCCCCTTTCCGCTTGACTCCGGCGGCCGAGAAACTGCGCCGCATCGCCGAGAGCGGACTTCAGGGCGCCATCGTGCTCGATTTCGACGCCGCCCTTGCGGCCATGGAGGCCGAGGACTTCGTGCGCGAGGTTCTGGTCGGTCGCTACGGCGTGGCCGGCGTGGCGGTCGGCTTCGATTTCCATTTCGGCCGCCAGCGCGCCGGGTCTCCCGCCTTCCTCAAGGAGGCGGGCGAGCGGCACGGCTTCGCGGTGACCGTGGTCGAGCCCATGCGCGATGAGAACGACGCGATTTCCTCCACCGCCGTGCGCCGGGCGCTGGCTTCGGGGCAGGTGGGCCATGCCGCCCACATGCTGGGCCGCCCCTTCGCGGTGACGGCGGAGGTGATCCACGGCGACAAGCGCGGCCGCACCATCGGCTTTCCCACCGCCAACCTCGCCTTGCCGCAGGATCTGGAGCTGGCCTTCGGCATCTATGCGGTGCGCGCCATGACGCCCGCCGGCCGGTTTGACGGGGTGGCCAATTATGGCCGGCGTCCCACCTTCGACAATGGCCGGGCTCTGCTGGAAGTGCACCTGTTCGACTTTTCCGGCGATCTCTATGGCCAGTCCATCGAGGTGGAATTCCACGCCTATATCCGGCCCGAGCTGAAATTCGACGGCATCGACGCGCTCGTCGCGCAGATCAGGGCCGATGCGCAGCAGGCGCGCGAGGTGCTGGAGCGCGATCCGATCCGATTGCCTCGCAATCCGCTCGGTGAATCGCCCTCTTACTCCAAATAGAGAACGCGTGATCCGATCTGATTGCGAGGCAATCGGATCGGCGCGTGCTCCAGGCGCGAAGTCTGACGGATCGCCGGGTTAAGTTAGCCACACCTTAACCGGCTGGTCCCATTCTGGGGCGGATGACGAAAGCCGCCAGAAAAGACCGCAAAGCCGTGCCACCCGCACCTGCCGCTCCCCTTGCCGCTCCCCCGGAAGACCGCCGCTCGCCCTTCATCCGGCTGGCTGACCTCCTCGCGGGGATCGAGCCGGGGCGACAGCCGCTGAGCGCCGCCGTGGGCGAGCCGCAGCACGCCATGCCGGATTTCGTCGGCCCGGTTCTCACCAGCAATCTCTCAGGCTTCGGCCGCTACCCCCGCGCCGAAGGCACGCCCACCTTCCGCGCCGCCGCCGCCCGTTGGCTGGCGCAGCGCTACAAGCTGGCGAAGCCCTTGGATGCCGACCGCGAAGTGCTGGCGCTGAACGGCTCCCGCGAGGGCCTGTTCTCCGCCGCCATCGTCGCGCAACGCCTCACCGATCCGGCGAAGGGCGCCAACGGCAAGCCGGCCACGCTGCTGCCCAATCCCTTCTACGCCGCTTATGCCGCGGGTGCGGAGGCCGCCGGCTGCGAGGCGGTCGTGATGCCGACCACGAAGGAAAGCGGCTGGCTGCCGGACCTCGACGCGCTCGATTCGGACCTGCTGAAGCGGACGGTGGCCATCTACATCGCCTCCCCCGCCAATCCGCAGGGCGCCATCGCGTCCGCCGACTATCTCGGCAAGGCGCTGGAGCTGGCGCGGCGCAATGGTGCGTTCCTGTTCTCGGACGAGTGCTATTCGGAAATCTATCTCGGCTCGGAAAAGCCGGCCGGCATTCTCGAAGTGGCTGGCACCGACCTCACCCGCGTCGTGGCGTTCAATTCCCTCTCCAAGCGCTCGTCCCTGCCCGGCCTGCGCTGCGGCTTCTGTGCCGGCGATCCGGCCTTCCTGAAGGACTTCCTCGCCTTCCGCTGGGTGGCCGCGCCACAGGTGCCGGAACCCTTGCAGGCGGTGGCCGTGGCGGCGCTGGAGGACGAGGCCCACGTCACCCGCTCCCGTGACCTCTATGCCGCGAAGTTCGACCTCGCCGACCGGATGCTTGCCGGCCGCTTCGGCTATGAGCGGCCCGGCGGCGGCTTCTTCCTCTGGCTCGACGTGTCCCACCTTGCCGACGACCACCTCACGGGCGGCGAGGCGGCGGCGGTGAAGCTGTGGCGCGAGCAGGGCCTGCGCACGGTGCCGGGGGGCTATCTCGCCCGCCGCGACCTCACCGGCACCAACCCCTCCGCCGGATTCCTGCGCGTCGCGCTGGTCCAGGATCTGCCCACCTGCGAGGAGGTGCTGAAGCGCCTCGTCGCTGCCCTCTGAAGGGAGCCGCGCCGATGCCCATGGCCCGCCGACGCCCGAAGGCAGCCGCCTCCGCCGATGCCGTCATCAACAGCCGGATGGACGCGCCCCACCACCATATGCCCCGGCTCGAACTGATCCCGGAGAGCATCCGGCTGGTGGTGCGCCGTCGCGGGCGGGAGATCGTCGGGACCGGACTGATCCTCGCGACGCTGATCTCCTTCGTCGCGCTCGGCACCTGGTCCGCGGCCGACCCGAGCCTGTCCAACGCCACGCATGCGCCGGTCACGAACCTCTTGGGACGGCCCGGCGCGATCATCGCCGATCTGCTAATCCAGCTGTTCGGGCTCGCAGCGCTGGCCGTGCTGCTGCCGCCGCTCTATGCCGGCTGGCGGCTCGTCACCCACCGCCCGTTCGCGCGCGAACGCCTGCGCACCACCTGCTGGCTCATCGGGGTGCTGGGCACCACCGCGTTCCTCGGCGCCATTCCGCAACCGGACCACTGGCCGGGCCTCACCGGCCTCGGCGGCGCCTTGGGCGATCTCTTTCCCCGCGCTTTCGGCGTGATGCGCGGCGGCGCGCTTGCCGCCCTTGATTCCATGCTGATCGGCGCCGCCGGCCTCGCGATCGGGGCCGCAGGCCTGTTCTTCGCCTTGAGCGGCGGCCGGCGCACGCCCCTGAAGCTCGCCCCCGCCTCCGAGCTGCCGGGCGAGGTGGGCGACGAGGACGAGGAGGACGACGGCACCGCCGTTTCCCTCGGCGCCCTCACCCACACCTTCCTCTCCTGGAAGGCGCGCCTCTCCGGTGCCGGGCTCACCCGCCGCGCCGTTCCCGCCCCTACCCCGTCGGCCGGCCGGGCGGAAGGGGCAGGCGAGCGTCAGGAGCCGCGTCTGGAGGGTGCCGGCGCCCCCGCGCCCCACGACGTTCCCGATGCCCCGCTGGATGCTGCCACCGAGAGCCCCGCCGCCCGCCGCCGCGCGGCTCGGCGCGGTGGCCGCCGCGCCGGCTACCAGCACCCCTCGCTCGACCTGCTGACGCCCGCCCCCCCCGCCAAGGCCCCCGCCATGAGCCCGGAGGCGCTGTCCGAGACCGCGCGCGAGCTGGAGACGACCCTGCAGGATTTCGGCGTGCGCGGCGAGATCGGCCAGATGCGCCCCGGTCCGGTGGTGACTCTTTACGAGCTGGAGCCGGCGCCCGGCATCAAGTCGTCCCGCGTCATCGGCCTCGCCGACGACATCGCCCGCTCCATGAGCGCCATCTCCGCCCGCGTCGCCGTGGTGCCGGGCCGCAATGCCATTGGCATCGAGCTGCCGAACCAGAAGCGCGAAAAGGTGCTGCTGCGCGAGCTGATCGCCACCAAGGATTTCGGCGACACCGGGCACAAGCTCGCCATCGCACTGGGCAAGACCATCGGCGGCGATCCGGTGATCGTCGACCTCGCCCGCATGCCGCATCTGCTCGTGGCCGGCACCACCGGCTCGGGCAAGTCGGTGGCCATCAATACCATGATCCTGTCCCTGCTCTACCGGCTGAAGCCGGAACAGTGCCGGCTCATCATGGTCGATCCCAAGATGCTGGAGCTCTCCGTCTATGACGGCATCCCCCATCTTCTTGCCCCCGTCGTCACCGATCCGAAGAAAGCGGTGGTGGCGCTGAAGTGGGCGGTGAAGGAGATGGAAGACCGCTACAAGAAGATGTCGAAGCTCGGCGTGCGCAACATCGACGGCTTCAACGCCCGGGTGAGGGACGCCAGCGAGAAGGGCGAATCCATCGCCCGCACGGTGCAGACCGGCTTCGACCACGAGACCGGCGAAGCCATCTACGAGCGCGAGGAGATGAACCTCGAGCCCCTGCCCTACATCGTCGTCATCGTCGACGAGATGGCCGACCTGATGCTCGTCGCCGGCAAGGACATCGAGGGCGCCATCCAGCGCCTCGCCCAGATGGCCCGCGCCGCCGGCATCCATCTGGTGATGGCGACGCAGCGCCCCTCCGTGGACGTCATCACCGGTACCATCAAGGCGAACTTCCCCACCCGCATCTCCTTCCAGGTGACCTCGAAGATCGACAGCCGCACCATCCTTGGCGAGATGGGCGCGGAACAGCTGCTGGGCCAGGGCGACATGCTCTACATGGCCGGCGGCGGCCGCATCAGCCGCGTCCACGGCCCCTTCGTCTCCGACGAGGAGGTGGAGAGCGTGGTGAAGCACCTCAAGGCCCAGGGCGCCCCCGCTTATGTGGAGGCGGTGACTGCCGAGGATGCGGAGGACGAGGACGGCGACGGCGCCGTGTTCGACAAGGGCGGCATGGGAGACGAGGGCATGGACCTCTATTCCCAGGCGGTGGCGGTGGTGATGCGCGACCGCAAATGCTCCACCTCCTATATCCAGCGCCGGCTCCAGATCGGCTATAATCGCGCCGCTTCGCTGGTCGAGCGCATGGAGAACGAGGGCCTCGTCGGCTCGCCCAACCACGCCGGCAAGCGCGAGATCCTGCTGCCCGAGCAGGCAGCCGAATGAGCGTGCCGCGTCGTTTTCCCGCCTGAGCGGTTCCCGGTTCCGGTTGAAGCTTCGGCCCAACCGGAACAGAAGCGGCGCTGGGCGGTTTCCCCGGGCATCGGCAAGGCCACAGGTTCGCCATAGCCCGGCCGCAAGTTGCGTATTAGACCCCTGTCCATCCGATCAGCCCGCGCGGGGTGGGATCGGAGCGTCGGGAATGACCTTCCTGCCAGCGACACGCCCCGCGCCAGAGATGCTCATGATGCTCATCCGCTCCGCCGCCACCCGCCTTGCCCGCAGCGCCCAGCGCGAGACCCTCGTCCCGTCGGCGAAGGCGCGCCGCGTGGGCGCCGCCGGTCTGCTGCTGGCGCTGGGATTGGCTGCGGCCGGCCCGGCCGTCGCGCAAACGGTGCAGCCCCCCGCCGACCTCCTGCGCATACAGGGCCAGAAGCCCGGCCAGGCCGCCCCGGCCGTGGCCCAGCCGGCGGACGGCCGCGCGCCGAAGGCGACGGTGGACCGCATCACCAACTACTTCAATTCGGTGCAGTCGATGACCGGCACCTTTACCCAGATCGACCCCGACGGCTCCAAGCGCACGGGCGACTTCTACATGCAGAAGCCCGGCCGCGTGCGCTTCGAATACGATGCGCCGAGCCCGGTGGAGCTGATTTCCAACGGCCAGTCGGTGGCGGTCCGTGATCGGAACCTGAATACGCAGGACATCACGCCTTTGTCACAGACGCCGCTGCGCTTCCTGCTCGCGGAGCGCATCGACCTTGGGGCTGAGCCGCATGTGACGGGCATCTTCCAGGACGACCGCTTCGTGACGGTGGTGATGCAGGAGACCGTGCCCATGTTCGGCACCTACCGGCTTCTGATCCTGTTCGATGCCAAGACCTCGGCCCTCAAGCAGTGGGTCGTTACCGACCCGCAGGGCTATGACACGCAGGTGTCCCTGTCGAACATCCAGGTGAACAAGCGCCCCGACCCGAAGCTCTTCGTCATCAATTTCGAGCGGATGCTGCAGTGAAAGCTGGGGACGACTGCCCGCCCGCCGATCACATCTGCGTGCGTGCGCGGATGGCGGCGGAGAGTGTTCCCTCGTCGAGATAATCGAGTTCGCCGCCCACGGGCACACCCTGGGCAAGGCGCGTGACACGAGCTCCGGTGTCGCGCAGCACATCGGTCAGGTAATGGGCGGTCGTCTGCCCGTCCACCGTGGCGCCCAGTGCCAGGATGACTTCCGTGACGTCCTGATCGTGCACGCGGGTGACAAGGCTCGCGATGTTGAGGTCGTCCGGCCCCACCCCGTCCAGCGGCGACAGCACGCCTCCCAGCACATGATAACGGGCATTGAGGACGCCGGCACGCTCCAGCGCCCAGAGGTCGCCCACGTCAGCCACCACCACCAGCATGCGCGCGTCCCGTGTGGGATCGGTGCAGACCGTGCAGGGGTCGGTCACGTCCACATTCCCGCAGGTGTGGCAGGTCACGATCTTGCTGATCGCGTCGCCCAGGGCGGTAGCCAGCGGCGCCATCAGCGCCTCGCGCTTCTTGATGAGATGCAGCGCCACCCGGCGCGCCGAACGCGGGCCGAGGCCGGGCAGCCGGGACAGAAGCTGGATCAGACGCTCGATCTCGGGGCCGGCGACGGCGCGTGGCATGGCATCCTCGTCCCCGCCTCGCGGGAGACCCTGGGGCGTTCGGCGCCGCTCCGGAGAACCGTGCCGAACCGCAGACCTGAAGCCGCCCCTTGGCCGGAGCGGACCCGCCCCACCTAACGCGGTTCGCCCCGCCGCGCCAGCGTAAACGGCAGGACGTCGGGCCCGACGCTAGCGACAAGCTCAAGACCGCGGTTCGTTTCGCCAAAGCAGTCGGGGCAGGGGGCCGACGTGGGGGAAACCTCGGCCTCCATCGCAGCCGATAGTTGTACAAATCGACGCATGTACTTGTCGCGGACGCCGTAGAAGAACACGGCGTGGCGACCTCCCCCTAGTATCTCCCCGGCTATGGACGCACGGCCTTGAGCGCCGGCGAGCCGGGAACACTTCCAGGGTCCGTTGTTTTCATCTGTCGGCCCATCGATTCGCTGATCTGCCAAGGATCATCTCGTCGCGATGAACGCGCCACGGCGCCTCCTCGACAGCCGCAAACCCGCTCTATTGCTGGTTTTTGAAGAACTTTTGGGACCCGATTGTATTTATAAGACGAGGTGCTATAGATTAACCGTGAAACTTAGTCAGCCGATGCGGCGTCAGCCCCGGCGGAGCATGTGTCCGAGGCTCATCCTGAACCGGTCGCATTCCAGCCGCTTCCCGCATTGTCCGCGCGCCATAGCGAAGAACAGAAAGGGACTCCCGTGAGCGACTCCGCGTCCAATACTCCGTCGCCGAGCTTCATCGACTTCACTGCGGACATCGTCGCCGCGTATGTGAGCAACAACAGCGTCGCGGCCACCGAGCTTCCCGGTCTCATCGAGTCCGTCTATCGCGCCCTCGGCCAGCTCGGCACCCCGGCCGCGCCGCAGGTGGAAGAGCAGAAGCCGGCCGTCCCGCTGAAGAAGTCGGTGACGCCGGAATACATCATCTGCCTGGAAGACGGGAAGAAGTTCAAGTCTCTGAAGCGGCACCTGCGCACCAGCTACGGCATGACCCCCGAAGCTTACCGCGAGAAGTGGGGCCTGCCGAAGGATTATCCCATGGTCGCCCCGGCCTATGCTGCGGCCCGCTCCGAACTCGCCAAGAACATGGGCCTCGGCCAGACCCGCAAGAAGGCGCCCGTCGCCCCTGCGAAGAAGACCACCCGTCGCAAGGCTGCTGCCTGATTTTTTCAGATTTGGCCGCGTCCTCACAAGAAGACGCGGCCGGGATCTCAACGAAACAAGGCCGGGCAGATGCCCGGCCTTTTTCTTTGTCCAATCCTGTAAACGTCAATCCAGTCCGAGCTTGCGGCAGATCTCATCGAGCTGGTCGAGGCTCGCATAGCGGATGCGCAGCTCACCCGCTTCGCCCTTGCCCTCAAGGCTGACGGCCAACCCCAGGGCATCGGCCAGCCGCTTCTCCAGCGCGCGGGTGTCCGCGCTCTTGCGCTCGGGGGCAGGGGCGGGCGAACTGCGCCCCGTGACCGGTGCAGGGGGCGTCTTCGCCTTGGACAGGGCCTCCACATCCCGCACCGTCAGGCCCTTGGCGATGACCTCTCGGGCCACCTTCTCGGGATCGGAAACGGCGAGGAGGGCCCGCGCATGGCCGGCACTGAGCCGCCCCTCCGCAAGATGCCCCTTCACGGCTTCCGGCAGCTTCAGCAGCCGCAGCGTGTTGGCGATGTGGCTGCGGCTCTTGCCGATGACCTTGGAAAGCTCGTTCTGGTTGTATTCGAACTCATCCATCAAGGCTTCGTAGCCCTGCGCCTCTTCCACTGGATTGAGGTCGGCGCGCTGGACGTTCTCGATGATCGCGATCTCGAGCGCCTCGCGATCGCTGAGGTCCAGCACCACCACCGGCACCTCGTGCAGGCTCGCCCGCTGGGCGGCCCGCCAGCGGCGTTCGCCGGCGACGATCTCGAAGGCGTCCGATCCCTTCAGCGGCCGCACCACAATGGGCTGGATGATGCCCTTCTCGCGGATGGAGGCGGTGAGATCCTCCAGCCCTTCCTCCAGGAAGGCGCGGCGCGGGTTGCGCGGGTTCGCCTTCACCTGCTCGATGGGCACGCGGCGCGGGCCGCCACGCGTGCCCGAGCTGCGCGTCGGTGCCGCCTGCGGCTCCCCCATCTCGCCGATCAGCGCGGCAAGCCCCCGCCCGAGCCGGGAGCGCTGTTCATCCGCCATCTTCGTCCGGTCCCTCTGGTCTTCCCTCAGGCCGCTGCCGCTGCCCGTGCCGCCCGTTCGCGCTGGATCACCTCCGACGCGAGCCGCAAATAAGCCTGTGACCCCAAGCACTTGAGATCGTATAGCAGAACCGGCTTGCCGTAGGAGGGCGCTTCCGAGACGCGCACGTTCCGGGGAATGATGGTCTCATAGACCTTGTCACCCATGAACTGCCGCACGTCCTGCACCACCTGCTCCGACAGGTTGTTGCGCCCGTCATACATGGTCAGCACGATGCCATGGATGGTGAGGCTGGGGTTCAGCCCCACGCGCACCTGCTCCACCGTCTTCATCAGCTGGGAGAGGCCTTCCAGCGCGAAGAACTCGCACTGCAACGGCACCACGATCGCGTCCGCCGCCGCCATGGCGTTGACGGTGAGGAGCGAAAGGGACGGGGGGCAGTCCACCAGCACATAGGAAAAGCGCGGCGCCTCGGGATCGGCCGCGAGCGCCCGGAGTGCGTCCCGCAGGCGATAGGCGCGATCGCGTTCGGCGGCGATCTCGAGCTCCAGCCCGGACAGATCAAGGGTGGAGGGCGCCACATAGAGCTGCGGAACCCCGGTCGGCATCACCGTCTCGCGCATGGTGGCTTCACCCACCAGCACGTCATAGGTGGAGACGTTGCGGGAGCGGCGATCGATGCCGAGGCCCGTGGAGGCGTTGCCCTGGGGGTCGAGGTCTACCACCAGCACGGTCTCGCCGATGGCCGCCAGCGCGGTGCCGAGATTGATCGCTGTCGTGGTCTTGCCCACGCCGCCCTTCTGGTTGGCGAGAGCCAGCACGCGCGGCGCGCCGGCTGGCAGGGAAAGATCGGCTCCCGAGGAATAATCAGCCTGGCTCATGGCCCGTGGTCCCCTTGGATCTGGTTCCGCGGGGCGTGACCCCACGGATGAGAACGTCCACCCGGCGGCGTCGGCCCGACGGGGCGCGCCTTCCGGGCGGGGTGGCTATTTGCTGCTGCGCCTTGCGCTCCTCACGAGAAGAACCCGCGCCTCTCGGTCGCTGACGCTGGCGCGAAGATCGCAATCGAGTGTCCAGCCTTTACGGGCTTCGGTCAATTCGCGTTCGGCGTCGCGGCCCTTGGGAAACACCCCGAGCGCACCGGCGGAGAGGAACGGCTCCGCCAGCTCCAGAAGCTTGGGCAGGGGCGCCAGCGCTCGCGCGGACACCACCTGCGTTCCCGGCGCAAGTGCCTGCGCAATCTGCTCGATTCGCTGGGCGTGGACCCGCACCGGCAGCTCTGCCACCCGCGCCGCCTCGCGCAGGAAGGCGGACTTGCGGGTGTCGCTCTCCACCAGATGGACATCAGCGCCCGGCCGCTCCGCCAGAACGGCGGCAATCACGAGACCGGGGAATCCGCCGCCGGACCCCAGATCCACCCACCGCGCGACGTCCGCCGGAACATGGTTAATCAATTGCAACGAATCAGCGATGTGCCGGCTCCACACCTCCGGCACGGTCGCAGGGGCAACGAGATTGATGGTCTTCTGCCACTTGCGCAGCAGCTCGGCGATGAGGTCGAGGCGGCGGAATGTTTCACGTGAAACCAGCCCCTCGACCGTTGCGCGCGCCGCGTCGTCGCCTCCCGCGCCAGCCCCCTTCATCGGCGAGCCTCCATCCCCGTGATCCACAGCCCGAACGAACCGATCATGCGGAGCGTCCGCCCGCCCGACGCGCATGGGTGGCGATGAGCGCGAGCGCGGCCGGAGTCATTCCCTCCATGCGCCCCGCCTGTCCCACGGTGCGGGGGCGCACCCGCTCCAGTTTCTGCTTCAGCTCGTTCGAGAGCCCGGGCAGATCGGCATAGGACAGCTCCTCCGGCAGCGCGAGCGCCTCGTCCTTCCGCAGCGTGTGGATGTCCGCAGCCTGCCGCTCCAGATAGACCGCGTACTTGGCGTCGATCTCGACCTGCTCGGCGATTGTCGGCGACAGCGCGGAGAGTTCCGGCCAGATCATCGCGAGCCGCGCCATGTCGATGTCGGGGTAAGCGAGAAGGTCGAAGGCGCTGCGGCGCTGACCGTCGCGGTTCAAGGCAAGGCCGTGTCGCGCCCCCTCTGTCGGCGTGAGGGAAAGGCTGCGGGTGAGGGCGCGCCCCGCCTCCAGCGTGTGCGTGCGCGCGTTGAAATGCGCCAGTCGCTCGGCACCGACCAGACCAAGCGCAGCACCGCGGATGGTCAGGCGCTGGTCGGCATTGTCGGCCCGCAGGGTCAGCCGATATTCGGCGCGGGAGGTGAACATGCGATAGGGCTCGCTGACACCGCGTGTCACGAGGTCGTCCACCATCACGCCGAGATAGGCCTCGGCCCGGTCGAGCACGACGCCGTCCGACCCGCCCGCGCGGCGGGCCGCATTAAGCCCCGCGAGCAGGCCCTGCGCCGCAGCCTCCTCATACCCCGTGGTCCCGTTGATCTGGCCGGCGAGGAAGAGGCCCGCCACGCGCTTCGTCTCCAGCGTCGGCGCAAGCTCGCGCGGGTCCACATGGTCGTACTCGATGGCATAGCCCGGCCGCAGCACCGCCACCTGCTCCAAACCGGGAATGGTGCGCAGGAACGCGATCTGCACATCGGCCGGCAGGGAGGTGGACAGGCCATTAGGATAGACGGTGGGATCGTCCAGCCCCTCCGGCTCCAGGAAGATCTGGTGGCCGTCGCGATCACCGAAGCGGACAATCTTGTCCTCGATGGACGGGCAGTAACGCGGCCCGGTACTGCCGATGCGCCCGGAATACATGGCGGAACGGGAGAGGTTCTGCCGGATCAGCTCGTGGGTCGCGTCGGTGGTGCGGGTGATGCCGCATTCCACCTGGGGGTTGGGCAGCCTGGTAGTGAGCGCGGAGAAGGGCTCGGGCGGATCGTCGCCGGCCTGCATCTCAAGGCTCGCCCAATCGATGGTCCGGCCATCGAGCCGCGCCGGCGTGCCGGTCTTGAGGCGGCCGAGCGCGAAGCCGAGACGCGAGAGGGCAGGGGAGAGGCCGAGCGCCGGCTTTTCGCCCATGCGCCCGGCGGGGTAGCTATCCTCGCCGAGATGGATCAAGCCATTGAGGAAGGTGCCCGTGGTGAGCACCACCGCGCCGCAGGCGAGCTCCCGCCCGTCGGCGAGGCGCAGCCCCGCCACGCGGCCATCCTTCACGAGAAGGTCGTCGGCCTCGCCTTCCACCACGTCCAGCCCCGGCTGTTCGGCCAGAGCCTGCTGCATGGCGCGGGCATAGAGCTTGCGGTCCGCCTGCGCGCGAGGCCCGCGCACGGCCGGGCCCTTGCGGCGATTGAGAACGCGAAACTGGATGCCACCCTGGTCCGCGACCCGGCCCATCAATCCGTCCAGCGCATCGATCTCGCGCACCAGATGGCCCTTGCCCAGACCGCCGATGGCGGGGTTGCAGGACATGGCGCCGATGGTGGCCTGCGCGTGGGTGACGAGCGCAGTGCGCGCGCCGACCCGCGCCGCGGCGGCGGCGGCTTCGCATCCGGCATGTCCGCCGCCCACGACGACGACATCGAAGGCGAGCGGGTGGGGCGTTCCGTTCATGGTGGTCCGGGACAGAGGGATATTGCCCCTCTGGAAACGCCCCTTATTGGGCGCCGTCAAGGCTGGGCGGAATGTTTCACGTGAAACACGCCGGCCCGGCGTCTATTTGCCGATGCAGAAGGTGCTGAAGAGGCGATCGAGCACGTCCTCCACATCCACCCGGCCGATGGTCTGGTCGAGCGCCCGCACCGCGAGGCGGACATCCTCGGCTCGCAGCTCCTCATGTCCGCCATGCGCGCGCATGGCCCGCTCCAGATGGCGGGCAGCATCTTCCAGAGCGAGCCGCTGGCGCTCCCGCGTCACCAGTGCCGGCTCTCGGCCGCACAGCGCCTCGGCCCGCGCCGCGATGGCCGCGACAATATCCTCGACCCCGTCTCCGGTGACGGTGGAGAGGCCGATGAAGCCCTGGGGTACGGTCCCACCCTGGTCGATCTTCGTCCGCACGCATATGGCGGTGGCGAAGGCGGCGGGCGGCGAAGTCCCCTCGTCGCTGAGCCAGAGCACCGCGTCCGCGACCTCGGCACGCGCGAGCGCCCGGCGCACGCCCTCTGCTTCCACGGCGTCGGCCGTCTCGCGCAGGCCGGCCGTGTCGAGCAGTGTCACCGCCTGGCCCGCGAGTTCCAGATGCACTTCCAGAACGTCGCGCGTCGTGCCGGCGATGGGGGAGACGATGGCGGCATCCCGCCCGGCGAGGCGATTCAGCAGGGACGATTTTCCCGCATTGGGCGGGCCGGCGATGGCCACCACAAGTCCATCCCTCACCCGCTCGCCACGCGCCGCATCCGCCAGCGCCGCAAGCAATTCGCGATGGAGGCCGCCGATGAGGTCCAGCGCCGGTCGGACCATATCCTCCGCCACATCCGCTTCGTCGGAAAAATCGATGCCCGCTTCCAGAAGGGCGAGGGCGGAGACCAGGCCCTCCCGCCAACCCGTCACGCGGCGGGAGAGAGTGCCGGAGGCGAGCGCCATGGCCTGCCGGCGCTGGGCCTCAGTCTCGGCAGCGATGAGATCGGCTAGGCCCTCCACCTCCGCGAGGTCCAGCTTCCCGTTGGCATGGGCCCGCCGGGTGAATTCGCCGGCCTCGGCCGGGCGAAGGCCCGGAAGCGAGCCGAGGGCGCGCAGCACCGCCGCCACCACCGCGCGCCCGCCATGAAGATGCAGCTCCACCACATCCTCCCCCGTGGCGCTCGCCGGGCCGGGGAAGAAGAGCACCAGTCCGCGATCCAGCTCCTCGCCCGTCGCGGGATGATGAAGGGCTGAATAGCGGGCCACACGCGGCGGGGGCAGGGTGCCTGAGAGCGCCAGCGCCGCAGCGCCGGCCTCCGACCCCGAAAGGCGGAGCACGGCGACGCCGGCAGGCAGTCGGCCCGAAGACAAGGCGAAGATGGTATCGCTGGCGGTTTCACCGGACATGGCCTGATCCTCCAGGCAGATGGCTGCGGATTTGCACGGCGTCCTGGACCAGACGCCCCGCACCCCGTTTCTTCGCCCGAACCTTTATCCTGCGATCACGTTGCCTTCAAAGCCGGCCAGAGCCGAAGGATTTCCGACATGAGCCTCAATCGCCTGTCCCGCGAGACGAGCCCCTATCTGCTCCAGCACAAGGACAATCCGGTGCATTGGTGGCCATGGGGGGCGGCGGCGTTCGCCGAGGCGCGCGCCACCGGCAAGCCCATCCTCCTTTCGGTCGGCTATGCGGCCTGCCACTGGTGCCATGTGATGGCCCACGAGAGCTTCGAGAATCCCGAGATCGCGGCGCTGATGAACGCGCTGTTCGTGAACATCAAGGTGGACCGGGAGGAGCGGCCGGACGTGGACCAGATCTACATGTCCGCGCTCCAGCAACTCGGGCAGAGCGGAGGGTGGCCGCTCACCATGTTCCTCGATCCCGAAGGCCGGCCATTCTGGGGCGGCACCTATTTTCCCCCCAAGGCGAGCTATGGCCGGCCCGGCTTCACCGAGGTTCTGCAGCAGGTCTCTTCCGTGTTCTCCGAGAGCCCGGAGAAGGTGGAGAAGAACACGCAGGCGATCCTCGCCCGGCTGAAGAAAGCCGCCCAGCCGACGGAAGGCGTCGCCATCGGCATCGACGATCTCGACGATGCCGCCCGGCGCCTTGTGCCCTTGATCGATCCCGTGCATGGCGGCCTGAAGGGTGCTCCGAAATTCCCCCAGTCGGGCCTGCTCGAACTCCTCTGGCGCGCCGGCACCCGCAATCGCGACGATGCCATGAAGGCGCTGGTCGCGCTCACGCTGAACCGCATGTGCGAGGGCGGCATCTACGATCATCTCGGCGGCGGCTTCGCCCGCTATTCGGTGGACGAGATCTGGTTCGTCCCGCACTTCGAGAAGATGCTTTACGACAACGCGCTGCTGCTGGAGCTACTGGCGCTCGCCTATGCCGACACCGGCGACACCCTGTTCCTCCGGCGCGCCCGCGAGACGGTGGGCTGGCTGAAACGAGAGATGCTGGCCCGCTCCGGCGCCTTCACGGCGAGCCTCGATGCCGATTCGGAGGGGCACGAGGGGCGCTTCTACGTCTGGTCGCTGGCGGAGATCGAGGAAGTGCTGGGGGCTGAGGATGCAGCGTTCTTCGCTCGCATCTACGACGTGACGAAGGCCGGCAACTGGGAGGAAGGAAACATCCTCAACCGCACCGATGCCGGCGTGATTTCCCCCGAGGACGAGGCGCGGCTCGTGCCCCTGCGGGAAAAGCTGCTCGCGCGCCGGGCGGGGCGGGTGCGGCCGGGGCGGGACGACAAGGTGCTGGCCGACTGGAACGGGCTGATGATCGCCGCGCTCGCCCGCGCCGGTGCCTTCCTGAGCGAGGAGGAATGGGTCGGTCTCGCACGCACGGCCTTCGGCGCGGTGACGGCGCATATGGTGAGGGACGGGCGGCTCGCGCACTCCTGGTGCGGGGACAAGATGGTGACGCCGGGCCTTGCCTCCGACCTCGCGGCCATGGCCCGCGCCGGCATCGCGCTGGCCGAGGCGACGGGGGACAAGGCGCCCTTCCGGCTGGCGGCCGGGTTCCTCGATGCGCTGGAACAGCACCATCTGGACCCCGCGACGGGAACCTACTTCCTCACCGCGGACGACGGGGACAGCCTCATCGTTCGGCCCTCCGCGACCCATGACGAGGCAGTGCCGAACTACAATGCGGTCGCCGCCGATGCCCTCATCCGGCTTGCGGCCCTGACTGGCGATGACAGTCTGCGCATGCGCGCGGACCGCATTCTCACCGGCCTGTCGGGCGCGGCGGCGCGCAACGTGCTCGCCCATGGCGCCACCCTGAACGCCATCGCCACGCGTCTCGGCCTCGCCGAGATCGTCACCACCGGTGCGAAAGGGGAGGCGCTGGCCCAGGCTGCGCTCAAGGTCCCGTTCCCGCTCCGGGTCGTGGTGCGCGCCGAAGGCGTGGCGGCTCCCGTCGGGAGCGTCACCGCAGCCCGGATCGCGTCCGCCCGGGAGGAGGGAGCGGCCTTCGTGTGCGTCGGAGAGCGCTGTTCACTGCCCGTGACCGAGCCGGACAGGGTAAAGGTCGCAGTGGCGGCGATTTTGGGCTGAAAGCCCCATTGCGAGGCGCCACCGGGAGACCCCACCCTCTAAAATCGCTTGGGAGAGTCACCAGCGGGTGGGGAAAACCGGATGACCAATGAGCTGGACCGAGGACGATTTTGCCGCCAGAGACCTTCCCAATCGATCAACTTTTGATTGAAATTCGGTTGTAAAAATCATTTCTGGCTGCAGACGTCACCGACTCAGCTCGCCGTGCTCTCCGCTGCGGGCGCGTCGGCATACTTCAGCCAGATCGCCTTCTCACCCAGTGCCGCGACGAAGGCGGCATGAGCTTCCGATTCGGACGAACTGATTCGCGCGGGCAGGGGAACGGGGCGGGGATGCGCCGCGCGCGCCTCGACCACAAGGCGCGGCGCCTCGGTGCTTTCCTCCACGAGGCCGATGAGGGTCGCCTGCCGGCCGCCAAGCAGTTCGCTATAGACCTCGGCCAAAAGCTCGGCATCGAGAAGCGCGCCATGCTTCACCCGACGCGACGAATCGATGCCGTAGCGGTTCATCAGGTCGTCGAGACGATTGCCGCCGCCGGGATGCTTGCGACGGGCCAGCGCCAGCGTGTCCACCACCCGGTCGCGGGCGATGGACGGGCGGCCGAGGCGCTCCAGCTCGGCATTCAGGAAGCCGATGTCGAACGCAGCGTTGTGGATGACCAAAGTATCTTCCTGGATGAACTCCAGGAATTCATCAGCAACCTGCGAGAAGATTGGCTTGTCGGACAGAAATTCCGCCGACAGGCCGTGAACGTTGAACGCCTCCTGCGGCATGTCCCGCTGGGGGTTGATATAGACGTGGAAGACGTTGCCGGTGAGGATGCGATTGACCATCTCGACGCAGCCGATTTCCACCAGCCGATCGCCGCCATAGGCTTCGAGGCCCGTGGTCTCGGTGTCGAGCACGATCTCGCGCATGGCTTCCCCTCACCCCTTCCGCCGACCCGGCCCCGACAAAGCGCGCACGATGCCGGCCACCTGATACTCGGCAGCGGCAAACCCGCGCCCGGTATCGATGACGAAATGGGCACGATGGCGCTTCTCGCCGTCCGGCATCTGCTTGGCGAGAATGGTCGCGAATTTCTCGTCCGTCATGCCCGCGCGGGCGAGCACGCGCTCGCGTTGCACAGCTTTCGACGCGCTGACCACAGCTACGGCGTCCACCCGTCTGTCTCCGCCCGTCTCGAACAGGAGCGGAATGTCCAGAACAGCGAGACGCGCTCCGCTCTCCCGCGCCTTGGTGAGAAAGGCCGTCTCGGCTTCACGCACCAAAGGATGGACAATGACCTCCAGCCGCTTCATTGCCTCCGCGTCACCGAGCACCCAGGCGCCCAGCGCCGCACGATCAATGACACCGTCACGGGCCACGCCGGGAAAAGCCGCCTCGACCGGTGCCACCGCCGCACCCCGATAGAGCGCGTGGACCGAAGCATCGGCATCATGCACCGGCACGCCCAGCGCCCGGAACATCCGCGCGGTGGCCGACTTGCCCATGCCGATGGAGCCGGTAAGGCCGAGCACCCACATCTTTCAGGCCTCCAGCTGCCCCTTGGCGCGAAGGTCTTCCACCAGAACCGCCCGCAGCTCCGGCGTCACTTCGGGCGTCACGCCAAACCAGCGGCGAAAGCCGGGCACGCCCTGGTGCAGCAGCATGCCCAGCCCATCGACCGTGCGGAAGCCGGCGGCGGACGCAGCTTTGAGCAAAGGTGTCATGAGCGGCACATAGACAATGTCGCTGACCACCGCCTCGGGGCGCAGCCGGCCAAGATCGAGCGTCAGCGGGTCCGATCCCTTCATGCCCAGCGAGGTACAGTTCACGAGGATATCCACCTCGCCCATCACCTCGGCGATGCGGTCGAAGGCGAGCGGGCGCACGCGCGGCCCGAAGAGGGATGCCACCGTCTCGGCGCGCTCCAGCGTGCGATTGGCGAGCACCACCCGGTCGAAGCCTCGGCCGACCAGCGCATGAACCACCGCGCGCGAGGCACCGCCGGCGCCGATCACCAGAGCGCAGTTGCGCGCGCCGTCCCAGCCGGGAGCGGAGGCGTCGAGATTGGCGATGAAGCCATATCCGTCGGTGCTCGCCCCGTGGAGCTTTCCTCCCTCCAGCCAGAGGGTATTGGCCGCACCCAAGGCGGCGGCGCTCTCGTCCGCCTCGTCGAGAACGGAGAAGGCGATCTCCTTGTTGGGCAGCGTGACGTTGCAGCCGGCATAGCCGCGCGCGGCAAGGCTCCGGTAGAAGTCCGCCGCCGTCTCCGGCGGCACCTCCTCGCGCTCGTAAGCGCCGTCGATGCCATAGGCCTTCAGCCAATAGCCGTGCAGCAGCGGCGAGCGGGAATAGGTGACGGGCTGGCCGGTGACACAGGCCCGAACCGTCATGGCAGCAGCCCCTGCTCGCGGAAGAAGGGTAGAAGCTGCAGCAGCGGCAGGCCGAGAATGGTGAAGTGGTCTCCATCCACGCGGGTGAAGAGATGCACCCCCACCGATTCCAGCTGATAGGCGCCGACCGATGTCAGCACACGGGGACCGGCGGCGGCGAGATAGGACGCCAGCGTCTCTTCGGTCAGCGGGCGCATGGTAAGGAAAGCGCTCACCACCGTGTCGAACAGCACCACGCCGTCGCTCGCCACCGCAACGGCGGAATGGAGCGCGTGCGTCTGGCCCGCGAGCTCGAACAGCTGGTTGCGGGCAGCCTCCACCGAGGCCGGCTTGTGGTAGATCTTCGGCCCCAGCGCCAAGGTCTGGTCGGCGCCAAGCACCAGGCGTCCCGGCGCGGCCTTCGATCCCGACAGCGCCTTGGCCCGCGCGAGCAGAAGGGCAATGCCGGCCGGGTCCGTGTCACCGGCCGCCTCCTGAAGGGCGCGCTCGTCCACATCGGCGGCCACGGTTTCCACAGGCACGCCCGCATGCACGAGAAGGGTCAATCGGGTCGCGCTCTTGGACGCGAGCACGAGCGGCTGTTCGCCACGCCACACGATCGTCTCTCCTCTGTTGCGCTGCCGTCAAAAAATGACGCACTGCGCTGATCTCACGCCTGCGTCCGCGATGCAAACCAAAGCGCGGCCCAATCGGGCGCCACGCCTCAGCTTTTGGCGGCCTCAGGTTTCAGCGATGGAGCGGCGTCGGTGATCGCTGTAGAGGCTGAGGATGTTGGCCGCGGTTTCCTCGATGGAGCGACGCGTGACATCGATCAGCGGCCATCCGTTGCGCGCGCACAGGCGACGGGAGAAAGCCAGCTCCTCGGAAACCGCCTCGCGGTCGGTATAGGTCGACGATCCGGTCTCCACCGCATTGAGCCCCAGCAACCGGTTCTGGCGGATCTCTACAATGCGCTCGGGGCTGGCGACGAGGCCAACCACCAGCGGCTTCTTCAGCTTCTCGATGTTGGGCGGCAGCGGGACGTTGGGCACGAGGGGGATGTTCGCCGCCTTGATACCGCGGTTGGCGAGATAGATCGAGGTCGGCGTTTTCGAGGTGCGCGACACGCCGAGCAGTACCACGTCGGCATGCTCGAGGTCTTCGGTGAGATGCCCGTCGTCATGCATGACGGTGAAGTTGAGCGCGTCGATGCGCTTGAAATAGCTGGCATCCAGCGCGTGCTGGCCGCCCACGCGCGGCGTCGGCTCACCACCGAGATAGGACTGGAACAGCCGAACCACGGGCGCCATCACCGAGAGATGCGGCAGGCCCAGCTCTTCGCAGCGCGAGCGCAGACGGCTGCGGATGTCCTTGTCCACCAGAGTGAAGAGGACGATGCCGGGATTGGCCTCCACCTCGATCAGCACCCGCTCCAGCTGTTTCATGGAACGAACCAGCGGGTAGACGTGTTCGATGGGCAGCACGTTCGCATATTGCGCGCTGGCCGCCCGACCAACATTGATCAGGGTTTCGCCCGTGGCGTCCGACACGAGGTGGAGGTGGAAATAGGCCTCGCCAGGCTTCGACTGAGTCACTTTGTCCACCGCTCCTGTGGAAGGCTGTTGAGGAAGGCACGCGTTCTGGCCCCTTGCAAGGGCGGCCTCTGGATAAGTCCGAAATCCATCCACACGATCACCCCACGGGAGGGATTCCCGTCCCGCCCTGTGCGTCGATGTGGACGGGTTTCCGCAGGGGGTGCGTTAATCCTTTGTTAACCGGCCTTTCGCCGGCTTCGCATCCGCGGCAAGTCGCGTGTCGGCTATGGGTTCCGCTGTGGATCGGTTGTCGACGAGCCGGCAACTGGTTAATCAACCGTTAAGACAACAAAGACTCTCTCTTTTAAAAATATCTCTCTTTGATTGAAGGAACGGGATGGACCGCTCTCCAGCCACGCGATCGCGCTTCCTTTCGGTTCTCGACGGCACGATCCAGGACCCGCCTCCGCTCTGGATGATGCGCCAGGCCGGACGCTATCTGCCGGAGTACCGTGCCGTGCGGGCAGAGGCGGGCGACTTCCTGACCCTCTGCTACACGCCGCGCCTCGCCGCCGAGGTGACGCTCCAGCCCATCCGCCGCTACGGTTTCGATGCGGCCATCATCTTCTCGGATATCCTCGTCATCCCCCATGCGCTCGGCACGGGATTGCGTTTCGAGGCCGGCGAAGGTCCGCGCCTGACACCGGTCGCGGATCGCGCGGCGCTGTCTGCGCTGTCGGAAACGCTCGATCCGGCCAAGGTGGGGCCGGTCTATGAGGCCATCGCCGACGTGCGGGCCCAGCTTCCCACCGAGACGGCGCTGATCGGCTTCTGCGGCGCACCGTGGACCGTGGCCACCTACATGGTCGCCGGCCAGGGCACGGACGATCAGGCGCCGGCGCGCCTCCTCGCCTTGCGTGAACCGGAGCTGTTCCAGGAGCTGATCGACCGGCTGGTGGAGGCCTCCATCACCCATCTGTCCGGACAGGTGGAAGCCGGTGCCGACGCGGTGCAGATCTTCGACACCTGGGCGGGCGTGCTCGACCCGGCCTCTTTCGAGCGCTGGTGCGCCGAACCCCTGCGCCGCATCGTCGCGGGGCTCAAGGCGAAGCATCCCTATGTCCGGATCATCGCCTTTCCGAAGGGGGCGACCCTTGAGGCGCTGGAGGCGCTCGCCGACGTGGGTATCGACGGCATCGGTCTCGACTGGTCGGCTGATCGCCGTGCGGCACGCCAGCGGCTTTCCGACGACGTGGCGCTCCAGGGCAATCTCGATCCCCTGCGGCTGATCGCCGGCGGCGCCGCTCTGGAGGAGGAGGTGGAGCGCATCCGCGCCGATTTCGACGGGGTGCGCCACATCTTCAACCTCGGCCACGGCATCCGTCCGGAGACGCCGCTGGAGCATGTGGAAAAGTTCGTCGAGCTGGTGCGCCGCGCCCGCTGACCGGGACAGATAAGGCTTTTGTTTCAATGCTCTATGAGTGGATCAAGGCACTGCATATCATCGCCGTCATCGCGTGGATGGCGGGGATGCTCTATCTGCCGCGCCTCATGGTCTACCACTGCGCGGCCGAGATCGGCTCGGTGCAGTCGGAGACCTTCAAGGTCATGGAGCGCCGCCTGCTCAAGGCCATCGTCAACCCGGCGATGATCGTCACCTGGCTCGCCGGCCTGTGGCTCGTGTACGAGGGCGGCTGGTACAAGGCGGGCTGGTTTCACGCCAAGTTCGCGCTGGTGCTGGCCATGTCCGCCATGCACGGTTTCCTCGTGCGCTGGGTGCGCGAATTCGCCGAGGACAGGAACATCCGGCCGGCGCGCTTCTACCGCATCGCCAACGAGGTGCCGACGCTGCTGATGATCGGCATCGTCATTCTGGTGGTGGTCAAACCGTTTTGATCCGACCCACGCCTTTAGGGGGACTTGCGCACCCCTGAAGGCACGCCTATCTTGCGCGTGCTTTCCCAAACGCAGGCGAACGCGCTTCCTTTCGGTCCGGCATCCGCTCGTGGCGTCGTCTTGAAGACGCTGTCCTGGTGGAGCCGTCTTGGTCCGGCCGGCGCGTCAGGCGGCGAGCTGCGTGCCCCCGGCTTCCCCTGAAGACCTGCGATCCCGTCCTTCCCCCCACGAGCCGACCCCGATCCTGACCGATCGGCCCCCGGCCCCCCAATACCCATCGAGGCTTTCCCTTATGCGGGAAGTGAAACTTCAAGACCTCAAGTCCAAGACCCCCGTCGAGCTCCTCGCCTTCGCCGAGGAGAATGAGGTGGAAAACGCCAGCACGCTCCGCAAGCAGGAGCTGATGTTCGCGATCCTCAAGCAGCTGGCCGCCACCGAGACGGAGATCATCGGCGAGGGCGTCGTCGAGGTGCTGCAGGATGGATTTGCCTTCCTGCGCTCTCCTGAGGCCAATTATCTGCCCGGTCCGGACGACATCTATGTCTCCCCCTCCCAGATCCGCCGCTTCGGCCTGCGCACCGGCGACACGGTCGAGGGTCAGATCCGGAGCCCCAAGGAGGGCGAACGCTATTTCGCGCTGCTCAAGGTCAACACGATCAATTTCGAGGACCCTGAGAAGTCGCGGCACAAGATCAATTTCGACAATCTGACGCCGCTCTATCCCGACGAGCGGCTGAAGCTGGAGCACGATGAGCCGACCGGCAGCAAGAAAGACTTCTCGCCGCGCATCATCGACATCGTGGCGCCCATCGGCAAAGGCCAGCGCGGCCTGATCGTGGCGCCGCCCCGTACCGGCAAGACGGTGCTCCTGCAGAACATCGCCAAGTCCATCACCGCCAACCATCCGGAATGCTTCCTGATCGTGCTGCTCATCGATGAGCGGCCCGAGGAAGTGACCGACATGCAGCGCTCGGTGAAGGGCGAGGTGGTCTCCTCCACCTTCGACGAACCGGCCGTGCGCCACGTGCAGGTGGCCGAGATGGTCATCGAGAAGGCCAAGCGCCTGGTCGAGCATGGCCGCGATGTGGTGATCCTCCTGGATTCCATCACCCGCCTCGGCCGCGCCTACAACACCGTGGTGCCGTCCTCCGGCAAAGTACTGACCGGCGGCGTGGACGCCAACGCCCTCCAGCGGCCCAAGCGCTTCTTCGGCGCGGCGCGCAACATCGAGGAAGGCGGCTCCCTCACCATCATCGCGACCGCCCTCATCGAGACCGGCTCGCGCATGGACGAGGTGATCTTCGAAGAGTTCAAGGGCACCGGCAATTCGGAAGTCATCCTGGATCGCAAGGTGTCCGACAAGCGCGTGTTCCCGGCTATCGACATCACCCGGTCCGGCACCCGCAAGGAAGAGCTGCTGGTTCCCGCCGACACGCTCAAGAAGATGTATGTCCTGCGTCGCATCCTGAATCCGATGGGCACCGTGGACGCCATCGAGTTCCTGCTCGACAAGCTGCGGCAGACGAAGACCAACCAGGACTTCTTCGACTCCATGAATACCTGAGCAGAATAGCTGAGCGCTCGTCCGCGAGCGTTCAGCTCCCTTGGCCCGGCCGGGCCAAGCCCCGGCCGGGTTCTCCCGGGAACGAATGGCCAACCGAGTCTGGCGCGTGATTCGCGCGCCTTTCGTTCCGCCCCTGTTCGGCGAAGCTGGAGCGGGGCGTGTCAATTCGGGACGATCCCGGATAGCTCCCTTCCCGTTTCGCGGCGTCCTCCCTATCTTGAGAGAAACCGGCGGGTTTTCCCCGCACCGTTTCTTTTGAGGATTGGCCATGTTCATCCAGACGGAAACCACGCCGAACCCGGCGACCCTGAAGTTCCTGCCCGGCCGTTCGGTGCTGGGGGAGGGCGTTCTCGATCTGCGCTCGGCCGAGGATGCCGATCTCTCCCCGCTCGCCCAACGCCTGTTCGACGTGCGCGGCGTGTCGGCGGTGATGCTCGGCTCGGACTTCGTGACCGTGACCAAGGCCGACAGCGAGTGGCCGCAGATCAAACCGGCCATTCTCGGCGCCATCATGGAGCACTTCATGTCCGGCGCCCCGGTTCTGTCCGAGGGCGTGAAGCCGGATGTCAGCGACGGCGATGAGTTCTTCGATGCGAAGGACGGCGAGATCGTCGCCACCATCAAGGAGCTGCTGGAGACGCGCGTGCGTCCGGCGGTCGCCAATGACGGCGGCGACATCACCTTCCGCGGCTTCGAGAATGGTGTGGTGTTCCTCAACATGAAGGGCTCCTGCTCGGGCTGCCCCTCCTCGACGGCCACGCTCAAGAACGGCATCGAGAACCTGTTGAAGCATTTCGTGCCGGAAGTGGCGGAAGTCCGGGCGGTCTGACGACGCGGACCCGGTTTGACGGTATTCGGGAACGGTCTCATTAACCTTTCCCGAAAGTGAGCGTGCCGGGTCGCTTCCCCCCGCCACGGTTTCGGTTGATCGTGGCGGCGATCGGGGTGCCCGCGTTCATGTATGTCCTCGCCATAGACACGGCGCTTGCCGCCTGCTCCGCCGCGGTGCTCGACACCGAGACGGACAGCATCGTCTCGGGCGATTCGCTGCTCATGGAGCGGGGCCATGCGGAGACGCTGATCCCCCTGGTGGAGCAGGTGATGAGCTCCGCCGGCATCGATTTTGAGCATCTCGCCCGCATTGCCGTCACGGTGGGACCCGGCAGCTTCACCGGGCTTCGGGTGGGCCTGTCCGCCGCCCGCGGCTTCGGCCTCACCTCTAATCGGCCGGTTGTGGGCGTGACGACGCTGGCGGCCCTCGCCGCACCCTATCTTGCCCATGACGATGCCGTCCCGGTGGTGTCCGCCATCGATGCCCGCCACGGCCATGTGTTCCTCCAGATGTTCGGTGTCGGCGGACGGACGTTGATCGCCCCGCGCATCACCAGCGTGCGGGAGGCGGCGCGCTCCGTGGCCATCGGTGCGGTGCGGATCGTGGGCTCCGGAGCCAATCTCGTGGCCGATGCCTGGCCGCCGTCTGAAAAATTGCCGGAGCTGGTCGACGATACGCCGGCCCCCGACGTGGCATGGGTTGCCCGTCTCGGTTCCGTCGCCGATCCCGAAGCGGCCGAGCCGCGCCCGCTCTACCTGCGGCCCCCCGATGCCAAGCCGCAGGACAAGGCCCGCATCGCCCGCCGATGAAACGCCTGCTCGACCGTCTGTTCCCGCCCCGCCCGCCACTGCTGCGGGCCGCGACGGCGGCGGATATCCCCCATCTTGCCGCCATCCACGCCCGCGCCTTCGCGCGCGGCTGGGACGCTGACGAGTTCGAGCGGCTGCTTGCCGACCGCGCCGTGCGCGCCCATGTGGCGACGCTTGGGCCCCGCAAGCCGCCGATGGGCTTTATCCTGTCCCACTGCGTGACGCCCGAATCGGAAATCCTGACCGTCGCCGTCGTCACCGACCGCCGCCGCCGGGGCGTTGGCCGGGCTCTGGTCTCCTTCCACCTGGCCCGCCTCGCCGCGGAAGGCGTCTCGACCTCCTTCCTGGAGGTGGAGGAAGGCAATGCCGCCGCCCGCACGCTTTATGCGCGCCTTGGCTATGGCGAGGTGGGCCGGCGCAGGGGCTATTATGCGGGCGGTGCCGATGCGCTGCTGCTGCGCCGCGACTTTTGAGCTTCGGCAAGTGAGCCTTGGCAAGCCTTTGTCCGCCCCCTTGCGGCGCGGAAGCGGCGGCGCGATAAGGCAGAGGAATGTCCCTGGGTCGTCGCGGAGGTCCCGCTTGAGCGGAAAGATCAGCCTCATTGAGGAAGCCTGCCTCGCCAAGGGCATGCGGATGACCGAGCAGCGCCGGGTCATCGCCCGCGTGCTGTCCGGCGCGCAGGATCATCCCGACGTGGAAGAGCTGCACCGCCGCGCCGTGGCCATCGACGACAACATCTCCATCTCCACGGTCTATCGCACCGTGAAGATGCTGGAGGACGCTGGCATCATCGAGCGGCACGATTTCGGCGACGGCCGGGCCCGCTACGAGCAGATGCCCGACGAGCACCATGACCACCTGATCGATCTCAGGTCCGGTCAGGTCATCGAATTCCGCTCCGAGCAGATCGAGGCGCTGCAGGAGCAGATCGCTCGCGAACTCGGCTTCAAGCTCCGTGGCCACCGCCTCGAGCTTTATGCGGTGCCGCTCGACGAGGACGAGAAGCAGTGACGCCTCCCGGCGGGCGACCATCGGCGCCCGCTTCCAGCGACGGTCATTTGTTGCCGCCCCTCGGGCCGGAGCAGCCCGCCCTTTCGCGCCTGATGGACCGCCTGCGGCTTGCCGGCGTGCTCAGCGTGGTCGGGGCGGTGACGCTGGTCGGCATTCCCCTTCAGTGGATCTCGTTGAAGCTCGGTCTCGATGCCCGCCGCCACATTCCACGGCTCTATCATCGCATCCTGCTGCGGCTCATCGGCGTGCGGGTCCATGTCCGCGGCACGCCGGCTGCGGACCGCCCCCTGCTGATCCTCGCCAATCACGCCTCCTGGCTCGACATCCCCGTGGTCGGCTCGCTCACGCCCCTGTTCTTCGTGGCCAAGAGCGAGGTGTCCGGCTGGCCGCTCATCGGCCTTCTCGCCAAGTTCCAGCGCACCGTCTTCGTCGATCGCCAGCGCCGCCATGCCACCGGCGCGGTGAACCGGGAGATTGCCGATCGTCTCGCTGATGGCGACCCCGTGGTGCTGTTCGCCGAGGGCACGTCGAGCGACGGCAACCGCGTGCTGCCGTTCCGCACCGCTTTGGTGGGCGCCGCGCGCGAGGCCTTCGCCGCCGGGGCGGAGGTGGCGGTGCAGCCCCTCGCCGTGTCCTATGTCCGGCTTCAGGGCCTGCCCATGGGCCGTAGCCATCGGCCCGTGGCTGCCTGGTTCGGCGATATGGAGCTGGCCCCGCATCTGATGGACGTGCTGCGCCATGGCGCCATCGACGTGGAAGTCACCTTCGGCGCGCCGGTGCGGCTCGATGCCGCTCATGACCGCAAAAGCGTGACGCGCGAGAGCGAGGCGACGGTGCGCCGGCTGTGCTCCAGCGCCCTCGCCGGCCGAGCGGCAGATGCTGACGCGTCGGGCCCCTTGCCGGACGCCCGCACCTCCGGCATCAACCGGTCATGATCTCGCTCGCCGCCATCGGCTTCGGCTATTGCGCCCGGCACCTGTTGGCCGAGGACCGCGCGGCGTTTGGCCGCGTCATCGGCACAGCACGGGATACAGCGCGCCTCTCCGCCTTTCCGCCCGACGTGGAGGCTTTCGCCTTCGATGGCAGGACGCTTGGGGATGGTCTCGCGGCGGCTCTGGCCGATGTCCAGATTCTGCTGGCGTCCGCTCCACCGGACGATCGGGGCGACCCCATCCTGTGTTGCGCCGCGGAAACCCTGGCCGCCGGCCGCCTGCGGCAGGTGGTCTATCTCACCACGCTCGGGGTCTACGGGAACCATGACGGGGCCTGGGTGGACGAGGCGACCCCGCCGCGCGCGGGCAGCGCGCGCCTCGAACGGCGGCTGAAAGCGGAAGCGGACTGGCAGGCCTTCGGCCGCACGCACGGCGCCCGCGTGGCGGTGCTGCGCCTTGCCGGCATCTACGGTCCCGGGCGCAACGCGCTGGTTCAGCTGCGCGCGGGCGAGGCCCGGCGCATCGACAAGCCGGGGCAGGTGTTCAACCGCATCCATGTGGACGATATCGTCTGCACCATCCGGGCGGCGATTGCGCACCGTTACGACGGCATCATCAACGTCACAGATGACCTGCCCGCCCCGCCCGGTGATCCCATTGCCTATGCTGCGGAGCTGCTGGGGACGGACCCACCGCCGGCGATTCCCTTCGATGAGGCGGCGCGGGAGATGAGCCCCATGGCCCTCTCCTTCTGGTCCGGCAACAAGCGCGTCGGCAATGCCCGGCTCAAGGAAGAGCTGGGGGTGACGCTGCGCTATCCCACCTACCGCGAGGGGCTATCCGCGCTCTACGCGGCGGGCGCGTGAGCACGGATTCTAGCGCCGCACGAAGGTGAGGTAGGTGGGCACGCGGCCCTGCGTGATGGCCTTGGCCTCGTAGCGCGTGCCCGGCCAGAACGGATAGGGCTTGCGCCAGTCGTCGGCCCGCTGCGCCGTCCATGTGAAGGCGCTATGCGCCCGTACGTGGGCGAGGGTCCAGCCCACATAATGCGGCACGTCGGACGCGAAGCGGAACACGCCGCCGGGGCGGATGACACGGGCCAGCCTGTCGAGATTGTCGGGACGCACGAAGCGCCGCTTCCAATGCCGCTTCTTCGGCCACGGGTCAGGATAGAAGAGATCGACGCCATCGAGGCTCGCCGTGGGCAGCCGGTCGAGCAGCAGCGCCGCGTCGAGGTCGAAGACCCGCACGTTGGCGAGACTGCGGGCGTCGAGATCCACCAGCGTCCGCGCAAGGCCGTTGAGGAAGGGCTCGGCCCCGATGAAGCCCATGTCGGGCCGTCGGACCGCGTGGTCGATCAGATGCTCGCCGCAGCCGCAGCCGATTTCCAGCCAATATCCCTGCCTCGGTTCGGGAAAAAGGCTGGCGGGAACGGACGCCGCGTCGAGATCGACCTTGAAGCGCGGCAGCAGATGCGTGAGGGCGTCCTGCTGCAACCCACGCAGCGTCTTGCCGATGCGCCGGCCATAGAAGGCGCCACGCGCCTCAAAGTCCGTGGCGGCGGCGGGGAGGGGCGCGGACTGGCTTGGGGGTTCGCTCGGCTGCTGGCTCATGGGGGTCATGCTGAAAAAGGCACCGGCCGGACTGCAGGGCAATCCGGCCGGTGGGTCAACACAGATGGGTCAAGATGCGACGGTGGCAGCCCTGAGGGCTCAGGCCACCGCAGCCTTGAGCGCGTCCACGAGATCGGTCTTCTCCCAGGAGAAGCCGCCGTCCGCTTCCGGCGCGCGGCCGAAATGGCCATAGGCAGAGGTGCGGGCATAGATGGGCTTGGTGAGGCCGAGATGCTCGCGGATGCCGCGGGGGCGCAGGTTCATCACCTCGCGCAGCACCTTTTCAAGCTTCGCCTCGTCCACCTTTCCGGTGCCGTGCAGGTCCACATAGACCGCCAGCGGATCGGACACGCCGATGGCGTAGGCGAGCTGGATGGTGGCGCGGTCGGCGAGATCGGCGGCGACCACGTTCTTCGCGAGGTAGCGCGCGGCATAGGCGGCCGAGCGGTCCACCTTGGTCGGGTCCTTGCCGGAGAAGGCGCCGCCGCCGTGGGGGGCCGCGCCGCCGTAGGTGTCCACGATGATCTTGCGGCCGGTGAGGCCGCAGTCGCCATCGGGGCCGCCGATGACGAACTTGCCGGTGGGGTTGACGTGCCAGACGGTGGCGTCGGTCACCCAGCCGTCCGGCAGGGTCTTCTTGATGTAGGGCTCGACGATGGACTTCACGTCATGGGACGTGAGGTGCTCATCCAGGTGCTGAGTCGACAGTACGATCTGGGTGACGCCGACCGGCTTGCCGTTCTCGTACTGGACGGTGACCTGGCTCTTGGCATCGGGGCCGAGGGCGTGGGTCTCGCCGGAGTGGCGGGCTTCCGCCAGCACCTTCAGGATCTTGTGGGCATAATAGATGGGAGCGGGCATCAGCTCCGGGGTCTCACGCACGGCATAGCCGAACATGATGCCCTGGTCGCCGGCGCCCTCGTCCTTGTTGCCGGCGATATCCACGCCCTGCGCGATGTCCGCCGACTGGGCGTGCAGCAGCACGTCGATGTCGGCCGTCTCCCAGTGGAAGCCGGCCTGCTCGTAGCCGATGTCCTTGATGGCAAGGCGCGCGACGTGGGACAGGAGGTCGCGGGTGATCGAGGACGGACCACGGGTCTCGCCGGCGATCACCACCTTGTTGGTGGTGGCGAGCGTCTCGCACGCGACGCGAACCTGGCTCGGGTCCCAGCCTTCGGCTTCCGCGGCGCGGAAGAAGGTGTCGACCACCTCGTCGGAAATCCGGTCACAGACCTTGTCCGGATGACCTTCGGAAACAGATTCGCTCGTGAAAAGATACGATTGACGCGCCATATGACGGCCCCTTTTACGCCCGCGCCACGCTGCGGCCGCCCTTTCTGGCAACGCAGCGGCGGGCGGTCAAGGTCGTCAGTGCGAAAACGTTCGCCAAAACGAACGCTTCACGCCTCGGTTTCACCGGCGATGGCGATCACCAGATCGACGATGCGGCGGCGCACGCGGGCGTCGGAAATCCGCATGAAGTTCCGGGTGAGCGTCAGTCCGTCGGACGTGGCGAGGAAGTCGGAGACGTAGGCCGGGGACTGCTCCTCGGAGAAACCTTCGCCCTCGGGTCCAACGGTGGGGGCACCTTCGAAGAAGAAGGCGACGGGAACACCAAGGGTGGTCGAAATCTGCTGAAGCCGGCTTGCGCCGATGCGATTCGTACCCTTCTCGTACTTCTGAATCTGCTGAAAGGTGATGCCCAGATGCTCGCCCAGCTTCTCCTGGCTCATTCCCACCATCATCCGCCTCATGCGGACACGCGAGCCAACGTGCTTATCAATAGGGTTCGGCGCCTTCTTGACCATGGTCTCTCCGGCTATGTCGGAAAAGATTACTCAATACTTCGCTGCGCGAAGGCTGCCCTGATTGCCGGCGAACATAGGCATACAATCGGAACGCGTCGATCAACCTCTGCGTGTATTGCAACCGCAAAGCGGTACGGAAGCTAGCGCCAGAGCAGCAGCCAGAAGCCCGGGGATCAATATACGGTCAAGCTTGGCTGCAACGGAAACCGTTTGCAGCGGCTTTGGCAGGGGACCATCCACCAGACCCTCCTGCCCGAGGTCACGAGATGCGACAATACGTCCCATTGGATCAACGATTGCAGAAATCCCCGTGTTCGCCGCGCGGACCAGCGGAAGCCCTTCCTCTACTGCGCGCATGCGGGCCTGCGCGAAATGCTGGTAGGGACCGGGGGTCAGGCCAAACCACGCGTCATTCGTGAGATTGAGCAACCAGGCCGGGCGTGGACCCTGGGGAACTACCTTTCCAGGAAAGATAATTTCGTAACATACAAGCGGAGAGGCGAGCGGCAGTCCGGGGATCTGGAGCGCGCGGAGTTCCGCGCCGGAAGAGAATCCACCTCGCACACGCGTAAGTTGTTCGAGACCAAGGGCCTCGAGCTCCGCCTGGAACGGCAGATACTCTCCGAATGGCACCAGATGAACCTTGTCGGTGTTGGTCAGCACCCGCCCGCGATGGTCCATCACCCTGATCGAGTTGAAGAACGGCGACCGTTGGCCCGGCGGAGGGAAATCGTAGCGGACGGCGCCCGTCACCAGCGTCACGTTGAGCGGCAGGGCCGCAGCAATGGCCTCGGCCGCCCAGGGTTCGCGCTCATAGATGAAGGGAAAGGAGGATTCCGGCCAGATCAGCACCGTGACGTCAGCGAGCCCGCCCGAATAGGTCTCGCTCTTCCGTGCACTCAGCGCGAGATAGTCTTTCAGGATCTGCTCGCGCCGGTCATAGGCGAACTTCTTGTCCTGCGAGAGGTTCGGTTGCATCACCCGGAGCGCCACGCCGGGCACGGTCTCGAGCGGCGTCACGGACAGCCGGTAGCCACCCCACAGCGCCGTCCCCGCGATGACCAGCGCCGCCGCGCCGCCGGCGACAAGACCCCGGCGGCCGGGGTTCAGGAGCAGGACCGGCGTGGACAGCAGGAGCACGCAGAAGAAGGTGAGGCCCCAAACGCCGACCACGGACGCCGCCTGCATCAGCAGCAGATCGTCGGAGACCGCATAGCCGTAGGTGTTCCAGGGAAAGCCGGTGAGCACATGGCCGCGCAGCCATTCCGCCAGCGTCAGGCCGAAGGTGAGCGCGAACAGCCTGAGGCCGCCCTTCGACCACAGGAGCCGCGCCACCACCGTTCCGAACGCCGTGAACAGCGCCAGCCCCGCCGGCATGGAGACCACCGCGAACGGCAGCAGCCAGCCGAACACGTCCGCCTCCACCAGGAAGGCCGCGCCGATCCACCAGAGGGAGGCGAGGAAATAGCCGAAGCCGAACCACCAGCCGACCCCCGCGGCCGCCACGAGACGGGTCCTGAGATCGCCACGGCAGCCGTCGAGGAGCAGCACGAGGACCGGAAAGCTGAGCGCCAGCACCGGCCACAGATCGAATGGCGGCATGGCGAGGGCGCCGACCGCCCCCGCCGTCCAGGCGACGAAGCGCCGGCGCCAGCCGGTGAGGAAGCGCAGCATCAGGATGCGCCCGCGCCACGACAGGCCTGTCGTGGGCACGGCGCGGCGGGGGGCGACCTTGGAGGGAAAAGTCACGCGGAAGGTCAGGCGTCGGACGCGGCGTGCCCGGCGGCGGAGCCGTCGAGATCCCGGGGCGGGATGATGCGAAGCTTTTTCAGCCTGCGGGGATCGGCATCCACCACGTCCACGTCGAAGCCGCCCGGCAGGGAAATCACCTCGCCGGCCTTGGGCACACGGGAGGCGATGCGCACCACGAGGCCGCCGACGCTGTCCACCTCCTCCATCGCCTCTTCCGAAGCGAACCCGGTGCCGAGCACCTCTACCGCGGCCTCCAGCGGCGTGCGGGCATCGGCGAGATAGCTGCCGTCGGGCTGGCGCGTGAGCAGCGTCTCGGCCGCCTCGTCGTGTTCGTCCTCGATCTCGCCGACGATCTCCTCCACCACGTCCTCGATGGAGACGAGGCCGTCGGTGCCGCCATATTCGTCGATGACGAGGGCGAGGTGGGTGCGCGCCGCCTGCATGGAGACCAGCAGGTCCACTGCCGGCATGGAGGGCGGCACATAGAGGATGCGGCGGATGAGGCCGGCGGTCTCCAGTGTCGCGTCGAGATTGACCTTGCCAAGGTCGATCTTGCCCGATTCCGAGGCGAGGTCGCCGGCGAGGAAGGCGATGAGGTCGCGGATGTGGACCATGCCGACGGGGTCATCCAGCGTGTCGTCGTAGACGACGAGCCGGGAATGACCGACGGTCACGAACAGCTTCAGCAGCTCGCCCAGCGGCGCGTCCTTACGCACGGCGACGATCTCGGCGCGGGGCACCATGATGTCGCCGATGCCCACCTCCCGCAGGTGCAGGATGTTGCGCAGCATCTTGCGCTCGGATGGGGTGAACTCCCCCTCCTCCTCGGGTGTCTCCGCCGCCGCGAGCACCTCCACGAGGTCGGTGCGCAGGGAGCCGTGCGGGCGGAACGTGCCGAGGAGGGCACGCAATCGATCGAGAAAACTTTGCGGCTCCGAAGAGCTGGTCTCGGTCGGCTGGTCGATGTTGGACATGGTCGTTATCAAGCCGCCTTCACGTCAGTCCTGGGGCAGGCCATAGGGATCGGCGATCCCAAGGCCCGCGAGGATGTCGCGCTCAAGCGCCTCCATTTCCTCTGCTTCGTTGTCTTCGAGATGGTCGTAGCCCATGAGGTGCAACGTTCCGTGCACCACCAGATGGGCGAGATGGTCGGCCGGCGCCTTGTCCTCCGCCTCGGCCTCGCGGCTGAGCGTTTCCAGCGCGACGATGATGTCGCCGAGGGGCTGGGGGGCGTCCACGTCGTCCGGCAGGTCCGGCTGGGGGAAGGACAGGACGTTGGTCGCCTTGTCCATGTCCCGCCAGTCGCGGTTGAGCACGCGGATGCGCGCGTCGTCGGTGAGGGTGATGGCCACCTCGCACGACTCCGGTACGTCCTCGGCGCAGGCGGCCAGCGCGGCCCGGCAGGCCCGGATGGCCACGGCCTCGGCGTCCGCGATGAGGGACCAGCCTTCGGCTTCCACGGCGACGTCGATGTCCGCGTCGATCTCGGGAGCCTGCGGAAGCGGGGCGGGCGCGGCCATGGCTCAGCTCCCCGCCTTGCCGGCGAGGCGGGCGGAGGCGGCCTCGATCTTGGCCGCGTCGAGCTTTTCGTAGGCCGAGACGATGCGCTGCACCAGTTCGTGGCGCACCACGTCCTCAGCCTTGAAATGGCAGATGCCGACGCCCTCGACGCCCTCCAGCAGCCGCACCGCCTCGGCGAGACCGGAGATCTGCCCGCCGGGCAGGTCGGTCTGGCTCGGGTCGCCGGTGACGATCATGTGGGAGTTCTCGCCGAGGCGCGTGAGGAACATCTTCATCTGCATGGACGTCGCGTTCTGCGCCTCGTCCAGGATCACCGCGGCGTTGGAAAGCGTGCGCCCGCGCATGAAGGCGAGCGGGGCGATCTCGATCTCGCCGGACTGCAGGGCCCGCTCCACGAAGGGGCGGTCCATCAGGTCGTAGAGCGCGTCGTAGATGGGCCGCAGATAGGGATCGACCTTCTCCTTCATGTCGCCGGGCAGGAAGCCGAGGCGTTCGCCGGCCTCGACGGCGGGCCGGGAGAGGATGATCTTGTCCACCATCCGCCGCTCCAGCAGATGGACGGCGTAGGCCACGGCGATCCAGGTCTTGCCGGTGCCGGCGGGGCCGTTGCCGAACACGAGCGTGTGCCGCTTCAGCGCGCGGATATAGGCATCCTGCGCGGCGGTGCGGGCGCGCACCGGGCGGCGGCGCAGATGGATCTCGTCGAACGACTGGCGCTGCTCGGCCGGGTCGAAATCGAACAGGGAGCCCTGCGAGGTGACTTCGCGGATGGCGCCGTCCACATCGCCCTGGCTGATGTCGCGGCCCTTGCGCAGCGCTTCGTACAGGTGCTCCAGCACGGCGCGGGCCTGCTCGCAGGCATCGCGTTCGCCTCCCAGCGTCACGTGATTGCCGCGCGAATCCGCCTTCACCCCCAGCTTGCGCTCGATGAGGGCGAGGTTGCGGCCGTAATGGCCGAACAGCTGGGTGGCGAGCCGGTTGTCGTCGAAGGCCAGCACCACATGGGCCGCCGGAGGCTCGTCCGGATCGGCCCACGGAGCCGTGACCGCCGCACGGGCGGGGCCGGGGGAAGCCTGCGGCGCTGCGGCCGCCAGGGGACGATCACGGTTGTCGCTGCCGGATCTGCGCAAGCTCAGGCCTCCATGGCCGCAAGCGGCCGGGACAAAGCGGGGGAAAGGGGCGTCTCGGCCGGAACGCCGGCAAGGCTGTTCGGGCCGACATCGGTGATGGTGACGGTGAGAAGCTCGCCGATGCCGGCGGGCGGATCATTCACCACCACGCTTTGCAGGTAGGGCGACCGACCGATGAGCTGGCCCGGCTGCCGGCCGGGCTTCTCCAGCAGGATATCGAAGGTGCGGCCACGACAGGCGGCGTCGAAGGCCGTCTTGGACGCTTCGAGCAGGCGATGCAGCTCCGCGAGGCGCTCGGCCATCACCTCCTCCGGCACCTGTCCCTCGTGCTCGGCGGCGGGGGTACCGGGGCGCGCGCTGTACTTGAAGGAATAGGCACTGGCGAAGCCGACCTCGCGCACCAGATCGAGCGTGTCCTCGAAGTCGCGGTCCGTCTCGCCGGGGAAGCCGACGATGAAGTCGGAGGAGAGGGCGAGGTCCGGCCGCGCAGTGCGCATCTTCTCGATGAGCGAGAGGAACAGCTCGCGGCCGTGCTTGCGGTTCATGGCCGCGAGGATGCGGTCGGAGCCGGACTGCACCGGCAGGTGCAGATAGGGCATCAGCTGCGGCAGGTCGCGGTGGGCGGCGATGAGGTCGTCGCCCATGTCGCGCGGATGGGAGGTGGTGTAGCGCAGGCGAGCCAGCCCCTCCATCTCAGCGAGCCGCTCCATCAGCCGGGCGAGGCTCCAGACCTTTCCGTCCGGCCCCTCGCCGTGGAAGGCGTTGACGTTCTGGCCGATGAGGGTGATCTCGCGCACGCCCTGATCTAGGAGGCGGGCGGCCTCATCGAGGATCTTCGTGACCGGGCGGGAGACTTCGGCGCCGCGGGTGTAGGGCACCACGCAGAAGGTGCAGAACTTGTCGCAGCCCTCCTGGACCGTCACGAACGCCGCCGGACCGCGCGAGCGCGTGGCGGCGCGGGTGGGCGCGGGCAGGTGATCGAACTTGTCGTCTGCGGGAAATTCGGTGTCCACCACCCGCTTGCCGGTCTTCGCCTCGGCGAGCAGCTCGGGCAGGCGGTGGTAGCTCTGGGGGCCGACCACCACGTCCACCACCGGCGCGCGGCGCATGATCTCGGCGCCCTCGGCCTGGGCGACGCAGCCGGCGACGGCGATCATGGTGTCGGAGCCGGCTTCCTGCTTCTGCTTCCTCAGGCGCCCGAGTTCAGAATACACCTTCTCGGCGGCCTTCTCGCGGATATGGCAGGTGTTGAGGATCACAAGGTCGGCCTCGGCCGAGTCCTGCGTCTCCACATATCCCTCGCGTGCCAGCGTGTCCGCCATACGATGGGAATCGTAGACGTTCATCTGGCAGCCGAAGGACTTCACATAAAGCTTGCGGGGCTCGTGCATGTCGCCTGTTCTGTCGCCGTCGATCTTCGCGTGTGGGCGCGACGCGATCGTGACGCCAGCTCTTGTCGCCCCCTTGATGGTTCCGTGAGGTTTTGATCCTACCGGCAAACCCGGCGGATGGAAATGGGCGGCGGGTCTCAGTCGGCTGATGCGGCTGCCCTCCACTCGGCGAGGACCGCGGGATCGGTCTCCACAGGTACCCGTTGGGCGGCTTGCCGCGTGACCGCTGCGGCATCCGAAAGCTGCCCCAACGCCCACACCGCAGCACCTCTGACCAGAGCGGATTCATCCTCCAGCCGCGCCTCCACCTGCGGCAGCAGGTCGGCATCCCCCGAATTGCCGATGGCGATCAGCACGTTGCGCACGAAGCGGTCGCGCCCCACGCGCTTGATCGGGCTTTTTGGGAAGCGGGCGCGGAAGGCGGCGTCGTCCAGCGCCACCAGTTCCGCCAGCGGCGGGGCGTCGTTCTCCGCGCGGGCGGCGAGCTTCGCTTCCTGACCCATCTGGGCGAACTTGTTCCAGGGGCAGGCGGCGAGGCAGTCGTCGCAGCCATAGATGCGGTTGCCCATGAGCGGACGCAGCTCGGCCGGGATCGGCCCCTTGTGCTCGATGGTGAGGTAGGAGATGCAGCGCCGTGCATCGATGACGTAGGGCGCGGGAAACGCTGCGGTCGGGCAGGCATCGAGGCAGGCGCGGCAGGAGCCGCAATGGTCTTTCTCCGGCGCGTCCGGCCCAAGCTCCAATGTTGTCGCGATGGCGCCGAGGAACAGCCAGGAGCCGAACTCCCGCGAGACCAGATTGGTGTGCCGCCCCTGCCAGCCGAGCCCGGCTGCGGCGGCGAGCGGCTTCTCCATGAGCGGCGCGGTATCCACGAACACCTTCACGTCGGCGGTGACACCGTGCTGTCCAGCCTCTGCCAGCAGCGCGCGGGCGACGCGCTTGAGCTTCGGCTTGATGATGTCGTGATAGTCCTCGGCCCGCGCATAGACCGAGATGGCGCCGGCGCTCTTCTGCGCCAGCACTTCGCGGGGGTCTTCCGAAGGGCCGTAATTGAGGCCGAGCAGGATGACGCTGCGCATGTCCGGCCACAGCGTCAGGGCATCGGCGCGGCGGTCCAGCGTCTCCGCTATCCAGCCCATGTCGCCGTATGCGCCATCGGCGACCCACGCGCGGAGCCGTTCTCCGGCGGACACACCAGCCTCGGGCCGGGCGATGCCGACGGCATCGAACCCTTCCTCACGGGCGAGGCGGCGGACGATCTCCTCCAGCTCGCCCGCGTCGGTCAGAAATCGAGGTCCGCGTAGGTCTTGGAGGGGGGCATTCCCGGGATGCTCTCGGTGAGCAGGGCGCGGAAGGTCGGGCGCGACTTGATCCGCGCGTACCAGTCCCTCGCGTGCTCGTCCTCGTCCCACGGTACATCGCCCAGATAATCGGCCACCGAGAGATGCGCGGCGGCGGCAAGGTCGGCCTGGCTCAGCTTCTCGCCGGCGAGCCATTTGCGCGCCTTGGCCAGCCAGCCGATGTATTTCAGATGATAGCGCAGATTGGCGCGTGCCATCCGCAGCGAGGTGGCATCCGGCGAACCGCCGCCCTGCTCGCGCGTCATGTAGCGCTTGTGGATGCGCTCGCGCACCAGCGGCTCGGTCGATTCGACATACATCTTCTCGTTGAACCACTGGGTCAGCCGGCGCACCTCCACGCGGCCGGCCGGATCCTCCGGAAGAAGCCGGTGGGTGCCGAGGGCGAGGCCCCTGGTCTCATCGAGATATTCGGCGATGATGAAGGCGCCCGGCACCGAAGCTGCCATCTCCTCCACGATCACCGGCGTCTCCCCCGACGGATTGAGCGCGAGGAATCCCGGCCGTCGCTCCCACACGCGCTCCTCCACCAGCTCCGGCTCCAGGCCGTACTCGGCGAGCAGCAGGCGGACGAATCGGGAATGTGGGCAGAAGGGATGATGATGCAGGTACATGGGCCGATTTCGCCGGGGGTCGAAGGGAGGGGGCGAGGCACCCGGCGTGTCCTATGATTAGAAGCCGAACCTTTCCGATTGGTTCCTCCCTGCTCCAGCGCGGGCCGACGCCCTGTCGCTGTCGCATTTCGCATTTCGATCATGGTGAGCGGATCGTTAACGACGCGGTGAAGGCAGCAATCCCTTGCCCTGAGGTTATTTGCCGGGCTGTTGCGACGCGGCCACAGCTTGGCCTGAAAAGCGCCGGCGGCCTCGGCCCTCCCCTTCCGTTGCGGCGCACCACGTTGCACCCGCGAAGGCAAGCGGAGAGGATGGCGCCCGTCTCGTTCCCGCCTCCCGGATTTTCTCACCCATGACTCTCGGCGACATGCTCGAAGCGCTCGTTCTCGGCCTGCTGGAAGGGCTGACGGAATTCATCCCCGTCTCTTCCACCGCCCACATCCTGCTGGCCGGGCATTTCCTCGGCTTCGAGAGCAATGGCCACACTTTCGAGGTGCTGATCCAGCTCGGCGCGGTGCTTGCCATCCTCACCGTTTATTTCCAGCGCTTCCTGCGCGTCGCCCAGCAGCTGCCCACAAATCCGGGGGCGCGGCGCTTCGTCATCGGCGTCCTCATCGCCTTTCTGCCGGCGGCCGTGATCGGGGCGGCGGCGCACGGCTTCATCAAGAGCGTGCTGTTCGAGACGCCGGTGCTGATCTGCGGCACGCTGATCTTCGGCGGCATCATCCTCCTGTTCATCGACAAGGTGGTGCCGGCGCCGCGCTACAACAACGCCATGGGCCTGCCCTGGCACATCGCGCTCATCATCGGCTTCTTCCAGTGCCTGGCCATGATCCCGGGCATGTCGCGCTCCGGCTCGACCATCGTCGGCGCCATGCTGATGGGGGTGGACAAGCGGGCGGCGGCGGAATTCTCGTTCTTCCTCGCCTTGCCCACCATGTTCGGCGCGTTCGCCTACGACCTCTACAAGAACCGCGGCAACCTCTCGATGGACGATGGCCTGCTCATCGTCATCGGCTTCGTTGCGGCATTCTGCGCGGCGGTGGTGGTGGTGAAGTCGCTGCTCGATTTCGTGTCGAAGCACGGCTATGCGCCATTCGGCTGGTGGCGCATAGCCGTGGGCATCGCCGGCCTCATCGGCCTCGCGTTGGTCGGCTGAGGCAGCCTCAGAAGTCGGTGGCGATGCCGCCGACTTCCCAGTCGCCGTAACGCACCGGCTCCGGGCCGTCCCGGCCGTTGATCTCCTTCGGCCGGTCCTTCTGCGCGGCGTCGATGGCCGCACGACGGGCCTCGGCCTCCGCCAGCGCGCGCTTGGCCGCCTCGCTCAGGGGCTTGCGCGGCTCCGTCTTGTCCTCGTCCATGGTCCCGTCTCCAAACGCGGCGCGAGGCATCCTTCCGGTTGAGGATCGGCCTACCTCACCCGTTCGCAACCTTGCACCCACCGCGGAAAGCATGCTAGCAGCGCCGCGCTTTCCGGTCGTGCCCGCGGGGCCGACCCAACACCCCACGGATGGAGATGCGCATGGCCTCGCAGAATGGCGGCCCCAACCCGAATGCGGCGCCGTCGCTGAATGTGCTCGCGCAATATATCAAGGATTTCTCCTTCGAGAATCCCAATGCGCCGCGCTCCCTCGCCGCTCCTCCGAGCCAGCCCGACGTCAACATCCAGATCCACGTCAACGCCAAGCCGGGCGGCAATGGCGAGTTTGAGGTCGAGCTGAAGATCGACGGCGGCGCCAGCATTGAAGGCAACACCCTGTTCGCCTTCGAGCTGGTCTATGCCGGCGTGTTCCGCATCCTCAACATTCCGGAGCAGAGCCTGCAGCCGGTGGTGCTCATCGAGTGCCCGCGCCTGCTCTTCCCGTTCGCCCGCCAGATCATCGCCGACGCGGTGCGCAACGGCGGCTTCCCGCCCCTGATGATCGATCCGGTCGACTTCGCCGCGCTCTACCAGCAGCGTCTGCAGGCGGAAGCCGAGCGTCTCCAGGCCGGTCAGGCCTGAGCCTCGCCCTGACCTGATCTTCGACAGAGCCCGCCGCCGCAGCGCCAGACGCCTGCGGCGGCGGGCTTTTTCGTGCGGTCCTTTTCCTTTTGCCCGCGCCCGTCATTGTGGCAGGCTCCGCCGCGCCGGAGCAGCGCCAGTGGTGGCGCCGCGGGGGCGCGGGAGGCATTCCGGGCGCGGCGATGCGATCCATCCGTTTCAAGCTGGCCGCGCTGGCGGGCGCCACAGCGATTCTCGCGGTGCTTGCGGGCTTCAGCGTGCTCATCGCCCTGCGCGCCGTGGACGGGGCGCTGGAGGCGGCGGTGTCGGCCCAGCAGCGGCTCGATGTGCTGACCGAGATTTCCGCCCGCCTTTCCGAGTACGGCCTGGCCGCCATTGCCGCCACCGAAAGCCCCACCGCGGGCGCCGGCCGGCTTGAGGATGCGCGTTCGCGCGTTTCGGCCCTGCTCGAGGCCTCGACCGTGAAGGCGGTCCAGGCGGCGCCCGACGCGTCGAGCGGCCTCAGGCCGCAGGAACGCCTGCTGGCCCGTCTCAGGGCCGATTTCATCTCCCTCGACCGGCAGATCACCGCCGCGACCCGTGATCCGGATACCGTGCGCCGGGGCGACCGGGTGCGCGGTTCCCTCAACGCCTTCGCCGCCTCGGCCGGGCCGACGCTCTCCCTGCTGGTGGAAAGCGAGCGTCGCGGCGTCACGGCTGCTCGGGAGGAGGCGGTGGCGCTGGCGGATCGGCTGCGGATCGGCGCGGTGGCCATTGCGCTGGCGGTGTTTGCCGCCGCGCTGGTGCTGTATCGGGCGCTGGCCCAGCCGCTGCTCGGCCGGCTGAAGGAGATCGACCGCGCGGCCGCCGCCATCGGCCGCGGCGATCTCTCCGCCCGCCTCGCCATCGGCCAGCGGGACGAGTTGGGCGTGCTGATGGCCCGCTTCAACCGCATGGCCGCCCTCCTGGCGCGCCGCGAGCGAAAGGTGGCGCAGGACCGGGCGGGACTGGAGAAGACGGTGGCGGACCGCACCGCGGACCTCACCGAGGCAAACGCCCGTCTTGGCGCCATCGATGCGTCCCGGCGCCGCTTCTTCACCGATGTGAGCCATGAATTGCGCACGCCGCTCACCGTCATCATCGGCGAATGCGACGTGACCCAGCGGGCGCCTGCCATCCCGGAGTCGGTGAGCCGCGCGGTGCTCACCACCATCCGCAAGCGCGCCGGCATGCTCCACCGCCGGGTGGAGGATCTGCTGCGGGTCGCCCGTTCCGAGAGCGGCGAGATCGAGCTGGTGTTCCAGGACACCCCCCTTGCGCCCCTTCTGGCCGATGCCGTGGCGGGGCTGGAGCCGGTGGCGCGGCGACAGGGCGTCGCGCTGGTGCTTCACGCGCCGGAGCCGGGCCTTGTCGTGCATGCGGATCGCGAATGGCTCCGGCAGGTGGTGGAAGGCCTGATCGACAACGCCCTGCGTCACGGTCGCCCCCTCACCCGCGTCACCGTTTCGGTCGGGCACCGGGCGGATGCGGAGGGGCATGCGGTCGACATCATCAGCATTACGGACGATGGATGCGGCATTCCGCCCGAGGCCCGTGCCCGGTTGTTCGAACGTTTCGCACGCGGCGGCCGGCTCGGCGATGCCTCGGGCTTCGGCCTGGGGCTCGCCCTCGCCGATTGGGTGGTGACGCGGCACGGCGGACGTATCACACTGGAGGACGGCGAGGCGGGAGGCACCCGGGTGGTGATCGCATTGCCGCAGGCCGCAGCGGCCGGGGCGGGCGAACCCGCGGCAGAGACCGGCCCCGCGATCTGACCGGCAGCCAAACGTCGGCATTTCCGACAGGCCCTGCGGGCCGCGCCGCGGTCCGGGACAGCCCGAACGGGCACAGGAGGAACCATGAACATCCTGGTGGTGGAAGACGACAGCGACATCGGCGCCATGCTGAGCCGCGGCCTCTCCGCCGAGGGGTTCGACGTGACCGTCGTGGGACGGGCCGACGAGGCCCTCGAGACGGCGCGCCAGTACAATCCCTGCGCCGTGGTGCTCGACATGATGCTGCCGGACGGCTCCGGCATCGACGTGTGCCGGGCGCTGCGCGGCGCCGGCCATTCCGGCCCCATCCTGTTCCTCAGCGCCAAGGACGAGGTGCACGATCGCGCGGAAGGCCTCGGCGCGGGGGCGGACGACTACATCGTCAAGCCGTTCGTCTTCGGCGAGCTGGTGGCGCGGCTGCGCACCCATCTCCTGCATCGCCTCGGCGAAAGCCATTCCGACCGCGTCATGGCGGGGCGGCTGGTGCTCGACCCCTCCACCCGCACCGCCAAGTTCGGCGAGGTGCATGTGCGGCTCACCGAGCGCGAGGCCGATCTCCTGGCCCTGCTCATGGCCAGCCCGAATCGTCCCATCGCCCGGGGCGAGATCTTCGACCGGCTCTGGGCCAGCCAGGGCGGCGCCTCGCTCAACGTGGTGGACGTCTATGTGGGCTACCTGCGCACCAAGCTCGCGCCGGTGGGCCGGGCCGGCGGCCCCCAGGTGGCGACCGTGCGGGGGCGCGGCTTCATGCTCGACCTCTCCGCACCGTCAGCTCATTGATGAGCTCTAGAAGTATTGCAATGCAGCAAAAGATTTCACTTGCGGGAACCGATTCGGCTGCCAATATTTGACTCCGTTGTAGCGAAAAACCTCGTTACTTCAATTTCTTATGATCTTCTTATGAAGGTTGTGAGAGAACTCAGGAGGAAAGCATCATGCGCTGGAACAAGCCTCAGGTTTGCGAAGTCTGCGTCGGCATGGAAGTCACCGCTTACCTGCCGGCCGATTTCTGATCGACGGAGGTCGGGAGCCGCGAACGATTGGCAGGAGCGTCCGTCGCGTCATGCAGGTGATCGTTCTCGGTTCAGCGGCCGGCGGCGGCGTTCCCCAGTGGAACTGCCGCTGTCCGGTGTGCCAACTGGCTTGGAAGGGTGATCCACGGGTCACGCCCCGAACCCAGTCGAGCATCGCCGTCTCGGAGGACGGCGCCTCGTGGGTGCTCCTCAACGCTTCGCCCGATCTTCGGGCCCAGATCGCCGCGACCCGGGCACTTCAGCCCCGGGTGGATGGCCGCGACAGCCCCATTCGCGCCGTCGTCCTCACCAATGGTGACGTGGACCACATAGCCGGTTTGCTGACGCTGCGGGAGCAGCAGGCGTTCGAGGTGTACGGCACGGCCGACACGCTCGCGCTGATCGAACAGAATCAGGTCTTCGACGTGGTTTCCAAGGCGCTGGTGCGCCGGGAGCCGGTTTCGTTCGAAGTCCCGTTCTCGCCGGTTCCGGGGCTGACCATGGAATTCTTCACCGTGCCCGGCAAGGTGCCGCTCTGGCGCGAGGATGCCTCCCTCGTCATCGGCGAGGAATCAGGCTCGACGGTGGGCGTGACGATTACCTCGGCCGGCAGCCGCCTCGTCTACGTGCCCGGCTGCGCCGCCGTGACGGACGCGCTGCGTCACCGCATCTCCGGCGCCGACCTGCTGTTCTTCGACGGCACGCTCTATCGCGACGACGAGATGATCGCGGCCGGGATCGGCACCAAGACGGGCGCCCGCATGGGGCACCTGTCCATGTCCGGCGCGGACGGCACGGTGGCGCTTCTCGCCGACCTGCCGGTGGCGCGTCGGGTGTTCATCCATATCAACAACACCAATCCCGCGCTGATCGATGGCTCTGACGAGCACCGCGCCGTGGAAGCGGCTGGCTGGACGGTCGCCCGGGACGGAATGGAGTTCTCCCTATGAGCGCGCAAGCCGCCGTCCGGGTGCTGGCCGAGGCCGCCGATCTTCCCACCGATTTCCCCGCCCTGCCCTCGCCGCAGGAGCCCCTGTCGCCGGAGGGGTTGGAGGCGGCGCTGCGCGCGGTGGGCGCGACGCGCTATCACAACCTCCACCCCTTCCATAAGCTGCTGCATTCCGGCCGGCTGAACCGGGATCAGGTGCGCGCCTGGGCGCTCAACCGCTACTGCTACCAGTCCGCCATCCCCCGCAAGGATGCGGCGCTGATGGCCCGCTGCGACGACCGCGAGCTGCGCCGGGAGTGGCTGCACCGCATCACCGACCATGACGGCTTCGGCGAGGATTCGGGCGGCATCGAGCGCTGGCTGGTGCTCACCGACGGCCTCGGCCTCGACCGGGCCTACGTGGTCTCCAAGGAAGGGGCCCTGCCCGCCACCAAGTTCGCGGTGGAGGCCTATGTGCGCTTCGTCGCCGAGAACACGCTGCTGGAGGCGGTGGCTTCTTCCCTCACCGAGCTGTTCGCGCCGGGCATCCATGCCGAGCGCATCTCGGGCATGCTGGAGCACTATGACTTCATCAACGAGAAGGTCGTCGCCTATTTCCGTCGCCGCCTCGACCAGGCGCCGAAGGATGCCGACTTCGCCCTCGAATATGTGAAGCAGCACGCCCGCACGGCCGCCGAGCAGCGCGCCGTTATCCGCGCCCTCACCTTCAAGACCGAGGTGCTGTGGGCGCAGCTCGACGCGCTCTATCTCGCCTATGTGGCGCCGGGCTGGCCCGCGCCGGGTGCCTGGCGACCGGGCGTCGCCATCGTCGGGGAATGAGATGCGCGCCGAGGAAACCGACGTCCCACGCCTGCCGCGGGGCGTGAAGCTCAAATACGATCAGGTGCGCGCCCGCCATGTGCTGCTGGCGCCGGAGCGGGCGTTCGACATCGACGAGACCGCCGCCGCCGTGCTGGAGCTGGTGGACGGAAAGCGCACCTGCTCCGAGATCGTGGATGCCCTCGCCGCCCGTTACGACGAGAAGCGCGAGGTCATCGCCGATGACGTCAAGGACATGATCGGCGGCCTGATCGCGCGCCGGGTGATCGAGACATGAGCGAAGCCGTGGCCCAGATGGAGACGAGGCAGCCCCCGCAGCCCGTGGCGACGCCTCCGGTCGGCCATCCCATCGGCATCCTCGCCGAGCTGACCCATCGCTGCCCGCTCCGCTGCCCCTATTGCTCGAATCCGCTGGAGCTGGAGCGCCGCGAGGCGGAGCTCGACACCTCCACCTGGAAGCGGGTGTTGAGCGAGGCCGCCGCGCTGGGCATCCTCCACGTCCATCTCTCCGGCGGCGAACCGACCGCCCGCCCGGACCTGGTGGAGTTGACCGCCCATTGCGCCGCCGAGGGGCTCTACACCAACCTCATCACCTCCGGCATCGGCCGCGCCTCCGGCATGATCGACGCGCTGTCGGAGGCCGGGCTCGATCACGTCCAGCTCTCCGTGCAGGGCGCGAGTGCCGAGACCGGGGATCGCATCGGCGGCTACAAGGGCGGCCATGCGGCGAAGCTGGAATTTGCCCGGAAGGTCACGGACCTCGGCCTGCCGCTGACGCTCAATGCCGTCATTCATCGCGGCAACATTCATGAGGTGGAGGACATCATCGCCCTCGCCGTGGCGCTGAAGGCCCGCCGGCTGGAGGTGGCGCACACCCAGTATTATGGCTGGGCCTATGTGAACCGCGCCGCGCTGATGCCCGCCCGTCCCGACGTGGATCGCTCGGTGGCGCTGGTGGAGGAGGCACGCCGGCGCCTTGAGGGCATCCTCGTCATCGACATGGTGATCCCGGACTATTACGCCCGCTATCCCAAGCCCTGCTCCGGCGGCTGGGGCCGGCGCACGCTGAATGTCACCCCCACCGGCCGGGTGCTGCCCTGCCATGCGGCGGAAAGCATCCCGAACCTCGAATTCTGGTCCGTGCGCGACCGCGCGCTCGGCGACATCTGGCGGTCTTCGCCGGCGTTCAACGCCTTCCGCGGTACCGATTGGATGCGCGAGCCGTGCCGCAGCTGCGACCGGCGCGAGATGGATTTCGGCGGCTGCCGCTGCCAGGCCATGGCGCTGGCCGGCGATGCGGCAGCGACCGACCCCGCCTGCTCGCTCTCGCCCTTCCATGCCCGCGTCGAGGCGCTGGCGACCGAGGAAGCGGCGGCGGTTGCTCCAGATTACATCTATCGTACCATCGGCGGAGCGCCACAGAAGGCGCCCGAAGGAGCCGCATCGTGAGCCTGCGTCACGCGTTGGGCCTCTGGCTCGTCCTCACGGCCGCCCTGTTCTCGGGCGGCGCCCTCGTCATGCCCCAGGCGGCGAGCGCGGCCGAGGCGCCGGCCGCATCCCCGGATGCGGCGACGCTGTTGTTCGAGGCCCCGCAGCTGGCCAACACCAAGGCGGGCCAGACGCTCACCTACAAATATTCCCGCAAGGTGGCCGATCCGGAACTCGGCGCGAGCTTCGAGGATCGCGTGGTGCTGATGATCGCGGCGAGCGCCAGCAGCAGCGGCGACGCCCGCGACGTCAGGGTCGATTTCTTCACGCCCGAGCGCCACCACGCCGCCGGCCCGTTCGAGGGCGTGACGACCAATCCCATGCTGCTCTTGTTCCTGGAGAACCACCTCGGGGACCTTGCCGGCCGGCTCAAGGGCAATCCGCGCTATTTCAAGACCGCCATCCGCACCGCCTTGCGCGACGCCGCAACCGTGACGGCGGCTGATCTCACCGTCGGCGGCCAGACGGTGAAGGGCTGGCGCGTGACGGTGACGCCGTTCAAGGGCGATCCCAATGCCGTGCGGATGCGGGGGCTCGATACCCTCGCCTATACATTCGAGGTGTCGCCGGACGTGCCGGGCCAGATCGTGCGCATGGACATCAAGGCCGACGCGCCAGGGGGCACCTTGTGGGAGGAGAGCATCGCCTATGATCCGACGAGCCATTGAGGCCGGCGCCCTGCTGCTCGCCCTCGGCGGGGCGGCGGCTGCGGCGACTGCCAGCGACAACGATTACCCCACCTCCGCCCGCGTCGATTACGTGTTCGGCTGCATGGCGGCCAACGGCCAGACCCGGGAGGCCATGGCCCGGTGTTCCTGCTCGGTGGACACCCTCGCCTCGATCCTGCCTTACGATCACTATGTCGCGGCCGAGACGATCCTTTCCATGCGGCAAGGCGTGGGACAGGCGGCCAATATCTTCCGCAACACGCCCCAATATGACGACACGATTGCAGAACTGCGCCGGGCGCAGGCAGAAGCAGAAATCACCTGCTTCAAGTAGAGCGATTTCGCGTCGCACAAATCATTCTCGCAGGCGCCGCACATGTGACGGGTTTTCGGCCCCGCTTCACTGTGTTAGCTTCCCCGCCAAGAACAGACGCATGGCGCACGGATTTTTCCGAAGCGCACTGCAACGACAAGCGGGCAACCGCCGCGGCGTCTTGATTGGGTCCGTCAATCCCCAAGGCAAAGCCATGGCCAGTTACCGCTTGAGTTCCGTTCTCTCTCCACTTGTCCCACGTTCTGGAGCCGGCTTCGCGCCGCCGCGCGCCCTTTGTCTGCCGGCCTTGCCGCGCGGCCTTTCTTCCGCGCAGGGGTGAGCCTCATGTCATCGGGTGAAACGACCGAAGCCGGTGCTCCCCGCATCGTGCGAGACGTGGTGTGTGGCTTCTGCGGCCTCGGCTGCGACGACATCGAGGTGTCCGTCGCCGGCCGCGCGGTGACACCGCGCAAGGCCTGCGCCGATGCCGCCCGCCTGCTGGCGCGTGGCGATGCGCCTCCGCCCTCTCCCCGCGTCAATGGCGCGCCGGCCAGCCTCGCCGAAGCGGCCTCCGCCGCGGCCGCCCATCTGAAGGCGGCGCGGTCCTCCGTCTTCTCCGGCCTAGGCACCGATCTCGAAGGGCACCGGCGGCTCTACGATATCGCCATGGTGGCGGGGGCGAGCATCGACCATTCCGCGTCCGGCGGCCTGTTCGCCAATCTCGACCGCCTCGCCCGCCGCGGCTGGATCGCCGCGACCCTCGCCGAGGTGCGCAACCGGTGCGACCTGCTGGTGGTGTTCGGCGATGATCCCGCCGCGAGCTTCGGCCGCCTGTTCGAGCGCATCATGCCGGTGCGCACGGGCGAAGGCGGCGACGCCGCCCCCCTGTTTGCGCCTTCCGGCCGGCGTGTGGTGATGATCGGTGCGCCGTTCTCGGACGCTTCGCGCAAGGTCCTCGCCGGCCATGAGCTGAGCGAGATCCTGCTGCCGCCCGAGCAGGTTGCCACCGCCGCCGCGCTGCTGGCGTCGGCCCTGGCGGGCCGTGACATCGGCGCCGTGGACGTGCTGCCCGGCACAGCCGGAGCCTCGCTGGCGGAGCTTGCCGACCTGCTCCGCGCCGCGCGCTACAGCGTCTTCACCTGGAACGCCGCGACCCTGCTGCAGGCGGATGCCGCCGCTGTCGCCGGCTCGGCCTCGGAGGCGGTGGATCTGTTGTCGCCGACCACCCGCGCCGCAGTGCTGCCCTTGGGCGGACGCGACAACGTCACCGGCGCCCACCAGCTCGCGCTCTGGCGCTTCGGCTATCCCCTGCGCACGGCGATCGGCGCCGGAACCGCACGCCATGCGCCCGATCTCTACGCCACCGCCGCGGCGCTGAAGGACGGCGACCTGCTGCTCCATGCCAGCGCATTCCGGCCCGATCCACCGCCCGAATTCAGCGCCGGCCCGGTGATCGCACTCGCCCATCCAGACACGTCGTTTGCCCGCGAGCCGAACGTGTTCATCCCCGTCGGAACGCCCGGCGTCGATCATCCGGGGCATGTCTTCCGCATGGATTCAGTCGTCTGCCTGCCGCTCCAGGGCCTTCGCCCGGCCGAGCTTCCGAGCCTCGCCGAGGCGGCTTCCGCCATCCTCGCCAATTTCGGGAGGGGCGCATGAGAAAGCGCGTCACCGGCGGGCGGGTGTTCGATCCCGCCAACGGCATCATCGATCAGGTCCGCGACGTGGTGCTTGAGGATGGACGCATCATCGCCGATCCGGGGCCGGGCGGCAGCGAGGAGGTAGTGAACGCCTCCGGCTGCATCGTGCTAGCTGGCGGCATCGACCTGCACAGCCACATCGCCGGCGGCAAGGTGAACCTCGGCCGTCTCCTCATGAACGAGGACCGGGCGCTGTTCCCCGAGCCGTTCGGCGATTTCTGCGGCTGCGGTGGCGGGCGCGCCGCGCCGACCACCCACGCCACCGGCTGTCGCTATTCGCAGATGGGCTACACGGCGGTGTTCGAGCCGGCGGTCGTGGGTGCCAATGCCCGCCATGCGCATCTCGAGATGGCGGACATCCCGAACATCGACACCGGTGGCTTCCTGGTGCTCGGCAATGATGACTTCCTGTTGCGCCTCATCGCGATGGGCGAAGGGCAGCAGGCGATCAACGATTATGTGGCCTGGATGCTCAAGGCGACCCAGAGCTGCGCCATCAAGATCGTCAATCCCGGCGGCATCAACGCCTTCAAGTTCAACGGCCGCAACCTCGATCTGGATGAGGCCGGCCCGTTCTACGAGCTGACGCCCCGCCGTATCCTCAACACGCTGCAGCGGGCGGTGACGGAGCTGGGCGTGCCCCACCCGATCCATCTGCACGGCTGCAACCTCGGCATTCCCGGCAATGTGAAGACCACGCTCGCCACCATGGGCGCGACGGAGGGCTTCCCCCTCCATCTCACCCACATCCAGTTCCACTCCTATGGCGCCGAGGGTGACCGGCACTTCTCCTCCGGCGCGGCCGAGATCGCGGAGGCGGTGAACGCCATGCCGCACATCTCGGTGGACGTGGGACAGATCATGTTCGGCCAGACGGTGACCGCCTCGGCCGACCTCATGTCGCAGTACCGCAACCACAATATCGCCGATCCCAAGAAGTGGATCGGCATGGATATCGAGATGGACGCGGCCTGCGGCGTGGTGCCGTTCAACTATCGCGACACGTCCTTCGTGAACGCGCTGCAATGGGCGATCGGTCTGGAGCTGTTCCTGCTCATCGAGGATCCCTGGCGGGTCTACCTCACCACCGATCATCCCAACGGCGGCCCCTTCACCTCCTACCCGCACCTCATCCGCCTGTTGATGGACAAGCCCTTCCGGGACCATCACCTCAGGCAGATTCACAAGGCTGCGCGGTCCCATACTCGGCTCGAAAGCATCTCCCGCGAATACACGCTGGAGGAGATCGCCGTCGTCACCCGCGCCGCGCCGGCCCGTACCCTCGGCCTCAAGGATCGCGGCCACTTGGGCCCGGGCGCACGGGCGGACGTGGTGCTCTATGAGGACCAGCCCGACCGGGAAGCCATGTTCGCCCACCCGCGCATCGTGATGAAGGACGGCGAGGTGGTGGTGGTGAACGGCGAGATCGTCGCCCTCACAGAGGGGCGGACCTATGCGGTGCATCCCCCCTCCGACCCCTTGATGGACAAGAGGTTGGAGCGCTGGTTCGACGAGGCGGTGGGCCTGAAATCCAGCCATTACCAGATCGCCGACGGGGAGATCCGTGGCGGCCAGGGGCCTGAAATCGTGGAGCTGAAGCCGTGAGCGCACCAGCCCCCCTCCTCATCAATGGCGTCGAGATCCGCGACAGCTTCGCCGAAGCGTTTCCCATGGCGGGAACCCGCCTCATCATCACCGCCGATACGCCGCGCTGGGCGCACACCGCTGCGGCGAGCCTTACGGGGTTCGCAACCTCGGTGATCGGCTGCGGTTGTGAGGCGGCTATCGAACGCGAGATTCCGGCCGAAGAGACCCCGGACGGCCGGCCCGGCTACGCCGTGCTCATCTTCGCCATGTCACTCAAGGACCTGAAGAAGATCGTGCCGCTCCGGGCTGGGCAATGCGTACTCACCTCGCCCACCTCGGCGCTCTATTCCGGTCTGGAAGGCGGCGCCGCGGTGCCGCTCGGTAAGGCGCTGCGCTATTTCGGTGACGGCCACCAGATGTCGAAAAACCTCGGCGGCAGCAGGATCTGGCGCATTCCGGTGATGGAAGGCGAGTTCGTCTGCGACGAGATCGTCGGCTCCACGGCGGCGGCGGTGGGCGGCGGCAATTTCCTCATCCTCGCCCGCTCGCGCCCGGCGGCGCTGGCGGCGGCGGAGGCGGCGGTCGAGGCCATGGGACAGGTGCGCGGGGCCATCATGCCCTTCCCGGGCGGGGTGGTGCGGTCCGGCTCCAAGGTCGGCTCCAAATATGCCGGCCTGATCGCCTCCTCCAATGACGCCTACTGCCCAACGCTGCGCGGCATCGCCAAAACTGCTTTGCCAGCTGAAGTTGAGAGTGTGCTGGAGATCGTCATCGACGGCCTCAGCGAGGGCGAGGTGGCGGACAGCATGCGCGCGGGCATCACGGCGGTGTGCGGCCTTGGCGCCGCGGGAGGAGTGGTGGCGGTGGATGCCGGCAATTATGGCGGCAACCTCGGGCCCTTCCATTTCAAGCTGCACCAACTGATGGCGCAGGAGGCGGTACGATGAGTGGCTTCCGCCTGACATTGACGGCCCCGCTCGCCGCGCGGGTTGATGCATCGAGCCTTCTGCCCGCTGCATTTGCAGGTGCGAGCGCAGCCGAGATCGCCGCGCGCACGGTTCCCTTCGGCACGGGCGTCGCTCTGGTCGGTGACCTGTTTGAAGTCGCCGCCAGCGAAGGCGATGCGCTGGTTCTTTCCGGTGACCCCCGGCTCGACTATGTGGGCGCGGGCCTCGCCGCGGGTGAGATCCGCGTGGAGGGCAGCGTCGGCGCGGCTGCCGGCGCGGGCATGAGCGGCGGGCGCCTGGTGATTTCCGGCGACGTCGGCGACGGGCTGGCGACTGGCCTAACCGGCGGACGGATCGAGGTTTTCGGCAATGCCGGCAAAAATGTCGGCGGACCTAGGCCCGGAGAGCGTCAGGGCATGCGGGGCGGGGTCGTCTCCATTGCCGGACGGGTCGGGGATGGCCTCGGCGCACGGTTGCGCGGTGGCCTGATCCTGGTTGCTGGCGATGCCGGGGCGGGTGCGGCGGATGGTCTATTAGCCGGCACACTTGCTGTGGCGGGCCGGCTCGGTCCCGGTGCCGGACGTGGCATGAAGCGCGGCTCCATCCTCGTTTCCTCCGCGCCGGAGGCTCTGGCGCTTGGCTTTGCCGAGGCGGGACTGCAGGATTTCGTGGCCTTGAGGCTGCTGGCGCGGCGGGTGCCGGAGCTGGCCTTGCTGTTCGGAGGAGAACTTTCGGGCCGGGCCGTGCGCCTTGTCGGCAACCGGTTGGCCGGCGGCGAAGGCGAAATTCTCGTCCTGAGCTGAGCCGGCGAAATATCAGATCAAGAAACCAGAAGAGGAACGCCCCGATGCGCACATTGTTCGTTTCCGCTCTCCTCCTCGCCGCCGCAACCGGCTCGGCCTATGCCGATCCGGACGTGGCTAAGGGCGAGACCGTTTTCAAGAAATGCATGGCCTGCCATGCCATTGGCCCGGATGCCAAGGTGAAGGTCGGCCCGCCGCTCAACGGCATCGTCGGCGCCAAGTGGGGGCATTTCGAGGGCTACGCCTATTCCCAGGACATCAAGGACGGCGCCGCCGCCGGCAAGGTCTGGGACGTGGCCACCCTCAACGACTATATCGAGAACCCCAAGCATTTGGCACCGAAGGGGAAAATGGCATTCGCGGGCGTCAAGAGCGAGTCGGAGCGGGCGGACCTCATCGCCTTCCTCGCCCAGTTCAAGCCCGACGGCAGCAAGTGACGATATAGCCGGCTAATTGAATGCGAGACGCGCCACGGCCACGGCCGGGGCGCAGTCGGCCGCAAGGCCCGCGAGGCGGGTGTCACCGGCGAGCAGCAGTCCGGCATGACGGTAGGCGCGCCCCGTCCGTTGCGCCAGCCGCCCCACCAGAAAACGACCCACGCCAGCCCCGATCAGAGGGGCATCGGGCGCGACACCTCCGGCGGAGGAGACCTGGGCCAGGGCCATGTGGAGACGGTGCATCTGCACCTCCGCCGCAGCGGCTGCGAGGGCCTTTGCTTCCTCCATGGTTGAGGGTGCGAGATCGCGCCCCACCATCCGCAAAAGCCGGCGGGCACTGGCGTCGCACGTCTTGTCGCCCCCATCGGCGGCGGGGTGGAGGTCGGCGCCTTCAGGCAGTTCGCCGGACAGCCGATGCACGTCGGCCGTGGTGGCGAAATACTCCGCCATGAGGGGCACGAGCCGCCCGCGAAACGGCAGGGCCGGCGCCAGCGCCATCACCGGCGTGCGGGCCGCGCCGGTATAGACCAACTCCCCGGTCTCCAGCCGCGCGGCATCCGAATAGCCGCGAAAGCAAAGTTGCGAGCCGGCAAAGGGAATGAGGTCGGTGGTGGTCGATCCGATGTCCGCGAGGATCCCGTCGCCCGCTATAGCGGCCAGCGCCGCCGCGGTGGCATGCCAGTTGGCCGAAGCGATGTCGGCGGTATTCAGATGGGCTTCGGAGAGACTGACGAAGCCGGCTCTGCCCGCATAAATGCGGGTGTCAGCCCCCAGTAACCCCCCCAGTTCGGTGGCGATATCGATGACGCCAGTTGCCCTGTCAGGCCACAGGTCGACGAGTTCGCCCGTCATCGTCACCACGGAGCGACCCGACACGGGGGGCATGGTCGCCATCGCCTCCCGCAGCCGGTCGAGACCCTGCCAGAGGGCACAGGGGGCAAGGTGGATAGATACCATCGTGCCGTCCGGTCCCAGGACCGCCCGCTTGAGGTGGGCGCCGCCCACGTCCCAGCCGATGAGGAGGTCGCTCATGCCAATGCCAGCTCCACGGTCGCGGGACGAAGGGGCGCCTCATCCGCTCCCGCCGCAAGCGCGGGGAGGAGGGTGGCGGGGTTGAGGCCGAGCGCCTGCCGGAGGCCGGCATAGGCAGTGGTGAGGCGGGGATTGATCTCCACCACCACCGGTCCCGCCGCGGTCAGGATGATGTCGATGCCGATGAAGCCGTCGAGGCCGGGGCAGGCGGCGACCACGTCCCGCGCCAAGGAAGCAAGCCGCCCGTCATCCGCCTGCGCGCCCACGGTGAGGCCGGACAGGGAGAGGCGGCCGTCGCGCACGGCGATGTGCTGGCGGTTCACGCAGAGGAGGCGGGCATCGTCCTTCTCAACCAGCACGGTGAGGCTCGCCGCCTCGCCCGGTACGTAAGGCTGGATCACCATGCCCTCCGTCGCCTCCGGGGCGGCGGGCACGCCAGCCGGCCAGAGGAAGGTGGCGTCGCAGCCGGCGCCGTCGTCCGGCTTGGTGATTCGGGCGCCGGGAATCTCGGGCGCTTCTGCCAGAGGATAGGTGGGGATATGCGGCACGCCCGCCAGCGCCAGGCGGCGGGCGGTTTCCAGCTTGCTGGTGGAGATGAGGATGGCCTCGGGGGTGGAGGCCAGCACCGGCTTGCCCGTCGCCGCCAGCATGCGCACGAGATCGGCGAGGATGCCGCCGGTCTCCGGCGCCACCGGCCAGATGAGGTCGGCGTCGTCGGCCAGGGTCCGCCACAGCACCCAGGCACTGGCATGGAGCCCCACCGGGATCGCGCCTTCAAGGGGGAGGCGCTCGTCGCAGGTGGTGAGAATCTCGGGCGGCGACGGCAGCGCGGCGAGGTCGGCCAGCATGGCGTCGCGGATCAGCGCCGCCTCGGCCGCGAGGCTCGGCGGCAGCGCCTCGCGGCGCATGCCGCCGCCGGTCACATACTCCAGCACCAGAACGCGCATGTCGGTCTCCGGCGCCGGTCAGGCGCTCACCGTCTCGCCCACGAGGCAGGCGGCCAGCGGCTCGGCCATGTTGCGGCCGGTGGCGTCGAACAGGCCGTGCCACGCCGGCATGGAATTCACCTCCAGCACCTTCAGCCGCCCCTCCGCATCGCGGATGAGATCGACGCCGGCATAGCTGGCGCCCACGGCCGCCGCCGCGCGCACCGCATAATCCGCCAGAAGCCCCTCGGCCGCCACCTCGGCGCCGGTGGCGCCCTGGTGGATGTTGGTGATCCAGCCCTTGGCCCGGCGGGCCATGGCCGCCTCGGCGCGGTTGCCGACCACGAACACGCGGAAATCCTCGTGAACTGCATCCGGCCCGCCCTGGGCCGGCGCCGCCACGAAATCCTGCAGGTAATAGACCCCGCCCACCGCCTCGGGCTCCGGCAGCGCGCCCTTGGGGGGAATGCGCTCCAGCCCGCGGCCCTGCGCGCCGAAGAGGGGCTTCAGCACGCTGTCGCCGGGGGCTGAGTCCACCAGCATGCGCGCGGTGGCGGCCTCTTCCAGCACGAGGGTGCGCGGCGTCGGCAGGCCGGCATGGGCGAGCAGGAAGGTGGTGGCGCTCTTGTCCACGCAACGCTCGATGGCGCGGGCATCGTTCATCACCCGCACCCCCAGCGCGGCCAGCGCGTGCAGCACGCCGAGCCGGTGGGTGATCTGCTCCAGCGTGCCGGCGGGCACCGAGCGCACGAAGCAGGCCTCGGGCAGATCGTCGCCGAAGCCGGGCAAAAGCAGGCCGTGCGCCGTCTCGCCCACGGCGAAGCCGCAGGCGCGCAGCGAGACGATGCGGGGCTTCACGCCCCGCGCCTTCAGGGCAGCCACCAGCGAGCGGGTGTGCCAGTCCACCCGCTCGGCAAAGATCACGAAGCCGGCCACCTCACACCCCGAAGGAGCGGGCGATGAGGTTGGCGTCGAAGCCGCCGGCGGTGAAGCTCGTGCCCTGCTCCATGGCCGTCACGGTCACGCGGGCGGGGGAGAACAGCAGCGGGTCCACCTTGTAGAAGTCGCAGTCATAGCCCGCGAAGATCTCGCCGAACGGCCGGCCATAGTCGCGCGAGGCCAGCGACGGCAGGCGCTTGGCGAGATCCTGCGCGGCCTCGGACGACCCGCGCACGAAGAGCTGCACGTCGCCGCCATAGAGCACCGCATCGTTGGTGCGGCCCATGGCGGTGAGGAAGTCCGGCGAGGGCGGCGCCACGGGGGCGGAGCCGATGCCGTCCACGATGTGCTCCAGCGGAAAGTGGAGCGCGTGCGCCTTGTGCAGCGCCACTTCCAGCACGCGGGCGACGATCTGCACCGTGCCGGCCAGCGACGAGGTGGGGGTGAGGATGAAGGTGACGGCCGTGGGCGCCACGCCGCAGCGGCTCGCCACTTCCTGAACCACCTCGGCGGGCGGGGCGACGCCGGTCTCCAGCACCAAGGCGACATGATCGCCATGGTCGCGGCAGCCGAGTTCGGCGAACAGGGGCTCCACCGCCGCCATGGCCCGGCCGGGGCCGGAGCCGAGGGCGAAGAAGTCGCCGTGCGACAGGCTCCAGCCGGCATACTGGCTGGCGAGGCACGCGGTGACGGGATCGGTGGTGGTGACGCTCACCAGCGTGTCGAAGGGCGAGAAGCGCCCGCCGGGCACGAGGGCCACCTTGCCGAGGCCGCCGAGGCAGATTTCGGCGATGCGGCGTCCGGCCTCCAGCGAGCCGGGCACGGAGATGCCGGCATCGACGATGCGGCAGCCGAGCGGGCCGGTGGAGACGGCAAGCCGCAGCTGTGTGGCGTCGGCCACCAGTGCCTCCACGAGGGGGGCGACCTGATGGGCGAGGCTGATACCGCCGGGCAGGGGGGCAGTGTCGGCAGCAAGGGCGTTGGAAGTTGTCATGGCCGCACCTCTCGCGCGGGGCAAACGGCGGCGGTCCCCGCGCAGCAGGCGCGGAGCCGGCGGGGAGAAGAAATGATCGTGCGCATGGGGCTCAGGCGTCCAGGGTTCTCGCCAGCTCGAACACCACCGGAAGGTCGATGAAGAGCGGCGTCGTGGTCTCGCACATGCGCTTGAGCAGGGTGTGCTGGACCGCGTATTTGAGATTGCCGATGGCGAGCGCGCCGATGCCGATGCCGTGGGGCAGCTGGGCCGCCGCATCATGGGCACCGATGCCGGCGATGCCGGCGGGGGGCACGGCGTTCACGTCCGCCGCCACGATGAGGTTCTTCGCGGCTTCGAGGTGCGCGGCGTTGAGGATCTGCACGCCCGCCTTGCCGGTGGCGAGGATGACCTCGGCGGCGGGCACCAGCGCCGCCTTGTCCGCATCCGTGACGGCGGCGGTGCAGGAGACGTCGAGGCCGAAACGGGTCTTGATGTCCCGCGCCTTCTCTTCCACCGCCGCGACCTCGCGATGGCTGACGAGGGTCACGTCCGCGCCCGCGCTGGCGGCGATCACCGCGGCCACCGAGCCCACCACGCCGGTGGCGCCGTAGATCTGCACCTTGGCGCCCTTGAGGCCGTCGGCGCGGACCTTCACCAGCGCCTGCTCCACCTTGGCGATCATGGCGGCGGCGGTGGTGAAGGAGCCGGCCGGATCGGGGAAGATGGAAATCTCGAAGGGCGGGAAGATGGAGGCCTTCGCCTCGGCCGCCATGTCGAAGGCGAGGGCGGCGTCCTTGCCGCCGATGAACAGGCCGGTGCGCGGCGCCGCCTGCGGGGCGCGCGAGAACATCATGTCCTGCGTCAGGTCGCGCACTTCCTCCAGCTTCACCCGCGAATATTGCGCGATGGTGAGATAGCCGGCGTCGGCCGCCATGTTCACGTCGAATGGGCTCACATGCGCGAGCGGAGTCACGATGTGGAGGATGGGGGGAATAGAGGCGGATTCCGCCATGGGTCAGCTCCGTGCCAAGGGAAACATAAGCGGGTGGCTTCGCCCCTAAGCTTCAGAGCAAGCTCAAGGAACGCCGCGGTTGTTTCCCCGCACGCAAGTCAATGGAGGGATTGTTTAATCATGTGGAGGGACGGCGCAAGCCCTGCCGTTTCCCGCGTGGCAGGAATCGTTGCTGCGATGCGGGAGGCATTTTGCGCGGGAGGGCGCAGTGCGGCGGCTTGCGGGCCGCTGCGCTGCGATGGTGCCGAAAAGGGACATGCAGCCGCAGGGACACGTAAGTGTCATCGCCCGCACGAGGCGGGCGATGACTGCGGTGCGGGTGCCGGAAGGGAAAGCCCTCAGGCGATCAGGCGGTAGGCGGGCAGCGTGAGGAATTCCTCGAAGCTGTCGGCCAGCGTCATGTCGGAGAACAGCTTGATGGCCTCGGGGAAGCGACCGGAATCATAGACCTCCGGGCCGAGCACCGAACGCAGGTTCGCCATCTCGTCGTCCAGCAGGGCGCGGAACAGCTCGGGTGTCACGGTGCGGCCGTCGTCCAGCGTGGCGCCGAGATGGATCCACTGCCACACCTGAGCACGGCTGATCTCGGCGGTGGCCGCATCTTCCATGAGGTTGTAGAGCGGCACCGCGCCACGGCCACGCAGCCACGCCTCGATGTACTGCACGCCGACGCGGATGTTCTCGCGCAGGCCGGCCTCCGAGCGGGTGCCGGTGTGGACCTCAAGCAGATCGTCTCGGCTCACGGCCACGTCGCTGCCCTTCGCGTCGCGCTGGTTGGCGGCGGGCATCAGGCGGTTGAACACCTCCATGGCCACCGGCACCAAGTCCGGATGGGCCACCCAGGTGCCGTCGCAGCCCGAATTGGCCTCGCGCTCCTTGTCCGCCTTCACCTTGGCGAAGGCCGCGGCATTGGCTTCCGCATCGCCCTTCACCGGGATCTGCGCGGCCATGCCCCCCATCGCGAACGCGTTGCGGCGGTGGCAGGTGCGCACCAGCAGGATGCCGTAGGCCTTCAGGAAGGCCTCGCTCATCACCATGCGGCTACGGTCGGGGGTGAGGAAGCGGTCGTTCTTCCCGAGGCGCTTGATGAAGGAGAAGATGTAGTCCCAGCGGCCCAGATTCAGACCGGCGATGTGGTCCTTCATCTCGAACAGGATTTCGTCCATCTCGAACACCGCGGGCAGCGTCTCGATGAGGACGGTGGCCTTGATGGTGCCGACGGGCAGGCCGAGCGCGGTCTGCGCGGCGACGAACACCTCGTTCCACAGCCGGGCTTCGAGGTGGCTCTCGGTCTTCGGCAGGTAGAAATAGGGGCCGGAGCCCTGCGCCAGCGCCGCCTTGGCGTTGTGGAAGACATAGAGGCCGAAGTCGAACAGCGACCCGGAGACCTCCTCGCCGTCCACCAGCACATGGGCTTCCGGCAGGTGCCAGCCGCGCGGGCGGATGATGAGCACGGCCGGGGTGGCGCCGAGCTTGTAGGACTTGCCGTTGTTGGCGTCGACGAAGTCGATGGCGCCGGCCCAGCGGTCCTTCAAATTGATCTGGCCCTCGATCATGTTCGCCCACACCGGGGAGGAGGCATCCTCGAAGTCGGCCATGAACACCTTGGCGCCGGAATTCAGCGCGTTGACGATCATCTTGCGGTCCACCGGCCCGGTGATCTCGACGCGGCGGTCGAGCAAATCGGCGGGCAGGTCGGCGATGGTCCAGTCGCCGTCACGCACCGCCTTGGTCTCGGGCAGGAAGTCGGGCAGCTCGCCGACGTCGAACTGCACCTGCCGCTCGGCGCGGCGGGCGAGCAGGGCCTTGCGGGTGGGATTGAAGGCGCGGTGCAGGTCGGCGACGAAGGCCAGGGCCTCGGGGGTCAGGATCTCGTCGAAGCGGGGGCCGAGCGCGCCGGTGATCTCGATGCCCGCGGCCGGGGCAGTCTTCAGGGCAGGGGACGACATGATGTCGGGTCTCCTTGTGAGAAGCCTGAAGCGCGTGGCGTCGCCGCAGGCGGGAACCGTCTCGAGGCCGTGGCAGCCCCGGGGCGGGATGGATGGGGTCAGCGCGCGGCCGTGACGGCCGAAAGAAGCGCGCGTGCAGCGTGTTCGGGATCGGGGGCGGCGCAGATGGCGGACACCACCGCCACCCCGTCCGCTCCGGCGCGGATGACCTCGGCGGCGAGGGCACCGTCGATACCGCCGATGCCGACGATGGGCAGGCGGGTGAGCGCCCGCACCGCCATGACGCCGGACGCGCCGATGGCGGCGCCGGCGTCTTTCTTGGTGCCGGTGGCCTTCACCGGGCCGACGCCGAGATAATCCACGGCGCCGATGTCGGAGGCGGCGAATTCCGCCGGAGTACCCACGGAGAGGCCGAGGATGCGCTCCGGTCCCAGAAGGGCGCGGGCGTCGGCGGGAGCCATGTCGTCCTGGCCGAGATGCACGCCGTCGGCGTCCGCCGCCACCGCCACATCCACCCGGTCGTTGATGATGAGCGGGATGGCGAGCGGCGCCAGCAGCGCCTTCAGCGCGCGGGCCTGCTCCACCAGCGCGCGGCCATGGGCGTCGGGATCGCGCAATTGCACGATGGTGGCGCCGCCCTTCACTGCCGCCTCCACGGTCGCGACCAGACCCCGCGCCGCGACAAGGCGCGGGTCGGTGACGAGGTACAGGGTCAGGTCGAAGGGACGGGACATCTTTGGCTCACGGGTGCGGGCGTGCTGCGGCGCAGCGTAAGCCGCCCCGCTCCCTTATCTCAATGCGCTTCGGTGCGAAACGTCGCATGCGACGAAGGTCTATTGACCGCATCGCACATGCGTCTTTGCCATTCCGGCAACAATCCTCAGGCCGCTTTCGCCCGTCCGGCCAAAGCAGCGGGGGTGGGGCCGCCGGTGGCCCAGTCCAGCAGCTCCACTGTGTGGACGATGGGAATGCCGGTCCCGGAGCCGATCTGCGTCATGCAGCCGATATTGCCGGCGGCGATCACGTCGGGGGCCAGCGCCTCCAGCGTCGCCACCTTGCGGTCCCGGAGCTGCCCGGCAATCTCGCTCTGGAGCATGTTGTAGGTGCCGGCCGAGCCGCAACACAGATGCGGATCGAACGGCTCCACCACCTCGAAGCCCACGCGGCGCAGCAGGTCCATGGGCGGCGTCTTCACCTTCTGCCCGTGCTGGAGCGAGCAGGCGGAATGGTAGGCGACGCGCATGTCGCGCGGCGTTTCCGCCTTGGGCAGGTCGAGGGTGGGCAGGAACTCGCTGATGTCGCGGGTGATGGCCGAGACCCGCGCCGCCTTCTCCGCATAGGCGGGGTCGAGGCGCAGCATGTAGCCATAGTCCTTGATGGGCGTGCCGCAGCCGGAGGTGGTGACGAGGATGGCGTCGAGCCCCTCGGTCTCCATCTCCTTGATCCACAGGTCCACATTGTTGCGGGCGAAATTGAGCGCCTCCTCCTCCCGGCCCATGTGATGGACCAGCGCGCCGCAGCAGCCCTCGCCCTTCACCCGCACCACGTCCACGCCCTGCCGGGTGAGGAGGCGGATGGCGGCCTCGTCGATGCCGGGGTTCAGCACCGGCTGGGCGCAGCCCTTGAGCAGGGCCACCCGCGCCCGGCGCGTGCCGTGGGCGGGATGCACGCCGCCCTTGTCGTCCGCCGCGCGGCCATGGGGCAGGCCCGGGGCGAGGCGCAGCATGGCGGCGAGCGGCTTCAGCGCCGGCACCCTGGCGAACAGCCCGGCGAACGGCTTGCCGGCGAGCGCGCCCATGAGGGCGAGGCGGAAGCGGTCGGGATAGGGCAGAACCCTGGCCAGCACCTCCCGGATCATCCGGTCGGGGGCGGGGCGCGAATAGGTCTTCTCGATATGGACGCGGGCGGTGTCCACGAGGTGCATGTAGTTTACGCCCGAGGGGCAGGTGGACATGCAGGACAGGCAGGAGAGGCAGCGGTCGATGTGCTTCACCTCCTCCTGCGTCGCCGGCCGGTCATTCTCCAGCATGTCCTTGATGAGGTAGATGCGCCCGCGCGGGCTATCCAGCTCGTCTCCGAGCAGCACGTAGGTGGGGCAGGTGGCGGTGCAGAAGCCGCAATGCACGCACTTGCGCAGGATGGAATTGGCCGCCTCCACATGCGGATCGGCGAGCTGGGCGAGGGAGAAATGGGTCTGCATTAGTTTTGTCTCGCCACAGCGCAGGTGTTAACGAAGCGCATCAAGTCAATCCCCGAATTTGTGACGATATTGACTCCGGAATTGTAAAGTTTATGCCACAATTCAATCCCTCTTGAATTTGCAAATATCAAAATCGGTAATATAATATTTGATTCACGCACAGTTATGACAAAATCAATTGTAGATATAGATGATTTTACATTGCTTCCGCCTTCCCAGAGTCCTGAGATGATTCCATCGTATTGATAACTATTTAGTCTATGAATGGCATCTTCCGTTGTAGTACTTGTATCGATCAGATGGCCTTCGCCGCGCAGGCGCTCGATAAGGAACGCATAGTTCAAAGGCTGGTCGTCAACCCAGAGGATGCGGGCTGTGGGCGGGCGGATGGGCACACCTAGTTGTTGTGTCATCGAAGAAGTTGCGGACTCATTCTGCGAATTTATTTCTTCAGAGCGAGGTAGCGAAATGTTTGTACTCGGTATGGGCAATTCCGCAAGTTTTGATTGTATATCTGCGACCGCTTGTCCGATTTTTTCGGTTGCTTCTGGAAGGTTAATTTCGGTTCCAGCGACCTTTATGCTAATCGCGCGAGATTTAAGTAGACTTATTATGGTAGATTTCAACGTGTAGAATGCGTAAATCGCGAGACCAGCCCACATGATGGGGGCGATCGCTTTTAGCAATTCAGTGAAGATGGCCATCTCACATCCCCGCATGCATGCGGCCGGGATTGAGCACCAGGCCGGGATCGAAGCTCTCCTTCACCCTTTTGGTCAGCGCCGCCAGCGCCCCGTCGAGGGGCTGGAACACCGCCGTGCGGGCGCGCTCGGCCGCGCTGGCGCGAATGAGCGTCGCGTGGCCGCCGAAGGGGGCGAGGGCGGCGCGCACGTCGTCCGCATGGGAGGCTTCGCCCGGCAGGCACAGCCAGATGAGGCCGCCGGCCCAATCGCAATAGGCTTCGCCGCCGAGGTCGGATGCGAGCTTCGCCGCCAGCTCCGGGCCGACCTTCGGCTGGGTGGAGAGGCGCCACACCGCCCGCTCGCCCGAGCCGGCAAAGGGGATCACGTCGCGCACCGCCTGCCACAGGGGGCGGGAGGTCTCGGTCTCCAGCACTTCGGCCCGTCCGATGCCGGCCAGCACCTTCAGCAGCATGGCGCGCCGCGCGGAGACGGAGGGCGGCACGCCCTCCATGCGCAGGGCGACCAGCGCCGGCGAGCCGGACAGGCCGGGCAGGCGGCCCGCCACGCCTTCGGGCAGGAAGGCGGCGCCGGACACCTCGCAGGACGAGCCCATGGCCGCCGAGAGCGCCGCCGCCGCCTCGGACGGAGAGGCGACTCGGGCGATGACGGTCTCCTCCATGGGCGGACGCGGCAGCACCTTGAGCGTGATCTCGGTGGCGATGCACAGCGTGCCGAAGGCCCCGGCCATCAGGCGGGGCAGGTCGTAGCCGGTGACGTTCTTCACCACCCGCCCGCCGGACTTGAACGGCTCGCCGCGCCCCGACACCGCCTTGATGCCGAGGGCATGGTCGCGCACCGCGCCGTGGCTGATGCGGCGGGGACCGGCGAGGTTCACTGCGAACATGCCGCCGATCGTGCCCCGCCCGGCGGTGCCGCCGAGCAGCGGCCCGGTGTCCATGGGCTCGAAGGCGAGCATCTGCCCGCGCGCCGCCACCATCTCCTCGATGTCGGCGCGGGGCGTGCCGGCGCGGGCGGAGAGTACCAGCTCCTCCGGCTCGTAGAGGGTGACGCCCGAGAGGGCGGAGAGGTCGAGGGTGAGGTCGGTCTGGCTCGGCCGGCCGAGGGCCTGCTGGGAGCCGTGGCCGCGCACTTCCAGCGTCTTGCCGGCGCCGAGGGCGTCGCGGACCGCCTCCGCGACCTCCTGCTCGTCGCGCGCTGCGATGATGTCGCTCATGTCTGGGTCCTGGATATGGGGAGGCGCACGCTCAGAAGCGCGGCAGGTCCGGGAACGGCAGCGCGCCGCCCGACACGTGCATGCGGCCCATTTCGGCGCAGCGGTGCAGGGTAGGGAACACCTTTCCGGGGTTCAGCAGGCTCTTGTCGTCGAAGGCGCATTTCAGCCGCAGCTGCTGGGCGAGATCGACCTCGTTGAACATGGTGGGCATGAGGTCGCGCTTCTCCACGCCCACGCCGTGCTCGCCGGTGAGCACGCCGCCCACCTCCACGCACAGGCGGAGGATGTCGGCGCCGAAATTCTCCGCCGCCTCCAGCTCGCCCGGCGCGTTCGCATCATAGAGGATGAGCGGGTGCAGGTTGCCGTCACCGGCATGGAACACGTTGGCGACGCGCAGGCCGTATTGCACCGAGAGTTCGCGCATGCGCGAGAGCACATAGGGCAATTGGCGGCGCGGGATGGTGCCGTCCATGCAGAGGTAATCGGGCGAGAGGCGCCCCACCGCCGGGAAGGCCGCCTTGCGCCCGGCCCAGAAGCCGAGCCGTTCCGCTTCGCTGGTGGAAACGCGCAGCGTGACCGAATTGCAGCCCTCGGCGATGCGCGTCACCTCGTCCAGAAGATGGGCGCATTCGGCCTCCGGCCCGTCCAGCTCGACGATGAGGAGGGCTTCCACATCCAGGGGATAGCCCACGTTCACGAAGGCCTCGGCGGCGGCGATGGCGTCGCGGTCCATCATCTCGATGGCGGCCGGGATGATGCCGCCGCCGATGATCCGCGCCACGCACTCGCCCGCATCCTCGGAGGTGGGGAAGCCCACGAGCAGCGCGCGGGCGGTGTCCGGCTTCTTGAGGAGGCGCACGGTGACTTCCGTCACCACGCCCAGCAGCCCCTCCGAGCCGATGATGACGGAGAGGAGATCGAGCCCGCCGGCATCGAGATGCTTGCCGCCCAGGCGCACCACCTCGCCGGTGATGAGCACCATCTCCACGCCCAGCACGTTGTTGGTGGTGAGGCCGTACTTCAGGCAGTGCACGCCGCCGGAATTCTCACCCACATTGCCGCCGATGGAGCAGGCGATCTGCGAGGAGGGGTCGGGCGCGTAATAGAAGCCGAGATGGTCCACCGCCTTGGAGATGCCGAGGTTGGTGACTCCCGGCTGCACCACGGCGGCGCGGTTGGCGGTGTCGATGTCCAGCACGCGGTTGAACTTGCCCATGCCGAGCAGCACCGCATCCTGAAGCGGCAGCGCGCCGCCCGAGAGCGAGGTGCCAGAGCCGCGCGGCACCACGCGGATCTCGTTGTCATGGCAATATTTGAGAACGGCGGCCACCTGCTCCGTGGTGCTCGGCAGCACCACCACGAGGGGCAGTTGGCGATAGGCGGTGAGGCCGTCGGATTCGTAGGGCCGCATCTCCCGTTCGTGGGCGATGACGCCCTCGCCGGGCACGATGGCCCGGAGCGCGGCGATGATGTCCTCCCGTCGGGCGAGCACCCGAGCATCCGCTTCCGGCAGCCTGAGGCCCGGAGTGGTTCCCGTCATGTCGGCGTCCCTTTGAGCCGTTCTTGTTGGAGGAACTATAATCGGTTCATTCGGGAAAAAACGTCGCCCATTCTTTCCCTGACGGATAAAGTCGCGGCCCGAAGACAAAACAATCGGCCGGCGCATGTCCCCCGGCCAGGAGGAGCGTCGATCGATGATCGGCAATCTGGGCGACCTTGAAATCTTCGCGCGCATCGTCACCGCCGGCAGCCTTTCCGCCGCCGGGCGGGAGATGGGGCTGTCCCCGCCGGTGGTGTCGAAGCGCGTGCAGCGGCTGGAGGAGCGGCTCGGCGCCCGGCTGTTCCAGCGCACCACGCGCAAGGTGGCGCTCACCGAGGCGGGACAGGGCTTCTATGAGCGCGTCGTGACCATCCTCGCCTCCATTGAGGAGGCGGAAAGCCAGCTCGCCCGCAAATCCACCGAGGCGCGGGGCCTGCTGCGCGTGTCGGCGCCCACCTCGTTCGGCCGGCTGCACATCGCACCCAATCTCCTGCCGCTCATGGAGGCGAACCCCGACCTCACCATCGACCTCGAACTGTCGGACAGTTTCGTGGACATCGTGGGCGAGGGCTTCGACGTGGCGGTGCGCATCGCCGACCTCGACGATTCCAGCCTCGTCGCCCGCCGCCTCGCCCCGGTGCACCGGGTGCTGTGCGCGACGCCGGACTATCTCGCCCGCGCGGGCGAGCCGAAGCACATTTCTGAACTCGCCTCGCACATCCTCATCGCCACCCACGGGCAGGACCCGTGGAAGCTGGAGGGGCCGGACGGCCCGGTGACGCTGCGCGTGCATTCCCAGTTGCGCACCAATTCCAACGAGGTGGTGCGGGAGGCGGTGCTGGCTTCGGTGGGCATCGCGCTGCGCTCCACCTGGGACGTGGGACCAGAACTGCGCTCCGGCGCGCTGAAGGTGGTGCTGCCGCGCTGGCGCGCCTCCCACCGGGTGGGCCTGTTCGCGGTCTATCCCTCCCGCCGCTTCCTGCCGCAGAAGGTGCGCGTCTTCATCGACCACCTCGCCGCCCTCTACGGCCAGGGCCACGGCGGCATCCCGCCCTGGGACGAGGGCCTCTCGCGCCTGTTCGAGCCGGAGCCGCAGGGCTGAGGGGAGCGGGGCGTCTCTTTCGGAATTGTCATGCCCCGGCTTGTCCGGGGGATGATACCAGATGCGGAAATCGGGTTGGCCTTTCCGGTGGGCGCGTTCATAAGGGCGGCATTGCCGCGACGTGACTGTTGATTGCCCCGCTCCAGATGACCAAGCCCCCTCCTGTTCCCCTCACCCTCGCCGGCATGGCGGAAGGCGCCCGCGCCATGCTGCCGTTGATGCCCGGCATCGCCGCCTTCGGCATGGCCTTCGGCGCCGCCTCCATCCAGAAGAGCTTCACCCTGCTGGAGGCGACTCTCTCCTCGGCGCTGGTGTTCGCCGGCCTCGCCCAGATGGTGGCGCTGGAAGGCTGGACCCAGCACTGGACCGCCGGCTCCCTGCTGGCACTCGGCTTCCTCACCATGACCGTGAACATGCGCCACGTGCTGATGGGCGCCTCGCTCCGGCCCTGGCTCGGCTCGCTGCCGGCGTGGAAGTCCTATCCGGCGCTGCTGATGATGGCCGACAACAATTGGGCCGGGGCCTTGCGCTACCGGGCCGAGGGCGGCAGCGATGCCGGCTTTTTCGTCGGCTCGGGCCTGATCACCTGGTTCGTGTGGGTGCTGGCGACGGCGGCCGGCCATCTGGTGGGCGGCGGCATTCCCGATCCGAAGGCGGTGGGCATCGACCTCGTGGTGCCGGCCTTCTTCATCGCCATGCTGCTCCCGAACTGGAAGGGCAAGCGCGAAGCGGTGGGCTGGGGCGTGGCGGCCCTCGTCTCCACCGCCGTGTCGTTCGTTCTGCCGGGCTGGTGGTTCATCGTGATCGGCGCCGTCGCGGGCGCGCTCGCAGGCGGGTTCACCGACGATGACCGTTGATGCCGGCACCCTCACCGCCATCCTCGTGATGGCGGCCGCCACCGCCTTCAACCGCGCCGGCGGCTTCTGGCTGATGCGGCTCGTGCCGGTCACGCCCCGCGTGCGCCGCGTGCTCGACTGCCTGCCCGGCGCGGTCCTCGTCGCGCTGCTGGTGCCCGGCGCCGTTCAGGGCGCGGTGAAGGGCGACATGGGCATGCTGGGCGGCCTCGCCGCCGCGCTGGTCGTCAGCCGCCTGACCCGCAGCGACCTGCTCGCCGTGGTCGTCGCCATGGCGATGGCGGCGGGCATCAGAGCGTTCTGGGGCTGACGTCCTTCCTTCCTCGCTTGCCGGGGCGGGTTCGATACAACACCCCCAAACGAAAACGGCGGGCCGAAGCCCGCCGCTGATTCCTCATCCGAAAATCCGTCCCTCAGCCCGGCGCGCCGGGCTTCGCCGCGGCCTGGGTGCCGGGGGCGGTGGCCGGTGCGGCGGGGGTGACGGAGGGGTCCGCCGGCTTGGGCTTGGGCTTCGGCCGCGGCGTGGTGATGGAGCGCACCTGGGTGATCACCTCATCATGGAGGCGCGGCGACTTCTCGATGTTGAAGTGGTCGATGCCGCCGATGGCGTTCAGGTTGCGGTTGACGATGTTGCCGTGGAAACCCGGGCCGGCCGTCAGGCGCTTACCGTAGCCGTTGTTGGACTGGTAGTAGTTGACGAAATAGCCGGACGAGGCGCCCACCTGGGTCACGCCCACCGGATCAAACGTCACCACCAGCTTGGGCGGGGTGCCCAGCGCGGTGAGGCGCTCGGCCATCTCCACCGCCGCATCGGCGCCGAGGGAATGGCCGACGATGATGATGGGGGAATTGCCGGTGGCCCGGCTCTCTGCGGCGGCGGCGTCGGCGAGGGACGCCCACTGGCCGTACTCGTGCACCGTCGCGGGGATGCCGCGGGCGTTCAGCTTCTTGGCAAGGTCGTCCATGCCCAGTGAGAAGACGTTGGCGAGCCCCCGCAAAAGGTAGACGTGGCCGCGGTTCTGCTGGGCCAGCGCCGGCTGGGCGACGCAGAGGACGACGACCGCTGCAAACAGCGCCCGGACGAAGCGCAAGCCAACTTTCATTGTCTCACCATTGCTGAAAAGTGACCGAGTACTGCCGCCAAAATGACGGACGGGCAATACCGGATTGCTTATCCGGTACATGCGCGCGGTCAGGGGTGACGTTTTTTCCCGCCCCGTGTCGCGCCTGCATCACGCCGGCCGTGGAGGTAAATTCGCGTTTTGCGAGGAACTCAGTGTACTGTATCGTTGAAGTTGTGGTAGCCTCGAATTTACTTCCCTTCAGTCAGGTGAGGACGAAGTCGTGCGAGCTCTCGCGATCGGGACAGCCGGTGGCGCGCAGACCAGTGCGCTGGCGCCGTCATGGCCCGTTTTCTACCAGGTCGGCTTACGTCGGGGAAAGGCCGAGCCGGCCCAGCCCTTGCCGCCGGACCCTCAGGCCCAGCCGGGTCGTCCACCCGGCGGAATCCTGTTGGTGGCCGTGTGTTCGGCCATCTCCGGCGCCGTCATGGGCTGCCTGTTCGGCGGCTTCCTGACGATCGCACTGGCGATCTTCCTGGCCGTGCCGCTGGGCGTGGCCGTGGGCATCTGGGCATCGCGCCTGTCCGAATAGTCCGGCCGGGCGCGCCTTCGCGGCTGACACCCGCCCGATCCCCTCAGCGCGTCGGTCCGCCCACCAGCAGCACATGCAGGCTGCGCGGGCCGTGGGCGCCGAGCAGCAGGGTCTGCTCGATATCGGCCGAGCGGGACGGGCCGGTGATCCAGTTTACCGTGCGCGGCAGCACGCCCTCGCCATAGCGGGCGCGGATGCGGTCCCATACCGTCTCGTAGTCCCCCGCCACATCCGCCGCATCCACCACCACCAGATGGTGGTCGGGCAGCAGGTTGAGGGTGGACGGGTTCTCCGGGCCGGAGAGCATCACCACCGTCCCGGATTCGGCGATGCCCGCGAAGGCGTGGGAGAGGCCGGCGAGCTGGCGCCCGTCCGAGGGGCCGATCCACACGTCGAGGGCCGGCGCGCGCTCCCACGGCAAAGCGGCGAGGCGGTCGTCCGCGCCGCGCAGGATGGTCATGGGCAGGTTGCGCGACCTGAGATAGGCGGCGATCGCCTCCGGCACCTCGGCCGGGGAGGCCAGGTGATCGATGGACGCCGCCGCGCCGATCACCATGTCGCGGAACAGAGCGAGGCGTTCGGCCTCCGGCAATTGCCCGCGCGCCGGGATGACGCCGCGCGGATGCGAGGCGATGCGGTCGGCCACCGCCTGCCGGCGCGGCGCCTCCTGAGAGGTCACGCCCAGCGCGGCGCGGATGGAAGCGAAGACGGTGTCGCGCGAACTCATCAGTGCACCCTTCGTCCTGAAGCCGCGCGCCGCTCGGCCTGCCGGGCGCGCCATTGGGCCTGGAAGGTGCCGCCCTGCGGCGCCGGGAAATCGCGGTGCTGCGTCCACCCGTCGGCCAGCGGCAGGGAGGCGAAGCGGCCCTTGGTCCGCCCCAGAAGCGAAAGTGCGCCCATGGCAAGCCGCGTCGCCGGCCGGTAGAGCCAGCCGCGCCGGGCGAAGAAGCCCCACACGGAAAGGCCGAAGCGCTGGGTCGCCGGGGTCAGGTGGCGCTCAAATTCCTTCTCGCGCCAGTGCCGCATCAGCTTGGGCAGGGGGATGCGCATGGGGCACACCTCCTCGCAGCGGCCGCAGAAGGTGGAGGCGTTGGGCAGGTTGCGCCCCTTCTCCACGCCGATGAGCGCCGGGGTGAGCACCGAGCCGATGGGGCCGGGATAGACCCAGCCGTAAGCGTGCCCGCCCACCGCATGATAGACCGGGCAATGGTTCATGCAGGCGCCGCAGCGGATGCAGCGCAGCACCTCGCGCAATTGCCCGCCGAGCATGGACGAGCGGCCGTTGTCGAGGATCACCACGTGATATTCGCCCGGCCCGTCCGGATCGCCGGGGCGGCGGGGGCCGGTGGAGAAAGTGGTGTAGACGCTCATGTCCTGCCCGGTGGCCGAGCGGGCGAGCACGCGCAGGATCTGGCTCACGTCCTCCAGCGTCGGCACCAGCTTTTCCAGCGACGCGAGCACGATGTGCGCCTTCGGCAGGGTCTGGGTGAGGTCGCCGTTGCCCTCGTTGGTGACGATAATGGAGGTGCCCGTCTCCGCCACCAGGAAGTTGGCGCCGGTGATGCCCACGTCCGCCGCCAGGAACTTCTGGCGCAGCTCGCCCCGCGCCTCGGCGAGCAGCGAGGTGGGCTCGGAGAGGTCGCGCTCGGGGGGCAGGTGGGCGTGGACGCGGCGGAAGTCCGCTTCCACCTGATCCTTGTTGAGGTGGATGGCCGGGGCGATGATGTGGGACGGCGCCTCGCCGCGGATCTGGATGAGATACTCGCCGAGGTCGGTCTCCACCGGCTGGATGCCGGCGGCGGCGAGATGGTCGTTGAGGCCGATCTCTTCCGAGATCATGCTCTTGCCCTTGGTCACCGTCCGCGCGCCGAGGCGCTTGCAGATGTCGGTGACGATGGCCCGCGCGTCCGCCGCATCCACGGCGAAATGCACATGGCCGCCGGCTTCCTTTGCCTTCGCCTCGAAGCGCTCGAGATAAAGGTCGAGGTGAGCCAGCGTGTGGTTCTTGATGTCGCGCGCCGAGTCCCGCAGGGCGTCGAACTCCGGCAGCTTCTCGGCCGCCGCCGCGCGCTTGCCGATGAAGCCGGGGCCGACCTTGGAGAGCGCGCCCTGCAGCGGCAGGTCGGCCAGCGCCTTCTTCGCATTGTCCTTGAAGCGGGGGGTGGTGATCTCGACGCTCATCGTTTCGCCTCCCGGGCGGCCGGCTCGCCGATGGCGGGCGCGTTGCCCATGCCGGCGAGCACTTCGGCGACATGCAGCGCGCGCACCGCGCGGCCCTCGCGCTGGAGCTTGCCGGCCATGTTCATGAGGCAGCCGAGATCGCCCGCGAGTAGCGTGCCGGCACCGGTGGCGGCGATGTTGGCAGACTTCTTCTCCACGATGGCGTTGGAGACGTCGGGATATTTCACGCAGAAGGTGCCGCCGAAGCCGCAACAGGTGTCGGCGTCCTTCATTTCCTCCAGCGCCAGCCCCTCCACCGAGGCGAGGAGCTGGCGCGGCTGCGCCTTCACGCCCAGTTCGCGCAGGCCCGAGCAGCTGTCGTGATAGGTGACGGTGCCGTCATAGGCTGCTTCGACGGAGGTGACGCCGCGCACGTCCACGAGGAAGGACGTCAGCTCATGCACCTTGGCGCAGAAGCGGTCCACCCGCAGCGCCCAGTCCGGCTCGCCGGCGAACAGCTCGGGATAGTGGGTCTTGATCATCCCTGCGCAGGAGCCGGAGGGCGCGACCACGTAATCGAAGGTCTCGAACGCCGTGATCATCTCTTCCGCCAGCGCCCGGGTGGTGGCGCGGTCGCCGGAATTGAAGGCGGGCTGGCCGCAGCAGGTCTGCGGCGGTACGTCCACCTCGCAGCCGGCATCTTCCAGCAGCTTGGCGGCGGCGAAGCCCACCGAGGGGCGGATGGTGTCCACGAGGCAGGTGCAGAACAGGCCCACCCGCGGGTGGCGCGCCCCATCGGGCGAAGTGTGCGCGGTCATGATGCCCCGTGCGTTGGATCGGGCGCGGGAGCGCCCGCCTCTGATTGGAACGGCTCTATAGCACCGCGACCGGGGCGGTGAAATGACGGCCCGGAGCAAAGGCCCGTGCGCGATCCGCCTCGCACCCCGCCCGTCACGCGATGTCGATGACCGCCCCCGGCTTGAGCCGCGCCAGGAGGCGCGTCATGTCCGCCCGGGGCAGCGCGACGCAGCCCTCTGTCGCCTTGAACCCCGGCCGGGCGAGATGCACGAACACGGCAGAGCCGCGCCCGGCGACGCGGGGGCGCTGGTTGTGATCGATCACCAGCACCAGGTCGTACAGGGCATCGTCGCGCCACATCTTCTCGTGCGACACCTTGCGCGCGCCGCCGAGCGGCAGCGTGACGGGGCAATTGTAGCGCCGGTCCGCCCGGTCGTCGCACCAGCCGTCGGCGGGGCGGAGGGGACGGGTGGGAAGCCGGGAGACGGGGCGCGGACCATGATCGGGCCGGTACAGAAGGGCGAGGATGCGCCAGCGCCCGGCGGGGGTGCGCCCGTCACCTTCGCGCTTGTCGGCGGCGATGCCGGAGCGTCCCAGCGCCACCGGGATCGACAGTCCGCCTGCCCGCAAGATCCCCTGATGGCGGGTGCCGGGGCGGCGGCTGACGGCGATGCGGGAGATGCCCACAGGATTAGCCTGCCTCATGACTTAGTGTGATACCTCTCCACAGCTGTTCCCGGATGGAAATTTGCGCAGAGCCATGTCCATGCTCTACTTGCGCGATTCGCGCGTCCGCAAGGGCGCAGGAGGAATTGATGCCCAATGCGTGGAAAATCCTGGTGGTCGAGGACGACCCGGAGCTGCGCGATGCGCTGATCGAGCAGCTCGCGCTCCAGGACGAATTCGAGCCCGTGGGCGCGGACACCGCCGGCGGCGCCGTCGAGCAGGCGAAGAACGGGGCCATCGACCTCGTGATCATGGACGTGGGCCTGCCCGACATGGACGGGCGCGATGCTGTGCGCCAGATGCGCCGCAACGGCTTCAAGGCGCCCATCCTGATGCTGACCGGCCACGACACCGACAGCGACACCATCATGGGGCTGGAGGCCGGCGCCAACGACTATATCGTGAAGCCGTTCCGCTTCGCGGTGCTGCTGGCGCGGTTGCGCGCCCAGATGCGGTCGCACGAGGCGAGCGAGGATGCGGTGTTCGCCATCGGTCCTTATTCCTTCCGGCCGGGCGCCAAGCTCCTCCTCACCGAGCGCGGCTCCAAGATCCGCCTCACCGAGAAGGAGACGGCCATCCTGCGCTATCTCTACCGGGCCGGGAAAAATCCGGTGCCGCGGGAAACGCTGCTGCAGGAAGTGTGGGGCTATAATTCCGGCGTCACCACGCATACTCTGGAAACCCACATTTATCGCCTGCGCCAGAAGATCGAGCCCGATCCTTCCAATCCCACCCTTCTTGCGACCCAGGCCGGGGGCTACAAGCTCGTGCCCTGACGGCCGGGCCTCACCATCATGCACAGCCACTTGAGGAAAAGTCGTCCGTGAGCATCGACAGGGACATCGCGCTGCTCCGGGGGGTCGCCACCTTCGATCTGCTCAGCGACGGCGCCGTGCGCCTGCTCGCCCAGAGCGCCGAGGAGATGCGGCTCGCCGAGGGTGACGTGCTGTTCCGCGCCAACGAGACGTCGGATGGAGCCTATGTGGTGGTGTCCGGCCGGCTGCGGATGCTCGACGAGCGGATTCCCGGTGCCCCGCGCCTGCTCAAGCAGGTGACGGCCGGCGCGCTCATCGGCGAGACCGCCCTCATCATCCCGACCCCACGGCCCGCAACCGCCGTCGCGGGGGAGGAGACAGTGGTCATCCGCCTGCCGCGCGAGGCGTTCACCAAGGTTCTGGAGCGCTATCCCGAGGTCACGGCCAAGTTCCGCCGCGCCATCGCCCGCCGGCTGGAAGGCACGCTGCGCGCCCTCGACGGCGTGCGGGTGAAGCTGGAAGAGCACCGTCAGCGCCGCCGGCGCTGACGGGTCCGGCCCAAGGCCGCCGCTTCAGGCCGCGGCGGATACGCCCTTCGATCGGCGGGGCGTAAAGCGCGCCATCTGCGTCAGGGCGTCGGCCGAGAGGGCATCCATGGTCATGTAGGCGTCGATGGCCGCGCCCATGTCGCCGCTTGCCGTGCCCGCGACGATCCGCTCGCCGCAGGCCGCGAGCTGCCGGCCGAGCGCCGCCAGCTGGGACAGCATGGCCGGATCTTCGACCGCCGCCCCGTCAATCCCGGCAAAGCCGCCCCCGAGCGGGGCGTTGCGCGCCTGAAATCCGCGGACATCGGCGGCGGTCACGCCGGCGAGGCATTCGGCGAGGCTCCGCTTCCACGCCATGTGATCGGACTTGAGCCGGCGGACTGCCGCGGCGGCGCCGGCCCCGGCCGAGGCGCGGGAGATGAGGTCGCCGGCGATGGCATCGGCGCGGCCGAGGAGGCCGGCGGCGGTGGCGGAATCGGTCTCGTTCTGGTTGGCGAGCCGGGCGATCTCGCCGAGCCGGTCGGAAAGGTCGCGCAAGGCCGCGCGCCGCTCGCCCAGCATCACGGCGATGCGTCCCACCCCGTCGGTGGAGGCGCTGACGCGGGTCTCGATGCCGTCCATGTCGGTCATCACCGATTCGACGATGGCGCGCCCCTCCTCGACCCGGGTGGCGCCGGCGCCCATGGCGTCGAGCATGTCCTTCACCACCACGGACAAGGCCTGGAGCTGATCGCGGATGAGGTCGGTGGTGCGCGAGGCCTCCTCGGACAGGGCTTTGACCTCGGCCGCGACCACCGCGAACCCGCGTCCCGCCTCGCCGGCCCGTGCCGCCTCGATGGTGGCGTTCAGCGCGAGCAGCTTGGTCTGCCGCGAGATGGAGCCGATGGAGGTGGCGAAGCCGCCGATGGACTGGGTGGCGGAATTCAGGTGGGCGAGCCGCGCCTCCAGCTCGCCGAACGCTTCGGCAATGCCGCTCATGGCCTGCCCGGCGGTGCGCGTCTTGGCCGCGCCGGAGGTGACGAGCCGCAGGGCGTCCCCGGTCTCTTTCCCCGCATCGGCACCGAGCTGGGCGATGGTCTCGATGGTGGCGGCGATCTGCGCCACGGCGGAGGAGGCCGAGGTGGTCTCGCCGGCGAGCTTGCGCGCATTGCCGTTGGACCAGGCCATCAGGCACAGGATTTCGTTGAGGTTGGCCGAGATGTCCACGGCCGGCCCGAGCGCTTCCATATCGCGCAGGCCGCTGACGGATGCGGGCGGCCCCGCGACGGAGGACTTCGGTGCCGTGCTGGATGTCGCCATGGGTGCCTTGCTTCCTCCGGGCGTCCCCTGCCGCGGATGCGCATGGCGCTCCGCCGGTCTTGTGCGCGGATCGGGGACGTCGCCGCAGCATGCCGGGCGAGGCTTGCGCGAGCCTGAGGTCGGCGCGGGTGCCGACGCGCGAAGGCCCTAATAGAGCCCGGTCAGGAACGGGCCGAGCACGGCCAGCACCACCACCACCGCCAGCGGCGGCACCTTCCACACCGTGAGCAGCAGGAAGCCGGTGATGGCGGCGGCGAAGTCCATCGGCCTCTGCACGGCACCGGTGAAGACCGGAGTGTAGAGCGCCGCGCCGAGGATGCCCACCACCGCCGCATTGGCCCCGCGCATGGCGGCCTGCGCCAGCGGCAGCCCGCGCAGCGTGCTCCAGAAGGGCAGCATGCCCGTCACCAGCAGCAGGCCGGGCAGGAACACCGCCACCAGCGCCACCGTCGCGCCCGTCACCCCGCCGGCCGGCGGAGCCATCACCGCGCCGAGCCAGGCGGCGAAGGTGAAGAGCGGGCCGGGCACCGCCTGGGCGAGGCCGTAGCCGGCGAGGAACTGGCCGGGCAGCACCCAGCCGGTGGTCACCACTTCCGCCTGCAGCAGCGGCAGCACCACATGACCGCCGCCGAACACGAGGGCGCCGGAGCGATAGAAGGACTCGAACACGCCGATATAGGGCGACGCCGCCTTGAAGAGGGGCGGCAGCACCAGCAGCAAGGCGAAGACCGCGAGCAGGATGGCCCCCGTCCGCCGCTTGAGGGGCACCGGCAGGTGGCTGACGGGGGGCGTCGCAGTTGCGCTCCCGGCCTGCGGGTTCTCGTCCTGACACAGGAACAGCCCGGCGATCGCGCCCATGGCGATGGCCGCCACCTGCCCGAAGCTGCCGGCCGCCAGCGTGACCATGACGATGGCGCTCAGCGCGATGCCGGCGCGCGGCTGGTCTGGGGTCAGCGTCCGCGCCATGCCCCACACCGCCTGCGCCACCACGGCGACGGCGACGAGCTTCAGCCCATGGAGGATGCCGCCGATGACGCCGCCATAGAGCGCGGCGGTGCCCACATAAGAGGAGAGCAGGCCGAGGGCGGCGAGCAGGATGGCCGAGGGCAGGGTGAAGCCGGCCCAGGCCGCGAGCCCGCCGAGAAAGCCGCCGCCCCGGATGATCCCGAGGGCGAAGCCGAGCTGGCTGGAGGCCGGGCCGGGCAGGAACTGACAGAGCGCCACGAGGTCCGCATAGCCGGCGTCGTCGATCCAGCGGCGGCGTTCCACCAGCTCGGCGCGGAAATAGCCGAGATGGGCGATGGGGCCGCCGAAGGACATGAGCCCCAGCTTCAGGAAGGCGCGGAACACCTCGCCGACAGAGCCCGCCGACTTCTCTTCCGGCGTTTCGACCGCTTCATCCGCCATGGTCAGCTCCTGATCCTCAGGGTCTGGATGTCATCGCCGCCCCGACCGGTCAAGCGCGGCGCGGCAAACAAAAAAGCCCGCCTCCGGAGAGGCGGGCAGCTGGGGAGGACCGGTGTCGCGCAGCGCGCGGTGGCCTCAGGCGACGGCCTTCACGCCGGGGGCGGTGGAGATGAGGCCTTCGTCGAACTCGTCTTCCAGCGAGATGGGTTCGCCGTCGAGCACGCGCAGGAGCTTCGCCTTGTCCAGCTCGCCTTCCCAGCGGGCGACCACGATGGTGGCCACCGCATTGCCGACGAAGTTGGTGAGCGCGCGGCACTCGGACATGAAGCGATCGATGCCGAGGATGAGGGCAAGGCCCGCCACGGGAACCGACGGTACCACCGAGAGCGTCGCCGCCAGCGTGATGAAGCCCGCGCCGGTGATGCCCGCCGCGCCCTTGGACGACAGCATGGCGACCAGCAGCAGCAGCACTTGCTCTTCCAGCGAGAGGTGGATGCCGGTGGCCTGGGCGATGAACAGGGCCGCCAGCGTCATGTAGATGTTGGTGCCGTCGAGGTTGAACGAATAGCCCGTGGGGATCACGAGGCCGACAACCGACTTGGCGCAGCCGGCGCGCTCCATCTTCAGCATCAGGCCGGGCAGGGCCGCTTCGGAGGAGGAGGTGCCGAGCACGAGGAGCAGTTCCTCGCGGATGTAGCGCAGCAGCTTCCACAGGGAGAAGCCGTTGTAGCGCGCCACCAGGCCGAGCACGATGAACACGAACAGCGCCGCCGTTAGGTAGAAGGTGAAGATCAGGAAGGCGAGGTTCTTCACCGAGCCGATGCCGTACTTGCCGATGGTGAAGGCCATGGCGCCGAACGCGCCGATGGGCGCCGCCTTCATCACGATGGCCACCAGCCGGAACATGGCGTGCGAGGCCGAGGTGAGCACCTTGAGCACCGGGGTGCCGAGATCCCCCACGCCGCCGAGCGCGATGCCGAACAGCACGGCGAAGAACAGCACCTGCAGGATGTCGCCATTGGCCATGGCCGACACCGGCGTCGCCGGGATGATGTCCATCAGGAAGCCGACGATGGAGGCGTCATGGGCCTTCGCCGCATAGGTGGCGACGGCCTTGGGATCCAGCGTCTTGGGATCGATGTTGAGCCCGGCGCCGGGCTGCACCACGTTTGCCACGATGAGGCCGATGATGAGGGCCAGCGTGGAGAAGGTGAGGAAGTAGATCATGGCCTTGCCGGCCACGCGCCCGACCTTGCCCATGTCGCGCATGCCGGCGATGCCGGTGACGACGGTGAGGAAGATGACCGGCGCGATCACCATCTTCACCAGCTTGATGAAGGCGTCGCCCAGCGGCTTCAGGCTGGCGGCGAAGTCCGGATAGAAGTGGCCGAGCAGGGAGCCGGCGACGATCGCCACGATCACCTGGAAATAGAGGTGGTGGTAGAACTTGCGGGGATAGTGGTGATGGGGCGCGGGATGCGCCGGTATAGCGTGGGCCATCTCAGGACCTTCCTCCGCCGGGCCGTTGGTGCCTCTTGCGGCCGCTCTGGCCTGGGCACTTCGGGATCGGATGCTTCGTTAAGGGCCGGCGCAGCGCGCCGCTCGACGCCTCCCCCTGCGCAAGGCGCATGCCAGTTCAGAGCGGGACGCGGAGCACGCGCAACAATTTGATTCGCAAGGTTTTTTCCGCGAGGCCCCGCCGCCCCTCTCGACTCCGCGTGCGGTGAGGCGCACATTGCCGGCAAAACCTGTGCGGAAATCCGCACACCAGGAGAGCCCCCGTGGCCGAGCCGGGCGTCCCGCCGAGCCCTGATCGCCCCTCCCGCCGGCGCCTGCTGACCGTGGGCGGCGCGGCGCTCGCCGCGCTCGCGCTGATGGTCGGGCTCGACCGGGTGGCGGACTATGCGGCGCGGCGCTGGGCGGTGGCGCAGGTGGCGGCCTCCGCCGAGACGGCGGCGGCGCTGCGGGTGGCGGTTCTGCGCAGCGAGATCGACAAGCAGCGCTCTTTGCCCGTGGTGCTGGCGCAGGACCCGGAAGTGCGCGGCGCGCTGGAGGCCCCCGACCCGGCCCGCCTCGATGCCCTCGACCAGCGGCTTGATGCCCTCGCCGAGCAGGCCCGCACCGGCGTCATCTATCTCATCGATGCCGAGGGCCACACGGTCGCGGCCAGCAACTACCGGACCCCGGAGAGCTTCCTCGGCTCCGACTACGGTTTCCGCCCCTATTTCCGCATCGCGCTGGCCGATGGGCGGGCGGAGCATTTCGCCTTCGGCACGGTCAGCCGCAAGCCCGGCCTCTATCTGGCGCAGCGGGTGGAGGCGCAGGGCCGGGTGCTCGGCGTCCTCGTTCTGAAGGCCGAGTTCGACGGGCTGGAGGCCGAATGGCGGCGCTTCGCCGAGCCCACCTTCGTCACCGACGAGCGGCACATCGTGCTCATCGCCTCGGAGCCCGCCTTCCGCTTCCGCACCACCGTGGCGCTCGATCCGGTGGAGCGCGACGCCATCCGCGAGAGCCTCCAGTTCGGCGATTCGCCGCTGACGCGCCTCGATCTCGGCCCCTCGCCGGAGGAAGGCGGCGTGCTGCGCCTGCGCCTGCCCGGCCGAAACGCGACGCAGGATTTCGTGGCGGTGGACATGCCCGTGCCCTCCACCTCGTGGACGCTCACCGTGCTCGCCCCCACATCAGCCACCACGCGCCTCGCCACCACGGCAGCCCGTGCCTCGGCGGCGCTTGCCGGTGTCGTCGGCCTTGGCTCGGCCGGCGTGTGGTGGACCCGCCGCCGCCGCCGCGTCCGGGCGCTGGCGCGGGAAGCCGAGGCGCGGCGCGCGCTGGAGGCCCGCGTCGTCGAGCGCACGGCGGAGCTGTCCGCCGCCAATGCGCAACTGGTGACGGAGATGGAGGAACGCCGCCGCGCCCGCCTCGCCTTCGACGCCTTGCAGGACGAACTGGTGCAGGCCTCCAAGCTCGCGGTGCTCGGCCAGATCGCCGCCGGCGTCGCCCATGAGGTGAACCAACCGGTGGCGGCGATCCGCACCTTCGCGGAGAATTCCCGCGCCTTCCTCGATCGCGGCGAGCCCGCCGCCGCCGCCGCCAATCTCGATACCATCGCGGCCCTCACGGAGCGCATCGGCGCGATCACCGGGGAGCTGCGCGCCTTCGCCCGCAAGTCCGCCGCCCGCATCGAGCCGGTGGCGCTCGCCCCGGTCATCGACGGCGCGCTGCTGCTGATGCGCTACCGCCTCTTGCAGACCGACATCGCCCTCGCCCTCGCCCTCGACCGCCCGGACGTGGCGGTGACGGGCGACCGCATGCGCCTCGAGCAGGTGCTGGTGAACCTAATCCAGAACGCCGCCGAGGCCATCGGCACGCGGCGCGACGGGGAAATCCGCATCCGCGTCGAGACCCGGCCCGACACGGTGGTCGTCACCGTCGCCGACAACGGCCCCGGGCTGCCGGAGGAGATGCTGGGCGCGCTCTTCCTGCCCTTCAACACCACCAAGCCACAGGGGCTGGGGCTGGGCCTCGTCATTTCCAAGGACATCATCGCCGAGTGCGGCGGCACGCTGAAGGTGGAGAATGACGGCGGCGCCGTCTTCACCGTCACCCTGCCCCGCGCCCAGGGACTCGACACCGGAGCCGGCACGGCATGACGGAAAGCAACGCGGTGGACGTGGCCTTCATCGACGACGATCCGGCGCTGCGCGCGGCCAACGTGCAGGCGCTGATGCTCGCCGGCCTCACGGTCGCCGGCTACGGCTCGGCGCTGGAGGCGCTGGAGGTGATCGACGCGGACTTCCCCGGCGTCGTCGTCACCGACGTGCGCATGCCGCGCATCGACGGGCTGGAGCTGTTCCGCCGGCTGAGGGCGCGCGATGCGGACCTGCCGGTCATCCTGATTACCGGTCACGGCGACATCGCCATGGCGGTGGATGCCATGCGCGAGGGCGCCTACGACTTCCTCGCCAAGCCCTATGCCTCCGAACGCCTCGTCGCCAGCATCCGCCACGCCCTCGACCGCCGCCGGCTGGTGCTGGAAAACCGCGAGCTGAAGCGCGCCGTCGCCACCACCCAGGACGACCTGCCGCTGCTCGGCACCAGCGCCGTGATGGCGCGGCTGCGGCAGATGCTGCGCCAGATCGCCGATGCGGACGTGGATGTGCTGGTGGAGGGGGAGACCGGCTCCGGCAAGGAGGTGGTGGCGACCGCCCTCCACCGCTGGAGCCGCCGCGCCACCCGTCCGCTGGTGGCGGTGAATTGCGGCGCCCTGCCGGAGACGGTGATCGAGAGCGAGCTGTTCGGCTATGAGGCCGGCGCCTTCACCGGGGCGCTCAAGAAGCGGGTGGGGCGCATCGAGCACGCCCATGGCGGCACGCTCTTCCTCGACGAGATCGAGGCCATGTCACCGGCCCTCCAGGTGAAGCTGCTGCGCGTGCTGGAGGCGCGCGAGATCGCCCCGCTGGGCACCAACGAGACGCGTCGGGTAGACATCCGAGTGGTCGCCGCCTCCAAGGTGGATTTGCCGGCGCTGGTGCGGCAGGGCAGCTTCCGCGAGGATCTCTATTACCGCCTGCACGTCGCCTCGGTGCGCATCCCGGCGTTGCGCGACCGGCGGGGCGACGTTCCGCTGCTGTTCGGCCACTTCCTCGCCCGCGCGGCGGAGCGCTTCAACCGGCCGCCGCCGGAGCTGGACGCCGGCGTGCTGCGTCATCTCGCCGAACACGACTGGCCGGGTAATGTGCGCGAGCTGGTGCATTATGCCGAACGCGTAGCGCTGGGGCTGGTGGAGCCGGAGCCTGCCTCCGTTCCGGCCGAGGCCGGCGGCGGCAAGGGCACCCTGCCGGAGCGGGTGGACGCCTTCGAGGCGCAGGAAATCCGCGCCGCGCTGGAGGCGCACAAGGGCGACGTGCAGGCCACCGTGGCCGCCCTCGGCATCCCCCGCAAGACCTTCTACGACAAGCTCCGCCGCCACGGCATCGACCAGGCGTCCTATCGCGGCGGGCGGTGAGGGGGTGGAGTGCAGGCGGGCCATTGCCCGACATCGGGAGCCCCCCGGGATGCTTGTCATCCCCCGGCTCGTCCGGGGGATCCACCCTGCCGCCCGTCCGGTGCCGGAAGGCCAGTACCCCTCTTGGCTCCTCGGTGGATCGCCCGCACAAGGCGGGCGATGACGGTTGCGAAGAAGCCGTGAGGCCCCCCGCCCCTACCCCAGCTCGAATGTGGTGATGCCGAAGATGCGATCGAGCGGCAGATCCGGCCCCGTGCCGCGATACATGCGGCCGGTCTCGAACACTGGGGCGAGCCCCGCCCCCTCGGCGAGGGCGCGGGCGGCGGGGTTGGGATCGGGAATGTCGAGGAACACCTGATCGCCCGCCGCCGTGCGCGCGAGGGTGGAGAAGAGCGCGCCGGCCACCGCCGCGTCGTCGGCGAAGAGCGGGCCGATCTTCCATCCCGTCCGGCAACGGCGGATGACGCCATAGCCCTTCACCGAGCCGTCATCCGCGAAGACGCAGGCACGCCCGTGCGGCGGGGCGAGCCAGACTTTTAGGAAATCCGGCCGGGGAAAGCCGAAGCAGGCGCGGTCCAGCGCCGTCACGGCATCGAGGTGCGCGGGGGTGATGTCCACCACGCGCGGGTGGGGCGCGGCCTCCGGCGCCATGCCGCCGAAGCGGAAATTGGCGTAGGCGCGCTTAAAGCCGTCGCGGGCGTAGGTGCCCTGTTGCTCCACCACCGCATCCAGCCCCACCGGTCCGTCGAGCGTGCGGAAGGTGTCCTGCCACAATGCGAGGCCATGGCCCTCGCCGCGCAGGTCCGGACGGCAGATGTAGAAGCCGATGAAGGCGAAGCCGCCCGCATAGCGCGTTGCCGAGATGACCGCGCCCAGCGCGCCGTCGAGGAAGAGGCCGCGGAATGCGTGGGTGTCCTGCGCGAGGAAGGCGGCGGCGTCGGCAAGGCCGGGGTTCCAACCCTCGCGGGCGGCCCAGTCCACGGCGGTGCCCACCTCGACCGGGGTGAGGGTGCGGATGCTGCGGGTGGCGCCGGCCATGGCGTGGTCCTCCCTTTACTCCGGATCGGCCGCCGCCGGCGGGGGCAGGTCGCGGGCCACCGTTTCGAGGAAGCCGGCGAGGTCTTCCGTGACGTGGTTCACATAGGCGTCCTCGCGGCCCTCGAACTCCCAGCTCTCTCGCGCCGCCACCGTCTGGCCGGGGGGCACCACCAGAACCGTCACCATGCCGAGGCGGTGCGGCACTTCCAGATTGCGGGCGAGGTCCTCGAACATGGCGGCGCGGGTCGCTTCCACCCCGTGCGCACGCAGGAAGCGCTCGTAGGCCTCCTCGGTGGGCTTGGGGTGGAATTCGGCGGCCACGATGTCGTGGACGGCGGTGAAGTGCGCATCCATGCCGAGCTTTTCCAGCACGTTGCGGGCGTGGCGCTCGGAGCCGTTGGTGTAGACGAGCTTCTGGCCCGGCAGCGCCTCGATGGCCGCCGCGAGACGGGGGGAGGCATCGAGCGTGGAGAGGTCCACGTCGTGCACATGGGCGAGGAAGGCGGCGGGTTCCACCCCGTGCTCGATCATCAGCCCGCGCAGGGAGGTGCCGTAGCGGCGGTAATAGTCCTTCTGGATGCGGAACGCCTCCTCCGGCGCGATGCCGAGAAGGTCCGAGATGTACGCCTTCATGCGGGCGTCGATCTGGCCCCAGAGGTCGTGCTGGGCGGGATAGAGAGTGTTGTCGAGGTCGAACACCCAGGTGTCGACGCGATCGAAAGCCGCCGATGAAAGCGCTGCGGGAGAAGGCAAAATCATCGGCGGACCATGCCTCAGAACGGGCCGCGGGAATAGATGTCGGAGAGCATCCCTTCGATGGCGCGGATGCGGGTCTGGTAGGCGGCGGAGATGCAGGCCGCGTCGGCCTTGCAGGCGGCCCGCTCCACCAGCCAGGCGCGCTGGTCGTCCTGGATCGCGCCGCGCTGGCCCATGCCGACCATCTTGGTGATGACGCCGTAGAGCGTCGCCATCTTCACGTCGAGCTGGGCGAGCTCGCAGCTCTTGCAGATGGCCACCTCGTCCGGCGCGGTGACACCGTTGCACGAGAAGCTCGCGGCGGACGCGGGAACGATGAGGGTCGCGGCGAGGGTGGCGGCGAGGACAGCGGACTTCAGGCGCATGACGGTTCTCCCGGGAGCGTTGGATCAGTCGGCGGCGGGGCGGATGGTGTCGCCCACCTGAACCCGGCCGGAGCGCACCACCTTGGCATAGATACCGCAGTCAGCGTGGCCGTAGGCGGACACGAGGCCCTTCACCACATTGAGGTCGCGGGCGGCGGTGGCGGGGTTCACGTTCACCGCCGCGCAGCGCTCGGTGCGTTTGAGGATGGCGATGCGCGCCGTGCCCACATCGAGCCGGGCGCCGGACAGCTCCAGCTCCGCGCCGGCCGGCCAGCCCTCCAGATGCAAATTCATGCGGAAGCGGCGGGGGTCCAGCTCCGCCTCCATCCGCGCGCCGAGGTCGCGCACGCTTTCCAGATTGAGCAAGGAGAGGAAGCCCGAGCGCAGGGAATCGGTGAAGCGGAAGTCGTCGGGCGCGGTGAGCAGCTTCAGCGGGCCGCGCGCCTCTTCGGCCATATAGAAGGTGAGGAAGGCCTCCACCTCCGCCCGGCCCTCGGGCGTCGAGAGGTTCGCCACCACCACTTCGTGGCCGTCGAGGGAGAGCGTGAGCGTCGCCGTCGCCGCGTCATAGCGGGAGGCGAGGGCGGCGAGGCGGGCGTCCCGCATCAGCATCAGGAAGGCGGTCTTCTGCCGGTAGGAGGGCTCGGCCGGATCGAAGCCGCTGGGGCCGTTCTCCACCGCATAGAGGCGATCATTGGGGAAGTAGGCGCCGGCGGTCAGCTCCACGGCATCCAGCGCCTCGGGCGACAGGCCCTTCACCGGATGGCGGTAGAGGGCGGTGACGGTGGCGGGGGGCAGCTCGGCGGCCGGGATGGCGGGGGCGGAAGAGACGGACGGCACAGGCATGCGGGGCGCTCCTTCGGGTCCGGAGGCTCCCGCGTCCCACGCCGGGCAGGCCCGGTCAAGGGTGGCGAAAATTTCACCTGGATCAAGGCGATGGCGGCGCGCCGGACCTAGCCTCGGCACAGCGGAGGGCGGTGGCGGCGCGGTTCGGCCCGGCCGGCTCGAATTCGTTTCGTCACCCCCTTCCGTTGCCGCGGGGCCACACCCACATGAGGCACGGCGCAGGTTTGTTCCGCCTGCGCGACGGTAGCCGGGGATGCCGGGACCGTGTCCCGCCGCGCCCCCTATGCTTCTTGGAAGGTACCGGGCGCGGGAAGGAGGAGAGACAGATGAATTTTGAAATCTATACCGAGCGCGCGCGAGGCTTCGTCCAGTCCGCCCAGTCGCTGGCGGTGCGGGAGGGCAACCAGCAGTTCACGCCGGAGCACCTCCTGAAGGTGCTGATGGACGATCCCGAGGGCCTGTGCTCGGGCCTCATCCAGCGCGCGGGCGGCAATCCCGTGCTGGTGCGCGCCGAGGTGGAAGCGGCGCTGAAGAAGCTGCCGAAGGTGTCGGGCGGCTCGGGGCAGGTTTACGTGTCCCAGCAGCTCGCCAAGGTGTTCGAGACCGCCGAGCAGGCGGCCAAGAAGGCGGGTGACGGCTACGTCACCGTCGAGCGGCTTCTGCTGGCCCTCGCCATCGAGAAGGACACCGACGCCGGCAAGATGCTGGCGAAGGCGGGCTTGACCCCGCAGACCCTGAACGCGGCCATCGAGGCCCTGCGCAAGGGCCGCACCGCGGACAGCGCCACCGCCGAGAACGCCTATGACGCTTTGAAGAAATATGCCCGCGACCTCACCCAGGCCGTGCGGGACGGCAAGCTCGACCCGGTCATCGGCCGTGACGAGGAGATCCGCCGCACCATCCAGGTGCTGGCGCGCCGCACCAAGAACAATCCCGTGCTCATCGGCGAGCCCGGCGTTGGCAAGACCGCCATTGTGGAGGGCCTCGCCCGCCGCATCGTGGACGGCGACGTGCCCGAGAGCCTGAAGGACAAGAGCCTTCTCTCCCTCGACATGGGCTCCCTCATCGCCGGCGCGAAATATCGCGGCGAGTTCGAGGAGCGGCTGAAGAGCGTGCTCTCCGAGGTGGAGGCGGCCGAGGGCGGCATTATCCTCTTCATCGACGAGATGCATACCCTCGTCGGCGCAGGCAAGACCGACGGCGCCATGGATGCGTCCAACCTCCTGAAGCCCGCCCTTGCCCGCGGCGAGCTGCACTGCGTCGGCGCGACCACGCTGGACGAGTATCGCAAGCACGTGGAGAAGGACGCGGCTCTCGCCCGTCGCTTCCAGCCCGTCTTCGTCTCCGAGCCCACGGTGGAGGATACCGTCTCCATCCTGCGCGGCCTGAAGGAGAAGTACGAGCTGCACCACGGCGTGCGCATCACCGACTCGGCGCTGGTCTCGGCGGCGGTTCTCTCCAACCGCTACATCACCGACCGCTTCCTGCCCGACAAGGCCATCGACCTTGTGGACGAGGCGGCCTCGCGCCTGCGCATGCAGGTGGATTCCAAGCCCGAGGAGCTGGACAGCCTCGACCGCGAGATCATGCGCCGCAAGATCGAGCAGGAGGCCCTGAAGAAGGAGACCGACAGCGCCTCCAAGGACCGCCTGAAGCGCTCCGAGAAGGAGCTGGCGGATCTCGAGGAGAAGGCCTCCGTCCTCACCTCCAAGTGGAAGGCGGAGAAGGAGAAGCTGGGCGAGGCGACCACCGTCAAGGCCAAGCTCGACCAGGCGCGCGCCGACCTCGCCACCGCGCAGCGGCAGGGCGAATACCAGAAGGCCGGCGAGCTCACCTATTCGGTGATCCCGCAGCTGGAGAAGAAGCTCGCCGACATCGAGAAGGCGGGCGGGGCCGGCGGCGGCATGGTGGAAGAGGCGGTGACGCCCAGCCACATCGCCGGCGTCGTCTCCCGCTGGACCGGCGTGCCGGTGGACAAGATGCTCGAAGGCGAGCGCGAGAAGCTGCTGCGCATGGAGCTGGAGCTGGCGAAGCGCGTGGTGGGCCAGTCGGAGGCGGTGGCCGCCGTCTCCACCGCCGTGCGCCGCGCCCGCGCCGGCCTGCAGGACCCGAACCGGCCCATCGGCTCGTTCCTCTTCCTCGGCCCCACGGGCGTCGGCAAGACGGAGCTGACCAAGGCGCTGGCCGAGTTCCTGTTCGACGACGAGACGGCGATGGTGCGCATCGACATGTCGGAATACATGGAGAAGCACTCCGTGAGCCGGCTGATCGGCGCGCCTCCCGGCTACGTGGGCTATGACGAGGGCGGAGCGCTGACCGAAGCCGTGCGGCGCCGGCCCTATCAGGTGGTGCTGTTCGACGAGGTGGAGAAGGCGCATCCGGACGTGTTCAACGTCCTCCTGCAGGTGCTCGACGACGGGCGCCTGACGGACGGACAGGGCCGCACGGTGGACTTCCGCAACGTGCTCATCGTCATGACCTCCAACCTCGGCGCCGAATTCCTCGCCGACCCGCGCCAGCCCATGGGCTTCAAGGTGCCGGGCCACGAGGGCGACGAGGTGGTGTCCGACGAGGAGGCCTACGATTTGGTGATGGGGGCCGTGCGGCGTCACTTCCGCCCGGAATTCATCAACCGCATCGACGAGATCGTCATGTTCCACCGCCTGAAGCGGGACCAGATGGACACCATCGTGGACATCCAGATGGGCCGGCTGCGCAAGCTGCTGGAGGATCGCAAGATCACCATCGAGATCTCGCCCGAGGCGCGGCACTTCCTCGGCGACAAGGGCTACGACCCGGCCTATGGCGCGCGCCCCCTGAAGCGCACCATCCAGAAGCTGGTGCAGGACCCCCTCGCCGAGAAGATCCTCGGCGGCGAGATCCTCGACGGCGCCAAGGTGAAGGTGGGTCTGGCCGACGGCCACCTGACCTTCACCAGCGAGGCGGCCAAGGTGGATCAGGCGGCCTGAGGGGATTGGGGTTTAGGGTGTGAGGACGGACCCCCGGCGTGCGAGCGCCGGGGGTTATTTGTTCGAATTGTTGGAAAAATGCATAGAACTAGAAAATAGATGGATATATAGAGGTGGTATCAAGCTCGCTATTAATCAGTTCGGCATTCAACGTTTGCAATAATCGTCATGCGCCTTCCGCATGTTCCGGGTGAGTTTAAAAACCGTTGTAAAAGGGCGTCTCGGTGGATCTCCCTCTTCTTCGCGCCGAGATAATTGAGTCGAAGCTCTATTTTCTGCATCAATTAAATAAGGCATTAATTTGTCGCAGTCGGTCGTTTTATGTCGTCTGCTATCGTAATCTGTGCAAATTTTGGCCAATTCGGACTGAACTTGATGCCTATCATCTGGTCGGTCAAAGTTTCGATGGTGCAATATCAGCCAAAGTTCGAAGCATGGGTCGGAAAAAGCTACATTAACTTTTGATTCGTAGCAGATTTGAAGCGCCTGATCTATGAACGGGTGCTCATCCCGATCAAATACCGCCCAGATTTCGTCATTTTCCTCAAATGAGGATTGTCGATTTTTGATCCGTGAAAAGGCTTTCGCTCGAAGGCGAGCCTTCTCGGCGATCGTCGCCGGTGTCCCCGCGGCCTCGATTATCTCGAGATCGACGAGGGTGCCCAAGAAATTCTTCTTAAGAGCTAAGAAATAACCGGGTTCTGTATTTTTGCCTTCGCTGTAGATTATGAATTTTATCTTAGGCTTTCGAGAGGCGGCTCGCCTTTTCAGTGATCGGTCACCGGGCATCGTCAAGCTCCAAAAAGCGATGTTAGGTTGCCTGAATACGGGATGGCACCATACCTGCCCTCAAGATAGCCTTGCTCGAAATTATCAGTTTGTCGGGATTTTATATCGGATAGAGGGAATATGTGAGACGATCCTATATAATCTTTTTCACAAAACCAAATTTGATCTCGCCTAAGGCATGAACAATTTAGTAAATTTGTATCGTGGGTTGTTGTAATCAGCTGAGAGCCATTTTTATTAACACTTGGATTTGAAAATAAAGAAATTATTTTCTCTGCCGCATGAGTGTGGAGGCTTGCATCAAGCTCGTCGATAACAATTACACTTCCCCTATCAAGAGATTTGAAAATGTTGTTCATCAATAGAATGAGTCTGCGAGTGCCCGAGCTTTCTCTTTCGAGCCCAAAATAGCACGTTTCGCCGCCCGCTCCCGCATGGGCGAGTTCGATTGCCACATCGCTAGATCGATCAGATAAGTTATCTTCAACTGAGACGGAGTCCCCCATATGCTTACGCGCGAGCTCTGAAAATTCTTTAGAAAAATTCCTCAATGTATCTGGTATTTCAATGTCAGTCTGACGATACCCGGTTATTCCCGTCCCGACTGCAGTTAAAAATGCGATTGTCCGACTATCAATTTGGTCTTTTTTGAACGTATTGTTAATTAATTCCTTCGCAACTGATAAGTTTATACTAAATTTTATGTTTCGGAAAAATGAAACTATCTTGCTAAGCTCTTCGTGGTCGTTCTGGGTTGCGGTTGAAATGAAGAGGCTGTTAGGCCGCATGAGGTCGACCAAAATTTTCTTCGGCCCTTTGAAGAACGAGCCAAATTCAACATTTCCGCCAGAGCGCTCAAACATTCTGCGCCGTTTTCCCTCAGGGTAGGAAAAGAGCCATTCCGATAGAAACTTGTCATCGTCGCATTCAAATCCATATTGAAAACGTACGCCGTCAACTATGAAATCGGCTTCAACAACCGTTGGAGCGGTTGCCTTCGTTGGGTCGAGTTTGAAGGGCACGCGTGGTACACCCCCTTCGGGACGGCCAAGTCGGTGCGAATCAATAATCGCTGCACGCATAAAGCGAAGCGACTTCACGAAATTCGTCTTACCGGAAGCATTTGCGCCGTAGACTATAGCGCTTGGCACCGCAAAGAGATCGGTTCCGGGTATCGGAAGTAAGCCTTCTTCCGGGCCTTTTAGCCCGCTCGCCACTAGGGACAATTCCTGTCCTTCGGAGAAAGAGAGGAAGTTTGATGCGCTCAGCCGTAGCAGCATGGAATTTCTCCTAAAATGGAGGTCATATCAAATTTCAGCCAATTATATGCGAATTTGACGCGTAATCCAGACTTAAAATGGGCCAGTCCGGCTTTTATCAGTCCATCGCGTCGTCGCGACGCTGCCCCAAGGCGCGGCCGACTACTGGAAAGCCTGACGCCCCCCTACTTCCCCCGTGCCGCCTGCACCAGCTCCTCCGCGCGCTTCACCGCCGCCGGGAAGAACGGCAGGCTTGGGGCGGCCTTGACGAAGCAGGCGCGGAAGGCGTCGCCGCCGGCTTCGCGGACCTGCTCGGCTTCCTTCCAGCGCGGGTCCTCGTCGTTGCGGGTCTTGCCGGCGGCGTCCTCGAGCTTGGTGGCCTTGGTGTTGGCCTCGGTCCAGATCTTCTCGCAGGCCGGCAGGGGCTTGATGGCGGCTTTGAGGTCCGCCGTGCCCACCACCACGCGGCCGTCGCCGATGCGGGTGAGGACGATGCTGCTGGGCGGGTCGTTCTGCTGGCCCGACTGGGTGAAGAGCCCGAGCGCGGCAGTGACGCTCTCGCCCGCGCCGGCCGTCACCGGCAGGTCCATGTATTTGATGAAGGCGGCATCCGTGCCCAGCACGGCGAAATAGAACGGCTCCGTCCCCATGGCCCCCTTGAGGCCGAGGCGCAGCGCGGGGTCGGCGTCCTCCTCCTTGGCGCGGGCGGCGAGCCAGTCGGTGAAGACCGGCTCGGGGGAGACGAAATAGCGGGTGGTGAGGTTGGTGCCGGAGAACAGCAGGCCGTCCGGCTCCTTGGATTCCAGATATTCGGCGTTGAGCGAGGAGGGCATGAAGATGGGCTTCTTCTGCGTGCCCTTGAAGGCGATGGGCCCGATGAGGGCGACCATCCGCTTTTCCAGATCTTTCAGCAGCGGAGCGCCGAGCGCGTCCAGCTCGCCGTCGCTCTTGCCCGCCTTCGCCGCCGCGGCCACGTCCGCCAGGGCCTTGGCATGGGCGGCCATATAGTCCTCCGCCGGCCCCGCATGCGCCGGCCCGCCGGCGAGAAGTCCCGCCGCGAGCAGGGCCGAAGCCAGCCGGAGGAGGGGGCGGCGGCGATCGGAGCGCGTCATGGGGACTCTCGTGTGCTGAAACGACAATGGCGGCGCAATCTGCGCCGCCATTGGTAAAAATCAATGGATGGCCCCGCCGCGTCCCCGGTCTTCCACCGGCACCGCGCGGGCTATGCGCTCACTGGCCCCGGGCGGTGGCGAGCAGGGTTTCGGCGCGCTTCACCGCGGCGGCGAGGACCGGCTGGCCCTGGGCCTCCTTGGCGAAGCAGGCGCGGAAGGCGTTGGAGGCGTCCACGTCGGCCTTGTTCGCCTCTTCCCAGCGCGGATCGTCCTGCTTCTTGGATTTTTCCGCGGCGGCGCGCAGCGCCTCGGCCTTCGCGGTGGTCGCCTTCCAGGCCTTGTCGCAGACGGGCAGGGACTTGATGCCCAGCTTCACATTGGTGGTGGCCACGGCGACCCGGCCGTTCGCCACCCGGGTGACGACCACGGCATCGGGCAGCGTGTTGGCCGATATGTCCTGGCTGAACAGGCCGAGGGCGGCCGAGGCGGTCTCGCCCGCGGCGGCCGTCACCGGCAGCTCCATGTAGCGGGAGAAGGCCGCCTCGGCGCCGATGGCGAGCGTGTAGAATTCCTCGCTGCCCGTCGCCGCCGCGATCCCCTGTCCGAGGGCCGGGGCGGCGTTCTCGTGCTTCGCCTGCGCCGCCAGCCAGTTGGCGAACACCGGCTCCGGGGAGACCAGCACGCGGGTGGTGAAATCCTTGTCGGCGAACAGGAGGCCGTCCGGCCCGCCGGATTCGATGTTGCCATCCAGCAGAGTGGAGGGGGAGAAGCTGGCCGTGAGCCCCTTGAGCTGAAGCGGGCCGAGGAGCGCGCTCATCTTCTGCTCCAGCGCCTTGCGGGCGGCGGCATCGCGCTTCTCCAGATCCTCGGGGGTCGCGCCCCCCTTCTCCGCGGCGGCCAGAGCCGCCACGGCCTTGTCCCGTGCTGCGATATAGTCATCCGCAGGCGCCGCCCCGGCGCTGCCGGCCAAACCCATCGCGAAACCCATTGCAAGAAGAAGGGCACTTGCGGCCGGGCGGCAGCGGTCGGGGCGGCTCATGTCAGGTCCTCGGATGATGGGGATCGCTCAGATGCGGGCGGGAGGGTCTCACTGCCCGCGCGCGGTGGCGAGGAAGGCTTCCGCCTTCTTCACCGCGGCGGCGAAGAAGGGCTGGCTCGGCGCCTCCTTGATGAAGCAGTCGCGATAGGCGTTGGAGCCCTCGTCCTGGATCTTGGTGATCTGCTCCCAGCGCGGGTCCTGGTCCTTGTTGTCCTTCTCCACCTGCTTCTGGAGAGCGTCGGCCTTGGTCTTGAAGGGCTGCCAGATGGCGTCGCAGGCGGGGATCGGCTTGTCGCCGAGCTTCACCATGGCGACGCCCACCATGGCCATGCCGCCGCCGATGCGCACGATGGCGACCTCGTTGGGGGCGGTGTTGCCGGAGGGCTCCTCGGTCTGGAGGCCGAGCCAGGCGACGGCGGTTTCTCCCGGCACGGCGGCGACGGGCAGTTCGACATAGGGCTGGTAGAAGCCGCCGTCGAAGCCAACGGCGTTGGTGTAGAATTCAGGCGTGCCCGCCGCCGCCTTCACGCCGGAGGCGAAGGCCTTCGGGGCATCCGGATCCTTGGCGCGGGTGGCGAGCCAGGCGGTGAAGATGCTTTCGGGCGCCACCACCAGGCGGGTGTTGAAATCCTTGTCGGCGAAGTGGATGCCGCCCAGATCGTGCGCGGGGGTGTTCTCGTCGTAGGTCAGCACGCGCAGCGTATATTCCGGCGAGCCGAGGCCCTTGAACTTCACCGGGCCGACAAGGGCCGTCATGCGCTTGCCGAGATCCTTGAGCGCGGCCTCTTCGCGCTTGATGACGGCGGGGTCGCCGCTCTTGTCGGCCTTGGCGGCGGCGAGGGCGTCGGCCGTGGCCTTGTCGCGCGCGGCGACATAGTCGCTCAGCGGGTCGGCGGCGGCGAGCGCGGGCAGCGCGGTGGAGAGGATGAGGGCGCAGGCGAGGGAACGAACCGAACCACGGAAGGGGCCGCTCATGGGGGCAGTCCTCTGGGAGAGAAAGGTTTGGCTTTCAACCGGTCGCAGCGGTAGCTGAACCGTTCCCAAGGTCAAGCTTTGTTTGTGGCGAAGTGCGGCCCCGCCTGCGGCGCCATTTCGTGTGTCCAGCGGTCTTTTGATGAAGCGCGTTCCGGCCCGCGCGCAGAGGCGGCGGCCCGGAACAGGGCGGGTCAGTTGCTGGCGGCGCGCGTCTTGGAAGAGCCGGCGTTCGCCACCTTCGGCGGGACCGGGGCGTGGCTGAGCAGGGCCTCGATGCGCTCCCGCTCCTTCCTGAACTCGGCGAGGAACTTGCCGTCCAGCGCCCGGCCGCGCGGCAGGCGGATGCGCATGGGATCGACGAAGTTGCCGTTGATCTTCACTTCGTAGTGCAGATGCGGGCCGGTGGAGAGGCCGGTATTGCCGAGATAGCCGATGAGCTGGCCCTGGCGCACCGTCACGCCCTCGCGGATGCCGCGGGCGAAGCCCGACTGGTGCGAATAGGTGGTGACGTAGCCGTTGGCGTGCTGGATTTCCGTGTGCTTGCCGTAGCCGGATTTCCAGTTGGCGTAGATGATGGTGCCGTTGCCCGCGGCATAGATGGGCGAGCCGATGGCGTCCGCCCAGTCCACGCCCGTGTGCAGCTTGGAATAGCCGAGGATGGGGTGGCGGCGATAGCCGAAAGGCGAGCGCATGATGCCGCCTGTCATGGGCTTTCTCACCAGGAACTTCTTCGCGCTCTTTCCGTCCTCGTCGTAATAGTCGACGAGCCCGTCATCCGTGGTCTGGAAGCGGTAGTAGCGCCGCGTCTCCTTGTTCACGGTGAGGGCGGCGTAGAGCACGTCGTTGGAGGCGCCCGGATCATCCGAGAACAGCACCTCGAAATTGTCGCCCGGCTTCACCCGGCGCTGGAAGTCCACGTCGAAGGAATAGACGCGGATGATGTCGGCGATGACGCTGCGCGGCACGTCGTTGCGCAGCGCGGTCTCGTAGATGCTCTCATAGAGCCGGATGCCGGGGCC
>NZ_JAFO01000001.1:4772500-5367500 GCF_000526175.1 Xanthobacter sp. 126 | reverse complement strand
ATGGCCATCACCTTCTTCCATTCCTCTTCCGGGTAGTCCCACGTCTTGTGGTTCGCGCCCGCGACACCGGCATTGTTCACGAGGATGTCGATGCGGCCGAATTCGGCATGCACCTCGGCGACAGCCCGTTCCACGTCGGCGAGGCGGCTCACGTCCACAGTCACGGGCATCACGCGGGCGCGGCCCAGTTCGTCCGCGGTCTTCACCACGAGGTCGGTGTCGCGATCGAAGATGGCGACGCGGGCACCGGAGGCGATGAAGCGCTCGATCACGGCGCGGCCGATACCCTGCGCGCCGCCGGTGACGATGGCGAAGCGGTCGTTGAGATCGATGGCGTTGGACATGTTTCCCCCGGTGCGTCGCCGATCCGGCCGGCGATCCTGATTCTGCCGTTGGCGCGGCGGCTGTGCCGGTGTGTTTTTTAATCGATTGAAAATCGATCGGACAAGGCATAGCGCGGGATCGGCCGGGAGAAAAGCCCGGAGCGGTGCATAGTGCCGCACCGCTCCATGCGCCGGATGCAAGGCGGAAAGTCGAGGGCAGGCCCGGGTGACGGTGATGGAGGGGGCGTCTGCGGCTCTCAGGCGTCCTCGTCCTCGTCGCCGGGTTCGGCTTCGTCGTCGAGGCCGCCGTCGGCGCCAAGGCGCAAGGCAAGGTTCTTCTCCACCTTGCGCAGGAGCTTGCGCAGCCGCTTCTTCTCCTTGCTGTCGAGGCCGACCACCATCTCGGCCTCCAGCTGGTCCCACACATGATCGATGGAGGCGCCGCGTTCGCGTCCCGCATCGGTGAGGAAGACCCGCACGAGCCGGCCGTCGCCATCGGTGGCGCGGCGCTCGACGAGGCCCTGGGTGGTGAGGCGGGCGATGGTCTTGGAGGCCGTGGGCGGGCGCACCCGCAGCGCGGATGCAAGGTCGCCCATGGTGCGGCCGTCCGCCTCGCACAAAAGCTTCAGCACGGATTCCTGTCCCGGGAACAGCCCGAGGCCGGCGAGGAGACGGGCCGACAGCGCCTTCTGCAGGCGCGCCGTGTGGGTGAGCCTGTAGCCGATGGTCTTCTGAACCGGATCCTTCATGGGTCTCCCCCGACATGTCCCGAGCGCGAGCGAAGCCGCGCCGGCCACGCGCCCCTTTATCCACATGCCGGCTTACAATTTTGCGAAGGTTGGGGGCGATCCGGCGGGAAAGTGCGTGGTGTCGCGCATTTACCTACGGGGCGGTCCGCCCTCTCGCCCCGTTGCACGCCCCATGGTAGCGTTCCGGCCGTGACCGAACCCGATCGCCCCCCTCTTTCCCGCCGCGCGCTGCTCGCCCGTGGTGTTGCCCTGGCGGCCACGCCGCTCGTGGGCATGAGCCTTGCCTCCTCGCGCGCGCTCGGCCAGCAGACTGACGCGGACGTCGTCATCATCGGTGCGGGCGCGGCCGGCATCGCCGCCGCGCGGCGCATCGCCGAGGCCGGGCGCAGCTATGTGCTGCTGGAAGCCGGCAAGCAGGTGGGCGGCCGCACGGTGACCGACACCACCCAGTTCGGCGTGCCGTTCGACCTCGGCGCGGCGCGGCTCAATATGCCGGCGGCGCGCCCCATGGCCGCCTTCGGCCGGGCCGAGGGGCTCGACATCTATCGCGCGCCCGATGGCGGCCGGCTCTATGTGGGCGGGCGCGAGGCGGGCGATACCGATTATGAGGATTTCATCGCCACGGTCCGCCGCGGCGAGCGGGCCATCGTCGCCGCGGGCGATGCCAACCGCGACATGGCCGCCTCCCGCGCCTTGCCGGACCTCGGACCGTGGGGGCCGAGCGCCCGCTTCGTCCTCGGCCCGTTCAACTGCGCCAAGGAACTGGATCAGGTCTCCACCGTGGATGTCTCCCGCTTCGACGAGCGCGAGAGCGAGGACATCTGCCGGCAGGGCGTGGGCACGCTGGTGGCGCAGCTCGCCCGTCCGCTGACCGTGCGGCTCGAGGTGGCGGCGCGCTCCATCGATCTCAGCCCGCGCCTCGTCTCGGTGCAGACCAACAAGGGCAGCGTGACCGGGCGCGCGGTGATCGTCGCCGTACCGCCGAGCCTGATTGCGGCAGGCAAGCTGCGCATCGGCCCGTCCTTGCCGCAGCGCTACCGCACGGCGGTGGAGAAGATCACGCTCGGCGCCTTCGACCACATCGGCTTCCGCCTGCCGCGCAATCCCGGCAATCTCGGCGCTGACGAGCTGGTCTATTTCCGCGCCGACGGCCCGCGCGCCTATGCGCTGCGCGCCCGTATCGGCGGCACAGACCTCTACAGCCTTGAAGTGGGGGGCGACGTGGCCGCCGGCCTCGCCGACAGTCCGCCCGAGGCGGCGGCGTCCTTCGTGAAGGCGGCGCTGACGCGCGAGTTCGGCGCCGATACCGCCGCGCGCGTCGGCAAGGTCTTCGCCACCCGCTGGAGCAAGGAGCCGTGGGCGCTGGGCGCCTTCTCCTGCGCCTTGCCGGGCTTCGGCAACATGCGCCGCGCCTTCACCGAAACGGTGGGCGGCCGGCTGGTCTTCGCCGGCGAGCACACCCACGAGACGCTCTGGGGCACGGTCGGCGGCGCCTGGCTCTCCGGCGAGCGCGCGGCCAAGCAGGCGCTTGGGCTTTTGGGGGTGCGGACGGGGTGAGGGCTGCGTCTCATCGGAGATCTGCCCCGTTTCATACATCCCGCCGTCATTGCCCGCCTTGTGCGGGCAATCCACCCATCGGCCAGAGGGGTGCTGATACTTCCGAGCAGCCCGACGCGTGGCGGGGTGGATCCCCAGGACGAGCCGGGGGATGACGGCTCGGGGGAGGTTGCGCCTCCCCCAAAATAGCCCGCGCGGCGTTTGAGCGAAGACGACGTAAAGACAGCCCGCGTGGCGTTTGAGCGAAGCAACGCTCAGTGCGCGCGGGCGAACATCTCGTTGAAGGAGTAGCCGGCGCCGCGCACGGTGCGGATGGGGTCGGACTGGCGGCCGCGGTTTATGGCCTTGCGCAGGCGGCCCACATGCACGTCCACCGTGCGCTCGTCGATATAGACGTCCTGGCCCCACACGCCGTCGAGCAGCTGCTCGCGGGAGAAGACGCGGCCGGGGCTCTGCATCAGGAATTCCAGCAGGCGGAACTCGGTGGGGCCGAGATGGATCTCGCGACCGGCGCGGTGAACCCGGTGGGTCTCGCGGTCGAGCTCGATGTCGCCGGCCCGCAGCAGGGTGGCGACGTGCTCGGGCTTGGCCCGGCGCAGCAGGGCGCGCACGCGGGCGAGCAGCTCGGGCACCGAGAAGGGCTTCACCACATAGTCGTCCGCGCCGGTGGCGAGGCCGCGCACCCGCTCGGTTTCCTCACCGCGGGCGGTGAGCATGATGACGGGCAGCCGCTCGGTCTCCGGCCGGGTGCGCAGGCGCCGGCACAGTTCGATGCCGGAGAGGCCGGGCAGCATCCAGTCGAGGATGATGAGATCAGGCACGCTTTCGCGCAGCCGGGTCTCGGCTTCGTCGCCGCGTCCCACGCTCTCGACCCCGTAACCCTCCGACTCCAGATTGTAGCGGAGCAGGAGGGTTAACGGCTCTTCGTCCTCGACGATCAGAATACGCGCCGGCACTTTGGTCTATCCGTCACTATCGGGGCTCTCCGCCCCGTCTTCAGGTCTGGTTGATCAGCTCTGAACGGTGGTGGTGCGGCCCGGGAAGGGCAGGGTGGTGTCGCTGGAGGCGTCCGCCTTGGGGCGGCTCTCCGGCAGGTTCTGGCCCGTCACCATGTAGTAGACGATCTCCGCGATGTTGGTCGCGTGGTCGCCGATGCGCTCGATGTTCTTGGCGCAGAACAAGAGGTGCGTGCACACGGAGATGTTGCGCGGATCCTCCATCATGTAGGTGAGGAGCTCGCGGAACAGGGACGTGTACATGATGTCGATGGCGCCGTCGCGGCCCCACACTTCCAGCGCCTTGGCCTCGTTGCGGGCGGCGTAGGCGTCCAGCACTTCCTTCAGCTGCTCGAGCACGAGGTCGGAGATGTGCTCCACCCCGCGCACCAGCTTCGCCGGGTGATACTCGCCCTCGATGGCGATGACGCGCTTGCCCACGTTCTTGGCGAGGTCGCCGATGCGCTCGAGATCGTTGGCGATGCGGATCGCGGCGACGATCTCGCGCAGGTCGATGGCCACCGGCTGGCGCTTGGCGATGACCAGGATGGCCCGGTCCTCGATCTCGCGCTGCACCTGGTCGACGCTGGCATCCAGCAGCACGACCTTCTGCGCGAGGGCGCTGTCGCGGCGGATGAGGGAGGCGACGCTGTCGGCGACCAGGCGCTCGGCCTGCCCGCCCATCTCGACGACCTTGCGGCCGATTTCCTTCAACTCCTGATCGAAGGAGGCGACGATATGATCCGGCATCTCAGTGATCCTTCAATCCGTCAGCCGAAGCGGCCGGTGATGTAGTCGCGCGTCTTGATCTCCTTCGGATTGGTGAAGATCACGTCGGAAGGCGCCATCTCGATCAGCTCGCCCAGATAGAAGAAGGCGGTCATGTCGGCGCAGCGCGCGGCCTGCTGCATGTTGTGGGTGACGATGACGATGGTGAATTCCTGCTTCAGCTCGTCGATCAGGTCCTCGATCTTCGAGGTGGAGATGGGGTCGAGGGCCGAGGTCGGCTCGTCGAGCAGGATCACCTCGGGCTTCACCGCGATGGTGCGGGCGATGCACAGGCGCTGCTGCTGGCCGCCGGACATGCCGAGCGCCGAGGTGTGCAGGCGGTCCTTGGTCTCGTCCCAGATGGCGGCCTTGCGCAGGCACCATTCCACGCGCTCGTCCATCTGTGCCTTGGAGAGCTTCTCGTGCAGCTTCACGCCGAACGCGATGTTGTCATAGATCGACATGGGGAACGGCGTAGGCTTCTGGAACACCATGCCGATGCGGGTGCGTACGATGGTGGGGTCCAGTTCCTTGCCGACGATGTTCACGCCGTCGAACAGCACCGAGCCCTCGGCGCGCTGGCCGGGGTAGAGGTCGAACATGCGGTTGAACACGCGCAGCAGTGTGGACTTGCCGCAGCCCGACGGACCGATCATGGCGGTCACGCGCTTCTCGGGAACCTCGAAGTTGATGTTCCGCAGCGCATGGTTGCTGCCATAGTAGAACTGCAGGTTCTCCACCTTGATCTTGGCGGGGGCCGGCGGCGCGTCCGGCTTGGCACCCACGGCGGAGGCGAGATTGAAGGTGGGATCGACGGCTGAAGTCATCTTGTCCTCGCTTGGGCCTTGGCCTTGCTTCGGAGGAAATGGAAAGGGCGGCGGCGGGAGCTAGTGGCTCCGCGCCAGGAAGAGGCGGGACGCCACGTTGAGCACCAGCACGCCCACGGTGATGAGCAGTGCGCCGGCCCAGGCGAGCGAGACCCAGTCGTCGAACGGGCTGCCGGCGAACTGGTAGATGGCGATGGGCAGGCTCGCCATCGGCTTCGACAGGTCGGTCGACATGGCGTTGTTGCCGAGCGAGGTGAACAGCAGCGGCGCGGTCTCGCCGGCGGCGCGGGCGATGGCCAGAAGCACGCCGGTGACGATGCCGGCGCGGGCCGCGCGCCAGGTGATGAACATCACTACCTTCCACTGCGGCGCGCCAAGCGCGAAGGCGGCTTCGCGCAGGCCGACGGGCACGAGGTTCAGCATGTCCTCGGTGGTGCGCACGATGACCGGGATCACCAGGATCGCCAGGGCGATGGAGCCCGCCCAGCCGGAGAAGCCGCCGAGCGGCACCACCAGCAGGGTGTAGATGAACAGGCCCACCAGGATGGACGGCGCCGACAGCAGGATGTCGTTCACGAAGCGGGCGGCGGCGCCGACCTTGGTGCCCTTGCCGTTCTCGGCGAGGAAGGTGCCGCAGAAGATGCCGATGGGGCCGCCGATGGCCATGGCGATGCCGATCTGGATCAGCGAGCCGACGATGGCATTCAGCAGGCCGCCGCCCTGGCCCGGCGGCTTGGTGACCTGGGTGAAGACGTTCAATCCCAGCGCGGGCAGGCCGCGCGAGAGCAGGGTCCAGAGGATCCAGCCGAGAAGGAACAGGGCGAAGACGGCGAAGCCGGTGGAGATGGCCTTGACGGCCCGGTCGGTGGCGCGGCGCGCGGCGAGGGAAGCCATGGTTCTGAAGCTCCCGGTCAGTCGAGCCGCGAGCGCACGAGCGCCCGGGACAGTGCAAGGACGATGAAGGAGATCACGAACAGGATGAAGCCGAGCTGCAGCAGCGAGGTGAGCTTCAGCGACCCGATCGGGGCCTCGGGGAATTCGTTGGCGATGGTGGAGGCGATGGTGGCGCCCGGCGCGAACAGGGAGGCGGACAGGCGCGTCGCGTTGCCGATGACGAAGGTCACGGCCATGGTCTCGCCCAGCGCGCGGCCGAGGCCGAGCATGATGGCGCCCACCATGGCGGTCTTGCCGTAGGGCACCGAGACGTTCTTGTAGACCTCGTAGGTGGTGGCGCCGATGCCGTAGGCCGATTCCTTCAGCATGGGCGGCACGCTTTCCAGCGTCTCCACGAACATGGCGGTGATGAAGGGCAAGATCATCACCGCGAGGATGAGGCCGGCGGTGAGCATGCCCGAGCCGAGCGGCGGGCCGGCGAACAGGGCGCCGATGACCGGCAGGTCGCCGAACAGGTCGATCAGCGGGGGCTGCACGTAGGCGGCGATCAGCGGGACGACGACGAAGAAGCCCCACATGCCGTAGATGATGGAGGGCACGGCGGCCAGAAGCTGGACCGCGACGCCGACGGGCCGCTTCAGTGGCTGGGGCGCGATCTCGGTGAGGAAGAAGGCGATGCCGAAGGAGAGCGGCAGCGCCACGATCACCGCGATGATGGCGGAGAACAGCGTGCCGTAGATCATCACCAGGGCGCCGAAATTCTCGGTGACCGGGTTCCAGGCGGACGACCAGATGAAGTCGAGCCCGAAGTGCTGGAGCGCCGGCAGGCCGCCCTTGAACAGCTCGGCGATGATGAGGCCGAGCAGGATGAGGACGAAGATGCCGCTCGCCCACAGGAGGGTGACGAAGATCGGATCGGCGATCCGTCCCGTGCCTTTGGCCTTGCTGATGGGCTCTGCCGAGCCAGACCGCATGCCGTCCACCGTCGCGTCCATTTTATCCCCTGCCCCGGCTTGTCGATGCGTGTGCGCTACCGGACCTGTCGCCTGATGGAAAAGCGCCGCCCTCCTGGGAGAGCGGCGCGATCTTCTTCAGATCAGAGGACGGGCTTGCCGTCCGGACCCTTCACTTCGGCCTTGAAGGCGGCCTTCACCTGCTCGACCACCGCCGCGGGCAGCGGGATGTAGTGCAGGCCTTCGGCGATGTCGGCGCCTTCCTTGGTGTAGGCCCACTCGAAGAACTTCATCACTTCGCGCGAAGCCTCGACGTTGGTCGGGTTCTTCGGCAGCAGGATGTAGGTGGGGGAGACGATCGGCCAGGCCTCGGGGGCCGGGGCGTCGATCATGGAAGCGGCGAAGTCCTTGGCGCCCTTCCAGTCGGCGGAGGCGGCGGCGGCCTGGAAGCCGGCGACCTCGGGGGTGACGAACTTGCCGGCCTTGTTCTGCAGCTGGGTCACGACCAGCTTGTTGGCGGCGGCGTAGATGAACTCGACGTAGCCGATGCCGCCCTTGGTGTTCTTGACGGTGCCGGTGACGCCCTCGTTACCCTTGGCGCCAGCGCCGGTGGGCCACTGGACCGAGGTCGCCGAGCCGACCTTGGACTTCCAGTCCGGGCTCACGGCCGACAGGTAGGAGGTGAAGATCGCGGTCGTGCCCGAGCTATCCGAACGATAGACCGGGACGATGGCGTTCGAGGGCAGGGTCACGCCGGGGTTCAGGTCGGCGATGGCCTTGTCGTTCCACTTGGTGATCTTGCCGAGATAGATGTCGGCGAGCACCGGGCCGGTGAGCTTGAGCTGGTTGGTGGTGACGCCGTCGAGGTTGACGGTGGCGACCACCGAGCCGATCACGGTCGGGAACTGCAGCAGGTTGTTGGCCGCGAGCTTCTCGCCCGGGACCGTCGCGTCGGACGCGCCGAAGTCCACGGTGCGGTTGATGATCTGGTTCTGGCCGCCGCCGGAGCCGATCGACTGGTAGTTCAGCGTCGCGCCGGTCTTCTCTTTGAACTTGGCGCCCCAGGACTGGTAGACGGGGGCGGGGAAGGACGCGCCAGCGCCGGTGAAATCGACAGCCTGGGCGCTGCCGGCAAACAGCGAGCCAGCTACGGCGATCACGCCGAGAGCGGTGGTGAGCTTCACGATATCTCTCCTTGCCAAATCGGTTGCCGCTCCGGCAGGAGCCGGGGCAACTGGGCTCAGGACTCTTAGCCCCGGCGCGCCAAGGTTCTATGACGCGTCCGTGACATGGGCATGACAGCTTACGCCATTGCCTTTTATAGGTTTTTTTCCGGGTTCGGCAAAGCTTCCATCCGCACGGAGAAGATTGCTCCGTTGCCGAGCTCGCTTTCCACGCCCAGCCGGCCGCGGTGGCGGGCCACGATGTGCTTGACGATGGCGAGCCCCAATCCCGTCCCGCCCTGGTCACGGCTGGCCGCCACGTCCACCCGGTAGAAGCGCTCGGTGAGGCGGGGTAGGTGCTCCGGCGAGATGCCGGGGCCGAAGTCGCGCACGCTCACCACGGCGGTGCCGTTCTCGCGGGCGAGGCGCACCTCCACCTTCTTGCCTGCGGCGCCGTATTTCAGGGCATTCTCCACCAGATTTTCGAACAGGCGGATCAGTTCGTCGCGATCACCGAGGATTTCCAGGTCGGCCGTCTCGCGGACCTGCTCCAGCTCCACCCCGCGGTCGCGGGCGAGGGGGGAGAGGGTATCGCAGACGTGGGCGATGATGGCGCCAAGGTCCACCTTGGTCTGCGGCTGCACGTGGGCGTTCAGTTCGATGCGCGAGAGCGAGAGCAGGTCGTCGATGAGGCGCGACATGCGTCGCGCCTGCGCCGCCATGATGGCGAGGAAGCGCTCGCGCGCCGGCGTGTCGTTGCGGGCCGGGCCCTGCAGCGTCTCGATGAAGCCCGACAGGGAGGCCAGCGGGGTGCGCAGCTCGTGGCTGGCATTGGCCACGAAGTCCGCCCGCATCTGCTCCACCCGGCGCTGCTGGGTGAGGTCGCGGAAGGTGAGCAGCACGGCGTCGGGTGAGCGCTCGGGGGAGACGTGCAGCCGGAGCGGCACCACATGCGCCTCCAGCCAGCGGTCGAGGGGGATGCGCTCGGCGAACTCCACCCGCCGGGGCACGCCATCCGCCGCCGCGGCGCGCACCGCGTCCAGCACCTCCGGCACGCGCACCACGAAGGACAGGGGATCGCCCACCCGCGTCGGGCCGAGGGCCAGGGCGACGCGCTGGTTGGCGGTGATGATGTTGCCGGCGGCCGAGAGCAGCAGCGCCGGCTCGGGCAGCGCCGCCACCACCGCGCGGGCCTGCGAGTCCCGCGCCGGGGGCGGTGCGGTCGGCAAAGGCGTCACCACCGGCACCGGCGCCGGCGGGGCCGGCCGCAGCGACAGCCAGAGTGCCACCAGGAGCGCCGCCATCAGGATGGCCAGCAGTGGATCGAGCGCGCCCGCCGCGGCGCCGCCGATGACCACCGCCGCGACGGCGCCCACCAGTGCGAGGCTTCGCCGCCCGCTTCGGCCGTTCGGCGCGGGGGGCAGGGCAGCGCCCGGCGTCGGCGCGGCAGCGGCAGGTGACGGACGGGCGGGCACGGGAGCCGCAGCCAGGGGCGGGGAGGCTGTCTCCGCGCCGGCAATTATGGGGGCGAGGTCCGGCATGGGGGCGGGGGCAGCCGCGATTTCTGGCAGGGGGCTGGGCGTCAGCGCTGGCGCGGCCGTGGTCATCGCCGCGGGCAGGGACATCGCGGGCAGGGACGCCGCAAGACCCGACGCCGCGAGACCGGACGCCGCGAGACCGGACGGCGCAGACAGAGGCGCGGCGGGGGCGGGCGTCAGCACAGGCGTTTCGGCCACCTGCGCACGCCTCTCGGCAGCGCGCGGCGCACGGGCGGGCTTTTCCGTGTCGCGCTTCTCCGGCTCGCGTCCTCCGGTCTCGCGACCGTCCTGCGATGGCCCTTCCGGCATCATTCTGGCGCGCCCTCCCTTTCGCGTCATCCTACACGGCCCCGCTGCTTCTTCCCGGCGCATTTCGCGGCCGCCCGTCCGGCCGTCCGCCTGTGGCGAATCGCCCCGGCCCGGCAGACCGTCCATTGAAGGACGATGCTCGCGCCCCTCCAAGAAGGCATTACGACAACCGACCCTCCGGATATTTGATTGATCGCGGTTTTCGCCAGTCTCGTGCGACCGGGCCACGCGGGTGGGTTGCGTCTTCGCTCCGGGTCGCGTCTGCTACGCCATACCGTTGCAGGAGGTGCCTCCGGGGCATTCCGTGAGGTCTTTTGAAAGGCGTGTCGGCGCGGACATGCCGTTGCCCAACGGGCATGTCCATCTGCTATGACGGGCCGGGGGCGGAGGAATTGGCCATGGGTAAGGATTGCCGGCGCCAAGCAGGCGGCTGCGGCCGCCGCCGTGCCGTTGCAGGTATTTCGGTGCCGGCATTCGCCGTCGCGGCCGGGGTGCTGATCCTCGGCCTGCCGTCTGTGTCTCCTGCCCGCGCCGATCCCGTGCCGCTGCCGGCCACCGATTTTGCCCTGAAAGCCGACCTCAAGCGCGGTGGCACCATCGACATCGCCCACAGCCATGGCCGGATGCGGGTGGAGATCCAGAAGTCCAACATTCCCGGCAGCATGGTCGGCATCATCGACCTGAACGCGCGCAGCATGCTGGTGCGCACCCCCAATTTGCCGAACATGGCGGTGGAGATCGAGCTGCCGCCGGAATACGTGCTCGGCGCCCTCACCGGCACCGGCCTCCGGGTGGGCGAGGACACGGTGGCGGGCGAGGCGTGCGACCTCTGGAAAATCGATCCGCAGATGAAATCGGCCCTCGGCCCCACCACCGCCTGCATCACGCCGGATGGCATCGCCCTGCGCACGGCGGTGGAGATCAAGGGCACGAAGCAGACGGTGTTCGAGGCGACATCCCTCACCCGCGCACCGCAGGACCAAAAGCAGTTCCAGTTGCCGCCCGGAACCCAGGTGATGAAGGTGCCCAAGGGCAAGATCGGCGCCGCCCTCGGCATTCCCGCCCTCGGCGGCGCGCCGGCGGAGGCGCCTCCGGCACCGGCGAAGCCCTGAAGGACCCTCAGCCGAAGGTCATGGCCACCGGCACATGGTCCGACGGCTTTTCCCAGCCGCGGGCTTCCTTCAGCACGGTCATGGCGGTGGCGGAGGGGGCGAGGCTCTCGCTAGCCCACACATGGTCGAGGCGGCGGCCGCGGTCGTTGGCCGTATAATCCGGCGAGCGGTAGCTCCACCAGGTGAACAGCTTTTCCTGCGGCGGCACGAAGTGGCGCATCACGTCCACCCACGGGCCGGAGGCCTGGAACGCACCGAGCCGCTCCACCTCGACCGGGGTGTGGCTGACCACGGTGAGCAGCTGCTTGTGGTTCCACACGTCGGTTTCGAGCGGGGCGATGTTGAGGTCGCCCACCACGATGGCGTGGTCGTTGTTGCCGGCGTGGGGCTTCAGTGGCGCCCAGCCCGTGATCTCGTCGAGGAAAGCCAGCTTGTGGGCGAACTTGGGGTTCAGCTCCGGGTCCGGCACGTCGCCGCCCGCCGGCACGTAGAAATTATGGATAGTGAGCGGCTTGCCCAGCGCGTGCGCGCCGTCGAGCGTCACCGCGATGTGGCGGGCATCGCCCTTGCCGCAGAACGCGCCCTTCTCGATGCGCGCGAACGGCCGCTTCGAGAACGTCGCCACCCCGTGCCAGCCCTTCTGGCCATGGAGCGCGATGTGGGGAAAGCCCATGTCGCGGATGGCGTTCAGGGGAAACTTGTCGTCCTGGCACTTGGTCTCCTGCAGACACAGCACATCCGGCTGCAGCCGCTCCACGGCGGCGCGCACGATGTCGAGGCGGATGCGGACGGAATTGATGTTCCAGGTGCAGACGGTGAGGGACACGGGCAATGGCAGACTGAAAAAGGGCGGGAAGATCGACGCTTACACCTGCGCGGGCGGGGGAGGCAAGGAAAAGGGGGTGCACTGAGGGAGGCGGGCGTTTCTCCCTTTGAGGAACTTGAGTTTTTCGCCGGGCAGCTCCGGCTGTGCCGTCCCTGTCGCGGGAGACTGGCGGATCCCGGACCAGCGCTCCGGCTACGCCCCCTGCCCACCATTTCGGCTTGCCGCTTTTCCCGGCAGGCCTACACTGAAGCCTTTCCAGTCCGTGGTTTTTTCCACCCTTTCGTTCTTTGATGGATTGAGCGTCATGCACAACAAGAGGCTCGAGGCCTTGCGTGCCAGCCCCGGCGACGAGCGGCGGCCGGCGGATCTGGAGATCATCGCCTCCCAATATGCCATCAAGTTCCGGAAGGTGACGGGGACCCATGTGGTGTTCACCCATCCCGCCGTGCCGAACTGCGTGGCGGTGCCCATGAAGAACAGGATCCGCGCGGCCCACGTGAAGGCGTTCGTGGCCATGGTGGACCGCATGGACGAGGGCACCGCGCCGGTGCGCATGCGAACGGTGGCGCCGGGCACGGTGGTGGATGTCGCCGCCTATCCCTCGGCCGTCGCGCCGATCCCGGAGGCGGAGGGTGGCGGGTTCGTCGTGAGCTTCGCGGACGTGCCGGGTTGCCTCGGCATCGGCGAGACGCCGGACGCGGCGGAGGCGGACGGGCGGCTCGCCTTGTTCGCCGCCATCGATGCCCTGAAGGCCGCCGACCGCGCCCCGCCCGAGCCGGGTGCCGTTGAAGGGGTCAAAGCGGAGGCCTGAGCGATGCCGGCTCAGCCGCGCCCCGCCCGCTCCTCCAGGAAGGCGGACACCGTGTCGAGCAGGCGGATGGCGCCGGGAAGCTGGGCGTGGGCTTCCGCCTGTTGCGGGGTCTCCGGCTCCAGCGTGCGCCACCACACGATGAAGCGGTGGATCAGCGCGCGGCCGGAAATGGCGTCGAACGGCGTGCCGGGGAAGGCGTCGAGCCCGAACGCCGCCTCCACCTGCCGGAGGCATCCATGCACATAGACATGATCTTCCGTTTCCAGCTGAAACGGCCCCTCCGGTGCGCGGCGCTCCATGCGCACCTCGCTCAATTCGGGAATGTAGTCCGCCTTGGTCACGCCGCCTCCGTTCGCGTCCGGGTTTTGCCCGGCGTAGCAGGATCGGTGCCAAGGCGGGGGATGGCCGCATGAGCGCCGACGATCCCACCGCCATCGCCGCCACGCCGGCCGTTGCCATCGCGGGCGGCTTCCGCCTGCTGGTGATGCGCGAGCTGGCGCTGGATGAGGGACCGCCGGCCTATGCGGTGATCGGCCAGACGCTCGTGCGCGCCCCGCCGCGCAGCATCCGCCATGGCGTCGCATTCGCCCTCGCCTTCGGGCCGGAGGTGATGGCGTGGCTCAACCAGGCGCTCGGCCGCCCCGCCTGGCGCGACGCTTCCGGCGAGACCCAGCGCAACCCGCGCTGGCCGGGCCTTCGTTGGCACCGCGCCCCGCGCGCGTGGCCGGGCGGGACACTCACCACCGAATGGAGCGCCGACATCCTTTTCCCTGAAGAGGCCGACCGCGCCGCCTTCGCGCTGGCGTTCGCGGAGGCTCTGGCCGGTCGGGAGCCTGTGTCGGAAACCGCCTGAAGCACGCGTCCCTCCGTTTGCAGGGCAGATGGAGGGAAAAGTGCCTGCTCCAGCTTCACGTTGGAGGGCGATTCACCGATCAGATCACCTCGATCTGATCGGATCGCGCTCAAGGTCCGTTTTTTGCTTGGCGAGCCAAAGGCCCGCGCCGGCATTTCATTGACTGATTTTGGAGGCCCCCCATGTCGGATGTTGTCGAAACCCGCTCCATTCTCTCCGAGGCCGAGTTCGATCAGCCGGTGGATGTCGTGTGGCGCGCCATCACCGATTCCGAATGGCTCGCAGTCTGGTTCTTTCCCAACGACATCCAGCCGCTGGAGGGGCACAAGTTCACCATCTGGGGCCGGCCCATCGAGCGGTGGGACGGCGAATTCCAGTGCCAGGTGAAAAGCTGCATCCCCGAAAAGGAGCTGTCCTTCAGCTGGAAGGGCGGGCACGAGGAGCTGAAGGGCTTCGGCCACTATATCGATACGGTCGTGACCTGGACGCTGACGCCCACGCCCTCCGGCGGCACCCATTTCCGCTTCTTCCACGACGGCTTCGGCACGGACACCGCCAATGACGGGGTGTTCGATGTCATGTCCAAGGGCTCCCAGAGCGTGCTGCGCACCCTCACGCGCCGCCTGCCGGACCTCATCGCCCACGGGGCGTGAGAAAAATCGCGCATGATCGCGCCATGGGTTGGAACCGCCGCCATAAGGCCGCGTTTACCATCTGACTGATGTTGCTGACCTCCGTCCGGGAGGCGGCGACCGACGAACGGAGACGATGATGGGCCAGAGCCTTCCTCTGACTACCCCGACCTCTCTGCGCATCGTGATCGGAGACGCCGAGACGCGGGTGTCTAGCGTCGAGGACGTGGTGAAGTTCCTGCGCAAGCAGGAAGCCGGCGATCTCGCCGATTTCCTCATGGCCCAGCGCAGCGGCGCGAACCCGCCGAGCCTCGGCGATGTGTGCGCCCGCATGGAAGCCCTCTGCGCGATGGTGTGAGGGCGCAGGCCTGAGCTAAGGCTGGCCCGGCTCCCAGCCGGGCGGGGCGAGTTCAAACCCTGCGAAATCGAAGGCCGGCGCCACCGTGCAGCCGACCAGCGTCCAGGCGCCGAGGCTTTCCGCCGCCTGCCACGCGAAGGGCGGCACAACGCCCTGCGGCCGCGCGCCGGCGGCGAGATCCGGCCCAAGCATCACATCCCGCTGTCCCCCGGCGTCCGCGATGGAGAGCTTCAGCGGCGCGCCGGCATGCCAATGCCAGACTTCCGAGGCATCCACCCTGTGCCAGTGGGAGCGCTCTCCCGCGCGCAGCAGGAAGTAGATGGCCGTGGACGCGCCGCGCCCCCCGTCCGGTGCCTTTTCGCGGAATGTCTCCCGGAAAAACCCGCCTTCGGGATGGGGCTGAAGCTCAAGCTGGGCGATCACCGCTTCCGCGGTGAGCGCCTGAAGGCCGGTTTCGCCCATCTCTCAGCCCTTGAAGCTGTTCTTGCGCTCGCGCAGCGCGGTGAAGACCTCGGCCGGGTCCGCGCCGGGCATGCCGAGGCGCTCGGCCATGGCCGGATCGTCCGCCCGCAGGAAGGGGTTGGCCTTCAGCTCGTCGCCGAGCTTGGAGGGCATGGTGGGCTCGCCCTTGGCGCGCTGCTCCTGCGCCTTGGCATACATGGCCGCGAGGTCCGCATTGTCCGGATCGACCGACAAGGCGAAGCGACCGTTGCCCAGCGTGTATTCATGGCCGGAATAGACGTCGAGGTCCTCAGGCAAGGCGCGCAGCCGCTGCAATGAATGCCACAGCACCGGCGGCTCGCACTCCAGCGCCCGCCCGCAGCCGAGCGTGAACAGCGTGTCGCCGGCAAACAGCAGCTTCTCGCCCTCGAAGAAATAGGAGGCCGGGCCGGCGGTATGGCCGGGGGTCTCCAGCACGCGGCCCACCAGCGAGCCGACGGCGACGGGATCGCCGTCCACCACCGCCACGTCGAGGCCGGGGATCTTGTCCGCCTCGGACTTGGGGCCGACGACGGTGGCGCCGTAGCGCGCCTTTACCGCCGTGATACCCTGGGTGTGGTCGGCATGGTGGTGGGTGACGAGAATGTGGGTGAGGGTCCAGCCTTCCTTCTCCAGCGCCGTCATCACCGGCCCCGGCTCGGGCACGTCCACCACCGCCGTCGCTTCGGTGACGGGATCGTGGATGAGGACGGCGTAATTGTCGCTGAGGCAGGGGATCAGGCGGATGTCGGCCGGCACGGTGTCGATCTCCGGAAGGGGACGGGCTTGACGGCTCGGGTTGCGGACCCGGCGCGCATGATCCTCTATTAAGGGGGCGAGCGGAAGTGTGGCCGGCCGGCCGCTGTCCACAGCGAGGGTGCATGTTTCTCGACGTCGTCGACCTGCGCAATTTCTACGCCCAGCCCGTGGGAATCATGACGCGCCGCCTGCTCGGCCGCGCCATCCGCGCCCGCTTCGACAATGTGACGGGCATGCGCGTGCTGGGGCTCGGCTATCCCACGCCCTATCTCGGCGTGTTCCGCGAGGAGGCGGAGCGCTGCCTCGCCGTGATGCCGGCGGCGCAGGGCGTGGTGCGCTGGCCCTCCGCCGCACCGACGCTGGCCACCCTCGCCGACGAGACGTTGCTGCCGTTCCCCACCTCCAGCATGGACCGGGTGGTGATCGTCCACGCGCTGGAAATGACGGCCAACGCCGCCGAGATGCTGCGCGAGGTCTGGCGCGTGCTGGCGCCGGGCGGGCGGCTTCTGGCGGTGGTGCCCAACCGGCGGGGCGTGTGGGCGCGGCTCGATACCACTCCCTTCGGCAACGGCCGCCCCTTTTCGCGCGGGCAGGTGGTGAGCCTGCTGCGCGAGGCCCTGTTCACCCCCGTGGGCTGGGACGAGGCGCTCTATGCACCGCCCAGCCGCTGGTTCCTCAACACGGCGGTGGCGTGGGAACGGGTCGGCGCGCGCCTGTCGCTGCCCTTCTCCGGCGTGCTGGTGGTGGAAGCCACCAAGCAGCTCTACCGCCCCGTCGCTATCCGCCGCCCCAGCCGCATCGCCGAGCCGGCGCTGGAGCCCGTGCTGGTGCCGGGCGGCGTGCCGGCGGGGTGACTACCGCTCCCGCGTCAGCAGAAACACCGCCTGCTCGCCCAGCAGGTTCCACACCCACCACGGCATGGTCACCCGCACCCGGTGGCCGGATGAGTCCAGCGCCACGGCCTTCTCGATGCGGGCGTCCAGCACTTCCACCAGAGCCACGAAGTCGCGGATGGTGCAGAAGTGGATGTTGGGGGTCTCGTACCAGGCGATGGGCATGTTGTCCGTCACCGGCATCCGGCCGTTGATCATGAGATCGAGCCGCGAGCGCCAGTGGCCGAAATTGGGGAAGGAGACCACCGCCCGGCGGCCGATGCGCAGCATCTGCTCCAGCACCCAGCGCGGCCGGCGGGTGGCCTGCAACGTCTGGGAGAGGATGACGTAATCGAAGGCGTCGTCGGGATAGTGGGCGAGGTCCACGTCCGCGTCGCCCTGGATGATGGCGAGGCCGCGCGCCACGCCGGCATTCACGCCCTCGCGGGACAGCTCGATGCCGCGCGCGTCGCAGTTGCGCGTCGTGGCGAGCAGTTCCAGCAGCGCCCCGTCGCCGGAGCCGACATCGAGCACGCGCGAGCCGGGGGCGACCATTTCGGCCACCACCACGAGATCGACGCGTCCGCCCTGGTCGCGCACCGCGCTTTCATCCAGCACCGGCTGGCGCAATGCGATGCTCACTCGCTCCTCCCGGCCGGCAGGCCCAAAGCGCGGGCCGCGCTGTCGAGGAAGCCGCGGGCGATGGCGAACAGCTGCGGCTCCTCCAGCAGGAAGGCGTCGTGGCCCTTGTCGCTCTCGATTTCGGTGAAGGAGACGCTGGCGCCCGAGGCGTTCAGCGCATGGACGATGGCGCGGGAATCCTCGGTGGGGAACAGCCAGTCCGAGGTGAAGGAGGCAACGCAGAAGCGTGTCTTCGAGCCCCGGAAGGCGTTGGCCAGCACGCCGCCGTAGTCGGCCGCGAGGTCGAAATAGTCCATGGCCCGCGTCACGTAGAGATAGGAATTGGGATCGAACCGCTGCACGAACGATTCGCCCTGGTGGCGCAGATAGCTCTCCACCTGGAAATCGGCGTCGAAGCCGAAGGTGGGCATGGCGCGGTTCTGCAGCCGGCGGCCGAACTTGTTGTGCAGCGACTGGTCGGACATGTAGGTGATGTGCGCCGCCATGCGCGCCACCGCGAGCCCGCGATGGGGCGTCACCCCTTCCGCCAGATAGCGCCCGCTGCGCCAGTCGGGATCGGCCATCACCGCCTGCCGGCCCACCTCGTGGAAGGCGATGTTCTGCGCCGAGTGGCGCGCGCCGGTGGCGATGGGCATGGCGGAGAACATCCGCTCGGGATAGCTCGCCGCCCATTGCAGCACCTGCATGCCGCCCATGGAGCCGCCGGCCACGCACAGGAGCTTCTCGATGCCGAGATGGTCGAGCAGCATGGCCTGCGCGTTCACCATGTCGCGGATGGTGACGAGAGGCATGTCGAGGCCGTAGGGCCGGCCAGTCTCGGGATTGGTGGAGGCGGGGCCGGTGGTGCCCATGCAGCCGCCGAGCACGTTGGCGCAGATGACGAAGAAGCGCTCGGTGTCGATCGGCCGCCCCGGCCCCACCATCGTCTCCCACCAGCCCGGCTTGCCGGTGACGGGATTGAGGCTCGCGGCGTGCTGGTCGCCGGTCAGCGCGTGGCACACCAGCACCGCGTTGGTGCCGGCGGCGTTGGGCTCGCCGTAGGTCTGGTAGCCGATCTGCAGGTGGTTCAGCTCGACGCCCGCATCGAGCCTGAGCGGGGCACCGGTGCCGAAGCGCACCACGGGGGAATGGGGCTCGTCCGCCTCGCGCCGCGCCTCGGCGGCTGTGTTCGAGGCGACGTCCTTCCGGACGAAAGATGTCATGGGCGAACCAAGCGACGGCCCGGCGCCCGTGTCAAGCACCGACGCTCCGGCACAGAGGCCGGCTGGCCCGCACGCCCGGCTTCAGGATGCGGAGAGCGAGCTTCGCGCGGCGGACATGGCGACCGCGTCGCCTTCTACCACGTCGGCGGTGGCTTCGGCGCCCATCAGCACGAGGAGCTTGGCGCGCGCGCGGTTGACGCGGCTCTTGATGGTGCCCAGCGCGCAGCCGCAGACCTCCGCCGCCTCCTCGTAGGAGAGGCCCGCCGCGCCCACCAGCACCAGCGCCTCGCGCTGGTCGTCGGGCAGAAGGGCGAGGGCATCCTTCAGCGAGGTGAGAGTGGACGACCATTCCTGGCTCGGGCCGATATTGGTGTCCTGCTGGGCGAGCGCGGCCATGCCGTCATTCTCGCGCCGACGCTTGCGGATCTCGGTGTAATAGGTGTTGCGCAGGATGGTGAACAGCCACGCGCGGAGGTTGGTGCCGGGGTCGAACTTGTCCATGTTGGAGAGCGCCTTCAGCAGCGTCTCCTGGACCAGATCGTCGGCTTCCGTGCGGTTGCGCGTCAGCGACCGCGCAAAGGCGCGCACCGCTGGAAGGAACTCCAGCACCTGCGTGCGCAGGGCGGCGGCGTCCATCTCTTGGCGGGTCCTTTCGCTCGGCGCGGGCAGATCCATCGGGCAGCCTATTCTTTCCGGCAATCGTGACTTTTCTGGCGGCTGTGTCCGCCCGGCTCCCGGTTCGGGAAGCGTCCCTTCGCGGAGACGTTTCTCGAGCGTGACCTGAGCCTAACGCTACAGCTGCGGTTCCGGTTCCGCCCGCGGTTCACCGCGGACGGCGGTTCCGGTTACGCCCCTCAAAGGCGGCGCGTTCAGGCGCCGCCGTTGCCGGTCCCCGGCCCCGTGCCGGTGGCCTGGCCGCTCTTCTGGCCGCCCTTCTGTCCCGCCTGCGAGGCGAGGGTGCGGTCCCTCGAGAAGCTGCGCTGGTCGTCAGCGACGCTCTGTCCGCCCTTGCGGCCGGCCTCGGCGGCCAGCGTGCGATTCTGGAAGAAGCTGCGCTTCTCGGCCGGGACGCTCTCGCCCCCCTTGCGCGCGATCGCCCGCTGCTTTTCCGCGTCCATCGCCGCAAAGCCGCGCTGGGAGGTGCCCTTGGTTCGCGCCTTGTCCATTTGCCCTGTTCCTCCGACTGCGATCGGCCGCTCGTCGCGGCACCCGGCCGGTCGATCCGGCGCTGTGTACCGGAGCGAAAACGGCCCGCACTGAAGCCAATAGGCCGCCCTCCGGCCGGTGGGGTGGCCAGGACGGTCTAAGCAGTAACGAAGCAGGCGGGGGTGTGGTTCCGATGAAAACACGCTTTCGTCGGGTGTCACGCTCCGTTGGCCCGAGACCGGGCAGCGGTATCCGGAGAAGCGATTGCGGGACAAGGGAAATCCCCGACGATCACCAGCGCGTCTCCGGACCGGTTGCGGGTCAGGGTTCCCCCGAGTTGGGCCGCAAAGCCCCCGGCGAGGCCGGAGGGCTCCTCCGGAGCGTCGGCGGTGCCGGAAAGGACGAGGCGCAGACGCTCATCGTCCACCGTGCCGCGGATGAGCATGCCGAGGGAGGTACTGCCGGGCCGGAGTGTCAGTCCGAGCACCAGTTCCACCACCATGAGGGCGAGGGGGACCGCCATGTCGGTGGGCAGCCGCGTCTCCTCTGCCTCGACCACCAGCCGCAGATTCTTGTCGGACGAGCCCTCGATCAGCGAGGCGAGCTCCCCCAGCAACTCGCGCAGGCGCACCTGCGAGCCGTCGTTCGCCTCGTAGAGGATGCGGTGGACGAGGGCGAGGGTGTTCACGCGGGTGCGCAGCTGGTCGAACCGCTTGCGGTCCTCGCCCTTGCCCATCCCGCCGCCATAGAGCGACAGCAGGCTGACCACCACCTGAAGGCTGTTCTTGATGCGGTGATGGATCTCGCGCACCAGCGCGGTCTTCTCGGCGAGATTTTCCCGCAGTCGCGCGTCGCGCTGACGCACCGCATAGGCCATGTTCTCCACCGAGTGGCCGAGCATGCGGAATTCGCTCGGCGCGGCATCGAGCCGGGTCGGGCGGAAGCCGTAATGGCCCTGGGCATAAACCGCCGTCACCCGCCGCAGATAGAGCAGCCAGCGCAGCACGATGCGGTCCACCGCCACCCACAGGGCGATGAGCGAGGCGACCATCACCAGCGCCGGCAAGGCGAAGCTCGCGGCCACCGTCACCAGGGTCCAGCCGAACAGCCGGTCGGACGGGGAGGCATAGGCCACCACCAGCCCCTCGCGGCCGAGGGGCGTGGTGGCATAGGTCCAGCGCCGGCCGGAGGCGTCGGTGCTCTCCCTGAGCGCATTGTCGGGTGCGGCGAAGGGTGCGGCCTGGAACAGCGCACCGCTGAGACTGCGGGAATTGGAGACCAGCTCCTCGCCCGAAGCCGAGAACACCGCCACCACGCCCTCGGACGGCGGCACCTGCTGGCGCAGCAGATTGTCGAGCCAGCCGATCTCGATGCCCAATGCCATGCCGCCTTCGAGCCGGCCGGCGGCATCGCGCAGCGGCAGAAGGCCCACCAGCACGTCCCGGTCGGTGGCGGTGCTGCGCACCCGGCCTGAGAGGCTGAAGCCCGGCTGCCGGATCGCCGAAAGCCACCAGCCGTCATCGGTCATGTCGGTGTCGGACGTGGGCAAGGCGGAGCAGGTGAGCTGCCCGGCGGCATTGACCACGCCGATATTGGCGGCGAAGGGCAGGGAGACGGTCGCCCCCCGCAGGGTCGCGCGGCAGGTCGGGCCCGCGGTGCGCACCTCCTCCACGTTCTGGAGCGCGTAGAGCACGTTTTCCGCCGAGGCGATCACATTCTGCTGGGAGGCGGCGGCGGCCAGCGCATGGCGCAGCAGGTTCTGCCGGGCATCCTCCTCGGCGGCGGAAAGCTGCATCACGCCTTGCACGATGTTGAGGGTGGCGATGGGGGCCAGCGCCAGCAGCACCATGAGGATCAGGCGGCGACGGACGCTGTCGAACAGGGTGCGCGGCTGGGTGGTGGACGGTGGAAAGAGGGAGGCGCGTTCCCGCTGGCCCGGCGTGGGTCCGCCACGGGACAGGTCGCCACGCGGGCTTTCGCGCGAACGCTCTTCACGGGAACCGTCTTCGCGGGACTTGGCGGCCTGCGCCCGTTCCAGATCCATCGTCGCTCCGCCAAACAACTCCACACGGGCGCCTGTCGCCGGTCCGCCGCTGGCAGACCGCCCCGCGAGACCTCACCCATACCGCGCCGAGGCGCGCCATGCTCTGGCGATGACGCTCGTCCCATCCTCCTGGAAGAACGCTCCTGGTGAGGAACGTTCCCGAGGGTCACGCAACGAATACGCGCGGCCTCGTCTCTTGGCCTCTTGTCCTGGCCTCGTGTCGGTGCGGCCGCCTGCCTTTCCGTTCCGGTCCGCGCGCAGGATGCCCGCAGACAAGTTTCTACCGTGCCGCTCCCGCTGGGCTCGGGTGCGACTATAATGCGTTTTGCGCCGGCCCGGTTCCACCCGCGTGGAACTTGTCGTGCACGCAAGCGTTACCGGGCTTTGGCTTCAACTTGGCCAATCACAAACGTGGCTCAGAGCGGCCATCACTCCTTTGGCACGTTCAGCTTGGCAGGGAACTTTCGCATGGCTTCCAATCCGCTTATCAAGCAGCTCCCGTTCCTGCGCCGCTACACGCGCGCCCTGATGGGATCGCAGGCGGCCGGCGATCTTCTGGTGCAGAACACGCTGCAGGCGATTCTCGACGGCAAGGTCGCCATCGATCCCGCGGTCTCGCCGCGGGTCGCGCTCTACAAGGCGTTCCACGAGACCTGGAACCGCCAGTCTTCCGGCGGGCAGGTGCCCTCGCGCGCCGATGCCCGGCTTCAGGCCATGGACCCTTCCTCGCGCGTGGCGCTGCTGCTCACCGCCATGGAGGGCTTCTCCTTCGCCGAGGCCTCGACCATTCTCGGCACCACCCTTTCCGACGTGGAGGCGCAGGTGGTGGCGGCGCAGCGCGAGATCGACCGCCAGCTCGCCACCCGCGTCCTCATCATCGAGGACGAATGGGTGATCGCCCTCGACCTCAAGACCCTCGTCACCGAACTGGGACATGAGGTGATCGGCGTTGCCCCCACCCATTCCAAGGCGGTGGAGCTGGCACAGGGCGGCCATTTCGGCCTGGTGCTGGCCGACATCCAGCTCGCCGACGGCTCCTCCGGCATCGAGGCGGTAACGGAGATCCTCGAGAGCTTCAACGTGCCGGTGATCTTTATTACCGCCTTCCCCGACCGCCTCCTCACGGGCGAGCGGCCGGAACCCACCTATCTTATCACCAAGCCGTTCCTCACCGAGACGGTGAAGGCGACGGTGGCGCAGGCCCTGTTCTTCCACGAGGCTCGTGCCGAGCCCGAAGCCGCGCGGAGAGCCTGAACGGGGACGTTCGCGCAGCGCCTGACAAAAGGTCCGCGCGCGCCTCACGGACAGCCTCCCCGCGGAAAATCGCGAGGACTACGAACTTTCCCGGGCACGCAATTGCCGTGTCGGTCGTTACACTCCCGAGCGGATATGGAGCGAGCCCCGAACGGCGGATGCTCCCACCGCGCGTGACAAACCCTGCCGGAGACAACCATGGTCGACAAGCCGCAGATCGTGACCGCCCCCGCCGCCGAGGCCAGCCTCAACGACGTCAAGTCGGACCTCGACCAGCTCAGGGCCGATTTCACCAAGCTGCTGGAAACCCTCGGCAAGACCGCCAAGCACTCGGTGAAGGGCGCCAAGGGCGAGGCCGAGAGTGCCGCCGGCGAGGTGGGCGACTGGGCCGAGGAGCAGGTGCTCACCCTGCGGGAGAGCATCCGCGAGCAGCCCATCACCGCCTGCGCCATCGCTGCGGGCGTCGGCGTCATTCTCGGCCAGATCCTGCTGCGCCGCTGATCCGCGCCGCCTTGGCCGGTCCTGGGTCCGGCCGGTCACGCCACTCCTGAAGCTGCCGGGCGGGCCATCCCCCGGCGGCTTTCGATCATCCCTCCCCCTTCGGCCGGAAGCCGAGCCGCTCCAGCGCCGCCACCAGCGTGGCGCCGTCATAGGGCTTGGAGATGACCCCCACGTCGCTGCGCCCGACGAACAGATCGGAGATGTCCTGCGCGGCATAGCCGGTGGCGACGATGATGGGCAGGTCGGGCGCGATCTCGCCGAGCCGGCGCACCACCTCGTCGCCGCGCATGTCGGGCAGGCCGATGTCCACGATGGCGAGCGCCAGCGCGTCGCGGCCGATGTCCGCCTTGGCGGCGCGGGCGTGCGAGAGCGCCGCCTCGCCGTGGGAGGCGATGGTGACCTTGAAGCCCTGATCTTCCAGGACCTGGCTCGCCACCATGGCGACGAAGGGTTCGTCCTCCACCAGGAGGACGGCCCCCCTGAGGGCGGGTTCGTCCAGCATTCCGTTCACTTTGGCGACCAGTTCCGACTGGCTGTAGGGTTTGGTCAGGAGCTTCATGCCCGGATCGAGCCGCCCCTGGTGCACCACCGCGTTGCGGGCATAGGCAGTGGTGAACAGCACGCGGGTCCGCGGCATCCGCCGCTTCACCTCGTCGGCGAGGCCCCGCCCATCCATCCCGTCGCCGAGGCGAACGTCGGTGAAGAGCAGGTCGGGGTGGGTGCCGCGTGACACCGCGTCGAGGGCGGCGGAAGCATCGGCGGCCTCGATCACCGTATGGCCGGCCTCCCGCAACGTCGCGGCGCCCATGGCGCGGAGCTGGTCGTCGTCCTCCACCATGAGCAGAACGGCGGGCGCGGCACGGACCTCGCCATCCGTCCGCGCTGGGACAGGTTCGAGCAATCCGGGAGTTTCCTCCAGCCGCGGCAGATAGAGCTTTACCGTGGTGCCCTCCCCGCGCTCGGAATAAATCATCACGTGCCCGCCCGACTGCTTCACGAAGCCGTAGACCTGGCTGAGACCGAGCCCGGTGCCGTCCTTCGGCCCCTTGGTGGTGAAGAAGGGTTCGAAGGCGCGGGCGCGCACATCCTCCGACATACCCATGCCCGTGTCGCTGACGAAGATGGCCACATATTGCCCCGGCGCGAGATCCTCGTGCTCGGCGCAATAGGCCTCGTCGAGATAGGCGTTGGCGGTCTCGATGGTGAGCTTGCCGCCGTCCATCATGGCGTCGCGCGCGTTCACCGCGAGGTTGAGGATGGCATTCTCCAGCTGGTTGTGGTCGATCTCCGTGCGCCACAGCCCGCCGGCGAGCACAGTTTCCAGCATCACCCGTTCGCCGAGCGCGCTGCGCAGCATGTGCGACATGCCCGTGACGAGGCGGTTGGCGTCGGTGGGGCGGGGATCGAGGGGCTGGCGGCGGGAGAAGGCGAGGAGGCGCTGGGTGAGGATGGCGGCCCGAAGCGCCCCCTGCCGCCCGTAGTCGAGAAAGCGGCGGATCTCCTGGGTCTTGATCTCCTGGTTTCGGGTGTCGGCAGGGTCCGTCGGCACCCGGCGCTCGGCGGCCTCGATGTTGCCGATGATGATGGTGAGCAGGTTGTTGAAATCGTGCGCAATGCCGCCGGTGAGCTGGCCCACCGCTTCCATCTTCTGCGCCTGCCGGAGCTGGGATTCGGCGCGCAGGCGCTCTTCCATCTCCTGCTTCAACAGGGTGTTGGCCGCGGCGAGCTGGGCCGTGCGGGCGGCGGCGAGGCGCTCCAGATCCTCGTTGCTGCGCGACAGGGCTTCGCGGGCGGCGACGATCTCGGAGATGTCGGTGCAACTGCCGTACCAGCGGTCCACGCGGCCATCCTCGTCGCGCACCGGCACGGCGCGGCAGAGGAACCAGCGATAGCTGCCGTCCTTGGCGCGGAACCGGCACTCGCGCGAGAAGGGATTGCCGCTGGCAAGGCTCCCCTTCCACGCCTCCATGACGCAGCTCTTCTCCTCCGGATGGAGGAAGGCGTGCCATTCCACCACCTCGCCGGGCGGCGCCTCGACGCCGGTATATTCGGCCCAGCGGTGGTTGTAATAGTCGCCGCTCCCGGCGGGGGACGAGGTCCACACCATCTTCGGCAGCGCCTCGGCGAGCAGGCGATAGCGCTGCTCGCTGGCGGCGATGGCCTTCTCCGCCCGTTTGCGCTCGGTGATCTCCACCACGATCATGCCGACGAGGCTGATGGCCTGCCCTGAGGTGCGCACCGGGAAATAGCTGACGAGGAAGTGGCGCCAGACGCCCGGCGCGGCCGGCGTCGCGCCTTCCAGCTCCACGTCGGCGATGACCTCGCCGGTGGCGAGCACGCGTTCGAGGGATGGCGTCACCGCACCGGCGAGCTGGGGCAGCATGTCGGCAAGGGAGCGGCCGGCGTGCTCGCGGGCCGGGATGCCGTCGATGCGGGCCAGCATCTCGTTGACGCGGATGAAGCGCTGCTGGGCATCGAAGAAGGCGAAGCCCACGGGTGCGTGATGCAGCAGGGCTTCCAGCGTCGCCACCACGGCGGTCTGCTCGGTCGCCGCCGACAGCAGTGCGGCATGGGCCGATTCCAGGCGGCGCAGGGTGGTGCGCACGAGGGCCGCGATTCCCCACACGGCAATGGCATTGATGACGAAGGAGAGAAGCGAGGCCAGCGGCGGACTGGCGATGCCGCTGCTCCCGCTTTCCGGCACCAGCGCGGCGTTGACGCCGGCGAGCAGGGCGATGGCGGCAAGGCCGATCTCCGCACCGCACACCAGCGAAACAACGATGATCGCAGGCAGCTGGAACAGGTAGGGCGGGAAATCCAGCACCCAGAGGATGAGGCCGAGCCTGAGCGCCAGCGCCGCCCCGATGACGGTGCAGGCAAAGGCGAGGCGCCACCACAGGGGCCGCTGCTCCGCGATGATTCTCAGGAAGAGGCCGGCGGGGCCTCGACTGGACAGGTCCATCCCTGCTCCCTGTGGCGATCGGGCCGCCACATTGCCCCCGCATGTGCCGCGGGATCAACCGCCGCTGGCCCTGTTCATTTCTGCCCGACCGGGCCAAGCGGACGCGGCGAAGCCGGCCCTGGCCAGAAACCAGGGCCGGCAAGCCTGTCTTCCCGAGGGCTTCCGGGGTGCGGACCAAAGATCCGCGCCCCGGCTTCCCGCGTGGATCAGCGGGCGGCCGGCGGGGTGGCCGGACGGTTGGTATTCACGCTGCCGGTGCTGGCGGGGGCCTTGTCCGCCTCGGTGAAGGTCGGCGCGTTCTTCAGCTCGTCCTTGGTCTTGCGCAGCACCAGACGGTCCTTGCCGTCGACGCGGGTGACCTCGACCGACTGGAACGGCACCGCCACGTCCTTCTCGCCGATGCCGAGGAAGCCGCCGACGCCGATCACCACGGCCGCGACATTGCCCGAGCGGTCGATGAGCAGATCGTTGATGTCACCGAGATTCTCGTCGGCCGGGCCGCGTACGGCGGAGCCGATGAGGTTGGACGCCATGTGCTGGTCGGCCATCTGGCGGGTCACGAAGGTGGGCGCCATGCCGGTGGCGGCAGCCGACCCGCTGGTCGTGCCCATGGTGCCGGTGGGGGCGGCCGGGGTGGCGTGCGGCGCGCTGGTGGTCGGCGCCGCCGTCTGCGCCATGGCGGTGGTGGAAAGAACAACAGCCGCGGTCGCAGCGTAGATCGGCATCATCTTCATGATATCCTCCTCGTGAGAACGTGTTCTGGCCCCATGGCCCTGTTCAAGGTGCACCGAAGCACTTGCCTTGCACGCATCCGCGCAAGGCCCTGCTCATCGAGTGCATGAAATGAAGCGCCGGCTCGACTGGCCTGCGCGCAAAGGCAAGCTGAAGTCTTCGAGTGGAAGTCTTGTCTCTGCTGGCCTATCAACTCGAACCGCGCCACCCGGTTCCCTTGCGTTCGACGCGGCCGGCGAGGTTCTCTGCGGCCACGTTCGATGGTCGGCGATACAGTCGTGCCGGAGCCGCCGATGGCCTGTTGCCATCGGAATGTCGATAAGATAAAAAGCGAGCGCTCGTTCGTTTTTGGCTTTTTCCTGGAAGGGCGCACCCATGGATTTCTCGATCTCCCCGGCCCTCGAAGATCTCCGCCGCCGCATCGCGGCGTTCGTCTCGGACGAGATCATCCCGCTGGAAAGCGACCCGGCCACCTATGACGCCCACGAGAACATCGCGGCGGCGCCGCTGGAGCGCCTGCGCGCCAAGGCGAAGGCGGAAGGGCTGTGGTGCCTCCAGCTGAAGCCGGAGAATGGCGGCCTCGGCGTCGGCCGCATGGGCATGGCGGTCTGCTACACCGAAATGAACCGCTCCATCTTCGGACCCGTGGTGTTCAATTCCGCGGCCCCCGACGACGGCAACATGATGGTGCTGGAACAGGTTTGCACCGCTGACCAGAAGGCCCGCTGGCTCGCCCCCATCGCCCGTGGCGAAGTGCGCTCCGCCTTCGTCATGACCGAGCCCCACCCCGGCGGCGGCTCCGACCCCTCCATGATGCTCACCCGCGCCGAGAAGCAGCCGGACGGCTCCTATCGCATCTATGGCCGCAAGTGGTTCATCACCGGCGCGGAGGAGGCGGCGCACTTCATCATCATCGCCCGCACCTCGGACGATGCGCGCAAGGGCCTGACCGCCTTCGCCTTCCACCGCGACGCGCCGGGCTGGCGCATCGTCCGTCGCATCCCCATCATGGGGCCGGAGGAACATGGCGGTCATTGCGAATTGGAGTTCGACGGCCTCACCATCCCGCCCGAGGATGTGCTCATGAAGGAAGGCGACGGCCTGAAGGTGACGCAGATCCGCCTCGGCCCGGCGCGGCTCACCCACTGTATGCGCTGGCTCGGCCTCGCCATGCGCTCGGTTTCCATCGCCCGCGATTATGCGGCGGTGCGCGAGGGCTTCGGCATCCGCCTCGCCGATCGCGAGAGCGTGCAGACCATGCTCGGCCGTATCGCCATGGAGATCGAGATCGGCCGCCTGCTCACCATGAAGGCCGCCTTCGAGCTGGACCGCGGCGGTCTCGCCCGCAAGGAAATCTCCATGGCCAAGATCAAGGCCGCCAACACCCTGCACCTGGCCGCCGACACCGCCATCCAGATCAACGGCGCGCGCGGCTATTCCAAGGACACGGTGCTGGAGTGGATCTATCGCTACGCACGGCAGGCCCGCATCGTGGACGGCGCGGATGCGGTGCACGAGATGGTGCTCAACCGCCTGCTGGACAAGGAAGGCGACGACTTCTGGAACTGGCCGGTGGCCGGAGGGGCGGCATGAGCGCGCCGGCGGCCTCCCTCGGGTTCGATGCTGCCGCGCTGGACGGCTGGTTGAAAGCCCGCGTGCCCGGCCTCTCCGGCACGCCGCGCTTCGAGGCCATCTCGGGCGGGCAGTCCAACCCCACCTACTTCGTCACCTATGACAATCGCGCCCTCGTGCTGCGCAAGCAGCCGCCGGGGGAGCTGCTGCCCTCCGCCCATGCGGTGGATCGCGAATATCGCATCATGCATGCGCTGGCCGGGACCGGCGTGCCGGTGCCGCTGGTGCTGGCCCTGTGCGAGGACAAATCCGTCATCGGCACCCTCTTCTATGTGATGGAGAAGGTGGACGGGCGCGTCTTCCACGACTGCACCCTGCCGGGCGTGTCCCCGCAGGAGCGCCGGGCCATGTACGAGGCCATGGCCACCACGCTGGCGGCCATGCACAACGTGGACCCCGCCGCCGTGGGCCTTTCGGACTTCGGCCGCCCCGGCAATTATTTCAGCCGCCAGATCGCCCGCTGGACCCGCCAGTGGGAGCTTTCGAAGACCCACGAGGATGCCAATATCGAGCGCCTCGTCGCGTGGCTGCCGGAGCATGTGCCGGCGGACGAGACGAGCCGCATCGCCCATGGCGACTACCGCATCGGCAATCTCATGTTCCACCCCACCCGCCCGGAGGTGGTGGCGGTGCTGGACTGGGAATTGTCCACGCTGGGGCATCCCTTGGCGGACCTCGCCCATTGCGCCATGGCCTGGGTGTCGCGGCCGGATGAATATGGCGGCATCGACGGGCTCGACCTCGATGCGCTGGGCATTCCCGCGCGCGCCGATTTCGTCGCGGCCTATCAGGCGGCGGCGACCCACGGGGCGCAGCTCACCGACTTCCACATGGCCTTCGCCCTGTTCCGCTGGGCGGTGATCTTCGAGGGCATCGCGGCGCGGGCCAGGGCGGGCAATGCGGCGGCCGAGGGCGCGGCAGACACCGGCCGCCTCGCCGAAGCTTTCGCCGCGCGGGCGGCGGCCTTCACCTGAGCCTCAGGTCAGCGCCTTCAGCACGAAGGCGTTGACCTGCGCCACATAAGCCGGCGCCTCGATGCCGCGCTCGCGGTATTTGCTGCGCTTCACATACCAGTCCTGCAGCAGCGGCTTGATGAGCGTCGCCGCAAACAGCGGATCGCCCGCGGCGAACGTGCCCTGTCCCATGCCTTCCGCGATGGCGTCGGCGAGGATGCGCTCGGTGGTGCGCTCGCTCTCCACAGCGCGCTTGCGGGCTTCGGGCGGGAAGGCCTTCGCCTCCATGTAGGCGAAGACGAACCAGGGGTGCATGGCCTCGGTGAGGAGGATGTGACGCTCGATCAGCCGGGCGAGATGCCGGGCCGGGTCCGCGCGCACGACCTCCGGTGCTCCAGCGAGCGCGCCCTCCGCTGCCTCCGCCACTTCCTCCAGAATCATGAGGAGCAGCGTGTCCTTGCTGTCGAGGTAGGAATAGAGCCCGCCCATGCTGAGGCCGGATTCCTCCGCAAGCTGGCGCAGGGTCATGGCGTGGAAGCCGTGGCGGTTGGCCAGCGTCAACGCCGCGCCGAGGATGCGGGCGAGGTTCGCCACCGCCAGATGGGGCTTGCGCACCTTGATGGTCTCGCGATGCCGGGCAAGGATGCGCTCGGCGCTGGCCTCGAGGGAATGATCCGGCGCGTGAGATGTCGCGATCTGCGCGTGCGCCGCCTGTTCCTCGCCCAATCGAGACCCCCGCCAAAGCTGTGTGCAGACTGCGGGCGGGCCGGCGAATGTCAAGCGAGGCCCCACACGGCGACGCTCGGCACCGGCGGAATTGTCCCATCCCCTTGCATCATGGCTCTGCCTTCGCTTTGCTGCCGGAAAGGGACCGGAGCCCGTCCGCATGAGCCTTCTGCGCGTTTATGCCCGCACCATCAGCCTCCTCGGCCCGGAGGCCCGGCTGGGGGCGCTGCTGGCCGGCTCGAACCTCGCCCTCGCGGTGTCCCAGTTCGCCGAGCCCATCCTGTTCGGCCGCATCATCGATGCGCTGGCGACGGCCCAGGCCGCCCAGCGCCTGCCGCATACGGACGATCTGGTGCCGCTGCTCGCCGCCTGGGTGTGCTTCGGCCTGTTCAATATCGGCGCCGGGGTGCTGATCTCCCTCCATGCCGACCGGCTTTCCCACCGCCGCCGGCTGGGGGTTCTGACGCAGTATTTCGAGCATGTGCTGCAACTGCCGCTGAGTTTCCACGGGGAAACCCATTCCGGCCGCCTGCTGAAGGTGATGCTGGAGGGCGTCGACGCTTTGTGGGGCCTCTGGCTCTCCTTCTTCCGAGAGGACTGCGCGGCGATCCTCTCCCTCGTCATCCTCGTGCCGGTGGGCATCTACCTCAACTGGCGGCTGGGATTGGTGCTGATCGTGCTGATGGCGGTGTTCGGCGTCGTCACCGCTTATGTGATCAGTCGCACCGAGGCCATGCAGCGGCAGGTGGAGGAATATAATTCCGACCTCGCCGAACAGACGTCCGACGCACTGGGCAATGTGGCGGTCATTCAGAGCTACACCCGCACGGAGGCCGAGGTCTCGGGTCTGCGCGACACGGTGAACCGGGTGCTGGCGGTGCAGATCCCGGTGCTGTCGTGGTGGGCGATGGTGTCCATGGCGACGAAGGCGGCGACGACGCTGACCATCCTCGCCATCCTGCTCATCGGCACCTGGCTGTACATGCAGGGCCTCGCCAATATCGGCGACATCGTCACCTACGTGGCCTTCGCCAACATGCTCATCGGCCGGCTGGACCACACGGTGTCCTTCTTCAACCGACTGATGATGTCGGCGCCGCAGCTCGCCCAGTTCTTCGATGTGCTCGACACGGTGGGCGCGGTGCGCGACCGGCCGGGGGCAAAGCCGCTGCCGCCGGTGAAGGGCGACGTGACGTTCGACGACGTGTCCTTCTCCTATGACGGCAAGCGCACGGCGGTGGCGGACGTCTCCTTCCACGCCGAGCCGGGCCAGACCTTCGCCTTCGTGGGCACCACGGGGGCGGGCAAGTCCACCGCGCTCGCCTTGCTGCACCGGGTGTTCGACCCCCAGTCCGGCGCCATTCGCATCGACGGCGAGGGCATTCGGGAGGTCACGCTCTCCTCCCTGCGCCACGCCATCGGCGTGGTGTTCCAGGAGCCGCTGCTGTTCAACCGCTCCATCGCCGACAATCTCAAGGTCGGCAAGCCCGACGCCACCGAGGCGGAGATGCGCGAGGCGCTGGCCCGCGCCCAGGCGCTGGAGCTGGTGGAGCGCAACCCGCTCGGCCTTCAGGCGGTGGTGGGCGAGCGCGGCCGCGCGCTCTCCGGCGGCGAGCGCCAGCGCCTCTCCATCGCCCGCGCTTTGCTCAAGAACCCGCCCATCCTGATCCTCGATGAGGCGACCAGCGCCCTCGATGCCGCCACCGAGGTGAAGGTGCAGGCGGCGCTGGACGAGGTGATGAAAGGCCGCACCACCTTCGTCATCGCCCACCGCCTCGCCACCGTCCGCAATGCTGACCGCATCCTGGTGTTCGAGCACGGGCGGGTGGTGGAGGCCGGCTCCTTCGACGAGCTGGTGCGCCTCGGCGGGCGCTTCGCGGGATTGGCCCGCGCCCAGTTCATGGCGGGGGCGGAAGCGACGCCCCGGCCCGCGCCCGCCGTGATCGTCGAGACATGAGGGAGTGCGGCAGTCCGGGGTTGCGCACCGTCAAGGACAAGCTGAAGTCTTCATCGTAAAGGTTTTGCGCATTCAAGGAGTGCGGCTGAATTGTGGCAGACTAGGCGAGGCTTCGACCTGTGCCGCTCCGGCCGTGCGCCCCATTGCGCCTTTTCCGCGCAAGCGAAACCGGTTATGGAAGGACAGTTCCTGCGCGCGATTTCTCAACAGGGAGCGGATCGGTTGGCGCCCACGACATCACGTTTCGCCCTCCGAGCCTCGTTTGCAGGCTGCCTGCTGGCCGCTTTCGGGCTTGTGCTTGCTGCCGGTATCCCGGCCCGCGCCAACCCGATCCTGCTCGTGGAGGCAGATACCGGCCGGGTGATCGAGCAGAAAGAGGCCGGGCGGCCCTGGCATCCCGCCTCCGTCACCAAGCTGATGACGGTCTATGTGGCGCTGAACGCCGTCCGCAACGGCCGCCTCACCTTCGATACGCCGCTCACCGTCTCCCCCGCTGCCGCTGCACAGCAGCCGTCCAAGATGGGCTTCAAGGTCGGCACGGTCGTCACCCTCGACAACGCACTCAAGATGGTTCTGGTTAAGTCGGCCAACGACATGGCTTGGCTGGTGGGCGAGGGCGTCGCCGGTTCTATGCCCGCCTTCGTCGCCGAGATGAACGCCACCGCCGCACACCTCGGCATGACCGGCACCCATTTCGAGAATCCGAACGGCCTGCCGGACCCGGCGCAGGTGACCACCGCCCGCGACCTCGCCATCCTGGCGCGCGCCATCATCTACCATTTCCCCGAGCAGGAAGCGCTGTTCCGCATCCCGGCCATCAAGATCGGCAAGGTGGTGCTGCGCAACTACAACCGCCTGATCGACCGCTATCCCGGCGCGGACGGCATGAAGACCGGCTTCGTCTGCGGCTCCGGCTACAATCTCGTCGCCACTGCCACGCGGGGCAACAAGCGCCTCATCGCCGTGATCCTCGGCGCCCGCTCCGGTACCGCCCGCACCGAGCAGGCGGCGCTGATGTTCGAGAAGGGCTTCCAGTCGTCCTGGTCGGTGTTCGGTGCCGCCGCCCCGCTTTTGTCCGCGCTCCCCAACAGCGGCGGGCCGATCTATGACATGCGGGCGGAAGTGTGCGGCGGCAAGCGTGCCGTGACCGCCTCCGAGGCGGACGACGAGCCCGATCCGCAGACCAGCTCCAGCTTCTCCTTCGCGACGCCCGCTCTGCCCAAGTCCGGTGCCGAGCTGCTGCAGACCCTGCCGCCCTCCATGCCGCCGGTTCCGGTCTATGTGGGCACGCGCAATGCGGTGGAGGATTTCGCCACCGCCTACGAACCGGACCCGCCGAAGAAGCCCAAGGCCGCCGCCGGATCGAAGCCGGACAGCAAGTCGGCCTCCACCGCCGACAAGCCCAAGACGGGTGGTGAAAAGGCTTCCGGGGATGCCGCCAAGAAGCCGGCCAAGCCGCAGGGCGCCGTCGCGGCCGGCAGCTCTGCAACGCCGAAACCCAAGCCGAAGCCGGCCCCCGCGCCCGCCAATCCCGAGGCCGCCGCTCCCGCGCCCAAACCGGCGACGTAAGTCGCCGGTTCACGCAGAAGGTTCGGCGACGTCGGTCGCCGGTTCGCCCAACAGGCTCGGCGACATAAGGCACCGGTCCAAACCGTCACGGTACCCTTGACCCGGCAGACCGTCTCGTAGAGGCAGGGAGGCAATCGATCCCTCCTTCCGGGAGACACCCCATGCCGGGCTCCTCCGACGCCTTCCCTTCAGAAGGCGCATCCGCCACCGAAGCCACCGCGCCCCGCCGCGGGCCGCCGGATCCCATCGCCGTCACCGTGCTCACCGGTTTTCTCGGCGCCGGCAAGACGACGCTGCTCAACGCGCTCCTCGCCGATCCGGCGCTGGCCGACACCGCCGTCCTCATCAACGAGTTCGGCGAGGTGGGGCTGGACCATCTGTTCGTGCGGCCGGTGGAGGAGGGCATCGTGATGCTCTCGTCCGGCTGCCTGTGCTGCACCGTGCGGGGCGATCTGGTCGCCGCGCTGGAGGACCTGCTGCGCGGTCGCGACAACGATCGCCTGCCGCCCTTCTCCCGCGTCGTCATCGAGACCACCGGCCTCGCCGATCCGGCACCGGTGATCCACACGCTGATGACCCACCCCTATCTTGGCCTGCGCTACCGGCTCGATGGCATCGTCTGCGTGGTGGATGTGGTCAACGGCGATGCCACCCTCGATGCCCATGACGAGGCGGTGAAGCAGGCGGCGGTGGCCGACCGCATCGTCCTCACCAAGTCCGACCTGGTGACGGACACCGAGGCCCTCCAAGCGCTGAAGACGCGGCTGCATCGCCTCGCCCCGGCGGCGAAGATCGTCGATGCGGCGGCTGGGGAGGCGACGGCGGACGCCCTGCTCGGCGCCGGCCTGTTCGATGCGAAGACGCGGATCCCGGACGTCGCCCGCTGGCTCGCCGCCGAGGACGTGGCCGCCGCGCAGGCCGAGGTCGATCCCGCCGGCCTCGATCCCAACCGCCACGACAGCCGCATCCGCGCCTTCACCCTCGCCACCGATGCCGCAATCCCCGCGGCGACTCTCGATCTCTTTCTGGAGTTGCTGCGCGGCACCCATGGCGCCAAGCTGCTGCGCATGAAGGGCATCGTGAAGCTTGCCGAGGAACCGGACACGCCGGTGGTGATTCATGCCGTGCAGCATGTGATGCATCCGCCCGCCCGCCTTCCCGGCTGGCCCGACGACGACCACAGGAGCCGCCTCGTGATGATCGTGCGCGACCTCGACCCCAAGGTGATCGCCCGCCTGTTCAACGCCTTTCTCGGCATCCCGCAGGTGGATATGCCGGACCGCGCCGCGCTCACCGACAATCCGCTGGCGCCTCCGGGGATGGCCCGATGAGCGCGCCCGTCCCCACCCCCGAGGCGGTGCTCTCCTTCTGGCAGGCCGCCGGTCGCGAGAAGTGGTTCGGCGGCGGTCCGGCCTTCGACGCGGAAGTGCGCGCTGCTTTGCTGCCGGCCCATGAGGCGGCGGCGGAAAGCGCCCTCGATGGCTGGCAGGGCACCGCGCCCGGCGCGCTGGCCCGCATCATCCTGCTCGATCAGGTGCCGCGAAATGTGTTCCGGGGCACCCCGCAGGCCTTCGCCACCGATGCCATGGCGTCGGCGGCGGCGGATAAGGCGCTGGATCGCGGCTTCGACAAGGACCCGTCCATTCCGGATGCGCTGCGGAGCTTCTTCTATCTGCCCTTCATGCATGCCGAGGACCGGGCGGCGCAGGCGCGATGCGTGGCGCTCTATCGGGCGCTGGGGCAGGAGGATGGGCTACGCTTCGCGCTCATCCACCAGGAGTGTATCGACCGCTTCGGCCGCTTCCCCCACCGCAACGCCATCCTCGGCCGCGAGACCACGCCGGAAGAGGCGGACTATCTCGCGAACGGCGGCTTCAGCGGCTGAGGCGCGCCTCAGCGCCGGCGCCGGCGGCCCGGCCGGTGGCAATGACCGCCTGCAGCAAATAGCCGCCGGTGGGGGCTTCCCAATCCAGCATCTCGCCGGCGACGAACACTGGCGGCAGATGCGCGGGCAGTCCGAGCAGCGAAAAATCCGGGCCGATGCAATCCCAGGCGATGCCGCCAGCGGACGAGATGGCCCGCTCCAGCCCGGCATGGCCGGTGATGGTGAGCGGCAGCGCCTTGACGAGGCGGGCCAGCGTCGCCGGATCGGGCCGCGTCGGGCCGGTCGCCTCGCGGATGAGCCCTACCGCCACGGGCGCCAGCCCCGCCGCCTTGCGCAGGAAGGTGGAGAGGGAGGCGCTGCCCCGCCCGCCGCCGAGTCGCCGCGCCAGCTCTGCGCCATCGAGGTCGGGCCGCAGGTCCACATGCAGCGTCACCGGTCCGTCCGCCAGCGCCCGCCGCAGCGGTGCGGAGAGGGCATAGAGGGCGCCACCTTCCAGCCCGGCCGCGCTCACCATGGCCTCGCCCTTCACCGTCGCGCCGTTGAAGGTAAGCGCGATGCGCTTCAGCGGCGTGCCCGCGAACTTCTGCCGAAAAACCTCGGACCACGGGACGAGGACGCCCATGTTGGCCGGCACGAAGTCGTTCATCCTCACGCCGAGGGCGCGCAGCACTGGCACGAAGCCGCCATCTGATCCCAGCCGCGGCCAGGAGGCGCCGCCGAGGGCGAGGATGACCGCATCCGCCTTCACCGCGGCCGGACCATCCGGCGTGGCGAACAGGAGCACGCCGCTGGTGCCGAAGCCCTGCCACTCATGCCGGGGATGGAAGGTGACGCCGTTGGCCGCCAGCCGGCCGAGCCAGGCGCGCAGCAAAGGCGAGGCCTTGAAGCTTTCCGGAAAGACGCGCCCGCTGGAGCCGACGAACGTCTCCTCTCCGAGCCCCGCCGCCCAGTTGCGCAGCGCCTGCGGCGGGAAGGCGGCGAGCGCGGGGGCGAGGCGCTCCGCCGCCGTGCCATAGCGGGCAAGGAAGGCTTCGGCTGCCTCGGAATGGGTGAGGTTGAGCCCGCCGCGCCCCGCCATCAGGAATTTCCGCGCGGCCGAGGGCATCCGGTCGTAGAGCGACACCTGCACTCCCGCTACGGACAGCACCTCCGCGGCCGCGAGCCCGGCGGGACCGGCGCCGATGATGGCGATGAACGGGGCAGGCTGGTTCACGATGGGGTCCGGCGTTTGGGGGCGACCGGGTGTAAGCACGACCGCGCGCCGGACGCCAGCTTTCTCGGCCCATCCGAGGGCAAAGCCGTGGACGGTGGGGATTTGCCGCCCCGCCCATCGACGTGCGGGCGCGCGATGCTATGTATGGGGAGGGCCAGCGCCGGCCCTGAAGGCGGCCAGATGAGCGACGAGCAGCACACCGACGACCAGCAGGACGGACCGGGCTTCGACCTCGGCCTGCCCGAAGCTGCGCCGCCGTCGGCGCCGGCCGCCACCCCAACACCCGCCGCAGCCTCGCCCGGCGCCTATCGCGTGCTGGCGCGCAAATACCGCCCGCAGAATTTCGCGGACCTGATCGGCCAGGAGGCCATGGTCCGCACCCTGCGCAACGCCTTCTCCTCGGGGCGCATCGCGCAGGCCTATATCCTCACCGGCGTGCGCGGCGTGGGCAAGACCACCACCGCCCGCATCCTCGCCCGCGCGCTGAACTATGAGCCGGCGGACGGCGCCGCCGGCGGCCCGAGCCTCGATCTCGCGGTGATGGGCAAGCACTGCCGCGACATCATCGAATCCCGCCATGTGGACGTGATGGAGATGGACGCCGCGTCCAACACCTCCATCAACGACATCCGTGAGATCATCGAGAGCGCCCGCTACCGCCCGGTGATGGCGCGCTACAAGGTCTACATCATCGACGAAGTGCACATGCTTTCCACGGCGGCCTTCAACGGGCTGCTGAAGACGCTGGAAGAGCCACCGGAGCATGTGAAGTTCATCTTCGCCACCACCGAGATCCGCAAGGTGCCCGTCACCGTGCTGTCCCGCTGCCAGCGCTTCGATCTGCGGCGGGTGGAGGCGGGGACGCTGGCCGCGCACCTCTCCGGCATCTGCGCCCGCGAGGGCGTCACCATCGAGCCGGAGGCGCTCTCCATCGTCGCCCGCGCGGCCGAGGGCTCGGTGCGTGACAGCCTTTCGCTCTTGGATCAGGCTATCGCCCACGGCGGCGGCACGGTGAGCGCGGATGAGGTCCGCCGCCTCCTCGGGCTCGCCGACAAGGGGCGCGTGATCGACCTGTTCGAGGCGCTGATGAAGGGCGAGATCGCCCGCGCGCTGGCGGAATTCCGCGACCAGTATGATTCTGGCGCCGACCCCGCCGTCATCCTCACCGACCTCGCCGATTTCACCCATCTCGTCACCCGCCTGAAGATCGTGCCCGACGCGGCGGATGATGCGGCGCTGGTGGAGGCCGAGCGCGTGCGCGGGTCGGAGATGGCGCAGGGCCTCTCCATGCGGGTGCTGGCCCGCGCCTGGCAGATGCTCTCGAAGGGCATCGGCGAAGTGCAGCAGGCGCCGAAGCCCGCCCAGGCGGCGGAGATGGTGCTGGTGCGCCTCGCTTATGCCGCTGACCTCCCGACCCCGGACGACGCGCTGCGGCGGCTGAAGGACCAGCCCGCGCCCGCTGCTCCGTCCCTGCCCTCCGGCGGTGGTGGTGGCGGCGGTGGCGGTCCGCGCCTCTCCCTCGCCCCCCGCCCGGTGGAAGCCCATCCCCAGCCGCGCACGGAAATCCGTACCGACGCCCGCGCGGCCATGCCGGCGGAGGGACCGCGGCTTGGTAGCCTTGCCGACGTGGCGGCGCTCGCCGCAGCCCGCCGCGACCTCGCCCTCAAGCACGGCATCGAGACGCAGCTGCGCCCCGTGCATGTGGAGGACGGGCGCATGGAGGTGGCGCTGGTGCCCGGCGCGCCGGGCAGCCTCATTCAGGATCTCTCCCGCAAGCTCAACGAATGGACCGGCCGGCGCTGGATGGTCTCGGTCTCCTCCCAGTCCGGCGGGCCGACGCTGGCGGAGGAGAATGCGGCGGTCAAAGCCGAGCGGGAGGAGGGCATCAAGGCCCATCCTTTGGTGGCCGCCGTGCTCGCCCGCTTCCCCGGCGCCGAGGTGGTGGACGTGCGCACCCGCGAGGAGCCCCCCGCCGACGAGGGCCTCGCGCCCTCCGAGGAGGATTACCTCGCCGGACCCGGTGCCGACGACGAGATCGAATTCTAGGTTTTTGTGTTAACGCGTTTTCTTCACGCGAACCGGTATCCACTTCGCTCGAAAACGCTTTGGAAAGGAGCCGCGATGCGCGACCTCATGGGCATGATGAAGCAGGCCAAGGAACTTCAAGACCGCATGCAGCAGATGCAGGCGGAACTGGAGACCGTCGAGGTGGACGGTGCCTCCGGCGGCGGTCTCGTCTCGGTGCGCGTCACGGCCAAGGGCGAATGCAAGGCGGTGCGCATCGACCCTTCGCTGGTGAAGCCGGACGAGGTGGAGATCCTCGAAGACCTCATCGTCGCCGCCCTGGCCGACGCCCGCGGCAAGGCCGAGCGGGTGATGCAGGAGAAGATGCAGTCCCTCACCGGCGGGCTTGCGCTGCCGCCGGGCCTGAAGCTGTTCTGACTTCAGCGCTCCCAGACCATGCCGGCAAGGCGCGGGTCGGCGGAAAACGCCTCCCGCCCGAAGGAGAGCCGCTGGCGCGGCGCCTCGCACACGGCTGAGACGCCCGTGCGGCCAATCAGCATGTGCCATGTCCGACGCTCCACCGGTGCCGGCGCGGCGAAGGCCGCGCAGGTCAGCACGGCGAGGTTGGCGCCCGCGTCGGGATCGCGCACGGAGCAGTAGCGGATGATCTCCACCGCCGCCGCCCGTGCCGCATCGGCGAGGTGCTGGCAGGGCGCGTAGTCGATGGGGTGGGTCCAGGCCGCGCTCTCCCTACTCAGCGGCGCCCTGGTGAGATCGAGGTGGCGGTCCGTCCGCACCTCGGCGGCGAAGGCGGTGTACTGGCCGGCGCTCTGCGGCCAGGGGGTGCCCGGCGATTCCGAAAAGAACAGCAGGCGATAGAAGGCCAGCTCCGCCAGCGCCGTCTCCGGCCGCTCCGCCGCGTAATAGACACCGGGCGTGCGGCCAGCGCGTCGGAAGCGCGAGCCGTGGGGGTAGGGCGGCTCGTAGCGGAAGGGCGTGAACAGCAGGTAGTCGAGATGCCGGCACTCCGGCGGCAGGGGCGGCTTGGTAGCCTCGATGAGGTCTTCCAGCACCTTCTGCTCGTCGGTGTCGTCCACCAGTTTGAGCGTGGACGTGAGGTGCTGCGCCTCCACCAGCCGCCAGCAGCGCCCGGCATAGGGCCGCGCCTCAGACGACAGCGCGCCGGGCGTCCAGATAGGCGATGACATCCATCAATCCCGGAATGGTCCTGATCTTCTCGATGGGGGCGTCGCCCAGCGCGGTGTTGGGGTTGGCGAGCCACGCGCGGGCGATGCGCTCGTCCCCGCCGGCGATGGCGTCCAGCGAGCGGAACAGGCGGACGAACAGGATGGCCAGCTCGAACGGCTTGGTGCCGGTCTCCAGCGCGAATTCGCCTTTCTTCATGCGGGTCAGCGAGGCGGGGCTGAGGCCGATGACTGCGGCGAGCGTCGCGCCCGTGACGCCCAGCCGATCGGCGGCGCGCAGCAGCGCCTTGGTCAGCACGGCGCCCTGGCTGAGAGGGGCGTCGGCGAGAGGGGCAGCGCGCATGGGGGCTCCCGGTGCATTCATATGGAAAGAATAGCACGGGATAATTTCTGTGGGAACATCGTTGCGCTTGGGACGGCTGTGCAGCCCCGAAAATAAAAGGGCGGCCTCGCGGCCGCCCTTCTCAATTCAACGCTGATGCGGAGGATCACTCCGCCGCGCCGGCCTCGCCTTCGGAGGCGGTGCGGCCGGCTTCGCGCTCGGCCTTGGCCTTGGCTTCCAGGTCCTCGCCGGTGGTCTGGTCGACCACCTTCATGGACAGGCGGGTCTTGCCGCGCTCGTCGAAGCCCATGAGCTTCACCTTCACCTTGTCGCCTTCCTTGACGACGTCGGAGGGCTTGGCGACGCGCTCGTTGGCCATCTGCGACACGTGGACGAGGCCGTCCTTGGAGCCGAAGAAGTTCACGAAGGCGCCGAAGTCCACCACCTTCACGACGGTGCCCTCATAGATCTGGCCCACTTCCGGCTCGGAAGCGATGGACTTGATCCAGTTGATGGCGGCCTTGATCGAGTCGCCGTTGGCCGACGCGATCTTGATGGTGCCGTCGTCCTCGATGTTGATCTTGGCGCCGGTCTTCTCGACGATCTCGCGGATCACCTTGCCGCCGGAACCGATCACTTCGCGGATCTTGTCCACGGCGATCTTCATCACCTCGATGCGCGGGGCGTGCTCGCCGAGTTCCGCGCGTGCGGTGGTGAGGGCTTTCGCCATCTCGCCGAGGATGTGGACGCGGCCGTCCTTCGCCTGGGTGAGGGCGACCTTCATGATCTCCTCGGTGATGCCGGCGATCTTGATGTCCATCTGGAGTGAGGTCACGCCCTGCTCCGTGCCGGCCACCTTGAAGTCCATGTCGCCGAGGTGATCCTCGTCGCCGAGGATGTCGGAGAGCACCGCGAACTTCTGATCCTCGAGGATCAGGCCCATGGCGATGCCCGCCACCGGACGGCGCAGCGGCACGCCGGCATCCATCAGCGCCAGCGAGGTGCCGCAGACGGTGGCCATGGAGGACGAGCCGTTGGACTCGAGGATCTCCGACACCACGCGCAGGGTGTAGGGGAACTCGTGCTTGGCCGGCAGCATGGGATGGATGGCGCGCCAGGCGAGCTTGCCGTGGCCGATCTCGCGGCGGCCGGGCGAACCCATGCGGCCGGTCTCGCCCACGGAGAAGGGCGGGAAGTTGTAGTGCAGCAGGAAGTGCTCCTTGTAGGTGCCTTCCAGGCTGTCGATGAACTGCTCGTCCTCGCCGGTGCCGAGGGTGGCGACCACGAGGGCCTGCGTCTCGCCGCGGGTGAACAAAGCGGAGCCGTGGGCGCGCGGCAGGATGCCGACCTCGGAGACGATCGGGCGCACGGTGCGCACGTCGCGGCCGTCGATGCGGATGCCGTCGTCGAGGATGTTCCAGCGCACGATCTTGGCTTCAAGCGCCTTGAACACCTCGGAGACCACCTGCGGGTTCGGCACGGATGTGCCGCCGATGGCGAGCTCCTCGTAATACTTCTTCACCTTGGACTTGGCAGCGCCGACGGCGGCGTAGCGTTCCTGCTTCTGCTTGATCTTGTAGGCGGTGCGCAGATCGTGCTCGGCGATCTCCTTCACCTTGGCCTCGATCTCTGAGACGTCGAGCGGCGCGAAGGTGCGGGGCTCCTTGGCGGCCTTCTCGGCGAGCTTGATGATGGCCTCGATCACCGGCTGGAAGTGGCGGTGGCCGAACATCACGGCGCCGAGCATGATCTCCTCGGGCAGCTCCTTGGCTTCCGATTCCACCATCAGCACCGCGTCGCCCGTGCCGGCGACCACGAGGTCGAGGGAGCTTTCCTTCACCTCGTCCACGGTGGGGTTGAGCACATACTCATTGTCGATGAAGCCGACGCGGGCGGCGCCCACCGGACCCATGAAGGGGATGCCGGAGAGGGTCAGAGCGGCGGAGGCGGCGACCAGGGCGACCACGTCCGGATCGTTCTCGAGGTCATGCGCCAGCACGGTGACGACCACCTGGGTGTCGCACTTGTAGCCGTCCGGGAAGAGGGGGCGGATCGGGCGATCGATGAGGCGGGAGACCAGCGTCTCCTTCTCGGACGGACGACCCTCGCGCTTGAAGTAGCCGCCGGGGATGCGGCCGGCCGCGTAGGTCTTTTCCTGGTAGTTCACGGTCAGCGGGAAGAAGTCCTGGCCCGGCTTCGGCTCCTTGGCCGAAACGACGGTGGCGAGGACCTTGGTGTCGCCGTAGGTGGCCAGCACGGAGCCGTCGGCCTGGCGGGCCATCTTGCCCGTCTCGAGGGTGAGGGTGGTTCCGCCCCAGTCCAGCTCTTCGCGGTGGATGTCGAACATGTCTTGCTCTTTCAGTTCAGGCGCAAACGAAAAAAGCCATGAGCAAGACGGCCGGACGCGCCGCGCGAAGCCAAACCCTCATACGGGGGCTCCGACGGTTGCGTCCGGCGATCCTGCCATGGCTCTTTCCATTCACGGACCCGCAGCAGGCCCCATGCCCGCTGCGCAAATGCGCCCCCGTTGCGGGGGCGCGCGGCGCCAACCTTTCCCCGGCCGGCGCCGGCAACCGGCGTCAGCGGCGAATGCCCAGACGGCCGATGAGGGACTTGTAGCGGCCCTCGTCCTTCTTCTTCAGATAGTCGAGGAGGCTGCGCCGCTGCGAGACGAGCTTGAGCAGCCCGCGACGCGAGTGGTTGTCCTTGTTGTGGGACTTGAAGTGCTCGGTGAGGTTGGTGATGCGCTCGGTGAGGATCGCCACCTGCACCTCGGGCGAACCCGTGTCGCCGTCCTTGGCACCAAAGTCCTTGATGAGCGCCTGCTTGCGCTCTGCCGTGATCGACATCGGTCAATCCTTTCAACAGAGAGTGGGAAGGAGCCGGAAGCCCTGGCGCCGTGTCCCTCCAGAAGTCCCTTCAGGAGGTAGCGGCGGGCTCTCGGTCTCCGCTCGGCCGGGCCGGGATGTCGTCCAGCACGGTCGAGGCTGTGCGAAACGCGGGTGCGGTCCAGCGACCGCCCGTTGCCGTTTCTCCATCGCCATCAGCATATTGCACTGCCAACAGGAAACGCGGCGCCCCGAGGGGCACCGTCCGCGCGGCGGACTATAGCCAAATTTCCGCGCCCGGCCAGCGGAATGTTTCGCCGCCTCCGGGCGGTTGCCCAGTCCGCGCCCTGGTCGGGCGAGGTCGCTTAGTCCGCGCCCTGGTCGGGCGCGTGGCCGGCGGCGGTGATGCCGGCGATGGCGCAGGCCTCGTCATTGTCGGAGGTGTCGCCGGAGATGCCGACCACGCCGATCACCTTGCCATCCCCGGAGCGGATCAGCACGCCGCCCGGCACCGGGATCAGCGAGCCGCCGATGGCGGAAGTGGCGGCGGCGATGAAGAAGGGCTGGTCCTTCGCCCGCTTGAACAGCGCGCGCGAGCCCATGCCCAGCGCCAGCGCGCCCTTCGCCTTGCCGAGGGCGATGTCCATGCGGTTGAGGCTGGTGCCGTCCTCGGAGCTGGCCGCCTTGAGCGCGCCGCGCGCGTCCAGAACGCAGACGGCGAGCGGGTTCATGCCGCCGGCCCGGGCATGGGCGAGCGCGGTCGTGACGATGGTCTGGGCCTGTTCGAGCTTGAGTTCTGACACGCCTTGGTCCTTTCCCCTTCGGACGCCGGGCGGCGTCGCGATTGCCTCTGACGCCTCCCTCTAGCCCATGCGGCGCCCGATGCGAACCGGGTGGGGAGGGGCGGAAAATCCTCTCCCCCGCGGCCCCGCCGCCGTGCCACCATGGGCGGCCCCGCCCCAAAGATCCGATCCGGGAGAGCCGTCATGATCCCCACGCGGACCGTAGCCCCGCGCCAGAGCCGCGAGCCCGGGCATCGCCGCAAGTTTCTGGTGGTGGTGGACGACACCCCCGAATGCGATCGCGCCGTCTATTACGCCGCCCGCCGTGCCGCCGGTACCGAGGGCGGGGTGGTGATGCTGGGCGTCCTGGAGCTTGAGGGCGTCAGCCAGCAGTGGCTCGGCGTCGCCGACCTGATGCGGGCCGAGGCCCATGAAGAGATGGAAGCGCGGCTCGCCAAATATGTCGCGCGGGCGCGGCAGGTGGCCGGCGTCGCTCCGGAGACCGTGATCCGCGAGGGCGCTCTGGCGGAGGCCATCGGTTCCGTGATCCACGAGGACCGCGATATCGCCATTCTGGTGCTTGCCGCAGGGACCGGAAAGGATGGGCCGGGGCCGCTGGTGGCCTCTCTCGCCGCCGGCCATGCGGCGCGGTTTCCCATCCCCGTCACCATCGTGCCGGGGGCGCTGACCGATCAGGAGCTGGACGGACTGGCCTGAGAGCGTAAACCGCCGGGACGGATCGCTCCGTCCCGGCGGTCGCGCGGCCCGGCGAGAAACGCAAGGACTTGATCCTCGCTCGGGACGGCGGTTCGAATGTCTGGTTGATCCGGCAGCTTTGGCGGATCGGGCGCGCAAATCCAACGCGGACGGGCCATCACGATACGGCGATGGCGGGCTCTTCGGCGCCGGATGGCCCCATCGACGGGTCGAGGTGGAGCGCGGTCGGCGGGCTTGAACACCCCGCGTGCGGCGCAATTGCGGCAGCGGGGCTCCGGCGCCGCAGGCGTGCCATGCGCGCGGCGCGGGTGCAGGCGGCGTGTAAAGGGCAGACGGAAAGCAGGCTTGCGCCTCCGGCATTTCCGTCTATATTAGCGCCGTCCCCCATGGGGATGCCTCAGCGCCATCGCAGTCGAAGGTGATGAGAGTGGGCCCCGGTCGGGACCCGCTCCTTTTCTGCTTATCCGGTGTCCAGCGACATCGGGTGCGCCCTCCGGGGTGCCGGGCGGGCCTGATGGCCACACGAATTTCGGGCGCCGGTGCCGAGCCGCCGCGTCCGGCGGAAAATGAACCAGCGGACGACGCCCGGCGGCAAGCCGGCGCGAAGCGATCCGCACCCGGAGTGACATGACCGAGATCAACGCCGTGCTCGACGATCCCAACGAGCCGCGCCTCATCACCGAGACCGGAGTGGCGGCTCGCATCGCCGCCATCGCTTCCGGCGTGCTCGGCGGCCTCGGCTATCGGCTGGTCCGCGTGAAGGTGACGAACCGCGACGGCGGCACCGTGCAGATCATGGCCGAGCGCCCCGACGGAACCATGTCCATCGACGATTGCGAGGCCGCCTCGCGTGCCCTTTCGCCGGTGCTCGATGTGGAAGACCCCATCACCAGCGCCTACCGCCTGGAAATGTCCTCGCCCGGCATCGACCGGCCGCTGGTGCGGCTGTCGGACTTCGTGCGCTGGGCGGGCCATGAGGTGAAGGTGGAGATGAGCGTGCCGGTGGACAGCCGCAAGCGCTTCCGCGGCATCCTAACCGGTGCCGAGGACGGCGATGCGCTGGTGCGTCGCACCGATGCGCGGGCCGACGAGGAACCCACCGTCCGCCTGCCGCTCCGCGACATCCACGATGCCCGCCTCGTGCTCACTGACGCGCTGATCCGCGAGGCGCTGCGCGCGGCGAAGGCTGCCGGCCAGGAGCTGGACGAGGAGGCCGAGGACTTCCTCGATACCGTCGATCCGCTGGAGGCCGACGACACGTTCGAGCCGGGCGATCTGGACGACGATGCGGAAGAGGCCCCGGCCAAGCCGGCCCGCGGCCCCGTCGCCAACAAGGGCGCCACGGGCAAGGTCGCCGGCAAGAAGGCGAAGAAATCCAAGGTTGCGGGCAAGAAGCCCGATGGAAAGAAGTCCAACGCCAAGAAGAAGGCGGGCCTCGAGACGGCCGCCTCCTCGGCCAACGCCAGCAGCGTGAAGGAGAAGCACTGATGGTCGCCGTCAGCGCAAACCGGCTGGAGCTCCTGCAGATCGCCGATGCGGTCGCGCGGGAGAAGTCCATCGACCGCAGCATCGTCATCGCCGCCATGGAAGATGCCATCGCCAAGGCCGCGCGCTCGCGCTACGGCCAGGAGACGGACATCCACGCCGACATCAACTCCAAGACCGGCGAGCTGCGCCTCGCGCGCCACCTGCTCGTGGTGGACGAGGTGGAGAATACCGCCACCGAGATCACGCTGGACGGCGCCCGCCGCCACAATCCCGCGGCGCAGGTGGGCGACACCATCGCCGACACCCTGCCGCCCTTCGATTTCGGCCGCATCGCCGCGCAGAGCGCGAAGCAGGTCATCGTGCAGAAGGTGCGCGAGGCCGAGCGCGATCGGCAGTATGACGAATACAAGGACCGCATCGGCGACGTGCTGAACGGCCTCGTGAAGCGGGTCGAGTACGGCAACGTGGTGGTGGACCTCGGTCGCGGCGAAGGCATCCTGCGCCGCGACGAACTGCTGCCGCGCGAGACGGTGAAGACCGGCGACCGCATCCGCGCCTATATCTACGACGTGCGCCGCGAGCCGCGCGGTCCGCAGATCTTCCTCTCCCGCACCCATCCCCAGTTCATGGCGAAGCTGTTCGCGCAGGAAGTGCCGGAAATCTACGACGGCATCGTCGAGATCAAGGCCGTGGCTCGCGATCCCGGCTCCCGCGCCAAGATCGCCGTCATCTCCCGCGACCAGTCGGTGGACCCGGTCGGCGCCTGCGTCGGCATGCGCGGCTCGCGTGTGCAGGCCGTGGTGAACGAGCTGCAGGGCGAGAAGATCGATATCATCCCCTGGAACCCGGATATCGCTACCTTCATCGTCAACGCCCTTGCCCCCGCCGAGGTGGTGAAGGTGGTGCTCGACGAGGATCGCGAGCGCATTGAAGTGGTGGTGCCCGACGCCCAGCTGTCGCTGGCCATCGGCCGCCGCGGCCAGAACGTCCGCCTTGCCACCCAGCTCACCGGCTGGGACATCGACATCATGACCGAGCAGGAGGAGAGCGAGCGGCGGCAGAAGGAATTCGCCGAGCGCACCAAGATGTTCTCCGAGGCCCTCGATCTCGACGAGATGATGGGCCAGCTGCTCACCTCCGAGGGCTTCACCTCGGTGGAGGAGATCGCCTACGTGCCGATCTCCGAGCTCGCCTCCATCGAAGGCTTCGACGAGGACACCGCCGCCGAGCTGCAGTCCCGCGCCCTCAAGCACCTCGCCGAAGTGGAAGAGGCGCTCGACGCCCGCCGCAAGGAGCTGGGTGTCGAGGACGAGGTGAAGACCGTGCCCGGCGTCACCTCCAAGATGCTGGTGGCCTTCGGCGAGAACGACATCAAGACGATCGAGGATCTCGCTGGCTGCGCCACCGACGATCTCGTCGGCTGGAGCGAGCGCAAGGACGGCGAGACCATCCGCCATGCCGGCGCTCTGGACGGTTTCGAGTTCTCCCGCGAGGACGCCGAAGCCCTCATCATGCAGGCCCGCGTCGCCGCGGGCTGGATCGAGGCCGAGCCTGAAGCCGAGGGTGAAGACACCCCGGCCGAAGACGCCTGAGCCTAAGGAGATGACCACTGGTGCCCGCGATACTGGACGAGGACGAGACGGACGGGGGGCCGCGCAGCTTGTCTGCGGCGCGGGCGCCTCTGTCGCGCCTGTGCCTCGCCACGCGGCGGGTGCTGCCGGTGGCGGACATGATGCGCTTCGTGGTGGCGCCCGACGGCGCCATCATCCCGGATCTTTCGCGTAAGCTTCCCGGCCGTGGGGCCTGGGTGGGGGCCACCCGGGCCGATTTCGACGCGGCGCTGAAGAAGAAGGCCTTCGGCCGCGCCTTCAAGGGCCGTGGCAAGGCTGCGCCTGATCTTGCCGATCTGGTGGATCGGCTCATCTATAAAGACGCGCTCGCCGCCCTCTCCCTCGCCAACAAGGCGGGACGGGTCGTGACGGGCCACACCAAGGTCGAGGCGGCCCTGGGCACCGGCGATGTGCTGGTCGTCCTCAACGCCAGTGACGCGCGCCCGGACGGGGTGCGCAAGCTCAATGCCCTCCTGCGACAGGTCGAGGCTGCCGGTTTCCGCGCGGCTGCCGTGGTCGATTGCTTTCCCGGCATCGATTTGGACTTGGCGTTAGGGCGGTCAAATGTGGTACATGCGGCGCTGCTCGCGCATCCGACGGCCAAAGGGTTTCTGGAGCGCTGCCACAGGCTCTCGCGCTGGCGGACGGGTACGTCCATCGGCGAGACGCTCGGGCAGGGTCCAAACCTCAGCCATGGCAACGATTTGAGCCATGGTGCTGATCTCCCGCATGACCCCGGCCGGATGCAAGGAACGGATACGGAATGAACGACACCAAGACCCCAGGCGACAAGACGCTGCATCCCGCCCCCGGCAAGACGCTCACGCTGAAGCGCCCGGTGGAGCAGGGAACGGTGCGCCAAAGCTTCAGCCATGGCCGCTCCAAGGCGGTCGTGGTGGAGAAGGTGAAGCGCCGCGTCATCGCCCCAGGTGAGGCTGGCCACGGGAGCGCGCCTGCGGCGCCGGCTCCGGCTGCCCCGCCTGCGCAGGCGAAGGCGCCTGTCGCTCCGGCTCCGGCCCCTGCTGCGGCCGCCCGTCCTGTGCCGCCCGCCCCGGCTCCCGCGCCCGCGGCTGTCGCCCCTGCCGCTCCGGCGCCCGCCGCTCCGGTCGAAGCCAAGGCCCCAGTGGCTGCACCGGCTGCCGCCCCGGCTCCCGCGCCCGCTCCGGCAGAAGCCAAGGCCCCGGCTGCACCCGCTGCCGAGGCGGTCGCTGCACCTGTGGCCGCTCCGGCGCCCGCGGCGCCTGCCGCTGCCGAGCCGGCTCCCGCCAAGCCGGAGGCGGCGCCTGCTGCGCCCGCTCCCGTCGCCGCTGCCCCTGCTGCCCCGCCGAAGCCTGCTGCGCCCGCTCCCGCCGCGGCCCGTCCTGCGGCGGCCTCCGGCCCGCGTCCCGCCGAGGGATCGCGGTCGGGTTCCGGCCAGCCGTCCCGTACCGGCTCGTCCGGCCAGTCGTCTTCGCGTCCCAACGCTCCGTCGCGTCCCGGCCAGCCGCCGCGGTCCGGCGGTCCGGGTTCGGATCGTGACCGCCGTCCCGGCGGCGGCGGTGGTCCCTCGCGTTCCGGCCAGCAGCGTCCCGGCGGTTCGGGCGTGGTGCTGCGCACGCTGACCGAGGAAGAGCGCAACGCCCGCGCCAGCGCGCTGGCCGACGCCCGCGTTCGCGCGGTGGAAGAGCAGCGCATGGCCGAGGAGCGCCGCGCTGCCGAGGAGGAGGCCCGTCGCCGCGCCGAGCGCGAGCGTGCCGAGCGCGCCGAGCGTGAGGCCGCCGAGGCCCGCAAGCGCGAGGACGAGGCCCGCCGCGCCCAGGAAGAAGACAAGAAGCGCAAGGCCGAGCAGGAAGCGCGCAAGCGCTTCGGCGGCGAGGAGCAGGGCGCGAGCGCCCGTCCCGCCGGCACGACCACCGCGCGTCCGCTCACCCCGCGTCCGGCTGGTACCACCGCTCCTGCGGAAGGTGGCAGCGAGGAAGAGGAGCGCCGTGGGGGCGGTGCCGTCCGCCGCGGCCCCGCCGCGCGTCCGGTCGCTCCGGTCAAGGTGCCCCGTGCCCCCGCCGGCCAGGAGAAGCAGCGCGGCCGCCTGACGCTCGTCACCGCCCAGTCGGGTGAGGAAGAGCGCCAGCGTTCGGTCGCCTCGTTCCGCCGCCGCACCCAGCGCATGACCGGGCATCGGCAGCAGGAGAGCAAGGAAAAGATCGCCCGCGAGGTGATCCTGCCCGAGACCATCACCATCCAGGAACTCGCCAACCGCATGTCGGAGCGGGCCGTGGACGTGATCCGCATGCTGATGAAGCAGGGGCAGATGGTGAAGATCACCGACGTGATCGACGCCGATACCGCCGAGCTCATCGCCGAGGATCTCGGCCACACCGTCCGCCGCGTGTCGGAGAGCGACGTCGAGGAAGGCCTGTTCGATACCCCGGACGCCCCCGAGACCCTGCTCCCCCGCCCGGCCGTCGTGACCATCATGGGCCACGTCGACCACGGCAAGACCTCTTTGCTGGATGCCATCCGCAAGGCCAACGTGGTCTCCGGCGAGGCCGGCGGCATCACCCAGCACATCGGCGCCTACCAGGTGACCGCGCCCTCGGGCTCGAAGATCACCTTCATCGACACCCCCGGCCACGCCGCCTTCACCGCCATGCGTGCCCGTGGCGCCAAGGTGACGGACATCGTGGTGCTGGTGGTGGCGGCCGACGACGGCGTGATGCCCCAGACGGTGGAAGCCATCAACCACGCCCGCGCGGCGCGGGTGCCGCTGATCGTGGCGATCAACAAGATCGACAAGCCCGGCGCCAAGCCCGAGCGCGTACGCTCCGAACTGCTTCAGTACGAAGTGCAGGTGGAGAGCATGGGCGGCGAGACGCTCGAGGTGGAGGTCTCCGCCAAGGAGCATCTCAACCTCGACAAGCTCCTGGAGGCCATCGCCCTCCAGTCGGAACTGCTCGATCTGCGGGCCAATCCGAACCGCGACGCCGAAGGCACCGTGGTGGAAGCCAAGCTCGATCGCGGCCGGGGCCCCGTGGCCACCGTCCTCGTCCAGCGCGGCACCCTGCACGTGGGCGACATCGTGGTGGCCGGTGCCGAATGGGGCCGCGTGCGCGCCCTCATCTCCGACACCGGTGCCACCGTGGACGCGGCCGGCCCCTCCCTGCCCGTGGAGGTGCTGGGCTTCAACGGCACGCCGGAGGCGGGTGACCGCCTCGCGGTGGTGGAGAACGAAGCCCGCGCCCGCGAGATCACCGATTACCGCCAGCGCCAGAAGCGCGAGAAGGCGGCGGCCCGTTCCGCCACCATCCGTGGCTCGCTGGAGCAGATGATGAGCCAGGTGAAGGCTTCGGGGCGGAAGGAATTCCCCCTCATCATCAAGGGCGACGTGTCGGGCTCGGTGGAAGCCATCATCGGCGCGCTGGAGAAGGTCGGCAACGACGAGGTGCAGGCCCGCATCATCCATTCCGGCGCGGGCGGCATCAACGAAAGCGACGTGACGCTGGCGGAAACCTCCGGCGCCGCGATCATCGCTTTCAACGTGCGCGCCAACAAGGAAGCGCGCGACGCGGCCGATCGGGCGGGCATCGAGATCCGCTACTACAACATCATCTACGACCTCGTGGATGACGTGAAGAAGGCCATGAGCGGCCTGCTCGCGCCCATCAACCGCGAGACCATGCTGGGCAACGCCCTCATCAAGGAGATCTTCCTGGTCTCCAAGGTGGGCAAGGTGGCGGGCTGCCAGGTCACCGACGGCGTCGTGGAGAAGGGCCAGCACGTGCGCCTCATCCGCGACAACGTGGTGATCCACGAGGGCAAGCTCGCCACGCTGAATCGCTTCAAGGATGCGGTGAACACCGTCCATGCGGGCCAGGACTGCGGCATGTCCTTCGAGAACTACCAGGACATGCGAGCTGGCGACGTGATCGAGTGCTTCCGGGTCGAGGTGATCCAGCGCTCGCTGTGACCTGACGACGGGCGCAACGCTCGACGTCTCCGCCTCCGGTCTCTTCCCCGAACGGGAAAAGAGCCGGAGGCGTCGACGCTTAACCGGAACGGTACGGTCCAAGCCCGTCCGCTCCACAATCGAGGAGAAGGCGCCACGGCTTTGCCGGCGCCGAACGAAGCAGAAGCAAAAATGAAACCCGATACCCGCACGGGAGGCGGCCCCTCCCAGCGCATGCTGCGCGTGGGCGAGCTTGTCCGCCATGCCCTGGCCGACGTGCTGTCCCGCGGCGACCATATCGATCCGGTGCTCGCCGGGCACATCATCACCGTGCCCGAGGTGCGCATGTCGCCGGACCTCAAGATCGCCACCTGCTACGTCATGCCCCTCGGCGGCAAGGACATCACGCCCGTCATCAAGGCGCTGGCCGACAATGCCCGCCGCCTGCGCACCGAGGTGGCGCGGCGCGTGGAGCTGAAGAGCGTGCCCGAGCTGCGCTTTCGCAAGGATACGTCCTTCGACGAGGGCGCGCGCATGGACGCCCTTCTGCGCTCCCCCCAGGTGCAGCGGGACCTCGATGCCCTTGAGAGCCATTCCGAGGACGCGCCCGACCAGACTCCGACCGACAAAGAGACCGACGCCGAATGACCGTCCGAGCCACTGCCGAAGCCGCGGCTGAAGCCGCCGCCGAGCCCATCGTTGAATCCGTTGTCGAGACCGCCCTCGCTCCTGAAGCGGCCGAAGCGCCCCCCGCCGGCGACGCCCCCCGCGCCAGCCGCGAGCAGGACAACCGCCCCCGCGCGCCCAAGCGCGACCTCGACGGCTGGGTGCTGCTCGACAAGCCCACGGGCATGACCTCCACCCAGGCGGTGGCGGTGGTGAAGCGCATCTTCGGGGCCAAGAAGGCCGGACATGCGGGCACCCTCGACCCGCTGGCCTCCGGCTGCCTGCCCATCGCCTTCGGCGAGGCCACCAAGACCGTTCCCTATGTGATGGACGGCCGCAAGACCTACCGTTTCACCGTGCGCTTCGGCACCGAGACGGACACGGACGATTCCGAGGGCAAGGCGGTGGAGACCTCGGAACTCCGCCCCTCGGACGACGAGATCATCGCGGCGCTGCCCACCTTCCGCGGCGAGATCATGCAGGTGCCGCCGGCCTATTCGGCGCTCAAGATCGGCGGCGAACGCGCCTATGACCTCGCCCGTGAGGGTGAGGAGGTGAAGCTGGAGGCGCGCCCCGTCACCATCTTCCGCATCGAGCTGATGGACCGTCCGGACGCCGACCATGCGGTGCTGGAGGCCGAGTGCGGCAAGGGCACCTATGTGCGCGCCATCGCCCGCGACCTCGGCCGCATGCTGGGTTCGCGCGGCCACATCTGCCAGCTGCGTCGCGCCTGCGTCGGGCCGTTCCTGGAGGAGCGCCTCGTGCCCCTCGATGAGCTGCGTGACCGCGCCGAGGCCAGCGAAGAGGCGCTGATGGATGCGCTCGATCCGGTGGCGGTGGCGCTGGAGGAGATTCCCCAGCTCAACGTGACGCCGCAGGAAGCCCACCGCCTGCGCTGCGGCCAGAGCATCATCCTGCGCGGCCGAGACGCCCCCATCGTCGAGGGCCATGTGGCGGTGTCCTGCCAGGGCGCGCTCATCGCCATCGGCGACGGCGAGAACGGAGAGGTGTTCCCTCACCGCGTGTTCAACTGGGGCAAGTCCTCGGGCAAATCCTCGAACAGGCCGCCCCGCCGCAACCGCTGACGCCCGTTTCGCAAAGCGAAGCATACGGCATATCTCTTGCCTTCCTTCCGTGGGGCTTACTCACGGAAGGATGATAGATGCTGCGTTTCCGGACGCTTCGAACCTCTCTTGCCGCCGCGCTTTTCCTCGGTCTTGCCGGGGCGGCGCCGGCGGGCGCGGAGAGCGTGGTCCGCTATGGCATCTCCATGGCGGACATTCCGCAGACCACCGGTCAGCCTGATCGTGGGGCAGGTGCCTATCAATTCACCGGCTACACCCTGTACGACCCGCTGGTCGCCTGGGAAATGAACGTGGCCGACCGGCCCGGCAAGCTGGTGCCCGGCCTCGCCACCGAGTGGAAGGTGGACCCGGCCGATCCCAAGAAGTGGCTGTTCACCCTGCGCAAGGGCGTGAAGTTCCACGACGGCTCGGACTTCAATGCCGATGCCGTGGTGTGGAACCTCGACAAGGTGCTGGACGAGAAGGCACCCCAGTTCGACAAGCGCCAGTCCGCCCAGGTGAAGACCCGCCTGCCGTCCATCGCCTCCTGGCGCAAGGTGGACGACATGACGGTGGAGATCACCACCAAGGACGTGGATTCGTTCTTCCCCTACCAGATGCTCTGGTTCCTGGTGTCGAGCCCGGCCCAGTACGAGAAGCTCGGCAAGGACTGGGACAAGTTCGCCCAGAACCCCTCCGGCACCGGTCCCTTCAAGCAGGACAAGCTGGTGCCGCGCGAGCGGCTGGAGCTGGTCAAGAACCCCGACTACTGGGACAAGTCCCGCCTGCCCAAGACCGACCGGATGATCCTCATCCCCATGCCGGAGGCGCTGACCCGCACCAACGCGCTGCTCGCCGGGCAGGTGGACCTCATCGAGACGCCGGCGCCAGACGCCGTGCCGCAGCTGAAGTCGGCCGGCATGAAGATCGTGACCAACGTCACGCCGCACGTGTGGAACTATCACCTTTCCGTGCTGCCCGGCTCGCCCTGGACGGACATCCGCCTGCGCAAGGCGCTGAACCTTGCGGTGGATCGCGATGGCGTGGTGGAGCTGATGAACGGACTCGCCCAGCCAGCCAAGGGGCAGGTGGACAAGACCAGCCCGTGGTTCGGCAAGCCCACGTTCGACCTCAAGTATGATCCAGAGGCCGCCAAGAAGCTGGTGCAGGAGGCGGGCTACTCCAAGGAAAAGCCGCTCAAGACCACCTTCATCATTGCCGCCGGCGGCACCGGACAGATGCTGTCCCTGCCCATGAACGAGTTCCTGCAGGCGAGCTTCAAGGAGATCGGCATCGACGTGGAGTTCAAGGTGGTGGAGCTGGAAGCGCTCTACACCGCCTGGCGCAAGGGGGCGAAGGACCCGATGAACGAGGGCATCACCTCGAACAACATCGCCTATGTCACCTCCGACCCGCTCTATGCCCTCATCCGCTTCTTCGATTCGCGGCAGGTGGCGCCGGTGGGCGTGAACTGGGGCTATTACTCGAACCCCAAGGTCGACGCCCTCATCGACGAGGCGAAGCGCACCTTCGACACCAAGAAGCAGGACGAATTGCTCGCCCAGGTGCACCAGCAGGTGGTGGACGACGCCGTTCTGGTCTGGGTGGTGCACGACGTGAACCCGCACGCCCTCTCCCCCAAGGTGAAGAGCTTCGTGCAGGCCCAGCACTGGTTCCAGGACCTCACCACCATCGGCCTCAACTGAGGCCTTCTCAACTGAGGCCTTGGGCCCAAACGCAAAGGGCGCCCCGCGGGGCGCCCTTTTTTATTCTGGAAGTCCGATCAGAGGATCTGCGCCGCGTCCTCGAAGGCGAGGCGCGGCAGGCGGGGCATCACCTTGGAGGCATCGCCATGGCCGATGGCCGCGATGAAATTGGTCTTGGTGGTGCCACCGGGGAAGAATTCCGCATCCACCTTCGCCGCGTCGAAGCCGGAGATGGGGCCGACATCAAGGCCGAGCGCGCGGGCGGCGAGCATGAGATAGGCGCCCTGCAGCGAGGAATTGCGGAAGGCGTGGGGCTCGATCATCCCGGGATTGTTGATGAACAGGTCGCGGAACTGCGGGTAGTGCGGAAACAGCTCGGGGATCTTGTCGTGGAAGTCGAGGGCGTAGCCGATGATGGCCACCACCGGCGCGGCCAGGATCTTGTGGTTGCTCTCCGGCAGGGCAGGGCGCAGGCGCTCCTTGGCTTCCGGGGTGGTGAGGAACACGTAGCGGGCCGGCTGGGTGTTGGCGGAGGTCGGGCCGTACTTCACCAGATCATAGAGGGCGCGCACTTCCGCCTCGCTGACCGGGGCATCGGTCCAGCCATTCTGGGTGCGGGCGGAAAGGAACAGGCGGTCGATGGCAGCGGCATCGATGGCCGGGGTGACGGTCTGCGACATGGGGGGCATCCTGTTTGAACCGGCGGGCGCGCAAAGGTGCGCGTGTGGTGCTGAGGACGTAGAACTCCACCCCCGCACCGGCAACGGCCCCGCTTCGCAAGAAGCCATTGCATCCGTGCAATGCCGCAACGGGAGGCGCGATTCATCACCGGGACTGATCCGATTGCCACTTCATTTGATGGCGCACGGGCGCGCCGAGGCTCTATAAGTCGCGCCGGCGCACCCGCCGGTTTCCCTCCGCGCCGCCACCCCGCTTCGTGCCCGCGAGCAAGTCATGATGTCCCCTGCTGCGCCCGTTTCCGCCTTGCCCGTGGAAGATCCCTATCTGGAGCGCGTGCGCGAGCATGTCCGCGCGCTGCCCGAAAGCGGGATCGTCGAGGTGATGAATTACGGCCGCGACCGGCCCGGCATGATCCCGCTGTGGGCCGGCGAGGGCGATGTGCCCACCCCGCCTTTTATCTGCGAGGCGGCGGCCGCCGCCCTCCACGCCGGCGAGACCTTCTACACCTGGCAGCGCGGCCTGCCGGAGCTGCGGGCCGCCATCGCCCGTTACATGAGCGCCCTCTACGGCGTGCCGGAAACGCCCGAGCGCTATTTCGTCACCGGCTCGGGGATGCAGGCGATCCATGTGGCCGTGGCCCTGGTGGCCGGGGCGGGGGACGAGGTGCTCATTCCCTCCCCCACCTGGCCCAACGCCGCGGCTGCGGCGCAGAAGGCGGGCGCGCGCCCCGTCTACGTGCCCTTCAATTACGGGCCGGAGGGCTTCACCCTCGATCACGACCGGCTCGCCGCGGCGGTGACGCCCGCAACCCGCGCCATCTTCCTCAACACGCCGGCCAACCCCACCGGCTTCGTGGCGACGCTGGACGACCTGAAGGCGGTGCTTTCGCTCGCTCGCCGCCACGGCCTGTGGATCATCGCCGACGAGATCTACGGCCGCTTCTATTATGGCGAGGAGGGGCGGGCGCCCTCCTTCCACGACATCATGGATGAGGAGGACCACATCCTCTTCGTCCAGACCTTCTCGAAGAACTGGGCCATGACCGGCTGGCGCATCGGCTGGCTGGAGGCGCACCCGCGCCTTGGTCAGATCATCGAGAACCTCATCCAGTATTCCACCTCCGGCGTTGCCGCCTTCATGCAGCGCGGCGCCATCGCGGCGCTGGAACAGGGCGAGCCGTTCGTCGCCGAGCAGATCGCCCGCGCCCGCCGCGGCCGTGACCTCGTGGGCAATGCGCTGCTCGCCACCGGTCGCGTGGACCTCGTGAAGCCACCCGGCGCCTTCTATCTGTTCTTCGGCATCGAGGGGCGGCGCGACGTGCGCAGCCTGGGCCTCACTTTGGTGGACGAGGCCAATGTGGGCCTTGCCCCCGGCACCGCCTTCGGCCTCGGTGGCGACGGCTTCATGCGCCTGTGCTTCGCGCGGGGCGATGCCCAGCTCGCCGAGGCGAGCCGGCGCCTTGTGGCGTGGCTGGAGGGGACTCGGCTGGAACGGACCCCGCCTGCGGGATCGGACGCCGCGTGAGGGGATTGCCTTTCAGGATGCGCTCGGCCGCCTCGGCGGCGGTGACGCTGGGGGCCGGCGCCCTCGGCGGCGGGATATTCGCGCTTCTGGGCCTGCCGGCGGCGTGGATCTCGGGCTCGCTGGTCGCCTGCATCGGCCTCGCGCTGGCGGGCGTGCGCATCGACGTGCCGGAATGGCTGCGCTTCCTCGCGTTCGTGGTGCTCGGCACCTCCATGGGCACCATGCTGACGCCGGAGACCTTCGCACGCGCTGCCACCTGGCCGGTGAGCATGGCCTGTCTCGGCGCAAGCGTGCTCGGCACCATGGCGGGCGGCACGCTCTTCCTCACCCGCGTGGCCGGCTGGAGCCGGGAAAGCGCCTTCTGGGCCTCCGCGCCCGGCGCCTTCGGCACCGTGGTCGCCATGGCGGCAGATACCAGCGCGGACCTGCGGCAGGTCGCCTTCGCCCAGACGCTGCGGCTGTTCCTGCTGGTGGCGGCCCTGCCCAACGTGCTGGCGGCACTGGGCATGACGGCGGGCGGCGTGCCGCCACCGCCCCACGTCTCGACCCTCGGCGAGATTGTCGTCCTCTTCGTCGTCTGCACCGGCGCGGCCCTGCTCGCGGCGCGGTTGAAGCTACCGGGCGGCCTGATCCTCGGTGCGCTCGCCGGCAGCGCCGTGCTTCACGCCACCCGCCTGTCCACCGCTGTGCTGCCGGCGGAACTGCTCATCCCGGCCTTCGTGGTGCTGGGGGGCAGCGTGGGCGTGCGCTTCATCGGCACGTCGCTCGCCACCATCCGGGCCTATGTGCTCGCCTCGCTCGGGGCCTTTCTGGTGGCGGTGGCGATCTCCACCCTGTTCGCCTTGCTGGCCGCATGGCTGACGGGCGACGATCTCGGCAAGCTGGTCACGGCCTTCGCGCCGGGGGCGCTCGAGGCCATGACGGCCCTTGGCTTCGCCATGGGCTACGACCCGGCCTTCATGAGCGCGCACCATCTTTTCCGCTTTGCAGGACTGTCGGTTGCGCTCCCCGTGGCGGCCCGGCTGATGTTCGCCGCCGCCGAGGAGGCGGGGCGGGACCACACGCAATAGTGTCCTGAAACCTCCCTGTCCGATGTTGCAGTGCAGCGTCGGCGGTATCACACACTCGCCGGGCTTCCGCATGGGGAAGTGTGTGTTGGAGATGACGCCTTGCGTACCCTTGATGACCTCGCCCTGCTTGTGGGACGGATCTTCCTTGCGGCCCTGTTCCTGCCCTCGGGCATCAGCAAGCTCAGCAATCTCTCCGGCTTCACCGGTTTTCTGGCCGGCAAGGGAGTTCTCCTGCCGCAGGTGCTCGCGCCGATCGCGGCCGCGACCGAGGTCGTCGGGCCGCTGCTGCTCATCGTCGGTCTGTTTCCGCGGGCGACCGCCATCTGGATGGCGGGCTTCACGGTCGTCGCGACGATGATCTCGCACATGTTCTGGACCTTCCCCGATGCCGCAGCCCAGGCGGCGCAGCAGACCCAGTTCCTCAAGAACGTGGGCATCATCGGCGGATTGCTGATCTATTTCGCCGCCGGTCCCGGCGCGATCAGCCTCGGCCGCAAGAAGGTCGCCTGAGGACGCCGCGAAGCTCAGCCTTCGCCATAGCGATGGAGTTCGGAGCCGTGGCGCCTCAGCCACGCCTCCGCTTCCTTGCGGTTGGGGCAGACCTGCTCCACCAGCCGCCAGAAGCGCACCCCATGGTTCATTTCGAGCCGGTGCGCCACCTCATGGGCCGCGAGATAGTCGAGCACGAACGCCGGCGCGAGGATCAGCCGCCAGGAAAAGGAGAGGTCGCCGCGCGCTGAGCAGGAGCCCCAGCGGCTCGCCGTGTCGCGCAGCGTGAGCCGTCCGACCTCGACCCCGAGGGCCTGCGTATAGTGCTTCACTGCAGCGGCAAGGTCGCGCCGCGCCTCCTTCTTCAGGAAGTCCTGCACGCGCCGTGCGATGTGCGGCGCCTCGCCGGCGACGCAGAGGGCGGGCAGGCCGCGCACGGCTGGCTCGATCCACACCGTTCCGCGCGCATCGGGGCGGTGGGCGACGCGGTGCGGCTCGCCGCGCAGGGGAATGACAGCGCCATCCTCGAACGGCACTACCTCCGGCAGGCGCACGAGGCGCACGCGCACCCATTCGCGATGCCGTTCCACGAAGGCACGGGCGAAGGAGAGCGCCACATGGGGCGGGGCGGTGAGGGTCACGTCCCGAGAGGTCGCCCGCACCCTGAGCGTGAGCCGGCGCGCCTGGGGATGGCGGCGAACCGCGACCCGCAACGTCTCGTCGTCAAGCAACAGCTCGATCGTCTCGACGCCGGGCGTCAGCGACGATTTGCGGTCCTCATTGCGAGTCTGGCGGCGAAACAGCATTGGGCAGCCGGGGCGAAGTTACCTCCGGCATCTTCCCAAGAATTTCGCCGCGCCGCCAGCACTAAGTCGGCGCAATCCGGGGATAAAGCGCGGTCACATTCTTGTTGAGGGCGAACACGTCCGGCTCTTCCTCCCCCGCGGCCTCCGGCGCCGGGCGGGCCGGCATGGGTCGGGCCCGTCCATCCTTGCGGAATTCCTGGGAGAGGATGAAGTCGGAAATGCGCGGCGCGATCTCCGAGCGGAAGCGCGAGCCGTTGAAAACGCCGTAATGGCCGACGCCCGGCTGCTCCCAATGGGCGCGCATGTCCTCGGGGATCCGCGGGCACAGCTTGTGCGCAGCCTTGGTCTGGCCGATGCCGGAGATGTCGTCCTTCTCGCCTTCCACCGTCATCAGCGCGACGCGATGGATAAGGTCCGGCTTCACCACCTGCGAATGATGCATGATCTCACCCTTGGGCAAAGCGTGGGTGATGAAGACATTCTCCACAGTTTCCAGGTAGAAATCCGCGGTCAGGTCCATGACGGCGAGATACTCGTCGTAGAAATCGCGGTGCTTCTCGGCCGAGTCGCCGTCGCCCTTCACCAGGTGCCGGAACAGGTCCCAATGGGCCTGCAGGTGCCGGTCGAGGTTCATGGACATGAAGCCGTTGAGCTGCAGGAAGCCCGGATAGACCTCGCGCAGCGCGCCGGGATGCGGCCACGGCACGGTGGTGATGACGTTGCGGCGGAACCATTCGATGCCGCGGTCCTGGGCCAGCGTGTTCACTGCGGTGGGGGCCTCGCGGGTATCGATGGGGCCGCCCATGAGCACCATGGACTTGGGGACGAAGGGATCTTCCTCCGCTTCCATGCGGGCGATGGCCATCATCACCGGCACCGCCGGCTGGCAGACGGCCATGACGTGGCAGTTGCCGCCCATGCGGTGGAAGATGGAGATGAGGTAGTCCACGTAGTCGGACAGGCTGAAGCGGCCTTCCGACATGGGCACCAGCTTCGCGTCGATCCAGTCGGTCACGTAGACGTCGTGGGTGGGCAGCATGGCCTCGACCGTGCCGCGCAGCAGCGTGGCGTGATGGCCGGACACCGGGGCTACGATGAGCAGGCGCGGCTGCGGACGGCGCGGCGGATATTCGAACGCGCGCTCGAAATGCAGCAGCCGGCAGAACGGCCGCTCCCACACCGTGTTCACGTGCACCGGCACCGTCTGGCCGGCCGCCGAGGTGTGGGTGATGCCCCAGTCCGGCTTGCCGTAGCGGCGGGTGGTGCGCTCGAACAACTCGCACGCGGCCGCCATGGACTTGCCGATGGTGGTATGCGAGACCGGGTTGATCGGATTTTTCAGGAACAGCCGGCTGGCGTCCGCCATGGCCCGGGATGGGTTGAGCGCAGCATAGCCCATCTCGTACATCCAATAGAGCGGAGTCGAGAGCCCAACGTCGCCTTGACGCGGCAGCCGGGTAGCACTTGCGAACTCGCCGATTGCCATGAGTGGTCCTCACCGTTACTGGCTGCCTAGAAAGGCGGCACGTTGACGCAAGCGTGAGCCGACTTCCAAGGTTGGTCAATGCCGACAAAAGACATAGGCCGCTATTGTTCCGCTGCTATGGCAGTAGGGTCACTATTCCCTTTCGTGAGGCTCGCTTCCACACATCGGGACACCGGAATCGCTACTCCATGACCACCGCCTTTGTAACGCCGCCCCATGGCAGATCGTTCGGCCTGCGCCTCGACACCCTGATTCGCCTGCGCTGGCTGGCGATTTCCGGCCAAATTGCGGCGCTGGTCGTGGTCAATCTCGGCCTCGGCTTCCCCCTGCCGCTGACGTCCTGCCTCGCGGTGGTCGGCCTCTCGGCGCTGGTGAACGTGCTCCTGCGGGTCAAGTATCCCGTCGCCCGCCGGCTCGGCGACGCTGCGGCAGGTCCGCTGCTCGCCTATGACGTGCTCCAGCTTACGGCCTTGCTGTACCTTACCGGCGGGCTGAAGAACCCGTTCGTGCTGCTTTATCTCGCGCCGGTGATGATCTCGGCCACCGCGCTCGCCTGGAGCACGACGGTGTTGCTCGGCATTCTTGCCGTCGCCTGCGCCGGCTCCGTGGGCCTGTGGACCCGGCCGCTGCCGTGGGCCGGTCCCGATGTGCCGGTGCTGCCGGACCTTTACCTCGCCGGTATCTGGGTGTCCCTGTCGGTGGCGGTGGGGTTCATCGGCATGCATGCGTGGCGGGTGGCGGAGGAGGCGCGGGAACTGGCCGATGCTTTGGCGGCCACAGAGCTGGTGCTGGCCCGCGAGCAGCACCTCACGGCCATCGATGGCCTTGCCGCAGCTGCTGCCCACGAATTGGGCACGCCACTCTCCACCATCGCCCTGGTGGTGAAGGAGATGCACCGCTCCATCGGCGACAACAGCCCCTACAGCGAGGACGTGGCGCTGCTGCGCGACCAGGTGGCGCGCTGTCGCGACATCCTGCAGACGCTGACCTCGCTCAGGTCCGGCGACGCGCCGTTCGACCGCATGCCGCTGGCTTTGCTGCTGGAGGAGGTGGTGGAGCCGCACCGCAATTTCGGCATCACCATCGCGGTCTCGGTGAAGGATGATCCCGACGCCCCGGTCATCGCCCGCAATCCCGGGCTGCTCTATGGCCTCGGCAACCTCGTGGAGAATGCGGTCGATTTCGCCGCGACGCGCGTGGACATCAGCGCCCAATGGACCCCGTCGGGCCTCGACATCGTTGTCGCCGACGACGGGCCGGGGTTCTCGCCGGAGATTTCCGGGCGCATCGGCCAGCCTTACGTCACCTCCCGCGCCCGCGAGCGGCAGGATGCCGACCTTGAGGCGGAAAGCGGTCTCGGTCTCGGCTTCTTCATCGCCAAGACGCTTCTGGAACGCACCGGGGCCAATCTGACGTTTGAAAACCGCATTCCGCCGGCCACCGGCGCGGTTATCGGCATCCACTGGCCGCGCAAGGCGCTGGCGATCGAGGTGGATGGGGACGCGACAAAGGGACGCGCATTGGATTAATCTACGGGCGTATCGGCGTAAAAGCCCCGGAGCTCGTGCTTGTTTGCCGGCATTGCCGATGAGGGATTGAGGAAGACGCGATGAACGAGATGCCTGAGGTGGGGGACGACCGGTCGGTTCTGATCGTCGACGATGATCGGTCCTTCCTCCAGCGCCTCGCGCGGGCCATGGAGGCCCGCGGCTTCGAGGTGGCCACCGCCGAGACGGTGGCGGACGGCCTCGCCCGCGTCGAAACCTCGGCCCCCGCTTATGCGGTGGTGGACATGCGGCTCGGCGACGGTACCGGTCTCGACGTCATCTCCGCGCTTAAGAAGCACCGACCCGGCGCCCGCGCCATCGTCCTCACCGGCTACGGCAACATCGCCACCGCCGTCACGGCCGTGAAGCTCGGTGCCGTGGACTATCTCGCCAAGCCCGCCGATGCGGACGATGTGGTGGCGGCGCTGCTCGCCAATGCCGATCACAAGCCTACCCCGCCCGAGAACCCCATGTCGGCGGACCGGGTGCGCTGGGAACACATCCAGCGGGTGTATGAGTTGTGCGGCCGCAACGTCTCCGAGACCGCCCGCCGCCTCTCCATGCACCGCCGCACCCTGCAGCGGATTCTGGCCAAAAGGGCGCCGCGCTAGCGGAGCCCGCTCGGCAAGAGCGGGTCTTTGCAGTCATGCCGTCTTGCGCGTCGGCCACGTCATGGCGACGACGCCCGCAACTACGCAGGCGAGCCCGATCCAGGCGTCCGGTGCCAGCGTCTCGCCAAGGCACAGGACGCCGATCGCCACGCCGATGGGCACCCTGAGATAGGCCTGCGCCGTGGTGCCGATGGAGCCGAGCGTCCGCACCAGCCGGAAATAGATGACGAACGCGAGCGCGGTCGAGAAGACCGACAGCAGCCCCAGCGCGACGAGGGAGCTGGCGCTCGGTGCCAGCGTCCAGGGCCGGTCCACCGCGATGCTGACCGGCAGGAGCACCGCCGCGCCGCAGAGCAGGGAGCCCGCCGCTGGCATCATCGGGTCGAGCCCCTTGAACGACCTGCCGAATATGGCGGCGCCGGCATAGCAGACCGTCGCCGCGACGATGGCGAGCTGGGCCCACACTTGCTGGCCAAATCCCTCCAGAGCCCCGAAGCCGACGATGAAGCCCGTCCCCGCAAGACCTGCCGCAACGCCGAGGAGCTTGCGGGCGGTCACGGCTTCATGCCGGGTCACGAGGGCCGTCAGCAGGAAGGCGAAGATGGGGGAGGTGGCGTTGAGGATGGTGGCGACGCCCGCGTCCACGGACTGCTCGGCCCAGGCGATCAGGGTGAACGGCACGACACTGTTCAGCCCGGCCTGGAACAGGAAGCGCGCCCAGGTGGCCCGATCCTGCGGCAGCCGCATGCCGCGCGCCCGGAGGATGACCGCGAGGAGGGCTCCGGCGATCAGGGTTCGGGCGGCGATGAAGGTCAGCGGCGGGATGGTTTCCACCCCGATCTTGATGAAGGTGTAGGACGCACCCCAGAGCGTCGAGAGGACCAGAAGCAAAAGCAACTCGATACCGAAGCGTGTCCTGCCAGCCATTGTGATCGCGTCCCTCACTGGAAATTCCACGGCCTCTCTAGCGGGCGAAGGCGCGGGCATGCTTCGGCGGCGGCCGAAGCATCCGGCGGTGACGCGGGCGGTGCGGGCCGCTAGCTTTCCGGCATGTCGAACATGGTTTCGGGAAATACCGTTGCCGAAGTCGCCCGCCTGATCGGCGACGTGGCGCGCGCCAACATCCTCTCGGCATTGATGGGCGGGCAGGCGCTGACGGCGGGCGAACTGGCACATCGCGCCGGCGTGACGCCGCAGACCACGAGCGGCCATCTGGCGCGGCTCGCCGAAGCGGAACTGGTCAAGGTGGAGAAACAGGGGCGCCACCGCTACTACCGCCTCGCCTCGGCAGAGGTGGCGCAGGCGCTCCACGCTTTGATGACCGTCGCGGCGGGCGGGCCGAAGCGCCATCGTCCCATCGGTCCCAGAGATGCCGCGCTGCGGCTCGCCCGCACCTGCTACGACCACATGGCCGGCCGCCTTGCCGTGGCCCTCGCCGACAGCCTCTGCACCAACGGCCACGTTCTGATCGCCGACGGTGCCGGACTGGTGACCGACACGGGCCGCCGCCTCTTCTGCGATTTCGGCCTTGCGCTTGATGATGTGGTCATAGGTCGGCGGCCGCTCTGCCGCACCTGCCTCGACTGGAGCGAGCGCCGGCCCCATCTTGCCGGTCGCCTGGGTGGTGCGCTGCTGGAGCGCGCGCTGGATCTTGGATGGGTGCACCGCGCGACCGACAGCCGCGCGCTGCGCTTGTCTCCGGCTGGAGAACGCGGCTTTTCCAGCGCCTTCGGCCTCCCGGCGGGCTGGCGCGACCCACCGGTGGCGTAACTGCAATCGCTACACGTCCGCGCGCAGCAGGTCCGGGTCGTAGAGCACGGCGAGGCGCGTGGCTGCGGCGCGGGCGAAACGCAGGGTCAGCGCCTTGCGTGTCGCGGCCGGCAAAGGATGGAGCGGCGCGGGCCTCAGGCATTCGGCGCCGAAGGCGTCGGCGACGAACAGGCCGGTCTCCTCGGGCAGAATCTCGACGGGAAAGTCCATCGGCACCGCGAACATCAGCCGGTCACAGAAATCCCTGTATTCGTGCCATTTGGCATCGGTGCGAAAGTCGATCACCGACGACTTGATCTCGATGATGGTGATCTCGCCCTTCGGCCCCATGGCGAGAATGTCGGCCCGCCGTCCGCTGACCAGCGAGAATTCCGGCAGCCCGGCCATGCCGGCCAGCGCCAGATGGCGCAGCACCCCGCGCTGGACCGCCCTTGCGGTCTCCGACTGGCGGCCGTCCGGCCGCGGCTCGGGCAGGAGCGCGCGCATGGCCGCCTCAGGACAGCGCCTTCATCGCCTCGGGCTCCTCGATGGAGGATGGGGGTGAGAAGGCGCGCTTGATGGCGGCGTTGAGTTCGCCGCCGAACACGAAGATGGACGCGGTGAGGTAGAGGAAGACCAGCGCGATCATCACCGAGGCGAGGCCGGCATAGGTGGTCACGTAGTTGGCCGGGAATTCCGCCAGATAGAAGCCGAAGGCGGTGGCCGCCACCAGCCACATGACCAGCGTCACCAGAATGCCGGGGGCGACCTCGGCGAGCTTGCGCCGCCCCGCCGGTAGCCACAGGTGCGCCACCAGCAGGGACACCACCAGAATGATGGAGGTGGCCCCGAAGCGCAGCAGCGTGATGACGCGGGAAAAGGGCGCCAGCGCAGGCACCTGCGCCACTGCCGTCTGCCACAGCAGCGGCCCCAGCACCACGAGGAAGGAGAGGGCCAGCATGGCGGCGGCGGCGATCAGCACGTAGCCGATGGATTCCAGCCGGAGCCAGTACCAGGCGCGCATCTCCTTCATGCCATACGCGCGGTTGAGGCCGATGCGCAGGCTCTCGATGCCGTTGGAGGAGAAATAGAGGGCGAGGACGACGCCATAGGTGAGCACGTCCGTGCGCACCTGGTTCACCACGTTGTAGATCTCGCGGGAGATGGGCCCGGCCACCTGCTCCGGCCAGGTCTCCAGGATGAGCTGGATGGTCTCCTGCGCCAGCGGGCGAAGGTCGAGGAAGCCGGCGAGAGCGGTGACGAAGATGAGGAACGGGAACAGGGACATGAGCGCGGACAAGGCGATATGGCTGGCGATGGCCCAGCCGTCATCGGCGGAGAACGTCCAGAACGCATCCAGAACGATATGGTAGATGCGCCGCAGCATGTGGTCTCCCGTTTCAAGTCAAATCGGGCTTTCCGGCCGGAATGGCAAGCGCCGCCCGTGCCCGTCCACCGTCCGGCTGGTGGCGGCCGGCCCCTTCGGCTAGACAGCGAGGACACGGCGCCATCTGATCCGGCGTCCGGACCCGCCGAGATCTCCCATGCCGCGCCAGCCCAATTCCCCGGCTGAACCGCCACCGGCTGAATCCCCGGCCGCCGGGCGTTCAGAGGTCGCGCCCGAGGATGCAACGCCGGAAGCCGCATCGGGCGTTCCCACGCTGCGGGATCGGCTGGGCAAGGTCATCGCCCTCGCCCACCTCAAGCTCGCGCTTCGGGCCACCATCGCCGGCATTGTCACCTATCTTCTGGCGGAGCAGTTCTCCCTGCCCAACGGCTATTGGGCGGTGCTCACGGCCGTGCTCGTGGTGCAGGCGACATTGGGCGCCAGCCTGTCGGTGGCCATCGACCGGGCGCTGGGCACGCTGGCGGGCGGCGTCGTCGGCGTCGCGGGGGCGATGGTGGCCGGACCATCCCAGATCCAGACGCTGATGGTGCTGTCGCTGGCGCTGTTCATCGCTGCGGCCATGGCCGCCCGCTCGCCCAGCTTCAAGCTGGCGCCGGTGACGGTCATCATCGTCATGCTGGCCCATCCGGGCGATGTCGCGCCGTGGCTGGCTGGGCTGACGCGGGTGGCGGAAATCACGCTGGGCGGGGCGGTGGGCCTCCTGTGCGCCATCCTCATCCTGCCCGAGCGGGCGCTGGGGAAGCTGTTTCCCCATTGTGCCAAGGCGCTGCGGCTGACCGCGCGGCTGCTGGACCTCGGACGCGGCGGCCTGCTGGGGCAGGGGATCGATCCATCGGTCATCGACCAGCTCAACGGCGGGGCGCGTCTCGCTTTGCGCGCGGCCGACCTGCGCCTCGTGGAGGTGCGGGCGGAGCAGGCCGGGCGCCTGACCACCCAGACCGATCCCGCGCCTGTCGTGCGCGGTGCCCGGCGACTGTGGCATTCCGCCATCATCCTGCTGCGCAACGCCGACCGGCCGCTGGACGAGCCCGTCGCCGGCCTCGTCTCTGCGGCCCTCACGGCCGCGACGACGACGCTCTCCGCCCAGATGTCAGCCATCGCCGACCGGCTGGACGGCCTGCCCGTTGCCGACCTTGCCACCCGTGCCGATGCGGCCAGCGCGGCCGTGGCGGCGCTGGAGGGGCGCGTGGAGGAGCTGAATACCCAGGGCGCCTTCGGTGCGGTGGGCTCGGAGACGCTGACGGCCCTGTTCTCGGCGGTCTCGGCCTGCGTCCACATGCGCGAGAACCTCGAGGAGCTCGCCGCCCGCCTCGCCGAGGTGCAAAGCGAGACGCCCTGACGGCCGGCTCCCGCTCCGCCCCCTCACGGCGAAAGTCGGATCGACCGTGGCGGCGGATGCCGTATCAAGGCGCATGCGCCGCACCATTTGCGGTGCGGTGTCTGATCCGGGCCGGTCCCGGCTTTCGTAATCAGGCGTTGCCTTGGCCCGGTTCCGGGGCAAGGATAGGTCAATTGCGCAACGCACAATCAAGGGGGAGAGTTCATGTCCGCCAGCGCCGCCGTTCAGTCCGTGCCCACCGGGGAATTCGACGCCGTGGCGCTCGGGCGTGTCGCGACCGACAGCCTGGAGAAGCTGCTGGCCGAGGCGACCTCGCTGGTGAAGGCAAAGGTGACGGACGGCGGGCGCATCTCTTCCGCTCTGCTGGAGAAGGAGCAGCGCGCCACCCACGGCCTCGCCTGGCTCGCGACTTACGTCTTCTCCGTGCGCGAGCTGGTGCACTATGCCGACCGCCTGACCGAGATGGGCAAGTTCGGCGACACCGAGAAGCTGATCGTGCAGATCGGCCTCGGCGAGTACGTCGCGCAGATCCTCGGCGGCATTCCCATGAGCCAGGGCGAGATCGTCCGGCTCCCCGATCTCTATGTCTCCGGCGCGACCATTGCGGCGCTGGCCGCCGAGCCCGCCATCGCGGCGCTGGTGGAGAACGGCAACACGGCGGCCAGCCGTGCCGCGCTCGCCGACATCATCCGCGACGCGCATCTCGCCGGCACCATCGGCGAGGCGGGCCTCGACGAGACCACGGAGGCGATGCGCACCGAGATGCATCGTTTCGTGGAGGCGGAAGTCGCTCCCCATGCCCACGAGTGGCACCTGAAGAACGAGTACATCCCGCTGGAGATCATCTCCCAGCTCTCGGAAATGGGCGTGTTCGGCCTCACCATCCCCGAGGAGTTCGGCGGCCTCGGCCTGCCGAAGGAGGCCATGTGCGTCGTCACCGAGGAGCTGTCGCGCGGCTATATCGGCGTCGGCTCGCTCGGCACCCGCTCGGAGATTGCGGCGGAGCTGATCCTCGCCGGCGGCACCGATGACCAGAAGGCGCACTATCTGCCCAAGCTGGCCTCGGGCGAGATCCTGCCCACGGCGGTGTTCACCGAGCCCAACACCGGCTCCGACCTCGCCTCGCTGCGCACCCGCGCAGTGAAGGAGGGAGATGTCTACAAGGTCAACGGCAACAAGACCTGGATCACCCATCCGGTCCGCGCCGACATCATGACCCTGCTGGTGCGCACCAATCCGGCCGAGCCCGGCTACAAGGGCCTCTCCATCCTGCTCGCCGAGAAGCCGCGCGGCTCCGACGAGAACCCGTTCCCGGCCGAGGGCATGACCGGCGGCGAGATCGAGGTACTCGGCTATCGCGGCATGAAGGAATACGAGATCGGCTTCGACGGCTTCACCGTGCCGGCGAAGAACCTGCTCGGCGGCGAGGAGGGGCAGGGCTTCAAGCAGCTCATGACCACCTTCGAGAGCGCCCGCATCCAAACCGCTGCCCGCGCCGTTGGCGTCGCCCAGGCGGCCATGGAGGTGGGCCTGAAATATGCCGAGGAGCGCATCCAGTTCGGCAAGTCGCTCATCAATTTCCCCCGCGTCGCCGACAAGATCGTGATGATGGCGGTGGAGACCATGATCGCCCGCCAGATCACCTATTTCGCCGCCCGCGCCAAGGACGAGGGGCGCCGCACCGATCTCGAGGCCGGCATGTCCAAGCTGCTCGGCGCGCGCGTCGCCTGGGCGGCGGCGGACAACGCCTTGCAGATCCACGGCGGTAACGGCTTCGCGCTGGAATATCCGGTGTCGCGCATCCTGTGCGATGCCCGCATCCTCAACATCTTCGAGGGCGCGGCGGAGATCCAGGCGCAGGTCATCGCCCGCCGCCTCCTGGACGGGGGCAATTGAGCGGGCAGGGCGCGGGGATCGGCGAGGCCATGCTGATCGCCGACGCCCGGCCTGAGGACGAGGCCGCATGGCGTCGCCTGTGGGCGGGCTACAACGCTTTCTACGAGACCGAGGTGGGGGCGGATATCACCGCCCGCACCTGGGCGCGCATCCTTGATCCCTCGGTGCCGGTCATCGGCCGCATCGCACGGCGCGGCGGCGAGCCGGTCGGCTTCTCCAACAGCGTCCTGCACGAGGGCACCTGGGTCGCCAACCCCGTCTGCTATCTGGAAGACCTGTTCGTGGATCCCGCCTGCCGCGGCGGCGGGATCGGCCGGGCGCTGATCGCGGATCTCGTCCGCCTCGGCAGGGAGAGGGGCTGGTCGCGCCTCTACTGGCACACGCGGCAGGACAACCCCGCCCGCCGGCTCTACGACAGCTTCGTCGCGGCGGACGATTTCGTCCGCTACCGCATGGACCTGTGACGCGGCTCAGGCGAGCCGCGCGGCATTGTCCCGCGCATAGATCGCGAGCGAACGCGGCGCATGGCCCGTCAGTGTCTCCACGTCGCCGGTGACGCGCGCCGTCCAGCCCTCGCGGACGGGGTGGAAGAGCGTGGCGAGGAAGCGCGCATAGGGCTCCGGCACGCCCGCCCCCGTGAGGATGCCGACGAAGGCATCGTCGCTCACCGCCGTATAGGCGATGGGCTTGCCCGTCACCCGCGAGAGGATGGCCGCCGCCTCGCCATAGGTCAGCGCCTCGGGGCCGGTGAGGTTGAAGGCCTTCCCATCGAAACGATCCGTGGTCAGGGCGGCCGCCGCGCTTTCGGCGATGTCGCGGGCGTCGATGAAGCTCGTCTTGCCGTCAGCGGCGGGAACGGCAATCACGCCGTGGTCGATGCCGGCCTTCCAGAAGGTGTGGAAATTGTCCGCGAACCAGTTCGGCCGCACGATCACGAACGGCGTGCCCGAGCGCTCCAGCGCCAGTTCCACCTGCCGGTAGGGGATGGCGTCGTCCGCATCGACGCCGAGCGCGGTCATCAGCACCACCTTCACCTTGCGGGCGGACGCCGCCTCAATCACCGGCAGAAGGCGGCCGGTGATGTCGAGGGAGCCGGTGGGAGCGAGCAGGAAGAGGCGGTCGACCCCGGTAAAGGCGTCCGCAAAGGTGGATGGATCGTCCATGTCGATGGCGACACCCTGCGCGCCGCCCACGGCCTTGCCCGCGCGGGAGGCGGCCTTCACCTGTTCCCCCTTCGCGAGAAGGGCCTCGACCAGCGGCTGGCCCACATTGCCGTTGGCCGCGAAAACCAGAATCTGACCCGACATGATCGCTCTCCTCTTCGTCCGCACCGACGGCGGGGCGTAAGATAGGTTTCCATTGGAAACCAGCTTCCGATCGGATACATACTCTTGGTCTAGCGAGCCCAAAAGAGAGCACTTTGAACTCACATGGTCACTTCCGGGAAACCGCAGGACGGGCCGGAGCCGGCCGGCGAGAGCTGTCGTCTCACCTGGCCCCTCGACGTCTATGAGGCGCGATGCCCCACGCGCATGGTGCTGGACCGCATCGCCGACAAATGGGCGGTGCTGATCCTGGACCGGTTGCGTGACGGGCCGGTGCGGTTCAATCACCTCAGGCGGGACATCAAGGGCATCTCGCAGAAGGTGCTGTCGCAGACGCTGAAGAAGCTGGAGCGCGACGGGCTCCTCTCGCGGGCGGTTTTCCCCACGGTGCCGGTCACGGTCGAGTATGCGCTGACGCCCCTCGGCCGGACGCTGACCGACGCGGTGGCGGCCATCGCCCACTGGGCCGAGCGCAACATGGACGCGGTGCTCGCCGCCCAGGCCGCCTATGACACGCGGGCGGTGGGCGATCCGGGCTGACGGCGCGGCGCGCCACTAGTTCGCCGCCCCCTCGTCCGCCTCATCCTCTTTCCCCGGCACATATTCCAGAATGTCGCCGGGCTGGCAGCCGAGGGTTTCGCAGATGCGCGCCAGCGTGTCGAAGCGCACGCCGCGCACCTTGCCGGATTTGAGCAGGGAAACGTTCTGCTCGGTGATGCCGATGCGCTCGGCAAGCTCGCGCGAACGCATCTTGCGGCGCGCCAGCATCACGTCGAGATTGACGATGATGGGCATGGTGCTCCCATAGCCTCCCCGCTCAGACGAAGCTCGCGTTTTCTTCGGCGATGCGCGCCGCCTCGCGCATGACCGCCCCCACCCCGATGACGAGCAGGCCGACGATCACCGCCACCACGTCGTGGCTGGAGATCGAGACGGCGATAGCGCGCGAGCCCGGCGGATTGTTGAGGGTGAGGGCGATGCTCAGCGCCGCCCCGATGAAGGGGGCGATCAGGCCCTGGAGCGCCACCGCCGCGCCGAAGCGCTCCAGCCGCACCGCCAGCAAGGCGGAGATGATCTCGCCGCGGCCAAAATCGCGGAAGATCTGGCGCACCTGAAGCAGGCCGTAGGCCAGGATGCCCAGCGGGATCGCGGAAATCGCGAGGCCGGCGGACAGGCTCGCGCCATCGAGGGCGACGGGATGCCCGGCGAGGCCGATGCGCGGGACGATCACCCGTTCCACCAATCCCGGCGACAGCCAGATGCCGAGGCCGGACGCCATCAGCAGCAGAAGGATCACGAGGGTAGCGATCGAGAGGGTGCGGCCGAGGCGCACCACGCGGTGAAGTTTGGGGTCGATGCGATCTGATGGCATGAAAGAGCTTTCCTTGACGCATTCATTTTTTATCGTAAAACAGTAATTATTCAACCCAAAATGAGAGATCGGATGCGTTTCTTTCTCGCCCTCTCGCGCCCCGTGCGGACGCTCGCCTTGCTGGTGGCCGTTCTTTGCGTGGGCGCCTGCTCCCATGTTCCCGTCAGCTCCCTGCCGCAGCTGGCCACCCTCGATCTCGAAACGGCTGATCTGACCGTCCTGCGCGCGGCGGTGCGTGCGCCCAAGGAGATCGTGGCCGTGCCCGGCGGGGCGTTCGTGGTCATGTCCTATTGGCGCCAGGGCGATGAGGCCCGCAAGACAACCGTACGGGCGACGCTGGAGGTGGAGACGGACCCGAAGGCCCTCGCGGCGCTCAAGGAGGAGGAGCGCGCGGGCATGCGCATCACCCTGTTCCGCCTGACCGACGAGGGCCGGCGCAAGCTGGAGGCGGCGCGCAGCGAGGCGCTGGCGCTGAAATCGGACGAGCTGGCGAAGGGGCGGCGCGCCAGCGGATCGCTCGCGGTGTCGGCGGAGGGATGCGTGCGCAGCGCGCTGCCGGCCGGCCCGCTGCTGCTCAGCACCTATCTCAGGCTGAAGCCGGGCGGCAATTTCGTGACGTTGATCCAGGACATCGATCTGCGAACGCTGCTGGCCCAAGCCGGCTCCGACGAGAGCGCCATGAAGCCCTGCGCCAATTGAAGCCGTGCGCCAGTTGAGCGGGGCATTAGGCCTCGCCGGCCGGCGGAATCTCCACTTCCATGGCCTCATGGCCGGTCAGGCGGAAGAAGGCGCGCAAAGCGTCCGGCGTGAGCACGGTGGTGCGGGCATTGGCGAGCGGGTGGCAGCCCACGAGGTCGGCGCGCATGAGCGCGGTGTCGATGGCGAAGCGGACCCGGCCTTCGGTATCGTTGGCGAGCGCCAGCACGCTCACCGAGCCGGGCAGGATGCCGAGATGCTCCATGAGCGCCTCGGGCGAGGCGAAGGAGAGCGAGCCCTTGGCCCCCAGCGGGCCGCGCAGGGCCTTGAGGTTCACCGGGGTATCCTCGGCGAGCGTCAGCAGGAAATAGGTCTTCTTCCCGTCGCGCAGGAACAGGTTCTTGGTATGGGCGCCGGGAATGTCGCCGCGCAGCGCCTGGGATTCGGCCACCGTGTGGACGGGCGGATGCTCGTAGGTGGTGCCGGAAATGTCGTTCTGCGCGAGGAAGGCGAGAAGGGTGTCGGGCGTGTGGGGCATGGGCCGGTCGGTCTTGGCGGGGAGACGCCAGCCTTAGACCCGCGCGGCCGCTTCGGGCAAGCGCTCCGGGAACAACACGCCGCCGGCCTGGAAGGCAGGAAAAGGCCGCCGGCTCGCCTGGAGCCGACGGCCGGTCTGGTTCAGCGCAGCTGGGTGAGGCAGGCGCCGGCCGCCTCGGCGGCGGGACGGGCGTTGCTCATGGAGAGCGCACCGGACTGCACCAGGGCCTTGGTCTTCTCGGTGACGAGCGCACGCGGATCGGCAGCGCCGGCAAAGCCGGGCGCGGCGGCGGCATAGACGGCCTTGGCGTCGGGGCCGAGGCCGGCGGCGCACTGGTCGGCCGCGGCCTTGTCGGCGAGCGCAGGGGCGGCGCAGGCGAGGGTCAGGGCGGCGGCGCAGAGCAGGGACTTCATGGGGTGTTGCCTCCAGTGGGTTTCAGGACGCGCGCGATCAGCGCACGCCGACGCGGTTGACCGGGCCACCGGCATTCACGCCGGCCCCGGGGGCGACACCGACCCCCGGCGCACCGACGCCGACGCCAGGGGTGACGCCCACGCCCGGGGCTCCGGCGCCCGGCACGCAGCCTGCGGGATAGCCGGGCCGGGTGCAATGAACCGCAGCGCGCGCCGCAGGGGCGGTAGGACGGGCGACGCAGCCCTTCGGCACGCCGACCGTCCTGCAATAGACTACGGCGCCGGCAGGGGCGGTCGTCGCGAAGGTGACGACGGCGGCCGGCGGCAGTGCGGCGAGGGTGGCGGCAAGGAAAGCGGAACGTGTCAGCAGGCGCAGTCGCATGGCGGCCTCGGCATCCTTAGCAGACACCTGTGCGTGACGCCCGGGTTGACATCGCGCCGAGGTGACTTCGGGTCAGCTAGGCGTCATCCTGTTATACCGCAATGGCGATTCTTGGCCCCACTGGCGGCGGGCCGTTGCGGGACGATGTGTCGGAGGTGCGGGTGCTGGGGCTGGTGGCTGTGCGGGCTGGGACGGCCGTGGACTGGCTCAATGCGGCGTGCGGTGACGAGGCGCGGGGCGCGCTCATCGCGCATCCCGCCTTCCCACGCGCGGTGGCGCAACTTGTCGGCCAAATCAGCGCGCTCTACAGCGGCAATCGGCTGCTCAACCGCGTGCTCAGTGATCGCGGCCGCAACATGTTCGGCCTCATGGTGCTCTATCTCGACGCTTTGCCGCCGGCCGAGGGCGGCGGGCTCACCGCCGCGCGGATCGTGGCCCTGTGCACCTCCACCGGCCTGTGCAGCCGGGGACGCGCGAAGGCGATGCTCGCCCTCATGCGCTGGGGCGGCTATCTGACGTCGGCGGAGCCGGCCGAGGATCGGCGGGTGAAGCCGCTGATGCCGCAGGAGAAGCTCGTCGCGCTCCAGCACCAGCGGTGGCGCCTCGTGTTCGACGCCGGCAGCGCGTTCGATCCGGAACTCGCCCGGCTCGCCCCCCGGCTCGCGGATCCCGCCTTCACGCGGGTTCTCGCGGTGACGCTGGGCGAGGGCTTCCTCTCCGGCTTCCGCCCCGTCTCCGCCGCCCCGGAACTCCTCGATCTGGTCGACCGCGACGGCGGCCTCATGGTGCTCCTCGCGCTGTTCACTGCCGAATCCGCCCGTGAAGAGCCGCCCTCCATCGCCAATCTCTCCCGCCGCTTCCACCTGTCGCGGGCCCATGTGCTCGATTTGCTGCGCCTGAGCGAGGAGCGCGGGCTGGTGGAACGCGGCGCGCGCGGCACGGGCTGCCTTTCGCCGCTCGGGCGGGACGCGGTGGAGCGGTTCTTCTCCTGCATCTTCGCGGTGATGTCCGGTGCCGCCCGGGTCGCCGAGGCGCGTCTTCTCTCCGCGTGAAATCACCTTCGCCCGGAACGGCCTTTCGCTCCTGCACAATTTCCTTAAGACTAAGGTCGAAAGAGACGTGCGCCGCAGCAGCGGACGAGTCCGGGGGAAGTCGGATGACGAATTTGGCACTTTCGAGCGGCATCGCGCCGCGCGCAGAGGACGTGAAGGACCAGCCGCTGCGCGACGACATCCGGCTGCTCGGCCGCATTCTCGGTGACACCGTCCGCGACCAGGAAGGCGACGAGGTGTTCGACCTCGTGGAGCGCATCCGCCAGCTGTCCATCCGCTTCCACCGCGACGACGACCAGGCGGCCCGCGATGAACTGGGTACCCTTCTGGGGGCGCTGCCGGCCGACCGCTCCCTCGATACCATCCGCGCCTTCAGCTACTTTTCCCACCTCGCCAACATCGCCGAGGACCAGCACCACATCCGCCGCAACCGCGCCCATGCCATCGCCGGCTCGGCGCCGCGCGCGGGCAGCCTGGCCTATGCCTTCTCCCGTGCGGAGCAGATGGGGATCGGCCGCGAGGCGCTGGCGGATTTCTTCTCGGGCGCGCGCATGAGCCCGGTGCTCACCGCCCACCCCACCGAAGTGCGGCGCAAGAGCACGCTCAACCGCGAGATGGAGATCGCCGCCGAGCTCGACCGCCGCGAGCGCGTCGTGCCCACCCCGCGGGAGCGGGACGAGGGCGAGGAGATCCTGCGCCGGGCAGTGCTGACCCTGTGGCAGACGGCACTGCTGCGCCGCATCAAGCTGACCGTGCTGGACGAGGTGGCGAACGGCCTCTCTTATTACGACTACACCTTCCTCACCGAGGTGCCGCGCCTCTATTGCGCCATCGAGGACCGTCTCGCCGAGGCGGGGGACGAGGTGCAGTTTCCTTCCTTCCTGCGCATCGGCAGCTGGATCGGCGGCGACCGCGACGGCAACCCCTTCGTCACCGCCGAGGTGCTGAAGGAAACCGTGCGCCTGCATCGTGACCGCATCCTCGCCCATTACGAGGAGGAGCTGGTGGCGCTCGGGGCGGAACTGTCCCTCGCCCAGCGACTCGTGACCGTATCTGACGCTCTGACGGAACTCGCCGCCCGCTCGCCGGACCGCTCCCAGGAGCACCGCGAGGAGCCCTATCGCCTCGCCCTGGCTTATGTTCTGGAGCGCCTGCGCCAGACCACCCGCAGGCTGCGCAGCGAGCCGCTGGCGACGATCGAGGCGCTCGCGCCCTATGCCACGGCGCAGGAGTTCCGCGCCGACCTCGACGTGATCCACGACTCGCTCGTGGCGAACGGATCGAAGGTGCTGGCCCGCGGGCGGCTGCGGCTGCTGCGCCGGGCGGCGGACTGCTTCGGCTTCCATCTCGCCTGCATCGACCTCAGGCAGAACTCGGACGTGCACGAGCGCGTCGTCGCCGAGCTGCTGGAGAAGGCGGTGCCCGGCACCGATTATGCGGGCCTCGACGAGGAGGCGCGCATCGCGCTGCTGCTGAAGGAGCTGGCGACGCCCCGGCCGCTCGCCTCGCCCTTCATTGCCTATTCGGAAGAGACCTGCTCCGAGCTCGACATCCTCCGCGAGGCGGCTGCGGCGCACCATGCGCTCGGGCGGGAAGTGATCCCCAACGCCATCATCTCCAAGGCCGAGGGCGTCTCCGACCTTCTGGAGGTGGCGCTGCTGCTGAAGGAAGTCGGCCTCGTCGCCAGCGATGGGACGGGGGGCCTTGCCAGCGAGGTGAACATCATCCCGCTGTTCGAGACCATCTCGGACCTGAAGGCCTGCGCCAAGGTGATGGACCGCGCCTTCTCGCTTCCCGCCTATCGCAAGCTGGCGGCAAGCCGCGGCGCCGAGCAGGAGGTGATGCTCGGCTATTCGGATTCCAACAAGGACGGCGGCTTCGTCACCTCCGGCTGGGAATTGTACAAGGCGGAGATCGGCCTCATCGAGGTGTTCCGCGAGCACAAGGTGCGGCTGCGCCTGTTTCACGGTCGCGGCGGCTCGGTGGGTCGCGGCGGCGGGCCGAGCTATGACGCCATCCTCGCCCAGCCGGGCGGGGCGGTGAATGGGCAGATCCGCATCACCGAGCAGGGCGAGATCATCGCCTCCAAATATTCGAACCCCGATGTGGGCCGCCGCAACCTCGAGATCCTCGTCTCGGCAACGCTGGAGGCCTCCCTGCTCCAGCCGCAAAACAAGGCGCCGCGCACCGAATTCCTCACCGCCATGGAGGACATCTCGGATACGGCGTTCGCGGCCTATCGCAACCTCGTCTACGAGACCGAGGGTTTCGAGGACTATTTCTGGTCCTCCACCGTCATCAACGAGATCGCGACGCTGAACATCGGCTCGCGCCCGGCCTCCCGCGCCAAGACGCGCTCCATCGAGAAGCTGCGCGCCATTCCGTGGGTGTTCTCCTGGGCGCAGTGCCGGCTGATGCTGCCGGCCTGGTACGGGTTCGGCACGGCGGTGGAAGCCTTCGTGGCGCGCCGGCCGGACTATGGCCTGTCCTTCCTCAAGGCGATGCAGCACGAATGGCCCTTCTTCCGCACGCTCCTGTCCAACATGGACATGGTGCTGGCGAAGAGTTCGCTCGCCATCGCCTCGCGCTATGCGGAGCTGGTGCCGGACGTGGAATTGCGCACCGCCATCTTCGGCCGCATCCGCGCCGAGTACGAGCTGACGCTGAAGCATCTCCTCGCCATCATGGACCAGCAGAAGCTGCTGGAGGGCAATCCCCTGCTGGACCGCTCCATCCGCAACCGCTTCCCCTATCTCGATCCGCTGAACCACCTGCAGGTGGAGCTTCTGCGCCAACACCGCGCCAGCCCCGGCGACGACAAGGTGCTGCACGGCATCCAGCTCTCCATCAACGGCATCTCGGCCGGCCTGCGCAACTCGGGCTGAGGCCGGCCGCGAACTGTCCCGTTCCGGCACAGGCCGGGGCGGGCGGTGGGGACGCAGCGGGAACGGGGCGGGACCGAATCGGCTGCGATCGGATTTTCCGGGTTCGTTCTCTCTCCGACGGCACTTCCCTCGGCGCGGGGTCTTCCCCGAGGCCTCGCTTGGCGCTCTAATCGAAACGATTAGGGAAGGCCCGACTCCGACGGCCACGCCCCAACAGAAGCAGCCCAAGGGATTTCGTATGCCCCTCACCCTCGGCGTCATCGCCGACGACTATACCGGCGCCTCCGATCTCGCGAACACGCTGTCAAAGGAGGGCGTGCGCACCGTCCAGACCATCGGCGTGCCGGATGCCGCGCTGGCGCTGCCCGATGCCGACGCGGTCGTCGTCTCGCTCAAGAGCCGGTCCATCCCGGCGGACGAGGCGGTGGCGCAGTCTCTGGCGGCCTATGCGTGGCTGAAGGGGCGGGGTGCCTCGCACATCCTGTTCAAGGTCTGCTCCACCTTCGATTCCACCGACGACGGCAATATCGGCCCCGTCACCGATGCCCTGCGCGTCGCCACCGGTGCCGCCATCGTGCCGGTGACGCCGGCGTTCCCGGAGACCGGGCGCACCGTCTATATGGGCCACCTCTTCGTCGGCGACGTGCCGCTGAACGAGAGCCCGCTGAAGGACCACCCCCTCAACCCCATGACGGATTCGGACCTGAAGCGCGTGCTCGCGCGCCAGAGCGCCGGCCGGGTTGGGCTGGTGCCGCTGAAGGATGTGGCGGCTGGGGCCGATGCGGTGTCCGCCCGGCTGGAAAAGCTGGCGGTGGAGGGGCGTACCGCGGCCATCGTGGATGCCGTGTTCGACCGGGATCTGGAAGCGGTGGGCATCGCGGCGGCGGCCTTGCCACTCTCCACCGGCGCCTCGGGCCTCGGCCTCGGCCTGGCGCGCGCGCTGATCGCGGACGGGCGGGTGCTGCGGCAGCAGAGCGACGGCGCTACGCTGGCGGCGGGCATCGGCGGTCATGCGGCCGTCGTCGCCGGTAGCTGCTCCAAGGCGACGCTGGAGCAGATTGCCGTTGCGGAAGGTCAGATGCCGGTGCTGCGGCTTTCCGCGGAACGGCTCGTGACCCATCCCGACGCGGAGGTCGCCGCCGCTCTGGACTGGGCGAAGGCCCGTCTCGCGTCCGGGCCGGTGCTCATTGCCGCGAGCGGGGCGCCCGAGCAGGTGGCCGAGGTGCAAGCCCGCTTCGGCCGCAATGCGGCGGGCGTCGCCATCGAGCACGGCACGGCGGCCATTTCCGAAGGGCTGGTGGCGGCCGGCGTGCGTCGCCTCGTGCTGGCCGGCGGGGAGACCTCCGGCGCGAGCGTGGACCGGCTGAAGATTCCCGCCTTCCTCGTCGGCCCCGAGATCGCTCCCGGCGTGCCGCTCCTGCGCACCGAGGGCCAGCCGGGCGAACCCATGGTGCTGGCGCTGAAATCCGGCAATTTCGGCGGGCCGGACTTCTTCGCGAAGGCGCTGGGGATGATGGGCGTGGGTCACTGAGCTGCGGCTCCCCTCTCCCGCAAGGGGAGAGGGAGTTTGTTCAAGCGCCTGCGGGAGGGACTATTCCCCCGGCTGGAGCGCATGAGGCGCGTGAGGGGTGCCTGCGCTCGCGACCGTCCCGTGCCCGTGCTGGGTGAGCGGCCGGTTGCCGGCCAGCCCCCGCAGCATCACGTAGAACACCGGCGTCAGGAAGATGCCGAACACCGTCACGCCGATCATGCCGGCGAACACCGCCGTGCCCATGGCCTGCCGCATCTCCGCGCCCGCGCCGATGGAGGTGACGAGCGGCACCACGCCCATGATGAAGGCGAGCGAGGTCATCAGGATGGGCCGAAGCCTCAGCCGGCTCGCCTCGATGGCGGCTTGCACCGGCGTGCGGCCCTCGAATTCCAGCTCGCGGGCGAATTCCACGATCAGGATCGCGTTCTTCGCCGAGAGGCCCACCAGCACGATGAGGCCGATCTGGGTGAAGACGTTGTTGTCCCCGCCCGCGAGCCACACGCCGGTCATGGCGGCGAACAGGCCGGTCGGCACGATCATGATGATGGCGAGCGGCAACATCAGGCTTTCATATTGCGCCGCCAGCACCAGGAAGACGAGGAAGATGGCGAGCGGGAAGACGAACACCGCCGAATTGCCGGCCAGGATGTCCTGATAGGTCAGCTCGGTCCACTCGAAGGAGAAGCCCTTGGGCAGGGTCTCCTTGGCGATGCGCTCCACCGCCTGCTGCGCCTCGCCCGAGGAGAAGCCGGGCGCGGCGCCGCCGTTCACGTCGGCGGAGAGGAAGCCGTTGTAGCGCATGGCCCGCTCCGGCCCTGCCGACGAGCGCACCTTGAGCAGCGCGGAGAGCGGGATCATCTCGCCCGTGGCCGAGCGCACCTTCAGCGTGCCCACGTCCTCGGCGCGGGCGCGGAAGGGCGCGTCAGCCTGGACGCGCACGGTGTAGGTGCGGCCGAACTTGTTGAAGTCGTTCACATAGGACGAGCCGAGATAGATCTGCATGGTCTCGAACACGTCGGTGACGGCGACATTCAGCTGGCGCGCCTTCACCCGGTCGATGTCGGCGAAGAGCTGCGGCACGTTCACCTGATAGGAGGAGAACAGGCCGGCCAGCTCCGGCGCCTGCCGGGCGGCGCCGAGGAAGGCCTTGGTGGCCTCGTCGAGGGCAGCATAGCCGAGGCCGGCGCGGTCCTCGATCTGCAGCTTGAAGCCGCCGATGGTGCCGAGGCCCTGCACCGGCGGGGGCGGGAACATGGCGGTCATCGCATCCGGGATACCGGCGAACTTGCCGTTAAGCTTCATGGCGATGGCATTGCCGTTCAGCGACGGGTCGCGGCGCGCCTCGAATTCGTCGAGGCCGACGAAGACGATGCCGGAGTTGGACGAGTTGGTGAAGCCGTTGATGGAGAGGCCGGGGAAGGCGATGGCCGACTTCACGCCCGGCTCCTTCAGGGCGATGTCGCTCATCTTGCGGATCACTTCCTCGGTGCGGTCGAGGGTGGCGCCGTCGGGCAGCTGGGCGAAGCCCACCAGATACTGCTTGTCCTGCCCCGGCACGAAGCCGGGAGGCACCGCCTTGAACAGCACGCCGGTGAGCGCCACCAGCACGACGTAGAGGCCGAGCATCAGCACCTTCTGGCCGATTACCCGGCGCACCACGCCGCCATAGGCGCCGGAGCCCCGCACGAAGGCCTTGTTGAAGCCGCGGAAGAACCAGCCGAACAGCCGGTCCATGACGCGGGTGAGCCAGTCCTTCGGCGCATCGTGGCCCTTCAGCAGCAGCGCCGAGAGGGCCGGCGAGAGGGTCAGCGAGTTGACGGCCGAGATCACCGTCGAGATAGCGATGGTGAGGGCGAACTGCTTGTAGAACTGGCCCGTGAGCCCGGTGATGAAGGCGAGCGGCACGAACACCGCGATCAGCACGAGGGCGATGGCGATGATGGGGCCGGACACCTCGCGCATGGCCTTGTAGGTGGCCTCGCGCGGGGAGAGGCCGCCCTCGATGTTGCGCTCCACATTCTCCACCACGACGATGGCGTCATCCACCACGATGCCGATGGCGAGCACCAGGCCGAACAGCGTCAACGCATTGATGGAGAAGCCGAAGACGTACATCACCGCGAACGTGCCGACGATGGAGACCGGCACCGCGAGCAGCGGGATGATGGAGGCCCGCCAGGTCTGGAGGAACACGATCACCACCAGCACCACCAGCGCGACCGCTTCCAGCAGCGTGTGGACCACGGCGTCGATGGAGGCGCGCACGAACTGGGTGGTGTCGTAGACGATGGAATAGTCCACGCCCTCCGGCATGTTCTGCTTGATCTCCTCCATCACCCGCCGCGTGTCGTCGGCGATGCGGATGGCGTTGGAGCCCGGCGCCTGGAAGATCGGCACCGCCACTGCCTGGGTGTTGTTGAGGAGCGAGCGCAGGGCATATTCGGAAGCCCCCAGCTCGATGCGCGCCACGTCCTTCAGCAGCACGATCTCGCCGTTGGTGCCGCTCTTCACCACGATGTTGGCGAACTCCTCCTCGTTGGCGAGGCGGCCCTGGGCGTTGATGGAGAGTTGCAGGTCGAGCCCCGGCGCGCCGGGCGAGGCGCCGACCACGCCGGCGGCCGCCTGCACGTTCTGGGCGCGGATCTCGCGCACCACGTCGGCGGCGGACAGGCCGTGCTCGGCCACCTTCTGGGGGTCGAGCCAGATGCGCATGGAATAGTCGCCGGCACCGAACAACTGCACCTGCCCCACGCCGTCGATGCGGGCGAGGCGGTCCTTCACGTTCAGCACCGCGTAGTTGCGCAGATAGGTCGTGTCGTAGCGGTTGTTGGGGGAGATGAGGTGGACCACCATGGTGAGGTCCGGCGAGGACTTCACCGTGGTGACGCCGAGGCGCCGCACCTCTTCCGGCAGGCGCGGCTCGGCCTGGGAGATGCGGTTCTGCACCAGCTGCTGCGCCTTGTCCGGGTCGGTGCCGAGCTTGAAAGTGACGGTCAGCGTCATGATGCCGTCGGTGGTGGCCTGGCTCGACATGTAGAGCATGCCCTCGACGCCGTTGATGGATTCCTCCAGCGGGGTCGAGACGGTTTCGGCGATCACCTTGGGATTGGCACCGGGATAGGTGGCGCGCACCACCACCTGCGGCGGCACCACCTCGGGATATTCCGAGATGGGCATGGCCCGCATGGCGATGAGGCCGGCGAGGAAGATGAGGACAGACAGCACGCCGGCGAAGATCGGGCGGTCGATGAAGAATCTGGACAGGTTCATGGAACCCTCCCGCCTCGGGGCGGCTGGATGAAAAGGGCGGAACGCGGGACGCAACCGGCCGTCCCCGCGGCGGTCTGCGCGCGGGATCGGTCCGGCAATGGGGGTGAGGGGCTGCACCGGACGAGGGGGCGTTTACGTCCGGCGCAGCCCTCTCCCGACCCCCTCCATGCGGGGAGGGGGCGAGGCGAATTCGCTGGAGGCCTTCCCGGTTGAGGTCGGGAAGGCGGCTCGTGTCAGTTCGTGCGGGTCGTCGCTGCCTCGCTCACCCGCATGGGAACGGGCTCGGGCGTCACCGCGGCGCCGGGGCGTACCCGGTGGAGGCCGTTGACGACCACGCGCTCGCCGGCCGCAAGACCGTTGGTGACGACGCGCAGGCCGTCCACCGGGGCGCCGAGCGTGACCTCGCGCCACACCGCCTTGTTGGAGGCATCGACCACGAAGACGAACTTCTTGTCCTGGTCCGTGCCCACGGCCCGCTCGCTCACGAGCACGGCAGGCGCGGCCTTGGGCTGGCCCATTTCCAGCCGCACGAATTGGCCCGGCAGGAGCCGTCCGTCCGGATTGGAGAAGCGGGCGCGGACGCGGACGGTGCCGGTGCGCGGATCGACCTGGTTGTCCACCAGCTGCATGACGCCCTCCACTGGCGGCACGCCAGAGGCGAGGGTCATGAGCACCGGGATCTGGTCGAGCCGGTCGGCCACATCGCCGCCGCCGCCGAGCCCGGCGAGGGCGCGGGCGACGGTCGCCTCGTCGGCGCTGAAGCTGGCGTAGATGGGATCAACCGACACCAGCGTAGTGAGCACCGGCGCGCCGGGTCCGGCGGCAACGAGATTGCCCACCGTGATCTCCGACTTGCCGACCCGGCCTGCCACCGGCGCGCGGACCTTGGTGTAGGAGAGATTGAGCTTCGCCGCGGCGAGCTTCGCCTGCGCGGCCCTGAGCCCGGCCTCGGCGGCGCGCTGGCCGTTGAGGCGCTCGTCCAGGGTGCTCTGGGAGAGCGTCTTGGTGGTGAACAGCTTCTCGCCGCGTTCCAGCTCGTTGCGGGCGAGTTCGAGCCGCGACTGGACGGAGGCGACCTGCGCTTCGGCCTCGGCCACGTCGGCCTCATAGGGCTCGGGATCGATGGAGACGAGCAGTTCGCCCTCCCGCACCAGCGCACCCTCGCGGAAATGCACCGCCTTGATGGCGCCGGCGACGCGGGAGCGCACTTCAACCCGCTCGACCGCCTCCAGACGACCGGAGAAGGTGTCGAACAGGCGGGTGTCGCGCTGCTCGACGGTGGCCACCGAGACCGGCACGGCCGGCGGGGCCGCCGCAGCAGCCGCGGCGGGCTTGTCGGCGTGGGCGCCGCCCTCCTTGGGCAGGCCATAAAGCACGCCGAACACCGCGAAGAGCGCGGCGGTGCCGAGCAGCAGGGCTTCCCGGAGGCGCGACTTCTTCGCGGCGGGCTTGGTGGAGGCGGACTCAGGGGTGGGGGGCGTGTCGTTCGGGGCGGAAGTCTGGGCGGTCATGGGGGCAGTCCTTGGCGGTCGGTCTGTCAAAGGACGGCCGGATCGGCCTTGAGCCGACCGGACCGTGAAGCGGGACGCGTGGAAACGAAGAAATCGCGGAACAGGTCGCGCATCGCGCTGCTCCAGGCGGCCGGTTTCGGCGCTGGACACGAAATGCTGTCGGGCCATTCGGTCGGCCCCGGCAGGATGTGCACGCAGGTCGGCACACCGGCCGAGGCGAGCGCGTCGGCGTAGCGCCGGCTCTCGTCGCACATGGGGCAGTCCTCCGCGCTCACCACCAAAGCCGGCGGCAGCGCGCCGAGACGGGAGGAGGCGAGGGGCGCGGCATAGGGATGGGCCGCCTTCTCGGGCGAACCGAGATAGGTCTGCCAGCCGTCCGCCCACTTGCAGCCGCAGCTGCCGGCATCGGCGCGGCGGATGGAGGCGGTGGCGAGGCTGGGATCGAGCATGGGCGAGACGAGGATCTGCCCGGCGATGGGAGGGGAGCGCTGGTCACGCGCCATCATGGCGAGGCCGGCGGCGAGGTTGCCACCCGATTCCTCCCCGGCGAGATAGAGCGGCGCCCCGCGCCCCGCGAGGGCGACCCGGCGGCGGTAGACATCGGTGACGGCGGCAAACAGCGCGGTGAGGGCGAAGGGGAAGGGGTGTTCGCAGGCCAGCGGATAATCCGCCGAGACGACCACCGCCCCGGCCGCAGCGAGGATGCCGGAGATATAGGCCCCGCACTCCAGATTGCCGCCGGTGAAGGCGCCGCCGTGCAGGTGGAAGACGAGCGGTGCCGACCCCTTCTCCGGCCGCGACCCATAGAGCCGCGCCGGCAGCGCGCCGGTTCCGGTCTCGAGGGTGATGGTCTGGCTGGTCGGGGTCATCTGTCTCGTCCTTTTGGGCGGTAAGCCGTTCCTTGGCTCTCACGCCCTTGTGCGATGCGGAAACCATATTGGCGATCTAGAAGGGGATAAATCGCCAGTTCGTGAGTTCATTGTTCATGATTGGGAACAATGACGCATTCAAGGGCTTCGCATGGACCAGCTTGCTGCAATGCGCGCATTCACCCGGGTTGTGGAAACGGGCAGCTTCACCCGCTCCGCCGATCTCCTGAGGATGCCGAAGGCGACGCTCACCAAGCATATCCAGACGCTTGAGGGGCACCTGCAGACCCGCCTCCTCAACCGCACCACGCGCCGGGTGACGGTAACGCCCGACGGGGCAGCCTATTACGAGCGGGCGCTCGCCATTCTCCATGACATCGACGAACTGGACGGGTCGCTCTCCTCCGCGCAGGCGGTGCCGCGTGGCAAGCTGCGCATCGACATCTCGCCTTCGCTGGCGACGCGACTGCTGATGCCCGCCTTGCCGGATTTCCTGGAGCGCTATCCCGACATCGCGCTGGACGTGGGTTGCACCGACCGGCCGGTGGACCTCCTGGGCGAAAACGTGGACTGCGTGATCCGTGTCGGCGAGATTCAGGACCCGAACCTCGTGGCGCGGCGCATCGGTGTGCTGCGCTTCGTCACGGCGGCATCGCCCGGCTATCTCGTGCGCTACGGCACGCCCCGGCATCCCCTCGATTTCGAGGAGACGCACAAGCTCATCCGCTACTTCAGCCAGCAGAGCGGGCGCTACCACCCCTTCGACTTCACGCGCGGCGACGAGGTGGTGGAGCTGACCGGGCGCTACAGCGTCGCCACCAATGACGGCAACGCCTACATCGCCGCCGCGCTAGCCGGGCTCGGCGCGGTCATGTCACCGGTTTTCCAGGTGGAGGAGCACCTCGCCTCGGGCGCACTGCTGCCCATCCTCACAGAGTGGGCGGCCGGAGAGATGCCCATCCACGTGGTCTATCCGCCGAGCCGCCACCTCACCAGCCGGCTGCGCGTGTTCGTGGACTGGGTGGCCGAACTCTTCGCCCGCTCCGAGGTCACGCGCCGCCGGGCGGCGTGAGGGTGGCGCGGTCGGTGTCTTCTTTCCAGCGTCCTTTCTCGCCGTCATCGCCCGCCTTGTGCGGGCGATCCACGGTGGGGCAAGGTGGGTGCTGGACGCCCATCACCGGACGACTGGCGGTGTGGATGGCCCGGACGAGCCGGGCCATGACAGTCCTGCGGGGATCGTTCGGGACGGTAATTCCTCAATCGTCCGAATAGCGCTGCTCGGCCCACGGGTCGCCGCGCATGTGGTAGCCGCGCTCTTCCCAGAAGCCGGCCTTGTCACGGGCGATGAACTCGATGGCCTTGATCCACTTGGCGCTTTTCCAGAAATAGAGGTGCGGCACCACGAGGCGCGCGGGGGCGCCGTGTTCCTGCGTTAGCGGCCGGCCTTCCCAGCTGTGGGCGATGAGGGCGTCCTCGGAGGCGAAGTCGGCCAGGAGCAGGTTGGTGGTGTAGCCGTCATAGCTGTGCAGCATCACCGCCGCCGCATGGGGCGCGGGGCGCGCGACTTCCAGCAGGTCGCGGGTCAAGACCCCTTCCCAATTATTGTCGTAGCGCGACCAGGTGGTGACGCAGTGGATGTCGCTGAGGCTGCGGCTTTGGGGCAGTGCCGAGAAGGCGGCCCAGTCCAGCGAGAGGGCATTTTCCACCGCGCCGGTCACGTCGAGGCGGAAGGATTCCCGCGTCACCACCGGCTGGAGGCCGAGGTCGAGAACCGGCCAGTCGCGCACCAGATGCTGGCCCGGCGGCAGGCGCTCGGCGTCCGGGCGGGCGATGCGGCCGGTGAGGAAGCGGCCTTCCTCGGCCCAGCGTTGCTTGGTGGTGGTGAGCTTGGTGTCGGGGGGAAGCGCGTCTTCGCTCATGGTGGGCAGCTCCAGGCGAACGGAGCCGCATGATGCCACGTCGACGGCAATCGGGAAATCGCCCGGCTTGCCCTGTCGCCGCATGTGTGGGAGAGGCACGCCCGAAGGACCGGTGACACCATGAGCATGGCCGAGACCAGCGGGGCGGCCCCCGCCGCATTCCCTGATCTTCTGCCCGCCTTGCGGCCGCTCCTGCCGGAGTTGCGCGGCACGCTGAACGCCAATGCGCCGCTCGCCGATTTCACCTGGTTCCGCGTCGGCGGGCCGGCCCAGCTCCTGTTCCTGCCGGCCGATGCCGACGACCTCGCCTATGTCCTCGCCCGCATCCCGGCTGATCTTCCGGTGACGGTGATCGGCCTCGGCTCCAATCTCATCGTGCGCGACGGCGGGGTGCCCGGGCTGGTGATCCGTCTCGGCCGCGGCTTCACCGACGTAAGCGTCGAGGGCACGCATATCGTCGCCGGCACCGGCGTGCCGGATGTGAAGGTGGCGCGCGCTGCGGCGGATGCGGGGCTTGCCGGCTTCTCCTTCCTGCGCGGCATTCCCGGCGCCATTGGCGGCGCCCTGCGCATGAACGGCGGCGCCTATGGCGGCGAGACCAAGGACGTGCTGGTGGAGGCGGAGGGCGTCACCCGCGCCGGCGCGAAGGTGCGGTTCACCAATGCGCAGATGGGATTCACCTACCGCCATTGCGGCGTGCCGGATGACGTGATCTTCACCCGCGCCGTCTTCGAGGGCCGCCCCGGCGATCCGGCGGAGATCGCGGCCGAGATGGCCAAGATCACCGAGAGCCGGGAGGCGACCCAGCCCATCAAGAGCCGCACCGGCGGCTCCACCTTCAAGAACCCGCCGGGCACCAGCGCCTGGAAGCTGGTGGACGCCGCCGGCTGCCGGGGCCTCACCATCGGCCGCGCGCAGGTGTCGGAACTGCACACCAACTTCCTCATCAATCTCGGCGGCGCCACGGCGGCGGAGATCGAGGGGCTGGGCGAGGAGGTGCGCCGGCGGGTGAAGGAGACTTCCGGCGTGACGCTGGAGTGGGAGATCAAGCGGATCGGCCTTCCGCTCCCGCCCGCCTGAGCCATTAGCAAAACCTAAAACCGGACCGCGCCATGGTGCTGGCGCAAAGCTGCTCTCTTCAGAGCAGGCGCCGGCGCGCGCCGAGAACGGAACGGGAATGACGTCGATGGCCAAACACGTGGCGGTGCTGATGGGCGGATGGTCCTCCGAGCGGGAGGTATCGCTCAATTCGGGCGCCGCCTGCGCCGCCGCCCTGGAAGGCGCCGGCTACCGCGTGACGCCGGTCGACGTGGGCCGCGATGTCGCCGAGGTGCTGGCGCGGCTCAAGCCGGACGTGGTGTTCAACGTGCTGCACGGTGCGCCGGGCGAGGACGGCACCATCCAGGGCATCCTCGAAATCCTGCGCATCCCCTACAGCCATTCCGGCGTGCTGGCCTCGGCGCTGGCCATGGACAAGGCGCAGGCGCGCATCATGCTGGCCGCCGCCGGGGTGCCGGTGGCGAAGGGCGGGCTGGTCAGCCGGGCCGCGGCCGCCAAGGCCCATGCCATGGAACGGCCCTACGTGCTGAAGCCCAATACCGGCGGCTCCAGCGTCGGCGTCTTCATCGTGCGCGAGGACCAGGAGCACCCGCCGCAGGAATTGACGCGCGAGGACTGGACCCTCGGCGAAAATCTTCTTGTGGAGGAATTCATTGCCGGGCTCGAGCTGACCTGCGCCGTGATGGGCGACAAGGTCTTCGATGTCATTGAAATCGAATCGACGCAGGCGTTTTACGATTACGAAAGCAAGTATGCACCGGGTGGCTCGCGCCACATCCTTCCGGCCCGCATTTTACCTGAAATTTACCAACGGGTGCAGATGTTAAGCCTCACGGCGCATCGAGCTCTCGGGTGCCGGGGGGTGTCGCGGAGCGATTTTCGCTTCGACCCGTCGAAGGGCGATGCTTCTGGCCTCGTCTGTCTCGAGGTCAACACCCAGCCCGGCATGACGCGGACGTCTCTGGTGCCAGAACTGGCCGCTCACGCGGGCATCTCATTCGGCGAGCTTGTGACATGGATGGTGGAGGACGCGTCGCTGGATCGCTAGGACCCCGCCCCGGCGCGGGCAGGCGACCCCCGCAGCGCCCCGGTGCAGGCTATGGCGCAAGGCCCGATGCCGCGCCCCGCGCCCCGGCGCCGCCCCCCGGGCGGCACAAGCGCCTCGCCATCGATCCCCGGCCCGCCAGCCGCCTCGCGCTTTTCCTGCGCCGCCTGTCGGTGCGCATGTCCACCTCGCGCTTGGGCCGGCGCAGCGCCAGCCTCCTCGCCATAGCGGTGATCGGCGGCTTCTCCGCCTACGGCACCGTGCTCGGCGGCCATGTGGAAGAGGCGAAGGGCATCGCCATCGACGTGGCGGACGCCGCCGGCAACCTCGCCGGCTTCAAGGTGAAGGAAGTCAACATCTCCGGGCACAATCACGTCACGCCCGCGCAGATCCTGGAGACGGCGGGCATCAAGTCCTCCACCTCCATTCTGTTCCTGAACGCGGACGAGATGCGCGCCCGGCTCGAATCGCTGCCGTGGATCGCCAGCGCCAGCGTGCGCAAGTTCTATCCCGACCGGATCGAGATCGCGGTCTCCGAGCGTCAGGCCTATGCGCTCTGGCAGATTAACGGCGAACTCAAGGTGATCGCCCGCGACGGCACGCCCATCGCCCCCTATTCGGACGATCCGCGCTACGTGCAGCTGCCCATCGTGGTGGGCGAAGGCGCGCAGAATCATGTGGGCGAGATCGTCGATGTCCTCGCCCGCCTGCCCGCCCTCAAGGAGCAGGTGCGCGCCGCCATCTTCGTCGCGGAGCGGCGCTGGACGCTGAAGACGCGCAACGGCATCGACGTGCGCCTGCCGGAAGAGAATCTGGAGGGGGCCCTCGTCGCCCTCATGGACCTCGACCGCGAGAAGAAACTGCTCAACCGCGACATCACCATCGTCGACCTGCGCCTGCCGGATCGCGTGGTGGTGCGCCAGTCCGACGCTGCCGCCGCCGCCCGTGCCGAAATGCTCAAGGCCCGCGCCAAGTCAAAGAAGGGAGGCCCCGCATGAGGGGACGGCTCGCCCAGGGCTTCGCGCCGAAGATGCGCCCGCTGCCGCCGAAGAAGGGCGGCATCGTCGGGGTGCTCGATATCGGCACCAGCAAGGTGGTCTGCGCCATCGCCCGGCTGAAGCCGCGCGGCGCATCCGACGTGCTGACGCGCCGCACCCACGCCATCGACGTGCTCGGCATCGGCCACACCCGCGCCCACGGCATCAAGGGTGGCGCGGTGGTGGACATGGCCAAGGCGGAACTCGCCATCCGCCAGGCGGTGGACATGGCCGAGCGTGCCTCGGGGGTGCAGATCGCCTCGGTGGTGGTCGGCGTCTCTGGCGGCCGGCTCGCCTCCCAGCATTACGAGGCCGCGGTGCGCCTCTCCGCCCCGGCGGTGGAGGAATTCGACATCCGCCGCGTGCTGGAAGCCGCCTCCACCTATGCGGTGGGCGATGGCCGCGCCGTGATGCACGCACTGCCGGTGGGCTATTCGCTGGACGGCCGGCGCGGCATCGGCGAGCCGTGCGGCATGCTCGGCCGCGAGCTCGGCGCCGACATGCATGTCATCACCGCCGACCTCACCGCGCTGAAGAATCTCGTGCTGTGCGTTGAGCGCTGCCACCTCTCCATTGAGGCCATGGTGGCGGCGCCCTATGCGGCGGCGCTCTCCTCGCTCACCGACGACGAGATGGAACTGGGCGTCACCCTCATCGACATGGGCGCTGGCACCACCACCTTCTCCATCGTCGCCGGCGGCCATTGTCTCTACGTGGACGGCGTGGCGCTGGGCGGCCAGCACATCACCAATGACGTGGCCCGCGGGATGCCCGCGCGCCTTGCCGATGCCGAGCGTCTGAAGGCGCTGCACGGCGCCGTGGTGGCGGTCTCCTCCGACGACCACGACATGCTGACCGTGCCGCCCTTGTCGGGTGATTCGCGCGACCAGCCGCACATGGTCCCCAAGTCCCGGCTCGTCACCATCGTGAAGCCGCGGGCGGAGGAAATCGTCGAACTGTTGCGCGATCGCCTCAGGGCCTCCGGCCATGCCGGGGATGCCGGCCGGCGCATCGTGCTCACCGGCGGCGCGGCGCAGCTTCAGGGGCTTGCCGATCTCGTGGCGCGGGTCATCGGACCGCAGGTCAGAATCGGCCGCCCGCTTGGCGTTTCCCGTCTTCCCGAGGCTGCGCGCGGCGCCGCCTTCGCGGTGACGGCAGGTCTTCTCGTCTATCCGCAGGTGGCAGGGCTCGAACACTTCGAGCCGCGCCGGCGGCAGGCGGCAGTGGGCGAGGGACCGGGCTATTTCGGTCGCGTTGGCCGCTGGCTGAAGGACAGCTTTTAGACATGGTTAACGAAAGCTGCCGTAACAAAGAGGTCATCAAGGATTCGCGAGCGGCGGACAGGGCCGATCGGGACGGAGCAATAGCATGACGATCAACCTTCAGATGCCCGACATTCGTGAGCTTCGTCCCCGGATCACGGTGTTCGGTGTGGGCGGCGCCGGCGGCAACGCCGTTAACAACATGATCACCTCCGGGCTCCACGGCGTGGAGTTCGTGGTGGCGAACACCGATGCCCAGGCCCTCGCCCTCACCAAGGCCGAGCGCGTGGTGCAGATGGGCGTGGCGGTGACCGAGGGTCTCGGCGCCGGCTCCCAGCCGGAAGTCGGCCGTGCCGCCGCCGAGGAAGTCATCGACGAGATCCGCGATCACCTGTCCGGCTCGCACATGGTGTTCATCACCGCCGGCATGGGCGGCGGCACCGGCACCGGCGCCGCCCCCGTGGTGGCCCGCGCGGCCCGCGAGCTGGGCATCCTGACCGTCGGCGTGGTGACCAAGCCCTTCCACTTCGAGGGTCAGCGCCGCATGCGCGTCGCCGAGCACGGCATCAGCGAGCTGCAGAAGAGCGTCGACACCCTCATCGTCATCCCGAACCAGAACCTGTTCCGGGTGGCGAACGAGAAGACTACCTTCGCCGACGCCTTCGCCATGGCCGACCAGGTGCTCTATTCGGGCGTCGCCTGCATCACCGACCTGATGGTGAAGGAAGGCCTCATCAACCTCGACTTCGCCGACGTGCGCGCCGTGATGCGCGACATGGGCAAGGCCATGATGGGCACGGGCGAAGCCTCCGGCGACAAGCGCGCCATCCAGGCCGCTGAGGCCGCCATCGCCAACCCGCTGCTGGACGAGACCTCCATGCGCGGCGCCGGCGGGCTGCTGATCTCCATCACCGGCGGCAAGGACATGACCCTGTTCGAGGTGGACGAGGCGGCGACCCGCATCCGCGAGGAAGTGGACCCCGACGCCAACATCATCCTCGGCGCGACCTTCGACGAGATGCTGGACGGCATCATCCGCGTCTCGGTGGTGGCCACCGGCATCGACCCGGCGGTGATCCCCGAGCAGCTCCAGCCGGTCGCCGACCGCTTCCCCGATCTGGGCGGTCGCAAGATCTCCAACGCCGGCCGAGCCGCCGTCGAGGCCACCCGCGAGGCGCAGATCCGCAGCGCCGTGGCCGCGATCCAGGCCGAAGACCTGATCGCCATGGAAGACGCCGCCCAGAAGGGCCAGGCGCCGCAGGCCTATGCGCCTCAGGCCTATGCCCCGCCGGCTCAGTCCCAGCAGGCCCCGGCCGACCGCGCTGTCGCCATCGACGACGTGACCATCCGCACCGCGCCGCCCAAGCCCACCTATTTCGCCGAGCCGGAGCCCGCGCCCCAGCCCGCGCCGGTGGTGGAGGACGAGTTCGCCCCCTACATCCCGCCGGCCGGCCAGCGTCCGCGTTCCCCGCGCATGCCCCGTGTCGACGAGCTGCCGCTGCCCGCGCAGAACCAGATCCGCGCCCAGCGGGGCGAGCCGCCGGTGGAGCAGGCCCAGCCGGACAAGAAGCGCATGACGCTGCTGCAGCGCCTCGCCCACGTCGGTCGCCGCGAGGAGCCGGAACCCGAGCCCGCGCGCCGCGAGCAGCCCAGCATGCGCGCTCCCGAGCGCCGTCCCGAGCAGCAGCGTCCCGATCCCCGCGCCGAAGGCCGTGGCGAGCCGCGCGATGCCCGCCCGACCATGCCCTCGCGTGGCGGTGAGCCGCCGGTGTCCGAGTTCGCCAAGCGTCCGCCCATGCGTCCGGCCGCCGAGGTGCCCTCGCGTCCCGGCCCGCACCATGACGACGACCAGCTGGAAATCCCGGCCTTCCTGCGCCGCCAGGCGAACTGAGGTCCGGTGAACGGACGTTCGATGAAAGTTCGGCCGGCGCCGGTCTCCCCGGTGCCGGCTGCCGGCCCCCCTGCCGCCCTTTTCGCGGCCAATCCGCGGCAACCGATCTGTTCGCCCACGGGCGGCTTCGAGACGCCCGGACCCTGTGGCTTTCGCGCCACATCTCTCCCGATTCGATTGCCCAGGACCCTCCGAACGGCTGTAACAGAGGCTTGTCCGGCGCCCTGAAACGTGCCACTAACTATTTGATGGTTAATCAGAAATTGAGAAATGGCGTTCGTAACAGAGGGTAAGCAAGCGTGATTTGGCGTCACCCCCCGTGACGACTAGGGTGCACCCATCCTGAGGGACCGACTCGCCGACCGTGTTGACAATTTCTTTGTACAACCGGGGCGAAAGTTGGGACCCAAGGTGAAGGTTTGAGGGAAGGAGTGCGGCAGGCGGGACACACCCGTTAGCCGGAAACTTCCCCGAAACGGGACGCACCAAAGATGCAGACCACTCTGGCTCGCGAAATCGCACTCAAGGGTGTCGGCGTTCACGCCGGGGTCGAAGCGACCATCACCCTGAAGCCCGCGTCCGCGAACACTGGTGTCGTCTTCATCCGCTCCTTCGCCGATCAGGCGCCCCGCAAGGCCACCGTCAGCCGCCGTTCCGTTCAGGCCACCGACCTCGCCACCGTTCTCGGCGATCGCTCCGGCGCCCTTGTCTCCACCGTCGAGCACGTCCTCGCGGCCCTGAGCGGCCTCGGCGTGGACAATGCCACGGTCGAGATCGACGGCCCCGAAGTTCCGATCCTCGACGGCAGCGCGGGCGATTTTGTGGCCGCCATCGATGCCGCCGGCGTCACCGAAGTGCGCGGCCGCCGCAAGTTCCTCAAGGTGCTCAAGCCCGTCCGCGTCGAGAACGGCGCGTCCTTCGGCGAGCTTCTGCCCTACGAAGCCGGTTTCCGCCTCGAGGTGGAGATCGAGTTCGGCCACGATCTGATCGGTCGCCAGCGCTTCGCCGCCACCATGTCTCCGGCCGTGTTCCGCCGCGAACTGGCGCCCGCCCGCACCTTCGGCTTCCTCAGGGATGTGGAGCGTCTGCGCTCTGCCGGCTATGCCCGCGGCGCCGCCCTTGAGAACACCGTCTGCCTCGACGAGAGCGGCGTGCTGAACCCCGAGGGTCTGCGCTTCTCCGACGAGTTCGTCCGCCACAAGGCGCTCGACGCGGTGGGCGACCTCGCCCTCGCCGGCATGCCCCTGCTGGCGCGCTATCGCTCCTTCCGCGGCGGCCACAAGCTGAACTTCCAGGTGGTAGACGCCCTGCTCGCCGACCGCGCCAACTATGCCCTCGTCGAGGCTCCGGTCCGGCCGGTCCGCGACACCGTGGGTGCCGAAATGGGCGTCTCCAGCCCGGTTCCGGTGTTCGCCCCGGAAATCTGATCTTCCAATCGGGTCTTCCTCATCCTGAAGCTGCGGCGCCCCCTCGGGCGCCGCTTCTGTTTTGGCCTGGGCCGGTCGCCTCGGCCCGGAGGGCGAGACCGGCCGCGCGCTTGCGAAGTCTTAACCCCGTTCCGATTTAGATGCCGCTCGCCCTCGCGCAGCGTGAGCCGGCGTGGCGGGGCGGCCACACTCTCGCCGCCGAAGGCACGCGCGAGCGCCCGCCGCCACATTGCCGACTGAAAGCACCGATAGCGCGGAGGGGCTGTTTTCCTGCCGTGGCCATGGGCGCGGGGGTCGAGGTATTCCGGACGCGCGCAGGCAGTGCCTGCCGTGGCCCGAAATGGGGGGAAACGAGCAGGGAACGTGTCGAGGAGTGGGGCGGATATGCCCGGCTGGCAGTTTGCCGGCCGTGCGGTTTTCCCCGGCGCGATCCTTCGGTTACAAGCGGCGCCTTGAGGCGCGGGACGGAAGCTGAACCGTGATGCGATTCTTGAACGATGTCCTGCCCATGCGCGCCCTCCTGCGTGGTGCCGCGCTGACGTCTGCGCTCGTGCGCGGCGGGATGCTGGTGCTTGCCGTGGCCATGGGTCTCCTCGTCTCCGGCTGCGCCAGCGACAAGGACGACACCATTCCCCCCGATGAGCCGGCCGAGAAGATCTACAACGAGGGCCTGACCCTGTTGCGCCGGCAGGAGCCGGAAAAGGCGGCCAAGCGCTTCGAGGACGTGGACAAGGCCCACCCCTATTCGGAATGGGCGCGCAAGGCGCTGCTCATGACCACCTATTCCTATTTCGAGGCGGGCAAGTACGACGAGGCGATCGGCGTCGGAAAGCGCTACATCGCGCTCTACCCTGGCTCGGCCGACGCCGCCTACGCCCAGTATCTCGTCGCTTCGGCGCTCTACGAGAACATTCCCGACATCACCCGCGACCAGCGCAAGACGCGCCAGGCCCTCGACGCGCTCGAGAATGTGGTGCGCAAATATCCCAACACCGAGTACGCCGCCACCGCCAAGCGGAAGATCGAGGTCGCCCGCGACCAGCTCGCCGGCAAGGAGATGGCCATCGGCCGCTACTATCTGGAGCAGCGCAACTACACGGGCGCCATCAACCGCTTCAAGGTCGTCGTGACCCAGTACCAGACGACCCGGCAGGTGGAGGAAGCCCTCTATCGCCTCACCGAGTGCTACATGGCCATGGGCATCGTCGGCGAGGCGCAGACGGCCGCGGCCGTGCTTGGCTATAACTTCCCCGACAGCTCGTGGTATAAGGACGCCTACAAGCTGGTTCAGTCCGGAGGGGCCGAGCCGCAGGAGAACAAGGCGTCCTGGATCAGCCAGGCGTTCAAGAAGATGGGGCTTGGCTGATATTCCATGCTGGCGACGCTCTCGATCCGGGACATCGTCCTTATCGAGAAGCTCGATCTCACCCTGTCGGAGGGCCTCACGGTCCTGACCGGTGAGACGGGTGCCGGCAAATCGATACTGCTCGATGCTGTGTCCCTCGCCCTTGGCGGGCGGGGCGACGGCGCTCTGGTGCGCCACGGCCAGCCCAAGGGGCAGGTGACGCTCACCTTCGATCTCGCCGCCGACCATCCAGCTCACGCCATCCTCGCCGCAGCCGAGCTGCCCGACGAGGGGCCGCTGGTGATTCGCCGCATCCAGATGGCCGACGGGCGCACCCGCGCCAGCGTCAACGAGGAGGCGGTGAGCGTGCAGACGCTGCGCCTCATCGGCGCGAGCCTCATCGAGCTGCACGGCCAGCATGACGACCGCGCCATGGTGGACGCCGCGAGCCACCGGCTCCTGCTCGATGCCTTCGGCGCCCTCAGCGGCAAGGTCACGGCCGTGGGCGACCTGTGGCGCGCTTGGCGCGCTGCGCTTGCCGAGGCGAAAGACGAACGGGAGCGGCTGGAAATTGCCGCCCGCGAGGCCGACTTCATTCGCCACGCGGTGGAAGAACTCTCCGCGCTGGGTCCGGAGCCGGGCGAGGAACTCGCGCTTTCCGAACGGCGCACCGCCATGATGCGCTCGGAGAAGATCGCCGGCGATCTCGACGAGGCGCTGGATGCGGTCTCCGGCGGCAGCTCGCCCGTGCCGTCGCTGGCTGCCGCCGTGCGCCGGCTGGAGCGCCGCGCCGGCGACGCACAGGCATTGGTGCGCCCGGCCGTCGAGGCCATCGACCAGGCGCTTGATGCGCTGGAGACGGCGCGCCAGCATCTGGAAGCCGCTCGTGCCGATGCCGATTTCGATCCGCGCGAGCTGGAGCGGATCGAGGAGCGGCTGTTCGCGCTCCGCGCCGCCGCCCGCAAATATCATGTCAGCGCCGACGACCTGCCCGCCCTTGCCGCCCGCTATCAGTCCGATCTGGAGCGCCTCGACCGCAGCGCCGCCACGCTGGCGCGGCTGGAAGCGAGCGTGACCGAAGCCGAGGCCGCCTATCGGACCGCCGCCGAGGACCTTTCCCGCGCGCGCCACAGCGCCGCCGCCGTGCTCGACAAGGCGGTTGCGGCGGAGCTGCCGCCGCTCAAGCTCGAGCGGGCGAGCTTCATCACCCGCGTCACCACCGACCCTGCCGCGGCGGGACCGGGCGGACAGGACCAGGTGGAGTTCTGGGTGCGCACCAATCCCGGCACGCGACCCGGCGCGCTGATGAAGGTGGCCTCCGGCGGTGAGCTGGCGCGCTTCCTCCTGGCGCTGAAGGTGGTGCTGGCGGATCGCGGCTCGGCACCGACGCTGATCTTCGACGAGATCGACACCGGCGTGGGCGGCGCGGTGGCGGACGCCATCGGCCAGCGCCTCGGCCGTCTCGCCGAGCGGGTGCAGGTGCTGTGCGTAACCCACGCGCCGCAGGTGGCCGCCCGGGCGCGCAACCACCTCCTCATCGCCAAGGCGAGCGCCATGGACGTGGTGGACCCGGATGCGCCGGTGACCACCCGCGTCAACGCCCTCACCGCCAGCACGCGGCGCGAGGAGATCGCCCGCATGCTCGCCGGCGCGACTGTGACGCAGGAGGCCCGGGCCGCCGCCGACCGCCTGCTGAAGGCGGCGCGCTGACTTCTTCTCTGACCGACTCTCAGTCCGAATCCGGCTTCGATTGCCGCATGGATTTCACCTGACCCCGCCGGTCCTTGGCGGCGAGGCGCCGCTCCTTGGAGGCGAGGGTGGGGCGCGTGGGCCGTCGCACCGGCATGACCACGGTGGCGGCGCGGATCAGCTCCACCAGCCGCTCGATGGCATCTTCCCGGTTGCGTTCCTGGGTGCGGAAGCGCTGGGCCTGGATGACGATGACGCCATCCTGCGTCATGCGCCGGCCGGCGAGGCGGGCGAGGCGCATCTTCACGCCCTCCGGCAGGTTGGGCGAGCGCGCCGCATCGAAGCGCAGCTGGACCGCGCTCGATACCTTGTTGACGTTCTGCCCGCCCGGCCCGGACGCGCGCACGAAGGCGAGCTCGATCTCGTCCTCGGCGATGGCGATGCGGGGCGTGATCTCGATCATGGCGCCCTCTCCTGAGGGCGCAGCTTATGCACGGCCCGGCGCGGCCTGCCAACGCTCAGATGGCGTGGCGATTCGCGGTGGGCCCGAAATGCTCCACATAGCGCGGGCTGATGACCGAGACCGGCAGGATGATGAGCACATCCGTGGTGCCGAACTGGTGGTCCACCACCGCGCCATCGCCGACGAAGCCGCCAAGCCGCAGATAGCCCTTGATGAGGGGCGGCAGCGCCTGCAGCGCCTTCTTCATGTCGATGTCGGCCTTGGCGATCCGGTTCATGGAGACGTGCCGTCCCTCCACGGCCCGCGCGCGCCACTCTTCCGGGGCCATGGCGTTGTGGTGCAGGAAGGACAGCGGCAGGTCGAGTTCCGCCGGGTCGGTGCCCTCGAGGCTGGCGCAGCCGAACATGGCGTCAATCTTGTTGCGCAGGATGTAGGTCCACACCCCGTGCCACAGCAGCTCGACGGTCCGCTTGTTGCGGTAGGGCTTGAGCACGCAGGAGCGGCCGAGTTCCAGGAAGCGCAGGGTCGGATGGGCGGCGATGACCCCGCCCACATCGAACTCGCCCTGGGTGTAGAAACCGCCGTGGCGGTTCGCCACCTCCTGCCGCAGCAGGCGATAGGTGCCCACCACCTTGGGCTTGCGCCGGCCGAGCACGATCTTGCCGGCGTCGTGGTCCAGCACGAGAATGTGGTCGCAGATGGTGTCGAAGCTGTCCATGTCGCGCCGGGCGAGGCGCGTGGTGGCGTCGGGGGTGGCCGACATCTCCTCGTAGAACACCTTGTAGCGCAGGCGCTGGGCGCGGCGCACGTCGCGCGCGGTGCGGGCGAGCCGCACCTCCAGCGCGCCGAGCCGGCCGAGGACGATGCTTTCCGGCGCGGTCGGCACGGCGTCGCGGTGGCGCAGGCCGGAATAGGCGCGGAAATCCGTCACCAGCTTCTGCGGCGCCGGCATGGCAGCGCGCGCACCGGGGGCGGCGTGCTGCGGCCGCAGGAAGGGGAAGGCACCGGGTTCGGTCCCGAACATGGGCGTGGGGCCCTCGCGGCCGAAATCCTTCTTCAGGTCCTTGGCGAAATCGCGGGCGAAATCCCGTGCGGCGTCGCGGGCGACGTCGAAGCCGCGGCCGAACAGGGCTGGCAGGTTGAAGCCGGGATCCGGCTGTCCCATTCTTTTCATCGCAACGAGCCCCACTCCGGGCCGCCGCCGACGGCGGGCGTGCCTCACCCAACGCTTGGTATCGTTCCTCCGCCCGTGCGCCGTCCAGAGCGTACTGCCCGGCCGACGCGCCGCACTGGCTGCGAGGAGCGACCTGGAAGTTGCCCCGCTTCAGGCGGGTGCCCAGGACTTGAACGCCAGCATCACCATAGTTTTCCGACGCGATTGTGACAATGGGTGGACCCGCCGCGCCAGCGCCTCGCGATCCCGCCTTGCCGCTACGGCGCCTCAGGTGATAGCGGCAGGCTTCCGGCGCGTCCGCGCCTGTGATTCGTTGGGGGGACGACATGATTTCCACGCGCATGCACCTTTCGGCCGCGCTCCTTGCCGGCCTCGCTCTTGTGGGGCCGGTGGGCGCTAAGGCGCAGCAGCGTCCGATGCCGGTCGAGGTGACCCAGGTGTTCGTGCAGGGCATCGGGCAGGTGAACGTGCTCGCCTATAAGGCCAAGTTCGTGTCGGTTGATCCCGTTACCCGTCGTGTGGTGCTGGAAGATCCCGCGGGCCGCCGCTGGGCGGTGATCGCGCCCCCGCTGCTGGGCGACCTCTCGCTCTACCGGGTGGGCGAGAACCTGCTCATCCGCGTGGCGCCGGGCGTCGTCACCGCGCTCGGCAAGGCGCACCAGGGCAAGCCGGGCGAAGTGATGGCGGAGGTCGTCATCACTGACGGCCTGCCGGGCTGGCCGGAGGGCTTCGGCATCCGCGAGGTCACGCTGACCTCCATCTTCGTGGGCCTCGACCCGGCCGCCGGCACCGTGACCTTCGAGGGGCCGGACGGCAACGTCCGCGTGGTGCGCGCCGCCAACGACAAGGTGCTGGCAGACGTGCAGAAGGTGCAGCCGGGCGACCTCGCCCAGATCACCTATATCGAGGGCCTCGCCGTCAACGCCATGCGCTGAGGCGGCGGTCGTTCCGCTCCCGTCCGGCACCGCTGTGGTGCCGGACAATTTCTGCGCGGCAGCCGGTCTACGCCGCAGCCACTCTAGGCCGCCGCCCTTGGCCGTTCCGCCGCGGCGCGATAGGCGAGGGCTTCTGCCAGATGGCGGCGGCCGACCCCGTCCGCGCCATCGAGATCAGCGAGGGTACGCGCCACCTTTAAAACCCGGTGATAGCCGCGGGCGCTGAGCCGCATGGCGTCGGCGGCATCGCGAAGCAGGATCGCTCCGGCCGAATCGGGCGTCGCAACCGCCTCCAGCAACGGCCCCGAAGCCTCGGCATTGGTGCGCACATCGGGTCGGCCGAGGGCGGCATAGCGCTCCAGCTGGATTTCCCGCGCCATGGCGACCCGCGCCGCAATCTCCCGCGAGCCTTCGGCCGGGGCCGGCAGCACGAGGTCCGAGGCCGAGACCGACGGCACCTCGAGATGGAGATCGATGCGGTCGAGGAAGGGTCCGGAGAGCCGCGCCTGATATTCGTCGGCACAGCGTGGTCCGCGCTTGCAGGTGAAGCCGGGCTCCCCGGCGCGGCCGCAGCGGCAGGGGTTCATGGCGGCGATGAGCTGGAAGCGCGCGGGATAGGTGACGCGATGGTTGGCGCGGGCGATCAGGACCTCGCCCGACTCCAGCGGCTGGCGCAGGGAATCGAGCACCTGCGGCGTGAATTCCGGGAGTTCGTCGAGGAACAGAACGCCATTGTGGGCGAGCGAGACCTCGCCAGGCTTGGCCTTGGCGCCGCCGCCCACCATGGCCGCCATGCTGGCCGAATGGTGCGGCGCGCGGAACGGGCGGCGGTCCATCAGCGCGCCGTCCTCGATGGTGCCGGCCACCGAGGCGATCATGGACACGTCCAGCATCTCCGCCGGCGACAGCGGCGGCAGGATGGAGGGCAGGCGCTGCGCCAGCATGGACTTGCCGGCGCCCGGCGGTCCGACGAACAGGAGATTGTGGCCCCCGGCCGCGGCCACCTCCAGCGCCCGCTTGGCGGTCTCCTGGCCCTTGACGTCCCGAAGGTCGAGCATGGTGTCTCCCGGCGGCTTCATCCGTGGCTCGGGCCGGCCCATCACCTGGCGTCCGGTCATGTGGTTGGCGAGCTGGATGAGGGATTGCGGGGCGAGAATGTCCATGTCGGGGCTGGCCCACGCGGCCTCGGCACCGCAGGGGGCGGGGCAGATGAGCCCGTGGCCCCGGGCGTTGGCGCCGATGGCCGCCGGCAGCACGCCGGCCACGGCCGCGATGGCGCCGTCCAGGGCCAATTCGCCCACGACCGTGAAGCCGGCGAGGGCATCGCCGGGGATGGCGCCGATGGCGGCCATCAGCCCCAGCGCGATGGGCAGATCGTAATGGGAGCCTTCCTTGGGCAGGTCGGCAGGGGCGAGGTTCACCGTGATGCGCCGCGCCGGAAGCGCAAGCCCTGACGCGATGAGCGCTGCGCGCACCCGCTCCTTGGCCTCCGTCACCGCCTTGTCGGGCAGGCCGACGATGGTGAAGGCCGGCAGGCCGGCCGCCACATGCACCTGAACATCCACCGGGCGCGCCTCGACGCCCTCGAACGCGACTGTCGCCACCCGCTGGATCACAGCCGCCCCCCGCCTGCTGCCCGTCTGCATCTCAAGGTAGCGGAGGGCGGGCCCGCTCGCAAGAACGAAAGAGGAACAATCGTGCTTGCGTCAAACGCCGCCCCGGCTATGCTGGAGGTAGCAAGAGGATCGGGGAAATCAGCCATGGCCGCCGAGGGTGCAGGCGCGCGCAGTCACGAGGCCCATGTGGTCGAGATGTTCGGTCCGCAGGCCGCCGCCTATGTGGCGAGCGCCGTGCATGCGCGGGGTGCTGATCTCGATGCGCTCAAGGCCCTCGTGGAAGAGGCGCGGCCCGCCCGGCTGCTCGATCTCGGCTGCGGCGGCGGGCATGTGAGCTTCACCGCCGCGCCGTTCGCGGGCGAGGTGGTGGCCTACGATCTGTCCGAGGACATGCTGGGTGCTGTCGCGGCCGAGGCGAAGGCACGCGGCCTCGCGAACATCGCCACGCGGCAGGGCGTCGCTGAGCGCCTGCCCTTCGCCGACGGTAGCTTCGACATGGTGGCCTCGCGCTACAGCGCGCACCACTGGCGCGACGTGCCGCAGGCGCTCGCGGAGGTGCGGCGAGTGGTGAAGGCGGGCGGGCAGGTGGTCATGATGGACGTGATCGCGCCCGAATGGCCGGTGGCCGACACCTTCCTGCAGACGGTGGAATTGCTGCGCGATCCCTCCCACGGGCGGGACTACAGCGCCTCCGAATGGAGCCGCCTCGCCGAGGAGGCGGGGTTCCGGGTGGTGCGCACGGCGCACCGGCGCCTGAGGCTGGAGTTCGCCTCCTGGGTGGCGCGCATCCGTACGCCGGAGCTGCATGTCGCCGCCATCCGCTCGCTGATGGCGGGTGCCAGCGCGGACGTGGCGACCCACTTCGAGTTCGAGGCGGACGGCTCCTTCTCCATCGACACGCTGACGCTGGAACTGGAAACGGCCTGAGCGGGCCTATTTCTTCTCCAGCATCAGGCGGCCCTGCTTCTGGATGAGGTCCTTCGCCTTGCGGGCGACGAGATCCAGCATGAAGGGCAGCTCCACGGAGAGGTGCACGGCGTCGTCCGCCACCTGAAGCTTGCCGCTCGCCGTCTGTCCCAGCGCGGCGATGCGGAAGTCCAACTGCTCTCCGGTCCAGGTTTCCTCCAGGATGGAAATGTGGCGCGAGAAGCGGTCGCGCACGCCGGTCAGCCCCGCTTGGAGGCGCCGCGTCGCCTCGGCCTTGCCGAGGCGGTGGGGGATGGAGGCGGTGAAGGGCTGTCCCATGGTCGGTCCTGTTATGTCCGGCGGTGCGTCCTGACGGATAACGCCCACACCGGCACGGCGGTTCGCGCGGCGGGCCGAGGGCGCCGCCGCGTTGGTGTCGATTAGACGGTGGTCTCAGGCGGCGCGGCGGGCCTCGATGCGGTCCCAGATCTGCGCAGCGATGTCCGGCCCGCCCAGGCGCTTGATGGCGCGCAGGCCCGTGGGGGAGGTCACGTTGATCTCGGTGAGGTTGCCGTCGATCACGTCGATGCCGACGAAGATCAGCCCCTTCTCGCGCAGCGAGGGGCCGATGCGGGCGCAGATTTCCAGCTCGCGGTCGGTGAGGTCGGTGGGCCGCGCCGCGCCGCCGCGCACCATGTTGGAGCGCAAGTCGCCCTCGCTCGGCACCCGGTTCACCGCGCCCGCCGCCTCGCCATCCACCAGGATGATGCGCTTGTCGCCGTGCTTCACCGCCGGCAGGAAGCGCTGGATCACCCACGGCTCGCGGAAGGTCGCGGAGAAGAGGTCGTAGAGCGAGCCGAAATTGAGGTCGTCGGCCGTCAGGCGGAACACGGCGGCGCCGCCATTGCCGTAGAGCGGCTTCATCACCACGTCGCCGAACTCGGCGCGGAAGGCCTTGATCTCCGCGAGGTCGCGGGAGATCAGGGTCGGCGGCATCAGGTCCGGAAACTCGGTGACGAAGATCTTTTCCGGCGCGTTGCGCACATGGCCGGGGTCGTTCACCACCAGCGTCTTCGGGTGGATGCGCTCCAGCAGGTGGGTCGCCGTCACATAGGCCATGTCGAAGGGCGGATCCTGGCGCATCAGCACCACGTCCATCTCGGTCAGGGGAATGCGCTCGCGCGCGCCGAGGGTGAAATGGGCGCCGGCTTCGTCCTGAACGGTCAGCGGCTCCACGGCGGCGAACACTTCGCCGTCGCGCATGGCCATGCGGTCGGGCGTGTAGTGGAACAGCGCATGGCCCCGCCGCTGCGCCTCCAGAAGAAGGGCGAAGGTGGAATCCCCTTGAATATTGATGCTGGCAATGTGGTCCATCTGGACCGCGACCTTCAGGGCCATGGCAATCTCCCGCTGCCCCATGGGGGCTTGGATCCTATCTATAGTCGGGTGGCGCCCACCGCCACTCGGCTCACACGTCCATCTCGAAAGCGCCGGGCAGGTGCTCGGCCTCCCCGGTGCGGGCGAGCAGCACGGCGTCGAAGCGCATGTTCAGCGCAGAAAGCTCCGGGTGATCGGCGAGGTAGGTCTCAGCGGCCGCCGCAATGCGCCGGCGCTGGCGCGGCTGGAGGGAGAAGGCGGCATCATCGAGCCGCGCCCGCAGCTTCACCTCGCAGAAGACGAGGAGGTCGCCCTGCCGGGCGATGAGGTCGATCTCACCCGCCTTGGTGCGCACCCGCCGGGCGAGCACGTGGAAACCGTGGGCGCCGAGCAGGGTCGCGGCGCGTTCCTCTCCCGCGAGCCCGCGAGCGTGGGCGGCGCGGCGGCGCAGCTTGCCCGCGTCGGGCGGAGGGCCGGCCGGCGTCTCAGGCATCCGCGTCGGCGTCCCCGGGCTTTTCGTCTCCACGCGCCTGCGTGAGCGCGAGGGCGCGGGCATAGACCTCGCGCTTCGGCCGGCCGGTGGCGCCGGCGACGACCGCGACGGCATCCTTCAGCGACGTATCCTTGAGGGCGCGGATGAGCGCCGCGTCCACGTCCGCATCGCCGGCCACCTCTTCCAGGGGCGGGCCGATGACGAGGACGATCTCGCCCTTGGGGTCGGCGGCGTCCGCATAGTGGGCGGCGAGGGTGGGCAGATCGGCGCGCCGCACCTCCTCGAACGCCTTGGTCAGTTCGCGGCAGACGGCGGCACGGCGTGGGCCGAGCACGTCGGCAAGGTCCGCGAGGCTCTCGGCGAGGCGGGGGCCAGTCTCATAGAAAACAAGGGTGCCCGGCACGGCGGCGAGGGCGGAGATGCGATTGCGGCGCTGGCCGGCCTTGGGCGGCAGGAAGCCGTCGAACAGGAAGCAGTCGGTGGGCAGGCCCGCCGCCACAAGGGCCGCGAGCAAAGCCGAGGCGCCGGGCACGGGATGCACGGGGAAGCCCAACTCCGCAGCTTCCACCACCAGCTTGAAGCCGGGGTCCGACACCAGCGGCGTTCCCGCGTCCGAGATCAGCGCCACCCGCTCGCCGGCGGCGAGGCGGGCCAGCAGCTTCGGCCGGGCGCTGGCGCCGTTGTGGTCGTGATAGGCCATGAGGTGGGTCTGGATGCCGTAGCGGTCGAGCAGCCGGCGGGAGATGCGGGTGTCCTCGCAGGCGATCACGTCGGCCGCCGCCAGAGTCTCCAGCGCGCGCACCGTCACGTCGGCGAGGTTGCCGATGGGCGTCGCGACCACATGCAGGCCCGGCGCGAGGCCGGGGGCGGGCAGGGTGGAGCCGGCGAGGAGGAAGGTTTTCATGACACCTGCGGCGCGGCCTTCGGGGCGGCTGTGCGGGTGGGGACGATGGGGCGTGGTCATAACCCCCACCATAGTCCCGCCCGCGCCGGACGGGAACGGCTCCGCCCGTATGGCGTCACGCCATATGTCGCGCTGCGGCGACCACCGCCTGCCCCAAGGCGAGGCCGCCGTCGTTGGCCGGCAGCTCGGCGGGGATGAGAGGCGTGAGGCCGCGCGACCGCAGCCGGGCGACAGTCTCCTCCAGCAGCCGGGCATTCTGGAATACCCCGCCGGAGAGTGCGACGGCATGGGTACCGGCCTCGTCTGCCGCCTGCGCCGTGACGGAGACGAAGGCTTCCGCCAGACCGGCATGGAAGGCGGCGGCCATCTCCGGGAGCGGCCGGGCGGCGGCAAGGTCGGCGCGGAGGGCGCGCCAGAGCGGGGCGGGATCGATCTCGATGAGGTTGCCCTGCGGTGCGATGGCGAACGGGTAGGGCGCGGCCTCCCCCGCCGCGACGGCCTCCAGCGCCATGGCCGCCTCGCCCTCGTGGGAGAGCCAGTCGGGTGCGAGGCCGAGGAGGGCGCCCACGGCATCGAATAGCCGGCCGGCGGAGGAGGCGAGGGGGGCATTGAGCCCCTTGTCCATCATCGCCCGCAGGGTCGGCACCGGCTTTCCGGCAAACAGCGCGGCGAGGCTGGCGTCGCCATCAACGACGGCGCGGCCGAGCGCCCGGTCGAGATGGGCGAGCAGCACCCGCCACGGCTCGCGGCTCGCGGCATCGCCTCCGGCCATGGGGATGGGGGAGAGGCGGGCGATGCGTCGGCTCTCGCGATAGTCGCAGACCAGCACCTCGGCGCCCCACACGGTGCCGTCCTCGCCCAGCCCCAGCCCGTCGAGGGCGATGCCCACCACCTTGCCATCCGCGCGTCGCCAACCGTTTTCGGCCATGGCGGCGGCGATGTGGGCGTGGTGATGCTGCACGCTTTCCAGCTTGAGCCCCCGCGCCTCGGCCATGGCGGCGGCGAGGCGGCTGGCGCGATAGTCCGGGTGGAGGTCCGCCGCGATCACCTGCGGCGTGTGGGTGAAGAGGGCGGAATAGTCCGCCAAAGCGGTCTCGAAGGCATCGCCCGTGGCCGGCTCGTCGAGGTCGCCCAGATGGTGGGAGAGGAGGGCGCGGGCGCCGTGGGTGAGGCAGAGCGCGCTCTTGAGTTCGCCGCCCATGGCGAGCACCGGCGGCGCATCGGCGAAATCCTCCGGGAGCGCGAGAGGAAGCGGCGCGAAGCCCCGCCCGCGCCGCATCACGCGGAGCCCGCCGGCGGCGAAGCGCGCCACGCTGTCGTCGAGCCGGCGGGCGATGGGGCGGTCGTGCATGAGGAAGCCGTCCACGATGCCGGCAAGGCCGGTTCGGGCCTCGTCATCGCGGAAGATCTGCGGCTCGCTGGAGCGATTGCCGGAGGTCATCACCAGCGGGCGGTCGGTCGCCGCGATCAGCAGATGATGCAGCGGCGTATAGGGCAGCATCAGGCCAAGATGGCTCTGGCCCGGCGCGAGGCCGGCGGCGAGGTCCGCATCCGGCCGGAGCGGCAGCAGCAGGATGGGCGCGGAGGGGGCGAGCAGTGCCGCCTCTTCCTCCGGTGAGATGATGCAGAGGCGGTGCGCGGTGGCAAGGTCGGCCATCACCGCCAGCGGCTTGGTCGGCCGGTGCTTGCGCGCGCGGAGGGTGGCGACGGCCGCGGCATCGGTGGCGTCACAGGCGATGTGGAAGCCGCCGATGCCCTTCACCGCGAGGATATGGCCTGACCGCAGCAGTTCGGCAGCCTCGGGAATTGGATCGGCGGAGGCGCTCTCCGCCCCCTCCCGCTCCAGCCAAAGGCGCGGGCCGCAGGCGGGGCAGGCGATGGGCTGGGCGTGGAAGCGCCGGTCGGCGGGGTTCTCGTATTCCGCGCGGCAGGCCGGGCACATGGGAAAGCCGGCCATGGTGGTCGCCGGCCGGTCATAGGGCAGGCCGGCGACGATGGAGAAGCGCGGGCCGCAGTCCGTGCAATTGGTGAAGGCGTAGCGATGCCGCCGGGCCTTGGGATCGGTAATCTCCGCAAGGCACGCCGGGCAGGTCGCCACGTCAGGTACCACGCCGATGGAGACCGTGCCGGCCCCGCTTTCCACGATGCGGAATCCCGGCTCCGGCACGGCGGCCGGACGGCGCTCCACCCGCTCGATGCGCGCCAGCGGAGGGGCCTCGGCCACCAGAGCCGCGGCGAAGGCATCGAGGGCCGCGCGCGGCCCACCCGTATGGATCAGCACCCGCCCTCCGGCGTTGGAGACCGTGCCGTCGAGGCCGAGGCGCAGGGCGAGGCGATAGACGAAGGGCCGGAAGCCCACGCCTTGCACGATGCCGGAAATCTCGATGGTCTCGCCCGCGATGCCCGCCCCGTCCATGGCTGCTCAATGCACCGTGCAGACCATGCAGGGATCGAACGAGCGCACGATGTGCTGCACGGCGAGGGGCGTCGTCTCCCCTTGCCGCACCGGCGCGCCGACGAGGGCGGTCTCCAGCGGTCCCGGCTGGCCGGAGGCGTCGCGGGGGGAGAAGTTCCAGGTGGTGGGGGCGATGATCTGGTAGCGGGCGATGCGGCCGCGCTCCACCACCATCCAGTGGCCGAGCGCGCCGCGCGCCGCCTCGGTGAGGCCGAAGCTGCGGCCGGTCTGGGGCAGGGCACCCTGCGCGCACCAGGGTTCGCCGGGCCGGAGCGTGCGCACCCAGTTTTCCATGGCGATCAGCGTGCGCGCGGTCTCCACCAACCGGCCGACAACGCGCGAGCGCACATTGGCGCCCTCCTTGGTCGCGAGGTCGCGGGCGAGCGGCTGGCCGGCGATGACCTGCCGGGCGAAAGCGCCGGTCTCAAAGGGAAGGCCGGCGAGGCGGGGTGCCTTGCACCAGGTGTAGCCGGTTTCGTCCGCGCCATCGGGAAAGGTCGAGCCCTCGAACGGGTGATGCGGCGCCTCCCGCCCCTCCATGCGGGCGAAGGAATGATCCTCGGCGATGGCCGAGGTGTCGACCGGGCCGAGGCGACCGCCTGCGAAGGTGCCGGCCGTGTAGAGCCGGCCCTCCTCCTGCGGATAGGCTCCGTAGGAGAGGAAGCGGTCGTCGGCCCGGCCGAGCGCGGCGAGGCCGAGGTCTTCGGCGATGGTGAGGAACAGGCGGAAATCACCGTCCGGCCCCGTCCGGCGCCACGCGTCCAGCTCTTCCGCGTCGGCCAGCGCCGCGACGCGCTCCAGCGGTGCGCCGAAGAGGCGGGCCTCAAGGTCCGCGCGCACGGAGCCGAGGGTGGCCAGCAGCCGCATCTTGTCCCGCGCGTCCGCCCCCTTGGCGACGCCGCCGGGCTGGAGCGCCAAGGTGTGCGGCCAGCGGCCGGCGAGCAGGCCCATGACGTGGAGCAGCGTCGTGCGGGTGGCGAGGGCATCGCGCACGCTCAGCCCGTGCGCCGCCTTGAACCGGCGCTCGGCCTGCGCGAACCACGGCCGGTCGGCATAGGCCGCGCGGGCGAAGTCCGGCATGAAGAAGACGTGGAAATGGGTGAGGTGGTCGGCCAGATTCTCGGTGGCGAGGATGAGGTTGGTGGCGACGCGCCCGTTGTCGGTGGGCACCACGCCCTCCAGCCCCGCCAGCGCCAGCGCCGCCGCATGGGATTGCGACACCGAGCAGATGCCGCAGATGCGCGGCGCGATCACGAGGGCGTCGCGCGGATCGCGCCCTTCCAGGATGCGCTCGAAGCCCCGGAACAAGGGTGAGGAGACGAAGGCCTGCTTCACGGCCCCGTCCGCCACGTCGAGGCGCACCTCCAGGTCGCCCTCCACGCGGTTGAAGGGGCCGACCACCAGCCGTTTCGTGCCCTCGGTCATCGCTTTTTGATGTCCCGGACGGCGGGCGGGGTGACCACATGGTCGCTCACCGCATTGCGGCGCAGGCGTTCCGGCGTCGCCGCCTTGGCCAGCGAGGAGAGGGCGATGAACCATGCCTTGGGCATGTCGGTGGGCAGGCCCACGGGGATGCCGCCGATCTTCGGCGTCTGGATGAAGGCGTGGCCCGGCTCCTCGAACTCGGGCGCGGTGCAGTTGATGCAGGCGTGGCCGCCGCGGGTGCAGGAGCCCTCGCCGTTCCACAGGCGGGTGTTGCAGTCCGCATGGGCCTGGGTGCCGAGGCAGCCGAGGTGCTCCATCATGCAGCCGAGGTCGCTCATTTTCTCGGCGCTGGCCTTGTATTCGTAATATTCGTTGCGCGGGCAGCCGTGGTGCACGAGGTGGTCGGCGTAGAAGCGCGGGCGTCCGTAGCTGTCGAGGTCGCCGCCGTGCAGCAGCCCGGCGGAGAGTAGCATCAGCGTCTCCGTCACCCAGTTGGGATGGGTCGGGCAGCCGGCCACGTTGATGACCGGCAGGCCGGCACGGGCGCGGAAATCGGCGCCCAATGCTCCACCCGGCCGGCGCCCGTCATATTGGAGGCCGCAGGCATCGGCGGGATTGACCCCAGCCGCCGTCACCCCGCCATAGGCCGCGCAGGTGCCCACCGCCACCACATGCTCCGCCACCGCCGCGAGCCGGCGGACCCAGTCGATGGTCGCCGTGTCGGTGCCGGCGAGCGTATGGAAGCGCCCGGTGCCGTTCGGCCCACGCAGCAGCGCGCCCTCGATGCACAGGGCATCGAGCCGGATGTCGCCGGACAGAACCGCCTCGAACACGGCGATGGCCTCGTCCCCCGTCTCCTCCGAGAGGGTCGGATGCCACAGGAAGTGGATGTTGGCGGAGGCCAAAGTCGCGGCAAGGTCCGGTGCCTCGGCGCAGAGCAGCGACATGGTGCAGCCGCCGCAGCCGCCCGATTGCAGCCAGAGCACGGTGAAGGGCGCGTTCAGGTCCCGCATCATGGCGCCGCTGGCAGCACGAGGGAGAGGATGGCGCCGCCGTCCGGATGGTTCGCGGCTTCGAGCCGTCCCTCGTGCTCTTCGGCGATGCGATAGCAGATGGACAGACCGAGACCGGTGCCCTTGCCCACGGCCTTGGTGGTGAAGAAGGGGTCGAAGATGCGGTCCATGAGCGCGTCGGGAATGCCCGGCCCGGTGTCGCGCACCCGCACCACCACCTGCAGCCCGTCCGGCGTCTGGAAGCGGGCGCCGGTGATCTCCAGGCGGCGGTCGGGGCGGCCTTCCATGGCGTCCACAGCGTTCTGCACGAGATTCATCATCACCTGATGGATATGGCCGGGATGGCCCACCGCCTCCAGCCCCTCGGGCACGGCGACGGTGATGGGAAGGTCTGGCATCTGGGACTTGGCCACCCAGTCCACCGCCGAGCGGACCACGCCGGCGAGGTCGAACACCTCCCGCGCCTCGCGACGGTCGGAGGAGAAGCGGCGCAGGTCCGCTACGATGTCGCGCACCCGCTCGGCGCCCTCCAGCATGCCCGAGAGGGTGGCGGGGATATCGGACAGCGCCCGGTCGATGCGCAATTCCCCCCGCGCCTTGGCGAGGGCGGCCGCGTCCGCGCCGGCATGGACCTGATCGAGATAGGCGATCAGCCGCTCGGCATAGCGCTTCATCGCATGGGCGTTGCCGTAGACGAAGGAGATGGGATTGTTCAGCTCATGGGCGACGCCAGCCACGAGGCGGCCGAGGGACGCCATCTTCTCGGCATGGACCAGCTGCTGCTGGGTGCGCTTCAGGTGCTCATGGGCCTTGGCGAGGGCGCCGTAGGCGGCGCGCAGCTCGCCGATGGGGCGGCCCACCAGCACGATGCCCACCGCCCGTCCGCGCGGATCGAACCTCAGCGCGCCGTTGACCGCAATGGCGAGCGGGCCGTCCGGCGTCGCCAGTGTAAATTCCCGGTCGGCGATGCGCTGGCGCCGGGCGACGGTGGCGAGCACATCCGCCGCCGTGGTTTCGGACGCGGCGTCCAGCAACTCGGACAGGGGGCGGCCGAGGAGGGCGTCGGCCCTGAGGCCGAAGGCGCGCTCGGCGGCGAGATTCACCTGCTCCACCCGGCCGGAGAGGTCACACGCCACCAGCACGTCAGTCATGGAGCCGAGGAGGCCGGCGATGAAGCCTTGGGCTTCTTCCAGCGCGGTGTTCTTGGCCTCCAGCTCCACCTGCTGGCGGACCAGCTCCGCATAGGTCTCGTCCATCTTGCGGATGACGGCGATCCACGCCTCGTCCGCATCGATGGCGCCGAAGTCCGTCCCCGCCCCCGGCAGGGAAAGCGCGCCGGCGAGCGGGCTGTCGGGCAGCGGTTCCCTCGGCGCATCCTTGCGCCCGGACATGGGCATGAGCGGTCCCCGGCGGAGGAAGTGACCGCGAAGGGTAATCCCGCGGGTGGTACCGGCGCAATGCGCGCCTAGCGGGACTCTACGCCGTCCCGCAGCGCCCGCAGGCGGTCGTAGACGTCGGGGAAGGCGTCGAGCTTGGTCACGCCCACCATGCGGATGTAGGCGGTGGGTCCGAAGCGGATCCACTGCACCACCTTGATGGGCACGCCGGTGCGGGCGTCGGTGCCGGTGGCCATCACCTCGAAGCCGGCCTGTCCGTTGATGCGCTGGGGCTCCGCGCGGTCGAGCTTGAGGTCCTTCACGCCGGGAATGGTGGAAAGGGCGCGCAGGGCAAACTGGCGGCGCTCGTCGTCGCGCGGCGCGCCGCCGGCGATGGAGACGACGAACACCGGCTGGTCGGGGCCGTCCAGCGCATCCTTCGGTCCGTCGGTCAGGAGCAGGGTGGTGCCGCCCAGCGCCCGCACCGGGCGGAAGCCGGCGAGGTTGGTGACGGCGAAGGGCAGGGAGGTTGCCTGATCGGCGACGCTGCGGAATGTGATGGTGGACAGCGCCTGGCGCACCACCTTGTCGGGATAGCTGGACGCGCCCGCCTCGGGCACCTGCACGGTGACGATGCCCGTGCCCTTGTCGCTGCCCACCAGCAGCACCCATTTGCGCACCGTGACCGGCCCGGCCGTCTGGCGGCCGATGAACAGGACCGCCTTCGCGTCCTTCAGGGGGAAGTCCTCGCGGTCTTCCAGGGTCACGCCCCGCGTGTTCAGGGCCTGTGCGCTGAAGCCCGGCAGGAGCTGGTCATAGGCATCGGCCGGCATGTCCACCACCAGGATCGAGGACTTCGTCGCGTCGTCCTCGAAGCCGGCGAACTGGTTGCTCTCCACCATGCCGGGCGGCGGCACGAGGCCAAGGGCCGAGCCGCGCGGATACATCACCTCCGTCGCACCGGCCGGGGCGGCCAGCGATAAGGCGAAGAGGACGGCGAAGGCGGCGGAGAGGAAGGCGGACGTGAAGGCGAGGCGCATCGAGGGCTCCGGCGGAACCCGGCCAAAGCGGGCCTTCGCCTGCGGGCCGGTCTGCCTGTGTCCGGCGGCAATCCGGCTTTTCTGTGAATGACGTGGCGGAAAAGTGGCCGATCACGCGGCGGTGACGCGTCGCAGCGTGAGATTGAATCGCCCGCCCTCCTCGACCAGCCGGGAGGTGCCGGGCAGCAGGCGGTCGATGCCATGGAAGGCGAGGCGGCTCGGCCCGGACAGCAGGAAGACATCGCCAGACGAGAGGTGGATGGAGCGCGTCGGCCCCCGCCGCGTTTCGCCGCCCACACGGAAGACGGCGGTATCGCCCAGCGACACCGACAGCACCGGCGCGGTGAAGTCGGCCTCGTCGCGGTCCTGGTGCAGGCTCATGCGGGCGTCCGGGGCGTAATAATTGATGAGGCACGCCTCGGGCGGCGCCGATCCGCCGGCGAGGCGCTCCCACAGCTCCATCAGTCGCGGCGGCATGGCCGGCCAGGGGCGGCGCGTGTCCGGGTGGAAGTTCTGGTAGCGGTAGCCCGCGGCATCCGACACCCAGCCGAGCGGCCCGCAATTGCTCATGCGCACGGAAAACGGCTGGCCGGAGCGGGGCATGGTGGGGATGAAGAGGGGCGCTTCTTCGAGCACCGCGCGGATGTCGGCGAGCAGCGCCGCCTGCGCGTCCCGGTCCAGCGCCTCGCGGAACCAGAGGGCACCGGGCTGGAGTTCGAGGGGAGCCGGCGCTGCCGCAGATTCCGTCATCGCCCGGACGCCGTGATCTTTGCGCACGTGATCTTGGCAGATTGAAGAAGAGGCGGCAGCGGCATGGTGGCTTTCCCTTGTCCCGACGCCGGTTTTAACAAGGTGGTAACTATATATTTCATCTCAGGTTTCGGCCATATGCCGACAGAATCCCCGCGGACGATGCCTTTCCGGTGCTGGGGTCGGGAAGAGGAGTTGTCGTCATGCGCAATCATCTCCTGTCGAATGGTCTTTTTTCTCGAGGCCGGGCGCGTCCGGTGATGCTGTCCGGTCTGGTCGCGGTCGCCTTCCTCCCTCTGGTGGTCGCCGGGGGCGTCTCCCCCGCCGCCGCCCAGACCACGGTGGGGGTGCCCGGCGGCTATGTGACGTTTACGCCGGTGCAGCGGCGCTACATCCAGACCTATGTGGTCCGCCACCCGGTTCCGCCGGCGTACATTTCCGGCGGCTTCGTCGCCGAGGTGGGCGCGGTGGTGCCGCCCGACGTGGACCTGCGCCGCTTCGGTGCCGCCCGGGAGCCCTATGGCCGCTATGGGCAGGCCGTGGCACAGGAGGACTATGGCCAGCCGGGCGACGGCGCGGACTTCGACGACGAGGGCTACCAGACGCTGGACGAGGCCGGATACACGCCGGGCGCCGGCCTCTCCCAATACCGCTACGTCACCCTGCCCGGCAATGAGGCGGCGGTGGTGGAGCCGCGCTCGCGGCGGATCATCCTGATCGTGGAGTAGGTCTCGCCCTGCGTGGCGGCGGCGCCGTGCCTCGGGCATAGTGCCGCCGGCCATCCGGCCGGTTCGAGGGAGGCGCCGATGGGCCCGCACGGGAAATTCTACTGGAACGAGCTGATGACTGACGACGTGGAGAAGGCGCAGGCCTTCTATGCCGCGACGCTGGGCTGGACCTTCAGCGAGATGCCCATGGACGGCGGCCACGCTTATTACGTCGCGACCCTCGGCGGCGAGCCGGTGGCCGGGATGATGGACAAGACCGAGATCCTGCCGCCGCAGGTGCCGCCCCACTGGTTCAGCTACATCAATGTGGACGATGTGGGCGCGCGCGTGGACCTGCTGAAAGCGGCTGGCGGGCAGGTAATCCGTGAGCCTTTCGACATTCCCGGCGTCGGCCGCATCGCCATCGTCTGCGACGCCACCGGCGCCCCCTTCGGCATGATGACCGCCGCCGACCAGGGATAATCCGCCGTCGCGGTCCTCAGATCAGGCGAGAAGGTCCGCCGCTGCCAGCCGGCGGACCGCGACCCTGTCCATGTCGGCCAGGGCGGCCGCGAGCGAGCCGTCCACGTCGATGGGCCGGCAGGCGTCCTCGATCACGTAGGTGGTAAATCCGTGCCGCGCGGCATCCACCGCCGACCACGACACGCAGAAATCGAGGGCGAGGCCGGCGAGATAGACGGTATCGATCCCCCGCTCCCGGAGGTATCCGGCAAGGCCGGTGGGCGTGGTGCGGTCGGCCTCGTAGAAGGTGGAATAGCTGTCGATGGCCTTGTGGTGGCCCTTGCGGACCACCAGTTGCGCGTGGGGCACGTCCAGACCCGGCGCGAAGGCGGCGCCGGGCGTGCCTTGCAGGCAATGGTCCGGCCATAGGATCTGCGGGCCGTAAGGCAGATCGATCATGTCGTAGATCGCTCGGCCGGGATGGGTCGAGGCGAAGGAAATGTGCCCCTGCGGGTGCCAGTCCTGCGTCAGGACGACGTTGCGGAAGCCTGCGGCGAGCCGGTTGGCGAGGGGCACGACACCATGGCCGCCGGGGACCGCAAGGGCGCCGCCGGGCAGGAAGTCCACCTGCAGATCGACGAGGATGAGGGCCGTGCGCGGATCGGCTCCGGGACCGGGCCCGGCGGTTGGCTTGAAGGGGGCCATCCGTTTTCCTCGCGCGGCTGTGAAAAATGGAGCGTGGCGCCTGCTACCATGCCTTGCGGGGCCAAATCACCCCCCCTATATGCGCCTCGATCGCCGTTTTCGCGGCGAACCCCAATTCTAAAGTTTCAGGGGGCCGGCGGATCGGTCGCGAGAGGGGCTCGCGGCCCTCCACCTCGGGTGCCGCAAGGGCCCGGTCGGCCTGCCGGCAAGGAGAATCATATGGCCAAGATCATCGGTATCGACCTCGGCACCACCAATTCCTGCGTCGCGGTGATGGAGGGGTCCACCCCGAAAGTCATCGAGAACGCCGAGGGCGCGCGCACCACGCCCTCCATCGTCGCCTTCACGGAGGACGGCGAGCGTCTCGTCGGTCAGCCTGCCAAGCGGCAGAGCGTCACCAATCCCGAGCGCACCTTCTTCGCGGTGAAGCGCCTCATCGGCCGCCGCTATGACGACCCGACCGTCGCCAAGGACAAGAACCTTGTGCCGTACCAGATCGTGCGCGCCGACAACGGCGACGCCTGGGTGGAAGCCGACGGCAAGAAGTATTCCCCCTCGCAGATCTCCGCCTTCATCCTGCAGAAGATGAAGGAGACGGCCGAGTCGTTCCTGGGCGAGAAGGTGGAGAAGGCGGTCATCACCGTCCCCGCTTACTTCAACGACGCCCAGCGTCAGGCCACCAAGGACGCGGGCCGCATCGCCGGCCTTGAGGTGCTGCGCATCATCAACGAGCCCACCGCGGCCGCTCTGGCCTACGGCCTCGACAAGAAGTCGGCCGGCACCATCGCGGTCTATGACCTCGGCGGCGGCACCTTCGACGTGTCGGTGCTGGAGATCGGCGACGGCGTGTTCGAGGTGAAGTCCACCAACGGCGACACCTTCCTCGGTGGCGAGGACTTCGACATGCGCCTCGTCGGCTACCTCGCCGATGAGTTCAAGAAGGAGCAGGGCATCGACCTGCGCAACGACAAGCTCGCCCTCCAGCGGCTGAAGGAAGCCGCCGAGAAGGCCAAGATCGAGCTGTCGTCCGCGACCCAGACCGAGATCAACCTGCCCTTCATCACGGCGGATGCGACCGGCCCGAAGCATCTCACCATGAAGCTCACCCGCGCCAAGTTCGAGGCGCTGGTGGACGACCTCATCCAGCGGACTGTCGAGCCCTGCCGGCTCGCGCTGAAGGATGCCGGCCTCACCGCCGGGCAGATCGACGAGGTCGTCCTCGTCGGCGGCATGACCCGCATGCCCAAGGTGCAGGAAGTGGTGAAGCAGTTCTTCGGCAAGGAGCCCCACAAGGGCGTCAACCCGGACGAGGTGGTCGCCATCGGCGCCGCCATCCAGGCGGGCGTGCTCCAGGGCGACGTGAAGGACGTGCTGCTGCTCGACGTGACCCCGCTGTCGCTGGGCATCGAGACGCTGGGCGGTGTCTTCACCCGCCTCATCGACCGCAACACCACCATCCCCACCAAGAAGAGCCAGGTGTTCTCCACGGCTGAGGATGGCCAGACCGCGGTGACGATCCGCGTGTTCCAGGGTGAGCGCGAAATGGCGGCGGACAACAAGATCCTCGGCCAGTTCGACCTCATGGGCATTCCCCCGGCGCCCCGCGGCGTGCCGCAGGTGGAGGTGACCTTCGACATCGACGCCAACGGCATCGTGCAGGTCTCCGCCAAGGACAAGGGCACCGGCAAGGAGCAGCAGATCCGCATCCAGGCCTCGGGCGGCCTGAATGACGCCGACATCGAGAAGATGGTGAAGGACGCCGAGGCCCACGCGGCCGAGGACAAGAAGCGTCGGGCCCTGGTGGAAGCCAAGAACCACGCGGAAGCCCTCGTCCACTCCACCGAGAAGGCCGTCGCCGAGCATGGCGACAAGGTCGGCGCGGCGGAGAAGGGTGCCATCGAGGCGGCTTTGAACGACCTCAAGTCTTCGCTGGAAGGCGACGACGTGGAGGCCATCACCGCCAAGACCAACACCCTGGCCCAGGCCTCCCTCAAGCTCGGCGAGGCCATGTACGCGGCCCAGCAGCCGGGTGCCGAGGCGGGCGCCAAGCCGGCGGACGACGTGGTGGACGCCGAGTTCACCGAGGTCGACGACGACAAGAAGAAGTCGGCCTGATCCCTTCGCCCAAACGGACGAGAGTCCAGAAAGATGCCTGCCCCGGCGCGAACCGGGGCAGGCATCGGATCGCGGTATGACGATGAAGCGTGCGGCAACGGTCTTGATAGGCGCCGCAGCGGGCGCCTTTATCGTTTCATCGGCAGGTGCGGACCAGCCAAGGCGCCTGACCGCCCAATATCATTACGACCGGGCGATCACCGCGGAAATGGTGCTCCTCGACGCGATCAAGACCAACAAGCCTCGCCGCCTCATGACACTTCATCTCGCGCTGCTCGACGAGTTCGATGTGCTGCACGGCAAGGTGGTGGACGAGGGCGGCATCTCTTGTACAGGGTTGATTGCGTCTTTGGCCGCGGTTGCCCTCCTCGCCCATGAGCATTTGGACAAGCGCACGTCGCCGACAAGTATGGCCAATGGCGCCTGGATGAATTATCGGCGAAGCATGGCGCAATGCGAAAAGCAGCCCGGAGTGACGATCATCGATCGGACGCTGCCGGAGAAATTGAGTGAGGTCTTCTGAGGCCATGGCCAAGCGCGACTATTACGAAACCCTCGGCTGCGATCGCGGCGCCGACGAGACGGTGCTGAAGGCCTCCTACCGCAAGCTCGCCATGAAGTGGCATCCCGATCGCAACCAGGGCGATGCGGAAGCCGAGGTGATGTTCAAGGAGGTCAACGAGGCCTACGAGGTCTTGAAGGACCCCCAGAAGCGCGCCGCCTATGACCGCTTCGGCCATGCCGCGTTCGAGAACGGCGGCGGCGGCCCCGGCTTCGGCAACGATTTCGCCTCCTCCTTCGCCGACATCTTCGACGATCTCTTCGGCGGCACCATGGGCCGCGGGCGCGGCGGTGGTGGCGGCCAGCAGCGCGGGCGCGGCTCGGACCTGCGCTACAACATGGAGATCACCCTTGAGGAAGCGTTCGTCGGCAAGACGGCGCAGATCAAGATCCCAACCTCCGTCGCCTGCGAGGCCTGCAACGGCACCGGCGCCAAGCCCGGCACCCAGCCGAAGGCCTGCCGCACCTGCGGCGGCGCCGGCAAGATCCGCCATGCGCAGGGCTTCTTCACCCTGGAGCGCACCTGCCCCACCTGCCAGGGCCGCGGCAGCGTCATCGAGGACCCGTGCGGCGCCTGCGCCGGTGCGGGGCGCGTGACGCGCGAGCGTACCCTCTCGGTGCAGATCCCGCCCGGCGTCGAGGACGGCACCCGCATCCGCCTCGGCGGCGAGGGCGAGGCCGGCGTGCGCGGCGGGCCGGCGGGCGACCTCTACATCTTCCTGTCCATCGAGCCGCACGCCTTCTTCCAGCGGGAGGGAGCGGACCTTTATTGTCGCGTGCCCATCTCCATGGTCACGGCGGCGCTCGGCGGCGCGGTCGAGGTGCCGACCATCGACGGCGACAAGACCAAGGTGAAGATTCCGGAGGGCACCCAGTCGCAGAAGCGCTTCCGCCTCTCCGGCAAGGGCATGCCCATCCTGCGCTCGCGTTCCGCCGGCGACATGTATGTGCAGGTGGTGGTGGAGACGCCGCAGAAGCTGACCAAGCGTCAGAGGGAGCTCCTCGCCGAATTCGACAAGGAAAGCTCCGGCGAGACCCATCCCGAATCCGCCGGCTTCTTCGCCAAGGTGAAGGAGTTCTTCCAGGGCGCGGCCGGCGAGGGGGCCTGATCCCCGCCGGCGGTCAGCCGGCGCGCGCCGCTGCCATGCATCGGGCGCAGCCTTCCGCGTAGGACGTCTTCGCGACGGGGCCGATGGCCCGTTCGAGGGCGCTGCCGTCGAAGATGACCGGCGTGGTCATCAGATAGTGCATCTCCACCAGCTCGCGCATGACCGGATCGAACAGGCCGGCGAGGCGCAGCATGGTCTTGCCCGCGACCATCAGCTTCGGCGTGCGGCCGGCGAGGGCGAAGGCCTGCCGGGCCACCTCCCCCACCGTGATGGTGCCCGCGCCCCCGAGATTGTAGCTGCGGCCGAAAACCTCTTCCCGGCTGAGCAGGGCCCGCACCACCGGCCCCACGTCCGGCACGAAGACGAATTCGTGCGGGGTGTCGATGGGCCCCACCACCTTGGCCCGGCGCCCCGCCGCGGCGGCGGCGAAAATGTCGGCGAGAAAACTGCGCTCCACGCCGGGGCCGTAGAAATCGGGCAGGCGCAGGACCAGTCCCCGCAGCGCGCCGCGCGCGTCGGCCTCCATCAGGATGTCCTCCTGCTCCTTGCGCATCCGCCCCTTGAAGGTGTGCGGCATGCGTGGATGGCTCTCGTCCACGCGCGCCGCTTGCGGCCGGCCGAAGGGATAGGCGGTGCCGATGAGCAGCACCCGCCGCACCCCTTCCGCCTCGGCCGCCTCGACCACGGACCGCATGAGACGGGGGTGGAGGTGGAAGGCGTCATAGGGCACGCCCACCATGTGGACGAGCGTATCCATCCCGCGCACGGCGGCCCGCAGGCTGGCCATGTCCTCCGGGTTCCAGACGCGCGGGCTGGCGAGGGGGTGCCCTTGGAACGCGGCAGAGAGGCCGGCGGCGGAGCGCCCGATTACGGCGAACGGCGTGTCGGCCGTGTTCAGGGCCTGGGCGATGCTGCCGCCGATGGCGCCGGTTGCTCCGACGAGGGCGATTCGGGGCGCGTCCACGGCTTGCAGGGGAGCGGGGATGGTCATTATGGTGGGGCCCTGAACAATGTTCACTAAACATCGTTCATAATCTGAACATCGTTCATGTCAAGCGGCAGGGAGCCGTCGTGTCCGAAGTGAAGTCCTCGCCTCCGCCCTCCGGTGGTTCGCCGCGCGCCCGCCGGAAGGAAGACGCCCGCGCTCGCATCCTCGCCGAGGCACGCCGGATCGTTCTCGACCAGGGGTTCGAAGCGCTCACCATGCGCCGCATCGCCGAGGCCGCCGGCTATTCGGCCGCGGCGCTCTATCTCCATTTCGAGAATCGCGAGGCCATCGCCCGCGAACTCGGTGAGGCCGGCATGCGCGCCCTGCTCGACGCCCTGGCCGAGGCGGGCAAGACCGTGGACCCGCTCCAGCGGCTCAAGGCCCTGGGGCTCGCCTATGCGGCGTTCGGGCGCGTCGAGCCCGAGACCTACCGGCTGATCTTCATGGAGCCGGGCTTCGCAGCCACCGCGCTGGGGGGGAAGGATGCGGCCGGGGCGGCGGCATTCGCGCTCATCGGCGGCGTGTTCCAGGATCTCGCGACCGCCGGGCGGCTGCGGGACGGGCTCGACATCGAGAGCCTCGCGCTGACCTTCTGGATCGTCCTGCATGGCATGGTCAGCCTGAAGCTCACCTGCTCCGCCTTTCTCGTTGCTTCCGAGGAGGATCTCCTCGCGACAGCCCTCGACAACCTGCTTCACGGGGCCCTGCGCCCGAACCGCGAACCTTGACCCGGCCCCCTTTCCCGTCTAAGCGCCTGATATCCGACCCGCTCGGGCGCCCCGAGGTGCAGTTGATGCTCCAGTCCCACGACCACCGCAGGCCGCTCCAGAAGCCCCTGCTCCAGAAGCCGAACCTCAAGGACGAGGTGCGTTTCCTGCAGTCGTGGTTCCAGAATCCACTCAAGACCGGCGCGGTCGCGCCTTCGAGCCCGGCGCTCGCCAAGATGATGGCGAGCTACCTCGATCCCAAGATGGACGGCCCGGTCATCGAGCTTGGACCCGGCACCGGCCCGGTCACCAAGGCGCTGATCCAGCGGGGCTTCGCCCCCGAGCGCCTGTTCCTGATCGAGTACAATCCCGAATTCTGCGCCCTGCTGCGCCTGCGCTATCCCGGCGTCACCGTCATCAACGGCGATGCCTACCAGCTCGGCAAGACGCTGAAGGATCGCCTGCCCGGCAAGGCGGTGGGCACCATTTCGTCGCTGCCGCTGTTCACCATGCCGGAGAGCGAGCGCCACCGGATGGTCAATGAGGCGTTCGACCTCTCCCATTCCGGTATGCCTTTCGTGCAGTTCACCTATGCGGTGGTCTCGCCCGTGCCGCTGCTGCCGGGCGCCATCGAGGGCGAGCGTTCGCCGCGGGTGTGGCGCAACATTCCCCCGGCCCGCGTCTGGGCCTATCGCCGGCCCTGATCCTCTTCCCGGCCGGTCCGGCGCCGGCCTTACGCCGCCGGTGCCGCCCGTGACGGATTTCCTCTATCTGACCCATCCTCAGGTCCAGGTGGACCCGGCCATCCCCGTGCCGCGCTGGGGCCTGTCCGCCGTCGGGCGGGCGCGCACGCTGGCCTTTGCCGCGCGCTTCGATCTCTCCGGCATCAGCCATGTCATCTCCTCCACCGAGGAGAAGGCGAAGGAGACGGCGGCGCTCATTGCCACGCCCCTCCGGTTTCCGGTCGTCATCCGCGACGGGATGGAGGAGAACGACCGCTCCGCCACCGGCTACCTGCCCGAAGCCGAATTCCAGCAGATGGCCGACGCCTTCTTCGCCCGCCCCACCGAGAGCGTGCGCGGCTGGGAGCGGGCGGTGGAGGCGCAGGCGCGCATCGTCGCGGCGGTGGAAGCGGCGCTTGCGGCCTTCGGCGGGGCGGGACAGCGCCTCCTCTTCGTCGGCCATGGTGGTGTCGGCACCTTGCTTCTGTGCCACCTGGCGGGCTACCCCATCTCCCGCGCCCACGACCAGCCACCGGTCGGGGGCGGCTGCTGGTTCCGCGCGGGTCCCGCGCGGCAGCCGGACCGCTGGCGCGCAATGGAGGAGACGGCATGACGCAGGTTGTTCAGGGCACCCCGATCCGCGCGGATGTCCGCGACAAGCTCATCGTCGCCCTCGACTATCCCTCCGTCGCCGCGGCCGAGGCCGCGGTCGCCCGGCTCGGCGACGTGGTGAGCTTCTACAAGGTCGGGCTGGAGCTGGCGGTTTCGGGGGGCATCGACCTTGCCGCCGACCTCATCGCCGCCGGCAAGAAGGTGTTCCTCGACCTCAAGTTGCACGACATCGGCAATACGGTGGAGCGGGCCACTGCCGCCGCAGCTGAACGGGGCTTCGACATCCTCACCGTGCACGCCTACCCCATGACCATGGCCGCCGCCGCGCGCGGCGCCGCCGGGAGCAAGCTGGAGGTGCTGGGCGTCACCGTGCTCACCTCCTATGACGATGCCGACCTCGCCGCCACCGGCGTCGTTGGCGGCGTCACCGAGACGGTGCGCCTGCGCGCCGGGCAGGCGCGGGATGCCGGCATCGCCGGCGTCATCTGCGCCCCCACCGATGCCGCCATGGTGCGCGCCATCCTCGGCCCCGACCGCCGGGTGGTGACGCCGGGCGTGCGGCCGAAGGGGGCGGCGGTGGGCGACCAGAAGCGCATCGCCACGCCGGCCGAGGCGCTGGCGGCGGGCGCCGACCGTATCGTGGTGGGCCGTCCGGTGACGGCGGCCGAGGACCCGGTCGCGGCGGCACAGGCAATCCTTGCCGAACTTCAGGGTGCGTGACGGGGGCGGAGCGATGGCAAAGGGCTACTGGTTCCTCAATCTCGATGTGGTCAATCCGGTGGACTACATCACCTACCGGGAGGCGAACCTCGCCTACGCCCGGTCGCACGGCTTCCGGTTCGTGATCCGCGGCGGCGATTTCGAGCAGCTCGAAGGCATCAAGCGCCATCGCAACGTGCTGGTGGAGATGCCTTCCTACGAAGACGCGCTGACCCTCTACGACGCGCCCGACTACCAGCATGTGCGCGACCTGCGCCGGGCCACCGCCATCGCCGACCTCGCCGCGGTGGAGGGCTTCGACGGCCCGCAGCCCTCGCCGGAGCCGCCGGAGGGCACGGCCGACAACCCGCGCGGCTACTGGATGGTCAAGGTCGATGTGACCGATCCCGATCGGTACAAGGACTATGCCGCTACCGCTGCCGAGGCCTTCACCGAATACGGTGCGTGGTTCCTGGTGCGCGGGGGGCGCAATCATCTTCTGGAAGGCCATGGCCGTTCACGGTATGTCGTCACCGCGTTCAAGGACGTGGCGACGGCGCGCGCGTGCTATTTCTCTCCCGCCTACCAGAAGGCGCGAGCGATCCGGCAGGAGGCGTCGGTGGCCGACTTCCTCATCATCTCCGGCTATACCGGGCGCGAGCTGCCGCCCGCCTGAGCGCGGCCCATCTTAAGGACACACCCGTGACCGATCTGCGCATCGTCATCGCCGGGGCCGGCGGCCGCATGGGCCGCACCCTCATCCGCGCCATCGCCGAGACCGAGGGGCTGAAGCTCGTGGGTGCCCTGGAATATGCCGGCTCCCCCCATCTCGGCGAGGATGCGGGCCTGATGGCGGGCGCGGCTCCGAACGGCGTCACCGTGGAAAGCGACGTCGCTCCGTCGCTGAACGGCGCCGACGTGGTGATCGACTTCTCCACCCCCGCCGCCACGGTGCGCCTCGCCGGCCGCCTCGCCGAGGCCGGGATCGCCCATGTCATCGGCACCACCGGCCTCTCCAACGAGGACAATGCCGCCATCGCCGATGCGGCGCTGCGCACGGTCATCGTCAAGTCCGGCAACATGAGCCTCGGGGTGAACCTGCTCGCCGCTTTGACCCGCCGGGTGGCGGCGACGCTGGGCGACGACTTCGACATCGAGATCGTGGAGATGCATCACAACCGGAAGGTGGATGCCCCTTCGGGAACCGCGCTGCTGCTGGGCGAGGCGGCGGCGGCGGGCCGCAACCGCAGGCTCGATGACTGCTCCGAGCGCGGCCGCGACGGCATCACCGGCCCGCGGGTGAAGGGCAATATCGGCTTTGCCAGCCTGCGCGGCGGCTCCGTGGTGGGCGAGCACATGGTGATCTTCGCCGGCGCCGCCGAGCGCATCGAACTGGTTCACAAGGCCGAGGACCGCACGCTCTTCGCCAACGGCGCGCTTGTCGCCGCCCGTTGGACGAAATGCGGAGAGACCAAGCGGGAGCCGGGGCTCTATTCCATGGCCGACGTGCTCGGCCTCGCCGATTTCTGAGTGTCTGGAGACTTTTCATGTCGGATCGCATCCTCGTCCTCGTCCGTCACGGGCAGAGCGAGTGGAACCTGAAGAACCTTTTCACCGGCTGGCGTGACCCCGACCTCACCGAGCAGGGCGTCGCGGAGGCAAAGCGCGCGGGCGCGCTCCTGAAGGCCGAAGGCCTGAAGTTCGACGTGGCGTTCACCTCGCTCCTCTCCCGCGCCCAGCGCACCCTGTCGCTGGTGCTCGGCGAGATGGGTCAGGAGGGCGTGGAGACGCTGGCCAGCCAGGCGCTGAACGAGCGGGACTACGGCGACCTCTCCGGCCTCAACAAGGATGACGCCCGCGCCAAGTGGGGCGAGGAGCAGGTGCATGTGTGGCGCCGCTCTTACGACATCCCCCCGCCCGGCGGCGAGAGCCTGCGCGATACGGTGGCCCGCACGCTGCCCTATTACAATCAGGAGATCCTACCGCGCGTGCTGCGGGGCGAGACCACGATCGTGACCGCCCACGGCAATTCGCTGCGCGCCCTCATCATGGTGCTGGAGAAGCTGTCTCCCGAAGGCATCATGAAGCGCGAGGTGCTCACCGGCGTGCCGATGGTCTACCGGATGCGCGCCGATTCCACCGTCGAGGACAGGCGCGACCTCGCGATCTGAGGATGGCCCTCTGAGGACGCCTTTGGAGGCGGCCGGTTCGCCGGCCGCTCCCCTCTAAAATGCGCTCAGCTGCGCCGTGCGGCCACGAACCGTGCGGCCTCGGCGAGGATCTCGCCGTGCGCGCCGAACGGGGCAAGGGCGTCCGCCGCTTCCGCCACGAGACGGTCCAGCAGCCGGCGCGCCTCGGGCAGGCCGAGGCGGGAGACCAGCGTCGCCTTGCCGGCGGCGGCATCCTTGCCCACCTTCTTGCCCACCTCTTCCGCCGTGCCTTCCACGTCGAGGATGTCGTCGGCGATCTGGAACGCCGCGCCCAGCGCCCGCCCATAGGCGAGGAGCGCCGCGCGCTGGCCCGCGTCCGCGCCGCCGAGGAGCGCGCCCGCCTCGGCCGAGACGGCGAGCAGGGCGCCGGTCTTCATGGCCTGCAGGTCGCGGATGGCGTCCTCGCCGTGGGCGAGGGGCGTGCCGCCGGAAAAGCGCCCTTCGGCGGCGAGGTCCAGCATCTGCCCGCCCACCATGCCGCCGATGCCCGCCGCCCGCGCCAGCGCGCGCACCAGCGCAATGCGCACCGCCGGATCGGGATGGGCGTCCTCGCCCGCCAGCAGGTCGAAGGCGAGCGTCAGCAGCCCGTCGCCGGCGAGGATGGCGGTCGCCTCGTCATAGGCCTTGTGGACGGTGGGGCGGCCGCGGCGCAGATCGTCGTCGTCCATGGCCGGCAGGTCGTCATGGACGAGGGAATAGCAGTGCGCGCACTCGATGGCGGTGGCGGCGGTGACGGCGGCTTCCGCCGTGAGGCCGAACAGGGCCGCCCCCTCGATCACCAGGAAGGGCCGCAGCCGCTTGCCGCCGCCCAGCGCGCCGTGGCGCATGGCGCCCATCAGGCGCTCCGGCCGCAGCCGTTCGCCGGGCAGCGCCGCATCGCCGAGCGCGGCGGCGAGCCGGGTTTCGGTGATGGCGGCGGCGGCGTCGAGCCGATCCTTGAGGGAAGAGGTCACCGTTTGGCCTAGCGTGGCTGAGAAGGGCAAGGTGGGAACGCCCAAGCGGGGCGCACCGTTGACGGGGGCCACCGGGTGCCCCAACCAGGGGGCAAGGTCAAGCCGCATGGCGGTGGGGAGGGCTGAGGATGATCCGTCTGGTGCTTCGGGTGGTGGTCGTCCTCGCCGTAATCCCGCTGCTGCTCGCCGTCCTCTACAACGTGGTCAATCCGGTCTCGACGCTGATGATCGGCCGCTGGATCACGGGCGAGCGGGTGGAGCGCGTGTGGACGCCCATCGAGAAGATGTCGCCGGCACTGGTGCGCACCGTCATCGCCTCGGAGGATGCCAGCTTCTGCCACAACATCGGCATCGACATCGCCGAGCTGCGGGAGGCCATCGAGAAGGCCGACGATCTGGAGGACACGCGCGGCGCCTCCACCATCCCCATGCAGATCGCCAAGAACCTGTTCCTCTGGCCGGGGCGGGCCCTCATCCGCAAGGCCATCGAGATGCCGCTCGCCATCTGGCTCGATCTGGTGGTGAGCAAAAGGCGGCTGATCGAGATCTATCTCAACATCGCCGAATGGGGGCCGAACGGGGAGTTCGGTGTGCAGGCGGGGGCGGAGCGCGCCTTCGGCGTTCCGGCGGCGCAGGTGGATGCCCGGCAGGCGGCGCTGCTGGCGGTGATGCTGCCCAATCCCCATCGGCGCGATGCCGGCAACCCTACCGCCGGCGTCCAGCGCCTCGCCGCCCGGTTGCAGGCGCGGGTGCCGAAGGAGGGGCCGGAGCTGGTCGCGTGCCTCGGTCCGCTGCGCTGAACCCGCGCGCGGCTTGATTGTTGGCCTAACACGCGCCACATGGGGGACGTCGCGCCGTTCCGGCTGAACCGCCGGGATTGGCGGTACTTTTCTCCTGCCGGCCCGCCTGAATGACCCAATCACAAGCCCCAGTGCCCGCGCCCGCCTCCTCGCCCGCCTCCCGCAAGATGAGTCCGTGGCTCAAGATCGGCCTGGAGATCGGCCCGCTGGTGCTGTTCTTCATCGCCAACGGGCGTGGCGGCATCTATGTGGCGACCGGCGTCTTCATGGTGGCGACGCTGCTGGCGCTCGGCGCCATGTGGGTGCTGGCGCGCCGCATCGCGGTGATGCCGCTGGTGTCGGCGCTGGTGGTCATGGTGTTCGGCGGCCTGACGCTGTGGCTGCAGGACGATCACTTCATCAAGCTGAAGCCGACCATGGTGAATGCCCTGTTCGGCGTGCTGCTGCTGGGCGGGCTCTATTTCAAGAAGCCGCTCCTGCCCTACGTCTTCGACGGGATGGTGAAGCTCACCGAGGAGGGCTGGCGCAAGCTCACCATCCGCTGGGGCATCTTCTTCCTGGTCATGGCGGTGCTGAACGAGATCGTGTGGCGGTCGGTCTCGACCGACACCTGGGTCACCTTCAAGACCTTCGGCTATCTGCCGCTGACCTTCGCCTTCGCCATCGCCCAGGCGCCGCTGATGAGCCGCTACGAGCTGAAGGACGGCTCCGGCGGCAAGTGACGCCGCCCCGAATTTCACGTGGCCGCCGTTGACGGCGACGCGCGATGTCCCCATAAGCCCGAAAGAGGGCGCTCCATGCTGACGAAAAAGGGAAAATACGGTCTCAAGGCGGCGGTGCACCTGGCGCGTCTGCCGCCCGGCGGCTCCACGCAGGTGGCTGATATCGCCGAGGCGAACAATATCCCGAAGAAATTCCTCGACGTGATCCTCGGCGAGCTGCGCAACGCCGGCTTCCTCTCGTCCAAGAAGGGCAAGCTCGGCGGCTACCGGCTCGCCAAGGCGCCGGACGACATCATCGTCGGCGAGATGATCCGCGCCCTCGACGGACCGCTGGCGCCCTTCCCCTGCGCCAGCCGCAACGCCTACGAGCCGTGCGAGGATTGCGACATCGCCACCTGCGAGGTGCGCCTGCTCATGGTGCGGGTGCGCGACGCCATCGGCACGGTGCTCGACACCTACACCCTCGCCCAGATGCGCGACCTCTCCCAGGAGCAGCTCGCCTCCTTCGTCGACTACATCTGAGCCTTTCCCCTCTTCCTCACTGCTGCGCGGCGAGGAAGGTGCGGAAGCGGGCCAGCGCCACGGCGAAGAACAAAGCGCCGATGCCGAAGGTGGCGGCGAAGCGCGGCCACACCGTTTCCAGCCCCGCGCCCCGGTAGAGGATGGCCTGCGCGAAGGCCACGAACTGGGTGGAGGGCGAGGCCTGCATGGCCACCTGCAGCCATTCGGGCATGCTCTCCAGCGGCGTGAACCCGCCCGACAGCATGTTCATGGGCAGCACCACGAGGAAGAACAGCAGCCCGAACTGCGGCATGGACCCGGCCAGCGTGCCGAGGAAGATGCCCAGCGACGCGGTGAAGAACAGATAGAGCGCCGCTCCGGCGAGAAACAGCGGGATCGAGCCCGCGATGGACACGCCCAGCACCCACTTCAGCACCGCGATGAGGCTGACCAAAGTGGCGACGAGGATCACCGCGCCGTTCGCCACCACCTTCGCCAGCATGATCTCGGAGGGACGCACCGGCAGCACGAGCAGATGCTCCAGCGTGCCGTGCTCGCGCTCGCGGATCAGCGCCGCGCCGGCGAGCAGCACCGAGAGCATGGTGATGTTGGTGATGAGGCCCATGGTGCCGGTGAACCAGGAGGATTCCAGCCCCTGGTTGAACGCGGCGCGGATCTGGAGATTGACCGGGCTCGCCACCCCTTCCGAATGACGCAGCACGAAGCGGTTCACCTCGGTCTGGAAGATGGCGGAGATGTCGTTGGCGCCGAGGCCGGCCTGCATCAGCGCCGTGGCGTCGATGAGCAGCTGCACCTCGGGGCTGCGTCCGGCCAGCACGTCCGCCTGGAAGTTGGGCGGGAAATTCAGCACGAAGGTGTAGCGCGCTGCGTCCATCATCGGGTCCACGTCCTGCGGGGCGATGGGCACCGGGCGCTGGAAGGAGGGCGGCAGCAGCGCGTCGAGAATGGCGTTGGAGAGGGCGGAATTGTCCTCGTCCACCACCGCCACGGCGGCGCGGTTGAGATCGTGCTTCATGCCGTTGGCCTGCAGCACGATGGCGACGGTGAAGGCATAGACCACCAGCACCAACAGCGCCCGGTCGCGCCACAGGCCGAGCAGTTCCTTGCCCACCAGCCAGTGGACGTTGGCCAGCGGCAGCCGGCGGGGGGCGGGGGCTTTCGCGGAGGGGGCGGGCGCGGCCATGTCAGGTCTCCTGCTTCCGCAGGATGAGGAAGGCGATGGCCAGCAGCGCCGGCCAGAAGGCGGCGGTGGCCATGACGAACGGCAGAAGCTCGGTGAAGCTCAGCCCCTTGGTGAAAGCGCCCACGCTCACCCGCATGAAATAGGTGGTGGGGAAGAAGGTGCCGAGCACCCATCCCCCGCCCTCCAGCGAGGCCACCGGCTGGAGCATGCCGGAGAACTGGGTGGCGGGCATCATGGTGCCGATGGCGGTGCCGAACAGCGCCGCCACCTGGGTGTTGGTGAGGGTGGAGGAGACGAGCCCGATGGCGGTCGTCGCCAGCACATAGGCGAAGGCCCCCAGCGCCAGCCCGAGGAACGAGCCCTTCAGCGGCACCCCGAACAGGAACAGCGCCATCAGCACCATCACGACGAAGTTGAACAGCGCCACCCCCACATAGGGCGCCTGCTTGCCCAGCAGGAATTCGAGCTTCGTCACCGGCGTGACGTAGAGGTTGGTGATGGAGCCCAGCTCCTTCTCCGTCACCACCCCGAGCGCGGTGAGGATGGCCGGGATGAAGATGAGCATCAGCGCGATGTTGGCCGGCACCATGGCATCGAGGCTGCGGAAGGACTGGTTGTAGCGGTAGCGCATCTCCAGCCCCGCGAAGGCGGAGAAGCTGCGCCCCGCCATCTGCGCCGCATCGGCGAGGAACATGGTGTGCACCGCCTCCACATAGCCCTTGATGGTCTCGGCCCGGAACGGCATGGCGCCGTCGATGGTGACGAGCACTTCCGTCTGCCGGCCGGAGCGCAGATCGGCGCCGAAGTTCGGCGGCAGCTCGATGGCGAAGGCGATGGCGTTGGACTTCAGCCGCTGGTCGAGGTCGTCCGGCGATGCGAGCGGCGGCTGGATGCGGAAATAGGTGGAGTGGGCGAAGCCGTCGATATAGGCGCGGCTTTCCGGCGTCTGGTCGCGGTCGAGCACGGCGAAGCGCAGCTTGTCCACGTCCAGGGTGATGCCGTAGCCGAAGATGATCATCAGGAAGGCGGTGCCGAGCAGCGCGAAGGCGAGGCGCACCGGATCGCGCTTCAGCTCCAGCGTCTCGCGCCAGGCATAGGCGGCGAGGCGGCGGGGCGAGAAGGCGGCAGGCTTTCCCGCCGGCCGTGGCTGGGGCGGGGGCAGGCGGGCCTCGGTGCCGGCGGCGCGGCCGCCCATCTCCATATAGGCGACGAATGCCTCCTCCAGGCTCGCCGCGTGCTGCGCGTCCTTCAGCGCCTGCGGCGTACCGGTGGCGATGACGCGGCCGGCATGCATGAAGGAGATGCGGTCGCAGCGCTCCGCCTCGCCCATGAAGTGGGTGGAGACGAAGATGGTCACGCCCTCATCCCGCGAGAGCCGCTGGAGGTGGTCCCAGAAGCCGTCGCGGGCCACCGGATCGACGCCGGAGGTGGGCTCGTCGAGGATCAGCACCTCCGGTTCGTGCAGCACCGCCACCGCCAGCGACAGGCGCTGGCGCACGCCGAGGGGCAGGCCGTCCGAGAGGTCGTCGAGATGGTCCGTGAGATCGAAGGTGGCGACGAGATCGGCGATGCGCTTGGCCGCCGCGTCCTCCGGCAAGGCGAACAGGCGGGCGTGCAGCTCCAGGTTCTGCCGCACGGTGAGCTCGCCGTAGAGCGAGAAGGCCTGCGACATGTAGCCGACGCGCCGGCGCGTCTCGATATCCTTCGGGTCCACCGGCACGCCGAACAGCAGCGCCTCGCCGGAGCTTGCCGGCAGCAGGCCGGTGAGCATCTTCATGGTGGTGGACTTGCCGCAGCCGTTGGAGCCGAGGAAGCCGAAGATCTCGCCGCGGCGGATGGTGAAGCTCACATCGTCCACCGCCACGAAGTCTCCGAAGCGGCGGGTGAGGCCGCGGGATTCGATGGCCACCGGCGCGTCGGCCGGGATGGCCGCGACCGGGAGCGCGGCTTCGCCGTTGCCGCGCTGGCCTTCCGGGAGCAAAGCGATGAAGGCGCGCTCCAGCGTTGGCTGGCCGGTGCGGGCGAGGTGCTCGGCCGGGCTGCCGTCGGCGAGGATGCGGCCCTGGTCCATTAGCACCACGCGGCCGAAGCGGGCGGCCTCTTCCATGTCGGCGGTGGCGACGAGGAGGGTCAGGTGCGGGCGGTCGGCGCGGATGGTGTCCACGAAGTCCCAGAACTGGCGACGGGAGAGGGGATCGACGCCGGTGGTGGGCTCGTCCAGCAGCAGTAAATCGGGGTCGTGTACCAGCGCGCAGCACAGGCCGAGCTTCTGCTTCATGCCGCCGGAGAGCTTGCGCATGAGCCGGTCGGCGAACGGGTCGAGGCCGGTGGCGGCGAGCAGGGGGGCGACGCGGGCGCCCTTGGCCGCCGCATCCTCGCCGAACAGGCGGGCGAAGAAGGCGATGTTCTCGGCCACCGAGAGGTTGGGATAGAGGTTGCGCCCCAGCCCCTGCGGCATGAAGGCGATGCGCGGCTGCGCCTCTTCCCGCGCCTTGCGCGCGGCGAAGTCCGCGCCCAGCACCTCGACCTTGCCCGTCTGGATGCGCTTTGCCCCGGCGATGAGGCCGAGCAGGGTGGACTTGCCCACTCCATCCGGCCCGACGAGGGCGACGGCGGAGCCTTCCGCGATGGTGATGTCCACCCCGTCCACCGCGCGCGTCTTCCCGTAGGCGTGGTGGATGCCGGCGAGCCGGACGGCGTCCGGGAGTGCCGCCGGAGCGGCCTCGCTCACGGTTTGGCTCCCGTACCCTTCGTTCCCGCTTCTTTCGGCGCATCGGCGGCGTCGCGCACGAGGTCCGAGTCGAGCCACGCGGGCCATTGGGCGGCGGGATCGAGCCGCACGTAGCCGACGCCGGTGACGCCGGTCTTCACATGATCCAGATACTTCTCAACCAGCGGCCGGGCGACGCGGAGCTTCACGCGGAACATCATGCGGTCGCGCTCGCGCTGGGTTTCCACCTGCTTGGGGGTGAACTGGGCGCGGGCCGAGACGAAGGAAACGGCGGCCGGCACGGCGCGGTCCGGCAGCGGCTCCAGCATCAGGCGCGCAGGGGTGCCGAGGCCGATGCGCCCGGCGTCGGCGGCGGGCAGGAAGATGGTCATGTAGACATCGGAAAGGTCGATGAAGGTCAGCACCTTGCCGCCGGCGCCCAGCACCTCGCCCGGCTCGGCGAGGCGGTAGATGACCCGGCCGGACTTGGGGGCGATGAGGGTGCCGTCGGCGACAAGGCGCTTCAGGCGGTCCACTTCGGCTTCGGCGGCGCGGATGGCGCTCTCGCTCGCCGCAAGGCTCGACTGGGCGGCGGCGAGGGCCGCGGCGGCGGTGAGCTTGGTGGTGCGATACTGGTCCACCTTCTGCTCGGTGGCGAAGCCCTTCGCGACCAGCGTCTCCTGCCGCTCCAGCTCCTTGGTGGCGAGGTCCAGCTCGCCCTTGCGCTGCTCCACCACATGGAAGGCGGTGTCGCGGGACTGGCGCGCCTGGGCCGCCTGAGCGTCCGCCGTGCGCAGGGCCGCCTCGAGGTCCGAGACGTCGATGTGCGCGATGACCTGCCCCTGCTTGATGAAGTCGCCTTCCTCGGCGAGCACGTCCAGCAGGCGGCCGGCGGCCTTGGTCGCCACGTCCACCTCGGTGGCCTCGATGCGCCCGTTGCCCTCGGCGAAGCCGGGGGGCAGGGCGCGGCTGCGGTGCGCGAGATACCACGCCCCGGCGCCGCCTGCGGCCGCGAGGGCGACGATGACGGCGAGGATGGCAAGGGAGCGCTTCATAGGGACACCTTCAGGAGGCTGGCACGCCCCCGCGATGCCGGTGGAGGATGGCACTCCCGCGGGGCGTCGGGAACCGTCTCTGCATCATCTCTTTACCGCAGTGCACACGTCCGGCGTTGATTGAGGTCAACGGCTGTTCACTCGCCGTCCACCTGCCGCTGCAAAGCGATGGCGCCGGCCGGGTTGCGCACTTTCGCACCGCCGATGAGGTAGAGGAAGACATCGCGCCTGGCCGCCGTCTTTCCCTTCGCCTTTGCGGGCGCCCCCGCCTGCGGCAGGCCCTCGGGCACGGCGCCGGCCTCCCACGCCTTCGCGGCCTTCGCCCAGCGCGCGAGGTCGGCGGCCCCATAGCCGGTCTCGACCGCCTCGGCGGTCTGCTGGAGGCGGGCATAGGTGAAGTCCGCCGTCAGGTCGGCGATGGCGGGATAGGTCTCGTGGTCGGCAAAGACGATGGCGACGTTGTGCTTGCGGGCCAGCTCGACGAATTCGGGCACGGCGAAGGAGGGGTGCCGCACCTCCAGCGCATGGCGCAGGGCGACCCCTTCGCGCGCCTTCGGCAGCAAGGCGATGAAGGCGGCCATGTCGTCCGGGTCGAACGCTTTCGTCGCCGGGAACTGCCAGTTGATGGGGCCGAGCCGGTCGCCCATCTCCACGATGCCGCTGGTGATGAACTTGCCGACGCTTTCCTCCGCCTCCGCCAGCACGCGGCGCTGGGTGACGTAGCGCGTCGCCTTGAGCGCGAACACGAAGCCGTCCGGCACCTGCCGCGCCCAGTCGGCGCAGGATTTGGCGGAGGGTGTGCGATAGAAGGTGCCGTTGATCTCGATGGTCTTCAGCACGGATGCCGCGTGGGGCAGCTCCTTCGCGTGGGGCAGGCCTTCCGGATAGAAGACGCCGCGCCACGGCTCGAACGTCCAGCCGCCGATGCCGACGCGTATGGCCATCTGATCCTCCTTGCGCGTCCGGCCGTCACGGCAGCGGCAGGACGTGGGAATATTTCACCTGTTCCAGCGCGAAGGAGCTTTCGATGGAGGCGATGCCGTCGAGCCGCGTGAGCTTCTCCTTCAGGAAGCGCTCATAGGCGTCGAGATCGGCCGCCACCACCCGTAAAAGGTAATCGCGCGGGCCGGTCATCAGATAGCATTCCAGCACCTCCGGCCAGCCCCGAATGGCGGCGGAGAATGCATCCAGCGCCTCCTCCTGCTGGCGCTCCAGCTTGATGGAGACGAACACGCTCACCGGCAGCCCGGCCTTGCGCTGGTCCAGCACCGCCGCATAGCGCGAAATCAGCCCCGCCTCCTCCAGCGCCTTCACCCGCCGCAGGCACGGCGAGGGGGAAAGCCCCACCTCCCCGGACAATTCCGCGATGCTCTTGCGCCCATCCGCCTGCAGGACGGCGAGGATCTTCCGGTCGATGGCGTCGAGGCGCATGATCCTGCTCCGTCGGCTGCGTCACACGGCATTTTATGGCGCAGGTCGCGGCAAGGTAAGGCCGATTCGACCGGAAACGCCGCTCCGCCCACGCTACAATCGGTTGCGGCAGGTGCTCCGGCTCGCCCGCTGAAGAAGAAATCGCCGAAGACACACGCCGAGGAAACGCCATGGCCTCCCCCCATTCCGCTTCTCCCGCCCCCCGGACCCCGCCCGCCCCGCCCTCGGCCGCCGATCTCGCGGTGCTCGGCGAACTGGAGAAGAAGGTGCTGTGGCTGGCGAGCTGGATGATCCACAACGCCAATCACCTCAGGCCCGGCACCGACGGCCTGAAGGTCGGCGGCCACCAGGCCTCCTCGGCTTCGCTGGCCGCCATCATGTGCGCGCTCTATTTCCATGTGCTGCGCCCGCAGGACCGGGTGGCGGTTAAGCCCCATGCGAGCCCCATCTTCCACGCCATCCAGTATCTGTTCGGCCGCCAGAGCCGGGAGCGGCTGGAGAATTTCCGCGGCTTCAAGGGCGCGCAATCCTACCCCTCGCGCACCAAGGATGCCGACGACGTGGACTTCTCCACCGGCTCGGTGGGCCTCGGCGTGGCGCAGACCCTGTTCGCCAGCCTCGCGCAGGATTACGTCCACGCCCACGGCCTCGCCGGCGACCGCCCCAAGGGGCGGATGATCGCCCTCGTGGGCGATGCGGAGCTGGACGAGGGGAACGTCTTCGAGGCGCTTCTGGAGGGCTGGAAGCACGAGGTGCGCAACACCTGGTGGATCATCGACTACAACCGCCAGAGCCTCGACGGCGTGGTGCGCGAAGGCCTCTACGAGCGCTTCACCGGCATCTTCGAGGCGATGGGCTGGCAGGTGGTCGTGCTGAAATACGGCACCCTGCAGCAGGCCGCCTTCGCCGAGCCGGGCGGGGAAGCCCTGAAGCGCTGGATCGACACCTGCCCCAACGCCGAATATTCCGCGCTCACCTTTCAGGGCGGTGCTGCTTGGCGCAAGCGCCTGATGGACGACCTCGGCGATCAGGGCGAAGTTTCCGCCCTCATCGCCCGGCGCTCGGACGCCGAGCTGTCCGCGCTGATGACCAATCTCGGCGGCCACGACATCGCCTCCCTCATCGCCGCCTTCGACGCCATCGACCACGACCGGCCGGTGGCGTTCCTGTGCTACACGGTGAAGGGCTTCGGCCTGCCGCTGGCCGGCCACAAGGACAACCACGCCGGCCTCATGACCCCGACCCAGATGGAGGCGCTGCGCGCGTCCATGAACGTCGGGACGGGGCGCGAATGGGAGCCGTTCGAGGGGCTGAAGTGCCCTGAAGGCGATCTGCGCGCCTTCCTCGATCGCGTGCCCTTCGCGCAGGGCGGTCCGCGCCGCTATGCCGACCCCGCGCTCGCCGTGCCCGCGCTCGCCCCGCCGCCCAATCCCAGCATTTCCACCCAGGCTGGCTTCGGCCTCATCCTGCAGGACCTCGCCAAGGGCGAGAGCCCGCTTGCGGACCGCATCGTCACCACCTCGCCTGATGTGACCGTCTCCACCAATTTGGGGCCGTGGGTGAACCGGCGCGGCCTGTTCGCCCACGAGGCGTTGGCCGACGTGTTCCGGCGCGAGCGCATCCCCTCCACCTTCGCCTGGGAGTTCTCGCCCAAGGGCCAGCACATGGAACTCGGCATCGCCGAGATGAACCTGTTCCTGACGCTCTCCGCCTTCGGCCTTTCCCACTCCCTGTTCGGCGCCCGCCTCGTGCCGGTGGGCACGCTCTACGACCCCTTCATCTGCCGCGGGCTCGATGCGCTGAACTATGCCTGCTACCAGGATGCCCGCTTCATCCTCGTCGCGACGCCATCCGGCATCACGCTGGCGCCCGAAGGAGGCGCGCACCAGTCCATCGCCACGCCGCTCATCGGCATGGCGCAGGATGGCCTCGCCGCCTTCGAGCCGGCCTTCGTGGACGAGCTGGCGGTGCTGATGGAATTCGCCTTCGACTATGTGCAGCGCGACGGGGATGGCGCCGCCGACGAGCGCAACTGGCTGCGCGACGAAACCGGCGGCTCGGTCTATTTCCGCCTCTCCACCCGCCCGCTGGAGCAGCCGAAGCGCGTCTTCACCGACGCGCAGAAGCGCGCCATCGTGGACGGCGCCTATTGGCTGCGCGAGCCCGGCCCCAATTGCGATGTGGTGATCGCCGTGCAGGGGGCGGTGACGCCCGAAGCCATCGATGCGATGGCCCTCATCGCCGAGGACCGGCGCGACGTGGGCCTCCTCGCCGTCACCTCCGCCGACCGGCTGAACGCCGGCTGGACGGCGGCCGCCCGCGCCCGCGAGCGCGGTTTTGCCGGGGCGCAGAGCCATGTGGAGCGGCTGCTGTCGGCATTGCCGCGCCATTGCGGGCTCGTGACCGTCATCGACGGGCATCCCGCGACGCTGGGCTGGCTCGGCGCCGTGGCGGGCCACCGGGTGCGGGCGCTGGGGGTGGAGCATTTCGGCCAGACCGGGACGCTCGCCGACCTCTATGCCCATTACGGCCTCGACACCGCCGCCATCATCGCCGCCGCCCAGGGCATCTCCTCCGGCCGGCCGCTGCGGCACCTGAAGGCGGTGTGAGGGTCGCGCCTCGCCCCATGGTGGCGCTGGACTCTGGGGGGTCCCAGCTCCGGCCGCGCAGATCGGTTCATGTTCCCGCGACGGACCTGCGCGCGACCGCTTGTCCTTCGCCCCAACGTCCGCTAGAAGCGCACGACCACGCCACCGGCGTCATGGATTTCCCTCGCGGAACTCCGGCGCCGGCGCTGCGGAGAGGTGGCAGAGTGGTCGAATGCACCGCACTCGAAATGCGGCATACGGGCAACCGTATCGGGGGTTCGAATCCCTCCCTCTCCGCCAGAATCAAGCACTTAGCAGACTTCCACCAGCGGCGGAAGTTTCCCTAGTAAGCGCACAGTAAGCAGATTACGGCATCCGCCTGAGCGTCACCGCCAGGTCATACACGTCATCATCGACGTGCCGGTAGCTGTAGGGCTCTTCGAACGTCCATTCTGCCGCAGCGCCCGACACAGGATGCGCCCACGAAAAGCGCCGCGCTCCGCCCTTCAGATCCTCCTTGTGGAACACCATGAAGTCGGCGATCTGCTCATTCGTCATCCGGAACGTGGCCGTGGCGACATAGGTCTGCACCGTGCTCCTGCGCCGGACAATCGGCGGGCCGCTCTCTGGCTGGAACCGCACCACGTCATCCTGAGACTGTTCGTTCCACTGCCCCCGAAAGGGCTTCTGCGGCAGAGTGGGAGGCCAAGTGACTGCCATGTTTCATCCTTTCTCTACGGTCTGGGGCGCGGTACCGAACTGGCTACGCATCGCGCCATCGGCCCGGCCACTCACGATGTGCTTGTTCACGGCAGAGCCGATCACCATCTGAAGGTTCATCCGCCCGTCCGGCCCTCGGCGCTTCTCCGCCTTCACGTCGGCGCCGGAATAGTTCTCGACATTCACCACGAGGTCGCCGCCCATCGCGGAAGCCATGCCTCCGCCGACGCTGCCGCCCTTGGCGAAGTGGGGGATCTTCCCGGAGTTAAGGGCAGCCAGAAGGGGGGCGAACTTCTTCGCCGACTTGGCGTTCACGACGAACTCGCCATCGGAGAGCATCGCGGGAATGCTGTCCGATGTTGCTGTTCCGGGGCCGGAAATGAGCCCGCCTGTGGCCGCTTTGGTGAAGCTCGCACCCGTGGTGTTGCCGACAGTTCCGCCTTCGGAAAAACCGAAGCCCGTCGAGAAAAGCATCTTGAAGAGCTGCTCCAGTAGCTTCTGCTGGATCATGTCGAGGATGCGGTTCATCAGGTTTTTGAGGGCGTCAGAGAAAGAGTCCGCCGCGCTCTTTCCGCTCTCCATTCCAGAGCGGAGGTCGCTGAAGAAGCTTCCCACCATGCTCTTGATCTCGTTGAGCTGCTCCTGCGCTTCCTTCGTCTTCTCGATCTGCGCAGTCACCTCGGCGTATTTCTTCGCCAGCTCCTCAAGCTTCGCCTTCTGCTCCGGGGTGAGCTTGATGTTGGCCTGCCGAGCTTGTGCTTCGGCTTCCATCATGAAGGTGTATTCGGCCGCCGCCTGCTTCGTCATGGTGAGGGCGTTGCGCTCCACCTCCAGGGCGGTCACGCGCTCCTGCGCCGACTTCACGATTTCGGCGCCCTTGCCGGGCAAGCTGGTGTCGGGGTTCGCCCCCGGCTTCGTCGCAAGGCCCTGAGCGCGTTTCGCCTCCAGTTCGTCCAGGCGCTTTTGGGCTTCCTCCACCCGCTTCAGGTTCGCCTCGGCCGCTGCCGCCATCTCGCCTGTGTTGTCAGCGGGAGCCTTCGTCCCGTACTTGCCAGCCCAGCCGCCGAGGTTCTGCCGCGCGGCCACCGCTTTGGCGTACTCGTACTCCGCCTGCGCGTCGGCGAGCGCCTTCTTGGCATTATCGACATGCTGATCGGCAAGGGACTTCAGGGCCGCCTCGGCACCGGGTACCTTGGCCCTCACATCGGAGATGGCCTTGTCCAGCTCTGCCATGGCCTTCTGATGCGTCTCGGTCGCCTGCTTGGCCTGATCCTGCCGCAGGGCGAGAAGGGCAATGCCTCCGAGCACGGCCGCGATGGCAATCCCGGTCGGCCCGCCGAGGAGCCGCAGGGCGGTGCTCAGGCCAGCGGTCGCCAGCGTCGCCGCCCGCTGCGCCGCCGTCACCGCAACGATGGTGGCCGTGAGGCGAGTGATCTGCGTTCCCGCTGCCACAGCTCCGGCCGCCGCCGATGCGAGCGACGCCACGAGGGGACCGAGCAAGGCGCCGGCGCCAATGGCACCGAGGAGCGCGGCAACGGCAGCGATCTCGGCCTTGTACTTCTCCAGGGCGGTCGCGCCCTCCAGCACCCCGCTCTTGAGAGCCACCTCGATCCGCGTGGCCAGCTCGTCGAACTGCCGCGTGATCTCCTGCGCCTTCTTGCCCACGTCGTCGGAGATGACGATGCCCAGCTCGCGAGCACGCTGGCGCGCCCGACCGAGGGAACCCTCGCCCTGCTCAAGGAGGCGGACGAACTGTTCGCCACCGGTGCCGCCGAAGACTTCATCGGCGATGCGGATTTGTGCCGCCTTCTGGAATCGGCCGAGCTTGGTGATGATCTCTTCGAACAAGGCCGCAGGGTCGGCGAGCTTCTTCTTTAGATCGGCCGCCGTGTACCCGAGGCGTTTGAATGCCTCCTCGCTCGATCCGGCGCCGGTGCGGATGAATTCGTCGGCGCGGAGCTGCATCTCCTTGAGGCCGTCCGTCAGGGCATCAACGCCCACCCGGCTCTGCTCGGCTGCGTACTTCAACTCCTGAAAGGCGCCGAAGGACACTCCCGCCTTCTGCGCTTCTGCGGCGAGGTCTGCCACCGATGTGGCCGCGCCTTTGAGCGTGGCGACGATGCCGGCAAGGCCACCGCCCGCAATGATGCCCGCACCACCAAGCGTGGCGAACACCGCCTCGATGGACGTTCCCGCGCCGGAGAATGCCGATTTCAGGTTCGATGCAGACGCCTGCGCGCGCTTCTCGATGGCGTTGAACCGCGAATTGGCTGTGCGCTGCGCCTTGTCGAAATTCTTCTCAAAGTCCCGGATGCGCGCCTCAAGGGCTACGACAAGCCGCTCGTCTTCATTGGCCATTGAGCCACCTCATGAGTTCGTCGGTTCCCTGGGCATCATCGAAACCGGAGCCGCCTGCATCTCCCGCTGCCGCCCGCGCCACCGCCATCGCGCAGGCCACGGCGCCGTCGATGCGGTCCCGGCTCTTGCCCTTGTGAAACATCCTGTTGCCGGCCGGATCGGTGTGGACGGCGATGTTCTCGAAATTCCAGCGCAGCACCGGGTGCCCGCCATGAGCGAGGCGCCGGCCCACAATGGCGCGCTCCAACTCCTTCACCGCGGGCGCCATCGTGACCCATCCCTGCCGCATCTCCACCGCGGGCAATCCCTCTTCCAAGAGGGTGTTCAGGCTGTTGCGCGCGAGGTGTGGATCAAAGGCGATCTCCTGCACCCGGAAGCGGGCGCATAGATCGCGGATGGCATTTTCCACATGGCGGAAGTCCACCACGTTGCCGGGCGTCGGCACGATGAAGCCTTCGCTCGCCCACGAGGGATAGGGCACTCCATCCCGGTCGGCGCGCTCCCTGAGGTTGTCCTCCGGACAGAAGAACCACGGATGCACGATGAAGCCGTCGTCGGCGTCGCGCCAAGCCGCCACCACGGCCGTCAGGTCGCGGTTGGAAGAGAGGTCCACCCCGAGCCAGCACGGTTCGCCCTCCAGGGCGCCGAGGTCCACCTCGCCATTCCCCTCATCATAGACGTCCATCTCGACAAAGGGCTCGGCGGAATGGTCCAGCCAGACGTTGAGGTTGAGCTGGCGGAATGCCTCCCGATCGCCGATGCGCCGCTCGCCCTCGCGCGCAAGCTGCCGCAGTCCTTCAAGGTCGGGGTAGCCGTGGGCGAGGCCGGGGTTCACCCGATGCCACACCTGTTCGTCGTGCCAGTCCTCATCCTTCCCGGCCTCGAAGAGCACGGGAAGAATCGACGGATCGTCCACCTCGCCACGGGCCACCTTGCGGGCGTCCTCCACAATGTCGTGGGCGATGTTCTCTTGCCCCCGGCCGGCCGTGGTGGCGACGATCAGGAGCGAGCCCTTCACCTTCACGAGGCCGGATTTCAGCACGTCCCAAAGGTCGCGCTTCTTCCAGGCGTGCAGTTCGTCGGCGAGGACGAACACGGGCGTGCGTCCGTGCTGCGTCCCGGCATCGCAGGAGATGGCCTCATAGAAGCTGCCCCACTTCTTGCTCGTGATCCGGTTGCGGTAGTCCTGCAAGGAGGTCACGGCGCCGAGGCGCTTGTCGCAGCGGATGATGCCAAGGGCTTCGGTATAGCCGAGGCGGGCCTGCTTTCGATCTGCCGCCGCGCTGATGACTTCGCCACCGGGGACACGCTCCGGTCCGAGGGCGTGCAGGAGCGCGAGGGCCGCGGCAAGGGAGGTCTTCCGATTGCCGCGCGGCAGGAGCAACACCACCGTCTTCACGATGCGCGAGCCGTCCGGATGCCGCGGGCCATAGATGCGGCGCACGATGCGCTCTTGCCAGAAGTCCAATTGAAACGGCTGGCCCGGCGCCGGGTTCTTCGGATGCTTCAGGGCGCGCAGAAACCTCACCGCCCGGTCGCCATGGCCGAGCGGGTCGGGGATATCCGATCCATCAAAGATCCAGGCCGGATGCGTCTTCGGAATCATCTCGGTCCCTCATAGCCGGCCGGCTGCGGCTCACCGGCGTCAAGCCCAGTTCGCTGCCGAGCTGGCGCATCTGCGTCATGGCGTCGTGGCGGATGCTCACTGCGGGGTGCTTCTTCGGACCTTGAGGCCCGCGATAGGTGAAGCCCTCGGCCTCCAGGATGGAGGTCGCCTCCTGCACCTGCGCTACCGCCGCGCAATAGGCTGCGAGCGTCGGCAAGTCGGCCGTGGTGAGGGTGCGCCGCTCATCCACGAGGATCGGGCATACCCGCTTCCATTCGGCCTTTCCGGCCTTCGGGAGCCATGCGGGCGGGGAGGGTGCCTTCATCACCGGCGAAGAGCCGGGTTCGATGGTGGCTGGCTTGCGTCCTCTCATTGGGCGTTCCTCGCCACGGTGCGGATTTCAAGGCCCTTGCGCCGGCCGATCTCCTTCACCTCCTTGATGTCGTGCGCCACGTCGCCGTAGAGCACGCGGTCGCGCACCGTCACGCCATCCAGGTAGTGGGTGCGGAAGATCACGGCCGCGTCGCCCTGAATGCCTGCGCCCTGAAGAAACTCGGTGGTGCTTGCCTGCACCAGCGCGGCGCGCATGGTCGCGAGCGTAGCCCATGTGGTGGTGACAACTCCGAAGGCGTCCCGCGCCTCGGTCGCGCGCTGAATGACGATGTTGCGATCTAGGGTGCCGGCTCTCATGTCGCCACCTCCATGAGGCAGTCCACCGTCATCACGCCGTGCGCCGTCTCGCCGTCCGGGTCGCGCAGGAATCGGGTGTCGCTCACCACCGTGGAAATGGCATGGTGCCCGTCCTCAAGGTCCACCAGAGGCGAACCTTCCACCGCCGCGGTGACGGCGCCGGCAATGGTGCGTGCCGAGGGCGCGCTCTTCGTCCAGATGTGCAGCGTGGCATAGATGCGCCGGTGTCGCGCCTCCAGCGTCAACGGCTCGCGCACCACCTGCCCCTCGCCCAGCACAATCGAGGGGAAGCGCTGGGGGATGCCGAAGCCGTCCACCATATTCGCAGCGGGCACCAGCGCCGTCACGTCGGCCGTGGCGGCGAGGCGGGCGAGGAGTGCCTTCTGCAATGCAAGGTCGGGGCTCACGGTCTGCTCACTACTTTCTCTGTTCCACGCTTTGACATGGCCGCCCTGAATTTTTCGCCGAGGGAAACCTTGGGGCCTTCTTCCGCCTTGCCGTCGTTGCTGCCGAAGATGGCTTTCAACATGTCCATGCGCCCGCGGTAGGCCTCTTCAATGTCGGCCATGTCCGCCATGTAAGCGTCATCCGGCCGCCACCCGAGCCATCCCGTCGCCACCCTGAAAAGCCAGGCGTGGTAATCGCGATGGCTCACGCGCCGAAAGGGCCGGAGGGCTTCTCCTCCTCCTTGGGCAGGGGCTTGCCGCCATTGGCGAGGATGCCGACGAACCGGATAAGATGGGGCGCAAGCTCCACCATCCCGGTCTCGTACACCTCTTCGGCGGATTGCTCCCACTCGTCTGAGGTGCGCGCGAGGCCGTGGTGAACTACTGCCGTGCATGCCTCCAGATCGTACTTCGCCACCTGCTCAAGGAGCGCGGCGAAGTCTTTATGGCTGCGGCACAGAGCGACTGCTGCGCCCAGCGAAGGCACCAACGTCACCTGAGTGCCCCCAAGGATAACGGGAACGTGCCCTTCCATCATCACGCTTCTTCCGCGACTTCTTCGAGGATGGCCGAGTTGATCGCAAGGCTGAACGTGACCTTCACGATATTATCGACAGTTCCGAAGCTATTCTTCGCGCTCATGACAAGGGCGCGGAAGAAGTATGTGGTGGGGGTGCCTCCGACAGGGGCGTCGTTCACGACGACCTTGAAGTTGTAGGCGTCCTTCACCTTCTCCGCAGCCAGAGCCGCAACCTGCCCTGCGTCGAGAGGGTCACGGCCGCAAACGAGCTCCAGAACGCCCGCGTCGCGGGTGCCCTTGTAGCGGCGCTTCCGGCTATCCCCGATGGAGGTGAACTCCACCTCAGAGCTTTCGTCGCCGAACTCGCCGAGGTCTTCCACCTCCTTGATCTCGGTGTAGCTGTCAGCCTGAAAAGCCGTCAGGTTCGCAGCTTCGGTGGTGGTGCCGATGTAGATCTTCGCACCGGCCGTGGTAGATGCAGTCATAACTTACCTCGCGTTCTTTACTGCTTTGGAGACGGCGCGCTTGATGCGGCCGGTGAGCTTCTTCCTGTTGAGCCGAACCGCAGGCCAGAAGAACGGCTGCGCCTCGGCCTTCGTGGTTCCGTACTCGACAAGGTGGGCGTAGCGGACGGACGTGTTTCCGGCCGTCACCATGACGGCGTTCTCAGGCACCACCTGCTCGCCACCGGGCTGGGAGTAGGGGGGTGTCTTCTGCCCAGCCGGCGTAACGGCGATGCTGCGGATCAGGTCGCCGGTGTCGCGGGAGCGCTCCGCCAGGCGCTTCATGTCCCCGGCAAGCTCTCCGCCGGCCTTCTGCAAGGCAGGCTGCACCGCCTCCTTGACCGCCTTCGGGATGGCCTGTAGCCGCCGGTTGAGGCTGGCGAGGCCGTTGGTGTCAGCCTTCGCCATCGTAGAACGCCCACTTCCGGTGGGGTCCGATCAGCTCGAAAAAGCCCATCGGAACCTCAGTTGCAGAGCCCGAGAAGGTGCTGGCCTCCCGGTTTTCGTAGAGATGGCCCGCGTACATCTTCACGGCGTGGACAAGGGCGGGCGGAAAGTCCCCACCCTCGTAGTTGTTGAAGGGGCCGCACCAGCCTTCCACCACCCCGCGGGCGGCGTCGAGATAGGCAGCCAGCAAGGCGTCGTCGTCCGACGTGGTGATGTTCAAATGCGCCTTGAGGTCGGGCGTATCGACAATCTGGTCAGTCGAGTATGCCATCACTGAACCTTATAAGTTCGGCGCTTATCATCACTGAAAAGCATGAATTGGGCTCGATCTCGCGCGATGGACCCCCGCCGGTCCCAAGCCGAGCATGGGAAGTCGGAAACCACCCCCCGGTACCCCCTGCGCTTCGTCATCCGCGACGCTCCAGGCTCTGCTTCCACCGGTCGTGGCAGGGACGGCAGAGGGCCTGCCAGTTGCCCCGGTCCCAGAAGCGCTTCATGTCCCCGCGATGGGGCACCTTGTGATCCACGACGGTCGCCGGGCTGGGGCAGCGCACACAGGTCGGGTTCGCCTTCAGGTACGCCGCACGCTCCACATCCCACTTGGTGCTGTACCCACGCTCCCGAGCCGAGGGTCTGCGCTTGTCCGCTTCGGCCTTCCGCCTGCGCTCGCACGGGCACCGCTCGCCGGAGGCGATGCGATAGCCGCAGCCGCAGATGCGAGGGGCGCGCACGGGCATGGCTCACTCCACCGTCCAGACGGTGCAAGTCGTGGTGGACTTGATGCGGCGAGGGCGATGCATGGCAATGTAGCCGGCCATGACAGTCAGGCTCACGACTCCACCGTCCGCATTGTCCACGGGCACATAGGCCAGCGTCCCGTCAGTGGTGCAGAGCACCGTCTTCGGGATGGGGTCCAGGTCCACGTCGGATCCGGAGGGCGTCACGTTGCGGGCCTTCCTGCCGAGGTTCGTGGCCGCGTCGAATTCGTCTGCGTGCGGGTCCATGCCCGTGTTCTCCTAGGTGGTGGGGGAGGAGCCCCATTGAGGCCCCTCCCTTGGTCCCGTGGTTCCGGGTCCGGTGAGTCCTTGGCGGGATGGAGACCGCTGGTGCTCGCGACCGTGCCCGCCTTGTCCCCCCATGAAACCGACTGCTCGGTGGGCGCCGGGGAGGCGGGCTTTCCGCTGTTGGGCAGGTCGCTACGTGCCCTCAGAAACTGGCGCCCAAAGATCAGGCCTGCGGGCGAACGCTCGCGCCACCGAGCACAGCCACCGCCGAGACAGGCGCGCTGCCGCTGTTGCCGGACGGGGTGATGGTGAGGCGCGTGTACCGCTTGTGGCCGATGTAGCCGAGCTTCCGCACCACGCCGTCATTGGCGAAGGTGAAGCTGGCCAGCGCCTCGGTGCCGATCATGTCCGCGTCCGCCACAGCGGTGAAGCCGGAGCCGGAGGCGTCGCTTTCCTCCAGGAGCACGATGAAGGTGGCGTCGGCATCGGCAAGGGTGCCGGTAGCGATCACGTAGGCGAGGCTGTTGAAGCCAAGTCCGTCAACGACGGTGCCCACGGCAGCGGTGTTGTCCGAAACCACCACGGGGGCGATGACGGCGCGCACGGCGATGTTGGATGCAATGTCACGCATGATGTTGGCCTCCTCAGCTCGTGGCCATCTTCAGCTTGCGGAGGGCTGCCGCCTGCACCACGCCAGCACCAACACGGCGGGTCGCATGAATGCGGGTGACGCCTTCCGTGGCGCGGATGTAGGGGTTCACCAGGATCGAGAGCGCCAGGCGGTCAACGATCCGGTAGCCAGTGGCGAAGTCGCCGAACATGATGGGATGCTCGCCAGAGGCCACGTCCGGCATATCCACCGCTTCCACCACGGGGCGACCGAGAATGGTCTCGGGCACGTCGGCGGCATAGGAGGGCTGCCAGAGGTAATTGCCCTGCCCATCCTTCAGCTTGCGGATGGTGGCGAGCGTGCTGCCGTTCATCAGCCAGGTGCCGCGCTGGCGATAGGCCGCAGGCAGGGCATACATGAGCGTGATGAGAGCGTCGGCGGAAAGGTTCGTCGCGTGGCCGTTGGCGGTGTAGCCGATGCCGGTGTCCGTCAGGAGGCCCATCGGCTGGAGCACGCCGTCGCCTTCGATGAAGGCAAGGCCTTCCTTCTGGCCGAAGTCCTCAGCAAGGGCGAGCCGCACCTCGGCTTCCGCAGCACCAGCGCTGTCGGCGAGGAGCTGATTGGAGATGTCCACATAGGTGTTTACCTCCTTCACCACGATTTCAAGCTGGCCGAACGACGGCTCCGAAGCTTCGCTGGCCTGAAGCTCGCCCTTCCACTTCGCATTCGTGATGCCGGTGCGCTTCGGATACTGCACCGATGGCGAGCCAGTGGTGCGGACGCTGGCAAGGGAGCGAACCGGCGAGAACTCCACGAGGTCGCGGATAAACTCGGTGCTCATCTCGGCGGGAGCGAGATAGCCGCCCTGCGGATCGGAGGACACGACGAGGGTCTTCACCTCATCGGCGGGGGCGTTCGGCCCCATGCGCAGGTAGGTGCGAAACGCCTTCAGCTCCGGCGCCGGTTCATCATCCTTTCGCTCGCCGCCAGCCGGGCGATTGAGCTTGGCCTCGATCTTGTCCATTCGCTCGCCGATGCCCTTGGTCACGGGCTCCAGCGCCTTGGTCACGAGGGCGGCAACGTCCACGGGGGCCGCCTTTTCTTCCGGCGTGGTGTCCGCCGCGGTCTGTTCCGTCATGTCTGAGTGCTCCGCATCCTTCACAGAGGTGAGCCGAGCGCCGGGATGCGCGGGCGCGGCAACAATCGAGATTTCCAAGAGGTCGAGGTCGGAGATGGTCCGCCCACCGCCTTTGCGGGGCGCGGCCTTCTTGGTCATGAAGCCGATGGAGAGGCCCGACACGGCTCCGGCCTTCGCCAGTGCGCGCACCTCACGGGCACGGGCCACGTCATCCACAAGGAGCCGGCCTCGAACCTCCAGGCCCTTCTCCGTCTCGGCGATGGCGTCCCACACACCCACGGTGTCGCGCTGGTCGTGGGCGAAGAGCATGGGCAGGGTCTTGCCCACCGCGCCCTTGAATGCGCCCTTCTCCACCACGTCGCCCACACGGTCGGGATAGCCGAAGGGCCATGCGATGCCGGACACGGCGCCGGTGTCGTCAGTGATGAACTTGGTGTCGAGGAAGAGGCGTTCCATCAGGCTGCGCCTCCCAACGGACGGCCGCCGTCCGCCTGCGGAGCAGCAGCTCCGGCCTGATTGCTTCCGGTGTTCGGATTGGCAAAGGCGTCGCCGCCGTCATAAGGAGCGAGGCCCTCCCACTGGCGCACCTCGTTCGCGTTCACGACGCGGGCGGAAATGAGCGTGGAATAGGCGGTGGCGCGGGTGCCGAGGTCGGCGCGGGTCAGATCGTCCCGCTCGAAATGCACCCGGTGCGTCGGGTACTCCTCATCGCTGAAGAGCACGAGGCGAAGGGCGCCCTCCAGAGCGCGAAGCCAGGGCTCCAGCGTGTAGACGAGGAATTCGCGCCCCATCTGCTCGCCGTTCGACCATGTGGCGCGCGTCAGGTCGTACAGCATCTGCGGCGGCACGCGGAAGGCGCGTGCAATCTGTAGGATCTGGAAGCTCACCAGCTCGGCGAACTGGCTGTCCACCGAGGAGAGGACCAACTGCTTGTAGTCGGCGCCGGCATCCATGAAGGCCGTGTTGCCCGTCTTCTCGCTGGCGAGCATGGCGCGGAAGGCCGCTGCCGCCTTCTGGATGGCATCCGGCGTCATGCGCTCCTTAAAGCTCACCATGCCAGCCGGGCGGGCGCCGGAGCCGAAGAGCTTGGCCGCGTGCTTCTCCAAGGTGATGGAAAGGCCGATGCTCTCCCGCGCCAGCGTGACCGGCGAGCGGCCGAAGGGACTGCGGAGGTGGATTACCTCAGACGCGGGAATCTCCCGGCCGTTAAGCTGATAGCGATAGGCGCCGCTGCCGTCCTCGTGGCGCTGCGCCTTCAGGTGGGCGGGATCGTAGGCGATCAGCTCCACCGGCCGGCCACCCACCCTGTTCACCCACGCGAGGCCGCCCTGATCGTAGAGCAGCGCAGATGCCACGATGTCCCGGATGAACTCGGCACCGGGCGTCCAGTCGTTCACGCGGTCGCGCAGGAGGCCGGCGACGGGATGGTCGGCAACCTCGGCTTCAGTCTCGCCGTCGCGGCGCATCACCTTCACGTCCAGCGTGGCCGCCGCTTCCGAGATAGCCCGCACGGCGCATGCCACGGCAGGCACCTGAAGAGCCGAGCTAGGCCCAACGCTCACGCCCGAAGATGTGGCGACAGGGACGCTGAACAACGCCAGCAAGTCGCTGTCCGGGGAGGCAAGCGACTTCTTATCGGGAGCGAAGAACTGGCGGATGCGATGGAGCATGTCCACTATATCGTGGACGAAATACTAGGCGGTCAACTATATGGCATCCCGTGGGTGCCTCATGACTTTGTGAGTCTTTTGGTGAGTATGATGGCGCCTGCAAGCGTCCTGCGCGGACGAAATCCGCTTGCGGCGCTCGCGTTAAATCTGGCCAGGTCAGCGGCTCTGGATAAGCCTCACGGTTGCGCCGAACTGCTCTGCGGCGGTCGCGAGATTGGCATCGGCCGTCAGGAGTACTATGCCGCGATATATTGCCGTAGAGGCGAGTAGTGCATCGCGCCAACAATTTTTTACCGGATCACGCGCCCGCTTCCTCGCGTGGGAATCCAGCTCTGTAATTCTGTCGAATACCTTCTGCAAAAGCTCTTCGCTGCCCCAGCAGGCTTCATCCCACCGCGAAACGTCCCAGACTAGACCGGCTGTCTCAATTTTTTCTGGCCCCAGGTCGTGGAAGCGCGACAGGAGCGCGGCGGTCCGTTCAGAACGTGAGCATTGCTTGAACTCGTCAATCTGGACGTGGGTTGCATAGAGTGTTGCCCCATCTAGGATTGAAGGATCTAGGCGGCCATCTTCGATCATGTTGAAGATGTTAGTGTCAAGAAGGTATCTGGGTGCATCCATCATAGTGTGTAAGCTCTGATATCAATATTAATAGATAGATAGAGAATGATTCAGACATGGAAAAGGGTCCACGGGGAAGCCCCCGCAGACCCAGCCAATCAGATCATTACCGGCATTACCGATGTTACAGGTGGTCACCATTACAGGGGGTGTAATGCCGAGGGGCTGTAACACCGGTAATGGCGGTAATGCTTTTCAGTCCTCCTCCTCGTCATCCGGGCGCGCGCCCTTCAGGAGGTCCATCCGCTCCGGGTGAACGTACTTCCTTCCGGACTTAACAACCTCGCCCGCCTTCGCCATCCGGAAGAGCATCACGCGGACGTTGTTGTTCGACCATCCGAGGGCACCCGCCAAGTCACTGGGGGCCATTGGTTCGTCGGCGTCCTTCAGAACGTCGAGGATATGCGTCCGCTCGTCGGAGCGACGCACCTCGGATGCTTCACCCATTACGCGCCACCGGCAAGTGGTGGTGTCGAATTCCACCGCGCTTTCCACCTCTTCGATGTCTCGGCCGCGGGCATATAGGCTGGCGCCGTTGCCGTCTCGGTCCAGGATGATGGCGCTGTCAGCGGCGCCGGTGAGGCCGAGCGTGCCGCTCACCTTCTCAAAGGGGTCGGCATCGCCCGCGCCCTTCCTCGTGTGATGCACCACGACGATGGCGACGCCCGTCTCTGCGGCGAGCGACTGGAGCGCCTTGATCGCGTTGTAGTCCGCCTCGTAGGGCTGTTCCTTGTTCGTCCGCGCGGGGCGGAACATCGCCAGCACGTCCACGATCACGAGGCGCGCATCGTAGGTTTCATCGATCCACCGCCGGATTTCCTCCACACCACCTTCACTAGCGCGGGGCCACTCGGTGGCGAGGAGCAGCCGCTCCGGGGCGTCGTGCCCGGCGAGCATCAGCTTGCGCAGCCGCCGCTGGAGCCGCCGCCGGTTATCCTCCAGCGCGAGATAGAGCACTGAGCCCTGCGTGCAGCGGATGTTGCCGAGGCACACCTCGCCCTCGGCGACGGCGAGAGCCCATTCGAGGCAGAGCCAGGACTTGCCCAACTTCGGCCGTCCGGCGAGGAGTGTGCAGCCCTCTGCCACATAGCCGGGGACGATGTAGCTGACGGGCTCGAACTGTTCGGCCATCAAGTCGGTGGCCGTGAAGATGGTGGGCGACTTCCGAGGCGGCGGGGTGCCGCGCCGGGCGAATGCGTCCAGGGGGATGGGGTCCATCAGGCGGCTTTCCTCCCCTTGACGGGCTGGCGGACGTAGACCTTCGGCGGCTCCGGAGGCGCGAGCGCCACCTGAATTTCCTTCGCGTGCTCCAGATCCTCACCGGAGAGCGGAGGGCCGGAGCGGAGCTTCCTCCACACGTAAGTCGCATCGAGGATGCAGACACCGATCGCGCCTCCGGCGAGCCAGCCAAGCGGCGTGCGGTAGGCAGGCAGGGGGTCGGTGTGGGCGAGGTGCAGCGCGGCCTCGCCGAGGATGTTGGCTTTCGCCGTGAGCCGCGCCCACTTCTCCGGCCGGCCGATGGGCCACGCGATCACGTCCACCACCTCGCCGTAGCGGTCGTGGACCATGACGAGCAAGACCGGGATGCCGGAGGGGTCGTAGTCCCACCGGCGCCGGGAGAAGAAGCGGGCGTTGGCCCCGGTGATGTGCAGATCGCCGATGATGCGATCCGACACCCCTGCGGCGCGCAGGGACGCGAGCCCTTCGCGGGAGGGAAAGCCCTGCGCGAGTGCCTCACATTCCAGTAGCGAAGGGAGAGGGCCGAAGCTAAAGTCCGGCTCCGGAGTAGGGGACCAATCCATCTCCAAAGGGGCGCCGAGGTGGGTACCAGCCACTTCGGCGCCCGGCTTTTCGAGGGTGTCCATCATCAGGCGCTTCCCTCCACCGGCTGGGTCGCGAGGGCGAGGGCCTTGAAGAGGCCGTCATTGCAGGTGGCGACCATCAGTTCCATCGCGTGCGGGGCCACCGGATCGGTCTCGCCCTGAAACATGCCCTCGATCTGCTGACGGATGATTTCCTGTGTCCGGTTCAGCAGCTTGTCCCACTCGTTCGGGCCGGCAGCGTCGCCGAGATGGGCCACGCCAGCGAGCATGAACTCGGCATACTTCCCGCCGAGGCCGTGCAGGTGGTCCAGGATGCGGGTGACCTCGGGATCATCAAAGAAGGGGTGCATGGCTATTCTCGCTGGTGGAGTTGAGGGGCTTGCCGACGCGGCGCTGGGCGAAGAGGTCGAGCTGCTCGCGAAAATAGGTGACGCACCGGCCGACGCGGTGGAATTCCGGCCCACCACCCTTGGGCGGACGGACGCGCCAGCCTTCGAGCGTGGCGGGGGCGTGCGGGACGCCCGTGACGTGTTCCAGATATTCCGCAGCTTCCGTGGTGCGAAACCACCGGCGATTGAGGTGCTGGGGGAGATCGCTCACATCAGGTCTCCTTCTTCATCTTGGCGATATCTTTAAGGATCAGATCTTCCATCTCTTTGACTTTTTCTTTTGCGTCGCGGTGGGCCTTTGCCGTTTCTGGATATCGATTAGCTCGGGCTCGATCGATTGCATTGACGATGACGTCGTGAATAGGAATAACCAGCGCCGGTGTAGTGAGATGCCCAATATCATTGTCGATTGAATAAGAGAGCGTCTCGTCTCTTTTGATGATGAGCATCTTTCCGATGAAATAGCGCTCGACGAAGGAGCCGGCCTTGACGAGGCCAACAATAGTGCTTGCAATTTGGCCAGCCTGATCGACGGCGATGCCGAAGTCGGCCATCTTCCTCGCCAACGCAAGGACGGCTACGTCATAGGTGGTGAAAAGGCGCCACCCGTCCGCCCCGTCCGAATCCAAGGGGATGAGCCCCCTGTCGAGCCACAGCCGCAAGGCCTTAGGCGTGGAGCCGATAGCGAAGGCGACATCGCTGAAGCGAACCTTGGCCGCCTCGCGGATCTGATCGATGCTGGGCACTAAAAAGCCTCCTATGAGTTCATTATGGTAAAAGAACTCACAGGAGTAGTTTTGTCAACCCGGCCTATACATCGTCACCCTGCGCGAGCTTGGGAATACCTGCTGTTGCGGCCTAACCCCTTGATCCTATACGGCACGGATCGGTGCCGGATGCTGGGGGCGCCTGCGCGGCGGCACTCTCGACCGAACCCGAAACCTGACTGTTATGAGCGGTGAGCTGCGCGATCCGCAGCCAGCAACGGCTCGCCATCGTTGTAGGCCAGAATCGCCGTCGCCCTCGGATAGAGCGTCGGGCCGGCGCGGACGATGGCGTAGGCAGCCATGGTCGGGTCGCGCTGGAGGTTCGCGGGCGAGGTCTCGGTGAAGGACGGATGGATGGGCGTGCCGGGGCCGTAGTAGTCCAAGAATGCCTCCTCCAGCCCCTTCATGTGGTGGTGGATACGATCCAGAGGCGTCTCAGTCGGCGCCTCCAGGGTGCAGACGGCGGAGGCGAGGGCCGGCTTGGCGATAAGCAAAGCCGGCGCGGCGCGGAGGAGGAAAGAGCGACGGCCGATCATCACCACCCCCCCCGCAGTTGCTCTTGCAGGCCGCCGTCGTCGGCAATGCCGTTGTCGTCGCCCAGCTCTCGGTCGTTCGATGCGCCGGCTGCCCATGCCACCTGAGAATAGTTGCAGGCCGGGTACAGGGTGCCGTCGCCAGCGGGAACCCATCCGTGACGGAAGGCCGCTCGCTCCGGAGCGCCGAGGCTCGGCTCGCGGTCGCCGCCGTCTTCATCGTGTTCGTCTTCGGCCTCGCGGTCGTCATCTCCGCCGTATCGCGAGGTAGGCGCGCCATTGCACCAGCCGAGGCTGGGCTCGTCGTCGTTGTCGGGCTCCAGGTCCGGCTCTGGCTCCAGTCGATCCAGAATATCCACCAGCGCTTCGATGGCCGCGCCTAGGCAGGCGCGTAGGTCCGTCGTTTCCACCATCTCGAACTGGCGGACATACTTCTCCCGTTCGCGGTCATGGGTGCCCATGCGCGTGCTCCTGTGATATGGAATGTGTTTACAGGGTAAACATGCAGGAGAGTGTTTACAGTGTCAACAGGCGCGACGATCGTTCCCGCTCAGTGCAAGATGGCCCGCGCAGCTCTAGGGCTTGGCGTGCGTGAGCTGGCCACATTGGCGGGCGTGTCAGCCATGACTGTCACTCGCTTCGAGAATGGCCATAGTGGCGGGGCTCCGGATACTCTCGCCGCCATCCGCGCAGCCCTAGAGGCCGCAGGCGTGATCTTTGTGGCCGAGAACGGCGAGGGGCCGGGGGTCAGGTTGAGGAAGTCAAAAAATGAATAATGCTCTGCACGAAATGAATGTTAGGGGGCATATTTTCAGAATAATGCCAATATATTTATGGCATGCTACTCATGCAAAAGGAATACTACTTAACACTGCCCGCCTTGGGCAGGGGATAGTTTATAGCATTTCATATATTCGAGAACTAGAATTAGATGGAGCTATTACATCTTACGGTGCGTTTAACAGTAATCCTGATAAGGAAGACGCGTGGGAAAAAATTCGGTTGGCAGAGTTTCCGTTTCTTCCCACGAGGAAGCACTCGATATTTTTGTTTGATTGTAGTGATGATGCAGAGCTTGCATGTCGTACATGGTTTGCGAATGAATGTAGATTGATTGTAAAGGCTCAGATTGTTGTTGGATCTACCGTACATATTGCCGATACTAGCTGGCTAGATTGCGAGCCAGACCAGTGGGAAAGTCACGCTAGAGCATACTGGAGAGGGGAAGTGACAAATTCGCCCCGTCGCGAGGTCATCGTTCACGGGCCGGTTTATTTCCCAGATTGGGAATCGGAGCCTTTTGGTTGTTCTTTTTGAGCGAATGTATCGGCTTTGTAATCGCAATTAGCAGATCCAAACCTAGGAGAAGACCATGCCAGATGTGGACGTGCAGATCGCGGTGCTGAAGGAGCTTCGCGAGTACGTGCTTCAGACGCGCCGCACCAGCGTCATCGCACAAGGCGACAAAGACGGCAGGATCAAGAGCATCATCGAATGCCAAGAGGCCCTGCGTGCGATAGATGAAGCAATCGCCGAGGAGGAGAACCTTCGGCCGGTGAATCCCAGCATCAGCTTTTTTTGACTGCCCTCATCGCCGCCGCGATCTTCTGCGACGCGGCGTCGGCCACCGCCTTGAGCGGATCGTCCCGCAGGTGGGCATAGATCTCGGTCGTGCTCGCCTGCTTGTGGCCGAGCACCTTGCCCACCAGATACAGCGACGCGCCGTCCGCCACCGCGAAGGAGGCGAAGGAGTGCCGCAGATCGTGCAAGCGTAGCTCCGGCATCTTCGCGGCGGTCCGTACCTCCCGCCAGGCCTTCGGGATACCTGAGATGCGTCCCCACGCCCCGCGCGTCGCCGGGAACACGAAGGGGTCGTCGTCGCGCCGGGGGAACAGCGCCAGCACGTCGGCAGCGGGGGAGGGAAGGGGCGTCACCTTCGCTCCGGTCTTGCTGTCCGGAAAACGGATCATCCCGCGCTCGGCGTCGATCCAGTCCCACCGCAGGCCCTCGATCTCCCCCAGCCGGCAGCCGGTGAGCATCAGCATGCGGAAGATGCCGGCATAGGCGGGCGGCAGCTTGGCGGCTTCCTCCAACGTCGTGATAGTGTCGGCGAGCTGCGCCACCTCCTTCTCGGACAGGAAGCGCTCCACCTTCTCCTGCTTCAGGAGGCGCACGCCAGAGGCTGGGCTCTCAGTGATGATGCCGCGCTCGGCCGCGAAGGAGAGCATGGCCTTCAGGGTCGCGGTGGCGCGAGCCGCGATGCCTTTTCCGCCCACCACCCTCTTGGCACCGCGCTTGGCATCCGTCGTTCGGGCTGACTTGCCCTCGGCAATATCCATCTGGAATCGCCCGATGTCGGCGCGCGTGAGGCTCTTTACGGTGCGGGTGCCGAGTAGCGGCCGGACGTGCGCCTTCAGCAAGGCCCGGTCGGTTTCCCATGATCGGGCCTTCTTGTTCGGGCGGGAGGCCGGACCCTCCAGGAGGTACAGGTCGGCGAGGTCGGAAACTGTCGCTGCGGTGCGGGCCGCAACGCGCTCGGCGAGCGGGTCAGTCCCATGGGCAATGCCGTGCAGAAGTTCTTTCGCCTTCTCCCGTGCGCCGTCCACGGTCCAGGGCGAGCCATGCCGGCCGATGCGGTATCGCCGGGACCGGCCTTCAAGGGTCCGGTACTGGAGGACATAGCTCTTGCCGCCGGAGGGCGTGACCTTCAGGCCGAAGCCCTTCACGTCGTCGTCCCACAGGAACACGTCGGTGTCGGCGGGCGCTGTGGCGTCCACCAGCCTCTTGGTGAGCTTGGGCATCCTGCTTACTGCCTCGATTCCAGTAAGCACCTAGTAAGCACACGGGGGCAAGTTGGTGCAAATCCGACCTTGGGTGTCGCAGGCTTGGGCAGGGTTCAACGCATTGATATTGCGGAGTCTTACCCATTCGTCACAAGCTCGCGCAAACTCCCGCAAATCCCATAAAGCGGCACTCGAAATGCGGCATACGGGCAACCGTATCGGGGGTTCGAATCCCCCCCTCTCCGCCAACTGCTTGTCTCGCATCATCCCCGAAAGCCTCAGAATGTAACGCCCATAAGGCTTTTCGCTGGCGTTGGTGTTCCTCCGTGTCTCACTCTGTACCCCTGCGTCGCGGTTTTGCGTTGGGATGGGCGTTAGGGCAGAATCTGTGGCGTCCCGCCCGCCCCAACGGAGAGCCCCATGGCCATCGCTCTGAACCGCCTGAACGCCCGGCAAGTCCAGACAATCAAAGAGCCGGGCCGGCACGCGGATGGCGGTGGCCTCTATCTCGTGGTGGACAAATCAGGCGCTCGCCGGTGGGTGTTTCTCTTCCGCTGGAAGTCCGCCCCAACGGAGCCGGGGACCGGGAAGCTTCGGGAAATGGGCTTGGGCAGCGCCATCAGCGTCTCGCTGGCAGCGGCCCGCGAGGCCGCCGTTAGGGTGCGGGAGCAGATTGCCGCCGGGGTGGACCCCATCGCGGCCTCACGCAACGCCAGGGCGGCGGCATCGGTCCCGACCTTCGGTGAGGTTGCGGAAGCCCATATCAAGGCCATGGAGCCCGCATGGCGGAACACCAAGCACGTTGCGCAATGGCGCTCCACTCTCAGTCTTGAGCGCGGCGAGGATGGGGCCTTTCTGAAGGCGGGCTATTGCGCGAGCATCCGGGACACAGCCGTTGACCAGATCAGCACCGAGGACGTGCTGAAGATTCTGTCGCCCATCTGGAGCGAGAAGAACGAAACCGCCTCCCGAGTCCGTGGGAGGATTGAGGCCGTCCTAGATGCCGCCAAGGCCAAGGGCCTGCGTTCCGGCGAGAACCCGGCTCGGTGGAAGGGCCACCTCGCTTTGACGCTACCGAAGCGCCAGAAGCTCCAGCGCGGGCATCATGAGGCTTTGCCCTATGGCGACGTTCCGGCCCTCGTGAAGCGCCTGCGGCTCGTGCGCGGCATGTCCGCCTACGCTCTGGAGTTCGCCATCCTGACGGCGGCCCGGTCCGGAGAGGTCCGGGGAGCGCGTTGGAGTGAGATGGACCTCAAGGCCAAGCTCTGGACCGTGCCGGCGGCACGCATGAAGGCGGGCCGGGAACACCGCGTCCCGCTCTGCCCCCGCGCGGTGGAGATTCTGGAGACGCTGGCACAGATCAAGCAAGAGCCTGACGACTTGGTGTTTCCGGGGCAGAGGAAGGGCGCGCCGCTCTCGGATATGAGCCTCACGGCGCTCCTGCGGCGGCTCAAGGTTGACGCGACCGTCCATGGCTTCCGGTCCAGCTTCCGGGATTGGGCGGGCGATGCCACCGTGTTCCCGAGGGAAGTTGCGGAGGCAGCGCTCGCCCATGCCGTGGGCGATGCGACCGAGGCGGCTTATCGCCGCTCTGACGCGCTGGAGAAGCGGCGGAAGCTCACGGAGGCATGGGGCACGTTTGTGGGGTGAAGATTGCGGGCTAGCTCCGCCCCATAGGTCGCGGCTGCTTCAACTTGGCCCGCGTGATTTACGCTGAGAAAAGTTGCATCATCCCGTCTCCACAAGGGGAGGGGGATAATGCGGGCGTTGATTGCTGCCGTTGCAGTTCTGATTTCGGTCTCTTCCGCACACGCACAATGGATCACCGACTCGTCGGGGGGAGCCTTTGACGACGCGCCACTCAACGTTGCGATGACAGCCAAGGGGCGCTACGGCTTCGGTCTGCGTTGCCGGGCTGAAAAAACGCCTGAGGCACTATTTCTCACGCCCGAGAAGGTGTCAGACGAAAAAACACTCAAGTTGATGAATGCGGCTGGGCCAAAATTGCGCATCAAAATTGACAAAGGAAGTGTTATAGAGCTTGATGGGACGGTTAATGACGTGGATGGAAGTATGGTAATAGTGTCTGATGTTGAGGCGAATGTTCTAAAAGAAGTCAGAGATGCAAAAACTTCTGTGGCAGTTGTGATAACATTGCTTGGGAAGAATTATCACGAGACCACTTTTAACGCATCCGGCTCAAAGAGTGCGCTGGGCAAAATAATGAAGGCCTGCAAAATCGACTGATGCTGCTAGCCTAGCCTTTTACCAAAACAAAAACCCCCACGCCGATGACTGCGTGGGGGTTTCCGGAGCCTTTGTGAAGCTCTGTCAGATGGGAGTTCCGACAGAGATAATATAGGGCTTGCACTACATTATCGCAAGACCTGCAAGGCGATCCAGCACAAACTTGCGCAAATCATCCAACGGAGCAGCCTGCTCTTCGGGGGAGAGTCGAACACCGCGAAACTGCGCGAAGTCGATCAGGCCGGTTCGGGACAGGTTGGCGTCGCGGCTCCTCCGGGCCGCATCCTCCAGACCGTCCATGTCCGCCTCGTCTTCGCGCTCATGATCGACTTCGCCCACCTCGGCGGGCTCCTCTTCCTCCTCTTCGGCTCGGCGAGCACGGACGGCCATCAAGGCGCTGGCGAGATCAGCGGCCATGGCGGCGGTCCTTGAGCCACGAGCGGAGGCCGGGGAGGGGATCGCCATCCCCCTCGGCGAGGCGGTGGGCGGCCTTCGGGGGCGTCGGGGCGTCGGTCGCGGCCTTGGTGCCACGAACGGCCGCGAGGGCCTCGCCAAGGGTCGCCGGCTGGGGCGCGGCGGGCTTGCCACGCAATTGCGCGATGGCGTCGGCGAGGGTGCCGGGGGGCTTAGTCGTCATGTCCTGTATCTCCTTTGAGGATGGCGGCCGGCGCGCCGAGGCGCCGGCCCTGTGATCACTCCGCGGCATCCACGACTTCGAGGGGCACGAATTCCGTGACTGGCTTCGGGGGCGTGCCGGGCTCCGCCTTCAGGTCCGGCAGCTCAAGGTCCGCGAGCCGCGAGCCGTAGACCGGGGGGCACCACGGCGCCCTCGTGACCTTCCGGACGCGGCGCAATTCGCACGGGACGAAGGCGCTCTCGGCATAGATGACCCCACGGCGGCCCTGCTGGCGCGTCACGCGACCGGCGTCCACCGGGGTGTCGCCCTCAGTCATGAACCACGCATCCACGAGTTCCTCGGACACGATCCGAGCAGGCGCCGCCTGCACGTCCCGGATGGCTTCGGTTTCGAGGAGCGGAGAGGCACCCTGAGGCAAATCGAGGTTCGCGACCTCGCGGAGGCGGTCGGCCTCCGCGACCAGCTCCCGGAGGCGGATCAGTTCCGCCACAGCGACAGGGTACTTGGCGACCAGCTCGACCTGAGCGGCGCGCTGGGCGGTATCCGCCTTGCCGTACGCGGCCCGGCGGGCGTCCTCCGCTTCCTGCTCCTGAGCCGAAGCCAGCTTGTCGGCGAGCACGGCCTGCGCCTGCCTCAGGTAGGAGAGCTTCTCGGCTGCCTTACGGGTCTCTTCCCGGTGCGCCGCAACCCCATCCTCGCCGGCCATGACGGCGGACGGCAATCGAGCCGCGATGGCCTCCACGGCCGTCGAAGCCTCCGCGACCTCAACCTCGGCTTTCGCGAGCAGCATCTTGATCTGGGCGGCGGTCGGCTCTTTCGGCCCCTTGAAGGCGCGGGAGATGCTATTGAAGATGGACATCGATGTGGTCTCCTCAGTTCTTGGTGGTGTCGTCGGTGGTCTCGGCGTCGTCGAACACAATCGGTTCGCGGGTCATTTCAGCGGCACGCCTAAAGAGGAGCGCCAGAATCTCGTTCTTGGTCATCTGCTCCTCTTCAGTCATCGTGAGCGTCCTTCGTTCTGGGAGGTTGCGCGGTTGGGTACGGGTCGGAAAACTCCTGAAGTTTTTGGCTCGCCTCGGTCAATGTAGCGTCGCACTGCGCTTTTATTTGCTTCCGAAGCGCGACGTCTCGGGTAATTCTGGCCGGAAGGGCATCGAGGCCGATACGGAAGGTCGCGACGATCGAGTCCAGCACCTCCTCGGCCTCGGCCGCTTCGATCAGGTCCCCCTCCGTCTGGGCATTCCGCAGCTCGGCCGCCTTGCGCTTTTCCCGGACAAGAGCGAGCTGTTCGCGATCCAAGTCGTTGATACGGCTCGCCTTCTTGGCATCCGCGAGCAGGTTGCGGATGGACGCAGCGAGCAAGTATTTCCCGCGCGAGGCCTTCACGACAACGCCGCGATCAGCATGATTCCGAATGGTCTTCGCCGTGACGCCGAGGAGGGCGGCAAGCTGATCGGCCGTGGCCTCCTCGGGAAATGCAGTTTCCGGCATGTATTTCACATCGTGGAAATGGAAATGTGGTTTTCGACAGTCGAGATACGCTCAAATAATGCGGTGCCTCGTCACGGCGGATCACAGGTGCCGGGGAGGACCCGCGCCGGGGGTGGGGGTAAGGGCCGCGCCCCGTGTGCCTCCAGATCGACGGCGAGGCCCCTCACGCCCGTTTCCCGCCTAGCAGGGGCACACCTCCAGCTCGGCGACCTCCGGCGCCGCGTGAGGGGCGTGTGTGGCGCGGTAATCCCGCGCAAAGGGCGGCAGGCGGGCGAGGAGCGTCATCGCGTCCGGCGCCACGTCGCCCACCACCTCGTGGAGCTGGGCGAGCAGGGCGGCACGGGTGGAGTAGAATCGGCGTCCGCGCCACGCGGCGCCGCCGCGGACCTGCACAATGAACTGGAGGCGGTCGTGGCAGATCACGACGCGGGAGCGCGGGGTGATCTGCGCAATGACGCCCGAATATTCGTCATCGCCTTCCCGAGTGTTCTTCCTGTTGAGCATGACTCTCACCTATGTTCGTTGGGAGCGGCGGCCTCGCTGGAGAGCGCTGCCAAGGAGGCAGAGACCGAGATCTCATCGCGGCCGGTCCTGATGGCGATGCCCGATGCGGTAAGATCGGCGACGACGCGGCGACACGCATCCCGGCGAAGCTCGGCAGCGAGGGCGAGGTTCTCGATATCGATCGGCCCGGCCGCGTCCTTCAGGGCCGTGAGCACCCGCGGATGCGGCAGGACGGCGGCCCGCATCGCCCTGTCGCGAATCCCGTCCGGAATGATCGGCGGGGCTGGAGGGGCGGGCTCGAAGGGTTGGCGAAGGGAGGCATTGGCCGGCGCTCCAAGCGCCGGAGCAGAATTGTTTGCGGCAGCCCGTGAGACGGTTTCGTCCGCACGCCTATTCTTAATAGAAGGAGACGCGGACGAATTTGTCTCAATCGCCTTCTGCATCCGATAGTATGTGGCGCGCGAGACTCCTGCGACTTCCCAAGGTCTCGTCGAACTGAGAGCTGCATGGCGGGGCGTTGCTCCGCCAGCCTCCCTCGTTCGGGCTTTGCGCGCGCGCTCTGCGGCGCGCCGCCGGTCACAGGTGGGCAGGTCCTCGGAGCCCACCAGCCGCAGCCGAAGTGCCGCGCGCTCCAGCTCCGATACACCGAGGAGTACGCCCATCGTGTCGGCAGCGGGGAGGCGCCAGCCCCTCCCGAGTTTGGCCTCGGAGGAGGCCCGGTGAACCTCCGGGAGCACCAAGCCCTCCGGAAGCACGCCCGCGCCGAGCACGCGGGCGGCTCGCTGGACACCAAAAACGGTCGGGCCATCCCGATCCAGAACCACGGCGAGCCGGGCAAGGGTGTGGGCGAGGCCGGCGGCGGGCGGGAACTCCCTTCCGGTCTCGGAGCGGCTCCGGATCAGGGTGGCAATCTCCCCCCTAAGCCGGATCGCGTTGAGGACGTGGGCCGGGAGGCGCTTCACGACGCGGCCCGGACCTCGGCGAGGGCGGCGGCGCTGCTGGGGAAGACGCGCCCATCGTGCATCATGCCGATGGGCTTGGAGAAGAAGATCATCCACCGCCCGCCAGAGCCGATGATGGTTCCGTTGACATTGCCGTGCTCGAAGAAGTACATTACGCCATCCTGTTTTTTAGATTTCGGAGTGGGCGCTGTCGGGCGCCCATTTTCGTTTCAAATGCTCTGCTAGCGCGTCATTGTTCGTCTCCCTTCATTGTTCGATCCTGCCGACGCGAATAGCCGCGGCGGCAATGTGTGTTCCTAACTTGTCAAAGAGCTTGGCTGCCACCCATGGGGGACGGCACTTCTTGTGTGTGGGAGTCGGTCCTCAGCGGCGCGGCGGGGCGATCTTCGCGACGGGCGCGGCGGACACGAAGCGCTCCAGCTCGGCGGCGGTCACGAAGGTGCCGCGGCCGACCTTTCGCAGCTCCAGCTGGCCGGAGCCCGCGAGGCGGTAGGCCGAAGCGCGCGAGACGCCGAGGGGCGCGAGCGCATCGTTGAGGGGGATCAGGCGGGGGACGGCGTGCATAGGGTTGGGGTCTCCGGTTATTCGGAGACTTTGCGCGACGGCGGGCGACAGCGAGCGGCCCGAAACCTATCGATTTTTAGGTCGTAGGGGCGACCTTCCGCGCGAGCCTGCAAATGCGTTTGCGGTGCTCGTCAGAATTAGCGATGCGCAGCAGGTCTTCTTCGCCGAAGATCGTGGAGAGATCAGAGAGGAAGTCGAAGAGCGCGGGGCTCTTTGCACTTATGGTGCGGCTAGTCAGTCCGGCCCACGCCGCAAGAATCTCGGCTCCCGCGGCATCGCGCTGCCACTCGGGCGGACGTCCACCTTTGGAGCGGCCGGATGCCTCCACACCGGCCTCAACAGCAGCCAATGCAACCAAAAGACAGCCGCGCGGGGGCGCGGGCTCAATGCCTGGAAGAGCGCTGACGTTGGAATGGCGTTTCTCCACCGCCCTCCAGATAGGATTGGATGCTTTGCAGCAGAGACAGGGCATTTTGCGTCTTTCTGTCGAACTGCTGCTGGGTGCTGAAACTTGAAATGAACTGGGTGATGGTGCCGTGTATCCGGCTCGCGACCGGGTCTATGCCTTCCAGCAGTACGGTTCGGTCGATTTCCCGATAGCGAAATAGCCCCGCCAGGGCCGAAAGGGTGTTGAAGAACAGAGTTTTGAACGATTTCCGTTCAAGAAGCCGTTCCAATTGCTGGGCGAGGACCGCGGCAATGCCTGTTGTCAGCTCGCGATCCAGAGCGCCGGGCGCCTCGGCTCTTCGCGACAGGATCATACCCAGGGCGTTCATCGTATCGGTATCGGGGTGAAGAGCTGCCAGCGAGCGTAGAAGGCGACGCAGCCGCTCCTCTCCGGTCACTGCCCGGCCCGCTCCCTGGATAATGACGGTCTTGCACTTCAGCGCGCCGCCATGCAGGGGATGAGCTTGCTTTTGGGCGTAGCCTTCCACGGCACCCACGAGCCGCTCCTGGACCTCCTCCGGGCAGCGTGTGAACGACCAAGTGACAATCTTAAGTTCATGGTTCGAACGCAGCGGCGCACGGCCCGTGGCCCGGAGCACCTGATCGCTCGCCTGGCCAAGGAGCCTTTCGAAGGCAAGCCGTGCCTCTTCCGGCACGTCCTGTGGTAGCTGACCGCCAGTCGCGACCTGCTGGTGCAACCGGTTGCAAGAATGCGATCGGACCGATGAGCATGCCGGTGGTGCTCACCGGGTCTGCCGAGCCTGATATTTGGATGGCGTCGCCGTTGGAGGGGCAAAGTGCGTCAAAGTCCTTTGCCCAACGCCTCGTTGACCATCGTAAGGCGCGGCGGGCGCCAGGACGGTGGCTAGCTGCGCAGACGTTGGACGCCTGCGGTGTTGCAACCGGTTGCACCGCTCGGAGCTAATGAGCGGTTGCCCGTGGTGCTCACCGAGCCTGCCCGAGGATTAAATCTCTGGCGTCGTTCCCAACCTGATAACGCAGCGCCAATGCCTTCAGCGGTTGGCGCAGTCGGTGGTGGGTTGATGCGGGACGTCATGTCGTTGTTAACATGCACCATCGTGACAATTCAGGACATAGCGCGGCCGCCGTCGTACAACGCACGTTCTGAAATTTTTCCGACCGGCTCCCATCCGGTGCAACTGGTTGCACCGCGGGCCGGCTGAGACCTCTCAACCAGTCGGCGGGCGCGAGTGCGAAGAGCACGCCGACCGGCGTCACCTATGAACCGCCTTCCAAAGTCTTGAGATCACTGCCCGCCTATTTCGGATCTCCGGCGCGCCCTATTCCTTCCGTGACGCCGAACGTTGGGTTCGGACCACAGATGGAAGGTTCAGACTAATGGCACTAAAGGATCTCCTGCTCGGGCAGCTCGGCTTTGGCGCAGCGCCGCTCGGCAACATGTTCCGCGACATCCCAGAGGCGGAGGCGCGCGCCACGGTCGAGGCGGCGTGGAATGACGGCATCCGCTACTACGACAACGCGCCCTTCTACGGTGCGGGCCTCGCCGAAATGCGCATGGGCGAGGTGCTGGCCGACAAGCCGAGGCGAGAGTTCGTCATCAGTACCAAGGTGGGCCGTGTGATCCTCGATGAGATCGAGGACATCAGCGCCCGCGATCTCGGGGAGAAGGGCGAGGTCTTCAAGTATGGCCGCCCGAACAAGATCGTGAACGACTATTCGGAAGACGCCACCTATCGGTCCATCGAGGACAGCCTCAGGCGCCTGAAGGTCGATCATATCGACATCGCCTTCGTCCATGATGTGGCGCAGGACTTCTATGGCGACGCATGGCTCGGCCGGTTCGAGGAGGCGCGCAAGGGCGCCTTCCGCGCGCTCGACCGGATGCGCGACGAGGGCGTCATCAAGGCCTGGGGGCTTGGCGTCAACCGGGTCGAGCCCATCGAGCTGCTTCTGGCGCTGGAGGAGCCGCGCCCCGACGGCTTCCTCCTCGCCGGGCGCTACACGCTGCTCGACCATGACCGGGCTCTGCAGCGGGTGATGCCGATGGTTGAGGAGCAGGGCCTCGGCATCGTGGTCGGCGGCCCCTACAGCTCTGGCGCGCTCGTCGGCGGCCCGAACTTTGAGTACGCTCCGGTGACGCCGGCCATGAGCGCGCGCATCGCGGCGATCAAGGCCATCGCGGATCACCACGGCATCTCGATGAAGGCGGCCGGACTGCAGTTCTCGCTCGCCCATCCGGCGGTGGCCGCGGTCATTCCCGGCGCCAGCCGTCCGGAGCGGATCGCCGAGGATGGCGCCGCACTGCGCGAAGTCATCCCGGTGGGGTTCTGGGCCGAACTGCGGGAGCGCGGCCTCGTCAATCCGGCCGCGCCGCTCCCCGGCGCAGCGTGAGGCCGTGCTCCGATCGGCCCGCGTCGGCGGCCCGCCGCCGACGCGCGGCATCGCGTGCGCGGGCAGATCGTGTGGAAGTGCCTATCCGTGCGCCAGAAACATCTGCATGCGCGGAACGGCGAAATCCAGGAACGCCCGGACGCGCGCGGGCAGGAACTGCGCGCCCCGGAACAGGGCATGGATCTCGTCCGCGACGCCGAGGTCGCTGTCCGCCAGAAGCTCGATCAGTTCGCCCCGGGCGATGGGCTCGCGCAGATGGTAGTCGGCGAGCCTGATGATGCCCACGCCCGCGATCGCCATGCGCCGCAGCGTGTCGCCGTTGTTGACCAGCAGCGACCCGCTCAGCATGCGCTCGATGATCCGTCCGCCCTCGCGCATGGGCCACACCGGCATCGCCCGGCGAAAATTGAAGCCGAGGCAGTTGTGGTGGACGAGATCCTCCGGGGTGGCGGGCGTGCCGTGGCGCGCGAGATACGCCGGGGAGGCGACGATGCGCCGCCGTGTCTCTCCGATCTTGCGGGCCATCAGATTGGAATCCATGAGCTTGCCCACCCGGATCGCCACATCGGTGCGATCGAGATAGAGGTCGACCACCTCGTCGGAGAGGGAGAGGTCGACGATCACTTTCGGATAGGCTTCGAAGAAGGCCGGCAGGATCTGCTCCAGGGCCGCGGAGCCGAAGCTCACCGATGACGTGACGCGCACAACACCCTCGGCCTCGGCACCACCCTGTGCGATCTGCTGCTCGGTCTCATCGAGCTGGCCGAGCAGGGCCTGGCTGCGCTCGTAATAGAACTGGCCCTCTCCGGTCAGCGCCAGCCGGCGGGTCGATCGCTCGATCAGGCGCACCCCTAGCCGCGCTTCCAGTCGGGCGATCAGCTTGGACACCGTGGACGGCGTCATCAGCATCAGCCGGGCCGCCTCGGAAAAGCTCCCCGCTTCCACCACGCGAACGAACACCATCATCTCGCCGGCTCGATTGTCCATGGCGGACCTTTGATCTGGCTTGCCCGTAGGGCGAGACCTAACACGCCGTCGGACTTCCGTCCCACGATCTGTGAAACGATCTCCCAAATCCGGTGAAAAGCGGCCGTCTAATCAGCGCGCCGGTGTCATGCGATCTCAACGGGCGACGGCCACCGCCCATCGGCCGGCCCGCAATGAAAGGATCACAGACATGTCCGCCTGTTCTCCCGCCGCCTTGCCGGTCGATATCGACCGGTCCTCGACTCGTCCCCATGCCCGTGACACCGCCGCCGATCGCGGCGACACGCGGACGCTGCTCGCGCTTGCCTTGGGGAGCTTCGTGATCGGCACCTCGGAATTCGCGAGCATGGGCATCATCCAGCTCTTTTCCGAAGGCCTCGGCCTTACCGTGCCGCAGGCCACCGGTGCGATCACCGCTTATGCCTTCGGCGTGGTCGCCGGCGCGCCCCTCGTCACTCTGACGGCCGCCCGGCTTAATCGCCGCACGCTGCTGCTGGCACTGATGGCCCTGTTCATCGTCGGCAATCTTCTGTCCGCGGTGGCCAGCGACCTTGGCTGGCTTATGGCGGCGCGGTTCATCAGCGGCTTGCCGCAGGGCGCCTATTTCGGTGCCGGCGCCGTGGTCGCAGCCCATGTGGTCGGCGCCGGCCAGGCGGGCCGAGCCTTCGCCATCGTCATGACGGGCCTGACCGTCGCCACCATCTTCGGCTCGCCGCTGGCCACCTTTATGGGGCAGACGCTGGGATGGCGCGAGACTTACCTCGCCGTCGCGATCCTCGCTGCCCTCGCCTTTGCCGCCCTCCGCCAGTGGGTGCCGCGCACGCCTGCGCTGGACGGGGTGCCGGTGATCCAGGAACTGTCGGCGCTTCGCAAGGCATCCGTGTGGGGCATGATGATGGTCGCCGCTATTGGCGTCGGCAGCATCTTCGCCGTCTACACCTTCATCGGACCGATCGTGACAGATGCCGCGGGATTGCCTGTGACCCTGATCCCGGTGGCCCTGGCTGTGTTCGGCCTCGGCATGACGGCCGGCAACCTGTTCGGCGGTTGGATTGCCGACCGCTATCCGGCGCGGGGGATCATCATCGGCTATGGCGGCGCGCTGATCGTCATGGCGGCACTGGCCGTCGGCGGCGCGTCTGTCTGGCTGCTGCTGCCGGGCCTATCCTTCCGCCCGGTGATCAGGTCGTGGCTGACACAGTAGACCATCTCCAACGGCACCGGTCTTGATTCCTACGTCAACATTCTGCGCTATGTGCATTACTTCGACATCGGCGGCTTCACGGTAGCGCCGCAGGTGCTCATCCCGGCCGGCACCCTCTACAACGGCCGGCTCGGTGGCGCCCCGTTCGACGCCGCCGCCGGCCTCGGCGATCCCATCCTCGCGACCACGATCTGGGTGGTGAACAACAAGGCGACGCAGACCTATATCGGCATCATGCCGTATCTGTTCCTGCCCATCGGCCAGTACAGTGCAGGCGAGGTGCTGAACCTGGGTGAGAACCGCTGGAAGCTGGATATGCAGGCCGGCTGGTACCAAGGGCTCGCCAGTGGCTTCGCCTTCAGCTGACAGGCGACGTGGTCTGGTACGGGGACAACAGCAAGGCTGGCAACGGGACCCAGACCCTGTCACAGGATCCCACCTATCAGTTCCAGGCCTGGCTCTCCTACGCCTTCGCTCCCTCTTGGTCGGCTGCCGTCGGCTATTCCCAGTTTTGGGGCGGGACGGAATATCTCGCCGGGGTGCCGACTGGAAACGCAACCGAGCGCAGTCAGGTGCGCCTCGAGCTGTCCAAGTTCATCACTCCGACCTTCTAGGTATTGGGCCTGGTTCGGCGCGATTTTGCAACGTCGGGAGGTTTTCCGGAGTATTTCCGGGGCACGATACGTCTTCTGCAAGTTTTTTTAGGCGCCTTCGCGGAGAGGCGGGCATTCAGAACCAGCGTGAAAAATGGAGATCGAGTTCAGCTGCATCTAAATCACAAAATGAATGTCGCAGCGTTAGAAAAATATCAATCATCATCGACAATGATGATTGATATGCCCTTCGAGCAAGTCTCAATCCGCGCAGAAACTCTGAATGTCGATTCCATCATTTCTGTTGAGATAATCGCGGAGCTCGATCCGCAAGCCGTCAGCGTCCCGTTCGCGATCACCATTGCGTGGCTCGCAAACCTCAGGGCGAGATTCACATCGTGCAGCGAGACAAACACGATGACGCCCTGTGCTTCGGCCAGATTGCGAAGGATCTTCAGGATCTCGAACTGACGGTGCAGATCGAGGGCGCTGGTCGGTTCGTCCATCAGGAGGAGGCGAGGCTGCCGGACGAGCGACTGGGCGATGGAGGCGAGCTGTCGCTGGCCGCCGCTCAGGGTGTCGAGCCCGCGGAAGGCGAGCGGCGTCAGGCCGAGCATCGCCAGCGTCGCCTCCACGCGGGACAGCTCCGCGGCCGGGACGCTCCAGCCCGCATCGCGCCGCGCGGAGAGGAGAACGGATTCGTAGACGGTGAGGCCCGCAGGTGACGGGAGGTCCTGGGGCAGGTAGCCGATATCGGCGCGGCCTGCGCCGGAAAGCTCCACCCGCCCGGGGCCTTCGAGAAGGCCGGCCATCCGCTTGAGCAGCGTCGACTTGCCCGATCCGTTGAGGCCGAGCACCGCGACGAGATCGCCACCGGTGAAACGCGGCGTGGTGATACCGTCGATGACCGGCCTTCTTCCATATCCCGCCCCGACCTCGACGAGGCGAACGCCGAGCGCCTCGCTCATATCCGTTTTCATGGCCCCGTCCTCACGCTGCGCAGGATCAGCAGCACGAAGAAGGGCACGCCGATGAGGGCAGTGACGATGCCGATGGGCAGGAGCGTGCCGGGGATCAGCGTCTTGCTGAGAATGGAGCTGGCCGACAGGAGCGCTGCGCCGCACAGGGCGGATGCGGGCAGGAAGAAGCGCTGATCCTCGCCGATGAGGAGGCGCGCGATATGGGGACCCACGAGGCCAACAAAGCCGATGGTGCCGACGAAGGCGACTGGCACCGCCGCCAGCAGTGCCACCAGAGCCATGGTCTCGAGCTTCAGGTGGCGGACATTGACGCCGAGGCTCGCCGCCTTGTCCTCGCCCAGGCGCAGGCGCGTGAGCGACCAGGCGCGGTGCGCGAAGATCGGCAGCACGGCGGCGAGCACGATGGTCGAGATGGCGAGCTTGGCCCAGGTGACCTTGGTCAGGCTGCCCATGGTCCAGAAGACGACCGCGGCGACCGCCTGCTCGGAGGCGAAAAATTGCACCAGGGTGAGGAAGGCATTGAATGAGAAGACGAGCGCGATCCCCAGCAGGACGATGCTTTCGGTGGTGGCGCCGCGCTGCAGGCTGAAGGCGTGGATGAGGCCCGCCGCAAGCAGCGCCATGAAAAGCGCGTTCAGTGGGACCACATAGTCGAGGAAGGCGGGCAGTATGGCGAAGCCGAACGCGAGGGCGAGCGCCGCGCCGAACCCCGCGGCGGCCGAGATGCCCAGCGTGAAGGGTGACGCCAGCGGATTGGCGAGCACGGTCTGCATCTGCCCCCCGGCGACCGCGAGGGACGCGCCGACCACGCCCGCCATGAGGGCGGTGGGCATCCGGATGGTCCAGAGAATGGCGCGCACCTCCGGGGGAGACGAGGAGGGGGCCGTCAGCGCGCGGATGATGTCCGCAAATGCGTATCCGGCCGGCCCGACGGCGAGGTCGATCAGCATGAAGCAGAGAAGTGCTGCTGCCGCGAGGAGCAATGCCACCTGCTTGCGGTGCGTGCGTCTTTGATAGATGGCGGCGAGGCCGGGCGCAGCGGAATCTGGAATCTGCAAGTGCAGGCCCGCGCCGTGTGGAGGCGCGCTCATGCGGCCACCGCATCGCCGCCGATGGCGATGATGTCCTCTTCGCTCATCCCGCGGCGCCAGTGGGAGAAGGCGACGATCCGGGATGCCGGCAGCTTCGTCTCGTCCCGCAGGAAGTGGCGTATGGCGCGGAAATCGTGGAACTCGCAGCCGACCCAAACGAACAGGTCCTCATGGCCGATGCTCCAGTCCAGCGCCCGGACGGCGGCGCACAGCGGCGTCTGCGCGCCGTTGACGGCCGGAGAGGTGCGCAGCAGCCATTGGATCTCGACGCCTTTCGGCATCCTGAACAATTGGCGTTCGCTCTCGTCGGCGACGATGACGAGCGCCAGCCCCTCCATATCGTCGGGTGCATCCTCCAGGATGCGGGCGATTCCAGGCAGGCCGGTCTCGTCGCCGACCAGCAGGATCCGACGGGCCGGTTTCGGGCCGTGCGCGGCCGGGCCGAGCGCGCCCACAACGTCGCCGGGCACGGCGCGGCGCAGCCATCGGGCGCCCGGGCCGTTGCCGCCATGATCGAAGAAGTCGATCCAGAGCAGGCCGTTCGCTGGCTCCACACGGCGGATGGTATAGACGCGCGAGCCCAGGCGCTGGACGCCGCCGGGCCACACGATCAGCCCGGCGTCGTCCAGCATCGGCCATTCGGGGGTGACGGCATCCTCGGGCTGGAACAGCAGGCGGGTGTGGATCTGCGCCCGCGTGTCGAAACGGGCGAGATCCTGCCCCTCGAAGATCACGCGACGCATACGCGGCGTGATCGCCTGCACGTCGCGCACGGTGAGGATGCGCAGATCGGGCGGAAAGGTCGGCCCCACCGCGTCGCCCGCCCAGACGATCCGGAGCGCCTCGCTCTTCGCCACAAAGCCGACGAGGCCCGTCACCGCGTGGCGGACGCGGTTCAGCTCCGGGCCGGATGCGGCGCGGATCTGGATGGCGAGGCTCTCCCGGCCGGGCGTCAGCAGCGCCTCGCCGAACGGGCAGACGGCGACGAACGTGTCCTCCCGCGCCGTGACGGGCATGTCGTGGGCCGCCAGCGACTCCAGGATCGCCGGCAGGAACGTGGCGATGCGGGGAAAGGCGACGGTGGTGCGGGCTGAAAGCATGGCTGGCCTCACGCGTGCTTAAGGGGTCGTGCCGTCGAGGCTCGCCCACAACGGCATTTCGAGGGGTATCGACAGAAAGCGGGCGTTCAGCTCCCGCAGGGTGGCTTCCGGGTCGATGGCCCGGCACGCATCTGGGTGGAGCCACCGCGCGACGCGCTCCACGAACAGGATGTTGAGCGGACGGATGACAACGAGGCCAGTCCAGATGCCGGATACGCGGCGCGCCTTCACTGCCGCCACGAGGTCCATACCCGGCCGGGCAGCGAGGGCCTGAAGGCCGGCCTGCGCCTCTCGGATGGAAAGGCCAGGTGCGATGGGCGGCCGCGTTCCGCGGGCGAAGGCGCCGCCGGACGCGATGTAGAGATCTGGCTGCTCGGCGATGAGCTGCTCCACATGGAGCTTCTGGAACCAGGGCGCGGTCGCGGCGTCGAGCACCCGGCCGCCTGCACGGGTCAGAAGCTCCCCCCACACCTGCCGGCCTGCGGCCCAGCAGCAATCGTCATAGGTGGACTGGACCTCCAGATAGACCTTGCGCGTCGGCGCCGTCCCGACGCATGCGGCAACCGCCGCGAAGCGATCGCGGGTGAAAGCGAGGAAGTCCTCCGCGCGGGCGTCCTGATCCAGCAGCCGGCCCCACATGCGCATCAGCGCGGGCAGATCGTCGGCGGCGCTCCGCCCGCTGTCGCTGCTGGCGCTGTCGCTGAACAGGACGGGGATGCCAAAGCCGCCGAGCTGCGCCGAGAGCTCGCCGTTGGCGCCCTCGGTGTTGCGCGTGGTGACCACCACATCGGGCTTCAGCGCGATGATGGCCTCGGCCGAGATGCTGCCCGGCGTGAGCCCGCCGACGACCGGGATGTCCCGGCCGGCCTTTGCCTTCAGGGCAGCGAGCAGCGCATCGCTGTCGAGCGTCTCTGGTGCGGCCCAGCCGGCCACACGCTGCATGGACCGGGGATCGAGCAGGGCCATGCTGATGGCATCGCGCGCGTCGAGCAGCACGATCCGCTCGGGCATGCGCTTCAGCGTGACCGTCCGCTGCAGCATGTCCGTGACCTGAAGCGTGCCCGCTGCGCTGGCCCTCACCCGGAGCAGGGGCAGGCCGGCGAGGGTCACGCAGAGCAGGCGCCTGCGGGTGAGGCCCGTCACCATGTCTTGCGCAGCCCCGCCAGGAAGGTTCGCGCACTGCCGTACTGGCAATAGATGTCGTAGGTGCAGCTCGTGTAATAGACCGTGTCGAACAGATTGCGGACGTCGAGCGTCGCGGTCGCGCCCTTCATCTGCGGGCTCAGCATCCCGAGATCATAGCGCAGCGAGAGATCGACCAGAGCGAAGCCATCGACCTTGATGAGGTTGGAATCATCGGCATAGCTTGGGCCGATCACCCTGAGGCCGGCGCCGGTGGTGAGCCCCTTCAGCGCCCCATCGGTGAATTTGTAGTTCAGCCAGAGCGCGCCGAAATAATTGGGCACGGCCTGCGGATGCTTGCCGATGTAGGCGGCGACGCTCGAAGCCGTCACCTCGGTGTCGAGCAGGGTCAGCGCGCCGATCATCTCAAGGTTGGCGCTGAGATCGGCGCGGGCCTCAAACTCCAGGCCGCGGGATCGGATTTCACCCGTCTGGATGTTGAAGCCCAGTACGGGACCGGGCGTAAGCACGTTCTGCTGGCGGATGTCGAAGGCGGAGACCGTGAAAAGCGCATTCATGAAGGTCGGCTGATACTTCACGCCGACCTCGAACTGCTCGGCCTCGGTGGGGATGAAGGGGTCTCCCTCGGCATTCACCCCGATCACAGGCTCGAACGAGGTCGCATAGCTTGCGTAGGGGGCAAGGCCGTTGTCGAACAGATAGAGCAGCGCGGCGCGGTATGTGGTGGCGGAAGCGGACTGTTTGGTCGTGGCGCCACCGGCGAGGTCGTTCTCCGTCTCCTGGGATGTCCAGTCCTGGCGAATGCCAAGCACCGCACGCCAGTTGCCGACCGCAATCTGATCCTGGAGATAAAGGCCGGTCTGTTGCACGGTCTGGGTATTGTCAATCAGGGTGAGGAAGGGGCCGGGCGTCACGCCGTAGACGGGGAAGACGACGTTGAGGCTCGGGGCCGAGCCCCACTGGTAGGTCCAGTCGCTGGAGAACGACTGATAATCGAGGCCCGCCACGACCTTGTGGCTGAGCGGCCCGGTGGCGAAGGTGAAGACCATGTTGTTGTCGGTCGCGACACCCCCGGCCTGCTCGGTCGAGATCACCGCCTGGCGGGGAAGGATGCCGCCGGACGTCATGGCGCCGGCCATCTGGATGCCGCGCGTTTCGGCCGAAACGTCAGTATAGCGGGCGCTTGAGCGGATCTCGACGAAGTCGTTGAAGCGGTGCTCGAATGAATAGCCGATGCCGCCCTGCTCGCGGGTATAGCTGTCGAAGGTCGGATCGCCGACGTTGAAATTCCTGTTCAGGAAGCTGCGATACTTGGGCGGCGACAGGAAGGTGGGATAGATCGAGTTGAAATAGCCCCCGTCGGGATCGTTCTCGTAGAAGGCGCGCAGGACGAGCCGCGTGTCCGCGTCGGGCTGCCAGGCCACCGCGGGGGCCACGCCGATCCGCTGCTCGCTCACCCCGTCATAGGGCGTGCCGGAGATGCGGCCGATGGCCGACAGGCTGTATTGCCAGACGCCTTTATCATCGAACGCGCCCTGCGTCGTGAAGCCGGCCTGCGCCCGGCCGTAGGAGCCGGCCTCCAGCCTCAGCTCGTTGTAAGGCGATGCGCTTGGATCGCGGCTCACCATGTTCACGAGCCCGCCGGGGCTCACCTGCCCGTAGAGCACCGCCGACGGCCCCTTGAGCACGTCGATCCGGTCGAGCAGGTAAGGGTCGATCTGGAACTGGCCGAACGCCTGGCCGCGGGGCAGGCGCAGCCCGTCCATGAAGCTGACGAAGGTGGTGGATGTCCCGAAGCCGCCGAAGCCGCGGATGAACAGGCCGTCGAAGCGCGTCGTCGCATCCGGGGTGAAGACGCCCGCAGTGTATTGCAGGGCATTGCCGACGGTCTGCGGGTTCTGGTCGTCGAGCTGCTTGCGCGTGATGACATCAACCGATTGGGGGGTCTCGACGATCGGCGTCTCGGTCTTGGTCGAGGCGGCATCCCTGCGGGCGACGATGGTCTCGTTCGACGCTCTCTCGCCATCGGTCGCATCCACCACGACCGTGCCAAGCATGGTCGCATCCTGCGCTTGGGCGGCGCCGATCGGGCAAAGAATATTTAGAGAAATTCCAAATAATATGCAATTTCCGCAAAGCTTCCGCATCACGCAGCCTCGTCTCGCGACACCATCCTGACCACAATCAGTCGGTATCAGAAACGGGACGATATCGTCCAGTTATTTTGATGGCGGAAAGTCTGCCCGACGTGGCTTGTGGCGATTCAGCAACGGAACGGTTGCGTTTGGTTTCTGGATCAGGTTAGATTTCTTCTAAATCATTTCGTGACATGCGATGGGGCAAGCAAGATGAGACCGGGGAAGGCCGAGGTGAAGCGCGGGGTGGTCGCAAGCGATTCCCGCCCACGCGGTCCTGCATCTGCCAATCCTGCCGCCAATCCCGCTGCCAAGATCGCGCGGCCTCGCGGTGGACGGCCGACGAAGCAGGCTGCGGAGGAACTTGGCCAGCGGATCCTCGACACGGCCGCGCGCCTGTTCTCCTCCCAGGGCTTTGCTGCGACGACCATGGAGCAGGTCGCGGCCGAATGCGGTGCTGGCAAGGACACCATCTATCGGCGCTACCCCTCCAAGGCGGCGCTGTTCACGGCGCTGATGGATCAGCTACGCACCCGCGTCATGGCCGAGATCGACGCGGCGATGGGCGTGGATGGGGCGCCCCTGGAACGGCTGCGGACCTATGCGCGCACGCTCCTTTCCATCAACATGCGCCCGGAATTGCTCGCCCTGAACCGTGTGGCGCTCGCCGAGGCCGTGCCAGCCGGCGGCGTGGGGACACCCACTGCCGCGGAAGATCCGTTCATGGTCCGCTTCGCGGATCTGGTCCGAAGCGCGCAGAGCAAGGGCCTCGTCGTCGCGGGCGATTCCCTGTTCATCGCCGATCAGCTTTTGTACGCAACCTCGATCAAGCCGATGATCCGCGCCATGCTCGGCGACTCCCAGTTCACTGATCTCGCCTCTCAGGACCTTTATTTTGGCCAGGCCTGGGATCTCGCTATGGCAGGCATCGTACGAAAGCCGAACCTCTCGTCTTCTGACCATTGAGGCCGCCGCGCTGCCGTCTCACCACAGTTCATGGCCCTGGGAAGCGCGGCTTCCTCTGAGGGCCAGCTCGTTCACGAAAAGCGCCGACTCCCCCCTCCGGGCCTGATGGGTGATCGAGGAAGCTGCTCCGTTTTTCGGTGAAGCGATCGTGGTGCTGCTGGCTCTCTTCAAGCTGCTCGGAACGGTGGCCGCACCCAGATGGCCACTGGCCGCTTGCGATGTGCCGACGGCCTCAATCGCGGGCAAGCGCACGCTGGGCCTCCTGGGCAAGATCGGTGTAGGCGGCCTTCTCCACGGTCACGGCCACGCCCTGAATGGTGCCACCCCTGAACGTGCCGGGCGACGTATAGTCCTGGCTCACCGCATCGCCGCTGTCATAGCCGATGCAGAGGCCGTCGCCGGAGAGCGTGAACTTGGCTGGCTGGGTCCGCATGGGTCCTTCGGCCACGACCTTGTCGTCGATGTAGAGTTTGGTCGTGCCGAGCGATTCACTGTGCGGGCCGGCGCCTGTGCGGGTGAATTCCATCCCCAGCGTGTACTTGCCGGGCTTCAGATCGACATTGGAAATGAAGGTCTGCTCCGGCTTGATGCCGAGGAAGTTGTAGACGTAGTAGAGCTTGTGATCCTTGATGAACAAGGCATGCCCGCCGAAACGCGAACCATGAGCGAAGATCACGCCGGACGCGTCGGGGGTGTCGATCTCCACATTGGCGAGGATCTTGTAAGACCGGTTGCGCACGTTGACCGCAACGCCCTCCGGCACCGGCGCCGTGCCGGGGTAATAGATGTAGCGGTCGCGCGCCGGCTCGGCACTGGGGCGCTCCACGCCGAGCATCTCCGGCGCGGTGCGGTCATCGAGCGGCAGCGCCAGATTGGTGCGCGCCTCCTCGTTCCAGGCCTTGATCAGCGCCGCAAGCTTCTCGGGGTGCGCGTCGGCCAGATCCTTTGATTCCGAGCGGTCCGTCTCGACGTTGTAAAGCTGCCAGCGGTCCTGATCGAACTTGCCCTTGCCCGTGAACGGCGCGTGCACGGCAGACGCCAGCCAGCCATTTTCCCAGATACCGCGCGTGCCCAGCATCGCATAGAACTGCCGCTTCTTCTGCGTCGGGGCATCGGGCGCGGCATCGAATGTATACCGCATGGAGACGCCGGACAGGGGGAACTGCTCCACGCCGCGATAGACCTTGGGCATCTCGATGCCGATGATATCAAGCAAGGTCGGCACGATATCCACCGAGTGGTGGTATTGATTGCGGATCTCGCCGCGCGCCTTGATGCCCTTCGGCCAGGAAATGACCAGGGGGTCCGCCGTGCCGCCCGAATATTGCGAATAGCGCTTGAACATCTGGAACGGGGTGGAGAACGCGGCGGCCCAGCCAGTGGGGAAATGCTCGTAGGTGTCGGGGCCGCCGAGCTTGTCGATCAGCTTCATGTTCTCGGCGATATCGTCGGGATAGCCGTTGAAGAACTTGTTCTCGTTGACCGAGCCGTTCGGCGAGCCCTCGCCGGAGGCGCCATTGTCCGCCGCGTAGATGACGATGGTGTTTTCAAGCTGGCCGGACTTTTCCAGATAGTCGATGATGCGGCCGATCTGGACATCGGTGTATTCCGAGAAGGCGGCATAGACCTCGGCGAGGCGCGAGAACAGCTTCTTCTCGTCAGGAGAGAGGCTGTCCCAGGGCCGCACCATGTCCGGGGCATAGGCGGCGTCCGCCGGTAGCGGGTTGAGCGGCGTCAGCTGCGTGTCCTTGGGCAGGACGCCCCGTTCGATCATGCGCGCCAGCACCCAGCTGCGATAGGCCTCGTAGCCGTCGTCGAACTTGCCCTTGTACTTGTCGATAAAGTCTTGCGGCGCCTGATGCGGAGCGTGATTGGCGCCGGGATTGTACCACATGAACCACGGCTTCGAAGGATTGGTGGCCTTCTGGTCGCGGATCATGCGGATGGCCTGATCGGCCAGATCCTTCGAGAAATGGTAGCCGTCCTGCGGTGCAGAAGGCGGCTCGATGAAGCGATTGTCTTCGACGAGATCGGGATACCATTGATTGGTCTCGCCGCCGATGAAGCCGTAGAATCGGTCGAAGCCCATGCCCAGGGGCCAGGTGCTGCGATTTCCGCCCGAAGCCACGTCCTGCTCCGGCACATTGTGGTTCTTGCCCAGCCAGAAGGTGCTGTAGCCATTGTCCTTGAGGATTTCGGCGATGGTCGCAGCCTGCGGCGGAATACGCCCGCTCGCCCCGGGGAATCCGTTGGCCCCCTCGGTGATCGCGGCCATGCCGTTGAGCGTGTGGTTGCGGCCGGTCAGCAGCGTCGAGCGCGTGGGCGAGCACAGCGCTGCCGTATGCCATTGCGTATAGGTCAGCCCTTCCGCAGCCAGCTTGTCCAAAGTCGGCATATTGATCCGCCCGCCATAGGGCGACCATGCGGCCAGGCCGGTGTCGTCATAAAGCACGAACAGGATGTTGGGCGCACCTTCCGGCGCCTTCCTGGGCGTGAATGGACCCCAATCCGCCACCGAGTCGCGCACATCAAGCTCGATCTTGCCCTTGAAGTCCTTGTACGGCCCCACAGGCTGGGTCTGCTGGGCTGCAGCGGGGCCAGCGATGGCTACGCCGAGGCCGATGCAGGCCATCGAAAAGAGAGTGGCTGGCTTCATGGCGGACCTCCCTGGTTGGCGATTGTGATCGCGTTCTTCTTCTCATGCATGGCATTGGCCGGTGCCGGACCAGATATCCGCTCACGTCAGCGGACCCGCTTCCATCCCGCGTCTCGAATTTACCATCACTACATGATCAGTCTGGCGTCGTTACTCTGTAACCTCTGAACATAATTACATGTCGATCAGGATGTCACAGGTCCGATTATAGCCTTGACGCCAGTCAATTCACTTAAAATTTGAGCGCTGAGGTCGTGCCACGCGAGGGGACCGCGCTGGCTGAGCGAGGAGAAGGTCGCGTCGGCCGCCCTCGCGCCCGATCACGGCCGTCCAATGATCTCTAAAGGCGAAATCAGCTATGGTCGCCTGTCGGTACGCGACCTTGGCTGATGCGTGGGGGCGATGAGTGCGGTAGAGATGAGGTCGGCCCCGGCGGGGCGGCGAGACCGCTCCGGGACATAGTCTTCGTTGCTGGACCTGTACAGTGGAAGGTAGAAGAGGATGCGGCTCAGGAGCATCCTGTCAGTCTTGTTGGCTGGTGTCCTCACAGCCTTGATGATTTCGTTCATCGCTGCGGCGCGGAGCGACCGAGACCGCCAAGCGGGTGCCCTGGCCGCACCTGCCGAACTTTCATCCGGCGGCATCGGGGCGTTAACGCCGCAGGCGCCGGAGGGATATGTCGGCTCGGCGGCGTGCGCGGGCTGTCATGCGGCGGAGGCCAAGGCCTGGCTGGCCTCGCAGCATTCCGGCGCGATGAGCCTTCCAACCGAAGCAACCGTCAAGGGGCGCTTCGACGGGGCGGAGGTCGGTCAAGGTCCGGTGAGCGCTCGCTTCTTCCGAGTGGGGACAGGCTATCGCGTGGAGATCGCTGGCTCGGACAGGAAGCAGGCAATCTACCCCATCGCCTATACGTTCGGGCTCTACCCGCTTCAGCAGTATCTGGTCGCCATGCCGGACGGGCGCGTGCAGGCGCTGCCGTTTGCCTATGACACCCGACCGGCCTCCGAGGGCGGCCAGCGCTGGTTCCACCTCTATGGCGACGACGCGCCCCTGCCCGGCGACCCGCTGTTCTGGTCCGGGCCGCAGCAGAATTGGAACCACATGTGCGCGGAATGCCATTCCACGGCGCTGCGCAAGGCCTACGATGCGGCGGCCGACCGCTTCGACACGCGCCTCTCCGAGATCAGCGTCGGTTGCGAGAGCTGCCACGGCGCCGGGGCCGGACACCTCGCCTGGGCGAAGGGGCCGCGCGATCGCGCGACGTCTCATGCGGGATTTGCCAGTGCGGCCGCACCCCGGCCCGTCGTGGACTGGACCCCCGATCCGAAGACCGGAAGCCCGGCCCATGGTGTGGACCGGGCGGCTGGGGACGTTGTCGAGACCTGCGCGCGCTGCCACGCCCGCCGCGGCGTCACGTCCGAGAGTTGGCAGCCCGGCCAGCCGCTGACGCAGACCCACATGCCCGTGCTGCTGGAGCAGGGCCTGTTCGAGCCCGACGGGCAGAATCAGGACGAGGTGTTCAACGATCACGCCTTCAAGCAGAGCCTGATGTACAAGCGCGGCGTCGCCTGCACCGATTGCCACGATCCGCACACCGCGGCCCTGAAGGCGCCCGGCGCGGCGGTGTGCGGCCAGTGTCACCTGCCGGAGCGCTTCGCGGTCCAGAGCCACACCGGCCACGCCCCGGGGCCAGCGACGCCGGATTGCATCGGCTGCCATATGCCGAAGCGCACCTACATGGTGGTCGACGCACGCCACGACCATTCCTTCCGCATTCCGCGCCCGGATCTCTCCGTTGCGCTCGGCACGCCCAATGCCTGCACCGATTGCCACACGAAAAAGCCTGCGAGCTGGGCTGCCGAGGCGCTCGAGCGCTGGCATGGGCCGGAGCGCAAGGGCTTCCAGAGCTGGGGGCCGGCGCTTCATGCCGCGCGCCTTGGGGCAGCAGAGGCCCGTGCGGCCCTTGTCGCGCTGGCTGGAAATCGGGACGTGCCGGGCCTCGTTCGGGCCACCGCCGTCGGGGCGCTGGCGCAGTTCCCGGCGCGCATAAGCGACGACGCGGTTCGGGCAGCCCTCGCCGATCCCGATCCCATGGTTCGTGTGGCGGGGCTGCGGGCGGCGGCCGGCCTGCCGCGCGCGGAGCGCTGGCGGAGGGCATCGCCGCTTCTTTCAGATCCGTCCGCCGCGGCGCGGCTGGAGGCGGCGGACCAGCTCGCCGATGTCCCGCTGGATGAGGTGGGCGAGCCTGAGCGCAGCCGCCTCCTCGCTGCGTTCAGCGAATACGAGGCAGCCCAGAGGCTGAATGCGGACCGGGCGGATGCGCGGGCCAATCTCGGCACCTTCCTTCTGCGCCGGGGCGATGGAGCCAGGGCGGAGATGGAGTACCGCGCCGGTCTCAAGCTCGATCCGACCTTCGCGCCCCTGCGCATCAACATGGCGGACCTCTATCGGCGGCAGAAGCGCGAGGCGGAGGCCGAAACGGTGCTGCGCGAGGGCCTCGCCATGCGCAATGACGCCGCCCTCCACCATGCGCTCGGGCTCACCCTCGTGCGGCAGAAACGTTACGACGACGCCCTCGTGGCGCTGGCCGCCGCCCGCGCGCTGGCGCCCGCCGAAGCGCGCTACGCCTATGTGGAGGCGATCGCCCTGCAATCGCTCGGCCGCCAAACCGAAGCACAGGACGTGGCCCGGCAGGGGCTGGAGCAGAGCCCGAACGATCCGGCGCTGATCGGACTTGTCCTCAATGCGGCGCTGGGCGCCGGAGACGTCAGCCGCGCCCGCGCGCTTGCGGAACGCCTGGCGGACCTTCAGCCGGACAATCCCGAAGTGGCACGCATTGCTGCACGGCTCCGAGCGCGCTGACTGGCCTCACGCCGTGTCGCCCCCCGCTACGACAGGCTCGCCCGAAACGTCCTCTCAGGCGTCCTCCTCGCCGCGACATGCGCATGCGGGCTCAATCGAGTCCGGACCCTGGGGAGTGAGTACGTCGCCGGCCTCGCAGCGTGGCCGCTTCCGGCCGATATCTAATCTTCACCGACGGACGGCCAAATCTCTCGCGTTGGCTGCAGTCGCCCGCGAGGTAGACGCCCCTGTTGGCCAGCTTCTGCCTCAGAAATCCATCACGGCGGAGAATTTGAAGGTTCTCGGAAGGCCGGTCGAGACCCAGCCATCATTCACAGCCGCCCAATAGCTCTTGTCGAAGACGTTCTCCACCGCGAAACGCAGTGCGAGAGGATGGTCGAAGGCCTGCGTCTTGTATTGCGACCCAAGATCGAAGCGGATCCAGCTTGGGATCTGCTGGGTGTTGGCCTGGTTCACATATTGCGAGCTGGTGGCGATCATTCGGCCCCACAGCGTCAGGCCGGCAATGGCCTGTGGATCCCATTCGATGCCGAGATTGGTCTGCCAGTTGGGAACGCCAACCGCCGCATTGCCGTCATAGAGGCCGTCATCGGTCTGGGTGAGGGTGCCCTGAGTATAGGCGACACCGCCGAGCAGGCGCAGGCCCTCCCAAAGCTGGCCGAAGACGTTGACCTCGACACCCCGGTTCCGCTGCTCGCCATTGACGCTGAAGACGGACTCCCCGGCCGCGTTGGTGGTGATGATGCTGCTGGGCTTGGTGATCTGGAAAATGCTGGCGGTGGCGGTGAAGGCGCCGAAATCATACTTGATGCCGGCTTCCATCTGCTCCGTCATCATCGGCGGGAAGACCTCGCCGGCGTTCGCCGTGCCCTGATAGGCGATGGGTCCCTGCTGGAGGCCCTGGATGTAGTTGGCATAGAGCGACATCCGCTCAACCGGCTTCACAACGAGGCCGAAGGCGGGCGTCACCGCCTGTTTGTCATAAGCCTGGGCGATGCTTCCATCCGGATCGAACACATCGACCTTGATCTGCTGATAGCGGACCCCGGCGGTGAACAGGATGCGCTCGTCAAGGACGGAGAGCGTGTCCGTCAGCGTCACGGCGGGTGCGTTGATGTCCCAGTATTTTGGGGGGTCGTCGCTGAAGCCCGCAGTGGACGGGGCGGCTACGGTGGGGGCGTTGTATATGTTCGTGTCGAAGGAGAAAAATCCGTAATAGTTACTTTCCTGGTACAGGTTCTGGTAAAGGTACGAAGTGTTCAGATTGATCTTGTGGCCGATTGGGCCGGTGGCGAACGCGCCGCGGAGGCCGGCCTGTGCGGAAACGGCACCACCGTTGATGGGGCTATAATAGGCGGTGGCCGTTGCGTTCCCGGCGGAATCGAGAACATAGATGTCCGTGGACAGCATGGATTGCCTGTAGGTGCTGCCACCGATGCCGCCATAGAGTGTCCATGCCGGGTTGATGTCATACTCGAACTTGGCGAGGCCATAGGCCGTCTTGGTGCCGGAATATTCCCAGTCCTGGTAGATCTGCTTGCTGGCGTCCGGCGCGCGCGGAATGGCGATGTCGGAGGCGAAGCCGAAGCCGGCGGCGCCGGTGGGGGCATAGGTCTTCTGGTCGATATAGCCCGCGTCGAAGCTCGCCCGCAGGTCCTCGCCCCGATAATCGAGGGCCAGGGTGGCGGCGCCAAGCCGGGCGTCCTGGCCGTCCACGGACGTGTCGCCATCCAGGAAGATCCCGTTGACGCGCACGCCCCATTCCTTGTTGGCGCCGAAGCGCCGCCCGACATCGATCTGGGTGCCAAGCTGGGTATCGGAAAAATAGCTTGCCGTGAGGCGCGTGATGGCCTCGTCCGTGGCGCGCTTGGGCACCACATTGATGGACCCGCCAAGGGAGCCATACTGCGTGTAGCCGGTGAGAAGCGCGTTCGGCCCCTTCAGCACCTCCACGCGCTCCATGGTTTCCACCGGGATGAGGCGATCGGGCGAGATGCCGCCATAGCCGTCGATCAGGATGCTCTGGTTGGTCACGCTGAAACCGCGGATGAAGAAGACCTCGCCCGCGCCAGCCGACGAGCTGATGCCATTGGTGAAGACCCGCACGGAGGGATCATTGGCCATCACGTCGGCCACCGTCACGGCCTGCTGCTCCTCGATCACCTTGGACGTGTAGCTGGTGATGCTGAAGGGCGCATTCATGATGCTGACGTTTCCGAGCACGCCGAGCCGTGCGCCCGTGGCAACCTGGCCCCCGGCATAGGGCGCCGGCGCGTCCCAATTGTTGATCGCTTCCGCCTCGACATTGACCGTATCGAGGACAATCGAGCCATCGCTTCCCATCGCGCCGGACTGGGGGCGTGGCTGGGTGATCAGGACGTTCGTCGCGTCGGAGAATGCGTAGGAAAGTCCCGACCCCTGAAGAAGCCGCGCCAGGGTCTGCTCGCGCGTCGCGGTCCCCTGAAATCCGGGCGAGGTCTTGCCGTTCGCGATCGCCGCCTCGTAGGACACCTGCGTCCCCGATTGCTTTCCGAAGGTCGCCAGCGCCCGGCTCAGGGGGCCCGCCGGGATGTTGAAGGTGATCTGCACGCTGGGCTGGGCATGAACCTGGGTGCCCATGAGCACACCCTGCGCCAGGATCGCCGTCGTCGCCAACAGCGTTGCGGCCATGACCTTCCGCCCAATGCCGGCGAAACCCCTCGTCCCAGACCCTGGCCGCATGTCCCAGCTTCTCCGTCGCGTTCACGGGGGCTCGCATGGCCGTGTGGCTGGTTGCTGAGCCCCTATGGAGCCTTACGAGCGGAGGTCCGAAATCTCCTGCAGTCCGGGCACTTTTTCTCAGACGGGCGAAATCACCGTCGCATAGGGGCCGATCCGGCGCACCCTCGCGCCGAAGGGGCGAACCACCGCCTCAAGGGCTCGTATGGGATCACTCAGATCGAATACCCCGCTCACCACGCGCGACCCGAGGAAGGGGTCGGCAATCACGACACGCCCCGGCTGCCAGCGAGCGATTCTGGCCACCATGGCCGAGACGGTCTCCCCATCCGCGATGACCATGCCCTCCCGCCACGCGGCGATCTGGGAGGCATCGCGCACGCCGCGGGAGACCTTCTGCAAGGAGGAATCGAGCGTGATCCAGTCGCCGACAGTCAGGCGCGCGCCAGCGCTGAGCATCGCGTTCGGCGCATGCACCTCCACCTCTCCCTGATCGACCGAAACCGACACGGAACCCCCATCGCTGGACACGTCGAACGCCGTGCCGATCGCCGTCGCCGACACCGATCCAGACAGGACGGAAAACGGCCGTGCCGGGTCGCGCGCGACCTCGAAGAAGGCCATTCCGTCGAGCAGCGTGACCTCCCGCCTGTCTTCGGAGAAATAGAAGGCCACCAAGCTGTCCGGGCCGAGCGTGATCAAGCTGCCATCGGTGAGCGCGACGCGCCGGATCTCGGCCGTGGATGTGGCCTCGTCCGCGCGGGCATGGCGGATTGCCTCGGGGCCGAGCCATGTCCCCGCAGCGGCGGCGCCGAGGCCGATCACGCCGCCGATGATGACCGTGCGGCGGGTCAGCGCGCTGTGGCCGTCGGCGGCCTTCCGCTGGTCGCCGAGGACCCTGCCGGTCATGCCATGGATCTGGGCGACGCGCGCCCAGGCTGCGGCGTGCTGGGGGCTGCGGGCGGCCCAGGCGCGAACCATCTCGAGCGAGACCGGGTTGGCGGGATCATCCTGCAGGCGGATGGCCAGATCGGCGGCTTCCCGAAACAGCACGCGCTCTTCCGGAATTCCGCTCATAGGCTCCTCGTGCAGGCAGGCTGCCAGGGCGGCAGCATCGCTCGCTTCCTATCATTATACGAATGGCCCGCGCGAATGTTCAGCGCCACAGATGCCGGCCGCTCAAAGGCCGTTCAGCCGCAGGTCGACATGCTCGTAAGCCTCCCGCACAAGGGCCCAGACCCGCGACCGGGACAGGCCAAGCTCCGCCGCCACTTCCGCGACCGTCATCTCCTCAATGCGGTGCAGTTCGAAGGCCCGCCGGGTCCTTTCCGGCAGCTCGGCCAGTGCCGCTGCGGTCAAGGCCAGCTTCTGCCTGTCATAGACGGCCGCTTCCTGGGACGGCGAGGGATCGAGGATCGCCTCGAAGCCTTCAGCCCCAAGGTCTACCCGGTTCAGAAGCCGCTCGCGCCGCTGGTGGTCGATGGAGAGGTTGCGCGCCACCCGGAAGAGATAGGCGGCGGGGTTGCTCACCGGAGCGGTTTCGGCCGGCGGGGACGCCAGCACGCGGACGAAGGTGTCCTGGGTGAGGTCGGCCGCCATGTCCGCCGTCAGGCCACGCCGACGCAGCGCCTGCGCGATATCCCTCGCGTGCCGCTTGAACAATGTGGCGATATCCCAACCCACTGAAGCCCTATCCTCCGCTCGCGCCGGCGCCGTTCATCCCATGGCAGCCCCCGCCTGTGGGTGGCAGGCTGCGCGCACATCATCCTGCAAGGTCGCCCGGCACACCGGAGTGAGATCTAGCGCAAAATGAAATTTCCTATCAACACCAATGATTTATATCGATTCTAAGGCGCGGGGCACCCGCTGGCTGCTGCCGCGCAAATGCACTGCCAAGTCGACGTTTCAGAATGGCCGGCAGCCCGTCACAGCGCCTGCTTTCGGCTTGCCAATGCCAGGCGCGGAGGATGTGCCAGAGCGAGACGCGTACTGGTGCGATCGACGCTCAGGGCCTTGCACGCCCGACGCTGGCTCACCCCGTGCACGGTACAGGCGTGGGCCAGCCAGACCTGTCTTCTCGCGGCGACATCCCCTTCTCCAATTTTTGGAGGAACCTTCGTATCTCGGGGCAGCCCGCCATCGCGCTTCCGTGGATAACGTATTTGCATCAGTCAGTTAGCAGTTGGCACCACGCTTGCGTTGGGAACAGCGCGCAGTCCGTGAGGCCAAATGCAACTTCACTTCGCTCTCGATTTTGACGGCACCATAAGCCTCGTCGACACCACGGATCTTCTGCTCGCGACATTCGCGGATGGGAGCTGGCAGGAAATCGAAGAAGAATGGTGCGCAGGCCGCATCGGCTCGCGGGAATGCATGTCGCGGCAGGTCGCTTTGCTGGAAGCGTCACGCGCCGCCATGTTGGCAGCCCTCGCCGATGTGAAGCTCGATCCGCACTTCGCCGCCTTCGTCACCCGGGCTTGGCTCTGCGGCGCGACCGTCTCCGTGGTGTCCGACGGGTTCGATCTCGCCATCATTCACCTGTTGCACGCCAACGGGATCGATCTGCCGGTCACCAGTAATCGGCTGGTGGAAACGGCCAATGGCCGCTGGCAGGCGGCTTTTTCTAATCGCGGGGAACAGTGCCCAAGCGGCACCTGCAAATGCGCCGCCGTGCCAGCCAATCGCCGGGTGGTGCTGGTGGGCGACGGGCGATCCGACTTCTGCCTTGCCCGCCGCGCCGACTTTGTCCTGGCCAAGGGCGCGCTCGCTGCCTTCTGCGCCGCCGAGGGCATCCCCCACCGCGCAATTTCCGGCTTCGCCGACGCCCTGGCTTTCCTGGACCCGTTCCGTGCGCGCCGCCATGCGGCCCCCTCCCGTCTTATGTTCGAGGACATCCATGCTTGATCGCCAGACCGAAGTCGGTCGCCAGACCGAAGTCGCAACGTCCGTCGCCGAGTGCACCCGCCTGCGTGAACTGGAGGAGACCTATTGTTCTCATGGGGATACGGTCCATTACACCCAGGAGCCGAAGATATTCGAGCGGTGCGAGGGGTCGTTTATCTATGATGACGAGGACCGCGCCTTCCTTGATCTTCAGATGTGGTACTCGGCTGTCAATTTCGGCTATGCCAATCCGCGTCTGAACGAGGCCATGCGCCGCCAGCTCGATCGCCTGCCCCAGGTGGCGAGCCAGTATCTGCATCGCGAGAAGATCGAGCTGGCCGCCGAGATCGCCGAAGGCGCCTTGGCGCGCTTCGGGCACAAGGGGCGGGTGCATTTCAACGTGGGCGGCGCCCAAGCCATCGAGGATTCCCTCAAGCTGGTGCGCAATGCCTGCGACGGCAAAAGCCTGATGTTCGCCTTCGAGGGCGGATACCACGGCCGGACGCTGGGCGCCTCGGCCATCACCTCGTCCTACCGCTATCGCCGCCGCTTCGGGCATTTCGGCGAGCGCGCCCACTTCATCCCCTTCCCCTATCATTTCCGCGGCCCGCGCGGCATGACGAAGGAGGAACACGGCCACCACTGCGTGCAGCAGTTCGCCCGTCTGTTCGAGAGCGAATACAACGGCGTATGGGACCCCAAGGCCGGCAAGTGCGAATACGCCGCCTTCTATGTGGAGCCGATCCAGGGCACCGGCGGCTATGTCATCCCGCCCCCGAACTTCTTCCCGGAGCTGAAGGAGGTGCTCGACCGCCACGGCATCCTCTTGGTGGTGGACGAGATCCAGATGGGCTTCTACCGCACCGGCAAATTGTGGTCGATCGAGCATTTCGGCGTGGCGCCGGACATCATCGTGTTCGGCAAGGCTCTCACCAACGGGCTCAATCCCCTGTCCGGCCTGTGGGCGCGCGAGGCACTCATCAATCCGCAGGCGTTTCCGCCCGGCTCCACCCATTCGACCTTCAATGCCAATCCGCTCGGCACCGCGGTGGCGCTCGAGGCCATGCGCATGATGCAGGAGGAGGATTTCGCCACCTCCGTGGCCGAGAAGGGCGCGCATTTCCTCGACGGCCTGAAGGAGCTGAAGGCGAAGCACGCCATCGTCGGTGACGTGGACGGCCTCGGCCTCGCGCTGCGGGTGGAGATCTGCGAGCCGCACGACAGCTTCACCCCCTCCAAGGCCATCGTCGACCGCATGGTGGACGAGGCGCTGAAGGGCGATCTCGTCCATGGCGGCGAGCGCTTCGGGCTGGTGCTGGACATTGGCGGCTACCACAAGAACGTCATCACGCTGGCGCCGTCGCTGACCATCAGCCACGCCGAGATCGACCTCGCCTTGGCGCTGATGGACCAGCTGTTCACCCGCGTGACGCCCCGGTGAGCACCATGCGCATCAAGGTCATTGATCTGGACGGTGCGCTCACCGTGCAGGACGAGGTCATGGCCGGCCTGCCCGGCTGTGACGCCGACCTGTTCCTTGCCCGCGACCTTGCGCCCCGGCTGCGCCTTCTGGCGGGCCGGAGCGCGCTCAGGACGCTGGCCGACCGGCTCGGCCCGCCGACGCGCGGCGAGATCTGCTTCTACGGCTCGGGCGACTTCCATCACCTGAGTCACCTTCTGGTGTCGCGCTTCGATCAGCCGGTCAGCGTCGTGCATTTCGACAACCATCCGGACTGGACCCGCTTTCCCCGCACGCTCAATTGCGGCTCGTGGGTGAGCCGCCTTCTGGAACAGCGGAACGTGGCGCGGGTGGTGACGCTGGGCCCGTGCAGTTCCGACCTCAGCGCGCCGCAGCTGAAGGGCGCGGATCTGCCGCTGCTGCGCTCCGGGCGCCTTCAGATGCATCCGCTTGCGGCCGGCGCCACCTTCTATGCCGGACCCGGCTTCGAGGTCGCGAGCGTGCGCGGCGCGGCGGGGATCGGGGCCGACGGCCTGCGCTGGGACGGCCTCGAGGACGGCGATTTCGCGGAACGGGTGGAGGCCATCGCCGCCGAGCTGCCGCACACTCCACTCTGGATCACCCTCGATAAGGATGTGCTGGGCCCGGACGAGGCGGTGACCAACTGGGATCAGGGCCGGCTTCCCCTCCACAAGGTGCTTCAGGCCATCACCGTCTTCGCCGAGCACCGGCCGGTTCTGGGCATGGATGTGTGCGGCGACTATTCGCCGGAGGGCGACAATGGCGCGCTGCGCGCCCTCTGCGCTTATCTGGACCGTGACCAGCGGCGCGATCCCCGCGGCAACGCCAACGCCGTCAACGGCGTCACCAACGGCCGCATCCTCCGGCACATGGGGGACATCCTGCAATGAGCGTGTCCCTCGTCGCCCTGTTCGCCGCCTCCGTCGCCTGCGACGTGGCCGGGCAGCTGGCCTTCAAGCGCGGCGCCGACCGCCTTCCGGCCGTCAGCACCGGCGTGGGGCGCTTCGCCGTAAGGCTGATGGCCGAGCCATGGCTGATCGCGGGGCTGACGATCTACGCCATCGAGTTCCTGGTGTGGACGCGCATCCTCGCGCTGGTGCCGCTCGCCATCGCCTTTCCCGTCGCCAGCCTCAACATCCTCGGCGTCACGGTGGCGAGCCGCCTGTGGCTCGGCGAGCGGATCGCGCCGCGGCAATACGCCGGGGCCGCCCTCGTCACCGCCGGTGTCGCCCTCGTCGCATCCAGCCTGTGAGAAACCCATGCCTCTCGACCGCAGCATCATGATCGAGGGCGGCCCCGTCGGGGTGCTGCTCATCCACGGCCTCGGCGGCACCCCGGTGGAACTGCGCGAGGTGGCGCGACGGCTCGCCGCCACCGGCGCCACCGTGCTGTGCTGCCAGCTCGCAGGCCATTGCGGCACCGAGGCGGAGCTCGCGGCGACGACGATCGAGGACTGGTACGCCAGCGCCGAGGCTGCCCTCGCGACGCTGGAAGCGCGCTGCACCAAGGTGATCGTGGGCGGCCTCTCCATGGGAGCCCTGCTCGCCGCTTTGCTCGCCGCGCGCAATCCCGAGAGCGTGGACGGCGTGGTGATGCTGGCGCCGACCCTGCGCTATGACGGCTGGTCCATCCCCCGCTACGGCTTCCTGCTGCGCCTGCTCATCAACACGCCGCTGGGCCGGCGCTATCGCTTCGTGGAGCGCGAGCCCTACGGCCTCAAGGATGAACGCATCCGCAGCGTGATCGTGCGCGCCATGCGGCTGGGCGATACCGATGCCGGCAGCCTCGGCACGCCCTCCGCGGCGTTGCGGCAGCTGTGGCGGCTGGTGGCGATGCTGAAGCCGCAGCTCGGCAGCATTCGCCAGCCCGTGTTCATCGCCCATGCCCGCCACGACGATGTGGCGAGCTTCAACAATGCCGTGCTGCTGCAACGCCGCCTCGGCGGCACCGTGGATTGCCTGGTGCTCGACGACAGCTACCACCTCGTCACCCTCGACCGGCAGCGCCATCTCGTCACCGACCGGATCTCGGCCTTCATCCGGGGCGTGGTGGAGGCGCCGCTGCGCCAACCCGCAAGCGAGCCGCGCCGGGCGACGGCCGGCCGTGCCGAACGGCAGGCGCCCCACACACAGGCGCCCCCCACACAGCCTCCCCAGGGACAGGTGGCGCATGTCGCATGATGCCCTGGTCGGCGACTGGCCCGGCGACACGGCCCGCGCGCCGGTTGCCCCGCTTGTCCGCATGGTGTCCGGCATGGCCGGCATCGATGCCACGGCCTGGAAGGCCGCCCGCCCGCCCGAAAGCGAGGGGTGGGCCTATCTCGCGGCCTGCGAGACCTCCCCACCGGCCGCCCTTGAGCTGGCGGCGGTCAGCGTGGGCGACCGCGCGGGCCTTGCCGCGGCGGCCCCGCTGTTCGCCCTGAAATACCGGCTGGACACTCCGCTGCAGGACGGACCTCTGGCCGCCTTCTGCGATCGCCTCGCGCGCCGCGCACCCGGTCTCATGGAATGGCGGATGCTCGGCGTCGGCTCGACCTTCACCGACGCCTGCCCGGTGGCGCTGAGCCCGCGCCTGTGCGAGGCCGGACGCGCGAAGGCCGTCGCAGGCCTCATCGCCGCTGTCGAGGCAGAGGCGGCGCGGCGCGGCACCGGGCTCGTGGTGTTCAAGGACCTCGCGCCGCGCGAGCTGGCGCTGCTGGCGCCGCATCTGGCCGCCGCCCGCTACTTCGCGGTGGAGAGCCTGCCGGTCGCGGTGCTGGACCTCGACGGCACCGGCGATCTCGATGGCTATCTCGCCCGCCTCTCGCCGGCCACCCGCAAGGATCTCCGGCGCAAGATGAAGCGGGCCGAGCGGGTGGAGGTGGAGTGGCGCACCTCCCTCGCCGGTATGGAAGGGGAGGTGCGCGCGCTCTATGAGGCCACCCGCACCCGCAGCCAGGTGCGCTACGGCGATTTCGAGGATTTGCCGGACGGCTATTTCGAAACCGTGTCGCGGGCGCTCGGCACCGATGCCGTTTTCGCCTGCTATCGGGTGGGTGGGCAGCTTGCCGCCTTCAACCTCCTGTTCGTCGAGCCCGACCGGGTGATCGACAAGTTTCTCGGCATGGCCTATCCGCTCGGCCCCGCGCACGATCTCTACGCCCTGAGCTGGCTGGAAAACGTGCGCTTCTGCCAGCGCATCGGCCGGCGCTACCTGCAGACCGGGCAGACCGCCTATGCGTCCAAGCTGCGCTTCGGCAGCGCGCTGGAGCCGCGCACGCATCTGGTGAAGCATCGCAATCGGGCACTCCATGCGGTCTTGCGCCTCGCCGCCCCGTTATTGGCCTTCCCCCGCTGGGACCCCGACCTGCGACGGCTGGGCAGGGAGGGCGCGCGATGACGCTGCGTCCCGCCACCGTCGCGACCCTGATCCTCGTCGCCGTCTTCCTCGCCGTGGACACCGCGACCCAGCTCGCCTTCAAGGGCGCCGCCGAGGCCATCGGCGACATTCCGCTGGGGCTGGACTTCCTCGCCGCCGCAGCCGGAACCGCGTTCGCGTGGCTGGCCGTCGGCCTTTACCTCGCGACCTACGTGCTGTGGATGCTGGTGCTGCGCACTACCGCCCTCAGCCGCGCCTTCCCCCTGACGGCGCTGAGCTATGTGAGCGTGCCGCTGTTCGCATGGCTCGCGTTCGGCGAGACGGTGGACGCGCGCTCCGCCGCCGGCATCGGCCTCATCCTGCTGGGCGTCGCGCTCGTCGGCCATGGGGAAGATGCCGAAGCCTATGCCGTTGCGAAACCGGAGCTGACCCCATGCGAAACCTGATCGCCGGCCTTCTGACGCTGGGTCTGGTGACCCCGGCCTGCGCCGGGCCGGACGTCACCGGCGTCTGGATGACCGAGGATGGCGAGGGCGCCGTTGAGATCGCACCGTGCGGCGACGCGCTCTGTGGACGCATCGTGTGGCTGAAGTCCCCGCTGGACGAGCATGCGCAGCCCGTACGCGACGAGAACAATGCCGACCTGACCCTGCGCGATCGCCCCCTCTGCGGCATGGAGGTGATGTCCGGCGTCGCGCCGGGCGGTGACGGTTGGGAGGGCGGCTGGATCTACGATCCGGAGGCCGGCGCACGCTATTCCGTGGCCATCGCGCCGGACGGCGCCGACGCCATCGTCGTGACAGGTTTCATTGGGATCAAGGCGTTCGGCCACGCCCTCCACTGGCACCGCGCGGCCGCCACGCTGCAACGCTGCGACGCCGCGCCCACCCTGAAGGCCAGCGCCGGGAACAAGAGGTCCTAGGACGGATGACGCGACGGCGCGGTTCGCGTTGGCTGAACTGGTGGTCGCTGCTGCCCCTGCGGCTGCGGCTCACCCTCTATTTCGTCATGGTCAGCGTGCCGCCCGTGCTGGTGGCGAGCTTCATCGCCGCCGAGGTCATCTCGGTGACGTTCGAGCGCAACGTGGAGCAGTGGATCGGCGAGATCGCGACCTTCATGGCCAACGAGGCTGCGGAGGGCCGCGAGGAGGCCCAGCGCGCCACCGCCGTCGTCGCCGCCGCCGTGTCGCGGGGCGGCACCGAGCCCATCGCGCCGTTCGCCGACCTGCTCACCACCGTGGGCTATGATTTCGTGCGCCTCTACTCGGCCGACGGCACGGTCCTGTTCTCGACCGGCGACCTGGAACTGATGCAGCCTTTGCCGCTCAAGGCGGTCGCGTCCATCTTCTTCGTCCGGCAGGGCGGGCACCGCGCCATGATGGTCGGAGCGGTGCAGCCGGTGCGCATCGGCGACCAGGCGGGCTTCCTCTTCATCGCCAATCTGCTGGATGAGCAGTTCTTCACCGCCCCGCAGACCATCCGCTCGCTCGACCTGCATCTGATCGAGGTGACCGAGGGCGGTGAATTGCGCGATCTCGAAGACCTCAAGCGGACCCCGCTGCCGGTGCCACCGGAGTCGCTGGCGGCCCTCAGCGCCGGCGCGCCCCTCGCCATCCAGAGGCGCAGCTTCGGCCTGGGGCCGGCGGCGGCGTTCAGCGCCCTTCGTGACGACAGCGGACGTCTCGTGGGCATCATCGCCTGCCGGCTCAACGGCACGTCGGCGACGTTCGAACGCCTCGGCACCGTCTCGCTGTTCGGCGCCCTGGCGGCGGTCGCGGGCGTGCTGTCTCTGCTGGTGGGCTTCAGCATCTCAAGGCGCATGAGCCGCCCCCTGCATGACCTCACCCGCGGCGTGCGCGCGGTGGCCGAGGGCAACTATGCCATCCGCGTGCGCGAGACCGGCGGGCGCGAGATCGAGGCGCTGGCCAGCGGCTTCAATGCGATGACCGAGCAGCTCCAGACCCTGCGCGACCGGGAGACCGCCACGCGCCACCGGGCCCAGCTCGCGACGCTCGGGCAGGCGGCGGCGGTGATCGCCCACGAGATCCGCAACCCGCTCGGCATCATCAAGACATCGGCGGAGCTGGTGCGCCGCAAGGCCCCCATGGCGCCCGGCGAGGACCGGCTGATGATGTTCGTCCTCGACGAGGTGCAGCGCATCGACCGGCTGGTGAAGGACCTGCTGGACTATGCCCGGCCCCCGCAATGCACCGCGGTCCCGCTCGATCTCGTCATCTTCATCGTCCGGCCGGCCCTCGACTTCGTGGCGCCGGAGCTGCGCCGCCGCAACATCAGCCTCATCGCCCGCCTGCCGGACCACCCGCTGCCGATCCAGGGCGACAAGGATCTGCTGCACCAGGCGCTGCTGAACCTGATCATCAACGCCATGGACGCCGCCGGCGATGGCGGCCACATCATCGTGCGTGCGGAGCTCGGGGCGGACGCGGCCGTGCTCCATGTGGAGGACAACGGCCCCGGCATCCCGGAAGACGTGCGGGCCACCCTTTTCGAGCCTTTCGTGACGACCAAGGTGAACGGCACCGGCCTCGGGCTCGCGACCGTGCGGTCCACCGTGGAGGTGCATGGCGGCGAGGTGACGTGTGCCGACGCACCGGAGCGCGGCGCCATCTTCACCATCCGCCTTCCGCTCGGCAAACAGGGGTGATGCCGCGTATGGCCGCGAAGATACTCATCGTCGACGACGAGGTCCGCCACGGGGAGGTGCTGGAGGCAGCCCTCGCCGAGCGCGGCTTCGAAGCCGTTTCCACCAACACCGTCGCCAGGGCGCTCGCCTATTGCGCCAGCCAGCCGGTGGACCTTGTGCTGAGCGACCTGCGCATGCCCGGGCGGGGCGGCAGCGACCTCTTGAAGGCGCTGAAGCAGGAGCGGCCCGACCTGCCGGTCATCATCATGACAGCCTATGCTTCCGTGCGGGGCGCGGTGGACCTCGTCAAGGACGGCGCCTTCGACTATGTGGCCAAGCCCCTCGACCTCGACGACGTGGTCGCCACCATGGCGCGGGCGCTGCGGCTCAAGGCCGTGGAAAGCGAGAATGCGCGGCTGCGTTCCGAGCTGGAGGGACGTTACCGCTTCGACAATCTGGTGGGCGACAGCCCGGCCTTCCGCGACGTGCTGCGCCAAGTCACGGAGGTGGCGCCAAGCCGCGCCAGCGTGCTGCTGCTGGGCGAGAGCGGCACCGGCAAGGAGCTGGTGGCCCGGGCCATCCACTACAACAGCCCACGGCGCGACCTGCCCTTCGTCGCCGTCAACTGTGCCGCCATTCCGGAGACCCTGATCGAGAGCGAACTGTTCGGCCACGTGAAAGGCGCCTTCACCGGAGCCACCGGCGCCCGCGAGGGCCGCTTCGCTGCCGCCGACCATGGCACGCTCTTTCTCGACGAGATCGCCGACATGCCGCTGCCGGTTCAGGCCAAGGTGCTGCGCGCCTTGCAGGAGCAGAGCTTCGAACCTGTAGGCAGCAGCAAGAGCGTATCGGTGGACGTGCGGATCATCGCCGCCACCCACAAGGATCTGCAGAAGGAGATCGCGGCCGGCACCTTCCGCATGGACCTCTACTACCGCCTCGCGGTGTTCCCCATCCCCCTGCCGCCGCTGCGCGAGCGCAGCGACGACATCGTGCTCCTCGCCGACCATTTCCTTGCCGCCGCGGCGCGCGACATGGGCAAGCGCATCAAGGGTCTGTCCCCCGAGGCGCAGGCCCTGCTGACGCGCTACCGCTGGCCGGGGAACGTGCGAGAGCTGCAGAACTGCATGGAGCGGGCGGCCATCGTGGCGCGGGGCGATCTGGTGGGTCCCAGCGACCTGCTGCTGTTCGAGGCGACCGGCGAAGCCGATGCACAGCCTCACACGCTCAACGGCGATCTCGACGGCGAGCTGACCCGCATCGAGCGCGAATTCGTGCTGAAGGCCCTCAAGGACAGCGGCGGCGTGCAGGCCCGTGCCGCCGAGAAACTCGGCATCACCGAGCGCAGCCTCTGGCATCGCATCAAGAAGCTTGCGATCAAGATCGACAAGGTGGCTGGAGCCGGCGATGGCTAGGCCGCTTCCCGCACTCTTCCTGATGCTGGCCGTTTCGGTCCCGTGCGGGGCGCAGGCGCAGGATGCCGGCACGGCTTCGGCTTCGACCACGTCCGCCGCAGCCGACGCGTGGATCGTAACGCTTGGCGGCAGCTTCAGTCTGGGGCCGTCCTTTGACGGTGCGCGGACCTTCGGGCCGTTCTTCTCACCCTCGTTCGACATCCGGCGCGCAGACGAGCCGGCGACTTTCGGCGCGCCCGACGACAATTTCGGCTTCAGCCTGTTCAATCTTGGCGCTTTCAGCCTCGGCCCGCTCGCGGGCATCCGCGAGGGGCGGCCGAGCGGCGTCCTGCTTGGACTGCCGGGCTATTCCTGGGCGCTGGAGGGGGGCGGATTCGCCGAATACTGGCCAATAGCCGGCGTATTGCGGACCCGCGTGGAGGTGCTCCAGGGCCTCGGCAGCTCCGGTGGCCTTGCCGCCAACCTCTCGGCCGATGTCGTGCAGAAGAAGGGCTTGTTCACCTGGTCCATCGGGCCGCGCCTGTCGCTGGCCGACAGCACGCTGATGCAGACGGAGTTCGGTGTTTCGCCCCTCGCCGCGGTGCTGAACGGCCACATCGCACCCTACGCGCCCGGTGGCGGCATCAAGTCCGTCGGCCTCACCTCGTCCCTGTCCTATGAGGTGTCCCCGGACTGGACGACCACCCTCTACGGCAGCTACCAGCGCTTGGCGGGGGCCGCGGCGGCAAGCCCCGTGACGACACTGTCCGGAAGCCCCAACCAGATCACCATCGGGGTGGGGTTCGAGCATTCGTTCGTGTTGAGCCCCTGACGCCGGATCGGCAGGCCGATGGGGTGATGGCCTACGACCGGAGCGGGGCTGCGCCGTGCTCGTGGCATGCGGAGGTGGCGACGCTCGGAGGCGCACGCAGGGATTCGCGTGCCGGCTGGCGTTACCTTGATCGCTTCCTTGCGGTTCGAGTTGCGGGCGTGCGGCAGCGTCCGGCGGCGGAGCCGGGGACAGCCCATCGTGCAGCGGGACGTTGGGGTGTCAGAGCGTCCCGGACCGGTGGCCAAGCTCCCGGGAGATGAGCGCGGATGTGTCCTTCACCTGCGCGGCGAGTTCGTGCAGCCGCGGCAGGCTGAGCCGCCAGACCGGCCCCGACACGCCGGCTGCCGCCACCACCTCGCCGCGGAAGTCGCGGATGGGGACGGCGAGGCAGCGGACCTCGTCGTGAAACTCGGTGTCGTCATAGGCGATGCCTGCGGCACGCACGCTGGTGATCTCCGCCCTCAGCCGTTCGGCATCGGTGATGGTGCGCGCGGTGAAGGCCGCGAAGGGGGCACTCTCCAGGTAGCGCGCCAATTGCCCATCGCCCATGGCGGCAAGAAGCACTTTGCCGACTGCCGTCGCATGGGCGGGGCGCACGGAGCCGTTGCGTTCGGTCATCTGGAAGGCGCCGTCTCCCGCGACCTTTGCGGCGATGATGATGTCATGACCGCTGCGCAGGGCGAGATGGCTGAACTCGCGGGTCCGGGTCGCGAGGTCCTCCAGGAAGGGCATCGCGGCGGAGACCAGCTCCACCTCGCTCGAGGCGCTGGCGGCGAGCTGGTAGATGGTGCGCCCGAGGTGATAGCGCTTGGTCTCGCGATCCTGCCGCACCATGCCCTCGGCGACCAGCGTCCGCACCAGATGGAAGGTGGTGCTGCTGTGCAGACCCACGGCACGGGACAGATCGGCAAGGCTGATGCCGTAGTTGCGCGAGACCTCGGTCAGGATCGCGACGGCACGCTCGATGGACTGAACGCCACCGCGTTCGCCGGTGGTCTCGCCCTTGTCCTCCTTGCTGACGGCTGGCGGCATGGGCGCGGTCCTTTCCTCGCCAAAGGTTGACTTGTGCCTTCCATACACCTGTTGCGCGCATCGCCGGAAGGGGGCCGGCAATGCGGCAAGCGGAGTCACGTCACCATCAGGCCGCGGCCGGTATGGCGATGGCGCGCGCGTCGAATTCCGCGTCGAAGCCGAGGCGCTCGCGCACTGGGTCGAGGTCATAGATCGGCGCGAAGGGGTTGCGGGCGTAGACCTCCGGCCGCCGGACCTCCGGCGTGCGGCCGAGGAGGCGCGCAAGGCGCTTCAGCGTCGGTTCGGGGGAAAGGGTGACGTTGGCGCACAGCAGGAAGCGCTCGAACGTGACGTTCTTCATCTCCAGCGCCAGCCGGAAGGCGCGCGCCGCGTCGCGCGGGTCCACATGGTGCCAGCATGGCCCGCCGCCGGCGGACGACGGCCCGCCCGCCGGGGTTCCGCGATAGGTTTCGGGCGCGGCCGCGCGGGCGCGGATCTCGCCATACATCTCGGGATAGGCGACGAAGACAGGGCGCAGCACCACGATCTCCATGCCACGGGTGGCGAAGCTGCGCCCCGCCTCCTCGCCCATCAGCTTGCTCAGCGCATAGGGATCGGTGGGATTGAGCGGATGAGCAAGGTCCACGGGCAGATAGGATGGAGGCACCATCTTGCCTTCCCGCACGGTGTAGCCGAGCACCGAATCCGACGAACAGATCACCACCCGGCGCACCCCGGCTGCCTCTGCCGCCTCCAGCAGCAGATAGAGGCCGACCACGTTGACCTGCATGATCTTCTCGCCGCCGCCCGACCAGATGTTGGGGATGGCGGCGATCTGGAGGATGGCGTCCTTGCCCTTCACCGCGCGGGCGACGGCGGCGGCATCGGTCAGGTTGCCGGTTTCCCATGAGATGGGCGCATCGCCGGCCGTGAGGTCGAAGCCGGTGACACGGGTGCGGCCCTGCATCTCCTTCACCACCGCCCGGCCGAGCAGCCCGTTGGCGCCGGTGATGAGCACGTTCTCGAACATGGCGTGTCCTTCCGTTTTTTTGGTTTTGGGGGTCAGGCTGCGGCGAGGCTGGTGGCAGCGACGTAGCCGAAGGTGATGGCCGGCCCGAGCGTGATGCCGGGGCCGGGATAGGCCCCGTTCATGATGGAGTTCATGTCGTTGCCGCAGGCGTAGAGGCCGGGAATGGCCGCGCCGTTCGCGTCGAGCACCCGCGCCCCGGCGTCCGTGGCGAGGCCGAGCGACATGCCGAGATCGGCCGGATGCACCGCCACCGCGTAGAACGGGGCGGCGGTGATGGGCGCCACATTGGGATTGGGCTTGACGTCCGCATCGCCGAAATGGCGCTGGTAGATGTCGCCGCCGCGCCCGAACTCGGGGTCTTTTCCGTCCCGTGCATGGGCGTTGAAGCGCGTCACCGTGGCCGCGAGCACGTCCGGCGGCACGCCGATGCGCTCGGCGAGCGCCTCGATGGTGGCGCCTGTCTTCAGATAGCCGCTGTCCAGTTCCGCCTGCACCGACAGGGTGAAGGGGCGGATGCGGCCGAGGCCGTAAGTCCAGAGGAAGTCCTTGTCGCAGATGAGAAAGGCCGGCACCGCCCGATTGCCCGCGCGCAGCATGGCGAGGACGAACTCGTGATACGACAAGGCCTCGTTGACGAAGCGCCGACCCGTGGCGTCCACCGCGATGAGGCCCGGCTTGCCGCGATCCGTCACGGTGTGGGGAAACACCGCCTCGCTGCCATCGGCGCGGCGAAAGCGCGAGGCTGGCACCCAGAAGGCGTTGTTGCCGGCCGGCTCGGCGAGGCGCGCGCCGGCTTCCAGCGCCAGCCTCACACCGCCTGCGGGTGCGCCCGAAGCGACGGTGGCGGTGAGGCGGCCGGCGGCGGCCGGAAGGTGCGCGGCCCGGAGCGCGTCATCCCGCGAGCATCCGCCCGAGGCGAGGCAGACACCGCGTCTGGCGTGCACGACCCTGCGCGCCCCGTTCTTCTCCACCGTGACGCCGCAGACGCGGCCATTCTCGTCCCGTTCCAGCGCGACCGCCGCCGTCGCGAGCAGCAGCGACACCTTCCGGTCGAGGACGGAACGCAGCAGCGCCGCCATGAGCGCGTTGCCGAGATAGAGGGTGGTCCCGCGCGGGGCGGAGAGCCGCTGGAGGGCATAGGCGGCCATCAGCCGGGCGACACGGAGCGTCGATTTCAGGGAGCGCCCCACCTTGCGGAAGTGGGGGATGTCGGCGCGGCTCACCATCATGCCGCCGAACAGGGTGAATTCCGGCAGGGGCGGCCGAAGCAGGGCGAAGGCCTGGCCCAGGCGGCGCGCATCGAACGGTACCGGCTCCAGCACCCGGCCGCCGGCCGTCGCCCCCGGAACGTCGGGATAATAATCGGGATAGGATGGCACCGGACGCAGGCGCACGGCGGTGTTGCGCTCCAGGAAGGCCACGGCCTCCCCGGCGCGCGCAAGAAAGGCCTCCCGCGCCTCCCGCCCGGCATCCCCCGGCACAGTGGCGCCGAGATAGCGCCGCACGGCGTCCGGGCTGTCGTTCAATTGCGGGGATTTGTCGTTGCCCGGCGCCCAGACCATGCCGCCGGAAATGGCGGAGGTGCCACCCACGAAGGGCGAACTCTCCACCACGGCCACGGACAACCCCCGCGCCGCCGCGGTGGCCGCCGCAGCGAGGCCGGCCGCCCCGGCGCCGATCACCACCACGTCGTAGGCATCCGGCGCGGCGGCGGGGCTGCTCTGGTCTTCAGAACGCATGGTCGAGATCGCCGGGCAGCAGGCGGCGGCCGAACACCGGCTCCTTGTGCGGAACAGGCGGCAATGCCCAGGCGCCGGTCGCGGGCGGGCGGACGTTGGCGTCCACATGCACGTCGATCAGATAGGGCCGGCCGGACGCCACCGCGATGCGCAGGGCCTCGGCGAAATCGGCGGTGCGGGTGATGGTGACGGCCTCGACGCCCGCCGCCTTGGCCCACAGCGCGAAGTCCGGATTGTAGGGCTCGCCGTTCTCGCCGCGATAGAAGGCGGTGCCCAGCTCGCGGCCCTCGAACAGGCCATACTGGATGTCGCGGATGGCGCCCCAGGCGAAGTTGTTCCACACCACCCAGACCACGGGGATGTTGTACTCCACCGCCGTGCACAGCACGTGGGGCACCATGGTGAAGCCGCCGTCGCCGCACACCGAGACCACGGGCCGGTCGGGTGCCGCCAGCTTCGCCCCGAGCGCACTCGCCGGGCCGAAGCCCATGCCCGAATAGCCCCAGCTGTTGAGCATGGTCTGGGGCCGGCGGGCCTTCCAGAACTGCATGAACCAATTGTGGTGAACGCCAGCATCGAAGGTGAGGATGGCGTCGTCCGGCAGCACCTCGGCGCAGGCGCGCACGATGGCCTCGGGGCGGATGGGTGTGCTGTCGATCTCGAAACCGGGCGCGACGAATGCCTCCCATTCCGCACGCCAGCCGGCGATCAGGGCATGCCAGGGCGCGAGCCGCGCGCCGGCCGGAACGCGGCGCCGGTCGAGTTCCGCCAGCACCTGGCGCAGGAAGGACCGGGCATCGGCGAGGATCGGCAGGGTCGGCGCGTAGTTGCGGCCGATCTCGGCGTGGTCCACGTCCACATGGATGAGCCTGGAGGTGGGGAAGTTCCACGAATAGCCGGGCATCCAGGAGGAGGCCGAGCGATCGTCGAACCGCGCGCCCACGGCGATCACCAGATCGCAGGTGCGTCCGGCCTGGTTGGCGGGATAGGCGCCGTTGCGGCCGATGAAGCCGAGGGAGAGCGGGTCCTCCATGTCGAGGCAGCCCATGCCGTTCGGCGAGCTGATGACCGGGATCGACAGAAGGTGCGCCAGCGCCGTGAGCTCATCCGCAGCTTCGGAAAGCGCGACGCCGTGGCCGATGAACAGCACGGGCCGCTCGGCGGCGAGCATGAGGTCGACGGCGGTCGCCACGTCCTCCGGTGCCGCGGCGCTGCGGCGCTCGTTGATGAGTGCAGGCGCGCCGGGTTCGAGGCCGATATCGGCCTCCTCCTGGAACACGTTGAACGGCACGTCGAGATTGACCGGTCCGGGCCGGCCCGACAGCATGGTGCTCATGGACTGGCGCAGGGCCAGCGGAAGCATGTCCACCCGCGTCGGCTGGAACGAGCGCTTCACCACCGGGCGCATGACGTTGGCGAAATCAGCCTGGTTGTGCCGGTTCAGCTCCTGGAAGGGGCTGCGGTTGAACTGGCTGGTGGGCACGTTGGCGGTGATGGCGAGGAAGGCGGAGGAATCGGTGAGCGCCACCGCCGTGCCCATCACCATGTTGGCGGAGCCGGGACCGCAGGAGGTGAGGGTGGCGAGCGGCGCGTGCTTCACCCGGAAATAGCCATCTGCCATGTGAGCGGCGACCTGCTCATGCCGGGGGGAGATGAGCGTGATGTCCGAGCGGGCCTGATGCAGCACGTCCAGCATGCCCACATTCCCGTGCCCGCAGATGCCGACCACGTAAGGCACTTTTTCCTTGATGAGGAATTCGGTGATGAGTTCTGCGCCCTTGGGCATGGGAGTGTCCTCTTCCTTGACCGGCGCCCGGCGCCGTTTCTCTTGATCTCGGGTTCACTTCATAATGCGATATATGAACTCGCAATATGAAATGATGGTGGGTGTTGGGGCTCGCTGGTCCCCTTGGAAGCCGCGCGGAGGGATCTATTCGTCGGTCATGCGGTATCCGGCGGCGGGGCGTCAAAGCTCTTGCGACATTGCCGAATAGGCGCTTCATTGCGGGCGCCGTCTCTCCAGGGCATCCGCTCGTGCCAGCCGGAGGGGCGGCCAGAAGAAGAACGGGTGGAGGAGGGAACGCGCGCATGGATACGCGACAGCTCAAGTACTTCGTCGCGATCGTGGAGTGCGGGGGCTTCGCCAAGGCCTCGCGCCAGCTTCTCATCGCCCAGCCGGCCCTGAGCCAGCAGATCGCGCGGCTGGAGCAGGAGGTGGGGGCACCCCTGCTGGTGCGCTCCGCCAAGGGCGTGAGCCCCACCAGCAACGGCCACACCCTGTTCCGCCACGCCAAGTTCATCCTGCGCCAGCTGGACCATGCCCTGGCGCTCGCCCGCCAGAACACGGCGGAGACCACCGGCCGGGTCAGCGTCGGCCTTGCGCCCACCACCTTGTGCCAAGTGGGCATGCCGTTGATCGAGCGGATGCAGGAGCGGTTTCCGGGCGTCTGCGTGAACATCGTGGAGGGGCTGAGCGGCCACATCCAGCACATGGCCATCAGCGGTCAGCTGGACCTCGCCATTCTGTTCGGTCCCGCCGCCGTGCCGGACTGGAGCCGCACGGCGCTGCTGACCGAGGAATTGTTCGTCATCCTGCCGTGCAACAGTCCACTCTTCCCGCGCCGGCGCGATACCATCACGCTGGAGGAGATCGTCGACCTGCCCCTGATCCTGCCCAGCCAGGGACATGGCTTGAGACGGCGCATCGAGATCGAGTACGAGCGGCTCAACATCAAGCTGATGCCCCTCGCCGAAATCGACTCCCTGCCGCTCCTGATGTCGTGCCTGTCGCAGGGCATGGGCGCGACCATCAAGCCCATGGCGGCGGTGCATGTGCACGGGTCCGCGCAGAGCAAGACCTGGCGCTGCCTGCGCATCAGCAACGCGTCCATTACCCGGCCGAACTACATGTTCTCCCAGCCCGCCGACAAGATGTCCGACGCGACCGCCCTGGTGCGGGCGGAGCTGATCCAGCTCGTCCGCGAACTGGTGGAGCGCGGCCGGTGGCAGGGGGTCGAGCTGTCCGATCCGGAGGAGCCCGACCGGGCCACGCCGGAGCCGCCGCGCATCGCCCTTCCCGCCTGAGGCAAGAACGATCTGGCGCGGGATGGCGCTGGACAGTGGGGCGGGCACGGGCATGGCGCTAGCTCAGACCAGGCCGCCGTTGGGCTGGACGATCTGCCCGTCCATCCAGCTCGCCCTGGAGGAGACGAGGAAGCTGACCACCTCGGCGATCTCATCCGCTTGGCCGACCCGATTGAACAGGCTGAGGGCGGCCGAGCGCTTCACCGCCTCATCACTCTTGCCAGAGCGGAAGAGATCGGTATCGACCGGCCCGGGCGCCACCGCATTCACCCGCACACGGCGGGGTGCCAGCTCGATGGCGAGCGAGCGGACGAGCGCCTCCACCGCCGCCTTGGTGGCGATGTAGGGGCCGGCTCCCGGCAGCGGCCGGCGCACCAGCGAGGTGGAGAGCGCGACGATGGCCCCCTCGTCCTCCACATGGCGCGCCGCCTCGCGCAGCGCATTGAAGGCGCCGGTGAGGTTCACGCTCAGGAGCCGGGCGAAATCCGCGCTCGGGAAATCGGCGAGCGGGGCGGGTGGCACGTTGATGCCGGCATTCACCACCACGGCGCGCGGCGCAGTCCCGAAATCGGCCTTCGCCGCCGCGAACAGGGCCGCGACGGAGGCTTCGTCCGTCACGTCCGCCGCATAGGCGCGCACGTGCTCTTGCTCGGGCGGGGCACCGGCCGAGACATAGGTGCTGGCGACGGCGTATCCGTCGGCGACGAGGCGGTTGACGCAGGACAGGCCGATCCCGCGGGTTCCGCCGATGACGATGGCCAGGGGCCTCATGGTGCGCATTCCTTTCAGAGGCCGGCTGCGGCCCGGCTGATGGCGATCATCTCGGCGATGCCGCGCGCGATGTCGTATTGGGGCGCGTAGCCGAGTTCGGCGCGGGCGCGGGAGATGTCGAGCGCGCCCTTGCGCGCGGTCAGGATGCGGCCGCCGTGGAGATAGGGGCCGGGGTCCACCGTGATGCGCGCACCGGGGACGGCGGCATTCACCAGCCCCGCCACGTCGGCGAGGGTGGGCGCGGCGCCGGTGGCGATGTTGTAGGCGTCGAAGCGGTGTTCCGGCTTCTCCAGCGCCAGCACCACGCCGGCCACGGTGTCGGAGATGTAGACCTGATCCACGGCCAGATCGCCGCCGGCCGGAATGCGCAGCGCCTCACCCTTCAGCGCGGCGTCGATATAGGTCTTGGGCATCCGCGGGCGCGGCAGATGCGGGCCGTAGACCCAGCAGGTGCGCACATTGATGCATTCGAGGCCGTGGTCGCGCCCGTAGGCACGCCCATAGTGCTCCACCGCCAGCTTGGTGAGGCCGTAGATGCTGGTGGGCTTCTGCGGGTGGTCCTCGTCGATCACCGGCGCGGTGAAGTCGCCGTAGGTTTCCTCCGTGCTGACGTGCACCATCCGCTTCACGCCGGAGAGGCGCATGGCCTCAAACACGTTGACTGCGCCTTCCACATTGACGCGCATGGCCTTCAGCGGCAGGTCGGCGCACTGCACGACGCCCACGATGGCCGCGCAGTGCACGACCGCGTCGGGGGCATGGGCGCGGAACAGGCCCACCACCTGCGGCCATTCGCCGAGATCCGCGGTGGCGCAGGTCAGGTGCGGGTCGGAGGCGGCGAGCGCCTCCAGCGCCGGGGGGATCACCACGTCGGTGGCGATCACCGCGTGGCCGCGCGCCAGGAGGGCGCGGACGATGGCGCTGCCGAGCCAGCCGCCGCCGCCGGTGACGAGAATGCGGCTCATGCGCCGGCTCCGCCCTTCGCCGCCGGCTCATCGTCGGTGGGCGGGCTGGTGATGACGAGGAAAACCAGCGTGTCGGTGCCGGTGCAATGGAACTCGTGCACCACCCCGGGCGGGATGTAGGTGACGTCGTTGGACCGCACGAGGCGGCGCTCGCCATCCACCACCAGCACGCCCTCGCCGGAGAGCACGTGATAGATCTGCTCCTGCACCTTGTGGACGTGGCTCTCCACGAACGCGCCCGGCTCGTAGCAGGAGATGCGGTGGTCGAAGAAGCGGCTGCCCACGAGGTCCGGCGTGACGATGGCCTTGGAGAGCGCCTGTCCGTGATGGCCGGGATACTGGATCCACAACAGTTCGCCGAGATTGCGCGTCACCGCCTCGGGCTTGCTGGTGGCGTCGGCGTGGGCATGGGGGTCGGCAACGACAAGGGTCATTTTCGTCTTCTCCGTGGCGGGCCCGCGCCCGCCGCTGTTTGTGAAAGAGATCAGGCGGCCGCGATGCCGAGCAGGCGGTCCTGCAAGGCAATGTCGTGGGCGAGGGTCTGCGCCGTGCCGGCGAAGGCGACCTGGCCGTTGACCAGCACGTAGGCGCGGTCGGCCATGGCCAGCACTTCCTCCGCGTGGTGCTCGACGATGACGAGACTGGCCCGCGTGGTGAGCTTCAGCACCGCCTCCTTCACCTCCTGCACCACGGCCGGGGCGAGGCCCTCATAGGGCTCGTCGAGCAGGATGAGGCGGCTCGGCACCATCAGGGCGCGGGCGATGGCCACCATCTGCCGCTCGCCGCCGGAGAGGTTCTCCGCCTTGTTGCGCATGAGGATGCGCAGCTTGGGGAAGAGATCGCAGACCTCGTCCAGTCCGGCACCGCCCGTGCGGGCGGCCAGCGCCAGGTTTTCCTGCACCGTGAGATTGGGGAACAGCCGCCGGCCCTCGGGCACGATGGAAATGCCCATGCGGTTGATGCGGTCCGCCCGAAGTGCCGTGATGTCCTCGCCGGCGAAGGTGACGCGCCCTTCGTGGGCGTGGATGGCGCCCATCATGGTGCGCAGCGCCGTGGTCTTGCCGACGCCGTTGCGGCCGAGCAGCGCCACCACCTCGGATTCCCGCACCTCCAGGTCCAGGCCCTCAAGCACCGTGCCGCCGCCGTAGCCGGCGCAGACGTCCTTGAAGGAGAGGAGCACCGGCTTCGCGGCGGCGGGAGCCTCCGTGCGGACCTGCGGGCGCACGCTCTCGCGTTCGGTGCCGGCGTCACCCTTGGCCTTGCCCATGTAGGCGGAGATGACCTCGGGATTGCGGGCCACGACCTGCGGCTTGCCATCGGCGATGAGCCGGCCCTGGTGCAGCACGGTGATGCGATCCGACAGGGAGAGCACGCGATCGATGTCGTGCTCGATGAGCATCACGGTATGGCTCCTGGACAGCCGCACGATGAGGTCGCTCACCACCTTTCGGTCGGTCTCGGCGAGGCCCGCCAGCGGCTCGTCGAGCAGCAGCACCGAGGCGTTGCCGGCGAGGGTGATGGCGATCTCCAGAAGGCGGTTCTCGCCGTGGGAGAGTTCGGAGGACAGGTCCGCCGCCCGGTCGGCGAGGCCCACGGCGGCGAGGGCGGACCACACCTTCATGTTGGTCTCGTCATCGCGGTACGCGTCGCGCCACCAGCCGTGCCAGAAGCCGCGGGAACGGGCGACGGCGATCCGCACATTCTCGAACACGGTGAGATGCGGGAACACGCTGAGGATCTGGAACGAGCGGGCGATGCCGCGCTGGGCGCGCTGGTGCGGCTTCAGCGTCGTGATGTCCGCGCCTTCGAACAGGATGCGGCCGTCATCCGGGCGGATGAGCCCGGTGAGGATGTTGAAGAAGGTGGTCTTTCCCGCGCCGTTGGGGCCGATGATGCTGTGCAGCTGGTTGGCGTGGACATCGAGGGAGATGTCGGCCTGCGTCACGATGGAGCCGAACTTCTTGCTGAGCCCGCGCACCGAGAGCACCGGCTCGCTCGACGCCGCGCCCCTGCCGGCCAGCGCCGATACATAGGGACGGATGACCGCGGGACGCGGGGGAATGCCCTTGCGGGTCAGCGCCCAGCCTTCGCGCCGGCGCAAGCGCTGGACAATGCCGGCCATGCCTTCCGGCGACAGAAGCGCGAACACGATGATGATGGGCGCGAAGATCAGCCACCAGTTTTCGGTGATGACGCTGAGCTCGTTCTCCAGGATGAGGAAGGTGATGGCGCCCCAGATCGGGCCGAGGAAATGATGCACGCCGCCGAGCGCCGCCATCAGCACCGGGTCGCCGGCCCGCTGCCAGCTCATGTTGTCGGCATAGGCGCCCTGGAGCATCATGGCGAGGAGACCGCCGGCCGCGCCCACCGCCATGCCGCTGATGCAGAAGCCGATCCAGCGGATGACGAAGGTGTTGTAGCCGAGCATGGTGGTGCGCTGCTCGTTGTCGCGCACGGCCTGCATCAGCCGGCCGAATGGCGTGTGCGCCAGCTGCCACAGCACGGCGAGGCCGAGCACCACCACCACCAGCGTGAACCAGTGGAAGGCGACGGCATCGGGGAACAGCGGGCGCGGCACGTTCTGGATGCCGTTCTCGCCGCCCGTCATCTCGGTCCACTTGAAGGCGATCTCGAACGCCACCTGCGAGCAGGCGAGGGTGATGAGCGAGAAATAGAGCCCCTTGCGCCGCAGGATGATCGCGCCCAGCACCGCGGACAGCAGCAGCGAGAACAGGATGGCCCAGGCGAGCGCCAGTATCTCGTTGCCGAGGACGCGCCCGAGGGTGAGCGCCACCGCGTAGCTCGCGCAGCCGAAGAACAGGGAGGCGCCGAACGGCACCAGCCCGAGATACCCGATCAGCACATTCACGCCCACGGCGTAGAGCGCATAGATGGCGATCTGGGTGACGTGGTTGATGGCGGCGCCGGTGAGGACGGCGAGGCCGGTGAGGGCGACGAGCGTCACGCCGGCAATCGCCACCGGCGAAGTGAGTGCACGCAGGAGCGGTTTCATTCGAAACGCTCCCAGCGGGTGCCGAGCAGGCCGCGCGGACGCAGCAGGAGCACGAGAAGCATCAGGGCATACATCGAGGCGGTGGAGGCCTGGGGCCAGAACTGGATGGTGAGGGACATGACGACCCCCACCGCGAGGCCCGCCACCAACGCTCCGGCGAAGGAGCCGAGACCGCCGATGGCGACGATGACGAAGGCGGGCATGATGGCGTTGGCAGCCATGGAGGGAGACACCGTCCACAGCGGGCCGGCGAGCACTCCGGCGAGAGCGGCGAGACCGCAGCCGAGGCCGAACACGCCGGTGAGCACGTGCGGCAGGTTGATGCCGAGCATATCCACCATTTCAGGATCGCGGCTGCCGGCCTTCAGGATGCGGCCGTAGGGCGTGAAATTCATGAAAGCCCACAACGCCACGAGCGCGAGGATGGTGAAGCCGAGGACAGCCACGCGGTACTGCGTCATGAAGATGGGGCCGAGCTCGACGAAGCCGCTCAGGAACTCCGGCGGCGCAAGCGGCTTGCCGTCGGCGCCCCAGACGAAGCGGATGATCGCCTCGATCAGGAGCGCCAGGGCGAAGGTGATGACAAGGCTGACCAGAGGGTCCTTGCCGTAGAGACGCCGGATCACCACGATTTCGACCACGATGCCGATGGCCGCCACCAGCAGGGGCGCGAACACCACCGCAGGCCAGCCGAACCGCATCTTCAGCTCGTAGGCGAAATAGGCTCCCAGCGCGAAGAACGCGCCATGGGCGAAGTTCACGATGCCGAGCATGCCGAAGGTGATGGACAGGCCGACGGCGATCAGGACGTAGATGAATCCCAATACAAGTCCGTTGGCGGCCTGCGACAGGATGATCTCCATGACGCGTTCCCGTTCTGGTCAGCTTGTTGTTCGGTCAGGGCCTAGGACGGGTCCATGGTGCAGCCGATCTCGGCCTTCGTGCCGAAGGCCTTCTCGGTCGTGTCCGCGGTGTCGGAGGTCCAGCGCACCACGTCCATGTAGTCCCACTTGTCGGTGATCTTGTCCTTCAGCCGCACCACCACGGCGGGGCGCACCAGCTGGTGGTCGAAGGCCCGGAATCCGTAGGGGACGACGCCGTCCTTCGCCTGCCAGGTCTCGAGCGCCGCCACGACCGCCTGCGGGCTCGTGGACTTCGCCTTGTCGATGGATTCCAGCAGGGCGCGCATGGCGACCCAGCCCGACCACGCCTTGTCGGAGGGCGGCTGGCCGTACTTCTCGATGTACGCCTTGGTGAAGGCCTTCTCGCGCTCGCTGTTCTTGGGGTCGTTGTAATACCAGGGCTTCACATGGGTGCCGGTGGCGGCGGTGGCGCCGATATCCCAGAAGTCGGTGTCGCTGACCGCGACCTCGTAGATCGGGATGCGCCCCTTCATGCCCAGCTCGTTCCACTGCTTCATGAAGTTGGACAGGTCGAGGCCGACCAGCGCACCCACCACCACGTCCGGCTTCGCCTGCCGGATCTTCAGGATGTAGGAGCTGTAGTCCGCAGTATTGACCGGCACCTCGTCGTTGCCGACCTCGGTGGCGCCGGCTTCCTGGAGCAGGGAGCGGGCCGAGCGCAGCACGTCCTGGCCGAAGGCGTAGGACGGCGTCATGAAGTAGATCTTCTTGCCCTTCAGGTCGCCGAACACGCTTTTCAGCTGCACCAGCGCCGGCGCCTGGGTGCGGAACGTATAGCGGTTGCAATTGGCGCCGGTGATCTCGCGCGCGGCGGCGCCCGCGGCGATGAGCGGCACCTTCTCGCGCTGGGCGACGCTCATCATGGCCAGAACCGCGGCGCTGGAATTGCCGCCCACGACGCCGGCGACCTTATATTCGTCGGCCATGCGCTGCATGTTCTGCTGGGAGATCTGCGGGCTTGCCTCGTCGAGCCAGACGGTCTCCACCGGCCGGCCGAGGACCTTCCCCCCCTCCAGTGCCACAGCGAGCTCCGCGCCCCGGGCCATGTGCAGGCCGATGGCCGCGCTCGGCCCCTGTTTGGGCGTGATGATGCCGATCTTCACCGCTCCGTCATCCGCGCGTGCACTGCCGGCGGCGGCCAGCATGAGCAGCCCTCCGCCGACCGCGAGCGCACGACGGCGCGTCACCGCAAGAGATGATTTCCAACCGTTCAAAGGCGTCTTCTTCATGTCGTCCTCCCTTCACCGCATAACGGTGTTCATTTTTCTTTGTTTTCTCTTCCCGGCCCTGAGTTGCTTCTGCGGGCTCACACGGTCCAGCTGACGAGGCGCTCCTCGGTCATCTCGCGCACCGCGTGGCGCGGTCCCTCCCGACCGAAGCCGCTGTCCTTCGAGCCGCCATAGGGCATGAGGTCCACCCGCGAGCTGGATGTCTCGTTGATGAAGACGTTGCCCACCCTGAGCGCGAATGCCGCCTTCACCGCGTCGTCGATGCGGTTGGTGAACAGGCCCGCGGCGAGGCCGTAGGGGGTGGAATTGATGCGGGCGATGGCGTCGTCCAGGGATCTGACGGGCACCAGCGACATCACCGGGCCAAACACCTCCCGGCACCCGAGGGGCGTGGACGCGGAAACCCCTTCGAGCAGGGTGGGGGGCACGACCGCGCCTCGGCGGGGGCCGCCCACGAGCCGGCGCGCGCCCGCGGCTTCCGCCTCGGCAATCCAGCGTTCGATGCGCTCGGCGGACTCGAGGCTGATGACGGGACCCACGCCGGTCTTCGGATCGCGCGGATCGCCATAGGCGATGGCCTCGACGAGCGGACGCAGGCGTTCTCCCACCTCCGCAAGGCGCGCCTGATGCACCATGAGAAGCTGGATGGAGGTGCACACCTGTCCGGCCTTGCGATAGGCGGCGGCGACGACCTTCGGCAAGGCGGCGTCGAGGTTCGCGTCATCGCCGATATAAGTGCAGGCGATGGAGCCCAGCTCCATCTGGGTCCGCCTCAGGCCCGCGTAGCCCTGGATGATGCCGCCGACCTCGGTGCTGCCGGTGAAGGCGAAGAAACTGACCAGCGGCTCCTCGGCGATCCAGCGCACGACCTCACCCCCGCCATGCAGCACCGCGATCAGGTCCGGGGGCAGGCCCGCGGCGATCAGCGCCTCGGCCAGGAAATTGGAGGGCGAGGGGGTGTGCAGCGACGGCTTGATGATGATGGCATTGCCGCCTGCGAGCGCAGGGCCCACCTTGTGCGCCACCGTGTTCAGCGGCGCATTGAACGGCGTGATGGCGCAGGCGATGCCCACCGGCACGCGGATGGTGAGACCGAAGCGGTTCTTCTGGCCGGGCGCGCCGCCAAAAGGCACCACATCCCCGGTGAGAAGGCGAGCCTCGATGGCGGAGAGCTTCAGCGTGTCGACGGTGCGGTTGATTTCTCCGAGAGCGTCGGAGCGGGTAAACCCCGCCTCGCGCTGGAGCATGTCGATGAGGTGCTCCGCGCGCGCCGCGACCTCGCCGGCCGCCCGCTCCAGAATCTGGCCGCGCTCATAGGGGGAGAGCCTGTCGGCAAGATGGGCGCGGTGCATGCGCACCACGGTCTCGCGCACCTGTGCCCGCGAGGGGATGTGGACCACGCCGCAGGGTTTGGTGCTGAACTTGTCGAGGATCGGAACATGGTCCGCCCCGTCGGTCAGCTGTCCGCAGATCAGAAGCTTGGCATCGTTCGGGAATGTGAGCATCGCTTTTGCATGTTTGGCGAGCCGCCCCGAGGCTGGGTTGGCGCAAAGTCGATGGTCACTCTAGGAAGGCCGGATATGGAGGAATAATACCGTTTTCCAATCCGCATATAAGGAAAAGCGATGCCCTGCCGGCGCGCCCCGAGCGAGGTGAGGGAGACGAAGGTGGTGGGGTCGTCCTGACCCGCCGCTGTCGTTGCCGAGGCCCGTCCTGCACGCGGCTTCCCGCCTCAACGCGGCGATTTCAAGCCGGGGCCGGCGCGGGATAGTCTGTGTCCCGAACGAGGGCGGGGAGGGGCGGGGATGACCGAGCCGGGGGTGCTGCGCATATCCATCGGCGTGACCCTGCTGCTGGCGCTGCTGGGCATCGTGTTCGGCCTGCTGTCGGGCTCCTATGCCATCGTGTTCGATGGCGTCTACGCCCTCACCGACGCCAGCATGACGGTGCTCGCCCTCGTGGTGGCGCGGCTGATTGCGACCTCCACCGCGCCGGGGGCCTCGGCCAAGGGGCTCGTCGCGCATTTCACCATGGGGTTCTGGCACCTGGAGCCCATGGTGCTGGGGCTTAACGGCATCCTGCTCATGAGCGCGTCGGTCTATGCGCTCATCAATGCCGTGGGCAGCCTCATGTCGGGCGGCCGGGCGCTCGATTTCGACCAGGCCATCCTCTACGCGGTCATCACGGTCGCGGTGGCGCTGTTCATGGCGCTGTTCGTGCGGCGGGCGAACCGGACGATCCGCTCCGATTTCCTCGCGCTCGACGCCAAGGCGTGGCTGATGTCGGCCGGGCTCACCTTCGCGCTGCTCGTGGCGTTCCTCGTCGGCCTCGCGGTGCAGGGCACGCCGCGCGCGTGGATCTCGCCCTATATCGATCCGGTGGCGCTGGCGGTGGTCTGCCTCGTCATCATCCCCCTGCCGTTCGCCACGGTGAAGCAGGCGCTGGCGGACATTCTGCTCGTGACCCCGCCTGCGCTGAAGGAGCATGTGGATGCGGTGGCCGCCGCCGTCGTGGCGCGCTACGGCTTCCTCTCCTTCCGCTCCTATGTCGCGCGGGTCGGGCGGGGGCGGCAGATCGAGCTCTACTTCATCGTGCCCCAAGGCTGGCCGGCCATGCGGCTGGAGCAGTGGGACGTGATCCGCGACGAGATCGGCGCCGCCATCGGCAACGACACGCCCGACCGCTGGCTGACCATCGCCTTCACCACCGATCCGGAATGGGCGGACTGAGCCTGTTGCGCCCGTAAATTGGTCAGGCCAATTTTCTACTTGCGGCATGGCGTCACTCCGTTCATAGAGTTTTCCCGCGCCATATGGCGATATTGGACTGACCAATATCCCGATGCCGCATGGGAGCCGCCCCTTGGCCGACCTGACCGACACCATCGAAGCCCTCATCGCCGAACGCGGCCTTCAGCCCGGCGCGCGCCTGCCGGCCGAGCGGGCGCTGGCGGCGGAGCTGAACGTGTCGCGGCCCACGCTGCGCGAGGCCATCCGGCATCTTGCGAGTCGCGGCCGGCTGGTGAGCCGCAGGGGTGGGGGCACCTATGTGGCCGCGCCGGCCGATGCGCCGCTGGCGCAGGCGCTCGGTCCGCTGGCGGCCGAGGCGGCGGGGGAGCCGGGCTACTGGCACGACGTCATGGAAATCCGCAAGTCGCTGGACGCGGACATGGCCTTCCACGCCGCCCTGCGCGCCGGCCCGCAGGACAAGGCCAACCTTCAGGCGGCGCTGGAGCATGTCATCTCCGCCGGCGCCACCGATGCGGCCACGCAGGCGAAAGCCGATTCCGCCTTCCACATGGCGGTGGCGGAAGCCTCCCACAATGCGGTGATGCGGCAGGTGATGGCGGGGCTGTTCGACCTGCTGCGCCACTCCATCTCCCGCAGCCTGGAAAAGCTGTACCTCATCGCGAGCACCGCGCAGGCGCTGGACGACCAGCACCGCGCCATCGCCGCCGCCATCATCGCGGGGCGGCCCGAAGAGGCGCGCAAGGCCGCGCTGCTGCATCTCGAATTCGTCGAGGAAACCCTGCGGGAGATCGAGGACGACGCGGCGCGCCGCCGTCGCTCGTCCCGCGTCGCCCAACGCCAGAACCAGCAAGAGAAAGAACTGACGCCGTGATCATCTCCTCCGCCTCGGACTATCGCGAAGCCGCCCGCCGGCGCCTGCCGCCCTTCCTGTTCCACTACATCGACGGCGGCGCCTATGCGGAAGTGACGCTGGGCCGCAACGTCTCCGACCTCACCCAGCTCGCCCTGCGCCAGCGCGTGCTGAAGAGCGTGGGCGAGGTGGACCTGTCCACGACGCTGCTCGGCGAAAAGCTCGCCATGCCCATGGCGCTGGCCCCGGTCGGCCTGTGCGGGATGTTCGCCCGCCGTGGCGAGGTGCAGGCGGCCAAGGCCGCGCTCGACAAGGGCATCCAGTTCACCCTCTCCACCGTCTCGGTGTGCCCCATCGAGGAAGTGCGCGCCAAGGTGGAGAAGCCCTTCTGGTTCCAGCTCTATGTGCTCAAGGACCGCGGCTTCATGAAGAACGCGCTGGAGCGCGCCTGGGCGGCGGGCATCCGCACGCTGGTCTTCACCGTGGACATGCCGGTGCCCGGCGCGCGCTATCGCGATGCCCATTCCGGCATGTCCGGCCCCAATGCCGCCGTGCGCCGCATGGTGCAGGCCGCGCTGCATCCCTTCTGGGCCTATGACGTGGGCCTGATGGGTACGCCGCACGATCTCGGCAACGTCTCCGCCTATCGCGGCAACAAGACCACGCTGGAGGATTATGTCGGTTGGCTCGGCGCCAATTTCGATCCCTCCATCGGCTGGCGCGACCTCGAATGGATCCGCGAGTTCTGGAAGGGGCCGATGGTCATCAAGGGCATCCTCGATCCCGAGGACGCCGAGGACGCGGTGCGCTTCGGCGCCGACGGCATCGTGGTGTCGAACCATGGCGGCCGGCAGCTCGACGGCGTGCTCTCCTCGGCCCGCGCGCTGCCGCCCATCGCCGACAAGGTGAAGGGGAGCCTCGCCATCCTCGCCGATTCCGGCATCCGCTCCGGCCTCGACGTGGTGCGCATGGTGGCGCAGGGGGCGGACGGCGTGCTGCTGGGCCGCGCCTTCGTCTATGCGCTGGCGACCGACGGCCAGAAGGGCGTGGAAAACCTCATCGATCTCTTCGCCAAGGAGATGCGGGTGGCCATGACGCTCACCGGCGCGCGCAACCTCTCGGAAATCTCCAGCGAAAGCCTCGTGCGCGAGGTGGAGCAGCCGCTGAAGAACATCTCCGCCGCGGCGGAGTGAGGGGGGCAGGGCGGTTTGGCACCTCGCGGTGCCGCTCATCCCCGCGCCGCCATCCGCGGCGCATAGCCGGCCCGCAGCACCGCCACCGTGGGCCGGGGTGTGAGCACGGTCACGACCGTGCCGGATGCGACTGAAGCAGGCGCGCCGTAGCCGGCGTGGCTCCAGCGGTGGAGCGCGCCCGCGTCCACGAGGAAGGCCTCGCCCGGCCGCTCGTCCAGCGCCACGAAGGTGCCGGCAGGCAGATCGCGCAGGGCGGCGACGTGCGTCACCTGATGGCCGCGCGCGATGCGGGCCTTATGCAGCGCCTTGTCCATGTCGCCAGCGCGCAGGGGCGCATCCTCGGGAAGGGCGAAGGCCCGGCGCCACGCCTGCTTGAACGCCTGATAATCCGCGTGCCGGCATTCGCCGCAGGGCCGATGACCGGCGGCCAGCGCCACCGCCTCGTCCATGAAGAAGAGCGGCGTGTAGCGGCGCGGATCATCAAGATCGATCCGCCGGCCCCGGAAGGATGTGACGCAGCACACCCAGCCGCGCGCGTGCCAGATCTTCTGCGTGCCGTCCCGCCGGCGCAGATTGCCCCGGTTGCCCATGAACAGGCCGCGCGCGGGCACCGCCTCGAACATGCCGAGGGGCGTCACCCGGTTCTGGCGGTGCGTCGCGGACAATCGGTTCTCCCGCGCAGGGGACGCGATGGCCAAGGGATACGGCCGGAAGCCGGTCAGGCCCACCCGAAACGCCCGGCGAATGCGAGGGCTTCAGCCGGTGGGCTTCTCCTTCAGCCCGTAGGCGGCGAGGAACACCCGGACGGCGCGGGCGACCGTGCGCTCGATGTCCTCCTGCGTCGGCGCGTCGGACAGGCCGAACATCAGCGCCTTCACCTGATTGCCCTGGCACAGGTTGAAGAATTCGAATGCGGCCGCCTGGCAGTCGTCCACGTCGAGCTGGCCGAGTTCGACCTGCCGCCGCAGAAGCTCGGCGAGACGGCGGCCGCCGTAGCAGGGGCCGGTCTCGAAGAAAGTCTGGCCGATGGCCGGGAACTTCTCCGCCACACCGAACACCATGCGGACGAGACGGATGTGGTTCGGGCGGATCATCATGCTCATGAAGGACACGCCGATGCGCGTCAGCAGGGTCTCGGCGTCGGCGTCGGCCTCGTCGAATTCGAAGAGGCGTTCCGCCGATTGCCGGCGGTCAGCCTCCACCAGAGCGCGGAACAGGTCCGCCTTGCTCTGGAAATAGACGTAGATCGTCGCCTTGGACACGGACGCCGCGCGGGCGATCTCGTCCATGCTGGCGCCGTCGAAGCCCTTGTGGAAGAACACGCGGCGCGCGCCGTCGATGATGTCGAGGCGCTTCTTGGCCTCCATATCCTGCTCGGCGGGAGAGGGGGCGTTCCCGTCCGTGGCGCGCTCCTTGGCGCGTTCGAGTGCCTCGTTCATGTCCGCCCTCCTTCGGCGGGTTCCTGCATGGGACCGTTCCAACATTTTGTCAAAGTAATTGACTAAACCGTTCAGTTCAATATGATGGCTGCAGATTTTGACTAAACCGTTCAGTCAGGCCCCAGCTGGCCGGGAGAGACCAAGGTGGCTCAGATCATCAAGAAAGAAGCGGCGTCGCCCGCTCTTGCACCCGCACCGCAGCCGGATGCGCAGCCCGAAACCCCCTCGGCTGGCGTGACCGTGCTCAAGGCGCGGCGGGAGGAGACCCATCCCGCCGCGCCTGCGGTGGAAGCGGAGGTTCCGGGACCCGCCAAGGACCCTTCGAAGCCGCGCTCGCGCAAGCCCTTCATCTTCGGCACGGTCCTGGCCGTCCTCGCGGTGGCCGGCGGCTGGTATGGCCTCAACTGGTGGCAGGTGGGCCGCTTCCAGGTGTCGACGGACGACGCTTATGTGGCGGCCGACACCTCCGTCATCGCGGCCAAGGTCGGCGGCTATGTGAAGAGCGTGGACGTGGACACCAACCAGTGGGTCAAGGCCGGCGACGTGATCGCCCGCATCGATGACGGCGACTATCGCCTCGCCCTCCAGGCGGCGGAGAACAAGATCGCCACCCAGCAGGCCACCCTCCTGCGGTTCGACCAGCAGGAGACGGCGGCCCACGCCACCGTCGATCAGATGAAGGCGCAGCTCGCCTCGGCCGAGGCCGACCAGAAGCGCGCGCAGGCGGAATTCGACCGGCAGGACAAGCTCGCCCGCTCCGACTTCGCCAGCCGCTCCACCGTCGACAATGCCCGCGCCGACAAGGACAAGACCGCCGCCAGCGTGGAGGCCGCCAAGGCCGCCATCGCCTCCGCGCAGGCGCAGGTGGTGGTGCTCGCCGCCCAGCGCACCGAGGCGTCGCATGTGCTCGACGAGCTGAAGACCGCCCGCGACCAGGCGAAGCGCGACCTCGACTTCACCATCGTGCGCGCCCCAATCGACGGGGTGGTCGGCAACCGCGCCGCGCAGGTGGGCCAGCTGGTGCAGACCGGCACGCGCCTCGTCGCCGTGGTGCCGCTGGAGGGCGTCTATGTGGACGCCAACTTCAAGGAGACCCAGCTCGGCCGCCTGAAGCCCGGCCAGAGCGTGGATGTCTATGTGGACGCCTATCCGGACCATGAGTTCGCCGGCAAGGTGGTGAGCGTGTCGCCGGCCTCGGGCTCGGTGTTCAGCCTGCTGCCGCCGGAGAACGCCACCGGCAACTTCACCAAGATCGTGCAGCGCATTCCCGTGCGCATCGCCATCGATCCCAGGGTGCTGGCCAAGCACGAGCTGCGCCCCGGCATGTCGGTGACGGCGACGGTTGACACCAAGTCCACCCCCGCCACCTCCACGGCCGCCGCGCCCACCCCTTCGCCCGCGTCCTGAGCCCGGACAGGAGGCGCGGCCATGGCCGACACCCTGACACTGAAGCCATCCGCAGCGGGCGCTCCCTCTGCCGCGCCTCCTGCCGCCCCCGCCGCGCATGTGGACGGGCGGCGCATGTTCGCCTTCCTGTGCATGGTGTTCGGCATGTTCATGGCGATCCTGGACATCCAGATCGTCTCCGCCTCCCTATCGGAGATCCAGGCGGGCCTCGCGGCCTCGTCGGATGAAATTTCCTGGGTGCAGACGGCCTACCTCATCGCTGAGGTGGTGATGATCCCGCTGTCGGGCTTCCTGTCGCGGGCGCTGTCCACGCGCTGGCTGTTCGCGGCCTCGGCGGCGGGCTTCACGCTCATGAGCTTCATGTGCGCGACCGCCTCCTCCATCAACGAGATGATCGTCTACCGCGCGCTGCAGGGCTTCCTCGGCGGCGGCATGATCCCCACCGTCTTCGCCGCCGCCTACACGGTGTTCCCGCGCGAGAAGCAGCCCATCGTGGCGCCCATGATCGGCCTCGTGGCGACGCTGGCGCCCACCATCGGCCCGACGGTGGGCGGCTATCTCACGGACCTGTTCTCCTGGCACTGGCTGTTCCTCATCAACGTCATTCCCGGCATGTTCGTGGTGCTGGCGGCGGTGACGCTGATCGACTTCGACGAGCCGGATTTCGCGCTGCTCGACAAGTTCGACTGGTGGGGCCTCATCTTCATGGCGGGCTTCCTCGGCAGCCTCGAATTCGTGCTGGAGGAGGGGCCGACCAACGACTGGTTCGAGGACCAGTACATCGTCGCCTTCGCCATCGTGTGCGCCGTGTCGTCCCTCGCCTTCTTCGCTCGCGTCTTCTCCACCGATCATCCGGTGGTGGACCTGCGCGCGTTCGAGAACCGCAATTTCACCATCGGCTCGGCCTTCAGCTTCATCATGGGCATCGGGCTCTACGGGCTCACCTATCTCTATCCCGTCTTCCTCGGCCGGGTGCGCGGCTACTCGGCGCTGATGATCGGCGAGACCATGTTCGTCACCGGCGTCGCCATGTTCCTCACCGCGCCCATCGCCGGGCGGCTGATGACCAAGATCGACCCGCGCATCATGATGGGGGCCGGCTTCGCCGCGTTTGCCGTCGGCACCTGGTGGGTGACCTACATCACCAAGGACTGGGATTTCTGGGAGCTGTTCATCCCGCAGATCCTGCGCGGCGTGGGGCTGATGATCGCGATGATCCCCATCAACAACATCTCGCTCGGCACCATGCCGCCGGCGCAGATGAAGAACGCCTCCGGCCTGTTCAACCTCATGCGCAACCTCGGCGGCGCGGTGGGGCTCGCGCTCATCAACACGGTGCTGAACAACCGCTGGGACCTGCATCTCGCCCGCCTGCACGAGCGTGTGGACTGGGCGAGCGCGGCGGCCGTGGAACGGCTCGACACCATCACTGCCGGCTTCGCGAAGCTCGGTTCCGATGCCTCGGCGGCGGCGCTGAAGCAGATGGCGGCGATCGTGCGCCAGCAGGCGCTGGTGATGGCCTTCTCGGATGTCTTTTACCTGCTCACCTTCCTGTTCGTCGCTCTGGTGATCGCCGCGCCTCTGATGAAGCGCCCCAAGCCCGGCGCCGGAGGCGGCGGGGGTCACTGAGAGGTTCCGGCGCCGCAGGCGCAATCGTCACCACCGTCATGGCCTGCCCTCAACGTGGCCGGACGAGGCCCGGCCCTCGCTGCCCGCGACGACCTGACGGTTCCGTGATCCCGCAGTGCGGAACCGAACGTTCGAACCGGCGTTGGACGCCGGTTCGGCTGGCGTCGTCTGGCAGGCCGTCCCAATCCATGCGCATCCTGACGGCAACGGCCGCGCTCGCGCCGCTCCGCACCCGATTCCATCAGCCACAGGCACCCATCCGAAGGAGGATCAGGCACCCATGGCGAGCACCCGCGATCTCGATATCAACCGGCGCGACATGATCCTCGCCGGGGCCGCCACGGCGGTCGCCTCCTCCCTTCCCGGCGGCGCCGAGGCCCAGCCCATGCCGCTGCCGGCCGGGGCCGGCGCCAGCCACGCGAGCGTCTCCCTCACGGTCAACGGGGTCATCCGCGAAGTGGAGGTGGACACCCGCACCACGCTCCTCGACCTCTTGCGCGAGACCTTCCACCTCACCGGCACCAAGAAGGGCTGCGACCACGGCCAGTGCGGCGCCTGCACGGTGATCGTGGACGGACGGCGGATCAATTCCTGCCTGTCGCTCGCGCTCATGCACGAGGGCCAGAGCGTCACCACCATCGAGGGGCTGGGCACGCCCGACCAGCTCCACCCCATGCAGGCGGCCTTCGTGGCGCATGACGGCTACCAGTGCGGCTATTGCACGCCGGGGCAGATCTGCTCGGCGGTGGCGGTGCTCGCCGAGGTGAAGGCCGACATTCCCAGCCACGTCACCGGCGACCTCACCACACCGGTCGAACTCACCGAGGCGGAAATCCGCGAGCGCATGAGCGGCAACATCTGCCGCTGCGGCGCCTATTCCAACATCGTGGAGGCCATCGTCGAGGTGGCGGGGAGGCGCGCATGAAGCCCTTCACCTACGAGCGCGCCCTGACGCCGGCCGCTGCGGCGGGCGCGGCGGCAGCGACCCCCGGCGCCCGCTTCATCGCCGGCGGCACCAATCTCCTCGACCTCATGAAGTTGCAGATCGAGACGCCGGCCCACCTCATCGACGTGAACGGTCTCGGCCTCGACAAGATCGAGGCGAGCGAGGACGGCGGCCTGCGCATCGGCGCGCTGGTGCGCAACACCGATCTTGCCGCCGGCGCACGGGTGCGGCGGGACTATCCGGTGCTCTCCCGCGCCCTGCTGGCCGGCGCCTCCGCGCAATTGCGCAACAAGGCGACCACCGCCGGAAACCTGCTCCAGCGCACGCGCTGCCCCTACTTCTACGACCCCGCGCAGGCCTGCAACAAGCGCGCGCCCGGGAGCGGCTGCGCGGCGCTCGGCGGCTATTCGCGCCAGCTCGCCATCATCGGCGGGAGCGAGGCCTGCATCGCCACCCATCCGAGCGACATGGCGGTGGCCATGCGTGCCCTCGACGCGGTGGTGGAGACCGTGCAGCCCACCGGCGCCACGCGGCGGATCGCCATGGCGGACTTCCATCGTCTGCCCGGCGACACCCCCCATATGGAGACCGTGCTGGAGCCCGGTGAACTCATCACCGCCGTCACCTTGCCGAAGCCGGTGGGCGGGCGGCAGGTCTATCGCAAGGTGCGCGACCGCGCCTCCTACGCCTTCGCCCTCGTCTCCGTCGCAGCGGTGATCCAGGAGGATGGCACCGGGCGCATCGCGCTGGGCGGCGTGGCGCACAAGCCGTGGCGGGTGGAAGAGGCGGAGGCCGAGCTGCCGCGCGGCGCCAAGGCCGTGACCGAGCGTCTGCTCGCCGGCGCGAAGCCCACGCCAGACAATGCGTTCAAGGTGACGCTCGTGGAGCGCACCCTCGGTGCCGTGCTCGCGGACGGGAGGAATTGAGCCATGAAGTTCGAGACACCCGCCGCCGACAATCCCATCGACCAGCTGAAGATCATCGGCCAACCCGTCTCCCGCATCGACGGGCCATTGAAGACCACCGGCACCGCGCCCTATGCCTATGAGCGGCACGACGTGGCCCCCAATGCCGCCCACGGCTTCGTGGTGGGCGCGACCATCGCCAGGGGCCGCATCACCGCGCTCGACACGTCGACGGCGGAGGGGGCGCCGGGCGTCGTCGCCGTGGTCACGGCCGCCAATGCCGGGCCGCTGAAGAAGGGCAACAACAATACGGCGTTGCTCCTCGCAGGTCCCGAGGTGGAGCACTATCACCAGGCGGTGGCTTTGGTGGTGGCCGATACGTTCGAGCAGGCCCGCGCCGCGGCCGCGCTGGTGAAGGTGGATTATGCCCCCGCCGCCGGCGCCTTCGACCTCGCCAAGGCCATGGACGGCGCCGTTAGACCTGAGAAGGGCGACGGCATGGGCGGGCCGGCCGATACGGCGGTGGGCGACTTCCACGGCGCCTTCGCCGCCGCCCCCGTGCGCCTCGACGCCACATATTCCACCCCCGACCAGACCCACGCCATGATGGAGCCATACGCCTCCACCGCCGCCTGGGACGGCGACCGGCTGACGGTGTGGACCTCCAACCAGATGATCGAATGGGGCCGGAGCGATCTGGCGAAAATGCTCGGCCTGCCCAAGGACAGGGTGCGGATGATCTCGCCCTATATCGGCGGCGGCTTCGGCGGCAAATTGTTCGTCCGGGCGGATGCGCTGCTCGCGGCGCTGGGCGCGCGGGCGGCGCGGCGGCCGGTGAAGGTGGCGCTGCATCGCCACCTCGTGGCCAACAACACCACCCACCGCCCCGCCACCATCCAGCGCATCCGCATCGGCGCGGGGCGGGACGGGCGCATCACCGCCATCGGCCATGAGAGCTGGTCCGGCGACCTGCCCGGCGGCGGGCTGGAGACGGCGGTGAACCAGACACGCCTGCTCTATGCCGGCGCCCATCGCCTCACCGCCATGCGGCTCGCCACCCTCCATCTGCCCGAGGGCAACGCCATGCGCGCCCCTGGCGAGGCGCCGGGCCTGATGGCGCTGGAAATCGCCATGGACGAGATGGCGGAGAAGCTGAGCCTCGACCCGGTGGAGTTCCGCGTCCTCAACGACACCGAGCGCGATCCCGAAAACCCCGACCGCCCCTTCTCCCAGCGCCAGCTGGTCGCGTGCCTCCGCCTCGGCGCGGAGCGGTTCGGCTGGAGCCGGCGCAATCCCAAGCCCGGGCAGGTGCGCGACGGTGACCAACTGATTGGCATGGGCATGGCGGTGGGCTTCCGCAACAACCTGCTCATGAAGTCCGGCGCGCGGGTGCGGCTCGACGGCGAGGGCCGGGTGACGGTGGAAACCGCCATGACCGACATCGGCACCGGCAGCTACACCATCCTCGCCCAGACGGCGGCGGAGATGATGGGCGTGGGGCTCGACAAGGTGCGCGTGGTGCTGGGAGATTCGGATCTGCCGGCCTCCTGCGGCTCGGGCGGCCAGTGGGGCGCCAACAACGCCACCTCCGGCGTCTACGCCGCCTGCATGAAGCTGCGCGAGGAGGTGGCCCGCACCCTCGGCTTCAATTCGCAGGAAGCCGTGTTCGCCGATGGCGAGGTGCGCGCCGGCAACCGGGCCGTGCCGCTGGCCGAGGCGGCGGGAGCGGACGGGCTGACGGCCGAGGACACCATCGAATATGGCGACCTCGGCAAGCGCTACCAGCAATCCACCTTCGCCGGCCATTTCGTGGAAATGGCGGTGGATGCGGCCACGGGCGAGGCGCGGGTGCGCCGCATGCTGGCGGTGTGCGCCGCCGGGCGCATCCTCAACCCCAAGACTGCCCGCAGCCAGGTGATCGGCGCCATGACCATGGGGGTGGGCGCCGCGCTGTTCGAGGAGCTGGCGGTGGACACGCGCCACGGCTTCTTCGTCAACCACGACCTCGCCGGCTACGAGGTGCCGGTGCATGCGGACATCCCGCACCAGGAGGTGATCTTCCTCGACGAGGCCGATCCCACATCCTCGCCCATGAAGGCGAAGGGCGTGGGCGAGCTGGGCCTGTGCGGGGTGGGCGCGGCGGTGGCCAACGCGCTCTACAACGCGACGGGGGTGCGGGTGCGGGACTATCCCATCACCCTCGACAAATACATCCACCGCCTGCCTGAGGTGGGGTGAGCGGGAAAACGGCGCGCGGGTGTCGGGTGCGTCGCGCGCCGTTCGTCCTTTTGGGGTGACGGGCGGCGCCGCCGCCTCTGACAGGGAGAAGAGACATGCCCGGCACCGTTCGCCTGCATCGCATCCTCACCACCAGCCCGGAGAAGGTCTATCGCGCCTTCATCGAGGCCGATGCCCTCGCCAAGTGGCTGCCGCCCAACGGCTTCACCTGCACGGTGCATCATCTCGACGCCGTGGTGGGCGGCACCTTCCGCATGTCGTTCCGCAACTTCACCACCGGCCACAGCGATGCCTTCGGCGGGGAGTTTCACGAGTTGGTCTCCGGCGAACGTGTGCGCTACACCGACCGCTTCGACACGCCCGCCCTGCCCGGCGATATCGACGTGACCATCGTGCTGAAGAAGGTCGCCATGGGCACCGAGGTGGAGATCACCCAGACCGGCATCCCGGACGTCATTCCCGTCGAGGCCTGCTATCTCGGCTGGCAGGACTCCCTGCGCAATCTGGCGCGGCTGGTGGAGCCCGAGATCAACCAGTAGCGCGGGCGTCCCCGGTCTCCGACCGGCGCCGCATGGCGGGACGCTCAAACGCTGCGCGGGGGGCTTTCCCGCTGCCTTCGCTCAGGCGCCGCGCGGGCTTCCCCGTTGCCTTCGCTCAAACGCCGCGCGGGCTTTCGATCACATCTGCGCCCAGCTCCGGAGCAGGTTGTGGTAGACATTGGTGAGCTGGAGCACCGCCGGCTCGTCGTCCGGCAGGCGGCTGCGCACGGCCATGATGGCGAGGTCGAGGTCGTAGAGCAGCGCGCGGCGGCCATCGTCCGGGATCATGGACTGGGTCCAGAAGAAGGAGCCCCAGCGGCTGCCGCGGGTGATCTCGCGCACGCTGTGCAGGCTGCTGGCGGGATAGACCACCGCATGGCCGGCGGGCAGCTTCACCTCGTGGACGCCGTAACTGTCCTCGATGAGGAGTTCGCCGCCATCATAGTCGGCGGGATCGGTGAGGAAGACGGTGGTGGAGACATCCGCCCGCATCCGCCGCCGGGCGCCGGGGATGGCCCGGATGGCGCCATCCACATGGGCGCCGAACTTCATGCCCACGTCGTAGCGGTTGAACATGGGCGGCAGCACATGGAGCGGCATGGCCGCCGAGTTGAAAATCCCGTTGCGGCCCAGCGCCCTCAGGATGAGGTCGCCCAGCTCCTGCGCCTCGGCCGACTCCACCGGAATCTGCAAATTCTGCTTGGACTTCGCCGCCTGCGCGCCGGCCGTCACGCGGCCGTCCACCCAGGGCGAGCCCTCCAGCACGCGGCGGCAATGGGCGACTTCGGCCGCATCGAGCAGGTTCGGGATTTCAACGAGCATCGCGCATCCAAAAACGGGGAGCGGCGGCCCGGCCATCTGACCGCGCCGCCGGATCGTGAGGGGTCAGCGAAGGGCCACTAAAAGGTGTAGCCGACGCTCAGGGTGAACGAGCGGCCCGAGGCGGGAATGGCACGGTTGCCCCAGCCGGCCGAATAGTTCAGCGCGTTGGTGAGGTTGTATCCGTTGAGCGCCACCCGGTAGTTCTCGTGCTTGTACGAGATCAGCGCGTCGAGCGAGAAGGTCTCGGGAATGATGGCCGTGTTGGCGCTGTTGGTGAAATAGCCGTCGGCATAGGTGATGCCGCCGCCCACCAGAAGCTGGCCGGGGATGGCCCGCACCACGCCGCCCTTGATGAGGTCGTAGGTGGTCCAGAGCGTGAAGTTGTTGGGCGAGACGAAGGGCACCTCGTTGCCCACATAGCTCAGCGTGGTCGAGGTGAGGATTTCGCTGGAATAATAGGCGTAGCCGGCCTGGATGGTCCAGGCGTCGGTGATGGTGCCGGTCACGCCCAGCTCGATGCCCTGCACCCGCTGGTTCTCGCCGCTCTCCACGGAATCGCCGGTGACGGGATCGGTGTAGAAGACGTTGCTCTTGTCGATGCGGAAGAGCGCAGCCGTGAGGCCGAGCCTGCCGTCCAGCACCGAGACCTTGGCGCCGGCCTCCCACGTCTCGTTGTCTTCCGGCGAGAGATTGTTCTGCACCGGGTTGACGACGGTCACGTCGTTGGTCGGGAAGCCGCCCTGCGGGCTGAAGGACTTGGCGTAGGAGACATAATAGGTCTGGGTCTTGGTGGGCTCCCAGATCAGCGAGGCCTTGGGGCTGAAGAAGCGGGTGTCGGAATCGGCATAGATCCAGGTGCCCTTGCTGTTCAGGCAGCCCGGCACGGTGGAGGTTCCCTGCGCGTCCACGCACCAGTATTTGTAGTCGGTGGAGTAATTGTCCCAGCGGATGCCGCCGAGGATGGAGAGCTGGTCCGTCAACCAGATGCGGTCGCTGGCGAAGGCGCCGAAATCGTAGGTGTTGCTGATCTTCTGGCCATTGTTGCCGAAGGGGTTCTCATAGAGGAAGTAGCCGGTCGTATTGGCGTAGACCGGGTTCCAGATGGTGGAAAGCCCCTTGCTGCCGGAGAGGGCAATCAGGTTGCGGCTGTCGCTGACGAAGTAATAGTCGATGCCGGCCACCAGCTCGTGCCGCAGGAATCCGGTGTTGAACTTGGCGACCATGGTCGCGACATTCTCGGCCGCGAGACTCTCCTGCAGATAGCCGGGATTGCCGCCGCCGAAGGTGATGGCCGGATTGTTGCCCGCGAAGAACTGGCCGGTGCAGCTCGCGGCATAGGTCTTCGGCGTCGCGGGCACGGTGTTGGTGGAGCCGTTGCTGCAGCCGGGCACCGAGGTCGCGAAATCGCGGGTGTAGTAGCCGACGCGGCTGTCGTTGGTGAAGGTCAGCCAGTCGTTGATCTCGTTCTTGTAGTTCGCCGTGAACATGTTGGTGTTGGTGATGTCGCGGTCGGTCTCCTTGCCGTAGAAATTGGAGCGCGGGACGCCCCATTCCGTCACCGGCTGGCCGACGGCGCCGAACTTCTTCACGTCGTTGAACAGCGGCGTCACCACGGGCACGCCATAATCCGGCGTGCGGTCGCCATGCTGGTAGAGATAGTTGAGATAGAGCGTCTGGTTGGTGCCGAGGCCGAAGCCCAGCGAGCCCATGAGGCCGTAGCGGTTGGCCTCCACATGGTCGCGGTCCACGATGTCCTGATCGTTGAACATGCCGACGATGCGGGCGGCCGTGGTGTCATCGATCTGCTTGTTGAAGTCGAACACGCCGCGATAGAGCGGGCCGGAGCCGAACTGGCCGTCCACGTCATACTTGTCGCCGCGATGCGCCTGCTTCAGCTGCATGTTGATGGCGCCGCCCGTAGTGCCGGAGCCGAAGCTCTCCGAGCTTGGCCCCTTGAACACCTCCACGTTCTCGTAGGCGAAGCTGTCGCGCACATAGACGCCGAAGTCGCGCAGGCCGTTGACGAAGACGTCACCCTTGGCCTGGAAGCCGCGGATGCGGAACTGGTCGCCGTTCATGCCGCCACCGCCCTCGCCGATGCCGACGGTGACGCCCGGAACGTTGCGCAGCGCCTGCTCCAGCGTCGTCACGCCCTGCTGCTGCATGGTCTGCTGGGAGATGACGGTGACGGTCTGCGGCGTGTCCTGGAGCGTGCCGGGCAGGCGCGAGAGCCCGGTGGTCGCCTCAAGCGAATTGACCGGCTCGCCATCGGCGTCGACGACGATGGTCGGCAGGTCCGCGTCGGTGCCGGTGGGCGCGGACGCCTGCTGCGCGAAGGCCTCCGCCAGCGGCACCGCCGACAGTGTCATCGCAAGGCCGGCGCCCACCGTCGTACGCGACATGGCGGGCCGAAGTGTGCTCAACGCTCCCATGATCTTTCCCCGTGAGGTGAGAAGGCCCGGCAATTGGCGGCGGCGCGCCACGGGCTCACATCGTCAATATTTTAGAGATGAGGATGTTCGCGAATAAGTTGTGATGGAATATCTGGTAGAAACGAATGGCTTCAAAACGCAGTCCTGCTCTGTCCGGCGTGATCTTGGCTGTAGGAAATCTCTGGCCGCTCTCATCGGGGCCATGTAATCGCGGTCATCATTCTGTTGCAGGAGGTATAAGGTCGACACATTCCGCAGCGCAACGATTATGTTTTTGATCGGGTCTAAGAAAGGCGGAAAAGGGGCTACTGGAGACGATGTAATACGTAGAGCTACACATGATTACGTCGCCTGTAGCCATTCCAATTCATAATTCTTCCATTTAAGAACTGCCGCCGCCGTATTGACAGGGCGGCTCGGCGCGACGGTCAATCGCCCGTCTTCCGACCCCTCGGGGACGGCGACGGGGCGGCATGATGAACGAGCGGATTTCCTACAGCGCCTTGAAGGGCATGAGCGCGGATGAGCTGCGCGCGCAGCTTTCGGCCGAGCCGGCGCGGAGTGCCGCGCTGGTGCGGGCGGCGGCGCATAACGGCATCTTGAGCGCGCAGGTGGTGTACGGCCAGATGCTGCTGGACGGCACCGGCGTCCCGCGCGATCCGCAGGCCGCGTACCGCTGGTTCGTCATCGCCGCCGATGCGGGCAGCCTCGACGGCGTGAACATGGTGGGGCGCTGCCATGAGCTGGGCTGGGGCGTGCCGCGCGACCTCGAGGAGGCCGGGCGCCGCTATCGCGCGGCCGCTGTCGAAGGGCATGTCTGGGCGCAGTTCAACCTCGGCACGCTGCTAGTGAATGCCGCCGAATTCACCGGTGATCCGGCCCTTGCGCTCCACTGGTTCGTGCGGGCGGCGCGGCGGGGGCATCCCAAGGCCATGGCCATGGTCGGCCGCTTCCTGGAGCAGGGCTGGGGCCGGCCGGTCGATCCGGCGGCGGCGCGCCGCTGGTATCGCCGCGCGGCGCTGGGCGGGGATTATCGCGGCCAGTTCGACTATGCCCGCACGCGCTATGCGGACGGCGCGGCGGAAGAGGCCATCGCCTGGTTCGCCCGCTCGATGGAGACCGCCGTCCCGGACTTCTGCCGGCTGGCGGCGGAGGGCTTGCGCGCGTCGGGCGATCCCGCCCTCGTTGCGATCGCGGATCGGGCGCTGGAGCGGGTGCGCCATGCCGAGACGGAGGAGGCCGAGGCGGCGCAGGCGGAGGCCGCGCAGCGGGAGGCGGCTGTCCGCAAGGCGCGTCCGCGGCGCGGCTTCGGCCGCTGGCTGCGGCGGCGGTGAGGGCGCGTCAGTCCCGCGCCAGCGCGGTCACCGGGTCGAGCCGCGAGGCGTTGCGCGCGGGCAGATAGCCGAAGCTGACCCCGATGAGGCTGGAGCACACCACGGCGGCGATGATGGAGCTCGCCGAATAAATCAGCGTGAAGTTCGAGCCCGAATAGGCGAACAGCACGCCGAACCCCAGCGCCAGCCCGATGCCGGTGACGCCGCCCACGAGGCACACCAGCACCGCCTCGATGAGGAACTGATTGAGGATGTCGCTCTGCCGCGCCCCCACCGCCATGCGGACGCCGATTTCCCCCACCCGCTCCGACACCGACACCAGCATGATATTCATCACCCCGATGCCGCCGACGATGAGGGAGATGACCGCGATGGCGGCGATCAGCACCGTCATGGTCTCGGTGGTGGCGGTGATTGTGTTGCGGATGTCGTCGGTGTTGATGATGAAGAAGTCCTTGGTGCCGTGGCGCTGCAGGAGGAAGCGCGTCACCTGCTGCTCGGCCACGTCCATGGGCGCGTCGTCGGCCACCTTCACGGTGATGGAGCGCAGCGAGGTCGAGCCCACGAAGCGGGACTGCACCGACGTGTAGGGCAGATAGACGGAGAGGTTCTGGCTGGAACCGAACCCGCCCTGCTGCGGCGCCGCGACGCCCACCACGCGGGCGAACACGTCGCCGATGAGGATCACCTTGCCGAGCGGCCCGCCGGGCACGTCCTGAAACAGGGTGCGGCGCGTGTTCTCGTCGATCACCGCATCAAGTTCGCGCCCCCGCACGCTGTCGGCGTCGAACAGCCGGCCCTGGGTCAGCTTGACGCCCTTGGCGGCGAAATAGCCCTCGCCGACGCCGTTGACGAGGGCGCTCGCCTCGGTGCCGCCGTAGCGCACGGTGGTGGATTTGGAGACGGTGGGCGTCACCGCCGCCACATAATGCTGGCGGGCGAGGGCGTCGGCATCGGCCACCACGAGGGTGGTGATCTTGCCCGAGCGTGTGTCGCCGAAGGTGCGGCCGGCGAAGATCTCCAGCGTGTTGGTGCCGAGGCCGGAAATGTTGGCGAGCACCTTCTGCCGCGAGCCCTCGCCCAGCGCCACCACGCACACCACCGAGGCGATGCCGATGATGATGCCCAGCATGGTGAGGAAGGTGCGCAGCCGGTGCGCGTTCATGGCCAAAAGCGCCATGATGAAGGCTTCATAGAGCCGGTCGCCGAAGGCGCGCCAGCGGGCGATGCGCGAGGGCGGCGCGGCGGCGGCCTTGGGCACGCTCGCCATGCGGGTGCGAGCAGCGGACGAGGGACGGTCGGCGACGATCTCGCCGTCGCGAATCTCGATGACGCGCTGCGCCCGCTCGGCCACCGTCATGTCGTGGGTGACGATGATGATGGTGCGGCCTTCGGCGTTCAGCTCGTCGAGAATGCGCAGCACCTCGGCGCCGCTGCGGGAATCCAGCGCGCCGGTGGGCTCGTCGGCGAGGATCACGTCGGCGCCGTTCATCAGCGCGCGGGCGATGGAGACGCGCTGCTGCTGGCCGCCGGAGAGCTGGCCCGGCCGGTGGCCGGTGCGATCCGCCATGCCGAGCCGGGCGAGAATGGCCTCCGCCCGATCGCGCCGGGCCTCCCTGTTGGCGCCGGCATAGACGGCGGGGATCTCCACATTGCCCAGCGCCGAGAGTTCTCCGAGCAGATGGTAGCGCTGGAAGATGAAGCCGAAATGCTCGCGCCTGAGCGCCGCCAACTCGTCCGGCTCCAGCGCCGCGGTCTCCTTGCCGCTCACTCGGTAGCTACCGGAGGTGGGCCGGTCGAGGCAGCCGAGGATGTTCATGAGCGTCGACTTGCCTGAGCCCGAGGCGCCGACGATGGCCACCATCTCGCCGCGGGCGATATCGAGGTCGATGCCCTTGAGCGCTGCGATGGTGCCCTCGCCGGAGGGATATTCGCGCCACACGCCCTTGAGCTGGATCAGCGGCGCCTCGCGCGGGGCGGCCTCGGCCACGGGTTGGGCGAGCGGGGCGTTCATGCTCATGGCCATCTCAGAGGCCGCCCATGGGCGGCCCCGGAGGTCGGCGCTGCTGCTGGGCGCCGGCCGCGCCGGCCACCGCCTCGCCCGTCACCACGCGTTCACCCTCCTGAAGGCCGGAGCGGATCTCCGCCGTCACCTTGTCGTTGAGGCCAACCTCCACCGGGCGGCGCTCCACCGTGCCGTCGCTATTGAGCACGCGCACGCGCCAGCCCTTGCCGGTCCGCTCCAGCGCGGTGGAGGGCACGGTGAGCACGTTCTCGGCCCGCCCGAGGATGATGTGCACCTCGGGCGTCATGTAGGTGCGCAGCCGCCCCTTGGGGTTCGGCACGTCGAACACGCCGATGTAGTAGATCGCCGAGGACGTGGTGGAGGACGATGACGAGGACGACGAACTGCTGCTGGTGGTGGAAAAGATGCTGTCGTTCTTCAGGCTTTCCGGCGCCGGCTCGATGAAGCCGAGCTTGGCGTTGTGGCGCTCGTCCGGCGCGCCGACCACGGTGAACCAGAGCGGCATTCCGGGCGCGACCTTGATGATGTCGGCCTCGGAAATCTCCGCGCGCACCATCATCACGTCGAGCTGGCCGAGGATGGCCACGGTGGGCGCGGTCTGCGTGGCGTTCAGCGTCTGGCCCTGCTGCGCCACGAGGGCGAGCACGGTGCCGTCCGCCGGGGCGGTGATCTGCGTGTAGCCGAGATTGGCGCGGGCGGTGTCCACCGCCACCTGCGCCGAGATGATCTGGGCATCGAGCGCCGCGAGCTGCGCGCGCGTCACCTTCACCGCGGAATCGGCCGCCTCGAAGTCCGCCTGGGAAACCGCCTTTTGCGCCACCATGGTCTTCTGGCGGGCGAGGGTCTGCTCGTTCAGCACGAGGGTCGCTTCCTTCTCGGCCTTCTGCGCGCGGGTGTTGGCCAGCGCCGCCTCGGCCGTGCGCAGGGAATTCTCCTGGGTCACGGAATCGATCTGGGCGATGAGGTCGCCCTTCTTCACCTCATCCCCCAGTTTCACCTTGATGGAGAGGATGCGGCCCGAGGCCTGCGAGCCCACCGCCACGAGGTTGGAGGGTTTCAGCGTGCCGGAGGCCAGCACCGTCTCCTCCAGATTGCCGCGGGTGACGGGCGCGGTCATCAGCCCGGTGCCGGGCACCGGGGCGGTGTAGCGGCTGTAGCCGTAGGCGCCGGCGGCGATGAGGAGCGCGAGCAGTCCCCAGCGCCACAGCCGGCGGCTGGGCTTCTTCTTCGTGCGGGTCGCGCCGGCGGCCGGCGCCGTGCGGGTTTCGTCGAGGGGCGGCAGGGCATTCACGGTCGGGCGCTCCCGTCACTGCTCGCGGGCGGCACGATGCGGGCGAAGTGGGGGCCGGTGTTCTGGTCCACCACCTCGGGCTTCGAGGTGTCGACCACCCCGTCCCAGCCGCCGCCGAGCGCCTTGTTGAGGGCGATGTAATATTTGGTAGTCGCGACCCGGCTCTGGATGAGCTGGGTCTGTGCGGAATAGAGCGAGCGCTCCGCGGTGAGCACGTCGAGGAAGCTCGTGGAGCCGTTCTCGTAGAGCGTCCGGGAGAGCCGCGCCGCCTCCCCGTAGGAGGTGACGGCGATGGTCAGCTTGCCGGTCTTGAGGCGCTGCTGGGATAGGGAGACGGAGGCGTTCTCCACGTCCTCCAGCGCCGTCAGCACGCTCGCCTTGTAGGCGATGAAGGACACGTCGCGATTGGCCTCTGCCACGTCCACCAGCGCCTTGAGCTGGCCGCCGGTGAAGATCGGCACGGTGAGCGTCGGCCCGAAGGCCCAGCTGATGGACGAGGCGCGCCCGAGATCGCCGAGCCGCGAGCCGGTGGTGTCGATGTTGCCGGTGATGCTGATGGACGGGTAGCGGTTCGCCTCCGCCTGACCGATGAGGGCGGTGGTCTGGCCGAGCTGCCGTTCGGCCGCCCGCACGTCCGGCCGGTTGGTCAGCACGTCGGCGGGAATGCCGCGCGGCACCGGCAGGCGCGGGGTCGGAACCGGCTTGACCCGCGACAGGCGCAGCATGAGCGCCGCCGGCGGCTGGCCGGTGAGCACCGAGATGCGGTGGATGGCCGCCGCGAGGGACGCCTCCAGCTCCGGGATGTTGGCCTCGGTGGAGGCGACGAGGCCGGAGGCGTTGGCGAGGTCCACGGCCGAGGCGGCGCCGGCATCGAGCTTGCGCCGGGTCAGCGCCTCCGTCTCCTTCTGCGAGGCGGCGGTGCTGCGGGCGAGGGCGATCTGCGCCTGATAGCCGCGCACGTCCGCATAATAGGAGGCGACATCGCCCACCAGCGTCAGCAGCACCGCGTCGAGACTGTTGACCACCGCATCCACATTGTAGGCCGCCGCCTCCACCCCGCGGCGGTTGGCGCCGAACAGGTCGACCTCCCAGCTGGCATCGAGGCCGGCCTGATACTGGCCGTAGCCGTTGGAGACGGTGATGTCGCCATTGGGGCTCACCCCGCCGCCGCTGTCGCCCCGCGTGCCGGAGGCATTGCCGGTGATCTGCGGGAACAGCGTTCCCATCTGCTGGTGGTAGGAGGCGCGGGCGGCTCGGACATTGGCCTTGGCGGTGGCGACATCGAGATTGCCGGCGACCGCTTCCGTCATCAGCGCATCGAGCATGGGGTCGCCCATCCGCCGCCACCATGCCTTCAGCTGCGGCGCCGCCTCCGCCCGCTTCGCCGTCGCCCCCCAGTGACCGGGGAGGGTCAGCTCCGGCGTGTCGTATTCCGGCCCGACCGCGCAGGCGGAGAGCATGAGTGTGCCGACGACGCCCAGGGCCGCCCGCAGGGATCTCGCCCGCCGAGGCCGCCACCCCACGGGTCTCTCCCCCACGGGTCTCGCGACCGGGGGACATCCGGCCGGAGAGGGGGCCGCCGGGTCGGTCTGGCCGTCTAAACCATGCACGCGCAACCTGCCTTCCCGCCCCGAAATTGAATCTCGTCCCGAACCTGCACCGAATGCCGACCTGACACCCACCTGACACCTGGTGAAAGTGCGCCAATATGCGCCATCAGTTGAACGTGTCCACGCGGACCCGCCCTTCGGCGACCCACTGCCCGATCTCCGCCCGCGCGGCCTCCGGCTTCAGCCCGCCCTCCGTCACCAGCACCTGCGCAAGGTTTTCTAATACCGCCTCCGCCATGGCCCGGCGACCGCAGATATAGACGATGGCCTTCGTCTCAACGAGCCATTCAAATACCTCCGCAGCATGCTGTCGGAGCCGGTCCTGCACCCGCGCACCGTCGTCGGAATCGCGCGAGAATGCAGTATCCATGCGGGTCAGCGTGCCATCGGCGAGGGCCGTCTCGAACATATCGCGCCACAGGAAATCGCCGTCACGATGGCGGTTGCCGAAGATCAGCCACGCCGGCCCCGCCCGCCCCGAGGCGCGCCGTTCCGCGATGAAGCCGGGGAAGGGCGCGATGCCGGAGCCGGCGGCGATCATCATGATGGGCCAGGAGGGATCGGCCGGCGGGTTGAAGCCGGGATGCGGATCAAGCCGGGCCTCGACCGTAACCCCTTGTTCCGCTTCACGTAACAGGAACCCGGAGACCCGCCCGAGGTGCCGCCCGCCATCCTCTGCGGTCCATTCATGCAGCCGGACGGTCAGGGCGATACGACGCGGATCGACCCGGCTGGAACTGCCCACCGAATAGGAACGCGGCCGCTCTCCCGCATCCGCCGCGATGCGCACCAGATCGCCGGGACGGAAAGCGAGATCTTCCGCGCTCTGCAGAAAAATCTTCCATGTTTCTCGCGCGTTGTCGGTGCCGGGCACATCGAGGCGCTGGCGGTCGGCGACGGTAAAGGCGACCGGCGGAGAGACCGATGGCAGGCCGGCGATGGTGCAGTTCAGGGCGAGTTCGCTGCGCACCGCGTCCACCCAGGCGAGGAAGGCACCGGATGGCTCGCCATCCGCTTCCCTGAGGGGCACCGCCTCGTCCGCCCTCGCCGCCAGCAAGGCCGCCCTCACCCGCTGGCCGCCGCCGCAGAAGTTGGCGTAGCTGCGGTCGCCGAGGGCGAGCATGGCGAAGCGTACCCCCTTGAGATCGCTGGATTTCAACTGCCTGAGCAGCGCACGGGCGCCGTCCGGCACCTCGCCCTCGCCGGTGGTGGAGGCGACGAGGAGCACAAGGGGAAAGCGGGCGATGTCGGCCGGCTTCAGCGCGCCGAGGGGCGCAAGCGTCGCCTTCTCCCCACCGGCCATCAGCCCCTCGAACACTGCCCCCGCGAGCCGCGCGGCGGTGCCGGTCTGGCTGGCATGCGCGACGAGGATATCGCCGCCCGCTGCCACTGGACGCACCCGGTTGCGCGCCTTGCGCCGGACCCAGGACCACAGGCCGGTGACGGTAAGACCTAGAAGAACCAGTGAAATTCCGAAATTGAGCGCGCCCGACCAGGCGCCGCCCCAGGTGCCCTCATGGATCTGCTTGACAAGGTTCGGGCCGCCGACGAGCGGCGTGACGCCGGTATCGGTGACCACAAAGCCGCCCCCGTTCCTGCCGGTCGCATCCGGCGCGATCTGCAGCATCACCGTGCCGCCACGGAACCGGCGGGCTCCGGCGAGACGGCTCAGGTCGAGATCAGGCCCGGCGATGGCGAGCGCCTGGGTGATGCTCACCGGACGCTTGGTCCTTGGTAGCTCGGGGCGCGATCCGGTGCCGATGTGCAGCGAGAGCATCACCGCCGTCACCGGCGAGGTCAGAGTGAGCGGCAGCAGGAGCCAGCCCATGGCGGTGTGCCAGCCCATCAGGCTGTTGCGGAAGCGCAGCCACGCCAGGAAGGGCCCGGCCACCATGATCCCGAGCATCAGGAAGCTTGCGATCTCCACCACGATGCCGAGGCCGAGCAGCAGCGTCTTGTGCAGCCCCTCGGCCGTGCGGAAGATGTCGATGCCGCCGGACGGCGCGGGGGTGTGGGCGCCACTGGCGACGTCCCAGCTGCCCGCGACGGCCGGGTCCTGTGACAGGACCTGCAGCGTGCGGCCGCCCTCCACCACGCTGATCCCGCCGGGTTTTCCGGCTCTCTCGATGGTGCCGACGATCTGGGTGAGGGCGGCGACGTCCACCGTCGTGCCGGGCTGTGGTCCCTGTCCGCTGTTCACGATGGGCCGAAAGGACAGCACCGCGCCGGTGACGATGATGACGAGGAAGACGGGCGTCAGGATCAGCGCGATCCAGCGGTGGAGAAAGATCAGCGTGCGGCGCACGGCGGCAAACGACATCTTTGCAACTCCAGACGAAACCTGAGCGTGCTGGCTGGACGCGCGGGGCGGTCTGGCTACGGGTTCGTTGCGGATGTTCATGCCTTATCCGCGTCCGGAAAATTTGTCCCGCGGCGGTCGCTTCGTAAATGTTCGTCCCACGCGGCGGCGCTGATACAGTTGGATACAATTTCGCGGTGGCCGGGCGCCTGCCGGTCGGCTCAAGTCGCACCGAAGGGAACGCGGCCGGCGCCCGCGTCCCAACCCGAGAGAACGGCAGCCCAACGGCAAGATGGAACGCACGCCGCACATCCTGGTCGTCGACGATCATCGCGAAATTCGCGAACTCCTGGCCAAATACCTGACGCGGAACGGGTTTCGGGTCAGCGTCGCATCCGGCGGCGTGGACATGCGCCAGCAGATGCGCACCGGCACCTTCGACCTCGTGGTGCTGGACATCATGATGCCGGGTGAGGACGGGCTCACCCTGTGCCGCCAACTGCGGCAGGCGAGCGACATTCCCGTCGTGCTCCTCACCGCGGTGGCGGAGGAGACCGACCGGATCGTCGGGCTGGAACTGGGCGCCGACGATTACGTCACCAAGCCGTTCAATCCGCGTGAGCTGCTGGCCCGCATCCGCGCCATCCTGCGCCGGGCGCAGGGGCCGGCGCGGGCGCAGCAGGGCGATCCCGCGCTCTACCGCTTCGACCGCTGGCAGCTCGATCCCGGCCGGCGCGTGCTGCTGGACGAGACCGGCAGCGAAGTGCGTCTCGGCAGCGCGGAATTCCGCCTGTTGCTCGCCTTCGTCACGCGCCCCTCGGTGGTGCTCTCGCGCGACCAGCTGCTCGACATCACCGCCGGTCGCCCGGCCCAGGTGTTCGACCGCAGCATCGACAACCTCGTGAGCCGCCTGAGGCGCCGTATCGAGCGCGACCCGCAGAACCCCACCCTCATCAAGACGGTGTGGGGCGATGGCTACGTCTTTGCCGCTCCGGTGGAGGTGGAGGCGTGAGAGGACTTGCGAACCGGCTTCTGCTGTTCCTTTGGCCCGGCAGCCTCGCCGGGCGGCTGGTGCTGCTGCTGGTGGCGACTCTGGCGCTGGCGCAGGTGCTGCTGGTGCTAGTTCTCCAGAGCGAGCATGACGCGGTGGTGGCGGGCATCGTGCGCGGGCAGGCGCTCAGCCAGACGGTGACGCTCACCCGCCTCATCGAATCCATGCCGCAGGAGCAGGCCGACCGGCTCGCGGGCGCCTTCACCACGCGCGGCACCTGCGCATGGGTTTCCGCCGACCCGCCCGACCCGCACGAGATGACCTCCACGGAGGAAGGGCTCGCCCGCCTCCTGTCGCGGCGCCTGCATGGCGTCGGCAACGGAGCGCCAGCGGTGCACATCGACACCGACGGCCTGTGGGACAGCCGCTGCCCCGAGCGCAGCAGCGAGGACTTTCCCTGGCTGCGCCGTGGCACGGGTGGGCCCAGTCGCCCTCTGCGGCCGGGTCTCGGCGTTGTGGCGCTCAGCGTGCCGCTCTCGGGCCAGCGCTGGCTGCGTGTGGATGCGGTGGTGGGCCTGCCGGGCATCTGGAGTCGGCCCATCGTGCTCTCCTTCCTCATCTCGGCGCTGGCCGTCTCGCTGGTAACGGTGGCCTGCGTGCGGTTTCAGACCCGCTCCCTGCGCTCCCTTGCCGATGCCTCCGAACGGTTCGGCCGCGGCGAAAGTGTCCCGCCGCTCGACGTGCGTGGACCGTCCGAGGTGGCGGCGGCGACGCGCGCCTTCAACACCATGCAGCAGCGCCTCAGCCAGTTCGTGCGCGATCGCATGCGCCTGCTCGCCGCCATCAGCCACGATCTGCGCACGCCGCTCACCACCCTGCGTCTCAAGGCGGAGTTCGTGGACGACGTGGAGGTGCGCAACGACATCGTCGCGACCATCGACGAGCTGGTCGCCATCTGCGAGGCGACCCTCGCCTTCACCCGCGCCGAAGCGACCAGCGAGGAGACCCGGACGGTGGACATCGCGGATCTGTGCGCGGACGTGGTGGAGGAATTCGCCGGTGTCGGCGCAGATGCGCGGATGGTGGACCAGATGGCCGCTCACGTCCTGCTGCCATGCCGGCCGGTCGCCATGCGGCGGGCCTTGCGCAATCTCGTGGACAATGCGGTGCGCTATGGGCGTCGCGCTGAAGTCACCGTTGGCCAGACAGGGCCGGGCACCGTCTCCATCCGGGTCGAGGACGACGGGCCGGGCCTGCCGGAAGATCGCTTCGAGGACGCGTTCCAGCCCTTCGTGCGACTGGAACCCTCGCGCAGCAGCGAGACCGGCGGCATCGGCCTCGGCCTCGCCATCGCCCGCAGCATCGTCAAGGCCCATGGCGGCGAACTGACCCTTGCCAATCGCCCCGACGGCGGCCTACGGGCCGAGATCGTGCTGCCGACGGCAATGCAAAGCTGAAGGCTCGCTCTTCAGCCCGGCCGCGGCGGCGGCAAGGCGTCAGTCGTCCTCCATTTCCAGCTCGTAGAGGCCGGCGTCTGGCGTCGCGAGCGGGGCGGATAGGGTGGCCTTGAGGGCGTTGTAGAAGAACAGGGGCGGCGCCATGGTGCGCGCGAGGGCGACCACCTTGTCCTTCAGCTCGGCCACCTTCGCGGGGTTCTGCGCCGAAAGGTCGGTCTTCTCCTCAGGGTCGGCGTCGAGATCGAACAGCTCCACCTTCGGCGGCAGCAGGACGTGCCAGACGAGCTTCCATTTGCCTTCGCGCACGGCGCCCGTGGTCGGCTCCACATTGTAGATCATCTCGTCGCGGCCGGGGGCGCCGGCGGCGAGCGCCGCCCAGGCATCCTTGCCGTCGAGCGGCTTGGACTGCTTGAGGTCTGCCCCCGCGAGCTTCGCGAGGGTCGGCAGCATGTCGACGATGTGCATCACCCCGTCCGCCTGCCCCGGCTTGATGCGGCCGGGCCAGTTGGCGAGCGCCACCACGCGGGTGCCGCCCTCGTAGAGGGAGCCCTTGCCGTCGCGATAGGGGGCGTTGTTGGGCGGCGGATCGCCGGCCAGCGCCCCTTCGCCCACGAACATCTTGTTGCGGGTGCCGCCATTGTCCGAATGGAAGACGATGAGCGTATTCTCGCGCATGCCGCGGGCCTCGAGGGCCGCCACCACATGGCCGATCTGATCGTCCATGGCGGTGACCATCGCCGCATAGGCACGCCGTGAGGGATCGGCGATGTGCGCGTACATGTCGAGATAGCGCTGCGGCGCCTGATAGGGCGTGTGCGGAGCGGTGAAGGCGAGATAGAGGAAGAGCGGTGTCTTGGGATCATGGGCACCCAGCACCCGCACCGCCTCAGCGCCGAACAGGTCGGTGTCGTAGCCCTCTTCCTTCACCAGCGTGTTGTCGCGGTACCAGTCGGTGACGCCGTGCGCCTCGTGCTTGAAATGGTCGATCTCGCCCACCAGCGGACCGTAGAAACTGTCGAAGCCGCGCTGGCGGGGCCAGTATTTCTGGTCCGCATGGCCGAGGTGCCACTTGCCCACGAGGGAGGTGCGATAGCCCACCTCCTTCAGCGCCTGCGGCAACAGGAATTCTTCGGTGGCGAGGCCGTAGGTGCCTCCGGACGGGATCACGCCCACCTGAAGGCCGTAGCGCATGGGATAGCGCCCCGTCATCAGCGCCGCGCGGGTCGGCGTGCAGAGGGGCTGGGTGTAGAACTGGGAGAGCTTGGCGCCGCCGGCGGCGAGACGGTCGATGTTCGGCGTCTTGATGTCCGAGCCGTGGAAGCCCACGTCGGCGAAGCCGAGGTCGTCGGCGAGAATGTAGAGAATGTGGGGCCGCGGCGCGCCCTGCGCCCGCGCGCTGGGGGCGAGCAAAGAGAGACCGGCAACGGCCGCGAGGAAGCCGGCGCTTCCGGCCAGCACATCTCGGCGGCTCGGGACCTTCTCTTCAGTCTTCTCGTTACGATCAGTCACCTGATACCTCGTCAGCTGGTGAGGCGACGCACACATCGAAATCCGATGTGCACGGAGCCGGTATCGACGGATTGCGGCTGGCGCGCGGCCGGCCGATAGCGACGGCAATAGCTGGGCGCACAAAGATGCGAGCCGCCCTTGAGCACCTTGCGGGGCAGGGCGAGACCGGGGGCTGCCCATTCCAGGCTGTCTTCGATGGTCCCGCCGCGCGGGTTGCGGGGCAGGCAGCAGGATTTCTCCGCGGGAGCGGGATGGCGCGGGCGATACCAGTCGTCGGTCCACTCCCAGACATTGCCGATCATGTCGAGGAGGCCGTAGCCGTTGGGCGGGAAGGCGATGACGGGAGATGTGCCGACGAAGCCGTCCTCGGCGAGGTTCTCTACCGGAAAGCGCCCCTGCCATGTGTTGGCGCGGTGAACGCCGCCGGGGACGAGTTCGTCCCCCCACGCGTAGGCAGAGCCGTCGAGCCCGCCGCGCGCGGCAAATTCCCATTCCGCCTCGGTGGGCAGCGCCTTGCCGGCCCATGCCGCATAGGCGGCCGCATCGGTGTGGCAGATGTGGACGACGGGGTGGTCCTCGATGCCGGTTAGATCGCTGCCGGGTCCCTGCGGGTGGCGCCAGTATGCGCCGGGCACGAATTTCCACCAGCGGGTCCAGTCGTCGGGATCGCCTGCGTCCAAAGGCATGCGAAACACCAGCGAGCCGGGCACCAGCAGCGCGGGATTGGCACCGGGATAATCCTCAGGCCGTGGCGCCTGCTCGGCGACTGTCACGTAACCCGTCGCGGCGACGAAGCGGGCGAAGGCGCGGTTGGTGACGGGGGTGCGATCCATGAGGAAGGCATCCACATGCACCTGATGGACGGGAGCCTCTTCCGGATAATGATCGTTCGAGCCCATGCGGAACAGCCCGCCGGCGATCCGGATCATGTCCGGATCGCCGGCCGCGGCTGGTGCGTCCTCGACGGAGCCAGTCCCCTGATGTGCGACGGCGCAGCCGCTCTGCCCGTGCATGACCTCTCCGCCAGTGACCGTTCCGCGCTCGGCCTGCGCCCGTTCATGTCCCACGCATGTCACGGTCTTAGCCGGCTCTTGCTCTAGCGGGAGCGGCGGGGGCTTCTCAATTGCCATTTGGCGCCAACTCGGCGCTTACAGGTCGAGCCGTGCGGAGGTCCGGAAGGCGAGGGGTGTGCGGCCTTCCCAGCGCCGGAATGCCCGGACGAAATGCGCGGGATGGCCATAGCCCAGGGCGCGCGACACCGACGCGACCGGCACCGACGAACCGCCGAGGTGCAGCCGCGCCTGCGCGTGCCGCCAGAGGTCCAACTGCTCTTCGTAGGACGTGCCCAGCCGGGCGAGCCGCCGCTGCAGGGTGCGGGGCGACAGGCCGAGGCTGCGGGCCGTATCCACAAGGGAGAGGGTGCCAGTGAGGGCGGCGCTGTCGAACAGGGTCTCGATCATGCCGACGAGGGCATCGTCGCTCAGCTTAACAGCGGCGAGTGGCGCACCGCCCCCATCGGGTGCCGGGGCGAAAAGCACGTTTGGGCTGTCGAGCCATCGGGCATCGAACGTGATCTCGATTCCGTCTCCCGAACCGAAGCTGACGCCGGCAGTGAGACGATCCTCGTAGAGCGTGGGCGGCGCCTTCGCGCGATGGGCGAAGCGGATGTGCAGCGGCGCCGCGTCCGCGCCTGCGATGGCGCGCATCGCGCGCAGGATGAAGGTGGCGACGCCCTCGTTCAGCACCTGCGCGTGCTCGGGATCGCTGTCGGCGAGACGGTGACGCCAGCGCGCGACGCCGTCGCGCTCCTCGATCGCGACCGAGACGCCGCCCTGAAGGTCCGGCATCTGGTGGTGAAGGGCGGAAAAGCAGTCGCGCAGGGTGCGCCCGGCGAACAGGGCACGGCCGGCCAGGCCCAGCCGCGTGGGATCCGCCGCATCGGCGAGATCGAGCCCGATGGCGGCCTCCCCGCTGCGCCGGGCGAGATGGAACAGCAGGGTCGAGATCTGGCCGCGGGCCACCACGCGATCGCCGCCGAGCGAGGTGTCATCGAGCGCGCGATCACGGGGCGTCGCATCGGCAAGCCCGGCCCGGCCGAACAGTGGCGCGAGCGGCACGCCCTGGACGTCGGCGACCTTGGGCAGCATGTGGACGAGCGAGAGCCGGATCGGATGGCGGTCCCACATGGGCTGCGGACTCCATATCGGCGGGCATCAGGGGCCGATGCGCAGGGCGGCTCGGCCCGCGATCGGTCTCCGGATGATCCGGCGCCCCCCTTGCCTTTGAACCCCACCTGCGACGCGGTGGTCAAGCTCCGGTAGCGTCACCGGCTCGGGCTCGAGGTGGGCGAAGTGACCGGTTCCGGGACTGGACGCGCCCGGATACAGGCGCGGAGGGCGGCAGGGTCAGAGCCCGCCGAACCACGCGCCGAAATAGCCGGCATAAAGCTCCGGCGCCTCCAAATTCATGGAATGACCGATGCCGGGGACGGCGACGAAGCGGCAATCGGGCATCACCGCAGCCATCTCCACCATGTCGGCTTCCTTGATGACGCCGTCACGCATGCCCCAGACCACGAGATGGGGATGGCGGATGGTCGCCATCTTCCCCTTCAGCTCGCCGCTCTTGGCTTCCTTGGTGAGGGTGTCGGGCGTGCCGAACCAGATGCCGTCGGACACCGCCCAGACCTGATCGACGATCCGGTCGAACAGGGCGGCACGCGGCCCGGCGTCGGGGATGAAGCGGGCAGGGCCCGTGAACAGCGTCTCATCCACGAACAGGCTCGGCGCGGTCGCGGCCATGATCTGGCGGGTGAGGTCGCGGCTTTCCTTCATCTGGCCGAAGAAGGCGGTCTTCTCGGGCGGGAAGTCGATGCCCTGTGGGCCGACCGGCGACAGGGAGAACACACGGCCGAACCTTTCCGGCGCCTTCAGGATCATGCGCGTCGAGATGATGCCGCCCGTGGAGTGGGTGGCGAGGTGGCAAAAGGAAATGCCGAGACCATCCAGCGCCGCGATCATGTCGTCGGCGTGCTGGGCAATGGAATAGTTGGAGAAGTCGGCGGCGGGCGCCGGCTTGTCGCTGTCGCCGCAGCCGCGCCAGTCCACCGCCACGGTGCGCACGCCGCGCGGGAAGTGGGGGGCCGCCAGCTCGATCCATTCCTTGCTGGCGAGGTTGCCGTGGATGAAGAGGACGGTCGTGTCCCCCGCGCCCCATTCCCGGTAGGCGAGGCGAAGGCCGTTCACGTCGAGCGTCTGCATGGAGGCCTCTTGTCAGGGGCGCGCCGAGGGCGGTTTGCGCTCCGGGTCCGGAGCGCAAACCTTGTGGCGACATCTACTTGTTCAATCCGGTCGGCGCCGCAGCCTTGGCCGGGGCGGCCTCTGCGGCGGCGGGGGCGCCGTGGATGAGGCGGTCGATGCTCGCCGGCGCGCCGGTGGGCACACGGCCGGTCTCCACAAAGTCCACCACATCCTCGGCGAAGGCGACCGGCTCGTCCGTGTGGATGAAGTGGGCGGTGCCGGGATAGATCTTCACCTGCACGTCGCGCCCCGCCGTGTTCATGCGGCGCATGAAGGGCAACACGAGCTGGCGGGAGAGGTCGGTGAGCCCGTTGAAGGCGGTGCCGGGGATGAAGGGCTCCTTGTCGCCGAAGGCGAGGAAGATGGGCACCTTGATCTCGGTCAGCCGCTTGTAAAGGCTCTTGGGATCCTTCTCCTGAAGCTCCGCCACCATGGCGTAGATGTCGAAGGTGAACACGTCCACCCACTGCTGCAGCTCGCGCGGATCACCCTTGATCATGCCGATGCGCTGGGCGGTGTGGAGGCGGGCATATTCGCTGTCGCGCAGGAAGTAGCCGTTGCGCTGGGGAGTCACCGCCCCGGTGACGGGATCCCGGCTGCGGAAGTGATAGAAATCGTCGATCTGCGGGGCGGTGAGGTTCTTCTCCCGCTCGCGCAGGCCGGTCTGGTCCCACGCCTTCTTCCAGGCGTCGAAATCGTGGGCGAAGGCGGGATCGAACAAATCGAGCTTCTTGCCCGGCGTGATCGTGACCTCGCGGGGATATTCCTCAAGGCCGGCCGGTGCTTCGAGGATCAGCTTGGTCACCGCCTCGGGCCAGGAGAGGGCATATCCGAGCACGATCTGCCCGCCCATGGAATGGCCGAGATAGGCGGCTTTCGGAACCTTCAGCTGGTTCACCACCACCTCGTGCAGCACGTCGCGCATGTCCTGCAGGGTGCGGGCGGGGCTCTTGTCGAGGTTGCCGGGGCCGGACATGCCGTAATGGGGCATGTCCACGGCGATCACACGCAGGCCACGCTCCAGCGCGATGCGCATGATGTTGCCGTAGTGGCCTCCGAATGCGCCCTTGCCGTGGACGATGACCAGCACGTCGGGATTGGCAGACGTGCCCGCATATTCGTCCATGTAGCCGATGTCCCACTCGACACCGCGGCTGTCCTTCGCCTTGGTCTTCTTCACCGGGAAGGGATAGGTGACGAAGCTGTTCCAGAACGACTTGTCGGGTGTGATGTCGGCCGCGACCGAGGGCGTGCGGTAGGTCTTCGCCGCCATCTCGCGATTGCGGGTGAGGCGGGAGACGTCGCCGAGGAAGGCGGCCACGGTGGGATCGAACTGGCGGTTCTTCAGGATGGGAAAGACGCCGTAATGGGCGACCGGGCTCTTCTCATGCACGAAGTCCGCGCCGGGCACCTTCTCCACCGTGCGCTTGGCGCGGTCGAAGGTGAGCCACTGGTCGTTCTCGATGTGCATCACGAGGGTGCGCGCCTTGATGCGCTTCAGCTCCGCATTGATGTTGTAGGTCTCGCCGGCGCGATTACGCCACAGCAGATCGACCGCATCGAACAGCAGTGAGCGGGCGGCGATGGAGGAGCCGGCCTGCGGGTTGGGCGGGTTCCAGTAGAAGACGTCCCGCTGCACCGTCGACCAGTCCTGCTGCGAGCGGTGCTGGAAGTCGAACCCGGTGAGATTGAGGATCGACCAGCCGAAGGCGACGCCCTGGTTGGGGTGCTTGTCCTTGGGCAGGTTGTAGTAGTTGCCGCCGGTGGCGCGCCACTGGGGGTCGCTCTCGATGGCCGCGGACATGAGCTGGAAGGTCCAGTTGCCCACCGGGTCCTCGCCGTCCGACTGGCTGGTGCCGCCGATGGGCATCAGGCCGTCCATGAAGTCGGGATGCATCACGCCCCAGACATAGGTCTGGGTTGCGCCCATGGAGACGCCGGTGACGAGCGAGGCGCGGGCGACCTTCAGATGGTCGCGCAGCATCCGGTAATTGGCCTGCACCATGTCCTGGTAGCTGTATTGCGGAAACTTCTGCCCAAGCCCTTCCGAGGGCTTGCTGGTGCCCCACAGGCCGAGGGCGTCCACCAGCACCACGTAGTACTGGTCGGTATCGATGGGCTTGCCCGGCCCGATCACCGAGCCGCCGGAAAGGGCCGTGCCTTCCACCCACTGGGCGTACATGTCGGTGGCGTCGCCGGAATAGAAGGAATTGATCACCACGGCGTTGGTGATCTCGCCGGCGGCGTTGCGCTTCGGGGTGCCGAGCGCGATGTAGGCTGTCTTCGCCGGGCCGGCGCCGAGGGATTCCAGCGTCGTGCCGCCTTCGCCGCCGTTCGCCCATTTGTCCGGGCTCGACAGGTCGTAGCGGCCGCCAATCCTGAAGTTGGCCACCTCGTAGAATTTCTTGAGCTGGCAAAGCCGCTGCTGCGAGCAGGTGCCGGTGAGGGGCGGTTGCGGCGCCTGAACAGCCTGGGCCGGTGCGGCCGGCGTCTGGGCATAGGCGGCAGGGGTGGTCACGGACAGGGCCGTCGCGGCGAGCGCGAGGCCCAAGGCTATGGCGTACCTCATGTTTCCTCCTGCGGCCGGTCTTTGTCATCGCCGCCGTCCGGAGGAGAGAACAGCATGCCCGCGCGCCCAAGGGAAGCATGGCCGTGAAGCATGGCCGTTGGGCGGATGCGCGCAACCTGTGGGCGGCGCGAACCCTTAGCCGCCGTAGCGCCGCGCCGCCTCAATGGCGAGACCGGTGCCCACCGATCCGAAGGTGTCGCCCTCGATCACCCGGGCCTGCGGGACGCAGGCGCAGATGGCGGCGCGCACATGGGCGAGGCGGGTCGAGCCGCCGGTCAGGAACAGGGCATCGATGGCGTCCGCCGTCAGTCCGGCGGCGGAGAGGCAGGACGAGATCCGCCCGGCGATTCGCTCGGCGAGGAGCCCGGTGTGGGCGATGAGGTCGTCATGGGAAATGCCGACCGAAAGCCCGGCCTCCAGCACCGCGAGATCGAGTTCCGTGGCGCCCTCCTCGGCCACGCGGATCTTGGCCGCCTCCACGTCGAGCGCGAGGCCGTGGCCGCGCTCTTCTTCGACGGCGCGGGCGAGGCGCGAGACCAGCTCCGGCTGCGCCGCCGCGCGTTCCAGCTCGCGAATGGAGCGCGCGGTGCGCCCGTCATAGAGCCGGTTGATGGCGGACCATGTGGCGAGGTCGTGATAGAGCGCCGCCGGCATGGCGAGGCCCTTGCGCTTCAGCGGGCTGCCATGGCCCAGCAGGGGCATCACCACGGCCAGAGACAAGTGCCGGTCGAAGTCCGTGCCGCCGATGCGCACGCCCTCGTTGGCGAGGATGTCGGAGGCGCGGTCGGCGCGGTTCTGGTGCCCGCGATCGATGCGCACGATGGAGAAGTCCGAGGTGCCGCCGCCGATATCGGCGATCAGCGCCAGCTCCTCGCCGGCCACCTGCCGCTCATAGTCGAGGCTGGCGGCGATGGGCTCGAACTGGAAGGAGAGGGCGCTGAAACCGATGTCGCGGGCGATGGAGCCCAGCGTCTCCTCGGCGCGCCTGTCGCCGTCCGCATCGCCATCGACGAAATGCACCGGCCGGCCGAGGACGACCTCGCGCAGCGGCCCGTTGGCCTCGGCCTCGCCGCGCGCCTTTACCTCGGCGAGGAACTCCCCGATGACGCCCTTGAAGCCGAGCCGGCGGCGGCCGACCGGCGTCGTCTCCTCGATGAGGGACGTGCCGAGCACGGATTTCAGGGCGCGCATCAGGCGGCCCTGCTCGCCGCCCACATACGCGGCCATGGCGGCGCGGCCCACCAGCGGCGTGCCGGTCCAGGGAAAGAAGATGGCGCTCGGCAGGGTGTCGGATGCGCCCTCCAGCCGCGCGAGGCGCGGGCCGTTGGATCCGTTCAGGCCGAGGGTCGTGTTGGAGGTGCCGAAATCGAGGCCGCAGGCGGTCATCGGGCCTCCTTGCCGTATGCGGGTGCGGAAGGCCGGGCTAGCTAGACCAAGTCTCGCTGCAGCGCAAGAGAAAGCGCAGCCAGCGCCCAGGCGGCTGCCGTCGCCTCGGCGCGGCAAGTGTGCTCAGAAGTGGTAGCCGATGCTCATGAACGGCCCATGCATGGTGGTGTTGTAGCGGAAGTCGCGGGTGGGCGAGGTGATGGATTCATAGTCGGTGTAGAGGGCCCGATAGCCGAGCGCCGTCGACCAGGATTCATTCCAGTTGTAGCCCACCGCCACAAGGCCCTGCGCCGAGAGCTTGGAGCTCGCCGGCAATCCGAAGCCGCCGACGTCCGCAAGCGCGTTCAGGAACCACTGCTTGTTGAGCTTCCACTGCAGCGCGAGACCGAAGGTCGGGTCGAGCCAGTCCTTGGAGTCAGATTCGGAAATGGCGAAGGGCACGAAGATGGAGCTGAGGGAGGTGTTGGCCGACAGCTGCTGATAGCGGAAGCCGGCGGTTGCGGAGAGGTCGAAATCGGCATCGCCAACCGGCAGCCGGTAGCCGGCGGCGCCGGACAGGATGAACAGGCGCTGGGAGAAATCAACGAGGGGCTGGCCGGCGGTCGACAGGTTCTTACTGGTGCCGAGCTGCGACCAGAACACGTCCGCGAACAGGGTCCAGTTGTCCTTCTTGGCGATGAAGTTGCCCATCACCGCGCCCTGAAAGTTCTGCATCACGTCGCCGAAGGTGATGTCCACCGGAATGGCCGGCAGGCGGCGGATGCCGATGTCGCCGTCGATGCCGGTCGCCCACAGGTACAGGGTGGCCTGATACTGCCAGCCGGACGCCGCCGGGGGTTGCGCAGCGGGCGCCGTGCTGAGGTCCGCAGCGTGGGCAGGGCGCGCGGGTGCCATCGCCAGCATCGCGCCCGCGGCCAGGATGGCGAGCGCGGCGCGTAATCCCATTCGCGCCCCCCGGCGCGTGCGAGCTGTGCCGTCTGACCCGGCCGAGCGGTGTGCGGCCGTTGTTTCGAACTGATGCCCCCGGACCATAATTCCCCCGTCTTGAGCCGGCGCCGTCCTGGGGCGCCCCGCCGGGTCTTGTCATGCGCCGGCCGCGCCATCCTAGCGCAGCCGCGTGGGCGGAACTGCCCCGCCCACGCTATTCCCGGCCAGGTGTGGCCACGCAGCAACGGCAGTGTGGGCTTGCGCAAGGGCTTTTCTGATGGAATGCGGGTTTTCGCGTGCGTCCTTGCAATCGTTGACGTTTCGTAACAGGGCCCTCGTTCGCGCGGGTGTGAAGCCAAGTCCACACGCCGTGCGGGTTTTGATCTTGCGCGCCACGGTTAAAGCGTGTGAACAGGCTCTGTTAATGTCCAGCTTGAGCGGCGGCAGCTAGGGCGGGTCGCCGTGAGCCAAGCCGGTCGAGAAAGAGATTGGAAGACGAGGGCACCCGTGACCACGACACTGCCTCTGGTGCGCGCCGCGGCCATCGCGCCGCTCATGGTCTGGCTGTGCGATAGCGGTTACTCGCTCGACCAGATGCTGCTCGACGCCGGGCTGCCGGCGGGGCTGATCGAGGATCGTGACCGTCCGATCCCCCTCATGGCTGGAATCCGCCTGCTGATGGAGGTCGTGCGGCGGGAGGGGCATGATGTGCCCTGCCGTATGGTCGCCCATGCCGGGATCGAGGAGCTCGGTTTTCTGGGCCAGATCGTCATGACCTCCCGCACGCCGCGGGAGGCTTTCACCAAGGTGGCGCGCGCCTATCTGCACCACGGCTCCCACGAGCTGTTCACCCTGACGCCCGATCCCGGCGGCGGAGCGGTACGCCACGCCTTTCGCGTGCCCGTGGATGCCGAGCACCTGTCCTTCGTGCACCAGTATGTGGCCGCGTTGATCCGCACCGTGGCCCTGCGCACGGGCCATGAGGGTCCGCTGATCGAGCGGATGGAACTGACGCCTCACCCGCGCCACGGGGTTGAGGGCATGAGCGCCCAGTTCGGCTGCGAGGTGGCCCCGGCGGCGAACCGCACCGTGACCATGGTCTTCTCCGATGCGTTGCTCGACCGGCCTTATGTGAACGGGCGGCAGGTTGCCGACGTTGCCGTCCCCGCAGGTTCTGCTGTGATCCGCGGCGATGGCACGCTGGCCGGCTCCATCACCACCATCCTGCCGGCCCTCATGGAAGCCGGCACCGAGCCGAGCCTCGCCTGCATCGCCGAACTCGCGTTCATGAGCCGGCGCACCCTGCAACGCCGGCTGGCCGCCGAGGGGACCAGCCTGTCCGAGCTGATCGACAAGGTGCGCGCTGAGCAGGCCATCGCACGCCTCACCGCCACTGGCAGCGCCATTCGGACCGTGGCGGCGGAGGTGGGATACGGCTCCAACGCCAGTTTCAGCCGCGCCATCCGGCGCTGGACGAGCACTTCGCCGAGTCGCCTGCGGCGTAGCGCGCTCGGCGGGAGGACGGACACCGGCAACGAGGCCGAGTAGTCGCTAGCGTCGCCCCTTTGTCCTCGCGTGCACTTGCGTGGCCGCCTGAGGAGCCGTGTCGCGGTAGGTCTCGATGTCGCGGTGGAAACTGCACCGACCATGGTCGGCAAGCGTCTCGATGACGCGGCATTCTGCTACCTCGCCGTGGGCGCAGGCCTGCACCATCTGCTCCAGCTCCGCTTCCAGCGCCCTCAGGGAGGAGATGCGCCGACGCACCTCGTCGAGGCGAGCGCCGGCAATGGCATCGGCCTCGGCGCAGGGCTGGTCGGGGCGATCCTGCAAGGTCAGCAGCGTGCGGATGGCATCGAGGCCGAAGCCCAGCTCGCGGGCATGGCGGATGAAGGCGAGGCGCTTCACCTGCGCATCGTCATAGAGCCGGCGGTTGCCCTCGCTGCGCGGCAGGTGCGGCAGCAGGCCGGTCTCCTCGTAGAAGCGGATGGTGGGCACCTTCACGCCGCTGATACGGGCGGCTTCGCCGATTGTGAGGTGCGCCTGCACCGGAGCCATGGGGGTTGCTCCTCTAGTTACTAGAGCATTTAGGCTGCCACCATGACCAAAGGAAAGGCGGCATCATGACAGCCGGGCAGGTTCAGACTCGCTATCGCGTCTCGGGCATGGATTGCGCATCCTGCGCAGCGAAGATCGAGGCCGTGGCAAGCCGTCTGGACGGAGTGGCGGAGGCGAGCGTGTCCGTGGCGGCGGCGACCTTGGTCGTGCGGCACGTTTCCGGTGCCGATCTCTCGGCCTTGCCGGCGCGGCTGAAGCCCATGGGTTATGGCCTCGCCCTCGCGAACGCCGAGCCGGCCCGCACGTCCGCTCCTGCCGCGGCCCCCGAGGCGTGCTGCGATCATGATCATGCGGATCATCCCCATGCGGGGCACGACCACTCCAGCCCTCCTCCAGATCGAACGGCAACTACCGCCGGCGACGATCACGCCCATGGCGCGGAACCGGGAGAGGGCGGGTTCTGGTCCAACGGCAAGGCGCGACTGACCCTTGCCAGCGGTGCCGCCTTCGCGGCGGCCTTCCTGGCCGGCCTCATCCTGCCGCAGGTTCAGACCCCCCTGTTCATCGCCGCGATGCTGGTCGGCCTCGTGCCCATCGCCCGCCGTGCGTTCGCAGCCGCAGCGGTCGGCATGCCCTTCACCATCGAAACGCTGATGACCATTGCTGCCGTTGGCGCGGTCATTATCGGCGCGGCGGAGGAAGCTGCGGCCGTCGTTTTCCTCTTCCTTGTCGGAGAGCTGCTGGAAGGCTTCGCCGCGGGCCGGGCGCGCGATGGCATCAAGGCGCTCGCGGCCCTGGTGCCGAAGACGGCGCTGGTGGCGCGGGGGGGCGACTTCGTGGAAGTGCCGGCGGCGCAGCTCGCCGTGGGTGATACCATCCTCGTGCGTCCGGGCGACCGCATCGCGGCCGATGGCGAGGTCGTCGCGGGAGAGGGCGGGATCGACGAGAGCATGGTCACCGGCGAGAGCGCGCCCGTGACCAAGGGCGTCGGCGCGGGTGTGTTCGCCGGCACCGTCAACGGCGATGCGGCGCTCACCGTGCGCGTCACTGCGACGGCCGAGGACAACACCATCGCCCGCGTGGTGAAGCTGGTGGAGGAGGCGCAGGAGGCGCGTGCGCCCACCGAGCGGCTCATCGACCGTTTCTCGCGGGTCTACACCCCCGCCGTCGTGGTCATCGGCGCTCTCGTGGCGACCGTCCCGCCGCTGCTGTTGGGCGGCGACTGGGGCGAATGGGTCTACAAGGGCCTCGCCATCCTGCTCATCGGCTGCCCGTGCGCGCTGGTCATCTCGACCCCCGCGGCCATCGCATCGGGCCTGTCCGCCGGCGCGCGCCGCGGGCTGCTCCTGAAGGGGGGCGCGGTGCTGGAGACGGCGGGCAAGGTCACTGTGGTCTGTCTCGACAAGACCGGCACCCTGACCGAGGGACGGCCGAAGGTGACGGACGTGATCGGCCTCGCGCTGCCCGAAACGGAGGTGCTGCGCCTTGCTGCCGCTCTGGAGGGCGGATCGAGCCATCCCCTGGCGAAGGCCATTCTCGACCGTGCTGCCGCCGATGGCCTCTCCATTCCCGTCGCGAGCGAGGGTCGTGCGCTGGGCGGCAAGGGGGTGACGGGGATCGTTGAGGGGCGCGAGGTGTTCCTCGGCTCCGTCGCAGCGGGGGTTGCGCGGGTGGCGCTCGATCCGCAGACGGAAGATCGCCTTGCAGGGCTGAACGACGAGGGCAAGACCGTGTCCCTCGTCATCGTCGGCGATGTGCTCGCGGGCGCCATCGCCATGCGCGACGAGCCGCGCGCGGATGCGGCGGCGGGACTTGCGGCGCTGAAGGAACGCGGGCTGCGCACGATGATGCTGACGGGCGACAACGCCCGCACCGCCGCCGCCATCGGCCGCGCGCTCGGCATCGAGGTGCGCGCCGGGCTTCTACCGGAGGACAAGCAGCGCATCGTCTCCGAGCTGAAGCGGCAGGGTGAGATCGTCGCCAAGGTGGGTGACGGCATCAACGATGCTCCGGCACTGGCTGCCGCCGACATCGGCATCGCCATGGGGGGCGGCACCGACGTGGCGCTGGAGACGGCGGATGCCGCCGTGCTGCACGGCCGCGTCCGGGACATTGCCGGCATGATCGACCTGTCCCAGCGGACCATGCGCAACATCCGCCAGAACATCGGCATCTCGCTGGGGCTGAAGGCGGTGTTTCTGGTCACCACCGTCGCCGGCGTCACCGGCTTGTGGCCGGCCATCCTCGCCGACACCGGCGCGACCGTGCTCGTGACCGCCAATGCCCTGCGGCTTCTGCGACGGGCGGAGGGATGATGCCCCGCGTCACGTCGGGATGCTGAGGCTCCACATGGCGTCGAACATGGACGCCTGGAAGGCCGCGAACTCGGCGCTGTCGATGATCATGCCGTAGCTTTCACGGGCGGAGGAGATGAGCGCGACCTTGTTGCCGTAGATGAAGCAGGTCATCGCCAACTGGTGGGCCGGCGGCGCGTAACGCAGTTCGCGCCGTTGCTCTTGGCTCGACGGCCAGATGGGGGCGATGTCGCGCTCCGCCGAGCGGATCACGTGCAGCCAGATGCCCCGCCGCGCGCGCTCGGTGAGATAGCGCTCCATCTCGTCGAGGCCCGGCTCGGCCATCAGCTCTTTCATGGAAAGCGTCGCCCGCAGCACCGTGTCACCGCCGGAAAGGGTGTCCCATAAGGTGGTGCGGATGCCCTCCGGGCCGGGATGGAAGCGCACGTTCGGCTTGCCGGTCTCGTGGTGATACATGGACCGCAGGACCGGCATGACGTCTTCCAGCATCTGCCGGCGCGCCTCGATGCGCTCCAGCAGCACGCCGGGGTCCTGGGCGACCACGAAGCGCCGCTTGCCCTGGTCGACGAACCGGATCAGCCCCTCCTCCTCCAGCTTCGCCAGCGCGTCGTGCGCCGTGGTGCGCGCGAGGCCCGCCTTCGCGGCGACCTCGGTGATGGAGGCGCCGCCGAGGCCGACTGCCGTCAGATAGAGCTTGTAGAGCGTCCCGGTGATGCCGATCCGGGCCAGCTTCTCTTCGATGTCCGCCGTCACTGTCACTTTCCCCCGATGGGTGCACCATGTCCGATCTGGCTGGTGAGGTCTAGCATCGGTTTTATCCGACAAAAAGTCGATATCTGCGCTTAAAGAATGTGCGACTTGCTGCCTGTTTGATCGCATATGTCAGCGTTATTGCCCGATCAATCGCCATTTTTCCGGCATTGACGAATTGACGGAATTACCCGACATATCTTAGCCTCTGGTCATGGCTGATCGCACGGACGAGCCGCCGGCTGGCGGGCTGAAGGAGGATGTTCCGATGGGAGCGAACGCTGAAGCGGGCGCAATGACAGCGGTTCCCGACAGGTCGGTGCCGGCGGCCCGGAAGATGCCTTGGTCGCGACTTCTCGCCGACAAGTCGGTCCGCGCCGGCCTCGGCCTCGCCGCCTTCTTCGCCTTCTGGCAGGCGGTGACGGGGCTTGGGCTTGTGGATGGCTTCCTCCTGCCGTCGCCATTCGCCGTGGCGCAGGCCCTGTGGGGGATGGCCGTGGATGGCTCCTTATGGATCCATCTTGCCGCCAGCCTTCAGCGGGTCGCCGTTGGCTTCCTGCTCGCCTGTGTGGTCGGGCTGGCGCTGGGCCTCGTCTGCGGCTGGTGGCGCTCGGTGTCGGATTTCGTGCGGCCGGTGGTGGAAGCCCTGCGGCCGATCCCGCCGCTGGCGTGGATCCCCATCACCATCCTCTGGTTCGGGCTCGGGGATGCAGCGTCCTACTTCCTCGTCTTCCTCGGCGCGGTCTTTCCCGCCTTCGTCGCCACCTACACCGCGGTGCGCGGCCTCGACCGCAACCAGATGAACGCGGCCCTCTGCCTCGGCGCCAAGCCCTGGCAGCTGTTCTGGGACGTGCTGATCCCCGCCTCGCTGCCGATCATCCTGCCGGGCCTTCGCATCGCCCTCGGTGTCGGCTGGATGTGCGTCGTGACGGCGGAGCTGATCGCCGCGCAGACGGGCCTCGGCTACCTGATCCAGCAGTCCCGGATGCTGTTCCAGATCAACAACGTGGTGGCCGGCATGGTCACCATCGGCCTCGTCGGCTTCGCCATGTCGGCCATCCTCGAGCGGATCGAGCGGCGGGTGAATGCCTGGGCGCCCTCCGAGCGCAATTGAGGAACGAGCCATGACCGCGAATGCCGCACTCATCTCTCCCGCCATCTCTTCCGGTCTCTCCTCCCAGTTCTCGCCCGAGGACGTGCAGATCGACATCCGCAATGTCGGGAAGGTCTACGGGTCCAAGACCGAGGAGCCCGTCGTCGCGCTGGATGGCGTGACGCTGCGCATCCGCCGCGGCGAGTTCATCTCGCTGCTGGGACCGTCGGGCTGCGGGAAGTCCACCTTGCTCGGCATCATCGCTGGCTTCCAGTCCGCCACCAGCGGGCAACTGCTCCAGGATGGTCGGCCGATCACCAAGCCCGATCCCTCGCGCACGGTCGTGTTCCAGGACTACGCGCTGTTCGGCTGGATGACGGTTCAGCAGAACGTGGAATTCGGGCTCAAGGCCAAGGGCATGGGCAGGGCTGAGCGGGCCGAGATCGCCCGCGCGCTCATCGCCATGGTCCGGCTCAATGGGTTCGAGGACAAGTTCCCGCACCAGATGTCCGGCGGCATGAAGCAGCGCGCCGCCATCGCCCGCGCGCTGGCGCCAGATCCCGACATCCTGCTGATGGACGAGCCGTTCGGCGCCCTCGACGCACAGACCCGCGTGCTGCTGCAGGAGGAGATCGCCCGCATCTCCTCGGAGGCGGGTAAGACGGTGATCTTCGTCACCCACGGCATCGATGAGGCGGTGTTCCTCGCCGACCGCGTGGTGGTGATGAGCCCCCGTCCGGGGCGGGTGCGCGAGGAGGTTCTGGTGCCGCTGCCGCGCCCGCGCACGGCCGAGATGCGCTCCGATCCATGGTTCGTCTCCACGGTCAACGACCTGTGGGAAACGCTCAAGCCGGAATGGCAAAAAGGGGAATAATCGTGACCTCAGGACTTTCACGCCGCCGTTTCGGCCAGCTGGCCGCAGGCTTCGCCGCCACCCTTCCTTTGGCCGCCCCCTCCATCCTGCGCGCGCAGGAAGGGGACGTGGTCCGCATGTGCTGGTTCAACACGACCACCGTGTCGGCCCAGATCGCCCATGTGCTGATGCGCACGGACATCCCTGCCCGCAACGGGCTGAAGATGGAGATGATCCAGCTCGCCGCCTCGCCGGCCATCACCGAGGCGCTGGTCTCCGGCGCGGGTGATGTCGGCACGCTCTCCGATTTCGCCGCCGTCACCACCATGGCCATCGGCGCCCCGGTCACGACCGTTTCCTCGCAGGCCCGCTTCCGCTCGGCGGTGCTGGCGACCAAGAAGTCCGGCATCACCAAGATGGCGGACCTGAAGGGCAAGCAGGTCTACGGCACCTTCGGCATCACCGCCTTCCAGAATGCGCAGGATGCCGTGCTGAAGGCCGGCCTCGTGCCCGGCAAGGACATGACCTTCGTGAACGTCGGCCCGGCGGAACTGGCCGATGCCGTGGGCGCCCAGCGCATCGATGCGTTCTTCACCTACGATCCCTTCGTGAGCTTCTTCGAGAGCACGGGAAATGCCGTGGTCGTCTCGGAAAACCTGAGCCCGGTCATCGTGCTCGCCGCCAACAACCGCTTTGTCCAGAAGCCGGACGTGCTGCGCCGTCTGCTGCTCGCCAACGCGCAGGCGCTGTTCTTCGCCGCGCAGAACAATGATCTGGCGAACAGCTGGTTCCGCTCGCTGGAGCCGGCCAAGAACATTCCCGAGCCGGTGCTCCAGAAGGCGTCGAGCTACGATCCGGCGTGGAGCGCGAAGACCTTCACCGACATCAAGGTCGCCCTCTCTCCGGCCCAGCTCGCGCAGATGGAGACCCTCGCCAAATGGGGCGTGGAAGCCAAGCTCCTGCCGCGTATGCCCGACGTGCCGAAGTTCATCAACACGGCCATCGCCGGCGAGGTGGACAAGGAGATCGCCACCGGCAGCTTCGATGTGAAGAGCGTGAAGATCCTTCGCGCCTGAGGCCGCCGTCCGTCACCATGGAGACGATGGCCCTGCCACGCGCGAGGGCCGTGGTCCGCCAGCTGGCCGGAGCGCCTGACGCCGGCCGCAGGGACATCATGACCGATACCCAGACACAGGCCGCGGCGCCCTCGGATGGCCCCGCCACGCGCCATTTCGACTTCAGCCTCCTCTCCGCCGAGATGCGCTACCGGCTGCTGGCCTCCACCGTCCTGCCGCGACCCATCGCATGGGTCGTCACCATGAGCGCCGATGGCGTCGTGAATGCAGCGCCCTATTCCTTCTTCAACGTCTTCGGCGCGGACCGGCCGGTGGTCGCCCTTGGCATCCTCGCACGGCCGGAGCCGGAGAAGGACACGGCCGCCAACATCCGCGCGACCGGGGAATTCGTCGTCAATCTCGTCCCCCACGCCCTCGTCGAGGCCATGAACGCGACCTGTGTGGATGCCCCGCCCGAGGTGGACGAGATCGCGCTGGCGGGCCTTTCGGCCGTCCCCAGCATCGGCGTGCGTCCGCCGCGCATCGCCGAATCCCCCGTCGCCCTCGAATGCCTGATGACCCATCTGCTGGAGACCGGCCCGGGCCAGCTTCTGGTCGTCGGCGAGGTGCTGCACGCCCATTATGCTGCCCATGTGCTGACCGGCGATCCAGCCCGTCCGCGGGTGGACGGCCTCGCCCTCGATCTCGTCGCCCGGATGCACGGCCCGACGGCCTACACGCGCACGCGCGACCTCTTCGACCTCGATCGCCCGCTGTGGAACGGCGCAGCACACAACAAGGAATGAGCGAAATGCCCAGCATCAAGGTGGCCGCTGTCCAGGCCGCAACCATCCCCTTCGACGGCCCGGCCGCCACCCAGCGCACGGTCGCCCTCATCGCCGAAGCCGCCGCCACGGGGGCGAAGATCGCGGTGTTCCCCGAGGCCTTCGTCGGCGGCTATCCCAAGGGGCTGGATTTCGGCTGCAGCGTCGGCCGGCGGACGGCCGAGGGGCGGGCGGATTTCGTCCGCTACGTGCGCGGCGCCATCACGGTGCCGGGACCGGAAGTGGACCAGCTCGCCGCGGCCTGCGCGGAGCACGACATCCATGTGGTGGTCGGCGTCATCGAGCGCGATGGCGGAACGCTTCACTGCACGGTGCTCTATCTCGGCCCGGAGGGACTGCTCGGCAAGCATCGCAAGGTGATGCCGACCGGCTCGGAGCGCCTCGTGTGGGGCTTCGGCGACGGCTCGACCCTAACCGTTGTCGACACGCCCTACGGCAAGCTCGGCGGGGCGATCTGCTGGGAGCACTACATGCCGCTGCTGCGCGCGGCATATTACGGCAAGGGCGTCGAGATCTGGGCCGCGCCCACCGCCGACGACCGGGAGACCTGGATCTCCACAATGCGGCATGTGGCGATGGAAGGCCGCTGCTTCGTCATCAGCGCCTGCCAGGTGATGCGCCGCTCGGACTTCCCCGAAGACTACGCCAGCCGCATCGAGGCCGCCTCCGACGCCTGGATGATGCACGGCCGCTCGGTGATCGTCGGCCCGCTGGGAGAAGTGCTGGCCGGCCCGCTGCTCGACGAGGAAGGCATCCTCACCGCCGAGGTCGATCTCGACGACATCATCGGCGCCAAGCTGGATTTCGACCCCATCGGCCACTATGCGCGGCCCGATCTGTTCAGCCTCAATGTCGACGAAGCGCCACAGCTCCCCGTCATCGCCCGCGGCGAAGGCTAGCGCGATTCCGTTCAGGAGCTGCTGCGGCAGCAGTTCAAGCATGACAGGCGCCTCCGTTGAATCAGCCGGTCACTGCGAGGCCTTGAGGAGAGGCTGCCACCCGTTGCCCTTCCAAACGCTGACCACGCCGCGCAGATCGACCTGTCCCTTGTCGTCGAACAGGCGCCCGTCAGGCTGGGGGGTGTAGCGGGTCACGAGAGCGGGAATGTCCGCCACCTTGAGCTTGCGCAGGGCGGCGTTGACGGCGGCATTGTCTATCGAACCGGCCTTCTCGAACGCCGCCTTCAGGATGTGAACGGCGTCATAGCTGAGGATGGTGAGTTCGCCCGGTGCGTCGCCAAACTTGGCCTTGTACGCCGCAGCGAGCGCGATTGCCTTGGGGTCTTCAAGCTTGATGTAGTCTTCTGTGGTAGGCCGAACATGGCGCAGTCCCGCATACGCGTTCGCAATGCCGATGTTCTCGGCTCCACGCGCACGGAAGGCGTCCACGATCTTCAGGATGAGCGTCGACGGATCGTAGTTGGCATAGGCGATCAACCGCATGGAGCTCATGTCGCTGGTCGCCCATGCCTTGGCTTCCGTCATCTGGCGAAGCACCAGAGGCACCCCAAACATGCCGTTGCAGCGGTGGGTCTCGATCTGCTTGACCGCGCTCTCGGGTTCGAACCGTTCCGCGATTACGGCGGCCCCGCGCCGCATGAAGTAGAGCTTGAGATAATCCCATGCACCCGTGTGGAAGAGCGGCATGTAGCAGAAAAACCGCTCGCTCCGACGGATGCCGAAGACTGGAAGCGCATTGAGCGCATCCAGGATCGTGCGGCGGTGAGAGATGATGGCGCCCTTGGGCCGGCTTGTCGTACCGGACGTGTAAAGCACGAGATGGGGATCGTCCCAGGTGCGGGCGCGCGACACCGGACCATCCGGAATCATGGTGCACATCTGCGCAAAGGTCACTACCCCCGAGCGCTCCGCACCCCGCAAGACCCTCCTCGGCTTATCGAACAACGGCTCGATCGCTTCCAGCGCGAGGTCGGCGAACTCCTCGCTGGTCACGACCAGCACGGGCTGGGCGTTGTTGAGGATGTAGGAGATTTCCTGCGCCCGCAGCCACATGTTGACGGGGACGAGGACCGCTCCCATGCCCGCAAGGGCATAGCCGAGCAGGACGTAGTCGTCGCTGTTGCGGTCGAGCACGGCAACGCGGCTGCCGTGCTCGACACCGAGGGACGCAAGGCCGTTCTGGATCGCAGCCATGTCTCGGGCGAAGTCGCGCCAGGTCCGCGTCCGGCCGTTGAAGATCAGCGCTGGCTCGTCGGGAACCCAGCGCACGTTGTCCGCGACCACGTCGGACAAGAGATATGGCAAGGGGACGGCGCGGTGGCTGATCGGCTGCCGCGCTTTCGCTTTTTTGTAAGGTGATCATGACCCGCTTCAATAAGTATGACGATCGCCGCTGGAACCTGTCGCCGACCGACGCATCGTGCGCCACGTGCGTCCACTTTTTTCCTGCTCGTCCGCAGGATGCGTGGCCGGACGGCGAGTGCCGTGCCTCACTCCCTACGCGAGGCGTGGGCCGTTGGCCCCAAGTCCGGTCCCGGTATGACTGGTGCAGTGGTTGGACGCTCGACCCGACGGCACGGCCCCTGCCGGAGTGGACCAACAAAAGTCACGGCGAGATCGCGGAAGAGATCGATCGCGGGCGCTAGTCCCACGGCCTTGAAGCAGAACGCAGAGGGGCCAGCCCCACGAAAGTCGGCCTCTCCAGAAATTCAGTGTGGTGCATGATGAACGCGACGATCACGCCAACCGAAAGCGCGCCCGCGGCGGCTTCCAACGCCCCATCGGTCTCGCTTATTCTGGCCGCCGCGCTCGGGTACCTGAAGAAGATCAAGATCGCCGACAAGCGCGCGGCGCTGGTCGATATCGGCCGCCACCTCGGTATGTTCAACGACAGCCTGAAGCTCAAAGGCGACGCGGAGAATCCGCTGACGCTCGTCATCCAGCAGCTTCAGGGCAGCGCCATCAAGCCCGTCGATGTTGTTCCCGAGGAACTGCCGGCGCTCTTCGGCAGGCACTGACCCGAACCCACCGCCGTGCAGATCGAGGGGCTGCCGAGAGGCGGCCCCTTTTTCGTTCAACGGGACAATAGTCCTGGGATGTCCAGTACCATCCCGGTAAAGCCGGTGTCTGTGAGTGGGGTTGGCAATGGGGTTGCGGCTCTTGCGGTCAACAAGAGTTGTTGTATTTCAATAGCTTGATTGATTTAACTGGTGGAGCCGAGGGGAATCGAACCCCTGACCTCTGCAGTGCGATTGCAGCGCTCTCCCATCTGAGCTACGGCCCCGAACCGTGGGAGGCGCCATTTATGATTTGGGGCCCCATGCTGTCAAGCGGGGAAAATCCCGGCGAGGACGGGATTTTCCGGCTGTCCACCGTTCCGCGTCACATCCCTTTCGGTCCGGCCGAGCGCTGGCCTCTCAGCACCACGTAGATGGCCGGGATGACCAGCACGGTCAACGCCGTGGACGAGGCGAGGCCGAACAGCAGGGAGATGGCGAGACCCTGGAAGATCGGGTCCGTCAGGATCACCGCCGCGCCGATCATCGCCGCCAAGGCGGTGAGGAGGATGGGCTTGAACCGGATGGCACCCGCTTCCAGCAACACCTCCTCGAGCGGACGGCCGGGTGTGCGGGCGTGGCGGATGAAGTCCACGAGCAGGATGGAGTTGCGCACGATGATGCCGGCTAAGGCGATGAAGCCGATCATGGAAGTGGCCGAGAAGGGCGCGCCGAACAGCCAGTGTCCGGTCATTATTCCTATGAATGTCAATGGGATAGGCGTCAGGATGACAAGCGGCAGCTTGAACGAGCCGAACTGCGCCACCACCAGGATGTAGATGCCGAGGATGGCGACGATGAAGGCACCGCCCATGTCGCGGAACGTCACCCACGTCACCTCCCACTCGCCGTCCCACAGGAGGGTCGGCTTCGCCTCGTCGGAGGGCTGGCCGTGGAGGGCGATCGCCGGCTTGGGCAGGTCGCCGAAATCCATGTTTTCCAAGGCCTTGGACACCGCCATCATGCCATAGACGGGGGCCTCGTAGGCGCCGGCGAGGTCGGCCGTGACCATCTCGGCGGGTCGGCCGTTGTGGCGGAAGATGGGGAAGGAGGCGGGTTCGCGGACGACGCGGACCACGTCGCCCAGTTCCACCACCCCGCGCCCGCCGGGCAGGGCGTTGGCAGGCACGGGCGTCGCCAGGGTGCGTTCGTCTACAGCCTTGTTTCCCTTTGACATTTCGAGCCGGATCGGGATCGGCGCCCGGCCGCCGCCGCGGTGGGAATAGCCCAGGGTGCCGCCGGCGAAGATACCGCGGATGGCGTCGTACACATCCCCTTGTTCCACCTTGTAGAATTCGAGGTTGTCCTGGTCGATGGCCAGGCGAACGCGCTCCCCGGGGGTGCCGAAGCTGTCGTCCACGTCGGCGATAAATGGAACACTTTCAAAGGCTTGGCGTACCTTTCGGGCGACCGCGCGGCGGGTGTCCGGGTCGGGGCCATAGATTTCGGCGAGGAGGGTCGCGAGCACCGGCGGGCCGGGGGGCGGCTCCACCACCTTGAGCGACGAGCCCGGCGGAAGTGCGATTGATTTCAATCGCTTGCGGACGTCCAGCGCGATCTCGTGGCTGGTGCGGGAGCGCTCGCCTTTCTCCTTCAGGTTGATCTGGATGTCGCCCTGCTTGGGGGCGGCCCGGAGGCCGTAGTGGCGCACCAAGCCATTGAAATTGAAAGGCGCGGCGGTGCCGGCATGGGTCTGGAAGGAAACGGACTCCGGCAGGTCCGAGAGCGCGTTCACCATGGCATTCAGGGTGGAATCGGTGCGTTCCACAGGGGTGTCAGCCGGCATGTCCAGAATGACGGCCAGTTCGGTCTTGTTGTCGAACGGAAGCAGCTTCACCGTCACCGCGTGGGTGTAGAAGAGGCTCAGCGATGCGAGGGTCGCCACCCCAACGGTGGCGAGGAAGGCACCTGAGCGGGCGCGGGAGGCGAGGATGGGGCGGGCCACCCTGACATAGAAGCGCCCCAGCCGGCCGCCGTCGGCGGCTTCGCCATGGTCGCCGCCATGGTCGCCGCCATGGGTGCCGCCATCACCTTGCCCCGCCCGGCCGGCGATCCTGAGCATCAGCCAGGGGGTGAGGACGACGGCGACGAAGAAGGAGAAGACCATCGCCGCCGAGGCGTTGGCCGGGATGGGGCTCATGTAGGGACCCATCATGCCGGAGACGAAAAGCATGGGCAGCAGCGCCGCCACCACGGTCAGCGTCGCGACGATGGTGGGATTGCCCACCTCCGCCACCGCGTCGATGGCGCCCTGCGCGCGGGAACGCCCGTCTTTCATGGCCCAGTGGCGGGCGATGTTCTCGATGACGACGATAGCGTCGTCCACCAGGATGCCGATGGAAAAGATGAGCGCGAACAGGCTCACGCGGTTCAGCGTGTAGCCCATGAGGCGGGCGGCGAAGAGGGTGAGCAGGATGGTGGTGGGAATGACCACCGCCACCACCAGCGCCTCGCGCCAGCCGATGGCGAAGCCCACCAGCACGACGATGGAGACGGTGGCGAGGCCGAGATGCAGCAGCAGCTCGTTGGCCTTCTCGTTGGCGCTCTCGCCGTAATTGCGGGTGACCTTTACCTCCACGTCGGCGGGGAGGGTGGAGCCGTTTGCCGCCTTGATCTGGTTGAGCACCTCCTCGGCGATCACCACCGCATTGGTGCCGGGGCGCTTGGCGATGGCGAGCGACACCGCCGGGCGCCGGGTGAGGCCATCCGGCCCCTTCTCGATATGGGTGACGTAGTGCTCGGCTGGCTGGGTGGCGAGGGTCACGTTCGCCACGTCGCGCACATAGACCGGGCGCCCATCGCGGGAGGTGAGGAGGATGCCGCCGATCTCGGAGGGGGTCTGCAGCGTCTGGCCGGCGACGAGGGTGCGCTGGCCATTGGCCTCGCGGACGGTGCCGGTGTTGAAGGTGCGGTTGGCGCCTTCGAGCTTGCCCTGCAACTGGGCCAGGGTGATGCCGTAGAGGGAGAGGCGCTCGGGATCGGGCGCGACGCGGATCTCTTCCGGCTGCTCGCCCACGATGTAGGTGAGGCCGATGTCGGGCAGCTTGGAGATGTCGGCCTGAAGTTCCCGCGCCACGCGGGTGAGGTCGTTGGCGGTCCAGCGGCTCGCGGCCTCGGGCTTGGGCACGAGGGTGAGCACGAGGATGGCCACGTCGTCGATGGAGCGGCCGACGATCAGAGGCTCGGTGATGCCCACCGGGATGCGGTCGAGATTGGCCCGCACCTTCTCGTGCACGCGCAGGATGGCGGCATCCGGGCTGGTGCCGGTGAGGAAGCGCGCGGTGACGACCACGCCGTCGTCCTCGGTCTGCGAATAGACGTGCTCCACCCCGTCGATGGCCTTGACGATGGTTTCCAGCGGCTCGGTGACGAGCTTCACCGCATCCTCGGCCTTCAGCCCCTGGGCCGAGACGCGGATGTCCACCATGGGCACGGAAATCTGCGGCTCCTCCTCGCGCGGCAGGGTGACGAGCGCGATGAGGCCGAAGGCGAAGGCCGCGAGCAGCAGCAGCGGGGTCAGGGGAGAGGCGATGAAGGTGCGCGTCAGCACGCCGGCGATGCCGAGGGGGCGGGTCTCGCCCGAATGGATCTCGCCCTTGGAGGTCTCGCTCATGGTCAGTGCCCCGCCGCGGAGATCACGTCCCCGTCCTTGAGGCCGGTGAGAATTTCCACCCGCTCGCCGTCGTCGCCGGCAAACCGCTCGCCGAGGATGACGGGTACGTCGAGTGGCCCGCCTGCGGTGGCCAGCGTCACATAATCGATGCCGTGCTGGGTCCGGATGAGGGCGGCCGGAACGGCCAGCACCGCGCGCTTGCCGATCTCCACCCACACCAGCGTGCGCTCGTTGACGAAGTAGTTGCCGAGATCGTTCACCTCCACGTCGGCCATGACGCGGCCGGCGGAAATCTCCGGATAGACCTTCACGATGCGGCCCGGCCGGGCGGTGGCGGGAGAGCCGGCCTTGTCCTGCGAAATGCCGCGCTCGCCGATGCGCACCGTGCCGCCCTCGCGGATGGAGGCGGCGTGACGCTCCGGCAAAGAGAGGCGAAGATAATAGGGGCCGGAGGCGATGCGGGCGATCTCGTCGCCGGCCAGCACCACGCTGCCGGGCGTCACCGGAACGGTGAGGACGCGGCCATCGGCGGGGGCGAGCACGGCGCCCTCGCGGGCGCGCTGGAGCACCACAGCGCGGTCGGCCTGGGAGGCCGTGACCTGGTTGGTGGCCACGTCGAACTGGGTCTTGGCGGTATCGAGCCGCGCCTGGCTGGCGAAGCCCCGGGCGACGAGCTGCTGGGCGCGGTCCAAGTCGATCTTCGCATTCTCGAGCTGGGAGGCCAGCTCCTTGATCTTGGCGTCGGCGGCGTTCAGCGAGAGGGCGTTCTTGTCGTCCACCACCAGGGCGATCTCGTCGCCCTCCTTCACCTTGTCGCCTTCGGAGACGGTGACGGAGCGCACGGTGCCGCCGATGCGGGCGCGGGCGGGCACCACGGTGCGGCTCTTGACCTCGCCGAAGACGCCCTTCAGCTCCGGCACCTCCACGTTGCGCACGGTGAAATCGGCGGCGCGGGCGGTGCCGGGGAAGGCGCCATACGCAGGCAAAAGGGCAGCCATCGCCACCGCGAAGGCCGCGGCGGGCGGGATGAAGCGCAGGGACATGGTGGCTCTCTCTGCCCGGCCTCGCGCCGGGCGGGGGTCAGAAACGGGAGTTCAGGTGAAGGCGACGCCGGGCTTCACGCCCAGCTTCTTCAAGAGGATGGCCGCCGGGCAGAAGCCGGTGACCGACGCCTGCATCAGGTTCGCGCCTACGAAGGCGGTGAGCCAGAAGAAATAGGGCGACACGGTGAGGCCGAGGCCGAGCGAGGCCAGCACCATAAAACCCGCAAACATCATGACGATGCGATCGACAGACATTATCCTGCTCCCGAGATCCTGCTTCGTTGAGGCGCTCTTTGGGGCGTCCCTTCCGTGCGGGGTGTCCCGCGTTGCCATTGCATCTAACATTCGATTATCATAAATTCAAGACTATGAATGTTGTCGAGATGATCCCCGCTTCGGAGCGGGCCGCCGAACTGATGCGCAGCCTGTCCCACCCGCAGCGCCTGCTGGTTCTGTGCGCGCTGGTGGATGGCGAGAAATCCGTCGCGCAGCTGCGCGACGAACTCGCCATCGAGCAGGTGCCCATGTCGCAGCAACTCATGCGGCTGAGGTCGGATGGGCTGGTGGAGGCGCGCCGGGAGGGCACCAGCGTGTTCTATCGCATCGCGCGCGAGGAGGTGCTGGCGGTGATCGCCGCCCTTCACAAGGCGTTCTGCCCGAACCGGGTGGAGTGCTGAGGGGCAGCCCTCGCGTATCGGACACGCTGTCGCTTGTCCCGAGAACCGCTCTCGCGCCCCGGACGCATGGAGCGCAGCGGAATGCGAGCCGGGGTCCAGCGCAACGGACCGCCGAAGGCGTTTCCGAACCCCCACCGTTCTCGCGCTTTGTCCGCTTCGCGGAACTCTTGCGCTGGACCCCGGATCAGCGCTCCGGCTGCGCCCTCGCTTGTCCGGGGAGCGGGCGCGTCCTACGCCGGCCGCCAGACGGCCGTGCGCTTGATCTCCATGTCTTCCAGCTCCCGTGTCACCGGAACCGAATATTCCGCCAGCTTCGTCAGCCGGTCCTGGGGCAGGTAGGTGCGGCCGGGATCGCCGATGAGAATCGTCGCGCCGCGCCCGGCGAGGGCGAGGAGCCAGGCGAAGACCTTTTCCGCAAGGTCCCGCTCATAGGCGATGTCGCCGGCGAGCACCGTGTCCCAGCCGTCGTCGCGGCCGATGAGGTCGTCCCGCGTGGGCGAGAGGGCGACGCCGTTCGCCGCCCCGTTCAGCGCGATGGCGGCCACCGCGAACGGGTCGATGTCGGCGCACGTCACAGAGGTCGCCCCCGCCTTCATGGCGGCGATGCCCACCAGCCCGGAGCCGGAGGCGAAATCCAACACGCGCTTTCCCTGCACCGTCTCGGGATGGTCCAGCACATGCCGCGCGAGCGCCTGCCCGCCGGCCCAGGCGAAGGCCCAGAAGGGCGGCGGCAGGCCGAGTTCGCCCAGTTCCTCCTCGGTGCGATGCCAGATGGGCACTGCCTCGTCGGCCACATGGAGAGAGACCTCCGGCACCAACGGTACTGGGCGCAGGCGCGTCTCGGCGCGGATGAAGGCGTTCGGGTCGGTGATGGGGCGGCTCACCCCTTGATGCCGCCCATGGCGCAGACGAGGGTCCATTCCTCGTCCGTCACCGGCTGCACCGAGAGGCGGGAGAACTTCATCAACGCCATTTCGGACAGGCGCGGCTCGGCCTTCACGGCGGCGAGGGTGACGGGGGTCTTCAGCGGCTTCACCGCCTTGATGTCCACCATCACGAACTTGCCGGTGGGGTCGGAGGGGTCCGGGTAGGCCTCCTTGATGACCTCGACGATGCCGACGATCTCCTTGCCCTCGTTGGAATGGTAGAAGAAGCCGGTGTCGCCGATCTTCATGGCGAGGAGCTGCTGCTTGGCGAGGTGGTTGCGCACCCCGTCCCAGTGGGTGCCCTTGGCCCCCGCCTTCACCTGCATCTCCCAGGACCATTTGAAGGGTTCGGACTTGTAGAGCCAGTGGGCCATGGCAATGCTCGCGTTCGCAATCGATGGTTCGGATGTGCCGTTTCCCGCCTTGCTTGGCAAGGCCGAGGGATTAATCTCCGCCGGCGGCGCGGACGGTCGCCGCATCACATCAAGGAAGCGCACATGGTCTATGAGGTTGCCACGCTCGACATCAAGGAAGGCTCCGAGGCGGCCTTCGAGGCGGCGGTGAGGGAGGCGGCGCCCTATTTCCAGAAGTCGCGCGGCTGCATCGGCATGTCGCTGGCGCGCGGCGTGGAGACGCCCACGCGCTATACCCTGCTCGTCACCTGGGAGAGCGTCGAGGACCACATGGTCCACTTCCGCAACTCGCCCGAGTTCCAGGAATGGCGCCGCCTCGTCAGCCCCTATTTCGTCAACCCGCCATCGGTGGAGCACACGAGCGGAGTGGCGACCTACTTCTGACGGCCTCCTCCCGCCCTCTCCAGTGAGGGAGGGCGGGACCCCTACGCAGTTTCCCGGACTTGATGGCTATTCCCGAACGTACATAGCTTGTTCCATCTCAATGCTCCGGCTCTGGCTTTTGGCCAGCGTGCCGGATCGCCCGTTTGGGGCGCGACGCATTTTTGGAGGCTTGCCGTGGCGATCGCTTCCGGGACGGACCCCGCGTCCGATGGTCCTGCCGCCTTTTTCCGTGCCCAGCACGCCGCCTTCGGCGCGACCCTCGGTGCCCATGCGGGCTCGGCCGAGATCGTCGACCGCATCTGGATGCAGGCCTTCTCCAGCTACGAGCACAATGTGACCGAGCAGACCAAGGATCTGCCGCCGCTCGCCTGCCACAAGGGTTGCGGCACCTGCTGCCGCATCCAGGTGGCGGCCACCATGCCCGAGGTGCTGATGGTGGCGCGCTATGTCCGCGCCATGGCCGAGGGCTTCCGCAAGGTGGGCATTGACCTTCCCGCCCGCCTCGCCGTCGCGCAGGCGACCGCGCCCGCCGCCTCCGGCACCATGGCGCTGGGCGGGGAATGCCCGTTCCTCGCCGAGGGCATCTGCGTCATCTATCCGGTGCGCCCGCTGGCCTGTCGCGGCCACGTCTCCTTCGATGCCGAGGCCTGCATCGCCGCGCTGGAGGGGGAGGCGGACGAGGTGCCGGTCTCCGAATCCCATCGCACGGTGCGGGCACTGGTGCAGGGGGCGCTGCAGTCGGCCCTGCGGGATGCCGGCAAGCCGTGGGCGCTCTACGACCTGCTCGGCGCCCTGCGCATCGCGCTCGCCCACCCCGACGCCGAGGCCGCCTTCCGCGCCGGCGAGGATGTGCTCGACCCCGCCATCATCGCCCATGTGAGCCGCGAGGAGATGGGCCGCACCTTCGACCGGCTGAAGGCATAAGCCCGCGCGGCCGGTTTAAAGTCGCCCCTGTCTGGATCACTCCGCGCGCTGCGGCCGGGCCATCAGCGCCTCGATGGCGCCGTCGATGCCGAGGCGGCCGGCGAGCACCGCGTCCACGGCGGCGCTGACGGGAACGTCCACGCCCTTGGCCGCCGCCATCTCCACCAGCACGCTGGCGGTGAAGGCGCCTTCCGCCAGCTTTCCCGCGCCCGCCTCGCCCGCCCCCAGCGCGCGGCCGAAGGCGAAGTTGCGCGATTGCGGGCCGGAGGTGGTGAGGATGAGGTCGCCGAGGCCGGAGAGGCCGGTGATGGTCTCCGGCCGGGCGCCATAGGCGGCGCCGAAGCGCATCAGCTCGGCAAAGCCCCGCGCCACCAAGGCGGCGGCGGCGCTGGCCCCGAGCCGGCGGCCGGCGACGATGCCGGCGGCGATGGCCAGCACATTCTTCGCCGCCCCGCCGATCTCGGCACCGCGCACGTCGGTGGAGTGGTAGAGCCGGAGCGTGGAGGAGCCCAGCGCCTGCGCGAGATCCTTCGCCAGCGCGCCGTCGCCCGCCGCCAGCGTCACCGCCGTGGGCAGGCCGGCCGCCACGTCGGTGGCGAAGCTGGGGCCGGAGAGCACGGCGGGGCGGGCGCCGGGCAGGGCCTCGGCGATCACCTCGCTCATGAAGGCGCGGGTGCCGCGCTCGATGCCCTTGGCGCAGGAGATGACGGGCAGGCCTGCCGGCACGCGGGAGCCGAGATGCCCCAGCGCCTCCCGGCAGGCCTGCGCCGGCACCACCAGCAGCACGGCGTCGCAATCGGCGATCAAATCGAGGTCGGAGACGGGGGAGACGGCGGGATCAAGCGCGAGGCCCGGCAAATCGGCCCGGTTCTCGCGGGCCGACGCCATGTCGGCCATGGCCTGCGCGTCGCGCCCCCACAGCACCACCTCGCGCCCGGCGCGGGCGGCGGCATTGGCGAGAGCGGTGCCCCAGGCGCCCGCGCCCATCACGCCGATGCGGCGAAAGCTGGAACCCGACACCGTGTCAGGCCCGCGCGGTGGCGGAGGCGGCGGCCGCCGGATCGAGCGGCCAGCGGGCGCGCGGGCTCACGTCGAGGCGGTCGCGGATGCCACGGGCGAGGCGCTCGGCGCCGGCCCAGGCGATCATGGCGCCATTGTCGGTGCACAGCACCGGCGCCGGCATGGCGAAGCGGGTGTTCAGCTCCGCGGCCACCTTGGCGAGGTTCTCGCGGATCATGCCGTTGGCGGCGACGCCGCCGGCCACCACCAAAGCGGTGGGGCCGCGCCCCAGCCGGTCGCGGAAAGCGCGGGCGCCGGCGCGCACGCGGTCGGCGATGAGGTCCACCACCGCCGCCTGGAAGCTGGCGCACAGATCCGCCACGTCCTCGTCCGAGAGGGGGGCCAGGCGATCCGCCTCCAGCCGCACCGCGGTCTTGAGGCCGGAAAGGGAGAAATCGGGCTCGCGCCGCCCCAGAAGCGGGCGCGGGAAGGCGAAGCGGGCGGAATAGCCGTGCTTCGCCTGCTCCTCCACCTGCGGGCCGCCCGGATAGGGCAGGCTCAGCATCTTCGCCACCTTGTCGAAGGCCTCGCCCACCGCGTCGTCCAAAGTGGTGCCGAGGCGGGTGTATTTGCCCACATCTTCGATGGCGAGGAGCTGTGTGTGCCCGCCGGAGACGAGGAGCAGGAGATAGGGGAAGGCGACGCCATCGGTGAGGCGCGCGGTGAGGGCGTGGGCTTCAAGGTGGTTCACCGCCACCAGCGGCTTCTTGGCCGCGAGCGCGATGGCCTTGGCGGTGGTGAGCCCGACGATGACCCCGCCGATGAGGCCCGGACCGGCCGCAGCCGCGATGCCGGAAAGCTCGGAATAATCCACGTTCGCCTGCCGCATGGCCTCGGCGATCACATGGTCCAGCACCTCCACATGGGCGCGCGCCGCGATCTCCGGCACCACGCCGCCATAGGGCGAATGGATTTCCACCTGCGAGCGGATGACGTTGGAGCGGATGTCCGACGCGCCCGAGGGCGAGCGCGTCACCACCGCGGCCGACGTCTCGTCGCAGGTGGTCTCGATGCCGAGCACCATGAGATCGGGCAAACCTTGATCCTCCCAAGGGCGCGCGCACCACGTTGCGCGCCGCCATTGCGCTGCGCCGCAACGCCGCCTATCCCGTTTCGAATCCCTCGCGCATTCTACGCATCCCTGAACGAGAATACGAAATTGGAAGAAATGTCCGGCGGAAAATCCCCTGTTCTGCGCATCGGCACCCGTGGCAGCCCGCTTGCCCTGTGGCAGGCCCATGCGGTGCAGGCGGCCCTGGCTGAGGCGCTGAACGTCGCGCCGGCCGAGGTCGCCGTCGAGGTCATCCGCACCACCGGCGACCAGATCCAGGACCGGGCGTTGTCCGAGGCCGGCGGCAAGGGGCTCTTCACCAAGGAGCTAGAGGAAGCGCTGCTGGACGGCCGCGTGGACCTCGCCGTGCATTCCGCCAAGGACGTCGCGACCTATCTCCCCGAGGGCCTGCACCTCGCCGGCTACCTGCCGCGCGCCGACGTGCGCGATGCGCTGATCCTGAAATCCGGTGCCGGCCTCGCCGATTTGCCGGCCGGCGCGCGGGTGGGCACCGCCTCGCTCCGGCGGGAGGCGCAATTGCGGCGCCTGCGGCCGGACCTCAAGGTCGAATTGCTGCGCGGCAACGTCCACACCCGCCTCGCACGGGTGCGGGACGGGGATTTCGACGGCACGCTGCTCGCCCTCGCCGGCCTCACGCGGCTCGGCCTCGCCGAGGTGGCGAGCGCGGTGCTGGCCACCTCGGAATTCCTGCCGGCGGTGGGGCAGGGGGCCGTGGCCATCGAATGCCGCGTGCATGATCCCGCCACCAATGCGGCCATCGCCGCCATCGCCTGCCGCGACACCGGCATCGCGCTGGCCGCCGAGCGCGCGTTCCTGACCGCCCTCGACGGCTCCTGCCGCACCCCCATCGCCGGCCTCGCCCGGGTGGAGGGCGATCAGGTGCGCCTCTCCGGCCTCGTCATGACGCCCGATGGGGCGGATGCGGCGGAAGCCTCCGGCGCGGCACCCATTGCCGATGCCGCCGCGCTTGGCACCGCGCTGGGCACCGAATTGCGCGCCAGCGCCCCGGCCCGCGCGCTGGGATTGTGAGTTTCCGGCGCGGCCATTTCGGTCGCGCCGGAGTTCGGGTTTCGGGCGCGGCTGCCGCCGCGTCCGGTGTTTTTCGGCGCGGCACGGGTCGCGTCGGCCGTTGTTCTGCCCCGTTCTTCCGCTCGATTGATTTTGCCCATGCATGTTCTCGTCACTCGGCCGCTGCCTGCGGCGAACCAGACCGCCAAGCGTCTTCGGGCGCTGGGGCATGACGTGACCGTCGATCCCATGCTGCGGATCGCCCCCACCACGACACCATTGCCGGACCGCCCGTTCGATGCGGTGGCCTTTACCTCCATCAACGGGGTGACGGCCTTCGCCGCCCACCCGGACGGCAAGCGCTTCCTGCATCTGCCGGCCTTCGCGGTGGGGCCGCGCACGGCCAAGGAGGCCCGTGCCATCGGCTTTGCCCAGGTGACCGATTGCGACGGCGATGCCTCGGCGCTGGCCGGGCGCATTGCGGCGGTACTTCCTTCCGGCGCGCGGGTGCTGAACCCGGCGGGGGAGGACCGCGCCGCCGATCTCGCCGGCCTGCTCGCCGCCCCCGGCATCTCGCTGGACCTCGCCATCGTCTATGCTGCCGAACCGGCCGATGCCCTGAGCGAGGAGGCCCGTGCGGCCCTTGAGAGCGGAACCGTTAAGGCCGCGCTGCACTTCTCCCAGCGGACGGTGAAGACGCTCCTCAGGTGCGTCGAAGGCGCGGGGCTTAACGACACGTTGACCGGTGTGAGGGAACTGTGCCTGTCCGAGCAGGTGGCCGAGCCGTTCGTTCGCAAGGGTCTGGTGGTGGAAGTCGCCGCCGCGCCCAATGAGGACGCATTGTTCGCGCTGCTGTGACGCGGCTGTGAGGGACGGGGGCGGGCGCCGCGGTTGCGGCCCGGCCCCGGCCGGTCTATCCCGGTCCCGAAGACGGGTCCGAACCCAATAGGGAGGCACGAGCGACGCCGATGGCCACCAATACGCCGGCGAGCGACGATCCGAAGGCGGAGAACTTCTCCTCCCGACCGCCCCGCACTCCGCCCACGCTCGACCTGAAGGCGCAGGAGATCGCCCGCGCCCCGGTTACGTCCGAGCCGGCCGCGTCCGGCACGCCGGCTGAAGAGCCCGTGGCGGCTCCCGCTTTGGCCGACGCTTCTGTCGGCACTGAAGCCCCCGAGAAGAGCGCCGAGCAGGTGGCCGAGACCGAGGTTCGGCAGGACGGCGACACGCCGGCCGACCCCTCGCCCCCGCCGCATCCGGCTCCGGAAGCCCCTCGCAAGGGCGGCGGCGGCACCGTGTTCGCGGCGCTGATCGCCGGCCTCATCGGCGGCGGCGCGGCGGCCGGCGGGCTGTGGTACGCCCTGCCCATCCTTTATCCCCCGGCCCCGGTGGCCGCGCCGAAGGTGGACCTCTCGCCGCTCCAGTCGCGCATCGCCGCGCTGGAGGCCCGGCCCGCCGTCGATCCCCGGGCCATCGCCGCCCTCTCCGAGCGACTCGATCGCGACGAGGCCACGCTGAAGGCGGTGCAGGAGGCCCTCGCCGGGCTGAAGGCCGCGCCCGCCGCCGCGCCGTCCGCTGCCCCCGCAGCTCCCGCCATCCCTCCGGCGCTTGTGAAAAGCGTGGACGATCTCAAGACCGCCGCCGAGCAGGGCCGCGAGGCGCTGGCCGCCTTGCGCCGCGACGTGGACGCCCTGAAGGGCAGCGACAGCGCCCTGCGCACGGCTGTCGCCGCCGCCACCACCGGAACCCGCGAGGCGGGCGCGAAGGTGGAGGCTCTGGCCCCGCAGGTGCAAGCGCTCATCGGCGCCACCCAGTCACTCGCTCCGCAGGTGCAGGCCCTCGCCACCCAGACGCAGGCCCTCGGGCCGCAGGTGCAGGGGCTGGAGAAGCAGGCCGAGGCCATCGGCCCCCGCTTCGACGCGCTGAAGAAGCAGATCGAGGAGGCGAGCGCCGCCGCCACCCAGTTCAACCGCACGGCGTCCAGCCTCGTGGTGGTCGCCGCCTTCCGCGATGCGGTGGTCTCCGGCCGCCCCTTCGCCGCCGAACTTGCCGCCGCCCGCGCCACGCTCGGCGCCAATGCCGGCCAGCTCGACGCCTTCGCCGCCGCAGCCGAGAAGGGGTTCGCGCCCTCCGCCGCGCTCGCCGCCCGCCTCGCCCAGGAAGGGGCCGCCGCCCTCGGCGCCGCCGCGCCCGCCCCGGCGAATACCAGCGCTTCGCTGATGGACCGGCTGATGTCCTCGGCCGAAAACCTCGTGAAGGTGCGCCCCGCCACCGGCCCCGGCTCGGTGGATTCGGAAGGGCTCCTCGGCACAGCCGTCACCCAGGTGCGCGCCGGTCAGCTCGACGAGGCCCTGAAGACCTTGAAACAGCTGCCCGACAGCGTGCAGCAGCGCCTCGCCGTCATCCGCGACATCGAGGCGCGGGCCGCCGCGGTCAAGGCCGCCGGATCTCTCTTCCAGCAGCAGCTGGCTGCCATTTCGGGGAAGGTGCCGTGATCCGCCTCGTCCTGCTCCTGATCCTCCTCGCCGCCGCCGCCTTCGGCGTCTCCTGGCTCGCCGACCGGCCGGGCGAGATCGCCGTGGTGTGGGAGGGCTGGCGGGTGGAAACCACCGTGCCGGTGGCCCTCGCCGTCATCGCGGTCGTCTCCGGGGTGCTGCTGCTGCTCTGGCGGCTGCTCTCGCTGCTCGTCCGCTCGCCCAAGCTGATCGCCGCCTTCTCCCGCCGTCGCAAGCGCGAGAAGGGCTGGCAAGCGGTGTCGCGCGGCCTGCTCGCGGTGGGCATCGGCGACAATGCCGCCGTCCGGCAGGCGCGCCATGACGCCGCGCGGCTCCTGCCGCACGAGCCTTTGACCCATCTCCTCACCGCCCAGGCCGCCCAGCTCGACGGCAAGCCGGAAGTGGCCATCGCCGCCTTCCGCGCCATGGTGGACGATCCCTCCACCCGCCTCCTCGGCCTGCGCGGCTTGCACATGGAAGCCCGCAAGGCCGGCGACAAGGCCGCCGCCTATGCCATCGCCGAGGAGGCCGCCTCGGCCGCCCCGATGCTCGGCTGGGCCGCCGATGCGGTGATCGAGGCGCGCTGCGCCGCCGGGGACTATGCCGGCGCCCGCACGGTTCTCGAACGCCAGATGGCGCAGAAGGGCATCGACAAGGCCCAGTACAAGCGCCGCCGCGCCGTGCTGCTCGCCGCCGAGGCCATCGCGCTGGAACAGACCGACCCGCTGGTCGCCCGCGAGAAGGCGGTGGAGGCGGTGCATCTCGCCCCCACCCTCGTGCCCGCCGCCGCCTGCGCAGGCCGCCTGCTGGGCGCCGCCGGGGAGCTGCGCAAGGCGGCGAAGATCGTCGAGACCGCCTTTGCGGCGAACCCGCATCCCGAACTCGCCGATGTGGAGGCCTATCTGCGTCCCGGCGATGCGGTGCTGGATCGCCTGAAGCGCATCCGCACCCTCGCCAACAAGGCGCCCTCCCAGCGGGAAAGCGCCATCGCACTCGCCCGCGCGGCCATCGACGCGCAGGAATTCCGCCAGGCCCGCCTCGTGCTGGAGCCGCTGCTGGACGATCCCAGCCAGCGCGTCTGCCTGCTGATGGCGGAGCTGGAAGCGGCCGAGCATGCCGATATCGGCAAGGCCCGCGAGTGGACCGCCCGCGCCGTGCGCGCCAATCGCGATCCCGCCTGGATCGCCGATGGGGTTGTTTCCGACCGCTGGGCGCCGGTGTCGCCGGTGTCCGGCCGGCTCGACGCCTTCGTGTGGGAGGTACCACCCGGCGTCTCCGCCACCCCGATCCTGGAGCACGAGGCCGAGCGGGTGAAGGCGGCCATCGCCGCCGTCCGCGCCAGCGAGGACGCCAAGATCGCCGAGCAGAAGAAGATCGCGGAGCAGAAGCTGGCCGAGGAGAAGCGCGTCGAGCAGAAGGCCGTGGAGACGAAGGCGGCGGAGACTGCTGCGGCGGAGGCTGCCGCCCCCGGAGCGGCGGCGGTGGGGGCCGAGGTGCCCGTGCCGCCTGAGCCCGTCGCCGCCGGCGCGACCCCCGCATCGAAAATCGCAGACTCAAAGGGTCCCGATCCCAAGACCGGCAAGGCCGCGGAGCCGGTGCCGGTCATCCTCGCCCCGCCCGCCGGCAATGGCGCGGACAATGCCCGCGCTCGGGCGAGGCAGAACGGCAAGCCCGAGACCGGAAAGAAGGCCGACGCCATCGTCGCCCTGCCGCCTTTGCCTGATGATCCCGGCCCCGAGGCGGACGCGACGGAGGAACCCGACCCGACCTCCAAGTCCCGCCGCCTGATGGGGCTCTGAGCGCAGGTTTTTCTTGAAGCCTGACGATCCGCCGACGCGGTCTTTCCCTTCTCCCCTCGCGGGAGAAGGTGGCGCGCGGCGCATGCCGCGCGGCGGATGAGGGGGCTGGTTCCGGTCCTCACACGGCCCGGCAACCGGAGAGGCATACCCCTCACCCCAGCCCTCTCCCGCCCAAACTCGGCTGTTGCCGAGTTTGGCTCGTGGAGTTCGAAGCCGGCAATCGCCGGCTTCGAGGGGAGAGGGGGCGCTAACGGGTGGGATGGCTCTCCATTGTGGAGGCCGGCAGGACCCGTCTTCCCTTCTCCCCTTGCGGGAGAAGGTGGCGCAAGCCGCCGTTGCGCGTCCCAGCGCGACCCTAATCGCGCCTTCGCCTTGTGGCCGCCCCGCGCCGATGCTATGCGGCGCGGATGACCGCCAGCGCCCAGAAGCACATCCGCAACTTCTCCATCGTCGCCCATATCGACCACGGGAAGTCGACCCTCGCCGACCGCCTGATCCAGATCACCGGCGGGCTCTCCGAGCGCGAGATGACGGAGCAGGTGCTCGACAGCATGGATATCGAGCGCGAGCGCGGCATCACCATCAAGGCGCAGACGGTCCGCCTCTCCTACAAGGCCAAGGACGGCGAGACCTACGTCCTCAACCTCATCGACACCCCCGGGCACGTGGATTTCGCCTATGAGGTGAACCGCTCGCTCGCCGCCGTGGAGGGCTCGCTGCTGGTGGTGGACGCCTCGCAGGGCGTGGAGGCGCAGACGCTCGCCAACGTCTATCAGGCCATCGACAACAACCACGACATCGTGCCGGTGCTCAACAAGGTGGACCTGCCCGCCGCCGAGCCGGAGAAGGTGAAGGCGCAGATCGAGGACGTGATCGGCCTCGACGCGTCGGACGCCATCGGCATCTCCGCCAAGACCGGCCTCAACGTCGATCAGGTGCTGGAGGCCATCGTCACCCGCCTGCCGCCCCCCATGGGCGACCGCGACGCGCCGCTGAAGGCGCTGCTGGTGGACAGCTGGTACGACACCTATCTCGGCGTCGTGGTGCTGGTGCGCATCATCGACGGCGTGCTCAAGAAGGGCCAGCGCATCAAGATGATGGCCGCCGACGCCACCTATGACGTGGACCGCGTGGGCGTGTTCACCCCCAAGATGGTGGTTCTGAACGAGCTGGGACCGGGCGAGATCGGCTTCCTCAACGGCTCCATCAAGGAAGTGGCGGACACCCGCGTCGGCGACACCATCACCGAGGAAAAGCGCCCCTGCGCGGAGATGCTGCCGGGCTTCAAGCCGGCGCAGCCGGTGGTGTTCTGCGGCCTGTTCCCGGTAGATGCGGCCCAGTTCGAGGATCTGCGCGCCGCCATGGGCAAGCTGCGCCTCAACGACGCCAGCTTCTCCTTCGAGATGGAGACCTCGGCCGCGCTCGGCTTCGGCTTCCGCTGCGGCTTCCTCGGGCTGCTGCACCTGGAGATCATCCAGGAGCGGCTGGAGCGCGAGTTCAACCTCGACCTGATCGCCACCGCCCCTTCGGTCATCTACCAGATCGAGATGACGGACGGCACGACCATCGATTTGCACAACCCGGCCGACATGCCGGACGTGGTGAAGATCGAGGAGATCCACGAGCCGTGGATCCGCGCCACCATCCTCACCCCGGACGATTATCTCGGCAGCGTGCTCAAGCTGTGCCAGGACCGGCGCGGCAACCAGATCGAGCTGACCTATGTGGGCGCGCGCGCCATGGTCACCTATGACCTGCCGCTGAACGAGGTGGTGTTCGATTTCTACGACCGGCTGAAGTCCATCTCCAAGGGCTACGCCTCGTTCGACTACCAGATCACCGAGTATCGCCCCGGCGACCTCGTGAAGATGTCCATCCTCGTCAATGCCGAGCCGGTGGACGCCCTCTCCATGCTGGTCCACCGCACGCGGGCCGAGGCGCGCGGCCGGGTGATGTGCGAGAAGCTGAAGGATCTCATCCCCCAGCATCTGTTCAACATCCCCATCCAGGCCGCCATCGGCGCCAAGATCATTGCCCGCGAGACCATCAAGGCCCTGCGCAAGGACGTGACCGCCAAGTGCTATGGCGGCGACATCACGCGCAAACGCAAGCTTCTGGACAAGCAGAAGGAAGGCAAGAAGAAGATGCGCCAGTTCGGCAAGGTGGAGATTCCGCAGGAAGCCTTCATCGCCGCGCTGAAGATGGACGAGTGAGGGCTTAACCCCCACCTCACTCGGCCGGCATCGCCTTCGTCCGGGCGTCGGCCCCCGCAGCCCGCGCCTTGGCCTTCCGCCCCACGCGCCCCTTGCGCTTCATCCACCACACCGCGACGCCGGTGATGGCGAGGCCGGCGATCACCACGCCCATCACGGCGATGATGATGCGTCCGGTGAGGCCGAAGACGCGGCCCGAATGGATGGGGAACTGGAGCTGGATGAAGACATCCCCCGCCGTGCCGACGCCGGGGATGATGGCGTTTTTGAACGCCGCCGTCGCGCCGTCGAAATAGAGCCAGCGCGTGTCCATGGGGTCGTCGTGGTCGCCGAAGGCGACGCCGAACACGCCGTAGTGGGGCGAGAAGAAGATCTCGCTTGCCGGTTCCTGCCAGCCGCGGGCGCGGGCCTCCTTGAGCCCGGTCTCGAGCATGGCGTCGAAGGAAAGGGTGCGCTCGGCGAGCTTCTCCCGCGGCGGGGCGGAGAAGGGGGTTGGCGTGAGGCTCGAGAACAGGCTCACCACCGGTTCCACCACCTCGCGGCGCAGGTTCATCGCCACCGAGGAGATGGCGAGGGCGATCAGCACCACGAACAGCCAGAGCCCGGCGGCGCGGTGCCAGTCGAGGTTGAGGCGGAAGGCGCTGCCGCCCTTGATGGCGAAGGCCGGCCGCCATTTGGCGAGGAACGGCCGCCCGCGCGGCAGGGTCAGCGCGAAGCCGACGAAGCCGTCCACCAGCCACAGCACCGCCACCACGCCCATGAGCAGGATGCCGTAGGCGCCGGGAAGGCTCAGGTTGTGGTGGAATTCGTAGAGGAAGGGGATGATGTTCAAGGCGGAGAAGCAGCACGCCCCCCACAGGCGCGCCGCCAGCACCTCGCCGCTCACCGGATCCACCTGGAACACGTCCGCCGGGATGGGCACCGATTCGCCGGTGGCTGGATCGATGCGGCCGAGGGCAGCGGCGCTGGCGGCATGGCCGGCTTCGCTCTCCAGCGACATGTACCAAACCCGCCGGTCGGGATGGCCGGCCTCGATGGCGCGCGCCAGCGCCTCCGGCGAGAGGGGCGTGCCCACCGCCGTTGCGCGGTAGGCGGAGGGGTTCAGCCATGCGTCCAGCTCGTGGTGGAAGGCGAGCACGCTGCCCGTCAATCCGGCGATCACCAGGAACAGCGCGGTGGACAGGCCGAGGATGCGGTGCGCCCACACCAGCCCCGGCCGCAGGCTGAAGCGCTTCGCCGGTGCCGGCTTCGCCACGGGGCTCACCAGCGATAGCGCACGGAGGCGATCACCGAGCGTCCCTGCTGCCAGTACCAGTAGCCCTCGTTCAACAGCGCGTTCTGCTGCCCGAAGACGTTCTTCGCATTCAACTGGAAGTTCCAGTCGTCCTTCTCATAATAGAGCGCGGCGTCCACCGGATATTGCGCGCCGTTCTTGTAGAGATTGGTCCCGTCCGAGAAGAACGGCCCGATGTAGCGGATGCCGGCACCCACGCCGAAGCCCTTCCACGCCCCGTCCTGCACGGTGTACTTGGCCCAGAGCGAGGCGATGTGCGCCGGCATGTTGGGTGGCGTGTTGCCGATGGTGTTCAGCTCCAGGCTGTCGATGATCTTGCCCTGGGTGAAGGTGTAGGCCGCGGTGAGGTCCAGTCCCTGCGCCAGCTCCATCAGCGCCTCCGCCTCGAAGCCCCGCACGCGGACATTCCCGATGGGGAGGTAATTGAAGCTCACCGGGTCGGGCACCGCATAATTGCTCTGGGTGATCTGGTAGGCCGACAAGGTGAAGAAGCTGCGCCCGCCCTTGGGCTGATACTTCACGCCCGCCTCGTACTGCTCGCCGGTGGAGGGCTCCAGCAGCTTGCCGCTGGCGTCCACATTGATGGAGGGCAGGAAGGAGGTAGCATAGCTCACATAGGGCGAGACGCCGTTGGCGAATTCGTAGAGGAGGCCCGCCTGCCAAGTGAAGGCCTGGTCGTCGCGGCTGGCGGTGTCGATCCCGGCGGTGCTCTGGCTTGTGGAGGCGAAGTCCTGCCGTCCGCCGAGGACGAGATGCCAGCCGCCGAGCGTCACCTGGTCCTGGACATAGAGGCCGACCTGGCTGATGCCGGCGCCGTAGGTGCCGGTGATCGCCGGCGTGACGAGCAGGTTGGGCGCGTCCGGATTGAAGATGTTGACGGTCCCGCCCGGACCCTCGCCATATCCGTAATCGCTGTTGGCCCACAGATAGTCGACGCCTCCGAGCACCTTGTGCTCCAGCGGGCCGGTGGTGAACTTGGCCTGCAACTGGTTGTCGGCCTGGAAGCTGTCCACGGTCTCGATGTAGTTGGCCGCCGTCATGGAGATGAGCGGGCCGGTCACGACGCCGTTGGCGTCCATCCACAGGCTTTGGTTGTCGATGTGGCCGTAGCGGACGTTCTGCTTGGCGCTCCACACGTCGTTGAAGGCGTGCTCCAGCATATAGCCGATCTGCTCCTGGGCCTGCTGGATGGAGTTGTAGGTAGTCCCCATGGGGATGCGGGTGAGCGTGGTGGGGGTCTGCCAATACTGGGTGTTGGACGGCACCCGGCTGTCCAGCACGTTGGCGAGGATGGTGAGGCGCGTGGTGTCGTTCTGGAACGTCACCGACGGGGCGAGGTAGAGGGCGTTGTTGGTGGTGTAGCTCACGGTGCCGTCGGCCGCCCGGGCGAGGCCGGTGAGGCGGTAGAGCACGCTGCCGTCCGCATTGGCCCGGCCGCCCACATCGAACGCGGCCTGCGACCAGGCCGGGTCGCCGAGCTGCGCCTCCACTTCCGCGAAGGTCTTGTCCACCGGCATCTTGGAGATGCGGTTGATGAGGCCGCCCGGCACGGTCTGGCCGTAGAGCACGCCGGCCGGTCCCTTGATGACGTCGATGCGCTCGAGGCCGGAGGGGTCGGTGCGCCAATAGGCGAAATTGCCGGAGAATTGGGACAGGCCGTCGCGGAAGTCGCCCCGCGAGGTTACGGCGAAGCCGCGGATGTAGATGTCGTCGAACCGCGGATCATACCCGTAGGCGCCGGTGAGCACGCCTGCGGTGTAGGACACGGCGTCCACCACGTTCTGCACCGCCCGGTCGTCCATCTCCTGCCGCGTGACCACCGAGATGGAGCGCGGGGTCTCGATGAGCGGCGTGTCTGTCTTGGTGCCGGCGGCTGAGCGCGTGGCCACATAGCCGTCCACCGGCCCCCAGGCGGTCTCGGCCACGCCCTCGACGTTCACGGTGGGCAACGCGACGGACGGCGCCGCCTCCTGCGCCTGTGCCGTGCCGAAGCTGACGGGCACGATCAAAGCGGATGTGGTGAGCAGAGATCTGGCCGTAAGCGCGATGGTCGTGAACGGTTTCCCGGCGAGACTATGCCGGCTTTTGCGACCCAGGGAGCCCTTGTTCTGGCGGCGATGATCGTACGGATGAGGTGCAAAGACGGGCATCGCGGGGCTCGACGCAATTGAGAATACTTCATTCTCTTTTATTAAGCAGATACCGCAGGGGCAATATGCAGGGGCCGAGGTCGGATAATATTGGATTGTCTCAAAACGATAACTGTTCTGATCTGCACCAAGACTAGAAATAGACTAATTCCAGCTGATGCGGTTTCCTCCTTGCGGCGCAACGGACTGGACGGGTCGGGCGGGCCGCTGTGGCACGGCTTGTGCTTTGCTCACCGGGACGCGGCCGCCTGGTCCATGCCTGTGGTCGGCAAGGGGGAAGAGATGGATGCGAGCCCGCACGCGGCTCCCGCGGTGCCGGCCGGCTACGGTCTGGAGACGGTGGTGCGCCACACCTATGAGCGCAGCCGCACCGATATCTCCGGCGCCCTCGCCGACTACATTCCCGAGCTGGCGCTGGTGGACCCGGACCGCTTCGGCATCGCCGCCGTTTCGGTGGAGGGAGAAGTGGTCTCGGTGGGGGATGCCGACGTGGCGTTCACCATCCAGTCGATTTCGAAGGCATTTGCCTTCTGTCTCGCCCTCGAAGTGGCCGGCCGCGAAAAGGTGCTCTCCCGCGTCGGGGTGGAGCCCTCGGGCGACGCCTTCAACGCCATAGTCTTCGATGCCAAGACCAACCGGCCCTTCAACCCCATGGTGAATGCCGGGGCCATCACCGTTTCCGGCCTGCTGGTGGAGCATCTCGGCGCCGAGGCGCTGGAGTTCGTGCTGGATCGCTTTTCAGCGGCGGCGGGGCGGCGGCTCGCGGTGGACGAGGCGGTGTTCCGCTCGGAGGCGGAGACGGCCCACCGCAACCGCGGCATCGCGCACCTCCTCACCAGCGCCGGCACCCTCACCGCCGGGGTGGACGCGACGCTGGACCTCTATTTCCGCCAGTGCTCCATTCTGGTGACGGCCAGCGACCTCGCCCGCATGGGGGCGACGCTGGCCAATATCGGCGAGAACCCGCTCACCGGCACGACGGCTTTCGCGGTGGACGCGGTGCGTGCCACGCTGGCCGTGATGTTCACCTGCGGAATGTACAATTTCGCCGGCAACTGGGCGTTCGACGTGGGCGTGCCGGCCAAGAGCGGGGTGGGCGGCGGCATCCTCGGGGTGGTCAACCGCCAGCTCGGCATCGCCACCTATTCACCGCGGCTCGACGGGCGCGGCAATTCCGTGCGCGGCATCGCCGCCTTCCGGGAACTGGCCGAGGAACTGGGCCTGCACGTGTTCGACCCCACCAACCGCGGGTCCGCCATGCTCAGCGCCCTCGGGCGCTGAGCCATGCTTGGGTTTTTTTGCTGCCTTCGGGCGGTGAGCCTCCGGCGCAGAAGAGGGGCGCGCGGCCCCTCAGGTCACGAGCAGCGCACGTAGACCATGGTGCCGTAGCGCTTGGCCACTTCCGGATCGACGAACTTCAGCACCAGGATGTTGTTGTCGAAGCGCACCACCTGACGGTCGCGCTCGCCGCCGGCCGGGTCGTCGGGCGGGCCGATATAGACCGGGCCGTTGCCCACCTGCTTGGAGACCAGCTCGGTCAGCTTGTTGTCGTCGGCGAGATACATCATCACGCCGCCATTGGTGCCGGCGGTAATGACATAGGGCTGGTTGCCGCAGGAGGCCTTGGCCTGGGCCTCGGTGCGGGTGGCGTCGTCCGGCCGGTGATAGGCGGCGAGGCCCCAGCGGCCGACGAGCCGGTCGGGCGGGATCGGGCTGGTAAAGACCGGGCGCGCGGCCGGCGGGGGCGCGGAAGGGGTGGTCTCGCAGCCGGCGAGGCCGAGGGCCAGCACGGCAAGGGCAGCGCCGGCCAGCGCGGCGCGCGGCCGCCCGAAGGCCGTCCATCCGAACGCGGACCGCCCGAACACAGATCGCTCGAAAGCAGACTTGGATCCCGCAACCATCTTCGTCATGTGCTTTCCGAGGCCTCCCGCCGCCTGGAACAAGAATGCGACCACCCAGGCAGTCGCCTGACCATAAAGGCTTGCGCCGTCGACGTCGATGCCGTCCGCATCGCCCCCGCCCGCCGTCAAGCCTCAGCTCCTGAACAGCTTATCCCACGGCTCGTTACCGCTTTGCTAGCCCACCGATTGCTGCAGCGCGCCTTGACGTTCGCCGGGCGCGCCCTTATCTCCGCGACGAGCTTGGCACTCTTCATTCGGGAGTGCCAGAACGGCGGGCCAAGGCTCGCGCTCCCCCCGAAGAGGTAACGACCCATGTCCTTCCGTCCTCTGCACGACCGCGTGGTCGTCAAGCGCATCGAAGCCGAGCAGAAGACCGCCGGCGGCATCATCATCCCCGACACCGCCAAGGAAAAGCCCCAGGAGGGCGAGGTGATCGCGGTGGGCGCCGGTGCCCGTGACGAGAGCGGCAAGCTCGTCCCGCTCGACGTGCAGGCCGGCGACCGCGTGCTGTTCGGCAAGTGGTCCGGCACCGAGGTCAAGATCGACGGCCAGGACCTGCTCATCATGAAGGAAAGCGACATCCTCGGCGTCATCGCCAAGTGATGCGTCCGCGCTTCTGAGCCGGTCCACCGAAACAGAATCACAAGGAGGCCGTTATGGCTGCCAAAGAAGTAAAGTTCTCCTCGGACGCGCGCGAGAAGCTGCTGCGCGGCGTCGACATCCTCGCCAATGCGGTGAAGGTGACCCTCGGCCCCAAGGGCCGCAACGTGGTCATCGAGAAGAGCTTCGGCGCCCCCCGCATCACCAAGGACGGTGTGTCGGTGGCCAAGGAGATCGAGCTCGAGGACAAGTTCGAGAACCTCGGCGCCCAGCTCGTGCGTGAGGTCGCCTCCAAGACCAACGACCTCGCCGGCGACGGCACCACCACCGCCACCGTTCTGGCCCAGGCCATCGTGAAGGAAGGCGCCAAGTCGGTCGCCGCCGGCATGAACCCGATGGACCTGAAGCGCGGCATCGACCTCGCCGTCGCCGCGGCCATCGCCGACATCCGCGCCCGCGCCAAGAAGGTCTCCTCCTCCGCGGAAGTCGCGCAGGTCGGCACCATCTCCGCCAACGGCGATGCCTCCATCGGCGAGATGATCGCCGGCGCCATGCAGCGCGTGGGCAACGAGGGCGTCATCACCGTCGAGGAAGCCAAGACCGCCGAGACCGAGCTCGAAGTGGTCGAGGGCATGCAGTTCGACCGCGGCTATCTCTCTCCCTATTTCATCACGAATGCGGAGAAGATGATCGCCGACCTGGAAGAGCCCTTCCTGCTCATCTTCGACAAGAAGCTCTCCGGCCTCCAGCCGATCCTGCCGGTCCTCGAGGCCGTGGTGCAGACCGGCCGTCCCCTCGTCATCATCGCCGAGGACGTGGAAGGCGAGGCGCTCGCCACCCTCGTGGTCAACAAGCTGCGCGGTGGCCTGAAGGTCGCGGCCGTGAAGGCTCCCGGCTTCGGTGATCGCCGCAAGGCGATGCTTGAGGACATTGCCATCCTCACCGGCGGCACCGTGATCTCCGAGGATCTCGGCATCAAGCTCGAGAACGTCACCATCGCCCAGCTCGGCCGCGCCAAGAAGGTCATCCTCGAGAAGGAAAAGACCACCATCGTGGACGGCGTCGGCGAGAAGGCCGACATCGAGGCCCGCGTGAACCAGATCAAGGCGCAGATCGAGGAGACCTCCTCGGACTACGACCGCGAGAAGCTCCAGGAGCGTCTGGCCAAGCTCGCGGGCGGTGTCGCGGTGATCCGCGTCGGCGGCTCGACCGAGGTCGAGGTGAAGGAGAAGAAGGACCGCGTTGACGACGCGCTCAACGCCACCCGCGCTGCGGTGGAAGAGGGCATCGTCCCCGGCGGTGGTGTCGCCCTGCTCCGCGCCAAGGCGGCGGTGGAGAAGGTCACCTCCGACAATGCCGACATCAAGGCCGGCATCAAGATCGTCCTGCGCGCCCTCGAGGCCCCCATCCGCCAGATCGCCGAGAATTCCGGCGTGGAAGGCTCCATCGTGGTGGGCAAGGTGCAGGAGTCCAACGATCCGTCCTTCGGCTTCAACGCCCAGACGGAAGAGTATGTGGACATGATCGCCGCCGGCATCGTCGATCCGGCCAAGGTCGTGCGCACCGCCCTCCAGGACGCCGCCTCCATCGCGGCCCTGATCGTCACCACCGAGGCGCTCGTCGCCGAGCTGCCCAAGCGCGAGAGCGGCATGCCCTCCATGCCCGGCGGCGGCATGGGTGGCATGGGCGGCATGGACTTCTGATCCATCTTCCCATCCGGGAATTGGGAAAGGGCGCGGCTTCGGCCGCGCCCTTTTCTTTTGGGCCGCGCGTTTGTTTCTGCGCCGACCTTCTTTCCCGGCGTCGCCCTCCGACTTGATCGAGGGCCCATCCCTCCGCCGAAGCGGGCGGCCGAAGGGCGCGGCAAACGGCGCGATGGGTCCTCCGATCAAGTCGGAGGACGACGGCCATGCGGGTTCTGCGCCCCGGACAAGCGACGGCGCAGCCGGAGCGCTGATCCGGGGACCAGCGCACGAGTTCCCGCGCAGCGGGGCAATGCCTGAGAGCGGTAGTTTGAAGAAGCGCCTTCGGCGGATCCGTCCCGGCTCGCATTCCGCTGGCGCTGCATGCGTCCGGGACGCGAGGGCGGCCCAAACCGCCGTCGCCCTCCGGCGTGACCGGAGGGCCCATCCCTTCGCCTGAGCGGGCAGCCGAAGCGCAGAACAAACGTCACCATGGGTCCTCCGATCAAGTCGGAGGACGACGGCGATATTGGCTCTGTGCCCTGGAGAAGCGACGGCGCAGCCGGAGCGCCGATCCGGGGTCCAGCGCAGGAGCCTCGGGCCGTGCTCCCCTCTCCCCTTGCGGGGAAGAGAGCCCCCCTCACGTCCCGCAGAACGTCCGATACCCCTCCATGGACGGTGGCAGCCCCGCATAGGCGGCGAAGTCCGGCTGCTCCTCATAGGGCCGCGCCAGCACCGTGTTCAGCCGCTCGAAGGGGCTAAGGTCGCCGCGCTCGATGGCGGCGGCGATGACTTCTTCCACCAGATGGTTGCGGGGGATGAAGAGCGGGTTCACCGCATCCATCCCGGCGCGGATGTCGGTGCCGGACCGGCCGGTTTCGGCGAGGCGCGCGCGCCAGCGTTCGGCCCAGGCATCGAAGGCTGCCCGGTCGAGGAACAGGTCGCGCACCGGCCCGCCCGCGTCCTCGTCCTCCGCCAGCGCACCGAGGCGGCGGAAGGTGAGGGTGAAGTCGGCCCTGGAGCCGATCATCACGTTGAGGAGGTCATGGGCGAGGGCCACATCCGCTTCGCCCGCCTCCGGCAGCCCGATCTTGGCGGCAAGCCCGGCGTGGTAGGCCGCATAGAAGCGCTTCGGGAAGGTGCCGAGCGCCGCATTGGCGGCGGCGATGGCGGCTTCCCGGTCTTCTCCCATGATGGGGATGAGGCATTCGGCGAAGCGGGCGAGGTTCCAGTGGGCGATGTCCGGCTGGTTGCCATAGGCGTAGCGGCCCATCTCGTCGATGGAGGAGAAGACCGTGTTGGGGTCGTAGGCGTCCATGAAGGCGCAGGGGCCGTAATCGATGGTTTCGCCGGAGACGGACATGTTGTCCGTGTTCATCACCCCGTGGATGAAGCCCACGCACAGCCACCGCGCCACCAGCGCCGCCTGGCGGCCGATCACGCCGTCGAGCAAGGCGAGATAGGGGGTCTCTGCCCCCACGAGGTCGGGATAGTGGCGGGCGATCGTGTAGTCGGCGAGCTGCTTCACCGCATCGAACGCCTTGCGGGAGGCAAAGAACTGGAAGGTGCCGATGCGGATGTGGCTCGCCGCCACCCGCGCCAGCACGCCGCCGGGCAGGGCGCGATCGCGCACCACGCGCTCGCCGGTCGTCACCGCCGCCAGCGCCCGCGTGGTGGGAATGCCCAGCGCCGCCATGGCCTCGCTGACGATGTATTCGCGCAGCACCGGCCCGAGCGCGGCCCGCCCGTCGCCCCGGCGGGAGAAGGGGGTGGGGCCGGAGCCCTTCAATTGGATGTCGCGGCGCAGCCCGTCCCGGCCCACCACCTCGCCGAGCAGGATGGCGCGGCCATCCCCGAGCTGCGGCGAGAAATGGCCGAACTGGTGCCCGGCATAGGCCAGAGCGATGGGCTCCGCCCCCTCCGGCACGGCGAGGCCGGCGAACACCGCCACACCCTCGGGCGTCGCAAGATGGGCGGGGTCGAGGCCCAGCAGCTCGGCGAGGGCGGTGTTGACCTTCACAAGGGCCGGCGCTTCCACCGGCGTCGGCAGGACGGGCGCATAGAAGCCGGCGAGGTCGCGGGCATAGGAATTGTCGAACGGGAAGGCAGGGGACGCCTTCACGGGCGGCTGTGGGGTGGCGCTGGTGGTCATTGGGGGCAATCTCCGCCGGGCTCGAAAAGGGGCAGTCCCGGACCGAACGATCAGAAAAGGGTGCCGGGTTCGTCCCGGCCTGTCCAGCTGGGGCAGCTCGTCAAGCCCGGGCTTGTGCGGGGCGCCCACGTCGGGCCGATGGCGCACTGCTCAAAAGGTGCTCCCGGCCAAACCACGTGGCTAGCCGGAACCCGCATTCCTGCGGGTTCCGTACCTAGCGGTGGGAGTCGGCAACAGCCAACTTACGGGACGAGCCCAGCCATGACGATGTGCCACGACGACATCCCGCGTCGCGGGTGCCGCCTCCCTCAGGGCTTGAACGCGGCGCAGGCGATGCGAGCGCCGGCGCCGCCGATGGGCTGGGTGATGAAGTCGTCGGGGCTGGCGTGGATCACCAGCGCGAAGCCGCCCGGCTGGCCGAGGCCATCCTTGTCGGTGAGGCCGGTGGTGCTGGACACCTCGGCGTTCACCGAGCCATCGGCATTGGCATAGATGTTGGGCAGGTCGCCCTGGTCCGGGCCGTTGGGGTTGAGCAGGCCGTGGGCCTTGTCGTGATGGTTCACATGGCCCTTGGAATCCAGGAACTTGGCGGTGTCGGTGCAGTTGGCCACCTGATGGAAGTGGATGCCGTGCCAGCCGGGCGGCAGCGCGCCGGGGGAGAGGGCCACGCGCACGATGGTGGCGCGCTCCGTGCCGGTGGCGGTGGCGGAGCCGATGGTCTTGCCTTCGTTGTTGATGATGTCGGCCTTCACCACCTTCGCGGCCGGGGCGGCCGCGGGCGCAGCCGCCGGGGCTTGAGCCAGGGCCGGCGCGATGAGCAGCGGGCCGGTGAGGAGCGCGGCGAGAAGGGGAAGGGAGCGCGTTGCCCGAACGGAGTGGGCAGACTTGGTGAACGGACGCATGGACGTTCCTCCTCGGGCCGGACGGCGCGCCGGCCTCCGCGGCGAGCCTACATCAACGCTGCGGCGAACTCGACCGGGCCGCAGCCGGCCCCTCTGCTTCTATCGCCACCCCGCCGCGAACGTTCCGAATGTTGATTGGAATTTTTCCAGCAAAGCTCCCGTTTCGGGAGTTGTTGTCACCGAATGGCAAAGCTGGCACCGCCCGTCGTTTGATGTGATGATGCGGCATCCGTCGATTTCGTGGCGTCGCGTGTGCAGCGATGACTTTCCCGCTTTGTCGGAGACGCTTCCGCAGCGTCTTGCAGGATACGGCATATCCACCTAGACAGGTCATGACCCCCTGTGACACGCAAGATTATCTGTTTTGATCGAGAATAGTTCAAATATTGAGGCTGCCATGACCACCGCCGAACTCGACCGCTCCCCCGCCCGCGCCGAAAGCCGTGCCTCGGCGCTCAAGGCCCTCACCCATGTCGCCCATGAGCGGCTGGACAGCGCCATCATGGCCGGGCGGCCGTTCGAGAGCCGCGAACGCTACGGGCGCTTCCTCACGGTGCAGTATCTGTTCCATCGCGACATCGCCGCGCTCTATGACAGCCCGGCCCTCGGCGCGCTGCTGCCGGACCTTCCCGGCCGCCGCCGGCTCGCCGACATCGCCGCCGATCTCGCCGATCTCGGCCTTCCCGTGCCCGCGCCCGCCGAAGCGCCCGGCCTCGGCCCGGATGCGCCGCTGCCGGAGGCGCTCGGCTGGCTCTATGTGGCGGAGGGCTCGAACCTCGGCGCCGCCTTCCTGCTGAAGGCCGCCGCCGCCCTCGGCCTCGACGAGCGCTTCGGCGCCCGGCATCTGGCCGCCGCGCCCGAGGGGCGGGGCCTCCACTGGAAGACCTTCGTCGCTGCGCTGGATGCGGTGCCGCTCTCGGCCGGGGATGAGGCACGGGCCGCCAAGGGCGCGGAAGCCGCCTTCACGCGGGTCGCCTTCTATGTGGGCACCGCTTTCGGCTGATCCGACTACCGCCAAGCTCTGGACGCCGCCGCCCCGGCCCGCATAGTCTCGCGCCGCTCGCAAGCGGGAGGGGGCCATGGGGGACGGGGTGCTGTCGCGTCGCGCATTCGTTGCGGGGCTCTCGGCGGGGCTTTCGGCTGGAGTGACGGCCGCCACGCAGGCGTCGGCCGCCGCATCCGCCGCCCCCGGCGGGATCGATCCGAAGCGGGTGGCGCGCATCGCCGTTCATCCCGCCATCGGCGTGGCACGGGTGGGCAACAGCAAGGACGCCTTCTATTTCGGCCCCGAGGTTCCGGGGGGCGTGCCCGTTGGTCCCTTCAAGGATGACGCCGGAGCCATGGCCAAGCAGGCCGCGCGGTTCCGGCTCTACGCCTATGATGCGCAGGGCCGCGTGCTGGGCGAGGTGACGGCGCGCGAGGCGGAGGTGTCCTGGACGCTCACCGTCGCCAATACCAAGGCGCTCTGGTACGGCATCGACATTCCCTTCGACCTGCCCGGCGCCCCCGCCGCCGGCCGCCGCAACGCCAAGGTGGCGGACCGCACCAGCCTCGCCATCGTTCCCGGTCCGCGCACCGTGACCGGGCCGGGGGCCAAGCCCCAGCGGCTCGATGGCGGCGCCTTTCAGGGCCAGTCGGTCAATCTCGGCGAGGTGATGACCGACGCCGACGGCCACCTCGTGGTGATGCCCGCCTCCGGCCGCTGCCACCCAGCCCCCGATGCACCGCCCATGAGCGGCTATGCCGACAATGACGGCTGGGCCGACGACACCGGCGACGGCCCGGTGGATGCCGTGGTGCGCATGGGCGGCCGGGAATTCCGCGCCGATCCCGCGTGGCTCATCAGCGTCGGCCCCAATTACGCGCCGGCCATCGCGACCAGCCTCGTGACGCTCCATGACGTGGTGGAGGCGACGCTGGTCGCCGCCGGCAAGCGCAAGGCGCCCGCCACCGTGTTCGAGGAGCACGTCTGGCCCATCTTCGCCCGCCTGTCCGATCTGCAATGGGTGAACGCCGGCTTCCTCGCCAAATTCGGCTACGGATCGGCGAAGGATTTCGCCCACCCCGCCATCCGCGCCCGCCTCGCGGATGCATCGCCGGCCAACGCCGCCTTCCGCGCGGAGATCCTCGCTTTGTTCCGCGACCCCGCCGCGCCCGAGGTGCGGCCGGATCTGGAGCCGCAGCTCTATGGCGACCATCTGGTGCTGCCGCCCGATGTCATCGAGCCGCGCCAGTGGATGACGCTGACGCCGCTGCAATACGCCCATCTGCGCAATTGGGCCGCCGGCCGCTTCACCCCCGGCCGCCCGGCCCGCGCGGGACGGCTGGAGGGGATCGCCCTCGGCGGCCAGCCGGCGGCGCTGGACCGCGCGGCGCTGGAGGCGTGTGTCGGCGGGCCGTTCCATCCGGGGCAGGAATTCCCGTGGATCGCCCGCGTGCCGTGGATCTGGACGGCCGACATGCGCCTCGCCTCCACCGCCCGCACAGTGGACCTCACCGACTACGGCCCGGACATGACCTCGCCGGAGGCGCTGTCCAAGTCCGGCCCGCTCTCCCGCCTCGGCCCCGGCGGCATCACCCAATGGCTCGGCCTGCCGTGGCAGGCGGATTGGGCGAGCTGCCGCTCGGGCTACCAGTCCTCCATCTCTCCCGTGCTGCCCGCCTTCTGGCCGGCGCGGGTGCCGAACACGGTCTTATCGGAGGCCGACTACAAGGTGGTGATGGACACCGCCCGCGCCATCGATGAGCGGCGCGCCGCCTACGCCCGCCGCCGAGACTGGGAGCGCTTCATCAGCGCGCTGACCCGCCCGCCGGTGCTCGCCGCCATGGCGCAGGACTGGTTCCGCCTCGGCGTCGTCGCCGACCGCCCCGGCCCGCGCGATGGCGCCTTCCCGGCGCGCATGAAGGTGGAGACGCTGGTGGGCTTTGCCCGCGAGCCGGACGTGAGCTACGGCGCCAACACGCTCTATCCGCAGGCGGCGACCTTTCCCCTCGTCGTGGCCAATTCCGACGACAACAGCCTGCGCCTCGTGGATGCCGAGGGCGGTGTGACGGTGATGGCCCTTTCCGCCCCGCTGGAGCGGCCGGAGGGCATGACGCGCAACCTCGACGGCAATCTCTACGTCTCCTGCATGAATGCCGGCTACGTGCGGCGGGTGACGCCCAAGGGCGAGGTCTCCCTGTTCGCGGAGGGCTTCTCCCAGCCCATGGGCATCGCCGCCGACCGGCAGGGCAATCTCTATGTGGCCAACTGGGTGGAGAAGGGCTTCGTCTCCCTCATCACGCCGGATGGGAAAAGCCGCGTGCTGGTGCCGCCGGAGGCGGGGCTGGTCTCGCCCATCGGCATCATCATCGCGCCGGATGGTGCATTGCTGGTGAGCTGGGGCGGAACCTCGGTGGCGCGCATCAACGCGACCACCGGCGAGGTCATCAACCTCAACTGGCTCACCGGCTTCCGCAACCCGCGCCAGATGGCCTACGACACCTCCTACCGCCTCTATGTGGCGGACCAGCTGGACAATGGCGTGAAGCGCTTCGACCCCCTCGGCGCGCCCATCCCGCTCATCCTGCGCGGGGCGGAGCTGACCATGCCGTTCGGGCTGGCGTTTAATCTCAAGGGCGATCTCTTCACCTCGCAGACGCGGGGGCGGCTCATCAAGAAGGTGGAGCTGAAGGGCGAGGTGGGCATCGTCTCCGACTTTGCCGACGGGCTGCCCAATCCGGGCGGCCTCGTCTTCATCGGATGAGGTGCGATCTCCTCGTGGCGGGCGCCGGCCCGGCGGGCGCGGCGGCCGCCATCGCCGCGGCGGGGCGGGGGCCGCGGGTGGTGCTGCTCCACGATGCGCGCAGCCAGGTATGGCCGGGGGAGAGCCTGCCGCCGGGCATGGCGGGGCTGGTGGATGCCGCCTTCGGGCCGGGACTGCTGGACGAGGACCGTCACCTTGCCGCCTACGGCACCCGCTCGTGCTGGGCCAGCGACGACCTCATCGAGACGGATTTCCTCGCCAATCCCCTCGGTGGCGGCTGGCTGCTCGACCGCGCCCGCTTCGACGCCGATGCCCGCGCCCGTGCCGAGGCGGCCGGCGCGACGCTGGTGGCGGGGCGGCTGGAGACCATCGCCGCCGTTTCCGATGGCTGGAACATCACGCTGCGGGACGGCCGGCGCCTCGCCGCGCGCTTCGTGCTGGACGCCACCGGGCGGGCCGCCGCCGTCGCGCGGCACATGGGTTCGGGGCGGGAGGCCTTCGACCGTCAGGTGGCGCTGGTGGCGACATTGGCCGATGCCCACCCCTATCGCGGCACCAGCGTGGAGGCGGTGGCGGACGGCTGGTGGTACACGACGCCGCTGCCGGGCGGCCGGCGCGTCCTCGCCTTCCTCACCGATGCCGACCTTCTGGGGGATGGCGTCCCCGGGTGGGCGCGGCGGCTGTCGGAAACGCTTCACATGCGGCGCCTAGCGGGGGAGGGGGCCGGCGCGGCCGTGCCCCGGACCTACCCGGCGGAAACCGCAGCCGCGCGCACGCTCCACGGCCCACGCTGGTGCGTGGCGGGGGATGCGGCCATGACTTTCGATCCCTTGTCCTCGCAGGGCATCTCCGCCGCCATCCTCATGGGCGCGCGGGCCGGTGCGGGGGTGGCTGCGGCGCTGGCGGGGGATGGCTCGGCCTTCGCCGGCTGGGACGAGGACTACCGCACGCTGCAAGGCGAGACCGCCGACCTCGGCCGCCACTACGCGCTGATGGAAACCCGCTGGCGCGATGCGCCCTTCTGGTCCCGGCGCCGCCAGCCCCCGCCGGCCTGAGCCCCCAGACCCGCCCCCCTTTGCGTTTCAGCTAGGCCGTGCTCCATTGCCGGAAAAGGGGAGAATGCCGTGGTTCCTGACGTGACCGTCCTGGTGGTGGGGGCCGGCCCTACCGGGCTGCTGCTCGGTGCCGAGCTGAAGCGGCGGGGCGTGGACAGCCTCATCATCGACGCCCACGACGCGCCGCTGGCCTGGGACCGCGCCACCGTGGTGCATCCGCGCTCCATCGAGGTGTTCGACCACCTCGGCCTTGCCGATGCCCTGCTCGATGCCGGGGTGAAGCAGCGCGTCGCCCGCATCCATGCGGACGGGGCGGTGCTGGGCGAAATCGATCTCGGCCTCGCCGGCAGCCGCTACGGCTACAATCTCGGCATCTCCGAGGAGGTGACGGAGCAGATCCTTACCGATTATCTCGTCCGCCTCGGCGGTGGGGTGACGCGTGGCACCAAGCTCGTGGACCTGGAGGCGCACGGCGATGGCGTCGTCGCCATGCTGGAGAGCGGCGGTGAAACCAAGGTGATCCGCTCCCGCTGGGTGGTGGGCTGCGACGGCCACCGCAGCGCCGTGCGCACCCTCGCCGGCATCGGGCAGGACGGCCATCCCATCGAGGAGCCGTGGGCGGTGTTCGACGCCACCCTCACCGACTTCCCCCACGCCTTCGAGGCGAACTACGCCTTTCTGGACGAGATCCCGCTCATCCTCACCGCCTTGCCGGGCGAGCGCTGGCGCGCCTATGTGCGGCCGAGCGGCCCCGACAGCGATCTGGTGGCGGACGCGTCGGAAACCCTCGCACGCTACCTGCCGGCCTCGCGCTTCGTGGATGTCGCCAATCCCGTCCGCTTCCAGTGCTATACGCGGGTGGCGCAGCACTACCGGTCCGGCCGCCTGCTGCTGGCGGGCGATGCCGCCCACACCTGCAGCCCCATCCAGGGGCACGGCATGAACAGCGGCATCCAGGACGCCTTCAACCTCGCCTGGAAGCTGGCGCTGGTGGCGCAGGGCCATTGCGCCGACACGCTGCTCGACAGCTACGAGGCCGAGCGCCGGCCGGTCGCCCAGCGCATCACCGCCTCCGGCGACGAGGCGGACAGCGCCCAGATGCTGAAGGACGCCGCCGACCGGCAGGCGCGCAATGCCATCATCCGCGAGGTGCTCGCCGATCCGCAGACGCGCCACCACGAGGCGGTGGCCGAGGCCGAGCTGGACGTGGACTATGCCGCCTCGCCCATCGTGGCGGGCGACGCGGGTCCGGGACTGGCCCCCGGCCAGCGCCTGCCCGACCGCATCGCGGTGGGCACGGCCGACGGCGCGGTGCTGATGCTGGACGATCTCGTCAACCGCACCGGCCACACCATCCTGCTGCTGGGCGGCGAGCGCGCGAGCGGCGAAACGCTCGCCGGCCTTTACCATGCGCTGGCAGAGCGCTGTGCCGGCCCCCTCTACGGCGCCAGCTTCGCGGCGGCGGTGGCCGGCGGCGGGCCGGGCGTCGCCAGTCTCTCCGTCGACGATGCCGCGCGGCTGGGTATCTCCGGCATCACGCTGCTGGTGGTGCGGCCGGATGGCCATGTGGGCCTGAGGGCCGATTCGGGGCACGAGACGGCGCTCACCGCCTATGACCTGAAGCTGGGTCTGCGGCGGTAAGCAGGACGCAGGACGACCGTGGGGGCGGCCCGCCTCACGCGGCGTTGGCGGTGCACCAGGCGGAGAGGATGTCCTGCGCGTCAGCCACTTCCACCTGCATGGACAGGCGCTGCGACAGCATGGCCAGCACCGCATCGTGCCCGGCATCGGAGGAGGAGCAGACCGCATCGCGCGCCACCACCACCCGGTAGCCGTAGTCCACCGCATCGAACAGGGTGGCGAGGATGCAGATATCCGTCTCCGCCCCCGAAAGGACCAGCGTGTCGGCGCCGAGATGGGCGAGCGTCGGCAGCAGGGCCGGGGCGGAGAAGGCGGAATAGCGCGTCTTGTCGACGAGCCGTGCCGGCGGTGTGAAGCGCCTGAGCTCCGGCACCAGTTCCAGAAGCTCCGGCTCCAGCTCCTGCCGCGTCACCTCGCGCCACTTGCCGTAGAGGTGGCGCCAGCTTCCGGGCAGCGCCTCCGGGGCATGGGGCGGGATGAAGCGGGTGAACAGCGTGCGCCCGGGCGCCCAGGCTGCCAGTTCCACGATGACCGGCAGGATGCGCGGCGCCCACGGCGTCGGCCATGGCCCTCCGGGAGCGAACAAGTGCTGCATGTCCACGCACAGATGCACCGTGCGCGGGCCGATGGCGCGTCTCAGACCCTGTCCCATTCAGTCCTCCGGTGGCGGTCCGTCCTGACCGGCCCTGCCCGTGGGCTGATCCGCCCCGCGCTTGGCGATGCCGACGATGGCGGCTTCGTGGGTCGGATACGGGCCCGCGGTGGGCGTGCCGTCCGGGGCGACGGCCCACCAGCCCGGCATGACGCCGAGGCGGCTTGCGTCGGCCTCGGAAATGAGTCGCGGTTCGAGCGTCATGGCGCCTCCTCGCCGCCCGCAACCGGCGGGCGTGTCCGGCTCAACGGCACGGCGCGCGGGCGGGTTCCGGCTCCCGACGCGGCGGCAGGTGGACAGCTCCGGTGCTGCTGTGCATTTTAGCCCCTCCCGGAGGGGGTGACGGCGGCCCCGCCGCCGTGGACCGGGTACGGAGAAGTTGCGTGGCGGAATTCAGCGGACGCAGGGCCGAAATCCTCGCGGTCATCGCGGAAGAGGCATCCATCGATCCGACCATCATCGACGCCGAAACCAGCGTCGCGGACCTCGGGATCGGGTCGCTCGATATGGTGGAGCTGATCTTCAAGATCGAGGAACGCTTTGGTATCGAGGTGCCGTCCCAAGGCGTGCTGGAAAGCAATGACGTGAAGGTCTTCGCCTTGCTCGAAGCCGTCGAGCAGCTCATCGACGCGCGGAGCGGCAAGGTTTCCACAGCGCAGCCGGCCCGATGAGCCGCAGGGTCGCCATTACCGGCATCGGTGCCGTTTCCGCCCTCGGCCTCGGCATTCCAGCCCACCTCGCGGCCTTGCAGGAGGGGCGCGGCGGTATCGGGCCGCTCACGCTGGTGCCGCAGGATCAGGTGAAAACGCGGGTGGTCGGGGAGGTGCCCGGCTATTCCGCCGAGGCGCACTTCAATCCGCGGCAGATTTCCACAATCGACCGGTCCGGCCAGTTCGCCCTGCTGGCGGCGGCGGAAGCGATGACCGAGGCGGCCGGCGCCACCGAGGGCGTATCGCCGCAGAAGGCCGGCGTCATCTTCGGCGCGGCGGTGGGCTGCCAGACTTTGGAAGAGGGCTATGTGCGCATCCTGCGCGACGGTGCGCGCCCGCTGCCCTTCACGGTGCCGCGCGTCATGCCCTCGTCGGCGGCCAGCCAGATTTCCATGGCCTACCGCATCACCGGGCCGAGCTTCAGCACCGCCTCGGCCTGTTCCTCCGCCTCCCACGCCATCGGCCTCTCCTTCCAGATGATCCGTAGCGGGATGCTGGACATGGCCGTGACCGGCGGCTGCGAGGCCCCGCTGACGCTGGGCATGGTGAAGAGCTGGGAAGCGTTGCGCGTGCTGGCGGGGGACACCTGCCGCCCGTTCTCCAAGGACCGCAGCGGGCTGGTGCTGGGTGAAGGCGCGGCCGTGCTGGTGCTGGAGGAGATGGAGCGGGCCCGCGCCCGTGGCGCCACCATCCTCGGCGAGGTGCTCGGCTTCGGCATGACCGCCGATGGCGCGGACCTCACGGCGCCCGATGCCTCGAGCACCGCCCGCGCCATTGCCACGGCGCTGGACGACGCGGGGCTGGATGCCGGCGCGGTGGATTATGTCGCGGCCCACGGCACCGGAACGGTGCTCAACGACAAGACCGAGACCACCTCGCTGCGCACGGTGCTGGGCGACCGGCTGGCCAAGGTGCCGGTGTCGTCCCTGAAATCCATGACCGGCCACTGCTTCGGCGCCTCGGGGGCGCTGGGCGTGACGGCGGCGCTGCTCGGCATGCGCAACGGCTTCCTGCCGCCCACGCTGAATTTCCGCGAGCCCGACCCCGAGTGCGACGTGGACTGCGTGCCCAACGCGCCACGGGCGGCCTCGGCGGAAATCGCCCTGGTGAACGCCTTCGCCTTCGGCGGTCTGAACGCAGTGCTCGCGATCAGGGCCGCCTGAAGCCGCCGGGCGGGTCGTTCAGGCACCGCGCCGGCCGGCCAAGGCCCGTGACGACGTCACGGGCCTGTTCACCGACCTTGCCGATCAGTCCACCGTCAGGCGGATCTCGCCGACGCCCTCGACGCCGCCTTCCAGCACGTCACCCTTGTGCACGGGGCCGACGCCCGCCGGGGTGCCGGCGAAGATGAGGTCGCCGGGGGCGAGGCGGAACAGGGTGGAGAGGGTCGCGATCATCTCCGGCACCTTCCAGATCATCTGGTTGAGGTTGCCTTCCTGCTTCATCCGGTCGTTGATCTTCAGGAAGATGCGGCCGATGCCGGGGTGCCCGGCGGTCGCCACCGGCAGGAGCGCCGAGCAGGGGGCCGACTCCTCGAAGGCCTTGCCGGTTTCCCACGGGCGGCCGAGCTTCTTGGCCTCGCCCTGCAGGTCGCGCCGCGTCAGATCGAGGCCGACGCCGTAGCCGAACACATGGTCGAGTGCCCGCTCCACGGGGATGTCCTCGCCGCCTTCCTTCAGCGCCACCACCAGCTCCACCTCGTGGTGCAGGTCCTTGGTGAGCTTGGGATAGGAGATGGTCGAGCCCGAGCGCACCAGCGTGTCCGGATTCTTCTGGAAGAAGAAAGGGGGCTCCTTGTTGGGGTCGTGGCCCATCTCCACCGCGTGGTCGGCGAAGTTGCGGCCGACGCAATAGATGCGATGCACCGGGAAGACCGCGTCGCTGCCGACGATGGGCAGATGCGGATGGGGCTGGGGCTGGAAGACGTAGCTGGCCATGGGGCGCTCCGGATGTTCGGCGTCCTGCATAGGGCGCCGCCGCCGGGGAGAAAAGGGCGAAACGTCGCAGCGCGGGTCGGCGGGGCCGGAGCATGGCGCCAAAGCTGTATTCAAATTAATATAGCGTCATGTCACGCGCGGGTGCCGGCCACAGCCGGGCGCCCTCTCATTCCGCTCCGGGGATTGCCATGCGACTGGGCCTCTTCTGCACCTATGAAAACCCCCGGCAGGACTATGCCGCCGCCTATGCCGAGCAGACCGCGCTCGTTGAGCGGGTGGAGGCTCTCGGCTTTGAGGAAGCGTGGATCGCCGAGCATCATTTCAATCCGCAGGCGGCAAGCCCCTCCTGCCTCGCCATCCTCGCTTATCTCGCCGGCCGCACCACACGCATCCGGCTCGGCGCCGCGGCGGTGCTGCTGCCGCTGCACCATCCCGTCAGCGTGGCCGAGGACGCGGCCACCGTGGACATCCTCTCCGGTGGTCGGCTCGAACTCGGAGTCGCCCGCGGCGGGCCGTTTCCCCTGCACGAGGCGCATTTCGGCGTGGCCCGGGAGGATAGCCGCGGCCGGATGCTGGAAGCGCTCGATCTCGTCGCCGCGCTGCTGGATGGGGGTCCCGTGACCCGCGACGGGGCCTTCTTCAAGGTCAACGGCCTTGAGCTGGTGCCGCGTCCGGTTCAGGCGCCCGTGCCCATCCACATCGCCTCGGCGACGGCCGAGACGGTGACCCTCGCCGCCCGACGCGGCTATGGCATCATGGCGGCGCCGCCCTTTCCCCTCGCCGGCATTGCGGAGAGCGTCCGGCAGTATCGCGCCGCCGACCCTGAGGCGGGACGGTGCCTCACCCTGCTGCGCTTCCTCCACCTCGCCGACAGCCGGGAACGGGCGCAGGAGGAGGCGCGCGCCGTCCTCGCCCCGTTCGTCGAGCGCATGAAGGCGACCACGGAAAAGGTGCGTCCGGACTGGGCGCCGTGGTTCGATCTCGATCGGATGATCGCGGATTCTCTGATCGGCACCGAGGCGGACGTGGTGGAACAGGTGGCGGCGCTGGAACGCGGGCTGGCGCCGCGTGCGCTGGTCCTGAAGCCGCTGGCGCCCGCCTTCGACAAGCGCATGGCGGATCTGGAGGTGTTCGCTGCCCGGATCCGCCCGCAGGTTCCGGTCGCCTAGCCCCGGCGCGCCTCGACGATGGCGAGCGCCGCCGCGAAGGCGGCCGCGATGCCGAGGTCGGAGGTGTCGAGCAGCACGGCGTCGTCCGCCTTGAGGAGGGGGGCGCTGGAGCGGCCGGAATCGCGCTCGTCGCGCTTCAGGATGTCCGCCAGCACCGCGTCATAGGAAACATCCTCGCCCCGTCCCAGCAACTCGCGGAAGCGCCGGTCGGCCCGCACGTCCGGCCGCGCGGTGACAAAGAGCTTCGCCGGCGCGTCCGGGCAGATGACGGTGCCGATGTCGCGCCCGTCCAGCACCGCGCCGCCCGTCTGGCCGGCGAAGCGGCGTTGCAGGTCGAGGAGAGCCGCGCGCACGCCCGGCCGCGCCGCCACCACGGACGCGCCTTCGCCCAGTTCCGCCGTGCGCAGGGCTTCGGGATCGAGGTCCGACACATCCAGCGTCTGCGCGGCCTGTTCGGATGCCGCCTCGTCGGCGAGCCGGCCCAGCGCGATGCATCGCGCGGCCACCGCCCGGTAAAGCAGGCCGGTGTCCAGATGCGGCAGGCCGTAATGAGCGGCGAGCCGCCGGGCCAGCGTGCCCTTGCCGGACGCGGCCGGCCCGTCGATGGCGATGACCATGGCTGCCCCGTCAGTCGATGACGGCGCCGAGGCCGCGCATCATGGGCATGAAGGTGGGGAAGGAGGTGGCGATGAAGGCCACGTCGTCCACGCTGACGCCCTCCTCGCTCGCAAGCCCCAGCACCAGGAAGGACATGGCGATGCGGTGGTCCATGTGGGTCTCCACCGGCCCGCCGCCCTTGACCGTGGCGGCGCCGGTGACGAGCAGGTCGTCGCCCTTCACCTCATGGGCGATGCCGCAGGCGGCAAGGCCGGCGGCCACGGCAGCGAGGCGGTCGCTCTCCTTCACCCGCAGCTCGGACAGGCCGCGCATGGCTGTCGTGCCCTCGGCAAAGGCCGCGGCGACGGCGAGGACGGGATATTCGTCGATCATGGCCGGCGCCCGCTCGGGCGGAACCTCCACGCCCTTCAGGCGGGAATGGCGCACCCTCAGGTCCGCCACCCGCTCGCCGCCCTCGGTGCGCTCGGCGACGACGGTGATGTCCGCGCCCATTTCGAGGAGGGTGGTGATGAGGCCGGTGCGCAGCGGGTTCATCATCACGTCGGTGAGGATGACGTCGGAGCCGGGCACGATCAGCGCCGCCACCAGCGGGAAGGCGGCGGAGGAGGGGTCGGCCGGCACGTCCACCGGCGCGGCGACGAGGTGCGGACGGCCCTTCAGCGTGATGCGGCGGCCATGGGCGCCGTGGGGCTCGACGGAAATCTCCGCGCCGAAATGCTCCAGCATCCGCTCGGTATGGTCGCGGGTGGCCTCGCGCTCGATTACCACCGTCTCGCCTTCGGCACCGAGGCCGGCGAGCAGCACGGCGGACTTCACTTGCGCGGAGGGCACCGGGGTCTCGTAGGTGATGGCTTTGGTCGCACTGCTGCCCTTCAGGGTGAGCGGCAGGCGGCCGCCTTCGGCCGACGCCACCACCTCGACGCCCATCTGGGCGAGCGGATCGAGCACCCGCTTCATGGGTCGGCGGCGCAGGCTCGCATCGCCGTCGAAGCCGGCGATGACATGCTGGCCGGCCACCGCGCCCATCATCAGGCGCACGCCGGTGCCGGAATTGCCGAAATCGAGCGGGGCGGCGGGGGAGGCGAGGCCCCGGCCGCCGGTGCCCGTCACTTCCCACGCGCCCTCGCCGGTGCGGGTGACGCAGGCCCCAAGCACCGCGCAGGCTTTGGCGGTATTCAGCACGTCCTCGCCTTCGAGCAGGCCGGTGATGCGGGTGGTGCCCTCCGCGAACAGCCCGAAGATCAGCGCCCGGTGGGAGACCGACTTGTCGCCGGGCACCCGGACCCGGCCCGACAAAGCGGGGGAGCGGCGCCCGGTGGCGGGGCGGGCCTCGCCCGTGCCGTGGCCGTGAGCCTCGGCAGCGCCTGCGGTTGCGGGTTCGGGATGGGCCATTCCTGCCTCGCTCGGGCGGTCTGCCGCAGGCCTTGGCCGGGGCGATCGCCGCATGTTCCTTGCGGATTCCTTGCGGGCCGTCGTCTAGCACGCGCCTGCCCGCGGCGTCACGCTGTTGCGACGCCATGATGATCTGCCCTTGACAGGGCGCGGACGAAACGCCAATGGAGCACGCTCCTTATACAGCTCCCGAGGAACTTTGCCGTGGCGAAGCCCGAACTCGGCACCAAGCGCATCTGTCCGGTTACGGGGCGCAAGTTTTACGACCTCAACAAGGACCCCATCGTGTCGCCGTTCACGGGGGAATCCTATCCGAGGTCCTATTTTGAACCCGCAGCCCGCGGCAGCAGCCGCGCGGAGCCGCGTGCAGCAGCTGCCGTCGAAGAGGCGGACAGCGAGGAGGCCGAGGCCGAGGTCATCAGCCTCGAGGAAGCCGACGAGGAAGCTGCGGCCCCCACCAAGGTGGTGGTCGGTGACGACGTGGACGTGGACGACGACATCGAGGCCGGTGACGACGACACGTTCCTCGAAGAAGACGAAGATGATGGGGACGACGTCTCCGATCTGATCGGTGAGGGCCTCGAAGACGACGAAGAGGCTTGATACCCGACGCGGCCTGTGCTTTAAGGCCGCTCTCGCTCGGCGGACATCAATCGCCGGGCACCCCGCCGCGGGACTTCCCGGCGCGCTAACTGGCTCTCCTACCGAGGTTTTTCGACCTTGGTGTTCGAGCGGAAAGTGCGCAGCCCGCGGCCCGGTGGGGCCATAGCTCAGTTGGGAGAGCGCTTGAATGGCATTCAAGAGGTCGGCGGTTCGATTCCGCCTGGCTCCACCAAATTTCTACCCGGCCTGAAGCACCAAGCAGGCTTTTCCGGGTCTTTCTCCCTCCCGTGACATTCCATCCATCGGTCCCGCAGGGTCGTGCCCGCGATCAGGTGCGTTGCGCGCGATTCGATGCGTCTGCGTCGGGCGCCGTCGCCGCGCCCGCGAATCATCTTGCGATTCGCATGCCTCCCCTCCGCGAATCATCCGTCCCGCCACCTCCGGCGCTGCAAGGGCGGCACGCCCCCAGGTTGTGTGGACGCCTGTGCGCCTCCTGCCCGCCCGTTGCGCCGGCGGGGGGTACCTGCCCGCCTCAGCGGGAGTTATCCCCACCTTCGCCGCCGACCGGTCCGCCCGCCCCAGCGTCATCGATCGAGGTCCCCAGCCCGTGTGGTCACCCCCCGCCAACGAGGCCGACCGCCTCGCCGTCCTTGCGACATGCGGCCTCATGGATAGCCCGCCGGACGAGCGATTCGACCGCCTGACCCGGCTGGCGCGCCGGCTCTACGGGGCGGACGTCGCCTTCCTCAGCCTCATCGACGCGACCCACCAGTGGCAGAAATCGCGCACGTCGGATCTCGTGCCGGCGAGCGTCCCCCGGCGCGACAGCCTCTGCAACGTGATGGTGGAGAGCGGCGCGCCGCTGGTGATCGGCGACATGACGTGCGATCCGCGCCTCGCCGGCCATCCCGCCGTGCCGCATCTGCCGTTGCGCTTCTATGCCGGCGCGCCGCTGATGGTGGCGCCTGAACTGGTCATCGGCTCGCTGTGCGTGATGGGGCGGGAGGCGAGGGACCAGGAGGCGTTCGACTTCGGCCCGCTGCTGGACCTCGCGGCGGTGGCCGCTGACGAGGTGGAGCTGCTGCGCCTCAATCTCGACCTTGCGCGCAAATCGCAGGTGGATGACCTCACCGGCCTCCTCAACCGGCGCAGCTTCGACGAGGCGATGGAGCGCGCGGTGCGCCGGGCCCGGCGCCTCGCCGGCCCGCTGTCGCTGCTGGTGATCGACGTCGACCAGGTGGTGAACGATCTGTGGGGCCATCGGGCGGGAGATGCGGTGCTGGCCGCCATCGGCGGCATGCTGGCGCGGCAGCCGGCCCGGGCGCAGGACACGGCGGCGCGCTATGGCGGCGAGGAATTCGCGGTGATCCTGCCCGACACCGACGAGGCCGGCTGCGATGCGGTGGGGGCCGCGCTGCTGGCGGCGCTGAGGGCGGAGAACATTCCCCATCCCTCCGGCGGCCGGGTGACGGCGAGCATCGGCGGGGCCACCGCGCGGGGCGAGAATCTTGCCGACCTGTTCGCGGCGGCGGATGCCGCGCTCTACGCGGCAAAGGACGGCGGCCGCGATCTCTATTGCCGCAGCACCATGGGCTGACCGGCCCGGGGGTGGTGGCGGCGGGAGGAGGCCCGCCGCCGTTTGCGTTCAGCGGCGGATGTTGTTCACGTCGCGCACCGCGCCGCGGGCGGCGGAGGTGGTGAGCGCCGCATAGGCCTGCAACGCCTGGGAGACGATGCGCTTGCGGTTCTCCGGCTTCCAGGCGGCGGCGCCCTTTGCCTCCATCACCGCGCGACGCTCGGCCAGCACTTCGTCCGACACCGCCACGCGGATGATGCGGTTGGGGATGTCGATCTCGATGGTGTCGCCCTCTTCCAAGAGGCCGATATTGCCGCCCTCGGCCGCTTCCGGCGAGACGTGGCCGATGGAGAGGCCCGAGGAGCCGCCCGAGAAGCGCCCGTCGGTGACGAGGGCGCAGAGCTTCCCGAGGCCTTTCGACTTCAGATAGGAGGTCGGGTACAGCATCTCCTGCATGCCCGGCCCGCCGCGCGGACCCTCATAGCGGATCAGCACCACGTCGCCCGCCTGGATGCGCCCGGTGGAGAGGATGGCCTCCACCGCCGCGTCCTGGCTCTCGAAGATGCGCGCCTTGCCGGCGAAGGTGAGGTTGGACGCATCCACGCCCGCCGTCTTCACGATGCAGCCGTCGAGGGCGATGTTGCCGTAGAGCACGGCGAGGCCGCCGTCCTTGGAATAGGCGTGCTCGACATTGCGGATGACGCCCGCCTCACGGTCGAGGTCGAGGTCGTCCCAGCGGCGCGCCTGGCTGAACGCCACCTGGGTCGGCACCCCGCCCGGCGCGGCGCGGAAGAAGGTGGCGACGCTCTCGCTCTTCGTGCGCACCACGTCCCAGCGGTCCAGCGCATCGGCCATGGTCGGCGCGTGCACGGTGGGCAGGTCGGTATGGATCAGGCCGCCGCGGTCCAGCTCGCCGAGGATGGCCATGATGCCGCCCGCGCGGTGCACGTCCTCCATGTGGATGTTGGCCACCGCCGGCGCCACCTTGCACAGCACCGGGACGCGCCGGGAGAGGCGGTCGATGTCGGCCATGGTGAAGGGCACCTCGCCCTCGTTGGCCGCGGCCAGCAGATGCAGCACCGTGTTGGTGGAGCCGCCCATGGAGATGTCCAGCGTCATGGCGTTCTCGAACGCCTTGAACGAGGCAATGGCGCGCGGCAGCACGCTGGCGTCGTCCTGCTCGTAATAGCGGCGGGCGAGGTCGACGATGAGGTGGCCGGCCTCCACGAACAGCCGCTCGCGGTCGGCATGGGTGGCGAGCGCCGAGCCGTTGCCGGGGAGCGCGAGGCCCAGCGCCTCGGTGAGGCAGTTCATGGAATTGGCGGTGAACATGCCGGAGCACGAGCCGCAGGTGGGGCAGGCGGAGCGCTCCATCACCGTCACGTCGGCGTCCGACACCTTGTCGTCGGCGGCCGAGATCATGGCGTCGATGAGGTCCACCTTCCGCTCGCCGGTGGAGAGCAGCACCTTGCCGGCCTCCATGGGGCCGCCGGAGACGAACACGGCCGGGATGTTGAGGCGCATGGCGGCCATCAGCATGCCGGGGGTGATCTTGTCGCAGTTGGAGATGCAGACCATGGCGTCGGCGCAGTGCGCGTTGACCATATATTCCACGCTGTCGGCGATGATCTCGCGGGACGGCAGGGAATAGAGCATCCCGTCATGGCCCATGGCGATGCCGTCATCCACCGCGATGGTGTTGAATTCCTTGGCGACGCCGCCGGCCTTCTCGATCTCGCGGGCCACCAGCTGGCCGAGATCCTTCAGGTGGACGTGGCCGGGCACGAACTGGGTGAAGGAGTTCACCACCGCGATGATCGGCTTGCCGAAATCTCCGTCCTTCATGCCGGTGGCGCGCCACAGGCCGCGGGCGCCGGCCATGTTGCGGCCGTGGGTGGACGTGCGGGAGCGGTACTGGGGCATATCCTCGCGGGCCTCGTTCTTGCGTCGCGCCTTTGCGTCGCGTCTTGCGTCTCTTGGGCGCGTCTTGTGGTCAGGTCGTCTCTTGCGGTCTTCTGGGCTCCGCGTCGGCGGGCGGCAGCCGCCTGCGTCCGGAGCTTTCGCGCCGTCTTAGTGCGCCGGAGCCTCCGGGGAAAGCCCTTTCCCTTGAGACACTAGCACGGAGAAGGGGCCGCGGCGGACACGAAGGTGGGAGGGTGGGCGGGAGGACACCTGCACCGCTCAAGCCGGCTGCGGCGGACCCGCGCGTTTGCCGCGCCGGTGAAGTCGGCTATGTCCGGCCCTCTGCGCGTGACGAGGACGGGACGGGACATGGTCGGGGAGATGGACGGGGACACCTTCCGCCATTGGGCGCACGAGGCGGCGACCTTCGCGGCGGATTATCGCGAGACGCTCAGGGACCAGCCCGTCCGCGCCCGCACGAAGCCCGGCGAGATCGCGGCGCTGCTTCCGGAAAGCCCGCCGGAAGACGCGGAGCCCATGGCGGCGCTGTTCGAGGATTTCCGCCGCATCATCGTGCCGGGCATGACCCACTGGCAGCACCCGCGTTTCTTTGCCTACTTCCCCGCCAACGCCAGCCCGGCCAGCGTGATCGCGGAGATGCTCTCCTCCGCCATGGGCGCGCAATGCCTGCTGTGGCAGACCTCCCCGGCCGCGACCGAGCTGGAGGGCGTGGCGCTGGACTGGCTGCGGCAGGCGGTGGGCCTGCCGGCGGATTTCACCGGCGTCATCCAGGATTCCGCCTCCTCCGCCACCCTGTGCGCCTTCCTCACCATGCGGGAGCGGGCGCTGGGCTTCACCGGCAACGCCACCGGCCTGTCGGGGCGGGAGCGGCTGCGGGTCTATGCCTCGGCGGAAGTTCATACCTCCATCGATCGGGCGGCATGGGTGTCGGGCATCGGCCACGACAACCTCATCCGGGTACCAACGGCGGGGCCGCTCCGGGGCATGGACCCGGCCGCTCTGGAGGCCGCCATCACCGCCGACCTCGCCGCCGGGCACCGGCCGGCCGGGCTCGTGCTGTGCATCGGTGGAACCGGCACCGGCGCCATCGATACCGCACCTGAACTCATCCGAATCGCGCACCGGCATGGCCTGTTCGTGCATGTGGATGCCGCCTGGGCCGGGACCGCGATGATCTGCCCGGAGTTCCGGGATCTGTGGGCGGGGGTGGAAGCGGCGGACAGCATCGTGCTCAATCCGCACAAATGGCTGGGGGTGCAGTTCGACTGCTCCGCCCATTACCTCCGGAGTGTGGACGACCACCTGCGCACCCTGTCCATTCAGCCGGAGTACCTCAAGACCCACGGCCACGACGACATCACCAATTACAGCGAATGGACGGTCCAGCTCGGCCGCCGCTTCCGCGCGCTGAAGCTGTGGTTTGTCTTGCGGGCACATGGACTTAACGGGCTCAGGGAGATGATGCGCAATCATGTGCGCTGGTCGCAGGCGCTGGCGGCGCGGCTCGCGCAGGAGCCGGGCTTCGCGCTGGCGAGCACGCCGGTGCTCTCCCTCTTCACCTTCCGCCACGACCCCGGCGACGGGCGCGACCTCGACGCCCATATGCTGGCGATGCTGACCGCCATCAATGACGGCGGCGATCTCTATCTCACCCCCACCCGCATCGACGGCCACCTCGCCATCCGCTTCCAGGCGGGGGCGATGGAGACGACGGAAGGCGACGTGGACGCCGCCTTCCAGATCATCCGCGATACTGCCAGGGCCTCGTCCTGACTTAGCTTTCGGCCTCAGCGGCCTCCGGAGCCTGCCAGGCGCGGGTCGGCGCCCGGTCGCGGCCGGTGGCCGATGCGGAGATCCCGTAATGGGCGGCGAGGCGGTCGAGGGCGAGGCACAGCACCACCTTGGCGGTGCGCACCGGCCATCGGCGCTCCCGCTCCACCGTCTCCAACCCCTTGAGAAAACAGCAGACGTCCAGCAATACGCCGGACAGCTCCGGCCCCACCGCCGTGAGCGCGCGGGACACCCGGAGCTTGGCCGCCAGCACCATGTCGGTGAAAGCTTCCGGCGTGCCGGCCCCCGACACCTCGCTCCAGCGGCTGGTGACCCGGGGGGTGAGATTGGCCCGGGTGAAATCGGCCCGGAGCCGTTCTCCCGCCTGCAACTGTGTCGCATCCACCAGGGTCCGGCCGTCCTTGCCCTGCCGCCGCGCCAGCCAGGCGAGCGGGCTTTCCGCCGGGTTGAAGCCCGGCTTGTCCGTCGCCGGCTTGGCTGCGGCCCGACGTCGCCCCCGCCCGGAAAGGCGGGCGGAAGATGCTGATTTCACGTCGCTTTCGTGCGCAGATCCCGTCGCCATGGTCACGCCTCCGCCGCCCAGCGCAGGCAGGCTTCCAGCCGGCCGACCTTCTGGTCGAACGCCGTCGCGTCCCGCAATTCCTCGATGCGCCGGCAGGCATGGGCGACGGTGGAGCGATCCCGGCCGAAGGCCGCCGCTACCGTGGCTTGCGGCAGGCCGAGCCCCACATGGGCGAGATACATGGCGAGCTGCCGCGCCAGCGCCACCGGCGCCGTGGAGCGGCCGTGCGAGAGCAGCGCCTCCACGGTCATTCCGGCGTCCGCCGCAGCTACCGCGACGGCCAGATGGCAGCAAAGTTTCGGGCCGGGCGGGCGGCACCCCCGCGAGGCGCGGGCGGGGCCGGCGGAGGGGCGGGCGACCGAGGGGGCGGCGGGCAAAGGGCTCATCGGCGGCGCTCACTGTAGGTAAAAATTCCTACATCAATCATCCACCCTTGCAAGAGGAGGTGGATAGAGAGTGCAACCGCCGTTTGTAGGAGAGGGAATTAAAAGTTATTAGAGGCAACGATTTAGTGGAGCTATGGTGCCGCTTTACCGAGTTCGCGAAATAGGAATTTATCCTCCTGTCCCCAGCGCCGCTCCAGCATCGCCGGATATCAGGGAGGAGCGGCATGGCCGGTGCGAATGGGAAGGGCAGACGGGCGCACGCCTTCGCGGCCGAGGCGGCCGAGATGCAGGTGGGGCGGATGATGCGGGGGCTGGAGGTCTTCTGCGAGGGGCCGGCGGGCATCGCACGGGCGCTGCGCGCGGCGCGAAAGGCGGCGCGGGCCGGTGGCGCCGGCTATGATCCGGCCCGCCATGCGGCGCTGCTGCGGCTCCAGAGGCTTGGGCAGAAAGCAGAGCGCGCCCGCGCCCCGGCCGGTGCCGGGGCGCGGGCCGAGGCTCAGAGGCCTTCGAACAGTGCGGTCGAGAGATAGCGCTCGGCGAAGGAGGGGACGATGGCGACGATGGTCTTGCCGGCCATGTCGTCACGCACCGCCAGCTCCAAGGCGGCCGCCACGGCGGCGCCGGAGGAGATGCCGCCGGGAATGCCTTCATAGCGGGCGAGGGCGCGGGCGGTGTCGAAGGCGGTCTGGTTGCCCACGGTCACCACCTCGTCGATGATCGAGCGGTCGAGCACCTCCGGCACGAAGCCGGCGCCGATGCCCTGGATCTTGTGCGGGCCGGGAGGGCCGCCGGAGAGCACCGGGGAATCCTCCGGCTCCACCGCGATCATCTTGAGCGAGGCCTTGCGGGGCTTGAGCACCTGGCCGATGCCGGTGATAGTGCCGCCGGTGCCGACGCCGGCCACCACGGCGTCCACCTTGCCGTTGGTGTCGTTCCAGATTTCCTCGGCCGTGGTGCGGCGGTGCACCTCGGGGTTCGCCTTGTTCTTGAACTGCTGGGGCATCACCGCCTTGGGCATCTCGGCGATGATCTGCTCGGCCCGCGACACGGCGCCCTTCATGCCGAGGTTGGCGGGGGTCAGCACCAGCTCGGCGCCGAGCAGGGTCAGCATCTTGCGGCGCTCGATGGACATGCTCTCGGGCATGACCAGGATGAGCCGGTAGCCGCGCGCCGCCGCGACGAAGGCGAGGGCGATGCCCGTGTTGCCGGAGGTCGGCTCCACCAGCACTGTGTCCGCATCGAGCGCGCCGGCCTCTTCCATCGCGTCGATCATGGCGACGCCGATGCGGTCCTTCACGCTGTTGATGGGATTGAAGAATTCGAGCTTGGCGAGGATGTCCGCCTTGGCCCCGCGCAGCTCGGGCAGCCGCTTGAGCCGCACCAGCGGCGTGTTGCCGATGGTCTCGGTGATGGAATCATAGACCCTGCCCCGGCCCACGAGGGGGGCGGAGGACACGATCTTGGCGGCGGGTTGTGCCATGGGCGATCTCCTTCTTGTCTTGTCTCATCTGCTCCGGGCGGGCCTCCCGGCGCGCCGCGCAGCGTCCGGCACAAAGGGCGGGGGCCTGTCCTCGCGGGTGGGGAACGCTCTACCTCGGGGGAACTCTGGCTCGCGGAATAGAACCCTTTTCTGCACCCGGGTCGATTCCCGCATGTCCGGCCGGGCCGTCGCCGGCCCGCATGCCGGGCCTCAGATGGCGAAGTCGATCCTCTCGTGCTCGGAGCCGTGGCCCTTGTCGTCGGCGGCGCGGCACAGGTCTTCGAGGGTCACGCCGTCGAGGGCGGTGTCGAACGTGTCCTCGGCCGCAGCCACGGCGGGCTGGACCACTTCCGTCACCAGCGGCGGCAGGATGATCTCCTTCTCCTCCTCGGCTCCTTCAACCACCCGCACGATCTCGGCGACCGACACCCGGCGGCGTTCTCGCGCCAGTTCGTAGCCGCCGCGCGGGCCGCGCACGCCCTTGAGGACGCCGGCATGGACGAGGGCCTGCAACACCGGCTCCAGCCGGCGGGGGGGAAGTCCGTGGCGGGCGGCCAGCGCCTTGGCGGCAACCGGTGCGCCACGGGCATGGACGGCCACATCCACCACGGCGGCGATGGCGAGGAGGCTCTTGTCGGAAAGGCGCGGCATCGGAGGGACGGCTTCCTTTAAGGGCGGGCGTCTCGAAAGATGAAACTGCTCCCAGCCGTCCACCGACGGCTAAATCACGAGGAACCGAGGCCTGTGGATCCAAAACCACCGGAACCACGTGCAGTTTCGCTCAATTCTCCGATTTCTTCCAGCATTATTTGAACGACAGGCGCCACGACAAGCTGCGCGATCCGCATGCCGCGGCTGATTTCCAGGGTCTCGCGGCCGTGGTTGACGAGCAGGACGGCGATCTCCCCCCGGTAGTCGCAATCCACGGTGCCCGGCGCATTCAACACGGTGACTCCGTGGTTCTTGGCGAGGCCTGAGCGCGGCCGCACCTGCGCCTCGTAGCCGTCCGGCAGGGCGATGGCGAAGCCGGTGGGAATGGCGGCGCGCGCGCCGGGCACCAGCAGCAGCGGCGCATCGGCCGGGAGCGCGCAGGCGAGGTCCATGCCGGCGGCGCCGGGGGTCGCATAGGCGGGCAGGGGCAGGCCGGCGGCGTGGGGCAGGCGCTGGATCTTCACGGAAGGCGATGTCACGGATGGGTTCCCGAGAGTTCGGCGGCGATGCGGGCGACGAGGTGGCGTGCGACCTCGGCCTTGGTGGCCGAGGGCCAATCCTCCACGCCGGCGGCGGTGACGAGGTGTACGGTGTTGCTGTCGCCCCCCATGATGCCTGTGGCGGGGGACACGTCATTGGCGACGATCCAGTCGCAGCCCTTGCGCAGGCGCTTGTCGCGCGCATGGGCCACCACCTGCTCGGTCTCCGCTGCGAAGCCGACCACCAGGCGCGGGCGCAGGGTGTGGTGCCGCGAGACCGAGGCGAGGATATCGGGATTCTCCACCAGCGTCAGGGTGGGGGCGCCGCCGCCGTCCTTCTTGATCTTCTGCTCCGACGCGTCCGCCACCCGCCAATCGGCGACCGCCGCGGCGAAGACGGCGGCGTCCACCGGCAGGTTCTCTTCCACGGCGGCCAGCATGTCGCGGGCGCTCTCCACGTGGATCACCCGCACGCCCGCGGGGTCCGCCGCCTCGGCCGGGCCGGAGACCAGCACCACCTCGGCGCCGGCGGCGCGCGCGGCGGCGGCGATGGCATGGCCCTGCTTGCCGGAGGAGCGATTGGCGATGTAGCGCACCGGGTCGATGGGCTCGTGGGTCGGGCCGGAGGTGACGAGGATGCGGCGGCCCGCGAGCAGGCGGGACGCGCCGTCGTCGAAATGGGCCTCGATGGCGGCGAGGATCTCCATGGGCTCCGCCATGCGGCCCTCGCCGAACTCCCCGCGTTCGGCCATGGCGCCCGAATTGGGGCCGACCACCGAAACCCCGTCCGCTTTGAGCTGGATGACGTTACGGCGGGTGGCGGGATGCGCCCACATGCGCGGGTTCATGGCGGGGGCGACGAGCACCGGCTTGTCGGTGGCAAGCAAGCAGGTGGTGGCAAGGTCGTCGGCGAGGCCGTGCGCCATGCGGGCAAGAAGATCGGCGGTGGCCGGCGCAACCACGAGGAGGTCCGCCTCCCGCGACAGCCGGATATGGCCGATGTCGTGCTCTGCCGTCAGATCGAACAGGTCGGTGAACACCCGCTCGCCGGTGATGGCCCCGACCGACAGCGGTGTCACGAATCGCCCCGCCGCCTCGGTCATGATGGCGCGGACCGTGGCGCCGCGCTCCTTGAGGCGGCGCGCCAGATCGAGGCACTTGTATGCGGCAATGCCCCCTCCGATGAGGAGGAGGATGCGCTTGTCCTTCAGCATCGGCGGCTCCATTGGCGTCGTCCTGCCGCAGTACAGCACGCAATGGGCGCCATGCAACGCGCCCGGCTTCCGAACGGGAGTCCGCTGGAGGCATCCGGGTGTGAATTCTGATCCGTGCATCCCAGAGTAGTTGCCGGGTGTATCTCCACCCGAAATTACATTACCGGTGGATACGACCTGTCGAATCGTGCGGATGTAAAGAAACGTACGAAGAAAATCGTGGCCGGCGGTACGATTACGCGCCCCCCGCGCCCCTCGCGTGCTGGCGCAAGGCGGAATTGACCATTAGAATCTGTCACATGAGAGGTATCAGGGGTCAGGTCGGGAACTCGGACGGGGCCGGAGGCGCTGGGGACGCTCGTCTCAGCGCGTTTGGCGGTGAGTTCGTCGACAAGGCTGTAGAATGGCAATTCCGCGTCGCCTACCTCGAAGAGGCCCGGCGCCACGGGCGTTTCCTGTTCGCCGCCTCGGTCATCCTCAACGCCCTGTTCCTGTTGAGCGACTGGCGATTCGCCGGGACCGGGCATTTCGTGGCGGCAGTGAGTGCGCGCTTCGTGGTCGTCGCGCTGTCGCTGCTGTGCCTGGTGGCGGTTCAGGTCGCGACTACGCCGGGACGGATGACTGCCAACTATCTCGTCTGGCTCTGGGGCATATCGGCGGCCATCGCGGTGCTGGTGAGTTCGCGCAGCGACCTTGCCCTGTTCGTGGTGATGCTGCTGCCGACGGTCTTCTATCTGGCCGTTCCCATCCCGTTCGGCTGGCTCGTCTCCAGCGGCTTCGGGGCGAGCGCCCTGTTGCTTTTCGGCTATCTCGACCGTTCGTCGGGCTGGCAGACGGGGGTGGGCCTTGCCCTCGCCGTCGCCGTGCTCAACACCATGCTGGCGCTCGTCGCTGCCCGTGCCAACCGCACGGAGCGGCGCTTCTGGTCGCTGGTCCGGGCGGAGCGGGAGGCGAACGAGAAGCTGCGCGCCAGCGAGGACATCCTGGAGAACACTTTCGAAGCGGTGCCGATTCCCCTGGTGGTGGCGCGGCTGGAAGACGGCCGTTACGTCAAGTCGAACGAGGCCGCGCGGCGCTTCTACGGCGGGAGGCTCGATTTGCCCGATGCCGGCAGCCTGTGGGACGCCGCTCTCGGCGGCAAGGATGCCCAGTCGCTTCGCGATCGCCTGCGGCGCGACGGCATCGCCACTGAGTTCGAGACCACGGTGACGCTCGCCGACGGCGAGGAGCGGCAGGTCGTGATGGCGGCCGCGGTGACGCCCTCCGGCCCGTCGCCCAATCTCGTCGCCGCCCTGGTGGACGTCACCGACCGCCGCGCCGCCGAGCGGCAGGCGCGCTATGCGGCGAGCCACGACGCCCTCACCGGCCTGCCCAACCGGGCCGCCTTCCACGAGGGGCTCGAGGTCGCGCTCGCCCGGCGCAAGCCCGGGCAGGGCATCTGCGTGCTGCTGATGGATCTCGACGGGCTCAAGGACGTCAACGACACCCTGGGCCACGATGCCGGCGACGCCGTGCTGATGGAGACGGCGCACCGGCTCGACGCCCTTGTCGACCAGCCGGCCCTGATCGCCCGGCTCGGCGGCGACGAATTTGTCTGCGCCGTCGAGGGGCCGGACCCGGTGGGGCTCGGCCGGCGCCTCGCCCAGAGTCTCCTCTCCGAGCTGCGCCGGCCGCTGCTGCATGCGGGCCGGCACTTCACGACGCGCGCGAGCGTCGGCATCGCGGCCTGTCCCGAGCACGATTGCACCTATGGCGAGCTGATGAAGGACGCCGACCTCGCCCTCTATGCCGCCAAGCAGCAGGGCCGCAACCGCGTGGTCGTCTACGCGCCGGCCATGCGACAGGCGGTTCTGGAGCGCGTGGCGCTGAACCGGGCCATGATCGGCGCCCTCGCCGATGACGAGATCGTGCCCTACTACCAGCCCAAGGTGTCGCTCATCACGGGGCGCCTCGCCGGGGTTGAGGCTTTGGTGCGCTGGCGGCGCTCGCCGCACAGCATCCTCTCGCCCTCCGCCTTCGAGGCCGCGCTCTCCGACCCCGAGCTCGCGGTGCTGATCGGCGAGCGCATGGTGCGCCGGGTGGCGAGCGACGTGCGCAGCTGGATCGAACTCGGCTACGATTGCGGCCGCGTCGCCATCAACCTCGCGCCCGCCCAGTTCACCAACCGCGACCTCGCGCCCACTTTGCTGCGCCAGTTCCACGCCGCAGGCGTGGAACCGTCCCATTTCGACGTGGAGATCACCGAGACTGTCTTCCTCGGGCGCAGTTCCGACCATGTGGCGCCGATCCTCGACGAACTGAACCGCGCGGGCGTGCGCGTGGCCCTCGACGATTTCGGCACCGGCTATGCCGGCCTCATCCACCTCAAGCAATTGCCCATCGATACCATCAAGATCGACCAGAGCTTCGTGAAGGACATCGAACGCGATGGCTTCGACACGGCCATCGTCTGCGCGGTGATCGAGCTTGGCCGCAAGCTCGGCATGCGGGTGGTGGCCGAGGGGCTGGAGACGGCGGGACAGGCCCGGTTCCTGCGCGACAACGGGTGCGAACTGGCACAGGGCTTCCTGTTCTTCCGCCCCCTCGCCGCGCCCGATATGACCGGTCTCCTGCGGGCCGAGCGTCCGGACACTGCCGCCGCCCGGCTCGCCTTGTTCGAGGCGCGCTGAGCGCCGGGTGACCGAAAGGGGCACCGTACCCACGTCCTCTACGCTGCACTGCGAAAGGCATTGTGAGGAAAGTTGCGGCAAGTAGAGGGCCAGTGATTTCGCGCTGCGAAATCTTTTTGCCGGCGAGACGGTCAATTCGTCCCTTCTCTGACAAGCAGGCGCCCGATGGCCGCCTCAAATGGCCAAGTTGTCGCAGCAAATGCGACAATTGACGTGCCCGTGCTCAAACAAGCATCAAATCTTGCCCTCACCTTGGGCACGACATGCGAATGAAACTAAATCAAAGTGTCGCTAATCAGACAAAAAATGGGTGGGGACGGTGCCTGGAGTGATGGAGAGAGCACCATGGTTCAGCAGGAAGCGTTGCAAATCGAGCGCGAGCAGCCTCGACATCATGTGCCCCTCGTTTCGCTGAGCGACGTGGCTCTGACCGGGATCTACGAGATCTCGAAGATTCTGACGGCTCCGAATCGCCTCGAAACCACGCTGTCGAGCGTGGTAAATCTTCTGTCGTCCTTCATGCAGATGCGCCATGGCGTGATTTCGCTGCTGGAAGACGACGGCATCCCCGACATCACCGTCGGCGGCGGCTGGAACGAAGGCACGGACGCGCGCTATCGGGCGCGACTGCCGGAGAAGGCCATCGGTCAGGTGATCGCCACCGCCGTTCCCCTCATCGCGGAAAATGTCGCCTCCCATCCCGCCTTCAGCGAGGCCGATGCGCAGGCGCTGGGCGCCAGCGAGGACTCGCGTGTCTCCTTCATCGGCGTGCCGATCCGGGTCGCCTCTCGGGTCATCGGCACCCTCACCATTGACCGCGTGTGGGACGGCCGGTCCGTGTTCCGGCTCGATTCGGATGTGCGCTTCCTCACCATGGTGGCGAACCTCATCGGCCAGACGGTCCAGCTCCATCGCGTCGTCTCGCGCGACCGTGAGCGGCTGATGGCGGAAAGCGGTCGCCTGCAGAAGGAATTGTCGGAGCTGAAGCCGTCCACCGTCGGCCGCGAGCGCAAGCGCGTCTATGTGGATGGCATCATCGGCGACAGCCGCGAGATCCGCGGGCTGCTCGACAAGATCATGATCGTCGCCAAGTCCCATTCGCCGGTGTTGCTGCGCGGCGAATCGGGCACCGGCAAGGAACTGATCGCCAAGGCCATCCACGAACTCTCCCCCCGCGCGAAGGGACCCTTCATCAAGCTCAACTGTGCCGCGCTGCCCGAATCCGTTCTGGAATCCGAGCTGTTCGGCCATGAGAAGGGGGCCTTCACCGGCGCCGTCGGCGCGCGCAAGGGCCGCTTCGAGCTTGCCGACAAGGGCACGCTCTTCCTCGACGAGATCGGCGAGATTTCCCCTGCCTTCCAGGCCAAGCTGCTGCGCGTGTTGCAGGAGCAGGAGTTCGAGCGGGTCGGCGGCAGCCACACCCTCAAGGTGAACGTGCGCGTCGTCGCCGCCACCAACAAGAACCTGGAAGAGGCGGTGGCCAAGAACGAGTTCCGCGCCGACCTCTATTACCGCATCAGCGTCATCCCGGTGATCGTGCCCTCCTTGCGCGACCGGCGCGGCGACATCCCCCTTCTGGCCAATGAATTCCTCGACCGCTTCAACCGCGAGAACGGCCGCGACCTGAACTTCAACCAGGACGCCATGGACGTGCTGATGGGCTGCGGCTTCCCCGGCAATGTGCGCGAGCTGGAGAATTGCGTGCAGCGGACCGCGACCCTCGCGCAGGGCGGGGCCATCGTGGGCGACGATTTCGCCTGCCGTCACAACGAATGCCTGTCGGCGCTGCTGTGGCGCAGCCCGGCGGACGCGCCGCAGACGCGCCGCCCCATAGATATCCCCCTGCCGGTGATACCGTCGCACTCCGCCATCAGCAGCGAGGCCGCCAATTCCAACACGGTGCCGCGCCTGCCGCCGCTGACCGTGCCGGTTCCCGTGTCCGCGCCGGCCATGCCGGTGCGTGCCGCCGACGCCGACGAGGAATTGTCCGAGCGCGAGCGGCTGGTGGATGCGATGGAGCGCGCCGGCTGGGTTCAGGCCAAGGCCGCGCGCCTGCTTGGCCTCACGCCCCGCCAGATCGGCTACGCCCTCAAGAAGCACGACATCGAGATCAAGCGTTTCTGATCCGGTAGCACCTGCACCGAAATCGGCCCTCTCCGCCCGGCGGGGAGGGCTTTTTCGTGCCGGCTGGACGCGGCCGGCGAGCAGGCCCGGCGCCCGGGACACAAGACGCGCGCGCTGTCGCACTTGCGACACCTTGTCGGGTGAACGACAGCCGGGAAAGTCTCCGAACAGAAACAATAACAATTAAAAATCAACGTGTTGCCAGATGGCACGTTGCTTGAAAGAGGCTTTGCGCCTGCCAATCTGCACAGTGCGGAGCTAGCCCATGGCCTACAAGATCGTCGCGTCCCAGTGCACCGTGTGCGGTGCCTGCGAGTTCGAGTGCCCGAATGCTGCCATCAGCCTCAAGCGGGACATGTATGTGATCGACCCGAAGAAGTGCACGGAGTGCGAGGGGCATTTCGACAAAGCCCAGTGCGCCGTGGTCTGCCCGGTGGAGAACACCTGCGTTCCGGCGTGACCCCCGGTGCTGCGGCGGGGATGCCGGCCCGATCGGTTCCGCACGGACCCATCCCTGCTGGTCCCGGCGGGCATTCCCTCTACCGAATACGAGATCGGAGCCGTCCGGGCTCCGCTCCTCACCCCCTGCGCGCGGCGCACGGCGCCGCAGCCTGACAGTTGAACGGAGGACCAGATGGCGGCCGTACAGGACACAGTCGAACAGGTTCGCTCCATCGACGTCGACCAGTACAAATACGGATTCGAGACCAATATCGAATCCGAGAAGGCGCCGAAGGGCCTTTCCGAAGAGGTGATCCGCTTCATCTCGGCCAAGAAGGAAGAGCCGGAGTGGATGCTGCAGTGGCGCCTCGACGCCTATGCCCGCTGGCTCACCATGCAGGAGCCGGAGTGGGCGCGCGTAAGCTACCCGCAGATCGATTTCCAGGACCTCTACTATTATTCGCAGCCCAAGAAGTTCAAGGCGCCGAAGTCCCTCGACGAGGTCGATCCGGAAATCCTGAAGACTTATGAAAAGCTCGGAATTCCCCTGCGCGAGCAGGTGATTCTCGCCGGCGTCGAAATTCCCGAGGGCGAGCGGCCGAAGATCGCCGTGGATGCGGTGTTCGATTCGGTGTCCGTCGCCACCACCTTCAAGGAGGAGCTGAAGGCAGCGGGCGTGATCTTCATGCCCATCTCCGAGGCCCTGCGCGAGCATCCCGATCTGGTGAAGCAGTATCTGGGCAGCGTGGTGCCGGCGACCGACAATTACTACGCGACGCTGAACCAGGCGGTGTTCTCCGACGGCTCCTTCGTCTACATCCCGCCGGGCGTGCGCTGCCCGATGGAGTTGAGCACCTACTTCCGCATCAACGAGAAGAATACGGGCCAGTTCGAGCGCACCCTCATCATCGCCGACAAGGGCTCATACGTCTCCTATCTCGAAGGCTGCACCGCGCCCATGCGCGACGAGAACCAGCTGCATGCCGCCGTGGTGGAACTGGTCGCCCTCGATGATGCCGAGATCAAGTATTCCACCGTCCAGAACTGGTACCCCGGCGATGCCGAGGGCAAGGGCGGCATCTACAATTTCGTGACCAAGCGCGGCGACTGCCGCGGCAAGAATTCGAAGATTTCCTGGACGCAGGTGGAAACCGGCTCGGCCATCACCTGGAAGTATCCGAGCTGCGTGCTGCGCGGCGAGGGCTCTTCCGGCGAGTTCTACTCCATCGCCATTTCCAACGGCCGCCAGCAGGTGGATTCCGGCACCAAGATGATCCATCTCGGCAAGAACACCACGAGCCGGATCATCTCCAAGGGCATCTCGGCCGGCAAGTCCAACAACACCTATCGCGGCCTCGTCTCGGCCCACCGCAAGGCGGCCGGGGCGCGCAACTTCACCAATTGCGACTCGCTCCTCATCGGCGACCTCTGCGGCGCGCACACCGTGCCGTATATCGAAGCGAAGAACCCCACGGCACAGTTCGAGCACGAGGCGACCACCTCGAAGATCTCGGAAGACATGCTGTTCTACTGCATGCAACGCGGCCTCTCGCAGGAGGATGCCGTCGCGCTCGTGGTGAACGGCTTCGTCCGGGATGTGCTCCAGCAGCTTCCCATGGAGTTCGCCGTCGAGGCGCAGAAGCTCATTTCCATCAGCCTGGAAGGCAGCGTCGGCTGACGCGCCTTCCTTCCCATCGTTCAGGTCGCGTCGCCGGGCAACAATAACCAGAGGATCTTCACCATGGCTCCCCTTCTCGAAATCAAGGACCTCCATGCCGAGATCGCTGGGGGGCGCAAGATCATCAACGGGATGAACCTCATCATCAATCCCGGTGAGGTGCACGCCATCATGGGGCCGAACGGCGCCGGCAAGTCCACCCTCTCCTACGTCCTCTCCGGCAAGCCGGGCTACGAGATCACCGGCGGCGAGGTCATCTTCCGGGGCGTGAACCTGCTCGATCTGTCGCCGGACGAGCGCGCCGCGCACGGCCTGTTCCTCTGCTTCCAGTATCCGCTGGAAATCCCCGGCGTTTCCAACATGGCGTTCCTGCACACGGCGGTGAACAGCCAGCGCAAGAAGCGCGGCGAGGTGGAGCTGACCTCCCCCGAGCTGGTGCGCAAGGTGCGCGAGCTGGGCAAGACGCTCGGCATCGACGCCGACATGCTCAAGCGCCCGGTGAATGTGGGCTTCTCCGGCGGTGAGAAGAAGCGCAACGAAACCCTCCAGATGATGCTGCTGGAGCCCTATTTCTGCGTGCTGGATGAGGCGGATTCCGGCCTCGACATCGACGCGCTCAAGGTGGTCTCCAACGGAGTCAACGCGCTGCGCTCTCCCGAGCGCTCCATGCTGGTGATCACCCACTACCAGCGCCTGCTCGATTACATCGTGCCGGACGTGGTGCATGTGTTCAACGCCGGCCGGATCGTCCACACCGGCGGCAAGGAGCTGGCGCTGGAGCTCGAGGCCACCGGCTACGCCCAGTACCAGAGCGAGGCCGCGTGATGGCTTCCCCAGCTCCGGCACTCGTCCGCCCCATGAAGACCGGCGCCGAACTGGCGCTGGCCGAGACCTTCGCCGCTGTCCGCGCCAGCTTGCCCGGCGGCCCCGACGTGGCGGCCCAGCGCACCGCGGCCTTCGACACCTTCGCCGATGCGGGCCTGCCGCACCGCCGGGTGGAAAGCTGGAAATACACTGACCTGCGCGCCCTGATGCGCGACGCCAAGCCCCTCGCGCCGCTGCCGGACGCGGATGTCAAGGCGAAGGCGGTGGCCGCCGGCAGCCTGTTCTCGACGCTCGGCTTCCGCCGCCTCGTGGTGGTGAACGGCACCTTCGTGCCGGAGATGTCGGACCTTTCGGATCTGGAGCCCGGCCTCACCATCGCCTCCATGGCGGATGCACTGGCTGAGCCGGCGGGTCTCCCCGCGACGTGGCTCGGCCGAACCGTCGCCTCTTCGGATGCCGTGCTCGCCCTCAACACCGCGCTCATGGGCGACGGCGTGGTGGTGCATGTGGCCGCAGGCGCAGCTGTCACGCGGCCGGTGGAGCTGGTGTTCGTCACCACGGCCGAGACCCCGGTAGCCGCGTTCACGCGCTCGCTGGTGGTGGTGGAAGATGGCGCCAGCCTTTCCCTCATCGAGAGCCATGAAGGGCCTGCGGGCATCGCGTATCAGGTCAATACGGCGCTGGAACTGGTGGTGGGCGCGGGCGCAACTTTCGAGCGCGTCAAGGTGACGATTGAAGGCAGCGACGCCGTCCATCTCGCCACCGTGCTGGCGAAGGTTGGGGCCGACGCGCGCTTCTCCAACACCTTCTTCACCACGGGCGGCGCCGTGGTGCGCAACCAGCTTCTGCTGCATCTGGCGGGTGAGAACGTGAAGGCCCACATGGGCGGCGTGAGCCTGCTCGCGGGCAAGCAGCACGCCGACACCATGCTCTCCGTCGATCACGCGGCGCCGGCCGGCGAGAGCCGCGAGTCCTTCCGCGCGGTGCTGGACGGCGCCTCGCAGGATATCTTCCAGGGCAAGATTGCCGTGCGCCAGGCGGCGCAGAAGACCGACGCCCGGATGCTCAGCCGCGCGCTGCTGCTGACCGAGACGGCGGAATCCTGCAACAAGCCGGAGCTGGAGATCTTCGCCGACGACGTGCAGTGCGGCCACGGCTGCACCACCGGCACACTCGACCAGCAGATCAAGTTCTATCTCATGGCCCGCGGCATTCCCGCCAAGGAGGCCGAGGCGCTCCTCATCCAGGCCTTCGTCGGCGAGGTGATCGACGCCATCGGCGAGGAGGGCATCCGCACCGCCCTCGCCGAGGCGACGCGCGCCTGGCTGCTGGGACGGGAGTGAACCATGACCGCTCTTCACCCCGCGGTCTCGAACGGTTCCTACGATGTGATGCGCGTGCGCGAGGATTTTCCGATCCTCGACCTCAAGGTCAACGGCAAGCCGCTGGTCTATCTCGACAACGGCGCCTCGGCCCAGAAGCCGAAGGCGGTGCTCGACCGCATCCAGCAGGTCTACACCTCCGAATACGCCAACGTGCATCGTGGCCTGCACTATCTCGCCAATGCCGCGACCGAGGCCTATGAGGGCGGACGCCACGCGGTGCAGCGCTTCCTCAACGCCGCGCGGCCGGAAGAGATCATCTTCACCCGCAGCGCCACGGAGGCGATCAACCTCGTCGCCGCCACCTTCGGTAAAGCCCGGATCAAGGCGGGCGACGAGATCGTGCTCTCCATCATGGAGCACCACGCCAACATCGTGCCGTGGCATTTCCTGCGGGAGAATCAGGGCGCGGTGCTGAAATGGGCGCCGGTGGACGACGAGGGCAACTTCCTTCTCGACGAGTTCGAGAAGCTGCTCACGGATCGCACCAAGCTGGTCGCCATCACCCAGATGTCCAACGTGCTGGGCACCACTGTCCCGGTGAAGGAGGTGGTGAAGATCGCCCACGCGCGCGGCATTCCCGTGCTGGTGGACGGCTCCCAGGGGGCAGTCCATCTCGACGTGGACGTGCAGGACATCGACTGCGATTTCTACATCATCACCGGCCACAAGCTGTATGGCCCCACGGGCATTGGCGCGCTCTATGGCAAGTATGAGCATCTCGAGGCCATGCCGCCCTTCAACGGCGGCGGCGAGATGATCCGGATGGTCCGGCAGGATTCCGTTACCTATGGCGATCCGCCCCATCGCTTCGAGGCGGGCACGCCGGCCATCGTGCAGGCCGCGGGGCTCGGTGCCGCGCTCGACTACATCCAGTCCATCGGCAAGGCGCGCATCCGTGCCCACGAGAACGAGCTGTGCCGCTACGCGCAGGAGCGGCTGGGCGAGCTGAACTCGGTGCGCATCATCGGCACCGCCAAGGAGAAGGGCGCCATCATCTCGTTCGAGATCGCCGGTGCCCATGCCCACGACTTTGCGACGCTCATCGACAATGACGGCATCGCGGTGCGTGCGGGCACCCATTGCGCCATGCCGCTGCTGGAGCGGTTCGGCGTCGCGGCCACCTGCCGAGCCTCGTTCGGCCTCTACAACACCCGCGAGGAAGTGGACCGCTTCGTCGCGGCCCTGAGCAAGGCGCAGGATATGATCGGCTGATGCCGGCGCCGACGGGCGCGGGCTCTCTGTTTGGTGGATTGCAACGGGTCGGCTTTGCCGGCCCGTTTTGCGTTGGGGGGCTCCCGTCGCGGGGCAAGGTCGAAAATGCGACACGCGGACCCGAGCGGCGATTGTCGGCTTTCGACAGGGGTATGGGCGGGGCCGGCAGTGTCCTGTTTCAAACAGCCCTAAACTGGCATGTCGGCCGCCAAAACGGGTGTGTCGGGTTCTGAACATGTCCGCATGAAATCTACAACATATTGATTTTGCGCGATAAAACATCCAAGAAATCGCTGGCACACTCGTTGCTACTCCTCTGTCAGGCGCCAGGCTGCTGGCTGGTGGGCTCCGGAAGGGCCCCGTCCGCATCCGCGCCGGAGTGCAACGTCCCCGGTTCCGTCTGCGTGCCCCGCGGCGGTCCGGAGACCACCGAATCCTCGTTTGAAGGTTTCGAAGGAGAGCAAGATGGCTTCGCTGCGACAGATCGCGTTTTACGGCAAGGGTGGCATCGGCAAGTCCACCACGTCCCAGAACACGCTTGCGGCCCTGACCGAGCTTGGTCAGCGCATCCTCATCGTGGGCTGCGACCCGAAGGCGGATTCGACCCGCCTGATCCTGCACGCCAAGGCGCAGGACACCATCCTTTCGCTGGCCGCGAACGCGGGTTCGGTGGAAGACCTCGAGCTCGAGGACGTGATGAAGGTCGGCTACAAGGACATCCGCTGCGTGGAGTCGGGTGGTCCTGAGCCGGGCGTCGGCTGCGCCGGCCGCGGCGTGATCACCTCGATCAACTTCCTTGAGGAGAACGGCGCCTACGAGGACATCGACTACGTGTCCTACGACGTGCTGGGCGACGTGGTGTGCGGCGGCTTCGCGATGCCGATCCGCGAGAACAAGGCTCAGGAAATCTACATCGTGATGTCCGGCGAGATGATGGCCATGTATGCGGCCAACAACATCTCCAAGGGCATCCTGAAGTATGCGAACTCCGGCGGCGTGCGCCTGGGCGGCCTGGTGTGCAACGAGCGCCAGACCGACAAGGAGTACGAGCTGGCGGAGTCCCTGGCGAAGAAGCTGGGCACCACGCTGATCTACTTCGTGCCGCGCGACAACATCGTGCAGCACGCCGAGCTGCGCCGCATGACGGTGATCGAGTATGCGCCGGATTCGGCGCAGGCCCAGCACTACCGCAACCTCGCGACCAAGGTGCATGGCAACTCGGGCAACGGCATCATCCCGACCCCGATCACCATGGACGAGCTGGAAGACCTGCTCATGGAGCACGGCATCATGAAGGCCGTGGACGAGAGCCAGATCGGCAAGACCGCCGCCGAACTCGCCGTCGGCTGAAGCCATCGCGTCGAGTGACCTGGGGCCGGCCTCAATTGCGGGGCCGGCCTGCCAAACGGCAACCCAACGAGAGCGAGATTGCGAAATGAGCTTGGCCCAACCGCAAAACGTTGCTGAAATCAAGGCGCGGAACAAGGAACTCATCGCGGAAGTCCTCAAGGTTTATCCCGAGAAGACCGCGAAGCGCCGCGCGAAGCACCTCAATGTCCATGAGTCCGGCAAGTCCGACTGCGGCGTGAAGTCGAACATCAAGTCCATCCCGGGCGTGATGACGATCCGCGGCTGCGCCTACGCCGGCTCGAAGGGCGTGGTGTGGGGTCCCATCAAGGACATGATCCACATCTCCCACGGCCCGGTGGGCTGCGGCCAGTACAGCTGGGCCGCCCGCCGCAACTACTATATCGGTACGACCGGCATCGACACCTTCGTGACGATGCAGTTCACGTCCGACTTCCAGGAAAAGGACATCGTCTTCGGCGGCGACAAGAAGCTCGCCAAGATCATGGACGAAATCCAGGAGCTCTTCCCGCTCAACAACGGCATCACCGTCCAGTCCGAGTGCCCGATCGGCCTCATCGGCGACGACATCGAAGCCGTCTCCAAGTCGAAGTCCAAGGAATACGATGGCAAGACCATCGTTCCGGTTCGCTGCGAAGGGTTCCGCGGCGTGTCGCAGTCCCTCGGCCACCACATCGCCAACGACGCGGTGCGTGACTGGGTGTTCGACAAGCTGGACCCCAACAAGGCTCCCCCCTTCGAGCCCACGCCCTATGACGTCGCCATCATCGGCGACTACAACATCGGCGGCGACGCCTGGTCGTCCCGTATCCTCCTCGAGGAGATGGGCCTGCGCGTGATCGCCCAGTGGTCGGGTGACGGCTCGCTCGCCGAGCTTGAGAACACCCCGCGGGCGAAGCTGAACGTCCTGCACTGCTACCGCTCCATGAACTACATCTCCCGCCACATGGAAGAGAAGTTCGGGATTCCGTGGTGCGAGTACAACTTCTTCGGTCCCTCCAAGATCGCGGAGTCGCTGCGCAAGATCGCCGCTTACTTCGACGACAAGATCAAGGAAGGCGCCGAGCGCGTCATCGCCAAGTACGCGCCTCTCATGGACGCGGTGATCGCCAAGTATCGTCCGCGCCTCGAAGGCAAGACCGTCATGCTGTACGTGGGCGGCCTGCGTCCCCGTCACGTGATCGGGGCCTACGAGGACCTCGGCATGGAAGTGGTGGGCACGGGTTACGAGTTCGCCCACAACGACGACTATCAGCGCACCGCCCAGCACTACGTCAAGGATGGCACGCTCATCTATGACGACGTGACCGGCTACGAGTTCGAGAAGTTCGTCGAGAAGGTCCAGCCGGACCTGGTCGGCTCGGGCATCAAGGAAAAGTACGTCTTCCAGAAGATGGGCGTGCCGTTCCGCCAGATGCACTCCTGGGACTATTCCGGCCCGTACCACGGCTACGATGGCTTCGCCATCTTCGCCCGCGACATGGACATGGCCATCAACTCCCCCGTCTGGAAGATGACCAAGGCCCCGTGGAAGCAGGCTCCCGGCCAGGCGGGGCTGCTCGCCGCCGAGTGAGGCGGATTTTCGAGCGCCTGAACCAGAAGCCCCTCCCTTCGCGGGGAGGGGCACCCGGGACGGGCTCCCATATTTGACCCACATATTAGGGGTTCAAGATGCCACAGAATGCAGACAACGTGCTCGATCACTTCGAGCTGTTCCGCGGTCCCGAGTACCAGCAGATGCTGGCCAACAAGAAGAAGATGTTCGAGAACCCCCGCGATCCCGCCGAAGTCGAGCGCATTCGCGAGTGGGCCAAGACTCCCGAGTACAAGGAAAAGAACTTCGCCCGCGAGGCCCTGACCGTGAACCCGGCCAAGGCCTGCCAGCCGCTCGGCGCGGTGTTCGTGGCTGTTGGCTTCGAGCACACGATTCCCTTCGTGCACGGTTCGCAGGGCTGCGTCGCTTACTACCGCTCCCACCTGTCCCGTCACTTCAAGGAGCCCAGCTCCTGCGTGTCGTCTTCCATGACGGAAGACGCGGCGGTGTTCGGCGGCCTCAACAACATGATTGACGGCCTCGCCAACACCTACAACATGTACAAGCCCAAGATGATCGCCGTCTCCACCACCTGCATGGCGGAAGTGATCGGCGACGACCTGAACGCCTTCATCAAGACGGCGAAGGAAAAGGGCTCGGTCCCGCAGGAATACGACGTTCCCTTCGCCCACACCCCGGCCTTCGTCGGCAGCCATGTCACCGGCTACGACAACGCCATCAAGGGCGTGCTCGAGCACTTCTGGGACGGCAAGGCCGGCACCGCCCCGAAGCTGGTTCGCGAGCCGAACGAGAAGATCAACTTCATCGGCGGTTTCGACGGCTACACCGTCGGCAACCTGCGTGAAGTCAAGCGCATCTTCGGGCTGATGGGCGTCGACTACACCATCCTCGGCGACAATTCGGAAGTGTTCGACACGCCGACCGACGGCGAGTTCCGCATGTATGACGGCGGCACCACCCTTGAGGAGGCGGCCAACGCTGTCCACGCCAAGGCCACCATCTCCATGCAGGAATACTGCACCGAGAAGACCCTGCCGCTCATCGCCAACCACGGCCAGGAAGTCGTCGCCTTCAACCACCCCGTGGGCGTGAAGGGCACCGACGAGTTCCTCATGGCGATCTCGCGGATCTCCGGCAAGGAAATCCCGGAGGAGCTCGCCAAGGAGCGCGGCCGCCTCGTCGACGCCATCGCCGACTCGAACGCCCACATCCACGGCAAGAAGTTCGCCATCTACGGCGATCCCGACCTCTGCCTGGGCCTCGCCAGCTTCCTGCTGGAACTCGGCGCCGAGCCCACCCACGTCCTTGCCACCAACGGCAACCAGAAGTGGGCGGACAAGGTCCAGAAGCTGTTCGACAGCTCGCCCTTCGGCCAGAACTGCAACGTCTATCCCGGCCGCGATCTCTGGCACATGCGCTCCCTGCTCTTCACCGAGCCGGTGGACTTCCTGATCGGCAACACCTACGGCAAGTATCTCGAGCGCGACACGGGCACCCCGCTGATCCGCATCGGCTTCCCGGTGTTCGACCGTCACCACCACCACCGCCGTCCGGTGTGGGGCTATCAGGGCGGCATGAACGTCCTGATCACCATCCTCGACAAGATCTTCGACACCATCGATCAGAACACGATCGTTCCTGCGAAGACCGACTATTCGTTCGACATCATCCGTTGATCGCATAGGTGAAGTGATCGATCCGGCCCGGGGCCCCGCCCGGGCCGGCCCGACAGGGAGAGTGAAGTCCGCCCCATTTTATGTCCGCCCCCCATGTGATGTTCGCGCCCGCGATCTTTGCACAGCCCGTCCGCCGAAGGAGAGATCCATGAGCTCGGTTTCCGCCACGATCCAGCAAGTGTTCAACGAGCCCGGCTGCGCGAAGAACCAGAACAAATCGGAAGCGGAAAAGAAGAAGGGGTGCACCAAGCAGCTCCAGCCCGGCGGTGCCGCCGGCGGCTGCGCTTTCGACGGCGCCAAGATCGCCCTTCAGCCGCTGACCGATGTCGCGCACCTGGTGCATGGCCCCATTGCCTGCGAAGGCAACAGCTGGGACAACCGCGGCGCGCGCTCTTCCGGCTCGCAGATCTGGCGCACCGGCTTCACCACGGACATCAACGAGACGGACGTGGTGTTCGGCGGCGAGAAGCGCCTGTTCAAGTCCATCAAGGAAATCATCGAGAAGTACGATCCGCCCGCCGTCTTCGTCTATCAGACCTGCGTGCCCGCCATGATCGGCGACGACATCGACGCGGTCTGCAAGGCGGCGAAGGAGAAGTTCGGCACGCCGGTGATCCCGATCAATTCGCCTGGCTTCGTAGGCCCGAAGAACCTCGGCAACAAGCTGGCCGGCGAGGCCATCCTCGAGCACGTCATCGGCACCGAGGAGCCGGAATACACCACGCCCTACGACATCAACATCATCGGCGAATACAATCTTTCAGGTGAGCTGTGGCAGGTGAAGCCGCTGCTCGACGAGCTGGGCATCCGCATCCTCGCCTGCATCTCGGGCGATGGACGCTACAAGGATGTGGCCTCCTCCCACCGCGCCAAGGCTGCGATGATGGTCTGCTCGAAGGCCATGATCAACGTGGCCCGCAAGATGGAGGAGCGCTACGACATCCCCTTCTTCGAGGGGTCCTTCTACGGCATCCAGGATTCCTCGGATTCGCTCCGCGAGATCGCCCGCATGCTCATCGAACGCGGCGCCGATCCCGAGCTGATGGACCGCACCGAGGCGCTCATCGAGCGCGAGGAGGCGAAGGCCTGGGCGGCGATCGCCAAGTTCAAGGATCGCTTCAAGGACAAGAAGGTTCTGCTCATCACCGGCGGCGTGAAGTCCTGGTCGGTGGTCGCGGCGCTGCAGGAAGCCGGCCTCGAGCTGGTCGGCACCTCGGTCAAGAAGTCCACCAAGGAGGACAAGGAGCGCATCAAGGAGCTGATGGGGCAGGACGCCCACATGATCGACGACATGACGCCCCGCGAAATGTACAAGATGCTGAAGGACGCGAAGGCCGACATCATGCTCTCGGGCGGCCGCTCGCAGTTCATCGCGCTCAAGGCCGCCATGCCCTGGCTCGACATCAACCAGGAGCGCCACCACGCCTACATGGGCTACATCGGCATGGTGAAGCTCGTCGAGGAGATCGACAAGGCGCTCTACAACCCAATCTGGGAGCAGGTGCGCAAGCCCGCCCCGTGGGACAATCCGGCCAACAACTGGCAGAACCGCGCCATCGCCGAAATGGAGGCGGAGGCCGCCGCTCTGGCTGCCGATCCGGTCGCTGCCGAGAAGGCGCGCCGCGCCAAGAAGATTTGCAATTGCAAGAGCGTGGACCTCGGCACCATCGAGGACGCCATCAAGGGGCACAGCCTCACCACGGTCGAAGGCGTGAAGACCCACACCAATGCGTCCGGCGGCTGCGGTGCCTGCTCGGGCCGCGTCGAGGAGATCTTCGAGGCGCTCGGCGTCGCGGAGCCCGCGCCGGCTGATCCGGTGCTGGCCGAGGCCGCGCGCCGCGCCAAGAAGGTGTGCAACTGCAAGAGCGTGACCGTCGGCACCATCGAGGATGCGGTCGCCGCCGGCGCCTCCAACCTCGCCGAGGTGACGGCCCGCACCGAGGCCGGCTCCGGCTGTGGGAAATGCGGCGAGCGGATCGAGGGCATGCTGGACGAACTCGTCGCCCCGCTCGGCACGCCGGCCACGCTCGTTGCCGCCGAATAGGAGGGCGAGATGGCCAAGTTCGTCCAGGGGAAGAAGAGCTGCGCGGTCAATCCGCTGAAGATGAGCCAGCCCATCGGCGGCGCGCTCGCCTTCATGGGACTCCGGGGCGCCATGCCGCTGCTCCACGGATCGCAGGGCTGCACCTCGTTCGGCCTCGTGCTGTTCGTGCGCCACTTCAAGGAGGCGATCCCGCTCCAGACCACGGCCATGAGCGAGGTCGCCACCGTGCTCGGCGGCTACGACAATGTCGAGCAGGCCATCCTCAACATCTACAACCGCACCAAGCCCGAGATCATCGGCATCTGCTCCACCGGCGTCACCGAGACCAAGGGTGACGACGTGGACGGGTACATCAAGATGGTGCGCGCGAAGTATCCGCAGCTTGCGGACTTCCCGATGGTCTATGTCTCGACCCCCGATTTCAAGGACGCCTTCCAGGACGGCTGGGAGAAGACGGTCGCCAAGATCGTCGAGGTGCTGGTGAAGAAGCCGGAACCGGATGCGCCCAAGAATCCGAAGCGGGTGAATGTGCTGCCCGGCTGCCACCTGCAGCCCGGCGATCTCGACGAACTGCGCTGCATCCTGGAGGATTTCGGGCTCCAGCCCTCCTTCCTGCCGGACCTCGCGGGCTCGCTCGACGGGCATATTCCCGATGACTTCACGCCCACCACCATCGGCGGCATCGGTGTGGACGAGATCGCCACCATGGGCGAGGCCGCCTGGACGATCGCCATCGGCACCCAGATGAAGACGGCGGCCGAGGCGATGCAGAAGAAGACGGGCACGCCCTATCGGCTGTTCGAGCGCCTGTGCGGGCTGGGGCCGAACGACGAATTCTTCATGTTCCTGAGCCAGATCTCGGGACGCGAAGTGCCGCGCCGCTATCGCCGGCAGCGCGGCCAGCTGGTGGATGCCATGCTGGATGCGCACTTCCACCTCGGCGGCCGCAAGCTCGCCATCGGCGCGGAGCCGGACCTTCTGTTCGATGTTGCCTCCGCTCTGCACGAGATGGGCACGCACATCACCGCCGCCGTCACCACGACGCAGTCGCCGGTGTTCGAGAAGCTGCCATGCGACGAGGTGCTGCTGGGCGATCTCGAGGACCTGGAGACGCTAGCGAAGGAGCGCGGCTGCGATCTCCTTCTCACCCATTCCCATGGGCGCCAGGCGGCGGATCGGCTCAACATCCCCTTCTATCGCATCGGCATTCCCATGTTCGATCGCATCGGCTCTGGCCACAAGATGACGGTCGGCTATCGCGGCACGCGCGACCTCATGTTTACGCTGGCCAACATGTGCATCGCCGACCACGAGCAGAACCACGACGCGACCCCCGACACGTGGAAGAACCCGTGGGACGGCGATGGTCACGGCCATGGCGCCGCGCATGGTGCCGTTCCCGCCGGCGCGCCCGATCTCGGGCCCGCACCCAGCACCGCCCACCACTGAAGTCCGCAAGGACCGAGACCGCGAGAGAGGCGAGCCTTCCATGAAAGTCGCATTCGCAACCCAGGATCTCAAAAGGGTCGATGCCCATTTCGGCTGGGCGAAGAACATCGCCATCTACGAGGTCGGCCCGGAGGGCCATCACTTCATCGAGGCCATCGAATTCGACGGTGACCTGAAGGAAGACGGCAACGAGGACAAGCTGGCGCCCAAGATCGATGCGATCAAGGATTGCACCATCCTCTACGTGGCCGCCATCGGCGGCTCCGGCGCCGCCCGCGTGGTGGCCAACAACATTCATCCCATGAAGGTCAACCAGCCCGAGGAGATATCCGATCTCATCGGCAAGCTGGAGGTGGTCCTTCAGGGCAATCCGCCCCCGTGGCTGCGCAAGGTCATGTCGAAGGGCCAGGAGCGCACGTTCGATTTCGACGAGTGAGGGATAGTCATGGCCGAAGCAGCGCAAGTCATCGAGCCGACAGAGGCCGCTGACTCCCCGTTCATCAAGGAACTCATCAAGGTCTGGCGCGCCCAGGACACCCACGGCGCGTGGGACGGAAAGGCCGATCTGGATCTGATCGAGCCCTACATCGTCGACAAGGAGGCGCGCCGCGCGCTCCCCCTCATCGGCGATCCCGACCCGGAGACCATCTGGCGCCTGGAGCTGTTCTTCAACGCGATCTGCCTGATGATCGAGAAGGAGACGCGGGTGATGATCTCGCCAATGCTCAAGATGAGCCACGAGGGCTTCGGCCGCATGGTGCTCATCGGCGGACGGCTGATCGTCGTCAACAAGCAACTGCGCGACGTGCACCGGTTCGGCTTCGACAATCTCGGCAAGCTCGCCGAGGAGGGCACGAAGTTCGTCCAGCAGGGCGTGGAGATGATCAACCAGTTTCCCGAAGTGGCGAAATACTGACCAGACCCAAGGTGCACCCATGAGCGACGTGGACGAACTCAAGGCCGAGATCAAGAAGCTGTCCGCCAAGGCGACACAGTCCAAAATGGACCTCCACGATCTGTCCGAAGAACTCCCGATCAACTGGGAGCAGATCATGGTTGTGGCCAAGAAGGCGCACGACGCCTTTTCCGAGCTTGAGAAGAAGCGCGCGGACTTGAAGGGACTCGAGGCCGCCTAGCATTTTTTGAAAGGCGATTTTCAGATGTCTAACGAAACCAGGGATGGTCGAGCCTGGCAGCCAGACTACCTGCTCGACATCGATAAGGACAAATGCATCGGCTGCGGCCGCTGCTACAAGGTGTGCGGCCGCGACGTCATGACCCTCAAGGGCATCAACGAGGACGGCGACATCGTCTCCCTCGATGATGACGAGGACGATGAGGTCGAGAAGAAGGTGATGGTGATGAACGACACGGGCGCCTGCATCGGTTGCGGTGCGTGCGCGCGCGTCTGCCCGGCCAGTTGCCAGATCCACGGCCTGGAGAAGGCCGCCGCCTGAGGCGGATGTGCCCCAGCGCGGGTCTTTCCGGCCCGCGCGTGTCGCTCAAGGAGTGCCGCCATGCGCGCCGAAGAGGTCTATGACTGGTTGATCGCCTCATCGTCTTCTTCGGCTGCGGATGCGTTCGACGTCCACGTGGCGGCCTCCATCGTCGGCCTGGCCTTCGCCGAGGCGGAGGAGGACGGCAGGGACCGGCTCGATGCGATCGGCCTCGACCGCGCGGCCTTCCTCGACCTCGCCGCCATCCTGTTTCCGGCGTCCGCCCCGATGCTGGCCGCGCAGGTCGATCCACGGGCGATCGAGGTGACGCCCGAGGAGCAGTCGGTGCGCGACATCCTCGGCATCTATTCTTCCGATGCCGGCCGGCTGCAGACCCATTTCATTGCTATGATTTCCCGGCGCTGCCAGTCCCCCCACCATCTGTGGCAGGATCTGGGGCTCAGGAGCCGCGCCGAGCTGCGGGAATTGATGACCCGCCGCTTCGCCCCGCTCGCCCGCAAGAACAGCCAGGACATGAAGTGGAAGAAGTTCCTCTACCGCATGGTCTGCGGCTCCGAGGGTTTCACCCTGTGCGCGGCGCCGGTGTGCTCGGATTGCGATGAATTCCACATCTGCTTCGGCGCCGAGGACGGCGAATCCCGCCTCGCGCGCAACGCCCGTGGGGCTGCCAACGGCAACGATCCGCTCGCCTTGCCGGAGGCCGCGGAATAGGCGGCTCTCGTAGGCATCGAAACGACAAGAGCCCCGGCATGCCGGGTCTCTTTCGTCTTCACCTGATCCGTGTGCCGCGCCGACGGGGCGTATCAGCTCTTCACTCGATGCCTTCGCTGCGGGCCCGCCACATCATGGCGATGCGGAAGCGTTCGTTGATGGCGGCGGGGCTGGCGAGGATCTCCGCCTCGGCCTTTTTGAAGGCGGCTTCGACCGCTTCCGCCTCTTCCTTGGTGAGCGTCACCCGGCCGGCGATGTGGGTGGCTTCCGGATGCACCTCCCAGATCTTGCGGCGGTTGGGGTGCATCTTCACCTCGGTGAGGTCGAAGGCTTCGAGCTGGCCGTCGAACAGGATCGCGAGGCCGGAGACCTCGAGCTTGCGGCCGTCGGAAGTGGTCTTGATGAGCGTGGTCGCCATGTTGTTCTCCCGTTGGCTTTCACCGGTGTTTCATCTGCGCGCGGCGTGCGCCTCAGCCTTCCGGCGATGCGAGCCAGCTGTAGCCGCCCTGATCCCAGAGCTGGGCCAGCACCTGGTCCGAACTCCAGCCCGGATACTGCGACCGGACCGTTTCATAGTCGCCGCGGAACCGTTCCGCGTCCTCTCCGGAAATGTCCGCAACCATGCCGTCCGGCTTGAAGCGCAGGACGAAATGGGTCTGGTCGCCGGCGCCGTGCAGCGTGAATTCGTCGCCGTCACCGAGGAGCGTGAGGTCGTCGATGGCCATGGTGCGCTCCCGTTCAGGCCGCAGCCGCGATGGGCGTCTCGTCCTTCAGGCCCCATTCGGCCCACGAGCCGTCGTAGAGCGCGACGTCCGTCTTGCCGATGAGGTAGAGGGCGAGCATGACCACGCAGGCGATGGTGCCGGAGGCGCAGGTGACGACGATGGGTTTCGCCAGATCGACGCCGGCGGAGGCGAGGCGCGCCTTGATGGCATCAGGCTGAACCAGCTCCCCGCTCTCCTCGACGATGAGGTCGCCCCAGGGCAGGTTGATGGCGCCGGGAATGTGGCCCTTCTTCTTTACCGGGAACACGTCATCCTGGCTGCCTGCAAATTTCGCGGGGCCGCGCGCGTCAATCACCTGCTCGGTGCCGGAGGCGACGTTCGCCAGCATCTGGTCCAGGGAGCGCACGAGGGCCGGATTGAGACTTGCGGTGAAGGTCTTGGGCTCGGGCCGCACCGGCGACATGTCGGAGGGGAGCTTCTCCTTCACCCATTTGCCGTAGCCGCCGTCGAGCATGGCGACATCGTGATAGCCGAAGGTGCGGAACATCCACCACACGCGCGCCGCGGCCGCGCCGCCGCACATGCGGTCGTAGACGATCACCTTGTCGCCGTCGCCGATGCCGAGCAGGCCCACCTTCTTGGCGAACTCCGCCGCCGGCGGCAGCATGTGGGGGAGGGGGCTGGTCTTGTCGGCCACCGCATCGATGTCGAAATGCACCGAGCCCGGCAGATGGCGTCCGCGATACTGGGTGCGGCCGTCCATGTTGGAACTTTCATGCAGCCAGGTGCAGTCCAGAATCTTCACGTCCGGGGCCGACAGATGGTCCGCCAGCCATTGGGTGCTCACCAGCGATCCGGGAAGAACGGTGGACATGACGCAAGGCTCTCCTGTGGCTGTGGGACGGTCTGCAGGCGACTTCGCTTCCGGGGGCAGTCGCGTCCCGGGGCGGGGTGCCCCGGGACGGCATCGGGTTAGTGGCTCAGCGCACCTTGGGCAGGCTGTAGCCGGGACGCGGATGGGCGTCGTAATAATCAGGGCGCTCGGGCCAGCCGCCCTCGGGATTGAAGGTGAACTTCACCACCTTCACCGGCGCGCCGGGCGAGCAGGACACTTCGGCGAGCTTGATCTCGCGGGCGCCGGGGCCGACCGAGAAGTCGGCGACGGTCTTGCCGTCGGCGGTCACGGCACGGGCGAAACCGGGGGTGCCCACCTCGCCCGCCTTCACCGCCGCATCGACGAAGCTCGGCACTTCCGAGCCGTCTTCGGAGGGCGTGGTGAAGGCCGGGGTGGCGAAGGTGAACGCCGCGAGCTTTCCGCTGCGGTCCACCGGATGGTCGGCATTCACCGGGCGGGCGACGGAATAGAAGGTCAGGGTGCCACCCGCAAGGGCAGCCTTGATATCGTCAAGGGAGGACGAGGCGAATTCGGACGCGACGAGCATTTCCAATCTCCGGGGCACTATCGGTCAAACGAACTGTCCGCTGACGGGATCAAGTTTCGTGCCAGCCGTCGGGCGGGTCGGTGCCATGACTTCGGTTCGTCTTGTGAAGGCGCCGGAAGTCTCGCGTCGATGCGGGTTCGCGCCCGCGGACGGACCAGAAGACGCCCCATCGCGCGGAGGTAAAGGCGGGCGCCGTGTCGGAAATCCGTCGCACCACGCGGGAAATGCGACGCAGCCGAGGTGGGCGATCCCACAGGGCGAGGCCCAAAGCCGACCGTGTCTGCCGTAGTGGGGCGTGGGAAATGCCCGCAAGGCCATATTTCCCGGGACTGTGCGCGAATCTTGCAAGGGCTCCAATCAGCAAGATTTGCGAGGACTGTTCCATGCTGGATACGGCGATCATCGGCGGAGGGCTCTGCGGCCTCGCGCTGGCGCGGCAGTTCAAGAAACAGGACCGCAGCTTCACCCTGTTCGAGGCGCGCCCCCGGCTCGGCGGGCGCATCCTCTCGGCGGTCGCCTCCAGCAACGGCGCGGCGTTTGATCTGGGTCCCACCTGGTTCTGGCCCGACACCCAGCCGCTCATTGCCGCCTTCATCGCGGAACTCGGCCTTGCGTCCTTCCCCCAGCATGACGAAGGCACGGTGCTGCACCTCACCGAGGCGGACAAGAACCCGCAGGGGTTCGCGCAGGAGGTGCATGGCGGCGCACGGCGGGTGGCCGGCGGCATGGCGCGTCTGGTGTCGGTCCTCGCCGAAAGCATCGGCGAGGAGCGCCTGCGCCTCAACCACGTGCTCCACAGCGTGGAGGACAAGGGCGACCATGTGGTCCTGACCTTCCGGGTGGACGATGCCTTCTTCATCGTCGAGGCACGCCATGTGGTGGTGGCGCTGCCGCCGCGCCTCGTCGCGGAGACGGTGCGCTTCATCCCGGAACTCGACAGCGCGACCTTCGACGCCATGGGCGCCGCGCCCACCTGGATGGCGCAGCAGGCCAAGGTGGTGATGGCCTATCCCTCCGCCTTCTGGCGGGTCGCCGGCCAGTCGGGCAACGCCTTCGTCACCCACGAGCAGGCGGTCGTCGGCGAGATCTTCGACGCCTGCGACGTGACCGGCGCCAAGGCGGCCCTCGGCGGCTTCCTGAGCTTTCCCCCCGATCTGCGCGAAGCCTTCGCCGATGGCCTGTCCATGCTGATGGACAGCCAGATGGTGCAGGTGTTCGGCTCGGCGGCGGAAGGCGGCGAGCAGCTTTATCAGGACTGGGCCGGCGAGGCCTTCACCTGCTCGGCGCGCGACAAGGCGGAGCCGAGGGGCGAGCACGTGGCCTTCTCCAATCCCCTGCTGCGGCGGCCGCTGTGGGACGGGCGGCTGCATCTCGGCAGCTCCGAGACGGCGACGCAGGGGGCAGGCTACCTCGAAGGCGCGCTGGAGGCGGCGCGGCGCATCGACCGTGCCCTGTCGCGCGAGCGGGCGGAGGAGACGGGAGCGGCCATTCCCGAGGGTCTGCCGCTGAATGCCGCCAGCCTCGCCTGCTTCGCCAACTGGGTCGCCGGCCAGAACGATGCGGCGTTCGAGGCCTATCGCATCCGCCTCAACCGGGCGCTCGCCAGCCAGGACCGCGAGCAGCTCACCCAGAGGGCGATGCTCGGCGCCATCGAGGACATCTATGAGCGCGCGGCCGACCTCATCGAGACACTGCCCTTCGACATGGCCGACGTGCCGGTGGAGAAGGGCCGCTCCGCGCTGATGAGCGACGTGCAGTTGCCGTTCCGCGACTTCATCCAGACGCTGCTCGACGATGTTGTCGCGTTCAACCGCACCTCCTGTGCGCTTTCCAACTTTCCCGGCGAGCATCATCTCTCGCGCGACTATGTGCAGACCATCCTGCGCGACGTCGCCGCCGCCTGGCGGGACTTCTGCCTCGCCGCCAACCGGCGCCTGCTGGCCAAGGCCGAGGCGGGTGCTCCCCTTACCCCCGGTGCCGGCAGCGGCCCGGTCCTGACGCGTGCATCGTGAACGAGGATAAGATGGAACCGACCGTCATCGACAACGAAGCCCCACAGGATGCCCGCCCGGACGAGGCGGCCGCCGTCGCCTACGTCATCTGCTCCATGAGCGACATCCCCAGCCAGCGGGCGCGGGGCTTCGAGCTGATGCAGGTGGTGGAGGACGGCACCGAACAGCCGTTCAAGATCGTCGTGGTGCGGTGGGGCCGGCAGGTGTTCGGCTATATCAACCGCTGCCCGCACGATCAGGTGCAACTGGACTGGGAGCGCAACCAGTTCCTCGACCCTAACGGCATCCGCCTGATGTGCGGCAAGCACGGCGCGCTGTTCGAGCTGGGCACCGGCGTGTGCCTCGAAGGACCGTGCAAGGGCAAGAGCCTCATTCCGGTGGCCCTCACCGTGCTCGACAACGACATCTGCGTGACCGGCGTGACGCTGGCCGAGGAAGTGGACGACGATGAGGAGGAGATCACCTCCTGCTCGGATGAGGGCGGCGGCGTCTGAGACGCACTCCCTATGGGACTGAAAATGGCCGGGCTTGCCCGGCCATTTTTGTGTCGCGATGCGCTGCCGAAGACGGCCCGGCGTGCCACCCGGTCCCGCCGGGCGGCACGGGCGCAGACCCCCGGATCAGACCGGGCGGTTCGCGTTGCGGTTCTTTACCGGCTCCATGATGGAGACGACCTTCTCGTAGGTCATGATCTCGTAGTCCTCGTGCCACGCGGCGGCGGCATCGAGCACCACGTCGGTCTTGCCGCCGGTGTCCATCTTCTTGATGTCGTTCTTGTCGATGGAGAGGAGGTCGGTCATCTCCTTCCACACGGTGCTCTCGTCGCAGGGGAGCACGTAGAACGTCTTGCCGTTGTAGGTGACGCGGTACTTCGCCAGCAGGTCGATGTTGTTGCAGAACACGAAGTATTTGCCATCGGGCGCCAGCGCGTCGCCGAGCACGTCGACCACGTCGGAGAGGAAGGCGAAATTCTGCAGGTAGCCGGCCAGCACCGGGATGGTGGCCTTGCCCTCTTCGGCGAAGGTCAGCACTTGCTCCATGGTGTATTCCGGCGGGCGCTTCTCGTCGGCGAGCTGCTGCTGGAACTTCAGCGCAATGTCGCCGCGGAAATCGAAGCGGCCAGGCTTGGTGGGCTGCTTGAGCACGGCATTCAGGAGTCGCCCCTCTTTATCCAGCCGGCCCAGGGGGGTGTTCTCGATCGCGGTCATCAAAAAGGTCTCCGGTTCAGCACACGACTGTTCAGACGGGTCTTGGTTCAACACGGGCGCGAGCAGCGCACCTTGCCCGGACAGGATCATCCGGGGCAGGCGTGCCGCCCTCCGCCGAAGGCGTTCGGCGTGCCACCCGCGCAGGGGCAGGCGCTCCGCTTCATGCAAGCCCTTTGCCGCTTCGCGTCGCGGCCGAGGTGAAACCCGCCGGCAGCGACAATCGGCCCTCGTGCGGGCGGCGGCCTGAGGCTTCCGCGCAGGGCTTGGGAAGCCTGCAACGGTGCGGAAACGCGGGGATCGCAGGCCGATGGCCTGACATGGCGGCGGGGCGGCGCGCCACCGTTCCGGCGCGGCGCGTGCGGATCGCGGGAGCGGCCCGCGCCGTGTCTGAAACCGGACACGCGTCGCAAAGGCAACAGCTCTGATCCTGAAAATCAAAAGAAATCAGCCCGTTGCCGTCTGGCACGCGGCTTGCTGCTGTCCCGCCAGACCAGTCTTTCAAGCGAAGGTCGAGCAATGATCAATTTGACCGACAGCGCACTTCATGCGGTCCGCGACGCGATCCATGATGCCGACCAGCCCGTCAGCGGCCTGCGCATCATGGTCGAGACCGGCGGCTGCGCCGGCTATCAGTACAAGATGGGCCTCGTCAGCGACGCCGAGCCCGACGACACCGTGGTGGAGCGCGAGGGCGTGCGCGTCTTCGTCGACAACAAGAGCCACGAGCTGCTCGCCGGCACCACCATCGACTTCGTGGTGGCCCTGGAAGGCTCCGGCTTCACCTTCGAGAATCCGAACGCCACCTCCAGCTGCTCCTGCGGCAAATCCTTCGGCTGACCACCATCCGCGCGCCGTCCTCCGACGGGCGGCAGAACAGAGAACACAGAGAGGATATTGCGATGTTGGCCGAGACCGAAGCGCCCGCGCTCAGCCGTGAAGCCCGCCGCGAGGCGATCATCCGCGAGGTGATCGAGGAAATCCGCCCCAACCTCATCCGCGACGGCGGCGACTGTGAGCTGGTGGAGATCGACGGCACCAAGGTCATGGTCAAGATGACCGGCGCCTGCGTTTTTTGCAAACTGGCGAGCGAGACCATCGAGGGCATCCAGTCCAAGATCGTCGAGCGCCTCGGCGAGCTGATCCGGCTGATCCCCGTCGCCGGCGCGCAGAACAAGCCGCTGGTGAGCCTGAAGGGGCCCGGCCCGGCGCTTTCCGCCGCCCCCAAGCCCGCCGCCCCCAAGCCCGTTGCGACTCCCGCCGCGGCTGCCCCGGCCGTTCCGGCGCCGGCGGCGCCGTCTCCCATCCGCTGACGGCCTGCCACACAGCAAGACGCCGCAGCCGACCCGAGGGGTGAGCGCCGTGCGCCCGGTCTATCTCGACAACAACGCGACGACGCGCACCGACCCTGCCGTCGTCGCGGCGATGCTGCCGTTCTTCTCGGAGCATTTCGGCAACGCCTCATCCACCCACGCCTTCGGCGAGCATGTGGGCGAGGCGCTGAAAAAGGCCCGCAAGCAGTTGCAGGCCCTTCTCGGTGCCCAGTTCGACCACGAGATCATCTACACCTCGGGCGGCACGGAATCCGACAACGCCGCCATCCTCTCCGCGCTGGAGACCCAGGAGGGGCGGGACGAGATCGTAACCACCACGGTGGAGCACCCGGCGGTGCTCACCCTCGTTGCCCATCTGGAGAAGACGCGCGGCATCAAGGTCCACCTCATCGGGGTGGACCGGCAGGGCCGGCTCGATCTCGACGCCTTCGCCGCGGCGCTGTCGCCGAAGACGGCGCTGGTCTCCGTCATGTGGGCCAACAACGAGACCGGCACGCTGTTTCCGGTGGCGGATCTCGCGCGACAGGCCCATGCGGCTGGCGCCCTGTTCCACACGGATGCGGTACAGGCGGTTGGCAAGGTCGCCATCGATCTCAAGTCCACCGAGATCGACATGCTCTCGCTCTCCGGCCACAAGCTGCACGGCCCCAAGGGCATCGGCGCGCTCTATGTGCGCAAGGGCGTGAAGTTCCGCCCGCTGGTGCGTGGCGGCCATCAGGAGCGTGGGCGGCGCGGCGGCACCGAGAACGTGCCCGGCATCATCGGCCTCGGCGCGGCGGCCGAGCTTGCCCTCGCCCACATGGAGGAGGAACGCACCCGCGTGAAGGCGCTGCGCGACCGGCTGGAGCAGGGCATCCTGCAGCAGGTCAGCCACACCCTCCTCAACGGCGACGGCGACAACCGCCTGCCCAACACTGCCAATGTCGCCTTCGAATATCTCGATGGCGAGGCGGTGCTGCACAATCTCAACAAGGCGGGCGTCGCGGCCTCCACCGGCTCGGCCTGCACCTCCGGCTCCACCGAGCCCTCCCATGTGCTGCGCGCCATGAACCTGCCCGCGAGCGCGCTGCATGGCGCGCTGCGCCTGTCCCTGTCGCGCGAGAATACGAGCGATGAAGTGGACCGCGTGCTGGAGGTTCTGCCCGACATCGTGGCCCGCCTGCGTGCCATGTCGCCGGCCTGGGCGGCTGCCACGGGCGATGCATCTGCCGTCGCCGATCATGTCTGATGTCGGCCATGCCGAACGTCCGGCGCGCGACGCCACACCCCTTCGTGCTCCGTGCGGTGCCCCGCGCCCGGCGCGCATCACCAGCGTCCCCGTTCGGGCTTCGGTCCTGCCGGGTCACAGCGGCGAGTAAAGCCCGATCAAGGAGCCAATAAATGAAAGTTATGATTCGCCGTTCGCCGGAAATCGGCCTTTCCATCTACGTCCCCAAGAAGGACCTGGAGGAGCCGATCGTCGAGTTCGAGCACGAGTCCCTGTGGGGTGGTTGGATCAAGATCGCCAACGGCTGGGTGCTCGACCTGCCCGAGATGGCCGAGGGAACCACCCTGCCCATCACCGTCAACGCGAAGAAGCGTGGCGAGGAGGAGTGAGCTGAGATGAACATTTCCGTCGCCAATATCGAGACGCTGAAGCTCGCCGACGCCGAAGCCGTCCTGAAGGACGTGGCGGCGGAGTTGCGCGCCGATAAGGTCGTGCCCTACCTCGGGCCCGGCCTTCTCGCCCTCGGAGCCCCGGCCATCCCGGTGACGCCGGAAGACCTTTCGGTCTTCTTCGGCACCAAGGTGGCGCTGCCCAAGCGCGCCAAGGGCAATTGCTGGGCCGCGGCCCAGCACATCGAGAGCATGAAGCACCGCAACACCGTCTCCGCCTTGATGGCGGAGGCGTTTGGGCCGCAGGTGCCGCCGCTGCCGTTCCACACCTTCCTCGCGGGCCTGCCCCTCGCGCTGATCGTGGACACCTGGTACGACGGCGCCATGCGCGCGGCCTTCGCGGACCGTTCGGACTGGGGTGAGGCGCAGGGCATCACCCGCGCCGGCATCGGCGAGGACCGCTGGTATCGCTTCTATGATCCCTCCGGCACCGAGAGCGACCGCGCCACCGCCGAAGGCTGGAAGACGGTGCTCTACAAGCCCCACGGCAGCGCCGCGCCGGCGAAGAACTGGCTGATCTCCGACGCGGACTATGTGGAAGTCCTCACCGAGATCGACATCCAGACGCCCATCCCCGACGTGGTGAAGAACCGCCGCACCGAGCGCAGCTTCCTGTTCCTCGGCTGTCGCTTCCACGACCAGATGCTGCGCACCTATGCGCGGCAGATCGCCAAGCGCTCGCGCGCGCCGCACTTCGCCATCGTGGACGAGGCCACGCTCACCAAGAACGAGTTGCGCTTCCTGCTCACCCACGCCATCACGCCCATCGCCATGTCGCTACCGAAGGCGCTCGACGTCATCATGTCGGCCTGACGCGGGCTGCGGCCCGGTGTGAAGAGTGAGGGGGGAGCATGTCCGGCACCGGGCATGCTCCCCTTGCTTTTGGGATTGTCGCCTTCGCCCGGAAGCGGGTGAGGGAAGGGGATTCTCGGGCTCGCATTGATCTCGATCAAATGCGCGCCAGGACAGGCCGTAAATCGACGCCGAGCATGTAACTTTTCCAACATGTCAGTCGTGTCGCGGCTCGATGTTCACAAGCCGACAGCCAGATGTTCCCCCTCTAGGTGATTGATATTTATCAGGTATCTGTCCTCTGTCGGGCTGGCACGGCTGTTGCTCCTCTCTCAGCCAAGGATTTATCGGGATCCTGCTGCAAGCGAGGAGCAGATAGATGCACGCGTCGACACAGCAAGAAAACGCGGTTGGCATGAACGCCGTCGGAATGGACGATAAGCTGGCCGAGGTCATGCAGGCCAAGGCCGAGCACCAGGGCTGCGGCACCTCGGGTGGTTCGGGCAAGGCGAGCTGCGGCTCGTCGGCCGGCCAGGGCGACCTGCCCACCGAGATCTGGGAGAAGGTGAAGAACCATCCCTGCTACAGTGAAGAAGCCCACCACCACTATGCGCGTATGCATGTTGCCGTTGCCCCGGCGTGCAACATTCAGTGCAACTACTGCAATCGCAAGTATGACTGCGCCAACGAGAGCCGCCCCGGCGTGGTCTCGGAGAAGCTGACGCCCGAGCAGGCCGCGAAGAAGGTGCTGGCGGTGGCCTCCACCATTCCGCAGATGACCGTGCTCGGCATCGCCGGCCCCGGCGACCCGCTCGCCAACCCCGAGAAGACCTTCAAGACCTTCGAGCTGATCAACCGGACCGCCCCGGACATCAAGCTCTGCCTGTCCACCAACGGCCTTGCCCTGCCGGACCACGTGGACACCATCGCCGGCTTCAACGTGGACCACGTGACCATCACCATCAACATGGTGGACCCCGAGGTCGGCGCGAAGATCTATCCCTGGGTGTTCTGGAAGCACAAGCGCTACACCGGCTATGAGGCGGCCAAGCTCCTCACCGACCGGCAGATGCTCGGCCTCGAGATGCTCACCGAGCGCGGCATCCTGTGCAAGGTGAACTCGGTGATGATCCCCGGCATCAACGACAAGCATCTTGTCGAGGTGAACCGCGCGGTGAAGTCGCGTGGCGCGTTCCTGCACAACATCATGCCGCTCATCTCCTCCCCTGAGCATGGCACCGTGTTCGGCCTCAACGGCCAGCGCGGCCCGACCGCCCAGGAGCTCAAGGCGCTCCAGGACGAGTGCGAGGGCGAGATGAACATGATGCGTCACTGCCGCCAGTGCCGCGCCGACGCCGTGGGCCTCCTCGGCGAGGACCGCTCCGCCGAGTTCACCACCGACAAGATCATGGCCATGGAGGTCAATTACGACCTCGACAGCCGCAAGGCCTACCAGGCCCTCGTCGAGGAAGAACGCGTCGCCAAGGTGGCGGCGAAGCAGGAGGAGCTGGAGGCTCTCGCCGGCGAGCAGAGCGACATCAAGCTGCTCACCGCGGTTGCCACCAAGGGCTCGGGCCTCATCAACGAGCACTTCGGCCACGCCAAGGAGTTCCAGGTGTGGGAACTTTCCACGGCGGGCGCCAAGTTCGTCGGCCATCGCCGCGTCGATCTGTACTGCCAGGGCGGCTACGGCGAGGAGGACAGCCTCGAGACCATCATCCGCGCCATCAACGACTGCCACGCGGTGTTCGTGGCGAAGATCGGCGGCTGCCCGAAGGCGGACCTCATCAAGGCCGGCATCGAGCCCGTCGACACCTTCGCCCACGAGTTCATCGAGAAGTCGGCGATCACCTGGTTCAAGGAATACCTGAACAAGGTGAAGACCGGCGAAATCGTCCACACCGCGCGTGGCGACGCCGAGATCCGGCAGGGCGCGCTGATCAACGCGGCCTGACCGGCGAAGACAAGGAGCATCGCCATGACCCTCAAAATCGTCGCGTCGCAGTGCACGAGCTGCTCGGCCTGTGAGTCGGAATGCCCCAACGTGGCCATTTCGGAGAAGAACGGGACGTTCGTGATCGATCCGAAGAAGTGCACCGAGTGCATCGGCCACTTCGACGTGCCGCAGTGCGCGGCGGTCTGTCCGGTGGACGATACCTGCGTGATCGACAACGCGTATCCCCGCTACCAGCCCACCGCCTGAGGAGCTGCGCGATGAACTTCACCATGACCCGCTCCGCCGCCCGCTTCATGCGCATGATGATCATGGCGGACGGCGGCCCCACCGCCGGCTTCCGCATGCATGTGACGCCCGGCGGGTGCTCCGGTCTCAACGCCGACATCTCCGTGCTGCCCGAACCGCAGCCTGGCGATGTGGTGGTGGAGAAGGACGGGGTGAAGCTGTTCCTGCCGGCGGAAAGCCGCCTGCTGCTCGATGGCGTGACCATCGACTTCACCGACACGGCCGCCAAGACCGGGCTCGTCTTCAACGATCCCAAGGCGACCACCTGCTCCTCCCACGCCCACTGACGGCGGGGAGAGCCCTCTTCCGGGGCGGCCTGGCGCCGCCCCGGGCTTCACCGGGCCGGGGTTCGACCGGCACCGGCTCAAGGACAGGACGGGGACAGGGGATGAAGGGTTCCGCACAGGCCTTTGGCGAGCCCGACATCCTGACCCCCGAAGCACTCCTTGCGAGCGCGGTGATGGGCGGAGGGTTGCCGGAGGAGGCACAGTTCCATCTGTGGGAAGCCGGCCTCTCCTACCAGCAGGACGAAGTGGCGGAAGCGCATCTGCGCAAGGCAGAGGCCATCGCCCCGGGCCATGCGGCGGTGCTCATCGGCCTCTATCGCTTCTACTTCTACAAGGGCCGCCTGCGGGAGTGCCTGGGGGTGGCGCGGGAATGCCTCGCCAAGGCGCAGCGGGAGACCAATCTCCCGGCCGACTGGCGGGACGTGCGGGCCGAAGATGCGGAGTTTTCCCGCTACGACCGCCTGATGCCGCGCTTCTTCCTGTTCACGCTGAAGGGCTACGCCTACCTCAACATGCGCCTCGGCAATCTCGACGAGGGGCGCGCCGCGGTGATGAAGCTGCTCGAGCTCGATCCGTCCGACAAGATCGGCGCGAAGCTCTTGCTCGACGTGCTGAACAGAGCGGGGCAGGACGATGAAGACTGACGACGACATCGAGGACGCCAAGACCTGGCTCGGCGAAGACATCGACTGCCGGCGCTGCGTCCACGCGGCGGACCTTCTGCCGGCCGGCAAGTGCCAGCTGAGGCGAGCCTGCGTGAACGACCGCTACGCCCGGCGCATCGACCGTTTCTTCAACTGGAATCCGAAGCTCGCCAATTCTTACGTGGGCCACGAGCATTTCGAGGTCCGCGCCATCGCGGCGAAGCATGCGGACGTGTTCTTCCTGAAGCCGCTCCTCGACGACCCCGAGGAGACCGTGCGCTGGAATGCGGCGCGCCGGCTGCCCAAGCGGCTCATCCTGCCGCTGCGCAACGATCCCCATCGCGAGGTGCGCATCCGCATCGTCTCGCTGCTGGAGGATGCGGAGCTGGCGCCCATGCTGGCGGACGACGATTACTATGTGCGCCTGGTGGTGGCCCGCCGCATCGCGCCGCCGCTGCTGTCGCGCCTCGTGGACGATCCCGAGCCGGAGGTGCGCAAGGTGGTGGCCCAGCGGCTGCCGTCCGAATGGCTGATGTGCATGGCCGGCGACCGCAGCGCGGCCGTCCGCCTGGAGGTGGCCCAGCGCCTCGCCCCGGACCTTCTTCCGGCCCTCGCGTCCGACGCGGACTGGCGGGTGCGCCACGAGGTCGCCGGCCGGGTGGCGCCGTCCCAGCTCGCCCGGTTCCTGGAAGATGACGACGAGTTCGTGCGCGAAGTCGCCCGCTCCCGCATCGAGGCGGGCGGGCAGCTCTTGAGGGAGATGCCGCTATGAGCAATATCGTCCGCGACAGCGACGTGGTGGAGATTTCCGAGCCGCCTTACTTCAATTTCGGCGAGAAGGTGAAGGCGAAGCGGGTCATCCGCAACGACGGAACCTATGCCGGCAAGGAGATCGGCGAGGTTCTCGCGAAGAAGGGCGAGATCGGCTACGTCGTCTCCATCGGTACCTTCCTCCAGCAGTTCTACATCTACGGCGTCGAGTTCACCGAGAGCGGCAACCGCGTCGGCATGAAGCGCAAGGAACTGGAAAGCGCCGTTCCGCGCGAAGAACAGGACATCCCGCTGCCCCCCGCCCCCGGAGTTTGATTGCCATGATGCTCGAACCGCGCCTGCCCAAGTACGACTGGGGCATGAAGGTCAAGACCCTCATCGATCTCTACAATGACGGGTCCTATCCCGACATGCCGGACGAGGGGCTGCTGGTGGGTGTCGGCACCGTCGGCGAGATCGTGCAGGTGGGCCAGCACACGGACACGAACACGCCCATCTACCTCATCGAATTCAACGAGCGCCTGGTGGTGGGCTGCCTCGAGGAAGAGATCCAGCCGCTCTGACCCTTCGCGGCGCGGCGCCGGCCGCGCGCGCCACACAGCGTGAGAGATAGGACGATGAGGCTGCCCGCTCATCCGAACGATCTCGACAGGAAGCGCATCGAGCGCGCCATAAGGGCGCGCAAGCGCTATCGCTATGTCACGCCCCGCGTCGTCGCAACGGAGGGCGGCTACCGGATCGAGAGCGCGTGCTGCTCGCGTAACATCGATCCCGACGGCGGGGTGGTGGACATCGCCCTGATGATCTTCGATCCGGAGCAGGCCTCCTGGCAGCTGTTCCGCAAGAACCACGGCAAGCGCCTCTGGGAGCTCGACAGTATTCACGAGCGGCTGAAGGAATTGCTGGAGCTTCTGAACGACGACACGGAACGTCGATTTTGGCAGTGATCCAAACTGGCAATGATCCTGCATGGCATGGGACGGACCGCGACAAAGCCGCCGGTCGTGTCTCATTCCGGCACGGGAGAGTAAGGTTATGGCCCTGAGCGACAGCGACCTCACCGAGATCGAGAAGGTGCTCACCGCCGAGGAGCCGGCGGGCCCGGTCTTCGCCGAACTGCGCAAGCGGTTTCCGGCCCTCTCCTGGACCCAGTGCGACGCCTCCGACGTCACCGAGGCGCCGTTCCGCACCTATCCCAGATACGACGTGCATCTGCTCGACACCGCGGACCACTGCGCCCACATCACCTCCGATCCCGGCGCTGCCACAGGCGTGATCCTCGCACGGCGGAGCGCGTGATGAGCGACGCCGATTTCCTGGACGATTTCGATCTCGGCGAGAGCGAGGCCGAGGGTGGCGAGGCCACCAGCATCCTCCTGTCGGATCCGGACATTACCGTCATCGAGCTGCAGGCCGTGACCGAGGCCATGCAGGCGCCGCGCCTGTCCAGCGGACCGCTCGCGGAGCAGTTCGAGGCGGAGTTCGCAGCTTATCTCGGCCGCAAATATGCCATCGCGGTGCCGAGCGGCACCCTCGGCCTGCTCTACACCCTGAAGGCCTACGGCATCGGCCCGGGGGACGAGGTGATCGCCTCGCCCTATTCCTTCCGCGAGACGGTGCACGCGATCAGCCTGTCCGGCGCGCGCCCGGTGTTCGCCGACATCGACTATTGGGCGGGAACCCTCGTGCCGGCCAAGGCCGAGGCGAAGATCACCGACAAGACCAAGGCCATCGTCGCCGGCAACACCAACGGCCATCCCGCGCCGTGGACGGACTTCCAGGAACTGGCCCGCAAGCACAATCTGGCGCTCATCGAGGATTCCACCGAGGCCATCGGCTCGCGCTACAAGGGCGCGCTGGTGGGGACGTTCGGCGACACGGCCGTGTTCGATTTCTCACAGCCGTTCCCCATCGTGTGCGGCGAGGGCGGCATGGTGGTGACGGACGACATCGACGTCGCCGTGGCGCTGCGGCGCTTCCGCTCCCACAAGCTGGAGGAGCGGTCCTCCGTCGTCGTCAGCATGAGCGCGCCCTATCAGGGCGCGATGAGCGACATCACCGCCGCGCTGGGCCTGACCCAGCTGCGCCGGCTCGATGAGATCCTCGAGCAGCGGCGCACGGTGGAGCACCTCTACCAGAAGTACGTCCAGTCCTTCGAGGGCATCAAGGACCCCTTCATCGGGCCGGACGTGACCGAGGTGAACTGGTTCCTCTACGTGGTCCATCTCGGCACCCGTTTCTCCAAGTCGAGCCGCGATTCCATCGTCGAGGATCTCAAGGTGGAGAAGGTTGAATCCGCCGGCTACAGCACGCCGTTGCATGTGCAGCGGCACTATTTCGACCTCGGCTATCGCCGGGGCGACTTCCTCGTGACGGAGAAGGTGGCCGACCGCGCCGTGGCGCTGCCGTTCCACACCCACCTGAGCGAGGAGGAGATCGAGTTCATCGTGGCAACGATGAAGGATGCCTCGGTCAATGTAGGGGCGGGCGCCGCCATCTACTGAAACGCAACAAAATCGCACCCCAAACACTAAGACGAAACGACAGGAGTTGTTGATGTCCACGGTTACGCTGAAGGTCCTCCCCATGGGCAAGACCATTGAAGTCGGGGAGGGCACGAACCTCCTCGAGGCGCTCATCACCGTCGAGCCGGGGCTCGCGGAGCGCCAGAAGAGCGACAAGGACGGCAGCGCGTCCCACGTGTTCGTCCAAGAAGGCCGCAAGGGCCTCTCCAAGACCACCCGTGAGGAGAACGAAAGCCTCGACGCGATCGTCGGTGTTGGCTCCAAGTCCCGCCTCGCCAAGCACGTCACCGTGCTCGGCACCGAGAACGTGACCATCGAGCTGCTCGGCGAGTTCTCGGGCTTCTGATCGCGCTGGGCGGCGCTCCCGCGGGGCGCCGGGACTGTCGGCGGCGGGAAGGGCGGAGCCTTCCGGCCGTGACTGAAGACAAAAGCTTCCGGTGGCGCGCTGCCGGGGGCTCAACAAAAAGCGTGCCGGGTAATCAAGTCGTCGTGCGGGCTTCGAGCGGCCAAGTCTTGCCCTTCGGGTCCGCGCCAGTGAAGAACGTTGAGAGGAGAGATGAGATGAGCGACGAAGCAGTCATCATTCACGCCCGCTTTGCGGCCAACGGGACCATCGCCGAGATCAGCGAGCGGCCCCAGGGCCTCAATCCGCAGGAATGGTTCGATTTCCTGTCCTACCGTGTTCCGCTCACCTACCAGGCTCTGGCCGGCGGGCGTGGCGTGTTCCGCCTGACCCGTGCCGATGTGGACGCCTTCAAGGTCGAGGCGGCCACCAAGGCGGCGTGAGCCGGCCTGGACGAATGTCCGGTGCGGGGGCTTTCGGTTTTGCGAATACTTGAGGGCCGACTGTTTCATCCGGCCCGGCATGTTTTCGAGGTCGTTCCATAGTGCAGCAAAAGGGCCCGGATGCTCTTGCGTCCGGGCCCTTTTTTCTGGATCAACCCGTCAGGCGGTGACGGCGACGCCCTTGTCGGCGAGGAGCTGGGTCAGCTCGCCGGCCTGGAACATCTCGCGGACGATGTCGCATCCGCCGACGAACTCGCCCTTGATGTAGAGCTGGGGAATGGTCGGCCAGTTGGAAAAGGCCTTGATGCCCTCGCGCACCATCGGGTCCTGCAGCACGTCCACGGCGCGATAGGGCACGCCGACGCCGGCGAGCACCTGCACCACGGCGGCCGAGAAGCCGCATTGGGGGGCGGCGGGAATACCCTTCATGAACAGGACCACATCGCTGGAGGCGATGATGTCTTCGATACGTTCGGCAGTGGTGGCCATGGGGCAGTCTCCTGATTGAAACGAAGCGGATGAAAATGTGGATGTGAAATGGGCCGGAACCCGTCACGACGCGTATGGCGCTGCGGACGATCTCACTTGGGGATCAGCGTCTCCAGCTTGAGGGCGTGCAAGGTGCCGCCCATGTGCTCGCCAAGCGCCGCATAGACCATCTGGTGCTGCTGGACCCGGCTCTTGCCCTTGAAGGCTTCCGAGGTGATGCGGGCGGCGTAGTGGTCGCCGTCGCCGGCGAGATCGATGATCATCACCTGGCTGTCTGGAAGAGCCTCCTTCACGAGGCGCTCGATTTCGTCTGCGGCCATGGCCATCGCGCTGTCTCCTTCGATGTGCGACGGCCCCATGCAAGCGCGGCACCACTTGCCATTGGTGCAAATGCGGCCGGACAGGCGGCTGGGCTGTCGCAAATCTGACAGCGCGATCGGCCGGGGAGGGCAGACCCGGCCGCCGGAGGGCGCAGCTCGGGGGCATGGGGCCGAGCCTGGGGCCGTTCCAAACGGCCCGCCTCTTGCTTACGCCTTGTCGCCCCGGGGAAACGAGAACCGTTATGAGCGATTTGCTACAGCAGGGACGCGGTGCGGCGCGCAATGGCTTTGCAACCATACTCGGCACCAACGAGATCGCGTCGGCCGTGGCCGTCGAGCTGCATCGCGGCGGCTATGGCGTTGTGCTGTCGCATGATCCGGTGCCGCCGGTGATCCGGCGCAAGATGGCCTTTCACGACGCTCTGTATGAGGACGACGTGCGCGTGGACGGTGTGCGCGCGGTGCGGGCCGATACCGGCGTGGATGTCCGCAAGGGCCTGCTGCGCGGCGATGTGCTGGTCACCACCCTGGGGCTGCTCGATCTCATCGTCCTCGGGCCTATCGAGCTGCTCGTCGATGCCCGCATGAACAAGTATCAGGTGACGCCGGACCTGCGCCGCCTCGCGCGGCTCACCATCGGCCTCGGGCCGGGGTTCGGCGGCGGCACCAATTGCGATCTCGCCATCGAGACGCGCCCCGGCAAGGAGGGGCAGGTGATCCAGCGCGGTCCCACGGACGAGCCGGACCACATCCCCCGCGATCTCGGCGGCGTGACGAGCGAGCGTTTCGTGCATTCGAGCGTGCCCGGCCGCTGGCACACGGCCATTGAGATCGGCACCCGCGTCTACAAGGATTTCCATATCGGCTTCCTCGGCAACGAGCCCATCCGCGCTCCGTTCGACGGCGTGGTGCGCGGCGTGGTGCGGGACGGTACGGAGGTTCCGGCCGGGGTGAAGCTTCTGGAGATCGATCCACGCGGCCGCGGAGCTGACTGGACCGGGCTGGACGCCCGCGCCCTTGTCATCGCTAAGGCGGTGAGCCGGGCGCTGACCTTCCGCGGCGCCCGGCTCACCGAAGCCGCGCCCAATCCTCATCTGGTCAAGTAGAGCGGCGCCCTTCGCCCGCCCCACCGAAGGGAAGCAACGTGAGCGTCGATCTTCTTCCCAACACCGATGTCATCAATTTCGGCGAGGTGTCCGGCCCGGTGAACGCTTTGCTGCAGCAGGGCGTCATCGCCTATCGCAAGGACCGGGCGCGCGCGGACGAACTGTTCCGCCAGGCGCTCGCGACGGCGCCGTCCGAGCTGCCGGTCTATTTCTGCCTCTACAAGATCCACACCTACCAGGGGAATCTGGACGAGGCGGAAGCCGCGGCGCGGGGCGGGCTCGTCGAGGCCGCGACTCAGGCGGGCTGGGATACGGACTGGCGCAATTGGGTGCCTTACGACCTTTTGCCCGATGGGCCGGGCCGCTTCGCCCTCTACACGCTCAAGGCGCTCGCCTTCATTCACCTGCGCCAGAACCAGCCGGAGCTGGCGGTGGAGAAGCTCGAGGCGCTCAAGGTGCTCGACCCCACCGGCGCGGTCGGGTGGCCAGTTGTCGCGGCCCTCGCCGAGGGTCTGGATTGAAGAGCTCGGCCATCGTTGGCATCGTGCTTGCTACGTTATCGGGTACGATGAGGGGGCAGGAGGCATTGGTCACATGACTCAGCCTGTGGAGCACGGCCTTGCCGCACCGACGACCATGATCGTCCACGGCGAGGTACGCAATTTCGAAGAATTCGCCGAGGATGATGCCGTTCTTCTCGAAGGCATCGTCGCGGCGCTGAGAACCGTCAACGACCCGGAAATCCCGGTGAACATCTATGATCTTGGCCTGATCTATCGGATCGAGGTCAAGGAGGATGGCGGGGTCGAGATCGACATGACGTTGACCGCGCCGGGCTGCCCGGTCGCTGGGCAGATGCTCGGCTGGGTGCAGGAAGCGGTGGTGGTGGTTCCCGGCGTCAGCGACGTGAAGATGAAGCTGGTGTTCGATCCGCCATGGGACAAGTCGCGCATGAGCGACGAGGTCCAGCTTGAGCTGGGGTTGCTCTGAGGCACCTGACAGAAGCGGAGTGGCCGGCCCCGCGCCGGCCATTGTCGTTGCCGCAGGCGTTCGGCACGCTTCCTGCTAATCCCGGGTGGTTTCACGCCGGCCGCGGATCTGCTGCTCCAGCCGGTCATGGACTGTTTCATTTGCGACAGGGGCCGGCGCCTCCGGGGGGCGCGGGCGGGGAAGTGATGTCTGCCGAACAATCTGCCGAGCAACAGGACACCGAAGCCGAGATCGCGGTCTTCGCCATCTGCGGGACGCACCAGCTGCCGCCCGGCGAGGCGAGGGCGTTCGATCTGTCCCGACTGACCCCGGAAGGGGACGCGCGGCCGTTCCGCATCGTGGTGGTGCGCACCGGCGCGCGTGAGGTGGTGGGCTATGTGAATGCCTGTCCGCACAAGGGCACGTGGCTCAACATCGGCGGCGGCCAGTTCTTCAATGCCGAGCGCACGCATCTGCGCTGCGGCCGCCATGGGGCGCTGTTCGACATCGAGAGCGGCGCCTGCACTGAGGGCGCGTGCGAGGGGGCGCATCTGGAGCCGGTAGCGGTGGCCATCGTGGGTGCGGATGTGTGCCTGTGCGGCGTGCCGCTGGTGGAGGCGGAGGTCGCCGGCTTTCCCTATGACGATTTCGACGAGACCATGGAAATCATGATTTCTCCCGACTGATCGGCAGTCGTGATGGCGAAAGTGCAGGTGTCGGGAGACGTGCGAATGAGTTCAGAGGCCGCGAGTGCTGTGCCGCCGGAGATGTTGGGCGAGTGCCGCTTCTATATAACCTATACCGGCGTGAAGATGCCGTTCCGGCTGGTGGAGCCCATCCCCGAGGCGCAGCTCACCCACCGCAACACCTTCATCCGGGCCTGGTTCGACGCGGCCGGCCAGCTGACCGGCTTCGACAAGATGGTCTATGGCGAGGTCGAGCTGGCCCATCGCTACAGCTACCATGGCAGCGGGACGCTGAAGCGCGCCGAGGTGCGCATGGTGGATGAGGACACGGTGATCGTCGCCTTCGACGAGGCGGGATCGCCGATACGGCCGGAATAGCCCGGCGCCGCGACAGGAGGGCAGGACGGATGACGGTGGCTCAGCTGGTCGAGGCGCTCGGCAGGATGCCGCCGGACGCCGTGGTGCTGATGGAGGCCGATGGCGGACTTTCGCTGGTGTCGGCTCTCGACTTTGTCGAGGCGCAAGGCGCCGGTGCGCCGGCCGAGGTCATCCTGCTGCCCAACATGGACGAATAGGGGCCGAGCCCGAAGGGACAGATCATGTCGGACGTCGCCGAGACCACAACCATGTATGAGCGCCTGGGCGGCGCGGTCGTCATCGATCGGCTGGTGGAGGCCTTCTATGCGCGCATGGACACGCTGCCCGAGGCGGAAGGCATCCGCGCCATGCACGCCGATGATCTCGGCAACACCAAGCAGGTGCTGAAGCGCTATCTCAGCGAGTGGACCGGCGGCCCCAAGCTTTATTCGCCGGAAAAGGGCCATCCCCGGCTGCGCCAGCGGCACATGGGCTTCTCCATCGGCAATGCGGAGCGCGATGCCTGGCTCCTGTGCATGCGCGGCGCGCTGGAGGAGACGGTGGCGGATGCCGCCGCACGTACCGCCATCTATGACGCCATGGCGAAGCTCGCGGACTGGATGCGCAACACCGCCGGCAATCCGCACGACACCGTGGGCCACGCCGCGCGGCCCTGAAACGGCAGGGGTGGCGAGGGGGCGGCGCTAAAGCGGCACGCCGAAGAATTCCTCGTCGGACCCGCCCCAGGCCTGGTGCAGCGCGAGGGCATCCTTCCACTTCGCCATCTCGTCTTCGGCCGCGGTGCGGTGGGTGATCTTGCCCTCCGGCTTCTCGGCGAGGAGGAAATCCTTCGCGTTGCGCAGGAAGCGGTTGAGGGCCTTTGTGTCGTTGGGGCGGACGACGCAGCGCGGGGCCTCGTCGATGAGAATGGTCGTCGGGAGCATCGCCAATTCTCCGGGGTTGTCTGCTGTGTGGGGGGAGAGCCGGCGCCGGCGGCCACGGATCGGTCGCCAGCGCCGGCCTGAAGGCTCAGAAGCCGTCCTGCTTGGAGCCCCAGGGGTGGGAGCCCGGCACGAAGCCGGCCTTGATGCCGGCCTTCGCGATGTCTTCCATGGTCTTGTAGAAGGTGCCCTCGTGCACCAGCGTGCCGGTCTTGGTCGTCACCGCCACATATTTCGCCACGCGGTCGGTCTCGCACAGATATCCGCCGCCGGGATCATCGACGCTGCGGGCATTGCCGTCCCAGTCAATGAAGAAACCTTCGCTCGTCGACATGCCTCACTCCAAAGGACGCGCTCCGGGAAAGGACTTTCCGGAGGCCGGGGCTCCAAACGGGTTTGGCGGGGCGATCGACTGTCCCCGCGCGGTGCGCGCAGCAAGGTTCTTGCCAAGCGGCGGCGGCGGCCGGCAGCGGGCCGGGGTGTCGCGCATCGCACATCCCCGGGATGTGGGCGTATGCTTCATGACACTGTCGTGCGGTCAGGTGAAGGCATCTGCTTATTCTGGGATCATGAGCGGTAATTATTGAATTTACTAGCATTTGATCTAAGATGGCGATGTTGTTTTTCTGTCTGCTCCGGAGATACATTTCATGGCTGAATTGACTCGCCGCATGGCGTCCCTCAGCGACGTCCAGGGCCTGTGGGGGCTGCTGCGGCAGGCGGCCGCCGCCGTCCCCTTCAACGCGGAAGACGAAGCCGATCAGGAGACGCTCCTGTCCGAACTCGTAGCCTGCTGCACCTCCGGCCTGTCGCCGGTGGTGGTGGACAATGAGAAGGGCATCGTCGGCGCGCTGCTCGCCCGGCGCGACACGTTCGAATGGGGCTTCCGCAATAGCGAGGCGATCCATGTCACCTATGCCGCCGTCGCGCCGGCCGCCAAGGGTGATGCGGTGCTCCCCGCGCTGCTCGGTGAATTGCAGGGGCGGAAGGTGCCGCTGCTCGCCAGCGTGAAGAGCGGGGAGCAACTGGGCTTTGCCGCCGCGCTCGGAGACCTCGGCTTCACCCACGAGGTGAAGGCCCTCAACGGCTGGGGCGATCTCTATCAGTGGACCCCGCCGCCCTCCGTCCATAACTGACGTGCACACCGTGGGCGCGTCCGCGCGCTCACGGACTTCTGGGCCTCAACGGGGCTCTTCCTCCGGCCGCGCCTGGATCTCGGCGAGGGCGGAATCGATGATGGCGCGGCAGGCGAGAAGGCGGTCATATTCCGCCTTGCTGAGGGTCACGGCAGGCCCCTTGTCGTCGGCCTCGGCGCCGAAGGCCGGGCGGGCCGCCAGCGCCGCCTCGAAGATGGTCTTTTCGAGCTGATAGATGCGCTCGCTCGCCCGCTCGAGATAGGGCAGGGGATTGGCACGGACGTTCTGCTCGTGCAGCGCATCGAGGTTCAGGAGGTCGCGGAAGCGCTTTTCCGTCCGCCGCTTGCCTGCCCCGAAATCATGCTCGATCACGCTCATGTCCGACGCTCCGGCGGATGTGCGTCCCCTGATCCGGGGTGATGAACCGGACCCATCGCCCGCTACCGGGATGAAACGTCCGGGCCGGCGGCGCGTCAAGAGGAACGCCCGCCGGCACGCGGCGACGGAAGGCCGAAGCTCGGCCTCCGTGCGTCAATCCATGGGCGGGCCCATGTCGTTGGCCTCGGACTTCTTCTTGCCCTTCTTCTCGGTCTTCGCGAGGGCATAGGCGCCGGCATTCTTCAGCTGCACCGGGCCCTGTCCGACCACGTATTGGGAGATCCAGAACAGGGTGCGCTCCATGGCCTGTTCGGCCGCGGAGGCGTCATAAGCAGGGTTCGCCTTGTAGGTGAAGCCGCGGTTGGCGCCGGGATAGGAGAAGGCCGACACATCCGGCCGGCGGGCGCGGAACTGGATCATGTCCGCCTCGGCAATGGTCGGATCGGCCTCGGCGAAGTGCATGAGGGTGGGGATGCGGCGCTTCTCGGACATGCCGTCGAGGATGCCCTCCTCGGCGTGATAGCCGATGGCGCAGGCGAGGCCCTTCACCTTGTTAGCGGCGGTGTAGGCGAGAAAGCCGCCCCAGGCGTAGCCGACGAGGGCCACTTTGCCGGCGTCCTTGACCGTATCGACGGTGGCCTGGATCGCCTCCAGCGACCAGTCGGTGCCGACCTCCTCGGTCAGCGCCTTGCCCTCGTCCGTCGCGGCGGCGTCGAGTTCGATGTCGGATTTCACCTTGTCGAACAGGGACGGCGCAATGGCGACATAGCCGGCGGCGGCGAAGCCGTCGGCGATCTGGCGGATGTCCGAATTGACGCCGTAGACGTCCTGCAGGACCACCACCGCGCCCTTGGGCGCGCCTTCAGGATCAGCCCGATAGGCGGAGAATTTCACGTTGCTTGCTGTGACTTCGACCATGGCATCCTCGATTTCCGAGCGGCGAAAAAGGGGGCAGGGCCGCTCGCTCTGCCAGTCTGAAACGGCTTCGACATGCAAATTGGACGCCAGAGGTCGATGAATACGTGCAGTGCAGCGTGTCTTTTGCGCTGAACACAAGTAAATACCGCGTCGCAGCAAAAACTACTTCGCGAGCGCCAATCATTCGCGTCATGAGGCGCGCAAACGAAAATGGCCGGTCCTGGGAGGCCGGCCGTTGGATCGTTAGGCGGGAAACTCGGCTCAGCCGGCGGTGAGGCGCTCCCGCGCCACCTCGGCGATGGGCGGCACGTCGTCGTGGGTGAGCGGCGCGAGGAACGCCGGGGAGATCCGCTCGGCAACGACAAAGCGCACCCGCATGTCGGGATCGCCACGCAGGGCGACGAGCCGTTCGGGATCGAGATGTTCGGCGACAACCACGCGCACCAGCGGATCGGCGTCGTCGGCCATACGGGCGAGGGGCACCTGCGCGAGGCGCGCGGCCACGATGCGCCGCACGTCCACTTCCGGGTCGTGCATCAGATAGACCAGCGCATCCACCGGCGCGCGACGGGCGGCCGCCATGCGCACGGTGTAGTCCACATCCGACATGAGGGCGACGAGATCGCTGCCTTCCAGACGTTGGGCGACGGCGATGCGCACCCGCGGCTCGGGATCGAAACGCATGTCGCGAATGCGGGCGATGGGCAGGCGCTCGGCGCAGACCATCCGCACGTCCGGTTCGGCATCGTCCTTCAGCGGCGTGATGAGGAAGACGCTGGCGTGCCGGGCGGCCAGCGCCCGCACCTCGAAATAGGGATGGTCGAGATAGCGCGCGGCCAGCGCCGCATTGTTCGCGAAGAAGCGGTCGATGCGCTTGCGCCGACGGTCGAGGACGCACGCCTTGCCGAGATCGCAGCGCCCTTCGGCTTTGATGTCCTCATGCGGACAATCCTGGCAACGCAGCGGCCGGCCCTGCCAGTCGAGAGCCTCGACGGCGAAGTCGGATGCGAAACCTTCGGCGAACCCCGGCTCTCCGGCCGTTGATCCTGACGAAAATGCGGACATGAAATCGTCCTCCCGCCCCCTAATCTAGGGGCGAAGGCGACTTGACGCCAGATGGCGTACCGGAAGCCGTGCGCCGGCTCCCGATCGCTATTTCGCTACCGCTGGGGCCCGAAGGCCTCAGCCGAACTTGAACAGCACGCCGTAGCCGCCGCGCGGATAGTTCCACTCGATGTCGCCGGAGGGCTCACCGATGATGCGGCAGGTGCCGCATTCGACACAGCCGTCGGCGGTGATCTCCACCTGGCCCTTGTCGTTCAGCTCGTAGCAGCGGGCCGGGCAGGTGGTGAGCAGGGAGCGCAGCGCGGCGGAGGGGGTGGTGTGGGGCCGCACCTTGATGTGGGCGCGCCCAGCATCCACCAGATAGCGGTTCTGGAAAAGCTTGTCCTCGACACGGACGGCGGTTTCGGTGGCCATGAAAAATCTCCCGATAATCGGGCGACGGGCAAGGCCCATCGCGCAAGGTGGGAAAACAGGACGCGCTGAGCTGAAAATCCCTCAGCGCCAGGCGCGGGCGAGTTTGAAGGCGTCGCCGAAAAGGCCCGCCCACGACCGCGCGGAGGTGAAGGACTTCACCGTCATCTTCTCCTTCTCCTTCTTCGGGGTGCCGTCGACACGCACGAAGTTCTGCATGGCCTTGTTGACCAGCTGGGGATAGGTGAGGAAGAAGTTCTGCGACTGGATGTGCAGAAGCTGCGGCATGTCCTTGTACTTCTTGAGGTCTTTTATCACGAAGCTGTCGTCGAGCATCTTCTTGTAGAGCGAGAGGTTCGCCGTGGTCATCGGCTCCTTGCGCGACTTGACCTGGAAGATGGCCTCGCCGGCGATGCGGCCGGAGGTCATGGCGAGGTTAGAGCCCTCGCGATGGATGGCGTTGTTGAGCTGGGCGGCGTCGCCCACCACCACCCAGCCCTCGCCATAAAGCTGCGGGATGGACTTGAAGCCGCCCTCGGGGATGAGGTGGGCGGCATATTCCTTCACCTCGGAGCCTTCCAGCAGCGGGGCGATGGAGGGGTGGCGCTTGAACTTCTCCAGCAGCGTGTAGGGCGACTCCCCGCTCTTCTGGAAGTCCGACACCAGGCAGCCGAGGCCCACCGACACGCATTCGCGGTTGGTGTAGAGGAAGCCCATGCCGGTCATGCCTTCCGAGATGGTTCCGGCGGCCTCGATCACGGCGCCCTCATTGCCCTTCACATTGAAGCGCTGCTCGATGACTTCCTGCGGCAGGAAGTGCATCTCCTTCACCGCCAGCGCCACCTCGGTGGGCTTCGGGATCTTGCGCAGGCCGGCCCGCGCGCCGAGGAGGCCCGTGACGCCTTCCGCCAGCACCACCACGTCCGCGTGGATCTGGCCGCCGCCGCGATCGGTCTTGACGCCGATCACCTTGCCGTAGGCGTCCTGCACCAGCTCCGTCACCGTGGTCTCGCACACCACCAGGGCGCCGGCCTCGCGGACCTTGGAGGAGAACCACTTGTCGAACTGCGCGCGGATGATGGTGTAGCGGTTCGGCTTCTCCTCGTTGAAGTCGTCGGACCGGTAGTGCAGGCCGGTGTGGGAGTTCTCGCCCATCATCCAGAAGCGCTGCTCGATCAGGTGACGCTCCAGCGGCGCGTCCTCCCGGAAGTCCGGGATGATCTTCTCCATCATGTCGGCGTAGAGGATGGCGCCCTGCACGTTCTTGGAGCCGGAATATTCGCCGCGCTCCAGCTGCAGCACCTTCAGGCCGCGGGAGGCCATGGTGTAGGCGGCGGCATTGCCGGCCATGCCGGCGCCGACGACAATCGCATCGAACCTTTCGTCGATCATCGGAATGTTCCTTTCGCTGGCTGTCAGCTGGCGAGCTTGTCGCTGGAATGGGCCGAGAGGCGCTTGGCGAAGGCTTCCGTCAGGGCCGGGAGAAGGCGGATGGCGTCGGTGACGATGCCCACATGGGCGAAGTCGAAGATCGGCGCGTTCTTGTCGGTGTTGATGGCGACGATCAGGTCCGCGCCCTCGACGCCCACCCGGTGCTGGATGGCGCCCGAGATGCCGGCGGCGATGTAGAGCCGCGGCCGGATGGTCTTGCCGGTCTGGCCGATCTGCCGATCGGAGGTGACCCAGCCCTTCTGCACCAGCGGGCGCGAACAGCCATATTCTGCGCCCATGGCCATGGCGAGGTTGCGCACCAGCTGGAAATTCTCCGGCGAGCCGAGGCCCATGCCGCCCGCCACCACCACGTCCGCGTAGGCGAGGTTGGCCTTGTTGGAATCGCGGTCGGGGATGAAGTTCAGGATCTTGGTGACGATGTCGGCTTCCACCACGCCGAGCTTGTGCTCGATGACCCGGCCGATGGGCTTCTCCACCCGGATCGGCATGGGCATCACACGCGGGCGCACCGTCGCCATCTGCGGGCGGTAGTTCAGCGTGTAGATGGTGCAGAGGAGGGAGCCGCCGAAGGTCGGGCGGGTGGCGGCCAGCGAGCCGTCGGCGTCCACGTCCAGCTCGGTGGAATCGGCGGTGAGGCCGGTGAGCAGCGTGGTCGCCACGGCGCCGGCGAGGTCGCGGCCGAGCGTGGTGGCGCCGAGCAGCAGGATCTCCGGCTTGTAGGTATTCACGAGGTCGGTCATCGCGGCCGTGTAGGCCTCGTTGCGATAGTCCGTGAGCACCGGGTCGGCCACCACATAGGCGAGGTCGGCGCCGTAGCAGAAGGATTCGGCCACCGCGCCGCGCACGGTCTCGCCCTCGGCGCCGACCACGACGGCGGCCAGTTCCACGCCCAGCTTGTCGGCGAGCTTACGGCCCGCGCCCATGAGTTCCCAGGACACGGGATGGACCTGGCCACGCTCCTGCTCGATGAACACCCAGACGTGCTTGTACGCCTTGAAGTGTTCCGGCAGCTCCTTCTTGGTGGAGGCGCGTCCGCCGGCGGCGGGGGCTTTGGGGGTGGTTGGCTCGCTCATGATGGTCGGCTCTTTGATCTGGGAGTCACGAAGGGCGCGCGGGCGCTGCGGCCGGGGCCGTCAGAAGCCGCGCGCCAGCGCGGTCAGGTCGGCCTCGAGGCTGGGCTGGCGCGAGAAGATTTCGGCGATCAGCGCCTCGGAGAGGTTGCCGCCCTCGCCGGCCTCGATGAACTTGGCCTTCTCGGAGCGCGCGCTCGGTGCGAACACGCGCTTCACGATGGTGGGCGAACCTTTCAGGCCGCAGAAGCTGAGGTCGGTGACGCCGGCGTCCTTGGCATTCCACTTCACGACCTCGGCGCGGGCGGCGCGCAGGGCGTCCACCATGGTGCCGCGGCGCATCTCGTTGGTGGCTTCCAGCATGGCGACGAGGCAGGGCAGCTTGGACTTCAGCACCTGCGTGCCGCCCTCGGCGCGCCGCTCCAGGGTGATGGTGCGCTCGGCGGGATCGAACTCGGCGATCTTGGCCACATAGGTGATCTGCATCAGGCCGAGACGCTTGGCGATGCCGGGGCCGACTTGGGCGGTGTCGCCGTCGATGGTCTGCTTGCCGGTGAAGACGAGGTCCGGCACGCCCCAGGTCTGGCCGACCTTGGTGATGGCGGTGGCGAGCGCGAAGCTGGTGGCTAGCGTGTCCGAGCCGGCGAAGAAGCGGTCGGTCAGCAGCACGGCGCGGTCGGCACCGAAGGTCAGGGCCTTGCGCAGGGAATCTTCCGCGGAGGGCGGGCCCATGGTGAGCACCGTGACTTCGCCGCCGAACTTGTCGCGCAGGCGAAGCGCTTCTTCCAGCGCGAACAGATCATAAGGGTTGATGATCGTCGGCACGCCCTGCCGCATGATCGTGTTGGTGACGGGATGGACGCGGATCTGCGCCGAATCCGGAACCTGTTTGATGCAGACGACGATGTGCATGAATTCGCTCCGAGCCAAACCCAACGGCTCCTGAGCCCTGACTGGCAAGCGGCGTGCCAAGCCGGCGTCACTTGTGAATCGCTCGCATTTTCAGTGATTTGTCATGCCGATCAGCCGATTGTCGGGTCTCGACGACACGCGAATACATGGAACAACGCGCGTCCGTGTCGGGAAGGTGACAGATGGGGCCGTCGTGGGGGCGCGGGCGGAGTGTTGCATTGCGCGCAGCGACGGTGCGTCGCGAACACGACGTTGAGGCTTATCGGCGATGTGTCGGGGAGTGGACGATGGGCCGAAGCCCCTTGGGGGCGACGAAGCCGCAAGGCATGAGGGAAGACTTCGAAGTATTGGCCGTCACCGCGGGGAGGTTCTCGCAAAAGGTCCCCCGCCTTGCGGCGAGGGACCGGAACCTAAAATAGTCTTCAGCGTACGGTGTGTGAAAAGGCGTATTCGCAAAGGTCACGCCCTGTCCCGTTCAAATATGCGCGGCAAGCCGCGGGGACGGACGTCGGGTGGACGGGCCGGCGGGGGCCGACCCGTCGATCCTCGTTCAGCCGGCGGCGAGTTCGGCGGCGCTCTTGCCGATCTGGCTCTCGTCCACGGCCTTCATGATGCCGTGCTCCATGAGCAGGTCTTCCAGCTCGTCCATGGTGATCGGGGTCGGGATGATGCCGTTGCCCGAGTTGCCGTGCACCTTGGTCGCGAGGTTGCGGTAGTGCTGGGCCTGCGCCGAATCCGGCGCATACTCGATCACCGTCATGCGGCGCAGCTCGGCGTGCTGCACGATGTTGTCGCGCGGCACGAAGTAGATCAGCGTGGTGCCCAGCTTCTTCGCCAGGGACTCCGCCAGCTCGTACTCCTTGTCGGTCTGGCGCTCGTTGCACACCAGGCCGCCCAGGCGCACGCCGCCGGAGTTCGCATACTTCAGGATGCCCTTGGAGATGTTGTTGGCCGCATACATGGCCATCATCTCGCCGGACATCACGATGTAGATTTCCTGAGCCTTGTTCTCGCGGATCGGCATCGCGAAGCCGCCGCACACCACGTCGCCCAGCACGTCGTAGGACACGTAGTCGATGTCCTCGTAGGCGCCGTTCTCCTCAAGGAAGTTGATCGAGGTGATCACGCCGCGGCCGGCGCAGCCGACGCCCGGCTCAGGACCACCCGACTCCACGCAGCGGATGTCCTTGTAGCCGACCTTCATCACGTCCTCGAGCTCGAGGTCTTCCACCGAACCCGCGTTCGCGGCCAGCGAAAGGATGGTGTCCTGCGCCTTGGCGTGCAGGATCAGGCGGGTCGAATCCGCCTTCGGGTCGCAGCCCACGATGAGGATGCGCTGACCAAGCTCGGTCAGGGCCGCAAGCGTGTTCTGGGACGTGGTGGACTTGCCGATGCCACCCTTGCCGTAAAACGCGATCTGTCGCAGCGAAGCCATCTTGCTCTCCTTCGAACCTACTTTGGAAGACCACCGCGCGAATTGGCGCGAGGCCGTTTCTCTCGTCAGCAATATCGATTCGGAAACGCCCCGCGGGTTACGGGAAGGAGCGCATCGCTGGCAGCCGGCCTAGGCGTGCACTCAGCCCTCACTCGCTGTTGCGCCATGGCAGGAGCAACCAGCGTGCCAGTCGGCCAGATTCCCCGCAGGTCTTTGATCTCAATCAAATTCCGGGGGTGCGAGGGGGCCTTCCTTGGCCTTTCGGATGGTGTGTCGAACCCGACAGGTGTGGGTCGTGTGTCGGGATTGGGACATATGCCGTGCGCTCTACGCGCCGTTGCCGGAGCAATCCCGTCCAGGACTGTCGTTGCCGGCGAGGAACGGAACTTGCTTGACGGTCCATCAACCCGCTCGCGCGCGGACGGCCGTGGTCCCGAACCCGGCCCGCCGCAGCAGGCGGGCGGTGCCGACGACGGGGATCGGCGCGCGATAAACGCAAGTCATGAGCGAGGCGACAGATGCAGATCGGCGTTGAGACGTCCAAGGCGGTGGACCAGCGGCGTGTCTTCGTGGTGGACGAGGACGAGATCACCCGCGCGGCGCTCCAGTTCATGCTGCACGACGAGATCGAGACCCACGAGCTCGCCACCCCCGAGGAGGCCTATGAGAAGGGTCAGGGCTGGCTGATGCCGCACGTGGTCCTGCTCGGCGTCGGCCTGCTCAAGGCGCGCGGCGATGCGCTGATCGGCGAGATGAAGACGAAGTTTCCCGGCGTGCGCATCCTCATCGTCACCGACAAGTCGGAAGAGGCGGTGGCGGTGAGCGGGCTCAAGGCCGGCGCCCATGGCGCAGTGGTGAAGCCGCTGACGCTGGAGGGCGTGCGCAAGAAGGTGGATACGGTGCTCGGCCGCGATGGCGGCGCGCAGCTCGTGCAGCTCTCTGTGATGAAGTAGGGCGCCGTGGCCCACGTCACCTTCTGGGAGAAGCCGGGCTGCGGCACCAATGCCCGGCAGAAGCTCGCCCTTGCCAATGCCGGTCACACGCTGGACGTCCGCAGCCTCCTGGCCGAGCCGTGGACGGCCGAGCGGCTGAAGAGCTTCTTCGGCGCGACGCCGGTCGCCACCTGGTTCAATCCGGCGGCGCCGAAGGTGAAGTCGGGCGAGGTCAAGCCCGAGGCGGTGGAGGCCGAGGCCGCCATCGCGCTGATGCTGGCGGAGCCATTGCTCATCCGCCGTCCCTTGGTGGAGGCGGAGGGCGCCCGCTGCGCCGGCTTCGACCGCGAGCCCGTCACCTCCCTGCTGGGGCCGGCCGTGCCGGGGGCGCGCCCGCTCGAGGGCTGCTCCCATCCCGGCGAGGCCCATCCCTGTCCGGACCCCGGCGAACGGAAGGCGTCCTGAACATGAACGCGCTGCTACCCCCCGCGCGTCCCTTCGAGGCGGCGCTGGCCTACCACGCCCGCACCAAGCACAGCCTGAAGGGCTACGCCGCCGGCCCCGAGACGCTGGATTGGGACATGCAGCCCAATCCGTTCCGGGAGTATGAGGGCGCACCGCGCACCGCTTTGCCGCTGGCGGCGGAGGGGCTCGGCGTCTCCTTTTCGCAGATGGTGTCGGGAACGGTGGCGCCCGCGCCGCTGGATCTTGCCGGCGTCGCCTTGCTGCTCGAACTTTCCTTCGGCCTCGCCGCCTGGAAGCAGCTCGGCCCCGACCGCTGGGCGCTGCGCTGCAATCCCTCCAGCGGCAATCTGCACCCCACCGAGGTCTATGTGATCGCCGGGCGCATCGCCGGCCTCGACGATGGCGTGCACCATTATGTCAGCCGCGATCATGTGCTGGAGCATCGCTTCGCGCCGCCGGGACCGGATGTGGTGGTGGTGGCGGGCGCCTCCGGCTTCGCCATGGAGCAGAGATTCGGGCCGGCGGGCGGGGCGCCGTCGCTGTTCCTCGCGCTGTCGTCCATCCATTGGCGCGAGGCGTGGAAATATGGCGAGCGCGCCTTCCGCTATTGCCAGCTGGACCTCGGCCACGCGCTGGCCGCCGTGCGCTATGCCGCCTCCTGCCTCGGCTGGACCGCGCGACTGATGGAGGCCATCCCCAGCGTCGACATCGCCTGTCGCGTTGGTCTTGACCGGGCGGCGGACTTCGCGGGGGCCGAGCGGGAGGATCCCGACATCCTGATCGCGCTGGCCCCCGTCGGTGGCGATCTGCCGGCCCTGCCGGCGGCACCATTCGGCGGGCGCTGGATGGGGCGGGCCAATGTGCTGGACCGGCATCCGCTCTATCGCTGGCCGGTGATCGATCAGGTGAGCCTCGCGACGCATCGCGCAGGCGCCGATGCGAGGGAGGCGGTGACGGCTCCCGCTCTACCGGCGCGCGAGGCGACCGCCGAGGCGCGGGCGGCGTCGGTCATTCTCGGCCGGCGGAGCGCGCAGCGCTTCACGGCCAAGGGCAGCCTCATGCCCCGCGACGTGTTCCTCGGCCTCATGGATGCGCTGCTGCCGCGCGCGGCGGCGCCGTTCGATGCCGCCCCCTTCGATGCCCGTGTCCATCCGCTTCTGTTCGTGCATCGCGTGGAGGGGCTTAGCCCCGGTCTCTACGCCCTGCCGCGCCGGGCGGGCGTGATCGCGGATCTCAAGGCCGCGCTGCGCTCCGACTTCACATGGGAAAAGCCGGAGGGCGTGCCGGCGCACCTGCCGCTCTATCGGCTGGTGGAAACCGACTGCCGTGGCATCGCCCGCACCGTGAGCTGCCATCAGGCCATCGCCAGCGACAGCTCGTTCGCCCTTGCCATGTTGGCGGAGTTCGAGCCGCTGGTGACGGCGGAGGCGTGGCGCTACCGCCATCTCCATTGGGAGGCGGGCATGGTCGGCCAGTCGCTCTATCTTGAAGCGGAGGCGGCGGGCTTCCGCGGCACCGGCATCGGCTGCTTCTTCGATGACGATCTGCACCAGCTTCTGGGGCTCGAAGGCGCGGCCTTCCAGTCCATCTACCACTTCACCGTCGGGCGCGCCGCCGTCGACGACCGCATCACCACGGAGCCGGCCTATCCCGGCCGGGGCGCCTGAGCGGGATCGGCGCCGGATTGGGAGAGATCATCATGAAACAGCGCACGCCCTTCCGCCGCATCGGCGTCGCGGAGGCGGTGGCCATCGTCGGCGCGGGCAAGGCCCTGCTGCTCGATGTGCGCGACGCCAATTCCTACGCCGCCGGCCATGTGGCGGGCGCGCGGAACATGGCGTTCGGCAATCTCGGCGACATCATCGGCACCACGCCGAAGGCGCAGCCGGTGGTCATCTATTGCTATCACGGCAACGCCAGCCAGGAGTATGCGCAGGCCTTGTCGGATTTCGGCTTCTCCGACGTGACGAGCGTCGACGGCGGCTATGAGGCCTGGTTCAACCACGCGCAGGCGCAACAGTCCGCCGCCGCGCTCGATCCGGCGCTCTCGGCCTGGATCGCCAGCCGCGGCTTTCCGCCGGACGGGCTGAATGCCACCGCCGAGAACGGCATGACGCCGCTGATGAAGGCCTGCGCGGAGGGGCTCGGCGACACCGTCGCGGCCCTCATCGCTGCCGGTGCCGCCCTCGACATCCGCAATGCGGACGGCAACACCGCGCTGTGGATCGCCTGCGTGGGCGATCATCTCGACATCATCGACGCGCTGGTGGACGCGGGCATCGCCATCGACAGCGCCAATGACAATGGCGCCACGGCGCTGATGTATGCGGCTTCCGCTGGCAAGGCCGGCGTGGTGGAGAAGCTGCTCGCGCGTGGCGCCGATCCGACGCCCGAGACGCTGGACGGCTTCTCGGCGATGGATCTCGCCTCCACCATCGAATGCCTTACGCTGTTGCGGCGCGCGACCAAAGAGGCCCGGACAGCGGCCCCGGTCTGACGTCCAAGTGTCGCGTCGCGCTTTGTCTCGTGGACCCTGCGGTCTGCCCACGCTAATCCTGCTGTATCGGGACTGAGCGAGGATAGGGCGCATGAGCTACCGCTGGTGGACGCAGGCCATGGTGGACGCCCTCCTCGCCGAGGATGCGCCCTATGGCGACCTCACGACCGAAAGCCTCGGCCTCGCCGGCCGCGAGGCGCGTCTCTCCATGGCCGTGCGCGGCGACACCACCCTGTGCGGGGTGGAACTCGCGCGCGAGCTGTTCATCGCCGCCGGCGCCAAGGCCGACCTGCTGGCGGCGAGCGGCGCGCGGGTGCCAAAGGGCGACACCTTCCTTATCGCCGAGGGCGCGGCCGGCCCCATCTTCCGGGCGTGGAAGGTGGCGCAGACGCTGGTGGAATATCTCTCCGGCATCGCCACCCTCACCGCCGACATCGTGGCCGCCGCCCGCGCGGTGTCGCCCGAGGTGGCGGTGGTGACGACGCGCAAGACCCTGCCCGGTGCCAAGGCGCAGATGATCGCCGCCATCCGCTCCGGCGGCGCCTTCCCACACCGGCTCGGCCTGTCGGAAACCCTCCTGCTGTTTCCCGAGCACGCCGCCTTCCTCGTCGATCCCGCCGAGGGCATCGCGCTGCTGCGCCGGCAGGCGCCGGAGAAGAAGGTGGTGGTGGAGGTGAAGACGCCGGAGGAAGCGGAGGCCGTGCTCCCCGCGCGGCCGGACGTGCTCCAGTGCGAGAAGATGACGCCAGACGACATCCGGCAGGTGGTCGCCTTCACCGTGGAACGCTCTCCCGGCACGAAGGTGGCGGCGGCCGGCGGCGTCAATCTCTCCAATGCCGCCGCCTATGCCGCGGCTGGCGCCCATGTGCTGGTGACGTCGGCACCCTATTGGGCGAAGCCCGCCGACGTGAAGGTGGTGATCGGCCCGGCCTGAGCGGCGCGTGCCGCCAGCCTGTTCCGTCCGATGATCTGCCCTCACCCGTGAATTCGTCCGTCTTCGGCAAGAAATGACCGGACGGGACCGGGCAACTACGTAATTATACGTATGTTCGATACCGACAACACGGTGTGTCGCACGTGTCTCGTCTGTCGTGATCCTGTCGAACCTCGGACAAGCTTGCCGGCTGTCGGCTTTGCGACAGCTGGGTGCTCCCTGATTTCCATCGATTCCAGAATGGCTTGCGGCAATGGCACGCGGTTTGCGTGATCCCTGTCAGGCGCTGCTGGCGAATGGTGGGCGGCTTCGATGCTCCGGCTCACCACAGGCGCGGTTCAGGGCCAACGGGACTTGAGGAAGACACCATGCTCGCGAAGTCTCCATCGGTGACATCTGGGCGCTCCGGCCGGTCCTCGGCGGAGGCCGGCGGTTCGGCGGCGGGGGCAGCGGCCGCCCGCACGGTCTTCCTCAACGACACCACGCTCCGCGATGGCGAGCAGGCGCCGGGCGTCGCCTTCACCCGCAAGGAGAAGATCGAGATCGCCGAGGCGCTCGCCGCCGCCGGCGTGCCCGAGATCGAAGCCGGCACGCCGGCCATGGGCGACGAGGAGATCGAGACGCTGCGCTCCATCGTCTCGCTCAAGCTGCCGCTGCGGGTCGCCGCCTGGTGCCGGATGAGCGAGGAGGACCTGTTCGCGGCGGTCTCCGCCGGGGTCAGCTACGTCAATCTCTCCATTCCCACCTCCGACCGCCAGCTCAAGGGCAAATTGAACCGCGATCGCGACTGGGCACTCGCAGCCCTGAAGCATGTGGCGACGCTGGCCACCAAGCTCGGCTTCACGGTGGCCATCGGCTGCGAGGACGCCTCCCGCGCCGATCCCGACTTCCTGTGCCGGGTGGCCGAGGTGGCGCGGGAGGCGGGCGCCTTCCGCCTGCGCCTCGCCGATACGCTGGGCGTGCTCGATCCCTTCTCCACCTATGCGCTGGTGCGGCGCGTCGCCAACGCCACGGACCTCGAGATCGAGTTCCACGCCCATGACGATCTGGGCCTTGCCACCGCCAACACCCTCGCGGCCGTCACCGGCGGCGCCCGCCATGCCAGCGTGACCGTGGTCGGCCTTGGTGAGCGGGCCGGCAATGCGGCGCTGGAGGAAGTGGCCATCGCCTTGCGCCAGACCGCCCGTGCCGAAAGCGGCATTGACCCGTGCGCGCTGCGCCCGCTGGCCGAGAAAGTGATGGCCGCCGCCGGCCGCACCATGCCGCGCACCAAAGCCATCGTGGGCGAGGATGTGTTCACCCACGAGAGCGGCATTCATGTTGCCGGCCTGCTGAAGGATCGCGGCACCTACGAGGCGCTGAACCCGGAACTGCTCGGCCGCTCCCACCGCGTGGTGCTGGGCAAGCATTCCGGCCTTGCCGCCATCTCCAAGGCCCTCGCCGACGAGGGGTTGGCGGTGGACGAGGCGCGCGGCCGTGCCATCCTCGCCCGGGTGCGCGACTTCTCGGTGCGCACCAAGGAGACGGTGACGCCCCAGGTGCTGCGCCGCCTCTACGAGGACAGCTTCACCGAAGAAGCGCTGAAGCGCCGCCACGCCGCCGTGATGGGAGCCTGATCCATGATCATGGGAAGCCCGAAGTGGCACGGTACCGAGGTGCCCCTCGCCACGGCGGCCGCGCCGGATGCACCGGCGGCGTCCTTCACGGTCTGGCAGCTCATCCGCGAGGATGTGAACTGCGTGAAGGCGCGGGACCCGGCGGCGCGGCACACGTTCGAGATCGTGCTCACCTATCCCGGCGTCCACGCCATCATCTGGCACCGCCTCGCCAGCCGGCTGTGGCGGCGGGGGGTGAAGTTCCCGGCCCGCTTCCTGTCCTGGCTAGGCCGCTTCCTGACCAATGTGGACATCCACCCCGGCGCCACCATCGGCCGGCGCTTCTTCATCGATCACGGCGCGTGCGTGGTGATCGGCGAAACAGCGGAGATCGGCGACGACGTCACCCTGTACCATGGAGTGACTCTCGGCGGCACGTCCTGGACGTCGGGCAAGCGCCATCCCACCCTGCGCAACGGCGTGCTGGTGGGAGCGGGGGCCAAGATCCTCGGGCCGATCACGGTCGGGGCCGGCTGCCGGGTCGGCGCCAATTCGGTGGTGATCGAGGATGTCCCGCCGGCCATGACGGTGGTGGGCATTCCCGGCCGGGTGGTGAAGCCCACCTCGGACCGCCGCAAGCTCGGCGACGGCCGCATCGACCTCGAGCACCATCTCATGCCGGACCCGGTGGGCGAGGCCATCGTCTCCCTGCTGGACCGGATCGAGTTCCTCGAGGCCCGCCTCACCCACCTGCAGGGCGAGCGCCAGCGCGGCCGGCCGGCGAGCGCGGACGAGGCGGCCTGACATCCCGGACTTGGGTTGACCAGACTTGGGCTGATCGACAGGAGAAAGAGCGACATGTCCATCATCGACAAGCTGAAGTCTCTCGGAAGCGCCGAGGAATTCTTCGAAGTGCTGCAGGTGGAATACCAGCCGGAAGTGCTGCAGGTGCTGCGCCTCCATATCCTGCGGCGCATGGGCCAGTACCTCGTCTCGGCCGAGTTCGACGGCATGAGCGAGGAGGAGATCTATTCCGCCGCACAGACCATGCTGTCGCAGGCCTATGCGGACTTCATTGCCTCCAATCCCATGGCGGAACGGGTGTTCAAGGTGCTGAAGGAGCACGATCCGAACCGCCCGGCGGCCCCCGCCGCCAAGCCCGCCTTCGTCCAGCTCGGTTCGCTCAAGACCGGAAGCTGAGACCGTCTCGTCCCGCCCCTCCGCGCAGCCGCGCGGACGAACGCGGGGCCACCCTTCCGCCGGAGTGCCCCGAAGTGCTCCGGCCGGCTGCCCTCTCCCTGCTTTTTGTTCGTTGATATTGACGTTGTTTTAATTTTTTTTATCCGGCTGGTCGCTCGGCCGTGTGCGGGGAGAGGGCAGATTTTTTCGTTCCGGCGCTGTGTTACCTGACCCGGTAGCCGGCGTGACAGGCGACGCACGCCGATGTCAGCGTGCCCAGGGCGGAGAAGACGGGTCGCATATCGCCAGAGACGCCCGCATCGGTGGCGACGATGACAAACCGGCTCGCGGCGCGGTGCATGTCGCTCCCCGCGCCCTGCATTCCCTGTGGCATGAAGCCAGCCACCTCCTGCGCGCCATGCGGCCCGAGGGACGACATGCCCAGCCGTTGCTCCGCGATGCGCGCCGCCGCATCCAAATGACCGAGACCAAGCTGCTCGTTGATCTCCTGGAGCGCCTGCAGGTGATCCCGCATGTTCGCCAGCATCCTTTCCGCCACAGGATCCGGCATTCTGACGAATTCGCGGCCATCCGAAGCAGCTGGCGGGGTCGCGCCGTCGTGGGGCTGGCCGCCTCTGCCGGCGTGATCGTGCTGGGCCATGGCGACCGGGACCGTGGCCAGGGTGGCGGCCGCTGCTGCGGCGATGATGAACCGGTGCATGAAGGAACCTCCCGTTTTGGGATGATCCTAGCCGGGTTGCCCGCAGCCGCTTATGATGGTGATCATATCAACGCCAAGGGTGACGGATGGAACCGGGCCTGCTCCGGCCGCTTCTCGAAAGCCTGTCCCTGCGGCGCGTTCCGGAGCGATCCTTCGCCAGAGGCGAACACCTGTTCCGGCGCGGCAAGGCGCCGGAATTCATGTTCTGTGTCCTTTCTGGCGAAGCCCGGATGGTCCGCCATTCGCCGGCCGGGATCGAGGTTGTCTTCCAGCGGGCGCGGCACGGATTCCTCGCCGAGGCAAGCCTCGACCAGCCCGCCTACCATTGCGACGGCATCGCCGCCGTTGCGGTTTGCGCTTTGGCGATCCCCATCGCCACCTTCCGGGAGGCTCTGGCCAGGGCGGACATTCAGGCGCTCTGGCTCCGCCACCTGAGCGGGGAATTGAGGCGCGTGCGCGCCCAGAGCGAGCGGCTTGCTCTGCGGACCGCAAGGGAGAGGATCGTCCATTTCATTGAGACTGAGGGGCGCCATGGCGTTCTCGAACTCTCCCAGCCCAAGATGCGATGGGCGGCTGAGCTGGGCCTGACCCACGAGGCGCTCTATCGCGCCCTGCGAGCGATGGTGGATGCCGGCGCGCTGGAGGTCTCGGGGCGATGCCTGCGCCTGCGTCCTCAGGGGCAGGCCTGATCCGATCGACCTCGGGGAGGCGCCGGACGGGGTGCCGCACGTCCCGCCGGTGGTAGGCCGCTGCACCGCCCTGCGGGATGGTTTTCCGCATGGTGCAAATCAGCAGAAAATCAGCGCAAAACGACCCGTTTTTGCGGCAAAATCCCGCTCGATGCCACTATTTGTGCAGTGCGGCCGGCTTGAACCCCCGGACGGATGGGAGTAGTCAAGCGCCGCGTTCCTGCGGCGGCTCGTCTCATGTGCCGGCTCCGCAGCGGTTACCGGGGATTTGGGATGGCCCGCAACAAGATCGCCCTCATCGGGGCCGGCCAGATCGGCGGTACGCTCGCCCTTCTGGCTGGACTGAAGGAGTTGGGCGACATCGTGCTGTTCGACGTCGCCGACGGCGTTCCCGACGGCAAGGCCCTGGACCTCGCCCAGCTCGCCCCCGTGGAAGGGGTCGACGCGGGCATCTGGGGCGCCTCCAGCTATGATGCCATCGCCGGTGCCGATGTGGTGATCGTCACCGCCGGCGTGCCGCGCAAGCCGGGCATGAGCCGCGACGACCTCCTCGCCATCAACCTCAAGGTGATGGAGCAGGTGGGCGCGGGCCTGCGCAAATATGCGCCTGACGCTTTCGTCATCTGCATCACCAATCCGCTCGATGCCATGGTCTGGGCGCTCCAGCGCACCAGCGGCCTGCCGCCGGAGAAGGTGGTGGGCATGGCCGGCGTGCTGGATTCCGCCCGCTTCCGCTTCTTCCTCGCCGAGGAGTTCGGCGTCTCGGTGGAGGATGTGACCGCCTTCGTCATGGGCGGGCACGGCGATACCATGGTGCCGCTGGTGCGCTATTCCGCCGTGGGCGGCATCCCGGTGCCGGACCTCATCCGCATGGGCTGGACCAGCGAGGAGCGCATCGCCGCCATCGTCCAGCGCGTGCGCGACGGCGGGGCGGAGATCGTCAACCTGCTCAAGACCGGCTCGGCCTTCTACGCGCCGGCCGCCGCCGCCATCGCCATGGCGGAGAGCTACCTGAAGGACAAGAAGCGCCTGCTCCCGGTCGCCGCACGGCTCGATGGGGAGTACGGGCTCAGGGACATCTATCTCGGCGTGCCGGCCGTCATCGGCGCGCGGGGGGTGGAGCGTATCGTGGAGGTCGAGCTCGACCGGCCCGAGCGCGCCATGTTCGAAAGATCGGTCGCCGCAGTCGAAGGACTGGTGGAGGCCTGCCTGAAGATCGCACCCGGCCTCGGGAAGTGATCTCGCTCATGACGGCGTGCCGCAAGGCGCGCCGTTTTCGTGCCGGGGTACAACCGGCGTGGTGAAGGAGACGAGTGTTCCCCTCCTCGGGGGAGACCGCATCCTCGCTCCAGTCCTTCGGGCCGGGGCGGTGGCGCGGGTCCCCCTTCTGCGGTGGAGGCGGTCTTGACCGGGCGGTCCCGCAATTGCGCGGGACCCGGGACGGACCGGGGCGGGGAAAGGGACACATCGCAACCCTGAGGGACACGGAAGATGAATATTCACGAGTATCAGGCCAAGGCGCTGCTGAAGAGCTTCGGCGCCCCGGTCTCGCGCGGCATTCCCGTGCTGAAGGTCGAGGAGGCGGAAGCCGCCGCCAAGGAGCTGGGTGGCCCGCTCTGGGTGGTGAAGTCACAGATTCACGCCGGTGGCCGTGGCAAGGGCAAGTTTAAGGAGCCCGAGGCCGGCGAGAAGGGCGGCGTGCGCCTCGCCAAGTCCGTGGATGAGGTGAAGGAATTCGTCGGCCAGATGCTCGGCCGCACCCTCGTCACCATCCAGACCGGCCCGGCCGGCAAGCAGGTGAACCGCCTCTATATCGAGGAAGGCTCGGACATCGAGAAGGAGTTCTACATCTCCCTGCTCGTGGACCGCGCCACCTCGCACGTGGCCTTCGTAGTCTCCACCGAAGGCGGCATGGACATCGAGGAAGTCGCCCACTCCACCCCTGAGAAGATCGTGACCTTCTCGGTGGACCCGGTGACCGGCGTGCAGGGCTTCCATGGCCGCAAGATCGCCAAGGCCCTCGGCCTTTCCGGTGATCTCGCCAAGCAGGCCAGCAAGCTGGCCGAGGTGCTCTACACCGCCTTCGTCGAGACCGACATGGCGATGCTGGAGATCAACCCGCTCATCATCACCAAGGATGGCAACCTGCGCGTGCTCGACGCCAAGGTGTCCTTCGATTCCAACTCCCTGTTCCGCCATCCCAAGCTCGTCGAGCTGCGCGACCTGACGGAAGAGGACGAGAAGGAGATCGAGGCGTCCAAGTACGACCTCGCCTACATCGCCCTCGACGGCACCATCGGCTGCATGGTCAACGGCGCGGGCCTCGCCATGGCGACCCTCGACATCATCCAGCTCTACGGCGAGAGCCCGGCGAACTTCCTCGACGTGGGCGGCGGCGCCAACGAGGAGAAGGTGACGGCAGCGTTCAAGATCATCACCGCCGACCCGAACGTGAAGGGCATCCTCGTCAACATCTTCGGCGGCATCATGAAGTGCGACGTGATCGCCAACGGCGTGATCGCGGCGGTGAAGGCGGTGGGCCTCCAGGTGCCTCTCGTGGTGCGCCTCGAAGGCACCAATGTGGAAGAAGGCAAGCAGATCATCCGTGAGAGCGGGCTCAATGTGATCCCCGCCGATGATCTCGATGATGCGGCGCAGAAGATCGTCGCGGCCGTGAAGAAGGAAGCTGCGTGATGTCCGTGCTGATCGACGCCAACACCAAGGTCATCACCCAGGGCTTCACCGGCAAGAACGGCACCTTCCACGCCCAGCAGGCCATCGCCTACGGGACGAAGATGGTCGGCGGCACCTCGCCGGGCAAGGGTGGCACCACCCACCTCAACCTGCCGGTGTTCGACACCGTGATCGAGGCCAAGGAAGCCACCGGCGCCGATGCCTCGGTGATCTACGTGCCGCCTCCGGGCGCCGCCGACGCCATCCTCGAGGCGATCGACGCGGAGATCCCGCTCATCGTCTGCATCACTGAGGGCATCCCGGTGCTCGACATGGTGAAGGTGAAGCGCGCCCTGTCCGGCTCCAAGAGCCGCCTCATCGGCCCCAACTGCCCCGGCATCGTCACCGCTGGCCAGTCGAAGATCGGCATCATGCCGGCCAACATCTTCAAGACAGGCTCGGTGGGCATCGTCTCGCGCTCCGGCACGCTGACCTACGAAGCGGTGTTCCAGACCACCCAGGAAGGCCTCGGCCAGACCTCGGCGGTGGGCATCGGCGGCGATCCGGTGAAGGGCACCGAGTTCATCGACGTGCTGGAGATGTTCCTCGCCGACCCCAAGACCGAGTCGATCGTCATGATCGGCGAGATCGGCGGCTCGGCCGAGGAAGATGCGGCGCAGTTCATCGCCGACGAGGCGAAGAAGGGCCGCAAGAAGCCGATGGTGGGCTTTATCGCCGGCCGCACGGCCCCTCCCGGCCGTCGCATGGGCCATGCCGGTGCCATCATCTCCGGCGGCAAGGGCGGCGCAGAGGACAAGATCGCGGCCATGGAGGCGGCGGGCATCCGCGTGTCTCCGTCCCCCGCGCGCCTCGGCAAGACCCTCGTCGAGGTGCTGAAGGGCTGAGGGCCGTCCCCCGGCCCGGCCGGGGGATCGCCACTTGGATGGACCGGGAGCGGGGGACCTGGGCGAAAGCCACCGAGGCGAAAGCCTTGGAATTCCGCTCCCGCAAGAGCACGCGCCGATCAGATTGCATCGCAATCTGATCGGATCACGCGTTCTCTTTCTTGGAGTTAGAGGGCGATTCACCGAGCGGATTGATTCAATCCGCTCGGATCGCGCTCTAGGCATCCGCCGCGCAATCGCCATGAAGTTCGGCGACTGGCGAGCGCGGTTCGGACGGGGCGAGGCCCGGCCTTTCGGCCGGTGGCCGCCCTGCCCATATGAAGGTTGTCGAGCACTGCTGTCGAAGGCCGCCACGAGCCTCGCAGGGGTGACGGGGCGTCCGGCAAGGGCCAGGCGCCGGATTTGTGGCAGACGAGCGGCCTTGGGGCTTCATTTTCCGCGCGAAATGCGCTCAAGGAGAGTGAGGCGCCACGGTCTTCCGGGAACAAGCCCATGTCGCGCGCGGAACAGAACGACGTATTCCTGAACACCTCCTTCCTCTATGGCGCCAATGCCGCCTGGATCGAGGATCTCTACGCCCGCTATGAGACCGATCCCAATTCGGTCAGCGCTGAGTGGCAGGCCTTCTTCGCGGCGTTGAAGGACGACCCCAACCAGGTGATCGAGAACGCCCGCGGCGCCTCCTGGAAGAAGCCCAACTGGCCGGTGCACGCCAACGGCGAGCTGGTCTCGGCCATGGACGGCCAGTGGATCGAGGTGGAGAAGGCCATCGCCGACAAGGTGAAGGCCAAGGCGCAGAAGTCCGGCGTCGAGTTCTCCGCCACCGAGGTGCAGCAGGCCACCCGCGATTCCGTCAAGGCGCTGATGATGATCCGCGCCTACCGCATGCGCGGCCACCTGCACGCCAATCTCGACCCGCTCGGCCTGACCCCGCCGCGCGAGGCGCCGGAGCTGGACCCGGCGTCCTACGGCTTCTATGAGGCCGATCTCGACCGCAAGATCTTCATCGACCATGTGCTGGGCCTCGAATTCGCGACCGTCCGCCAGATGGTCGCCATCCTGCGCCGCACCTATTGCGCTTCCATCGGCGTCGAGTTCATGCACATCTCCTCGCCCGAGGAGAAGGCCTGGATCCAGGAGCGCATCGAGGGCGTCGATAAGGAAGTCACCTTCACCCGCGAGGGCAAGCGCGCCATCCTCAACAAGCTGGTGGAGGCCGAGGGCTTCGAGAAGTTCCTCGACGTGAAGTTCACCGGCACCAAGCGCTTCGGCCTCGACGGCGGCGAGAGCCTGATCCCGGCGCTGGAGCAGATCATCAAGCGCGGCGGCAACCTCGGCGTGAAGGACATCGTGTTCGGCATGGCCCACCGCGGCCGCCTGAACGTGCTGACCCAGGTGATGGGCAAGCCCCACCGCGCCCTGTTCCACGAGTTCAAGGGCGGCTCCTGGGCGCCCGACGAGGTGGAAGGCTCGGGCGACGTGAAGTATCACCTCGGCGCCTCGTCCGACCGCGAGTTCGACAACAACAAGGTCCACCTGTCGCTGACCGCCAACCCGTCGCACCTCGAGATCGTCGATCCGGTGGTGCTGGGCAAGGCCCGCGCCAAGCAGGACCAACTGGGTGACACCGAGCGCACCAAGGTTCTGCCGCTGCTGCTGCACGGCGATGCCGCCTTCGCCGGCCAGGGCGTGGTGGCCGAGTGCCTCGGCCTCTCCGGCCTGAAGGGTCACCGCACCGGCGGTTCGATCCACTTCATCATCAACAACCAGATCGGCTTCACCACCAATCCGCGTTATTCGCGCTCCTCGCCCTATCCGTCGGATGTGGCTAAGATGATCGAGGCGCCGATCTTCCACTGCAACGGCGACGACCCGGAATCCGTGGTGTTCTGCGCCAAGGTGGCCACCGAGTTCCGCCAGCGCTTCCACAAGCCGGTGGTGGTGGACATGTTCTGCTACCGCCGCTTCGGTCACAACGAGGGTGACGAGCCCGCGTTCACCCAGCCGAAGATGTACAAGGTGATCCGCCAGCACGCGAGCGTGCTCGAGCTGTACACCAAGAAGCTGGAAGCCGAGGGAGTCGTGACCGCCGGCGAGGTGGACACCATGCGCAATGCGTGGCGCGACCGCCTCGAGGCCGAGCACGAGGCCGGCCAGGCCTACAAGCCCAACAAGGCCGACTGGCTCGACGGCCGCTGGGCCGGCTTCAAGCCCACCCATGAGGATGATGATCCGCGCCGCGGCAACACCGGCCTGCCGGAAGACGAGCTGAAGGCCATCGGCGCGAAGATCACCACCGTGCCGGAGGGCTTCCAGGTCCACCGCACCATCCAGCGCTTCCTCGACAACCGCAAGAAGGCGATCGAGGACGGCAAGGGCATCGACTGGGCGACCGGCGAGGCGCTCGCCTTCTCCTCCCTGCTGCTGGAAGGCCACCCGGTCCGCCTGTCGGGCCAGGACGTGGAGCGCGGCACCTTCTCCCAGCGCCATTCGGTGCTGCTCGACCAGGAGACCGAGGCCCGCTACAAGCCGTTCAACCACCTGTCCGAGACCCAGGCCAAGTACGAGGTCATCAATTCGATGCTCTCGGAGGAGGCGGTGCTGGGCTTCGAATATGGCTACACCCTCTCCGAGCCCAACACTCTGGTGCTCTGGGAGGCGCAGTTCGGCGACTTCGCCAACGGCGCGCAGGTGGTGTTCGACCAGTTCATCTCCTCGGGCGAGCGCAAGTGGTTGCGCATGTCCGGCCTCGTCTGCCTGCTGCCGCACGGCTATGAGGGCCAGGGTCCGGAGCATTCCTCCGCCCGCCTCGAGCGCTATCTGCAGTTGTGCGCCGAGGACAACATGCAGGTGGCCAACGTCACCACCCCGGCCAACTACTTCCACATCCTGCGCCGGCAGATGAAGCGGGAATTCCGCAAGCCGCTCATCCTGATGACGCCCAAGTCGCTGCTGCGCCACAAGCGGGCGGTGTCCAACCTCTCGGACATGGTGACCGGCACCACCTTCCACCGCGTGCTGTGGGACGACGCCCAGTCGCACCCGGACGAGAGCGCCATCAAGCTCCAGCCGGACGACAAGATCCGCCGCGTCGTGCTGTCCTCGGGCAAGGTCTATTACGACCTGCTGGAGGAGCGCGAGAAGCGGGGCGTGGACGACGTCTACCTGATGCGCGTGGAGCAGCTCTATCCGTTCCCGCTCAAGACGCTGGTGCAGGAACTCGGCCGCTTCAAGAATGCCGAGGTGGTGTGGTGCCAGGAAGAGCCGAAGAATCAGGGATCCTGGGCCTTCGTGCAGCCGTATCTGGAGTGGGTGCTGGAGCAGGCTGGCGGCACCGCGCGGCGTCCGCGCTACGCCGGCCGTCCGGCGTCCGCCGCCACCGCCACCGGCTTGATGTCCAAGCACATGGCGCAGCTCAAGGCCTTCCTCGAGGAAGCCCTGGGCTGATCCGACACCCGAAGAACCGCCCCGAAAGAGGACGCGCCGTGCCGCACTTCCTGCTCCGCCTTTCCCCGCCGCGCCCGAGCTTTCCCTCGGACGCGAGCGCGGCCGAGATGGATGCCATGGGTGCGCACTTCGCCTTCTGGCAGGCCGAGGCGGAGGCCGGCACGGCCCTCGCCGTCGGTCCGGTGGCGGACCCGGCGGGCATCTGGGGGATGGCCGTCATCGAAGTACCCGACGAGGCTGCCGCGACCGGCCTCTCGCTTCGGGATCCCGTCATCAAGGCGGACCTGGGCTTCACCTATGCGGTGATGCCCATTCTGTCGCTCATCGAGCGCCGGGCGCCACGCCCGGCCCAAGCCGAAGTCTGAGGGAGGCCCCCTCAAGGGGCGAACACAATGACCGAGATCCGCGTGCCCACCCTGGGCGAGTCCGTTACCGAGGCGACCATCGGCAAGTGGTTCAAGAAGCCCGGCGATGCCGTCAAGGCCGATGAGCCGCTGGTTGAGCTCGAGACCGACAAGGTGACCGTCGAGGTGCCGGCTCCGGCCTCCGGCGTCCTCTCCGAGATCGTCGCCAAGGACGGCGAGACCGTCGGCGTCGGTGCGCTGCTCGGCAATATCGGTGCCGGCTCGGGCGCCGAGGCGGCGCCTGCTGCCCCCGCCGCTCCCGCTCCGGCCGCTGCGCCCGCTCCGGCGCCGGCCGCCGCTCCCGCCGCCGCTGTTGCGGCCGGCAGCAACGGCCCGGCCGTTGGGCGCATCGCCGCTGAGACCGGCGTGAACCCGGCCGACGTCTCCGGCTCCGGCAAGGACGGCCGCGTCACCAAGGGTGACATGCTGGCCGCCATCGCTTCGGGCGTTTCGGCGGCTCCCGCCGCCGCCCCTGTGGCGGTGCGCGCCCCCTCGGCGCCCACCGACGCCGCCCGCGAGGAGCGGGTGAAGATGACCAAGCTGCGCCAGACCATCGCGCGCCGCCTGAAGGATGCCCAGAACACCGCCGCCATGCTCACCACGTTCAACGACGTGGACATGACCGCGGTGATGAGCCTGCGCAGCCAGTTCAAGGATGCCTTCGAGAAGAAGCACGGCACCAAGCTCGGCTTCATGGGCTTCTTCACCAAGGCGGTGATCGCGGCGCTGAAGGACATCCCGGCGGTGAACGCCGAGATCGACGGCCAGGATCTCGTCTACAAGAACTACTACAACATCGGTATCGCGGTGGGCACCGAGAAGGGCCTCGTGGTTCCGGTGGTGCGCGACGCGGACCTGCTCTCCGTCGCCGAGATCGAGAAGGCCATCGCCGGCTACGGCCGCAAGGCGCGTGACGGGAAGCTCGGCATCGACGAGATGCAGGGCGGCACCTTCACCATCACCAACGGCGGCATTTACGGCTCGCTGATGTCCACCCCCATCCTCAACGCGCCGCAGTCGGGCATCCTCGGCATGCACCGCATCGAGGAGCGCCCGGTGGTGATCAAGGGGCAGATCGTGATCCGCCCGATGATGTACCTCGCCCTCTCCTACGACCACCGCATCGTCGACGGCCGCGAGGCCGTGACCTTCCTCGTGCGCGTGAAGGAGACCCTGGAAGACCCGGCGCGCCTCGTGCTGGATCTGTGAGACTGTGAAGGGGATGGCTAGGCACCGGAAGCGTCTGGCCATCCTTCTTCTCGCCTATGCGGGAGCCGTCTGCGCGGCCTTCAGCGGCTGGTTCGGGGGACGGGCGTTCGAGATCGTCATGGCCAGTCCGGGCCTGATGATGAGCGAGAGCTTCCCCGAGCAAGTCTGGGCGCTCGCTTTCTTCGCTGGCGCGGTGGTCTTGGGACTGGTCTTTCTGGGGGTGGTCGAGCGCCTCGTTCCGGCTGATCCTCCACCTGAACGGAAGTGAGAATGCCGACCGTCGCCATCGTGGAGGGCGTGACCATCCAGTTCTTCTTCAGCGATCATCCGCCGCCGCATTTCCACGCCCGGTTCGCCGAGCATCAGGCCTTGATCGCGCTGAACAGCTGGGATGTCTTGGAAGGATCGCTGCCCGCCCCCAAATTGAGGGCGGTTCTGGACTGGGCGAAGGCCCATGAAGACGAATTGGTCACCTGCTGGAAGAAGGCCGTCGTGCGCCAGTCGCCGGGGAAGATCGCATGAAGCTCGGAAACACCATCGTCTCGGTCGAGGTGCCCCGCTTTCCGCTGGTGCGGCTGACCTATGCGGACGGTTTTTCCGCCACCCTCGACTTTTCTGAGAAGTTCGCCTGGGGCGAGGCGACCCGCCCCCTTTCCGATCCGGCCTTCTTCGCCACCGCCCATGTGGGCTCCGGCGGATCGAGCCTTGAATGGATCTGCCCAGACGGCGAGGAGATCGACTTCTGCGCCGACGCCCTGCGGTTCGAGGCGGAAGCGCTTGCCGACCGTCCCGCGGCTGAATGATAGGCTCGGAACCGGCCATGCTGAGCCATCTTCCCGAATATCTCACACTCATGGCGGTGTTCGCCGTCGCGGCGGTCGCGCCGGGGCCGGACTTCGCCATGGTGGTGCGCCAGAGCGTGGTGTTCGGCCGGCGCGCCGGCCTCGTCACCAGCCTCGGTATCGGGTCCGCGATCCTTCTCCACGCCAGCTACACATTGGCCGGCCTCGGCTTCCTCGTCGCCCACTCCCTGGTTGCCTTCTCGGTGCTGAAGTGGGCGGGCTGCGCCTATCTCGTCTATGTGGGCGTGAAGACCTGGGCCGCGCCTGCGCCGGCCATGGACGGCGAGGCCGCGCCTGTGGCGGCCGGTGTCATGTCCGACAGGCGCGCCTTCGCCCTCGGGTTTCTCACCAATGCGCTGAACCCTAAGGCGATGCTGTTCTTCCTGTCCCTGTTCTCGACGCTGGTGAGCCCCGAGACGCCCGTGGTGGTGCAGGGCTTCTATGGGCTGTCCATGGGCGTGCTGCTGGTGTGCTGGTTCGCCCTCGTCACCCTCTTCTTCACCGGCCGGACGGTGCGCGACGGGCTCGTCCGCTTCGGCCGCTGGTTCAATCGCGTCACCGGCGCACTCCTGATCTGCCTCGGTATCCGCCTCGCCTTGCAAAGGGCCGTTGCCGCGCCTTGACGCGCTCCGGCCCCTTACCTTGAAGGAACTCCGCATGTCCTACGATCTCACCATCATCGGCACCGGCCCCGGCGGCTATGTGTGTGCCATTCGCGCGGCCCAGCTCGGCCTCAAGGTCGCGGTGGTGGAGAAGCGCGGCACCCATGGCGGCACCTGCCTGAACGTGGGCTGCATCCCCTCCAAGGCGCTGCTCTATGCCTCCGAGCTGTTCGAGGAAGCCGGCCACAAGTTCGGCGAGATGGGCATCGGCGTCCCGGCTCCCAAGCTCGATCTGCCCGCCATGCTGGCCTTCAAGGACCGCGGCGTGGACGGCAATGTGAAGGGCGTCGAGTTCCTGCTGAAGAAGAACAAGGTCGACGTCTACATGGGCGCCGGCAAGATCCTCGGCCCCGGCAAGGTGGAAGTCACCCTCAATGCCGACGGCAAGGTCGAGGTGCTGGAGACGAAGAACATCGTCATCGCCACCGGTTCGGACGTGGCCCCGCTGCCCGGCGTAACCATCGACGAGGAGCGCATCGTCTCCTCCACCGGTGCGCTGAAGCTGCCCAAGGTGCCCGGCAAGCTCATCGTGGTGGGCGCGGGCGTCATCGGCCTGGAACTGGGCTCGGTGTGGCGCCGCCTCGGCGCGCAGGTCACCGTGGTGGAATTCCTCGACCGCATCCTGCCCGGCATGGATTCGGACGTGGCCAAGTCCTTCCAGCGCATCCTCGACAAGCAGGGCTTCACCTTCAAGCTCGGCACCAAGGTCACCGGCGTGGACACCAAGGGCAAGACGCTCAAGGTCTCGGTGGAGCCCGCCGCGGGCGGCGCCGCCGAGGTGCTGGAGGCGGACGTGGTGCTGGTCGCCATCGGCCGCATCCCCTACACTGCCGGCCTCGGGCTGGAGGAGGCGGGCGTCGCCAAGGATGCACGCGGCCGCGTGGTCACCGACCACCACTTCGCCACCAACGTGCCCGGCATCTATGCCATCGGCGACGTGATCGTCGGCCCCATGCTCGCCCACAAGGCCGAGGACGAGGGCGTGGCGCTGGCGGAGCAACTGGCCGGCAAGGCGGGCCACGTGAACTATGACGTGATCCCCGGCGTGGTCTACACCTTCCCGGAGGTCGCTTCCGTCGGCAAGACCGAGGACGATCTGAAGGCGGCAGGCGTCGCCTACAAGGTCGGCAAGTTCCCCTTCACCGCCAACGGCCGCACCAAGGTGAACAACACCACGGACGGCTTCGTGAAGATCATCGCCGACGCCGCCACCGACAAGGTGCTTGGCGCCCACATCATCGGCCCCGAGGCCGGCGAGATGATCCACGAATGTGCGGTGCTGATGGAGTTCGGCGGCTCGTCGGAAGACCTCGCCCGCACCTGCCACGCCCACCCCACCCGCTCCGAAGCGGTGAAGGAGGCGGCTATGGCCGTGGAGAAGCGCGCCATCCATATGTGAAGGCGTGGCGGGTTTCAGCCCGCGCGGTGTTTGAGCGTGGCCAAAGCGTACCAATGGCCGGCGGGCATCCCGCCGGCCGTTTGCGTTCCGCGCATAAAAAAGCCCCGGCCCGAGGGCCGGGGAACGGAGGTTCCGTCCGGGAGAAAGCCGAGGCGCCAGGTGCGCCGAAATCAGCCGCCCTTCTGGGTCACCGGATTGCTGGCGGTGGTGGTGGTGTCGCCGATGGAGGCGTTGGTCATGCCCGGGCACGCGAGCGCCGGGCCGGCGAGGACGCTCAAGGCGCACACGACGAAAGCGATCCGCTTCATCTTCCTCTCCTGCCTGTCACGTATCAACGCGCTGATTAGGCCAGAGAAAGGCACGTCGGGAAAGCCCTCCGCCCGTACCGCACGATCACGAACATGCGCAGCTTGGCTGTCACGCCATCGGCCTCGGCCTTCGACCGAGGCCGTGCGGGCCACGCTCAGGCGCCGCGCGGGCTTGACCGAAGGCTCATGAGGCAAGCGCGCGGGCGTTCAGGGCAACAGCCCCCGGCGCGGGCGCCTCAGCGCGAGGCGTCGTCTGGCTGGGCGAGGATGAGCGCCCAATAGACCTTGTATTTGGAATGGGGGGCGTTGGCCGTGGCGATGCCCATGCGGGTCACGCCCGGCTCCAGCATGTTCTTGTTGTGCGAGGGAGAGTCGCGCCAGCCGGAGAAGGCCTCGGCCAGGGTGTGGTAGCCGGCGCCCACATTCTCCACCGCCCGCTTCGCGTCGTAGCCGGAGGCCTTGATGCGGGTGATGAAATTGCGCCCGCCCACCTCGTGGGAGAGGTTGTCCGCCTTGGCCATGGCATTGGCCTGGTCCTGCGCGAGGCGGCTCAGCGTGTCGTCGATGGTCACTGCCGGCAGGCCGCGCGCGGTGCGGTAATCGGAGAGGAGCGAGGCCGCGGCGGCGGCGTCCACCGGCTTACCGGTCTTGGCGAGGTTGATGTAGAAGGCCGGCTGGGTGTCGATCTGCTCGGTGGTGGCGCAGCCGGCGAGGACGGCGAGAAGCGCAAGGCCGGCACCGGCGAGGAGGGAGCGGCGGAGGATCTGTTCGCGCATGTCTCGGCTTCCGGCTGGCCTTTTCGGGCGGGCTTTCGGGGGGCGGGCCCCCGGCATTCCCCCTGTCTTGTGCGCCGGGAGGGTTGAGGAAGCGTTAGCGCGCCCGGCCCTCCCGGCACCGGCCTATTGCAGCGGATCGGGCGGCGCCGGCGGCGGGGGCACCATGTCGCGGGGCGCGCGGGCCAGCGCCGCCCAGGGCTGAGCCACCATGCCCACATGCGCCTTGCGGAAGCGCGAGAGCACCTGGAAGTGCAGGTCGCTCTTCACGGTCAGCGCATAGTCCACGTTGGCCACCACGCAGCGCAGCTCGAAGACGATGCCCGCGTCGGCGAACTTCATCAGGAACACGCGCGGCGGCGGCGTCTGGAGCACCTGCGGATGGTCGCAGGCGCAGCCGACCAGAATGTCACGCACCTCCTCCGCATCGCTGTCGTAGGAGACGGTGACGGCGACGATGATCCGGCCGGTGGTGTTGGAGTGCGTCCAGTTTTTCACCATGCCGGTGATGAGGTCGGCGTTGGGCACGATCACCGTGGCGCGCTCGAAGGTCTCGATCTCGGTGGCGCGCACCGAGATGCGGCGCACATAGCCCTCCTCGCCCTTCACGTTGATGGTGTCGCCCACCCGGATCGGCCGCTCGGCGAGCAGGATCAGGCCGGAGACGAAGTTCGACACGATGGACTGCAGGCCGAAACCGATACCGACCGAGAGGGCACCGGCGACCAGCGCGATGTTCTCGAGGTTCAGCCCCAATTGGCCCATGGCCACCATGACGGCGACGATGGTGCCCACATAGCCGACGATGGTGGCGATGGAGGATTGCAGCGAGGGCTCAAGCCCGGTGCGGGGCAGGAGCGCGCTCGACACCCATTTCTGCAGTCCGCGCGCCGCCGCGAGGCTGACGAGCAGCAGCAGCACGGCATAGACCACGCTCCACAGCGTGATGGTGGCGTTGCCGATGCGCACGCCGAAGGACACGCGCTCCACCGTCTCCATCATGTCGGCGGTGGAGGTGCCCCAGCTGCCGACGATGAGGAAAGCGGCGATCACGAACAGCTGCAGCTTGAGCAGGCCCGACGCCAGGACGCCGATCAGCTCCACCCGCTCCGGCTTCAGGCCCAGCATGCTGGAGATCATCCGCGCGCGATGAGTCTCGGCCGAAAGCCCCTCGCCGAAGAAGGCGTCGATGAGGGCATAGAGCAGATAGAGCACGCCGAGTACGGCGGCGGCGATGACCATGCGCGCGGCGACGAAGGCGGCGAAGCTGATGTAGCCGGCCACCAGCGCGCCGATGAGGGCGAACACCGCCACCCACACGAACAGGCGGATGTAGCGCGGCGGTGCCGGTGCCGGGCCGGTGGCTGCGATGGCGGCGGCGTCGGTGGTCGCCGAGTCCTTCGTCGTATCCGCATCGGCCTCCGCACGGGCGGCGCCGACGAGGAAGCGGGAGATGAAGCCGGCGATGAGCAGCGACATGATCGCGCTCGTCACCACCGTCAGTCCCACGGGCGCGAACAGCACCCGGTGGAAAGCGTTTAGTGCGGCGGCGATGGCCAGCGTCCACACGGTGAAGGAGAAATAGCGGTAGGCGAGGGCGGCAGCGCCGTCCGAGAGGGTCGGCAGACGGCGCCACGGCTCGCTGGGCGCCAGGAAGGCGCGGCCCACCGCATTGCCGATGGCCTTGATGAAGATGGCGATGAGGATGCCCTGCACCAGCTCGTCGGCACGGGGCGGGATGATCTCGAAGGCGCCGATGAAGGCGACCGCGGCCATGGCAGCGGCTGGCGCAACGGTGGCGTTGAGGAACAGCACCTTCATCGCCTCGCGCGCCGAGCGCAGGCGGGTGAAGCTCTCGCCGGGCTCCGGCGGCGGGGTCCGCAGGCGCTTGCGCAGCAGCCGCCCGCCGGCGACCACAGCCACCAGGATGCCGAGCCCGCCCAGAAGGATTCCCATCACTGCCAGCGGCGACAGGCGCCGCACCGAATAGGCGCGCCAGTCGTTCCCGAAGTAGCGCAGGGCGCGGAACTCGGAATTCAGCGCGTTGAAGGCGTTGGTCCACAGGTCCGGGTCGATGACGGAATCCACCCGCTCGAACAATTGACCCGTGAACAAAGCGCGGCGGCGCGAGCTGATGCGGTCGGAAATCTGGTCGCCGCGCAGCACCAAAGCGCGGTTCTGCTTCAGGACGGCGCCGAGTTCGGCGGAGATCTTGGTGAGCCGCTCGCGGTCGGCGGCGACGGTCGGCTCTTCGGTGGCGCCCTCGGCGGGCTTGGGGCCGAGGCCGCTGAGCCGGCTCTCCGCATCGGCGACGCGGGGGGCGATCTGGTCGGAAACGGCGGCAAGGTCCTTGCGGGCCGGATCGAGGCGCTGGCGGAGTTCGTCGAGGTCGCCGGGGCGCAGGCCCTCCACCGCGAGGGCGGCGTCGATGGAATCGAGGGCGGAGCGGGCCGCCTCCATCTTCTCGCGGGCGGCGACGATGGTCGGGTCCGGCGGCACCGGCGCGGGCTTCGGTGCCGGTTGCGTCGGCGTTGCATCGCCTGCGGCGGGCGCGGGGGTGCCGGGTGCGGCGGGGGGCGAGGCGGCGGCATTGGGCGTGGCCGCCGCAGGCGCAGCCTGTCCGTGGCCCTGCTGCTGCCCTTGCTGCTGCCCCTGCGCCGGCGGGCTGGCGGCCTGCTGGGCGCCGGCCTGGGCCAGGGGGAAAACCGACAGGGCGAGCGCGACCAGAAAGGCCGCGGACGTCTTCACCTTCATATTGAACCTCCGCGGCGGCGTTCCTGTCGCCCGAAGGCGGCAGCCTCGTGGCGGATGGGGGATAAAGGCGTAAAGGTCGCCCCAAACCGCGACAAAAGCGCTGGAAAGACCCGCACCTTTGCCGCTATCTCGTCATCCCCCGGTAGCGATGAGGCTTTCCTGATGACCGCCGATGCTTCCGTCAAGCCCGAGCTGCGGGCAAACGTCCCCGATGCGCTGACGCTGGCGGCCGAACTGATCCGGGCGCCGTCCGTCACCCCCGATTCGGGCGGCGCGCTGGAAATCGTCGCCCGCCGTCTGGAGGCCTTCGGATACCGTGTGGAGCGCCTGACCTTCGACAGCGGGGGCGTTCCCATTCCCAACATCTACGCCCGCATCGGCACCGGCTCGCCCAACCTCTGCTTCGCCGGCCATGTGGACGTGGTGCCCGAGGGCGATCCCGCCCATTGGCTGCACGGGCCGTTCGCCGGCACGGTGGAGGACGGCAAGCTCTTCGGCCGCGGCGCGGTGGACATGAAGGGGGCGGTGGCCGCCTTCCTCGCCGCCGCGCTCAGCCATGGCCGGCCGGAGACCGGCAGCCTCTCCTTCCTCATCACCGGCGACGAGGAAGGCCCGGCCCTCGACGGCACGGTGAAGGTGGTGGAGTGGCTGAAGGAGAAGGGCGAGGTCATCGACCACTGCGTCCTCGGCGAGCCCACCAACCCTGAGGCCATGGGCGATGCCTTCAAGGTGGGCCGGCGCGGCAGCCTCTCCGGTATCCTGACCGTGAAGGGCGTGCAGGGGCATGTCGCCTATCCGCACCTCGCCGACAATCCCATCCCGCGCCTCCTGAAGCTGGTGGGCGAGCTGACGTCGGCGCCCCTCGACCACGGCTCGGACTTCTTCCCGCCCTCCAATCTGGAGGTGGTCTCCATCGATGTGGGCAATCCGGTGTTCAACCTGATCCCGGCCGAGGCGACCGCGCGCTTCAACGTGCGCTTCAACGATCATTATTCGCTGGAGACGCTGAAGTCCGAGATCATCCGCCGGGTGGACGGCGCCGGCCTCACCTATGATCTCGCCTTCCAGCCCGGCGCCAGCGAGAGCTTCCTCACCGCGCCCGGACCCTTCGTGGAGCTGGTGGCGGACGCGGTGGAGGCGGAGACGGGGCGGCGGCCGGAGGCCTCCACGTCCGGCGGCACCTCGGATGCGCGCTTCATCAAGGACATCTGCCCGGTGGTGGAGTTCGGCCTCGTCGGCCAGACCATGCACAAGGTGGACGAGGCGACGCCCGTCGCCGACCTCGAGGTGCTGACGCGCATCTATTCCCGCATCATCGCGCGCTATTTCGCCACCTTCGCCTGAGCTGACGCCATGACCGACACCATCCCCGGCGAAACCGCCTCGACCCTCGACGTGGACGGCCGCGCCATCGCCATCCGCGCCATCCCCGGCGCGGCGCCCGGGCTGTTCTGGCTCGGCGGCTTCAAGTCCGACATGACCGGCACCAAGGCCGAGCACCTCGCCCGCTGGGCGCAGGCGCGGGGGCAGGCCAACGTGCGGTTCGACTATTCCGGCCATGGCGCATCGGGTGGGGCGTTCGAGGAGAGCACCGTCTCGCGCTGGCTCAATGAGGCGCTGGCGGTGTTCGACCACGCCACCTCCGGCGAACAGGTGGTCATCGGCTCGTCCATGGGCGGCTGGATCGCGCTGCTGCTCGCCCGCGCCCTCGCGGCGCGGGGGGAGAAGCGGCTGAAGGGGCTGGTGCTGGTGGCGCCGGCGCCGGACTTCACCGAGGCCCTCATGTGGGACAAGTTCCCGCCCCCGGTGCGCGAGCTGATCGAGACCTCCGGCCGCTTCCTCAAGCCGACGCTCTATGGCGAGGACCCCTATGTCATCACCCGCGAGCTGATCGAGGACGGGCGCCGCCACCTGCTGCTCGGCGCGCCGTTCGCGGTCGGCTGCCCGGTGCGCATCCTGCAGGGCGCGCGCGACGAGGACGTGCCGTGGGAACACGCCATGCGCCTCGTGAGCTACCTCGCCGAGGACGACGTGGTGTTCTCCCTCATCAAGGACGGCGACCATCGCCTGTCCCGCCCGGAGGATCTGGAGCGGCTGACGGAGGCGGTGGACGGGCTGGTCTGAGAGGGGCGTCGCAGCGTCCCCACCCGTCGCCTCCGGCTTGACCGGAGGGCCCATCCCGCCGCCTTAGCAGACGTTGGGGCTTCGGGACGAACGGCACCATGGGTCCTCCGGTCAAGCCGGAGGACGACGGCGGGTTGGGAGGGGGCGCGGTAAAGCCGGCGCCCCGCCTTCACCGGCGCATCTGCTGGAGCAGGACGAGGTCGGGATAGCCGTCCGGCAGCAGGCCGGCGCGGGTCTGATAGTCCTGGATGGCGACGCGGCTCTTCTGGCCGAGGATGCCGTCCAAATTGCCGATGTCGTAGCCCATCTGGGCGAGGCGGCCCTGGATTTCCTGCCGCTCGGCCTTGGAGAGGCCGCGCTCCTCCTTCGGCCAGGACTGGACGAAGGCGCCGCCGCCGCGCAGCCGGTCGGCGAGATGGCCGATGGCGAGGGCGTAGGCGTCGGCCGGATTGTACTTCAGGATGGCGTCGAAATTCCGCATCATCAGGAAGGCGGGGCCGTTGGCGCCGCCCGGCAGCAGCAGATAGGCGGTATCGGTGGGGCGCGGGAAGGCGACGCCGTTGGCCCGGCGCACGCCGAGGGCGTTCCATTCCCCCAGCGTCTTCTTGTTGCTGCGGCTGGCGAGGCGGTAGTCGAAGCCCTGCGGCAACGCCACCTCATAGCCCCACGCCTTGCCGAACTCCCAGCCGTCCAGCTTCAGATTGTTGGCGGTGGAGGCGATGATGTCGGGGATGGAATCCACCACGTTGCGCTTGCCGTCGCCGTCGAAGTCGACCGCGAAGCGCTGGAACGAGGTGGGCATGAACTGGGTGGGGCCGAACGCGCCCGCCCACGACCCCTTCAGATGGTCGTAGGGCACGTCGCCCTTCTCCAGGATCTGCAGGGTGGCGATGAACTCATCGCGGAAATAGTCCTGCCGCCGGCCGATGCAGGCGAGGGTGGCGGTGGATTCCAGCACGTTGCGCCGGCCGATGCCGTCCGGGTCGCCATAGGTGGATTCGATGCCCCAGATGGCGGTCACGGCGTAGCGGTCGACGCCATAGGCCTTTTCCGCCCGGTCGAAGATGGGCTTGTAGCGCTCCAGAATCTCGCGGCCCTTCTTCACGCGCGTCTCGGTGACGAGCATGTTCACATAGGCGCCGATGGGCTTGGAGAATTCCGGCTGGCTGTCGAGATAGTCCATGATCTTCATCTGCGGTTGCAGCGAAGCGGTGTACGTCTCGAAGGTGCGGCGGGAGACGCCCTTGGACTGGGCCAGCGGCCACAGATTGGCGATGCACTGGGGGAAGTTCGCCTCGGCCTGGGCGATGGCCTGCGGCGTCATCAGCGGATGGCCGGCGCCGGCCGGCGGGGTCTGCTGGGCCGGCGGGAAGCCGAAGATGGAGCCGGTCGTCTGGGCCTGTCCGGCGGCGGGGCTGACGAGACCGGCAAACAGCGCGAGCGTCACGGCCACGCCGCTTCCGAAGGTGGTCCTTTCGCGCGTCGTCGATGCCATCTTGAAAACCTTCCGTTTCCGGCCTGCCGCGAGGGCACCGGGATGATCGTCTGAGGCTCCTACTGGGCGGCAATATGGTTGCGTCGCGGTTAATGGATGGCAAGTTTCAACGGCTGGTATGCTGTTGGGGCGGCATTAACCGAAGTTGGGGAACACCGCCGAGATCTCTGCCGTTGCCACTCGGCTGCCATAGGGGCAGGAAAGGTTTCCAGGCGGCGGCGTGCCGCGCAGGGCGCCGTCCGCGCCGAGCTGTGCTAGACGACGGGCGTGGGTATTCAGGAGGGGCATTACTCAAGATGCGTAGACCCATTCGCAAGGCGATCCTACCCGTCGCGGGCCTCGGCACGCGCTTCCTGCCGGCGACCAAGGCGGTGCCGAAGGAGATGCTGACGGTGGTGGACCGGCCCGTCGTGCAGCACGTGGTGGACGAAGCCCGCGCCGCCGGCATCGAGCACATCGTCTTCGTCACCGGCCGCAACAAGGCGGTGATCGAGGACCATTTCGACCGCCAGTTCGAGCTGGAGCGCACGCTTCAGGAGCGCGGCAAGGTCAAGGAGCTGGAGCAGCTCGACCGCGACACGCCCAAGGCCGGCACCACCTCCTTCACCCGCCAGCAACTGCCCCTGGGCCTCGGCCATGCGGTGTGGTGCGCGCGCGACATCATCGGCGACGAGCCGTTCGCGCTGCTCCTGCCGGACATGCTGCACATGCCCAAGGCCGGCAATGGCAACGGCCACGGCTGCCTCGGCTCCATGGTCGAGGCCTACAACGAGACCGGGGGCAACGTGGTGGCGGTGTACGAGGTGCCTGACGACCAGACCCACCAGTACGGCATCGTCGGCACCGGCGCCGATGCGGCGAAGGGCGCCAAGGCCATCACCCAGATGGTCGAGAAGCCCAAGGCCGGCACCGCGCCGAGCAACCTCGCCATCTCCGGCCGCTATATCCTCCAGCCCGGCATCTTCGACCTGCTCGCCAAGCAGGAGCGCGGCGCCGGCAACGAGATCCAGCTCACCGATTCCATGCTGAAGCTGAAGGAAACCGAGCCGTTCTACGCGGTGCGGTTCGACGGCTCGGTCTATGACTGCGGCTCGAAGATCGGCTTCCTCATGGCCAACGTCGCCTATGCGCTGTCCCGCCCGGACATCGAGGGCGAGTTCCGCACGGAGCTGAAGGCCATCCTGGGCGGGAATTAAGGGGGGTCCTCACCGCCTTCCCCTCACCGCCGTCGCCCTCCGGCTTGACCGGAGGGCCTATCTTTCCGCCGGAGCAGGCGTCCAGTCGCCGGGACACGCGGTGCCTTGGGTCCTCCGGTCAAGCCGGAGGACGACGGAAGGAGTGCCCTTTATGGCGCTGGAGACCTCCTATTCCGCCGCCACCGCCGTCGGCGCCGGCGGGTTGCGGAAGCGGGCGAGGAGGTCCTTCTCCTCGGCCTTCGCGGCTTCGAGGTGCCGCACCTTCACAGGACCGAAGCCGCGGATTTTCTCCGGGATGGAGGCGATGGCGACGGCGAGCGCATGGTTGGCGGGATCGAGCTTCGCCAGAAGCTCGCCCATTGTGCGCTCATAGTCCGGGATCAGCGCCCGCTCGGTCTTGCGCTCGTCCGTGTAGCCGAACACATCCATCGCCGTGCCGCGCAGGCCCTTCAGCTTCGCCAGCAGGGAAAAGCCCTTCATCATCCACGGGCCGAGGGTGATCTTGCGCGGCTCCCCCGTCGCGTCGTTGCGGCGGGCGAGGAGCGGCGGGGCGAGGTGGAACTCGAACCTGAGATCGCCGTCGAAGGCCGCATCCGCCTGGGCGCGGAAGGCGCCGTCCGCATAGAGCCGGGCGACCTCGTATTCGTCCTTGTAGGCCATAAGCTTGTAGAAACTCTTCGCCACCGCCTCGGCGAGCCCGCCACGGCCGGGCGTCTTGGCCTGCTCGGCGGCGCGCACCTTGTCCACCAGCGCGGTGTAGCGGGCGGCATAGGCGGGGTTCTGGTAGCGCGTGAGGTCGGCGACGCGGCGGGCGATCACTTCGTCGAGGCTCTGGGAGAGGCGCCGGGCGTCGCTGGAGACAGTCCCTTTGGGCGTCGCGATGGCCTCCACCGCCTTGGGATCGTGGGCGGCGCGGCGGCCCCACAGGAAGGCGGCCTTGTTCATGGCCACCGCTTCGCCGTTCAGCTCGATGGCCCGCTCGATGGCGGCGGCCGAGAGGGGCAGGGCGCCGAACTGGTAGGCATAGCCCACCATGAAGACGTTCTGCGCCAGCGCATTGCCGAACAGCGCCTGGGCGAGGCGGCTCGCCTCAATGAAGTGGGTCTGCGGCTCGCCCACCAGATCACGGATGGTGCGCTTGATGCGCTCGGTGGGCAGCGAATAGTCGGCATTGCGGGTGAAGTCGCCGGGCAGCACCTCGTGGGTGTTCACCACCACGATGGTCTTGCCCGGCTTCACCGCCGCCAGCACTTTCTTGGTGCCGGCCACCACCAGATCGCCGCCCAGCACCACGTCCGCCCCGCGCGCCGGCACGCGGATGGCGGTGATGTCGGCGGGGTCGTTGGCGAGGCGGATGTGGCTGTAGACCGCGCCACCCTTTTGGGCGAGGCCGGCCATGTCGATCATGCCGCAGGCCTTGCCTTCCAGATGCGCCGCCATGCCGAGGATGGCGCCGATGGTGACGACGCCGGTGCCGCCGACGCCCGTGGCGATGACGCCATAGGTGCCGTGGATCTCGGGATGCGCCGGCTCCGGCAATTCAGGCCAAGTGTCCGCGCCCGTCGCTGCCCCGGCGCTCTTCTTCGGCTTGGCGCCCTTCACCGTGACGAAGGAGGGGCAGAAGCCGCTCACGCAGGAGAAGTCCTTGTTGCAGGACGACTGGTCGATCTCGCGCTTGCGGCCGAATTCGGTCTCCAGCGGCTGCACGGAGACGCAGTTGGACTTCACCCCGCAATCGCCGCAGCCCTCGCAGACGCGCTCGTTGATGAGCACCCGCTTGTCGGGATCGGGGAACTGGCCGCGCTTCCTGCGCCGGCGCTTCTCGGAGGCGCAGGTCTGGTCGTAGATCAGCACCGTGACGCCGTGCACCGCGGCGAGCTCGCGCTGCACGGCGTCCAGCTCGTCGCGGTGATGGATGGTGAGGCCTGAGGGCCAGAGCGTGTTGGCGGGGTATTTCCCCGGCTCGTCGGTGACGACGACGACCCGTTCGACCCCCTCCGCCGCCACCTGCCGGGCGATGACGGGGACGGTGAGGTCGCCGTCATGCTTCTGGCCGCCGGTCATGGCGACGGCATCGTTGAAGAGGATCTTGTAGGTGACGTTCACCTTGGCGGCGCAGGAGGCGCGGAGCGCCAGATAGCCCGAATGGTTGTAGGTGCCGTCGCCGAGGTTCTGGAAGACGTGGCCGCGCTTGGAGAAGGAGGATTCTCCGATCCAGTTGGCGCCCTCGCCGCCCATCTGGGTGAAGCCGGTGGTCTCCCGGTCCATCCACTGCACCATGTAGTGGCAGCCGATGCCGGCATAGGCGCGCATGCCCTCGGGCACCTTGGTGGACGAATTGTGCGGGCAGCCGGAGCAGAAATAGGGGATGCGCGTTGCCACGTCCGAGGTGGCGGCGAGCACCCGCTGCGCCTCCTCCAGCTCCGCCACGCGCGCGGCGATGTCCGGGATGTCGCCGTAGGCGAGGAGCCGGCGGCCGAGCTGGATGGCGATGTCGTTGGGGTCTAGCGCGCCCTTCACCGGGAACATCCAGCGGCCCTGCTCATCCTTCTTGCCGATGCAGACGGGCTGGTTGGCGGTGCCGTACAGCTCCTCGCGCACCTGCACCTCGATGAGGGAGCGCTTCTCCTCCACCACCATGATGAGGTCGAGGCCCTTGGCGAACTCGTAGAGGCTCTGCGTCTCCAGCGGCCAGGGGCAGGCCACCTTCCAGATGCGGATGCCGAGATCGTTGGCGCGCACCTCGTCGATGCCGAGTTCGTCGAGCGCGAGCCGCACGTCGAGGTACGACTTGCCCACGGTGGCGATGCCGATGCGCGGGCGGGCGCCGCCGGAGGTGATGAAGCGGTTGAGCCGGTTCGCCCTGAGGAAGTGCAGCACCGCGTCGCGCTTGAACTCCTGAAGCCGCTCCTCCTGCGCCAGCGGCGTGTCGCCGAGGCGGATGTTGAGGCCGCCGGGGGGCATCTGGAAGCCCAGCGCCGGCTCGATGCGCACGCGGTCCAGCCGCCCGTCCACGATGCCGGTGGATTCGATGGTGTCCTTCACCGCCTTGAGGCCGACCCAGGTGCCGGCGAAGCGCGACAGTGCCCAGCCGTAGAGGCCGTAATCGATGATCTCCTGCACGCCGGCGGGGTTCAGCACCGGGATCATCACGTCGACGAAATGGAACTCGCTCTGGTGGGCGGTGGTGGAGCTTTCGCAGGTGTGGTCGTCGCCCATGAGGGCGAGCACGCCGCCATGGCGGGAGGTGCCGGCATTGTTGGCATGGCGGAACACGTCACCGGAGCGGTCGACGCCCGGCCCCTTGCCGTACCAGAGGCCGAACACGCCGTCATACTTGCCCTCGCCGCGCAGCTCCGCCTGCTGGGAGCCCCACAAAGCGGTGGCCGCGAGATCCTCGTTGAGGCCGGACATGAACTTGATGTCGTTGGCCTTCAGCACCTTTTCGGCGCGCAGGAACTGCTGGTCGAGCCCGCCGAGGGGGGAGCCGCGATAGCCGGTGACATAGCCGGCCGTGTTGAGGCCGGTGCGCCGGTCGCGCTCCTTCTGCATCAAGGCGAGGCGGACCAGGGCCTGCGTGCCCGATACGAACACGCGCTCCTGGGACAGGTCATATTTGTCGTCGAGCGAAACAGGCTTCAGAGCCATCGCGACGCCTCCAGCGGGGCCGGGCAGGGGACGGCGTCGCGTGGAAATCACGCGCACCGTTCGCCTTTAGGCTGGCACGGAGTGTCGCACCCGGCAATTTCGTTGTTCCAATTCAAGGCGCAACGAAATTGCCGAAAAGCTGGGCGTGACGAATTTTGGTGCATCGCAACCGAATTTGGCTGCGTTGCGGGAGATCAGCCCGGCAGCAGGCGCTCGCTTTCGAGGTAGCCGGTGAGCAGGCCGAAGCCGAACAGCATCACCAGGATCGCAGCCCCCAGTTCCACCCCCAGCCGCGCCATGATGGACCAGCGCGTGTCGCGCCCGGCGATGCGGACGGCGAGCCTTTTGCCATAGACGGCTATGGCGGCGATGGCCGTCACGGTGGCGGCGGTGCCGAGGCCCATGGCGAAAGCGGCGGCGACGCCGCTCATGAACACGCCCTGCGACAAAGCGAAGGTCAAAACGAGGATGGCGCCCGAGCAGGGCCGCGCCCCGGCCGAGACCACGGCGATGGCGGCGCGCTTCCATCCGCCTTGTCCGGCGAGAAGCGCGGGGTCTGGGGCGTGTTTGTCGCCGCAATCGCAGTCGGCGGCATGGATGTGGCCCACATCGCCCCGCGCCGCAGCAACGAGGGCGCGGCCCTTCACGATCGCGAGATAGAGCCCGAACAGGCCGATGCCGCCATAGGCCGCGACCTCCACCACCGTCATGGCCTGCGCCATGGAGACGGCGGTCGCCCCCAGCACCAGCGCGAGGATGCCGACGAAGAGGATGGCCGCCACCGCCTGCACCATGCCGGCGGCCAGCGACAGCACGGCGCCCCGGCGCAGCGTGCCGCCATCGGCGAGGAGATAGGAGGAGATCACCGCCTTGCCGTGTCCGGGGCCGGCGGCATGGAACACGCCGTAGGCGAAGGACAGGCCGGCGAGAAGGAAGGTGGCATTGCCATCCTTTTTGGCCGCGCGCACGGCCTGCACCAGAGCGCGGTAGAATTCAGACTGCTTGGCGAGGATGAAGCCGGTGATGCCGGAGGGCGGCGCGCCGCCGCCGCCGAGGCCGAAAGGCGTCGCCTTCGGTCCGCCGCTACCGGGCGGGCCGAAACCCTGCGCGAAAGCGAGGTCTGGATAGAGCACCAGCGCCACCAGCAGGGCGAACAGCACCACCGCGCCGAGCCCGAGAACGATCATCCCCGCCCGGCGCATCCGCCCGGGGACCGCCGCAGGGAATGCGCTCACGGGCACTTCACCGTGATCTTGTCGGCAAACTGCGCGCCATAGGTGCTGCCGGCGGTGAGGCCGGCAAAGAAGGCCTCGTTGAGCGCCGAACTGGCCGGCGGCTCCGGCGAAGTGACTTCCTGCGTGCAGCCGGCGGGCGCTGCGACCATCTTCACCGGATCATTGTCGGCGAATGAGAAGGAGACGAACACGGTCGGATCATAGATCTCGATGGTGGCCGCGCCCTTCACCGCGATGGGCTTGGCCAGCGGCAAGGTGAAGTGCAGGGTCAACAGTTCGTTCTCGTAGGTGAGGTAATAATCCACCGGGTCCTTGAAGGCGAGCTTGCCGGTGGCGGTCTTCCCCCGGACGAAATAGTCGTATTCCTTCAGGGAGGTGACATTCACTTCGGCGAGCGGCTTCAGCACGTCGTCGCCATAGGTGCCGTCCTTCTGCTTCTCCAGCCCCTGCAAGGCGAAGGCGGTGAAGGCGTCGTCGAAGGTCCAGGCCTGCTTGAGGGCGGAGAGCTTGCCGTCGGTGCCATAGACCACTTCGGTCTTCATGGTCACCCAGACATGGGGATGCGCCTCGGCCGCCCCGGGCAGGAGCGCCGCGGCGAGCAGCATGACGACGGGCAGCAGGCGCGCCAGCATCCGAATCTTCTTCCTTGTGGCGGGGCGAACCCCTCTCAGGTCGCGCGAGACTTCGGCGGAATGGTGACGCCGGTCCCTACAGGGCGCAGGACACGCGGATATGACACGCGGGTGTGACAATGCCTGCCCGAGCGTCATAGTCCGTGCGTCACATTGGTCGGCGCACTCTTCCCGAGGGTCAGCTGTCCTCGTGCTTCGGCTTTTCCGCCGCGCGGCGGCCGAAGTCGGGGGCGGCGGTCTCCTGCCCCTGCTCGATGATGGAGCGGCGGATGGCGCGGGTGCGGGCGAAGTGCTCGAACAGCACGTCCCCGTCGCCGTAGCGGATGGCCCGCTGCAAGGCGGTCAGATCCTCGGTGAAGCGGCCGAGCATCTCCAGCACGGCTTCACGGTTGGTCAGGAACACGTCGCGCCACATGGTGGGGTCGGACGAGGCGATGCGGGTGAAGTCGCGGAAGCCGCCGGCGGAGAACTTGATGACCTCGGAGGTCAGCGTCTCCTCCAGATGCGCCGCCGTGCCCACGATGTTGTAGGCGATGAGGTGGGGCACATGGCTGGTGATGGCGAGCACCAGATCATGGTGCTGGGCGCTCATGGTCTCCACGTTCGCCCCCGCCGCGCGCCACAAAGCGACGATCCGCTCCACGGCCGCCGGGTCCGCGCCCTCGGGCGGGGTGACGATGCACCAGCGGTTCTCGAACAGGGTGGCGAAGCCCGCGTCGGGGCCGGAAAACTCGGTTCCGGCTACCGGATGGGCCGGGATGAGATGGGCATGGGCCGGCACGTAGGGCGCCATGGCTTCCACCACGTAGCCTTTCACCGATCCCACGTCCGAGAGGATGGCGCCCGGCTTGAGGCGCGGTCCCACCACCTCGGCGACCTTGCCCGAGGCGCCCACCGGCACGGCGACGACCACGATGTCGGCGCCGTCCGCGGCTTCGCCCGCATCCTGCGTCACCACGTCGGCGAAGCCGAGCTGCCGCACGCGTTCGCACACGGCGGGGTCGGCGTCGGCGACGACGAGGGTGCCGGCGAGATGCTTCTCCCGCGCGGCGCGGGCCAGCGACGAGCCGATGAGGCCCGCGCCGATGATGGCGAGGCGGGGCACGAGGGGCTGGATCACTTGGCGGGCCCCTTGGTGGTCCCCGCCGCTCCGCCGGCCATGAACTCGGTCAGCGCGGCAACCACCAGCTCGTTGGCCTCCTGCGTGCCCACCGTCATGCGCAGGGCATTGGGCAGGCCGTAGCTCGCCACCTGCCGCAGCACCAGGCCACGGCGCATGAGGAAGGCATCCGCCTCCTTCGCCGTGCGGCCGGGCTCCTCCGGGAAGTGGATGAGCAGGAAGTTGGCGACAGACGGCGTCACCTTCAGCCCGAGCGCCTCGATCTTGCCGGTGAGCCAGGGCAGCCACTTGGAATTGTGGGCGACCGACTTCTCCACATGGGCGGCATCGGCGATGGCCGCCGCGCCCGCCAGCAGGGCCGGGGTGTTCATGTTGAACGGCCCGCGGATGCGGTTCATGGCGTCGATGACATGGGCCGGACCCACCGCCCAGCCGATGCGCAGCGCGGCGAGGCCGTGGATCTTGGAGAAGGTGCGGGTCATGAGCACGTTCTCGGCGGAGAGCGCCAGCTCCAGCCCGGTCTCGTAATCGTTGCGGCGGACATATTCGGCATAGGCCGCGTCCAGCACGAGGAGCACGTTGGAGGGCAGGCCCGCGTGCAGGCGCTTCACCTCGTCGAACGGCAAATAGGTGCCGGTGGGGTTGTTCGGATTGGCGAGGAAGACGAGGCGCGTCTTCGGCGTCACCAGCGCGAGCATCGCGTCCACGTCGGCCGTGAGGTCGCGCTCCTTCGCCACGACAGGCACGCCACCGGCGGCCAGCGTCGCGATCTTGTAGACGAGGAACCCGTGCTCCGAATAGATCACCTCGTCGCCCGCGCCCACATAGGTGTGGGTCACGAGGTTCAGGATCTCGTCGGAGCCGGCGCCGCAGATGATGCGGTCGGGATCAAGCCCGTTGGCCTTGGCGATGGCCTGGCGCAGCGCGCTCGCCGAGCCGTCAGGATAGTCCTCCAGCCGGCGGCCGGCCTCGGCAAAGGCGGCGAGGGCCTTCTCGCTCGGGCCGAGGGGGGTCTCGTTGGAGGAGAGCTTGAACACCTTCTCCACCCCCGGCGCGTGGCTCTTGCCCGGCACATAGGCCTCGATGGCGAGCACGCCCGGCTTCGGCTCAGGCCGGCCGGTGGGGATCGGGTCGTTCAGCACGGCGGACATCTCGGGTAACTCCAGACAATCTTTCTTCACGGCCGGGCGGCGGGGCGCACCACCTTGTGGGTGGCGGCGTGGCTGCCCACCTCGGCGACGGCGCGAATGCCCGCGCCCGCTTCAGTGAGGGCGCCCGTCACCTCGTCCACGGCATGGCCGGGGGGCAGGGACACGAGCAAGGCGGCGCCGTCGAGGGCTTCATCCGGCGCCACCACCACCTCGGCGAAGGCGGGTATGGCACGGCCGGCGGCCGCGCTCCATCCCGTCACGCGCAGCGAATAGACGCGGACCTCGCGCACGGCGGCATCCGCGATGGGGTGGGAGACCACGAACACCGGCAGGCCGGCGGGGTGGTCGTCGCGCTCCACGAACGGCAGGCGGGCGATGATCTTGGGCGCGCCTTCCGCTTCCAGCGCCGTCCACCAGGGATCGGCGGCAGAAGGAGAGGGGGCGGCGGCGAGCAGCCCGAGGTCGCCGCGCGAGCCGGCCACGGCATCGATCACCCCGCGCGCGCCCATGTGGGGCAGGAAGGGCACGGTGAAGCCGAAGTGGAAGCGCGCGCTGTCGCGCATGGGCGCCTCGCCGCCGGAGAGGTCGGCATGAACCGAATAGGGCGCCTGCACATAGGTGAAGGTGGCGATGATGACGCGCCAGATGCTCTCCACCGTGTCGAGGGGGAGCAGGCCGCGGTGGCGCTCCACCAGCCGGCGCATCATGTCCGCCTCGCGGGCGGGGCGGAAGGCGGAGCCGCCCTCGGTGCCCTGCGTGTGCTTCACCTGCACCAGGCGATCGATGATCTCGCTGCGCTCCATGAGCAACTGGTGCATGGACGCGTCGATGCGGTCGATCTCGGAACGAAGGTCTGCGAGGGAGAGGGGAGCGTCTGTCTTTGTCATGGCGTTCGCGCATCTGGAGCGCGACGCCCTGGCGGATGAAGTCCGTCCGCCGGATGAAACGCCCCTCCAACTCGGGGACGGAGAGCGCGAGCCGGTCTGCCCACATCGCAGGCTTCTGGTGCGCCCTCCAGCCGGCGAGGCTTACCGGGAACGGGCGCGGGAATCAAAACTTTGTTGCGTGCGGCGCCGGTATCGGGTGGCCTCAGCGCTTGAAATAGCCCTTCACCAGATGCTCGGCGACGAAGGCGTCGATGGCGGCGTGGATGGTGTCCCAGCGGAGCAGGGCGCTCGCCGGCACCTCCACGGCGGCCGACCAGACGGGCGTCTGGAACCAGAGCTGCGCGCGGGCGTCGGCGGCGTCGGGGCGCGCCGGCAGGCGGGCGAGCACGCCGCGATCTTCCGAGATGCGCACCAGATAATCGCCGCCCGCTGCCGGAAACCGCTCCAGATCGTTGAGGAAGCCCTGCCTTTTGTCCTCCCGCCGCACGCTGGCGATGGTCCTGGTCATGCCGGCGAAGTCGGGGTGGGGGCCGAGGTAGAAGGCGGTGACCCGGATGGTCGGGTCATCCGGCGCCGGGTCGCCTTCTTTGCGCGGGGGTGCGACGCCGGGCGTCGCGGCATGGGCCGCCATGGCGGTGGCCATGTCCGAGAGGGGGAAGGCGAAGGCGGTCTCGCGGCTGCGGATGACGCAGCCAAGCAGGCCCAGCTCCGGCGGGGCGAGGGCATAGCGCACCGGAAAGGCGAAGAGGTCGTCCCCGGCCCGGTAAAAGAGCGTCTCGCCATACCTCGCCACCGCCGCCTGCCGTGCCTCCTCCGCCTTGCCCGAAGGGGCAGGGGCGGGTTTGGCAGCAGGCTTCGAGGCGGGTTTCGCGACTGGCGCGGGCTGGCAGATGGCGGGAGGGACGTCGGGAACGGGAGCCATCCCGCAACTCTACTCCGTCAGGTCAGGCCGATGCGATAGGTCTGGGGAAACGGCGTGCCCGCCATGTCCACCGGCGCCAGCGGGCGGGCGGCGGGGCGCAGCAGCACGCGTTTCACGATCTCGGGGATCATGGTGCCGCCCACATAGCGGCCGAGGCATTCGTGGTGCCCGTAGCCGAAATGCAGGTAGGTGTGGAACGGTCGGTCCGGCCTGAAGGCGTCCGGCTCCGGCACGAAGTCAGGGTCGAACATGGCGGAGAGGCTCAAGGGGAGCACCACCGTGCCCTTGCCCAGCACCTTCTCCCGCGCCGTGCCCTTGGCGAGCGTGTAGGTCGCCGCCGCCTCGCGGAACATGAAGGCGACGATGGGCGAGAAGCGCAGCGCCTCCCACACATAGCCGTCGAACACCGCGTCATCGCCCGCTCTGGCCGCCGCCCGCGCATCGGCCAGAACTTCGGGCCGGGCGAAGAGTTCGGCGAGGGCGTTGATGACGGCTTCCGCCGTGGTCTCGATAGCGCCGATGAGCAGGCCGCCGATATTGATGACCACCCGGTCCATGCCGAAATGGTCCGCCGCCGGCAGATTCAGGCTGAGGATGCGGGTGAGGCTGTCGTCGGGCGCGGTGCCGGCCTTGATCTCGGCGATGCGCGCCGGGATGAGGGCGGCGAACAAGGCGCGCAGCTTCACCCGGCTGTCCTCCGCCGCCTGATGGATGGCGGCAGCGTCCGGGCGGTCGTCGTAGGGCAAATTGTTGAACTGGTCCATCTGGTTGGCATAGGACCAGTCGAGCAGGTCGGCGTCCGGCCCCTTGATGCCGAAAAAGCGCTGCACGATGCGCAGGGGCACGAGCCGCGCCAGCTTCTGCACCGCCTCGATCTCGGACCCCGCCGCATTCAGCGCGGCGTCGGCCACCTCGGCCACGGTGGCGCGAATCTTCGGCAGGTCGTCCCAGGCGAGGATGGCGCGCATCACGGACTTGTCGCGGTAGTTCACCACCGTCTCGTCCATGGCGAGCATGAAGTCGCCCATCTTGGGCTTGTAGAGATCGACGGTGAACACCTTCGGCACGGACAGGATCTCGATCACGTCCGCCCGTTTGGCGACAAGCGTCACCTCGCTGGTCTCGTAGACCGGCGCATGGGCGCGCAGTTCGGCGAAGAAGGGGCGGGGCTCGCTGGCGATCCAGCCCCGCGCCAGCGGCCAGCGCTCGGCGGGGCGGACGGCGGCGAGCTTGTCGAGATAGGGCGTGTAGGGGCGCACGCGCGACGCGGCCTCAGGGACGGACATCGGGGCCCTCCAGGACCTTGAGATATTCGATGACGGCATAGCGATCCTCGGGGGAGAGCTTCGCTCCGGTCGGGAAGGCGTGGCCGCGGTTGGAATTGCCGGGCAGGGCGGTGTCGAAGCGGGAAACGCGGGCGCGCTCCGGCTCCGGAATGGAGTCATACGAAGACACGAAGCCCAGTCTCTCCGCGTCGAAGCGCTTCGAGCCCACATAGAACACCGCCGGGCGCTCCTCCTCGGGGGAGAGCAGGTCGTAGATTGTGGGCACCGAGCCATTGTGCAGGAACGGCCCCGTCGCCCACACGCCGGCGAGCGGGCCGGCCTTGTAGCTCGGCGGCAGCAGCCAGCCGGATTGCGGCGTGTCGCTGCCGGGGGCGAAGCGCCAGCCATAGGCGGCCTTGCGCGCATCGCCGGTGATGCCGCGGGCGTGCAGATTGTTCTCGGTGAGGGTGGTCACTGCCGCCAGCAGCAGCGAGCCGGCCAGCACCTGCCCGTCCGGCAGACGGGGTGTGGTGGGCGGCAATTGGGTGAAGGGGCCGGGCTTGGCGTAGCGGGTGATGAAGTTCATCGCCATCTTCGGGTCGGTCTTCACGGTGTCGATGTTCACCATGGAGACGGCCAGCCACTGCCGCCCGCCCTCGGTCTCGGCGGCCGGGGTGAGGCGATAGTCGGGGCCGCCGTGGCAGCCGGCGCAATTGGCCTTGAACAGCTCGGCGCCGCGCTTCGCCTTGGCGGCGTCCACCTTGCCCAGCTCCTTCTCCGGCCACGGCGGCGGCTTCAGCGTGGAGACCCAGGCTTCCAGGTGGACCAGATTGTCGCCGAGGGCGGTGGAGCTGGCGTCTCTGAGGTTGCCGTTGGCGAAGTCCGGATGGCCGAACACGCCCAGCACCTCGCCGAGGTTGCGGCCGAGCGGGTTGCCGGCGACGCCGTTCCACTGCACGTAGCGCTGCCAGGGCGTGGTCCACAGGAAGGGGTAGCTCACCGGCGCGTCGGGAATGCGGTAGTTGGCCGGCTCGTTGAGGGCGGTGGCGGCGACCGCGTTCAGGATATGGCCGAAGGCATCGAGCCGCCCGCGCCCGTAGGGCACCGGCGTCCAGGAGGCGGCCTCCAGCCGCCGGATCTCGGTGGCGAGGGCTTCCAGCGCCGGGCGCACGGCCTTGGGGTCCATCGCCACGAGCCGCGCCGCGAAGCGCTGGAACTTGGCGGGATCGGCGAGGGTGATGTCGAGCGCCTTGCTGAGGCGCGCCATCAGGAGCTGGTAGTCACCCTGCGAGGCGCCGCCATCGATGCGGATGCGCGCGCCGGTCTTCGCCTCGATGTCGGCGGTGTGGCAGGCGGCGCAGGTGAGCCCCACCATGGGGCCGAGCGCGCTCGTGCCGGGGCGCGGGTCCTTCACGAAGCCGATGGGCAGGCCGTCCGGATTGAGCGCCGAGGGGCCATCCGCTGGCAGGAAGCCCATCTCCGCCACGTGGGCGGGATCAAGGAACGGCCTGTCGGACAGCGGCTGCTCCAGCGCCCGCAGCATGGCGTAGGGCATCAGCTGGGAGCCCTGCGAGGTGAAATAGAACTGCTCGCGCATCTCCTTCGACCAGCCCTGGTCGAGCGGTTGCGCCTTGCCCGGCTCGGCCGGTGCCTCGTTGCGCGACATGATGGCGTCGGTGAGGGCGGCCAGCCCCAGAAACCCGATGATCCCCGCCCCGAGGATCAGACCCTTGCGCCCCAGCATTCTTGCCCCCGGATCGTCCTGCGTCTGCGGCCCCTGCCGGAAGACGCCCGTTTGAACCCCTCAATCGTGAGCGGCCGCGCCATCTCGGGCGCGGCCGTATGATGTCCACGCGCCATGAATGCGCGATGAACCGGTGCGCGATGAACCGTCAGACCAGCGACAGGTCGACGCTCTCGCGCAATCGCGCGACGAGTTCGCCCTGCCGGTTGGTGCCGGTCTTCTCGTAGAGCGCCTTCAGCTGGCTGCGCGCGGTGGAGAGTGCCACGTTGCGCTGCTGGGCGAAGTCGGCGAGGGAGGCCCCCACCGCCAGCGCCGCCGCCAGCGCCGCCTCGGAAGGCGTGAGCTTGAAGGTGGTCTGGATGCGCCGTGCCACGTCAGCCCCGCCGCGTCCGGGCTGGCGCACCACCACCGCGATCTGCGAGCGGGTGGCGAGGCGCGGGCTGCCCTCGCCCGCCGGCAGCGGATGCAGCGACACCCTGTAGGGGCCGGCATCCTCGCCCGCGCGCGGCACTTCCATGTGCTCGGCATGGGTGATGCTGGCCTCGCCCCGCGCGGCGGCCAGCGCCAGCGCGACGGCGGAGGCCACCTGCCGGGAGGCGCGGTCGTCGCGGAAGGCGAGCTTGCCCTGCCGGACAGTGATGTCGCCGGACTTCACCATGCTCTCGCCGGCGCGGTTGACGTGGGCGACGTGCATCTCCGCATCCACCAGGAAGATACCGGCATCCACGATGTCGAGGGCGGCGGCGATGTCGCCCACCTTGGCCTTGGCCTCGTCGAGCAGCGCGTAAAGCTCGAACGCGCGCCTGAGGTGCGGCACCACGAGGCCGAGCTTCTGCCGCTCCGCCTGCCCGAACGGCCCCTGCGCGCGGCCGCGCATGGCGCAGATGGTGGCCATCACGTCGGCTTCCTGGGCGAAGTAGGAGACGAGCGAATGCTCGATGTCCATGGGCTCCACCACCTCGCGGAAGAGCGCGGAGGCGCGAAACTGGTCGGGGTCCACCCCGTCCTCGCCGCAGATGACGCGGCCGGGATTGGAGAGGATGTAGGAGAGGCGGGGGTCTTCCGTCGCGTGGCGATAGAGGAAGGTCTTGTAGTCGTTGTGGTCGTGGCCCCACACGCGCCAGGTGGGCTTGGTCTGCTGCTTGAGGCTGAAGACCGCGAGCTGGCCGACGCGCCCGTCGATGAAGCGGGTGACGCCTTCGAGCAGGATGCCCCACTGACGCGGATCTCCGGAAAGCTCGTAAACGTCCCCGACGAGGCGGGAGTAGTGATCGAGTTCGCCCATGTCCGTCCCATTTTTCGCGCGGCGATATCTCCGGCCGGGCCGGCGATCGCGTCGCCATGATCCGATGGGCCGCCATGGTCCACCCCGCGAGGACCGGACGGCGATTTAGAGTGTGCCTTGAGGCTTGCCCTGGCGCCCGCCGATGCCGGCGGGCGGCCCACGGAGATCGTGAGCGCAGCATTGCACAACCACCTCAAGCTGCAAGACGTCCGAAAGGGGGTCATCCCCCATTCGGATGATGCTGACCGAACCGTTGAAATGGTGACGTATGGGGGAGCCCCGGGGCGGGGGCATCAGAGGAGCGTGCCCTAGAATGCGTGTCGAAAGGCCCCTTGAGATGACCACCGGAAGCGACGAGCAGCGCCCCTCGACCCGGGAGGCCATCAGCGCGCGCGTCCGGAGCCTTGCCATCGAGGCGGGGGCGCGGCCGAGCGACCATGGCTTCGGCCGCATGTTCCCGACGCTGGCGACGCCCTCGCGCGGCATCGGCGAGGGACCGCGGACGCTGAAGGACCTCGCCCGCCTCGCCACCGCCATGGGCGCCTGCGCCGAGGCGCCAAGCGGGCGCGCGCCGCGCCGCCGCGCCGAGGGCGATGCCGACATTCCCGCCGCCTATGCCTTCCTGGTGGAGTTCGTGCTCAACGATCTCGTCTGGGAACGCCGGCCGGCGGAGGAGGCGGCGCTCGCGGGCGCCCCGGCCTTCGTTCCCCTGGGTACCTTCTCCACCCTGTTCAACCGCCGATCCGGCTGCCTCGACCTCGAATCCATCTATGATGCGCCGCGCGATCCCGCCGCCGTGCGCCGGATGCTGCTGGGCGAGGTGTGGCGCAATCCGCTGGGAGAGCCGGCGCTGCCGCCGCGCAAGGGCGCGCGCAACGACCTGCCACGCCTGCCCCGCGCCCTCGACCCGGCCCGTGATCGCGTGCCGCGGATGAGCGACGCGCGCAACGACCGCAGCCTGCCGCTCAGCCAGCTCCACGTCGCCTTCCTGAAGGCGCACAACGCGCTGGTCGCCACCGGCCGCTCCTTCGAGGCGGCGCGCCGGGCGCTGCGGCAGCGCTACCAATGGATGGTGCTGTTCGACCTCCTGCCCAAGATCGCCGATCCGGCGGTGGTGGAGGAGGTGCTGCACGACGGTCCGCTGCTGTGGCGGCAGGAGAGGCCGGGGGACATCTTCATCCCGGTGGAATTCTGGGCGGCGGCCTTCGCCATCGCGCCCAGCCTTGCCCGGCCGAGCTACGACTACAATCGCCACCTGAGGGACACGGAAGCCGCGGCGCTGTCCACCCGCGCCGCCCTCGGCCCCTCCGGCTCCGGCCCGGACGGCCTGCCGGCGGATCGCATCATCGCCTGGGAAGGCTTCCTGCCGCTGGAGGCGGAGGCGCCGCAGCGCGCCCGGCGGCTCGACACCATCCTCGCCGGCGCGCCGGACACGGTGGAGGCGGCGGCGCTCCGGCATTTGTCGCGCGGCTACCGGCTCGGTTTGCCCGGCGGGCAGGCTGTGGCGCAGCATCTCGGCCTGAAGCCGCTCCGGGACGACACGCTGCTCGCCGCTCTGCCGGAAGCCCAGCGGGTTGCCACCTTGCCGTTCTGCGAGGCGACGCCGCTCTGGTTCTACATCCTCGCCGAGGCGGGCGATCCGGCCGGGCCTGCGGGCAAGCATCTCGGCCCGGTGGGCAGCCGCATCGTCGCGGAGGCGCTGTGGACGCTGGCCCGCCATTCGGATGCTTCCATCCTCGCGCCGGGCGAGCTGCGCGACTTCGACCGCTTCACCCTGAGCGACCTTGTGCTGCTGGCGGCGGAAGAGGACGGCTGAGCCCGCCCCCATCACCATCGCCGAAAAGGCCGCCGGCGCGCTGCGTGCCGGCGGCCTTTTCGCGTGGGTACAACCGCAGGGAGGTGGGGTCGCGGGCAAGCTTCAGTATTGGCGCATTCATTTCATTCACGCTGCCCGGAAATGAAGCAGAATGACCGGTAGTCTGGTAAATATACTTCGTATTATAATACCATTTAAAAGTATTTATGCATTCACTCAAGAATTGGTGATGACAACATTTTTGGTATGAGCCTATTTTGCGGTGCGGGATCACACGGAAGGGGCGCTTCCGATGGACAGTGTCGATCTGCTCGACGGCGAGCTGAAAGCCGTCGCCTCCCATACGCTTGCCGAACCCCGGCTCACCGAATCCCTGGCCGTCGCCGTGGTCGGCATCGGCTGCCGCTTTCCCGGCGGCATCGCCAGCGGGGCCGATTATTGGTCCTTCCTCGTCGGCAAACGGTGCGGCATCCGGGAAATTCCGGCCGATCGCTGGAATTACCGCAACTATTACGATGCGGACCCTGAATGCGCGGGGCGCTCCTATTCCAAATGGGGCGGTTTTCTTACCGGCGACGTGTTCCACTTCGATCCCGCTTTCTTCGACATGGCCCCACGCGAGGTCATGTCCATGGACCCGCAGCAGCGGCTGCTGCTGCAGGTGGCGTTCGAGACCGTAGAGGATTCCGGTATCACCCTGCGCACGCTGCAGAAGAAGCGCACCGGCGTGTTCGTGGGCATCTCCACGTCCGACTTCAGCTATTCCCAGCGCTACCGGCGCGTTGCCACCGACATTTTCGCCGGCACCGGTTCGGCCTATTCCATCGCCGCCAACCGCATCTCCCACCGGCTCGACCTCAACGGCCCGAGCATCGCCCTCGACACCGCCTGCTCCTCGGCGCTGGTGGCGGTGGACCAGGCGATCCGCCACCTCTCCATGGGCACCTGCGACGTGGCTCTGGCCGGCGGCGTGAACATGATGCTGGACCCCGGCCCGTTCGTCGCCTTCTCCAGCGCCAACATGCTGTCCGCGACCGGCGCCATCTACACCTTCGACGCCCGCGCCGATGGCTTCGTGCGCGGCGAGGGCTGCGGCCTCGTGCTCCTGAAGCCGCTCGCCCGCGCGGTGGCCGACAGCGACCGCATCTATGGTGTGCTGCGCGGCTCGACGGTCAATCAGGACGGCCGCACGCCGACCCTCACCGCCCCGAGCGACGTGGCCCAGACGGCCATGCTGAACAGCCTCTTGGAGCAGACCGGCATCGACCCGGAAGACGTGGGCTATGTGGAGGCGCACGGCACCGGCACGCCGGTGGGCGACCCCATCGAGGCGAGCGCCATCGGCCGCGTGTTCGGCTCCGGGCGGGTGGACCGGCCGGTACTGGTGGGCTCCTTCAAGCCCAATCTCGGCCATCTGGAATCCGCTTCCGGCATCGCCGGCCTCATCAAGATCGTGCTCTCGGCGCACCACGGCATCGTGCCGCCGAACCTGAATTTCGAGCGGCCGAACCCCAACATCCCATTCGACGCCCTCGGCCTGAAAGTGCCGGTGGAGCCCACCCCCTACGATGCCGAGGACGGGGTGCGCCTCTCGATCGTGAACTCCTTCGGCTTCGGCGGCACCAACGCCTCGGTGGCGGTGGAGAGCTGGCACGGCGGGGGACGTCCTGCGAAGGCAGCGCCCGCGCGCGCCGTGCCGTCCGACGACCCCGCCTTCGTCCCCCTCTCCGCCAACGGCAAGCCGGCGCTCGCGCTCTGGGCCGAGGAACTGGCCGAGGCGGTGGACGAGGGTGGCGCGCTTTCCGGTGTCGCCTACGACAGCCTATCGCAGGTGCTGAAGACCAGCCGCGATCATCTCAGCGAGCGCGCTGTGATCCTGGCCGACCGCGTGGCGCAGGACCTGCCCCATAAGCTGCGCATGCTGGCGCTGGGCGCCGACGCGCCGGCCGAGGAGGCGGAGGCGGTCGCCCCCTACATCATCACCGGCCGCGCTCGCCCGCGCCGGCTCGCCTTCACCTTCTCGGGGCAGGGCGGACAATGGTGGGCCATGGGCCGCAAGCTGCTCACCACCGAGCCCACCTACCGCGCCTTCGTGGACGAGTTCGACGCCGTGCTGAAGCCGTGGACCGGCTGGTCCGTGGTGGAGGAGGTGCTGAAGGCCGAGGACAAGACCCGCATCAACGATGCGGACGTGACTCAGGCCTCCATCTTCACCATGCAGGTCGGCCTCTACCGCATGTGGCGCGAGCGCGGCCTCACGCCGGAACTGCTGGTGGGCCACAGCTTCGGCGAGGTGGCGACCACCTACATCGCCGGCTGCATCGACCTCGAGACGTGCGCGAAGATCATCTACCACCGCGGCCTCATCCCCCACGGCAGCACGCGGCGCGGCGCCATGGCGACGCTGGGCGTCACCTACGACCAGCTCGCGCCTCTGCTGCCCGACGACGGCAGCGTGGTGGTGGCGGCCTATAACGGCCCCACCGCCCAGACCATCTCCGGCATGGAAGCCCCGGTGGACGCGGTGCTCGCCGAGGTGCGCCGGCTGTTCCCGGATGTCACCGCCCGCCGCCTCACCATGGATTTCGGCTGGCACTCGCCCCACCTCGACGATTGCGAGGCGAAGTTCCGCGAAGGCCTCGGCGAGATCGACTGGAAGCCGCCGTCCATCCCCATCGTCTCCACGGTCACCGCCATGCTGGAGACGCGGTTCGACAGCGAATACTGGTGGCAGAACCTGCGCCAGCCGGTAAACTACAAGAAAGCCATCGATTTCTGCCTGGATCTTGGCATCGACGCCTTCCTGGAGCTGGGGCCGCACCGCACGGTGACGCCGCTCATCCACGGCATCGCACAGGAGCGCAATGCGTCTGTCGTGGCCGTGCCCTCGCTGGAGCGGCAGGGCGACGACCGGCTCGTCATGGCCCGCTCCATGGCGAACCTCTATGTGAACGGCGTCGCCTTCGACTGGACCGAGGCGGCCAAGGACGGGGAGGCCGATGCCCCCGCCCGAGCCGAGCATCTGGCCTTGCCGCGCCGCCCGTGGGTCACCGAGCGGCTGGTGCAGCTGCCGCTGGAGGCACGGCAATTCCTGTTCGACACCGACCGCCACCCGCTCTTGGGCTGGCGCGAGAGCGGGCCGGAGCCGGCCTGGACCAACGAGCTCACGCTCAAAAGCCTCAAATATCTCGCCGACCATCGTCCCGGCGGCGACTGCCTGTTCCCGACCGTGGGCTATGTGGAGATGATGGCGGCGGCACTGCGCGAGCTGTTCGGCGCGGCCCCCGTGGAATTGCGCGACTTCAAGATCATGGAGGCGCTCTCCATCGGTTCCGACGACGTGGTGCTGCTGCGCACCTCCTATGATCCCGTTACCAGCCGCCTGCGCATCTCCTCTTTGAAGCGCGACACGGAGGAGGACTGGCGCTTGCGGGTGGAATCCTATGGCTGGCAGCACGCCTTCACGCTTCCCAAAGCGACGTTCGATCCGGCCGTGCTCGCCGGAACGCCCGCCATCACGCGGGAGGATTTCTATCGCCTCACCGCCCGCCACGGGCTCGATTACGGCCCGAGCTTCCAGGCGGTGGAAGCGCTCTGGCTGCCCGGCCCGCGCCATGCGGTGGCGCGCATCGTCAGCGCCGAGGCGGCGCGGCGCACCGGCTTTGTCGCCTTCCCCGGCCTGTTCGACTCTGTGCTGCAGGCCGGCCTCGTGGTGGACGACGTGGAGGCGGGGCTGTGGATCCCCGGCGAGCCCTTGCCGGAGATGGACGAGGTGGGCGGCAAGTATCGCCTCATGCTCCCGGTGGGCATCCGCAAGGTGATGGTGGCTGGCCCGCTGCCGAGCGAGGTGATCTGCGAATTCTTCACCGATCCACGCGACGACACCGGCATTTATCGCGTCTACGCGACGGACGGGACGCCGCTGCTGGCGGTGGAGAACCTTCAGGTGAAGACGCTGGGCGCGCTGAAGGCGTCCTCCAGCGAGGGCGCCGTCGTCATCGACGAGACCTATGAGAGCGATGCCGACAAGGCGCCGGCCCCGCTGCGCACGGGCCGCTGGCTGCTGGTGACCGGGGATGCGGCCGAAACCGCGCCGCTGGCCGCGGCGCTGGAGGCGCAGGGCTCCACGGTGGAGACCATGGACCCCGCCCCTCTGTTCGCCATGGAGGCCGATGCCTTCACGGCCCGGCTGGAGGGGATGCTCGCGGCGCCGGAAGGGCTCGCCGGCATCATCTATGCCGCCACCGCCGGCACGCATCTCGCCGAGGCCGAAGCGCTCTCCACCGAGGCGCTGCTTGCCGCCGTGGAGCCGGCCGCCAACGGTCTCGTCACGGTGGGCAAGGCGCTGGACCTTCTGCGCACCGCGCCTTTGCGGCCCACCCTCGTGGTGCTCGGCCGCGCCGCGCGGCGGGTGCCGGGCGACGGCGCCATGACCACGGACGGCCTCGCCGATGCGCCGCTCCTCGGCCTCACCCGCACCATCGCCAATGAATGCCCCGAATTCGCCGTCCGTCATGTGGATGCGGATGCTGCGGCCTTCGCGGCCGGGGTCACGCTGGCCCAGGCGGTGGCGGAGGAGAGCGCGGAGGCGGAGATCGTGCTGCGCGGCGCCGGCCGCCTCGTGCCACGCCTGCGCCAGAGCGAGCTTTCGGCCCAGGCGCCGAAGCACCGGGTGATCGCGGCGGCAACCGACCGCTCCAACTTCACCGTGACGATGACCCAGCCCGGCGTCATCGACAATGTGGTGCTGCGCGAGTGCACCTATCCGGCGCCGAAGGCGGGCGAGGTGGTGGTGGAGGTCGCGGCCGTGGGCCTCAACTTCCGCGACATCATGGCCGCCACCTCCATCCTGCCCGACGAGCAGGACGGGCCGGGCGCCTGGTGGCGCAACCTGGGCCTCGAATTCGCCGGCACCATCCAGATGGTGGGCGAAGGCGTCACCGGCTTTTCGCCCGGCGACCGCGTGATGGGCATGGGCAAGGGTTTCCTGCGCCGCTTCGCCGCCGCCGATGCCCGCTTCCTCATGCATGTCCCGGATACGGTGGATCTGAAGGACGCCGCCACCCTGCCGGCCGCCTTCATGACCGCCCACTATTCGCTGGTGGACATCGGCCGCCTGCTGCCGGAGGAGCAGGTGCTGGTGCATCTCGCCACGGGCGGCGTGGGCCTCGCGGCCATCCAGGTGGCGCGCAACATTGGCGCCGGCATCCTCGCCTCCGCCGGCTCGGATGCGAAGCGCGATCATCTGCGCGCGCTGGGCATCACCTGCGTGATGAACTCGCGCAGCCTCGAATTCGCCGAGGACGTGCGCGCGGCCACGAGCGGGCGCGGCGTGGACGTGGTGCTGAACGCGCTTTCGGGCGCCGGCATCGACAAGGGGCTGGAATGCCTCGCGCCGTTCGGCCGCTTCGTGGAGATCGGCAAGCGCGACCTCGCGCAGGACAAGCCCATCGGCCTCAAGTCCCTCTATTACAACAATTCCTATTCCGTCATCGACCTCTCCACCATCGCCGACGAGCGCCCCGCGCGGCTCTCCTCTTTGCTGCGGGCGGTGGAGGCGGAAGTGGCGCGCGGTGCCTACCGGCCGCTGGTGGCGACGCGCTTCCCCGTGTCGCGGGCGGCGGATGCCATGCGGCTGTTCGCCAAGGCGCAGCACATCGGCAAGGTGGTGCTCACCTTCGACGAGCCGGAGGTGGAGGTGGAAATCGACCTCGCCCAGCCCATGCAGCTCTCGGGCGAGGCGAGCTATCTCGTCACCGGCGGCCTGCGCGGCTTCGGCGTCGCGGTGGCGGATTATCTGAGCAAGGCGGGCGCCGGCCGCCTGCTGCTCGCGGGCCGCAACGGCACGCCGGATGAGGATGCGGCGCCGGTCATCGCAGCCATTCGCGCGCGGGGCACCGAAGTCGTGCCCCTCGCCCTCGATGTCACCGACCCGGAAGCAGTGGAGGCGGTGATCGCGTCCCATGCCGCCTCCGACAAGCCGCTGAAGGGCATCGTCCACGGCGCGGCGGTGATCGAGGACGGGTTCCTCGCCCAGCTCGACGCGGCGCAGATCAGCCGCGTCATTCGTCCCAAGGTGGGCGGCGGCTGGAGCCTGCACCGCGCGGTGGAAAAGCATGGCGCCAAGCTCGATTTCTTCGTCGGCTTCTCCTCGCTGGCGCAGGTCATCGGCAGTCCCGGACAGGCGAACTACACGGCGGCCAATGCCTTCCTCAACGCGCTGGGTTCGTTCCGCAAGGGGCGGGGCGTCGCCGGCTCGTCGGTGGCGTGGGGCTCCATCGCCGGCTCGGGCTTCGTCTCCCGCTCCGAGGCGCTGGGCAATTATCTCGAAAGCATCGGCATGAAGCCGGTGCCGGACACCGAAGCCGCGGCGTCCCTCGGCACGCTGCTGCGCGCGGAGGAGGAAAACCCCGCCTTCGCCCGCGCCGACTGGTCCGCCATCGCCCGCGCGCTCGCCCGCACCGCCGCGACAGGGCGGGTGAAGCCGCTGCTGGCGCAGCGTTCCGCCGGCCGCTCGCGCATCCAGGCCGATCTGCTGGCCGCCCCCCGCGAGCAGTGGGACGCCATGCTGGCCGATCTCATCCGTGGCGAGGTGGCGAAGGTGCTGAAGGTGGCCGCCGCCGACATCCCGCCAGACCGGCGCCTGTCGGAGCTCGGCCTCGATTCCCTCTCCTCCTTCGAGCTGAAGAACCGCATCGAGGCCCATGTGGATGTGAACATCCCGGTGGCCAAGTTCCTGCAGACGCCCACCATCACCGGCCTCTCCGGCGTGGTGGCCGCCACCTTCGAGGCGGCGCAGAAGGCCCGCGCGGCGAGTGCGGAAGCCCTCGCGGCGGGTGGCGAAGGGGCAGGCGGAAGCGCCGGCCCGCTCGCCTTCCGCCCGCTGGTGCGGCAGGAGGTGATGCTGGCCCTCGCCACCCGCTCCATGACCACGCAGGCCGTGCGCGGCGCGTTGGAGGTGGCGGCCTCGCGCGCCGTCCCGGCTGGGCTGGTCTTCGAAAAACTGGCCCAGGCGCTGGCGGACCTCACTGCGGCGCAGGACGCTTTGCGCCTCACCGCCACCGAGACCGGCGCCATCGTGCTCAACGGCGCACCCGATCTCGAATGGGTCGCCTCCGCAAGCGTCCTCGCGCCGGTGACGCAGCCGGGGCCGCTGTGGCGGTTCGGCGTCTCGAAGGGGACGGATGGCGCGCTGACGCTCCATGCCCGCGCCCACCGCGCGGCGGCGGATGCGCTCTCGCCCCACCTCGCCCTCGCCGCTTTGATCGCGGCCGTGGAGACGGCCCCCGCACCCGGTGCGCCCTTCACCGCCTTCGCGGCGGAGGGGCGCCCGGCCGATGGCGCGCCGGAGCAGGGGCGCCATCTCGCCTTCTGGAAGGAAGTGCTGCGCGCCGTGCCGCCAGCCCTCGCGACGGGTGTGCGCTCGCTGGCGCTGGCGCCCGCCGGCTTCGGCATCAATCGCGGCCCGGTGGGGCGCATCTCCGCCCACATAGCCATGCCCGGCTTCGCCGCCTTGCCGGCGGTCGAGCAGGAGGCGCTGCTGCTCTCCGCGCTCGCACGCACCCTCGCCACCCGGCACGGCGCGACGGCGCTCGCCATCGAGTGCCACAACCCGGCGCGACGCGACGGGCTGCTCGGCCCGGTCTCCACCTCCGTGCCGCTGCTGCTGGACCGGCTGTGCGAAGCCGACCGGCTGGTGCGTCGCACCCGCCAGCGCCTCGCCATGTCTCGCGACCATCGGGCCATCGACACGGCGGCGCTGGAAGCCATCCTCGGCGCCAAGCTCAATGCCGCCGGAGCGGCGCTCCGGCAACTGGGCTTCTCCTATGTGGATGCGGCCTCCGCCGCGGCGCTCGCCGCGCTCGGCATCGCCGATCCGCTGGCGGCGCTGGCCGATCCGTTCAATGAACTGCGGCTCGATGCTCTGGCGGAGGGCGATGGCGTGCGCCTCGTCCTCGCCCTCGACACGGCGGCCTTCGACGCCGGGGCCGGGCGCCCCTTCCTCGACGCCTTCGCCGGCACGCTGGAGGCCCTCGGCGGCACTGCCGCAAGCGTCTGCGACGCCACATGGCACGCCCCCGCCGAGCCCCTGCGCCGCACCGCCGCGGCAGTGCCCGAGTCGGTGGCGGCGTCCGCCCCGGTGCATGTGAGCGGCGAGCGCGAGGTGCCGCTGTCGCTCAAGCAGGGGCTGCTGCTGCGCTCCTTCCTGAAGCCCGAGACCGGCCATGCCTGCCGCTCGGCCTGGACGGTCAACCGCGCCTTCCGCATCACCCCGCGCATGGACCTCGAACGCCTGCGCCGCGCGCTCCGGCTGGTGGAGGAGCGGCAGGAGGCGCTGCGCTCGCGCTTCGTGCTGGGCGACGACGGGCGCCCCCGTGTCTTCATTCTGCCTCCCGGCGAGCCGCCGTTGGTGGTGGAGGATATGCCCGAGGCCAGCGAGTCCGAGGTGGAGGCCCGCATCGCCGCCCTGATGGACGACGAGATGGACCCCTTCACCAACCCGCCCTATCGCATCACCGTCCTGCGCTGCGGGCCGGAGGGCGACGTGGTGGTGGCGCACGGGCACCACACGGTGTTCGACGGCTGGTCCCTCGGCCTGTTCGTGGAAGAGCTGTTCCAGGCCTTCCTCGGCATCCCGCTGCCGCCGCCGGAGATGGATGTCGCGACCTACGTCAACACGTTCGAGCGGGCGACGGACCCGGCCTTCATGGCCGAGCGCGACGCCTATCTGCGCAGCCTCTATGCGGTGGACCCGCCGCCGGTGCCGCACTTCGGCCGCCGGGCCAAAGGCCTCACGCCGAACTTCGACCTCACCCAGGGCGGGCCGTCCGGCGAGATGTTCGCCTTCCTCAGTGCCGATGGTCAGCAGCGGCTCCAGGCCCGGGCGCGCGGGGCCGGCGTCACCGAGACGGCGCTGCTCATCGCCGCCGTCGCGCAGACGGTGGCGGCGCGCGGCGGGGTGGACGACGTGATGCTGAACGTGCCCGCCGCCATGCGCACCGACCGCCGGCTCAATGGCTTCATCAGCTGGGTCGCCGGCTCGGCCTTGCTCCGGGCGCCGGCCCGCGCGCTGCCGAAGCTGGAGACGCTGGCCGCAAGCCTCGCCGACCAGCTCAACCGGGCCATGCCCTATGTGCCGTTCGAATATGCGGCGCTGGACGGCGCGGTGCATGACGAGGTGATCGCCGCCGGCTCCTACCTCGCTTTGTACCAGACCGGCATGCAGGCCCCGGACCGGTTCGCGCGGGGCGCCACCACCTCCACGCTGCAACGGCAGGGCAAGAGCGAGGTGCTGGACCTCGGCCATATCAAGGTCGCGCCCGTCAGTTCGCGGCTCATGCGCTACGCCATCAACGAGTTCGACCTGCGCTCCTTCCAGAGCACGGACGGGCTCGCCTACCGCCTCGGCTTCGACCTCACCGCCTTGACTCCCGCCGAAGGGCGCGGCCTCTTGGAAGAGGTGCTGGACCGGATGGAACTCGGCGGCGACGGCTGCACCGCCATCGTCGATGCGGACGAGGAGCAGCCCGCGTGAGCCTCTTCGAAGACTTTGCACCCCCCATCGTCGCGCGTCGCGGGGGGCGCCCGTGAAGCCGGAGCGCGTCCAGCCCGTTCACCTCAAGCCCGACCATTCGGCCGGGTGGCGGCGGTTCGCCGTGGTCATGCTCCTCATCCTCGCGGCGGGTGGCGCCGGCTTCTGGTGGTATGTGCTGCCGGTGCCGGTGGCCTACCACGAGGTGCGCCTGCGGATGATGAGCCTCGAGATCAACGGCCCCGGCATCCTTGACGCCATCAACCGCGTGGTGGTGACGAGCCGCATCCAGGGCTTTCTCAAAGTCATCGAGGCCGACCGCAACGACACGGTGAAGCGCGGGCAGGTGCTGGCCCGCCTCGAATCCGTCGACCTGCAGAACCAGCTCGCCGCCGCTCAGGCGGAGGCGAGCGCCGCCGGGCGCATGGTGATCGAGGCGCAGGCCGATCGCGCCCGCGCGCAGGCCGTCCTCGACAAGACCAAGATCGAATACGAGCGCCGCGTGACCCTCGTGCGCCTCAACGCCGCCTCGCAGGCGGAGCTGACCACCACGGAAGCCGCCTTCAAGCAGGCCGAGGCGGACATGGCGCGATCGGAGGCCGGCATCGAGCGGGCGCGGGCGCAGGTCCTCTCGCAGGAGGCCAATGTGAAGGTGCTGGAGGCGCGCCTCGGCGAGGCCACCATCAGCGCGCCGCTGGACGGCGTGGTCATCTCCCGCGAGCGCAATCCCGGCGACCTGCTGCTGCCCGGCGCGAACCTGATGCAGGTGGTGGAGCTGTCCTCCATCATCATTTCCGCCCGCTTCGACGAATCCGCCCGCGCCACCATCAAGGCCGGCCAGCCGGCGCGCATCACCTTCGCCGCCGATCCGGGGCGGGTATGGAACGGCAAGGTGCTGCGCCTGTCGCGGCAGGTGGACCAGGAGACGCGCGAGTTCACCGCCGACATCACGCTGGATTCCCTGCCCGAGAGCTGGGCCATGGGGCAGCGCGCCAATGTGGCGGTGGAGGCGCAATCGCCGGAGCAGGTCATCGGCATTCCGGAATCGCTGGTGATCCGCCGCGACGGCCGGGCCGGCGTGTGGCTGGCCCAGCGCGGTCGCGCCAGCTGGACGCCGGTGACGCTCGGCTACATCAGCGGCTCCAACGTGGTGGTGACGCGCGGGCTGAAGGAGGCCGACGTGGTGCTGGCCCCGGCGGGGCGCTACGCCTTCCAGCCGGTCAGCCTCGGCACCCGGCTGCCCTGAGGCGCACCCATGAACATCGCCCTCAAGGACATGCGCTTTTCCGCCCTGCGCTTCGCGCTGACGGCGGTGGGCATCGGCATGCTGCTGGGCGCCACCATGGGGATGATCGGCCTTTATCGCGGCATCGTCCACGAAGCGCTGCTCATCATCAACGACATCGGCGCCGACCTCTGGGTGGTGGAGGGCGGGCGCTCCGGCCCCTTCGCCGAGACCTCGGCGGTGCCGGCCAATCTCGACCGGCGGGTGGAGGGCGTGCCGGGGGTGGATTCCACCCGCCGCTTCATCCAGTACAACCAGCAATACACGATCGACGGCAAGCCTGTGCGCCTCGCCGTGACCGGGGTGGACTACCCCAAGGATTCCGCCGCCTGGATCCCGCTCATCGACGGGCGCGCCTTCCGCTCGACCCGCTATGAGGCCATCGCCGACCAGTCCACGGGGCTTCTCGTGGGCGACGTGATCCGCCTCGGCCATGACGACTATACGGTGGTGGGCCTCACCAAGGGCCAAGTGGACATGGGCGGCGACGGCATGTTCTTCGTCACCATTCCTGATGCGCAATCCATCAACCGCGTGCTGCCCTCCGAGGCCGTGCTGCTGAACCGGCTCGCCAAGGGCCGTTCGCGCATGGGGATGGGGGATGGCGGCTCCATCGCCGCGGTGATGGTGGAGCTGAAGCCCAATGCCGACGTGAAGGAGGTGCAGCGCCGCATCAAGGCATGGGGCGACGTGGAGGTGCTGACCCAGGACGAGGAGCGCGACATGCTGCTGAACGGCCGCCTCTGGCGGCTGCGCGTGCAGATCCTCGCCTTCACCGCCATGACGCTGCTGGTGGCGGGCTCCATCATCGCGCTGACGATCTACATGCTGACGCTGGAGAAGATCAACCAGATCGCGCTTCTGAAGCTCATCGGCGCGCGGGATCGCGTCATCATCGGGCTCATCGTGCAGCAGGCGCTGTGGATCGGCGTGCTGGGCTATGGGGTGGCGCTGGCCATCTCCTTCACCCTCTATCCCAACTTCCCGCGCACCGTGCTGCTGCTGCCGGACGACCTCGCCTGGATCGCCTTCACGCTCTTCCTCATCAGCCTGTTCGCCAGCTGGTTCGCCATCCGCCGCGCCATGCGGGTGCGGGCGCAGGAGGTGCTGGCATGAGCGCCCTCGCGGGAGCTGCCCCGGCCCCCCGCCTCGCCCCGCCGTCGCCGGACGTGGTGATGGAGGTGCGCGGCGCCAGCAAGATCTACCTCTCCGGCCCCAATGCGGTGGCTGCGCTCTCCGACATGACGCTGGCGCTGAATGCCGGGGAGCTGACCGGCATCGTCGGCCCCTCCGGCTCGGGCAAGACCACCTTCCTGATGATCGCCGGCCTGCTGGAGCCGCCCTCCACCGGCGTCGTCCATTTCCGCGGCCGGCCCATCGCCGATCCGCAGACCAAGCTCAACAGCCTGAGAGATTTCCGCCGCACCCATGTGGGCTTCATCTTCCAGAAGGCGAACCTCATCCCCTTCCTGACCGCCGTTGAGAACGTGCAGATCGCGCTGGAGATCAACGACGTGCGGCCGAAGCTGGCGCGGGAGCGGGCACGGGAGCTGCTGGACCAGTTCGGCCTCGGCCAGCGCGAGGACAATTACCCCACCCAGCTCTCCGGCGGCGAGCAGCAGCGTGTCTCCATCGCCCGTGCCTTGGCCAACGATCCGGTGCTGCTGCTGGCGGACGAGCCCACGGCGGCGCTGGACGGCACGCGCGGCCGGCAGGTGATGGAGGTATTCCGCGCGCTCGCCGACGAGCGGCAGGTGGCGGTGGGCGTCGTCACCCACGATCCGCGCTGGTCGGACATCTTCGACCGCATCGTGGAGATGAGCGACGGCCGCATGGTGTCGGAGCGGGCCGGGGGCGTGGCGGGGCATTTGTAGACACGCTGTCATCCCCCGGCTCGTCCGGGGGATCCACCGCGCGGCTGGGCCGGCTCTTGGTGCCCGCGCACCGAGCTGGCGGCCGGGTGGATGCCCCGGACGCGCCGGGGCATGACGGTGCGAGAAAGAGCGGGCGCATTCGGCGATGCGTCCGGGGCGCGAGGGCGGCGCGCTCCTCACACCAGCGGGGAGACCTGCTCGCGCGCCGTCTCGATTTTCCCGTCGGGGGCCAGATAATCGATCAGCTTCAGGGTGCGTTCGCCGGTGCCGGCGAGCTTGGCGATGATGGCGCGCATCGCGCGGAATTCGCTCCCCGAGAGCGGGCCGAACAGGGTGTCGTTGGCCGGCGCCTGCACCCGCGTCAGCTCGGCGAGGCGCTGCTCGGCCTCGGGCGTGACGGCGAGCAGCACCCGGCGGCGGTCGCTGGGATTGACGGCCTTGCTGACGAGGCCCGCGGCGACGAGCTTGTTGATCTCGATGGTGACGAAGGCGCCCGACAGATGCAGGTGCTCGGCGAGGGTGGCGACGCCCAGTTCCGGCACCTTGCCGGTCAGGCGGGCGATGGACATCAGGATCGTGTACTGCGTGCCCGACAGGCCGATGAGGCCGCCGAGGCGGTTGCGCACTTCCTGGATGGCAGCCGCGAACGCCAGCATGTCGTGCACCAACTCGCGGAACTCGGTGTCCGACCCGTCGATCAGCAAGGCGGCGCGTGACGTCGTCAAAGGCAGTGGCCTCCGGCCGCGCCCGGTCTTGGTGTGAGGCATGAAACGCGTGCTCCCGCGCACCGTAGACCCTTTCCCTGCAGAGGGGCGGCGCGCGGACATGTTTTTAGCCGGGCAGGAGGCTTGACGTCTATCAGCCATTTGGTAATAGCTTTATAACAAAGCTATCTAGTGATGTGGACATCGCCCCATGTCTTCGCCGCTCCCCATGTCTTCGCCCCGCTCTCCGAGCGTCACCGCCTTCGATCCGCGCGCCTTCCGCCAGACGCTGGGGGCGTTTGCGACCGGCGTCGCCGTGGTGGCGGCCGAGGCGGCTGACGGCACGCTCATCGGCATGACCATGAGCTCGTTCAATTCCGTCTCGCTCGACCCGCCGCTGGTGCTGTTTTCCGTTGCCCGCACGGCGCTTTCGCTGCCGGCTCTGCGGTCGGCCGCGGCTTACGGCATCTCCGTTCTCGCCCACGACCAGCAGGATCTGTCCGGCCGCTTCGCCCGTGCCCAGGGCGAGAAGTGGACCGGTGTGGACCACCTGCGCGGCCATGGCGGCGCGCCGCTGCTTGCCGGTGCGGCAGCGCATCTGGAGTGCGTGCCCCACGCCATCCATGACGGCGGCGATCACGAAGTTTTCATTGCACGCGTCGTCGCCCATCGCTCGGCCGTGGCCGAGCCGCTTATCTTCCATGCCGGACGCTACCGCACGCTCGCGGCCGTCGCCGGCTGAACCGAACTTGAGGACCATGCCATGATCAAGACCGGTGCCGAGCATATCGAGAGCCTGAAGGACGGCCGGGAAATCTTCATCGAAGGCCAGCGCGTGGGCGATGCCACCACCCATCACGCCTTCCGCCGCTCCATCGCCTCGGTCGGGAAGATGTTCGACTTCCACAGCGCCCCGGAAAACCGGGAGCTGATGACCTTCGAGACCGATACCGGCACCCGCGCCAACCGCATCTGGCAGCTTCCGACCAGCTATGAGGAGCTGAAGACCCGCCGCCGCGGCCTCGAGGCCTGGACCGAGCTGCATGGCGGCTTCCTCGGCCGCGCGCCGGATCACGTCGCCTCCTGCATCTCCGGCATGTATATGGGCCTCGACCAGTTCGAGCTCTACGACCCGGCCCGCGCCCGCGCGCTTTCGGACTATTACCGCTACGCCCGCGACAACGACCTCTATCTCACCTACGTCATCATCAACCCGCAGGCCGACCGCTCCAAGAATGCGGCCGAGCAGGCCGACCCCTTCCTCTCCGCCGCCGTCGTGGACGAGGACACCTCGGGCATTACCGTGCGCGGCGCCAAGATGCTGGCCACCGGCGGCATCATGGCCAACGAGGTGTTCGTCACCTGCATCCAGCCCCTGCAGAAGGGCGAGGAGCCCTATGCGCTCTCCTTCTGCATCCCGATGAATGCGAAGGGCCTGAAGATCCTCTCCCGCAAGTCCTATGAGGCGGCCTCGCCCAGCGTGTTCGACAACCCGCTGTCGAGCCGCTTCGACGAGAACGACGCGGTGCTCTATTTCGATGACGTGAAGGTGCCGTGGGACCGCATCTTCATCGCTCGCGACATCGCCATGACGAACAAGCAGTTCCACGCGACGCCGGCCCACGTCTACCAGAACTACCAGGCGCAGATCCGCCTCTCGGTGAAGCTGAAGTTCCTGCTCGGCATCGCCCGCCGCATCACCGAGGTGAACGGCACCACCAATTTCCCGCAGGTGCGCGAGACGCTCGGCCAGCTCGCCGCCGAGGCCGCTATGGTGGATGCCTTCGTCGCCGCCATGGAGGCCAAGGGCAGCTATTACGGCCCCTATTTCGTGCCCGACCGCCACACCCTCTATGCCGCGCAGACGCTGGCCCAGCAGCTCTACGGCAAGTTCATCACCACCCTGCGCGAACTCGCTGGCGGCGGCATGATCATGCTGCCCTCTTCGGTGCACGACTACGAGAACGCCGAGCTGGCCCGCCTCATCGGCAAGACCCAGCAGTCGCCGGCCGCGAGCGCCGAGGAGAAGGTGAAGTTCTACAAGCTCGCCTGGGATGCGGTGGGCTCGGAATTCGCCTCGCGCCATGCGCAGTACGAGATGTTCTATGCGGGCGCCTCCTTCGTGGTGAAGGGCCATTCCTTCCGCACCTATGACTGGGCGGGGGCGGAAAAGCTGCTCGCCGACATGCTCTCCTCCTACGCCCTCTCTGACGAGGTGAAGCCCTTCGCCGCCGCCCGCGCGGCCGAGTGACCTGAGATCCACCGGAAGACACAGCCATGGCGATCAACAAGATCCACGACGAGTTCCATACCCTGGACCTGACCACCGGGTGGGAAGTGCCCCCCGGCTATCCCTCCGGCATCCAGCAGAAGATCCTCGCCGGCGCCCTCGACGAGGAGAACCGCGCCGGCTCGCGCTCGCGTCTCCTGAGGTTCGAGCCCGGCGTGTTCACCACCAAGCCGTTCGTGCACGAATACTGGGAAGAGGTGTTCCTCGTCTCCGGCGACCTCACGGTCGGCAATGACGACAAGGGCGAGGGCGGCGAGAGCTTCGCGCCCTTCACCTATGCGGTGCGTCCCCCGGGCGCCGTGCATGGGCCGTTCAAGTCGGATAAAGGCTGCATCCTGTTCGAAATCCATTATTTCGATCCGGCCTGATTCCTCTCCCTTTCTGGACCCGCGCCCCATGCAGCCCACCCTTGCCGCCCTCGCCGATGATCTCGCCTCCGGCCGCACCACGGCGCGGGCGCTGGTGGAGGACTGCATCGCCCGGATCGATGACCCGGACGGGGAGGGCGGGCGCGCCTTCGTGCGGGTGAACCGGGAGGCGGCCCGCGCGGCCGCCGATGCGCAGGACCTGCTGCGCAGGGCGGGGGCCGCGCCCTCGCCCTTCGCCGGCATCCCCGTCGGGGTGAAGGACCTGTTCGACGTGGCCGGCGAGGTCACGGCGGCGGGCTCAAAGGTGCTGCGCGATTCTCCCCCGGCGAAGGCGGATGCCCCCGCCGTGGCGCGCCTGCGCCGGGCCGGCTTCGTGCTCGTCGGCCGCAACACCATGACCGAGTTCGCCTATTCCGGCCTCGGCATGAACCCCCATACCGGCAACCCCGCCGCCCCGTTCGAGCGGGCGACGACGCCGCGCGTCTCCGGCGGCTCCTCTTCCGGCGGCGCGGTGGCGGTGGCGGATGGCATGGCCCATGCGGCGCTCGGCACCGACACTGGCGGGTCCTGCCGCATCCCGGCGGCCTTCTGCGGCCTCGTCGGCTTCAAGCCCACCGCCCGCCGCGTGCCGCGCGACGGAGCGTTCCCGCTCTCCACGACGCTCGATTCCATCGGCCCCATCGCCCGCTCGGTGGCCTGCTGCGCGGCGCTCGATGCCATCCTTTCGGGCGGTGACGCGCCGCTGCCGGCGCGTCCGGTCGCGGGCCTTCGCCTTCTGGTGCCGACCACGGTCGCCCTCGACGGGCTGGATGCGCCGGTGGCCGCCGCCTTCGAGGCCGCGCTGGAGCGTCTCGCCAGGGCCGGCGCGCACATCGTTTCCGCACCCTTCCCCGAGTTCGGCGAGATCGCCACCCTCAATGCCAAGGGCGGCTTCGCCGCGGCCGAGTCCTATGCGGTCCACCGCCGCCTGCTGGCCGAGAAGGGCGAGGGCTACGACCCGCGCGTCTCCGTGCGCGTCCGTCGCGGCTCCGAGCAGTCGGCGGCGGATTATGTGGAGCTGGTCGCCGCCCGCGCCGGCCTCGTCGCCCGCGCCGCCGCGCGGCTCGCCGGCTTCGACGCTCTCGCCCTGCCCACCGTCGCCATCGCCCCGCCGCGCATCGCCGACCTTCTGACCGACGACGACGCCTATGGCCGCGCCAATCTCATGGCCCTGCGCAACCCGACCCTCATCAACATGATCGACGGCTGCGCCATCTCCCTCCCCCTCACCGGGGAAGGCGGCCTGCCCGCCGGCCTCATGCTGGCCGGCGCGCCGGGGACGGATGCCGCCCTCTTTTCCGTGGCCGCCGGCGTCGAGGCGGCGCTGAAGGACTGAACGACCGTCCCGCAAGGGGGACGATCGCCTGATCGCGCCCGCTCGTGATGACCTATGTCAACGCAGCCGTCCTGGAGGTGCCGCAAGCTTTGCAGCGGTTCACCGGGTCTCCGTTCGGAGGCCGAGATCAGGGACGCGATCGCCCGATGTGGCGGCGCGGCGGGCGGGCGCCATGGGCTTGTTTCACTTCGATCGCAATCTCGAGCAGACGCTGGCCCCCATCACCCTGATCCGGGGTGGCAGCAGCCGGGGGTTCTATTTCGAAGGGCGCAACGTCCCCCTGCCGGGCCAGGGGCTTGAAGAGTTCCTGCTGGCCGTGCGCGGCTCCCCCGACCCGATGGGCATGGATGGTCTCGGCGGCAACACCATCCTGCAGTCGAAGACCGCCATCGTGCAGCCCTCCACACGCGAGGGCGCCGATGTGGACTACACCTTCGTGCAGATCTTTCCCGACCAGCCGGCGACCGTCACCTACAAGATGAACTGCGGCAACATCTCGGCCGGGGTGCCGGTGTTCGCCCTGATGAAGAACATGATCCCGGGCGTCCGGGACGGCCGCCTCACCGTGCGCGCCTATTCGACCAACACGCAGAAGATGATGTACATGACCCTCGACGTGGCCAACGGCGAGGCGCTGGTGGATGGCCAGACCGCCATCGGCGGAGTGCCGGGGACGGGCGCGGAAATTCTGGTGGACTTCCGCGATCAGGGCGGCGGTTTCACCGGCCGGACCTTTCCCACCGGCAATCTGGTGGACACCGTCGTGTTGAGCGACGGCAGCAAGATCGATGTCACCATCGTCGACATGGTGAATATCTGCGGCTTCTTCCGGGCCGAGGACTTCGGGCTGGGCTGCACGGGACTGGAACTGCCCTCGCCCACCGGAGCGGTGCTGACGCCGCCCGGCATGCTCGCCCGCCTCACCGAGCTGCGGCTGAAGATCGCCCAGTTGATCGGCTGGAACCAGTACACGATCGACACCATCGGCAAGGCGACGCTGCCCTTCGCCGTCTCGGTCGCCGCGCCCGCGACCTACACGGACCTCGACGGGCATGAGGTGAAGGCCGAGACGGTGGATGTCGTCGCGCGCTTCTATCTTGAATCGATCATGCATTCGGCGGCGCCGGGGAGCGGGTCCACCTGCCTCGCGGCCGCCGCGGCCATCCCCGGGACCGTGCCCAACCAGGCCCTGCGCGACGGCGCGCTGAAGGCGGGGAAGGGCGGGAGCCTGACGCTCGGCCATCCCAGCGGCACCTTCGCATTGAAGACCAGCCCCATTCTGGGCGCCGACCGGACCGCCGCCACCTTCTCCGAACTGAGCTTTCCGCGCACCGCGCGGATCATCTGCGACGGCACGGTCTACATCAAGGTCAACCGCCCGTCGGAACAGACGGCCTGGTCGGTCGCCGACGATCTCGACGCGGCCTCCTATTTCCTGAGGGGCGAGGACATTTCGGTGCAGCGGTGAGCGGGTTCGCCCCAGGCTCGGACCGGTTCAGGGCGTGCCTTCCTTCACGCCCGGCTTCGGCAGCCGCACGGTGAGGCGCGCGCCGCCGCCGGGGCGGTCGTCGATGGTGACGCGGCCGCCATGCCCCTCGGCGATCTGGCGCACGATGGTGAGCCCGAGCCCGGCGCCGCCGCTGTCGCGGTTGCGCGAGGGCTCCAGCCGGTAGAAGGGCTCGAACACCGTCTCCCGCTCGCCCGCGGGAATGCCCGGCCCGCGATCCTCCACCACGAGGTCCACCGCGTCGCCGCGATCCTGAAGCGTGATGTCCGCGCACGCGCCATAGGCGATGGCGTTCCCGACGAGATTGGCGAGCACGCGGGCGAGCGCGCCGCGATTGCCGGCGACCACCCGCTCCGCGTCGGCGCCATGGAGCGTGACGGCCGCGCCCTGCGCCCGGCGCGTCTCGCACTCGGCTCGCGCCAGCGCGGCGAGGTCCACGGTCTCCCCTGAGGCGGGGGCGAAGGAGGCGCGGGCGAAGGCAAGGGCGTCGTCCACCAGCGCCTGCATGCCGTCGAGGTCGGCGCGGGCCTTCTCCACCTGGTCGCCGGGCGGCATCAGCTCCAGCCGCAGCCGCAGGCGCGTGAGATAGGTGCGCAGATCGTGGCTGATGGCCCCCAGCACCAAAGTGCGCATGCGCACCAGCTCCGAGATGCGGGCCTGCATGGCGTTCACCGTGCGGATCACCAGCCGCATGTCGGCGGCGCCGCGCTCCTTCACATGCGAGGGCTGGAGCTGGGCGCCGAACCGCTCCACCGCCGCCGCGAGGTCGGAGAGGGGGCGGGTCTCCCGGCGCACCGCGAGCAGGGCGGCGAGGGCCACGAGGAAGCCGAGGATGCCGCCGAGAAACCCCACCGGCAGGCCGAGGAAGCGCACCGTCACGTCGCCTCCGGCCACGATCTCCAGATAGCTGCCGTCGGCCAGCGCAAAGGCCACGGTGAGCCTTGCGCCGCGCAGGTCGCGCAGGCGCTCGACGAGGCCGTGGGGGTGATCGTCCCCGGCGAGGGAAAGCGCGATGAAGCGGTCCGGCGGCAGTCCCGTGAGCAGCCGGAGCCGGCGCTCGGCAAAGCCCAGCAGGCGCGGCGTCTCGATGTCCGGTTTCTCGGCCCGGATGGCGACGAGGAAGCCCGGACCGGCGGTCGCGCGCACGGCGAGATCGCGCTCGCCGGGGGGCAGCCGATCGAGCAACTGCGCCAGCGCGGCGATCCGCTGCATCACCACCAGGACGGCGACGGGCGAGGAGGATCGCTGGCGCTCCAGCACATAGGCGGCGAGCATCAGCACCTGCACCGCCAAAAGGCCGGCGACGACGATCAACGCCAGCCGCGTGCCGAGCCCGAACCGGCGGTGACGGCGCATCGCCGGATCAGAGCTGGCGGACATCGACGGTGAGCAGATAGCCGCCATTGCGGACGGTTTTGATGAGAAGGGCCGCCTCTTCCGAAACGGCGGAGAGCTTGCGCCTCAGCCGGCTGATCGAGACATCGATGGTGCGGTCGAACGGGTCGGCCGAGCGCCCGCGGGTCCAGTCCAGAAGCTGGTCGCGGGAGAGCACGCGCTTCGGCCGTTCCAGGAAGCAGGCGAGCAGCTCGAACTCCGCCGAGGTGAGGTCGAGAAGGGGGCCGTGGGCCTCGGCGACGCTGCGGGCGTCGAGATCGGCCACGAAGCCGGCGAAGGTGACGCGGCGGTTGCGCGCCGCGGGCTCCGCCAGCGTCCCGTCCGCCCGGCGCAGCACGGCCCGGATGCGGGCGAGCAGCTCGCGCGGGTTGAACGGCTTCGGCAGATAGTCGTCGGCGCCCATCTCCAGCCCGACGATGCGGTCCACATCGTCGCCCTTGGCGGTGAGCATGAGGATGGGCATCCCGCCCCGCGCCCGGAGGCGGCGGCAGATGGAAAGCCCGTCCTCGCCCGGCAGCATGAGGTCGAGGATCACCATGTCCGGCCGAGCGCTGGCGAGGATGCGATCCATGGCGACGCCATCCTCCGCCGCCAGCACGCCATAGCCCTCGCGGCCGAGGAAGTCCGCGAGCAGGGCGCGGATCTCGCGGTCGTCCTCGACGATGAGCAGCGTGCGCGGGGCCAAAAGCGGGTCTCCAAGGGGTGGGGTCTCGGCTGGGACGGGGCGAGTTTCGCCGGAGGGGCGCCCGCCATCAATGCGCGGCCGTGTGGAGGATACAAAACGTTACAGCACCTCACTGGGACGAAAAGGCGATGCAACGGGCCGCCGTCACGCTCTCACCATCGCAACCGGCCATGCCCTCCGGGATGGCTCCTGAGTGAGACCGAGATGCCCAGCCTGATCCCCTTCTCCCGTTCCGCCGCCATCCTCACCGTCGCCGGGTTCGCCATGCTTTCGGGCATCGGCGAGGCGGCCGCCTGGACGCGCACCGGCAGCACCACCACGCCGCGCGGCACCTACAACAGCTCGGGCACCGGCGGCTGCGCGGGCGGCACCTGCAGCCGCGCCTCCACCGTCACCGGCCCCGCCGGCGGCACGGCTTCCCATACCGGCAGCGTCACCCGCACCTCCCCTGGCACCTATTCCTACCAGGGTTCGAGCACCGGCCCGGCCGGCAACGGCGTGAGCCGGTCCGGCACGGTGAGCCGCTACTGACCTGATCTCCCGATCCGGGCCGTGAAGGCTCGGAAAGCCGGGTCGCGGCCTCCGCCCCAGGTCGCGGCCCGGCTGACCGCTCGGGGGGGCGAGGCGGCGGGGCAGGGGGGCTCCACACGGGACCATCGTTATGTTCGGCATTCTCGCCACAGGCACCGCCGTGCCCCATCCGCTCGCCTTCGCGCTGATCGCGCTCGCCCTGATGCTGGTGGAATACCTGTTCCGCAGGCTCAACCATCACGACAGCTACGATCCGCGGGAGACAGCCGCCTCCCTCGCCATCGCCGTCGGTCACAAGGTGATCGACGCGTTCACCGTGGGGATCGTCGCGGCGCCGGTGTTCTTCGTCTCCGGCCACCGGCTGTTCGACATCCCCATGAGCGGTGCCGCGGCCTGGATCGCGCTCTTCCTCGGGGTGGAGCTGAGCTACTATGTCCACCACTTCGCCATGCACAAGGTGCGCTGGCTGTGGGCGACCCATGCCGTCCATCACTCCGCCACCCGCCTCAACCTCTCGGCGGCGGTGAGGCTCGGCTGGGGCGGGCATCTCACCGGCGGGTTCGTGTTCTACCTGCCGCTGGTGCTGATCGGCTTCCCGCCTTTGGCGGTGTTCGGCATGCTGGGAGCGAGCCTCGTCTACCAGTTCTTCCTCCACCTCGCCGCGCCGCCCCATCTCGGGCTGCTGGAATGGGTGCTGAACACGCCCCGCCACCATCAGGTGCACCACGCGGCCAACAGCGCGGTGCTCGACCGCAATTTCGGCGGCGTACTGATCATCTTCGACCGGGTGTTCGGCACTTTCGCCGAGGCGCCGAAGGGCGAGCCGCTGGTGTTCGGCGTGGCCGGTGTGGAATCGAGCCTGAACCCCATCCGAATCGTCTCGAATGCCTGGGTGGACATGTACCGGCAGTGGGGTGTCAGCAGGGGATTCAGGGCCCGCCTGCGCCTCCTGTTCGGGCCGCCGGGCTGAGTGGGTATCAAGGTAGGTGGAGATTTGCGTGGAATGCATTTCTGGAATGCGGAAAATATGCGTGCTGCATCGCAACAAGTCCGCTATGGTGCACCACAGCTAAAGCGCACCGAGATCTTGGCCGCGGGCCGCACGGAGCGCAGCGAGGCTGACATGAAGAACATCCTCCTCGCCGGCGTTGCCGGCCTCCTTTCCGCGACCTCTGTGATCGCGGCCGCCCCTGCCTTCGCTGGCGAGACCCTCCCCGCCGAGCGTCAGGCCATCGTGACCAATCTGGGTGGCAAGGCTTCCGCCGTCACCTATTTTGTTCGTAATACCAAGGGTTACCAGGTGGTGACCACCCTCGACGCCGCCGGCGAGCCCGGTGCTGCGCCGGCCGTGGTCCGCGTGTCCACCGTGCTCCAGCAGCCCGGCGACGAGCAGATCGTCTCCCTCCCCGGCCCGGTCGGCCGCGATGGCACCTCGCTGCGCATCGTGCGCGTCGGCGACGCCATCCAGGTGGAAAAGGTCGGCGCGCTCGCCTACTGACATTTTGCCGCACCGCAGCGAAAAGGCGCCCGTCGGGCGCCTTTTTTGTTGGCTGTGGGAGGATTTGATTACCTCTCCCTCAGCTTCGCATCGCCATATCCGCCTCCCGTCGGAGTGACGATGATGACCGCCTCGCCTTCCTCCAGCACCTTCTGGTCGCAGCCCTGAAGGACCTCGGTGGAGCCATCCAGCCGGCGCACAAATCCTTCTCCCAACTGGCCTTTTTCCCCTCCGTCGACGCCGAACGGGTGGATGCGGCGGTGGGAGGAGAGTAGGGCGCAGTCCATCCTCTCAAGGAAGCGGATGCGCCGGTAAGTCCCTGATCCCGCATGCCAACGCCCCCGCCCGCCGGAGCCGGGGCGGATGTGAAAGTCTTCCAGCAGAACGGGAAAACGCGTCTCCAGCACCTCCGGATCGGTGAGGCGGGAATTGGTCATGTGCACATGCACGCCATCCGTCCCGTCAAAGCCGGGGCCGGCGGGGGAGCCGGAGCAGATGGTCTCGTAATACTGGTAGACGTCGTTGCCGAAGGTGAGGTTGTTCATGGTGCCCTGGGAGGCGGACATGGCCTTCAGCGCGCCGAACAGGCAGTTGGTAACTGCCTGCGATGTCTCAACATTTCCCGCCACCACCGCAGCCGGATAGACCGGCGACAGCATGCAGCCCTCCGGCACCACGATGCGGATGGGGCGCAGGCAGCCCGCATTCATGGGGATCTCGTCCTCCACCATGACGCGGAACACATAGAGCACCGCGGCGCGGGTGACGGGGGCGGGGGCGTTGAAATTGGTGGGCTGCTGGGGCGAGGTGCCGGTGAAATCCACCGTCGCTTCGCGCTTCTCCTTGTCCACCGAGATCTTGACATTAATGACGGTGCCCTGGTCCATCTCGTAATGGAAGGAGCAGTCGTCAAGACGATCGAGAACGTGGCGGACGCTTTCAGCCGCATTATCCTGCACGTGCCCCATATAGGCCTGAACGACATCCAGTCCGAACGTGTCGATCATCTTCAGAAGTTCGCGCACGCCCTTCTCGTTGGCGGCGATCTGCGCCTTGAGATCTGCGATATTCTGTACCGGATTGCGTGCCGGATAGCGCGCGGAGGTGAGCAGATCGCGCAGTTCGGCCTCGCGGAAGGTGCCTTCCGCGACCAACTTGAAGTTGTCGATATAAACGCCTTCTTCCTCGATATGGGTGGCCAGCGGGCTCATGGAGCCGGGGGCGACGCCGCCCACGTCCGCATGGTGTCCCCGGGAGGCGACCCAGAACAGGATGGCTTTTCCGGCGTCGTCGAAAACCGGCGTTACCACTGTAATATCAGGCAGATGCGTCCCACCGTTGTAGGGGGCGTTGAGGGCGAAGACGTCGCCGGGGCGGATGTTTCCGGCGTTCTCGCGGATGACCGTTTCCACCGAGCGGTCCATGGAGCCGAGGTGGACCGGCATGTGCGGGGCGTTGGCGACGAGATCGCCCTCGGCGGAGAAGACGGCGCAGGAAAAGTCCAGTCTTTCCTTGATGTTGACGGAGTAGGCGGTGTTCTGGAGGGTCACGCCCATCTGCTCGGCGATGGACATGAAGAGATTGTTGAAGACCTCCAGCATCACCGGGTCGGCATGGGTGCCAACGGCTTCTGAACGCAGGAGTTTTTCCGTCCGGGTGAGGATCAGGTGGTTCTTGGCCGAGACCTCCGCCCGCCAGCCCTTCTCCACCACCACCGTCTGGTTCGGCTCGATGACGATGGCCGGACCCTGCAAGCCCATGCCGGGCCTGAAGTTTTCCCGCTTCACCACGGGCGCGTCATGCCATGCGCCGCGGGCGAAAAAGCGGGTTTGGGAGGTATCCGAAGGGGTGCCTGCATCAAGCGGAAGGTCAGGCTCGGCGATGCCGGCGCCGCCACCCGCCGAAATCACCTCAAGCGCTTCCACCACAACGGTTTTTTCCGGCGAGACGAAGCCAAACTGGGCCCGGTGCTTGGTCTCGAACTCGGCGGTCATCGACGCGATGTCGGCGAGCTGAACCGGGAGTGCAGTATCGGTTCCACCATATCTCAGGTGGGCTTTCGCCTCTGTCAGGATCGAGTCAGTCAGGATGCCCTGCGCAGCCAGTTCGGCACAGGTGGCGGCGGCCAGTTCGGCCTTCAGCTCAACCAGTCCGGGAATGACGGTTGCGGCCATCTCCTCCCCCACCGCGCGGGTGCGCTGGGCGCGGACGGAAGCGAGGCCCATGCCATAGGCGGAGAGGAGGCCGGAGAATGGGTGCAGCAGCACCTTGGTCATTCCCAGCGCGTCGGCGACGAGGCAGGCGTGCTGGCCGCCGGCGCCGCCGAAGCAGTTCAGGGCGTAGCGGGTGACGTCATAGCCGCGCTCCACCGAGATCTTCTTGATGGCGTTGGCCATGTTCTCCACCGCGATGGTGACAAAGCCGTCCGCCACCTCCTCGGGGGAGCGGCCGCCACCGATCTCCTCGGCCAGCGCCGAGAACTTCCGGCGCACCACCTCGGCGTCCAGCGGCTGGTCCTGGGCGGGGCCGAAGATTTTCGGGAAGTAATCCGGGATCAGCTTGCCCAGCATCACGTTGGCGTCGGTGACGGCCAGCGGCCCGCCGCGGCGATAGCAGGCGGGGCCGGGATTGGCGCCGGCGGAATCCGGGCCGACGCGGAAGCGCGCGCCATCATAATGCAGGATGGAGCCGCCGCCCGCGGCCACCGTGTGGATGCGCATCATGGGGGCGCGGATGCGCACGCCCGCAACCTCCGTGTCGAAGGCGGTCTCCAGTTCTCCGTCATAGTGGCAGACATCGGTGGAGGTGCCGCCCATGTCGAAGCCGATGATGCGGTCGAAGCCCGCCAGCGCCCCGGTCTCCGCCGCGCCCACCACGCCGCCAGCCGGGCCGGAGAGGAGGGCGTCCTTGCCCTGGAACAGATCGGCGGCGGTGAGGCCGCCCGAGGACATCATGAACATCAGGCGGATGGCCTCGCCCTCCGCTTTGCGCCCGCCGGACAGCTCGTCCGCCACCTGCCGCACATACCGGCGCAGGATGGGGGAGAGATAGGCGTCGGCCACCGTGGTGTCGCCGCGCCCTACCAGCTTGATGAGGGGCGAGACCTCGTGGGAGACGGACACCTGCGGGAAGCCGATCTCCCGCGCCAGCGCCGCCACCTGCTGCTCGTGCTCGGGAAAGCGGTAGCCGTGCATGAAGACGATGGCCACCGCCGCGATGCCGTCCGCCTTCGCCTGCTCCAGCGCGGCGCGTACGGTGGCAAGGTCAGGGGCGGCCTCCACCGTGCCATCGGCGCGGACCCGCTCGTCCACCTCCAGCACGCTCTCGAACAGCATGTCCGGCAGCACGATCTTCTTGGCGAAGATCTTCGGCCGCGCCTGATAGCCGATCCTGAGCGCGTCCCTGAAGCCGCGGGTGGTGACGAGCAGGGTGCGGTCGCCCTTGCGCTCCAGAAGGGCATTGGTGGCGACCGTGGTGCCCATCTTCACGGCAGAAACGAGCCCCGGCGGGATCGCCGCGCCGGGAGAAAGGTCCAGAATTTCGCGGATGCCGTGCACCGCGGCGTCGCGATAGGCCTCCGGATTTTCCGACAGCACCTTGTGGGCGACGAGACTGCCATCCGGCTTGCGGCCGACGATATCGGTGAAGGTGCCGCCCCGGTCGATCCAGAATTCCCAAGGTGCAGGGGAGGGTGCGGAGGCGGACGGAGAGGGGGCCGCCGCAGCTTCGGCTTCGGCGGCTGCGCTCGTCTTCACATCGTCGCTCGACATCGGCCCCGTTTCCCGTCTGGATGGTGGCTGGCGGGGTTGGCAGGCTTCCTGCTCCCCTGTTTCGGACGCAGCGAGGGCGCGCCCGCGAGGCACGATGCCCCGCTCAGGAATAAGGAAGTCACGAGGCCGATAAAACGTCAACAATTTGTTGACGAAATATCGAAGGCGGGAGAACATCCCTTCAAGAGCGCCTGAATGCCGGGTCTTCGTGCCGGGCAGAACAATGGCGCCGGTCTCCAGAGGGGTTCCGATGACCAGCGAAGAATTCCGTCACCGAACGGGGGCCGCGCGGATCTGCGCCCAGGTCCCGGCTTACACCCCGGCGCGCACCCCGGGGGCGCCGCGATGATCCGCAAGCTGCTCGATGGCCTTTATTTCGCGTCCGGCGTGGTGGCCGCTGGGTTTCTCATCATCATCTTCCTGTTGATGATGGGCCTGTCGGTGGGCCGGCAGTTCGGCATCAACATTCCCTCCGGCGATGACTTCGCCGCCTGGTCCATGGCCGCCATGGCCTTCCTCGGTCTCGCCCACACGTTCCGCTATGGCGAGATGATCCGTGTCGGCCTGCTGCTGGAGCAGCTCACCGGGCGGCGGCGGCAGGCGCTGGAATTGTTCGCGCTCGTCGTCGCCATCGCCTTCCTCGCCTATTTCACCTGGAACGCCGGGCGCCTCACCTATGATTCCTGGCGCTTCGACGACATGTCCCAGGGCGTCGTCGCGGTGCCGCTGTGGATCCCCCAGACGGGGTACGCCGCCGGCCTCGCCATTCTGCTGATCGCCATGGTGGACGAGTTCGTGAACGTCGCCCGCGGCAATCGCCCCCGCTACGAGAAGGAACCCGTCTCCTCGCCCGAGGAACTGGTGGAGCGCATCGCATCGGGAGGCGGCGTCTGAGCCATGCCGCACCTCGATCTCATCCAGCTTTCGCTGGTCCTCCTCGTCTTCCTCATCGCCATTCTCGCCTCCGGCGTGTGGATTGCCCTCGGGCTGGGACTCGTCGGCCTGCTGGCCATGGTGCTCACCACGCCGGTGCCCATCGGCCAGGTGCTCGCCACCACGGTGTGGAGCGCCAGCGCCTCGTGGACCCTCGCCGCCTTGCCCCTCTTCATCTGGATGGGCGAGATCCTGTTCCGCACCCGATTGTCGGAAGAGATGTTCCGGGGTCTTGCCCCGTGGCTGCAGTGGCTGCCGGGCCGGCTGCTGCATGTGAACGTGATCGGCTGCGGCATCTTCGCGGCGGTGTCGGGCTCCTCGGCCGCCACCTGCGCCACCATCGGCAAGATCGCCTTGCCGGAGCTGGACAAGCGCGGATACGACAAGGGCATGAGCCTGGGCTCGCTGGCCGGCTCCGGCACGCTCGGCCTGCTCATCCCGCCGTCCATTCCCATGGTGGTCTATGCGGTGACGGCCAACGTCTCCGTGCTGCAGGTGTTCCTGGCGGGCTTCCTGCCGGGCCTGCTCGTGATGGGGCTCTATTCGGGCTACATCATGCTGTGGTCGCTGCTCAATCCCAGCCGCACGCCGCCGCGCGACCCGCACATGCCGTTCGCCGAGAAGCTCCGGCAGTCGGCGCGGCTCGTGCCCTGCCTGCTGCTCATCGCGGCGGTGTTCCTGTCGCTGGTGCTGGGCATCGCCACCGCCACCGAGTGCGCCGCATGGGGCGTCACCGGGGCGCTGGCGCTGGCGTGGTGGAGCGGCACGCTCACCTGGAAGACGCTGGTCGAAAGCGTGATGAGTGCCACGCGGCTCAGCTGCATGATCATGCTCATCATCGCGGGCGCCGCCTTCACCACCGCGGCCATGGCCTATACGGGCATTCCCGTCGCCCTGGCGGAGTGGGTGCAGGGGCTGAACCTCACCCCCGGCAAGCTCGCCCTCGCGCTGACCGTGATGTACATCATCCTCGGCTGCCTCGTGGACGGCATCTCCATGATCGTGCTCACCGCGGTCATCGTGCTGCCCATGGTGAAGCAGGCGGGTTTCGACCTCGTGTGGTTCGGCGTCTACCTCGTCATCCACGTGGAGATGGCGCAGATCACCCCGCCGGTGGGCTTCAACCTGTTCGTGCTGCAGAACATGAGCGGGCGCGATACCTTCTCGGTGGCGAAAGCGGCATTTCCCTTCTTCATTCTCCTCAACATCGCGGTCATCATCATCACCACGTTTCCGGAGATCGCCCTGGTGCTGCCGCGCTGGGTGTTCCCGGGCGGCTGATGCCGCAGTTCGGGCGTTTCCGCGCGGGCCTTCGGCAAAGCCCGCGCGGCACATGAGCGTAACGCAGCGGCGAAGGTCGCAGACCCGCGCCGCTGCGATGAGGGCAACACGTTCGAGACCTTCCCAGGAACCAGAGAGAGACCAGATATGGCGCCTTTCCGCACCCTTGCTCCCGCGCTCCTCGCCGCCGGCCTCGCCGCTCTGGCGAGCACCGCGCCCGCCGCCGCGCAGACCAAGTGGAACCTCGCCTCGGCCTATCCGGCCGACAATTTCCACACCGAGAACATCGCCCAGTTCGCCAAGGACGTGGAGGCGGCCAGCGGTGGCAAGCTCGCCGTGACGCTCCAGCCCAACGCGGTGCTGTTCAAGGCGCCCGAGATCAAGCGCGCCGTCGCCACCGGGCAGGTGCAGGCGGGCGAGGTGCTCCTCTCCATCCACGAGAATGAGGACCCGATCTTCGGCATCGACGTGGTGCCCTTCCTCGCCACCTCCTACGACGCGTCGAAGAAGCTGTGGGATGCCTCCCGCCCCGCGGTGGAGAAGAAGCTCGCGGCGCAGGGCATCAAGGTGCTCTACGCGGTGCCGTGGCCGCCCCAGGGCCTGTTCTCCAAGAACGCCGTCGCCAAGGTGGATGACCTGAAGGGCGCCAAGTGGCGGGCCTACAACGCCGGCACCTCGCGCATCGGCGAGGCGGTGGGCGCCCAGTCCGTCACCGTGCAGCAGGCGGAACTGGCGCAGGCGCTCGCCACTGGCGTCGTCAACGCCCTCATCACCTCGTCCGCCACCGGCAACGACGTGAAGATCTGGGAGAGCATCCCCTATTTCTACGACATCCAGGCCTGGCTGCCGAAGAACGTCGTCTTCGTGAACCAGGCCGCCTTCGACGCCCTCGACAAGCCGACCCAGGAGGCGGTTCTGAAGGCTGCCGCCGCCGCCGAGGCCCGCGGCTGGAAGCTCTCCGAGGAGAAGACCAAGGCCTATATGGACATCCTCGCCGCCAAGGGCATGAAGGTCGCCCCGCCCTCGCCCGAGCTGAAGGCCGGCTTCGAGAAGATCGGCGGAACCCTCACCGAGGCGTGGCTCGCCAAGGCCGGCCCGGCGGGCCAGGAGATCATCGCCACCTACAAGAAGTGAAGGTGCGGGCCGGGGGCGGGCCGTACCGCCCCCGGTCCTCCAACCAGGACCGTCTCGTCAGGATCGATCCCGTGACCAAGGACACCCCCAAAAAGGCTGGCGAGAGCAAGGCCGCCGAGGGCGCAGCCCGTCGCAAGGCCGGCCCCTCCATCGTCTCCTCCGCCCATCTCGCGGACGGGGCGCTGCCGGCGCTGTCGGAGTTCGAGTTCGGGCTCAACATGCTCACCCACGCCTACGGCCGCTGGATGGTGCGCTGCATGGCGGCGGCCGGCGTCCCGGACCTGTCCGCGCTGGACGTTCTGATCCTGCACCACGTGGTCCATCGCGACCGGCCGAAGACCATCGCCGACCTCTGCCTCGTGCTCGACGTGGAGGATACCCACCTCGTCACCTATGCAGCGAAGAAGCTGCAGGGCCTCGGCCTCGTGGAAGGTGGCCGCCGCGGCAAGGAGAAGACGCTGGCCGCGAGCGACACCGGCCGCGCCGTCTGCGCGCGCTATCGCGAGGTGCGTGAGGCGCTGCTCGCCGATGCGGTGGCCGCGACCGGCATCGATCCGGCCCGGCTTTCCGAGATCGCCTCGCTGATGCGCACCCTCTCCGGCCACTACGATCAGGCCGCCCGCGCGGCCGCGTCGCTCTGAAGCCGGCTTAGAATCTCCTCCACCGGCCATGGTGCGCCGGGGGCGTTCGGCTATGATAGGCCGTCGCCCCCACCCGGACCGCAAAGGACGGACCGCGCCTCATGTGGCTTGACGATCTGCGTCCCTTCCGTCCCGCAGCGGCCGACCCGTTCCCCTGCGCGACCGAGGAGGCCTATCGCGCATTCGGGCTGGCGAGCGGCACGGTGTGCGATACGGTGCCGGCCAGCCTCCCGTTCGGCCGGCTGCGGCTGTTCTCGCGGCAGCATGCCCGCGATGGCGTGGCCCCCGCCCGGAATGTTCTGGTGGTGGCGCCCATCGCCGGCGGCTTCCCGTTCCTGATGCGCGACCTCGTTGCCGCGCTGTTGCCCGCGGCCGGACGGGTCGGCATCACCGAATGGCCCAATGCGCGCTATCTCCCGCTCGGCGCCGGCCGCTTCGGCTTCGCCGAGAACTGCCTGGAGACGGCGCAGATGGCCCGCGCGCTGGCGGTGACGGGGCCGGTGCATATCGTCGGCGTCTGCCAGGGCGCGCTGCCCGCCTTCGCCGCCGCCTGCCTGCTGGCGGAGGAAGGCCTGCCGGTGGCGAGCCTCGGCCTGATGGGCGGGCCCATGGACCCCGCGCGCAATCCCACCCGCCTGTGGAAGATGCTGCAGGAGCGCTCGCTGGAGGCGCTGGAGGCGCAGGTGATGGAGGAGGTGCCGCAGGGCCTGCCCGGCGCCGGGCGCCGCGTATTCCCGGCGTGGCGGCAGATCGACACCTTCGCCCTCTACCTCTGGCGGCAGTCCATCACCGGCGGGGAGCTGCCCATGCGCCTGCTGTTCGACGATGGCGACGATCCGCTGTGCTTTCCGCTCTCCCGGCTGTGCTGGACCATGATGGACGTGCCGGCCGAATTCTTCATGGAGAACGTCTCCACCATCTTCCGCGACAATGCGCTCGCCCATGGCACGCTGGAGATCGCCGGATACAGGGTGCGGGCCGAGGCACTGCGCGGGGCGCTGCTGACCGTCGAGGGCACGGACGACGACATCTCCGCCCCCGGCCAGACCGAGGCGGCGCACGATCTGTGCCGCGCCGTGCCGGATGCCCTGCGCCGCCACGTCAGCGTCGCGGGCGCCGGCCATTTCGGCCTGTTCTACGGCCGCAGGATGCGCGCCACCGTGGTGCCGGCGCTGATCGAGGTGATGGAGGCGGGCGAGCGGGCGCTGTGAGCGCCCCGCTGCCCGCAGTTCCTCAGTTCCGCAGGCCCGGGGCTTCCTGACCGGTGCGGGCGACATATTCCGTGTAGCCGCCATTGTACTGGTGGATGCCGTCCTGCGTCAGCTCCAGCACCCGGTTGGAGAGGGCGGCGAGGAAGTGCCGGTCATGGGAGACGAACAGCATCGTCCCCTCGTAATCGGCCAGCGCCGCCACCAGCATTTCCTTGGTGGCCATGTCGAGATGGTTGGTGGGCTCGTCCAGCACCAGGAAATTGGGCGGGTCGAACAGCATCTTGGCCATCACGAGGCGCGCCTTCTCGCCGCCGGAGAGCACGCGGCAGCGCTTTTCCGCGTCGTCGCCGGAGAAGCCGAAGCAGCCGGCGAGGGTGCGCAGGGCGCCCTGTCCGGCCTGCGGGAAGGCGTCCTCCAGCGTCTCGAACACGGTGCGCTCGCCTTCCAGCAGGTCCATGGCGTGCTGGGCGAAATAGCCCATCTTCACGCTGGCGCCGACATTGACCGTGCCGTCGTCCGGCGTGGTGGAGCCGGCGATGAGCTTGAGCAAAGTGGACTTTCCGGCGCCGTTGACGCCCATCACGCACCAGCGCTCGCGGCGGCGGATGTGGAAGTCCAGCCCCTCGTAGATAACCTTGCTGCCGTAGCTTTTATGGACGCCCTTGAGGCTCGCCACGTCCTCGCCGGAGCGGGGCGCGGGGGCGAACTCGAAGGCCACCGCCTCGCGGCGGCGGGGCGGCTCCACCCGGTCGATCTTCTCCAGCTTCTTCACCCGGCTCTGCACCTGCGCGGCGTGGGAGGCGCGGGCCTTGAAGCGCTCGATGAAGGCGATCTCCTTGGCCAGCATGGCCTGCTGGCGCTCGTACTGCGCCTGCTGCTGCTTCTCGTTCATCGCCCGCTGTCCGGCGTAGAACTCATAGTCGCCGGAATAGGAATTGAGGCTGCCGGTGTCGATCTCGACGATCTTGTTGACGATGCGGTTCATGAAGGCGCGGTCGTGCGACGTCATCATCAGCGCGCCGTCGAAGCCCTTGAGGAAGCTTTCCAGCCAGATCAGGCTCTCGATGTCGAGATGGTTGGAGGGCTCGTCGAGCAGCATCACGTCCGGCCGCATGAGGAGGATGCGGGCGAGCGCCACGCGCATCTTCCAGCCGCCGGAGAGCTTGCCCACGTCGCCGTCCATCATCTCCTGGGAGAAGCCGAGGCCGGCGAGAACCTCCGCCGCGCGGCCCTCCAGCGCATAGCCGCCCAGCTCCTCGAAGCGGCCCTGCACCTCGCCGTAACGCTCGACGAGGGCATCCATCTCGTCCATGCGGTCGGGATCGCCCAGCGCCGCCTCGATCTCCTTCAGCTCGGCCGCGACGGTGCTGACCGGGCCGGCGCCGTCCATCACCTCGGCGAGGGCCGAGCGGCCGGACATCTCGCCCACGTCCTGGCTGAAATAGCCGATGGTGATGCCGCGATCGGCCGAGACCTGGCCCTCGTCCGGCGTCTCCTGCCCGGTCATCATGCGGAACAAGGTGGTCTTGCCGGCACCGTTGGGGCCGACGAGGCCCACCTTCTCGCCCTTCAGCAGCGCCGCCGACGCCTCGATGAAGACGAGCTGCCGGCCGTTCTGCTTGCTGATGTTGTCGAGGCGGATCATGGGAAAAGGGCACCCGGGGCTATGGGGATCGTTCGTCCCGGGGGCTTAATGCATCTTTGTGCGGTGCGAAAGGGGCGGCACCCGCCTCAGGCGGCGCGATAGGCGCGCAGGTAATGGGCCTCGAACATCCGCTTCACATGGTGCAGCGGGCCGAGCCGGGGCAAGGCGAAGTTGCGCCGCGTGTCGCGGAACACCAGCATCCCCGCATCCAGCGTATCGACGATGCAGACGAGTTCCGGCCGGAAGGTCTCCCGCTCCGGCCGGCCGGCGAGGGCGGCGACGATGTTGCGGGCGGCGGCGCGGGCCTGGAGGTCGGCCTGGTGGGCCTGCTTGGGCATCCAGTCCGGGCCGGGGAAAGAGCCGGCGTCGCCCGCCACGTAGACATCATCGAGGCCCTGCACCGCGCAGGTGGCATCGGCCGCGATGAAGCCACCGGGCGAGAGCGGCAGGCAGCTTTCGGCCAGCCAGGCCGGCCCGGTGAGGCCGGGCGTGAAGAGGATCAGGTCGGCGGGAATCTCGCCGCCTTCTGTCACCACCCTGTCGGGCGCGAAACTGAGCGGCTTGTGGCCGAGGTGGGTCTTGATGCCGCGCCGCTCCATCTCCTTCAGGAGTCCGCCGACGGCCTTGGCGCCGAGGCGCTGGCCGGGCTGGGTGGAGGCGTTGAAGAAGACCAGATCCACCGCCTCCCGCCGCCCTTGCCGGCGCAGCAGGGTGTCGAGGCCGAACAGGAATTCGAACATGGGCCCGCCGCGCACCGCCGAGGGCTCCTGCGGATTGGCGCCAAACCCCACGGCAATGGTGCCCCGTTCGAGGGCGGCGAGGCGCAGGCGCAGGGCGTCCGCCACGGCGATACCCTCGCAGGGGATGAAGGCGTTCTCGATGCCCGGCAGCTTGCGGATGTAGCGGCCGCCGGTGGCGATCAGCAGTACGTCGGTCTCGATGACGCCGCCGCTGGTGTGAACCCGTCGCCCGCCGTCCGTCACCTGCTCCACGGTGGCGGGGATGTGGCGGACACCGTGGCGGGCGAAGAAGCCTGCGAGGGGGATCGTCAGGTCCTCCGCCCGCCGCAGCCCCGCCGGCACCCAGATGAGGCTCGGCAGGTAGGTGAGCACGGGGGCGGGCGACACCACCGTGATGTCCGCGCCGACGCGTCGGCGTCGCAGCTCGCGCACGGCGGTCAGCGCCGCGAAGCCGGAGCCCAGGATGACGATGCGCGGCGTGGACATGGCGATCACTCCGCCGGTTCGAGGTGCGGGCGCGCGGCCTTGGCCGGCGCGGCGGGGCCGAAGTCGCCGTCCACGTCGGCGCCGAGATCGGCGCGCCACGGCCGCCACACCTCCAGCCCCACGAGGATCAGCACCAGCACCGCCGCGAGGCCGACGGCCATCACCGGATAGGAGAGGCCCGTGAGGTCCATGAAGGTGATCTTGCCCGGCCCGGAAGCGGCGAGCACCGGCTTCAGCACCGGCTCGGCATAGCCGAAGGCGGTGGCGCCGGCGATGCCGCCGAGGAGGGTGAAGAGGGCATCGCGATAGCCCACGCCCACCTGCGCGAGCACGGTTCCGGGGCAGGCGCCGGCGAGGGCAATGCCTGCGCCGAGCATCAGGCCGCCCACCACATCGGCGGCATAGAAGGTGGCCTTCGGGGCGAGCTTCACGAGGCCGAAGCCGTGCAGCGCCGCGATCACCAGCGCGCCGGTGGCGACGGCGGTGAGGAACACCTTGAGCATGATGAAATTGCGAAGCTGCATCTGCCCCACGATCATGCCCGGCTCGAACACGCGGGATTTTTCGAGAGCGACGCCGAACACCGTGCCCATGAGCAGGCCGATGACGATGGATTGGACGAGAGACATGGCTTTGGCCTTTCCTGTGGTCCGTTCGCGTCAGATGCGGCGCAGCAGGAGCAGCGCGGTGGCGATGCCGCCGGCGAACATGGCGGCGACGGCGACGGTGGAGGACACGGCAAGCTGCGCCATGCCGGACAGGCCATGGCCGGAGGTGCAGCCATCGGCGACGCGGGCGCCGAACAGCATCACGAAGCCGGCGCCGAATGCCACCGCATAGCGGACGCCGGGGCTCGACGTGCCGAGCGCCCGCGACCAGATGGGCGAGATCGGCTGGCGGCGGGCACCGGAGATGCGCATGGAGAGAAACGCGCCGATGGCGACGCCGACGACCAGCGCCACCTGCCACCAGTTCTTGCCGGTGGCGGCGATGTGCTTGGCCACATAGTCGATGTTGGTCACGGCCGGGTCGATCCACGACGCCGCGATCCCGCCGACGGTGACATAGGATGAGGAGGCGCCGAGCGCCGTCTCGATGAGCAGGAAGGCCGGCACCTGCAGAAGGCCGATGAGGATGCCGGCCACGTAAGGCGACCATGCCTTGGCCTTCAGGGAACAGGCGAAGCCTGAACCGGACCCGCCCCGGGCCTGTGCGATTTCGCTCATGGGGTTCCTCCTTGACGGTGCGTCGTGACGACGTCCAAATCCCTTGACATTCAAAAAAATGAAATTCTAATTCTTGAATGTCAAGAGGCACGACGTGGGGTCAACAGGTCCCGAGCGTGCCCGGCATCCGCCGGCAGGACCGGCGGGCGCACCAATTGGAGGAAACCATGTCGCGGATCGTCATCCTCGGCGCCGGGCTCGGCGGCGTCATCATGGCCTACGAGATGAAGGAGAAGGTGGGGGCGAAGCACGAGGTGGTGGTGGTCAACAAGGGCTCCACCTACAGCTTCGTGCCGTCCAATCCATGGGTCGCCGTCGGCTGGCGCAAGCCCGAGGAGATCACGGTGGACCTCACCAAGGTCTTCCAGTCACGCGGCATCCGTCTCATGCCCATGGGGGCGAAGCGGCTCGATCCGAAGACCAATTCCATCGAGCTGAACGACGGCGCGACGCTCGATTACGATTATCTCGTCATCGCCACCGGCCCCGATCTCGCATTCGACGAGGTGGAGGGCCTCGGCCCCGCCGGCCATACGCAGTCGGTCTGTCTCACCGACCATGCCGCCGAGGCGCGCACGGCGTTCGATGCGCTGGTGCATTCACCGGGGCCGATCGTGGTCGGGGCGGCGGCGGGCGCCTCGTGCTTCGGGCCGGCCTATGAATTCGCCTTCATCCTCGACGCCGCCTTGCGCAAGGCCAAGGTCCGCGACCGCGTGCCCATGACCTTCGTGACGCCCGAGCCCTATATCGGCCATCTCGGCCTGGACGGCGTGGGCGACACCAAGGGCCTGCTGGAGGGCGCGCTGCGCGAGAAGCACATCAAGTGGATCACCAACGCCCGCGTCGCCCGCGTGGAGGCCGGCCGCATGAGCGTGGAGGAGGTGAACGAGGATGCGAGCGTGAAGGCCACCCACGATCTGCCCTTTGCCTTTTCCATGATCCTGCCCGCCTTCCGCGGCGTGCCGGCGGTGTGCGGCCATGAGGGGCTTTCCAATCCCCGCGGCTTCGTCATCGTGGACCGGCACCAGCAGAGCCCGGCCTATCCCAACATCTTCGCCATCGGCGTGTGCGTCGCCATCCCGCCCATGGGCAAGACGCCGCTGCCGGTGGGCGTGCCCAAGACCGGCTTCATGATCGAATCCATGGTCACGGCCACCGCCGCCAACATCGCCGCCCTGCTCGCGGGAGAAAAGCCGCGGGCGGTGGCCACGTGGAACGCGGTGTGCCTTGCCGATTTCGGCGACGGCGGCATCGCCTTCATCGCCCAGCCGCAGATCCCGCCGCGCAACGTCAACTGGTCGTCGCAGGGCGCGTGGGTACATACCGCCAAGGTCGGCTTCGAGCGCTACTTCCTGCACAAGGTGCGGCAGGGCGTGAGCGAAACCTTCTACGAGAACGCCGCCCTGAGCCTGCTCGGCATCAAGAAGCTCAAGGAAGTGCGGATGGAGGAGACGGGGCCGGTCTGACCGGCCCCGCTTACGGGATCAGCATCCGCACGATGGCCTCGGCGGCGGCTTCGGCATCCATGGCGGTGGTGTCCACGCGCAGCTCGGGAGCGGCCGGGGCCTCGTAGGGGCTGTCGATGCCGGTGAAGTTCTTGAGCTGGCCCGCGCGGGCCTTCTTGTAGAGGCCCTTCACGTCGCGCCGCTCGGCTTCCGCCAGCGGCGTGTCGATGAACACCTCGAAGAACTCGCCCGGCTGCATCATGCCGCGCACCATGTCGCGCTCGGCGCGGAACGGGCTGATGAAGGCGGTGATGACGATGAGGCCGGCATCCGTCATCAGCTTCGCCACCTCGCCCACGCGGCGGATGTTCTCCACCCGGTCGGCGGCGGTGAAGCCGAGATCCTTGTTGAGGCCGTGGCGCACATTGTCGCCATCGAGCAGGAAGGTGTGCCGGTTCATCCGGGCCAGCTTCTTCTCCACCAGGTTGGCGATGGTGGACTTGCCCGCGCCGGAAAGACCCGTAAGCCAGACCACCGCCGGCTTCTGGTTCTTCAGCGCGGCATGGTGCTCGCGGGAGATGTCGGTGGCCTGCCAGTGGACGTTGTCCGCCCGGCGCAGGGCGAAGTGGATCATGCCGGCGCCGACGGTGGCGTTGGTCATCTTGTCGATGAGGATGAAGCCGCCCAGCTCGCGGTTCTCCGCATAGGGCTCGAACGGGATGCGCCGGTCGGTGGCGATGTTGCAGGAGCCGATGGCGTTCAGCTCCAGCGTCTTCGCCGCCAGATGGTCCATGTTGTTGACGTTCACCTGGTACTTCGGCTCGGTGATGGTGGCGGAGACCGTCTGGGTGCCGAGCTTCAGCCAGTAGGGGCGGCCCGGCAGCATGGGCTGCTCGTCCATCCACACGATGACCGCCTCGAACTGGTCGGCCGCCTGCACGGGGGCCTCCGCCGCCGCGATCACGTCGCCGCGGGAGCAGTCGATCTCGTCCGCAAGGCACAGGGTGACGGACTGGCCGGCCACGGCCTCGGCAAGATCGCCGTCCAGCGTCACGATACGCGCCACCGTGCTGGTCTTGCCCGAGGGCAGCACACGGATCGCATCGCCCGGCTTCACCGTGCCGGCGGAGATGAGGCCGGCAAAGCCGCGGAAGTCGAGGTTCGGCCGGTTCACCCACTGCACCGCCATGCGGAACGGCTTTTGCGCGTCATGGGCGGCGTCGATCTCCACGCTCTCCAGATGCGCCATCAGCGTCGGGCCGGCATGCCACGGCGTGTTGGGGGAGAGGGCGGTGATGTTGTCGCCCTTGAAGCCGGAGATGGGCAGGGCGACGAAATCCGTGATGCCGATGGAGCTGGCGAAGGCCCGGTAGTCGGCGACGATCTTGTCGAACACCTCGCGGTTGTAACCCACGAGGTCCATCTTGTTCACGGCCAGCACGATGTTGCGGATGCCGATGAGGTGGGCGAGGTAGGAGTGCCGCTTGGTCTGGGTCAGCACGCCCTTGCGCGCGTCCACGAGGATTACCGCGAGGTCGGCGGTGGAGGCGCCCGTTACCATGTTGCGGGTGTATTGCTCGTGGCCGGGGGTGTCGGCGACGATGAATTTGCGCTTCTCGGTGGCGAAGAAGCGATACGCCACATCGATGGTGATGCCCTGCTCGCGCTCGGCGGCGAGGCCGTCCACGAGGAGCGCGAAATCCAGCTCCTGCCCCTGCGTGCCGACCTTCCTGGAATCGGCCTCGAGCGCGGCGAGCTGATCCTCGAAGATCATCTTGGAATCGTAGAGCAGCCGCCCGATGAGGGTGGACTTGCCGTCGTCCACGCTGCCGCAGGTGATGAAGCGCAGCATGGTCTTGTGCTGGTGGACATCGAGATACCTGTCGATGTCCTCGGCGATGAGGGCGTCGGTCTTGTAGACGGGGTCGAGGGGCGCGCTCATCAGAAATACCCCTCCTGCTTCTTCTTCTCCATGCCGGCGCCGCCGGCATCCTTGTCGATGGCGCGGCCCTGGCGCTCGGACGTGGTGGTGAGCAGCATTTCCTGGATCACCTGCGGCAGGGTGTTCGCCGTGCTCTCCACCGCGCCGGTGAGCGGGTAGCAGCCGAGCGTGCGGAAGCGCACGGAGCGCATCTGCGGCTCCTCGCCGGGGCGCAGGGGGAAGCGCTCGTCATCCACCATCAGGATCAGTCCGTCGCGCTCCACGGTGGGGCGCGGGGCGGCGAAATAGAGCGGCACGATGCGGATGCCCTCCAGGTGGATGTATTGCCAGATATCCAGCTCGGTCCAGTTGGAGATGGGGAAGACGCGCATGCTCTCCCCCTTGTTCTTGCGGGCATTGTAGAGGTGCCAGAGTTCCGGCCGCTGGTTCTTGGGGTCCCAGCGGTGGTTCTGCGAGCGGAAGGAGAACACGCGCTCCTTGGCGCGGCTCTTCTCCTCGTCGCGGCGGGCGCCGCCGAAGGCCGCGTCGAAGCCCCACTTGTCCAGCGCCTGCTTGAGGCCTTCCGTCTTCCACATGTCGGTGTGGAGCGGGCCGTGGTCGAACGGATTGATGCCCTTTTCCAGCGCTTCCGGATTCTGGTGGACGAGCAGGTCCATGCCGGCGTCGCGCGCGGCCTCGTCGCGCAGCTCGTACATGGCGCGGAACTTCCAGGTGGTATCCACGTGGAGCAACGGGAAGGGCGGCGGGGAGGGAAAGAAAGCTTTCCTGGCGAGATGCAGCATCACCGCCGAATCCTTGCCCACCGAATAGAGCATCACCGGGCGCTCGGCCTCGGCGACGACCTCGCGCATGATGTGGATGCTCTCCGCCTCGAGGCGCTGGAGATGGGTCAGGCTCATCTTGTCTTCGCTCTTCGGTCCCAACGCGACGCAACGGACGGCGCAGGGACACCGCCCTATTCCGCATCTGTGAGATGTGGATATCTTATTTCTACTCCACATTCCGACAAAAGGCGAGCCGCCTGCGCGGGGGGGGGGGCAGGCAAGGCGCGTCATTGCGCGCGGCACCGGTCCGGCGGGCTTTGACCGAGGTGGCGATCTTGTATGGAAGCTTTGAAGGGGGGAGCTGCGGACGGCGCAAGGGGGCGGCAATGCCGCCCGCAGCTCTTGTCCCCACCAGCGGTGTTTGCGGCCACGCCGGCGGAGGGAGGCAGCTTTGCCGTTGGTGGAGGCCACCGCATCGGTACGAGGTCCGATTTCGGTTAGCGGCTTCGGCGACGGGCTGCAATAACCCCTGCAGTCTAGCTCAAATTGATCCGACAACAAACCGTCTGGACGGTTTTTATCCGAAATATTTTCGGCCCGGTATCTTGGTCCGTCACAGCGGTGTCCCGGGATGGAATCGCGGTGTCTGGGGATGCCGGATGCCGCCTGCGCAGGTCAGGAGGTGGTCCGGAGGGAGCGCCGCGGCTTGTCGGCGTCCGCAGGGGCTGGTGGCTCGGCTGGCCAGTTTCGATCGTCGAGCAGGTATTCGAACATCCGGTCGCGCTCGACGTCCCCCAGCGGGCAGGTGCCCAGCATGGCCGAGAGGGCGAGCCCGCGGGCGGAGAACAGGCGGGCCAGCGAGCGTCCCGGATCCCTCGCCTGGCTGACGATGAGCGCAATGGTCTGCTCGTCGCGCTCGCGCACCGGGCTCATGAAGGCCGGCTCCTGCGACGCGACGCCGAGGATGGCGAAGGCGATGGAGTTCGAGCCCTTCACGATCTCGCGGAACACGGCAATCTGCGCGGCGAGCGCCGGCTCGGCGTAGGCTGCACCGTGCTCCGCCACGAAGGCTTCGGCGAACCTGGTGTAATAGTCCGCCTGATACTCCAGCAGGGCCGCGAGCACCGCGCGCTTGTTGGGGAACTGGTGCAGCAGCCCGCCCTTGCTGACGCCGCTCTCCTTGGCGATGGCATCGAGGGTGAGGCGGCCGGCCCCGTCGCGGGCGATGATGGCGAGGGCTGCCTCGATGACGGCGGCCTTCGTGCGTTCGGAACGCGTGGTGTTATCCATGCCTCGGGCGGCCCCGGCGCCGCGCGAAAAAGGCAGCGCCCGCACAGGACATACCGTCGATGCCGTCGGCGAGACAAGTCATTCCGACACCACCGGCGGCATGCCGTGGCGCCCCCCGCATTCCGCGGCGCAGGGTGCCGTTGCGTCGTGTGCCTGAAGCCATTCCGGTTCGCCGGAAAGGCTTCAGGTTTTCGACGCGACCCATGTCCTTCACGCGAACCGGAATCCACTTCGCTTGAAAATGGTCTAGCGCCCGCCCATCACATACTCGCCGCGCTCGTGCACGGTGTTGGCGCGGCCCACCAGCAGCGTCTCCAGCGGGCCGATGCGCTTCTGGTCCTTGTCCTTGTAGGGCAGGGAATGCAGCACGTAGCGCATGGCATTGATGCGGGCGCGCTTCTTGTCGTCGGACTTGATGACCGTCCAGGGCGAATCCGCCGTGTCGGTGTGGAAGAACATGGCTTCCTTGGCGCGGGTGTAGTCGTCCCACTTGTCGAGGGAGGCAAGATCCACGGGCGAGAGCTTCCACTGCTTGAGCGGATGCACCTTGCGCTCCTTGAAGCGGCGGCGCTGCTCCTCCCGGCTCACCGAGAACCAGAACTTGATGAGGTGGATGCCGCTGCGCACCAGATTGCGCTCGAACTCCGGCGCCTGGCGCAGGAACTCGCGATATTCGTCATCCGTGCAGAAGCCCATCACCCGCTCGACGCCGGCCCTGTTGTACCAGCTGCGGTCGAACATCACGATCTCGCCGGTGGTGGGCAGGTGTTCCACGTAGCGCTGGAAATACCACTGGCCGCGTTCCACCTCGCTCGGCTTCTCCAGCGCCACAACCCGCGCGCCGCGAGGGTTGAGATGCTCCATGAAGCGCTTGATGGCGCCGCCCTTGCCGGCGGCGTCGCGCCCCTCGAACAGGATGATGACCCGCTGGCGGGAATCCTTCACCCACGACTGGAGCTTGAGAAGCTCGGTCTGGAGGATGAACTTCTGCTGCTCGTAGTCCCGCCGCAGCATCTTGTACTTGAAGGGATAGCCGCCGGTGCGCCAGTCGTCGGAGAGTTCGTCGCTGGTCACGCGCGGATGGCCCGTGGGCTTGGGCATGCCCAGCGACTTGCGCAGCCGCACGGCGTCGTCGGGCGAGGCGCCGGCGAGGATGGCGGCGATGCCGGCCTTCACGTCGTCCACGCCCGCCGCCGTGGTGGGCTGGGCCTCTTGAAGGGAGGCCGACAAGGCGGCGACGGCGGACAGTTCCGCCTCCTGCGCCGCCAGCTGGCGCTCCTCGGCCAGCGAGCGCTCCATCTCGGCGGGAATGGCGTCGGTGCCGGCCGCGGGCGGGAGGTCGTCGTTGCTCGCCATGCTGTGCTCCTTCGGCGCCGAGGCGCGCGCCATCCGCGGCTGAAAAACCGCGTGAAAACATGGGCCTTAGCCGGCTGAAGAGCGTTGATCGAGATCAAGGGGCAGGGGAGGTAGGGGGCGGCGTGGGAGCGTCTCGGAGGCATGCGGCGCCGGCGGGTCCGGCACAATCCTATCCGTTTGTCATCGCCCGGCTTGTCCGGGCGATCCACCGAGCCGCGTGAGCTACGACCGAAAGATCGACACGGCCCAACCGTGGATCGCCCGGACAAGCCGGGCGATGACGCTGCGTGGGAGCCCTGCTCTGGACCCCGGATCAGCGCTCCGGTTGCGCCGTCGCTTGTCCGGGGAACGGGGCGCCCCATACCCTCACTTCGGGGCGAACTGCCCGTAGAGGTGCTTCAGCACTTCGGTGGTGGCGGCCTCGGCCTTCTGGCCGGGATAGTTGGTGACGGCCTCCACCGACATGTCGCTCGCCGGCTCCACCAGGATCTTGGCGAAGTTCATGCTGTTGGAGCCGTTGTGGGTGAGCACCGGCGTCTTGGTCCAGTCGAGCTTCACGACGCCCCAGCCGAAGGCGTAGTCGCCGGTGGAGGGGGTGCCGGGGGGCGGGTCCTTGAACGGCGGGGTGGTGACGTGGGGTTTGTGGATGACGGCCAGCGTCTCCGGCGAGACGATGTGCGGGCCGCGCTTGCCCTGGCCCGCGTTCCAGTCGCCCCAGCGGGCGAAGTCCAGCACCGACATGTGGCCGATGCCGGCCGGGCCAACCACGGGCGGAATATCCGCCGACGGCCCCCAGGCCATGGGCGTGGCGTTGCCCTTGTCGTCGAGCATGTGGCCGATGGGCGCGTCATACTTGCCGAAGGTGGCCTGCGGGCCGAAGCCGGCGCTCTTCAGGCCGAGCGGCGCATAGATGCGCTCCTCCACCAGGCGCTCCCACGGCTTGCCGGAAGCCTCTTCAAGCATGGCGCCGGCGAAGATGTAGCCGAGGTTGGAATACTGGAATGGCGAGCCGGTCTTGGGCACCTCCGGGGCGTGCTTCTTCCAGCGCTCCAGCGCGTCGAGGCGCAAGGCGGTGGTGGTTTTCTCGAAGCCCACCGGATTGAAATAGATGCCGACGATCTCCTCGTTGTCGGAGGGGATGCCGCTTGTGTGGGAGAGAAGCTGCTCCAGCGTCACCGCCGCGAGCTTCGGGTCCATGTCCTTCACCTTGCCGCCCAGCACCTCGCCGAGCGTGCTCGTCCACTTGATCTTGCCTTCCTCCACCAGCGTTCCGGCGACGGTGGCGGTGAAGGCCTTGGTGTCGGAGCCGAGATGGAAGCGGTCCTCCACCGTCACCGGGATGTCGAGGCCGATGGCGCGCTTGCCCACGGCCCCCGCCGCGATGATCTCGCCCGAGCGGGTGACGGCGGCGGCCAGAGCCGGCAGGCCGTATTTGGCGCGCACGCCTTCGAGATAGAGGTCGAGGTTTTCAGCGGCCTGCACCGGCGCCGACAAAGCGAGGGCTGCCGCGAGGCCCAGTGCGAAGGCGTGGAAGACGCCTGGTTCCGAACGCCTGAAATCCATGGACGATCCCCCCTGTCGCCGTGCCGTTGATCCGGCCAAGCGTGGCCGTATGAACGCAGGCAAACCGGCCCGCTGGCAAGGGACATTCGGCGGTGCGGGCGGCGGTGCTGGCGTGCCCGGGCAACACGGATACGGCCGTTCATCCGGCTACACGCCGGCCCTCCTGGCGTGTAGAACCGAAGGCAAAGCTCAAGCGCGCGACCGCCCGCAGAGGCGAGTGGCTGCCGGTGCGCCCGCAGCCGGACGCGCGAGGAGGAAACGCATGTACGCCGCCCCGCCCGCCGTGGTCGCCCGCCCGTTCGTGGTGATGCCCGATGCCCTCAGGATCGAGGGCCGCCGCTCCGAGTGGAGCGAGGTCCAGTTCGGCGGCGTGCCGCTGACCACCTTCCTTGAAGGCCCCTCCTTCGATCGCGAGGGCAATCTGTGGGTCGTGGACATCCCGTGGGGACGGATCATCAAGGTGACGCCGCTGGGCAAGGTCAGCGTCGAGGCGGAATATGACGGCGAGCCCAACGGCCTGAAGTTCCACAAGGACGGGCGCGGCTTCATCACCGACCACCGGCACGGGATCATGTTGTTCGATCCCGCGACCGGGCGGGTGGAGCCCTATCTCGAACGGGCGATGCTCCAGCGCTTCAAGGGCGTGAACGACCTGATCTTCGCCAGCAATGGCGATCTCTATTTCACCGACCAGGGCCAGACCGGCCTGCACGACCCGTCCGGTTGCCTCTATCGCCTGCGGACAGACGGGCGGCTCGACTGCGTGCTGAAGGGCATTCCCAGCCCCAACGGCCTCGTGCTCAACAAGACCGAGACCGTGCTCTTCCTCGCGGTGACGCGGGCCAACGCCATATGGCGCGTGCCGCTGATGCGCGACGGCACGGCGAGCAAGGTGGGCACCTTCATCCAGCTCTCGGGCGGCGGCGGGCCGGACGGTCTGGCCATCGACGAGGAGGACAACCTCGTCGTCTGCCACATGGGCCTCGGCTCGGTCTGGCTGTTCAGCGCGCTCGGCGAGCCGGTGCTGCGCATCCGGTCGCCGGAGGGGCACCTCACCACCAATTGCGCCTTTGGCGGGCCGGACAACCGGACGCTCTTCATCACCGAATCGAAGACCGGCACCATCCTCACCGCCGATCTGCCGGTGCCGGGCCGGCGCATGTATTCACACGCCTGAGACGAAAGACGGACAGATTTCGCCCACCGCGCAGCTCCGCTTAGGTCATTTTTAACCATGATGGGGAAAAATCCCCTCATTCGGATCAGCGTTCAGTGCAGGGCGGGCCGCAAGGCATTCCAGGTCTTCGCGAAGATGTCGCGGGACGAGATCTGGTTTCGCACTGATACCGCGCCGGATTCCGCAGTGCTTTCCCGTCGGCTCCATAGGCCGGCGCGCAGCGCATGAGCAGTCTATTTTCGTTCGGAACCCGAGCCATGCATCGTCACCTCCTCCCCCTCCTCGGCGCCGCCGCCCTCGCTGCCCTTCCTGTCACGGCCGGCGCCGCGGACCTCGCCATGAAGTATCCGGTGAAGGCCGTTCCGACGAAGGTCTTCTCCTGGACCGGCTTCTATATCGGCGGAAACGTGGGCTATGGCGGCGGCCAGCCCACCGCCACCGGGGTCACCTCCAATGGCGGCGTCTTCACCAGCTATGACCAGGCCTCACTGAATTCCTCCGGTTTCTTCGCCGGCGGCCAGGTCGGCTACAACTACCAGTTCGCCAACAATGTGGTGCTGGGCGTCGAGACCGACCTGCAATGGTCCGGAATCAAGGGCGAGCTGGCGACGCTGGACAGCTCCGGCACCGTGGGCAATTTCACCGCGGGGCCGTCGCTCAGCTATTTCGGCACGGTCCGGGCGCGCCTCGGCTATGCCATCGACCGCTTTCTGCCTTATGTGACGGGCGGCGCCGCCTATGGCCGCAGCGTCTTCGAGGCCACGGTCACCAATCCGACGGGCATCGTCAACGCCTCCAGCGCGGCCACCACCTGGGGGTGGACGGTCGGCGCCGGCGGTGAGTTCGCGGTGACGAACAACTGGACGGTGAAGGCCGAATATCTCTACGTGGATCTCGGCAACTACAATTATGCCGTCCTCGACACGGTCAACGGCACCATCGGTGCGGGCTCGGTCGACAGCAAGATCCAGACCTTCAAGGCCGGCGTGAACTACAAGTTCTGACCGCGCGAAACATCTTTCCGGATCGAAGACCCGTCGGCGCGGCCGGCGGGTCTTTTGTCGTTGGTTCCGGGCTCAGGCCTTGTATTCGTAGAGCAGGCGGGCGCGGATGGTCCCTTCCAGGGCGCGGATCTCGCCAAGGATGGCCTGGCTGTCCACGGCGGAGGCGTCCGCATCGAGCACCACATAGCCGATGTCGGCATTGGTCTCGTAATACTGGGCGGCGATGTTGACCGCGTGGCGGGCCAGCACCTCGTTGAGGCGGCCGAGCATGCCCGGCAAATTGCGCTGCACCTGGATGAAGCGGGTGCCGGTGGGGCGCGCGGGCAGCTGCACCTGCGGGAAGTTCACCGCGCCCATGGTGGAGCCGGTGTCGCTGTAGTCGAGCAGCTTGCGGGCCACCTCGGCGCCGATGCGCTCCTGCGCCTCCTCGGTGGAGCCGCCGATATGCGGCGTGAGGATCACGTTGGGCAGGCCCTGCAGCGGGGAGACGAACTTCTGGCCGTTGGCGCTGGGCTCCACGGGGAACACGTCCACCGCCGCGCCGCGCAGCCGGCCTTCCTTCAGCGCGTCGGCGAGGGCGTCGAGGTCCACCACCGTGCCGCGGCTGTTGTTGATGAGATAGGCGCCCTTCTTCATGGCGGCGATCTCGTCGCGGCCGATCAGGCCGTGGGTGGCGGGGGTCTCCGGCACATGCAGGCTCACCACGTCGCTCTGGGAGAGCACCTCGGCCATGGTCGCCACCGGCTCGGTGTTGCCGTGGCGGAGCTTGTCGGTGTGATCGTAATAGATCACCCGCATGCCCATCGCCTCGGCGAGGTTGGAGAGCTGCGAGCCGATATTGCCGTAGCCGATGATGCCCAGCGTCTTGCCGCGCACCTCGTGGCTGTCGGTGGCCGACTTGTCCCACAGGCCCTCATGGGCGGCGGCGGAGCGGTTGGGGATGCGGCGCAGCAGCATCACGATCTCGCCGATCACCAGCTCCGCCACGCTGCGGGTGTTGGAGAAGGGGGCGTTGAACACCGGGATGCCGGCGATGCGGGTGGCGTCGATGTCCACCTGGTTGGTGCCGACGCTGAAGCAGCCGATGGCGATGAGCCGGTCCGCCGCCTCCAGCACGTCGGCGGTGATCTGCGTGCGCGAGCGGATGCCGAGCAGGTAGACGCCCTTCAGCGCCTCCTTCAGCGCCTCGCCGTCCAGCGCCTTGGGCAGGCGGGTGAGGTTGGTGTAGCCGGCGGCGAGCATCATCTCGACGGCGCTGTCATTGACGCCTTCGAGGAGCAGCACCTTGATCTTGTCGCGGGACAGGGAAAGCTGGGGGGCGTTTTGGGTCACGGGGCGCGACGTCCTTCGGCGATCAACAGGCGAACCCGCGCGGAAATGAGCTGCCGCAAATGAGGTTCGGCTTGAAATGGTGGTTGCCGGGTGGCGGATGCGGCCCGGCGGCGGCGCGAAATTAGCGATTTTGCCGCGCCAGTCCAGAGATCGCGCGCCTTTGCCGCGGCTGGGACTTGACGATAGGGTAGGTGTGGGGCCGCTCCGCGCGGTGGGATCGCCCCGTCAATCCTCGCGCGAGGAGGGGTGGAAGCGGTCGGTCAGCGCCAGCACGGCGTAGGCGGCGACGAAGATGATGTTGGCGACCACCAGCCATCTCACCTGGGCTTCGCTCACGTCCGTCTCCAGCCGCATCAGCGCCTTCAGGAGCGTGATGCCGGTGATGGCCATGAGCGAGGCGAACAGCTTCAGCTTCAGTCCCGAGAAGGAGATGCGCGTCATCCAGACCGGCGAGGAGGGCGTGTCGGCGCGGTCGATCTTCTCGACGAAGTTCTCGTAGCCCGAGGAGATCACCACCACCAGCAGCCCGCCTACCAGGGCAAGGTCGATGAGGGTGAGGATGCCCATGATGACGTGCGTCTCGTTCATGCTCGGCAGGGCGATGGCGAAGCGCACGAGTTCCAGAAGGAAGGCGACGACGAGCAAGGCGAGCGCCACCGAGAGCCCCGCGAACAGCGGCACCATGGCCCAGCGGCTCAGCGTCACCAGCCGTACGATCGCCTTGCGCATCGCTTCGTTCCCTTCCGCTCAGAAGCTGCCCACCAGCGTGCCGAGCCCGATCACCACGGCCAGCGCGATGAGGGCGCCCACCACGGCGGCCATCACGATGTCGAGGTAGCCTTCCTTGTGGGTCACGCCGCACACGGAGAGCAGCGTCACCACTGCGCCGTTGTGGGGCAGGCTGTCCAGCGTGCCGGAGCCGATGACGGCGACGCGGTGCATGAGGGACGGGTCCATGCCGATCTCGTGGGCGATCTTCATGTAGGTCGGCCCCAGCGCGTCGAGGGCGATGGTGAGGCCGCCGGAGGCCGAGCCGGTGAGGGCGGCGAGGATGTTGGTGGCCACCGCCAGCGACACCAGCGGCCCGCCCTCGATGCCCAGCACGAAGTTGCGCACATCCGTGAAGGCGGGCAGCGCCGCGACGATGGCACCGAAGCCCACGAGGCTCGCCACCGACAGGATGGGCAGCACCGAGGCGTTGGCGCCCGCGGTCATGGTGGCGCGCAGCTCCGGCACGCTGGTGAAGTTGATGATGATGCAGGTGACGATGGCCGCCGCCAGCGCCACGATCACCGACCACACGCCACCCACCGCCGAGAGCGTCACGCCGCCCCACTGGGGATCGGCGAGGAAGCTCACGTCCATGCGCGGCAGCACCACGAAGGACATGAGGAGGTTGACGACGATCACCACCACGATGGGCAGCGCCGCCAGCAGGATCGGCGGCGCGCGGGGGGATTCATCGCTGGAATGGATCTCGGAGGGGTCGAACGGGCCGGCCGTGGAGGCGCGCTCGCGCACGATGGGGTCGTCCGCCGCGAGGTCCGCGCTTTCATCCGGCGCGGCGATGAGCGAGCCGAAGCCCTCACCGGCGGCACGCGCCGCATTCTCCCGCCGCTTCAGCCACCACATGCCGAAGCCCAGCATGATGATCGAGGCGATGATGCCGAGCCCCGGCGCCGCGAACGGCGTGGTGCCGAAGAAGGGCATGGGGATGGCGTTCTGGATGGAGGGCGTGCCGGGCATGGCCGACATGGTGAAGGTGGAGGTGCCGAGCGCGATGGCCGCCGGCATCAGGCGCCGGGGCACGCCGGCTGCGCGGAACAGGGCGACGCCCATGGGCGCGAGCACGAAAAAGGCGACGAACAGCGACACGCCGCCATAGGTGACGATGGCGCCGGCCAGCACCACCGCGAGGATGGCGCGGCTGGGGCCGAGCTTTTCCGTCATGTAGTTGGCGATGGAGGTGACCGAGCCGGAATCCTCCATCAGCTTGCCGAATACTGCCCCCAGCAGGAACAGCGGGAAGAATTGCGCGACGAAATCCGCCGCGTTGCGCATGAAGGTCTGCGTCCAGCTTGCCAGCAACGGCTCGCCGGAGAAGGCGGCCGCGATCAGGCCGGCGATGGGCGCGAGGATGAGGATGGAGGAGCCGCGGAAGGCCAGGAAGATGAGGACGGCGAGGCCGACCAGAATGCCGATGAGACCCATGGATCAGAGCTCCGCCATCAGCTGGTCGAAATTGACGGTGGAGGCCTTGCCGATGTCGTGGGCGTGCTCGGTGAGGAAGAGGTCGGCGGCCTTGCGTCCCTCGTCGCGCAGCCAGGTGAGGAAGTCCCATTCGGCATTGAGCTTCGAGGAGAAGCCCAGCTCGTTCATGATGGGGTTGCGCACCACATGCACCCGCATCCGCGCCCAGTTGCAGGCTTCCGAGTCGCCGGAAAGCTCGTGTACGTGGCGCTGGAGCAGCGCCATCATGTAGAGTTCCTTGATCGCCACCGAATTGAACGACACCTCGTTGAGGCGGTTGAGGATTTCCGCCGGAGTCTTGGGCGTGCCCGGCCGCTCCAGCGGGTTGATGGGCACGAGGATGGTGTCGTCGGATTTCAGCTCGCTCACCAGCGGTGCCAGCGTCGGGTTGCCGGAATAGCCGCCGTCCCAATAGGCCTCGCCGTCGATCTCCACCGCCTGGAACAGCGTGGGCAGGCAGGCGGAGGCCATCAGCACGTCCGGGGTGATCTCGGCGTTGCGGAACACGCGCGGACGGCCGGTGCGGACGTTGGTGGCGGTGATGAACACCTTGATCGGTGAGGAGCGCAGCCGCTCGAAGTCGATCTGCTTTTCCAGGATCGGCGCAAGCGCGTTCCCGCCCAGGGGATTGTACTGGTAGGGCGAGAACATCCGCGTCATGAAATCCATCATCATGAAGCCCGGCGCGGTGTCCATGGACCAGCGGCCGAGCATCTTGTCGAAGGGCGAGCGCTTGAACGGGCTGAAGCGCGCCGCTTCGGAGACGTGGGTCCAGTAGCTCTCAAGCGCGATCTTCGCGCCCTCGCGTCCGCCGGCGGCGAAGCCGTCCGCCAGCACGGCGGCGTTCATGGCGCCGGCCGAGGTGCCGGAGACGCCCTCGATCTCGAGCCAGCGTTCGTCGAGGAGCCGGTCGAGCACCCCCCAGGTGAAGGCCCCGTGGGAGCCGCCGCCCTGCAGGGCGAGATCGACGAGTACCGGTTCCCGTTCCATCTGAGACCTCATTCACAAGCAGGCCGCATCTGGTGCGGGCCTGTCGCCGTTTGGCGTGGCGGGCGATCCTCGGGTCGTCTGTGTTCTTGATCCTTGGCGGCGGCGGGGCAGGCCCGCCATCCGCGTGCCGGTCAGGCCGGCTGCGTCTTGATCGGCGCTGTCTTTCCCGCGCCCGCAACGCGCTCCGGCCCGGTGTCGGGTCCGAACCACGCCACATAGAGCGCCGGCAGGAAGATGAGGGTGAGCAGCGTGCCCACCAGCAATCCGCCCATGATCGCGAAGGCCATGGGCCCCCAGAACACGGTGGGCGCGATGGGGATCATGCCCAGCACGGTGGAGACCGCGGTGAGCATGATGGGCCGGAAGCGCATGGAGGAGGCGGAGACCACCGCATCCCACACAGTCTTGCCCGCCGCGCGGTCCGCCTCGATCTGGCCGATGAGGATGACCGCGTTCTTCGTGATCATGCCGATGAGCGCCAGCACGCCGAGGATGGCGACGAAGCCCAGCGGCCGGCCGGAGGCGAGCAGCGCCGCCACCACGCCTATGAGGCCCAGCGGCGCCACCGACAGCACGATGACGAGCCGCTGGAAGCTCTTCAACTCGAACATCAGCACGGTGAACATGAGGAACAGCATCACCGGCACCACTGCCACCACCGAGGCGAGCGAGGTCGCGCTCTCCTCCACCGTGCCGCCCGCTGTGATGGCGTAACCGGCGGGCAGGGTGCGGCGCAGGGACTCGATCCTCGGATCGAGCTTTTCCACCACGCTCTCGGGCAGCACGCCGCGCTTCACGTCCGACTGGACGGTGAGGGTGGGCACCCGGTCGCGCCGCCAGATGGCGGGATAGTCCTGCCCGTACTCGAAGGTGGCGATCTGCGAGAGGGGCACGGTGCGCCCGTTGGGCAGCGGCACCTGCAGTGTGGCGAGGGAGGCCAGCGACACCCGCTCCTCGTCGGTGGCGCGGGCCACCACGTTGACGAGGTAGATGTCGTCGCGCACCTGCGTCACCGGCTGGCCGGAAAGCACGGTGTTGAGCACGCCGGCGAGCTGCGCGGTGGAGAGGCCCAGCAGCCGGGCCTCGTCCTGGTCCACGCGGATGGAGACCTGCCGCGCCGGCTCGATCCAGTTGTAATTGACCGTCTCCACCTGCGGGTTCTCGGCCATCACCTTGGCGAGGTCGAAGGCGATGGCGCGCACCTTCTCGATGTCCGGGCCGGAGACGCGATACTGCACCGGCCAGCCCACGGGCGGCCCCAGCTCCAGCGGCGCGATACGCGCGACGAGCTGCGGGAAATCGGTGGCGAGCACCTTTTCCAGCTTGGCGCGCAGGCGCTCGCGGGCGGCCACGTCCTGCGCCACGATCACGCTTTGGGCGAAGAAGTCGTTCGGCAGCTGCACATCGAGGGGCAGGTAGAAGCGGATGGCGCCGCGACCCACATAGGTGGACCAGCGGGCCACGTCCGGATCATTGGCCAGCACCTTGTCGAACGCCTCGGCGACGCTCTGCGAGGCGTAGATGGAGGCGTTCTGCGGCGAGGCGAGGTCCACCAGCAGCTCGGGCCGGTCGGAGGAGGGGAAGAACTGCCGCGGGATCAGCGGCAGCGCCAGCACCGACAGCACGAACAGGCCGGCGGTGACGGCGAGCGTCACCCAGCGCAGGCGCAGGCAGAGGATGAGGAAGGCGCGGTACATCCCCATCACGCCTTTCGGCGGCGCGTCGGGATCGGGGATCTTGTCCTTCGCCGGCGGGCGCAGGATGAGCACCTGAAGCAGCGGCGCGAACAGCACCGCCACGATCCACGAGACGAGAAGGGCGATGCCCACCACCGCGAACAAGGTGAAGGTGTACTCGCCCGCCGAGGAGGCGGCGAAGCCCACCGGCACGAAGCCTGCCACCGTCACCAGCGTGCCCGCCAGCATCGCCGCCGCATAGGCCTTGAAGGCGTAGGAGGCGGCGGTGGGCGGATCGTCGCCGGCCGCGAGGCGGGTCAGCGTCGCGTCGGTGGTGGTCATGGCGTCGTCCACCATCAGCGCCAGCGCGATGATGAGGGCGCCCAGCGAGATGCGCTGCATGTCGATATGCGCGAGCTGCATCAGCGCGAAGACGATGGCCAGCGTGAGCGGGATGGCGAGCGCCACGATGGCGCCGGCCCTGACCCCGAGCGCGATGAACGACACCACGAGGATGATGCCCACCGCCTGCCACAGGCTCTCCATGAACTCGGAGATGGCGCTCTTCACCGTCACCGCCTGATCGGCCACCAAAGTCGCGTCGATGCCCACCGGCATGTTGGCGAGGATGCGCGTCATGGCGCGGTCGATGTTGGCGCCCATGGCGAGGATGTCGCCGCCGTCGCGCATGGCGATGGCGAGGCCGATGGCATCCTTGCCGTTCACCCGGAACATGGGCTGGGGCGGATCGGCGAAGCCGCGGCGGATGGTGGCGATGTCGGCGAGGCGGATGAGGCGTCCGTTCACCGCCAGATTCACGTTGGCGATGTCGGCTTCCGAGGCGAAGGCGCCGGAAACGCGGATGGATATGTTCTCCTTGCCGGTCTGGATCTCGCCGGAGGGGCGCACGATGTTCTGCGCCGCCAGCGCCGAGAGTACCGCCTGCCGGTCGATGCCGAGGCTTGCCAGCTCGGCCATGGAGAATTCGATGAAGATGCGCTCGTCCTGCGCGCCGAGGATCTCGATCTTCGACACGTCCGGCACATGCAGCAGCTCGGAGCGAGCCTCCTCCACATAGTCGCGCAATTCGCGATGGGAGAAGCCGTCCGCCGTGAAGCCGTAGATGATGCCGAAGGTGTCGCCGAACTCGTCGTTGAAGAACGGCCCCACGATGCCCTGCGGCAGGGTGTGGCGGATGTCGGCGATGCTTTTCCTCACATGGTACCAGATGTCCGGCACCTCGGCGGCTGTGGCCGAGCCCTTCAGGTTCACGAACACGGTGGTGACGCCGGGCTTGGTGTAGCTCTCCAGGAAGTTGAGCTGCGGCGTCTCCTGAAGCTTGCGCTCCAGCCGCTCGGTGACCTGCCGAAACGTCTCCTCCAGCGTGGCGCCAGGCCAGTTGGCCTGCACCACCATGGTCTTGATGACGAAGGTGGGGTCTTCCGCCCGGCCGAGGTTGCGGAACGCCATCACGCCGGCCACCACGGAGATGGCCATGAGATAGAGGATGACGGAGCGGTGTTTCAGCGCCCAGGCTGAAAGGTTGAAGCCGCCGCTCACAGGCTGGCTCCCGCCGGCGCCGCGAGCAGGCGCACCTTCTGGCCCGGGTGCAGCGCCTGCACGCCCGCCGTCACCACAATCTCGGAGGGCTTCAGCCCCTCGCCGACGCTGACGGACGCCGGGCCGAAGCGCAGCACCTCGATGGTGCGCAGCGCCACCGTCTGGGACTTGGGGTCCACCACCCACACGGCGGGCTTGTCGTTGAGGCGGGTGAGGGCGCTGGCCGGGATTTCCACCACCGGCCCGCGATCCACCATCACCCGGCCGACCACCGTGGTGCCGAGGCGCAGCGCCTCCGGCGGATTGTTGAGGCCGACGCGGACGCGGAAGGTGCGGGTCACCGGATCGGCCTGCGGGGCCACCTCGCGCACGCGGCCGGTGGCGGTGATGGCGGGATCGGTGGCGAGGGCCACCGTCACTTCGGGATCGCCGGGGATGCCGGACAGCAGCGCGGCGGGCACGTCGAACACCGCGTCGCGGCCGTCCTGGCGCGCCACCTCGATCACCGGCTGGCCGGCTTGCACCACCTCGCCCGGCTCGGCCCGGCGCTGGGTGACGACGCCGGCGCTGTCGGCCTTCAGCTCGGTGAAGCCGAGGCGGTCCTCGGCCATCTGCAGGCGCGCTTCCGCGTCGTCCACCTGCGCGCGGGCGTTCAGAAACGCCTGCTCGGCCTGCTCATACTGGGCGCGCGGCGTGAATCCGCGGGCGAGGAGCTGGCGCTGGCGCTCATACTGGTTGCGGGTCTGGGTGAGGTTGGCATTGGCCGCGCCGAGCGCCGCCTGCGCCGAGCGCAGCGCGTTCTGCTCGTCCTGCGGATCGAGGCGGGCGAGCACCTGGCCGGCGGTGACGCGATCGCCCACATTCACCAGCCGGTCGATGATGCGGCCGGAAATGCGGAAGCCGTAGGTGGCCTCGTTCTGCGCCTCCACCACGCCGGTGAGGCTCAACGTGTCGCTCGCCGCGCGGTTGGTGGCGACGACCGTGCGCACCGGCCGAGGCTCCTGCGCCTGCGGTTTCTGCGCCTCGCCGCATGCGGAAAGGAAGAAGCAAACGCCGAGCACGCTCAGCAGGATGCGCTTACCTTCCACCGCGCCAGCATTCTGCCCGCGATACACCCCATGGTCACGCACGAGCAGCTCCTCTTCGCAGTGCAACCAGCGTGGCTATAAAGGAGACTTGGACGTTAGACCAGACACTTCGCCGGAAGGACCTTCCTATACGTGGCTGTTTCTGCCATTCCGGTCGGGAGCGCGCGCGATATGCGCCAAAGGGAGAAGATCGACATGGCAGAGGTCAAGGTCGCCGTCGTCACTGCGGGCGGATCGGGCATGGGCGCGGCGTGCGCGCGGCGCCTCGCGGCGGACGGCTATGCCGTCGCCATCCTCTCCTCGTCCGGCAAGGGCGAGGCGCTGGCGGCGGAGTTGGGCGGCCTCGGCGTCACTGGCTCCAACCAGAACAGCGAGGACATCGCGCGGTTCGTGGATCAGGTGATGGCCCGCTACGGTCGCATCGACGTGCTGGTGAACAGCGCCGGCCACGGCCCGCGCGACACCATCACCGCCATCACCGACGAGCAGTGGCACCAGGGCCTCGACGTTTATCTCATGAATGTGATCCGCTCCGTGCGGCTCGTCACCCCTGTCATGGTGGCGCAGAAGAGCGGGGCGATCGTCAACATCTCCACCGCCTGGGCGTTCGAGCCGGCGGCCATGTTCCCCACCTCCGCCGTGTTCCGCGCGGGGCTTGCCGCCTACACCAAGATCTTCGCCGACACCTATGCCGCCGACAATGTGCGCATGAACAACGTGCTCCCGGGCTGGATCGACAGCCTGCCGCAGACCGACGAGCGCCGCGCCGGCGTGCCCATGGGCCGCTATGGCACCAGCGCCGAGATCGCCGCCACGGTGGCCTTCCTCGCCTCCGAGGGCGCCGGCTACATCACCGGCCAGAATTTGAAGGTGGACGGCGGCCTGATGCGCTCGGTGTGAGGCCGGGCGCCAGCCGCTGGCGCGGGTTCCGCGCCCGAACCGCATTCCCGCCCTGGGACAATCGCTGTCGCGGCTCCCCGGTTGCCACACGGATTGGATGAACCGAGCGGCACTGCGGGGTAGCCGCTCGGTTCACATCGGCCTCCGCCGAAGGAAGAGGCAGATGGTGATTCTGATCTGGGTTTTCAGTTGTTATTTGAAACCAGCACAAACCCGGCGTTTTGAAGGGTCACGGGGCGCAACGAGAGACCATCGCGAATTCGAAACGCATCCGAATCGGCGATGATGTCTCCGAGAATCGATAGGATCAGAACGCGATCGGCCGATACGGAGGACGTTTCGATCGAAGTAAATAATCTGATCGCCCGTTCCAGCGCTGCCAAGCTTTGCATGAATTTTTCCTGCTGAGCAGATAAAGTTGCCTCGGGTCGAATGCGTCAATCGCAACAGGGCCGCGCCGTTGTCTGGTGGCGGATCGCGTGCCTAGGATTTGGGAGGAAGCGAAGGACGCTGCTCCGCCTTTTCTTCCGCAAGCAGGCGAACGAGAACTTTGCGAACGGCCGGGTCCGTTTCACTCTCGATCTTCTTCTCAAAATTTCTGATGTTTCTGAGGTGCACGAATTCGTAGAGGCTACCGGGCATCGCGCTCTCCCTTCTGGAGGGCCTTCTGTGAGCCGTTCGTTCGGCGCCCTGCGGCAGTCGGTGGCCGCACCTCCACGCGCGCATCCACGCCAGCCGAGCCATGCCACATATGTAAGGGGGCATTCCGATGTAGTCAAAATGAATATGCGCGCCAGATGCGAGATTATCAATGAGCAATTTTAAATGTATGTCGTTATATTCAATTCTCATGGCTTGAAATAATCAGGTCATGGCACGGCCCAAGTTCATGTCTCCTGCTGCCTCTGGATATCCTGATTCAGGATGCCGACCTGCTCCCGGCGCGCGCCGCGGCGGCAACGCTGCATTCCCTCGGACCTGCGCGTCGTCTCATTGCCACGCTGGATAAGTAGAGCGCAAGATTTTGCGGGCTTCGTGCCGCCCAGATCCCGTCATTACGAAAAAGAATTCGAACCATTTGGATTTGCATGGCGTTTCAGTCGCGAAGGCGAGGAACCCCATGCTCACATCCATTGCCGCCCTGTGCGGCTTGCTCGCCTTCGCGATCTTCTGCGTGCTGCTCGTGCTCTGGCTGACACGGTAGGAGGCTGACCATGTCCCGGAAATACGCAATAGATCAGATCGTCGAATTCGCCGGCGATTTTCTGTCCCCCACGGGCCTATACCGCATCATTCGCGCACTGCCTGCGGACGGTGGCGAGCCGAGCTACAAGGTGAAAGGCCAACGCGAGCTGTTCGAGCGCGTGGCGCGGGAATCGCAATTGCGGGAACTGCTGCAATAGGCCCTCGCGACTGTCGCTCATGACATCAGGTGGACAGCCCCTTGTCCCGCTCCGCTCTGGCGTCTCGGGCCACATGAATCATCATCAGTTCGCCCACATTCTCCGGCGTGAGCAGGCCCACCAGCCGCCCTCCGGCGGTGTCGAGGACGCCGACGGCGGGGACCTGGGCGCTGGTGATGAGTTTCAGCGCCGCATCGAGCTTGGAGCGCGCCTCGACAGTCGGGATGTCGTGCTGCATCACGTCGATGACGGGCGTTGACGGCCCCTGGTCCTTGAGCGCCCGGATCATGGCGTCGCGGGTGAGCACGCCGCGCAGGTGGCCGGCGCCGTCCACCACCGGGAACTCCTTCTGGGTGGAGCGGATGAGCGCCTCCGCCGCGTCGTCCACCGTGGCTTGCGGGCCGAGCGTCTCAAAATGCGTGATCATGGCGTCCGCCACGATATGCCCGCGCGAGGCTTCCCTCAGCTGCACCTGCCCGGCCTCGCCGGAAGCGGCGAGGAAGACGAAGACGCCGATGATCATCAGCATCGGATTGGTGAAGATGCCCAGCAGCCCGAGGCCGATGGCGAGGCCCTGGCCGATGGAGGCGGCAAGCGCGGTGGCGCGGGCAAAGCCCATCTTCATGGCGAGCAGCGCGCGCAGCACCCGTCCGCCGTCCATCGGGAAGGCCGGGATGAGGTTGAACAGCACGAGGAAGATATTGGCCCCCGCGAGCTTGACCAGCATGGAGGTCCGCGGGTCCTCGATCTTCGCCAGATCCTCCGCCTTGAGGTCGCCGCCGGCCAAGGTAAAGCTCAGCACCGCCAGCAGCACGAGCGCGATCACCACATTCACCGCCGGCCCGGCGATGGCCACCACCAGCTCCTGCGAGGGCTTCTCCGGGATGCGCTCCAGATTGGCGATGCCGCCGAACGGCCAGAGCGTGATGTCCGGCGTCTTCACCCCGTAGCGGCGGGCGGCGAAGACGTGCCCCAGCTCGTGCAGCAGCACACAGAAGAACAGGAGCGCCACGAACAGCACGCCCTCCCACGCCGCCTGCGACCCGCCGGACCGGTAATAGGCCGCCCAGATCCACACCAGGAACAGGAGAAAGGTCACGTGGATGCGGATGGCGGTCTCGCCGAGACGGCCGATGGTCAGGGACCAGGGCATCGCAAATCTCCCTGAGGGATGTCGCTCCACACATAGCGCGTCGGGCCGGGCACGCAATGACGTGCATCAGGAGGCTATAGGGTTGTTAGTAAGGGGAGCTTATTATATATGACACTTATGAGATCGCCCACGCCTGCTACCACGCCGCCGCTCGGCTTCCTGCTCGTGGATTCCGCGCGGCTCTATCGCGCCCGCATCGACCGCGCCTTCGACGGTGCAGGCCTCGGCCTCACCATCGGCGAGGCGCGGGCGCTCGCGCACATCAACATCAATCCCGGCCTGCGCCAGTCGGCGCTCGCGGAGAAGATGAGCGTGGAGCCCATGACGCTGGTGGGATTCCTGGACCGCCTCGAGGCGCTGGGGCTGGTGGTGCGCGAGGCGGACCCGACCGACCGTCGGGCCAAGATCGTCGCGCTCACGGATGCGGCCCGCCCTTATCTGGACGGGATCGAGCAGGCGGCGGCGCGGGCGCGCGAGGAGGCGACCCGCGGGTTTTCGGATGAGGAGCGCGCGCAGTTGCGTGAGTTCCTCGACCGCATCCGCGGCAACCTCGCCCGCGACTGCGCGGGCCGCGAGAGCGCGCGCGAGGCCCGGCTCAAGGAGGCGCGGCGGTGAGGGCGCCATCTCCGGCGGTGATCCCCCCCGCGCCGCTCATGACCGAGCGTGAGGTGTCGATCATCGGCGGCATGATGGTCATGCTCGGCCCGGTCAGCCTCTCCCTCTACACCCCGGCCTTGCCGACGCTGGTGGAGGTGTTCGGCACGTCGATTGCCACAGTGAAGCTTACCCTCACCGTCTTCTTCTTCGGCTTCGCCGTGTCCCAGCTTGTCTGCGGCCCCCTGTCGGACGCCTATGGTCGGCGGCCGGTGGCGCTCGGCTTCTTCGGCATCTATTTGTCCGGCGCGGTGGTCGCCATGCTGGCGCCCACCATCGGCTGGCTGGTGGCCGGGCGCATCCTGCAGGGCATCGGCGCGGCGGCGGGCATCGCTCTGTCCCGCGCGCTGGTGCGCGACCAATATACCGGGCAGGCCTCGGCGCGGGTGATGAACCTCATCGGCACCATTCTCGCCATCGGCCCCGCCGTCTCGCCCACCATCGGCGGCTTGCTGCTCGGCACCTTCGGCTGGCATTCGGTGTTTGTCGCCATGACCGTGTTCGGGCTCAGCCTCATGCTGGTCCTGGTACTGCGGGTGCCGGAGACCAACCGCACGCCGGACCGTCGCCTCGCCGCCCCCCGCGCCGTCGCGCGAAGCTACCGGCGCCTCCTCACCGACCGCGGCTTCATGCGCGCCGCGCTCACCGCGGGATCGGCACTGGGCGGCATCTACACGCTGGCGGCGGCGCTGCCCTTCGTGCTCATCGACCGGGTGGGGCTCTCGCCCACGCAATTCGGCGTCGCCATGATGATGCAGACTGGCGCCTTCATGTTAGGTACCCTCATCGCCCGCCCGCTGCTCAACCGATTCAAGGCGCAGCAGCTCATCCTGCCCGGCCTGCTGCTGGTGCTCACCGGCGCTATCGCCATGGCGGTGGGCCCGCATGTGGTGGCGCTCTCGACCCTGAGCGTGATGCTGCCCATCTCCTTCTGGGCCTGCGGCTGCGCGCTGCTTCTGCCCGGCTGCACCACCAATGCGCTGGCCCGCTTCGGCTCCATCGCCGGCGCCGCCTCCGCGCTGACCGGCTTCCTGCAGATCGGCAGCGGGTTCATCGGTACGTCCATCTCGGCGCTGCTGCCCTCGCCGCTGCTGGCCATGACCATCCTGGTGCCCGCCATGGCGGTGATGGCGCTCACCATCCACCTCGCGCTCGCGCCGCGCCGCGAGGCCGCGCCGGTGGAGGTCGAGCCCGCCCGTGACCTCGCCCCCGATCTGGAGCTCGCCGCCGATCCCCTCGGCCTCGTCGGGGCGTCCGGCGACGAGATCGAGGCAGGCACTTACCGTCGGGCATCCTGAGCACGCCACGCCCGCGCCCCCGGTTGGTTGACCAAGCGGGAGGCGGAGTGGTCAATTCCCCCTCAGCTCGCGAATCCGGGCTATGGGGGGACATATGAAACTTCGAGGATTGGCCTTCGCGGCCCTGATGGCGCTCGGCGCGGCAGGCGCCGCCGGCAGCGCCCAGGCGCAGACCATGAGTTACGCGCAGGCCGCCGGCCTTCTGGCGCAGCATTGCGGCGAGGACATCATGAAGCTCTGCCGCGGCCAGAACCTGGGCAACGGCGCCATCTACAACTGCCTCAGCCAGAATGTGGGACGCCTTTCCCCCGCCTGCGCCGCCAACCACGAGGGCATCCGCCAGATGACCGAGGCGCGGGCCGCCGCGCAGCGCGAGGTCTACAAGGTCTGCGACCGTGACCGCGCGCAATATTGCCCCGGCATGGTGCCCGGCGACGGCAACATCGTCTCGTGCCTGCTTGAAGCCTCCAAGGTGGTGAGCCAGGCCTGCACGAGTGCCCTCATCAACGCCGGCTACAATCAGCAGTGAAGGGGGAGGGACAGATGAAATTCCAGATGCGTTCCGCCCTGCTGCTGTCCGCCGCGCTGCTGGCGCCGGTGCTCCTCGCCGCGCCGGCCTCGGCCCAGGTCGCCACCTCCAACGCCCAGATCGTTCAGGGCCTTCAGGCCAGCGTCGCCGATGTGCCGAACGTCTCGGCCGAGGCCCTGCGCGGCCTCGCCGTCGCGCACATGAAGTATACCGGCCCGCCCGAGAGCCGCCCGCCGCTGGCCGTCCAGCTCGACCAGCTGGCGCAGATCAACGTGGAGATCGAGTTCGATCTCAACTCCGCGATGATCAAGCCGTCGTCCTACCGCACGCTCGGCTCCATCGCCGATGCCATGCATAACCCGACCCTGCTCGGCTACAAGTTCCTGGTGGTGGGCAACACCGACACTACCGGAACGCGCGAGCATAATCTCAAGCTCAGCCAGGAGCGCGCCGACGCGGTGATGCAGGCGCTCGCCACCACCTTCCGCGTGGACCCGCGCCGGCTTCAGGCCGTGGGCCTCGGTGAGGAAAACCTGCAGGACGTGAAGCATCCGGAAGCCGCCATCAACCGGCGCGTCCAGATCTTCAACCTGGGCAGCACGGGCGTCCTCACCCCCTGATCCTGCCGGACCTTCAACAAAAGAACGCCGCCGCCGGGGATGCCCGGCGGCGGCGTTCCTGTTTCTGCGACCTCAGTTGAGGACCGGCTCTCAGGCCTTCTTGGCGCGGGCCGGCTTGGCGGCGGCCTTCGCGGGCGCCTTGGCCGGAGCCTTGGGGGCGGGAGCCGTCTTCACCGCCGCGGCCTTGGCACGGGCGGCCTTCGGGGCGGGGGCCTTGGGAGCATCAGTCTTGGGTGCAGCCGCCTTGGGCGCCTCAGTCTTGGGGGCGGGGGCGGCCTTCGGAGCCTTCGGCGCGGCGGCCTTGGGAGCGGCAGCCTTCGTCGCCTTCGGGGCCGCCGGCTTGGCGGCCGGGGCCTTCGTCTCGACAGCCTTGGCCTCGGGCGCGGCCTTGGGAGCGGCAACCTTCGGAGCAGCAGACTTGGGAGCTGCGGCCTTGGGCGCAGCCTTCGCCTTCGCCGCCTTGGCCGGGGTCTCCGCCACTGCCTTCGGCGCTGCTTCCTTCGCCGCCGCCGGCTTGGCCGCCTTCGGAGCCGCGGCCTTCACCACGGTCGCCTTCGGCGCGGCAGCCTTGGGCGTAGCCGCCTTGGGAGCCACAGCCTTGGGAGCCACAGTCTTGGGAGCCGCCGCCTTGGCAGGGGCCTTGGGAGCGGCGGCCTTGGAAGCGGCAGTCTTGGGAGCCGCCGCCTTCGCAGGGGCAGTCTTCGCAGCAGCGGACTTGGCTGCGGGCTTGGGCTTGTCGGGGGACTGGGTCAGAGCGGAAGCCGCGAGGGACTTGATCTCCGCGTGGGTGAGGCTGCCCGGATCGCGAAGGGCCTTCGCGGCGAGGCTGCTCACTTCGTCACTGGTGACTTCCGGCTTCTTGGCCATGACTCTTCTCCGAAATTCTACGCGCCGGCGCGAATTCCGTGTCGAATCACGACGTTCGCCAGCATGTGATCCATCCCCCGGAAAATTTTCGGAATGGTTAACGCCAGTCTTATCAGGACGTTCCAGCGCGCCAGCGATCAGCCTCCGGCGGCCCTCACCGGGGTGTCACACCCTCGTCCCACCATCGGTCTAGGGTGCCGAATCAGCAGCGGGCGCGGGGGCGCGATGCTTACCGATTCCCGTTATAAATGAAGGGGTTCGCATGCCCGGCCGTCCGACCGTGCTCTTCCTGTGCCCCGACAACGGGGCGCTCAGCCTGATGGCGGAAGCCGTGGCGCTCCATCGTCATCCCGATCTGCGCCCGTTCAGCGCTGCCGCCGCCACGCCGGGCCAGGTCGATCCGGCCCTCGTCGCCGCGCTGGAGGCGGAGAGCATCCCCGCCGACGGGCTTTCCGCGAAACCGGCCGGGGTGTTTCTGCTCTCCGGCGCGCCGCGCCTCGATGTGGTGGTGGCGCTGGGCGAGGCGAGCCGCAGGGCCATCCGTCGCCAGCCCTTCCTCGGCCTGTTGCGGCTGGAGACCTGGGGCCTCGCGGAAGTCGTCCGCAGCCTGCCCGCGCCGGCCCGCCGCACCGCCTATCGCCGCCTGCTGCCGGACATCGGCGCCGCCATCGCGCGGCTGGAGGAGCGCATCGCGCTCCGCCTCTCCGGGGTCGCCGCCTAGGGCTTTGCGGCGCCTTGGCTCAGGCGCCGCGCGGGAGCTTTTCACGGCTTTCGCTCAAGCGCCGCGCGGGCTAGAACCGCCCGCGCGCAACGCCGTCCTCAGTCGGCGATCTTGCCGCCGAGTTCGTCCTCGATATGGATGCGGATGATCTCCTCGAAGGAGCCTTCCGCCTTGAAGCCGAGCGCGGTCGCGCGCGCGGCGTCGAACTTGCGCGGCCAGCCGGAGACGATGGTCTCGATCACCGGATCGGGCACCTTTTTGATGCGCGCCACCGCCTTGTCGCCGGCCACCTTGCGCAGCGCCTCGATCTGCTCGCCCACCGTCACGGCGAGGCCGGGCATGGTGAGGTTGCGGCGGGTGCCGACGCTGGCGCCGTCGAGGGTCGCGGCATGGATGAGGAAGCCCACCGCCGAGCGCGGCGAGGCGTGCCAGTGCATCACGTCTTCCGACACGGGCAGGATCGCCTCCTGCCCCGCAAGCGGCTCGCGGATGATGCCGGAGAAGAAGCCGGAGGCGGCCTTGTTGGGCAGGCCCGGCCGCACGCAGATGGTGGGCAGGCGGATGCCGATGCCGTCGAAGAAGCCGCGCCGGGTGTAGTCCGCCAGCAGCAGCTCGCCCATGGCCTTCTGCGTGCCATAGGAAGTGAGCGGCGTGTGGAAATACTCGTCCGGGATCGCCTCCGGGAACGGCGCGCCGAACACCGCGATGGATGAGGTGAAGACGAGGCGGGGCGTATAGCCCTCCATCACCCGCACCGCGTCGAACAAATGGCGCGTGCCGTCGAGATTAATGCGGTAGCCCTTCTCGAAATCCGCTTCCGCCTCGCCGGAGACGATGGCGGCGAGATGCAGGATCACGTCCGGCCGGTCCGCCACCAGCGCCGCCGCCTCGCCGGGCACGGAGATGTCGGAGACGCGGGTGTCGATGGGAAAGGGCGCCTCGGGGGGCTTGGGCGTCACCACGTCGTGGGCGGTGATGCGGGTGATGGGCTTGCCGCCGAGGCGGCCGTCGCGGGCGAGGCGCTCGATGAGCTTGCGACCGACCATGCCGGCGCCGCCGATGACCAGAATGTGCATGTTGGAAAATCCCTTCGCGCTAGAGCACGCGCCGCTCTGATTGCATCGCAATCCGAGCGGATAACGCGTTCTCTTTCTTGGAGTCAGAGCGCCCAGCCGCCGTCGATGATGTGGATCTGCCCCGTGGTGAAGGCGCTCTCGTCGGAGGCGAGATAGAGCGCGAGCGCCGCGATCTCCTCCGGCGTGCCGAGGCGCCCCATGGGCTGGCGGCCGACGAAATCGGCGCGCACCTGCTCCAGCGAGCGGCCGGTCTGGGCCGAGACGGCGGCGATGCGCTCGTCCAGCGAGGGCGACTGGATGGTGCCGGGGCAGATGGCGTTGGCGCGCACGCCCTTCAGGATGAAGTCCGCGGCCACCGCCTTGGTCAGCCCGATCACCGCCGCCTTGGTGGTGCCATAGGCATAGCGGTTCGGCACGCCGCGGATGGAGGAGGCCGCCGAGGCGATGTTGACGATGGAGCCCGCGCCCGTCTCCAGCATCCCCGGCAGGAAGGCCGAGATGGTGCGGTGCATGGATTTCACATTGAGGTCGAAGGAGAAGTCCCAGTCCTTCTCGCTGGTCTCGAAGATGGTGCCCTGATGGACGTAGCCGGCGGCGTTCACCAGCACGTTGACCGGGCCGATCTCCTTGGCGAGCGCGGTCACCGCGTCGGTGGAGAGAACGTCCAGCCCCCGCGTCTGCGTGCCCGCGAGGCCGGCGAGCTTGCCGACGTCCAGGTCGGTGGCGATGACGCTCGCGCCTTCGCGCACGAAAGCCTCCGCGATGGCGCGGCCGATGCCCTGTCCCGCCGCCGTCACCAGCGCGGTCTTGCCCTGAAGTCGTCCACCCATGGCGTTCCTCTTATGTTGGCCGGGCGCGCCTCAAAGGGCCGCCCGGATATCCTCCAGCCGCCGGACCTGGCGGCCGTTTTCATCGAAATTATCCGGCGCCAGCCAGGCCTCGAAGGCCGCCCTGGCGCGCGGCCATTCGCTGTCGAGCAGGGAGAACCAGGCGGTGTCCCGGTTGCGGCCCTTGATGATCATGTGCTGGCGGAACAGCCCCTCGAAGGTGAAACCGAGCCGCGCCGCCGCCTGCCGGGAGGGGGCGTTGAGCGCGTTGCACTTCCATTCGTAGCGGCGATAGCCGAGCGCCTCGAAGGCGTGGCGGGCCATGAGATACATGGCCTCCGTCGCCCCCCGCGTGCGCTGGAGCGCGGGGGTGTAGAGGATGTTGCCCACCTCGATCACCCGCTGCGCCGGCTCGATGCGCATGTAGGTGGCATGGCCCACTGCCCGGCCGCTGCCCGTTTCCTCGATGGCGAAGAGCAGCGGGTCCGCCTTCTTCGCGGCCTCGGCGTAATAGGCGGTGAAGGCGGCTTCGTCGGGAAAGGGCGCGGGGGAGAGATAGGCCCAGAGCGCCTCCTTCTCCGGCCCGTGCGACAAAGCGAAGAGCGAGGCGGCATGCCGGGCGGCATCGAACGGCACGAGGCGGACGTGGCGGCCCTCCAGCGTGGTCGGCTCCGGCCGGCGGGCGGGGGCGGTGTCCACGGGCGTGCCGAGGGGGATGGCGTGATCTTCGGCCATCACTTGTCGCTCCCGGCGCGGAAGAAGCCGTTGATCTCGGCGAACGGCACTGCGGCGGCGAACTTGCCGAAGGTGCCGGCGTCGCGGATCTCCTCCACCGAGGCGATGAAGGCGCCCCAGGCGACGCGGCTCAGGGTGCTGCCCACGCTGATGCGGCGCGCGCCGAGCCCCGCGAGGTCGGCGACGGAGAGCCCCGTCGCGCCCGGCATGAGCACGTTCACCGGCAGCGGTGCCACCGCTTCCACCACGGCCGAGATGTCGTCCCGTGTCCTGATGCCCGGCGCATAGAGGCAGTCCGCCCCCGCCGCCGCATAGGCCTTCAGGCGGGTGATGACTTCGGCGAGGTCCGGGCGGCCCACCAGGATGCCTTCCGCGCGGGCGGTGAGGATCACGTCGGCGCCTGAGGCGTCGATGGCCTTGCGCGCCGCGCGCACCCGCGCCACCGCGTCGTCGAGATCGTAAAGCGGATGCGCCGCGTCCCCCGTCGCGTCCTCGATGGAGAGGCCGGAAACGCCGGTCGCGACGCACAGGGTGACGCTCTCTGCCACCCCGGCAGGGTCGGGCGCGAAGCCCGCCTCGAAGTCGGCATTCATGGGCAAAGCGGTGGCCGCGACGAGATCGGCGATGTGGGCCAGCATCTCGTCCCGCCCCACGGCGCCGTCCGGCCGTCCGGTGGAGAAAGCATAGCCCGCGCTGGTGGTGGCGAGCGCCTTGAAGCCGGCGGCCTCCAGATAGCGCGTCGTACCCACGTCCCAGGGGTTGGGCAGCACGAAGCAGCCGCTCTCGTGGAGCGTGCGGAAGGCGCGGCGCTTTTCGGCGGGCGAGGTCATGATGTCAGTCCCGTGCGCCGCCGGGGCGTGGCGGCGGGGTGGGAGATTAGGACCGGGGCGGGCGGACGGGAAAGACCCATCCACCCGTCCGCATCGCGATCAGTGGTTGTCGCGCGGCACGCCCATGGTCTGGGCGATGTGCTGGTATTTCACCGCCGGCTTCAGCACCATGCCCTCGTCGAACTGGGCCACCATGGAGCGCTGAATCTCCTGCCACGGGGTCTGGCTCTCCGGCGCCTTGTAGCCGCCGTGCCCCTGAAGGTCGGCGCGGCGCTGGGCCAGCTCTTCCGGCGAGAGCAGGATGTCGGCGGTGCAGGTGTTGAGGTCGATGCGCACCCGGTCGCCGGTCTTCAGCAGCGCGAGGCCGCCGCCCGCCGCCGCTTCCGGCGAGGCGTTGAGGATGGAGGGCGAGCCCGAGGTGCCGGACTGACGGCCGTCGCCGATGCAGGGCAGGGCATGGATGCCCTTCTTCAGGAGGGCGGCCGGCGGCTGCATGTTCACCACCTCCGCGCCGCCGGGATAGCCGAGCGGGCCGGTGCCGCGAATGAACAGCAGGGTGTATTCGTCGATGCCCAGCGAGGCATCGTCGATGCGGTGGTGGTAGTCCTCCGGCCCGTCGAACACCACGGCGCGGCCCTCGAAGGCTTCCGGATCGTTGGGGTTGGAGAGGAAGCGGGCGCGGAACTCCTCGGAGATCACCGAGGTCTTCATCACCGCATTGTCGAACAGGTTGCCGTGCAGCACGATGAAGCCGGCATCCTCCTTCAGGGGCGCGTCGTAGGCCTTGATGACCTCGCGGTCCCAGGAAAGCTTGCCCTTGCAGTTCTCGCCCATGGTGCGCCCGTTCACGGTGAGCGCGCCCTCGTGGATCTTGCCCTGCTCGATCAGCTCCGCCACCACCGCCGGCACGCCGCCGGCCCGGTGGAATTCCTCGCCGAGATATTCGCCGGCGGGCTGGACGTTCACCAGCAGCGGGATCTTGTGGCCCACAGCCTGCCAGTCGTCCACCGAGAGCGGCACGCCCACATGGCGGGCGATGGCGTTGAGGTGGATGGGGGCGTTGGTGGAGCCACCGATGGCGGAATTGACGCGGATGGCGTTCTCGAACGCCTCGCGGGTGAGGATCTGGGAGGGCTTCAAATCCTCCCACACCATGTCCACGATGCGTTTGCCGGTGTCGTAGGCGATCTGCCCGCGCTCGCGGTAGGGCGCCGGGATGGCGGCGCAGCCGGGCAGGGACATGCCGAGGGCTTCCGCCAGCGCGTTCATGGTGGAGGCGGTGCCCATGGTGTTGCAGTGGCCCACCGACGGGGCGGAGGACGCCACCACATCCATGAACTCGTCATAGCCGATCTCGCCGGCGGCGAAGCGCTCGCGGTTCTTCCACACCACGGTGCCGGAGCCGGTGCGCTCGCCCTTCCACCAGCCGTTCAGCATCGGCCCGCCCGACAGGACGATGGCCGGGATGTTCACGGTGGCGGCGGCCATGATGCAGGCCGGGGTGGTCTTGTCGCAGCCGGTGGTCAGCACCACGCCGTCGAGCGGGTAGCCGTAGAGGATTTCCACGAGGCCGAGATAGGCGAGGTTGCGGTCCAGCGCGGCGGTGGGCCGCTTACCGGTCTCCTGGATGGGATGGACCGGAAACTCGAACGGAACGCCGCCCATGGCCTCGATGCCCGCGCGTACGCGGTGGGCGAGGTCCAGATGGTGGCGGTTGCAGGGGGAGAGGTCCGAGCCGGTCTGGGCGATGCCGATGATGGGCTTGCCGGACTGCAATTCCTCGCGGGTGAGGCCGAAATTGAGGTACCGCTCCAGATAGAGCGCGGTCATGCCGGGATTGTCCGGATTGTCGAACCACAGCTGCGACCTGAGCTTCAGGCCGTGCTTCTCAGGCTGGTCGCCCTTGCGCTCGATCGTTCCGTTTTTCCCCTGGTCGGCAGGACCGGACATGGCTTTCTCCACTCTTCCGGCGTTCGGGTGCGCCGGATTTTAATCGATTTGATCGGCGGGATTTATGCGCCCGGCGGCGGCGGAAATCAATCCGGGTTTGGAGGCGTTCCGGTGTGCGATGCACCCTCGGGGCGCCTCCCATACCCATGGTGCTCTTGCCTCACGGCGCGAACCGTTTATCGGAAGAAGCGCCAGCAGGAGAGTTCATGAGCGAGATGCCCGCCGCCGCCGACACGCGCCCCGCCACCGCGCCCTTTGCGCGGCTCGCCGGGGTCGAGGTGACGCGTGGCGCGCGCACAGTGTTCTCCAATCTCAACCTCACCCTCAACGAACGGCGCATCGGCCTCGTCGGCGACAACGGCTCGGGCAAGTCCACCCTGCTGCGCCTCCTCAACGGGCTGATCCTGCCGGATACCGGCACGGTGACGGTGGAGGGGCTCGACACCCGCCGCGACCGCCGCAAGCTGCCGGCGACGGTGGGTTTCGTGTTCCAGAATGTGGACCACCAGATCATCTTCCCGTCGGTTCGGGAGGAGATCGCCTTCGGCCCCATCCAGCAGGGCACGCCGAAGGCTGAGGCCAATGCCGCCGCCGACCGGCTGCTGGCCCGCCACGGCTGCGCCGGCTGGGGCGATCGGGCGGTGTCGGATCTCTCCGAGGGGCAGAAGCAGCTGGTCTGCATCCTCTCGGCGCTGGCCGCCGGCCCCTCGGTGCTGCTGCTGGACGAGCCCTTCTCCAGCCTCGACCTCACCACCCGCCTCACCCTCGCCTCGCGCCTCGGGGCGCTGGATGTGACCCTGGTGATGGCGAGCCACGACGTGGACCTGTTCGCGGGCTTCGATCGCGTCATCTGGCTGAAGGGCGGGGAGGTGGCGGCGGACGGCGCGCCGGCCGAGGTCATCCCGCTCTACGAGGCCGATGCGCGGGCCCGCGCCGAGATCGCCGTGGCCCGCTCGTCCGGGAGGGCGCTGCCGTGATCGCCGGCTATCTCTCCGGCCGCAGCCTGCTGCATCGCCTGCCCGCCGGGGTGAAGCTGGTTGCGCTCGCGGTGCTCTCCGTGCTGATCGTGCCGCTGGACAGCCCGGTGCTGCTGGCCATGGCGCTCGCCGCCGTGCTCATCGTCTATTCCAGCTTCGGCCGGCCGGGGCTCCGGCGGCTGGCCCAGTGGCGCAGCCTTGCGCCGCTGCTCGTGGTCATCTTCGCGCTGCAAGTGTGGGCGGCATCCGTCGAGGTGGCGCTGGCGAGCGTGCTGCGCATCGCCGTGATGGTGCTGCTCGCCGATCTCGTCACCCTCTCCACCCGCCTGCAGGACATGATGGACGCGCTGGCCCTGCCCATGCGCCCGCTCAAGCGCTTCGGGCTCGATCCCGAGCGCATCGCGCTGGCGGTGGCGCTGGTGCTGCGCTTCGTGCCGGTTCTGCTCGACACCTGGCGGGGGCGCGAGGAAGCCTGGCGGGCGCGCAGCCCGCGCCGGCCGGGGTTGCCCCTCATCGGCGCCTTCTTCTCCGGCGCGCTCGCCATGTCCGATCAGGTGGCGGAAGCTCTTGATGCCCGCGGCTTCGGCGCCCCGCGCCATCCGCGCCCCATGCCGCGCGCCGCGCGCAAGCCTAGATTTTAAAAGGGGATATTGCCCATGGATAACCGGACATTCGAGACCCGCACGCTGGTGCGCATCGCCCTCATCGCCGCGCTGATCGCGGCGCTCGGCTTCGTGCCGCCCATCTATCTGCCCATCGCGGCGGGCGTGCCCATCACCGCCCAGAGCCTCGGCGTGATGCTCGCCGGCCTGCTGCTCGGCGCCCGCGCCGGGGCGGCGGCGGTGGGGCTGTTCGTCTTCGTGGTGCTGCTCGGCGCGCCGCTGCTCGCGGGCGGGCGGGGTGGCCTCGGGGTCCTGGCGAGCCCGACCGCCGGCTTCCTCATCGGCTACGTCGCTGGCGGCTTCGTCACCGGCCTCGTCGCCGAGCGCCTCGCCGTCCGCAACCTGCCGGCGCTGGCGACGGCGCTGATCGCCGCCATCACCGGCGGCATCCTCACGGTCTATGCGTTCGGCATTCCCGGGCTGGCGATGATGGCCCATATCAGCCTCGCCAAGGCGTTCATCGGCACGTCCGTCTTCGTGCCGGGCGACCTCATCAAGGCGGTGGGCGCGGCCGTGCTCGCCACCACGGTCCTGCGCAACTGGTCGATCGCGGCGCCGCACCGGCCGTGAGCATCACGCGCCATCTCGCCCGCCATGCTCTGGAGCGGCCGGAGGCGCCGGCCCTCACCTGCGCCGGCGAGACGCTGACCTACGCCGCCCTCGACGCGCTGGTGGCGCGCTGCGCGACGCGGTTCGCGGCAGCGCCGGCGGGCGGCATCGGGCTCGATCTGCCCAACGGCGCGGCCCTCGCCATCCTGTTCCTCGCCGCCGCCCGCGCGGGACGGGAGGCGCAGATCCTCGATCCCGGCTGGCCGGAGGGTCAGCGCCGGCAGGTGCTAGAGCGGGTCCGGCCGGGCCTGATCGTGAGCGCGAAAGCGGGCGACATCCGCCTCGATCCGGCGCAGGGCGCGGCGGGGCTGGCCGAAGCGATCGGCGCCGGCCCGGCGGAGGCGATCGCCGAGCCCGCTCCCGACCTGCCCTTCTATGTGGGCTTCACCTCCGGCTCCACAGGCCTGCCCAAGGGCTATCGCCGCGCGCATCGCTCCTGGACCGCGAGCTTCGATGCGGACACGGCGGAGTTCGGTATCGGCCCTGAAGACGTGATCCTCGCCCCCGGCGCGCTCACCCATTCGCTCTTCCTCTATGCACTGGCGCGCGGCATCGATGCCGGCACCCATGTGCTGCTCTCCCCGAGCTTCCGCCCCCGTAGTGCCGCCGAGCTGGCACGGATCCATGGCGCCACCGTGCTCTATGGCGTGCCGACGCAGATCGCGCTGTTGCTGGACCATCTCGCCGCCGAGGGCGAGACCCTGCCGGGCCTCACCCTCGTGCTGTGCTCCGGCGCGAAATGGCCGCCGGGGCGGCGCCAGATGCTCGCGCACCTTATGCCCAACGCCGCTTTCGCGGAATTCTACGGCGCCTCCGAACTCTCCTTCGTGACCGTGGCCAAGGAGGCGGAAAACGTGCCCGCCGGCTCGGTGGGCCGTGCCTTCACGGACGTGCGGCTCGCCATCCGCGATGCGGCGGGGCGGCGGCTGCCGGGGGGGCGGACGGGGCGGGTGTTCGTGGCGAGCCCCTTTTTGTTCATGGACTACGCCACCGGCGACAGCCCCGACCTGTACGTGCAGGGCGACGAAGTGAGCGTGGGTGACATGGGCTTCCTCGACGACGCGGGCTTCCTGCATCTCGTCGGCCGCTCCCGGCGGATGATCGTCACCTCGGGCAAGAACCTCTTTCCCGAGGAGGTGGAGCGGGTGCTGGAAACCCACCCCGCCATCGCCGCCGCCGCCGTGCTGGGCGTGGCGGACGGCAAGCGCGGCGAACGGCTGGTGGCCTTCCTCTCCACTGCCGACGGGGAAGCGCCTGCCCGCGCCGACCTCATCGGCTTCCTCAAATCCCGCCTGCCCTTGTTCAAGGTGCCGCGCCTTTATGCGCAGGTGGCCGACTGGCCGCTGACGCCCACGGGGAAAACCGACTTTCCCGCCATCGCCCGCCTGTGGCCCGACCACTGCGAGCTTCTGCCATGACGGTCGCGCTCCTCGCCGCCATGCGCACGGCGGTCGCCCCGCGCGGCGGCGCCTTTCGCGACGTGCCGGCCCACAAGCTGGCGGCGGCGCTGATCGGCCCGGTGCTGGAGGCGGCGGGGGTGGGGCCGGACGCGGTGGACGAGGTGATCCTCGGCAACGCCCTCTCCGGCGGCGGCAACATGGCCCGCGTCGCCGCGCTGGCGGCGGGGCTGCCGGAAAGTGTGCCGGCGCTCACCCTCGACACCCAATGCTGCTCCGGCCTCGATGCCATCCGCCTCGGCGCGGCGCGCATTGCTTCCGGAGAGGCGCGCTATGTGCTGGCGGGCGGGGCGGAGAGCTTCAGCACCGCGCCGCTGCGCGCCCACCGTCCGCGCGAGAAGGACGGGCCGCCGGATTTCTATCGCCAGCCCGCTTTCACCCCCTGGCCGGAACGCGAGATCGCCCTCGATGCCTCCGCCGCCGGCATGGCTCAGGCGGAAGGCATCTCCCGCGCCGAGCAGGAGGCGTTCGCCGCCGAGAGCCACCGCCGGGCGCTGGCGGCGCCGGCGGCGGAGGGCGAGATCGTGCCGGTGGCCGGCCTTGCCGCCGATGCCTTCGCGCGCCGCCTCTCGCCCGCGCTGATGGCGCGGCTGCCGATGCTTGCGGGCGATGCGTCCCATGGCGTCACCGCCGCCACCATCGCGGTGGAGGCGGATGCGGCCGGCCTCGTCCTGCTGGGGCCCGGGCGGGCGGGGGACGTGACGATTGCCGGATGTCTGGCGCGCGGCGGCGATCCGCTCGTGCCCGCGCTTGCGCCCATCGCGGTAGTGGAGGCCCTGTGCACTCGCGTCGGCATCGCCCCGGGCTCGGTGGATCATGTGGAACTGATGGAAGCTTATGCGGCACAGGCCCTCGTCGCCATCCGCCGGCTGGGGCTCGATGCGGCGCGGGTGAATGCGGGAGGTGGCGCCTTGGCGCGGGGCCATCCCATCGGCGCGTCGGGTGCAATCCTGGCGGTACGGGCGTATCATCGGTTGAGAGTGATGGAGACAGGCCGCGCGCTGTGCGCCATCGCTGGTGCAGGTGGCATCGCCACCGCCTTGATGCTGGACCGGGACGGAACCGGCCCGGTGTGCGACCGTTGAGCCCCGGTTCCGGAGCAAAAATGCCCATGCTGGATGTCGCGACCCTCGATGCCGAACGCGTGACCCCGCCCTTGCCTCCGCCCCGCGCGGCGGGCGACGCGCTGGCGGACGCTCTCGCGGCGACCATCGAGACCGTAGCCGCGGCGGTGGCCGATCCTGATCCGGTGGAGATGGTGCACGACGCCCGCAAGGCCATGAAGCAGTATCGCGCCTTGCTCCGCCTCATTCCGGGCGACGAGGCGAAGGCCGAGCGGCGGCGCACGGCGCAGGTGGCGCGCGCGCTGTCCGGTGCCCGCGACCAGGTGGCGGCCCGCGATGCGCTGGACGTGATGGCCCAGGGCGGTTTCCTCCTCGCCTGCGACCAGACCGACGCCGAGGCGGTGCTAGGCGATGACGCCGCCGAGGACGGCGGGGAGCATCGCGCCACGCTCGGCGGCTTTCTCGTCTCCGCCCGTGCCGCGCTGGCCGACACGCTGGCGGCACAGGCGCGGGAGGCGGACGTGGCCAAAGGGCTGGTGAAGGCCTACAGGCACGCCCGCCGCGCGCCCTTCGACACGCCCGAGGCGATGCACGAGGCGCGCAAGCGCGTCGTCACCCACCGGTATCAGATGAGTTTCCTCGCCGAGGCCTTCGGCCATGGGGCGAAGCGCGCCCGCGCCGCGCAGCGGCTGCGGGATCTGCTCGGTGCCTATCAGGACATCGAAACCCTGCGGCCCATGCTGGACGCGGCGGGTGATGCGCTGGCGGAGGGCACGCGGGAGCGGCTCGGCCTCGCCATGGACCGGGCGCAGAAGCGACTGCGCAAGCGGGCGCAGCGGCAGCACGCGGCATTGTTCCGCCGCAGCGCCAAGGCCTTTCGCGACAGCTGCCGGGAGACCGTGCGCGTGGCGTCCATTTGACGCGCATCATTGCCGGCTCAGCCTCGGCGCGGCCTGATCGTCATCAAAGCGCCGCGAGAAGCGGCAAAAGCTGAGGTCGAAAGCTCGAGCGTCCGGCGCGCTGCCGGGCGAGGCTCCGGCATCCGTTTCAAGTCCCGGGCGCCTCCCGCGCCCTGAAGAGATCGGCCGATGGTCAACCTGCCCGCCAATTCGCCCCGTATCCAGCCCCAGACCGTGGGCGGTGCGCCCGCCGCAGTGCCGGAGCCGGCTCCGGCACCCGCCGTGACCGCGCCGGAGGCGCCGGCATCCGGTGCCGATCTCGCCCGCGCCGCCATGGATTTCTCCAAGCTGCCCGAGGCCGGGCGGCTGATCGCCCAGGCCTGGGCGCGCATGGCCTGCCATGACGAGGAGGATTTCGAGCACGGGCCGGGGCCGGAAGCCCTGCGCGCGGTGGACCGCGCCGCCGCCGCGCTCTCCGCCCGCGCCACCTCGGGCCTCTCGCCCACGGCGCTCACTTTGTCGCTGATGGACTGGTGGATGCATCTGGCCGCCGCCCCCGGCAAGCAGGCAGAACTCGCGCTGAAGGCATGGCGCAAGTCCGCCCGGCTCGGCGCCTACATGGTGGCCTCCAGCTTCGACCGGAGCTTTCCCAACTGCATCCAGCCGCTGCCGGGGGACGAACGGTTCAGCGCTCCGGCGTGGCAGGACTGGCCGTTCCGCTTCTGGTACCAGTCCTTCCTGCTGAACCAGCAGTGGTGGCACAACGCCACCCACGGCGTGCCCGGCGTCGCGCCCCACAACGAGGCGGTGGTGGCCTTCGCCGCCCGCCAACTGCTCGACGTCTTCTCGCCCTCCAACTCGCCCTTCACCAATCCCGAAGTGCTGCGCCGGGCGCGGGAGACGGGCGGGCTCAATTTCGTGCAGGGCGCGCGCAATTTCATGGAGGACGCGGCGCGCAAGGCCTCCGGCCAGCCGCCGGTGGGCGCGGAGGCGTTCGAGCCGGGCCGCAACGTGGCGGTGACACCGGGCGAAGTGATCTTCCGCAACCACCTCGTGGAGCTGATCCAGTATCGCGCGACCACCGCCACGGTCGCCGCCGAGCCGGTGCTGATCGTGCCGGCCTGGATCATGAAATACTACATCCTCGACCTGTCTCCCGAGAACTCGCTGATCCGCTACCTCGTGTCCAAGGGCCACACGGTGTTCTGCCTCTCCTGGCGCAACGTGACGGCGGAGGACCGCGACCTCGGCTTCGACGACTATCGCCGCGAGGGCGTGATGGCGGCGCTCGATGCCATCAATGCGGTGGTGCCGGGCGAGAAGGTCCATGCGGTGGGCTATTGCCTCGGCGGCACGCTGCTCTCCATCACCGCCGCCGCCATGGCCCGCGCCGACGACGACCGCCTCGCCTCCGTCACGCTGTTCGCGGCGCAGACCGATTTCTCCGAGGCGGGCGAGCTGCAATTGTTCGTGGACCCCGGCGAGCTCTACACGCTGGAAAGCATGATGTGGGACCAGGGCGTCCTCTCGTCCGGGCAGATGGCCGGGGCGTTCGAGATGCTGCGCTCCAACGATCTCGTCTGGTCGCGCCTCGTCCACGAATATCTGATGGGCGAGCGCGCGCCCATGAACGACCTGATGGCCTGGAACGCCGATGCCACCCGCATGCCCTACCGCATGCATTCCCAGTATCTGCGCCAGCTCTTCCTCGACAACGACCTCGCCGCCGGCCGCTACAAGGTGGACGAGCGCCCGGTCTCCCTGCAGGACATCAGCGTGCCCCTGTTCGTGGTGGGCACGGAACGCGACCACGTGGCGCCGTGGCGCTCGGTCTACAAGATCCATCAGCTGACCGACACGGACGTCACCTTCGTGCTGACCTCCGGTGGGCACAATGCCGGCATCGTCAGCGAGCCGGGCCACAAGCACCGGCATTTCCGCCTGCACGAGACCCGCCACGGCGACCACCATCTCGGCCCCGACCAGTGGGTGGAGGCGACTCCGGTTGAGGAGGGCTCGTGGTGGCCGGCGTGGGAAGCCTTTCTTTCCGCCCGCTCCGCCCTCGGCCGCGCTCTGCCGCCGCTCGGCGCGCCCGGCTATCCGGTGCTCTGCCCGGCGCCGGGAACATATGTGATGCAGCGCTGAGGGCGGGGCTTCACCAGCCCCCCTTGTCCTCATAGAGGTCGGCGAAGCGCTCGCCCCGCGCGACGGCATCCACGAGACGGCCGACGGCGGGCGGGCCGCCGGTGGCGTTCATCCACGTCAGCACCCGGCAGGCCGCCCGTGAGTAGAGGGGCGTGGCGGCCAGGGCAGAATGGCGGAAGGCGCGTGGGTCGTCGGGAACCGGCCCATCGAGGCCGGTGCGGCAGCGCGGCGCACCCTCTGCGTCGTGATCGAGATAGCGCGCGTCGTCCGATACGATCACGGCGACGCCTTCGTCGAACCAGGCGGGTACGCTTCCCGCCGCGGTCCGACGCAGCCCGAGGTGGGCGGCCAGCTCCATGTGGGTCATTTCGTGCACCACGATGGTGGGGTCGAGGCCCGCGGGCGAGAGCCTCAGCCCGAAGGAGCCATAGGCCATCCCACGCGCTCCGCCGCCGCGGATTCGCGTCTGACAGGCGGTGCTGGCGCAGGCAAGCACCATCGGCGTCGAGGCCGCGGATCCGAAGAAGAGCGCGAGGCGCGCGGGCGCTTCGGCGACCGTCCGGCGCAACATAACGCGGGCTTCTTCGGACATCGCCGGGTCGGCGTAGAGGCGGGGGCCGATGGCCGCGAAGCCGTAGCATGAGGGGCAGACCAGCGCGGCCACGGCCGGTTCCGCCAAGGCGACGGCTCCGGCGCCACCCGCGATGAGCGCGCCAAGACCAAACAATGCCCACCGCCATCGCCGGATTGTCTTGCGCGCCATGGCGTCCCTCCCGTGTCTATGGCCACGGTTGAACAAGATTTAAGGCACCAGCACGGCAGCCCCTTCCAGCCGCCCGCCGCGCAAATCGTCGAGCGCGCGGTTGGCGTCGGCCAGCGGATAAGGCGTCACATGGGTGGAGACGCCGGCCTTGGGTGCCAGCGCGAGGAATTCGCGGGCGTCGTCGCGGGTGAGGTTGGCGACGGAGAGGATTTTCCGCTCCTCCCACAGCCAGCGATAGGGAAAGGCGGGGATGTCGCTCATGTGGATGCCGCCGCACACCACGCGCCCGCCCTTGCGCACGGCTTTCAGCGCCTGCGGCACCAGTTCGCCCGCCGGGGCGAAGATGAGCGCAGCGTCCAGCGGCTCCGGCGCCGGGGCGTCCGAGCCGCCGGCATGGACGGCACCCAGCGATCGCGCGAAATCCTGCGCTCGCGTGTCGCCGGGCCGGGTGAAGGCGTAGATCTCGCGGCCCTGCCAGCGCGCCACCTGGGCGATGATGTGGGCGGCGGCGCCGAAGCCGTAGAGGCCGATGCGCTTTCCCTCGCCCGCCATCTTCAGTGTCCGCCAGCCGATCAGCCCGGCGCAGAGGAGCGGCGCCAGCGCGATGTCCTCGCCCTCTTCTCCGAGGGGATAGACGAAGCGGGCATCCGCCACCGTGTGGCTGGCGAAGCCGCCGTCGCGGGTGCAGCCGGTGAAGACCGGCGCATCGCACAGGTTTTCCGCGCCCTCTTCGCAATAGGAGCAGCAGCCGCAGGCGCGGCCGAGCCAGCCGACGCCCACCCGCTCGCCGAGCGTGAGATGGGAAACCCCCGCACCCAGCGCCGCGACGCGCCCGACGATCTCATGGCCGGGGATGATGGGCAGCAGCGTCTGCGGCAGCTCGCCGTCCACCACATGCAGATCGGTGCGGCAGACGCCGCAGGCACCGACCTTGATGAGGGCTTCCCCCGGCCCCGGCACGGGATCTGGCCGTTCCTCGGCGACAAGGGGACCGCCGACCGCTTTCAGGACCATGGCGTGCATGAGGTGCCTCGCGATATCTGAGGCACCCTCTCACGCCTTGGGAGCGGGAGACATGATCTCCCGCAACGGCATATGGGTCAGCTGCCGCCGATGAAGATGCCGGCCGCCAGCACCAGCGCGCCGCCCAGCACCACCTGGAAGACCGAGCGCCAGAAGGGCGTCTCCATATAGCGGTTCTGGATGAAGGCGATGGCCCAGAGCTCGATGAACACCACGATGATGGCGATGGCCGTCGCGGTCCAGAATTCCGGGATGATGTAGGGCAGAGCGTGGCCGAGGCCGCCCACCGCGGTCATGATGCCGGAGGAGAGGCCGCGCTTCAGCGGCGAGCCGCGGCCGGAGATGACGCCGTCGTCGTGCAGGGCCTCGGTGAAGCCCATGGAGATGCCCGCGCCCACCGCCGCGGCGAGGCCGACGAGCAGGGTGGTGTGGGAATTCTGCGTGGCGAAGGCGGTGGCGAAGATGGGGGCCAGCGTCGAGACCGAGCCGTCCATCAGGCCCGCGAGGCCCGGCTGCACGAAGGTGAGCAGGAACTGCCGGCGGGCCTTCTCGTCCTCTTCCTTCTTCTTGTCGGTGGGCAGATAGCGGTCGGCGAGGTTGCCGGCGATCTCCTCGTGCTGCAGCTCGGTCTGGTAGAGGCTTTCGAGCAGTTTGCGGGTGTCGGGATCGGACGTCTTCTTCTGCGCCTTCAGATAGAAGTTGGCGGCCTCGTCCTCCATCCGCCCCACCTCGGCGCGGATGCGCTCGATGCCGAGGTTCACCACGGCCCAGACCGGCCGGCGGCCGTAATAGCCGGCGATGCTCTCGCGGCGGATCAGCGGCACGGTGCCGCCGTAGCGCCGCTCATATTCGCGGGTGAGGCTGGTCTGATGGCCGCGCTCCTGCGCCGCCATGCTTTCGAACACCTTGGCCGTGTCAGGATACTCGCTCCGCAGCGCCTCGGCATATTCCATGTAGATGCGCGCGTCGTCTTCCTCGGAGGAGATGGCGAGGGCGAGGATTTCCCGCTCCGAAAGGTCTGCAAACCGGCGGCGGCCGGAGAGAAACGACAACATGCCGAGTGACTCCTGTTTAGAACTCTTCTAACAATCTGATGTTCGCGCGACAACAGCGACGGCAGTGCGACCAAAGCGCCGCACCGGGGGAGAGATGACGGAGCCGGGGCATATCCAAAGCGAGGCCGCCGCCGGGCGGAACCGCTACCTTCTGCTCGCCGCCGCCGTGCTGCCCCTCGCCGTGGGGCTGCTGCTCCAGCTCATGGGGATGAAGGCTGCCGCCTCGGCCGCCTTCGCCGTGGGCACGGCACCGGTTCTGGCGGTGCTGCTCCTCGACATCGCCCGCTCCCTGCGCGCAGGCCGGTTCGGCCTCGACGTGCTGGCCGCGCTCTCCATGGCCGCGGCTCTGGCCTTCGGCGAGCCTCTGGCCGGCAACGTGGTCGCGCTCATGTATGCGGGCGGCCAGCAGCTGGAGCGGTTCGCGGAAGGCCGCGCCCGGCGGGAGATGACCGCCCTCGTCGCCCGCGCCCCGCGCGATGCGATGCTCCATCGCGACGGCGGGCTGGTGGTCGTTGCGGCGGTGGATCTGGTGGCCGGCGATCGCGTGCTGGTGCGCTCCGGCGACACCGTGCCCGCCGACGGCGCGGTCATCGGCGGGCCGGCGGTGCTGGACCTCTCCTCCCTGACCGGCGAGACTCGCCCGGCGCGGCTGGAGGACGGCGAGGAGGCGCCCTCCGGCGCGGTGAACGCCGGCGATGCCTTCGATCTCGCCATCCTGCGGCCGGCGGCGGACAGCACCTATGCGGGCATCGTGCGCCTCGTGGAGGAGGCCGCGTCCAGCCGCGCGCCCATGGTGCGCCTCGCCGACCGCTACGCGCTCGCCTTCCTCGTCGTTTCCATCGCCCTTGCCATCGGCGCGGCGATCCTCGCCCACGATCCGCGCCGGGCGCTGGCGGTGCTGGTGGTGGCGACGCCCTGTCCCCTCATCCTCGCCGTGCCGGTGGCGCTCATGGCCGGCCTGTCGCGGGCGGCCAAGCGCGGCGTCCTGGTGAAGAGCGGCGGCGCGCTGGAGAAGCTCGCCCGCGTCCGCGCCCTGGTGGTGGACAAGACCGGCACCCTTACCCACGGCCGGGCCGAACTGGAGGAGGTGCGCACCGCGCCGGAGTTCGAGCCGGACGACGTGCTGCGCCTTGCCGCCTCCCTCGATCAGGCATCGAGCCACGTGGTGGCGCAGGCGCTGGTCCATGCCGCGCAGGACCGGGGGCTTCCGCTCGCGCCGCCCCGCGCGGTGAGGGAGGATGGCGGCGCGGGGCTTGAGGGATGGGTGGAGGGCCGGGCGGTCGCGGTGGGCGGCACGGCCTATGTGGCCGCCCGCGCGTCCGGCGACTGGAGCGAACTCAGGGCGCAGCTTCCCCCCGCGAGCGCGGTGGTGGCGGTGGCCGTGGATGGCCGGCCGGCGGGGCTGCTGCTGTTCGCCGATCCCGTGCGCGATGATGCCCCGGAGATGATTGCTGCGCTGCGCCGGGGCGGCGTCACCTATGTGGCGCTGGCCTCGGGCGACCGGGAGGAGGCGGTGGATGCGGTCGGGCTGGCCCTCGGCCTCGACGCCTGGACGGGAGAGCTGACGCCGCAGGGCAAGATCGAGCACATCGCCTTGGCGCGGGGGACGGTCAACGGCGGCGGCGTGATGATGGTAGGCGACGGCGTGAACGATGCCCCCGCGCTCGCCGCCGCGGACATCGGCGTCGCGCTCGGCGCGCGGGGCGCGGCGGCTTCCGCCGAGGTGGCGGATGCGGTGCTGCTGGTGGACCGGCTGGATCGCCTCGCCGAGGCCATGGCCATCGCCCGCCGGTCGCTGGCCATCGCGCGGCAGAGCGTGCGCTGGGGCATCGGCCTGTCGCTGGCGGGGATGGTGGCGGCGGCGTTCGGCTATCTCCAACCGGTGCAGGGGGCGCTGCTGCAGGAGGCCATCGACGTGGTGGTCATCCTCAACGCCTTGCGCGTGCTCATCCCGGGACCGGGCGAGGGCGCGGACTGAGCCCTATGCGGCGGCCTGGACCTGCCTTCGGCGCCAGAAGGCGGCATCGGGCCAGCGGGTCTCCGCTGCATAGAAGGCCGCGCGCAGCCGCACGCCGGCGGTGAAGCGGGCGAACACGCGGTCCTGGTAGGCGTTGAACGCGCCCGCGTCCCCCGCTTGCGCTCCGGCGATGGCGTCGGCGGCGGCGATACCGTCTTCCAGCGCGCGCGTCAGGCCCTGCGACAGCAGGGGATCGAGGCAGGCCGCGGCATCGCCCACGGCAAGCCACCCGGGCCCGGCAACGGCGCTGAGGATGGCGGTGGGCGCGATGGCGATGCGCGGCGGCGCATCCGCGTCCAGCGGGCGGCCGCGCGCGATCTGGGGGCCGATGAGGCGCGTGCCGCCGAGGGCGGCGCGGAAGGCGGCGGCGTCGGCGAAGCGCGCGCCGGCATCGGGATCGGTGGCGAGGCCCACCACTGCTCGCCCGCCGGGAATGTGGCTCGCATACCACCAGCCCTCCGGCATCGCTTCGAGGAAGGTGCGGGCGGGCAGGGCCTCGGGCTCGGCGAGGGCGAGGAGGCTCCAATGGAAGGCGATGGCATCCACGGGATTGCGCGCCACCTTGAGGCTGCGGAGCGCCGCCGCGCGCACGCCGCTCGCATCCACCACGCGTGCGGCCGTGATCTCGAACGGCCCATTCGCGCCTTCGAAACGGAGGCGATGGCCGCTCCCCACCGCCGACATCATCCGCAAGCGCCCCGCATGGAGCGGCACGCCCGCCGCCTGCGCCTGCGCCCTCAGATCGGCGTCGAAGCCGGCGCGGTTGAGATGCCAGCCGCCGCCGAAGGGGTTGGCGAAGCCGTCATTGTGGTGGGGCTCCGCCTTACCCCACAAAGCGGTCGATCCCTGCGAGGGCAGGTGCCCGCGCGCGGTGAATCTCTCCATGACACCGAGGCGGGAGAGGAGCGGCATCGCTGCCCCCGGAATGGTCTCGCCGATGCGGGGTCCATCCGCCGTGCCGGCCTCGAACAGCACCACATCGCCAATGCCGCGCCGCGCCAGCGCGATGGCGGTGGCGCAGCCGGCCGGGCCGGCGCCGATGATGGCGATACCCACCTGCTCCGGCGACACACTCACGGCGCCGGAGGGGTGTTGAAGGTGGGCCAGGGGGCGACCATCTGGCTGGTGTCATTCTCGAAGACGCAGGCGACTTCGAGGAAGGGGTCTTCCGGTGCGGCGGGGCGGGCGTCCGGGTTGATCCGGCTCGCCTGCACCACGAAGCCCACCTTGTGCCAGTTGACGAGAAAGTCCGACCCCTTCTGGAAGCGCCCGGCATTGGCGGGATAGATGGTGGTCGTCCCCGCCCCGCGCACGGCGAAGAGCTGGCGCCCCGGCACCCAGCCCGTGGCGGGATCGAAGCGCGCCAGCGCCTGCGGATAGACCGCCACCGGCCGCTCGGCGGGCCAGGACCAATAGAGCGTCTGGTCGTTGCCGGGGTTCGGATCGCGCAGGTGGGAGGCGCAATGGTTGAAGTCCGAGTGCCAGGGGACAGCCATGAACTTGGTCATGTCGCCCGGCTCCAGCGGCCGGTCCCGCAGGGGGATGTAGCCCACCGACAGGAAGGGCGTGTCGGCGCGGGCCTTCGAATAGTCGAGCACGGCGGCGTTGACGCGGAAGGCGCCGCCGGGGCCGTTCGCCCAATCCTTCACATAGAGATTGGGGTCGCGCACGGGGTAGGAGACCTCGATGCCGGGGCTGAAGCGCCCGCCGAGGCAATTGGCGAGCGCCACCCGGTCCAGTTCCTCGCCCGCCCCGAGCTTCAGGCGGCGGCCGGGCGTGAACACGCCTTTGTGCCACTGGCGCAGCAGATGGTACTGGGTGGGCGTCAGCGTCAGGAACGGCCTGTTGGTATCGCCCAGCGCCAGCGGCATCACGGGCGCGCCCAGGACGAGGCTCGCCGGGTCCGAAGGGTTGCGGATGGTTCGGCTGAAGTCGGGAATTTTCTCGGTCGGGCTGTCGGCGGGGGTGATGGCACCGATGCGGTTGTGGGCGGCGATGGCGGGCGCCGGCAGGTTGGTGTTCCAGCGCTGCTGCATGATGGCGCGGAACAGGGGCGCGGCATCGTCGGGGAAGGCGGCGGAGAAGCCGTCGTTGAAGGCGCCATCGGCGTAAAGCGCCGGCTCCAGCGCGAGCGCGCGCACGAAGGTGTCGTAGACCTCGTCCCAGGCGGTGACGACGTTGCGGGTCTGCGGCGCGAAGCCGGGATCGCCGCAGGTCGCCCAGGCGCCGGCCGCATCCTGCGACGTGCCATCCTCGAAGACGATCCGGGCCGAGACCGGGCCGTCGCTCATGTCGTCGAACCAGTCGGTATTTTCCGCACCCCATTGATCGCTGACGGAGGGGGCGCTGCCATCGCTCGTGATGCCTTCCGCCGCGCCGAAGCCGGCGGCGAAGATGAGCCGGCCGGTGCCCGCCTCGGTCCTCACGTCGCCGAGCCGGGTCACTGGATCCGCCGGGGTGTGCAGCCGGAAATGGTCCTGCGGGAAGCTCACCGGATAGGCGGGCAGGGGACGCACCGGTGCTCCGCCGCCGCCCCCCTCGGCAAGGCAGCTCGCAGGCGTGGCGCGATCGAACGCCCGGACGCGCCCCTGATCCGTGCGGGCCGAGAGGGCGCGCGGGCCGGGATCGATGACGAGGCGCCTGAGGCGGTCCGGGCTCTCCAGCGGGCCGTCCTGCGGGCGGCGGATGGGCATCAGCTTGCCGTCGGCGAACCCCGGCAGCGCGGGGAAATGCCCGATGGGGTTCATCATGCCGAAGCAGTTCAGCTTCTTGTTGGCGACGTGCACCTGCCACACGATGTCCACCACCCGCTTGCCGCCGATGAGCGCGCCCAGCGTGACCTCGGTGCTCTCGCCGGTGGGCCAGCCGGTGCGGGTGTAGGCATAGATGCGGAAGCGCACGGCCTGCCGCTTCAGCCGGCCCTGTCCGTCGCGAAAGCCGTCCGAGGTAAGGGGCTGGCCGGTCGCGGCATCGAGGGGCAGGCCGCCCCACAGGCCTTCGCCGGAGGGGGGCAGTTCGCCGGCCGCCGTCTCGGGGGCGAGGTAATAGTCCGGGCTGTTGCCGACGCGGGCGATGCCGATGGCGGGATGGATGCGCAGCACCGGGGCCGGGGCATCATCGGCCGCCGCAAGGCCGGAGGTGGCCGCGAGCAAAGTTGAGCCCGCAGCGCCTTTCAGAAGGTCCCGTCGATCCATGAGTCCGCCCCCTATCCGGGACGGAGTTTGTCCAAGCCGATGCCGGGGGCAAGCGCAAAAAGGCGCCTGTCCCCGGCGGTCGCGATCCTATTCGGAGATCTTGCTCACTCGGAGATCTTGCGGGCGCGGCTGCCCAGCGTGCGCAGGCGCAGCGCGTTGAGCTTGATGAAGCCGGCGGCGTCGCGGTGGTCGTAGGCGACCGCGCCTTCCTCGAACGTGACCAGCTCCTGATTGTAGAGCGAGTAGGGGCTCTTGCGGCCGACCACGGTGGCGTTGCCCTTGTAGAGCTTCACCGTCACCTCGCCGGTCACATAGGCCTGCGAGTGGTCGATGGCCGCCTGTAGCATCTCGCGCTCGGGAGAGAACCAGAAGCCGTTGTAGATCAGCTCCGCATAGCGGGGCATCAGCTCGTCCTTGAGGTGGGCCGCGCCGCGATCGAGGGTGATGCTCTCGATGCCGCGGTGGGCGGCCAGCAGGATGGTGCCGCCGGGGGTCTCGTAGATGCCGCGGCTCTTCATGCCGACGAAGCGGTTCTCCACGAGGTCGAGGCGGCCGATGCCGTTGGCCTTGCCCAGCTCGTTGAGCTTGGTGAGCAGGGTCGCGGGGGAGAGCGCCTCGCCGTTGATGGCCACCGCGTCGCCCTTGTCGAAGGCGATGGTGATGAGGGTGGCCTCGTCGGGGGCCTCCTCCGGCGAGATGGTGCGCTGGTAGACATATTCCGGTGCGTCGTCGGCCGGGTCTTCCAGCACCTTGCCCTCGGAAGAGGAGTGCAGGAGGTTGGCGTCCACCGAGAAGGGCGCCTCGCCGCGCTTGTCCTTGGCGATGGGGATCTGGTGCGCCTCGGCGAACTCCAACAGGCGGGTGCGGGAGGTCAGGTCCCACTCGCGCCAGGGGGCGATGACGGTGATGTCCGGCTCGAGGGCGTAATAGCCCAGCTCGAAGCGCACCTGATCGTTGCCCTTGCCGGTGGCGCCGTGGGCGACCGCATCGGCGCCCATCTTGCGGGCGATCTCGATCTGCTTCTTGGCGATCAGCGGGCGGGCGATGGAGGTGCCGAGCAGGTACAGCCCCTCATACACCGCATTGGCGCGGAACATGGGGAACACGTAGTCCCGCACGAATTCCTCGCGCACGTCCTCGATGAAGATGTTCTCAGGCTTGATGCCGAGCAGCTCCGCCTTCTTGCGCGCCGGCTCCAGCTCCTCGCCCTGGCCGAGGTCGGCGGTGAAGGTGATCACCTCGCAATTGTAGGTGGTCTGGAGCCACTTCAGGATGACCGAGGTGTCGAGCCCGCCGGAATAGGCCAGCACCACCTTCTTCACGTCACGCGCCATCACGTCTCTCGGATGTTCGGGGAAAATCGGCGCGGACTATAGGCGCGCGCGGCGGCGTGGCAAGCCGTCTCGGTCAAGGATGGAGTCAGGCGGCGGGTCAGGCGGCTTGTCAGGCCTTGCCGAGAAGCCGGCGCAGGTTCGCCTGAAGAGCGAGGCCGGCATTGCCGATGGCGTCTTCCACGGAGGCATCGGTGGGGCTGCGCGACCGGTCGTAGAGCCAGAGCCGCATGGCGACGATGAGCAGGATGACCAGCACGCCGGAAAACACCACATCGGTGAAGAAGTGCCCGCCGAAGGCGATACGCAACCCGCCGGCCAGCGCGCCGAAGGAGACCGCCGCCACCATCGCCACCGCCCCCGCCGGGCCGGACACGAGGCTCGCCGGGGCCACCAGCCAGAAGCCCAGCGAGCCCTCGCCCGAAACGAAGGAGCAGTTGCTGGGGCAGGTGCCGTCGGTGGCATACCAGGGGCGGAAGGTGTCCTTGCCGCCGAAGGATTCCACATGCACCGGCCGTGGCCGGCCCCAATGCTCCTTCAGGATGCCGTTGACGAGGAGGCCAGGCCCCAGCGCCATCGTCACGGCGAGCAGCACCGCCGCCCGCGCCGGGATGAACATTTTACCCCGGGGGAAAATGAACTTGAGGATGATGGCGGCAAAGGCCGGGCCGGCGAAGACCCAGGGCAGCCAGTTGGCGAGGGTGCGGATATCGGCCGCCCAGCCGAGGCCGGCGACGCCGAAAGTGCGCCGGCTGGCGTTCCAGAACAGGCTGGAGATGGCCATGTCCCATTCGGGGAACACCGTGAACAGGATCGCCACCGCGGCCCCGATCACCAGCGCGAAGAACAACACCCACTTCACCGCGTCGCCAGCTCCGATCCGGAATTGATTCAGCCGATTGATTCAGACCCTTGCACGCGGAGCTTCCCCCGCCGCACTCTTCCGCCGCGATGTACAGGCCGGAGACGCCCATGGCCAGCGGCAGCCTCGATTTCTATTACGAGTTCGCCTCGCCTTATTCCTATCTCGCCGCCTGCCGCATCGCCGCCTTGGCCGAGCTTGCGGACGTGCGGGTGCACTGGAAGCCGTTCCTGCTCGGCCCCATCTTCGCCGCGCAGGGCTACGCAAGCTCGCCGTTCAACGTCTATCCCCTGAAGGGTGCGCATATGTGGCGGGATCTCGACCGCCTCGCCGCCGCCCAGCGCCTGCCGCCCATCACCAAGCCGGCGACCTTTCCGGCCAACGGCCTTCTGGCGGCGCGGGTGGCGATGCACCTTAACGATGCGTGCCGCCCCTCCTTCACCCGCGCCTTGTTCTCCGCCGAATTCGCGCAGGGGCGCGACATTTCGGACCGGGAGACCATCCGTCAGGTGCTCGCCGGCCTCGGCCACTTCTGGGACGAGGTGATCGCCGACGCCGAATCCGAGGTGAACAAGGCGCGCCTGCGCGCGCAGACCGAGGAGGCGCAGGCCCGCGGCGTGTTCGGCGCGCCCACCTTCTTCACCACCGATGGCGAGCTGTTCTGGGGCAACGACCGGCTGGAAATGGCGCTGGAGCACGCCCGGGGCCTCGCCCGGAAGGGGTGAGCCTTCCTCCTGCGCGGGGGCGCCCTGCGGTCGCAGGTGTGGCAATGCCGCTCCGCTCTGATATATGCGCGTCACACACAAGCGACGAAACCGCGACGAAGGCTTCACTCATGGCGAATGTCACTGCTTTCCCGGACAAGGCTACCATCGCCGAGCAGACGGCGCGGATGCTGCTCGAGGTCGAGGCGGTGCGCTTTTCCTCCGGCGAGCCCTTCATCTTCACCTCGGGCTGGGCGAGCCCGGTCTATATCGACTGCCGCCGCCTCATCTCCTTCCCCCGCGTGCGCCAGACGCTGGTGGATTTCGGCATCTCCACCATCTACCGCGAGATCGGCTACGAGCAGTTCGACACGGTGGCGGGCGGCGAGACGGCGGGCATTCCTTTCGCCGCCTGGGTCGCCGACCGGATGATGCTGCCCATGCAGTATGTGCGCAAGAAGCCCAAGGGCTTCGGCCGCAACGCCCAGATCGAGGGCCACCTCGCGCCCGGTGAGCGGGTGCTCCTGGTCGAGGACCTAACCACCGACGGCAAGAGCAAGGTCAATTTCGTCAATGCCTTGCGTGAGGCCGGGGCGGAGTGCCAGCACTGCTTCGTGTTCTTCTATTACGACATCTTCTCCGAGGCCTCGGGCATCCTGGACAGCGCCGGCCTCAGCCTCCACCGCCTCGCCACCTGGTGGGACGTGCTGGCGCAGGTGAAGAAGATGAACCGCTTCGAATCGAAGCAGGTGGCCGAGATCGAATCGTTCCTCAACGATCCGCACAGCTGGTCCAAGGCCCACGGCGGCACCGCCACCACCGGCGAGTGACGCCCTTCATGGATCTCTACGCCCTTGTTCGGCCCTTCCTCGGCCTGGTGACCCCGGAGCGGGCGCACGGCTATGCCGTCCGCGCCATGGCACGGGGCCTGATGCCGAACCTCTCCGGCCATGACGACCCGGTGCTCGCGACCCGCGTGTGGGGCCTCGACTTCCCCAATCCCGTGGGCCTCGCAGCCGGCTTCGACAAGCATTGCGAGGTGGCGGACGGCCTGTTGAAGATGGGCTTCGGCTTCGCCGAGATGGGCACGGTCACGCCGCGCCCGCAGCCGGGCAACCCGCAGCCACGCCTGTTCCGGCTGGAGGAGGATGAGGCGGTCATCAACCGCTTCGGCTTCAACAGCGAGGGCCTCGCCCCGTTCGTCTACCGGCTGGCCAAGCGCCGCTCGGCGGGCGGCAAGGGCATCCTCGGCGCCAACGTGGGGAAGAACAAGGAGAGCGAGGACACGCTGGAGGACTACGCCGCCGGCGTTTCCGCCACCTGCCGGCTCGCCGATTATATCGTGTGCAACATCTCCTCCCCCAACACGCCGGGCCTGCGCGCCCTGCAGGCGCGGGCGGAGATGGAGGCGCTGCTCGCCCACCTCGTCGGCGTGCGCAATGCCTCGGTGCCTGACCCTGCGGAACGCCCGCCGCTGCTGGTGAAGGTGGCGCCCGATCTCGACGACGCCGGCCTCGCCGACGTGGCAGAGGTGGCGCTGGAGACCGGCATCGACGGCATCATCATGGGCAACACCACCCTGTCGCGCCCGGCGAGCCTGCACAGCGCGCACAAGGGCGAGGCCGGCGGCCTCTCCGGCAAGCCGCTCATGTCGCTCTCCACCGAGCGGCTCGGGGCGCTCTATCGCCTCGTGGGTGGACGCCTGCCGCTGGTCGGCTCGGGCGGCATCAGCTCGGGCGCCGACGCCTATGCCAAGATCCGGGCCGGCGCGAGCCTCGTGCAGCTCTATTCCGCGCTGGTGTTCCATGGCCCCGGCCTCGTCGGTCGCATCAAGACCGACCTTGCCGCCCGCCTGAAGGCCGACGGCTTCGCCCATGTGGCGGACGCGGTGGGCGCGGATTTCCGCTGATCCTGTCCGGTGGCGCGCCGCTTGACCGCGGCGGCTACTATGATACCCGTGATGTTCCTTCCTTCTGACGGCGGGGCACCATGGCCGGGCTGGATCGACGCGCCTTCCTCTCTCTTATCGGCGCGGCGGCGCTGGTCCCGCCTCTCCGGCCGGCCCTCGCGCGGCCGGCGGTGTTTCCCCCGGCGGACCGGGAGCTGATGGTTCCGGTGAAGGGCGGGCGCATCTATGTGCGCACCAACGGGGTGAGCACGGGGGATCGCTTGCCGGTGCTGCTCCTCCACGGCGGGCCGGGCGGGATGCATTCCACCTTCCACGACCCGCTGGAACTCGCCGACGAGCGCATGGTGGTGCTCTATGACCAGCTCGACAGCGGCCGCTCCGACCATCCCGACGATCCCGCCAACTGGACCGTTCCCCGCTTCGCCGACGAGATCGACGCCGTCGCCGCCGCCTTGGGCCTCGGGCGCTTCCATGTGCTGGGGCACAGCTGGGGCGCCACCATCGCGCTGGAATGGGCGGCGCGGCGCCCCGCGACGCTGGCCGGGCTGGTGCTGGCGAGCCCCTTCGTCTCCGGCAAGAGCTGGATCGCCGATGTGGCCGCCCGCCGCGCCGCGCTGCCGACGGACGTGCAGGCGGTGATCGACGCCTGCGAAGGCAGCGCTTCACCGCCGCCGGCCACCTGCGATGCCGCCGCCGGCGCCTTCTACGCTGCCTTCAACCGGCGCGAGCCGCTGCCCGCCATGCGCAAGGCCTATGAGGCGGCGCAGAACCTCAAGCTCAACGGAAAGCTCTATGTGGCCATGAACGGGGCCGGCGAGTTCACCCAGACCGGCACGTTGAAGGATTACGATGGGGAACCGCTGCTGGCGCGGCTCGACGGGGCGCGCACCCTGTTCGTCATCGGCCAGTATGACGAGACACGCATCGCCACCGTCGCGGCCTTTGCCGAGCAGGTGCCCGGCGGCGCTGAGTTCGCGGTGATCCCCGGCGCGGCCCACGGCATCTTCAACGACCGCCCCGACGAGTCGGTGGCGGTGGTGCGCGGCTTCCTGCGCCGGCAAGATGCGTTGGCGGCGCAGGGAGCGAAACCCTGAGCCACCTCGCTCCCGGTTTCACATCGTCGGCGGCGTGGGGCGCGCGGGCATCACCGGTGGGCGGGCGGCGGGCCGTTCCGAAGCCAGCAGGTCGCGAATCTCCATCAGCAGCGTCTCTGTCTTGGTCGGCGCGGCCGGCGGCTTGCCGGCCTCGGCCCGGCGCAAGGCGTTGATGCCGCGCACCACGAGGAAGAGCACAGCGGCCACGATGATGAAATTGATGGCGATGGTAATGAATGAACCATACGCCAATACCGCTCCCTGCTTCTTGGCGTCAGCGAGGTTGGCAGCGGTCACGGACTTCGAGAGCGGAATGAAATAGTTCGAGAAGTCGAGCCCGCCCGTGACCGCGCCGATGACCGGCATGAACACGTCGCCCACCAGCGAGGTGACGATATTGCCGAAGGCGGCACCGATGATGACGCCTATCGCCAGGTCCACCACGTTGCCGCGGACCGCGAACTCCTTGAACTCCTTGAGAATCGGCATTGCATGCTCCCGCCCGATGTCGCGACCTGGGCGCCGATGCGCCCCGCCCCTTGGCGATACCATAGCCCAGTGCCCCAAGGGCAACGCCCGAGTTGCCGATCCGGTTCGCCCGGCGCGGCCGGATATCGCGCGCGTCGTGCCACCCGTGACGCTTTCATGACTTTGAGCGCGCCCCTGCCTATGTTAGGGAGTGCCCGCCACCGATGGCGGGGGCGGCCCTTGCGGGCTCATCAACAGCAACCCTCGGCGGCCCTTGCGGGCGGTGCAGAGGCGGCAAACGGCGATACTGGCAAGAATGGCGGACCGGCAGACCAGCTTCGATTATGAGGATCTCCTCGCGTGCGGACGTGGCGAGCTGTTCGGGGCCGGAAACGCGCAATTGCCGCTGCCGCCCATGCTGATGTTCGACCGGATCACGGAAATCTCGGAGACCGGCGGCGAATTCGGCAAGGGCATGGTGCGCGCCGAGCTGGACGTGAATCCGGACCTCTGGTTCTTCGCCTGCCACTTCAAGGGCGATCCCGTCATGCCCGGCTGCCTCGGCCTTGACGCCATGTGGCAGCTCGTGGGCTTCCATCTCGGCTGGCTCGGCTCGTCCGGCCGCGGCCGGGCGCTGGGCCTCGGCGAACTGAAATTCTCCGGCCAGGTTCTCCCGGGCGTGAAGAAGGTGGTCTACGGCATCGAGTTCAAGCGCGTCATGCGCTCCAAGCTGGTGCTCGGCATCGCCGACGGCTGGCTGGCGGCGGACGGCGAGGTGATCTACCGCGCCAAGGATCTGAAGGTGGGCCTGTTCCAGGCTGAGACGGCACCCCAGCCCGCAGGCGCCGCGAGCGCCTGACAAGGCCTCGCCACGATCTGCGGCGACACTGGGTGCACTCCAATGGGGATTTGACATGCGGCGCGTCGTCGTCACCGGGATGGGCATTGTCTCGTCCATCGGCAACAACACGCAGGAGGTTCTTGCCAGCCTGCGCGAAGCCAAGAGCGGTATTTCCTTCGCTGAGGACTATTCCCGGCTCGGATTCCGTTCCCAGGTGCACGGTGCGCCGACCCTGAATGCGGAAGAGGTGGTTGACCGCCGCGCCATGCGCTTCCACGGCGGCGGCACCGCGTGGAACCATGTGGCGATGGAGCAGGCCATCCGCGATTCGGGCCTTGAGCCGAACGAGGTGTCCAACATCCGCACCGGCCTGGTGATGGGCTCCGGCGGCTCCTCCACCAAGACCATCGTCGACTCGGCCGACATCACCCGCGAGAAGGGGCCCAAGCGCGTCGGCCCGTTCGCGGTGCCCAAGGCCATGGGCTCCACCGCCTCGGCGACGCTCTCCACCTGGTTCAAGATCAAGGGCCTGAGCTATTCCATCTCGGCCGCCTGCGCGACCACCAACATCTGCATCGGCAACGCCTACGAGCTGATCCAGTACGGCAAGCAGGACATCATCTTCGCCGGCGGCTGCGAGGACCTGCACTGGACCCTCTCCGTGCTGTTCGACGGCATGGGCGCCATGTCGTCCAACTTCAACGACCGCCCGGCGGTGGCCTCCCGCGCCTATGACAAGAACCGGGACGGCTTCGTCATCTCCGGCGGCGCCGGCGTCCTCGTGCTGGAAGAGCTGGAGCACGCCAAGGCCCGCGGCGCGCGCATCTATGGCGAAATCGCCGGCTATGGCGCGACCTCTGACGGCGTGGACATGGTGGCCCCCTCGGGCGAGGGCGCCGAGCGTGCCATGAAGCTCGCCATCTCCGGCATCAAGGCGCCCATCGACTACATCAACCCCCACGCCACCTCGACGCCCATCGGCGATCTCAAGGAGATCGAGGCGATCCGCGCGGTGTTCGGCGACAAGTGCCCGCCCATCTCGGCCACCAAGTCGCTCACCGGCCACTCGCAGGGCGCCACCGGCGTGCACGAGGCCATTTATTCCATCCTCATGATGCAGAACGGCTTCATCGCCGAGAGCGCCAACATCGAGGAGATCGACCCGGCCTTCGCCGACATGCCCATCGTGCGCAAGCGGGTGGATAACGTGACGCTCGGCCATGTGCTGTCCAACGGCTTCGGCTTCGGCGGCACCAATGCCAGCCTCGTCATCAAGCACGTGGATGCCTGACGCAGGTGGACGCCTGAGGCAGGTGGACGCCTGAAACTGCTGGACGCCTGCTGCTCCGATAGGGCGGCGTTCAGGATTGGTCATCAATGGTGAGCCGGCGCCGGCCGAAACGCGATGGCGTGGCCGGGCGCCGTCTGCTATCGGCGTCTCAGGCGCGAGAGGGTAGGTTATGCAGGACCTGATGAAGGGCAAGCGCGGCCTGGTGATGGGTGTCGCCAACGATCATTCCATCGCCTGGGGCATTGCCAAGGCGCTGGCGGGTCAGGGCGCGGAACTCGCCTTCACCTACCAGGGCGAGCAGGTGGCCAAGCGCGTGAAGCCGCTGGCGCAGAGCGTCGGCTCCTCCCTCATGCTGCCGTGCGACGTGGAAGACCTCGCCAGCGTGGACGCGGTGTTCGCCGCGCTCAAGGAGAGCTGGGGCAAGATCGACTTCCTGGTCCACGCCGTCGCCTTCTCCGACAAGTCCGAGCTGAAGGGCCGCTACGCCGACACCAGCCGGGAGAACTTCTCCCGCACCATGGTGATCTCCTGCTTCTCCTTCACCGAGATCGCCAAGCGCGCCGCGGCGCTGATGCCGGACGGCGGCTCGCTGATTACGCTCACCTATGGCGGCTCCACCCGCGTCATGCCCAATTACAACGTGATGGGCGTGGCCAAGGCGGCCCTTGAGGCCTCGGTGCGCTATCTGGCGGCGGATTTCGGCCCCGTGGGCATCCGCGTCAACGCCATCTCCGCCGGCCCGGTGCGCACGCTGGCGGGCGCCGGCATCGCCGATGCGCGGGTGATGTTCAACTACCAGAAGCGCCACGCCCCCCTGCGCCGCACGGTCAGCATCGAGGAGGTGGGCGGCTCCGCCCTCTATCTCCTCTCCGACCTCTCCGCGGGCGTCACCGGCGAGGTGCATTTCGTCGATTCCGGCTACAACATCATCTCCATGCCGCACCCCGACGTGCTGAAGGCGCAGGAGGATGCGGAGGCGCAGGCCGCCTCCGAGGTACCGACCAAAGCGGCCGAATAGGGCCGGCGGGCATGGGCGCCCCGGATCGTCCGCTGACACGCCGGGGGCTTCTGGCCGCCGGTGCCGGCTTGATTGCCGCTGCGGCATCCCCCGCCTTCGCCGATCCCCTCACGCCCGACGCGCGCAAGCTGCTCGACGCCATGCCCGGCAAGGCCGTGCTGGGCGCGCAGAAGACCAAGCCACTCGTCACCGAGCTGGTGGATTTCAACGCCCCCGACTGGCGCCGCTCCGCCTTCGACATGCGCGAGCTGCTCGCCGGCGACGCCAAGCTCGCCTACGCCATCGTGCAGACGCCGCGGGTGGACGTGGGCTCCATCGAGGCGGCGCGCGTGGCGCTGGCCGTGCTCGCCATGCAGCCGGCCAAGTTCGGCGACTTCTACCTCGCGCTCGCCGCCACCACCGGCGACATCGACGGGGTGAAGGCGCTCAACGTGGTGCGTGCCGAGGGGCTGGACCACTACAAGGTGTTCCGCGCCGCCAACCAGCCGGACATTACGGACATCCTCACTCAGGGGGTGGCGCTCGCCGCCGCGCTCCGTGTGCTCGATCCGCCCGCCTACGTTATCGGTGCGGACGTGGTCGCCGGCTATGCCGACCTTGCCCGCAAGCGGGCGCTGATCGCAGCCGCCTCCCGCTGATCGCCGCCCGATTTCGCGAGGGTTCGGCCGCCCGCGCACGATTTTCTCCCTTTACGCTGCAAAGCCGGCATCGTATCGGGCGATACGTTCGGTCGCCTGCGCCGATAATCAAGCAAGACTCAGACGGGAGTGCAGGCCGGGGGGGAAGCCATGGAGGCTTGGCACGTCGCGTTACTGGTCTTCCTGGCGCTCGAGGGCGGGGCGCTGTTCGGCATGGGCTCGCAGCGCTGGCTGAAGGCGCATCACCTTTCCAAGGACACGCAGGAGGCGGTGAAGCTGGGTGTCGGCATGGTCGCGGCCATGGCGTCGCTGATCCTCGGCCTGATGACGGCCTCGGTGAAGGGCAATTTCGACACCACCGGCAAGGACGTGCAGCAATATGCGACGTACCTCACCATCCTCGATGCCACGCTCCAGCATTATGGACCCGCTGCCAAGCCGGCGCGTGAGGCCCTGCGCGCCTATACGGTCCACGCCATGAACGAGACCTGGCCCCAGCCCGACGGGCCGCCGGTGATGGTCGCCAGCTTCGATTCGGAGCAGTTGCTGGAGCGAGCCGGCCACGAGATCCGCATCCTCGAGCCCACCGGTCCCGAGCAGACCGATCTCAAGGCGGAGGCGCTCGACCGGTTCAAGTCGCTCAACGCGCTGCGCTGGACGCTGATCGCCGAGGCCGTCACCGAGATCCCGCCGGTGTTCATCGTCGTGCTGATCGTCTGGCTGACGCTGATCTTCGCCAGCTTCGGGCTGTTCTCGCCCGTGAACCTGGTCTCGCTCATCGTCTTTCCCCTGTGCGCGCTGTCGCTGGCCGGCGCCATCTTCCTGATCCTCGAGATGAGCTCCCCGTTCGACGGCGTCATCATGGTGGGGCCGGAAGCCATCCAGCGCGCGCTCGAGCACATGAAGCTTCCCTAAGGGACGGTGTAAGGCGGGTGTAACCTCCAGCTTGTCCGGGAGTGCGACCCCGGCGCGGTTGCGCCGGGGCGCGCGGTTCGGTACGTCCTGCCGACCGCAGGGGACGGACCCGCGGGACCGCTCCCGACGGTATCAGAATGGAGGCCGACATGAGCCGCAAGGTGCTCTGGATCGCGGCGGCGAGCGTGCTCGTCGGTGCCATCGTGCTCGGCCTGAAGACACTGGCCTGGTGGGTCACCGGCTCGGTGGCGCTGCTGTCGGATGCGCTGGAAAGCATCATCAACGTCGCCGCCTCGGCCGCGGCGCTGTTCGCTATCACCGTGTCCGCGCGCCCCGCCGACGACAACCACCAGTTCGGCCACCACAAGGCGGAATATCTCTCGGCGGTGCTGGAAGGCGTGCTCGTGGTGGTGGCGGCCGTCACCATCATGCGCGAGGCCTATTACGGCTTCCTCGACCCGCATCTGCCCGACCAGCCCTTCACCGGCATGCTCATCAACGGCGCGGCGACGGTCATCAACGCCATCTGGTGCCTGGTTCTGCTGCGGGTGGGCAAGAGCATGCGCTCGCCAGCCCTCGTCGCCGACGGCAAGCATGTGCTGACCGATGTGGTCACCTCGGTGGGCGTGCTGATCGGCTTCGTGCTGGTGCCCGTCACCGGCTGGCCGGTGCTCGATCCGCTGATCGCCGGCCTCGTGGCGCTCAACGTGCTGTGGACCGGCTGGAGCCTGATGAAGGACTCCGTGGGCGGGCTGATGGACGCCGCCCCGCCGCCGGACGTGGTGGCGCGCATCCGCGAGTTGGTCTCGCTCCATGCCGCCGGTGCCATCGAGGCGCACGACCTGCGCACCCGCCATGCCGGGCGCATCACCTTCGTGGAATTCCACCTGGTGGTGCCCGGCGACATGACGGTGGCCGCCGCCCACGACATCTGCGACCGCATCGAGAACGCCTTCGAGCGCGACATGGACGATGCGATCATCACCATCCATGTGGAGCCCGAGGGCGAGGCCAAGCACCGCGGCGTGGTGGTGGTCTGAGCCTGCCTTACGCGCCTTTGGGCCGGAACGCGGCACAGACTTGCGGATCGGTCTCGATGCGCCCGGCGCCGATCAGGTCCAGGCAATAGGGGATGGCCGGGAACACCGCCGCGAGACACACCGCGATGGACGCGGGCTTGCCCGGCAGGTTCACGATCAGCGACTTGCCGCGCACCCCCGCCTCCTGCCGCGACAGGATGGCGGTGGGCACCTCGTTGAGGCTGATGCGCCGCATCTGCTCGCCGAAGCCCGCCAGCGGCTTCTCGATCACCGCCGCCATGGCCTCCGGCGTCAGGTCGCGCGGGGAGGGTCCGGTGCCGCCCGTGGTGCAGATGAGGTCCATGTGCTCGTCGTCGGCAAGGGCGATGAGGGTGTCGCGCACGCTCTCGAACCCGTCCGGGATCACCCGGTAGTCCGCGACCCAGGGGCTGGTGATGGCGTGGCGCAGCCAGGCCTCGATGGCCGGGCCGCTCAGATCCTCATAGGTGCCGGAACTGGCGCGATCCGAGATGGTGACGATGCCGATGCGGGCAGGAGACGCGGCAGTGGTCATGGGGAAAATCCGGCTGGAAATCGTTCCGCCTGTGCTGGCGTGCCCGGCAGTCTAACGCAAGCGCCACACCAGCGGTGCCCCGTCGCAGGGTTACAATTTGGGCTTGCGGCGCGGCGGTCATGCCGTATTCATGTAAATATAAGAGAAAAGTGTCGTTTCCTCCGGCGCGCCCTGCGTGGTGGAGGCCAATCGGGCCGGACCGGATGTCGGAATATCTGACCACCCGCGAACTCGCGGCGCTGCTGAGGGTGCGCGAGCGCAAGGTCTACGACCTCGTCGCCACCGGCGGCCTTCCGGTCCGGCGCGTGACCGGCAAGCTGCTGTTCCCGCGCCGGGAAATCCAGGACTGGATCGCCGGCTCTGCTGATCCCGGACCGGCCTCGACCCCCACGCCGGACGCCACCCACCATGCCCCACCGGCGGACCATCACGCCCCGCCGTCGGTGATGACCGGGGGTCACGATCCGCTGCTGGAATGGGCGCTGCGCGAATCGCGCTCCGGCATTGCCTGCCTTATGGACGGCGCGCTCGACGGCCTCGACCGGGCGGACCGGGGCGAGTGCATCGCCGTGGGCCTGCATGTGCCGGAGGGCGACGACTGGAACGCGGGTGTCGTGGAGGAACGCTTCGGCCGCGCGCCGTGGGTGCTGGTGGAATGGGCGCGGCGGGTGCGCGGGCTGATCTGCCGACCGGGCCTTCCCCGTCCGCCCACCTGCCTCGCCGACGTGAAGGGCCTCAAATTCCAGACGCGCCAGAAGGAGGCGGCGAGCGAGCTGGTACTCGACCGCCTGCTCGCCGCCGAGGGGATGGGCCGCGACCATCTCACCTGCGCTGGCACGGCGGAGCGCTCGGAGACCGACCTCGCCCTCGCGGTTGCCGCCGGGCGGGCGGATGTGGGCCTCGGCATCGCCGCCGCGGCGCGCCTGCACAATCTCGATTTCGTGCCGCTGGTGGAGGAGCGCTTCGACCTCATGGTCTGGCGCCGGGCCTATTTCGAGCCCTCGTTCCAGAAGCTCGTCGCCTTCTGCCACGACCCCGCCTTCGAGGCGCGGGCGGCGGAGCTGGGCGGCTACGACGTCTCCGGCTTCGGCCGGGTGCATTTCAACGGGTCTTAATGCCGCCGGTCTTCGACCGGTCCAAGAGGCTACGCTCAGGCGCCGCAGACAAAAAAGACCCGCCCGAGGGACCGGGCGGGCCAGTGAGGGCAATGGGGGTGCCCTATCCGGGCGCCGCTCAGGCGAGCGGCGGCACGTCCAGCGCGCGGAAGATGGCGCAGCGACGGAAGGCGTCGATGGAGGGGGGCACGCCCTTCTGCGAGCAGTATTTCGCCACCAGCTTGGCGAGGCCCTTGATGTCGCGGCCCGAGGTCTCCGGGAACATCTCCACCAGCGTGTCGATGAGTTCGTTGGAGAGGATGAGTCCGAACTGGTCGCACATCACCCGCCAGATCTTGCGCCGGTCATCCGGGCCGGGGGAGTGATATTTGATGAGGGCGATGCAGCGCGAGACGATGGCCTCGTCGATGTCGTCCACCCGGTTGGTGGTGAGGAACAGCAGGCCGTTGAAGTATTCGAGCACGCGCAGGAACACGCCCACCACCGCGTTCATGGTGAGGTTGTCCTGCCGGCGCTTGATGTAGACGTCCGCCTCGTCGATCAGCATCACCGCGCCCCAGCGCTGGGCGCGGGTGAGGGCATCCTTCAAGGCCTGTTCCATGTGCGCCACATCGAGGCCGAGCTGGCCGGAATGCACGCGGTAGAGCGGGCGCTGGATGATCTCGGAATAGACCTCGGCGGTGAGCGTCTTGCCGACGCCGGGCGGGCCGGCGCAGAGCACGGTGGTGCCGCCGGACTTGCCCGCCACCACGTCGTCCATGAGCGTGTTCATCTCGGCGGTGAGGATGTCGATGAGGTCGGTCTGCTCCGGCGGCAGAACCAGCTTCTGCTTCAGCTCCGGGTGGTATTCGTAGGGCCGGATGTCGTCCACATGCACCCACACATGGTGGTGCAGCTCCAGATGGAACATCAGGATCAGGGGATGGACCGGCATGTCGGTGAAGGCGCCCTTGGGGATGCTGTCCTTCGCCGCGCGCAGCGCCTCGTCCACGGCCATGTGGAACAGGTTCTGCTTGTCCGCCTTCTTCACGATCTTGTCGAGGAAGAAGCCGGATGTCTCCGTGCCCAGCGTGCGCTCGCCGAGGAGTTCCTCGTCGTTCACCAGCCGCGCCTCGCTGCCGGAGGAGGAGAGGACCACGGTCGCCTTGCGCGCCCAGTCGGTGTCGCGCCGGTTGGCGGTGGGGTCTTCGGCGAAGAGGCCCGTGCCGCGCCCTGAGAACTGTTCGCCATAGCGGCCGCGCCATTCGAAATAGCGCACCATCTGGTCGTCGAAGGAGGCGAGGAGGCCGACATCCTCCATCAGCCAGCCCTTGGCGGCGAGCGTGCCGGGAATGGTGAGGCCGCGCAGGTCCTTGGAGCGGATCAGCAAATTCTCGACGTGGGTCTTGCCGCGATTGTTGGCCTTCAACTCCACGATCAGCCGCCCCGCCTCCTCCTCGCCGGGGGGCGTGTAGTCGAGGCGGGTGATGAGATAGGGCTCGGGCTTGCCCGAGGGGTTCATGCGGAACAGCCAGCCGCGAATGCAGTGCTTGACGAAGTAAAGCGCGATCGCCCCCGCCAGATCCTCCAGCTCGTCCGGGCCGAAGCGCCGGCCGTCGTCCCGGAACACGCCCACGAGATTGGCGAGCTGCTCCTCCTGTCCGCGGATGGTGGTGCCGCCCGTTTTAAGCACCAGCTCGTGCAGGTGGGCCAGCTCATCGGGCTTCAGCGCATCGAGGCCCAGCTCCATGCGGCTCGACAAGCGCGGCTGGGCGAGGAGATGCGCCTGGTCCGGGAAGGCGTCCACCAGGCTTTCGACCACCAGGCGTTCGACGATGAGTTTCATGGGGCAGCCTCATGTCTCGAACGATGTCGGGGCTTCGACATTTTTGGCCGACCTGTGACACGCCCTGGCATCGCGAACGGGGATGCAAGGGCGATAGCAAGATCGGGGCCGGAGCCCTGCAGGGCGTCGCCGGGCGCGGAGGGTTGGGCGCCGGGGCACCGGCCGCTCTGCCGCAGGCGTGTGCAGAAGGGCGCCCGCGCCGAGGGCAGGCGCTGCGCGCGCAACTCTCTCAACTCGGCGCAAGCCCTTGGCGATGCAGCGCACAGGCGGGGAGGGCGCTTGCTGCAATGCAGTGAAATCCGCCTGAAATTTCAGCTTGAAGCCACGCTCAAAATAGCTTTGTATCAAACCTAATCGCTGCCCCGCTTCCGTGCCGTCCGCAATCTCCGGAGGGCGACGCCTCAGGCGGAGGGGGAAGGGCAGCGCCCGCGTCACGGCGTACGAGAGGAAGGTTGCCCCGGCCCATGCTCGCGCAGCAGATCGTCAACGGCCTCATGCTCGGGGCCATCTACATGCTTGTGGCGGTGGCCTTCACCCTCGCCATCGGCGTGCTCAACTTCCTGAACTTCTCGCTCCCCGGCCTGTTCATGGTGGGCGGCATGCTCGCCTTCGGGCTGATGAAGGCGGGCTGGCCCTTCCTCCTCGCCGCGGCCGGAGCGCTGGCGGCGGCGGCGTTCGTCTCGCTGCTGGTGGAGCGCTTCGCCTACCGGCCCATGCAGGGCGGCGACCCGGAGGTGCCGCTGGTCTCCTCCCTCGGCTTCCTGGTGCTGCTCGAGAATTTGATGCTGATCCAGTACGGCTCGGACCAGCAGGCGTTTCCGGCCCTGCTGCCGGACCTCAACATCCGCCTCGGCGGCCTCGTCATCGGTATCGCGCAGCTCATCTCGCTGGCGCTCTCCCTCGGCCTCGTGGCGTTCCTATCCTGGTATCTCTCCTCCACCGCCGGCGGCCGGCGCATCCGCACCGTGGCGGAGAACCGAGAGACGGCCCTGCTCATGGGCATCGACATCTCCCGCCTCGTGCCGCAGCTCTTCATCGCCTCGGCGCTGCTGGCGGCGCTGGCGGGAATTCTCTTCGCGGTGAACTACCAGCAGGTGTCGCCCTTCATGGGCGAGGGCGTCGGCTTCAAGGGCGTCGCGGCCATGATCGTCGGCGGGATGGGCTCCATCTGGGGCGCGGTGCTCGGCGGGCTGGTCATCGGCCTCGCGGAGGTGCTGTCCATCTCCTTCATCGGCGCGGACGTGGTGAACATCTCCGTCTACGGCCTCCTGCTCCTCATCCTCATCGTGCGTCCGCAGGGCCTCATGGGCCGCGCCGCCAGCCGGGAGAAGCTGTGATGAGCGGCTATCTGACGGGCGTCCTCGTCGTCCTCGCCTTCAATGTCATCGCCGCCTATGCGGTCTACCTGCCGCTTGCGGCGGGGCAATTGAACCTCGGCATCGCCGGCTTCATGGCCATCGGCGCCTATGCCTCGGCCTTTCTCACCAACGAATATATGTGGCCCATGTGGGCGGCCATCCCGCTCGGCGCGGGCCTCGCGGGGGTTGTCGGCCTCCTCATCGGCATGCCGGTGCTGCGCACCCACGGCATCTATCTCGCCATGGCCACCTTCGCTTTGGGCCAAGTGATCTCCGCCGTCTTCCTCAATCTGGAAGTGGTGGGGGGCGCGGCCGGCTATCCCGTCACCGATTATGCCGGGCCCTATGTGGTCTATGCGGCGGCGGCCGGCGTGGTGGTGCTCATGCTGCTGATCTCCCGCACCCGCTTCGCGCTGTGCCTCACGGCGGTGAAGAGCGATGCGACGGTGGCGGACCTGCTCGGCGTGTCGGTGCGGGGCATGAAGGTCGCGGCCTTCGCGCTGGGGGCGGCGGTGGCTGGCTTCGGCGGCGGGCTCTACGCGCACCATTACAGTTTCGTCGAGGCCCAGCACTTCAACGTGCTGCTCTCGGTCTTCACCGTGCTCTACGTGCTGTTCGGCGGCACGCAGACCGTGTGGGGGCCGCTGGTGGGCGCCGCCTTCTTCACGCTGGTGCCGGAGCTGCTGCGCGCTTCCGACCAGTGGCGCTACGCCCTGTTCGCCGTCTTCATCATCCTGTTCATGGCGATCAGGCCGCAGGGGCTGGTGACGTCTTCCCTGTTCCGCCTGTTCCGGCGCAAGGCGGAGGCCGCGTGATGAGTGCTGCTCTCGCCATCACCGGTCTCTCCAAATCCTTCGCCGGCGTGCGCGCCATCCGCGATCTGTCCTTCACCGTGCCGAAGGGCGTCACGACCGCCCTCATCGGACCCAACGGGGCGGGCAAGACCACGGTGTTCAACCTGGTCAGCGGCGTCTACGGCGTCGATGCCGGGCGCATCGAGGTGAACGGGCAGGACGTGACGCGCATGCCCTCGCGCAAGCGCATCTCCACCGGCGTCGCCCGCTCATTCCAGAACATCCGGCTGATGCCGCACCTGTCGGTGCTGGAAAACCTGCTGGTGGGCCAGCATGTGCGCGCCTCCTCCCTCGGCGCGCTGCTCACCCCCTACCGCCTCTTCCCCAACCATCGCTGGAAGCGCGAGGCGCGCGCCGCGCTGGAGGAGAGCGGCCTCGGCCGCTGGGCGGACGAGATGGTCTCCGCGCTGCCCTATGGCGTGCGCAAGCGCATCGACCTCGTGCGCGCGACGCTGGCCGGCGCGAGCCTGCTGATGCTGGACGAGCCCGCCGCCGGCCTCAATCCCAACGAGACCAATGCCCTGCGCGATCATCTCAAGGCGCTGATGGCGAAGGGCGTCACCCTCCTCGTGGTGGAGCACGACATGCACTTCGTGGATTCGATCTGCGAGAACGTGGTGGTGCTGAACTTCGGCGAGAAGATCGCCGAGGGCCCGCTCTCGCGCGTGCGGCAGGAGAAGCTGGTGCGCGAGGCCTATATCGGCACGGACGAGGAGGCCTGAACCATGGCGCTGCTCGAAGTCTCCGGCCTCTCCGTCTCCTACGGCCGCGTCGCGGCCCTCTCGGACGTGTCGCTGACCGTGAACGAGGGCGAGGTGGTCACCGTGCTCGGCGCCAACGGCGCGGGCAAGTCCACCTTGCTCAAGGCCATCCTAGGCGCCGTGCCGGCCAAGGCGGGGGGCATCGCCTTCGCTGAGGCCGACATCACCCGCCTGCCGCCGCACCGGCGCATGGGGGCGGGGCTGGTTCTGGTGCCGGAAGGCCGGCGCATCCTCATCACCCTGACGGTCGAAGAAAACCTGCGGCTCGGCGCCCACATGCGGCGCGACACGGCGGCGGTGGAGCGGGAGATGGCGGCCATCTACGACCGCTTTCCCAACCTCGCCGAGCGCCGCCACATGGCCGCCTCCTGCCTTTCCGGCGGGGAGCAGCAGATGCTGGCCATCGGCCGCGCCATGATGGCGAAGCCCCGCCTGATGATGCTGGACGAGCCGTCGCTGGGCCTCTCGCCGCTGTTCGTCTCCAAGCTGTTCGACCTCATCCGCGAGCTGAACGGGGACGGCCTCTCCGTGCTGCTGGTGGAGCAGAACACCGGCAAGGCGCTGAAGGCCGCCCATTCGGCCACCGTGCTGGAACTCGGCCGCGTGGCCATGGCCGGCGCGCCCGACGTGCTCGCGGCCGATCCCCGCTTGCAGGACGCGTATCTGGGCGGCGGGTCGGCCGCCCATTGAGACAATAAAACCCTCAGAGGAGAACGGGACATGAAGAAGAGCGTGCTGTTCGGCGCCGGCCTTCTGGCGGCGCTGGTCGCCTCCGGTGCCGCGCGGGCGGAGGGCGAACTGGTCCTCGGCTACATGATGGCCAAGAGCGGCCCCTATGTGAGCCTCGCCAACACCAATGAGGTGGCCGTCGACATGGCGGTGGAGGAGATCAACGCCAAGGGCGGCATCAACGGCAAGAAGATCAAGGTGGTGAAGTTCGATACCGCCGGTGATCCCAAGCAGGCGACCACCGCGCTGCGCTCCTTCGCGCAGGATGCCAATGCGCTCGCCGTCATCGGCCCGTTCTCGTCCTCGGAAGTGCGCACCACCTTCCCGGTGGGCGAGCGCGAGGGCATCTCGCAGATGTCCATGGCCTCCTCGGCCCCCGGCCTCACCAAGGGCTTCACCTACGGCTTCCGCAACACCACGGACGAGGGCAAGGTCATCGACCAGGTGCTCGGCTCCATCAAGGACAAGAAGCTGCCCATGGCCTCGGGCGCGGCGGCCTATGCCACGGATGACGTGGTGTCCAAGTCCATCGGCACCGTGGTGGTGCCCAAGATGTTCGAGAAGTACTCCATCCCCTCCAAGGGGTCGGTGGACTTCCAGCTCGCCGCCTTCGATTTGTCGCCCCAGGTGGCGCAGCTGAAGCAGATGGCGCCTGACATCGTCGGCCTCGGCTCGCCGCCCGAGGGCGCGGTGAACCTCGCCAAGGAGCTGAAGCGCCAGGGCGTCTCCACCCGCATCGTCGGCGGCACCACCATCGCCGATCCCGAGCTGCCCAAGCGCATGGACGGCGCCGGCGACAACCTCACCATCGGCACCACCTTCTTCCCCGAGGTGAACGACAAGACCAAGGCCTTCACCGCCGAGTTCGGCAAGCGCACCAAGGCCGCCGGCCTCACCCGCACCGACCCGAACCAGATGGACGCCTCGGTCTATGACATCGTCTACCTCTACTCCGAGGCGATGAAGCGCGCGGGCGTGACCGGCGACAAGGCGAAGCTCGCCGAGGAGCGCGCCGCCATCCGCGACCAGCTCGCCAAGCTGAAGGACTACCAGGCGCTCGAAGGCGCCATCTCCTTCACCGATGGCGACGCCGTGAAGCCCGTCTACATCCTCGAGGTGAAGGGCGGAAAGTGGACCCTTCTCGACACGCGCACGCCGAACTGACCAGGGCACGCGCCGATCAGCTTGCATCGCAAGCTGATCGGGCAACGCGTTCTCTGTCTCAGTTTGGAGGGCGATTCACCGAGCAGATTGCCCTGCTCGGATCGCGCTCCGGGCCAGTGCGTGCGGCCGGCGCCTCCTTTCCTCCCCCTTTCGGAGGCGCCGGTCACTTCCCTGTCTTCTGAACGAGAGATCCCGATGGGCACGAAGCTCACCTTCACCCTCCACGCCGGCGGCGAGAGCCGCACGGAGACCCTCGCCATCCGCCATGCGGTGATCGCGGGCTGGACCGGCCGCGACAAGGTCGCGCTGGAAAAGCACATCGTGGAGCTGGAGGAACTGGGCGTCGCCCGCCCGGCCTCGACGCCCATCTATTACCGCGTCGCCGCCGCCCGCTTCACCACGGCCGGCGAGATCGAATCCACCGGCCCGGAGTCCTCCGGCGAGGTGGAGTTCATGATCCTCCAGGCCGGCGGCCGCCGCTGGCTGGGCGTCGGCTCGGACCACACAGACCGCAAGGTCGAGACCTACGGCATCACCGTGTCCAAGCAGATGTGCGACAAGCCCGTCGCCGCCGATCTCTGGGCGCTGGACGAGGTGCTGCCGCACTGGGACAGCCTGCTCATCCGCTCCTATGCGGTCATCGACGGCGCGCGCGTGCTCTACCAGCAGGGCTCGGTGGCGGCCATGCTGCCGCCGGAGGAGATCATCGCCGGCTATGAGCCCGGATTCTCCGATGGCACCGCCATGTTCTGCGGCACGCTCGCGGCCATCGGCGGCATCCGCCCAGCCGCGCGGTTCGAGTTCGAGATCGAGGACCCGGTGCTGGGCCGGATCATCCGCCATGGGTATGATGTGACCGTCCTTCCCGTCGCCGGCTGAGCGGGGGCAGGACAGGGGGCAAGGGCCAAGGCAGAACGACCGGCACCGGTCAGGGAGAGGCGCCATGCAGCTCGATGCGCGCGACGTGGGTCCGGAGATCGCCGAGGATGTCGGGCCGCCGCAGGTCCGCTCCCTCCGCGACACGGCCTATGACGTCATCAAGCAGCGCATCATCATGTGCGCCTTCCGCCCCGGCGAGGCGCTGAGCGAGGCGCAGGTGGCGGCCTCCCTCGGCCTCGGCCGCACGCCGGTGCGCCAGGCCTTCGATCGGCTCATGCGCGACGGCCTGGTGGAGGTGCTGCCGCGCAAGGGCATCATCGTGCGCCCCATCACGCAGGACGAGGTGCGCGACATGGTGGAGGTGCGCCTGCTCAACGAGAGCTTCTGCGCCCGCCTTGCCGCCGAGCGGGCGGATGCAAACGTCATCGCCGCGCTGAAGGAGAATGTGCGCCGGGGCACCGCCGCCGCGGGCGACGGCGACATTACGGAACTGATGGCCCTCGACCGCGAGTTCCACCTCACCATTTCCGGCGGCGCGCGCAATCCGGTGCTGGGCGAGATCCTGCGGAACCTGCACGAGCGGGCGCAGCGCGTGTGGTTCGTTTCGCTCCGCGACGTCGCCCACCACCGCCGCGTGGTGGACGAGCACGCCGCCATCGTCGACACGCTGGCCGCCCGCGACGCCGATGCCGCCGAACAGGCCACCCGCGCCCACATCCTCTCCTTCGCCGAAAACCTCAACCGGCAGCTTTAAGGGGACCTCGCTGCGCCCTCGCGGCTGTCATCCCCCGGCTTGTCCGGGGGATCCACTTCGCCGCCGGAGCGGTGCCGATCCTGCTGCAATCCTGCTGCGGCGGGGTGGATGGCCCGGACGAGCCGGGCCATGACGATCACCAATGACATGCACCAAATGAAGACGATGGCGATGAGATCAGGTCGCCGCCGGCTTGGTGCCCACCACCCCGTGATGGGGGAAGGTGACGAACAGCTTGCCCTCGGCCTCGGCCGTCGCGAGGGCCGCGCGGAACACGGCCAGTTCCTCGGCCGAGAGGCGCGGCTCCAGCCGGCCGACCACAAAGCGCCAGAACCCGCTGCCGTTGTCGAAGGACGGCATGGCCGGGCAGGGCACGAGATCGACAAGGCCAGCCGTGCGCATGCGCCGGTAAAGGCTGGCATCGGCAACGCCTCCGGGCGACACCATGGGCGGCACCACCTCCACCTTGGCGCGGATCGCATCCGGCAGGTCGGCGCTGAAGACGTGCCGGCCGTCGATGGCGCGGACGATGACGCCCACCCGCCCGCCGGGCTTCACCACCCGGAACAGTTCGGCGAGGGCGCGGTCGGCGTCGCATTCCTCCAGCACCGTCACGCTGTAGGCATGGTCGAAGCTCGCGTCCGCGAACGGCAGGTGCTCGGCATCCGCCTCGCGGAAGGTGATGCGATCCGACAGGCCGGCGCTCGCGGCGAGGTCCGCCCCCTCCCGCACCATGTAGGGATTGATGTCGCAGGCGGTGACATGACCCGCCCGCCGGGCCGCGATCCGCGCCAGCGCGCCGGAGCCGGTGCCCACGTCGAGGATGTGATCCGCGGGGTCGGGGTCGAGGATGTCGAGGAGCGTCCCGAACATGCCGCGATAGCTGGGGCTGCTGGCGCGGTCCTCCAGCAGGGAGACGCCGCCGAGATGCGCGCCGCCCAGCCGGATCACGGTGAAATGCGCGGCGAGGCGGGGCAGTGCCGCGTCCCACTGGGTGGGGGCGAGGAAGAGGGGAAAGAGCACGAGGGCCGGGCCCGATCCCCTGATGTCGTAGCTGATGCCCGCATGGGCGCCGCTTTCGGGCGCGCGGGCCAGCACGCTGGGCGTGCCCGGCAGATCCTTCAGGGCGTCCACCACCGCGTCCGTGCGGTCGCGCACATGGTCGGCCCATCCGGGCTGCGCATAGTTTTCGAGGACGCGCCGGCGGCTCTCGGGAAGGGCCGCCGCGATCACTCCGGCGATCTGGGAGGAGGTGCCGCCATCCCCGGCGAGCACCGTCAGGCGGTCGGCGACGGATGCGAAGGCGGCGGGCTCGCAGCCCACCGGCTCATGGAACAGCAGGCCCGCGATGCGTGCCGGATGGGCCGCCGCGAAGCCGGAGAGGCTGCCCGGCATCTGTGTCGCCACATGGGCGGCGTCGAGCCCCAGATGATTCCACAGGGCCGCCAGCCGCTCGGCGAGGCTCAAAGTGTGCGTGTCCCCCGACATCGTCCCCTCCGCGTCGTCGATCCCGGCTCGACCGGACCGCCACCGGCCATGCTAGCGCATCCGTGCGATGGACCGGCAACGACCGCTCTGCATCGCTTCACCTGCGTCGCCCTCCGGCTGGACCGGAGGGCCCATGTTGACGTTTGCACCGGCGGCGGGATGGGTCCTCCGATCAAGTCGGAGGACGACGGCGGTTCCGGACGGCGCATGGCCGTCAGCCGGCGAGCCGTTCCCATCCCGCTCCGGCGGAGAGGAACAGCGTCGGCGCGTCCGCCTCCACGGCGAAGGCGTAGGCGGCGGCGGGCAAAGCGCCACTGCCGGTGAGGAAGGCGCGGCCGGCGCGCACCACGAGGCCGCCGCCTTCGGGCAGGCGCACGCCGCGCGCATCGCCGGCGAGGCCCTCGCCGGTGGCCTTCAGCACCGCCTCCTTGCCGCACCATTGGCGTAGTGCGGACGGGGCGCGATCGGCCTCGGGGAGGGCGGACCAGCGGGTGCGGTCGTCCTCATGCATGAAATCGGGGGCGAGGCGGGTCCACAAATCCAGCCCGCGCGCCTTTTCCACATCGACCCCGATGGTGCCACCGCGCGCCAGCCCCACCGCCACCCAGCTCCCGGAATGGGTGAGGTTGAAGTCGAGATCCGAGGCGATGCCGAGCGCCGGCCGCCCGTTCGCGCGGCGTGCCACCGGCACGTCGGCGGGGGGAAGGCCGAGGGCGGCGCCCAGAAGCGTGCGCGCGAGGCTCCAGGCGGCGGTGCGGGCGGCGCGGTCGTCCGCCTTCACATGGCGGGCGATGCGCGCGGCCTCTCCGGCCGGCAGCGCGATGGAAAGGTCGGGATTCACAGGCGCATCGGCGACCCGCGCGATGGCGAGGAGGCTCGTCCCCGGCGCCAGCCGCGCGGCATCCACCGGCGAGGACGGATCAAGCACGGGCGGCGCGCCAGACGGAGAGGGTGCGCTTCAGCAAAGTGAGAAGGCGCTCCTCGTCGGAGCGCGTGAAGAAGTGCCCGCCGGGCCAGACCTCCACCGCCACCGGGCCGGCGATGTGCTCGCGCCAGGCTTCGAGGCTGGCGGCGGGGGTGGCGGGATCGTCCGCGCCGCCGAGGATCACTGCCGGACAGGCCAAAGCCGGGCCGGGGGTGAAGGCATAGGTGTCCACCATGCGGAAGTCCGCCTTCAGCGCCGGCAGCGTCATGGCGAGGATTTCGGGACGGCGGAACAGCACCTCGGGCGTGCCGCCGAAGCGCTTCAGCTCCTCGATGAGCGCGGCATCGCTCATCAAGTGCCGGTCGAGCCGGGGAGACGGCAGATGCGGCGCGGCGCGGCCGGAGAGCACCAGCCCGGCCACGGTGACGCCGTAGCGGGCGAGCGCCCGCGCCATCTCGAAGGCCAGCAGCGCGCCCATGGAATGGCCGTAGAGCGCCACCGGCACATGGCGATGGGCGAGGGGCGCGGCGATGTCCTCGGCCAGCGCCGCAAGGCTCGCCGGCACTGGCGCGCCGTGGCGGGAACCGCGGCCGGGAAGCTCGGGGCTGTCCACGGTGGCAAGGCCCGCGAGCGCGGCCTTCCAGCTGCGATAGAGCACGGCGGAGCCGCCGGCATGGGGCAGGCAGACGAGGCGCACGGCTCAGGCGTCCCCGTTCCGGGGTAGTATCGTCCGTGTGTCTGGACAGCGACGCGGCATCGTGGAAGCCTCCCCTACCGAGATAAGCGGGAAAGGGCCGTCGGCTCAAGGCTTTCGCTGCAGTGCGGCGAAGATGCGAAAGAAAATAGGGTTCTCGCGCTACCGCGGTGCCGCCTTGACGGGGCCGGATGGGCTTGACAACGGCCGCGCCGGGAAATGTAATTCACTAGTTAGTTAAAACGGGACCGCAGAGTCCCGGCCGGGCTGAAACGCAACCTGAGGGAGGAAGCCGCATGGCGTCGCCGCGCCACAGGAATCCCGTGCTCGCCGTCATCGACGCGCCGTGGGCGCGGCCGGTGGGCCTGCTGGTGATCCTCATCGCCATCTGGGATCTCTCGGTCCGGATCTTCCAGATCCCGGCCTATCTCATCCCCACCCCGTGGGACGTGATGATCGCCTTCCGCAACGATGGCGCCATGCTGGCGCGCGAGGCGGTGCCCACCACCATCGCGACACTGGCCGGCTTCGCGCTCTCGGCGGCCATCGGCATTCCGCTGGCCATGCTGATCGCGGGATCGCGCACCATCGAGGCCTATCTCTACCCGCTTCTGGTGTTCTCCCAGTCCATCCCGAAGGTCGCCATCGCGCCTTTGTTCGTGGTGTGGTTCGGCTTCGGCATCGTGCCGAAGGTCATCTCCGCCTTCCTGCTCGGGGTGTTCCCGGTGGTGGTGGCCGGGGTGCAGGGCTTCAAGTCGGTGGAGGCAGACATGCGCGACCTCGCCCGCTCCATGAAGGCTTCCCGCCTCCAGACCTTCGCCATGGTGAGCCTGCCCCACGCCATGCCGGCCATCTTCGCCGGCCTGAAGGTGTCGGTGACGCTGGCGGTGGTGGGCGCGGTGGTGGGCGAGTTCGTGGGCTCGAATTCCGGCCTCGGCTTCGTGCTCCAGCGCTCCATCGGCAATTTCGAGCTGCCCACCATGTTCGCCGCCCTCATCGTGCTCGCCCTCATCGGCGTGGTGCTGTTCTGGGTGATCGACCTCGTGGAGCGCCTGATCGTGCCGTGGCATGCGAGCCAGCGCCATGATGCCTTCGTCACCGTCTGAGGAGGGCGCCATGGCCAGACCCAACACCCTGCGCGTGATCGCCCGCAACGAAGGCCCCTCGGCCCGCCGCCGGCTCATCGACATCCGCGGCCTCGCCAAGACCTACCGCACCCGCGACGGCGAGGTGCCCTCGCTGAAGCCCATGGATCTCGACATCACCGAGGGCGAGTTCATCTGCGTGGTCGGCCCTTCGGGCTGCGGCAAGTCCACCTTGCTGAAGCTGGTGGCCGGCCTCATCCCCGCCTCGGCCGGCGAGATCCTCATCGACGGCAAGGCCGTGACCGAGCCGCCGGACGATGTGGGCATCGTGTTCCAGAGCCCGGTGCTGCTCGCCTGGCGCACGGTGCTGCGCAACGTGATGCTGCCGGTGGAGGTGCGCCGGCTGGACCGCGCGAGCCATCTGGAGCGGGCGCGCCAGCTGCTCAAGACGGCGGGCCTCAACGGCTTCGAGAACAAGTATCCCTGGCAGCTCTCCGGCGGCATGCAGCAGCGCGCCGCCATCTGCCGGGCGCTGGTGCACGACCCCAAGATCGTGCTCATGGACGAGCCGTTCGGTGCGCTCGACGCCATGACGCGCGAGAAGATGAATCTCGAGCTTCAGCGCATCCAGTACGAGACGGGCAAGACCATCATGCTCATCACCCACTCCATCCCCGAGGCGATCTTCCTCGCCGACCGGGTGGTGGTGATGACCGACCGCCCGGGCTCGGTGGCCGCCATCTATGACGTGCCGCTGCCCCGACCGCGCGCGCTGGACATGATGGCGAGCCCCGTCTTCGCCGAACTCGCCAAGACCATCCGCGGCCACTTCTACGCCCAAGGCCATCTGGACTGAGGTCTCAGGCCATCGTCCCGGTCGCGACCGGGACGATGGGGCCTCGCTCAATCGCCGCGCGGGCCTGAGCGCGGCTTCGCTCAATCGCCGCGCGGGCTTGAGATCCGCAGGACAGAGAGGACGAACATGCCCTTTCCGCGCATCACCATCCGCGAGGTGGAGATCGGCGAGCGGCTGATGCCCTTCGTCCGCCCGTTCCGCTTCGGCCCCTCGGTGGTGGAGACGGCGCCGCAGGCCTTCGTGAAGGTCGCGGCCGAGGTGGAGGGCTTCGGCCCCGCCACCGGCATGGCCGCCGAGATGATGATGCCGCGCTGGTTCGACAAGGCGCCGGCAAAGAGCCCCCTCGACACCGTGGACGACCTGCGCCGGGGCCTCGCCCAGGCGGCCCGCATCTATGCCAATGCGCTGCCGGCCAGCGCGTTCGGCCTGTCGGTGGCGGCGCGGGCGCCGCAGCTCATGTGGGGCCAGCGCGAAGGCGTGCCGCCGCTCGCCGCCGGCTTCGGCCCGGCGCTGCTCGACAAGGCGGTGCTCGATGCGCTCCTGCGCGCCATGGGCCTCGGCCTCGTCGCCGGTCTCAAGGCCAATGTGATGGGGCTCGACGGGCGCCTCTCGCCCGATCTCTCCGCCGGCCAGATCGGCGCCTTCCTCTCGGCGCTGGTGCCCGCCCCGGCGGTGGCGCTGCGCCACACCGTGGGCCTCATGGACCGCCTCGACGGCCCGCACGGCCTCGCCGCCGAGATCGCCGCCGCGCGGCTCGCCTTCTTCAAGATCAAGATCGGCGGCGACCTTGCCGCCGACATCGCCCGGCTGGAAAAGATCGCCGCCATCCTCGCCGCCTCCGCCCCGGGCTATGTGGCGACTTTGGACGCCAACGAGCAGTACGATCCCGACCGCCTCATGGCCCTCGCCGAGGCGTTGAACGGCCCTCGCCTTGCCGCCTTCCGCGCCCGTCTCCTCTACATCGAGCAGCCGTTCGACCGCGCCCAGACCTTCGCCGCGCCCCTGCCGCGGCTGGATGGCCTGCCGGTCATCATCGACGAGGCGGACGATGCGCCGGACGCCTTCCCCCGCGCGGCGGCGCTCGGCTATCGCGGCGTCTCCTCCAAGAGCTGCAAGGGGCTCTACAAGGCCATCCTCAACGCCGCGCGGGTGAAGGCGTGGAATGCGGGCGGGGCGCGTGCGCCCTTCCTTATCTCGGCGGAGGATCTCACCTGCCAGCCGGGCCTCGGCATCGAGCAGGACACTGCCCTCGTCGCCGCCCTCGGGCTCGCCCATGGCGAGCGCAACGGCCATCATTATGTGGACGGCTTCGGCCCCGCGCCGGAGCGGGAGGCCCGCGCCTTCTTCGACGCCCATCCGGACCTCTATGCCCAGCGCAACGGCCGGCTCGGCCTCGATGTCTCGCGCGGGCTGCTGCCCACCCGCAGCCTGCTGGAGGCGCCCGGCTTTGCCCGCGCCGCCGAGCCCGACTGGACAAGCCTTACTCCCATCGCGCCGGCCGCGGTGCCCGAACCCATCCCGCACGGGACGCTCGCCTGAGCGCCCGCGCCGCCTTTTCAGGATCGCCACCATGAACGAGCACGCCCGCGCCACCGCCCTCTCGATCCGCCTGCCCGTGGCAAGCGGGGGGCTGGAGACCTTCCGCCTCTCCGCCCCGCGCGATTTTCCCGCCCGCGCTTCCGGCCCCATGAACCGCATCGCCTTTTCCGCCGCCCATGTGGTCGCGGACCCGCTGAAGGACTGCGACCCCTGGCTCGACGCGGCCATCGACTGGGACCGCACCATCGCCTACCGCGCCCGCCTGTGGGACCTCGGCCTCGGCGTCGCAGAGGCCATGGACACCGCCCAGCGCGGCATGGGGCTCGACTGGCCGACCTCGCTGGAGCTGATCCGCCGCTCGGTCGAAGCCGCGAAGGCGCACGGGCCGGAGGCGCTGGTCTTCTCCGGCGCCGGCACCGACCATCTCGCCCCCGAGGCGGCGACCTCGCTGGATGACGTGATCCGCGCCTATGAGGAGCAGATCGCGGCGGTGGAGAAGGTGGGCGGGCGCATCATCCTCATGGCCTCGCGCGCGCTGGCGCGGGTGGCGAAGTCGCCGGAGGATTATGAGAAGGTCTATGCCCGTGTGCTGTCGCAGGTGTCGGCGCCGGTCATCATCCACTGGCTCGGCGACATGTTTGATCCCGCGCTCGCCGGCTACTGGGGCACGCGCGACCTCGACGCGGCCATGGACACGGCGGTCGCCGTCATCAACGCCAACACGTCCAAAATCGACGGGGTGAAGATCTCCCTGCTCGACAAGGACAAGGAGATCGCCATGCGCCGCCGGCTGGACCCGGCCGTGCGCATGTATACGGGCGACGACTTCAACTATGCGGAGCTGATCGCGGGCGACGAGAAGGGCCATTCCCACGCGCTGCTTGGCATCTTCGACGCCATCGCGCCGGCGGCGTCCGCTGCACTCACGGCGCTGGCGGCGGGGGACACCGCGCGTTTCCACGACATCCTCGGGCCGACGGTGCCCCTGTCGCGGCACATCTTCAAGGCGCCGACGCGCTTCTACAAGACGGGCGTCGTCTTCATGGCCTATCTCAACGGCCACCAGGACCATTTCACCATGGTGGGCGGGCAAGAGAGCACCCGCTCCACGCTCCACCTCGCCGAGCTGTTCCGCCTCGCCGACGCGGCGGGGTTGCTGACTGATCCGGACATTGCGGTGAAGCGCATGAAGGCGGTGCTCGCCGTGCGCGGCGTGGAGGGCTGAGGCGTCGCTGGATCAGCGGCACGCGGCCGAGAACAGGCGCGCCCGCCACAGCAGGGCGCCGGCCCGGCTCGGGTGGATGCCGTCCGTGGTCGAGACCGATTGCGGCGCCGGCACCACCACCGCGCCCGTCTCGGCGCCGATGGCGCGGATGGCGGCGTTCTGCTGCGCCACATAGGACTGGTCCAGCATGTCCGCATAGGGCGAGCGGCCGTGCTCCACCGGGTTCACCTCCACCAGCACCAATTGGCTGCCGGGAAAGCGGGAGATGATCTCGCGATAGAGGGTCCGCCACTCGGCGATGGAATGCTTCGGCTTAACCGCATCGTTGGCGCCGACGGCGATCACCACGCGGGCGGGCTGGAGGTGGTGCTCCAGCGCGCCGGCGCGGGAGACGAGATCGTCGATCTTGTCGCCGGGCACCGCGGCGTTCAGCACCTCTTCCCCGCACAGGCTGCGCGGGGCGGCCTGATAGGTGATGCTGTCGCCGATGGCGAGCACCGGGGCATTGCTGAGGCGGGCGCGCACATCCGCCTCCAAAGCGATGCGGGCGCGCAGGGGAATCTGGTGGACGGCCAGCGCGGCCAGAGCGGCCGCGCCACCGGCCACCGCGAGGGCCATCAGCCAGGGCCTGAGGCGCGCCCGTTGGCGGGCCGAGAGGGTGGGCGCAAGGGCGAGAGCGAAGCGGCTGCGGGCGGGCAAAGACTGGCTGCCAGCATCCTGCTGGCCGGGACAAAAGCTCATGGGGCTTCACCTTTCATCTGGAAGGCAACGCCCGGACCACCGTTTGGTGTCCGGTCGCCGCGCCGGGTGCCGCCCCTCTGGTCCAAACAAATCCGCCTGTGTCCCGTGCCGCGCCGCCGCAAAGCGGGGCCCCTCGGAACACCCCCCATTGTCACGGCCGAGATGTCGCAAGTTGGACCGCGCTGCGACTTTTGATGTCACGGGTGTGAACGAATGTTTCCGTTTCGCACGATGGCGAAGTGAACGTTTGGGCCGCTTCGGACGTTCCTCCCTTCGCAGGCAATGCAAAGCCCAAGCGCACCTCTGCGCGGGCCATCAGAGCGAGGAGACGACCATGGCGATCGTGCGCAGCGGTTCGGCGGAATGGAGCGGCGGCATCAAGGACGGGCGGGGCAAGATCTCCACCGAGAGCGGGGCGCTGGCCGGCTTCCCCTACGGCTTCGCCAGCCGCTTCGAGGGCCAGCGCGGCAGCAACCCTGAGGAATTGCTGGGCGCGGCCCACGCCGCCTGCTTCACCATGGCGCTCTCCCTCATCCTCGGCGAGGCGGGCCTCACCGCCACGCAGTTGGAGACCACGGCGAAGGTATCGCTGGAGAAGCAGGACGCCGGCTATGCCATCACCCAGGTGGACCTCACCCTGGTGGGCACCGTGCCCGGCGCGACCGCCGAGCAGTTCGCCGAGCTGGCCGGCAAGGCCAAAGCGAACTGCCCGCTCTCCAAGGTGATCCGCGCCAACATCACGCTCGACGCCCGGCTGGAGGCGTGAGGGGCACGCACGACCGCTCAGGAGCCGTCATCGCCCGGCTCGTCCGGGCGATCCACGGTTGGGCTGGGTCGGGTCTTCGGGCATCGCGCAGGCGGACGGGCGGATCGCCCGGACGAGCCGGGCGGAGAGGGATGGCGGCGCAGGGGCGGGCCAAACCCGGCCGCTCACACCGCCGCCGCCGCCTCCACCTCCGCCAGATTTCCCGCCACTTCCGCGATCATGCGGTAGGAGGCGAGGCGCTTGTCGTGGTCGAACACGTCGGAGACCACCATCACCTCGTCCACCCCCGTCTCGCGCACGAAGGCGGCGACGCCCGCGCGCACGCGGTCCGGTCCGCCGATGACCGAGCGGGCGAGGAAGCGCTGGGCCTGCGCCTTCTCCATGGGGGTCCAGTAATCCTCGATGTCGTCGATGGGCGGCTTCGAGAGGCCGCGCGCGCCGCGGAAGATGTCGGCCACCGACATCTGCTGGGTGGTGGCGAGGCGGCGCGCCTCCGCGTCGGTCGGTGCGGCGATGACGTTCAGGGCGGCCATGGCATAGGGCTTGGCGAGCACGTCCGAGGGCTTGAAGCGCGCGCGGTAGATCTCCAGCGCCGGCAGCAGGTCGGCCGGGGCGAAGTGGGAGGCGAAGGCGTAGGGCAGGCCGAGGGCCGCCGCGAGCTGCGCGCCGTAGGTGCTGGAGCCGAGAATCCAGAGCGGGACGTTCGTCCCTGTCGCCGGCACGGCAAACAGCGTCTGGCCCGGCTGGGCGGGGCCGAGATAGGCCTCCAGCTCCTGCACGTCTTGCGGGAAATTGTCGGAATTGGTCAGGGAGCGGCGCAGCGCCCGCATGGTCATCTGGTCGGTGCCCGGCGCGCGGCCGAGGCCGAGGTCGATGCGGCCGGGGAAGAGATGGGCCAGCGTGCCGAACTGCTCGGCGATGACGAGGGGCGCGTGGTTCGGCAGCATGATGCCGCCCGCGCCCACGCGGATGCGCTGCGTCCCCGCCGCGATGTGGGCGATGACCACCGCCGTGGCGGCGCTGGCGATGCCCTGCATGTTGTGGTGCTCGGCCACCCAGAAGCGGCGATAGCCCCAGTCTTCGGCGTGGGCGGCAAGGTCGCGGGCATTGTCCAGGGCCTGGCGGGGGCCGAACCCCTCCCGCACCCGGACGAGATCAAGAATGGAAAGCTGGGCCATCAACTGCCTCGTCCGCCCCCGAACGACATATGGCCGTGAGATAGGGAGCGCGGGGGCGAAGCGGAAGGGGCGACGCCGTCCGCCGGCGTCGCGGCGCGGCGTCACCACGGCGCCTCGCCAGGCGGGCAGTGGTTGGACTTCAGTCCGACGCTGCGATCAGTTTGACGTGTCCTGGATTCTGCATGTGCCACCGCTCTTGGTGACGCATATCTGTATCGCTCTTGCGCTGGCCGACTGAACGTTATTCCTGCCCCATGCGGCGCCGCAGTACTTCCTGTCGGAACTGATAGCAAAAGCTTTAGGACCCTTGCCCTTCAGGTATTGACTGTAAACGGACATGCACGCGGCGTTTAAAGGCTGATTTCCGGGGTTTTGGACAGCCGGCCCCGGATTGGAAGCGGTGCATTTTTTGAGATAAGCCTCACGCTCGGAGGTTCCAGCGTAGGCCCGGTTGGCGTCAACGCGCAGGCACCAAGAGTAGTGCACGTTATAGTCCGTCGAGAAAACGCCCCCATGCAGGTTGCCGGTGTTGCACTTGGGATTGGAGCGCACCAGCTGGACGTCGTGAATGGCTTTTGACGCGTATTGGTTGCAGAAACTGGGGGTCTCCGCGTAGGCGGCGCCGGATGCGCAGGCGGTGAGAGCAATAAAAAGAGCCTGGCGTGACAACATTTCAATTTTCTCCGGTCGGCCGGGAGCCGGACCACGTTAGGTTCGAGAAAATGAGGCCACCCCCCGACGCCAACCTCAACCTTCACCTTATGGATTTGGGGTCGGTTTTCAACGGACAGGCGCAGCCGTTGTGCGCGTCATAAATCGACAGTTCGGCATAAGTGGTGGTGTTCGCCGGCTCGGCCCAGCCGCGTGGCGCGGTCCACATGACCATGGATGCCAACGACGCGCTGGAAACCGCCCGCGTCTTCCCCGGCGCGACGCTGTTCGCCGCCCATACGGACGGCTGGGTGCCCTTCAAGGAGAGCGCGGAGCGCCTCGCCGCGGCCTTCGCCAGCCTCGGCGCCGGGCACAGGCTGGCAGCGCCGGAGCCGGGGCGGCCCGTCGCCTTCACGCTGTGAGCGTCAGGTCCCCGCCGGGCAGATGGGGGCGGTGACGATGGTGCGCAGGCCGGGGGCGTTCTCCTCGTCGGCGAGCACGCCGTCGAGGCCCTGCACCATGGCCTTGATCATGATGGTGCCGAAGCCCTGCCGCTCGCCCACCTTGCCCCCGCCATGGTCGGCGACGATGAGGCGGAAGCGCTCGCGGTGCTGTTCCAGCGCCACCCTGAGCGGGCCGGGGGCGCCGCCATAGGCATATTTGGCGGTGTTGAGCACCAGCTCGGTCAGGATCAGCCCCAGCCGCACCGCGCGGTCCGCCGCCATCAGCACCGGCGCCACATCGAGCATGATGTGCGCTTCCCACTCCTTGCCGAGGGCGCTCGTGACCTCGGTGGTGAGGTCGATGAGATAGCGCGAGAGGTCCACCACCTCCACCTGCTCGCCGGCATAGAGCTGGCGATGCACGAGGCCCACCGCCGCCACCCGGCGCTCGGCCTCCGCCAGGGCCGACGCCGCCTCGCTCTCGCCGAGGCGGCGCGATTGCAGGCGCAGGAAGGAGGACACCAGCTGCAGGCTGTTCTGCACGCGGTGGTTCACCTCGCGCATCAGGAAGTCCTTGTGCTGCAGCAGCTGCTCGTTCTCCACCACGGTCAGGGAGAGCCGGCGGTTGAGGTCGCGCACGCGCCGGTTCTGGCGCGCCTGCAGCACCGCGTAGCCGAGGCGGCTGATGGTCTCCACCTCCGCCAGCGACCAGGCGCGGGCCTTGCCGCGCACGGTCTCGCTCCACGCCTCGAACGAGGCGCGCGGGGTGAGCAGGGTCGAGGGATCGGCCGCGTCATCGCGATGCGGATTGCCGGCCCAGTTGACCACCTCCACCTGCTCGGCGCGCAGCCACAGCAGCATCAGCGGCGTGTCGCCGGGGATGCTCACCGCCGCGACGCCGCTGGCCAGCGCGGCGAACTCGGCGGCGGCGGGCAGGAGGGAGGGCAGGGCATGGGTGCTGAAGGCCCGCGTCTGCGCCTTGGCCTCCACCCAGCGCGCGATGCGCCGGAGCGCCGCCTCGTCCGGGCAGCGGCCGGATGCGCGGACGCGGTCGGCCTCCACCATGGCGAAGCCGTCGGCGCCCAGCGCCCGGCGCAGATCGTCGCCGTGGCGGGCCAGCACATCCTCCACGGGGGCGTCGGCGGAGAGATAGTCGGCGAGGGAATCCTCGGCGCCGCGCAGCCGGATGCGGTCGCGATACTGCATCGCCTCCTCGCGGGTGCGGATCTGGCGGGCGAGGTTGGCGGCCAGGGACTGGCAGGCCATGCGCAGTTCGTAAGGCAGGCGCCGGGGTGTGCGGTGATGGCAGGCAATGAGCCCCCACAGCACCCCGTCCTTGACGATGGACACGGAGGCGGAGGCGCCCACACCCATATTGTGCAGATACTGGATGTGGATGGGCGAGACGGAACGCAGCATCACATCGGACAGATCGAGCTGGGCGAGCCCCGCCTCGGCGGGGCGCAGCGGGGCGGGCTCGTAGGCCACGTCCGGGATCACCCGCACGCGGTTGCGCACATAGAGCGCGCGCGCCTGCCGGGGAATGTCGCTGCCGGGGAAGTGGTGGTTGAGGAAGGAGCCCATCTCCTTCGCCTTCGCCTCGCCGAGCACCGTCCCCGCCTCGTCGTCGAGGAAGTGGTAGATCATCACCCGATCAAAGCCGGTGATGCGGCGGAACACGGCGGCGGCTTCTGCACACAAATTGCGCAGGTCCGGCGCGCGCTCGAAGCTTACGAATGCGGCATCGAGCCCGGCCAGCACCTCGGCGGCGCCAAGCCGCACCTCCGGCGCCGGCTCCAGCTCCACCAGGATGCCCTGCGGGGCGCGGTGCAGCAGCACCTCGAAAGTTTCGGCGCGCCCGGCGACGAGGCCGAGGCGGGTGACGCCGTTTTGCGGCGCTTCACGCAGCGGCGTCGACAGATCCTGTCCGAGCAGGGCGTCGAGGGGGGCGCCGAGCCAGTCCCCGGCAAGGCGGCCTTCGATGTCGCCGGCGCCGCCCACCACCGTGCGGCTGCGCGGGTCGGCCACAAGCAGAAGGCCGTGCGGCTGGATGGAGCCCGGAATGTGGATCGGCTCGCGGTCGCAGGCGCGGAGATCCGGCGTGGTGCGGGGCGCGGTGCGGCTGGCGGAGGCATCATTCATGCGGGGCAGTTCGCGCTCGTGCTCGCGGCGCGGGCGATCCCGCGCCGATGATGGACCGGAGCCGGCCGCGCCCCCCGGCGAGCCCCGACGTCCGCGCCCGCCGTCGCCGATGGCGGACGGTGGAGGTCGCGGTTCATTTCCCCTTCATCGCACGGCTATTGCTGCCAAGCCAAATGCCAAGCGCCAATGCCGAGCCCCAATGCCGAGCCCGATGCCCCTCGGGAGGCCGTACCCGGGGAAGGTGCTCCGCCGATGGGACGCGGGCATGGGAATTGGCGCGGTTCCTGCTTAAATAGGGGCAGCCATGAAGATGCATGCTCTTACCCGCGAACTTATCGAGGCCGGCGGCATTGACGCGCTGGTGGCGCGCGACGCGCCGGACCTCGCCGTGCTCACGGAGGCCGAGCGCGCCGCCTCCCTCAACGCCACCCTGGCGGCGCGGCCGGAGGGGCCGGCCTGGCTGTTCGCCTACGGCTCGCTGATCTGGAACCCGACCGTGCGTGTGGAGGAATGCCGCGTCGGCCGCATCGACGGCTGGCATCGCGCCTTCTGCCTGGAGACGGTGGTGGGGCGCGGCTCGCCGGCCTATCCCGGCCTGACCCTCGCCCTCGATGCGGGCGGCGACTGCACCGGCGTCGCCCTCCGCCTGCCCGAGGAGGGGCTGGAGCACGAACTCTCCCTGCTCTGGCGGCGGGAGATGCTGGCCGGAGCCTACGTGCCGCGCTGGCTGGAGGTGAGCGATCCCGCCGGCGGGCACATCGGCTGCGCCATCGCCTTCACCATGGACCGCACCAACCCGCATTATGCCGGCGGGCTGAGCGAGGCGGAGGTGGTGGACCGGCTCGCCAACGCCCAGGGCGCCATCGGCTCGGCCGCCGACTATCTGTTCGCCACATGCGAGGGGCTGGCCGGGCACGGGGTGCGCGATCCCGCCCTCGACGCGCTCGCGGATGCGGTGCGCAGGCGCCGGCAGGCGCTCGACTCCCAAGGGTGACACCGGGAGGCGCTCGACTCCCAAGGGTGACGCCGGCAGGCGCTCGACTCCCAAGGGTGACGCCGGCAGGCGCTCGACTCCCAAGGGTGACGCCGGGAGGCGGTCAGCCCGCCTGGCTGACGTCGGCCCGCTCGGCGCGGGCGACGTCGGCGGCCGCCTGGTTGGCCTCGGTGCGGAAAGCCGAGGGGGCGCGGCCGAAGGTGCGGCGGAACAGCCGGTTGAAGGTGGCGATGTCGTTGAAGCCGGCCTCGAACGCGATGTCCGACACCTTCTTCCCGGCATTGACGGGATCGAGCAGAGCGGCGCCCGCATATTTCAGGCGCGCGGCGGTGATGTGCTCCCTGAGCGTGGTGCCGTGCTTCTGGAACATCTTCTGGAGCGTGCGCACATTGAGCTTGTAGCGCTGCGCCACCTGGGCCACGCCGTAATCCTGCTGGCGGCAGTTGGCGGCGATGTCGGCGAGGATGTCGCGGAAGAGATGGTCGCCGGTGGGCGGAGTGCCGCTCTCGTGCTCGCGCGCAACCGACAGTAGCGCGAGAAGGCCAGCCTCGCAGGCCCGCGCCAAGGCCGGCGGCAGTTCGCGTCCGACAATGCACTGTGCCTGCGTGATGAGCAGGTCAACCGATGCATCCGGCGTCGTGGACAGCGCGCCGCCGCCCGCGCCCGCCTCTCCGGCGCCTGGCGAGCGGTCCGGGGCCGCCACCAGAATCACCGACCCGGCGGGGAAGTGGATGTCGGCGCCGCGGCGAACCGTTGCAAGGAAAGGCATATTGGCCGGGATCGGCTGGGCCGCCCCCTGATCGAGCGTGATGGTGGAGGATTCGCTGGTCCGCCCCGCCAAGGTCAGGGGCAGCTCCAGTACCGTCATGCGCAGGGCGCCCAATTGTGGCGCGTCTGCGCAAATAATCGCCACATTCGGCAACAGCGTCTGACGCACGCTTAACCGCTTGTTAACCGCTTTGACCTTGGGCAAAGCCTCATCGCTACCTTGCAACAGCGCACGATGAGACTGTGAGTCTGATGCAGAGCAATCATGAATACTCAAATATTGCGTCTGCGAAATCTTTTGAAATTCCCCCATGACTGGCCGCCACGCCTCCCTTGACGGGCGTTACAACACGTCAAACAGAGTCTAAACGCAATCCGCGCTACGAAATTACCGTCAGCTATTCTGTCTTCGGCTCCGCCGTAGAGCGGTTGCAGGCAACCGCCATGCGTCGATTTTATGGTTAACTCATTGAATTAAAACAATAAATAAGACTATGGCAGAAGTGCAACACCTCACGCGAATATGAAGAAATTCGCATTTTGAGCAGTGATGATTCGCGTCCTGCGGAGAGGCGATTGCATCCGCTGGGTAAGTTCGCCTCAGTTCGAGGAGTGTGAGAATCGCTCCACAACCAATGGTCGCACAATATGGCGGCCGAAACAGGTTCTGGCTGGCGGAGGGCTTCCTCCTGCCGCCACATGTTGGGGGTGAAGATGGTCAATACGGGCGGCACCATCCTGTCTGGCGCGAATGTTCGGTCCTCTGCGAAGGGGGCATCCGTCACCCGCGGCCGGACACGGGCGCTCCTCCTCAGTTCCGCACTGGCGACGGTGCTTGCAGGCGTCATTCAGCCGGGCACGGCGAATGCGGCGTGCAACAATGCTTCGAACCTGTTCGGCAATGCGACGCTGACCTGCGACACGACGAAGACCGGCGGTCTGACAGGCTTCGCCAGCGGCAGCCTGACGATCAATCTGCAGAACGGCGCCGACGTCTCCAACAACGGTGGCAACGGCCTCTCCGGCACGGTCGGTCTCGGCTCGATCACGATGAATTCGTCCGGGACGAACACCGTCCTCGGCTCGACCAACGGCACCGTGCTGACCTCGCCCGCCGGCAGCATCACCATCAACAGCTACAACGGCTCGTCCACCGGCACCTCGGGCAACGGCTTCAGCGCCACGGCGACCCTCGGTTCGGTGACCGCCAACAACTTCTCGGGCTCCGCAATCGGCGGTACGAACGGCCTGGTCCTGAGCGGGACCACCGGCGTCACCATGAACAACTTCTCCGGCACGGCGACCGGCACCACCGGGGACGGCATCCGCCTCACCTCGGGCAACGGCATTTCGGCCACCGGCTTCCATGGCACGGCCACGGGCGGCGATAACGGCATCTACGGCCTCGCCGCCACCGGCGACATCACCATGACGGGCTTCGCCGGCTCGGCGACCGGTACCGAAGCCGGCAGCAACGGCATCAACCTCACCGCCACGCTCGGCAGCGTGAACTTCTCGTCCACGTCGGCCGGCATCATCCAGGGCGGCACCAACGGCCTCGTGCTCAACGGCACGACCGGCGTCACCATGAACAACTTCGCCGGCAGTGCCACCGGCACCACCGGCAACGGCATTCAGATCCTCTCCGGCAACGGGATCAACGCCAACAACTTCACCGGCTCGGCCACCGGCGGCACCAACGGCATCAGCGGCACCTCGGTGCTGGGCAACATCTCCATGACCGGCTTCGCCGGCTCGGCCACCGGCACCGGCGCCACCGGCAACGGCATCAACCTGAATTCCCTGGCCGGCGATATCACCTTCTCCTCGACGCCTGCCGCGTTCGTCAGCGGCGGTACCAACGGCCTGAACTTCAACGCCCTCGGCACCGTCAACGCGACCACCAACAGCGGCTTCTTCTCCGGTACCACCGGGTCCGGCGCCAACTTCCTCGCGCAGGAAGTCAACCTGACCGCGAACAACTCCTTCTTCACTGGCGGCACCAACGGCGTGGCCGCCGCGGGAACCGACCTTGACCTGAAGTTCATCGGCGGCACCGCCACCGGCACCAGCGGTGACGGCATCAACGCCACCGCCGTCGGCGTCTCGGCTGGCCCGCTCCAGCTGCCGGCCATCTCGAGCGTCTCCACCAGCGGCACTTTCGTGCAGGGTGGCACCAACGGCATCAACGCCTCGGCCTCGGCGGTCGGTCTCGGCGGCGTGGGCGTTGACGCCACCACCACCGTCACCGCCAACGGCGGCAGCGTGATCGGCGGCACGGGCGCCGGCATCAATGCCTCCGCCATCACCGCGCCCGTCTCGGGCGGCCCGAACACCGCCACCACCACCGTCCAGGGCTCGGCGGATGTGACCGGCGGCTCCAACGGCATCTTCGCCCTGGCCGGCAGCCTCAACGGCAATGCCAACACCACGGTGAACGTCTCCGGCGACATCGAGGGCACCAACGGCAACGGCATCTCCGCCATCGGCGCCAGCGTCGGCGACTTCTCCGGCTTCAACCCGAGCGACCCGTCCACCTGGAATTCGGCGGTCGGCACCGGCAAGGCGACCGTCGACGTCACCACCAAGGACAATGTCACCGCCGGCAACGGCACCGGCATCCTCGCGGTGGGCATCGGCACCGGCAACTCGGTGAAGGTGGACGCCCGCGACAACGTGGACGCCACCGGCGGCTTCGGCGTGCTGGCCGGCTCGGTCGGCACCGGCGGCGACGTCAACGTCAAGACCAAGGACGTGTCGGGCACCCTCGGCGGCGTGCTCGCCTTCAACACTGACGGCAACACCACCGTCAACACCACCGGCAATGTGAGCTCGGACGGGCTGATCGGCGTCGGCGCGATCTCCAACAACGGCAACGCGACCGTCAACTTCTCCGGCACCATCGACCCGCCGCTGATCGGCGTGGGCTCGGTGGCCATCGGCAACGGCACTGCCACCGCCAACACCTCGGGCAACATCGACGCCAACCTCATCGGCGTCATCGCGCTGAACGTGGGCGACGGCCGCGCGGTGGTGGACAACAACGCCTCCGTGGAATCGAGCGTCGGCACCACCCCCCTGCTGGGCGTCGGTGCCATCAAGGTGGGCAACAACAGCGCCCTCCCCGGCGCGGATGTGGATGTCCAGAACAAGGGCGTGGTCGAAGACTTCGCCATCGGCGTGGCCGGCCTCGCGGTGGGTGATGGCAACACCGTCGCCGTCAAGAACCTCGGCGTCGTGGATGCCGGCTTCCTGGGCGTGGGCGGTGCCGGCATCGGCGACGGCAACTCCGTCGGCGTGCAGAACTACGGTGTCGTGACCTCCGGCGGCGTGGGCGTGCTCGGCCTCACGGTCGGCGAGGGCAACGCGGTCAACGTCCAGAACTTCGCGGTGGTGAACGCCAACCTCGTGGGCGTCGCCGGTATCGGCATCGACAACGGCCCGGGCGCCGGCGTCACCAACGTCTCGGTGGCCAACAGCGGCGCCATCAACACCAACGGCATCGGCGTGATCGGCGCCGCCATCGACCTCGACGGCTCGGGCTCGGCGATCACCTCGGTCAGCAACGGCGGCGTCGTCACCGGCGGCTTCCTCGGCGTGGCCGGCATCGCGGTCGGCCAGGGCCAGGCCAACGGCCTGACGGTCACCAACAACGGCGCCATCGTCAACAACAGCGGCGTCGGCGTGCTCGGCCTCGCGGTGGGCGACAATTACGGCGCCACCGTCAACAACACCGGCGCTATCGACGCGGATGTGGGCGGCGTGCTCGCCGGCATCATCGGTGACAAGGGCACCCTGACCGTCACCAACTCCGGCGCCATCACCACCCAGGGTGCGGCGGTCGCCGGCCTCGTGGTGGGCGACGACGGCCAGGTGAAGGTCACCAACAGCGGCGCCATCACCGGCGGCGTGCTGGGCGTGGGCGGCATCGTCATCGGCGACAACACCACCGGCATCGCCACCACCGTGGAGGTGAAGAACTCCGCGTCCGTCACCAATGACGGCATCGGCGTGCTGGGCGGCGGCATCGGCGACAACCAGGTGGTGAAGGTCTCCACCTCGGGCGCCATCGACTCCGGCCTGCTCGGCGTGGGCGGCTTCTCCATCGGCGCCAACGGCAATGTGGACGTGAAGACCACCGCGGCCGTCACCTCCGGCGGCGCGGGCGTGGTCGGCGCCGGCATCGGCGACGGCTCGGTGGTGAAGGTCACCACCGGCGAGCAGGTGGACGGCACCTTCCTCGGCGTCGGCGGCCTCATCGGCGGCGCGGGCTCGCAGCTCACCATCGTCACCGAGGACAAGGTGACCTCCTCCGACGGCTTCGGCGTCGCGGCCCTCGGCCTAGGCACCGGCCAGACCATCAACGTGACCACCCAGCAGGAAGTCTCCGGCGACCTGCTCGGCGTCGGCGCGCTGAACCTCGGCGGCGGCGGCACCACGGTGAACGTCGAGACCCAGGCCAAGGTCACCTCGGCTTCCGGCTTCGGCGTGCTGGGCGGCTCCATCGGCACCGGCGCCAACACGGTGAACGTCACCACCCAGAAGCAGGTCTCCGGCGACCTGCTCGGCGTGGGCGGCGTCATCGGCGGCACGGGCGGCACCCTCACCATCAAGACCATGGACACGGTCGACAGCGCCAACGGCTTCGGCGTGGCGGCCCTCGGCCTCGGCTCCAACACCATCGACGTGACCACCGACAAGGCGGTGACCGGTCGCTACCTCGGCGTCGGCGCGCTGGCGCTCGGCGACAGCAACAGCGTCACGGTCCACACCAAGGACACGGTGAAGTCCGCTGACGGCCTCGGCGTGTTCGGCGGCGCCATCGGCACCGGCGCCAACACGGTGAGCGTCACCACCGACAAGGCGGTCGAAGGCCGCTACCTCGGCGTCGGCGCCCTCGGCATCGGCGACACCAACACCGTCACGGTCCACACCCTCGACACCGTGACCTCCTCGGACGGCTTCGGCGTCTTCGGCGGCGGCCTCGGCACCGGCGCGAGCACCGTCTCGGTCACCACCGACAAGGCGGTGACGGGCGACCTGCTCGGCGTGGGCGGCCTCATCGGCGGCACCGGCGGCACCCTGACCGTCGAGACCAAGGACACCGTGGACAGCGCCAACGGCTTCGGCGTGGCGGCGCTCGGCTTCGGCTCCAACACCATCGACGTGACCACCGACAAGGCGGTGACCGGCCGCTACCTCGGCGTCGGCGCCCTGGCGCTGGGCGACACCAACGCGGTGACAGTCCACACCAAGGACACGGTGAAGTCGGCGGACGGCTTCGGCGTGTTCGGCGGCGCCATCGGCGGCGGCGCCAACACCGTGAAGGTCACCACCGACCAGACGGTCGATGGCCGCCTCCTCGGCGTCGGCGGCATCCTCGGCGCCACCGGCGGCTCGCTGGACATCAACACCAAGGCGGCCGTGACCTCCACGGACGGCTTCGGCGTCGCCGGCCTCGCCTTCGGCAACAACAACACCGTGAAGGTGCTCACCGAGGGCACCGTGAGCGGTGACCTGCTCGGCGTCGGCGCCCTCTCCATCGGCGACGGTGGCACGGTGGACGTGCACACGCTGGCGGCCGTCACCTCGGCCAACGGTATCGGCGTCCTCGGCGGCAACATCGGCGCCGGCCAGCAGGTGACCGTGGTCACTGACGGCACGGTCAACGCCGCCATCGCGGGCGTCGTCGGCTTCAACACCGGCGGCAACACCGACGTGACGGTGAACCAGAAGGTGTCGGTCGCGGCCGGCGGCTTCATCGGCGCGGCAGCCATCGCCGGCGGCACCGGCAACGCCACCCTGACGATCAACGGCGTCATCGACCCGCCCGCGATCGGCGGCGGCGCGCTGACCATCGGCTCGGGCACCGCCACGGTGAACGTGAACGCCGAGGTCCAGGCGACCACCATCGGTATCGTCGGCGCCAACATCGGCAACGGCGCCATCGACGTGAACGTCAATGCGGGCGGCACCATCAAGTCCGACGGCATCGGCATCCTGACCGTGAAGCTCGGCGACGGCCCGACCAACATCGACGTGGATGCGGCGGTCGGCGGCCTCAGCGGCGCGGCCACCGGCGGCGACGGCATCCATGCCTATGCCATCGGCGAGAGCCCGGTCACCATCCTCACCACCGCCAACGGCACCATCAATGCGGGTGACGACGGCATCGCGGTGAGCCAGCTCGGCGGCGGCAACGTCATCGTCACCACCAACGGCACCATCACCGCCGGCGACGAGGGCATCCAGGTGCGCTCGCTGGCGCTGACCACCGGCGACGTGACCGTGACCAACAACGCGGCCATCACCGCCACCGACAACGGCATCTTCATCCTGAAGGGCGGCGACGGCGCGGTGCTGGTGAATGCCAACGCCAACGTCACCTCCACCACCGCCAACGGCGTCGAGGCCAATGTCCTCTTCGGCACCGGCGACGTGACGGTGAACCAGGGGGCCTCGACCACCATCGCGGCCCAGGACTTCGGCGTGATCGCCTCGAAGACCTTCGGCACCGGCAACGTGTCGGTGACGACGGGCACGGCCTCGGCCATCAATGCCACCGCGGGCGGCATCTTCGCCGGCCGGTTCGCCGGCACGGGTGACGTGGTGGTCACCACCGGCCTCCTCAGCAACATCACCACCTCGGGCAACGGCATCGAGGCCCAGTCCATCGGCTCCACCGGCAACGTCACCGTGACCACCGGCACCACCAGCGGCGTGACCGCGGGTGGCGACGGCATCGTGGCGAACAAGTTCGCCGGCTCCGGTGACGTCTTCCTCACCACCGGCACTTCCAGCGCGGTGGCTGCGGGCGACGACGGGCTGACCGCCACCAACTTCGCCTTCGGCCCGGGCAACGACGTCTTCGTCGCCACCGGCGTCAACTCCGTGGTTCTCGCCAACGACAAGGGCATCCGCGCCGGCGGCTGGGACAACGTCACCGTCAACACCTCCGACGGCAGCATCATCCGCGGCGACGCGGACATGACCGGCGTCGGCAACGCCATCCGCATCTTCTCGGCCGACTTCGCCACGGTGAACATCGGCACCAACAATGCGGTGATCGGCTCCGGCAAGAGCTGGGGCGAGGCGGTGATCTCGGTCAACAGCGATGACGGCACCATCATCAACGTGGGTGCCGGCACGCTGGTCAGCTCCTGGAGCTACCTGGGCGGCGTCAACCTGCCCGGCCTGATCGTGGCGGCGAGCGACATCGTCATCGACACCGACGGCGGCGCCACCACCATCACCAACAACGGCACCATCGTCGGCCGCATCGGCCTCACCAACAACGACGACACCTTCAACAACCTGTCGTCGAACACCTGGGTGACGGTCGGCAACAACTACTTCGGGGGCGGCAACGACACCCTGAACAACACCGGCCGCATCGTCACCGCGCTGCAGGGGGCGGTGGCCGAGACCACCACCTTCAACAGCCTCGAGACCTTCAACAACGGCGATCCGCTCTTCCTCCAGAGCGGCCTGCTGACCATGATCGACGAGACCCCCGGCCAGATCGCCGGCAACGGCACCCGCGACGTGACCTACGTGAGCGGCACCTGGAACGGCGTCGGCAACAGCAAGGTGGGCCTCGACAGCTACCTCGGCGCGCCGGGCTCCACCTCGGACCAGTTGGGGGTGGAGGGCAAGGACGTGAACGGCCTTGAGATTGCCGGCCCCGTCACCACCGGCGTCACCAGCCTGCTCATCCACGACGTCAACCCCGGTCCTGGCGCCTTCAACCTCGCCGGCATCAAGGTGGTGGACCTGCCGACCGCCACCGGCACCACGGACCCGAACAACTTCGTCATCGATCCAAACTCCAGCCACTACTCGGCCAAGTTCGGCGGCGTGATCGACAAGGGTCTGTTCTTCTATGACCTCACGGTCATGGGCAACGACCACTACCTGATCGGCCTGCCCGACCAGGAAGTGTTCGAGCTGCCGAAGCTGGTCACCGGCGCCCAGGCCATCTGGCACGAGACCACCGGCGTGTGGCTCGACCGCCAGGCCGACCTGCGCACCTACCTGCAGGGCACGCCCACGCAGCTCGTCACCAAGGAAGGCATCAAGACCATCGACGGGGCTCCGGCCTCCGTCACCCCCGGCATCTGGGGCAAGGTGGTGGGCAGCTGGGGCTCTCGCGATGCCTCCAACACCTTCGCGGCCGGCGGCAACCTCTACGGGTTCGACACCGGCTACAACCAGAGCATCTACGGGTTCATGGCCGGTGCCGACTTCGGCAAGGAAGGCGTGTTCGCCACCAATGACGCGGTGGTGTTCGGTGTCCTCGGTGGCTACGTCGGGTCCAACCTGAACTTCAGCAATTCGCCCACCTCGGCGGATTACTCGGGTGGGACGGTCGGTGCCTATGCCACCTACATCACCGGCAACTGGTACTTCGACGCCCTCATCAAGGCCGACTTCCTCTCCATGGACTACAATGCGCCGACGCTCGCGGGCATCGGCTACTTCGGAAAGTCCACGGACGCCCGGAACGTCGGCTTCGCGCTCGATACCGGCTACCGGCTCTACACCTGGGCCAATGGCGGGTTCGTCGACGGCCTCGCCACCCTGACCTACGTGAACACCAACATCTCCAACCTCGCCATTGCCGGAAACACCTTCGTGGACTTCGGCAACAACGACAGCCTGCGCGGCAGCCTCGGCGCCCGCGTCGGTGGCCAGATCTACGACGCCGCCACCTACAAGGTGCAGGCGAGCGTGACCGGCCGCCTCTGGTACGAGTTCCTCGGCGACAACGCCGTCACGATCTTCAATCCGGGCGTGCCCTTCGGCACCGTCGACAACTTCGACGGCCTGTTCGGTGAAGTCGGCGTCGGGTTCAACGTCTTCGCCAAGGACTCGGGCTGGAACAGCTTCGTGAATGCCGACGTGAAGTTCGGCGACAACTACACGGCCGGCAGCGCCAAGGGCGGTGTCCGCTACCAGTGGTGAGCGGCACCTGATCCTCGATCAGTCCGGCGGGCGGCGTGCCTTGAAGGTGCGCCGCCCGTTTCTTCTCCGGGGACAAGATCGTGACGGAGCTTGGCTTTCGCTCCAGGCCGTCCCATCCTTCCCGTTCGGGTAAGAGCTGCGGGCGCAGGCCGCCCAGTTCCGGGCCCGCGTTTCGGGGGCCGCGTTTCCTGGCCCGTGTTTCCCGGCCCGCGTCGCGTCAGTCCCCGCATTTCGTCCCTTCTCCGGATTCCTTCTGTCCCCGGGTCCTCGTCCACGGAGGCGTCTCGTGATCCTTTCCCGTCTGTTCCGCACCACCTCCTTCCGCGCCAGCCCCTTTCTCGCCCTTGCCGCGCTCCTCGCGGCGACGCCCTTCGCCGTGCTGTTCTCCGAGGACACGGGCGCCGTCACCGTGGCGCAGACCCAGCAGGCGGCGCCGGCCCAGAACCGCACTGCCCAGAACCAGCCGGCCGCCCCGGCCGCGCCCGCCGGCCCGGTGAAGACGGAGACCCAGTCGTTCGACAATTGGGTGCTCACCTGCCAGGAGGTGCCTCCGGCCGCCGGCGCCAAGTCCGGCAAGAAGACCTGCTTCGCCGTGCTGCGCATCACCGACAACCAGTCGAAGCGCGTGGTCGTGGTGTGGAAGATCGGCCGCGACGGCAAGGACGTGCCGACCATCGCCATCACCACCCCCACCGGCGTGCTGGTGCGCGACGGCGTGGACCTGGTGCTCGGTCAGAACACCCGCAAGCTCGCCTACCAGTGGTGCAACGGCACCGAGTGCGAGGCGAGCATTGCCTACGACGCGGCCCTCGCCAAGGAGCTGTCCGCCGCCAAGGAAGCCACCATCGCCTTCCGCCTGCAGGACGGCCGGCAGGTGAACGTGAAGGTGGGCGTCACCGGCGTGGACAAGGTGCTGGCCGGGCTGGCCAAGAGCTGAGCGGGGCGCTGAGCGGGAAAGAGCCGAGCCGCCCGCCTGGTCGCTTCCGTCGCGTATGTCACCACCGTCATCCCCCGGCTTGTCCGGGGGATCCACTCCGCCGCTTGTCCGCTTCATCCGGCCCGGCACCCCTCCGGCGGAAGGGTGGATCGCCCGCACAAGGCGGGCGATGACGGCGCTCTTCTGGGCAGGCCGGGGCACGCTGGCCCGTGCGGCGAGACTCCTCCCAGCCCCTCCGCCCGCTCGCACCCCGCCGATCTTCACGCCGGGCCCCACCCGCGTTGCGCGCGCGGCGGCAGCTCTCTAGGGTCGCGCTCGAGTTGAGACCCGCGCCCCGGAGGCCCTGTTGCGTCGCCGTATCCTGATCGCCGCGTTCGTCCTGATCGCGGCTTGTGTCGCCATCCGGGCCGCCGTCGTCGCCAGCAACCTGCCCGAGGCGCTCACCGCCGCCCATTTCGAGGTGCTGCGGCCGGAGCCCAACCGCCAGCGCGCCTTCCTCCATCGCATGCCCAAGGGCGGCGACCTGCATACCCATCTCTCCGGCGCGGTCTATGCCGAGCGGCTGATCGCCTGGGCCATCAAGGATGGCCTGTGCCTCGATCCCGCCGCCATGAACATCCTCTCCCCGCCCGCCGATGCGAGCGCGGATAAGCCCTGCGGCACCGATCCCAAGATCGTCCCGATCGCCGACGCGGTGGCCGGCTGGCGCGGCCAGACCACCTTCGATCTTCTGGTGGATGCGCTCTCCCTGCGCTGGTTCCTGCCGACCCCCCGGGTGCCCTCGGGCCACGACCAGTTCTTCGCCTCCTTCTCCAAGTTCAATCCTGCCGCCGGCGGGCCGGACTGGACGCGCACCCTGGAGCGCACCGCCGAGATGACGGTGGACCAGCTGCGCCAGTACGGCGCGGACAACGTGCAATATGCCGAGCTGATGGTGACGCTGATCGAGGGCGAGGACCGCCGGCGCCTCGGCCAGGCCATCGGTGCCGAGCGCGATCCCAAGGCCATGCTGGCGGCGCTGGACAAGGCCGGCATGGCGGAAGTGGTGCGCCGCCGGGTGGAGGACATCAAGGCCCTCGTCGCCCGGGTGGAGGCGCTGCGCGGCTGCGCGGCGGATGCGACCCGCCCCGGCTGCGGGGTGGATTTCCGCTACATCGCGCAGGTGAACCGCAATGGCGCGCCCGCCGAGGTGTTCGCCCAGACGGCGGTGTCGGCGGCGCTGGTGCGGGCCCTGCCGGACGTCGTGGCCGGCTTCAATTATGTGGGGCCCGAGGACTACCGCACGGCCCGGCAGGACTACCGCGCCCACATGCAGTGGATCGGCTTCCTCGCCGGCAAGGACGTGCCGGTGGCGCTCCATGCGGGCGAATTGTGGATCGGGCTGGTGCCGCCGCCGGATCTCGACTTCCACATCCGCGATGCGGTGGAGACGGCGGGGGCGCGGCGCATCGGCCACGGCACCGCCATCGGCTTCGAGCGCGACATGGACGGGCTGCTCGCGGAGCTGAAAGCGCGCGGCGTCGCCATCGAGATCGCGCTCACCTCGTCCGACGTCATCCTCGGCGTGCGCGATCGCCGCCACCCCATCCGCACCTATCTCTCGGCCAGCGTGCCGGTGACGCTGGCCACCGACGATGCGGGCGTCTCGCGCATCGACCTCACCAACGAATATCTGCGCGCCTCGCAGGACCACGGCCTCGGCTATCGCCGCCTCAAGGGCTTCGCTGAGACCGCCATCGACAAGGCCTTCCTGTCACCGCCGGAAAAGGCCCGCCAGCGCACCCGCCTCGCCACCGCCTTCGCCGCCTTCGAACGCGAGGCGACGGACGCCCTGCCGCTGGGCACCCGCGTCAGCGCGTTCCTCCGTGCGATGGTGGGCTATCGCGCCTGAGCGGAGGCCATTGAAGGCGTGGCCGGCTCGCGCGCTTCCGCCGGCCTGCGGGGCGGAGGCGCCATCGCATATTCCTCGCGGTCCTGCGGCGGCCCCCACACATCCGCGACCGTCGCGCCGGTGTCGCGCGGGGGATGGCGCAGAAAGCCGAGAATCTCGTGTGGCCATACCCGCCGCCCGATCCGCGCATACCAGCGCATGGCATGGCGCAGGCGCGCGTCTGGCTCCAGATAGGTCCGCCGGAGCGCCTTGGGCCGCAGTTGCAGCACCGCCTCGGTGAACTTCACCCAGACGAGCGTCCGCCACGCCGGCATGTGGCGGGTGGCGAGCACCTGGTGCTTGTAGTCCCAGCGCCGGCGATCGGTCTCGATCACCAGCCGGCCGGCGGCGAGCTGGTAGTAGGGCGTCCAGCGATGCGGCGTCACGTACAGCATCTGGATCTGGTCGGGATCGTGGGCGAGGAGGCGCCGGAGGCCGCGCCAGTGATCGCGGTCGGTCTCCTCCTCGAAGCCCACCACCCAGGTTGCCATGGAAAGAATGGAATGGCGGCGCAGCAGCCGGATCGCCTCCTGGTCGGTGTCGATGCCGCCGCCCTTGCGGATCAAGGCGAGGGTGGCCGCATCCGTGTTCTCCAGCCCGAGCAGGAAGCGCACCCAGCCGGCCTTGCGGTAGAGATGGAGGATATCCGCGTCCCGCACGATGTCGTCGGCGCGGGTGGAGCCGACGAGGACGAGGTCCACGTCCTCCGCGATCAGGGCCTCCAGAAACGTGCGCCAGACCTTGCGCGACGAGGTCGGGTTTTCGTCGGCGAAGTTGATGACCCGGACACCCTGCTCGCGGCGGAGCCGCGCCAGTTCCTTCGCGAACAGCACCGGGTCGCGGTGGCGCCAGCGGCTCCAAAAGCCGCGCTGGCCGCAATAGGTGCAGGGATGCGGGCAGCCGCGCGAGAACTGGACCACCACCGCCCTGAGCCCGCCCCAGTAGGAATAGCGGGCGTGATCGATCAGCTCCCAGCCGACGCGGTAGGCATCGAGGTTCTGGATCATCGGCGCGGGCGGGGTGGTGTGCAGGCCGGTCGCGTCGCGAAAGGCGATGCCGGGGATGTCGGCGAGCGGCGTGCCGGATGCCAGAGCCGCCATGAGGCGCCGGGCGGTCTCTTCTCCCTCGCCCCGGACGATGGCCGTCACATGGGGCTCGGCGGCGAGGATGTCGCGCCAGTGATAGGTGGGAAACACGCCGCCATAGACGATGAAGGCTGCCGGCAGCGCCTGCGCGATGCCGGCCGCCACGGCCGCGATCACCGGATGGCCGGAGGTGGAGCCGGAATGGCCGAACAGCACCGCGTCCGGCTTGAAGGCCGCCGCCGTTGCGACGAGCTCGGCCGCCGTCATCGGCTTCAGCTCGCCGTCCACGAGGCGCACCTCATGCCCGTCATCGATGAGCGGGCCGCCGATGGCGAGGAGGCCCAGCGGCGGCAGGTGATCGTCGGGGATGCGGCTGCCGATGGAGGGGTGCGGCACGTTGATGAGCAGGATGCGCACGCGACCTTGCTTCCTCTGTCCTGAGGTTGGCCTTCCCAAACGTCACTGCTTAACCTGTCCCTCGCAGATGTGCCATCCTGCGCATCGGGGAGACGAAGCGATGGCGGGGCAGGACGGAACGGCCACAGGCCCGGCACCCATGCAGGGGGGCGGGTTCTACAATGACCATGCCCAGCATCAGGCGAAGGGCGGTGCCCACGGGCTGCCGCTGATCGACCGGGCGTTCGAGGGCATGGCGCTCGAGGCCCCCGTCACGCTGGCGGACTATGGCAGCGCCACGGGGCGCAACTCGCTGGTGCCCATGGGGCTCGCGCTCGGCCATGTGCGCCGGCGGCTGGGGCCGGACGTGCCGGTGAGCGTCGTCCACACCGACCAGCCGGGCAATGATTTCTCCGCCCTGTTCGCGCTGCTGCGGGACGATCCCGAAAGCTATCTCCGGCGAGACGCGCACGCCTTCGCATCCGCCGTGGGGCGCACCTTCCATGAGCAGGTGCTGCCGGATGCCAGCGTGGATTTCGGCTGGTGCTCGTTTGCCGCCCACTGGATGAGCCGTGCGCCGGTGATACCCGCCGGCCATGTGTGGCCGCGGCAGACAGCGCCGGAGGTGCGGGCCGCCTTCGCCGCGCAGGCGGCGGCCGACTGGCGGGCCTTCCTCGCCGCCCGCGCGCAGGAGCTGAAGCCGGGCGGGGCGCTGGTGGTGGTGCAGCCGAGCCTGCCGGAGGACGAGCCCACCACCTTCCCGGTGCTGATGGCCTGGGTGGCGGCGGAGCTGGACGCCATTGCGCTCGGCGGCATCCTGACGCCGGACGAGCGCGGGCGGATGACCATCCTCGTCTTCGAGCGCACCGCCGCCGACGCCCGCATCCCGTTCGCCGGCGGGGCCTTTGAAGGGCTCACCCTCGTCGCCGAGGAGGCGCGGGAGATGCGGGACCCGTTCTGGCCGGCCTATGGGTTGGATGGCGATGCGGCGGCGCTGGCGGACAAGCATCTCGGCTTCTTCCGGGCGCCGTTCCTGCCCTCGCTGCTGGCGGCGCTCGACCCCAGCCGTGACGCCGCCTTCCGCGACGCCTTCACCAACCGGCTGATGGACGGGCTGGGCAGGCGCATGCGCGCGGCGCCGCAGCCGCTGCTCTCCCCCATGGTGATCCTCACCGCTCTGTACCGGAAGGCGGGGTAGGGGGTGCGCTTCAGGCCGGCGGGGAAAAGCGCTGCGCCAGCGCCACCGGCACGCCGGACCCGGCGCGGGCGAGCGCCGCGGCCTCGGCGATGGGGAGGGGCCGGCCGAGCAGGAAGCCCTGCGCCTCGGCGCAGGAGGTGCGGGCGAGCAGCGCCCACTGCTCCTCGGTCTCGATGCCTTCGGCGACGGTGGCGATGCCGAGCCGGCTGGTGAGCACGGTGACGGCCTCGATGATGGCGGCGCTGGCCGAGCCCTCGGTGGCATCCAGCACGAAGGAGCGGTCGATCTTGATCTTGTCGATGGGCAGAAGGCGCAGCCGGCTGAGGCTGGAATAGCCGGTGCCGAAATCGTCGAGCACGATCCTCACCCCCAGGTCGCGCAGGCGCTGGAGCACGGCGAGGCTGGTCTGCTCGCTCTCGAACAGGGCGGTTTCGGTGATCTCGCATTCGAGGCGGTCGGGCGGCAAACCACTGTCGCGCAGCGCCGCCTCCACCGTGCCGATGATGTCACCGAAGGCGAGCTGCACCGGCGAGAGGTTCACCGCCACCTTTAGCGCGCCGGGCAGGGCTGCGATGTCGGCCACCGCCCGCCGCAGCACGAAGGCGCCGATCTCCACGATGCTGCGGGAATCCTCGGTCAGCGGCACGAAGGTGGAGGGGTCGACGATGCCGCGGCGCGGGTGGTTCCAGCGCAGCAGCGCCTCGAACCCGGTGAGCGCGCCGGTGACCACCGAGAAGATCGGCTGGTAGGCGAGATCGAACTGCCCTTCGGCCAGGGCCTCCCTGAGGTCCTGCTCCATCTCCAGCCGGGCGCGCAGATGGGTGTCCATCTCCGGCTCGAACACGCACATGGTGCCGCGGCCCCACGCCTTGGCGCGGTAGAGGGCGAGGTCGGCCTGCTTGAGCAGGGTGTCGGCGTCGATCCATGCCGCCTCGGCCACCGCGATGCCGACGCTGACGCTGACCGCGATGGTATGGCCGAGGGCCGAATAGGGCTCCCCGAGCAGGGCGATGATGCGCTCGGCCAGCTCGGTCGCCGCCTGCGGTTGCTGCGGCCCGATGCTGATGATGGCGAACTCGTCGCCGCTGAGGCGCGCCACCATGTCGGTGGCCTGAACGCAGTTGGTGAGGCGGGCGGCGACCTTCCGCAGCAAAGCGTCGCCCACGGGATGGCCGAGGGTGTCGTTGACGTCCTTGAAACGGTCGAGGTCGAGATAGAGCAGGGCCATCTTCTCGCCCCGGTCGGCGGCCTGGTGGAGCGCCTTGCCGATGCGCTCGCGGAACACCACCCGGTTGGGCAGGCCGGTGAGGTCGTCGTGGTGGGCGAGGAAGCGGATGCGACCCTCGCGCTCAATCAGCACCATGTTCTGGCGCTGCGCCTCGGCGGCGGCCTCGGTGGCCCGCAGGTTGGCCTCGGCCAGCTCCGCCTGCACCGCCTTGAGCGCGGTGATGTCGGTGCGGATCGCGACCACGCCGCCGTCCGCGGTGCGCCGGTCTGTCATCAGCACCCAGCGCCCGGTGGACATTTGTCGCTCGACGGGACTGTTTTCGGGACGATGCCAGCGCTCCCGTTCCGCGACGGCCTCTTCGGTCACCGAGCCGGGGAACGGAAGTTGTTGCGCATAGGTGCTCGCCCGCATGATGTCCTGGAAGCGCGCACCCGGGATGAGAAAAGGCGCGGTGATGGCGAACAGCTCGCGATAGCGCTGGTTGCAGGCGACGAGCCGGTCATCGCCGTCCCACAGGGCGAAGCCATCAGACATGGCCTCCACCGCATTGGCGAGCACGGCCGTGGCGCGGGCCCGCTCGGAATCCACTTTCTCGCGCTGGCGCAGGGCGATGAGCAGGGCACCGGCGAAGGCGGCCACGAGCGTGCCGCCCAAAGCGGCGGCTGCGGCCAGGCGATCGCGGAAGCGCCGCCACGGCGCGAGGGCATCGTCGAGGTCGGTGACCAGCACCACGCGCAGGTCCCCAGGCAGGGAGCTCCGCACCACGGCCAGTTCCGGCTGGCCCTTGTCGCCGGTGGTGACGAAGGCCCTGCCATCGGGCGGTCGCGTGCCCAGCGCACCGTGCCGCCACTCGCCGACGGCCAGCTCGTCATGGGGCAGCGAGGCCACCAGCTGGCCGTTCGGCCGTTCGATGCGGATGCGCATGCCCGGGGCGAGGCCGGTCTCCGCCAGGATCTTCATGAGCGACTGGGTCGAGACGTCGGCGACGGCGACCACGCCGTCCCATCCGGGAACCGCCCGGACGGCATAGAGCGACCAGTCGCCGTTCACCGGATTCTGCACCGGTCCGATCATGGCGGCGGGCTGGATGTTGGTGGGCTGGGTCACCATGGGCAGCGAGCGCAGCGCGCCGCGTGGCCGGGCCGAGGCGATGATGGTGCCGTCGGGGGCGACCAGCATCATGTCGCGATAGGCGATGGTCTGCAGGTTGAAGCCGCGCAGCAGCTCGTTGGCGGCGGGCGAGGTGGCCGTGACTCCGGCGGCGGCGAACAGCGGCCGGATGGTGGCGAGCGCGCCATGGATCTGGAGCAGTTGACGGTTGAGCGCATTCTCCACGCCCCGGGCGGAGCGCTCGATGTCCGCCTCGGCGGCGAGCCGCGTCGCGACCAAGCCGCGATGGGCGAGCAGGGCCGTCCCGACCGTCAGCAGGCCCAGGATGACGATGGTCCCGGCGATGACGGAGAGCTTGAGGCGGTGCCAGATCATCGTCGGCGCCAGTCCCCAGGCTTGAGGGCGCCGCCGTCCCCGCCGGGGGAGGCCCTTCCGCCCGGATCATCCGGCCGGCTGCGATCACTCGGCTTTGGCGGTCGTCGCGTGCAGTTCGGCAAGATAGGCATTCCATGCATCGGCGCAAGCCGCGCCACACCGCTGGATCCAGCGTGGCAGGATGGTTCCGGAGAGAAGGTTGAGGCGGCGGGCGGCGTCGGCCTCGGATTGTGGCACCACCACCAGCCGGCGGGTCATCGGCCGGCCGCAGGCGATGGCGCCGGTGTTGCAGTCGAGCCCTCGTGCGGTGTCCGCCTGGGCCTGCTGCCAGATGCGGCTTTCGAGATCGGCGAGGCTGCTTCGGATCTGCTCCCGCACGTCCGCCGGCAGGGCCTGCCACGCATTGACGTTGGCGCCGAAGAAGGAAAGCCCCCAGCTGATCGCCATGCTGTGGACGTGGGTGGTGACGTCGCCGAGGCCGATCTCGTGGCCGCTGAGGGTGCCGGTGATGGCGCAGTCCACCACCCCCTGCCGCACCGCATCCACCACATCCGCGAACGGCACCACGACGGGAATGGCCCCGAGCGCCTTCATGAGGTCGGACTGGGCCACCGAGGAGGTGCGGACCCGGCGGCCGGCGATGTCGTCGAGGCCGCGGAAGCCGGAGCGGCAGAAGAGCACCTGCGCCGGATAGGCATAGATGGCGAGCAGCTCGATGTCCCACCGGTCGCGCAGGATGTTGATGAGATGCACGCGGAAGGCGGCGACCGTCTTCTTCAGGGTCGCCATGTCAGGGTTGAGGATGGGCAGGTCCACGGCGTTGAGCTCCGGCTCCTCCGCCGAGACCACGGAGAGGAGGCCGGTGCCGAACGGCACCACGCCCAGCTGCATGAGCTGCAGCATCTCCTGCCCGCGCAGGCCGCCGCTGTCGTTGGGGATGATGGTGGCGACCACGCGCCCGCCGGTGCGCTCGGTGATCTCGCGCTCCCAGAACGGCTGCTCCAGCCGGGTGAACTGGGTGACACCGCCGAGCCCGCCGACCACCTGCAGCCGGATGGGTTCATTCTCGGCGCGCGCGGGCGAGACCGGGGACAGTGCCATGAGGATGAGGGCGAGGGCGGCCATGAGCTGCCGCAGGCACGCCCGTGCCGTCCCGATTCGCCCGTGAACCGCCGTCCGCCCGCGTCGAGCCCGCATCTTCCGGCCCCGCCTTCAGGCCAGCCGCCCGCCCCGAACCGCAACGCCGGGGGAGGGTTATTGGGTGAGAGTGAGCGCATCGGCGGGGGATGCGCAAGCACAAGCTTGGCCTACGGTCGCCGCTTTCCGCGTCAGCCGACGGGCGGGCGTTGCGCCTTCTCGTATTTGCGGACGACCCGCTCCCGCTTGAGGCGCGACAGGCGTTGCAGCCAGAAGATGCCGTCGATCTGGTCGCACTCGTGCTGATGGCAGACGGCGCGCAGCCCCTCGGCTTCTTCCTCCTGAACGGCGCCGGCGAGATCCTCGTAGCGCACCCGCACGCGGGCCTTCCGCTCCACCTCCTCCACCGCGCCGGGCATGGAGACACTGCCCTCGGCATGGCGGATGGTCTCGGGCGAGGACCACACGATCTCGGGATTGACGTACGTGCGCGGCCATTCCCCTGGGGAAAGCTCCAGCACCACCACCCGCGCGGGCACCCCCACATGGGGCGCCGTGATGCCGATGCCCGGCGCCGCCCGCAGGGTGTCGAGGAGGTCGGCGGCGAGGGCCGCCAGCGCCGCGTCGAACGCCGTCACCGGCGCTGCCGGCTGCCGCAGCCGCGGGTCGGGGAATTTCACGATCTGGCGTACCGCCATGGGGGGCCTCCGTGTCGCGTCCCGATGCCTCCGGCCCGGACGCGCAGCGGGGACTCGGGGCGAGGGCGGGGATGTAATTTGATACCGTTTGAGGGGTGGTTGGGCGCGACGGCCTCGATCTTGGACCCGGCAGGAGCTGAACCGTCCCGAACCGGTCCCGAATCCCGCCGATACCCCTGGTGCTACCCCCACTGAACCTGCCGATATCGGCCTCTATTGCGGGCGCCGCTCCCGCTCGTCCCAGCCGCCGATGACGTCCTGCTCCGGCTCCGGCGGACGGGGCATTCCGGCGAGGCGCAGGGTGCGGTCGAGCAGCACTTCGTAGATCGGTTTGCCGCCAAGTCCTTCTGCCACAAGGTTTGCGGTGACGCAGGTGAGGATGGTCGGCAGCAGGAGATCGTAGGCCCCGGTCAGCTCCGCCACCAGCACCATCCCCACCAGCGGCGCCCGCACCGTGGCCGAGAACAGGCCACCCATGGCGGCGATCCCGCAGGCCGCAAGCATCTGCGGTGGAAGGGGAAAAAGGCTCCCGAGCAAGGTCGCGAACAGCACCCCGACTGCCGTCGCCAGCGCCAGGATGGGCGCGAAGATGCCGCCGGGAATACCCGTGGAATAGCTCGCCATGGTCATGGCGAACCGGATCAGGACGATCCCCGCCAAGGTCAGCGCCGGCAACCCCATGCCCGGCAGCGACACCGCCAGCATCTCCCCCCCGAACGTCGCCTCCGGCCGCAGCACCAGAAGCGGCCCCACCGCCGCGCCCACCACCACCGGCAGGACATAGGGGGAGACCTTCAAAGCCAGTCCCCGTGCGGCATCGAGCGAGAAGACCAGCGCCGCGTTGAAGGCGATTCCCACCCCCCCGAGAACCACGCCAAGCCCGATGAATGCGGGCAGGAAATGCAGCGGCACGGCGGCCACATCCATCTGCATGTCCGGCGCGGTACCGCCGATGACCTGGGCCACGATGGCGCTCGCCGCCGAGCAGATGATGACCGCGCTATAGGTCCGCAACCCATAGGGAAACTGCCGCCGCGTCTCCTCGATGACGAACAGGATGGCCGCCAGCGGCGCGTTGAACGCCGCCGCCAGACCCGCCGCGGCACCGGCCGCCAGCAGGCCCCGGCTGTCGCGGGTGCTCAGGCCGGCGGCGTCCGAGATGGCCTTGGCGATGGAGGCGCCCATGTGGATCGTCGGGCCTTCCCGGCCCGCCACCAGCCCCGATCCGAGGGCCAGCACGCCGCCGACGAACTTCACCGGCAGCACCCGCTTCCAGCGCACCTCGCGCAGGCCTTCCAGTGCGCCCTCGATCTCCTGCACGCCGGAGCCCGCCGCCTCGGGCGCGAAGCGCCGCACCAGAAAGACCGCGAGCGCCACCATCAGCGCGGCGCCGACCGACAGCGCGGCGTAAAGCTCAGGCCCCTGGAAATGCTCACGCAGCAGGAGCGGCCACTCGCCGGCCTTGACCGTCGCCCAGTGGAAGCCGGCGCCGACGCCGCCCCCCATGAAGCCCACCAGCGCGGCGAGGGCGTAATAGACGATGTCACGGGGCTTCTGGGCGGGCTCGGCGGATGTCACGCGGGACCTCGGGGCGGGGCAGCTGGGCAGCCTGATGCACTGCAGCAACAGACTTAGCTGAGGCGTGCGGTGGGGGGCAAGGACTACCGACCCGTCCTCGCCCCGCCCGCTTTCAAACCGCCTTGAGCGCCGGGGGCGCGGCCGGTCCCAACATTCGCGGCGATTCCTCGCCGTGGAGGTGCAGCACCCGGTCATGCAGGTCCACCAGGGTGTTGCGGTGGCCGATGGAGATGAAGGTGCTCTCCGGCAGACGCTCCCGCAGCAGGCGGTAGAGCGCCGCTTCGGTCGCCTCGTCGACGGCGGACGTGGCCTCGTCCAGCAGCAGCACCTCTGGCTCTTCCAGCAGTGCGCGGGCGATGGAGATGCGCTGCTGCTCACCCAGCGAGAGCTCGTGCGGCCACAGGGCTTCCGCATCCAGCCGCCCCGCGAGGTCGGAGAGCCCGACGGCGGTCAAGGCCTCGGCGATCTGGTCCCGCGGCACGTCGGCGACGGGGCGGGGATAGGCGAGGGCCACATCCAGCCGCCCGGCCGGTACATAGGGCTTCTGCGGCAGCACCATGAGGCGATGCTCGGCGTGCCGATGCACGGAGCCCGTCGAGTAGGGCCAGATACCGGCGATGGCGCGCAGCAGGGTGGTCTTGCCGGCGCCGGAAGGGCCGGTGATGAGCACGCATTCTCCGTGCGCGATATGGAGTTCGTCGGTGGCGATGAGGGGCGCGCCGCCCGGCAGGCGCACATCAAGCCCGCGCAGCGCCAGGGCCTTAGTGGCGGGAAGGGAGGCGAGGCTCTCGGTGGGACGGTTGGTCTGCGCCGCCGCGATGGCCTTCTCGAAGCCGATGAGCCGCTGCACGACCGAGGTCCATTCCGCCAGCGTCACGTAGCTGGAAATGAAGAAGGAGAACGATCCCTGCACAGAGGAAAAGGCGCTCGCCGTCTGCATCAGCTGGCCGAGCTGGATCTGGCCGGAGAAATAGGCCGGAGCCACCACCACATAGGGGAAGATGGTCGAGATCTGGTTGTAGCCGGCGGTGAACCAGGTGAGGCGCTTCTGCGCCTTCATCAGCTCAACGAAATTGCCGAAGATGTGGGAGAAGCGCCCCTCGAGCTTGCGCTCTTCGGCCTGCGCGCCATCCAGAAGGGCGATCTGCTCGCCATTCTCGCGCACCCGCACGAGATCGACGCGGAAATTCGCCTCATAGCGCTGCTGCTCGAAATTGAGCTTCACCAGCGGCCGGCCGATGAAATGGGCGAGGAGCGTTCCGCCGGCGGCATAGATCAGCGCCGCCCAGAACAGGTAGCCCGGCACGTTCAGCTCGCGCCCGAACAGATGGAGCGGCAGCGAGCCTGACAGATTCCACAGGATGACGGAGAAGGAGATGAGGGACACCACGGTGCCGAGCAGGCCGACGCCCACCGAAATCGTGCGGCTGATGAAGGACTGCACATCCTCGGCGATGCGCTGGTCGGGATTGTCCGCCTCATCGCCGCTGAGCCGCAGGCGATAATGCACGTCGTCACCCAGCCATGCGCCGAGATAGCGCCGGGTAAGCCAGCGCCGCCAGCGCACCTCCAGCCACTGCTTCAGGTAGATCTGGTAGACCGCCACGACGATGGCGCCTGCGGCGATGGCGCAGAAGATCAGGATCTGCGTCTTGAACGCGGCGAAGTCCTTCTCCTGTATGGCGTTGTAGAATGCGACGTTCCACTCGTTCAGCATCACCGTGGCGAACACCCACGCGAGCTCCAGAGCGATCACCGCGGCGAGGAGGCCGATGGCGATCCAGCGTTCCTCGCTCTTGAAATAGGGCACGGCCAGGCGGCGGATGTCGCCGAGAAGGGATAGAAGGGCACGCAAGGCCGGGCTCTCCGGGAGGGCTTCGCGGCAAGCATTGAACCCCCGCGCATGACTGAACCATGGCCGCAGGATGAAGGATTGGAAAGGTGCCGGTGGGGCAGGGGAGGCGGGGTTACAGACAGGATTGCAAATCGAGTCTGTAACCCCGGGTCATCGGGCAGTCACGCACGGGGAGCCTGACCAGTCCTCCCGAAATGGGGCGCGCTGGACATGGCTCGCGTCGTCCAGGTGACGCGCTCAGGCCTTCTTCACGAACTCCGTGCGCAGCACGAGGCCCTTCACCTTCTCGACCTTGCAGTCGATTTCTTCAGGGTCGCCGGTGAGGCGGATGCCTTTGACCAGCGTGCCGCGCTTCAGGGTCACGGACGTGCCCTTCACCTTGAGGTCCTTGATGAGAGTGACGTTGTCGCCGTCCTTCAGGACGGCGCCGTTGGCGTCGCGGACTTCAATGTCGGACATCTTCCTCAAACCTCCTTGGCCAGCTCGCGCAGGCGGAACTTCTGGATCTTGCCGGTGGAGGTCTTGGGGATTTCCTCGAAAACCACGTGGCGGGGGCACTTGTACGCCGCCAGATGAGCGCGGCAATGGACGATGATGTCCTCGGCCGTCGCGCTCATGCCGTCGCGCAGCTCGACGAAGGCGACGGGCGTCTCGCCCCACTTCTCGTCGGGCTTGGCTACCACGGCGGCCGCGGCGATCGCGGGATGCTTGTAGAGGGCGTCCTCCACCTCGATGGAGGAGATGTTCTCGCCGCCGGAGATGATGATGTCCTTGGAGCGGTCCTTCAACTGCACGTAGCCGTCGGGATGCTTCACCCCGAGGTCGCCTGAGTGGAACCAGCCGCCGGCAAACGCCTTCTCGGTGGAGGCGGGATTCTTCAGATAGCCCTTCATCACCACATTGCCGCGGAACATGACCTCACCCAGCGTCTCGCCGTCGGCGGGGACCGGAACCATGGTTTCGGGGTCCATCACGTCGAGGGCTTCCAGCGCGCTGTAGCGCACGCCCTGCCGCGACTTGAGGAAGGCCCGCTGCTTGGCGTCGAGCGCGTCCCACTCCGAATGCCAGTCGTTGACGACCGCCGGGCCGTAGACTTCCGTGAGCCCGTAGACGTGGACCACGTTGAAGCCCGCATCCTGCATGGCCGCGAGCACGGCCTCCGGCGGCGGGGCGGCGGCGGTGATGAACTCCACCCGGCCGGGCAGGGGCCGCTTGTCCGCCTCCGGCGCATTGAGCAGGGTGGACATCACGATGGGCGCGCCGCACATGTGTGTCACCTTGTGGTCGGCGATGGCGTCGAACATTGCTTTCGCCCGCACCTGACGCAGGCACACATGGGTGCCGGCTACCAGCGTGATGGACCAGGGGAAGCACCAGCCGTTGCAGTGGAACATGGGCAGCGTCCACAGATACACCGGATGCTTGCCCAGAGCGCACGTCACCACATTGCCGACCGCCAGCAGATGCGCGCCGCGGTGATGATAGACGACGCCCTTCGGATCGCCCGTGGTGCCGGACGTGTAATTCAGGGCGATGGCATCCCATTCATCGGCCGGCGTCTTCCAGGCGAAGCCTTCGTCGCCGGTGGCGAGAAAATCCTCGTATTCCATCACCCCGATGCGGTCGCCCGGACCGGTGAACTCGGGATCGTCATAGTCGATGACGAGCGGCTTGCAGACGGCGAGGGCGAGGGCCGCCTTGATGACCGGAGAGAATTCGCGGTCGGTGATCAGCACCTTCGCCTCGCCGTGGTCGAGGGTGAAGGCGAGGATGGCGGCATCGAGCCGGGTGTTCAGCGAATTGAGCACCGCGCCCACCATGGGCACGCCGTAATGGGCTTCCAGCATGGCCGGCGCATTGGGCAGCATCACCGCAACGGTATCGCCGCCGCCGATGCCCACCTTTGCGAGCGCCGAGGCAAGGCGCCGGCTGCGGGCATAGAAATCGCGGTAATTGCGCTTCAAATTGCCGTGCAGGATGGCGGTGTGGTCCGGAAAGACGCTCGCCGCCCGCTCGAGGAAGCCGAGGGGCGTCAGCGGCTGGTAGTTCGCCGCGTTCCGATCGAGATCCTGGTCGTAGATGCCGGCCATCGTGTCTCCCCCCTCGTCCGAAAGCTTGTGTTCGTGCCGGGATTCCGGTCGAATTGGAGCGCGAACCTAGCCGAGGGCGGCAGGGCGGTGCAATCAGCGGTGCCCGATACCAAAGTACCAGTTCGCCGCATGTGGTTGCGGACCCGGGCGACAAACGTCTTACGCATTTGTGCGAGCTTGCGCTGTAAAAAAGCACCCGGCACTACCGGGCCAAAGAAGACCCTTGAGGGAGACGTCCATGTCCATTGATCGCGCGAGCCGCTACGCGCAGGCCTATGCCGGCTGGAAGACCGATCCGTCCGCCTTCTGGGCCGAGGCTGCCCGTGGCATCGACTGGACCCGGCCGCCGGAGACCATCTTCGATGCTGATGCCGGCGTCTATGGCCGCTGGTTTCCCGATGCGGTGGGCAATGTCTGCCACAACGCCCTCGACCGCCATGTCGCGGCCGGCCGTGGCGATCAGGCGGCACTGATCTACGACAGCCCGGTTGCCGGCACCAAGCGCACGCTCACCTATGGCGGGATGCTGAAGGAGACGGCGACGCTGGCCGCGGTGCTTCAGGACATGGGCGTCACCAGGGGCGACCGCGTACTGATCTACATGCCCATGGTGCCGGAAGCGATCTGCGCCATGCTGGCGTGCGCCCGCATCGGCGCCATTCATTCCGTGGTGTTCGGCGGGTTCGCCGCCAAGGAGCTCGCCACCCGCATCGAGGATGCCGAGCCGAAGGTGATCCTCGCGGCCTCCTGCGGCATCGAGCCGAACCGCGTGGTGCCCTACAAGCCGCTCCTCGACCTCGCCATCTCCATGTCGGCCGTGAAGCCGGAGCACTGCCTGGTGCTGCAGCGGACCCAGGGGCCGGGCGCGCTCGTGGAGGGCCGCGACCTCGACTGGCAGGCCGCGGTCGATGCCGCAGCCGCGGCAGGCAAGGCCGCCCTCTGTGCCGACATGCGGGCGACCGATCCGCTGTACATCCTCTACACGTCAGGCACGACCGGGAAGCCCAAGGGCGTCGTGCGCGACACCGGCGGCTACATGGTGGCGCTCGACTGGAGCATGAAGAACCTCTACGGCATCAAGCCCGGCGAGGTATTCTGGACCGCCTCCGACATCGGCTGGGTGGTCGGCCATTCCTACATCGTCTACGCTCCGCTGATCCTCGGCGCGACCACGCTGGTCTATGAGGGCAAGCCGGTTGGCACGCCCGACGCCGGCGCCTTCTGGCGGGTAATCGAGGAGCACGGCGTCGTCGCCCTGTTCACGGCGCCGACCGCACTCCGCGCCATCAAGAAGGAGGACCCGGACTGCCTCCTGAAGCAGGGGCGCGATCTTTCGCGCTTCCGCACCCTGTTCCTCGCCGGCGAACGGGCTGATCCCGATACCGTGATGTGGGCACAGGAGCAGCTGAAGGTGCCGGTGGTGGACCACTGGTGGCAGACGGAGACCGGCTGGGCCATCGCCGCCAATCCCGTAGGCCTCGGCCTGCTGCCCATCAAGCTCGGCTCGCCCACCGTGCCCATGCCCGGCTACGACGTCCAGATCGTCGACGAGGCGTCGAAGCCCGTTCCGGCCGGCACCATGGGCTCCATCGTGGTGAAACTGCCGCTGCCGCCCGGCTGCCTGCCCACCCTGTGGCAGCAGGACGACCGCTTCGCCGAAAGCTACCTTGCCGAGTTCCCCGGCTACTACAAGACCGCCGACGCCGGCTTCCTGGACGATGACGGCTATGTCTTCGTCATGGGCCGCACCGACGACATCATCAACGTTGCCGGCCATCGTCTCTCCACCGGCGGCATGGAGGAGGTGCTGGCCTCCCATCCGGACGTGGCCGAATGCGCCGTCATCGGCGTGAAGGATGAGCTGAAGGGCGAGGTGCCCTGCGGCTTCGTCGTGCTCAAGGCCGGCGAGCGGCGCGCGCCGGACGTCATCGAGAAGGAACTGGTGGGGCTGGTGCGCGACCGCATCGGGCCGGTGGCGGCCTTCAAGCTCGCGGTCACCGTGAACCGTCTGCCCAAGACCCGCTCGGGCAAGATCCTGCGCGGCACCATGAAGAAGATCGCCGACCATGATCCCTGGACCGTGCCCGCCACCATCGACGATGCCGGCGTGCTGGAGGAGATCGAGGGGGTGCTCAAGGAGCGCGGCATCGCCTGAGCGGGGCGCCGCTTTTTGACCCTATCGAGGCCGGGCGATTGCCCGGCCTTTTTGCGTCCGGCGGCCGGGATTTCGGCCCCAATATTTCAACGCAGGCCGCCGCCGCGGGAGGGCACATAGCAGCTGTAGCCGATGAAGCACTGGGGATTGTCGCGCGTGGGCACCCATTCCGGGCGGGTCTCCTGGTCGTAGACGCAGAAGCTCTGGTCCCGCACATAGCGATCATAGAGGGTGGGGGAGGTGGCGAGCACCACGGCGCCCTTCGACTGAATGAGGGCCGCGGCCTGGGTGCAGGTGAAGGATCGGCTCTGCGTCTGCGCCGCCGCAGGCCCGGCGAAGGCGGTAAGGCCGGCCGCCATCACAAGGCCGAGAACCGGGCGGACCCGGCTGGTGGTGCACGTCGTCATGGCATCCTCCTTCGTGACGGGCCTTTCGAGCCGGTCGTTCCTCACCGGAAGGAATTGTCCCGAGTCGGCACGTAGCAGGTATAGCCCACGAAGCATTGCGGATTGTCCTTCGTCTTGATCCATTCCGGCTTCAACTGCTCGAAGCCGGAGCAGTAGCGCAGCGAAATCACGTAGCGGTCGAAGATGTTGGGGCCCGTGCCCATGACGATGGCGCCCTGGCTCGAGACGAGGCCGGCCGCCGCGGCGCACGTCATCGTGAGGCTGTCTGGCCGCGCCAGCGCAGCGCCGGAGGTGATTGCGGCGAGCGCCGCCCCGGCCGCGACCGACCGCGCAAAGGCGGGGAATCGGTAAGGTTGCATGGCGTCCTCCTTCGGGAGACCTACGAATCCAGACTAAATCCGGGCCTCTGAACGCAGCTTGAAGGCGATTGTTTTTACGAACAATTTACCTTTCGGATCCGGTCACCGCGCCGATAGCCGGCGAAGGGCGGCCAACACCGCTATGTAGCGGTAGCATACTAGGAATTTGGCTCCGAGGCGTGCTGATTTGGGGCGACTGTGGCAAGAATGTTACGGCATTCCGGCGAGACCCCTGCTAGATAGATGTCACTGGACGAAAGGACTTGTGGCCCGAGACGGTCGTCGGTGATTTCGCCCAAAGCACAAGTTACCCAAGCAAGGGGGTTTTGGTCATGAAGCGGTTCCTTCTCGCCACTGTCGCGCTGGCGGCGCTCTCGGCTCCGGCCGCGGCTGCTGACCTGGCGACGAAGTATCCCGTCAAGGCGGTTGCCGTCGTTCCGGTGTTCTCCTGGACCGGCTTCTACATCGGTGGCAACGTCGGTTACGGCGGTGACTCGTTCACCTACGACGTCAACTACTTCGGCTCCCCGGTCGCCTCGGCCAGCCTGAACTCCTCCGGCTTCTACGCCGGTGGCCAGATCGGCTACAACTACCAGTTCGCGAACAACGTCGTGCTCGGCATCGAGACCGACCTGCAGTGGTCGAACATCGCTGGCAACGTCAGCGCCTCCGTGCTCGGCCTGCCGGTCGTGAGCGCTGGCACCACCATCGACTACTTCGGCACGATCCGCGCCCGCCTCGGCTACGCGATCGACCGGTTCCTGCCCTACATCACCGGTGGTGTGGCCTACGGCAAGACCGCGACCTCGGCTTCGGTCCTGGGCGTGCAGGTGTTCGACAAGTCCAGCACCAACTGGGGTTGGACCATCGGTGCCGGCGGCGAGTTCGCCATCACCAACAACTGGACGTTCAAGGCTGAATACCTCTACGTCGACCTCGGCTCTGCGAGCGTGGACGCCGTTGCGATCGCGCCCGGCCTGAGCGCCAGCACGGACTCTAAGTTCAACTCGTTCCGCGCGGGTGTGAACTACAAGTTCTGATCGAAGCTCTGCTTCATCGTGAAGCCCGCTGCCTCGGCAGCGGGCTTTTCTTTTGCCTGCGCGGCCCCAGCTTGGCGACCCGATCCCGTTCCGGTCCAGGCCGCCGTTTCCGAACCATCCAAGCGCATCAGCGCGCACCGATCCGTCCGGAGCCCGCCACCGCCGCGGTTGTCGCTGAAGCCTCAACTGGGCTAGCGTTGCCCCCATGAGCGACGAAATCGCCTTCGACCGAAGCTTTGACGTTCCAGCCGGCCGCCTCGACCAGGTGACGCCGTTGGTCCGGCGCATCGTGGCGCCCAATCCCTCGCCTTTCACTTTCACCGGAACCTGCTCCTACATCCTAGGCAGAGGCACGGTGGCGATCATCGATCCGGGACCGGATGATCCCACCCATATTGCGGCGCTGCTCGATGCCGTGCGCGGCGAGACCGTCAGCCACATCGTCATCACCCATACCCATCGTGACCATTCCCCCGCGGCGCGCGCCATCCAGGCCGCCACCGGTGCGCCGACTGTTGCGGAGGGGCAACATCGCGCCGCCCGCCCGCTCGCCATCGGCGAGGTGAACCCATTGGACGCCAGCGCCGACATGGACTTCCGGCCGGACGTCGTCCTGCCCGACGGCGAGGCGGTGGATGGTCCGGGCTGGACGCTGACGGGTATCGCGAGCCCGGGGCATTGCGCCAACCACATGGCCTTCGCGCTGGCCGAGGAAGATCTCATCTTCTCCGGCGATCATGTGATGGCCTGGGCCACCTCCATCGTCGCGCCCCCGGACGGCTCCATGGGCGACTACATCCGATCGCTCGAGCGCTTCGCGGCCCGCACCGAGTCGGTCTACCTCCCCGGCCACGGCGGGCCCGTGCGCGGCGCCCCGGCGTTCGTCCGCGATTACCTCGCCCATCGCGTGGCGCGGGAGGCCGCGATCCTGCGGGCGCTGGACCGGGACGTGGAGACGATTCCAGATCTGGTGCGGGGCATCTATATCGGCCTCGACTCCCGGCTCGTGGGAGCGGCATCGCTCACCGTTCTGGCGCATCTGGAGCATCTGGTGGCCAGCGGCCGGGTCGTCACCGACGGAACGGCAGCCATCACCGGCCGATTCCGCCGGGCGGCCTGACGCGAGAGAGACCGGCGCGGCCATGTGCGGACGGTTCGTCCAGCTGACGCCCCCGGCGGCCCTCGCGGCCCTGTTCGGGGTCGATCCAGCACTGTCGCCCCTGCCCAACGGTCCAGCACGCTACAACGCGGCGCCGACGCAGGATCTCATGGTGGTCCGCCGAAATCCGGAGACGGGGCGGCGCCATCTCGATCTGCTGCGTTGGGGGTTGGTGCCGTCCTTCGCCAAGGGGCCATCCGGCGGCGGCAGTCTCATCAACGCGCGTTCGGAGACTGTTGCGGAAAAGCCGACCTTCCGCGGGGCTTGGCGCGCCCGGCGCCGCTGCATCGTCCCTGCCGACGCCTTCTATGAGTGGAAGGCCGTGGACAAGCGGCGCCAGCCCTTCGTCATTTCCCGCGCAGATGGCTCTCCCATGTCCTTTGCCGGTCTGTGGGAGGGCTGAAAGGATCCCGGCACGGGCCAATGGCTCCGCACCTTCACCATCCTCACTTGCCCCGCCACAGAACGCCTGCGCCCGCTGCACGAGCGCATGCCGGTGATCCTGCCCGACCAGGAAATCTCGGCCTGGCTGGAGGGGGAGGAGGGCGCAGCGCTGATGCGCTCCTACCCCGGCGAAGCGCTTCGCCTGACCCCGGTTTCGGCCAACGTCAATTCCGTCCGCAATGAAGGCCCGGGCCTGGTGGAACCGTTGCCGCCGGACGAGGCGGCGGCTGCCGTTGCGCTTCTGGGAACGTCTGCGGTCTGAGACTCAGCGCCGCCGCCGCTCGGCCGCCAAGTCCGCCATCAGCGCCTCGATGCGCTGGGCGTTGGTGCCGAGGTCATGGATGCCGTAGCGGGCGGAGGACCGCACATCGACCCGCGCCCCCTTCGCGGTTGGCCGAATACGGATCGAGACGTCGCTGCGGAAGCCCATGACGGGCGAAACCGCCACGGCCTCGATCTGACCGTCGCGCCGGGTTCCGCGCGGGGGAATCGCATCGAGGATGTGCCAGCGCCGCTTCTGCACCAGGGCAAGGACCGTATTGAACGCCTCTTCCGGCGTCGCCGTGAGGTCGACCGGCTTGATGCCGGGATAGGCCATCCGCTGGGTCTCGGCCGCCGCCGACCCGCCGAAGGCAAGGCTGTTGGCATCCCGGGGGTGGGCCAGCATGAGGGCGCGAAAGCGGGGCGGATCGGTGGGGTCCGTCGCGATATCGGTCAGCTTCGGCAGCATCATGCCACGCGCGAGAACGGCGGCAGGCCCGGCGAGAACCAGGCCGCCGATGGCCACCGCAGCAATGGCGCGGCCGATGCCGAGCCATCCCGTTTCCCAGGTGATGAAGAAGGCGACGATACCCATTGCGGCGGCGATGAGCGCCATGCCGAGCCCCGCCGACAGCGTGGCGATGGCCGGTTGGAAATCCAGCATTCCCGCGCGATAGAGCCCGGCTGCAAGCGCCACCACGGGCACCGAGAACAGCGCCAGCCGGAAGCTCCAGCGGGCCAGCGGTGAATAGCGCTCCTCGGTGTAAAGCCGGCGTCTGATCATCCTGCGGCCTGTGGTGCGCGTCCTGCGCCGTTGCCGGTTGGTTAGACCGCGTTTTCGGCGGCGAGGGAAGAGGCTTTGCCCGCCGAGGCGAGGAGGACCTCGGGCAGGTCGTCCACGCTGTCCACCACGAGATCCGCATCGGTGACGAGATCGCCCACCGGCGCCGGCCCGCTGCGCACCAGGATGAAGCGCGCGCCCGCTCCACGTGCGGCCGCAAGGTCGTGGGCACTGTCGCCGATCACTGCCATTGCGTATGGGCGGTGGCCGAACCGCTCGGCGAAAGCCGCCACCATTCCCGGACCGGGCTTTGAGCCGAAGCCGGAATCATAGCCGTGAACCGCGTCGAGGAGATCGAGAAAGCCGAGGGCTGCCGCCTGCTGGCGGGCGTTTTCTTCCGCGTCATTGGTGACGATGCCGAGGGCGAAGCCTGCCGCCTTCAGCCGTTGCAGCGCCCGGGCGGGATGGCCGATGGGCGTGAGGTTGGCGAGGCCCTCGGCCGCGAACAGGCGATCGATCTCCGCGAGGAAGTCGGCATCGGCGGGGCGGCTCAGAGCGTGTGCCCAGAGCGGGCCATAATGGACCGACGAGCCTGATACGAGGGGCGAGGTGGGCAGGAATCGTTCCTGGTCGGGGAGATAGTGGCTCACCGCCTCCAGCCGGGCGACGGCATGGGCGTCATCGCGCGCCATCTGCCGCATGACCGCACCGGCCGCCCGACCCCAGGTGCGGTCGAAGTGAACCAGGGTGCCGTCCTTGTCGAAAAGCAGCGCGGTCAGATCCTGCATGGGTTCATCCGCTGGGTGGGGAGGGGCTCCCGCAGGCCGGCTCGACCGCGGCGGAGGACGTCTTTAGTATCACGTGTATGTCATCCAGACGACCCGCCGATCCGAGCCGTTCCCTGACCATGCCCGACGCAGCGCTGCGGAGGGCGGTGCCGTGGACGGCGGGGATGCCGGTCGCCGTATGCATCGGCCTGGTCGCATTCACGATGCCCGGCCCATCCAGCGCGGCGACCCCGCTGCCACCCGTCAAGCCCAAGGATCTCAAGGCGTCGTCCTCTTCGGCGGTTGCGCGGGTGCCCTCTCTGCGCGCGGCCCCGCTTCCGCCGCGGCGCCCGCCGGAACTGGCGGAAGAGGACAGCGCGGCGGAGGCCGATGGGCAGGACGCCGCGCGGCACGAGGGACCGGTGGACGTTGGCAGGGCAGATCGCTTCGTGCGGGATCCCGTACGGCCTGCGCAGCGGCCGCAGGTGGCCTCGCGGGAGACGGCGCCCGACGCCGCGGTGACCTCCGGCGGCCCGAGAGTCCCGACTCCATCGGCCGTATCTCCCAGCGTGGTGCCATCGGCACCGGCCGGTCCCATGGTGATGCCCGCCGCCTGCGCCGATCTGATCGTGGAGGGGGCGATCGAGGCCAGCCTCGAGACGTCCCTCACTCCCAGTCCAGTCTGCGGCACGTTCATCCCGGTCAGACTGACCGCAGTGCGGCTCGCCGATGGACGGATGCTTCCGCTGAAGCCGGCCGCGATCTCGCGATGTGAAATGACCGTGGCGGCTGCGGCGTGGATGAGTGAGGCGCTGGCCCCCGCCGTCGCTGCCGCCGGCGGGGAGCTGACAGCGATCCGCATCGCCGATTCCTACAATTGCCGCCCGCGCAACCGGGTGGCGGGCGCCAAGATAAGTGAGCACGGCCGCGGCAATGCGGTGGACGTGGGCGGCTTCGAGCTGGGCGACGGGCGGGTGTGGACGGTCGCGAAGGGGGGGCTGCCGATGGCCCTGCGTGCGTCCATGAAGGACAGTGCCTGCACCCGTTTCGCCACGGTGCTCGGCCCCGGCTCAGACGGCTACCACGAGGACCACATCCATGTGGACCTCGCCCAGCGCCGGAATGACTTCAAGCTGTGCCACTGGAATCTCGACGCCGGTTCAGCCGTGGCATCGCGCAAGGACAAGCCGGCGGCGAACGCTCCGGCGGCTCCGACCGGGGGCGGAGATGACGAGGCGGCGGAGAAGGCCGCGGCCGCCGCCGCCGGGAATGCCGAGGCCGAGCCCCAGGCCCAGAGTGCGCCACTTCCTCCGTCCAAGGGCGGCGCTGGAACCGGCAAACCTGCCACCGGCAAACCCGCTACTGGGAAGGGCACGGCGAAAACTGACGCGCCGGGCGCGGATCGCGCCGCAAAGCCCGGCCAGACGAAGACGTCCCCACCCAAGAATACTCAGAGCAAGGACAGTGGCTCAAAGGGCTCCCAGCCAAAGCAGGGTCAGGCCGACTGAAGGCTTCACCGTCTTCCGCAAGGAGAGCACGCAAACAAAAAAAGGGCGCGGCCGAGCCGCGCCCTTTTTTGCGTAAGACAGACGAAGGCTCAGAGCACCACGACCTCGGCACCAACCGGAACCCGGCTGTAGAGATCGATCACGTCCTCGTTGAGCATGCGGATGCAGCCCGAGGAGATCGCCTGGCCGATGTATTCCGGCTGATTGGTGCCGTGGATACGGAACAGGGTGTCCTGATTGCCCTGGTAGAGGTACAGGGCGCGGGCGCCCATGGGATTGTGGGGGCCGGGCGCCACATAGGAGGGCAGGCCGGCAATGCGCTGGTGGATTTCCGGCGTGGGAGTCCAGCTCGGCCATTCGGTCTTGCGACCGACCTTGGCCTGGCCGCGGAAGGCGAGGCTTTCCTCGCCGACGGTCACACCGTAGCGGATCGCCTTACCGTTGCCTTCCACGTAGTAAAGGTACTTGTTCGGGGTATCGACGACCACCGTTCCCGGCTTCTTGTTGGTCGGATACTCAACGATATGCCGCGCATACTGACCCGAAGGCTTCACATTCGGGTACGGCTTGTTTGCAAGAAGCTGCTTGTCACGCGCCGTCATCGCCGTTTCCGGCGCCGGCGCAAGTGTCTCGGACACGCAGCCGCTGAGCATCAATCCCGTCAGCAGTGCCCCGACGACCCGCCACATCATAGCTCGCCTCTTTAACTCTTCCCTTGACGCACAAGGAGGATTCGACCCGCGAAAATGAATTAACCCAATGTCCGCTCCGCTAGAAGGGTGTTCAGTTGAGGAGCGGATGCTTGTGAGAAAGCGTTGCAGAAATGCCTCACAGATTGCCCTTTCGGCACCCTCTTTGGAGTTTCGCAAGCTTTGGGGCGCCTACTCTTCGTATGACCGCGGAGAAGTCGCATCGGCTGCACAGTTTTGACGCAGTTGATCGCCATCTCTGGAAGGGTCACGCGAAGGTGCCGCTGCGTAACGGCGCACCACACAGGAGTTGGGACATGTCTACCGGACACCAAGGGCTCAGCCCCCGGGAGGAATCGGATCTGAAGCGTACAGCGCAGAGCCAGCAGTGGCGCGACATCGGTATTTCCGCCGTAGCCGCGGCCGCCCAGCAGGCGAGCGACAAGAAGGCGGTCGAGGCCAAGGCGGCGCAGGCCAACAAGGTCGTCACCCTCAAGGACATCGACTTCCTCGCCGCCTGAGGCGAGAGCGATGGTCCACCCGGAACCGGCGCGGGGGCCGGACCGGGGTGGTGAAAGCGGTGCGCTGGCCACAAGATGTCACGCATCGAAACCCCACGTCCCGATCGGCGGCGACACCGTTTTGCCGCCGGACGTCCGGGTGGGTGGTATCCGCGGCGGGGAGTGGAAGCGACGGCGGTCGCACCTCCCGGTCGGCTCGGTTCCCACACGCCTCGCGGCGGGCTAGAAGGGCGGGCCGATCAAGGACCGCCGCATGCTCTTCGCCTATATCGCCAGACAAGGAAGCCTTGAGGCCGTCCCGGTCACGGACGGACCCATCCCCGAGGCCGCGGTCTGGGTCGACCTGATCTCCCCCACCGAGGCCGACGACGACCGGGCGGAATCGTTCGCCGGCATCTCCGTGCCCACGCGGGAGGAGATGGGCGAGATCGAGCAGTCGAGCCGCCTCTATGTGGAGGACGGCGCGCGCTACATGACCGCCACCATACTCTGCGGCGCCGATACCGAGACGCCGGTGATGCTGGCCGTCACCTTCATCCTCACCCGCGGCCGTCTCATCACCGTGCGCTACGGCGAGCCCCGGGCATTCCCCTCGGTCTCCAGCCGGCTGGGCAAGTCGTGCCCCGCAACGGTGAAGGGCGAGGATATCCTCATCGAACTGCTGGAGGCCGTGGTGGACCGTTCCGCCGATGTGCTGGAACAGATCGGCGCGGACGTGGAGCGCATCTCTCGGCGCATCTTCGAGCGTTCCAGCGGTCGGGAGAACGCCAACCAGCGCTACCGCGCCATCCTGTCCCACATCGGCCGCAAGGAGGGTCTCGTCTCCTACGCTCGGGAAAGCCTCGCTTCCCTGCAGCGGCTCATTTCCTTCCTCGGCGCGGACACCGACGGCTCGACCATCGCGAAAGACGGCAAGGCCAACATCAAGTCCATGAGCCGGGACGTGGCCGGCCTGTCCGACTACGCCAATTTCCTCGGCGACAAGCTGCAGTTCCTGCTGGACGCCACCATCGGCATGGTGGGACTGGAACAGAACAACATCATCAAGATCTTCGCCGTGCTCTCTGTGGTGCTGATGCCGCCGACGCTGATCGCCTCGATCTACGGCATGAACTTTCAGCACATGCCGGAGCTGAGCTGGACCTATGCCTATCCGGCGGCGCTCGTCGCGATGGTGATCTCCGGCATCCTGCCCTACGTCTTCTTCAAGTGGCGCGGCTGGCTGTAGACCGCCGCGTCAGACGTGCTGGCCGCCATTAATGTGGATCTCGGCGCCGTTGAGGTAGGAGGAGGTCTCCGTGCACAGCACGTAGATGATCTTCGCCACCTCGTCCGGCGTGCCGAGGCGCTGCATGGGAATCTGCGCCACGATCTTGTCCGTGCCCGGCGAGAGGATGGCGGTGTCGATCTCGCCAGGCGCGATGGCGTTCACCCGGATGCCCCTGCGGCCGAAGTCGGAAGCCATCTCCCGCGTCAGGGAGGCCAGCGCCGCCTTCGAGGTGGCATAGGCCGCCCCCGCGAAGGGGTGCACCCGTGAGCCGGCGATGGAGGTGACGTTCACCACCGAGCCCTGCGCCTTCTCCAGTTCCGCCGAAAGCCCGCGGGCGAGGATGATGGGGGCGAAGAAATTCACCTGGAACACGTCCACCCAGGTCTCGAGGTCGGTGTCCAGCGTACCGAGGCGGGTCCCGCCCTCGCCCTTGGGCGAGATGGCGGCGTTGTTGACCAGCGCGTCGAGCTTGCCCTCCGGCAGGCGGCTCTTGACCTCGGCGATGGCAGCCTTGGTGCTGGCAGGGCTCGAAAGGTCCACCTGCAGATGGTCTTCCGGGCCGGCACCCCACGGGCACTTTTCGGGAAAAGCGTGGCGCGAGCAGGAGATGACGCGCCAGCCGGCGGCGGAGAAGCGCTTCACCGTGGCGTGGCCGATGCCGCGCGAGGCCCCGGTGAGGAGCATGATGCGCGGCCGGTCTTCGGTTTCGGATGTCATGGTGTCAGCCTCGGCCACAGCGGGCGAACGTGATGCAGCATCCGCCCGCGTCCGGGTCAAGTCCCGCCAGCTCTGCCGCCAACCCTTTCGGTCAGGGATAGAGCCGCGTCTTGGTCCAGGCCTCGCCCTCGCCGGCGCGGCGGAACACCACGCGGTCGTGCAGGCGGAACGGCCGGTCGTGCCAGAACTCGATGGCCACGGGCAGGATGCGGAAGCCGGTCCAGTGGGGCGGGCGCGGCACGCTGCCGAGGGCATATTTCGCTGTCGTCGTCGCCACGGCGGCCTCGAGCGCAAAGCGCCCTTCCAGCGGGCGCGACTGGGTCGAAGCCCAGGCGCCGATCTGCGAGAGGCGGGGGCGGGTGGCGAAATAGGCGTCCGCCTCCGCGTCGCTCACCTGCTCCACCGGCCCGCGCACCCGCACCTGCCGGCGCAGCGACTTCCAGTGGAACACCAGCGCCGCCTTTGGATGGGTCGCCAGCTCCCGTCCCTTGGCGCTGCCAGTGTTGGTGAAGAAGACGAAGCCGCGCTCGTCCAGCCCCTTCAGCAGCACCATGCGCGCGTCCGGCAGCCCGTCCTCGTCCACGGTGGCGAGGGTCATGGCGTTCGGATCGTTGAGCTCGGACTTACCGGCCTCCTCAAGCCATTCGGCAAAAAGACGGAAAGGCTCGGAAGATTCGGTGAAATCACCGGATGTTAAGGGATCACGGGGTTCCATGGTGTCGCTCGCCGTCATGTGGAGCCCCTCGTGTCTGACCGTTCGCACGCCTCTCCGGGCGGCTTCATCGTTCTATATAGAAGTGTCGGGCGCCCGCGCGAAGGGTTCGCGGCCATGGCAGGCGCGTGTCTTCTCGCCGCGCTCCTGTCCGGTTGCGCCAGCGCGCCGTTCCACGACGACGATTCGCTCGTCACCGGCTCCATCAAGGCGACTCAGGTCTCCCTGCCGGTGCCGGAAGGGCCGGCCCCCAAGGGCATCACCGCCGGCGACTGGACGCAGGCCAAGCTCGCCCTCGACCAGGCGCTCGCCGCCCGCGATGGCGACGTGTCGGTGCCGTGGGACAATCCGGAGACCGGCGCCCGTGGCACGGCGACCCCGGTCGGCCCGACCCAGGCCGGCTGCCGCGGCTTCATGATCTCGCTGGTGGACGGCAAGTCCGCCGATCGCTGGGTGCAGGGCGAGGCGTGCAAGGGCCGCACCGGCACAACGCTCAACCAGGTCCGCCTGCTCGGCCGCGCCTGAGCCTTCTCCCGAGGAGTGGCGCGGAAAACGGGCATGGCGCACAAAAGCGCAATCGGGTTGAGCGGTGCCGTTGCATTTTCTGCGCCGCGAACCACATGTTCCCTGCGGCTGGCCGCCTGAGTGCCGGCCGGCGAGGTGACTATTCATGCGTGATCCCTACGACGTCCTCGGTGTTTCCAAGACCGCCGACGAGGCAGAGATCAAGCGCGCCTACCGCAAGCTCGCGAAGAAGCTCCACCCGGATGCCAATGCGTCCGATCCCAAGGCCCAGGACCGCTTCGCCGAGCTGAACACGGCGCACGAGATTCTCTCCGACAAGGAGAAAAGGGGCCAGTTCGACCGCGGCGAGATCGACGCGGAGGGCAAGCCGCGCGCTCCGGAATTCACCGGCTTTGGCGGCGGTGGCCCGCGGCGCGGCCCCGGTGGCTTTTCCGGCTTCGACGGCGACACGATTTTCGAGAGCTTCTCCTTCGGTCCCGAAGGAGCCCGGCGCACGTCCCGTGGCGGTGGCGGCGGGTTCGAGGATATCGGCGACATCTTCGGCTTCGGTCGGCAGCGCCGGTCCGCTGGCGGCGGCTTCCCGCCCCAGCCGGGCGCCGACATGGAAATCACGCTCCCCGTCTCCTTCGAGGAGGCGACGCAGGGGGCTTCGAAGCGTGTCGGGCTGCCCAATGGCAAGCAGATCGACATCAAGATCGCCCCCGGCACCCGCGAGGGGCACCGGATGCGCCTCAAGGGGCAGGGCGAGCCGAGCCCCATGGGCGGCCCGGCCGGCGATGCCTACGTGACCATTTCCTATGCCAGCCATCCGCTGTTTGAGCGTGATGGCGACGACCTCAGGCAGTCTCTGGACGTGCCGCTCGCCGATGCGGTGCTCGGCGCCAAGGTGCGGGTGCCGACGCTCACCGGCGCGGTGGAACTCGCCATCCCGGCCTGGACCTCCGGCGGGCGCACCTTCCGCCTGCGCGGCAAGGGCCTGCCCAATGCGACAGGGGGCCACGGCGACTTGCTGGCGCGGGTGAACGTGGTGCTGCCGGCGGAGAAGAGCGCGGAGCTGGAAGAGCTGATGCGCAAGCTCAAGGGAGAGGCGGCCTAAGGCCGCCTCCTTCTGCCATCCGGCTTGCCTGCGACGTTCCGGCTTACCATTTCGGCCGGCTTTCCACCCGTGCGGCTGCCTTCTAGAGTGCGCGCCCCGACAAGCATAACGGAAGCGCGCCCATGTTCCTCGAATTGCAGAACCTCTTTTTTGAAGACCTGACGGTTGGGCGCATCGAGCGCATGTCGAAGACGGTTTCGTCGTCCGACATCGTGGGCTTCGCCGAGCTGACCGGCGATCGCAATCCCATCCATCTGTCCCAGCATTTCGCCGCGCGCACGCCCTTCGGCGGCCGGATCGCCCATGGCCTTTATACGGCGAGCCTGATCTCCGCCGTTCTCGGCACCCGCCTTCCGGGTCCGGGCGCGGTCTACATCTCCCAGACGCTGAACTTCCGTGCCCCCGTGCGCATCGACGACACGGTGGAGGTGGAAGTGCGCGTGGTGGAACTGATCCCCGAGCGCTTCCGCGCGCGGCTCTCCTGCATCTGCACGGTGAAGGGCGAGGTGGTGCTGGATGGCGAGGCGTGGGTGAAGGTGCCGTCCGCCGCCACCCAGAAGGTTGCATCCGTCTGACGGCTCGTACACGCTGCCTCCCCCCGGCAGGAGGAGAGGCGGCATGTTCGAATCCGCGACGTTCGCGCACCATCTCGACAAGGCCGCCTTCAAGGCGATGGAGCCCAGCCTGCGCGAGGATTTGCTCACCGCGCAGTTCCAGCTGATCGAGCAGAAGCGCCGCAGCCTGATCGTCCTGATCCATGGCCCCGATGGGGCCGGCAAGGGGGCGGTGCTGAACCGCCTCTATGGCTGGCTGGATGTGCGCAAGCTCCAGACGCTGACCTTCGACATGCCCTGCGCGCCGGAAGATCGTCCGGCCATGTGGAAATACTGGCGCGAGCTGCCGCCCTTCGGACAGATCGGCATCATGCTCGGCTCCTGGTACCACGCGCCCCTGTGCAAGCGGGCGCTGGACGAAATGAAGCGCGGCGACTTCATGGCGGCGCTGGAGGAAATCCAGCGTTTCGAGGCCATGTTCCACGCCGAGGGCGTGAGCCTGCTCAAGATCTGGCTTTATCTCGATCCGGAGCAGGCGCGTGTCCGCCTCAAGGGCGTCACCAAGGGCGACTGGCAGCGCCCCGTGGTGCGCGAGTGGGAGGAACTGAAAGGCTCCGGCCCGCGCAAGCGGCTACTCGCCATCTCCGAGGACGCCGCGCGCGCCACCTCCACCGAAACCTCGCCCTGGCACGTGGTGCCGGCCGCCGACGAAGAGTATCGCGACGCCATGGCCGGCAGCCTGCTCCTGGAGAAGCTGAGGTCCATGGTATCCGAGCCCGAGCCGGCGCCCCAGCCGCTCGCGCCCAACCCCACGCGGCTGCCGCCGGCGCTGCCGACCTTCTCCATTCTCTCCACGCTCGACCTCTCCAAATCCCTCGACGAAGACGATTACGACCGCGAACTCGCGCAGGAGCAGAGCCGCATCACCCGCCTCACCAATTCCCCGCGCTTCGCAGATGCGGGGCTGGTGGTGGCGTTCGAGGGTTCGGATGCGGCGGGCAAGAGCTCCACCATCATGCGGCTGCGGCGGGCGCTCGATCCGCGGCGCTTCCGCGTCCACCCCATTGCCGCCCCGACCGACGAGGAGCGGGCGCGCCCCTATCTCTGGCGGTTCTGGCGGCACATTCCGGCCCATGGGCGCACGGTCATCTTCGACCGGTCGTGGTACGGCCGCGTGCTGGTGGAGCGCGTGGAGGGCCTGTGCGGTCCTGACGACTGGGGCCGTGCCTATGGCGAGATCAACGATTTCGAGGCCCAGCTCTCGGCGGCGAACTATGTGGTGGTGAAGTTCTGGCTGGCCATCAGCCAGCAGGAGCAGGCGCGCCGCTTCGAGGAGCGCGAGACCGTCGCCTACAAGCGCTTCAAGCTGACTCCGGAGGATTGGCGCAACCGGGAGAAGTGGCCGCTCTACGAGGCGGCCGTGACCGAGATGGTGGATCGCACCTCCACCCGCATCGCCCCGTGGACGCTGGTTGAATCCGAAGACAAGCGCTACGGCCGGGTCAAGGTGCTGAAGACCATCGCCGACCGGCTGGAACAGGCGCTCGGCTAGACGCCGGGCGCGTCCCACACCTGCCCGGGGTGCAGCGGCAGAAAGCGGTTCCGCGCGATCCCGGCGGCGTCGAGCGCCTCGCTCAGCGCCCGCTTCGGGGCATCCTGCCCCTCATCCGTGAGGCGGAACGTGCCCCAGTGGATGCCGAGGCCATGGGTGGCGCCAGTGTCCTCCAGGATGCGCACGGCCTCCTCGGGATTTGTGTGCTGGGGCGCCATGAACCAGCGCGGCTCATAGGCGCCGATGGGGATCAGCGCCACGCGCGGCGCGCCGAATGCGCTTTTGATCGACCGGAAGATGTCGCCGGTGCCATAGCCCGTATCACCGGCGAAATAGATCAGCCCTTCCGGCGTCGCCAGCACGAAGCCGGCCCACAGGGCAAACCGCCGGTCCCTTATGCCGCGCGCCGACCAGTGGTTTGCGGGATGGACGATCGCCTCCACGCCCGCGCCGAGATCGAAGCGTGCACCCCAGTCGCCGGTGATGATGTCGAGGGCCTTGATCTGCGGGCGCAGGATCTTGTCGTTGCCGAGCGGCGTCAGCACGCGCGGGTGGTGGGCGCGCTGGAGGCGCCGCAGCGTCGCGAGATCCATGTGGTCGTAGTGGTTGTGGCTGAGCAGTACCCAGTCGATGGGCGGCAGCGCGCCGAAGTCGATGCCGGGCGGGGTGTGCCGCTTCGGCCCCAGAAACCGGAGCGGGCCTGCGCGTTCCGACCAGACCGGATCGGTGAGGATGTTCAGCCCCGCGACCTGGATGAGCACGCTGGCGTGCCCGACCATGGTGATGCGGATGCCGGACGCCACGCGCGGAGGCGGCGTCTCCTGCCGTGCGGGGAGTCGTGGCTCGGCCGGCCAGCCGACGGGTACGGGCTCCTGTCCCCGCTTGGCGCGGCGCCAGGCGAGAAGATCCTTCAGGCTCTTGTCGGTGGAGGGGTGGTCGGGATTGAAGAAGCGCGTGCCGTCGAAATGATCCGAGGGCGGGCCATGATGGTACGGACGGGGCATGGCCCGACACTAGCCGAATTTGGTGGTGATGGCGCCCTATTCGGCCGCCAGCGCGTGCTCGGCATGGGGAAACGGGCAGGCCGCGCCCTGCAGATGGCCACGGCCGAAATCGGCCAGCGCTTCCACGACGCCGCGCAGGGCCTCGCCCTTCTGCGTGAGCCGGTAGCCGACTTGCGGCGGGACCGTGGGATAGACCCGGCGCAGCACCAGCCCGTCCGCCTCAAGCTCGCGCAACGCCTTGGAGAGGATGCGCTGGGTGACGTTCGGCATCCTCCGGCGCAGCTCGGAGAAACGCAGCTCGCCGCTCATGAGGTGATGGAGGGTCGCGCCCTTCCACTTGGCGCCGATCAGTGCCAGCGTCGCTTCCACGGGGCATCCCGTTCCCGGATAGGTCACGTGGCGCGTTGCCAATGCTCATCCCTCCAACCGCCGCTATGGCGGCGAAGTATGGCGGAGGGCGATCGCTCACGCCACACGGCGTATCATGACTGATACCAGCCCACCCGATTGTGCCGTCTTGCGCCGCACGCCGGACGATCAAGATTAGGGGACACCGGCGCGCCCCGCGCCAGCTTCGAGAGAGATCGTCATGAAGGCCATCGGTTACGTTGCCTCCCGTCCCGCCGACAGTCCGGATGCCCTGTTCGCCTTCGAGGCGCCGAACCCCGTTCCCGGCCCGCGCGACCTGCTGGTGCGGGTGAAGGCCATCTCGGTCAATCCGGTGGATACGAAGGTGCGCATGCGCCGCCAGGGGACGGCCGAGGCACCGGTGATCCTCGGCTGGGATGCGGCCGGCGTGGTGGAGGCGGTGGGCGCCGACGCCGGAGCGTTGGCGGTGGGCGACGAGGTCTATTATGCCGGTGCCATCACGCGGCCCGGGACCAATGCCGAGCTCCACCTGGTGGATGCCCGCATCGCCGCGCGCAAGCCGCGTACCCTCTCCTTCGCCGAGGCCGCCGCCCTGCCGCTCACCGCGCTCACGGCCTACGAGAGCCTGTTCGACCGCCTGCGCCTGCCGCGCGGTATCGCCGACGACAAGACGGTGCTGCTGATCGTCGGTGCCGCCGGAGGCGTCGGCTCCATGGCGGTGCAGCTGGCGCGCCGGCTCGCCTCCGCCACCATCGTCGGCACCGCCTCCCGCCCCGAGAGCATCGCCTGGGTGAAGGAACTCGGCGCCGACCATGTGATCGACCATACCAAGCCGCTCGCGGGCGAGCTGAAGGCGCTCGGCCTTGGCGGCGCGCATCGCATCTTCAGCATCACCGGCACCCACCAGCATTGGCCTCAGCTGGTCGAGGCGCTGATGCCCCAGGGCGCCATCTGCGTCATCGACGATCCCACCGCGCTCGACGCCACCCTCCTGAAGCCCAAGAGCGGGGCGCTCGCCTGGGAGTCCATGTTCACCCGCTCCATGTTCGAGACCCCGGACATGGACGCCCAGCACCGCATCCTCTCCGAGGTCGCGGGACTGGTGGACGAAGGCCTCCTGCGCACCACCCTCGGCGCCCACTTCGGCGCCATAACCCCGGACAACCTCCGCCGCGCCCATCTTACGCTCGAGAGCGGGCGGTCCATCGGCAAGATCGTGCTGGAGGGCTGGGAGTAGCGGGCGTGGCGCGGTGGCTGGGGCGCCTGGATTCGAACCAGGGAATGGGGGAATCAAAATCCCCTGCCTTACCACTTGGCTACGCCCCAACGCGGCGGCGGAACATATAGGCGTGGGGGGCTCATGTCCACGGATCGGCGTGTGATTGCCGATGCGAATGGAGGATGCCGGGCGCGGTGGTTCATGTGCCCGGCCCAACGGCGGCGCAGCAGTTGTGCATTGGGATAAATTACGCAGCGTCATCAAATGTTTGTGCCGCGATTTCGCCTTTGTCGCATGGCGTGCTGACGCGGCGTCCGAAACCGGACCGTGCGCCGCGCCGCTTCGCGCGGCCCTCTTTGGAGGCCTGCACCCATGCGTGCACGTACTGCCATCCTCGCCTTCACCTTCGCTGCCGCCTTCGCCGTGCCCGCCTTCGCGCAGAGCACGACAGCCCCCGCCACGACCAAGCCGGCCACGACCACGCCGCCGGCGGCCGCGACCACGACTCCTGCGCCGACCGCTCCCGCTGCGTCGACGGCCAAGCCGGCGGCAACCGCTCCGGCCGCCACGGGCGCCGGCACTGCGGCCAAGCCGGGTGCGCAGCCCTCGGCTGCGAAGACGGCTGCGCACCAGCGTCAGGAAGCCTGCGGCGCAGAGTGGCGCGCGGCGAAGGCCGCGGGGAAGATTCCCGCCGGTCAGACCTGGCCGAAATACTGGAGCGCCTGCAACACGCGCCTCAAGTCGCAGGGAAAATAATGGCGCTTGCCCGGGCGCATCGCGTCCGGGCCTTGCCGGCCGACGGCGCGATACAAACAGGTCCAGCCGGCTCTCAGGCGTCGGCTGGTACGGGTGCCGTGCGGGTCAGCTGCCCGTGAAACGGGGCGCCCGCTTCTCGGTGAAGGCGAGGCGGCCTTCGCGATAGTCGGAGCTGGCATTGGCGAGGGCGGTGGCGCGCTTCGCCTCGCCGGTGAGCGGTTGGCTGCCGCTTTCGGCCGCGCGGATGGCGAGCTTGGCAGCCTTGAGCGTCAGGGGTGCGTTCTCGGCGATGCGGTGGAGCGTGCGCTCGGCCAGCGCCTCCACCTCGGCGGCTGGCGCGATGAGGTCGACAGCGCCGACCATGTGAGCGCGCTCTGCCGGGAGGCGATCGGCGGTGAAGAACAGCTGTCGCGCGCCCTGGCTGCCGAAAGCCCGCAGCACCCGGCCGAGGCCGCGCGGATCGTAGCCAAGGCCGAGGCGCGCGGCGGGAATGGCAAAGAAGGCGTCGTCGGCGGCGATGCGCATGTCGCAACTCGCCGCCAGAGCAGCCCCCGCGCCGACGCAGGCGCCGCGGATGAAGGCGACCGTCGGGAAGGCCAGACCCTCGATGGCCGAGCACGCCTGCTCCACCAGATCGTCATAGCTCTGCGCACCGGAGGCATCCGAGCGGGCGCTGTCGAAATCCGAGATGTCCGCACCGCCGGAGAATGCGAGGTCGCCCGCGCCGCGCAGCACCGCCACGCGGATGTCCGAGCGGCGGGTCGCCTCCTGTGCAAAGGCGGAGAGCGCACGCCACATGGTGCTGGAGATGGCGTTGCGGCGCTCCGGATTGGTCAGCGCAAGGCGGGCGATGCCCCCCTCGACGGTGATGGCGATGCTACCGGCCAAGGTCGTCTCCCTGCTCCCCGCCGACGCTCCTTGCGGGCGCGGCTTCTCGCCAGTCGGCGATCGCCGGTGGCTGAGACTTTCCTAGAGCACGGGCCGAGCCCATTGCAACGCCGTCGGGCCGAAACGGGATTTCCCGCGGCAGGGTGGTGAAATGACTGGCCGCATTCCGGTGCTTGATGCGGTAAGGGGGTCCGGGACGACGCATGCGCGCCGTCCCGTCCCCTACGGGCGCCGGTCAGGGCTTGGCACCCGAAGCACGTCCTTGAGGGCTGAGCGACAGCTGCAAATGCCCTTCGGAAGGTATTATATTATTATGACTATCCCTGCCCCTGTGTGGACGGGGATCAAAGCAGGTTCAAGGAAAAAATGTTCGAACAGCTCTAAATTTCGGGGCTGGTACTCGCATCCGTCTGTTGATCTTCGTTCCGGTTGCATACCAAATCACATCCGACGGCCGCTCTTCACAGCTCATTCCTTGCGGAACAATATGTTGGCGATGAAGCCGACAACCAGACTGCCTAGGGCCACGGCCAGTCCATATAGCAGCGCATCGTTGAGGGCGAACTCTGCTACGCGTTGCTCGAAGCCGATCTTCCGCACGTCGAAGTGGGCCTGTTCCGTCGCGGAAATCAGCCCGTTGCGCAGCAGCTTGACCTCGATCTGGTACTGACCGATGGGTGCAGCACCGGGGATGCGGACCTCGGCGCGAAACACGCGGGGCGCGAGGAAGGTGACGCCCTTCGGGTTTTCCTCATAAAGCCCCTGCGCCGATTGCAGGCGGAGGAAGGCGGCCCGGAACGGATCGGTGGGCACCACGTCGGCAAAGTCGCTGCCGACCCGCTGGACGAAGATGTTGCGGGAGAGGCCGATCTGCTCCCGGCGCAGGATCGTGAGGCTGGCCATTTCGTCCGTCGGCCGGTTCGACAGCACGGTGAGAAAGGCCGGCACGCCGATGAAGGTGCGGCTGTCGGTGTTCACCCACAGGCCGAGCACCTGAGCCTTGCGCCAGGTGGTGAAATCCTCAGCCGGCCCCCGCACCGTGACGACCACGTCGGGCGCATCGTCAAGCGGGGCGCCATCGGTGGTCTCGGCAACGCCGAACACGACGAGCTCGGCGCCGGAGAAGCTGGAGGAGATGCTCACCATCTGCTGCGACACCGACAGCACCAGCCGGTCCGCACGCGCCGGAGAGGTGATCACGCCAGCAATCAACGCCAGAGCGAGGAACGCTAACCGGGCGAGCCATGCCGGTCCCGCTCCAGCGCGGTGGCGGACGGGGCTCATCGGATCGTCTCCACCACGGTGACGGCGAAGGTATCGGCCGGCGCGGTCACCAGTTCGGCGCCCACCCGCACCGCCACCGACAGCACCAGAAGCCCGAGCAGCAGCCGCAGGTTCTCCGCCTTCAGCGTCTGCCCGGTGCGGGCTCCGAACTGGGCGCCGACGGTGCCGCCGATCATCATCACCAGCGCCAGCACGGCATCCACCGTGCCGTTGGCGACCGCGTGCAGCACGGTTGCGGCCGCCATGGTGACGAGCGTCAGCACCAGCGAGGTGCCCACCGATGTCTGGGTGGGGACCCGCAGCAGGTAGATCAGCGCTGGCACCAGGATGAAGCCGCCGCCGACGCCCAGCACCGCGCCGAGCAGGCCGATGACATAGCCGATGACGATCACCGGCAGGGCCGAGATGTAGATGCGCGAGCGGCGGAAGCGCATCTTGAAGGGCAGGCGCATGAACAGGGGGCGTGTGCCGGGGCGGCGCACCGGCCGCGGCGCGCCGGATCGTTCCCGCAGGATGGCGCGCACGCTCTCCACCAGCATCAGGGATCCGATGGCGCCCAGCAGCAGCATGTAGGAGAGGCGGATGGCGAGGTCCACCTGCCCGATGGAGCGCAGCCAGAGGAAGAGCAGAACGCCCGATAGGGTGCCCACGAGGCCGCCGGAGAGCAGCACCCCGGCCAGCGTCGTATCCACCATGTCCTTGCGCCAGTAGGACAGGGCTCCGGACAGGGACGAGGCCGCCATGTAGGGCGAGACGCTGGCCACGGCCACCGCCGGGGGAACGCCGGTGAAGATGAGCAGGGGCGTCATCAGGAAGCCGCCGCCCACCCCGAACATCCCGGAGATGAAGCCCACCGCGAGGCCCATCGCGAGGATCGAGAAGATGGCGACGGGCAGCTCGGCGATGGGCAGATAGATCGTCACGGGCCGGCTTTCGGTACGCGGGGATGGGCGAGCCTATAGCGGTTCATGTGCGAAGGCGAAAGCTGTAGCTATTCCATCGACTTAAAGGCGTCTGCCCGGACGGCGGCGGAGGGGTGCCGGGCCTGGGCGGCGAGGGCAATGACAATCTGCGACAGGCCGCGCCCCATCCGTGCCCGCGAGACGCCGGCTGGCCGGCCCTCGTGCCGCGGCAGGTGAACGAACAGCACCGGCCGCGGGCGCCCGCTCTGCCGCCCAGCCCAGGCGAGGGCGTGGAAATAGCTGGCATTGCACAGATATCGCCCGGCATCCCGCGAGGGCGCGGCAGGGATGCCGGTCCGGCGCAGGGCATTCGCCAACGGCCCGGCCGGGACGCAAGTGCGCAGGAGAGGTGGTCCGTCAGCCGCGAGATGGCGCGCCGGGGGATGCCGCCGGGCGGCGTCGGGCGCGGCGTGCGTGGCGTTGACCGCCCGCATCTCGATGGAGACGCGGCTCCGTCGGGCTGCAACGCCAAGGAGCAGCACCGCGTCCGGATCGAACGCCGCGAGGCGCGCATCGAGCCGCGCCAGCGAGTCCCAGCGGGTGGGCAGGATTTCCAGCGCGATCTCGATGCCGGCGAGGGCAGGGCGGCGCAGGCGCAGGAGATCCGACGCGAGCTGCTGCGAGGGGTTCACCGCCACGCCCGGAAACGGGCCGAAGGCGCAGATGAGGATGCGCATCGGCCCGTTCACGGCCTTACAGCCCGATCAGCCCGGCGATTTCGGCCGCGGCGAGGGCCGGGGAGAGGGCGCCTTCGGCGACCTCCCGCTCCAGCGCCGGAAGCCGGGCCTTTACGCCGGGATCGTGGGCGACCTTCTCGGCGAGGCGCTCGTTCAGCAGCGTCCACATCCAGCGGACCTGCTGGGCACGGCGGGTGGCGGCGAACGTGCCGGCCGCCTCGCATTTCTGCCGGTGCAGGATGACCTGCTCCCAAACGCCGGGAATGCCGTCTCCGGTCAGCGCGGAATAGGTGAGGACCGGCGGCGACCAGTGCGCCTCCCGCGCCCCGAGGAGGTGCAGCGCGGCGCGATATTCGCCGGCCGCCGCCCGTGCGCGGGGGATGTTGTCGCCATCGGCCTTGTTCACGGCCACGATGTCCGCCAGCTCCAGCACACCCTTCTTGATGCCCTGCAATTCGTCGCCCGCGCCGGGCAGCATGAGCACGAGGAAGGTGTCGGTGAGATCGGCCACGGCCGTCTCCGACTGGCCGACGCCCACCGTTTCCACCAGCACCACGTCGAAGCCGGCGGCCTCGCACAAAAGCATGGTCTCGCGCGTCTTGGCCGCGATGCCGCCCAGCGTGCCGCCGGACGGGGAGGGGCGGATGAAGGCGGCGGGGTCCACCGAAAGGCGGGCCATGCGCGTCTTGTCGCCGAGGATGGAGCCGCCGGTGCGGGTGGAGGAGGGGTCCACCGCCAGCACCGCCACCCTGTGGCCCAGCCCCGTCAGATAGGTGCCGAGCCCATCGATGGTGGTGGACTTGCCGACGCCGGGCACCCCGGTGATGCCAATGCGATAGGCGTTCCCGGTTCTCGGCAGGAGCGACTGGAGCAGCGCCTGGGCGCGGCGGCGGTGGTCTGCGCGGCGGGATTCGACAAGGGTGATGGCCCGCGCCAGCGCTGCCCTCTCTCCCCTCGCGACGCCTGCGGCCAGCTTTTCGTCGTCGTGCACCGCGGCGGTCATCGCTCCTCCCCCAATACGCAACACTTAGCGGAACTCCCCCTCAAGCGTGAACGTTCTTGTTGCATCTTTCCACCCACACAGAGGACGAGCCGATGAATTGGGATCGCATCGAAGGCAACTGGAAGCAGTTCACGGGCAATCTGAAGTCCCAGTGGGGCAAGCTTACCGACGACGACCTCACCGAGATCAACGGGAACCGCGAGGTTCTCGAAGGCAAGCTGCAGGAGCGCTACGGCTATGCGAAGGACGAGGTGAAGCGCCAGGTCGATACCTGGTCGACCAACATCCGGACCATGTGAGCCGAACGCTCCTGCAAGGACGGGCCTCGCGCCCCGGCCCCGCGTCTCTTGGCGCGGGGCATTTTCATGCGTGGGACGCGCTGTCTTCGTGGCGCGTGATGCCGCTCTGGTCGAGCTTGGCCAGCGCCTCTGCCGCACGGACGCCGCCGACCACGATGTCGGGCGCGATCTCAGTGAGCGGCACCAGCGCGAAAGCGCGCTCCATGAGGCGGGGATGGGGGATTTCGAGATCCTCCTCCCGCACGGTCTCATCGCCGAACAGCAGAATATCGATATCGATGCGGCGCGGGCCGAAGCGCACCTCGTTGGGCCGGTCACGCCCCAGCATCCGCTCGACCTCAAGGCCCAGCGCCAGAAGGCTTTTCGGCCCGATGGGGCTGTCCACCTCCACCACCTGGTTCAGATAAGGCCCCTGCGGCACGGGCCCCCAGGGCGGTGTCTCGTAATAAGAGGAGCTGCGGCGCAGGGTGAGACCGGCGCGGCACAGGGTGGCCAGCGCCTGCGCCATGGTCTGCGCGCGGTCGCCCACGTTGGAGCCGAGGCAGAGATAGGCGATCGTCATGATGCGTCCCGGATCGCCTCGGCGACACGGGCCGCCTGCACATGGGCCGCCACGTCGTGGACCCGGATGATCTCCACTCCATCCATGATGGCGATGACGTTGGAGGCGATGGTGCCGGGTACCCGTTCCTGCGGCGTTGTCTGGATCACCTTGCCGATCAACGACTTGCGCGATGTGCCGAGGAGGATCGGCAAGCCCAGCACGCGCAGCTCCGGCAGGCGCCGGATGGCGGTGAGGTTCTGCGGGAAGCTCTTGCCGAAGCCGATGCCGGGGTCGAGCACGAGCTTTTCCCGCTTCACGCTGGCGCGGTCGGCGATCTCCAGCACCCGCTCGAAGAAGCCCAGCATCTCCGAAACGATATCGAGGGATTCGTCCACCTCGGCGCGATTGTGCATCACGACCGCCGCGGCATCGTAGTCGGCCACCACCTTGGCCATGTCGGGATCGTGGGTGAAGCCCCACACGTCGTTGACGATGCTGGCTCCGGCCTGAAGCGCGCGGCGGGCCACCTCGGCCTTGTAGGTGTCCACCGAGACCGGCACGCCCATCTCCGCCACAAGGGCGGGAATGACCGGGGCGATGCGCGCCCACTCGTCCTCCGCCGCAACCGGCGTATGGCCCGGCCGCGTCGATTCGCCGCCCACGTCGAGGATTTCGGCGCCTTCGGCGACGAGGCGCCGGGCATTGGCCAGAGCGTCGTCGGGCGCAGCGCTGCGGCCGCCGTCCGAGAAGGAATCGGGCGTCACATTGAGGATGCCCATGATGAGGGTGCGCGGCCCGAGGTGTAGGGCGTGGCCGCGCGCGAGGAGGGTACGGGAAGGAGCAGCGGGCATGATGGGGACCAGATGAGAGGCGCCCACTCAAGCCCGCCGCGTGTCGATTTGGCAAGGCGCATCAGCTCAAGGTCAGGCGCGTCAGCCCGGCTTCGCGTTTGCCCTACTGCGCGGCGACGCCGGTGCCGATGGGGCAGGAGACGCCGGTGCCACCGAGCCCGCAATAGCCGTTGGGGTTCTTCGCCAGATACTGCTGGTGGTATCCCTCGGCGAAATAGAACGGCCCGAGATCGACAATCTCCGTGGTGATGGCGGGGAAGCCTCGCGCCTTCAGCGCCGGCTCGTAGGCCGCCTTCACCGCCTCCGCCTCGGCACGCTGCTCCGGCCCGGCGACATAGATCCCGGAGCGGTACTGCGTTCCGACATCATTGCCCTGCCGCATCCCCTGTGTCGGGTCATGGCTCTCGAAGAAGAGCTTGACCAGTTCGGCGTAGGACACCACCGCGGCATTATAGACCACCAGCACCGCCTCGGTATGGCCGGTGCGGCCGGAGCAGACCTCCTCATAGGTGGGGTTCGGCGTATGGCCGGCGACATAGCCGACAGCCGTCGCCCAAACGCCATCCTGCTGCCAGAACTTGCGCTCGGCGCCCCAGAAGCAGCCGAGGGCGAACACTGCGGTCTCAAAGCCCTTCGGATACGGACCCTTCAGGGCGTGGCCGTTGACGTAATGAACTTCGGCGGTGGGGATGGCGGCGGCGCGGCCGGGCAGGGCCTCGGCGGCGGTGGGCAGGTCGAGGGACTTCTTCTGCCAGAACATGGCGGGCTCCTCGTCTCGCAACCGGAGGGTATCGGACCCTGCGGTCACGGCATGGTGTTGGATGGGGCAGGGGGAGAAACCCCGCTGGATCCCCAATATGGGGATGCGGCCGTGCTTGCGCGAGGGGAGGGCTTGGGAGATCAGCCGATCTCGAAGCGCGAGCGCTCGCGCACCCGGCCGAGGCCCATCAGGATCAGCCCGATCAGCAGGAGAAGCGCGAAGGCCGGCATGGAGAGGAGCGGGAGCAGAACCGTGTTCCACACGGCCGGCATCCCGGCCTTGGCCGAGGTCTCCGCCCGCTCCAGGCTGCCCGGCGCCAAGGCGAACCAGGCATCTCCGGCCGATGTGAAGACGAGGCCGGAGGCCGCAATGGAGCGCGTGCCATCCACGATGAGCGCGACGAAGCCGCCAGCAAGCAGCCAGAATCCGGTGAAGCGGAGCAGGAAACGGATCATGGGGCGGCGCGCGGCTCCTTGCAGCGAAGGCTCAACGGCACCCATTTAGGCAGGATCGCTGGCAAATGCACCCCGGCACGTCGGCCCGCGCCTACCGCTCGGGGGACGCGTCGCCGCCATCCGCGCTCCCGGCGGGCGCGTCCGGTGCGGATGTGATGAGCGCGTCGAAGCGGTCGATGTCCATGGGGCGGCCGAACAGATAGCCCTGGAACACCTGACACCCGGCCTCCACCAGGCATCTGAACTGTTCCTCCGTCTCGACGCCCTCGGCGACGGACATGAGGGAGAGAGTGTCGGCCAGGGAAATCATGGCCTCCACGATGCGCAGACTCGACTCGTCGGCCGGCAGGCCGCGCACGAACGACTGATCGAGCTTGATCTGGGCGAAGGGAAACCGGCTAAGGGACTGGAGAGACGAATAGCCGGTGCCCAGGTCATCGAGGGCCCAGGCGAGGCCTATGTCGCACAAAGCCTGCATTCGGGCGCCCATGTCGGGCGCGTTCGCGGTCAGCATGCTTTCTGTCAGCTCCATCTTCAGCTGCGACACGTCGCAGCCGCTCCACATGACGATATTCATGACGTCTCGGACGAAGTCGGGCTGAAGGAACTGGGCGACGCTGATATTGACCGAGAGCGTCAGATGCGCGGTCTGCGGCTGTGTGTTCCACTTGGCGAGCTGTGCGCAGGCGGCACGCAGAACCCAGTCCCCGATGGGAACGATCTGGCCGGTTTCCTCCGCCAGCGGAATGAACTGGTCGGGAGGAACCTCGCCGCGCCGTGGATGGCGCCAGCGAAGAAGCGCCTCCGCCCCAAGCACCCGCCCGCCCCGATCCACCTGCGGCTGATAATAAAGGTGGAATTCCCCGCCGGCGATGGCCCGACGCAAGTCGTATTCCAAGGAGCGACGGTCCGTCGGATCGGCGTGCATCGGCACGAAGATGAAGACCAAGGCAACGAGGGCCGAAAGGGTGTTCACCCATGCCGCGACGGGGGCTGCCTCAGGCGGGATGAGCAGCGCGGGGTCGCTGATCGCCAGCGGCAGGAGGCTGAAGGCGACGAAGGCGACGAGGTAACTGGCCGGCAGGACAATCCGCAGGTAATGTTCATCGCGCTGGAACGCAAAGTAACAGCCGGCCGCCATCGGGAGGAAGTAAAGGACCGTTGCCTTCGGCACGCCGAGGGGGGGATTGTCGAACAGGCAGGAGGCCGCGATGGCCAGAGGCACGAGGTGGACCGCGAGGATCGTCGCAAGACGGAGCCGCCCGCGCAGCAACAGGACCAGCTGGCTCGCCCCGAAGGCGGCTACGGCGAGATTGAGCCCGGCCAGAAGCGGTCGGTCCATCATCATCAGTGCAACGAACCAGAGGCTGCCCGTGCCGATCAGCAGGAGTGCCTCGAGGAGCGTCATCGCGCCGACGCGCCAACCGTAACTTTCATCCCAGGCAGGGTTGGCCATCAGACCGCCGATCCGTTCCGGTCGCGCGAACCCTTTACACGGTGGAAGTGACACCGCGGGCCATGCGCACTCGCCCGTGGAGCTGTCGTTGGGATCCTTGGCCCAACCTTCTAAGGTCGCACCTTACGACGGTCAATGGAACTTAACCGAGACGTTAGGCTGGTTTGGTGATCGACTTCTGTTCTCGTGCCCGCCCTCATGTCCGCGACCGCTCTTCGCAGGGCGCTTTCCGGCAATGATCTGGAATGACATTGAAAAAGCCGGCGATTTGTTAAAAAAATAAATTCTATTGACTTTATCATATAAAGCCCGCTTCCTCTATGGGGACTAACGGAGTTCCCCATGAGCGCGTTCCAGTCTCCAGCCGCCCCGCCGGACCTGTTCTGGTTCATCCCGACCCATGGCGACGGCTCCTATCTCGGCTCGGAAACGCAGCAGCGGCCGCCGGAATTCGCCTATTTCCGCGAGGTGGCACAGGCGGTTGACCGGTTCGGATTCAAGGGCGTGCTTTTGCCCACCGGCCAGAGCTGCGAGGACAGCTGGATCACCGCGGCGGGCCTTGCCACCGCCACCGAGCGTCTGAAATTCCTCGTGGCGCTGCGGCCCGGTGTCACCTCGCCGGCTTTCGCCGCGCGGCAGGCCGCGGCCCTCGATCGGCTCAGCGACGGCCGGCTGCTGCTCAACGTCGTGGTCGGCGGCCATCCCGCGGAGCTCGGCGCCGACGGCATCTTCCTGGAGCATGACGAGCGCTATGCCCAGGCGGATGAGTTCCTGACCATCTGGCGCGATCTCGTGGCCGGCAGGACGGTGGATTTCGAGGGCAAGTATTATCGCGTCGCCCACGGACGGCTCGATTTCCCGGTGGTGCAGAAGCCGCACCCGCCTTTGTGGTTCGGCGGCTCTTCCGAGGCCGGCCACGAGGTCGCGGCCGAGCATGTCACCACTTATCTCTCCTGGGGCGAGCCGCCCCACATCCTGAAGGACAAGCTCGCGGACGTGCAGGCTCGTGCGGCCAAGCGCGGGCGCAAGCTGAAATTCGGCCTGCGCATCCACTTCATCGTGCGCGAGACCGAGGCGGAGGCCTGGGCCGCCGCCGACAGGCTCATCTCCCGCATCTCCGACGCGCAGATCGAGAACGCGCAGAAGCGCTTCAAGGTCGAGATGGATTCCGTCGGCCAGGCGCGCATGGCCGCGCTCCAGCCGGGCGACCGCAACAAGCTGGAGATCGCGCCGAACCTGTGGGCCGGCATCGGCCTCGTGCGCCGCGGCGCCGGCACCGCGCTGGTTGGCGACCCCAAGAGTGTCGCCGCCCGCATCCGCGAGTATCAGGAGATCGGCATCGAGACCTTCATCGGCTCGGGCTACCCGCACCTGGAAGAGGCCTACCGGGTGGCGGAATTGCTGTTCCCCGAACTCGGCATCGACGGCCGCCGCCGCAAGGTGTCCGACAACATCGTCAACGAATTCGCCGTGGGCTCCCACAGCGCGGAGCGGCGCCTCGCCGCCGTCTCCTGAGCAGTCTTCGAGAGGTCTTTCGAGATGAAAACCCGTCGCACCGTCCTCGGCCTTGCCGCCGCTCTCGCCCTTGCGCCCGTTGTCGCGCCCATCTTGGCCGCCGCCCCCGCTCAGGCGGAAGGCGTGCTGCGTATCGCCCAGCAGTTCGGCACCCTCTACACGCCCTTCCACGTGATGAAGGAAAAGGGGCTGGTGGAGCAGCGCGGCAAGGCGCTGGGCATCGACATCAAGGTGGAGTGGATCCAGCTTTCGGGCGGCTCGGCGGTGAACGATGCCCTGCTCGCAGGCAACATCGACATCGCCTCCGCCGGCATCGGGCCGTTCCTCACCTTGTGGGACAAGACGCGCGGCACCTCCAACGCGGTGAAGATCGTGGGTGCCTTCGGCGCGCAGCCCAACTATCTGCTCACCAACAATCCCAACGTGAAGACCATCAAGGACTTCACGGAGAAGGACAAGATCGCCATGCCGGTGGCTGGCGTGTCGGTTCAGGCGCGCATCCTCCAGCTCGCCGCCGAGCAGACCTTCGGGCCGGGCAATGCGAAGAAGCTCGACGCGCTGATGGTGACGCTGCCCCATCCGGATGCCACGGCGGCCCTCCTCTCCGGCTCCACCGAGATAACAGGCTATCTCTCCAACGCGCCGTTCCAGAACCACGCGCTGAAGGACCCGAAGATCCACAAGGTGTTCTCCTCCTACGACATCTTCGGCGGCCCGGTGACGCCCACCGTGGCCTATGCCACCGTCAAGTTCCGGCAGGACAATCCGAAGACCTACAAGGCCTTCCTCGAAGCCTTCGAGGAAGCGACCAAATGGGTGGAGCAGAACAAGAAGGAGGCGGCGGACATCTATGTGAAGGTCGAGAAGTCCAGGCTCGATCCCGCCTTCGTCGCCGAGGTGCTGAGCGATCGGGACACGCAATACACGCTCGTGCCGCTGGGCACGCTGAAGTTCGCGGATTTCATGAACCGCATCGGCGCCATCAAGGCGAAGCCCACGAGCTTCAAGGACTTCACCTTCGAGGACCTGCACTCCGCGTCGGGCAGCTGAGGGGGAAGCGATGACCATTCACGCCCCCGTTTCCGCCGCCGTGCCTCCCGTCGTCCACACCGCGCCGCCCGTGCTGGAGGCGCGGGGCCTGACGCTCGATTATGTCGGGCAGGCCGGCCGCCACCGGGCGGTGGAGGATGTGAGCTTTACGCTCCATGCGCGCGAGCGTCTTGTGCTGCTCGGCCCCTCCGGCTGCGGCAAGTCCTCCATCCTCAAGGCGCTGGCCGGATTCCTGAAGCCCGCCGCCGGCACGGTGAGCCTGCGCGGCAAGGCGGTGACCGGGCCGGGGCCGGATCGCCTCGTGGTGTTCCAGGAGTTCGACCAGCTGCTGCCGTGGAAGAGCATCACGGACAACGTGGCCTTCCCGCTGCGCGTCGCCCGCAAGGTACCGCTGAAGGAAGCCCGCGAGCGGGCGCGTGCGGCGCTGGCCAAGGTGGGCCTCGCGCGCGCGTTCGATGCCTATCCGCACACCCTTTCCGGCGGCATGAAGCAGCGCGCCGCCATCGCCCGAGCGCTCGCCGCCGAGCCGGATGTGCTGCTGATGGACGAGCCCTTCGCGGCGCTCGATGCCCTGACGCGGCGGACGCTTCAGGAAGATCTGTTGCGGCTTGCAGAGGAACAGGGCTTCACGCTCGTGTTCGTCACCCACGCCATCGACGAGGCGGTGCTGGTCGGCACGCGGCTGCATCTGCTGGCCGCCCATCCCGGCCGGACCATTGCCAGCTTTGACACCTCCGGCCTCGGCCTCGCCGAGCGCGGCTCGCCGGCCTTCGAGGGGGTGGTGCGGGAGGTCAGCGACCTGCTCTTCGCCAACGGAGCCCGCCATGACTGACGTTCGGGGCAGGGGCCGAAGGCCGTGGAGATGAGCGGAGCGCGAGGGGAGCCGGCGACGGTGTGTGTTCCGCCGCCGGCCCATGGCTCAATCGTAGGTGATGTCGTTGTCGTGCAGGTAGACGTTGCTGGCCTTGCAGATGTCGATGCGGATCGGATCATCCTTCACTTCGCCGCCCGACTTCCCGCGCCAGCCGACCCGCAGCGTTTGCTGGCAACGGCCGCTCGTCTTGGTGAAGACGAGGGCGGCGTTGTCGCCGGGGCCGACCGGCTCGCTCAGCCAGTTGGTACTCCAGCCGGTCCCGTCATTTGTATAGAAGCCGACGACAGTATTTGCCTCGGTCTCGTTATGGATAGTGAATTCGCCGCTCTTTCCGGTCTGAGCTGACGCAACGTCAATATAAGAAGCGAATGTAAAAAGCAGAAATACGGAACTGAATACGCTGATGTTTCTTCTTTTCCCCATTTAACCCCACTCCCCCATGTGAATTTACGCGTGGGACTGTCGCAAGGCTTTTGAAGAATATCAAGCCGACATCAGGTTGTGTTTCCGGCGTCTCGTGAAGTTAGTCGAGACCTGCGGCTTTGAGGATCTGATCCGGGGCGTTGGTTGCGCCCGGAACGAGTTGACGAACATCAATTGGCATTTCTCCACCTGTGAGCTGCCTGACAAGACCATGAGGTCCGCCATGTCCGACATCGATCTCAGCCGGCAGCCTGCCCTGTTCCGGGTGGTCTACGCCACGACCCGCACAGCGCCGGCACAATGGCTCGCCACGGCCGGCGCTGGCCTCGGGCGCTTCACCCTGGTGCGCCGGCTGGTGGTGCTCGCCGGCCTCGCCGTCCTCTGGCAGGTGGCTGCCACGTGGCAGAACAGCCCGCTGCTCTTTCCCACCTTCACCGACACCATCTCGGCCTTGGTGGAGGCACTGCGCCATGAGGATCTGTTCCCCGCCTCGGTCGCCTCGCTCACGGTGCTGGTGAAGGGCTATGTGCTGGCGCTGGCCCTCGCGCTGGTGTTCGTCTCGGTGGCGATCGCCGTGTCGTTCGTGAAGGAGGTGCTGCTGACTCTCACCGCCATGTTCAATCCGCTGCCGGCCATCGCCCTCCTGCCCCTCGCCATGATGTGGCTCGGCCTCGGCGAGGCAAGCCTGCTGCTGGTGATGGTGCATGCGGTGCTCTGGCCGTTCGCGCTGGCGGCGCTCACGGGGTTTGAGCAGGTGCCGGAGACGCAGCGCCTCGTCGGTCGAAACTACGGGCTGAAGGGGCCGGCCTATGTGGCGCTCATCCTCATTCCGGCGGCGCTGCCTTCGCTCCTGTCGGGGCTGAAGATCGCGTGGGCCTTCGCCTGGCGTACCTTGATCGCGGCGGAGCTGGTGTTCGGCGTCTCCTCCCGTTCGGGCGGTCTTGGCTGGTTCATCTATCGCAACCGTAATGAATTGCTGACGGACCGCGTGTTCGCGGGCCTCGTCACGGTGATCCTGATTGGCCTTCTGATTGAAGTGCTGTTCCGCCTCGTGGAGCAGCGCACGGTGCGCGCATGGGGTCTCCAGCGCTGAGGTCGTAACGCTAAAGAAAAGGGCGCCCGGCTCGTCACCGGGCGCCCTTTCTGTTTGCGGGGGCGTTCAGACGGCGGCGAGAATGCGCCCCTGGAGGTCGAGCGCCTCGGCGGATGCGATGCCGCTGCGCGGGCGGGGCAGGCCCACCGGCACGTCGAGGGCGATCTCGCCCTGCCGCAGCACCACCACCCGATCCGCCAGCGCCACCGCCTCGGCCACATCGTGGGTGATGAGCACCACGGTGAAGCCGTGCTCGGTCCAGATGCGCTCGGTGAGGCGGTGCATCTCGGTGCGGGTTAAGGCATCAAGGGCGCCGAAGGGCTCGTCCAGCAGCAGCACGCCGGGGCGCGAGACCAGGGCGCGGGCCAGCGACACGCGCTGCTTCTGCCCGCCGGAGAGCACCGACGGCCAGTCGCGGCCACGGTCGGCGAGGCCCACGTCGCGCAGCGCCGCATGGGCCTCCTCGCGCCAGTGCGGGCCGCGCGCGATGCCCACATTGGCAAGCACCCGCTGCCATGGCGCAAGGCGGGCATCCTGGAACAGCAGGCGCACCTGCGGCATCAGCCCGGTGACGCGGCTTTCACCCACCCGCACCTCGCCGGAGGTGGCGAGGTCGAGCCCGCAGATGAGGCGCATGAGCGTGGTCTTGCCACCACCGGAGCGGCCGACCACGGCGAGGAACTGCCCGGCCGGAACGTCCAGATCCAGCCGGCGCAGGACGGGCCGGGCGCCGAAGCTCTTGGTGACGGCGGAGAGATGGATGGGCTCGCCCTTCCAGCGCGGGGTGCTCTGGCGCGGCTCGGGTGGGGTGAAAGTCGCGCGGATTTCGTCGGCGCGTACCTTCGCGGCGACGTCGGCGTCTGCGGCGGCGAAGATTTCCATCAGGCCGCTCCTTCCGAGCCGTTCTGATAGGCGGGATGCCACGCCAGCGCCCGCCGCTCGATGGCGCGGGTAAAGCTGTCGGCGAGCTTGCCGAGGAGGGCGTAGGCGAGCACGCCGAGCACCACCACGTCGGTCTGCAGGAATTCGCGGGCGTTCATGGTCATGTAGCCGATGCCCTCGGTGGAGGAGATGGTCTCGGCCACGATCAGCGTCAGCCACATGATGCCGAGCGCGTAGCGCAGCCCCACGAGCACCGAGGGCAGCGCCCCGGGCAGCACGATGCGCCAGAACAATGCGGTGCTGGACAGGCCATAGACCCACGCCATCTCTACCAGCCCGCGGTCCACCGTGCGGATGCCGTGGAAGGTGTTGAGATAGATGGGGAAGGCGACGCCGATGGCGACGAGGAAGATCTTCGCCTCCTCATCGATGCCGAACCACAGGATCACCAGCGGGATGATGGCGAGATGCGGCACGTTGCGCAGCATCTGCATGGTGGAATCGAACGCCGTCTCCGCCGGCCGCACGATGCCGTTCAGCACCCCCAGCGCAAAGCCGATGGAGCCGCCGATGGCGAGGCCGATCAGCGCCCGGCGGGTCGAGACCGCGACATTGGTCAGGAGCGAGCCGTCGCCCAGCGTCCGCCAGAAGGCGACCGCCACGTCGCTCGGCGCCGGCAGCACGCGCGAGGAGAGAAGGCCAAGGCCCGCCCCCGCCTGCCACAGGGCCAGCACCCCGAGGGGAAGCGCCCATGGCAGGAGCGCGCGGCCCAGCGCGGCGGCACGGGCGCCGGCGAGGCGACGGATTTCCGCGGGTTCCGCGGCGAGGGATGCGGTGGCCGCCGGAAGAACGGCGGCCTCACTGTGGGCGGGCGGGCTCATGGCTGGCTCCTCGCGTCCCGGTCACGACTTCGGCGCGCGCAGGGCGTCGGCGATGCGGATGGGCTTGGGGATGAGGCCGAGGGCGAGGAAGGCGTCCGCCACATGCTGCTGCGCCGCCGCCACCTCGGGGGTGATGGGCTTCACGTCATACTGCTGGCGGGCGAGGGCGACCTCGAGGATGGCGGCGGGGATGCCAATGAGCGGCGAGAACTCGGCGGCGGCCGCCTTCGGGTTTGCCTTCACCCATGCGCCGACCTCGGCGACGCCCTTGAGCAGCACGTCCACCACCTGCGGCGCCTGGTCCGCGAAGGCGCGGGTGGAGAGATAGAACTGGTAGTTCGAGACGATGCCGGTGCCGTCGGCGAGCTGGCGCGCGTCGATGGTCTTCTCCGCCGCCGCCTGGAAGGGGTCCCAGATGGCCCAGGCGTCCACCGAGCCGCGCTCGAAGGCGGCGCGGGCGTCGGCCGGGGTGAGATAGGCGGTCTTGATCTCGGAATATGGCACGCCCGCCTTCTCCAGCGCCTTCACCAGGAGATAGTGGACGTTGGACCCCTTGTTCAGCGCCACTGTCTTGCCCTTGAGGTCGGCGACGGTCTTGAGCGGGCTGTCCTTGGGCACGAGGATGGCCTCGCCCTGCGGGGCGGCGGGCTCGTAGCCCACATAGACGAGGGGCGCGCCGGCCGCCTGCGCGAAGATGGGCGGCGCCTCGCCGGTGTTGCCGAAGTCCACCGCGCCGGCATTGAGCGCTTCCAGCAACTGCGGCCCGGCCGGGAACTCGGCCCATTTCACGCTGTAGCCGAGCGACTTCAGCAAAGGCTCCAGCAGCCCCTTGTTCTTCAGCAGGATGAGGGTGCCGTATTTCTGATAGCCGATGCGCACCACCTTCTCCTGTGCGCGCGCCGGAGCTGCGCCGAGGGCAAGCGCCCCCGCGAGGCCGGAGGCGAGGATGGCGAGGTGTCGGCGCGTGATGCCCGTGCTCATGTCGGAGGTCCTTTGAATGGGGGTCAGAGGGAGAGGCCGCGATAGCTGCCGGCCCAGTAGAGGAGGGGCTCGGCGCTCTCGGTGATGCGGGAGGCGACCACCCGGCCGATGACGATGAGATGAGAGTGCCGCTCGATGGCGTCTTCCAGCTCGCAGTCGAAGGCGGCGAGCGCGTCGGCGAGCACCGGCGCGCCGGTGGAGAGGCGGGTCCAGTCGGCGCCGTCATAGCGGGCCGGCCCCTTGAGACCGCCCTTGCCGGCGAAGCGGTCCGCCACCGGCTCGTGATGCGGCCTCAGCACGTTGATGGCGAAGGCACGCTCCTTCAGCAGCGGCACCACCGAGGAGGTGGCGCGATTGACGCAGATGAGAAGCGTCGGCGGCTCCACCGAAAGGGAGGTGACCGATGTCGCTGTGAGGCCGGTGCGCTCGTCGCCCTGGCCCACCGTGAGCACGCTCACGGCGCCGGCCAGCTTGCGCATGGCACTGCGAAAGGCGAGCGAGGCGGCGGAAAGCTCGGGAACGGGGGCGGGAGCGATTTGGGCCGGCTGGCTCAGGGGGGCGGAGACGTGCGCGTTCATCGATCTGCCTTCTTCGAACGTGCGGGCGAAAAGGTCCTGCCCGCGGGTTCAGCCCCTCAGGGCAACACGTTCCAGCGCCCCTCCGGAGGAAACCGGAGGGGGTGGATCGGAGAAAAGAATAGACAGGCGGATCAAAGTTGGTCAATAAATTCTATAAAGTTTATTGAATTAATGCCGGAGCGCGTGACCCCGACGCTCCCGGCCCATCCGGAGCCTGTCCATGACCCTCGCCCCGTCCTCCCCTGTCGCCGATCCGACCCTGCCCGCCGCGACAGAAGCCAACGTGCTGTGGTTCCTGCCCACCCATGGGGACGGCCACTATCTCGGCACGTCGCACAAGGCGCGCGAGGTGAGCCTCGGCTATCTCCGGCAGATCGCCCAGGCGGCGGACCAGCTCGGCTATTTCGGCGTGCTCATTCCGACCGGCCGAAGCTGCGAGGACAGCTGGATCGTGGCGTCCGCCCTCGCCGGCCTCACCGAACGCCTGCGCTTTCTGGTGGCGGTGCGCCCCGGTCTGCTCTCGCCGGCGGTGGCCGCGCGCATGACGGCGACGCTCGACCGCATCTCCGGCGGTCGCGCCCTGATCAATGTCGTCACCGGCGGCGACCCGGTGGAGAACAGGGGCGACGGCTTTTTCGCCGACCATGCGGAGCGTTACGAGATCACCGCCGAGTTCCTCGACATCTACACCCGCCTTCTCAAGGGCGAGGACGTGAACTTCGAGGGCAAGCACTTCAGGGTGGAGGGCGGCAAGCTGCTCTATCCGCCGGTCCAGCAGCCGCACCCGCCCTTGTTCTTCGGCGGCTCCTCCGCGCCGGCCCATGACGTGGCGGCGCGGCAGGTGCAGAAGTATCTCACCTGGGGCGAGCCCCCGGCGCAGGTCGCTGAGAAAATCCGGGACATCCGCGCCCGCGCTGCCGCGCTCGGCCGCGAGGTGACGTTCGGCGTGCGCCTCCATGTTATCGTCCGCGATACGGCGGCGCAGGCCTGGGCGGCGGCGGACGACCTGATCCGCTACGTGGACGACACCACCGTCGCCGAGGCGCAGAAGGTGTTCTCGCGCATGGATTCCGAAGGCCAGCGCCGCATGAGCGCGCTGCATGGCGGCCGGCGCGACAGGCTGGAGGTGGCGCCCAATCTGTGGGCTGGCGTCGGCCTCGTGCGCGGCGGCGCCGGAACCGCTCTGGTCGGCGATCCGGAGACCGTGGCCGAGCGGTTGAAGGAATACATGGCGGTGGGCGTCGATACCTTCGTGCTCTCGGGCTACCCTCACCTGGAGGAGGCCTATCGCTTCGGCGAAAGCGTGCTGCCTTTGCTGCCGCGGGCAGCCGGAACCGGCGCGCCGGGCGTTGTCACCAATCATCGCGGCCCGTTCGGGGAGATCATCGGCAATGCCATCGTTCCCGAGGCGCGCCGTGTCTCCGCCTCCTGACCGGACCGCCTCGCGAGGAGCAACGCCATGCTGAATGCCTGGGAAACGCAGGGCTCGGAACCGCAGCGGGATGCGCGTACCACCGTCGTGGTCGTCGGCGGCGGCTTCAGCGGAACACTGTTCGCGTTGGCGGCGGCAGCCGCGCGGCTCGATGTGGTGCTGGTGGAGCGGGAGGCGAAGGCCGGCCCCGGCCTCGCTTATGGCGCCTGCGATCCGCTCCACCTGCTCAACGTGCCGGTAGCGCGCATGGAGGTCGGCCTCAAACCGAGCTTCGCCCATTGGCTGAAGGCGAGTGGCGCCGAACTTTCCGCCGCCATCGAGGAGGCGGGGGGCGATCTCGCCCGCGCCTTCGTCCCGCGCGCCTTGTTCGGGGCCTACCTCGCCGAGCGGCTGGAAACGGCGCTCGCAGCCCGCAACGGGCGTCTGCGCCGGGTTCGCGGCGAGGCCGTGCGGGTTTCAGATCGCCCGGTGCCCAGCGTCACCCTTTCCGATGGGCGGCGCATCGAGGGCACCCATGTTGTGCTCGCAACGGGCAATCTCCCGCCCCGTCCGCCGCGGACCCGCGACGGCGGCGTCTATGACAGTCCGCTGTTCGTTCCGGACCCGTGGCGATGGCAGGACATCGACAGTCTTGCGCCGGATGCGCCGGTGCTCCTCATCGGCTCCGGCCTCACCATGGTGGACGTTGCGCTGATGCTCGAGGCGCGCGGCCATCGCGGGCCGATCTGGAGCGTGTCCCGCCATGGCCTGGTGCCCCATGTCCATGCGGATGTGGCGGGCCGGCTCGGTAGCGTGGAGCCGTTCCTTGATCCGGACAAGGCGCGCGACCCGATACAGACGCTCCGCCTCATCCGCGCGGCGGTCCGGCAGGCGGCCGTGCGCGGAGTGCCGTGGCAACGGGTGATGGATGCCGCGCGCCCGGCCCTGGCTGCGGTCTGGGCCGGTTGGCCGCAAAAAGCCCGTGCGCAGTTCCTGCG
>NZ_JAFO01000001.1:0-4765000 GCF_000526175.1 Xanthobacter sp. 126 | reverse complement strand
GTTTCGACATCGATCAACGGGAAGGACCCCCCAATGCCTCTCACGCACATCTCCCTCAGGGCCGGCAAGCCGGAAGCCTATCGCCGCGCCATTTTCGACAGCCTCGCGCGCGCGATGCATGAGACGTTCAACGTGCCGCGCGACAACCAGTTCATGACCATTACCGAGCTTTCGGCCGAGAACTTCCGGTTCGATCCCTCCTATATGGGCATCTCGCGCACCGAAGATGTGGTGTTCATCCAGATCGCCGCGAACGACACCCGCACGGTGGAGCAGAAGAAGGAGACGTTCCGGCGCATCGCCCTCTATCTCAGCGAGAGCCCCGGCCTTCGGCCTGAGGATGTCTTCGTCAACCTCATCGAGGTGAAGAAGGAGAATTGGTCGCTCGGCAACGGCGTGGCCCAATACGCCTGAGCGTCGGTTTGGTCTGCGCCCGCCTGCAGGGCGGGTTGGGCGCCGCCAGCGGTCAAACGGCGAGGTCTCCGTTTGATGCCAATATTTACCCCGATGCAAAATCAATCTATATCATCCGGGTAAATATGGAGGCGTCATGGACAGGCAGGAGCGCAAGGCGGCCGTCGCGGCCTATCGGCAACGCAAGCCCGCATTGGGAGTCTATGCGATCGTCTGCACAGCGACGGGGGACGTGTGGGTCGGTACCAGCCCCACCGTAGACACGCACAAGAACAGGATCTGGTTCGAACTGGGCATCGGCCGGCACGCCAACGAGGCGCTGCAAACCGCGTGGCGGGCGCATGGTGCCTCCGAATTCCGATATGAGGAACTCGACCGGCTGCGGGAGGACTTCCCCGATTTTGACCGGGACAACGAACTCAAGAAGCGTCGCGCCCTCTGGCAGACGCGATTGCGCGCCGCATCGCTCTAGCGCGGCATTCTTCAGTCGGGCAGAGCCGGGCACTGGAGAGGCGCCAAACGTGGGAAGGCTGGCGCTCGTTCCATGACAGGGGCGCTTGCTGGGCCGAGATGAAAGCAGGCGAATTACCTGCGTTCGGCCGCCGTGCGCGCACCGATGACGGCCACCGGGCCGCCGCCATCCGGTCCTTGATGTTCGGCGCCGCCGGAGACATAAATCTCCGTGTGGCCGACCACGCCGGCCAAGGCGCCGGCGACGAAGGCGCGGGCGTGGCGGGTGGAGGAGATGTCGCTGTCGTCCAGCATGGTGTGGCGTTTGCCACGGATGAGGCCGCTGCGGCTCGCCTCGGCCTTGGCGAGCACGATGGTGTCTTCTCCCGGCGCGCCGCCCAGCGTGCCGATGGCCTCGCGCACCGGCGCGACGTCGATGGCATCCGCCATGACCGCATGGGCGATGACGAGCGGGCCGCTCCAGCTCTTCGACATGCCGAGCACGACGATCTCGTGGCCCAGAAGTTCGATGCCGCTCGAGCAGCTGGCGCGGCCGGACCACAGGCCGTAGTCGGCGCAGATGGCGGCGTCGGAAAGGGCTTCCTCCGCAATCTCCCCTAGCGCCAGCGCGATGCCGAGCGCGCTGGCGCCGCGCGAGAGGCCCATGGATTTCAGCGTGTCGGAGGTCGCCGTGGTCGCGCCCCGCGCCTCGGCCTCGCGCACGCGGGCGGCCGTGAGAAGCGGGCACTTCACCTGCACGAAATGGACGTCGCCGGCGTCACTGATGCCGGCCGCTTCCATGGCCCGTCGCACGCCTTCGGCCACCGAAAACACCTGCCCCATCCGCCCGAGATGCTCGGAGGGAAGGTCCGGCGTATGCGCGCGGCCGACGGCGAGGGCAGGGCAAGCGCCGTTCGCAACGGCCTCGACCACCTCGAACACAAGCAGGTGGGGCGACATCCCGCCCTCGGTGCCGCCGGACATGACGAGGCACACCTCATCCGCCGCGCGGCCGAGATGAGAGCGCAGCAGTGCCTGCAAGGCGGAGACAGCGAAGCCGCGGGAGAAGTCGTTGACGCAGCCGTTGCCCTCGGTCTTGCCGAAGATGGCGAGGATGCCCTCGGGCGCGATGGCGCCGGAGGCGATGGCGGCGGCAAGACCGGACACGTCGTCGGGGCTCGCCGTGGGGATGCGGTGGACCTTGGCAGTGAGCATGGCGCGTGTCTCAGGCGAAGTCCGCCCCGTCCTTGCGCCGCGCCCAGCCGATCACCCGCCCTTCGATGAGGGAGAAGATGGCGTAGAGGCCGACGCCCAGCAGCGCCAGCACGAGCAGCCCGGCGAAGACGAGGGGCACGTCGAAGGAGGAGGAGGCGATCATCATGAGGTTGCCGATGCCCTGGTTCGAGGCCACCGTCTCGGCGATCACCGTGCCCACGAAGGCGAGCGTCACCGACACCTTCAGGGAAGCGAAGAAATAGGGCATGGCGCGGGGCAGGCCGACATTGAACAGGATGTCGAGCTTGGTGGCGCGCAGCGCCTTCATCACGTCCTCCAGCTCCGGCTCCGTGGTGGCAAGGCCGGTGGCGACGTTCACCACGATAGGGAAGAGGCTCATGATCATGGCAGTGAGCACCGCCGGCACCGTGCCCGCCCCGAACCAGAGAACGAAGATCGGGACCACCGCCACCTTCGGGATGGAGGAAAAGCCGATCAGCAGCGGATAGCCCGTGTCATAGGCGAGGCGCGAGGAGCCGATGAGCACGCCCAGCAGCACGCCGCTTACGATGCCGAGGGCGAAGCCCACCAGCGTGGTGTAGAGCGTCTGTACCGTGTGCGGCCAGATGGCGGGAGCCTGCAGCCAGAGTGTTTCGAACACCTGGCTGGGCCGCGGCAGGACGATCTCCTTGATGTGGAAGATCACGCAGGCGAGTTCCCACACGACGAAGAAGCCGATGATGACGGCAGCGGAATTCAGGCGGCGGCGCAGGGCGTAGGTCATGCGGCGCTCTCCACTGCGGCGTCGGGCGCGCGGGCGGAGACGATCAGCTCGCGCAGGCGCTGGGTGAGCGAGACGAAGCCCGGTTCGTAGGTCATCTCGATGGTGCGCGGGCGAACGAAATCGACCGCGCAATCCTCGACGATCCGCCCTGGCCGGGCGCGCATGACGCACACGCGATTGGCGAGATAGCCGGCTTCCTTGAGATCATGGGTGACGAGCAGCACGGTCGGGCGACGCGTCAGCCACAGGTCCTGAAGGATGGCCCACAATTCCTCGCGGGTGAACTGGTCGAGGGCGCCGAACGGCTCGTCCAGCATCAGGAGCTGGGGGTCGTGGATCAGCGCGCGGCAGAGCGAGGCGCGCTGAAGCATGCCACCGGAGAGCTGCCAAGGAAACTTGTCGCCGAAGCCTGCGAGGCCCACCTGCTCCAGCAGGGCGTCGGCGCGGTCGCGGAACTCGGTCTTCTTCTTGGCGCGGTATTGCTGGCGGAAGGGCGGCACGATCTTCAGCGGCAGCATCACGTTCTGCCGGATGGTGAGCCACGGTAGCAGGGTCGGGTTCTGGAAGGCCATGCCCACCCGCACCGGTTCGGCACCGACCTCGCGCTGGGCCACGAACACCCAGCCGGCCGAGGCGGGGATGAGCCCCGTCACCAGCTTCAGGATGGTGGACTTGCCGCAGCCGGAGGGGCCGACGAGGGCGACGAAATCGCCCTTGCCCACCTTGAGATTGGTGGTGCCGAGCGCTTCCACGGTGCGCTCGCCGTGGCCGTAGGTGAGGCGCACGTCCTGGAGATGGACGAAGGGAGGGGCATCCTCGTTCATGCCGCCGCCTCCGGCCGGTGGGCGATGACGGCCGCCAGGGTTTCATCGGTATGCAGCGGCTTCGCCTCCGGCATCTGCTGGATGGCGTGGACCGAGCGACCGTGGCCCTTCGTGTCCGCCATCAGCGCGCGATCCTTCATCACGAACCGCCCGCGCACCATGGTGTGGCGCGGCAGGCCCACCACGCCCCGTCCGTCCCAGGGGGAGATCTTGGAGCGGGACTGGAGATCGGCGTCGCGCAGCGTCCAGGCATGGTTCAGGTCCACGAAGGCAAGGTCCGCGTCGGCGCCGGGCAGGATGGCGCCCTTCTTCGGGTAGAGCCCCCACACCTTGGCTGGGTTCACCGCGCTCCAGCGCACATAGTCGCGGATGTCGTAGCGGCCGGCCGCGACCTCGGTGAGCATGAGCGGCATCTGCGTCTCGACGCCGGGGAAGCCGCAATCCACGCTCCAGATGTCGGCGCGGGTCTTCTCCTCCGGCGTGTGCGGGGCGTGATCGGTGGCGATGATGTCGATGGTGCCGTCGAGGAGGCCGGCCCAGAGCGGTTCGTTGTTCACGCTCTCTCGCACCGGCGGGTTGACGCGGATGATGCCGCGGCAGCGGGCGTAATCGTCCTCGCCCAGCATCAGGTAGTGGGGGCAGGTCTCGCCGGTGATGTCGACGCCGCGTGCCTTGGCGTCGCGCAGCGGGCCGAGCTCGGCGGCGGAGGAAATGTGCAGGATATGGATCCGCGCCCCGGTCCATTCGGCGAGGATGGCGGCGCGGGCCACGGCTTCCACCGCCACAACGGCGGGGCGGGAGGCGAGATGGGCGAGCGGGTCGTTGCGGCCGCTCTCGGTCAGGCGCTTCTGGCGCCGTTCCATCACCGAATTGGTCTCGGCATGCAGCGAGATGCGCTTGCCGGTGGGCGCCACCCTCTCGAACGCCTCCAGCATCGCCCCCGTGGAGGGCGTCGGGATGCGGCCGAAGGTGTTCCCCATGTAGCACTTGAAGCCGATGATCCCGGCCTCGATCAGCTCCGGCACCTTGTCGATGGTGTCTTCGCCGAGCACCGCATAGAGGCCGTAGTCCACATGCGCCTTGGAGGAGGCGATGGCGTGCTTGGCCCTGAGCGTCTCCCCGTCCGCCACGGTGGGGATGGTGTTGGGCATGTCGAACACGGTGGTCACACCACCGAAGGCCGCGGCGGCGGTGCCGCTCTCGAAGTCTTCCTTGTGGGTGTAGCCGGGATCGCGGAAGTGCACATGCACGTCGATGGCGCCGGGCAGGATGGTGAGGCCCGAGGCGTCGAAGGTCTCCTTCGTCTCCGGCATGGCATCGGGCGCGCCCACGGCGACGATGGTCCCGCCGCGGATGGCGATGGAGGCTTCGATGACCGTCTCGGGGGAGACAATGCGCCCGCCATGGATGACGAGATCGACCGGTTCGTTCATGTCATCCTCCTCAGAGCATTGCCCAGCCGCCGTCGACCGGCATGTCGATGCCGGTGAGCTGGCGGGATACGTCGCTGGCGAGGAACAGGCAGGCATTGGCCACGTCCTCGTCGGTGGTCACGCGGCGCAGGGCATAGTCCGCCGCGTGGCGGGCCATGGCTTCCTCCAGCGTGATGGAGAGCTTCCTCGCCATGTCGGCGCAGACCTTCTCGCGGAAGCGCGGGCCATCCACCATGCCGGGCTCCACGCAGTTCACGTTGATATTGTGCGGCCCCACCTCCAGCGCGAAGCTCTTGGTGATGCCGCGCAGGCCCCATTTGGAGGCCGAATAGGCCATGCGCCCGGCCCGCCCGCGCATGCCGAAGGTGCCGCCCACATTGACGATCTTGCCATAGCGGCGCTCGATCATGGTGGGCAGCACGGCGCGCATGGTGTGGAAGCAGCCGTTCATGTTGAGGGTGACGATCTCGTCGAACTCCGCCGGCGTCGTCTCCACACCGGTCTTGCCGATGGGGCCGGAGCCGCCGGCCACATTGACGAGGATGTCCACCGTGCCGAAGGCTTCGACCGTCCGCGCGGCGGCTGCTTCGCAGGCATCGGCATCAGTCAGATCGCAGGCGATGACGATGGCCTCGGCGCCGGCAGCGCGGACTTCGTCGGCGATTGGCGCGATGGCCGCCGTGTCACGGCCGATGAGGGCGAGGCGGCAGCTTTCGGCCGCGAAGGCGCGGGTGATGGCGGCGCCCATGCCCTTGGCGGGGCCGGTGATCAGCGCGACGCGATCCTTGAGCTTGAGATCCATGGGAGGTCCGTTGGGTAGGGGGCGGGCGCCGCTCCGCTCGAGGGAGCGGCGCCGGGTCGGGACGTCGGAACGTCTGGTTCAGAACAGCTCGTTCAGAACGTTCAAAACAGCTTCTTGGGCAGGTCCGCCACCGGCGGCAGGAAGGCGGGGTCGAAGATCTGCGAGGCCTTCGGGGTGGTGGGCAGCTTGTTGGCGTCCACCAGGATGTCGATGGACTCCTGCAGGCGCTTCATGTCCACGTTGCCGAGGCCGATCTTGGCGATCTCCGGGTGGTTCATCTCCGCCTTCAGGGTGGCGTCGAGGCGCTCCGTCTCCACCGGGATCTTGATGAGGGGCTCGCGCTTGGCGACGGCAGCCACCGCTGCGTCCGGGTCCTTCAGCGTGTCGATGACACCCTTGTTGAGCGCGCGCAGGAAGCCCTTGATGGCTTCGGGATTGTTCTTGATGAGATCGGCGGAGACGATGATTCCGTTGGAATAAAGGTCCATGCCGTAGTCGCCGAAGTTGATGTAGCGCAGCTTGTCATCACCGGCGCCGATCAGCTTGGCGGAGAAGCGGATGGTGTTCACATAGCCGAACACCCCGTCCACCTGGCCCTGCATCAGCATCTGCTCGCGCAGGTTCGGCTGCATGTTGGTGATCTTGATGCCCGAGCAGTCGATCTTCGCCATCTTGCAGAAGGCCGGGAAGAGCTTGAGCGCGCCATCGTTGGCGGCACCGCCCAGGGTCTTTCCTTCCAGGTCTTTCGGGGTCTTGATGGGGCTGTCGGCCTTCACCGCGATGGTGAAGGGCGGCTGGTTGAACATGATGTAGACGGCGACCGGCGCGCCTTCCGGCTTCTTGGCGGCCAGCTCGATGAGCGCGTTCACGTCGCCGAAGCCCATGTCATAGGTGCCGTTCGCCACCAGCGGCACCGCGGCGCCGGAGCCGTTGCCCTGGTCGAAAGTCACGTCGAGACCCTCGGCCTTGAAGTATCCGCGATCCTGCGCCAGGAAGAACATGCCCTGCGGGCCCTGATACTTCCAGTTGAGCACCATCTTCAGCTTGGTGTCCGCGAGCGCCGGCAAGCCGGCGGCGGCGGTGGACGCGACGCCGAGGGCAAGGGCAAGAACAAGTTTGCTGCGTGCGAGGCGTCGCGAGAGTGTCCGGAGTGTCATTCTGAAGGTCCCGTCTGGCTCTGGTTATTGTTGAGGCTGGTCGGCGAGGGCGGCCATCAGGTCGCCGCTCGAAAGCGTGACGCCGTAGAGCTGGCGCACGAGGAAGAGGATGGCGTCCGACACATAGGCCGGCGAGACGGTGGCGCAGGCGTCTTCCACCAGCAGGCAGCCGTAGCCGCGAAAGCTCGCGTCGCAGAGCGTGGAGAAGACGCAGCGGTCGATGTTCACGCCCGAGAACAGCAGCGTGTCGATGCCGCGGTTGCGCAGGATGGAGTCGAGCTCGTTGTCGTGGAAGCCGGAGAGGCGATGCTTGTGCACCACGAGGTCGCCCGGCTCCGGCGCCAGCGCGTCGATGGTCGCGGCGCCCCAGTCGCCTTCCACGAGAATGCGTCCCCGCCCTTCCACCGAGGGATCGGCATAGACGGGCCGCGTGCCCGCGCCCGATGCCTTGGCGAGGAGCGGGGCCGAGAGCTCCGCGCGATCCGCCCGCACGCCCCAGTTCACGAAAATGACAGGCAGGCCCGCCGCGCGGGTCGCGGCCGCCAGCGCCTGTAGTGTGGGCACGATGGCGAGGAGCGGCGCGGGATCGACACCGAGGCGGGGAAACCAGCCGTCGGGTTCGAGAAAATCGTTCTGCATGTCCACGATGACGAGCGCGGTGCGGGCGAGATCGATCTCGGCCGGCTGCGGCGCGCCGGGGATGGTCACCGGCCGGGGCGTCGGCACGGGACGGGCGAAGCGCAGTGGGGGCAGTTTCAGCGGGGGCTGGTCGGACGCGGACATAAGGAGCGTTCTCGCGACACGCCGGAGAGGAGCTCTCCTGCTGAGAGATGACATTGGCACGACGCAGTGATGCGATCCATTGCCGATTATTCCACATGCTGTAGCCTAAAAGGCTACGATGGGTGGAGACAGCATGCGGCACCTCAGATTCCTGCGCTACATGGACGAGGTGGCGCGCACCGGCTCCATTCGCGGCGCCGCCGACCGGCTCAACGTGACGCCGTCCGCCCTCAATCGCCGCATCATGGATCTGGAGGAGGAACTGGGGCTGAAGCTGCTGGAGCGGCGTCCCCGCGGCGTGCGCCTCACCTCGGCTGGCGAGGTCTTCCTCACCTATGTGCGCGAGCAGCTGAACGACGCCGATCGGATGCGCTCGCAGCTGGAGGATCTGCGCGGGCTGCGCCGGGGCACCGTGCGCATCGCCTGCAGCCAGGCGCTGGCGCACGATTTCCTGCCCCGGCAGATCGGCGCCTTCCGCAAGCGCTATCCGCTGATGACGTTCGAGGTGATGGTGGTGGACCACGAGCGGGCCATGGGCCTGCTGGTGGACTATGTGGTGGACCTCATTCTCGTCTTCCGCCCGCCGTTTCTTGGGCGCCTGAGGCCGATCATGACCCTGCCGCAGCGGCTCGTGGCGCTGATGCATGCGGACCACCCGCTCGCCCGCAAGGCGAAGCTGCGCCTCGCCGACTGCACCGGCCATCCCCTCGCCTTGCCGGAATTTTCCACCGGCGGACGGCAGATGATCGAGGAGCGGCTGTCCCGCGCGGGGCTGAAGCTGTCGGTGGCCGCCGAGACCAATTCCTTCGAGCTGCTGCGCGGCCTCGTCGCCCATACCGGCATGATTTCGTTCCAGATCGAAATCGGCGCGGAGCCGGACGCCATGCCGCCCGGCATCGTCGTGCGTCCGGTGGACGAGCGCGACCTGCCGAGCGCCGATCTGGTCCTGGGTCAGCTGCGCGACCGCAACCTGCCGCTGCCCAGCGCGCAGTTCGCCGAGCATCTGGCGGGCGCGCTGCGCGGGCGCATGGAGGTCCCGGCGGGGTAGCGGCGATGGCACGCACGCCCCGGGGCGCGGCAGCCGCGGTTGCGATTGTCCATCGCACCACAGGACGCCATTCTGCGCGTCCGTTGCATGGAAGACGAGCGACATGGGCACGACAATCAGGCTGATGCTGTTGAACGGCAGTCTCCGGCAGGGCTCGATCAATGGCGCGGTTCTCGCGACTGCTCACGCTCTCGCGCCGGTCGGCACCGAGGCGCTGCTCTATCAGGGTATTGCAGGCCTCCCCCACTTCAATCCGGACGATGATGTGGATCCGCTCCACCCCAACGTAGTCGAGCTGCGTGAGGGAATCGGCAAGGCCGACGCCGTGCTCATCTCGACGCCGGAATATGCCGGATCGCTGCCGGGGAGCTTCAAGAATGCTCTCGACTGGACCGTGGGCGGAGCCAGCCTCTGTGAGCGGCCGGTTGGGTGGATGCGTCCGCGGAAGGCCGTGCGCAGGATACCTATGCGGCGCTGAGACTCGTCCTGGAACGCGCCGGCGCCAGGATCATCGAGGCCGCTTGTCGCGACATTCCCGTCCCGAGGTCGGCCGTGGATGCGTCAGGCATCATCGCCGATCCCCACCTGCGTGCTGAGATCGGCTCGGTCGTCCGTTTGCTCGTCGCGGCAGCGAGCGGGTCTGCCTGAGGATCAGCCCGCCGACACGGCGGATGTGCCATAGACGGGGGCACGGGGCCGACTATGCGATCTCCACTTTCATTGTCTCCGCCTCCAGGGAATTCACCACCTTGCGCAGCGAGTCCAGATAGCGCGAGGCCGCGACCGCAGTCGTCATCGCCGACGCAATGTAGACCACGCTCAGGCAGCCCAGAAGACCTTGCGCGCTGCGGATCGGAACCGCGATCCCGGCCATCTTCGGCTCTTCCGTCCAGTTCATGTGGTTGAAGCCATATCCCTGCTGCACCACGCGGGCGAGCAGGTCGTTCAGGGCCGGGCGATCGCGGGCCAGCCGGCATTCCATTCGCGGCTGACGGGCAAGGAAATCGATGATGCGCTCTCGCTCATCCGCGGGACAGAAGGCGAGGTAGGCGGTGCCGCTGGCCGTCTGGAGCAGGGGCAGGCGCCGGCCGATCATGGAGCGATGGAACGAGAGCTTGCTAAAGCGGTGGGTGGTCTCGCGCACCACCATGGCGTCCACGTCGAAGGTGCACAGGTCCGTCGGCCAGCCCACCTCCCGCAGCAACTCGCCGAGCAGCGGCGAGGCCAGGGCCGAGATCCAGTGTTCGTCGCGAAAGCCTTCGCTGAGCTCGCGTACCCGAAGGTTCAGGCAGTAGCGGTCATCGGACTCGCTGCGCCGGACATATCCCTCCGTCTGCAACGTCTCCAGAAGACGTTGCACGGTGGTGCGATGCAGCTTGGTCAGCTCGGCGAGGCGCGCGACGTTCGCGCCGCCATCCATGCGGTTGAGGACATTGAGGAGCGCGAGCCCCCGGCTGAGCCCCCGGACGTTCTTGTAGCGGCTCGCCTCCGCCATGTGGTTTCGCTCCCGACCTTTTCGCCAGCATAGACCAGGCGCGAAACGTTCGGCGCATTGCACGCGCAAAGGCCCGCCGCGCCTCGATCTTCGCCCCGCGCCGATCGGCCTCCGGCTTTCGCGATAGCCCGGAATAATATTTGAAATCAATGATGTGCACCAGGTGCACATCCGAGCGGTTTGACGTTCCGTCTCCGCCGCCGCCGCCCCTACAGTGCACGCATTCAAAATGAAGAACACGACCTGGAGGGGGGAGCTGGCCACGCGCTGTCGTTGGCCCGCAGCTTCCAAGGTCGAGGGAGCCGACATGACCATCATGCTCAAGTGCCTCTCGCACACGCCTTTGCGCGGCCTGAACGATCCCGCGCCCGAGGTGACTGCGGAAGTCGATGTCGTGCTGGCCCGCGCCCGCGCCGAAGTGGAAGCATTCGACCCCGAGCTGATCGTGATTTTCGCGCCGGACCACTATAACGGTCTGTTCTACGATCTGATGCCGCCTTTCGTCATTGCAACGGCAGCGGAGTCGGTCGGCGATTACATGACGATGCATGGGCCGCTCTCGGTGGCACGGGATCTCGCGCTCGACTTGACCCGCTTCGTCCTCGACCACGACGTGGACGTCTCCCTGTCCCATCGCCTCCAGGTGGACCACGGCTGCACGCAGACGCTCGAGGAGCTGACCGGCAGCCTGACCCGCTATCCTGTCATTCCCATCATCATCAATTCCGTTGCCCCGCCCTTTGCGCCCTATCGGCGCGTGCGCCGCCTCGGCGAGGTGGTGGGCGAGTTCATCGCCACCCTCGACAAGCGCGTGCTCGTGGTCGGCACGGGCGGCCTCTCCCACGAGCCGCCGGTGCCGCTGCTGGAAGGCGCGCCGGAAGCCATCGGCGAATTCCTCATCTGCGGCCGCAACCCGTCGCCTGAGGCCCGTGCGGCGCGGCAGGAACGCACCATCGCCGCCGGCAAGATCTACGGCACGGACCTCTCCGCCCAGACGCCCCTCAACGCGGAATGGGACCAGGCCTTCATCGACCTGCTGCTCGGCGGAAAGCTCGATGCCGTGGACGACTTCAGCATCGAGGACATCTCGAAGGAGGCCGGCCGCTCCACCCACGAGGTGCGCACCTGGGTGGCCGCCTTCGCGGCGCTTGCCGCCGCGCGGAACGGATACACCGCCCGCCGCGACTACTACCGCCCGATCAATGAGTGGATCGCCGGCTACGGCGTCATGAGCGCCGAGCCACGCTGACAGCGTGCACGCGACCCCAGCGAGGAACGCCAGGAGAATTAGCATGTTGGACAGATCGAGCTGCACGCCCACCGAGACCGAGATCGTCGCCCGCGCGACGGCCTTGATCCCCTGGCTGCGGGAGCAGGCGGAGGCGGTGGAGAAGGCGCGCATGGTGCCGGGCGCCACCATCCAGGCCTTTCAGGATGCCGGCTTCTTCCGCATCCTCCAGCCGCGGCGCTGGGGCGGCTATGAGATGAGTCCCAACGTGCTCAACAGGGTGCTGATGGAGCTCGCCCGCGGCTGCCCCTCCAGCGCCTGGAACGTGATGGTGCTCGGCGTCCACCCGTTCGAGGTGGGCCTGCTCGATCCGCGCTGCGGCGACGAATTGTGGGGCGAGGACCCGACCCGGCTCGTCTCCTCCTCCTATGCCCCCTTCGGAACCGTGACGGCGGTGGAGGGCGGCTACGTGCTCAAGGGCGAGTGGCTCACCTCCAGCGGCTGCGACCATGCCGAGGGCGGTGCCTTCCTCGGGGGCCGCATCGCCGAGAACGGCGAGCAGGTGTTCCGCTCCTTCTGGGTGCAAAAATCGGATTTCGAGATCGTGGACGACTGGTTCGTCGTGGGTCTCGCCGGCACCGGCAGCAAGAAACTGGTGGTGCGCGAGGCGTTCGTGCCGGCCTATCGCAGCCATGTCATCGCCGCCTATGGCGAGGAGACCCACGGCCACGTGGAGAACCTCTACAAGATGCCGTTCTTCTACGTGTTCTACGCGGCCGTGTCGTCCGTCATCGTCGGCATGGCCCGCGGCATGGCCGATCTCTACATCGAGCACATGCGGCCGCGTCAGAACCTCAACCAGGCCGTCGGCGCGGCGGTGAACGACCCCTTCATCAAGGCTCGGCTCGGCGAGGCGACCGCGAAGATCCTGGGGGCGGAAACCCGCATCCTGCACAACACCGACGAGGCGTGGAGCTATGCCGAGCGCGGCGAGCTGGTACCCATCGACGTGCGCGTGCGCCACTTCGCCACCAACCAGTTCACCGGCGGCGAATGCTTTGACGCGGCCCACATGATCTTCAAGAAGACGTCGACGCGCGGCGTCTGGCTCAACAATCCCATGCAGCGCCAGCTGCGCGATATCCTGGTGGGTGCCAACCACATCACCCAGAACCAGGACAATATCGGCGACCTCCTCGGCGGCCAGATGCTCGGCAATCCCATGCCGGCCGCCAATCCCTTCGGCGTGCGCGCCTGAGGCCCGGCCATGACAGAGAACATCAACACACAGACCATCAACCAGCGTCTTGACTGGGCGGCCAGCGAGACCCTGCGCCACCTGCCCACCGCCAGCCCGGATGACCATCGCACCGGCATGCGGCACCTCGCCTCCGGCGTCTCCATAATCACCACGTGCGACTGCGAGACCAAGGTGGGCCTCACCGCCACGGCAGTGTGTTCCGTCACCGTCGATCCGCCCCGCATGGTGGTGCTGGTCAACAAGAAGGTGGCCGCAGCCGACAGCATCCTCGCCAGCGGCTCCCTGTGCATCAACGTGCTCTCCGCCGGGCAGGCGCACCTCGCCAAGGTGTTCGCCGGCATGGTGGAGGGCGTGTTCGGCCCCGCCCGTTTCGAGCATGGAAGCTGGCAGACCCGCGTCTCCGGCGCGCCCGTGCTGGAGGGGGCGCTCGCCACCTTCGACTGCCGGGTGGTGAAGGTGTTCGACGAGAGCACCCACCACGCCTTGCTGTGCGAGGTGCTGGACGCCTCAGAGCCGCCGGGCGGCGAGCCCCTGATCTATGTGAACGGCGCCTTCTGCCGTGTCAGCCCCCTGGAATCCTGAGCATGAGCGAACCCTTCACGGAAGCCGGCACCAGCCGCTTCGTCCGCGTGCCCGAAGCCGGCGGCGAACTCACCATCCATTGCAACGACTGCGATCCCGGCAATGCCCGCGAGACCGTGGTGATGCTGCACGGCTCCGGCCCCGGCGCGTCGGGCTGGGCCAACTTCAACCGCAACATCACGCCGCTGGTGGAGGCGGGCTATCGCGTGCTGCTGGTGGATTGCCCCGGCTGGAGCAAGAGCGACACCATCGTCTCCACCGGCTCGCGGTCCAACCTCAATGCGCGGGTGCTGGCTGGCGTGGTGGAAGCGCTGGGGCTGGAGCGCATCCACATCCTCGGCAATTCCATGGGCGGCCACAGCGCCGTTGCCTTCGCCCTCGACCATCCGGGCAAGGTTGGAAAGCTCGTTTTGATGGGCGGCGGCACGGGCGGGGCGAGCCCCTTCGCGCCCATGCCCACCGAGGGCATCAAGCTCCTCAACGCGCTCTATCGCGCGCCCACCATCGAGAACCTGAAGGCGATGATGGCCGTCTTCGTGTTCGATCCCAATGATTTGACCGAAGACCTCTACCGCACGCGCCTCGAGAACATGCTCCAGCGCCGCGACCATCTTGAGAACTTCGTCAAAAGCCTTGAGGCGAACCCGAAGCAGTTCCCCGATTTCGGCCCGCGCCTGGGCGAGATTTCGGCGCCCACCCTCGTCATATGGGGGCGCAACGATCGCTTCGTGCCGCTGGACGCCGGGCTGCGTCTCCTCGCCGGCATTCCGCGGTCGGAGCTGCACATCTTCGGCAATTGCGGGCACTGGGCCCAGTGGGAGCACGCCAACGCGTTCAACGCGCTGGTGCTCGAATTTCTTTCAAGGTGATCTGAGATGAGCACACAGCAGATCCGCGAAGCGGCGGACCGCCTCTTCGCCGCGGCGCGCACGGCCGCGCCCTGCGAGCCGGTGCGGGACCTGATCGGCCTCGACCTGAAGGCCGCCTACGAGGTCCAGTTCCTGAACACAAAGCGGGCGGTAGAGGAGGGGCGGCGCCTCGTGGGCCGCAAGATCGGCCTCACCTCGCGCGCCGTCCAGCAGCAGCTTGGCGTGGACCAGCCGGACTTCGGCGTTCTGTTCGCCGACATGGAGTATTGCGACGGCGAGGAGGTGCCCTTCGCCCGTCTGCTCCAGCCGAAGGCGGAGGCGGAAGTCGCCTTCGTGCTGAAGGCGGACCTTGCGGCGGCGGACGTCACCCCCACCGAGGTGTGCCGCGCCATCGATTATGTCGCCCCCGCCATCGAGATCGTCGGCAGTCGCGTGCAGAACTGGGACATCCGCATCTCGGACACCATCGCCGACAACGCCTCCAGCGGCGTCTACGTGATGGGCGGTCCGATCCGCCGGCTGGACGACACCGACCTCGCCGGCCTCGGCATGGTGCTCAACCGCAACGGCACCGCCGCCTCGTTCGGCAGCGGCGCGGCCTGCCTCGGCAACCCGCTCACCGCGGTGCTGTGGCTCGCCCGCACCTGCGCCGCGCTGGGAACGCCGCTGAAGGCTGGAGACGTGGTGCTCAGCGGCGCCCTCGGCCCCATGGTCCCCGTCGCGCCCGGCGATGTGCTGGAGGCGCGCATCGCGGGGCTCGGCGCCGTGAAGGTCGCCATCGGAACAGCCGGCACCACGGAGAAGCAGGCATGAGCACGCCCAAAATCAAGGCCGCGATCATCGGGTCGGGGAACATCGGCACCGATCTGATGATCAAGATCATGCGGATGTCGCGCCATCTGGAGATGGGCGCCATGGTGGGCATCGATCCCGCGTCCGACGGCCTCGCCCGCGCGGCGCGGCTCGGGGTGCCGGTGACCCACGAGGGCATCGAAGGCCTCACCCGCCTGCCCAATTACGCCGAGATCGGCGTGGTGTTCGACGCCACCTCCGCCAAGGCCCACATCGCCAACGACGCAGTGCTGCGGAAGGACGGCAAGAAGGTCATCGACCTCACCCCCGCCGCCATCGGCCCCTTCACCATCCCCGCCATCAACGGCGAGGCCAATCTCGACGCGTCCAACGTCAACATGGTCACCTGCGGCGGCCAGGCCACCATCCCCATGGTCCATGCCGTGCGCCGTGCCACCGACCGGGTGATCTGGGGCGAGATCGTCGCCTCCATCTCCTCGAAGTCCGCCGGCCCCGGCACCCGCGCCAATATCGACGAATTCACCGAGACCACCTCGAAGGCCATCGAGGTGCTGGGAGGTGCCGAGCGCGGCAAGGCGGTCATCATCCTCAATCCGGCCGAGCCGCCCCTCATCATGCGCGACACCGTCTTCACCCTGTCCCAGGGCGGCACGCGCGAGGCCATCGAGGCCTCCATCCTGGAGATGGTCGAGACCGTGAAGGCCTACGTGCCCGGCTATCGCCTGAAGCAGAAGGTGCAGTTCGAGGAGATCGGGAACAACGCGCCCGTCCGCATCCCCGGCGTCGGGCCGGTGTCGGGCCTCAAGACCACCATCATGCTCGAGGTGGAGGGCGCCGCCCACTATCTGCCGGCCTATGCCGGAAACCTCGACATCATGACCTCGGCCGCTTTGGTCTCCGCCGACCGCTGGGCCGCCCGTTTCCTTGCGAAGGAGGCCGCGTGATGGCCCGCCCGAACCCCGGCAAGCTCTACATCCAGGACGTCACCCTGCGCGACGGCATGCACGCCATCCGCCACCAGTATTCGCTCGACACGACCCGGGCCATCGCCCGGGCTCTCGACCGGGCCGGCGTGGACGCCATCGAGATCAGCCATGGCGACGGCCTCACCGGCGCCACCTTCAACTACGGCTTCGGTGCCCATGACGACCTGGAATGGATCGCGGCCGTTGCGGAGGAATGCAGCCGGGCGGTCGTCACCGTGCTGCTCATCCCCGGCATCGGCACGGTGCATGACCTGAAGGCGGCCTATGACGCGGGCGCCCGCTCGGTGCGGGTGTGTACCCACTGCACCGAGGCCGACGTCTCTCGCCAGCACATCGAGGCGGCGCGGGCACTCGGCATGGACACGGCGAGCTTCCTGATGATGGCGCACATGATCCCGGCCGAGAAGCTGGCCGAGCAGGCCAAGCTGATGGAGAGCTACGGCTCGGAATGCGTCTACGCGACGGACTCCGCCGGGGCCATGCTGCCGGAGGACTATACGCTGCGGGTGAAGACGCTGCGCGATGCGCTGAAGCCCGAGACGGAGATCGGCGTCCACACCCATCACAACCTCACCCTCGGCGTCGCCAATGCGGTGGCGGGCATCGAGGCGGGGGCGGTGCGGGTGGATGCGTCGCTGGCCGGCATGGGCGCGGGCGCGGGCAACGCGCCGCTGGAGGCGCTGATCGCCGTGCTGAACCGCAAGGGCATCGAGACCGGCTGCGACCTCAACATCCTGATGGACGCCGCCGATGATCTGGTGCGGCCCCTTCAGGACCGCCCCGTGCGGGTGGACCGGGAAAGCCTCTCGCTGGGCTATGCCGGGGTCTATTCCAGCTTCCTGCGCCACGCGGAGGCCGCCTCGAAGACCTACGGCGTCGACACCCGCGACATCCTCGCCGAACTCGGCCGCCGCCGCATGGTCGGCGGACAGGAGGACATGATCCTCGATGTCGCCCTCGATCTCGCCCGGGCGACCACCGCCGCCTGACAGCGCCGCTCAACACAGTTCACCGCGCCCGGTCCCGCATGGCTCATCCCGTGTGGGGCCGGGAGCACACCAAGAAGAACCGCGGGGCCTGCCGGCCACCGGCGGACGGACAAGACAGCGGCCGGAACAGGCCGCGCCGGATGGGAGGAAAGCAAATGTCGACTGCCTTGAAAACAAGCCCTGCGGGAAGCCGGGCGCTCCTTTACGTCTCGCTGGCCGCCGTGATCGAAGGCTTCGATCTGCAGGCCGCGGGCATCGCCGCCCCCAAGATCGGGCCGGCCTTCCACATGACGCCCCAGCAGATGGGGCTGTTCTTCTCCTCGGCCACCCTGGGCCTCATGATCGGGGCCCTGATCGGCGGCTATACGGCGGACCGCTGGGGCCGGCGCGCAGGCCTCCTCATCGCGCTGGTGGCCTTCGGCTTCGCCTCCATCGCGACCATCCTCGCCACCTCCGTGGAGGCACTGGTGGTGCTGCGCTTCCTCACCGGCGTCGGGCTGGGCGGCGCGCTGCCGAACCTCGTCTCCATCGCCTCGGAGGCGGTGGGGCCGGAGCGGAAGGGGCGGGCGGTGGCCCTCATGTATGCCGGCATGCCGCTGGGTGCCGCGGTGGCGAGCCTCGTCGCTTTGCTCGACCTGCATGGCGGGGACTGGCGCTCCATTTTCCTCGTGGGCGGCGTCCTGCCCCTGATCCTTGTGCCGTTCATCTACATGGGCCTGCCGCCGCTGAAGATGGCGGCCGGCACCTCCGGGCAGAAGACGCCGTGGACGGAGGTGTTCCGTCCCGACTCGATGGTCGCCACTCTGCTGCTCTGGGGTGCCTTCTTCCTCGGCCTGATGGTGGTCTATCTGCTCATGAACTGGCTGCCGCAGCTGCTGGTGGCGCAGGGCTTCTCGCGCAGCGAGGCGTCGCTCGCCCTCATCCTGTACAGCCTTGGCGGCGCCGTCGGCAGCCTCATCGGCGGGCGGGTGCTGGACGGGCGCCAGCGTGGCATCGCCATCGCCGCCAGCTTCGCCTTCGTGGCGGCCGCCCTCGCCATGCTGGGCCTGCTTCAGCCGGCGCTCGCCACCATGCTGTTCACCGTGACGCTGGTGGGCGTGGGCGTGCTGTGCGTGCAGTCCATCCTCTACGGCATCGCCCCCCAATGCTATCCGGCGGAAATCCGTGGCACGGGCGTGGGTGTCGTGGTTGCGGTCGGCCGCCTCGGCTCCATGGCCGGTCCGCTGCTCGCCGGGGTTCTGGTGGCGCAGGGCATCACGCCGGCCGGCGTGATGCTGGTGCTGGTGCCGGTCATCCTCGTCTGCGGCCTCGGCACCCTCGCTCTGGTGGCGCGCCGGTTCCGCCCGGTCCTCGCCTGAGCCTGTTCCCGCGCCTCGTACTGCACGGGGCGCGGGACCACCGCCGGAGGGAGATCAGCCACCCGGCGGTCCCCGAACGCGCCAGGGGCAGGACAGCGTGCGGGACCGGGCCGGTTTGTACCCCGTCTGGTCAGAGCCCGCGGAAGGTCGGCCTGCGTTTTTCCGCAAAGGCGTTCATGCCCTCGCGCCGGTCCTCAAGGGCAAAGGTGGCATAGAGGAGCCTGCGCTCCACATAGAGGCCCTCCTGGAGATGCGTCTCATACGCCTGGGTCACGGCTTCCTTGGCGAGGCGCACCACGGGCCGGGACGAGGTGGAGATTTGCGCGGCGATCGCGACCGCTTCCGCGACATGGGTGCCAGCGGGCACCACGCGACTGACGAGCCCCATCGCCTGCGCCTCTGCCGCGGACAGGGCCCGGCCGGTGAGGATCATGTCCATGGCCACCGCCTTGCCGACGATGCGCGTCAGGCGCTGGGTGCCGCCGGCACCGGGAATGATGCCGATGGTGGTCTCCGGCAGGGCGAAGCGGGCTGTCTGTGAGGCCACGATGATGTCGCACATCAGGGCCAGCTCGCAGCCGCCGCCGATGGCATGCCCCGACACCGCCGCGATGGTCGGCTTGCGGACCCGCGACACGCCTTCCCACGTGGCCGTGATGAGCTGCTCCTCATAGACTTCGGCGAAGGTCTTGTCCTTGATCTCCTTGATGTCGGCCCCGGCGGCGAAGGCCTTGTCCGATCCCGTGATCACGATCGCGCCGATGTCCCCGTCGGCATCGAAGGCGGCGGCGGCGTGGGACAGTTCGGAGGTGATCTGGTGGTTCAGGGCGTTGAGCGCCTCCGGCCGGTTGAGGGTGATAATGCCGACGGGCCCCTGCGTGGCGACGAGCACGGTCTCATAGGTCATGTCTATGGCCTTCGATTGAGTTTATGAGATGCGGATCAGGATCTTGCCCATGCGGGCCGGGTCTTCGAGGTGGGTGAAGGCGGAGGGCACGTCGGCCAGCGGGAAGGCGCGGTCGATGCGGGGCGTGAAGCCGCCGCCGTGCCACGCGAGGAGGAGGCGGCGGAATTCGTCCATGGAGCCCATGGTGGAGCCGTGCACCGACAATTGCCGGATGAACAGGCGCTGGAGGTCCGCCGAGGGATGGGCGCCCGTCGTCGCGCCGCAGGTCACGAGATGGCCACCGCGGGCGAGGGCCTTGAGGGAGGTGCCCCACGTGCGCTCGCCCACGTTGTCGATGACGAGATCTGCGCCTTCGCCTCCGGTCAGGGCCAGCACCGTCCTGGCGACGTCGGCGTCGCGATAGTCCAGAGCCCCGACGCCGAGGCTGCGGAAATGCGCGAGCTTGTCCGGCCCGGTCGTGGTGACGATGACCCGCGCGCCCGCCATGCGGGCGAGTTGCACGGCGGCATAGGAGACGCCGCCGCCGGCTCCCTGGACGAGCACCACCGTGCCCGGCCCGGCCGGCGCCTTGCCGAACACCATGCGCCAGGCGGTGAGGTGGGCGACGCCCAGCACGGCCGCTTGGTCCATATCCGCGTCGTCCGGCAGCTTCAGCAGAGCGCGCGCGGGGAGTGCCACATATTCGGCGAAGGTGCCGTGGCGGTGCTCGCCCAGAATCTTGGCGTGGTGGCAGAGAGGCTGGTCGCCGTTGAGGCAAGGCCGGCAGGTGCCGCAGAATTCGTAAGGGTAAAGGATCACCCGGTCGCCCGGAGCAACGCCCGATCCAGCAGGCGCCTCGGCCACCACGCCCACGCCGTCCACCCCCATGATGAGCGGCAGCTGGTGGGTGATGCCGGCGCCCGAGTCGCGCATGTAGAGATCGACGCGGTTGACCGATGCCGCGATCATCCGAACCTTTGCCCATCCCTCGGGCACGGCGGGTTCGGGCATGTCGCGAAGAGCCACGCCATGGGTGCCGCGTTCCGTCAACACAATGGCCTTCATGGTCTTCCTTCCCAAATCAAGATAATATATTGCCTTATTTCCGCAAGCCGAGCGCGGCGCGGGTGGGCTTAAGAATCCAATATTTATTGCGTAATGTCACCATCTTGCGGGTTGAGCCTCTCGCATATATAGGACAACATATTTCCACAATAGGGGAGGATGTCATGGCCTTGGATCCCGGGACCCTGTCCCAGCTGCTGGATGCGATCCGCCGGTTCGTCGACGAGCGGCTGATCCCCGCGGAGGCCGAGGTGGCCGAGACCGACGCCATTCCGGCCGCCATCGTCGCGGAGATGCGCGAGCTGGGCCTGTTCGGTCTCACCGCGCCGGAGGAGTATGGCGGCCTCGGCCTCGTGATGGAGGAGGAGGTGCTCGCCATTTTCGAGCTGGGCCGCGCCGCCCCCGCCTTCCGGTCCATGTTCGCCACCAATGTGGGCATCGGCATGCAGGGCATCGCCATCGACGGCACGGCGGAGCAGAAGGCGAAATATCTGCCGGGCCTTGCCTCCGGCGAGATCATCGGCTCGTTCGCCCTCACCGAGCCGGACGTGGGATCCGACGCGGGGTCGGTCAAGACCACGGCGCGCCGCGATGGAGACGTCTATGTGCTGAACGGCACCAAGCGTTTCATCACCAATGCGCCGCATGCCGGCCTGTTCACCGTGATGGCGCGCACCGATCCCGCCCAGAAGGGCGCTGCGGGCGTCTCGGCCTTTGCGGTGGAGCGTGGAACACCGGGCCTCACCACGGGCAAGCCGGAAAAGAAGATGGGCCAGCAGGGCGCCCATGTGTGCGATGTCATCTTCGACGATTGCCGCGTGCCGGCCTCTGCCTTGATCGGCGGCGTGGAGGGGCAGGGCTTCAAGACCGCCATGAAGGTGCTGGACAAGGGGCGCCTGCACATCGCCGCCGCCTGCGTGGGGCTCTCCGAGCGCATCCTGGACGACATGCTCGCCTATGCGGTGGGGCGCCGGCAGTTCGGCCGGCCGCTAGCCGATTTTCAGCTGCTCCAGGCCATGTTCGCCGATTCGAAGGCCGATGCTTATGCCGCCCGCTGCATGGTGCTCGATGCGGCGCGAAAGCGCGATGCCGGGCGGGACGTGAGCGTCGAGGCCTCCTGCGCCAAGATGTTCGCCTCGGAAGCGGTGGGGCGGATCGCCGATCGGAATGTCCAGGTCCACGGCGGCAACGGCTATATCCGCGAGTATCGCGCCGAGCAGCTCTATCGCGATGCCCGCCTGTTCCGCATCTACGAAGGCACCACGCAGATCCAGCAGATCATCATCGCCAAGGCTCTCACCGCCGAGGCGAAGGGACGCGCCGGACTCTAGGCGTCGGCGCGGCCGCCGCCACCGGTGCCTCCTCCTGGTGGCGGGCTGCGCTTTCCGGATCGATCGCCTTGAAGTTGTTCAGCATCTTGTCGAGGTAATGGATCATGTGGATCCGATCCTCGGTGGAGAAGCCCGCCAGCGCCGCATCGTAATAATCCGCGATGACCGGGCGCATGTTCGCATCCCAAAGGCTTCGTCCCTTGGGTGTCAGGCGGATGAGGCGCGAGCGGTTGTCGTTGGCGTCGACCGTGCGCTCCACATAGTCCATGGCCTCGAGCCGCTGCAGCACGCCGGCAAGGTTCTGGCGCGTGACCAGCAGGAAGGCGGCGAGGTCGCCCACGGCCACGCCCTCCGCGAACGCCGGGCGGGTGAGGGCGCCGAGCACGGCCCACTGCTGGGTGGTGATCTCGTAGTCGTCCAGCGCCCGCGTTCCGGTCTTATGCAACATGTTTGCGCATTGGTAGAGCCGGAAGAAGAGCCTGTTGCTCAGGCCCGGCGAAATCCCGCGTGAAGTGCCACCAGTCTTTGTCATGTCAGCACTTTGACCGCGCCGCACGGCTCGGTCAAGGGATCGGGACTCGGTCAAAATAAGGAAATATATTGACCTAAAATGCGGGAGCCGCTAAACCAGAAGTCACAAGAGCGACGGGCGTATCGGGGGGCGGGCGCTTCGCCGGAACAGGCGAAAATGCCGGGACCCTGCGCTTCGGCCCAGCCCACGATCATGGAGGACGACCACCGTGCGAGGCCTAAAGGGTAAAATAGTTGTCGTAACTGGCGGCGGCGGCGGAATCGGATCGGCAACTTGCCGGCGTTTCGCCGAGGAAGGCGCACGCGTGGTTGTCGCCGACATCGGCGCCGCGGCGGCCGAGAAGGTTGCCGAGGAGATCAAGGCGGCCGGCGGCGAGGCCGTCACCATGGTGGTGGACCTCACCGATGCCGCCGCCACTGCCGCGGCCGTGGCCGAGGTGGAGGGCGCCCTGGGGCCCATCGACATCCTGGTCAACAACGCGGGCTGGGACCTGTTCGTCCCGTTTCTGAAGTCGGAACCCGACTTCTGGAGCAAGATCATCGACATCAACCTGCGCTCGGTGCTGAACATCACCAAGCCGGTGCTTGCCTCCATGGTCGCGCGCGGCGTTGCCGGGCGCGTGGTCTCCATCGGCTCGGATGCGGGGCGGGTCGGCTCCTCGGGTGAGGCGGTCTATGCCGCCTGCAAGGCGGGCGTCATCGCCTTCATGAAGACCCTCGCCCGCGAGCATGCCCGCAACGGCATCACCTTCAACACGGTTTGCCCGGGCGTGACCGAGACGGCCATGCTGGAAAGCTTCATGGAGGCGGCCGGCGACAAGGACAAGCTGCGCACCGCCTTCACCCGCGCGGTGCCGCTTGGACGCCTCGGCAAGCCCGAGGACCTGCCCGGCGCCATCCTGTTCCTGTCCAGCGACGATGCCGCCTTCATCACCGGCCAGGTGATCTCGGTCTCCGGCGGCCTGACCATGCACGGCTGATGGAGGACATCATGAGCTATACCGACATCCTCTACGAGATCCGCGGCGGCGCCGCCTGGATCACCATCAACCGGCCAGACAAGTACAACGCCTTCCGCGGCCACACCGTGGACGAGCTGATCCATGCCTTCCAGACCGCCGGCTGGGATCGCAAGGTGGGCGCGATCGTGCTCACCGGCGCTGGCGACAAGGCCTTCTGCACCGGTGGCGACCAGTCGGCCCATGACGGCCAGTACGACGGGCGCGGCGTCATCGGCCTGCCCATCGACGAGCTGCAGAGCTTGATCCGCGACGTGCCGAAGCCGGTCATCGCCCGGGTGAACGGCTTCGCCATCGGCGGCGGCAACGTGCTCGCCACCATCTGCGACCTCACCATCGCGTCGGACAAGGCCCAGTTCGGGCAGGTCGGCCCCAAGGTGGGGTCGGTCGATCCGGGCTTCGGCACCGCCTATCTCGCCCGCGTGGTCGGCGAGAAGAAGGCGCGCGAGATCTGGTACCTCAACAAGCGCTACAGCGCCGCCGAGGCGCTGGCCATGGGCCTCGTCAACACGGTCGTTCCGCACGAGGAACTCGACGCCGAGGTGGACCGCTGGGTGGCCGAGCTGATGGAGCGCTCCCCCACGGCGCTCGCCCTCGCCAAGGTGTCCTTCAATGCCGACAGCGAGAACATCCGGGGCATCTCCGCCCTGGGGATGCGGGCGCTGAGTCTCTATTACGACACCGACGAAAGCAAGGAAGGCGGCGTCGCCTTCCGCGAGAAGCGCAAGCCCGACTTCCGCAAGTTCGGCAAGTAGGGCTTCACCGCCGCCGTCCGGTCCCGTCCCGCCAGGGAGGCGCAAGGGACAGGACGGCTCCGCCATGCCGCATGTCAGGGCGGCGGCATGGCGGACGACCACAGGGCCGCGCACGGGCGGCCGCGCCGAACCCGGCGGGGAAACGCCGGGGCAGCAAGAACAGCACGCAGGAAACCAAGGCAGGCAAGCCATGACACCCACGGCGTATCCAACGGTTTTCGATACTGAAGACCTCGTCGCCCTGCGCGATCTCGCGGCGAAATTCGCCGCCGAAAAGCTCGCGCCCGGCTACAAGGAACGCGAGCGCACCGGCACGTTCGGCAAGGATCTGGTGCGCGAGATGGGCAGCCTCGGCCTCATCGCGCCCGAGCTGCCTGAAGAATTCGGCGGCAGCGGTGCCGGCTCCATCTATTCGGGCGTCATCATCGAGGAGATCGCCAAAGGCGATTTCAACTTCGGCTATATCAACGTCCTCGCCTCGCTCAACGGTCAGATCCTCGCGAACTTCGCCAATCCCGAGATCAAGCGCCACTGGCTGCCGAAGCTGACCGCCGGCGAGATCCTGCTGGCCATCGCCCTCACTGAGCCGCGCGGTGGCTCGGACGCGGCCAATCTCGGCCTCCGCATGGAGCGCGACGGCGACCATTACGTCATCAACGGCGAGAAGACCTCCATCTCGGCCGCCGACCAGGCCGCCGCCGCCGTCGTCTTCGCCCGCACCGGACGGCCTGAGGACAAGGCGCACGGCGTCTCCGCCGTCTTCGTGGCCATGGACACCCCCGGCATCTCGACGACCCGTTTCACCGACCTCGGCCAGCATGCCATCGGCCGCGGCTCCATCTTCTTCGATAATGTGCGGGTGCCGGCCGATCACCTGCTCGGGGGGGAGAACAAGGGCTTCGTGCAGGTGATGCAGGGCTTCGATTTCTCGCGCTCGCTCATCGGCCTGCAATGCCTCGGAACGGCCCGCCAGTCCCTTGCCGAGGCGTGGGCCTATATCGGCGAGCGGCGCGCCTTCGGCAAGCCGCTGGCGGCCTTTCAGGGCATCACCCACCAGCTCGCCGACTTCGACACCCGTGTCGAGGGCGCCCGGCTGCTGAGCTACAACGCGCTGTGGCTGAAGGATAATGGCCTGCCCCACGTGGCCGAGGCGGCCATGGCCAAGTGGTGGCCGCCGCTGCTCGCCTATGAGGCGATCCACGCCTGCCTGCTGATCCACGGTCACGCCGCCTATTCCACCGAGCTGCCGTTCGAGCAGCGGCTGCGCGACGTGCTGGGCCTCCAGATCGGCGACGGCACCGCGCACATCATGAAGAACATCATCGCCCGCGAACGGGCGGGTCGGGTCGCGGTCAACGGCTGATCCGGAGACAGGGGAGGACACCATGCAATTCGACGCCGTGCTCATCGAGCCCCGCCGCGCCCGGATGGAGGCCGAAGGTTTCTGGCAGGGCAAGACCCTGCTCGACTATTTCGACGTTTGCCTCGCCGAGAAACCTGATGCCGTGGCCGTGCTCACCGTCGTGACCGGCAGCGGGACGCGGCGCGAAATGACCTATGCGGAGATCGACCGCCTCGCTTGGCGCGCCGCCGCCGGGCTCCGCCGTCTCGGCCTCGGCAAGGACGACGTCCTGTCCTGCCAGCTGCCGAACGGGTGGGAATTCGTCGTCCTCTACATCGCCTGCCTCAGGCTGGGCGTCGTCTTCAACCCGGTGATGCCCATCTTCCGCCAGCATGAGCTGTCGTTCATGCTCCGCCATGGCGAGACCAAGGTGTTCGCCATTCCCCGCGTCTTCCGCGGCTTCGACCACGAGGCGATGGCGCACCGGCTGAAGGCGGACCTGCCCGACCTGCGCCATCTGGTCGTGGCCGGAGGCGAGGGGCCGGACGCATTCGAGGCGTCGCTGCTCGATCCCGCGCTGGATGCGGACGTGCCCGCCGTCCGGGACATCAGCGCCCGCGACCGCAGCGGTGCGAACGCGGTGTGCCAGCTCATCTACACCTCGGGCACCACGGGCGAGCCCAAGGGCGTGATGCACACCGCCAACACCATGTATTCCAACCTGTTCGCCTATGCGGACCGGCTCGGGCTCGGCGCATCGGACGTGGTGCTGATGGCCTCTCCCATGGCCCACCAGACCGGCTTCATGTACGGCCTGCTGATGCCCTTCATGCTCAAGGCCCGCATGGTGCTGATGGACAGCTGGGACAAGGCGCAGGCGGCGCGCGTCATCGAGCAGGAAGGTGTCACCTTCACCATGGCTTCGACGCCCTTCCTCATGGACCTGACCAATACGGTGGAGGAACTGGGCGCGGATTCCTCCTCGCTCCGCATCTTCCTGTGCGCCGGCACCGCCATTCCGGGGGCGCTGGTGGAGCGGGCGCGGAAGGTTCTGGGCACCAAGATCATCTCCGCCTGGGGCATGACGGAGAACGGCGCGCTGACGCTCGTTTCTCCCTCCGACCCGGACGAGCGCTCCATCAACACGGACGGCTTCGTGCTGCCCGGCATGGAGATTCAAATCCGCGCCGCCGACGGCACCGCGCTCCCGGTCGGTCAGGAGGGCGCGCTCTTCGTGCGGGGCTGCTCCAATTTCGGCGGCTACCTCAAGCGACCGCAGTGGAATGCCACCGATGCCGATGGCTGGTTCGATACCGGCGACATCGCGCGCATGGACGAGCAGGGCTACATCCGCATCTGCGGGCGCACCAAGGACGTCATCATCCGCGGCGCGGAGAACCTGCCCGTGGTCGAGATCGAGTCGGTGCTCTACAAGCATCCGAGCATCCAGCAGGTTGCCATCGTCGCCTATCCCGACGAGCGCCTGGGCGAGCGGGCCTGCGCCTTCGTCGTGCCGAAGGCTGGGAAGACCTTCAGCTTCGACGAGATGATCGCCTTCCTCGATAGCCAGCATCTCGCCAAGCAATACTTTCCCGAGCGGATCGAGGTGGTCGATCAACTGCCCTCCACCGCCTCCGGCAAGATCCAGAAGTTTGCCCTGCGGACTCTGCTGCGCGAGCAGTACGAGCAGTCACGCTCCTGATGGCCGCCTTGCGCTCCGGCGCTCCCAGTGCGCCGGAGCGGCGCATCCCTCATGTCCGCGAGTGAGGCCGACATGCCCGGACCCGTTCATTGCGTCGTCGAAGAGGGCGTCGCTCTCGTCACCATCGATAATCCCCCGGTCAACGTCATGTCCCAGGCTGTGCGGCAAGGGCTTGTCCGCGCACTCGACGAGGCCGAGGCCGCAGGGGTGAAGAGGGTGGTGCTGACGGGTGCCGGCAAGGCCTTCATAGCGGGGGCCGACGCGAGGGAGTTCGCCGCCGCTCCCCAGGATCCTCACCTGCCGGACATCATCCGCCGGATCGAGGACTTTCCGGTTCCGGTGGTCGCGGCACTCAACGGCGCGGCCCTCGGCGGCGGGCTGGAGGTGGCGCTCGCGTGCCGGGCGCGGATCGTCGCGCCGGGCGCGACTCTAGGCCTGCCGGAAGTGACGCTGGGCATCGTGCCCGGTGCTGGCGGAACGCAGCGGCTGCCGCGTCTCATCGGCCTCGGGCCGGCCTTGTCGCTGATCTGCGAGGGCCGGGTGATCGGCGCGCGTGAGGCGTGGGGCCTGGGGTTGGTGGATGCGGTCGCGGACGATCCGGCTGCCGCCGCCCTGAGCTGTCCTGTCCCGAACCGGCCTGCCACCGGCGCCTTGCCCGCCCCGCCGCCAGATCCAGATGCGGTGGATGCGGCGCGCGAGCAGGCGGCAAGACGCAGCGCCGGCCAGGTCGCGCCCTTGAAGGCAATCGATCTCGTTGACGCCGCGACCCGCCTTCCGTTCGACGAGGGTTTGGCGCTGGAGCGGGAGACCTTCCTCGCCCTGAAGACCTCGGATCAGGCGGCGGCCCTGCGGCACGTCTTCTTCGCCGAGCGCGCCGCCATGGCACAGGGGAAGGGCGGCGGGGCGGACATCGGCTCCGCCGTGGTGGTGGGCGGTGGCACCATGGGCGCCAGCATCGCCTACGCCCTGGCCGGACTTGGCATTTCCGTGGCGCTGGTGGAAAGCGACGCCGCCGGCGTCGAGCGGGCGCGGGCCAATGTGGCGCGCCTCTATGCCGACGCGGTGAAGCGGGGCAAGACCACGGCCGAGTCCGCCGAGGCGGAGCAGGCCGCGCGCTTCGGCTTCCACGAGGGCTATGGCGCCCTGCCGCCGGCGGATATCGCCATCGAGGCGGTGTTCGAGGACATGGAGGTCAAGCGGCAGGTTTTCGCGGCCCTCGACGCGGCGCTGCCGGAGCGCACCATCCTTGCCACCAACACCTCCTATCTCGACGTGAACCGGGTCGGCGAAGGCGTGCGCCGTCCGGAGCGGTTCCTCGGGCTGCATTTCTTCAGTCCGGCCCATGTGATGAAGCTGCTGGAGGTGATCCGGGCGCGGACCACATCGCCGGAGACGCTCGCCACCGCTTTGCGCCTCGCCGCGCGGCTGAAGAAGATTCCGGTCCTCGCAGGCGTGTGCGACGGCTTCATCGGCAACCGTATCCTGACCCGCTATCGCCAGACCTGCGACATCATGCTGATGGAAGGTGCGTTGCCGGCCCAGGTGGACCAGGCGCTGCGCGGCTTCGGCATGGCCATGGGTCCCTACGAGGTGCAGGACCTCTCCGGCCTCGACATCGCCTATGCCAACCGCAAGCGGCTCGGCTGGCGCACGAAGGACGGCTTCCGCTACATCCCCATCGCCGACCGGATAGTCGAGGAGACCGGCCGTCTCGGCCGCAAGACGGGGGCCGGCTGGTACGACTACGACGGCGGGAAGGCCTCTCCCTCCCCGTTGATCGACCGGATCGTGGCCGAGGAATCCGCCCGCGCCCGCATCGCGCGTCGCACCTTCTCCGACGAGGAGATCGTTACCCGCGCCATCAGTTCCATGATCGAGGAAGGCTTTCGCATCCTTGAGGAGGGCATCGCCGCGCGGGCCTCCGACATCGATCTGGTGATGGTGCATGGCTATGCCTTCCCGCGCTGGCGCGGCGGCCCGATGCACTATGCCGGGCGCATCGGATGTGCCGAGATCGCGCGTCGCATCGATGCCTTCGCCGCCGAAGATCCGCTGTCCTGGGGTGTTCCCGCCCTCCTGCGCCAGGCTGCGCGCGAGGGTCTGAACCCCGACGATCCGGGAGCTGCCCCATGACCCAAGCCTTCATCTGCGATTTCATCCGCACCCCCATTGGCCGCTACGGTGGCGCGCTCGCGCAGGTGCGTGCCGACGACCTTGCCGCGCTGCCGCTTCGCGCCATCCTGGTCCGCAATCCCGGCCTCGATCCCGCTGCGGTGGAAGAGGTGTGGATGGGCTGCGCCAACCAGGCCGGGGAGGACAATCGCAACGTGGCGCGCATGGCCCTGTTGCTCGCGGGCCTGCCGAAAACGGTGCCGGGCGTGACGGTGAACCGCCTGTGCGGCTCGGGGCTCGAAGCGGTGGTTGCCGCCGCGCGCGCCATCCGCTCCGGGGATATGGAACTCGCCATCGCCGGCGGGGTGGAGAGCATGACCCGTGCACCCTTCGTGATCCCCAAGGGCGCCGGGCCGTGGTCGCGTGCCATGGAAATCCACGACACCACCATCGGCTGGCGCTTCGTCAATCCGCGGATGGCGCAGGACTACGGCACCGATTCCATGCCTGAGACGGCGCAGAATCTGGCCGACGAGCATGGCATCAGCCGCGAGGACCAGGACGCCTTTGCCCTGCGCTCCCAGGAGAAGGCGGCGGCCGCCCAGGTCAACGGGCGGCTCGCCATGGAGATCCTCCCCGTCAGCGTGCCGCTCGGCCGTGGCAAGACGGAAGAGGTGGTGAAGGACGAGCACCCGCGTTCCACGACCCTGTCCGATCTTGCCCGGCTGAAGCCCATCACCCGTCCGGACGGCTCGGTGACGGCGGGCAATGCGAGCGGCGTCAATGACGGAGCCGCGGCGCTGATCGTGGCTTCGGAAGCGGCGGCGCGGCGCTACGGCCTCACCCCTCTCGCCCGCGTGGTGGCCGGGGCTTCGGCGGGCGTGGCCCCGCGCATCATGGGCATCGGCCCGGTACCTGCGGTGGAACGGCTTTGCGCGCGCACCGGCGTCCGGCTGGATGGCATCGACCTGATCGAGCTCAACGAGGCATTCGCCGCCCAGGCGCTCACCGTGATGCGGCAGCTCGGCATCGCTGCCGACGATCCGCGGGTGAACCCCAACGGGGGCGCCATCGCGCTGGGCCATCCGCTCGGCATGAGCGGCGCGCGCATCGCCGGTTCGGCGGCGCTGGAACTGTCCCGCGGCGGGGGGCGCCACGCCTTGGCCACCATGTGCGTCGGCGTCGGCCAGGGGGCCGCGCTGCTGCTCGAACGAGTCTGACGCATAGGGGAGGCGCGTCTGCGCCTCCCTCGGCATACAGAGACCAGATAAGGGGACGTCATGTCCGAAATCCAAAGGGAGGCGATGGCCTATGACGTCGTGATCGTCGGCGCGGGCCCGGCCGGCCTGTCCGCCGCCATCCGGCTGAAGCAGCTTGATCCCGACCTCGCCGTGGTGGTGCTGGAGAAGGGCTCGGAGGTGGGCGCCCATATCCTGTCCGGCGCTGTGCTCGACCCTTCGGGGCTCGACGCGCTGCTGCCCGACTGGCGCGAGCGCGATGCGCCCATCACCGTGCCGGTGCGCGAGGACAATTTCCATTTCCTCACCAGGACCGGCGGCGTGCGCATTCCCAACTGGCCCATGCCGCCGTTGATGTCGAACCACGGCAACTTCATCGTCTCCATGGGCAATGTGTGCCGCTGGCTCGCCGCGCAGGCGGAGGCGCTGGGCGTGGAGATCTTCCCCGGCATGGCGGCTTCCGCCCTCGTCTATGGCGCGTCCGGCGAGGTGACGGGCGTGGTGGCCGGCGAGTTCGGCCGCGCCGCCGATGGCTCACCCGGCCCCGCTTACGAGCCGGGTATGGAGCTGCACGGCAAGTACGTGCTGCTGGGCGAGGGGGTGCGCGGCTCGCTGGCGAAGGAGGTCATCGCCAGATACGACCTTTCCGCCGGTCATTGCCCGCAGAAGTTCGGCATCGGCATGAAGGAGATATGGGAGGTCGATCCCGCCAGGCACCGGGAAGGCACGGTCACCCACACCATGGGCTGGCCGCTGGGCGCCAATGCCGGCGGCGGCTCCTTCATCTACCATCTCGACAACAATCAGGTCTATGTGGGCTTCGTGGTTCATCTGAACTATGCGAACCCTTATCTTTCTCCCTACATGGAGTTCCAACGCTTCAAGCATCACCCCATGGTGGCGGAGCTGCTGAAGGGCGGCAAGCGCGTGGCCTACGGGGCGCGGGCCATCTCGGAGGGGGGTCTTCAGTCGCTGCCGAAGCTGGTTGCTCCAGGGGTGGCGTTGATCGGCTGTTCGGCGGGGCTGGTGAACGTGCCGCGTATCAAGGGCAACCACAACGCCATGCTCTCGGGCAAGGCGGCCGCCGAGGCGGTCCATGCGGCGCTGGCCTCCGGCCGCTCCGGCGACGAGCTGGCATCCTACGAGAGCGAGATCCGTACGGGAGCGGTGGGGCAGGACCTGAACAAGGTCCGCAACGTGAAGCCGCTCTGGTCGCGTTACGGGCTCATGGCCTCGCTGGCGCTGGGCGGGTTCGACATGTGGACCAACCAGCTCTTCGGACGCAGCCTGTTGGGCACCTTGAAGCACGGCAAGAGCGATGCCGCCTCGACGGGAGAGGCGAAGGATTTCACCCCCATCGACTATCCCAGGCCCGATGGCGTGCTCTCCTTCGATCGCCTCACCAACGTGGCCTTCAGCTTCACCAACCACGAGGAGAGCCAGCCGCCCCATTTGAAGCTGGCCGATCCGTCCATTCCCGTCGCCGTCACCCTGCCGGCATATGCCGAGCCGGCCCAGCGTTACTGTCCGGCGGGGGTCTATGAAGTGGTTGAAGATCAGGCGGAGCCGCGTTTCGTGATCAACTTCCAGAATTGCGTCCACTGCAAGACCTGCGACATCAAGGATCCGGCGCAGAACATCACCTGGACGACCCCGCAGGGCGGCGACGGGCCGAACTATCCGAACATGTGAGGGATGCGATGGGCGATGGCGGCTTCGTCTGGACGCAGCGGCCGGCCATCGCCTATCCGGCGGCGGGGGTGTTCGGCACCCAGGCGAGCGTGTGGGAGGCGACGGCCACCAGCGTACCGTCCTGGTTCGTGACCTCGATCTCGGCACTGGCGCGCCTGCGTGCGGCGTCCACCGTGCTGACGCGATAATGGGTGGTCACCGTATCGCCCAGAAAGACCGGCTTGACGAAGCGGATGCGATCGTAGCCGAGCGCCACGGCGATCTCGTTTGCCTCGGGCGGTGTCCGGGCCGCGATCATCCCGGCGACGGTGGACATGAAGCCCACCAGCAGCGCGCCATGCGCCTGTAGCCGGCCGAAACGCGAGCGCTCCATGAAGGGGCGGTTGACGTGGTTCGGGGCGAAGTCGCCGGTGATGCCGGCGAACAGGTACACGTCGGTCTCGCCAACCGTTTTCGTGAAGACGGCGGAATCGCCCGGCTTCACGTGGAAGTCCTGCATCGTCCTCTCCTCTCCTACCCGGATCGGCATGCGGCCGGCCGTGGATCATTCTCCGCGCCCGGAGGAGCGCCCAACGTAGCCCTGTCCAAAAAAATTGGCAAATATATTTACATAATATATGGAATGTGATTGACGTAAATGGCGCCAATAAAAATAGCTTCAATCACGGCAAGGGGAGGACACGCCATGCGTCATTATATGAGTATTTTAGGGGTTTTTGTGGGAGTCGCCGTGTGGGCTGGGCCCGCCGCGTCCGAGACCAGGATCAAGATCGGTATCCTGAGCGACATGAGCGGACCATACTCGGATCTTGCAGGTCCCGGCTCGGTGGTGGCCGCCCGCCTCGCGGTGGAGGACTTCAAGGGTGCAGACAAGGGCATCCAGGTGGAGATCGTCTCCGGCAACCATCAGAACAAGGCGGACATCGGCTCCGTCATCGCCCGCTCGTGGATCGACCAGGAGGGTGTCGACGTCATCGGCGACGTCACCGGCTCGCCGGTCGCGCTGGCGGTCAGCCAGATCGTCAAGGACAAGGACAGGATCCAGCTGAATGCCGGCGCGGCGACCGCCGATCTCACCGGGTCCAAATGCACGCCCAACACCATCCACTGGACATACGACACCTGGGCCAACGCCAACGGCACCGGGAGCGCCATGGTGCGCCAGGGCGGCAACAGCTGGTTCTTCATCGCGGTGGACCAGGCCTCCGGCCATGCCATGGAGCGCGACACCGTGGCGGTGGTGAAGGCCGCCGGAGGGCAGGTGCTGGGATCGGTCAAGCATCCGCTCGGCACCAGCGACTTCTCATCCTTCCTGATCCGGGCGCAATCCTCCGGCGCCAAGGTGGTGGGTCTCGCCAGTGGCGGCGAGGACATGATCAACGCCATCAAGCAGGCGTCCGAGTTCGGCATCGTGCAGGGCGGGCAATCCATCGCCGGCCTGTTCACCTTCATCACCGACATCCACGCGCTCGGCCTGAAGCTGGCGCAGGGGCTTGTGCTGACCGAGGCGTTCTACTGGGATCGCGACGATGCGAGCCGCGCCTTCGCCAGGCGCTTCGCCGCACTCCACAAGGGCAAGATGCCGACGCAGGTCCATGCCGGCGTCTATTCCTCCATCATGCACTATCTGAAAGCCGTGGAGGCCGCCGGCACCAAGGATACGAACACCGTGCTGGCCAAGATGCGCGAGATGCCCATCGACGATCCCCTGTTCGGCAAGGGCGAGGTGCGCATCGACGGCCGCGCGGTGCACGACATGTTCCTGTTCAAGGTGAAGGCCCCGGCGCAATCCAAGGGCGAATGGGACGTCTACGAGACCCTCGCCACCATCCCGGCAGCCCAGGCTTTCCGCCCGCTCAATGAAGGCGGCTGCCCGCTGGTGAAGTAGGGTAGACCGGGAGCGTCTTCACACGAGGCGGAGGCCGCCTCGCCTGAAGCAGACGCGCCCCATCAAAGAGCTGGAGGGTTCTCCCATCATGCTGACGGCGAACGCAGACAGTGCCTCCCGGAAGGGCTTCGGCAAGCCGGCAATCGACACTGCCGGACGCATTCGCGCATCCACCGCCGCTCCAATCCAGGCCAAGCGATGACGGACGCAACCATGTCTCACGCGGATGTATCGTCCGAGAGCCTGAGGGCGCGCATCCTGCGGATGTTCTCGCGCAATGCCTTCTCGGGGACGATGCCGCTATGCCTCGTCGAGGCCGAGGTGGGGCGGGCGGTGATCACCATGGAGGTCGGCCCGGCGCAGATGAACGGCCATGGCACGTGTCATGGCGGCGCCCTGTGGACGCTGGCCGACATGGTCTTTGGCGCGGCCGGCTACTACGACGGCACCATCCTGACCACGGGCAGCGATCTCACCTTCATCCGTCCTGTTCCCGGCGGCGCGACGATCCATGCGTCCGCGGCTCAGATCAGCCGCCGGGGGCTGAGCGGGATCTTTACCGTCGTGCTCACCCTCGATCCGGGCAATCCCGACGCGGTGGTGGCCGCCGGCACCTTTTCCGGCCGGTGGCTCCGCAGCGAGGGCAGCGGCGGCGGAAGCTGAACGGCAGGCGCGCGCCCGCATCTCACATCGTGCCGTCAAAGCTCATGGCGGCATCCATGCCGGCCCGTTCCTCGATCGCCACCATGGCCGCGTACTGCTTGAACTTGGCGCACTCGTCGAGAAACAGAGCCCAGGAGCAGTCTTCCGACGCGTTCCCATTGATCGGATGGGCACGGGTTGACATCGTGCACATCGGAATTTCGTACCGGGGTTGGCCGACGTGCCTGTGTTGAACGATCGCCAGAACACCATCCTGTCCCTTGCCCGGGCGAGCGGCCATGTGGACGTCGAGGACCTTGCGCTGCGCTTTGGCGTGACGCCGCAGACCATCCGCCGCGACCTTAACGCCTTGTGCGACGGCAATCTTCTGGCCCGCACCCATGGCGGCGCCGTCATCTCGTCATCCGTGGAAAACCTGTCCTACGAGGCGCGGCGGCAGATCGCGGCACCCGCCAAGCGCGCCATCGGCGCCGCCGCGGCGGCGCTTATCTCGGACAATTCCTCGCTCTTCATCACCATCGGCACCACCACGGAGGAAGTGGCCCGGGCGATCACCGCCCATCGCGATCTTCTGGTCATCACCAACAACATCAATGTGGCCCTGAGGCTTTATCCTTTCCCCGCGATCCGCGTGATGGTCGCGGGCGGACAAGTGCGGCATTCGGACGGGGCGGTCGTGGGGCCGGCGGCGGTCGACATGATCCGCCAGTTCAAGGTCGACACCGCAGTCATCGGCGCCTCGGCCATCGACGAGGACGGATCGCTGCTCGACTTCGATCCCCTCGAGGTGACGGTCGCGCGGGCCATCATGGACAATGCGCGCCGGGTGATCCTGGTGTGCGATCGCAGCAAGGTGGGACGCGTCGCGCCGGTCCGTCTCGGACACCTTTCCCAGGTGTCGGCATTCGTCACCGACCACCTGTCTTCGGATCGCTTGCGCGCCGTGTGCGCCACGCATGGCGTGCGTGTGGTGGAAGCGCCGCCGGAAAACGAAAACAGATAACTTATTGATTTGTATTGTTATATTGATCGTACAATGTTCGCTATTTTCGATTGCGAACATGGATTTGTTCGTTTTAGGTTTGGCTCGTGATCCGGATCGCTCCTAGGCCGCAAAGGCCCGGCGCCGCATCGCCGCGAGACACGCGCTGCAATGGGGTGCGGAGGCTGGGTCGATGGAAAGAGTGCGCACGTCCGCGCAGGTGTCGGCGGGCCGTCCGGCAGCGGACGATCCCTTCGATATCGCCATCATCGGCGGCGGCGTGAACGGCTGCGGCATCGCCCGCGACGCGGCCGGACGGGGCTATTCGGTCTATCTGTGCGAGCAGGGCGACCTCGCCGGCGCCACCTCCTCCGCCTCCACCAAATTGCTGCACGGCGGCCTGCGCTATCTCGAGTATTACGAGTTCCGGCTGGTGCGCGAAGCATTGACCGAACGGGAAGTGGTCTGGGGGATCGCGCCCCACATCGTGCGCCCGCTGCGCTTCGTGCTGCCCTATCGCCGGGGCATGCGCCCGTGGTGGATGCTGCGCCTCGGCCTGTTCCTCTATGACCATATCGGCGGTCGCAAGCTCCTGCCCGCCACCCGCGCCCTTGATCTCGGCAGCGACCAGGCCGCTGCGCCCCTCAAGCCCGATCTGCGAACGCGCGGCTTCGAATATTCGGACTGCTGGGTGGATGATGCCCGGCTCGTGGTGCTCAACGCCTGCGACGCCCGGGCTCGGGGCGCCGTGATCGAGACGCGGGCGCGGGCGGTGGATGCCGCGCGCGCTTCGGACGGCTGGACACTCCAGGTCGAGAACGCCGAGACGCACCAGCGCAAGGATGTGCGGGCCCGCGTACTCATCAACGCCGCCGGCCCCTGGGCGGACCGCCTCGCGGGCCAAACGCTTCCGCCCCTCGCCGGCCGGCTGCGGCTGGTGCAGGGCTCGCACATCATCGTGCCGCGCCTGTTCGATCACGACCGCTGCTACATCTTCCAGAACCCCGACGGCCGGATCGTCTTCGCGATTCCGTATGAGGGGGACTTCACCCTCATCGGCACCACCGACCACGATTTCGAGGGAGATCCGGCTGCGGCCGCGATCACCGCCGACGAGACCGACTATCTCTGCGCCGCCGCCAGCGAATACTTCTCGCGCCCCGTCTCGCCTGCCGACGTGGTGTGGAGCTATTCGGGCGTGCGCGCGCTGTATGACGACGGGGCGAGCGCCGCTCAGGCGGCGACGCGGGACTATGTGCTGGAATTGAACGATGCGGGAGGCGCGCCGCTCCTCTCCGTGCTCGGCGGCAAGATTACCACCTATCGCCATCTCGCCCTCGACGCGCTGGACAAGCTCAGCCCCCATCTTGGTGCTGCGGCCGCGCGCCGTGGGGACTGGACGGGGAGCGCGCCACTGCCCGGCGGCGATTTCCCCCGCGGCGCGACGGCGCAGCTGGCGCAGTCCCTTCGGCAGAACCGGCCCTGGCTGACGCCTCCGGATGCCGCCCGTCTGGCCCGCACCTACGGCACCAGGGCCGAGACGTTTCTCGCGGCGGCAGACGTCGATCCCGCCGCGCGGACCACCTTCGGGGCGGGCCTGACGGTCGGGGAGGTGCGCCATCTGATGTGCGAGGAGTTTGCACGCACGGCCGCCGACGTGCTCTGGCGCCGGACCAAGCTCGGCCTGCGCCTGACGCCGGCAGAGGTTTCGGCGCTGGAAGACTTCACCGCTCTCGATCGCAACGGCGCCGCGGCCTGACGCGGGGCATGGCCCAGAACAAAAATGACCAAGAACAAGAAGGGGGAGGAGGCGGGTGGAGACGCATATACTTGTCATCGACCAGGGCACGACTTCGACGCGATCCATCGTGTTCGATCGCAACTTCACGCCCGTGGCCTCGGCCCAACGCGAATTCCCGCAGTCGTTCCCGCATCCCGGCTGGGTCGAGCATGATCCCCGCGATCTGTGGGAGACCAGCCTTGCCACCATGCGCGATGCACTCGCGTGCTCGGGGCTGACGGCGGCCGACATCGCCGCCATCGGCATCGCCAACCAGCGCGAGACGACCGTCCTGTGGGACCGCGAGACCGGAGAGCCCATCGCGCCCGCCATCGTCTGGCAGGACCGGCGCACGGCGGACCTGTGCAACCGTCTCACGGCGGAGGGCTGCGAGGGCCTCGTCGCCGAACGCAGCGGCTTGCTGATTGATCCCTATTTCTCGGCCACCAAGATCGGCTGGCTGCTGGACAACGTCCCCGGCGCGCGGAGCCGCGCAGAGCGCGGAGCGCTCGCTTTCGGCACGGTGGATACGTTCCTGCTCTGGCAGCTCACCGGCGGTGCCGTGCATGCCACGGATGCGACCAACGCCGCCCGGACGATGCTGTTCGACATTCACTCCGGCGTCTGGGATGAGGACCTGCTGCGCCTGTTCCAGATCCCCGCGGCCATCCTGCCCGAGGTGCGCGACACCGCCGGCGCGTTCGGCACTGCCGCCGCGACCTGGTTGGGGCGCGAGGTGCCGGTACTCGCCATGGTCGGCGACCAGCAGGCGAGCCTCGTGGGGCAGGCCTGTTTCTCGCCGGGGCTGGCGAAGGCGACCTATGGCACCGGCGCCTTCATGCTGCTCAACGCGGGCGATGCCCGCCCGCGCTCGCGCCATCGCCTCCTGACAACCATTGCCTATCAATGGGATGGCAAGCGGACCTACGCGCTGGAGGGTTCGATTTTTTCCGCCGGCTCCACGGTGCAATGGCTGCGGGACAGCTTGGGCATCATCACCACGGCGGCCGAGAGCACGCGTCTGGCGGCCGAGGCGGCCGATGATCAGCCGGTCTATCTCGTCCCGGCCTTCACCGGCCTTGGCGCACCCCACTGGCGCAGCGATGCGCGCGCCACGCTGAGCGGCCTCACCCGCGGCACCACCCGCCGGGAGATCGCCCGCGCGGCGCTGGAGAGCGTCGGCTATCAGACCCTCGACCTCCTGGAGGCCATGCGGGCGGACATGCTCGACGCCGGTCTTGAGGGCGCCGAGGCGGTCATCCGGGTGGATGGCGGGATGTCCGACAGCGATTGGACCATGCAATTCCTCGCCGACGTTCTTGGCAATCCCGTGGACCGCCCGGTCGTGCGAGAGACCACGGCGCTCGGGGCGGCCTTTCTCGCCGGATGGCGCGCGGGCCTTTACGGCGGGCCAGAGGAATTTGCCCGCAACTGGCACCTCGACCGGCGCTTCTCACCTGAGATGGCGGACGACCGGAGATCCAGCAAAATCAAGGGCTGGCGCCACTCGGTCGTGCAGGCGCTGCACGCGCAGGACTGACCTTCAACCTGCGCGGAGGACAGGTGCGCCGCTTGACAGGTTATGATGTCTCATCAATTGTTATGACAATAGGCCGGACCCATATCGGCCAGGAGGAAACGCCAATGACTTCTGTGAAGCCCACGCGGCGTCACGTGCTACAGGCTGGCCTTGCCGCCGTCGCTTTCCCCGCTCTCATCCGTTCCGCTGGCGCGCAGGATGCGGACCTTTCGGCCTACAAGGCTGCGAAGATCGACTGGCGCCAGGCATCCGGCGAGCAGATCACCGTCGCGGTGATCCCGGCGAGCTACTTCGACGCGCTCATCGCGCTCGCGCCCCAGTTCGAGGCGCTGACCGGCATCAGCGTCCGGTTCGAGAAAATCCCGCCCGCGCAGATCCGTCAGAAGGCCGTGATCGACCTCACGTCCAAGGCCGGCGGATATTCGACCCATGCGGCCGACCCCATGTATTACGCGCTCTACGCCGCGAACAAATGGGTGGAGTCGCTCGATCCCTATCTCAAGGACGCGACCCTCACCGACCCCGCCTGGTTCCAGCCGGACGACATCATTCCCGCGTGGCGCAATGCCAACACCATCGACGGCAAGCTGTATGGCGTGCCGTATGACGGCGAGGTCACCGTCCAGGTCTACCGCAAGGATTTGTACGACGCGAAGGGCCTCAAGGCGGCGGATACGCTGGAAGACTACGTTGCCAATGCCGCGGCGCTGAACGATCCCGGAAACCGCCTTTGGGGCGCCGCCCTGCGCGGCGTCGCCGGTGCCGGGCAGAACGTCTACATCTATTCTTCGCTGTTCAAAGAATTCGGTGGAGACTGGTTTCCGGGCGGCAAGTTCCGCGTGAACGGGCCGGAGGCCGAAGCAGCGCTCAACTGGTATGTGGACGTGATGCGCAAATACGCGCCCACCGCGGCGCAGAACTGGAACTGGCCCGACATCGCCGACGCCTTCTCGCAGGGCACGATCGCCAGCTACATCGACGCGAACACGTCCGCCTCGGTCATCACCAATCCCGAGAAGTCCAAGGTGGTTGGGAAGATCGGCTTCGCGCGCTGGCCCAAGGGGCCGACCGGCAAGCGCGTGTCGTCCATCTGGAACTGGGGCTTCCCCATCAATGCCTCGCTGCCGGAGAAGCGGAAGAAGGCCACCTGGCTGTTCATCCAGTGGGCGGCATCGCTCCAGACCCAGGCGCTCACGTCCTACCAGTTTTCCGGTCCCGCCAAGCGGTCCGGCGTGAACCGCCTGAGCCTGTGGAAAAACCCGGACTTTGTGAAGCTGATGAACAGCTTCGGCGACAATTTCGTCGCCACCACCCTGGATGCGCTGGAACAGGATACGGACGTGAACTGGCGTCCGCGCGTGCCCCAGTGGCCGGCCATCGGCGACACGCTCGCCACCGCGATCCAGCAGGCGCTGGTGGGGCAGGCCACCACCAAGGCCGCCCTGGACGAGGCGCAGCGCCGCCTAGAGCCGATGATGCGAGGCTGATGTCGTGACGAAAGCCACTACCCTCGACGTTCCTGTCGGCGGTCGCGCAGATCCCGCGCGGATGATGGAGGGACGGGAGCGCCGCTTCGCGGCGGCGCTGCTCGCCCCCGCCTTCATCGCCCTGATGGCGACGACCACGTTTCCGCTGCTGCATCTGGGATGGACCAGCCTGCACCGGATGGACCTCGCGATGCCGTTCATGGACGGCTTCGTCGGGCTCGACAACTACCGGGAACTGCTCGGCGATCCGCGTTTCTGGTCCGCGCTCGGGGTCAGCCTCGTCTATACGTTTTCCACGGTGATCCTGCAGGTCGTCCTGGGCCTCGCGCTCGCGCTGCTCGTCAACGGCATGAAGCGCGGACAGGCGCTGTTCCGCATCGTGGCGATCCTGCCCGTGGTGCTCTCGCCCGCCGTTGTCGGCATGGTGTGGCGCACCTTCATGCTCACCCCCGAATTCGGCGTGGTGGACTATCTGAGCATGACGGCCGGCCTCGGCAGCCACAACTGGCTCGGCGATCCCTCCCTCGCCCTTTTCTCCGTTGTGGTGATCCACACCTGGCAGTGGACGCCGTTCGCCTTCATGGTGCTGCTGGCCAGTCTCGCGGCCCTGCCCGAGGACATCTACGAGGCCGCGCGCATCGACCGGGCGAACCCGTGGCGCTGCTTCGTGCGCATCACCCTGCCGTTGCTGCGCCCGGCCATCGTCATGGTGATCATCATGCGCACAATGGTGGCACTCACGGCGTTCGCGGCCATCTTCACCGTCACCGGCGGTGGTCCGGGAACGGCCACCGAAATCCTCAATCTCTACGCCTACCGCAAGTCCTTCACCGAGCTGTCCATCGGCTACGGCTCGGCGCTGGCGGTGGCCCTGTTGATCTTCACCCTCGTCATCACCGGCGTCCTGTTCGCACTCCGGAGGGCGAAATGAAGGGTCACAAGCTGCGCCTTGCCCTGCTCCTGAGCGTATCCGGCCTATTTCTGCTTGCCTGGATCTTCCCGATCTTCTGGAGCCTCCTCAACGCCTTCAAGAGCGAGCAGGATGTGCTCGCCTATCCCCCGAAGCTGATCTTCTCGCCGACGCTCGCGGCGTTCAGGGACGTGCTGTTCGGCCCCACGTCCATCGTGCCGAACCTCGTCAGCAGCTTCATCATCTCCATCGGCACGACCATCGTGACCATGGTGCTCGCGATCCCCGCCGCCTACGCGCTCGCCCGCCTGCGGGTGCCGGGCAAGAAGTGGTCGGGCTTCTACGTGCTCGCCACCCAGATGCTGCCCCCGGTGGGCATCATCATTCCCTACTTCCTGATCCTGCGGGATATCGGCTGGATCGATACCTATCAGGGCATCATCCTGATCTATCTCTCCTTCTCGCTGCCGTTCGCGAGCTGGCTGCTGGTGTCCTATTTCGAGGACCTGCCGTTCGAGATGGAAGAGGCGGCCTTCATCGACGGCGCGAGCCGGCTGATGACCCTGTGGCGCATCATCCTGCCCCAGGTGCGCGGCGGTGTGGCGGTGACCGTGGTCTTCGTCTTCCTCAATGCCTGGAACGAGTTCCTGTTCGCCGTGGTGCTGTCCGGAAACGTGGTGAGGCCGGTCACCATCTCCATGTTCAACTTCGTGTCGGTGGAACAGACGCTCTGGTCGAAGCTGGCGGCGGTGTCCGCGCTCGCGATGCTGCCCGTCATCATCCTCGGCATCATCGCCCAGAAACACATCGTGAAAGGCCTGACGGTCGGCGCCGTCAAGGGAGGGGGACGCCGATGACCGCGCGCGGACTGGTTCAGCTCGAAAAGATCGTCAAGAAGCATGGGGCGTTCGAAGCCCTGAAGGGCATCGACATAGAGATCCGCCCGGGCGAATTCTTCGCCCTGCTCGGGCCGTCGGGCTCCGGCAAGAGTACGACGCTGCGCATTCTCGCCGGCCTCGATGCCCCCACCTCCGGCCGCATCCTGCTGGATGGGAAGGACGTGACCGGCGCCGATGCGCGCGCCCGCGACATCGCCATGGTGTTCCAGAGCTATGCGCTCTACCCGCACATGACGGTGGCCGAGAACATCGCGTTCCCCCTGGAGATGGCGAAGACACCGAAGGCCGAGATCGCGCCCGCGGTTCGGGAGGCGGCCGCCAAGGTGAAGATCGATCATCTTCTGGACCGCAAGCCGGGGCAGCTTTCCGGCGGCCAGCAGCAGCGCTGCGCGCTCGCCCGGGCCATCGTGCGCAAGGCGCGGCTGTTCCTGCTGGATGAGCCGCTCTCCAACCTCGACGCCATGCTGCGCCTCGCCACCCGCGTGGAGCTGAAGAAGCTGCAGAGGTCGCTCGGCGTGACGGCCGTGTATGTCACCCACGACCAGGAAGAGGCGATGACCCTCGCCGATCGCATGGCGGTGTTCCGGGAAGGCGAGATCTGCCAGATCGGCCGGCCGGCGGACGTCTTCGCCGCGCCGAACTGCATCGAGGTTGCGGCCTTCATCGGCAGCCCACCCATGAACCTCATCACCACCCGGACCACGGCCGGAGGCGTCCTGATCGGCGGCCGCCATGTTCCGGTGGCCGCCTCGCTCGAGGCAGGGCGCGCGGTGGTGGTGGGCGTGCGGCCCAGCGCCGTCCGGTTCGACCCAGCCGGCATTCCCGTGACGGTGGAGGTCGTGGAGAACCTCGGCGACGCCGCCATCCTCGACCTCACCCTTGATGGCACCCCGCTCAGGGCCCGATACGACCGCTTCCCGCTGCCGCGCGAAGGGGAGACGATGGCCGTGTCGTTCGCTCCCGAAGACATCCATCTGTTCGACCCAACCACCGGCCGGCGGATCTGACATGCTCGCGCCCATCAAACTCGCGCCCATGAAAGGCAAGTCCGCGCGTGAAGCGAACGGGACCAAATCCGGCGGGGCCGGAGCGCCGCCGCTTCACATCCAGGTGCGCGAAGCCATCCGCAGCCAGGTGCGCGAGGGCAAGCTGATCGACGCGGATGGCCGCCTGATGCCCGAGGCCGAGCTGGTCAAGCATTTCGGCGTGAGCCGCATCACCATCCGCCACGCCATCCAGCCCTTGGTGGAAGAGGGCATGTTCGCCCGCGAGCGCGGCCGCGGCACGTTCCTGAAGTCGAACGAGCCGGAGAACTGGCTCGGACGGCTGATGGGCTTTTCCGAGACCATCCGCGACGCCGGCTTCGAGCCCGGCGCACGCATTCTCCACCAGGGAATGACCAACGCCCACGACACCGCCGCACGCGAGACCCTGCGCGAGCGCGCGGTCTGGGAACTGAAGCGCGTACGGCTCGCGGATGCGATCCCCATCGCCATCGAGCATGCCTTCTACCCGCCCGATATCGGCCTTGAGCTGGAGAAGCGGGATCTCGTCTCCATTCTGATGTACCGGGTGTTCGAGGAGGAGCTCGGGCTCAACATCAAGGAGGCGAGCCAGAGCATCTCCGCCACGCTCGCCGACGAGGCGACCGCCGGCCTGCTCGGGATCGCGCCCGGCGACCCGCTTTTGGCCATGGAGCGCTTGACCATCTCCACGGACGGACGGCCGCTGGAACTGCTGCGCTCGGTCTACCTGCCCGATTATTTCCGCTTCACCATCAATCTGACGCGACGGGCGTGACGAGGTCACGCCGCGCTCCTGGAGCCATCCATGTCCGACACGCCCGCGACCAAGCGCCCGAATATCGTCCTCATCCTGAATGACGACATGGGCTTTTCCGATATCGGCTGCTACGGCGGCGAGATCGAGACGCCCAATCTCGACCGGCTGGCGGCGAACGGCCTGCGCTATTCGCAGTTCTACAATACCGCACGCTGCAGCCCGTCCCGCGCGTCGCTGCTCACCGGCCTTCATCCGCACCAGACCGGCATCGGCATTCTCACCTACAGCACCGGGCCGGAAGGCTATGTGGGCAATCTGAACAAGAATTGCGTGACCATCGCCGAGGTGTTGCGCAAGGCCGGATACCGGACCCGCCTCACCGGCAAGTGGCATGTGGCGGCGAACCTCACCGAGCCCACCGATACCTGGCCGCTGCAGCGCGGCTTCGATGAATTCTACGGCACCATCATCGGTGCCGGCAGCTTCTATTGGCCCAATACGCTGACGCGCGGCAACGAGAATGCCGAGCATGAGGCCAAGGAAGATCCCAACTTCTTCTATACCGACGCCATCAGCACCGAAGCCGCCGACTTCATCCATCGCCACGCGAAGGAGCATGCCGGCGCGCCCTTCTTCCAGTACGTGGCCTATACGGCCCCGCACTGGCCACTCCATGCCCACCCCGAGGACATCGCCAAGTACAAGGGCCGCTTCGACGCCGGCTGGGACGAACTGCGCGAGGAGCGCCTGTCCCGCATGATCAAGTCGGGGCTGATCCATCCCGACTGGAAGCTGACCGACCGCGATCCCACCCAGCCGCCGTGGACGGAGGCGGAGGAGCGCGCGTGGCTGGCCCGCTGCATGGAGGTCTATGCCGCCCAGATCGACCGGATGGACCAGGGCATCGGCCGCGTGCTGCAGGCGCTCGAGGACAGCGGGCAGATGGACGACACGCTGGTCATCTTCCTCTCCGATAACGGCGCCTGCGCCGAGGACATTCCCGAGGATGTCTCGCCCCAGGCCCTCGTCGAGGACCTGATGATCGCCCGGGCGCAGACCCGCGACGGCCGTCCCGTGCGCTTCGGCAACATTCCCGAGATCATGCCCGGCGCGGAGGACACTTATCAGAGCTACGGCGTCGCCTGGGCCAACCTCTCCAACACGCCGTTCCGGCTCTACAAGCACTGGGTCCACGAAGGCGGCATCGCCACGCCCCTCATTCTCCACTGGCCGGCCCATATCACGGCAGGCGGAGAGCTGCGCCATGTGCCGGGCCAGTTGCCGGACATCATGGCGACCATTCTCGACGTGACCGGCGCCGCCTATCCCCAGACCCATGACGGCAATGCCATCCTGCCCTGCGAAGGCGTCAGCCTCGCGCCCTCCTTCCCGGAGGACGGCGAACGCACGGAGCCGATGTTCTGGGAGCACGAGGGCAATGCAGCCGTGCGTGTCGGCCAGTGGAAGCTGGTCCGCAAATACCCCGGGCCCTGGGAGCTCTACGACATGGAGGCCGACCGCACCGAGCTGCACGATCTCTCGGCGGGCCACCCCGAGCGCGTCCAGGAGATGATCGGCCTCTATCAGGCGTGGGCCGAACGCTGCGGCGTGATCCCGCGGGAGAAGATCCTTGAGCTGATGAAGGCCCAGGGCGCCGCCGCCTTCTGGGAGGAAGAGGAGTGACGCAGGGACGGGAGAGCGGCGGGGCGGAAGAGGCCGGCAAGTCACCGACCTGCTGCTGCGCGCGCCGCCCCGAGACGGCAGGCGAAGCGCCGCCGCCACCTCCGCCGGCCTCCGCCGGGGGGAAGGGCACGGCCTTTCGCTGGATTGCGCTGCCGGGTGGACGCTTCCTGATGGGAACGTCCGGCGCCGAAGGCTTCGCGGGCGATGGCGAGGGGCCGGTGCGGCCGGTCACGCTGAGCCCGTTCCGGGTGTCGGCCTATGCGGTGACGAACGCGCAGTTCGCCGATTTTGTCCGGGCGACAGGCCATGTCACGGAGGCCGAACGCTTCAACTGGTCCTACGTCTTCCACGCGCTGGTGCCACCGCAGACCGCGGCCCGGATCGAGCGGGTGCCGGTGGAGGCGCCCTGGTGGCTGCCCGTGCCGTTCGCCTACTGGGCCCAGCCGGAAGGCCCCGGCACCACCGTTCTCGACCGCCTGGATCACCCGGTGGTGCATGTGTCCTGGAACGACGCGGTGGCCTTCTGCACGTGGTCGGGCACGCGCCTCCTGACCGAAGCGGAATGGGAATATGCCGCGCGCGGCGGACTGGACGGAAAACTCTATCCCTGGGGAGATGAGCTGACCCCTGGCGGCCGGCATCGCTGCAACATCTGGCAGGGCACGTTCCCGGATCTGAACACGGCGGAGGACGGCTATGTCGGCACCGCCCCCGTCCATGCCTTCGAGCCGAACGGCTACGGCCTGTTCAACGTGGCGGGCAATGTCTGGGAATGGGTTCGGGATGTCTTCAGCCCCGAATATCACCGGGTTACAGGCGATCGCGACCCCGTCCATGACGGGCCGGGCGCGAGCCGCTCGATGCGTGGCGGCTCGTATCTGTGCCATAGCTCCTACTGCAACCGCTATCGGGTCGCGGCCCGGAACTCCAATACGCCGAACAGCAGCAGCGGAAATATCGGCTTTCGCGTCGCCGCGCTGGATGCGGGCGCGGCCCAATTCGCGTAAACCGCCCGGACGATGAGTTCGTCACGTGTCGATCTGATCTTCATGGCGACCTGATACACTGCGCAGCGTGCAACAATGTCCAATCTGTCTCTCGATACATCCGCTGACCGGTCAGAGCATGGACCGTCTCTGAAATGGTGGCAGCGCGGGGCGCGGCCGGATTACCGCTTCTCGCTCGCCAACGAGAGAACGTTTCTCGCCTGGATCCGGACGGCTCTGGCGCTGATTGCCGGAGCGGTCGGCATCGACCAGTTCGCCTCGCATCTCGGGCCGCTGCCCCTGCGGCTTGGTCTTGCACTGATCCTGTTCGTGGCGGGAGGCGTGCTCGGTGGAATGGCCTATCCCCGCTGGGTGCGGGCCGAGCAAGCCATGCGTCACAACGCCGATCTGCCCGTCAGCGCCCTGCTTCCCCTTCTGGCAGCCTTCACTGCCACCCTTGCCGTGGGGCTCGCCTGCCTCATGGTCTTGATCTGACCGGACCCGCGGCATGAAAGACCCAGGCCTCCAGCGCGAGCGGACGGGGCTGGCCTGGTCGCGGACGGGCTTCGTGATGATGCTCGTCGCCCTGCTGTCGGTGCGCGGCGGCCTCTCCCATTTTTCCTTCAGCCAGCTCTTGGCGGCGCTTTTGCTGAGCGGGACGTCCGGCCTGTTGCTGTATCGCGGCCACCAGCGATCCCGCTACGAAGACGGCACGGACGAGGTCGTCGCCGAGCCAAGCCGCCGGCTTGCCGCTGTCACGGGCATGGTCGTTCTCGCGGTGGCGCTGCTCCACGCGACTTCGGTCCTGCTCCGGCTCCTGCACCATTTCGCCGGTTAGGCTGGCACGTCACATGAGGGTCAGAGCACGCCGTGCGTGAGATCGAGCGGGCCGAAATCGCTCGGGCGGGGCCGTATGGCAGCATGGTTTGGTGCTGACGTTCCATGTCTGTGCCGCGCCTCGATCATCTCCTTTCAGGCCATCCCGCCGACCTGAAGGGCTCAGGCGTCAGGCGGTGTCCGGGTCGACAGCGGCATGCGGAGCGTGGCCCGCAGGCCGCCCAGATCGGGGCTGCTGTCGAGGGTGATCGTGATGTGCAGCAGGTCCGCGATCACCTTCACGATCGAGAGGCCGAGGCCGCTGCCCGGGACGTCTGCCCGGTTGGGCGCACGGTAGAAGCGCTGGAACACGCGCTCGCGCTCGGCCTCGGGAATGCCGGGGCCGCTGTCCTCGACGGTCACGACGGCTGCATCGCCGCTGCGGTCGGCGCACAGCACCACCTGGCCACCGGCGCCGGAATATTTCACCGCATTGTCGAGAAGATTGCCCAGCAGTTCGGACAGCAGCACGGTATCGGACACAAGCGGCAACGGGCGCTGCCGGATGAGGCAAGAGAGCTGGGTGTCGGGCGGGATGCCGGCGATGCGCTCGGCGATGACGTGCTCGATCACGTCGCCCAGATCGCAGGGCGTGCCGCCTGCGGCCGAAACCGCGCTTTCGTCGGCGCGGGCCAGGGTGAGAAGCTGGGTGATGAGCCGCTCCAGCCGCTCGGCACCCTGGTCCAGCTCGGCCAGCGCGCTGCCCCTCAGCTCGGGATCCGCACTTTCCCGCCGCAGCAGGTCAACATGCATCCTGACGATGGCCAGCGGCGTGCGCATCTGGTGGGAGGCGTCGGCGGTGAAGCGCCGCAGCAGCTCGGTGGCCGAGCGCAGGCGCTCGAACATGGCGTTGATGGCGGTGGCGGGAGCCATCGCCTCCTGCGGCACCTCGGACAGATCGAGCGGCCGCAGATCGCGCCAGTCGGTGACGGCGCGGGTGTCGATCTGCCGGCTGAGGTCGGCGAGCGGCATCAACCCGCGCTCGACGGAAACCCACGCCAGAACCCCGATGGCCAGTATCAGGGCGGCCTCCGCCAGCCCCAGGTTGCGCAGCATCTCGTTGCGCAGCTGGTTGCGGGCGAGCCGGGTCTCGGCGACAGCGACGATCACCGGACGCTCGACGCCATAGACGCGGCGCGCCACCGCGGCGAGGCGCACGGCGTTGCCGCGGTAGGTGTCGTTCCAGTGGGCCGGCTGGCCGGGCGAGGCCGCTGCCATCCGGCCGAGCGGCAGGTCGGGATAGCCCGTCACCGGCCCGGCGTCCGAGGTGACGAGATAGTAGACATTGTCCTGCGTCTTGGTTTCGAGCATGCCGAGGGCAACCTGCGGCATGTCCACCACCACCTCGCCGCTCTCCACCGCGAGGCGCTCGGCGATGGCCATCAGGGAGCCGTCGAGGAGGCGGTCGTGGGAACTCTCCACCACCGACGTGATGGTGAGATAGCCGCCGGCTCCGATGGCCACCGCCAGCAGCAGCACCGGCGCGAGCAGATTGAGGAGAACCGCGCGCTTCAGCGAGCGGCGGGCGCCGCGCATCAGTCCTTCTCCAGCATGTAGCCGAGCCCGCGGACGGTGCGGATGCGCAACCCGCCGGCCCCGAGCTTCTTGCGCAGGCGGGCGATGTACAATTCCAGGGCGTTGGGCCCGACCGCATCGTCCAGTCCGAACACTTCCGAGATGAGGCGTGCCTTGGGCACGAGCTTGCCCGCCTGGACCAGAAGGAGGTGCAGAACCGCAAGCTCCCGCCGCCGGAGATCGAGAGGTGTGCCCTCCAGGCGCGCCACGTGCTGCACGGTATCGAACTGCAGCGGCCCGAACTCGATCAGGGCGTCGCTGACGCCGAAGCCCCGGCGCACCAGCGCCCGCACCCGCGCTTCGAACTCGGCGAGGGCGAATGGTTTGTTCACATAATCGTCCGCGCCGAGGTCCAGCGCCTTCACCTTCTCGCTCACATGGTCGCGCGCGGTGAGGATCATCACCGGCGTCTTGAGGCCCGCGCGGCGGATCGCCCTGAGCACGTCATATCCGCTGCCGTTGGGCAGGCCGAGATCGAGCACGACCAGATTGTACGCCTCGCGGGTTGCCAGCCCGACCGCATCCGCCGCATCGGCCTCGTGATCGACCGCGTAGCCAAGCGAGGCGAGCGAACGCTTCAGTCCGCTCGCAAGCGCCCGGTCGTCTTCCACGATAAGGATACGCATCAAGCCGGCTCCCGGCCGGGCTGCAACCGGCCGCAAGGCATGAAAGCCCCAGGTTCGGAGCTGGAAGGATGCCCCATACGTGACCACACCCGTCGCATCGCATAATTTAGACCGGCTAACGGAAGCAAGTGCAAGAGACGGTGCGGACGTGCGTGCGGGAGGCGGGTGGATGGCCCCGACGGGCAGCGACTGGGGGCGGATCGCCGTGCCGTCCGCGGGGCGGCGCTTTCGGGCGGTTGCAGGGCGCATGAGCGGGATCGCCTTGGCTGTGGCGCTCGTCATCGCAGGGGCCCTCGCGGACGCGGGACGCCCGGCTGGAGCGCAGTCCCGCTCGGATGACATCTCGGTCGGTACCGGCGCCGCCGGTTCACTCACCGTCGTGTCTTCCATCGATCTCGTGGAGATGGGCGAACTGCTGGAGCACTGGCGGGCCCGCTATCCCGACATCAAGCTGACCTACCGGCACAAGAATTCGCTGTACGTCTATTCCGACGTGGCGGAGTGCAACGACACCCGCCCATGTCCCGATATCGCCTGGAGTTCCGCCATGGATCTCCAGATCAAGCTGGTGAACGACGGCTATGCCGCGCGCCACGAGTCCCCCGCCACGGCGATGCTGCCGCCCTGGGCGGTGTGGCGCAACGAGGCCTTCGGGGTCACGGCGGAACCCATCGTCCTCGTCAAGATGCGGGTGCCGCCGGAAGACGTGCCGCGCACCCATGCCGATTTCATCCGCCTCCTGCGCGAGAAGGGCGCAGCCTACCGGGGCAAGGTCGCGGCCTACGACCCGGAGCGCAGCGGGACCGGCTTTCTGTTCTGGAACAGCGATGTGCGCATCACCGCGGACACCTGGCAGCTGGTCCGGGCCATGGGGCAGACGGGACCGAAGCTCTATTTCTTCGCCCACACCATGCTCGACCGCGTGTCCGATGGCGACCAGCTGTTCGCCTACAACACCATCTCGTCCTATGCCCGGGCGCGGGCGCGGGAGGAGCCGGCCATCGGCGTCGTGGCTTTCGAGGACTATACGCTGGTGATGACGCGCATCGCCCTCATTCCCAAACAGGCGCCGCATCCCGAGCAGGCCCATCTTTTTCTGGATTTCCTCCTGTCCCGGGAAGGCCAGGAGGACCTCGCGCGCCGGGCCTTCGGTACCGTCCGGCTCGACATGCCGCCGCCGGCGGAAGCTGGAGCCGATCCCGCCAGGCTACGCCCGATCCATGTGGGCCCCGAGCTTCTGGCCTATCAGGACCAGTCCCGGCGCCGCATCTTCTTCCGCGCATGGCGGAAGGCGCTGGAAGGCGAATGATCGCCTGAGCGCATCAGACCAACGTCGCGGAAGACGTGACAGGTTCTTGACAGGTTCTCCCCCCTAGGCTCCCGCCGATGCCGTCATGCGATGAGCTGCGCCAGATTCCCGCCGAGGGACTGGCCGGCTGCAGACGGCCGGACGAAGCAACAAGAAGCAGCGCAGAGACGCCGCGAGCGGCTGTGCCGGCATGGGAGACAACGCATGGTCGGGCCTTCGGCAGCCGCCGTTCCATCCGCTGCGGGCACACAGGTGCCTGCCATCAAATCGAGAACCGCAGCCATCCTGCGCTCGACCAGCGGCAACTTCCTCGAGCAGTTCGATTTCTTCCTCTTCGGCTTCTACGCGACGTCCATTTCCAAGGCGTTCTTCCCCACCGGAAATGAAGTCACGGAACTGCTCCTCACCTTCACCACCTTCTGGCTCGGCGCCTTGATGCGGCCCGTCGGCGCCATCGTGCTCGGCTCCTATCTCGACCGCATCGGCCGCCGCAAGGGCCTGATCGTGACGCTGGGCATCATGGCCGCCGGCACCGTGCTGATCGCCGTGTGCCCGACCTATGCGCAGATCGGCATCGCCGCGCCGCTCATCGTGCTGTTCGGGCGCCTGTTGCAGGGCTTCTCGGCGGGCGTGGAGCTGGGCGGCGTCTCCATCTATCTGTTCGAGATCGCGACGCCCGGCAACAAGGGCTTCTACACCTCGTTCCAGTCCGCCAGCCAGCAGGTCGCCATCTTCTTCGCGGCGATCATCGGCTTCTCGCTGAGCCAGCTGATGCCGGCCGAGACCATCACCGCCTGGGGCTGGCGCATTCCCTTCTTCATCGGCTGCGCGATCATCCCCTTCATCTTCTTCATCCGCCGTACGCTGGAGGAAACCCCCGAGTTCCTCAAGCAGAAGAAGCACCCGACCCAGAGCGAGGTCTTCGCCGCGATGCTGGCGAACTGGCAGATCGTGGTGCTCGGCATGATGTTGACGGCTATGACCACGGTGACCTTCTATTTCATCACCGTCTACACGCCGACCTTCGGCAGGAACGTGCTGAAGCTGTCCATTACCGACAGTCTGCTGGTCACGCTGCTGGTGGCCACCACCAACTTCATCTGGCTGCCCATCGGCGGCGCCATCTCAGACCGCGTGGGGCGCCGTCCGGTGCTGCTGACCATCGCCATCCTGGCGCTGGCGACGGCCTATCCCGCCCTTGCGTGGCTGGTGGTGGAGCCGACCTTCAACAAGATGCTGATGGTGGAGCTGTGGTTCTCCATGTGCTTCGGCGTCTACAACGGCGCCATGGTGGCCGCCCTGTCGGAAGAAGTGCCGGCGCATGTGCGGACCACCTGTTTCTCGCTCGCCTTCGCTCTCGCCGCCGCCCTGTTCGGCACGTTCACGCCCCTGGTCTCCACCTGGCTGATCGACATGACGGGCAACCGCGCGGCCCCCGGCTTCTGGCTCATGGCGGCGGCCGCCTCGGGCCTCATCGCGACCATCCTCATCTATCGCGGTCGCAACGCCTCCCTCTCCCGAGGTTGAAGGCAAGGACGCGGCGCCCCCCGGGCGCCGCGTCCGCATATCGGGTGGCGGTCCCTGAATCCGCCGCACCTGCAAAATGATTGTTCGCTCCGTCGAGGAGCACTCGGGCTGCGCCTGACGCCAAAGGACGCGACCTAGGGCGACGCGATCCGGTGGGCGCGGCCGTCGCTCATGCGGCCGGCAGGACCGAAAAAATCAAGACATCGATCTCGGGAGGAAAGACAATGACGATCTCACGACGCTAGGTTTCCGCCTTGCTGATCGGCGCCGCTCTGGCGCTGCCGGCCTCGGCGCGCGCCGACGAGGTGCGCGTCATGATTTCGGGTGGCTTCTCGGCTGCCTACAAGCAGCTGGTGCCGCAGTTCGAAGGCGCGACCGGGCACAAGGTGTCGACCGCCTACGGGCCGTCCATGGGCAGCACGGAGAACGCCATTCCGGTGCGCCTCAACCGGGGTGAGCCGGTGGATGTGCTCATCATGGTGGGCGAGGCTCTCACCGGACTGACCGAGCAGGGGAAGGCGGACAAGGACTCGCGCGTCGATCTCGCCCGCTCGCCCATCGGCGTCGCCGTCCGCGCGGGCGCGCCGAAGCCCGATATCTCCACCGTGGATGCCCTGCGCACGGCGCTGCTCAACGCCAAGTCCGTCGCCTATTCGGACAGCGCGAGCGGCGTCTATGTGGAGAATGAGTTGTTCAAGCGCCTCGGCATCGAGGAGCAGATGAAGGGCACGGCGCGGATGATCCCGGCTGAGCCCGTGGCCGCGGTGGTGGCGCGCGGCGAAGCCGAGCTGGGCTTCCAGCAGATCAGCGAGCTTCTGCCCGTGGCGGGCGTGGACGTGGTCGGCCCCATTCCCGAGAGCGTGCAGAAGATCACGATCTTCTCCGCGGGAATGTCCTCGAAGGCCGGATCGCCCAAGGCCGGCGCGGAGCTCACCGCCTTCCTCGCCTCCCCGCAGGCCGCTCCCGTCATCAGCAAGACGGGCCTTGATCCCATCGCCCATCCGGCCGCGAAATAACGGCCCCCGCCGCAGGTTTCGCGGCGAAGGCGAGAGCCGGACGGGCGCCTCTGGCGTCCGTCCGGCCTGCACGCTCGGTCCCTACCGGAAGCCGTAAAGCTCTGCGGGGTTTTCGATCAGGATGAGGTCGCGCACGCGATCGCTGCCGGCCCAGACCGCAAGCAGATCGAAAAGCTCCGCGTCGTCCGGCTTGTGCGTCTCGGTGACATGAGGCCAGTCACTGCCCCACACGAGCCGCTCGGGCACCTGCGCCACATAGGCCCGGGCGATCCGGGTGGCATCGCCATAGGGCGGTCCCTGCCTAGTGTTGAGATAGGCGCCCGCGAGCTTCACCCACGCCTGCCCCTTGCGCACGAGGTCGACGATCACGGCAAACGCCGGGTGATCCGGGCCGCGGTCCGGCGGCAGCCGTCCCATATGGTCGAACACGATCGGGCAGGGCAGCCGGGCGAGCAGCGCCGCCGCCTCGACGATCTGATCTCCCGACAGGTGGAGTTGGACGTGCCAGCCGAGGTCAGCGATCCGCTTCGCCAACGGTTCGATCATGTCGATCGTGACGACCGCATCGGCGGGCTTCCAGAGGCTGAAGCGAAGCCCGCGAATGCCGCCGGCATCGAGCCGTTTCAGCTCGCTGTCGGTGACAGAGGGATGGAGCACGCCGATGCCACGGGCGTTGCCATCGAGGCGCCTGATGGCATCAAGCAGACAGGCATGGTCGATCCCGTGGGACTTCGCCTGTACGAAGATCGCCCGTGTGGTGCCGATCCGCCTTTGGAGCTGCTGATAGTCCTCGATCGCCATGCCAGCCGGCCCGCCGGCCACCTCGCCGGTCCCGGAGGGGGAAAAGCGGGGGGCGACGATATGGCAATGGGCATCGCAGGCGCCCGTCGGCGCGGCCGCGGACGGCCGCGCGGTTCCGGCGGAATGCGGCACGCCTGTCACGGGAGCAGCAGCAGCGCGGCACCGTAGATGATGCCCGCGAGGAAGAACGTCACCACCGTGAAGCCGAGCACCCGTTGAATGCCGATGCCGGCCATCGCCACGACGGGCAGGGCCCAGAACGGCTGCATCATGTTGGAGACCTGCTCGCCCATGGCGACAGACATGGTCACCGCCGGAATGGAGGCGTGAAGTTCAACCGCCGCCGGTATGGCGAAAGGTCCCTGCACGGCCCAGTGTCCGCCGCCGCTGGGGACGAGAAACGTGATGAACAGCGAGGCGATGTAGGTCCAGAACGGCAAGGTGTGGGCGGTCGACACCACGACGAAGAACTTCGAGATCATCGCGGCAAGCCCGGTGGCGTCGATCATGCCCATGATGCCGCCATAGATGGGATATTGCAGGATCATCGATCCGGTCTGCTTCGCCGCGTTCTTCATGGCGTCGGAATAAGCAACCGGGGTGCCATGAAGGGCGACACCCAGGATCAGGAAGATGAGGATGACGGTATTGACGTCGAACTTGACGCCCTTCGTGCTCCAGGACACGCCGAGATAGGCCACGCCGAGCAGAACCAGGAAAAGGCTCACCATCCGCGAGCGGTTGGCCTTGTCGGCGAAGGTGCCGGCCGATTTCGCCGAAGCGGGCGCTGCCTGTTCATCGGGCCCGGGAACGAACGCGACGATCTCATCCTCGCGGGGCTTGAGAAGAATGAAGGCGATAGGCACCAGGATGACCACCAGAACGGTCGGGACCAGATTGAAGGTCGTGAAGACGGTGTCACCGAACGGAAGCAACTTGCCCGTCAGCTTTTCGACGATATTCAGGGCGTTGCCATGCGTGGCCTGCGACAGGGCGATGGAGCTCGACGGGCCGCTGGCCCAGATGACCCATCCCGAATAGGCGGCCGCGACAAGCCATCCGAAATCGAGATGGATTCGCTTGGCAACCTCCCGCGCCAGGATCGCGCCGACGACCAGGCCAAATCCCCAGTTGAGCCAGGATGCCGCGGCCGCGACCAGGAATGTCAGGACGACGGCCTGATTGGGCGTGGAAACTGTCGCCACCAGCGTCTTGAGGCCGCGCTGGACGACGGGGGCGTGCGCGACGGCATGGCCCGTCACGAGGATCATGACCATCTGAAAGGCGAAGCCGACAATGCCGAAGACGCCCGTATACCAGGACGTCACCACCGTCACGAGGTCGCCTTTTGGGGCGAACAGCAGCGCCGCGCCCGCCACCGCGAACGTCAGGCCGATGGCGATGACGAAGGGATCGGGGAGGAGGCGCTCGAACAGATAGACTGATCCGGCCACAAAGCTTCGGCGAGGGCGCGGGGGAGCGGCGGCGTCTTGGGTGGTCATACGTTTCTTCCCTGTTTTCTCGAATTCTTGGAGGGCACACGCGCAGTCGGCGACGCCGCTGTCGAGCGGTTAGCGCCCCGTCACGGCCGACGCAGCGCGCGGGACTTCTCACCGGGCGGAGACATATCTCCCGCCTTCGAATCCGCCTGTCTCAGCCATGGTCTCCATGCGAGTTGGCTTCGGCGTAGACCCCCTTGGCGATCTTGTAGGCGCGGTTGGCTGCCGGCACGCCGGCATAGACCGCGACATGCATCAGGGCCTCGGACACATCTTCGGCGCTGGCCCCGGTATTGCGCGTCGCCCGGACGTGCATCTCCAGCTCCTCGTCGTGGCCGAGGGCAGCGAGCAGCGCGATGGTGATGATCGAGCGCTCGCGCCGGCTCAGGCCGGGACGCGACCACACGGACCCCCAGGCCCCTTCGGTGATGAAGGTCTGAAACGCCTCGTCCAGCGGGGTGGCGCGGGCCGTCGCCGCTTCCACATGGGCGTCCCCGAGCACCGCACGACGGGTCGCCATGCCTGTGGTCCAACGCTGCGATTGACCGGCGGGGGATGACATGGCGCCTCTTTGCGGGTGGGTGGGCGGAAACAGGGATGCGCCATGCCTCTGCATGGCTTCGGAGCGGCGTGCCGCAACGGTCGCTGCGGTACACCCTAGGTCACGCTCTCATGTGCATTTCGATATGGAAAATGATAGTTTCGTATCCTCTCATGCGTTTTTGATATGTAACGCGCCATGATCGACGGCCGAATCAAGCTCCGCCACATCTCCTGCTTCCTTGAGGTGGCGGCCCGCGCCGGCTTCGGGCGTGCGGCCGAGGCGCTGAACCTCACGCAGCCGGCCGTCTCACGGGCGATCGCGGAGCTCGAGGAGATCCTCGGCGCGGCGCTGTTTGATCGCGGCCGCAGCGGGGCCTCGCTCACGGCCGAGGGCCGCGCCTTCCGGATCCACGCTGGCGCGGCCTTCGCGGAGCTCAATCGCGGCATCGACACCCTGCGCCATCCCCAGTCCGGCATGGTGGCCACCCTGAGCGTCGGCGCCCTGCCCACGGTGGCGGCGCGCATCATGCCCCGCGCGGTGCAGCGGGCGAGGGCGGCGGGCCTTGCCGGCGCCATCGCCATCGAGGCCGGCCCCAACGGATGGCTGCTGGAGGAACTCAAGCAGGGGCGGCTGGACCTGGTGGTCGGCCGCCTTGCCGGCCGGGCGGTGATGATGGGGCTGGCGTTCGAGCACCTCTATTCGGAACCCATCGTGTTCGTCGCCCGGCCGCACCACCCGGCGCAGACCGGCCATCCGGTGGCGCTTGCCGAGATCATCCGCCATCCCCTCATCCTGCCGGGGACGGGCTCCATCATCCGCCCGGAGATTGATCGCCTGTTTCTGCTGGAAGGCATCAGGACCCCGGCCGAACGGATCGAGACCACCGACCCGAGCTTTTCACGCGCCCACGTTCTGGCCAGCGATGCGGTCTGGGTCATCTCCCAGGGCGTGGTGGCGAGTGATCTGGAAGACGGCACCCTCGTGCGCCTGCCTCTGTCCACCTCCATTTCCGGCGGTCCGGTCGGCCTCACGACCCGGGCCGGGCATGGACCCACGCCGGAGGTGGAGCTGTTCTTCAATGCCGTGCGGGAGGTCGCCCGGGCGCTGTGACGCGGCGATGGGCCGCTATGCGCGTCCTGCCGGCGTCTTTGTGCGGGCGTGAGAGAGTTCGTTCCTGATGACGGCGTAGAGCGCGCTGGCGGCAGGGGAAAGCGTCTCGTTCTTCCGTTTCACCAGGGCGATCAGACGGAACACGACCGGCTCGACCAGCGGCACCTCCACGAGGCCGGCCGCCAGCGTCTTGGTCATGGCGGCCGGAAGGATCGCCGCGCCTACATTCTCCCGGGCAAGCGCGATGGCGCTGGGCGTGCTCTCGACCACGAACCGGCCACGGGTGTTCAGACCGGCCTTGGCCAACTGGGCTTCGACGCTGCGGCGATTGCCGCTCGCGCCGCCGAGCGTGATGAGGTCGATGCCCTTCAGATCCGACCAGGCCACTCCCTTTGCCTTGGCCACGGGATGTGACCGGCTGCACACGAGCACGAACGGGTCGCGCATCAGCATGTCTTCGGTCAGGTCCGGGTGGGGATCCTGCTGAATGTGAATGCCGAAGTCCGCATGCCCCTGCAGCACCGCCTCGGTGACGAGCGCCCCGGAACGCTCCAGCACCTGGACACGATTGTCCGGGTGCGCGCGGGCATAGGTGCGCAGCGCCGACGGCAGGTGTCGAAAGGCGACGGACTGCAGGGTCGCCACGGTGACATCCCCCACTCCGAGCCGAGACGAGGTGCGCAGCCGGTCAAGACCATCGACGAGATCATCGATGATGCGGCGCGCCATGGGCAGGAACTCCTTGCCCATGGGACTCAAGGTGGTCGAGCGCGTCGTCCGGTCCAGCAGCCGCAATCCGACAAAGGCCTCGAGGCGTTGGATCCGGCGGGTGAGCGCGGTCTGGGTGATGAAGAGATGCTCTGCGGCCCGATGGAAGCTCCCGAGCTCGGCGACATGCACGAAGGCCTGAACGCCGTCGATGGGGATTTTCATGCAGAAAACTCATGAAAAATTGCGATTAATGCATTTTACGCGACATCGACCGACCCGCAAGATCGGCCGCATCCGGAACGCCCAGCGCATCGGCAGAACCACACCCTTTGACTTGGCACAGGGAGGACGAGGCCATGTTGATGCGAAGCAAGCTGTTCGTCCCCGCCTCCCGCCCTGAATTGTTCGAGAAGGCAATCGCGTCAAAGGCCGACGCCGTGGCGTTCGATCTCGAGGATGCGGTGGCCCAGGACCAGAAATCGCAGGCCCGCGCCAATCTCGCCGCGTTCCTTCAATGCCGACCGGCCACGGCCAAGACCATCGTGGTGCGGGTCAATGCCTTTGGCACCGAGGCGTTCGACGCGGATATGGCGGTTCTGGGCAGTCTCCACGTCGACGTGGTCAACCTGCCCATGGCGGAGGACGCGGGCGCCGTTGGTGAGGCCATCGCCCGGATCGCAGGTTCCCGGTCACGCGTCGCGCCGGACCGCAGCCCGAAGATCCTGCTCAACATCGAGACGCCCAGGGGGCTGCGCAAGGCGGCCGAACTCGCCGCGGCGCATCCGTGGGTGATGGGCTTGCAGGTCGGCTACGGGGACTTGCTGGAACCCTGCGGCATCGCACGCCGTGATGGGGCAGCGCTCGCGCATGTCCGGCTCGCGGTCCGGCTCGCCGCGGCGGAAGCCGGGATCGCCGCCTATGATGGCGCCTTCGCCGCCGTCAGCGATCGCGACGGCTACCGTACCGAATGCATCGCCGCCAGGCATCACGGCTTTTCCGGCAAGAGCTGTATCCATCCCAGCCAGATCGCCACCGCCAACGAAATCTTCACGCCGGACGCCGACGAGATCGCTTGGGCGCGAAAGGTGGTTGCGGCCGCCTCCGATGCCGAGGCGCGCGGCATCGGCGCCTATCTGGTCGACGGTCACATGATCGACAAGCCCTTCGTCGAGCGCGCCCGCGCGGTCGTGCGTCTGGCAGACCATGATCCGGTCTAAAGGACCCTATGAGCAAGCTTCGTACCCTCGACTATCAGCCTAAGGCGCGTGGAACGCTGGACGGCATTCGTGTCCTCGACCTGTCGCGCCTGTTTGCGGGAAACGTGCTGACGCAGATTCTCGGCGACTTCGGCGCCGAGGTCATCAAGATCGAACCGCCGGAAGGCGACACGTTGCGCGCCTGGAAGGCGCAGGGGATCGAGACGCACTGGAAGATCTACGGGCGCAACAAGAAGAGCCTGGCCCTTTCCCTGCGTGACCCGCGGGCCATCGAGATCATCCGCAGGCTGGTGCCGTCGGCGCAGATCTTCATCGAGAGCTTTCGCCCCGGCGTGCTGGAGCAGATGGGGCTGTCGCCCCGGGAATTGCACGCGATCAATCCCGCGCTGGTCATCATCCGCATCTCCGGATGGGGACAGGACGGGCCCTATGCGCAGCGGCCGGGCTTCGGCACCGTTATCGAAGGCCTGTCCGGCTTTGCCGCCATCAACGGCTTCGCCGATCGCGAGCCGGTCCTGCCGCCCATGTATCTCGCCGACGGCGTTGCAGGGATCTATGGCGCCTCCGCCGCGATGATCGCCCTGCGTGAGGTGGAGGTGAAGGGCGGCCGCGGCCAGGTGATCGACCTGCCCCTGTTGGACCCTTTGTTCGCCATCCTCGGCCCGCAGGCGGCAAACTACCGCCTGACCGGCAAGGTGAAGCCGCGCACCGGCAGCCGATCGACCAATTCCGCGCCCCGCAACGCCTATCGGTGCAGCGACGGATCCTATGTCAGCCTGTCCGGCTCCACCCAGAAGATGACCGAGCGGCTGTTCCGGGCCATCGGGCGTCCTGAACTGGTCGGTGATCCCCGCTTTCGCACCAATGCGGACAGGTTGCAGCATGCCGATGAGCTGGATCGCATCATCGGGGCCTTCATCGGTGCCCGCACGCAAGCGGAAAACGTCGCCTTCTTCGAGAAGGCCGAGGTCACCATCGGGCCGATCTACGACACGCCGCAGATCATGGCCGATCCCCATGTCGCCGAACGCGAACTGCTCACCGACTATCCCGACGCCGAGATGGGTCTCCTGCCAATGCACCATGTGGTGCCACGGCTGGACCAAACGCCCGGATCGATCCGGCTGGCGGCGCCCCGGCTGGGACAGCACAACCGCGAATTGCTTGATGAGATCGGGATGAGCCCCGGGGACTATCAGGACCTGCAAAAAGCAGGTGTCATATGCGGCGCGGAGGCGTGACCGCCGTCCGCGCCGAGGCCGTCTGGACCGCCGTCGCCGTCGGTGGCTGAGGGCACCGGCGCGACACGCGGACGGCGGGGCTGGCCTCTCCGCGCGCGAACCTCTAGCCTTGGAGGCAATAACAAGGTGAAAACGCGTTGGAAACGCCCGAACTGCCCGCTCTGCGGTCCTATCATTCCTGGATCGCCAACGAGACGCTGGAGGACTATTCGCTGCGCTACACGGCGCGGTCCTTCCGTCGCTGGTCGCCCTTCGTCATCGCCAACACCGCGCTCGGCGGCATCTCCTTCCTGGCGCTGGAGACCATCGGCGGTTCGATCACGCTGAGCTACGGCTTCACGAACGCGAGCCTCGCCATCCTCGTGGTGTCGGTGTTCATCTTCGTCACCAGCCTGCCCATCGCCTATTACTCCAGCAAATACGGAATCGACCTCGATCTGCTCACACGGGGGGCGGGGTTCGGCTATATCGGTTCGACCATCACCTCGCTGATCTATGCGAGCTTCACCTTCATCTTCTTCGCCCTGGAAGGCGCCATCATGGCGCAGGCGCTGAAGCTCTATTTCGATCTGCCGCTCGTGCTCGGCTACATCCTGTCGTCTCTCGTCATCATCCCTGTCACGCTCATGGGCATCACCATGATCTCGCGGCTGCAGATGGTGACGCAGCCGCTCTGGCTCGCGATGATGGTGCTGCCCTTCGTGATGATCTGGCTGAAGGCGCCGGACGAGGTCGCGGCGTGGACCCGCTTCGTCGGCCGCGACACCGGATCGTCCGGGTTCGATGCGCTCGCCTTCGGCGCGGCGGTGAGCGTCATGTGCTCGCTGGTGGTGCAGATCGGCGAGCAGGCGGACTATCTGCGCTTCCTGCCCGAGAAGAAGGCCTCGAACCGGCTCGCCTGGTGGGGAGCGGTGGTGATGGCGGGGCCGGGCTGGATCGTCATCGGCGGGTTGAAGATCCTCGCCGGCGGCCTGCTCGCGGTGCTCGTCCTCGGCGCCGGCCTGCCGCACCAGACGGCGCTCGAGCCCATCTACATGTACCTCGTCGCCTACCAGCACGTCTTCGACAACTCGGCACTGGCCCTGTTCTGCGCCACGCTGTTCGTGCTGGTGTCGCAGGTGAAGATCAACGTGACCAACGCCTATGCCGGCTCGCTGGCGTGGTCGAACTTCTTCTCCCGCGTCACCCACTACCATCCCGGGCGGGTGGTGTGGCTGGTGTTCAACATCCTGATCTCGCTGCTGCTGATGCTGCTCGGCATCTTCGATACGCTGGATGTGGTGCTGGCGGTCTATTCCAACATCGCCATGGCGTGGGTCGGCGCCATCATCGCCGATCTGCTGGTGCTGAAGCCGGTGAAGGTCAGCCCCGGTTTCATCGAGTTCAAGCGCGCCCACCTGCACGATTTCAATCCGGTGGGCTGTGGCGGCATGGCGGCGGGCTCTCTCGTCTCCCTCCTCGCCTTCACCGGGGTCTTTGGTTCGGCCGTCGAAGCCTATGCGGCGCCGCTCTCCTTCCTCGTCGCCTTCCTCACCGCCATCGCGATAGGCTTCGCCACGCGCGGGCGCTACTACCTCGCCCGCCCGCCGGTCGATGCCTCGCTGGCGCAGGGCACCGGACCCGTCCTGCGCTGCGAGATTTGCGATCACGGCTACGAGCGGGACGACATGGCCTATTGCAGCTTCTACGAGCGCCCCATCTGCTCGCTCTGCTGCAGCCTCGATGCGCACTGCCACGACGCCTGCAAGAAGTCCCACCAGGACCTCGAAAGCTCGCGCTCGCGCTATTTCGGCGAGGGGTTCCGGCGGCGCATCGCGCCGCACATGCCGCAGCGCCTTCTCAAGGTCGGCGGCGTGCTCGTCGCCCTCACGGTGGTCACCGCGGCGCTGTTCCTGCTCACCTACCGGCTGATCGATCCGGGGGCGGAGACGCCCCATCTGGACAATGGCGGGCTGCTGCTGCGCGTGTTCCTCGCCATGCTGCCGCTGCTCGCCATCAGCGCATGGTGGATCGTGCTCGCCAACGAGAGCCGGGAACTTGCCGAGCGCAACCTCGTCGGCTCGCTGGAGAAGCTGAACGAGACGCGGGAGGAGCTGACACGCAGCGAGCGCCTTGCCGCCATCGGCCAGTTGACCGCGACGGTGAGCCACGAGCTGCGTAACCCACTGGGAACGCTCACGACCTCGGTGGCGGTGCTGCAGCGGGCGGGCACCCTCGCCGGCGAGCGCGAACGGGGGGAACTGGACCGCATCCAGCGCAACGTGCGGCGCTGCGTGCGCATCATCGAGGATCTGCTGGAATTCTCCCGCCGGCCAGACGTCAGCATGGTGCCGCTGGCGCTTGATGCCTGGATCACCGAGCAGGCGTCGGACCTGCGGGCCCTGTCCGGCGTCGAGCTGGCGCTGGACCTCGACTGCGACCGCATCATCGAGGCGGACGGCGAGCGGCTGCGGCAGGTGCTCGTCAATCTGGTGCAGAACGCCATGCAGGCCGTGCTGGAACGCCCCGCCGGGGCGCCGCCGGGACGCGTCGCCATCGCGACGGCCGCGGAGGGCGAGCGGGTGCGCATCACCGTCACCGACAATGGCGTGGGCATGGATGATGAGGTGCGCCGGCGCCTGTTCGAGCCGCTGTTCAGCACCAAGCCGTTCGGCCTCGGCCTCGGCCTCGCGCTGGTCAAGCGCATCACCGAGCGCCACGGCGGCAGCGTCTCCATCAGCTCCGAGCCGGGCAGGGGCACGCGCGTCGACATCACGCTGCCGGCTGCCGGGGAGCATGCCGATGCCGCGTAGGGCGGAACGACGCGTCCTGATCGTGGACGACGACCAGGACTTCGCCGGCAGCCTCGCCGCGCTGCTGGAGATGGAAGGTTATGTGATCGCCGTCGCCCATGACGGCGCCGGTGCCAGAGCGCGGGTGGAAGCCATGGCGCCTGAGGCGCCGGGCGTCGCGCTGGTGGACATCCGCCTCGGACGGGAGGACGGCGTGGCCCTCGCCACCGAATTCGGTCGCATCCGGCCGGACCTGCTGGTGGTGATGGTGACGGCCTATGCCTCCGTACCCACCGCGATCCGGGCGCTGCAGGCCGGCGCCTATGACTATGTCTGCAAGCCGTTTGATCCCGACGATCTTCTCGCGACCCTCGGCCGCTGCTTCGATCGCCACGCGCTGGCCCACGAGCGGGCGCAGGCGGAGGAACTGCTGCGCCGCAGCCGGCGGCTGGAGGCCATCGGGCGGCTCTCGGCGGGCATCGCCCACGACTTCAACAATCTCCTCGCGGTGGTCGGCGGCAATCTCAAGCTGTTGCAGGAGGAGGTGCTGCGCGATCCGCCTGGCGATCGCGCGGTGATGCGCGAACTGGTGGCGGATGCGCTCGGCGCGGTGGAGGAAGGCATCGCCGCCAGCCGCCAGTTGCTCGCCGTCGGCCGGGCGCAGCCGCTGCTGCCCCGCCTTGTGGATCTCGATCATGTGCTCGACCAGGTGATCCACCAGGCGAATGCCGCGTTGGGCGCCGGCATCACGCTGGATCGGCAGGTCGCGCGTGAGCCGTGCCACGCCATCGTCGACGCGCGCCAGCTGGAAGCGAGCCTGCTCAATCTCATGCTCAACGCCCGCGATGCGCTCGACGGGCAGGGCGCCATCCGCCTCGGCGCCGAGCCGCGCGAAATCTCCCCCGGTGCGGCCGTGCTTCTGGATGACATGCCGCCCGGCGCCTACGTGGCGCTGGTGGTGGAGGATGCCGGCTGCGGCATGGCGCCGGACGTGGTGGAGCGGGCATTCCATCCCTTCTTCTCCACCAAGCCGGCGGAGAGCGGCAGCGGCCTTGGCCTCGCGACGGTCTACGGCTTCGCGCGGCAGTCCGGCGGCAACCTGATCATCGAGAGCGAGCCGGGCGCCGGCTCCCGCGTCACGCTGCTGCTGCCGGCAGCCACGCGCGACGCTTGAGACGACGCATCAGTGGGGCGCGGGCGGGGTGAAGACATAGCCTTCCCCGCGCACGGTCTTGATGATCTCGGCGCCGCCGCCATCCTCCAGCTTGCGCCGGAGCTTGCCGACCAGCACGTCGATGCTGCGGTCGAATGGCGCCCACTGCCGGTTGGCGACGAGATCCAGCATTTGGTCACGGGTGAGCACCCGGCCGGGCCGCTCGGCGAGGGCGGCGAGGAGGCGGAATTCGTGGCTGGTCAGCGCCACGCGGGTGCCATCCTGTCGGGTCAGCTCGCGGCGGTCGAGGTCGAGCCGAAAGACGCCGAACGCCAGATGATGGCCGGACGACCCGGCGGGGGCAGGGGAGGGGGGAGCGGTGCGGATGGCGCCATTGGCGCGCCGCAGCAGCGCCCGCACCCGTGCGAGCAGCTCGCGCGGCTCGAACGGCTTGGTCACGTAGTCGTCCGCCCCAAGTTCCAGGCAGACGATCTTGTCCACCGTCTCGCACTTGGCCGATAGCACGAGCAGCGGCATGTCCCAGCCGGCGCGCACCGCGCGGGCGAGGGAGAGTCCGTCTTCGCCGCGGGGAAAGGTGAGGTCGAGAATGATGAGGTCGAAGCGCGTCGCCGCCAGCGCATCGCGCATGGCGCTGCCGTCCAGCGCGAAATCGGCGCAGAAGCCTTCCCGCGCCAGAAATTTGGTGACGAAGCCGCACATCCGGCGGTCGTCGTCCACCATCAGGATTTTCGGATTGCGCGCAGCCTCGTTCATCATCCCGCCGTGCACCCTCGCGCTGAGCTTCTGCTTCGTTGCTTCGCCTCAGGATCATAGCGCGACCGGCGGGCGATGCGCGCCCGAGCCACGGCCGCTTACAAAATTTTACATGCGCGGCCCACGAAGCGCCTAAGCCGCTTACACAGGCTTCCTAGCTTTCCTGGGCAGGGTGCGGGCGTGGCGGCTTCAAGGCTGCCCGTAGAGCGGCGCGAAAGCCGCGGCACCCTCCAAGGAGGAAGCCCCATGGCAAAGACCGTCTTCAAGATCGACCTCAACAAGAAGCCCGAGCAGCAGACCATCAAGACGCACAATCGCTGGCATCCGGACCTGCCCATGGTCGAGATGTTCAAGCCGGGCGACGAGTTCCGGGTCGAATGCTACGACTGGACCGGCGGGCAGATCGGCAACAACGACAGCGCCAACGACGTGCGCGACGTGGACCTCACCAAGGTGCACTATCTGAGCGGTCCGTTCGGCGTGGAGGGCGCCGAGCCGGGCGACCTGATGGTGGTGGACATCCTCGACATCGGCCCCATCGAAGGTTCCGAATGGGGCTTCAACGGCCTGTTCGACAAGCAGAACGGCGGCGGCTTCCTCACCGAGCACTATCCCGAGGCGGTGAAGTCCTGCTGGGATTTCCACGGCATCTACACCACTTCCCGCCACGTGCCCCGGGTGCGCTATCCCGGCCTCATCCATCCCGGCCTGATCGGCTGCCTGCCCGACCACAAGCTGATGGCCGAGGCGAACCGCCGCGAGGCCGCCCTCGTCGCCACCGATCCGCAGCGCGTGCCGCCGCTCGCGGCGCTGCCCTATGCCGACACCGCCCTGATGGGCCAGATGACCGGCGCGATGCGCGACAAGGCGGCGGCGGAAGGCTGGCGCACCGTGCCGCCCCGCGAGCACGGCGGCAATTGCGACATCAAGAACCTGTCGCGCGGCTCACGCTGCTACTTCCCGGTCTATGTGAAGGGCGGCGGCCTCTCCATGGGCGACATCCACTTCTCGCAGGGCGACGGCGAGATCACCTTCTGCGGCGCCATTGAGATGGCCGGCTGGATCGACATCGGCGTCGGCCTCATCAAGGGTGGCATGGCGAAATACGGGGTCATCAACCCCATCTTCAAGCCGAGCCCCATCGACCCGCACTTCGACGACTATCTCATCTTCGAGGGCATCTCGGTGGATGAGCACACCGGCGAGCAATATTATCTCGACGCCCACGTTGCCTATCGCCGCGCCTGCCTGAACGCCATCGAATACCTGAAGAAATTCGGCTATTCCGGCGAGCAGGCCTACACCATCCTCGGCACCGCGCCCGTGGAGGGGCGCATCGCCGGCATCGTGGACATCCCGAACGTGTGCGCCACGGTGGCGATCCCCACCAAGATCTTCGACTTCGACATCAACCCGAACTCCACCGGGCCCACCCGGCAGGTCTCGGGCGTCGACGTCGCCCGCGCGAGCTGAAGTCCAGGCACCTTCGGAACAACCCCTGGCGCCCCGGCCGAGCCATCGGCCGGGGCTGAGGAGATCCATCATGCTGCTTGGACTTGGCCTGCTCTATGTGGGCGCCGTGCTCGTGCTCAACGGCCTCTGGTTGCTGGGCAAGATCGAGGACCGCGAGATCATCGTCGTGAACGTGGTGTCGGGCGTGGTGACGCTCGCCATCTCGCTGTTCTGGGCCTTCAACCCGGCGGCGGATGCGGCCTCCATCAAGGGCGCCGCGCTGACGCTCTTGTTCACCGCCACCTATTTCTGGGTGGCCTACAACCGCGTGACCAAGGTGGACGGGCGGGGGCTCGGCTGGTTCAGCCTGTTCGTGGCCATCACCGTGGCGCCGGTGGCGATCCAGTCGCTGCGCGGGGCGGACAGCCCCATCGGGGTCTGGATGGGGTGGAACTGGGTGGGCTGGGGCCTGCTCTGGTTCTGCTACTTCCTGCTGCTGACGATGAAGCAGCCGATCCTGAAGTTCACCGGCGCCTTCACCGTGCTCATCGGCATTCTCACCGGCTGGGTGCCCGGCCTCTCGCTGCTGCAGGGCTGGCTCAACCCCTGACACTCCATCCGGGCGGCCCGTGGGCCGCCCGTTTCCCCCTGGGAGACAGACGATGCCCCTCTATACCTACTCCTGCGAGGCCTGCGGCCCCTTCGACGACTGGGGCTCCATGAGCGCGGCCGAACAGCCCGCCTGCTGCCCCAATTGCAGCGGCGAGGCGCCGCGCGAGATGGCGATGCCCCGCCTCAGCACCATGAACGGCAAGCTGCGCCGGGCGATCGATCGCTCGGAGAAGACCTCCGCCGAGCCCAAGGTGGTCAAGCGCGAGCATCTGGCCGGCTGTGGCTGCTCGCTCTGCGCCACCCGCAAGAAGCAGCCCGCCCCCATCGAGCGGCGCTGGTCTCTCGGCCACTGAGCCGCTCCGCCCCGCCGGCCCGGTCGGCGGGGCATTTCGCCCGCCTTGCAAAGACGCCCGTGCCTGGAGGATGGTGGGCGCGGGAGAGCTGGCAGGGGGCTCCGGCGGAATGGCGCGGGTGACATTGGCGGATGTGGCGCGGGCGGCGGGCGTCGACATGTCGACGGCCTCGCGCGTGCTCAGGGGCGAGGCCAGCCAGCGGGTGCGCGAGGAGACGCGCGTCCGCATCCTGAAGATCGCCGAGGAGATGCAGTACCTCGCCAATCCGCTGGCGCGCGGTCTTCGGACCCAGCGCACGGACACGCTCGGCATCGTGGTGCCCCAGCTCGACAACCCGGTGTTCGCCTCAGCCATCCGCGGGGCGGAGCTGGAGGCGGCCGAGCGCGGCTATTCGCTGCTCATCTCCCATCGCGAGCCGGGGGAGACGGCCACCACCATCGCCAAGATTTCCCGCACCAACCGGGTGGACGGCCTTCTGGTCGCGAGCCTCGACGATGACGAGGTGCTGCGCACGGATCTGGCCGCCGCGCGGGTGCCTTTCGTGCTCATGAACCGCATCCTGCCGGGTGCGCCGCTCTCCGTGGTGCTGGACAGCCGCGCTGCCGCGCGCAAGGGCGTGGAGCATCTCACCGCGCTGGGCCACCGCCGCATCGCCCACCTCGCCGGCCGCGAGGGCGGCTTCAATGCCCGCGAGCGCCTGCAGGGCTATCGCGACGGGCTGGAGGCGGCCGGCATCGCCTTCGATGAAGCGCTGGTGGGCGTGGCGGGCTACACCGCCGAAGGCGGCACGCAGGCCATGCGGGCGCTGCTGCCGCAACATCCCACCGCGGTGTTGGCCGCCACCCTCGTCTCGGCCGCCGGCGCCATGGCGACGTTGCACGAGGCGGGCCTGCGCATTCCTGAGGACATTTCCGTCATCGGCCTGCACGACGCGCCGGTCGCCGGCATGCTCTATCCTGCCCTCACCAGCGTCGCGATGCCCACCGAGGAGATGGGCCGCGTCGCCGCCGGCCTCCTCATCCGCGCCCTCGGCGGGGAAGACCCGGCCCCGGTCGCGCCGCTGCCGCCCGGCGCCCTCGTGGTGCGCGGCTCCACCGGCCCCGCACCCCTCTGAACATCCCCGCTTGACGCCTCCGGCTTTCTCTGACAGCTTTGAACAAACGATTGTTCAAGATCGAAAACGACGATGGGAGGACACCAGCATGGGAGCCCGCAAGGGATCGCATCGCCGTGCCTCTCGCCCAAAGAGGTGCCTATGACCGGTCCAGCTGCCGTCCAAACCAACATCGCCGAAGCTGAAGGTTCCCACGCGCCGGGTGCCGATGCGGGGCTGGTGGAGGCCCTTGCCGCGCTGGTCGGCCGCGACAACGTGCTGACAGGCGAAGAAGACCGGCGCGCCTATGCCCATGACCGCCTGCCCTTCGCCAATTTCCGCGCCCGCTCCGGCCGGCTCGCCGGCGTCATGCCGCGCCTCGCGGTGCGTCCTGGTTCGACGGAAGAGGTGGCCGCCATCGTGCGCCATGCCCGGCAGAACGGTATCCAGCTCATCCCGTTCGGCAACGGCTCCGGCGTGCTGGGCGGGGCCATCCCGCTCGCCCATGAGGTGATGGTGGACCTGCGCCGGCTGGACAGGATCGTCTCGGTCGATCCGCAGAACGCCATGGTCACCGTGGAGGCCGGGATGAACGGCGCCGAGTTCGAGGCGGCGCTGAATGCCGAGGGCTTCACCTGCGGCCACCTCCCGCAATCCATCGAGATTTCGACGGTCGGCGGCTGGGTCGCCTGCCGCGGCGGCGGGCAGGCCTCCAGCCGCTACGGCAAGATCGAGGACATCGTGCTCGGCCTCAAGGCGGTGCTGCCGGACGGCCGCCTGCTGGAGGTGCGCCCGCTCGCTCGCCGCTCGGTGGGCCCCTCCATCCGCGACCTGATGGTGGGTGGCGAAGGCGCCTTCGGCATCATCACCGAGGTCACGCTGCGCATGTGGAAGAAGCCCGAGGTGGAGCGCGGCGTGGTGCTGGCCTTCCCCTCGCTGGAAGCGGCGTGGGAGACCGCCCGCCTCATCATGCAGGCCGAACTGCGCCCGACCATCGCCCGCCTCTACGACGCGGCGGAGAGCGCGGAGCGCACGCAGGGGCTGGAGGCGTTCGCCACGCGGCCCATTCTCGGCATCTTCGCCTTCTCCGGTACCGAGCCGATGGTGAGCGCGGAACAGGAGATGAGCCTTGCCATCGCCAAGGCGCAGGGCGCGGTGATCGCGCCGGAGGGGCCGTACCACCACTGGAAGGAAAACCGCTACGTCGCCTATTCGCAGAAGTGGCAGGCGGCGGGCTATTACAACGACACCATCGAGGTGACGGGCAACTGGTCCGCGCTTCCCGGCATGTATGCCGCCATGGAAGCGGCGGTGCGGGCCATCTACCCGAACATCCAATTCGGTGCGCACTGGTCGCACATCTACCCCGAGGGCGCCTGCCAGTACATGACCATCCGTCTGCCGCCCATGCCGGAAGCCGAGGCGCTGCCGCTCCATGCGCGCCTGTGGGAGGCCATCCAGTCGCTGACGCTGGACCACGGCGGCTCCATCGCCCACCATCACGGCGTCGGCGTGTTCCGCAACCCGTGGCTGGCACGGGAACTGGGCGTCGGCCTTGACGTCCTGCAGGCCATCAAGGACACGCTGGATCCCGGCAACCTCATGAATCCCGGCAAGCTGGGCCTGCGCCCGGCCGCCGGAGCGGTGGACGTGCGCCGTGGCGGCTGATCTCCTCATCGGTATCGATCTCGGCGCGGGGGCGCTGAAGACCAGCGTGATCCGCATCGACGGCACGCTGGCGGGCGAGGCGTCCGCGCCCATCGGCACTTCCGCGCCCTATCCCGGCTGGAGCGAGCAGGACCCGCACGACTGGTGGCGCGCGGTGTGCGAGACCGTGCCCCGCGCGCTCGCCGTCGCCGGCGCGTCGCCGCGGGATGCGCTCGGCATCTCCTTTTCCGCCGGTGCCCATACCCAGGTGCTGGAGGATGCGGACGGCGCGGTGATCCGCCCCGCGATCCTGTGGAACGACCAGCGCTCCGGCCCCGAAACGGCGGACCTGCGCCGGCAATGGGACGACCGCATCCTGGAGATCGGCGCCAACCGCGCCAATCCCACCTGGACCCTGCCGCAGATGCTGTGGCTGCGCCGGCACGAGCCGTCCGCCTTCGCCCGCGTGCGCCGGCTCTACGTGGCGAAGGACTGGCTGCGCTCGCGCCTCACCGGCACCTGGGAGACGGACACCATCGACGCCGTCGGCACGCTGATGGCCGATGCCACAACCGGCGGCTGGTCGCCCGAATTGTGCGCCATGATCGGCTGGCCCTTGGAGACGCTGCCGCCCATCGTGGCGCCGAAGACCGTGGTGGGCACCGTGACGGCGGAAGCCGCGCGGCAGACGGGCCTTGCCGAGGGCACGCCCGTGGTGTGCGGCACCTCCGACACGGCGGCCGAGACCTATGGCGCGGGCATGACGGGCGAGGGGCTCGGCGTGGTGAAGCTCGCCACGGCGGCGACGGTGAGCGTGCTCTCGCGCCATCCGAGGCCGGACTTCACCGTCATCAACTACCCCCACATCATGCCGGACCACTGGTATGTGATCGCGGCGACCAATTCCTGCGCCTCGGCCCACAAATGGCTGCGCGACACCTTTTTCAAGCGCGCGGGCGAGGATGGGGGCGCGGTGTTCACCGAGATGGACCGGCTTGCCGCCGCCGTGCGGCCGGGGGCGGAGGGCCTGTTCTTCCATCCCTATCTCAACGGCGAGCGCAGCCCCCATTGGGACCCGCTGCTGCGGGCGGATTTCGTGGGCATCGGCTTCAACCACGGGTCGGGCCACTTCGTGCGGGCGCTCTATGAGGGTATCGCCTATTCGCTGAAGGACTGCCTCGTCGCCCTGCGCGCCAAAGGGCTGGACTTCTCCACCGCGCGCCTCACCGGCGGCGGGGCGAAGAGCGCCCTGTGGCGGCAGATCGTGGCCGACGTGCTGGATGTGAAGGTGGAGCTGCCCGCGGTGGCGGAAGCCTCCTTCGGCGCAGCGCTGCTGGCTGGCGTCGGCGTCGGGGCGTATGCCGACGAAGCGGATGCGGCGCGGCGCGTCGCCATCGTCTCCACCGCCACGCCCGATCCCGAGCGCGCGGCGCTCTATGCCCGCGGGCACGGACTCTATTGCGAGATCCAGGCGGCGCTCGCCCCGATCAACCACCGCATCCACGCCTTCGTCGAGGACGAGCGATCCATCGCCGCCGCGCGCCCGGAGCAGGTCACCCATGGCTGAAGTCAGGCTCAACACCGTCCGCAAGGCCTATGGCGGCCAGGTGGCCGTGCATGGGGTGGACCTCCATATCCGCGACGGTGAGTTCGTGGTGTTCCTCGGCCCGTCCGGCTGTGGCAAGTCCACGACGCTCCGCATGATCGCGGGGCTGGAGGAGATCACCACCGGCACCATCGAGATCGGCGGGCGCGACGTGACGCGCCTTGAGCCGAAGGACCGGAACATCGCCATGGTGTTCCAGAACTATGCGCTCTACCCGCACAAGACCATCTACGAGAACCTCGCCTTCGGCCTGCGCATGCGCAAGATGGACCGGGCGGAGATCGACCGGCGGGTGAAGTCCGCCTCCGCCATGCTGGGGCTCGACCCCTATCTGGAGCGCAAGCCCAAGCAGCTGTCGGGCGGGCAGATGCAGCGCGTGGCGCTGGGCCGGGCACTGGTGCGCGACCCTGACGTGTTCCTGCTCGACGAGCCGCTCTCCAACCTCGACGCGAAGCTGCGCGTGCGGATGCGCGAGGAGATCGCCCGGCTGCACCAGGAGGTGGGAACCTCCATGGTCTACGTCACCCACGACCAGGTGGAGGCGATGACGCTCGCCAACCGCATCCTGATCATGCGCGACGGCCATGTGCAGCAGGTGGGCGCGCCGCTGGAGGTCTACGACCGGCCGGCGAACCTGTTCGTGGCCGGCTTCATCGGCTCGCCCGAGATGAACCTCATCGAGGGGCATCTGGAGCGCGGCACGCTACGCGCCGGCGCCCTCACCATCGAGCTGCCGCCGGGCGTCGCCGCCGCCGAGGGCACACCGCTGGTGCTGGGCGTGCGGCCCGAGCATATCGGCGTCGGCGAGGCGCCGGGCGCGCACGCCTTCCAGGTGGCGGTGATCGAGCAACTCGGCGCGCAGACGCTTTGCATCGGCGAGGTGGCGGGCGTGCGCCTGCGCGTGATGCTGGACCGCACCGATGCCGTGCGCAGCGGCACGATACTGCCCATTCAGTTCCGGCCCGGCCGGCTGCATGTCTTCTCCAAGGAAACCGGAGCGCGGATCAACCGCGCCGAAGCGGACCTGGGCCAGCGCCCCGCCGCCTGAATTTGCCGAGTGAAAACAAGAACGCAGAACAAGACGATCGGGAGAACGCCATGGACGAGATCAAGAAGGACGGGCTGTCACGCCGGACCCTATTGAAGGGCGCCGGAGCCTTGAGTGCCGGCATCGCCGCGGGTGGGCTCGCAGCCCCCGCCGTGGTGCGCGCGCAGGGCACCAAGACCATCCGCTTCCTCAATGCCGAGACCTCCATCGACAGTATCCGCGCGCTGAAGGTGGCGGCGGCCGAATACGAGAAGCAGTTCGGCACCAAGGTGGTGGTGGATTCCGTTCCGCTGGACGGCATCTTCACCAAGGTGACCACGTCGCTGCGCGGCGGCACGCCCTATGACATCGCCACCTTCGCCTTCATCGGCCACGTGCTGATCCTCGCCTCCGAGGGGCAGCTGATGCCGCTCAACGAGCTGACGGACAAGTACAAGTGGGGGCCGAACATCCTGTTCCCGGTGGACGGGAAGGTCTACTGGTATCCCTACGACTACAACCTCGCCTGGATCTATTACCGCAAGGATCTCTACGAGAAAAACAAGCTCGACGTGCCGAAGACCTGGGACGGCTTCCTGAAAAACAGCCAGGCGCTCAACGGCGACGGCACGTCCGGCTCCCTGTTCCCCATCGGCTCGAACGGCGCCACCAACTGGCTCTCCCCCGGCTTCATGTGGGCCGAGGGTGTCCAGCTGTTCGACGACAAGTGGAACATCATCTTCGACAATGCGGACATGGCGCCGCGCGCGAGCCGCTATCTCGACTTCTTCGGCGATCTCTACAAGACCATGCCGTCCGGCACCAGCCAGGCGAGCTTCGGCGAGGTGCTGTCGAACTTCACTTCGGGCAAGGTGGCGCACACCGCCTATGCCGGCCGCATCATCGAGGTGCTGGAGCGCAACAACCCCGCGCTCGCCGACAAGTACGGCATCATGCCCTACATGGATTCCGCCGGGAAGCACCAGGCGGTGAATCACGGCTATGACGGCTGGGTGGTGCTGAAGACGCCCCAGTCCGACGAGGCCATGAAGTTCATGAAGTGGTTCACGGAGAACCAGTACATCAACTTCCTGCACACCGCCCCGCTGCACTTCCAGCCGCCGCGCCTCGATGTCTATGACGATGCGCGCTGGCGGGCTCATCCGCTCATCGAGAAGCACAATGCGGCCGTGGAGATGATGAAGTCGTTCCTCACCGACAAGAACATGATCCTCACCTCCATCGACACCCAGGGCCCGTCGCCGAGCCTGAAGCCCGGCAAGATCTTCGAGGCCTTCGTGTTCCCGGAGATGCTCCAGAACAAGGTGCTGAAGGGCATGTCCTCCGCCGAGTGCGTGAAGACCGCGGCCGACCGCATGCGGCAGGTCACCCCTTCGTGAGCGGTCATCGCCACATGATTGCGTCCTGAGGGTTTCGTCCGAAGACGCAAGGCCGGCAGGCTCTGCCCTGATCGTGGCCTGCCGGCCATTCCTTCCACACAGTTCCGGCCCTCAGGCCGGGCGTTTCCGTGCTGGCCCTGACGGGTCACAAGCCGCTCCAGCGAGGCGCCGCAGGTGAGCTCCAAAGCGACGATCTATTCCTTCCTCATCCTGGGCCTCGCCGTGACCGCGCTGCTCATCGTGGCGCCGGTGGTCTATGCGGTGTCGCTGAGCTTCTACCAGATGGATTCCTTCGTCGGCGCGCCCAAATGGGCCGGGCTCGACAATTACACGCGCATGCTGTCGCAATGGGTGTTCTGGCGCGCGCTCATCAACGGGTTCATCTATTCGTTCGGCACCATCGTCTTCCAGGTGGTGCTGGGCATCGGCTTCGCGCTGGTACTCAACCAGGTCTTCCCCGGCCGCAATATCGTGCGCGGCCTTTCCATCCTGCCCTACCTGCTGCCGACCGTGGTGGTGGTACTGACCTTCAAATGGATGGTGGACGGCTCCATCGGCGTCCTCACCACCATGATGTCCGCCGTCGGCCTGCCACAGGTGCAGTGGTTCGAGAGCCCGGGCGCGGCCATGGCGTCGGTAATCCTGGTGAGCGTGTGGATGTGGACGCCCTTCGTCACCACCACCTTCCTCGCCGCGCTGCAGACGGTGCCGTCCTCGCTCTACGAGGCGGCGAAGGTGGATGGCACGAACGCCGTGCAGCGCTTCTTTCACATCACCCTGCCAATGCTGAAGCCGATCCTGACCGTGATCGTGCTGCTGCGCGCGGTGTGGATGTTCAACAAGTTCGACGTCATCTGGCTGCTCACACAGGGCGGCCCTGTGGGCGCTACGGAGCACCTCGCCATCCTCTCCTATCGCCAGGCCTTCGGGCAGTTCGACATCGGCGGCGGCGCGGCGGTGGCGACCATTTCCTTCGCCATCCTCTCGCTGGTGGTGTTCATCTATTTCCGCCTGTTCCCGCTCGATACGGAGTGATGCCGCGATGTCCCGCGCCCCCCGCTCGCTCGCCGGCCGCATCGCACTTTATGGCGCCGCAACGCTGATCGCGGTCTATTCGGCCTTCCCCATCTACTGGATGGTGGTGTCCTCCACCCGCGCGCCGCAGGCGCTGATCAATTCCACGTCGCTGCTGCCGGGCCCGTTCACCTGGGAATACTATACCAACCTTCTGGAGCTGACGGATTATCCCACCCAGTTCCTGAACTCGCTCATCGTCGCGGCGGTGACGGTGGCGGTGACCATGGTGTTCTCGATCATGATCGCCTATGCGGTCACGCGCCACCGCATCCGCGGCAAGGGGCTCATCGTGGGGGCGATGCTCTACGCCTACATGTTCCCGCCGCTGCTCATCGCCATTCCCATGTTCTCCATCTTCGCCAAGCTCGGTCTCGGCGACACGCTGGCGAGCGTCATCGTCTCCCACCTCACCCTCACGCTGCCGCTCGGCGTGTGGTTCCTGTGGGGCTTCTTCAAGAGCATGCCGTTCGAATTGGAGGAGGCGGCCATGGTGGATGGCTGCACGCGGCTCGGCGCCTTCCTGCGGGTGGTGCTGCCGCTGTCGCTGCCGGGGCTCATCACGGTGGCCATCTTCTCCTTCCTCCTGTCGTGGACGGACTACACCTACGCCCTCATCATGATCGGCTCCGACGCCAACAAGACCGTTCCGGTGGGGCTCGCCTCCATGGTCGGCTCGTTTGATCTGCGCTGGGGCGAGATCATGGCCGGCTCCACCCTCATCGCTTTGCCGCTGTTCGGCGCCTTCGCCTTGCTGAGCCAATACTTCATCCAGGGGCTCGGCGCGGGCGCGGTGAAGGGCTGATCGGAGACCAAGATGGATCTGGGATTGAAAGGGCGGGTCGCCCTTGTCACCGGCGCGGCGCGCGGCATCGGCCGGGCGGAGGCGCTGGGGCTCGCCGCCGAGGGCGCGTGCATCGTCATCAACGACATCGATGCGGACGCCGCCGCCCGCTGCGCCGAGGAGCTGCGGCAGGCCGGGCACGAGGCGGCGGCAGCGCCGGGCGACGTGGCCGACGAGGCGGGTGCGGCCGGCGTGGTGGCAGCGGCGGCGGTCGCCTTCGGGCGGCTCGATATTCTCGTGAACAATGCCGGGGCCGGCGGGCGCCATCTCGGGCGGCGTGTGGCGGAGATGGAGATCGACGACTTCGACATCATCGTCTCCACCCACCTGCGCAGCACCTTCCTGTGCAGCAAACACGCTATTCCGCTGATGCGCGCGAACGGTTTCGGCCGCATCGTCAACACCTCGTCCATGAACGTCACCGGCGGCGGGCGGCCGGGCGTCGCCAATTATTCGGCGGCCAAGGCTGGCGTGCTCGGCTTCACCCGCACGGTGGCGAAGGAGGTGGGGGCGGACGGCATCACCGTGAACGCCATCGCCCCCGGCTATGTGGCCACCGATTTCATCGCCACCTTCTCGCCGGAGAAGCGGGCGGTGATCACCGGACAGAATCCCGTCGGCCGCTTCTGCCAGCCGGAGGAGGTGGGCGCGCTCGTCGCCTTCCTGTGCTCCACGCACGCGGCCTTCATCAACGGCGCCTTGATCTGCATGGATGGCGGCAAGCGCGATTTCCACTGGGGTGACGCATGAGCGTGCGCGCGTTCGGGTCTCCGGCCCGCTACATCCAGGGGCCGGACGCCCTGAGTGAACTGGGCGCGCTCGTGCGCCTGCACGGCCGCCGGCCCTTCGTGGTGGCCGATGCCATCGTGATGGATCTGCTCGGGGCGCGCCTGAAGGCCGCGATGGCTGAGGCCGAAGCGGTCACCTTCGCCACCTTCGGCGGGGAATGCACGGCGGCGGAGATCGACAAGCTGGCCGCATCCGCGCGGGCGGCGGGCGCGGACGTGGTGATCGGTGTCGGCGGCGGCAAGGCCATCGACACCGCCAAGGGCGTGCGCATCGCGCTGCGCACGCCGCTCGTGATCGTGCCGACCATCGCCTCCAACGACAGCCCCACCTCCCGCCTCGTGGTGGTCTACACCGCCGAGCACGTGCTGAGCGAAGTGCGGCTGATGGATGCCAATCCCGATGCGGTACTGGTGGATACGTCCGTCATCGTCCAGGCGCCGGCGCGCTTCTTCGTGGCGGGCATCGGCGATGCCCTGTCCAAGAAGTTCGAGGTGGAGCAGTGCGCCGCCGCCGGCGGGCTGAATTTCTTCAAGGGCCGCCCCACCACGCTCGCCGTCACTATCGCCGAGGCCTGCTACCGTGCCATCCGCGCGGATGGCGAGGCGGCGGTGGCCGCCGTCGCCCGCAAGACGGCGGACGAAGCGGTGGAGCGCGTGGTGGAGGCGACCATCCTCCTCTCCGGCCTTGCCTTCGAGAGCGGGGGCCTGTCCATCGCCCATTCGCTGACCCGTGGCTTCTCCACGGTGCCGGAGGTGGCGCGCGCGCTGCATGGCGAGCAGGTGGCCCTCGGGCTTCTGGTGCAATTGCTGGCGGAAGGCCGGGACGCCGATTTCATGGCGGACATGCTGGCCTTCTACGCCCGCCTCAACCTGCCGCGCGCGCTGGAGGATTTCGGCGTCGAGACCGAGGCCGTGGTGGACGGCATCGTTTCCGTGTCCTGGGAGACAGCGCCCTATATTCGCAACTTCGTGCAGCCGCTGTCCAAGGAGCAGCTCGCAGACGCGTTCCGCACGCTCGCGGGCTTGAGGCGCGCCGAGTGAACTGATGGGATAGCATCGCCGTTATGGTGGGAGCAGCACCACCGACGGAGGCAAGATGAGCGACGCCAGCCACGAGATACAGCGCGAGGAGGGGCCGGGCGGAGGCCGTTATGTCATCCGCCTCGGCGGTGGTGCGGAAGCGGAACTGAGCTACCAGCGCTGCGGCGACGGCCCGTTCGTCGTCACCCATACGGGCGTGCCGCCGGCCTTCGAGGGACGCGGCATCGCCGCGCGTCTGGTGGATGCCCTCATCGCCGATGCCCGCGCGGAAGGTTTCAAGATCACCCCGCTGTGTTCATACGTCGCCACGCAGTTCCGCCGCCATCCCGGGTGGCAGGATCTGCGGGCGTAGGCCTCGCGCGCGCTGGCGGGTGTGGGCGGCGGCGGATTTCCCGCTGTCCCGCTTCTGGTGTAGGTTCGCGCACCAGCAAGCCAGCCCCGAGGCTTCAGATGGTCCGTTTAGACACGGCGGCACCCGGCGGAATCACCCGACGCGACAGTCTCGGCTGTTCCGTCGCCGCGCTGGAAGACGAGAGGGAGCTGGTCGGCACCGGCTTCGTCGTCTACCGCAAGCAGCATGATGGCGCGGTCACCAGCCGCGTCGAGACCCCGCCGAGCGGCCGTGGCCTGCTGATGGGTGTTGCCCTCTCCGGCGGGCACCGCCGCCGCATCTTCGGCGACGGCGCGGCGACCGCCTACGATTTCGAGCCGGACAGCTGCTATGCCCGCTCCTTCTCCGACACCTATCGCGCCGACATCGAGACGGGGTTCGACTTCTTCCTGCTGGAGATCTCCCACGCGGCGCTGCACCAGACCTTCAGCGAGATGGGCCTGCCGCTGGCGGAGTGCGTCTCCTGCACGCCTGGCACGCAAGACCCTGTGCTGGCGCACCTCTCTCGGGCGCTTCTGCCCATGCTCGATGCGCCGGAGCGGCAGGTGCCTCTGTTCCTGGATCAGGTGGTCTCGGCCATCCAGACCCATCTCGCCACGCGCTATCACGGCGCTGCGGTGCGCATTCCCGGCGGTCTCTCGCCACGCCAGTTCGCCATCGCCAAGGAGCGGCTCGCCGCGGGGCTCGACGGCAACGTGCTGATCTCCGACATCGCTACCGCCTGCGGCGTCTCGCGCGGCCATTTCATCAAGTGCTTCAGGGATGAAACGGGGCTCACGCCCTACCAGTGGATGCTTCACCTGCGGGTGGAGCGGGCGCGGGACCTCATCGTCGGCTCCCGGCTGCCGCTGGCGGATATCGCCATCATCTGCGGATTTTCCGACCAGAGCCACATGACGCGCACCTTCACGCGCCTCACCGGGTCGGCTCCGGGCCTGTGGCGGCGCGGCCATTGAGCGAGCGGGGGCGCCTTCGGGAAATCCCATCGTTCAAGGATGCGGGCTTTTCGGCAAGACGGGCTCCAGCTGCAACGCCATAGTCCGCCCCATCAGCCCCGCTTCGGGCCTTCCGGCAAGGGATCGAACCGATGAGCACTGCCTCGCTCAAGTTCTCCACATGCTGCGATCCACCGCTAAGGGTGGGTGCGGTCAGCGCTCGTTAGTCAGCGCGCCCACCGTGCCTTCCAGGTACAGCGCAGATTCCGCCTGCACCAGAAGAAGGTCGATGGCGCGACCCGAGTCCGTCAGCCTGTATTCCACCTGACGGACCCGCCCCTCGATCTCCCGACGTGTCACATATCCCCCGGCCTCAAGTGCCTTGAGCCGGGCAGAGAGAACGCGCGCCGAAATCGGCCCCGGCAAGCTTCGCCGGAGCTGCCCGAACCGCAACGTGCCGTGGCGCGACAGTACCGCGACCACATGAGCCATCCACTCCTGAGCGAAGAACTTCAGGAGAGGCTCGGCCATGCACGCCTTGTCTGCCTGAGGATCGATCTTGTCTTGGAAATTCATGGATGTGCCCGGTATCCCGCCGGTAACTAATGGTCTCAGCCCGTAACGGGCGCTAGCTTTGCCCCGGCTTTCACACAGGAGATGCAACCGTGCCCCACGCTGTCGCCGCCCCCGGCAGTATGCTTCTTTCGCCGAAGGATCATACGCTCATCATGATCGACTTTCAGTCGCAAATGTCCTTCGCGACCAAGTCCATCGACGCCGTGAATCTGCGCAACAACGCGGCTCTGGTCGCCCGCGCCGCCGCCGGCTTCGGGGTGTCCACCATCCTCACCACGGTGGCCGAGAAGAGCTTCTCCGGCCCCATGTTCTCCGAGATCACCGAGGCGTTTCCGGGCGAGAAACTGCTCGACCGCACCTCCATGAACACCTGGGAGGATGAAGCCGTCATCGCCCGTGTCAACGAGATCGGCAAGGGCCGCATCGTGCTCTCCGGCCTTTGGACCGGCGTGTGCATCGTCGGTCCGGCCCTCTCCGCCCTCGAGCAGGGCTTTGAAGTCTACGTGATCGCCGACGCCTGCGGCGACGTCTCCGACGAGGCGCACGAGCGCGCCATGGAGCGGATGATCCAGGCCGGCGCGCGGCCCATGACCTCGCTGCAGTATCTGCTGGAGCTTCAGCGCGACTGGGCCCGCACCGAGACCTACGAGATGACCACCGGCATCGCCAAGACCTACGGCGGCGCCTACGGCCTCGGCATCATCTACGCCAAGACCATGTTCGGCGCCTCCGAAGCCCACTGAGGTCCGAAACCATGACCGAAAATGATGCACCGGGCGGCGACCGCCTCCCGGAACAGATTCCCCTTGTCTCGCGCCGGACCGTGCTCGGTGTTGGCGCCACCGCGGCTCTCGCCGCCGCCCTCGGCCTCGACGTTCCCGTCGCGGCCTTCGCAGCCTCCCACCCCGCAGCCTCCCACCCCGACGGAGTTCAACCCATGCCCAGCGTCACCACCAAGGACGGCGTCGAGATCTTCTACAAGGACTGGGGTCCGAAGACCGCCCGGCCCATCGTCTTCCACCATGGCTGGCCCCTGTCCTCGGACGACTGGGACGCGCAGCTCCTGTTCTTCGTGAACAACGGCTATCGCGTGGTCGCCCACGACCGCCGCGGCCACGGCCGCTCCACCCAGGTGAGCGACGGTCACGACATGGACCACTACGCCGCCGACGCCGCGGCGGTGATGGACCATCTCGACCTCAAGAACGCCGTGCATATCGGCCATTCCACCGGCGGCGGCGAGGCGCTGCACTACACCGTGAAGTATGGCAAGGCGCGCGTCGCGAAGTTGGTGCTGATCGGCGCCGTGCCGCCCATCATGCTGAAGACCGAGTCCAATCCCGGCGGCCTGCCCATGGAAGTCTTCGACGGCTTCCGCAAGGCACTCGCCGCCAACCGCGCCCAGTTCTTCCTCGACGTGCCCACAGGCCCCTTCTACGGCTTCAACCGGCCCGGCGCGCAGGTCTCCCAGGGCGCCATCTGGAACTGGTGGCGGCAGGGCATGACCGGCGGCGCCAAGGCCCACTACGACGGCATCAAGGCCTTCTCCGAGACCGATTTCACCGCCGATCTCAAGGCCTGCGAGGTGCCCACCCTCGTGATGCACGGCGATGACGACCAGATCGTCCCCATCGCCGACAGCGCGCTCCTCTCCGCCAAGCTGCTGAAGCACGGCACGCTGAAGGTCTATCCCGGCTATCCGCACGGTATGTGCACCACCCATGCGGACGTGATCAACGCCGACCTCCTCGCCTTCATCAAGGCGTGACCCCATCCGGCGCCGGCCTTCCCCCGGCCGGCGCCGGCTCCTGCATTTGCGGAGGGCGCATGAAGCTCTATCTCGCCTCGCTTGGCGCGGGCCTTCTGGTCGGCATCGTCTACAGCCTCATCAACGTGCGCTCCCCGGCACCGCCGGTGGTGGCGCTGCTGGGGCTGCTCGGCATCCTCGTGGGCGAGCAGATCCTGCCCGTCGCCCGCCATCTGATGAACGGCGATGGCCTCGCCCGCGCCATCGGCCTCGCCGACTGCAAGGACCATGTGCTCGGCCAGCTGCCGGGCCGGCGGGACGCGGCCGAGCCGAGCCCCCCGGGCGACACAAACCCTCCGAAATCCTGAGCTTTCCTGACGCCCCGCACACAGAAGGCGCGCACCATGAGCGAGATCGCCGACCTCATCCTGTTCAACGGCAAGATGACCACCCTCGACCGCACCAATCCCACGGCGGAGGCGGTGGCGGTGCGCGACGGCGTGATCATGTTCGCCGGCCCCACCAACGAAGCCATGCGGCTCGCCGGGACGACGACGAAGATCATCGATGTGGGTGGCCGGCGCGTGATCCCGGGCCTCATCGACAGCCACATGCACATCATCCGGGGCGGGTTGAACTACAATATGGAGCTGCGCTGGGACGGCGTGCGCTCGCTCGCTGACGCCATGGACATGCTGAAGCGCCAGGTGGCCGTCACGCCCGCCCCGCAATGGGTGCGCGTGGTGGGCGGCTTCACCGAGCACCAGTTCGCCGAGAAGCGCCTGCCGACGCTGGAGGAGATCAACGCGGTCTCCCCGGACACGCCGGTCTTCATCCTGCACCTCTATGACCGCGCCCTGCTGAATGCGGCCGCCTTGCGCGTGGTGGGCTACACCAAGGACACGCCCGATCCGCCCGCCGGCGAGATCATCCGCGATGCCCACGGCAATCCCACCGGCCTGCTGGTGGCGAAGCCCAACGCCACCATCCTCTATGCGACGCTGGCCAAGGGGCCGAAGCTGCCGCCCGAATACCAGAAGAACTCAACCCGCCACTTCATGCGCGAGGTGAACCGCCTCGGCGTTACCTCCGTCATCGATGCGGGCGGCGGCTTCCAGAACTATCCGGAAGACTATTCCGTCATCGAGGAGTTGCACCGCGAGGGGAACCTCACCGTGCGCATCGCCTACAACCTCTTCACCCAGAAGCCGAAGTCGGAACTGGCGGACTTCGCCGGCTGGTCGAAGACCGTCACGCCGGGGCAGGGCGACGACCTCTATCGCCACAATGGCGCGGGCGAGATGCTGGTTTATTCCGCCGCCGACTTCGAGGACTTCCAGGTGGCGCGGCCGGACCTTCCCGGCGCGATGGAGGGCGACCTCGAGCCGGTGGTGCGGCTGCTGGCCGAGAACCGCTGGCCGTTCCGCCTGCACGCCACCTATGACGAGACCATCTCGCGCGCCCTCGACGTGTTCGAGAAGGTCGATTCCGACGTCCCGCTCAAGGGCCTCAACTGGTTCTTCGACCATGCGGAGACCATCACCGACCGCAACATCGACCGCATCGCGGCGCTGGGCGGCGGCATCGCCGTGCAACACCGCATGGCCTATCAGGGCGAATATTTCGTCGATCGCTACGGCGCCAAGGCGGCCGAGCGCACCCCGCCCATCCGCCGCATGCTGGAGGCCGGCATTCCGGTGGGCGCGGGGACGGATGCCACCCGCGTAGCCTCCTACAATCCCTGGATCTCGCTCTCCTGGCTGGTGACGGGCCGAACGCTCGGCGGGCTCTCCCTCTATCCGCCGGCGAACCGGCTGGACCGGGAAGATGCGCTGAGATTGTGGACCGAGGCCAACACCTGGTTCTCCAGCGAGCCGGGCAAGAAGGGGCAGATCAAGGACGGCCAGCTCGCCGATCTGGTGGTGCTTTCGGACGACTATTTCTCCGTCTCCGAGGATCGCATCCAGGACATCACCTCCGTCCTCACCTTGCTCGGCGGCGTGCCGGTGCATGGGGATGGCGCCTTCCGCGATCTCGCCCCGCCGCTGCCGCCGGCCATGCCGGACTGGTCGCCGGTGCGCACCTTCGGTGGCTACCAACCCCGCAAGGCGGACAGTGCGCAGAAATACGCCTTCGCCGCCGCCTGCGGCTGCGCCAAGGCCTGCGGCGTCCACGGTCATGCCCATGCCGGGGCGTGGGGCGCGAGCGTGCCTGTGGGAGACCAGCAGAGCTTCTTCGGCGCGCTGGGCTGCGCCTGCTGGGCGTTCTGAGGGATGGGACCGGACATTCCCGACCGCCTCGCAGCGTCCATCAGGCCGTTTCTGTCGCCGCGCCCGGTGCGGGCGTTCGCGTTGCTCGCGCTGACCTCGGCCTATCTGCAGGGCGGCCTCACGAAGGCGCTGGATTTCCCGAGCGCCGTCGCGGAGATGACCCATTTCGGCCTCGCCCCCGCGGCCCCGCTCGCCGCCGCCGTTATCGCACTGGAGATCATCGCGCCGATCATGGTGCTCTCCGGCCTGCTGCGCTGGGCCGGGGCGATGGCACTCGCCGCATTCACGGTCGCGGCGAGCCTGCTCGCCAACCGTTTCTGGGGCATGGCGGGAGCCGAGCGGTTCGCCGCCGCCAACGCCTTCTTCGAGCATCTCGGCCTCGCCGGGGCCTTCGTGCTGGTGGCGTGGTACGATCTTGCGGGCAAAACGGAGGGACAGCGAGCATGAGCGAAAATCCCCCATCCCCGCCGTTCACCCCCGGTGCCTTCGCGCCCCTGAAGGGGCCGGTCTTCGCCGTGCTGTGGGTGGCGACCGTGCTTGGCAACACGGGCAGCTTCATGCGCGACGTGGCCAGCGCGTGGATCGTCACGGACCTGTCCGCCTCGCCCGCCGCCGTGGCGACCATCCAGGCGGCGGCCATGCTGCCGGTGTTCCTGCTCGCCATGCCGGCCGGGGTGCTTTCCGACATCCTTGACCGGCGGCGCTTTCTCATCGCCATCCAGATCGGGCTGGCGTGCGTCAGCGGCGCCCTGATGCTGCTGTCGCTCACCGGGCTGATGACGGTGTCCTCGCTGATCGCGCTCACCTTTCTCGGCGGCATCGGCGCGGCGCTGATGGCGCCCACCTGGCAGTCCATCGTGCCGGAGCTGGTGCCGCGGTCGGACCTGAAGAGCGCGGTGGCGCTCAACTCGCTCGGCATCAACATTTCCCGCTCCATCGGCCCGGCGCTGGGCGGTGTGCTGCTCGCCGCCTTCGGCGCGGCGGTGACCTATGGGGCGGACGTGGCGAGCTACGTCTTCGTGATCGCCGCCCTTGTCTGGTGGCGCCGGCCCGCGACCCCGCAGGACGAACTGGGCGAGCGCTTCCCCGGCGCCTTCCGTGCCGGGCTGCGCTATGCGCGGTCGAGCAAGGAGATGCATGTCGTCCTCCTGCGCTCGGCCTTCTTCTTCGCCTTCGCCAGCGCGGTCTGGGCGCTGTTGCCGCTGGTCGCGCGCGGGCTGCTCAAGGGGGATGCGGCCTATTACGGCCTGCTGCTCGGGTCGGTGGGTGTCGGCGCCATCGGCGGGGCGCTGCTGATGCCGCGGCTGCGCGGCCGCCTGTCGGCGGACGGGCTCATCCTCGCCGCTTCGCTCGTCACCGCCGTGGCGACGGTCGCCCTTGCGCTGGCTCCGCCGCGCTGGCTGGCGGTGCCCATCCTGCTCGCCATGGGCGCGGCATGGATCACCGCGCTGACGACGCTGAACGCAACGGCCCAGTCCATCCTGCCCAACTGGGTGCGGGGGCGGGCGCTCGCCGTCTATCTCACGGTCTTCAACGGCGCGATGGCGGGCGGCAGCATCGCCTGGGGCCTCGTGGCGCAGGCGGTGGGGCTGCAGGCGGCGCTGGTGATCGCGGCCGGCGGTCTCGCGGTGGTCGGCCTCATCATGCACCGCGTGCCGCTGCCCGCGGGCGAGGCCGATCTGACGCCCTCCATGCACTGGCCCGAGCCGGCCATGGCCGAGCCCATCCCCAACGACCGGGGGCCGGTGCTGATCCTGATCGAGTACCGGGTGGCGCGGGCGGACCGGGAAGCCTTCCTGAAGGCGTTGGAGCGCCTTTCTGCCGCCCGGCGCCGGGATGGGGCGTATGCCTGGGGCATCAGCGAGGATTCCGCCAATCCGGAGGAAATGCTGGAGTGGTTCATGGTGGAATCCTGGGCCGAGCACCGGCGCCAGCATCGCCGGGTCTCCCGTGCCGATGCCGATGTGCAGGCGGAGGTGCTGTCGTTCCACCAGGGCGATGCGCCGCCGGTGGTGCGCCACTGGATCGGGGTCGATCCGCCGCGATAGGGCGGGATCAGGACGCCCTGGCTAAGAGGCTTGAGCCTCGGCCGGGCGGCTGCCCCCCGTGCTCTCGCGCAGCACGATCCGGTAGCCCATCTCGCAGGTGCCGCCCTGCGCGGCGGTGCCGGCGATGCGGCCGATCAGCATCTCGGCGGCCCTCTGGCCCATCTCGTAGCGCGGGATGTCCACGGTGGAGAGCGACGGGTTGAGGTGGCTGGAGAAATCGAGCCCGCCGAAGCCGGCGACCGCGATGTCGCCGGGCACGGCGAGGCCCATGCGCTGGAACGCCAGCAGCGCGCCGGCCGCGAGCACGTCGTTGAGGCATAGCAGGGCGTCGGGGCGGGGATGCAGTGCTGCGACCCGCTCGGCGACGATGCGGCCGGACTCCATGCTCGTGAGATCGTCCGCATTGAGGATGAGCGGCGCGCCGAGCCCGGCCTCGGCGATGCCGGCCTCGTAGCCCTTGGCGCGCATCTGGGCGCGGCGGTCGCGGGTGGCGGTGCCGACGAAGGCGATGCGGCGGAAGCCCTGCGCCACCAGCGCCTCGGTCATGGCCTTCATGGCATCGAAATTGGAGAGGCCCACGAGGCTGTCGATGGGCGTGGGCGTGCTATCCCACGTCTCCACCACGGGCACGCCGGATTTTTCCAGCAGCGCCCGCGTGGCGCGGGTGTGGGAGACGCCGACGATGACGAAGCCGTCCGGCCGGCGCCGCAGCAGCGCCTCGATGACCTTTTCCTCCTCCGCCGGGGAATAGTTGGTTTCCGCCATGATCATCTGCACCGCGTGGGTGCGGGCGACGTCCGAGACCCCTTTCACGCTGTCGGTGAAGATGGAGGACGCCACCGTCGGCAGGATCAGCGCGATGATGCCGCTGCGCTGGGAGGCGAGGGAGGAGGCGACCAGATTGTAGATGTAGCCGGTCTCGCGGATCGCCGCTTCCACCTTGGCTTTGAGGTCGGCGTTCACCAGCGTCGGCTGGCGCAGCACGCGCGAGACCGTCATGGCGGAGACGCCCGCCACCCGCGCGACATCCTCCATGGTGACGCCCGCCGCCCGTCCTCCCCTTTTCTGCCGCATCGCCGATTCCGTCACCACTGGCCCCGGCTCACCATATGGCCTGCCGGCCGCTTGACAATAGAGACTGGTTAGCGCTAACAGATGATAGCGCTAACAATTAAAAACAAGGATGGGTGGAAATGCCCGACGTCAGGTCCGCGGAGGTTCTGGAAACGGACGTGCTGGTGGTCGGCGGCGGTGCGGCGGGCCTTGCCTGCGCGGTCGCGGCAGCGCGGCAGGGGCGGCGCGTCATCCTGCTGGAGCGCTACGGCTTCAGCGGCGGCGCCGCGGTGGCTGGCCTCTCCGGCACCATCTGCGGCCTCTATGCGGCGTCCGACCGCCGCAACGCCGAGCCGGAGCAGGTGGTGCACGGCTTCGTGGACGAGTTCATCGCGGCGATGGAAGCCCGGGGCGGGCTCACCGGCCCAGTGCAATACGGCAAGACCTACGTGCGGGTTCACGATCCGCTGGTCTGGCGCGAGGCGAGCGACGCGCTGCTTGGCGCCGAGGGCAACGTCCGCGTGCTCTACCACGTCACCGTCACCGGCGTTCTCGCCGAGGGCGACCATGTGCGGGGTGTCACCGCCTTCACCAAGCAGGGGCCGCTGGAGGTTCGCGCCAGGATCACCGTGGACGCCTCGGGCGATGCGGACGTGGCGGCCATGGCGGGGCGCACGCTCACCAAGGGGCGCGACGGCGCCATCCAGAACCCCACCATGATCTTCCGCATCCTCGGCGTGGACATGGCGCGCTTCCTCGCCGCGCACGGGCCGGATTCCATCCTCGACGAGCGGGTGATGAAGCTCATCCAGGAGCTGAACGCCTCCGGCGCCTACCGCCTGCCGCGCGCCAAGATCTTCCTCTTCCCCACGCCCCGCCCCGGCGAGCTGATCTGCAACGCCACCCGCATCGTGGGTGCCGATGGACGCGAGCTGGACGCCACCCGCATGGCCGACCTCAGCGAGGCGGAGATCGAGGGGCGCAAGCAGGTGCGCGAATACGCCCGCTTCATCCGCGACCATATCACTGGCTGCGAGGCCTCCTTCGTCAACGACACCGGCGTGCAGGTGGGCATCCGCCAGACCTGGCAGATCGTCGGCCGCGACCTGCTGAAGAACGAGGATGTCACCTCCGCCCGCAAGCGCGCGGACGGTATCTGCCGCTCGCCCTGGCCCATCGAGCTGCATTCCGGCGAGAAGCCGAAGCTGCACTGGATCCTCGACGACTATTACGAGATCCCCCTCGGCTGCTTCCTGCCGGCCACTGGCACCGGCCTCGTGATGGCCGGGCGCTGCCTCTCGGCGGAGCATGAGGCCATGGCCTCGGCCCGCGTCACCGCCCAGTGCTTCGGCTACGGGCAGGCCATGGGCCTCGTCGCCGACCAGCTCTGCGACGACCCGGCGGCGCTGCCGTCCGGCTCCGACATCCGCGCCGCGCTGAACGCGCTCGGCGCCCAGCTCAACTGACGAGACAGGGACGTTTCATGTCCGACGCCGAACAGAAGAAGCCCACGCTGCGCAGCAATTTCGAGCCCGGCACCACCCGCTGGGCGGTGCGCCGGGCCCAGTGGCTCGCCATGGGCTACAGCGAGGAAGACCTGCTGAAGCCGAAGATCGCTATCGTCAACAGCTCCAGCAAGCTGTCGGTCTGCTACGCGCATCTCGACGACGTGTGCCGCGTGGTGGAGCAGGCGATCCGCGATGCCGGCGGCCTGCCCTTCGAGATCCGCACCGTCGCGCCGTCCGATTTCGTCACCAGCGCGGGCCGGCAGGCGCGCTATTTGATGCCGAGCCGCGACCTGCTGGTGAACGACATCGAGGTACAGGTGGAAGGCGCGGAGCTGGACGGCATGGTGCTGCTCGCCTCCTGCGACAAGACCACCCCCGGCCAGCTCATGGCCGCGGCGCGGCTCAACGTACCCTCCGTGGTGCTGCCCTGCGGCTACCAGCTTGGCGGCCATTGCGCGGGCAAGGAAGTGGACATCGAGGAGGTCTACAAGAGCGTCGGCTCGCTGAAGGCGGGGTCCATCTCGCTGGCCGATCTCAAGGCAATGACCTGTACCGCCATCACCGGTCCGGGCGTGTGCGCGGGCCTCGCCACCGCCAACACCATGCATGTGCTCTCCGAGGCCCTTGGCATGGCCCTGCCGCGCAGCGCGCCCATCCGCGCCGGCTCGCAGGCGCTGATGGAGAACGCTGCGCGCGCTGGTGCGGCCATTGTGGATCTCATCCTCAAGGACATCCGGCCGCGGCAGATTCTCACCCCCGCCGCCTTCCGCAATGCGCTGCGCGTGGCGGTGGCGACGGGGTGCTCGGTGAACTGCGTGCGCCACCTCGCGGCCACCGCCTCGGAAGCCGAGATGGACATCGACATCGTGGCCGAGCTGGAGGCGCTGAACGACACGCCCCAGATCACCACCGTGCGGCCCAACGGCCCCCATCGCATCGAGGATCTCGACAAGGCCGGCGGCTGCCGGGGCGTGATGCGCGAGCTTTCCGAGGTGCTCGACCTCGCGGTGATGACCGTCACCGGCAAGACGCTGGGCGAGAACCTCGCCGACGTGCCGGAGCCCGACCGCACCTTCATCCGTCCGCTGGCGGACCCCTTCCGTCACGAGCCGGGCCTCACCATCCTGCGCGGCAGCCTCGCGCCGGACGGGGCGGTGGTGAAGGTTTCCGCCGTGCCCGCCGAAGTGCGCACCTTCTCCGGCAAGGCGCGGGTGTTCGAGGACGAGGCGATCGCCATCAAGGCACTGGAGACCCACTCCATCAAGCCCGGCGACGTGGTGGTGCTGCGCGGCCTCGGGCCGAAGGGCGGACCGGGCACCGTGTTCGCCGCGAGCTTCATGGCGGCGCTGATCGGGGCCGGCTTGGGAGCAGGCGTTGCGGTGGTGACCGATGGCGAACTCTCCGGCCTCAATAGCGGCATCACCATCGGCCAGGTGATGCCCGAGGCGGCGGAAGGCGGGCCTTTGGGCCTTGTCGCCGAGGGCGACGTCATCTCCATCGATATCGGCGCCCGCCGCGTCGATCTCGACGTTTCCGAGAGCGAACTGGCCGCCCGCCGCGCCGTGTGGCGCGCGCCGGACCACAGCCAGATTCGCGGCTGGCTCGGCCAGTATGCGGCCATGGTGCAGCCGCTCTCCAAGGGCGCCGTGCTGAAGCCCATGCGGCCCTGAGGGCCGACGACAAATAAGGCGGCCCTGAACGAAAACGACAACAAGAACGAACTGACAGGATCGGGAGGTTTGAAATGCCCAAGAAGACTGAAATGTCCGGGAAGACAGCAAAGTCCGGGACGTTGAGGGCCGCTCTGGCCTCGACCGCGCTCGCCGCTTTCGTTTGCGCCACCTTTGCCGGCGGCGCGAGCGCCGAGAGCGTGAAGGTGGGCGTGCTCAACGACCAGGCTGGCGTGCAGGCGGACTTCGCCGGTGCCGGCTCGGTGGTGGCGGCGAAGATGGCCATCGCAGATTTCGGCGGCAAGGTCGCCGGAATGCCCATCGAGCTGGTCGCCGCCGATCACCAGAACAAGGCCGACATCGGCGTCAACGTCACCCGCCAGTGGTTCGACACGGACGGCGTGGATGCGGTGCTGGACGTGCCGAATTCCGCCGTGGCACTGGGCGTCAGCGGCATCGCCAGGCAGAAGAACAAGGTGGCGATCATCTCCGGCGGCGGCACCTCCGACCTCACCGGCAAGGACTGCTCGCCCAACACCGTCCACTGGACCTACGACACCTGGGCGCAGGCCAATACGGTCGGCACCGCCGTGACCAAGGCGGGCGGCAACACCTGGTACTTCATCTCGGTGGACTATGCCTTCGGCCATGCGCTGGAACGCGACGCGGGCGAGGCAATCAAGGCGGCCGGCGGCAAGATCCTCGGCACCGTGCGGCACCCGCTCGGCACCTCTGACCTCTCCTCCTTCCTGCTCCAGGGCCAGGCCTCCGGAGCCAAGGTGATCGGCCTCGGCAGCGCCGGGGCGGATACCATCAACGCGGTGAAGCAGGCGTCCGAGTTCGGCATCGTCAAGGCCGGGCAGAAGCTCGTCGCCATGCTGATGGTGCTTAACGACATCAGTGCGCTGGGGTTGGAGACGGCGCAGGGCCTGTTCCTGTCGGAAGCCTTCTACTGGGACCTGAACGACCAGACCCGCTCCTTCGCCAAGCGCTTCGCCGAAGCCAATGGCGGGCGTTATCCCAACATGGTCCATGCCGGCGTCTATGCCGGGCTGCTGCATTATCTGAAGGCGGTGGAGAAGGTGGGCAGCGCCAAGGACGGCGCCAAGGTGGTGGAGGCCATGAAGGCCATTCCCACGGACGATCCCCTTTTCGGCAAGGGCGCGGTGCGCCCGGACGGCCGCGCGATCCACGACATGTATCTGTTCGAGGTGAAGAGCCCGGCGGAATCCAAGGGACCCTACGACTTCTACAAGCTCATCGCCACCGTTCCCGCCGACAAGGCCTTCCGCCCCATCGCGGCCGGCAACTGCCCGCTGGTGAAGTAAGACCAAGCCCGCGCGGCGCCTGAGCGAGGCCCGCTTGGCATCGGCCGCAGGCCGATGCCGACGGCATGCCGCGCGTCGTCAGCGCTCCTCCTCCTGCTCCGGCAGGAGGAGGATGATGAGCACGGCGGAGATCCAGCCGATGAAGGCGAAGGCGGTGGATTGTCCGTTCCACGTTTTCGACTGCCACATGGCGAACCATTCGCCGCCGATGACGACGAAGCCGGCCCCGTATAGCAGGATGCCCAGCGTGAGGCCGAGCACGGCCGTCGTCCGCGCGCGGCGGAAGCCGGGTGTGCGGAGCGCAGCCAGCATCCGCAAGACGCCGGCCCACAGCACGAGGGCGATGGCGGCCTGCGTGGTGATGATCACCACATAAGCGGCGGTCTGGAGCCGTTCGTCGGTGATCGCCCGCCACCGAAGCGTGGAATCCGGGAAGATCGTATCCATCGCCAGCACGTGCTGGACGAAGGCCCAGTTCGTCCCGTAGGCCGCGACGTTGCCGAAGGCGACGAGCGAGAAGAAGACGGCGATCGTCACCACAAGGCCGATCTTGCACAGCCGGATCAGAACCATCGTTCCTGCCCCCGCCTGGCCGCGTTGATGCGGCACCTGCTGCGATTCTAGAAGCGGCAGCCCGTGACGCAAGGCGCGCCGCGCGAGATGGCGACGCCGGGTTTTGACGGACTTTCCGGGCCATCCCTGCCTGTGGCATGGTCCCGCCAGCCCGGCGGAGTTCATGCCGGCGGACGGAGATTGACCGGTGGCAGCGGACGGTGCGTCCTCCCAAGAAGCCCCACGGACGCTGCTGGCGAGTTTCGCCGGATATCGGCCGGGCTGGATCAAGACGGATGTGGCCGCGGGGCTCGCCATCGCCGCGGTGGGTTTGCCCAGCGCCATCGCCTATCCCGCCATCGCCGGCCTGCCGCCGCAGACCGGGCTTTATGCCTCCATCGCGCCGCTGATCGCCTATGCGGTGTTCGGCCCATCACGCCAGCTGGTGGTGGGGCCGGACGCGGCGACCATCACCGTGCTCGCGGCCGTGCTCGCCGGCATGCCGGACCTTGCGGCCGTGGACAAGCCGGGGGTGGCCGCCCTCATCGCCCTCGTGGTGGGCGGCTATTATTTCGCGGCGCGGCTGGTGGGGCTCGGGGTGCTCTCCACCTTCCTGTCGCGGCCGATTCTGGTGGGCTTCTTCGCCGGTATCTCGCTGTCCATCCTCGTCGGGCAGCTCAAGCGTGTCACCGGCATTCCCATCGTCGGGGACGGGCTGATCGCGCCGGTCATCGAGCTGGTGCGCAAGGCCCATGAGGTGCACTGGCCTTCGCTGCTGCTGGCGCTCGGCATGTTCGCCGTGCTGCACCTCGTGCGTCGCGCGCGCCTGCCGGTGCCGGGGCAGGTGGTGGTGGTGGTGCTGTCGGTGGCGCTCTCGGCGCTGTTCGATTTCGCGGGGCACGGTATCGCCGTGGTGGGGGCGATCCCCTCCAGCCTCCCGGCACTGGCGCTGCCGGCCGGGGGTGGCGCGGCGATCGACCAGTTGCTCATCGGCGCGGCGGCGATCTTCCTTGTCAGCTTCGCGGCCGGCATCGTCACGGCGCGCAGCTTCGGCGAACGCGGCGGCTATCCGGTGGATGCCAACCGCGAGATGGTGGGCTTCGGCGCCGCCAACATCGCGGCCGGCCTGTTCGCCGCCTTCCCCATCACCGCCTCGGATTCCCGCACGGCGGTGAATGCCAGCGTTGGCGGACGCTCGCAGCTGGCCAGCGTGGTGGCGGCGCTCGCGCTGCTCGCCATCGTGCTGTTCCTGCAGCCGGCGCTCGCCATCCTGCCCATTCCAGCGCTGGGGGCGATCCTGATCTCGGCCGCTTTGAGCCTCGTGGACATCCCCGCGCTGCGTGAGCTTTGGCGCATCAGCCGCTTCGAGTTCGTCTTCGCCATGATCGCGCTGTTCGCGCCCATCAGCCTCGGGGTGCTGAATGGCGTGCTGATCGCCATCGGCGCGACCTTCGCCTACCTCCTGCACAAGATGATGTATCCGCGCGACGCGTTGCTCGGGCGGGTGCCGGGCCACGAGGGCTTCTACAAGCTGCACCGGCGGGCCGATGCGCGGCAGGTGCCGGGGCTCGCCATCGTGCTGATCCAGGGCGACCTGCTGTTCTTCAACGCCGACCGCATGCAGGGCCGCATCGACGCCATCGCCGACAATCTGGTCGACGGCACCCGCTGGCTGGTGCTGGACGCCAGCGCAATCACGCAGGTGGATTCCACCGCCGCCGCGGCGCTGGAAGAGGTGCGGGCGGAACTGGAGCGGCGCGGCCTCAAGTTCGGCATCGCCGAGATGCACGACGAGGTGCGCACCCTCCTCGACCGCGCAGGGCTGCTCGATAAAATCGGCCCGGACATGATCTTCGACGACCTGGACGACGCCTATCGCGCCTTCGAGGCGAGCGGGGAGGCCCCAAGCCCGCGCGGCGCTTGAGCGAAGGCTGCGATCAGCCCGCAGCCGTCTCCGCCGCACGCATCCCGAGATAGGCGGCGATCACGCGCGGGTCGCGGGCGAGCGCGTCGGCGGTGTCGGCGAACAGGATGCGGCCGTGCTCCATCACATAGCCGTAGCTGGCGACGGAAAGCGCCTTGCGGGCGTTCTGCTCCACGAGGAGCACGGTGGTGCCCTTGGCGTTGATGTCGGCGATGGTGGCGAAGATGTCGTTCACCACATGGGGGGCGAGGCCCATGGAGGGCTCGTCCAGCAACAGCAGTTTCGGCCGCGCCATCAGCGCCCGGCCCATGGCCAGCATCTGCTGCTCACCGCCGGAGAGGGAGCCGGCATACTGGAAGCGGCGCTCCTTGAGGCGGGGAAAGCGGGTGTAGATGAGATCCATGTCGTCGGCGATGGCGGGGTCGCCGCCGCGCACATAGGCGCCGACCTTGAGATTGTCCTCCACCGACATGGAGGCCACCACCCGCCGCCCCTCGGGCACCAGAGAGACGCCCGCACGGACGATCTTGTCGGCGGGGCGGGCGGTCATGTCCCGCCCCTCGATGCGCACGGTGCCGGAGAAGGCGCGCACGAGGCCGCAGATGGTGAGCAGCGTCGTCGTCTTGCCCGCGCCATTGGCGCCGATGAGGCAGACGCAGGCACCAGCGGGGACGGAAATGTCGATGTCCTCGACGGCGGCGACGGACCCGTAGCCGGAGGTGACCTTGACGAGCTCAAGCATCCTCGGTCCCCAGATAGGCCTCGATCACGCTCGGCATGCGGCGCACCTCCTCCGGCGTGCCGGCGGCGATCTCGCGGCCGAAATTGAGCACCACGATATGGTCGCTCACACGTGCCACGAATTCGATGTCGTGCTCGATGAGGAGCACGGTGATGCCCATGTCCCGGATGGCGAGCACGAGGTCGGCGAGCGCGCGCTTTTCGGCGAAGTTCATGCCCGCCGCCGGCTCGTCCAGCAGCAGCAGGCGCGGCCTCGTGGCGAGGGCGCGAGCGATCTCCACCCGGCGCCGGTCGCCGTAGGAGAGGCCGCCCACGGCCACGTCGCGCAGAGCGGCGATGCCCACGAGGTCCAGCAGCGCCTCGCAGCGCGCCTTTTCGCGCGTCTCGCTGTGCTTCACCGCCGGCAGGCCGAAGAGCACGTCGAGGAGGCTCGCCGACTGGTGGCGGTGGGCGCCCAGGAGCACGTTGGCCAGCGTCGTCTCGCTCGCCAGCAGGCGGATGTTCTGGAAGGTGCGGGCCACCCCCAGCGCCGCCACCTTGTGCGGGGCGAGGCGGGCGATGTCCACGCCGTCGAGGTGGATATGGCCGGCGTCCGTGGGATAGAGGCCGGTGATCATGTTCATGGTGGTGGTCTTGCCGGAGCCATTCGGGCCAATGAGGGCCGTCACCTGTCCGGCGGTGGCGGTCAGCGACACGCTGTCCACCGCCACCACGCCCTGGAAGCGCTTGGCCACCTGCCAGAGTTCGAGCTGCGCCGCCGCCATCACTTCGCTCCTTCAGGCGCGGCGCGCCGCGTACCCGCCGCCTTACGCGGGCGCCAGCTGAGCAGCGACATGGCGCCCCCCGGAAGGAACAGCACCACCGCGAGAATGAGAAGGCCCATCAGGATCTCCCGCCACTGGCTGGAGAAGCGCAGCAGCTCCGGCAGCAGGGTGGTGAAGATGGCGCCCACGAGCGGCCCCAGCAGCGCATTCACGCCGCCTAGAATGGGATAGGCGAGGGCATCCACGCTCCTGAGCAGGCCGAAATCGGAGGGGCCGACGAAGAAGTTGAGATGTGCCGCAAGGCCGCCCACGCCGCCGCTGACGAAGCCGGAGGCGACGAACAGCGAAAGGCGCTGGCCGAACACGTTGACGCCCATGGCCTCGCTCATCACGTCGTCCTGCCGGATGGCCGCGATGGACCGGCCGAAATAAGAGCGTCGCAAGGCGAAGACGAAATAGAGGGCGATGAGAACCAGCAGCACCAGCTGCCATGTCTCGGTGTAGCGCGGGATGCCGTAGATGCCGATGGCGCCGCCGGTGACGGCGTCCCAGTTGAGCGCGATCACGCGCACCACCTCGGTGAAGGCGAAGGTGGCGAGCATGAAATAATCGCCCCTCAGCCGCAGCACCGGCGCGCCGATGACGAGCGCGACCGCCGCTGCCAGCAGCCCGCCCGCCACCACCGCCACGGCGAAGGGCGCGCCGAGCTGCATGGTGAGGTAGACGCTGCAATAGGCGCCCACCGCCATGAAGCCGCCGGTACCCAAGGTGAACATGTTGGCCGCCAGCGCCAGCCACACCCCGTAGGCGAGGAGGGTGTTGAGCAGGCACAAATTCACGAGGTTGCCGTAGCTGGCGAGAAAGGCATCGAGGGCGGCCATCATGCGCGGCGCTCCTCGAAGCCGGAGAACAGGCCCGTGGGCTTCACCAGCAGGATCAGAAAGATGAGCCCGAAGCCGATGGCATCCCGGAAGGCGGACGACACGTAGGCGACGGAGAACACCTCCACGAGCCCCAGGAGGAACCCGCCGGCCACCGCGCCGGGAATGTTGCCGAGGCCGCCGAGGATCATCACGGTGAGGCCCTTCACCAGCATGTGCTCGCCCATGAAGGGGGAGACCACGTTGAAGAGCAGGCCCAGCAGCACGCCAGCCGCCCCGGCGAGCGCTCCGGCGATGAAGAAGGTGATGAGGATGGTGCGCCCCACCTCCACGCCGACGATGCGCGCCACATCCTCGGAGAAGGCCACCGTGCGGATGGCGCGGCCCACCGAGGTCTTCTGCAGGGTGAAGCCGAGGATGCCCATCAGGATCACCGCCGTGACCACCACGATGACCTGGAGCAACTGGACACGCACGCCGCCGATCTCCCAGACGATGGCGGTGAAGGGGTTGGGTGGATAGCCGTGCACGGCGGTGCCGAACACCTCCTGCGCGATGCCCACCAGCAGGCGGGCGAGGGCGAGGCTGGCGACGAGGCCCATCCATTTGTGCCCGCCGCGCAGCCGGAGCACGCGGAACACCAGAAGCTCGGACGCCATGCCAAGCACGCCGCCGCCCACCAGCGCGACGACGAGCGCCAGCGGCAACGGCAGGCCGAGGAGCGCGATCTCCAGCCCGAGATAGGCGCCCACCATGAAGAAGGCGCCCTGCGCCAGATTCACGATGTTCAGCACGCCGAAAATCAGCGTGCAGCCGATGGCGAAGACGGCATAGATCGAGCCGAGCGAAAGCCCGTTCACGACCTGCTGCAAAAACGTGGTCATGCACTGATCCCCCGGACGTGCCCGCGGATCATGCCAGAGGCCCGTGAGTTTGGCTCATGGGCTTTTGTCTGGCCCGCGCGGCGCCCGGTTCAGGCTTGTGCCGGAACCGGTCCATGCATCGTGCAGCTGCGGATACCCGCGCGGCACGGCGCGCCAATCCATCCGGTTCCGGTCAGGGCCGGAGCCGGTGGAGGATCACTGGGCGAGCTGGAACTTGCCGTCCTTCAGCTCCAGCACCTTGGCGACCAGCACCGGCTCGCGGTCCTTGTCGAAGGAGAAGGGGCCGAGCACGGTCTCAAGGTCCTTGGTGTCGGCGATGGCGGCGCGCAGCTTCGCCGGATCGGACACGCCGCCCGCGCGCTTCACCGCATCGGCGAAGATGGTGACGGCGGCGTGGGCCTGCGCGGCGAAGGTGTCGGGGGCGTTGCCGTACTTGGCCTTGTAGGCCTCGACGAACGCCTTGTTGGCGGGCGTGTCGAAGTCGATGAACCAGCCCGAGCCCACGAGGAAGCCCTGCGCGGCGGGACCGGCGAGGTCGTTGAGCTTGGTGGAGATGGCGGCGTTGGCGCCGAGGAAGACGGTGGACTGCGGGATGCCGAGCTGGCGCGCCTGCCGCACGATGTTGGCAGTCTCTTCAGCGAGGCCGCCGACGACGATGATGTCGGGGTTCGCCGCCTTGATCTTGGTGAGCTGCGCGGAATAGTCCACGTCACCCTTCTGGAAGGTCTCGGTGGCCACCACCTTGATGCCGGCCTTGTCGAGGGCGGCCTTGTGCACGCCATAGGCGGCCTTCATCAGCACGTCGTCGATGCCGTAAATCTGCGCCGCGGTCTTCGGCTGGTAGCGCTTCACCGCATAGGCGAGCACGCCGGGGAACACCGCTGCCTCGGGGGCGCTGGTGCGGAAAATGTATTCGCCGATGGCCGGCACGCCGGGGGCGGTGTTGGACGAGGCGATCACCGGCACCTTGGCGGCATTGGCGATGGGGTCGGCGGCGAAGGCCGAGGTGGTCAGCGTCGGCCCGAAGATGACCGTCACCTTGTCCTGGTTGATGAGCCGCTGGAAGATGTTGACGGTCTGGCCGCGATCGCCGGCGTCGTCCTGATGGATGGGCACCAGCTTGAGGTCGCCGAGCTTGCCGGAGGCGTTGATCTCGGCGGCGGCCAGCTCCGCGCCATTCTTCTGCATGGTGCCGTAGAGCGCGGCCGAGCCGCCCGAGGTGGACTGCACGATGCCGAGCTTCACATCCGCCGCGAGGGCAGGCGCGGCGGCGAGCGAGATGGCGGTGGCGGCGATGAGTAGGCGCGTGAGACGGGCGTGCATCATCATGGCTCCTGAGGAAGGTCGGTCGTTGATGAGCCCTTATTTTGCGGGCCCTTATGGAGGCTTTGTGCGGCCTTTGGCGTTGGTCTCGGAGGCGTGCGCGGCTCGATCTGGGCGAGCACGGGCGCGAGCGCGAGGGAATGGAAATGGACGTGCGCGGCGTCCGGCGTCTCGGGGAGGCCGTGGTCGCCGATCAGCACCGTCTGCATGCCGAGCGTGTGGGGCACGGCGAGGTTCACCGCGCGGTCGTCGAACATGATGGCGCGGTCCGGTGCGACGCCGTGCCGGCCGACAAGCGTGTCGTAGGCGGCGCGTTCCGGCTTGCCGATATAGTCGCAGGCGGCGATGTCGCACACGCCCTCGAACAGGTCGGCGATGCCAAGGCGCTCCAGCACCCGCTCGGCATGGGCGCGCGAGCCGTTGGTGAAGACGAGGCGCCGGCCAGGAAGGGCTTCCAGCGCGAGGCGCAGCTCGGCGTTTTCCGCCAGCACGGAGAGGTCGATCTCGTGGACGAAGGCGAGGAAATCCTGCGGCTTCACCGCGTGGTGGCGCTGGAGCCCGACGAGGGAGGTGCCGTAGGTCTCGTAATAGTGCGCGTGCAGCGCCGCCGCCTCTTCCGGCGTGCAGCCGGTCAATTCCTGGATGAACAGCCAGACGCGGGCGAGCATCTGGCCGTGCAGGCCGGCGGAGCGCGGGTACAAGGTATCGTCGAGGTCGAAGACGAAGGTCTCCGTTCCCGGCCTCAGACGAAAGGGCATGTCCCCGCGCATGGCCCGCCTGTGTTCAGTTCGAGAGCTGCTTGAGGCGGTCGATGGTCCGCTGAGCGCTCGGCTTGATGTCCCGCACATCGAGGCTGATGTCGAGGGCCTTCACCGTGTGGGTGAGGTCGCCGATGGAGATCACGTCCACCCCCAGCTCAGCGATGGGTACGATGGTGGTCTCGTTGATGCCGCCGGACGCCTCGGTCATGGCGCGGCCCTTGGTCAGCTTGAGGCCCTCGCGCATTTCGTCGAGGTCCATGTTGTCGAACATGATGATCTCGACGCCGGCGTCCAGCGCCTCCTGCACCATCTCTAGGCTCTCGCACTCCACCTCGAACTTGAAGGTGTGCTGCGCGCTCGCCCGCAGAATCTTCACCGCTTCGGTGATGGAGCCGGCGATCTTGATGTGGTTGTCCTTCACCAGCACGCAATTGGCGAGGTTGAAGATGTGGTTGTGGGCGCCGCCCACGCGCACGGCGTATTTCTGCACCATGCGCAGGCCCGGCCATCCCTTGCGGGTGTCGGTGATGCGCACGCCGGTGTGCTTCACCAGCTCGGCGTAGCGGCGCGTCTTGGTGGCGATGCCGCTCATCTGCTGCAGCCAGTCGAGGGCCGAGCGCTCGATGACGAAGAAGGTGGAGGCGCGCGCCTGCACCCGCATTAGCACGGTACCGGGCTCCACCGTGGCGCCGTCTTCCACCAGCCATTCGATGCGTGCATCGGGCTCGATGGAGCGGATGGTCTCGTCGGCGAACAGCATGCCGCAGACGATCCCGTTCGCCTTGGCGTAGATATTGGCCGTCTGAACCGGATCGTCGCCGACGAGAAAGCCTCCGGTTGTATCGCCGGAGCTTAACTCCTCGCGAAGGCCCAGCTCGACGAGAGGCCGGATCATAAAGCGGTTCAACTTCATTACACGGCTCCTGGGGCGCTCCCGGCCCGGCTCTGTGATGCTGCCTAGCAGCTGTTTTCTACTACATCAATTGACAAAATCATTTTATCGACAGCGCTCAGCCGTCGAGCCGGTTCGTGAAGGCCTTTCCGCCCTTCATCACCAGATGCAGGCGATCGCGCTGCTCGAGGATGCGGATGTCAGCGAGCGGGTCGCCGTCCAGCACGAGCACGTCGGCCATGCAGCCGGCCCTCAGCGCGCCGAGGTTCGGCTGCTCGATGCACTCGGCCGCCTTGGTGGTGGAGGCGACGATCACCTCCATGGGCGACATACCGAGCCAGTCCACCATGAAGGCGAGCTCGGCCATGTTCTCGCCCACCAGCAGGCGGTGCGACTGGTCGGTGCCCATGGCCACCTTCACGCCGCGCTTCACCGCCTCCTTCCAGAGGGGGATCTGCGTCTGCATCAGCGAATAGATCTGCGCGTCCTTCACGTCCTCCTGGCCCAATTGGTGACTGGCCCAAGCGGTGTTTTTGCGGCGGTGCTCGATGGAGAGCGGCACCAGCGCCAGCGTCGGCACCCACCAGATGCCGCCCGCGATCATGCGGTCGACGCTCTCCTCATCCATGAACCAGCCGTGCTCCAGCGAGTGGATGCCGGCCTTCACCGCATTCTTGATGCCGGCGAGGCCCTCGGCGTGGACGGCCACGCGCTTGCCCTTGGCGGCGGCCTCGGAGACGGCGGTGGAGATTTCCTCGATGGTGAATTGCGGCTCGTCCCAGCTATCGGTCACCGAGGTGATGCCGCCGGTGGCGCAGATCTTGATGAAGTCGGCGCCGCGCATGAGCAGCTCGCGCACCAGCCGGCGGATCTCCTCCACGCCGTCCGCCACCGTGTGGGGGAGCCAGGCGCGTTTCTGGATGCGCATGCCAGCGGGCAGCCAGTAGTCGCCGTGGCCGCCTGTCTGCGAGACCATGCCCAGCGAGATGAACAGGCGCGGCCCGTCGATGATGCCTTCCTCGATGGCCTGCCGGAAGCCGGCATCGGCGCCGCCCATGTCGCGGGCGGTGGTGATGCCGCAGGCGATGGTCTCGCGGAACACCTCGATGGATTTCAAGACGTTGTAGGTGGGCGTGTTCAAAAGGTGCTGGCGCATGTCGCGGGCGCGGTAGGTGCCGTGGACATGGGTGTCGATGAAGCCGGGCAGCACGGTGCGCCCCGCCGCGTCGAGCTTCTGGGCGCCGGCTGGCACACTCACCCGGCTCTCGGGGCCGGCGGCGACGATGCGCCCTTCCTCGATCACCACGACCGCATTCGGCACCGGGTCCGCCCCCGTGCCGTCGATCATGGTTCCGCCGACGATTGCGATGGCCATACGCGCCTTGCCTTTCGCTCTGTTCAAAAAGTTAGCAACGCCATTTGCCAGGCATTGAGAGCCAGCCGCCGACGCAACGATGGGTCCAGCCCGCCGCCGGTGGCTCCTTTTATCTTCCGCTACGTGAGGTCCACCACCACGTTCTTGATCTCGCAGTAGAAATCCAGCGCCTGAAGGCCAAGCTCGCGGCCGATGCCGGAGCGCTTGTAGCCGCCGAAAGGTGCGAACACGCTGGTCTTCGAGGCGCTGGGCAGGCCGTTTACCGCGACCATGCCGGTGCGCATGGCCCGCGCCACCCGGAGCGCGCGGCCGATGTCGCGGCACCAGACGGAGCCATTGAGACCATAGTCGCTGTCATTGGCCAGCGCGATGGCCTCGGCCTCACTGTCGAACGGCGTCAGGGAGCAGACCGGGCCGAAGATTTCCCGGCTGAAGGCGGGATTGTCCGGACCAACGCCCGAGAGGATGGTCGGCGGGTAGAAGAAGCCGTCGCCCTCGGGCATCACCCCGCCGCTCACGAGGTCCGCGCCCGCCTCGCGCGCCTGCGCCACGGTGCGGTCCACCGCATCGCGGTGCGAGGCGGAGATGAGCGGGCCGAGATTGGTCGCGGGGTCCAGCGCCTTGCCGGTTTTCAGCTTGGCGGCCGCGGCGGCGAAGGCGCGGGCGAAGGGCTCCAGCGCGCCGCGCTCCACCAGAAGGCGCGAGCGGGCGGAGCAGGACTGGCCGGCATTGCCGAAGCCCGAGGCCACAGCACTCGCTGCTGCCTTCTCCATGTCGGCATCGGCGAAGACCAAAGCGGCGTTCTTGCCGCCGAGTTCCAGCGCCACGCGCTTGATGGAAGCGGAGGCCAGCCGCATCACTTCCGCCCCCACGGCGGTGGAGCCGGTGAAGGAGATGCCGTCGATGCGCGGGTCCTCCGCCAACCGCCGCCCCACGTCCGCGCCGCCGGGCAACACGGAGAGGAACCCGTCGGGCACGCCCGCCTCGCGGCACACCTCGGCCAGCAGCAGGGCGGTGAGCGGCGTCAGCGGCGCCGGCTTCAGGATGGCGGCGCAGCCGGCGGCGAGGGCCGGCGCGAGCTTCCACGAGGCGCCGAGCAGCGGGAAATTCCACGGCACGATCTGCGCCACCACGCCCAGGGGCTCGCGCAGGGTGAAATCCAGAAGGTCCTTGCCGAGGGGAATGGTGTCGCCGAACACCTTGTCCATGGCCCCGGCATAATAGGTGAAGACGCGGATCGCCCCTTCCACCTCGCGCAAGGCGCCGGAGATGGGCTTGCCGGCGTTCACCGCCTCGATCTGCGCGAACTGGTCCTGCCATGCCGTGATCCCGGCGGCGATGCGGTGGAGCACCGCGCCGCGGTCGACGGGCGGAAGATGGGGCCAGTCGCCGGCATCAAAGGCATGGCGCGCCGTGCGGATCGCCGCCTCCACCTCCACCGGACCCGCCAGCGCAACCTCGGTGAGGGGCGTGCCGGTCCAGGGATCGACCAGCGCCTCGACGTCGCCGCCCATGGCGGGCACGAAGCGCCCGCCCACGAAGGGCTCGCGGTGGAGGGCCGGCAGCAGGGCCTTCATGGTGCCGTCGCCTCCAGCGCCTGCATCTTCTCATAGAGGACGGTGGCGGCGGCGGCCGGGTCCTTCGCCTCGGTGATAAGGCGGCCGACGATGGCGAAGCGGCGCGGGCAGGCCTCGGCGGCGGCGAACGCCCCTTCGATGGTGCCGCCCAGCGAGCCGAAGCCGGTGAGGAACACCAGCGGGTTCTTCACGTTCGCCGCGATCCAGCGCGACCAGCGCGTGACCTTGGCGGCATCGTGCGCCGGCAGCACGAAATGATCGGCGCCGCCCTGCACGGAGCGGGCGAGGATGAGGTCCAGCGCATTGTCGAGGAGGTAGCCGCCGCCGGAGACGCCGTAGTCAGCGACGGGGATCTCGCCGCCCACCACCGGCGCAATGCCGGCCTTCAGCGCTTCACCGACGAAGCCGTCCACGGCGGTGGGGCCGGCGACGGGGAACAGGATGAGCCCGTCCACCTCGGCCTCGGCGCACAAAGCGGTGAACTTCTTCGCCATGTCCGGCATGTCCGGGCCGGCCTTCTGGTGGTCGTAGAGAATGGGCAGATCGGTGAGGTCACGCACGCGCCGCATGGACTCTTTCAGGCCATGGCGCAGCACGCTGGTGAGCCCGAGCTTGTAGCCGGCCACGCCGGGGACGCCGCTCGTCGCCTTCACCACCGCATCGAACTTCTCCTGCGTCTCGATGTCGAGGGCGGGGACGATGCCCACGGTGCCGGAAAAGGTCTTCGCCGAAAAAGTGCTGGCCATCACGGTCTCGCTCGTTTCCATCCTGTTCCCGAACGCTACGGGCGGGGCGCCGCTCACGGTAGCGCCGGCTCGTGGCGGGCTCATGGGGCCAGTCCGGAGCATGGGGCCAGTGGCGACGGTCCGCGCGGTCGCCCGCGTTCCGTCGGCGTCGTGCCCGCTTTCGGCCACGCTTGGTTCAGCTTGCATTCACTCGATATTTCATACACATGGCCCTGCTGGAGCTTGACCGGGGGGCAAGCCGGCAGGGCGCGACGCCCACATGCACCCCTCATCTCCGACCCAAGAGGGCCGCCCATGAAGACGGGTATTCTCGCCGCGCTCGCCGTTGCCGCCACGATCGCCTCCACCGGGGGGGCGCAGGCTCAGGTCAAGCCCTATGGAACGGGCTTCGATGGCTGGACCTTCACCGCCACCACGGAGAAATCCGGCATCATCAATTGCCGCGCCGTCCGAAAAGTCGGCAACCGCGACGATCTCATCGCCCGGCGCACCGACGGCCACGTCTACATGAGCGTCAAGGCCGAGGGCCGCAAGGGCGACTTCAAGGGCACCATCATCAACGTCCCCGGCAAGCCGCGCGGCATGCTGGAATGGACGGTGCCGGGCGGTGCAGATGGCAACCGCATGTGGTTCATCATGCCCTTCGTGGCGATCGACCATATCGTGGCCGCCGGGGCCTACCAGTTCTCCCTGCCGGATTCCGAGGATATGGGCACGGTCAATCTCGGCAAGAGCGCCAAGCAGGCGTGGGACCGCGTCAACCAGTGCGTCCAGGCCAACGGCGGGTGACCCGTGCCGTCGGCCTCGGTCTTCGATCGAGGCCGAGCTGGCCAAGCCCGGGCGCTTTCGGTGTCACTCAGCCGGGCGCGCCATTCCGGCAAGAAGCGTCAGCGCGTCGGCTAGGTCCTGCTCCTCGATGCCGCGGGCGATGAGCACCATGCGGTTCTCGTCCCCCGCCGCGGTGGCGACGAGGCCGGGGGAATAGACCAGCCCCTGCACGCCGTGCAGCACCACCGGCTGCGACACTTCTTCCAGATGCAGGATGCCCTTGAGGCGCAGCAAGGCGGCGCCGAACAGGTCGCTCACCCGGTCGAGCCAGGCATCCACCTGGTCCTGAGTGAGACGTCCGGGAAAGGCGAGGGAGGCTGTGGTCACCGCATGGCCGACGCCGGTGGCCGAGAAGCGGCGGCTGAGCGGGCGGGGCGTCTCGCGCGGGTCGATCCACAGAAGCGTGCCGTCGCGCGCCGATGCCGGCAGCACATGGCATTCCGCCAGCGGATTGAGCATGGCCACCTCGCGCTCGGCGGCGGCGAGCTGGTCCTGCGTGGCAAGGTCCGCCTTGCTGATGAGGATGCGGTCGGCGAGGGCCACCTGCGTCATCCCCTCGGGATGGTGGGCGAGGGTGGCGGCGAAGTTCGCCGCATCCACCACCGTCGTCACGCCGGCGATGGAGAAATGCCGGTTGAACAGCGGATCGGCGATCAGCGCATGGAGCACCGGCGCGGGATCGGCGAGGCCGCTCGTCTCCACCACCACCCGGCGGAAGGCGAAGTCGTCCATGGCGCGGCGGCGCAGCAGGCCGTTGAGCGTGGCGTTCAGCGAGCCCTTCATGCGGCAGCAGATGCAGCCGCCTTCCAGCAGCATCACCTCGTCACTGCCTGTCTCGATGAGCGCATGATCGATGCCCGCGTCGCCCGCCTCGTTGATGATGACGGCGGTGTCGCGGAAGGCCGGGCGCTTCAGGAGATCGTTGAGCAGGGTCGTCTTGCCGGCACCGAGGAAACCAGTGACGAGGACGACCGGAATGTCGCTCATGCGCGGCGCGTCAGCCGAGCTGGGTCTTGAGCAGCGCGAGCGCCGCCTGCACGGCGCAGAGCCGCACGTTGTCCCGGCTGCCGGGGAAGACGTGGCGCTCTTCCGCGAGGCCGCCGTCGCGGGTGGCGACCGCGATGAAGATGGTGCCCACGGGGTTCACCGCATTACCCCCGCCCGGCCCGGCATAGCCGGTGATGGCGACGGTGGCACCGGCCTCGGAATGGCCGAGCAGGCCCTGGGCGAGGCCGCGCGTGACCTCCGCGCTCACCGCGCCATGGGCGGCGGAGACTGCGGCCGGCACGTCGAGGCCGGTGGCCTTGGCCGAGGAATGGTAGAGCACATAGCCCCGCTCGAAGATCTCCGAGGCGCCGGACACCGAGGTGAGGCAGGCGGCGACAAGGCCGGACGTCACCGTCTCGGCGGCGGCAAGCCGGATGTTCCGTGCCCGCGCGGCCGCCAGCACATCTGCGGCGAGGCTGAGGAGGGGCGCGGGAAACAGGGTTTCGTCCGCCTGGAGCAAAGCGGTGTCGGGCATAAGTGTCGCCTCAGATGCGGGCACGGCTCCAATTCAGCAAAGCACGCGCGTCGACGGTGAAAATGGTTGTCCCCCACCGGTCAAGTCAAGCAAGCGGCAGGGGTGGCCCCAAAACGCCGTCAGCGACTGGCCCTCTCGCAACTGGCCCCAACAGGTGCCAACATGCGGCGTTGCCCGGACCAAAGAGATGCGACCCCGTGCTGATCTCCCTCGACCGCGCCTCCGCCTTGAGTCTCCAGGAACAGCTTTTCGAACAGATCCGTCAGCAGATCCTCGACGGGCGTTTGAAGGCAGAGTCGGCGGTGCCGTCCTCCCGCCATCTCGCCCAGCAACTGGGCGTCTCGCGCAACTCGGTGACGTTCGCCTATGAGCGGCTCATCAACGAGGGCTACCTCGTCACCCGCCCCATGGTCGGGACCTATGTGGCGGCGGTGGTTCCCGAAACAGCCATGAGCGCGTCGGTGAGCGCGTCTGCCTCGGCTGTGTCGGTGCGCGCGGAGGCGCCGGCCCCGGCGGAGCGGCGCTCTCCCGAGAAGCTGGCGCCCGCCGCCTTCACCGGCCGGCCCCATTCCATCCTCAACACCAGCCGCATCCCCATCGATTTCTGGCCCCAGCGCACCGATCCGCGCGCCTTCCCGCTAAAGACGTGGCGCCGTCTCGTGCTGCATGCCCTCGCCGTGGCGGGGCACAACCTGACCGAATATGGCGACCCCTGCGGCCTCATGGCTCTGCGCACCGCCATCGCCGACCATGTGGCGGTGATGCGCGACATCCATGTGCGTCCCGAACAGGTGGTGATCGTCGCCGGCGCCCAACTCGCCCTCAATCTCGCGCTGCGGGTGCTGGCGCGGGAGGGCGACGCGGTGGTGGTGGAGAATCCGTGCAGCCAGGGCGCCGCCTATCTGTTCGAGAGCGTCAACATGCACCCCCACCCGCTGCCGGTGGACGAGCACGGCATCGACACGTCGCGCCTCGCCGGGGTGGCGGCGCAGCTGGCGTATGTCATGCCCTCCCACCAGTATCCCATGGGCGGCGTGCTCTCGCTGGAGCGGCGCCAGCACTTGCTCGCCTGGGCCGATCGTACCGGCGCCTATCTCATCGAGGACGATTACGACAGCGAGTTCCACTATGGCGGGATGCTGCTGCCGGCGCTCAAAGCCATGAGCCCGGAAAACGTGATCTATCTCGGCACCTTCTCCAAATCGCTGGGCGCGGGGCTGCGCACGGGCTTTGCCATCTTCCCCGATCACCTCGCCCCGGCGGCGGGGGCGGCGAAGGCGCTGCTCGACAACGGCCATGTCTGGCTGGAGCAGGCGGCGCTCGCGGAATTCCTCCACACCGGCGGTTTCGTGCGTCACCTGCGGCGGGTGCGGCTGCGCTACCAGCAGCGGCGCAACGTGCTGGTCTCCGCCCTGCGCGACGCTTTCGGGCGGGTGGAACTGCGCGGCACGGAAGCCGGCACCCATCTCGCCTGGAAGCTGCCGCCCGGCATGCCCCGCGCGCACCAGATGGCGGCGCTGGCGAAGAGCCGCAATGTCGGCCTCTACACCATCCAGAACGGCGGCGGGCATGAATACGGCAGCGCCGATGTGAGCAACGACTGGCTCCTCCTCGGCTATGCCTCCCTCGCCGAGGAGCAGATCGAAGCAGGCATTCACCGCCTGCGCGGCGCGCTGTAGGCGGCAGGGAGAAAGCGGAATGAGCGGGCAGCAGGCAGAGGCGGCGGGGCGGCCGCAGGGCACGGCGCTGGCGGTGATCGAGGACTGGCTGGGGCCGCTGGCCGGTCGGTCCATCCTCGACATCGGCTGCGGCCATGGCGCGCTGGCGCGGGCTCTGACGGCGCAGGGCGCCCGCGTCCACGGCATCGATCCCGGGCCGGAGGCCATCGCGTCGGCCCGTTCGGCGGTGCCGGAGGCGACGTTCACCGAGGCGGGGGCCGAGGCGCTGCCCTTCGCGGACGGGAGTTTCGATGCCGGGATCTTCCTCAACAGCCTGCATCATGTGCCGGCGGGCCTGATGGCGGCGGCGCTCGGCGAGGCGCTCCGGGTCAGCCGTGGGCCGGTGCTGGTGGTGGAGCCGCTGGCGGAGGGCAGCTACTTCGAAGCGCTGCGGCCGGTGGAAGACGAAACCGCCATCCGCGCCCTCGCCCAGAAGGCCCTCTCTGCCTGCCTCGCAAGCGGCGCGGCACAGGCGGTGCGTCGGCTCGATTACGACGACGTGCGTCGTGTCGCCGGGGTGGATGGCTTTCTCGCGCGTGCGGTTGCGGTCGATCCCGCGCGGGCTGCGGCGGCGGAGCAGCATCGCGGCACAGTGGAGGCGCTGCTGGCCCGATGGGGTGTCGCGGACGTCGGCGGCATCCGGCTGGAGCAACCTCACCGGGCACTTCTGCTGGCGCGGGCGTGAGACCGCTCTGAGAGGGTGAAGGACCTCCTCGCCGCCGTGACGGCGATGGGGCTGCTCTCGGCGTGACTGCTCTGGCGGGCGGATGGAACGACGCGGCGGATGTCAGGCCCCCGCCCTTCGGTTGGTGGCCGAGCTGAACCTCTGCAATCGCGCTGGCGCGGGCGGGGCGCGCCATCCATGATCGCACCATGACCGAGACCGTGAATCAGGCTGCCCCGCATCCCTTCAACCTCGCCCGCTTCTGCCTCACCGGGGCGGGCGCGGCGGCGGACAAGCCGGCCTTGCTGGTGGCCGAGGGACCGAAGGGACGCATCATCGAACGGTGGAGCTTCGGTGAACTCAGGGAAGCCGTGCTGCGCGTGGCAGGCGGCTTCGCCGGATACGGTTTGCCGCGCGGGTCGCGGGTGCTGCTGCGGGTGGGCAACACCGCGCAATTCCCGCTGATGTTCTTCGGTGCCATCGCCGCCGGGCTCGCGCCCATCCCCACCTCCACCATGCTCACGGCGCACGAGGTGGAGATGATCCTCGATGATTCCGGCGTGGCGCTGGTGGTGGGTGACGGTTCGGGCGTGATGCCCATGCCGCGCGTGGGCGTTTCCATCATCGATGCCGCCGGCATGTCGCGGCTCGGCGCGGCCTCCGCCATCGATTTCGCCCATACGGCCACGGACGACCTCGCCTTCATGGTCTTCACCTCCGGTACCAGCGGGCGGCCCAAGGGCGTCGCTCATGCCCAGAGGGTGGGGCTCGGACGCATTCCCATGCGCGCCGGTTGGCACGACCTGAAGGGCGACGACCTGCTGTTCCACGCCGGGGCCTTCAACTGGACCTATACGCTGGGCGTCGGCCTCATGGACCCGTGGGCCGTGGGGGCGACCAGCATCGTCCATCTGGGCGATCGCCCGCCCGGCGCATGGCCCGACCTTCTGGAAGAGACCGGCGCCACCCAGTTCGCCGCCGTGCCCGGCCTCTACCGGCGCATCCTGAAATACGCCCGCATCACGCCCGACCGTTTTCCCGCCATGCGCCACGGCCTCACCGCCGGTGAGGCACTCAAAGCGGCCCTGCATGGCGAATGGGTGGAGGCAACCGGGCGCCCGCTCTACGAGGCGCTGGGGATGAGCGAGATTTCCACCTACGTCTCCTCCGGCCCCGCCGTGCCGACCCGGCCGGGCAGTCCCGGCAAACCGCAGGCGGGGCGGCGCGTGGTGGTGTTGCCGCCGGAGGGTGAGGCGCCGGACGCGCTCCACCCCCTTCCGGCGGGGGATACCGGCGTGCTCGCCGTGCATCGCTCCGACCCCGGCCTGATGCTGGGCTATTGGGGCTTGGCCGAAGAGACGGCGGCGGTGCTGCGCGGCGAGTGGTTCCTCACCGGCGACCTCGCCCGCTTCGATGCGGACGGCTACCTCTGGTACGAGGGCCGCGCCGACGACCAGATGAACGCCTTCGGCTATCGCGTGGCGCCGGAAGAGGTAGAGCGGGCGTTGGCCGCCCATCCGGATGTGGCGGAAGTGGCGGTGGCGGAGACGCTATCGGGCGACGTCTCCCTCGTTACCGCGTTCGTGGTGCTGCAGGCGGGGGGCGAGGCCGATGCGGCGGCGCTCGAAGCCTGGGCCGCGGAGCACCTCGCCGAATACAAGCGCCCCCGCGCCTATGTCTTCATCGAGGAACTGCCCCGCACCGGCTCCGGCAAGGTGATGCGCCGCGCGCTGAGGGGGTAGGGGCGGCATCCGCTCCCGCCCTCACGCTGCCGCCGAAGAGGCCCCCGCCCGCGCATCCTCCAGCGCCAGCCGCGCGCCCTTCTCCGCGATCATCGCCGTGGGCGTGTTGGTGTTGCCTGAGGTGATGGTGGGCATGATGGAGGCGTCGATCACGCGCAGGCCGCCGAGGCCGATGAAGCGCAGGCGCTCGTCCACCACCGCCATGGGATCGTCCACCCGGCCCATCTTCGCCGTGCCGACGGGATGGAAGATGGTGGTGCCGATGTCGCCCGCCGCCTTGGCGAGGGACGCATCGTCGTCGCCGACGGAGGGGCCGGGGAGATATTCCTCCGGCCGGTAGGGGGCCAGCGCCTGCTGGCGCATGAGGTGGCGGGTGACGCGGATGGCGTCGGCCGCCACCTGCCGGTCTTCCTCCGTCGTGAGATAATGCGGCGCGATCTGCGGCTTCGCCTCGGGATCGGGCCCCGTGATGCGCACGATGCCGCGCGAGGTGGGGCGCAGGTTGCACGCCGCCACCGTGATGGCCGGGAAGCGGTGCAGCGGCTCGCCGAACTTGTCCAGCGAGAGCGGCTGCACGTGGAACTGGATGTTCGCCCGCTCCTGATGCGGATCGGACCTGGTGAAGATGCCGAGCTGCGAGGGCGCCATGGTGAGCGGCCCGCGCCGGCGCAGGGCATAATCCACGCCCATCAAGGCACGGCGGGGCAGGGAATAATAAGTCTCGTTCAGGGTGCGGATGCCGGAGACCTTGTAGATGGCCCGCTGCTGCAGATGATCCTGCAGATTGCGCCCCACCCCCTGCCGGTCCAGCACCGTCTCGACGCCGCGTTCGGCCAGCCACTCGCCCGGCCCGACGCCCGAGCGCTGGAGGATCTGCACCGAGCCGATGGAGCCCGCGGTCAGGATGACCTCGCCGCGTGTGCGTGCCTCGATCCAACGCCCGTTCTGGCGATAGCGTACGCCCACGGCGCGGCCGTTCTCGATGATGAGGCGATCCGCGAGTACGTCCGTCTCCAGCCGGAGGTTGGGGCGGCCGAGGGCGGGTTTCAGGAAGCCGCGCGCGGAGGACCAGCGGCGGCCGAACTTCTGGTTCACATGGAAATAGCCGACGCCCTCGTTGTCGCCGGTGTTGAAGTCCGGCACCTTCCGGATGCCCAGCTCCGTGGCGGCATTGGCCACCGCGTTCAGCACCGGCCATTCGATGCGCGGGGGCTCGATGCGCCAGCCGCCGCCGGCCCCGTGGATATCGCTGGCGCCGAGGAAATGGTCCTCCAGCGACTTGAAGGCCGTCAGCACGTCCGGCCAGCCCCAGCCGGAGAGGCCGAGCTGGCGCCAGTGGTCATAGTCCGCCGCCTGGCCGCGCATGGAGATCATGGCATTGATGGCCGAGCAGCCGCCGATGACCTTGCCGCGCGGATAGTTCAGCGCGCGGCCGTTCAGCCCCGGCTCGGCGTCGGTCTTGAACATCCAGTCGGCACGCGGATTGCCGATGGCGAAGAGATAGCCGACGGGGATGTGAAACCAGATCCAGTTGTCCCGCCCGCCGGCTTCCAGCAGCAGCACGCGGGTGCGCGGATCGGCTGAGAGGCGGTTGGCGACGATGCAGCCGGCCGTGCCGGCGCCGACGACGATATAGTCGTAATCCCCTTCGAGCCGTTCCACCGGCGCCTCCCGCTTGTTTCTCTCCGCTGGTGATCCCAGCTTGAATTTCTGCACGCAAGAACGATAGTTTCCGATCCATCCTGCAATTTTGCAGGAATGGGCTCAATACGCGCAGGGACTTCACCGCATCATGGATTGGGATGACCTGCGCATCTTCCTCCAGCTTGTCCGCACCGGGCGCATGGCCGGCGCCGGGCGGGCGCTGGGGCTGGACGATACCACGGTGGGCCGGCGCGTCGCGCGGCTGGAGGCGGCGGTGGGCGCGCCCCTCGTGACCCGCGCGGGGCGGCGCACCCTCATCACCGAGGAGGGGCAGAAGCTGGCGCAGGCGGCGGAGGAGATGGAATCCCTCGTGCTGCGCAAGATCACCGGCCTCGGCGAGGGCGAGCGCCAGCCCACCGGGCGGGTACGGATCGGCGCGCCGGAGGGACTGGGGGTAGGCTATCTCGCGGCGCGGCTCGCCGCCCTCTCCGCCGACAATCCCAGGCTGGAGACGGAGCTGGTGGCCCTGCCGCGCTCCTATTCGCTGGCGAGCCGGGAGGTGGACATCGCCATCACGCTGGACCGCCCCATCGCCGGGCAGGTCAAGGTGCGCAAGCTCACCGACTACGCGCTGCAACTCTATGGCACTCAGGCCTATCTCGACCGGCGCGGGCGGCCGGAAACGCCTGATGATCTCAAGGACCATGTGCTCGCCGGCTATATCCCCGAACTCCTCTTCACCCGCGCCCTCGACTTCTCGCAATTGGGGCCGGGGGTGGAGCTGAAGCCGGTGATCCGCTCCACCAGCGTCATCGCGCAGGTGAATGCGGTGCTGTCCGGCGCCGCCATCGGCGTGCTGCCGGCCTTCCTCGCGGCGCCCCATGAGGCCCTTCTGCCGCTGCTGGACGAGCAGGTGCGCCTCACCCGCAGCTACTGGCTCTCCGTGCATGATGATCTCGCCCACCTCGCCCGGGTGCGGGCGGTGCTCGATGCCATCACCGCCGCTGTGCGGGTGGACCGCGCGCAGTTCATTCGGCGATGAAGCGGGCGCGCTCCTCGCGGAAGCGGCGGGCGAGGAAGCTGCGCACGGTGGCGATGCGGCGCACCTCCACCGTGTCGGGATGGGCGAGCAGGAAATAGCTGCGGCGGAAGGCGATGCGCGGCAGGATGCGGACCAGCGCGTCGCCATAATAAGCGGCGGCGAAATCATGCAGCACGCCGATGCCGGCGCCGGAGCGCACCGCCTCCATCTGGCCGGTGACGCTGGCGCAGCGGAAGGGCTGGCCGCCATGCTTCTCCAACACACCGGAATAGTCCAGCGCCGAGGCATAAGCGAGGTCCTCCACCCCCGTCACGACCCGCCGGCCGGCCAGGTCCGCCTCGCTCTCCGGTGCGCCGAAAGCCGCGATGTAGCTGGCGGCGGCATAGGCGCCCAGCGTGTAGTCGGTGAGGCGCGAAACCGTCAGGCGGCCCTCGGTGGGCCGGTCGAGCACGATGGCGAGGTCCGCCTCGCGCCGGGACAAAGAGAAGGTGCGCGGCAGCGGTACCAGCTCCACCACCAGATGGGGATGGAGCAGCGCGAGCCGTCCCAGCTCGGCCGCGAGGAAATAATTGCCCAGCCCGTCCGGCGCGCCGATGCGCACGGTGCCGGAGACCTCCGCCTCTTCCTTGCGGAAGCGCTCGGCGATGCCCAGCATCTCCGCCTCCACCCGTTCCGCCGCCGGCAGCAGCCGCTCGCCCGCCTGGGTGAGCACGCAGCCGGTGGGACGGCGATCGAACAGCGGGCTGCCCAGCGCCGCCTCCAGCGCATCGAGCCGGCGGGCGATGGTGGCGTGGTTCAACGCCAGCTGCCGCGCGGCAGCCAGCAACTGCCCGCGCCGGGCGACGGCGAGGAAGACGCGCAGGTGGTCCCAGTCGAGAGGGAGATCCATGGACTACAATTTTCGCACAACAGCTGCTCTGACTATAGCATTGCTACGCGTCGTTTGAAGCGCCATCACGGAGGCAATTCAAACGGGAGGCGCATCATGCCCACGCAGATTTCCCACTTCATCGGCGGCAAGCTCGTTGCCGGCACCAGCGGCCGCACGGCGCCGGTCTACAATCCCGCCACCGGCGCGCAGACCGGCGAGGTTCCGCTCGCGTCCGCCGCCGAAGTCCGCGCGGCGGTGGAGATCGCCAACAAGGCCGCCCCCGGCTGGGCCGCCACCACGCCGCTGCGCCGCGCGCGCATCCTCAACGCTTTCCTGCGCATCCTGGAAGAGCGCGTGGACCAGATCGCCGAGGTGGTGAGCGCCGAGCACGGCAAGGTGTTCTCCGACGCCAAGGGCGAAGTGCAGCGCGGCATGGAGGTGGTGGAGTTCGCCACCGCCGCCCCGCAGTTGCTGAAGGGTGAGATCACCGAGGATGTGGGTACCCGCATCGACAGCCACGCGGTGCGCCAGCCCCTCGGCGTGGTCGCCGGCATCACGCCGTTCAACTTCCCGGCCATGGTGCCCATGTGGATGTTCCCGGTGGCGCTGGCCTGTGGCAACTGCTTCATCCTCAAGCCCTCCGAGCGCGATCCCTCCGCCTCCCTGCTGCTCGCGCAGTGGCTGAGGGAAGCCGGCCTGCCGGACGGCGTGTTCACCGTCATCCACGGCGACAAGACCGCTGTTGACGCGCTGCTCGACGATCCGGATATCCAGGCGGTGAGCTTCGTGGGCTCCACCCCCATCGCCCGCTACATCTACGAGACCGCGGCGCGCACCGGAAAGCGCTGCCAGGCGCTGGGCGGCGCCAAGAACCACATGATCGTCATGCCCGACGCGGACATGGACCAGGCCGTGGACGCCCTGATGGGCGCTGCCTACGGTTCGGCCGGCGAGCGCTGCATGGCCATCTCGGTGGCCGTGCCGGTGGGCGAGGCCACCGCCGAAGCGCTGATGGCGAAGCTGGAGCCGCGGGTGCGCGCGCTCAAGGTCGGCCCCGGCACGGACCCCGAGTCCGAGATGGGTCCGCTGGTGACGCAGCAGCACCTCGACAAGGTGTCGGGCTATGTGGACCAGGGCGTCGCGGAAGGCGCCAAGCTGGTGGTGGACGGCCGCGGCCTCAAGCTTCAGGGCTATGAGGACGGCTACTACATCGGCGGCACCCTGTTCGACCACGTGACGCCGGACATGCGCATCTACAAGGAGGAGATCTTCGGACCCGTCCTCTCCGTGGTGCGCGCCGACAGCTACGACACCGCCGCCGACCTCATCAACAAGCACGAGTTCGGCAACGGCACGGCGATCTTCACCCGCGACGGCGATGCCGCCCGCGAGTTCGCGCACCGCATCAAGGTGGGCATGATCGGCATCAACGTGCCGATCCCGGTGCCCATGGCGTTCCACTCCTTCGGTGGCTGGAAGGCCTCCCTGTTCGGCGATCACCACATGCACGGGCCGGAGGGCGTGCGCTTCTACACGCGTCTCAAGACCATCACCACCCGCTGGCCCACCGGCATCCGTGCCGGCGCCGAGTTCGTGATGCCCACCATGAAGTGAGGCCAAAGGGAGGGGCCGCGCGCCCCTCCCGTCCTTGCATGACGTGAGCCGAGGGGAGGGGTCTCAGGCTCCTCCCTTTCTCTTTTGGCTTAGGCCGGCACCGCTTCCCAGTTCGGGAACGGGTCCGGCAAATTCTTGAAGGCGCTGGCGTCGAACCTCTTGGGGTCCGTCGGGCCGACGAGGCAGGCGTCGAGCGCCGCGCGCATGGCGCCCTCGTCCAGCCCCATGCCGATGAACACCAGTTCCTGCCGCCGGTCGCCATAGCCCGGCACCCAGTGGGAGCGCAGCCACGAGCGCCAGTCCGGCTGGGTCGGCCAGTGCTCTTTCGGCACGCTCGCCCACCAGCGCCCGGCGGTGCCGGTCTGGCAGATGGAGCCTGCAAGGCTCATCTCGCCCACGCGCTTCGGCCGCGTCGCCAGCCAGAACAACCCCTTCGCCCGCACCAGTCCCGGCCAGGTCTGCGCCAGGAAGGCCTGGAAGCGCTCGGGATGGAACGGGCGGCGGGCGCGATAGACGAAGCTCGACACGCCGTATTCCTGCGTCTCCGGCACATGGTCCTTGAAGCCGTTCAGCTCCTTGAACCAGACGGGATGCGTGCTGGCCTTCTCGAAATCGAAGCGGCCGGTGCCCAGCACCTCGGCGAGTGGCACGCGGGACTGGTCGGTCTCGATCAGGCGGGCATCGGGATTGAGCGACTTCACCACCCCGCGCACGATCTTCAGCCGCTCGTCGTCGATGCTCGACACCTTGTTGAGGATGATGACATCGGCGAACTCGATTTGGTCGGTGAGAAGGTCCACCAGCGTGCGCTGATCCTCCTCGCCGGCCACCTCGCCCCGGTCGCGCAGGAAGTCGCGGGAGCCGAAGTCCTTCAGCAGGTTCGCCGCGTCCACCACCGTCACCATGGTGTCGAGCCGCGCCACGTCGGAGAGGGACTGGCCGTCCTCGTCGCGGAAATCGAAGGTGGCGGCCACCGGCAAGGGCTCGGCGATGCCGGTGGATTCGATGAGGAGATAGTCGAAGCGCCCGTCCTGCGCGAGGCGGCGCACCTCGGTGAGGAGGTCGTCGCGCAGCGTGCAGCAGATGCAGCCGTTGGTCATTTCCACCAGCTTCTCCTCGGTGTGGGAGAGGTTGGCGCCGCCGGAGCGCACCAGTTCGGCGTCGATGTTCACCTCGCTCATGTCGTTGACGATGACGGCGACGCGCAGCCCCTCGCGGTTGGCGAGGATGTGGTTGAGCAGCGTCGTCTTGCCGGCCCCGAGGAAGCCGGAGAGCACGGTGGTGGGCAGTCGGGCATCGGTGCGGGCGTCGGTGACGTCGCGGCGGATTGGGATCATGGGCAGGCTCCGGACGAGCGCGCGCAGGTGCGGCGCATGAATTGATATAATGTATCAATAGAACGATTGGGGCGTGCGTCAAGGCGCGCAGCAAGATGCCGTAACGACGGCGCTTTTCGTCGGCCGCAGGCGGTGGCAAGCTCGATAGGCGCGCGAGTTCCCTGCGCGCGATCAGCGCCGCCTGAGGCCTCCATCATGGCTGCCCCGCGTCCCGCCGCGCGCGAGACGATTGCGATCCTGAGCGCCTATGTGCTGGTCCTTCAGCTTCTGCTGGTGGGGCTGGCGGGCGGCGCGTTCGTCGACACGGGGGATGGGGCGCTGTGCGCTGTCTCGGCCGCCGGCCCGGGCAGCGGCGCGGCGTCTGGCCACGCGGTTTCCGGCGACGATTGCTGCATCGGCGCTTGCCTTATCCTCGATGCGCTGGAAGGCCCCCCGCCGCCTTGTCCTCACCTTCCTGAACGTCGGGCTGCGCTGGTCCACCGGAGCGCCGATGGCGTCTCCGTTCGTCTGGCTCCGGGGCGATCGCTCCCGCCCGCGCGTGCGCCCCCGGTGTGATGCGTCAACCGCTTCGGTCGCTGACCAGACGCAAACGTCCGCCCAGGCGGATCGCATCTCCGGAGGAAACATGACCCAACGTCCGCACCTGCGGCGCAGCCGCCTTGCTGGCCGCTTCTATGGCGAGGAAATCCTTGCCGCGACGCTCTTCGCGCTCTGCCTGCTGCTCGTCTCGGCGCAGCAGCTTCTGGCCCATGAATACAAGGTCGGCGACCTGCTCATCGACCATCCCTGGGCGCGGGCGACCCCGCTCGGATCGGACATGGGCGCCGGCTATGTCGCGATCCACAATTCAGGCGCGACGCCCGACCGCCTGATCTCCGCCTTCGCGCCCTTCGCCCGGCGCGTCGAACTGCAGGAGATGACCATGAAGGATGGTCTGATGCGCATGATGCCCATCAAGGGCGGGCTGGAGATCCCGGCCGGTGGCACCCTCGTGCTCGAGCCGAGCAGCCATCACCTCGTCTTCGTCGACCTGAAGGAGCAACTCAAGGAGGGCGAGATGATGGACGCGACGCTCACCTTCGAGAAGGCCGGCAAGGTCAAGATCCAGTACAAGATCGAGGCGATCGGGGCGACCGCCATCGACAAGATGCACCACCCGCTGGGGCAGTGAGGCGCCCGCCCGCTCTCACCGGCGGGCGAGCCACGCCGAAAGGCGCGGCAGCACGATATAGCGGGCGGCGGCGACGCCGATCAGCGCCCCGAGCGTGCTCGCGAACCAGTTGTCGAACCCGGCGGAGCGGCCGGGAATCCAGATCTGGCAGATCTCGAAGAAAGCGGAGGCCGCCGAGAAGGCGATCACCAGCACCGCCACGGGCCGCCGCAGCAGCGCCAGCGCGACGAAGCAGGCTGTTCCGGCATAGGCGACCACATGCTCGATATTGCCGGAGAAGCCGGTGTGCGGCCGCTCGTTCCCCGGCAGCAGCGACAGCACGATGATGACGAGGCAGCAGGCGGCAGCGAGCGCTTTCAGCAGCGGGCCTTCCGGCCGGAGCCGGTCGAGGACCGCGCGGGGAGGAACGAAGGACATGGGACAACCCTGCGGCGCGGCAATGGGCCTGTTTGGCCGATCGCCGCGGCGAAGGAAAGGCAGTCGTCTGCCTGCCGTTCAGAAGTTCGGGTTGACCGGCCGTTCCAGCCCCAGAAGGTGCCGCAGGGTCGGCCCCTCATAGGCGGTGCGGAACAGGCCGCGCTCCTGCAGGAGCGGGATGACGAGATCGACGAAATCGTCGAACGCGCCGGGGAAATAGGGCGGCATCACGTTGAAGCCGTCCGCCGCGCCGCTCTCGAACCAGAGCTGGAGCGTGTCGGCGACTTCCTCCGCCGAGCCCACCAGCACCCAGTGGCCACGGGCGGCGGCGACCATGTTGTACACGTCGCGCAGGGTGCCGCCCTCGCGTTTCGCCTTGGCGAGCATGACGCCGGTGAACGACTTGTAGGTGTCCGCCTCGGGCAGGTCCGGGATGGGGCCGTCGAGGTCGTAGGCGCTCATGTCCGTGCCGAACCGCTCGGAGAGCATGCCCAGCGCGTTCTTCGCATCCACGAAGCGCATCAGCTCGGCGAGCTTCTCGCGTGCCTCCTGCGCCGTGCGGCCCACCACCGGCATGACGCCCGGCAGCACGCAGACATCTTCCGGCTTGCGACCGAGGGCGGGCAGGCGATCCTTCAGCGACTTGTACCCGGCCTGCGCCTCCGCCATGTCCTGCACCACGGCGAACACGATATCCGCCGTCCGCGCGGCGAGCTGCTGGCCCGGCTCCGAGCCGCCGGCCTGCGAGATGATGGGATGGCCCTGCGGGGACCGGGAAATGTTGAGCGGCCCCTTCACCTTGAAGAACGCGCCCTCATGATCGAGCGCCTTCACCTTGGCGGGGTCGATGTAGAGGCCGGTCTCCCGGTTGGCGACGATGGCGTCGTCCGCCCAGCAGTCCCACAGGCCCTTCACCACGTCGAGGAATTCGCCGGCGATCTCGTAGCGCTTGGAATGGTCCGGGTGCTGGGTGCCGAAGTTCGCGGCGGCGGCCGGCGCCGCCGTCGTCACCGCATTCCACACCGCGCGCCCGCCGGAGATGTGGTCCAGCGAGGCGAAGGCGCGGGCGACCGTGTACGGGTCGGAATAGGTGGTGGAGACGGTGCCGCCGAGGCCGATGTGCTTCGTCGCGCCGGCAACGGCGGAGAGCAACGTCAGCGGCTCGAGGCGCGCCGTGTAGGAGGGGTGCGCGGCGGGGTCGGCGTTGAGGTTGTCGCCCATGAAGATGAGGTCGAACAGCCCGCGCTCGGCGGTGGCCGCGATCTGCCGCACCGCCTCGATGTCCTCGAAGGTGTCGACGGCCCCCGGCACGCGCCAGCCGGCGATGTGGCTCCCCGTTCCGAGCAGGAACAGTCCGAAATGCATCTTGCGGGTCATTTTCTCTACTTCCAGAACACCAGCCGCCGTTCGGCGAGGCCGACGAGGCCGAAGAAGGCGAGGCTTGCGGCCGAGGCGATGAAGATGGCCGACCACACCTTCACGAAATCCACCTGCAGTACCGCCTGATAGATCACCCAGCCGAGGCCGTCATAGGCGCCCAGCATCTCGGTGACGATGGCGACGATGACCGCGCGCACGGTGGAGACGCGCAGGCCCGCAGCGATCAGCGGCAGCGCGGTGGGAAGGCGCAGCCGGAACAGGATGGCGAGCCGTCCCGCCCCGAACGAGCGCATCAGGTCCACGGAGCGGCGGTCCACCCGGTCGAGGCCGGCGAGGGCCGACAGAAAGACAGTGAAGGAGACGGCAAGCGCCACCATCACCACCTTCGACGGCATGCCGATGCCGAACCACAGGAGGATCAGCGGCGACCAGGCCACCACCGGCACCGAATTGATGGAGGTGGCCACCGGCACGATGGCGTTGCGCGTCATCGGGATGAGGGTGATGACGACCGCCAGCGCGATGCCGATGACGGCGCCGATGACATAGCCGGAGAACGCTTCCGCGAAGGTGTAGGCCCCGGCGAGGAACAGCGTCGTGCGGTGGTCGAAGATGCTGCCGAGGATGGCGCTGACCGAGGGCAGCGTATAGGCCGGCAGATTGAAGCCGCGGGCGACGCCTTCCCAGGCGACGACCAGCAGCACCATGCCGAGGGCGCCGCGCTGGATCGCGCGGGAGGATTGGGCTGCACTCATTGCTCGGCCCCCCAGAAGACGAGGGCGCGCTCGGCCGCCGCGACCACGGCATAGAAGCCGGTGCCCAGCAGCGCGCACATGGCGATGGCGGCCCAGATGGCGACGACGTTCTCGTTGTACATGCCCTGCAGCAGCAGCACGCCGAGGCCCACCGTGTCGCCGAACCATTCGCCGACGATGGCGCCCACCAGCGACAGCGCCGAGGCGAGGCGCAGCGCGACGAAGATCTGCGGCAGCGCCGCCGGAAGCTGGAGCCGGGTGAGGATCTGGAAGCGGCTGGCGCCGAAGGAGCGCATCAGCGCTTCCTGACGCGGGTCCACGCTTTCGAGGCCCAGCAAAGCGTTCACCGTCACCGGGAAGAAGGTGAGGTAGAAGGAGATGGCAGCCTTGGCGATGAGCGTGTTGCCGAACCACAGCACCACCAGCGCGCCGAAGGCGATGACCGGGATGGTCTGCGAGACCACGAACACCGGGAAGATGAGTTCGCGCAGCACCCGCGCGCGGAAGAAGACGACGGCGATGCCCACGCCGAAGATCGCACCCGAGGTGAAGCCCATCAGCGTCTCGGTGAGGGTGCGCAGGAAACCCTGCACATAGGGCTCGGGCGTGGCGAGGATGGCGTTCAGCACCAGGGTCGGCCGCGGCACGTACCAGGGCTTCACATTGAGGACGATGACGAGTCCTTCCACCGCCGCCAGCACGGCGAGGAGGATGGCGAGCCCGCGCACGGCGCGGAAGAGCGCCGTGACGAGCGGGGAAGTCCCCGGCCGTGTGGCCGGGGACTGGAGGGTTGTCGCGCTCACGGACGGCGGTCCGCCACCGGGATGGCTTCAAGGAAGGAGCGGTTGAAGGTGGCGGCGAGGTCGACGGGCTTGGAAATGACCTTGGCGTCGAGGAAGAGCTGCTGGGTGATCTTCACCGCGTCCATGTCGATCCAGAACAGGCCGTCCTCCTTCACTTTACCGGCCGTCATCAGCTTCTGCACCTCGGCGAGCTGGAATTCCTGATGGGCGCGGTCCAGCGTGGGGGCGGCCTTCATGATGGTGTCCACCGCGCCCTTGGGATCGGAGAAGGCATCCTTCCAGCCCTTGATGGAGGCGCGCAGGAAGGCCTTCACCAGCTCCGGCTTCTCCTTGGCGGTCTGCTCGGAGACGATCAGCGTGTCACGCGGGAAGGTGATGCCGGAATCCTCCGCCACGAAGGTGCGGAGCTTCTCTTCGCCCATGCGGGTCTTGATGGTGTAGTACTCGTTGTAGCGGGTGGCGGTGATGACATCGACCTGCCCGTCCACGAACGGCGTCACGCTGACCTGCTGGGGCTGGATGTCCACCAGCGCGGGATCGACGCCGTTCTTCGTCAGCATGGCCTTGAGCACGTGGTTCGCGCCGGTGAACCAGGTGGTGACCTTCTTGCCCTTGAAGTCCTGGATGGTCTTGATGGGACCGTCGGCGCGCACCACGAAGACGAAGGGCGTCAGCTGGTGGGAGATGCCGACGCACACCACCGGCAGGCCCTTGTCACGGGCGGCGAACACGCTGTCGAGGCCGCCGGAGAGGCCGAAGGTGTCGGCGCCGGTCGCGACGAGGTTTTCCGCGAGGATGTTCGGGCCGCCCGGATTGATGGTGAGGTCGATGCCCTCGGCCTTGTAGTAGCCCTTGGCCACGGCGACGTAGAAGCCGGCGAACTGGGCCTGCGGCAGCCACTTGAGGCGCAGCGTGGCGGGCACCGGATCAGCCGCGAGCGCCGGCAGGGCGCTGACGGCGGTGGAGAGAAGCGCGGCGCCGGCCGCGAGGGTGGAGAGGAAGGTTCGGCGAGGGATCATCAGGTGGTCTCCGCTGGAAGGGTGCGTTCTTGGTGTTTTTGTAAGGGTCGTCTGGCTCTATCCGCTCGTCATCCCCCGGCTTGTCCGGGGGATCCACGGAACGGCCGGGCCGGCTCCGGGGCGCCCGCCAGCCGACGGGCGGCGGGGTGGATGCCCCGGACGAGCCGGGGCATGACAGCGCGGCGGGAACCGGCCATGCCGCTCAGCTCCGGTAGCTCGGGTCGGCGCGGTCGAGCTGGCGCATGAGGGCGGGCCATTCGCGCTCGCCGGGAACGAGGATATCGCCCTGCATCTCCCAGAACTGACGGGCGGCCTTCTCGCACACCTCGTGGGGCGGCATCACCAGCTTCACGCCGGAGGCGCAGGCGGCCTGCATGGCCAGCTGAATGCGCGCGGCGCGCTCGAAATAATAAAGCAGCATGAAGGCTTCGCCCGGCGTGCGTCCCACGGTGAGGATGCCGTGGTTGCGCATCAGCATCACCTTGTTCGTGCCGAGGTCCGCCACGAGGCGGGCCTGCTCGTCCATGTCGATGGCGACGCCCTCGTAATCGTGGAATGCCTGGCGGTTGTAGAAGCGCATGGCGAACTGGGAGAGCGGCAGAAGGCCCTCTTCCTGCCCCGAGACGGCGACGCTCGCGTCCGAATGGGTGTGCAGCACGCAGGCGGCGTCCGAGCCGGTTTTGTGGATCGCGGCGTGGATGACGAAGGCGGCGAGATTGATTTCGTAGGGCGTGTTGTCGATCTTGCGTCCCTCGATGTCGATCTTCACCAGGCTCGATGCGGTGATCTCGTCGAAGAGAAGGCCGTAGGGGTTGAGCAGGAACTGCTCTTCATGCCCCGGCACCCGCATGGAGATGTGATTGTAGATGAGATCGTCCATGCCGAGCTTCGCCACCATGCGGTAGCAGGCGGCAAGGGCGACGCGGGCCTCCCACTCGGAGGCCTCCATGGAGGCGGGCTTTTCAGCAAGAGCAGCCATCACTTGAGTGGTCATCACTTGAGTGGTCATCACTTGCCCTCCGCGGTGAAGGACTTCATGGCTTCCTCCTCGATCGCCTCCAGAAGCGTGCGCTTGAGGCGGATGAATTCCGGGGAGATGACGATCTCCGCCGGGCGGGGGCGGGGCAGGTCCACTTTCTGTGTCAGCTTCACCTTGCCGGGGCGGGCGCTCATCACCAGCACGCGGTCGCCGAGGAACAGGGCCTCGTCCACGTCGTGGGTGATGAAGAGGATGGTGCGCTGGTGCTTCTGCCACACGTCCAGCAGCCAGCGCTGCATCATGGTGCGGGTGAGGGCGTCCAGCGCGCCGAACGGCTCGTCCAGCAGCATCAGGTCGCGCTTGAACAGGAAGGTGCGCATGAGCGCCACGCGCTGGCGCATGCCGCCGGAGAGCTGGTGCGGATACTGTTGGCCGAAGCCGGTGAGGCCGAACTCCGGCAACATCTTCTCCGCGAGGGCGCGGGCCTCCTTGCGGGGAGCGCCTTCCACCTCCAGCGCCAGGATGGCGTTGTCGATCACCGTGCGCCACGGCAGCAGCAGGTCGCGCTGGGGCATGAAGGAGACGCGGCCGAGCAGGTCGGCGGCGATCACGCTGTTGCCCTCGAAGCGCATGGCGCAGCCGGGGTCCGGCTCCTCGAGGCCGGCGACGATGTTGAAGAGCGTGCTCTTTCCGCAGCCGGAGGGGCCGACCACGGTGACGAACTCGCCCTTGTCGATGGTCGCCGTGAAGCCGTCGAGGGCGCGGGTGGCCCCGAACGTCTTGGTGACGCCGGTGAGGGAGAGAATCTGCGCGGCGTCGGACGCCCCCGCCGCCTTGGCGGCGGGGGCGGCCTCGCCGGAACCTTGGATGGAAACCGGCAAGCCTGCCTCTTTCTTCTTTGTATAATGAGCGCCCATCGGCGCATGCGAAAGAACGGTGGTCATGCCTTCCCTACTAGCAATCGACATGCCACACTTCTTGCAAGGACACTCTATGGACCGCATGCCGGGCGTCAACCACTGAAGGTAACGGGACATTGCGCGTTCCGGAGGCCCTTGGATGGATGCCGCGGTTGCGTTGATGTATACTGAACTGCAATTTCGAGAATGCAAATGGCTATCATGAGTGCACAAGAAGGCGGCACCTGCCTGCCGCTTGATCAGAATGGTCGCTCCGGCCTGCCCGGCGAGACCCTGGCTGATCGCATCCGCCGCACGCTGGAGGCGGATATTTCCTCTGGCCGGCTGGAGCCGGGCTCGAAGCTGGACGAACAAGAGCTTGCCGAGCAGTTCGGCGTGTCCCGCACCCCCGTGCGCGAGGCGTTCCGGCTGCTTGCCGCGAGCCATCTGGTGGAATTACGCGGCCGGCAAGGTGCCGTCGTGCGCACCATTTCCGCGCAGATCCTGATCGAGATGTTCCAGGTGATGGCCGAGCTGGAAGGCCTATGCGCGCGCCTCGCCGCGCGCCGCGCCAATCCCGCGCAGCTCGGCCGAATCGAAGCGATTCACAAGCGCCTGGAGGAGGTTGGCACGTCCGGCGACGTGGATCTCTTCTATGATGTGAATCAGGAGTTCCACGAGGCGGTCTACGAGGCCTCCTGCAACGGCTTTCTCGCCGACCAGACGCGCCGCCTGCGCAACCAAGTGGCCGCCTATCGCCGCCGCGTGACCCACCGCCCGAGCCGGATTCCCAAGACATTGAAAGAGCATGGCGAGGTCATCGCTGCCATTCGCGTGCACGATGACGAGGCCGCCCAGCGCGCCATGCGGGACCATGTGAATCTGCTGGGGGACGATCTTCTGGACTTCCTCGCCGCCTATGGGTGACCCGCTCCTGAGCGTTTTTTGAATTTCTTGGTATGCATATTGCTAGAGTTTGTATATCCAATTTGGCGACCCCTTCGGCGCCACCTGCCCATCGGAGATGCAAACTTGAAGCTCGACCTCACCGACAAGACCGCCCTCATCACCGGCGCCTCCAAGGGCATCGGCCTTGCGACGGCCCGCGTGTTCGCGGCTGAAGGCTGCCATCTCCATCTCGCCGCCCGCAACGGCGAGGCCCTCGCCGAGGCCAAGGCCGAGATCGAGGCCGCCCACGGCGTGAAGGTGTGGATCTATCCGGTGGACCTCGGCTCCACGGAAGCCATGGAGAAGCTGGCGGCGGACGTGGGCGACGTGGACATCCTCGTCAATAATGCCGGCGACATCCCGGCCGGCTCGCTGGACGTGGTGGACGATGCTTCCTGGCGGCGTGGCTTCGACCTCAAGGTGTTCGGCTACATCACCCTCTCGCGCGCCTATTACGCCCGCATGCGCGGCAAGGATGGCGTGATCGTCAACGTCATCGGCAATTCCGGCGAGAACTGGGATGCGAGCTACATCGCCGGCTCCACCGGCAATGCCGCGCTCATGAGCTTCACCAAGGCGCTCGGCGGCGCGAGCCTCAATGACGGCGTGCGCGTGGTGGGCGTGAACCCCGGCCCCGTCGCCACCGACCGCATGCTCAAGATCATGAAGCGCAAGGCCATCGACATGCTCGGCGCCGAGGAGCGCTGGGAGGAGCTGTTCGACAAGTATCCCGGCAAGCGCCCCGCCACGGCGGAAGAGGTGGCCGATCTCGTCGCCTTCCTCGCCTCGCCGCGCGCCGGCTACATCACCGGCACCAACGTGACCATCGACGGCGGCATCTCCGCCCGCGGCTCGGTCATCTGACGCATCCGTTTGCCGGCGCCGCCGCGACGGCGGGCGCCGGCCCCCCTTTCGAGGAAACTGTCTTCATGTCCTCCGCCCGGCTGCGCAACCGCTATTTCGATACCCTGTTCTCCACCCCCGGCCTCATGTGGATGGGGCAGAACACCAACCACATCGCCGCCCATCCCGCCGTCGAGGAGGCCATGATCGCCTCCATCCGCGCGCAGGAATACAATGCCTACGCGCCCCCGCTGGGCTTCGAGGCGCTGCGCGCCGCCATCGTGGACGACCTCGGCACGCCGGGCGCGGAAGCCCTCATCACCGAAGGCGGGGTGAATGCGCTGGCCCTCGTGTGCCGCGCCCACTGCCGGCCGGGCACCACCTTCGTCACCACCGATCCCACCTGGAAGTGGCCGTGCCTGTTCGCCAGCCAGATGGGCGCCGAGGTGATCGAGATCCCGATCTACGACCCGGCCGTGAACTACAAGCTCACCCCCGAGGCGCTGCGCGCCAACGTGAATGAGCGCACCGCCATCATCTACCTCGTGGACCCCAACAATCCCCTCGGCATCCGCTACACCCGCGAGGAGATCGAGGCGTTCTGCGAGATCGCCAAGGAGTGCGGCGCGCTGCTGGTGCACGACTGCACCTATCGCGATTTCGCCGATGGCCATTATCCCGCTCTGCTGGCGGCGCCGGACCGGGCTCTGGTCTCGCTCTCCTTCTCCAAGTGGCTGGGCCTCGCCGGCATGCGCATCGGCGCTTTGGTCGGCGCGCCGGACCTGCTGGACGCCTGCTCCGCCCGCACCACCTCCGTTCTGGGGGCGAGCGTGCTGGCGCAGCGCGCGGCGGAGGCGGGGCTCAAGGTGAAGGGCGAGTGGATGCAGACGGTGCGCCGCATCGACCGCGCCAACAAGGCCAAGATCCATGACGCGGCGCTGGCCATCGAGGGGCTCAGCATCCCGGTCTATCCCTCCCACGGCAACTTCCTGGTCATCGAGACCGAGGCCGCCGGCATCCGCCCGGAGGCGCTGGTGGAGGCGGCCCGCCGCAAGGACCTGATGATCCGCCAGGGCACCTACCACACCGCCCGCTTCGGCGACCGCTTCATCAAGGTCTCCACCTCGGTGCCGGAAGAGTGGGCCGACCGCTTCGTGGAAATGCTGCCGGCGCTGGTGGCCGAGGCCCGCACGCTCAACGACGTGCCGGCGCAGTTCTGACGGTGGATTTCCGGTCACGCCGTCATGCCCGGCCTCGTGCCGGGCATCCACGTCGGGCCGATGGGACACTCGCCGGGTGAATGTTCCCGGCAGTACGACGTGGATGGCCGGGACAAGCCCGGCCATGACGGTGCGCTAGAATTGAATATTCCCCCTCAAGGGACCATTGCCATGACCTACAAAAACCTCACCGCCACCCACAAAATTCCCGCCAAGGACGGCGTGAAGCTCCATGTGGAGGAGGCGGGGCAGGGCACGCCCATCCTCTTCGTCCACGAATTCGGCGGCAATCACATGAGCTGGGAGCCGCAGATGCGGTTCTTCGCCCGCCGCCACCGCTGCATCACCTACGCCGCGCGCGGCTATGCCCCCTCTGACATCCCCACCGATGTGGAGGCCTATTCGCAGGCCATCGCAGCGGACGATGCCGTGGCGGTGCTGGACGGCCTCGGCATCGAGAAGGCGCATATCGTCGGCCTCTCCATGGGCGGCTTCTGCACCGTGCATTTCGGCCTGCGCACGCCCGAGCGCGCGCTCTCCCTCACAGTGGCCGGCGCCGGATACGGCTGCGAGAAAGAGCATGAGGAGTATTTCCGCGGGGTCTCCCTCGCGGTTGCGGAAAACTTCGAGAAGCTGGGCGCGAAGGAATTCTCCAAGATCTATGCGCTGGGCGCGAGCCGCGTGCAGTTCGAGGTGAAGGACCCGCGCGGCTGGCGCGAGTTCGCCGACCGCCTCGCCACCCATTCGGACGTCGGCGCGGCCATGACCATGCGCGGTGTGCAGGCGCGCCGACCCTCCTTCTGGGATCTGGAAGAGGGCCTGAAGAAGATGATGGTGCCCACCCTCGTCATGGTGGGCGACGAGGACGACCACTGCCTCCAGCCGGGCATCTATCTCAAGAAGATGATCCCCGCCTGCGGCCTCAGCGTCTTCCCCAAGGCCGGGCACACGCTGAATCTCGAGGAGCCGGCGCTGTTCAACGCCCAGCTCGCAGAGTTCATCGCGCAGGTGGAAGCCGGCAAGTGGCTGCCGCGCGACCCGCGCGCCATCCCCGGCCAGATCATGCGCACGTCGTGAGGTGATGATGGACGGTGCGCGCACACGCCTCCCGGACCAGCGACGGCATAGCCGGAGCGCCGAGCCGGGACCCAGGAGAGACGTCCGCGCAGCGGTCAAGACCCCTGCGGCGGCAGGGGTGTCGCGCCTTCGGCACGTTCTTGCGCTGGGTCCCGGCTCTCCTTGCGCTCCGCTCCAGTCGGCCGGGACGCGAGGCTCCGCATGATGACGACACCATCCATCTCCCCGGACCGCCTGATGTCTCGCCTGATGGGGCTCGCCGAGATCGGCGCGCTGCCCAATGGCGGGGTAGACCGGCAGGCGCTCACGCCGGGCGAGACCGAAGCGTGGCGGCTCATCCTGGCATGGGCCGGGGAGGAAGGGCTGGAGGCGGCGTGCGACGCTGCCGGCAGCCTCTTCCTCACCCTGCCCGGCGCAGACCGGACACTCGCGCCCATCCTCGCCGGCAGCCACATCGACACCCAGCCCACCGGCGGCAAATATGACGGTGCGGCCGGCGTGATGGCGGCGCTGGAGGCGGTGGTGACGCTGAAGCGCGCCAGCGGGACGCCCCGCCGCGACCTCACCGTCGTCGCCTGGATGAACGAGGAAGGCTCCCGCTTCGCCCCCGGCATGATGGGCTCGGAAGCCTTCGCCGGCGTGCGCAGCCTCGCCGAAATCCGCGCCGTGACGGATGCGGAGGGCGTGAGCGTTGCCACGGCGCTCGATGCGCTCCACGCTGCCTTCCCCGATCTGCCGCGCCGGCCGCTGGGCTTTCCCGTCGCCGCCTATCTGGAACTGCACATCGAGCAGGGGCCGGTGCTGGAGGCGCAAGGCAAGGTGGTGGGCGTCGTCACCGGCATCCAGGGCAAGAAGACGTGGGAAGCCGTCATCGAAGGCGCCCCCGGCCATGCCGGCACGCTGGCCATGGCCGAGCGGCGCGATGCGCTCGCCGCCTTCGCCCGCATGGCCCACCGGCTCTATCCCGAGGTGGGCGGCCATGACGATCAGGTGATGTTCACCATCGGCCGGCTCGTGATGGAGCCCAACGCCCCCTCCGTGGTGCCCGCCCGCGTCACCTTCCGGGTGGATCTGCGCCATCCGGATGGCGCGGCGCTGGACCTCTTGGCCGCCCGCTTCGAGGCCATCTGCGCGGAGGAGGCGGCGCCCTGCGGCCTCAGCCTCACCCCCCTCGTGGATGCGCCACCCAACGGCTTCGACGCCGGGTTGATGGCGAAGATCACGGCTGCGGCGGAGCGCCACGCCATTCCCGCCATGCCCATCCTGTCGGCCGCGGGACACGACGCGCGCCACCTCGCCAAGGTGTGCCCCAGCGCCATGATCTTCATTCCCTGCCGCGATGGCGTGTCCCACGCCGAGCATGAATTCGCCGAGCCCGCCCACATCGCCGCCGGCACGCAGGTGCTGGCCGACGTGCTGGGCGAGCTGGTCCGCGAGGAGACCGCATCATGAGCCAGCCCGCCGCCGTGCTTCAGAAACCCGATATGGCCGATCTGCCGGCCCAGATGCCCGCCGCGCCCAACAGCCCGGCCGAGGCGCGGGCGCGCTACTTCAATTCCGGCAATGCCTTCAACATCAAGCTGCCGCCGGTGCCGAGCCGCCTGTTCACGCAGGAACCGGCGCGGGCGCTGGCGGACGGCGCGACCACCGGCTTCATCCCCTGCGACCAGTCGGACGCCATGGCCTGCGCCTTCCCCGCCACCACGCCGCTGATGCTGGCGCGCTATGCGGTGGTGGCGGCGGGCGCGCGCTTTACCGTGGACCTCAGGGCGACCGGCTCCATCTGGTATGTGATCGCGGGGCGGGGGCAGGTGGACTGCCTCGGCGAGAGCCTCGCCGTCGCGCCGGGCGACGTGTTCCTGCTGCCGGGCTCGCCCGTGCGCATCACCGCCGGGGCGGAAAGGCTCGTGCTGTGGGTGGTCTCCAACGAGCCGCAGCTCGCCCTCAACGGCGACCTGCCGCCGGACGAGGCGCGCCGGCCGGTCGCTGTGGTGCATTATCCCGCCGCCGAGATCGCCCGGCAGATCGACATCATTTACGACCACGCCCAGAACAATCAGACCTCGGGCATCGCCCTCATCTTCTCGTCGGAGCCGCAGGCGGCGGCGCGCAACATCCTGCCGAGCCTCACCCTGTCGCTGAACACGCTGCCGCCCGGCGAGCACCAAAGGGCGCACCGGCACAATTCGGCGGCCATCACCCTCGTGCTGCAGGGCGAGACCTGCCATTCCATGGTGGACGGCGCCCGCTGCCCGTGGCGCCAATGGGCGACGCTGGTGACGCCGCCCGGCGCCCCGCATTCGCACCACAATGCGGGCAGCGAACGCGCGCTGTTCCTCATCGTGCAGGATGGCGGGCTGCACTATCACGCCCGAACCATGGGCTTCAGCTTTCTGGAGTGAGATCAGGCCGGGATAAGCTCGGGCGCCTTGCCGGTCTCCGGCAGCAGCACGCGGGGGCGCAGCACGTGGATGTGGCGGCGGCCGATGCGGGCGACGAGGCGGCGCTCGGCCTTGGACCCCTGGGGATGGCCGCCGAGCCTGTCGTAGTAGCGGCGGGAGATCAGCAGGCCCTGTCCCGGTGCCGGCAGGCCGATGACGGCGAGGCGGGCGGCGGCCATGGCTTCTCCGAGACGGGGACGCAGGCCGTAGCCATCCACGGCGAGGCGGAAGGTGGCGGCGAGCCGGTCCGCCTGTCCGCGCCGCTGGGCGGTCTCGATGAAGGCCAGCACCTCGCGGGGCCAGCCTTCCTCCAGCATGGAGCCGTCGGTGAGGAAGAGGAGCCAGGAGCCCCGGCCCTGCGCCGCGCCCTGCTTCAGCCGGAGGCCGAGATCCTGCGCGCCCTTGAAGAAATTGCAGCCGGCGGCATCGGCGATGGTGGCCGTGCCATCGGTGGAGCCGGAATCCGCCAGGGTCACGTCGCTCAGCACGCCGGCCGTCACGCCCTGCACGAGCGCGGACAGCACCGGGACGAGCCGGCGCTCGGAATTGTGCGTTGCGATGACGGCGGACAGCACGGGAAACGTTCTCACAGGGCGTTTCCCAGCTATACCTCTACCGACGTGCCACGTCGATGCCGCAATGCAACATTCCTGGCGGATGCGTCATCCGAACCCGGCGGCTACGCTATTTCGGACAGGGCACTTCCTTGTAGACCGCGTCGGCGAACTGCTTCACGCCCACGTTGATGCGCAAAGGCGAGGTCCAGGTCTGGTAGGTGACGATGCCCCGGGTCATGGAGATGACCTTGTAATTGTCGAGGCCCTTCGTCTTGTAGCACTTGCCGGGCTGAATATCCTCTTCCTTCAAAGGCATGGCAAAAATCCGCTGGCGATGGCAATGCCGCCAGTATGGGTTCGCCCGCCCGCCGAATCAAGAATGGCCCCGTCCGAGCTGGCGTTCTGCCGGCGCGCCCCCGTTTGCCTCGGCCCCCTGAATCTGCTCTTGGAGGGCGGTTGCCTCTGAGACGGCCGGAGAGACGGACCCATGCCGCGCATAGAGATCGATCTTCCGCTCTCCCTCAAGACCGCGCTGGAACAGGAGGCGGCCCGCTCGGGCAAGGACCTCGGCGCGCACATACGCGCCATCCTCGCCGATCACCTCAAGGCCGAGGTGCACACCGTGTTCCAGATCTCCACCTCCGGCGCGCTGGTGGCGGGGGTCTATGACCGGGAGGTCAGCGTCGGCGCGCTGTTGGAGCATGGCGATTTCGGCCTCGGCACCTTCGCCGGGCTCGACGGCGAGATGGTGGTGCTGGATGGCAAGGCCTTCCAGGCGCGGGCCGGCGGCGAGGTGCATGAGGCGCCGGCTGACGCGGGCTCGCCCTTCGCCGTGGTGACGCGCTTTTCCGCCGATCAGGTGGGCGAGACCGAGGGCGTCTCCAGCTTCGACGGCCTCGGCGCCGCCTGCGACTGCTTTCGCTCCTCCAACAACATCTTCCACGCCGTGCGGCTCGACGGGCGCTTCAAGCGCGTGAAGGCCCGCGCCGTGTGCCCGCCCGAGCCGGGCACCTTGCTGGCCGATGCGGCGAAGACCCAGAGCGAATTCACCTTCGAGGATGTGGACGGCACGCTGGTGGGCATCTGGTCGCCCGCTTATTCCGCCGAGTTCAGCGTCGAGGGCTATCACTTCCACTTCCTCTCGGACGACCGCAGCCAGGGCGGGCACGTGCTGGAGGTGGAGGCGGGGCCGCTGAAGATCGCGGTGGAGAACCTGACCGACTTCCACCTCATCCTGCCCGAGACCGAACACTTCCTGAAGGCGAACCTCGACCAGGACGTGGCGGCGACCCTCAGCAGCGTCGAGCGCTCGCACAGCTAGGCGGCGTCCGCCGCCTCAGTCGGTGGCGGCGTGGCGGCTGAACAGGATCTGCCGCATCCGGTCTGGGCCGATGGCGCGCGTGACGTTCTTGAAGGCGAAGAAGGGCAGCAGCGACACGAACAGGATGATCGAGACGATCAGCGCCCCCACCAGCCCGCCGCCGCCGACTTCGATGTCGTGGGCGGTGATGGCATGGCCGCTGAACTTGGCGATCACCGACCGCTCGATGACGTGGAAGACGAGGAAGAACAGGGTGCAGATCGCCGCCTCGTAGAAGATGACCAGGATCAGCGGCCGGCCCCTGAGCCAGCGGGCGACCTCCAGCTCCTCGATCACCAGCATCACCTTGGCGAGCACCAGCGCGTTGAGGAAGGCGAAGCCCTGGAAGGTGACGGTATCGCCGTGCGCGCGCTCCACCAGCGCCTGATTGAGCACGAACAGGCCGAGCAGAACCCACAGATAAAGAAACAGCACCACGAAGCTGCGGGCCTGCCGGATGGCCATCCCCTTCAGCGCCGCGGCCCGGCTGGCGGTCCCCTCGGCCTTCGGATTCCGCTCGCTCATGCCCGCTCTCCCCCTGTTGCGGCCCGCCCGATGTCGTCGCCGGGCCGCGCCCCCCTCCGCGTGACGCATGTGGCGCGGCGTGGCGGGGGCGTACATGCGCGGGAAGGCGAAGGCAACACGGAGACGCTCAAGCTCCCTCTCGTCGCGGCGCCATCGGCGATGCCGTTGCGGTAGGTAATCGTTCTGCTCTCCGCGCTGCGGATGATGGTTCGCAATGGTATAGTCGCCTGTTTTCGCGATGCCGCCGCTGCCCTCCTCACGTTTCCGCGCAGTCGAATTGCGGTTGTCGCTGCGTCAAGGTGGCGTCGGGGGAGTCATGTTGCAGGGCGGTGGTATGGAAATGCTGGGGCGAGTGCCGGTGACGGTGGAGGAGGTCGCCGATCATCCCGATTATCTGCGGGCGCGGAAGCTCTATTGCGACAGCTTCCTCGCTTTGTTCGACCGCAACCCGTTCCTCATCCGCCTGCTGACGGATTCCAGCCGCTACCTCCTGTTCACGCTCTCGGTGATCCTCAACGCCAATCACGATGGGGACCGGCGGGAGACCTGGTTCTCGGTGGGGCGGCTGAAGCAGCAGATGGCCGCCTTCGGCATGACGAGCCCGCGCCATGTGGACCACCTCATCGAGCGGATGCAGGCGGTGGGCTTCGTCGAGATCAGCCAAGCCCCGCGGGATCGCCGGGTGAAGCTGCTCCGCCTCACGGACAGGATGCTGGCCCACGACCGGGAGTGGATGGCCACGGACTACATCATCCTCGACACCCTGTGCCCCAGGAACGGCTATGCCGGCGTGCGCAACCGGGACCCGGCGGTCCACGCCGCCATCCGGCGCCAGTCCCTCGCCTTGCTGCCCGAGGGTGCGCGCCTGCTCTGCGAGCAGACTGATTTCCTCCTGTTCTTCAGCCGGCCCGGCGGGCTCATGGTGCTGGAGGCCCTGTTCGAGGCTGCCTTGTCCTCCCCCGATGGCCGGGAGTGTCCGTTCGTCTTCGGCGACGTGGCCCATCGCTTCGGCCTGTCGCGCTCCCACGTGCGCGGGGTGATGCAGGATGCGGAGGCGGCCGGCTTCATCCGCCTGCATGGCCGCGGCGGGCGGGCGGTGGAGATCCTGCCCCGGCTCTGGCGCAGCGATGCCATCGGCCACGGCGTCGGCGCCCGGCTGCGCGACATCGCCTTTCTGCGCGCCTCGGCAGAGCTGGCCGCACAGCCATGCGACCCGGCGGAACCTGCCGATACGGTATGGGTGAAGCAGGCGTGATCGTGCGCGCCGGGCGGACGCATCCGCCCGTCAATAGACGCAAACTTTGCCGTCCATCACGCCCGTGGCCCCGATAATAATCTGCGCGGCGCCGCATCAGGGGGTGGCTGCCGATCTCGCACTCATCGGGGCCGCAGATGTTTTTTCCATGCCGGCTGGCGCGGGGCGTTATCGTCGCCGCAGCCTGCCTCCTCGCCTCGGCCGCCGGGGCCGACGAGGCGCCGCCCGTCTGGGCCTATCCCATCGCGCCGCCGGACACCGTGCCGCCGAAGGACGACGGCACGGTGCGCCATGTGCCGGGCAGCAGCCGGGGCTATACGCTGACCGAGATCCGCGACCTCTTCGTGGCCCGCGACTGGTTTCCCGACGCCCATCCGCCCATGCCCGCCGTGGTGGCGGAGGGGCGCCACCCCGATACCCGGCCCTGCGGCGTGTGCCACCGGCCCGAGGGCGTCGGCGGGCCGGAGAATGCGAGCCTCGCGGGTCTGCCGGCCGACTACATGCTGCGGCAGATCGATGACTTCCGCAGCGGCGCCCGCTCCACCGGGGTCAAGGCGCGAACCCACGTCTTCCGCATGATCGCCGCCCTCAGGAGCCTGAGCGAGCAGGAGATCGCCGAGGCCGTCACCTATTACGCCGCGCAGAAGCTGCCGCCGCGCATCACGGTGGTGGAGACCGACACCGTTCCCGCGAGCACGGTCCCCTCCTGGTACTACACGCCCAAAAAGGACGGGACATCCGAGCCGCTCGCCGGCCGCATCATCGAGATGCCGGACGACGAGGAGAATTTCGTCAACCGCGATTACCACGTGACCTTCACCGCCTATGTCCCGCGCGGCAGCGTCGCGCTGGGCGAGCGCATTGCGAATGAGGGGCTCGGCGCGCGCATCCCGGCCTGCGTCGCCTGCCATGGCGAGGGACTGAAGGGCATCGGCGACATCCCGCCGCTCGCCGGCCGCTCACCGTCCTATCTCGTGCGCCAGCTCTACGAGTTCAAGCACGGCCTGCGGAACGGCCCCTTGGCCGCGCCCATGCGCGCGAACACCGAAGAGATGAACGAGCCGGAGATGGTCGCGCTCGCCGCCTATGCGGCGTCCCTGAAACCCTGATTGCCCCGAAGGACTGGAGAACAGCCATGCGCATGAGGACCTTCATTCCCGCTGTCATTGTAGCGCTCGCTGCGTGCAACGCCGGCGCGGCCCTGGCCGCGGATACGCTCGGCGCCCGGCTCGTGGGCGCGTGGAAGATCGTGAGCGTGTACGACACGTTCCCCGACGGGTCGCGGCGCGACACCTGGGGACCCGGCGCGCAGGGCCTCGTCGTCTTCACGCCCGGCGGCCAGTTCAGCGCCATCATCGTCGGCCGGGACCGCCAGCCGAAGCCGGGCTCGGTGCCCTCCGAGCCCGTGGGGCCGGCCTTGGCCTATTCCGGCGCCTACAGCGTGGACGAACAGGCGCGCACCTTCGCGAACACGGTCTGGCAGTCCACCTTCCCCCAGTGGCAGGGTCAGACGCTCGTGCGCACTATCGAGCAACTGGACGGCGACCATCTTAAGGTCAGGTCCGCGCCCATCGCCGATCCGAGCGGCCGGCAATTCGTGCCGCATCTGGAGCTTGAGCGTGTGAAGTGACGGCGGCCGACCGGCCACCCGTCGGAAACTCTCCCGGCTTTCAAGCAATCCCACCAGCTAGGCGATGGCGCGACCACGCCGGGCCATCCTCCGATGGATGGTGGGCAACTGGCGCGGCCCGCCGGCGCTCCTCCCCGCAGGGGAGCGTGAAGATCCCGGCGTGACGACCTCCCGCCATCCGGCGGCCGCGCCCTTTTCCCGATCCCCGTTGGCGGTATCATGAAGGGTAATCGGCAAGCTTAGACTTGTCATTCCGCATCGCCGGAGCCCCGCGTGGCTGACCATAGGCGATTTCGATCTTTCCCTTTAAAGTGATTGCGCGGAGGAAAAGATTCGCGTCGAAGCTCAGGGGCGGCTCGATCCGTCATGAGCTCCAGCGGAGTGTTGCGGTGACCGGCCGGCATTATGATTTCTTCGCCGACCTGCTCGACGGCATGGACATGGGGCTGTGCCTCTTCGATGCGGACGACCGCTGCCTGTCGTGGAACAACACATTCCTGAAGTTTTTTCCGGAGCATGACGGCCACGTCCATGTGGGCGAGCCCTACGAGGCGAACCTCCGGCGCTTCTACGCCGCCCGGCTCGACGCTTCGGAGCTGGCCAACATCGAGCGCTACATCCGCGACGGGGTCCTGCGGCATCGGACCCAATCACGCCCCTTCGTCTTCGACCATCGCGGCCGGCGCCTGCGCGTGAATGCCTTGACGGACCCCGATGGCAACCGCATCCGCATCTGGCAGGCGCTCGTGCAGGAGCCGGCAGAGTCCGAACGGAGCGACGCGCAGCGCGGCTTCTCCATCGACCTGCTCGACCATATTCCCGACGGGGCCATGGTGCTCGACCAGAACGACCTCATCATCGCCGCGAATGACGAATTCCGCCGGATGTACGGTGTGCGGCCGGGCGAGACGGTCGTCGGCCAGACGTTCGCCGCCGTGGTCCGTCGGGCCTGGGCGGCGGCCGGCAGGCCCGACGAGCAGCTGGAGCCCGTGCTTCTCGACAACATGCGCTTCGCCGGATCGCCGTTCGAGATCGAGCTGCCGCGCGATCAGTGGCGCCGTGTCATCGCCCGCCGGACCAGCGACGGCATCGGATATTTCACGCATTCGGACATCTCCCTCCTCAAGCGCCAGCAGGCGGACCTGCTGGTGGCGGAACGCCGCGCGTGGGAGGGAGAGCGTCGCTATCGCCTGCTCGCGGAGAACTCGACCGACGTGATCGCCGCGATCTCCGGCGACCGGAAGATCCGCTTCATGTCGCCGGCCTGCAGCCGAATCCTCGGCTGGGGGCCCCCCGACATGCTGGGCCGCGACGTGATCGATTTCCTGCACCCCGATGAGCAGCCCTTGTTCCTGGCGGCGCTGGGCGCCGGCGAGGGAAGCGGTCTGGGCCGCAGCGCCGCTTTCGTGTGCCGGGTGCGTGCCCGCCATGACGACTGGGTGTGGATGGAAGCCTCCATCGGAGCGGTTCAGGAGACGACGCTCGACGGAGCCGATATCGCCTTCATCTGCTCGCTGCGCGATGCCCGCGAACGGGTGCTCGCGGAGCGGGCGCTCAAGCGGGCGCACGAGGAACTGGCGCTCATTGCCGGCAGCGATCCGTTGACCGGCCTTGCGAACCGGCGCCGCTTCGAGGCCATCTTCGATGAGGAATGGCACCGGGCCGGGCGCGAGCGGCTGGGGCTGTGCCTTGCGATGGTGGATATCGATCGCTTCAAGGCGGTCAACGACACCTTCGGGCATCTCGCCGGGGACGAATGTCTCAAGCGGGTGGCGATGGTCATCAAGGCCAATCTGCCGCCCGGAGCCGGGCTGGCGGCCCGCTACGGCGGGGAAGAGTTCGTTCTTCTGCTTCCCAATGCCTCCGCAGCGCAGGGGCAGGCGCTCTGCGAGCGCATCCACAACGATCTTAAGCGGGAGCCGTGGTCGGCGGTGGCGCCGGGCCTCGACGCGGTGACCGTCAGCATCGGCCTCTGCATCGCGCGCGCCCCGCGGGGGGCCAGCATGGCCGGGCTGATCCGCATCGCCGACGAGGCGCTCTACAGGGCCAAAAGCTCGGGGCGGAACTGCACGGAGGTACAGCATGCCGTCTGAGGATGGCTGCTTCGCCGGAAAGTCACGCGGGCGTCATCCCCCCTTGGCAAGGTCGCGCGCCTTTCTCCACAATTGAACCGCGCCGAGCCGCGCTCGCGCCCGTCCGCGTCCAGGAGGTGTCGATGAATCGCCGCGAACTGCTCGCCGGAACCGCCGCTTCTGCCGGCCTCGCGCTGGTGCCGCACCTCGCCTTTGCGCAAGGCGCGCCGGTCCAAATCACCTTCTGGCACGCCATGGCCGGCCCCCTCGGCGAGGAACTGAAGCGGCTCTGCGACGCCTTCAACGCCGCCCATAAGGCGGTGGTGGTGGAACCGGTGTTCAAGGGCACCTATCCCGAGACCATGACCGCCGCCATCGCCGCCTTTCGCGCCGGCAAGGCGCCGCATCTGGTGCAGATGTACGAGGTCGGCACCGGCTCCATGCTGGCCGCCGGCGCGGCCGTGAAGCAGGTCTGGCAGCTCGCCGACGAGACCGGCGTCCGGCTCGATCCGGCCATCTACATGCCGGCGGTGCGCAGCTACTACAGCCTGCCGGATGGCCGCATGGCCTCCATGCCGTTCAATTCGTCGACGCCCATCATGTGGTGCAACAAGGACCTGTTCGAGCGCGCCGGCCTTGATCCCGAGCGGCCGCCGGAGACCTGGGAGCAGGTGGTGACGGCGGCCGAGGCGCTGCGGTCCAAGGGCGGCGCCAAGGTGGGCATGACCACCGCGTGGCCGACCTGGGTGCATCTGGAATGCTTCGGCGCCATCCATGATGTGCCCTTCGCCACAAAGGCCAACGGCTTCGAGGGGCTCGACGCCGAGCTGGTGTTCAATTCCCCGCCCATGCGCAGCCACATCACCCGCCTTCTCGAAATGGCGAAGGCGGGCACCTTCACCTATGCCGGCCGCGGCGCCGCCGGCGACAGCCTCTACCCGGCCGGCGACACCGGCATCTCCTTCAACTCGTCCGGGATACGCGCTGCCGTGGTGCGCGACGCCCGCTTCCGCCCCATGGCGGCGCAACTACCCTATGACCCGGCGGTGCGGGCCACCCCCAACAATTCGATCATCGGCGGCGCGAGCCTGTGGACGATGACGGCGCCCGACCGGTCGGCGGCGGAATACAAGGCCGTCGCCAGCTTCCTCGCCTTCCTCGCGCGGCCGGACACCGATGCGTCCTGGCACCAGCGCACGGGTTATGTCCCGGTCACGCTGGGCGGCGCGGGCCTCTCGCTCGCCCAGGGCTACTATGCCCGCAATCCGGGCGCGGACATTCCCATCCGCCAGCTCAACCGCGGCGAGGTCACGGTCAATTCCAAGGGCTTGCGCCTCGGGCGGCTGACCGAGATCCGGGCCATCGTCGAGGAAGAGTTCGAGACCGCCCTGCAGGGCAAGCAGGATGCCGGGGCCGCACTCGACACGGCCGTGGCACGCGGCAACAAGGTGTTGCGCGAGTTCGAGAAGTCCGTATCCAGATAGGTCCTGCGGAGCACGGCCCGGACATGGAGCGGCGAACGATCTTTCCGGGCTGGGCGACGCCCGCGCTGCTGCTGGTGCCGCAGATGGCGCTGACCGTGCTGCTGTTCCTGTGGCCGACGGCGGTGGCGGTGCGCGCGAGCGTCATGCGCGCCGATCCGTTCGGCCTCAGCGAGACCTTCGCGGGCTTCGACAATTTCACCGCGCTCTTCACCGATCCGCTCTATCTCGCCGCCATCGGGCGCACGCTGGTGTTCTGTGGGGCGGTGACGGGGCTGGCGCTCGGTCTCGCGGTCCTGCTGGCGGTGTTCGCCGACGCGGACATCCGCGGGCGGGGCGCCTACCGGGCGGCGCTGGTCTGGCCCTATGCGGTCGCGCCGGCAGCCGCGGGCGTGATCTGGGCGCTGCTGCTCCATCCGCAGATCGGCGGCGTCGCCGGCCTCCTGAAGCATCTCGGCATCGCCTGGAACTACAAGCTCAACGACACGCAGGCCATGATCGCCGTGGTCGGCGCCTCCGCGTGGCGGCAGGTGAGCTACAATTTCATCTTCGTCCTCGCGGGCCTCCAATCCATCCCGCGCACCATCATCAATGCGGCGCGGATGGACGGCGCGCGCGGCTGGCGGCGGTTCCGCACCATCCTCCTGCCGATGCTCGCGCCGACGCTTGCGTTCCTGGTGGTGGTGAACCTCGTCTATTCCGCCTTCGAGACCTTCGGCACCATCGAGGCCCTGACGCAGGGCGGGCCGGGCCGGGCGACGCAGACCCTGATGGTGAAGGTCTATCGCGACGGCGTGGTCAATCTCGATCTCGGGGCCTCCGCGGCCCAGTCGGTGGTGTTGATGGCCCTCGTCATGGGGCTGACGGCGCTGCAGTTCCATTTCCTTCGGCGGCGGGGCGAGCGATGAGCGCTCCGGCCCTGCGCGCCCTCATGCGGGGAAACCTCCTGGCCGGAAACCTTCTGGCCCATGCGGTGCTGCTCATGGGCACGGCCCTGTTCCTTTTGCCCATCTGGCTGGTGTTCGTGGGATCGACGCTGGACAGCGGCGCCATCAACCGGGGCGAGATCGGCCTCCTGCCGCGCCTCGAAGGCCTCTCCATTTATCCGCGTCTGCTCGACCCGGCGCCGGGCGGGGTACCCGTGTGGCGCATGCTGACCCTCTCCTTCGCCATGGCGCTCGCCATCGCCGTCGGCAAGATCGCGGTCTCGCTGCTCTCGGCCTATGCGGTGGCCTTCTTCCGCTTTCCGGGCCGCATGCTGTGCTTCTGGCTGCTGTTCATCACCCTCATGCTGCCGGTGGAGGTGCGCATCATCCCCACCTTCGCGGTGGTGGCGGATTTCGGCATGGTGAACACCTTCGCCGGCCTGGTCCTGCCGCTCACCGCATCGGCGACGGCGACCCTGCTGTTCCGGCAGGCTTTCGTGCTGGTGCCCGACGAACTCGTGGAGGCCGCCCGCATGGATGGAGCCGGTCCCTGGCGGTTTCTCCGGGACGTGCTGATCCCGCTGTCGCGCACCAACATGGCGGCGCTGTTCGTGATCCTGTTCGTCTACGGCTGGAACCAGTATCTGTGGCCGCTGGTGGTGGCCACGGACCCGCGGCTCGACACCATCACGGTGGGGATCGTGCGCATGATCGGCCCGGAATCCCGCACCGCCTGGAACGAGGTGATGGCGACCGCCATCCTAGCGATGCTGCCGCCCACGCTGGTGGTTCTGGCCATGCTCAGATGGTTCGTGAAGGGCCTTACGGAGAGCGAACGCTGATGGCCGGGCTGGTCCTCGATCAGGTGCGCAAGAGCTTCGGCCGCACCGAGGTGCTGCGGGGCATCGATCTCGATGTGGCGCCGGGCGAAATGGTGGTGGTCGTCGGGGCGTCGGGCTGCGGCAAGTCCACGCTTCTGCGGCTCGTCGCCGGTCTGGAGCAGCCGAGTTCCGGCCGGATCACGCTGGATGGCGAGGACATCACCTCGCGCGATCCCGCCGCGCGGGACATCGCCATGGTGTTCCAGCACTATGCGCTCTATCCGCACATGAGCGTGTTCGACAACATGGCCTATGGGTTGAAGGTGCGACGCCTGCCGCGCGCCGAGATCGCCGCGCGCGTCGAGGAAGCCGCGCAGATGCTGCACATCGCGCCGCTGCTGGGCCGCAAGCCGCGCGAGCTGTCCGGCGGCCAGCGCCAGCGCGTGGCCATCGGCCGGGCGGTGGTGCGCAAGCCGCGCCTGTTCCTGTTCGACGAGCCCCTGTCCAGCCTCGATGCGCGGCTGCGCACCTCCATGCGCGCCGAGATCAAGCGCCTGCAACGCCGCCTTGGCGTCACCAGCCTCTATGTGACCCACGACCAGCATGAGGCGATGAGCCTCGGCGATCGCATTCTGGTGCTGAACGAGGGCCGTCCGGCGCAGCTCGGACCGCCCATGGAGATCTACGCCCGCCCGGCCGACACCGCCGTGGCGGAGCTGATCGGCGATCCGCCCATGAACCTGCTTCCCGGATGGCTCGATGCCGATGGCCGGGTGCGACTGGAGACTGGCGACACGGGGAACGGACGGCCGGTGCTCGTTGGCATCCGTCCCGAGGATGTGGCGGGCGGGCGTCCCGAGGGTGATGGGCTGGCCCTGGGCTTCACCCCGGACACGGTGGAGCCGATGGGCGCCGAGGTGCTGCTGGTGGGGCGCCTCGACACCGGCGCCGCATTCTCGGTGCGCACGCTGCCGGCGAGTTTCGCGCTGGGAACGCGCCTCGATTTCCATTGCCCGGCGCAGCGGCTGCACCTGTTCGATCCGGGTTCGGGACAGCGCATCGGGCCGGCCGGTCCGGTGGCCCGATGATGCGCCGCCCCCCGGCTCACCCGGTGTGCGCGCCGGTCGCGTCGGGGCCTTGCGGGCCATCCCCGGCCTTCGGTGCGGGGATGCGGAACCAGGCCACATAGAGCGCCGGCAGGAACAGGAGCGTCAGCACCGTTCCCACGATGATGCCACCCATCATGGCGTAGGCCATGGGTCCCCAGAACACCTCGCGGGCGATGGGAATGAGGCCGAGGCTCGCCGCCGCCGCCGTGAGCATGATGGGCCGCATGCGGTGCTCCGTCGCCTCCCGCACCGCCTCCCACGGCGGGTGGCCCTCGGCCCGCAGATGCTCGATCTGGACGATCAGGATCACCGAGTTGCGGATGAGGATGCCGATGAGCGCCAGCACGCCGAGGATGGCGACGAAGCCCAGTGGCGCGCCGCTCGGCACCAGCGCGGCAACCACGCCGATGAGCGCCAGCGGGGCGACGGCGAACACCAGCACCAGCCGCTGGAAGCTCTGGAGCTGGATCATCAGGATGGTGGCCATGATGAACAGCATCAGCGGCATCACCGCCAGAATGGGGGCCTGGCTCTTCTGGCTCTCCTCCACCGCGCCGCCGATGACGACGCGATAGCCGGGCGGCAGCTTCGCGTTGAAGGCCGCGACGGCGGGCGTCAGCTGCTCCACCACCGTGTTCGGCTGGACCGCATCGATGATGCCGGCCTTCGCCGTGATGGTCGGCAGCCGCGAGCGCCGCCAGATGGTGGGCTGCTCGATCTCGTAGCGCAGGGTCGCCACCGCCGCGAGGGGCACGGAGCGCCCGTCCGAGCCGGGCAGCTGCAGGTCGCGCAGGGTCTCGATGGACTGGCGTTCCTGCGCATTGGCGCGGCCGAGCACCGTCACGAGATAGATGTCGTCCCGCACCTGGGTGATGGCCGTGCCGTCCAGCACGCCGTTGAGCGCGCCGGCGATGTCCTCGGAGGTCACGCCCAGCTGGCGCGCCTTGTCCTGAAGCACGTCCACCTTGATGACGCGGGCGGGCTCCATCCAGTCGAACACCACGTTGCCTAGGTGCGGGTTGCCGCGCATGACGCTGGCGAAGTCCAGGGCGGTGGTGCGCACCTGCTGGATGTCCGGCCCGCTCACCCGGTACTGCACCGGACGGCCGACGGGCGGGCCGATGTCGAGGACGTGGACGAAGGCGTCGGTGCCCGGCATGGCCTTGTCGAGATAGGCCTGGAACTGCCCCTTCAGGCGGTTGCGCTCCTCCAACCCCTTGGTGACGATGATCGTCTGGCCGAACGCCACATCCGCCGGCTGCACGTCCACCGGCAGCACGAAGCGCGGGGCGCCCGTGCCCACATAGGTGGACCAGTGGTCGATGTCGGGATTGCCCTTCAGCGCCTCCTGCTCGAAGCGCGCCATCTGGGCGTTGGTCTCGGCGATGGAGGCATTCTGCGGCAGGTTCCAGTCGACGATCAGCTCGCGGCGGTCGGACGACGGGAAGAACTGCTGCTGCACCAGGCCCATGCCGGCGAGGGAGAGGATGAAGACCAGCACCGTCACGCCGATGGTGGTCCAGCGCCACAGCATGGCGCGCTTCAGGATCCATGCGAACGCGCGGGCGAAGCGGCCGCCGCCTTCCTTGTGATGGGGCAGGCTCTTCGGCAGGATCGCGACGCCGAGAAGCGGCGTGAACAGCACCGCCACCAGCCACGACACCAGCAGCGACACGGCGATGACCACGAACAGGGTGAAGGTGAATTCGCCGGCGTTGGAACTGTTGAGGCCGATGGGGATGAAGCCGGCCACCGTCACCAGCGTGCCCGAGAGCATGGGAAACGCCGTCGAGGTGTAGACGTAGGTGGCGGCCTTCCTGAGCGTGTCGCCGGCCTCCAGCCGCGCCACCATCATCTCCACCGCGATCATGGCGTCGTCCACCAGCAGGCCGAGGGCGATGATGAGCGCGCCGAGCGAGATGCGCTGGAGCGAGATGCCGGTATAGGCCATCACCATGAAGGTGATGGCGAGCACCAGCGGGATAGAGATCGCCACCACCAGTCCCGCCCGCAGCCCGAGGCTGACGAAGCTGATGGCGAGCACGATGATGACCGCCTCCATCAGCGCGCGGGTGAAGCCGCCCACGGCCTCCTCCACGATCTGCGGCTGATCGGAGACGAGATGCACGCCGACCCCCACCGGCAGGTCGGCCTCGATGCGCGCCATCTCCGCCTTCAGGGCCTCGCCGAACTCAAGCAGGTTGGCGCCGGCCTTCATGCCGATGGCGAGGCCGATGGCCGGCTCGCCGTTGAAGCGGAACAGCGCCTGCGGCGGGTCCACATAGCCGCGCCGGATGGTGGCGATGTCGGTGAGGGGGAAGAAGCGGCCGTTGATCCGGAGGTTGATCGCCTTGAGGCTCTCCTCGGAGGTGAATTGCCCGTTGACGCGCACGGCGATGCGTTCCGGCCCGGCCTGCAGCACGCCCGAGGGCACCAGCGCGTTCTGCGCCTGGAGCGAGGTGAGGACGGCGCGCTGGTCGATGTCGAGGGCGGCCATCTTGCGGGTGGAGAATTCGAGGAAGATCACCTCGTCCTGCGCGCCGATGATTTCCACGCGGCCGACATTGGGCACGGTCAGCACTTGCGCGCGCACCTCCTCCACCCGGTCGCGCAGCTGGCGCTGGGTGAGCCCGTCGCTGGTGAAGGCGTAGATGTTGCCGTAGACGTCGCCAAACCGGTCGTTGAATTGCGGCCCCGTCACCCCCTGCGGGAAGGTGCCGCGGATGTCGTTGACCATGTTGCGCACCTGCAGCCAGGTGGGCACCACATCGCGCGCCTTGGTGGTGTCGCGCAGGTTGACGAAGATCGTCGTCTGGCCCGGCACAGTGAGGCTGCGGGTGTAGTCCAGCGCCTCAAGCTCCTCGAGCTTCTTCTCGATGCGGTCGGTGACCTGCCGCGTCATCTCCTGAGCCGACGCGCCGGGCCATTGCGCCTGGATCACCATGGTCTTGATGGTGAAGGCGGGGTCCTCCTCGCGGCCGAGCTGCAGGTAGGACAGGAAGCCCGCGAGCACGAAGGCGAGCATGAAGTACCAGACGAGCGAGCGGTGCTCGAGCGCCCAGTCGGACAGGTTGAACGACTTCACGGCTGGGCATCCTGCGCTAGACGGACTTTCTGACCCTCGGACAGGCTGTGCACGCCGGCCGTCACGAGGCGGGTTCCCGCTTCCAGTCCCGCGGTCACCCGCGCCTTGTCGCCGGAAGCGGCGGACGCGGTGATCTCCTGGGCGTGGACCGTCCGGTCCTCCGCCGTGACGCGCCAGACGAAGGACTTGCCGTCGCGGGTGAACACGGCGGATCCGGGAATGAACAGATCCGACGCGAGGCTGCCGACGGGGCGGGCCGCGACGGTCGCGCCGAGCCGGAAGGCCTCGGGCGGGTTGTCGAGGGTGATGCGCACGCGGCGGGTGCGGGTCACGCTGTCGGCCTGGGGCGCGATCTCCCGCACCCGGCCGGTCACGACGGGCGCCCCATCGAGCTGGAGGCTGACCTGGAACGGCGATCCGATCCTGATATCGCCGATGAAGTCCTCGCCGATATCCACCACCGCCTCGCGGATGTCGGGCCGCGCGATGGTGACGACGCTGCGCCCGGGGGAAACCACCTGTCCCAACTCCGCGCCGACCGCCGTGACGACCCCGGCGAACTCGGCCTTGAGCTGCGCGTAGCCCAGCTGCTCGCGCGCCTTGACGAGGTTCGCCTGGGCGCGGGCCAGCGATGCCTCGGCGGCGGCGCGGCCCTGCTCGGCGGTCTCGAACGTCGCCCGGCTGGTGGCGGCGGTCTCCAGCAGGGTCCGCTGGCGGTCCTCCGTACCGGATGCGTTGGTGAGCTGGGCCTGGGCGTTGGCGACCTCCGCGAGGGCGGAGCGCACCCCGAGCTTCAAAGCCGTGTCGTCGATGGCCGCGACGACTTGGTCCTTCGTGACCACATCGCCCACGTTCACCGACCGCGCGAGCAGCCGCCCGAGCACGCGGAAGCTGAGGTCCGTCTGCACCTGCGGCTCGATGGTGCCGGCCACTTCGAGGACATCGCGGGACATGGGCTGCACCACCGCCGTTAGCACCGGGCGGGGCGGAACGGCGGGGGCGGCGGCCTGCTCGCTGCAGCCGGCGAGGGCGGCCGCGGAAGCAAGCAGCAGCATCAGGCGGGCGTGTCTCACGAGCCGCTCTCCAGTGTGTAGTCGACGGTCTGGCCGGTGCTGAGGCGCTTGGCGCCGTCCACCACCACGAGGTCTCCCGGCGCGAGGCCGGAGGAGATCACGATGGAGCCGGTCTCGAAGGCGTCCACGACGACCTTGGCGAGGGAGACCGCATGGGTCTTCGGATCGATCCGCCAGACCGCGGGGTCTCCGCCATCGGAGGCCAGCGCGCTCCAGGGCAGGACCATGCGCGGCTTCGCCTTCCACATCACGGTTCCGGTCACCGGGCTGCCGAGGGGCATGGCTTCGGGCGGCGCGTCGATGGCCACCTTCACCCGCACGGTGCCGGTGGCCGCATCGATGACCGGCGAGACTTCCCGCACGCGCCCGTCCGCGACGACCTTGGGATCGGAGACGAGCGAGACCCTGATGCGGTCGGTGCCGCTGTTGTGGAAGAAGGTCTCGTAGACGTCGAACACCGCGTCGCGCGTGTCGTCCTCGGCCAGCGTGAACGCTGGCTGGGCGGGCTGCACCACCTGCCCCACCTCGATGGTGCGGGCGGTGATGACGCCGGCCGCGCGGGCCCGCAGCTCGGCATAGCCCAGCGCATCCCGCGCCGTTCCCAGCTGGGCGCGCGCGGTCTCCAGCGCGCTTTCCGCCGCGCCGGCCGTCTCCGTCGCCTGATCGTAGGCGGCGCGGGTGGTGTAGCCCTTGGCGAGCAGCGTCGACTGCCGCTGGAAATTGGCGTTGGCGACGCGCAGCCGGGATTCGGCGGCGGACACGGCGGCCGTGGCGGCGTCGAGTTCAGCCTGCTGCTCGGTGGGATCGATGCGCGCCAGCAGGTCTCCGGCGGCGACGTGCGCGCCCACGTCCACCAGGCGTTCCGTGACCCGCCCGCCGACCCGGAAGGACAGCTGGGTGAGGACCTTGGCCTCGACATCCCCCGTCAGCGAGACGGAGGTGGTGCGGTTCGTGACCGCGACGGCCGTGGCCCGGACCACGAACGCGGGCCGACCTGCGTCCGGCGTGGGGTGGGACGCGTCCTTCGGCGTTCCCTGTCCGTCGCAGGCGGCGAGCAGGCCCGAGAGGGCGAAGATGCAGATCAGCGCGGCCGTCGGCCGTCGCGCAGGCGAACGAAAGCCCGCTCCGGTGTTCGCCGCCGGCGCGCGATACGGGAATTGCATGAGAAATCAGGCCGTTCTGTTCAAGACCCGGCGCACCGCGCCGCCGCCGCGCCCTGCGGCGCCATCGGGTGGCAAGTGTCCTGGGTACAGATCTCCAAGGGACCGATGTCCAAGGGACCGATGTCCAAGAGGCTCATCTCGAGGGGACGTATGTCCCGGGGGGCGCGCGCCGGTGCACAGGCATGAAAATCTCCGCTCCGGAACCTTGCGCCCCTCGGTTCTGCTATCCCTGTAGCGCGAGCCACGGGTGAAAGTCAACGAGTGTTGACCAGATGCCCGCGGCCTCCTACGCCTTGAGGCCGGATGAGGACGGATGTGATGACCAAGACCCGTGACAGCTCGGCGCCCGCCTCCGGGCGGGAGCGCATTCTGGCGGCGGCTGTCGCGCGCTTCTCGCGGCAGTCCTACGACGAGACCGGGCTGCGCGAGATCGCCGCCGACGCGGGCGTGGACGTCGCCTACGTGCACCGCGCCTTCGGCTCCAAGGAGCAGCTGTTTCACGAAGCGCTGAAGTGCGCCGTGCAGATGGACAAGATCTTCGACGCTCTCGGTGCCGACCCGGCCCGGATGCTGGCAGCCCATCTGCTGGCTGAAGACGAGCCGGACGCGACCGTCCGGCCCATGGACATCCTGATCCGGTCCCTGACCAGCCCGAAGGCGGCGGCGGTGCTGCGTACGGCGGTGATGGAGGAGTTCGTGACGCCGCTGGGCGCGCATCTCGACACCAACGCCACGCAGCGTGCGGCGCTGGCGGCGGCGCTGCTGATGGGGGTCGGAATCCTGCGCGACGTGCTGGAGCTTCCGGCCCTCTCGGAAGGACCGGGCGGCACCCTTGAGCGGAGCGTCGCCGATACGCTGGCGATGGTGCTGGGACAGGCCAGTCCGAAAATTTGATCCGGGTAATATTGACTATAATTTTGTCCGGGTATTAATTGGGGCGTTCTCCCGGATGTCGCCATGCCCCTCGTGAAAGCCAACGGTCTCGACATCGCCTTCGACAGCTTCGGCCCGCAGGACGGCGAAGCGATCCTGCTGGTCGCGGGTCTCGGCGTTCAGAGGATCCGCTGGGCCGAGCCCTTCTGTGCGGCCCTCGCGGGGCACGATTTTCGCGTGATCCGCTTCGACAATCGCGATGCCGGTGGCTCGACCCATCTCGGCCAGCACGCGCCGCCGGATCTCGGCGGCCTCGTCGCCGCGCTGATGGCGGGGCGGCGGCCGGAGGTTCCCTATACCCTCGCCGACATGGCGGCCGACGCGGTGGGCCTGCTCGATGCCCTGGCCATTCCGCGGGCGCATGTGGTCGGCCTGTCCATGGGCGGCATGATCGCGCAGATCATGGCGAGCGAGCACCCCGGACGGGTGCTGTCCCTCACCTCGATCATGTCGGGCACCGGAAATCCGGCGCTGCCTCAGGCCGAGCCGGACGTGATGGCGCTGATGATGCGCCCCGCGCCCGATCCGGCCCGCGACGAAGCCGGCTTTGTGGCCCACAGCCTCGCCTTCGCCCGCCGCATCGCCGGCCCGGCGCATCCGGTGGACGAAGGCGCGCATGGCCGCCTCGTGCTGGAGGAGGCGAGACGCGCCCATGATCCCGGCGGCGCGGGCCGGCAGCTCGCCGCCATGGCCGTGGCGGGGGACCGCCGCGCCCGGCTCGCCACCATCGCCGGGCCCGCGCTGGTCATCCACGGCGCCTGCGATCCCCTGATCCCGCCGGCCTGCGGCGCCGACACCGCGGCTTCGATCCCCGGTGCCGAATTCCTGCTGGTCGACGGCATGGGGCACCATGTGCCGGCGAGCCTCCACCGCGTGGTGGCGGAGGCCATCGTTCGTGTGGCGAAATCGGCGGGCCGCGATCAGGCCGGAACCTGCCACTGAGCGCGGTTCCGACCGCGTGCGCTCCGCCATGGCTCAGCCCGTCGCGCCGGCGGCGTGCTGCTCCACGAAGGCGCGGATTTGCGCGCCGGAGAGGGCGCCGCTCTGGCGGGCGATTTCCCGGCCGCCGCGGAACAGGATCAGCGTCGGGATCGAGCGGATCTGGAAGCGGGCGGCGAGCTGCGGTTCGGCCTCCGTGTCTACCTTGGCCAGCCGCACGCGGGGCTCCAGCGTCGCGGCGGCGCCCTCGAATGCCGGGGCCATGGCGCGGCAGGGGCCGCACCAGCCGGCCCAGAAATCCACCAGCACCGGCAGGTCGTCCGAGCCGATCTGCCGGTCGAACGCCGCCGTGGTGAGCGTCACGGGATGGCCCGTGAACAGGGCCTGCCCGCACGAACCGCACCGTCCGCCGCCGCGCCGCTCGGCGGGCAGGCGGTTGAGCTGCCCGCAATGGGGGCAGGGGATGATGATCTTGTCGGACATGATGTCGATGACGGCCGCCCGGCGCCGGATCCGGTTCGCCTGTGGCCGCTCCTTTCTCCCGTCCAGATAGGCGGCCGTGGCGGCGCCGCAAGGCGAGGGCGGGAATTTCACAGTTGCGGTGCGTCAATGCCCTGCTGCGGTGCAGCTGTAGTGTCGTGGCGCGGGACTTGGAAGGCGGTGCGAAAGCAGCCGCGACTCGCCGGAGGGACGGGATGCCGTTTTTCCGGAGGGGTTCGTGCGCGCGTTCGGGGCGCCGGCCATGACAGGAGGTCGTTCCATGAACGACGAAGGGACAATCCGGCGCAGGCCGCGATTGAAGACACTCGCGGCGGCCGCAGCCGGCGTCGCGGTGGTTGGAGCGGCCGTGTTCTGGTGGGTCGTCACCCCGCCGCGCATTGATGATGGCGGCCGCGCGCTGCCGCAGGCGGCGGACGCGGAACTGGTTGCGCGCGGCAAGTACATCGCCGAGCTGGGCGACTGCGTCGCCTGCCATACCACGGCGGACGGCAAGCCCATGGCCGGCGGGCGCGGACTGGAGACGCCGTTCGGCATGCTCTATTCCACCAACATCACGCCCGATCCGAAGACCGGCATCGGCCGCTACAGCTTCGGCGCCTTCGATCGCGCCATGCGCAAGGGCGTGACCGCCGATGGCACCCACATGTACCCGGCCATGCCGTACCCGTCCTACGCGAAGATGTCGCCGGACGACATGTATGCGCTCTACGTCTATCTCATGAACGGCGTGGCCCCGGTGGACAGTCTCAACCGGCCGTCCGGCATCGGCTTCCCCTTCAACCAGCGCTGGACGCTCGCCTTCTGGAACGAGATGTTCCTCGACAGCCACCCCTTCGTCGCCGATGCCGGCAAAGGCGAGGTGTGGAATCGCGGCGCCTATCTGGTGCAGGGGCTCGGCCATTGCGGCGCCTGCCATACGCCGCGGGGCATCGGCTTCCAGGAACGCGCCATGTCCGATACGGATGGCGGCGGCGAAAAGTTCCTCTCCGGCTCCAAGGTGGAGGAGTGGAATGCGGTCAATCTGCGCGGCCTCGGCGACGTGGATGACACGGTGGAGCTGCTGAAGACCGGCCAGAACCGCTTCGGCACCGTCTCCGGCTCCATGACCGAAGTGATCCACAACTCCACCCAGAACTTCACCGACCCTGATCTTGTGGCCATCGCCACCTATCTCGGCGGCCTGCCCAACGACCAGCCGCGCGCACCGCGCCAGGCGACGCCAGACATAGGCGTGGCCTCGGCAGTTCCCGCCGCCATGTTCACCAGCCGGGGCGGGCTCGCCTATGCCCAGTTCTGCGCCGACTGCCATCGCCTCAACGGCGCCGGCGTCGCCAAGGTGTTCCCGCCGCTCGCCGGCAATCCCACCGTGGCGGCCAAGGACCCTTCGACGCTCGTCCACATCACCCTGACCGGCTGGGCGACGGCGCAGACGCAGGCCCATGCCCGCGTCTTCACCATGCCCGGCTTCGCACGTCTGGGGGACGACGAGATCGCCGACATCCTCTCCTTCGTCCGCGCCAGCTGGGGCGGCGGGGCGGCGCCGGTCACGGCCGGCGAGGTGAAGGCGGCGCGCGCCACCCTCGACCCGAAGGTGGACACCCGGCCCTTCGACACCCCGCGCATCGCCGACGTGCTCAACGAGCCCAACGCCACCCAGCTGGTGCGTGGCATGCGTCTCAACACCGAGACGCACACTCTGCTGCCGAAGAATGTCGGCAACGTGCTGAACTGCTCCAGCTGCCACCTCAATGCCGGCACGGTGGCCGACGGCTCGCCCTATGTGGGCGTCTCCGCCTTCTTCCCCAGCTATGCGCCACGGGCCGGGCGGGAGATCACGCTGGAAGACCGTATCAACGGCTGCTTCCTGCGCTCCATGAACGGCAAACCGCTCGCCAAGGACGGCGACGACATGAAGGCCATGGTCGCCTATTTCGACTGGATGAAGCGGGAGACCAAGCCCGAGGACAAGGTGGAGGGCCGCGGCGTAGGCAAGATCAGCGGGCAGATCAAGCCGGACACCGAGAACGGCGCCAAGGTCTACGCCGCCCAGTGCGCCGTCTGCCACGGCTCGAACGGCGAGGGCATCAAGGACGCTACCGGCGCCTTCGTCTATCCCCCGTTGTGGGGCGATCAGTCCTTCAACATCGGCGCGGGCATGGCGCGCACCTACACGGCAGCGGCGTTCGTGAAGCGCAACATGCCCATCGGCTTCCACGGCGGCTTCCCGCTGGGCCAGGGCGGCCTCACCGATCAGGAGGCGGTGGATGTGGCCGAATACTTCAGCCACATGCCGCGGCCGGACTTCGCCCCCAAGGTGAACGACTGGCCGAAGGACAAGAAGCCGGCGGACGCCCGCTACTGACCCCCTGAAACAACGAGCGCCCGGACCGTGCAGGGTCCGGGCGCTCGCGCATCCCCCCGTCGCGGGACAATGGACGGGTGGAAAGAGTGTTGCGTTGCCTTCGCTCAAACGCCGCGCGGGCTTGGAGAACTCAGACGGGAAGCACCACCACCTTCGTGCCGTTGGGCACGCGGCGGTACAGGTCGATCACGTCCTGGTTCATCATGCGGATGCAGCCGGAGGAGACCGCCTCGCCGATGGTCCAGGGCTCGTTGGTGCCGTGGATGCGGTAGAGCGTGTCCTTGCCGTCCTTGAACAGATAGAGCGCGCGGGCGCCGAGGGGATTGGTCTCGCCTCCCGCCATGCCACCGGTCCAGGGGCGATACTTGGCGGGCTCGCGCGCGATCATGGCGTCGGTGGGCCGCCAGCTCGGCCATTCGCGCTTGTTGCCCACGTTCGCCGTGCCGGAGAATTCCAGCCCTTCGCGGCCGACACCCACGCCATAGCGCAGCGCCTTGCCGTTCTCCTGCACGAGGTAGAGGAAGCGGTTTTTCGGATCGACCACCAGCGTGCCCGGCTCCTGCCCGGTGGGGTTGTTCACCAGCTGGCGCACGTTGCGCGGCTTGATGTCGTCCGGGTCGGCGGCGGGAATGCGGAAGCCGCCGTCCTCCAGCGCGCCATAGCGCGCGGCATCGGCCGGGGCGACGCGCGGTGCCTTCACCGGCATCTCGTCCTGCGTGGTCACGCAGGCGCCGAGAGCCAGAGGCAGGACGAGGGTCGTGAACAGACCGCGGCGGGACAGCAGGGGGGACGCGGGAAGGGAATCCAAGGCCGGCTCACTCCCCTGCGGTCTGGCGGCGGCGGGCTTCGGCCACGGCGCGCTTGAAGCTTGAGTAGTCAAGGGTGGAGGCGAGCAGCGGGCCGACCAGATAGGTGGGCGTGCCGCTGAGGCCGAGCGAGTCCGCCTGCGCGGCGTTGCGCTTCAGGAGCGCGCCGATGTCGGCGATGTGGGCTTTGAGATCCGCCATCAGCCGGTCGAGATCGACGCCCGAGCCGGCCACCGCCTTCAGCATGGTGGGCTCGTCGATGCGGCGGCCGGGGATGGCCATCAGCGCGTTGTGGACGGCCTCGTAGCGGTCCTGATAGGTCGCCGCCAGCGCCAGCTGCGCGCCGTAGACCGAAGCCTCGGTGAGCACCGGCCAGTCCTTGTAGACGAGGCGGATGTGCCCGTCCTCCTTCACCACGCGGGCGAGGTCCGGCGCCGATTTCTTGCAGAAGGGGCAGTTGTAATCGAGGAAGGCGACGATGGTGACGTCGCCGTCCGCATTGCCGAAGGTCGGCGCGGCCGGGTCGCGGAGGATGGCGTTGACGTCGACGCCTTCCGCCCAGGCGGTGCCTGCGCGCGTCAGTACGGCCGGCATCAGGGCCGCGAGGGCGGCGATGCGGATGAAGTCCCTGCGTTGCATGGGGTGTCCTTCGGTCATGGGATCAGAGCCCTGCCTCAATGGCGAGGTGGTCGATGTCGGCGAGGGTCAGCGCGCCCACGCGGCGCGATCCCGGCACCTCGCGCCCGGCGGGATCGAGGAGGAACAGGGTGGGCGGGCCGATGACCGCGTAGCGGCCCATCAGGGCCTGCGCGCCGTCGCCATACCGGGTCACGTCCACGGCGATCCGATCCAGCCCGGACAGGCGGGCGGCTGCGGCTGGGGCCGCCATCGCCGTCTCGTTGGACTTGCAGACCGTGCACCAGTCGGCGGTGAAGGAGACGAGGGTGGGGCGGCCGTCCTGGCGGGCGGCGAGGGCCCGCGTCAGTGCCGCAGGAGACGACACCCGCACCTCCCGCGCTTCCGCGATGACCGGGCGGGCCGGCGCGGCGAGGAAGGCGAGGGGCCGCAGCGGATCACTGGCCCCGCCGGCCGCGCCGACCAGCAGCAGGAGCCCGCCCGCCACGGCGGCGATGCCCGCCGTCTTGCCGATGCGGCGGCGGACGTCGGCGTCGGAGGCCAGCGTATCGAAGCCGCCGGCGAACACACCGAGGCCGATGGCGAGAAGGCCGTAGAGGGCAAGGCCGACGGCATCGGGCAGCACGCGCGCCGCGAGCCATGCGGCGATGGCGAGGAAGAGCACGCCGCAACCCTGCTTGATGGCGAGAAGCCAGCGCCCCGAGCGGGGCAGGATCTGCGCGCCGAACGCCCCCACCGCCACCAGCGGCGCCGCCATGCCGAGGCCGAGCATGAACAAAGCGGAGGCGCCGCGCGCGGCATCGCCCGTCTGCGCCGCATAGAGCATGGCGGCGGCGAGCGGCGGCGTCACGCAGGGCCCCACCACCAGCGCCGAGGCAAAGCCGAGGCCCGCCGCCCCCGCGATGGAGCCGCGCCCACCCGACGGCAGCCGCGCCGCCAGCGCGGAGGGGACGGCGAGATCGATGAGGCCGAACATGGCGCCCGCCAGCACGACGAACACGGCGGCCATCAGGCCGATGGCCCACGGCGTCTGCAGCGCCGCCTGAAGGTTCGCGCCGGTCCAGGCGGCGCCCATGCCGAGCACGCCGTAGGCGGCGGCCATGGCAAGGCCATAGGCGCCGGACAAGGCGAGGCCGCGGGCCGGCGTCGGCTTCGCTCCGCCGCCCGCGAGGATGCCGGAGAGGATCGGCAGCATGGGGAAGACGCAGGGTGTGAAGGCGAGCAGCAGGCCGAGGCCGAAGAAGGCCCCGAGGAGGGGCAGCAGGCCCCCGTGGAACAGCGCATCCATGGCGCCGGGCTGCGCCTGGGTCTCGGGCGCCGGGGCCTCGGGCACTGCGGCCGGGTAGGCGGCGGTCCCCGGTTGCTCCACGGGCGCGGCTTCGGCGCGCGGAGGGGCGGCGGTTATGGCGAGGGTCGCGAGATCGACCCGCCGCGTCACGGCGGGGTAGCAGACCCCCTGCTCGGCGCAGCCCTGGAAGGAGATGTCCAGCGCCCCCGTCGCCGGCAGGCCGGTGGCCTGCGCAGTGACGGACCGGTGATAGATCTCCACCGGCCCGAAATTCGGATCATCCTTCTCTTCGCCCGGCGGCAAGGCGAGGGGCACGGCGGCGCCGTCCTTCCCGGCCTTCAGGCGCTCGCGATAGAGATAGGTGCCCGGCGCGATGCGCCAGCTCAGGGAGAGGTCGCCGTCCGCCCCCCGTGTCGCCGAGACGGTGAAGGCCTCGTCCGCCTTCAGGATGCGGCCCTGCGCCAGCGCGGAGCCGGCGCCGGTGGCCGACAGCACGGCCAGCGCCAGCACGGCGAGCGCGCGGCGGAGGGGGGAGAGGGGAGAGCGGAGCGTGTTCGCGGCCATGACCGCTCCCTCGGATGCCCACCTTAAGCGGGCCTTAAGGTCGGGGTAGAAGGGAAGGGGCAAGGAGAGCGGTGATGCGCATACTGGTCGTCGAGGACGATCCGATCCTGATGGACGGCCTCAAGGTGGGGCTCGGCCTCGCCGGGGCGACGGTGGATGATGCGACGACCTGCGCCGATGCGCGGGCGGCGCTCGCGGCCGCGCGCTTCGATGCGGTGGTGCTCGACGTGATGCTCCCGGACGGCTCCGGCCTCGACATGCTCGCCGGCCTGCGCGCGCAAGGCGATGCGACGCCCGTGCTGCTGCTCACCGCCCTCGATGAGGCGCCCGACCGGGTGCGCGGCCTCGATGGCGGCGCCGACGACTATCTCGGCAAGCCCTTCGACCTCGACGAACTGAACGCCCGGGTGCGTGCCATCGCCCGCCGCGGCCACGGCCGGGCCGGCCCGCTGCTCAAGGTGGGCGCGCTGGTGCTCGATCCCGCCACCCTCGCCGCGACGCTGGACGGGCAGTCCATCGCCCTCTCGCGCCGGGAATTCGCGGTGCTCTCCACGCTCATGGAGCGGCCCGGCGTGATCCGCTCCCGCATGGAGATCGAGGAGCGGCTCTACGGCTGGCAGGAGGAGGTGGAGAGCAACGCCGTCGAGGTGCACATCCACAATCTGAGGGCCAAGGTCGGCCGCGAGACCATCGAGACCGTGCGCGGCCTCGGCTATCGCGTCAGGGGGCCGGCATGAGTTCGCTCAAGCGCAGGCTGGTGCTGATCCTGCTGGCGGCAACCGGCGTCATCTGGCTGTGCGCCACCGGCTGGATCTACGCCTCCAGCCGCAGCGAGCTGGAGCATGTGCTGGACACCCGCTTGCAGGAGGCGGCGCGCATGGTCCATTCGCTGGTGGCCGGCGGCAACATCGCGGCCGCCGAGGCCGTGGCGCAGGCGACTACTCCGCCGGAGGCCGGCTACGAGCGCCAGCTCTCGTGCCAGATCTGGTCGCTGGATGGCCGCCTCGTCGCGAAATCCGGCGGTGCACCGGAGGAGGCGCTGGCGGGGCCCGCGGAAGGCTTCTCCGAGCGCACGGTGAACGGCGAGCCCTGGCGGGTCTACACCATCCTCGATCCGGACAAGGGCGTGCGGGTGATGGTGGGCGACCGCATCGGCCTGCGCGACCGGCTGGTGCGCGATCTGGTGGCGGGACTGCTGGCGCCGGTGATCTTCATCGTGCCCTTGCTGGGCTTGCTGATCTGGATCAGCGTCGGCCGGGGGCTCGCGCCGCTTCATGCAGTGGCCGGCGACATCGCCGCCCGCGACGGCGAGGACATGCGCCCTGTGGCGCCCGCCGCGGCCCCGGCCGAGATCCGCCCGCTGCTGGAGGCCATCAACGGCCTGTTCGCCAAGGTGGAGGCCGCGCGGCGGCAGGAGCGCGACGTGACCGCCTTCGCCGCCCACGAATTACGCACGCCCCTCGCCGGCCTGAAGACGCAGGCCCAGATCGCGCTGGCGGCGCACGACGCGCCGACGCGGGAAGGCGCGCTGCGGCAGATCCTCGTCTCCGTGGACCGCACCACCCGCCTCGTGCGGCAGTTGCTGGCGCTGGCCAAGCTGGAAGGCACACCGTCCCCGCCGCTGGAAGCCTCCGGCGAGACGGAGGCCGGGGCGCTGCTGCGCGACATCGTGCGCCAGACGGCGAAGCCCGGCACGGCGCTTGTGGTGGTGGACGACGCCCTCGACGCGGTGAAGCTGAAGGGCGACCGCGAGGCGCTGCATCTGATGCTGCGGAACCTGCACGAGAACGCGGTGGAGCACACCGTCGAACATGCGGCCGGCGGCACCATTGCCTGGCGTCCCTGCGCCGGCGGGCTGTGCGTGGAGGATGAGGGGCCGGGCATTCCCGAGGATGAGCTGCCGCTGGTGACGCGCCGCTTCTACCGGGGCCGCAGCCGCAGCGGGGCGGGAAGCGGCCTCGGGCTCACCATCGCCACCATGGCCGCCGCCCGCGCCGGTGCCCGGCTCACGCTGGAGAACCGTCGCGATGGCGCCGGCCTGAGGGCGACCATCGTGTGGCCGCGCGCCGCCGCCTGAGGCACACCGTCAGGGCTTGTTGTGGAAGCCGAAGCGGCCGGCCACGCTCTGGCGCACGAAGCCGGTGAGAGAGCCTTCCATCAGCAGCGCGATGCCGAGCCGCGCGCCCACCGCCATGCCCGCCACCGCGAGCGGCCAGGACAAGGCGAAGAGGGAACCGGCCGTCAGGCCCTGCCCGATGGTGCAGCCGCCGCAGAGGATGCCGCCGGAGCCCATGAGCACCGCGCCGAGCAGATGGCGCTTCATCTCGCGCGGGTCGTCGAAGGCTTCCCAGCGGAATTCGTCCGCGAGCCTGGCGGCGGCGAAGGCGCCGAGGGCGACGCCGAAGACGCTGCCGGCGCCGAACTCGGCGAGGCTCGTGGGCTCGAACAGCACGCCGAACAGGGCGCGCGCCACCGGCGAGACGAAGGTGAGGCTCTGCGGCGCCATGGGGTGGGCGAACTCGTCCACCAGCCAGGTGGTGGCGAGCCAGCCGGCGACCACGCCGAGGCCCAGCATCACCCCCGCCGTCATCAGCCGTCCGGCGCGGCGCAGCCTGCGGTCGGCGAAGGCCGGCGCCACCAGCGCGACGCCCGCGACGGCGGTGAGGATGCCCCTGAAATCATGCCCGGTGAGGCGCCCCATGATGGAGGGCAGGTCGCTGGCGGTACCGGCCGGCAGCAGAAGGGCGACGCGCTCCAGCCCGTCCACCCGGATGCCGGCGAAGATGCCGCGCAAGGTCGCGTAGGCGACCGCGCCGAACACCAGCAGCACGACGAGGCTGCGCAGGTCGCCCGAGCCCAGGCGCACCAGCGAGCCGAAGGCGCAGGTGCCCACCAGCGCCATGCCGAGGCCGAACAGCACGCCCCCGGTGAGGATGCCGAGCCAGGGTAGGGCAGTCGTGACGTAGTTCGTGCGGTCGGGGCTGAGAATGCCGGCCATGGTGAGGGCCTGCGTGCCCAACACGGCGAGGCCGAGGGCGAGCGCGAACACCTTCATGCGGCGCCAGTCGTGGCCCACCATGGCGTCTTCCAGCGCGCCGAAGGTACACAGGCGGGCGCGGAACACGGCGAAGCCGACCACCCCGCCCACGGCGAGACCGGCGAGCGCGGTCCACCAGGGGCTTGAAACATCCATTGCGCGCCTTCCTCCCTGAGATGGCCGGAGCGGGACTTATGGAGCGTCCCGTCGCCGGCCCGGCGCATTTTTTTACTGAGCTTACTTTGCGTCCGATGCGGGCGTGCCGCAATACATGTCGTAGATGACCGAGATCACCCGGCGGACATCATCGTTGGCGAGGCTGTAATAGATGGTCTTGCCGTCGCGCCGCGTGGTGACGAGATCGTCGAGGCGCAGGCGCGCCAGCTGCTGGGAGACCGTGGGCTGGCGCAGGGACAGGATGTTCTCCAGCTCCGTCACCGAGCGCTCGCCCTCCGCCAGCAGGCACAGGAGCAGCAGGCGGTTCTCGTGGGAGAGCGCCTTGAGGAAGTCGCTCGCCTTGCGGGCGTTGCGCATGAGGCGGTCGAGCTCGGGCGAAATCTCCGGGCCTTCCCGCAGTTCGTCCTCAAGGCGCCTGGAAACGATCGACATGTGCCTGCCTTCTCAATCCTGGCGGGGCGACCTTACGGCCGCGCGCCTGCCATCCTGTCCTGTATCGTGTCCCGCATCGTGTTCTGCATCGAGCCCAGCAGGCCCCAGAATGCTTCATCTGAAGCATAGCCGGTAATGCGCCCGACTTCGCGCCCCTCGTCTACCAGCACGAAGGTGGGCGTGAAGCGCACCGGCGCGGCCAGCACCACGTCGCTCGGCGCACCGTTGGAGAGGTCCACCCGGCGGAGCGGCGCGCGCTGCCCCTCGTCGGTCTTCTCGTAGATGGGCGCCACGTCATGGTCGAACTTCAGGCAATAGGCGCAGCCCTTGCGCTCGAACATCAGCAGCTCCCGCGCCGAGGCAGCAGGCGCGAGAAATACCGAAAGACCGGCCGGGATGAGGCCGGCCGCGAGCATCAGGACCGCTGAAGGGCGCATGAATTCACAATCCAGACGTGGATTTCACAAGACATATTATCGCATTCGCATATATCTTGGGCAAGGACCAATCCGCGCACCTTGAACCGACGCGGTTTCCAACGATCGGGGAGGAGCATGTCTCTCGATGTCAGCCTCGCAGGGGCGTTCCTTGCCGGCCTCCTCTCGTTCGCCTCGCCCTGCGTGCTGCCGCTGGTGCCGGCCTATCTCGGCTTCCTCGCGGGTGCGGCTGCGGAGGACGGGGAGGGCGCCGCGCCCGCGCGGCGCAGCATCCTCGGCGCGGCCTTGCTGTTCGTCCTCGGCTTCGCCTCCGTCTTCATCCTGCTCGGGGCCACCGCCTCTTCGCTGGGGCGGGTGCTGATGGATCATATCGAGACCCTGACGCTGCTCTCCGGTGCCTTGCTGGTGGTGTTCGGGCTGCACATGACGGGGCTCATCCGCATCCCGCTGCTCTACCGGCAGGCGCGGCTGGAGCCCATGGCACGGCCGGCGGGACTGATCGGGCCCTATGTGGTGGGGCTCGCCTTCGGCTTCGGCTGGTCGCCCTGCGTGGGGCCGGTGCTGGCGGCGATCCTGCTCATCGCCGGGGCCGAGGCGTCGGTGGGGCGGGGCATGCTGCTGCTCGCCATCTATGCCGCCGGCATCGGCATTCCCTTTCTCATCGCCGCGGCCTTCACCGAGCGGTTCCTCGCCTGGACGCGGGCGGCGCGCAGCCGGCTCGGCCTCGTGGAGAAGATCGCTGGCGGGCTGCTCATCCTCACCGGCATCGCCTTCATGACCGGCTTCATGCCCGAGATCGCCCAATGGCTGCTCGATGCCGCGCCCGGCCTCGGCACCATCGGATAGGACAGGAGGACCTCCCCATGGCAGACCCCACGCTCAGCCGCCGGCGCCTCCTGAAGGCCTCGGCGGGGCTCGCGGCGCTCGTTCCCGCCGCCGCGCAGGCCAAGGCGCACCTCGGCGACGACGGGCTCTATACCGAAGACTGGTACGTGGACAGCTTCCTCGACCTGCCGGAAGATTTCGCCGCCGCGCGCGGGAAGGGGCGGGGCTTCGCGCTGCAGTGGAGCCAGCGCGGCTGCATCTATTGCAAGGAACTGCACACCGTTTATTTCGCCGATCCGGCCATCGAGACGCCCGTCAGGGAGGCGTTCGACATCGTGCATCTGGATCTGTTCGGCGCGCGGGAGGTGACCTTCCTCGACGGCGCGCGGCTCACCGAAAAGGCGCTCGGCCAGCGCGAGCGCATCCGCGCCACGCCCACCTTCCAGTTCTTCGCCGAGGTGGATGGAAAGCCGAAGGAGGTGGCGCGTATGCCAGGCCTGCTGCCACGGCCGGAATTCTCCGCGCTGTTCCGTTATGTGGCGGAAGGTGCCTATGCGCGCGAGCCCTTCGATGCGTGGCTCGGCAAGCAGGGCAAGGGCTGAAAAGGAAAAGGCGGGGGCACCGGAGCGCCCCCGCCTGTCACCTCATTTCGCCGGCTTGTTCACCGGCGAGTTGGGATCGAACAGATAGGCCACCACGTCCTTCATCTGCTCTTCGCTGAGCACGCCATTGTGCCCGAAGCGCGGCATGGGCGAGCAGGCGAACACGGCCTGCGCGTTGTAGACCTTGGCATAGGCGGCCTTGGCATCCTCGGCTGAGAATTTCCGCTCCGCGCCATAGTTGACGAGGCTCGGGCCGAGGGTGCCGTAGCTGACTTCCTTCGGGTCCATCTGGTGGCAGGCATAGCAATTGCCGCCGCTCACTGTGCCGGGCGGATCGGAGAACTGGCCGCCGCGTCCGTTCTGCGCGACTTCCGCGCCCTTCTTCCAGTCGCCGAGCACGCTGCCTTGCGGATACTTCACCGTCTTGGCCTCGCGGGCCATGATGGCCTCGGCCTGCTTGGCGGAGGGCTGGTTGCGCGTGACCGAGCAGATTTCCATGGTCTCGTCGGGCACGAGCCGCGCGGCCCAGCCGTCGGGCAGCTTGGTGAAGCTCTCCTTCACCACCTTGTCCACCACGGCGGGCGGGGCAGGGGGGATCTGCTGGGCGAGCGCGATTCCGGGGGCGATCTGCGGAAGAAGAAGCGCCGCGGCGATGATGATTGTCTTCATGGCTCTTCCTCCCCTCAGCGCTTGATGGACGGCACGTTCAGCTCGCCCCCGGCCGCCTGCGCCTGCAGGAAGACGGTGAGCGCGGTGACGGCTTCCGAGGCATAGTCCGGCGGGGGCATCCGCATCTGGCGATAGCAGTCCCAAAGCCGGTGCTGCATGGTTCGCAGCGAACTCTGGGAGACGCGGTAGGTGGGCCAGGAGGCCATGGTGAGCTGGGCATCCTTGCCCGGCTTGTCGAGCTGCGGCAGGCCCTGGAGCCGGATGCGCTTGCCGGGGTCGCCGTGGCAGGTGGAGCAGGAGAAGTCGTTGATGGACGAGCGCCGGTAGAACAGCGCCTCGCCGATGGCATAGGCCTCCTTCTCCTTGGCATGGGCAAGCGGGATGTCGATCTTCATGCCGTTGGACTTGTTGGCGATGAAGGCGACGAGATCCTCCATGTCCGAGCCACGGCCGGGGCCGGAGAAGGGCTTGGCCATGATCGGCTTGATGTCCACGCCCTGGATCTTGTCCATGCACCACAGCAGCCGCTGCTCGAGATCCATGACCTTGCCGGCATCCGCGAAATAGCGCGGCAGGGCGGCATAGGCGCCTTCCAGCTTGCCCGGCCCCTGGCCGAGGTCGCAGGCCTCCAGCGAGACGTTCTTGGTGCCGCGCGGATCGGCCCAGATGGCCTCGCCGCGGTCCACGGCGAGATAGCCGGGATTGGCCATGGGATCGTTGATCATGGCGCGGTAGCGCTCGATCTCCTTTTCGCTCGCGTCCTCCTGCGCGCGGGCCGTGACGAAGGGCAAGAGCGCCAGAGCGAGGGCGCACAGGCATGTGAGAAACGTGGCTTTGGGTCGCATGTATCCTCCCCAGCGAGACGTCCGGGGCCTGGGGCCTTCTCGTTGAAGCCCTTGAGCCGCGGCGATCCACCTGCGACGCTCCATCCCTCATAGATGGATGCGATCGGCGGATAGGAGCTACTTTACATTCAAAAAATTCGATATCACAATATGTGAAATTGATCCGCCGCGACCACCGCCGTCACGGGGACGAGATTCAACAAGAACAACGCCAAAAGCCGGCCCTCAAGCGCCGGTCGTGCCAGGAGGAAAACGCATGCCGCCCCGTCTCGACGTCACCCTTGTCTCCACGCGACGCCGCGCGCTGAAGCTCGCCGGCCTCGCCGCATTCGCGGCCGTGCTGGCACCGCGCATGGCGCTCGCCACCGAGGCGCAGGTGGCGGACGAAATGAAAAAGCTTTTCGCCGGCAAGCCCATGGGCGAAGGCAAGATCAAGCTCGACATGCCCGAGATCGCCGAGAACGGCCTCGTCGTGCCTATCAACATCGATGTGGAAAGCCCGATGACCGAGACGGATTTCGTGAAGTCCGTCCACGTCTTCGCCGACGGCAATCCGCTGCCGCAGGTGGTGAGCTATCATTTCACCCCCGAGAGCGGAAAGGCGTCCGCCTCCACCCGCATGCGCCTCGCGCAGACGCAGAACGTCATCGCCGTGGCGGAGATGTCCAGCGGACAGCTTTATTCGGCTAAGGTGCAGGTGAAAGTCACCATCGGCGGCTGCGGCGGCTGATACGACAGTCGAATCACGGCCCGAACACACAAAAGAACAGAACAGGCGCGCGCCGGAGCGCCGCCGAGCAGAAACCGGAGGAAACCCATGGCCCTCAAGTCCCAGCCGCGCGTGCGCGTGCCTGCCCAGGCCAAGGCGGGCGAGATCATCGAGATCAAGACCCTGATTTCGCACGAGATGGAAAGCGGCCAGCGCAAGGACGCCGCCGGCAAGACCGTGCCGCGCGACATCATCAACAACTTCCAGGCCGCCTTCAACGGCAAGCCCTTCTTCACCGCGGAGTGGTTCACCTCCATTTCGGCGAACCCCTACCAGTCCTTCTTCTTCAAGGCGAAGGAGAGCGGCGAGTTCACCTTCACCTGGAAGGATGACGGCGGCGCCGAGCAGAAGGCCACCGCGAAGCTCACCGTCGCCTGAGGCGACGCCCCTCGCATTGTTCCGTTGTTGTCGGTGGACGTGCCATCGGATCGGCTGATCCGGTGGGCGCTCCCGCCATGACCTGAGAAAGCGTGGCCCTCATGATCTCAAGGCGCGATTTTCTGTCCGCCGGAACGGCCCTCGCCGGCCTGCTCGCTGCCTCCGGCACCGGGCTGGCGCAGGCGGTCGGCGCGCAGGCGCTGAGCCAGGCGGATTTGCTGAAGTTCGGCAATGCCGGCACCTTCACCATCCTGCACATCACCGACATCCACGCCCAGCTCGTGCCGCTCTATTTCCGCGAGCCCTCCATCAATCTCGGCGTGGGCGAGGCGCGGGGCGTGCCGCCGCACCTCACCGACGCAGCCTTCCTCAAGTATTTCGGCCTGAAGGGCGGCACCCGCGACGCCTATTCCCTCACTTCCGAAGACTTCACCCAGCTTGCCCACACCTATGGGCGCATGGGCGGCGTGGACCGCATCGCCACCTTGGTGAAGGCCATCCGGGCCGAGCGCGGCGCGGACAAGGTGCTGCTGCTGGACGGCGGTGACGGGCTCCAGGGCTCCTGGTCCTCCCTGAAGACGCAGGGCGAGGACATGGTGAAGGTGTTCTCCGCCCTCGGCACGGACGCCATGGTCGGCCACTGGGAATTCACCTACGGCGCCGACCGCGTGACCGAGATCAAGGAGAAGGCGCCCTTCGCCTTCCTCGCGCAGAACGTGCGCTCGGCTGAGTGGCAGGAGCCGGTGTTCGACGCAGCGAAGACCTTCGAGAAGGGCGGCGCGAAGGTGGCGGTGATCGGCCAGGCCTTCCCCCGCACCCCCATCTCCAACCCGCGTTGGATGATCCCGGACTGGGAATTCGGCATCCGCGAGGAGGACATGCAGAAGCAGGTGGACGCCGCCCGCGCCGGCGGGGCCGATGCGGTGGTGGTGCTCTCCCACAATGGCTTCGACGTGGACCGCAAGATGGCGTCCCGCGTCTCCGGCATCGACGTGATCCTCACTGCCCACACCCATGATGCCATGCCGCGCGCGGTGGAGGTGGGCAAGACGCTGCTGGTGGCCACCGGCTCCCACGGCAAGTTCGTGTCCCGCCTCGATCTCGACGTGAAGGACAGGAAGGTCACCGGCTATCGCTTCCAGCTCATCCCGGTGTTCTCGGACGTCATCGCGCCGGACCCGGAGATGGCGAAGCTCGTGACGGACATCCGCGCACCCTATGCGAAGGATCTGTCCCGCGAACTCGGCCGCGCCGACAGCCTGCTCTACCGCCGTGGCAATTTCAACGGCACGTTCGACGACATGATCTGCGATGCGATCATGAAGGAGCGCGATGCGGAAATCGCCCTCTCCCCCGGCTTCCGCTGGGGCGGCACGCTGCTGCCGGGCGATCCCATCACCTTCGATGCCGTGGCCAACGCCACCGCCATCACCTATCCCGCCTGCTACCGCAACACCATGACCGGCAAGCAGCTGAAGGACGTACTGGAGGACGTGGCCGACAACATCTTCAATCCCGATCCTTACTTCCAGGGCGGCGGCGACATGGTGCGGGTCGGCGGCGTGGGCTACGCCATCGACGTGTCGAAGGGCTCCGGCCAGCGCATCTCCGACCTCACCTTCCTCAAGACCGGCAAGCCGCTGGAGGCCGACAAGGCCTATACGGTCGCCGGCTGGGCGTCCATCGCCCAGAATGTGGAAGGCCCGCCGGTGTGGGAGCTGGTGGAGCGCTACGTGACCGACACCAAGTCCGTGAAGATCGCCCCCAACGCCTCGGTGAAGGTGACGGGCGCGTGAGGCTCAAGGCCCCTCCAGCACACGATTCCAATCAAAATATTCAAATCTACGAATAAAAGAATATCAGGGAGGACGCCCATGTCCGACACCAGTCTGCCCCCGACGGAACGCGCGACCGGCGCCAAACCGTCGCTCTCGAAGCCGTCGCTTTCCCGGAGGCGCTTCCTCAACCTTGCCGGAATGGGCGCGGGCGCCGTTGCCGCCGGAGGAGGTTCCGCCCTTGCCGCCCCGGCCGCCGGCACGCCAGATCCCAACATCGTGCCGGTGCCCGACTGGACCAAGACGCTGGGCGCGCCGGTCAACGAGAATCCGTATGGCAAGCCGTCCGTGTTCGAGAAGGACGTGGTGCGCCGCGAGGTGACGTGGCTCACCGCCAGCTCGCAAAGCTCGGTCAGCTTCACGCCGCTCTATGCCCTCGACAGCGTCATCACGCCCAACGGCCTGTGCTTCGTGCGGCACCATGGCGGGCAGGCGGAGATCGACCCGGACAAGTATCGGCTGATGATCCACGGCCTCGTGGACAAGCCGCTCGTCTTCACGCTGGAAGATCTGAAGCGGATGCCGGGCCGGGTGAACCGCCCCTACTTCCTCGAATGCGCCGCGAATTCCGGCATGGAGTGGCGCGGCGCGCAGCTCAACGGCTGCCAGTTCACCCACGGCATGATCCACAATCTCTTCTACACCGGCGTGCCGCTGAAGACGCTGCTGGATATGGCCGGCGTCAATCCCAAGGGCAAATGGGTGCTCGCCGAAGGCGCCGACGCGGCGGTGATGACGCGCTCCATCCCGCTCGAAAAGGCCATGAACGACTGCCTCGTCGCCTTCGGCATGAACGGCGAGGCGCTCCGGCCCGAGCAAGGCTATCCGGTGCGGCTCGTGGTGCCGGGCTGGGAAGGCAATATGTGGGTCAAGTGGCTGCGCCGCCTCAAGATAGGCGACCAGCCTTGGCAGCAGCGCGAGGAGACGTCGAAATACACTGACCTCCTCGCCGATGGCCGCTCGCGCCGCTTCACCTTCGTGATGGACGCGAAATCCGTGGTGACGAGTCCGAGCCCGCAGGCGCCCTTGAAGCACAAGGGGCCGAACGTGCTCTCCGGCATCGCCTGGTCGGGGCGCGGCACCATCGCGCGGGTGGACGTTTCGCTGGACGGCGGGCGCAACTGGACCACCGCGCGCCTCGACGGGCCCGCGACGCCCATGTCCATGACGCGCTTCTATCTCGATTTCGACTGGGCCGGGCAGGAGCTGATGGTGCAGTCCCGCGCCATGGACGACACCGGCTATGTCCAGCCCACCAAGCAGGAGCTGCGGGCCATCCGCGGCACCAATTCCATCTATCACAACAACGGCATCCAGACGTGGCTGGTGCGCTCCAACGGGGAGACGGAAAATGTGGAAGTCGGCTGAGACGCTCCTCGCTTCCGCCTTGCTCGCCGGCGCTCTGGCCGCGTCCGGCATGGCCGTGGCCGATCCCCAGCCCGCAAAGCCCGCGGCAAAGGCCGAGAAGGACAAGGCGGGCGCGGACAAGATGGGCTCGGACAAGGCCCGGCAGGCGGTGAACGTGGCGGCTCCCGCCTCTACGACCGCGCAGGCTACAGCCAAGACCATCGCCCTCGGCCGCCCCGCGCTGCCCGAGGAGATCGCCGCCTGGAACATCGACGTGCGCGCCGATGGCGAGGGCCTGCCGCCGGGCAAGGGCTCGGTGAAGGAGGGCGAGGAGCTGTTCCTGCAGAACTGCGCCCAGTGCCACGGCGAGTTCGGCGAGGGCGCGGGCCGCTGGCCGGTGCTGGCCGGCGGGCGCGGCACCCTGAAATCCGAGCGGCCGGAAAAGACCATCGGCTCCTTCTGGCCCTATGCCTCCACGGTCTACGACTACGTGCACCGCGCCATGCCCTTCGGCAATAACATGTCGCTTTCGCCGGACCAGACCTACGCCATCGTCGCGTATCTTCTGAACCTCAACGATCTCGTGCCCGAGGACTACGTGCTCTCGAAGGAGAATTTCCCCAAGGTGGACCTGCCCAACGAGGCCAACTTCTACGACGACGACCGGGAGACTTCGGAAAAGGCCTTCTGGAAGAAGAACCCCTGCATGAAGGACTGCAGCGGCGAAGTTCATGTCACCGCCCGCGCCCAGATCCTCAACGTGACGCCGGACGGCGATCCGCCCAAAGGCAATCTGGAGTAAGCCGCCCGTCGTGACACCAAGGAAGGGTCCCGGCCGCCTCGGCCGGGACACCACACAGCCCCTCCAATGGAAAGGACGAGGATCGTGCGCATCCCCGTGATGGTCGCCCTCTTGCTCGGCGTCGCCGCTGCCCCGGCGCACGCCGACCCGGACATCGCCAAGGGCGAGACGGTTTTCAAGAAGTGCATGGCCTGCCATGCCATCGGCCCTGACGCGAAGGTGAAGGTCGGGCCGCCGCTCAATGGCATCGTCGGCGCCAAGTGGGCGCACTTCGAGGGCTATGCGTATTCCCAGGACATCAAGGACGGCGCCGCCGCCGGCAAGGTGTGGGACGAGGCCAGCCTCAACGATTATCTCGAAAACCCCAAGCACCTCGCGCCCAAGGGCAAGATGGCCTTCGCCGGCGTCAAGAACGAGCAGGAGCGCGCGGATCTCATCGCCTTCCTGGCCCAGTTCAAGCCGGACGGCTCGAAGAAGTAGTTCGCGCGCCGGCCCGCCGCGCCGTTGCGGAGCGGGGGCGGTGGGTGGCACAGTCCGAAGCACACGGCGCGCCAGACGCCGATGACGGGAGAGGAAACCATGCCCCAGTTCGACCGCCGGGCCTTCCTCGGCACCATGGCGCTTGCGGGCGCCGCGCCGATCGCGGCTTCAACGTCGGCCCATGCCGCCGTGCAGTCGCTCCAGCTCGCCGACATCAAGAAGGAAGCGGACACCGCCTGCGTCTATCACGTGGACTATGGTGACCATGCCCGGTTCGCCCAGACGCTGAACAACATCAACAACCACTACGCCTCCTATGGCGCGGATCCCTTCGCGCTGCAGATCGTGATGGTGGCCCATGCGGGCGGCATCAAGTTCTTCCTCGACAATCTCAACGGCACCATGTGGGAGAAGGAGACGCTCGATCCCACTTTGGCCGAGAAGATTGCCGCCCTCGCCAAGAACGGGCTGAAGGTCTACCTGTGCGCCTACACCTTCGAGCGCAACCATGTGCCCAAGGAGAAGGCGCGCGATGAGGCCTTCATCGCCTTCGTGCCCTCCGGCATCGCCACCGCCGGCGCGTTGCAGGGCAAGGGGTTCGGCTACCTTAAGGTCGGCTGACGACATGACACGCGCGGGCGTCTCGCGGCGGGCGCTGCTGGGCCGTTCGGCGCTGGCAGCGGCGCTGCTCTGCGCGCCGCACGTCGCCGCGCAGGCGCGGCCGCGCGTGGTGATCGTGGGCGGCGGCGCCGGCGGGGCGAATGCCGCACGGGCGCTGCTGCGCGATGGCCGGGTGGAGGTCACGCTGGTGGAGCCGGAGCCGCGTTACGTGGCGGTGTTCCACTCCAATCTCTGGCTCGGCGGCCTCATCGATTTCGTCGCGCTGGAATTCGGCTATGAAAGCCTCGCGCGGGCGGGCGTGCGCGTCGTGCCGCAAAGGGCGCAGGCCATCGACCGGGAGCGGCGGGAGGTGCGGCTCGCCGATGGCGGGCGCATTCCCTACGACCGCCTCATCCTCTCCCCCGGCATCGATCTCGACTATGACAGCGTGCCCGGCTGGAGTCGGGCCGCCGAGACGGTGATGCCCCACGCCTGGAAGGGCGGCGCCCAGCTGCGCCTCCTGAAGGAGCGGCTGGATCAGGTGCCCGACGGCGGACTCATCGTCATCACCGCCCCGCCCAACCCCTTCCGCTGCCCCCCGGCGCCCTATGAGCGCGCCTCCATGATGGCCCACCGCCTGAAGAGCACCGGGCGCGGCGGGGCGCGCATCGTCATCGTCGACCCGAAGCCGAAATTCTCAATGCAGGGCCTCTTCCAGGAGGGTTGGGAGGGGCACTATCCCGGCATGGTGGAATGGATGGCGCCTGATATCTCCGACGGCCTCGTCTCGGTGGACCCGGCCACGGGCACCGTCGTCACCGGTTTCGAGACCTATAAAGAGGCGGCGCTGGTGAACGTGATCCCGGCGCAGAAGGCCGGCGTCATCGCGCGGCAGGCGGGGCTCGCGGACGCCTCGGGCTGGTGCCCGGTGGACGCCGGCTCCATGGCCTCGGCGCTGGACCCGGCCGTCTTCGTCATCGGCGATGCGGCCATCGGCGGCGAGATCCCGAAATCCGCCTTCGCCGCCGGCAGCCAGGCGCAGGTGGCGGCGCGCGCGCTGCTCGCCGGCCTGTTCGGCGAGGCTGCCCCGTCGGCCAGCTATGCCAGCACCTGCTGGAGCCTCATTACGGCCGACGACGCGGTGAAGGTGAGCGGGCTCTACCGGCCGGAGGACGGCCGCATCCGCGAGGTGGAGGGCACCGTCTCAGCTGCCCGCGAGCCGCCGGCCCTGCGCCGTCGCCAGCTTGAGGAAAATGCCGACTGGTACCGCGCCATGGTCGCCGGCATGTTCGGCTGAGCGGCGCCCGCTTTATTCGTAGAGATAGCCCACCGGGCTGCCGGCGAGGCGGTCGCTGCGCAGGTCCGCGCGGGTGATGATCTGGCCGGCGAGGGCGTCGATCTCGTCCCGCTGACCGGGCGTCCACATCTTCAGGGCATCGAAGCCGTTGAGGAGACCGAGCCGCAGGACCTGCGTGTCCTCGCCGACCTCCGCGAGCCGGATGGCGTCCTTGCCGGCGGTCACCGTATCGCCGGTGGCAAGTTCGATGATCTTGCCCGCGCCGTCCGTGAAACCTGCGGTGCCGCGGATGATGCGGTAGACCACGACCTCACCCTTCGCCAGCCCCTTCGCGTCCGCCGCCATCGCCGATTTGGGCAGCACCGCGCCGCCGCGCGGATCGGTGGCGATGATGTGGCCGGCGACGAGATGGCCGCTCGGCGCCTCGATGCCGAGGTCACGCACATGCACCGGCATGGGGGAAGCCACCGCCCCCAGCGCATCGGCCGGATAGGGACGGAAGAGGGCGTCGAGGGCGAGCGGGTCCTGAACCCAGAAGCCCGCGCCCGCCGGCCGGTTGTGCAGCGGATGCTTCCAGGCGGTGCGGGGCGTCTCGTCCTCGCGGATCTTGTCCGGGCCGACCACTGTGGGATTCGGGAAGGTGGAGGGATCGGTGATGAAGGCTTCGAGGAACTTGCCGGAATAGCCCATGCACAAAGGGTCGGGCACCACGGTCTGCGGCGTCTTCAGATTCTCTTCGGTGGAGAGGCCGGACCATGTGTAGAAGAGCTGGCGGTGGACGATGGCGCTCTGCAGCATCGCCGCGCCCGGCCCCACGTAATGGACCTTGCCGTCATAGTCGAAGGTGAACATGCCGGAGGTGACGAGCACCAGCTGGAAGCCGCCGGGCGGCAGGTGCAGGTGGAAGTCGGTGGGCCCCGTGTCGTCGCGGTAGATGGGCAGGTTGGTGGCCACCTCCTGCAGCAGGAAGGCGCCGTTATTGGCGTGGAGGCCTTCCAGCGCACGGTGATAGAGCGCCTGCGGCCGGTACACCGGATCGTAGCTGATGTCCTTGTAGCGATCGATGGCGATGAAGGCGTCGCGATTGAGGGCGATGGGCGCGCCATCCGGCTGCATGAGGCCGGGCCATTTGAAATCGCCCATGGACTGAAGACCCATAGCAATCTCCCGGTTGCGAAGCGGATACGGGGCCGCGAATGCCTCGGGATATATTCGGACGGCCGCGCGCGGCGTCAATCGAATAGTTCGGATCGCGGCAGAATGATTGGAGCGTGATGCTGTGCTCCGCCTAAACGTGCGCGGTATTTGTACTTGTGATGATATTTTGACTTTCGCGCTGCTCAAGCCGCGTGCAGATGCTCCCGCGCGGCGCAACGCCGCCGGGAGTGGATCGATGCTGTGAGCCGTGCGCGGGCCTGCTATGAGAGCGCCGGAGCTAGCCTAGGCGAGGACGCCCCCGTGACCGACGACACCCTCCCCAACGTAACCGAGGCCCTGTTTCACGTCCCGAGCCTCGACCGGCTGCTCCCGGCCGCGCCGTCGCGCCATCCGCCGCGCATCCTGCTGCTCTACGGCTCCCTGCGCGAGCGCTCCTATTCCCGCCTGCTGACGCTGGAGGCGGAGCGGCTGCTGAACCGGCTCGGCGCGGAAACGCGGGTCTACCACGCGGATGGCCTGCCTTTGCCGGATGGCGCCCCGGTGGAGCACCCCAAGGTGGCGGAACTGCGTGAACTCACCCTTTGGTCCGAGGGGCAGGTCTGGTGCAGCCCGGAGCGGCACGGGGCCATGAGCGCGGTGATGAAGGCGCAGATCGACTGGATCCCCCTCGCGCTGGGCGCCATCCGCCCCACGCAGGGGCGCACGCTGGCCGTGATGCAGGTGTGCGGCGGCTCGCAATCCTTCAACGCGGTGAACCAGATGCGCATACTCGGCCGCTGGATGCGCATGCTCACCATTCCCAACCAGTCGTCCGTCGCCAAGGCTTATCAGGAGTTCGACGAGGCGGGGCGGATGAAGCCCTCCGCTTATTACGACCGGGTGGTGGACGTGATGGAGGAGCTGGTGAAGTTCACGCTGCTGACGCGCGACATCTCCCCCTATCTCACCGACCGCTACAGCGAGCGCAAGGAAGCGGCCGAGGCGCTGGAGGCGCGGCTCGCCCTCGACGCGGCCGTGCGGTGAGCGCGGCCACTTCACCCGCCGGGAGGGAGGGTGCCGGCCGTTCGGTCATCGCGGCGCTGGGCGTGGTGCAGATCCTCACCTGGGGCTCGTCCTTCTATCTGCTCACGGTGCTGGCGGGGCCGATTTCCAGGGATACGGGCTGGCCCCTGCAATGGATCGTCGGCAGCCTCTCCGTGGGGCTTCTGGTGGCGGGGCTCGTCTCGCCGAAGGTGGGCGCGCTGATCGATGCCCGCGGCGGGCGGCCGGTGCTGGCGGGCGGATGCGCGCTGCTGGCCTGCGGTCTGGCCTTGTTGGCGCTGGCGCAGGGGCCGGCGATGTTCATGCTGGGCTGGTGCATCGCCGGCGCGGGCATGGCGGCGAGCCTCTATGACGCGGCCTTCGCCGCCCTCGGGCGGCTCTATGGCGCGGGGGCACGGCGGGCCATCACCATGCTCACCCTGTGGGGCGGGTTCGCCAGCACGGTGTGCTGGCCCATCACCGCCTTCCTCGATGCGCATCTGGGCTGGCGGGCGACCTGCCTCGTCTATGCCGGCCTGCATCTGGCCGTATCGATCCCGCTGGTGCTGGCCTTCATGCCGGCGATCGCGCTGCGGGCGGAGACCGGCCGGCCGGCGCGGGGCGGGCCGGTGGTGCTGGGCGGGCCCGAGCGCATTTCCTTCCTGCTCATGGCCGGCATCGTCACCCTCATCGGCACCATCGCCTCCGCCATGTCGGTTCAGGTGCTGGCGCTGCTCCAGTCGCGCGGCCTGAGCCTCGCCGAGGCGGTGGCCGCCGGGGCCTTCATCGGCCCGGCGCAGGTTTTCGCGCGCATCATCGAGCAGGCGTCCGGCGGGCGTCACCATCCGCTCTGGACGATGATCTGGGCGGTGGCGCTGATGGGGCTGGGGCTGGTGCTGCTGGCGGCGGGCTTTCCCATCGTCGCGGTGGCGCTGGTGGCTTACGGCGCAGGCAACGGCATCTTCTCCATTGCCAAGGGCACGGTGCCGCTGGCCGTGCTGGGGGCGGAGCGCTATCCCGTCCTCGCCGGCCGCCTCGCCCGGCCGGCCTTGCTGGCGCAGGCGCTGGCGCCGCTCGGTGCAGCGCAATTGCTGACGGCCGGCGGGGCGGGCGCGGTGCTCTCGGCGCTGATCGCCTTGTGGCTCGGCGCGGCGGTGCTGCTCGCGCTGCTGTGGCGGCAGGTGTAGCCCTCAGGGGTGTAGCCCTCAGGGCGCGAAGAATGCCGGCGAGAGCCTCGGGAAGACCTTGCGAGCATTTGTTGCGCTATGTAACTCAAGGTTAACCATGATGGGAAATTCTGTCCCCACCCGAAACGGCTGCTTCGCTGTCGCCGACCGGCGCCCCTCTGGCGGGCCGGTCGCGTGCGCGAACGTGCGCCGGAGTCCTTGTGCCGCGCTAAAGGGGGCGCGTCCGGGACCGGGAGGGAGGACAAGCGCATGTTCGGCCCCACGCACGGGCACAGGCCTGGCCGGGTCATCACCGGGACCCATCGGCGCGCGCGCCTCATGCGCGCGCTTCTCTCGGGATCGGCGCTCGCCACCGTGCTTGCGGGGCTGATGCCGGCGACGGTCGCCTACGGCGCCTGCGTCACCTCCGGGCCGGTGGGCAACCCCACGGCGCTGGATTGCTCGGGCGCAAGCTCGGCCGCCGCGGTGGTCACGGGCAACACCATCACCGTCACCACGGCGGACGACACGAGCATCACGGCGGCCGCACCCATCTCGGTGGTCGTCGGCTCCGGCCTCGGCGGCGGCGACATTGTGCTCAACAACATCGGCGGCAGCTTCACGGCCACCACCGACGGCATCGTGCTGATTTCGAGCGGCGCCATCTCGCAGGCGTCCGGCACCGGCATCGGCGCCACGGTGAAGGCGGATAGCTACGCGCTCACGCTCCTCCCCGCCACCAATGCCAGCGTCCGCGTGCTGGCGGGCGCGAGCCTCACCGGCGGGTCAAGCGGCGTGCTCGCCTCCACCACCGGCAACATCGACATCGCGGCCGAGGGCGGCACCTTCAAGGGCACGACCTCGGACGGCCTCACCCTCATCGCGGGCGGCAACATCACGGTGAACGATTTCGCCGGGAGCGCCACGGGCGGCCAGAACGGCCTGTTCGCCCAGTCGAGCAACGGCACCATCACCATCGATCGCTTCACCGGCACCGCCGATGGCACCGGCGCCAGCGGTGTGTTCGCGCAGGTGACCGGGACGGGCGACGTCAACATCCGCGACTTCAGCGGCGGCGCCACGGCGGGCCAGAACGCCATCTTCGCCCAGGCCAATGCCGGCCAGATCGACCTCTCCGGCTTCAGCGGCACGGCGGACAGCTCCGCCGCCAACGGCATCTTCACCCAGGTGGTGACCACCGGTGACATCTCGCTGAAGACCTTTAGCGGCAGCGCCACGGGCACTCAGAACGGCATCCTCGCCTTCGCCACGTCAGGCACCATCGATGCCTCGGGCTTCAGCGGCACGGCGAAGGGCACGGGTGGCAGCGGCCTCCTGCTCTCCACGACATCAGGCGCCATCACCGCCGACAATTTCACCCCCGGCACGGGCAGCGGACCGTTCCTCACCGGCGCCGCCGCCGGCATTCAGGCGCTGTCCACGTCGGGCGCCATCAGCATCCAGAATTTCGGCTCCAGCGCCCAGGGCGGGCAATATGGCATCTTCGCCCAGACCGGGGCGGGCAGCGTCAATGTCTCCGGCTTCTCCGGCTCGGCCACGGGCACCAGCGACTACGGCGTCTATGGCCGCACCACCAGCGGCGCCATCACCGCCGACAATTTCACCGCCGGCTCCGCCGGCTCGCCCAACATCGTCGGCGGCGCCAACGGCGTGATGCTGCTCACCGACACCGGCGCCATCAGCGTGAAGAACTTCGCCGCCAGCACCTCGGGCGGGCAGTACGGCATCTTCGCGCAGGCGGGCACCAGCGGGAACATCACCGTCTCCGGCTTCTCCGGCACGGCGACGGGCGGCACCGGGGCGGGCGTGTTCGCGCGCACGCTGGGCGGCAGCGTCACCGCCGACACTTTCAGCGGCAGCGCCTCGGGCGGGCAGTACGGCGCCTTCTTCAATGCCACCGGCGGCGACCTCTCCATCCAGAACTTCTCCGGCACGGCGAAGTCCACCGCGGCGGGCGGGTTCGGCCTCTATGGCGAGGCCACCGGCACCATCACCTTCACCACGTCAGGCAGCGCGTCCATCGAAGGCACGGCGGACGGCGTGTTCCTGAAGCAGATGGGCGGCAAGGTCGCGGTGAACCTCGGCGACACCACCGAGGTGAAGGGCTCCAGCGTCGGCCTCCGGGTATCGTCGGATGCGGGCAGCACCGGGGACATCGTGGTGGAGACGGCAGCCGGCACCTCGGTGTCGGGCGCGGTGGGCGGCATCCGCATCGACAAGACCGGCACCTCCGGCAATGTGGACGTGACGACCGCCGGCACCGTCAGCAGCAGCGGCGGTGCGGCCATCGCCGCCGTCTCCTCGGTGGAGGGGACGACCCAGACCAAGATCGGCGTCTCCGGCGCGGTGACGGGCAATGTCGGCGGCATCGTCGCCGACGCCACCAGCACCAAGGGCAACGCCACCACGCTCATCACCACCGACGCCACCGTGAAGGGCGGCACCGGCACGGCGGTGAAGGGGCTTGCCACCTCGACGACGGGCGACGCCGTGAGCCGCTTCACCCTGCGCGGCGCCATCACCGACAGCGCCAGCGGCGCCGATGCCGCGGCCACGGCGGCGGGCACGGCGACCACCGAGGTGAAGGTGGAGAATGCCATCACCGTCTCCGGCTTCGGCGTGCGCGCCGTTTCCACCGGCGCCGGCGGCTCCGCCACGGTGACGACGACGGCGGACGGCGCCATCACCTCCGGGGCGCAGGGCATCGACGCCAGCGCCACCGGCACGGGCATGAGCGTCACCGTCACCACGGACGGCCTCGTGAAGGCGGGCGGCGCGGGCATCCTCGCCGCGCTCACGGGCGATGGCGGCACGGTCAACGTCACCACCAACGCCAAGGTCACGGCGGGCGGCATCGGCATCGATGCCGGCCTCTCCGGCGCCGGGGGCACGGTGACGGTGAAGAACACGGCGGAGATCGACGCGACGGGCTCCGGTATCCTCGCCCTCAACACCGGCGGCGCCACCACGGTCACGGTCGCGGGCAAGATCACGGCGGGCGGCAGCTTCGGCGTGGGCGCGACCTCCGGTGGGACGGGCGCCGTCCGGGTCGACGTGGGCGCGGACATCAGCAGCGCCGGCACCGGCGTCGTCGCGCAGACCGCCGGCACCGGTGACGTAACGGTCGCGCTGGCGGACGGTGTCCGCGTCCTCTCCGGCGGCACAGGCGTCCAGACGCTGGCGGGCGGCGGCGGTGCCGCTACCGTCACCCTCGGCACCGGCGCGCGCATCTATGGCGACTCCGAGCAGGTCGGCACCGGCAACGGCATCCGCGCCGACGGGACGGGCACCGTCGCGGTGGGCATCGGCGCCTTCAGCGTGGTGTCCGGCTCGGGCGCATCGGAAGACGAGGCGGTGATCCGCGTGTCGAGCGGCACCGGCACCACCATCGACATCGGCACGGGTTCGCTGGTCAGCTCATGGACCTACGCGGCCAATGGCGACCTCGCCAGCGCCGCCGGACGCGTGGCGATCCGGGCCGATGCGGGCTCCACCACCGTCACCAACAACGGCACCGTGGTGGGCCGGGTGAGCTTGGCCGACGGCAACGACACCTTCAATAATCGAAGCTCCAACACCTGGGTCACGGTGGGCGCCAACAGCTTCGGCGGCGGCATCGACCAGGTGAACAACGTGGGCCTTACCGTCACCGCCCTGAACGGCGCGCAGGGGGAGACCACCACGTTCACGGGCCTCGAAACCTTCGTCAACGGCAGCCTCGTTTCGACCGACGCCGGGCTGCTGACCATGATCGACGAGACGCCCGGCCAGACCGCCTATAACGGCGCCCGCGACGTGACCTATGTGAGCGGCGTGTTCGTGGGGCAGGGCAACAGCCGCCTCGGCATCGACGCCTGGCTCGGCGGCCCCGGCTCAACCGCCGACAGACTGGTGGTGGGAGGCCTCGATGCCAACGGCAACCTTCTGCCCGCCGGCACGGTGGCGACGCAGGGGCAGACGGCCATCGTCATCAACGACGTGAGCGGCAGCGCCGGCGGCTACAACCCCAAGGGCATGATGGTGGTGGAGGTGGTGAACCCCGACGCCGCCTCCTACGGCAAGTCCGGCACCCAGGAGGCGAGCTTCGTCATCTCCTCCCAGTCGGCCGGCTACGATCCGCGCTTCGGCGGCGTCATCGACAAGGGCGTGTTCTTCTACGACCTCGTGATGCGCGGCAACGACACCTACCTCGTCGGCGTGCCCGACCGGGAGGCCTACGAGCTACCGCGCCTCGTCACCGGCGCGCAGAGCATCTGGTACGAGACCAGCGGCGGCTGGCTGGACCGGCAGGCGGACCTGCGCACCTATCTCAATGGGGGCAACGGCGCCATCGTCGGCAAGGCCCCCGCCGTCGGATCGCAGAGCGTGACGCCGGGCGTGTGGGCCAAGGCGGTCGGTAGCTGGGGCCTGCGCGACTCGTCCACCACCGCCACGGTGCCGGGCGGGGCCTACACCTACGACATGGGCTATTCGCAGGACACCTACGGCTTCATCGCCGGCGCCGACTTCGGCAAGACCAATGTCTCGGCGTCCGGCAAGGATGCGGTGATGTTCGGCGTCATGGGCGGCTACGTCACCTCCCAGCTCGGCTTCGATGCCTCGCCGACCTCCGCCAATTATTCCGGCGGCACGGTGGGGGCCTATGCCACCTACCTCAACCGCAACTGGTTCGTGGACGGCCTGTTCAAGGCAGACATCCTCTCCATGGATTACACCGCGCCGACGCTCGGCGGCCCGGCGGCCTACGGGCAGAGCGTGCGGGCGACCAGCCTTGGCTTCACCCTCGACACCGGATACCGGGCGAAGCTCGGCGCCACCGGCTTCTTCGAGCCCATTGCAACGTTGAGTTATGTCTCCACCCGCATCAACAGCCTGCCGCTCCTCGCCGGCACGGCGGCGGACTTCGGCAGCAATGACAGCCTGAGGGTGGGCCTCGGCGCCCGCGTGGGCGGGCCGGTCTACGACAATGCGTCGCTGCGCATCGAGGCCAATCTGAATGCGCGACTCTGGTACGAGTTCCTTGGGGACAACACGGTGACCATCTACAATCCTGGGCTGCCACTGACCGTCGCCGACGACTTCAACGGCGCCTTCGGCGAGATCGGCGGCGGCTTCAACGTGTTCGCCAAGGGCAACGGCTGGAACGGCTTCACCACCGCCAGCCTCAAGTTCGGCGAAGGCTACGCGGCGGCGAACGCGCGGGGCGGGGTGCGCTATCAGTGGTAGGGACATGGCAGGTTTGTCCCACGTCCTGACGGTTGATTGTGCAGCCGCATGGCGAGGCCTAAGCTCGCGCGCCCGATCTGAAAGGAAACGTCATGCACGCCGCCACAGCGGTCCTGGTGCTGGGTTGTTTCGTCGCGCCGCTCTCGTCGGCGCGCGCCGATGACTGCCAAAGCGTGGCGGACGCCTATGATCGGCTCAGCAAGGTTCCGGCCTACAGGCAGGTGGCCGCGATGGCCGGCGCGCCCTTGATGGAAGCCGTGATCGTCGGCGACGTCATGTACGTCAAGCATGGGGCCAAGTGGACCAAGATGCCGCTTGGACCGGGCGGGCGCGTGGAGATGCAGAAGAAGGTCATTCCCGGCGCCTCCAGCCTCAAGGACTGCCGGCGCGTCGGCCCGGAGACGGTGCAGGGCAAGAATGCGGTGGCCTACGACTACACGCCGCCGCCCATGCCGGGAGCCCCCGCGTTCGATCCCCAGCGGGTGTGGATCGCGGTGGACAGCGGCCTGCCGATCCGCATGACCTCCAAGCAGCAGCAGACCGACGTCGTCATCAGCTTCGACAACGTGGTCGCGCCCATCCCCTGAGCCGGTCCGCCCCAACGCGCCGTGGGGCTCGACCGTATGGCTGGTGTATCGTACCCCCTTGCGGGGGCGTATTTTTTTGCTGGGCTGACACGCAATCCCGAGCCCGGCCGCACTTTCAGCTCCGGATATGTGCTATGGACGGATGCTGGCTTCGGAAAGAAGCGCGCCGATGAAACGCCGCTCGTACATCGCGTCCGTGACGATCGCCTACGCGGTCGGCGCGCTTTTGTGGATCTACTTCTCCGACCGCTTCATCGAAGGCGTCGGGGGCTCCATCGGCTTCGGCGTTTTCTCCACCCTCAAGGGGTTCGTGTTCGTCGCGGTCACGACCGCCCTTCTCTATTTCGCGCTGCATGCCGCCGCCCATGGCACGGACGAGGCCCGGCCGGTCCTCGCGTTCCGGAGCTGGGTGCTGTTCGCGCTCCTCGCGCTGCTCACGCTGCCGGTGGGGCTCATCAGCTATGCGGTCTTCCGGTCGGCCTCCGACACGCTGCTCGGCGAGCGCAGGGGGCAGCTCGAATTCATGACCGAGGCGGTGGCCCGGTCCATCGATGCGGAAGTGGCGCGGGGGATGCTGGATGCGACGCCGCAAGCGCCGCAACAGCCGCAGGCGGCCCTCCTCGCCATCGTCACCGACGGCAGCGCCGGCTTCAGCCGCCTGCAGGAATTCGCCGGCCTGATGGGCGACAGCGGCCGGGTGCTCATCGCCACCAAGACCGGCAGCGACGGGCGATGGATGATCGCCGGGGCCCAGCAGGCGCTGCCCGACGCCCTGGTCCCCCTCGCCACCGCCGGCGCGGCCGGCCTCGCCGACGACGTCATCACCCCGCCGGACGACGTGCCGCTGCTGGTGGCGGCGGCGATGGTGCCCGCGGCCAACGCGGTGCTCATCGCGACCGTCGCCACGGCCGACGTGGTGGACGACGTGCGCGGCGTCGCCTTCCTCTCCGCCATCACCGCCGCCGCCTGCCTGCTGGTGGCGGGTGTCCTCACGCTGCTCTTCGTCCAGCGCCAGAGGCTGCGCGTCGCGCTGGCCGAAGCCGACCAGAAGGCCGCGCTCCATGCGGCGGAGGAGCGCTTCCGGGCGACCTTCGAACAGGCCGCCGAGGGCATCGCCCATCTCGACCTCGACGGGCGCTTCCTCAGGGTCAACGAAACCCTCTGCGCCCTCCTGGGCTATGGCCGGGCGGACCTGCTCGGGCGCAGCTATGCCGACGTGCGGCCGAACATCCGGGCCGGGGCGGGGGGCAGCACCAGCCGCGAGGCCGTCTGGTCGCTGCCCTCGGGGACGGTCGTCGAGGCGCGCAGCGACCAGCCCCACCTCACCCGTGCCGGCAAGGAGATCTGGCTGTCGTGCGTCCAGTCCATCGCGCGCGACACGCCGGAAGGCGAGGGCTACATCATCCTGATGGCCTCCGATGCCACCGCCCGCATCGTGGCGGAGCATCACCTGACGCTGGCGGAGGCCGTCTTCACCAACACCCAGGAGGGGCTGGTGGTGACGGACCTCGCCGGACGGATCACGGCGGTCAATCCGGCCTTCGTCGCCATCACCGGCCACGGGGAGGCCGAGGTGCTCGGCCAGACCATGCGGTTCCTCAGCTCCGGGCGGCACGACCGGCTATTCTATCAGCTGCTGTGGGCCGCCCTGAAGGACAACGGCGTCTGGCGCGGCGAGATCTGGAACCGGCGCAAGGACGGCGCGCTCTACCTGCAGCAGACGGTCATCAGCACGGTCTACGGCCGCACCGGCGCGCCGGAAAGCTATGTGGGCGCCTTCAACGACATCACCCAGGCGCGCAAGTCCGAGCTCGAGGTGGACCGCCTGACGCGCTACGATCCGCTCACCGGCCTGCCCAATCGCACCCTCATCTTCTCCCTGATCGAGCACGAGCTGACCCGCCCGGACACCCAGTGCGCGGTGCTCTACATCGACATCGACCATCTCAAGACCATCAACGACAGTCTTGGCTTCGCCGCCGGCGACGAGGTGCTGCGGGCGGCCGCGCAGCACCTGCGCAAGGCGGTGCCCGAGGATGCCACCATCGGCCGCTACGGCGCCGACGAGTTCGTGGTGCTGATCGACGGCTGCGAGGGGCCGAAGGAGGCCATCCGCTTCGCCGACCGGCTCATCGACGCCCTCGGCGTGCCGTTCGCGGCAGAGGGCGTGAGCAATCTCTTCATCAATGCCACCATCGGCATCAGCCTCTACCCCGAGGACGCGAGCGACGCCGAGACCCTGCTCCAGCACGCTCATTCCGCGCTCTACCAGGCCAAGAGCCGGGGCGGGCGGACCTATGCCTTCTACACCGACGCCCTGACCCGCGATGCGCGGGCGCGCGTGGAACTGGTGGCGAACCTGCGCCGGGCGCTGGCGGAGCACGAATTCACCGTCCACTACCAGCCCATCGTCCGCCTCGAAGACCAGACCATCGTCGGCGCCGAGGCGCTGGTGCGCTGGGTCACTCCCGAGGGCGAGATGATCGGCCCCGACCGTTTCATCCCGGTGGCCGAGGAAACCGGCCTCATCGTCCCCCTCGGCGACTTCGTGCTGGCGACCGCCTGCACCCAGATGGCGCGCTGGCGGACAGCCGGGCTGCCGTGCGCGTTCGTCGCCGTGAACATCTCCGCCGGGCAGCTCAACGCCACCGACATCTGCGCGAAGACCGAGGCGGCGCTCGCCGCCGCCGGGGTGCCGGCTGACAGCATCGAATTCGAAATCACCGAAAGCATGCTTTTCGGCGCCGATTCCGGTGCTGAATCGAAGCTGAAACGCATCGCGGAACTGGGTGTCAGGATCGCCATCGACGATTTCGGCACCGGCTATTCCTCCCTCGCCTACCTCAAGCGCTTCCCCATCTCCCGGCTGAAGATCGACCAGAGTTTCGTGCGCGACCTGCCCGCCTCCGCGGTCGACGGTGAACTGGTCCGGGCCATGATCGCCATGGCCCGGGCGCTCGACATCGAGATCCTGGCGGAGGGGGTTGAGGAGGCCGCGCAGATGGCCTTCCTCGTCGCCAACGGCTGCACCTTCGGGCAGGGCTATTTCTGGAGCCGGCCGCTGCCTCCGGAACGCTTCGAGGCCTTGTTTTCAAACGCTTTTGGTGCCACCGGCGCGAAGTCCGCATCGCGCTGACCGTGGCCCTTCGGGGCGGTCCCCGCCTCCGCGCGCGGGGCCCCGGCTGTCTGTTTGTCTGTGCAGATTATTGTCGTACAATCAGTTTACATTCCTCGGCCGCGGTGCCACACTCCCTCCCGATGAAAAACAAGGCGGCCCGCCAGAGGACCGCGCAGGGAGCCCCGGGAATGGCCGTTCGCGTCGAGGAAAAAGGCAATGGCGTCATCGTGTTGACGCTGGTGGGACAAGGCGAGCCGAACCATCTGGACACCGAGGCCCTGCTGGACCTCGCCGAGACGGCCAAAACCCTTGCAAATCAACCCGGTATGCGGGCCCTGGTGGTCGCCGGGCAGGGCGCCAACTTCTGCGGCGGCCGTGTCGGCAAGAAGGGCCTGACCCGGGCATCCGATGTCGCGGAAGACCTCAACGCCATCCTCAAGGTGAATGCCGCCTTCGCCGCCTTGCCAGTGCCGACAATCCTTGCGGTGGAAGGCCTTGCGCTCGGCTGGGGCTTCGGCATGTCGGCCCAGGCGGACTATGTGGTCGCGGCCGAGAATGCCCGCTTCGCCTTGCCGGAAATGTCCCACGGCATGCCGCCGCTGATCGTGCTGTCCTACTTGTTCCGCTTCGTCTCCTACAAAAGGGGCTTCGAGCTGTCCCTGTCCAGCCGGGAAATTTCCGCTGCGGACGCAGAGGGTTACGGCATCGTCACATCGGTGGTCCCACCCGGCGCCGCGCTGGCCGAAGCGCTGCGTGTCGCCGATTTCGTCGCCGCCCAGGACCCCATGTCCATCACCCTGCTGCGCAAGTTCGGCCGCGAGGCCGCCGGGCTCTCCGATCCGCAGTGCAGCGAATACGCGGTCTCGCTCATGAGCGTCCTGCTCGCCGAGCGGGCGCAGAAGGCCCATGGCTGAGGCCGGTTCGGGAGGCAGCCCCATGCGCGTGCTGGTGACGGGAGGGTCCGGCTTTCTCGGCAGCCATGTGGCGGCGGCGCTCGCCAAGGCCGGACATGGCGTGGCCAGCTACGACATGGCCGCGCCGGGGCCCGAAGCCCTCGTCACGCTCGCCGCCGCGGAGGCTGGCGACGTCGTCCATGCCACGGGCCAGACCACCGACCTTGCGCGTCTCATGGACGTGTGCCGGACAGGGCGGATCGAGGCCATCGTCCACAGCGCCGGCATCGTGGGGCTGGAGACCTCCCTCTCCCAGCCGGCGGCGACCTACCACACCAACATCACCGGCATGGTGAATGTGTGCGAGGCGGCACGGCAGCTCGGCATGGCGCGGCTCGTCTACCTGTCCAGCAACGCCGCATACCATGGCGGCGACGGCTCGCCGCTGAAGGAGACAGACCCGGTCTTCTCGGTGGTGCGGGGCAACCCCGCCGGTCATTACGGCACCACCAAGATGGCCTGCGAGGCCATCGGCCTCGCCTATGCCTCCTTCCACGCACTCGATGTGCTGGCGCTGCGCGTGACCGCCGTCTACGGCCTCGGCATGCGCACGCCGATGTTCATCAAGCCCATGGTGGAGGGGGCGGTGCTGGGTCGGCCCGTGCGGTTCGTGACCGGCGGCCCGATGAAGCGCGACTACACCTACGTCCCGGACTGCGCCAGGGCGGTCGTGCGCGCTCTCGCCGTTCCGGCCCCGGCCGAGGGCGCGCAGCGCATCTTCAACGTGGCGGCTGGACAGGCGACGGCGGCCGTAGAGGTGGCGCGGATCGTCCGGCAGGTCGTGCCGGGCGCCGATATCGAGATCGGTGACGCGCTGTCGCCCCTGGAGGAGGTGAATGCGCGCATGCGCGCCTCTCTCGACATTTCCGCAGCCCGCGCGGTGCTCGGCTGGGCGCCGGAATTCACGCTGGAACAGGGCATCCGCGACTATGCGGAGCGCTACCGCGCCTTCGCCGGCGCGAGCGGGTCTCACCCGAAGGGGCAGGCGGCATGAGCGCACAGGCGATCCCCACCTACGACGTCTTCGCCATCCGCTACGCCACGCGAGATGCGAAACGGGCGGACAATTTCATCGGCGGGGATCCCCACGATGCGTCCATGCCGCTCGACTATTACGTCTGGGCCATCGTGGGCGAGGCGCGTAGTTTCGTGGTGGATACGGGCTTCAATGCCGAGGTCGCAGCCCGCCGCAAGCGCGATTTCCTGCGTTGCCCGGCAGAGGCGCTGAAGCTGGTGGGGCTCGATCCGGCGACCGTGCAGGATGTGATCCTCACCCACCTGCACTACGACCATGTGGGCAATTTTGACCTCTTTCCCGCCGCGACCTTCCACCTGCAGGAGGCGGAGATGCACTTTGCGGTGGGACGCTACATGCGCTACCGCCGCCTGCGCCATTCCTTCGAGGTGGAGGATGTGGTGGGCATGGTCCGCGCCAATTATGCCGGTCGCGTCAACTTCTATGACGGCGGTGCGGAACTCGCGCCGGGCGTGACGCTGCACCCCGCGCCCGGGCATTCCGCCGGGCTCCAGTTCGTGCGGGTCAATACCCGCCGCGGACCGGTGGTGCTGGCGTCGGACGTGACCCATTTCTACGAGAACATGGACACCGAGCGTCCGTTCGTCACCGCCTTCCACGTGGGATGCATGCTGGAGGGCTTCGACCGGCTGAAGGCCGCCGCGCCCTCGCCGGACCACATCATCCCCGGGCACGATCCGCTGGTGATGAAGCGCTACCGGCCGCCGAAGCCGGAACTGGACGGCATCGTCGTGCGGCTCGACGAGCCGCCCGTCATCTGATTTCGTCAGTGGACACAGCGCATCGAATCCATCGGGGCCGCGAGCCAAGGAAGCCAGCAATGACCACGCCAGCCAGCCTTGCGGCCATGCACCAGGCGGCATCGCTCAAGAAGCAGGTGATCGAGGCCCTGCGCACCGCCATTCTCGAGGGGCGCTTCCAGCCGGGCGACCGATTGGTGGAGCGTGAGATCTGCGAGATGTTCCAGGTGAGCCGAACCCTGCTGCGGGAGGCCCTGAGCCAGCTCGCAGCGGAAGGGATTCTGCAGATCATTCCCCATCGCGGCCCCATCGTCGCCATCTATACCGCCGAGGACGCGCGCTCGATCTATGAGCTGCGCGCGACGCTGGAGGAGATGGCAGGCCGCTGTTTCGCGGAGCGGGCCACGGAGGCCGAGCACAAGGCGCTGGAGAGCGCCTTCGCCGCCTTCAGGAAAGCCAGCCGCGGCAAGCCGGGCAGTGATCTCCTGCTGGTGAAGACGGCCTTCTATGCCGCGCTCACGGCCGGCGCGCACAATCCGATGCTGGAGGACATGCTGCGCATGATCCACTGGCGGGTCACCATGCTGCGCGCCCATACGCTGTCCCAGCCGGGACGGCTGGCGAAGAGCCTCGGCGAAATCGGCGACATCATGGAGGCCATCGCCCGGCGCGATCCCGAGGCGGCCGGACAGGCCTGCCGCCGCCACGTGATGAACGCCGCCGCCATCGCCGATGCGGTGCTCACCGCCAAGGAGGCCGAGCGCGATCGTCCGGTCCGCAAGCGGGGCACGAAGGACGCATCCGCCAGGGACAAGGGGGCCGCCGTTCCGGCCGCGGGCGAGCCGCGTCTCGCCCGCATTTAGTCCGCCTTCAGGCGCGGTGGTCGCGCCTGTTCCGTTGAGAACACCCGTGCAGCCGCCCCGAGCGCGCGATTGATGGCGCACGCCCAGCGTGGGCCGCCGAAGGAGCTTGCGTGATGCCCCATACCGACCCGTCAAGTTCGCCGTTTTCGAGGACCGCCCCGGCACTTCACCAGGTGCGCGCCGGACGCCGCGGCGCCCCGCTGGTGGTGCTCATCCATGCCGTCGCCCTCGATCTGACCTATTGGGACCGGCAGATCGGCGCGCTCGCCGAGGTCTTCGACGTGATCGCCTACGACCTTGCCGGCCACGGCGCCTCGCCCGCGCCTCGCCTGCCCTTGGGGTTCGACGATGCGGCCGCCGATCTCGCCGGGGTCATCGAAACGGCAGGGGCGGGGCCGGCCTGCGTGGTGGGGCTGTCCGTTGGCGGCATGATCGCCCAGACGCTGGCGCTCGCGCGCCCCGATCTTGTCCGCGCGCTGTGCCTCATGGATACGGTCAGCACCTTCGCCGATGCGGGACGGGAGGCCGTGCGCGGGCGTGCCGCGCAGGTGCGGGCGGGCGGCATGGAGGCGATCGTCGCGCCCACGCTGGAGCGCTGGTTCACGCCCGGCTTCTCCGCCCGGCGGCCGGACGTGCTCGACCGGGTCGCGAAGACCTTGCGCGCGGCCGATCCCCATGTTCATGCCGCCATGTGGGACATGATCTCGACCCTCGACGTCGCGCCGCGCCTCGGCGAAATCGCGAAGCCAACACTGGTGATGGTGGGCGAGCAGGACCCGACGACGCCCGTCGCGGCATCCGAGGTCATCGCGCGCGGCATCCCCGGCGCGCGGCTGGAGATCATTCCCGACGCCTCGCACATGGCGCCGCTGGAAGCTCCGGACGCGGTGAACCGGCGGCTTCTCGCCTTCCTCAACGGTCTCTGACACCGCGCAACAGGAGGTGACGTCCGTGCCCATCGGTTTCATCGGCCTCGGCGCCATGGGCGCTCCGCTGGCGACGCGGTTCCTCGAAGCCGGCCAGGAACTCGTCATCCATACGCGCCGGCGCGAAGCCGCGGCGCCCTTCGAGGCGCTGGGTGCTCTGTGGGTGCCGTCGCCGCGCGATGTCGCGGCAAGGGCCCGCGTGATCTTCACCATGCTGCCCGGTCCGGCCGAGGTCGAGGCGGTGGTGTTCGGCAACGACGGCCTCGCCGAGGGGCTCTCGGCCGGCGCGACGCTCATCGACATGACCACCAGCGCGCCGGCAGCGGTGCGCGCGCTGGGGGAGCGCCTCGCGGCCCGTGGCGTCGCCCTGCTGGATGCGCCGGTGAGCGGCGGCCCCAAGGGCGCGCGCACGCGCCGGCTGGCCATCTGGGTGAGCGGCAGCGAGGACGCTTTCGAGGCCTGCCGGCCCCTTCTCGACCTGCTGGGCGACCGGGTGATGTTCCTCGGCGCGCTCGGCGCGGCCACCACGGCGAAGCTGGTCCACAACAGCGCGAACTACGGCATCCAGATGGTTCTGGCGGAGGTCATCACCATCGGCGTCAAGGCGGGTGTGGACCCCGCCACCCTGTTCGCCGCGATCCGGGAAGGATCGCTCGGGCGCCAGAATGTGGTGGACCGTCTCGCCGACCAGTTCCTGCCGGCGGCCTTCGACGAGGTGTCCTTCGCCCTTGATCTCGCGTTCAAGGACGTGTCGCTGGCCGCGGCCCTCGCGCTGGAGGTCGGCGTTCCCGCGCGATTCACCGAGATGACGCTGGCCGAGATGACGGAAGCCCGCAACCGGGGCTGGGGAAAGAGGGATTCCCGCGTCGCCATGCTGGTGCAGGAAGAGCGCGCCGGCGTCGCGATCAAGGTCGACCGCGAGACGCTGGACGGGATTCTGAACAGGGGAAAGTAGCGGTGGCTTTCCGCTGGAGGGCCGGATGACGGAAAGTCAGTCGGACATGGTTGACATCCATTTCATTGGCCATATTGTCATACAATAAGTCAGAATATGAAGAGGGCGCCAAGCGCCCCTCAAGCGACGCCGCCAAGCAAATGTCGCATCCGTGGAGGAAGCTAATGTCCATCGTCAGAAGCATCATCGCCGCCGGATGGATGGGCCTCGCCCTCCTGCCGGGAGCGGCCGGGGCCGCGGGCCTCGAGAAGCCGAAGATCTCGATCGCGGTCGGCGGTTCCATCAGCCAGATGAACAAGATCGCGTACTTCGTCGCGCTAAATAAGAAATACTTCGAGGACGAAGGCCTTACGGTGGATTCCACGGCCTTCAGCTCGGGCACCGCAGCCCTCCAGGCCGTGGTCGCCGGCGGCGCCGACATCGGCGAAGGGGCCTACGAGCACATGCTGCGGCTGCAGTCCAAGGGGCAGGATCTCACCTGCATCACCGTCTTCGGTCGCTATCCAGGCAATGTGCTCGCCGTGCGCGCGACGAAGGCGGACAGCATCAAGGGCGTCAAGGATCTCAAGGGCAAGAAGATCGGCATCTCGGCGCCGGGCGCCTCCACGCAGAATTTCGTCGCCCAGCTGCTGGAACGGGCCGGCGTGAACTGGAAGGATGCGAGCTTCATCTCGATCGGCACCGGCCCGAGCGCGGTCGCCGCCATTCGCACCGGCACCGAGCTTGATGCCATCGTCAATCTGGATCCCGCCATCACCTCGCTCACCGATGCGAAGGAAGTGGTGGTGCTGGTGGACAGCCGGAACGCTGAAGGTTCGCAGATCGCCTTCGGGGGCCCTTACCTCGCCGATTGCCTCTACGCCCGCACCGACTTCATCAAGGCCAATCCGAACACGTCGCAGGCCGTGTCCAATGCGCTGGTCCGGGCCATGCAGTGGCTGAAGACCGCAAGCATCGACGACATCATCGCCTCGGTTCCGGCCGAATATTACAAGGCCGACGAAGCGCTCTACCGCAAATCGCTGCAGCAGAACCTTTCCGCCTTCCAGTGGGACGGCATCGTGACGCCGGAGGCGGCGAAAAACGTGCTCGCCACCATCTCGGTGATGGAGCCGGCGCTGAAATCGGCCAGCCTCGACATCCCGCGCACCTACGACAACGGCCTCGTGGAGCGTGCGCTCAAGAAATACGGCCCGGCCGCGAAGCACTGACGCGTCTCCGAGGGGCCGATGCCGGCCCCTCGGTCCCGCGCCCCCCAGTTCCCGCGCCTCCAGGGAGACGTTCCATGACCTTCGGCCTTCAACCGGAAGCCGGCCCCGCCCGCATGCGCGCGCCCGCCGGCGACCTCTCGGCTCACGACCTCTCGGCTCACGCCGGCCCGCCGCCCGCCCTCCGGTTCGATCACGTCTCGGTCCGCTTCGGCGCCTATACGGCGGTGGACGACGCCAGCCTGCACGTGGGGGATGGCGAGTTCGTTTCCATCGTCGGTCCCACCGGCTGCGGCAAGTCCACCCTGCTGAATGTCGCCGCGGGCCTGCTCGAGCCCTCGGAGGGCGATATCTGCGTCTATGGCCGGTCGCTGGAGGGCATCAATGCGGATGCCGGCTATCTCTTCCAGGCGGACGCGCTGATGCCGTGGCGAACCGCGCTGTCCAACGTCATCACCGGCCTCGAATATGCGGGGACGCAGCGCAAGGCGGCCGAGCGGCTGGGGAACGAATGGCTCGTCCGCGTCGGGCTTTCCGGACATGGCGAGCGCTTCCCGCACGAAATGTCCGGCGGCATGCGCAAGCGCGTCGCGCTGGCGCAGACGCTCATTCGCGATCCCAAGATCGTGCTCATGGACGAGCCGTTCAGCGCACTGGACGTGCAGACGCGCGTGCTGATGGAAAACGAGCTGCTCCAGCTCTGGACCACCTATCGCAAGTCGGTGCTGTTCATCACCCATGACCTGGAAGAGGCGATCTCCCTGTCGGACCGGGTCATCATCCTGTCCGCCGGCCCCTCTACGCACCCCATCGCCGAGTTCCGCATCGACCTGCCGCGGCCGCGCGACGTCGCCGAGATCCGCATGACGCCGCGCTTCGTCGAGCTCTACCACCAGATCTGGGACGCCATGAAGGAAGAGGTCCTGAAAGCCTATGAGCGAAATCAGCGCAAACTTGCGGACTGACGCCGTGATCGCCGATCCCAGCGCCTCCGGCCGCACTGCCCCCGGCCGCCCCGCCGCCCGCCCGCAACGACGGTCCCGCCGGCGCGTGATGCCGGGTCCCATCGTCCTCACGGCACTGCAGGCGGCACTGTTCGCCGCCCTCATCATCGCCTGGTACGCGCTGGTGCGGTCCAAGGCCCTGCCGGTCTTCTTCTTCGGCGATCCGGTGCTGGTGTTCCAGCAGATCGTCAGCTGGTTCGTGACGGGCGAGATTTTCGTCCATCTCGCGACCACCCTGATCGAGACGCTGCTCGCCTTTCTGCTCGGCGTGGCGTCGGGCATCGGCATCGGTCTGTGGCTCGGCCTCTCGCCGCTCACCGCAGCGCTGTTCGATCCCTACATCAAGGCATTGAACGCCATGCCACGGGTCATCCTCGGCCCCATCTTCATCGTCTGGTTCGGCCTCGGCATCGGCTCCAAGGTGGCGCTGGGCGTGACGCTGGTGTTCTTCGTGGTCTTCTTCAACGTCTTCCAAGGCGTGCGGGAGGTGAACCCGGTCATTCTCGCCAATTCGCGGATGCTGGGTGCGAACCGGCGCCAGCTTCTCACCACCGTCTATATCCCCTCGGCGTTGAGCTGGGTGTTCTCCAGCCTGCACATGTCGGTGGGCATGGCCTTCGTCGGCGCGGTGGTGGGCGAATATCTCGGCTCGGCCCGGGGCGTCGGCTACCTGATCCTCCAGGCGGAGGCGACGTTCGATGTGAATGCCGTCTTTGCCGGCATTATCGTCCTTACCGTCTTCGCGCTGGTGCTCGACCTTGCGGTGACCCTCGTCGAGAAGCGCCTCATCGTCGGCAAGCCGAAATCCTGACCTGCACCCCTTCACGTCACGCCCATTCATCCAGGAATAGTCAGATGACCGAAACGACCGAAGCCGCCAGCCTGCTGCACAAGGGCATGGAGATCCGCAAGGCGGTGCTGGGCGCCGCCCATGTGGAGCGCTCCATGGCCAATGTGGACGAGTTCGCCCGCCCCCTGCAGGAACTGGTCACCGAATATTGCTGGGGCGCGATCTGGGGCCGGCCGGGGCTGGAGCGCAAGACGCGGAGCATGCTCAACATCGTCATGCTGTCGGCGCTGAATCGTCCGCACGAACTGAAGCTTCACGTCAAGGGGGCGCTGACCAACGGCGTCACCCGCGACGAGATCCGCGAGGTGGTGCTGCAGATCGCGATCTATTGCGGTGTTCCGGTGGCGCTGGAGACCTCGCGCATCGCGCAGGAGGTGTTCCGTGAGGTCGACGCCGCCGCGGCCGGCTGAGGATCGCGGCCGCAATCGCTATTCCGGCGGGGAGGAGCCGACAGGCGCCACCTTCCCGCCGGGGCGGTGGAGCAGGGTCAGCGACAGGAAGGCACCGATCCACGAGCCCGCTGCCGCGAACACCACATAGACCCAGTTCTCCGTGTAGCTGATGACGGCGAACGAGGAGAGCATGTACCAGACGCTCGACCAGTTGGCCGCCGAGAGGCGTCGGCGCGCCACCACGGCCGAGGTGAAGGCCACGTAGCAGGCGTCGGTGGCGGCCGTGGCGATGAACACCCCGAGCGCAATGAGCGGATCGAGAGCTGAAAAGGCACCGAGGATGTGCTGCATGGGCCGCCCGGAAGGCAAGGGGTGTCGGATCACCCCATCATGGCGAAACCCTGCGCCCCGGCAACACGCGCCGGGTCAGGCCGACCAGATGCCGCTGCTCGAAACCTGCCGGACGTAATTGACGAGATAGTCGGTGAACACGCGGATCTTCGCCGGCAGGCGTTCGCGGTTCTGGTAGGCGATGTTCATGGTCAGCATGGGCAATTGCCAATCCTGCATCACTGCAACGAGGCGCCCGGAGGCGAGGTCGTCCTGCACGATGTAGAGCGGCTGGATGAGGATGCCGAGGCCTGAGAGGGCCGCCTGTCGGATCACCTGCCCGTCATTGCAGTCCAGCGCGCCGGTGATGCGCACGGTGCGCTCCGCGTCGCCCTTGGTGAGGCGCAGGGAGAACGGGTCCTGCGCCAAATTGTAGACCAGCATGTCGTGCCGCGTGAGGTCGGCCGGCTCGCGTGGGCGGCCGTGCCCTTCCAGATAAGCAGGTGAAGCGGCCAGCACGCGCCGCATCCGGCCGAGGCGGCGCACGATGATGTTGGTGTCCGGCTCGTGCAGGCGGGTGCGGATGGCGACGTCGATGCCCGCCTCGATGAAGTCGAGGTAGCGGTTGGCGACCGCGATATGGACGTTGAGCTTGGGATAGAGCTTGCGGAATCCCGGCAGCATGGGCGCGAGATAGATGGTGGCGAAGGAGAGCGAACTCGTCACTCGCAGCAGGCCCTGCGGGGCGAGGGTGTGCTCGTTTACCGCCTCTTCGGCCTCCGCCAGCTCTGTGAGGAGCGTGCCGCTGCGCTGGTAGAATTCCTGCCCCGCCTCGGTCAGCCAGAGGCGGCGGGTGTTGCGCTCCACGAGGCGTGCGGCGAGGCGCTCCTCCAGCGCCGCGAGATGCCGGCTCACCGCCGCATTGGACATGCCCAGTGCCTCCGCCGCCCGCGAGAGGCTGCGCAGCTCGGCGGTCTTCACGAACACCTCGATCTGGGTCAGGCGATCCATATTTTCACTTTACGCAAAAGACAGTTCCAGAAAATCCCGTTTATTTCCGCTGTGCGCAAGTCAAAACTCGCATCCAACGAAAGACCAATAGGTCGAGGAAACGCCAATGATGGGACCCATCCGCCACATCGTGATGTGGCGCGTGAGCGGAGAGACGCGCGAGGAGCGCGCCGCCGCCCGCCAGAAGGTCAAGGCTGCGTTCGAGGGCCTGCGCGGCCGCGTCGCCGGCATGACCCGCGTCGAGATCGGCCTCGACATTTCCGACGTCGATTATGCCTGCGACGTGGTGCTGGTATCCGAATTCGCCACCGCCGCCGATCTCGCCGCCTACGCCTCCCATCCCGAGCATCTGCGCGTGCGTCAGGAACTGGCGGACCTGCGCATCGCGCGCTTCCAGGTGGATTATGTGGTCGAGGATGCCGCGTTCGGCGCCATCGAGACCCGTCATCCCGCCGCTGCCCCGATCCCGCATCCCCGCGGCGCCCTCCTTGCGGGCGAGTGACCTCAGGGCGCGCCTCCGGTGCGTCGCGAACGGATCTGAACCATGATCGAGAGCTTCACCTACGAGGCCCTGCCCATCCGCGTCCGCTTCGGTCGCGGTACCGTCGCCGAGGTTGGCGCCGAGGTGGCGCGGCTCGGCGCGCGACGGGCGCTGGTGCTGACCACGCCGCAGCAGGCGGGCGAGGGCGAGCGCATCGGCGGGCTCATCGGCGAAGCGTGCGCGGGCGTCTTTCCCGGCGCCACCATGCACACGCCGGTGGAGGTGACGGAGCAGGCCCTGGATGCGCTGAAGGCCGCCGATGCGGACTGCGTCGTCGCGCTTGGCGGCGGCTCCACCACGGGCCTCGGCAAGGCGCTGGCGCTGCGCACCGGCGTGCCGCAACTGGTCATCCCCACCACCTATGCTGGTTCGGAAATGACGCCCATCCTCGGCGAGACGCAGGAGGGGCGCAAGACCACCATCCGCTCGCTGGACGTGCTGCCGGAAGCCGTGATCTACGACGTGGACCTCACGCTCACCCTGCCGGCCGGCCTCTCCGCCACCTCCGGCGTCAACGCCATCGCCCATGCGGTGGAGGCGCTCTACGCCCGCGACCGCAATCCGGTGATCTCGCTGATGGCGGAAGACGGCATCCGCACCCTCTCCTCCGCTCTGCCCATCCTCATCCATGAGCCGGCGAATATCGAGGCCCGCACCATGGCGCTCTACGGCGCGTGGCTTTGCGGCTGCTGCCTCGGTGCTGTGGGCATGGCGCTGCACCACAAGCTCTGCCACACGCTCGGTGGCACCTTCAACCTGCCGCATGCTGAGACGCACACCATCGTTCTCCCCCACGCGGTGGCCTACAACGCGCCCGCCGCGCCGGAGGCCATGGCCGCCATCACCCGCGCGCTCGGTGCGCCGGATGCGGCGCAGGGGCTGTTCGATCTGGTGCGGGCGCTGGGCGTGCCGCGCGCGCTCTCGGACATCGGCATGCCGGCGGACGGCATCGAGACCGCCGCCGACATCGCGGTGGAGAACCCCTACTGGAACCCGCGTCCTGTGACGCGCGACGGCATCCGCGACCTCATCGCACGCGCCTATTCCGGCGAGCGGCCGGTGGCGGCGGTGCCAGCGGAGGAGGCGGCCTGATGGGCGCCCGCATCCTCATATCCGGCGCCACCATCCTGTCGATGGAGCCCGCCATCGGCGATCTGCCGAAGGGCGACATCCTGATTGAGGACGGCCGCATCGCCGCCATCGCTCTCGCCATCGACGCGCCGGATGCGGAGCGGGTGGATGGGGCAGGGCGCATCTGCGTGCCCGGCTTCGTCAATGCGCATATGCATACTTGGCAGACGGGCCTCAGGAGCCTCGCCGCCGACTGGACGCTGCTGGAGTATTTCCGCTGGGTGCATGCCGGCCTCGCCACCCGCTTCCGGCCGGAGGACATCGGCATCGCGACGCTGGTGGGCGCGCTCGGGCAGATCGATGCCGGCACCACTACGCTGGTGGACTGGTGCCACAACAACCCCACGCCCGACCACACCGACGCGGCGGTGGAAGCGCTCGCCGAGAGCGGCATCCGCGCCGCCTTCTTCCACGGCTCCCCCAAGCCCGATCCCAAGCCCGGCGAGCCGCATTTCTCCGAAGTGCCGCATCCCCGCGCCGAGATCGAGCGCCTGCGGCGGGGACCGTTCGCCAGCGACGACGGTCTGCTGACGCTGGGCCTCGCCATCCTCGGCCCCCATTATTCCACCATGGAGGCCGCCCGCGCCGACTTCAGGCTCGCCCGCGAGCTCGGCCTCGTCGCCTCCATGCATCAGGGCGGCGGCGCGGCGAAGACGCCGGGCGGCTGGGAGACGCTGATCGCCGAGGGGCTGGTCGGCCCCGGCATCAACATCGTCCACGGCAACGATCTCTCCGACGAACTGTTCTCCCGCCTCGTGGACCTCGGCGCCTCCTTCTCGGTGACGCCGGAAAACGAGATGACGCAGGGCCACGGCTTCCCCGTCACCGGCCGCCTCCTGAAGCGCGGCGCCGCGCCCTCCCTCGGGGTGGATCTCGAAAGCGTGCTGGCCGGCGACATGATGGGTGTCGCGCGCATCGCGCTCGGCATGCAGCGGGTGCTCGACAATACGGACAGCCGCCGCGAGACCGGCGTCATCCCGCCCACGTCCACGGTGCGGGTCCGGCAGGCGCTGGAATGGATCACCATCGAGGGCGCGCGGATGCTGGGCCTCGACGCCCGCATCGGCTCCCTTAGCCCCGGCAAGCAGGCGGACCTCGTGCTCATCGACGCCCGCGCGCTGCATCTCCAGCCGGTGCATGATCCCGTCGCCACCGTGGTGATGCAGGCGGGGCGCGGCGACGTGGAGGCGGTCATGATCGCCGGCCGTTTCATGAAGAAGAACAGGACGCTGCTCGCCACCGGCCTCGACGAGACCCTCGCCCGGCTCACCGCCTCGGGCGCGCGCATCGTCGATGAGCTCGGCCTCGGCAAAAAGGCGGCGTGAGGAGAGGATGATGGCTGACACTTTGACCCTCGGCTGGATCGGACTGGGCAAGATGGGCCTGCCCATCTCCACCCGCCTCGCCGGCGCGGACCGCGACATCGCCGGCTTCGACCGCGACCAGGAGCGCATCGCCGAGGCCGCCGCCGGCGGCGTCACCCCGGCCGCGACGCTTCAGGATGCGTCCGGCCGCGACATCGTCTTCACCTCGCTGCCGGACGATAAGGCACTCAGGGCTGTCGCGCTGGAGGGGCCGCTGCTCTCCGCCATGCGCAAGGGCGCGATCTTGGTGGAGACCTCCACCGTCAGCCCCGGCATCTCCGCCGAGCTGGGCGCCGCGGCGGAGCGTGCGGGCATCCACTATCTGCGCGCGCCGGTCTCCGGCAACGCCGCCATCGCCCACACCGGCAACCTCACCTGCTTCGTCTCCGGCCCCCGCGCGGCGTTCGACACTTTCGAGCCGGTGGCCAAGGATTTCACCCGCGCCCAGAAGTATCTCGGGACGCAGGAAGAGGCGCGCTACGCCAAGCTCTCCGTGAACCTGATGATCGCGGTCTCGGCGGCCATGATGGGCGAGAGCATCGTGCTCGCCCGCAAGGGCAACCTCGCCTGGCAGGACATTCTCGACGTGCTCACCAACAGCGCGGTGGGCTCGCCCATGGTCCACTACAAGGCCAAGAGCCTTGAGACGCGCGACTTCAATTCCACTTTCTCCTGCCGGCAGATGGCCAAGGACCTCGACCTCATCGTCGGGGCCGGCCACGCCGCCGAGATGGCCATGCCCCTCGCCACGCTCACGCGGGAGATCTACGGCGCGCTCATCGGGCGCGGCGACGGGGAGGCGGACTTCATTGCACCGGTCCGCCTTGCCGAATGGCTCGCCGGACTGGGCGAGCCGGATCTCGACAAGAATGACGGGAGGCTCGCATGAGGAATTTCGACCAGTTTTCCATCACGCAGGCGGTGCTGGAGCGCGTCGCCAACGCGCCTGATGCCCGCGTCCGCGAGATCAGCGAGGCGCTCGTCCGCCACCTGCACAATTTCATCCGCGAGGTGCGCCCCACCCAGGCGGAATGGGAGAAGGGCATCGCCTTCCTCACGGACACCGGACACATGTGCACCGGCACGCGTCAGGAGTTCATCCTGCTGTCGGACACGCTTGGTGTCTCCATGCTGGTGGACGCCATCAACCACGACCACCAGACCGCCGTCACCGAGAGCACCGTGCTCGGCCCCTTCTATGTGGAGGGCCCGCCGGAGGTGGCGAACGGCACGGATATTTCCGGGCATCTGGAGGGCGAGCCCATGTTCGTCTCCAGCTCGGTCGCGACGCTGGATGGCACGCCGCTCGCGAACGCCATCGTCGATGTCTGGCACTCGGACGTGGACGGCTATTACGACGTGCAGCACGAGGAGAATGGCCTCGTGGCCCGCGCCCGCCTGCGCACGGACGATCAGGGCGGCTTCGCCTTCTGGTCCATCAAGCCCGCCGCCTATCCCATCCCGCATGACGGGCCGGTGGGCAAGATGCTGGAGGCGCAGGGCCGCCATCCGTGGCGGCCAGCCCATGTGCATTTCATGATCGAGGCGCCCGGCCACGAAAAGCTCGTGACCCATGTGTTCGTCGCCGGCGACACCTATCTCGACAGCGATGCGGTGTTCGGCGTGAAGGACTCACTCATCCGCGATTTCACCACCCATGCGCCGGGTGTCGCGCCGGACGGCCGGGGGATGGACCAGCCCTGGTGCCAGCTCACCTACGATTTCAAGCTCAACCCCGTCTCCGCCGCGGCTTCGCAAGCGGCGTAACGGGACGGACAGACGCGCAGCAAGCCCGGCCAACGGGACGCGCGAAGGGAGGAACGCATGTCTGCCCATATGCCCATCGCGGCGCATCCCATGGATGGCCTGCTGGCACGCCTCGCCGAGATCGTCGGCGATCGGGCCACCCGCGCGCCCGGAGTGCTCGCCGACCATGGCCGCAGCGAAGCCCATCACGCGGCGACACCGCCGGACGTGGTGGTGTTTCCCGAGACGACAGCCGAGGTGCAGGCGGTCGTGCGCCTGTGCCGCGAGCTGAAGGTGCCGGTCGTCGCGTTCGGAGCCGGCACCTCGCTGGAGGGCAATGCGGCGGCGCTGCATGGCGGCGTCTGCCTCGACATGGGGCGGATGAATGCGGTGCTGAAGGTGAATGCGGAGGACATGGACGTGACCGTCCAGCCCGGCATCACCCGCAAGCAGCTCAACGCCCAGCTGCGCGACACGGGCCTGTTCTTTCCCATCGATCCCGGCGCCGACGCCTCCATCGGCGGCATGACCTCCACGCGCGCCTCCGGCACCATGGCGGTGCGTTACGGCACCATGAAGGACAATGTGCTGGCGCTGGAAGTGGTGCTGGCCGACGGCCGCGTCATCCGTACCGCGCAAAGGGCGCGCAAGTCCGCCGCCGGCTATGATCTCACCCGCCTGTTCGTGGGGGCGGAGGGCACGCTCGGCGTCATCACGCAGGTGACGCTGAAGCTGCATCCGCAACCGGAGGCCGTCTCCTCCGCCGTCTGCGCCTTCCCGGACCTCAAGGCGGCGGTGGACACGGCCATCGCCGTCATCCAGTCCGGCGTGCCGGTGGCGCGGGTGGAACTGCTCGACGCGGTGATGATGCGTGGCATGAACCTGCACGCCAAGCTCGGCCTGCCCGAGGTGCCGCATCTCTTCTTCGAGTTCCACGGCTCGAAGGCCTATGTGGCCGAGCAGGCCGAGACCACCGAAGCGCTGGCGACCGAGTTCGGCGGCGAAGGCTTCCAGTGGGCGACGACACCGGAGGAGCGCGGCCGCCTCTGGCACGCCCGTGACAACACGCTCTATGCCGGCCTCGCGCTGCGCCCCGGCGCGAAGGCGATGATCACCGATGTCTGCGTGCCCATCTCGCGCCTCGCCGAATGCCTGGTGGAGACGGCGGCGGATATCGCGCAGACGGGCCTCACCGCCCCGGTGGTCGGCCATGTGGGCGACGGCAACTTCCACCTATTGGTGCTGATCGATCCCGCCAGCAGCGAGGAACTGGCCCGTGCCAAGGCCTTCTGCGACCGCCTCGCCCGCCGCGCCATCGCGCTGGAGGGCACCTGCACCGGCGAGCACGGCGTCGGCGTCGGCAAGATGGACTTTCTGCCCCTGGAGCTGGGCGATGCGGTGGACGTGATGCGCCTCGTCAAGGGTGCGCTCGATCCCGACGGCATCCTCAATCCCGGCAAGATCTTCCGGCCCCGAGACAGACAGCAAGGAGATGCACCATGAGGGCGGTCATGGCACCATCGCCTCGCCTTGAGCTGGCCGCGCCCCCGGCCGTGCCCGGCACCCCGATCCTTGAACTGAAGGGCATCTCAAAGACCTTCCCAGGCGTGAAGGCGCTGGACGACGTGTCCTTCGCCGTCTGGCCGGGCGAGGTGCACATGCTCCTCGGCGAGAACGGCGCCGGCAAGTCTTCGCTCATGAAGGTGCTGTGCGGCGCCTATCAGGCGGATGCCGGCGAATACTTCCACAACGGCGAGAAGGTGGAGATCCGCTCCCCCGCCGACGCGCGGCGCTTCGGCATCGCGGTCATCTTCCAGGAATTCTCCCTCGTCCCCTATCTGGACGTGGCGCAGAACATCTTCCTCGGCCGTGAATTCTCTTCGCGCATCCCCGGCCTGACGGACCGCCGCCGCCTCTATCGCGAGGCGCAGAAGGTGCTCGACTTGATCGGGCTGGAGGTGGACCCGCGCACCAAGGTGCATCAGCTCGGCGTCGCCCAGCAGCAGATGGTGGAGATCGGCAAGGCGCTGTCGCAGGATGCCCGCATTCTCGTGATGGACGAGCCCACTGCCGCGCTCTCCGACCGCGAGACCGAGCGCCTGTTCGAGGTGATGCGGCAGTTGCAGGCGAAGGGCGTCGCCCTCGTCTACATCTCGCACCGCATGGCCGAGGTGTTCGCCCTCGGCGATCGCATCACCGTGCTGCGCGATGGCAAGCTGGTGGGCCGCGCGCTCCCCGGCGAGACCACGCCGGACGAACTGGTGCGGATGATGGTCGGCCGCAACGTGGACATGTCCTATCCCCGCCGCTTCGCCACGGAGCCGGGCGAGGTGGTGCTGGAGACCAAGGGCCTTTCCTCCACCAACGGCATCCGCGACATCGACCTCAAGGTGCGAGCCGGCGAGATCGTCGGCCTGTGCGGCCTCGTCGGCTCCGGCCGCACGGAGGTGGCCCGCGCCATCTTCGGGGCGGACGCGGTGACGTCGGGCGAGGTGCGCATCTTCGGCAAGCCGAGGACCGGCGGCCCGGACGCCGCGGCCTTCGCCGGCGTCGGCCTCATCCCGGAGAGCCGGAAGGCGGAGGGCCTCGCCCTCATCCGCACGGTCAGCGACAACCTCGCCGTGGCCGGCCTGCCGAAGCTCTTCCCCAACATGATGTTCTCGCCCGGCAAGGCCCGGCGCTCGGCGCAGGAGCTGATCCAGCGCCTGCGCATCGCCACGCCCTCGCCGAACCAGAGCGTCGCCGTCCTCTCCGGCGGCAACCAGCAGAAGGTGGTGATCGGCAAGTGGCTTGCCGCCGGCACGCGCCTGTTCATCTTCGACGAACCCACCCGCGGCATCGACGTGGGCGCCAAGTCAGAGATCTTCGCCCTCATCGACCAACTGGTGGCCGAAGGGGCGGCGGTGCTCATGATCTCTTCCGAGCAGGCGGAGATCGTCCATGTCTGCGACCGCGCCTACGTCATGCGCGGCAAGCGCATCGTCGGCGAACTCGGCCGCGCCGACCTCTCCGAAGAGAACATCGTCCGAATGGGGATGCACGATGAGTGACCACGCCCTCTCCCCCTCTGCCCCCGCGCGGCCGCGCATCCCCGCCGTGCCCGGCGTCGCCGTGGCGCTCGTCGGCCTCAGCGTGCTGTTCGCGGTGGCGAGCCCCGGCTTCCTCACCGCCGGCAATCTCTCCAACATCCTGGTGCAGTCGGTGATCCTGCTGCTCCTCGCTTTGCCCATGACGCTCATCATCATGACGGAGGGGCTCGACCTCTCCATGGGCGCGGTGCTCACCCTCGCCTCGCTGGTACTGGCGCTGATCGTGGTGGCCACCCAGTCGCTGATGCTGGGGCTCGCCGGCGCGCTGTGCGTGGGCCTCGCCTTCGGCCTCACCAACGGCTGGCTGGTGGCGTCGCTGGGCATCCCGCCTTTCGTCGCCACCCTCGGTACGCTGGGGGCGGCGCAGGGGCTCGCGCTCATCGTCTCGGACGGGCAGAGTGTGGTCGGCATCCCGCGCTTCGTGCGGCTGGTCTATTCCGGCGAGGTGGCGGGCATCCCGAACCCCATCCTCATCGGCGCGGGCTTCTACGCCCTGTTTCATGTGCTGCTCTACCACACCCGCTTCGGCACCTACATCTGCGCCCTGGGCGGCAACCGCGAGGCGCTGACGCTGGCCGGCGTGAAGTGGAAGCGGCTGCTCATCTCCGTCTACATGCTGGGCGGGGCCATGGCCGGCGTCGCGGCCCTGCTGATGACGGCGCGCATGAATGCCGGCCATCCCACCGCCGCCATCGGCATGGAGTTCGATGCCATCGCCGCCGTGGCGCTGGGCGGCACCTCCTTCGAGAAGGGCAACGGCTGGATCTTCGGCACCCTCATGGGCGTGCTCACTGTGGGCGTGCTGCGCAACGGGCTGAACCTCATGGCCGTGCCCTCCTCGGTGCAGGTGGCCTGCATCGGCGTCCTCGTCATCTTCGCCCTCTTCCTCGACGGCATGCGGAGCAAGAAGTCATGAGCCTCGCCGGCGACATCTCCGCGGGCACGCCCCGCATCCACCTGTCCAAGGACATGCAGCAGCTCATCTACCGGCTGCTGGCGGCAGGCCTCCTGTGCGTGGCGCTGAGCGTCGCGACGGACGCCTTCTTCACCACCAACAACATCCTCAACGTCCTGCGGCAGGCAAGCCTTCTGTTCTTCCTCGCCTCGGGGCTCACGCTGGTGATCCTCACCGGGGGGCTCGACCTCTCGGTGGGCGCGAACATCGGGCTTTCCGCCTGCCTCGCGGCGACCGTCATCAAGGCAACCGGCTCGCCGGCGCTCGGCACGCTGACGGGGCTCGCCACGGGCTGCGCCATCGGCATCTGCAACGGGCTGATGGTGGCGAAGCTGCGCATCCCCTCCTTCATCGCCACCTACGGCATGCTGTGGGTGCTGCACGGCGTCACCTATTACTACATGGCCGGCGAGACCATTCACGGCTTCCCGCCCGGCTTCCGCCATATCGGTTCGGGCTATTTCCTCGGCATCCCGATCCCCGTCTACCTGATGATCGGCTTTCTCATCGCCGGCACCGTCTTCGCCCAGCGCACCGTGTGGGGCCAGCAGATCTATGCCATCGGCGCGAACCCCGTGGCAGCACGGCTTTCGGGCATCCCGGTCGATCGGCGCCTGATCCTGGTCTACGCCTTCTCCGGCGCTATGGCGGGCGTCGCGTCCATCGTCTTCCTCGCCCGACTGAACTCGGCCGAGGGGGACATTGGCGAGGCGATGACGCTGCCGGCCATCGCGGCGGTGCTCATCGGCGGCGCATCGCTCTTCGGCGGAGTGGGCAGCGTGTTCGGCACCTTCGTCGGCGCGCTCATCCTTACGCTGGTGCTGAACGGCATGAACCTGCTCGCCGTGAACGCCAGCTGGCAGCCTTTGGTGACGGGCGTGATCGTCATCTTCGCCGTCTGGCTCGACATGGTCGGGCGCAAGCGGTCCTGAAGCGTAATCCAAGTCAAAAAGCCAAATATCAAGAATCGGAGGAAGACCCCATGAAGACGTTGAAGTCCAACCTCAAGCTCATCGCCGCGGCACTGCCCGTGGCGCTCCTGTCCACCGGCGCGCTGGCCGCGGACGAGACCATCGCCGTCTTCACCAAGAACCAGACCAATCCCTATTTCCAGACCGTGCGCGTGGGCGCCGAGGCTGCGGCGAAGTCCATGGGCGCCAAGGTGGTGCACTACATTCCCACCAAGCCGGACTCGATCCCCGAGCAGCTCAGCCAGATCGAGGACGTGATCGTGAAAAAGCCGAGCGCGATCGTCTTCGTGCCGGTGGACTACAAGGCCATGGTGCCGGGCGTGGAGCAGATCAACGACGCCAAGATCCCGGTGGTGAATGTCACCGACCGCTCGGCCGGCGGCAAGTTCCTCGCCTTCGTCGGCGCCGACGACTACAGCCTCGGTCTGGAGACCGGCCGCTACCTGCTCAAGGAGATGGGCGGAAAGGGCAATGTGGTGATCCTGGAGGGCGTGAAGGGCTCGCTCACCAACATCGACCGGGTGCGCGGCTTCAATGACGCCATCAAGGAAAACAAGGACGTGAAGCTGCTGGCGAGCCAGCCCGCCAACTACCAGCGCCTACAGGGCCTGCAAGTGATGGAAAACCTGATGCAGTCCCATCCGCAGATCGATGGCGTGCTCGCCGCCAACGACGCCATGGCCATCGGCGCCATCGAGGCGCTGGACGGCGCCAACCGCAAGGCCAAGGTCATTGGCATCAATGGCACCAAGGAGGCGATCGACGCCATCAAGGCCGGCAAGCTGCTCGCCTCGGGCGACTACAACGGCTTCGTGCAGGGCTGCATCGGCACCATGGTCGCCATCCGCTCCCTGCGCAACGAGGCCATCGTGAACGAAGTGGTGCTGAAGCCGACCGTGGTCAACGCCTCCAATTACCAGCCCTACGACGTGCCGCTGGAGGCCCGCACCTGCCCGAGCTGGGCGGCCGCCGCCGCCATGGCCACCAAGGCGCCCACCAAGACCAACTGATCACCTGACGCCGTTCTGAGAAGACGGCGTGTTATCACCCGGACGGGGCGACACCGGCTTTGAGGCCGCGTGCCGCCCCGATCGTGAAGGAGCCTCTCTCATGCTGTTCGCCATCCACGGTGTCGATCGCCCCGGCGCGCTCGACACCCGCCTCGCCCATTACGAGGCGCACAAGGCCTTCCTGTCCGACACCTCCGCGCTCGGGGTTGAGATCGTCATGTCCGGCCCGCTGGTGGCGGATGACGGAACCACGATGATCGGCAGCCTGTTCCTCATCGAGGCGCCGGACCGCGCCGCCGTCGAGGCGTTCAACGCGGCCGATCCCTTCAAGAAGGCGGACATCTGGGAGCGCGTGACCATCACCGGCTTCCTGCGTCGCCAGGGTTGAGCGCCCAATCTCATTTCAAGGAGACGACACATGTCCAGCGATGCCCGCCCGATCCGGGTTGTGGGAATTTCCGGCAGCCTGCGCAAGGGCTCCTACAACACGATGGCCCTCAAGGCGGCCATGGACCTCGCGCCCGAAGGCATGACCATCGAGGCGGCCGAGATCGGCGATCTGCCGCACTACAATGACGATGTGCGCCTCGCCGGCTATCCGCCGGAGGTGGAGCGCTTCCGTGCCCAGCTGACGGCAGCGGACGCCATCCTGTTCGTGACGCCGGAGTACAATTACTCCATCCCCGGCGTGCTGAAGAACGCCATCGACTGGGCCTCGCGCCCGCCGAGCCAGCCGTTCGACAACAAGCCCGTGGCCATCATGGGCGCCAGCATGGGCGTGCTCGGCACGGCGCGGGCGCAGTATCAGCTGCGGCAGATGCTGGTGTTCCTCAACGCCTTCCCGCTGAACAAGCCGGAAGTGATGATCGGCGCCGCCCAGACCAAGTTCGACGCCTCAGGCGCCCTGACGGACGAGGCGACGGCGGACTTCATCCGCCAGCTGCTGACCGCGCTTGCCGCCTGGACCGAGCGCCTGCGCTGACCTGAAGCTGACCTGCCTCTGAAACGGCAGCGGCGAGGGGCATGGCCCCTCGCCGCTGCTTTTTTGTTGCCTGCCGGAAGGGGCGATTACACCCGCTCCAGCGCCACCGCGATGCCCTGGCCGACGCCGATGCACATGGTGCTAAGCGAGCGCTTGCCGCCGGTCAGCGAGAGTTCGATGGCCGCCGTGCCGGTGATGCGGGCGCCGGACATGCCCAGCGGATGGCCGAGCGCGATGGCGCCGCCATTGGGGTTCACCCGCGCGTCGTCGTCGGCGATGCCGAGGTCGCGCAGGGTGGCGAGGCCCTGGGAGGCGAAGGCCTCGTTCAGCTCGATCACGTCGAAATCGGCCGGGGTGAGGCCGAGGCGCGCCATCAGCTTCCTGGAGGCCGGCGCCGGGCCGATGCCCATGATGCGCGGCGGCACACCGGCCGCAGCCCCGCCCAGCACGCGGGCGATGGGGGTGAGGCCATACTTCGCCGCGGTTTCCGCGTCGGCGAGGATCAGCGCGGCGGCACCGTCATTGACGCCCGAGGCGTTGCCGGCCGTCACCGTGCCGCCCTTGCGGAATGGGGTGGAGAGCTTGGCCAGCGCCTCGATGGTGGTGGCGCGCGGATGCTCGTCCCGCTCCACGAGGATGGGGTCGCCCTTGCGCTGGGGGATGGCCACCGGAACGATCTCCCGCGCCAGCCGCCCGTTCGCCTGCGCGGCGGCAGCCTTGGCCTGCGAGCGCAAGGCGAAAGCGTCCTGATCGGCGCGGTTGATGGCGAAATCCTCGGCCACGTTCTCGCCCGTCTCCGGCATGGAATCGACGCCGTACTGCGCCTTCATCAGCGGGTTCACGAAGCGCCAGCCGATGGTGGTGTCGTGGATCTCGGCATGGCGGGAGAAGGCGGTATCCGCCTTGGGCATGACGAACGGGGCGCGGGACATGGATTCCACGCCGCCGGCGATCATCAGCGAGGCCTCGCCCGCCTTGATGGCGCGGGCGGCGGTGATGACCGCATCCATGCCGGAGCCGCACAGCCGGTTCATGGTGGTGCCGGGCACGCCGACCGGCAGCCCGGCGAGTAGCAGCGACATGCGCGCGACGTTGCGATTGTCCTCGCCCGCCTGATTGGCGCAGCCGAAGATCACATCGTCCACGGCGGCGAAGTCCACGCCGGGATTGCGCGCCATGAGCGCCTTGAGCGGCACCGCGCCGAGATCGTCCGCCCGCACCGAGGCGAGCGCGCCGCCGAAGCGGCCGATGGGCGTGCGGACATAATCGCAGATGAAGACGTCCTTCATTGCGTGCTCCTACAGCTCGGGGACAACGAGATCGGCCACGGGGCCGGCGATGACCAGCTCGGCCCCGGTGAGGGACTGGAGCTTTTCAAGCGTGATGGTGGGCAGCTTCTCGCGCAGCACGAAGCGGCCGCCCTCGATGTCCACCACGGCGAGGCTGGTATAGACCCGCGTGACGCAGCCGACGCCGGTGAGGGGCAGGGTGCAGCGGTCCAGCAGCTTCGGCTCGCCGGACTTGGTGACGTGCTCGGTGATGACCGCGACGCGCTTGGCGCCATGCACGAGGTCCATGGCTCCGCCCACCGCCGGAACGCCCTTGGCGCCGACGCTCCAGTTGGCGAGATCGCCGTTCTGCGCCACCTGGTAGGCGCCGAGGATGGCCACGTCGAGATGGCCGCCGCGCACCATGGCGAAGCTGTCCGCATGGTGGAAGAAGGCCGAGCCGGGCTTCAGCGTCACCGCCTTCTTGCCGGCATTGATGAGGTCCCAGTCTTCCTCGCCCGCGGGCGGCTCCTGGCCGAAGTCGAGGATGCCGTTCTCGGTATGGTAGATCACTTCCCGGCCGGCCGGCTGATAGCGCGCGACCATCTCGGGAAAACCGATGCCGAGGTTCACATAGGCACCGTCGGCGATGTCCTGCGCCGCGCGCCAGGCGATCTGGGCGTTGGAGAGCTTGGTATCGTCGCTGGCGGTCATGGATAGGTTGCTCCGGCGCGGTTCAGCAGCTCTTCCTGGGCGGGGTTGGTCACTTCGACCACGCGCGAGACGAAGATGCCGGGGGTGACGACGTGTTCCGGGTCGATGGTGCCGGGCGGCACCAGCTGCGACACCTGCACGATGGCGTGCCGCGCGGCCGAGCACATGAGCGGGCCGAAATTACGGGCCGCCTTGTTGTAGGTGAGGTTGCCGAGGCGATCGCCGAGATGCGCCTTCACCAGCGCGAAATCGGCCTTCAGCCAGCGCTCCTGCACATAGGGGCGGCCGTCGAACTCGGCGGTCGGCTTTCCGTTCGCCAACTCGGTGCCGTAGGAGGTGGGCGTGTAGAAGGCCGGGATGCCGGCGCCGCCCGCGCGGATGCGTTCGGCGAGCGTGCCCTGCGGCACCAGCTCCAGCGCGATCTCCCCGGCGAGGTACTTCTGGGTGAAGACACGCGGGTCCGCCGAGCGGGGGAAGGAGCAGATGAGCTTGCCCACCATGCCCACCTCGATCATGGCGGCAAGGCCCACATGGCCGTTGCCGGCATTGTTGTTGACCACCGTGAGGTTGCGCGGCGAGCCGGTCTTCACGAAGCGGTCGATGAGGGCGTGGATCAGCTCGATGGGCGCGCCGGAGCCGCCGAAGCCTCCGATCATCACCGTGGCGTTGTCGCCGATGTCGGCCACCGCCTCCGCGGGTGTGGCGATCGTCTTGTCCATGGACATCCCTGTTGCGCCTGGGGCGGCGCCCCTTTCGATACCCGACGAATAAAAAACGTTGGCCTCGACTTCAATCCGGTTTGTGCGATATAAGAGATTTGTTGACATATCGCACAAATGGAAGGGTGGCCGGTGACCGGTATTTCTCAGCGCGACACCATGGGCGGCCTCGCCAAGGGGCTTTCGGTGATCGAGACCTTCACCGCCGAGCGCCCGCGCCAGTCCATCGCCGAGGTGTCGGCGGCGAGCGGCCTCGACCGGGCGACGGCGCGGCGCTGCCTGCTCACCCTCGCTCATCTCGGTTATGCGGATTACGACGGCAAGTTCTTCACCCTGACGCCCCGCGTGCTCAGGCTCGGCACGGCGTGCCTCGCGGCAATGCCGCTGCCGCAGATGGTGCAGCCCTGGCTCGACCGGCTGTCCGAGGAACTGGGGGAGAGTTCATCCGTTTCCGTCCTCGATGAGGATGAGATCGTCTATGTGGCGCGCGCGGCGCAGCGCAAGCTGATGTCCATCGCCCTCATGCCCGGCTCGCGGCTGCCGGCCTATTGCACCTCCATGGGCCGCGTGCTGCTCGCCGCCTTGCCGGAAGCTGAAGCCCTGCGTCTCCTGCGCCTGCGTCCGCTCGCGGTCCGCACGCCGCTGACGCTGACCGATCCCGAGGCGGTGATGGTGCAAGTGAAGGGCGCGCGGGAGCGGGGATATGCGGTGATCGACCAGGAGGTGGAACTCGGCCTGTGCTCCATCGCGGTGCCCCTTCTCAATGCGCGAGGCGTCGCCGTGGCGGCGCTCAACCTCGGCCTGCCCGCCCTCGCGGGGGACGTGGAAACGCTGTCGGCCCGCTATCTTCCAGCGCTGGTTCGCGTGCAGGGGGAAATCCGCAAGATCCTGCGATAGGGGCCTGAGAGCGCAGGCGCCGCAGCGCGCCGTGCCTCTTCCGGCTGAGGCACGAGAGGGCCTTGCTCGACCTCTCTGGCAGGAGAAGAAGTCGTTCTGGCGGCTGCTGAAAGTGTCATTGCGGTAGGGGAGGTCTGATCGGGCGGCCAGACGTTGCCTAATTTTCACATCCGAATGACAGCTGAGTTCGCTGTGGGTCTTTGTGCAATTCTCATCAAAAAATTATAAAAGTATTTTCAGTAGTTTATGTTACATCGGACCCTCTTGCGGCGCCTGATGAACGGTCCGAACACTGGCGCGAAAGCCCAGGCTGCGGGCAAGAGAACTGTCGATGTGCAGGTACCAAGGGTTCGCCAGAGGCTCCAATTCCAGCGCCGGGCCTCGCCGGCGACTGGTGTTTCCTGCCAGAAGCAGTACTGCCGGAACAGCGGAGCCCGCGATCCGCGCAGCGGATGGGGGTACGGGACATGCCAGATGCCGGGGCTGCTTGGGGACGCAATGACCGCTTCCGCGGCGAAGCCCTAATGACCGCTCCTGGCGATGCCGTCTGTTTTGGACGAAGAACGACGTCGGAAGTCCTGAGGCGTGCCGGTTGCCAAGATCGACAATTGGTTTTGCACTTCCTGGCACCCCGCCGGATTGACGGGGTGCAACTCCAAACGCCCGGAACGGGCAAGAGCGGAACGGGGGCCGGTAACCCTTAGGGCCAGCGCCCTACATCTTCTTCACCAGCGGACATTCGCTTTCGGCGAGGGGGCGGAAGGCCTGGTCTCCCGGCACGGTGGCGGCGAGGTTGTAATAGTCCCACGGCGCCTTGGACTCCGCCGGAGTCTTCACCTGGAAGAGGTACATGTCGCGGATGACGCGGCCATCCTCGCGCACCTTGCCGTCCTTCGTCATGAAATCGTTGATGGGCGTGTCCTTCATCTTCGCCATCACCGGGCCGGCCGCATCCGTCTTCGCCGCCTTCACGGCCTTCAGATAGTGCGTCACGGCGCCGTAAACCCCAGCCTGGTAGAAGGTGGGCATGGCCTTGCGCTTCTCGTAGAAGCGCTTGGCGAAGGCGCGGGTGCCGTCATTCATGTCCCAGTAGAAGGGGGCGGTGAGGCGGATGCCCTGCGTGGCTTTAAGGCCGAGGGCGTGCACCTCCGTATCGGCGAGGAGCAGGGCGGCAATGGTCTTGCCCGATTCCGCAAGGCCGAACTCCGCGGCCTGCTTGATGGCGTTCTGCGTATCGAGGCCGGCCGTGGCGAGGGCGACGACCTCGGCCTTGGAGCTTTGGGCCTGCAACAGGAAGGATGAGAAGTCCGGCGCATTGGCCGGCATGCGCACCGAACCGTAGACTTTGCCGCCCGCCGTCTGCACCACCGCGCCGGTGTCACGCTCCAGCGCATGGCCGAAGGCATAGTCGGAGGTCAGGAAGAACCAGTTCTTCAGCCCCGAGGCCACCACCGCATCTCCGGTCACATGGGCGAGGGCGTAGGTGTCATAGGTCCAGTGGATGCCGTTCGGCGAGCAGGCCTTGCCGGTGAGGTCCGAGGAGGCCGGCGAAGAGAAGATGGCGATGCGGTCCTTCTCCCGCGTGATCTGCTGCACGGCCAGCGCCACGGCGGAATTGGGCACGTCCATGATGGCGTCGACGCCATCCACCTCGTACCATTTGCGCGCGGTCGCGGCGCCGATGTCGGCCTTGTTCTGGTGGTCGGCGGAGATGATCTCCACCTTCGTGCCCTCGATGGGGCCGAAGTCCGCCACCGCCATTTCCGCCGCAAGGATGGAGCCGGCACCGGTGGAGTCGGACAGCTGGCCGGACAGGTCCGTCAGGATGCCGATCTTCACCACCCCGTCCGAATAGGACTGGGACTGGGACTGGGACTGGGCCTGGGCGCCGGCGAGCGGCAGGGCGATGGCCACCGCGCATGCGGCCGCCAGCATCGTCTTTTTCATTGTTGTCCTCCCTCTTTTATCTGGTTCAGAGCGCCGTCTTCAGGCGCGGCGCAAGGCGGGCTACGGCGTCGAGGCCGGCGAGGCGGCCGAACACGGCGCCGCGCAGCACGGAGGTCGAGCCCGTATAAACCTGGTGATAGAGGCCTACCGTCTCGCCTGCGGCGTAGAGGCCGGGGATGACCTTGCCGTCGCCATCCAATACCTGGGCCGAGGCGTTCACCTTCACCCCGCCGAAGGTGAAGCAGGCTGTCGAGATGATCGGATAGGCGCGGAATGGCGCCGTCTCGATCCGCCGGCACCAGTGCGACTTGCGGGGCTCAAGGCCCGTGGTCGCGCGGTGGTCGATGGCGAAGGGCGTGAAGTCGCCGCTCTCGTCGGGACAGGCGGCGTTGAAGGCGGCGAGGGTGGCGAGGGTCTCGGCCGGCAGCGCCAGCTTTTCCACCAGCGCTTCCAGCGTGGGCGCCTCCACCGCCGGAACATCCGAGCGGATGGAGGTGCGCCAGCGCGGGATGTCCTCCACCTTGGCGTCGAAGATGACCCAGGAGATGCCGCCGGGCTGGTCGGCGATAGCCCGGCCGATATTGTCGTAGTGGGCATCCACCGTGCCGGGGGCCTCGTCGAGGAAGCGCCGTCCGTCGCGATTCACCAGCACGCCGTAGGGATAGATGAACACCACCGCCTCGGCCTGGAGCGAGCGGGGATCCACCGGCTCGGCGTGGTAGGAGCCGAACTCCCCGGCGGGGGCCGCGCCCGCCTCCAGCATCATGCGGATGCCCTCGCCGCGATTGTAGTAGCCGCCGCGGGCCACGGGGCGGATGTTGGCCGCCTTCTGGCCGATATAGCGGGTCATCATCTCCGGATTGCCCTGGAAGCCGCCCGAAGCGAACACGGTGGCACCCGCGCGGATCTCCTCCCGCCGCCCATCCGGACCGGTGACGGCGACGCCCGCCATGCGCCCGTCCGCATCGCGCAGCAAAGCGGTGGCGGTGGTGCGGAAGCGCACCTCGGCGCCGAGGCGCTTCGCCTCGGCCATCAGCCGCTCGATCAGCGCGAGGCCGCCGCCCTGCGCGGCGATGCGTGTGGTGTTCTGGGTGAGGAGATAGATGGGCTGGGGGCCGAACTTCAGGCCGAAGCCCTTCAGCCAGGCGATGGTTGGCGGGACCTCGGCGGCGAAGGTGGAGATGACCTCGGGGTCAGGGAAGGGATGGGCCTTCACCACCGCCGGCCAGTCCGCATAGGGGCGCGCCACTTCGGTCAGGACGTTGGGATCGAGATTGGGGCCGGCATTGGCGGCGAAATGCTCCTCGAAATCGTCGGAGATCTCGCTGTCGTTCTTCATGCGCATATAGGCTTCGGTCCAGCGCGTGTTGCCGCCGAATTCCTCTTCCGGCGCACGCTCGAGCAGCGTCACCGAAAGCCCACCTTCGAGGGCGGATACGGCCGCGCTGAGCCCGGCGATGCCGCAGCCCACCACGAGCAGGTCCGGGCCTTTTGCTGTCACTGGCATGGTCTCCTCCCGGAGTTTGATTGTCTTTGTTCGGCTTCAGCGGGACGCGGCGGTGCCCATGGCCACCACGCCTTCCTGCGCCAGTGCCGCGATGGCGTCAGGCGCATAGCCGAGGGCTTCGAGGACATCGGCCGTGTCGGCTCCCACCTCCGGCGGGTCGCTGCGCAGCGAGAGGTCCGCCTCGCCCATGTGAATGGGCAGGCGTGGCAGGCTCGTTTCCACGCCGTTGGGCAGGCGCGTCGGCATCAGGCCGCCGGTGGCGGCGAGGTGCGGATCGTGGAACAGGTCCTCCGGCCGGGCGATGGGCGCGAAGGGAATGCGGGCCTTCTCGCAGAGCGCCACGGCCTCGTCCTGCGTCAGCGAGCCGAACAGGCAGGCGAAGCACGGCAGGATGCGTCCGCGCGCAGCGACACGACCGTTATTGGTGGCGAGGCTGGCGTCGGCGAGCATGTCCTGCCAGCCGACCAGCGCGCAGAAGCGCTGCCAGTGCCCGTCGGTGGTGATGCCGACGAACATCTGCCGCCCATCCTTGAGAGCAAATGGCTCATAGACAGCCCATGCCGAGACGCGCTCGGGCATGGGCGGGATGGGCTCATTGGTCTGCGCCGCATAGGCGAGGTGCTGCCCCATGAGGAATACGGTGGTCTCGAACAGCGCGGCCTCCACCACCTGCCCCTCACCGGTGGCCTCCCGCTCGCGCAACGCGGCGAGGATGGCGATGACGGCGAACATGCCGCCCGCAATGTCCACCACCGATGTTCCGGCACGCAGAGGCCGGCCGCTCGGCCCGGTCATGTAGGCGAGGCCGGACATCATCTGCACCACTTCGTCGAGGGCGAGGCGATGGGCATAGGGGCCATCCAGGAACCCCTTCAGGCTGGCATAGACGAGCCGGGGGTTGAGGGCGGTGGCGGCCTCCGCATCGAGGCCGAGGCGACCCATGGTGCCGGGGGCGAAGTTCTCCACCAGCACGTCGGCGCCCTTGATCAGGCGGCGGGCGATCTCGCGGCCCGCATTGCTTTTCAGGTCCACCGCCAGCGAGCGCTTGTTGCGATTGAAATAACCGAAATAACCCATGCCGAAGCCCTGGAGCTGGCGGGTGGGGTCTCCGCCCGGAGCCGGCTCGATCTTCAGCACGTCTGCGCCGAGATCGGCGAGGATCATGGCGCAGGACGGGCCCATGACCGTATGCCCGAAGTCGAGCACGCGAATGCCGGCGAGGGGCAGGTGCTTCTCACGGATCATGGCGTGGTCCCTCCCGCCTTGGTGGTCGTGCGGGGGAGGGCACGCGGCCCCGCGCCGTCGTAGGCGTAGGGCACCGCAGGCGGCATCGGCCCCTTGATGCGGCCGCCCTGCGCCTTCTGCTCCATGGCGTGGGCGAGGATGCCCACCGAGCGGGAGAGGATGAACAGGCCGCGGCCCTCCTCCGGCGCGAAGCCGAGCTCGGACAGCACGACGGCGGTGGCACCGTCGATATTCATGGGCAGGCGCTTGCCCTTGGCCGTCGCGAGCGCATCCTCCACCGCGCGGCCGATGGCGGCAAAACGGCCCGTGACAGCGCCCCGCGCCACCGCGTCGTCCACCAGCGCGAGCAGCCGCCCCGCCCGCGGGTCCACCGGATGGAAGCGGTGGCCGAAGCCCGGCACATGCTCGCGCCGCAACAGGCGGGTACCGATCTCGGCACCGGCGGCGGCATCGAGGGTGATGCCGTGTCCGGCCCGGCCATCGACGGCGGCATACAGCTCCATGCATTGCTGGCCGGCGCCGCCATGGATATCGCCGAGCGCGTTCACGGCCGATGCCATGGCGTTGTTCACCCCGACGCCGCAGGTCATGGCCATGCGGGCGATGGCGATGGAGGGCGCCTGCGGGCCATGGTCCACCGCCGCCACCAGCACCGCGCCGAGCAGCGCCGCTTGATCGGCGCTCGGCAGGTCGCCGCGCAGCATCAGCCATATCATCTGCGGAAAAGAGATGGCGCCGATGAGGTCCTCAATGGCATAGCCACGCACGCGGATGGCGCCGGGCGCGATGTCGATGATGGCGGTGCGCCACCACTGGCCGGGATCGGAAGAGGGGGCCACGGCGCGCCCTCAGCCCAGGATGAAGGGATTGGAGCGGTTGGGCTTGGTGGTGATCCACACGCTCTTGGTCTGCAGATATTCCTTGATCGCCTCCACGCCGCCCTCGCGGCCGAGGCCGGAGCGCTTGTAGCCGCCGAAGGGGGTGGCGAAGCTGGTGGAGCGATAGTTGTTCACCCAGACCGTGCCTGCCTTCAGGCGGTCGACGCACCACAGGGCCCGGTGCAGGTCCTTCGTCCACACGCCGGCGGCGAGGCCGAAGGGCACGTCATTGGCGATGGCCAGCGCCTCGTCCTCGTCCTTGAACTTCAGCACGCACACCACGGGCCCGAAGACCTCCTGCTGGGCGATGCGCATGTCGTTGCGCACGCCGGTGAAGATGGTGGGCACTACGAACTGCCCCTGGCCGTAGCCCGGGCCGGACAGGGCATGGCCGCCGAGCGCGAGGGTGGCGCCGTCCTCCTTGCCCATCTCGATCATGCGCAGGATCTTCTCGAACTGGGCGCGGGTGGCGATGGGGCCGACCTGCGTCTCCATGAGCGCGGGATCGCCGATCTTCGCGTCCTTCACCACCTCGATCAGGCGGGCGAGGAAAGCGTCGTGGATGCTCTCCTGCAGCAGCAGGCGGGAGCCTGCCATGCAGGTCTGGCCTGAGGCCCCGAACACGCCGGCCACCGCGCCCTTCACCGCCTGCTCCAGGTCGGCATCATCGAACACGATGTTGGGGGACTTGCCGCCGAGTTCGAGCGTCACCTTCTTGAGGCCGGGGGCGGCCGCCTCGTTCACCTTCTGCCCGCCGATATCGCCGCCGGTGAAGGCGACCTTGGCGGTGAGCGGGTGGCGGACCAGAGGCTCTCCCACTTCGGGGCCGAAGCCTGTCACCACGTTCACGACGCCCTTCGGAAAGCCCGCCTGCTCAGCCAGCTTCGCCAGCTCCAGCAGCGAGGCGGAGGTGTATTCCGAGGGCTTGATGACGATGGTGTTTCCGGCCGCCAGCGCGGGTGCCATCTTCCAGGTCGTGAGCGCGAGGGGCGAGTTCCATGGGGTGATGGCCACCACCACGCCCAATGGCTCGAGCTTCGTATAGTTGAAGACGTCCGCCTTGTTGATCGGAACCACGTCGCCGCCGACCTTGTCGGCGAGCCCCGCATAATAGTGGAACCACTGCGCCACGTTGCGCACCTGACCGGACACCTCGGCCATCAGCTTGCCGTTGTCGCGCTGCTCGACCCTGCCGAGCAGGTCCACATTGTCCTCGATCAGGCCGGCGAGCTTGCGCAGCAACGCGCCGCGCTGGGTGGCGGTGAGCGAGGACCATTCCGGCGAGAGGAAGGCGCGGTGGGCGGCCTCGATGGCGCGGTCGGCGTCGGCGGCTGTGCCGCGGGGGATCAGCGCCCAAGCCTCTCCCGAGAAGGGCTCGCTGGTCTCAAACCACGCGCCCGATGCCGGATCGCACCACGTGCCGTCGATAAAGAGCTGGTAGCGCTCCACTCTCGCCTCCCAAAAATTCTGCTAGACAGAACTAGTTTCTTTCTGATAGAACTATCGCCACGGATCAGGCGTGTCAACCGCCGCGGAGGCGTGCGTCGGCGTGAACGGGGGCGGGATGTCTTCAGACGTGGAGAAGCACGCGAAGTCCGCGGGCGGGGTGGAGGCGGTGGACCGCGCCTTCCGCATCCTCGGGGCGTTCCGGGATGGCGACACGGCGCTCAGCCTGCACGAACTTTCCGAGCGGACAGGTTTCTACAAGAGCACCCTCCTGCGCCTTGCCGTCTCGCTGGAGCGCGCCGGATGCCTGGTGCGGATGCCGGACAAGACCTATGCGCTTGGCTTCGAGGTGATGCGGCTTGGCAGCCTCTACCAGCGCAGTTTCAGGCTCGACCGGCACGTCCGCCCCATCCTGCGCGAGCTGGTGCGGGAGACCGGGGAGAGCGCCTCGTTCTTCCATCGCGACGGGCCGGTGCGGGTCTGCCTGTTCCGGGAAGATTCCAATCAGCCCATCCGCGACCATATCCGCGAGGGCGACGTGCTTGCCCTCGACAAGGGCGCCGCCGGGCACGTGCTGACGGCCTTCTCGCGCACCCGGGACGTGGCGGAGCGGCGGGCGCTGCTCGCGAAGCTGCCCTTGGTGTCTCAGGGGGAACGTGACACGGAAACCGCGGCCATCTCGGTGCCGGTCTTTTCCGGCGGCATCGCTCTTGCGGGCGCGCTGACGATCTCCGGCCCGCGCACCCGCTTCACCCCCTCTCAGATCGCCATCATGTCCCCCGTGCTCGTGGCCGCCGGACAGGAGCTCACGGCCATTCTCGGCGGGCAATGGCGTTAGTGGCACTCCCTCGCGCTGGCGTGCAAAGGAGTGCCCACCTCTACTCACGCAGGCGACTTTTCCGCCTTCTGCCGGACGGCATCCACCGGCATCGGCATGATCTTTCTCCGCTCGGTACGTCGCCGGAAAAATGGAGCGGCGTGGGTCGCGGCAGCGACGGGCTCGATCAGCTGGCCATGGACGTCCGCGCCAGCTCGTCCACCATGGCGCCGTCCAAGGCGACGGCTCTTGCCCTCTAGGACCCCCCAAGGCCTCTGCAGTCAGCAATTAATTGCTTCTAAAGCGCGGCCAGGACGCGCTCGATGGGGTCATTCGTGCACAGCAGCAAAGAGACCGGGCCATGCAGCATTTCAAGTTCTGCAGCATCATCGCCGCTGCAATTCTCCTGGGGCCCGTGTCGAGCGCAGGAGCGGCAGAGCTTGTGAAGGCGCGCCTCGCACAGAACCTCGCCCCCATCTCGGCGCTGACCATCGTCGCCAAGGCGCAGGGCCTGTTCGAGAAGGAAGGCCTCAATGTCTCGGTAAGCAACTTCACCAGTGGCAAGCAGGCCCTCGACACGGTGATCGGGGGCGGCGCCGACATTGCCACCACGGCAGAAGCGCCGGTCACGGCGGCCGCCATGGCCGGCCAACCCATCGCCTTCGTGGCGGGCATGGAATATTCGGACATCAAGACGCTGACGGCGAAGAAGGCGGCCATCAAGTCGTTCGCCGATCTCAAGGGCAAGAAGATCGCCTACACCGCCGGGACTGGCAGCGAGGTCTACACAACCGAGCTGCTGAAGAAGGCGGGCCTCACCAGCAAGGACGTCACGCTGGTCAATCTGAAGCCCCAGGAGATGCTGCCCGCCCTGGCGGCCGGAAGCATCGACGCCTACGACACCTGGGAGCCGCACATCGCCAACGGCCGGAAGGCGCTCGGCGATGATGTCGCGCTGCTCGACACCAAGGGCGTCTATTCCGAGACCTTCAACATCGTGGTGATGCAGGATTACCTGAAGGCCAATCCGCAGATCGTCTCCAAATTCCTCGCCGCGCTCATCGCCGCCGAAGCGTGGGTGAAGGCGCATCCCGAAGAGGCGATCGAGGTCGTCTCAAAGGCCGTGGGCATGAAGCCGGAGGATCTGAAGCCGATCTGGACCGACTATGTCTATCAGGTCGGCATCGGGGCGAAGCAGATCGATGCCCTCAAGGCCCATGCCCAGTGGCGTCTCGATACGAAGAACCACCCGCCCGGCGTAACTGGCGTGCCGGACTTCGCAGTGGTTCTCTTTCCCGAGCCCCTGCGCAAGCTGGATGCCGCCCGCATCACCTACAAGCTCAACTGAAGCGCCGGCGTCATGGCTGATATCTCCACCTCCGCGGCGCTCTCCCCACGCGGGGGTGGCGCGCTCCCCGCCGCGGGGGCGAAACGGCGGCGCAATGCCCGGCTGAGCCAGCGGATCAACATGGCGGTGGGGCTCGTCTCCATCCCGCTTTTTCTGATGGTCTGGCAACTGATCGCGCAGGCGAGGATCGTCAATCCCATCCTCTTTCCCGCGCCAACCGAAGTTGCACGCGCGGCGATGGAATGGGTCACGAGCGGCCTGTTCGTCGAGGACGCGGTGGCGAGCCTGAAGCGTGTGGCCACCGGCTATCTCGTCGGGTCCGTCGTCGGCGTGGGATGCGGCCTGCTCACCGGTCGCTCCGCCTTCTTCTCCGGACTGCTCGGCCCACTGTTCCAGGTGCTGCGGCCCATCCCTCCCATCGCCTTCGTCTCCATCGTCATCCTGTGGTTCGGGCTGTCGGAGGGCGGGAAGGTCTTCCTGATCGTCTGGGGTGTGTTCTTCACCGTCTGGCTGTCCACCCATCTCGGCGTCCAGAAGGTGGATCAGGGACTGGTGCGCGCCGCCCAGATGCTGGGCACGCCACGCCGCCGGCTCGTGGGCGAGGTGGTGTTGCTGAGCGCGCTGCCGTTCATCGTCGTGGGCTTGCGCACGGCGGTGGGCATTTCCTTCTACACGCTGGTGGCGGCGGAGCTGGCGGGCGCGTTCGCCGGCATCTTCTATCGTATCCAGCTGGCCCAGCAGAACATGCAGACGGGCCTCGTCTTCGCCGGCCTCGCGGCGCTGGGCCTGATCTCCTTCATCGCCGATCGCTGCTTCGCGATGCTGGCGCAGCGCCTGGTGTGGTGGCGATGAGCATCATTTCCATGATCCGCAAGCCCGTGCCTGTCCCGGTGAGGGAGGCCGGCGAGGTGGAAATCGACGTGCGCGATGTCACCATCGCGTTCGAGCGGGACGGCGGCGAACTCGTGCCCGCCGTCGACCGGGTGTCCTTTCAGGTGCGCCGGGGCGAGTTCATCTGCTTGCTGGGGCCGTCCGGCTGCGGAAAGTCCACCCTCCTCAATGCCGTCGCCGGCTTCGAGACGCCCTATGAGGGCGAGGTGGTGGTGGGCACGAAGGTCGTCACGGGACCGGGACCGGATCGCGGCGTCGTGTTCCAGCAGCCCCGGCTGTTCCCCTGGAAATCGGTGCGGGCGAACGTGGCGCATGGCCCGCGCATGGCCGGCAAATCACGCGCCGACGCCGGGGCCATCGCCGACGAACTGATCGAGATGGTCGGTCTTTCGCGGTCCGCCAAGGCCCTTCCGCACACCCTCTCGGGCGGCATGCAGCAGCGCGTCGCCATCGCCCGCGCGCTCGCCAACCGGCCGAACATCCTGTTGATGGACGAGCCGTTCGGCGCGCTGGATGCCCAGACCCGCACGGTGATGCAGGAGGGCCTGCTCAGGCTGTGGGCGCAGCTGGACACCACGATCCTCTTCGTCACGCACGATATCGATGAAGCCGTGCTGCTGGCGGACCGCGTGCTTGTCATGTCGGCGGGGCCGGGGCGCATCGTCCGCGACCTCGCCGTGGACCTGCCGCGGCCGCGCGCCATTGAGACCACGCTGGGTGCCCGCTTCCAGGCGCTTCGCCGGGAGTGTCTCGACCTCATCCGACAGCAGAGCCAGAAGGCCTTCGAAGGGACCCACGATGCTTGACAAGGTTGCCCCAACGGTCCGCTCTCCGCGAAGCGGCTTCGCAACCGCCCGTGCCGCTCTCGCCGACGGCGCCGATCCGGTGGCGCTGGCGCTTGATGCGGCGGATCGCGCCCAGGCGGCGGCAGGAGATGGCATCTTCACCGCTCTGGTCCCTCGTGCAGAGGTGGAGCGGAAGGCCGCTGCCGCCGCCGCCCGCGCGCGGGCCGGCGAGGCGCTCCCGCTGCTCGGCCTCACCTTCTCGGTGAAGGACAATCTGCATGTGGCGGGGATGGCGACGACGCTCAACTGCCCCGTGGTCTCCATGGCGCCGCAGGAAAGCGCGCTGGCCATCACCCGTCTGGAGGCGGCCGGGGCCGTGCTGATCGGCAAGAACACCCTGGACCAGTTTGCGACGGGCCTGAACGGCACGCGCAGCCCCGAGCCCCTGTGTCGCAACGCGCTCGACCCCGCCTTCATCCCCGGCGGGTCCAGCTCCGGCTCCGGCGTGGCCGTGGCGGCCGGCATCGTCTCCTTCTCGCTGGGGAGCGACACGGGCGGGTCGGGACGTGTTCCGGCAGCCTGCAATGGCATCGTGGGGCTGAGGCCATCCCTCGGGCTCGTGAGCACGCGCGGTGCCGTCTACAACAGCCGCCTGCTCGATTGCATCCCCATCTTCGCGACCAATGTGGACGACGCGAGCGAGATTCTCGGCCTGATCGCCGGCTATGACCCGCTCGATCCCTGGAGCCGCCGCGATGCGGACGCCATCGGAACCGCGCCGATGCCGGCGTCGTCCGCGCGCCTCGCCATCCCGCGCCGGGACCAGATGCGCTTCTTCGGCGATGCTGATGCGGAGGCTGCCTTCGCCGCCAATCTCGACCGCCTGCGTGGGCTCGGCTTCACGCTGGAGGAGATCGATTTCGCGCCGTTCGAGGAGGCAGGGCGGCTGGTGTTCCAGTCCGCGCTGGTGGCCGAGCGCCTCGTCGAGTACGAGGAGATCATCACCACCCACCGCGACGCCATTCACCCGGCCGCGCTCGCCGCCATCGAGCCGGGGCGCGGCTATTCCGCCAAGCAGGCGTTCGAGACGCTGTACCGGATGCGCGAGCTTAAGCACGCGGCCGAAATCGCGCTCGCCGATTTTGCCGCCTTCGTGGTGCCAACGGTGCCGACCATCTACACCATCGACGAGATGCTGGCCGACCCGATGGTGCGCAATGGGGTGATGGGCACCTACACTTATTTCGTCGGGCCCATGGACCTGTGCGCCATCGCGGCGCCGGGCGCTCCGGCACGCGCAGGCCTGCCCTCATCGCTCAGCTTCATCGGGCTCGCCGGGCAGGATGGTGTCGTTTCGGGGCTCGCCCGGCAGTTCCAGCGGCAGGTGTAACCCTGCCCCTCCCGCGCCGAGGGATCACCCCACCGGCGCGGCGCCGTTCTGCTGGTGGGCGAAGGCCTTCAGCGTTTCCGACCGGATATGGGCGAAGCATTCCCGCTTGATGGCGAGGAACGCCTCCGAGAACTGCACTTCCGGCGTGCGCGGGCGCGGAATGTCCACGCGGATGTCGGCGACGATGCGACCGGGATTGGCGCTCATCACCACCACGCGGTCGCCGAGGAAAATGGCCTCTTCGATGTCGTGGGTGATGAACAACACCGTGGTGCGGAACTCCGCCCAGATGTTCAGGAGCGCTTCCTGCATCATCGCCCGCGTCTGGGCATCCAGCGCACCGAACGGCTCGTCCATGAGCAGCACGCGCGGGTAGTTGGCGAGCGCCCGCGCGATGCCCACCCGCTGCTGCATGCCGCCCGACAGCTCGGACGGATAGTGCTTCTCGAACGCGGCAAGGCCCACGAGGGACAGGAAGGTCCGCGCCGTCTGCTCGGCCGTCGAGGTGCTCCCGGTGGACATGAGCGGGCCGAAGGCCACATTGTCCAGCACGCTCTTCCAGGGGAACAAAGTCGCCTGCTGGAACACCATGCCCCGGTCTGCGCCGGGGCCGCGGATGGTCTCCCCGTCCACCTCCAGCAGCCCACGCACGGCGGGCACGAAGCCCGCCACCGCATTGAGTACCGTCGACTTGCCGCAGCCGGACGGACCGAGCACGCAGACGAATTCGCCCGGCTCCACATCGAGGTCGAAGCGCTCCACCACCGTCCGCCGCGCCGCGCCCTCGCCATAGGCGATGGAGAGGTCTTTCAGCTGCAGCCGGCCTCGCCCCGGTGCGGGGGCGAGGTGCGTGGGCAGGGGAGGGGGCGGGGCCATGGAGATGGCCTCCCGGACGCCGCTCATTTGCCGAGCGCCTTCGCGAGGTAGGACGGATCGATGAAGGCCGCGTAGCCGGCCCGGTCCATCACGGAGGGGAGCCGCCCCTGGTCCTTCAGGAAGGTGGCGGTGGCGAGCATGGTGTCGGCGAACTGGCCGATCTGGCCGGGCGTGCCGAGATAGTCCTTCGTGATCTGCTCGGGGCAGGGCACCATGGTGGTGCCCTTCATCATGCGCTCGGCATCCTCGGGCGGCAGGGACAATTCCTTGGCGATGATGTCCACCGTCTCCTTCGGGTGCTTCAGCCAGTAGTCGATGCCCTCGCATTCCGCCTTCACGTAGGCGACCACCTGATCGGGATATTTGGCGGCGAAGTCGTTCATCACCACGCCCACGTCCCATGTGGGATAGCCGCGCTTCGCCATTTCCCCGCTGGTGAGGAAGATCTCGCCGCCGTTCTTCACGATCTTGTCGAGGTTGGGCTCCCAGATCCACGCCGCGTCGATGTCCTTGCGCAGCCAGGCGGCGACGGCATCGGAGGGCGACAGATCGATGAGCTTCACGTCGGTGGGGTTCACCCCCGCCTCCTTCAGCGCCGCGATGAACAGATAATGGGTGGTGGAGCCGAAGGGGACGGCCGCCGTCTTGCCGGCGAGGTCCTTCAGGGACTTGATGTTCTTGTCGGACCGCACGGCCAGAGATTCCACCGGGCCGAGCATGTTGAGCACGAAGATGCCCTTGTAGGGCAAAGCGCGGGTGGCGCCGAGGGTGAAGGGCGGATTGCCGACGCCGCCGAAATCCACCTGGTTCGCCGCCACGGCGCGGTTCATGTCGCCGCCCGAGCCGAATTTGACCCACTTGATCGGAACGCCGGATTTCTCATGCAGGCCCAGCGCCTTGGTGACGAGCTGGGCATTGACGAGGTTGAGATAGCCGATGGTGATCCCCTCCGGCTTCTGCTGCGCCTGCGCGCCAGCCGAAAGGCCGAGGGAGAGGGCGGCGGCGGCAAGCAGAAGGGAAGCCGTGCGTCGAAGCGATGTCATCTCAGTCTCCAGTCGGCGAAGGGGATCAGCGGAAGCGCCAGGGGGTGAGGGCGCGCTCGGTGAGGCGGATGAGAAAATCGAGCGCCATGCCGGTGAAGGCGAGGACGAACAGGCCCATGATCACGATGTCGCCGAGCAGGAACTTGCTCGCGTCCCAGATCATCCAGCCGAGGCCGGCGGTGGCGGCGACGATCTCGGCGGCCACCAGCACCGTGTAGGTGAAGCCAAGGGAAATGCGCATGCCGGTGCAGATGCCGGGCAGGCAGGCGGGCAGGAAGACATGCCGGAACAGCTGGCGCGAGTTGGCGCCGAGGCTTTTCGCCGCCTTCACGTAGCGCGGATCGACGCTCGCCGCCGCGTGCATGGAGCTGATGGTCAGGGGCGGCAGCGCAGCCAGGAACAGGATGGCGACCTTGGAGGCATCGCCGATGCCAAGCCACATGACGATGAGCGTGTAGAGCGCGAGCGGCGGCAGGGGCCGGTAGAATTCGATCACCGGATCGAACACCGCCTTCACGTCGCGGCTGAGGCCCATGACGATGCCAAGCGGGATGCCCACGAGGCATGCGAGAGTGTATCCCGCCAGCACCCGGTAGAGGCTGGCGATGAGATGCTCGTGCAGGAGGCTGCCCTGGTAGCCCACGGTCGCGGTGCGAACGAAAGCGTCCCACACCGCCTTCGGCGAGGGCAGGAAGAGTGGGTTCACCCACGCATAGTGGGCCGCGAGCCACCACAGCGCGAAGAGCGTGGCGGCGGTCAGCGCCGTGAGGAGCCGTGTGCGGGGCAGGGCCGCCCGCAGCCGAGCCGGCAGCAGCCTGGGCCGGGCGGCCCTCTGCGCGGGCTCGCGTGCCGTTTCCACGACGCTCATTCCTCCACTCCGAGAAGGTCCATGACGGTGAGCGCGAGGATGCGGGTCGCCGCGACCGCCTTGCCGATGTGGATGCTCTCGTTAACCGGCGCCCAGCCATCTTCGCCGGGGCCGAAGGTGACCGCCTTGAAGCCGCGCTCGGAGAAGCGGATGGTGTCGTTGAAGGCGTTCTTGCGGTAGAGCTTCGGCTCGCCCGAGAGGACCTCGCCGTAAGCCTTGCGCAGGGCGCGGACGGGCTCGGCATCCGCCTCCTGCTCGCCGGTGCCGTCCACGAACAGGGCGCCGGGGAAAGGCCGTGCTTCGGCCTTCAGGGTCGGGTCGGCGGCAAGCGCGCCGGCAATCACGCGGTTGATATCGGCCATCACGCTGTCCCGCGTCATGCCCGGGAGGATGCCCACCACGCCCAGCACCGCCTTGCAGCTGTCCGGCGTGAATTGCATCTCGCGCGGCACGCCCCCGGCGATGCGCAGCACCGTGACCATGGGCGGCGTGCCGCCCGCGTGCGGGGCAGCGGTGTGGGCGAAGCTCATCTTTTCGAGCTGCGGCAGCAATTCCATCATCTTGGTGATGGCATTGACGCCGGTATCGGGCCGCCACAGATGGGTCTTGATGCCTGTTGTCTCCACCTCCACGAGGAAGTTGCCGCAATTAGCGATGGCGATGCCCATGCCCCAGCTGCCATCGGGCGCGGTCCAGGCCGTGGGCTCGCAGACGATGGTGTAGTCGGCGGCAAGCCCGCATTCGTCGAGCAGGAAGATGGAGCCGTCCGGCCCGTTCTTCTCCTCGTCCGCCGTGTAGACGCATTTCAGCGTGCCCTTGAGGCGCACGCCTGCCGCCCGGATGGCTTCAACCGCCAGCAGCGTGCAGGCGAGGTTGCCGCGGGTATCGGAGGTTCCGCGGGCATAGAGCAGGTCGCCGTGGCGCGTGGGCCGGAAGGGATGGCCGCCGGTCATGGTCCACGCCGCCCAATCGCCGGCGGGGTAGGTGTCGAGGTGATCGTTGAGGATGAGGGATGGCACCTCCTGGGCGCCGGGAAGATCGGCGATGACGTTGAGCCGGTGGGGCGTGCGAGCCTTCAGGTCCACTTCGAAGCCGAGCGCCGTGAGCTTGTCGGCGAGCAGGAGGGCGATGCCCTCTTCCTTGCCGCCGGGCAGATCGGGATCCAGCGGATTTTCCGCCTCCGGCTGACCAGCCGGGATCAATTCGCAGGCGAGATCGAGCCACGCCTTTTCGGTGATGAAGGACATAACCGCATCGCGCGGGGCGGCTGCGGCGGGCTGGGGAGACAGTGCGACGGTCATGGCATCCTCGAAAGCACAACAGAGCTGAGCAAGCGGGATGCCAATTGCCGGGATGAACGTTATCGCATTGAAGAGACTGGCGGTTTCGCCATTGCAAAGGAATTGCCTTTGAGCGGTGCCCGCTCATTTTCGCGCCCGAATTCCGGAGCGCGCTCAATCAGGCGGCCATTAATTTATCAAATCGACATTATTTATGTAAAGGTAATTTATTGCTTGAGTTTTCGTGGGCTCCAGAAGCCATCCTTCTGAAACAGGCGGTCACCGACCCTCGGCGTGTTCCAGCTGCGAGGTGAGCGCTTCGGGCTTCAGGATGACCATCAGGCCGCGCCGGTTGGTGAGGATGCCCTCCTGCTGCATCCGGCCGAGCTGCACCGTGACCCACTGCCGTGTGGCGCCGATGAGCGCTGCCAGATCGGCATGGGTGAAGGCAGCGGCGATGAGGATGCCGCGCTCGTCCTTCACGCCATAGGTCTGGGCGAGGTGCTGGAGCAGTTGCACGAGCCGCTGCGCGACGGACCGCGTCCCCAACATCTGCGCGAAGGCGGAGTAGCAGCGGGCCTTGAAGACAAGGGCGTCGATGATGCCGATGGCGAGATCCGGCACTTGCCGCGCCAGCTGTCGGAGGCCCGCGCCGGGCAGGAACACCAGCCGGCTCGGCCGCATGGCGGTCGCGGCCCACATGTGCGTGCCGCCGCCGAACACGTCCGGCCCGCCGACGAAATGGCCCTTGGACCAATAGGCCAGCGTGATCTCGCGTCCCGAGGGCGCCACATAGAAGCTGCGGATCTGCCCGTCTTCGATCACCACGATGCCGTCGTGGTGCTCGCCCTGACGAAATAGGGGCTCGCCGGCTGACAGGAGCATCTCCCGCCCATGCATCCGTACGATGGCCTGATCCACCTCCGAGAGCCGTTCGATCAGGCTGGCCTCGCGGTGCAGGGGCATCTCCCATTCCGCCAGCAGAATAGGGGCGTCGAGAGCATCTCCCTTGACGTCATCTTTCGCCATTCGCCCTCGCCAGATGCTCTTTGCGCTTATGCAGGTCATCAAGGTACTGTGAAGGCTGGCGGATGGCAGCAGGGAGATCGAGAAAAACTTGGCAGTGGCTGCTCTGATAATTCCAGATCAAACGGGACTATAAATGCCTCTCCTGGGCGGCTCGCAGGCGGGTCGCCTAAATGTAAAACAAATTTCATTCCGTTTAATATTTGAGTAAATTATCAATATTAGAATAATTCAGCAGAATTATTTCTTCTTATCGCTTCCGGAGCGCCGCCATTTCTGATTCGGGTTGCCTCATCTGAGGCGCACCTCAACCGAAGGGCCTAGCAGGGGACATGTATCGCAAGCTGAGGGGCGCCCCACCTCACGCTTCTCCAGCGCATCCCCGCTGCGGTAGGCACGATCGGTGGCGCCGCCCACCACATGGGCAAGGCCTGCCCTGGCGAGCCTGTTGGACAGCCTCTCCCGGAAGATCAGCGCAGGCCTGCGCGCGGCGGACCGCCGTCGCCTTGAGGCGGACATCGAACTGCATCTGGAAACCGAGGTCTGGGCGCATACACCGGGGCCGGCACAGCTCTGCAAGCCTGAGGTCCTAACGGCCATCCGACATGCCATCCTCGCCGCCCGTCTGCTCGAAATCCGGTATCGGAAAGTCGGGGACGAAACACCGCGGAGCTATAGGGCCATCCCCTATGGGCTGATCTTCGGGCGGTCCCACTATCTGGTGGTGGGCTTTCCCGCAAACGACCAGCCCCACCAGCTCCGACTGGACCGCATCGACTCCGTTGCTGAACTGGAGGAGCGGGCGAGCCGCCCGGAGGGCTTCAGCCTGCGCGCCTGTGCGGAGCGCTCATTCGGGTTCTTTCAGGAAGAACCGGAGCCCATCGAACTGGTGTTCGACCCGTCGATTGCACCGGAGTTCAGGGACCAGTCCCTGCATCCCGACCAGAGGATGGAAATGCTCACGGATGAAGGGCGTGGATACGATTGCGCGGACCCCGAGCCGGCTCCAGCGGATGAAGCGGTTGTACAGCGTCTTGTGCGGGCCGTAGTCCTTCGGCGCATCCTTCCATTGCAGGCCGTTGCGGATCACATAGACGATGCCGCTCACCACCCGGCGGTCATCGACGCGCGGCACGCCATGGGCCAACGGAAAGAAGGGCGAGATCCGAGCCATCTGCCGCTCGCTCAGCAGGAACAAATCACCCATGCCAGTCTCCTCAAGGGAGACTGTGAATCACATCTCAAGGCAGATTAATAGGTCCTGAACCTAGGCTCGGGCCACGCCCCGGGAGCGGACATTCCCAAGGTCAGCTAAGGGTCAACCCCAGCCAGAAGGAAGTGCTAAGCACCGCGCAGTCTTCCTGCTTGCTGATCGGATGGAGAAACCGGCTACTTTCGGCGCAGTTGTACGCGGAGCCACCGCATCGCGGATCGGGTGCGCTCCAGTGAGGCCCAGAGCGCGCGACATTCGCCCCGCCCCCACCGACTCGCCCAATCCCGCCAAAATCCGCCCGCGTCCGCAGACGCATACTCCCCAAATTCTTCCCAGAAACACAAAAGCCCCGCGACGGGCGGGGCTAAATCATTGAAAAGAATGGCGCTCCCAAGGGGAGACGCTGGCGCCACCGCGCGAGTGACGCTGAAGGCCTTGATCCAGCAGCAGAAATGCGACCATAGCTGCGCCGGATTGTGGAAGCGTATGTAGCACGAGCACGGGGCTCGCGGCAACGCCGAGCAAGAAACAGATGGGGATAGGCGGGCCGGTGAAATAATCCCTCTTCAGCGGAAGTGCCCGTTCAATCGGTGGCCATGTATGCCGCCGGAGGAGGATCGTCGGCGATTGCCCAGCACTCCCGCCGGGGGGGTGGCTAAAAATGTTCCTGGATTAAATTTAGATGGAAAATTTGGCGCAAAAAAATTCTCCAGGGATATTTACATGGATATGCCTGGAGCGTAATAACTCATTGCCGCGGCAATTCGGGCCGCTCACCGAAAGGACCGGAATAATGATCCCATCGACCAATGGCTTGCCTACTCCGCTCGCTTCCCTCGATGACGTTTTCGCCGGCGGAGACACGTCTGAGAAGCCGGTCAAAGTTTTCATTGGCCACAACCTCGGTAACCGCACCTTTTTGATGCAGCTGCCGATGCATGAGTTTTACGGAATGTCGGAAGTCGCGAACGAACCTACCCGCGACGGAGAGACGCTCGCTCAACGTAAGCTCGATCCAGCCCATGCCCAAAAGCTGGCAACTTATATCCTCAAGGGGCTTCTTTCGGCCGCTATCGACTATCGCGAAGCCCGGAGCCAACCTGTCTCTGATGCGATGCGGGCTATGCTTAAGAAGATCGGCCCTCAGCCCTATCTTTCATTGCAGCCGGTCGTGGTGAATATCCGAGACTGCAATGTCCGTGGTGAGGATATTCGTGGCGTCCGTTTAATCGACAAACAGACGGAAGAGACTACCGGCTTCAAAGTCTTTCTGTCGCAGCGCCATGTGCTTTGGGTGGTGGATGGGCAGCACCGACGCATGGCTATGCATATGGTGTTCGCCTTTCTCGAACAGCTTCGTTCAACGCGAACGTATCCAAAAAAGGGAAACTTGGTTCCGTTTGGCGATGGTGAGGCAGTGGGTCCGGAGGACGCCAAGATCTGGGAGGAATGCTTTGAGCGTGCTCGGACTTTTTGCACCGTGGCGGTCGAGGTTCATCTAGGCTTGAAGCCTGACGAAGAGCGTCAACTGTTCCACGATCTCAACCGGCTAGGCAAGAAGGTCGATACGAACTTGGCGCTTCAGTTCGACAACTCAAATCCGGTGAACCTTTTTATCAAAGAGCGTCTCATCGACGAGCTTGGCCTCGGCGTTGTTGAAGCCGACGTAAAGAGCTGGTCGGATGACGATGGGCGAGTGGTGAGAAAGGATCTGGTCAGCGTCAACGCAATACTGCTTCTCAACCGTACTAACATTAACGGGGCAACGTCTCAGGCGATCGAAGGGAGAATTGATACTGCATATTGGTTCTGGAGTGCAATTCGCGAGATCGATGGCTTTGGCGAAGAGAGGGCTCGAGAAAAAACCGTTGCAGCACAGCCTGTCGTTCTGAAGGCGCTTGCAAAATTGGTGTTCGATTTCAGTTTCAGTAATCGTCGACCAGATGATGGTGACGATCTCACCGAGCGTCTGCTTTCTTCGCTGAATGATGTCGACTTTAGCCATGGAAATCCGATGTGGAGGTATTACAGCCTGAGTGGTCAGGAACGCGAGGCTCATGGACTGGGCGGCCTCGCCGCTTACTTGCCGGACGACGATGGCGGGAACCGCGACCTGGGTGGCTTCCAGGGTGGCGTCATGCGTTTCGGTGCTAAACACAACGACATTTACCCCATCTTGGGAGATATGATCCGGTGGAAGCTTAAGTTGCCGTCGCGGCAAAAGTCGTCCACGTCACCGTCGTAAGTGGCGTGGTCTTATGGTGAGCGTCTGGCGTCTACCTGCCAGACGTTCACAGCTCGTCACCGTGGGAAGTCCTGGTCCGGCTGTCCATCAAGTGGGAAGGGGCGAAGAGGCTGTCCGCCATCTCGTCTGTGGTCTTCGAATGTCGGTGTTACGCTTGAACCCACGCACCGTGCGAGTTCACGAATTAACGCAAGACGCTCTCCCGAACTGCGGAAAATCGGCGGTGCCTCTGCGTTCTCCCATGCTCCCGCTCCCCACCACCCTCTGCACCGACGACACGCCCACCCCCAGCGTCTTCGCCACCTTCAGCATCCCCATGCCCTGCGCCCGAAGCTCCTTGATCCGGGCCTCGGTCTCGGCGCCCACCGTGGGCCGCCCCAGCTTCTTGCCCTCCGCCTTCGCCCGCGCCAGCCCCGCGTTGACCCGCTCCCGGATCATGGCCCGTTCGTACTCGGCGAATACGCCCATCATCTGGAACATAGCCCGGCCGGAGGGCGTGGTGGTGTCGAGGGCTTGCTGGTGCAGGTAGAGGTCGGCGCCGCGGGCGTGAAGCTCGCCGAGGAATGCCACGAGGTCCGCCATCGAACGACCCAGCCGGTCCACCGACCACGCGGCCACCATGTCCACCTCGCGACGGGTCACGGCCTTCAGCATGGCGTCATAGCCAGGGCGCTGGTCGCGGCCCTTGGCGCCGGAGATGCCGGCATCCTCGAACACGGCCACCACCTCCCATCCCGCCTTCTCCGCCAGGGCCTGAAGCTCGCGACGCTGGTTCTCTGTGGTCTGTTCGGAGGTGGAAATCCGATTTCCATGAGCGCCGGGTGTAACGGGATGCGGCGGCGTGAGGTTGCCGTCTTGACGGTTCTCCCGCCTGAAGTACCGATGTCGAGATAAAGGCCGGCTTGCCCGTTGAGCTTCACGTCGCAAAGCCGGAGCTGGCACAACTCACCAAGGCGGGCGCCTGTCAACAGTCCCAGAAGCGGCAGCCAGAAGGATGCTTCTCCGGCCCCACCGCGTGGGCGAGCACCGGTTGCGTAGATCGGAGAGCCGAATAATGCCTCCAGTTCCTGAGGCTGGAAGCTCTGCCGCTCACGCTCGCTTTGTACTTCGGGCCGCAGGCCATTGAACGGGTTCGCCCAGCCGGTACCCTTGAATGCGAGGTCATGTGCGCGAGCCGCCTTCTCGACGATCGAGGAGATGAGCGTGATGTGCTTGCCGAGCGTTCCCGTCGCCCGCCGAGGGAAGCGGCCGATGTCGCTCCTCGCAAGAATGTCCGGCAAGCGAAGCCGCTCGATCGTCTCGGGTAGCCGGGTCGGTAAACGCCAGAGCGAATCCCGGAAACCACGCGCCTGCTCCCGCGTAATGGCTCCGACCCGGACATCGCCGAAAAGCTCGCGAAACCGCCGGACCGCATATTCAGCCTCAGCAGCGCTGTTGGCAGCGGGAGCTTTCGCGCCGGGGACGAGGGCGCCTGTCTTCCAGGCCGCGAAGGCCTCCGACAGATGTGGCCCCAGTTTTTCCGCCGGATCGAGCGGCTTAGAAGGGGTGGGAGTGAATATCCCGCTGTTCCGGGACTGCATCGCCTGGAAGGCTTGCTGCGTGGCTCCAAGAAACGCCCGCTCCAGCTCGCGCCATTCCGCGGAGTCCGGGTCGATGAGAACACCGCGATCTGCCAAAGCCTCGGCTAAGGCTTGTTGCACCCAGTCGGGCGCCCGGCCGAAGGCCACTCCGACCATCAACTGATCGTTGCCCCGATCCGTGGCGAAGGAGAGCAGTTCCCAGTCGTCCACCGTCATGCCTTGGGGCTTCGCCGCGACGCCGGTCATTGCAATGGTTTCTGGTGGCGAGCCGCCGATTGTCAGCCCGGCAAGAGCAGCATGCCGCATCGGCCGAAGATCGAGGCCCAGTCCCTTCACGCGCAGCGCATCATCGTGCGCGAGAAGCTCATGAACCCGCCGCGTGGCGAGGTATTCGACCACTTCGGGAGAGAGCGTTCGTGGTGCCCCTTCGGTGAGAAACCGACGAGCGTCACGCACAAGGAACTCGCTGTCGGAAATGAGCACTCCGACACGGGCGCGAGCGATCGAATTGTCAGAGGTTCGCAGCGACACGGTGATCTCGTGTTTGAAGCTGCCCGCCTTCCGGTTCACCAGTTTGCCGAGGTGATCGGGGATGCGAGTGGGCGCGATCTTGCCCCTCAGATCGTCAGGCAGGCGGAAGCGGAAATGCCAAGTCGCTCCACGCCGGATCAGGTACGTCATGAACGCCATCACTATGCGGCCCATGTAGCACGTGCATGTAGCACCGGGCCGACGCAAGCTGTTGGCTATGCTGATTTCTTCGCTGGATCAAGGCCTTGAAGAAGGCGTGGCGCTCCCAAGGGGACTCGAACCCCTGTTTTCGCCGTGAGAGGGCGACGTCCTAGACCGCTAGACGATGGGAGCATCTCGCGAGGAGGAGGGCTCTATAGCGGCGAATGCGGGGGACTTCAAGCCTCCTTCGGGCTCGGCCGATGGCCGAAGATGGCGCTGCCGATCCGGACGTGGGTGGCGCCCTGGCGGATGGCGGCGGAAAAGTCGGCACTCATGCCCATGGAAAGGCCCGAAAGACCGTTGCGCGCCGCGATTTCGGCGAGCAGGGCGAAGTGCGGGTCGGGCACGTCCTCGGCCGGCGGAATGCACATGAGGCCGGCGATCTCCAGCCTGTGGATATCGCGGCACTGGGCGATGAAAGCGTCGGCCTCCTCGGGCAGCACGCCCGCCTTCTGCGGCTCGGCGCCGGTGTTGATCTGCACGAACAACCGCGGCCGGCGCTCCTGCCGGGCCATTTCCTCGGCGAGGGCGGCGGCGATTTTCGGCCGGTCGACGGTGTGGATCACGTCGAACAGGGCCACGGCCTCCCGCGCCTTGTTGGACTGGAGCGGGCCGATGAGGTGGAGCTCCACATCGCCGTAGCGCTCCCTGAGGCCGGGCCATTTGTCACGCGCCTCCTGCACCCGGTTCTCGCCGAACACGCGCTGGCCGGCCTCAAGCACGGGCAGGATGTCCTCGGCCGGGAAGGTCTTGGAAACTGCAACCAGCGTCACCTGATCGGCCGAACGGCCGCATTCCGCACAGCTTTCGGCGATATCGCGGCGCACCGCTTCGAGCCGTGCCGTGCTTTCGGGCGCCGTTCCGCCGTCGTTCATGATCCTGCTCCCGCCGTTGCGCCGGGTCCTTGCCCGCGCCGAGGACATGAACCGATCTCCCTTTCCAATCAAGAAGCAGGTAGAAGAAGCGAGCGGCTCGGGTGAAGCTACCGAGCGGCAGGGGGGCTGGCCGGTATGGTCGAGCGTAACGGGGGAGGCGGGGCGGCAGCTCCCGGGCGGCGCTCGAGCTTGCGCCTGCGTGTCCTGTTCCTGGTCTGCCTGGTGGCCGTGCCCCTGTCGGTGGAGAGGATGCTTGCGCTCGTGGCTGAGCGTCAGGAGCAGGTCTCCGCGCTCGAGGAGGATGTGCGGAATTTCGCCCGCAGCGCCAAGCTCGCCCAGATGGAAGGCATGTCTCGGGCGTTGACGGTGCTCGACGTGCTGTCCCGCATGGCCGACCGCATGCTGGCGGACCCCGTCGCCTGCAGCCGGCAATTGTCCCGCCTCGCCGACGAGGTGGCCGGCATCCAGGGCGCGTTCGTCGCGGATGCGGCGGGCCTCGTCCGCTGTGCCCATGCGCCGCTCGCTCTTGGCGTGAACATCTCCGAGCGGGACTACTTCCGCGATGCGCTCGTCGCCGACGGGGTTGTGATGACCGAGATGTTCGTCTCGCGGGTCAGCGGGCGAAATTCGGTGTTCCTGATGCGGGCGGAGCGCGGCCCGGGCAATGCGGTGCGGGCCGTGACCGGCGTCGTGCTCGACCTGCAATGGCTGTCGCGGATCGCGGCCGGCAGCGCGGTAGAACTGGGCGTGGTGGTGGATCTCATCGGGCGGAACGGTACCGTGCTGGTGCGTTACCCCACGATGCCGGACATCGTGGAACACAGCTTCCCCGATCATCCCCTCACGCGGGCCGTACGGGCGAAGGAGTCCGGCATCGTCAGGGTTCCGGGTTTCGACGGCACGGAGCGCATCTTCGCGTTCGAGGGCTTCGGCCACCTGCCCATCAGCATCGCCGTGGGCATCGAGACGTCGAAAGCGGTGGGACCCATCGACAGCAAGGTGCGCTCGACGGCGCTGGCCTATTTCATCGCGCTCGCCTGCTTCCTGCTGCTCGCCTGGATTGCCGAGGAGCGGATCGTGATCGCGCCCATCGCCCGTCTCACCCGGGCCGTGGCGGCGGTGGGGCGCGGCGAGGCGGACCATGTGAACGACATGGGCGTCGCGGAATTTTCTCCTTTGGTCAACGCCTTTAACGAGATGGCGCGGCGCCTCTCCCAGCGCAACAACGAACTGCGGACCATGAACGGCCGCCTCGCCTCGCTGGCGCGGACCGACGGGCTCACCGGCCTCGCCAACCGGCGGACCTTCGACGTGCAATTCTCGCAGGATTGGGTGCGGGCGCGCGGCGAGGGCATGCCGCTCACGCTGGTGATGCTGGATGTGGACCACTTCAAGGCCTTCAACGACACGCGCGGCCACCTCCAGGGCGACGAGGCGCTGCGGGCGGTGTCGCGGATGCTGTCGGCGGCGGCGGCCGGCACGTCGCACCTTGTGGCGCGCTACGGCGGCGAGGAATTCGTGGTGCTCATGTCGGGCGCCGACGTCGACGCCGGCGTCGCCTTCGCGGAGGACGTGCGGCGCCTCCTCACCGAAATCGCCATCGAGCATCCCGCCGCGCCGCGCCGTCGGGTGACGGCGAGCTTCGGCGTCGCGTCCGTTGTGCCGACGGCGGAGGGCGGCCCGGACGCCCTCATCGCCGCCGCGGATGCCGCGCTCTACGAAGCCAAGCGCGCCGGCCGTGACCGGGTGATCGCGCATAGCTGATGCGTGGATGGCTGATGCGGGAAGCCCTCAGCCCGGCCGGCGGATCGTCCTGAGGTCGAGCCCCGCGGCCTTGATGCGCTCCAGCGCGCCGGCGAGGGGCTCGCGCGCCACCGCCATGTGGAAGGCGTTGGCATGGAGGAGCGTCTCCGCGTCCTCCGCGATGCCCACATGCCCCGGCCAGAACAGCAGATCGCCCCGCTTGATGGGGGCATCGAGCGGGATCGCTGTACCGATGGCCTTTTCCTGCATGTCGCTGTCGCGCGGCGCGCGGACGCCGGTGGCGACGAGCGCGGTCTGCACCAGGCCCGAGCAGTCGATGCCGAGGCTGGAGCGGCCGCCCCACAGATAGGGCACGCCGAGGAAGCGGGCGGCGACGGCGACGAAATCACTCTCGCGCTCGTCCGCGGGCACCACATGGACGGCCGGCAGGCAGCCGTCCGTCGTCAGGGCGAAGCCGCCGGAGGTGGAGCGCACCACCACGCGGCTGCCGAACACCAGCGCGTCGCGGGGCGGTAGCTTGATGTCCGGGCCCGGAAACAGGAAGGTCCGCAGCGCCGATACCTTGTGCGCGGGCGCGGTCCCGTCCGGGGCGAGGGCTTCGGCGGGCATGTAGCCCACGTAATTGTCCGCCTCCAGCTGCACCCAGGCCCAGCCTTCCGCATCCTCCTCGAACAGGCGCACCCGCTCGCCGAACAGCGCTTCGGTCTCGAGCGGGGCGTCGCTGGCGGGGCGGCGGCGCAGGGGGGCGACGGGCACGGCCACGCACCGCATCTCGCCTTCCACGAAGCGGGGCACGTCCACCAGCCCCTTGAGGCTTGTGGCAGCGAGGTCGGCACGGGCGGGGGTCAGCCGCGGATCGAGGCCCGGGGGCAAGGAGAAGGCCATAGCTCAGCCCCACTCGTCAGCCGAACCGTTCGGCGATGAGGGCGTCGAGCGCCCGGATGGTCTGGGCCTCGCCGCCCTCGGGCCGGCCCGGCCGGCTGCTGGGGTTCCAGGCGAACAGGTCGAGGTGGAGATGGGAGCGCGCCTTCTCCACAAATTTGGCGAGGAACAGGGCTGCGGTGATGGCGCCGGCGAAGCCGCCGGACGAGACGTTGTTGATGTCGGCCACCTTCGAATCGAGCATGCCCGCGTAGGGCGCCCACAGGGGCAGGCGCCATAGCGGGTCCGCCTCCACCATGGCGTGGCGGGAGAGGTCAGCGGCGAAGTCCTCGTCGTCGGTGAAGGCGGCCGGAAGCTGCGGACCGAGAGCGACGCGGGCGGCGCCGGTGAGGGTGGCGAAGTCGATCATGAGGTCGGGCGCTTCCTCGTCCGCGAGGGCGAGGGCATCGGCCAGCACCAGCCGGCCCTCGGCGTCGGTGTTGCCGATCTCCACTGAAATGCCCTTGCGGCTGCGCAGCACGTCGCCGGGACGGAAGGCGACGCCGGAGACGGAATTCTCCACCGCCGGAATGAGCACGCGCAAATTCACCTTTGCGCCGCGCGACAGCAGCATGTGGGCGAGCCCCAGCGCATTGGCGGCGCCGCCCATGTCCTTCTTCATCAGCAGCATGGCCGAGGAGGGCTTGAGATCCAGGCCGCCCGTGTCGAAGCACACGCCCTTGCCCACCAGCGTCACCTTCGGGTGGCTGGGATCGCCGGCGCGGATCTCGATCAGGCGCGGGGCGCGGGCGGCGGCAAGGCCCACCGCATGGATCAGGGGGAAGTTCTGCGCCAGCAGTGCGTCACCGACGATGGAGCGGAAGCGCGCGCCATAGCGGGCGGCAAGGCTGCGGGCCGCATCCTCCAGCTCGGCCGGGCCGAGGTCATTGGCCGGGGTGTTCACGAGATCGCGGGTGAGCGTGATCGCCTCCACCGTGCGGCGGAGCTGGGCGGCGTCCACCCCCTCCGGCACCACGAGCTGCACCTTGGGGGCCTTGGCAGCGCGGTAGGTGGAGAAGCGGTAGCAGCCCAGCGCGAAGGCGAGGGCGGCGAGGCGGGGGCTCGGCACCTCGCCTTCCAGCCGCCAGGTGCCCTCGGGCAGCAGGCCGGACAGGGCGCCGGTGGCGAAGGCGTCGGCCTTGGGCGCGGGGGCGATGCCGAACAGGGCACCGGCCAGTCCGCCGTCGGTGTTCGGCAGCAGCAGCAGCTTGCCGGCGGCGCCGGAGAAGCCGGCCGCCTCGGCGAAGCGGCGCGCGGCCTCGGGAATGGGAGCGGAGGCGAAGGTGTCCTTGGTGACGCACCAGACGGGCAGGCTGACGGCGGACGACGGGGCAAAGCAATCAATCATCAACGGAACTCCTCGCGCCGCGCCGGGGGGACAGGCAATGGTTCCGCCATCCGGCACCGCGCAGCCGGCGCATGGTGGTCCGCGCCGCGATCGCCTGCAAGATGCCCCGCAGAGCCGCCGCCCCAGGCGGAGTCGGTCAGGGATGCAGCAGGCTGGACAGGGGATGGATGAGGAGGCCGGCGCCCGCCAGCGCCACGCCATAGGGCAGGCTGGTGCGGTGCCGGTCGGGAAGTTCGGCGCCGGCCGGGCCCGCGAGGCGATGGCGCGCGGCGGCGGCGATGCCGAGCAGGGCACCGATGGTTCCGGTGGCGAGCACGAACAGGGGCAGGTGCAGCGGATCCACCCACAGCACGATGGCGCCGGCCAGTTTGGCATCTCCCGCGCCGATGATGTCCTCCGCGAACAGGGAGAAGCCCAGCGCCGTGACGGCGCCGGCGGCAGCGAGGCGGAAGATGAGGTCCGGGACGGGCGTGAACTGGGTGACGGCGGCGAAGGCGGCGATCAGGCAGACGACCACGGCATTGGGGATGATCCGGCGGGCGAGGTCCGCGCCGATCGACGCGCACAGCAATGCCGGATAGAGGCCGAGCAGCAGAAGCTCGGCGATCCCGATGTGGCCCATCCCCATCGTGCGGTCAGTTCCCGGCGGCGGCCGAGGAGGCCTGAAGCCGGGCGAAGGTGGAGGCGATCTGCACCAGCACCGTGACGATGGCGATGGAGAGGCCGGCGGCGATGAGGCCGTATTCGAGGGCGGTGGAGCCGTCCTCTTCCTTGATGAAGCGCGAGAACAGAAGCTTCATGGCTCAAATCCGGTCAATGGCGGCGCGTGACCGCCGCAACGGCGGGCCGCAACTTGGATGCCGCGACGGGGTTGCCGTGGCAGAGCCGACGCTAGGGCGGCCCCCTTGCGGGGAAGTAAAAAACCGCGGCCGAGAACGTCCACTGCGCGTGCCGGTTGCTTGAAAGGTTAACGGTTCCGCTCGCGCGTCTTTGACGCCGGGGGCGCGGATCGCCCTTTGACGGCGGCGCCGGAGGCCGGCAAGCTCCCGCCATGAGCTTCTCCCCGACACCCGATCCCGTCCCCGGCGATGCCGCGAGTTGCGCGGCCGTTGAGACCGTGATTGTCCCCCGCGCCCACGACATCGGCGGCATGGAGGTGGCCCGCGTGCTGCCCTCCGTGCAAGGCCAGATGATCGGCCCCTTCATCTTCTTCGACCGGATGGGGCCGGTGCGATTCTCTGCGGCGCAGGCGCAGGACGTGCGCCCGCACCCGCACATCGGCCTCGCCACCGTGACCTACCTGTTCGAAGGCAGCATGATCCACCGCGACAGCCTCGGCTCCGAGCGGGTGATCGAGCCGGGCGCGGTGAATTTGATGACCGCCGGGCGCGGCATCGTCCATTCCGAGCGGCACGACGCCTCCGTGAAGGCGCGCGGGGGGCCGCTGTTCGGCATCCAGAGCTGGATCGCGCTGCCCAGGGCGCTGGAAGAGACCAGCCCGGACTTCCTCCATGCGGACAGCGCGGCGCTGCCGGTGGTGGCGGACGGCGGGATCAAGGCGCGGGTGATTCTCGGGAGCGCCTTCGGGGCGACGTCGCCCGTCGCGCTCGCCTCGCCCGCGACCTATGTGGAAATCCAGTTGGCTGCGGGCGCGCATGTGCCAGTGGATCCCACCCACGAGGACCGCGCTCTGTTCACGCTGGAGGGCGAGGTGGAGGTGGACGGCACCGCCTTTCCACCCGGCCAGATGCTGGTGATCCGGCGCGGCGTTGCCACCTCCGTCCGGGCACGGACCCCGGCGCGGCTGATGCTGGTGGGCGGTGAGCCGCTGGAGGGGCCGCGCTACATCTGGTGGAATTTCGTGTCGTCGAGTCTCGATCGGCTGGACGCGGCCAAGGCCGCATGGCGGGAAGGCCGGTTTGACCTCATCCCCATGGACCACGACGAGTTCATCCCCGCGCCGGAAGATGGCGCCGGCCGGCCCCGCCCTCAGAGCCCGCGGGGCTGAGGGGCCGGGGACGGCGCGCCCTTGCGCGCGTGCTCAAGCCTTGCCAGGCTGGATCTGCGCTGGGGTGTCGCTGGCGGGAAAGCTCTCCTTCAACGCTTCATCCAGGCGGTCGGAGGCCTTCCTTTTCTCGTGCGCACCGTCTTCCGTATCCGCCGCCGCGTCGCCGCCTTCGGGCTTCGACGCGCGGGTGAGGGAGGGCGGGTCGCTGGCGGGGAAGGAATCCTCAAGCGCCTCGTCCAGTTCGTCGGAGACACGCTCGTTTTCGCGCGCGGCGGCGTCCCGCGGCTCGCCGTCCGCCTTCGGGGCGCGGGTGACGGACGGGGGATCGCTGGCCGGGAAGGACTCTTCCAGCGCCTCGTCGAGTCGCTGGTCGAGCGTGGCGGTGCGGGGGGACGCGGTGGAGGCAGCGGGGGTCATGGCATCGATCTCCTCTGCACCATCAACGAACGGCAGAGCCGCCCGTTCCCTTCCGCCATGCCGCCTCACGCATCAAGGGCAGCCTCCTGCCGCGCGAGCCGGGCGGCGACACGCTCAAGGCCGGCGGCGATCTCCCGGCGCTCGCCCGGGCGCAGGTCCGTTCCCGTCTGCAGGCGGCGCGCGAGCGCTTCCATGAGGAAGAGATCGAGCAGGGGCCGGCCACGGCCGCTGTCCGGCGCCCCCTCCGCATAGGCAGCGAGCACCGCGCGCTCGGCGCGGGAGCGGAAGGCGGAGAGCAACTCCGCCCGCAGTTCCGACGCGTCGCGGGCGATGCCAGCCTCGCCGGCAGTGACGCGCGCGAGGGTGTACACAAGGGAGGCGAGCAGTTCGGCGACATCGCGCCAGCCGTTCGCCCGCTCGCCCTGAGCGCCGGTGATGACCGCATCGCTCCCGGACACCAGCAGATGGTCGAGGTCGAAGCGTCCGTGGGTGCGGATCACCGGCACGTCCGTGCCGGAGAGCGGGCCGGCGATGCGCTCCCGCATTTGTGCCCCCAGCCAATCCCGATCGACACCGAAAAGGGCGTCCGGCGCGGCACGCACGGCGTCCATGGTCTCGCGAAGCCAGCCGTCGATCTCATCGGCAGAGGCGACGCCCGGCGCGAAGGCCGGATCGGCGGCGGGGGCCGAAAGGACGGCATGCAGTTCGGCCAGCCGCCGGGCGCTGGCGCGCAGCAGCCGGAGCACGCCCGCCACCTCCTCCTCGAAATGCTGGTGGCCGCCATCGGGCAGGGCTGCGGCATCGAGCGCACGCTGCACCTGCGCCAGGGTCCAGCCGGCGGCATTGCCCTGGTTGCGCACGAAGCCATAGGCGAGCGCCACCTGGGCCGATCCGCCTTCCGGCCGGGTACGGGTGATGGCGCCGATCAGCGGCGGCACGTGGGGGAAGTCGAGGGAGGTGAGGTGGCGCGCCATCTCCATCTCGCCGGTACAGCCGAACTCCATGTGGCGGAACAGCTTCACCGCCACCTTGTCGGTGACGACGAGGCTTGCCGCCGGCTCGTCGGCGTCGGCGAGCTCGCACAGGGCTCCTCGCTCCACGTCGAGGCCATCGAGCCGGTCGGTGGGCGAGAACACCAGCGCGCCGCCGTCGGGCAGGGGCACGGGCTCGGCCTGCCGCAGCGCGCGCAGCACGCCGGCGGGCAGCCCGTCCAGCACCATGGCATCAGTGAGAAAGCCCACGCGCCGGCCCTGCCGCACGCGGGTCAGGGCCAGCTGCTCGGCGATGGCGGGGGGGTGCTGGTCCTCCCACGCCACGCAGAAGGACATGAGGAAGCGCTCGGTGCGCCCGGCCAGATCGGCCTCGATCTCCGCCATGGCCACGTCCCGCTCGGTGCCCGGCAGGCGCATGACCCAGCCGATGCGCACCGCGCCGATGTCCTTGGCCGTGCCGGGAAACCAGCGCCGCCGCGCCAGATATTGCGGCAGCGCCTCGGTCTCGATGACCGCGCGATGAGCGTCGGAGAGGGCACCCATCAGCCCGTCGCGGACCACGAGGGTAGCGAATTCCGGTAGCATCTCCGGCGCGGGATCGCGCCAGGCGGGTTCCGCCGCCGTGGTGGAGAGACGGAAGGCGTAGAAGCCGTAGGGCGGCAGCGTGAGCACGAGGGGCGCGCGGTCCAGCGCAGGCAGGCTGGTGCCGCTCACGAGGTCCACCGGCACGCGCCGCTCGAACTCGGCGAGGTCCAGCTCCACCCCCTGCAAGGTGTGGGCGAGGTTGGCGACGCACAGCACCGCCTCGCCCTCAAATTCGCGAAGATAGGCAAGGATGCGCCGGTTGCGCGGGAACACGAGGCGGAAGGTGCCGCGCCCGAATGCCGGCTGCTCCTTGCGCACGGCGAGGAAGCGCCGTGTCCAGTTCAGCATGGAATGGGCATCGCGCGACTGCGCTTCCACATTCACCGCCGGGAATCCATAGAGCGGATCCTGGATCACCGGCAGCACCAGTTTCTCAGGATCGGCCCTGGAAAAGCCGCCGTTGCGGTCCGGCGACCACTGCATGGGCGTACGCACGCCGTCGCGGTCGCCGAGATGGATGTTGTCGCCCATGCCGATCTCGTCACCGTAATAGATGACGGGCGTTCCGGGCAGAGTGAGCAGCAGGGAGTTCATCAGCTCGATGCGCCGCCGGTCCCGCTCCAGCAAAGGCGCGAGGCGGCGGCGGATGCCGAGGTTGATGCGGGCGCGCCGGTCAGAGGCGTAGATGCTCCAGAGATAGTCCCGCTCGGCGTCGGTGACGGTCTCCAGCGTCAGCTCGTCGTGGTTGCGCAGGAAGATGGCCCACTGGCATGTTGCCGGGATGGCTGGCGTCTGGCGCAGGATGTCGGTGACCGGGAACCGGTCCTCCTTGGCGATGGCCATGTACATGCGCGGCATCAGCGGGAAGTGGAATGCCATGTGGCATTCATCCGCGTTGGGGCCGAAATATTGCTGGGTGTCCTCCGGCCAGAGATTGGCCTCGGCGAGCAGCATCCGGCCCTTGTAGTGGGCATCGAGATGGGCGCGGATCTTCTTCAGGATGGCGTGGGTCTCGGGCAGGTTGGCGCAGTCGGTACCCTCGCGCTCCACGAGATAGGGCACGGCGTCGAGCCGCAGGCCGTCCACCCCCATGTCCAGCCAGAAGCTCATGACGGAGAGGACGCGCTCGAGCACCTCGGGATTGTCGAAGTTGAGGTCCGGCTGGTGGGCATAGAAGCGGTGCCAGTAGAACTGGCCGGCCACCTCGTCCCAGCTCCAGTTGGATTTCTCCACGTCGCAGAACACGATGGGCACGCCGGGATAGCCCTTGTCGTCGTCCGCCCAGACATAAAGGTTGCGCTCCGGGCTGCCCTTGGGCGCGCGCCGCGCGGCCTGGAACCAGGGGTGCTGGTCGCTTGTGTGATTGATGACCAGCTCGGTGATGACACGCAGCCCGCGCGCATGCGCCTCGGCAATGAAGCGCCGCGCTTCGTCCATGGTGCCGTAATCCGGCGACACGCCCTCATAGAGCGCAATGTCGTAGCCGTCGTCGCGCCGGGGCGAGGGGTAGAAGGGCAGGAGCCAGACGGCGGTGGCGCCGAGGTCGGCGATATAATCGAGCTTGGAGATCAGCCCGCGGAAGTCGCCGATGCCGTCGTCATTGGCATCGAAGAACGACTTCACATGCAGCTGGTAGACGATGGCGTCCTTGTACCACAGAGGGTTGTCGCCAGCGGTGACGGGCTCAGGCATGGCCGAGGCTCCCGGTTCCGGAGGGCTTTGGGCCACGCAGGGCGGCCGGGGCGGACGAGATCGGGGCGGGGCAGAAAGGCACGGTGCTCCCTTGAACCGTCGTGGAGGGACAGGCGACCCGGCCGGCGCATCGCATTCGCAGCGGACGCGCCGGGTGAGTGGCCACGCTTGCCTAACGCGGCTGGAGCGTGGCGGTTCCGGTCTGTCAGGGAGAGTTCAGGGGACAATTGGGGCAGCCGGACGGCATGCGGGGGAATGCCGTCCGGCTGGCGCGTCAGTTTGCCGTGGCAATATCGGCGCCCGTCCTGTTTCGCGCGAAGGGGCGCCGCCGGCATCCCGAAAATGAAGGATGTCGGCAGAGAATTTTTTTCTCGCGAGGGATGGAACCTTTGGGACCGAACCGCGTTTCGACGGTCGTGGTGGGCTCATACGAGTCCGCCCCCGTTCCGGTCATGCGTCGCGCGTTTGCCGCTCTCCCCAATATGCGGGAGGCGCCCAGCGCCGTTGGCCGGCAGAACCTGACGCGAAGCCCCAGCTGCCCCACAGCCGACACGGAGGACCGCCCATGTTCGATGCCGCCCGCCACCCGCTCAAGATCTGCATCGATGGCTCCTGCATCGTCCTGCGCTCGCTGGACGATGCCATCGGTTTGATGCGCTCCCACCCCGTGGGGGAGCACGCCGAGATGCTGGTGGATCAGATGGAGGCCGCCCGCCTGCCCGAGCTTCAGCGCCGGGCCTGGGTGGCGTTCGAGACTTTCGCCGATGCCATGCGCCTGTCTCCCGACGCCCAGCGCCGGATGATGTGACACGGAAGGCAGGGCGGTCGCGGAAAGCGCCGCCCTGATTATCCTCCCGATTGAGCGGCTGCGCCCTCAGAACCTTTCCGGCACGCGATGGCGGGCATAGTCCGCCTCCACGTAATCGGGGTCCTTCTGGCGCTTGGGCAGCTTGATCTTCTCCCGCGGCACCTCCTCGTAGGGGATGCGGGAGAGAAGGTGTGAGATGATGTTGAGGCGCGCACGCTTCTTGTCGTCGGAGAAGGCCACGAACCACGGCGCCCACATGGTATCGGACGCCTCGAACATGGCGTCTCGGGCGCGGGAGTAATCGTACCAGCGCGCGTAGGATTCGAGGTCCATCGGCGAGAGCTTCCAGATCTTGCGGGGATCGTCGATGCGGCTCTCCATCCGCCGAGTCTGCTCCTCCTCGGACACTTCGAGCCAGTATTTGAGCAGGATCACGCCCGATTCGACGATGGTCTGCTCCACATAGGGCACGCTCTCCAGGAACTTCTTCGCCTGCTCCTCCGTGCAGAAGCCCATCACCCGGTCGACACCGGCGCGGTTGTACCAGGAGCGGTCGAAGACGATGATCTCGCCGCCAGCCGGCAGGTGCGTCACGTAGCGCTGGATGAACATCTGCGATTTCTCGCGGTCCGTGGGTGGGGGCAGGGCCACCACGCGGAAGATGCGCGGGCTCACCCGCTCCAGGATGGCCTTGATGACGCCGCCCTTGCCCGCCCCGTCGCGGCCTTCAAAGACGATGCAGATCTTCGCGCCCGTGTGCTTCACCCAGAGTTGAAGCTTCACCAGCTCCGCATGCAGGTGCTTCAGCTCGGCCTCGTATTCCTTGCGCGAGAGCGGGGCGGCGGGGCTGCCGCCGTCCGTGCCGGACGCGGGCAGGATCGCCTGGGTCTTGTGCTTCTTCTTGTGCTTGTGCGCCATGGCGGCGTCCTCCCTAAAAACCGCTCCCTTGAGACGGGGCGGGTCAGGCCCAGCTGAGGAAGAAGCCCACGTCACCGGGCATGCCGTTCGGCCAGTCGACGATCATGGCCTTGAGCTTGTAGTGGCCCTGCCGGAGGTAGTCGCGCCACAGCTCGTAGGCCTGGCGCGGGCGGCCGGTGAGCGTGTCGGGCCAGCCCTCCTCCGCATTGTTGATGGCGCGGCCCTTGTCGCTGCACAGCACGTTGGGAAAGCGCATCACCATGATCTCGGTCTCGCCGCGCTGGGCGGCAAGGCGGATCTTTGTGAGGAGGTTCTGGGCGATCTCATGCAGCGTCTCGGGCGTGAGATCGAGCGGCTGGGACAGCGTCTTTATGAGCTCCTCGCGGGCCTTGTCGGCCCGGTCCATGGCGGAGAACTCCTTGGACAGCTTCGACTTCTCGATTTCCATCATGTACGTGCGCAGGTCGTCCGCGCTCATGAAGCTCTCGTCGCCCAGCGTGGTATTCTGCTGCGCTACCTGGGGCATGGGTCGTCTCCGTTTGGAAATGCGGTCCGGCCGCAGTTTCTCCATGAGCGAAGCGGCGTCGTTGTCCGATATCAACTCTTTCCGGCCCCGCTCGCGTTCACACCTCCACGAGACGCGCAGAACGGCGCACAAGGCAAACAAAAAGGCCGGCGCCGGAGAGCTGGCGCCGGCCTCTCGTTTCGACCCGAAGGTCGAACCCGGAGGATTCTGGTCCTGAGGGAGCGCGCTCAGAGAGTCGCGAAGACGGAAGCCGGAATGCGGAAGAAGCCGCGGCCGTTGGCAAAGGCCCGGTAGTAGGACGACGCGTTGAGATAGAGATGCTCGAACCAAGCCTTGCCGCTCTGGCCTTCGGGCAGGCGGTCAATGGTGAAGATATCGGCGTTGGGCGCGAAGCGGACGTGGATCAGCACGTCATCGGTGGCGGAAGCTTCGACGGCCGCCGCGATGGGCTGGGCAAGGGCATTCATCACAAGGTCTCCTCTGGAAGGGATCAAGAAAAGCGCTGCAGGCACCTTCCCGGAGGCCTGCCCTGAAACGCCGGACACGCCCCGATGCCGCTGCCGGAGGAACCGCCGGATTGTCTCTTGCAACCCGGCCGGCCCCGGAAAGCCCCCGCAATCCCGAAACGCTAAGCAGGGGCCGGCGCCCATTCCTTGATCGCGATCAAATTTTGTGCGTCGGTATCGAAAGACCGAATGCCGCAGCCGATGTCACGCGGTGGTCCGGCCGCTGGCATCGGTGCGGCTGGCGAAAGACGCGTGCATCGGGCTCCACCCTTGCGGACGACACAGCACGTTGTTGTGAATGGGCTCGGATGCGCCCGCATTCGTCGCTGTCTGAGGGCACGGATCTTGCCAGCCTGAGGGCAAATGCGCCGTCTTCCGGCGTAGAATTGTCGCTAACCATCCGGCCGGGCCAGCGACCCCCTCGGCCGGCGGCGTGGGGTGCAAGGCCATGCGCATTCTGATTCTCGGCAGCGGCGTCGTCGGCACGACATCCGCCTATTATCTCTCCAGGGCCGGACATGAGGTGACGGTGCTCGACCGCCAGCCGGCGGCCGGCATGGAGACCTCATTCGCCAATGCGGGGCAGGTCTCGCCGGGCTATTCCTCACCCTGGGCCGGGCCGGGCATTCCGGTGAAGGCCGTCAAGTGGCTGCTCATGCACCATCGCCCGCTGGTGGTGTGGCCGGGCCTCGACCCCAAGCTCTATTTCTGGCTGGCGCGGATGCTCGCCAACTGCACCGAGGCCGCCTATCGCCGCAACAAGGCGCGCATGGTCCGCCTCGCCGAATTCAGCCGGGACGCGCTGGACGAGCTGCGCAAGGACACCGGCATCACCTATGACGAACGCACGCTCGGCACGCTCCAGCTGTTCCGCACCCAGAAGCAGCTCGACCACGTGCACGCCGACACCGAGGTGCTGGATGTCCACGGCGTCCCCTATGATTTGCTTGATCCCGCAGGCTGCATCCGCGCTGAGCCGGCGCTGGCGCGCGTCCGCGGCAAGTTCGTGGGCGGCCTGAGGCTGCCGGGGGACGAGACGGGCGACGCGCACCTCTTCACCCAGCGCCTCGCCGAGATCTGCGCGCGGCAGGGCGTGACCTTCCGATATGGCGTCACCGTCGATGCGCTGCGGCAGGACGGCGGGCGCATCACCGGCGTCGCTCTGTCGGGCGGCGAGGTGCTCACGGCCGATGCCTATGTGGCGGCCATGGGCAGCTACACGCCGGCCTTGCTCGCGCCGCTGGGCATCCGTCTCCCCGTGTATCCGGTGAAGGGCTATTCCCTGACACTGCCCATCGTCGATCCGGACGCGGCGCCGCGCTCGACCGTGATGGACGAGACCTACAAGGTGGCCATCACCCGCCTCGGCGACCGCATCCGCGTGGGTGGCACGGCGGAACTCGCCGGCTTCAACCTCTCGCTTCGCGCGCCGCGCCGGGCGACGCTGGCCTATTCGGTGGGGGATCTCTTCCCGGCCGGCGGCGACATCGAGAAGGCGACCTTCTGGACCGGCCTGCGCCCCATGACGCCGGACGGCACGCCCATCGTCGGAGCCACGCGCTTCGCCGATCTCTTCACCAACACCGGCCATGGCACCCTGGGCTGGACCATGGCCTGCGGCTCGGGCCGCGTGCTCGCCGACATCATCGGCGGCCGCGCGCCGGAGATCGACACGTCCGACCTCTCCGTCGCCCGTTACGCCGAGGCCGCCTGAGGCTTCCGCTCAAGCCGGACCTTGCGCCGCCGCCGCGCCTGCGCCAAACCAGCGCGCGGAGGCGGGCATGCGTTTCATTCACACGTCTGACTGGCAATTGGGCAAGCCGTTCGGCCGCGTGCCCGAAGAGGCGCGCACCGTTCTGAGGGAGGCGCGGCTCGACGCCATCGACCGCCTCGCCGCCGCGGCCCGTGCGAACGGGGCGCCGCTGGTGTTGGTGGCCGGCGACGTGTTCGACAGCCCGGAGCCGGGGGATCGGGTCTACCGGCAGGCGCTCAATCGCATGAAGGCGCAGGCCGATGTGCGCTTCCTGCTGCTGCCGGGCAACCATGATCCCCTGCGTGCGGACGGCCTATGGAGTCGGCTTGCCGCCGACACGCCGGCCAATGTCTCGGCCCTCATTGAGGCGCTGCCCGTGGATCTCGGCACCGGAGATGGCGAACAGGCCGTGCTGCTGCCGGCCCCGCTCTCCCACAAGCGCAGCGTGGCCGACCCCACCCAATGGTTCGATGGGGCGGAGACGCCTCCGGGCGCCCTGCGCATCGGGCTCGCCCACGGCTCGGTGCAGACCTTCGGCGGCGATGCCGACCCCAACCTCGTCGCCGTCGACCGCGCCCGTCGCGCCGGCCTCGCCTATCTCGCACTCGGCGACTGGCACGGCCGCATCCGGATCGACGAGCGCACCTATTACAGCGGCACGCCCGAGCCGGACGATTTCGGCCGCGAGGTCACCGGCGTCGCATTGCTGGTGGATGTGTCCGGCAATGCCCCGCCTGAGGTGACGGAGCTGCCCATCGGCCGCCACCACTGGCTGGAGGAGGGCTGGTCCCTTTCCGGCGCGGATGACCTCGACGCCCGCATCGCCGGCCTCGCGCCGGGCGTGGCACGGCAGGATCTCGTCTGCCGGCTCCGGCTCTCCGGCCTCGTCACGCTGGCTGAGCGGGTGGCGGTACGCCGCCGTCTGGAGGACGAGCTGGCGCACGAGGTACGCTGGCTGGACTTGATCGCCGAAGATCTCGTGACGCGGCCCACCGACACCGACCTCTCCGAAATCGACGCCCAGGGCGAGCTGCATACAGCCGCCGTGCGCCTTCGGGCGATGATGGGCGAAGGCGGGGCCGAGGGGCGGCTCGCCGCCCAGGCGCTGGAACGCCTCTATGTGGAGCAGATGCGCGCCCAAAGGGCGGGGGAAGCGTGATGCGGGTTCGTCGCCTCAGGATCGAGAATTTCCGCAAGTTCCGCGCCCCCGTGGTGGTGGACGGCTTCACCGACGGGCTGAACCTCGTCTGCGAGCCAAACGAGACCGGCAAATCCACGGTACTGGACGCCCTGCGCGCGGCCCTGTTCGAGCGCCACAGCGCCAAGAGCGACCGCATCCGCTCCTTCCGTCCGCAAGGCGACGAGGTGGCGCCGAGCGTGGAACTCGCTTTCGACGTGAACGGCGAGGAATGGCGCCTCACCAAGCGGTTCCTGCTCTCCCCCTCCGTGACGCTGGAGGGGCCGGAGGGGCGGTTCGCCTCCGATGTGGCCGAGGAAAAACTGCAGGGCCTCCTCGGCTTCGCCCGTGCGGGCAATCGCGGCGCTGACGATGACAGTCGCGGCGCGCTCGGTCTGCTCTGGGTGGAGCAGGGCCAGTCCTTCCTCCTCGGCAGTCCGGGCGAGACCGCCCGCCGCACGCTGGAGGAGGCTCTGGCCGGCGAGATCGGCGCCGTCACCGGCGGCCGTCGCGCCAAGGCGGTGGTGGCGCAGGTGGAGAAGGCGCTGGAGGATTTCCTCACTCCCGGTGGCAAGCCAACCAAGCGGCTGAAGCAGGCGATGGAGGCGGCCGAGGCTGCGCGCCTTGCCGCCACCGAGCGCGCGCGGGAATTGGAGCAGTTCGAGGGCGTGCTGGAGCAGCTCGAATACAGGCGCAACGAGCGCCGCCGGCTCGTGCGCGACATCGAGGACCCGCAGACCGACGCCGATCTGAAGAAGCTGGACGAGGACATCGCCCGCGCCCGCGCCGCCGGACAGGCGCTGGAGATCGCCACCCTCGCCGTGCGCGAGCAGTCCGCCCGCCGCAGCGCGCTGGAGGAGCGCCGGGCCGGGCGCGAGAAGCTCGCGGGCCAGCTTCAGTCCGCCGAGGGGAAGGTGGCGGGCGCCACGGAGGCCGTGGGCGCCCATGCCGAGGTGATCGGCCGCGCCCGCTCTGCCGAAAAAGCAGTGGCGGTTGCGTTGGAATCCGCCCGCTCAGCCCTGCGCGAGGCGGAGACCCGGCGAGACCAGTCCGTCGCCGAGCGCGCCGCCGCCGAGCGCCGCCTTGCGCTGGCTGCCGCCTTCGCCCGGCTAGACCGTGCCGAGGTCCATGCCACGAACATTCGCGAGCGGGAAACGCGCATCGCGGCCTCCCGCATGGATGCCGCTGCCGTGGATCGCCTGCGCCAATTGGAGGATGCGGAGAGCGCCGCGCGCGCCCAGGCGGAGGCTGGCGCCGCCACGCTGACCGTGACCCTCGAGCCGGGCGCGCCTGAGATACTCCTCGACGGCACGCCGCTGACCGAGGGCGCCCTCCGCCTCAGCCGGCCGCGCACCATCGCCATTCCCGGCGTCGGCACCATCGCCTTCGCCCCGCCACCCTCGGGCGAGCCGGCGCTGGCGCGGCTGCGGGCGGCGCGGCGCGATCTCGCCGATTTCCTCGCAGGCGTGGGCCACGACACGCAGCAGGCCGCCCGCACCGCGGGCCGGGCGCGGGCTATCGACGAGGCCGAGCTTCTGGGCCTGAGAACCCGGCTCAAGGCCGAATGCCCGGCGGATGCCGCCCTCGGCATCCCCGCCGGCCTCGATCCCCTGCGCGGTGCGCTCGCTGCCGTGGAGCGGCCGGCGCCGGAAACCAAGGATTCCGCATTCCCCGCCGCCGACGTGGAGACCCCCTATCGCGCCGCCCGCGCCGCCGAGACGGAGGCCGCTGCCCGCCGGGAGGCCGCGTTGGACAGCCTGAAGGCGGGCGAACTCAAGGAAGTCGCGCTCGCTGCCGCGCTGGAGCGGGCCGAGGCCGAGCGGGCGCGGCTCGCCACCGACCTTGCGGCCGACCGCGCCGCGCTCGCGGACGAAGATCTCGCCGCCGCCCTGGAGGACGCGCGCGCCGCCGAGGCCCGCGCGCTGGTGGATTGCGACACCGCCCGCCGCGCCGCCGAGGGACTGGACGCGGACGGCTTCATCCGCCGCCGCGATGCCCTGCGCAAGAAGCGCGACACGCTGCAATCCCAACTGCCGGAACTGGCCGGCGCGGTGGCGCGGCTGGAGGAGCAGGCGCGCACGCTGGGCGGGGAAGGCCCGGCGAGCCGCAAGGCCGCCGCCGACGAGGAGGCCGAGGCCGCCGTCGCCGCCCACGCCCGGCTGAAAAGCGAGGCGGACACGCTGGCGCTGCTGCTCAAGGTGCTCAAGGAGGCGCAGCAAGAAGCGGCGCGCCGCTATCTCGCCCCCGTCACCCGGCGCATCGAGCCCTATGTGCGGCGCCTACTGCCCTCGGCCAGTCTGTCCTTCGGCGAGGATCTGAAGCCCCAGCTCCTCACCCGCGCCGGCCGCGAGGAGGCGGCGGAGATGCTGAGCAAGGGCACGCAGGAGCAGATCGCCATCCTCACCCGCCTCGCCTTCGCCGATCTCCTCATCGACAAGGGCCAGCCCGCCTCGCTGGTGCTGGACGATGCCCTCGTCTTCGCCGACGACGACCGCTTCGACACCATGATGGAGATCCTCTCCGAAGCCTCCTGCCGCATGCAGGTGCTGGTGCTGAGCTGCCGGGCCTCAGCCTATCGGGCCCTGTCGGCGACGCGGCTCTCCATCCGTCCTGCGTGACGCTCCCGCACCTCTCGCGACCGTTGTAGGATGAGGGCGGGAAGGGCACAGAAATGGGCGGGATCGTCACAGCGCGCGCGGGTGCGGGCCGTCCGCGGGAGCCGCGCGGCGACACATGGGGGCGCCGGTGAGCGGCCCCATCGAGAGACTGCGCCTGTGGCTGGCGCAGGAACTTCATCTCGGCGCCATCGTGCGGGCGCTGGCGGTGATCGGTCCGCTGGTGATCGCCTATCTCCTCTCCGGCGAACCCGCGCTGGTCAATCTCTGCCTGCTCACCGTCTCCCTGCTGATCCCGGCGCTGAAGCTGCGCCTCAGCCCGGCGGCGGTGATCGTGCAATATTTCGTCATCGTCACCACCTTCGCGCTGCTGTTCCTGGCGGCGCCCATCCCGCCCCTGTTCGTGGTGCTGGCGGCCGTCACCGGCTTCATGGCCGCGGCCGTGACGCGCTTCGGCACGCTGATGCGGACGCTGGGCAACTGGGTGTTCATCCCCGCCGTCTATCTGGCGCTCGACATCCGCGAGGGCGCGCTGGGCGAGGCGGCGCTGTGGCAGGCGGGCGTGCTGCTCGGGCTCTCCCCGGTAGGCCTCACCCTCGTCTGCGTGGTGCAGGCGCTGGACGGGCGGCGGCGGACGCTGGAGCGATCCGAGATCTTCGGGCCACCCTCCGGCGACTGGCTGGTGCGGGCGGTGGCGACGGCGGCCGCCGTGTTCGCGGCGGCGCTGCTGGTGGAGATGTTCGACATCCGCGAGGGCCAGTGGCTCATCTGGTCGGCGGCGAGCGTCGTGGTGGGCGATCTTTCCGCTTCCACCGGCAAGCTGAAGCTGCGCGCCCTAGGCGCGCTGGTCGGCGCGCCGCTCGGGCTGCTGATCGGGCTGGTGCTGCCGGTCAGCGACGTGGGCTATTCCTTCTGCGTGCTCGGAGCCATGCTCACGCTGATCGCGTTTTGGCGCTACGTGGTCGGCTTCGGCGCGCGCTGCTTCTTCATCGCGCTCGCGTCCGCGTTTGCGGGGACGGGTAGCGGCATCGCCACCGAGCGGGTGGAGAACGTGCTCATCGGCGGTGCCTTCGGTCTCATCGCTGTGGCCCTCGCCGAGATCGCGCGGCCGCCGCGCCGTCCGCGACCGGAGCGGCGGGCGGCGCTCTGAGGCTGGTCAAGCCCGCGCAGCGCCCGAGCGTGGCTCAGGCCACCACGTCGACCGGATCGAGCACGAAGGGAGTGCGCTCGGCGAGGTCGTTGATGTGCGCGAAGTAATTCTCGAAGTGCGGCGTCTCGCGATGGGCGGTGACGGCCGCGGCGTCCACATAGAGTTCGTCGATGACGAACCGTGTGGGCTCGGCCTGATCGCGCCAGAAGTCCCAGCGCCGGTTGCCCGGCTCGGCGCGGGTGGCGCGCGCCATGCCCGTGAGCAGCGCCTGCAACGCTTCCGCCTTGCCCGGGCGGGCGGAGAGAAGGACCACGATCTTGACCGGCGCGCTCATCTTTGGGGTTCCTTCTGGGGGAAGAGGCCGGAAATGGGCCTCCTTCCGGCCTGAAGGTCAAGGGGGCTCCGCTACTCCGCCGCCTCGTCGAGATGCGGCACCGGGGCGAGGCGCACCGGGGCGGCGGGCTTCTCGCGCTTGCGGGTGAGCCAGCGCTGGAGCCGGACCATGTAGAGATAGACCACCGGCGTCGTGTAGAGCGTGAGCACCTGGCTCACCATGAGACCACCGACGATGGCAAAGCCCAGCGGGCGGCGCAGCTCCGAGCCGGTGCCCGTCCCCAGCATCAGCGGCAGGGCGCCGAGCAGCGCCGCCATGGTGGTCATCATGATGGGCCGGAAGCGGATGAGGCACGCTTCATAGATGGAGTCTTCCGGCGACTTGCCCTCGCGTTCCCGCACCAGAGCGAAGTCGATCATCATGATCGCGTTCTTCTTCACGATGCCGATGAGCAGGAGGATGCCGATGAGGGCGATGACGGAGAGGTCATAACCCGCCACATAGAGCACCAGCAGCGCCCCCACCCCCGCCGAGGGCAGGCTGGAGAGGATGGTGAGCGGGTGGATGAAGCTCTCATAGAGCACGCCGAGGATGATGTAGACGGCGACGATGGCGGCGAGGATCAGGTAGGGCTGGGTGCGGAGCGAGTTCTGGAACGCCTGCGCCGTGCCCTGGAAGGTGCCGATCAGCGTCTGCGGCATGCCGGCTTCCTGCTCCGCCTGCTTGATGGCGTCCACCGCCTGCCCCAGCGCGACGCCCGGCGCGAGGTTGAAGGAGAGCGTCACCGCCGGGAACTGGCCCTGGTGGGAGATGGAGAGATAGGCGGTCTTGGAATTGTCCACCTTCACGAAGGCGGAGAGCGGGATCTCCTCGCCGGTGCGCGGCGAGCGCACGTACACCTTGTCCAGCGCGCCGGGGTCGGTCTGGAGCTTGGGATCGACCTCCAGGATGACGTGGTATTGCGAGAGCTGGGTGAAGTATTGCGCCACCTGCCGCTGGCCGAAAGCATCGTAAAGCGTGTCGTCGATCACCTGCGGCAGGATGCCGAAGCGGGCGGCGGTGTCGCGGTCGATGGTGAGGGAGACGGTGGGCGCGTTGGTCTGCTGGTCGGTGGCGACGTCGGTCAGCTCCGGCAGGGATTTCAGCTTGGCCAGCATGCGCGGGCCCCAGGCGTTCAGCTCGTCGAGATTGGCGTCCTGCAATGTGTATTGATACTGGGTGCGGGAGGCGCGCCCGCCCACGTTGATGTCCTGCGAGGCTTGCAGGAACAAAGCGATGCCCTCCACCTTCGCAAGCTGCGGCCTCAGGCGGTGGATCACCTCGTCGGCGGTCACGTCGCGCTCGCTCCTCGGCTTCAGGGTGATCCAGACGCGGCCGGTGTTGATGGTCTGTGAGCCGCCGGTGGCGCCCACCGAGCCGGAGACGTTCTCGATGGCGGGGTCGCGCGCCACGATGTCGAGCAGCGCCATCTGCTTGCTCGTCATGGCCGAGAAGGAGATGTCCTGCGCCGCCTCGGAGAAGCCCTGGATGAAGCCGGTGTCCTGCTGCGGGAAGAAGCCCTTGGGAATGGCCACATAGAGCCAGCCGGTGGCGGCGACGGTTGCGAGGAGGCTCATCAGGGTGAGGAACTGGTGCTTCAGCACCCACTTCAGGCCGGTGTCATAGACCTTCAGCATCCCGTCGAAGAAGGCTTCGGCCGCCATGTAGGCACGCCCGTGCTTCACGCCGTGCTCGTTCTTGAGGAACAGGGAGCACATCATGGGCGTCAGCGTCAGCGACACCACCACCGAGACGAGGATGGTGATGGTGACGGTGACGGCGAACTCGCGCAAAAGGCGCCCGACAATGCCGCCCATGAGCAGCACGGGGATGAACACCGCCACCAGTGACAGGCTGATGGAGATGATGGTGAAGCCGATCTCGCCCGCCCCCTTCAGCGCCGCATCGAACGGGCGCATGCCCTCCTCGATGTAGCGATAGATGTTCTCCAGCATCACGATGGCATCGTCCACGACGAAGCCCACCGCGATGGTGAGGGCCATGAGGGAGAGGTTGTCGAGGCTGTAGCCAACCACATACATCACCGCGAAGGTGCCGATGAGCGCCATGGGCACAGTGACGCTCGGGATGATGGTGGCCCAGAGGCTGCGCAGGAAGGCGAAGATCACCGCCACCACCAGCGCGATGGTGATGAGCATGGTGAGCTGCACGTCGTCCACCGAGGCGCGGATGGTCTCGGTGCGATCGCCGATGATCTTCACCGTGATGCCGGGGGGGAGCGACGCCTCCAGCCGCGGGATGGCCGCCTTCACCCGGTCCACCGCATCGATGACGTTCGCGCCGGGCTGCTTGAACACGATGAGCTGGATGCCGCGCTTGCCGTTCTGCCAGGAGGCGAGGCGGGCATTTTCCGGTCCGTCCACCGCGCGGCCGATGTCGCGGATGCGCACCGGCGCGCCGTTCTTGTAGGCGACCACCACCTCGTTCCAGGGCAGGGCGGTGAGCAGCTGGTCGTCGGCATAGATGGTGAAGCCCTGCGCCGGCCCGTCGAAGCTGCCCTTGGGCTGGTCCACGGTCGCGGCGGTGAGCACCGCGCGCACGTCTTCCAGGCTCATGCCCAGCGCCGCGATCTTGGCGGGGTCCACCTGCACCCGCACCGCCGGCTTCTGCTCGCCGGTGATCGCCACCTGCGCGATGCCGGGAATCTGGCTCATCTGCTGGGCGAGGATAGTGTCGGCCGCGTCGTCGAGCTTGGTGAGGGGATGAAGGTCCGACTGAACGGACAGGATGAGAATGGGCGCGTCCGCCGGATTGACCTTTCGGAAGGTGGGCGGGCTCGGCAGGTTCTTCGGCAACTGGCCGGACGCGGCGTTGATGGCGGACTGCACGTCCTGGGCGGCGGCATCGATGCTGCGGCCGAGATCGAACTGGATGGTGATGGAGGCGACGCCCAGCGCGCTGGTGGAGGTCATCTGCGTTACGCCGGCGATCTGGCTGAACTGTCGTTCCAGCGGCGTCGCGACCGAGGATGCCATGGTCTCGGGGCTGGCGCCCGGAAGGCTTGCGGAGACCTGGATGGTCGGGAAGTCCACCTGCGGCAGGGGTGCCACGGGCAGCAGCGGATAGGCCACGAGGCCGACCAGCAGCAGTGCCGCCATCAACAGCGTGGTGGCGATGGGCCGCCGGATGAAGGGCGCTGAGACGTTCATGCCGGCGCCCCCACCGACACGCTCCTCGCAGGCGGCGCGGCCGGCGGCGGACGCACGGTGATGCGGGCGCCGGGGGTGAGCTTGTACTGGCCGTCGATCACCACCTGATCGCCCGCCGCCAGCCCGGTGGCGATGGAGGCGGTGCCGGCGCTGATCCCGCTCGTGGTGACGGAACGCTTCTCCACCGTGTCATCCGGCTTCACCACATAGACATAGAAGCCGTCCGGCCCGCGCTGGATCGCCTGCGCGGGGATGGTGACGACGTCGTGGTGGGTGTCGAGCAGCACCTTCACGTTCACGAAGGCGCCGGGCCAGAGCTTGAGGTCGTCGTTCGGGAACATGGCCTTGATGCGCAGCGTGCCGGTGTCGGAGCTGATCTGGTTGTCGATCAGCGCCACCGTGCCTTCGCCCACCTTCGTCACGCCGTCGCGGCGGAAGGCGAGGGCCGAGACCGGGCCGCGCGCCAGCGCCGCCTGCATGTCATCGAGCCGGTCCTGCGGCAGGGTGAAGACCACGGCGACGGGCTTCAGCTGGGTGATGACCACCAGCCCGCCCTCGTCATTGGCGTGGACGATGTTGCCCTCGTCCACCAGCCGCACGCCGGTGCGGCCGGAGATGGGTGCGCAGATGGTGGTGTAGTCGAGCTGGATCTGGGCGGTGTCGATGGCGGCCTCGTCGCCCGCGATCTGCGCCTGATACTGGGCGACCAGCGCGCTCTGGGTATCGAGCTGCTGCTGGGACGCCGCCTGCTTGGGCACCAGAACCTTGTAGCGGTCGTAGTCCGCCTTGGCGTTGGCGAGGAGGGCCTCGTCCTTGGCCCGCGCTGCCTTGGCCTGGGCGAGGGCGGCGGCGAAGGGGCGCTGGTCGATCTGGGCGAGGATGTCGCCCGCCTTCACCTCCTGCCCCTCCTTGAACACCACCTTGGTCAGCTCGCCGTCGACGCGGACCTTCACGGGGATGGTGTTGGAGGCCTGCACCGTGCCGATGCCCTCGCCATAGACCGGCACGTCCTCCACCTTCACCGCCGTGGCGATAACCGGGATGGGCGGGGGTGGTGCCTTGGGCTTCGGCGCCTGCGCTGCGGCTCCGATCAGTCCCTGCTGCCAGGCGAGGGCGCCGGCGACGACAACGATCGATGAAATGACGAAGGGGAAGACACGCATCAGGCCGTCCTGCGGCAATAGTCGATGCCCCCTTGAACACCCGCGCTGCCGGAACCCTGCGCGCGCTGCAGCAAAGCTCACGTCTCTGTGATGAGTGGGGCGGAGCGCAGGGTTTAGCGCGCCCGGGTGTTCAATTGCCAACGTCCGGCGAACTGCGGACCGGCTACCGTGGCCGCTCCTGCGAACAATCCGGCGGCGATGGACTTGAAGGGAGTTCGCATCATGGTGCCATGTTGCGGGCGGAACGGGCCGGGACACAGGCGGGCAGTTGGACGCGCATGCGCGAGCCGAGCGACGAGGATCTCATGTCGGCCATCGCCGCCGGCGATGAAGCCGCGTTCCGCGCGCTCTGCCAGCGCTATGCGGTGCGGGCCGTCGCCTTCGCCCGGCGCTTCGTGGGCAACAGCAGCGATGCGGAAGATATCGCCCAGGAGGCCCTGCTGCGGGTCTGGCGGGCGGCGCCCCGCTGGCGGCCGGATGCGGCCTTCGGCACCTGGTTCTACCGCATCGTCATCAATCTGTGCCTCAATGTCCGCCGCCGCCTGCCGTTCTTCGGCCTCGACGTGGCCGGCGAGCGGGCTGATCCGGCGCCCGACGCGCTCGCCGTCATGGAGCGGCAGGAGGAGGACCGGGCCTTGCTCGCCGCGGTCGCTGCGCTTCCCGAACGGCAGCGCGTGGCCATATTGCTTACCTACTGGGAGGGGGTCTCCAACGCCCACGCTGCGGAGATTCTCGGCACCTCGGTTTCCGGCGTGGAGACACTGCTCGTCCGCGCCCGGCGCAGCCTGCGCCTGAGCCTGGGTGCTGCACGAAAAGAAGGACAGGGCGATGACACGTGAGGAATTCGAGCACCTCTTGATCCGCCACGGCACGGATGTCGCGCTGTGGCCGCCTGCGTCCCGCATTGCCGCCGAGGCGCTGCTCGCGACGGACGTGGCGGCGCGGGCGCTGCTGGCCGACGAGATCGCGCTGGAGCGGCGGCTCGCCGGCGCAGCGCGGCTTGCGAGCGAGGCGGACATGCGGCCGGCGCGGCGTGTCACGCTCGCGCTCGCCAACGCGCCGCTGCCGCGCCAGTCCCGCCGCCACCCGGTGCTCTGGCTGCCGGACTGGCTCATCGCGCTCGACCTGCGGCCGGCCTGGCCGAGCATCGCCGCGCTCGCCGGCATGGCGCTGCTCGGCTTCATGGTGGGGTCGAGCGACACGCTCGTCAGCATCGGCCCGGCCGCGCGGGCGGGCGTGACCACCGATGTCAGCGCGGTGGTGTTCGAGCCGGGACCCATCGGTGAGGGCGTGCTGTGAGCCCCTTGTCGCGCCCGCTATCCGGCTTTTCGGGCCTCGCCTCCGCGCCGCGGCGTCTGCTGATCGCCTCCCTCGCGCTCAACCTGTTCTTCGCGGGCGTGGCGCTGGCTGTGGTGATGCGTGCGCCGCACAAGCCCGTCTTCCTGCCGGCCCCCAATGTGGAGGACCGCAGTCCGCGGGTGCGCATCGACCGGCTGGCGGCGACCCTACCCATGGCCGACGCCCGCCTTCTGCTGGCCCGCTTCGCCGCCGCCAACGGACGGCTGGTGGACGCCGAGGCGGCCTCCCGCGCGGCGCAGGAGCGCGCCCGCGAGACCTTCCTTGCGAGGCCCTTCGATCCGGCGGCGGCGCGGGCCGCATTGTCCGGCCTGCGTGACGCCCGCAGGGAAGTCTGGTCCATCGTTCACGACGTCATCATCGACGCGGCCGGGCAGATGTCGCCCGAAGGCAGCGCCCGCATCGCCGCCTGGGTGCCACCCGTGCCGCCCGACGAGCCTGCGCGATAGGGCAGATCCGGGAGCCGAGCCGGCCCCGGGAGCGCCACGAAGCATTGAGCCGGAAACGTTTTCCGCCTGTCGCCCCCGGCAGAAGGGGACGCGACCAAGCGCCGCTTGGCCTGCGCACCGCAACAGATTAGATCAACTCCAATCTGTAGCACGCTCCCCTGCGTCGCAGCCTGTACCGCGCCGATCCGTTCCTTCAAGAAGGTATCGCCATGAAGCCTCTGCACCGCGAAAACCACCTGATCGAACGCATCGGCTGGCTGCGCGCCGCCGTCCTCGGTGCCAATGACGGCATCATCTCGACGGCGAGCCTCATGGTAGGCGTCGCGGCGGCCTCGACCAATTCGTCGGAAATCCTCGTCGCGGGCGTGGCGAGCCTTGTCGCCGGCGCCATGTCCATGGCGGCGGGCGAATACGTCTCGGTGAGCTCGCAGGCCGATACCGAGAATGCCGACCTGCAGAAGGAGCGGCGCGAGCTCGCCGAGGATCCCGAAAGCGAGCTGGCCGAGCTGACGCAGATCTATGTGCGGCGCGGCGTCGAGCCGGCGCTGGCGCGGCAGGTGGCCGAGCAGATGACGGCAAAGGATGCCTTCACCGCCCACGCCCGTGACGAACTGGGGCTGGCCGAGCATGTGGTTGCGCGCCCCATCCAGGCAGCACTGACATCGGCGGTGACCTTCGCGCTGGGCGCGGCGATCCCGCTCATCATCTCGCTGGTGGCGCCCACCGCCCAGATCGCGCCGATCGTCTCGGGTGGTTCGCTGGTCTGCCTCGCGGTGCTCGGCGCGCTGGGTGCGCGGGCGGGCGGCGCGGACATCTGGAAGCCGACCATCCGCGTGACCTTCTGGGGCGCCATCGCCATGGCCGCGACGGCGGCCATCGGCACGCTGGTCGGCCACGCGGTCTGACCGGACCGACCTCGCACAGGTGCCGCTGCCGGGCCTATTCGCCCGCCAGCGGCCTGTCCCTGTGATGCCATGCGGCGGGCAGCCTACGGGGAGAGCTCCTCCAGAACCCGGCCCTTCGTCTCGATGGCGAAGAACATGGTGACGAGCGCACCCACCACGAGGACACCGGCGAAGGTGGCAAACACATACTGGATGCCCGCCGCGCCCATGATGGTGCCGACCACGATGGGGCCGGCCGACGAGCCGAGCCGCAGCCACGCGCTGCCGAGGCCGGTGCCGATCGCCCTGAGGCGCGTCGGGTAGAGTTCCGCTGAGTAGAGGTAGAGTGAAAAGGTGATGGTCTGCACGATCGCGTAGGCGAGGCCAGCGAGGACCAGAACCTCGGTCGGGGAGGTCGCCCCCATCCACGCCAGGGCCAGCAGCGGGATCGGTGCCGCGAGGAAGGCGAAGGTATACCAGCGCTTGCGGCCGACCTTGTCGATCAGCAGGGCGCAGGCGATGGACGCCACCACGCCGGCCACCGAGGTCAGGAGGCCGTAGAGCAGCGCCGTTTCCAGCGGCAGGTTGAAGGTCTGCCGGTAGAGGGTGGGCAGCCAGGCGATCATGCCGTTGGCCACGAGGTAGGAGCAGAACCACATGGACCAGATGGTGAGCGTGCGCCGGCGATAGATGCCGGAGAACAGCTCACGGATGCCCGAACGCTCGACCGGCTTCATGGCCACCGGCTTCGGCTCGGCCAGCACATGGCCTTGGGTGGTGGCGCTGTGTTCCAGGTCCGACACGATCCTGTCGGCCTCCGCATAGCGGCCCTTGGCGGCGAGCCAGCGCGGCGATTCCTTCATGAAGAAGCGCAGCGGGATGAGGATGGCGGCGGGGACGATCCCGACGAGGAACATGGCCTGCCAGCCATAGATCGGCACCAATGCGCGGGCGATGAGGCCGGCCCCGACGAGGCCGAACAGGAACATCACCTCATAGAGCAGGAAGAAGCGGCCGCGCCCCTTGGAGCCGATATATTCATTGATGTAGGCGCTCGCCACAGGCACCTCGCCACCGGTGCCGATGCCCTGGATGAATCGGAAGGCCATCATGGAGGCCGCGCCCCAGGCGAACAGGCAGGCGATGTCCATGCTGACGAACAGCAGGATGGTGAAGAGCAGCACGGAGAGGCGGCCGATGCGCTCGGCCAGCCAGCCGAAGAAGACCGCGCCGATGAGCTGCCCGAGGTAGCCCATGGAAAGGATCATGCCCGTCTGTTCGGGCTTGAGCCCCCACTCGCGCACCAGCACCGGCATGGCATAGGCGATGGCGATGACGGTGTAGCCATCGAAGAAGGTGGCGGCGCCGATGATGTTGCGGGTCCAGAACACGCGTCGGGTGATCGGGAGTCGTTCGAGGCGGGCGCTGATGTCGGCTTGGCGCTCGGCATCTCTGCGCAAGTCGGTTGCCCCGCTAGCACCGAGGTGCCGCGGCGTCTGCATGAGCATTGGGTTTCCTCCAGGGATGATCTTGGTTTTTCTTTTTGCCGGTGGCCAGAGGCACCCGGATTTGGCGCGTCCCGGCCTGGAGCCGGGACGCGCTTGTCACCCGCTAGGGGCGGAGGCGGCATGGGCCGCCTCCGGGGGCGTGAAACTCAGGCCGCGAGGGCGTCCGCGACCACGGTGAGGCCGGAGGCCTTCACCGCCGCGCGGATCTCGGCGTCAGCCGCCTCGCCGAGGGGCTTCAGGGGCTCGCGGATGTTCACGTTGTCGATGAGGCCGCGGGCGCGCAGCGCATGCTTGAGGGCGACGGTGCCCTCCATGTGCGAGCCGCGATGATAGACGGCGCGGGTCACGGGCAGGAGCTGCTCGTGATACTTGCGGGCGAGGGTGTAGTCCTGTGCCTTGCCGGCCTTGAGGTATTCGATGAGCAACTCGGGTGCCATGTTGCCGTAGCCGACCAGAAGGCCGTCCACGTCGAACATGGTGGGCAGCAGCCACTCGTCGTGGCAGGACATGACGGCGAGGTTCGGGAACGCCTTCTTGAGGGCGGGAATTTCATCGTACCAGCGCTTCATGTCGCGCACGCCGTTCTTGGTGGCGGTCACGCCCGGAATGGCGGCGATCTCGAGCTGGGTGTCGAGGTCGTAATTGGCCTTGGTCACGGCCGGGTACTGGAACAGGATGCACTCGAGGCCGGACTGGGCGATGGCCTTGTAGCGGTCCTGCGGGGCACCCTTCTGGTAGCCGAAGCGCAGCCAGCCGTGGTTCGGATACACGAGCGCGCCGCTCGCGCCGGCGTCGAACTTCTTCTTCGCCTCGATCTCGGCGACCTTGGTGCCTTCACCGGTGATGCCGGCGATGACGGGGAGCGGGGTCGCGTCCTTGTAGACGCGGATCAGCTCGATCTGCTCGTCGAAGGTCAGGAAGGTGCCCTCGCCGGCATGGCCGAGGATGACGAGGCTCTTCACGCCGGGAATGGCGGCCAGCCACTTGGCGAGGCGGGCGTTGCCGTCGAAGTCGACGTCGCCGTTGGCCTTGAAGAGGGTGACGGGGGCGGGGTTCAGGCCCTTCCAGTCGATAGCCATGGTTCGAGTTCCTTCCTTGGGATCGTTCAGACCGAAAATCCGGTCCCGCCTCCTCCGACCCGCAGTTTTTGTTGGATCGTTAGCGGGAACGTTCCCATAATTGCCCTTGTGTCCGTCTCCTGTCAATCGCTAACCTGTCGCCAAATGCCGGATCGAAGGACACAAGCCGTTGAACGATGACGAACCGCACGAGCGGCAGGGACGCGTCACCATCCTTGACGTGGCGGCTGCAGCGGGTGTGTCCAAGTCGACCGTCTCGCGCATCCTCGACGAGCGCCTGCCGCGCTCGGAGAATGCGACCGCCCGGCGGGTGCGACAGGTGGCGGAAAGCCTCGGTTATGTCCGCGACGTCTCCGCCGCGAGCCTCAGGCGTGGCCAGACCAACACCATCGGCGTCATCGTTCCCCGGCTGACGGACACGGTGATGGCCATGCTCTACGAGGCGCTGGCCCGCGCCTGCACCCGCACCGGCCAATTCGCCATCGTCGCCACCACCGACGACGAGCCGCGCGCCGACCGCAAGGCGGCGCAGACGCTGCTCCAGCGGGGCGTCGACGGCCTCGTCCTGTCCACCGCCCGCGAAGGCGACGATTTTGCCCAGGAACTCGCCGACCGTGGCGTGCCCTATGTGCTCGCGCTGCGCAGCGACGGGCGCAGCCTCGCCTCAGTGGGCGACGACCGGCTGGGGGGATATCTCGCCACGCGGCACCTGATCGATCTCGGCCACCGCCGCATCGGTCTCATCGCCGGCCCTGCCTATGCGTCCAGCAGCCGGGGACGCGTGGAGGGATACAGGCAGGCGCTCGCGGAGGCCCGCATCGCCGATGATCCGGCGCTCGTGGTCGAATCCACCTTCGGCATCGATTCGGGGGCGGATGCGGCCGAGCGGCTGATGAGCGCGGCCGAGCCGCCCACGGCGCTCTTCGCGGTCAACGACAACACCGCCATCGGCGCCCTCTCGACGCTCGCCCGCCTCGGTCTCTCGGTGCCCGGCGACGTCTCGGTCGTTGGCTACAACGATATTCCCATCGTCAGCCGTTTGCCCACGCCGCTCACCTCCGTGCGCGTGCCGTTCGACCAGATCGCCGCCGACGCGCTGGACCTGCTGATGCGAGGCCCCGTGACGCGCGCCGATCGCCTGCGCATCGCCGCCCCCACCCTGATCCCCCGCCAGTCGACGGCCACCCCGGCCCAGACTCGCTCCGGCATTTCCGGCCGCCGTGGTCCGGAAAGCCGACCGTCGGCGCGGTAGCGCGCCGGTCCCGGCCCTACGCGAGCCGGCCCCGGGATGTGCCTCCGCGAAGCCAGGGGATGCGACGGCCAATTCCTCTTGCCGCTGCGGCACATATCGCGGGCGCGAATTCCCCGGCATCATCGCGGCATGGCCGATTCCTCCGTTCCACCCCGTCCGCCCCGCCCGCGCAATCCGTTGCGGGTCGCCCTGCGCTTTGCTTTCCGGGTGGTGGTCGGGATCGTCATCCTGCTCGACGAGCTGGTCCGTCCGCTCTATCGGCCGCTGCTGGACTGGCTCGCCGCGCTGAAGCTGGTGCAGCGGTTCGAGGCGTGGGTTGGCGCCCTGCCGGCCTATGCCGTGCTGGTGCTCATCGCCGTGCCCTACGGCGTGGTGGAGCCGGTGAAGTTCCTGGCGCTCATCCACATCGCCAACGGCCATGTCCGCACCGGCACGTTCCTGTTCCTGCTGGCGCATCTGGTGAGTTTCGTCCTCATCGAGCGCATCTTCACCGCCGGCAAGGCCCAGCTGATGACGGTCCGGTGGATGGCCTATGTCATCGAGACGGCGGCTTCCGTGCATCGCTCGGTGTCGGAATGGTTGAGGCTCGCCGAGCTGAAGCGGCGGGTGCGGGCGCTGTGGCGCTGGGCGCGGCTGCGCTTGCGCTAGACACGGGCGCATCCGCGGCCATGATGGCCGCCAGATGTATTCACAGGAGACGCGATGACGAGCGACGCGATTCCCGCCGCCATGCTGGAGACGGCTTACGCCGCCATCGACGCGGCCAACGCCGCCGATCCCGCACGGGTGCAGGTGGACGGCCGGAGCGTGCCAGCGGCGGTGCTCTACGGGCAACGGATGACGCAGGTGCTCGACCGCTTCAGGCCCGATGCTTCCGACGCGCTGAAGATCGCCGCGCGCGGCCAGCACATCGAGCGCTTCACCATCCCGCGCGAGACCTATCCGGCGGGCAAGGCGGGCTATTTCCGCTGGCGCACGGAGCTGAAAAACGTCCACGAGCGGCGCATCTCCGAGATCCTGCGCGGCCTCGGCTTCGAGACGGCATTCTCCGAGCGCGTGGGCAAGATCGTCCGCAAGGACCGGCTGAAGCAGGATGCCGATATGCAGGTGCTGGAGGACGTGGCGGTGCTCGTCTTCCTCACCTACGAGCTGGACGCTTTCCTCCTGAAGCACCGCCCCGAGCCGGAGAAGGTGGCCGGCATCCTCGCCAAGACCTGGAGCAAGATGTCCGAGGAGGGCCACGCCGCCGCCCTCGCCCTGGACCTGCCGCAGGAGGTGGTGGACCTGCTCCATCAGGGCCTCGCCGCGCGGGCGAATGCGGAAGACTGAAGGTCCGTCCCCGCCTAGGCTCTTCGGCAACCGGCGCCCCGCCTGAGCGCCTTCATCGCAGTGTGGGCGGCGGGCGCGTGTGGTATCTCCCTCTGCCTCGGCGGGGCTGCCGCCCGGCCACGAACGAGGGGAGGGGACGTAATCGCCACGGATCGCAAGCGCCTCTCCGCCTTCCTGTCGGGCTTTCGCGGCACGGCGCGGGCGGACCTCGGCCGATCCCTCGCGGCATCGGCGACAACCGGCCTCCTCGTTATTGCGCAGGCCTTTCTCGTCGCCCGCATCATCGATGCCGTGCTGTTCCGCCACGAGGCGCTCTCCGCGCACGCTTTTGAGCTTGCCGCCCTTGTCGGCGCCATCCTGCTGCGCTTCGGCGCGGTATGGGCGAGCGAGTATTTTGGCTTCGCCGCCGCCGCGAAGGTGATGCGCGCCTTGCGCGCCCGGCTCCTCGACCGGGTGGAGGCCATCGGCCCCGTGGGCCTTGCCGAGGCCCGCACCGGCGAGCTGGTGGCGGCGCTGGCGGAGGGCGTGCGGGCCGTCGAGCCCTATTATTCGCGCTACATTCCCGCCTCATTGCTGGCGGTGATGCTGCCTGTCGCGGTGCTGGTGGCGGTGTTCCCGTTCGATTGGGTGTCCGGTCTCATCCTGCTCGCGACCGCGCCGTTCATCCCCGTCTTCATGATCCTCATCGGCAAGGGCACGGAGGCGCTGAACCAGAAGCAGTGGCGCCGGCTCGCCCGCATGTCCGGTCACCTGCTGGATGCGGTGCAGGGCCTAGCCACGCTGAAGGCGTTCAACGCCGCCGGCCGCATGGTGACGGAGGTGGCCGCCGTCGCCGACGACTACCGGCGGGACACAATGGCGGTGCTGCGCGTCGCCTTCCTGTCGTCGGCGGTGCTGGAATTCTTCGCCACCGTGTCCATCGCCCTCATCGCCATCTTCATCGGCTTCCGGCTGCTGTGGGGCGAGATGGCGTTTTTCCCCGGCCTGTTCGTGCTGCTGCTGGCGCCGGAATTCTATGCGCCGTTGCGCGCCATGGGCACGGCCTACCACGCCCGCATGGAGGCCATCGGTGCCGCCGAGCGCCTCGTCGCGCTGGAGGAGATGCCGGCCCTCGCCGAGAGCGGTGGCGCGACGCCGCTGCCCATCCCTGACGCCATCTCCATCCGCTTCGAGGATGTGCGCCTCGCCTTCCCGGACGGGCGCGTCGCGCTGGATGGCGTGAGCTTCACCATTGGTGCGGGGGAAACGGTGGCGCTGGTCGGGCCGTCCGGCGCCGGCAAGTCCTCCATCCTCAGCCTCGCGCTCGGCTTCGTGCGCCCCACCTCCGGCCGGGTGCTGATGAATGGGGTGCCGCTGGCAGAGCTGGACCTTGCCGAGGTGCGGCGCCGCATCGCCTACGTGCCCCAGCGCCCGCGCCTGTTCGCCGGCACGCTCGCCGCCAACATCGCCCCCGGCGAGGCGGCACCGGACCCCGCCCGGCTGGCCCGCGCGGTGGCCGATGCCGGCCTCGCCGATGTGGTGGCGGGCCTGTCCGGCGGCGTCGCGGCGGATGTGGGTGAAGGCGGCGCTGGCCTCTCTGGCGGTCAGGCCCATCGCCTCGCGGTGGCCCGTGCCTTCTACCGTGCCGCCCCCTTCGTTGTGCTGGACGAGCCCACCGCCCATCTCGACCGGGAGAGCGAGGCCGACGTGCAGGCCGCCCTCTCCCGTCTCCTCACCGACCGCACCGGCCTCGTCGCCGCCCACCGCCTGGCGAGCGTCGCCGGTGTGGACCGCATCATCGTGCTCGCGCGCGGGCGGATCGTCGCCGAGGGCACGCCCGCAGACCTCCTGCGCCATGGGAGGCTGGATGGCCGGCTCGATGGCGACCTCGTGCCCGATCTGGCCCCGGCTCCCGGAAGCGCGGAGGCGGTGAGATGAAGGACGCGCTCCGCCTCCTGCGCCTGATGGCGCCCCATGCCGGCTGGATGGGGCTGGCCGTGCTCGTCTCGGCGCTGGCGACCCTCGCTCATATCGCGCTTATGGCCACCTCCGGCTGGTTCATCGCGGCCATGGCGCTGGCCGGCGCGGCCGGGGCGAGCGTGAACTATTTTACGCCCTCGGCGGCGATCCGCGCCTATGCCGTCGTCCGCACCGTCGGGCGCTACGGTGAGCGGATCGTCGGCCACGAGGCGACGCTGAAATTCGTGGCGGCGCTGCGGCCGTGGTTCTTCGCGCGGCTGATCCCGCTCGCTCCGGCGGCGCTGGAGGACCAGCGCTCCGGCGATCTCCTCGCCCGGCTCAAGGGCGACATCGACCGGCTGGAATTCGCCTTCCTGCGTATCCTCTCGCCCGGTCTTGCTGCGGTTCTGGTGCTGGCCGTCGGGCTCACCGTCCTCGCGCTCCACGATAGCGGAATGGCGGTGGGCATCGGCCTCGCCGCGCTGCTTGCCGGGCTCGCCCTGCCGCTTCTCGTCCATCGCCTCGGGGCACGGGCGTCGCGGGAGGTGACGGCCGGCACGGCGCAGCTCAACGCTCTGCTGGTGGACCATCTGGAAGGGCGGGCGGAACTCGACATCTACGATCCCGGCCGCCGCCACCGCGCCGCGCTGGATGAGACCAGCGACACGCTCATCGCCCGCGAACACCGACTCGCCGGCATCCTCGGCTTTGCAGGTGCGGGCGTCGGGCTGTTCGCGCAATCCTCCCTCGTGCTGGTGCTGCTCTTCGGCGCGCCGCGGGTGCTGGCGGGCACGCTGCCGGGCGCCGACCTGCCCATGCTGGCGCTGCTCGCGCTCTCTTTGTTCGAGGCGGTGGCGCCGCTGCCGCTGGCCTTCCAGACCCTGCCGGCGACGCTCGCCTCGGCTCGCCGCATCTTCGACCTCATCGACCGTCCGCCGCCGGTGGAGGAGCCTGCCGCGCCGAAGCCGGTGCCGGAGGCCGGCACGCTGGCGTTCGCCCATGCGGGGCTGACCTATCCCGGTGCGGCGAGCGCGGCCCTCACCGACATCGATCTCGCGCTGGCCCCCGGCCGGCGCATCGGCGTCGTCGGGTCGAGCGGCTCGGGCAAGTCGAGCCTCGTCGCCCTGGCGCTCCGGTTCCGCGCCCCTGCCCCAGGGGAGGTGACGTTCGCCGGTTCGAGCATCGCTGACTTCAGCTCCGATGACCTGCGGCGGCGCATGGCGGTACTGGCCCAGGACGATCACCTGTTCACGGCAACCATCCGGGAGAATTTGCTTGTCGCCGATCCCGATGCATCGCCGGAGAAGCTGGAAGCGGCTCTGGAGCGGGCCGGCGTCCTCGCCTTCGTCGCGGCGCAGCCGGACGGGCTGGATACCTTCCTCGGCGCGAATGGGGCGAAAGTCTCCGGCGGCGAGGCGCGGCGGCTCGGGTTGGCGCGCGCCCTTCTGAAGGAGGCGCCGATCCTGATCCTCGACGAGCCCACCGAAGGGCTCGACGGCGAGACCGAGCGCCGTGTGCTGGAGACCCTTCTGGGCGCGACCCGCGATCAGGCGCTTCTGTTCATCACCCACCGCCGCGCCGGGCTTGAGGCGATGGACGAGATCATCGTGATGGATGGCGGCCGCATCGTCGCGCGCGGCGCGCCTGCCGACATGCTGGGCATCGTCGGGTCAGGAACGATCGGTCCCGGAACGATTTCGGGCGGCGTCCCGGAGGACACCGCCCGATCAGCCGGCTCCGGTCAGGGCTTGGAGCAAGCCCCATCATGATTATCTGGAGTTGCACAACCACCTAGAGCCAGTTCGTGTCGGCTCTGTTGATCCAGTTTCGTTACGGAAGTGCCTCTACAGGCCGAGATAGGCCGCGCGCACCTTCGGATCGTCGAGCAGGGCCGCGCCCGTGCCTTCCATGGCGATATGGCCGGTCTCCAGCACGTAGCCCCGGTCGGCGATGGCCAGCGCCGCGGAGGCGTTCTGCTCCACCAGCAGGGTGGTGATGCCCTCGGCGCGCAATGACGTGACCGCGGCGAGGATCTGGTCCACCAGCAAAGGCGCGAGGCCGAGGGAGGGCTCGTCCAGCAACAGCAGCTTCGGCCCCGCCATCAGCGCGCGACCCATGGCGAGCATCTGCTGCTGCCCACCGGAGAGGCTCATGGCCGGCGTCCGGCGCCGCTCGGCGAGCACGGGGAACAGGCCGTAGACGTGATCGAGCCGCGCCTGCCGCTTCGCATCCTGCCGCCGGTAGGCACCGAGCTTCAGATTGTCCTCGATGCTCAGGGGGCCGAACACCTGCCGGCCCTCCGGCGATTGCGAGATGCCGCGCACCACCCGCAGATGCGGCTCCATCCGCTCGATGGCCTCGCCTTGGAAGACAATGCGCCCGCCGCGTACCGGCTGCACGCCGGAGATGGCGCGCAGGAGCGTGGTCTTGCCGGCGCCGTTGGAGCCGACCAGCGCGACGATCTCGCCGGCCTTCACCTCCAGCGAGACCTCGCGCAGGGCCATGATGCGGCCGTAGGAGGATGAGAGAGCCTCAACCGTGAGCACGATCCGCCTCCCGCGATCCGATGTCCCCGAGATAGGCGGCGATGACCTGCGGGTTCTCCCGCACCGCGCGCGGCGGCCCCTCCGCCAGCGGGCGGCCCTGGGCCAGCACCAGCACGCGATCGGAAATCTTCATGACCAGCTTCATGTCGTGCTCGATCAGCACCACCGCGATGCCGCCCTTGGCGATCTCGGCGATGAGGTGGTCGATGGCCTCGGTCTCCACCGCGTTGCAGCCGGCGGCCGGCTCGTCCAGCAGCAGGATCTTCGGGTCGGCGGCGAGGGCGCGGGCGATCTCGAGGCGCTTCAGCGCGCCATAGGGTAGGGCGCCGGCGGGCGCGTCGGCGATGTCGGCGAGACCCACCCGCTCGATCAGCGCCAGCGCCTTCTCCCGCGTGACGCGGTTCTGCCGGAAGACAGACGGCAAGCCGAGCATGTCGGCGAGGAAGGAGGTGCGCTCGGAGAGGGCACACCCCACCATCACATTCTCCACCGCGGTCATGCGGAAGAAGATCTGCAGGTTCTGGAAGGTGCGCGCCATGCCGCTTCTGACGCGCCGGTGGGGCGGGACGGCGGTGATGTCCGCGCCGTCGAGCCGCACGCTGCCGCGCGAGGGGCGGTAGATGCCGGTGACGAGGTTGAACAGGGTGGTCTTGCCCGCCCCGTTCGGCCCGATGATGGAGAAGACTTCGCCGGCGCCGACCTTGAAGCTCACCTCGTCCACGGCCCTGAGACCGCCGAAGGAGATGCCGATGCCGCTCACGTCGAGAAGGGGCGTCTTGCTGGTCACGGCAGGCGCTCCTCGATCAGCGCGCGCAGCGACGGCACGATGCCCTGGGGCAGGAAGATCATGAACACCATGATGAGGAGGCCCAGCACCGCCTGCTCGTATTCCTGGAAAGCGGTGAGCGTCTGCGGCAGCACCACCAGGAAGGCGGCGCCGAGCACTGTGCCGAACACCGAGCCGAGCCCGCCGATGATGACCATGGCGACCAGCTCCACCGAGTGGGAGAAGCTCGCCGCCTCCGGGGTGATGAGGCCGTTCATGGCCGCCAGCAGCCCGCCCGCCACCGCCGCGTAGACCGCCGCCACCACGAAGGCCGCGAGCTTCTTGGCGCTAACGTCGATGCCCGCGCCGGCCGCCGCAACCTCGCTGTCATGCAGCGCGCGGAGCGCCCGCCCCGTGGGGCTGGCGGCGATGTTGAGGGCGATGAGCGCGCCGATGAGCAGCGCTCCGGCCGAGACCCAGTACCAGTTCAGCGCCCCCGTCACCCGCCAGCCGAACAGGGTGATGCGCGCCACGGACATGCCGTCCGGGCCACCGGTCAGCTCGGTCTCGCTGTGGAGGATCAGGGCGACGATGACGCCGAAGCCGAGCGTCGCGATGGCGAGGTAATAGCCCTTCAGCTTCAGGATCGGCCGGCCCACCAGCCAGGCGATGACGCCCGAGAGCATCGCTCCGAGCAGAAGGCAGAGCAGCGGATCGAGCCCGAGCCGCGCCGGCCCGATGGCCACCGCATAGGCGCCGATGCCGAGGAAGCCGGCGTGGCCGAGGCTCACCTGTCCCGCATAGCCCATGAGGATGGTGAGACCGAGGGCGGCGAGGGAGAAGATCCACACCAGCGCGGCAACACGCAGGTGGAAGGAGGTGGGGGCGATCATCGGCACCAGCGCCATGATGAGCGCGAGGGCGATGAGCGGGGTGAGGCGCGAGCGCAGGATGGTCTTCATCACACGCGCTCCACGGTCCGGCTGCCGAACAGGCCGCGCGGCATGAACAGCAGGACGACGAGGATCATCAGGAACGCCACCGCGTCCTTGTAGGTGGAGGAGAGGTAGCCGGCCGCGAAGGTCTCGATGAGGCCGATGAGGAGGCCCCCCACCACCGCGCCCAAGGGATTGCCCATGCCGCCCAGCATGGCCGCGGCGAAGCCCTTCAGGGTGAAGAGGGTGCCGATGTCGTAGCGGGTCAGCGTGATGGGCGTCGCCACCACGCCGGCGAGCGCGCCCATGGCGGCCGAGAGGCCGAAGGCGAGGGCGAGCACGAGGGCGACGTTGATGCCCACCAGCTTCGCCGCCAGCCGGTTGGCGGCGGTGGCCAGCACCGCCTTGCCCACCAGCGTGTGCTCCAGGAACAGGTAGAGCGCCACCACGAGGGCGAGCGCGGTGCCCATCACCCAGAGGCTCTGCGGCAGGATGGTGGCGCCGCCGACCGGGATGGGTGTGTCGCCCGAAAAGGCGGGCAGCGAATGGAACTGCTTGTCGAAGATGATCTGTGACACGCCCTTGATGAAGATGGACGCGCCGATGGTGATCATGATGAGCGTCACCGGCGAGGCGCCGCGCGCGGGCTCGATGGCTAGGCGATGCAGAAGCAGGCCGACCAGAACTCCGGCGACCACCGCGATCAGTGCCGCCACTGGCAGCGCGAGGCCGGCCGCCATGAGGAAGACGGTGCCCATGCCGCCGATCATGACGAAATCGCCCTGGGCGAAATTGATCACATCGGAGGCGTTGTAGATCAGCGTGAATCCGAGGGCGATGAGCGCGTAGATGGCGCCCACCGTCAGCCCCGAAAAGGCGAGCTGGAGAAATTCGGACATGTCCTCACGCCGTCTGTGCGGCGGCGCCGGTGGTGGCGCCGCCACGGTGGGGATCGGGTGTGGAAAACGATCAGCGGGCGGGCGCTTCGATCGCCCAGTCGCCGTTGCGGATCACCAGCATGCGGAAGGAATCCGTGCCGAGGCCGAGATGGTCGGCGGGGGCGAAGGTGTAGATGCCGGTGACGCCCACATAGCCCTTGGTGGCCTCCAGCGCGTCGCGGATCTTCTTCGGGTCCGCGGACTTGGCGCTCTCGATGGCACGGGCGACGAGCTGGATGCCGTCATAGCCGTAGCCGCCGAAGGTGGAGACCGGCTGGCCGGTGGTCTTCTCGTAGGAAGATTTGTACTGCGCCACCACCGGCTTCTGCGGATCGTTGTCCGCCAGCTTGTCGCCGATCAGGATGGCCGGGGCGGGCAGGCGCACGCCCTCGGCGGCGGGGCCGGCGAGCTCGATGAAGCTCTTCGAGGCGACGCCGTGGCTCTGGTAGAGCGGCAGCTTGATGCCGAGCTGGGCGTAGTTGCGCGTCACGATGGCCGGACCCTGGCCGAAGCCGGGATTCAGCACCGCCTCGACGCCCGCGGTGTTCTTGATCTTGTTGAGCTGGGGCGTCATGTCGGAATCGGTGGTGCCGTAGCTCTCGTCGGCGACGACGGTGATGCCGTACTGGCCGATTACCTTCAGGCACTGGTTGCGCATGGACTTGCCGAAGCCGTCCGTGCCCGAGATCATGCCGATCTTGGTGATGCCGCGCGCCTTCATGTCCTCGAAGATCTTCTGGCAGGCCGTCTTGTCAGTATGCGGCGTCTTGAAGACGAAGGCGCGCACCGGCTCGATGATCTCGATGCCGCCGGCCAGCGAGACGAAGGGGATGCCGGCTTCCTCGAACACCGGGATCATGGCCATGGTGGCGCCGGTGGAGGTGCCGCCGACCATGGCGACGACCTTGTCGTCTTCCACAAGGCGGGTGGCGAAGGTGCGCGCCTTGTTGGCGTCGCCGCCGTCGTCATAAAGCACCAGCTCGACCGGCCGGCCGAGGAGGCCGCCCTTCTTGTTCAGCTCGTCCACATAGAGCTTGAGCGTCTTGGCTTCGGGATCGCCAAGGAAGGCGGCGGGGCCGGTGGCCGAGACCACCGAACCGATCTTGATGGGATCGGCGGCAAAGGCGGGGCTGGTGAGCGCCGGGCCGGCGACCGCGGTCGCGAGCATGATGGCAGCCGCGCGCAGCATCGGCCGCAGGCGTGCGGGCGTATCCATGAAGCGTTCCTCCTAAAGGTCCATTTCGGGCCGAGGAGCGGGTTGTCCCGCCTCCATTCGCTGGCCATTCGACCGGCGAGACCCGAACCATATAATTAACCGGCCGGATGGTCAATTGATCGCGTGCGGCTTCGTTGCACGCTTGCCGAGGGCGCGCTTGCGCGGGATGATTGATCGACCGGGCGGACAATATTTGATATCTCAACCTCCTTCCCGATGATGGCGGATGATCGCAGCAGGCCCGTGTCGGGTGGCGGTCGAGATGGACAGGCAAGATGGCTCGCACGCGTGCACAGGATTACGAGGCCAAACGGGAGGCCATCCTCCACAAATCGGCGGAGCTGTTTGCGCAATACGGCTATTCCGGCACCTCGATCACGATGATCGCGGACGCCTGCGGCGCTTCCAAGGCCTTGCTCTACCATTACTATCCTGACAAGGAGGCGGTGCTCTTCGACATCCTGTCCTCGCATCTGGAGCAGCTGATCGCCGGCGCGGAGAAGGCGATCGCCGCCGCGCCGGACGGCGGGCGCATCTACGCCATGTCGGCCTCGCTGCTCGACGCCTACAAGGATGCCGACGCCGAGCATCAGGTGCAGATCGCCAATCTCAAGCTGCTGAACAGTGACCGGCAGGAGGCCCTGCGCGCGCTGGAGCGAAAGCTCGTCACGCTGCTCGCCGACGCCATCGCCGAGGAGGTGCCGTCCGTCGGGCGCGGGCCCATGCTGAAGCCCGTGACCATGTCGGCCTTCGGCATGCTCAACTGGCAGTATCTCTGGTTTCGCGACGGCAAGGGCCTGACTCGCGCCGACTATGCCCGCCTCGTCACCGGCCTCATCATGGCGGGGGCGGAGGAGGCGGTGCGGGGCATGTTCGCGCCCGAGGCGAAGGCCGCCGATGCCCGGCCGCCGGAGGGCAAGCCCGCGCAGCCCCGTTCCGCCCCGCGCCGCCGCACGGCGCCCGCCGCCGCCGAGGCGCCCCGCGCGACGAAGGCGCGGCGACCCGCGGAATAGGATCGCGGCCGAAAACGCTTTAAGGAACGGCCATGCCGCGCCGCGCCCTCGACCTCATCCTCGACCACGTCCGCGCCGAGCCTTCGCGCACCTGGTCCATCATCGTCACCATCTATGGTGATGCCATCGTGCCGCGCGGCGGCTCGGTGTGGCTCGGCACGTTGCTCGCCTTCTTCCGCGGGCTGGATGTGGCCGATGGGGTGGTGCGTACCGCCATGTCGCGTCTGGCCGCCGATGGCTGGCTGACGCGCACGCGGGTGGGCCGCAACAGCTTCTATCGCCTGGCGGAAAAGGGCCGCGAGACCTTCGCCCGCGCCACCGAGCACATCTATCGCCATCGCCCGCCGGAATGGCACGGGCACTTTGACATGCTGCTCATCGAGACCGGCGCCCGCGAAGGGGCGCGGTCGGCGCTGGAGGCAGCGGGCTTCGGCATGCCGCTGCCCGGCGTCTTCGTGGCCCCCGCCGGAACCGGCGTGCCGGAGGAGGCCGCCTCCGCTCTTCGGCTCGATGTCTCCGGCAGCGCGGAGGAGCAGAGGGCGCTGGCCGCCCGCGCCTGGCCGCTGGAGCAGACGGCGGAGGCCTATCGGCGCTTCATCGCCACCTTCGAGCCGCTGGCGGCGGAGCTGCAGGCCGGCGCCGCCTTGACCGACCTCGAGGCGATGGTCGCCCGCGTGCTGCTCATCCATGACTATCGGCGGATCGTGCTGCGCGATCCCATCCTGCCCTCCGCTATCTTGCCGGAGGACTGGCCGGGCCTTGCCGCCCGCGCGGTGTGCGCCGACATCTACGGCCGTCTGGTGGAGGCCTCCGAGCGCTGGCTGGACGAGAATGCCGTGGGCGAGGACGGCGCCTCACTGCCGGGTCACCCGAAAATCACGAGCAGATTCAGGGCTTAGAGGGGTAGGCGATAGTCGGCCGCAGCCTCTGGCTTTTAAATGTTACGAAAATAACTTGAAACACTATTTTCTGTAATATATAAACGTTCGCAAGGTACCGGACAGTGGGCAGCATGCTGCCTGCCAGGACCGGCGGCAGCGGCCGGAGCGCCTACTTCACCCGCCGCCCGAAGCCGCGCATGAGACGGCCGATCCAACAGGTCTTACGGGGAGGACACAGCATGTACGCACAGCTCGTGAAGTCCGAGGGCATGAAGTCCGCCGCCGAGCTTTCGCCGGAGGAGCGCGCCTTCCAGGAGCGCATCGACCGCGGCGAGAAGATCGAGCCGAAGGAGTGGATGCCGGAGGGCTACCGCAAGACTCTGATCCGCCAGGTCGGCCAGCACGCCCATTCCGAGATCGTCGGCCAGCTGCCCGAAGGCAACTGGATCACCCGCGCGCCCACGCTGGAGCGCAAGGCCATCCTGCTCGCCAAGGTGCAGGATGAGGCCGGCCACGGCCTCTACCTCTATTGCGCCGCCGAGACGCTGGGCGTCAGTCGTGACCAGTTGCTCGCCAAGCTGCACGACGGCAGCATGAAGTATTCGTCCATCTTCAACTATCCCACTCTCAACTGGGCCGATATCGGCGCGGTGGGCTGGCTGGTGGATGGCGCCGCCATCATGAACCAGGTTCAGCTGCAGAAGACCTCCTACGGCCCCTACAGCCGCGCGATGATCCGCATCTGCAAGGAGGAGAGCTTCCACCAGCGCCAGGGCTACGACATCATGATGAAGATGGCGCAGGGCACGGCCGAGCAGAAGGCCATGGCGCAGGATGCCCTCGACCGCTTCTGGTATCCCGCCCTCATGATGTTCGGTCCCTCCGACAAGGATTCGGTGCACTCCGCCCAGTCCATGGCGTGGAAGATCAAGATCAACACCAATGACGAGCTGCGCCAGAAGTTCGTCGACCAGACGGTGCCGCAGGCGGAATATCTCGGCCTCAAGATCCCCGATCCGAACCTGAAGTGGAACGAGGAGAAGAAGGGCTACGACTTCTCCGAGCCGGACTGGTCGGAATTCTTCGAGGTGATCGCGGGCAACGGCCCCTGCAACAAGGAGCGCCTCGGCGCCCGCGTGAAGGCCTGGGAAGACGGCGCCTGGTTCCGCGACGGCCTCCTCGCCCATGCCGAGAAGGCCGAGGCGCGTCGCGCCGCAGCCCGTGTGGCCGCGGAATAGCCGCGCCAAAGTCATCGCCAGTCAGGGCGTACCATAACAACAGCGCATCTTCCGGACGGCTTGGCCGTCCGGCCCGGAACGGGAGGAACAACCATGTCCAGCGAATGGCCCTTGTGGGAAGTCTTCATCCGCGGCCAGCACGGCCTCAACCACCGCCATGTGGGCAGCCTGCACGCGCCCGACGCGGAACTCGCCATCAAGAATGCGCGGGACGTCTATACCCGCCGCAACGAGGGCGTTTCCATCTGGGTGGTGAAGTCGGTGGACATCACCGCCTCCAGCCCCTCGGACAAGGGGCCGCTGTTCGAGCCGTCCAACTCCAAGGTCTACCGCCACCCCACCTTCTTCCAGATTCCCGAAGAAGTGGGGCACATGTGATGGCCAGCGCCGAAATCGCGGTCGATCGCGCCGCCTTGTTCGAATTCCTCACCCGGATGGGGGACAACACCCTCATCCTCGGCCATCGCGTATCCGAGTGGTGCGGCCACGCCCCCGTGCTGGAAGAGGACATCGCCCTCGCCAACACGGCGCTGGACCTCATCGGCCAGACCCAGCTCTGGCTCGGCCTCGCCGGCGAGGTGGAAGGCAAGGGCCGCAATGCGGACGCGCTCGCCTTCCTGCGTGACGCGGCGGCCTTCCGCAACTGCCTGCTGGTGGAGCGCCCCAATGGCGATTTCGGCCAGACGCTGATGCGGCAGTTCCTGTTCGATGCCTGGCACCACGTGATGCTGACGGCGCTGACCAAATCCGCCGATCCGCGCGTCGCCGAGATTGCCGCCAAGGCGGTGAAGGAGGCGGCCTATCACCTGGAGCGCTCCAGCGACCTCGTGATCCGCCTTGGCGACGGCGCCGATGAGAGCCACGCGCGGATGCAGCGCGCGCTCGACGACATGTGGTCCTACGTGGGCGAACTCTTCATCGCCGACGACGCGGACCGCGCTGTAGCTGCCGCCGGCATCGCGCCCGATCCGGCGAGCCTCAAGCCGGAATGGGAGGCCATCGTCTCCGAGGTGCTGCGCGAGGCGACGCTGAAGGCGCCGACCTCGGCTTACGTCCACAAGGGCGGCCGGCGCGGCGTGCATACCGAGCATCTCGGCTACATCCTCGCCGACATGCAGTTCCTGCAGCGTGCCTATCCCGGCGCGACCTGGTAGGGGGCGGACATGGCGACCGCCACCCTGCCATCCCTTGACGAGGTCTGGCACTGGCTGTCGCAGGTGCCGGACCCGGAAATCCCGGTGCTTTCGCTGGTCGATCTCGGCATCGTCCGCGAGGTGGCGTGGGACGACGACACCCTCGTCGTCACCGTTACGCCCACCTATTCCGGCTGCCCGGCGACGGGCATCATCAATCTCGACATCGAGCGCGAACTGAACGCGCGCGGCGTCGCCAAGGTGCGGCTGGAGCGACGGCTTTCGCCGCCCTGGACCACCGACTGGATGAGCGCCGAGGGCCGCGAGAAGCTGCGGGCCTACGGCATCGCACCGCCGGTGGACGACACCGCCGCCGACGGCCGCTCGCTGGCGCTCGCGCGCCGGCTCGCCTCCGGCTCCAACCTCACGGTGGCCTGCCCGCGCTGCGGCTCGGCGCAGACGCAGAAGGTGAGCCAGTTCGGCTCCACCGCCTGCAAGGCCAGCTATCGCTGCCTCTCGTGCCTGGAGCCGTTCGACTACTTCAAGTGCATCTGAATATAAAAAATCCCGAGGAGCGCCGCATGGCACGGTTTCATTCCCTGGAGGTGGTCGACGTGCGGCGCGAGACGCGCGATGCCGTCGTCGTCACCCTCAAGCCCCGCCCCGAGGACGCCGCGGCGTTCGACTTCACGCAGGGCCAATACCTCACCTTCCGCCGCGATTTCGATGGCGAGGAACTGCGCCGCAGCTATTCCATCTGCGCCGGCAAGGATGAGGGTTGTCTGAAGGTGGGCATCAAGAAGGTGGAGGGCGGCGCCTTCTCCACCTGGGCCAATGAAAACCTGTCCCCTGGCGACGTCCTCGAAGCCATGCCGCCCATGGGCAAGTTCTTCGTGCCGATCGCCCCGGAGCTGGACCGCCACTATCTCGGCTTTGCCGGCGGCTCGGGCATCACGCCGCTGCTGTCCATCATCAAGACGGTGCTGGCGCGCGAGCCCAGGTCCCGCTTCACCCTCGTCTATGCCAACCGGCAGATCAGTTCCATCATGTTCCGCGAGGAGCTGGAGGACCTGAAGAACATCTATCTGGGCCGCCTTTCTGTGCTGCATGTGCTGGAGAGCGAGGCGCAGGAGATCGACCTGTTCACCGGCCGCGTCGATGCGGAGAAGATGGAAGGTCTCTTCAAGCACTGGATCGACGCGACGTCGGTGGACACCGCCTTCATCTGCGGCCCCGAGCCCATGATGCTGGCGATTGCCGCCGCGCTGCGCGAGCACGGTCTCAGCGACGCGCAGATCAAGTTTGAGCTGTTCGCCTCCGGCCAGCCGGGCCGGGCGAAGGCCAAGGCCGTGTCCGCGAACGTCGCCGCCAACGGCGCCGGCACCACCGCGACAGTGACGCTGGATGGTGCCACCCGCACCTTCCACATGCCGCGCGAGGGCCAGAGCCTGCTGGACGCCGCGCTCGCCGCCAATCTCGATGCGCCCTACGCCTGCAAGGCGGGCGTGTGCTCCACCTGCCGCGCCAAGGTGGTGGAGGGCGAGGTGGAAATGGCGGTCAACCATGCGCTGGAGGATTACGAGGTGCGCGCCGGCTACGTGCTCACCTGCCAGTGCTTCCCGCTCACCGAAAAACTCGTCGTCACCTACGACGAGTAAGGGGAAGACACATGTCCGACGTGATCGCCATCGACGACTATCTCGCCCAGGGCGGCGTGCTCTCTTCGCCTGACAACGTGCCGCCGCGCTATCGCGGCGAGCTTCTGCGGCTCATGTCCTCCTTCGTGGACAGCCAGCTCGCCGGCTCGGCCGGCTTTGCCGCCTCCATCAATTTCGCGCCCGGCATCAAGGCGCGGATCGCGGCGAGCCGCATCACGCTTGAAAAGGCGGACCATGCCGAGCGGGTGCTCGGCCTGATGGGCGCCTTCGGCACCGATACCGGCCGCTATCAGGCGCAGCACGACTGGGCGGCGCGGGTGGCGCGCGATGCCGACCTCGGCGCCGTGCGGCACGGCAACGACATGCGGCTTTCGGTCTTCCACTATCCCATCACGGGATGGACCGACGCGGTGGCGATGAACGTGCTCATGGGTCTTGCCACCGGCGTGCAGCTCGCCGAGCTGTCGCGGGTGTCCTACGCGCCGCTCGCCGAGGTCTTCCGCGAGATCGCCCCGCGCGAGGCCCGCCATGCGGAGCTGGGGCTTGAAGGGCTGGAACGCATCGCCGCCACCGAGGTCGGGCGGGTCGGCGCTCGGGCGAGCCTTGCCTATTGGCGTCCCCGCGTCGCCGCCACGTTCGGCGTGGCCGGTTCCGCCCGTTACGACACGCTGCGCCGCCTCGGCCTGCGTCACACGCCCAACGAGGTGCTGCTGGCGGAGTGGGAGCGCCTCGTCACCGACCGCCTCGCGCCGCTCGGGCTCGACTGAGATCGGCGACAGACAAGAAAAAGGCCCGGCATTGCGCCGGGCCTTTTTTGTTGGGGCAGGGGAGGGCGTTTGGCCCTCCCGCTCACTCCTTGGGCCGGCGGTCCACGATGCGCTTGGCCTTGCCGGTGGCGGTGCGCTCGATGCCGCCCGGCTCGTGCAGGGAGATGCGCGTGGTGATGCCGATGGTGTCCTTGATGCGCTTCAGGATGCGCTTGCCGGTGGCGTCCACGTCCACCTCGCCATAGACCTCCTCGCGGATCTCGGCGTGCACGGTCATCTCGTCCATGCGGCCGTCGCGGGTCAGCTCGATCTGGTAGTGGCCGGAGCAGGCCTCCACCGCCAGCAGGATCTCCTCGATCTGGGTCGGGAAGACGTTGACGCCGCGCAGGATGATCATATCATCCGAGCGGCCCGTTACCTTCTCCATGCGCCGCATGCCCGGCCGCGCCGTGCCCGGAAGCAGGCGGGTGAGGTCGCGGGTGCGGTAGCGGATGATGGGGAAGGCTTCCTTGGTCAGCGAGGTGAACACCAATTCGCCCTTCGAACCATCGGGCAGCACCTCGCCGGTGAGCGGGTCGATCACCTCCGGGTAGAAATGATCCTCCCAGATGTGCAGGCCGTCCTTGGTCTCCACGCACTCCTGCGCGACGCCGGGGCCGATGACTTCGGAGAGGCCGTAGATGTCGGTGGCATCAAGGGCGAAATCGCGCTCGATTTCCTGCCGCATGGCATTGGTCCACGGCTCGGCGCCGAAGATGCCATATTTGAGCGAGGTCTCGCGCGGGTCGAGCCCGGCCTTGGCGAATCCGTCCATGAGGGCAAGCATGTAGCTCGGCGTCACCATGATGGCGTCGGGCTTGAAATCGTGGATGAGCTGGACCTGGCGCTCGGTCATGCCGCCGGACATGGGCACCACGGTGCAGCCCAGACGCTCGACGCCGTAATGGGCGCCGAGGCCGCCGGTGAACAGGCCGTAGCCATAGGCCACATGCACCATCATGCCCGGCCGCACGCCCGCGGCGCGGATGGAGCGGGCCATCACGTCGGCCCACATGTCGATGTCGGCCTTGGTGTAGCCCACCACGATGGGCTTGCCCGTGGTGCCGGACGAGCCGTGCACGCGGATCAGCTTTTCCTTCGGCACCGCGAACAGGCCGAAGGGGTAGTTGTCGCGCAGGTCCGTCTTCACCGTGAAGGGGAATTTGGCGAGGTCCGAGAGGTCGCGCAGGTCGGAGGGGTGCACGCCCGCGTTGTCGAAGGCCTGGCGGTAGAAGGGCACATTCTCATAGGCGTGGCGCAGCGACCAGGCGAGGCGCTCGCGCTGCAGGGACATGATCTCGTCGCGCGAGGCGCGCTCGGCGGGATCGAGGCCACCCTCGAAGGAACGGCCCGGGGACAGTGCCGGCAGAGCCATGTTCATCGTCTCCTCCAGATGGATCTTCTGCGAGATCAGGATTTCTTGTCTGCGGGCTTTCCGGACCCGCTCTCATCCGCTTGGGTGATGCGCCCGCCGATGGTGCGGGAGTGGCCGCGGAATTGGGCGATCACCACATCGTCCTGCGAAACTTCGACATCGTAAATGCCGGAGCGCCCGCTGCGGCTCACCTCGCGCGCCCGCGCCACAAGGCGCTTGCCGCGGGTGCCGGGGCGCAGATACGTCACCGAGCAGTGCTGGGCGACGGTGCGCTCGTCATAGGTATTGCAGGCGAAGGCAAAGGTGCTGTCGGCCAAAGCGAAGATGAAGCCGCCATGGCCCATCCCGAAGCCGTTGCACATGCGCTCGGTGAGCGTCATGGCGAGGGTCGCGGTGCCGGGGCCGATGCTGACGATCTCCATGCCGAGCCCCTGGCTCGCATGGTCGGTCGCCCACATGGCGTCAGCGGAGCGGCGGGCGATCTCTTCCGGAGAGAGCGGCGCCACGGTTTCGGCGGCGGTCACGAGCGGCGTCCCGTGAAGTTCGGGGCGCGCTTTTCCATGAAGGCCTTCACGCCCTCTCGATAATCCGGCGTGCGGCCGGCCTCGCGCTGCAGGTCGCGCTCGAGATCGAGCTGGTCGTTGAGGCTGTTGCCGCCGGAGGCGTTGAGCGCCGCCTTGGTGAGGGCGAGGCCCTGCGTCGGCTGGGTGGCGAGGCGGGCGGTGAGCGCGCGGGCCTCGTCCATGAGGGCGGCGTCGTCGATCACCTTCCAGATCAGGCCCCACTCGGCCGCGGTCTCGGCCGCGAGCGGCTCGGCCAGCAGCATCAGCGCCCGCGCCCGCGCATCGCCGATGAGGCGTGGCAGGAAATAGGTGCCGCCCGAATCGGGCACGAGGCCGATCTTCGAGAACGCCTGGATGAACTTGGCGGAACGCGCAGCCAGAACGATATCGCAGGCCAGAGCGATGTTGGCACCGGCCCCGGCGGCCACGCCGTTCACCGCGCAAACGACGGGCTTGTTGAGCCCTCGGATGCGGCGGATGAGCGGGTTGTAGAAGGCCTCGATGGTCGAGCCTAGGTCCAGGGGACCTTCCGCGTTGGCGCGGGCGGAGATATCCTGCCCGGCGCAGAAGCCGCGGCCGGCGCCGGTCAGCAGCACGGCGCGGCAGCTCTCATCGGCGGCGTCGTCCAGTGCGGCCGCAAGCGCGCCGTGCATCTCCTCGTTGAAGGAATTGAGGCGGTCGGGACGATTGAGCGTCAGCTCCGTCCAGCCGCCATGGTCCGTGACGGTCAGCACGGCTTCGTTCACATGCGCCTCCACTTGGTCCTCCCACTTCAGGGCTCTTTCGGAGCCTCTTGAATTAACCGGACGATCGGTTAATCATTAGCGCAAGGGATGGGCTTGTCAACATCATCGCACAGCGTCCCGGCATAGGGAGAGGACCATGGCTGACCTGTTCGCGGCCCACGCCGCGCTGCTCGAATCCGCCGTTGCCGCAGCGCGCGGGCGGGGCTTCTGGGCGGCCTTCCCGGAAAATCCCAAGGCCTATCCCGAAGGTGGTGCCGCCGAGGCCAAGGCGACGTTCGCGGCCCTGAAAAACCACCCGTTCGAGCTTGCCGCGGGTGATGCCGCGCCTCTGATCGGCGCCGAGGTTTCTCCCTTTGGTCCCGTCCTCGGCATCACCTATCGCGCCCGTGCCGTGGATGATCTGATCGCTCGCGCGGAGGGCGCCGGCGCCGCATGGGCCGCCGCCTCCGTCGCCCGGCGCACGGGCATCGCGCTGGAAATCCTCGTCCGCCTCAACACGGCGAGCTTCCTCATCGCGGAAGCGGTGGAGCACACCACCGGGCAGGCTGGCCCCATGGCTTTCCAGGCCGGCGGCCCGCACGCGCAGGATCGCGGGCTGGAGGCAGTCGCCTACGCCTATGAGGAGATGTCCCGCGTGCCCGGCGCGGTGCTGTGGGAGAAGCCCATGGGCCGCTCCGCCATCCGTCTCGACAAGGATTTCCACGTGGTGCCGCGCGGCATCGGCCTCGTCATCGGCTGCGCCACCTTCCCCACCTGGAACAGCTATCCCGCGCTGTTCGCCGATCTCGTCACCGGCAACGCGGTGATCGTGAAGCCGCACCCCGCCGCCATCCTGCCTCTGGCCCTCACCGTGCGCATCGCCCGCGAAGTGTTGGCACAGGAGGGCTTCGATCCGGATGTGATCCAGCTCGCCCCCGACACTTCAGAGGCGCCCATCGCCAAGGAACTGGCGACCCACCCGGCCGTCGGCATCGTCGACTTCACCGGCTCTTCCCAGTTTGGCGGCTGGCTCAGGGAGAACGTGAAGGACAAGCTGGTGTTCACCGAGGAGGCGGGCGTCAACACCATCGTCATCGCCTCCACCGCCGCGTTCGGCCCCATGTGCCAGAACATCGCCTTCTCGCTCTCGCTCTACAGCGGCCAGATGTGCACGGCACCGCAGGTCATCTTCGTGCCGGCGGGCGGCATCGAGACCGAGGCGGGGCACAAGAGTTTTGACGAGGTGGCGGGCGGCATCGCTTCTGCCATCGATGCGCTCCTGTCCGAGCCCGCCCGCGCCGGGGCGGTGCTGGGCGCAATCCAGAATCCGGCGACCCTCGCCCGTATCGAGCAAGCCCGCAGCCTCGGCCGCATCGTACGCGACAGTGCGGCGCTGCAAGTGGAGGGCGCGCGGACGGCGACGCCGCTGCTGCTGGCGGTGGATGCCACCGATGAGGCGGCCTATCTCGAAGAGCGGTTCGGCCCCATCGCCTTCGTCGTCGCGGTGGCCGATGCGGCCGATGGGGTGGCCCGCGCCGCCCGTGCCGCCCGCGAGAAGGGCGCCATCACCGCCGCCCTCTATTCCACCGACGAGGCCGAGATCGCCGGCGCGGTGCCGGCCTATGCCCGCGCCAGCGTGGCGCTCTCCGTGAACCTCACGGGCGGCATCTATGTGAACCAGAGCGCAGCCTTCAGCGACTACCACGTCTCCGGCGCCAATCCCGCCGGCAATGCCTGTCTGACCGATGCGGCCTTCGTGGCGGGCCGCTTCCGCGTCGTGTGCGTGCGCCGCCCGGCCGCCGCCTGAGCCCATTCTTCGGAGATCATCATGGTTGACGCCTTCATCTGCGATTTCGCGCGCACGCCCATCGGCCGCTATGCCGGCGCCCTCAAGGACGTGCGGGCGGACGACCTCGCCGCCCATCCCATCCGCGTGCTCAAGGCGCGCAATCCCGGCGTGGACTGGGATGTCGTGGACGACGTGATCCTCGGCTGCGCCAATCAGGCGGGCGAGGACAATCGCGACGTGGCCCGCATGGCGGCGCTCCTCGCCGGCCTGCCGGTGAGCGCGCCGGGCACCACCGTCAACCGGCTATGCGGCTCCGGCCTCGATGCGGTGGGCATCGGCGCCCGTGCCATCATGACCGGCGACGCGGACCTCATCATTGCCGGCGGCGTGGAGAGCATGACCCGCGCCCCCTTCGTGCAGGGCAAGGCGACAGCAGCTTTCTCGCGTCAGGCGGAGATCTACGACACCACCATCGGCTGGCGCTTCATCAACCCGCTGATGAAGGCGCAGTACGGCGTCGATTCCATGCCGGAGACCGGCGAGAACGTCGCCGCCGATTTCGCCATCTCGCGCGCCGATCAGGACCTCTTCGCGTATCGCTCCCAGCAGCGGGCGAAAGCGGCGCAGGAGGCGGGCTTCTTCGCCCGCGAGATCGCTCCCATAGAGGTGAAGGGCAGGAAGTCCTCGGTGCTGGTGGATCGCGACGAGCACCCGCGCGGCGACACCACGCTGGAGCAGCTGGCGGCGCTGAAGACGCCCTTCCGCAAGGAGGGCGGCTCGGTGACGGCGGGCAACGCCTCGGGCGTCAATGACGGGGCGGGCGCCCTCATCCTCGCCTCGGAGGCCGCGGCGAAAAAATATGGCCTCACGCCCCGCGCCCGCGTGGTCAGCGTGGTACAGGCCGGCGTGCCGCCGCGCATCATGGGCATCGGCCCGGCCCCGGCCACGCAGAAGCTGCTGGCGAAGAACGGCCTCTCCCTCTCCGACATCGACCTGATCGAGCTGAACGAGGCTTTCGCCTCGCAGGCGCTGGCGGTGCTGCGCCAGCTTGGCCTGCCGGACGACGCGGCGCATGTGAATCCGCATGGTGGCGCCATCGCTCTGGGCCATCCCCTCGGCATGTCCGGCGCGCGCCTCGCCATGACGGCGGTGAGCGCGCTCGAACTGCGCGGCGGCAAGCGCGCGGTTGCCACCATGTGCATCGGCGTCGGCCAGGGCATCGCCGCCCTCATCGAACGGGTCTGAGCGGTGGACGCGCAGGTTTCCCCCATCACGATCACGCGCCACGGCGCTGTGGCGGTTGTCCACATCGATCATGCGCCTGTGAACGCGCTGTCGCGTGGCGTGCGTCAGGGGGTGATCGATGCGGTGCGGGAGCTGGATGGGGATGTGTCGGTCTCGGCGCTCGTGCTGAGCGGTGGGCCGGGGCGGTTCATCGCGGGGGCGGATTTGCGCGAGATGGCGCTGCCGCCGGACGCGCCCTTCCTGCCCGAGGTGGTGGGGGCGATCGATGCCTGCAGCAAGCCCGTGGTCGCGGCGCTGGATGGCGCGGCGCTGGGCGGCGGATGCGAGATCGCGCTGGCCTGCGATCTCAGGCTCGGGTCGGCCAAGGCGCTGGTGGGGCTCACCGAGACGCGGCTCGGCATCATCCCCGGCGCGGGCGGAACCCAGCGGCTGGTGCGATTGGTGGGGGTCGCGCAGGCCATCGGTCTGGTCTGCGAGGGCCGGGTGCTGAAGGCGGACGAGGCGCTGGACCTTGGCCTCGTTGATGCGGTGGTGGAGGGCGATCTCCTCGCCGAAGCCATCGCCCGCGCGCCGGCGGTGTTGAAGCGCCGGCTTTCGGCCCTACCGGTCCCCGCGGGTGAACCGGTCGGGGAGGAAGCGGCAGCCGCCAAGGCCCTCAAGGGCGCGAAGGGCGTGCCGGCCATCGCCGAGGCCATCCGCGTCATCACGGCGTCGAAGGATGCCGACTTCGCCTCCGGCCTCGCCCTTGAGCGCGCGGCGTTTTTGGCCCTGCGCGAGAGCCCGGAAGCGAAAGCCCTGCGCCACCTCTTCCTCGCCGAGCGCGAGGCGGTGAAGGTGCCGGGGCTGGAGGGCGCGAAGGCGCGGGCGATCGCATCCGCTGCCGTCATCGGCGCCGGCACCATGGGTGCGGGCATTGCCGTGGCGCTGCTGGATGCGGGCTATGTCGTCACTCTGGTGGAGCGCGACGACGAAGCCGCGCAGGCCGGCGTCGCGCGCATCAATGGCCTCTATGGCAGGCAGGTGAAGAGCAATCGCATCACCGAGGCGCAGAAGGCCGAGCGCCTCGCCCGCCTCCTCCCGGCCTCCGACTATGCGGCGCTGTCCGATGTCGACCTGATCGTCGAGGCCGCCTTCGAGGACATGGGCGTGAAGACCGACATCTTCCGCCGTCTCGACAGCATAGCGAAGCCGGGCGCGGTGCTCGCCACCAACACCTCCTATCTCGATCTCGACGCCATCGCCACCACCACGTCGCGGCCTGAGGACGTGGTGGGCCTGCACTTCTTCGCGCCGGCCAACATCATGAAGCTGCTGGAGGTGGTCAAAGCCACCCGCACCGCGCCGGAGGCGCTGGCGACCGCTCTCGCTTTGGCGAAGCGCATGGGCAAGCAGCCGGTTGTGGCGGGCAATTGCGACGGCTTCATCGGCAACCGCATCTATGCGGTCTACCGCCGCCACGCGGAATATCTGGTGGAGGACGGGGCCAGCCCCGAACAGGTGGATGCGGCGCTGGAGGCGTTCGGCTTCGCCATGGGCATCTTCGCGGTGTCGGACATGTCCGGCCTCGACATCGCCTATGCCATGCGCAAGCGCCGGGCGGCAACGCGCGACCCCAACGAGCGCTACGTCTCCATCGCCGATACGCTGGTGGAAACGGGTCGGCTGGGCCGCAAGACCAATGGCGGCTGGTACGCCTACGACGCCGCCGGCAACCGCACGCCTGACCCCGCCGTCACGCAGATCATCGCGGAAGCCCGCGCGGCCAAGGGCATCCAGCCGCGGGCCTTCACGCAGGAGCAGATCCACCTTCGGCTTCTGGCGGTAATGGCCAACGAGGGCGCGAAGGAACTCGCCGAGGGCATCGCGCTACGTCCGTCCGACATCGACCTCGCCTTCGTCAACGGCTACGGCTTCCCGCGCCTGAAGGGCGGCCCCATGCACGCCGGCGACGCCCTCGGCCTCGCCGCCATCCTCACCGAGATCAAAGCCGCCCACAAAACCGGCGGCGCAGGATCAGAGCCCGCAGAACTCCTCGCCCAGCTCGCACGAGAGGGCAGGACATTCACAGACTGGCACAAGGCCAGCGCTCCCAAGGGAGGGAATAAGTGACCCATATCCTCGACAGCTACGCCCTCGACCGCTGGTTCACCCCCGAGGCCGGACTGGTGGACATTCCGAGCGCTATCGACGGGCGCATGGTGGCGCGGGCCTCCACCCGTGGGCTCGACTTCGCGGCCATGGTGCGCCATGCCCGCGACGTGGGCGGGCCGGCGCTGCGGCGTCTCACTTTCCATCAGCGCGCCGACATGCTCAAAGCCCTCGGCGCCCATCTCACCGCCCACAAGGATGCGCTCTACGCGCTCGCCGCCGACACCGGCGCGACCAAGCGGGACAATTTCTTCGACATCGATGGCGGCATCGGCACCCTCTACGCCTACGCCTCCCGCGGGCGGCGCGAACTGCCGGGCGAGCGTTTCGTGGTGGAAGGCGCGCCGGAGGCCCTGTCGAAGAACGGCACCTTCATCGGCCTCCATGTGCTGACCCCGCTCCACGGCGTCGCGGTGCATGTGAACGCCTTCAACTTCCCCTGCTGGGGCATGCTGGAAAAGCTCGCGCCGGCCATCCTCGCGGGCATGCCGGTCATCACCAAGCCGGCCACCGCCACCGCCTACGTGGCCGAGGCCGTGGTGAAGCTTATCATCGAGGCGAACATCCTGCCGGCGGGGGGGCTGCAGTTCGTCGCCGGATCGACGGGTGACCTGCTCGATCATCTCACGGGGCAGGACGTGCTCTCCTTCACCGGCTCTGCCGCGACCTCGCAGGCGCTGCGCGACCATCCGGCGGTCTCGCGCAATGCGGTGCGTTTCATCGCCGAGCGGGACTCGCTCAATGCCGCCGTGCTCGGCCCGGATGCCGTGGAGGGCACGCCGGAGTTCGACCTCTTCATCGCCGAGGTGGTGCGCGAGATGACGGTGAAGGCGGGCCAGAAGTGCACCGCCATCCGCCGCATCATCGTGCCGAAGGCGCAGGAAAATGCGGTGATCGCCGCGCTCTCCGCCCGCCTCGCCGCCATCGCCGTGGGCGATCCGCGCCGCGAGGACGTGCGCATGGGTCCGCTCGCCAGCCGCGCCCAGCGCACCGCCACGCAGGAGGCGGTGAGGGAGATAGCGGCCGAGGCGGAGATCGTGTTCGGCGATCCGGACAAGGTGGAGCCCTTGGGCGCGGATGCCGCCACCGGCGCCTTCATGGCCCCGGTGCTGCTGCGCTGCCCCGAACCGCTCAAGGCCAAGGCACCGCACGCGGTGGAAGCCTTCGGTCCAGTCGCGACAGTGATGGGTTATGAAGCCATCGCCGATGCACTGGAACTGGTGGCCAAGGGCGAGGGCAGCCTCGTCGCCTCGGTCTATACCTACGATCCGGCGGTGGCGGAGGAACTGGTGTTCGGCATCGCCGCCCATCACGGCCGCCTCGTGCTGATCGACCGTGATTGCGCCAAGGAATCCACCGGCCACGGCTCGCCACTCCCCGGTCTCGTCCATGGCGGCCCCGGACGGGCCGGCGGCGGCGAGGAGATGGGTGGCCTGCGCGGCGTGTTCCACTACATGCAGCGCACAGCCATCGAGGGCTCGCCCGCCCGCCTCTCGGCGCTGACGCGCACCTGGCTTTCCGGCGCGCCCGCGCCGGTCACGCCGGAGCATCCCTTCAAGCGCAAGTTCGATGCGCTCAGCGTGGGCGACACGGTGGAGACGGCCTCGCGCACCATCACGCTGGAGGACATCGAGCATTTCGCCCACTTTACCGGCGACACTTTCTACGCGCACATGGACGAAGAAGCGGCGAAGGCGAACCCCTTCTTCCCCGGCCGAGTCGCCCACGGCTACCTCATCCTGTCGTTTGCGGCGGGCCTGTTCGTCGATCCCGCGCCGGGGCCGCTGCTGGCCAATTACGGGCTCGATTCGCTCCGCTTCCTGAAGCCCGTGTCGCCTGGGGACGCCATCCGCGTGCGGCTGACGGTCAAGAACAAGCAGCCCGCCCGCAAGCCGGAATATGGCGAGGTGCGCTGGGATGCGGAGGTGTTCAACCAGGATGGCGACACCGTGGCCCGCTACGAGCTGCTGACTATGAGCAGCCGCATCTGAGCAGGGGCAGCCTCGAAAGGGGGCGCCTCGGCGCCCCCGATAAGCGAAATCTGCGGCAAGTTTGCAACAGTGTTAATGGACCGTGCGTCAGGGCTGCCTTCCATTGGGTCGGCAGCCCATTCCGCCGTTACACATTCCCGTGAGGAATGGTACTCCTGTGGCGGGAGCGGCACATGGCTGGACGCAGGGGCATCAACGCATTCGCGCGACGCGCGGCCGAAAGGGCCGCGGGCCGGGTCGCGGCGCGTGTTGCCGGCTGGGCTCTCGCCTACGTCCTCCTTCTTCAGGTGGTCCTTTCGGGCTTCGCGCTCGGATCCGTGCCCATCGGGATGGATCCGGACCTGTGCCTGAGTGCGGTTTCCGCCGGCACGACAGATTCGGATGGCGGGCATGACGGCGTCCCGGCGCAGCATCGCCAGTGCCAGGCCTGTCTCGCGCGGGCCGATCTGCCCGCTCTACCGCCACCACCGCCGGTGCCGGACCTCGCGCCGCTCACCGGCGTGCTCCGGCTCGATTTCGGCGCGCCCTCCGCACCGCTTCGCACCCATGTCCTGAGCGCCTTCCGGGCGCGTGCACCTCCCGCGGCGGCCTGAAGTCGTCCGGTCTCGTCGCTGACGCGGTGCGGGGCCGGGCGCGCTGTCCCACGGCCCGTGCGTTCTCCCGTTTCAACACAGGGAATGCTTCGACCGGTCAGCTTGCAAGGCAAGCAGACGGGTCCGCGTCGGCGCGGCCGAGGTCTACCCCTACCCAAAAACAATTCCGCTCTGCCGCGCCTCATGCCGCCGGCCTTCGAGCGCGAGGACACGCAAATGCCATCCCCCCTTCTCCCTGCCGGGACCCTGTCCCGGCTGCGCGGCAGCTTCGCGCGCAGCACCGCCCTCTTTGCGCCGTCCGCGCTCGCGCTTGTCCTGATGCCGGCGTTCATCGCGCCCGCCATGGCGCAGACCAGCCCGCAGCCGGCCACCGAACTGCCCCCCGTGACCGTGCGGGCCGCCACGCCGGCGGCGACGGCCTCCGGCGCACCGGCGACGGATTCGGGCAACTTCTCCCCGGCGGACATCGCGCTCATCTCCGGCAGCGAGGCGCAGGCGGCGACGCTGTGGACCAGCGATTCGGGCTCGCTCCTCAGCCGCATCCCCGGCGGCGCGGCGTGGGGCGCGGGCGGGGTTTCCAGCCTGCCGGCGGTGAACGGCATGGGGGCGGACCGGGTCCAGGTCGCGGTCAACGGCATGCTGTTCGGCATCGCCTGCCCGAACCAGATGAATCCGCCCTTTTCCTTCGTCAATCCTGCGATGATCGCGAACGTGAAGGTCTATACGGCCACCGCGCCGGTGAGCGTCGGCGGCGACTATACGGGCGCGCGGGTGAACGTGACGGTGGCGCCCCCGAAGTTCACCGAGGGCGAGCAGCTCACTGTCTCCGGCAGCATCTCCGGCTATTATCGGAGCAACAACAACAGCTACGGCGTGGACGCCACGGCCACCGTCTCCAATGCCGACACCAGCGTGACCTATACCGGAGGCTGGGCCAAGGCGAGCGACTATGTGGCGGGCGACGGCACCACCATCAAGTCCACCTTGTACGAGACCCAGAACCACGCGCTGACCATCTCGAAGAAGGTCGCCGACCAGCTGTTCACGGTGGGCATCGGCGGCCAGTTCATCCCCTACGAGGGCTACCCCAACCAGTATATGGACCTCGTCGAGAACAAGAGCCTCAACGCGTTCGGCCGCTATCTCGGCGAGTTCGACTGGGGCCAGCTGGAAGGCAACGTCTTCGCCAACCAGATCCGCCACACCATGGGCTTCGTCGCGCCGGACAAGACCGGCGACATGCCCATGGACACGAAGGCGACGGACATCGGCTATTCGCTGAAGGGCACGATGGCGCTCTCCGCCCGCGATACGCTGCGGATCGGCAATGAACTCTACTACAACACTCTCGACGACTGGTGGCCGCCCGTCGCCGGCTCCATGATGATGGGGCCGGACACATTCCAGAACATCAACGACGGCCAGAAGCTGCGCTTCGGCATCTATGGTGAGTGGGAGCGGCGCATCGACGATCGGTGGACGGCGGTGCTGGGCGTGCGCAACGACGTGGTGTGGATGAACACGGGCGACGTGCAGGGCTACAATGACATGATGTACGGCGCGGATGCCGCGCTCTTCAACGCCCAGAGCCACGCCCGCACCGACTTCAATGTCGATGCCTCGGCCATCCTGCGCTACGATGCGAACGCCGCGAGCACCTACGAGTTCGGCCTCGCCAGAAAAACCCGCTCGCCAAACTTCTACGAACGCTATGCCTGGTCTACCAACGCCATGGCCATGGACATGATCGGCTGGTTCGGCGACGGCAACGGCTATGTGGGAAATCTGGACCTCAAGCCCGAGGCCGCCCATACCGCGAGCTTCACCGCCACCTGGCACGATCCGGTGCGCAATGCCTGGGAACTGCGCGTCTCGCCCTATTACAGCTACGTGGTCAACTATATCGACGCCGACCGCTGCCTGCTGGCGGGCTGCCTCGCCAGCCAGCCCAACAATGCCTATGTCACCAACAACTTCGTCTTCCTACAGTTCGCCAACCACGATGCGTGGCTCTATGGCGTGAACATCGACGGCAAGATGGAGCTGTGGAATGACCTCGCCTGGGGGCAGGGCGTGTTCCGCGGCAACCTCAACTTCGTGCAGGGCCAGCGCACCGACGGCGTCAACCTCTACCACATGATGCCGCTCAACGGCGTCATCGCGGTGGACCACAAGCTCGGTAACTGGACCAACAGCCTCGAACTGCAGATGGTGGCGGCCAAGGTGCTGGTGAGCCAGGTGCGCAACGAGGTCGAGACCTCCGCCTACGCTCTGCTCAACTTCCGCACCAGCTACCAGTGGCAGCAGTTCCGCTTCGACTTCGGCATCGAGAACATCTTCGACACCAATTACGACCTGCCGCTGGGCGGGGCGAACCTGGTGAACTACCAGGTGTCGTCGATGATGGGGACGTCGGCAGCATGGGGCTATTCGGTGGCCGGCATGGGCCGCTCGTTCAACACGCGGGTGACGTACCAGTTCTGAGGGGGCGCCCTTCCAGCCGCGGCCGATTTCTGGCCGCGGCTCATGTTCCGCCCCGACGTCGTGCGCCGGGGCGGCGGAGGCTGTTGTCTGGCCTTACCGGCCCCGCGCCAGCCGCGCGGCCTTGCGCTTGGCCATGGTGGCGAGGAGATCGGACGCGGTGAGAATGACGAGCGCGGTCAGGGCGAGCGCGGTCGCCGTCAGCGCGTAGATGATGATGAAGGCATAGCCGAAGAAATAGGTGAGATAGCCGAAGGCGAAAATCAGGTTCGCGATGAAGAAATACTTGGCGTCGGGCAGGCCGTAGATGGCATCGCGGAGAAGCCAGCCGAAGAAGGGGACGTGAAGCACGGCGCGCGCGGCGGTTCGCATGGGGCAGGGTCCGGTGAAATGTATCGAGGTTCATCCCGCACTGCGGGACAGGCCGAACCTTCACCGGACATTTGATCTGGATCAATAATCCCATTCGCCGCAGGCGGGCCATTCCGGTGCGGCCTCGCGCCGCGCCGGCGGACGGCTAACGTCCACCGGCGCCGGGCGCCGGGGCGCCTCTCAGGCCGCTGCGGAGCAGGAGGCCGGGGCGGTGAACTGGCGCTCCATCTCCCGGCGCAGACGCACGGTGTCGCTGTCGCCGATCTCCACGTCCGCCCAGCCGACCACTTCGCCGCGGGCGATGGACCGGGTGAGGCGCACCTTGTGGGCGAGGCCGATGGGCAGGGCGCCGCGGGCAAGGGACTCCTCCGCCCGCATGATGCGGCCCCACACGGTATAGCCGCCCTCGCCATCCAGCATCTCGCCGGGCATGAGGTCCTTCTTCGCTACCGCCACGGCGTCGGAGAAGAAGCCGATGGGCGCGCCCGTCGCCTCGTTCCTGAGCGCTGCTGCGGCGACGCTGATGCCGAGTTCGAGCCCGATCATGTGGTAGGGGCGATAGAGTGCCGTGTAACGACCGCTCGGGTCGGTGGCCATGCCGTACTCGCGGAAGCAGCGGCGCGCATAGTCGCCGCGCGCCGAGGGATCGGCCTCGATCACCACATAGACGCCCCAGCGCAGATCCCGGAACACGGGCCGTCCGTCCCGCTCCAGGCTGGAGACGACCTCCACCTGCCCGGCCTCCTCCAGCAGCCCGCCGGCGTCGCGGGGGCGCAAGATGGTGGGCAGATCGTCCACACCGCAGGGCGGGAAGAGCAGCCCGTCGCGCGGCGCCTTGAGGCCGGTGGCGTTGGAGATGGCGGCCATCTCGATGGAGGATTTCGTGCCGTCCACGAAAGAGTTGAACATCTGCGGGTTCATCCCGCCGATGGCCGCCTGCTCGGGCGTGAGGCCGATGTTGCGCCACACGTCGTCCGGCGTGGAGGCGTGGTAGGCGGGCAGGTATTTCGTGCCCTTGCCGGCGGCCACGACGTTGAAGCCACAGGTCTGCGCCCAGTCCACCATCTCGCACACCAGCGCCGGCTGGTCGCCATAGGCGGCGGCATAGACAACGCCGGCCTCGGCCGCCTTGCGGGCAACGAGTGGACCGGCCAGCACGTCCGCCTCCACCGTCACCATCACGATGTGGCGGCGCTCGGCGATGGCGAGGAGCGCGTGCCTGAGGCCCGCCGCGGGGCTGCCGGTGGCGTCCACGATCACTTCGATGCCATCGGCCTTGATGAGTGCCTCGGCATCCTCGGTGATGACGGTGCGGCCGGTGCGGCGCGCGTCGTCGAAATCGGTCGCGAGGGCCTCGTCCACCGGCCAGCCGGTGTTGGCGAGGGCATCCTTCGCCCGGGCGGCGGAGAGATCGGCGATGCCCATGAGGTGCATGCCCACGGTGGTGCGCACCTGCGACAGGAACATGGAGCCGAACTTGCCGGCACCGACGAGGCCGACGCGCACCGGCCGCCCCTCGGCCGCGCGGGCCCGGAGCTTGGCTGCGAGATTCATGGGGTCGCTCTCCTTCCTTGCGGAAGCCGGGCGAAGACGTGCGCACGCGCGTGCCCGTCGGGCGGGCCGATGCGCTGGAGCGTTCCTCCGTCCGGCCATCGCCGGTTGTCTTCGGCCGGATCGTTGCTGTCCGGCCGTGGCGGGTGGGGCCCGCGGGGGAACGGTAGTGCGCTCTTCAGCCGGAGGGAAGCGCTCCCATACGTCAGGGCGGGCGTCTTTCAGCCGATGATGCTGTAGCCGCCGTCGATCTGGTGGACGCCGCCGGTGACGTTGGCGGCCTCGCGGCTGGCGAGGAAGGCCGCGAAGGCGCCCACATCCTCGATGGAGGCGAGGAGATGAGTCGGTGCGCGCGCGGCGGCCTCGTTCAGGAGTTCGTCGAAATCGGCGATGCCGGAGGCCGCGCGGGTCTTCAGCGGGCCGGGCGAGAGGGCGTGGACGGAGATGCGCTTCTCGCCGAGTTCCGCGGCGGCATAGCGCACCACCGATTCGAGCGCCGATTTCACCGGCCCCATGATGTTGTAGTGCTCGACCACCTTCTCTGCGCCGTAGAACGAGACGGTCATGCAGGTGCCCCCCGCACCCATCAGCGGCTCCGCGAGGCGGATCATCCGCAGGAACGAGTGGACGGAGACGTCCATGGCCTTGGAGAAGCCTTCTGCCGAGCAGTCGACCACGCGGCCGTGCAGATCCTCCCTCGGGCAGAAGGCGATGGAGTGGAGCAGGGTATCGAGCCGGCCCCAGCGCGCGGTGATCTCGGCGAATACGGCTTCGAGCTGGCCGGGAATGCTCACGTCGAGGGGGAGGATCAACTCGGCGCCGATGGATTCGGCGAGCGGTCGCACATGCGCCTCGGCGCGCTCGTTGAGATAGGTGACGGCAACGTCGGCACCCTGCTCGCGAAATGCCTTCGCGCAGCCCCAGGCGATGGACTGGTCATTGGCGACGCCCACCACCAGCGCCTTCTGGCCCTTCAGCGAAAACATGCGCGCGCCCTCGTGCGTTGCGGTTCTCCACCCTCTTTGCACCCGGTCGCCGACGTCAATATGACGAAAGTCAAACGGCGCAAGGGTCTGCCCGGCCTGCGGCAGTTGACGCCCGTGCCGCCCGCCGCCACAAACCGCGCAAAGACGGGGGAGGGGCGCGTGGTGGCGCAGAGGCAGACGGTGGAGACGCGCGCCTTCGCCAAGGCGGTCCGGCGGCTGATCCCGCTGATGATGGTGCTCTATGTGGTCAGCTTCCTCGATCGCGTGAATGTGGGCTTCGCGGCGCTGACCATGAATGCGGACCTGGGTTTCTCGCCCGAGGTCTATGGCTGGGGCGCCGGCATCTTCTTCCTCGGCTATTTCCTGTTCGAGGTGCCGAGCAATCTGGTGCTGCAGAAGGTGGGCGCGCGGCTGTGGATCTGCCGCATCATGGTGACGTGGGGCCTGATCTCGGCGGCGACCGCCTTCGTGACGGGCGCGACCGGCTTCTTCATCGCCCGCTTCCTCCTCGGCGCTGCCGAGGCGGGCTTCCTGCCGGGGATGATCCTCTATCTCGGCTACTGGTTCCCGCTGTCGGTGCGGGCGCGCTACGTGGCGCTGTTCATGGCGGCGGTGCCGATCTCCAGCGCGCTCGGGGCGCCGTTGTCCGCCTGGATCCTCGACACCCACGGCCTGCTTGGCCTCGCCGGATGGCAATGGCTGTTCATCATCGAGGGGCTGCCGGCGGTGGTGCTCGGCCTCGTGGTGCTCGCCTTGCTGCCCGACGGCCCGGAGCAGGCTCGTTGGCTGACGGCCGAGGAGAAGGCCGCCATCGCCGCGCGTCTCGCGGCCGATCACCTCACCCATGATGCGGCGCATCAGGCCGCCCATCCCGCCGGAACGCACGAGGCCTGGCTGCCAGCGCTGAAGGATGCACGGGTCGTCGTGCTTTGCCTCGTCTATCTCGGCCTCGTCGTGGGGCTCTACGGGATCGGCCTGTGGCTGCCGCAGATCGTGCGTGCCATGGGCTATTCCACCCACGAGGTGGGGCTGATCCTCATCATCCCCTATGCGCTGAGTGCCCTCGCCATGCTCGCCGTGGGCCGCCACAGCGACCAGCGCGGTGAACGGGTGCTGCATGTGGCGGTTCCGGCGGTCGCCGGAGCGGCGGGGCTGGTCGCCAGCGTGGTCGCGCCCACGCATATGGCGGCCATCGCCGCCATCTCCCTCGCCTCCATGGGCATCTATGCGGCGCTCGGGCCGTTCTGGTCGGTGCCGCCACAATTCCTGCGCGGCACAGCGGCGGCGGCCGGCATCGCGCTCATCAATTCGGTCGGCAATCTCGGCGGCTTCGCCGGCCCCTATCTCGTCGGTTTCGTGCGGGAGGCGACCGGCCGCTTCGATGTCGGCTTCATGGCGCTGGCGGCCATCGTGCTCGCCGCCGGTTTGCTCATGCTCGCTTTTAGGGCACAACTTGGGCCTTCGCTGCAGTGCAATGACGCTGCGGCAAGAAAAACTTAGCCAGCACCGTCTCAGCCTGATGAAGAGGTCAAGCTTTTCTGCTTTACTCTCACTCCAAATGACCGCCGGACAGTCGGCGGCGCGGGAGGAACATCGTGGCATTTCAAGCGAAGGGTCGGTCGCGCCCGCCCTCTGCGGGCCCTGCGGGGGGCCCTCTGGGGCAGTTCACAGCACACAGCCAGCTGGCCGCGCAAAGCATGGCGGCCCGGGACGCGGGCGCGCGTGAGCGTGCCTCGGTCATGATCGTGGCCATGGCCTGCTCGTTCTCGGGCCTGCTGGTGGGGCTGTGCCTCGCCGCAGCGCACTGGCCCGGTCTGGCCTTCATGGCCGGCGCCGCGATCGCCGGCACCGGCGCCTGGTTCGCCCGTGGCCTCTCCCTCGATCTGTCGAATGAGAGCGGGGACGGCGCGCAATAGCGCGTCCCGCGGTCAGTCTACCGCCAGAGTGTGACGCGCCGTTTCCCGGCGCGGTTAGTCTACAGCCAAGGGGTGACGCGCCGTTTCCCGGTGCGTCATGGCCTCCGCCGGGCTCGGCGTTCCGCTGATGGCCCGCGTGATGGCAAGGCGGGTGGCCTCGTGGTTGAAGGCCTGGATGCGCGCATCGTCGCTGGCGTCCCAGTGGATGAACACCCCCACGCAGATGAAGATGTCGTCGGCCTCCTCCACGGGGATGATGCCGTCCGCCACGCAATCCGCCACCGCCTTGGCGACCGCATATTGCGCCGGCCCGAACATCTGCACCGCTTGGCGGGCATCCTTGATCGTCACCTTGTTGAAGAGGACGGTGGCGGGCTTCACCATCAGATTGGGCTCGACCACGGCGAGCAAAGCGGTGAAGCCGTCCTTGTTGTTGGTGAGGGCGTTGACGAAGGCGATCTCGGCGGAAGAGCCGCGCGGACCCATGATGAGGTCGATGTGCGCCACCTCGTTGCCGTCGCCCACCAGGGCCTCTCCCACCAGAAGACGGTCGATCCTGGGCATGAAATCCTCCGCAAAATGCTGTGCTGAAAAGGCGTGCTGAAAAGCGCTACTGGATCTCGAAAGGGATGTTGCCGGTGGCCGCCGCGCCGCGCCCGTCGCGCAGGGTGACGAACACGCGGTAGCGGCCGGGCGGCAGGCCGAAGATGCGCACGCCTGTCGGGGCGGGATCGTGCAGGCCCGCGGGAAAGTTGGGCGGCACCGGCTCGGGATCGCCGCCGACGCTGCGGGCGGTGGTCTCGGCCATGATCTGCCATTCGGCCTTCAGCGGGTCGCCGTCGGGATCGGTGGCGGAGAGGCGCACCAGGGTCTGCCCGTCGGTAGAGAATCGGGCTGGTCCGACGAGGGAGAGGGCGAGGATGCGTGGCGCCCGGTTGGGGCCGCCGGGCACCTTCCCGCCCCACAGATCGGCCATGACCTCCACCGTCTCGGTCCATTCGCCGGTGGGCAGCAGCAGCGAATACCAGGAGGGCGTCACCTCCTGCTTCTGCCCCCACAGGAAGGGCATGGCGCCGACGCCCGCCTGCTTCGCCCCCATCAGATAGCGCCGCACGCGGGCGGCCTTGTCCGAGGAGGTCGGCTCCATGGGCGCGCCCCACGGTGCCTTGGGCGCATCCCAATGGCCCTGCGCGCCGAGCTCGGTGAGGATGATAGGGCCGGTCCAGCCCTGCGCCCGCGCGCGACCGGCGGCGGTGAGAAGGCCGTCGCCATAGCCGTTGATGCCGAGCGCGTCGATGTCTGGCGCATGGCGCTTCAGGATGGCAGCCTTGTCCTGTCCCACTTCGGCGAGCACCGCCATGGTGGGGTGCTGGCCGTCCAGTGTCTTCACCAGCCGCGCGGCCTCCTCGATGGCCGGCCACACGGCCTGCGCCTCTTCCGGGGAAAGCTCGACCTCCACCTCGTTGCCGATGCCCCACATGAGCAGAGCCGGATGGGTGCGATAGCGCTCCACCATGTGGCGCAGCGCCTCCAGCTGGGCCGTCACCGCCGCACGGTCGGCATAATTGAAGCCGAGGCGGGGATGGCCGAGCCAGAAGCCCACGATCACCTTGAGCCCCGCCCGCTGCGCCGCGTCGAGAATCTCCCCCGGCTCCTGCCCATAGGTGCGGATGGTGTTGGCGCCCAGCGCCTTCAGATCGGGAAAGCGCGTCTCGCCGCTGGCACCGAGGGGAACAAAGGGTTTGCCGTCCACCAGGATCTCAGTTCCGCGCACCGCCACCTGGGAGGCATGAGCCTGCCCCACGAGGGCAGGCGAAAGCGCGAGCGCAAGCAGAAGGAGGACGAAAACGTGACGCACGGACTTCACTCGCGATTGGCCTGAGGACATCGATGCATTGCAGCATGCAGCGTGCGGGATGGCTTCTGCAACATCAACCCGGCGCAGCCGCCGCGCCTTGCCGCATCGCAAACAGGGAACCGCGGCGGGTGTGGCGCGATCTGCTATAAGCGCCGCGTTCCCGCCGCACTTCTCGCTGCACCAAGGTCCGCCTATGCCCGTGATCGCCCACCTTTCCGACCCGCATCTCGGCCCAATCCCGGAGGCGCGCGTCTCCGAGCTTCTGGGCAAGCGCTTCTTCGGGATGATGAACTGGATCGGCGCGCGGCGTCGCAATTTCGGCGCATCGACGCTGGCGCCGCTCACGGAGGACCTCCTCGCCCAGCAGCCGGACCATATCTGCGTCACTGGCGACCTCGTGAATGTGAGCCTGCCGGCCGAGTTCGACACCGGCGCCACCTTCCTCGCCTCCCTCGGGGAGCCCGACAAGGTGAGCGTGGTTCCCGGCAATCACGACGCCTATGTGCGCTCGGCCATGCACTACCATCTGGAACATTGGGCGCCCTTCCTCGCCGGAGACGACAGCCATCCCCACACGCCGGTGGACGTGGATTCCTTCCCCTACGTCCGGCGGCGGGGCGAGGTGGCGATCGTGGGCGTCTCGACGGCGATCCCCACGGCGGTGTTCCTCGCCAGCGGCAAGGCGGGGCGTGCGCAGCTGGGCCGGCTCTCGGCGCTGCTGGAGCGGCTGAAGGCGGAAGGGCTGTTCCGGGTGGTGATGATCCATCATCCCCCCGTGGGCGAGCGCCCCTTCCACCGCGACTTGCGCGATGCGGAGGAGGTGCGGGCGGTGCTCGCGCAGGCGGGGGCGGAACTGGTGCTGCACGGGCACGACCATCGCGCCTCCCTCGGCTACATCCCGTCGGCAGCCGGCCGCATCCCCGTGGTGGGGGTGCCCTCCGCCTCGGCTGGGCCGCAGGATGAGCGCGGCGCCGGCGGCTATTGCCTCTACCGGATCTCCGGCGGAGCCGGTGCATGGCGCTGCGAAATGGAACGGCGCGGATATTCCCGGGATACGCAGGGAGTTTCGAGCCTGGAAGCGAAAGTACTCGTCGGATCGGAAGGTTTTGCCTGAAAGTCGTGGCGAAATGGTGGTATTGTTCCGCACGAGGTCACACGAAAAATCTATTTGCAACAAGTTGTATCAAGATGTCTATTACCGAAGTTTAAGTTGCCGGACGTGGGTTTGGGGGCGATGCTTCCTTCGTCCCTGAAGGAGGACTCACGACATGAAACGCGCTCTTTTCGCCGCAACCGCCGCTGCGCTGATCGCCGGTTCCGCGGCCACCTATGCCGCGAACACCCCCGCCGCAGGGGATGCGTCGCACCGCTGGCAGCCGACCGCCGAGGATCGCGCCATCCTCACCGATGCCCGCATCGTCGCGCTCAAGACCGCGCTGAAGCTCACGCCTGATCAGGAGAAGCTGTGGCCGGGCGTGGAGCAGACGCTGAAGTCCGTGGCCAAGGATGCGGCCCAGCGCCGGGAGCAGATGGCCGCCGACCGCAAGGCTGCCCGCGAGGCGCGGCAGGCCGGCACGCCGGCTGATCCCATCGCCCGCATGCGCACCGCCGCCGATCGCATGGATGCCCGCGCCAACGACCTGCGAAAGATCGCCGATGCGGCGGACCCGCTCTACAAGACCCTCGACACGGCGCAGAAGCAGCGCCTCAACATGGTGCTGCACCAGCAATTCCGCGGCATGGGTGGCGGAATGGGCGGCTGGCATCACGGCCCGCACGGCGGCCCGAATGCGGATGGCCCGCGTCGCGGCTGACGCTGGGGACCTCCGGCAGACACGGCGGGGCGGCCAAGGCCGCCCCGCTTTGCGATTGTCTTGAGGTAATATGCGACCGATCCATGAGAGCTGCTCATGGAGCCGTTGACGATTATTGATTTTCCAAAGGACGTGGGCTGCTCGTAGAATGGGTCCAACATGCACCCGTGGGTGCATCTCCCAACGCGAGACGACCCTCATGTCCGCCCCATCCTCACCGACGGCCAATCCTGGCCGGAGCGGCACCGTTCCGGCCATCCTCATTCTCATCGCCGGCTCGGCGGTGGCGCTGCTGACCTTCGGTCCGCGCTCCGTCTTCGGTCTGTTCCTGCTGCCCATGTCGCAGGAGTTCGGCTGGGGCCGCGACGTGTTCGGCTTCGCCGTCGCCATCCAGAACCTTCTGTGGGGCGTGGGTTCGCCGTTTGCCGGCGCGCTGGCCGATCGCTTCGGCACGGTACGGGTGCTGTGCTGCGGCGCGCTCATCTATGCCGCCGGCCTCGCGCTGATGGCCTATGCGACGACGCCCGGCCTGCTGCACCTGTCCGCCGGCGTGCTCATCGGCTTCGGTTTGTCCGCCGCCTCGTTCAACCTCGTGCTCGCGGCCTTCGGCAAGCTCTTGCCCAACGAGTGGAAGTCCATCGGCTTCGGCCTCGCCACCGCGGCCGGATCGTTCGGCCAGTTCCTGTTCCCGCCGCTCACCCGCGGGCTGATGGACACCATCGGCTGGCACCAGACCCTGCTGGTGTTCGGCGCTTCGCTGCTCATCGTGCTGCCGTTCTCGCTGGCGCTCGCCACCCGCGCGTCCGCACCGTCCGCCACCGGTGCCGCACAGGCGCCGCAGCAGACCATCGGCGCGGCGCTGAGCGAGGCGCTCAGGCATCCGAGCTACGTGATGCTGGTGCTCGGCTTCTTCACCTGCGGCTTCCAGCTCGCCTTCGTCACCGTCCACATGCCGGCCTTCCTGGTGGACAAGGGCATGAGCCTGTCGGTAGGCGCCTATACGCTGGCGCTGATCGGCCTGTTCAACATCCTCGGCTCGCTGACCGCCGGCTATCTCTCCAACCGCATGCCGCGCAAGGTGCTGCTGTCGGTCATCTACGCCGCGCGCGGCGTCGTCATCGCGGTGTTCGTAATGACCCCGATCACGGCGACGAGCTGCTACATGTTCGGCGCTGCCATGGGTTTCCTGTGGCTCTCCACCGTGCCGCCGACCTCGGGCCTCGTGATGCTCATGTTCGGCACGCGCTACATGGCCATGCTCTATGGGTTCGCCTTCTTCTCCCATCAGGTGGGCGGCTTCCTCGGCGTCTATCTCGGCGGCGAGATCTATGAGGCGACCAAGAGCTACGACTGGCTGTGGTGGCTGTCCGTGGCGCTGTCTTTTGCCTCCGCGGCCATCAATCTGCCCATAAGGGAACGTCCTGTTCATCGGCCGGTAACCGTATGAGCGCGACTCTCAGAGCACGGTGCCGGAAGATTCGGCATCGTGCGCACGGCGCCGGTGTTCCCTAGCTGTTCCTGCTATTGACAATGGCCGGTGGTGTCTGCGCAACGTGAACGAAGATCAGATGGATAATCGCGAACAAGCCATGCGCAGCATTCTCGTCGCGGCCTTGGGCTTTGCCGCACTCCTCCCGGCCGCTCTGGCGCCGGCGCCCGCAGCCGCCCAGCAGCTCTCGGCCGATCAGGCGCGCGAGTTCGTGGTCGGACGCACTTTCTCGTTCACCTGCTTTGAAGGTTCCAAGGGCGCCGGGCGCGTCTATGCCGATGGCTCGGTTGCCGGCATGATCACCCTGCGCGACGCGCCGCCGCGCTTCGTGCGCCTGCCGCCGAACACCCTGCGCGTGCGCGGCGAGAATGTGTGCGGCTTCGTGAAGGGCATGACCTTCGAGCCCTGCTTCGATCTGGTGAAGACCGGGCAGAACTCCTTCCGCGGCTCGCTGGCCGGCATTCAGACCATGTGGTGCGAATTCGTCGGCGCCAGCGGCGAAGGCCAGCAGGTGGCCTCACGCCGCTCCAAGTCCAAGCGCACCACGGAAGCCTCCGCGGACTGAGCTTTTTCCCGTCAGCCCGCAGTCGCGGGCTGATCCTCCATCCCCTCGATCCGCCCCCTGAGCTTGCCGATCTCCCGGCCCGCATGCTCCATGAAGGTGCGCACCCGCGCCGTGGCCTTGATGTCGGGATGGGTGAGCAGCCACAGCCCGGATTCCAGCTCCCCCTGCCGTCCCATGAGCTGGACGAGACCCGGCGTGACCGCCGCGATGAAGCAGGGCAGCAGCGCCAGCCCCATGCCAGCCGCCGCCGCCTCGGCAAGGCCGAGCACCGTATTCACCCGATAGATGATCTTCTCCTCGCCCACGCGCTCGCGCAGCCATTTGGCGGGCTTGATGGCGCCGAGATTGTCGGAGAAGCCGATCCAGTCGTAGCGCCGCAGATCCGCCGGATCGAGCGGGCCGGCGATGTTCTGCGCGGCGCTGCCATAGATGCCCCAGGCGATGGAGGCCATGCGCCGCCCCACCAGCGTGTCGCCCGGCCGGTCGCTGGCGCGGATGGCCACGTCCGCGTCGCGCTTGGAAAGGCTGAGCGACTGGTTGGAGATCACCACGTCGAGGCGAATCTCTGGATAGGCCGCGCGGAACGAGGCGAAGATGGGCGTGAGCATGTGCACCAGCAGCGTGTCGTTGGTGGTCACGCGCAGTTCGCCGGAGGGGCGCAGATCCTGGCCCGTGATGCGGCGCTCCACCGCCAGCACCTCGTCCGCCATGTGCTCGGCGAGGCGCACCATCTCCTCGCCCATGGGGGTGGGCACGTAGCCTGCGCGCGCGCGCTCGAACAGCCGGGCGCCCAATTGCTGCTCCAGCGTGCCGAGGCGGCGGAAGACGGTGGAGTGGTTGACCGCCAGTTGCTCGGCGGCACCCGCCAGAGAGCCGGTTTCGGCAATGGCCCGGACCAGCCGGAAATCGTCCCACGGTATCATGGAGAGGCGACCCTCGGGAAAGTGATTTGCGCAGATGCAAACTCGATATGGATTTGATGAGTATGGCCGTGCATAGGCGCGAAAGCTAGATGTGGCGTCACCTCAAACCGGAGTTCACTCCCATGGTTGACACCCGCACCGCTCCCTACGGCCTCTTCATCCTGCGTCTTGCCCTCGGCATCATGTGGCTCTCGCACGGCCTGATGAAGATCTTCATCTTCACCGTTCCCGGCTTCGCCGGCTTCCTGTCCAGCAAGATGGGCCTGCCCGGCGCCCTCGCCATTCCCTTCATCGCCATCGAGATCGTGGGCGGTCTGCTGCTCATCGGCGGCGTCTATGCCCGGCAGGTCGCCATCCTGCTCATCCCTATGATGCTTGGCGCGCTCAGCTATCACCTGCCCAACGGCTGGGTCTTCTCCGCGCCCGGCGGCGGCTGGGAATATCCCGCCTTCCTCGTGGTCGGCCAGATCGTGCTGGCGCTGGCCGGCGAAGGCGCCTTCGCGGTGAAGCCCGCCGCGCTCCTGCCCACCAGCCGTGCCGCGGTGGCCTGACATTCAAGGTCCAACAAAAAAGGCCGGCTCCGCGAGGGGCCGGCCTTTTTGAGTGAATGGTGCCGCTCTCAGTGGGCGCGGGAGAGGCAGAAGTCCACCGCCTCCATCAACGCCGCCTTGGCGGGGCCGGCGGGGAAGAGCGCGAGGGCATCCTTGGCGATGGCGCCGTAATGGCGGGCGCGCTCCACCGTGTCGGCAATGGCGCGATGCTTGGTCATCAGGCCGATAGCCTGATCGAGGTCCGCGGCGCTCGCCTCGCTGTTTTCCAGGCAACGCTGCCAGAAGGCGCGCTCCTTCTCGTCGCCGCGGCGGAAGGCGAGGAGCACCGGCAGGGTGATCTTCCCCTCGCGGAAATCGTCGCCCACGTTCTTGCCGAGCTTGGCCTGCGAGCCGCCATAGTCGAGGGCATCGTCCACCAGCTGGAAGGCGATGCCGAGATTCATGCCGTAGGAGCGGCAGGCCGCCTGCTCGGCCTTCGGGCGCTGGGCGAGGACGGCGCCGACCTCGCAGGCGGCGGCGAACAGTTCGGCCGTCTTGCCGCGGATGACGGCGAGATAGTCGTCCTCGGAGGTGGCGGTGTTCTTGGCGGCGGCGAGCTGCATCACCTCGCCCTCGGCGATGACGCAGGCGGCGGTGGAAAGGATGTCGAGGCAGGTCATGGAGCCCACCTCCACCATCATCTTGAACGCCTGGCCCAGCAGGAAGTCGCCCACCAGCACGCTCGCCTCGTTGCCCCAGAGCTTGCGCGCGGCGAGCTTGCCCCGGCGCATGTCGCTCTCGTCCACCACGTCATCATGGAGGAGGGTGGCGGTGTGCATGAACTCCACGGAAGCGGCGAGCTTCACGTGGCCGTCGCCCCGGTAGCCCGCGAGCGCGGCGCAGGCGAGCGTCAGCATCGGCCGCAGACGCTTGCCGCCGGACGAGATGAGGTGGTTCGCCACCTCGGGAATCATGGCCACGTCGGAGCCGGTCCGCGCCAGGATGACGGCGTTGACCCGCTCCATGTCCGTCTTCACCAAGGCGACCAGTGCCTCGAGCGACGGCTCGTTGGGCTCGAACGGAAGGACGACGGCCAAGAAAAGCTCCCGCTTGTCAATCTTTGGGGCGCACCATAGGGATGCGGATGGGTTCCGTGCAAGCTCTGGCAGATCGCCTTTGGTTGCACCGGGCGCGCCAGTCGCCGCGATCGGAGGTCTGTACGATGCAGGAGATGGTGCGGACCAACGATCTGGTGCTGCTCGGCGCCATAGAGGCGCTGCTCACGTCGGCCGATATCGGTCACATGGTCGCGGATGCCCATATGAGCGTCCTGGAAGGCTCCATCGGCGTCTTTCCCCGTCGCCTGCTGGTTGTGGACGAGGACGTGCCGCGCGCGCGTCGCCTGCTGACGGAGGCGGGATTCGGCTCGGCCCTGCGTGATGCCGGCTGAAGCCGTTGCCCTGTCCACCGACAGCGTGCTCGGTGGGAGATTGACGCTGCGGCAAATGGTTTCGGGCCACCGCGTCGGACACGACGCGCTGCTGCTTGCCGCCTTCGCGCCGGCGGACCGGCGGACGGCGGTGGACCTCGGGACGGGAGTGGGCAGCGCCGGCCTCGCCTTCCTCGCCCGTGTTCCGGAGGCGCGCGCCACGCTGGTGGAGATCGATCCCTCCCTCGCTGTGCTGGCGGCGGAGAATGCGGCGCTCAACAGCTTGGACGGGCGGGCGCAGGTGGTGACGGCGGATGTGGCTACCCTCGGGCGGCCTGCGGGGCCGGATGTGCCGGGGAAGGGCGCGGCGGACCTGGTGCTCGCCAACCCGCCCTTCAATGCCGACACCCGCCACCGCACCTCTCCCGATGAGGCCCGTGCCCGCGCCCACATGGCGGATGCCGACCTTCTCGCCGAATGGGTTCGCGCCGCTGACCGCTGCCTCGGCGCGAAAGGCGTGCTCTGCCTGATCCATCGCCCCGAGGCGCTGGCGGACATTCTCGCCGCGCTGGCGAAAGGATTCGGGGCCATCGAGATCCTGCCCGTTCATCCGCGTGCCGACCGGCCGGCGGTGCGGCTGCTGGTGAGGGCGGTGAAGGGGCGGCGCACGCCGCCCGCGCTCCTGCCCGGCCTCGTGCTGGCCGGGGCGGACGGCTCGCCGACGCCGGAGGCCGAGGCGGTTCTGCGCGACGGCGGCGCGCTGCGCTGACGCGCGATCAGGGGGGCGGCCTTTGCGGGGAATGGCGCCTTGAGGGCGCGGTCTCGACAAGGAATGGCGCCTTGAGGGCGCCATGGGGAGGCCCTACATCTCGGGCATGGCCGAATTTCTTTCCTCCCTGTCGCGCCGCGCCCGCGGTCTCCTTCCCAGAAAATGGTGCACCGATGCGCCCCTCGTGCCGGTGGTGCGGCTGTCCGGCCCCATCGGCATGACCTCGCCCTTCTCGCGCAGCATGTCGCTCGCCAGCACGGCGCAGGCGCTGGAGAAGGCCTTCGGCATGAAGGAGGCGCCCGCCGTGGCGCTGCTCATCAATTCGCCGGGCGGTTCGCCGGTGCAGTCCCATCTCATCTTCCGCCGCATCCGCGCGCTGGCGGAGGAGAAGGAGAAGCATGTCTTCGCCTTCGTGGAGGATGCGGCGGCCTCGGGCGGCTACATGATCGCCTGCGCGGCCGACGAGATCTTCGCCGATCCCTGCTCCATCGTCGGCTCCATCGGCGTGGTGACGGCGGGCTTCGGCTTCGACAGGGCCATCGAGAAGCTGGGCATCGAGCGGCGCGTCTACACAGCCGGCGAGCGCAAGGTGACGCTGGACCCCTTCCGTCCCACCCAGCCGGAGGACGTGGAGCGGCTCGACCAGTTGCTGAAGGAGCTGCACACCGTATTCGCCGACCTCGTGAAGTCGCGCCGCGGCGATGCGCTGATGGGCGACGACGAGACGCTGTTCTCCGGCGAGTTCTGGCTGGGCACGCAGGCCGTGGGCCTCGGCCTCGTGGATGGTCTCGGCGACGTGCGCGGCATCCTGAAAGCCCGCTACGGCACGGACACGACGCTGAAGCTGGTGCAGGGCTCCACCGGGTTCCTGCCCAAGCGCCCCACGGGCTTTGCCGGCGCGCTCGCCCGCGAAGCGGCGCTGGGCGCCGGCGCGGCGGTGGAGGAACGCGCGCTGTGGAGCCGGCTCGGGCTGTAGCCGTCGCCTGCCCGGCGGCCGGGGCGAGAGGCTGGTTGCCGATTGATCAGGCAGAACGGGCGCATGCCCGTTTCTTGCCCTTTCGCCTTGTGCGGGGCGGGGTTACATCCGAAGCATGACCGAGCCCGCCGATACCCTTCTCATCGCCATCGCCCAGCTCAACCCGACGGTCGGCGATGTATCCGGCAATCTCGCCATCGCCCGACGCGCCCGGCAGACCGCGGGCGAGGCGGGGGCGGACCTCGTGGTCTTTCCCGAGCTCTTCATCGCCGGCTATCCGGCCGAGGATCTGGTGCTGAAACCGGCCTTCCTCGCGGCCTGCCAGGAGGCGCTGGAGGCGCTCGCTGCCGAGACCGCCACCGGCCCCGCGGTGCTCATCGGCGCGCCGTGGATGGAGGAGGGGCGGCTCTTCAACTCCGTGCTGCTGCTGGAGGAGGGGAAGATCTCCGCCGTGCGGCACAAGGTGGATCTGCCAAATTACGGCGTGTTCGACGAGAAGCGCGTGTTCGCCGCCGGCCCTCTGCCGGGACCGATACCGTTCAAGGGCGTGCGCCTCGGCGTGCCCATCTGCGAGGATATCTGGGGGCCGGACGTGGTGGAATGCCTCGCCGAGACGGGCGCGGAAATCCTCATCGTTCCCAACGGCTCGCCCTATCGCCGCTCGGTCTATGCGGAGCGCGAGAACATCGCCGTCGCCCGTGTGGTGGAGAGCCGCCTGCCGCTGCTCTACGTGAATCAGGTGGGCGGGCAGGACGAACTGGTGTTCGACGGCGCCTCCTTCGTCCTCAACGCCGACCGCTTCCCCGCCTTGCAGTTCCCCGGCTTCGTCGAGCGGGTGCGCCTCTCCCGCTGGCAGCGCTTCGAGGACACCTGGCGCTGCCTCGGCGGCAATCTCGTGGAGGCCTTCGAGGGCGACGAGGCCGATTATGCCGCCTGCGTCGTCGGGCTCCGGGACTATGTGACCAAGAACGGCTTTCCCGGTGTGGTGCTGGGCCTCTCAGGTGGCATCGATTCCGCTTTGTGCGCGGCCATGGCGGTGGATGCCCTGGGGCCGGAGCGGGTGCGCTGCCTGATGCTGCCCTACCGCTTCACGTCGGACGACAGCCTCAAGGACGCAGCTGCCGTGGCCGAGGCGCTGGGCGTCAGCTACGAGGTCGTGCCCATCGCGCCTGCGGTAGAGGGGCTGGAAGCGGTGCTGGCGCCGCTGTTCGCGGGCACCGAACGGGACGTGACGGAGGAGAATTTGCAGGCCCGCGTGCGCGGCACGCTGCTCATGTCCGTCTCTAACAAGTTCGGCGCCATGGTGCTAACCACCGGCAACAAGTCGGAGATGTCCACGGGCTATGCCACGCTCTATGGCGACATGAACGGCGGCTTCAATCCCATCAAGGACCTGTACAAGACTGAGGTCGTGCGCCTCGCCCGCCTGCGGAACCGCTGGAAGCCGGCGGAGGCGCTGGGGCCGGACGGCGTCGTCATCCCCGATCGCCTCATCGACAAGCCGCCAAGCGCGGAACTGCGCGAGGGCCAGACGGACGCGGACGCGCTGCCGCCCTATCCGATGCTCGACACCATCCTCGCCCGGTTGGTGGAGGGCGAGAGTTCGGTGGACGAGATCGTCGCCGACGGCTTCGATGCCGCCATCGTGGCCCGCGTGTCACGCCTGCTCACCGGTGCCGAATACAAGCGCCGTCAGGCCGCGCCGGGGGTGAAGGTGACGGGGCGCAACTTCGGCCGCGACCGCCGCTATCCCATCACCAACCGTTTCCGCGAAGAATAGCCCGACCAGCGCTTGACGGGCCTAGGTCAGTCGTCCTAATTCTGGTCATAGGACAATTGACCTAGGCGGTTCCCATGCCTGCGAGCGACACCCGCGCCGCCATCGTCGAGGCGGCGGACCGACTGTTCTACGAGACCGGCTTCGCCTCCACCTCGTTCGCCGACATTGCCGCGGCAGTGAAGCTCTCGCGCGGCAATTTCTATTATCATTTCAAGAGCAAGGACGAGATCCTCGCGGCCATGATCGCGCTGCGGCTGGAGCGTACCCGGAAGCTCCTCGCGCAGTGGGAAGACGAGGGAGACGATGCGGAGGCGCGCATCCTCAGCTTCGTCGGCATCCTCATCGCCAATCGCGCCAAGATCATGCGTTTCGGCTGCCCGGTTGGCACGCTCTGCAACGAGCTGGCGAAGCTCGATCATGCCGCCGGCGCCGACGCCGCGCGGCTCTTCACGCTTTTCCGCGACTGGCTGGCACGCCAGTTCCGCGCTCTCGGGCACGGGGAAGACGAGGCCGCCCGCCTCGCCATGCACCTCCTCGCCCGCAGCCAGGGGGTGGCGACGCTCGCCAGTTCCATCGGCGACGAGGCGTTCATCGACGCCGAAGTGGCCGAGATGCGCAATTTCGTCGCCATCCATCGCCGTCCCGCCGCTCACGCCTGAAGAGGGGGAAACCATGTTCGTCGTCCTGCTGCGCTTTGCCGCCAACCGTGCCGCCGCCCCGCGCCTGATGGACGGGCACAATGCCTGGCTGCGGAAGGGCTTCGACGAGGGAAGCTTCCTGCTCGCGGGCGGCATCGAGCCCAAGGCCGGCGGCGCCATCCTCGCCACCGCCGCCTCCCGCGCCGAGGTCGAGGCCCGGATCGCGGAAGACCCGTTCGTCGCCGATGGCGTGGTCGCGGCGGAGATCATCGAGATCGCACCCGGCCGCACGGACCCGCGGCTCGCCTTCCTCGCCGCCTGAACGCGCGAGGGAGGCGCAATCCTACCGCCCCCATGGTCTTCCAGATTTTTCTTTTCCTTGTGCGGACTTAGCCGGAGGTGTCTAGCCACGGGGCGGCGCTGACGTTACGGTTGCGCCGGATACAACCGGGCTGGTCGCGATGGATGAGTGGGCGCTTCTTGTTCTGGTGGTTCTCGCCTTTCCAGTGATGGCCCTGGTGGGTTTCATCATGGCGCTGAAGAGCCGGGGCCGCATTCGCGTGCTGGAGGCGCGGGTCGCGGCGCTGGAGGCTCAAGCAGGGCTGGCGCCGGCCGCTGCGTCCGTTCCAGCCTGGACCCACACGCCACCGGCCGCCATGCCGCAGGCGAAGGAAAGTCCGCTGGCGCGCCTCGCACGGCCGCCCGAGCCGATCGATGCGGGAAGCGAGCCGCCCGCTGCGCCGCCGCCTCTGTTTCCCGCGCCCGAGGCGGATGCCCCGGCCGCTCCCCCCGCGCCGCCCCCGCCTGCCATCGATGCCGCCAGGCTCAAGGAGCGGCTTGCCGGCTTCGAGGAGAAGGTCGGCGCACGTTGGGCGGTGTGGGTCGGCGGCCTTGCTTTGGCGCTGGGCGGGGTGTTCCTCGTGCGTTTCGCGGTGGAGCAGGATCTGATCGGGCCGGGCTTGCGGGTCAGCCTTGGCCTGCTGCTGGCTCTTTTCCTGCTCGGTGCCGGCGAATGGCTGCGCCGTCGCGAGGGCAAGGACCCCGCCGCACCCATCACCAGCCTGCGCGGGCTGGTGCCGGATGTGCCGAGCATCCTCACCGCCGCCGGCACCATGACCGCCTTCGGCAGCATCTTCGCCGCCTATGAGCTCTACCATCTCATCCCGCCGCAGGCCGCCTTCCTGCTGCTCGCCGCCACCGGTGTCGCCACTTTGCTGGCGGCCCTGCTGCACGGACCGGCCCTGGGCGCGCTCGGTTTCGTCGGCGCGGCGCTGACGCCCTTCCTCGTCACCACCAGTTCGCCCAATGCCTGGGGCGTGGCCCTGCTCATCGCCGTGGTCGGGGCGAGTGCGCTGGGCGTCGCGCGCATCCGCCGCTGGAAGGGGCTCGCGCTCCTCGCCATCGCCGGCATGGTGGCCTGGGGGCTCACCCTTATCGCCTTCGAGGTGCCGCAGGCGGTGACCGCCTCCGGTGCGCTCGGCCTCGTGCTGCTGGCGCTCACCGCCGCGCTGCTCGCGCCGGGCTTCTTGTGGGGACCCGAGGCGGGGGAGCGGCCGGAGCCGGTCTCCATCCTCGGCGCGGTGGGCGCGCTTGCCGTTATGGCCGCCGCAGCGGTGGACGGGAATGTCGCCGCCGGGCCGCTGGCCGTGTTCGTCGTGGGCGCCGTGGGCGTGCTCGCGCTGGCGTGGCGGGTGCGGCCGATGACGTTCGCCACCTTCGCGGTGGCACTGCTGGCCCCCGCCATCCTCACCCAATGGGTGTTCCCGCCCGATGCCGGCTCGACCCTCGCGCCGGCCGGCCCCATGGCGGGGGCGGTGGCCGAGCCGGAGCGTCTCTCCATCGGCCATTTCATGGTCTTCGCCTTCGCAATGGGCGCGCTGATGCTGTCCGCCGGTGCGCTGGGCGCCGGGCGGGGCGGGCGCAGCCGCACGGTGCTCGGCTGGGCGGTGACGGGGACGGTCGGCCCGGTGCTGATGCTGATCGCCGCCTATGCGCGACTCACGGAGCTGGAGCGCAGCCTGCCCTTCGCGGCGCTCGCGCTGGCGCTCGCCTTCCTCTTCACCCTCGGTGCCGAGCGGTTGCTGAAAGGCGCGCGCACCCATGCGGCCACGGTGTTCGCCGCGGCCGGCGTGGTGAGCCTGTCGCTGGCGCTCACCTTTGCACTGGAAAAGGGCTGGCTCACGGTGAGCCTCGCGCTCGCCGCCTGCGGCGTCGCCTGGGTCTCCACCATCCGCCCGCTGCCGGGGCTGCGGCAGTTCTCGGCGGCGCTGGGCGTCGTGGTGCTCTCCCGCATCGTCTGGCTGCCCACCATTGCCGTTGATCCGGGCACGACGCCCATCTTCAACTGGCTGCTGTGGGGCTATGGCGTGCCGGCGCTGGCATTCGCCGCGGCCGCCTTCTTCCTCGCCAGGAGCAGGGACGACTGGGCGCGGCGGGTGCACGAGTGCCTCGCCCTGATCTTCGCCATGCTGCTGGCGGCCACCGAAGTGCGCCACCTCGCCCATGGCGGCGACATCTATGCGGTCGGCACCCGGCTGTTCGAGACCGGCCTGCTGGCGGTGGTCTATGGCGCCTATGCGGTGGGGCTGTCACGCCTCGCCAACGTCACCGGGCGCGGCTTCTACCGGCTGTTCTCGGACATCGTGGCGGCGGCGGCGACCGTCTGCGCCCTCAACGGCCTGATCGAGACCAATCCGTTCGCGACCGGCGAGGCCGTGGGAGGGCCGATCTTCAACGATCTCCTCATCGCCTATGCCCTGCCGGCTGGCCTCGCCGTGGCTTTCGCGGCCGGCCAGCCCGTGACGCGGCCGCGCGTGCGGACGGCGGGATGGGTGATCGCCGGGGTGCTCGCGCTCGCCTATGTCACGCTGGAGGTGAGCCGCCTGTTCCAGGGGCCGGTGCTGGCGGGCGACGCCATCTCCTCCGCCGAATGGTATGCGTGGTCGGCGGCGTGGCTGGTGTTCGGCATGGTGCTGCTGGCGCTTGGCCTGTGGCGCGGCTCGCGCACGCTGCGCCTCGCCTCGGCCGCGGTGATGGTGGCAACCGTGCTCAAGGTCTTCCTCTCCGACATGGCGGATCTGGAAGGCGTCCTGCGCGCCGTGTCCTTCATCGGCCTCGGGCTGGTGCTGGTGGCCATGGGCTGGGTCTATCAGCGCCTGCTGGCGCGGGAGAAGGTGGCAGCGGCGCCGGGGGGACCGCCTTCGGCGTGACGGGTTGCTTCGGCGCGGTGCTTCGCTCAAGCGCCGCGCGGGTTGGCCTCGCTCAAGTGCCGTGCGGGCTTTGACCGGCGCCCATGCCGCGCAGCCTCACCCGCGCGGGCCGAACACGATCACCGCCGCCCCCGCAAGGCAGATGAGCGCGCCGGCTGCGTCCCAGCGGTCCGGCCGCACGCCCTCGACGCTCCACAGCCACGCCAGAGAGGCGATGATGTAGATGCCGCCATAAGCGGCGAACGCGCGCCCGGCGGCCTCCGAATCCACGAATGTGAGGGCCCAGGCGAAGGCGGCGAGGCTCACGAGCCCCGCCAGCAGCCAGAGCGGCGTCACGCCATGGCGCACCACCTGCCAGAAGGCGAAGCACCCGGCGATCTCGCACACGGCGGCGACCACGAAGGCGATGAGCGTCGACAGCGGCAGCGCCATGGTTTTCACCCCCTCCGAACCGTCATCGCAGGATGGTGGGCTTCACCCACCAGTCCGGTTCTGTGGCAAACACCCGCCGTGCCAGCGCAGCAGCGGCCCGGCAATCGTCCGTCAAGGCGAAGACCGTGGCGCCCGAGCCGGACATGCGGACCAGCCGCGCCTCCGGTTGGATCGTGAGGCGGTGGATGACCTCGGCGATCTTCGGCGCGACGGCCACGGCCGGCGGCTCCAGATCGTTGGGCACGGCGGCGATGGCGGCCATCAGCTCCGCCCGGCCAGAGGGCAAAACGGCAGGCAGGGACGGCCCGTCGAATGTCGCGCCGGGCGACAAGCCAAGCTGGCGGAACACGGCGGCCGTGGGCACCGCCACGCCGCAGTTCACCAGCACTCCGGCGAGCGGGGGCAAGGTGAGGGGCGAGGAGAGCACATCGCCGACCCCTTCCATCAGCCGCGGACGCGGATCGAGGCACACCGGCACGTCGGAGCCGGTGGCGCGGGCTGCGGCGAACAGGCGCGGGTCATCGGGGGCGAGGCCATTCAGGCGGCCCAGCAGGCGCAGTGCCGCAGCGGCATCGGACGAGCCGCCGCCGAGCCCCGCCGCCACCGGCAGCCGCTTTTCCAGAAGGAAGGCACCGAGCCGCGCCCCCGGCACCTCGGCGGCGAAGGCGCGCGCCGCGCGCAGCACCAGATTGTCCGCATCCGGTCCTGCTGCCGCAGCGGTATGCCCCTTCACGGCAAGCGATAGCGCAGCGTCAGGCGTGAGCGAGAGGAGATCCGCCGCGCCGGAAAAGACCACGAGACTCGCGAGATCGTGAAACCCATCCGTGCGCCGCCGGACGATGCGCAAGGTCAGGTTGATCTTCGCCGGAGCGCGCGTCCGCAAGGTTTCCATAAGGCGGCTTATGCCGCGCCGCACACGTCGCCGCAACCGGCCCTCGCGAACACCGCTGATTCATGACTCCCACGTAACTTGCGGTGCCACAGGAAAGCCGCCATCCTCACGCCATCTCGCCCCGCTTGGATTTCGCGTTACCACGCCCGCAGGGCCCGGCTTTCAGGACAGATCATCGGTGACGACACGACGCCCCACCTTCTCCGCGGCCCTGGCGGCCGGCCTTGCTGCGGTGCTCACTCTGTCGCCGGGCCTCGCCCGGGCCGAGGCCGTGCCTGACTTCGATACCTCGCTCGCGGGTAACTACCTCGCCGCCCGGCTGGCGAGCACTGAGCGCGACCAGGACGCCGCCGTCGTCTATCTGCGCAACCTGATGAAGCTCGATGCGCGCAACGAAGAGATCCTGGAACGGACCTTCTTCGCCATGCTCATGGACGGCCAGATCGACGACGCGATGAAGCTCGCCGATCGTCTGGTGAAGATCGACCGCACCCATCGCGTCGCCCGCCTCGCGCTCGCCGTGCGCTCCATCAAGAAGGCCCATTACCAGACGGCGCGCACCAATCTCGCGCTCTCGGTGCGCGGTCCCATCGGCGATCTCACGGCCACGCTGCTCGCCGCCTGGACTTTCTTCGGCTCCGGCAACACCAAGGGCGCGGTGGAACTGATCGACCGGCTTGAGGGGCCGGACTGGTACGCGCCCATGAAGGAGCTGCACGCCGGCCTCATCCTCGACGCCGCCGGGCAGAAGAAGGAGGCCGGGCGCCGTCTTGAGGCGGCCATGAAGGCCGATCCCGGCTCCCTGCGCGCCATTGATGCCTATGCCCGCTGGGCCTCGCGCAACGACAATACCGAGGCGGCGCTCGCCGCTTATGCCGCATTCGACAAGCAGCTGCCGAACCACCCCATCGTGCTCGCGGCCATCAAGGAGCTGAAGGCCGGAAAGCAGCTGCCGCCGCTGGTGAAGACCGCGCAGGAGGGCTCCTCCGAGGTGCTCTACGGCCTCGGCGCGACGCTCGGGCGGCAGGGGGGCGAGGATCTCGCCCTCGTCTATCTCCAGCTCGCCATCTGGCTCTATCCCGAGCACCCCTTCGCCAGCCTGACGCTGGCCGACCTCTACGAGCAGCTGAAGCAGCCGGCGAAGGCCATCGAGGTCTACGAGACCGTGCCGGACTCCTCGCCGCTAAAGCGCAACGCGCAGGTGCAGCTGGCCGTCAACCTCGACGCCACGGACCATTACAATGAGGCCCGCAAGCAGCTCGAGAAGATGATCGCCGCCGATCCCAAGGACATCGAGGCCATCATCGCGCTGGGCAAGATCCAGCAGACGCGCAAGATGTTCTCCGAGTGCGCGGGCACCTATTCCAAGGCGATTGCCCTCATCCCGCAGCCCGCGCGTGGCAACTGGGCCCTGTTCTACTTCCGCGGCGTGTGCAACGAGCGCTCGAAGAACTGGCCGGCTGCCGAGGCGGACCTGAAAAAGGCGCTGGAGCTCAATCCCGATCAGCCCCATGTGCTGAACTATCTCGGCTATTCGTGGGTGGACCAGGGCACCAACCTGGACCAGGGCCTCGACATGATCCGCAAGGCGGCCAAGCTGCGGCCCGACGACGGACCCATCGTGGACAGCCTCGGCTGGGCCTACTATCGCACCGGGCGCTACGAGGACGCCGTGGTGCAGCTTGAGCGCGCCATCGAACTGATGCCGCAGGACCCGGTCATCAACGACCACCTGGGCGATGCCTACTGGAAGGTGGGCCGCAAGCTTGAGGCAGGGTTCCAGTGGAACCACGCGCGCGACCTGAAGCCCGAGCCGGACGACCTCGCCAAGATTGTGCAGAAGATCGACAAGGGTCTTGATTCGGTCGATCAGCCGCCGCCGGTCAGCAAGGCCGAGGAGCAGCAGAAGGGCGGCTGAGGCCGCCTGAATCTCCCCGAAATGGCGCTTCGGCACCTTCCGAAGCGTCGAAGCAAGGCAATTTTGCCTCGGCCCGCGCTTTTCAGCCGCGGGCCGAGCCGTTAGGGTCGGCGCCCGTTCGGGAACCAATCCATGCATGACAGAAGCGCTCGACCGCTCGATCCCACATCCGATGCGGCCATCGCCGCGAGCGTCACGCCGCGTCCCATAGAGGATGTGGCGGCGGACCTCGGCATCCCGGCGGACGCGCTCTATCGCTACGGCCCGCACAAGGGGAAGATCAGCCTCGATTTCGTGGCCGAGGCCGAATCGCGGCCACGCGGGCAATTGGTGCTCGTCACCGCCATCAATCCCACCCCGGCGGGGGAAGGGAAGACCACCACCACCATCGGCCTCGGCGACGCCCTCTCGCGGCTCGGGACCTCGACGGCCGTGTGCCTGCGCGAGCCGTCCCTCGGCCCGGTGTTCGGCGCCAAGGGCGGCGCCACCGGCGGCGGACGGGCGCAGATCATCCCCATGCAGGACATCAACCTGCATTTCACCGGCGACCTCCACGCCATCACCGCCGCGCACAATTTGCTTTCGGCGCTGATCGACAATCACATCCACTGGGGCAACGCCCTCGATCTCGACGCCCGGCGCATCAGCTGGCGGCGGGTGATGGACCTCAACGACCGGGCGCTGCGCCAGATCACCGTCGGCCTCGGTGGCCCGGCCAACGGCTATCCACGCGAGGACGGCTTCGACATCACGGTGGCGAGCGAGGTGATGGCCATCCTGTGCCTCGCCGACAGCCTCGCCGATCTGGAGGCGCGGCTGTCGCGCATGGTGATCGGCCAGACCCGCGGCCGCCGCATGGTGCGCGCGGAGGAACTGGGCGGCATCGGCGCCATGGTGGCGCTGCTCAAGGACGCATTCCAGCCGAACCTGGTCCAGACGCTGGAGGGAACTCCTGCCCTCGTCCATGGCGGGCCGTTCGCCAACATCGCCCACGGCTGCAATTCGGTGATGGCGACGCGCACCGCCCTTGGCCTTGCCGACGTGGTGGTGACGGAGGCGGGCTTCGGCGCCGACCTCGGGGCCGAGAAGTTCCTCGACATCAAGTGCCGTCAGGCCGGGCTCGTACCCTCGGCCGCCGTGGTGGTGGCGACTGTGCGCGCGCTGAAGATGCATGGCGGCGTTCCGCTCAAGGAACTCGGCACGCCGGATGCGGCGGCCGTGGCGCTCGGCTGCGGCAACCTCAAGCGGCATGTGGAGAATCTGAAGAAGTTCGGTCTGCCGGTGGTGGTGGCGCTGAATCATTTCACCGGCGATACGCCGGAGGAACTGGAAGCGGTGCGCGCGGCGCTGGCGGCCGAGGGCGTCGATGTCTTCCCGTGCGGGCATTGGGCCCGGGGCGGGGAGGGAGCGTTGGACCTCGCCCGAGCCGTCCTCGACCTCCTCGCGCGCCGGCCGAAGTTCGAATATCTCTATCCCTCCGAACTGCCGCTCAGGGAGAAGATCGAGACCATCGCCCGCGAGATCTACCGTGCGGAGCGGGTCGAGTTCTCGTCTGCCGCGATGGCGAAGCTCAAGGAATACGAACTGGCGGGCTTCGGCGACCTGCCGGTGTGCATGGCGAAGACGCAGTATTCCTTCTCCGCCGATCCCACCGCGCGCAACGCGCCCACGGGCCACACCCTGCCCATCCGCGAGGTGCGCCTGTCCGCCGGTGCGGGCTTCGTGGTTGCGCTCGCCGGCGACATCATGACCATGCCGGGCCTGCCCTCAACACCGGCCGCCCAAGACATTTTCGTCATGCCGGACGGTTTCATCGCCGGCTTGTCCTGATACACGCGGCGGTGGCACAAGGCGCCGCGCATTCCCATCTGAACGCCATCAAAACCAGAGCGGTGTCACGCCGCGGGAGACGAACATGGACAGCAAGGCCGCCATCGTAGGCTGGGCGCACTCGCCCTTCGGCAAGCTCGAGGATGCGGATACCGAGGCCCTGATGAGCCGGGTGGCCGGCGCTGCCATCGAGCATGCGGGCCTCTCCCCGCAGGATGTGGATTCGATCCACGTGGGCGTGTTCAACGCCGGCTTCCAGAAGCAGGATTTCCAGGGCGCCATGCCGGCCCTCTCCGTGCCGGAACTGGCCCATGTGCCGGCCGTGCGCGTCGAGAACGCCTGCGCTACCGGCTCGGCCGCCATCCATTCCGCGCTCAATTACATCGAGAGCGGGCAGGGCCGCATCGCCCTCGTGGTCGGCGCCGAGAAGATGACGGCCAAGCCCACCGCCGAGGTCGGCGACATCCTGCTCAACGCCTCCTACCGCAAGGAAGAGGCGGACATCGAAGGCGGCTTCGCCGGCGTGTTCGGCCGCATCGCGCAGACCTATTTCCAGCGTTACGGCGACCGCTCGGAAGAGCTCGCCCGCATCGCCGCCAAGAACCACAAGAACGGTGTTTCCAATCCCTATGCGCAGATGCGCAAGGATTTCGGCTTCGAGTTCTGCAACACCATCTCCGAGAAGAATCCCTACGTCGCCGGCCCCCTGCGCCGCACCGACTGCTCGCTGGTGTCCGACGGCGCCGCGGCGCTGGTGATCGCCTCGGCGGACGTGGCGGAGACGCTCGGCCGCGCCATCACCTTCCGCGCGCGCGCCCACGTCAACGACATCCTGCCGCTGTCGCGCCGCGATCCCATCGCCTTCGAGGGCGCCCGCCGCGCCTGGGCCAAGGCGCTGGAGAAGGCCGGCCTGACGCTGGACGATCTCAGCCTCGTCGAGACCCACGACTGCTTCACTGTGGCCGAGCTGATCGAGTACGAGGCCATGGGCCTCGCCAAGCCCGGCGAAGCCTACAAGGTGGTGCGCGAAGGCATCACCGAGAAGACCGGCAAGCTGCCGGTGAACGCCTCCGGCGGCCTGAAGTCCAAGGGCCACCCCATCGGCGCCACCGGCGTCTCCATGCACGTCCTCTCGGCCATGCAGCTCATGGGCGAGGCCGGCGACATGCAGATCGACGGAGCCAAGGTGGCCGGCGTCTTCAACATGGGCGGCGCGGCCGTCGCGAACTACGTCTCCATCCTCGAACGGGTGAAGTGAGGCGCAGCTTTCAGGGCTGAACGATGCAGCGGGCGGCCTTGGGGCCGCCCGTTTTCATTCGGTGGCGGCGGCGAGGATGGGTCCGCCGGCCGGCGCCTGCACGAGGATGGCGGTGCGCAGGCCCGGCGCGGCTTCCGGCCGGGGGTAATGGGCCCGCGTGCCGGTCCAGCCGCCGAGCCGCTCCAGGCGTCGCACCACGCGAGCGTGGGGCAGAGTGCGGCCGGCATTCTCGCCGCGTCGGACGGGCACCTCGATCACGCCCGGCTCGTATTCCGCGAGCCACACGTCCGCAGCTGCAGAGGGGGCGGTGCCTGGCCCCACCGCGACCTCATGCGCGCCGATCACCACCTCCGGGCCGGCGACGGGTCCAGCGGCGGAGATCGCGTGCTCGATGTCCGACAGGCTGTAGCCCACGCGGCTGAGGCGGCCATTCACCACCATCTGCGGCGTGAACGGCCCGCGCTCGCCCAGCATGGGTTCGTAGGTGTACTGGCGCTGGGTGAATTCCGGCTTGCCGAAGGTGTCGCGCCAGCCGAGGCGGTCCCAATAGGTCACGCTGAAGCTCAGGGCGAGCACGTCCGGGCGGCGGGTGAGGGCGATCAGGTTGGCGTCCGCCGGCGGACAGGAGGAGCAGCCCTGGCTGGTGAACAGCTCCACCACCGTGAGCTTCTGGCGCGGTTCGGCGGCGGCGGGGCCGCCCGAAAGGAGCGCCAGAACGGCCGCGCCCGCGGCGAGGGCAGCCCGCTTCGTGTGCGGTGAACGGCGCGGCTCGTGCGCGGGTGGCGAGGCGGCGGACGGGGATTCGGCCATGGCGCGGGGCTCCTGCGGGATGCCGCCCGCATGAGGCTTCCACCGGGCGCTCCCGGTCCTCCTTCGTCCTGCGGCGCCCGCGGGTTACGCCCTCACGGCATCGTGCAGGCGTCCGTCACCCCCGCGAGAGCCCCTGCGCCTCCAAAGCCTTGAGATAGGCGCCGAACTTCTGCTCCTGGTTCACGCCGTAGCTGTAGAGCAAGTCCCAGGTGTAGAGGCCGGTGCCGTGACCGTCGTCGAAGATGAGGCGGACGGCGTAATTGCCCACCGGCTCCACCTGCGTGATGCGCACCTGCCGCTTGCCGGGCACCGTGATCTTCTCCTCCGGCTGGTGGCCCTGCACCTCGGCGGAGGGGCTTTCCACCCTCAGATACTCGGCGGGGAGGGTGAATTTCGCTCCGTCCTCGAAGGTGACGGAGAGCGTGTGGCGATCGTCGATGACGCGCAGTTCGGTGGGCCAGGGGGCGGCGGCGGGGGCAGACGCGGGAGCCATTGCGTGATGTCCTTTTTCGATCGGGCGAAAGGCCGAGCCTTTTGATTTCACACGGCATCGTGTTCGGGCGGCGACCCTATCCATCTTCCTCTTGCATACGATATATAGGGCAAGCGTCGAAGCCCGCCGTCGGCCGCATCCGGGGCGCTGGGCTTGCCTCAAGACCGGCACAAGCCGGCGGACGGGGAAAGGCGCGGGAGACGCAAGGCTGGTTCGGGAGTGGCGTGGTGAGTGATCTTTTCAGGGATCTGATCGACCGTCCGGGTGTCGCCGCCGCGCAGCAGGCCGGCCCGCTCGTGGATACGTTCGGCCGCGCCGTCACCTACCTGCGCGTCTCCGTCACCGACCGCTGCGACTTCCGCTGCGTCTATTGCATGTCCGAGCACATGACCTTCCTGCCCAAGCAGGATCTCCTGTCGCTCGAGGAGCTGGATCGCCTGTGCAGCGCCTTCGTGCTGCGCGGCGTGCGCAAGCTGCGCCTCACCGGCGGCGAGCCCTTGGTGCGGCGGGACGTGATGACCCTGTTCCGCAGCCTCTCCCGCCATATCGAAAGCGGCCGGCTGGACGAACTGACCGTCACCACCAACGGCTCCCAGCTCGCCCGCCACGCGGCAGACCTCGCCGCCTGCGGGGTGAAGCGCATCAACGTCTCCATCGATACGCTGGACCCGGCCAAGTTCCGCGCCATCACCCGCTGGGGCGATCTCGCCCGCGTGCTGGAAGGCGTGAAGGCCGCGCAGGCGGCCGGCATCCGGGTGAAGATCAACGCCGTCGCGCTCAAGGACGTGAACGAGCATGAGATCGCCTCCATGATGGAGTGGGCCCACGGCGAGGGCCACGACCTCTCCCTCATCGAGGTGATGCCCCTCGGCGAAGTGGGCGAGGAGCGGGTGGACCAGTATCTGCCGCTCTCCGCCGTGCGCGAACAGCTCGCCGAGCGTTTCATCCTCACCGACATCGCCTACCGCACCGGCGGCCCCGCCCGCTATGTGGAGGTGAAGGAGACCGGCGGACGGCTGGGCTTCATCACGCCGCTGACGCACAATTTCTGCGAGGGCTGCAACCGGGTGCGCGTGACTTGCACCGGCACGCTCTACATGTGCCTCGGCCAGGAGGACGCTGCCGACCTGCGGGCGCCGCTGCGGGCCTCCGGCGATGATGCCCTGCTGCACCGGGCCATCGACGACGCCATTTTCCGCAAGCCCAAGGGCCATGACTTCGTGATCGACCGCAAGACCCGCCAGCCGGCGGTTGGGCGGCACATGAGCACCACCGGCGGCTGAAGCGGGGCGGGGCGCGGCCCGGAGATTGAGGCGAAGGCGTGGCCGGGCCATGCCGCAGGCGGGGGGCTCGTGCGCGAGAGCCGGCGCAAAGCGCAGGGCGTCTTTACCCGAAATCAGCTACATCTGGCCCAGAAGATCAATCAACGGCCTGAAGCCGGTTTTGGCGCGCACCGCGACGCCCGACATCTACGAGGTTCGACGTGACACTGCCCCGGGATTGCGCCGGCGCCATCGTTCGTTCCCTTCGCCTTTCCGGCGCAGGAGCAACGGCATGAGCATCCAGGCTGCCGCGCAGCGCCCTGTCGCCCATGTGCCGGTCTCGGCGGTCAAGGGCCTCGTCGCCATGGTTGGCTCCATGGCCCTGTTCATCACCAACGACACCTTCATGAAGCTTGCGCTGCGTGAGGTGCCCCTCAGCGAGGGCCTCGGCCTGCGCACCGTGATGGTGAGCTTCCTGTTCCTCGGCCTCATCGTGGCGTCCGGCGATCTCCTCGCGCTGCGCCACATGTTCCGCCGCAGCGTGCTGGTGCGCTCCTCGCTGGATACCGTCACCACCTTCGTCTACGTCGCCGCGCTGGCGGCCATGCCCATCGCGTCCACCACCACCATCTACATGGCGACGCCGCTCATCACGACCGCGTTGGCCGTGCCGCTCTTGGGCGAGAAGGTGGGCTGGCGCAGCTGGTCGGCCATCATCATCGGCTTCTGCGGCGCGGTGATCGTGACGCGGCCGGATCCGGCCACTTTCAGCCTCATCGCCCTGCTGCCGCTCATGGCCGCCTTCACCGGCGCGGCGCGGGATATTTCCACCCGCAGCATCGGGTCGGAGATTCCCGGCGCAGTGGTGGGCCTCACCGGCTCGGTCGTCTTCTGCCTCGCCGCGACTCTGATCGCGCCATTCGAAAGCTGGAAGGTGCCTTCGACCCCGGTGCTCGCCTATGTGGTCGCGTCCGCCGTGTCGTTCGGCGGCGGCACGCTGCTGCTGGTGTTCGCCTTCCGCAACGCGCCCATCGCCTCGCTCTCGCCCATGCGCTACCTCTTGGTGTTCGGGGCGCTCATCTCCGGCTACTTCGTGTTCGGAGATCTGCCGGATGCCTGGACCAGCGTCGGCATGGCGCTGGTGGTGGGGGCGGGCCTCTATGCCATCCAGCGTGAGCACGCGAAGAGCCGGGCGGCGCGGCGCGCGGCGCGGGACGACCGGAAGACCGGTGTCGTCGGACTCGCCACGGGCTCGCGCGCCACCGGGACTTGCCAGCCGGCCGCGGCCTGCGCGCCCTCGCGGGATTGACCTCAAAGCAGGACAGATGACGGCGCGGCGCGTCAGCCGCGCGGGCGGTACTCGCCGGTGGCGGGATCCCGCTCCAGCCGCACCGTCTTCAGGTCGCCGGTCTCCGCCTTGCGGCGGCGGTCCAGCGCCTCGTTGACGCGCCGCGTCTCCGACGAGATCAGCTTTGCAAGCGCCACGGCGCCGAGGGCGCCCAGGGCAACGACGACGAACGGCGGCACGGCGGCAAACTCCGGTCAGCGAGGCGCGATTGCGCGCCCCATGCACGGTACGTCACCACGCGGTGATGGCGAAAACGTGCCACGGCCGTCTGCTCAGGCGGCGAACACCTTGTAGCGGCGCGGCTTGAGGCCGACCTCGGTGCCCGGCGCGAGATCCTGGCCGTGGGGCACGGCGGCTTCCACCACCACCGGGCCGGCGCTGCCGTTGAGCTGCACGTCGGCGCGGCGGGTGGGGCCGAAGGTGCGCACCGAGAGCACCTTGCCGGAGATGGCGCTCGCCGACGGATCTGCGAGGTCCACGTCGTGCGGCCGGGCGAGGATGCGGGCCGGCCCGTCTGCCACGCCCTGCGGATCGAGCCCCAGCGCACGGCCGCCGAGATAGAGGGCGCCGCCCTTCACCTCGCCGGGCAGCGCGATGGTCTCGCCGATGAAGTCATGCACGAAGGCGGTGGCCGGATTGTCATAGACCTCGCCGGGCGAACCCACCTGCTCGATCTTCCCATGGCCCATTACCACCACCCGGTCGGCCAGCTCCAGCGCCTCTTCCTGGTCGTGGGTGACGAGCACGGAGGTGACGGGCAGTTCCTCGTGCAGGTGGCGCAGCCAGCGGCGAAGTTCCTTGCGAACCTTCGCATCGAGCGCGCCGAACGGCTCGTCCAGCAGCAGCACCTTGGGGGAGATGGCCAGCGCGCGGGCGAGCGCCACGCGCTGGCGCTGGCCGCCGGAAAGCTGGGCGGGATAGCGCTCGGCCAGCCAGTCGATCTGCACGAGATGCAGCAGCTCGTTGACCTTCGCGCGGATGGCCGCCTCGGGCAGCTTGTCCGCGCCCCGGCGCACGCGCAGGCCGAAGGCCACGTTCTCGAACACGTTCATGTGCCGGAACAATGCGTAGTGCTGGAACACGAAGCCCACATTGCGCTCGCGCACCGAGCGGGAGAGCGCATCCTCGCCGTCGAACCGGACCTCGCCGGAATCCGGCCATTCGAGGCCGGCGATGATGCGCAGGAGCGTGGTCTTGCCCGAGCCCGAGGGGCCGAGCAAAGCGACCAGCTCGCCGGTGCGGATGGTGAGGCTCACATTGTCGAGCGCGGCAAAGGTCTTGAAGCGCTTGGTGACGCCGACGACGTCGATGGTCATCTGTCTTCCTCGGCGAGGCGGTGTTCGAGAATGGTCTTGGCGATCAGCGTCACGAGCGCCAGCAGCGCCAGCAGCGACGCCACCGCGAAGGAGGCGACGAACTGGTACTCGTTATAGAGAATTTCGATGTGCAGCGGCATGGTGTTGGTGAGCCCGCGCACATGGCCGGACACCACCGAGACCGCGCCGAATTCACCCATGGCGCGCGCGTTGCACAGCAGCACGCCGTAGAGCAGCGCCCATTTCACGTTGGGCAGCGTCACCCGGAAGAAGGTGGAAAGGCCGGAAGCGCCAAGCGAGATGGCCGCTTCTTCCTCCGCCGTGCCCTGTTCCTGCATCAGCGGGATCAGTTCGCGCGCCACGAAGGGGAAGGTGACGAAGATGGTGGCGAGCACGATGCCCGGCAGCGCGAAGATGATCTTGATGTCCCACGCCTGGAGGTACGCGGCGAACAGGCCCTGCGAGCCGAACAGCAGCACATAGACGAGGCCCGCCACGACAGGCGAGACCGAGAAGGGCAGGTCTATGAGGGTGATGAGGAAGGTCTTGCCGGGAAATTCGAATTTGGCGATGGACCATGCCGCCACGAGCCCGAACAGCAGGTTCGCCACCACCGATATGGCGGCGACGATGAGGGTGAGCTGGATCGCGGCCAGCGCATCGGGGGCCACCAACGCTGCAACATAGGCCTGCCAGCCGCGCTTGAAGGCCTCGTAGAACACCGTCACCAGCGGCAGGCCGATGAACAGGCCGACGAAGGCGAGGGCGATCACCGTCAGGATGATGCGCACGGCCCGCGGCTCGGTGCGCACCGGCCGGCCTCGGTGCGTCGCATAGGCGTGCGACTGCTCCAGCGCGGAGGGCAGGCCCTCGCTGGCGCCGTGGGCGACGGCATGGCCCGACGTCTGGTCGAGGGCGTTCATCCGTGCTTGCTCCCGCGCAGCTCCGCCCATCGCTGGAGGCGGTTGATGATGAGGAGCAGGACGAAGGAGGCGACCAGCATCACCGTGGCGATGGCGGTGGCGTCCGCATAGCGGAACTCCTCCAGCCGGATGACGATGAGCAGCGGCGCGATCTCGGAAATGCCGGGCAGGTTGCCGGCGATGAATATGACGGAACCGTATTCGCCCACCGCCCGCGCAAAGGCGAGGGCGAAGCCGGTGAGCAGCGCCGGCCATACCGAGGGCAGCACCACCCGCACGAGGGTCTGGCCGCGCGTGGCGCCGAGGCTCGCGGCGGCGTCCTCCAGCTCCTGGTCGAGGTCCGCCAGCACCGGCTGCACGGTCCGTACCACGAAGGGCAGGCCGATGAAGACGAGGGCGACGAGGATGCCGAGCGGCGTGAACGACACCTGGATGCCCAGCGGCGCGAGCAGTGAGCCGACCCAGCCGTTCTCCGCATAGAGGGAGGTCAGCGCGATGCCGGCCACCGCCGTGGGCAGCGCGAAGGGGATGTCGATGAGCGCGTCGACGATCTTCTTGCCGGGGAAGTCGTAGCGCACCAGCACCCACACCACGATGGCGCCGAACACCATGTTGACCAGCGCGGCGGCAAAGGCGAGGCCGAACGACACCTGCAGCGCATGGAGCGTGCGCGTCGCCGTGACGATGGCGATGAAGCGCTCCAGCGACAGCTCGCTCGTCTTGATGAACAGCGCCGACAGCGGCAGCAGGACGATGAGCCCCAGCCACGTCAGGGTAAGGCCCAGCGTGAGGCCGAAGCCGGGGATCACGCTCGGCTGCCGGAATCTGAGGCGGGACGATGAGGCGCTCATGGAAGGTTTATAGTCCGGCGACGCTTCTGCGTCGCTCGCTCTAAAGGCCGCGGCCACCGCCGTCAGGAGGGATCCCGAGGGCGGCGGCCGCAGGGTGGATTGAGGGGCGGATCAGTTGCCGGTGATCTGGTCGAACACGCCGCCGTCGGAAAAGTGGGTCTTCTGCGCCTTCTGCCAGCCGCCGAAGACCTGATCGATGGTGAAGAGGTCCACCTTGGCGAACTTGTCCTTGTACTTGGCCGCCACCTGCTCGTCGCGCGGGCGGTAATAGTTCTTCGCCGCGATCTCCTGTCCGGCCGGGGTGTAGAGGAACTTCAGATAGGCTTCCGAGATGGCGCGGGTGCCCTTCTTGTCCACCACCTTGTCCACCACCGCCACGGGCGGCTCGGCGAGGATGGAGACGGAGGGGGTGATGATGTCGAACTTGTCGGGGCCGAGTTCGTTCACCGAGAGATAGGCCTCGTTCTCCCAGGCGATGAGCACGTCGCCGATGTTGCGCTCCACGAAGGTGACGGTGGCGCCGCGGGCGCCGGTGTCGAGCACGGGGGCGTTCTTGTAGAGCGCCTTCACGAAGTCCTTGGCCTTGGCCTCGTCGCCGCCGTTCTTCTTCAGCGCGTAGCCCCAGGCGCCGAGATAGTTCCAGCGGGCGCCGCCGGAGGTCTTCGGATTGGGCGTGACCACCTTGATGCCGGGCTTCACCAGATCGTCCCAGTCCTTGATGCCCTTGGGATTTCCCTTCCGGACGAGGAAGACGATGGTGGAGGTATAGGGCGAGGCGTTATCCGGGAGGCGCTTCTGCCAGTCCTTGGCGAGGTAGCCCCTCTCGGCGATGGCGTCGATGTCGTAGGCGAGGGCCAGCGTCACCACATCCGCCTCGAGGCCATCGATGACGGAGCGCGCCTGCTTGCCGGAGCCGCCGTGCGACTGGTTGATCTTCACGGTGTCGCCGGGGTGCGCCTTCGCCCACTCGGCCGCGAACGCCTTGTTCACGTCCACATACAGCTCGCGGGTGGGGTCGTAGGAGACGTTCAGCAGCGTGATGTCGGCTGCGGCGACGGCGCCGGCCGAAAGCGCGAGCGCGGTGGCGGCGGCAAGGCCGGCGCGCAGGAACGTGCGGCGAGACGACATGGGAAGACCTCCGGCGAGTTCGTTCGTCAATCAGATCAATCGTTCGATATAGCGAACAATCGCAGCCGCCTGACGAGTGGTCAACCCATATATCACAAGTTCTATGGAATTAAATTCAAATGCCCTCGCCAAAATGGATACCGCATTCGGTCTTGGCCTTGCCCCGCCAGCGGCCGGCGCGCGGGTCCTCGCCCGGCTGGACGCGGGAGGTACAGGGCATGCAGCCGATGGAGGCGAAGCCGTGCTTTTCCAGGGGGTGCCGCGGCAGGCCGTGGGTGTCCATGTAGCCGACGAGTTCCTCCCGGCCCATGGCGGCGAGGGGATTGAACTTCACCCGCTCCCCGTCCTGCTCCACCAGACCGATCGCCGTGCGGGTGGCGGCCTGGTAGCGCTTGCGGCCATTGAACCACGCGCCATAGGGCGCGAGCGCACGGGCCAGCGGCTCCACCTTGCGCAGGGCGCAGCAGGCGTCCGCATTGTCGGACCACAGGCCCCGCTCCGGATCACGTGCGGCGAGCGCTGCCGGATCGGGCGAGAAGGTCTGCACGTTGGTGAGGCCGAGATGGCCGGCCAGCGTGTCGCGATAGGCCAGCGTTTCCTCGAACAGGTGGCCGGTATCGAGGAAGAGGATCGGCGTTGCCTGATCCACCTGGGCGATCATGTGCAGCAGCACGGCCGATTCGGTGCCGAAGGAGGACACGGCGGCGATCCGGCCGGGAAAGGCGGCCAGGCCGGCGGCGATGACATCCAGCGGCGAGGCGTTTTCCAGCCGCGCATTCAGCGCGTCGATGTCGAGGCGGGGAGCGGCCCGCTCAAGGGCGTTCATATCAGGTCATCCCTCCACGGGCGCAACGCCCGCATGCGCGACCCGCACGTCCCGGGCCGTGGCCCGCCCGTCGCCGGTCGGCTGGTAGAAATGGGAATAGGTGGCGAGCGCCGTGTTGAAGGCCTCGGCATCCGCCGCCTTCTCGAAGGCGAAGGCATCGAAGCCGGCACGCGCCATCATCAGCGCCTGGTCACGCAGCACGTTGCCCACCGCCCGCAGCTCGCCCTTGAAGCCGTAACGCTCGCGCAGCAGGCGCGCCTGGCTGTAGGCGCGGCCGTCGCGGAACTTGGGGAAGGTCAGCGCCACCACGGAGAGGCGGGAGAGGTAGGGCTTCAGCTCCGCCACGTCCCGGGCGTTGGGCCAGAGGACGCCGATCTCGCCGTTGCGCGCGACAAGCGTCTCGGCCTCCTTCAGGAAGCGCTCGGCGGAAACCAGCACCGGACCATCCGGCAACGCGGCGTCGTCGGTGACGGTGGTGAAGAGGTCCTCGGCGGGCGCGCCGTTCTTAACGAGGGGCATAGGCGCGCTCCTTGAAGGGGTCGGTGCCGAGCCGCTGGACCGCGGCGATGAAGGTCTCGGCGGGCGAGGTGCGCAGGTCGAGATAGGTCTCGACGAGCCGCTCCACCACGTCCACCACCTCGCCCTCGGAGACGGCGGGGCCGATCAGCTCGCCGATGCGGGCCTTGGAATTGCCCTTGCCGCCGAGAGTGATCTGGAAGAACTCCTCGTCCTTCTTCTCCACCCCGAGGATGCCGATGTGGCCCACATGGTGGTGGCCGCAGGCATTGATGCAGCCGGAAATGTTGAGGTGCAGTCGGCCGATGTCGGCGATGCGCGCGTCGTCCGCGAACCGCTCGGTGAGCTTCTGCGCCACGGGAATAGAGCGCGCATTGGCCAGCGAGCAATAATCGAGGCCGGGGCAGGCGATGATGTCGGAGATGAGCCCCACATTGGGAGTGGCGACGCCGATGGCCTTCAGTTTCGCCCACAGGGCCGGAAGATCCTTCTGGCGCACATAGGGCAGGGTGAGGTTCTGCTCGTGGGCGACGCGGATTTCGCCGTACGCATACTCATCCGCGAGGTCGGCTATGGCGTCCATCTGGTCGGCCGTTGCGTCGCCGGGCGGGGCGCCCACGGGCTTCAGCGACAGGGTGACGATGGCATGGCCCTTCGCCTTGTGCGGGGCGACGGAATTGGCGTGCCAGCGGGCGAAGTCCGGGTCCGCCAGCGCCGCGGCGAGCACGGCGGGGGCATCTTCCAGATCTTCCAGCGCCGGATTGAGGAAGCGGTCGCGGATGGCGTCGAGCGCCGCCTTGTCCAGCTTCAGCGCGCCGTCGCGGATCTCGGCCCATTCGGCCTCGACCTTCTGCGCGAAGGCCTCGGCGCCCATCTCGTGCACCTGGATCTTGATGCGCGCCTTGTAGATGTTGTCGCGCCGGCCGCCGAGATTGTAGGTGCGCAGGATCGCTTCCAGATAGGAGAGCAGGTCCTCCTCCGGCAGGAAGTCGCGGATGGTCTTGCCGATATAGGGCGAACGGCCGAGCCCGCCGCCCACGCTCACCTCGAAGCCGGTCTTGCCGTCGCGCTTGTAGAGGCGCAGGCCGACGTCATGGACGCGGATGGCGGCGCGGTCGTGCTTCGCCGCGGTGATGGCGATCTTGAACTTGCGCGGCAGGTAGGTGAATTCCGGGTGCAGCGTGGACCACTGGCGGATGACCTCGGCATAGAGGCGCGGGTCCTCCACCTCGTCGGCGGCTGCACCGGCCCATGGGTCGGTGGTGGTGTTGCGGATGCAGTTGCCAGAAGTCTGGATGCCGTGGATACCCACCTCGGCGAGGTCGGCCATGGCATCCGGCAGCTCGGCGAGCTTGATCCAGTTGAACTGGATGTTCTGCCGCGTAGTGAAATGCCCGTAGCCCCGGTCGTACTTGCGCGCAACCGCCGCCATGGCGCGCAACTGGCGCGCGGAGAGGGTGCCGTAGGGAATGCACACCCTGAGCATGTAGGCGTGGAGCTGGAGATAGACGCCGTTCATGAGACGGAGCGGCTTGAACTCCTCCTCGTTCAGCTCGCCCGCGAGGCGGCGTTCCACCTGGTCGCGGAACTCGGCGACGCGCTCCTGAAGAAAGGCGCGATCGAACTCGTCATAGACATACATGATGGGGCTCGGGGCTCGATATCGGCAGGCGCGGGGAACGGGCGTCAGGCGGCCTTGGCGGCAGCCGCCGGGAGGACACCGGTGGGCAGCGCCACGGTGGGGCCGCCCGCGCGGATGCGCTCGCGCAGGTTCGCCGGCTCGATCCTGCCGTCCGCACCGATGCGGACCGGGGCCGGGTAGGCGCCCACGGCGGTGTTCTCGTCGCCATGGGCGATGTCGAGCAGGCGCAGCACTTCATCGCAGGTGGCGCCCACGGCCGCAGTTCCGATGCGGTCAGTCCAGCCGCCCGTGGCGCTCAGCCACACGACTGCGCCATCGGCGAGCCGGTTGGCGGTGACGACGGTGGGGCCGGCGATCTTCAGTTTGCGCTGCAAAGGCGAGGTCATGGCGATCTCCGTGCGCCCATATTCCCAACTCACAGCGGGAGAGCGCTAATTATCCAGAAAACTTATGTCTTAATCTAAATTACCGCGTTTTGATGCGCAATAGGGAAATAACCCACACACGACATTGTAAATTCGACTGAATTAGTAGACTTAAAAGGTGCTCCGTTCCGGGGCGCCGGCCCGGCTTGCTGCGCGTTGATACCTTTGGCAGCTTGGCGGCACGGCTCGCGTCCCCCGCGGCCGCTCAAGAATCGCGCGAGGAACGCCCATGACCCCCGAGAACAGCCCTGTCCGCCTCGACATCGCGGACGGGATCGCCCGCATCCGGTTCAACCGTCCGCACGTGTTGAATGCGCTGGACGAGGCCTCGGTGCTGGCTCTCGCGGCGGCCGTGGACAAGGTGAGTCGGGACGAGACCGTGCGCGTCGTGGTGCTCTCGGGGGAGGGGCGGGCCTTCCTCGCCGGCGGCGATGTGGCGCGATTCCACGCTGCCGGGCCGGATGCGCCCAAGGTGGTGAGCGCCATCATCGATCCATTTCACCACGCCATCCTGGCTTTGGCCGCCATGCCGGCGCCCGTGATCGCCAGCCTGCACGGCGCGGTGGCGGGGGCGGGCGTCTCGGTAGCGCTGGCGGCGGACCTCGCCATTGCCGCCGACGACATGAAGATGACTCTCGCCTACACCCGAATCGGCACCTCGCCGGACGGCTCCTCCACCTTCTCGCTGCCGCGCGTGGTGGGGCTGCGCAAGGCCATGGAGATCGCGCTTCTCTCCGATACCGTGGAGGCGGAGGAGGCGCTGCGGCTCGGGCTCGTGAACAAGGTGGTGCCCGCGGCCGAACTCGCGGCGGAGACGGACAAGCTGGCGAAGCGCCTCGTGGAGGGGCCGACGCTGGCCTATGGCCGCATCAAGCACCTTCTGCGCTCCTCCTTCGGCCACAGCCTCTCCGAGCAGCTCAATGCCGAGCGCGACGCCTTCATCGCCAGCGCCCGCACAGAGGATTTCGCCGCAGGCGTGAAAGCCTTCGTGCAGAAGACGCCACCGCGCTTCGAGGGCAAATGAGCCCACGAGGGCCATCCCGGCGCCGGCTTTTGCCCGCGCCGGCTTTGTGGGCTAGATAGAGGCGGATAGCTTCGGACCTCCCGTGCGCCTACTGCCGCTCGCCTTCACGCTTCTCATCGCCACCATCCTCGGGTTGGGCGTCACCTGGTTTTCCGTGACCCACTCGCGGGGGCTGGACAACGTGCGCGTGGGCTCCTGGGAAGGCTGGCCGCGGTCCGGCACCTCCAAGGCCGACCCGTACGCCCGCGCCTTTGTCGCCCGCTCGGGGGAATTGCCGCTGGAGCTTGCCGACGGCCTGCTCTTCCTCGCCACGACGGATGATGCCGGCAACCCGCTGGACGGGCGCTGCGAGACGCGCATCGTCGGCGTGCTGCCGCAGGCGCGGCTGTGGACGCTGACCGTCACCGACCAGGACGGCAACCTGATCCCCAACGACGCCGGACGCTTCGGCTTCACCAGCGCCGAGGTGGTCTATCGCGACAATGGCGCCATCGACGTGCGCCTTTCGCCCCGCGCGCGCACCGGAAACTGGCTCCCCACCGGCGCCCGGCCGCGGCTGAAGGTGGCGCTCCGGCTCTATGACGCGCCCTTCTCCTTCACCTCGGGTGCGGATGCCGCCGTGCTGCCCCGCATCACGCGGGAGGCCTGCCTGTGACCACCCTCGACGATCTGCGCGGGGAGGCATCCGAGGTCGCGGCGCGTGGCGGGCGGCTGTTGGGCCGGTTCTTCTCGCGGCTGCCGCGCCCCCACGTCGCGCGTCCCCGCTTCGTGCGGCCGCGCCTCGGCACGCCCGGGCAATTGCTGCTGTTCATCGCCTTTTCGGTGGTGCTGGGCGCCATCGCCCACATCGTGTCCATCCTCGCCATGCCGGCGCTCGCCGAGCGCAATGCCTATGCGCGGCTCTCGGAGCTGATGGATTCCAATGTCCTGACCCTGCTGCCGGATCCGACCCCGCAGGAGCAGACGCTGCCCATGACGGACCCGGCCTTCATCTCGGCCATCTGCCTCTATGATCTGTCAGGGGCGCCGCTGAAGGTGCGTGTGCCGGCCACCGCCGACTACACCTCCGTCTCCTTCTACACCTCGGAAGCGCTCGCCTTCTACGCGCTGAGCGACCAGGCGGCGGGCAAGGTGATCGAGCTGGATCTGATGACCAGCAAGCAGAAGGCGGCTTTACCGGAAGACGAGGAAATCACCGCCGCCGACCGGCTGGTGATCGAATCTCCCTCGCGGGAAGGCATCGTGGCCGTGCGCGCCTTCGTGCGCGAGCGCGGGATGCGGGAACTCGTGCGCCGGCAACTCGAGGCGGCGACCTGCTCGCCGTTGAACTGAACGCGCGTTCGCCTGACGTCAGTGGCTGCGGCGCGGGCGGAAGACGCCTTCTGCCTCGGGCGTCGGGCCGGGCAGGGCCGAAACGTGCCGCTCGATGCGCACCACCGGCAGGATGACGATCTCCGCCCCTTCCGGCCGGCTTGCGCCGCGATCCGCACGGGACGATCCGCGCCGCGCCGGCTGGCGGGCCGTATCGGGAAACGCAATGACCGTGTTCATGCCCCTGATCCTCCATCGAGAGCCGTGATCACAACGTCACTGTGGTCCTTATGGTTGCGTGAAGCTTAACGTTTGGTGAACCGGACGTTAATGGCGCGGGCGGACAGGCCTCCCGCGAGGGCGCCGCCCGGCGCTGCCGCGCTCTCAGTTTCCCGCCCAGCGCCAGCGCATGTAGTCCACCGCGAAGGGGGCCATGGCGGGGGTGAGGTCGGCTTCGCTCTTCACCACCGCCACATCGGCGAGTTCCGGCTGGGTTTCCGCTGCGAGGAAGGTGCGGATGCGGGCGGCGAGGTCCTCGGCGGGGGCATCGAACACGAGGCGGCCCATGAGGGCCACGCGCGGCCCGTCGAACAGGCCGGTGAAGCCCTCGTCGCGCAGGATGTCGGCGGGCCGGAGCCCGGTCTCCTCGGTCAGCTCGCGCAGCATGGAGGCGTGGAGGTCCACGCGGTTGTCAGCCGTGATATCGGACGGGTCGGGCGTCCCGCCGGGAAAATAGATGCGGCCGGCCGAGGCGGTGTGCGGCCCCATGACGCCGAGCACGAAGCCGCCGTCCGAGCCTTCGATGGCGGCGAGAGCGAAGGCATTGACCATGCCCTCATCCTTCCAGCCCTCGTCGCGCCAGAAGGTGAAGGCGGCGAAATCGGTCTGGCGGAAGGCGCCGGAGAGCACGCCGTCCGCGAAGCCATGGCGGGCGAGGAGCAGGATCGGCCCGTTCCACAGATGCGGATTGTCGGCCGCGCGGCGGGCGAAATACGCCTCGATCTCGGCGCGGCGGGGGGCCATCTCGGTCCAGCCGCCGGGCTCGAAGGCAAGATCAAGCCGATGGACCGGCGCGATGCGCCGGTCCACGGTCCAGTCCTGACCCCAGCCGCCGCTCACGCGGCGGCGTCCTTCAGGGTCGGGTAGTCGATATAGCCCTTGGCGCCGCCGCCATAGAGCGTGTCGCGGTCCAGCTCGTTGAGCGGCGCGTTGCGCTGCAGGCGTTCCACGAGGTCGGGATTGGAGATGAACGGCTTGCCGAAGGCCACGAGGTCCGCCTTGCCTTCTGCCAGCACGGCGTTCGCGAGGGCGAGGTCGTAGCCGTTGTTCACCATCCAGGCGCCGCTGTAGCGCTTGCGCAGCTCCTCGAAGGAGAAGTCCGGCGCCACGTCGCGCGGGCCGCCGGTGGCGCCCTCAACGACGTGGATATAGACCGGGTGGCGCTTCTCCAGTTCGTCGATCACGTAATTGAAGAGCGCCTGCGGGTTGCTCTCGGAGATGCCGTTGGCCGGCGATACGGGCGACAGGCGCAGGCCCGTGCGGGCGGCGCCGATCTCGGCAATGATGGCGTCCATCGCCTCCAGCAGGAAGCGGGCGCGGTTCTCGATGGAGCCGCCATAGGCGTCGGTGCGCTGGTTGGAACCGTCCTTCAGGAACTGGTCGATGAGATAGCCGTTGGCGCCGTGGACCTCCACGCCGTCGAAGCCAGCCTTGATGGCGTTGGCGGCGGCGCGGCGATAGTCCGCGATGAGGCCGGGGATTTCGGACAGCTCCAGCGCGCGCGGCGCGGAGGTCTCGGCGAAGCCGTTGTTCACGAAGGTCTTGGTGGCCGCGGTGAGCGCGGAAGGCGCCACCGGCGCGCCACCGTTCGGCTGCAGCGAGGTGTGGGAGACGCGGCCCACATGCCAGAGCTGGATGAAGATGCGCCCGCCTTTGGCGTGCACCGCGTCCGTTACCTTTTTCCAGCCTTCGACCTGGGCGTCGGAATAGATGCCGGGCGTGTCCTGATAGCCCTGGCCCTGCTGGGAGATCTGCGAGGCCTCGGTGATGAGGAGGCCGGCATCGGCGCGCAGGGCGTAATATTGCGGCGCGAGGTCGCTCGGCACGAAGCCGGCGGCGGCACGGTTGCGCGTGAGGGGCGCCATGACGATGCGGTTCGGCAGCGTCAGTTCGCCGAGGCGGAAGGGTTCGAACAGGGAAGTCGCGCTCATGAAAGGAAACCTCTGGCGTGGGGCCGGGAGTGCTGCGATGCGGCAGACATAGGCGCGATCAAGCCACTGCCAAGCCCGGCCGCACGCGAAAGCAGGCTCAAATCCGGCCCACGAGCGTGAGTTGTTTCAATGCCACCTATTGGCCGTGCTCAAGTATGGTACCTTACCCATTGGCGTCTTTCAGATATGCAGCACGCCCTCGGCGATCACCACCGCACCGCCGCCGATGGTGGCGCCCGTGACCTGCCCACCCTTCACGGTGAAGCCGAGGTCGACCCGGCTCGGCCGGCCCATCTCGAAGCCCTGGTCGATGCGCACCTTGTGGTGGCCGTCCACCCTATTCTCGGCGTCAAGCAGCACCCAGGGGAAAGCGGCGGCGGCGGAGCCGGTGGCCGGGTCCTCCTCCGTGCCGAGGCCGGGGGAGAACATGCGGGCGCGGAAGTCCGCGTCGCCTTCCTCGTCCAGCGTGTAGAGGTAAAGCGCTTCGCCGAAGCCGCCGAGGGAGGCGATGAAGGCCGCTTCGTCCGGCCGCGCGCGGGCGAGCGCCGTCAGGTCGGCCAGCGGCACGAACAGGAAGGGCACGCCGGCATTGGCGACGATGGGCCGGTGGGCGTCGAAGCCGATGTCGCCCTCGTCCAGGTTCAGCGCCTCGGCGCAGGCTGCGCGGGAGATGTTCACCTCCTCGATCTCGCCCTTGCGTGGCGCGGTGAACACGGCCGATCCCTTGCGCGCGCCGGCCGGCGTGGCGCCCTGCGTCGTCACCTCGCAGGTGATTGTGCCGATGGTCTCCTCGATGCGCAGGGTACCCGTGGCGAGCTTGTCCTCCAGCGCAAGGAGCACGGCGGCGCCGACGGTGGGATGGCCGGCGAACGGCATTTCGTGGGCGACGGTGAAGATGCGGATGCGGGCGCGGTTCGCCTTGTTCTTCGGCGGCAGCACGAACACCGTCTCTGAGACGTTGAACTCCCGCGCGATCTGCTGCATGGCCGCGTCGTCGAGCCCTTGGGCGTCGAGCACCACGGCAAGCGGATTGCCGCCGAAAGGGCGGGTGGTGAACACGTCCAGGGTCACGTACCGGCGCGGCATCTCAGCTCTCGAACGCTACAAGAGCACCCGCGCCCCCACGCCGGCCTCTTTACTTACTTGCCACAATTTAGCCTCAGATCGCCGAGGCCGGGAAGAGCCGGGAAGGGGTAACGAACTCCTCCTGCGCTTCCACCAGCAGCAATTCCCGAGACTGTGCTTTTTCGGTCCGCGACAGCACCCCGTAAATGGAGGATGCGGCAAGGGAAACCGCCTGCGCGGTGGAGCCCGTGCGCAGCACGTGGAAGAAGAACAGAGCGGCGATGGCGTCGCCCGCGCCGTTGAGCGAGAGGGCGAGGCGCGGCGTGCGCACCAGGAATCGCCCATCCGGCCCTGAGGCGAGGAGATCGATTGAATCGGACGGCGTTTCGCTGACATGCAGGCTGGTGACGAGGATCACCTTCGGTCCCAGCGCGTGCAGCGCGTCGCAGGCGGCGATGGCCTCCGGGAGCGTCGTGCAGGTGCGGCGGGTGAGAAGCTCCAGCTCGAATTGGTTGGGTGTGATGACGTCGGCGGCGGGCACTGCCCTCTCGCGCATGAATTCCGGGATGCCCGGACGCACGAAGATGCCGCGGCCCACGTCGCCGATCACCGGGTCGCAGCAATAAGCGGCGTTGCGGTTCGCCGCCCGCACCCGCTCGACCGCATCGAGGATGGCGGCACCGATATCGGCCGAGCCCATGTAGCCGGAGAGCACGCCGTCGCAGCGCGACAGCACTCCGCGCTCGGCGATGCCCTCCACCAGATCGCCGATCACGGACGCCTCGAACACCTGTCCCCGCCACGCGCCGTAGCCGGTGTGGTTGGAGAACTGCACGGTGTTGATGGGCCACACCTCCACACCCAGACGCTGCAGCGGGAACACGGCGGAAGCGTTGCCCACATGGCCGTAGGCGACGTGCGACTGGATGGAGAGGATGTTCATGGGACGTCCCGGATCAGGGGGGCCATCGGCCCGCCCTCGCCGCGTACTCCGTCAGGCCGCCTGCATTCAAATGGATTCTGTTGATCGGCCGTCACGCGACGCTGATGGGACCCGTAGGGCCGCCATTCGTTCGACGCCCATGTTTCCCCGCGCAACAGCAAGTGACCGCAACCGAGCCGTGCGGCCACTGGAAATGCGCCGCGCGCAGGGCTAAGCCGGTGCGCCGCCGCCCGATGGCGATGCTTTGTGCCGGTGACGCCTTGCCCTCGATCCGACTGCCGCTCCGTTCGCTTTTTGCCGCGCTCCTGCTCGCCGGCCTCTGCGCGCCTGCGCACGCCGCTGGCCCGGCCTGCTATCCGCCCCAGGCGCTGGCGGCGAAGCCGGGCGAGGAGATCGTGCGGCCGCACACCGGTGGGCCGGGTCAGCTGCCGGACATCTCGGTGCCCACCTCGGCGCCGGTGCCGGCCGCGCTGCGCGGCTCCATCCGCCGGGTGGACCTCCCGGCGGGGGTCAAGATGGTCGCCCTCACCTTCGATCTGTGCGAGGCCTCCAGCGAGACCTCTGGCTATGACGGCGCCCTCGTGGATTACCTGCGCAGCGAGGGCATCGCCGCCACCTTCTTCGCCGGCGGCAAGTGGATGGTGAGCCATCCCGAGCGTGGCGGGCAGCTCACCGCCGATCCCGGCTTCGAGATGGGCAACCACACCTGGTCCCATGCCAATCTCACCGTGAAGACAGGCGAAGCCATGCGCCGGCAGGTGGATGACGCCGACATCGGCCTCGCCCTCGGCCGCAAGCAGGCGGAGGCGAAGGGCTGCATGCTGCCCAAGCCGCAGGCCATCAGCCTGTTTCGCTTTCCCTATGGCTCGTGCAGCGCCGAATCCCTGAACTATGTGAACGACACCGGCCACCTCGCCATCCAGTGGGACGTTGATTCCGGCGATCCCGCCTTCATCGGCGCCAAGGGCATGGCCGACGACATGCTCCGCGGCATCAAGCCCGGCTCCATCGTGCTGATGCACGCCAACGGTCGCGGCAAGCACACGGCCGAGGCGCTGAAGATCCTCATCCCCGCGCTGCGCGCCAAGGGCTACCGCTTCGCCACCGTGGGCCAGCTCCTCGCCGCCGGCACGCCGGTGATCGCCCAGACCTGCTATTCCCTGAAGCCGGGCGACACCCGCATCTATGATGAGGCTGCGCGGACCGGAAAGCGCATTCTGCCTGTCCAGTAGGAGAACGGGGAGCCAGCGGGAGGCAGCCCACCTAACCCCACGCCCCCTTGCTTCGGCCGTTCCATTCGGCTATGAGCAGCCTCCCGTACTCGTGAGCGAAGAGCAGAGCGCCCCGTGTCGTCCCGCACGACCAAGACCGCCGCCTCTCAGCCCCGGACCATCAAGGTTCCGGGCAACGCTCTCATTCTGCGCGCGCTTCTTCTCCTTAGCCGCCCCTGAGGGCCGGCCGGGCTTGCGCCTGGGCACTCAGGGGAACCGCCGCCGCTGGGCCTGAAGACCCGGCGCCTGTTTTCGGCTTATGATCCGGACAACATGCCCCCAGACGGGCCGCGCCGGATGCCAGAAGGACCGCTCCCATGACTGCCAGCAACACCGTCGGCGCCAACGACCGCGTCATCATCTTCGACACCACCCTGCGCGACGGCGAACAGTGCCCCGGCGCCTCCATGACCTTCGAGGAGAAGCTCGAAGTGGCCGAGGTGTTGGACGAGATGGGCGTGGACGTGATCGAGGCGGGCTTCCCCATCGCCTCCATCGGTGATTTCGAGAGCGTGGCGGAGATCGCCCGCCGCACCAAGAACGCCACAATCGCCGGCCTCTCCCGCGCGGCCCTGAACGACATCGACCGCTGCGCCGAGGCGGTGAAGCACGCCCGCCGCGGGCGCATCCACACCTTCCTGTCCACCTCGCCCGTGCACATGAAGTACAAGCTCCAGAAGGAGCCGCACGAGGTGCTGGAGATGGTGGTGGCCTCGGTCACCCGCGCCCGCAACCACGTGGAAGACGTGGAGTGGTCGTCGGAGGACGGCACCCGCACCGAGATCGACTTCCTGTGCCGGTGCGTGGAGGCCGCCATCAAGGCCGGCGCCACCACCATCAACATCCCCGACACGGTCGGCTACACAACCCCCGGCGAATATGAGGCGCTCTTCCGCACCGTGCGCGAGCGCGTGCCTAATTCGGACAAGGCCATCTTCTCCGTCCATTGCCACAATGACCTCGGCATGGCGGTCGCCAATTCTCTGGCCGGCCTCGCCGGCGGTGCGCGGCAGATCGAATGCACGATCAACGGCATCGGCGAGCGTGCGGGCAATGCCGCGCTCGAAGAGATCGTGATGGCCATCGACACCCGCTCGGACGTATTGCCCTATCGCACCGGCATCAATTCCAAGATGCTCACCCGCGTTTCCAAGATGGTCTCGGCGGTGACATCTTTCCCGGTGCAGTACAACAAGGCCATCGTCGGCCGGAACGCCTTCGCCCACGAGAGCGGTATCCATCAGGATGGAATGCTGAAGCATACCCAGACTTACGAGATCATGACGCCCGAGAGCGTGGGCGTCTCCAAGACCTCGCTGGTCATGGGCAAGCATTCCGGCCGGGCCGCCTTCCGCGACAAGCTCAAGGCCATGGGTTACGAACTGGGCGAGAACGCGCTCAACGATGCGTTCACCCGCTTCAAGGACCTCGCCGACCGCAAGAAGGTGGTCTACGACGAGGACATCGAGGCGCTGGTGGATCAGGAGATCGCGGTTTCCCACGATCGCATCAAGCTCCTGTCTCTGTCGGTCATCGCCGGCACACACGGCCCGCAGCGCGCCACCATGCGCGTCGAGGTGGACGGCCGCGTCATCACCGAGGAGGCCGAGGGCAACGGCCCGGTGGATGCCACCTTCAACGCCATCAAGGCTTTGGTGCCGCATCAGGCCAAGCTCGACCTCTATCAGGTCCATGCCGTCACCGAGGGGACCGATGCGCAGGCCGAGGTGTCCGTGCGCCTCGAGGAGAATGGCAAGGTGGTGACCGCCCGCGCCGCCAATCCCGATACGCTGGTGGCGTCGGCGCAGGCCTACATCACCGCGCTGAACAAGTTGCAGATGAAGCGCCAGAGCATGAACGCCCAGAGCGCCGCAGGCTGAGCTGAGGCCTCCCGCCCGTCACAAGCAAAGAAGGCCGCCCCATGGGGCGGCCTTTTTCGTTGCGGGGATCAGTTGCGACCGGGGCCGTCGCCACCGGGCGCGCCCGCGGCCCCACCGGGACTACCTGCGCCGCCCGTCCGGGCGGCCGGGGTCGCGGGACCGGGGCGCGCGGCACCGGCGGCGGCTCCGCCCGGCGTCGGGCCCGGCTGGGCGCGCTCGCGGGCCGCCGGGGCGGCGGGCTCGCGCGCCGGGCCATCACCCTGCGCCCGGTTGGCCGGCCGCTCGGCCGGCGCGGCGCGCTGGGGCGCGGGACGGTCGGGGGCAGCGCGGTCGGGCGTGGCCGCCCGATCCACGGGGCGGGGCTGATCGCGGCTGGGGCGCTCCGGCCGCTCACGGTCGGCGCGCGGGGAGGGGGCGTTCTTCGGCTGGTCCATCTGGCCGGGAGACGGGCGATCCTCGCGGCCCCGATCCGGGTTGGTGGGCACGGCAGGGCGGTTCGGCGCACTGTTCTGCTCCGGACGCGCGTTGCCGTCTGGCCTCGGCTGCGCCGGGGTGCCCGGCCGGTTGGGCGGCGTTTCCGGCTGGCGGCCCTGATCGGGCTGGGTCCGCCTGTCCTGACGCTCGGCGGGGCTCGCCGGCGACGCCGCATCCGGCTGACGGGCGCGGTCCGGCTCGGCCTGCCGCTCGCTGCGCTCCGGCTGGCCGCTGCGCGGCGTGTCGGGACGCGCCGCATTGGGCGGTGTGCGGTCCGGCGGCGTGGTCGGCGCATCGGGATTGCGCTGCGGGGTGCCCGGCGGCGTACCGGGCGCGCCGGGACGGGCGGCATCGCCGGCGCCGGGCGGCGGCACGTTCGGCATGCCGGGGCGAGCGCCGGGGGCGCCCGGTCGGGCGTCGTCGGTGGCGCGGGCGGGCAGGGTGTTGGGCCGCTCCTGCCGGATCTTGTCCATCACCTGCTGCGCCCGCTCCTGGCGCTGCTCCACGCGTTGCTGCAGCTTCTCGTTCCGCGCCTTGACGGCTTCCAGGCGTTTTTCCTGCATCTCGCCGGCGTTGCGGTTTGCTTCCTCCACGGTCTTCTGGATGCGGTCGCGCTGGCGCTCGCGCAGCTGGTCGATCTCCCGCTCATAGGCGCGGTTGTTGCCCGACCAGCGCTGCTCGCGCAGCTGGCGCCGCTGGCTGTCGTCGATGACCGAGAGCAAAGCGGCCGACGGCGCGGCCAGCCCCGGCACCCGCTCACCCACATAGTTGCGCACCAGGATGCGTCGGTCCTGCGGCAGCTCGCGCTCGAAGCGCGGCGGCGGGGGAACGCGGTTCGCGCGGGCGACGCGCGGGCCGTAAATGCCCACATAGCCGCCGCGATCGACGAACTCGTCCCGGTAATTGTCCACGAAGACAACCCGGCGGGAGGGGATGCCGCCTTCGATCACGCTCGCATAGTCGTTGCGGTCGACGAAGCGGGTCGTCACCACCCCGTCGCGATAGAGCGGCTGGTAGACGCGCGGATTGTCCCGCGACAGCCACACGGCGATCTGCGCGATGGGCGCCACATGCAGCGCCAGCTCCGGCGCGGCGAGGTAGCGGTTGTCCACGAACACCCAGCTTTCCGCCACCGGCGGGTCCATCACCCGCGGCGCGCCATAGGCATAGCCGCGGGAATCGGGGGCGATGGCCGCCCAGCCGGTCTTGCCGCCGCCGCTGCGCCACGTCACCCAGGCCGGCGCCCAGGTGTCGCCGGGCACCCAGAACCAGCCATAGGCGGGCTCATAGCCCCAGCGGCCGTAATGGTAGGTGGCCCAGGCGAATGGCTCGGCCGAATCCCAGTACCAGCCGTAGTCGTCCGTCCAAAGCCAGCGCCCCTCCTGATAGGGCCGCCAAGACGCGTCGAGCCCGGAGGGCACGAAGACGTAGTCATAGTCGGGATGGCGCACCCAGCTCCCGTGCTCGGCCAGCGGCTCGTAGAAGATGTTGATGTCTACCCGCTCACGGCCGGCCTGCTGCGGCTGGCCCTGGCTCCGTTTCTGGGCCTGCTGCGCGGTTGCCGGCGTCGCAAAGGCGAGCGAAGCGACGGCGGGAACCGCGAGCGCGAGCGCCGCCGTGGAGAGCAGGGCTCGGGTGAGGGGCGAGCGCGAGATTCTCATGGCGTCTCCTTTCAAGAGTCGTCTCAAGAGAACCGGCCCGGCCCGCGCTTGTTCCTCGCGGAAATCGCCTGGAAAAACCGTGCTTTGCCAGATGCTTGTGTGACCCAGCGTGGCCGTGATGCGGCCAGAAGGTGGCGAGGCGGGAGCCGGTGAGGTGCCATGCTGCCGACAACCCTACGGAAGTTCGGGCTTGACGCAGCGGCCGCCGCGACCTTCAAAAGGGTTCAGAAGGGGACGCCAAAGGATCCCTCAAGGAGGAGAATGCCCATGCGTATGCTCTCGGCCGCCCTCGCGCTCGCCGCGGCGATCGGATTGTCTGCGACGGCGACGGCGCAGGACTATCCTACGCGGCCGATCACCATGGTGGTTCCCTTCGCGGCCGGTGGCCCGACCGACACGGTGGCGCGTCTCGTCGCCGAATCCATGTCGAAGACGCTGGGCCAGCAGGTCGTCGTGGAGAACGTGGGCGGCGCCGGCGGCACCCGCGGCGCGGGCCAGGTGGCGAAGGCCGCGCCCGATGGCTACACCATCCTGCTCCACCATATCGGCCAGGCCACCGCGGCGACGCTCTACCGCAAGCTGCCCTACAATCCCGCGACCGACTTCGAGGCGGTGGGCCTCGTCACCGCCGTGCCCATGACCATGATCGCCAAGCCCGGCTTCGCCCCCAAGACCATGGCCGAGGCCGTGGACTATGTGAAGGCGAACAAGGACAAGGTGACCTACGGCAATGCCGGCGTCGGCTCCGCCTCGCACCTGTGCGGCATGCTGTTCATGTCGTCGATCGGCACCCAGATGACCACCGTTCCCTATCAGGGCACGGGGCCGGCCATGAACGACCTCGTCGGCGGCCAGATCGACCTCATGTGCGACCAGACCACCAACACCACCGGCCAGATCAAGGGCGGCAAGGTGAAGGCCTATGCCGTCACCACCAAGGGCCACGTGAAGTCGCTGCCCGACCTGCCCACCATGCAGGAGAGCGGCCTCAAGGACTTCGAAGTGGCGGTGTGGCACGGCATCTATGCCCCCAAGGGCACGCCCAAGGCCATTGTCGACAAGCTGAACGCCGCCCTCGACGTCGCCCTCAACGATCCCAAGGTGATCGCCCGCTTCGCCGACCTCGGCACCGAGCCGGAGCCGAAGGACCGCCGCAGCCCAGCCTTCCACAAGGATTTCGTCATCGCCGAGATCGCCAAGTGGAAGCCGGTGATCCAGGGCGCCGGCGTCTACGCCGACTGACCACCCACCGCGGCATCCAGCGTCGTGGCCGCAGCATGCCGGCCCGACGCCCCAGCTGATATCGGCGGGGTTCAAGACCGCGCCGGCGAGCCTTCAGGAACGCATCCCGCGCGGTCGGCGCCAGCCGCGCGGGCCTTCCCACAGCAGGCCACCTGTCAGAGCGCAACCAAAACGCGCCGGCACCGAGGGGGGACATGAACATCATCCGCAATCCGAAGGACGTCCTCTCGGGCCTCCTCTTCATCGCCCTCGGGCTCTTGTTCGGCTGGCAGACGCAGGACCTGCCCATGGGCACGGCGGTGCGCATGGGGCCGGGCTACTTCCCGCTCGTGCTTTCGGCGCTGCTCGGCCTGCTCGGGCTCATCATCCTCGTCAACGGGCTGCGCTTCCCTGGCGAGATGCCGAGTGGCATCGCCTGGCGGGCGGTGCTCGTCATCACCGGCGCGGTGGTGTTCTTCGGCTTCGGTGTGCGGCCCCTCGGCTTCCTGCCCGCCCTCGGCATCTCGGTGTTCGTCTCGGCGCTGGCCTCGCGCCTGTTCACCTTCCGGACGGCGCTGCTGAACACCGCCGTGATGGTGGTGTTCGCCTGGGCCGTCTTCATCAAGGGGCTCGGCCTGCCGCTGCCGCTGCTCGGCCCGTGGCTCGGCGGATACTGAGGAGGCGCCCGTGGACCTTCTCGACAATCTCGCCCTCGGCTTCTCGGTCGCGCTGTCGCTGCAGAACGTCTTCTACTGCTTCGTCGGCGCGCTACTCGGCACGCTGATCGGCGTTCTGCCCGGCCTCGGCCCGGTGGCGACCATCGCCATGTTGCTGCCGCTCACCTTCGGCCTGCCGCCGGTCTCCGCCCTCATCATGCTCGCGGGCATCTATTACGGCGCCCAGTATGGTGGTTCGACCACCGCCATTCTCATCAACCTGCCGGGCGAATCCTCGTCGGTCGTCACCGCCATCGATGGCCACCAGATGGCCCGCAAGGGCCGGGCGGGCGCGGCGCTCGCCACGGCGGCGCTGGGCTCCTTCTTCGCCGGCTCCGTGGCGACCCTCCTGCTCGCCCTGTTCGCGCCGCCGCTCGCCAACCTCGCGCTGCAGTTCGGGCCGCCGGAATATTTCTCGCTGATGGTGCTCGGCCTCATCGCCTCGGTGACGCTGGCTTCGGGCTCGGTGGTCAAGGCCATCGCCATGATCGTGCTGGGGCTGATCCTCGGCCTCTCCGGCCAGGACATCTACACCGGCACGCCGCGCTTCACCTTCGACATGCAGGAACTCTCCGACGGCTTCGACTTCGTTGCGCTGGCCATGGGCATGTTCGGCATCAGCGAGATCATCCGCAATCTGGAGGACGAACACCAGCGCTCGCTGGTGGCGGCCAAGGTGAAGAGCCTGATGCTCACGAAGGAGGAGTTCAAGCGCATCATCGCGCCGGTCCTGCGTGGCACGGTGATCGGCTCCTTCCTCGGCATCCTGCCGGGCGGCGGCGCCATGCTGTCCTCCTTCGCCTCCTATTCCATCGAGAAGAAGATCTCGAAGTACCCGCGCGAATTCGGGCGCGGCGCCATCGAGGGTGTGGCGGGGCCGGAGAGCGCCAACAACGCCGGCGCGCAGACCTCCTTTATCCCCATGCTGACGCTGGGCATCCCCTCCAACCCGGTGATGGCGCTGATGATCGGCGCGCTCATCATCCAGGGCATCACGCCCGGCCCCAACGTGGTTACGGAGAAGCCCGACCTGTTCTGGGGCGTCATCGCCTCCATGTGGGTCGGCAACTTCATGCTGGTGCTGCTCAACCTGCCGCTCATCGGCATGTGGGTGAAGCTGCTCACCGTGCCCTACCACGTGATGTTCCCGGCCATCATCGCGTTCTGCTGCATCGGCGTGTACAGCGTGAACAACAACACGTTCGACGTGTACACCATGGCCCTGTTCGGCCTGCTCGGCTACGCGCTGGTGAAGCTCGATTGCGAGCCCGCCCCGCTGCTGCTCGGCTTCGTCATCGGCCCCATGCTGGAAGAGTACCTGCGCCGGGCCATGCTGATCTCGCGCGGCGACCCCACCGTGTTCGTCACCCGCCCCATCTCGGCCGTGCTGCTGCTGCTCGCCGCGGCCGCGCTGGTGGTGGTGCTGCTGCCATCGGTGCAGAAGGGTCGCGAGGAGGCGTTCAAGGAGTAAATCCACAAGCGACGACGCGGCGGCGGAAAGGACCTGTGGAAATCTTCCCCGCTGCGCCGACCGAGGCCCTTGCCAGCCCGAAACTCATTTGCTACACGAACGCCTCCTTCGGGGGCCACCCCGGACGGGCGCATAGCTCAGTTGGTAGAGCAGCTGACTCTTAATCAGCGGGTCCTAGGTTCGAGCCCTAGTGCGCCCACCATTAAAATCAAAACTTACGGCGGTTTCACCGTTTCGGATTCCTGATCTGAAACGGTTTTCGCCGTAGCCGGCGGATGATCGCTATCTCTCTGTGTCCGAACTGTAAAGCGCGGTGCGCTTGAAGTCCTCGGTGAAGTTCGCTTTGCCCATCGAAGCCTCCTTGCCTCGAACTTGGAGAAGAAGGCGTCCGGGAACCTAGGGGCGGTCCAGCCTCGTCCAAATCTGACAACTGCCATGACAGAGAAGTCGGGCATGGGTCGGAGGGATGACGACTTCAGCCACTCGTTCAGTCAGGATCGCCGACGAAAGCCGGGGGAACCGCCGATTCAGATCTTCTCGGCGATGTCGTCGAGCGCGCTCCATTGGGGCACGTCTCCGAAGCCGGTGGGGATGCGCAGGGCCTTCACATAGGTGAATTCGTTCAGCGTCATGGCCGCCCGCTCGCGCCCGTAGCCGCTGGACTTGGTGCCGCCGAAGGGGGTGCCGTTGCCGCCGCGGTTGTAATTGTTGATGAAGACGATTCCCGCCTCCACCCCCCGGGCCACCCGATTCGCTCGGGCCTGATCGCGTGAATAGACGCCAGCCACCAGCGCGAAATCAGTGGAGTTGGCGATGGCGATGGCCTCCTCCTCGGTGCGGAAACTCATCAGCGCGGTGACGGGGCCGAAGATCTCCTCCTGCGCGATGCGCATATGCGGCGCGACGCCGGTGAAGACGGTAGGCTGGACGAAATAGCCGTTCCGCAGCCGCTCTTCCTGCGGCAGCGGGGCCTGGGCGAGGATGGTGGCGCCTTCCTCCAGGCCGGTGCGGATATAGTCCAGGACCTTCTGCTGCTGGGGCTTCGAGATCAGCGGGCCGACATGGACCTTCGGGTCCGTTCCCTCGCCCAGCCGCAGCCGGCGGACGAATGCGGCAAAGCGCTCGGCGAAGGCATCGTGGATGTCGGCGTGAACGAGGATGCGCGAGCCCGCGGTGCAGGCCTCGCCCTTGTTGAAGAAGGCCGCATCCACCGCATCGCGCACGGCCCGGTCGAGAACGGCATCCTCGAACACGATGAAGGGGTTCTTGCCCCCGAGTTCCAGCAGCACCGGAACGTGCCGCTCCGCCGCCGCCTTGAGCACCGCCGTGCCGGTGGAGGGGGCGCCGGTGAAGGAAATCTTGCGGATCAGCGGATGCGCGGTGAGCGCCCGGCCGGTCGCGCCGGGGCCGGGCACCACATGGACGAGATCGGGCGGCAGCACCGTGTTGATGATCTCGACGATGTGCATGATGGTCAGCGGCGCCTGCTCGCCCGGCTTCAGAACGATGGTGTTCCCGGCTGCCAGCGCCGGCGCGATCTTCGCGCCGGTATGGATGGGCGGCCAGTTGAAAGGGATGATGCCGGCCACGACACCATAGGGCTCGCGCACTGTGACCGAATAGACGTTGCCCATGTCCAGCGTCTCGCCGCTCATCTTGTCGGCGAGGCTGCCGAAATAGGCGAAGGCGTGGATCAGGGCGGAGACGTCGAAGGCCTTGGCGTCACGGACCGGCTTGCCGTTCTCGCGGCAGAGCAGCTCGGAAAGTTCGTCGGCATGTTCGGAGAGCTTGCGGCTGGCCTGGAGAAGGGCAAGCCCGCGCTCGCGCGCAGGGACGCGTCGCCAGCCGAGAAAGGCCGCGTGGGCCGACCGCACCGCCGCGTCCACTTCCGCCGTGCCCCCGCCCTGCACCATGGCGAAGACTTCGCCGGTGGCGGGGTTATCGACGGGAAAGCGGTCCTCGGCATTCGTCGAGGACCAGCGGGTGGTGACGAGATCGAGCGATGCTGTTCCCATGTCGGGCCTTCCTCATCGGTCGCCATGCCCGAAGGAAGCCGGACACGGCAGTGCACCGGCCAGCCCCATCACGGGCTGGCCGGCGCCGGTTTCAGCGGGAGATGTCTTCGAGCGACCGGTTGGTGGTCTCGATGGCCAGAGCCGAGACGACGATGCCGGCGACGATCGCTGCCGCAGCGAAGACGAGGAACACCATGCCGATGCCGTCGGCTACGAAGAAGCCCACGATCAGCGGGCCGACCATGGACGCCAGCCGCAGCCACGCGGTGCCGAGGGCGGTGCCGATGGCCCGGGCGCGGGTCGGGTAGATCTCCGGCGTGTAGAGATAGATGCCGAGCACCGACAGGCCCGCGAAGTAATAGGCGATGCCGCTGAGCACCACGAACTGGGGCACCGACGTGAGGCCGACGTACCAGATGGAGAGGAGCGCCGCCGCGGCCCCGAACAGGGCGACCATGAACAGTCTGCGCCGGCCGATCCGGTCGATGACGAAGCCCGCCGTCAGTCCGCCGGCCAGCTGCATCAGGCTGCCGATGGTGCCGAAACGCAGCGCGGTTTCGAGCGGCAGGTTGAACACGCTCCGGTACAGGGTCGGCAGCCAAGTGCCGAGGCCGTAGGTGATGAGGAAGGTGGAGAACCAGATCACCCACACCACCACCGTGCGCTTGATATAGTCGGGGCCGACCAGGTCACGCCAGGACGACCTGCGCGGGTCCGCGGGGACCCATTCGGTGGGCGGGGCGAGCTTCTGGCCGGTGGAGGCCTCGATCTCGCTCTCGATGCGCGCCATGGCGGCCTTCGCGTCTGCCACCCGGTTGCGGCTCGCGAGCCAGCGAGGCGATTCCGGCAGCAGGAAGCCGAGGCTCACGCCGATGATGATCGGCAAGACGCCGATGAAGAACATGGCCTGCCAGCCCAGGTGCGGCACCACGAAGGAGCCGATCAGGCCGGAGGCGAACAGCCCGAAGGTGAAGACGCATTCGTAGAGGATGAAGAAGCGTCCGCGCTTGTGCGCCTTGGCGATCTCGCTGATGTACACCGCCGCGATCGGCACCTGCGCGCCGAGGCCGAGGCCCTGGATGGTGCGGAAGACAAGGAGCGTCTCGTAGTCGGAGGCGAACGCGCAGGCGAGGCTCATCGCCGACATGATGCAGATGGCGCCAATCATGGTCGGCAGGCGGCCGAAGCGCTCGGCGCACATGCCGGCCACGAGCGCGCCGACAAGCTGGCCGAGATAGCCGGTCGAGATGAGAAAGCCGACCTGCGGCCCGCTGAGCTTCCAGAGCGGCCGCAACACCGGCAGCACTTGGGCGATGGTGAGCGCGTCGAACGCATCGAAGAAGGTGGCCGTACCGATCAGGATGCGGGCCTTCAGGTGCCAGCGCGAGAACGGCAGGCGCTCGATGCGCGCGGCGACGTCGCGGATCACCTCCGCATGCGCGCTGTCGGACTTGCCCATACTGATGTTCGTCATCCAATCACCTCCCCGGCATTGCTTTGATCTGTGTTCTTGATGAGGGAGCGCGCCGATCGCCGGCACGCGTCCTCGCCGCTGCCGGTCTCACGCCAGCTTCAACAGCCTCTTGGCGTTGCCGCCGAAAATCTTTGCCTTGTCGGCGTCGCCGAGCTCGAACGTCCGCAGCCAGTCCACGCCCGGCGCGTTCTCCACGAAGGGCCAGTCGATGGAGAACAGGATGCGGTCCACGCCCATCTCCGCGATGCAGCAGGCAAGCGCGGGGTCGGAGAAGAAGCCGCTCGTCGTCACGTGGAAATGGTCGGTGAACAGCTTGCGGAAGGCCTTCGTCGGCGTGTCGCGGCTCAGGGCCTCGTCGATGCGGGCCATGAGGAACGGGATTCCCTCGCCGAGGTGCCCGAGAATGAGCTGGAGACGGGGAAACGCCTCCAGCGCCCCCGATAGAACGAGGCGCATGGCATGGGTGCCGGTCTCGATGGTGAAGCCCCACGCGGCCGTGGCGAAGGTCGGATGGGTTTCGGCATATTTTCCCATATAGGCCTGCCGCACCGCTGCCATCGGCAAGGCCGGATGGATGTAGAGCGGCACATCCAGCGCCTCGGCGCGTTCCAGGATCGGCCAGAAGCGGGCGTCGTCCAGAAACAGCCCATCCGTCGTCCCGTGGATCATGGCGCCCTTGAAGCCCAGCTCCCGCACGGCGCGTTCCAGTTCCCCCGCGGCGGCATCTGGAACGGCCGTGGGCAGCGAGGCGAAGGCTGCAAAGCGGGTCGGGTGCGCGGCCACCACCTCGGCGAGCCGGTCGTTGGCGCGCCGGGCGACGTCGGCCGCCGATGCCGCCGGAACCCGTTGAAGCCCGGGCGGCGCATGGGAGAGCACCTGGATGTCGACGCCCGCCTCGTCCATCTCACGCAGGCGCTGGGCACCGAGATCGCGCATGCGGGTGCCGAGGCTCCCGCGGGCACCGCCGGCGATGGCGTACACCTCCGCATCGAGATAATGCTCCTCGATGGCAACGACCGGCCCTGGCGCCGCCATGGCGCGCCTCCTGCTGCTCGGATGCGTGTCAAAAGCTCTGGCCCGCCATCCCCCGCGCCGGTCGTGCCGGTGCGGGGGCGTGACTCAGGCACACAGAGCGGCGAGTTCGGCGTGGGTGGTCAGACGCGCCAGCGCCTCGTAGCGGCGGGCGAGGCGCAGCGACTCGATCAGCTCGATGATCCCGTAGGGCCGGCCGAACACATGCGCGTGCACGGTGATGTCCAGGCAGCAGGGGCGCTTGGGGGCGTCCGGCCAGTTCGCGAGCAGGCGCTCCAGGATCTGGGTGAAGGCGCGCGGCTCGTTGCCGTAGCGGATGTAGAGCGGCATGTCGTTCACCTCCATGGTGAACGGGACGCCGACGACGCTGCCCCGCGGCGTTTCCAGCTTGTAGGGCACATCCGTGTCGAAGATATCGGAATGCCAGGCGAAACCCTGCTCCGCCAGCAAAGCGGAGGTGACGGCGCTGGGGGTGCAGCGCGGGCTGATCCAGCCCGCCGGGCGGCGGCCTGAGGTCGCCTCAATGGTGGAGACGCAGCGCAGGAGGTCGGCGCGCTCCTCGGCCTCGGTCTGGTAGGCCGGCACGATGTTCTGCGCCCAGGCATGGGCGGCGATGTCGTGCCCGGCCGTGACGATGGCCTTCATCAGGTCCGGGTAGCGCTCGGCGAGAATGCCGCTGACATAGAACACTGCCTTCACGTCGGCAGCGGCGAGTGCGTCGAGGATGCGCCAGGTGCCGACCTTGGGGCCGTAGTCGGCCCAGGAGCGGCCCTGCAGGTCGAGCACGCCGGCCTTGAGCGGGTTGCCCATGGGGCCGATGCCCGGCGCGGAATCGTCGCTCCAGGCTTCGAGCATCACGCTGACCGAAAGGGCGAGCGGACGGTCCAGGGGCCAGGCGACGGGGGTGGAGGTTGCTGCGGTCATGCGGCGCGCCCTTTCAAGTGTCGCGGTTCGTTCAGCCGATACGATTCTGGAGCGTGCCGATGCCCTCGATGTGGCAGGTCACGAGGTCACCCCGCTGAAGCGGGTGGGGCGGCGTCATGGCATAGCCGACACCGGAGGGCGTGCCGGTGGCGATGATGTCGCCCGCTTCCAGCGTCATCCCGCGCGAGAGGTCCTCGATGATGCGGGGCAGGTCGAAGATCATCTGCGAGGTGTTGGCGGCCTGACGGCGCTCGCCGTTCACCTCCAGCCAGAGGTCGAGCTTCTGCGGATCGGCGATGGCGTCGTCGGTGACGATGCAGGGGCCGATGGGGCAGCTGCCGTCGAGGCCCTTGCCCTTGAACCACTGATCGTGGCGCCGCTGCAGGTCGCGGCCGGTGATGTCGTTGAGCACCGTGTAGCCGAACACGTACTTGCGCCAGTCGGCAGCCGGAATATCGCGGCCGTCGCGGCCGATCACGATGGCAAGCTCGATCTCGTAGTCGAGCAGGTTGGTGATGCCCTCGTGCAGCGGGATGGTGTCGCCGGTGGCGATGACGGTCGTCGGCGGCTTGGAGAAGAACTGGGGAAATTCCGGCAGCTTCAGGTCCAGCCCGCGCGCCTTGTAGCCCTCGGTGACGTGATCGATGTAGTTGCGGCCGACGCAGAAGATGTTCTTGGCCGGGCGCGGGATCGGCGCCAGCAGCGTGACGTCTTCCAGCGGGACGAGACCAGGCACGCCGCTACCCACCCCCCGGGCGGCCTCGGCCAGAGCCTTCGCGGCATCGACGGCGCCGGCGCGGATCAGCGAGAGCATGCTCTCGAATTCGGGCTTGCCGGTTGCCGTAAGGTCGAACACGGCGTCATCGAGCACCACACCCAGGTGCTGATCGGCGGACGGCTTGCGAACAAAGGTGACCAGTTTCATCGGCAGTTCTCCTGCCGTCAAAAAATATCGATTTTCCGAGTCGGTCAACTTAAATATCGATTTTTTTATTTTGCATCGCAATATTATCGATCATTCAGGCTTTACGAAGCGGCTATGATCATCCAAGGTTCGTGGGCGAAGAACGGAGCGCGGCACTGTTGATGACGAAGAGCGCAACCCTGGCCAGCGAGGCCTATGGACGGCTGCGGAGCGACATCATCGATGGGGCGATCAAGCCGGGCGCCAAGCTCAAGATTCGTACCATCTGCGATCAGTATGGCATCGGTGCCAGCCCGGTCCGCGAGGCGCTGAACCGGCTCGCCAGCGAGGGGCTGCTCGATCATCGCGACCAGCGCGGGTTCCGGGTCCACTCGGTCACCCTCCAGGACCTCGACGAGCTGATCCTGGCGCGATGCTGGGCCAACGAGGTCGGGCTGCGCAATTCGATCCGCAGCGGGGGGCTGGCCTGGGAAGAGGGCGTGACCTCGGCGCTTCAGCGGCTGGAGGCCATCCCGCGCTATCTCTCCGACGACACCACCGAACGCAATCCCGCATGGGAGCAGGCCCACGGCGCCTTCCATGCGGCGCTGGTGGCGGCGTCGGGATCGTCCTGGATCAACGATTTCTGCACGCAGCTGTATGTCGCGGCGCAACGCTACCGCCATGCGGCGCGGACCGTCCCGCGTGCCGGCCGCAACGAGCAGGACGAGCACCGGGCCATCGCGCAGGCCGCCATCGCCCGACGCGAGAACGAGGCCGTCGAGCTGCTGATGGAGCATTTCCGGCTGACCGCGCGGCTGGTCCGCGCGGCCCTTCGCCAGGATGGCATGTAGACGTCTGTGACGTCGGGCCCTAGTAGGTGGCCGTCAGATAGTCGACGATCGCCTTGGCGTCCTTCTCATCAATGGGGGCGCCGTAGACGGAGATCATCTTGTGGACCTCGGCATCCCAGAACGGCCGTCCCATCTTGGGCGGCTGCGTGAGGATGTAGTCGGCCGAATGGCACGCCGCACAATTGTTCTCCGCGGCCTCGACCCCTGGACCTGGCTTGAAGACGGCGGTTTCCGGCGGAAGCACATAGGACATGGGCTGCGCCACCGCGAAGCCGGCGAAGGTGCCGGCACAGGCCAGGGCGGCGGCGGTGACGAGGGCGGCGGCGAGGGTCTTGGGATGGCTGGTCATCGGAATGTCCCTCACGCGGCCACGATACGGGTGGTTTCGACGACGTTGCGCATATAGCCGGAGGGGTTCCAGGTCGCCTCCATGGGCTGGCTCTTGCCGAGCACATTGGTGGCCCGCACCAGGATCGCGTGGTCTCCCGGCGGCACGGTCACGCTTGTCCGCCATTCGCGGAACGAGTACTTGCCGAGATCCTCGCCCAGCGTTGCCGGCGCGAAGGATTTGCCGCCATCGGCGGAGACTTCGACGCGCGCGATGCCCGAGCCGCCATCGAAGGCAATGCCGCGCAAGGGCAGGGGCTTGCCCGCCGCGACCTTCGCGCCGTCGAGGACGTTCGTGAGAAAGGACCGCACGACGAAGCGGCCGATCGGCACGGTCTTTTCCGGTTTCCCGCCGGGGGGCACGCAGGCGCATTCGTTGTCGGGAATGCGATAGGCCGTGGCCATCCAGAAATTGTCGAGCGGCTTGTCGAGCACGGTGATCTGGTTGAGGTGTTTCACCCAGTAGGTGCCGAAGTAGCCGGGCACGACGAGGCGCAGGGGAAAGCCGTTCAGCCAGGGCAGATCCGTGCCGTTCATCTGGTAGGCGAGGATCACCTCGCCATCGAGCGCATGATCGAGCTTCAGGGACTTGGCGAAGGCCGGCGTCTGCGGCATGGCGGGACGGTCGAGCCCGCTGAAGGCGACCTCGACGGCCCCGCTCGCGATGCCCGCCTTTTCCAGCACGGCCTTCAGCGGCACGCCCTTCCAGCGGGCATTGCCCATCAGCCCGTTGCCCGCCTGTCCTCCGCCCACGCGCGGCTGGAAGAAGCCCCGGCTGTTACCCGAGCATTGATGCACGGCGACGAATTCCACCGGCTCGAACTTGGTCTTCAAATCATCGAGAGAAAGCGAAAGGGGCGTCGCGACCTTGCCCTTGACCTCCACGCGGAAGGCGGTGGGGTCGATGTCGAGCGGAATGTCGGCAAGGTGATAGCGCACGAAGAAGGCATCGTTCGGCGTCAGGATGCCGTCGTTGAAAACGGAGAACGGGGTTTCCAGCTGAGGGGGGCGCGCGGTCAGGCCAATCAGGGCGCGTTTGCCGGGATAGACCACGAGCGGGCGCTCGCCATTACCAAAGGGAAGCGTGATCGTTTCCGCAGCCAGTGCCGCGAAACGGGACCCCGCCATGAGCCCGGCCCCGGCCCCGAGGGCCATGCCTCCGACCGAACGCAACGCCTGCCGCCTTGTGATCATTCCCCGTTTCCCTTCCCTTGCAGCCCGGTTGGTCCGGGATCTGCTTTCGTCCGGCGTTATCCGAGCTTTTCCGAACAGCCCGACGGGTGGCAGATCGCTCCTGGCACCGATACAGGCCGCCACCCTTGCGCCGGCGACCTGACTCAAACTTCACCGAACCGCCGAAGTGGTCAACATCTGTCTTGTCGATCTCGGCACCGGCACGCGCGGTGCCCTCATTGATCCCCTTCGCTGTCCCTGAAGTCGGTTTCTCCCCGCTTCCAGTACCCGGACATCACGAGCCTGCCGCGCGGAAAGGCGCGGTCGAGCTGGAAGTGCCGACGGACCGCGCGGACGATCGAGGCTTCCGCGGCGAACCAGACCGCACCTGTATCCGGCGGCAGTTCCGCCCCCATCATCGCCTCGGCGAGCCTGGTGCCGACGTTCCGGCCGTTGCGGGGGAGCCAGGTGATTTCCACGTCGGCTGTCGAGGCGAGGATCTGGGCGTCGTCATCCCAGGGAACTTCCACGAAGGCATCGACGGCAAGTCCGGTCGGCAGGGATTCGAGGATGGAAGCGATAGCCGGAAGCGCGGTCTCGTCGCCTCCGATCAGCAAATGCGAGATGTCCGGATCGAGCCGGAAGCCGCCGAGCGGGCCGGCGATCTGGACCACGTCGCCAAGTGCCGCGTTCTGCGCCCAGGTGGAGCAGGGGCCGCCTCCGTGCAGAACGAAATCGATGTCCATCTCGCACAGCGCCTCGCGAAAATGGCGGATGGTGTAGGCGCGTCCGCTCGGCTTCTCGCCGTCGGCCGTCGGCACGAAGACCTTGACCCATTGCGCGGGGCGGCGGACGGGAAAGTCCATGAGCGCCGCCGAGGCGAGGGTGATGCGCCGCATGTGCGGGCTCACCTCGATGACCTTGCGGACCTCGGCGATCCTCAGGCGGCGTTCGGGCGGGACCGGGCGTTCGGCGCCCGCGAGGGGTGTGTTTGTCTGTTTCATCGGAAGGGTCCTTGGCAGCCGGGTCAGGCGCGACGCCGGCGCAGCGTGGTGAGGGAGAGGAGGAAGGCGGCGGCGGCCATGGACGCCGCGATGCGGAAGGCGAAGCGCATGGCCTCCGTCACGAGGTCCGGGGTGGCGGTGGCCGTATCGCCGGCGACGCTGGCGAAGAGCGCGCCCATGAGCGAGGCGCCGGTGATGAGGCCGAGATTGCGGGCGAGGGCCAGCAGGCCGGAAACGAGGCCGCGCTGTTCGGGGCGCGCATCGGTCATGACGGCGGTGTTGTTCGGCGTCTGGAAGAAAGCGAGGCCGACGCTGATGAACAGGATGGCGACGATGTAGATGGCGACACCGCCGTCGCGCGACACCCAGGACATCACGAAGGCCCCGACGGTGAACAGCGCCAGCCCGATGACCATGGCGAGCCTCGCGCCGATGCGGTCGGCAAGGGTGCCGGCCGGCACGCCCATGATGGCAGCGGCGAGGGGACCGACCGTCATGACAAGGCCGACCATGCGGGTGTCGAGGCCGAGCGCCTTCGACAGGAAGAACGGCCCCAGCACCAGGGTCGCCATCATCACCGCATAGACCAGCACGCTCATGACCATGCTGGTGGAGAGCAGCGCGTTGCCGAACATGGAGAGCTTCAGCAGCGGCGCCCGCGCCTTGACCTGCACCGCGAGGAACAATGCGAGGCCGACGAGCGCGCCGAGCCCGAGCTGCAGCACGAGCGGTGCATCGAAGCCCTGCTTGCCGGCCAAGGTCATGGCCAGCGCATAGGCGCCGAGCGTCAGGGCGAGGAGGATGGTGCCGAGCCAGTCGAACCGCGCCGCGGGGACAGGATGCTTCGGCGCATCGATGGCGTTGGGCAGATAGCGCGAGACCAGAAGGAAGGCCAGAAGCCCGAACGGCAGGTTGACCCAGAACACCGCCTGCCAGCCGAAGGCGGCCAGCGCCAGCGAGCCGAGGGACGGGCCGAGGGCGATGCCGAAGGACACCATGGTGGAGAGCACCCCCATGGCGAAGCCGGTGCGCTCCTTGGGGAACACCTCCCCGACGAAGGCGAAGGAGAGCGCCATCAGGATGGCGCCGCCAAGCCCCTGGCCGGCGCGGCCGGCGATCAGCAGCGGCAGGCTGGTGGAGAGGGCGCACAGCACCGAGGCCGCCATGAAGACGGCGAGCCCCCACAGATAGAGCCGCTTCTTGCCGAGCTGGTCGCCGAAACGCCCGACGCCGACGATGAGGGCGGTGACGACGAGCAGATAGCTCACCACCACCCATTGGACGGCCCCGAAGTCCACGCCGAGGCTCTTCACCAAGGTGGGCAGGGCGACGTTGATGATGTTGGTGCCGAGCTGCGACAGCAGGATGGCAAGGGAAAGCCCGGTGAGCACCATGCCGGAACGGACGGGCCGGTGCGCGGCCGCGGCGTGCGGCTGGGCGGTGGGGGAGGAGGTTTGTCGTGTCATGTGGGGTCCTGTCGAAAGCAGCGCGCAGGCGCGTTGAACTGGTCTTTCGATAGGGGGCGGACTTGTTTGCATACAGTGCAATGTCGCTATTATATGATTGCATTGGATGCACTAATGCGGAGGCACCTCCCTTGGCTGCCAAACCGACGCTGCGCCAGGTGACGCGGCTCGTGACGCGCCACGTGCCGCCGCTCGACATGAATCTGCTGGTGACGCTCGACGCGCTTCTCTCGGAGGGCAGCGTCGTGGGTGCCGCGCAGCGGCTGAACCTCTCCGCGCCGGCCATGAGCCGCCAGCTCGCGCGCATCCGTCACCTCCTGGGTGATCCGGTGCTGGTTCGCGCGGGGCGCGGGCTCGTGCCGACCCCGCGTGCCGAGGGCCTGCGCGAGCGGCTGCGCGGCCTCGTGGCCGAGGCCGAGGCGCTGGTGCGCGGCGACGACGAGATCGATCTTCTCAGGCTGGAGCGCACCTTCGTCATCCGCGCCAATGACGGGTTCGTCGGCACCTTCGGCGCGGCACTGGCCTCATTGGCCGCGCAGGAGGCGCCCCTGGTCCGGCTGCGCTTCGCCCATCAGGACAAGGAGGATGTGGAGGCCCTGCGGGAGGGCCGGATCGACGCCGATGTGGGCGTCATCGGCGCCATGGGGCCGGAGATCCGTTTGCAGGCGCTGTTCCATGATCGGTTCGTGGGTGTCGTGCGGCCCGGCCATCCGCTCGCCGGAGACGTGACGCCGGAGCGGTTCGTGGCCTTTCCCCATGTCTCCGTTTCGCGCCGGGGCCGTTTCTCGGGCCCCATTGACGTGGCGCTGGCAGCGCTGGGATTGAAGCGCTTCGTGGCCATTGCGGTGGCCAATTTCAGTGATGCGCTCGCCATCGTGCGCACCTCGGATCACGTTGCCGCGGTGCCGGCGCGACTGACGGAGCCGGGGCGTGCCGGCCTCCACACCTTCGACCTACCGGTGAAGACGGATGCGCTCGCCGTGTCCCTTGCCTGGCATCCCCGTTTCGATGCCGACCCCGCCCACCGATGGCTGCGCGCGGCACTGCGGGCCGCATGTTCGCCCCGGGCGCCGGGACAGGCCGAACCGACCGGATGAGGCGCGCGGACCGCCGGCTGGCTCTATGACGGTTCCCGGGCGAGAGCCGGACTTGTGGCCGGCGCCGTGGCCGATCGGCGGATCACCAGTTCGATGGGCAGCTCCACGCGCTGGGGCTGCGCTTCGCCGCGGAGGCGGGCGAGCAGATGGCGCGCCACCGTGCGCCCAAGCTCGGTGGTGGGCAGGTGCACCGTGGTCAGCGGCGGGGCGAGGTGGGCGGCGATTTCCAGATTGTCGATGCCCACGACCGAGAGCGCGCCGGGCACGGCGATGCCGCTCGCCTGGGCCTCGAACAACGCGCCGGCCGCCAGAAGATCGTTGCCGCAGACCACCGCCGTCGGTGGCGTCGCCCGCGCCATCAGCTCGGCGAGCCCCGCGCGGCCGCCGGCAAGGGTGAAGGGGGCCTCCACCACGCAGGACGAGGGCAGCTCGATCCCCCGTGCGGCGAGGGCGGCGCGCACCCCCGCGACGCGGGAGCGGGCGCGGTCGTTGGCGTGGGTGAAGCCGGAGATCATTCCGAAGCGGCGGTGGCCGAGGTCGAGCAGGTGATCGGCGATGAGCCGCCCCGCCTTCTCGTTATCGAAGCCGATGGCGGGCAGGCGCGCATCAAAAGACCAGGACAGGACAACCGGCACGGAAGCCGTGGTGAGCAGCGCCCAGGTCTCCTCCAGATGGTCGGCGCCCACCACCATCAGCGCGTCGACGCCGCGCGCCAGCATCGCCCGCACCGCCGCCGCCTCCTGCGCCGGGGCATAATCGTGAGCGGCGACGAGGAGCTGATAGCCGTTGCCCGCAAGCTCGGTCTGCATGGCCTGGATGGCGCGGGCGAAGATGGCGTGATCGAGGGTGGGCACCACCGCGCCGATGGTCAGCGTCTTGCCGGAGGCGAGGGCGCGGGCCGCGCCGCCCGGCACGTAGTTCAGCCGCGCGATGGCGTCGCTCACGCGCGCCAGGGTCTCCGCCTGCACCAGGTCCGGGCGCGAGAGGGCGCGCGAGACCGTGGCCGTGGAGACCCCGGCCAGCTGAGCCACATCCTGAAGCGTCGCCCGCGCCTTGCGATTCATGGTTGTCATCATGCCAGCAGGCGGCCGGAATGAACAGAGATGAATGCGCTTGCAGCCTGTGCCCGCAAGGCAATTACCGCAATGCAGCAGTGAATATAGAGATCTCTGACCGATCGCCGCTTGACACTCGGGGTCTCGATGATAGCTTTAATGTAAGCGCTTGCATTATCCGCCAACGAGGAGGAGATGCAGCCTGCCGATGCTCCCGCAGATGGAGCACGCAATGACGGGAGGAGACGAATGCCGCTCGGGCGCAGGTCCGCCATCGGCGTGACGACGCTCGGCTTGCTGGTGCTCGCGTGGTTCATGGCCACCGGCGCCAACGGGCTGATCTCACCGGGACGCTTCCCGACGCCGGCCGATACGTGGACGGCCGCGCTGCAGGCCACGGGGCGGGGCTACGGCGACGCGACGCTGGTCGTGCATGTGCTGCAATCGCTGAAGCTGGTGGCGCTGGGCTTCGTGGTGTCGGTGGCGGTCGGGGTGCCGCTGGGCCTCCTGATGGGCACCAGCGCAACGGCCGAGGCGGTGCTGAACCCGGTGTTCATGCTGCTGCGCCCCATTCCACCTTTGGCCTGGATCCCGCTCGCCATCCTGTGGTTCGGGCTCGGGGACACGGCCAAGATCATGGTCATCTTCTTCGCCGCCTTCGTGCCTTCGGTCATCAATACCCAGGCCGGCGTGCGCACCATCGAGCGCCCCCTCATCGAGGCGGCGCGCATGCTCGGCACGCCGCACGGCCGCTTCATCCGCGAGGTGGTGGTGCCCGGCGCGGCGCCGATGATCTTCACCGGCCTGCGCCTGTCATTGCAGGCGAGCTGGACCACGCTGGTGGCGGCCGAGCTGGTGGGCGCCCTCGCCGGGCTCGGCCACCTGCTCAACCTCGCCCAGCAGGACCTTTATCCCGGCATGATCCTCGTGGGCATGATCTGTGTCGCCATCTTCGGCGCGCTCACCACCGCTCTCTTGGGCCTCGTCGAGCGCCGCACCCTGACCTGGGTCCGCATCAAGGGAGAGACGGCATGACCGGCGCGCTGGACCCTGCCAGGCGCATGGTGCTGGGCCTCGCCGGTCTTGTCGGCTTCTTCGGCCTGTGGGCGCTGGTTGCGGCGAGCGGGCTTGTGGGCAAGGCCTTCCTTCCCGGCCCGCTGGAGGTGGCCGAACGGCTCGTGACGCTGCTCCACACTTCGTTCGCGGGGGGCACGCTGCCGCAGCATCTCGCCTCCAGCCTCCAGCGCTTTTCCGCAGGCTACCTGCTGGCGGCGGCGGTGGGTGTGCCGCTGGGCCTGCTCATGGGGCGCTTCCGGCTGCTCGACGATATCGTCTCGCCGCTGTTCGACGCCCTGCGCTTCATCGCCCCCATCGCATGGGTGCCGTTCGCGGCGCTGTGGTTCGGCACCGGCTTCGGCGGCCCCGTCCTCATCATCTTCTCCGGCGCCTTTCCTCCCTGCCTGCTCAACGCCTATCGCGGTGCCCGCCAGGTGGAGCCGCGCTACATCGAGGCCGCCGAGATGCTGGGCACGCCGACCCATCGCCTGATCCTGGAAGTGCTGCTGCCGGCGGCCACCCCCTCCATCGTGGCGGGCCTCAGGATCGGCGCCGGTCTCGGCTGGCAGTCTCTGGTGGGGGCCGAGCTGATCGTGGCCTCCACCGGCGTCGGCTACATGATGGTGCAGGCCCAGAGCGGCGTCGCCACCGCGACCGTGATGGTCGGCATGGCGGCCATCGGCCTCGTCGGCGTCCTCATCGACATCGCCCTTCGTGCCCTCGAGGCGCGCATCCACAACCGCCTCGAGCGAGCCTGAGAGGACAAGATGAGCTCCATCCGCTTCGATGCCGTGAGCAAGAGTTTCGGCGCCGGCCAGGTGAAGGCGCTGGACGACGTGGACCTTGCCATCGCCGACAAGGAATTCGTCGCCATCGTCGGCCCCTCCGGCTGCGGCAAGACCACCTGCCTGAGGCTCGCCGCGGGCTTCGAGTTTCCCACTTCCGGCCGCGTGCTGGTGGGCAATGCCGAGGTGCGCGAGCCGGGGCCGGACCGGGCTGTAGTGTTCCAGCAGTTCGCCCTCTTCCCCTGGAAGACGGTGGTCGAGAATATCGAGCTGGGCCTGCGCAACCGGAACATGCCCCGCGAGGAGCGGCGCATCCGCGTCATGGAGGCGGTCGAGCTGATCGGCCTCAATGGCTATGAGGGCGCCTATCCGCACCAGCTCTCGGGCGGCATGCAGCAGCGTGTGGCCATCGCCCGCGCCTATGTGCTCGATCCCCAGGTCCTGCTGATGGACGAGCCCTTCGGTGCCCTCGACGCGCAGACCCGCGTGGTGATGCAGGAAGAGCTGGTGCGCCTCGCCCGGCGCAATCCGCGCACGGTGCTGTTCATCACCCACGGCGTGGAAGAGGCGGTCTATCTCGCCGATCGCGTGGCGATCATGACCCGCCGCCCCGGCCGCCTGAAGGAGATCGTGGACGTGAAGTCGATCCGCGAGGCCGAGGGCTGGGAGCGCTACAGCCGCATCGAGGACGTGATGGACCTCGAATCCTTCGTCCACCTGCGCACCCACATCTGGCGATCGCTCCGCGAGGAAAAGACCGGCGTCGCGCACTGACGGCGTCGAAAAAGGGAGCAGGGCGCCCCGGCGCGCGCTCCAGAACAGGCCGGACCACCGGCAACACCAGGGAGAGACACGCATGACCAAGGTCAAGGACACGCCGTTCAAACGCCCCGCGCGCAGGCACGCCTTCCTCGCGGCGGCGCTCGCCACCCTCTCGGCAACCCTGGTCGCTCCGGCCGCACCGGCACGGGCGGAGGGGCTGACCAAGATCAGCATCTCCTACCAGCCCTCGCTCTACTGGGCTCTGCCCTTCTACATCGCCGCCGAAAAGGGATGGTGGAAGGAGGTGGGGCTCGACGCGACCTTCGTCACCTTCCCGGCGGGCGCACCGCAGGTGGCGGCGGCGCAGGCGGGCTCGTGGGACGTGGGCGGCACCGGCTCGGTTCCGGCGGTGTTGGGCGCCGCGCGTTTCGGGCTCGTCACGGTGGGCATCACCAACGACGAATCCAAGACCAACGCGCTGATGACCCGCGCCGACAAAGTGGCGGCGCTGCAGAAGGATCCCTCCGCCCTGAAGGGGCAGAAGCTGCTGCTCACCACCAATTCCACGGCGGACTATGCGGCGCGCAACTGCCTCGCCAAATGGGGGCTGAAATCCTCCGACATGCAGTTCGTCAATCTCGGCCAGGCGCAGATCATCTCCGCCGCCATGGCCAACACTTCCGAGGTGGTGGGGGTATGGGCGCCCTACACCTACACGCTGGAAGAAAAGGCCGGCGCCAAGGTGCTGTGCTCCGGTGCGGATGCCGGCGCCATCGTGCCCGGCGCGCTGGTGGTGCGTCCCGCCTTCGCCAAGGAGCACCCGGACCTCGTGGCCAAGGTGGCCGCCGTCTACCTGCGGGCCTGGGGCTGGGCCAAGGCGCATCCGAAGGAGGCGCACGCCATGACCAAGGCCTTCTATGCCATCGGCGGCGTCGAGGCCTCGGATTCCGCCATCGACCAGGAGTTCGCCCTGCGGCCGACCTTCGCGCTCACCGAACAGCTCCGCCTCATGGATCGCACCAAGGGACCGTCCGCCCTCGACGGCTGGCTCGGCCGGATCGGCGCCTTCATGGCGGAGGTAGGCACCATTCCCGCGGCACCCGAGGCGAAGTCTTACGTGGACGACAGCTTCATGCGGAGGGTCGCGGCCGACCCCAAGCTCAAGGCCTTCGCCACCGAATTCGACACGACCAACTAGAGCCCGGACGGCAGGACGTCTCCTCCCCGGCGCCATGGAGCATTGAAATGGCCATCGAATACCTGAAGCGCGCGAGCAAGACCCCCGAGACCGAGACGGGAACGGCCCGCGAGGTCGTCACCGCCATGCTGGGCGAGATCGAGCGCCGGGGCGAGGAGGCGGTCCGCGAGTATGCCCTCAAGCTGGACAAGTGGGACGGCCCCATCCTCGTCACCCGCGAGGAGATGGAGCGCCGCGCCCGGGAGGTGCCCGATCAGGTGCGCCGCGACATCGCCTTCGCCGCCGATCAGGTCCGCCGCTTCGCCGACGCCCAGCGCGAGAGCGTGAAGGACTTCTCGGTGGAGCTTCTGCCCGGCCTCACCGCGGGGCAGAAGCTGGTGCCCTGCAATGTCGCCGGCTGCTACGTACCCACCGGGCGCTATGCCCACATCGCGTCCGCCTACATGTCCGTCGCCACGGCGAAGGCGGCGGGCGTCGGCACCGTGGTCGCCTGCTCCACGCCCTACCGGGCAGGCGGCATCCATCCTTATGTGCTCTATGCCATGATGGTGGCCGGTGCGGATGTGGTGATGACGCTCGGCGGGGTGCAGGCCATCGCCGCCATGGCCTACGGCCTGTTCACCGGCAAGCCGGCGGACATCATCGTCGGCCCCGGCAACAAGTTCGTCGCCGAGGCGAAGCGCATGCTGTTCGGCAAGGTGGGCATCGACGTGTTCGCCGGCCCCTCCGAGGTGGCGGTGATCGCCGACGAGACCGCCGATCCCCTGATGGTGGCGGTGGACCTCGTGGGCCAGGCCGAGCACGGCCACGAGAGCCCCGCATGGCTCTTCACCTCGTCCCGCGCGCTGGCGGATGAGGTGATGCGCAGCGTGCCCGGCCTCATCGCCGATTTGCCGCCCACCGCACGCGATGCGGCGGCCGCCGCCTGGCGCGACTATGGCGAGGTGATCGTCTGCGACACCCGCGAGGAGCTGGTGGAGGTGTCGGACCGCTACGCCTCCGAGCATCTGGAGGTCCACGCCGCCGACCTCGGCTGGTGGCGCGAGGCCCTGACCAACTACGGCTCGCTCTTCCTCGGCGAGGAGACCACCGTGGCGTTCGGCGATAAGACATCCGGCCCCAACCACATCCTCCCCACCAAGTTCGCGGCCCGCTATTCGGCCGGGTTGTCGGTGCACAAGTTCCTGAAGCCGCTCACCTGGCAGCAGATGAGCCGCGACGCCTGCAAGACCATCGCCCAGGTCACGGCCCGGATCTCGCGGCTGGAAGGTATGGAGGCGCATGCGCGCACCGGGGATTACCGTCTCGCCAAATACTTCCCCGGGCACAATTTCGACATGGGCGTGCCGGTGGACGCCTGAGCCATGTTCAATCTGTCTTCTCTGTTCGACCTGTCCGGCCGCACCGCTTTGGTGACGGGCGGAAGTTCCGGCATCGGCCTCGCCATCGCCGCGGGGCTGGGGCAGGCGGGGGCCGGCGTGGTCCTCGCCGCCCGCCGCGCGGCGGAGCTGGACGCCGCCTGCGCCGATCTCGCCCGCAACGGCATCGCCGCCCGCGCCATCGTCGCCGATCTTGCGGCGGATGACGGGGCCGAGCTTCTGGCCGAAGCGGCCGGCGCGGGCATCGACATCCTCGTCAATGCCGCCGGCATGAATTTGCGCCAGCCGTTCGGCGCGGTGACGCGGGAGGCCTTCGACCTGCACATGGCCGTGCATGTGCGCGCGCCGTTCATGCTGGTGCAGAAACTCGCGCCGGCCATGGCGGGGCGGGGGTGGGGGCGCGTGCTCAATATCGCCTCGCTGCAATCCTTCCGCGCCTTTCCCAATTCCGCGCCCTATGGCGCGGCGAAGGGCGCCATCGCCCAGCTCACGCGGGCCATGGCGGAGGAATGGTCCCGCCATGGCATTACCGCCAACGCCATCGCCCCGGGCTTCTTCCCCACCGCGCTCACCCAGGCGGTGTTCGAGGACGAGGCGCGCGCCGCCCACAATGCGGCCCAGACTGCCATCGGCCGCAATGGGCGGCTGGAGGATCTGGTGGGTCCCGCCGTGTTCCTCGCCTCCGACGCCGGGGCCTACGTCACCGGCCAGGTGCTGGCGGTGGACGGCGGCTTCACCGCCAAATAGCGCCCCGAGATGAAAGCCCGATCATGAAAGCTCTGGTCTATACTGGCCCCTACCGGCTGGAGTTCCGCAGCGAGCCCGAGCCTCTGCCCGCCAACGACGAGGTGCTGGTGCGGGTGGAGGCGGTGGGTGTCTGCGGCTCGGACATGCACGCCTATCACGGCCACGACGCGCGGCGCCCGGCACCGCTGGTGCTTGGCCACGAGGCGGCGGGGCGCATCGCCTCCGGGCCGCGGGCGGGACAGCGCGTCACCGTCAATCCGCTGGTCACCTGCGGCACCTGCCCCGCTTGCGAGGCGGGGCGCGCGCATTTGTGCCCCGACCGGCAGATCCTCTCCATGCCGTCGCGCCCCGGCGCCTTCGCCGAGCTGGTGCGGGTGCCGGAGCGCAATCTGGTGCCTATCCCCGACGATTTCCCCGTCGCCCATGCCGCGCTCGCCGAGCCGGTGGCGGTGAGCTACCACGCGGTGAACCAGGGCGCGCGCCTCCTGGGCATGCCCCTGTCCGCCGCCCGCTGCCTCGTGCTCGGGGGTGGGGCCATCGGCCTTGCGGCGGCGCTGGTGATGGCCATGCAGGGAGCCGCCGAGATCTTCGTCGCCGAACACAACGCGGCGCGGCGGGCCACGGTGGAGCGCGCCGGCCGTTTCCGCTGCTACGCGCCGGAGCAGGGCGGAGAGCCGAAGGACGGCAGCATCGATCTCGTGATCGATGCGGTGGGCGCGGTCGCGACCCGCGCCGCGGCCTGCCGTCTCGTGCGGCCGGGGGGTGTCATCGTCCATGCGGGGCTTCTGCCCGGTACGGAGGGGCTCGACATCCGCCGCATCACGCTTCAGGAGATCATCGTCTCCGGCACCTATTGCTACACGCCCGCCGACTTCCGGGCGACGGTGGATGCTCTCGCCTCTGGGCGCCTCGGTTCCCTCGGCTGGATCGAGGAGCGCGGATTCGCGGAGGCCATTTCCGCCTTCGCCGACATCGATGCCGGCCGGACCGGCGCGGCGAAGATCGTCCTGCGGCTCTGACCGCCGACGCGCCCCGGCCGGTCCGGGGCGCTTTCCTCATCCCTAGATCCCATCCCCGCCTGCGGCACCGGCGCAGGCGCCGGTGCCGCGCGGCCAGGCCCGCTCTTCATTCGAAAAAACAGAAAGAACGCCGGGACCCGACGGACCGCTTGACAGGGTTTTGTTCGCAGTTTTATGTACTATATCTTATATAAGACTTGGCCGACACAGGCCGGCCGAGACGACAAGGAGGAGGCAAGCGTGAGTGCGCCGCAACTGTTGGTTCACGAGAAGAAGGACACCGTGGGTGTCGTCGTGGTGGAAGGCCTGAAGGCCGGCACCGACATGCTGTGCGTGGTGACGCACGACAATTCGGCGTTCCACCTCACCTCCAAGATGGACGTGCCCATCGGCCACAAGGTCGCCCTCACGGACATCAAGGCCGGGGACACCATCTGGAAGTACGGCCAGGACATCGGCATCGCCAAGGCCGACATCGTCAAGGGCGAGCACGTCCACATCCACAATGCCAAGACCAAGCGCTGGTGAGGGAAGAAATGTCCAACATCGCCATGTTCCACGCCCAGACCGCGCCCAACCCCTTTCGCGGCGGCGCGCCCGACCAGCTCATCACCAAGGCGACTCCCAAGGCGCTCGCCTCGGCCGACTATGCCAACGCCACCGTCCGCGGCTGGCGCCGCGAGAACGGCCGGGTGGGCGTGCGCAACCACGTCGTCATCCTGCCGCTCGACGATCTCTCCAACGCCGCCTGCGAGGCCGTGGCCGCCCATGTGAAGGGCACCATGGCGCTGCCCCACGCCTATGGCCGCCTGCAGTTCGGCGAGGATCTGGAAATCCACTTCCGCACCCTCATCGGCATCGGCTCCAACCCGAACGTCGCTGCCGTGGTGGTGATCGGCATCGAGGACCAGTGGACCAACCGCGTGGTCGAGGGCATCGCCAAGACCGGCAAGCCGGTGGTGGGCTTCGGCATCGAGCTGAACGGCGACATCGCCACCGTGGCCAAGGCCTCCTACGAGGCCAAGCGCTTCGTGCAGTGGGCCAACGAGCTGCCGCAGGAGGATTGCCCCCTCTCCGACCTGTGGATCTCCACCAAGTGCGGTGAGAGCGACACCACCACGGGCCTCTCCTCCTGCCCCACCGTGGGCAACATGTACGACAAGCTGATCCCGCACGGCATCTACGGCGTGTTCGGCGAGACCTCGGAAATCACCGGCGCCGAGCACCTGTGCAAGGAGCGCGCGGCCACGCCGGAAGTGGCCGAGAAGTGGTTCAAGATGTGGAAGTCTTACCAGGACGACGTGATCGAGGCCCACAAGACCGACGATCTCTCCGACAGCCAGCCTACCAAGGGCAACATCGCCGGCGGCCTCACCACCATCGAGGAGAAGGCGCTGGGCAATCTCGAGAAGATCGGCCGCGAGTGCCGCTACATCGATGCCCTCGAGCCCGCCGAGGCTCCGGCCAAGGGTCCCGGCCTCTATTACATGGACACCTCCTCCGCGGCGGCCGAATGCGTGACGCTGATGGCGGCGGCGGGCTATGTGATCCACACCTTCCCCACCGGGCAGGGCAACGTGATCGGCAATCCCATCGTCCCGGTCATCAAGATCTCGGGCAACCCGCGCACCATCCGCACCATGGGCGAGCATATCGACGTGGACGTGTCGGGCGTGCTGCGCCGGGAGATGACCATTCCGGAGGCCGGCGACGCGCTCATCGACATGATCGTGCGCACCGCCAACGGGCGCCTCACGGCGGCTGAATCCCTCGGCCACCGCGAGTTCGTGATGACCAAGCTCTACCGCAGCGCGTGATGGCAGGGCGGCCGGGAGCGGCCGCCTTCGCCCTGCACGAAAAAGGGCCGCCGGCAGGATATGCCGGCGGCCCTTTTCTGTTTCCCGATCTCAGATGGCGGAGCGGCGCTGGAGGTCTTCCAGCAGATCGGCGGGGATGGTGATGCCCTCGGCCTCGCTCACGGCCCGCGCCTTCAGCCGCCGCTCGCCGGGCAGGCGCGTTCCCTCCTGCCCCAGGATGGCGTCAAGCAGCCGTTCGAGCCGGACGAGATAATCCGGCCCGCCCAGCTGCACCGGGTCCATCACCAGGAACAGATGGCCGATGGCGGGGGAGGGACCCTCGGCGGTGAAGAAGGAGGCTGCCTCGAAGCCGAACTGTCCGCCGGTCAGCGCGGCTGCGAGGATTTCCACCATCAGCACCAGCGCCGCTCCCTTGGCATCGCCGATGGGCAGCATGGTGCCGGCCAAAGCAGCCTTGGGATCGGTGGTGGGGTTGCCCTGCGCATCGAGCGCCCAGTCGTCGGGAATGGCATTGCCGCGCTGGGCGGCCACCATGATCTTGCCCCGCGCCGCCTTGCTGAGGGAGGCGTCGATGACGAGGGGCGCGGCATCCTTGCGCGAGGTGGCGAAGGCGATGGGATTGGTGCCGAACACTCCGGCCTGCCCGCCCCACGGCGCGATGGCCTGCGGCGAGTTGGAGAAGGCGAGGGCCGCCAGCCCCCGCTCCGCCATCTGCTCCACGTGATGGCCCATGACGCCCGCGTGGTGCGAGGCGAACACCGATACCGCGACGATGCCGCTTTCGGCGATGCGGCCGGCGGCGGCATCGAGGCCGGCGGCGATGGCGGGGAAGGCGAGGCCCTCGCGCGCATCCACCCGCAGGGTGGAGACGGAGGTCCATTCGAGCGCCGGCTCCGCCTGGCCCTTCACCTTGCCGGAGCGGATCTGGTCCGCATAGGCCGGCAGGCGGGAGAGGCCGTGGCTGGCGATGCCGTCCGCGTCTGCCGCCACCAGGGCCTCGGCGGTCGCATCCGCCGCCGTGCGGCCAGCGCCGGCCGCGATCAGCACCGCGCGGGCGAGGGCGCGGGCCGCGTGGAGGGAAAGTTGCTCGCTCATGCCGCCTTCTCCTGAAGCACCTGCGCCACCGCGATGGCCACCGCCTCGCTGACGCGCACGTTGGATTCCACGGTGACGCCCGCAATGTGCGGGGTGAGAATGAGGTTGGGCACGCCCTCGAGCGGGCCGCCGCCGGGCAGGGGCTCCGTCTCGAACACGTCCAGCATGGCGCCGGCGAGCCGCCCCGCCTTCAGCGCCTCGGCCAAAGCCGCCTCGTCCACCACACCCCCGCGCGCGGCATTGATGAGGACCGCATCCGGCCGCATGCAGGCGAGGGCATCGGCGCCGATGAGGCCGCGCGTCTCGGCGGTCAGCGGCACATGGAGGCTCACCGCATCGGCTTCCCGCAGCACCGCGTCGAGCGATGCCGGGCGCGCGCCGTTTGCGACGAAGGCGGGATTGCCGGCATCGAGGAAGGGATCGTGGGCGATCACGTCCATGCCCAGCGCCACGGCGCGCCGCGCCGTCTCTCGGGCGATTGCGCCGAAGCCAACGAGGCCGAGAGTGCGGCCGGATGTTTCCCGCCCCATGAGGCGTGTGCGCGGCCAGGCGCCGCCCGCCACCTCGGCGGAGGCGTGGTAGGCGCCGCGCAGCAGCATCATCACGCCGCAGATGACATATTCGGCCACCGCCAGATCGTTGGCTCCTGTGGCCGGGCGCACGGCGATGCCGCGGGCGCGACAGGCCTCCACATCGATATTGTCGAGGCCGACCCCGAGCCGCCCCACCACCTCCAGCCGGGGCGCCGCCGCGAGCAGCGCTCCGCGCACCTGTGTCCGGTTGCGGACGATGAGGGCGCGCGCATCCTTGAGGAGGCTGTGGAGGGCATCGGGCTGGTCCACCAGCGCCGGATCGTAATGGACCGCGTGACGGTCGCGCAGCTCGGCGAGCGCCGCCTCGTCCATGAACTCGGTGACGACGATGTCGGGCATGGGCGTTTCCGGTTGTCGTTTTCGGATATTGTCGTTCTGGGCGCGGAACGAGGGCATTGCGTGCGCTTCTATTCCGTTATCATATATAAGATATGAGACTGACGGGTGTTGCAAGCTCCACGGGGGGAGATGCAAGCCGGGCCAGCCGCACCTATAAGCGTCGGAGACGGACGCGCCGGACCAGGGGGCAAGACCATCGTGAGCAAGCCAAGCATTGCCGCCGGGGCCGAGCCCCGCAGGGCGCAGGAAAGAAGCCCGGCCGGCGCCGCCCATCGCGGCGAGGGCGAAGGACTTGAATCCAAGCCGCTCTACCGGCAGGTCCGCGAGACCCTGATCCGCCGCATGGTGGATGGCGTGTGGGCCCCCGGAGAGCCGCTGCCCAGCGAGATCCAGCTCGCCGCGGAACTCGGGGTCAGCCAGGGCACGGTGCGCAAGGCGCTGGACGAGATGGCGGCGGAGAACATCGTGGTGCGCCGGCAGGGCCGGGGCACCTTCGTCGCGCGCCACGACGAGGAGCGCATCCTGTTCCAGTTCTTCAAGCTGGTGGGGGATGACGGCGAGCGCCACTTCCCGGAAAGCCGGGTGCTCGGCATCGAGCGGGCCAAGGGCACGGCCGCCGAATGCGCCGCCCTTGCTCTGCCGCGCAACGGACGCGTCCTGCGCATCCGCCGCCTGCGCACGTTCGACGGCGCGCCGCTCATCATCGAGAGCCTGATCCTGCCCGACCAGATGTTTCCCGGCCTCGCCGATGCGCCCGTGCCGAACAATCTCTACGGCCTCTATGCGCAGCGCTACGGCATCACCGTGGCGCGGGCGCGGGAACAGCTGAAGGCCGTTGGCGCGGATGCCGATACTGCGGTCATGCTCAATGTGGAGCCCGGCGCGCCGGTGCTGCTCATCGACCGTCTCGCCTATTCGCTCGACGGCACGCCGGTGGAATGGCGCATCAGCTTCTGCCTGACAGCCGGTTTCCACTATCTCTCCGACCTGACCTGATTTTCACAAATCATTGATACGAATGGATCTTGCGGCGTGAGGTGGCCGTGGGAGTGGCGCGACAAAACTTATGTCTTATATATGATAGTAGATGGCCTTTACAGGCCTACCGGCCTTGTCTATCGTCATCACACCTGAGGCGGTGCGACAGGCGTCCGCAGCCAGCAGGAAGAGCCGAAGAACGGCGGGGCGGATGCGCCATTTCGCTCGCCCCGACCGCGGGATCCCAACAGACACGACAAGGCCTGCCGCCCCGCCAAGGGGGGCAGGCACCATGAAGACCGGGAGCAGAAACGACGCCTCGCCAGAACGGCCAATAAAGGCCGCGGCGACAGGTCCCAAGGGAGGGATGCATGGGTTCGCAGAAACCTCTTCTGGAGGTGAGTGGCGTAACGCTGCAGTACAAGACGCCGAATCTACTCGTCACCGCCACCTACAGGGTGGATTTCAACGTTCTCGAGGGAGACCGCTTCATCCTGCTGGGGCCGTCCGGCTGTGGGAAGTCCACCCTGCAGAAGGCCGTCGGCGGCTACATCACGCCCACGGAGGGCGAGATGCGCCTCAAGGGGCAGGTGATCCGCGCCCCCGGGCCGGACCGCATGATGGTGTTCCAGGAATTCGACCAGCTGCTGCCCTGGAAGACCGTGCGCCAGAACGTGGCCTTCGCCCTCACCGCCGCCCGCAAGCTGAAGGGCAAGGAGGCGGACGAGCGGGCCATGCACTATATCGAGAAGGTCAACCTCACCAAGTTCGCGGATACCTATCCGCACATGCTCTCCGGCGGCATGAAGCAGCGCGTGGCCATCGCCCGCGGCATGGCCATGGAACCCGACATCCTCTTGATGGACGAGCCCTTCGCCGCGCTCGATGCGCTGACGCGCCGGAAGATGCAGGACGAGCTGCTGCAATTGTGGGCGGACACCCGCTTCACCGTGCTGTTCGTCACCCATTCCATCGCCGAGGCCATCAAGATCGGCAACCGAATCCTCCTGCTCTCGCCCCATCCCGGCCGGGTGAAGGCGGAGATCAACAGCACCACCGATCCCAAGGACGCCGCGCTCCTCGAGCAGCGTATCCAGCACATGCTGTTCGCCGACGAGGCGAAGGAGATCATCGATGCCTGAGGTCGCCACCCTGAAGGTCATTCCCATCACCGAGCCGCGTCCGGAAATCTATCGCGAGGACATGCCGGCCGACGCCATGACGGTGGTGGAAAAGCCGCTTTCCACCTGGGAGCTGCTCTACAACTGGAGCTTCTTCCGCAAGCTCATCATTCTCGCCGCGCTGGCATTGGCCTGGGAGATCTACGGGCGCGTTCTCGACAACGACCTGCTGTTTCCAACCTTCAGCGCCACCGTATCCGCCTTCTTCACCAACGTGATGAACGGCGTTCTGCCGGAACGTGCCTGGGGCTCGCTCCGGGTGCTGCTCATGGGCTACGCCATCGGCATCACGCTGGCGGCGGCTTTGACCGCGCTCGCCATCGCCTCGCGCATCGGCACGGACTTCCTGGAGACCATGACCTCCATGTTCAATCCGCTACCGGCCATCGCGCTGCTGCCGCTGGCGCTGATCTGGTTCGGGCTCGGCACCGCCAGCCTCGTCTTCGTGCTGGTGCATTCGGTGACATGGGCCATCGCCCTCAACACCCACTCCGGCTTTCTCTCGGTGAGCCGGACGCTGAAGATGGTCGGCCGGAACTACGGGCTGAGGGGGCCGCGCTTTATCGCCACCATCCTCATCCCGGCGGCGTTTCCTTCCATCCTCACCGGCCTGAAGATCGGCTGGGCGTTCGCATGGCGCACGTTGATCGCGGCGGAGCTGGTGTTCGGCGTGTCGTCCGGGTCCGGCGGCCTCGGCTGGTTCATCTTCGAGAACAAGAACATGCTGGATATCGCCAACGTGTTCGCCGGTCTGCTCACAGTCATCCTCATCGGTCTCGTGGTGGAAAACCTGATCTTCCAGACCATCGAGCGCCACACCATCCAGCGTTGGGGCATGCAGGCCTGAGCGGTTTCGGTAGGCGTGAAGCTTGGACCGCCCTTACTCAAGGGCGGTCCTGTACTTGAGGTGGGCGGTGAAGCTCTCGCGATATTCCACGCGCCGCCCATTGAGGGCGTGGGCGACGCGCCGCACCTCCAGAACCGGGGCGCCCGTCGCGATGCCGAGATGCTGCGCCATGGTGGCATCCGCCACCGCCATGCCCACCTCATCCTCGGTGCGCATGATGGTGACGCCGCAGCGCTCCTGGTAGAAGACGTACACCTCCTCCACGATATCTTCGCCGGTCTCCAGCTCCAGCGCGGCGAAGGTCTGCGCCGGAAGCGCCAGGCGCTCGTAGACCAGCGGCTGGTCCTTCTCGCTGCGGATGCGGGTGAGCGCCAGCACCTTGCCGTTGGCATCGAGATCGAGCTGCCGGCGCTCTTCGGCGCTGGCCGCGCGCACGGTCTGGGTGAGGAGATGGGCCACCGGATCGAGCGGGCGTCCATCCCCATGCACGAAGCGCAGGAAGCGGAAGCGCGACTTGGCGCTGGAGTGGGGCACCACCCGCGTGCCGCGTCCGTGCTGGCGTTCCAGAAGCCCGTGGATCACCAGTTCCTCGGTGGCCTTGCGGATGGTGCCGATGGACACGCCCAGCTCGCCGCAGAGCTGCTGCTCGCTCGGCAGGTAGCCTCCGGGCTTCCAGACACCGTCGATGATGCGCTTCAGCAGCAGGTCGCGCGTCTGCTGGTAGAGAGGCCGCGCCTCGATGGCCGCGGAACGGGCGCTGGTGGGGGGGACGGATTCCGATGTCATATATATGACCTAAGACTATTGACACCTGTCTTGCCGAGGGTACTCTGCCCCTGCCGACACTCAATCGGAAAATGGTCGCGCGCCGGATCGAAGCCGAGCGGACATGTCCATCGGCCTTTGATCCCGAAACGAAAACAAGACCGCACGCCTTGAGCGCGCGGCAAAGGCAGCCCCAGGCGTGCCGGCTGCGAGGCGCCAGGGAGTCTGCCACCAGGGAGAACGCAATGGGTCTCTTCTTCAAACGCGCGGCCGTGTTCGCCGCCGCAGCGCTTGCCCTCGTTCCGCTGTCGCTCGCCACAGGGACGGCGCGCGCGGAAACCGGAACGGTCCGCCTCGCCAAGCAGTTCGGCATCTCCTATCTGCCGATGACGGTGATGGAGGAGTTGAACCTCATCGAGAAGCAGGCGAGCGCCACGGGCTTCGCGCTGAAGACCGAATGGCTGCGTTTCACCGGCGGCTCGGGCATGAACGAGGCCCTCATCTCCGGCAATCTGGATATCGCCGCCGGCGGCGTTGGGCCGATGCTCACCATCTGGGCCCGCACGCGCGGCAATCTCAAGGTGAAGGGCATCGCGGCGCTGAACGCCATGCCGCTCTACCTCGTCTCGGTGAACCCGAACGTGAAGACCATCAAGGACTTCACCTCCACCGACAAGATCGCCCTGCCGGCGGTGAAGACCTCCATCCAGGCGGTGACGCTGCAGATGGCCGCCGAGCAGGCCTTCGGCGCGGGCCAGCAGAACAAGCTGGATTCCCTGACCGTCTCGATGGGCCACCCGGACGCCCAGCTCACCATGATGGGCGGCAAGTCCGAGGTGACCGCGCATTTCGGCTCTTCCCCCTTCCAAGAGCTGGAGCTGAAGGACCCGCGCGCCCACAAGGTGCTGGACAGCTATCAGGTGCTCGGCGGGCCGCACACCTTCAACGTCATCTGGGCCACCGAGAAGTTCGCCACCGAGAACCCCAAGGCCCTCGCCGCCGTCCTCGCCGCGCTGGAGGAGGCCAATGCCCTGATCCGCAAGGATCCTGCCGCCGTGGCCGCGCTGTGGATCAAGGCCGAGGGCTCCAAGATGAGCGTCGACGAGGCGGTGGCCATCATCAAGTCGCCGGAGAACGAGTGGACCACCACCCCGAAGAAGGTGCTGTCCTATCTCGATTACATGCACCGGGCCGGCCTCGTCGGCGCCACCACCAAGGACTGGAAGGACATCTTCTTCCCCGCCATTCACGGCGCGCCGGGGGGCTGAATATCTCCTTGGCCGGGCGCGCGGCCATCACGCGCCTTCCCGTCGCGGGCGGCAGCCTGCGGCGTCTCAAGAAGCCTTCAGGACGAACGACATGACCAGCACGAGCCAGAACGGGCGGCCGGCGGCAGCGCCGGCCGAGGAGACCCTGCGTGTCCGCGTGTGGCGCGGCCAGGCCGACGGCGCCTTCGAGGACTTTGCGGTGCCGCGCCGCGCCAGCCAGACCGTTCTCGACGTGGTGACGGAGATCCAGCGCGCGCAGGACCCGACGCTCTCCTACCGCTTCGCCTGCCGGGTCGGCATGTGCGGCTCCTGCGCGATGGTGGTGAACGGCCGGCCGCGCTGGACCTGCCGGACCCGCGTCTCCGAAGCGGTGGACGGCGATATCCTCGTGCTGGAGCCCCTGCGCAACCTGCCGATCGTCAAGGATCTGACGGTCGACATGGTCCCCTTCTTCGAGAAATGGCGCGACGCTCACGGCGCCTTCGAGCCGGGGGAGGCCCCGCCCTCAGATTTCGCGCCGGTACGGCCCGACAGCCCGAAGCGGAAGGCCGCTGACGCGGGCGTCGAATGCATCAATTGCGGCGTGTGCTATTCCGCCTGCGACGTGGTGGCCTGGAACAAGGATTATCTCGGCCCGGCCGCCCTCAATCGCGCCTGGACGCTGGTGAATGACGAGCGCGACCGGGGCAATGCGGCGCGGCTCGCCGCCGTGTCCGGGGACGTGGGCTGCCACTCCTGCCACAGCCACATGAGCTGCACCGAGTTCTGCCCCAAGGATCTGGCGCCCACCTACGCCATCGCCGGCCTCAAGCGCGCCACCGCGCCCTCGCCGATCGGCCGCCTCCTCGCGCTGCTGGTGAAGTCATGAATCCCCTTCTCTACATGGCCCAACGCGGCACGGCCGTGGTGCTGGCGGTCGCGGTGGCGGTGCATCTCGCCACCATGGTGCATGCCGTGCGCGGCGGGCTCAGCGCGGCGGAAATCCTGTCGCGCACGACCGGCAACGGCTGGTTCCTCGCGTTCTACTGTGTGTTCGTCTGCGCCGCCGCCATTCACGCCCCCATCGGCCTGCGCAGCGTGATCCGTGAATGGACCGGCTGGCGCTCCCGCTCCCTCGACATGGCCATGCTCGCCTTCTCGGCCGTCATCATCGTGCTGGGGCTGCGCGCGGCGCTGGCGGTCTACCAGCCGGGAGGAATGGTACCGTGAAGCAGTCTGCTCTCACCTCCACGACCCGCCCCGGCCTGCGCGAGGCTTCCCACCTGAAACCGGGCTTCATCGCGGCGCTGCTCCATCGCCTGTCGGGCGTGGCGCTGGCGGTGTTTCTGCCCATGCACTTCATCGCGCTAGGCAACGCACTCTCGGGCGCCAACGCGCTCGACAGCTTCCTGTCCGTCACCCACAGCCCGCTGGTGAAAATCGCCGAATGGGGCCTCGTGAGCGCCCTTGCCGTGCATATGGCCCTCGGCCTCCGGGTGCTGGCCATCGAGTGGTTCTCCTTCCGTGGCCACACCGCCGGAGTGGTGGCGGGTGCCATCGCGACAGGGCTCGCCGTGGGGCTCCTCTTCCTGCTGAGCGGGTGGTGAGCATGCTCGGTATTCCGCTCGCGACCCTTTCCATTCTCTGGGCCGGCGCCTTTCTCGGTGCGCTGGCGGCGGGCGGGGCAGGCTTTGCCTTCGCCCTCGCCGCCTCCGCCATCTGGCTGCACGCGCTCGACCCGATCCAGACCACCGCTCTGATCGTCGCCTGCGGCAGCATCCTGCATCTCACGCTGGTCTGGCCCATCCGCCGGTCCATCGACGGCGTGCGCCTCGCGCCCTTCCTCGTCGGCGCTTTGGTGGGGGTGCCGCTGGGCGTCCTCGTGCTCACGGCGGTGAACCCCGCGCCGCTGAAGCTCGCTCTGGGCCTCGGCATGGCGGCCTACGCCCTCTATGCGCTGCTCGCGCCGCGCCTTCCGGTGATCGTCGCCGGTGGCCGGTGGGCCAATGCGGGCATCGGCTTCGTGGGGGGCATCCTCGGCGGCCTCGGGGGCTATTCGGGGGTCGTCCCTACCATCTGGACCCAGCTGCGCGGCTGGCCGAAGGAGGTGGCGCGCGGGGTGTACCAGCCCTTCATCCTGTTCGCGCACGTGGTGACGCTGGCCGCCGTGGGAGTGGTGGGCATAGACGGCCAATCCTGGCTGCTCATCGTCCTGGCCCTGCCGCCGCTTGCCATCGGCGGCGTGCTCGGCCTCCAGATCTACGGCCGCCTGAACGAGAAGGCATTCAAGCAGATGCTGTCGCTGATGATCCTGATCTCGGGTCTGGCGCTGGTCTTCTAGGAGCACCCCATGGACCTCAACCTCGACGAAGTCGAAAAGATCTGCGCCGACCTCTATCTGCGGGCGCTCCAGCTGCTGCCGCCGGACATCAAGGCCGGCTTCTCGGAACTCCAGCGCACGGAGACGGACGCGACCGGCCAGGCCATCCTCGGCACCATGGTGGAGAACATCAAGGTCGCCGAGCGCACCCGCAACATCCTGTGCCAGGACACCGGCATCCCCATCTACAACATCACCATCGGCCGCAACGTGGCCTTCGACGGGGCAGGGCTGAAGGCGGCGGTGCGCCGCGGCGCGGCGCGCTCGACCAGGGAAAACTCCCTGCGCTCGTCGGTGGTGCATCCCATCACCCGCAAGAACGACCAGAATTCCTGTGGCATCCGCGTGCCGGTGATCCACATCGACTTCGACGACCGGGAGGAGACCGTCTCCATCGAGATGATCCCCAAGGGCTCGGGCTCGGAAAACGGTTCATTCCTCAAGATGCTGCTGCCCTCGGACGGCATCACCGCCGTGAAGCGCTTCGTGGTGGACCGGGTGATCGAGCTGGGCGGCCGGGTGTGCCCGCCCACCATCGTCGGCGTCGGCATCGGCGGCACCTCGGACCTGTGCATGCACCTCGCGAAGATCGCCGCCACGCGGCCCCTGCGCACGGTGTGCGAGGATGCCGAAGGCGCGAAGATCGAGGCCGAGCTGTCCCGCGCGGTGAACGAATTGGGCATCGGGCCGCAGGGCCTCGGAGGGCGGTCCACGTCCTTCGCCGTCCATGTGGAAGTCGCCGCCACCCACATCACCCAGAACCCGGTGGCGGTGAACATCCAGTGCCATTCTGCCCGCCGCGCGCGGGCCACCTTCACCCCCGGCGGCATCGCCTTCAGCTGATCCGGAGCGTCCCGATGGCCCACCATGTCCTTGAAATGCCGGTTGATGCCGATCAGGTCCGCGCCCTGAAGGTCGGCGATACGGTGACGCTCCAGCGCACCCTGTTCGGCATCCGCGACGCCACGCAGATCCACATGTTCGACCGCGGCCGCACCACCCGCCTCGATCTCAAGGGGCATGCGGTGATCCACACCGCGCCCAACGTGCACCGGGTGGAGAAATCCCCCGCCGCGCCCGCCGGCTACACGCCCTTCTGCATCGGCACCACCACCTCCATGCGCATGGAGCGCTTCACCCGCCCGCTGATGGAGCGGGAAGGGGTGCGCCTCATCGTCGGCAAGGGCGGCATGGGTCCGGCGACGTTGGAGGCCTTCCGCGATCTGGGCGGCGCCTATCTTGCCATCGTCGGTGGGGCGGCGGCGCTGGAGACCACGTGGATCGAGGAGATCGAGGACGTGGACATGGATGACCTCCACCCCGAGAGCCTCTGGAAATTCCGCATCCGCGATTTCGGGCCGCTGCTGGTGGGCATGGATGCCCATGGCGGCTCCCTGTTCGACCGGGTGCAGGCGGATGTCGCGAGCCGCCGGGACGCGGTGCTGGCCGGCATCGGAGCCTCCGAATGACCCCCGCCGTCGCGATCCGGGAGACGGACGTCCTCATCCTCGGCTCGGGGGGAGCCGGCCTGTTCGCCGCGCTTCACACCAAGAAGGCCGCGCCCGACCTCGACGTGACGGTGGCGGTGAAGGGGCTTATCGGCAAGTGCGGCTGCACCCGCATGGTGCAGGGCGGCTACAACGTGGCTCTGGCGCCCGGCGACAGCGTCGAGCGCCATTTCATGGACACGGTGGAAGGCGGCAAGTGGCTCAACGACCAGGACCTCGCCTGGACGCTGGTGACCGAGGCGCAGGTGCGCATTCGCGAGCTGGAGACCGAACTCGGTTGCTTCTTCGACCGCAATCCGGATGGCAGCGTCCACCAGAAGGCCTTCGCCGGCCAGACCTTCGATCGCACCGTCCACAAGGGCGACCTCACCGGCATCGAGATCATCAACCGCCTGATGGAGCAGGTGTGGCGGCGCGATGTGAACCGCATGGAGGACCACCGCGCCCTCGACCTCATCCCCGCCGCGGACGGTTCGGGCCTCGCTGGGGTGCTCATGCTGGACATGCGCACCGGCGTTCCGGTGCTGGTGAAGGCGCGCGCGGTACTGCTCGCCACCGGCGGCGGGCCGACCATGTACAAGTACCACACCCCCTCCGGCGACAAGTCCTGCGACGGGCTCGCCATGGCCCTGCGCGCCGGCCTCGCGCTGCGCGACATGGAGATGGTGCAATTTCACCCCACCGGCCTCCTCGCCGGCCCCGGCACGCGCATGACGGGCACCGTGCTGGAGGAGGGCCTGCGCGGCGCCGGCGGCTGGCTCACCGACCGCACCGGCGCGCGGTTCATGCACCTCTATGACCCGCGCGGCGAGCGGGCCACCCGCGACATCGTCAGCCGCTCCATCATGCGCCGCATCCGCGACGGCTATGCCACCGCCCATGGCGGCGTGCACATCGAGATGGGGCATCTCGGCCCCGACCATGTGCGCAAGACCTTTAAGGGCATGGTGGAACGCTGCGCCGACTGCGGCTTCGACCTCGCCGGAGGTCGGGTGGAGGTGATCCCGACCGCCCACTACATGATGGGCGGCGTGGTGTTCGGCGGCAATTGCGGCACCGCCATGCCCCGTCTCTACGCGGCTGGGGAGGACACGGGCGGTGTCCACGGCGCCAACCGCCTTGGCGGCAACGGCGTCGCCAACTCCACCGTGTTCGGCGGCATCGCCGGCGACGCCATGGCGCGGGAGGTGGAGCGCGGGCGTACCCTGGCCGATCCTGATCCGGCGGCCATGGAACACGCGCTGGAGCGTGCCTTCTCTCCGCTGGGCCGCGATGCGCGGGATCTACCCGCCATCCGCGAGGCGCTCTACGAGGCCATGTGGGATGACGTGGGCATCCTGCGCACGGCGCAGGGGCTGAAGCGCGCGCAGGAGACGCTGGGTGCTCTCGGCGATGCGGTCTCCCGCGCCGGCGCGCCGGATGGGGAACGCCGCTACAACCTCACCTGGATGGACCGGCTGAACCTCGAGAATCTGGTGCTCGTCAGCCAGGCCATCACCGCCGCGGCGCTCGCCCGCGAGGACAGCCGAGGCGCCCATTTCCGTGAGGACTTCCCCGAGACGTCGGACCTTGATACCTCGCGCTACACGCTGGTGCGGCAGGAGGCGGGCCGCCTCGACATTTCCACGGCCGCGGTGGCCTTCACCCGCGTCGCTCCCGGCCAGAGCCTGCTGAAGGACGTCGCATGAGCCCCGCACCCGCCCCCACTGCCGCTGTCCCTCTCGCCGCCGCGGGGCAGGACCTCGCTCCGCGCGGTGCGGACCTCGTTGTCCGCGCGCTTGAGGCGCATGGGGTCAAGCGCATCTTTTCCCTGTCCGGCAACCACATCATGCCCGTCTATGATGCGCTGCTGGACACGGATATCGCCCTTGTGCACGTACGCCAGGAAGCGGCGGCGGTGCATATGGCGGATGCCCATGCGCGTCTGACCGGGGAGGTGGGGGTGGCGCTAGTCACCGGCGGGCAGGGCCTCTCCAATGGCGCGGCCGCCTTGTTCACGGCCCTCGGGGCGGAATCCCCGGTGCTTCTGCTGTCCGGCCAGGCCGGCATCGGCGAATTGGGCCGTGGCGCCTTTCAGGAGATGGATCAGGCGGCCGTGGCGCGGCCCATGGCCAAGGCCTCGTGGATGGTGGAGAGCGCCGAAGCGCTCGGCGCTGACATCGCCCGGGCCATCCGCATCGCGCGGGAGGGACGGCCCGGCCCCGTTCATCTCGCGCTGCCGGTGGATCTTCTGGAGCAGCGGCTGACCACATCGCAGCCGCCCGTGACGATTGAGCCGCCGACTGCGCCGGACGCGCAGGCCATCGCAGGGCGCCTCGCGGCGCTGCTCGAGAGCGCGGACCGGCCGCTCATCCTGTGCGGTCCCGCCTTGTGCACGCCGCGTGGACGGGGCTCCATGGCGCGGCTGGAGGCCGCCACGGGCGTTCCGGTGATCGGCATGGAGAGCCCGCGTGGGGTGAACGATCCCGGCCTCGGCGCTTTTGCGGAGTTGCTGGCCGAGGCAGATCTGGTGCTGCTGCTCGGCAAGGCGCTGGATTTCACCCTGAGGTTCGGCGCCCCGCCCGCGGTGGCGGCGTCCTGCCGTTTCGCGGTGGTGGACCCGGACCCGGACCTCTTGGCGCGTGCCGCCAAGGCGAAGGGTCCGCTCCTCGTGGAGCGCGTGGAAGGGGAGGCCGGCAGCGTGCTCGCCGCCCTCGCCGCATCCCCGCCCGCCGCCGCAGCGGCCCGTGCATCCTGGCTGGCGCGGGCGCGGGAGGCGCTGGCCTTCCTGCCGGCGGCCTGGGCGAATGCGCGGGCGGCCTCGGGGCGTATCCATCCGGTGGAGCTGTGCGTCGCGGTGCGCGATTTCCTCGCCCGGCATTCTGACGGGACGCTCGTGTGCGACGGCGGTGAGATCGGCCAGTGGCCGCAAGCCAGCGTCAAGACGCAGAACCGCATCATCAACGGCGTGTCCGGCACCATCGGAGCCTCCATTCCCTTCGCCATCGCGGCCCGGCTCGCCCGGCCGGAGGCGCCGGTGGTGGCGGTGATGGGGGACGGCACCTTCGGCTTCCACATGGCGGAGTTCGACACCGCCCTGCGCGTCGGTGCGCCCTTCATCGCGGTCATCGGAAACGACGCCCGCTGGAACGCCGAGCACCAGATCCAGCTGCGCACCTACGGCGCCGAGCGGACCCGCTACTGCGATCTGCTGCCCACCCGCTATGACGAGGTGGTGGGGGCGCTGGGCGGATACGGCGCTTTCGTCACCGATGCCGCCGACCTGCCTGCCGCCCTCGCCGAGGCCCATGCGAGCGGGCTTCCCGCAGCGATCAACGTGATGATCGAGGGCGTTCCCGCTCCGGTCATCCGGCGCGGCTGAGCCTTAGGCCGCCCAAGACCCGATCCGGGCATCAGACCCGGCGATGCCCGCGAGACGGGCGAGGAAACACAGACGGAGGGCTCAAGGATGATCGCATTCAAACGGAAAGTGGCGGGCGCGCTCGTGCTGCTCGCCGCCATGACGTCGGTCGCGGCGGCGGAGGTGGACAATGTGACCATTGCCCGCCAGCCGAGCCTCGGCCATCTGCCGCTGATGATCATGGAAGACCGTGGCCTGCTGGAAAAGGAGGCGGCGACGCGCGGCGTGGCGAACCTGAAGACCCGCTACATCAAGCTCGCCGGTGGCGCGGCGATGAATGATGCCCTGCTGTCCGGCGCCATCCAGTTCGCCGCCGGGGGCGTGCCGCCTCTGGTGCTGCTGTGGGCCAAGACCAAGGACGGCTCCAATCCGGTGAAGGCGGCGGCCGCCATGAACTCCATGCCGCTCCTGCTCAACACGTCAAACCCCAATGTGCGCTCGTTGAAGGACTTCACGGCGAAGGACAAGATTGCCCTGCCGGCGGTGAAGGTCTCGGTGCAGGCCATGTTCCTGCAGATGGCCGCGGAGAAGGAGCTGGGCCCAGATCGCCGCAACGACCTCGACAAATTGACCGTCACGCTCTCCCACCCGGACGGCATGGCGGCGCTGCTGGCCGGCAATGAGGTGACCGCCCATTTCACCGCCGCGCCCATTCAGGAGCTGGAACTCAGGAAGCCCGGCGTGCACACGGTGCTCAACACCTTCGACGTGCTGGGCCAGCCGTCCACCTTCAACGTAGTGTGGACGACGACGCGCTTCGCCAACGACAATCCGAAAATCTATGCCGCCTTCTTCGCCGCGCTCGAAGAGGCCATCGCCATCATCAACCGCGACAAGTCGGCTGCCGCACGGGACTATGTCCGCCTTGCCGGCGACGGCAGCGAAGTGGCGCTCATCGAGGGTATCCTGAACGACCCGCAGGTGACCTTCACGACCACCCCGCAGGCGATCCAGAAATATGCGGACTTCATGACCCGCACCGGCATGATCGCCGCCACGGCGCAGAGCTGGAAGGACCTCTTCCTGCCCAACGTGCACGACAAGCCCGGAAGCTGACGGAGAGTCAACGCGAAGGGTGCGGCGCCGTCGGACAGCGTGGCACCCCTTGTTTTTCCGCTCATTGTGCGGCGCAGCAGGCGCGATGTTGCGCCGCATTTGGCGACGGATGCGGCTGGGGATATAATGGGCTCTTGAAACGACGCTCGTGACCCCAGATGAACACGCAAGACGAATTGCGAAAGGTTTTCCTGCCGCTTGTGCTGGTGGCGGCGCTGTTTGCGGCCGCGGCACCGCGCGCGGCCGGGCAGCCGGTCTCGCTGTCGGCCGTTTCGAAGGCGCTCGCGCAGTGGGGCGAGGCCTATGCGGCCTCCGAATCCATGCTGCAGCTGGGCAACTGACCCGTCCTTTCAGCCGGCCCGCGTCTCGCCGAGGCTGGCTGCGGCGGGCCGCGAGTTCTGCCAGACACTGTCGATCTTTCCAGACATCGCGACCGGAAGCGTGCGGCCGGCCTGGGCGCAGGTGAGCGCGATCATGTGGAACACGTCGTCCTGCGAGCAGCCGCGGGAGAGATCGTTGGCAGGTTTCGCAAGCCCCTGAAGCACCGGCCCGATGGCCTTCGCCCCGCCGATGCGCTGGGCGATCTTGTAGCCGATATTGGCGGCATCAAGATTGGGGAAGACGAACACGTTCGCATCCCCCCGGATCTTCGATCCCGGCGCCGTCTTGGCCGCGCCGACCGTGGCGACGAAGGCGGCGTCGAACTGCAATTCCCCCTCGATCACCAGATCCGGCTCGGCCTGCCGCACCAGGCGCACGGCCTCCACCACCTTGTCCACGCGCTGATGCCGCGCGCTGCCGTTGGTGGAGAAGGAGAGCATGGCCACGCGGGGCGCCTCGCCGGTCATGGCGGTGTAGGAATGGGCGGCGGCACGGGCGATGTCCGCGAGTTCCGCCGCGTCGGGATCGATGACGAGGCCGCAGTCGGAGAACACATAGGCCCCCTTCTGCTCGTGATAGTCCTCGCACAGGATCATCAGGAAGAAGCTGGAGACGATCTTCGCCCCCGGTGCCAGGCCGATGATCTGGAGCGCGGCGCGCACCGTTTCGGCCGTGGTCGCCACCGCGCCGCCGACCGTGCCGTCGGCATCCCCCTGCCGCACCATCATGGCGGCGAAGGCGAGCGGCTCGCGCATGCGGCGCCAGGCGGTGGCTAGGTCCATGCCCTTGGCGTGGCGCAAGAGGTGCAGGGCCTCGGCATAGGCCTGAAGGCGTGGCGAGGTGGCGGGATCCTCGATGGCAATGCCCCGCACATCACCATCGAGGGCCGCCATCACCTCCTCGCGGGCACCGAGGAGGATCGGCCGGGCAATCCCTTCCCGCGCGGCGCGACGGGCGCCGGCGGCAATGCGCGGGTCGCTCCCCTCTGGCAGGACGATGCTGCGGGGGGCGGCACGCGCGGCGTCGATGATCCGGTCGAGGGCGAGCATGGCCAGCATCTCGGGCTAGAGCACGCGCCGATCTGATTGCATCGCAATCAGATCGGATAACGCGTTCTCATTCCAAACGTCAGAGAGCGATCCGCTCGGATCGCGCTCTGGGGCAGAAATGGCCGGGCGGGGCGTGCCGAGGAGCCGTCCCCGCCCGTATCTCGGTCAGCGCGCGATCTGCTCGCGCATGTCGGCACGGGCGATGCCGGCCACCGGCACCGGCTTCTTCATGGCATCCCGGCGGAAGGGCTCGCCGAGCTCCTGGTTCAGCACCACCTCGATGAAGGTGGTGATGCCCTTTTTCTGCTCCTCGGCGGCGGTGTGGATGGCCTCCCTGAGGCTCTCCGGCGTGTCCACGCGCACCCCCTTGAAGCCGCAGCCCTCGGCGATCTTCGCGTAGGAGAGCTTGGGGTCCAGCTCGGTGCCGACGAAGTTGTTGTCGTACCAGAGCGTGGTGTTGCGCTTCTCGGCGCCCCACTGGAAATTACGGAACACCACCATGGTCACCGGCGGCCATTCCTCGCGGCCGATGGAGGTCATCTCGTTGATGGAGATGCCGAACGCGCCATCTCCGGCAAAGCCGAACACTGGCACGTCCGGGCAGCCGATCTTGGCGCCGATAATGGCCGGGAAGGCATAGCCGCATGGACCGAACATGCCGGGGGCGAGATATTTCCGCCCGATCTCGAAGCTCGGATAGGCATTGCCGATGGCGCAGTTGTTGCCGATGTCCGTGGACATGATGACATCCTTCGGTAGCGCCGACTGGATCGCCCGCCACGCCTGACGGGGCGACATGCGGCCCTTGTCGCGGGCGCGGGCGTCCTCGTTCCAGCGGGTGCCGGGATCGTCGTCCTCGTGGTCCATGGAGGCGAGCTGCTGGAGCCAGCGCGAGCGGGTCTGGTGGATCAGCGCGCGGCGCTCCGCCCGGCCCTGATCGCCGGCGCCGGGGGCGAGCTGGCCGAGCAACTGGCCGGCCACTTCCTTGGCGTCGCCGCAGATGCCCACGGTGATCTTCTTGGTGAGGCCGATGCGGTCCGGGTTGATGTCCACCTGGATGATCTTGGCCTGCTTCGGCCAGTAGTCGATGCCGTAGCCGGGCAAAGTGGAGAAGGGGTTGAGCCGGGTGCCGAGCGCCAGCACCACGTCGGCCTGCGCGATCAGCTCCATGGCGGCCCTGGAGCCGTTGTAGCCGAGCGGGCCGACGGCGAGGGGATGGCTGCCGGGGGCGGCATCGTTGTGCTGGTAGCCGGCGCACACGGGCGCATCGAGCCGCTCGGCCAGCGCCATGGCCTCGCCGATGGCGTTGCCGATGACCACGCCCGCGCCGTTGAGGATCACCGGGAACTTCGCCTCGGACAGGATCTGCGCCGCCTCGGCGATGGCGTTGCGGCCGCCGGCGGGACGCTCGAGGCGCACGATCTGCGGCAGCTCGATGTCGATCACCTGGGTCCAGAAATCGCGGGGCACGTTGATCTGCGCCGGGGCGCAGGCACGCCAGGCCTTCTCGATCACGCGGTTGAGCACTTCGGCCACGCGGGAGGGGTCGCGCACCTCCTCCTGGTAGCAGACCATGTCCTGGAACATCGCCATCTGCGAGACTTCCTGGAACCCGCCCTGCCCGATGGTCTTGTTGGCCGCCTGCGGCGTCACCAGCAGCATGGGGGTGTGGTTCCAGTAGGCGGTCTTCATGGCGGTGACGAAGCCCGTCACGCCCGGCCCGTTCTGGGCGATGGCCATGGCCATGCGGCCGGTGGCGCGGGTGTAGCCGTCGCAGATCAGGCCCGCATTGGTCTCGTGGGCGCAATCCCAGAAGCGGATGCCGGCCTTGGGGAAGAGGTCGGACACCGGCATCATGGCCGAGCCGATGATGCCGAAGGCCTCGTTGATACCGTGCGCCTGCAGGACTTTGATGAACGCCTCTTCGGTGGTCATCTTCATGACGGAAAAATCCTCTTGGAACCTTGGAGATCTTGCAATTCGGGGGGAGGGAGGCGGCGGCCGCGCGCCGCCTCCGGATCGGAAACCCGTCAGCGCGCTGGCTGGCGTACCGTTTCGGTCGAGGCGCGCGTGGCCTTCGATAACTGGGCGCCGGGGGCCGGCACCCGGATCGCCAGGGCCGAGAGCATGGAGATGAGCGCTGCGAATACCACGTAGGCGCACACCTGCCAGGGCTGCCCGTCGCCACGGGCGAGCAGGTAAGTGGCGATGATCGGGGTGATGCCGCTCGCGAAGATTCCGGAGAACTGGTAGACGAACGAGATGCCGGTGTAGCGCACCCGGGCGTCGAACAAGTCCGAAAACAGGGCCGCCTCCGGCCCGTAGCACATGGCGTAGAGCACGCCGAACGGCACCACGATGCCAAGCGCGATCAGCGGCAGGGACCCGGTGGAGAACATCCAGAAGGCCGGATACACCACCAGGGCCAGCAAGGCGGAGCCCACCGCATAGGTGCGCGGGCGGCCCCACTTATCCGACAGCTTGCCGAACATCGGGATGGTGAACACCATGACGAAGGCCGCGAGCGTCACCAGCCAGAGGGCCGTCGTGCGCGGCACCTTCACGTAGTTCGCGAGGTAGACGATCGAGAACACCGCGAACACATTGAAGAATACGCCGTCGATGTAACGCACGCCCATGCCGAGCAGAATGTTGCGTGGATACTCCTTGATCATCGTGACGAAAGGGATCGCCTGAGCCTTGTTGGCGGCCTTTACCTGCTCGAATTCCGGAGTTTCCTGAACTTTCAGTCGGATATACATGCCCACGATGATGAGAACGACCGAGCCGATGAAGCCGACACGCCAGCCCCAGGCCATGAACTGCTCTTCGGGCAGCATGGAGACGATGGCAGTGACGCCCGAAGCGAGGCACAGGCCGAGCGCGAGGCCGATCTGCGGGATGGAGGCGAAGAAACCGCGCTTGTCCTCCGGCGCGTATTCATACGCCATCAGCACCGCGCCGCCCCACTCGCCGCCGATGCCGATGCCCTGGGCGATGCGCAGGAGCAGCAGCAGGATGGGCGCGGCGACGCCGATCTGCGCATAGGTGGGCAGGAGGCCGATGGCCACCGTCGCCACGCCCATGATCATCAGTGTGATGATGAGCATGCTCTTGCGGCCCAGCTTGTCGCCGAAATGGCCGAAGATGAGCCCGCCCACCGGCCGCGCCACGAAGCCCACCGCGAAGGTGGTATAGGCGAGCAGGATGGAGACGACCGGGTCGTCGCCCGGAAAGAACAGCTTGTTGAATACGATGCCGGCGACGATGCCGTACAGGAAGAAGTCATACCACTCGATGGTCGCGCCGATGACGCTGGCGCCGACCACGCGCCTCAGCTCGCGACTTGAAGCTCCTGCTTGCCCAGCCATTGTTGTGTCCTCCCGTCATTGATTTGATTTGGGGCGTTGTCTCGCCCATTCCTGTTGTTCATCACGTCCTCGCGGATCATGTCGGCGGCTTTTTCTCCGATCATGATCGCGGGAATATTGGTGTTGCCGGACACGAGGCTCGGCATCACGGAGCAATCCACCACCCACAGGCCGTCGACGCCACGGACCCGTAGGCGCGGGTCCACCACCGCATCGCGGTCGGTGTCGGGGCCCATCCGGCAGGTGCCGGCGGGGTGGAAGATGGTGGCGCCGTATTCGCGGGCGAAGGCGAGCAGGCCCTCGTCGTCGGCGACGCCCGGGCCGGGCATCTTCTCTTCCGCCACATAGCTCTTCAGCGGCTCGGTGGCGGCGAGCTTGCGGGCGAATGTCATGGCGGCGACCGCGCAGCGCCGGTCGGTGTCGGTGGCCAGATAATTGGCGCTGATCTTCGGCGGCTGGAGCGGATCGCCAGAGCCGAGCCGCACCCAGCCCGTGCTCTCCGGCCTGAGCTGGCAGACCGAGAGGGTGAAGCCGGAATAGTCATGCACCTTGCCGCCGGCCATGTCCGCCGAAAGGGTGCCGATGTGGAACTGGATGTCCGGAGTTTTCGATTCCGGCAGCACCCGCGTGAACAGGCCGCCCTGGTTGATGCCGATGGCCAGCGGGCCGCCACGGAACAGGAGATATTCAAGTCCCATCCTGAGGCGCCCGAACAGGGAGTTCAGTGCATCGTTGGTGGTGATGGGCTTGGTGCAGCGATAGAGCAGGCGCAGCTGGAGGTGATCCTGCAGATTGCCGCCGACGCCGGGGCTGTCCACATGGACGCCGATGCCGTTGGCCTTCAGGTGTTCGGCCGGCCCGATGCCCGAGAGCATGAGCAGGTGCGGCGATTGCACCGCGCCCGCCGACAGCACCACCCCCCGCCGCGCCCGGATGACCTTCACCCGGCCCCCGACACTGACCTCAACGCCCACGGCGCGGCCGTTCTCGAACAGCACCCGGCGGGCCTGCGTCTCGGTGAGGATGGAGAGATTGGCGCGGCCCTTGGCAGGGGCAAGATAGGCCTTTGCCGCGCTCATGCGGAAGCCGCTGCGGGTGGTCAGCTGGTAATAGCCGACGCCTTCCTGCCGGGCGCCGTTGAAATCCGCCGTCTCCGGCACGCCGAGCTTGCGCCCGGTCTCCTTGATGACCTCGATCAGCTCGTGCTTTCGCGGGATGGAGCTGATGCGCACAGGGCCATCGGTGCCGTGGAGCGGATCACCGGCGAAGGCAGGGTTGTCCTCCAGCTTGCGGAAGTAGGGCAGGACATCCTCGAAGCCCCAGCCGGTGGCGCCGCGCGCCGCCCAGCCATCGTAATCCTCCTGCTGGCCGCGGATGACGATGAGGCCGTTGATGGAGGAGCAGCCACCCAGCACGCGGCCGCGGGGCCAGTAGATGCGCCGGTCGCCCATGGTGGGTTCCGGCTCGGTGTGGAAGCGCCAGTTGAGGCGATCATTCCACATGGTCTTCCCGTAGCCGATGGGCACGTGAATCCAGGGGTTCGTGTCCTTCGGCCCGGCTTCCAGCAGGGCGACGCGGCTCTTGCCGTCTTCGCTCAGCCGATTGGCCAGAACACACCCCGACGACCCGGCGCCGATGACGACGAAGTCGAAGTTTTCCTCGCCTTGCATTGGCAGTTTCCTCTCTGCGGAACGGACGATGCGACGAAGGGATGAGATGAGTCAATGCATTTTTTGAACTGAATCGTCTCATTTAATGAGATTTATGTTGTGCAGTGCGAGGGGCGCTGTGTGCACCTGCGTTCCGTTTGACACCCCGCTGCCAGCCGCTAAGGCTGCACGCAGCGAGAGGCTGGCGATTCAGATGGCCAAGGCAGCGAAGCAGCAGCTGGAGAGCGTGGAGAAGCCGGAGAAGCCCGAGGAGCGGGACAACGCCTCGGCCATGCTCCGCGCGCTCGATCTTCTGGGCGAGATCGCCCGCTCCGAAACGCCCCTCGGCGTGCCGGAGCTGTGCGTGCGGCTCTCCCTGCCCAAGCCCACCGTCCATCGCCTGTGCCAGAAGCTGGAGGCGGAATCCTATCTGCTGCGCGAGCCGGACGGCCGGCGCTTCGCGGTGGGTCCCCGCTTCCTGCGGATGGGCTTCGACATGCTGCGCAATTCGGTGAGCACCGAGCGGCGCGGCATCCTCGAAGCGCTGGTGGATGTGGCGGGCGAGACCTGCAATTTCGTGACCCGCGTGGGCTCGGAAGCGATCTATCTCGACCGCGTGGAAGCGGCCTGGCCGCTGCGCCTGCATCTGGAGGTGGGCTCGCGCGTGCCCATGCATTGCACGGCCTCCGGCAAGCTGTTCCTCTCCGCCATGCGCCCCGTCCAGCGGCGGCGCATTCTGGAGACGCTGCACCTGAAGGCGCAGACGCCGAACACGATCACCACCGTCGAGGCGCTCGACGCCGAGCTGGAGCGCATCGCGAAGAATGGCTACAGCACGGACGATCAGGAGTTTCTGGAGGGCCTCGTCGCCATCGCCGTGCCGGTGAAGGACCGGCGCGGCACCGTGGTGGCAGCGGTGGCCTGCCACGGCCCGCTGCCGCGCTTCTCGCTGGAGAAAGCGCGGGCGCTGGTGCCAAACCTCAAGGAAGCGGCGGAACGGCTGCAAGCCACCCTTCCCGATTCCGGCGACGTCACGGACGACTGACGAACGCCTTGCCTGCGGGATCACTCGGACCGGACGATGGGGAACGAACCCGCGACATACAGATTGGGAATTTGGCGCAAGCCGTTGGATTGAAACATACGGTCAATGGCTGAGCTCAAGGCGCTAGGCCGAATGTCCGCTGTTGGGCCACAAGCCGGTTTCCGGGCACGGAAATAGGGGCAAGGCGGACCGCAGATCCGCCTTGCCCCTCAACTTGAGACACGAGCCTTCTCATCGCGCGGCGGCACGCGGTCGTCTGCTGGACGGTAGCGAGGGGACGGAGGTTTGGCCTATATAAGGCCGCTCGCAAAATGCGATCCTCAACCGAAGAGTGACCCGTGATCCCCTGGTCGCAACTCGACACCGCGGACGTGCCCGATGGCGGCGGCCGCCTCCGCCTGATGCAGCGCGGCGCGGAATTCTCGATCATGGCCGGGTCCATCGAGCTGATGAACAGTCGCCTCAGCGGGTCGGAAGAGGCGCTCGCCACGATGGTCTGCGCCAGACTTCAGGACCGCCCCAGGCCGCATGTGCTGATCGGTGGGCTGGGAATGGGTTTCACCCTTCGCGCGGCGCTCGCCGAACTCGGGCCCGATGCCCGTGTCACCGTGGCGGAACTGGTGCCCGCGGTGGTCGCGTGGGCGCGGGGCCCCATGGCGGGGATCTTCGCGGGTTGCCTGACCGATCCGCGCGTCAGCATCCGCGAAGAGGATGTGGTCGGCCTGATCCGTGCCGGCCGGGCGGCTTTCGACGCGATCCTGCTTGATGTCGACAACGGACCCGAGGGGCTGACACGCGCGGCCAACGACCAGCTTTACGATAGTGCCGGCCTCAACACGGCCAGGGCCGCGCTGCGGCCCGGCGGCGTGCTGGCCGTCTGGTCGTCGAGGCCGGACCGGAACTTCACCCAGCGGGTTCGCAAGGCCGGGTTTGGCGTCGAAGAGGCGCGCGTGCGGGCCAATGGCGGGCGCGGGGGGGCGCGCCACATCATCTGGATCGCCACCAATCCGGAGGTCCGCTCTCCCGGCCCCGCCCGGCACAGGCCGGCCTGACGGAGGCGGATCCTGGAGACTTCCCTTTATCTGCCCGTGAAGACGTTTCTGGAGGGCCTCGGCTTTGCCGTCAAAGGCGAGGTCGGCGGCTGCGACCTGGTTGCGCTTACGGGAGACGGAATACCGATCGTGGTCATTGGGGAATTGAAGCTCAGCTTCAATCTGGAGCTCGTCCTCCAGGCCGTCGACCGTGCCTCCGCCTGTGACGAGGTCTGGCTCGCAGCGCGCACATCGGTGCGCGGAAACGGACGGGAAAGCGACGCGCGCTTCCGTAACCTGTGTCGGCGCCTCGGCTTCGGCATGCTCGGCGTTTCGTCTGGGGGCGAGGTGACGGTCCTCGTCAGCCCCACGTCTCCCATGCCGCGCAAGGATCCGCGCCGCAGGTCGCGGCTCGTGGAGGAGCACCGGCGCCGGCTGGGCGATCCGGCGGTGGGGGGCGGCTCTCGTACACCCATCATGACCGCCTATCGGCAGCAGGCGCTCGCCTGTGCCCTGGCCATGGCGGAGACCCCCAAACGCCCGCGCGATCTGCGTGCGTTCGCGCCCAACGCCGGAAAAATCCTTCTGGACAATGTCTATGGCTGGTTTGCCCGTGTGGATCGCGGCATCTACGGCCTCACGCCGGCAGGGCGCGAGGCGCTGATCCGCTGGCAGGCGGTCCCCGGTTCCGCGACTGCAGCCGGCATGGTGGTGCCGATGGGCTCCAGCACAGCCGGCGATGCCTGAACCAGCCGGCCCCGGTGAACGTCGCGAACGCGATGGCCTGGAAAGATCAGCATGGACCATGCAAAAGTTCGGGGCGACGTCGGGGACGTTCCCTCCGTCGCGACACGCTATGGACCGGTTCGTCGCCCGATGACCCGGAGAGGTGTGGCCCAGTCGGCCTTCGACTTTGAGGCGAAGTGAAGCCTCCGTTCAGACACGCCATGCGTGCGAGATTTGCTTGAATGTACAAAATCCGTGCTTTATAAATTCACGCCATGAGCGTGCGCTTTCGGTCCACCATGACGTGCATGCTGTCGCCCTCTCCAGAGGACGAGCGCGCCATCCGCGCGACCTTCGCCGACTATGGGGTGCTGATGCGTCTGCTCGATGATTTCGCGCAGCAGCGCGGGGCGAGCGCCAACCTCGTCGCCCTGCACGAGCAGGCCTATGCGCCCATCCGGGAGCAGACGCGGTTGCCGGCGCGGCTGGTGTCGCTGGGGCTGCGGGATCATGCTGCTCGGCGCGGCGGCGTGACATTCGACGGACTGCCGCTCGACGGGCGGCTCTACGCCATCAAGAGCCCGACCCACCTGAGCCTCGCGACGGTAGATGGACGCAGGCTCATCGCCTACGCCGTCGCGGGATATCAGGCCGGCTGGCCTGACCATGCCGAGGCGCGCCTCGTCGTCCGGAATGGAGAAACATCGATCCTCGTTGGCGTCGCCACCGCCGCAAAATCCAAGGAGACCAGCATGGCCACCGAAGGAATCCTGACGCGCATCGGCCGAGTCATCGCAGGCGTCGCCCATGGGGCGGCCGACAATCTGGAAGGCGCAAACCCGATCGCGACTGTCGAACAGTCCATCCGGGAGATCGACGCCATGGCCGAGGAGGCGCGCGTCGGCGCCGGCAAGGCGCGGGCGGAGGAGCACCGGATCAGGGCCAAGATCGCCGAGATCGACGAGGAGATCGCCGACCTCGCGGCCAAGATCGCGGTCGGCCTCTCCGAAGCCCGGGAGGATCTGGTCAAGCCGGTGATCGGTCTGCAGATCGATCTCGAGGCGCAGCAGGCCGCGCTGGAAACCGCGCTCGCCGAGGTCTCCGACCGTATCGACGAGGCGGGCAAGGCGCTACAGGCCATCAATTCCGCGCGGCAGGATGCCGTCGCGCGCCTGAACGCCTTGAAGAAGAGCACGCAGCCGGCGGCCGGCGCTCCGGTGGCGCACGAAAGCGCATCGGAGCGCAACGCGCAACGGCTCGCCCGCTCGCTCGACGCCATCGTGCGCGTCACCGGCGTTCCCGGGCGGCCGACCACGGCGGCGTCCGAAGTCGAGGAACTGGCGCGTCTGCAGCGGGAGAAGGAGATCCAGGAGCGTCTGCTGAGCTACAAGGGATCGCGCAACTGATGGACGCCTTGACGGGAGCCGGAGTTTATCCGTTCACCATCGCGGCGCTCATCCTCGTCGGCCTCGTGGCCGTCGAGCTGTGCGCGATGCTGGTGGGATTCTCCATGTCCTCTCTGCTCAGCCACGATCTGGGCCACGACAGCTTGGCACACGGCGGGGATCACGGACCTCTGGGCGCCTGGATGTCGTGGCTGAACGCCGGCGGTGTGCCGCTGCTGGTGCTCCTGATGGTCTGGCTCGCATCCTTCGCCATCGCCGGGTTCGCCGTACAGGCGGTGGCTCATGCGGTGGTGGCGCCGCTGCCCGCCCTGGTGGCAGGCCTTGTGGCGGCGGTCCTCGCCACGCCGGCCACGCGAACCCAGTCACGGCTGCTTGCGCACATCATTCCGCGCGAGGAGACCTCCGTCGTCAGCCAGGCGGACCTGATCGGCCTTCTCGGAACCGTCGTCCTAGGCCCCCTCGACCAGGGCAAGCCCGGACGCGTGCGGGTGAAGGACCGGCACGGCAACATCCACGTCCTGCGGGCCAGGGCCGCTGCCGGGCACGTCATCGCCCAGGGCGCGGCCGTTCTGGTCGTCGACGGCGCGGCGGGGCTTTACGAAGCCATCCCGGCACCCGCAGACCTCGCTGCAAGGCCACCATCCAACTAGGGGGACGCCAATCCATGGACTACGTCTCGATCCTGACGATCGCCGGCATCGCGGTCGCTCTCGTCGTCGGCATCGGCATCGTCATGGCGTCGCTCTACAAGCGTTCGACGCGCGACAAGGCGTATGTGCGAACCGGCCTCGGCGGCAAGCGCGTCGTTCTCGACGGCGGCTCCGTGATCCTGCCCATCTTCCACTCCTATGCCTGGGTGCAGCTCAGCACGCTGCGCCTGGAAGTCCAGCGCGCCGAGGCCGAGTCCCTCATCACTGCCGACCGGATGCGGGCGGACATCGCTGCGGAATTCTACGTGCGGGTGAAGCCGGACGAGGAGAACATCGCGCTGGCGGCGCAGACCCTCGGCGAGCGCACCAATGATGCTGATCTCCTGCGCAAGCTGGTCGAGGCGAAGTTTGTCGATGCCCTGAGGTCGGTTGCAGCCACCATGTCGCTCAAGGACCTGCAGGAGAAACGGTCCGAATTCGTCAAATCCGTGCAGGAGGCCGTCGCGGCGGACCTGCAGTCGAATGGCCTTGAGCTCGAGACCGTCTCGCTGACGCGTCTCGACCAGACGGACATCAAGCACTTCAACGAGAACAACAGCTTCGATGCGGAAGGCCTCACCGCGCTGACGCGCATCACCGAGACCCGCCGGCGCGAGCGCAACGACGTCATCCGCGACACCGAGGTGACGATCGCGGCGAAGGACCGGGAGGCGGCCCTTCAGCGCCTGACCATCCAGCGCGAGCAGCGCGACGCCGAGCTCAGCCAGGAGCGCGACATCGCCAACAAGACCGCCGAGACGCGGGCCGAGAAGGCGCGGGCGGAGCAGTCCGCCCGCCTGTCCGAGGAGACCGCGCGTCTCAATGCGGAGCGAGGCATCGCTCAGAACGAGGCGGAGGCAAAGCAGGCCACCTCCACCGCCCGGATTGAGGCGGAGCAGCGCATCGCCCAGAGCGAGGCGCTCGCGAAGCAGGCGACCGAGACCGCCCGCATCGACGCCGCCATTTCCATCGCCCAGAAGAGCGAGGCGGAATCCCAGGCCAGGGCGAAGGCCGAGGAAGCCAAGGCCGAAGCCGTGACCGCGGCGGAAAAGGTGGAGACGGCCCGGGCCGTCGAGATCGCCAGCCGTGCCAAGCAGATTGCCGTCATCGACGCTCGCCGTGACGCCGAGCGGGACGCCACCCGCGTCACCGTGAACGCCCAGGCCGAGCGCGAGGCCGCCGACAATCTGGCCGAGGCGCTGCGCACTCAGGCCACCGCCGAAGCGGAAGCCAACAAGATCAAGGCAAGCGGCATCATCGAGCTGGGCGAGGCCGAGGCCCGGCGCGAGCGGGCCCTCAACGAAGCCCGGAACCTCCTTTCGAGCCACATCCTGGGCTTCGAGCTTGCGAAGCAGCGCGTCGCCATCGTGCCGGATGCGCTGGCGCAGGCGCTGAAGCCCATCGAGAAGATCTCGGACATCAAGATCTTCAGCGCCGGCAATCTCCTCGGCTCCCTTGGCGGGAACTCATCCGGCGACGGCGCGGGCGGCGGCCCCATTGGCGACCTCAGCAGCCAGTTGCTGAAGTTCGGTGCCCAGAAGCCGATCCTGGACGAAATCCTCAGGCAGGCCGGCTTCCGGGGCATGGATCCGGTGGCTGCGCTGCTCGGGGAAACGCAGACGCGCGCGACCCGCGCCACCACCGGGCAGCCGGACCGCGATGGCGTGCGTCATGTGGAGATCGACCTGACCGACGCCCTTGCTGCGCCCGGCCTGCCGGACGAGGCGCCCCCGACGCCTGCCGTACCGTGATTCCTCTGCGGCCCGATCGGATCGAAGAGCCTGAGGGAGGAGCGATCGGCCGCACCGTGGACAGAGACCTCCGCTGCGATAGAACAGCCTCGATGACATGATTGCGGAAGATGCGTCCGTGGCAGAATCAGCGCCCGACCTGACAGCGCCGAAGCGTCCGCAAGGCGCGACGGCGAACCGCGCCCTCGCGAGAGTGGCCAGCGCGGTCGTCCTTTTGTTCGCCCACGCCATCACCGCCGTTCGCGCCAAATGGGAGGGTGTGGCGCCCATCGACGAACAGCGGATCTACTTCGCCAACCACGCCAGTCATGGAGACTTCGTGCTCATCTGGGCGGTTCTGCCGACCCGGATGCGGGCGCGGACGCGACCGGTCGCGGGTGCCGACTACTGGCTCAAATCCGCCATCCGGCGTTTCATCGGCTGCGACGTGTTCAACGCCGTTCTCATTGCCCGAGACCGGCTCACGCAATCGGAAAATCCCATCACGCAGATGGTGCAGGCCCTCGACGACGGCAGTTCGCTCATCCTTTTCCCGGAAGGCACACGCAATCTGAGTGACGCGCCTCTTTTGCCGTTCAAGAGCGGGCTCTATCATCTCGCCCGAGCGCGCCCCGACGTCAGTCTCGTTCCCACCTGGATCGACAACCTCAACCGTGTTCTGCCGAAAGGCGAGGTCATTCCCATCCCACTCATCTGCACCGTCACGTTCGGGCTTCCGCTGCGAATTGGCGACGGCGAGACTAAGACGGCCTTCCTCGCCCGGGCCGAAGCCGCCCTGTTGGCCCTGTCCGCGAAAGCACCCCTGACGTGACAATGCCTCCCTCAGAACTCGTGACGGTCCTTGCCGGGCTCCTCGGTTTTCTCTGCGTCGCGTCAATCATCGGCTATGCGCTGAAACGGCGTTTTTCCGCCGACGGGTCCAACAGTGTCATTGAAAACCTGAATGACCGCGTCCGGTCCTGGTGGATGATGGTCATCCTGATGGGGATCGCTCTGGCCACCGGAAGAGCCGGCGTAATCGTATTCTTCGCCCTCTGCTCCTTCGCGGCGTTGCGCGAATTCATCACGCTGACCGACACCCGCCGGGCCGATCACTGGGCTCTTGCGATCGCCTTCTTCATCATCCTGCCGGTTCAATACTATCTGATCTGGATCGACTGGTACGGTCTCTACGCCATCTTCATTCCGGTCTATGCCTTCCTGTTGATGCCCATCGTTGCCGCATGGCGTGGCGACACAGACCATTTTCTCGCGCGCATCGCGGAGACCCAGTGGGCACTGATGATCTGCGTCTTCTGCACCTCCCACGTGCCGGCCCTGCTCAGCCTCGATATTGCCGGCTTCGGCGGACGCAATGTGATGCTCATCGCCTTCCTGGTCATCGTCGTCCAGTCGAGCGACGTGCTGCAATATGTCTGGGGCAAGCTGATCGGCCACAGGAAGATCGCTCCGAAGCTCTCACCATCAAAGACGCTGGAGGGGTTCCTTGGGGGCGCGCTGAGCGCAACCGCGGTCGGTGCAGCCCTCTTCTGGATAACGCCGTTCTCCCCGATCGAAGCCGCGGGAATATCGTTCGTGATTGTCGTCATGGGCTTCTTCGGCGGCCTCGTCATGTCGGCGATCAAGCGCGACCGCGGCGTCAAGGATTGGGGTCACCTCATCGCGGGTCACGGCGGCTTCCTCGACCGGCTTGATTCCGTGCTTTTTTCCGCTCCGATCTTCTTTCACATCACGCGCTTCTGGTGGTCGGTTTCATAAATCTGCACGCGGTACTCTCTGCGTGGGGCGACCCCGACACCTGGAGCGACGGAAACGCGAGCCATGACGACTGGAAGCGATCGCCGTCCCCTTGCAAGCCGCAACACGGGCTGGGCACGTGCCGCCGCACGCCGCCTGACCTCCGCCGGTATCACCCCGAACCAGATCTCCATCGCGAGCATCGCGATGGGTGTGCTTGCCGGAGCGTCGTTCTGGGGGGCGGGCCTCGCGGATGGCTGGCTGCGCATTCCCCTGTTAATTGCAGCGGCGCTCTTTTGCCAATTGCGGCTGCTCTGCAATCTTTTCGACGGGATGGTGGCGATCGAGGGCGGCAAGCAATCGCGCGATGGGGCCTTCTGGAATGAGTTTCCCGATCGCATTGCGGATCTCGCGATCTTCGTGGGTGCGGGATACGGCATCGGCATGCCCGGGCTCGGCTGGGCAGCGGCAGCTCTCGCCATTCTGACCGCCTATACGCGGGAACTCGGTCGTGCTTGCGGCGCGGCCGCCGACTTCTCCGGACCAATGGCCAAGCAGCATCGCATGGCGACAATCACGGCGGCGGGCCTCCTCAGTCTGTTGGAGCCCCTCTGGAACGGCCGAGATGACGTGCTGACAGCGGCGCTCTGGATCATTGCGATTGGTTCGGCCATCACGGTATTCCGACGCGCCATGCGCCTGGTTGAGGCACTTCGATCGCCGCCGGGGCTGCCTCCGCAATGAACACGGGGGAGCATCTCGTGCTCCTGTCGGCTCTATCCAGGTGAATGTCCGCCCTTGGCAGCATTTCTACGCCTGGTTCTGGTGTGCGTTGGGCGCCATGTTGATGCCGTCTCAGGCCATGTGGACCTTCTCCGGCCTTCTGCCTTTCAATGCCTTAGGGCTCCTCGTCGAAGGCGTCGTGGGCTGCCTCGATCGCGGCCATGCGGCGCCGGCCTTCACGGCCGCTGAGTTCCAGGACGCGGGTGGCCAGAAAATGCGAAAGCCCGATCACCGCCACATGGTTGTCCAGCGGGCCGGCCGCCCGCGCCTGGCAGGTGATGAGCCATGTGGCCGGGCCCGGGTTCTCCGTGGCCGAATCCGCCACGCACAGGACCTGCGCGCCGGCCTCGACTGCCCGGGTGATCAGGTGGGAGGAGGCGAGCGTCGAACGCCGCAGGGCGAAGACGATGAGGACGTCGCCCTTATTCAGGGTTACCGCATATTCGGCGATGGTCTCCCCCGCAACCGGCAGCAGGATGCTGGTCTCGATGACGCGGAAGACCTGCCAGCGCAGATAGGCCGCGAAGGACTGATTGTTGCGGAAGCCCACGAACCAGACCCGCTTTGCCGCGAGCATGGCCCGCGCGATCCGGTCGATCATCTCGTCGGACAACCCGCCGTAGGTCTCGGACAGGTTCTGGACACTGAGTTCGAGGTGGGCACGCAACGTGTCGCTGGCATGGCTCTCGCCGCTCAGCAGCATCAGCGGCGAGCCGGCCTTCTGCTCCAGCCGCACCTGCCGCCGCGCGTCGTTATAGCTTTCATACCCGAGCCGGTGAAAAAAACGGGTCACCGCCGCATTGGAGACCCGTGCGGCATTGGCAAGCTCGGTTGCCGTATAAGCAGGCAGATTGCCCGGAAAATCGATCAAGAATTCAGCGAGCCGCCTCTCGGTCGGAGACAGATCATCCCTGTGGCGGGTGATGCGCGCCACCAGCGAGTCCTTGGCCGAAATCGTCGTGCTCACCGCGCCTCACCTGTTCCTATCATCTTGTGCCGTCAGCCGAACCGCGGTTCGGCCCGCCTGCCGCGGGCATGCGGTCCAGCTCCTGTATGACCCAAAGCGCCGCGCGGCACCATGCGGATCGTTGCGCTGGCATGGAAGTTGCTGAAAAAAATTTTGCAGAACGTGCATATTGAAAATTCAATCGCAGCCGTCCTGCGGGTTTGGGGACCAACGAAGGGACTGACCATGGCTGGGGAAAACGTGCAGCTTTCCGCCCCCGCGTCCGAGGCGGCGGTGCAGGTCGAGACGGCGCTCGACAAGATCGGCGTGACCACCGCGCACAAGCTCATCGTGCTGCTGGTGCTGTTCGGGGTGATGTTCGACGTCTTCGAGCAGAATACCGTGGGGCTGATCGCCCCGTTCCTGCGGGAACAGTGGCATCTCTCCGCGGCCGATATCGGGTTTCTCAACACGATGACCTTCGTCGCGGCCGCCATGGGGCGGCTCGGCTCCGGCGTCCTGGCCGACAGGGTGGGCCGCCGCTTCATGCTGAACGTCAACCTGCTGTTGTTCACGGTCGGCGCCGCGATCTGCGCTCTCGCGCCGGGCTATACCACGATGGCCATCGGCCGTTTCATCGTCGGCCTCGGGCTCGGCGGCGAGATCGTGACGGCAGTCACCCTGCTCGCCGAGTTCTGCTCCTCCAAGTTCCGCGGCACGGCGGTCGGGCTCATCAATGTGGGAGGCGGCGGCCTCGGCAACATGCTGGCCCCGGCCTTCGCCCTCCTGATCTTCACCCTGTTCCCGGGCGGGGACGGCTGGAGGTGGCTGTTCGGCGCGCTCGTGCTCCCGGCGGTCCTGGTCGTGTTCTATCGGCGCTTCGTGCCGGAGACACCGCGCTTCCTGGTCACACGAGGCCGGGTGGCAGAAGCCAATCGCGTGTTGTCGCAACTCGCGACCGGGTCCTTCTCGACCAAGAACGTCAAGGTGACCGATCACGTCACCTCGCAGCCGGTGATCGAGACGCCCAGGCTCGGCGCGATCGTGGCCGACATCTTCCGCCGCGGCCTTCTTCGCCGCACCCTTGCCGTGGGGATCGCGTCCTGGATGACGTTCGGCGCGCAGCTCACCGTGCTGACCCTTATGCCGACGATCCTCGTCTCGCAGGGCCATACGATCACGCGGAGCTTCCTGTACACGATCATCCTGCAGAGTGGCAGCCTGTTCGGCGCGCTCACGGCGGCGGTGCTGGCAGCGCGCGTCCCGCGCAAGATCGTGCTGACGACGGGCGCTCTGTGCGCCGTGGCGGCGGGGCTGGGCTTCGGCTTCCTGGCCACGACCGACGCGCTGATCCTCGCGTTCGGCGCCGCATTTCAGTTTTTCGTGCTGCTCCTGAACACGACCATCTGGATCTTCGCGCCGGAAAACTACCCCACCCGGGTTCGCGGCTTCGGCACGGCGTTCATTCTCGCGCTCGGGACCATGGCGGGCGCGTGGATGCCGCTGCTTGCCGGCCGGGTGTTCGACATGGCCGGTGTCGCCGGCATGTTCACCATGATGGCGGGCATGTACGCGATCTTCGCCATCGCCGTGCAGTTCGCGCCGGAGACCTTCGGAAAGTCGATGGAAGCCGTGCCGGAGACGGCGCCGGCCGAACGTCCGCTTCAGACCGCCTGACGCCTCTCCCCTGGGCCGAGGTCCGGCCCGGGTATCAGGAACTTGCCGTGACAACGATCCTCCTCATCAATCCCAATACCTCCACCCGCTCGACCGAGATGATGCTTTCGGTCGCGGGGCCTCTCCTGCCTGATGCCGTCACCCTGCGCGGGGTGACGGCCATGAGCGGGGCCTCCATGATCGTGGACGAGGCCGGCCTTGCCGAGGCCGCCGACGAGGTCGTCCGTATCGGGCTCGCGGAGGCATCGCGCGTAGATGCGATCATCGTATCGGCCTTCGGCAATCCGGGAGTGGGGGGGCTGCGTGCGCTCCTGCGGGTTCCAGTGGTTGGTATCGGCGAAGCGGCCGTCCTCAAGGCCGCGGCGACAGGATCCCGCTTCGGGATCGCCACAACGACGCCGGATCTCGTGCGCTCCATCGAGGCCGGCGTCCGCGACCTTGGCCTTCAGGGCCAATTTACGGGCGTTCGCGTGCCGGATGGTGATCCCATCTCGCTCGCGGCGGATCCTCCCGCGCAGGACCAGGCCCTGGCTGCGGCGGCGACCGCCTGCATCGAGCAGGACGGCGCGGACACCGTGGTGATCGGAGGTGGCCCACTCAGCGACGCCGCCGCAAGACTGCGCCTGCGCTTTCCCGACCGGATCGTCGAGCCCGTCCCGGCCGCGATCCAGAAAATCCTGGGGGCGATGTTCATGACCTGTAGCTGACGGTCGAAGCGATGCCGACGGCAGCGAGAAAGCTGACGGCGGGGGCGTATCGTGTGGTGACGCGTCGGACGTCCTTGAGGCGCCCGGCGAATGCGAGACGTCGCCATTGTCATACGCGACCAGTATCCCGCATGGCGTCGCTGGTGGCCGCGAATTCACCGGGTTCCACGTTTTCGCGGAGCGCGCGCATCATGTCGGGCGTCGCCAAACTCGCGCGCTGCAGCAAAAAGCTGAGTTGCCCCGAGTTTCTAGACGCCGTCAGCTTTGGCATTGTACTGCCGTTCGAACTCGATTGGCGACAGCATACGCCACGAGCGTGCTTCCGGGGGGGTACGATAAGGCGAATAGACCGAAGAAGGCCGGGGGCAGGAAAGAGTCCGAAAGGCGCAGGGCATCGTCTCGATGATGCGCCGTCTACCGGGATATGGAGTCATAGCCAAGCCCAAAAAGTGCGGACGGCTGGCCCGCATCCTCGATGAGATCCGATTCAAGCGACCCGGTCGGCGCAGGTCGAAGCTGGAGCTGCACCCTGCGTCCGATGCTGCACCTTGGGTCTCAGGTGGGCGCACATCTCGGATGACCTTCTTATGGTGAAAGAAACCACCATGACGGGTGTCGACGTTGGTCACGATCTCAAGCTGACCCCGCTCGTGATCCAGCTCCCATCCCAAATTCCGGCTGACCGCCGGTCCGGCCCCGTCATCGGGAGCGAAGTCGCCCAAATGCGGGCGGCTCACCGGAACAAGCGGTAGACCTCCACGGGGAGCGCCGAGTTCAACGGTAGGCCGACAAGCTCTTGTCATAGCTCGCGAAACTGGAGCGGGCGATGGGAATCGAACCCACGACATACAGCTTGGGAAGCTGTCGTTCTACCACTGAACTACGCCCGCACAGGCGCCGACCATAATCGGATGCGGGGTTGCCCATCAAGGGCGTTTCGCGAAATACCCACTGCGTTGCCGTTGCCCGGCGGGGCTCCTATGGTCGGAGGGATTTCAACGATTGCCCGGCGCCCCGCCCATGACGTCCCCTTCTTCCGCCCATTCCCCGCTTCATCCGGCCTCCCACGGCCATCCCCCGTTCAAGGCGCACTTCCAGACCTTCGACGATCTCGCTGACGGCGCCGAGGGGCCGGCGCGGCTGGCGGCGCTTCGGGCGGAACTCGCCCGCCTCGGCTTCGACGGCTATGTGATCCCGCGCGCGGATGCGCACCAGAACGAATATGTGCCGGCCTGCGAGGAGCGGCTTGCGTACCTTACCGGCTTCACCGGCTCGGCCGGCACCTGCGTGGTGCTGCCGACGGAGGCGGCGTTGTTCGTGGACGGGCGCTACACCCTCCAGGCCCCGGCGCAGGTGGACGAGGCGGCCTTCACCGTGGTGCCCCTGTCGCAGACGCGGCCGGACAAGTGGATCGAGGACCATCTGCCGCGTGGCGCCCGGCTCGGCTTCGATCCGTGGCGCACCACTATCGATGGCCGCGAGCGGCTGGTGAAGGCGGTGGCGGCGGCGGGCGGCATCCTCGCGCCGCTGGATGCCGATCCGTTCGATCCCATCTGGCCCGATCGGCCCGCACCGCCCCGTGAACCGGTGCGCCTGCTCGACCTTTCCGTCGCCGGCGAGGACACCGCCACCAAGCTCCAGCGGGTGCAGGAGAAGCTCGCCGAGGAGAAGCTCGACGGCGTGCTCGTCTCCGATCCGCACGGGGCTGCTTGGCTGTTCAACATGCGCGGCGGGGACGTGGCGCACACGCCGCTGCCGCTCGCCTGGTGCATCATCCCGCGCGAGGGACTGCCCGACCTTTTCCTTGAGGCGCTGAAGCTCTCTCACGAGGTGCGCGCCGCCCTCGCGGGGCATGCCCGTCTGCACAGCGTGGGCGACCTCGACCGCGTGCTCGCTGCCTTCGCCAAAGGCGAGGGCAAGGGCGACGGAAAGGGCCGGCGCATTCGCGTCGATCAGGCCACCGCGCCCGTGCGCCTCGCCACGCTCATCGAGACGGCAGGCGGCATCGCCGACAAGGGCGCCGACCCCATCTCCCTCATCAAGGCCTCGAAGAACCCGGCCGAGATCGCGGGGATGCGCGCGGCCCATGTGCGCGACGGCGCTGCGCTGGTGCGCTTCCTCGCTTGGTTCGACCGGGAGGCGCCCACCGGCAAACTGACCGAGATCGACACGGTGGAGGCGCTGGAGACCTTCCGCCGCGCCACCGGCTGTCTTACCGACATCTCCTTCCCGACCATCGCCGGGGCGGGGGAGAACGGCGCCATCGTGCACTACCGGGTCACGCGCAAAACCAACCGGGCGATCCATCCGGGCGAGCTGTTCCTCCTCGATTCCGGCGCGCAATATCCTGATGGCACCACGGACATCACCCGTACCCTCGCCGTCGGCACGCCGACGGAAGATATGCGCCGCCACTACACGCTGGTGCTGAAGGGCCATCTGGCTCTCACCCGCGCGGTATTTCCCAAGGGGATCACGGGGGCCCAGCTCGATCCGCTGGCGCGGCAGTTCCTGTGGGAGAACGGGCTCGATTTCGATCACGGCACCGGCCACGGTGTCGGCGCAGGGCTTTCCGTGCATGAGGGGCCGGCGCGCATCTCCCAGCTCGGCCACCTGTCGCTGGCCGCGGGGATGATCCTCTCCAACGAACCGGGCTTCTATCGCACCGGCGCCTACGGCATCCGCATCGAGAACCTGATCCTGGTGGAGGACCGCCCGGTGGAGGCCGGCGAGCGGCCGTGCTTCGGCTTCTCGACCCTCACGCTGGTCCCCTACGACCGGCGGCTGATCGATCTTCGTCTCCTCACCGGTGCCGAGCGGGCGCAGGTGGACGCCTATCACGCCGAGGTCCGCGCGACCCTCGCGCCGCTGGTGGATGAGAGCAGCGTCGACTGGCTCGCCGGAGCCACGGCGCCGCTCTAGAGCACGCGCCCATCAGATGGCATCGCAGTCTGATCGGGTCACGCGTTCTCTTGCCAAGTGTGAGAGGGCGATTCACCGAGCGGATTGATTCAATCCGCTCGGATCGCGCTTTATAAGTTGGCCGGACCGCCCGCAGAGCTTCGGGCGTTCCTCCACAAGCCAAGGAACTGCAAGGCCTCGTGGGCGTTACCAGATGCGCGAGGCGGAGCGTGGCTCCGCCCGACAGACTGGGAGGCCGCTGATGTCCACGATCCTCATCATCATTCTCGTGCTGCTGCTCATCGGCGCGCTGCCGAGATGGGGCTACAGCTCCGGGTGGGGGTATGGACCCGGCGGCATCGTGGGTGTGCTGCTGATCATCGTGATCGTGCTGGCACTCACAGGACGGCTCTAGCGGCCTCGCGGCTGGTGCCGGCTGGCTGGGCCGGTCGGTGCCGGCCGCGTGAGGCGCGCGCAAATCTCCACGTCCAGTTGCTTCCATCTCGAGACCGCGAATGTGCGGCCCGCGAGCTTGACGCCCCTGCTTCGCGGCCCGCACGGCCTGGCCGTCGGCCGCACCCCGTTGCGGCTGGCGGCCAGGGTGTGTGGGTTGCCCGTCGGCGTCCGCCGCTCACCAGGGTGCGGCGGACGCGCGCGGCGTTCTTCAGGCGGTCTTTTCGATCACCCGTCCGAGCTTCTCCACCAGCTCGCCCACCTGATCCTTCGAGATGATGAGGGGCGGGGTGATGACGAGCGTGTCGCCGGCGATGCGCATCATGAAGCCTTCCTCGTGGAAGGCCTTCTCCAGCGCCTCGTAGCCGCGCAGGCCGGGCGAGCCGGCGCGCGGGGCGAGGTCCACCGCACCGGTGATGCCCACGGTGCGGATGTCGAGCACGCCGGGCTTGTCCTTCAGCGACATGACCGCATCGGCGAAGAAGGGCTCCAGCGCCAAGGCGTGCGTGAAGGTGTTCTCCTTCGCGTAGAGGTCGAGCGTCGCGAGGCCGGCGGCGCAGGCCAGCGGATGCGCCGAGTAGGTGTAGCCGTGGAACAGCTCCACCACGTGCTCCGGCCCCTTCATGAAGGCGTCGTGGATGGGCTTGCGGGCGATGACGCCGCCCATGGGTACGGCGCCGGCCGTGATGCCCTTGGCGAAGCAGATCATGTCCGGGATGACGCCGTAGCGCTCGGCGGCGAAGGCGTAGCCGAGGCGGCCGTAGCCGGTGATGACCTCGTCGAAGATCAGCAGGATGCCGTACTTGTCGCAAATCTCGCGCAGGCGCTTGAGATAGCCCTTCGGCGCCGGCAGCACGCCGGTGGAGCCGCCCATGGGCTCGACGATGACGGCGGCGATGGTGGAGGCGTCATGCAGGCCGACGATGCGCTCCAGCTCGTCGGCGAAATGCGCGCCATATTCCGGCTCGCCCTTTGAGAAGGCCTGATTCTCCCGGTCGTAGGTGGTGCGCAGGTGGTCGACGCCGGCCAGCATGGTGCCGAAGGTGCGACGGTTCGCCACCATGCCGCCCACGGAAATGCCGCCGAAGCCGACGCCGTGATAGCCGCGCTCGCGGCCGATGAGGCGGGTGCGGGTGCCCTGTCCGATGGTCTGCTGGTAGGCGAGGGCGATCTTCAGCGCCGTGTCCACCGCCTCGGAGCCCGAGTTGCAGAAGAAGACATGGTCGAGGTCGCCGGGCGCGAGGTCGGCGATCTTGGTGGCGAGGCGGAACGCACTCGGGTGGCCGTATTGGAAGGTCGGGCCGAAATCCATCTCGGCGGCGCCGTCGCGGATGGCCTCGACGATGGGCTCGCGGTTGTGGCCGGGGTTGACGCACCACAGGCCGGCGCAGCCGTCGAGGATGGGGCGACCTTCCGGCGTATAATAGTGCATGTCCTTGGCGCGGGACACGAGCCGCGGTCGCTTCTTGAACGACCGGTTGGAGGTAAACGGCATCCAGAAGGCTTCGAGGTCGTTCGGAACACTGTCCGCGCGCATGCCGTCGGTCACCAGATCGTCCAGAGCCATGATGGTTCCTCTCCCGCGCGCCTTGTCTTTGGCGCCGATTTACAACGCGCCAGCGCGCACAGTGCGGGTCGCGCGCCGCCGGCACATGCCGGCCGGCGGCCTCGGGTGCGGTCGCGTCGCGGCAAGGCTAGCAGTCCGCATTGCCGGTGGGAACCGTCGCGGGAAGCTTGCCGCAGGGAGCGCGCTCACCTTGATCCCGCCCTCTTGCTTGTGCATGGGTTCTGATCGACAAAGGTCGTGACCGTAGGTTAGGACGGTATCGTGGTAAGCAGCGCTGCAGACGCAGGCGAAGAGAGCGCGGTGGAAGCCGGTGGGGAAGGTGTGGCCCAGACGGCCGATGCCTCTGCCAGCGTGCGCGCCGCCCTCGATCGCGTGCTTGCCTCGGCCGATTTCGCGTCCTCGCCCCGCCTCGCCGCCTTTCTGCGGTTCGTTGTCGAATCGACGCTGGACGGGCGTGCTGACGCGCTGAAGGGCTACACCATCGCGGTCGAGGCCCTGGGCCGCCCGCCATCGTTCGATCCCCAGTCCGATCCCATCGTGCGGGTGGAGGCGACCCGGCTTCGGCGTGCGCTTGACCGGTATTACGCAACCGTCGGCGCCGATGATCCCGTCATCATCGATGTCCCGAAGGGCGGCTATGTGCCTCAGTTCCGCGCCCGCGGGCCGGACGATGCGGCGCTGGCCGATCCCGACACATCCGCCGTGCCGCCGGGATCGACCGAGGTCCCCGCCGAGATCACCCGCCCCCGTCGGCTGCTGCCGGCCCTGGCGGCGGGGCTCGCGGTGGTGGTGACGGCAGGCCTAGGCTTCGCCCTGTGGGACGCCGACATCAAGGCGCCGCGCGATGCGGCAACCGCCGCCGCGACAGCGGACCGCATCCGGCTTCCGCTGGTCGAGGTCCGCACCTTCGAGGCGTCCGGCGACGGTGCGCCGCCGATGACCGAGCTGCGCGCCATCGAGGAGCGGATGCGCGACGCCTTCGCCCGCTTCGATTTTACCCAGGTGCGTGCCGCCGGTGCCGATATCCATGAGAGTGCTGTCGCCGAAGCGTGTGCGGCCAAGGTGCCGCGCTCGGTCTTCTCCCTCGCCGGCCTTGCCGAAGGCCGGCCGGATGGCACCTTCTCCCTTGCCGTTCGCCTCACCGACCGCTGCGACGGCTCCATCGTCTGGTCCACCATGATGGACGGCCTGTCCGGTGCCGGGAAGCTTGCGGAGAGCGAGCAGCGGGTGATCCATGACGTGGCCGTCGCGGTGATGGAGGGCTATGGCGTGGTGCAGGTCCGCGCACGGGCGCAGGCCCTCGCCCGTGCTCCGGCCTCCGGCTACGGCTGCGTCGCCGCCGCTGCCGCCCAGAGGCGCAGCGATAGCCAGGAGACTCGGCCTGAAATGAAGGCCGAGACCCGGCAGGAGACGCGCGGCATCAATGTGGACGAGTGCCTCGCGGAACTCACCCGCCGCGACCCCGCCTTCGCTCTCGGCCACGCGGTGCGCGCCGAGACCCAGCTCCAGCGCACGCTGCACGACGACACGCCGGCCCCTTCGGAGGCCGAACTTGAGGTGATGCTGGACGAGGCAGAGCGTGCCGTGGAACTGGCCCCCGCCAGCGCCTATGCCGCCCGCGCGCTCGCTTTGGTGCAGCTTTTCGCCGGGGAGCCGGACGAGGCGGTGACGACCGCGGACCGCGCCTTGCGCCTCAATCCGCTCGATTTCGACGTGGCGGCCACGGTGGGCGTGGTGTTCATCGGCGCCGGGCGGATCGCGGAGGGCGAGGCCCTGCTCGCCAACGCCCGCCGCGAGGGGGCGGTGGCGACCCCGTTCCGGGATTCCTATCTGGCGCTCGCCGCTTTCCTGCGTGGCGATCTCATCGCGGCGCAGGCCATGCTGCCCCAGCTGACGTTGCATCCGACGGTGGAAAACCGCATCGCGCTCGCCCTCAGTCTTCACGCCCTCGGGCGCCACAGCGAGGAGCGGGAGGTGGTCAACCTCATGGTTCATCAGGCCTCCGACGGTGCCGATGGCGTGCGCCGGCTGGTGACGCGCCTGCTGCCCTCCAAGGATCATGCCTCGCGTGCGCTCGCGGCGCTGGAAAGCGCGGGCCTCTCCGCCGATGCTGGTGCGGGCAAACCGCCGCGGGGCTGACCGGCGAGCTTGCCTGATCGGGTGGGCGGAAGTGACACCGTGAGAATGGGTTGTGCGGGCGGCAAGGCTTCCTTTACGCTGCCGGGCGTCTACTTCCAGGGATGTTCTTTTCCCGCGATCCGCAGTCCATGTCCCAGTTTTCCATCGCCCGGCGTACCGGCGGGCCGGCCCGCCTTATGATCTGCGATCCTGACCCGACCGCACGTGCGGCCGTGCGTGCGGCGCTTGCCCGACGTGATTCCCTCGATCTGATCGAGGCGACCGACATCGCCTCGGCGCTGACCCTGCTGCCCCGCTGCACCTCCGTGCTCCTCGGGACGGAGGACCCGGAAGATGTGGTGCGGCGGGTGCGCGCCAGCGGATATGCCGGTACGCTCGTCGTGGCGCTGAGCGAAGGTTCGGTGACAGATGCTGTCGCCGCCATGCGGGCGGGGGCCGACGACGTGGTGCAGAAGCCGCTCGTGATCGAGGAGGTGATGGACCGCCTGCTCGCCGCGACCCCGGCGCGCCGGCCCGAGCGCCGCCGCCGGGCGGCCCGTCCCCTGCCGCGCGGGGGCGATTTTTGCGGTCTCTCCGGGCGTTCGCCGGCGATGCAGGCGGTTTACGCCCAGATCGAGCGCCTTGCCGCCTCGCGCGCGGCGGTGTTCGTGACCGGCGAGAGCGGGACCGGGAAGGATCTGGTGGCGGCGGCGGTCCATGCCGCGTCCTCGCGGCGCGATGCGCCGTTCGTCGCTCTCAACTGCGCCGTCATTCCCCCCGAACTGATGGAAATCGCCCTGTTCGGCCGCGAGGACGCCGGCGCCATGGACCGCGCCCAGAGCGGCACCCTCCACCTCGACGAGATCACCCAGATGGACCCGGCCTGCCAGGCCCGGCTGATGCACTTCGTCGAGACGGGCCGGTTCAGCCCCGTGGGCGAGGTGGCGGAGCGGGAGGCAGACGTGCGCCTCGTCTGCGCCACCAGCCGTGACCCGCTGGAGGAGGTGCGCGCCGGCCGCCTGCGGGAAGATCTCTATTACCGGCTGGCGGTGCTGCCGCTGGCGCTGCCCCCGCTCAGGGCGCGCGGCGACGATGTGCTGCTTCTGGCCGAGACGTTCCTTGCCCGCTTCGCCGGAGAGGAGGGCCGGCCCATGCCGCGCTTCACGCCCGAGGTGGTGGAGGCGCTGCGTGCCCGCCGTTTCCCCGGCAATGTGCGCGAATTGCAGAACCTGATGCGGCAGGTGGTGATCCTGAGCGAAGGCGGCACCATTCCTCCCGGTTTCCTCGCCGAACCTGCCGCGCCCGAGGCGGACACCCCCGGCCGGAGCCCCGAGGTGTTCATCCAGGGCTGGTCCGACGGCCTGGCGTGGCACGGCCGGGTGGAGCCGCTGGCGGTGATCGAGCGACGCGCCATCGAGGCCGCAATCGCCGCCTTCGACGGCAACATCTCGCTCGCCGCCGCCGCTCTCGACCTCAGCCCCTCGACCCTCTACCGCAAAAAACTGGCCTGGGGCGAGCGCACCCGCCTGTCGTGAGCCGCCTCAGAGGATGAAGCGGCTGAGATCGGCGTTCTTCGCGAGGTCGGCGACGCGCGATCGCACATACTCCGCGTCCACCACCACCGTCTCGCCGGAGCGGTCGGGCGCGGAGAAGGAGAGGTCGTCGAGCACGCGCTCGATCACCGTCTGCAGGCGACGGGCGCCGATGTTCTCCACATTGGAGTTCACCTCCACCGCGGCATCGGCGATGGCCTCCACGGCGTCCGCCGTGACGTCCAGCGTCACGCCCTCCGTCCCCATGAGCGCCACCGACTGCTTGACGAGGCTCGCCTCGGTCTCGGTGAGGATGCGCACGAAGTCGGCGCGGGTCAGCGCCTCAAGCTCCACCCGGATGGGCAGGCGGCCCTGAAGCTCCGGTAGCAGGTCGGACGGCTTGGAGACGTGGAACGCGCCGGAGGCGATGAACAGGATGTGGTCGGTCTTCACCGACCCGTGCTTGGTGGAAACGGTGGTGCCCTCGATGAGCGGCAGCAAATCGCGCTGCACGCCCTCGCGGGAGACGTCCGCTCCCGAGCGGCCCTCGCGCCCGGCGATCTTGTCGATCTCGTCGAGGAAGACGATACCGTTGTTCTCGACGGCGTGGATCGCCTCCTGGGTGATGGCCTCCTGGTCGATCAGCTTGTCCGCCTCCTCGGTGAGAAGAAGGGGGTGGGCCTCCTTCACCGTGACGCGGCGCGGCTTGGAGCGGCCGCCGAAGGCCTTGCCGAGCATGTCGCCCAGCGAGATGGCGCCCATCTGGGCGCCCGGCATGCCGGGAATCTCGAACATGGGCATGCCCTGCTGGCCCTGCGCCACCTCGATCTCGACCTCCTTGTCGTCCAGCTCGCCAGCACGCAGGCGCTTGCGGAAGGCGTCGCGGGTGGCCTGCGAGGCGGTGGCGCCGACAAGGGCGTCGAGCACGCGGTTCTCGGCATTGAGGTGGGCTTTCGCCTGCACGTCCTTGCGCTTGGCATCGCGGGTCAGGCCGATGCCGACCTCCACGAGATCGCGCACGATCTGCTCCACGTCGCGGCCCACATAGCCGACCTCGGTGAACTTGGTGGCCTCGACCTTCAGGAAGGGCGCGCCGGCGAGCCGGGCGAGGCGGCGGGAAATCTCGGTCTTGCCGACGCCGGTCGGGCCGATCATCAGGATGTTCTTGGGGAGAACCTCCTCGCGCAGCTTTTCGTCCAGCTGCTGTCGGCGCCAGCGGTTGCGCAGGGCAATGGCCACCGCGCGCTTGGCCTTGCCCTGGCCGACGATATGGCGGTCAAGCTCGGAGACGATCTCACGGGGGGAAAAGTCGCTCATGGAATCAGCTGTCCTTATCGCGGGGGGCGGGGCTGCTCAGGACCCGATGGTTTCCACGACGATGTTCCGGTTGGTGTAGACGCAGATGTCGGCCGCGATCTCCAGCGAGCGGCGCACGATCGCCTCCGGATCCTCCTCGCGATCGAGGAGCGCGCGCGCGGCCGCGAGGGCATACATGCCGCCCGAGCCGATGCCCGCCACGCCGGCATCCGGCTCCAGCACGTCGCCGGTGCCGGTGAGGACGAGGGAGACCGAGGCGTCGGCCACAATCATCATGGCCTCCAGCCGGCGCAGATAGCGGTCAGTCCGCCAGTCCTTGGCGAGTTCCACGGCGGCGCGCTGAAGCTGGCCGGGATACTGCTCCAGCTTCGCTTCCAGCCGCTCGAACAGCGTGAAGGCGTCGGCGGTGGCGCCGGCAAAGCCGCCGATCACGTCGCCCCGGCCCAGCCGGCGCACCTTGCGCGCATTGGCCTTCAGCACGGTTTGGCCGAGCGTGACCTGCCCGTCGCCGGCGATGGCGACGCGGTTGCCCTTGCGGACGGTGACGATGGTGGTGCCGTAAATGGTATCAGGGGAATGCATGAAGTGCTCCGCTTGGAGCTTACTTATGCGCTTCCGCGGCTGACGCAACTCGCTTCCCGCTCAGCTTCCGTTGAGGAAGGCGCGCACGGTGGTGCAGAAGTTCTCCGGCGCCTCCACCATGGGGCAGTGGCCGCTGTCGATGATCTCGTCAAGCTTCGCGCCGGGAATGCCGTTCGCCACCTCGCGCACCATGGCCGGGGAGAACAGGCGGTCGTCGTCGCAATAGATGGCGAGGGTGGGCGCGGTGATTGTGCCAATGCGGGCGAGGCTGTCGAAGCCGACGCAGACCCCCACCTGGCGGATGAAGGCGTCCTTCTCCTGGTAGAGGCCCGCGTCCAGCGACTGCTGGACGGCCGCAAAAAGCGGGATCTTGTTCAGCGTGCGCATGCCGAGCACGAAGGTCGTGAGCGCGGCGCCGAACGTCAGCTCGTTGTCGAGCTGGAGCCGCAGCTCCTTGAACAGCCGCATGATTTCGGTGGTGTAGAGATCGTTGCGGGCGATGGTGTTGGACAGCACCAGCCGGTTCACCCGCTGCGGCGCGGCGATGGCCAGTTCCTGCGCGATCATGCCGCCCATGGAATGGCCAACGACATGGGCCTTCTCGAAGCCTGAGGCATCGAGCACGGCGAGGGCGTCGCGGGCCATGTCGGCTGCGGTGTAGGCCGCCTTGGCCCGCTGGCTCTTGCCGATGTCCCGGTTGTCGAACTCGATGAGGGTGAAGCCCTTCAGCAGCGGGCGCGACAGGGCCCAGAAGGAGCGCTCGGCCGACAGGCCGGAGATGATGAGCAGGGGCGGGCCTTCGCCGCTGACCTGATAAGCAAGCTCCAGCCCGTCATTGTGCGTCGTCGGCATCGGCGATCCCCGTCGGGTTGACGGGTGCGCTATGCCATAGTTGGTGCGTCGGCGCGAGGCGGGTGACGCCGGGAAAGACGTAGCATTCCGTCGCGCGCGCCGTCATCTCATCGCCATATGGCGTTGCAGCGAGGTTGCTGATAGAAGCCGCAGCCTTGGAGGAGTTCCATGCGCAAGGCCGAAATCGTCCGCGAGACCAAGGAGACCAGCGTCACGCTCGCCGTCGACCTCGACGGGACGGGGCGGACGTCTGTCGCCACCGGTGTCGGTTTCCTCGACCACATGCTGGACCTGCTCGGCCGTCACGCCCGTTTCGATCTCGATATCAAGGCGGTGGGCGACCTCCACATCGATTTCCACCACACCACCGAGGATGTGGGCATCGTGCTCGGCCAGGCGGTCAAGAAGGCGCTCGGCGACATGCGCGGCATCACGCGCTATGCCGACGTGCTCCTGCCCATGGACGAGACGCTGACCCGCGTCGCCATCGACATTTCCGGCCGGCCGTTCCTTGTCTTCCGCACCGAGTTCGCGGTGCCGAAGATCGGCGAATTCGACACCGAGCTGGTGCGGGAATTCTTCCAGGCCTTCGCCTCCAATGCCGGCGTCACCCTGCATGTGGAGACGCTGTACGGGGTGAACGCGCACCACATCGCGGAAAGCTGCTTCAAGGGCCTCGCCCGGGTGCTGCGCGCGGCGGTGGCGGTGGACCCCGCGGCGGCGGGGGAGATCCCCTCCACCAAGGGCGCCCTGGGCACCTGAGGCGGGCAGAGACGAGGCAGGAACCGAGGCAGGAGACGAGGCAGCCATGGCCAGCTGGACCGTTCTGACCCGCACCGTCCCCGGCGACACCGCCGAGCAGGCGGCGGGGCGCACCGTGTTCGTGCGCGAGAAATTCTCCTGGGCGACGCTGTTCTTCGCCCCCATCGTGCTGCTGCGCTTCCGCCTGTGGCTGGTGTTCGCCGCCTATGTGGCGGTGATGGTCCTCATGGTCCTCGCGGAAGTGTGGGTCGGCGTCGCCGATGGGGTCGGCAACGCGGTGATGATCGGCTTCCATGTCCTCCTCGCCCTGGAACTGCCGCGCCTGCGCCAGCGCAAGCTGGAGCGCCTCGGCTATGAGGAGACCGCCGTGGTGGTCGCCGCCGACCGGGACGAGGCGGAACATCGCTTCTTTGCCGAATGGGACGGCCTGTTTCCTGCGGCCCGCGCCGCCTCCGCCCTTCCGGCCATTCGCCCGTCCTTCCCGGTTCCGGGCGGCTCATCCGGCGTCATCGGCGCCTTTCCGGGAGCCTGAGGCGTGACCGTCGCCATCATCGACTACAATTCCGGCAACCTGCATTCCGCCGCCAAGGCCATGGAGCGCGCGGCGCAGAGCCTCGCCCACGATGCCGGCCAGAGCGTCGTCGTCACCAGCGACCCGGAGGTGGTGCGCACCGCCGATCGCGTCGTGCTGCCGGGCGTCGGCGCCTTCGCCGACTGCCGGGCGGGCCTGGATGCGGTGCCGGGCATGGTGGAGGCCATGACCGAGGCGGTGAAGGGCAGGGGGCGTCCCTTCCTCGGCATCTGCGTGGGCCTCCAGCTTCTCGCCGAGCGTGGGCTGGAGCACGGCGTCACCGAGGGCCTCGGCTGGATCCGCGGCGAGGTGGACCGCATCACCCCCAACGATCCCGGCCTCAAGATCCCGCACATGGGCTGGAACACGCTGGAAATCGCGCGCGAGCACCCGCTGCTCGCCGGCATTCCCACCGGCGCGTCCGGGCTTCATGCCTATTTCGTCCACTCCTATCACCTCAAGCCGGCGGACGGCATCGACCTCCTCGCCACCACCGACTACGGCGGCACCATCACCGCCGCGGTGGCGCGGGACAATGTCGCCGGCACCCAGTTCCATCCCGAGAAGAGCCAGACCCTCGGCCTCGCGCTCCTCGCCAATTTCCTGAAGTGGCATCCGTGATCCTCTTTCCGGCCATCGACCTCAAGGACGGCCTCGCCGTGCGCCTCGAACAGGGCGACATGGCGCGGGCCACCGTGTTCAATCGCGACCCTGCCGCCCAGGCGGAGGAGTTCGAGAGCCTCGGCTTCCGCTACCTGCATCTCGTCGACCTCGACGGCGCCTTCGCCGGCAAGCCGGTGAACGCGGCGGCGGTGGACCGCATCCTCGAGACGGTCTCCATCCCGGTGCAGCTCGGTGGCGGCATCCGCGACATGCGCACGGTGGAAGGCTGGCTGGAGAAGGGCGTCACCCGCGTCATCCTCGGCACCGCCGCGGTGCGCGACCCGGACTTCGTGAAGGCGGCGGCGAAAGCCCATCCCGGCCGCATCGTGGTGGGCCTCGACGCCCGCGACGGGCACGTCGCGGTGGAAGGCTGGGCGGAGACGTCCGAGCTTGCCGCCGTGGACATCGCCCGCCGCTTCGAGGATGCGGGCGTTGCCGCCATCATCTACACCGACATCGCCCGCGACGGCCTGCTGAAGGGCCTGAACCTCGAAGCCACCATCGCGCTGGCCGAGGCCATCTCGCTGCCGGTGATCGCCTCCGGCGGCCTCGCCTCCCTGGCGGATATCGAGGGACTGCTCGCGCCGGGCGCGAAGAAGCTCGAAGGCGCCATCACCGGCCGGGCCCTCTATGACGGGCGGCTGGACCCGCGCGAGGCCCTCGCGCTGGTGGCGGGACGATAGGTGCGCCATGCTGAAGGTCCGCGTCATCCCCTGTCTCGACGTGAAGGACGGCCGCGTGGTCAAGGGCGTCCAGTTCGTGGACCTGCGCGACGCCGGTGATCCGGTGGAGGCTGCGCGCGCCTATGACGCCGCCGGGGCCGACGAACTCACCTTCCTCGACATCACCGCCAGCCACGAGAACCGGGGCACCATCCTCGACGTGGTGCGCCGCACCGCCGAGCAGTGCTTCATGCCGCTCACGGTGGGTGGTGGCGTGCGCACGGTGGACGATGTGCGCACCCTGCTCCATGCCGGGGCGGACAAGGTCTCCATCAACACCGCTGCCGTGAACCGCCGCGCCTTCGTGGGCGAGGCGGCGGAGAAGTTCGGCGAGCAGTGCATCGTTGTCGCCATCGACGCCAAGAAGGTGTCGCAGCCGGGCGAGACGGACCGCTGGGAGATCTTCACCCATGGCGGGCGCAACCCCACCGGCATCGACGCCATCCAGTATGCCCGTGAGGTCGTGGACCTCGGCGCCGGCGAGATCCTGCTCACCTCCATGGATCGCGACGGCACCGGACAGGGCTTCGACTGCGCGCTGACCCGGGCGGTGGCGGATGCCGTGCATGTGCCGGTCATCGCTTCCGGCGGCGTCGGCATCCTCGACCATCTGGTGGAGGGCATCCGGGATGGCGGCGCCTCGGCGGTGCTCGCCGCCTCGATCTTCCACTTCGGCACCTTCACGGTGCGCGAGGCCAAGGACCGGCTGGCCGAGGCCGGTCTTCCGGTACGGCTCGATTGAGCCGCGCCGGGAACGGCGGTGCCGCAGCGCTTCCGGTTAACCCGTTTCTCGCATTTTCTTGATGCGAACCGCTCCCCAAGTCGCTGAAAATGCTTCAGTGCCTTCGTTCCTGACCCGTCTTGTGGGGCCGACCCGATGAGCGACAGCTTCTCCCTCGCCGATCTCGAAGCCATCGTCGCGGCGCGGGCATCGGCGGACGCCGGCGCCTCCTACACCCGCTCCCTGCTCGACAAGGGCGTCGCCAAATGCGCCCAGAAGCTGGGCGAGGAGGCGGTGGAGACGGTGATCGCCGCCGTCTCCGGCAGCGAGAAGGACCTCGTGGGCGAGGCGAGCGACCTCCTCTACCACCTGATGGTGGTGCTCAAGGCCCGTGGCGTGAGCCTCGCCGACATCCATGCCGAGCTTGCGCGGAGGACCGCCCAGTCCGGTCTCGCCGAAAAAGCCGCCCGTCCCACCGCCTGACAGAGACATCGCGATCATGGACCGGCCCATCGACCCCGGCCTCTCCCCGTATCGCTCCTTCTCCCGCGAGGAGTGGGCGAAGCTGCGCCGCGACACGCCCATGACGTTGCGGCCGGACGAGATCGCACGGCTGGAAGGCCTTGGCGTCCGCCTCTCCATGAAAGAGGTGGAGGAGATCTACCTCCCGCTGTCGCGCCTGCTGTCGCTCTATGTGGCGGCGACGCAGAAGCTCTACCGCGCCATGAGCCACTTTCTCGACCACCGCGAGGGCGAGGCGGCGGGCGAGCAGAAGATGCCCTACATCATCGGCGTCGCCGGCTCGGTGGCGGTGGGCAAGTCCACCACCGCGCGCGTGCTGCAGGCGCTGCTCGCCCGCTGGCCCAACACGCCCAAGGTGGACCTCGTGACCACCGACGGCTTCCTCCTGCCCAACGCCATCCTCGAGCGCGAGGGGCTGATGGAGAAGAAGGGCTTTCCCGAGAGCTACGACGTCGCGCTGCTGCTGCGCTTCCTCACCGACATCAAGGCCGGTCGCCGGCCGGTGCGCGCGCCGCTCTACTCGCACTTCTTCTACGACGTGATGCCCGACCAGTATGTGGAGATCGACCGGCCGGACATCCTCATCGTGGAGGGGCTGAACGTGCTCCAGACCACGCGCCCGCCGAAGGATGGCAAGGCGATCCCCTTCGTCTCCGACTTCTTCGACTTCTCGGTCTACATCGACGGAGACGAGGACGTGATCGAGCGCTGGTACGTGGAGCGCTTCATGCGCCTGCGCGAGACCGCCTTTACCGACCCGCTCTCCTACTTCCACCGCTACTCGCAGCTCTCCGACGACGAAGCGCAGGCGACCGCGCTGTCCATCTGGCGGCGGATCAACCTCGTCAACCTGCAGGACAACATCCTGCCCACCCGCCAGCGCGCCGACCTCATCCTGCGCAAGGCGGGCCGTCACGAAGTCGCCGAGGTGAGCCTCAGGCGGCTGTGAAACGATGCCCCCGGACGGGCGCGTGACGGACGTTCGCCGTGATTTTTGGCGGCATGAACCCGCGGTCGACCATCGAAGCTTGGCCGGAGTGGTAACGGAGCGGCGACTTCGTTGGTATTTAGCTCTTCTTTTCGTTCAGACCGGTTCGACAGGCGCGAAAGCGTGCATTCTACGCAGGCGATTCTGCGTTTTCTGTAGGCTCTCTGGATGGGAATACGGCGGATGAGGCGACCGAGGCGATCTGACGATCGACGCCGCCGTGCCTGCGGCCGGACGGTGCAGGCGCGGCTCGCACTCATTCCCGCGCTTTTGATATCCGCCGCAGCTCCGGGGCTTGCGGGCGATCTCGCGGCAGCCGGCACCGCGGCGCCGTCTACCGTCGCGTCGGACGATTTCCTGACCCGCCCCTATCTCTTCGGGGACCTGGGGCGGAGCCGGCTGAAGGAACAGGGGATCGACATCTCGGGCGGGCTGGTCAACGAGACGGTCGGGAACCTGTCGGGCGGTACGCAGCAGACGGGCGCCAATGCGGGCCAGGCCTCCATCCAGGCCCTCTTCGACATGGAGAAGCTGGCCAACATCACCGGCGGCACCTTCGGCATCACGCTCGTGGGCCGCTGGGGCGACAACCTCGCGGAACTCGCCAACATTCCGGCGCTGATGCTGATGAATGAAGTCTATGGCCGCGGCAACATCGTCCGTCTCGTGGACTTCCACTACAATCAGGCCTTGTTCGACGGCGCCGTAGACATCAAGGTCGGCCGTCTCGCCGTCGGCGCCGATTTCGGCTTCGAGCGCTGCGATTTCATCAATCTGACCTTCTGCGGCTCGGTTCCCGGAAATATAGCTGGGAACTACATCTTCAACTGGCCGGTGAGCCAGTGGGGCGGCGTCCTGAAGGTCCATCTCACCGACGACCTGACCTTTTCAGCCGCCGTCTACGACGAAAACCAGACCTATTTGTCGGTTCAGGCGAAATGGGCGCTGCTGCCCAGCTGGCCGTCCGGTTCCGAGGGTGCGCTGGTGCCCCTGGAGCTGAAATGGACGCCGACGCTCTGGAATCTGTCGGGCACCTACAAGATCGGCGGATGGTTCGATACCGCGACCGCGGATAACGCCGTCACGAGCATCAACGGACAGCCCCAGCTTATCTCGGGGCTGCCCTATGCCCAGGACTACGGGCGCTACGGCTTCTATGTTTCCTTCATCCAGCAGCTGACCGGCAATGCCCAGGGGCCGAACCCGAAGCAGGGATTGTGGAGCTTCTTCAACTTCACCTATGCCGACCCGCGGACCTCCACGCAGCTCTATCAGGTGGCGTGGGGCATTCAGCAGCACGGCACGTTCGCAAGCCGCCCCGATGACGACATGGGTTTCGCCATCGGAACGACCGGCATCAACCCACGGCTCGCAACCGCGCAGGCCGAGGCCAACTGGCTGGGGCTCGGCCCGGGCTACGTGCAGCACAACGAATACGTGCTGGAAGCCTATTACGGGTTCCAGGCAACGGGCTGGCTGAACCTGAAGGCCTCGCTGCAATACGTCATCGATCCCGGCGGCTACACCTCGCCCGTCAATGAAAACGCCTGGGTGGTGGGCCTGCGCACGACGGTCGCTTTCTGAGGGGACGCCCGGTCGTCAGTTCACGGCTGGGGGAACGGCCCCGACGGCCGGTCATGCGGAGTCACGATCATTCTCGGGTTCGAGAGCTGGCACCCGCCGACACCCGCCAGCACTACGGCCATGATCACCACGCGCCCGATCCTGCCCATTCTCGCCCCCTACCTTGCCTATGCAACCATAGCGTTATGCACGTTGCGAACTATGCGACCAAGTAGCATGACGCAAGGACGCAGATCGTCAGCTGGATGCGGAGCGCCAGGTTGGCCCGGAAGGCATTGACCGTCACGCTGTCTGCGAACTGGCCGACATAGGCCAAGCCGAGGCGGGCCTGTTCGCTGATGCGCAAAACGTGATTAAATCATTGAAAAATATGGTGTCCCGGAAGGGATTCGAACCCCTGACCTGCGGTTTAGGAAACCGCTGCTCTATCCTGCTGAGCTACCGGGACACGCCCTCCTTCTAAATCGCGGCACGCCGGGAGGGAAGGGGCCGGATGGCGGCTTCCCCCGTCCGAGGCGGGAGCCGGATGCCGGCGTAAGGCGGCGTAAGGACAGTTGATCGGGTCGGCCTTCAATCCGGAGGGCGGTTGCCGCTATCGTTGCTGCATGACGCTAGGCCATTCATCAGCGAGCGCAGGGAGGCGCAGCCACACGCATTCATTGCGGGCGCTGGCGCGTCTTCTGGCGATGGGCGGTCTGGCCCTTTCCGGTGGGCTGATCCTCGAAACCATCTCTCCTGCCGCCGCCCGCCCGGCGCAGAGGGCTGCCGTCCCGGCGGCCACCGATTGCGCAGGCGGCGGGGCCGAGGCGGCCGGGAGCGCCGCGCGCTGGAGCGATGCGGGGGCGCTCGCACTTGCCGACGGCCGGAGCCTCGCCCCGGAAGGCATCGCCTTGCCGACCCGCCTCTCGCCCGACCCGCAGATGCTCGCGGTCGCCGCGGATGCGGCGGCTGCGGTGCTCGATGGCTGCGCGGTTGCGCCGGTTACGGCCACGCTCGATCGTCACGGACGGCTTGCCGGGACGGCGCGGCTCGTCTGTCCGGCGGCGGGAGAGGCCCGGGGGGAGGATCTTGCCACGGCGCTGGTTCGGGCCGGGGCAGGCTATGTCACGGCGGAAGGTGATACCGCGTGTGCCACCCAGCGCCTTTCGGCCGAAGCGGAAGCGCGCAGCGCCCGCCGGGGCATCTGGAGCTTGGCCACGGCGGTCGCCCCGGCCGGGGACGAGAAGGCCATGGAGGAACGGCGCGGCCTTTATTCCGTTACTGAAGGGCGGGTGCTCGCCGTCGGCGGACGCGACCGGATTTTTCTCAATTTTGGGGCAAGCTGGAAGCAAGATTTCACTGTCATGCTGACGAGGGAGGATTTCGCCACAATCTTGGGCGATAGGCTCGATCCTGCCATCTTGCGCGGAACCCTTATCCAGGTAAGGGGCGTCGTCCGCGAGGAAGGTGGACCGGCCATGGCGCCGCGGCGGCGGGGCGAGGTGCTGCGCATCGAGGGCAAGGTCGAAAACCTGCCCGATGCTCAGGCGCTGCCGTCAAGGCGCCGGGAGCGGTGAACGGAAGCATGAGGTGCTGGGTGGGTGAGGCGCTGAGAGGGCAGGGTGCGGCGAGGCGGGTTCGGGCGGAAGCGCCTGCGCGCGCGCTTGCCCGGCGCTCCGGCCTGCGCGCGCTGTTCGCCTGTGCTGTCGTCGCGCTCCCCCTGTGGCTCACCGGGTGCGCCGGCATCGACCTCGATCAGGTGAGCGTGCCACTCGCCTCCACCGGCGCGGCATCCGAATTCGCCGATATGTCGCCCAGCCAGCGGCGCGAGCATGAAAAGCTCGTGGCGAGCTATGGCGGGGCCTATGACGATCCCGAGCTCAAGGCGCTGATCCAGAAGGTGGTGGAGCGCCTCGTCGCGGCCTCCGAGCGGCCGGACCTGAAATACCGCGTCACCGTGCTGAACTCGCCGGCCATCAACGCCTTTGCCCTGCCGGACGGCTCGCTTTACGTAACGCGCGGCTTGCTGGCGCTAGCCAACGACACGTCCGAGCTGTCTTCGGTGCTCGCCCACGAGATGGCCCACGTCATCGCCCGCCACGCCACCATCCGCGAGGACCAGGTGAAGCAGGCGGTGCTGGTGAGCCGCGTCATCTCCGACGTGGTGAACGACCCCGACCTCGGCGCGCTCGCCATGCAGAAGAGCCGGCGCACGTTGGCCTCGTTCAATCGCGGGCAGGAGCTGGAGGCGGATGCCATCGGCGTCGGCATCGCCGCGCGCGCGGGCTTTGATCCCTATGGCGCCTCGCGCTTCCTGACCGACATGGGCCGCTTCTCGGAGATGAAGAGCACGGCCTTCTCCGGCTCGTCCTCGACCACGCCGGACATGGACTTCCTGTCGTCCCATCCGGCGACGCCCGAGCGCATTTCCATCGCCATCGCCAATGCCCGCCAATATGCCCCGGCGGCGGGGCCGTCGGACGGCGAGCGGGACCGCAGCGCCTATTTCAGCGTCATCAACGGCATGGTCTACGGCGACGATCCCAAGGAAGGCTTCGTCCGCGGCCGCAAGTTCCTGCACCCCAAGCTCGGCTTCACTTTCATGGCACCGGAGGGCTTCTCGCTGGAGAACACCTCCCAGGCGGTGCTCGGCGCCACCCAGACCGGCCGCGAGGCGCTGCGGCTCGATGCGGTACGCATCCCCGCCGACCAGTCCCTGGGGCAATATCTCTCCTCCGGCTGGATCGACGGGGTGGAGATCAACACGGTCGAATCGCTCACCGTGAACGGCTTCAGCGCGGCGACGGCGGTGGCGCGCGGCGACCAGTGGTCGTTCCGCATGTTCGCCATCCGCTTCGGCTCGGACGTCTATCGCCTCATCTTCGCCGCCCGCGAGCTGACGCCGGAGCTGGACAAGCAGTTCCGCGCCGCCGCCGATACCTTCCGCCGCGTCTCCTCTGGCGAGGCGGACACGGTGAAGCCGCTGCGCGTGCGCATCGTCCAGGTGGGGCTCGGCGACAATGTGGAGAAGATCGCCGGCAAGATGCAGGTGCCCGACCGCCCGGTGGAGCGCTTCCTCATCCTCAACGGGCTCGATGCCAATGCCCGGCTGAAGTACGGCGAGAAGGTCAAGATCATCGCCGACTGAGGGGCGGATGCCCCATTCGCCGCTCCCGGCGATTTGATGGCGCGCAAGCCGCTATGCCGCCCCCCGCTGCTATGATCGCGGCTCTCGTTGCGGGAGGGAGCCATGTACAAGAAAATTCTCGTCGCCACCGACGGCTCGGCGCTGTCGGACCTTGCGGTCTCCCATGCTGTCGCGCTCGCCGCAGCGCTCCACGCGGCGCTTGTGATCGTTACCGCCAGCGAGCGCTTCCATCTCTTCAGCACCGAGGCGGACCAGATCGCCGACACGGAAGCCGAATATCGGCGCCAGACCGGGCGGAAGGCCGAGGCCGTGCTTGCCCGTGCAGCCGACACCGCCGCCGCGGCGGGCGTCGAGGCGAAGCGGGTGCATGTGGAGGACGATCAGCCCTTCCACGGCATCATCTCCACCGCCGAAGCCGAGGGCTGCGACCTGATCGTGATGGCCTCCCACGGCCGCCGGGGCCTGTCCGCCGTGGTGCTGGGCAGCGAGACCACCAAGGTGCTCACCCACTCCGGCATTCCCGTGCTGGTGGTGCGGGAGGAGGTGGCGCCCGCCATCCAGGCCAGCCCGACCGGTGGCGTGGAATGGCCCGAGCCTAGCCCGGCCTTCTTCGCCCCCGGCCGCTGAACGCGCCTTCCGGGCGGCCGGCCTTGCGCGGGCAGGCTTGCGCGAGCCCTTGCGCCATCGGGGTTTTTGCACTATGTGAGCGCGGTCCGTGGCCGCGTTCCCTCAAGCGGGGAGCCGCCCGGGTGGGCAGGGACCGGCGGTATACGCGGTCCTGATCGTCGGAGGCAGCCCGCCCTGGCTTTCTGTGAGCGCGCATCGACACTCAATTCATCGTCCGTGCCGCCCGGCCTTCGCGCCGGCCCGTCGCTTTTGCGGCGGCCGTTCGTCATTTCTTGAATGGCGGACATCCGAGCGGTTCGGGCCTCGCAACACGAGATGCCGGCGCAGCAAGTCTGGAGCGTGAATGTCCGCCGTAGAAACCACCCGTGAGGATTTTGCCGCCCTGCTCGACGAGAGCTTCGGCCGTGCCGATACCAATGAAGGTTCGGTGGTCAAGGGCATCGTGGTCGCCATCGAGAAGGATCTGGCGATCATCGATATCGGCCTGAAGACGGAAGGGCGTGTCGCCCTGCGCGAGTTCGCCGGCCCCGGCCGCGAGAACGCCATCAAGGTGGGTGACGAGGTCGAGGTCTATCTCGAGCGCGTCGAGAACGCCATGGGCGAAGCCGTCCTCTCGCGCGACAAGGCGCGCCGCGAGGAGAGCTGGGTCAAGCTCGAGAAGGCCTTCACGGCCAACGAGAAGGTCTTCGGCGTGATCTTCAACCAGGTGAAGGGCGGCTTCACCGTCGATCTCGACGGCGCCGTGGCCTTCCTGCCGCGCTCCCAGGTGGACATCCGCCCGATCCGCGACGTCGGCCCGCTGATGCACAACCAGCAGCCCTTCCAGATCCTCAAGATGGATCGTCGCCGCGGCAACATCGTCGTCTCCCGCCGCACCGTGCTGGAAGAGACCCGCGCCGAGCAGCGCCACGAGCTGGTGCAGAACCTCGAAGAGGGTCAGGCCATCGACGGCGTGGTCAAGAACATCACCGATTACGGTGCGTTCGTTGACCTCGGCGGCATCGACGGCCTGCTGCACGTCACCGACATCGCCTGGCGCCGCGTGAACCACCCGACCGAGGTGCTCAACATCGGCCAGACGGTGAAGGTCAAGATCATCAAGATCAACCACGAGACCCACCGCATCTCGCTCGGCATGAAGCAGCTTCTGGGTGATCCCTGGGAGGGCATCGAGGCCAAGTATCCGGTGGAGGCCCGCTTCAAGGGTCGCGTCACCAACATCACCGACTACGGCGCGTTCGTGGAGCTGGAGCCCGGCATCGAGGGCCTCATCCACGTCTCCGAGATGAGCTGGACCAAGAAGAACGTCCACCCCGGCAAGATCGTCTCCACCTCCCAGGAGGTCGAGGTTCAGGTGCTGGAAGTGGATTCGGCCAAGCGCCGCATCTCCCTCGGCCTCAAGCAGACCCTCCAGAACCCCTGGGAGGCCTTCGCCGAGAAGTATGCGCCCGGCGCCGTGGTGGAAGGCGAGGTCAAGAACAAGACCGAGTTCGGCCTGTTCCTCGGCCTCGATGGCGATGTGGACGGCATGGTCCATCTCTCCGACCTCGACTGGAACCGTCCGGGCGAGCAGGTGATCGACGAATACCGCAAGGGCGACATGGTGAAGGCCGTGGTGCTCGACGTGGACGTCGAGAAGGAGCGCATCTCCCTCGGCATCAAGCAGCTGGCCGGCGATCCCTTCGCCGACGCGGGCGAGGTGAAGAAGGGCGCTGTCGTGACCTGCGAAGTCACCGACGTGAAGGACGGCGGCATCGAGGTGAAGCTCACCGGCACCGACCTCTCCGCCTTCATCAAGCGCTCCGAGCTGGCTCGCGACCGCAACGACCAGCGCCCCGAGCGCTTCTCGGTCGGCGACAAGCTCGACGCCCGCGTCACCCTGTTCGACCGCAAGGCGCGCAAGGTGCAGGTCTCCATCAAGGCGATGGAGATCGCGGAAGAGCGTGAGGCCGTGGCCCAGTTCGGCTCGCAGGATTCGGGCGCTTCGCTCGGCGACATCCTGGGTGCCGCGCTGAAGCAGCGCGCCGCTGACACTGCCGACACCGCCGAGGAGGCGGACAAGGAAGACTGATCGCTCTACGCGATCGGATTTCTCTGAAGAACGAAGGGCCGGTGCATTGCACCGGCCCTTTTTTCAACCCATGCGCCATTCGGACGCCGACCGGCGTTCTTGTGCCGTGACCAGCGCGGAAGTATCCAAGTCTTGGTTGTCAATGGGAGGTTTGCCATGAAGCGCAGGATGATTTCCCTCGGCGTCGTCGCCGCGGTCTCGCTCGCCGCCACGGGTTCGGCCTTCGCCCTCACCGGCAAGGAGTTCCTTCGCAAGTACAACAAGGACAAGGACAGCACCGTCGAGATCGTCGAGGCCATCGACCTTGGCACCAAGGTCTTCAAGGCCATCAATCCGGACAAGGACAAGACCCTCGAGGCCGCCGAGACCAAGGGCCGCCTGACCGACGAGGACTGGGCCGCCGTCAACAAGGACGGCGACAAGACGCTGGAGCTGGACGAGTGGCTCATCATCGTGCGCAAGCGTTTCAACGATGCCGATGCCAACAAGGACGGCAAGCTGACCGAGGCCGAGCTGGATTCCCCCGCCGGCCAGCAGCTTCTGCTGCTCATCGCCAAGTGAAGCTGACTGCACGCCGCGCCTGATGCGGCCGGGGAGGGCGTGGCTTCCTCCCCCAGTGAAAAGCGCGTGGGCGCGCCGCTGTGGCGGCGCCCCTTGTCCCAGTCGCTGCTTCAGTTGAGACGCAGCAGGAAGCGCCGGTTCACCGCCTGTAGCGGGCGGGCGTTCATGGGGAAGATGGCGCGGAAGGCGTCGATGTCCGCCTGCGCCACTTCGATGGGCGCCCCGAACACGTTCCAGTCCACGATTTCCGAGCAGGGCGGCGTGGTCAGCGACCCCTCGTAGCGATAAGTGCCGCGCGCCGACGGCAGGAAGCCGGCCGCATCAAGCGGCGCAGCGAGCGTCTTGTCCCCGGCCTTGCGCGGCGCGGCGGCCATGAGCGAGGAGAAGGCGGCATTGGCCGCACCCGGCACCATGAAGACGCCAGCCACCAGGAGTCCGCCCTCAGGCGCCGCATGGACGAAATGCGCTTCCATGGCGGTGCGCTTGCCGTCAATTGCGTGCTCGCTCGGGGCGTGGAAGTGGAACTGCTTGAGGGCGTAGGTCTTGCCGCCCATGGTGGCGGTGCCGCCGTCGCCGGTCACGTCCGCCTGGATGGTGTGGCCGTTGTTCACGACCTTGTAGGCGAACGGCTTCCACGCGAGCACGGGGCCGGCGCTCTCCGCCTTGACCGCGCCTTCGAGATTGATGGGCGACTGCTGGGTGCCGATGGCGCAGGCCGAGAAGCCCTTCTCCAGAGAGCCCCATTCCTGCGGGCCGCCGTGGCCCTCATAGGTCCAGTGCGCCCCCTCGGACGCGCGGGTCGCGCTAGCGCAGACCGGGCAGGCGACAAGGCCCGCAAGCAGCGTGCGGCGATTGATGGTCATTGAATTGCCCCTTGTATGGCGGTTCCCCCGCTGCGGCCAAGCTTACCAGCGCTGGGGATACACGCAAAAGCCGATACTGTTCCGGGATGGATCAGATTGCGGCTGACGCGGCTGCGGCCAGGGCGGCGAAGGCCGCTCGCGGATCGTCCGCGCGCATGATTCCCCCCATGACCGCGACGCCCTTGGCCCCGGCGGTGAGGCAGGCCGGCACCGTCTCGGCGTCGATGCCGGCGAGCGCGACCACAGGCACGGCGCTCGTGCGGGCGAAGGTTGAAAGCCCTTCAAGCCCCAGCGCCGGCCCGTGTCCCGGCTTGGACCTTGTGAGGAAGGCCGGGCTCGCCGTGATGTAGTCGAGCGCGCCCGGATCGGCGGCGGTGGCCTCCGCCAGGGTGTGGGTGGACAGGCCGATCAACGCCCCCGGCCCATGAAGCGCCCGCGCGGCCTTCGCGTCCCCGCCGCCGGAGAGGTGCACGCCGTCCGCGCCGGCGGCCAGCGCCAGCTCGGGGGAGCCATGCAGCGTCAGGCGGGCGCCGAAGGGCGTGGTCGCGGCCCGCAGGCGGGCGAAGAGGGCGATCTGCTCGGCGGCCGGCAGATCCTTCTCCCGTAGGCTGACCCATCTGCACCCGCCAGCGCAGGCCGCGGCCACCACGTCCGCCAGATCACCTCGCGCCAGCGTGCGGTCGGTAATCAGGAGCAGAGGCGGCGTCGGCAGAGGGGGCAGGGTCAGCTCCCGACTAGGCCGAACTCGGGGCTGGAGGCTTCCGCGTGCAGCTTGCGCGGGATGCGGCCGGCGAGGCGGGCGAGGCGGCCGGCGTCCACCGCGTGGCGGAAGGCGGTGGCCATGCGCACCGGGTCGAGCGCCTTGGAGACGGCGGTGTTGAGCAGCACTGCCGAGCAGCCCAGCTCCATGGCAAGTGCCGCGTCGGACGCCGTGCCGATGCCCGCGTCCAGCACCACCGGCACGGGCGAGCGGGAGCAGATCAGCTCGATCATGTGCGGATTGGCGATGCCGAGGCCGGTGCCGATCATGGAACCGAGTGGCATGACGGTCGCGGCTCCGAGGTCCGCGAGCTTCTGGCAGGTGACGGGATCGTCGTTGCAATAGGGCAGCACGACGAAGCCGCGCGAGACCAGCTCTTCCGTCGCCTTCAGCAGCTCCTCCACATTGGGATAGAGCAGCTCGCGGTCGCCGATGACCTCCAGCTTCACCCAGTCCGTCTCCAGCGCCTCGCGGGCGAGCTCGGCGGTGAGCACCGCGTCCTTCGCTGTCTGGCAGCCGGCGGTGTTGGGCAGGATGTGGACGCGGCCGGTGAGGAGGTCCGTCAGGCTCTCCTCGTAGCCGGCGAGGCTGATGCGGCGGATGGAGGCGGTCGCCATCTCGCTGCCCGAGGCGGCGAGGGCATCGAGGAACACCTTCTGGTTGGGATAGCCCGCCGTGCCCAGGAACAGCCGCGACGAGAAGGTGCGGCCGGCGATGACGAGGGGATCGGTGTTGGGATTCTGGAACGCGCTCATGGTGCTTCTTCCCGGCGCCCGCTCACGAGCGCTCTGTTCTGTTCGGCCAGGGCTCAGCCGCCCTGCTTGGCCTCGATGATTTCCACGGCGTCGCCTGCGGAAAGGCGCGCGTCGGTCCAGGTGCGGCGAGGTACCACCGCGCCGTTCACCGCCACCGCGATGCCCTTACGCTCCGGCTCGAGGCCCTTGGCGACGAGCAGGTCGGCAACGGTGGCGACGGAATGCGCCTCCTCGGCGCCGTTCACCTTCAGGGCCAGCATGGCGCTCACTCCGCCGCCGCGCGCGGCGGACCGAAGCGCTCCGCGCCGAAGGGCAGGGCTACGTCCGCGATCTTGCCGCCCAGGATGTGGTCGGCGATCACCTGGGTCGTCACCGGCAGCAGCAGGATGCCGTTGCGGTGGTGGCCGGTGGCGTAGACGAGGCCGTCCACCTCCGGGCTCGGGCCGAGGATGGGGGCGTCGTCCCGGCTGCCGGGGCGGAAGCCGACCCATTGCTCAACGATGCTCAATTCCTCCAGCGTCGGCAGCGCCCGCCACGCATTGGTGAGCAAAGCGAGCTGGCCGCCGGCCGTGAGGTCGGTGTCGAACCCCTTCTCCTCGGTGGTGGCGCCGATGATGAGCCGGCCATCGCGCCGCGGCACGAGGTAGGAGCCGGGCGCCCACAGGACGTGGGAAAGGATCGGCGCGGCCGGGTCCATGCGCAGGGACAGCATCTGCCCCTTGATGGGGCGCACCGGCAGCGGCGTCGCCGGGGCGACGTCCACGCCCCGGCTCCACGCCCCGGCCGCCAGCACCACCACGTCGGCAGCATGGTGCGTCTCGCCGGTGACGATGCCGGTGGCGCGGCCGCCGGCCGTCTCCACGCGGCTGACCGGCGTGTTCTGGTGGATCGTTGCGCCGGTCTTCAGCGCGGCGATCTTCAGCGCGGCGGCAACCTTGCGGTTGTCTACCTGATGATCCTCGGGGCTCAGCACGCCGCCGGCGAGGCGGGGCGCGAGATAGGGCTCTCGCCGGCGCACCTCGGCGGCAGTGAGCCACTGCACGGGCAGGCCCAGCCCCTGCTGGAAGGCGTAAAGGTGGCGCAGCTTCGCCACATCGTCCGCCGTGAGGGCGATGGTGATGGTGCCCTCGGTGCGCAGGTCCACCGCCTCACCGGAGGCGCGCTCCAGCTCCGCCGCGAAGGCGGGCCAGAGGGTCTGGCTGGCGCGGTTGAGAGCGAGCAGGCCCTCCTCGCCGGGCTCGGCCTCGGCGCAGGCGGCGAGCATGCCGGCGGCGGCGCGGCTCGCGCCTTCCCCGGTCTCGCCGGCCTCGAACAAATCCACCGGACAGCCGGCGTCGGCGAGGCGCCAGGCGAGGGCGAGGCCGATGACGCCGCCGCCGACGATAGCCACACGCGGTTTCGCCTTGCCCGCCGGTGCAGAGCCGGCTTGCGATGAAGGTGCGAATGTAAACTGCGACAAGCTCTCGCTCATCGGCATCTCCCTACGCTGGCATGATCCAGACAGGTTCGATGGGTGTGATCTCAGCCGCGCATGATGCGCGGCACCCCAGGCCGTGTCTGTTATTTACTCATGCCGGCCGCAGAACTGCAAGAGGCGGGGCGCCCGGGACGAGGCGGACCTCAGCGGTTGAGTTCGCTTTCGTCCAGCTGGCGCGCCTCGTCGGCGAGCATGATCGGGATGCCGTCGCGGATGGGATAGGCGAGGCGGGCGGCGCGGGAGATCAGCTCCTGGCGCTCGCGATCATATTCCAGCGGCCCCTTGGTGAGGGGGCAGACCAGGATTTCGAGCAGCTTGGGGTCGACGTCGTGGCCGGGACGCTGGGACTGGATCATGTTCTCGCTCTTTGGTGCCGCGCGTTTCGAGGGCAAAGGGTCCGCGGCGCGCCACCATAGCGGCGGCGGGGTGGCCTTTCACCAGTGATTTTCGCGACATCACGGCCACTGATGGGCATATCACGCGGTTTCGCTGTCTTTCCGCCGGCGCAGCCCCTAATGAAGCGGCCTTGGAATCGCGCCCTCGGGAGCCCAATGGATCGACGCTTGGCCCTCGGGCTTCTTCTCGGCTTCGTCGCGGTCGTGATGTTCGGCGCGACGCTGCCGCTCACCCGCTTCGCGCTGCACGATTTCAGCCCCTGGTTCATCAGCTTCGGCCGCGCCGCCTTGGCTGGCTTTGCGGCGCTCGGGCTGGTGCTGGCGCTGCGCCGGCCGTGGCCATTCGGCCAGCCCAAGGTGCTGTGGCGCCTCGCCGTATCCTCCGCCTGCCTGATCTTCGTGTTCCCGCTGGCCATCGGCGTCGCCACCCAGACGGTGCCGGCGGCCCATGGCGGCATCGTGCTCGGCCTTCTGCCCCTGTGCACGGCCATCGCCGCCATGCTGCTGGCCGGGGAACGGCCGGGCCTCGGCCTGTTCGCCGCGAGCGCGGTGGGGGCCGGGCTGGTGGTGGCCTTCGCCTTGCGCAACGGCGCGGGCGGCGCGCTGGGAATGGGCGACAGCCTCTTGTTCCTCGGCGTCATCGCCTGCGCCATCGGCTACGCCGTCTCCGGCGGCCTCGCACGCACCATGTCGGGCTGGGAGGTGATCGCCTTCATGCTGATCCTCTGCCTGCCGGTGACGCTGCCGCTCGCGCTCCTCACCTTTCCATGGGGTGGGGCGGGCGCCGTGGCAGGCGCCTCCTGGGCGGCGCTGGTCTATCTCGGCCTCTTCAGCCAGCTCATCGGCTTCTTCTTCTGGAATGCCGGGCTCGCCATGGGCGGCATCGCCCGCGTCGGGCAGATGCAGCTGCTGCAGACCTTCGTGACGGTGGGGCTGGCCTGGCCCATCAATGGCGAAGTGCCGGATGCGGAGACCGTGGCCTTCGCCGCGGGCGTGGCGCTGGTGGTCGCGGTGGCGCAGCGCACCCGCTCGCGGCCGCGCTGACCCCGCAAAAGCAAACGGCCCGCCGAAGCGGGCCGTTCGTTATTTTCCAGATGCCGGAAGGCTCAGGCCGCCTTGGAACGGGCGGTGATGAGCTTGCGGTTCACCAGCACCTCGGCGATCTGCACCGCGTTCAGCGCGGCGCCCTTGCGCAGGTTGTCCGACACGCACCAGAAGGCGATGCCGTTGTCCACGGTCGGGTCGTCGCGCAGGCGCGAGATGTAGGTCGCGTCCTCGCCCGCCGCCTCGTGGGGGGTGGCGTAGCCGCCCGGCTCACGGGTGTCGATGACGAGGATGCCGGGCGCCTCACGCAGGATCTTGCGCGCGTCGTCGGCCGAAAGCTCCTTCTCGAACTCCACGTTCACCGCCTCGGAATGGGAGATGAAGACCGGCACGCGGACGCAGGTGGCCGTGAGCTTGATCTTGGGGTCGAGAATCTTCTTGGTCTCGGCCACCATCTTCCACTCTTCCTTGGTGAAACCGTCGTCCATGAAGACGTCGATCTGCGGGATGAGATTGAAGGCGATGCGCTTCGGGAACTTCTTCGGCTCTACCGGATCGGAGACGAAGATGGCGCGGGTCTGCGAGAACAGCTCGTCCATGCCCTCCTTGCCGGCACCTGAGACGGATTGGTAGGTGGAGACCACCACGCGCTTGATGGTCGCGGCGTCGTGCAGCGGCTTCAGCGCGACCACGAGCTGCGCCGTGGAGCAGTTCGGATTGGCGATGATGTTCTTCTTGGAGAAGCCGACGATGGCGTCCGCATTCACCTCGGGAACGATCAGCGGCACGTCCGGGTCCATGCGCCACTGGGAGGAATTGTCGATGACGACGCAGCCCTGCGCGCCGATCTTCGGCGACCACTCCTTCGACACCGCTCCGCCGGCCGACATCAGGCAGATGTCGGTGTCGGAGAAGTCGTAGGTCTCAAGCGCCTTCACCTTCAGGGTTTTGTCACCGTAGGAAACCTCCACGCCCTGCGACTTTCGCGAGGCGAGCGCGACGACCTCGTCCGCGGGGAAACCCCGCTCGTCGAGGATCGAGAGAATCTCCCGGCCCACGTTGCCCGTGGCGCCGACGACGGCGACCTTGTAACCCATGATGTTCCTCGGATGTCTCGGCCCATGCGGCCGAAGACCGTGCTTTTAGGCCGAACCCCTTGGCCTTGCAAATCGAAGATTCGCGATCTGGCCGGGCACCGGCGCATTCAACTGTTGCGTCAACGCAACGCGCCGGCGTCGAGAAGGCGGGAACATGGCACCAAGCAGGCGGGTTTCCTTGCGCAGGGGACAAACGTCTATTAATCCAGTCAAGGTCGGCCCTGCGCCGATCTGGGAGGATGCCATGGGTTTCGCGTCGTTCACCACCTTCGCTGCTTTCGCCCGTTCGGGCCTGAAGACGGCGCTCTCGGTGTCGCTGGCGGCGGCAGCCATTGCGGCGACCACCGGTGCTTTCTCCATCGCTTCCGCCGACAGCGCCGAGGCGCAGACGGTCAAGAAGCGCAACCGCATCGTGGTGGAGCGCCGCTCCTATCTCGATGCCGGAACGGTGGTGAAGCCCGGCTCCAAGTCGTACCTCGATTACGCGCTGCCGCCCGGCTACTTCTACCCGACCTATGGACCCACGGCCGCCGGCCCGGGCCCCATCACCGGCCTGCGCTGGCCGCTGCCGGGTGCCTTCGACCTGCCGGGCTTCTGAGCCAAGGCTACCGAAGAAGACGGAAGGGGCCGCCTCGCGGCCCTTTTTTGTGGGGTGAAATCACAGCGTTTTCGTGGCATTTAATTTTTATCCCGGCCAAGCATGACATTTGCGCTTGTGCGCGCCATAACGGCCCTATGCCGCGACGTCGGCCCGACCTTCCAGCGCAAGATGCCCCTTAAAAGCCCATGCCCCGCCCCCGCTTCGCGCTGCCGATGCTGAGCCGCCAGCCCCGCCGTAGCGTTATTCCGGGCTTTCGGCTCTCGCTCGGCCTCGCACTGCTCTATCTCGGCCTCATCGTGCTCCTGCCCATCGGCGCGCTGCTGCTGAAGGCGGCGGATGTGGGCTTCGAGCGCTACATCTCCATCATAACCTCGCCGCGCACGCTCGCCTCCTTCCAGGTGACGCTGACCACCGCGGCGCTGGCGGCGCTGTTCAACGCCATTTACGGCCTCGCCCTCGCCTGGGTGCTGGTGCGTTACGAATTTCCCGGCAAGCGCCTGCTGGACGCCATGGTGGACGTGCCTTTCGCCTTGCCCACGGCGGTGGCGGGCCTCGCGCTGACGGCGCTGTTCGCCAAGAACGGCTGGTTCGGCGCGCCGCTGGCGCAGTGGGGGATACAGGTGGCCTACGCCCCGGCCGGCATCGTCTGCGCCATGGCCTTCACCTCCATCCCCTTCGTCGTGCGCACCGTGCAGCCGGTGCTGGAGGACATGGAACCGGAGCTGGAGGAGGCGGGCGCGACACTGGGCGCCAGCGATCTCACCATCTTTCGCCGCATCATCTTCCCGACCATCTTCCCGGCCTTCCTCGCCGGCACGTCGCTGGCCTTCGCCCGCTCGCTCGGGGAGTTCGGCGCGGTGGTGTTCATTGCCGGCAACCAGCCGTTCCGCACCGAAATCGTGGCGCTGCTCACCTTCATCCGGCTGGAGGAATATGACTACGCCGCCGCAGCAGCCATCGCCGTCACCATGCTGGCCCTCGCCTTCATCATGCTGCTGATCGTGAACGCCGTGCAGGCGTGGCACCAGAAGTTCGCCATGGGGGATGTCTGATGGCGCATCCCGTGAACCGCCACCGCCTGCGCGTCGGCGACGGCGCGGTGACGCGCTCGGTGATTCTCACCCTGGTGCTGGCGACCACCGCTCTGGCGCTTATCGCGCCGCTGGCCGTCATCTTCGCCGAGGCGTTCGCGCGCGGCCTGCCCACCTATCTCGAAGCGCTCGCCCGGCCGGATACGCTGCACGCGGTAGGGCTCACGCTGCTCACCGCCCTCGTCTGCGTGCCGCTCAACACCGCGTTCGGTATCGCTGCCGCCTGGGCGGTGACGAAATTCTCCTTCCGCGGGCGCAACCTGCTGCTGGCGGTGGCGGAGCTGCCCTTCTCCATCTCGCCCATCGTGGCGGGCGTCGCCTATCTCTTCGTCTATGGGGCGCAGGGGCTGTTCGGGCCGTTTCTGCAGGCACACGACATCAAGATCATGTTCGCCGTGCCGGCCATCATCCTCGCCAGCCTGTTCGTCACCGCGCCGTTCGTGCTGCGCGAACTGGTGCCGCTGATGATGGCGCAAGGGCGGGACGAGGAGGAGGCGGCGGTCAGTCTCGGCGCCTCGGGCTTCGACGTGCTGCGGCTCGTCACCCTGCCCAACGTGAAATTCGCGCTGCTCTACGGTGCCGCTTTGTGCAATGCGCGGGTGATGGGCGAGTTCGGCGCCGTCTCCATCGTCTCCGGCAACATTCGAGGGCAGACCTCGACCCTGCCGTTGCAGATCGAGCTGCTCTATCAGGACAGCCACGCCGTCGCCGCCTTCGCCGCGGCGACGGTGCTGGCGGGCGTCGCCCTGTTCACGCTGGTGGCGAAATATCTGATCGAGCGGGCGGAGCGGGCGCGGGGCGAGATCGTCGCGCCGCGCCGGCCGGGGCACTGATACCGACGGTCCCGGTCTTGGACCGGTGCCGGGTGGGGTCGCTCTAACGCCGCGCGGGCTTTAGCCCGCTTCGTCAGGCCGCCGCGGCGGTGCCCGTGGCGGCGGCGATCTCGCGCTTCATGGCGGCGATGGTCGCGGCATAGTCCTTGGCGCCGTAGATGGCGCTGCCGGCGACGAAGGTGTCCGCCCCCGCCGCGGCGATGGCGCCGATATTGTCCACCTTCACCCCGCCGTCGATCTCGAGCCGGATGTCGCGGCCCGAGGCGTCGATGCGCTCGCGGATGGCCTTCAGCTTGTCCAGCGCCGAGGGAATGAAGGCCTGTCCGCCGAAGCCGGGGTTCACCGACATGACGAGCACGAGGTCCAGCGCATCCAGCGTGTAGTCCAGCACCGAGAGGGGGGTGGCCGGGTTCAGCACTAGGCCGGCCTTCACGCCCTTGGAGCGGATGAGCTGGAGCGAGCGGTCCACATGCTCGGAAGCTTCGGGGTGGAAGGAGATGAGGTCGGCGCCGGCGGCGGCGAAGGCCTCGATCATGCCGTCCACCGGCTTCACCATCAGGTGCACGTCCACGAACGCCTTGGTCGCCTTGCGCAGCGACTGGAGGATCAGCGGGCCGATAGTGAGGTTGGGAACGTAATGGTTGTCCATCACGTCGAAATGGATCCACTCGGCGCCGCCCTCGAGCACCGCATCCACCTCGGCGCCGAGGCGGGTGAAGTCCGCCGAGAGGATGGAGGGGGCGATGATGGGATAGGCGCGGGCCATGGGATCTCTCCTGATCTGTCGTCGGAAGCGCAGCCCGATCAGATCGGATCGCGCGTTCTTTCGGTCGTCATGCCCGGCCTTGTGCCGGGCATCCACGTGGTCGGTCCGGGAACAGTCTCGCGACACCGTGCCCGGCCCGACGTGGCCGGAACCCGCATGTGGGGATTCCGTACCTAGAGGCGGACGTCGGCAGCAGCCGACTTCCGGGACAAGCCCGGCCATGACCCGGAAGTCAAGACCAGCGCCCTGCTTCCGGGATAAGCGACGTCAGTGCACCACCTGCGCGAGTTCGCCGGACGCATAGCGCTTGGCCATCTCGTCCAGTTCGATGGCCCGGATCTTCTCCGCCTTGCCGGCGGAGCCGAAGGCCTCGAAGCGGGCGATGCAGACCTTCTTCGCCTCTTCCATGGCGGCGGCCATGAACTTGCGCGGGTCGAACTCGCTCTTGTTCTTGGCGCCGACGCGGCGGATGGCGGCGGTCATGGCGAGGCGGATGTCGGTATCGATGTTCACCTTGCGCACGCCGTAGCGGATGCCTTCCTGGATCTCCTCCACCGGCACGCCGTAAGTCTCCTTGATGTCGCCGCCATAGGTGCGGATTTCCTCAAGCAGCTCCTGCGGCACCGAGGACGAGCCGTGCATCACCAGATGGGTGGTGGGGATGCGCTGGTGGATCGCCTTGATGCGGTCGATGGCGAGGATGTCGCCGGTGGGCTTGCGGGTGAACTTGTAGGCACCGTGGGAGGTGCCGATGGCGATGGCCAGCGCATCGCACTGGGTCGCCTTCACGAACTGGGCCGCCTCGTCCGGATCGGTCAGCAGCTTGGAATGGTCGAGGGCCTCCTCGGCGCCATGGCCGTCCTCGGCCTCGCCCTTGCCGGTCTCCAGCGAGCCGAGGCAGCCGAGTTCGCCTTCCACCGACACGCCCACCGCATGGGCCAGCTCCACCACCTTGGCGGTGACGGAGACGTTGTAGTCATAGTCCGCCGGGGTCTTGCCGTCTTCCTTCAGGGAGCCGTCCATCATCACCGAGGAGAAGCCGGATTTGATGGCGCCCATGCAGACGGCCGGGGAGGCGCCATGGTCCTGGTGCATCACCACCGGAATCTCGGGATAGGCCTCTACGGCGGCCGCGATGAGATGGCGCAGGAAGGGCTCGCCGGCATATTTGCGGGCGCCGGCCGAGCCCTGGAGGATGACGGGCGACGAGGTGGCGCGGGCGGCGTCCATGATCGCCTTCACCTGCTCCATGTTGTTCACGTTGAAGGCCGGCAGTCCGTAGGAATGCTCCGCCGCATGGTCGAGCAGCTGGCGCATGGAAACGAGGGCCATAGTCCTCTCCTCTTCAAAGTTCAGGTCGGCGCCGCGATGCGCGCGCCATGGTTCCGTCCGCTCCGTCGTCCTCCGCAGTGTCCAGAGGATGTACGGTGCCGCTTGGCTGCTGTTCGATACCCTTCACCGCTCCGGCTGACCCGGCGCGGGCCGGGTCTAGCTTCGTACGGTGGCGCCCCGCCCAGCCGTCCCCCGCAGGGGAGAGGCCTTCATTGGCGCTCACCCTACCGCGCGGCGCACCGCGTCGGCCACAGCTTCCGGTGTAAAGCCGAACAGCGGCCACAGGTCCTTTTCCGGCGCCGATTCGCCGAAGCGGTCGATGCCGATGGCGATGATGCCGTCGGCGCGGGTGCCGGAGAGGCCGCGCCAGCCGCGGGTGACGCCCGCTTCCACCGCCACCACCGGCACGCCCTTGGGGAAGAGGGCCGCGCGCTCGGTCTCGGTCAGCGCCTCGAAACGCTCGCGGCAGGGCATGGAGACGATGCGGGTGGGAATGCCCGCGGTGTCGAGCAGGTCCGCCGCCGCCGCTGCCAGCTTCACTTCCGAGCCGGTGGCGACGAGCACGGCACGGGCGAGGCCCTCGCTCTCGCGCAGCACGTAGGCCCCGGCCTCGATACCTTCGATCTGCGCCGCGTCACGCGGCCAGCACGGCAGGTTCTGCCGCGACAGGATGAAGGCGCTCGGGCCATTCGTGCGTGTCAAGGCGGCGTGCCAGGCGGCCAGCGTCTCCACCGTGTCGGCGGGGCGCCACACGTCGAGGTTGGGGATGAGGCGCAGGCTCTCCACATGCTCCACCGGCTGGTGGGTGGGGCCGTCCTCGCCGAGGCCGATGGAATCGTGGGTGAGGATGTAGATGACCCGCTGGCCCATGAGCGCGCTCATGCGCATGGCGTTGCGGGCGTAATCCGAGAACACGAGGAAGGTGGCGACGAAGGGGATGAACCCGCCGTGCAGGGCGATGCCGTTGGCGATGGCTGACATGCCGAATTCGCGCACGCCGTAGAAGATCTGGTTGCCGGCGGGATCGCGGGTGATCGGCACGGCGCCGGGGAAGGTGGTGAGGTTGGAGTGGGCGAGGTCCGCCGAGCCGCCCAGGAATTCCGGCACCGCCGGAGCGAGGGCGGCAAGGGCCAGCTGGCTCGCCTTGCGGGTCGCCACCGTCTCGGCCTTCTCCACGGTGGCCTTCAGGGCCGCCGCGTAGGTCGCAGCGAAGGCGGGGGAGAGGTCTCCTTTGAGCCGGCGGCGGAATTCGGCCGCTTCCGCCGGATAGGCGCGCTCATAGGCTTCCATGCGCGCGTCCCAGGCCGACTGGCGGGCCGCGCCGGAACGGCGGGCATCCCACAGGGCGTAGATGTCCTCGGGCACCTCGAAGGGCGCGTGGTCCCAGCCCATGGCGGCGCGGGTGCGGGCGATCTCCTCGGCGCCGAGCGGGGCGCCGTGGGTGTCCTGGTGGCCTTCCTTGGTGGGCGCGCCACGGCCGATGGTGGTCTTGCAGCAGATCAGCGTCGGCTTGCCGGTCTCGGACAGAGCCGCCTCAACCGCATCGCGCAGCATGGCCGGATCGTGGCCGTCCACGTTGCGGATCACGTGCCAGCCATAGGCGGCGAAGCGGGCGGGGGTGTCGTCCGGGAACCACTCTTCCACCTTGCCGTCGATGGAGATGCCGTTGTCGTCATAGAAGGCGACGAGCTTGCCGAGGCCGAGGCGCCCGGCCAGCGAGCACGCCTCGTGGCTCACGCCCTCCATCAAGCAGCCGTCGCCGAGGAAGACGAAGGTGCGGTGATCGACGATGGAGAGGCCCGGCCGGTTGAACTGGGCGGCCAGCGTCTTTTCGGCGATGGCCATGCCCACCGCATTGGCAAGGCCCTGGCCGAGCGGACCGGTGGTGGTCTCCACGCCCGGCGTCATGCCGAGTTCGGGATGGCCGGGGGTGCGCGAATGCAGCTGGCGGAAGCGCTTCAGCTCGGCGATGGGCAGATCGTAGCCGGTGAGGTGAAGCAGCGCGTAGATCAGCATGGAGCCGTGCCCGTTGGAGAGCACGAAGCGGTCGCGGTCGGGCCAGGAGGGATCTGCCGGATTATGCCGCAGATGCTCGCGCCAGAGCACGGCGGCGATCTCGGCCATGCCCATGGGCGCGCCGGGGTGGCCTGACTTCGCCTGCTCCACGCCGTCCATGGCGAGGGCGCGCAGGGCCGCCGTAACCGGCCAGCCGAGCGCGCCGGGAGAACGGTCGACAGGCGCCGGAGCGTCGGCAGCGGCGAGTGCAGCGGCGTGGGCGGTCATTGTTTTCTCCCTCCGGCTCGTGACCCCGCGCAACACCCCGGGCGTCGCCGGGTGGTCGGAAGGGCCTGCCAATTGTCAGTTACGCAAAACGCGCGCCATCTCGTGCCGGAAGAAGCGCTCGGCTCCGGTCCGGAAAGGGTGGGGGGAGGGCAGCAGCCACGCGTCCAAGGTCGCCCGGGCTTCGGGGCTCAAGAACGTGCCGCCCTCCCCCCTCACCCTCCCCCCGGCGCGGGGGAGGGGAGCTTCGCGCCCGGCTCAGCCGGCGCGGCGCTTCCTGTCCATCAGCTTCATGATGAGCGGGGTCAGAAGGAGCTGCATGGCGAGATCCTGCTTGTTGCCCGGGATGACGATGGAATTCGCCCGCGACATGAAGCTGTTGTGGATCATCGACAGCAGATAGGGGAAATCGATGCCGTGCGGGTCGCGGAAGCGGATCACGACCATGGATTCGTCCGGCGTCGGGATCCAGCGGGCGACGAACGGGTTGGAGGTGTCCACCGTCGGCACGCGCTGGAAGTTGATGTCGGTCTCGGTGAACTGCGGGCAGATGTAGCGCACGTAATCGGGCATGCGCCGCATGATGGTGTCGGTCACGTCCTCGGTGGTGTAGCCGCGTGTGGCCTTGTCGCGGTGGATCTTCTGGATCCACTCCAGGTTGATCACGGGCACCACGCCGATCTTCAGGTCGGCATGCTGGGCGAGGTTCAGTTCGTCGGTGACGACCGCCCCGTGCAGACCCTCGTAGAAGAGGATGTCGGTGCCCTGCTCCAGGTCTTCCCAGTCGGTGAAGCGGCCGGGTTCGGTGTTGTAGAGCTTCGCCTCGCCGGCATCGTGGACATAGTGGCGGAAGCGGCCGGAGCCGGTCGCCCCATAGTCCTTGAACAGCTGGGCCAGATCGTCGAGCCGGTTGGTCTCGGGCGAGAAGTGGCTGAAGTGCTTGTTGCCCTTGGCCGCCTCGGCGGCCATCAGCTCGCGCATCTCATAGCGATCGTAGCGGTGGAAGCTGTCGCCTTCCACGAAGGCCGCCTTGACCTTCTCGCGATAGAAGATCTGCTCGAAGGTCCGCTTCACGGAGGTCGTTCCCGCGCCCGAGGAACCGGTGACGACAATGATGGGGTGCTTGATGGACATGGTGTGCTCGAATCTCGGAGATCAGGGGGCGCGGTTCAGATGAACAGTCCGCGCCGCGCGAACAGCGGCGAGCGCTCGCCATGGCCGTTCGGCTCCAGGTGATAGCGGGAGACCCGGGCCACCTCGTCGCGGGAGCCGAAGATGAACGGCACGCGCTGGTGCAGGCCGGTGGCGGAAAGGTCCAGAATGGCGCCCCGGCCGTCGGTTGCCGAACCGCTCGCCTGCTCCATCAGGAAGGCGACCGGGAAGGCCTCGTAGAGCAGGCGCAGGCGGCCGTGGGTGTAGCCCTTCCGGCCATCGCCCGGATAAAGATAGATACCGCCGCGCTGGAAGATGCGATGCGCGTCCGCCACCATGGAGGCCACCCAGCGCATGTTGAAGTCGCGCTCCCGCGGCCCCTTCTTGCCGGCGAGGCAGTCATCCACATAGTCACGCACCGGCACGTCCCAGTGGTGGTAGTTGGACATGTTGATGGCGAACTCGGCCGCGCCCTCCTTCACCTTCACCTCTGCATCGACCAGGCGGAAGAGGCCGGCGCGGTCGAGGGCGAAGTGCCAGGTGCCGGCGCCGAGCGTCAGCATCATCGCGGTGTGGGGGCCGTAGATCACATAACCGGCGGCCAGCATGTCCCGCCCGTTCTGCAGGAAGGCAGAGGGTTCGGACGCGTCGGCGCCTTCGGGACGCGGGAAGACGGCGAAGATGGTGCCGACCGAGATGTCGGTGTCGATGTTGGACGAGCCGTCCAGCGGATCGATGGCGACGAGCAGCGGCGCGGTGGGATCGAGCAGGACCGGGGCGTCGTTCTCCTCGGATGCGACCGCCGCGACCGGCGCCGCCTTCAGCGCGCCGATGACGATGTCGTTGGAGATGACGTCCAGCGCCTTCTGGCCTTCGCCGGCCTCGCCGGAGGAGAGGGTGCGGGCGAGATCGCCGGCGAGCGGCCCCTCGGCGATGGCTGCGGCCAGCGACGCGCAACCGGTGGCGAGGGCGCAGACGGTATCCGCGACGGCACGGCGGCGGGCATCCGCACCCGCCCACTCGTCGAGCATGACGGTGAGCGTGATACGCGAGGCTGCGACACCTGCAGCCTGGGCAACTGCGGCCCGATGGTCTGCGTTCGGCTCCAACATGGCAGATCTCCCTGAGGGCTCCTCCGCGCGGCCCGTTCAGCGGGCCGTCACAGGTTTTATTTTTGGTCGTCTTCCGGTCCCCGAAGCGGATTATTCCGTCTGGGGTTTGTAGTCCGGGGCGTCGATGCCGCCGGCAAACACCCGGCTGGCGCGGACATCCCCCTCGGAAATGGTCGACAGGGCAGCGCGGTCGGCAAGCCCGCCGCTCTCGAACAGCCGCAGCGACTGGCGCAGCCGCATGCGGTCTAGGGCGTTGCGGATCGAGCGCGCGTTGGCGAAGTTCGGCTGGAGCCGGCGCTTGGCCACATATTCCTCGATCGCGACCTCGGCCTCCGGGCTGAAGGTGTAGTCGGCATCGGCCGCCATGGTCTTGGCGATCTCCACCAGCTCGGCGTCCTCATAGTCCGGGAAGTCGATGTGGTGGGCGATGCGGGAGCGGAAGCCGGGATTGCTCTCGAAGAAGCGGTCCATGCGGTCCTTGTAGCCCGCGAGGATCACCACGAGATCGTCCCGCTGGTTTTCCATCACCTGGAGCAGAATCTCGATGGCTTCCTGACCGTAATCCCGCTCGTTCTCGGGCCGGTAAAGATAATAAGCCTCGTCTATGAACAGGACGCCGCCCATGGCCTTCTTAAGAATCTCTTTGGTCTTCGGTGCCGTGTGGCCGATATATTGACCCACGAGATCGTCCCGCGTCACCGAGACAAGATGACCCCGCCGCACATATCCAAGGCGGTGGAGGATCTGCGCCATCTTGAGGGCGACCGTGGTCTTGCCGGTGCCGGGATTGCCGGTGAACGCCATGTGCAGCGTCGGCGCGCCGGAGGTGAGGCCCAGCTTTTCGCGGGCCCGGCCGATGACGAGGTGGGCGGCGATCTCGCGGATGCGCCGCTTGACGGGCTTGAGCCCGATCAGGCCCTCGTCCAGCTCGGCGAGAAATTCGGGGACTTCGCTCTCGGTGAAGAGAGCGCCGAGGTCGAGCCTGCCCTCGGCAGCCTCAGCCGGCAACGCGGCGGACGGTGCGGATGTGGCAACATCGAGCATGACTCGAACCTCGGCGTTAAGTGGCGCGGTGGGAACGGCCGCGCTGGTGAAGCTCGAAAAGGGTGGTCAGATCAGCCGGCCGCGTAGGACCGGTGCTGGAGTGCGTAGCGCTGGGTGCGGCCCGGCCCTTCGGTGCGGTCGAGGCGGAAGCCGTCTTCCTTCTCCGGACGCTGGACGATGAAGGAGAGGCGCACCGTCTCCCACCCGCGATTGGAGTCGAAGGCGTTCACCCGCACATACTTGCCGGGATGGGCGGTGCGGCAGGCCTCGACCTCGCCATAGACGCCGGCGGCATCGCGCAGGTCGAACATGGGCAGGCCCCACATCTCCCAATAGGTGTTCCGGGGATGGGGATCGTCCGTGTACTCCACCGAGACCGCCCAGTTCTGGTCCAGCGCATACTGGATCTGGGCCTTGACCTGGGCCGCCGTGAGGTCGGGCAGGAAGGAGAAGGTGCCTTGGGTGATGCGCATGTCTCTTCTCCTCAGGCGACGGACGCGGTGGGCACGAAGTCGGACGTGTCGGTGGAGGCGTAGTTGAAGGTCACCTCGCCCCAGGTATCGAGGGCGGCGCGCAGCGGCTGGCACCACTTGGCGGCCTCGACCAGGATTTCCGGGCCTTCGTTCTTGATGTCCCGGCCCTCGTTGCGGGCAAGGATCATGGTTTCCAGCGCGACGCGGTTGGCGATGGCGCCGGCCTGGATGCCGTCGGGATGGCCGATGGTGCCGCCGCCGAACTGGAGCACCACGTCCTCGCCGAACAGGTCGATGAGCTGGTGCATCTGGCCGGCATGGATGCCGCCCGAGGCGACCGGCATGACCTTGCGCAGACCCGCCCAGTCCTGATCGAAGAAGATGCCCCTGGTATAGTCGGTGCGCGTCACGTCTTCGCGGCAGACGTTGTAGTAGCCCTGCACGGTCATGGGGTCGCCTTCCAGCTTGCCCACCGCGGTGCCGGTGTGGAGATGGTCGACGCCGGCGAGGCGCAGCCACTTGGCGATGACGCGGAACGAGATGCCGTGGCCCTTCTGGCGCGTATAGGTGCCATGGCCCGCACGGTGCATGTGCAGCAGCATGTCGTTTTCGCGGCACCAGTTGGAGATGGACTGGATGGCCGTCCAGCCGACGATGAGGTCCACCATCACCACCACGGAGCCCAGCTCCTTGGCGAAGTCGGCGCGGCGGTACATCTCTTCCATGGTGCCGGCGGTGATGTTGAGGTAGTGCCCCTTCACCTCGCCGGTCTCGGCCTGCGCCTTGTTGACGGCTTCCATGCAGTAGAGGAAGCGGTCACGCCAGTGCATGAAGGGCTGAGAATTGATGTTCTCGTCATCCTTCACGAAGTCGAGGCCGCCCTTGAGGCCTTCGTAGACCACGCGGCCGTAGTTCTTGCCGGACAGGCCCAGCTTCGGCTTGGTGGTGGCGCCCAGAAGGGGACGGCCGAACTTGTCGAGGCGCTCGCGCTCCACGACGATACCGGTGGGCGGACCGCGGAAGGTCTTCACGTAGGCGACGGGGAGGCGCATGTCCTCCAGGCGGCAGGCCTTCAGCGGCTTGAAGGAGAAGACGTTGCCGATGATCGAGGCGGTGAGGTTGGCGATGGAGCCTTCCTCGAACAGGTCGAGCTCATAGGCGACCCAGCAGAAATACTGCCCCGGCTGGCCCGGCACCGGCTCCACCTTGTAGGCCTTGGCGCGGTACATGTCGGCGGCGGTGAGGCGGTCGGTCCACACCACGGTCCAGGTGGCGGTGGAGCTTTCGCCGGCGACGGCCGCGGCGGCCTCGACCGGGTCGACGCCGTCCTGGGGGGTGACGCGGAACAGCGCGAGGATGTCGGTGTCCTTGGGCTGGTAGTCGCCATCCCAATAGCCCATCTGGGCATACTTCAGCACGCCTGCGGCGTACCTCTTCTTGGCGTCCTTGATCTGCCCGATGGCGGCGTCGGCACCCATGATGGCGGCCCTCCTGTTTGTTGAGGTGACCTTGCCCCCGCACCGATTTCAGGTAAATTTAAATGATATGAAGTAGGCATTCAGGAAATCTGAAGTGGCGCCCCACTGGACCCTTCGACAGCTCCGCCTCGTGGCCCTCGCCGCGGCCTCCGGCTCCTATGCCAAAGCCGCGCAGGACATGGGTTTGAGCCCGCCCGCCGTCACCGCTCAGATGAAGGCGCTGGAGGAGGACATCGGCGTCCCGGTGTTCGAGCGGGTGGACGGGCGTCTGCGACCGACCGCCGCTGGACAGGAGCTTCTTTCTGCTCAGGAGCGCATCGCGCGTGCCTTGTCGGAGGCGGAGCGGGCCATAGCGGCGCTGAAGAGCCCCGAGCGCGGTTCTGTGGTGGTGGGGGTGGTCTCCACCGCCAAATATTTCGCTCCCATGGCGCTCGCCGCCTTCCGCCGCCGCCGGCCGGAAATCGAGCTTCGGCTTATCATCGGCAACCGCGAGGACATCATCCGGGGCATTGTGAGCCTTGATTTCGACGTGGCCATCATGGGCCGTCCACCGCCGGCGCTCGAGGCGGAGACGCGGCTGATCGGCGACCATCCGCACATCGTCGTGGCGCCCGTCGACCATCCCCTGTTCAAGCGGCGCAAGCGAATCACCCCGGCCGATCTCACCCGCGAATCGCTTCTGGTGCGCGAGCCGGGATCGGGCACGCGCATCCTCATGGAGCGGGTATTCGAGGAGGCGGGGGCGCCCAACCCGCCCATCGCCATGGAGATCGGCTCCAACGAGACCATCAAGCAGTCGGTGATGGCCGGCCTCGGCCTCGCATTCATCTCCGCCCATACGGTGGCGGCGGAGGTGGCTGACGGCCGGCTGCGGGTGCTGGAGGTGGAGGGGCTGCCGGTGGTGCGCCAGTGGCTGGCGGTGCGCGCCCGCGACAAGCGCCTGCTGCCGGCCGGTCAGGCGCTGATGGATTTCCTCGAGCGCGAAGGGGCGAGCTTCCTGCCGCAGATGCCGGGCGGGGAGGGCGGCCGCTGCTATCTGCCGGACCACGTCTCCGGCAGCACCCCCGCGAAGGCTGTAGCCCGCGACCCGATTTGAGAGCGCCCCGAAACGAAAGACGCCGCGCTCCTTGCGGGGCGCGGCGTCCTGATGTCCGGGCGGTGACGGGAGGCTATCCCTTGGCCGCCGATTTCTTGCCGAAGCCGAGGGCGCCCTTGATGTTGTCCCACAGCTCGATCTTCACCCCGTTGCGCCGCATGATGACGGCCTGCTGGGTGACGGAGAGCGTGTTGTTCCAGGCCCAGTAGATCACCAGGCCGGCGGCGAAGTGCGCCAGCATGAAGGTGAAGATGATGGGCATCCAGTTGAAGATCATCTGCTGGGTCGGGTCCGGCGGGGCCGGGTTCAGCTTCATCTGCACCCACATGGTCACGCCCATGATGAGCGGCCAGGCGCCGAGCAGGAGATAGCTGCCGATGACCGGCACGGAGCCGGGATCCCACGGGATGAGGCCGAACAGGTTGAACACCGTGGTCGGGTCGGGCGCCGAGAGATCGCGGATCCAGCCGAAGAACGGCGCATGCCGCATCTCGATGGTGACGAACAGCACCTTGTAGAGGGCGAAGAACACCGGGATCTGGATCAGGATGGGCAGGCACCCCGCCACCGGATTGATCTTCTCCTTCTTGTACAGCTCCATCATCGCCTGCTGCTGCTTCACCTTGTCGTCGGCGTAGCGCTCGCGGATGGAGGTGAGTTCCGGCTGCACCGCCTTCATCTTCGCCATGGAGGCGTAGGACTTGTTGGCGAGGGGGAAGAAGATGCCCTTCAGCAGCACCGTCACCACCAGGATGGCGACGCCGAAATTGCCGACGACGCGATAGATCCAGTCGATGACGAGGAACAGCGGCTTGGTGATGAAATAGAACCAGCCCCAGTCGATCAGCCGGTCGAAGCGGTCGATCTTGTAGGACTCGGCGTAGCCGTCCACCACCTGAACCACCTTGGCGCCGGCGAAGAGCTGGCCGGAGGAGGCGATCTTGCTGCCCGGCTCCACCGTGAGGGGCTGGGCGAGATAGTCGGTCTGGAAGGTCTGCACGCCGTTGATCATGGCGGAGGAGAACTTGGCGTCCACCTTCACGCTCTGGTCGGGAATGACGGTCGCCGCCCAGTATTTGTCCGTGATGCCGAGCCAGCCGCCGGTGGCGGAGAAGGCGAGCGGCTTCTCCTTGTCCATCTTGGCGTAGGTGACTTCCTGCAGGCCGTTGTCGCCGAGGACGCCGATCAGGCCTTCATGCAGGATGTAGAAGCCGGCCACGTGCGGCACGCCGTGCCGCGAGACGAGGGCGTAGGGATAGAGGGTGGCCGAGGCGGAACCCTTATTCTCCACCTCGTCCTTCACCGCGAACATGTAGTGGTCGTCGATGGTGAAGGTACGGCGGAAGGTCAGGCCCTGCCCGTTGTCCCAGGTGAGGACGAGAGGGGTCTTCTCGGTCAGGGTGGCGCCGGGCTGGGCGGTCCAGAGCGTGTCCGGGCCGGGCACGGCGACGCCGGCGCCGGCGGCCGAGGTCCAGCCGAATTCCGCATAGAAGGGATTGGGACCGCCGGACGGCGACAGGAGCACGATGTTCGGGCTCTTGGGGTCCACCGTCTCGTGATACTCGGTCAGGAGCAGGTCGTCCGCGCGGGCGCCGCGCAGCGAGATCGAGCCGCTGAGGCGCTGGGTGGCGATGGGCGCGCGGGGAGAGGCAGCGATGGCCTCGGCGCGGGTCAGGGCCCGGCCTGCGCCCGGCGCGCCCGTCTGGGGCAGGCCCGCGGGGGTCGTTCCCGGAGCGGCACCCGGTGCCGGCGTGGTGTCGGACTGGGCCTGCTGCTGCGCCTGCTGGACGATTCGCTGCTGCTCGGCGGCCTGCCGCTGCTTTTCCGCCTGCGGAATGCCGAAGAAGAACTGCCAGCCGATGAGGATCGCCATCGACAGGCCGATGGCGATGAACATGTTGCGGTTTTCACTCATGCCGGAGGGTCTCCGTCGGCGGCATCGTCAAATCGGGAGTGTGCAAGCCGGCATCGCCAGCGGAGCGTGCCGCGTCCTTAGACGCCGGCAGCGACTCTTTTAAGACCCGCGGCGCGCCCTGTCGGGACCGCGCCTTGTCTTTCGGGGGGGTATCCTTGGAAGCCCTGTCCTTTGGAGCCCTATCTTTGGGGGCCTTGGGCGCGTGCAGCTTGCGCACGGCGCGCTCCATCTCGGACACGAGGCTGTCGAAGGGGGTGCGCAGCGAGGCCTCGCGGGCCACCAGCACATAATCGAAGCCGGGTCGCCCGGCTTCCGGCAGCACCTGCCGCACGGCCTCGCGGAGGCGGCGGCGGATGCGATTTCGCACGACGGAATTGCCGGTCTTCTTGGTCACGGTGAAGCCGACGCGCACACCTGCCCCATCGCCGCGATCGCGGCCCTGCATGAGGAAGGAGGCGACGCCGGCACGCTCGGCCTTGGCCGCAGCGAGGAAATCACGGCGTTTCTTGAGACGGTCCAGCCGGCGGAGACGATCCGGATTGAAGTCCGAGGGGCGTTCCACGTTGGACGGCTCCCGAAGTCGGGCAGCTCCGCGAGGGTCCACCCTCAGGCGGACAGGCGCTTGCGGCCGTGGGCGCGGCGGGCGGCAATGATCTTGCGGCCGTTGCGGGTCTCCATGCGCGCACGGAAGCCGTGGCGGCGCTTGCGCACGAGCTTGCTGGGTTGATAGGTGCGCTTCACGGTCAAATCTCCAGATGTCTTGAGGCCGTCTTGCGGATCGGACCCCAGCAGCGGCGCTGCGACGGCGATGGTTCGCTGCTGCCTGGCTTGCGGCCCGATCCATAAGGATCAAGCGGCAATGAAGGCTGGGCTCCGGCCGCCGCAGCCGCCTGAGTTCGGGCTCGGCTTATAGGGGCAGCAGCGGCGCGCGTCAATCCAAAGCATGGGGACAACACGCGTCGCCGGCACTTCTCGTCAGGCGCGCAACGTGGCGCCGGTCTTCTTCGCCACTTCCGCGACGATGCGCCCGGCGACCTCGTCGATCTCCTTGTCGGTGAGCGTGCGCTCGCGCGGCTGGAGCGTGACTTCCACGGCCACCGACTTCTTGTCGGGATCTATGCCCTTGCCCTCGTAGAGGTCGAACACGCCGACGCCGGTGACGAGCTTCTTGTCCGCCCCCTGTGCGGCCTTGAGGATGTCCGCCGCCGCGACGTCCCGGCCCACGAGGAAGGCGAAGTCGCGCTTCACCGCCTGGAACGGCGAGAGGTCGAGATTCGGCTTCACCCGTGTCGCCTTGGCCTTGGGCTCCGGGATCTTGTCGAGCACGATCTCGAAGGCGACCAGTGGCCCGGTCACGTCCAGGGCCTCCAGCACGGCGGGATGGATCTCGCCGAAATGGGCCATGGCGTTGGAGCCGAGGCGCAGCGTGCCGGAGCGGCCGGGGTGGTACCAGCCGGGGGCATCGGTGGTGACCTGCAGATTCGCCACCGGCGCCCCGCAGGCGGCAAGCGCGGCGAGGGCGTCTGCCTTGGCGTCGAAGGCATCCACCGCCGCCGCATTGCCCGCCCAGTGGCGTCCGCCGCCCGAGGTCTTGGCCGTGCCACGGCGGATGCCGGAGGCGGCCTGGCGCTGGTCGCCGGGGCCGTCGCCGAGGAAGACCTGTCCCACCTCGAACAGGGCCACGTCGCCCGCGCCGCGCGCTGCATTGGCGCCGGCCGCCTTGATGAGGCCGGGCAGAAGGCTCGGGCGCATGTCCGAGAGGTCGGAGGCGATGGGATTCGACAAAGCGAGGGCGTCTGCGCCTCCGCCGAACAGCCTGGCGGCCTCCTTGGACACGAAGGACCAGGTGACCGCTTCCACCATGCCGCGCGCCGCCAGCGCGCGGCGGGCCTTGCGGCCGCGCAGCTGGAGGGTGGTCAGCACCGCCTTGCGGGCATCCGCCCCGCGGGGCAGCTCGGTGGAGGGCACGCGCTCCAGGCCGAGGATGCGCACGACCTCTTCCACGAGGTCCGCCTTGCCCTCGATGTCGCCGCGCCAGGAGGGCGGCACCACATCGAGCACCGGCGCCGCACCGGAGACGGCGAAGCCGAGCTTCTCCAGCACGCCGCGAATCTCGTCCTCGGAGGCTTCCAGCCCGGTCAGCCGCTTCACCTCGGTGAGGGGGAAGGCGATGGTACGGGAGGGATCGGGAATGGCACCGGCCAGCACCATCTCGGACGGCTCGCCGCTGCACAGCTCAAGGATGAGGTGGGTGGCGAGGTCGAGGCCCGGCAGGGTGAATGCCGGATCCACGCCACGCTCGAAGCGGAAGCGGGCATCGGAATTGATGCTGAGCTTGCGGCCGGTCTGGGCGATGTTGATGGCATCCCAGAGCGCCGATTCGATCACCACGTCGGTGGTGCTCTCATCGCAGCCCGAGTCTTCGCCGCCCATGATGCCGGCGAGGCTCTCCACGCCCTTGTCGTCGGCGATGACGCACATGCTCTCGTCGAGCGTGTAGGTCTTGCCGTCGAGCGCCAGCAGCGTCTCGCCGCCCTTGGCCCGGCGCACCACGAGGTTGCCCGAGACCTTGGCGAGGTCGAAGACGTGCAGCGGCCGGTTGCGGTCGAACGTCATGAAATTGGTGACGTCCACCAGCGCGTTGATGGGGCGCAGGCCGATGGCGCGCAGGCGATCCTGCAGCCACTGGGGGGAGGGGCCGTTCTTCACGCCCTTCACCACGCGCAGCGCGAAGGCCGGGCAAAGGGGAGAGGTCTCGCCGAACTCCAGCGTAACCTTCAGCGGGGCGGGGAACGTGCCCTCGACGGGCTTCACCCGCGGCGCCATCAATTCGCCGAGGCCGGCGGCCGCGAGGTCGCGGGCGACGCCGGAGACACCGAGGCAGTCGGCGCGGTTGGGCGTCACGGCGATCTCGATCACCGGGTCGTTCAGCCCAAGCACCTCCGCGAAGGGCGCGCCTACTGGGGCGTCCTCCGGCAGCTCCAGGATACCGTCATGCTCCTCCGACAGGCCCATCTCGCGGGCCGAGCAGAGCATGCCGCGGCTTTCCACGTCGCGGATCTTGCCGATCTTCAGTTCCAGCCCCGACGTGGGGATGACCGTGCCCGGCGCGGCAAAGACGGTCTTCAGCCCCGCCCGCGCGTTCGGCGCGCCGCACACCACCTGGATGGGATCACTCTTGCCGATGGAAACGGTGCAGACGCGCAGCTTGTCCGCGTTCGGGTGCTTCTCGGCGGTCAGCACCTCGCCCACCACGAAGGGCGCGAGCTGCTTCGCCTTGTCCTCCACGCCCTCGACTTCAAGGCCGATGAGGGAGAGGCGCTCCACGATCTGGTCGAAGCTGGCGGTGGGCTCGAGGTGATCCTTGAGCCAGGAGTAGGTGAATTTCATGGGTCCTGCTCCTTACGCGCTCAGGCCGCCGGCGAGGGTGGGGAAGTCCAGCGGGCGGAAGCCGTAGTGGGAGAGCCAGCGCACGTCGGCCTCGAAGAAGGCTCGAAGGTCGCTCATGCCATACTTGAGCATGGCGATGCGATCGATGCCCATGCCCCAGGCGAAGCCCTGGTACTCGTCCGGGTCGATGCCGCAATTCCTGAGCACGTTGGGATGCACCATCCCGCAGCCGAGGATTTCCAGCCAGTCATTGCCCTCACCGAAGCGGATCTCGCCAGGGCGGGAGCGATCGCACTGGATGTCCACTTCCATGCTGGGCTCGGTGAAGGGGAAGAAGGAGGGGCGGAAGCGCATCTTCACGCCCTCCACCTCGAAGAACGATTTGCAGAACTCCTCGAGGATCCACTTGAGGTGGCCGAGGTGCGCGCCCTTGTCGATCACCAGCCCTTCCACCTGATGGAACATGGGCGTGTGGGTCTGGTCCGAATCGCAGCGATAGGTGCGGCCGGGGCAGATGACGCGGATGGGCGGCTTTTTCGCCTGCATGGTGCGCACCTGCACGGGGGAGGTATGGGTGCGCAGCACCTTGCGCTCGCCGTCCGCGCCGGGGGGCAGGAAGAAGGTGTCGTGCATCTCGCGGGCCGGGTGGCCGGCGGGGAAGTTCAGCGCGGTGAAATTGTGGAAGTCGTCCTCGATGTCCGGGCCTTCCGCCACCGAGAAGCCCATGTCGGCGAAGATGGCGACCAGTTCCTCGGTCACCTGCGCGATGGGGTGGACGCGGCCGATCTCGGCGGGGGCCTCGCGCACTGGCAGCGTCACGTCCACCCGCTCGGTGGCGAGGCGCGCTTCCAGAGCGGCGCTCTTCAGCGCCGCGCGGCGGTGGGAGAGGAGGCCCTGCACCGCGTCACGCAGGCCATTGATGGCGGGGCCTATCACCTTGCGCTCGTCCGGGCTCATGCCGCCCAGCGACTTCAGCAGTTCGGAGACCGATCCCTTCTTGCCGAGGGCGGCGATGCGCACCTCCTCAAGGCCGGCCTCGTCCTGCGCACGCAGGATGGCGGCGGAGAGGCTCTCCTGAAGATCTTCAAGGGCGCTCGGATCGGTGGCGGATGGTGTCGCGGACATGGGCCTATCCCGGAAAACGAAAAGGCCGGCGGAGGGGCCGGCGTCGGGTCGCGCCGCTTATAGACGGGCCGCGCCCAATGGCAAAAGCCCCGGACGGATGATCCGCACGGGGCTCTTGAAGGTCTCGGAAAAGACGGGAGGAGAAAGCGCTGCGCTGTCGCCGATCAAGCGAAGGCAGCGTTTCAGGCGAGTGCCGCCTCTCAGACGAGAGCGGCCTTGGCCTTCTCCACCAGGGCCTTGAACGCGTCGGGCTCGTGGATGGCGATATCCGAGAGCACCTTGCGATCGACCTCGATCCCGGCCTTGCCGAGACCATCGATAAATCGCGAATAGGTCAGGTCGAGATCGAGCGCGCGCACACCGGCGTTGATGCGCTGGATCCAGAGCGCGCGGAAGTTGCGCTTCTTCACCTTGCGATCGCGGTAGGCATACTGCATCGACCGTTCGACGGCCGACTTCGCAGCGCGGATGGTATTCTTGCGGCGGCCGTAAAAGCCCTTTGCGGCTTTGTAGACCTTCTTGTGCTTGGCGTGTGAGGTAACGCCACGTTTCACGCGGGCCATGGAAAAGCTCCTTCAGATCGCAGTGGCGTCAGCCGTTCGGCAGGAACGACTTGCGGATGACCTTGCCGTCGCACTCGGCGAGGATGGTCGTGCCGCGCTGGTTGCGGATCTGGTTGTTGGTCCGCTTGATCATGCCATGGCGCTTGCCGGCCTGACCCGCGATCACTTTTCCCGTACCCGTCAGACGGAAGCGTTTCTTCGCTCCCGACTTGGTCTTCATCTTGGGCATTTGGCTCTCCGTGGCATGGGTCCTCGCCCGCGAGGGCGGTGGACGCTCAGCCTCTTGTTGCTGTTGAGCGGTATGAACCCGCGCGGCAGCCCTTAATCGCCGGCGAGTTCGAAGGCGGCAGTCGTTACAGGAGCGGGAGCATAAAGGCAAGGGCCGGGCCGCCGAAGCGGGGGGAGGGGAGCCCTGAAAGGCCGCCGCGCTGGGCGGGCGACCTTCTCTATCACATGCCGATCGCCTCAGGGGCAGGGATGCTGAAGCCCGTCATAGCCGGTGTAGGTGCCGGTCGCCGGGTTGTAAGAGCGGAATCGCTGGGCGCAGTAGGACACCGCGTCATTTCCGCCGGAATTCGCCGCTGCCGCGCCGGCCGCCGCACCGATGGCGAGGCCCGCGATGCCGGCCGCGATCCACGCGCCGTTGTTGTTGCGATAGTACCAGCCGCCGTTGCGCCAATAGGGCCGCCCCCAGCGGGCGTGATAGCCGGGCCGGGGGCCATGCCAGCCGGGCCGGCCGTAACCGGGCCGACCATAGCCCGGACCCCGAACCGGGCCGCGCACGGCGTGTCCCGGACCGCGTCCGGGGCCACGCACAACCGGGCCCCGGTGGGGTCCGCCGCGTCGCGCCTGCACTTCGTCCGGTGCGGCGGCCTGAACGTTCATCGATGCGGCACCGGCCCGCAACGCCTGGGCAGAAGCGGCCGGTGCCGTCGCCACGGCGGCCACACCGACGCTGGAAGCGACGAGGGCCGCGGAGGTGAGGCCGACGGTGATCCGCCGGAAGGTCTTGCGTAGCAGATGGGGCATACCGAACTCCTTGTGATGTCAGGTCAACGCCCCAGAGGACGGAGGGATGCCTTCTGTCACGCATGCGTGATCGTCGACGGCAGATGTGCGTGGAAATGCACCAGTTCGCCGCTTTCCAGCCGCAAGTTCCGCTACGTCCGCGAAACATTCGACACAAAGGCCGCTGAAGATAGAAAGTGTTGAGGGAGTGAAGATCATGTTCGGCACAAGAAGGGTGGCATTGTTTGCCGCGGCGGCTGTCGCGGGAGGCATGCTTTCGCTTTCGGTTCCCGTCGCGAATGCACAAGCGCTGCGGCTTGGCCTTGCCAATCCCGCAATGGCCAATGTGGGCACAGTGGAACAGGTGGCCTGGCGCGGCGGCGGTGGCCCGCGCGTGGGCGCCGTGCGCATGGGCGGGCCTCGCGTCGGCTATGGTGGTCGGGGTTATGTCGGCCGCCCTGGCTTCGTGGGCCGCCCCGGTTACGTCGGTCGTCCCGGCTATGTCGGCCGTCCCGGCTACGTGGGGCGCCCGGGTTATGTGGGTCGTCCCGGCTATGTACGTCCCGCTTATGCGGGCGGTTGGGGACCGGGCCGTCCCGGCTGGGGTCCCGGCCGTCCGGGGTGGGGACCCGGTGGTCCCGGTTGGGGTCATCCGGGCTGGCGCCCGCCGCCGGGCGCGTGGGGTCCGGGGCCGTGGCGTCCGGGCTGGGGCTGGTATCGTCCCGGCTGGGGTTGGGGCTACTACAACAATACCGGCGCGTGGATTGCACTCGGCGTCGCCAGCGGTCTGGCCCTGGGCGCCGTGGCGGCGGCCAATGCGGAGCCGGTCTACACCAACGATGCGGTGGCCTACTGCATGTCGCGGTTCCGCTCGTACAACCCGGCGACCGGTACCTACACCGGCTACGACGGGTACCAGCACCCCTGTCCGTGAGGGACGCGCGGCCGCACTGTCGGCCGCGATCCCGACGGCCCAAGGGTCGCAAACCCGGTGCCTAAACGAGAAAAGCCCGGCGCACTGCGCCGGGCTTTTTCTTTAGTGCCCCCGCATCAACGCGGGGCGAGAATCATAATCATCTGCCGGCCTTCGAGCATGGGCTCGGCCTCGACCTTGGCGACGGTCGAAACTTCTTCCTTGAGCTTCTGCAGCAGCTTGTAGCCGATGTCCTGATGCGCCATCTCGCGACCGCGGAAGCGCAGGGTGACCTTCACCTTGTCGCCTTCCTCGAAGAAGCGCTGCATCGCCCGCATCTTCACGTCGTAATCGTGATCGTCGATGCCGGGACGGAGCTTGATCTCCTTGACCTCGACCACCTTCTGCTTCTTGCGCGCCTCGCTGGCCTTCTTCTGGTTCTGGTACTTGAAGCGGCCGTAATCGAGGATCTTGCAGACGGGGGGCGCGGAATTGGGGGAGATCTCCACGAGATCGAGCCCGGCTTCCTGCGCCAATGTCAGCGCATCGCGGATTGCTACCACGCCGCGGTTCTGACCGTCCTGGTCGATCAGCTGGACTTCGCGGATGCGGATTTCCTCATTGACGCGCGGTCCATCCTTCTCCGGCGCGACGGGTCTCATAGGGCGGCGAATGGCTTCAGCTCCTTGGCAATCAACACGATCCCCCGAGGTAGACAGGCCGCGGCGCCGGTCCTTGCCGTCGTCTGCGCAACCCGCCTCTCAGGGTAGGCTGGAAAGATCGTGACAAACCGCCGTAAAGTCAATGACCCATGCGGATTCGCGCGGCATTGCCGAGGCGGCTGCCGGCGGGTTCCGCCCGCGGGCGGTCCGGCGGGGCTGCCAGCCGGTCCGGCGATGGGCCACAGTTCAGCCGCCTTCCCTGTGCATGCCTCTGGGACACGGGTCCGCCGGCCCCCCGGACGTCTCCTTCCGGATTCTGCAATGACGACGCCCCCGATGACCACTCCTTTGCTCCGTTTCCGGCACCGCGCCGGTGCCGCCATGGCCGGCCTTTTCCTTGCCGCAGGCCTTGCCGGTCCCGCCCGTGCGGACGGGCAGCTCAATGCCAAATATGTGCTCTCCGTGGGCGGGGTCGAGCTTGGCCGTGGGTCCATCAAGGTCGAGGCCGGGGACCAGACCTACGAGATTTCCGGCTCCGCCCGCGTCACGGGCGTGCTGCGTGCCGTGTCGTCGGGCAAGGGCGTTGCCGCCTCGCGCGGTACCATCTCCGGCGGCAAGCTGGTGCCGAAGGTCTACGCGCTCAACGCCGAGGCCGACGGCAAGGCGGAGACCGCGCGCCTCGCCATGGCCTCGGGGGCGGTGAAGGAGATGGAGGTGGAGCCGCCGTTCAAGCCGGCCGCCGACCGCGTCCCCATCGAGCAGGCGGTGCTGCAGAACATTCTCGACCCCATGAGCGGCGCCTTCGTCTATGTGCCCGGCACCGGCGACATGGTGTCCGCCGCGGCCTGCGCCCGCTCGGTCCCCGTGTTCGATGGCCGCCAGCGCTACGATCTCGTCCTGACCTATCAGCGCACCGAGACGGTGAAGGTGGCGGGATACGCCGGCTCGGCCGTGGTGTGTTCCGTGCGCTACCAGCCGGTCGCCGGCCACCGGCCTACCCGCTACACGGTCAAATACATGGCAGAAAACAAGGATATCTACGTCTGGCTGGTGCCCATCGCCGGCACGCGCCTGATGGCGCCGTTCAGGGTGTCCGTCGCGACCATGATCGGCACCGCCCTGCTGGAAGCCACCTCGCTGGAGACCGAGGCGAAGGCCGGCACCGTGCCGGTGAACGCGCCGCGCTGAGCGGTCCCCCCGAATCCGCTACCGCTGAGGCCGAGGCCCAACATCTCGTAGGGGGAGAAGCGGGAACACGGCCGGCGCTGCGATTCGATCGTGATTCGTTCGATGGCTGTTCCGGGGCGGCCCGCGCGCCTGTCCCAGACCGGAACATGGCCGCCGCTCCTGCATCTTTCCCGAACGTGAGCCTTGCCGCTACCGCGTCGCGTTGACACTGACGGCGGCGCAGGTGTTCCCTGATCGGGCGTGAGCGGTTCACGCCCGAGGACATCATGTCGAAACGCAGCAAGGGTGCGCAGAAGGCTCAGGCAACGGCCCCGCGGGGTGTGACATCGCTGACGGAAGCCAAGGCCTGGATGGCCAGCCGGGGCATCACCGAGATCGAATGCACCGTTCCCGATCTGGCCGGCGTCGCCCGCGGCAAGATCATGCCTGCCTCCAAGTTCTTCTCCTCGCCCGTGATGAACCTGCCGCTATCGGTCTTCTTCCAGACCATTTCCGGCGAGTATCCCGATTACGAAGGGCTGGTCGATTCGGTGATCGCCGACAGCGACCTCGTGCTGGAGCCGGACCTCGCCACCTTGTGCTCGGTGCCGTGGGCGCAGGACCCCACCGCCCAGGTGATCCATGATGCCTACCACCGCGACGGGCGCCCGGTGGAACTCGCCCCCCGGCAGGTGCTGCGGCACGTCATCTCGCTCTACGAGAAGAAGGGCTGGAAGCCGGTGGTGGCGCCGGAGATCGAGTTCTATCTCGTCGAGCCCAACACCGATCCCGATTACCCGCTGAAGCCGCCGGTGGGCCGCTCGGGCCGGCCGGAAATCGGCCGCCAGTCCTATTCCATCCAGGCGGTCAACGAGTTCGACGCCCTGTTCGAGGACATCTACGACTATTCCGAAGCCCAGGGGCTGGAGATCGACACGCTGATCCACGAGGACGGCGCGGCGCAGATGGAAATCAACCTGCGCCATGGCGATCCGCTGGTGCTGGCGGACCAGGTGTTCCTGTTCAAGCGCACCATCCGCGAGGCGGCGCTCGCGCACAAGATCTATGCGACCTTCATGGCCAAGCCCATCGCCAACGAGCCGGGCAGCGCCATGCACATCCACCAGTCGATCCTCAACACCGCCACCGGGGGCAATTTGTTCTCGGACGAGGACGGGAACCCGACGCCGGAATTCTTCTCCTTCATCGCCGGCCACCAGAAGTACCTGCCGGCGGTCATGTGCATCATGGCGCCCTATGTGAACTCCTATCGCCGGCTGACGCGCGACTCCATGGCGCCCATCAACCTGCAATGGGGCTACGACAACCGCACCGCCGGGCTGCGCGTGCCGCCGTCCACCCCCGAGGCGCGGCGGCTGGAGAACCGGGTGCCGTCGTCGGACGCCAATCCCTACCTCGCCATCGCCGCCTCCCTCGCCTGCGGCTATCTCGGCCTGACCGAGAACCTGCGCGCCACGGACCCGATCGAGGGCGACGCGAAGAATCTTGATTTCGACCTGCCCCGCGGACTGCTCGAGGCGGTTGCGGCGTTCCAGGACAACGAGGCCCTGGCCGAGGTGCTGGGTGCGCGGTTCGTCTCCGCCTTCGCGGCGGTGAAGCAGGCCGAGTTCGAAACCTTCATGAGGGTGATCTCGCCCTGGGAGCGGGAGTACCTTCTGCTCAACGTGTGAGGCCGCCCCGGTGCACCAAGAGAACAAGAAGAAGGAAAGCGCCATGCACCGGGTCGCCGCGCCACTCAATCCGGCCGGCCACGCCCGGTCCTGGTATACCGCGACGGCCACGGCATTCCCCGCCTTCTCGCCACTGAAGGGCGCTGTGCGGGCCGACGTCTGCATCATCGGTGCCGGCTATACGGGCCTGTCCGCCGCGCTGCATCTGGCTGAGGCGGGGTTCAAGGTGGTGGTGCTGGAGGCCGCGCGGGTGGGCTCCGGCGCCTCGGGGCGCAACGGCGGACAGCTCCACAGCGGCCAGCGCCGCGGGCAGGACTTCCTGGAAAAGACCGTGGGGACCGAGGATGCCCGCAAGCTGTGGGACCTGGCGGAGGAGGGCAAGGCGCTGGTGCGCAGCCTCATCGCCCGGCACGACATCCCCTGCGACCTGCGCGACGGCCTGATCCTCGCCGACCACAAGGCACGCTACGTCCCGGACAGCTACGACTATGCCCGCTTCCTCGCGGCGAACTACGGCTACGATGCCCTCCAGCCGCTCTCACGCGACGAAATCCGCGCGCTGGTCGGCACCTCGGCCTATTACGGCGGCCTGCTGGACAAGGGCGCGGGCCACCTGCACCCGCTCAACTTCGCTCTCGGCCTCGGCTCCGCCGCCATCGCGGCCGGGGTCGAGATCCACGAGGGGACGCGCGCGGTCAAGGTCACGGACGAGGCCGGCGTGACCGTCACTACCGACGGCGGCGGCAGCGTGGTCGCCGACTTCCTGCTCGAATGCGGCAACGGACTGATGGACGGGCTCGACCGGCGGGTGGACGCCCATGTCATGCCGATCTGCAACTATATCGCCGCCACCGAACCTCTGGGGGAGCTGGCGCAGGAGATCATCGCCAACGACGCGGCGGTGGCGGACAGCCGATTCGTCATCAACTATTTCCGCCTCTCCGCCGACGGCCGGCTGCTGTTCGGCGGCGGCGAAAGCTATCGCCGCGGGCTGCGGCCGGACGTGGCGGACTTCGTGCGGCCCTTCATGCTGCGCATCTTCCCGCAGCTCGGCGAAGCCCGCATCGACTATGCCTGGGGCGGCGTGCTGGCCATCACCATGACGCGCCTGCCCTTCGTGCGGCGGGTTTCCCCGAACGTCCTCGTCTCGGCCGGCTACAGCGGCCAGGGCGTGGCGCTGGCGCCGCTGTTCGGCAAGATTCTCGCCGAGGCGGTGCAGGGCCAGCTCTCGCGGTTCGATCTGCTCGGCCGCCTGCCGGTGCCGCCCTTTCCCGGCGGCACCCTGCTGCGCACCCCGCTGATGATGGCGGGCCTCAGCTACTACGCCCTGCGCGACCGGCTCTGAGCCCGCCCGGCCTCAGTTCAGGCCACCCAGCCGCTTGGCCTCGGCGAGCGCCTTGAGGCAGCCGGCCTCGTCGCCCGCCGCCTGCAGGTTGATGGCCTGGTTGAGCGCGCCGAGGGCGCCGGAGTCCGGCTGGGTCAGGCCCGCCGCGGCGAGCGAGCCCGGCGTGGCCTGGCGGTCGGTCTGCGCCGCGATGGACTGGTCCTGCTCCGGCGGCTTCTTGGGGTGGGGCAGGCGCTCCTTGAGCGCTGCCTGAACCGTAACGATCTGCTCCAGGCAGGCCTGCGCGCGCGCCGGGGCGGCAGACGCGATCAGCACCAGCGCCGGCACCAGCGCGACGGCGAAACGGGACGCGGAAAAATGAGCCATTCTCGACCTCGGCCACAGGATGCGGGGCGGCGGACTGCCGGCGACGCCCCTTTGAGTCGCGGGCCGATCCGCCCGCCCCGCGAGCATAACCATGCCCGCGGCGCGTTGGAATGCGGTGGCGCGACCGGATGGCGCGGCGCGCGCCGCATCTTGCATGGGGCCTTCCCGGCTCAGTGCCCTGCGCCGGCCGTGCGGCGGCGGCGGACCAGCATGTTCAGGCCTTCGATGGCCGTGGAGAAGCCCATGGCGGCGTAGACGTAGCCCTTGGGGACGTGTGCGCCGAAGCCTTCCGCGATCAGCGTCATGCCGATCATGATGAGGAAGCCCAGCGCCAGCATCACCACGGTGGGGTTCCCCTCGATGAAGCGGGCCAGCGGGTCCGCGGCGAGCAGCATGCAGGTCACGGCGGCGATCACGGCGATGACCATGATCGGGATGTGCTCGGTCATGCCCACGGCGGTGATGATGCTGTCGATGGAGAACACGATGTCGAGCATCAGGATCTGCACGATGGCGGCGGTGAAGCCGATGGTGATCTTGCTGTCCTTGACGTCTTCCGCATGGGTCTGCGGGTCCACGTTGTGATGAATCTCGGTGGTGGCCTTCCACACCAGGAACAGGCCGCCGGCGATGAGGATGAGGTCGCGCCACGAGAAGCCATGGCCGAACACCTCGAAGATGGGCGCCGTCAGCCGCACGATGATGGCGATGGTGCCGAGCAGGGCGAGACGCATGATGAGCGCGAGGCTGATGCCGATGCGCCGCGCCTTGCTGCGATACTGCTCCGGCAGCTTGTTGGTGAGGATGGAGATGAAGATCAGGTTGTCGATGCCGAGCACGACTTCCATGGCCACCAGCGTCACCAGGGCGACCCACGCGGCGGGATCGGCTGCGAGTTGGAGGAGGTAGTCCATCTAGGGGGTGCCTTCAGCGAGGGGTTGCGATGAATTCTGGAGGCCGCCGGTCTGGGGCCAGGTCTGGGGCGGCGCGTGGACACGGATGGCGGCGGGCCGAATGCTGAAATGCGCCGGGGTGAAGGTGACGAGTTCGCCGTCGGTATTCACAGGGCGCGGACGGCTGGTGCGCACAACGACCTTCTTCGTGCGGAAGGCGCGCACGTCGTCCCACTGGCCCTGCGTGCCTTCGCGGAGCGAGGGCAGGAGGGCCAGAAGGCGCCACCAGTGGTCCACCTCCAGGCTGTAGAAATCGAGCTGGCCGTCATCGGCCGTGGCGCTCGCCTCCACCGTCAGGCCGCCGCCGTAGTGGCGGGCCGTTTCCCACTGATACCTGAAGGGTGCGCACGGCTTCGGCCGTCCCATCATGCTCGATGTAGGCGGTGAACAGGCGCGATTGCATGAGCAGGCGGGCGGCGACGATGCCGTAGCCCACCACGCCGAAATAGCGCTTGGCCTCCCGCGTGAGCGCGCGGGCAAGATCGGCGGAAAAGCCGATGCTTGCCACGTTCAGGAAGGGATGGCCGTTCACGTCTCCCAGGTCGATGAAGCGGGGCGCGTGGTCGAGGATGACCCGCGCCGCCGCCAGCGGATCGGTGGGAATGGAGAGGGTGAGGGCGAAGTCGTTCGCCGTGCCGAGCGGCAGCACTCCCAGGGGAAGCTGGGTGTCGTAGAGGCCGGACGCCGCTGCATTGAGCGTGCCGTCGCCACCGCCGAGGATGACGAGATCGACCTCGGGCGCACGGGCGCGCAGCACATCCGAGACTTCGCCGGTCGGTGGCAGCGGGGCTTCGAGAAGATCGATGCCGGTCTCAAGGACGGCGCGCACGGCATCGAGCGGCAGAGCGCCGTTGCGGGCGTGCGGATTGACCATGAACAGCGCACGCCGTCGGCTCTTCGGGCCTTGTGCGGTCATGGTCAAACGGGTCTCGGCGATGCGGAGGGAACCATGGGGCCTCTGGACGGAGCGCGTAGATCACGCCTGATCCGACATCACGCAGGAGACCTGCGCCAGAGGGGCCCGGACCGGTGAGCGAGGAAATAGGGGCTTTAGCTCGTTCACCAAAGGGGATGTGGCGGAATGTCGCGGTGGGGCGGCTTCGGCTCGGGCGGAAGGGCGGCCGGCGGGACATTCGGGAGGCGGGGCCGATGGAAACAGAGGGAGGAGAGCGGGGGCGTTGCTCTCCTCCCTCTCGCATCAGCCAGGACCGGGGTTGCGGCACCGGGTCATGACCGAACCGATCGGCGGGAAAGGAAGGGAGGAGAGCGGGGGCGTTGCTCTCCTCCCTCGGTTCGTTCAGCGCGCGGGTTGCGGTTCCAAGCGATGACCGAACGGTTTGGTTCGATGAATATTGACATAGCGCACCGCTTTCGGTCATGCAAGAACGAACTGAACGGTTCGGTCAGAAAAGTTGTGTCCCGCCCCTCCCCGAGGGAAGGCGGGGCCTTCGCGGAGGGCAGCGTGTGTCATCGTTGCCATGGCCGCGGCTGAAGGCGCCGGGAGGGCGTCAACGTGCTTGCGCAGAGCCCGCGCGATCGCGGAGAACGAAGACAAGAGGAAGAGATCGGCGGAATGACGGACAGCGAAGGCGATATCGCACTCAAGCCGCAACAGGCGGCCGGCCGGGAGGATTGCGGCCCGTGTGATGCGCATGAAGCCGGCTCCGGCGCGGGCCAGGACCCCGAGAAGCGCAGCCAGATCCTCTCCGGCGCGCGGCAGGTGTTCTTCGATCGCGGTTTCGATGCCGCCAGCATGGGCGACATCGCCCGCGCGGCCGGCGTCTCCAAGGGCACGCTCTACGTCTATTTCGAGAACAAGGAAGACCTGTTCGCCGAGCTCGTCTCCAGCGAATGCGGCGAGACTGCCGAGCGCATGTTCGTGGTGAATCCCGACGAAGCGGACATCGAGGCGGCGCTCACCGAGATCGGCCGCTCCTTTGTCACCGCCATCCTGCGGCCCAGCAGCATCGCCCTTCTGCGGACCGTCATCTCCATCTCCGGCAAGTTTCCGGACGTGGGCCGCCGCTTCTTCGAGGCGGGGCCCTGCGAGGGGATTACCCGTCTCTCGGTGTTCCTGAAGGCCAAGGTGGAACAGGGGCTGCTGGACATCGAGGATGTGAACCAGGCGGCGAGCCAGTTTCTCACCCTCTGCAAGGATGGCGTGACCATTCCCGTCCTCGTCGGCGCACCGGATGCGCCCGATCCGGCGGTGGTGGAGAAGTCGGTGCGCGGCGCCGTCCGCGTGTTCCTGCGCGCCTATGGCAGCGACCGCCGCACGGCGCCCTGAAGGTCAAGCGCCGGGCAGCATCAGCCGGCCCTCGGCATCGAACGGAAAGAAGGGATTGTGGGCGACCTCCCACAGATGCCCGTCGGGGTCGGCGAAATAGCCGCTCGTTCCGCCCCAGAACACCTTCTGCGCCGGCTTCACCACGCGCCCGCCCGCCGCCTCCGCCCGAGCGATCAGGGCCTCGGCCTCCTCCGGCGATCCCACATTACAGGCCAGCGTGAGGCCGGCGAAGGGCTGCGGCGGGGTATCCGCCAGCGTCGCATCCTCGGCGAGGCGCCCACGCGGAAAAAGGCTCAGCACCACATTGCCCGCATGGAAGAAGGCGACGTTGCTGGCTTCTCCTTCTCCGGCCTTGCTCTCCACAAGGCCGAGGGCGCGATAGAAGGCGGCGGCGCGCGACAGGTCGGACACGCCGAGCGTGACGAGGTGGAGCCTGAGATCGGGTGCAGTCATGCTGGGCTCTTCAAGCGAACAGGTCGAGCTGCTCGCCCGCCTGCTTGGGGTGGCGGAAGTGTGCGGTGGTCAGCTTCAGTCCCCGCCCCGCGAGGCCGAGGCGGCGGGCGGCGATCTCGAACCTACGGCCCACCGTCCAGGCATATGGGCCTTCCCCCCGCCCTCGCTTGCCGAACGTGGAGTCGTAATCCTTGCCGCCGTGCATCTGGCGGATGAGGTTCAGCACGTGACGGGCCTTGTCCGGGAAATTGGCCACCAGCCATTCCCGGAACAGGTCGGCGATCTCCAGCGGCAGGCGCAGCATCACATAGCCGGCCTCGGATGCCCCGGCGGCCTTGGCGGCGTCGAGGATGCGCTCGATCTCCATGTCGTTCAGCGCCGGGATCAGCGGCGCGGTGAGGACCGCGGTGGGAATGCCGGCGTCGGCGAGCCGGCGGATGGTGCCGAGGCGCACATGGGGACTGGCGGCGCGCGGCTCCATGGTGCGGGACAGGTGCGGGTCGAGCGTGGTCATGGAGATGGCGACCTTGGCGAGGCCCTTTTCCGCCATCGGCCCGAGGATATCGATGTCGCGCACCACCAGCGCCGATTTGGTGACGATGCCAACCGGATGGCCGAAGTCCGCCAGTACCTCCAGGATTCGCCGCGTCAGCTCATAGCGCCGCTCGATGGGCTGGTAGGGATCGGTATTGGTCCCCATGGCGATGACGCGCGGCTTGTAGGAGGGGTGCGACAGCTCCCGAGCCAGCAGTTCCGGCGCGTCCGGCTTCACGAACAGCTTGGTCTCGAAGTCGAGGCCGGCGGAGAGGCCCTGATAGGCGTGTGTGGGCCGCGCGAAGCAATAGATGCAGCCGTGCTCGCAGCCCCTGTAGGCGTTGATGGAGCGATCGAAGGCGATGTCGGGGGACTGGTTGCGGGTGATGATGGTGCGCGCCCGCTCCTCCGTCACCTCGGTGCGGAAGGGCGGCAGGTCTTCCAGCGTCTGCCAGCCGTCGTCGAACAGCACGCGGGCGGCAGGCTCGAAGCGCCCAGCAGCGTTGGAGACCGCGCCCCGGCCGCGCCGCCGGTCCGCCTCCACGCCGGTCCCGACCTCGCCGTCCAGCGGCGGCGGCAGGGCAGGGGGCGGCGCTCGGCGTTCCTCGGCGAGCCGGCCCATGATCCGATCGCTCCGGGTCTTCACCGGCGGCGAGGCGATGCGGGCGTCGCCGGATGCAGTCTTGGGCTGTGCCGCCTTGGCGGGAGCTGCCTTGGCAGGAACAGCCTTGGCAGAAACGGCCTTGGGCGATGCCGTCCTGGTGGCCTTCAGGGCGGGAGCGATCGGCGCGGCAATTGGTCCCCCCGGAACGGGCGGGGCGGCTGTGCGCGGGCCGTGGGAATCGGATGCGGGGCTCATGCTTAAAAAGCTAGCACCGAAAACGGAACATAACAAGAACATGTGGTGCGACGCAAAGGGCTCGCGGGCCGCGCCGTTCAATCTGGCATACTGTACACCAGAAGGCAGTTGCCAGACATTCCCATCTCCGGTAAAGGCGTCAGAAGACGCTTAGGAGCAGGGGGATAAGATGGCTGAACACGCCACGATCGAATACGCCACGGCAGACGGTAACGATTATCCCGAGCACGAGCGCACCTACGCCATGTTCACTGCCCTCGCCAAGTGGGGCACCATCGGCGTTGCTGCCATCCTCGTCCTGATGTGGATTTTCCTCCTCTGACCCGCTGAGCGGCCGGAGCACCGGAGACATCAAGAAATGAAAATCGCTGTTCCCGCCGAGATCGATCTCGGCGAGCCGAGGGTTGGCGCGACCCCGGATACGGTGAAGCGTCTCGTCGCACTGGGCGCATCCGTGACCGTGGAGAGCGGCGCGGGCGTGAAGTCCGGCATTCTCGACTCCGACTTCGTGGCCGCAGGGGCCACCATCGCCCCGTCGACGGCGGATGCGCTGAACGGCGCCGAAGTCGTACTGAAGGTTCGCCGGCCGACGGAAGCCGAACTTTCGTCGTACAAGCCCGGCGCCCTGGTCCTCGCCATCATGGATCCCTACGGCAATGACGCGGCGCTCGCCGCCATGGCCAGTGCCGGGATCGCCTCCTTCGCCATGGAGCTGATGCCGCGCATCACCCGTGCGCAGGTGATGGACGTACTCTCCTCGCAGGCGAACCTCGCCGGCTATCGCGCGGTGATCGACGCGGCCGCCGAGTTCACCCGCGCCCTGCCGCAGATGATGACCGCCGCCGGAACCGTTCCGGCCGCGCGCGTCTTCGTCATGGGCGCTGGCGTCGCGGGCCTCCAGGCCATCGCGACGGCCCGCCGCCTCGGCGCCATCGTGACCGCCACCGACGTGCGGCCCGCCGCCAAGGAACAGGTCGCCTCGCTGGGCGCCAAGTTCGTCGCGGTCGAGGACGAGGAGTTCAAGCAGGCCGAGACCGCGGCCGGATACGCCAAGCCCATGTCGGCGGAGTATCAGGCCAAGCAGGCTGCCCTCGTCGCCGAGCACATCAAGAAGCAGGACATCGTCATCACCACCGCTCTGATCCCGGGCCGGCCTGCGCCGCGCCTCGTGACGGCGGAGATGGTGGCCTCCATGAAGCCGGGTTCCGTGCTGGTCGACCTCGCGGTCGAGCGCGGCGGCAACGTCGCCGGTGCAGTGGCGGGGCAGGTGGTCGAGGTGAACGGCGTGAAGATCGTCGGTCATCTCAACGTGCCGGGCCGCATCGCCGCCTCGGCCTCGCCGCTCTACGCCAAGAACCTGTTCAACTTCTTCGAGACGATGGTGGACAAGGCGTCGAAGGCGCTGGCCGTCAAGTGGGACGACGAGCTGGTGAAGGCCACGCTCCTCACCCGTGACGGCGCCGTCGTGCATCCGAACTTCGCACCCAAGAATCCCGCAGCGACCAGCGAGGGAGCGGCCTGATGAATCCCGCCACAGCCCAGACCGCGGCGGATGCCGCAATGCAGGCCCGCACCGCCGCCGAGATCGCGCGGCAGGCAGCGGAAGCCGCGCAGCTCTATGCCGACCAGGCGGCCTCCGCCCTCGGCGCGGCGGCACATGCGGCGACCGGAGGGGCCATCGACCCCTTCGTGTTCCGCCTCTCCATCTTCGTGCTCGCGGTGTTCGTGGGCTACTACGTGGTGTGGTCGGTGACCCCGGCGCTGCACACCCCGCTGATGAGCGTCACCAACGCCATCTCGTCGGTGATCGTGGTGGGCGCGCTGCTCGCCGTCGGCGTGACCACGGTGGGCGATTCCAGCCACGCCTGGGGCGCGCGCATCTTCGGCTTCGTCGCGCTCGTCTTTGCCTCGGTGAACATCTTCGGCGGGTTCATGGTGACCAGCCGAATGCTCGCCATGTACTCCAAGAAGAAGTGAGGCGAGGCACATGACCGCGAACCTCGCCGCCCTGCTCTATCTGGTTGCAGGCATTCTCTTCGTCCTGGCCCTGCGGGGCCTCTCCCACCCCACCACCTCGCGGCAGGGCAACCTGTTCGGCATGGTGGGCATGGGCATCGCCGTCCTCACCACGCTCGCGCTCTCCCCGCCGTCCGACGGGATCGGCTGGGTGCTGGTGCTGGCCGGCATCGGTATCGGCGGTGGCGTCGGCGCGGTGGTGGCCAAGCGCATCGCCATGACGCAGATGCCGCAGCTCGTCGCCGCCTTCCACTCGCTCGTCGGCCTCGCCGCCGTGCTGGTGGCCGCGGCCGCGCTCTATGCGCCGCGCGCCTTCGGCATCGGCGATCCCGGCCACCTGCACGGGGCGAGCCTCGTGGAGATGTCGCTGGGCGTCGCCATCGGCGCGATCACCTTCACCGGCTCGATCATCGCTTTCGCCAAGCTCAACGGCAACATGAGCGGCAAGCCCATCATGCTGCCGTCGCGCCACCTCATCAATGGCGGCCTAGCGCTGCTGCTGCTGATCCTCATCGTCGCCTTCGTGATCAATGGTTCGATCACGCTGTTCTGGATCATCACGCTGCTGGCGCTGATCCTCGGCGGCCTGCTCATCATCCCCATCGGCGGCGCGGACATGCCCGTCGTGGTGTCGATGCTGAACTCCTACTCGGGTTGGGCGGCGGCCGGCATCGGCTTCACCCTGGGCAACACCGCGCTCATCATCACCGGCGCGCTGGTGGGCTCCTCGGGCGCCATCCTGTCCTACATCATGTGCAAGGGCATGAACCGGTCCTTCATCTCGGTCATCCTCGGCGGCTTCGGCGGTGACGCCGCGGCGGCCGCGGCGGCCGGTGCGGCTGGTCAGGCGGAAGCCCGCCCGGTGAAGCAGGGTTCGGCGGATGACGCCGCCTACATCATGAAGAACGCCGAGAAGGTCATCATCGTGCCCGGCTACGGCATGGCGGTGGCCCAGGCCCAGCACGCGCTCCGCGAGATGGCTGACCTGCTCAAGGAGGAGGGCGTCGAGGTCAAGTACGCCATCCACCCGGTAGCGGGCCGTATGCCGGGCCACATGAACGTGCTGCTCGCCGAGGCCCAGGTGCCCTACGACGAGGTGTTCGAGCTCGAGGACATCAACTCCGAGTTCGCCCAGGCGGACGTGGCCTTCGTGATCGGCGCCAACGACGTGACCAACCCGGCGGCCAAGACCGATCCGCAGTCGCCGATCTACGGCATGCCCATTCTCGACGTGGAGAAGGCCAAGACCGTTCTTTTCATCAAGCGCGGCATGTCGGCAGGCTACGCGGGCGTGGAGAACGAGCTGTTCTTCAAGGACAACACCATGATGCTCTTCGGCGACGCCAAGAAGGTCACCGAGGATGTGGTGAAGGCCTTCGGCCACTGACGAGCCCATTATTTTGAACGAGATCGAAGCCGCCGGATCGCAAGGTCCGGCGGCTTTTTCGTTGTGGCACCGCGAGGCCACCCGATCCGAAGGCGACTAGCACATCCATCACGCCACAATTTGCGCCATATCCTTGACTGCCCACCACTTCTTAACCAGAAGCACATACCGTGGAGCCTGGGATTCTGACGGCGGCCGGGGGATCGGGGGACGATGACACGCTGGACCCATGGACTGGTCAATCGGCTTGTCCAGTCGTGCGACGTCGTCATGGCGGCGCTCGGCGCGATTATCGCGCATCTGCGCTGGGAATTCCTGTCCTGGAGCCAAGTCGCCATCCTCTGGGCGTTCGGCATCTTCATCTATGTGCAGGTGCTGCAGATCGGCCGCGGCTACCGGGTCGAGCACTATGTCCGGCCATTGCGGCAGATCGGCCATATCGGCGTCGGCGTTGTGCCCGCGGGTGCTGTCATCGCCATCTGCTACTACGCGCTGATCCCCATCGGGCAGACGAACCTGTGGGCGCTTCTCGGCTGGGGCGTTGTCACCACCCTTATGCTCATCTTCGGCCGCCTCGTGGTGGTGCGCATCGGCATGGCGCTGGTGCAGACCCACGAGGTGCTGCGCAGGAACGTGGTGGCCATCGGCGATCTCGGCCGCGCCCGTGACCTCGTCCGGCGCTATGGCGAGGAAGAGGGCGGCACCGGCCTGCTCAACTTCGCCGCCCTGTTCGATGACAGCCACGTGGACGGCGCGCCCCTGCCGCCGCCCGGTCCCGACGGACTGCCGGTGCTCGGCGGCATGAAGGACCTTCTGGAGTATGTGAAGCATAACCCCGTGGACATCGTGGTTGTCGCCAAGAGCTGGAACGACCCGGCCGCCATCAGCGCCATCGCCAACCAGATGTACCAGATCGCGGCCGACGTCATCGTCGAGCTGGATCCGGACCGCTTCACGCTCAACTACGCCAACCTCACCCGCATCGCCGGCGAGCCGGCCCTGCAGGTGCAGCAGCAGCCGCTGAAGGGCTCGCTCGGCCTGCTGAAGGGGGTGGAGGACTATGTGGTGGCAAGCATCGGCCTCATGCTCACGGCACCGATCCTCATCGGCGCCGCCATCGCGATCAAGCTGGATTCCCCCGGGCCCATCCTGTTCCGCCAGCCGCGCGTGGGGCTGAACAATCGCGTGTTCCAGTGTTACAAGATGCGCACCATGCGGGTCGATCCCAGCGACGACGGCTCCAAGGGCACCAGCAAGAACGACCCGCGCATCACCAAGGTCGGCAACTTCCTGCGCTCCACGTCCATCGACGAGCTGCCGCAGCTCATCAACGTGTTGCGCGGCGAGATGAGCGTCGTCGGCCCCCGCCCCCACGTCCCGAACATGAAGGTCGCCACCAACGTCCGCTACGAGGCCATCAGCCAGTATGTGGCGCGCTACCGCATGAAGCCGGGCATCACCGGCTGGGCGCAGATCAACGGCATGCGCGGGGGCATCAACACCCTGGAGAAGGCCGAGCGCGGCGTCGAGCTCGATCTCTTCTATATCGAGCACTGGTCCATATGGTTCGACATCAGAATCATGCTGCTCACCGTCACCAAGGGCATGGCGGGTCCGTCGGTCTTCTGACCCTTCTCCTGGCCCTCGCTCTGGCCGTCCTGGGCCCAGCCGCCTCTCCGGCGGCCGGCGCGGGCCGCCCGTTCCTCGTCTACCACGCCTCCTGGACGGAGGTCTCGACAACCGATCCCGCCGAGACGCGGCTTGCCCGGCTGCCCGGCTACATCACCCATGTGGCATTGGGTTTCGCCAGGCCGGACCTCACCTATACGGGCAATCTCGACCTTTCCGGCACCGGGCTGCTCTTTCCCTTTTCGGGGCCGGTGCTGAAGGACGCCATCGCGCTCCTGAAGAGCCGGCATCCGGCCCTGCGTGTCCTGGTCTCGGTCGGCGGCTGGAAGCATTTCGGCTGGGATGCCCGCAATTTCGATGCCCTCGCCCGGCTCGTCTCCGACCTCGGCGCGGATGGTGTCGATCTCGACTACGAGACCGAGAATCCCGGATGCACCCGCGCCGATGGCCGTGTCGCATGCGCCGACGACGCACGCTCGGTGGCTGTGCTGGCGGACCTGCGCCGCGCCGTTCCACGCCCGGCGGTTCTCTCGCTCGCGGGCTGGAATGTGGGCGCATACGGGGAGGGGGCCTTCGCCGGCGCCGAGCCGCGCAACGGACCCTATGTGGGCATGATGCTGGCCATGCTGCGCTCGCCTGCGGCCCAGACTATCGATCTCGTGTCCGTCGTCTCCTATGACGGCGGCCCGACATATCGCCCGGATCAGGCGTTCCGTGCCTACCGGCGGGTGTGGAAGGGACCGCTCGCCCTCGGCATCCAGGTGATGCCGTCAGAAGCCGGCGATGCGCGCTTCACGCTAGAGCGTACGGCGCGCCTGCTGTCGGCCATCAAGGACGATCCGCAGGCCGGCGGCATGCTCTATGCGATCGCCGAGGTGCCGCCGGGGCCACCCGGCCCCGACAATCCCGATTATCGCTCCATGATGGTGGCGATCTGCGTCACCCTCGATCTCGCCGACTGCGCGGCGACGATCCCCTGAGGAGCTCAGCGCCTTCCCTCCACCGTGTCCATCAGCTCGGCCATGGCGCAGGTGATGTGATAGAGCGAGGAGCCGGGCGCCGGCATGGGCACGAAGCTGCCGTCCGGGTTCAGCACGTCCTGCCAGGTGCCGGGCACCGGCATGTCGAGATAGAGCTTCAGCCCGCGATAGGCGTTGCGTGCCTCGTCCGCCTCCTCGGCGCTGCCGGTGCGGCGCAGGCGGGCGAGAGCGATCTTCAGCCGCTCGGTCTGCGGCCAGAGGCGCGCTGTGGGCTTGTGGACGGTGCCGTCGGTCAGCACCTCGTTGATGGCGACGTCGTTCACCGCATCGATGCCGGTGCGCCGGCCGAAGGCGGTCAGGCGGTCGGACACCTGAGCGCCCGGCCAGCCCCAGGCGGAGAGGCCCTCGAACAGCCACGCCCATTCGAAGCAGTGGCCCGGCTCCACGATGGTGCCGTCCACGCCGGGCGCGGGCTTCAGGTCGTCGGTGAAGTATTCGAGCAGCGCGCCGGTGGCGGGATCGATGAAGCGGTCGCGGCAGAGCGTCGCCATCTCTTCCGCCAGCGCCTTCCAGCGCGGCGCGCCGGTCACCGCATAGAGCGCTGAGAAGGCCTCGAAGAAATGCATGTGCGGGTTCTGGTGGCGGTGCGGACGGGGAATGTCGTGCTCGACGAAGCCGCCGGCCGGATGTCGCCAACCCGCCTCCAGGGCGTCGGCGAGGCTGTCGGCGACGTCATAGAGGTCCGACCGCTCCAGCGCCTTGCCGGCATGGCCGAGGCAGAACAGCATGAAGGCCTGATCGTAGAGGTCGGCGCGCGCGTCCAGCACCGCGCCATCGGTGGTGAAGCGGTGGATGAACAGCCCGTCCGGCCGCCGGCCGTGGGCAAGGAGATAATCCACCGTCTCGCCCGCGAGCGTCCGCCACGGGCCGTCCCAGCCGAGACGGCCGAACTCGCAGAAGGAATAGGTGTGGCGCGCCTGCACGAACAGGCGGCGCGGCGCGTCGTCGGGCTGGCCGGCCACATCGAGCCGCTCGGCGAAGAGGCCCTTGGGATCGCGCCCGACCCGCGACCAGAGCGGCGCCGCGGCGCCGAACATCCAGGCGCGGGCGTCGGCCGCAAGGTCGGCGAGAGGGTGGGACGCGGCACCAGTAGTCTGGCCGGTCATGTCTGTGGCTCCGCGGCGGAGGTGGCGAGGATGGCGCGGGAAAAGGCGAGAAGGTCGCCGCCCGGGAACAGGTGGCCGGCAATGCCGGCGGCCTTGGCTGCGGCGATGTCGGTTGGGTTGTCGCCGATGAGGAAGCTGTGCGCGGTGTCCACCGGCCAGTTCGCCATCAGGTCCAGGATCATCCCCGGCTCGGGCTTGCGCCAGGCATGGGAGCCGCGGTAGCGCTCGACCGTGCCTTCGGGGTGGAACGGGCAGTAGCGCCAGTCGTCCAGTTCCGCACCGATCTCGCGCAGTTCCGCCTGCACGAAGGCATGCAGGACGTGGATGGCCTCTTCCTCGTAATAGCCACGTGCAACGCCGGCCTGATTGGTGACGAGGAAGACATAATAGCCGAGGTCGTTGAACAGCTTGATCGCTTCCCTCGCGCCCTCGATCCAGGTGAAGTCCTCGGCGGCGTGGACATAGCCCGTGTCCACGTTGAGCACGCCGTCGCGATCTAGGAACACCGCCGGCCGGCGGCGGCGCGCGGGCACGCTGGTCTGGGCCGCCGTAAAGGTCTCGGGGATGCCGATGTCGATGAAGAAGCCGTCATAGGCGACGCCGGTCACACGGCCTTCCGCAACGAGGCGCGGCAGGAGGTCCCCCTCCAGCGAGGAGGGCATGCCTAGCCCCTCGATCACGTCGCGGCGGACATAATAGACGCCGCCGTTGATGAGCGCCTCAGGCAGCCCCGCCCCGCGCGGGCGGACGGCAGCGACGCGGGTGCCGTCGAGCGCGATGGTCTCGTAGCGGTCCGGGTTCTGAACGAGCCGCAGGCCCATGCCGAAGGCCGCGCCGTTCTTCCGCGACGTGGCGACGAGATCGAGCCAGTTGAAGTCGAACCAGGTATCGCCGTTGACGAGCAGGAAGCTCTCGTCCAGCAGCGGCAGGGCGTTGACCAGCGCGCCTCCGGTGCCGAGCGGCGTCTCCTCCAGCGAGATGTCCACCGTGCAGTCGAAGCGGCCGGGCACGTCCGTGCCGGTGATGTAGTTTTCCACCACCTCGGCCCGGTAGCCGGCGAGCAGCAGGAACTTGCGGAAGCCGCGGCGCCGGGCCTCGGCGATCAGCACCTCCACGAACGGGACGTCGCCGACCTTCAGCAGTGGCTTCGGCGTGTCCTTGGTGAGCGCGCCGAGGCGGGTGCCGAGCCCGCCCAGCAGGATGACGCATTGCTCGGTCACGCCGGCTCCTCTCACAGCAATTCCGTTGGGGGCTCATAGCACGGCGGAAGCCACCGCGGGTGTCGCCGCGGTGACGAAGGGCGCCGGTGCGTGGATGCTCGGGGATGTTCGGGATCAGATCCCGATGGGCCAGCCCTCGGCGCCCTCCATGGAGAACTTCACCGCGCTGGCGAGACCGCCGGCCTCGTTCAGGGCGCCGATGAGCTGGTACCGGGTTTCCGGGTCGGTGAGGAACATCAGGAAGCCGCCGCCACCCGCGCCAGAGACCTTGCCGGCCCATGCCCCCGAGGCGAGAGCGATGTCGTAGAGCTTGTCCACCTGCTCGGTGGCGATGCCGGCGGCGGTGGCCTTCTTGGAGACCCAGGAGCGGCCGAGGATGTTGGCCGTGGCGCGGATGTCGCCGCGCAGCAGGGCCAGCTTCATGTCGATGGCGTCCTGCTTCAGCTTGTGCATGTTCTCGATGGTCTTGGCGTCCATCTGCTTCAGCCCCGCCACCTGCTCCTTGATGATGGTGTCGGAGCGGCGCGACTGGCCGGAGAAGCAGATGACGAGGGACGCCTCGAACTCGTTGAGATGCTCGCGGCGGATGCGCAGCGGGTTCACGATCACCCGGTCCGAGGGCAGGAACTCGATGAAGTTCAGTCCGCCGAAGGCCGCCGAATATTGGTCCTGGCGGCCGCCGGCGAGGCCGAGCTGCTTGCGCTCGATGTCGAAGGCGAGCTTCGCCACGTCATAGGGGCCGAGCGGCAGGCCGAGGGCGTAGGTGAAGGCCTCGATCAGCGCCACCACGAGGGCCGAGGACGCGCCGAGGCCGGAGCCCGCCGGCACGTCGATCGTCGTGGACATGGTGAGCGGCAGCGCCACGCCGTCGCAATAGGTCTTCATCATGTGGGTGTAGACGGCCCGATGCAGCATCAGGCCTTCGGTGATCGGATGGTCGAGGCTCGGCTCGAGCACCTCCTCCGTCCCGACATCGCGGGCGCGCAGCACCAGGGCGCCGATGCGGTTCACCCGGATATGGGCGTAGGCGAAGCGGTCGATGGTGGCATTGAGCACGTTGCCGCCGTGGTCGTCACAATAAGGGGAGAGGTCGGTGCCGCCTCCCGCAAGACCTAGGCGCAGAGGTGCGCGGGCGCGCACATTCAACGCATCGCCGATTGCCATGGTACGCGACCCCCTTCGCAAAATGGGCTGGACGAGCGCGGCTATCTAGAAGGTCATTCTTCTTACCAAGACGTGACTATGGCCGTTGATCGCGCTCAGGACGTCGGCTTTTTCGCGCACCTGCGACAAGTTGTAAGTCCTCGCCGCGGAAGGCTGGCGAACACTGCGACCGAGACATTGGGCGGCCTTGTGCTGGACGGTTCGTCTGCTATTTCTGGCCGTGTCGGGGGACGGGGGCGCTGCTTCGGGGGCGCTCCGCGCAATGCGGGAGAACGGCGTGTCCGGGATGTCTGCCGGGGTACGCGGGCAGCTTTTGCCGTTGGGCGTCCTCCCCGGCCGCTTTTCGACCGGCGCGAACCATGCGCCTCGTTTGCCTGAAATCAATTCGCTCGACGCCTCTTCGCCCGACATCTGGGTTGTCCTCCCGTCCGCGGCCTGGGACAGGCGGATCGCCCGCACCGGAACGCCGTCGCGGGGCCGGGTTCTGTTTCCACTCCCCTTTTGCTTACGGAGTTTCACGTGATTACCACGGGCCTTGCCGGACTTGATGGAGCCACCCCCGACGTCTTGATCGTGGGTGCGGGGCCGGTGGGCATCTCCATGGCGCTGGTGCTGGCGCGGTCCGGCCGCTCGGTGGTCCTCCTCGAATCGGGCGGGCCGGCACCGGAGCCGGTGGCGCAGGCCCTCTCGGACGCCGAGATCGTCGATCCCAACACCCACGTCAGCATGGCAATCGGCGTGCAGCGCAGCCTCGGCGGCGCCTCGAACCTGTGGGGTGGCCGCTGTGTCAGCTTCGACCCGCAGGACTTCGAGACCCGTCCGGCCATCCCGCACAGCGGCTGGCCCATCTCCTTCAGCGATATTGCGCCCCACATGCAGGATGCCTGCGACCTGATCGGCTGCGGGCAGAATCTCTTCGACGTCGATCTGCCGGGGTTCGATCCGAAGGACGACGATTTCTCCTTCCGCCGCCTGGAGCGCTGGAGCCTCGAGCCGCGCTTCGACCTGATGTATGCCGAGACGCTGAAGGCGGAGCGGAACATCGATCTGCGCTTCAACGCCACCGCCACTGGCATCGACTTCGCCGAGGATGGATCGGTGGCCCGCGTCAACGTGGAGGCCCCCGGCGGGGCTCGCGCCGCGCTCGCGCCGAAGACAGTTGTTCTGGCCGCCGGCGCGCTGGAGAGCACCCGCCTGCTGCTCGCAGCCCAGGCCGATGCGCCGGCGCGGTTCGGCGGCGAGGAGGGCCCGCTCGGCCGTTTCTACATGGGCCACCTCTACGCCATCGCCGCCGAGATGACCCTGACGTCGGACGCTGTGGATGGAGGCATCGATTACTTCCGCAACGGCGTGAACTACGTGCGCCGGCGCTTCATGCCCAGCGCCGATCTGCAGCGGCGTCTGGGGCTGACCAATGTCGCGCTGTGGCCGGACTATCCGCTGATCCGCGACCCGATCCACCGCAACGGCATTCTGTCGCTCGCCTATCTCGCGCTGTCGGTTCCTCCGCTCGGGCGCCAGATCGTCGCCGAGTCGATCCGCCAGCACTATGTGGGGCATGATGTGCGCCGCCTGCCGCACATCCTCAACATCCTGCGGGATCTGCCGTCGACGGCCGCCTTCGTGCCGTCGTTCTTCTATGGCCGCTACTTCGCGCGCCCGCGCAAGCCAGGCTTTTTCCAGCGCAATGCCGGGCGGCGCTACGCTGTGCGCTTCCACGCCGAGCACCTGCCGGACCCCACCTCGCGGGTGACGCTTTCCGGCGCGCGCGACGTCACCGGGCTGCCGCGCCTCAAGGTGGATCTCAAATACACCAAGGCGGACGTCGAGCCGCTGTTGCGCACCCACGACGCCTTCGCGGACTGGTTGCAGCGCACGGGGACCGGCCGGATGGAGTGGCTCGTCCCGCCGGAGGAGCGCGTCGATTACATCCTCAAGCAGTGCTACGACGGCCACCACCAGATCGGCACCGCCCGCATGGCGGCGAGCGAACGGACCGGCGTGGTGGACAGCGACTGCCGGGTGTTCGGCTCGTCCAACCTGTTCGTCGCGGGTTCGGCGGTCTACCCCACCTCCAGCCAGGCCAATCCCACCCTCACGGCGGTGACTCTCGGCGTGCGGCTGGCCAAGCACCTCACCGGCCGACTTGCCGCGACGCCCTCGGCCAGCGCGGCTGCGACGGCCTGACGCGCATCACCCGTTGAGCTTGCCGATGGCGACCTGTCGCCGCCGGCGGCTGCCGCCGATCTCGACCACATGGGTGCGGAAGGCCACGCGCCGGCCGCCTCCATTCGCCAGTGCCTCGCCGGGGGGCTTCCAGCGGCTCATGTAGATGGCGAGGCCCATGGCGACGCAGAGTTCGCCGGGGGTGAAGGTGAGCGGATACACCGCCGATGTCGCCAGCATGTAGAGGATGTAGTCGCTGAGGGCGAGGTCGAGGCAGTGCCCGGTGCGCTTGGCCGCCGTCCGCGCGGCGAGGAAGCCGGTGATGAAAAGCGTCATGATGAGGATGGAGCCGACGAGACCATACTCGAAGGCGACGCCGGCCCAGCCGAGGTCCGAGACGTAGAAGTCGGCATTCTGGAAAATGTCCGCGAGCGTCACCGTGCCGAAGCGGGTGGTGGCGCCGACGCCGAACAGCCAGCGCAGCGGCTGGTCGCCGAGAAAGCCGAAGGCCTGGGCGAGTGACGTCTGCCGCACCGACAGGGAGCCGCCGAGATCCTGGGCGGCATTGCCGCCCAGGCTGACGGCGGCGATGACGGCGAACGGCAACAGCACCAGGACGCCGGCGAGCGCCGCCCGCTTCCACCGCGGGGAGAGCGAGCTGAAGGCGGCATAGCCGCAGATCAGAATGCTGCAGCCGATCGCGGCGCGCTGCTTGTATATCCACAGCATCAGCGCGAAGGCCAGCACGATCCCGATCGCCTTCACCACGTGCGGCTTCTGCATGAAGGAGCGCGTCAGGTAGAAGACGAGGAGAATGCCGAAGAACATGGGCATGTAGATGCGGTTGCCGCGCTCGTCGTCGGTCAGTAGCAGCTTTCCCTGGGAGGAATTGTCCGTGTACCAGGCATCCGGAATGAGGATCCACAACATCAGCATCAGCACGTAGGTGGCGATGCCGAGTATGACGCAGGCGCGCCGCACGCGGTCGGGCACCGGGCTGATCCACAGGAGCATCACCGACAGGCCAAAATAATAGGTGATCGGCCAGATCTTCACGGTCGTGGCGATGGAGCCGAAGAAGTCGTTGCCCAGCTGCATGATCGACACGAGCGGCGTGATGCCGAGGCCATAGGCTAGGAAGATCACGTAGATGTACTTGCAGGGCAGGTCGAGCTTGGCGAGCCCGCGGATGGTGAGCGGCAAAGTGAGGATCGGCCACGCCTTCGACAAGGCGTAGAGCGGCAGCAATTCCGAATAATAATGGAAGCACTCGGCGAAGACCGGCAGGATGAAGAGCAGCACCGCCATGGTGAGGCCGGGCGAAAACCGCTCGCCCAGGTTGAGCCGGGTCCTGCGGACCTTCGCGGCCATGGCCGGAATGGTCACGCGCCGCAGCACGCCGCGCGGGGCAGGCAAGCCATCCTGAGCCGTCATGACCGGTCCACCATGGCGCTCCTCACTTGCGGCTCTGCGTCCCCGTGCCGGCTTGGCCCCGGTCCATGCCGTATTGGGCGGGGTTCATCCGAGCCTTGGCCACCATCAGCAGGACCGGCATGGATTCGACGAACACCCGGCGGATATGGGTCTGCGGGCTCACGATGAGGCGGTAGAGCCATTCGAGGCCGAGCTTGCGGAACACCGGATTGGCGCGCTTGGCGTGGCCGGTGAGGAAGTTCAGCGAGCTGCCGATGCACAGCGCCGTGCCGACCGCGCCACCGCGCCGGTCGACCAACTGCGTCACATATTCCGACCGCGGCGAGCCGGCCGCCATGAAGATGTAGCGGGCTGGATGGTCGAGAATGAAGCGGACGCATTTTTCCACTTCGTCCGGCTTGTTGATGAAGCCCATGGGGGGATTGTGGTGGGCCAGGTTGGTCAGGTGAAAGCGCGCCTTCAGGCTGTCCACCATCTCCACCTCTCCGCCGATGATGGTGATGGCATCGTCCGGCCGGATGTAGGTCTCGAACAGGTGGGCGGTGAGATCGCTGCCGGCCGCCAGTGGGATGTCGAGCCCGAACACCTGCCGCGCCAGGGCGCGCGGCACCTTGCCATCCATGAGGTGGAGCCAGGCCTTCTCATAGAAGGCGATGAAGCGGGGATCCTCAAGGTGGCTGTGACGCACCAGGTTCTGGGCGTTGGGCGTCACCACATAGGCGAGCGGCGCGCCGGGCGGCCGCGCGGCGATGAGGCGGCACGCCTCGTCGAGCGAGATGATGGAGAAGGGAACGCGCAGGAAGACGATTTCCTCGAACGGCTTCTCTGGAGCCGTCACGGACGGCAGCGTCGTGGACGCTTCTTGGCCGGGCGGGATATCGGGGGACAGTGAGGAGGACGTCATGGCTTCGCTTCAGGAGCGCGCGTTGATCCCGCATGGCCCCGGGCGGTGCGCTGTTGCGCCCGGACGCCTACATCGGAGAAACGGCCGCCGCGAAGTCGCTGGCGCGCCCGCTTCGATCTTACGGCACAATGCCGCCCGCAGTGGTCGTCGAATAGCTGCCCAGCGTGTAGCTGAAGCTGCGCTGGAACGGCACCACCTTGTTGATGAACTGGTCGATCCACAGGTCCACCTCGGCGATGGAGCTCTTCGGAACGTAGATGATGTCGCCGCTCATCAGCGGCACGTCGTCGGCATCGAAGCCGGTCTCGATGGTGTCGCGCACGTTGATGAGGCGCAGCATCGGCTCGTTCTTCGGCCCCCGGCGGATCAGCGCCACCTGGCCGGTGCGCGCCTCGTCGGTGAAGCCGCCGGCGAGGAGGATGGCCTTGAGCGCGCTCAGGTTCATGTCGGTGATCTTGTAGGCCCCCGGCCGGGGCACCGAGCCGCCCACATAGACCTTGGCCGACACCGCTTCCTCAAGCGCCACGACCACCTTCTGGTCCGCCAGTTCCTTGCGGGATTCGGTGCGGATGTAGCTTTCCACGCTGGAGAGCGTCGAGCCCTCCACCCGGATCTGACCGATGGCGCGGGGCGCGATGGAGCCGTCCGGGCTCACCGTCAAGTCCTCGTCCATTTCGCGGGTGAGGAAATACTTGATCTTGATCTTGTCGCCGGGACCGAGGCGATAGGACGGGGTCTGGTCGGTCCAGGGCTTGAACCGGTCGCTGTTGGTCTCGGTGAAGCGCAGCTCGTGACCCGTGGTGAAGGGCGGCGTGCCGGTGTTCTGCGACGTCGCGATGGCGGCGCAGCCATTCAGTGCGAGAGGCACGATGAGGAGGAGGGCAGACACACGCCGAAGCATGGCTCCGGCGTGTGCGGCCGGCCGGCAACTGTCTGCGTGGAAGCACCACGCGGGACGCCCGATCCTCATCCGCCCTTTGGCCCCAGCTCGCGGCATCAACCGACCCTTGGCAAAGTAAAAAATCCGCGTGAGGCGGGCGATGCCCCAGCACATCTCTCCCCAGCGAAGCGGAGGCAGATGTGGCTGTTGCAGCGCCACACTTCAAAGGAAGCTATAATTCGTTAGGGTTAACGACAGCTTATACGCGGTGCCGGGGGATGGGACGATCCCTGAAATTCGGTAATCAGGTGCGGTGATACAGCCAGTCGGGCAGGTAGTACCGCCGGCCGAACAGGACCGCCCCCAGCAGCAATCCGCCGCACTCGGTGACCTGGCCAACAAGGTGGGACGCGGCGGGGGTGCGCGTCTTCTCCGCCTGGATGGCGACGAGGTTGCCATCGGCGACCTGGCAGAATCGCTGGCTCAGCAGCGACGCCACGGTGGGGTTGGAGGCGATCAGGACGTGGTCGAAGCTGGTCTTCAGCTCCATGGTCATCCTGAGGGCATCCGAGATCGGAATGCGCAGGTCGAGCAGGGGCGAGGGCTGCACGTCCGTGAACATCCACAGGTTCGGAACCGGCGTACCGATCATGGCGACGCCACCGCGCACCTCCACGTCGCGCATCGAGGGGATCGGCGGAGGCGGAGTGGTGAGATCGATGAGCAGCGTCCTGCGGCCGCGCTGGCGGGCGAATTCCTCGGCGAGGTCCCGCGAGAACTTCGGCAGCGAATCATCGAAGTCCGGCGAGAGCACGTGGAAGACGCGCACCGGCTCGCCGTCCACTCGGGCATCCAGAAGCACGGTCGCGCAGGTGCCGATGGCGCGTTCCGACAGATCGATCTCGATCTCGTCGGGGTCCATGTCGAAGACGGCGACGACGGGCACGCCGAGCCGGTTCTCCACCTCGTGCGGCGTGACCATCGTGGTCCGCATGGCGGAGGCGAGCGCGCCGGCGGCGGCACCGAAGAGCAGGCCGGCGAACAGGCCACCCGCGAGGATCGGGAAGGTGAGTGAGCGCTTCACCACTGCCGCACCGGCATCCTGCACGACGCGGACCGACGACTGGCGCGACTGCGCAGCCGTTTCCTCGATGGAGGCCGCCACGGCGCGCCGCTGATATTCGCGGAAGCCGTCGTTGAGCGCGTCGCGCCGCCGGTTCAGCTCGATGAGGGGTGTTTCGACCGCACGCAGGGTGGCAAGACGCTCGCGCGCTACCTTGAGTTGCTCCACCAGTTCCACCTGCTGGCGGGAGAGCGAATCCTTCTCGACCCGGAGGCTGAGCACCATGGTCTGCACGTAATTGATCTGCGGGTTTCGCGAGGCCCGGTCCGTCACGTAGCGTCGGTCCTCGCGAACCTTGATCTTGGCCCGGACGGTGGCGATCTGCTTGTCCAGCTCGCGCAGCAGCACGCTGCCGGGGGCGTACTGGGCGGCGATGCGGTCGCGCTCCATCAACAGCTTGGTGAGGGTATTGGGATCCTCGTCACCGGGCACAGCATTGGTGTTCTCGGCGAACTCGAACACCGAGTTCGGCAACGCCGCCAATTGCTTCTCGGCCTCGGTGAGCTGCGCCGTCACCGCGACCTCGCGCTCGCCCACCTGGCGCTGGCGCTGGATGATGCTGTCGACCTGATTGGCGGCGAGGACGGCGTCCTGCGCGAAATCGATGATGCCGGCCTTGCTCTTCAGGCTCTCGATCTGCTTGTCGACGGTGGACAGGTCGTTGCTGAAGCGCTGCACTTCCTGGACGAGAATTTTGGAGGTGGGGTTCTCCAGCGTCCGGCGGCGCACCGCCAGATAGCTGTGAACGATGGCGTTGGTGGTTTCCACCGCGAGGGCGCGGTCGGCGTTGGTGTAGCTCACCTTGATGACGTTGGAGTTCGCCTGCACGGCGGCGCGCATGCTGCCCTGCAGGCGCTCGATCGCGCGATCGAGATCATCGTCTGAGCCCCCGAGGCCGAGCAGGGTCGCAAGCCGGCCCTTCGGGAACAGCCGGTCGATGCCGATCTGCTCCACCACGGCGCGGGCCACTTCCGCGCTCTGCAGGATCTGGACTTCCGCCTCGACCTGCTTGAGCCCCTCGATGCTGAGCACGCTCGGACCGCTGTCGGTCACGTTCTGCGCGGTCGAGACCTCGCGGCTCACGATCACCATCAGCAGACTGCTGGCGGTATATTCGGTGCGGGCGCTGAGCGCGCCGACGATGCCGACGAGCGCCGGCAGGGCCGCGGCGAGCAGGATGATCCGGTAGTGGTAGAAGGCGGCGATGAGGAAGTCGCGCAGGGTGAAGTTGGCCGTGCCGGAACCCGCGTCCGAAGCGACGTCCACGTCGTTCGGGTCCGCCTGGCGCACCACCATGAACTTCTCCGACTGCTCCGGTGTCCCCGAAGCCGGCGCCATACTCATCTCAGCATCACCTTGCTTGCCCGCTGGCCCGGCAGATCCGCTTCCCGGACACCTTGCCGAGCCCTGGCACGTCCGTGAAGTTTTCGCAGCCGGTCATCAAAATCGACTGGCGAAATTGATTTTGCTTTAACCGCAACGTCAATTCAGGCGTTCCAGCCGGCTGGCACCCGCTCACAGCGCCTTTGGCATGAGATGGCGCACCGCGAGCGTGGTGCCGATGGCGCCCTGGGCGATGAACACGGCGGTGGCGATCGCCGCCCCCATCATTCCGAAGAAGGGAATGAGAGCGGCGCACAGCGCGCTGCACACCACGAGCTGGGCGATGTTCAGCCAGCGATGGACGCTGCCATAGCCGGTCATCGACAGCATGAAGTCCTGGCAAGGCAGGAGGCAGTTCACCAACTGGCCGAGGCCCATGACCATGAGCGCGGGCGCGGCCACCTCGAATCCCGGTGCCACCAGGTTCAGGATCGACTTGGGAAAGAACACCATGACGGCGACCACCGGCGTGCCGAACAGCGCGACGGCGAGGCGTACGCGGCGGTTGAGCGCGCGCAACTCGTCCCACTGTCCTTGTCGGTGACGGGCGGCGAACGAGGGTGCCGCGACCGTGCCGATGGAGTTCGCCACCACCCAGATGAGCATGGAGATGCGGTTCGCCACGGAGAAGGCGCCCACCGCCGAAGGCTGGCCGAACACGGCGAGCAGCAGCACCGGCAGCGAGTTGAGGAAGATCTGCACCACCTCCACGACGCTCAGCGGCATGGCGGTGCGCCAGAGGGCCGGCAGGGCGTCGGCCGGGGCATCGGGAGACGGGGTGGCGAGGAGGCGGTGCCGGTCCGACACCAACATGACGAGGCCGAGCACGGTCGCAGCCAGGAGCGAGGCCGCCAGCGCATAGAGCAGGCTGTCCAGCGTATTGGCCCCGGCGAAAAGCGCGCCGAGCGTGAGCACGGGCCAGATGCCGTTCTGCACCAACTGCCCCGCCGCCCCGCGATGGAAGCCCACGAGCGCATAGCCGACGAAAATGCACAGGGTCTGCGGCAGGATGGCGTAGGCCGAGAGCCTCAGCGCATGCGCGACCTGCGGATCGTGGAACAGATAGACCGCGAGCGGCTCGGCGAGGGCGACGGTGAGCAACGTCGCCAGCGTGCCGCCGGCAGTGACGATGGCGGAGCCGGTGAGCAGCGCCCTGCGCGCCTCCTGGCCGCGCCCCACCGCGAGCTCGGCCGCCATATGCCGCAGCACCGCCTTGTCGAAGCCGCCCCGCGCCACCGTCGAGATCAGCCCGATCCAGGTGAGGCACAGGAAGAAATAGCCGGAATCATGCAAGCCCAGCGCGCGTGCGCCGAACATGTAGAGGCCGAGCTTGCCGACGAGCTCGAGCCCGCGGGAGGACATGGAGCCGACATAGGCGCCATAGGTGGCTGCGAGCGACCTGAAGTTGCGCAGGGAGATCGTGGTCATTGAGATCCGCGGGAGGAAGCGACGAGGCCGAACCGCGGGTCCCGTCCCAGAAGCCCAAACGGCGGGACCCCAATCAGGACAGGCGCGATCTCCCGGCAGAAAACGAGCAGAGCAAGCTTCGGCCGGACCACCGCACCAGCCATTGCAGCTCGCCCAGATCGCGCCGGATGAAGTTCATCCATCGCGATCATGCCGAAGATCGGTCGCGCCCGGCGACACCGGATTGAACCACGCCAGGAGTTGCCAAAACGTGCCCGTACCTTCGCAGGCCGCGCGCATGCGGCGACGGCCAGATGTTTCCGCATATCCCGAGCACCAGCAAATCGTCTACCTCTTTCAGGACTGGCTCGGGAGACGATTCATGGTGCGGATGGATCACGGCGGGAGGAGTGCACGGGAGGAGGCGATGGCGTCTCCCGCGCCACGCAACGCCACGCGGCGGGCCGGCCCAGCGGGGCGGCGCGCCTTGCTCCTGCTTGAGCTTGCCACGTTCCTGATCTCGGGCGGGAGCGCCATGGCTCAGTCGCCGATGCAGGGGCTGGACTCGCTGCCGGGCGCACGGCCGATCATGCGGCCTGATACCGACCCCTATCCTTTCGACGCCTACCAATCGATCAAGACCTACATGAGGGACAATTTGCCTCAAGGCTGGTGGGCGCCGGATCCCTTCCTGCAGGATGGTGTGTTCTCGGTGAAGGTGTTCGTTCCGGACTCCTGGAGCGGCAATCCTTCAGGCGCGATGCTGCGCCTGTGTCCGCCCCCGGATAGTCACCTGTGGCGTCGCCTGAAGGCGATCGATCTTTATCCGTTCTATCGGCATGCCACCTGGCCCTACGTCACTTGCAGGCCTTGACGGCATGCGGCGCGCCTTTCCTACCGGATAGGGAACCGCATTCCTTATCCCGCGCGTGAGGCGGAATGCGGGCCGATCGCGCTCGGCCCCGCGGTCCGGAAGCGCGCCGGATCGCGGCGCGCTCTGCACGTTCTTTCCAGGATGAGGCCTGACCGTAAATCAGGCCGCCACTTCGTCGCGCAGCGAGCGGTGCACGTGGACGGCGGCGGCAGGGACCATGTGACGACCAGACGTCCGCTCGAAGCCGAAGATCACGGCCATCAGCACGAAGCCGAAAAAGACGATGCTGCTGGCGGTGCTCAGCGTGAGCACGAGGCTGCCCAGCGCGACGAACATCTCGGACGGATGTGTAACAACCCCGAACAGTAGCGCAAAGGCGATAAGGGCGGGAAAGACGGCGCGAACGATCGACATGGCGGCTTCTCCGACTGAACCTGTCCGGGGGCTTTTCGTCACAGATAGAATTAACGTTAACATATATTTTACCGTTTTGAGAAGCGCGCGGGTCTGCGGTCCCGCGCCCTGAAGGGCACGTGATTCGCGGGCGTAATTCTTGGGGGCAGGGAGCTCTGGATCGCGCGTACGCAACGCCGGACAGCAGCGCTCCGGTTCAGCCGGAGATGCGGGCAGGTCCGCCCCGTCAGGCGGAGTGCGAGGCCTCAGATGTCCCGGAGGGCCGCAAGCGGGCGCGACACGTCGGAAAGCAAAAGGACCGCCGCGCCGATCAGGCGGGCGGTCCCGGAAATGGCCGGAGATGCGGTGAGCGTCAGATCTGGCGCTCGACCATCATCTTCTTGATCTCGGCGATGGCCTTGGCCGGGTTGAGGCTCTTCGGGCACGCCTGGGCGCAGTTCATGATGGTGTGGCAGCGATAGAGCCGGAAGGGGTCTTCCAGATAGTCGAGCCGCTCGCCGGTGCGCTCGTCGCGGCTGTCCTTCAGCCAGCGGGTGGCCTGGAGGAGGGCGGCGGGGCCGAGATAGCGGTCGCCGTTCCACCAGTAGCTCGGGCAGGAGGTGGAGCAGCACGCGCACAGGATGCACTCGTAGAGGCCGTCCAGCTTCTCGCGGTCGTCCTTGGACTGGCGCCACTCCTTCTCGGGGGCGGCGGTGTCCGTCTGGAGCCAGGGCTCGATGGAGGCGTGCTGGGCGTAGAAATTGGTGAGGTCGGGCACCAGATCCTTCACCACCGGCATGTGCGGCAGGGGATAGATGTTGACCATGCCCTTCACCAGCACCTCGTCCATGCCCTTGGTGCAGGCGAGGGTGTTGGTGCCGCCGATGTTCATGGCGCACGAGCCGCACACGCCTTCGCGGCAGGAGCGGCGGAAGGTGAGGGTCGGGTCGATCTTGTTCTTGATGTAGATCAGGCCGTCCAGCACCATCGGGCCGCAATCCTCGCGATCGACGTAATAGGTGTCGATGCGCGGATTCTTCCCGTCGTCCGGATTCCAGCGATAGATGCGGAACTCGGTCAGCTTCTTGGCGCCGGCGGGCTTCGGCCAGGTCTTGCCGGTCGTGACCTGCGAGTTCTTCGGAAGAGTGAGCTCAACCATGGGACGTCCTGAAGCGCTGGAGCGGTGACCGCCCGCAGGAATTCTTGCCATGGCCGCGCGCGGCGGGCGTTCCCCCCGGCGCGCGCGGTCGAGTGGGGCGTCAGTACACGCGCTTCTTCGGCTCGATGTACTGGATGTCGTTGGACAGCGTGTAGGTGTGCACGGGGCGGTCGTCGAGCCGAACGGCACCGGAGGCCGGGTCGAAATAGGCCAGCGTGTGCTTCATCCAGTTCACGTCGTCGCGGTCCGGGAAGTCCTCGCGGGCATGGGCGCCACGGCTTTCCTGACGGTTCGCCGCACTCTCCATGGTGACGATGGCCTGCGAGAGGAGGTTCTCGTATTCCAGCGTCTCTATGAGGTCGGAGTTCCACACCAGCGAGCGGTCGGTGACGCCGATGTCGCTCGAGGCCTTGAACACGTCGTGGATGAGCTTCTTGCCCTCTTCGAGCACCTCGCCGGTGCGGAAGACGGCGCAGTTGTTCTGCATCACCTTCTGCATGGACAGGCGCAGCTCGGCGGTGGGTGTGCCGCCGGAGGCGTAGCGGTACTTGTCGAGGCGGCCCAGTGCCAGCTCGGCGCTGTTTTCCGGTAGGGGCCGGTGCTTCTCGCCGGGCTTCACCAGCTCGGCGGCACGCAGGCCGGCGGCGCGGCCGAACACCACGAGGTCGATCAGCGAGTTGGAGCCGAGGCGGTTGGCGCCGTGCACCGAGACGCAGGCGGCCTCGCCGATGGCCATCAGGCCGGGCACCACCTTGTCCGGGTCACCCTGGCGCTTGTCCAGCACCTCGCCGTAATAGTTCGTGGGGATGCCGCCCATGTTGTAGTGCACGGTCGGCAGGATCGGGATCGGCTCGCGCGTCAGGTCCACGCCGGCGAAGATCTTCGCGCTCTCCGAGATGCCGGGCAGGCGCTCGTGGAGGATGGCGGGATCGAGATGGTCGAGGTGGAGGAAGGCGTGGTCCTTGTTCTTGCCGACGCCGCGGCCCTCGCGGATTTCCATGGTGATGGAGCGCGAGACCACGTCACGCGAGGCAAGGTCCTTGGCCGAGGGAGCATAGCGCTCCATGAAGCGCTCGCCCTCGGAATTGGTCAGGTAGCCACCCTCGCCGCGGGCGCCTTCGGTGATCAGGCAGCCCGAGCCGTAGATGCCGGTCGGGTGGAACTGCACGAATTCCATGTCCTGCAGGGGCAGGCCGGCGCGCAGCACCATGCCGCCGCCGTCGCCGGTGCAGGTATGGGCCGAGGTAGCGGAGAAGTAGGCGCGGCCATAGCCGCCGGTAGCGAGCACGGTGAGGTGCGCGCGGAAGCGGTGGATGGTGCCGTCGTCGAGCTTGATGGCCACCACGCCGCGGCAGCGGCCTTCCTCATCCATGATGAGGTCGATGGCGAAATATTCGACGAAGAACTCGGCCTGGTGCTTCAGCGCCGCGCCGTAGAGCGTGTGCAGCATGGCATGGCCGGTGCGGTCTGCCGCGGCGCAGGTGCGCTGGGCGGTGCCCTTGCCGAAATGCGTGGTCATGCCGCCGAAGGGGCGCTGGTAGATCTTGCCGTCCTCGGTGCGGGAGAAGGGCACGCCCCAGTGCTCCAGCTCGTAGACGGCCGCCGGCGCGTTGCGCACGAGGTATTCGATGGCGTCCTGGTCGCCCAGCCAGTCCGACCCCTTGACGGTGTCGTACATGTGCCATTCCCACTTGTCGTCGCCCATGTTGCCGAGCGAGGCGGCGACGCCGCCCTGGGCAGCGACGGTGTGTGAGCGGGTGGGGAACACCTTGGTGATGCAGGCGGTGCGGAGGCCCGCCTCGGAGCAGCCCACCACGGCGCGCAGGCCCGCGCCGCCGGCGCCGACCACGAGCACGTCGTAGGTGTGATCCTCGATGGGGTAGGCGGCGCCGTTGATGCCGGGCGCGGCGGCCCCGTTCGTTGCGGTATCGGCCATGTGTCAGCCTCCCAGGCTGATCTTGAGCACGGCGAAGGCGCCGGCGAGGGCAACGGCAATGCTGAAGAAGGTGTTGGCCACGATGAGCAGCACCTTGAGGCCTTCCGTGTGCACGTAGTCCTCGATGACCACCTGCATGCCGATGCGCATGTGCGTCGTAACGGAAAGCAGCGTCAGAAGGATGATCACCGCCACCAGCGGATGACCGAGCGTCGCGCGGGCCGCGGCGTAGCTCTGGCCGGCTACCGAGATCACGATGATGATGAAGGCGATGGAGAGCAGGAGGTTCGCGGCGCCGGTGAGGCGCTGCGTGAAGAAGTGCTCGGTGCCCGACTTCGCAGCGCCGAGGCCGCGGACGCGGCCGAGGGGCGTGCGCATGGTGGTACGTGCGGGCGCGGGGCCGGAATGGGGGGTGCTCATGGCGTTCTCCTCAGCCCTTCAGCGCGAGGCCGATGATCCAGACGACCACGGTGAGCACCACCGAGCCGGCCAGGGTGGCCTTGGCGAGCAGAACGCGCTCCGGACCGAAGCCGTGGATGAAGTCCCAGATGAAGTGCCGGATGCCGCCGAGCGCATGGTGCAGCAGCGCCCAGGTGAAGCCGAAGAGGACGAGGAGGCCGATGGGCGAACCCGCAACCGCGGCGAAGGTGGCGTAGGCCGAGGGGGACGTCGCGGCCGCGAGCAGCCACCATACGAGGATCGCCATGCCGAAATACAGGCCGACGCCCGTGATGCGATGCACAATGGACATCATCATCGTGAACAGCGGACGGTAGATCTGTAGGTGTGGCGATAGGGGGCGATCAATGCGCTGAGGGCTGTCGGCCATGGGGCCTCCTCCTGAAAAATCGATCGATCAGGTATCTCAATCGTCGTCTCTTCGCAACGATTCCAAAGCACCTTGGGCCGCTTTAAAGACCGTTACGCAGTGGCCGGCAATTGGATGATCGTCCTATATCCGCGCTTGTAGCGGCCGATTGCTGCGGTGCCAACGCCCCACCGGGGGCCGGATCGGCCCGCGCGCAAGGAAATGTGACGCCTTCGCGGATCGGCGCGACGCAGAACTGTTGCGGGCGTGCCGGCTGGCGGGCGAAAAAAAACGCCGGGCAAGCCCGGCGTCTTCTTCTATAGGTCGCGACTGGATCGGTCGATCAGAAGCGGTAGGTCACGCCCGTACCGAAGATCCAGGGATTGAGGTCCGCACCGCCCTGCAGATAGGCGCCGCCGACGGTCTGCAGCATGAAGTCGGGCTGCAGGAAGATCTTCTTCACGTCGACGTTGAAGCCCCAGTGACGGTCGATCATCCAGTCGAAGCCGACCTGCAGGGCCAGGCCCCACGCGTCGTTGACCTTCAGCGAGGAGAAGGCCGGGTTGGTCGACTCCTGGCTGAAGAAGGCGGTGTAGTTCACGCCGGCGCCGATATAGGGCTTGAACGGGCCGAAGTCGGTGAAGTGGTACTGCAGGGTGAGGGTGGGGGGCAGCAGCCACACCTTGCCGACCTGACCGAGACCGGCAAGGGTGCCGGCGCCGTAGATGTTGTGGGGCGTCACGCCGAGGATGAGCTCGGCGGCGATGTTCTTGGTGAAGTAGTAGGAGATGTCGAGCTCGGGAACGACGGAGCTCGAATAGGTCAGGTCCGACCCCCAGACGCCGGTCACCGAGCCGCCGTTCTCGGGCAGCACGTAGAGGGCGCGCACGCGAATCTGCCACGGGCTCAGCGGCTCTTCGACCGCCGGGGCCTTGTAGACCGGGGTGGAAAGATCGGCGGCCGTTGCGCTGCCGGCAACGAGGGCGCTGAGCCCCGCCGCGAAAATGATACCAAGTCCGAGCTTCGACATGCCCCGCTCCCACAAGCCCTTTGAGATAACTGATAGGAAACACTTCCTCCTGCGAGGCGATGTTCAGTTTGATCTAGATCAAATTGGCGGCGGAGCTGCCGCGTGTGTGGCCGCAATGACACACCACCGCCTCGCCGCCGCCGTATTCGCAGGGCAAGCCTGGATGCGATGGCAGGGGCGGCCCTCGCGCTAAATTCTATTTGTTTCAAGAGGCTTATTGCGCTCATGACGGTCCTTGCCGCCCTTGTCCGCCGCCGCCCGGCCCCCGACGCTTCGACTTTAGACGTGTGGCAATCGTGGCTGCGGCGGGGCGCCGCTGGCAGCGGGATGTTCCTTGCGAGTCTCTTTTTGTTCCTGTTTTGGTCGGTTTTTGCTCCGGCCCATGCGGAATCGGTCAAGGACCTCAGGCTTTCGGTCAACGGGGAGACCCGCCGTTATGTGGTGGTGACACCCGACGGCATCACCACGCCGGCGCCCACGGTGATCGCGCTGCACGGCGCGGCGCAGACGCCGGAGAGCTTCCGCGCCTATTTCGGGCTCGACGCCGCGGCGGCAAAGCACGGGTTCGTTGCCGTCTATCCGGAAGGGGAGGGGAGGACGTGGAACGATGGCCGCCCGGCGGCCATGCGGCTCAAGATGATGCTGCGGCCGGGCGACGACGTGGCGTTCCTCGTGGCCCTGGCGCGGCGTCTGGCGGCGGACGGCATCGCCGATCCGAACCGCATCTATCTCACCGGCATTTCCAACGGCGGCTTCATGGTGCAGCGCATGGCCTGCGAATACAGCGAGCTGTTCGCCGCCTACTCGGCCATCATGTCCACCGCCCCGGCCAACTATAAGGAGGAGTGCCAGCCGTCGAAGCCGGTCTCCATCCAGTTCATCCACGGCACGGCGGATTCGGTGATCGGCTATGCCGGTTTCTGGACCCCGCTGGGCTCGACCCTCTCCGCGCCCGACAGCGCCCGCCTCTATGCCGCTCTGGACGGATGCGGGCCGGCCACCAGCACCAAGCTGCCCGACCTTGCCCCGGACGACGGCACCACCGCCGAGCTGCGCCGCTGGGAAGGCTGCCGGGATGGCAGCGCGGTGGAGCTCATCACCATCGAGCGCGGTGGCCACCAGTCGCCGGCCATGGTGGAGACCAAGCCGGATCTCGCCACGCCGTTTCTCGGCCTGCGCAGCCACGACATCGATGCCGGCGAAGAGGTTTGGCGCTTCATGTCGGTCTATGGCGGGCTTCCAGCACCGGCGGCGCCGGCCGCGCCGCCGCGCAAGCCGAAGCCCAAGCCGGCCACCTCAGGCGCAGCGGCAAAGCCGCCGGCACCGACCTCTGGGCCGGCCGACGGAAGCAAGCCGTCGGAAGCGAAGTCGCCGGCTGCCAAGCCCCAGGGGGCGAGCGCTGCACCGCCCGCGACCTCTGCCGGGGCGGCGGCGTCAGGTGCGACCGGTCAGCGCGGGATCAGCGCCCAGTAGTCGAGATCGAGGATGACGCTCGGGTCGTAATCGCCGTTCTCCGCCTTGAATGGGAAATCGGCGGTCGGCCGGTCCTTGGTGGCGACGGTACGCAGGCGCAGCGCGCCCACATCGTCACGGCCCGGCAGTTCTTGCGCGTCCAGCACCTCGCTCCAGGCATGGACGGTGAGGCCGGCGAACAGCGGCGCCACATGCCGGCCGCCGTTGATCGCGGCGATGTGGAAGGCGTTGGCGAGGCCGTTGAACGAGAGCGCGCGGGCGATGGAGATCACATGCCCGCCATAGATGAGACGGCGGCCGAAGCGGCCCTGGCCTTCGGTGAACTGGTTGAAGTGCACCTTCGCCGTGTTCTGGTAGAGGCGGGTGGCGATCATGTGCTCCGCCTCCTCCACGGTCATGCCGTCCACATGGTCGATGCGCTCGCCTACCGCATAGTCGCTGAAGCGGGCGGCGGAGCCGGACAGGTCATCGCGCCAGCCGGCGAGGTCGAGCACGGGCACGGCGCCGCCAAGGGCATCGGGCGCCAGCGCCGCCGGAAGGGTGGGAACCACGGGCTCCGGCGCGGGCAGGGACGGGTCGGCCTTGCGCACCATCACCCAGCGCACATAGTCCAGCACCTCGGTGCCATCCTGGTTGAAGCCCACGGAGCGGACATAGACGACGCCGCTCTGGCCGTTGGAATTCTCCCTGAGGCCGATGACCTCGGAGACGGCCGTGAGGGTATCACCCGGATAGACCGGGGCAAGAAAGCGCCCGCCGGCATAGCCGAGATTGGCCACGGCATTGAGCGAGATGTCCGGGACCGTCTTACCGAACACGGTATGGAACACGAGCAGGTCGTCCACCGGAGCGGCGGGATAGCCGATGTCCTGGGCGAAGGTGTCGGCCGACTGGACCGCGAAGCGGGTGCCATACAGGGCACTGTAGAGGCTCACATCGCCCACCGTGACGGTGCGCGGCGTCGCGTGGCGGATCACCTGGCCGACGCTGAAATCCTCGAAGAAATTGCCCCGGTTGGTCTTGCTCATCTAGGGTCCCCCAATTCGTCGCCGCATGTTGCAGAGCCCGTGGGTGCGACGCAACAGGCCGAAGGGAGAACGTGCCGAATCTCGGCCGCGATGCGGGATCGGCTTGACGCATACCCCCCTAATAGTCCTCATGGGGGCGTTCCGAGGCGGTGCTGGGCCGCTCCGGGAAAACGCAGCGGGCAAGAGGGGGCATTCGTGTCGGGTTCGGCGAGCCAGAATCTGTCGTTCAAGGCCATGATCTTCACGGCCTGCCTGTTTCCCTTCTACATCCTCGCCGCGACGCTCACCAATTCGGCGGCGATCCTCACCGACCTCCTCGCCACCTCCTTCGACCTCACGGCGCTCACCGCCTGCTGGCTGGTGCTGAAGCTCGCCCACAAGGCCCATGCGGGCAAATATGCCTACGGCCTCGGCAAGCTGGAAAATCTCGCCGAACTGATGATCGCGCTGCTGCAGACCATCCTGGTGGTCATCGCCGGCACCCGCGCCATCATCCGCGTGATGCACCCGGAGGGCGTGGATGGCGCCGAGCTGGGCCTGTTCGTGGCGGCCATGGCGGTGATCGGCAACGTGATCCTGAACCGCAAGGCGACCCGCCTCGCCCACGAGACCCATTCCCCGGTGCTGGCCGCCCAGGCCCGCGTTCACCTCGTCTCGGCCATCGCCTCGGGCTCGGTGTTCACGGTCACGGTGATCCTGTCGATCTTCAACAACATCCCGATCCTGTACTACCTCGATCCGCTGGGCTCGTTCGTGGTCATCGGGTTCATGATCTACAACATCTACGCCATGCTCTCGAACTCGGTGGCCTCCCTGCTCGACCAGGCCATCGACGAGGCGGGGCAGCTGCGCATCCTCAAGGTGCTCACCACCCATTTCGACGACTTCGACGAGCTGGGCGACATCCGCACCCGCCAGTTCGGCGGCAAGATGTTCGTGGAGCTGCATCTCGGCTTCGAGAGCGACTGGACGGTCGCCCGGGCCCGCACCGTGGTGGCCAAGCTCACCGAGTCGGTGAAGCGGGAGTTCCGCGAGGCCGGCGACGAGGTGGACGTGTCCATCGTCCTCATGCCCGGCCACGCCGCTTCTGCCGAGGCGAAGGCGGTCTGATCCGCCGTCGCGCATCTCCGATCGGTGATCCCCGATCGGCGCTCCCTTGGCGCGGGCTCAGTGCTCGGAGAGCACCACCTCGTCCGACCACTCGCCTTCCACTTCCTTCACGATGGCCTGCCCGCAGATGACGCGGCCCTGAACGGTGTCGAAGGTGAGCGTGGGCGCACCGTGGAGCTGCCAGCCCCGGTTGAGGGCTGCGGACACGCGCTTGCAGAAGGCGGCGTCGTCAGGGCCGGTGAGATAGCGATAGAGCTTCATGGTTCATTCCCCCCGGGGTGTCAGAGCCGCGCGCCGATGCGACGGGCGACGGCGTCGCGCTTGTCCTGGAAGCCCTGCGTCCGGCCACGGACCTCCTCGACGAGGCGGGGATCCTCCTTGTCGCGGGGCGGGAAGGGCGGTTCGGGCTGGTATTCGATGGCGAGGGTGATGCGCCGCGCCTCGTCCTCGCCGGCGATCTCGCTCGCCAGTGCCAGCGCCAGGTCGATGCCGGAGGAGACGCCGGCGCCGGTGAGGCGATTGCGGTCGATCACCACCCGCTCCTCCACCGGGATGGCACCGAGATGGGCCAGCTGCGGCAAAGACAGCCAGTGGCAGGTGGCACGATAGCCCTTGAGCAGCCCCGCAGCGCCAAGGATCAGCGAGCCGGTGCAGACGGACGTCACGTAGCGCGCGCCAGCCGCCATCTCCTGCAGGAAGCCGAGGGTTTCCCGGTCCTCCATCAACTCGAGCTGGCCCGGCCCGCCGGGCACGAACAGCACGTCGCAGTCGTGGATTTCCTTGAAGGCGGCGGTGGGCATGATGGAAAGCCCCGCCACGTCCTTCACCGGCCTGGTGCTCGTCTTCCAGACAATGTCGATTTTCGCGCCGGGCAGCCGCGCGAACACCTCGAACGGGCCGGTGAGGTCGAGCTGCGTCATGTCCGGATAGGCGACCATGACGATGTGCAGGGGCGCGGGTGCGGTCGGGGCGGCGGGCGTGGTCATGGCGAGGTCAGCTTCGGGCAGCGATGGCGTCGGCCAGCGCGACGGTGCGCTTCGCCATCTCGGCGTGGAGCAGCTCCACCATGCGGCCGTCCAGCGTGATAACGCCCTTGCCCGCATTCTCCGGCAAAGCGAAGGCGGCGATGATCGCCCGGGCGCGCGCCACATCGGCCTCCGGGGGGCTGAAGGCGATGTTGCAGGGCTCGATCTGGCTGGGGTGGATCAGCGTCTTGCCATCCATGCCGAATTCAACGCCCTGGGCGCATTCGGCCTTGAAGCCTTCGAGGTCCTGGAACTGGTTCCACACGCCGTCCAGCACGTTCACGCCATAGACGCGGGCGGCGGCGATGACGAGGCTCAGCCAGCCGACCATGGGCGCGCGGCCGGGCACGAGCGCGGCGCGGGTTTCCTTGGCGAGGTCATTGGTGCCGAGCACGAACACCGAAAGCCGCGTCAGAGGGTCCTGCGCGGCGGCGGCGATGGCCTTGATGTCGAGGATCGCCAGCGGCGTCTCGATCATCGCCCATACCCGCGTGGTGGCGGGAACGTCGAGCGCCTTGAGGCGGCGGCCCACCGTGACGAGCTGTTCCACCGACTGCACCTTGGGCAGCAGGATCGCGTCGGGTGTGGCGGATGCGGCGGCTTCCAGATCATCCGGTCCCCACGGCGTGTCGAGGCCGTTGATGCGGATGACCACCTCGCGCGGCCCGAAGCCGCCGGCCTTCACCGTCTCGACGATGCGGCCGCGGGCTTCGACCTTGGCGTCGGGCGCAACCGCGTCTTCTAGGTCCAAGATCACCGCATCGGCCGGAAGGGTGCGCGCCTTCTCCAGCGCGCGGGCGTTGGAGCCGGGCATGTAGAGGACGCTGCGGCGCGGACGGATGGACGCGGCGGAATTTCCCTCGGACATGACGGCTCCTCGACCGATGCAGCGGGCGGCGCCCGCATTTCTTCCCTGAAATCGGTAAAGCGCCGCTCCGGCTTTGCAAAGCGGATTTTGCCGCGCTGCGGCAGAGGTGGTCAGGCCGCCGGAAGACGGGAGGCGTCAGCGTGCCGGCGGAGCGGCGGCCGGCTCGGCGCCGGGGGGCGGCCAGGTGAAATCGTCGGCCCGTCCGCGAACGGGCGGCGGCGCGACTCCGTCCTTCAGCACCTTCGCGGCGGAAGCAGCGCTGGTGGACACCTGAACCGCATCAGGGCGCGTTTCGCGGCCTGTCGCCGGCGCACCGGCGAGGGCGGAGGGCCGCTCCGGTCCGCTGGTCGCGTCCGGCGTCGCAGATGCCTTGGCGCCGCCGCTCTCCTCCAGCATGCGGTTGATGTCCTTCTGCACGAAGAAGGCCAGCTTTCGCCCGCCGGCGCGGGTAAACCGCACGCCATCGTTGAATCTCAGGCGCCTGCGCTGGCCGTCCACCGCCGGGCCGTTCGCCATGTATTTCCCGTCCTCGTCGACGAAGCCGTCCCAGACGTTGGCAAAGGTGAGCCCCGCGCGGGCGACGCGGGCACGCAGGATTTCGTTCAGCTTGGCGTAGTCATCGGACAGCTGGCCGTTGGCAACGGGGGCAAGGCCGACGACGATCACCCGGCCCGCCTTTTCGCGAAGCGCGGCGAGCACCTCGTCGACGCGCTTGCCATAGAGCTCGCTCCACCGCTCAGTCAGCGGCTGGGCCTGGCCATCGCCATCCTTGATGGGCTGGAGGTCGTCGGCGCCGAGTGCGACCACGGTCACTGACGGCCGTGCGACCGCGATCGCATCGGGAAGGCGGGCGAGCCAGTCCACCGGCGTCGGCAGGAAGCCGCTCTCGTCAACCGTGTTGTCGATGATCGCGATGCGCTGGCGTTCCGGCACGTAGGAATCGGCGAGGCCCTGCGCCAACTGTCCGGCCATGCGGTCGCCCAGTACCAGCACGAACTGGCTGGGCGGGACGCGCTTGCCCTGGCTCGCGGCATCGGCGGAGCCATAGACGACGCCAGTCGGCTCGGCCGGCGCCTGGGGCTTGGCCTGCTGGGGCGGAGGAAGGACCTCGGGCTGGGGCTGGAACGGCCACCAGCCGGAATTCTGCGGGGGGCGCTGTTGCTGCCGCTGCTGGGGCTGGGGATTGCCGCGTGGCACGTTGGCCGGGGGGCGCAGGAAGAAGAAGAAGTCGTTCTGCGCGAAGGCGGGGCGGGCCGAATCGGCGGCCAGCGCCATCCCCGTGAGGAGTGCGAGCAGCAGCAGGGCGAGGGGATTGAGCCGCACGGACAAACGGCCTCGCCTCCGGCTCGGCCCGGTCTGGGAAGAACGTGTTTCCGCTGCGCGCCACATATCCTAGCAATGGACCAGCGCGGCGGCTCAATCAAGGCGTCCGCGGAGCGGGGAGGCGCCGGGGCAGGTTCGCGGCCGGGAGCAGCGGGCGCCCCGCCGGGGCAGATGGCGAGGCGTCGTCGAAATCGGTCGCGTCGCCGAGCCTTTCGAAAACGAAAAAGGCCGCCAGTGGCGGCCTTCCGGAGGAACGGAGCTGATTGCGCTCAGTTCAGCTTGGTCCTGACCTCGCCGATGGCGTGGGAAATCAGGCGGTCAGAGACATCGCCGGTAGCGGCACGACCCAGCAGAACCTCTGCGGCCTTGGCGGCTGCCTCGGCGGCGATGGCCTTCACATCGGCCACGGCCTGGTGCTCGGCCTGGGCGATCTTGTCCTCGGCCATCTTGGTGCGGCGGGACACGAAGTCCTCAAGCTTGGCCTTCGCCTCGGCGGCGAGGCGCTCGGCCTCAGCCTTCGCGGCGGTGACGATGGATTCGGCCTCGGCCTCGGCCTCGCGCTGCTTGCGCTTGAACTCGGCAACGAGCTTCTGCGCCTCTTCCTTCAGCCGGCGCGCTTCTTCAAGCTCGGCGGAGATGCGCTGGCCGCGGCTGTCGAGCGCGGAAGCGATGGCGCGGTGGGCGCCGGCATAGATGAGGATGCCGACGAAGACCACGAAGGCGATGGCGACCCAAAGTTCAGCCAGTGACATCTCGTTCATAACGTGGTCCTCGGGTCCGTCTGCGTCCGCCCGGTCCGGGCCTGCGCGACGTTGAAACGTCAGGGTCTCGTCGAGAACGCGAACCGGTCAGGCGCGTTCAAAATTCCAGAACCCGGCTGCCCTGAAGGCGCGCGGGTGTCGCGACACTCAGGCCGCGTCCTTCTTGGCGAGGGCGCCGTCGACGGCCTGTTCCACCTCGTGCTGAGCAGGGCTCGTGCCAATGAGCGTGGAGACGATGGCGCCGGTGGCGTCCACGGCGATGCCCTTCACGTGGGTGAGGGCCTCGGTCTTGGTGGAGGCGATGCGCTCCTCGGCGGCAGCGAGCTTGGTGGCGAGCTCCGCCTCGAGCGACTTGCGGTTGGCATCCTGCTCGGCGTTGAGACGGTTGCGCGTCTCGCCGGCGATGGAGTTGGCCTTGGCGCGAGCCTCGTTGAGGGCCTTCTCGTAGGCCGCCTGGGCGGCCTCGCTGTCGGCCTTGTGCTTCGCCGCTTCCTCAAGGTCGTCGGCGATGCGGTCGTGGCGTTCTTCCAGGATGCGACCGATGCGCGGCAGGGCGATACGGCTCATCAGGAGATAGAGCAGGCCGAAGCTCAGGGCGAGCCACAGCAGCTGCGAGGCGAAGGTGGTGCCGTCGAAGGGCGGAAAGTGGCTCTTCTTGCCGTGCTCTCCGGCCGCATCCGCATGTCCCGTGCCGGGAGCTGCGGCGGCAGGCTCGTGGGTCCCGTGCCCGGCGGCGCCGGTGGGAGGAGCCGCCTGCGCAACCACGGCCGGCTTGCCGACAGGATCGCTCGCCGCCGAAACGGGAGCGCCCATCAGGACCGCACCCGCAAACGCCAGCGCGACAGTCACTTTCCACGACTTCATCATGGCTTGCCCGCCTTCGCACCTGTCAAGACATGGGTGTCTCAAGCACAGGTAGTCAATCACTGCGCCCGGGCGCCTGGCGCCCGGGAGACCTCTTCCGTCGCGAACCTGAAATCAGGCCACGAACAGCAGGACGAGGGCGACGACGAGCGAGAAGATGCCGAGACCTTCCGCGAGCGCCGCGCCGATGAACGCGCGGGCGAACTGGCCGTCGGCAGCCGACGGGTTGCGCAGGGCGCCGGAGAGGAAGTTACCGAAGATGTTACCGACGCCGACGCCGGCGAGACCCATGCCGAGGCAGGCGAGACCGGCACCAATGAACTTACCAGCTGCGGGATCCATGGACTGCTCCTTCAAAAACTCGAGTGTTGGGGAAACGGCGGAACGGCGAGGCGAGGTCCGGGTCAGTGACCCGGGTGGATCGCGTCGTTGAGGTAGATCGAGGTGAGCACTGCGAACACGTAGGCCTGCAGCACCGCCACCAGAAGCTCCAGCGCGGTGAGCGCCACGATCATCAGGAAGGGCAGCGTCGCGCCGAACCAGCCGGCGACACCGGCGGAGGCGAGGCCCACCACGAAGAAGGCGAACACCTTCAGCGCGATATGGCCGGCCAGCATATTGGCGAACAGACGCAGCGACAGGCTGATGGGGCGGGAGAGGAACGAGACGACCTCGATCACCACCAGGAAGGGAAGCAGGAAGCCCGGGACGCCCGACGGCACGAACAGGTGCAGGAAGTGGGTGCCGTGCTTGACGAAGCCGTAGATGATGACGGTGCCGATCACCAGCAGCGCCAGGGCGGCGGTGACGATCAGGTGCGCCGTGACGGTGAAGGTGTAGGGGATGAGGCCCACCACGTTCGCCACCAGCACGAACATGAACAGCGAGAACACCAGGGGAAAGAACACCATGCCCTGGTTGCCGGCGCTGTCGCGCACCATCTTGGCGATGAATTCGTAGCTCATCTCCGCCGCCGACTGAGCGCGGCCCGGGACCAGCGTGCGGCCGCGGGTGGCGTAGGTGAGAAAGAAGAAGATGATCGCCACGATGCCGAACATGAACACGGCGGCGTTCGTGAACGAGAATTGCACGCTGCTGAGGTTCAGCAGGTCCACGTAGCGCTTGATCTCGAACTGGTGGATCGGATCGACGGTCATCCGAACGCGCCCCCTGCCATCGCGGCCTCGGCCGCTGAACCCAAGATCACGGCCGAAGCCGCCAAATGTATCAACAGGTCGAAATCCGTTGCCGGACCCCGCCCCAATGACCCGGACGGCTCGCGCCGCCCCGAAAACCCTGTCCCGCCGCGCCGTCCCCGCTTTCGAGGCGGCGCTCGTCAGGACGTGCCGGGGCCCTTTTTCCGGCCTTCGCCGGACGCCCTCAGCATGTTCGTCACGCCTGCAGCAAAGCCGACCAGCGTGAACACGATCAGCCCCCAAGGCGTGATCGAGAAGAAGCGGTCGATGCCGTAGCCGATGAGAGACCCCACCAGAACGCCCGACACAAATTCGGCACCCAACCGGAAGGCAAGCGCGACGCCCGATTTGGACGAGGTATCCTGCTCTTTTGGAGCCGGGACCTCGGCTTTGGCGCGCACGTGGCCCAACGAGGTGTTGAGCCGCTCAAGCCTTGCGGAGAGCTCGGTATCGCTGGGCCGGGAGCTTCCCGCCCCGTCCGGTCCGCTTTTGCCTCCTGCGGAGGTGTCGTCAGGTCCGGACATGGCGCAAGTTCCTGGCTCCGGTGGAGGACAGCAGCCCTCTCCCTTGAACCGCGGCGCACCATAGTTGCGTCAAAATTAGGTGTCAAGGCGGCCGTATATGGTATCAAGCTGCTGAAAATAAAAGAGAAAAATGTGGCTGCGACATCGTGCTTCGCCGTCTCGGCGCTGCCGCGGCGGAAAGCTTGCGCCTGCCAGCTTCAGCAAGGGCCACTCCGTTGCGACGGAAAGGTCCCGCTCAAGCGTGCTCCAAAGCGTTACACAGCCTCCCGCAGGCGCTCTGCGCTCTGCAGATCCACCGACACCAGTCGGGAGATTCCCCGCTCCGCCATCGTCACCCCGAACAGGCGATTCTGGTGGGCCATGGTGATGGGATTGTGGGTGATGGTGAGGAAGCGCGTGTCCGTGAGGCGCGTCATTTCCTCCAGCAGGGTGCAGAATCGCTCCACGTTGGCGTCGTCCAGCGGCGCGTCCACCTCGTCCAGAACGCAGATGGGGGCGGGATTCGTGAGGAAGACGGCGAAGATGAGCGCCATGGCGGTCAGCGCCTGCTCTCCGCCGGAGAGTAGCATCAGCGTCTGCGGCTTCTTGCCCGGGGGCTTGGCGATGATGTCGAGGCCAGCCTCCAGCGGATCGTCCGCATCGGTGAGCACCAGTTGCGCCTCGCCGCCGCCGAACAGCGTGTCGAACAGCTTGCGGAAGTGCCCGTCCACCACCGCGAAGGAGGCCTGAAGCCGTTCGCGCGCCTCGCGATTGAGGCTCTGGATGGCCGCGCGCAGGCGCCGGATGGCCTCGTTCAGGTCGTCGCGCTCGCTGGTGAGCTTGGTGTGCTGGGCTTCCGTTTCCTCCAGCTCCACGTCGGCGCGCAGGTTCACGGCGCCGAGTCGCTCCCGGTCCCGCTTCGCCCGCTCCAACGTCGCCTCGATGGCGGCGACGTTGGGAGGGGGGGATGAGTCGGTGAGGCCGGCTTGTTCGCGGGCGAGGTCCGGCGGGCCGTCGAGAATGTCGGCGATTTCGCGCTGGAGGTCGTCGCGGCGCTGGCGGGCACCTTCCAGCCGGGCGTCGGCGCGGGCGGCCTCGGCGCGGGCACCGGACATGGCTTCCAGCGCGTCGCGGGCGGCCCGATCGGCGGCAGCGAGTGCCTCCTCGCCCTCGGCGAGCCGATCGGCAGCCTCGCGGCGGGCGGCCTCCGCCTCTTCCAGCGCGTTCATGATCGCGCGGCGGCGGCGGATGAACTCGGAGGGGGCCTCCTCGATCTCGGCGAGTTCCGCCTTCGCCTCGGTTTCTCGGGCAGCGACCGCGGCAAGCCGTTCCCCGGCACCTCCGGCGCGCTGGCGCCAGGAGCGTTCTTCGGCGGCAATGGCTTCCAGTCGGCGCATGCGCTGGGTGGCATCGCGCCGCAGTGCATCGAGCCGGGCGCGCGCCTCGGCCACGGCGGCGCGGCGTTCCGCCGTCTCCGCACGGGCACGGGCCAGCTCCGATTCGAGCACCTGCGGCGTGTCGAGGGCGGCGAGCTGGCGCTCGGCGTCGGCCAGCGACGCCTCCGATTCGGCCCGCACGGCGGCGAGACGATTGCGCGCCTCGGCCAGAGCGGAAAGGCGCGCGAGATGCTGGGCAGCGCGGCGCTCGGCCGCCTCCAGCGTGGCGCGGCTCGCCTCGGCGGATCGCTGCGCTGCGCGGCGGGCTTCCCGGGCGAGATTTTCGCCCTCGGCGGCCTGACGCAAGACGCCTTCGCGATCGGCGAGGGTCGCGCGCACTTCGTCCAGATGTGCTTCCGCCAGCGCAGCTTCTGCCTCGATATCGGCGAGCCGATTGCGCTCGGCGAGGCGGCGGGCGGCGGCTGTGGGGGCATCGGCGGCGGCGACCACGCCGTCCCAGCGCCAAAGGTCCCCCTCCATGGAGACGAGGCGTTGGCCCGCCTTGAGCCGGCCTGCCAGCGCGGGGCCGTCCGTGCGGGCCACGATGCCCACCTGCGCCAGCCGTCGCGCCAGCGCCGGGGCGCCGGAGACGAAATGGGAGAGGGGCTGGGCGCCGTGCGGCAACGGGGGGTCGGACGGGTCCAATGCCGCACCGGCCCAGCGGGCGGGGGCGGCGCCGTCCACCGGCAGGTCGAGGTCGTCGCCCAAGGCGGCGCCCAGCGCCGTCTCATAGCCCTTGGCGACGGTGACGAGATCGGCCACAGGCGGGAAGCGCGCATCGCTGGACTGGAGCACCTTCGCCAGCGTCCGCGCCTCGGTCTCCAGTCGGCCGAAGCGGGCCTGCGCTTCGGCGAGGGTCGGGCGCAGTTCCTCAATGGCGCGGCGGGCGACAGTGTGGGCCACCTCTGCGTCGATGCTTGCTTCCTCGGCCTCGGCCAAGGCGTCGCGGGCGGCCTCGGCCTCCATGCGCAGGCCTTCGAGGGCGTCGGTGCCGGCCTGCTGCTTCAGGCGGCTTTCCTCGGCCTCCACGGACGCGCGCTCGGCGGCGTTGCGCACCAGCCGGTCGCGTGTCTCGCGCAGAAGCTGCTCCAGCGAAGCGCGGCGGGCGCCGAGATCGGCAAAGTGCGCGGTCTTCTCCTCAAGGGCGCGCTCGGCCTCCTCCAGAAAGGCGGCGGCCTCCTCCTGCATGTCGGCGGCGATGGCCTCGCGCTCGGCCGCCTCCTCCTGCTCGAAGCGCAGGTTTTCGGCCTCAGCGGCGAGACGCTCCAGCACGCTCTCGGCGTCGTGGGAGAGGGCTTCCTCGCGGGCGGTATCCTGAGCCAGCTGAACGAGGCGACGTTCCAGCTCCTCCTTGCGGGCGGCAAGGCGCGCCTCTTCGGCGTCCAGCTCCTGCCGGGCATGGGTCAGGCGCTGCAAGGCGGCGGCGGCTTCCGCCTCCTTCTGGCGGAGCGCCGGGAGCGCGTGGGCGGCAAGGGCCTGAAGGCGCGCGGCCTCGGCCTGCAGACGCGTGTGCTCGGCGCCGTCGCGCTTGGCGGCTTCAACGGCCTGCTCGGCGTCGGCCAGCGCCTTGGTGACGTCCTGCCAGCGCAACCAGAGCAGGGTCGCTTCGCATTGGCGGATTTCGGCGGCCAGCGACTTGTAGCGCACGGTCTGGCGGGACTGGCGGCGCAGGCTGTCCACCTGCGTGCCCAGCTGGGTGATGACGTCTTCCAGCCGCAGCAGGTTCTGCTCTGCGGCCTTCAGACGGGTCTCGGCCTCGTGGCGGCGGGCGTGAAGGCCGGCGACGCCGGCGGCTTCTTCCAGAATGCGGCGGCGGGCATTGGGCTTGGCGCCGACGATCTCGCCGATCTGCCCCTGCCGCACGAGGGCGGGGGAGCGGGCGCCGGTGGAGGCATCGGCGAATATGAGCTGGACGTCGCGGGCACGGACGTCCTTGCCGTTGATGCGGTAGCTCGATCCGGCGCCGCGCTCGATGCGGCGGACGATCTCCAACTGGTCCCACTCGTTGAAGGCGGCAGGGGCGGTGCGGTCGGAATTGTCGAGGTGCAGCACCACCTCTGCGGAATTGCGCGCCGGCCTCCCCGTGGTGCCGGAGAAGATGACATCCTCCATGTCGTTGGCGCGCATGGCCTTGTATGAGCTTTCGCCCATCACCCAGCGCAGCGCCTCGACAAGATTGGACTTGCCGCACCCGTTCGGCCCCACCACGCCGGTAAGGCCGGGCTCGATCAGGAGATCGGTGGGCTCGACGAAGGTCTTGAAGCCCACGAGCCGCAGGCGGTCGAACTTCATGCCGCGATCTTGGCTGTGGGAATGGGGAACAGGGTCATTGCCGCGGGGTGTGCCAGCCTTTCCGGTGGAGGTCAAACCAGCGTGCATGGGCCATCACCCCCGCGCAAGCCTTGGTTTGTCAACGATCCACAGGGGGTGCCTTGTGCGTCGGCGGGAGGTGCATGCAGATGCGTCTTGTGGTTGCGTCGGCGCCTCCTGCCTTACCTTCCACCGTTGAAAGGGGTACAAGGCGGCAAGCGCCGCATTGCGTCGGTGTGTCTGCGCCCCATTTATGGGGGGCCGACCCGGCGATGGCGCCTTCGGGCGCTGCGGGGCTGGATTTTCGGGGATTGCGACACATGCTGCTCAATCAGGCAGGCGCCACGGGTGCCAAACCGGCTGCGGGTTCGGACAGCGCCGGCGGCGACATCATCGACACCACCACCCAGACCTTCATGGCAGAGGTGATGGAGGAATCGAAGCGCCGTCCGGTCCTCGTGGATTTCTGGGCGCCGTGGTGCGGCCCGTGCAAGACGCTGACGCCGGTCATCGAGAAGGTGGTGAAGGCCGCCAAGGGCAAGGTGCGCCTCGCCAAGCTGAACATCGACGACCATCCGGTGATCCCCGGCAAGCTCGGCATCCAGTCGGTGCCCACCGTCTATGCCTTCGTGAACGGCCAGCCGGTGGACGGTTTCATGGGCGCTCTGCCGGAGGGTCAGGTGAAGGCGTTCATCGATCGCCTCATCGGGCCTGCCACGGACGGACTGGAGGAAGCCCTTGCGGCGGCCGAAGGCGCGCTGGCGGACGGCGACCTGACCGCTGCGGCCGAAATCTTCGCCGGCGTGCTGGGTGAGGAGCCGGACAATCTGAAGGCCCTCGCCGGCCTCGTGCGCACCCAGGTCGCGGCCGGCGCGCTGGAGCAGGCCAAGGCGACGCTGGCGCTTGCGCCCGCCGACAAGGCCAGTGACCCGTCCGTTGCTGCCGCCCGCGCCGCCCTTGATGTCGCCGAGCAGGCCGCCTCGCTGGGCGATCTCGCGACGCTGCAGGCGAAGCTCGACCTCGACCCGGCCGACCATCAGGCCCGCTTTGATCTCGCGATCGGGCTCAACGCCAAGGGCCGGCGCGAGGATGCGCTGATCCACCTGCTCGACATCGTCAAGCGCGACCGCGCCTGGAACGAGGATGCCGCGCGCAAGCAGCTGGTCCAGTTGTTCGAGGCCTGGGGCCCGACCGATCCGCTCACCCTTTCAGGACGTAAGAAATTGTCGGCGATCATGTTCGCCTGAGAGCGCGGCCTTTCCTTATTCCGGGGCGAGACGCAGCTTTCGATCATTGGTCGATGCGCTTTGCCGACGCGGACGGAGTTTCGCTCGAAGGCGCTCGAGAAGGATTTTTTCGTGGCTAACAACCGCAATTACCTGTCGCCGGCGGATATTCCGCCGGTGATCCCCGTGTTTCCGCTCACCGGTGCCTTGCTGCTGCCGCGGGCGGAACTGCCGCTCAACATCTTCGAGCCGCGCTATCTCGCCATGGTGGACGATGCGCTGGCCGGCGCGCGGCTCATCGGCATGATCCAGCCCGACGAGGCGGCGCCTGCGGGCGCGAGCGGACCGGCTGTGCACAAGGTGGGCTGTGTGGGGCGTCTCACCCAGTTCGGCGAGACCGGGGACGGGCGCTACCTCATCACCCTGAGCGGCATCTGCCGCTTCCGCGTGGTGGAGGAGATGGCGGTGACCACCCCCTATCGCCAGTTCCGCATCGATACGGCACTGTTCGCCGAGGATTTCGATGTCTCAGCTGGCGAGGCGGAGGTGGACCGGGAGGCGGTGCTGGCCGCGCTCGCGGCCTTCCTGGATGCCAACAAGCTGGAAGCCGACTGGGACGGTATCCGCCAGGCCGGCACCGAGACGCTGGTGAACGCGCTCTCGGTGATGTCGCCCTATGGTGCGCTGGAGAAGCAGGCGCTGCTGGAGGCGGAGAACCTCAAGGCCCGCGCGGACATGCTGGTGGCCATCACCCAGATGATGCTGGCCCGCATGCCGGGGGACGGCGAGGGCTCGCTTCAGTAGCTCAGGGCTCCACCGCGAAGCGCAGCCGACCCGCCGGGGCGAGGGTGCGGGCATCGAAGGTGCGGATCTCGGTCGCGCCGTTGACCTCGATGGCCACCACCACCACGTCGCCGGAGACGGCGGTGGAGACAATGCGGGCGCCCTTGGGCAAAAGCGCGGTCATTTCGCCCGACGCAAGCGGTTTCGCCCGGATCATGCGATAACCGATCACGCCGAACACGGCCGCCACTCCCAGCACCATGACCAGCATGGAGATGCTGGAGAAGCGGCGGAACTTGCGGATGACGCGCTCCTGTTCCGGCGTCAGCGCCTCTTCGGGGGTGTCGATCTGGGGCGGGCGGTGGAACATGAGGGGCCGGGGCTCCTGACGGGACGAGAATGAACGCGAAGACGACCGAAGCTGCCCTTGTCGACGGCTTCGACGACCTCACCGACGACATCGGGCCGGACGAAGCCGGTCAGGACGCTGGCGCGAGCCTCACCCTTGCCGTCGCCCCCGAGGATGCGGGGCAGCGGCTGGATCGCGTCCTGGCGCGTCTTGCGCCCGAACTCAGCCGCACCCGCATCCAGCGTCTCGTTGCGGAAGGGCAGGTGTCCATCGGCGGGGGAGTGGTAGGGGACGCGGCCGCGAGGGTCAATGCCGGCGAGGTCTACACCCTGACCCTGCCCCCCCCCGAGCCGGCCGAGCCGGTGCCGGAGGACCTCCCGCTCGACATCGCCTTCGAGGACGATCATCTCATCGTCATCGACAAGCCGGCCGGGCTGGTGGTGCATCCGGCCCCCGGCCACGCCTCCGGCACGCTGGTGAACGCGCTCCTGCACCATTGCGGCGACAGCCTGTCCGGCATCGGCGGGGTGCGGCGGCCGGGTATCGTCCACCGCATCGACAAGGATACTTCGGGTCTGCTCGTGGTGGCCAAGTCCGACGCCGCTCACAAGGGCCTCGCAGCCCAGTTCGCCGACCACGGCCGCACCGGGCCGCTGGAGCGGGCCTATCTCGCCTTCGTCTGGGGCGTGCCCGAGCCGAAGGGCCGCGTGGATGCACCCATCGATCGCCACCCTACCCATCGCCAGAAGATGGCGGTGCGGAGCTCCGGGCGCCATGCGGTGACCCACTGGGACGTGCTGGAGACCTTCGTCGGCAAGACCGGCACCGAGGTTGCGAGCCTCATCGAATGCCGGCTGGAGACCGGGCGCACCCACCAGATCCGCGTCCACATGGCCCATGCCGGCCATCCGCTGCTCGGCGACGAGGTGTACGGCCAGGGCTTCCGGACCAAGGTCTCGCTGCTGCCGGATGAGGCCCGGGCCTGCCTTGCCGCGCTTGGCCGGCAGGCGCTGCACGCCGCTCGGCTCGGCTTCGCGCACCCAGTGACCGGCGAGGAATTGTCGTTTGAAAGCGAGCTGCCGCAGGATCTTGCGGCGCTGGAGGCGGCGCTGCGCGACTGATCGCGAGCGTGCAGAAACGCAATCCGCTCTCGCAGCGACGTGAGAGGATGAAACCTATCCGCCTTTCGTTCGTATCTATATTATCGTGCGTCGCGGTCGGCGTCATGCGGTCGCACGAGCGGCTGCCCGGATGGGGGCCGCGGGAGAAGGAGGCCTCGTGATGGCCCAACAGAAGTCCATGCCCATTCCCTCCGCAGAGGGCGGGCTTTCGCGGTACCTGGAGGAAATCCGGCGGTTCCCCATGCTGGAACCGCAGGAGGAATATATGCTCGCGAAGAGCTGGCGCGAGCATGGGGACCGCGATGCCGCTCACAAGCTGGTGACGAGCCATCTGCGCCTCGTGGCCAAGATCGCCATGGGATACCGCGGCTATGGCCTGCCAATCTCCGAGGTGATCTCCGAGGGCAATGTGGGCCTCATGCAGGCGGTGAAGCGGTTCGAGCCCGAGAAGGGCTTCCGCCTCGCCACCTACGCCATGTGGTGGATCCGCGCCTCCATCCAGGAATACATCCTGCGCTCGTGGAGCCTCGTGAAGATGGGCACCACGGCGGCGCAGAAGAAGCTGTTCTTTAACCTGCGCAAGGCCAAGAGCCAGATTTCTGCGCTGGAAGAGGGCGACCTGCGTCCCGATCAGGTGAAGCAGATCGCCACGAAGCTCGGCGTCACCGAGCAGGACGTGGTGGACATGAACCGCCGCCTGTCCGGGGACGCCTCCCTCAACGCCCCCATCCGTGAGGATTCGGAAGGCGGCGAGTGGCAGGACTGGCTGGTGGACGAGCGCCAGGACCAGGAGGAGCAACTCGCCGAGAGCGAGGAGCTGGCCAACCGCCGCTCGGCCCTGTCTGGCGCGCTGTCCGTTCTCAATGATCGTGAGCGTCGCATCTTCGAGGCGCGCCGGCTCTCCGACGACCCGATGACGCTGGAAGACCTTGCCGCCGAATTCGGCGTGTCCCGCGAGCGCGTGCGCCAGATCGAGGTGCGGGCGTTCGAGAAGGTGCAGAAGGCGGTGATGGACCGCGTTCGGCAGATCGAGGCCCCGGAGGCGGTCTCGGCCTGAGCCGGGACCGCGCGACTTCCCACATTCCTCCCTGAGGTGCCGTCAGGTGACTGGCGTGAGAGTAGCTTGCTGCTCACGGCTGGCGAGAAATCCTATAATACCTCCAAAGGCTTTCCCGTGGTGGGGGGGGCTACACCTGGGTTGACCTATACGGCACTCAATCAACTCTAAATATCTGCTCCTTTGTGAAAATCGATCCAAATGGGGATGGATTGGATCGATCTGATCTGGATCGCATGGACTTAGCATGATACCCGCCTAACTTGACCTCTGGGGTGGCTTTGACAGGAACTCCCGTGCCGACGGTTGTTCGTGCCGGGGGTGGCCATGGCGCGTGTGATGGCAGTTAGGCAATGCGGGATGTTGCGGTCATTGTCGTCGATGACGACAAGGAGTTCCTTCTTGAGGTGCGAGAGGGCCTCGCACTCGAGAACCTGCCGGTGGTCTGCGCTTCTTCCCCTTTGAGCGCTCTCGATATCGTCGAGCAGAACTTCGCCATACGCGTTTTGGTCACCGACCTTGCCATGCCGGGTCTCGACGGTCTGGAGCTGATCCGTCGCGTGGGTGAACTTCGTCAAGGCGCGCAGATTCTTCCCATCATTCTCACGGGAAATGCATCGCTGGAGAATGCCATTGCCGCCTTGCGCATGGGCGCAGTGGATTTTCTCCAGAAGCCGGTCGAAATCGCCGATCTCGTGGCCGCCATTCGGCGCGCGCTGGATCTTTCAGTGCAGAAGCGGCGGGCTGCGACCCTGCTCGACGATCCTCTGGCTCTCCTGCGCCTGCTCGACGGCCTGCGCATGGACCGCAAGCGGGTACTTCCGAGGGTTGCCGGCGGAGATGCCGCCTGGGAAATGCTGCTTGATCTCGCCATGGCGCAGGCCGCTGGCCGTCAGGTTTCGGTCTCGGCGCTGTGCGCGGGGGCCGGAACCTCAGCCACCACGGCCCTGCGTCGCCTCGAAGCGCTTGAACAGGAAGGGCTCGTCGAGCGGCACCCCGACCCCGAGGATCGCCGAAGGGTATGGCTCCAGCTCACCCACAAGGGTGGGGCATCCGTTCGCCAAGCCGGTCGCCGTTTTGCCGAAACCCTCCGTGCGCTTATTTGGTAGTTTGTCTGAATGTGACTGGTATTTTCTGAGAATTAAAATCTGCAATGAACTATTTTTGGCCTCATATTCGAGATTAAATAGGTTCATTCTGGATGTTATGGCTAGAATATGAACTCGATTAGCGTTGTGAAAAATTTGGTATCCGGGCACTTTCCTCGCAGTTAAGCGGGTGGAGTGTCATGGGTTCAGCTGTTCTTGCTGGTGACGGTGGTCGCGTCATCAATCCCTCTCACCATGAGAGAGGTCTTGTGGCGGCTTGGCTCGGAAATGCCGTCGGAACGTTCGTCGATGTCGGTGCGGGTGATCCCATCCGCGGCAACCAGACCTATCATCTCGAGTTGAATGGCTGGAAAGGGCTGCTTATCGAGCCGTCCGTCGAGCTGGCCAAGGCGTTGGAGACGACGCGAAAGTCTCAGGTCGTCCCGGTCGCCTGTGCGGGGCCTGAAGCGCCAGATACACTTCAGCTCTGGCTTCTCGGATGGGAGGCGCGGTCGCACCTGTTCCCCGGCGACCAGCCGAACGGCATGATCCGGGTTGCGGCCAGAACGCTCGATGACATTCTGGCGGAGGCGGGCATCACCAGCTTCGACTTCCTCTCCGTCGACGTGGGCGGCACGGAGGCGGACGTCCTTTCCGGCTTCACCGCTTCCCGTTTCAAGCCGCGTCTCATTCTGGTCGACGACCGGGTGGATTTCGGCCGCAGCCGCCGCCTGTTGCGAGCGCATGATTATGTGCCGGTCCGTCGCACCGGGCACAACGCCTGGTTCGTGCCCCGCAAGGTCGCCGGCCTTGCGTTCGCGGACAGGGTGACGCTCGCGTGGCACTACGGGCCGGCGCGCCTCGCGCGGCGGCTGCAGCGCCGTGTTCTGGCTTGATGCTGGAGAAGGCGCCTTAGCCAGCCGGATCGGCCGCTGGGGCTGGCGTGAGCCACCTGCGGTGAAGCGCGGACCGGACGAGCGACGCGATCAGCATCAGGGCGTCGCCGACGAAGATGCCGGCGAGGCGTTCCATCACCGGCATCAGTTCGGCGGGAGGTCCGCCGGCGGTGACGAGTGCGGTGATGAAGGCGCCGCCGCCCTGCGTGCCGATACAGCTCTGCGGTCCGCCGCTGGTGTGCAGGCGGGAGAAATAGAAGATGCCGCCCGCAAGCACGGTCAGATAGACGAGAAGATTGTCGAGCTGGAGCAGGAGCGCGGCCAGCCCAGCGAACGCGCCCAGGATGCAGCCGAGCACGCGCTGGCGCCCGCGCACACTGATGGTGCCGAAATCCCGGTCCAGCACCGCAAGGGACGCGCCGATGGCCTGCGGCAGCTACGGCAGGTCGAACCACGACCCATGAAATGACCATGGCAACCGCTGAGGTGCGGGCGACAAGGCTGATCTGCATGAGGTCGAGATCGGCCGTCAACGGCGCCTCCCCATACAATCGCTGCGCCGGCCTGTCCGGATGACGATGCCGGGGCGTGCAAGCGCTTGATACCCTTTGGGAGTCCCTCGGCGCCAGCGCCCGATCGCGGAGGCTCCGGTGCCGCGCTCCGGTTCAGCCGTGCCTGTCCTTGTTCTCGCCGATGGACGTGGCGATGTCGGTGAAGGTCGGGGAGGGGCCTTCCTGGCGATTGGTGGCCGCGCGCAGGAAGCGGATGGGGAACAACACCCCTTCGGCCTGGCCCGGGCTGATGGTGCGGCAGGCGGCATCGCGGCGGCAGGCGTCCTCCGCCTCGGCGAGCGCCGTCTCGATCTCGCCGGAGGTGATGAGGCCCTTGTGCCGCATGGCTTCGAGCAGGCGCGACAAGGCGAGGAGCACGCCTTCCAATTGCAGGTTCGCGGTGTTCATGGGTTTCTCCGCTCTGGCCCGGCGTTCCGCCGTCCAGCCATGCCAACGCTGCGGACCTCGCCCCGGTTTCCCCGCGCCGGTCGCAGGTTCTCAACCGCTCCGTTGCCGCATAGGATGCGCGCCCGCCCCGGCGCCCGCCCGCCACTCCACTTTCGGTGTTCGTTTTCCGCAGCGCTCCAGCCGGACGGCCGGATGAGCGGCGGCCTACGGCCCACCGGGGCGCAAAGACCGATTCGAATGCACGGTTCGACCGGCGCCTGCGCGATCCACGGCGCGGCGCCCCAAGGAGGAAGCCCGATGTCCGATGCCTATCCCAACGTCCAGCTCCACATTGACGGTGTCTGGCTCGACGCCGAGGGTGGCCGCCGCATCCCGGTCATCAATCCCGCCACGGAGGAGGAGATCGGCTCGGTCGCGCACTGCTCGCGGGCCGACCTCGACGCGGCGCTGGAGGCGACCGAGCGCGGCTTCGCGACCTGGAGCAAGATATCGGCGTTCGATCGCTCCAAGCTCATGCGCAAGGCCGCCGACCTGCTGCGCGAGCGCGCCGACGGCATCGCCCGGCTGATGACGCTGGAGCAGGGCAAGCCGCTCATCGAGGCGCGGATGGAGACGCTGGCCGCCGCCGACATCATCGACTGGTTCGCCGAGGAGGCCCGCCGCGCCTATGGCCGCGTCATTCCCGCCCGTGCGCCCGGCGTCTATCAGCTCGTCATCAAGGAGCCGGTGGGGCCTGTCGCGGCCTTCACGCCGTGGAATTTCCCCCTCAACCAGGTGGTCCGCAAGCTGTGCGGCGCGCTGGCGGCAGGCTGCTCCATCATCGTGAAGGCGCCGGAAGAGACGCCGGCGTCCCCCGCCGAGCTGATCCGTGCTTTCGTAGACGTGGGCATTCCGGCCGGCGTCATCGGCCTCGTCTATGGCGTGCCGGCGGAAGTGAGCGAATATCTCATCCCGCACCCGACTATCCGCAAGATCACCTTCACCGGCTCCACCCCGGTGGGCAAGAAACTGGCGGCGCTCGCTGGCGAGCATATGAAGCGCGCTACCATGGAGCTTGGCGGGCATTCGCCGGTCATCGTTTTCGATGATGCGGACGTGGCCGCCGCGGCCAAGCAGATCGCCACCGCCAAGTTCCGCAATGCCGGGCAGGTGTGCGTCTCGCCGACCCGCTATCTCATTCAGGAGAAGGTCTACGAGCAGTTCGTGGACGCCTTCGTCACCGTCGCCAAGGCGGTGAAGGTGGGCAATGGCCTGGACGCCGGCACAACCATGGGCCCGCTCGCCAACGAGCGCCGCATCCCGGCCATGGAAGCCCTCATCGCCGATGCCCGCCAGAAGGGGGCCGAGGTGGCGACCGGCGGCTCGCGCATTGGAAACAAAGGCTATTTCTTCGAGCCCACGGTGGTCACGGGTGTCACCCGCGACATGCGGATGATGAACGAGGAGCCGTTCGGCCCGCTGGCGATGATGCTGCCCTTCTCGGACTTCGAGGAGGCCGTCGCCGAGGCTAACCGGCTGCCCTACGGCCTTGCCTCCTATGCCTATACCCGCTCGGCCAAGACCGCCCAGCAGGTGGCGCACCGGGTGCAGGCGGGCATGATGACCATCAACCATCTGGGCCTTGCGCTGCCTGAGGTTCCCTTCGGCGGCATCAAGGATTCCGGCTATGGCTCGGAGGGTGGCTCGGAGGCCATCGAGGCCTATCTGAACCCCAAGTTCGTGTCCCAGGCCGGGATCTAACCCTCAGGCAGAAAACGACTTTCGCCGCCCTCCGGCTGGGCTGGAGGGCGGCGGCGGTTCAGGTGCCTACACCAGCATCTGCATGTCGCCGTCCACCGCGATGGCCTGGCCGGAAATGGTGGAGCCCATCGGCGACGACAGGAAAACCGCAACATTGGCAAGGTGTTGCGGCGGGATAAGGCGCTTCAGCGAGGTCGCGGAGAGGGCCATCGCCTGCACCTCTTCCATGGCCATGTTGCGTTCGCGCGCCTTGTTCTCGAACACCGAGCGGATGCGCGGGCCGTCCACCGATCCGGGCAGTATGGCATTGGCGCGTATGCCGAATTCGCCCAGCTCCATGGCCAGGGACTTGATGAAGCCGACCACCCCCCACTTCGCCGCCGCATAGGGCGAGCGCAGGGGAAAGCCGAAGCGGCCGGCGGCCGAGGAGAGGCCGATGATGGAGGCGTTCTCGCTCTCCTTCAGGGCCGGCACGGCGAGGCGGGTGACGTTGAAATGGCCGGTGATGTCCACTGCCAAAGTGCGGTCCCAGTCCTCCGGCGAGATCTGGTCCACACGGCCGGTGGGGCCGGCGATTCCCGCATTGTTTACAAGCACATCGAGGCCTCCGAGCCGGCCCAGCGCGCCGTCCATGAAGGCGGCGACCGAAGCCCGATCCGACACGTCGCACCAGGTGCCGGCGGCTCCCGGCGCGGTGGTCCCCAAGGCCTCCAGGGCGGCCTCGTCCACGTCGCAGACTTCCACCTTCGCCCCCTCCTTCAGGAAGGCGCGGGCGATTTCCAGGCCGATGCCGCCGGCGCCGGCGGTGACGATGACGCGAATGCCGGCAATGCCGAGGTCCATGGCGTTCTCCCTAGGTTTTCGGGTGGGGTATCGGTGCTGTCAGGTGCCGGTTCGGGCACGTTCAGTCTTGAATCAGTCCGGAAGCACGTCGCGCGAGAGGATGAAGTCGCCCGCGCTCCAGATATCCGCGACCAGCGCGTCCCGTGCCGCGTCCGAATCGCGGGCCTTGAGGGCGGCGACGAGGCGGGCGTGGTGGAGGTGCGCCTCCCCCTGCCGCACCCGCTCCGGGCCGGCGCGGAAATCGAGGTTGAGGACGGGGCCGATCTGCAGCCAGAGGCCCTCGATCATCCCCATCAGGGTGGGCAGGTGGGCGGCGCGGTAGAGGGCGAAGTGCAGGTCCTTGTTGTGGCGCATGGCGGCGGCGCCGTCCGGTCTCTTCTTGTCCCGCTCGGCGGCGAAGGCGCGCTCGCAGCGGACCACCTCGGCGATCTCTTCCGCCGTGGCCTCGCGGGCGGCGGTGGCGGCGGCGAGGCCTTCGAGGCTGATGCGGATGAGGCGCAGTTCGGCGAAGCGGGCGCGGGGCATGAGGGGCACGCGCACGGCGCGGTTGGGCAGCACTTCCAGCGCGTTCTCGGCGACGAGGCGCGACACCGCTTCCCGGACCGGCATGGCGCTGGTGCCGATGGCGGCGGCCAGCCCCCGCAGGGTGAAGCGCTCGCCCGGCGCGGCGCGGCCGGAGAGCAGAAGCTCCTTCAGATCGCCATAGACCTGATCGGCCAAAGTCTGGCGGACGATGCGGCCGACACGGGCATCGAGCGTTGCCGCCGGCTCGTCGCCGCGGACCTCTGAGGCATCGCCGTCTGCGGCGGAAGGTGTCTTGTGTTCCATGTTCCGCGTCTGCTATGTGTGATCACAGATAACAGATAGCCGAGCCAGTCGGCAATCATTCCGGTGCGGTCCGGACGGGAAAAATCCTGCCGCCGCAATATCCAAGCCGGACCTATGGGAGGAGACGACGCCGTGACTGACTTTCCGCTTCACGCCCGAATTGCGTCCGCATCCATCGGCCGCCGCACGCTCCTGAAGGGCGTCGGCGCAGCTGCGCTTCTCGGCGGCGTCGGCATGCCTGCCATCGTGAAGGCGCAGGCCGACACAGTGACCTTCGGCCACCTGACCCCGCTCACCGGATTCCTCGGCCCGCTCGGCGCCTATGGGCAGATGGGCGTGCAGCTTGCCGTGGAAGAGCTGAACGCGGCCGGCGGCATCAACGGCCGCAAGATCAACCTCGTGATGGAGGACAGCGTGAACCCCGCCACCGCCTCCTCCAAGGCGGAGCGTTACATCGAGCGCGACAAGGCGGCGGTGATCGTGGGCGAGATTTCCTCCGCCTCGGCCCTGGCCATCTCGCAGGTGGCGGCGCGCAACAAGATCGTATTCGTCAACACAGGCGGCAATTCCGATGCCCTGCGCGGCAAGGATTGCAACCGCTACATGTTTCATGTGGAGGGCGCCAATACCCAATATGTGAAGGCGGTGGGTGCGGCGATGCTGCGCGACGGCCTTATCAAGGGCAAGAAGCTCTTTTTCCTCACCGCTGATTACGCCTTCGGCCACGATCTCTCCCGCGTCGCCAAGCGCTACATCGGCCAGAATGGCGGCGAGGTGATCGCCGACGAACTGGTGCCCACCGACGCGACGGACTTCTCCTCCTATCTCTTGAAGGTGCGCCAGTCGCGCCCCGACGTGGTGATCTCCAACCTCGCCGGAAACCAGATCACCAACTTCATCAAGCAGTATTCGGAATTCGGCCTCCAGTATCCGTTCGGTGGCTTCGGCTTCGATACGGCGGTGGCCTGGGGCGCGGGCAAGGATGCCTTCGGCGGCATCTGGCCGCTCATCTGGCATCATGACGTCTCCGCGCCGTCCTCCAAGGCCTTCGTCGCTGCCTTCGTGAAGAAGTGGGGCAAGCCACCGGAGAACCAGGCCTGGGGCGATTATGTCGCCACCAAGCTCGTGGCCCGCGCCATGATCGAGACCAAGAGCACGGATTCCGCGCAGATCATCTCCTTCTTCGAGAAGGAGAAGGAGCTGGACATCCTGAAGGGCCGCAAGGGCTACTTCCGCGACTGGGACCACCAGCTCATCCAGGAGATGTACACGGTGACCCCCCGCCCGGTGGCGCAGGTGAAGGACAATTGGGACATCATGGTCCTCGGCCCGGCCGTGCCCGGTGACGGCACCGCCCTCGACGTGATCGCGCCCACCCCGGAAGAGAACGCCTGCACCTTCCCCGCGGGGTGAGGAGGCGGGTGGCTCCGGCGGGGAGGGCGGAGGGGCTTTGCCGGCTTCGCCGAACTTTCCGCTGGACCCCGGCTCGGCGCTCCGGCGTCGCCGTCGCTGGTCCGGGGCACCAACTCCTCCCCTCTCCCCTCGAAGTCGGCTGTTGCCGACTTCGACTTTTGCGAACCGAACCCGGCAACAGCCGGGTTCGGGCGGGAGAGGGGTTGGGGGTGAGGGGTGGGGATGTTTCCGCCTGCGCCGGACAACGGTTCACGCGGCGCCATACCCCTCACCCCAGCCCTCTCCCGCAAGGGGACAGGGGGCTCGGCTGGTTCGGGGCGTGAGGTCCGCTCTCATCGGAGCCCGCCCTCACCGCCGTCATGCCCGGCACAAGGTCCGGCATGACGGCTGAGCCAAAGATGTCTGCCAGTAAAACGCCTAAGGCCGGAGAAGATGCAATGCCCATGGAACTCGTCTTCCTCATCGAGCAATTGCTCAACGGGCTTCTGGTGGGTGTCGCCTATCTGCTGATCGCCCTCGGCCTGTCGCTCATCTTCTCTCTGGGCGGCATCGTGAACCTCGCCCATGGCGGCTTCTATGCCATCGGCGCCTATATCGGCGTCGAGGTCGGCAACCGCTTCGGCTTTCCCGCCGCCTTCGTCGCCGCGCCCCTCTCCGTGGCGCTCATCGGCATGGTCATCGAGCGCACCCTGTTCTCGCGCTTCTACCGGGCCGATCCCATCCTCTCGCTGCTGCTCACCTTCGGCCTCGCCATGGTGATCGAGCAGGCGCTGCGCATGGCCTTCGGCGCCACGCCCATTCCCTTCTCCATTCCCGCCTTCCTGAAGGGGCAGGTGTTCCTCGGCGACTTCATCTATTCGCGCTATCGCCTCGCCATCCTGGTGGTGGCGGCGGTGGCGGTGCTCGGGCTGTGGCTGCTGCTCCAGCGCACCGCCTTCGGCCGCGTGGTGCGGGCCGGCGTGCAGAACCCCGACATGGTGGGCGCGCTCGGCATCTCGCTCACCCCCTATCTCACGGCGGTGGCGGCCATCGGCATCGGCCTTGCGGGCCTCGCCGGCATCATGCTCGCGCCCATCTCCGGCGTGCACCCGGCCATGGGCTCGGAAATCCTCACCGCCGCCTTCGTGGTGGTGGTCATCGGCGGTCTCGGCTCGTTCTGGGGCGTGGTGGCGGCGGGGCTGCTGGTGGGCCTCGTTCGCGGGCTCACGGTCTACTTCATCCCGCCGGCGGCCGAGGCGTCCATGTACGTCCTGATGCTGGCGGTGCTGCTCGCCCGGCCGCGTGGCCTGTTCGGCGAGCGCATCCTGCGCTTCGAGTGACCGCCATGCCCAAGGCCACCGCCGCGCCTTCCACCGCGCCCTCCGCCCCTTTCGTGACTGCGACCCCTCCCGCCTCAGGAGCCGCGATGCTCGCCCGCAATGCCAACCTCATCGTCGCCGCGGTGGCGCTGGCCCTTCTGCCCGCGCTGCTCTCCGCCCTCGGCCTGACGGTGACGTCCGCCACCGACGTGGTGATCCTCGCCCTTGCCTGCATGGCGCTGAACCTGCTCGTCGGCTACACCGGCCTCGTCTCCTTCGGCCATGGCGCGTGGTTCGGGCTCGGCGCCTATGCGGCGGCGCTGGTGCAGCAGCGGCTGTTTCCCGAGTGGGGCCTCGTGCTCGCGATCCCGGCGGCGGTGCTGGTGACGCTGGCGGCCATCCCGGTGGGCTATGTGGTGCTGCGGCGGCGCGGCGTCTATTTCTCGCTGCTGACGCTGGCGCTCACCGCGCTCGCCTACACCATCGCTTTCCGCTGGACCGCCGTGACGGGCGGCGAGAACGGCCTCGGCGGCGTCAATCGCGGCCCCTTCCTCGGCCTCGATGTGGATCGCAACGCTACCTTCTACTGGGTGGTGGCGGTGGCGGCCTTCCTCATCATCCTCACCCTCCAGCGCTTCGTGCGCTCGCCGGTGGGCACGGTGCTGGTCGCCATCCGCGAGAACGAGCAGCGGGCGCGCTTCATCGGCTACGATACGCGGGCCTACAAGATCGCCTGCTTCACCCTCTCGGCCGGACTCACGGCGTTCGCCGGGGCGCTGCTCGCCTTCAACCACCGCTTCGCCTCGGCCGATCCCATCGCCATCGCCTTTTCGGGCGAGCTTCTGGCCATGGTGGTCATCGGCGGCATGCGCTCCTTCCTCGGGCCGGCGCTGGGTGCGCTGTTCTTCGTGCTGTTCCGCGAGTTCCTGTCCATGTGGACGGCGAACTGGCTGTTCTGGTTCGGCCTGCTGTTCATGGCCTTCATCGTCTTCTCGCCCACCGGGCTCGTGGGCGTCGCCGGCCGCTTGCTGGCGCCGCTCCGGAAAAAGACCATCGAGGCCGCCGCCATGGGCCGGCGCACTTCGGCGGAGCGGCGGCCGTTGCCGTCCTCCCTCACCGCGCGGGCGCGGTGGGAGAGTGCCGCCCCGCTGCTGGAGGCGAAGGACCTCGCTCTGGGCTTCGGCGCCATCAAGGCGGTGCGGTCCGGCGCGGTGGCGGTGAAGGACCGGACGCTCCACGCCCTCATCGGCCCCAACGGCGCGGGCAAGACCTCCACCTTCAACATGATCTCCGGCATGTTCGCCCCCAATGCCGGCGAAATCCGCCTCGCCGGCGAGCGCATCGACGGGCTCTCCCCCAATGCGGTGTGCATGAAGGGCCTCGCGCGTTCCTTCCAGATCACCAATTTGTTCCCCACGCTCTCCGTGGAGGAGAATCTGCGCCTCGGCGTGCAGGCGACCCACAAGAGCCGCTTCGATCCCTGGCGCGATGCCGCGTCCATCCCCGAGATCAACGCCGAGACGGCGGAGATGGTCGCCTTCCTCGGCGTCGCCGGCATGGAGCGGGCGGAGGCGGGTGCGCTCTCCTATGGCGGGCAGCGCCTGCTGGACATGGGCCTTGCGCTGACCTCCCGCCCGCGCGTGCTGCTGCTGGATGAGCCTTTGGCGGGCCTCGCGGCGGCGGAGCGCAACCGCGTCTCCAACCTCATCAAGGACATCTCCGCCGAGGTGCCGGTGCTCCTCGTGGAGCACGACATCGACCGCGTGTTCGAACTCGCCGACGCCGTGACCGTGATGGCCGACGGCGCGGTGCTGGTGGACGGCACGGTGGAGGATGCACGCTCCGACAAGCGCGTGCAGGAGGTCTATATCGGCTCCGGCGCCGCGGCGCTGGCCGCCCGCGACCTTCAATCCGCCGCCACCGACACCGTTATGCTGCGGCTCCACGGCATCGACGCCTTCTACGGCAAGAGCCGCATCCTCGCCGGCGTCTCGCTGGAGGCGAAGGAGGGCGAGATCCTCGCGCTGCTCGGCCGCAACGGGGCGGGCAAGTCCACTTTGCTCAAGGCCATCACCGGCATCGTCAAGCCCATGAACGGCACGCTCACGCTGGCCGGCGAGGAACTCATGGGCCTCTCCTCCGCCGCCATCGCCCGGCGCGGCGTCGGCTACGTGCCGCAGGGCAGGGCGCTGTTCCACGGCATGAGCGTGCGCCACAACCTCGAACTCGGGCGTCTGAAGCGCATCACCGGGGCCGGCAAGCACTTCAGCGAGGAGGAGGTGCTGGACCTCTTCCCGCGCCTGAAGGTGCGCATGGACACGCCGGCCGATCTCCTCTCCGGCGGCGAGCAGCAGATGGTGGCGGTGGCCCGCGCGCTCATGGGCGACACCCGCGTGCTGCTGCTGGACGAGCCCTTCGAGGGCCTGTCCCCGGCCGTCACCGAGGAGCTGTTTGACGCCTTCGACCGGCTGCGCCGCTCGCTCACCCTCGTCATCGTCGATCACCATCTCGACGTGGTGCTGAACCTCGCCGACCGCGCGGTTGTGCTGGAGCGCGGCGAGGTGGTCCACGAAGGCCCCGCCCGCCCGCTCGCCCGCGACCTCGATCTCAGAAGGCAGGTGCTGTGGCTGTGAGTGTGGTTCGCGCCTATGCGCCGCGTTTCAAGACTGTCATGCCCCGGCTTGTCCGGGGCATCCACCCTGCCGGGAGAGGCGTTCCCGGCAGCCATGCGCCGGACTTTCGGCAAGGTGGATCCCCCGGACAAGCCGGGGGATGACGACGGTTTGCAGTGAATCCATGAAGAGGCAGTCATGACCAAGATCGCCATCATCGGCTCCGGCTTCATCGGCCGCGCCTGGGCCATCACCTTCGCCCGCGCCGGGTTCGACGTGGCGCTGGCCGACAAGGCGCCGGGGGCGCCCGAGGCGGCGCTGGCCTATATCGAGGGCGTGCTGCCCGATCTCGCGGCCAACGACCTCCTCAACGGCGCCTCGCCCGAGGCGGTGCGTGCGCGCCTTTCCGCCGCCGGTTCCTATGCGGAAGCGCTGGACGGCGCCGTCCACGCGCAGGAGAACGCGCCGGAAGACCTTGCCCTCAAGCAGGCGCTCTATGCGGAACTGGACGCGATCGCTGCGCCCGAGACGGTGCTCGCCTCCTCCACCTCGGCGATCCTGCCCTCGCGCTTTACCGAGACCCTGACGCATCGCGAGCGGGTGTGCGTGTGCCACCCCATCAACCCGCCCTATCTCATCCCCGCCGTGGAGGTGGTGCCAGCGCCCTGGACCTCCGCGGAGACCATGACCCGCGCCGCCGACCTCATGCGCGCCGCCGGCCAGTCGCCCATCGTGATGAAGCGCGAGCTGGACGGCTTCGTGATGAACCGCATGCAGGGCGCGCTTCTGGAAGAGGCGTTCCGCCTCGTGGCGGACGGCTATGCCAGCGTCGAGGACGTGGACATCGGCATCCGCGAGGGGCTGGCGCTGCGCTGGTCCTTCATGGGGCCGTTCGAGACCATCGACCTCAACGCGCCCGGCGGCGTCGCCGACTATGTGGCGCGCTACCAGCAGATCTATGAGCGCATCTCGCCCGACCAGTGGCGCCGCGTGGACTGGGCCGGCCCGGTGCTGGAAACCGTGCTCGCCGAGCGCCGCGCGCGCCTTGCCCACGATGCCCTTCAGGAGCGCCAGGTGTGGCGCGACCGCCGGCTGATGGCGCTGGCCGCTCACAAGCGCAAGGCCGACAAGGACATCGGCGCCTGAAGCTTTCGCCTTTCCGACATTCACGACCACTGAGGCAACACCGTCATGACCGAGGCCGCCCCCAAGAAATCCAACCGCAAGGTCATCATCACCTGCGCCATCACGGGGGCGATCCACACGCCCACCATGTCGCCCTATCTGCCCATCACGCCGGACGAGATCGTCGCCGACGCGCTGAAGGCGGCCGAGGCCGGCGCGGCCATCCTGCACCTGCACGCCCGCAACCCCGAGACCGGACAGCCGGACCAGACGCCGGAGGCGTTCGCACCCTTCCTGCCGCGCATCAAGCAGGCCACCAGCGCGGTCATCAACATCACCTCCGGCGGCAGCCCCTACATGAAGGTGGAGGAGCGCGTGCTGCCCGCCGCCACCTTCAAGCCGGAAGTGGCCTCCCTGAACATGGGCTCCATGAATTTCGGGCTCTTCCACCTGCTCGACAAGTACAAGGAGTTCAAGCACCCGTGGGAGAAGACGCATCTTGAGAACACGCGCGATCTCGTCTTCCGCAACACCTTCAAGGATATCGAATATATCCTGACCACCTGCTACGACAACGGCACGCGCTTCGAGTTCGAGTGCTACGACATCGGCCATCTCTACAATCTCGCGCACTTCCTGGAGCGCGGGCTGGTGAAGCCGCCGCTGTTCGTGCAGTCCGTGTTCGGGCTTCTCGGCGGCATCGGTCCCCACCCCGAGGACGTGATGCACATGAAGCGCACCTGCGACCGGCTGTTCGGCGATCAGTATCGCTGGTCCGTGCTCGGCGCCGGCCGCAACCAGCTGCCGATTGCCGCCATGGCCGCCTCCATGGGCGGCAACATCCGGGTGGGGCTGGAGGATTCACTCTGGGCCGGCCGTGGCAAGCTCGCCACCTCCAACGCCGATCAGGTGAAGCTCGCCGCCAAGATCATCGAGGGCCTGGGGCTGGAAGTGGCCAGCCCCGACGAGGCGCGCGAGATCCTGGAGCTGAAGGGCGCCGACAAGACGAACATCTGAGGAGGCTGTACCGCCCTCGCACCCCGGACGCATGCAGCAGCGATAGCGGAATGCGATCCGGGGCCCAGCACGATTATATCCGCTTGTCATCGCCCGGCTTGTCCGGAAGCCGGCTGTTGCCGACTTCCGTTCCCAATGGCGAAACCCGGCAACAGCCGGGTTTCGGGCGATCCACCGGGCCGCTGGAGCAATGTCCGGAGGATTTACCGGACCACACCGTGGATCGCCCGGACAAGCCGGGCGATGACGGCTTGGGGAGTCTTGCGCTGGCCCCCGGATCAGCGCTCCACCTTCGGTGTCGCTTGTCCGGGGAACGGGCGCTCAGCGCGGCAGGGTGGTGGCGCCCATCAGGTCCTTGTCGATGGCGTGGGCGGCCTGGCGGCCTTCGCGGATGGCCCAGACCACCAGCGACTGGCCGCGGCGCATGTCGCCGGCGGCGTAGAGCTTGGGCACGGAGGTGGCATAGGCCTCCTCGTCCGCCTTCACATTGCCGCGCTTGTCCAAAGCCGCGCCGGACTGCTCGATGAGCCCGGCGAACAGCGGGTGGGCGAAGCCGATGGCGAGGAAGACGAGATCGGCGCGCAGCACGAACTCGGTGCCGGGGATGGGCTGGCGCTTGGCATCGACGCGGGCGCACTTGACGCCGGTGACGCGGCCGTTGCGGCCCTCGATGCCCAGCGTCGCGCAGGCGAACTCGCGCTCGGCGCCCTCGGCCTGGGAGGAGGAGGTGCGGAACTTGGTGGGCCAGAAGGGCCACACCGCCAGCTTGTCCTCCTTCATGGGAGGCACGGCGCGGATGTCGAGCTGGGTGACGGAGAGCGCGCCCTGTCGGAAGGCGGTGCCCACGCAGTCGGAGGCGGTGTCGCCGCCGCCCACCACCACCACATGCTTGCCGCCGGCGAGGATCGGGACCTCGTTCACCGGCTCGTCGCTCTCGCGGCGGTTGGATTGCACGAGATAGGGCATGGCGAAATGCACGCCCTCCATCTCCTGCCCGGGGAGGCCCGGATCGCGCGGGGCCTCGGAGCCGCCAGCGAGCAGCACCGCGTCATGGCCGTCGAGCAGTTCCTGAAGGGGGCGCACCACACCGATATTCTCGTTGTAGTGGAAGGTGACGCCTTCCCCCTCCATCTGCTTCACCCGGCGGTCGATGTGGTGCTTCTCCATCTTGAAGTCGGGGATGCCATAGCGCAGCAGGCCGCCGGCCTTGGGCTCGCGCTCATAGACATGCACGTCGTGGCCGGCGCGGGCGAGCTGCTGGGCGGCGGCGAGGCCCGCCGGGCCGGAGCCGATGATGGCGACCTTCTTGCCGGTCTTCACGGCGGCAGGCTCGGGCTTGATCCAGCCCTTCTTCCACGCCTTGTCGGCGATGGCCTGCTCCACCGTCTTGATGGTGACGGGCACGTCCTCGAGGTTCAGCGTGCAGGCTTCCTCGCACGGGGCGGGGCAGATGCGGCCGGTGAATTCGGGGAAATTGTTGGTGGAGTGGAGGTTGCGGGCGGCCTCTTCCCACTCGTTGCGATAGACGAGGTCGTTCCAGTCCGGGATCTGGTTGTTGACCGGGCAGCCGGTGGAGCCGTGGCAGAAGGGGATGCCGCAATCCATGCAGCGCGACGCCTGGTTCTCCACCTCGGCGTCGGGCAGCGGCAGCGTGAACTCGCGGAAATGGCGGATGCGGTCGGATGCGGGCTGATACTTCTGCTCGCGCCGATCAATCTCCAGGAACCCCGTGACCTTGCCCATAAAAACCTCGTTGGCGAACCTTGAGGGAACCGCCGCGCGCGCCGGATGTCTCGGCGTGCCGCACCACGAGTTCCATTACAAGAATTGTTCCAGCTTGAGGACTCGGTTTTCGCGCGCGTTACCGCGCGGGCTTCCCGAGCCCGCTCGCCGGCCACTCGGGCCGGCCGGCGTCCCCTCCGGGGAGGGGACGCTCCCGCCTCATTCGGCCGCCGCGAGGCCGCGGCGCTTCTCCATCTCGCGCAAGGCGCGGCGGTATTCCACCGGCATCACCTTGACGAATTTGGAGCGGTAGTCCGCCCAGTTGTCGAGGATCATCTGCGCCCGCGCCGAGCCCGTGTGGTGCAGGTGCTTGGCGATGAGCTGGTGCAGGCGCTCCTCGTCGTGGCGGGACATGTCGCCCTGCACGTCGATGCGGCCCTTGAACTCCAGGTCGCCGCCGTGGTGGTGGAGGCGCTCCAGCAGATCCTCCTCCTCCTCCACCGGCTCCAGATCCACCATGGAGAGATTGCAGCGCTTGGCGAAGCTCTTGTCCTCGTCGAGCACGTAGGCGACGCCGCCGGACATGCCGGCCGCGAAGTTGCGTCCCGTGGGGCCGATGACCACCACGATGCCGCCGGTCATGTATTCGCAGCCATGGTCGCCAGTGCCTTCGACGACGGCGATTGCCCCCGAATTGCGCACCGCGAAGCGCTCCCCGGCGATGCCGTGGAAGTAGCATTCGCCCTGGGTCGCGCCATACATCACGGTGTTGCCGACGATGATGGAGTTCTCCGGAACGATGGCCGAATGGGCCGGCGGCCGCACGATGATGCGCCCGCCCGAGAGGCCCTTGCCCACGTAGTCGTTGGCCTCGCCGATGAGGTCGAAGGTGACGCCCGCCGCGAGGAAGGCGCCGAAGGCCTGGCCCGCGGTGCCCGAGAGGGTGACGTGGATGGTGTCGTCGGGCAGGCCGGCGCCGCCATAGGCCTTGGCCACCGCGCCCGAGAGCATGGCGCCGGCGGAGCGGTCCACCGAGCGGATGGGGGTCTCGATGACCACCTTCTCGCCGCGCTCCAGCGCCGGGGCCGCCTTTGCGATGAGGGTGCGGTCGAGCACCTTCTCGATGGGGTGGTGCTGGCGCTCGGTGTGGCGGATGCCAACCTCGGCCGGCACCTGCGGCACCGCGAAGATGCGCGAGAAGTCGAGGCCCTTGGCCTTCCAGTGGTCAATGGCGGCCTTCTGGTCCAGCACGTCGGCGCGGCCCACCATCTCTTCCAGCTTGCGGAAGCCGAGGGAAGCCATGATCTCCCGCACCTCTTCCGCGATGAAGAAGAAGTAGTTGATGACGTGCTCGGGCGTGCCCTTGAAGCGCTTGCGCAGCACGGGGTCCTGCGTCGCCACGCCCACCGGGCAGGTGTTCAGGTGGCACTTGCGCATCATGATGCAGCCCGCCGCAATCAGCGGGGCGGTGGAGAAGGCGAACTCGTCGGCGCCGAGCAGGGCGCCGATGATGACGTCCCGGCCGGTGCGCAGGCCGCCGTCCACCTGCAGCGCGACGCGCGAGCGCAGGCGGTTGGCCACCAGCGTCTGCTGGGTCTCGGCGAGGCCCATCTCCCACGGCGAGCCGGCGTGCTTGATGGAGGTGAGCGGGCTCGCGCCCGTGCCGCCCTCGAAGCCGGAGATGGTGATGTGGTCGGCGCGCGCCTTGGCGACGCCGGCCGCCACCGTGCCCACGCCGACCTCGGAGACGAGCTTCACCGACACGTCCGCGTCGGGGTTCACGTTCTTCAGGTCGTAGATGAGCTGGGCGAGGTCCTCGATGGAATAGATGTCATGGTGCGGGGGCGGGGAGATGAGGCCCACGCCCGGGGTGGAGTGGCGCACCTTGGCGATCACCGCGTCCACCTTGTGGCCGGGCAACTGGCCGCCCTCGCCGGGCTTGGCGCCCTGCGCGACCTTGATCTGCATCACGTCGGAATTGACGAGATATTCCGCCGTCACGCCGAAGCGGCCGGAGGCCACCTGCTTGATGGCGGAGCGCATGCTGTCGCCGTTGGGCAGGGGCTTGAAGCGCTCCGGCTCCTCGCCGCCTTCGCCGGTGTTCGACTTGCCGCCGATCCGGTTCATGGCGATGGCAAGCGTGGTGTGCGCCTCCCGCGAGATGGAGCCGAACGACATGGCGCCGGTGACGAAGCGCTTCACGATCTCGGAGGCGGGTTCCACGTCCGCGACGTCCACGCTCGCCTGCCCGATCTCGCCCGCCGACCGGATGCGGAACAGCGAGCGCACGGTGAGGAGGCGCTTGTCCTCCTCGTTGATCATGGCGGCGAACGCCTTGTACTTGTCCTGCGCGTTGCCGCGCACCGCATGCTGGAGCGCCGCCACCGAATCCGGCGACCACGCATGGTCCTCGCCGCGGATGCGGTAGGCGTATTCGCCGCCCACATCGAGCGCCATGCGGAACACGGGCGCGTCCGAGAAGGCGAGGGTATGCCGCAGCACGGTCTCTTCCGCGATCTCCGGCAGGCCCACGCCCTCGATGGTGGTGGCGGTGCCGAAGAAATACTTCCGCACCAGCTCGGAGGAGAGGCCCACCGCGTCGAAGATCTGCGCGCCGCAATAGGACTGGTAGGTGGAGATGCCCATCTTGGACATCACCTTCAGCAGTCCCTTGTCGATGGACTTGATGAAGCGCTTCACGATCTCCTTGTCGTCCACCTCCTCCGGAATCTCGTCCTTCATGGAGAGCAGGGTCTCGAAGGCGAGATAGGGGTTGATGGCCTCGGCGCCGTAGCCGGCGAGACAGGCGAAGTGATGCACCTCCCGCGCCTCACCGGTCTCGACCACAAGGCCGACCGAGGTGCGCAGGCCCTTGCGGATGAGATGGTGATGCACCGCCGCCGTGGCGAGCAGCGCCGGGATCGGGATGCGGTCCGGTCCGATCATGCGGTCGGACAGGATGATGATGTTGTAGCCGCCGTGGACCGCCGCCTCGGCGCGCTCGCATAGCCGCTCGACGGCATCCTCCATGCCCGCCGCGCCCTTGTCTGAGGGGTAGGTGATGTCCAGCGTGCGGGTGTCGAACCGCTCCTCCATGAAGCCGATGGAGCGGATCTTCTCCAGGTCCTCGTTGGTGAGGATGGGCTGGCGCACCTCGAGCCGCTTGCGGCGGGCGTTGCCCTCCAGGTCGAAGATGTTCGGCCGCGGCCCGATGAAGGAGACGAGGCTCATCACCAGCTCCTCGCGGATCGGGTCGATGGGCGGGTTCGTCACCTGCGCGAAGTTCTGCTGGAAGTAGCTGAACAGCGACTTGGACTTGTTGGACAGCACGCTGATGGGCGTGTCGGTGCCCATGGAGCCGACCGCTTCCTGGCCGGTGATGGCCATGGGCGCCATGAGCAGCTTGAGGTCTTCCTGCGTGTAGCCGAACGCCTGCTGGCGATCGAGCAGCGACACGTCGGTGCGCACCTCGCGCGCCTCGACGGGGCGCAGGTCCTCGAGCACCAGCTGGGTGTGCTTCAGCCACTCCTTGTAGGGATTGGCGCGGGCCAGCTCGGTCTTGATCTCCTCGTCGGGGACGAGGCGGCCTTCCTCGAGGTCCACCAGCAGCATCTTGCCGGGCTGGAGGCGCCACTTGGTGACGATCTTTTCCTCGGGCAGCGTGAGCACGCCCATTTCCGAGGCGAGCACGATGGTGTCGTCGTTCGTCACCATGTAGCGGGCGGGGCGCAGGCCGTTGCGGTCCAGCGTCGCGACGATCTTCCGGCCGTCAGTGGCGACGATGGCGGCGGGGCCGTCCCACGGCTCCATGAGGGAGGCGTGATACTCGTAGAAGGCGCGCCGCTCCTCGTCCATGAGCGGGTTGCCGGCCCAGGCCTCGGGCACCAGCATCATGGCCGCGTGGGGCAGCGAGTAGCCGCCCTGCACCAGGAATTCGAGCGCGTTGTCGAAGCACGCGGTGTCCGACTGGCCCTCATAGCTGATGGGCCAGAGCTTGGAGATGTCGGCGCCGAACAGCTCGGAATCCACGCTCGCCTGCCGCGCCGCCATCCAGTTGACGTTGCCGCGCAGGGTGTTGATCTCGCCGTTGTGCGCCACCATGCGATAGGGGTGGGCCAGCGGCCAGGCCGGGAAGGTGTTGGTGGAGAAGCGCTGGTGCACGAGGGCGAGCGCGCTCTCGAAGTCCGGGTCGTGCAGGTCCGGATAATAGGCGCCGAGCTGGTCGGCGAGGAACATGCCCTTGTAGACCAGCGTGCGGACCGACAGCGACACCGGATAATAGCCGGCGGTGCGCGGGTCCCTTGCGCCATAGACGGTGTTGGAGATTACCTTGCGCAGCACGAACAGGCGGCGCTCGAAGCCGTCCTCGTCGCCCGCGAACTCGCCGCGGCCGATGAAGATCTGGACGTGCTTGGGCTCGGTCGGCAGCACGCTGACGCCGAGGGAGGAATTGTCGGTGGGCACGTCGCGCCAGCCGATGAGCTCGAAGCCCTCTTCCGCCACCACCCGCTCGTAGGCGGCGCGCACGATGGCCTCACCCTCGGCCTCGCGCGGCATGAAGATGTGGCCGACGGCATACTGGCCGGGCTCCGGCAAGGCGAAGCCGAGGCGCGCCGCCTCCTTGGCGAAGAACTTGTGCGGGATCTGCACCAGCATGCCCGCGCCGTCGCCGGCGCGCGGATCGGCGCCCACCGCGCCGCGGTGCTCCAGGTTGAGCAGGATGTTGATGCCGTCCTGCACGATGTGGTGGCTCTTGCGGCCCTTGATGTCGGCGATGAAGCCCACGCCGCAGGCGTCACGCTCGTGCGCCGGGTCGAACAGGCCGAAGGCGTCCGGACGGCCGACGATCGCCGTGTCTTTCACGGCGGCGGCAGTCTGAGCCACGCTTCCGATCAAGCCATCCTTGCGATCCATCGGTGCCATCTGACCATTCCTTTTCCATAGGGCGGCGCGCCGCCCGCATTTTCCGGCTGTGCCGCCGGCTTCCCCAGACTGTCGGTGCCCGTGCGCATCGCGCCGGGCGCCGGACCCCCTTCGCCCGGACGGGGCGTCCGGCGATATCCGATACCTGCTTTGCAACTTTTGCACCACAGCCGCGCCGCGCGGAACTGCGCCTCCGTCCGACTTCGGCCGGCGGCGGGCCAGCCCTGTGGAACGTGAGCTCGGCAATTCAGCGCGCACGGGAGATAGGGAAGTACGACTGCCCTATCTCGGCGAAGATGACAGAAAAGCAGCAGCCTCACAAGCGCCACGATGGCGCAGAAGCGGTCAAATTGGCGAAAAATTGCGCGACTGGCGGTTCTGGCGCAAGAACGGTACGGGGCGGTTGGCCCGCGCGCAACGGGATTTCGGCGCCTCCCGGCGGGTCCGATGCCCGATGCGGCCGATTGCCGGTTCCCGCCCCAATTTTGCGTCCCGACTTGCGTCCTACGGCTGCCGCATTGGAAGGCTTAGGTGAACGGGAATCAGGCGGCTCCGCCGGGTCCCGTCTTCGCATGCGTGGACGCGCGCGGAGAAGAAGGGGCGCAGGCCGACCGACCGCCTCACGTTTCTACCGATCCGGAGCAGCGCCGTGCACCACACCCTCTCCCTTCCCCTCGGCTCCCGGCCGGTGCTGCGCGCGGCGGCCGTCTCTGCCCTTCTCCTCGGCAGCGCGCTGCCGGCGGCGGCGCAGGTGCTGATCTATGAGGGGCAGCCCGGCCTTGCGCCGCGCGGCTATCCGGTGCCGCCCGGCGCTTATCCGCCCGGCACCTATCCCAGTGGGGCGTATGGCGTGCCGCAGGCGCGCTATCCGGTGCTGCCGCCTGAGGAGATCCGGTCCATCGTCCAGAGCATGGGCTACTGGAGCATCGGTGCGCCCAAGCTCTCAGGCCGCTTCTATCTGGTTGCCGCATCCGATCAGGAGGGGCGGGCGCTCTTGCGGGTGAATGCCTTTACCGGCCGTGTGGTCAGCGCGCGCACCATCCCCGGCGGACCCGCCGTGGCTGCGCCGGCTCCCGCGCCCCAGCGTCAGGCACCGCCCGCGACGGCGCGCGCCGTTCCGCCGGCTCCGGCGCCGTCCTATTCCGCTGCCCCGTCACCCTCGATGGCCGGAACCCCGGCGCCGCTGCCGCCCCAGCGCCCGCCGGAGGCCACCATGGCCGCAGTAACGCCCGCGCCTGCCGCCGTGGCCCCCGCCGCGCCGGTCGCCACCACGCCTGCGCCTGCAGTTGTACCCGCGCCTACTGCCGCTGCAGCGACGCCTCCGGCCCAGTCGGCGCCGGGCGCCAGCGCGAATGCGCCGGCCGGGCAGACGGCCGCCCAGCAATCGGCCAATGCCGCGCCCTCCGCGACCCCGGCGCAGCCGGCGAGCCCGGCCCAGCCACAGAAGCGCAAGGCCGGTGCCGGCACCGCGACCACCGACAGCGCGTCGGCGGGCACCGCCTCGGTCCTGTCGCGTCCGAAAGGTCAGTAAAGAAGGCCGGCGGCCTCAGATGAAGTAGGCCGCGGCCACCAGTCCCAGCACCACCACCGCCAGCAGACCCAGCGTGACGAGGCCGAGCCGCTTCTCGATGAACTCGCGCGCCGACGGGCCGAAATAGTGCAGCAGCGCCGCCAGCAGGAAGAAGCGGGCGCCGCGGGTGATGACCGACAGCACGATGAACCAGAACAGGCTGTAGTTCGCGAAGCCCGAGGTGATGGTGACCAGCTTGAACGGGATCGGCGTGAGCCCCTTCAGCAGGATCACCCAGTGCCCGTAATGGGCATAGGCGGCGCGGAACTGGTCGACCTTCTGGCCGTAGCCGTAGAGGTCGATGAGGAACTTGCCCACGCTGTCATAGAGCAGCGCGCCGATGGCGTAGCCGACGAGGCCGCCCAGCACCGAGGCGATGGTGGCGATGAGGGCGTAGCGCCAGGCCTTGTCCGGCCGCGCCAGCGTCATGGGCACCTGCAGCACGTCCGGCGGCACCGGAAACACCGAGCTTTCCGCAAAGGCGACAAGGGCGAGGGCCCAGGGTGCCGACGGCTTCGACGAATACGCGATGATCCAGTCGTAGAGCTTGCGGAGCATGGGCGCCTTGCTGCGTCGCGAAAAGGTGCCCTCGCTTAGAGCCTGTAACGATCCGAGTAAAGCGCCGCGCGGGCCTGCCGGCGCGGTCTTTCGCCAGCCCGCGGCGCGGGCTCCCGTTCGCGGCGTCTGGCCGGGATGTACCCCGCTGCGGCACCGCGTAAACCGCTGCTTTACCACCCCGGTTCACGCAAGGGTGCTGTGACTCGCAGGACACAGACACATGACGCGGCGCGGTGTAAACCCGATTTCGCTGCGGTCGAGTCGCGGGGGCGTCACCCCGGTCGCGGTGCCGGCGGGGCAGGCCACGCCCCGGACGATTTCCGGGGAACACCCGGGTGCCGTTCAGTCTTTATGAACCGCTGCTGACGCACTCATTCAGCTCCGGTGCCGCACGGGAAGCGTATTTCGTGCTGCACCGCCGCAAGCGGGTGTCGTCGGCGACGGAAGCCGCGACGCAAGTTCTGAGGATCGAGGATGACCAAGCGAATCGCCGTGTTTGCCGCTCTCGTGCTGGGCTATGTGCTGACAGGCATGGCGCTGAACGCCAGCCAGCCGGCCGACGCCGCTTCCCCCGTTTCGCCTGCCGCCGCGCAGAGCGAGGCCGACTGAACGCATCCCGATCAAGGCGCCCGTCCGGGGCGCCTCCTGCCCAAGGTTCGGTTGGAACGTCGGCGGGTGTGAGGTCGAGGGCCGCGCGGTTTTCCTGAAGCGACGCAAACATGAAAAAGGCCGGGCAAGCGCCCGGCCTTTTCATTTTCAAGTCGCCCTGCTGCCGCGTCCGATGACCGGGCGGACCCGGCCATCGGGAGGGGAGGTCTCAGTGGACGGCGGCCTTCTTCTGCGGCTCGAGATCGGCGGCGGTCAGCGGCGGGTTGGCGAGGATGCCGCCGAGGCCGGCCATGGCGGCGCGCTGGCGCACCAGGGCCAGCACCACGTCGAGGGTGGGGGTGGGCATGTCCAGCATCTGGCCCATTTCCTGGACGACGCTGACCAGCGGATCGATCTCCATGGGGCGGTCGCGCTCCAGGTCCTGGAGCATGGAGGTCTTGTGCGCGCCCACGGCGCCGGCGCCGTTGATGCGGCGTTCCACGTCCACGCGGAAGTTGACGCCGATGCGCTCGGCGATGGCCTTGGCTTCCAGCATCATGGCCTTGGCCACGGCACGGGTGCCGGGATCGGCGGCAATGAGGTCGAGGGTGGCGTGGGTGAGGGCGCTGATGGGGTTGAAGCAGAGGTTGCCCCACAGCTTCAGCCACAGCTCGTCGCGGATATTGGTCATCACCGGCGCGCGCAGGCCGCCCTTTTCCATCATCTGGCTGAGGGCGGTGACGCGGGGTGTGATCTCGCCCGACGGCTCGCCGAGGGGGAACTTGTCGCCGTAGATGTGCTGGATGACGCCGGGCGCCACCACCTCGGTCGCGGGATAGACGATGCAGCCGATGGCGCGCTCGGGACGCAGCACTTCCCACTGCTTCGCGCCGGGATCGATGGTGGCGAGGGTGCGGTTCTCCAGCGCCCCGCCATGCTTGTAGAAGTACCAGTAGGGCACGCCGTTCACGGCGGTGACGACGGAGGTGTCGTTGCCGAGGAGGGGGCGGATCTGCTGCACCACGCCGGGCACCGAATGGCCCTTGAGGGCGATGATGACGTAATCCTGCGGCCCCAGCTCGCGCGGGTCGTCGGTGGCGCGCACCTTGGCGACGCGCTCTTCGCCATTGATCAGCAGCTTCACGCCATTGGTCTGCATGGCCTCCAGATGGCCGCCACGGGCCACCAGGCTGACATCGGCGCCGGCCTGGGCGAGCTGCACGCCCAGATAGCCGCCAATGGCTCCGGCACCGTAAATGCATACCTTCATGGCTGATCCTCCCTGCTGAGCGCGATCTTTGTCGTATTATGTATACCAGATTAGCGGGCAGCCCCGCCGTCCGGCAAGTCCCGGACACAATACTTATGGAAATTAATTCCGCAACGTGGAAAATTTGACGCAGGGGCAGCGCACGGGGTGGACGGGCGCGAGGGGAAAGATAGTTTGATGCGCAACGAAACGGGAGGAGAAAGCGGCATGCCGGACACCGAGGTCGCACCGCGGCGCAGGGGACGGCCGGCCTCCGGCACGGCGTCGGAGGGCGGGGCCGAGGTCCAGTCGCTGGACCGCGCCATCGCCCTGCTGCGCGTGGTGGCCGATCAGGATGGCATGGCGCTGGCCGAGATTGCCCGGCGCGCCGAGCTGCCCGTCTCCACCGTGCACCGCCTGCTGACCACGCTGGAGAAGCGCCAGCTGGTCAATCACGACCTGTCCACCGGGCTCTGGACGGTGGGGCTCGGCCTGTTCCGCATCGGCTCCGCCTATCTGCGCATCCGCAAGCTGCCGGACATCGGCCGTCCGGTGATTCGCCGTCTCCTCCACGAGACCGACGAGACCGTGAACCTTGCCATGTTCGATGCCATGGAGCTGGTGGTGGTGGCGCAGGCGGAGGCGCACGCGCCTGTGCGCGCCTTCTTCCGCCTGGGCGCGCGGCTGCCGCTGCATGCCACCGCCGCCGGCAAGGCGGTGCTCGCCGCCGCGAGCCCTTCCTTCCGCGGCGCCTGTCTCGCCCAGGTCCGCTACGAGCCCTTCACCACCGCCACCCGCCGCGAGGAGCGGGCGCTGATGGATGATGTCGCCGAAATCCTGGAGCGCGGCTTCGCCGTGGACCGGGAGGAGCACGCCCCCGGCATGCGCGCGGTGGCGGCCGCCATCCTCAACGAGTGGCGCGAGCCCATCGGCGCGGTGTCCGTGTCCGGCCCGGCGGTGCGCATGAGCGAGGACCGCATCCAGCGCCTCGGCCGGCGGGTGGTGGCGGCGGCTGAGCAGATGACGCGCCTGTATTCCGGTGCCGATGAAAACCTGCCGCAGGACTACGCCGCCTTCCGGTGAGGCGGCCTTCCGCAACTGGAATACAGTATTCCAAAGTTGTGGCATACAACGTACCTAATTCCGAATTGAAAATTCCAATTGACACCCCTCCCTTGGTCTATACTCTTGCCAAGCCGCCGTAACGGCAACGGTGGGAACGCCAACTAAATTGCCGGCATAAATCGCGTATTGGTGAAGATACGCGATGTAAAACAGGCTGAAGTCCCGTTTTCGTCTGCTCCATAGAGGCTAAGCCCGGGGGTTCGACGAACAGAAGTGTTTTCGGGACCTTGCCCGGCGCAGCAGGCGTCGGTTGATTGAAGCTCTGGAATTGCGATCCGCACCAAAAAGAACGCGGACGTGGGGAGGAAAAATCAGATGCATTCGGCAATCGCCAAGATCGTCAGGAGAGGTGCGGCTGCGCTCGCGGTCACGACGGCGCTCGCGCCCGTCGGTGTGCCGTCTTTGGCCCATGCGGCCTGGGAGCCCACCAAGACCGTGGAATTCATCGTTCCCGCCGGCACCGGCGGCGGCGCCGACCAGATGGCGCGGATGATCCAGGGCATCGTCCAGAAGAACAATCTGATGAGCCAGCCGCTCGTCGTCATCAACAAGTCCGGCGGCGCCGGCGCCGAGGGCTTCCTCGACGTTAAGGGCTCCAACCGGAACCCCCACAAGATCATCATCTCCCTCTCGAATCTCTTCACCACCCCGCTCGCCACCGGCGTGCCCTTCTCCTGGAAGGACATGACCCCGGTCTCCATGCTGGCGCTCGACGAGTTCGTGCTGTGGGTGAACGCCAAGGCGCCCTATGACGACGTGAAGGGCTTCCTCGCCGCCCTCAAGGCCGCCTCCGGCGACCAGATCTTCAAGATGGGCGGCACCGGTTCCAAGCAGGAAGACCAGATCATCACCGCCGCCATCGAGCAGAAGACCGGCGCCAAGTTCATCTATGTGCCCTACAAGGGCGGCGGCGACGTCGCGGCCCAGCTCGTCGGCGGCCATGTGACCGCCTCGGTCAACAACCCCATCGAGGCGGTGTCCCAGTGGCGCGCGGGCGAATTGAAGCCGCTCTGCGTGTTCGACGAGCAGCGGCTCGCCTACAAGGAGCCCATCGCCAACGGAAAGTCTTGGAACGACATTCCGACCTGTAAGGAATCCGGCCTCGACATCGAATATCTGATGTTGCGCGGCATCCTCATGCCGCCGAATGCCACCAAGGATCAGGTCGATTACTTCGTCGAGCTGTTCAAGAAGGTCCGCGCCACCCCCGAGTGGCAGGAATTCATGCAGAAGGGGGCCTTCAACACCACGGCCCTGAGCGGTCCCGAATATTCGGCCTGGCTCACCAAGGCCGAGGCCACGCACAAGGACCTCATGGAGAAGGCGGGCTTCGTCGCCAAATAAGCGACGAGGTTCGCGGCGCAACGTTCGCACCGACCGTGCCTGAGCGGCCGCAGAGCCGCCGGCACCGGGAAGGGCAGGGGACGGCAGAGGCTTCGCCGCGCGACGGCGGGGCCGACCCGGCCGCCGACCCCGTGCGCCGATCTGGGAAGCCCATCCGGGACGCCGCGCGGAACTCGACCGCCGTGCGCCCCGGCCGTGACCGGCCCCGTTTTGAAGCCCCGCACGAAGCCTGAGACGGACGCCAACCGGCGGGGCGCTTCAAGGATCTGATCCCATGAGCACTGAAAGCGGACATTCCGTCCACACCGCGCACAATGAGAAGACCGTCACCAACCGCACCATGGATGCGGCGGTGGCCGTGTTGTTCATGGCCCTCGCGGCCGTCGTCATGTCCGACAGCTGGCGCGTTGGTGCGAGCTGGGCGTCGGACGGCCCGCAGGCCGGCTATTTCCCCTTCTACGTCGGCCTCATCATGTTCATCGCCTCCACCGTCACCCTGGTGACGGCGCTGGTGAGCCGCCATCCCGACCTTGGAAACTTCGTCGATCGCTCGCAGCTCGTCTCGGTGATGCAGGTGTTGATCCCGACGACGGTCTATGTGGGCCTGATCTTCCTCGTCGGAATCTATCTCGCCTCGGCGGTGTTCATCGCCTTCTTCATGTGGTGGCTCGGCAAATACCCGGTGGCGAAGATCATCCCCGTCGCCGTGGGCGTGCCGCTCGCCCTCTTCGTCATGTTCGAGATCTGGTTCCTGGTGCCGCTGCCCAAGGGCCCGCTCGAGACCGCGCTCGGCTACTGACCGCCGGCGCCCCGCGCCGCGGTCCCGCCCGCGCGCCCCGCCTCCGGGGCCGCGGGAGGCGACAGACGATCTCCGCCCGGCCCCGCCCGGCGGACCCACGGGCGATGCGACGCCCATCCATCTTTTCGAGACCATCGACGCACAACAGGCAACGCGCCCGACCCCGCGCGAGCCGCCACAGAAGCGGCCGGGGGGCGCAACGGAGGACCCCGTGGAAGCGCTCACGTCACTCATCGGAGGGTTCGGTGTCCTCGCCGACCCCATGAACATCGTCTACATGTTCGTCGGCATCTCGCTCGGCGTCCTCATCGGCGTTCTGCCGGGGCTGGGCGGCGCCAACGGCGTCGCCATCCTGCTGCCGCTCACCTTCTCCATGTCGCCGGTGTCGGCGATCATCATGCTCTCCTCCATCTATTGGGGAGCCCTGTTCGGCGGCGCCATCACCTCCATCCTGTTCAACATTCCCGGCGAGCCCTGGAGCGTGGCCACCACCTTCGACGGGCATCCCATGGCCCAGAAGGGGAAGGCCGGCGAGGCGCTGACGGGGGCCTTCACCGGCTCCTTCATCGGCGCCTTCTTCGCCGTGCTCCTCATCACCTTCCTCGCGCCGGTCATCGCCAAGTTCGCGCTGCAGTTCGGCCCGGCCGAGTTCTTCGCCGTCTACCTCCTCACCTTCTGCTCGTTCGTCGGCATGGGTAAGGAGCCGCCGGCCAAGGTGATCGCGGCCATGATGCTCGGCTTCGCCCTCGCGGCGGTGGGCATCGACACGGTGACGGGCCAGCTGCGCATGACCTTCGGCTCGGTGGAGCTGCTGCGCGGCTTCGACTTCCTGGTGGCGGTCATCGGCCTGTTCGGCGTGGGCGAGATCCTGCTCACCATGGAGGAAGGTCTCGCCTTCAAGGGCAAGAGCGCCTCCATCAATCCCAGGGTGGTGCTGCACACCTGGGCGCAGATCCCCAAATACTGGGCGGGCCTTCTGCGCTCGGCCATCGTAGGCTGCTGGATGGGCGTGACTCCGGGCGGCGCGACGCCGGCCTCCTTCATGAGCTACGGCCTCGCCAAGAAGTTCTCGAAGAACGGGCGCAACTTCGGCAAGGGCGAGCTGGAAGGCGTCATCATGCCGGAGACGGCGGCCCACGCCGCCGGCACCTCGGCGCTCTTGCCTATGCTGACGCTCGGCATTCCCGGCTCGCCCACCGCGGCGGTGCTGCTGGGCGGCCTGCTCATCTGGGGCCTCCAGCCCGGCCCGCTGCTGTTCGTGGAGCAGAAGGACTTCGTGTGGGGCCTCATCGCCTCGATCTATCTCGGCAACATCGCCGGCCTGATCGTGGTGCTGACCACCGTGCCGATCTTCGCGGCCATCCTGCGCATCCCGTTCAGCGTGATCGCGCCCATCATCCTGGTGATCTGCGCGGTGGGCGCCTACACGGTGCACAATGCCGGGCTCGACATCGCCGTCATGCTGATCTTCGGCGTCATCGGCTACCTGTTCAAGAAGCTCCAGTATCCGCTGGCCCCGCTGGTGCTGGCCCTGGTGCTCGGCGACATGGCCGAATCGTCGTTCCGGCAGGCCATGCTGGTCTCGCAGGGCCACCTCTCCATCTTCTGGTCCAACCCGCTGGTGGGCTCCATCGTCACCCTCGCGTTGGTGATGCTGGTGTGGCCGCTGGTGTCGAAGGTGATGGCCCGCCTCAACGGGGGGAAAGAGGCGGCGGCGGCCGAGTGAAAGACGGCGGGCGGGGGTTACAGCCTCCGCCCGCATCGCTTTTCCGGGCCGTTGACCCTGGGTCGTGCTGCGACGCGCAATCGAATTCCCGGCGGACGGGATTGATATGGCGCAATGAACACCGTATACAGTATTTCACGGATGAGGAACGCCTCGACAGAAGGCGGCCGCTTCCAGGGAGAGGAAGTCCAGGTCGTGCAGACGCCCGTGCATCAGACGCCCGCGCTTGAGGTCGTTGATCCTCCGAAGCTCAAGGTCGAGCCTCTGGAGGCCGCGTCCAGCCTGCGCATGCTGGCCTACGAGGCCCTGAAGCGCGCCATCACGCAGATGGACATCTACGGCTCCGCCACCGAATTCCGTCTCGACGAGCGCCAGCTCTCCGAGACGCTGGGCGTCTCGCGGACCCCGATCCGCGAAGCCATGACCGTTCTGGAACAGGAGGGCTTCGTGCGCTCCGTTCCGCGCCGCGGCATCTTCGTGGTGCGCAAGACCAAGCGCGAGATCCTCGACCTCATCGTGGTCTGGGCGGCGCTGGAGGCGATGGCGGCGCGCCTGGCCGCGACCCACGCCTCCGACAGCGAGATTGCGGGCCTGCGCCGGCTGTTCCACGAGTTCGAGGCGCAGCCGCCCGCCAGCCACATGAACGAGTATTCGGAGGCGAACATCGCCTTCCATCAGGCCGTGATCCGCATGGGCGGGTGCCGGCTGATCGTGGACATGACGGAGAACCTGTTCCTGCACATGCGCGCCATCCGCGCAGTCTCGGTGCGGCAGGAGAACCGGCACGAAATCTCCATGCGGGAACACATGGCGATCATCGATGCGCTCGAGACAAGAGACCCAGATCTCGCCGAGCGCCTGGTGCGGGAACACACCATGGGCCTTGCGGCTCATGTGGAACGGCACGGCGTCTTCCCCGAATAGGCCGGTCACAGGCCACGGAACGACGCCCTAGGAGATCCTCATGGCTACGGCGGAAAAGTCCAAGATCGAAGACAACGTGGTGCACATCGACCCGGCCGCCGAGGCCGAGCGTGAGCTCACTGACGGCTTCCACCTCGTCATCGATGCCCTGAAGCTCAACGGCATCGAGACGATCTACGGCGTGCCCGGCATCCCGATCACCGATCTCGGCCGCATGTGCCAGGCCGAGGGCATCCGTGTCATTTCCTTCCGTCACGAGCAGAATGCCGGCAACGCGGCGGCGATTGCGGGCTTCCTCACCAAGAAGCCCGGCATCTGCCTCACCGTGTCGGCCCCCGGCTTCCTCAACGGCCTGACGGCGCTGGCGAACGCCACCACCAACTGCTTCCCGATGATCCTCATCTCGGGCTCCTCCGAGCGCGAGATCGTCGACCTCCAGCAGGGCGATTATGAGGAGATGGACCAGCTGGCCATCGCCAAGCCCCTGTGCAAGGCCGCCTTCCGCGTGCTGCACGCCGCCGACATCGGCATCGGCGTCGCCCGCGCCATCCGCGCGGCAGTGTCGGGCCGTCCCGGCGGCGTCTATCTCGACCTGCCGGCCAAGCTATTCGGCCAGGTGATGGATGCCGAGGCCGGCGCCAAGTCCCTCGTCAAGGTGATCGATCCCGCCCCGGCGCAGATCCCGGCCCCGGCTGCGGTGGACCGCGCCATGGAGCTGCTCAAGGGCGCCGAGCGTCCCCTCGTCATCCTCGGCAAGGGCGCGGCCTACGCGCAGGCCGACGACGAGATCCGCGCCTTCATCGAGAAGAGCGGCATTCCCTTCCTGCCCATGTCCATGGCCAAGGGCCTGCTGCCGGACACCCATCCCCAGTCCGCCGGCGCCGCGCGCTCCACCGCGCTCAAGGATGCCGATGTGGTGCTGCTGGTTGGCGCCCGCCTCAACTGGCTGCTCTCCCATGGCAAGGGCAAGACCTGGGGCGATGCCCCGAAGAAGTTCATCCAAGTGGACATCGAGCCCAAGGAGATGGACTCCAACGTCGAAATCGCGGCCCCCCTCGTCGGCGACATCGGCTCGGTGATCGCGGCGCTCAACGCCCGCCTCGACGGCTCCTGGAAAGCACCCCCGGCCCAGTGGACCGAGAGCATCCGCACCAAGAAGGAAGCCAACATCGCCAAGATGGCGCCGAAGCTTCTGAAGAACTCGGTGCCCATGGACTTCCACTCGGCCCTCGGCGCGCTGAAGAACGTCATCAAGGAGCGTCCCGACGCGCTGCTGGTGAACGAGGGCGCCAACACCCTCGACCTCGCCCGTGGCATCATCGACATGTACGAGCCGCGCAAGCGCCTCGATGTCGGCACCTGGGGCGTGATGGGCATCGGCATGGGCTTCGCCATCGCGGCGGCGGTGGAGAGCGGCAAGAAGGTTCTCGCGGTGGAAGGCGACAGCGCCTTCGGCTTCTCCGGCATGGAGGTGGAGACCATCTGCCGCTACAACCTGCCGGTCACCATCGTGATCTTCAACAACAACGGCATCTACCGCGGCACCGACACCGATCCCACCGGGCGTGATCCCGGCACCACGGTGTTCGTCCCCGGCGCGCGCTACGACAAGATGATGGAAGCCTTCGGCGGCGTGGGCGTGAACGTCACGTCCCCCGACGAGCTCTATCGCGCGGTCAGCGCCGCCATGGACTCCGGCAAGCCCACCCTCATCAACGCGGAAATCGATCCGGCCGCCGGCTCCGAGAGCGGCAACATCGGCTCGCTGAACCCGCAGAGCGTGGTCAAGAAGAAGAAGTGAGCGGCGCCCGGCGAATGAGCTGGCGCCACTCATGATGCAAGGCTGGTCGGCGGGGCCTCAGGTCCCGCCACCCAACCCGACGATACCAAAACAATAAAAGTAAAACCGGGAACGAAAACAGAGCGGAATTGTGAGGATACGATGGGCAAGGCACTAGAGGGGGTCCGCATCCTGGACTTCACCCACGTTCAGTCCGGACCGAGCTGCACGCAGCTGCTCGCCTGGTTCGGCGCGGACGTCATCAAGGTGGAGCGTCCCGGCGAGGGCGACGTGACGCGCGGCCAGCTCCGCGACGTGGACGGCGCCGACAGCCTCTATTTCACCATGCTCAACTCCAACAAGAAGTCGATCACCCTCGACACCAAGAACCCCGAGGGCAAGGCCGTCCTCGAGCAATTGGTGCGCCAGTGCGACGTGCTGGTCGAGAATTTCGCGCCGGGCGCGCTCGACCGCATGGGCCTCACCTGGGAGCGCCTCTCCACCATCAATCCGCGCCTCATCCTCGCCTCCGTGAAGGGCTTCGGCCCCGGCCCGTTCGAGGATTGCAAGGTGTATGAGAACGTCGCCCAGTGCGCGGGCGGCGCCGCCTCCACCACCGGTTTCCGCGACAGCCTGCCCATGGTCAGCGCCGCGCAGATCGGCGACTCGGGCACCGGCCTCCACCTCGCGCTCGGCATCGTCACCGCGCTGTTCCAGCGCGAGCACACCGGCCGCGGCCAGCGCGTCCTGTGCGCCATGCAGGACGCGGTGTTGAACCTCTGCCGGGTGAAGCTGCGCGACCAGCAGCGCCTCGCCAACGGCCCGCTGAAGGAATACAGCCAGTTCGGCGAGGGCATCCCGTTCGGCGACAGCGTGCCCCGCGCCGGCAACGATTCCGGCGGCGGCCAGCCCGGGCGCATCCTGCGCTGCAAGGGCTGGGAGCACGATCCCAACGCCTACATCTACTTCATCACCCAGGCCCCGGTCTGGGAGAAGATCTGCGACGTCATCCACGAGCCCGAGTGGAAGACCGACCCGAACTACGCGACGCCGGCCGCGCGCCTGCCGCACCTCAACGAGATCTTCACGCGCATCGAAGCGTGGACCATGGCCCACACCAAGTTCGAGGCCATGGACATCCTCAACAAGTACGACATCCCCTGCGGTCCCATCCTCTCCATGAAGGAGATCGCCGAGGACAAGTCGCTCTACGCCACCGGCACGCTGGTGGAGGTGGAGCACCCGATGCGCGGCACGTATCTGACCGTCGGCAACCCCATCAAGCTCTCGGACAACCAGGTCGAGGTGGAGCGCTCGCCGCTGCTCGGGGAGCACACCGAGGAGGTGCTCGCCGGCGTGCTCGGCCTCGCCCCCGACCGCATCGACGCTTTGCGCGCCTCCGGCGCCATCGGTACCCCCCGCCGCATGGCGGCGGAATAGACAGCGCCTCGGGGCGGCGGTCCTTCAAGGGGCCGCCCCATCGCCGGCGACGGCGGGAGGTGAAAGGTTCGAAAGGAAGACGTGATGAGTACGGCCCTCGATCTTGCTGAGCTGATGGATGCCGTGGCGGACGCCATCGTGGTCTGCGACAAGGCCGGTGACATCGCGCTCTGGAATCCGGCCGCCGAACGTATGTTCGGCTTCACGTCCGACGAAGCCATGGGGCAGTCGCTCGACATCATCATCCCGGAGCGCCAGCGCCAGCGGCACTGGGACGGCTACAACGAAACCATGCGCACCGGCGTCACCCGCTACGGGACGACGCTGCTGCGCGTGCCGGCCATCCACAAGGACGGCCACGCCTTGTCCATCGCCTTCACCGTCGCCCTCCTCGTGTCCGAGGCGGGCGTGCCCACGCACATCGTCTCGGTCATCCGGGACGAGACGGCGCGATGGAAGGAGGAGCGCGACCTTCGCAAGCGCCTCGCGGACGCCGAGGCGCAGATGAAGGCGGCATCCCAAGCATAACAGACCGGGCAAACCGGCGGGTGAAGCCGGCGGCGGCCCCGTGCCGTGACGCCGGAAGGTTTCGGGACTGCGGATGCCTCGCGTGACGCCGTCCCGCTGTTGAAGACCAGTTTTTGAAAAGGGAACGCAAATGACCAGCAAGCCGTTGGAAGGCATCAAGATCATCGACTTCACGCACGTTCAGGCCGGCCCCGCCTGCACGCAGCTCCTCGCCTGGTTCGGCGCGGACGTCATCAAGGTGGAGCGTCCCGGCTCAGGCGACGTGACCCGCAATCAGCTGCGCGACATCTCCAATGCCGACGCGCTGTACTTCACCATGCTGAACTCCAACAAGCGCTCCCTGACCCTCGACACCAAGACCCCCGAGGGCAAGGAAGTTCTCACCAAGCTCATCCAGGAGAGCGACGTTCTCGTCGAGAATTTCGGCCCCGGCGCGCTCGACCGCATGGGCTTCACCTGGGAGCGCATCAACGAGCTGAACCCGGGCATGATCGTCGCCTCGGTGAAGGGCTTCTCCGACGGCCACCACTACGAAGACCTGAAGGTCTACGAGAACGTGGCGCAGTGCGCCGGCGGCGCGGCCTCCACCACCGGCTTCTGGGACGGCCCCCCCACCGTGTCCGCGGCGGCGCTCGGTGATTCCAACACCGGCATGCACCTCGCCATCGGCATCCTCACCGCGCTGCACGCCCGCAACAAGACCGGCAAGGGCCAGAAGGTCGCCGTGTCCATGCAGGATGCGGTCATCAACCTCTGCCGCGTCAAGCTGCGCGACCAGCAGCGCCTCGACCGCGTGGGCTATCTGGAGGAATACCCCCAGTACCCGAACGGCACGTTCTCGGACGTGGTTCCGCGCGGCGGCAACGCGGGCGGCGGCGGCCAGCCCGGCTGGGTGCTGAAGTGCAAGGGCTGGGAGACCGATCCCAACGCCTACATCTACTTCACCGTGCAGGAGCAGGCCTGGGGCAAGGTGGCGGAAGCCATCGGCAAGCCCGAGTGGATCAACGATCCGGCCTACAACACCGCCCGCGCGCGCCAGGACAAGATCTTCGACATCTTCGCGGTGATCGAGGCGTGGCTCGCCGACAAGACCAAGTTCGAGGCGGTCGACATCCTGCGCAAGTTCGACATCCCCTGCGCCCCGGTGCTCACCATGAAGGAGATCGCCGAGGACAAGTCCCTGCGCGAGAGCGGCACCATCGTGGAAGTCGATCACAAGCAGCGCGGCAAGTATCTGACCGTGGGTAGCCCGATCAAGTTCTCCGACATGAGCGTGGAAGTCACCGGCTCCCCGCTGCTCGGCGAGCACACCGACGAGGTGCTGGCGGAGCTCGGCTATTCCGCCGAGCAGATCAAGTCCATGCACGAAGGTCGCGTGGTCTGATTTGAGCCTTGCGGCGGGGCGATGCGTCCCGCCGCTTTCTCTTGCGTCATCGCCCGGCCTGTCCGGGCGATCCACCGTCCCGCTCATCGGGCGCCCGGTCTTGAAGCACCGGGATGCGGATAAGTGGATGCCCCGGACGAGCCGGGGCATGACGATCCGCCCGACACCGCGTACTCCTCCCGGCCTTGCCCGATGCGCTGAGCGCTCCGGCCGCCGGCTTCACGCCGCCCCTGAGGGGAGAGGCGATGTTTCGTCCGCAAGGGCGGTCCGCAAAATTCACCTCGCCGAGTGCGTCACGCCTCGCGCTTTTACTGGCGCCCCCACTGGCGTCGTGTCGCACTGGAGCGTGCGCGCGATTGGGTGCAGACTGCGACTTTCGTCGCAATGGGCAGCCAAAGCGCACCTTGAGCCGCGGCAAACGCGGCCCTCGACGAGGGAGGAAACCCCGATGAACATTCACGAATACCAGGCCAAGGCCATCCTCCGCGATTTCGGCGTACCGGTCTCCCGCGGCTTTCCCGCCTTCACCCCCGAAGAGGCCGAAGCCGCGGCCGGCAAGCTCGGCGGCATCGCCTTCGTGGTGAAGGCGCAGATCCATGCCGGCGGACGCGGCAAGGGCAAGTTCAAGGAGCTGCAAGAGGGCGCGAACGGCGCCGAAGGCGCCAGGGGCGCCAAGGGTGGCGTGCGCGTGGTGAAGACCGCCGCCGACGTGAAGGCCAATGCTGCCGAAATGCTCGGCAATACGCTCGTGACGCTGCAGACCGGCGCGGACGGCAAGCAGGTGAACCGCCTTTACATCGAGGAAGGCGCGCTCATCGACAAGGAGTTCTATCTCTCCATGCTGGTGGACCGCGTGACCTCGCGCGTCGCCTTCGTGGTCTCCACCGAAGGCGGCATGGACATCGAGGAGGTGGCGCATTCCACCCCTGAGAAGATCCACACCTTCTCCGTGGACCCGGCCACCGGCGTGCAGCCCCTGCACGGCCGCAAGGTGGCGCAGGCCCTCGGCCTCACCGGCGATCTCGCCAAGCAGGCCGGTGCGCTCACCGCCAACCTCTACAAGGCCTTCACCGAGAAGGACATGAGCCTTCTGGAGATCAACCCGCTGGTGGTGACGAAGGACGCGCGCCTCGTCTGCCTCGACGCCAAGGTGGGCTTTGATTCCAACGCGCTGTTCCGCCACTCGGACGTGGCCCAGCTGCGCGACGAGAGCGAGGAGGATTTCAAGGAGATCGAGGCCTCGCGCTACGATCTCTCCTATATCGCGCTCGATGGCACCATCGGCTGCATGGTCAATGGCGCGGGCCTTGCCATGGCCACCATGGACATCATCAAGCTCTACGGCCGCGAGCCCGCCAACTTCCTCGACGTGGGCGGCGGCGCCACCAAGGAGAAGGTGACGGCGGCCTTCAAGATCATCACCGCCGATCCGAATGTCGAGGGCATCCTCGTCAACATCTTTGGCGGCATCATGCGCTGCGACGTGATCGCCGAGGGCGTCATCGCCGCCGTGCGGCAGGTCGGCCTGAAGGTGCCGCTGGTGGTGCGCCTCGCCGGCACGAACGTGGACGAGGGCAAGAAGATCATCCGCGAATCCGGGCTCAACGTGATCCCCGCCGATGATCTGGACGATGCGGCGCAGAAGATCGTCGCGGCCGTGAAGAAGGAAGCTGCGTGATGTCCGTGCTGATCGACGCCAACACCCGGGTCATCACCCAGGGCTTCACTGGAAAGAACGGCACGTTCCACGCCGAGCAGGCGATCATGTACGGCACCAAGATGGTGGGCGGCACCTCCCCCGGAAAGGGCGGCTCGGTGCATCTCGGCCTTCCGGTGTTCGACACCGTGATCGAGGCCAAGGAAGCCACCGGCGCCGACGCCTCGGTGATCTACGTGCCGCCGGCCGGCGCGGCCGACGCCATCCTGGAAGCCATCGACGCGGAAATCCCGCTCATCGTCTGCATCACCGAGGGCATTCCGGTGCTCGACATGGTGAAGGTGAAGCGGGCGCTCTCCGGCTCGAAGTCGCGCCTCGTGGGGCCGAACTGCCCCGGTATCGTGACGGCGGGGCAGGCCAAGATCGGCATCATGCCCGCCAACATCTTCAAGACGGGGTCCGTGGGCGTGGTCTCGCGCTCCGGCACGCTGACCTACGAAGCCGTGTTCCAGACCACCCAGGAAGGCCTCGGCCAGACCTCGGCGGTGGGCATCGGCGGCGACCCGGTGAAGGGCACGGAGTTCATCGACGTGCTGGAGATGTTCCTCGCCGACCCCAAGACCCAATCGATCGTGATGATCGGCGAGATCGGCGGCTCGGCCGAGGAAGAGGCCGCGCAATTCATCGCCGATGAGGCGAAGAAGGGCCGCAAGAAGCCGATGGTGGGCTTCATCGCCGGCCGCACGGCCCCTCCCGGCCGTCGCATGGGCCATGCCGGTGCCATCATCTCCGGTGGCAAGGGCGGCGCCGAGGACAAGATCGCGGCCATGGAGGCGGCGGGCATCCGCGTGTCGCCCTCGCCGGCGCGTCTCGGCAAGACCCTCGTCGACGTGCTGAAGGGCTGAGGGCGGGCCCTTCGCCGATCTAGAACTGCGCCTGAAGAACCGCCGTCATCCCCCGGCTTGTCCGGGGGATCCACCGGGCGGCAAGCAGGGTGCCGATTTGCCCGCACTGCTCTCGCGGCACCGTGGATGCGCCGGACAAGCCGGGGCATGACGGCTGGGAGAGAGCGGCTCGCCCCCAAACAATCACCAGAGGAAACACCCATGACCACCTGGCTGCGCTTCGCCGCCGACGGAAAGACCGGCTTCGGCACGCTTCAGGGCGACACCATCGCCGTGCACGAGGGCTGCATGTTCGCGGGCGCCACCGCGACCGGCGCGACCGTGAAGCTCGCCGACGTGGCGCTGGAGGCGCCCTGCGCCCCCTCCAAGATCGTCGCCCTGTGGAATAACTTCCATGAGCTGGCGGCCAAGCTGAAGGTGGCGGAGCCCGCCGAGCCGCTCTATCTGCTCAAGGCCACCACCTCCGTCTCCGCGCCCGGCTCGGTGGTGCGCCGGCCGGCCTCCTACGAGGGCAAGACCGTCTATGAGGGCGAGCTGGGCATCGTCATCGGCAAGACGCTGACCAACGTTTCGGAAGCGGAAGCTGCGGCCGGCATCTTCGGCTACACGGTGGTCAACGACATCACCGCCGCCGACATCCTCAATCGCGACGCGACCTTCCCCCAGTGGGCGCGGGCCAAGGGCATCGACGGCTACGGCCCGTTCGGCCCCTGGATCGTCACCGATTTCGATCCCGCCGCGGCGCGCGTGCGCACCATCCTGAACGGGCAGGAGCGGCAGAATTATCCGCTCGCCGACATGATCTTCCCGCCGGCGCTGCTGGTGTCGCTCCTCTCGAAGGAGATGACGCTGAACCCCGGCGACCTCATCGCCTGCGGCACCTCGGTGGGGGTCGGCACCATGAAGGAGCCGACCAACACCATCGAGATCGAGATCGCCGGCATCGGCACGCTGGTGAACACGTTCGTTCAGTGAGCGCCGGTCAGGGAAGGGCGGTCAGCCTCTGACCGCCCGTGCGCCGGCAATGAGGATGCAGGCACCCACGAAGCCGGCGACGAGATAGCCGAGCCAGCCGGCGAAGCCCACGCCCAGCAGTCCGAACAGGAAGCTGGCGATGGCGGCGCCGATGATGCCGAGGATGATGTTGGTGAAGAGGCCGGTGTCGCTCTTCATGAACATGGAGGCGAACCACCCGGCAAAGCCGCCGATAATGATGGCTGCGATCCAGCCCACTTGCGCCTCTTGCATGGTGTCCCTCCGATGTACCGCCCCGCTCGCGTGGGGGCGCGGAGGAAACGGTACAGCAGGCCAACGGTTCCGGCCACGCTCGCGAATGGACAGCAAAAAGGCCGCCCTGAGGCGGCCTTTTCAGAATCAGGCTCTGTGCCGCGCGGTTTGATCGCGCGGCAACAGGCTCCTCACTTCTTCAGCGCCGCCTGCGCCGCCGCGAGGCGGGCGATCGGCACGCGGAAGGGCGAGCAGGAGACGTAGTTGAGCCCCACCTCGTGGCAGAAGGCTACCGAGGCCGGATCACCGCCGTGCTCGCCGCAGATGCCGAGCTTGATGTCGGGACGCGACTTGCGGCCACGCTCCACGCCGATCTTCACCAGCTCGCCCACGCCGTCCACGTCGATGGAGACGAAGGGGTCCACCTCCAGGATGCCCTTCTGGACATAGGGGCCGAGGAAGGTGCCGGCGTCGTCGCGGGACACGCCGAAGCAGGTCTGGGTGAGGTCGTTGGTGCCGAAGGAGAAGAATTCGGCGCCCTTGGCGATCTCCTCCGCCCGCAGCGCGGCGCGGGGCAGCTCGATCATGGTGCCCACCTGGAAGGTGAGGGTGGCGCCAGTCTCCTGCTCCACCGCCTTGGCGGTGTCGCGGATCACCTTGTCCACGATGTCGAACTCGGCCTTGGTGGCGATGAGGGGAACCATCACCTCGGGCACTACCGCCTCGCCGGTCGACTTGGCGGCGATCACCGCCGCCTCGAAGATGGCGCGGGCCTGCATCTCGGCGATCTCGGGGAAGGCGATGGCGATGCGGCAGCCGCGGAACCCGAGCATCGGGTTCACTTCGTGCAGCTCCTTGTAGCGCCGCTCCACCCGCTCGATGTCCACGCCGAGGCTCTTCGCCACCTCCGCAGTTTCCTCCGCCGTGTGGGGGAGGAACTCGTGCAGCGGCGGGTCGAGCAGGCGGATGGTGACCGGCAGGCCCTTCATGATCTCGAACAGTTCGACGAAGTCGTCGCGCTGCATGGGCAGGAGCTTGGCCAGCGCCGAGCGGCGGCCGGCCTCGTCGTCGGCGAGAATCATCTCGCGCACGGCAAGGATGCGGCCGGCGTCGAAGAACATGTGCTCGGTGCGCGACAGGCCGATGCCCTCGGCGCCGAACGAACGGGCCATGCGGGCGTCCGCCGGGGTCTCGGCATTGGCGCGGACCTTGAGCTTGCGGACCTTGTCGGCCCAGCCCATCAGGGTGGCGAACTCGCCGGAAAGCTCCGGCTGGAGCATCGCCACTTCGCCCGCCAGCACCTGGCCGGTGCCGCCGTCGATGGTGATGAGGTCGCCCTTCTTGAAGGTCTGGCCGTTCACGGTCAGCGTCTGGGCGGCATTGTCGATGCGCAGCGCGCCGGCGCCGGAGACGCAGGGCTTGCCCATGCCGCGCGCGACCACCGCCGCGTGCGAGGTCATACCGCCGCGCGCGGTGAGGATGCCCTGGGCGGCGTGCATGCCGTGGATGTCTTCCGGCGAGGTCTCGACGCGGACGAGGATGACCTTGCGGCCCTGCTCCTTCCACGCCTCGGCCTCATCGGCCGAGAACACGATGGCGCCGGCCGCCGCGCCCGGAGAGGCGGGCAGGCCGGTGGCGATCACCTTGCGCTCGGCCTTGGGATCGATGGCGGGATGGAGAAGCTGGTCCAGCGCCGCGGGATCGACGCGGCCGACGGCCTCCTGCTCGGTGATGAGCCCTTCCGCGGCCAGCTCCACGGCGATGCGCAGGGCCGCCTTGGCGGTGCGCTTGCCGGAGCGGGTCTGGAGCATCCAGAGCTTGCCCTTCTCCACCGTGAACTCGAGGTCCTGCATGTCACGGTAGTGGTTCTCGAGCACATGCGAGATGCGCTCGAACTCCTTGAAGGCGTCGGGCAGGGCGACTTCCATGGAGGGCTTGTCGGAGCCGGCGGCCTTGCGGGCCTTCTCGGTGAGGTCCTGCGGGGTGCGGATGCCCGCCACCACGTCCTCGCCCTGGGCGTTCACCAAGAACTCGCCATAGAGCGCGTTCTCGCCGGTGGAGGGATTGCGGGTGAAGGCGACGCCGGTGGCCGAGGTCTCGCCCATGTTGCCGAACACCATGGACTGCACGTTCACCGCCGTGCCCCAGCTCTCGGGAATGGAATGCAGCCGACGGTAGGTGATGGCGCGGGCGTTCATCCAGGACGAGAAGACGGCGCCGATGGCGCCCCAGAGCTGCTCGTGCGGGTCCTGCGGGAAGGGCTTGCCCAGTTCCGCCTCGACCTTCGCCTTGTACTTCACCACCAGGGCCGCCCAGTCGTCCGCCGAGAGGTCGGTGTCGAGGGTGTGGCCGTGCTGGAGCTTGTAGTGCTCCAGGATCTCCTCGAAGTGGTGGTGGTCAACGCCGAGCACCACGTCGGAATACATGGTGATGAAGCGGCGGTAGCTGTCATAGGCGAAGCGCCGGTCGGCGAGACGGGCCACCGCATCCACGGTGGCGTCGTTGAGGCCGAGGTTCAGCACCGTGTCCATCATGCCGGGCATGGAGGCGCGGGCACCGGAGCGCACCGAGACGAGCAGCGGGTTCGCCGCATCGCCGAACGCCTTGCCGGTGAGCTGGCCCACCTGCGCGAGGGCGGCTTCCACGTCGCCCTTCAGCTCGGCCGGATAGGTCTGGCCGTGGGCGTAATAATAGGTGCACACCTCGGTGGGAATGGTGAAGCCGGGAGGGACGGGCAGGCCGAGGTTGGACATCTCGGCGAGGTTCGCGCCCTTGCCGCCGAGAAGATTCTTCATGTCGGCTTTGCCCTCGGCCTTGCCGTCGCCGAAGGTGTAGACCCATTTCGTCATGTGGGTTGGCCCCGTTTGGGATTATGCAGAGTGGCGGGATGCTTTAACGTGCAGCGCACAAAGCATCAACTGGGCAATCGGACGGCCGTTCCTGCGCGGCCCCTTCTGAAGCCGTCGCGGATCAGTGCCCCATGAGGCCGGTGACGCCCACGATGATGAGGTAAATGGCGACCAGCACGTTCAGAAGTCGCGGGAAGGCGAGGATCAGGACGCCTGCAATCAGCGCGACCGCCGGCTGAACGATGACCATGTTGAAAGACATTGTGAAGCCTCCCCTTTCGTCCGGGCGGCCAGAAGGGCTTCCGTCGCCGCCGCGGCGCACGATTGCCGATCCGGGGCGCAAGGTCTATGGGGGGCGTCGCGCGGGGTGATCGCACGGCCGGCGCGGGGCTGGCAGGGCGCCTCACGCTGGCGTTACGTGTGACGACATTGCGCGGGCGGCGCAACACGTGCCCGCGCATGGTGGCCGAGCGGCCCAAGGTGCGGCTCGCGGCGCTGGATGCGGCCATGCGAGCTTCCTCATCGAGAGCCCGGCCGGGGTCAGCATCGTCACCGACTACAACGATTATGTGCGGGCGAATCTGGTGCCGCGCATCGTCACCATGAACCACGCCCACGATACCCACTACACGGACGCGCCCGACCCCGGCATCGAATATGTGCTCAGGGGCTGGGGGCGGGACGGGGCGCCGGCGCACCATGAGGTGACGGTAGAGGACGTGTGGATCCGCAACGTCCCCACCAACATCCGCCGTGGCGCGGGCACGGAATATGACGGCAATTCCATGTTCGTGTTCGAGGTGGCGGGCGTGTGCATCGCCCATCTCGGCCACCTGCACCACCTTCTGACCAAAGAGCATTTGGAGGCGCTGGGCCGCATCGATGTGGTGCTGGCGCCGGTGGACGGCTCCTACACGCTGGATCTCGAAGGCATGGTGGAGGTGCTGAAATCCATCAACGCGCCGCTGGTGATCCCCATGCACTATTTCAGCCAGTACGGGCTGGAGCGCTTCCTCGCCCGGCTGGGGCAGGAATGGACCATCCGGCGCTCCACCGAGACGTTCGTGCTGCTCAGCCGGGAGACGCTGCCGAAGACCCGCACGGTGCTGGTGCTGCCGGGGCGGTAGGGGTAGGGGTGCCATCGCCATCCCGGCCAATCCGAAATTGATCGGCCGACTAGGAGGCGTCTGGCCTTCTATTGTATGGTTGCACAACCAATGCGCGCGGGCGCTGACACGAGGGAAATCGATGATCGCAAAGCTCTTCGGCAGGGGCAAAATGGCGCGCGAAGAGCAGGATCGGCGGAAGGCCGCTACGTTCAAAGCCGTGATCGATGCGGCTCGCGAAACGAATCCGGTCGTTCATCTGAAGGTCTGCGCGGAAGAACTGGTCCATCGTCTGTTTGAGGCCATGAAGGACGAGCAGGGAGTTCACCTGGATAGCCTCCTTGCGATCATCGGATCACTCGGCGGCTTCTGCTGTGTCGACACCGCGCTGAAGCAGGCGGCTGCATTGAAGCAGAGCAGTCGCGAGTTCGGGATCGTCGATGTCGAGACGCACGATGGCGGTCGTTATTATTTCGGCGACCCGATCAATTACTTTTTAGGGGAATCGAACATGTCCCTCTGGGGACTGGTTGCGGGGATGATAAATGAGCTGGGGAGCGAGGAATATCCCGATTTCCCTGAGATTGCCGGACATGTCGCGAGAACGATCGGAGAACCGGAATTCGGATTCCCGCGCCTGCCCGGACACATCGAGCCCCGCGATCTCCCAGTCAATTATGTCCGGGGGGCCTGGCCGGCTGTCCTCCCTCTAGTCGAGCATTGGGTTCCGGTGCTGGAGGAGAGGGTCGTGGTCTTCGGCCTTGCCGCCCAGAACGTCATGCAGATCGGCAAGGACGTGATCCCTCCGCCCGTGGCCGGAAAGTTGATCATGGAATGCGCTGTGCCCATGGCGAAGCTCGATCCGGCGAGGCTCTGGGCTTAAGCCCACGGTATCCGTCCGCGCCGATGTGTAGGCACCGGATGCGAGGGGGCGGACCACGGGTGCTCCGTCGGCTCGCTTCAGTCGCTGGCACTAAATGCTCAACCTAAAAGAAAAAGGCGCCGCGCAGAGCGCGACGCCTTTGTTCGTCTCGACCCGGGTCAGGCGACCCGGCCAATCTCACTTGAGGGCGAGGAAGGAGGTGTCGAAGGAGAGGCTGGCCACGTAGCGGTCGCCACAGACGTTCTGCAGGCCGGAGACCACGCCGCAGGTGCCGAAGGGCGCATAGCCAACGCCGGACACGTAGGACGGACCGGAGGACAGGGTGCTGCCGTAGTAGCGCAGGTCGAGGGTGGCAGCCTTGTAGGTGAAGGCGACGCCCACGTTCCAGGTCGTGTAGGAGGGCAGCTCGTAGTTGGCGACGAAAATGTTGCCGAGGTCGGTCTGGCCGAGCCACTGATAGCCGAGCTCACCCGACACGTAGAAGCCGACGTCCTTGATCGGGCTCCACTTGGTGAAGTCGACCTTGGCGGTGCCCGACAGGTAGGTGCCGGTGGAGCCGGAGCCCGCGTAGCTGTTGGTGTAGTAGAGGTTGCCGCCGACGGTGAACACGTCGTTGATGACGTAGGTCGGCTTGAAGTAGATTTCCCAGTAGTCGATGTTGACCGCGGGGAGACCGGCGCCCAGCGTGTTCACGCCGATCTCACCGGGATAGTAGTAGTAGACGAAGCCGACGTCGGCGGTGAAGGCGCCCCAGGTGTGGCGCAGGCCGCCGTACAGGTCGATCTCAGCCGAGGCGTCGGTGAGGCCGGTGTAGCCGCCGAACTGGTTGATCGGGGGGAAGTCGACGTTCGAGGCGAAGATGCCGGCGTAGACCCAGTCGAAGAGGCGCAGTTCAGCGTAGCCCTGAACGGTCGGGTTGCCGTCGGTCTGCGAGATGCCGCGGAACACGTAGTCGGTGCCGAGCTTCACGCCGAAGGCCACATCCCACAGGGGAGCCTCGGGCGCGGGAGCGGCCTTCACGGGCATGGGCGAGCTCAGGTCCGCGGCGCCGGCGGCACCCACGGAAGCGGCTCCGGCCAGGAGCATGGAAGCGGCCACGACTGCAATCTTGTTCATAACGGTTTTCCCCGCAGCGATCTGGAATGATAAAAATCAGGTCGCGGCTTCAAGTCCAATGCGAAATTTGAGGCAGCGATTGCATCCGCTTTAGGCAAACCGTTGCAGTTGCTGGAATCTGCTGTTGCATGGTTGCAACGCACTGTCCCGAAACGGTACGGCGGCCCGTTCCTGCCAGGAAAATGATGTGCCGGGAAAGGGATCGGGCGCCTCAAAAAGGCCATGAAAATGGTATTATGATCCGGCGGGGTGACGCTTTCCGATCACAGGGCCGGTCACACGGGTGACTCATGGGCGTGACTCGGAGCACGCCCGGTCCGGCCCGCGGGGCCGACCGCGGAGGCTGCTCCGGCGCGAGGTCGGGGCCGATGTCCGAGTGTCAGGGGCGCGTCATCAGCAGCGGGCGTCCGCGTTCCGGCGTGCGGGCCCAGCCGCCGTCCTCCTGCCGGGCGAAGCGGATGACCGAGGCGCCGCCCTCGCCGCGCACGAGGATGTTGCCGCCCTCAATGTCCCACGCGGTGGGACCGAAGCGCAGCAAGGCCGCATCGCAGCCGCTGGCGATGCTCAGGCGGAAACCGCCGCCCTTGGCCGGCGAATCGAGGAGCGTCACCCGGCACACGGGCGTTCCCGCCTGTCGGGCGAGGTCCCAGTCGCCGACCACCTCCTCGGGCTTCAGTTCGGTGCCCTCGGCCACGGCGGGGTTGGCGAGGAAATAGACGCCGTCGCCTTCGCGCAGCGCCTCGTAGCTGCCTTCGGTGCCCTCGGTGAACTCGGCGACGGTGCGGCCCTGCGCATTGAGAAGGCGGATGGAGCCGGAGGGATCGGGCAGCCAGGCGACGACCTGCGCGGAAAAGCCGATGTCGGCGCAGGCGGGCCGGTCGAACTCCACCGCGAGGCCGGGGCCGGCGGCGTCGGGCTTCAGGGCGAAGGCGCAGCCGCGTGCGCCGTCGGCGCTGGAGAGCCGGAGCGGCGCGGCCATGCGGGCCGCCGCCTCACGCACGGCGGGATCGAGCTTCGGCGCCGCGGTGGCGGCGGACGGCGGCTTCGCGGCCGGATCGGCCTTCTGGGCGAAAGCAGGCGCGATGGCGATCAGGCCGGCAAGAAGGGGGACGACAAGAAGCGGGGCGGCAACCACACGGCACAGCGCGCCGCGGCGCGTTTGAACCCGCGGAAAATCGTTCAGATGCGCCATGCTGCCCTCCACGACGACCCGCGCCCCGGTCGCCCCGCCGCGTCGCGCTGCGAGTTTAGCACCGCGCGGGCAGGGGATCATCAGGTACGCGCGCCGGCGCGTGGACTGGCGCGTCGCAGCCTGGGGGCGTCCGTGGGTCAGCCCCGCGGCCAGGGCGTCTCGGCGACGGGGGTCAGCGGCCCCTTGCCGTCGAAGAAGGAGAGGATGTTGTCCACCACCAATTGTCCCATGGCGGCGCGGGTGAAGTGGGTGGCGGAGCCCACGTGCGGCAGCAGCACCACGTTGTCGAGGGCGAAGAAGGCCTCCGGCACATTGGGCTCGTCCTCGAACACGTCGAGGCCGGCGGCGAGGATGGTCTTCGACTGGAGCGCCGATAGCAGCGCCGCCTCGTCCACCACGGTGCCGCGCGCCACGTTGATGAGGATGCCGTTGGCGCCGAGCGCCGCCAGCACCTGGGCATTGATGATGTGGCGCGTGGCCGGTCCACCGGGAAGAATCGCCACCAGAACGTCCACCGCCCGCGCCATCTCCACGAGGTCGGGATAATGGCGATAGGCCACGTCCGCCTGCGGACGGCGGCTGTGATAGACGACGGGCACGGAGAAGGCCTCCAGCCGCTTGGCGATGGCCTTGCCGATGCGGCCCATGCCGAGGATGCCCACGGTGCGGTCGCGCAGGGTGGGGCCGAGGGGAAAGGCGCCACGGGTCCACTGACCCGAGCGCACGAAATGGTCGCCCTGGGGGATTTGCCGCACGGTGGCGAGCAGCAGGCCGAGGGTGAGGTCGGCCACCTCCTCGTTCAGCACGTCCGGCGTGTTGGTGACGATGACGCCGCGCTTCGCCGCCGCCGCAGCGTCCACCGTGTCGTAGCCGACGCCGAAATTGCCGACGATCTTCAGGTTGGGCAGGCGCGCCATGAGCGCGTCGTCCACCTTCACCTTGCCGCGGGTGGCGATGGCCTCGACCGCGCCGGCATTGCTTTCGTTCAGGGTGTCCAGCGGCACGAGGGTGAAGCGGCCGGAAAGCTGGCGCTCGACGACCTCCTCCATCACGGAGCCGGTGAGGAGAAGGGCCGGGCGGGCGGCATCGGTCATGGCAGATCCGGTCATCGCAAGTCTCCGCTATGGCGGCTGGGCAGGAAAAACGGATGGAAATGTCACCGGCGGGCAGGCGGGAGCGCTGCCCCCTGAACCCGCGCCGGAGCCCGCAGAGCACGGCCGGAAGCGGCCATCCCCTCGGCGGGAGGGGTATCTCTAGCCCCATCTCAGACCTTCGTCCAATGAAGGTTCAATCGTTTTAAATTTCCACTTGATCCCGTTCTCGCCTCGCACCATGATCGCGCCGCGTTCCGGAAGGGATGCCCGGCCGGAGGTCTGTTCCGGCCCAAGAATGGTGCGGCTGCATCGGGCAAGGTCCTCAAGGACCCCCGCGCGGCACGAGGAAACGGCGAGGGGAGAGGACGCTGCATGGCGACCGTGGACATTCGCGGTGTGAAGAAGGCCTATGGGTCGACGCAGGTCATCCATGGCGTGGACGTGGACATCCGCGACGGTGAGTTCGTGGTCCTGGTCGGCCCCTCGGGCTGCGGCAAGTCCACGCTGCTGCGCATGATCGCCGGCCTCGAAAACATCTCCGGTGGCGAAATCCTGATCGGCAATCGCGTCATCAACGAGATGCCGCCGAAGGAACGGGACATCGCCATGGTGTTCCAGAACTACGCGCTCTATCCGCACATGACGGTGGCGGACAACATGGGCTTCTCGCTGAAGCTGCGCAAAGCCCCGAAGTCCGAGATCGAGAGCCGGGTCCAGCGCGCCGCCGAGATCCTCAACCTCACCAAGCTGCTCGACCGCTATCCCCGCCAGCTCTCCGGCGGCCAGCGCCAGCGCGTCGCCATGGGCCGCGCCATCGTGCGCGATCCGCAGGTGTTCCTGTTCGACGAGCCGCTCTCCAATCTCGACGCCCAGCTGCGCGTGCAGATGCGCACCGAGATCAAGGAACTGCACCAGCGGCTGAAGACCACCACGGTCTACGTCACCCACGACCAGATCGAGGCCATGACCATGGCCGACAAGATCGTGGTGATGCACGACGGCATCGTGGAGCAGATCGGCGCCCCGCTCGACCTTTACGACCGGCCCGCCAACCAGTTCGTCGCCGGCTTCATCGGTTCGCCCTCCATGAACTTCGTCAAGGGCAAGGTGCGGCTCGGCGCCAATCCCATGCTGGTGACGGACAGCGGCGTCGAGGTTCCCCTGCCGGACGCGCAGGGCCTCGCCGACGGCCAGAAGGTGGTCTACGGCCTGCGCCCCGAGCACATCCGCCTCGATCCCGCGGGGGTGCCGGCGCAGGTGGTGGTCACCGAGCCCACCGGCTCCGAGATCCTGGTCGTCGCCCGCCTCGGCGAGGGCGGCGCGGCGCAGGAGATCACCTGCCTGTTCCGCGAGCGGCTGAGCTTCAGCCCCGGCGAGGTCATCCGCATCGCGCCGCAGCCAGGCCTCACACATCTTTTTGACGAGGCGACCGGCAGTCGCCTCTGACAAGGTCCGGTACCGTGCCGGGCACCGGTACGATCAGGGGGAAAGAAGACCGTTCGAGACTGTCGTCCGAAACGGTCCGTCCTCGAGGAAACGCTTCACGGGAGGAAGACCAATGACCATTTCCAGACGTGACCTTCTCATGAGCGGCGCGGGCCTCGCCGCCGGCGCCATGGCCCTGCCCATGCTCTCCACCAAGGAGGCCATCGCCCAGGCGGTCGCCAAGTTCGAGCCGGAGGCCGGCGCCTCCCTGCGCCTGCTGCGCTGGTCGCCGTTCGTGAAGGGCGAGGAAGACGCCTGGATCGCCAACACCAAGAAGTTCACCGAGGCCACCGGCATCGAGGTGCGCATCGACAAGGAGAGCTGGGAGGACATCCGTCCCAAGGCCGCCGTCGCCGCCAACGTGGGCTCCGGCCCTGACATCGTGTGGGTGTGGTTCGACGACGCCCAGCAGTATCCCGACAAGCTGCTCGACGTGACCGACCTCGCCGACGGCCTCGCCAAGCAATATGGCGGCTATTATCCGGCCTGCGCGGCCTATGCGACGGTCAAGGGCCGCTTCGTCGGCCTGCCGCTCGCCACCATCGGCAATGCGGTGGTCTATCGCGACAGCTGGGTGAAGCAGGCGGGCTTTTCCGAATTCCCGAAGGACACCAAGGGCCTTCTCGAACTCGGCAAGGCGCTCAAGGCCAACAACCACCCCATGGGCTTCACCCTCGGCCACGGCGTGGGCGACGGCAACAACTTCTGCCATTGGGTGCTGTGGAGCCACGGCGGCAAGATGGTGGACGAGGGCGGCAAGGTCGTCATCAACTCGCCGGAGACCGTCGCCGGCCTGAAGTATGTCTCCGAGCTGTACAAGACCTTCATTCCCGGCACGGAGAGCTGGCTCGACGTGAACAACAACCGCGCCTTCATTGCCGGCGACCTGTCGGTGACGGCGAACGGCGTGTCGGTCTATTACGCGGCGGCGAACGACCCCAAGCTTGCCGAGATGGCGGCGGACATGCGGTCCACCAACTTCCCGGTCGGCCCCATCGGCAAGAAGGTGGAACTGCACCAGACCACCACCGCCTGCATCTTCAAGTATTCGAAGTTCCCGAAGGCGGCGCAGGCGTATCTGGCCTTCATGTTCCAGGCCGACCAGTACAATGCCTGGCTCACCGGCGCGAGCGCCTATTGCTGTCAGACGCTGAAGTCCTTCTCCAACAATCCGGTGTGGACCTCCAAGCCCATCCACGCCGCCTATGCGCTCGCCTCCGAGACGCTGCAGCCCAACGGCTATGCGGGTCCGCTGGGGCCGAAGTCGGCCGCGGCCATGGCCGACTGGATCGTGGTGGACATGGTGGCGGAAGCCGCCACCGGCCAGCGCACTCCGGAAGAGGCCGCCAAGCGCGCCCAGCAGCGCGCCGAGCGCATCTACCGCTGAGGCGGAACTGACGCCTCCTCCCCTCTCCCCCTTGAAGTCGGCTGTTGCCGACTTCGCCTTTCACGAACCGAACTCGGCGCCAGCCGAGTTCGGGCGGGAGAGGGGCAGGGGGTGAGGGGGCCGGTGCTGGGTGGGGGAGCAACCCCTCACCCGTCTCGCGGCGCAGCCGCGATCCACCCTCTCCCGCAAGGGGAGAGGGGCTTTCCCTCCCGGTCGGGAGGCGCTCGTCAAAATGCTTCCGGAGACCCATTCATGGCCAACGTCGCAGCGGCTGAGCCGACCCACAAACGGTCCTTCTGGGCCGGCATCGGTCAGGGCCGGCACGTGCTCGGCATCGCCTTCATGGTGCCGGCGGCCGTCTTCCTGCTGTTCTTCCTCACCTATCCCCTCGGCCTCGGCGTGTGGCTCGGCTTCACCGACACGCGCATCGGCCGCGAGGGCGTGTTCATCGGCCTCGAGAACTACGAATCGCTCTGGGGTGACAGCCTGTTCTGGCTGGTGGTGTTCAACACGCTCCTCTACACCATCGCCGCCTCGATCCTGAAGTTCGGCCTCGGCCTGTGGCTGGCGCTGCTGCTCAACGAGAACCTGCCGTTCAAGGCCTTCTTCCGCGCCGTGGTGCTGTTGCCGTGGGTGGTGCCCACCGTGCTCTCGGCCATCGCCTTCTGGTGGATCTTCGATAGCCAGTATTCGATCATCTCCTGGGCGCTCATCAAGATGGGGCTCATCTCCGCGCCCATCAACTTCCTCGGTGACGTCACCAATGCCCGCGCCTCGGTCATCGCGGCCAACGTCTGGCGCGGCATTCCCTTCGTCGCCATCTCGCTGCTCGCCGGCCTGCAGACCATCTCGCCCTCGCTGCACGAGGCGGCAACGCTGGACGGCGCCACCAACTGGCAGCGCTTCCGCTACATCACACTGCCCATGCTCTCGCCGATCATCGCGGTGGTGATGACCTTCTCGGTGCTCTTCACCTTCACCGACTTCCAGCTCATCTACGTGCTGACCCGCGGCGGCCCGCTGAACTCCACCCACCTGATGGCGACGCTCTCCTTCCAGCGCGCCATTCCCGGCGGCTCGCTGGGCGAGGGCGCGGCCATCGCGGTGGCCATGATCCCCTTCCTGCTGGCGGCGATCCTGTTCAGCTATTTCGGCCTGCAGCGCCGCAAGTGGCAGCAGGGCGGGGCGGACTGAGCCCGCCCGTCACGCCCGCGCCGCTCCCCAATTCTGCGAGGACCACCATGGCCCAGCCACAACCCATTGAGATGACAGATAATTCCTCGGGCATGAGCTATCTCGACAGCCTGCCCCGTCGGATCGTCACCGTCTTCCTGCCGCTCATCGTCTTTGTCTTCGTGCTGCTGTTCCCGTTCTACTGGATGGCGATCACCGCCATAAAGCCGAACTACCAGCTTACCGACTACAACAACTACTCTCCGCTCTGGGTGGTCGAGCCGACGCTGGAGCACATCAAGTATCTGCTGTTCGAGACCTCCTATCCGCACTGGCTGTGGAACACGGTCTACATCTCGGTGGCGGCGACCGTCATCTCGCTGGTGACGAGCGTGTTCGCGGCCTATGCCATCGAGCGCCTGCGCTTCAACGGCTCGCGCTGGGTCGGTCTCGGCATCTTCCTCGCTTATCTGGTGCCGCCCTCCATCCTGTTCATCCCGCTCGCCATCATGGTGTTCGGCCTCGGCATCTACGACACCAAGCTGGCGCTGATCCTCACCTATCCCACCTTCCTCGTGCCCTTCTCCACCTGGCTGCTGATGGGCTATTTCCGCTCCATCCCGTTCGAGCTGGAGGAGTGCGCGCTGGTGGACGGCGCCTCGCGCTGGCAGATCCTCATCAAGGTGCTGCTGCCGCTCTCGGTGCCGGGGCTGATCTCGGCGGGCATCTTCTCCTTCACCCTGTCGTGGAACGAGTTCATCTACGCGCTCACCTTCATCCAGTCGTCGGAGAACAAGACCGTGCCGGTGGGCGTGCTCACCGAGCTGGTGCGCTCGGACGTGTATGAATGGGGATCGCTGATGGCCGGCGCCCTCATCGGCTCGCTGCCGGTGGTGATCCTCTATTCCTTCTTCGTGGACTATTACGTCTCGTCCATGACCGGAGCGGTGAAGGAGTAGGGCGCACCCCTCCGGGAGGCCGCGCCTGCCGAATTTGCCCGCTTGCCCTCGCGCACGCGCCGTGGCACCCCTTGCCGCGGCTCGTTGCGGTGCATCATGCGCCGGGGGAAAGCGGGGGTGAGGGATGATCGAGCGGGTGATCGAAGGGATTTTGTTCCGCAGCCGCTGGATTCTCGCGCCCTTCTATGTCGGCCTCGTGGTGGGCATGCTGGTGCTGCTGTTCAAGTTCGGCCACGAGCTGCTGCACTTCGTGCTGCACGCGGTCGCGGCCACCGAAAGCGACATCATCCTCGGCATCCTGGCCCTCGTGGACCTGACGCTCACCTGCAACCTCGTGGTGATCGTCATCTTCTCCGGCTACGAGAATTTCGTCTCGAAGATCGATCCCGAAGGCCACCCCGACTGGCCGGACTGGATGACGCGGGTGGACTTCACCGGCCTCAAGCAGAAGCTGCTGGCCTCCATCGTCGCCATCTCCGCCATCCAGCTGCTCAAGGCGTTCATGAACCTCGACAAGGGGAACATGAGCGAGAACACGCTCATGTGGCTGGTCATCATCCACATGGTGTTCGTGGGATCGAGCCTGGTGCTGGCCTGGTCGGACAAGCTCTCCAACAGCAAGCACTGAGCGGCGCGGCCGCCTCGTGTGCCCTCAGCCCCCGTCTCTGACCGGCGCCGAGGGGCGCTTTGCTGTCAAACGCCCGCCATCTCCTCCACCGTCGCCGCGGCACCGCGCGCCATGAGGCGGGCGAGCGCCTTGCGCACCGGGCCGGCGAGGCGCGGGTCGGCGCCGAGATCGCCGAACACCTCGCGCACCGAGAGCAGAGCCGGGGCGAGCCGCGCCGCATCGGGGCCGGCCTCGTCCGCCAGCGCCTTCAGCCGGGCGGCGAGGGGGTCGCGCACGTCGATGGCCTTGCCCTGTTCGTCCCGCCCGGTCACGTAGCGCATCCATCCGGCGACGCCGAGGGCGAGGAGGGGGATGGGCGCACCCGTCGCAAGGCGGTCTCGGGCGGTGGCGACGAGCCGCTGGGGCAGCTTCTGCGAGCCGTCCATGGCGATCTGCCACGTGCGGTGCCGGAGCGCCGGATTGGCGAACCGCTCCCGAAGCGCGCGCTTGTAGGCGGCCACATCCACGCCTGCCGGCAGATGCAGCGTGGGCGTCACCTCCTCATCCTGAAGGCGCGCCACCAGCCGGGCGAAGGCGGGCACCGCCATGGTCTCGGCGATGGTGGCGTGGCCCGCGAGATAGCCGAGATAGGCGAGGGTGGAATGGGCGCCGTTGAGCAGGCGCAGCTTCATGTGCTCGAACGGCGCCACGTCCGAAACCAGCTCCACCCCCACCTCCTCCAGAGGCGGGCGGCCGAGGGGAAAACGGTCCTCCACCACCCATTGGGTGAAGGGCTCTGCCATCACCGGCCACGCATCTTCCATCCCCAGCCCTGCGGCCACCAGCGCGCGGTCCTCGTCCGTGGTAGCGGGCACGATGCGGTCCACCATGGTGGAAGGGAAGGCGACCTCACCCGCGACGAAGCGGCGGAGATCATCGTCCCGCAGGGCCGCGAGGCGGGCCGTCACCCGCGCCACGGTCTTGCCGTTGGCGGGGAGATTGTCGCAGGTGAGCACGGTGAAGGGCGCGATGCCGGCGGCGCGGCGGCGGGCGAGCGCCTCCACCAGATAGCCCGGCGCGCTCACCGGGCGGTGCGGGTTCGCCAGATCGGCGCGGATGTCCGGGTGCGCCTCGTCCAGCGTGCCCGAGGCGGGATCATGGCAATAGCCCTTCTCGGTGACGGTGAGGGTGACGATGCGCACGCGCGGATCGCACATGGCCGCCAAAAGCGCCTCGGGATTGCGTGGCGCCACCAGCAGCCGGCGGAGCGATGCGATGACGCGCAGCTTGTCCCCCGCGCCCGAGCGCTCGGCGAGCGTGTAGAGGCCATCCTGCGGATCGAGCGCGTCGGAGGTGTCGGGCGAGCGCAGGCTGGCGCCGCAGATCGCCCAGCCCGTGTGCCCGCGCGCGAGGATGGCGTCGAGATAGGCCGCCTGATGGGCACGGTGGAAGGCGCCGACCCCCAGATGCACCACCCCCACCTCCGCCGCCGCGATGTCATAGGCCGGGCGGGCGACGGTGGCGGGTAGGTCGGCGAGGGTCGAAAGCGAGAGCCGGGGGCTCAAAGCTTGTAGGCCTTCTTGGCGAGGCCGTAGGCGAGATCGCGCGCCACCTCCACCGCCTCGTCCTCGTCCAACCGGTGCTCGCACACGAGTTCGGCGAGGAAGCCGCAATCGATGCGCCGCGCCACATCATGCCGGGCGGGAATGGAGGGGAAGGCGCGGGTGTCGTCGTTGAAGCCGACGGTGTTGTAGAAGCCGGCGGTTTCGGTGGTCATGGCGCGGAAGCGCTTCATGCCCTCCGGGCTGTCGTGGAACCACCAGGCGGGGCCGAGCCGCAGCGCGGGGTAGTGGCCGGCCAGCGGCGCCAGCTCGCGGGCATAGCTCGTCTCGTCCAGCGTGAAGAGGATGAGGGTGAGGCCCGGATCGTTGCCGAAGCGGTCCAGCAGCGGCTTCAGCGCGCGCACATATCCGGTGGGGGAGGGGATGTCGGCCCCCTTGTCCCGGCCGAAGCGGGCGAAGATCTGGCCGTTGTGGTTGCGCACCGCGCCGGGATGGATCTGCATCACCAGCCCGTCCTCCAGGCTCATGCGCGCCATCTCGGTGAGCATCTGGCCGCGGAACAGCTCGGCATCCTGCGCGCTCACGGGGGCATTGCCGGTGACACGGCGGAACAGCGCCTCGGCCTCCTGCGGCGGCAGGTCGAAGGTCGCGGCGGTGGGGTGGCCGTGATCGGTGGAGGTGGCGCCGAAGGTCTTGAAGAAGGCGCGGCGCTTGCGATGGGCGGCGAGATAGCCCGGCCAGGAGAAGGTGTCCTCGCCGGTGATCTCGGCGAACCTGGCGAGATTGGCGGTGAAGCCCTCGAACTCCGGGTCCACCACCGGATCGGGCCGATAGGCCGTCACCACCCGTCCTCCCCAGCCGCTGGCGCGGATTTCCGCATGGGCGGAAAGGTCGTCCAGTGGGCTCTCCGTGGTGGCGATCACCTCGATGTTGAAGCGCTCGAACAAGGCGCGGGGCTTGAACGCCTCCTGTTGCAGCTTCTCGGCGATGAGGTCGTAGGCGGCATCCGCCGTCTTCTCGCTGAGCCGCTCTTCGAGCCCGAACAGGGTGGCGAAGGCATGGTCCAGCCACGCCCGCGTGGGGGTGCCACGAAAGAGGTGGTAGTTGGACGCGAACAGCCGCCAGATGGCCCGCCCGTCCTGCTCCGTGGCGCCGCCGTCCGCGCGGGGAACACCCAGCTTTTCCAGCGGGATGCCCTGTGAGTAGAGCATCCGGAACACATAATGGTCCGGCACCACGAACAGCCGCGCGGGATCGGGGAAGTTCTCGTTGAAGGCGTACCAGCGCGGGTCGGTGTGGCCGTGGGGCGAGACGATGGGCAGCGCCTCCACCTCCGCATAGAGCCGGCGCGCTACCGCGCGCACGGAGGGATCGGCGGGCAGGAGGCGATCGGGATGGAGGAGGCTGGACACGGAACTCACCTCGCGTTCACGGCATCGGCGGGCGCACCTTCCGCCTCGAAATAATCGGGGTGGGCGGCGCCCAGATCCTCGACGCTGGGGATGACCCGGCCGAGATGGGCCGCCATGGCCTTTTCCGCCCCGTCCGCATCCCCCTCGCCGATGGCATCGGCCACCATCTGGTGCTCGGCGATGACGCTGGCGCGGCGCTGGGGGGAGGGCAAAGTGAGGAGGCGGCAGCGGTCCACGTGCGCCTTCTCCTGCCGGATGACACGCCAGATGTTGGGGTGTCCGGCAAGCTCGGCGATGATCTGGTGGAAGGCCTCGTCGGCGGCGTGGAACTCCGCCAGCGCCCCGGCGCGGTGGGCGGCGCGCTGCTGGCGCAGGGTGGCGACGAGCGGCGCCATCACCTGTCGCCGCTCCTTCTCCGGCAGCGACGCCACCTGGGCGGCCGCCTCGCGCACGCTGGTGCGCTCCAGCGCGTTGCGGATGATCATGGCGTCGCGCACCTCCGGCACGGAGATGCGGGAGACGAAGGTGCCGTATTGGGGAAAGATGTCCACCAGCCGCTCGTCGGCGAGCTTCAGGATGGCCTCGCGCACCGGCGTGCGGCTGACGCCGTAGGCGAGGGCGATCTGCTTTTCCTGCAGCGGCGCGCCGGGCGGAAGGGTCATGGCCACGATGTCGTCGCGCAGGGCGGCGTGGATGCGTGAGGACGCCGGCACCGCGCGGACATTCTCGCTGCGAAGCGCCGGCCTGCGCCTGAGATCCGCCCCCGTCACCACCACCGTTCCAGCCTCCCCCGGCAGCCTGCCCGCTCTTGCGAGGTCTTCCATACTAATATATTAGCATATCAAGAGCGTCAACGAAGGCGCGGGTCCGAGAGTGGCCGTGAAACAGGTCGGGGAGACGTGCTCATGGGGATGGAGGCGGGCATGGCGCCACGCACCCTTCGGCTTTCTGCGAAGGACAATCTGGCGGTGGCGCTGGACGAAGTCGCGCCCGGCGGTTCGGTCGCGGGCATCGTCGCCATCCAGCGCATCCCGCGCGGCCACAAGGTGGCCATCGAGCCGATTCCCGCCGGCGCATCGGTGGTGAAGTTCGGCCAGGTCATCGGCTTCGCCAGCGAAGACATCGCCCCCGGCGCGCATATCCACACCCACAATGTGGTGCTGCACGATTTTGCCCGCGACTACGCCTTCGCCGCCGACGCCCGCGACGACGCCCTGCTGCCGGAGGCCGAGCGCGCCCACTTCATGGGCTTTCGCCGCTCCAACGGGCGCACCGGCACGCGCAACTATCTCGGCATCCTCACCAGCGTGAACTGCTCGGCCTCGGTGGCCCGGTTCGCGGCGCAGGCGGCCGAGCGCTCGGGCATTCTCAGCGAGTTTCCGGGCATCGACGGCATCGTGCCCATCATCCACGGCACCGGCTGCGGCATGGCCTCCAAGGGCGAGGGCTATGACGTGCTCTCGCGCACGCTCTGGGGCTATGCCACCCACCCCAACTTCGCCGCGGTGGTGATGGTGGGCCTGGGCTGCGAGATGTTTCAGATCGCCCGCTTCAAGCAGGAATACGGGGTGGAGGAGGCGGACGGCTTCCGCACCCTCACCATCCAGGACGAGGGCGGCACGCGCCGCACGGTGGAGCATATCCTCGGCACGCTGAAGGAGATGGCGCCCCGCGCCGCCGCGGCGCGGCGGGAGGCGCGGCCGGCGTCTGAGATCGTGCTGGCGCTGCAATGTGGCGGTTCGGATGGCTATTCGGCGCTCACCGCCAATCCGGCGCTGGGGGTGGCCTCCGATCTGCTGGTGGCGCAGGGCGGCACCTCCATCCTCTCCGAGACGCCGGAAATCTACGGCGCCGAGCACCTCCTTACCCGCCGCGCGGCCACGCGCGAGGTGGGCGAGAAGCTGGTCGCCCGCATCAAGTGGTGGGAAGACTACACCGCCCGCAATGCGGGGGAGATGAACAACAATCCCTCGCCCGGCAACAAGGCCGGCGGGCTCACGACCATTCTGGAAAAGTCGCTCGGCGCCGCCGCCAAGGGCGGCTCCTCGACCCTGCGCGCGGTCTATGAATATGCCGAGCCGGTGACGGATGCCGGCTTCGTCTTCATGGATACCCCCGGCTACGATCCGGTGGCCGCCACTGGGCAGGTGGCGGGCGGGGCGAACGTCATCTGCTTCACCACCGGGCGCGGTTCCGCCTTCGGTGCCAAGCCCACCCCGTCCATCAAGCTCGCCACCAATTCCGACATCTATCGCCGGATGGAAGAGGACATGGACATCAATTGCGGCGACGTGCTCGACGGCGTGTCGCTGGAGGAGAAGGGCCGCGAGATCTTCGACAAGGTGCTGGCCGTCGCCTCCGGCGCCCACACCAAGTCCGAGGAACTGGGCTACGGCGATGCCGAGTTCGTGCCCTGGCAGATCGGCGCGGTGATGTAGGCCGCCGCGCCCGTGGGAAGTGAACGGCCGCAAAGGCCGCAATAAAGCGGAAAAATATCCGACACACAGGGAGAACGCCCATGCTGACCCGACGCCGACTGACCTCCCGCGCCGTCGCGCTTGCGCTATCGGGCCTTGCGCTCTCCGGCCTTGCGCTCTCGGCGCTGCCGGCGATGGCACAGACCACGCTGCGGTCCGCCGACATCCATCCGGACGGCTACCCCACCGTCGAATCCGTGAAGTATTTCGGCGAGATCATCGAGAAGAAGTCCAACGGCAAGTACAAGGTGCAGGTCTTCTCCTCCGGCCAGCTCGGCGGCGAGAAGGACACCATCGAGCAGACCCGCTTCGGCGTCATCGATCTCAACCGCGTCAACACCGCGCCGTTCAACAATCTGATCCCCGAGACGGCGGTGCTCGGCATGCCGTTCCTGTTCCGCTCCACCGATCACATGTACAAGGTGGTGGACGGCCCCATCGGCGCGGAGATCGCGAAAGCCTTCGAGCCGCACGGCCTCGTGGTGCTGGGCTTCTTCGATAGCGGCGCCCGCTCCATGTACAATTCCAAGAAGCCCATCAAGACCCTCGACGACATGAAGGGCATGAAGATCCGGGTGCAGCAGTCGGACCTCTTCATCGCCATGATCAACGCGCTGGGCGCCAACGCGACGCCCATGCCCTTCGGCGAGCTTTACTCGGGCCTGCAGACCGGCCTCGTGGACGGCGCGGAGAACAACTATCCCTCCTATGACTCGGTGAAGCACTACGAGGTGGCGAAATACTATTCGCTCACCGAGCATTCGCTGGCGCCGGAGGTGTTCGTGATGTCGAAGCGCGCCTTCGACAAATTGAGCCCGGACGAGCAGAAGATGTTCAAGGAGGCCGGGCTCGAGGCCACCAAGAAGATGCGCGAGCTGTGGGCCAAGCGCGACGTCGAGGCCAAGGATCACGTGGTCAAGGGCGGCGCCATCATCAACGAGGTGGACAAGAAGCCCTTCATCGACGCCATGAAGCCGGTCTACGACAAGTTCGTCACCACCGACAAGATGAAGGACCTCGTCGCCCGCATCCGGGCGGTGAACTGAAGGCGCGGCACCGGCCGGGCCTGCGCGCCCGGCCATCCCCGGGAGGCGCAGCGGCATGAACATCAAGTCCAGCGAGCGTTCCGGCGGGAGCGGAGAGGCTGCAAGGCCGGCTCCGCTGCTCGCGCTGAGGCGCGTGGTGCGTTTCCTGTCGGCGGTGGCGCTGTGGATCTCCGGCGCCGGCCTCGTCGCCATGACGGCGGCGGTGTTCTGGCAGGTGATCGGCCGCTACGTGCTGAACGCCTCGCCGAGCTGGACCGAGCCGCTGTCCTTGCTGCTCATGAGCTGGTTCATCCTGCTCGGCGCGGCGGTGGGCGTGCGCGAGAACATGCATCTCGGCTTCGAGATCGGCCTGCATTTCGCCTCCCCTCCGGTGCGGCGCGTGATGGAGATCGCCACCCACGTCCTCGTCATGGGCTTCGGCGGCGCCATGGCCTGGTACGGCTGGGATCTCGCCATGGGCACCTGGAGCGCCAAGATGGCGGGCGTGGACCTGCCGCAGGGCGTGGACTACCTGCCGCTGGTGGGCGGCGGCGCGCTCATCTGCCTTTTCTCGTTCGAGCGGCTCCTCACCGACCTCACCGAGGGCCGGGTGCCCGAGGTGCCGCTCGCCCATGTCCACACCGTGGAATGACGCCGGACCAGACCCATGGCCATCACCATCCTCTTCGGCGTCTTCGCGCTGCTCCTCGTCATCGGCACGCCGGTGGCCTTTTGCCTCGGCCTCGCCTCGCTGGCGACCGTGCTCTATCTCGATCTGCCGCCGGTGGTGGTGTTCCAGCAGCTGAATTCCGGCATGAACGCCTTCTCCATGCTGGCCATCCCCTTCTTCATCTTCGCCGGTGACCTGATGATGCGCGGCGGCATCGCCGACCGGCTCATCGGCATGGCGGCGAGCCTCGTCGGGCATCTGCGTGGGGGCCTGGGGCAGGTGAACGTGGTGGCCTCCACTTTGTTCGGCGGCATCTCCGGCTCGGCGGTGGCGGATGCCTCGGCCATCGGCGGCATCATGATCCCGCAGATGGCGCGCCACGGCTATGCCAAGGACTATGCGGTCAACGTCACGGTGAACTCGGCCATCATCGCTCTGATGATCCCGCCGTCGCACAACATGATCATCTATTCCCTGTCGGCGGGCGGCACGATCTCCATCGCCGACCTGTTCACCGCCGGCATCATGCCCGGCCTGCTGCTCGCCGCGGCGATGATGATCACGGCCTACATGGTGGCGCGCAATCGCGGCTACCCCGCTGGCACCTTTCCCGGTTGGTATGCGGTGCTGCGCTCGGTGGTGGCGGCCATTCCCGGCATCATGCTCATCGGCATCATCTTCGGCGGCGTGCGTTCGGGCATCTTCACCGCGACGGAGAGTTCCTGCATCGCCGTCATCTATGCGCTGCTGGTGACGACCTTCGTCTACCGGGAGATGGACTGGGCGGGCTTCGTGGAGGCGACGCTGGGCGCGGTGCGCACCACGGCCATGGTGCTGCTCGTCATCGGCACGGCGGCCTCCTTCGGCTGGCTCATGGCCTTCCTCCAGGTGCCCAAGGCCACCATCGAGCTGATGCAGGCGGTCTCGTCCAACCCCTACGTCATCCTGCTGCTCATCAACATCATCCTGCTCATCCTCGGCACCTTCATGGACATGGCGCCGATGATCATCATCTGCACGCCCATCTTCCTGCCGCTGGTGAAGGCCTTCGGCATCGATCCCGTGCATTTCGGGGTGATCCTCATCCTCAACGCCGGCATCGGGCTGAACACGCCGCCCGTGGGCTCGGTGCTGTTCGTGGGCTGCGCGGTGGGCAAGATCACCATCGGCGAGGCGATGAAGACCATCTGGCCCTTCTTCGGCGCCTCCGTCGCGGTGCTGATGATCGTCACCTACGTGCCGGCCGTGTCGCTCTGGCTGCCGGCCGTGTTCCGCTAGCCGCCGTTCCGCTCGTCCCTGCTCTCCTGCCCCGAGACTGCCCATGATGATCGACGTGCGCCACGTGCACCACCAGGACGCCACACGCGGCTTCGACACCGACGCGCTTCGGCGCAACTATCTGGTGGAGCGCCTGTTCGAGCCGGGCATGGTGCTGCTCACCTACAGCCATGTGGAGCGCTTCGTCATCGGCGGGGCCACGCCGGTCACGGTGCCGTTGGCGCTGGAGAGCGACAAGGCGACCATCGGCTCGCCCAACTTCCTCGACCGGCGAGAGCTGGGCGTCTTCAACATCGGCGGCGCCGGCAAGGTGAGCGTGGACGGTGTCGCCCATGCGCTGGGGAACCGGGACGCCATCTATGTGCCCATGGGCACGAAGGAGGTGCTGTTCACCTCCGACAGCGCCGATGTGCCGGCCCGCTTCTATCTGCTCTCCACGCCCGCCCATGCGCGCCACGAGACCAAGGTGGTGCGGATCGCACAAGCCAGGAAGATGCTGCTGGGCGAGGCCGCCACGGCCAACCGGCGCACCATCTACCAGATGATCCACCCGGACGTGGTGACCTCCTGCCAGCTGGTGATGGGCATGACCCAGCTGGACGAGGGCAATGTGTGGAACACCATGCCCTGCCACGTCCATGACCGGCGCTCGGAGGTCTATCTCTATTTCGACCTCATGGCGGACGCCCGCGTCATCCACCTGATGGGCCAGCCGACCGAGACGCGCCATATCGTGGTGGCGGACGGGCAGGCGGTGATCTCGCCGCCCTGGTCCATCCATTCCGGCTGCGGCACGCGCGCCTACACCTTCATCTGGGGCATGGGCGGCGACAATATCGACTATACGGACATGGACATGGTTGCCATGGACCAACTGAAGTGAGTGTCGTGATTCCGTTTGATCTGTCCGGCCGCAGGGCCGTCGTCACCGGCGCCAATACCGGCCTCGGCCAGGCCATCGCCGTCGCGCTCGCGCGGGCCGGCGCGGGCGTAGTGGGGGTGGGCCGCTCCGCCATGGACGAGACCGCCACCCTGGTGGCGGCCGCCGGCGGCAGCTTCACCGCCGTCCGCGCCGACCTTGCCACCCTCAAGCCCATCGACCGCATCGTCGCCGAGGCGGAGATCGGCGGGCGCGTCGATATCCTCGTCAACAATGCCGGCATCATCCGCCGCGCCGACGCCATCGACTTCACGGAAGAAGACTGGGACGAGGTGATGGACGTGAATCTCAAGTCCACCTTCTTCCTCACCCAGGCCTTCGCCCGGCGGATGCTGGCGGACGGGAAGGGCGGCAAGGTCGTCAACATCGCCTCCCTGCTCTCCTTCCAGGGGGGCATCCGCATCCCGTCCTACACGGCGAGCAAGAGCGGGCTGGCCGGCCTCACCCGGCTGCTCGCCTGCGAATGGGCGGCGAAGGGCATCAACGTGAACGCCATCGCCCCCGGCTATTTCGTCACCAACAACACCGAGGCCCTGCGCGCGGATGCCGATCGCAACGCCGCCATCCTCGGCCGCATCCCGGCCGGCCGCTGGGGCGACCCGACCGACATCGGGGGGGCGGCGGTGTTCCTCTCATCGCGCGCGGCGGATTATGTGCATGGTATCGTGCTGCCCGTGGACGGCGGCTGGCTGGCGCGCTGAAAGGATCAAGAGATGAGCGAGAAGGGCAACGTCTTCGCCTTCGCCGAGACCACACCGGTGGAGGTGCTGGACGAGGTGGTGAGCCGGCAGATCCTCACCTTCAACGACGAGATCATGCTGGTCCGCGTCATCGCCCGCGCGCCGGGGCAGATGGGGGTGCCGCACAGCCATCCGCACACGCAGATCACCAGCGTGGAAAGCGGCCTGTTCGAGCTGACCATTGGCGGGCGGACGGAGCGGCTGAAGGCGGGGGACAGCTTCTATGTGCCCTCCGGCGTGCACCACGGGGCGGTGTGCATCGAGCCCGGCGTGCTGGTGGACGTGTTCACGCCCATGCGCGAGGATTTTGTGAAGCCCGCCTGAGGCTCATTTCCCCGCGGCGGCGGCAAGCTTCGCGGCGAGGGCCGGACCGTCGCCGGCAATGCGGAAGGTCTTCACTCGCGCCGTCGCGCCCGAGGTGAGCCGGACCTGGGAGGCGGCGACGCCGGCCGCGCCGGCCACCACCTTGGCGACGGCGGCGGTGGCGGCGCCATCCTCCGGCGCCACCCGCACCCGCACCTTCAATACCTCGCGCCCGTCCGAGAGGGCGGCGACGCCGTCCACGGTATCGCGCCCGCCGCGCGGCGTCGCCCGCACCGTCACCTCCACGCCGTCCGGCAGGACGCGCAGGAAGGACGGGTCGGTCGCCACGGCAGCCGGCTCAGAACACGTAGGGGTAGATGTAGTAGGCGATGACCTGCTGCAGGAAGAAAATGAGGAGAATCAGCACCATCGGCGACAGGTCGATGCCGCCGAGATTGGGCAGCACGTTGCGGATGGGCGCGAGCAGGGGTTCCGTCACCCGGAACAGGAACTCGCCCACGTTCCGCACGAACGAGTTGTACGGATTGACGACGTTGAATGCGACCAGCCAGGACAGCACGGCCGCGGCAATGAGAATCCAGACATAGAGCTGGAGAACGACAAGGATAACGTCGAGCAGCGCGCGCATCGTCGGAAGGGTCCCCGGGAAGTGGCGTGCCAGCAATAGCCCCAGCAGCCCCCCGGGAACAAGGCCGGCCGCCGGCCCCCGGCGCCGGCCGGCTGCGTCAGCCGGTCGCGTCCGGGTCCTGCGGCTTGTCGGGATCGGCCAGGGCGCCGGCCCCCGGCGTCTTGTCGGGATCGGTCAATTGCGGCTTGGCATGGGGTCCGGCGGCCGGCTTCTGGCGCTGCGCCTCCGGAGGGCGCTCCTCAGCGGCAGGGGCGGGCGGGTGGCCTTCCTTGGCCTTCTGCGGCGTCGCGTCTTGCGGCTTCATGACAGCCTCCATGATGTCACCATGATTTGGGGACAACGCTCCCCGCTCGGTTCCGTTGCAGCGTCGCCTTGCCTCACGGCAGGGCCGCGCGACGGGCCTTTTGTTCGCGCCGCGCGCCGACTTGATCTGGCGACCTTGACTTGACCGCGTGGCAAAGGCAGCTTCCCGCCGCTTTAGGGGGCGCCGACCTCCTCAAACCTCACGGACCCTCATGCGCAGCTATCTGGACTTCGAGAAGCCGGTTGCCGAACTCGAGGCCAAGGTGGAAGAGCTGCGTGCGCTCTCCTCTTCCGGCGACGGCGTGGCCATCACCGACGAGGTGCTGAAGCTGGAGGGCAAGGCGCGGGACGCCCTGGTCGCGCTCTATGCGAATCTGACGCCCTGGCAGAAGACCCTGGTGGCCCGCCATCCGCAGCGGCCGCATTTCGCCGACTTCGCCCGCGGCCTGTTCGAGGACTTCACCCCCCTCGCCGGCGACCGCAAGTTCGGCGAGGACGAGGCCATCATCGGCGGCTTCGCCCGCTTCCGTGGCGAGGCGGTGTGCGTGCTGGGCCACGAGAAGGGCTCCTCCACCGAGACCCGCATCCGGCACAATTTCGGCATGGCCCGCCCCGAGGGGTATCGCAAGGCCGCCCGCATCATGGAGCTGGCCGACCGCTTCGGCGTGCCCATGATCTCACTGGTGGATACCGCCGGCGCCTATCCCGGCATCGGCGCCGAGGAGCGCGGACAGGCCGAGGCCATCGCCCGCTCCACCGACGCCTGCCTCGCGCTCTCCGCCCCCAACGTCGCCCTCATCATCGGCGAGGGCGGCTCCGGCGGCGCCATCGCCATCGCCACCGCCAACAAGGTGCTGATGATGGAGCACGCCATCTACAGCGTGATCTCGCCGGAAGGCGCGGCCTCCATCCTGTGGCGCGACACCGCCAAGGCGCAGGACGCGGCCACCAACATGAAGATCACTGCGCAGGACCTGCTGCGGTTCGGCGTCATCGACGGCATCGTGAAGGAGCCGGCCGGCGGCGCCCACCGTGACGCGGATGCGGCCATCGCCGCGGCGGGCGATGCCATCGCCGATGCGCTGTCCTCCCTCGCTGGCCTCGACGGCGCGCAGGTGCGCAAGGCGCGCCGCGACAAGTTCCTCGCCATCGGCCGCTCCCTGTGAGGGGCGCGGTTTCGCGGCCACAGCGGTAAGGAATCCTTAACCATGGCGCTGCGGCATGGGGGATCGGCGACGGAACTTCCCCATCTTGGCCGCATTTGCCTTATTTTCTCCATCGAGCCGGAGCGGCGTTGATAACGTCGCGTCAAGGGGGACCGGTTAGCCTTCTCGGCCTGATTGGCCGGTCCGGACCCGGGAGTTTGCGTTGAGCCGCTTCGCCATGAGCCGTCCGATGACGACCCCTTCCTCGCGCTTCGCCTCGCGCCTGCGCATGGCTGGCCTTGCCGCCTGCGCGGCCCTTGCCCTCGCGGGCTGCAACGCCACCGATTCCGAGGTCGCGCGCAAGGCCAACAAGCCGCTGTCGCCGGAAATGGTGTCGCTGCTGGCCAAGAAGGACATGGCGCCGTCAACGCCCATCCTCGTCCGCATCTTCAAGCAGGAATCCGAGCTGGAGGTCTGGAAGGTCACGTCCGAGGGCAACTATGCCCTGCTCAAGACCTATCCCATCTGCCGCTGGTCCGGCGAGCTCGGCCCCAAGGTGGGCACCGGCGACCGTCAGGCGCCGGAGGGCTTCTACACCATCACCCCCGGCCAGATGAACCCGAACTCCAGCTATTATCTGGCGTTCAACCTCGGCTTCCCCAACGCCTATGACAAGGCCTACGGCCGCACCGGCGACTTCCTGATGGTGCATGGCGACTGCTCGTCCTCGGGCTGCTACGCCATGACCGACGACCAGATTTCCGAGATCTTCTCCCTCGCCCGCGAGAGCTTCGCCGGCGGGCAGCGCGCCTTCCAGGTGCAGGCCTATCCCTTCCGGATGACGGCGAAGAACCTTGCCCGCTACCGCAACAACCCCAACATGGCGTTCTGGCGGAACCTGAAGCAGGGCTCCGACCATTTCGAGGTGACGAAGCAGGAGCCGAAGGTGTCGGTCTGCAACCGCACCTACGTGTTCGACGCCACGCCTGCGCCGGGCCGCGCCTTCGATGCCGCCCAGGCCTGCCCGCCCTATCAGGTGGCACCGCAGATCGCCTCCGCCGTGGCCGCCAAGCAGCGGGCCGACGATGCGCAGTTCGCCGCGCTCTCGACCTCCTCGCCCGTTGCCCCGGTGAAGACCGGTGCCGATGGCGGCATGCATCCGATCTTCCTCGCCAAGCTCAAGGAGCGCGAGACCGGCCAGCTCTCCTACACCCAGGCGCCCGGCCGGCTGCCGGAATATGTGAACCCGCCCAAGGAGACCGCGGCCAAGCTCCAGGCCGACGCGCTGCTGCGCGCCGACGAGGGCGACGGCGCTCCGGCCTCCACCGCCAGCATCCGGCCGGCCGACCCTGCCGACCCGGCGGCCGCGTCGGCGGCTTCGGGCGCCAAGGCCCAGCCGGTGGTCACGGCAGCGGCAAGGCCGGTCAGCGCCTCGGCCTCCGGCACGCTCAACGCGGGATCGTCCGCGACCAATGCCACCAGCGCCGCGCGGTGACATAAAGGGACCGGAGTGACAGACGCCACGCGGTCCCAGCTCGCGCTGCTGCTCCGCCCGGAGCACCTCACCCGGGTGGTGGATATCGGCGCGAATCCCATCGACGGCGATCCGCCCTACAAGCCCCTTCTCGCCCGGCGCCTGTGCCGCGTCGTCGGCTTCGAGGCCCAGCCGGAGGCGCTGGCCCGGTTGGACGCTGCCAAGAGCGATCTGGAGACCTACCTGCCCCACGCGATCGCTGACGGACAGCGCCGGACGCTCCACGTCTGCGCCGCGTCCGGCATGACGAGCCTGCTGGAGCCCGATCCGCACGTCCTCTCCCATTTCCCCGGCCTCGCCGAGTGGGGGCGGGTGCTGGAGCGTCGGGAGATCGACACGGTGGCCCTCTCGGCCGTGCCGGAGATCGATGGCATCGAGATGCTGAAGATGGACCTCCAGGGCGGCGAGCGCGCGGTGCTGGACGGCGCGGGCGATACCCTCGCCGAGGCGGTCTGCATTCAGCTCGATGTCTCGTTCGTGCCGCTCTACAAGGGCCAGGCGACGTATGGGGAGATGGATCTCGCGCTCCGGGCGCGCGGGGGTTCATCCCGCACATGATGGCATCCACCAGCCGGCGGATGATCCTGCCCATGCGCGGCCCCGACGTTTACGCCGCCCTGAACCAGCTGGTGGAGGGCGATGCGGTCTATGTGCGCAACTTCCTTGAACCGGACGCCAAGACGTCCGAGCAGCTCAAGCACCTCGTGCTCGTCGCCCACTATTGCTACCGCTCGTTCGATCTCGCGCTGAACGGCCTGCATCATCTCGGGCGCCGCGGCGTGGTTCCGGCCGGTGCGCCGGGGCAGTACATGCGCATCGTCCAGACCGGCGGCTGATTGCGGCCCGGCCATGGCCTTGCCCATGGCCGATGCTTCGGCCTACCCTTTTTCCACGCCCGGGGGGGCGCGGCCGGGGGAGGCGGGGCATGGGGCATGATGTGTGGTGCCGGCGGATGGCCGCGCTCACGGCCGTGGTCAGCTGGGCGGCCCTGATCCTCCAGCTCGTCATCGTGGTCCAGAAGATGGCGGCGGTCGGCCAGGGGGTCGGCCCCGCGCTCTGGCGCTTCCTCGGCTTCTTCACCGTGCTCACCAATCTGGGCGTCGCCATCGTCGTCACGGAGATCGCGCTGGGCGGGCTGCACGCCCTCACCGGGGCGCGGGCGCGGCTGACGAGCGTGGTCTCCATCGTGCTGGTGGGCATCATCTATGCCCTGCTGCTGCGCCATGTGTGGAACCCGCAAGGCGCGCAGCTTATCGCCGACCGACTGCTGCATCAGGCGGTGCCGGTGCTGTTCCTGATCGTCTGGCTGGTTGGGCCCCACGGCCGGCTGCGGCTGGCCGATACGGTGTGGGCCATGGCGCCGCCGCTGGCCTATCTCGTCTACGCGCTGGCGCGCGGCGAGGCGGACGGCTGGTATGCCTACTGGTTCCTCGACCCGGCCAAGCTCGGCGCGGAGAAGATGGCGCAGAATGCCGTGGTGCTGGCGGTTGTGTTCTTCACCACCGCGCTGATCTTCGTCGGTGTCGACCGGGCGATCGGCCACCGGCGCGGCTGAACCTGAAGTCTCAAAGCCCGGCGCGGTGGGGCCGCGCCGGGGCAGGCCGCCTCAGGCGAAGCGGCCGTGGCAGTGCTTGTACTTCTTGCCCGAACCGCAGGGGCAGGCCTCGTTGCGGCCCACCTTGCCCCAGGTGGAGGGGTCGTTCGGATTGCGCTCCATCACCGCCACATCGCCGGACAGCAGCGGCTCCGGCCGCGCGCCGAGGGCGGCACCGATGCTCGCCATCTCGTCCTCGCCGGTGAAGGGATCGAGATGGTGCGCCTCCATGGGGGGCAACTCCTCCTCCATGGGCTGCTGGGTGACGATCTCTACCCGCATCAGCTGGGCGGTGACCACCTCGCGCAGGCGGTTCAGCAGCGCGGAGAAGAGGTTGAACGCCTCGGACTTGTACTCGTTCAGCGGATCGCGCTGGGCATAGCCGCGCAGGCCCACCACCTGGCGCAGGTGGTCGAGCATGGCGATATGCTCGCGCCAGAGGTGGTCGAGGGTCTGGAGAAGAATGGACTTCTCCACATAGCGCATGATGTCCGGCCCGTACTGGGCGGTCTTGGCGGCCATCCATTCGTCGGCGCGGCGGGTGATGCGCTCGGTGACCTCGGGGCCGGCGATGCCTTCTTCCTTGGCCCAGTCCTTCACCGGCAGCTCGATGCCGAGCACTTCCTTGATGGCGGTGTCGAGCCCGTCCACGTCCCACTGCTCGGGATAGGCGTTCTCGGGGATGAACTTGGCCACGGTCTCGGTGATGAGGGCATGGCGCATGTCCTCCACGGTCTCGGCCACGTCCTCGTCGTTCATCAGCTCGAGGCGCTGCTCGAACACCACCTTACGCTGGTCGTTGAGCACGTCGTCATACTTGAGGACGTTCTTGCGCATGTCGTAGTTGCGCGCCTCGACCTTCTGCTGCGCCTTCTCCAGGGCCTTGTTGATCCAGGGATGGATGATCGCCTCGCCTTCCTTCAGGCCGAGGCGCTGCAGCATGCCGTCGAGCCGGTCCGACCCGAAGATGCGCATCAAATCGTCGTCCAGCGACAGGAAGAACTTGGAGTGGCCGGGGTCGCCCTGGCGGCCGGAGCGGCCGCGCAGCTGGTTGTCGATGCGCCGGCTCTCGTGGCGCTCGGTGCCGAGCACGAAGAGGCCGCCGGCGGCGAGCGCCTTCTGCTTCAGCTCCTCCACTTCGGCGCGGATGCGCGTCTCGGCGGCGGTGCGCTCCTCGCCCTCGGGGAGGTCCTTCAGCTCGGCCGCGATGCGCATGTCTGCGGCGCCGCCCAGCTTGATGTCGGTGCCACGGCCGGCCATGTTCGTGGCGATGGTGATCGCGCCCGGCACGCCGGCCTGGGAGACGATGTACGCCTCCTGCTCGTGATAGCGCGCGTTCAGCACCGCGAACGCCTTGCCCGAGCGGTCGTGGGCGAAGGCGGCCGGATCGGAGAAGTCGATCTGGTGGAAGTCGGCCTGCTTCAGCAGCTCGGCCAGAAGCTCGGACTTCTCGATGGACGTCGTGCCCACGAGCACCGGCTGCCCGCGCGCGCTGCACTCCTTGATAAGCTCGATGATGGCCGCATACTTCTCGCTGGCCGAACGATACACCTCGTCATCGTCGTCGATGCGCGAGACCTGCACGTTGGTGGGGACCTCCACCACCTCGAGCTTGTAGATGTCCTGGAACTCGGCCGCCTCGGTGGCCGCCGTCCCGGTCATGCCGGCGAGCTTCTCGTAGAGGCGGAAATAGTTCTGGAAGGTGATGGAGGCGAGCGTCTGGTTCTCCGGCTGGACCTGGACGCGCTCCTTGGCCTCCAGCGCCTGGTGCAGGCCTTCCGAATAGCGCCGGCCGGGCATCATGCGGCCGGTGAACTCGTCGATGATGACGACCTCGTCGTTGCGCACGATGTAGTCCTTGTCCCGCTGGAACAGGGAGTGGGCGCGCAGCGCCTGGTTCACGTGGTGCACCACCGAGACGTTCTCGATATCGTAGAGGCTCTCGGACTTCAGCAGCCCGGCCTCGGTGAGCATCTGCTCCATCTTCTCCATGCCCGCTTCCGTCATGGAGACGGAGCGCTGCTTCTCATCCACCTCGTAATCCTCCTTGGAGAGGCGGGGGATGTACTGGTCGATGGTGTTGTAGAAGTCCGAGCGGTCGTCGAGCGGGCCGGAAATGATAAGGGGCGTGCGCGCCTCGTCGATGAGGATGGAGTCCACCTCGTCGACGATGGCGTAGAAGTGCGGGCGCTGCACCATGTGGGCGCGCTCGTACTTCATGTTGTCGCGCAGATAGTCGAAGCCCAGCTCGTTGTTGGTGGCGTAGGTGACGTCGCTGGCGTAGGCGGCGCGGCGCTCGTCGTCGTCGAGGCCGTGCACGATGATGCCGGTGGACAGGCCGAGGAAGCGGTAGAGCTTGCCCATCCACTCGGCGTCGCGCTTGGCGAGGTAGTCGTTCACCGTCACCACGTGCACGCCCTTGCCGGCCAGCGCGTTGAGGTAGACGGGGAGGGTGGCGACCAGCGTCTTGCCTTCGCCGGTCTTCATCTCGGCGATGGAGCTTTCGTGCAGCACCATGCCGCCGATGAGCTGCACGTCGAAGTGGCGCATGCCGAGCGCGCGCTTGGCGCCCTCGCGCACGGTGGCGAAGGCGGGCACCAGCAGGTCGTCGAGGGTGGTCTTGCCCTCGGCCAGCTGGCGGCGGAAATCCTCGGTGCGGGCCCGCAGCTGGTCGTCGGAGAGGGATTCCAGCTCCTTCTCCAGCGCATTGATGGCCTGTACGCGGGGACGATAACCCTTCACCCGGCGATCATTCGCGGAGCCGAAGAGCTTGCGGGCAAGTCCACCAAACATGGGTTTCTCTATTCCGTTCCGTCAGGTCTGAAGGAGGGCGGAGACGGACCGCCGGACCTCCGGGCAACGATGCGCGCCGTTGGACACCCGCAATGGGGCGTCAGCAAGTCCGAAGGCGAGGCAGGCGGGCGCAGCGAACGAACGCGCAGCCGCAACCGCCCCGCTTCCGCGGGCAGCGCACCAAGCGGACACTTATGAACGGGTCGGTGCAATGTCAATGCGAGGGCGCTGCATCGTCCGCCACCATCCGGCACCCCACGCCGCACCGGGGAGGATGTAGCCGAAGAACCATTCGGTGACGACGCGTGGATCGCGCAAGAGCTGACCGAGCGGAGCGTCGGAAGATTCAAAGAAGAAGACGAGGACGATGGCGGGGCACCACCCGCAAAGCAGGCCGACGAGGCTGCCGTACAGCATTGGCCAAACCCGGTGGCGCAGGACAAGGCGTTTCGCGATCACGTCGAAGAGCTTCGCCGGCAGGGCGCCTACGACGAAGAGGCCCGTGAAATAGATGCCTCCCATGAGGGCGGCCGGGATGCCGCTCAGGATGAGGTTCTCCAGCGAGAAAGAGCCGCTGGAAATCCCGGCTGCGAAAAGGACGGCCATCAGAGCGGCGGTGGCCCACGCGGTGCCTGCGATGTGCCCGGCCAGGTACTGCGGCATCCTCACCCCCTCGGTTCCGCGTGAAATGTTGCCGCGGTGCACAGGTGCGGCAGCAATAGAGCGTCGCGGCGCGTCCGGGCAATTCCTTTCATGGACACGCAATAACCCGCTGCTTAGTATCCGCCGCATCTGCACAGTGGGGGTATGGGTATGGTGGGGGGTATCCGGGTGTCGGGTCGGTTGGGCTACGCGAGCGTGGCCCTCGGGGCTGCCTTCCTCCTGTCCGCGTGCGAGGAAAAGAATACCTATGTACCCCCGCCGCCGCCCAAGGTGACGGTCGCGACCGTGCTGGAGCAGCCGGTCACGCGCTTCCTCGAACTGACCGGCAATACCGCCGCCATCAATTCGGTGGATCTGAACGCCCGCGTGCAGGGCTTCCTGACCAACATCAACTACAAGGACGGCGCCTTCGCCAAGAAAGGCACCACCTTGTTCGTGATCGAGCAGGACACCTACATCGCGCAGCTCGATCAGGCGAAGGCCACGCTTGCCGCCAACCAGGCGTCGCAGGTGCAGGCCGAGGCCGAGTATAACCGGCAGGCCCAGCTCGCCAAGCAGGACTTCGCCTCGCAGGCGACCCTCGACCAGGCCCGCGCCAAGCGCGATTCCGCCGTGGCCGAGGTGGCCAACGCCCAGGCATCGCTGCAGCTCGCCCAGATCAATCTCGGCTATACCAAGGTCAACGCTCCGTTCGACGGTGCGGTGACGGCCCATCTCCAGGACGTCGGCGCTCTCGTCGGCTACAGCGGCCCCACCAAGCTCGCCACCATCGTCCAGCTCAACCCCATCTGGGTGTGGTTCACGCTGAGCGAGCAGGAGGTGCTGCGAATCAAGGAGCAGCTGGCCAAGCAGGGGCGCTCCCTGACCAGCCTCACCCGCGACCTGCCGGACATTCCCATCGAGATCGGCCTGCAGACCGAGACCGGTTATCCCCACGCCGGCCGCATCGACTACATTGCGCCGCAGGTGGACCCCAACCTCGGGACGCTCACCGTCCGCGGCATCTTCCAGAACGACGACTTTGTGCTGCTGCCCGGGCTGTTTGCCCGCGTGCGCGTGCCGCTGGGTAAGTCGGCGCCGACCATCCTCGTTCCGGATTCCGCCGTCAGCTACAACCAGCTCGGCCCGTACGTGCTCACCGTCAGCTCCGACAATGTGGTCGGCCAGACGCAGATCACCCTCGGCCAGCTCCAGGCGGACGGCCTGCGCGCCGTGCTCAGCGGCCTGAAGACGACGGATCGCGTCATCATCAACGGCATGCAGCGCGCGGTGCCCGGCTCCAAGATCGACGTGGAGGTGGGCAAGATCGTCGCCATCGCCCCGCCGGTGGACGACGGGACCAAGCCCCTGCCGAAGCCGGCGGGTGTCGCACCGGCGGATGCGCCGGCCCGCGCCATCCCCTCGGTGCCGCCGACCCCCAATGCTCCGGCGACGCCGGGTGCGACCCCTGCGACGCCGAAGAACTGACCCGCCCTCGAACATGAGGCAGCGCCCATGATTTCGCGCTTTTTCATCGAGCGGCCGGTCCTCTCGAACGTCCTCGCGCTGGTGTTCGTGCTGATCGGCCTCGTCTCGCTGATCCGCCTGCCGGTGTCGCAATATCCGAACATCGTGCCGCCCACCGTGTCGGTCACGACCTCCTACCCGGGCGCGTCCGCCAAGACGATGATCGACACCGTGGCCCTGCCCATCGAGCAGCAGGTCAACGGCGTCGAGGGCATGATCTACATGCAGTCGTGGTCGGCGTCGGATGGCACCTACACGCTGGTCGTGTCCTTCGCCATCGGAACCGATCCGAACATGGCGCAGGTGCTGGTGCAGAACCGCGTCAACATCGCCCTCGCCTCGCTGCCCACGGCGGTGCAGGCGCAGGGCGTGACCATCCTGCAGAAGGGCACCTCGATCCTCGAGTTCGTGACCCTGATCTCGCCGGACGGGCGCTATGACGGCCTGTTCCTGAACAACTACGCCATCATCAACATCCAGAACGAGCTGGAGCGGGTGGACGGCGTCGCCAACGTCGCGGTGTTCGGCGCCGGCACCTACGCCATGCGCGTGTGGATGGACCCTGACCGCATGCAGGCGTTCGGCCTGACCCCCACCGATGTCTCGAACGCCATCCAGAAGCAGAGCCAGATCGTCACGCCCGGACAGCTGGGCCTGCCGCCGGCACCGTCGAACGCGTCGTTCCAGTACACGGTGAACGTCTCCGGCCGCCTCGACGACGTGAAGGATTACGAGAACATCATCGTCAAGGTGGACAATTCCGACGGCGGCCGGATCGTGCGCATCCGCGACATCGGCCGCGTCGAGCTCGGCGCGCAGAGCTATTCCAAGGACTTCATGCAGGACAACAAGCCTGCGGCCGGCATCGGCATCTTCCAGCTTCCCGCGGCCAACGCGCTCGATGTGGCCAAGCGCGTGGCCGCGAAGATGGAAGACCTGAAGAAAAACTTCCCCGAAGGTCTCGACTACGCCATCCCCTTCGATACGACCCTGTTCGTGACCGCCTCCATCGATGAGGTGTGGAAGACCCTGTTCGAGGCGGCGATCCTCGTCCTCGTCGTCATCCTGCTGTTCCTGCAGGACTGGCGCGCGACGCTGGTGCCTGCCACGACCGTCCCGGTGACCATCATCGGCGCCTTCGCCGCCATGGATGCCATGGGGTTCACCATCAACCTCTCGACCCTGTTCGCGATCATCCTCGCCATCGGCATCGTGGTGGACGACGCCATCGTCATCGTGGAAGGCGTGGCCCGGCACATCGAGGAGGGCATGGCGGGACAGCCAGCGGCCGAGAAGGCCATGGACGAACTGTTCGGCCCGGTGGTGGGCATCACCCTCGTGCTGATGTCCGTGTTCCTGCCGGCCTCGTTCATTCCCGGCCTGTCAGGCCAGATGTTCAAGCAGTTCGCCCTCGTCATCGCGGCGACCGCCTTCATCTCGGCCATCAACGCGGCCACCCTGAAGCCGACCCAGTGCGCTCTCTGGCTGCGCCAGCCGGTGCCGCCGGAAAAGCGCAACTTCATCTATCGCGGCTTCAACGCCATCTACGGCAAGGCGGAGCACTGGTACACCGGCGTCATCAGCCGCATGGTGCACCATTCCAAGCTGATGGTGCTCATCGCCATCGCGCTCATGAGCGTCGCCGGCTACGGCCTCACCCGCATTCCCACGGCCTTCCTGCCCATTGAGGACCAGGGCTACTTCCTCGCCCACGTCCAGCTGCCGGACGCCTCGAACCTCAACCGCACCAAGAAGGTGATGGCGGATGTCTCCGAGCGCATCCGCAAGGTGCCGGGCGTGCAGACCGTGCTCGCCATCTCCGGCATCTCGGTGCTCGACAACTCCTCCACCCTGGCCAATGCCGGTGTCACCTACATCACCCTGACCCCCTGGGACGTGCGCTACGCCACCAAGGGGCAGGATCTGCTCTCGATGTACGAGAACCTGAACAAGGCGGTGGCGGGCGTCGAGGAGGCTGAGGTGGTCATCCTCGTGCCGCCGGCCATCCAGGGCATCGGCAACGCCGCCGGCTTCACCATGCAGCCGCAGATCCGCAACGGCAATTTCGACTACCAGCTGCTGGAGCAGATCACCTCGTCCATGGTGGACAAGGGGCGGGCGCAGTCGGCCCTTTCCCACGTGTCCTCGTCGTTCCGCGCCGGGGCGCCGCAGATCCAGGTGGACGTGAACCGCATCAAGGCGGAGACGCTGGGCATCACGGTGGGGCAGGTGTTCGACACCATCTCGGCCTATCTGGGTTCCACCTACGTCAACCAGATCAACAAGTTCGGCAACGTCTTCCAGGTCTATATCCAGGCCGACGCGGGCTTCCGCGTGACGCCGGCCGACCTGATGCAGCTGAAGGTGCGCTCGCCGACCCAGAACGCCATGATCCCCCTCGGGACCGTGGTGGACATCAAGATGACGCTGGGTCCGCCGCTGATCTCGCTCTACAATCTCTATCCCTCCTCCACCATCGTCGGCACCAACGCCGCGGGCTTCTCGTCGGGCCAGGCGCTGTCGCTGATGGAGCAGATCGCCGCCTCGACCCTGCCTCCGGGAACGGGCTTCGAGTGGACCGCCATGTCCTACCAGGAGAAGGCGGTCGGCAATCAGATCTACTACGTGTTCGGGCTCGCCATCCTGCTGGTCTACTTCGTGCTGGCCGGCCAGTATGAGAGCTGGATCCAGCCCATGTCGGTGATCCTCGCGGTGCCGCTGGCGCTGCTCGGCACCGTCAGCGCGCTGCTGGGCCTCGGGGTGGCGAACAACCTCTACACCCAGATCGGCCTCGTGCTGCTGATCGCGCTCGCCTCCAAGAACGCGATCCTCATCGTCGAGTATGCCCGCGAGAAACGGGCGGAGGGCATGGAGATCATGGATGCGGCGGTGGAGGCCTCGCGCCTCAGGTTCCGCCCCATCCTCATGACCTCCTTCGCCTTCATCCTCGGCGTGCTGCCGCTGGTGTTCGCCACCGGTGCCGGCGCCAACTCGCGCAAGTCCATCGGCATCGCGGTGGTGTCGGGCATGCTCGCCTCCACCTGCCTCGCCGTGCTGTTCGTGCCGTCCTTCTACACGGTGCTCCAGCGTTTCGAGGAAGGCCGCAAGGGCAAGAAGAAGTCCAGCGCCGGCCATGGCGCTGGAAATGCCCCGCCCGCGCCGCCGCCGGCCCCGGACGCCGGCGTGCCCCCGGCGCCCGCATCTGCCTGATCCGGGCGCGTGCGCATTGCCTCTTCCTTCGGCAACTGCCCTCGATCGGGGCGGTTGCCGCCGCAAAGTCGCGCTTCCGCCCCTTGTCCGGCTTGTCTAACCTTGACCGGAAACAGGAGCCGTTCCCCGACCGACTCTCGGACCCGCTGCCGAGCCCACCGCTGAACCCACAGTCGATCCTATCCCTGGGCTGTCGCCCGCAGGACCTGGTGCCCTAAATGTCGATCCTCGCGAGCCTGCATCACGTCACGAGCTACACCTACGACCACCCGGTCTCCATGGGGCCGCAGGTCATCCGGCTGCGGCCGGCACCGCACAGCCGCACCGACATTCCCGCCTATTCGCTGAAGATCTCGCCGGCTGACCACTTCATCAACTGGCAGCAGGATCCGTTCGGCAACTGGCTCGCCCGCATCGTGTTCCCGGAGCGGGTCACGGAGTTCAAGGTCGAGGTGGACCTCCTCGCCAAGCTCGATGTCATCAACCCCTTCGACTTCTTCGTCGAGGAATATGCCGAGAACTTCCCCTTCGAATATGCGCCCGCGCTCAAGGCGGAGCTGGCGCCCTATCTCGAGCTGGAGGATGAGGGCGCCCTGTTCGCCGACTATCTCGCCTCCGTCCCGCGCGAGAAGACCCGCATCGTCGACTTCCTGGTTCACCTCAACCAGCGCCTCCAGGGCGAGGTCGGCTATGTGATCCGCATGGAGCCGGGCGTGCAGACGCCCGACGAGACGCTGAGCCGCAAGCTCGGCTCGTGCCGCGACACCGGCTGGCTGCTGGTGCAGATCCTGCGCCACCTCGGCCTCGCCGCCCGCTTCGTCTCTGGCTATCTGATCCAGCTCAAGCCCGACGTGGCGGCCCTCGACGGCCCCTCGGGCACCGACGTGGACTTCACCGACCTGCACGCCTGGTGCGAGGTGTTCGTGCCCGGTGCCGGCTGGATCGGCCTCGACCCCACCTCGGGCCTGCTCTGCGGCGAAGGCCACATCCCGCTGGCGGCCACCCCGCACTACAGCTCCGCCGCGCCCATCACCGGCTACGTGAACGAGAAGGCCGAGGTCGAGTTCGGCTTCGAGATGAACGTGGTCCGCGTCGCCGAGGCGCCGCGCGTCACGCTGCCCTTCTCGGACGAGACCTGGGCCGCCCTCGACCAGCTCGGCCACAAGGTGGACGAGGACCTCAAGGCCGGCGACGTGCGCCTCACCATGGGTGGCGAGCCCACCTTCGTCTCCATCGACGACTACCAGTCGCCCGAGTGGAACACCGAGGCGCTCGGCCCGCACAAGCGCGAGCGCGCCGACGACCTGATCCGCCGCCTGCGCCGCCGCTTCGAGACCGAAGGCGTGCTGCATTACGGCCAGGGCAAGTGGTATCCCGGCGAGACGCTGCCGCGCTGGTCCTTCGACCTGTTCTGGCGCAAGGACGGCCAGCCCATCTGGCAGCGCGAGGACCTGATCGCCGACGAGAAGGTCAATTACGGCGTCACCCCGGCCGATGCGGAGCGCTTCTGCAAGGCGGTCGCCGAGAAGCTTGCCGTGGGCACTGAGTTCGTCCAGCAGGCGTTCGAGGACAACATCTATTACATGTGGAAGGAGCAGAACCTTCCCGAGAACATCGCCCCCGGCGATCCGCGCATGGCGGACGAGGTGCAGCGGCGCATGCTGGCGCGCACCTTCAACCAGGGCCTCGGTACGGCCACCGGCTCGGTGCTGCCGCTGCGCCGCGTCTGGACCCCCGCCGGTCCGGCGTGGCGCTCGGAGGAATGGACCTACCGCCGCCAGTTCCTGTTCCTGATTCCCGGCGAGAGCCCCATGGGCTACCGCCTGCCGCTGGAATCGCTGCAGTATCTGGCGCCCACGCGCTACCCCTACATCGTCGAGGCCGACCCCTTCGAGCCGCGCGACCCGCTGCCCGACGCCGCCGATTTCGCCGCCCGCTACGCGTCAGGGCAGGGCGGCCCCGGCGCGGGTTCGGAAGGCACCGATGCCGGCACCCCCGGCGGGCCGGGCGGCATGCCGCGCCATTCCATCGCTCCGCGCACCGAGGCCTACGGCGTCGGTGAACGGGCGCAGGAGCTGGCGCGCGAATATCTCGCCAAGTACGACACCCAGATCTTCACCGCCGACACCCGCACCGCGCTATGCGTCGAGCCGCGCAACGGCCGCCTGTGCGTGTTCCTGCCGCCGGTGGAGATCCTGGAGGACTATCTCGACCTCGTCGCCGCCCTAGAGCAGGTGGCCATCGAGCTGAACACGCCCATCCACATGGAGGGCTATCCGCCGCCCTTCGACTACCGCCTCAACCTCATCCGCATCGCCCCCGATCCGGGCGTGCTGGAGGTGAACGTCCACCCGTCCGCCAGCTGGGCCGGCTGCGTGGAGATCACCCGCATCCTCTATGAGGAAGCGCGTCTCGCCCGTCTCGGCACCGAGAAGTTCATGGTGGACGGGCGGCACACCGGCACCGGCGGCGGCAACCACGTGGTGGTGGGCGGCTCCACCCCCGCCGACAGCCCCTTTCTGCGCCGGCCGGACCTGCTGAAGAGCCTGCTGCTCTACTGGCAGCGCCATCCCTGCCTGTCCTACTTCTTCTCCGGCCTGTTCATCGGTCCCACCTCCCAGCATCCGCGGGTGGACGAGGCGCGGCACGACAGCCTTTATGAACTGGAGATCGCCTTCTCCAAGTTCCCGGCGCCCGGGCAGGGCGAGCCTCCGGCCCCGTGGCTGGTGGACCGGCTGCTGCGCAACCTGCTGGTGGACGTCACCGGCAACACCCACCGCACCGAAATCTCCATCGACAAGCTCTATTCGCCGGATGGTCCCACCGGCCGGCTGGGCCTCGTGGAGTTCCGCTGCTTCGAGATGCCGCCGGACTGGCGCATGAGCCTTGCCCAGCAGCTGATGCTGCGGGCCCTCATCGCGCGGCTGTGGAACAAGCCGGTGCACGGCCACTGCACCCGCTGGGGCACCATCCTCAACGACCGTTTCATGCTGCCGCATTATGTCTGGCAGGACTTCCTCGACGTGGTGGAAGACCTCTCCGACGCCGGCTACCAGATCGATCCCGAGTGGTTCCGCGCCCAGTTCGAGTTCCGCTTCCCCGCCTTCGGCAAGGTCCAGCAGGCGGGCGTGGACATCGAGGTGCGGCAGGCGCTGGAATGCTGGCACGTGCTCGGCGAGGAAGGCGTCACCGGCGGCACGGCCCGCTACGTGGACTCCTCCGTGGAGCGCCTGCAGGTGAAGGTGGAGGGCTTCAACCCCTCGCGCCACATCCTCACCTGCAACGGCCGCAAGATGCCGCTGGCCCCCACGGGCCGCAATGGCACCTATGTCGCGGGCGTGCGCTACAAGGCGTGGCAGCCGTGGTCGGGCCTGCACCCGACCATCCCGGTGCACACGCCGCTCACGTTCGATCTCGTGGACACCTGGAGCGAGCGGTCGCGGGGCGGTTGCCTCTATTACGTCTCCCATCCGGGCGGGCGGAACTACGATACCTTCCCGGTGAACTCTTATGAGGCGGAGGCGCGGCGCCTCGCCCGCTTCCAGACCTTTGGCCACACCCCCGGCACCCTCGACGTGGTGCTGGAGACGGCGCCGGACGAGTTCCCGACCACCCTCGACCTCAGGCGCCCGGCAAGCGCCTGATCGACAACCATCCCCGAGGCGCCGTCGCGGACCAGTCCCGCGGCGGGCGCAGGCTGGAAGCGCTCGGAAGAGGGGTGCATCTGGCGCCGCCACGGTCATAATGGAGAACCCGGACCCACCGGGCGCAGGAAGATGACACGCGGGCAGGGGTGCCCGCGGAAGGGGTGATCGTGTCGGGGGCGGAGCAGCGGAGCGAGGTATTCGAGCGGGCCGCGGCGGAAAGCCTGATCGGCGGCTACCGCACCCTTCCGGCCACCCGCGACGAGATGATGGATGCGGACGGCCAGCCGCGCCGTCACTGGCAGCCCTTCCTCGCCGCACTGGCCGAGCTTGGCCCCGAGGAATTGCGTCGGCGGTTCTCCGCCGCGGACCGTTATCTCCGGGACAGCGGCGTCTTCTATCGCGTCTATGATGACGCTGGGGGCGGCGAGCGGCCGTGGTCGCTCAGCCACATGCCCCTCATCATCGGCAATTCGGACTGGGAAGCCCTCTCCGCCGGCCTCATCGAGCGCGCCGAGCTGCTGGAAGAGGTGCTTCAGGACCTCTATGGCGACGCCCATCTGGTCGCCGATGGCGATCTGCCGGCGGCAGCCGTGGCCGGCAGTCCGGAATTCCTGCGTCCGCTGGTGGGCGTGCGTCCCGAGGGCGGGCGCTTCCTGCGGGTCTATGCGGCCGACGTGGGCCGTGGCCCGGACGGGCGCTGGTGGGTGCTCGCCGACCGAACCCAGGCGCCATCCGGCGCCGGCTATGCGCTGGAGAACCGCCTCGCCTCCACCCGCGCGCTGCCGGACGTCTCGCGCAACCTGAACATGAAGCGCGTCGCCGCCTTCTTCCAGGCGCTGCGCACTTCGCTGATGAAGCTCGACCGGTCGGGGGAGGGCCGCATCGGCCTCCTCACCCCCGGGCCGCTGAACGAGACCTATTTCGAACACGCGCTGCTCGCCCGCTATCTCGGCTTCCTGCTGGTGGAGGGCGAGGACCTCACCGTGCGGGGCGATACGCTGCATGTGCGCACCGTGGCGGGCCTCAGGCGCATTGACGTGCTGCTGCGCCGCCTCGATTCCGATTTCGCCGATCCGCTGGAATTGAACGCCGGCTCGCGCCTCGGCGTGCCGGGTCTCGTCCAGTCAGTCCGCATGGGCGGCGTGGCGATGGCCAATGCGCTGGGCACCGGCATCATCGAGGCGCCGGCGCTGCTCGCCTTCCTGCCGCGCATCGCCACCCGGCTCACCGGGCGGCCGCTCAGCCTCCCGCATGTGGCCACATGGTGGTGCGGCCAGCCGGCCGAGCGGGCGCAGGTGATGGAGCATCTGGACGAACTGGTCATCTCCTCCGCCTTCGGCCGGGCGCTGCCGGGCCTGCCGGATGGCGGATCGGTGCTGGGGGCGGACCTGACCCAGGCCGACCGGCGGCGCCTCTCCACCCTGCTCGCCCGGCGCGGGGCGGACGTGGTGGGACAGGACATCGCCCGCCTCTCCACCACGCCGGTGTGGACCGGGGAAAAGCTGACCCCCCGCCCGTTCATGCTGCGGGTGTTCCTCACCGCCACCGAAAAGGGCTGGTCGGTTATGCCGGGCGGCTTCTGCCGCATCTCCTCGGCCGCCGATGCCCGCGCCGTCTCCATGCAGAAGGGCGACCGCTCGGCGGACGTGTGGGTGCTGGCGGACGGCGAGGTGGCTGACACCACGCTTCTGCCGAGCCCGGACAATGTGAAGGTCCGCCGCTCGTCCGGCACCCTGCCGAGCCGAGCCGCCGACAATCTGTTCTGGCTCGGCCGCTATGTGGAACGGGCCGAGGCGACGCTGCGCCTCTCCCGCGTGCTGGTGGGCCGCCTCGCCGAGAGCGGCGACACCGGCACCAGCCCGCTGGTGTCACGCCTGCTGGGCCTGCTCGGGGCGTGGGGCGCCATGCCGCGCGATCTCGCCCGCGCCACGCCCACCCGCTATGCCGTGGCCGTGCTCACCCGCCGCGACGTGCCCGGCGCGCTGCCGCAGCTGGTGCAGGCGGCGCGTTCGGCGGCTTCCGTCATCCGCGACCGCTTCTCGCCGGATGCGTGGCGCGCGCTGGTGGATCTCGAGACCTGCGTCTCCCAGCCGGTCCCCGCCGCCCCCTCCGAAGCCGATGTGGCGGAGCGGGCGGACGCGGCATTGCGCATCATCGCCGCCTTCTCGGGCCTCGCCTCGGAGAACATGAACCGGCTCACCGGCTGGCGCTTCCTGGAGATCGGCCGGCGCACGGAGCGCGCCATCGGCACCCTGCGCTTCGCCCGCACCTTCGGCGAGATCGGCGCCCCGCAGGGCTCGCTCGACGCGCTGCTGCAGGTGGCGGACAGCCTCATCACCTACCGCACGCGCTATGTGATGATGGAGGCCCGCGGGCCGGTGCTCGACCTCGTGCTGCTGGACCCGGACAATCCGCGCTCGGTGGCCTTCCAGGTGCACCGCATGGCGAACCATCTGAAGGTGCTCCCCGGCCGCGACCAGGATGCGCCGCCGCCCTTGTGGGAGCGCATCGTCGCCCGCATGCAGGCGGAGCTGGCCGCCAGCACGGCCGAGAGCTTCGAGCCGCAATGGTTCGACGCCATGGAGAAGATGCTGATGCAGCTCTCCGACGAGGTGTCGTCGCACTACTTCCTCCAGGGACATTCCCCGGAGATGACGCTGACCTTCGGCATGTGAGGCGATATCCAATGCTCTATGATATTCGCCAGACCACCACCTACAGCTATCAGGTGCCGGTGCGCGTGGTGCGGCAGGTGCTGCGGATGACGCCGGTGGACCGCTTCGGCCATCAGCACGTCATCGCCCACATCCTCGATGTGGACCCCGAGCCGGCGGAGCTGGAGCAGGGCACCGATTTCTTCGGCAACGGCCTGACCTGGCTCACCATCGACCAGCCGCACGGCCATCTCTCCATCACCACCCGCAGCCGGGTGGACGTGACCTCGACGCCACTGCCGGACCCGGCGACGACCCCGCTGGTGGACGAGGTGCGCGCCGCCGCGCTGGAGGAGATGGACCTCGGGCCGGACGCGGCCGCCCACGGCCTGTTCCCGAGCCGGGCGGTGCCCATCGACAACGAGATCACCGACTGGACGGCGACCAGCTTCCGCGGCGACCGCCCCGTGCTGGAAGCGGCGCTGGAGCTGATGCACCGGGTGCATGACGAATTCACCTACGAGCCGGGCGCCACCATCGTCACCACCTCGCCCCACGAGGCCTTCGCGGCAAAGGCGGGCGTGTGCCAGGATTTCGCGCAGGTGATGATCGCCGGCCTGCGCGGGCTCGGCCTGCCGGCGCGCTACGTTTCCGGCTATCTGCGCACCATCCCGCCCGAGGGCCAGCCGCGGCTGGAGGGGGCGGATGCGACCCACGCCTGGGCCGAGGTGTGGTGCGGGCCGGCCTTCGGCTGGATCGGGCTCGACCCCACCAACGCCATCCCGGCGGGGGACGACCACATCATCCTCGCCGTGGGGCGCGACTATGCGGATGTCTCGCCGGTGGACGGGGTGATCGTCTCCTCCGGCGACCACATCCTCGCCGTGGGCGTGGACGTGGTGCCGGTGCAGGGACGATAGGGTCGCGGGGCGTCAGCGGCCCTTTCCCGTTACGTCGGCCGCCTCAGCGGCCTTTGCCCATCACGAGGTCGGGGAAGCCGGTGGCGATCTGCGGGAACAGGCAGAGCAGGATCACCGCCAGCAGCATCAGCAGCACGAAGGGCACCGTGCCCCAGATCACGTCCTTCAGCGGGATGTCGGGCGCGATGTTCTTGATGACGAAGATGTTGAGCCCCACCGGCGGGTGGATGAGCCCCATCTCCATGACGATGGTCATCACCACGCCGAACCAGATCAGGTCGAAGCCGGCCGCCTTCAGCGGCGGCAGGATGATCGGCGCGGTCATCAGGATGATGGACACCGGCGGCAGGAAGAAGCCCAGCACCACCACCAGCACCAGGATGGTGGCAAGCAGCAGCCATTTGGACAAATTGAGCGCCACGATCGCCTGCGCCGCTGCCTGGCTGATGTGCAGGTAGCTCATGACGTAGGAATAGAGCAGGGACATGCCGATGATCATCATCAGCATGGTGGATTCGCGGATGGTCGAGGTGAGGATGGGCGACAGCTCCTTCGGCGTCCAAACGCCGTAGATCAAAGCGATGAGCGCCAGCGCCAGCACGCCGCCGAGGCCCGCAGTCTCCGAGGGGGTCGCATAGCCGCCATAAAGCGCCACCATCACGCCGGTGAGCAGCACCACGAAGGGCAGCACCCGGGGCAGGGCGGCGAAGCGGTCGCGCAACGTGAGATTTTCCTCGTGCAGCAAGGCGGAGGGCGCCCCGGTCTCCGCATAGGCCTTCTTCGCCGCCGCATATTCCTGCCGGAAGCGCACCATGGCGTAGCCGGCGAACAGCGTCACCAGTAGCAGCCCCGGCCCCAGACCGGCGAGGAACAGGCGGCCCAGCGACTGCTCGGCCGCCACCGCATAGAGGATCATGGTGATGGACGGGGGCAGCAGGATGCCGAGCGTGCCGCCGGCTGCGATCAGCCCGGCGGCGAAGGCGCCGGAATAGCCGCGCTTGCGCATCTCCGGAATGCCGGCCGAGCCGATGGCCGAGCAGGTGGCGGGCGAGGAGCCGGCCATGGCGGCGAACAGGGCGCAGGCGAACACGTTGGCGATGCCGAGGCCGCCGGGGATCTTGTGCATCCAGGCGTGCAGCGCCGAATAGAGGTCCTGCCCCGCCCGCGACTTGCCGATGGCCGCCCCCTTCAGGATGAAGAGCGGGATCGACAGGAGGGTGATGGAGGCCATCTCCTCGTAGACGTTCTGCGTCACCGTATCGAGGGAGGCGGCCGGCATGAAGCCGACCATGAACAGCACCGCAACCGCGCCCAGCGCAAAGGCGATGGGCATGCCGAGGAACATGGTGCCGAGGGTGGCCCCGCCATAGAGGAGGCCGACGAGAGCCGTGCTCATCGTTCCACCCTTTCCAGAAGTCCGGCGAGAACCTGAATGAGGATCTGCAGCGAGAGCAGGCCCATGCCGGCGGTCATCACGCCGTAGGGGATGGAGAGGGGCGGCGCCCAGGTGGAGGAGGTCACCTGCCCGTCCACCCACGCCTCGTGCCACAGGGTGAAGGATTTCCAGGTGAAGAAGGCGCAGAAGGCGAAACTGAACAGATCCACCACGAACTGCCGCACCCGGTTCAGGCCCGGCGGCAGCATGTGGGCGAGGGCATCGATGGCCACATGGCCGCGCTGGCTCTGCACGAAGGCGGCGGTCATGAAGGTGACGCCCACCAGCAGGAAGACGGAGGCCTCGTCCTGCCAATAGGTGGGCGCGTGGAAGAAGAAGCGCGACACCACGCTGTAGGAGAGGATGAGGCTCGCCGCCACGAGGGCGATCGAGCCGAGGGCGAGGATGAGCCGGTTGGCCCGCCTGAGCAGCCCGTGCGCCGCCGCCAGCAGGGGAGGGGCGTGAGTCGCCTCCGCCCGCGCGCCCGCGCCGTGGCCGAGATCGAGCCCGTGGCTCATGCCGGCACCTCCTGCGCGAGCTTCATGAGATTGGCGCAGCCGGCGGACTTGGCGGAATAGTCCTTCCACGCGGTGTCGCGGGCGATTGCGCGCCACTTCTCCACCGTCGCGGCGTCGAGATCGTGGATCTTGGCGCCGGCCTTGGCGAACACCTCGGCGACCTTGGTGTCGTCGGCCATGGCGCCGGCCTTGCCAAAGGCCTCTATCTCCAGACCCACGGCGGTCAGCACGTCCTGCTGCGCCTTGGGCAGCTTGTCGAACACCGCCTTGGAGATCAGCAACGGCTCCAGCATGAACCAGTAGGACTTGCCGCGCCCGGTGGTGAGCTGCTTCGCCAGCTCTTCCAGACGGAAGGAGATGAGGGAGGTGGAAGAGGTGATGCCGGCGTCGCACGCGCCCGTCTGCATGGCGACGTAAAGCTCGTTGGACGGCAGTGACAGCACGGCGGCGCCGGCGGCCTGCAGCACCATATCCATCTCGCGCGAGCCGCCGCGGATCTTCATGCCCTTGGCATCCTCGGGCGCGATGAGCGGCTTCTCGCGGCTGGCGACGCCGCCCGCCTGCCAGACCCAGGTGAGGATCTTGACGCCCTTGCCTTCGAGATATTCCGAGAACGCCTGCCCCACCGGCTTGGTGCGCCAGGCGAGACCCTGGTCGTAGGAGACCACCAACCCCGGCATGAGGCCGATGTTGCACTCCGGCGCCTCGCCGCCCGCGTATGAGATGGGATAGAGCGAGAGGTCGAGGGCGCCCTTGCGCAGGGCCGAGAACTGGGCGTTCGTCTTCATCAGGGACGAGCCGGGATAGACCTCGAAGGCCAGCTCCCCGTTGGTGCGCTTCGTCACCTCCGCCGCGAAACGGCGCACGAGCCGGTCGCGAAAGTCGCCCTCCTCGCCGGAGGAGGAGGGGAACTGATGGGAGATCTTGAGGGTCGTCGCCGCATGAGCGGTGCCGGTGAAGCGCAGCACGGCAGGCGCGGCCAGAGCGCCGGCGAGCACGAGGCGGCGGGAAACCGGGCGATGGATGAGGGAATGGTCGTTGGACATGCGTTTCCTCTCTTGGCCCGGTGGCTGTGGGCCTGTGGCGTTTCTTCCCGTTTCATGTGGCCGGCCCCGGTTGATCCGGGGTCCGGCAGGTCGACTTCATAATCCTTGAGGGACCAGATACTTGGCGGGGACTGGCCGGCGGCTGATTGGCGTTGCCGGCGGCGCGGTCCCTTGGGTCAGGCGACGTTACGATAGATGTCCTTGTAGGTGTCCCGAAGGATATTCTTCTGCACCTTGCCCATGGTGTTGCGCGGCAGCTCGGAGACGAAGAAGACGCGCTTCGGCTGCTTGAACTTGGCAAGACGATTTTCGAGGGCCCGGTGGATGGCCTCCTCCGTGAGGCTCGCATCCTTCTGGGCGACGATGACGGCGGTGACGCCCTCGCCGAAATCCGGGTGGGGCACGCCGATGACCGCGCTTTCCACGACGCCCGGGATGGCGTCGATCTCGCCTTCCACTTCCTTGGGATAGACGTTGAAGCCGCCGGTGATGACCAGATCCTTGCCGCGGCCGACGATGTGGACGTAGCCGGTCTCGTCGATCTTGCCGAGATCGCCGGTGATGAAGAAGCCGTCGCGGAATTCGGAGGCCGTTTTCTCCGGCATCCGCCAGTAGCCCTTGAACACGTTCGGGCCCTGGACCTCGATCATGCCGATCTCGCCGGTGGGGAGCACCGCGCCGGTCTCGGGATCCGTGACGCGCACGCTGATGCCGGGCAGGGGATAGCCCACCGTGCCGGCGATGCGCGCGCCGTCATAGGGGTTGGAGGTGTTCATCCCCGTCTCGGTCATGCCGTAGCGCTCGAGAATGGCGTGGCCGGTGCGCTCCTCGAAGGCGCGATGCGTTTCGGCCAGCAGCGGCGCGGAGCCGGAGACGAACAGGCGCATGCCCTTCGTCGCCTCGCGTGTGAGGCCCGGCTGGTCGAGGAGGCGGGTGTAGAAGGTGGGCACGCCCATGAGCGTCGTCACCTTGCCCGCCGCCATCAGCGCGATGGCCTCCTTCGGGTCGAATTTGGAGCGGAACTCCATGCTCGCGCCCGCCAGAAGCACGATGTTCGTGGCCACGAACAGGCCATGGGTGTGGAAGATGGGCAGCGCATGCAGCAGCACGTCGTCCGCTGTGAAGCGCCAGTAGTCCTTCAGCGCACTGGTGTTGGAGAGCAGGTTGTCGTGGGTGAGCATGGCGCCCTTGGCGCGGCCCGTGGTGCCCGAGGTATAGAGGATGCCGCCGAGATCGTCCGGCCCGCTCGCCACATCCGCGAACGTGTCGGGGAAGCCCGCGGCGGCCTCGGTCAGCGCCCCCTTGCCGTCGGTGCCCAGCGTCTCCACCGCGCCGACGCCGAGCCGGGCGGCCAGCGCCCGCGCGTCCTGTTCGATCTCCGGCCGGCACACGAACACGGTGGGCTCGGCATCGGAGAGGAAATATTCGACTTCGTTCAGCGTATAGGCCGTGTTGAGCGGCAGGTAGACCGCGCCCGCGCGGATCGCACCGAGATAGAGCGCGAGCGCGGGCCAGGATTTCTCCACCTGCACCGCCACCCGGTCGCCGGGCTTCACGCCGCGCGCCACCAGGAGGTTGGCGAGGCGGGCGGAAAGGGCGAGGGCGTCGCCATAGGTCTCCACCGTCCCGTCGATGAGGCGGGCGAGGGGCTTGTCCATCGCCGGGATGGCGGCGCGGATGGCGCTGAAGAGGTGGTTCTCGCTCATGTCTTCGTCTCGTTGGCGACAGTGCCTGTGGGGCGGCGGGCAGCTCAGGACACGGGCAGTTCAGGAAACCGGCCGTTCAGGACACCGGCAGGTCAGGACACCGGAACAAGCGCACGGGCGCCCGCATCCGCCCGCAGCAGCTTCTTCACCGCCGGGCTCGCGACCACCTCGCCCTTGCCGGCGAAGGTCTCGTGGTTCTTCTCGATGTCGGCGAGGACATAGCGGTAGTTCACCATGAGCCCCGCCGCCTGGGCGATGCCCTTGGGCGAGAGGTCGCCCATGGGATTGATCTTCTCCAGCCGCGCGCCGTTGCCGAGGTGGAAGCGGGCCACCGGGTCCACCGGCTTGCCCTTGGACGTGCGGGCGACGAGGAAGTAATAGGCCGCGGCGGCGCTCAGCACCGGTGTCAGGGCCTCGCGCACCTCCGCCTTCTCGGCCCAGTCCGGCGTATCGAGCGCCTTGAGGGTCTCCTTGTCGGCGGCGGTGAGGGCGGCCGGCGTCTCGGCCTTGCGCTCGCCGTCCAGCCACGCGCGGAAGCCGGGGACGGGGGAGAGGGTGACGAAGGTGGTGAGCGAGGGAATCTCGCGGGAAATCTCCTCCACTACCTGCTTGATGAGGAAATTGCCGAAGGAGACGCCACCGAGCCCGCGCTGGCAGTTGGAGATGGAATAGAAGACCGCCGTGGTGGCCTTCTCCGGCTCCAGCAGCTCGCGCGACTGGTCCAGCACCGGGGCGATGGCGCCGGGAATGTCCTTTGTGAGCGCCACTTCCACGAAGATCAGCGGCTCGTCCACCAGCGCCGGATGGAAGAAGGCGTAGCAACGCCGGTCCGGGCTGTCGACGCGGGCGCGCAGATCGTTCCAGTCGCGGATGGCGTGCACCGCCTCGTAGCGGATGATCTTCTCCAGCACGTTGGCGGGCGTCGACCAGTCGATGCGTCGCAGCACGAGGAACCCCCGGTTGAACCAGGACGAGAACAGGTGGCTGAAATCGCGATCCACGGCGGCGAGGTCGCGCCGGTGCACCATGGCGTCCATCAGGTGCTCGCGCATGCGGACGAGGGAGAGCGTCGCGCCGGCGGCCATGTTGAAGCGGCGGAACAGCTCCTGCCGGCGCGGCTCGCTGGCGAGGTGGAGTTCGGCCACAGCCGCATCCGACCCGGTGCGGCCATAGCTGGCGATGGCGGCATCAAGACGGGCGCGGTCCGGCCCGAAGGTCTCGGCGAGCGCCTCGAAGAAGGCGATGCGCTCGCCGGTCTTCATGCGGGCGTAGCGATCGAGAATGTCGGTAGCGAGGGCGACGCCCGAGGCTTCGCCGCGGCCGGAGAGAAGCTGCTCGCACCGCTCCACCAGCGTCGCCGCCTTGGTGGCGCCGGACGTGCGTGTGTTGCGGTCGAGCAGGGCACGGCCGCGATCCGCGATGGTGGTGAGAAGATCGCCGAAGAAGGACGTATTCGAACTCATCGCCGCACTCCACCAGCCCCGCTGCCGGATGTCCCTGCCATCATGGGACGGTGCCCGGTCCGCGAAGGCAAGCCCATGGGGACGGGTCGGGGCGTTCTCTTTCGGGTGATCCCGCCTTCGGTCTGGGGCGAAAATGGCGCTCCGGTATCAAGATGTGGCATCTTTCAGGATCCCCGCGGCGTCTTTGGCCAATAGAGATCAGATTGCATTTTTTGTCAACGATCATGTATGCAAGATTTTCTCTCTTGCATTGAATGATCGGACTCGGCTTTCTGATGACGGGGAGATCGCAAGGAGCGCCGTCGTGCGGGGAGAGCAGACGCCGAGGCTCAGGGAGGCGCTGGAGGACGATATCGTCGCCGGCCGGCTGAAGCCCGGGCAGCGGCTCGACGAGGTGGGCCTCGCCGAGCGGTTCGGCGTTTCGCGCACGCCCATCCGCGAGGCGCTGATCCAGCTCTCGTCATCGGGCTTGGTGGAGATCCGCCCCCGCCGCGGCGCCTTCGTGGTGCTGCTCGGCCCGCGCGAACTGATCGAATCCTTCGAGCTGATGGCCGAGATCGAGGCCTCCTGCGGCCGGCTCGCCGTGCAGCGCATGGGCCCCTCCGACCGCGAGGCGATCTCGGAGGCACACGAGACCTGCCGCATCGCCGCCGATGCCGGTGACGAGGAAGCCTATTATCCCGCCAATGCCCGTTTCCACGGCGCCATCTATGCCGCCACCGGCAACCGGGTTCTGGCGGGGGAGGCGCTGAGATTGCAGCGCGCCCTCCAGCCCTACCGTCGTCTTCAGCTGAAAGTGCCGCGGCGGGTGGAGGCGTCTTTCGCCGAGCACCAGGGCATCGTCGATGCACTCTTCGCCGGCGACGGCCCCCGCGCCGCCGAGCGCCTCAGGGCTCACGTGCTGGTCCAGGGCGAGCGTTTCATGACCCTCCTCGCCGCGCTCCAGGCCGAATCGGAGGCGCTGGAGGACGCGGGCTGATGGCTCCGGCGTGCGCCCCTCCGCGCCGCCTGAAGCGCCCCAGGTGCCTGCCCCACACCCCCGCCGAACCGGACCACCCGTTCTCCCGCAAGGCACGGGCATTCGCCGCAAGCCGCCGTGGACACGGCTCCATCCCCTGTTGCCGCGCCGCAAGCCTTCCGTTAAAAGGAACCCGCTCCTGCGCCACGCACCCGTAGCTCAGCTGGATAGAGCGCCGCCCTCCGAAGGCACGTGTCAAGCCGGCTGGTGCGAAAAGTGTGAAGAAAAGCGTTTTTGAATTCAATGACTTGCGAGCGTATCGCCGAGGGCTTCACTTTCGCAGGAAATCCGAGTAAGCACTGCGTAAGCAGCAGGCACCCGTAGCTCAGCTGGATAGAGCGCCGCCCTCCGAAGGCGGAGGCCACACGTTCGAATCGTGTCGGGTGCGCCATTGCAACTAAGAGTTGCTTTGGTGTTTGCGTGGCAGGCGCCCCGTTTTTGTCCTCGTGCTGGAAGCTGATTGGCACGCCTTGGCAGGGGCGTGGCGCGGATCGTTCCTGCATCCGAATCCCGTCTGCTCCAAATTCAATGGTCTATGAGATGCTCGGCTTGGCAATCCGTGCTGCCAGGGCCTCTGGTTTGTCATGAGGTCGGTAGACGCCGATGTCGTCCCTCCGCCACGATCAAGTCTTCGTTTAAAAGCCCTAGGATAGCCTCCGTCTTTCACCATGCGGCCCAGCCCTCGCCCTCACTTCTCGCTGCTTGTTCGCCGATCTGACAATCTCCGTGACGGATCCGACGTGCGAGAGAGGGCGCCATCCTGCCGATCTAAATGATGGGGCACAGCAACCGCAACCGCCGTCCCTGCTGCCGCTTTTAACGGGACTGCGCTTCAGGATTTGTTGAGCCCTAACGATCGGCCGAAGAGGGTAGCGCTGTTTGCAAGAGTCAAAGTGACCCTTGGCCGACCCTCGACTGCCCTGCAGCGACGTCCGCTTTGCGCCCCCATTGCTGACATTGAGCTGGGAACGGTCGCAGCCCAAAAGCGGACATCCGCGAGAAATGGTTCGCCGCCACCCTTTCGCCAGAAGCTAAAGTCGGCGGGTCGTCCACGAACGGACATTGGGCCGAGTAACTGAGCCCGTCCTGCCAAGGTTGCACGGCAACGCCGTTCCAACTGGCCTTCCTGCATACCTCATCGCATTCTGGTTCGCGCCGAGTCCTGGTCTTCCGCAGTATGACCAGCACTCAGCAAGAGCGGGGCTGCAGCGTCCTCAACTGGGCAGGCCAAATTGCTGGCGCAGAGCCTTGTCGAACAGCCGCGCGGGCATCAGGCGACGCAGCAGGCTAACCTGTTTCGCGACCTTGCCGACCGGGTAACGCAGGCTGTGGCGCGAAGCCGTGGCCGCCAGAAGTACCGCCTCTGCCACTTCTTCCGGCGTGACCGCCTTCGGCAACGACTTCCTGAGGAAGTCATGCACCCAGGCGCGGCCGCCATCATACTCCGCCTTCTTGGCGTCGGGCTCCAGCGCGCTCTGGTCGAAATTGCCGGTCACCGTTCCGGGCTCGATCAGGCAGACGCGGACATTGAAGGCGCGGACCTCGTGATCGAGCGACTCGGAATAGCCCTCAACAGCGAACTTGCTTCCGGCATAATGGGCCGAATACGGCGCGGGGATAAACCCCAGTGCGCTGCTGAGATTGATGATGCGGCCCTGCCCGCGCGCCCGCATTGACGGCAGCACCGCGTTGATGACACGGACAACGCCGAACAGATTGACGTCGTAAAGGCGCTGAACCTGCGCGGCCGAGGATTCCTCGGCGCCTCCGAACATGCCGACGCCGGCATTGTTGACGAGAACATCAATGCGCCCCGTGCGCGCGAGCACCTCCGACACGAGGGCGGCTACAGAGCTGTCATCCGTCACGTCGCAGGCCAGCATCGTGACCTGGCTCCGGGCGGTTCCGCCCGGTTTGCGGCTGGTGCCGAAGACGGTGAAGCCGGCCCGCGCCAGGGCCTCGGCGCTCGCACGGCCGATGCCGGATGATGCCCCCGTCACGAGAGCCGTTTTCAGAGATGTAGAGGACATAGCTGCTGATCCTGTTTGCTGGACGAGGGAACGGGTCCGCCATCGCGGCCCCAATATTCAACGCCGGCTGGCTCTGCGGCGGCGGCCGGAGCCAGGATGAGGGCGACGCCACCGTCACTTCAGCCGGACGACGACTTTGCCTTTGGACCGTCCGGTGTCGAGATAGGTCAGGGCTTCGTTGGTCGCTTCAAACGGGAAGACCCGGTCCATGATCGGGCGGATGATCCCGGCCTCGATCAGCGCCGTGACCTGGCTCAGTTGCCCGCCATCCGCCCGCATGAACAGGAAGGAGTAGTGGACACCCCGGGCTTTGGCCTTCCTGCGGATGCCGAAGCTCAGAAGGCGCATGAGCTGACTCAGCATCCAGTTCAGCCTCTGCTGCCGCGCGAAATCGGCGTCAGGTGGGCCGGAGATCGAAATCAGCTTCCCGCCGGGTTTCAGCACGCTCAGGGACTTCTTGAGCGTATCGCCGTCCAGGCTGTTCAGGACGACATCGTAGCCCGTCAGGACTTTCTCGAAGTTCTGCGTCTTGTAGTCGATCACGACATCGGCGCCGAGGTTTCGGACCAGACCGACATTGGCGGTGCTTGTGGTCGTCGCGACCGTCGCGCCGAGATGCTTGGCCAGTTGAATGGCGAATGTCCCAACGCCGCCCGAGCCCGCGTGGATGAGGATCTTCTGTCCCTTGCGCAAATCGGCGCGGTCGACCAGGGCCTGCCAGGCCGTCAGCCCGACCAGAGGGATGGACGCCGCTTCCTCCATGGTCAGGTTCTTCGGCTTCAGCGCGAGATCATCCTCATGGATGGAAATCCGCTCCGCGAAGGTTCCGACCCGGCCATCGCGCGGACGGGCATAGACCTCATCCCCCGCCTTGAAGCGGCGGGCCTTCGCGCCAACCCGCGCGACCCGTCCCGCCATGTCGTGTCCCAGCACGAAAGGCGGGCGATACGGAAGAAGGGGCTTGAAGGCGCCATCCCGGATCTTGGAATCCAGAGGGTTCAGCCCGGCGGCGTGAATCTCGACCAGGACATCCTCATCACCCAATGAGGGCTCCGGCCTTTCGCCAAAGCGCAGGATGCCGCTCTTTTTGTACTTGTCGAGGGTGAAGGCCTTCATGATGGTGTGCTTTCTGGTTTCCTGCGGATTGCCCGCCGCGGGTCGGAAGGACGGGACTGTTGCCGGCGCGCCGGGCCGTGGCGGGCAAAGGCTCAGTTGGCCGTCCGGTAGCGCGCGGCGGCGTGTTCCTGGCGTGTGTTCGGCAGCATGGCCTGACGCGCGGCCTGGAAGGCGTTCCACTGCTCCACATCCGGCAGCGGCGGGATCGTGACGGCCTCGCGGCGGTCGAACCCGATCATGGCCGCGTCGACCAGCTCATTGACGTCCATCACCCCGGCCATGGCGTCGACGTCCGCGCCGACGTGACCCCAGATCTCGGTACGCGTGGCGGCGGGAAGCACTGCCTGGACATAGACGCCCTTCGGGCCGAGCTCGAGGCTGAGCCCCTGCGACAGGAACAGCACGAAAGCCTTGGTGGCACCGTAGACGGTCATGGCGAATTCCGGCGCCAGCCCGACCACCGAGCCGATATTGACGATCGCGCCCGCGCCGGCCTGTGCCAGACGCGGCGCGATGGCACTAGCCAGCCGCAGGACGGCGGTGGTGTTGAGGGCGAGCAACTGCGCGACGGCGTCAGTGCTCTGCTCGATGAAGCTGCCCCCAATGGCCGTTCCGGCATTGTTGATGAGGATGCCGATGCGGGCGTCGTCGCGCAGGCGGGCCTCAACGACCGCGAGGTCGGCGGGCTGGGTCAGGTCAGCCGTGACGATCTCGATCGCCACGCCGGTCTCTTCACGCAGCCGAGCCGCCAGCGCCTCCATGCGCGCCGTGTTGCGGGCAACCAGCACCAGATCATGCCCACGGCGGGCGAAACGCTCGGCATAAGCCGCGCCGATGCCGGTCGAGGCGCCGGTCACGAGAACGGAGGGGTGTGCGGCCATGGGTTGCTCTCTCTTCAATTCGTGGGCATATACATGATGATCATCATGTTTGACCATAAATATGATGATCATCATGTAACTGTCAATGACGGGGGCGGAGGAATCTGAAATGAAGGTCAGCCGCGAGCAGATGGCGGAGAACCGCCGCCGCATCCTCGAAGCCGCCAGCTTGCTGTTTCGCGACCGGGGGTTCGACGCGGTCAGCGTTGCCGAGGTGATGAAGGCCGCCGGGCTCACCCATGGCGGCTTCTATGGGCATTTCAGTTCAAAGGACGATCTGGTCGCGCAGACGCTGGCCCATGTCCTCGCGGCGGGCTCAGACGAAAACGGCGATTTCAGCCATTATCTGAGCACCTATCTGTCGCCACGCCATCGTGACAATCCGGCCGCGGGTTGCCCCACGGCGGGCCTTGCCGCCGCCATACGCCACCAGACCCCAGCGGCACGCGCGGCGATGACGGAAGGGCTTCGCTCGCAGATCGCCCGTATCGAGACGGCGCTCCCGCAGGCGCATCCGGCAGACCGGCGCCGCACCGCGATTGGAAGCTGGGCGGCTATGGTGGGCGCCGTCATCCTCGCCCGCGCCATTGATGACCCCGCTCTTTCGGACGAGATCCTGGCGCAAACGCGCGCCTGGATCGAAGCGGGGATCACGGACGGGTCAGCCTTGTAGTTCCGAGGCCTGCGAACGGTGTTGGATCGCATCCTCGGCTGGCAGTAGACCACCCAGCAATTTGACATGGACTTCGAAGCGGAGGTTTCGAAGGTACCTTTTGGTCAGCTCCACCCTTTGGCAATTCATCGGGGAGATATGTCCGCTGCTCGTTTGAAGTCCCCAATAGCGGCCAGTCTGCCACCGGCCCCATACCGGCCGTTCGTCCTCACCGCAGCGAACTTCTGCTTACGGCGCTCCCGAGGCAGTGACAGCCTCGCTCCCTCACGCGTCAATCCGGCGGGATACCATCCACCGGAGCGAGACGCTCTTCGGTATTCGGCCGGCGTTCCGACCGCATTGTCGAGAGTGAGAGGTTGGATCGGATTTCCGTGACGGGTTGAAGATCGGGAGAGAGGCTTCCGGCGCCCGTCACGGAGTTTGGTCCCATGACTGAGGTTCAGGTTCTAGAGACGAGCCGGGAAGTGGCAGGCGGATACAGGGTGGATGCGAACCGCGGCGGGGTGATCGGCCGCGTGTCCTCCGAGTGGTTCTCCCGCCCGGCGGACGAGCGCTACCTGTCCCTGTCTGAGCTCTATGGCGCGGTGCGCGGGCGGTCCGACCGGAGCCGGACGCGCACCGTGGAGAGCGCCGCCATCCGCGTCGAGGCGAGCCGGGAGGCTCCGGACCGGCTGACGCTCGCGCTGCCCGGGGCGGAGGCGCCTGTGGCCCCGACCCACTGGAGCTTCGGCCAGCTTGCGAGCCTCGTTGGGGCACCGGCCTCCTATCTGCGTCAGCTCCCAGCACCGTTGGCCGGCATCAACCTGCAGCACGGCCTGCTGTCGCACCGCGCCGAGCAGGTGAAGACGCTGGAGGTGGAGGATGGCCGGGTCGAGCTTCGCGCCGTGACCGGTCCCGACTACGGCCGCATCTATGACCATCAGCTGGTGGACGCCGTGCGCCGCATTGCCGGCAATGGCACCGGCGACACCCGATGGAAGGTGCCAGGCGTACTCGACTGGTCGACCGGCATCTATAATCCCCGCGTCGACATCACCAAGGACACGACCACGCTCTACGCCTCGGACCGGGACGTCTTCCTGTTCCTGGTGGACGACCTCAACCCCATCGAGGCCGGTCGGCTGCCGGATGGCTCGCCCGACCTGTTCTTTCGGGGCTTCTATTGCTGGAACTCGGAGGTGGGGGCGAAGACGCTCGGCATCGCCAGCTTCTATCTGCGGGCCGTCTGCCAGAACCGCAACCTCTGGGGCGTGGAGGATTTCGAGGAGATCACCATCCGCCACTCGAAATACGCCGCCTCGCGCTTCGCCCATCAGGCCGCGCCGGCCCTGGAGCGCTTTGCCAATTCCTCGCCCCTGCCCTTCGTCAACGGTATCAGGGCGGCCCGCGAGCGCATCGTGGCGCGTAGCGACGAGGACCGCTCCGAGTTCCTGCGCCGCAAGGGGTTTTCCAAGGCGGAGACGCAGAAGGTGATCGACACTGTGCTCGCCGAGGAGGGCCGGAAACCCGAGAGCATCTTCGACTTCGTGCAGGGCATCACCGCCGTGGCCCGGGACAAGCCGCACCAAGATGCCCGCCTCGATCTGGAGGCCCGGGCAAAGAAGCTCCTCGACCGGGCCGCCTGAGATCCGCAAAGCCGGAGATGCGGATCGTCGTCTCTCCCGCTTTGTGTCGTTTCAGCTTTCCGGATCGTGGGCTTTACGGCGCCGTCCTCCAGAGGGAGAGGGCGGCGCCGTGCTTAGTGACGGGTTGGAGGTCAGAGAAAGGTTCTCCGGCCGCCCGTCGCGGAGAAATACCCATGGCCACGGCTGTTCAGAAGATCACCCTTTCGTCCTCGCGGGACATCCCCTTCAACAAGCTGGTGCTCAGCCAGTCCAACGTTCGCCGGGTGAAGGCGGGCATTTCCATCGAGGAACTCGCCGAGGACATCGCCCGACGCGGTCTGCTCCAGGGCCTCAACGTCCGCGCCGTGGTCGATGCCGATGGCGTCGAGACCGGCATGTACGAGATCCCCGCCGGCGGGCGGCGCTATCGGGCGCTGGAGCTTCTGGTGAAGCGCAAGCGCCTCGCCCGGACCGCGCCAGTGCCCTGCATCGTCCGCGAGGGCGGCATCGCCGAGGAGGATTCCCTGGCCGAGAACGTCCAGCGCGCACCGCTGCATCCCCTCGACCAGTTCCGCGCCTTCCTCGCCCTTCGGGAGAAGGGCCAGTCGGAGGAGGAGATCGCGGCGGCCTTCTTCGTCTCCGTCGCGGTCGTGAAGCAGCGGCTGAAGCTCGCCTCCCTTTCTCAAAAGCTGCTCGACACCTATGCCGAGGATGGCCTCAGCCTCGACCAGCTCATGGCATTCACCGTGTCGGGCGACCATGAGCGGCAGGAGCAGGTGCTGGAGCGTCTCGCCCAGACTTACGACAAGCAGCCCTATGCCATCCGGCGCATGCTGACCGAAGGCGCGGTTCGGGCCTGCGACAAGCGGGCCCGCTTCATCGGCATCGAAGCCTACGGGACGGCCGGCGGCACGGTGCTGCGCGACCTGTTCCAGAGTGATGATGGCGGTTGGCTGCAGGACGTAACCCTCGTCGACCGGATGGTGGCGGAGAAGCTTGCCGCTGATGCCGAGGCGATCCGGAGTGAAGGCTGGAAGTGGATCGAGGTGGCGCCGGACTTCGCCTATGGCCACACTTACGGCCTGCGCCAGTTGCGGGGCGAGCCCGCGTCGGTGACCGAGGAGGAGGAGGCTGCACGAGAGACCGCCCAGGCGGAATACGATCGTCTGTCCGACCAACATGCCGATGCCGACGATCTGCCGGAGGAGGTGGATGCACGGCTCGGCGAGCTTGAAGCGATGCTGGAGGCCTTCGAGACGCGGCCCCTTGCGTTCGATCCGGCGGAGGTGGCCGCGCCGGCGCCTTCGTCAGCATCGCCCAGGACGGCAAGCTCCGGGTGGAGCGGGGTTATGTCCGCCCGGAGGACGAGGTGCCGGTCGAAGAGGAGCATGCCACTTCCACCGAGACCGATGATGCAGACCATGTGGCATCGACTTCTCTCCAGCAGGCGGCCACACCCGATGCCCCTGCTGAGCCCGAGGAGGAGGACGGCCTCACTCCGATCTCCGACCGGTTGCTCACGGAGCTGACGACCCATCGGACCCTCGGCCTGCGCCATGCGCTGGGCGAACAGCCCGACATCGCATTCCTCGCGGCGGTCCACGCCCTGACGCTGAAGGCCTTCTACGCCTATGGCTCGGATAGCTGCCTCGAGCTCGATCTCAAGAGCGTGTCGTTCAACGCCCAAGCACCGGGCCTCAACGGCAGCGTCTCGGCTGAGGCCATCCGCGTCCGGCACGAGAGCTGGGCGAAGGCGTTGCCCAAGGAGCCGGGTGCGCTCTGGGACATGGCCGACCTCCGGTCGTTCGCCCGCGACCTCATGGGACAGATGGAGAAGGACCTCGGCACGCGGCTCGACTGGGTCGGCGTCGACCACTGGAACACCGACAATCCCCACCTGCATATCCTGGTGCAGGGCCGGACCTATGACGGCCAGGACCTCGTCATCTCCCGCGACTACATCAAGGAGGGCATGCGCGCTCGCGCGCAGGATCTGGTCACGCAGGAGCTGGGCCCACGCGCCGACCTCGACATCCACCGCGCCGTCGAGCGACAGGTGGAGGCGGAGGGCTGGACCCAGCTCGATCGCCAGTTGGTTCGCGATCAGCGCGAGGCGGGCGTCATCGACGTGGCGCATAACGCCGATGGCGGGCCGGACGCCTTCCTCCCTCTGAAGGTCGGCCGGCTGCGCAAACTCGAGGCCCTCGGGCTCGCCGATGAGATCGGCCCCGGCCAGTGGGTGATCGACGAGAAGGCCGAGGCGACGCTGCGTGCCCTTGGCGAACGCGGCGACATCATCAAGCGGATGCACCGCGCCCTCACGGCACAGGGGATCGAGCGCGGAACAGCGAGCTATGTGCTCGCGGGAGAGAGCCTGGCCGCGCCCATCATCGGCCGCCTCATTGACCGCGGTCTCGATGACGAACTGAAGGGCACGGCCTATGCCGTGGTGGACGGCGTCGACGGCCGCACCCATCACATCCGGCTGCCCGACCTCGATGCGGCCAGTGACGGCGCGTCCGGCGCCATCGTGGAGCTCCGGCGGTTCGAGGACGGGCGCGGCCAGCAGCGGGTCGCCCTGGCCGTCCGCTCCGATCTCGCCATCGAACAACAGGTCACAGCTTCGGGCGCCACCTGGCTCGACCGGCAGGCGCTCAGCCGCGCGCCGACATCGCTCTCCGAAGGCGGCTTCGGCGCCGAGGTGTGTGAGGCTATGGATCGCCGGGCCGACCATCTGGTCCGGGAGGGGCTGGCTGAGCGGCAGGGCCAGCGCGTCACCTTCGCCCGTGACCTGATCGAGACAATGCGCCGGCGAGAGGTCGACACGTTGGGCGAGAAAATCGCTGTCGAGAGCGGCTTGCCGTTCCGGCGGTCTGGAAACGGAGAGTATGTCTCCGGCACCTACCGTCGGCGTATGGCGCTCGCCTCCGGCCGCTTCGCCATGCTGGACGACGGCCTCGGCTTCCAGCTCGTGCCCTGGTCACCCTCCCTGGAGAAGCAACTCGGCAAGCACATCTCCGGCGTCGCCCGCACCGACGGCGGCATCGACTGGTCCTTCGGCCGCAAGCGCGGCCTCAGTCTCTGACCTCATCCCTCACCGGAGCGCCGCATGTCCGCGACCAAGATCCTTTGGGGCCAGATCCTCCTCGTCCTCGCCATCGTGCTGGCCACCACCTGGGGCGCCACACAGTTCGTGGCGTGGCGGCTGGGCTTCCAGGACCAGCTCGGCCCGCCCTGGTTCCTGCTGGGGCCCTGGCCCGTCTATCCCCCGCCGGCCTTCTTCTGGTGGTGGTATTTCTACGACGCCTATGCGCCGGCGGTCTTCACCGAGGGCGCGATCATCGCCGCCTCGGGTGGCTTCCTGTCCATCGCCGCCGCCATCAGCCTCTCGGTCTGGCGGGCGCGGGAGGCAAGACGCGTCGAGACCTATGGTTCCGCCCGCTGGGCCGAGCCGGAGGAGATCAGCGCGGCGGGGCTGCTCGGGCCCGACGGCGTGGTGTTGGGGCGCCATGGTCGGGACTATCTGCGCCATGATGGTCCCGAGCATGTCCTGTGCTTCGCCCCGACCCGGTCCGGCAAGGGCGTGGGCCTCGTCGTGCCCTCCCTGCTCACCTGGCCGGGCTCGGCCATCGTCCACGATATCAAGGGCGAGAACTGGCAGCTTACCGCCGGCTTCCGGGCCCGGCACGGGCGTGTGCTGCTGTTTGACCCCACCAACGTCCACTCATCCGCCTACAATCCCCTCTTGGAGGTCCGCCGCGGGGAATGGGAGGTCCGCGACGTCCAGAACATCGCCGACATCCTCGTGGACCCCGAGGGCTCGCTGGAAAAGCGCAACCACTGGGAGAAGACCAGCCACGCTCTCCTCGTCGGCGCCATCCTTCACGTCCTCTATGCCGAGCGGGACAAGACGCTGGCCGGTGTCGCCGCTTTCCTCTCCGATCCCCGGCGGCCCATCGAGACGACCCTCGCCGCCATGATGGCGACGGCTCACCTCGGAGAGGAGGGTCCTCATCCCGTAATCGCCAGCGCCGCCCGCGAGCTCCTCAACAAATCCGAGAACGAACGGTCCGGCGTGCTCTCCACCGCCATGTCCTTCCTCGGGCTCTACCGTGATCCCGTGGTGGCAGAGGTGACGCGGCGCTGTGACTGGCGCATCACCGATCTCGTTTCAGGGATCCAGCCGACCACGCTCTACCTCGTTGTGCCGCCCTCGGACATCAATCGCACCAAGCCGCTCATCCGACTGATCCTCAACCAGGTCGGGCGCCGCCTCACGGAAGACCTGCAGGCGAAGGCCGGCCGGCCTCGCCTCCTGCTCATGCTGGACGAGTTCCCCGCGCTCGGGAGGCTCGACTTCTTCGAGAGCGCGCTCGCCTTCATGGCGGGCTATGGGCTCAAGAGCTTCCTCATCGCTCAATCCCTCAACCAGATCGAGAAGGCTTACGGTCCGAACAACTCCATCCTCGACAACTGCCACGTGCGGGTGAGCTTCGCCACCAATGACGAGCGCACCGCCAAACGCGTCTCCGACGCCCTTGGTACCGCCACCGAGATGAAGGCCATGAAGAACTATGCCGGGCACCGGCTCTCCCCGTGGCTCGGTCACCTCATGGTCTCGCGCTCGGAGACGGCGCGCCCGCTTCTGACGCCGGGCGAGGTGATGCAGCTTCCGCCTGCGGACGAGATCGTCATGGTCGCTGGCACGCCGCCCATCCGGGCGAAGAAGGCGCGCTACTACGAGGATGAGCGGTTTCGGGAACGGTTGCTGTACCCGCCAGAGCTCTTGGTCCCTCGCGATCGCCAGCCCGACGACTGGAGCGTCTTTCCGCTGCCGGTGCCGTCACAGCTCAACCTGATAGTCGAGGGAAGCGACGACGAGGACACTACGGGTTCGGAGCAACGGCGCCAGCCGGAGCTGGCGCGGGTGGAGACGGTGGAGGCCCCTGCGCACCCCCGCAACGAGTTCGAGATCGATCTGGTCGATGACAGCGAGGACGATGTGGCCCAGGCCAGTCGCATGACCCGTGTCATGCAGGGCGTCGCGCGTCAGGTCGCGCTCGATCCCAACGATGGAATGGAGCTGTGACGGCGATGGCCCCTCGCAAGAAGAAGGCGCAGATCTCGGTCTATCTGGATCCGACGACGATGGGGCTGCTGGCCGACTATGCCGCGCGGCGGGATCAGCCCCAGTCCCTGATCGCGGAGGCCGCCATCGCGTCGTTCTTGTCGCCCGACGCGGCCGAGCAACGGGAAGCTGCCGTCGCCAAACGCCTCGACCAGTTGGACCGACGGACGGCTCGACTGGAGCGGGACCTCGGCATTGCCGTTGAGACGCTGGCGGTATTCGTGCGGTTCTGGTTGGCCACCACTCCCACCGTGGCGGAGCCGGCGGCCCAGGCGGCCCGAGCCAAGGCGGCGGAGCGGTACGAAGCGTTTGTCGCGGCGCTGGGGCGGCGGCTCGCGAAGGGGCCGAGGCTGGCGCAGGAGATTGCAGAGGAGGGCTGACGTGCTGCCAGTGCCTTAAGAAAAGGGGCTTTCGCGCCAGGAGGAGACATTGGCTCTCGTTCGCAGGGCCGACCTTGGGCGCGATCCGCTCGCCACGACGGCGTTCCGAACAAAGCCGTTGGGGGCGATCCTAGCCGAACCTTTCTCCGATCCGAAAGGGTCTGTGTGGAAGCGAAGGCAGGGTATCGCCAACGCAACGCTTATCGGAAGTGCCGCCGTCGTTCGGTCACAGCTGGTGCCATCCCCGGCATTGCAAACGCCAGAACAGGATTGCGAAGACCGGCGTTCCCAGAAGGCTAGTCAGCAGGCCAATGGGGATCTCGCTTGCCAGGGCCGAACGGGCGAGGTCGTCCATGGCCAAGAGATAGAGGCCTCCAAGGAGAGCCGACGCTGGCAGGAGCCGGCTATGGTCTGGCCCCACCATTACCCGCGCCAGGTGCGGCACGATGAGCCCGACCCAGCCCACCCCGCCGCTGACCGAGACCTGCGCCGCCACGATCAGCGTCACCAGCCCCATGATGGCCCAGCGCAGTGCCTCCACACGCACACCCAGGGCGCGGGCATCTGCTGTGCCCAACGCGAGCAGGTTGATGCGCCAGCGCAGGAGTAGCAATGGTGCGCCGCCCGCCAGCAGCGCTGCGGCCGCAACTGCGGCTTTGTCGTAGGTGGCGCCCACGAAGCTGCCGAGCAGCCAGAAGACGATGGACGGCAATTGCGTCGTCGGATCCGCCACCAGTTCCAATAGGCCGACCACGGCGGAGCAGAAGCCTCCCACGATGACGCCGGACAGGACGAGGGCGAGAGTGCCCTCGCGCCCAGCGAGTGTGGCCAGTGCAAAGGCACAGGCGAGCGCGAGAAGCCCGCCGCAGAATGCCAGCCCGACCACACCGAATACCGATACGCCGAACATGAGGGCCGCGACTCCGCCAAGCGCCGCCCCGGAGGTGACGCCGGTCACTTCCGGCCCCACCAGCGGATTGCGGAACACCCCCTGCATCGCCGCACCAGACAAGGCGAGTCCCATGCCGCATAGGGTCACCAGTAGCACCCGTGGCAGCCGCACCAGCTCCACGGCAATGAAGGCCTTGTCCGCATAGGTGCCGCTCGCGCCGAACGGATTCGTCGTTGCTAGCAGCCGCAACACCTCCCATAGGCCAAGGGGATAGCGACCCATCGTGAGCGACGCGGCCATGGTGAGCGCGAGCGCGAGGCCGAGCACCGGCAAAAGAGGAAAGTTGCGGCCGGCCCACGCGCCCGAGGCGCGAGCAGCGGTTGCTTTGCCCACGCTCATGACCCGACGCGGGGCTTGCCGGTCCCCTTCGCCTTCGCTTTTTCGCCACCGGGGAGGGCCCGCTTGGATGGCGCCTTGCGGGCTGTCGTCTCGGGCGCGGCAAGCGGTTCGGGAGGAGAGGGCGGAAAGACCCGCATGTCCTGGGGAACGGGATAGGGGACGTCCGGGGTTTCGCCGAGCAGGCTTTCCATCCGCCTCAGGTCGTCGGAGAAGACATTGTAGAATTTCTGCTCCATAGCACGAAAATAATTCACAAGCTCCACTCCGCGCGGGGTCAATACAGCGCCGCCCCCGTGTCGGCCACGTTTTACGACAACCAGTTCATCAAATTCAGAATTGATGGTTTGGACCACGTTCCACACGTGCCGGTATGTCAGGCCCAGTTCCTGGGCTGCGCTGGTGAGGGAGCCGAACCGGCTGATGGCCTCCATGATGGCCACACGGCCGGGGCCGATGGCGCCACCGTTCGAGCGATTGAAATGGAGTTTCAGAAACAGCCAGGCGGCCATGCAAGCGTCCGCAATTCGAAAAATGTACTCGGCTTATAGCAGACGAACCGGCGACTGTCTGCCTGTCAATGACGTCAAGCCATTGCTGCTATGGGAGAACATGGAGGAATTCGGGGCATTCCCGATTGTGCGGCAGTCCGGACCGCGCCTCAAAGATGTAGTTGACTTCATGTAAGGGCTGGCATATCTACGCTATATCCACTCGTACATAGCTGAGGGGCGATCGACAGATGAAACAGGGCGCAACGCTGGCCCCCACCCCGGGGCAGGAGCATCTGCGCGTGTGTATTCTCACCGAAATACGGCGGGCAGCTCGTTCGTCTGCGCGGCCCGTCAGGTCAAAGTATATAATTAAGTTATAATATATAAAATAAGTATAAAAATAATCGTAACCTCATTATTTTCTGCGGGGGTTTCGTAATGATGTCTGTTGTCTCGCGGGCCGGGCGGCCCGGCCTGACCGTGGTCGGCGGCAGGGTGTCTGGCAATCATCACCTGGTGCGGGCCCTCGGCCTGTGCGTGTCCATGCTGGCCTTGTGCGCGAGCGAGCGGGCGCGGGCCCAGAGCGTATCGCTGCCGCCCGTCGAGGTCTCATCCGACAAAGATGGCGCGGAGGAAGGGAGTGAAGCCGCCGGCTATCGTCCCTCCACTGTCTCGGGCGTCGGACCGCTCGGAACCATGAACATACTGGATGTTCCCTATTCGGTGAACGTCGTGTCGAGCGCGCTGCTGGAGAATACACTGGCATCTTCTGCGGATGATTTCTATCAGATCAATCCCCAGATCCAGCCCTATACGACCAGCACGCGAGGCTTCTCGCCCAACATGGTCATCCGTGGCTTCACCCTCATCAACGGCTACGGCACGGCGCTCGATGGCATGCGCCTGCAGAACCTTTATGTGGAGCCCATCGAGGACAAGGCGCGCATCGAGACCTTCACCGGGCTCACAAGCTTCCTGTTTGGCCCGGCCAATGTGGGCGGCCTCGTGAACTATGTCTATAAGCGCCCGACGGAAGAAACCATCGCCAGCGTGGAGGCTGGCAATTATGGTGGCGGATCGGGCTTTATTCACGGTGATTTCGGCGGCAAGGTCGATTCCCAGGGCGTATTGACCTACCGGCTCAATATACTCGGCCAGGACGGGGATACATCGGTCGATCAGCAGAGCGTGTCGCGGGACCTTCTCACCGCGGCGTTCACCTACAAGCCGATCGATACTTTTGAGCTGATGGTGCTCGCTTCCCATTCCGACCAGAAGGTGACCGGTACGGACGCCTTCTGGAGCTTCGCCACCAATGAGGATGGCTCAAGCGCCGTGCGTCACCCCTCTGCGCCGGATGCCTCGCTGAACTGGGGCCAGCCCTGGAGCGGATACTGGGCCCAGCAGAACCGTGTCGGCGCGGAATCGAAATGGGACCTGAACGACATCTTCACCGTGCGCGCCGCGGCCTATAATTCGGATGTGGCGACGCGCAACAACATCTACACGGTGAACCTCGTTACCGACAATTCCGGTCTTTACTACCAGATTGCCGGAAAGAACACCAATTTCTACTACAACGGAAATACGGCCTACACCCTGGTCGATGCCAAGTTCGATACTTGGGGTTGGCAGCACAAGGTCACCACCGGCTTCTACGGCAACGAGCTCACCACCAGCCAGGCCCCGACCAGCTACGCCAGTTCCATCTATTCCGATTTCAACTTCGCCCTGCCTACCTATGAGGCGGAACCGCTCTTCTATCCCTCCAATGTCGGGCCGATACAGAAAAAAAGCTACAGCAGCAACGCGAATTTCGTCATCGGGGACGACCTCAAGTTCAACGATTGCTGGTCCGCGCTCGTGGGGCTAAATTATTCCACGATCACTGGAATCAACTACAATACGACCACCGGAATCGAGACCAGTTCCTTCAGCCAGGGCCATCTTTCGCCCAGTGCGTCGCTGACCTTCAGGCCCTATTCCTGGCTCTCCACTTATGTCACCTACAGCCAGTCCCTCCAGGGGGGCGGGGTGGTCACCAATTGGGGCAGCACGGTCTATACCAATGCCGGCCAGGTCCTGTCCCCTTATGTGGGCACGTCCTACGAGGCGGGCATCAAGGCCAATATCGGCCAGACCCTGCTGACGCTTTCCGTGTTCAAGATCGATCAGGCCCTGCAATACAGCCAGTATAATTCGGACGGAACCTATACGCTGGTGCAGAGCGGGCGGCAGACCAGCCCAGGCATCGAGATGACAGCCACGGGCACGGTGTTCGAGGGCTTCCGCGTGTATGGCGGCCTGACCCTGCTCGATGCGCAGGTGGAGCAGGGCCCGTCCTCCGACACGACGGTCTCGATCAACGGGCTGCGCCCGCAGAACGTGGCCAACATCCTCGCCAAGATAACAGCGGAATACGACGTGCCGCAGGTGGAGGGACTGACCCTGACGGGCGGGCTCTATTATACTGGCGACCAGGCGGTGGACATTCTCAATACGGAATTCCTGCCCGGCGTCGTCACCGCCAATCTCGGCTTCCGCCTGCGTCGGCACATCACCAACACCAGCGACTTCGTGATGCGCTTCGACGTGAAGAACATCACCAACGAAAGCTACTGGCTGAACTCCTATTATCTCGGCCAGCCGCGCACCTTCGCCTTCTCGGCGCAGGTCACCTATTGAGCAGGCAGGCCATGGGCGAGCGAGTGGCATTCTCCTCCTTGCACATCCACTGCAAGCTCGTGGCCTGCGCCCATGCCTGCCGCTATTGCTCCATGGGCAAGAAGACGCTGTCCGCGCTGGAGCCGGAGCGCCTGCATGCCCTTCTCGCTCGCTTCCTTGAGTGGGAGGCCCAAGGCGGCCTGCGCATTGGCTATGTGGTGAATTACACGGACAATTTCGATCGCAGGACGCTGGAACTGCTGCACGATCTGGCCCGGCGCTTCCCCCGCACGTACGAGCCCTTGCGACGCATGTCCCTGGGCGGGCAGCCCCTGCGCACGGACCAGGAGCTGAAGACCTGGCTTGCCGAGCGACGCGCGTTCGGTTGCATTTCCGCCCACGGCTCCCTCGCCGGCACGGGACCAGTGCATGACCATTGGAACGGGCAGAAGGGCAATTTCGATCTCATCCTGCGCACCCTGCGCATGGCGGGGGAAATGGGCTTCGCGCTCGGGGCCCGGCTGTTCGTGGCCCGCAGCACGCTAACGACACTGAAGGATCTGAACGACCTTCTCGACACTTTGCCGATGCACCCGGGAAACTGGCGCTACGCCATGCCATTTTTCTACGCCGGATGGGCGGCCCAGTTGGAGGAGGAGCGCATTGACGAGGCGGTGCGCGACAGTCTGCCGGACTGGCTGCTCGCACTCATGGGCGCGTGTATCTCCACCGGGGAAGGGTGCCGCTCGGAGCGCGAATGGATCGAGCTGCTGCGCATGGCGCCGGACACGCCGGAGCGCGGGCTGGTGCTGAACGTGAACGCGCAGAATATCGCTATGCTGGAACAGAAATGCTTCGAGGAGATCGTCTCCGATCTGGCTGTACGCACGCAAGCTGCCTATGCGGCGATCCCCTCGGCCGCGGAGCTTTGCGAGCGCTACGGTGATCGCAGCGGCACCAAGGTCTATGGCCTCGCCCGCTGCCTGGAGATGAAATGGCTGGATCGGCATCTGGCCGACCATCCCATGCCGTTCGAGCGCGCGCTCACGCATCTCACCCTCAGCTGATGGGCGGAGGCTGTTCGGCATGAGCATCCGGGAAGCGCTGGCGGGCAAAGGTGTGGTGCTGGCACTTACAGGCTTCTGTGCCTTCAGCTTTGCCCTCGCGTGGCATCCGCCGCGGGCGGCGCCGTTGGCGACGGTAGAGGCGGGCCCAGCGCAGCGCCTCATCGCCTATGCGCCCGTGGTGGAGGCGGTGACGACACTGGATGATGGTCCCGCCCGGATCGTCGCGGCTCCGTCCTATTTGCGGGACCAGGCGAAGGGGCACCCGCTGATCCGCGTCTTCCCACAGATGGCGACGCTTGGCACCACGGGGGCGGTCCCGGTACCCGATCCCGAGGAGGTGATGCGGCGGGATGCGGATGCAGTGGTGGTGGCTGAGGGGCTGAAGGGCAATCTGGTGGAAATCGGCTATCCCCGCATCGTCGCCATTCCCGGCTGGCGGGGCGACATGCGCGCGGAGGCGCGGGCCACCTGGCTGCAGCTGGCCGACGTGCTGGGGCGCGACGCGCGGGCGAACGCACTGCTCGCGGCGGAAGAGGCCGATGCGCAATCTGTCCGCCGCCGGGAAGGGGCGGCGCTGGAGGTCATGGTGCTTATTCCCATCGCCGGGGAGTGGCGGGTGGGCGGGCGGAGGCTCTATCTCAATGCCTTGCTGCGGCAGCTCGGCGCGCGCAATGTGGCGGAGGACCTGCCGCTCAATTCATCCGCCGACATCGAGCAGGTGCTGATGCGCGATCCGCAGGTGATCCTGCTGCTGGCCGGCCCCGGCATGCCCGCGCCACCGGATCTGTACCGCGATCCGCGCTGGCAGGGCGTGCGCGCGGTGCGCAGGCGGCGGGTCTATCTGATGCCTGCCAACACCACCTTCAATGCACCGGTGGATGCGTCGCTGTTCGCCGCATGGCTGGAAGAGGTCTTGTTCCCGGTCCCCGGGCCGGCGCGCACGCCAGCGCTTTATGCGGCGACCTATGCGCGCGCCTTCGGCCGCACGCTTGGCGCGGAGGATGTGCGCTTCGCCCTGAAATGGCAAGAGAATGCTGGTTCGGCCTTCTATGACCGGTTCAATACCGCCGAGGTGGAGAAGCCTGCGCCATGACGCCGGGCATCTGCCTTGATCGCCTGGGCTATGCCTATCGGCCTGGGCACTGGATCGTGCGCGGGGTCTCCGCCTCCGTCGCGGGCGGGCGGGTGCTGGGGGTGCTGGGCCCCAACGGGCGGGGCAAGACCACCTTGCTGAAGCTCCTCGTGGGGGCGCTGGCGCCCACCGAAGGGCGGATCGCCACCACCGGGGAGGTGGCCTTCGTGCCGCAACTGTTCGACACCGCCTTCAGCTTCAGCGCGGTGGAGATGGTGGTAATGGGGCGGGCGCGGCGCATCGGCCTGTTCGCCCAGCCGTCGCAGCACGATATGGAGCGGGCCTATGCGGCGCTCGACCGCTTCGGCCTTGCCGAGGTGGCGGAGCGCCCTTTCGATACCCTGTCCGGCGGCCAGCGCCAGCTCGTCATCCTGGCCCGGGCCCTGGCGGCAGAGGCGCGCATCCTCGTGCTGGATGAACCAACCTCAGCCCTCGATCTCGCCAATCAGGAACAGGTGCTGAGCTGGCTTCGCACGATCGCCGATGTGGATGGCCTGACCGTGGTGTTCACCACTCACGATCCGCAACATGCCTTCAGCGTCGCCGACGATGCCCTCATCCTGTACAGCGGCGAGGAGCATGCCATTGGGCCGGCACCATCGGTTCTGAACGAGGACAATCTCACCCGCCTCTACGGCACGCCGATTCGTCGGGTCAGCTTCGAACATGCCGGCCGGATGGCCGAAGTGTTGACACCGGTCGGACGGTTCGTAGGACCGCAGTGAGCGGCCCCCGCGAGAGAAAGCGTCTGCGCTGTGCCCTCGCCGGGGGGCGCCTTTTGGCGTGGGGCACGAGCTGGTCTTGTCAGCGCCACAAGCTAACACTGCGATGGACGACGAAAGCCGACACTCAGCCATCCGTCATCTAGGGTCGAGACTCGATCAGAGCCAGAGTGCCTGATCCGCCGGTCACCCGTCCTAGACCTGCGGCGGGCGGCAAGGTTTGCTGCCCCTCGTTCAAATCACTGCGAAAACCGGCTCCGGAGCACCTGCACCGGAACCGGAGTGACCGGGATGCCTGATCCCTTGCGTGGGGACCTCTGCCGGGCTCAGCTCCAGGCGTGGAGCGGAGGCTTTACCTCATTGAGGAAGTAATTGCCGAGAATGGCGTATTTCCACCGGACCGGATCGTGGAGCGTGTGGACGCGGGCGTTGCGCCAGTGCCGGTCCAGATTGTGCTCCGACAGCGTCGAGCGCGTGCCGGCGAGCTCGAACAGCTTGTTCGTGGCTTCGATGGCGATTTCCGTTGAGAGGATCTTCGCCTCTGCCCGTCACGATCTGGGCGTGGGCCACGGTCTCTGGCGTCGGGTTGGCCACCGCTGCGTCCACGGCAAGGCCGGCCTTCTCCTGCAGGGCTTCGGCGGCATGCAGGCGCAGCGTCAGCGCGCCCACGGCCTGGATGGTGTAAGGGTCCTGCCATGCGTGGTCGAGGCCGCTGTCCACCCAGGGGCGGGTCCGGGTCTTGACGAAGCGCACGATCTCATCGACGGCCGCCTTGGCGATGCCGTTGTCGACGCCCACCTGGATGATCTGGAAGTTAGCGCCGTCGGCGGAAGGCGTCTCATAGCCCTTGTAGCCGGGCACGAGATGGGTTTTCGGCACCTTCACGTCGTCGAGGATCACCGTGCCCGAGAGGGTGGTGCGCTGGCCGAAGGAACTCCAGTCGTCGATCACCGTGAGGCCCGGAGCGCTCCGGTCGGCGATGGCGTACCAGGCGCGACCTTCATCATCCAGGGCGACGATGGGCACCTTGTGGGCGAGGAGCGCGCCGGTGGCGTAGAACTTTCGCCCCTTCACGATCACATGGTCGCCAGCATCCACGAAGCGGGTCTCGAAATCCACCGCACGCTTCGAGCCGAATTCGGAGAAGGCGTTGCCATAGCGGGTGCCGGCCAGCACCTCGGCGAACAGGAGCGCCTTCTGCGCCTCGTTCGAGACGGTGCGGATGGCGGCGACCACGCCGAGATGGTTCTGGGAGATCTGCCCCACCGAGGAGTCGGCGGCGGAGATGATCTCCACCACGCGCACCAGCGTGGCGTAGGACACCTCGGGTCCGCCGTAGGCCTTCGGCACGTTGATGGACCACAGCCCGCTCTGGGAGAAGGCGTCGAGCTCGGCGAGCGGCCAGGTCCGGTCGCGGTCACGCGCGGCGGCGCCCGCGGCGATGCCGGGGGCGAGCGCCTCGGCGACGGCGATCGCCTCCGCATCGTCCTTCAGCACCCGTGCCGGCGTGCTCGGGCGAGGCACGGCGGGCACCGCCTTGGCTGCGGTGCTGGTGTCGATCTTCGGGATGGTCATGTGCGTCCTCCTTCATGGAACATGGGGGGGCACACGGCGTGGGGCGTGCCCTCGCCGAGGTAGAAGGCCTTGATATCCGCGCGGTTGCGCAGCTCCGCCGCGGTTCCTTCCAGCACCGCCACGCCGTTCTCCAACACCGTGGCGGTGTCGGCATAGGTGAGTGCGACAGTGGACTTCTGCTCGGCCACGAGGATCGACAGATGCTCCTGCGCGTTGAGCTGCTTCAGCGTTTGGAAGATGTCCCGGACTACGAGGGGCGCGAGCCCCATGGACGGCTCGTCGAGCACGATCAGGCGAGGCCGGGCCATCAACGCCCGCCCGATGGCGAGCATCTGCTGCTCGCCGCCCGAGGTGAGACCGGCAGGCGCGGAAGGACCACGGGCCAGGACAGGAACTCTACGCCACGGACGTCAAAGCCACGCCGGACGGGTTGGCCAGCCTGCCGAAGGATTACACCGGCATCCCCAAGCTCGGGCCACCGCTGCCCGGCGACCTCGGTCGGCCGATCCTCAATGCCCAGACCGCAGCGCAGCCGCCGATCCCGTCGATGGGAGGCATGCCCAATCCCGCTCTGAGTCCCGAAGAGCAGCGCCAGCAGCAGGAGACGGAGGCGGCAAGGACCGGACGGCTATTCGCCCAGACCAACACGCGGCCGGCGAGCCCTGTCGGGGCGCAACAGGTGAGCGCGGCGTCGGTTACAACGGCGGCACCTGTCCCGGATCTGACTTCCGTTGGTCTTGCCCCGCCGGCGGCGACCCCGACGGCCCAGGAGCGGCAGCTCACCTTCCTCAGCCAGGCGGTGGACCGACGCACCGTGTCCCTCGACCGCGTGGCGGCTCCAGCCTCGGCCAACATCCTGCAGGCTGGCGCCGTCATCCCTGCAGCGCTGATCACCGGCATCCGCTCCGATCTGCCGGGACAGATCACCGCCCAGGTCACCGAGAATGTCCACGACAGCCCGACCGGCCGGATCCTTCTGATCCCTCAAGGCACCCGCATCATCGGCCAGTATGACAATGGCGTAGGCTTCGGACAGCGCCGGGTGCTCCTGGTCTGGAACCGGCTGATCTTCCCCAATGGCCGCTCCATCGTGCTGGAGCGCCAGCCTGGAGCCGACGCCGAGGGCTACGCCGGCCTTGAGGATGGCGTCGACTATCACTGGGGCGAGCTGTTCAAGGCGGCTGTGCTCTCCACCATCCTGAGCGTTGGCGCGAGCGCAGGCACGTCAGGCAGCGACAGTGACCTCGCCAGCGCCTTGCGCCAAGGCGCTTCCGACAGCATCAGCCAGACCGGACGCCAGATCGTCCAGCGCCAGCTCAATATCGCCCCGACGCTGACCATCCGGCCGGGATACCCGGTGCGGGTGATTGTGACACGGGATCTCGTATTCCGTTAACGGAATACGAGATCATATTCCGAGTCCCGGACTATTCCGAGCGGATCAGTCTGAAGGGTCGTAAATCCATGAATATAATCGGTTTTATCTTGAGTCATTATCGGCATAACTTTCTCTCCTATAGTCGGTTGAGGAAGGCCAGAAGCTTATCGTCGGGCTTGAACTTGCCCGGCTTGCTGTCGAACGGGATCGTCTTGGCGAGGATCTTTTCTTTCAGCGCCAGATCGGCGTCGAGATAGATCTGGGTGGTTTCGATGGACTCGTGCCCCAGCCACAGCGCGATGACGGTCTGCTCTACGCCGGCGTGGAGAAGGTCCATTGCCGTCGTATGGCGAAGGCAGTGGAAGGTGACGTGCTTCTGCTTGAGCGATGGGCAGGCGTCGCCGGCCACCGTGACGTGCTTTTTCAGGAGGCTGGCCACAGCGTCCGGGCTGAGACGGCCGCCCCGCGCGCTCGGGAAGATCACCTCGTCCGGGGCGGGTTTCAGTTCGTCGAGCCAGGCTTTGAGGACATCGGCGACCGGCTTGCAGAGCGGGACGGTGCGCTGCTTGCGGCCCTTGCCGAGGATTTCGACGTGAGCGCCCGTGCCGAACGTCACGTCCGGACGCCGGAGGCCCGTCGCTTCCGACAGGCGCAGGCCGGTTTGCAGGGTCGTCAGCAGCAGCGCATGATCCCGGCGGCCGGTCCAGGTAGTCTTGTCCACCGCCGCGAGCAGCGCATCGACCTCGGGGCGCGTCAGGAAGTCGATCAGCTTTCGGTCGAACCGCTTGGCCGGTGTCGCGAGTATGCGCTGTATCTGCGCGCTGTGCGTCGGCATCTCATAGGCCGCGAAGCGGAAGAACGACCGGATCGCGGTGAGACGCAGATTACGGGTGCGGACGGTCACGCCCCGTTCTTTCTCCAGATCGCTCAGGAAGGCGGCGATGAGCGGGGCATCGAGCTTCTCGAACGCCAGCTTGTCGGGGGTGGTGCGGAGGCGCTTTTGCGCGAAGCGCAGCAGCAACCTGAACGTATCGCGATACGAGCTGATCGTGTTGGGGCTGACCCGTTTCTCCTGCATCAGGCGCTGGGTGAAGAACCGCTGAAGCAGCGTTGGGAAGGTTGGGACGGCGGGCCTCATGCGGAGGCCTCCCAGCGATGCTGAAGCCGCGCCACCGCCTCCGTCATCAGTCCCGGATTCTGGTGCAGATACCAATATGTGTAGGTGAGATGGGTGTGCCCCAGATAGGTGGACAGCGCCGGCAAGCGGCGCTCGGGGTCCGCGCCGGTGCTGTAGCATCGCCGCAGGACCTCCACCGCCATCGTATGCCGCAGGTCGTGCAGTCGCGGCCCGGCGGGGTCCGAGGCGCTGCGCATGCCGAGCCTTCTGGTCAGTCGCCGGAACGCGCGGTCCAGCGCGGTGTGGCCAACGCGGTGCCCGTAGGTCGATATGAAGAAGGGTTTGACGATCCTGCCGGCCAGGAAGGCGTCGCGCTCATCCCGGTAGCGTTGCAGGGCGACGCGGGTTGTCTCGTGAACGGGTGCCAGGCGGGATTTACCGAACTTGGTGTTGCGGATGGTGATGACGCCCTGGTCGAGATCCACATCGTCGAGATCGAGCCTGAGGACTTCGCCGACGCGCATGCCGGTCACGCTGATGAGGCCATAGATCGTATAGCGCCCCAGGCAGTAGAACCGGGTCGCTCCGCCCCATTGTCGCAAACTCCCCGCCAGGATGCGCTTTATCTCCTCGGCGCTGAAGATATGGGGCTGGAAGGTGAACCGTCGGCGCGGCAGCAGGTCGGTGGCGGGTATTTCGGTCCGCGGATCGCTCAGGATGCGGTAGCGCGCGAAGCTGCGCACGGCGCGCAGCCGACCGGCAAGATAGTTCGCATCGGTCGAAGCCGGCTGGCGCGCCCACTGCACCGCCAGCTTCGCCTTGATGTAGGTGGCATGGCGTCGCTCCATGAAGCCCGCAAAGTCCCCAAGGTAAAGCTCGTCCTTCTTCAGCCGGAAGCCAAGGGAACGGCGAAGCTCCAGATATTCGGCGACGCCTTCGCGCAGGGTGGTCATGGCAACTCTCCCGGCCACGGCAGGGCGACGGCGCGCAAGCCGTCCAGATCGACCTTCGCGTATCGACGGGTGGCCTGGGCGCTGCGATGCCGGAGCATCTGGCCGATCTCCGTCAACGACAGTCCCTGCCGCAGCATGTCCACGGCAAGCGCATGGCGAAGCTGATGCGCCCCCGTGTTCTTCCCCTTGATCCCGGCGCGGTTGATCGCGCGGTGGACGATCTGGCAGATGTCGCCGTGCGACCCCAAGCCATCAAAGGGCGCCCGCGAGCGCAGGAAGATCCTGCGGCTCGGCGATTCCGGACGCCCGTCCTTCAGGTAGGATGCAATCGCCTGACCGACGTCGTGCGGCAGAGGCATCGGCCGTTCCTGGCGGCCTTTGCCATGCACCCTCAGCCAGCCCTGCGACCAATCGATATCCTCCAGTTCGAGTCGGACGATTTCCAACGCGCGCAGTCCGAGCCGAGCAAGCAGCAGCAGAATGGCTCGATTGCGCAGCCCCACCGGCGTGCGCCATGTCTTGCTCCCGTCCAAAAGCCGGCGAACGCTATCGACCGGCATCGCTCTGGGGATCGACGCCATCGACCATCCGGCGACGCTGGGAACGACCGCCGCAAGATCCGTCTGGATGTAGTCGCGGAAGCGCGCGAAGCGGAAGAAGGAACGCAGCGACGTGACGATGTTCTTGGCCTGCGAGAAGGTCTGGCCGCGCGGGGCGTTGCGCCGGATATAGTCGGTGATCTGGCTTGCGCTGATGCTGGCAAGATGCGGCTCGTCGGCGCCGCAGATGCTTGTCAGGAAGCGTTCTATATATCTGGTGTAGTTCTCCATCGTGGACGGGGCGAGGCCGCGCTCCTCCCGCAGCCACGCCGCGTATTCCCGCAATACCGCTTGGATCCCGGACGATCCGGTCGAAGCCGCAACGCTGGTTTCGATGACGCCCTGTTCTCGAAGCCAACCCGTGATGCCGCTCAGAGAGGCAGGATCGCCGCGCTTGGGGCATCGGCGCTCGGCGCTGTGGCGCAGGAACGCTTCCTCGTGTTCGCCCGTGATCTCGCGCGCAGCAATTCCTTCCTCGTCCAGCCACCGACTGAACTCGCTGATGGAAAAGGTCTTATGCCAATAGGATACCTGCGAATATCCGCGATCAGCGAGGTATTCGGAATATGGCTCGAAGTAAGGAGCCAGTGGACCCTCGACCCGGAGCCGAGAGCGCCTCTTTCGACAAGCTCTGTGCATAGGCCAAACCAGTGTCGGCCGATCCCAGTCGAACAAAACTATGCCGACCGACTTCGGCGATTTTACCATAGGAGAAGCCAATATGCATGCAGAACTCAGCATAGTTTCAAACTCGGAATATGATCTCGTTCTCGAACCTTATGGAGGCTGACATGCCGAAGCTGAAACTCTCCGAGGTGCTCGACGACAAGCCGGTGAAGGTGACCGTGGAGCTGCCGGCGAAGCTGCATCGGGATCTCGTTGCCTATGCGGGGGTGCTGGGCGAGGAAAAGGGAAACCCGATCACCAATCCGGTCCGGCTCATCGTGCCGATGCTTGAGCGATTCATCGCGACGGATCGTGGATTTGCGAAGGCTCGGCGCGCAGCGCCTCCTGATCTTGCGGACGGGCAATCGCTTGGTTCGCTTCCGAGGAGTGAGCCATCGTCCGGGCAAGGCTGAGGAGCGTTCGAAACGCGGGATTGTCGTTCATCGGCCTCCAGGCCGCATGAAATGAAACCACCTCGTCGTGCAGCGGGCGATAGGTCACCCCGGCGACCTTCACCAGGCGTTCCGATTCGATGATCAACGTCGTTCCGCGGCCGGACGCCACGAGATTGAGAAGCTTGTAGCGCCCGACCCCCTGCGCCTCGACACGGGCCTCTCCTTCGACCTCCCGGATTCGCCGGACAACATAGTCTTGAATCCGCGCGCCCGCTGGTGTGTTTCGGAGAAGGATTTTCTCAGCTCTGAGATCCCGCCATGTCAATGACTCTGAAGCAGCAAGCTGATGGCCTTCAGGCAATGCCACCAGCACCTGTTCCGACCAAAGGTAAGCTGAGTCGCACTCGCCAAAATCGCTCAACCCAATGACAAAGGCGATATCGATCTGAAATTGGCGAAGGGCATTGATGTGCTCATATGCTTCACCCTCGACGAAGTCGATGTGAACTGATCCATGTTTTGCATCATATGCTCGAAACAAGGCTGACAAAAATCCGGAGGAAAGGGACGAAAACAGCCCAATTTTGAGATATCCACCCTCCGCACGACCGATGGCGGCCACCTCTGCAGCCCCGTCCCGAATGTGGTCCAGGGCATGACGGGCACGATGAAGGAAGCGCTGGCCGGCCATCGTCAGGTTAATTCCCCCGGAGTGCCGCACGAACAGGGACGCGCCGATCTGGTCCTCGATGTCGCGGATCCGACGACTGACGGAAGATTCCTGCACCTTGAGTGCCGCGGCGGCTTTCCGAAAGCTTCCAGCATCTGCCGCGGCGATGAAATATCGGAGATGACGAATCTCGATCTCGATCGCTGACTTCTTCACGACGCCCCTCGAATTCAATCAAATAGATCCCTGACTATACCGTTCGAAGCATCTGTTGCAACCGTAGATTGTCAGTCGCGCCATATGAGGCCGACCCAATTAGAGGGGCTCCGGCCCCTGTTCGCGCGGGCGATCAAGGCTGCTCGCCGCCGGCTCGCGGACCCCGTCCGAATTCGCCTCAACCGTTCACCCGCAACGTGGGTTGCGGCCGCACCAGGCCTAAATATTCACCTCAGATCTCCCCCTCACCCGGCTTGTCAATCGGCACGGAAAGCTGTTCCTCTGTCGGCGCCGAATATTACACGCCGATCCCCCTCGCAACGGGGTCAATCATTCATACCGAAAAACACGTTGGTTTTACTCTCGATTGGCAGTAACGATACTCGCAGCATTACTCGATATGATACAGCTATACAATGAAACACGAGGTTATATACCTTCACCGAAATCCTCCGGGCCAGCTGCGCGCGTCGATTTGATTCTGCTGAACTCGTGGGCAGAAGATCTTTACGGCGGGCATTGACAGGATCAGGGTCGTCAGCCTCACGACCGCAATCTCAGATTACGGTCGATCCGGCCAAGGCGTGAAGCTTCAGCGCCAGATGCGTTTCTAGTACACGAGACGGATCATCCCAATCTCCGCAGATTTCCCGGATGGCAGAAAGCCTCTGGCGCAGAGTGTTCACATGAATTCCGAGCTCATCCGCCGTCCTTTGGAGACGTAAGCTATTATCGAGGTATTTCAGGAGCGTCTCGGCCAGGCGTGTCGATCGAATTTCATCGTATGCCCTTAAGGCACCAATCGACCGATCGACGAAATGTGCGATGTCGTCCTTGCTGCGATCGCGAAAAACAGCCGCATAAATCGACAGCATGGCATCGTGGACAATCTTTCCTCTGTGGCCGAGTGCCCTTAACAAATGAAGCGAGCATTTTGCTGAACGGTATCGTTGCGGCATCTGCCCGAGGGTCGCAATGGGCTCCGAGATCACAATATTCGCGTTGATGCCGGAAACTTCGGCCACAATAGCCTGGAGAGTCTCTGAGATCCGCTCCATCTCGGCGCCTGAGGAAAGCACAACGAGATCCCCTTCATAGTCCGATGCGAGCACGCCCTGGCGCTGAAGGCGGGACCGGACCGACGCAACAAGAGGATCCGGCCGAATGCCGTCCAGTTCCACAAGATACAGGCCAAGGGGCCAGGTCAGCTGCAGCCCGCGATCGGCCAGGCGCGCAGAAAGGAGGTCGGCCGGTGCGTTGTTTGGCGGTTCGCGCAGAAGGTCGGCCACAAGATCATGGATGTCGCGGTTGGCAGCTTGGACGAGGCGGTCGTTCGACAGCAGCACGATGGCTGAAACCATGGCGCAGCGTTCCAGCGTGCGCACCTCCGCCTCCGGCAGATCGTGCAGCCGCCAGGCAACAACACCACCAAACAGATCCGAGCCGCCCCGGATCATTGCAAGGCGGCACATTATGGCTCCGTTGCCGTTGATCAGCATCGACCGCGGGGATGCGGCGCTCCTGCGCAACGCATTGCGAATGGCTTCCTGCCAGGCGGCATGTGCGACGTCCGGCTGATCCTGGGCGGCGATGCCCTGGACCGAGCCCGAAACGCATAGCGCTCGCCCCCGCTGGTCCACAATGCCGACGCGGCAGTCGAGCTGACCGGACAATAGCGTTGCGAGGTCTTCCAAACGCCCACCGCGCGCGACAAGATCCAGCATCCTCTCGTGGGCGTCGCCCGCCGCCTGGATATCCAATGCCTTTGCGTTGAGCCCGTCGTTGATCCTCTGCTCACTGGCCAATGCAATGCGCGCCGCATCCAGATGGCGCGCATTGCGGATGGCGATCGCCGCGAGTGCTGCAAGGGAAGACAGCCCCGCGACCTCGGGTGGGGGATAGCTGCGCACGAATCGGTCGCCGACAAACAGCACCCCGATGACGCGCCCTTCGATCTCCAGCGGCACCCCGAGGAGCGAAATGATTCCCTCCGCCTGAACCACGGCGTCGATCTTCGGGTGCCGGGGAAGCTTTCGGTCGGCAAGGTAATTCGCCGAATGACACGGTTGCCGGCTCTCCAAGACTTGGGAGCAAATGCCGAAGCCACGCGGGACCTTCATGGCTTCAAATGTCGGAGTGATGCACCCTTCCGTTGCCCGCACCGTAAACTCGACGCCATCGTCCTCCAGGGCCGAAATATAGGAGATGTCGCATCCAATGAGCTGTCTTGCTCGCACGACTATGGATCGAAGAACTTTGTCGATCGACCCGGAGGCCGTGATATCGCGTGCCGTGTCGTATAACGCGATCAGCTCACGTTCGCGCTTCTTGTGATAAGCGAGCTGCTCGGCGACATCGACAGCCGTCCTGATGTCGCCCGCAAGCGGCTCAACCCCGGCGTTCACTTCCAGCGCAATCCTGACCGCCTCAGGCTCCGCATTCTCCGCAAGAAGACGCAGGATCTGCCTGAGAACGGCAGCGTCCCGCTCGGCCACGCTCATGCTCAAGGAAGGCATGGCGAGAGCCTATCGACGGCCACCTATGGAGTAAACACATAAAACCTGAGGGAATGTGGAGAAAAACGACATAGGGGAGGGGGCGCGGCGCCCCGTAGCTTGCTTCGAAAGAGGCGAGGCATTCTCGCGCCGGGAGGCCCCATGGTCAACGATGTCGTCATTCTGGCTGCCGCACGCACTCCGATCGGCGACTTCTGCGGCGCGTTGAAGGACATCCCGCCGACGCAGCTGGGGGGCATGGTCACGCGGGAAGCGGTCGCGCGCTGCGGCATCGATCCGCAGGACATCGGTCATGTGATCTTCGGCAACGTCATCCATTCGGCCCCCGAAGACATGTTCCTGTCGCGCGTGGCGGCGCTGCAGGGCGGGTTGGGCACCCAGACGGCATGCCTGACCCTCAATCGGCTCTGCGGATCGGGGCTCCAGGCGATCATATCGGCAACACAGGGCATTCTGCTCGATGACTGCACGGCCGCCATCGCCGGCGGTGCCGAATCCATGTCGCGGGCGCCCCACGCGATGAGCGGACTGCGTGCAGGTCATCGCATCGGCACAGCACGGCTTACCGACATGCTGGTCGGCGCCCTCACTGATCCTTTCGGCAACGGCCACATGGGCAACACAGCGGAAAACCTAGCCACGCGCTTCAACATTTCCCGTTCGGCCCAGGACGAATTTGCAGCGCAGAGCCACGCGCGCGCTGCGCACGCCACAGCCGACGGAAGGTTCGAAAGCCAGATCGTGCCGGTGCCCATAGCGGACGGCGGCACCGCGCGCCTCCTGAGGGAAGACGAGCACGTGCGGGCGGACGTATCCGCCGGCTCGCTCGGATCGTTGCGGCCGGCTTTCGACGCCGGCGGCACGGTGACGGCGGGCAATGCATCCGGACTCAACGATGGTGCGGCCGCGGTTGTCCTTGCCGGCAGGCAATGGGCCGAATGCCGTGGCCTGAGGCCGATGGCACGTATCCTCGGCTATTCGCATTCCGGGGTGGCGCCGGAGATCATGGGCATCGGCCCCATCGTGGCGGTCAGGAAGCTCCTCGATCGGATAGATCTCGCCATTGATGACTTCGACGTCATTGAATCCAACGAAGCCTTCGCGGCCCAGGCAATAGCCGTCGCCGCCGAGCTGGGGCTTCCGGCGGATCGCACCAACCCGAATGGGGGAGCGATCGCACTGGGGCATCCGGTCGGCGCCACCGGGGCAATTCTGGTTGTCAAGTGCGTGCATGAGCTGCAGCGCACCGAAGGCCGACGCGGGCTCGTCACCATGTGCATCGGAGGCGGGCAGGGCATCGCCCTTGCGCTCGAGCGCATCAATTAAGGCGCAACGGCCGTTCGCCCTGACCGGCGGTGCGATCGAAACAAGCAAGATTGGGATTGGGAGGACGCCTATGTCGTCAGTTGCTCCATCGCCGTCCGGTTTGCCGGGACGGGGAGGCTCGGGTCCGCTCAGTGGCATCATCGTCCTCGACGTCACGCGCGTCGTTGCGGGGCCCTTTTGCTCGATGATGCTTGCCGATCTAGGTGCGACCGTCATCAAGATCGAACATCCGAAAGATGCCGATTATGCGCGCACGTTCCCTCCCTTCGTCGGAGAAGATGGAACACGGTTCAGCGCATTCTTTGCCCAGTTCAATCGAAACAAATACGGACTTACGATCGACCTGAAATCAGCGGATGGAAAACAGCTGCTGAAACAGCTGGCGCGGAAAAGCCATATCCTTGTCGAAAATTTCCGCCCCGGGACCATGGACAACCTCAGTCTTGGCTATTCGGAACTGGCGTCGGAGAATCCGCGCCTCGTCTATGCCGCGATAAGCGGCTTCGGCGCCAGCGGCCCCTATTCGCGGCGCCCGGGCTTCGACAACAGTGGCCAGGCGACCAGCGGGCTTTGGTCGATGAATGGCCTGCCGGGGCAGCCGCCGCTCCGCATCGGGACCATCATCGGCGACCTTTCGGGAACTCTATTCGCAACCATCGGGGTTCTGGCGGCGCTGCGCGAGGCGGAGCAGAACGGCCAGGGGCAGTTCGTCGACATTTCCCTGCAGGATTGCTCGCTCGCGCTAACCGAGAACGCAGTGGTCCGCTACACGGTGGAAGGCACTGTGGCGGGTCCATTGGGGAACGATCATCCGTTTGTCAGGCCCTATGGCCAGTTTCCGTGCAAGGACGGCTACGTCTTCTTCGGTGGATATACTGACAAGTTCTGGCAAGAAACGTGCGCAATGTTCGGAGAACCCGAGTGGGCGTCGGATCCGGAAATCGATACGATGGAGAAGCGCTTTGATCAGGCCGTGTACGAGCGGCGCGTCCGGCCGCTGATCGAGCGGTGGCTCGCGCACCGCACCAAGGCGGAGCTTGAGACTCTGGCCGGCGATCGGGTGCCCATGTGCGGCATCAAGAGCATTGATGAAGTTGTCGCGGATCCGCACATCGCAGCCCGCGAAATGATCTCCCGGGTGAAGTATCCGGGCGGCGAGGTGGGCATGTTCGGCCTTCCTGTCAAGTTGTCACGGACCCCGGGAAATCCCTGCGGCTTTGCTCCCCGGGTGGGCGAGCACACCGATCTGGTTCTCCGCGAGATGCTCGGGATGGCGAACGACGATGTAGACCATCTGCGCCGCGAAGGGGTGATCTGAAATGGGCATCGGCCTCACAATCCTTGATCGCATCGCCGTGGTGACGATTGATCGTCCGGACAAGCTCAACGCCTTGACGCTCCGGATGTATCGCGAGCTCGGCGATGCCTTCAACGAACTCGCACGCGACGATGCGGTGGATGTCGTCATATTGACCGGAGCCGGCGAGCGCGCCTTCAGCGTCGGCGCCGACCTGACCGAATCGATCCCTGCACTGGCGGCCAATACTTTTGATATCTCCGAGTGGGATGAAGCGCACCTCAAGGCGGGTCCATTCTACAAGCCGGTAGTTTGCGCCATCAATGGGCTTTGCCTCGGCGGCGGGTTCGAGCTCATGCTCGCGACGGATATACGCGTCGCATCGAGCACCGCGTCGTTCGCCCTTCCAGAGCCTGGACTGGGCTTCGTCCCGGCCGGCGGAACCCTGGTCCGGCTGGTCCGGCAGGTCGGCTATGCCCACGCCATGGAGGTGATGCTGACAGGCGATCGGTTCGATGTCGAGCACATGGCGCGGATCGGCGTGATCAATCGTGTGGTGCCTCCCGCCATGCTTCAGGCCGAAGCCCTCCGGGTTGCCGAGCGCATTCGTTCGAACAGCGCGGGGGCCGTGCGGACGATCAAGGAGGCAGCGTTGAGCCTTCGGCACCTCGACTGGCCCGACGCATTCGCGGCCGAGGCCTCATTGGGCCAGCGAACCTTTGTGAGCGAGGACGCGCGCGAGGGCCTCCGGGCCTTTGTGGAGAAAAGGCGCCCCGTCTTCACGCCGCCTGCCGTGTCCACCGATCGCATCGGCTCGACCTGAGCGTCGCTGGATGACCTGGCCATTCGCACAACGAGGGCTGGTGCCGGTGCAAGGCACCTGCTCCGGCACGCGGCGTAGATCATCGGGAACTTAAAATAATAATCGGTCCTATAATGGGAGGATGACATGAAACGCGGGATATGGTGTCTTCTGATCGCTTCACTTGGAATACTGTCCTACCCCGACATCGGCTCCGCGCAGGGGGGTGAGATTTCCGATGGGGTGGTGCGTGTCGGCGTCATTGAAGACATGTCCGGTGTATTCGCTACCATAACCGGCCGGGGCGCCGTGACAGCCGCACAGATGGCCATCGACGACTTCGGCGGCCGTGTCTTGGGGAAGCCGGTGGAGCTGGTCTACGCTGATCACCAGAACAAGGCCGACATCGGGGCCGCGATCGCGCGGCGCTGGTTTGACGAGGACAAAGTCGATGCCATCCTGGATGTGGCATCGTCATCTCCGGCCTTGGCGGTGCTGGAGGTTGCCAAGGAAAAAAACAAAATCCTCACCTTGAGTTCGCCCGGCTCCATGCGGATTACCAACGAGGCATGCGGACCCTTCGTCGTGCATTGGACGTATGATTCGTATGCGATTGCCCACGGTGTCGGCGCGAGTCTAGTCAAAAGCGGCCTCAACTCCTGGTACTTTCTGACCGCCGACTATGCCTTCGGCCACAGCCTCGAGAAGGATGCGAGTGCGTTTGTGCGCCAGAGCGGCGGGAAGGTTCTGGGGTCTGTTCGTCTTCCGGTTGGCACAAACGATTTCGGGGCTGCGCTGCTGCAGGCGGAAGCGTCGGGCGCCAAGGTGCTGGCGCTGGCGAACGCGGGCGGAGACACCGTTAACGCGATCAAGCAGGCGGCTGAATTCGGCCTTGTCGCGAAGGGCATCAAGCTGGCCGCCCTGGCGGCGATGATCAATGACGTGCACAGTCTCGGCCTCGCGCAGGCGCAGGGCCTTGTTATCATGGAGGCCACATATTGGGACATGAACGACGACACGAGGAGGTTCTCGCAAAGGTTCCATGAACGCATGAAAGCCATGCCGAACATGCTTCAGGCGGGGGTCTATTCGGCGACGCTTCACTATCTTAAGGCGGTTGAAGCGGCAGGGACCGATCACACGGAAGCGGTCATGGCTAAAATGCGCGAGCTGCCTGTCAACGATGCCTTTTTTAAGAAGGGGTATATTCGCAAGGACGGCCGCATGGTTCATGACATGTATATGTTTGAAGTAAAGCAGCCGGGAGAATCCGAGCGGCCGTGGGATTATTATCGGCAGATCGGGACCGTCCCAGCAGACGCGGCATTTCAGCCTCTAGAACAGTCAAAATGCGTTCTGGTGAATGGTTAGGTTCGGGACTCACCAATCAGAGCCAGAAGATGACTGTGAACTGATGGGGTGGATGCCCCCTCCGGCCGGCATCGTATGATGTCTGCGCAGCGCCTTGGGGCGCTTTCAGGGGAGGAGCACATGCCCAGATGTTCATGTCCTCGCGATCGACCTGGCGAAGCGGAGCTTCCAGGTGTGCGGCACGGATCGGGGCGGGGCGTGTGTGGATGCCCCCGGTTTTGCAAGGGGACTTTCTGACGGACTTGGGCAGCTTGGCGCTTCTATCGGTCGTGTGTCAGGCCTCTGGTCGTGGCCTGTGCCACGGGGCCGGTATGCAGTTCGAAGAACAGGGTCCACATCGGTTCAGAGAGCTTTGAGCTCGAGCCCCGAGACTGGTTTTCCCCGTCCTGAACATTGAAGTCCTTGCCGCATAAGTCGTCAGCCGATCTCCTTGCCGGGGTCCAAGGACCCCGAGGCGCTTGCCGGTTTGCCTTCGCTGGAAGGCGCCTGCTCACGCCATCCTGTAATTCTGCTCCCTTGTCATTATCGCCCAAACGATCCGAGCCATCTTGTTCGCCAGGGCGACGGCGGCGACCATGCGCGGCTTGCGGCCAACGAGCCGTCCGAGCCAGCTGTCCGGCAGGATGCCCTTGCGGATGATCCATCGGATCCGACTCATGGCGCCGACGATAAGAAGCTTGCGGATATCGGTTCGTCCCATCTTGCTGACCCCACCGAGCCGCGTCTTCGCCAGGTCGATCGCGAGGACATGAACATCCGGCATGTGCTCCTCCCCTGAAAGCGCCGACAAGGCGCTGCGCAGACATCATACGATGCCGGCCGGAGGGGGCATCCACCCCATCAGTTCATAGGTGCGATCCGTTAGGTTGAGATATGCAGCATAGCGACCGGCCGGATCAGTCTATTTTGAGGAAGCGATTTGCCCAGTCAGACCTGACGAAGCGAGGACCCAAGTCGTCCACCATTTCCGGTGTATGAGTGTCTACCTCGCCATTCCATCCGCCGCCCAAGGCCTTGTTGAGGCTGACATAGTCGGTGGCGATGGCCACCCGGCTCTGAAGTGCCGAATCCTCGGCGGAATAGAGCGAGCGCTCGGCATCGAGCACGTCGAGGAAGCTGGTTGAGCCGGCTTGGTAGAGCGCGCGCGACAGCGTCGCCGCCTGCCGGTAGGAGCTTGCGGAGGCGGCAAGGCTACCGCTCTTCAGCCGCTCCTGCTGGAGCGCGACGGAGGCGTTCTCCACGTCTTCCAGAGCCGTCAGGACAGCCGAGCGGTAGGTCAGGAAATATTCATCCCGCTGGGCCTGGGCATATTCCACCGCCGCCTGCAGTTGCCCCGCGTTGAAGATCGGCACGCTAATGCTCGGGCCGAAGCTCCAGGAGATAGAGGACGACTTGCCGAGGTCGCCGAACTTGGAACCGGTGGTGTCGATGTTGCCGGACAGGCTCACATCCGGATAGAGGGCCGCCTGAGCTTGTCGTGGCCCGCGCCGTTGATGTCCTGCAGGTAGAAGGTGAAGCCGTTGGAATTGCCCATGCCCTGGATGGCGGGTGGAGCCAGGGCGAAGACCATGGCATCGCGGAACTTCGAGAAGGCGGCCATGGCCCGTCCCGCCACCGCCTGGGCCGACAAATTGGCCGAGGTGCGCTCCGCGAACGGCCTGAGGCTCAGGAAGGCGATGCCCATGTTCTGGCCTTGGCCGCCGAAGCTGAAGCCGGCGATGGTGAACACGCCCTCGACCGCTTCCTTCTCGGCTTCGAGATAGTGGCGGGTCACCGCGTCCAGCACCTCCTGGGTGCGGTCGGCGGTGGCGCCGACGGGTAGCTGGACGGAGGTGATGAGCATGCCCTGGTCCTCCTGCGGCAGGAAGGAGGAGGGCAGGCGCACATACATCCAGCCGGCAGCGGCGGTGAGGGCGAGAAACACCACGATGAAGCGCGCCGGCCGGGCGATGACACCCCCGGCTCCCCTGCGGTAGGCATCCGCCCCGCGATCGAACATGCGGTTGAACCAGCCGAAGGCCCCGCCTTTTTCTCCGTGGCCGCCCTTCGGGGCCTTCAGGATGGTGGCGCACAGGGCCGGCGTCAGGATCAGCGCGACCAGCACGGAAAGCACCATGGCCGCGACGATGGTGACGGAGAACTGGCGGTAGATGACGCCCACCGATCCGCCGAAAAAGGCCATGGGCACGAACACCGCGGAGAGCACGGTGGCGATGCCGACCAGCGCGCCCGAGATCTCGCCCATGGACTTGCGTGTCGCCTCCCTGGGCGGCAGGCTCTCCTCCTGCATCACGCGCTCGACGTTCTCCACCACCACGATGGCGTCGTCCACCAGCAGGCCGATGGCGAGCACCATGGCGAACATGGTCAGGGTGTTCACCGAATAGCCGAAGATGGCGAGCACGCCGAAGGTGCCAAGCAGTACCACCGGAACGGCGATGGTGGGGATGAGGGTGGCGCGGATGTTCTGCAGGAACACGAACATCACGATGAAGACCAGCGCGATCGCCTCGAACAGGGTGCGCACCACCTCCTCGATGGAGAGCACCACGAACGGCGTCGTGTCGTAGGGATAGTGGACCTCGATGCCTTCCGGGAAGGTGGAGGACAGGCGCTCGATCGTCGCCTTCACCGCCTGCGACGTGTTGATGGCGTTGGCGCCGGTGGCGAGCTTGATGGCGAGGCCGGCTGCCGGCTTGCCATTGTAGGTGGCCGAGGTGGTGTAGCTCTTCGCGCCGAGCTCGACGGTGGCGACGTCATTGATGCGCACCAGCGAGCCGTCGGTCGCGCTCTTCAGGATGATGTTGCGAAACTGCTCCGGCGTCTGCAGGCGGCTGCGCGCCGTGACGGAGGCGTTGAGCTGCTGACCCTTGCGCTGGGGCAGGCCGCCGAGCTGGCCGGCAGAGATCTGGGTGTTCTGCGCCTCGATGGCCGCGGCGACGTCGCCGGGCATGAGCTGGTATTTGTGAAGCTTGTCCGGGTCGAGCCAGATGCGCATGGCATAGGCCGAGCTGAACAGGGTGGTGGAGCCCACGCCCTCCACCCGCTTCAGGGTGTCGTTGAGGGACGAATCCACATAGTCGGCGATGTCGATGGAGGACATGCGCCCGTCCTTCGACACGAAGGCGATGACCACCAGGAAGCTGTCGGAGGCCTTGTCGACCGAAAGGCCGTTGGTCTGCACCACGCTCGGCAATTGGGACTGGACCAGCTGCAGCTTGTTCTGCACCTGCATCTGCGCCACGTCGGGGTCGGCGGCGCTGGTGAAGGTGAGGGTGATGGTCACCTCGCCGGTGGAGGTGGACGTGGAGGTCATGTAGTCGAGATTGTCGATCCCGGTCATGCCCTGCTCGATGACCTTGGTCACCGAGTTCTCCACCGTCTGGGCATCCGCGCCCGGATAGCTCGCGGTGATGCGTACCGTGGTGGGCGCGATCTGCGGATATTGCGCGATGGGCAGCGATCGCAGCGCGAGCAGGCCGCCCAGCATGATGAGGATGGCGATCACCCAGGCGAAGACCGGCCGGTCGACGAAGAAACGGGACATGGCGCTTCAATCCGCCTTGGCTGCAGGAGTGGTGCGCGCCGCCGCGTGGGTCGTCGCGCCGTCGGGCAGCGTGCCCTGCTGGCGGCGGTCGCGGACCTCACCGGTGGTGTCGTCCACCACCACCTCGACGGCCGCCACGTCCTGCCCGGAGCGGACGAACTGGCTGCCCTCGACGACGACGCGATCGCCGTCCGCGATCCCGTTCTCGACAAGCCAGCTGTTGCCGACGCTGCGGCCCACGGTGAGCACGCGCTGCTCCACCTTGCCGTCGGCATTCACCACGAAGGCGACCGGCTCTCCCTTGGTATTGCGCGTGACCCCGCGTTGGGGGACGAGGAAGCTGTCGGGCGCCACGCCCTCTTCCACGAGGGCGCGCACATACATGCCCGGCAGCAGCAGCCGGTCCGGGTTTGGGAACTCGACCCGCACCCCATAGGTGCCGGTGGTGGTGTCCACATAGGAGGACCTGAATTCAAGGGTGCCCGGATGCGGATAAAGGGTGCCGTTCTCCAGCTTGAGGCGTACCGTGACGTTGTCCCCGGAGACCTTGATCCGCCCCTCCTTGATGGCTTGGCGCAGGTTGAGCAGGTTGGTGCTCGACTGGGTCACGTCCACATTGATGGGATCGAGGGTGCGGATGGTGGTGAGCACCGTGTCCTGACCCGCGGTGACGAGGGCTCCTGGCGTGAGCGACGACTTGTCGATGCGCCCGGAGATCGGGGCGGTGATCACGGTATAGTCGAGATTGATCTTCGCCGTCGCGACGCTGGCCTTGCCGGCGGCGACCTCTGCCTTTGCCTGTGCAAGGGAAGCGGTCGCGTCGTCATAATCCTGCTTGCTGACCGCATTCTGCTTGATGAGCGTCTGATAGCGCTCGACCTTGGCCTGCGCGCTCGGCACCGCGGCCTCGGCTTTCTGCAAGCTGGCGACGGCGCTGTCGTAGGACGCCTGGTAGCTCGCCGGGTCGATGGTGTAGAGCGCCTCGCCCTGCTTCACCTCCGATCCTTCCTGGAACAGGCGCGCCTTGATGAGGCCGCCCACCTGTGGGCGGACCTCCGCGACCAGGGAGGCGGTGGTGCGCCCCGGCATCTCGGCCGTGATGGCCACCGACTGGGGGTGGACGGTGACGACGCCCACCTCGGGGCGGCTGCGCCCTGGGGGCGGGCCGCCACCCCCGCCCTGCTGACGCTCGCAACCCGTCAGGAGTCCAGCGATCAGCATCGCCGCGAGGGCGACCAATGGTGCCGGCCGAGGCGCGGAGGGAGTCACACAAGGAGTCGCCAACACTGCCATCCAAAATAAGGAAACCAATAAGTTTCTTATTTTGTGACATGATGGCTGTCAACGCTTGACAATTCGCCGTCCAAAGTGCGCAAGTCGCTTTGCCAGCAGGTGAAACCTTGAGAAACGAAAGGCAAGGAATCGACATGGAAACGCTGTCCGCGTCGCCCCAATCGGCAAGAGGGCGCGGCCGGCCGAAAGTGGCCCCTGACGAGGAGGTGGCGCAGCGCGTGGTCGGCGAGGCCTTCGCGATCCTGTGCACGAAGGGCTATGCCGGGATGAACATGAACGAGGTCGCCGCGGGCTGCGGGATCTCGAAGAAAACCATCTACCGGCTGTTTCCCGGCAAGCTGTCGCTCTTTCGCTCCATCACTGAGCTGCATCGCGGCGCCATGGTCGATGTGAGACCGGAGCTCGACGACATGCCTCTCGTCGATGCCTTGATGAAAATCTTCCGCATGGACCTCGATGAGCGGGCGGACGAGGCGCGCCGCGCCTTCATGCGCGTGGCACTCGTGGAATCCGCCCAAACTCCCGAACTGAAGCAGATTCTTGAAGCGCACGGGCGTGATCAGGCGTTCTCCGAAGTCGCCGACTGGTTGGAACGTCAGCGGTCGCGCGGGCGGATCATGGTCGATGATGCGCAGGTCCTTACCAAGCTGATCATTGATGTCGCATTCGGTGCGATCCTCCACCCCGGGCCGGAAGCGTGGCCGGGGACTCGCGACCGCGCGCGCTATCTGCGGGACTGTTTTGAGCTGCTCGCCCGGGGCATTATCCCCAGACAGTGACGTGCCCCACGCCTCCAATCGAGCTTGAAGATCGTTCTGGCCCATTGAGAGAACCAGAACATGAGGTATAGCCGTTTCAGCGAGCAGCAGTGTCCGCTCCAGCTCAGTTGTCATCCAGCACAAGACCGGGCAGCTAGTCCCCTTTGAGATCACCGAGCCGACCAAGGACGCACTTGCGGCTTGGCTCGCGATCCGGCGCGCAATGGGCAGCGATTGGCTTTGGCCGAGCCGTAACCATAGTGGAGGACACGTCAACACGAGGCAGTATTGGCGCCTCGTCGACCAATGGGTCAGCTTGATCGGCCTCAAACGGTGAGCCATTCCTAAGATAAGACGTACCTCAGAACTTCCAGGCGAACTCCGCCGAGAACGCGTTCTGTGATGCGCCGGAGGCGATCTGCCCGTTATATTTGACCGAGAGGGTGGCAAGCTCCGAGGCGGCATAGCCGAGCCCCGCGCCCACCAGCAAGGCATCCTCCACGATGGGGGCGCCCGCCACCTGGAAGGGCGTCGTCCCGCCGGCAAAGAGCATGCTCGCATAAGGCGTCGTGTCGCCGAAGGCGTGCTGCCAGGCGAGGGTCACGCTCGGGGTCAAAGGCCGCCCGAACACACCAATGGAGGTGGCGAGCCGCACGCCCAGCGTCGAATAGGTCGTCTCGAACGATGCTGTACTGACCCCGAGCGCCGCCGCCCCGCCGGTCTCGGTGAGGGAGGCGCCATCGAGGTTGAGATAGGCCAGCCCTGCGAACGGCTCCACATCGAAGGCGCCGAAGGTGAGGCCATAGGCCAATTCGCCGAAGGCCTGGAAAGAGCCTGAACTATAGCCGCCGGAAAGCGCTTCATAGAAGCCGGGGAAGCCGACGGTGCGGTCCATGGAGACATCATGCCAGCCATAGGCCAAGGCCCCGCGCGCGGCAAAATGGCCGAATTGGGCCGCGCCATATAGGCCCATGTCGTAAGTGTCGATGGAGCCGGAGGAGGCCCGGTCCGCCACATTGAAGCTGGAACGGCCATAGCCGCCGAAGACGCCGGCGCGAGCATGATCGCTCACCGCCGCGTCGGCGCCGATGAGGAAGCCGGCAATGGTGTTGGAGACCGCGGCCGCATTGGTGTCGCCGTTGGTGTCGCCCCAGCCGCCATAACCCAGCGCCCACAAGGTGGGGGTGAGGCCCGCCCCGAGATGCGCGGTGGCCGGCGCCTTCACCGGCGTGGCGTAGCCAAGCGGCGGGGCGCCTTCCGGCGGGAGCGCCTGGATCATGCGCGCGCCCACCGCATCGCGGACATAGCTCGATTGCTGCACGATCACCGTGCTGGCAGAAGCATAGGCCTCGCCCGAGAGCGCGGCGAAAGCGGCCCCCGGCGTTGCGCCCTTGGGCAGAGCGAGAATGGCGTCATAGATGGGATTGCCGTCGCCGAGGTGCTGGGCGGCGCTGGCGGCACCGGCCTCGTTTGGCGTGCGGGCGAAGGTGGTGAACGCGATGTCGTTATAGACCAGCCCCAGATAGACATTGTGGGTGTCGTAGGAGAGGCCCGGATCGAGGAAGATGTAGGTGCTGGTGGGCAAGTCGCCGGTGAGCGAACCGAATGTGCCGGTGACCGTGCCGGAGGTGGTGATGATGGCGTAGGCCGTTCCCGGCAGGAACGCCGCCCCGCCGGCATTCACGGCGACGGATGCGCCGGAAGACAGGGCGACGGCACCCGTGGCATCGATGAGGTCGTGGGCGCCGCCGGCGGTCACGTCCACCCGGTAGACCGAGCCGGAATTGAAGGCGACGTCGCCTTTTACGGTGAGGGTGCCCGGCGAATTGCCCGGCGCCGCAACGCCCCCTGAATTGACCACGAGACCGCCGATTGTGCCCTGGCCGGCCAGAACGCCGCCGGTCTGCACGGTGAAGACGGAGGCGCCGAGGGCCGCATTGGCGAGGGTGACCGTACCATCCTCGACGAACGTACCGCCGCTGAAGGTGCCGGACGATCCGAGCTGCACTGTGCCGCCGCCGCGGAAGGTCATCGTGCCGGAGCCGGAAAGGCCCCAGCTGAAGCCATAGACGTCTGAGCGATCGAAGACCAAGGCGGCATTGTTCAGCACATCGCCGGAGAGGGAGCCCGAAGTGCCGCCATCGCCGACCTGCAACGTGCCTGCGGAAATGGTCGTCCCGCCCCCATAGGTGTTGGCGCCGGTGAGGGTGAGGGTGGACGCGCCCTCCTTGGTGAAGCCGCCGCTGCCGGAGATGACGCCGGCGAATGTGGCGTCGGCGCCCTGGTTGACGGTGAGCACCTTCGTGCCAAGCGCGATCGCCCCGTCGGCGCTGCCGGAGAGGGTCTTGATGGTGGTGCCGGCGCCTTCGATGCCGGAGATGTCAAACGTGGCGTTCACCGCGACGGCGGTGGTGTTGGAGATGGAGCCTGCGCCCGACAAGGCCAGCGTGCCGGCGTCGACCACCGTCCGGCCGGTGAAGCCGGCATTGGCGCTGGTGAGGGTGAGGGTGGACACCCCCTCCTTGGTGAAGCCGCCGCTGCCGGAGATGACGCCGGCGAACGTTGCGTCGGCGCCCTGGTTGACGGTGAGCACCTTCGTGCCAAGCGCGATCGCCCCGTCGGCGCTGCCGGAGAGGGTCTTGATGGTGGTGCCGGCGCCTTCGATGCCGGAGATGTCAAACGTGGCGTTCACCGCCACGGCGCTTGAGCTGGAGATGGAGCCTGCGCCCGCCAAGGCCAGCGTGCCGGCGTCGACCACCGTCTGGCCGGTGAAGCCGGCATTGGCGCCGGTGAGGGTGAGGGTGGACACCCCCTCCTTGGTGAAGCCGCCGCTGCCGGAGATGACGCCGGCGAATGTGGCGTCGGCGCCCTGGTTGACGGTGAGCACCTTCGTGCCAAGCGCGATCGCCCCGTCGGCGCTGCCGGACAGGGTCTCGATGGTGGTGCCAGTGCCGTCGATGCCGGAGATGTCAAACGTGGCATTCACCGCCACGGCGCTTGAGCTGGAGATGGAGCCTGCGCCCGACAAGGCCAGCGTGCCGGCGTCGACCACCGTCCGGCCGGTGAAGCCGGCATTGGCGTTCGTGAGGGTCGCCGTGCCGTCGCCGGTCTTGGTGAAGGCGCCGCTGCCCGAAAGGGCGCCGTCCAGCGTTGCCGTAGTGCCGCCCGCGGTCTCCAGGGTACCCCCGTTCGCCAGCAGGACGAGGTCGCCGGAGAGCGTGAGGCTGGCAGTCGTGCGCAGGGTGCCGCCGTCGAAAGTGGTGGTGAGGAAGGACGGGCCGGCCCCTTCCAAGGTCTTCGCATCGGCGATGGCAAGCACGCCGCCCGTGAGGGTCCAGCTCAGGCCGCTGGCATTGGTGCCGGTGCCGGTCCACTCGCCGCCCACCACCGACAAGGCGTTGAAGCCCACATATTGGGTGCCGGACAGCGAGCCCGAGAGGGTCGGCACCACGTGGCCCACGTCGAACGCGGCCGCGTCCGTGCCGCCGAGCTTCAGGGCATCGCCGCCATTGGTGGTGCCGCTGGTGGAAAGCACATTGCCGGTGAAGGAATAGCCCGCCTGAAGCTCCAGCGTGTTGCCGCCGCCGGACAGCTCCACCGCATTGGCGCGCGTCACCCCATCGCCGGAAAGGCCGCCGACGATGGAGCCGGCGTTCTTGATGGTGGAACCGCCGGTGGAGATGACACCAACCGCGCCGAGGCCGCCAACGCCGTCCACTCCTGGGTCGCCGGCGGGGGCAAAGCCGCTTCCGCCGCCCTCCACGCGAGCCCCTCCCAGGCCCCCCAGGCCGGCCATTCCTCCGTCGCCGCCGATGATCGTGCCTGTATTGGTGAGGGTGAAGCTGGAGCCGCTCACGCCGACACCGCCATTGCCCCCGTTCCCGCCGCTTCCGCCCGTCCCGCCTTTGGCGGGTATGGCGCCGCTGCCGCCGCTCCCGCCCGCGCCGCCATCACCGCCCTTGCCGCCGCTGATCGTGCCGGAACTGGTGATGGAAAAAGCCGTGCCGGTGACGCCGTCACCGCCCGCGCCGCCGTCACCGCCGCGCCCACCATTGCCGCCGCCTTTGGCGGCACCTGAGACGTTCACAGAATTTTCGAAGTCGCCGCTGCCGCCAGGATGGAAGGAACCGGCCGACCCGCCAGAGCCGCCTGCGCCGCCTTCACCCCCGGTGCCGCCTTCGGCTCCTGCGCCACCCGCGATCGATCCCGCATTCGTCACGATGAAGGAACTGCCGCTGACGCCTGCGCCGCCGGCACCACCCGTGCCGCCGGCGCCACCGGCTCCCCCCACATTGCCGTCGCCGCCCCTGCCGCTTACGCCCCTGCCGGCGGCATCACCCACAGCGGGACCGACGTCAACTCGTACGTTGCCGCCCACGCCGCCCTGGCCTCCGACGCCCGCGGCGCCCCCGGTGCCGCCTTTGGCTCCCGCGCCGCCTGTGAGCGTTCCGCGGTTCGTCAGATCGAAGAGCGTGCCGGTGACGCCGACGCCCCCGGCTCCCCCGGTCCCGCCTTCACCCCCGTTGCCGCCTGCACCGCCCGTGCCGCCGGTTCCGGCCGTGCTGGAGAGCACCACACCCGGGACGCTGATCGTCGAATCCAAAGAGATCCCGGGTCCCCCGGTTCCGCCCGCGCCGCCGCGTCCGCCATCGCCGCCGAGACCGCCCGCGCCTCCGTAAAGCGTCGTCTCGTTGATCGCGGTGAAGGAGGTGCCGCTGATGCCCGCCCCTCCCAGACCGCCGAGGCCGCCGGCTCCGCCATTGCCGCCGTCATCGCCCGGCTCCCCCTTGCCGGCGAGGGTGGCGTATGATCCCGGAACGGTAAAGTGTTGGGAGACGGTTTCGCCCACAGGCACCACCGGTGCGAATTGGCTGTCGCTGCCGGCTCCGCCCGCGCCGCCCGCGCCGCCGCCGATCACGCCGGTGTTGTGGATGGTGAAATTGGATCCGCCTGCGCCAACGCCGCCCTGCGCGCCCGCGCCTCCCGCGCCAGGCTCGTTGGACTTGGGGCCGATGAACATCGATCCACCCTGGCCGCCGATCCCACCGATGACGCTGCCGGTGTTGGTCAGGTCGTAGCCATACCCCGTGATGCCGGCCCCGCCCGCGCCGGACACGCCGACAACCATGGGTCCCTCTCCCGGGCGGTCAGGCCGGGAGATGCCTCCTCCCTCGCCACCATCGCCGCCTAGGATGGAGCCACCATTGGTGATGGTGAGGCTTCCGATCTGCGATCCAGAGACTGCAACGCCCGTGCCGCCGCTGCCGGCATATCCACCATACGACGGGCTGACGCCTCCATCGCCGCCATCGCCACCGGAGATGATCGCGCTATTGGTAAGGAGGCCACCTGGCTTGAAATAAATGCCATACCCGCCATCACCGCCCGCCCCGCCGCCGGCGGAATTTGCTGTGCCAGCGATGTAGGCGGCTCCCCCCCCGCCGCCGCCACCCGTGCCGCCCGTCACCTTGGCGGAAACGTCGAGGGTAAGAGGCGCCGTCGTGACGATACCGAAGCCACCGGCGCCTCCCCCGCCGCCGCTGCTAGTGATGTCAGCCGATCCATGGCGACTCGACCCCCCGCTGCCACCCTGGCCACCCGTCGCGGCGGTCGTCACCTGCTGGTCGGCGCCAGTGGTCAGGAAGGTGCCGCCGCCTCCGCCGCCGCCGCCGGAGCCGCCAAAGCCTTCCCCTTGCCCGCCATCGCCACCACCGTCTGTGCCGGCCGCGCCGCCACTAAGAAGTCCTTTGCCGCCTGCGGCGCCCACGCCGCCGCCGCCGCCGCCGCTTTTGCCGTCTTCGGCGTCGGCCCCTGCCACGCCATAGGCACCGCCGGCGCCGCCGGGCACCTGGTCCTTGCCGGCCCCGCCGCTTCCGCCGAAGGTCTGGGCTCGTGCGCGATCGATCGGAACAGCCCCCGCGACGGCGAGCAGGCAAAGCAGCGACGCCCCGGCCAGCCAAATGCGACGGGATGAAATCCCCGCGCCGGCACCCGTTCCGGACGTGCGAACCTTCAGGACGATGCAGCAGCCGTGCCGCCCCTTATTGGTGGCGGTTTCCCGACGCGCAGACATGACCCACCCCCCAAGGCTTGCCCATCGCGACGAACACGATTTGCAATATGCCGGTAGGGTAGGCGATGACGGGCATCACTTCATGTCCTCTAAATAGAGGATACGCCCGCACGAAGAACCACTTAGCTGGCGCCATTGAGCCACAGGCTCATGAGTTCCGCGCGGCTGCGCACGCCGAATTTGCGGAAGATGCGCGTGACGTGCTGGTGGGCCGTGGAGGTGGCGATTTCCAGCTCGCGACCGATCGCCTTTTCCGTGGCCTTGGTGAGCAGCATGTGCAGCACCCGCCGCTCCGCCAGCGTTAGAGGCGAAGAGGCCATAATGAGGCCGTGCCCCAACATGAGATGGCGGTGAAACCACTTAATGCCGCGTAGCGCGTGGACGAGCTGCGCGATCCCCTCATCGGTGAAGGTCTTGCGCGAGTAAAAGCCGAAGTGGGATTCGCAATCGGCATTCAGGGGAAAGGCGACGAAGACCGCGTCGTGCGTGCCCACCGAACCGTAGTGCCGCTGATAGAAGGGCGTCTCGAACCAGTCCGCAGGCAGTTCCCGGCGGAATGAATAGGTCCGGAACGTGCCGACGTTTTGCATCGGCAGGAGGAAGGAAGGATCGATCTCGCGGCGGTCCCAGACCTCCATGATCTCCTTGAAATGCTGTTCATCCCGGTGCGGCGGGACCGGATGCCAGGCTTGCACGGCCGCGACGCGCCAGCCCCGAAGGGGATCGGAGGTCGCGACATCTGCAAGGCGGATGGCGCCGGCCCAAGTGGCGTTCCAGGCGCCCGCCGCTTCGCTGAGCACCGCCATGAGATGAGCCGCCGCCATCGACGATTGGCCCGCATCGAAGTCAGACAATTCGTCCCAAAGGAGGTGTATGGCTTCGATGTTCACGGGCACTCGCGATCCCAGCCTTCATCCGCGCCGCATCAAACGCGGAGCTCTCGCTCTGTCGACTAACACCACGGAACCTTTCAAAAGGCGATAGGCTAAACGGCGCGGTGTTGGAAGGCGCGATATCAGGCCTCAGACGCGCATGGCGTAAAGACCGTTCGCTCGCCTTTGCACGCCGGTTCTGCAGCATCCAGCTGATCGGCGCCCTCGTCGACGAGGCCGACACAAGGCAGCGTCTCTCATGTCGCCAACGAATCGACGGTCGGTACCGTGAGGACAGCGGGGCCGATCCGCTGCCGCGCAGGTATCCAAGGTCCGCTTGTGGGGAGCGCTTCAACGCGAGATAAAACTCCTGGTTAAGCTGGCCTGAAAATCGAAAGCATGCCAATTCCGGCGCTCCCGATCGCACCATTAACTGTCTCGAACTGTAGGAATTAAAAACTATAGGCGTTGCTTTGGTGTGGATCCGTGTCCATGCGGCTTGGACATCCTCTGGAAACAATGTTCACGAGCAGAATCGCGATGACCCGCGCAAGCAACATGGCCGGACTTTATCTCTCGGAGAAAGGGCGGCTTGCGCGCGTCATCCAGCGGATCGTCCGAAATAGCTCGACGGCCGAAGACCTCGTACACGACAGCTTCGTCACCCTGATCGGCAAGGAGGCGGACGCGTCCATCCGAGACCAGGTCGCTTACCTCACACGCATCGCGCAGAATCTCGCTCTCGATCATCGTCTCCAACAGCCGGCTCGTCTCCATGAATGCGCGCGGCGTCACCTTCCGCTGGAAGGATTATCGCGCCCGGGCCAAGACCTCGGGCAACGACTGGATCAAGGCCATGACGCTCCCGGCGGACGAGTTCATCCGCCGCTTCCTGCTCCATGTCCTGCCCGACGGGCGTATTTCTTGCGCCAGTTGTAGAACGTCGCGTCCGAAATCCCCGCCTTCCGACACACCTCCGCCACGCGTGTTCCGTATTCTACCTGCTTCAGCACGAGCGCGATCTGCGCCTCTGTGAACTTCGACGTCTTCATGGGACTCTCCTCGTCCCCGAGTCTGGGATCATAAGAGGAAAATTCCAGCCCACATCGGCCTAAAAAACGGGGGGCACGTCAGTTCAGCCAAGCTCCCCCAGATGCTGCCGAACCCATCTGGCCTCTTCGGACGCGGTACGCCGGAAATGCCGCTTGAAGTCGCGGCTGAACTGGGCGGGACTTGCATAGCCGACCGACGCGGCGACCTGTGCGATCGTCCCATCCTGGCGCGCGATCATCAGCCGCGCCTCGTGAAGTCTTATAGCCTTCACATACTGGATGGGCGTGCTGCCGGTGAGGGCCTTGAAGTGGACGTGGTAGGACGGAACGCTCATGCCCGCTTCGCTTGCCAGAGCGGCGACGGAAATTTCAGAAGCGTAGCTTTCGCGCAGCCGGGCGAGGCTCTGCACGATCTTCCCGGACGTGCCCCGCTGCTGCAGGGCCGCGATCATCGCGCCGCCTTGGGGGCCGACCAGCACTCGGTAATGCAGCTCACGCAGGATGCCGGCGCCCAGAACGGCACACTCGACAGGATCGCGCAACGTCCGCAGAAGACGCAGCACGACATCCTCGATCTCCGGCTCCATCCGGCTCGACACCAGCCCCCTCACCCGGCCCGCTCTCGCCTCGGGACGCCGCGCGCCGACCTCTGAAGCGACCTCGGCCGCGAGGTTCATGTCGAATTCAACATAGACGGCAAGCAGGGGGCGCTCGGCACTCGCCACTGATTCCATCCGAAACGGAACGGGCACCGACACGGCGAGATAGTGCTCCTCGTCATAGAGATAGATCTCGCCCTCGAGCATGCCCTGCTTACGGCCCTGCAGCACGAATACCGCGCCCGGCCTGTAGAGCACCGGAACGTCGCGAAGCACCGCCTCGGTCCGCAGGATGCGGACATTCTCAAGCCCTGTCGCATTGTAGCCGTGGCGGGGAGCAAGCCCCCGAGCCATGGCCACCAGCTCGCGTCGCTCCGGCCTCTCTTTCCTGGTGTTCATAGGATCGAGCAAGATACTCATAGTTATGGAAATCGATAAGCGCCCCATCGAAGACTATCAGTCATCACACGGATATATCAAGGAAAGAGGCGCGATCATGTCAGGGAAAACATTCTTCATCACCGGCGCGAACTCGGGCTTCGGCTTGGCGATCGCGGCCGCCGCGGTCCGCCAAGGTCATAAGGTCGTCGGCACCGTCCGCTCGGAACAGTCGCGGGCCAGCCTCGCGGAGCGCTTGCCGGAGGCGCGTTCCATCCTGTGCGACGTCACGGAGTTCGACCGGATCCCCAACGTGGTCCGTCAGGCCGAGGAGGAGAACGGGCCGGTCGACGTGTTGATCAACAATGCCGGCTACGGTCACGAGGGAATTCTGGAGGAATCGCCCATGGAGGAGATGCGGCGCCAGTTCGACGTGAACGTCTTCGGCGCGGTCGCGGTCGCCAAGGCCTTCCTGCCGCGATTCCGCGAAAGGCGCAGTGGGTTCATCGTGAACGTGACCTCGATGGGTGGCATGATCACCATGCCCGGCATCGCCTATTACTGCGGGAGCAAGTTCGCCCTTCAGGGCATTTCGGAGGTCATGCGCGCGGAAATGGCGCCGTTCGGCGTCCATGTGACGGCGCTGTGCCCCGGCTCCTTCCGGACCGACTGGGCCGGCCGCTCGATGATCAGGACCGAGCGATCGATCGCCGACTACGATGCGCTGTTCGATCCGATCCGGCAGGCGCGGCAGTCCAAGAGCGGCAAGCAGCTTGGCGATCCCGACAAGCTTGCGGCATCCGTTTTGGACCTGGTCGCGTCCAGCAGCCCTCCCCCGCAGCTCCTGCTGGGCAGCGATGCCCTTGGTCTCGTGTCGGACAAGATCGAACGCCTGAAGCAAGAGATTGAGGCATGGAAATCGTTGACCGTCTCGACCGATGGTTGACAGCGCCGCATCGCCTGTGCCCGACAGGTTCAATGCGGGCGAGGTACATTCTCCGGCTCAGACGCTCAGGGGTCGGCCCTGCGCGTCTGTCTCACCGTTAAGCGGACGGCGCCCTTCGGCGCTCCAGATCGCTCAGATAGCGATCAACCAGGTCCCTGTGCTCTTGGGTCTGGTGGGCGAGCGTTTGCAGGGCGGCCGTCGCGTCGAGACTGCTCGCCAGATCGTTGCGCTCGGAGAGGCGCAGAAGCCTCTTGGTATAGCGGAGCGCGATGCCGGAATTTCGCGAGATCTCGTCGGCCAGCTCCCGCGCGCGCGTCAACAGGTGCTCGCGGGGAACGACCTCGGAGACCAGCCCGAGGTCGAGGGCCGTGGCGGCGTCGATGATCCGTCCCGTAAATGCCATCTCGGCCGCGCGCGCCTGTCCGATGGCCCGCGGCAGGAACCAGGCACCGCCGATACCCGAAATGATGCCGAGGCGCACGAAGGTCTCGGCGAACTTCGCCTCATGCGCCGCGATGCGCAGATCGCACATGCAGGCAAGGTCAAGGCCGGCCCCCATGGCGGGGCCATTCACGGCCGCGATCACCGGCACCTCCAGGCCGTGGAGCGCAAGCGCAAGGCGCTGCAGGGTCCGGCGATAGCGCTCGCCGATCTCGGTCGGGTTTCCCGCCATGAAGCCCTGGTGGGATTGCATGTCCTTGACGTTGCCGCCGGCGCAGAAAGCCGGACCTTCGCCGGTCAGAATGGCCACGTGAATGCTCGTGTCGCCGTTGATTTCGGCCAACGCCTCGATGATCTCGAAGCATTGCTCGGGGCGCGAGAGCGCATTCCGGGTCTCCGGCTCGTCCATGGACAGGATGACGAGCGGTCCTTCGCGCTCGATCTTGAGGAAGGGGGCGGTCAAACGGCTTCTCCTGTGAAAACGATATCATCCGAGATCAGCGTTTCGATCTCGCTTGGCGCGAAGCCGAAGCGGGCGAGGACGGCCCGGGAATCCTGGCCTATGAGGGGCGGAGGAGAGGCACGCTCCGCGGGTGCTCCGCTCAAGGCGAAACCGGGCATGCGGAAGGACCCCGCCTTGGGATGATCAATCTCGATCTCGATGCCGCACGCGGCATACTGCTCGGATGAAGCCACCTGGGCATAGTCCGCGACCGGAGCGGCGAGGATGTCAGCATCCTGCAGCACGGCCATCCAGTCGGCGCTGGTTCGCGTTCGAAAGATGGGATCGAGTATCTCCCGCAGCGCAGCCCGGCTCGCGACCCGCTCCGCGTTGGTGGCGAAGCGCGGGTCGTCGATCAGGTCACAACGGCCGATCAGGCAGCAAAGGGCGCGCCAGCGTGCGTCCTGATAGGCGCCGACCATGATCCAGCCGTCGCAGGTCGGCAGGGCCTCATTCACCGCGGCATAGGGCGCGGCGCTCCCGCTCGGCGCCGACAGCGTGCCCGAGCCGAGATAAGCGGCAATATTCAGCTGCTGTAGCATGAGCATTGAATTGTAGAGATTGACGTCAAGGTGGGCGCCCTCGCCAGTCACATCGCGGCGCCGCAGGGCTGAGAGGATGGCCACGACGGCAAACAGCGCCCCGGTCATGTCTGCCAGCGGCAGTGGTACCTTGCTGGGGCTGCCGTCCGGGGCAAAGATACCGCTCATGATGCCCGTTGCCGCCTGGACGATGCCGTCAACGCCGGGCAGGTCACGACATGGTCCGCTCTGGCCGTAGGCAGAGAGGGAGCAGGAGATCAGACCAGGCCGTATAGCACTGAGGCTGGCATGGTCGATGCCGAGACGCGACGCGACGCCGGGCCGGAAGTTCTCGATCAGCACATCGGTCGCCCCGATCATGCGATGGACGACGCGGAGCGCCTCAGGGCGCTTGAGATCGAGGCTCAGCCCCAGCTTGTTCCGGTTGGACGTCAGCGCGGCCAGGCTCTCGCCATTCTGCCACGGAGGGCCGAGCTTGCGAGCGAGCTCGCCCGAGGGCGGCTCAATCTTGACCACCGTAGCTCCCATGTCGGCGAGCCACATGCCGCAAACCGGGCCAGCGATCAGCTGGCCGAAATCGAGGACAGTCAGTCCCGAAAGGGCACGTTCGAGCATGGGCTTGGAGGCTCCTCGACAGCTTCCGCCGCTGTCTCGAAGGCCAACTTGTATGGGCTTGTGACCTACGGACAATCGATTAAAATTGCGCAACAATTGAATAAATTGGAACGATTCCTTGCGAGACCTCCCTCCCATGAATGCGCTCCTCGCCTTCGAGATCGTCGCGCGAACGGGGAGTGTCAGGTCCGCGGCGGACGAGTTGTTCGTCACGTCCGGCGCCGTGAGCCGGCAGATCCGGCAGTTGGAAGATCACTTCGGTGTCCCGCTGTTTGCCCGGCAGGGCCGAGGCCTCGCGCTGACCTCCGTAGGCGCGGCCTATTACGAGCGCGTGAGTGCTCATTTCGACGGCCTGCGGCGGGCAAGCGCCCTGCTTCATTCGTCTTCGGGGCGGTCGGTATTGCGCCTGCGCTCCTACACCACCTTCGCCACGCGCTGGCTCATCCCCCGGCTCTCGCAATTCCAACTCGCGCATCCGCAATTCGATGTCCGCCTGACAACGGTGTCCGAATGGAGCGAGCTTGGGGAATTCGACGCCGCCATCCGGCTCGGCGACGGCGCGTGGCCGGACCTCGACAAAATACCACTGGTTCCCAATGTCCTCATTCCCGTCTGCAACCCCGCCCTGCCCGGCGCTTCGGACGGCGCCGATCTGGCGTGGCTGGCCCAGCAGGTGCTGTTCTTCGTCCGGGCGCGTCCCGATGACTGGTCGCTCTGGAGCCAGGCTGCGGGCTTCGATCTGGGACGGGTCAAGCGGACGCGGGAACTCGAAAGCTCGGCCCTCGCCTATCAGGCTGCCGTCGAGGCACGCGGTGTTGCCCTGGCGCAGCACGTCCTCGTGTCCGGCGAACTCGAGATGGGCACTCTAATCACTCCGATCAGGACCTCGCTCGATCGAGGCACCTTCACCTATTACCTGGTGAGCCCGCTGCAGACCCAGAAGCTGGAAGCCCTCAGCCAGCTCAAACGTTGGCTCACCGCGGGGCACGACGTGCTGCCGCACACATCCTGACGCCAAAATCCCCCGATCTGTTCTGTTTCGTTTTGCTCAACAGTTGCGTCATTTTAATCGCTGGTTCCGGTTTGGGTCCCTCGCTAGCTTCGATTAAGTCGAAGCGCCAAGGGCAGATATGGCCTCGCGGTGCCGCTGGCCCAGCTCGTCCCGCACATGCTGCCGGACAAAGCTCAATTTGCCTCAAACACGGCACCGGCGAACTCGCCGGAAGAACAAAAAACAACGGGAGGGATATGCCAATGACGCGGCTCGGCTGCATCTTTCGCGCCATCGAGCGCTCGACCACTTATATTGGCACTCTTTGTCTTTTCGCGCTCATGTTCATCGTCACGATGGACGTCGGAGCGCGCTATTTCCTGAGCCGACCGTTTGTCTGGTCCTATGATGTCATCACCCTCTACCTGACACCAGCCTTGTTCTTCCTTGTGCTCTCCGACAGCTTTCGCAGCGGCGCCCAGGTGAATGTGGACGTGCTCCACCGCATGCTCCCAAGATCGGTACGCCGGTACACCGACGCTCTGTGCAACCTCCTCGCCTTCGCGGTGTTCGCGCTTATCGCCTACGCCGGCGCCCTGCGCGCTGCCGCAAGCTTCATGAATGCGGATGTGACCGTTGGCATCGTCCCCTGGCCCACCTGGCCGTCCGCGGCCCTCGTTCCACTCGGTGGTGGCATGCTCGCCCTGCGCCTTCTCGCCCGCACCATAGCGGACCTGCTGGGCACTGCGGAGGAAGCGTCGCCGGGCGCCCACCATCTTGAAACCCAGGGAGCTTTCGAATGACCCTCCCGCTCGTCATGGGCTCGCTGTTCGGGCTCCTCGCGCTCGGCGCGCCGGTCGGCTTCGCGATGCTCATCGCCGGTGCGGCAGGCCTCCTCCTGGTGGTCGGCTTCGACGGCCTTATAGGCATTCTGGAAACCACGCCGCTCACCCTCGCGGGGACCTACGAGTTCATCACCATCCCGCTTTTTCTTCTGATGGCCGAGTTCATCCTCCAGAGCGGGATGGCGGATGACCTGTTCAGGACCACAGCCGCCTGGGTCGGGCGCCTGCGCGGCGGCCTCGGCATGGCGACCGCCCTTGCTGGTGCCGGCTTCGGCGCGATCTGCGGAACCAGCACCGCCTCCGCCGCGACCCTCTCGGCGACCAGCCTTCCCGCCATGATAAAGCAGGGCTACGAGCCGAGCCTCGCGGCCGGCGTCGTGTCGATCTCCGGCACGCTCGCCATGCTAATCCCGCCGAGCGTCGCCATGGTCGTCTACGGCCTGCTCGCCAATGTGAACATCGGCCAATTGCTCATCGCCGGCCTTCTGCCGGGTCTTCTCGTGATGTTCACGATCATGGCGACTGTCTATGTGCTCGCCTGGAGACACCCGGAACATGCGCCCTCCGCGCCCGCGGTGCCACTGCGCGAGAAGATCGCCATGCTCAAGGTGGTCGGCCCGCTGCTTCTCCTCTTCGCCGCCGTGACCGGCATTATCTATACCGGCGCCGCCACTCCGACCGAGGCCGCCGCCGTCGGCGCCTTCATGGGGTTCCTGCTCCTGTGGTATTCGGGCCGGCTCACCCTGGGCGGCCTCCAGCAGGCGTTGTTGCGCGCCGCCCACGGCAGCGCCATGGTGATGGTCATCCTGCTCGGCGCAAGTGTGTTTGGCTATTTCTTCGCGATTACCCAGGTGACGCAGGATCTGATCGCCTTCGTCGGGTCTCTCGACGTATCACGCTGGGTGATCCTGGTGTTGGTCCTGTGCGGCTACATCGTGCTTGGGTCGTTCATGGACCAAATCGCCATCCTGGTGCTCACCGTGCCGGTGGTGGTGCCGCTGATGTCCTCTCTGGGTTTCGACCTCGTCTGGTTCGGCGTCATCAAGATCGTCACCGCAGAGATCGGCATGATCACGCCCCCCATCGGGCTCAATTGCTACGTCGTCGCCCGCTACGCCAATCGCCCGGTCGGCGAGGTGTTCCGCGGGACGCTGCCCCACTTTGTCGCCCATCTCATCGCCATCGCCATCCTCGTGGCCTTCCCGGGGATTGCGCTCTGGCTTCCGAGCATGATGCGCTGACAACAACAAGAGGAGGAAACAATGCTGAAGAAAATCAAGGCGACGATGCTCGGCGCGCTGGCTCTTGCCGTGACCAGTGGGGCTGCGGACGCTCAGTCGAAAGTGACCCTGCGCGTCGCGGATTCCCTGCCGGTGGGACACATCATTTCCGCGTCTGCCACCAAGCCCTGGATTGAGCTTGTCCGGGAACTGTCGAAGGGGAGTATCGAGATCCAATACTTTCCCGCAGAACAGCTTGGAAAAGCGAAGGACTTTCTTCAGCTGACCCAGTCCGGCCTCGTGGACGTCGGCTATGTCGGCCCGTCTTACGTGGCGGACAAGATGCCGCTTTCGGCGGTCGCCGAGCTCCCCGGGGCCTTCTCAAGCGCCTGCCAGGTGATGACCGCTTACTGGCAGCTCGTGAAGGAGGGAGGCTTCCTTTACGAGCAGGAGTTCAAGCCGAACAAAATTCGTCCTTTATTTATCGTTGCCCTTCCTCCCTACCAGGCCATTCTCGGTGCCTCAGTGGCGGCTGTCAGCCTTCAGGATCTCGCGGGCAAGAAGATCCGGGCGGCGGGCGGCGCCCAGGATCTGACGCTGCGCAAGCTCGGTATGGTGCCCGTCCGCATGGCTCCGCCTGAGATCTATGAATCGCTCGGGCGCGGCACCGTCGACGGGGCACTCCTTGCTCTCATCAGCGTCGAATCCTACAAGCTCACGGATGTAACAAAGTCGGTGACCAGCGGGCAGAACTTCGGCACCGTCGTGGTGAGCTATTCGATCAGCGAAGCTAAGTGGAACAGCCTGCCGCAGGTTTCCAGAGAGGTTCTGACCCGGGCCGGAGACGAGACCACACGCAGGGCTTGCAAGGCCTTCGACCGGGAAGAAGCAGATGCAGCTGATCGACTTAAGAAGGACGGCGTGAAGATCGTTCGCCTCAACGCGACCGATCAGGACAAGGTCGAAGCGGTCATGGTGCAGGTCGCGGAGGATTGGGCCACGGCGCTGGACGCCCGGGGAAAGCCCGGAAGCGCGGCGCTGAAGGCGTTTCGGTCTGCGCTTACGCAGGCATCGCAATAGGCCGCGGCACGGGGCGAAGCAAGTCGGCGTGATGCGGGCATCCCGTGTCGCGAAATCCAAGCGGGCACGCTCAATGTGCCGCCCTGACGATCCTCGATATGTGGCGGCACAAAGTACTTGCCAAGCCGCAAGACCGGCCCATGACTATCGCATGAATGACCTTGGAGACCTGATCTCGCGGCGGCCTGGTGCATCACTCCGATAAAGGTTCTCAATACGTGAGCATTCACTACACCTGAACTGATGGGGTGGATGCCCCCTCCGGCCGGCATCGTATGATGTCTGCGCAGCGCCTTGTCGGCGCTTTCAGGGGAGGAGCACATGCCGGATGTTCATGTCCTCGCGATCGACCTGGCGAAGCGGAGCTTCCAGGTCTGCGGCACGGATCGGGGCGGAGCGGTTCTATTCAATCGGACGGTGTCCCGGTCGAAGCTGATCCAGCTGTTGAACGCGCAACCGCCCTGCATCGTGGCGATGGAGGCCTGCGCCACGAGCCACTATTGGGGCCGGGTTGCACAAGGCCTTGGACACGACGTACGGCTGGTCCCGCCGATCTACGTGAAGCCGTTTGTGAAGCGGCAGAAGAACGATGCCGCTGACGCAGCCGCGATCGCCGAAGCGGCGCTGCGTCCGAACATGCATTGCGTGGCGGTCAAGAGCGCCGAGCATCAGGCCCGTGCCGTGGCCTTCAGGACCCACCAGTGCTTCGTCCGCCAGCGCACCCAACTGATCAATGCCCTGCGTGGCCATCTGGCGGAGTTCGGGCTGGTCGTCGCCCAAGGACCCGCTCACCTCAAGCAGATCATCGAACTGCTCGCTGAAGCAGGGGCGGAGGTGCCGGACACCGTCAGGGAGATCGTCCAGCTCTACCTCGATCAGATCGACGTTCTCACGGGCAAGATCGAAGAGCTGCATGGTCGCCTCAGGGACGCGACCCGGGAGAATGCCGAGATGCGCCGTCTCTGCACGGTCCCCGGTGTCGGTCCTGTCACGGCTGGCGCCGTCCTCGCTTTCGCCCCCGATCTGCGCGCCTTCTCGAGCGGCAGGAACTTCGCGGCCTGGCTGGGGCTTGTGCCGAAGCAGCGATCGACGGGCGGCAAGACGCGGCTCGGTGGGGTCAGCAAGATGGGACGAACCGATATCCGCAAGCTTCTTATCGTCGGCGCCATGAGTCGGATCCGATGGATCATCCGCAAGGGCATCCTGCCGGACAGCTGGCTCGGACGGCTCGTTGGCCGCAAGCCGCGCATGGTCGCCGCCGTCGCCCTGGCGAACAAGATGGCTCGGATCGTTTGGGCGATAATGACAAGGGAGCAGAATTACAGGATGGCGTGAGCAGGCGCCTTCCAGCGAAGGCAAACCGGCAAGCGCCTCGGGGTCCTTGGACCCCGGCAAGGAGATCGGCTGACGACTTATGCGGCAAGGACTTCAATGTTCAGGACGGGGAAAACCAGTCTCGGGGCTCGAGCTCAAAGCTCTCTGAACCGATGTGGACCCTGTTCTTCGAACTGCATACCGGCCCCGTGGCACAGGCCACGACCAGAGGCCTGACACACGACCGATAGAAGCGCCAAGCTGCCCAAGTCCGTCAGAAAGTCCCCTTGCAAAACCGGGGGCATCCACACACGCCCCGCCCCGATCCGTGCCGCACACCTGGAAGCTCCGCTTCGCCAGGTCGATCGCGAGGACATGAACATCTGGGCATGTGCTCCTCCCCTGAAAGCGCCCCAAGGCGCTGCGCAGACATCATACGATGCCGGCCGGAGGGGGCATCCACCCCATCAGTTCAATCGTAGCGAGAATCATTCGCGCTCGAATGCGAACGGGTTCGTCCACCATAGCTCCGGCGACCGCGGTCGCCCCCTCCCCGGATGCGAGTATTCTTTTTGCCCAAGCAATCTCGGCGGCGTCCGGTAGAAAGCCGGAGCGGATGGCCTCGATCTGCCGCGGATGGATGGCGAGCTTGCCGCTGAATCCCAGTCCGCGGGCGTACCGGGCATCGTCAGCGATAAGCGCCTCATCGTCGATCCCGGTGGTCACCCCATCCACCGGGGCGGGGCCGCCCGCGAGGCGGGCCGCCAGCACCAGCTCCGCACGGGCCAGCAGCAGCGCCTCCCGCACATGGGCGCAGCCGAGATCGGCGCAAAAATCGATGGAACCGAAGACGATGCGCGCGACCGCCGGATGGGCCGCGATGGCTCGGGCGGCGGCGAGACCGCGCGCCGTCTCGATGAGGGCGACGATCGGGATCGCCGGGCCGAGGGTCGCCGCGACGGCGTCGAGGATGGCGGGGTCCTCCGCCTTGGGCAGCACCGCGGCGGCGGGGCAAAGGCGGGCGACCGCCACCAGGTCTTCGGCATGCCAGGGTGTGCCCATGCCATTGACGCGGACCATGACCGGGATCGCAAGGTCGGCCGTCAGCGCATCGCGCGCGCCTGCCTTGGCGTCCGGGGGGACCGCATCCTCAAGGTCGATGATGACAGCGTCGGCCCCGGAGGCAGCGGCTTTGCCGAAGCGATCGGGCCGGTGCCCCGGGACGAAAAGTGGGACGACGAAGTCGAGCACGCCCATCACCATTGCGCCTCTGCGCTCATGGCGACCGGGCCGCCCGGACGGGCGGTCCACAGCCGGAGCGTCGCGCCCTGGGGCGTCGCATTCACGGTGAGCGGAGCCGTGTCGAACGCAGGGGAGAGGCCACGGTAGGAGAAGCGGGCGGGCGACGTGCCGCGGATTGCGGTGGCGAACCGCAGCAGCAGCGTCGCCTGCAGCGGCCCGTGGACCACCAGCCCGGGATAGCCTTCGACCTGCGTGACATAGGGCAGGTCATAGTGGATGCGGTGGCCGTTGAAGGTCAGCGCCGAGTAGCGGAAGAGCAGGGGGGGCGAGAGGGCCTGCTCGCGGCGATGGGCGCCCTCGGCCGCGGGTTCCGGCGCCTTCGGCGGCGCAGCCACCTCGAGTCTGCGATAGACGATGCCCTGGCGCTCGGTGAGGAGCGATCGCCCTGCCGCATCGAGCTCGTGCTTCACCGTGACGAAGCAGAGCGGGCCGGTATTGCCCTGTTTGAGCGTCACCTCTTCCACCCGCGAGACCCGGCGCACAAGGTCGCCAACGCGGATGTCGTCATGGAAGACCAGGCTGCCGCCTGCCCACATGCGCCGCGGCAGCGGCACCGGGGGCAGGAAGCCGCCGCGCGCCGGGTGGCCGTCTGGGCCCAGCGCCGAGGTGAGCGCTGCCGGCTGGGTGAGGCACCAGTGGAGAAGGCGCGGCGCCGCCTCACCGGTGCGCGGGTCTCCCGGTTCCTCGTCGAAGGTTGCTCGGAACTTGCGCACGAGATCGGCCGTCACCGGCTCGGCCGCGACGTCTTCCCGGCCGATCCAGCTGCGCAGGTGCTCCATGTCGATGTCGTGGCTCACGGCGCGTCTCCTCAGAAGGACCGGGGCAGACCGAGCACGTGCTCGGCCACGTGGGAGAGGATGAGATTGGTGGAGATGGGGGCCACCTGGTAGAGGCGCGTCTCGCGGAACTTGCGCTCCACGTCGTACTCGCAGGCGAAGCCGAAGCCGCCGTGGAACTGCAGGCAGGCATTGGCCGCCTCCCACGAGGCCTTGGCGGCAAGGTATTTGGCCATATTGGCCTGGGTGCCGCAGGGCTGGTGCGCGTCGTAAAGCCGGCAGGCCTCGAACCGCATCAGGTTCGCCGCCTCAACTTCGATGAAGGCCTCGGCGATGGGGAATTGCACGCCCTGGTTCTGGCCGATAGGGCGCCCGAACACGACCCGCTCGTTCGCGTAGGCCGTCACCTTGTCGATGAACCAGTAGCCGTCGCCGATGCATTCGGCGGCGATCAGCGTGCGCTCGGCGTTGAGGCCGGTCAGGATATATTTGAAGCCCTGTCCCTCCTCGCCGATCAGGTTTTCTGCGGGGATCTCCAGATTGTCGAAGAACAGCTCGTTGGTCTCGTGGTTCACCATGTTGAGGATGGGGCGAACCTCCATGCCGTCTGCCATCGCCGCCTTGATGTCGACGATGAAGATGGACAGGCCTTCCGACTTCTTTTTCACCTCCGCCAGCGGCGTGGTGCGCGCGAGCAGGATCATCAGGTCGGAATGCTGGACGCGGGAGATCCAGACCTTCTGACCGTTGATGACATAGCGGTCGCCCTTCCTGACCGCTGTAGTCTTGATCTTGGTTGTGTCGGTGCCGGTTGTGGGTTCGGTAACCCCCATGGACTGGAGACGCAACTCGCCGGCTGCGATCTTCGGCAGGTATTTCTGGCACTGCGCCTCGGAGCCGTGCCGCACCAGCGTGTTCATGTTGTACATCTGGCCGTGGCATGCGCCGGAATTGCCGCCCGCACGGTTGATCTCCTCCATGATGACGGACGCTTCCGTGAGGCCGAGACCGGAACCGCCGTACTCTTCGGGGATCAGTGCCGCCATCCAGCCGGCCTTCGTCAGCGCATCGACGAATTCTTCGGGGTAGCCGCGCGCCTCGTCCACCTTGCGGTGATATTCGGCCGGAAAATCCGCGCACAAGGCGCGCACGGCGTCGCGGATGTCCTGGAACTGGTCGCTTCCGATGGTCTGCATATCCCTAGGCCTCGATGGATTTAATATTATCGGCTGATCCGCCCGCGCGTGGTGCGGCGACGGGCGCACTGTGGATTTCCTCGCCCGCCTCCAGCGCTGTCCGGAACTCGGGAGCGGCGATATCGAGCATCCGCCGGCGCCGCTCGGCCAGCCCGAGGCCGCGCAGGTCCGCGACGCCATGTTCGGTCACGATTATGCCGGCATCGGCGCGAGCGGTACTTGTCGGTCCGTTCAGTCGGGTCACGATGCGGCTGCGGGCGCCATCGCGACCGTTCACCGTCGCCGGCAGCGCCACGATGGGCAGTCCGCCCTTGGAGGCGTGCGCACCGCGCAGAAAATCGGCTGCGCCGCCCACCGCGCCCACGTAACGCCCGCCTGCGACCTCGGCGTTGATCTGGCCGGAGAGATCCACCTCGATCGCTGCATTGATGGCGGTGAACTTGTGCTGTGCCCTCAGGACGTCGAGCGCGTGCGTGTAGTCCGTGCCGCGCAGGTTGAAGCGCGGATTGCGGTTCACGTACCGCATGAGCCGGGGGCCGCCGGCCGCAAGTCCGGCCACTGCAATGCCGCGATCCACGCTCTTGCGCGCATTGGTGAGGGTGCCTGCCTCGGCCAAGAGCGCGACGCCCTCGGATGCGAGCCCGGAGTGAAGGCCGAGATCCCGGTGACCCGCGAGCGCAGCGAGGATCGCCTCCGGAAGCCCGCCGATCCCGATCTGCAGTGTGGCGCCATCCTCCACCAGGCCGGCGACGTGGGTCGCAATGGCCCGTTCCGTAGCGCCGGGCTGCGGGACGGGGGCCTGGACCGGAGGTCGGGACGTGCGCACGATGATATGGACGTTCTTTGCGGACAGGGCTCGCTCGGCGTGCGTCCAGGGAGTCTGATCGCTGACCTCGGCGATGACGAGGCGGGCGCGGTCCACCAGCGGGGCCAGATATTCGAGCGCGGTGCCGAAGCTGAGGCGTCCGGCATCGTCCTCGGCGAGATTGAGGAGCAGCACATCGATCCGACGGGCTAGAATGCCCGGCAGATCCGAGTAGTGGCACGGCAGGATGTCGAGCTTGCCCTGGCGTTCGAGCACGCGATTGTGCCCCGCGCCGCAATACGACTGGAATTGCATCGCGCCAGCTTGGTCGAGCGGCGTTCCCCAGCTCATGCCGATGAAGGCGGTGAGACCGGGAACGCTTGCGCATTGGTCGAGGAGGCGCGCGGTGAGGGTCGTCGGCTCGGCGGAAGCCTGCCCCCAGACGATATGGTCGCGGGGGCGCAGCAGGGTGGAGAAGTCGAGCGCCTGGGGCGCGAGTTCGATAGCCATGGCGGGCGATCCGGGCCCGTTCACGCGCGCTCGAAGATGGCGGCGGCACCCTGGCCGCCGCCGATACACATGGTCTCCAGCCCGTAGCGCACGCGGCGGCGCTTCATCTCGTGAAGCAGCGTGGTCATGATGCGCACGCCGGTCGCCCCGATGGGATGGCCGAGGGAGATGCCCGAGCCGTTGACGTTGAGCCGATCCTGATCGTCCCAGCCCCAGCCTTTCAGCACGGCGAGGACCTGGCACGCGAATGCCTCGTTCACCTCCACGAGCCCCATGTCGTCAAATGAGAGCCCGGTCTTGGCGAACAGGCGCCGCGTGGCCGGCACCGGGCCGTAGCCCATGGTGGCCGGGTCGCAGCCCGCCACGGCCCATCCGGCCAGGAAGCCCAAAGGTTCAAGGCCGAGGGCGGCCAGCCTGTCCTCGGCGACGATGAGGCACGCCGCGGCGGCATCGTTCTGCTGGCTGGCGTTGCCGGCCGTGACAGTGCCGCCGGGCATGATAGGCTTAAGCTTGCCGAGGCTTTCCGGGCTTGCCTCCTCGCGGATCCCTTCGTCGCGGATGACGTGGAGCGGGTCGGCGTGGCGTTTCGGCACCTTGACCGGTACGACCTCCGCGTCGAAGCGGCCTTCCGTCCATGCGGCCGCCGCACGCCGGTGGCTGCGGGCCGCGAAAGCATCCGCCTCCTCTCGCGTGATCTGGAACTGTCGCGCCAGGTTTTCCGCGGTCTCGATCATGCCGGAGATCACGCCGAATCGCTCCGACGGCTGCGAGCGTTCGCGGCCGCGATCGAGCCGGTCGTAAAGGCGGGTGGTGCCCGCCCGGCGACCCCAGCGCATGTCGGTCGTGTAGAATTCGATGTTGCTCATGCTCTCGACGCCACCCGCGAGCACGACATCGCACGCGCCGGTCTGAACCATCATGGCCGCCGTGGTGATGGCTTGCAGACCGCCTCCGCAGCGTCTGTCGAGCTGCATGCCGGGAACCTCGATCGGCAGTCCGGCCTGGAGCGCGACCCAGCGCCCGACGCAGGGCGTCTCGCTGCTGGCATAGGACTGTGCGAATACGACGTCCTCGACGAGCACGGGGTCGAGACCAGTGCGCGCGAGCACCTCTTTCACGACGAGCGCGCCGAGCTGCTCGACGGGCACCGGCCTCAGGCTCCCGCCGAATGTGCCGACGGGGGTGCGCACAGGGCTTACGATGGCCGCGCGTCTCATTGCTGCGTTTCCTCGTGCTGCGCCGGCGAGGAACGGACGGGGATCCGGGGAGGACCCTTCCGCCGCCGTGCGTCTGATGGTTGGGCAGCGCCCTCGCGAGGGGCGCGCCAGCGCAAGATGCATCAAGGCAGGCGTTATGTCCAGTAGATGGACTAATGTCCGTCTACTGGACAATTACAGTTCGTCGCACGCTTCGGCGGGAGCTGCTCGCGTGTGCAAGCGACGGCTTCGGGCGGGTGAGGGAAAGCACTGTGGGTGCGAGAGCGGCGCGCGAATGCCTAGGGCTGGGTCCAGTCGCGCATGGTGCGCTCAACTTCGTGCGCGGCCTCCCGCAGCACGGGGAGAAACACCTTTCGCATGTGGTCGAGGGAAACGCGGGCCGCGGTGGTGCCGATATTCAAGGCGGCAACGGTCCGGCCCGAACGGTCCTGTATGGGTACGGCGATGGAGCGGACACCCACTTCCATCTCCCCATCGATGACGGCGTACTGAAGCCGCCGTGCCTCGATCACCTTCTGGCGCACCTTCTGCGGGTCCGTGATGCTGCGGGGAGAGGGGGCGACGAAGGTTTCTTCCGCCAGCCACCCATCCAACTCAGCATCATCCAGACCGGCGAGCAGAACGCGCCCGAGCGACGAACAGAATGCAGGCAGCCGCGAGCCAACCTCGATCCCGGATGAGAAGATGCGCCGGGTTTCCACCCGCGCCACGTAGACGACATCGTGCCCGTCCAAGACCGCCATGGACGAGGATTCTCCGATATGCTCGGTCAGGCGCCGGATGACGCTGCGGCCCGCCTCGGACAGGCCGAACGCGGTCAGATAGGCGTTTGAGAACTGCAGCACCTTGGGCGTTAGCCAGAACAGTTTGCCGTCGCCGTCAATATAATTGAGGGCCTGCAGCGTCAGCAGGAAGCGGCGTGCGGTGCCGCGGCTGAGATCGGTGAGCTCTGCGACCTGGGTGAGCGTCATGCGGCGCGGCGCCTGCCCGAACGCCGCCAGGACATTGAGGCCGCGCTCCAGCGCGGTGACGAATTCCGGGCCGCGCTTCTCGTCTTCCGTCACCTTCTTGATCACGAATCGCTCTTTTCAGAATTCGCGGGATGTCGCACGCTGGAGGCGGTCGCGGCCCGCCACTTGGCAGAGCGTCTTGCGCCGCGACTCCCGCGGTCGAGTGCCCAGATGTCAGTGCCGCACAATCTAGATCAGCATACAAACACTTGTCCAATCAGCGGACGCGGGCGTTCCCCCGGCCGGGATGCTGTGCGGTGGCGTGCCCGAAGCGGAGCCCCGCCCCGGCGGACACGTCCGGCCCTTGGTGCCAAGAGGTGAGTCGGGCGGCTTGACAGGGTGGGCGTGTGGCTATCTACTATTCGGACAAAAGTCCAATAGACGGACAAATGAATAATCGGGACGGCATCAAGACGATGCCATCAGCCGGCCAGGATGGGTGGGAGGACATGATCGATAAATTCGTTCCCTCGGTCGCGGAAGCGCTCGATGGGGTCAGGGACGGCGCGACCATCCTCGTCGGAGGCTTCGGTGCCGTCGGGCAACCCGACCTTCTCATCGAGGGCCTCATCGCGCAGGGCGCATCGGGCCTCACGGTGGTTGCCAACAATGCCGGCTACGGGCAGGTCGGCCTCGCGCGGCTCCTGGCGGCGGGACGGGTCCGGCGTCTGGTGTGCAGCTATCCGCGCATCCCGGGCTCGGTGATTTTCGAGGAGCTTTACAAATCCGGCCGGCTGGAGCTGGAGCTGGTGCCGCAGGGCACCCTCGCGGAGCGGCTGCGGGCTGCCGGTGCGGGCATTCCGGCTTTCTTCACCCCGACCGGGGCCGGAACGCGGCTCGTGGAGGGGAAGGAGACGCGTCGTCTAGGCGTGCGCGACTGTGTTCTGGAGCACGCGCTGCATGGCGACGTGGCGCTGATCCTGGCGTGGCGGGCGGATCGCTGGGGCAATCTCATCTATCGCAGCGCAGGCCGGAACTTCAACCCGGTCATGGCGCCCGCCGCTGCGCTCACAATCGCTCAGGTGGAGCATACCGCCGCCCTGGGAGAGCTCGATCCGGAGGCGATCGTGACCCCCGGGATCTATGTGGACCGAATCGTGCATCATCCGGCGGAGGCCGCCCATGCGTGAAGATACCAGGAGCGCGGAAGCGCGCCTCTGCCGCCCCCGCTCGCGCCAGGAGATGGCACGACGTGCCGCCGCCGACATCGGTGACGGCTGGTACGTCAACCTTGGCATCGGTATTCCGACCCTGATCGCCAACCACGTCCCGGCAGACCGCGAGGTCATTTTCCAGTCCGAGAACGGTCTGCTCGGCTTCGGGCCGGCACCGGCCCAGGAGTTGATCGACCCCTTCCTCATCAACGCCGGCAAGCAGCACGTGACCCTGCTGAAGGGGGCCGCGATGCTTCATCAGGCCGACAGCTTCGCCATGATCCGGGGACGCCATCTCGACCTGTGCGTGCTGGGCGCCTTTCAGGTGGCGGCGAACGGCGACCTCGCCAACTGGGCCACTTCAAGCAACGATTCCGCGCCGGCAGTGGGCGGCGCCATGGATCTCGCGCTCGGCGCCCAGAGGGTGTGGGTGATGATGGAGCACACCACCAAGGAGGGCGAGCCGCGCCTGGTGGAAAGCTGCATCTATCCGCTGACCGCCCCTGGGGTGGTGTCGCGCATCTATACGAACCTGGCGGTGCTGGATGTGACACAGCAGGGCTTTAGGCTGGTGGAGCTTGTCGAAGGGCTGACTCCCGCCGAACTGCAGAACGTGACCGAAGCCCCGATTCTTGTTTGAACGAAAAAACGCGAACAACAGCGTCCCTTAGGGAGGAAGCCAAGATGATCAACCGACGTACCGTTCTCGCCGCGATGCTGGCGAGCGCCGCATTGCCGTCGGCGCTGCGCGCCGATGACGAGCCCTACGTGCTCGGCACCTTGTTCCCGATGACCGGTCTTCTGTCGGAGCTTGGTGCGATCTACAGCGGCGCCACCGCTCTGGGGCTGGAGCATGTGGCGGCGGACAAGCGCCTCAAGAAGCCGATCGTGCTCAAAGCGCAAGATAGCCAGAGCACGCCCCAGGGCGGGGCGGTGGGCATGTCGAAGCTCGCGAACGTCGACCGGGCGCCCTACGTACTGGTGGGCCTCACCGGCGTCGCCAAGGCTGCCGAGCCCATCGCCACGCGCGCCAAGGTCCTGATGATGAATGGCGGCGGCGTCGGCCCCGACCTTGCGGGCCTTTCCCCCTACTTTTGGAACATCATCCCCCTCGCCAACCAGGAGTTGCCAACCGCTTTCGGCTGGATGAAGCGCAACGCGATCAAGCGCGTGGCCCTGGTCTATCTGGACGATCCGCTCGGCAACGCCCTCCGCAAGGGCCTGCAGGAGGGATTGCCCGCCATCGGCGCATCGCTGGTGGGCGAGTTCAGCGCGGCGCCCTCTGCCCAGCAGTTCTCCGCGATGATCGCCAAGATCCGCGAAGCCAAGCCGGACCTCGTCTATGTCGCCTCGTACGGAACGCAGCAGACCCAGATATTCAAGCAGTTGCGCGACAATGGAATCACCCAGCCGATCATGACCTATTCGGTGGGCGGCACGCCCTCGGTGGCGGCGCTGCCGGAAGCCGAGGGCGTGATGTTCACCTCGCAGGTCGCCGACTGGGATGCGGCCGATCCCCTCACGCGCCGCTTCGTGGATGGCTGGCGCGCCAAGTACAAGGACAATCCCACCACCTACGCGCAGAACTATTACAACGCCGTACTGCTCTACACCCAGCTCATCGAGCGGCTGGAGAAGGAGGGCAAGCCGGTGACGGGCGACACGCTGAAGGAAGCCATTGCAACCGGGAGCTTCGATCTGGTCGGCGGGAAAGCGAGCTTCTCGGCCAGCGGCGCCATCGACATGCCGACCCAGCTCAACCGCGTGCATGACGGCAAGTTCGAGAAGGCGAGCTGATCCATGCTCCTGAGCCAGCTTGCGGTGGCGGGCATCCAGACCGGGATGCTCTACGCGCTGACCGCCGCGGGATTCGCGCTGATCTTCGGCGCCACCCGCGTCTTCCACGTAGCCCACGGCGCCACCTTCATCCTGGCTGGCTACGCCTTCCTCGCGGCTCTGCAGCTGGGTCTGCACTGGTCGCTGGCGAGCCTGTGCTCGCTGCTGGTCGCCGTCGCCTTCGGCCTGTTCATGGATGCTCTGGTCTACAGGCCGATCCAGAAGCATGAGGGCTCCTTCTTCACGGTGTTCGTCGCCTCGTTCGGCGCGGGCATCGCCATGCAGGCGCTCATCCAGTTCTTCTTCGGCGGCGGCTTCGCCACGATCTCGGTGCCGCTGACGCGGGCCGCCCAAGTGCTGCCGGGGCTCTATATCGCCCCCGTGTTCTGGGTCGCGCTGGCGGTAGTCGTAGTGGTCTTCGTCGCTGTCAGCCTGTTCCTGGAACGGACCCACGCCGGCCTCGGCCTGCGGGCTCTGTCCGAGAACCCGGAGCTGCTGCGGGCCTATGGCCTCTCCGCACGGCGCCTCTCCGCGCTCGCCTTCGTGGTCGGCTCGGCTCTTGCCGTGCCGGGCGCGATCCTCACCACGATCACCACCGGCATTCAGCCGGCGGACAGCGCCCACGTGATGCTGGTCTCCCTTGCGGCGACGGTGGTCGGTGGCATTGGTTCCATCCGGGGCGTGGCTCTGGCGGGCCTTTTCCTCGGCCTCGTCGAGAACTTGGTGGTCGCCGTGGTGGACACCCAGTGGAGCCAGGCCGCCAGCTTCGTGGTGCTGTTCGCCTTCATCCTGTTCCGCCCCAATGGGCTCATGGGGAAGGCTGGTGCGCGATGATTGCCTATCTCGTCAACCTCGCGACCCTGATCGCCATCTTCGGTATCGCGGCCAGCAGCCTGAACCTGCTGATCGGATATGCCGGCATCTTCTCGATCGCCCATGCCATGTTCTTCGGCATCGGCGCATATGTGGCCGCCCAGGTGGCGCTCAGCGCCACTCCCGACTTCCTGGTGGCGGCGCTCGCGGCCGCGGTGGTGGCGGGGGCCCTGTCGCTCTGCCTTGCCCTGCCCGCCCTGCGGGTGCGTGGCGAATATTTCGTCGCCGCCTCGCTCGGGCTGCAAATGATGGCGAGTACCATTTTCGCCGAGGCCCACAGCCTCACCGGCGGCGTCGGTGGACTGGTCGGCATCCCTCCGGCGCGAATCCTGGGCTTCGACGTGGCCTCGCCCGATGCCTTCCTCGTCCTGGCACTCGTCTGCCTCGGCGTGACGCTGGCGGCGGTGCGCACGCTCATACGAGGCAGCTTCGGCCGTTCGCTGATGGCCCTGCGCGACAGCGAGAGCGCGGCGGAAGCGTTCGGCAAGAACGTTCGCGCCCTGAAGACGCTGGTGGTCGTCGTCGGCTGCTTCTTCGTCGGTATCGCCGGCGCGCTGTTCGCCTTCCACATGGCGTTCGTCAACGTCGAGAGCTTCACCCTTGAGCAGTCCGTCGTGCTGATGGCCATGGTCATCATCGGCGGCGCCGGGACCCTGACGGGGCCACTCGTCGGCGTCATCGCGCTGCTCAGCCTTCCGGCAGCGCTGTCCTTCCTGCCCTTCATCCCGTCGACGGAGATCGGTACGGTGCAGCAGTTCATCTATGGAGCTCTCATGACGGTGCTCATGATCTTCCGTCCGAGCGGCATCGTTGGCCTTTCGCGGGGGGCAAGATGAACACGCCGATCCTGCTCTCCGCGCGCGGACTCTCGCGCAGCTTCGGCGGCAATTCCGCCGTCCAGGATGTGACGCTGGAGTTGCACCAGGGCGTCGTCACGGCTCTTGCCGGCCCCAACGGCGCCGGCAAGACCACCCTGTTCAACCTCATCACCGGCCACCTCGCCCCCGATCGCGGCACGGTGGAGCTGAAGGGCGCCTCCATCCTCGGCCTCAAGCCGCACCGGGTAGCGCTGAAGGGCATCACCCGCAGCTTTCAGGACCTGCGCCTGTTCGGCTCCATGAGCGTCTACGACAACGTGCTCTCCGCCATCGAGCCCACCCCCTGGCTGTGGCAGCCGGGCGGCAGCTCCGGCGCGGCGGCGCGGCGGCTCCAGGTGGAACGCGCGCTCGACGCCACCGGGCTCGCCGAGCTCGCCGGCACGCGGGCCATCGACCTCTCCTATGCGGAGACGAAGTTCCTCTCCATGGCCCGGATCATCGCCACCGGCGCGCCGATCTGGCTGCTGGACGAGCCGGCGTCGGGGCTCGACCCTGCCTCCCGCTCGCGCTTCGTGAAGCTGGTGAAGGAAGCCACGGCGGCCGGCGTCACCGTCTGCCTCATCGAGCACAACCTTGACATCGTCACCGAGCTTGCCGACCGCATCGCCTTCCTCGACCAGGGCCGCAAGCTCGCGGAGGGCACGCCGGACGAGATCCTGGGCGATGCGAAGCTCATCGCCATCTACTTCGGGGAGCGCAGGGAATGAACATGGCCGTCTCCGTCCTTCCCGACACCTCCGCCATTCCCGCGCCCGCCATCGCCGTGCGTGGCCTGCGGGCCTCCTACGCCGGACGGGAGGTGCTGAGCGGCGTCGATCTCCAGCTTGCTGCCGGGGAGGTGCTGTGCCTCGTCGGGCACAATGGGGCGGGCAAGTCCACGCTGCTGAAGATCCTGTTCGGACTGCACGCGGCGGACACCGGCGAGGTGATGCTGCGCGGGCGCGCGCTGAAGCCTCATCCGAGCCTCATGGCACGCGACGGCGTGGCCTATGTGCCCGAGGGCCGGGGCGTGTTTCCCGGTCTCACGGTGCAGGAGATATTCACCCTGGCCCTGTGGTCCGCGAGCCTCGGCGCCGGCGAGGGCCGCGCCCGCATCGACGAGGTGCTGGAGCTGCTGCCCAAGCTGAAGGATTTCTGGCTGAAGCGCGCCGGCCAGCTGTCCGGCGGCCAGCAGCAGATGGTATCCATCGGCCGGGCGCTGCTGTCGCGCCCTGGCATCCTGCTGCTGGACGAGCCCTCCATCGGCCTCGCGCCCAAGCTGTTCCAGGACCTGCTGGCGCCCATCCGCGTCATCCAGCAGCGCCGCGGCATGTCCATCCTGCTGGTGGAGCAGAACGTGGGCGAGGCTTTCGCCATCTCCGACCGGGTGGTGGCCATGAAGTCCGGGGTGATGATCTACGAGGGCACGCCGGCGGATCTCGCCGACCACGCCAAGCTGCTGACGCTCTTCTGAGCCGAAGCCACGACAAACGAGCCCCGGGGAGGGACCACATGAAGACAATCGAGCAACGGCTTCAGCTCATCGAGGACCAGCTGGAGATCGGGCAGCTCCGGGCCCATTACTGCCAGCTGCTCGACGAGCGCAGGTGGGACGCGTTCGTCGCGCTCTTCACGCCGGACGGCGTGTTCGAAGGGCTGGAGGCGGTGAGCGGCCACGACGCGCTGCGCGCTTTCTTCAGCGAACGCGTGCCGAAGCTCGCCGAGGATTTCTGGCACTTCTGCACCAACGGCACGGTGGAAATCGATGGCGACGTGGCCACCGGCCGCATCTCCATGGAATATCTCTCCGTCACCGATGGCGTCTCCTTCGTGTCGGCCGGCCACTATGACGACGTGATGCGCCGCGTGGACGGCCGCTGGCGCTTCGCCTCGCGCAGGATCACCTTCTATTTCCTCTCGCCGCTCAGCGAGGGCTGGGCCGGGCGGCCGTTCCCGGGTCGCGCGCCGGCGGCGAGGGCGGCAGAATGAACTGGATCGAGGTCAACGGCGGCGGCACGCGCTACGTCCGCGAGGGCGACGGGCCGCTGCCGCTGGTCCTGATCCACGAGATGGGCGGAGCGCTGGAGAGCTGGGCACCGCTCCTGCCCTTGGTGGCGGAAGGGCGCACGGTGCTGCGCTACGACGTGCGCGGGTTCGGCCATGCCTCCAAGCTGCGCGGATCTGGCGCCATGGATGTGCTGGTGGCGGACCTGGTCGCGCTGCTCGACGCCCTGTCCATCGATGATCCGGTGGACCTGTGCGGCATGGCGGTGGGCGGCGCGGTGGCGCTGCATGCGGCGGCGCGCCATCCCGGCCGGGTACGGCGGATCGCGCTCCTGGGTCCGGCCCTCGGCATCGCGCCCGAGCGGCGGGAGGCGGTGCATGCGCGTGCGGATGCGCTGGAAGCCGGCGGCATGGATTCCATCGCCGACGGCGAGCTTGATCTCACCTATCCGGCGGCACTGCGTGAGGATGACCGCTTCCCGGCCTATCGCGCGCGCTGGCTCGGCAATGATCCGTCGAGCTACGCGGCCACCTATCGCATGCTGACCGGGCTCGATTCCCGGCCGGCGCTTGGCGCGGTGCGCTGCCCTTCGCTGCTGCTCGCCGGCGCGCAGGACCCGCTGCGCCCGCCCGCGCTCATCGCCGCGGCCGCGGCCGCAATTCCCGATGCGCGCTTCGCGGTGGTGCCGAGTGGGCATGTGATGGCCCATCAATCCCCCGCGATTGTGGCGCGGGAACTCGATGCGTTCTGGCGCGCCGCGTGAGGCGACGCCGACAACCGAAAGCCCTTCCTCCCATGAAGATGCATTGGTCCCCTCGTTCCCCGTTCGTGCGCAAGGCAATGATCGCCATCCACGAGATGGGCCTTCAGGATCAGGTCACCTGCGTGCGTACGGTGGCCTCGCCGTTCAAGGCCCATGAGGAGCTCATGGACGACAACCCGCTGAGCAAGCTGCCCACGCTCGTGCTCGACGACGGCACCGTGGTCTATGACTCCCACGTCATCTGCGAATATCTCGACACCCTGCACACGGGGCCGCGCCTGTTCCCCACCGTCTGGCCGGAGCGCCTCATCGCGCTGCGCAACGAGGCGCTCGGCGACGGCCTGATGGACCTCGGCCTCCTGTGGCTCATCGAGCGCTGGCGCGGCGAGGGCATGCAGTCGGCCGACCTCGTCACGGCCAACGCTCGCAAGGTGGAGCGGGTGCTCGCCCGGCTGGAGGCCGACGTGACGCTGCTCGCCGACCGTCCGTTCGACATCGGACACCTCACCATCGGCACGGCGCTCGGCTATCTCGACTTCCGCTTCCCCTTCCTGGAGTGGCGCAACGGGCGGCCGGTGCTGGCGGCCTGGCACGCGGGCTTCCTGGAGCGACCTTCTGTGCAGGCCAATCCGGTGGTGGACGATTCCTGAGCCGTCGGCCCGACCCGTCCGCACGCACGCCCCGAACGATCGAGGTTTCCATGATTCAGTCGCGCACGGTGGGGGAAGTCCGCGTCACCCGCCTTCTGGAATACGCCGCGCCCACCCATGATCCGGCCTTCCTGTTCCCGGACATGGCGCCGGGACTGCTGGCGGACAACGCGGGCTGGCTCGCCCCGCGCCATTACGTACCGCACATGAACCGGCTCATCGTCACCATCCAGCTCTGGATTGTGCATGCCGGCGGCAACGTCATCGTCATCGATACCGGTGTCGGCAACCGCAAGCCGCGGGCGGCGGCGCGCATGAACCAGCTCAACAGCCTCGTGCTGCCCTGGCTCGAAGCGGCGGGCGCCGCGCCCGACACAGTAACACACGTGGTCCACACCCACCTGCACAGCGACCATGTGGGCTGGAACACGGTGCTGTCCGCCGACGGACGGTGGACCCCCACCTTCCCCAATGCCCGGTACCTGCTGCCGAAGCTCGAATACGACCATTACATCGAGGCCCTCGCCAAGGCCTCAGACCCCATCATCGATGCCGCGTTTGACGACAGCGTGCGCCCCGTGGTGGAGGCCGGCCTTGCCGATTTCATTCCCGATCGTGGCGAGATCGCCGACGTGCTCTCCATCGAGTCCGCGCCGGGGCACTCCGTGGGCCACCAGACCTACCGCATCCGCTCGCGCGGCGAGGAAGGTCTGTTCAGCGGCGACGTGATGCACAGCCCGGCGCAGATCGTCGATCCCAAGCTCAACACGACCTACTGCGCGCTGCCCGAGGCGGCCCGGCGCACCCGCGCCGCACTGCTCGCGCGGGAGGCCGAGCGCGGCACGCTGGTGATGCCCATGCATTTCGGCGCGCCCCACTGCGGCTACATCCGCCGCCAGGGCGAGGGATACACCTTCGAACCGGCGACGTGGTGAGCCTTGCCGTGGATAAGAAAAGCCCCATGAGCCATCGCGATCCCGTTATCTGTGAGCCGCTGCGCACCCCAGTGGGGCGGTATGGCGGCATGTTCAAGGACGTGCCGGCGACCCGGCTGGCCGGTTGCGTCATCAAGGCTCTGATTGACCGGACGGGGATCGATCCCGCGCGGATCGACGACGTCCTCTTCGGCCAGTGCTATCCGAACGGGGAGGCTCCTGCCATTGGCCGCGTCGCCGCGCTTGACGCGGGGCTTCCCGTCACCGTGCCGGGTCTGCAGCTGGACCGCAGGTGCGGGTCCGGCCTGCAGGCTGTGCTTGATGCGGCGATGCGGGTTCAGACGGGAGCGTGCGACCTGGTCATTGCTGGCGGCGTCGAGAGCATGAGCCGGGCAGAGTATTACTCGGAAGATGTCCGCTGGGGCGCGAAGGGCCGCCCGAGCGCGCTGCACGATCGCCTCGCACGCGGCCGCGTGACGGCGGGCGGCGAGCTTTATCCCGTTCCGGGCGGCATGCTGGAGACCGCGGAAAATCTTCGCCGGGCCTACGGCATCGGACGCGAGGAGCAGGACGAACTGGCCCTCCAGTCGCACCGCCGGGCGGTGGCTGCGGCAGAAGATGGCCGCTTCGCCGAAGAGATCGTCCCGGTGACGATCCCCGGGCGCGGCGGGAAGTCTCCCGTGGAAGTCCAACGAGACGAGCATCCCCGTGCGGACGCCAGTCTCGCCTCTCTTGCGGAATTGCGGCCTATCAGGAGCGCCCAGGATCCGGCCGCGACCGTCACTGCCGGCAACGCCAGCGGGCAGAATGATGGAGCCGCGGCCTGCCTTGTCACCACACGGGCCATGGCCGACACGTTGGGCCTGAAGCCACTCGCCCGTCTGGTGGGCTGGGCGGCGGCGGGTGTCGCTCCGAACGTGATGGGGATCGGACCAGTACCGGCGACCGAGAAGGTGTTGTCCCGGGCCGGGCTAACGCTGGCCGACATGGACCTCATCGAGCTCAACGAGGCATTCGCGGCGCAGGTTCTGGCCTGCACGCGCGAGTGGCGCTTCGGCTCAGTCGACATGGAGCGGATCAACGTGAACGGCTCCGGCATTTCCCTTGGCCATCCAGTGGGAGCGACCGGCGTGCGCATCCTCGCCACCCTCCTTCGCGAGATGGACCGCCGGGGTGTGCGCTACGGGCTCGAAACCATGTGCATCGGCGGAGGGCAGGGCCTTGCCGCGATTTTCGAGCGCATCGGTTAGCGGGGGCAATGACCAGTGCCCCTTCGCCAGCGATCTGGCGGTCGCGACGATGTCCTCCTGCGATCCGGGACTGCGGCGCGTGGTGCTCCGACCCGATCGGCGACGGAGGCGAACTATGGACTGCTATGCGGGACTGGATGTGTCGCTCGAGGCGACGCACGTTTGCGTGGTGAATGGCGAGGGCAAGGTCATTCGGGAGGGGATATTGCCCTTTGATCCGGATGCCATCGAGCTGTTCCTAGCCAAAATGCAGGCCTTTTCGGCACACTGCTGGAAGAGGTTTCGGGGCGGCGGATCATTGAGATCCGGCAGAACATCAAGGCTGTTGGCGTACCAATGCGCGTCGCCGGACCCTTGAAGGCCGAGACCGGGGCTCCCGCCCTTGCTCCGGGCTTTCGGTATCCTTTGAATGAGGCGACCCCAGAGAAGGGGGGCCACAGGCAACAGAACTCCGGCCTCAGCAGGCTATTCATTCAAGATGCGGACCGTTACATAACGTCCCTTCGAGACACCGTCTCCCATAATCTTCATGGCAACCTCGGTAGAACCGGTTCGGGCCTATGAAGCGGGATTTCGCTTGCGCCCTTTCACTCAGCGTCGGGCTGGCTGGCGGGATGAGCGGCGGCGAAGGCGGGGTGGGTCGCCGCCAGGGCCTCCACGCGCAGGATGCGGGGAAAGGTCTCCAGCGGAACGTCGAAGCGCCGGGCGGAATAGAGTTGCGGGATCAGGAAGACGTCCGCCAGTCCCGGCGCGGGGCCGAAGCAATAGCCCTCGTCGCCGATCAGCGCCTCCACCGCGCGGAAGCCATCCGTGACCCAGCGGGCGATCCAGGCGGAGACGGCCGCCTCGTCCTGGTCGAGGGCCTGGCGCAAATAGGCGAGCTGGGAGGAGTTGTTGGGCGGGTGGATGTCGCAGCCGATGATGGCCGCCACGGACCGCACCTTGGCCCGCGCCACCGCATCCGTCGGCAGCAGGTGCGGGGCGGGATGGGTCTCTTCCAGATAGTCGAGGATGGCGGGGGACTGGATGAGCACCGTCCCGTCGTCGAGTTCCAGCGCCGGCACCCGCTCCTGCGGATTGAGGGCGCGATAGGCGGGGGCATGCTGCTCCCCGCCGTTGCGCACCAGATGCACCGGCACCTGCTCCACAGTGATCCCCTTCAGCGCCAGCGCGATGCGCACCCGGTAGGCCGCCGAGGAGCGCCAGTAGGTGAAGAGCCGCACGGCCGCCTCACACCGCCGGGGCGGGCAGGATGGTGCCGCGGCACGCGCCGAAGCCGATGGAGGCGAAGCCGTCGCGGGTCGCCCGGCCCTGGATGATGAGGGTGTCGCCATCCTCCAGGAACCGCCGCTCCTCCCCTGAGGCGAGGGTGAGCGGCGCCCTGCCACCCTGCGTCAGCTCCAGCAGGCTGCCGAAGCTGTCCGGCGTCGGGCCGGAGATGGTGCCGGTGCCCAGTAGATCGCCGGGATTGAGATTGCAGCCGCCGGAGGCATGGTGCGCCACCAGCTGGGCGAAGGTCCAGTAGAGGTCGCGCGACGAACCGCGGGAAAGCAGGTGTGGCGCCAGCCCCTGCGCCCGCATGGCCGGCGTCTCGATGAGCACGTCGAGGGTAAGGTCGAGGGCGCCGGTCGACTGGTCGTCCGCGTCCATCAGATAGGCAAGCGGAGTGGGGTCTCCCTCCGGGCGCGGGGGCTGGGCGATGCGGAAGGGGGCGAGCGCCTCGGGCGTCACCACCCAGGGCGAGAGGGTGGTGGCGAAGTTCTTGGCGAGGAACGGGCCGAGCGGCTGGTATTCCCAACCCTGGATATCGCGCGCCGACCAGTCGTTGAGCAGGCAGAAGCCGGCGATATGGTCGCCCGCCGCGCCGATGGGGATGGGCTCCCCCAGAGCGTTGCCGGCGCCAATGAAGACGCCCAGCTCCAGCTCATAGTCGAGATTGCGGGACGGGCCAAAGGTGGGCTCCGTCTCGTCCGGCCGCTTGCGCTGGCCGTTCGGCCGGCGCACCGCGCCCGCCGACACGCCGATGGAGGAGGCGCGTCCGTGATAGCCGATGGGCACGTATTTGTAGTTGGGCAAAAGCGGATTGTCGGGCCGGAACAGCTTGCCCACGTTGGTGGCGTGGCTGATGCCAGCATAGAAGTCCGTATAGTCGCCGATGGCGGCGGGCAGGTGCACCGTGCAGTCCGCCGCCCGGTGCAGCAGCGCGTCGGCATGGCGCTCCACGTCCGCGCGTTCCGGGCCGTCGGTATCCAGCAACTCCACGAGGCGCGCGCGCAGGGCCCGGCGGGGGCCGGCGCCCAGCGCGAAGAAGGCGTTGAGCGTGACACCCGCCGCCGCCTGCGCGGCCTCCCTCGCCGCGCCGTCGATCAGGCCGAGGGCGAGGGCCGCGCCGAGGTCCAGGATCTCCTCGCCGATGGCGACGCCGGCGCGCGGGCTCCCGCCGGGTGGGCTGAAGATGCCGAAGGGCAGGTTCTGGAGGGGGAAATCGGCATGGCCGTTGGCCGAGGCCACCCAGCTTTGGCGAGCGGGATCATGGGTCGCGTCGATCATGGCAGATCCGGAAGGCTGGAAGGGCATAAGAGGTCAGGCCCCGCGCCGGACACGGCGCGAGCGGTCGAACGGCGGCGCGCTTCTACCACGCGTCGCTGCGGGTGGGATCGAAGCGCTTCTTCAGGCCGGCCCAGCAGTCCACATAGTCTGCCTGCAATTGCGGAACGCCGGCCGCATAAGCGGTGACGCGCTGTGGCAGGCGCGTCTCGAACATGAAGGCCATGGTGTTTTCCAGCTTCACCGGGGTCTGCGGCCCGGTGGAGGCGTGCTCGAAGGCGGCGGTGTCCGGGCCGTGGGGCAGCATCAGGTTGTGCAGGGAGAATCCGCCCGGCTCGAAGCCTTCGGGCTTGGCGTCGTAGACGCCGAAGATGAGGCCCATGAACTCCGACATGATGTTGCGGTGATACCACGGCGGGCGGAACGTGTTCTCCGCCACCATCCAGCGCTCGGGGAAGAGCACGAAGTCGATATTCGCCGTGCCCGGCGTGCCCGAGGGCGAGGTGAGCACGGTGAAGATGGACGGGTCCGGGTGGTCGAACAGCAGCGCGCCGACGGGCGAGAAGGTGCGCAAATCGTACTTGTAGGGCGCGTAATTGCCGTGCCAGGCCACCACGTCGAGGGGCGACTGGCCGATCTCGGTCACATGCAGCTCCCCGCCCCATTTCACGTAGAGGAGGGAGGGCTCCTCCTTGTCCTCATAGGCGGCGACGGGGATGAGGAAGTCGCGCGGGTTGGCGAGGCAGTTGGCGCCGATGGGGCCGCGGTCCGGCAGGGTGAAGGTGGCGCCGTAATTCTCGCACACATAGGCGCGGGCCGGCCCGTCGATGAGCTCCACCTTGAAGATCACGCCGCGCTGGATGAGGCAGATCTCGCCCGCCGCGATGTCGATGACGCCGAATTCGGTGCGGAAGCGCAGGGCGCCCTGCTGCGCCACCACCAGCAGTTCGCCGTCCGCGTTGAAGACGTATTCGTTCTCCATGGACGCCGTGACGAAGGCCATATGCGCCGCCATCCCGCTTTGGCTGTCCGCATCCCCCGCCGTGGTGAGGGTGCGAAGGCCCGTGAGAAAGGTGAGCTTCTCCTCCGGCAGGGGAATGGCGCTCCAGCGATATTGCCCAAGCGCCAGATCGCTCTCGTCCCGCGCCATGGGGGCGGTGCGGATGAGCCTCTTGTCCACCCGCCGGTAGCGGCCGGAATGCTTCACCGTGGGACGGATGCGGTAGAGCCAGGAGCGCTCGTTCACCGCCTGCGGTGCGGTAAAGGGCGAGCCGGAGAGCTGCTCCGCATAAAGCCCGAAAGCGACCTTCTGCGGCGAGTTGCGGCCCACCGGCAGCACGCCCTCGATGGCTTCCGTCTCGAACGAATTGCCGAAGCCGGACATGTAGCCGGGGGCGCGCACGCTGGACCGCACGGCCGGGCCCTGGAATGCCGCATAAGGATCGAGCTTCATGGAAATCTCCCGGATCTGAAACGCGCCGTCAGGACTTGCCCAGCGCGCAGCCGGTCTCTCCGGCGGGGCGGAACACCTCGCTGGCGGGCAGCGTGGTGACGGGCTTGTAGAAGTCCCACGGGCCCTTGCTCTCGGCGGGGCTCTTCACCTCGTAGAGGGTGAGGTCGTAGAGCACGCGGCCGTCCGGGCGGATGCTGGCGGCGTGGCCGAAATAGTCCACCGGCAAAGCGCGCATCTGGGCGTTCACCTTGCCTGCGTCATCGGTGCCGGCGGCAGCCACGGCTTTCAGATAATGCTTCACCGAGGCATAGACGGAGGCCTGCTGCTTGGTGGGCATGCGGCCGACCTTCGCCTCGAAGCGCTTGGCGAAGGCGCGGGCCTCCTCGTTCTGGTCCCAGTAGAAGCCGGTGGAGACCAGCAGCCCCTTGGCCAGCGGCAGGCCCATGGCCTTGATGTCGGTGAGGAACACGAGGAAGCCCGCGAGCTTCTGCCCGCCGGAGGTGATGCCGAATTCGGCCGCCTGCTTCACCGCGTTGCTGGTGTCGCCGCCCACATTGGCGAGGCCGATCACCTGCGCCTTGGAGGCCTGCGCCTGCAGCAGGAAGGAAGAGAGGTCCGGCGCCCCTAGCGGATGGCGCGAATTGCCCAGCACCTTGCCGCCGGCGGAGGCCACGGCGGCCGCCGCGTCGCGCTCCATGGCGTGGCCGAAGGAATAGTCGACCGTGATGAAATACCAGCTCTTGCCGCCGGCCGAGGCGGTCACCGCCTTGCCGGTGGCATTGGCCAGCGCATAGGTGTCGTCCGCCCAGTGGGTGGAATAGGGCGAGCAGGCCTTGCCGGTGAGTTCGGAGACCGCGGCGCCGGAGATGAGGAGCGTCTTCTTCTTCTCGCGGGCGATCTCCTGCGCGGCCAGGGCGACGGAGCTGACGGGCAGGTCGGCCACTGCGTCCACGCCGCCCTCGTCGAACCATTTGCGCAGGGTGGCGCCGCCCACGTCGGCCTTGTTCTGGTGGTCGCCCGAGATGATCTCGACGGGCACGCCGGCGACCTTGCCGCCGAAATCCTCGGCGGCAAGCTCCGCCGCCACCACCGAGCCCCGGCCGCCGATATCGGCGAACTGCCCGCCCATGTCGCCGAGCACACCGATGCGCACCACATTGTCGGAAATCTGCGCACGCGCCGCCGCCGGCCCGAAGGCGGAGGCGGCGAAGGCCAAAGCGGCAAGCGCCGCGCGCGACTTCAGCACATGACCCAAAAGCTGCATGTTGTCCTCCCGAAGGCGTGCGCCGTCGTTCCTGCGACGCTGCGCCGGTTCCAAAGTTCTCGCGTATGTTCGGCTGTGAGGCCGGCCGGGGAGGTCAGTCCTCCAGGGCCTGCCACATCTCCATGTCGCGGTCGGCGGTCCAGATGCGCGGGTTGTCGATGCCTTGCGCCTCGTCATAGGCGCGGGCGATGTCGAACGGCATGCAATGCTCGAAGATCACCCAGTGGCCGTACTTGGGACGCATCTGGCGCATGGCCTCGGCATACACCGTCTTCAGGTCGTGGCCGGCGTTCACGCCCGCTTCGGCGATGGCGAAGGCATCGCGCAGGAAGGCGCGGGTCTCGTCCAGCCCGGCCTTGATGGCCTGCGGCGTCACCAGCGCCTCACCGCGGCCCGGCACCAGCTTCTGCGGGCCGAGGGCCTCCAGCCGGTCCAGCGTCTGCGGCCAGTCGCGGAAATGGGCGTCCCCGCAATAGGGGGTGGCGCCGTATTCCACGAGATCGCCGGCGAACAGCACCTTCTCCTTCGGCAGCCAGGCGATGGTGTCGCCGCGGGTGTGGCCACGCCCAGCATGGATGATGCGCACCTCGCGCGAGCCCAGCCAAAGGGTCATTTCCTTGTGGAACGTCATCGTCGGCCAGGTGAGGCCGGGAATGGTGTCCTGCGCCCGGAACAGGCGGGGAAAGCGCTGGATCTCGGAGGCCATGTCCTGCGCGCCGCGCTCCACGATCATGTCGCGGGTGACGTCGGAGGCGATGACGTTGATGCGCTCCTCGAAGCCGGCGGCGCCCAGCACGCGCACGGCATGATAATGGGTGAGCAGCACATGGCGGATGGGCTTGTCGGTGACGGCGCGGATGCGGGCCACCAGCTCCTTCGCCATCACCGGCGTCGCACGCGCGTCGATGACGAGCACGCTGTCGTCGCCGATGATGACGCCGGAATTGGGATCGCCCTCGGCGGTGAGGGCGAAGACGCCGTCCGCCAGCTCGGTGAAGGTTTCCTTCTTCTCGGCAAGGTCGCCCTGGCTGGCGAAGGTCCTGGTTGCGGCGGCGGTGCTCACGCGGCGTTCCTCCCTCAAGGGGCCACCGGGCGGAATGGAAGGCCCGACATCGGGCCGGCCGAAATCCTCCCGCGCGCTTCCCTCTTCCCCGGCTGTTTGATATAGCGCAATTGGTTGCGACTGAGACGATGTTATGCAGTTGCAACTGCAACAGTCAAGGGCCCGGCGGGGCCGTTGTCTCACGTTACGGGTCCAAGGCCATGTCGAAGCGCAAGGTTGAGAAGCTCAACCTCCTGAAATTCATGCCGTTTCGCCTCAACCGGCTGGCTGCGGAATTCTCCACCGCGCTCGCGGCCGAATACATGGCGCTCTACAAGATCGACATTCCCGAATGGCGGGTTCTGGCGACCCTCGGCCTGCATGATGCGCCGCGCAGCGCGCAATACGTGGTCCGCTGCACCCGCACCCACAAGTCGCGCATCAGCCGCGCGGTGAGCGCGCTGGCGGAGATGGGCTATGTGGCGCGCCTCGACAGCGCCGCCGACCGCCGCGAGGTGATGCTGGAGCTGACCCCGCAGGGCCGCGCCGTCTATGGCGAACTGGTGCCCTTGCTGCTGAAGCGTGAGGAAGCCATCCTCTCCTGCCTCACGGTGGAGGAGCAGGCCCAGCTCGACCACCTCATGGACAAGCTGGAAAAGAGCTTCGACCTGGTGCAGTGCGCGGACTGAGGCCTCCCCTCAGCCCCGCTCGATCAGCCCCTGGGCACGGGCGAGCACCTTGTCCATGGCCCGCTCCAGCGCCTCACGTTCCTGGGCGTCGAGATCCTGCAGCAGATCCTGCTCCCGCGCCGTCGCCAGCGGCACGATCTTGCGGAACAGCGTCCGGCCGGCGGGGGTGAGGGTGAGGATCTTGGCCCGCCGGTCGGCATCGTCGGCGGCACGGGTAATGAGGCCCGCCTCCTCCAGCCGGGCCACGGCGCGGCTCACCTGCATCTTGTCGAGGGTGGAATAGGCGCTGATGTCCTTCGCCGCCATGGCGCCGTTGGCGCCCAGCGCCGCCAGCACCCGCCATTCGGCGCGGCTGATGCCGAAGCGATCCGCATAGAGCTGCGCCACCGCCAGCGACACCCGCTCCGCCAGCACCGCAAGGCGATAGGGGAAGAAGGCGCCGAGCGCGAACGGCACGCCTTCGTGTTTCGCCATGCCCGCCGGCCTCCCACCCTGTTGATAACGCCGGTGACTTATACACCACCGCCGCGGACATGGGCCAGCGCTTGCCTGTGAGAGGCAGACGCGCCTGCCCGGACGAAATCGTCTCACCTGCAACGAAATGCGCTTGCGCCAAATAGTAACACTAGTTACTTTTGTCTCGGCCCACACAGCCCAACAACGAACGGGAGGACGGCATGCTCGTCGAGAAGATCCACCACGTCGCCTATCGCTGCCGGGATGCGAAGGAGACCGTCGATTTCTACCGCGACATCCTGGACATGGAGCTGGTCGGCGCCATCGCGGAGGACAAGGTGCCTTCCACCAAGGCGCCTGACCCCTACATGCACATCTTTCTCGATGCGGGCGCGGGCAACATCCTCGCCTTTTTCGAGCTGCCCAATTCCCCGCCCCAGGGGCGCGACCCCAACACCCCCGAATGGGTGCAGCACATCGCTTTCCAGGTGGGGGACGTGGCCGCGCTGGAGGCCGTGAAGGCCAAGGCCGAGGCCGCGGGCGTCGATGTCATCGGCCCCACTGACCACGACATCTTCAAGTCCATCTATTTCTTCGATCCCTCCGGCCACCGGCTGGAGCTTGCCGCCTGGACCACCACGCCGGAGGTGCTGGCGCGCCTGAAGTCGGTGGCGCCGGCCATGATCGAGGAATGGGCGCGGACCAAGAAGCCCCCGCGCCACGCCGCCTGGCTGCACGAGAAGGAATTCTCCGCGCACTAGCCGGCGCCTGCCGCCAGCCTGCCCCGCAGGCGGCACGCGCGTGAATGACGAGAGGCCGCAAAGGCCCGGATCCATTGTTGGGAAACGTTCGGGAGACCTGCTCCGATGATGAGCACCTACAGCTATCCGAAGTTCGCCTACCGCATCTCGGCCGAGCAGGAAGCCGGCCGGCTCGCGCGCCACCCGGTGGTGGTGATCGGCGCTGGCCCCGTGGGCCTCACCGCAGCGCTCGATTTCGCCAGCCGCGGCATTCCCACCGTGGTGCTGGACGACAACGACACCGTCTCGGTCGGCTCGCGCGCTGTGTGCTACGCCAAGCGCCCGCTGGAGATCTGGGACCGGCTCGGCTGCGCCGCACCCATGGTGGAGAAGGGCATCTCCTGGCGCATCGGCAAGGTCTTCTTCGAGGAGGACCTGCGCTACCAGTTCGATCTTCTGCCAGAGCCGGACCACAAGATGCCGGCCATGATCAATCTCCAGCAGTATTATCTGGAGGAGTATCTGGTGGAGACCTGCGCCGCCTCGCCCCTCGTGGACCTGCGCTGGAAGCACAAGCTCATCTCGCTCCATCAGGACTCCGACGTGGCCACGCTGACGGTGGAGACGCCGGATGGCGTGTTCCTGCTGGAAGCCGAATGGGTGGTGGCTTGCGACGGCGCCAATTCCGACACCCGCAGGATGGTGGGCGCGGAATTCACCGGGCAGGCCTTCATGGACCGCTTTCTCATCGCCGACGTGGTGATGAAGGCGCACTTTCCCACCGAGCGCTGGTTCTGGTTCGATCCGCCCTTCCATCGCAACCAGTCGGTTCTGCTGCACCGGCAGGCGGACGACGTGTGGCGCATCGACTTCCAGCTCGGCTGGGATGCCGATCCGGCAGAGGAGAAGAAGCCGGAGAACATCATTCCCCGCGTCAAGGCCATGCTGGGGCCGGAGGCGGACTTCGAGCTGGAATGGGCCTCGGTCTACCAGTTCGCCTGCCGGCGGATCGACCAATTCCGCTACGGCCGCGTGATCTTCGCCGGTGATGCCGCCCACCAGGTCTCGCCCTTCGGCGCGCGGGGCGCCAATTCGGGCGTGCAGGACGTGGACAATCTCGGCTGGAAGCTGAAGCTGGTGCTCGACGGCATCGCTCCCGAGCGCCTGCTCGACACCTACCACGACGAGCGGGCGTTGGCGGCGGACGACAACATCGCCCATTCCACCCGCTCCACGGATTTCATCACGCCGAAGAACGCAATGAGCCGGCGCTTCCGCAATGCCGTCCTGGAGCTGGCAGGCGCGCATCCCTTCGCCCGGCCGCTGGTGAACTCCGGCCGCCTCTCCATGCCGACGCCCTATCTTCACTCCGTGCTCAACACGCCGGACGAGGACGCCTTCGCCGGCCTGATGGCGCCGGGAACCGCCTGCGCGGACGCGCCGGTGGTGGTGGATGGCCGGGAGGGCTGGCTGCTGCCGCTGCTGGGCCAGGGCTTCACGGTGCTCACCTTCGGCGATGCGCCCGTGTCCGCGATCGAGGCCGGGGCCGTCCGCGCGGGCGTGCTCCGGGTCGGCCATGACCTTCTGGATGTGAAGGGGCTGCTGGCCGACCGCTACGATGCGGCTCCCGGCACCACCTATCTGATCCGGCCGGACCAGCATGTCGCGGCGCGCTGGCGCACCTTCGACCCCGAGAAGATCACGGCGGCCCTGCGCCGCGCCATTGTCGCCTGAGGAGCACCCATGCTGGATCACACCACCCGCGCCGGCCACGGCGGGCCCCGCCTCGTCCTCACCCCCAACATTCCCGACCCGGACGGCTTCTATGAGGAGCTGATTGAGCGCCAGCGCCACCTCACGGAGGAGGCGGCGCAGGACATGAATTGCCGCCTCATCCTCATCCTCGCCAACCATATCGGCGTGCGGACAGTGCTGAGCGAAGCCCTGACGGCGGCGACGGCGTAGGTTAATCCCTGCAGACGAGATCCTCTGCCGTAGAATGTGAACCGGCATAGGTCTCGCGGCGTCGACGGTAAGCCGGCCCGACGTCATGACGCCAGCATCAGCACCGTCAATAGTCCTGGTGGCGGCGAGACTGCTGTCGAGAGCAATGCGATGATTTCCCTCGAAAGCTCCCGTCTGTCCATCCCGCTTTGCTCGGTGCATGATCACGCCGAGGAACGTGCGGAATTCAGGGCGCCATCCGAGATGACGATCAATCGTAGCCGCTTGCCGCCTATAGTGGAGATGTCCGGGCGGCGAGAGATGGCGGGCTTCTCATTCTCCATCATGATGCGCATTCGGGCGATTTGGTCGGTCACGCCGCCATGCTCACGGGCGCCCTATCGATTGTCCAGTCCAGGGCATAGGGAAGCTCTCCGGCCTCACGCGGCAACATGCTCGCATTCAGCATGTTCCGCCTCCTCATCGCCAGCAGCCCTCTGGAGAAACCGGGTCAATGCCGCTTTCCGGGAGCCGCGATCCAACGCATAGGCGGTCTGCTTGAACTCAACTCCGTCGAGCAGCCCCTGAATGTAGCCGGAGATCGTATCGGCTGCCATGATCAGGGCGGTGTCGAGCGTGTGGATGTAGTTGCTCGTGACCGATCCCTTCGCATGGCCGACCAGGGCGGCAATGGTGGCCTCCGTGAAGCCAAGATCGTTCGCGACGCTGGCGAAGCTGTGGCGCAGGATGTGAGGGGTGACATCGGCTAAGGGCGAGTTGGCGAAGATCTTCCTCCAGTGATTGGGGAAGCTGCCGAATGCACTCTCGCCGCCCCGGCCGGGGAAGACGTAATCTCCGATCGCCTCTTTCCGACGCTTCTCCAGAAATTCCACTACGGGTAGCCCAATGGGTCGGACGGAGCTTCCCTCCTTGCTATCCTTCAGGCGCAGGCAACTGCAAGCCGTATCGGCTTCATCCCATTGCAGCGATATCATCTCCATGCGGCGGCATCCGGTGAGCGCGATCTGGCGGATGATCTCGACCGACATCCGGTAGCTCTCTTTCTCGGGCGCTGCCTTGAGGAGGTCGCCGAGGACGCGATATTCGGCTTCGCTCAGCCGCCGGGCTCGGACATTGTCCTTCGGTCGCCGCACACCGTGCGCGGGGTTCGTCTCGATGATCCCGGCCTCGACCGCATAAGTGAGGATGCCGCCGAGCAGCCCAGTTGTCCGCGTCGCGGTGCCGGCGCCGCCCCTCACGATGGACTTGCCGCGCAGGTTTTTGGTCTTGACGGTGACGCGGGTCTTCCCCGCCATGATGTCCTTCATGGCCTTAGTGATGTCGGCTTTCGTCAGGTCCCTGACGCGACGCGAGCCGAGGAGGGGAACGATATGACGGTGGATGCGGCCGAGATCGGAGGCGATCGTGCCCGGCTTCTTGGGGCGGCCACCCTTTCCGAGGATGAGACCCGTTTGCAGATCGGCGAGGTAGAGGTCACAGAGTTCCTTGACCGTGAGCGCCTTGCGATCGAGCAGCCGTTCTTCGGCGGGGTCGTCGCCTTGCGCGATCCGGCCCAATTGCGCCTTGGCTTCCTGGCGCGCGCGTTCCGGTGTCCACACTCCGTGCAGCCCGATCGTGAACCGGCGCGATCGGCCAGCCGACCGATACTGAAGGACGTAGCTTCGCTTTCCGGACGTGAAAACCCGGAGGCCAAAGCCAGGGAGCTCGTCGTCCCAGATCACATAATCCTTGGCGCCGGCTTCTGCTGCGTCGACTGCCCTCTTGGTGAGCTTAGCCATGGTGTTCCTCCGACCTTACCGCCCCGTCTCGCGTAAGAACCACGTAAGCAGCTGGGCGAAAATCGTAGCGAGCAGAAGGATAGTCTCGGCTAAGATGCGTCTCAAAATCTTTTTTATTCGTAGTATGATAGCGCATTATTTAGCGCTCCATCGTAAATTCGACGGAGCTACTAGTACTCCCTCCGAAGGCGGAGGCCACACGTTCGAATCGTGTCGGGTGCGCCATTTCAATTAAAAGTTGTATTGGCATTTGGGTGGCAGGCCCCCCTTTTTTGTCCTCGCGTACCAGCGACCGAATCCTGTCTTCTCCAAAATTCGACACGGTATGAGACGCGCGGCTTGCCATCATCAGTGCCGGCAGTGTTCACGGCGCGCAGATAGGCGAGGGTCGAGCTGTACATGCCGGCATGGACCTGCGAGGGCATCTGTCCCGTGCGCTCCTTGAACCGCCGGGCGAATGCGCGCGTCTCATCGTTGCGATCCCAGTAGAAGGTCGTGACGAACTTCATGCCCTGACGCCCGCTGCCGAGCGCAAAGCCGTCGCCCATCGCATGGGGCACCGCGGGATGAGCGAACGGCGGGCGTGTAAAGCCACCGGCTTCTGCCGCATGACCATGCGATACCGAGCGAAGCGGGCCGACGACAGCGTCCTGCGCGAGCGCATGAAGGCCATCGCCCACGAGCGGCGGCGCTTCGGCTATCGGCGCCTGCACGTGCTGCTCAAGCGGGAGGGTTTCACGGTCAACCACAAGCGCCTGTTCAGGCTCTATCGCGAGGAGCGCCTCAAGGTGCGGCGCCGTGGTGGCCGCAAGCGGGCCATCGGGACGCGGGCCCCCATGGCCATCCCGATGCGGCCGAACGAGCGCTGGTCGCTCGACTTCGTGTCGGACCAGCTCACCTGCGGCCGTCGCTTCCGCATCCTCACCGTCGTCGACGACTGTACCCGGGAATGCCTCACCCTGCTGGCGGACACCTCGCTCTCCGGCGTGCGAGTGGCCCGGGAGCTGGATCGCCTTGTGGCCGAGCGCGGCCGGCCGAAGATGATCGTCAGCGACAACGGGAGCGAGTTCACCTCCACTGCCATCCTCGCCTGGGCGGACGCGTGCCCCTGAGTGCCATGCGACACAAGATGCAAGCGTCCTCCAGGGCATGATTGGTGCCTTCACTCAGGCTTGCGCATCCATTTCTGTCTGGGCGGCGTCATCCAGGGTCTTCAGGCTGAAATAGAAGACGCTTCCCTCTCCCACGGTCGAGTGCGCCCTGAGTACGCCGCCGTGCGCGTCGATAATGGAGCGGCAGATCGACAGCCCGACGCCCATGCCGGCGTGCTTGGTGGTGAAGAAGGGTTCGAAGATGCGGGCGAGAACATCCTCGCTCATGCCGCAACCGGTGTCGGCGATGCTCAGGCGCACCATCCCCGCGTCCCGAGAGGTCTTGATGGTCAGGCGCCGCCGGCCGGGATCGACCGCCTCCATGGCGTGAATGGCGTTGGTGATGAGGTTGAAGACGACCTGCTGCAACTGGACGGGATCGGCCTCCACATGGCGCCGGTCCACCGCCAGCAGGTCGACCAGCTCGACACCGTTCGACTGGAGATCCTTGACCACCAGCCGCATCACGTCCTCGGTGAGATCTTCGAGGCGGATCGGCTCCAGCACCGGCGCGGTGCGCTTGGCCAGCGCGCGCAGGGACTTGACGATGCCCGCCGCGCGCATGCCCGAGGCCCGGATCTGCTCCACGCCCTGCAAGGCCTCGCCCACGTCCGGCTCGGCGCGCCGCAGCCAGCGCATGGCCGCATCGGCGCTCGCGACGATGCTGGTCAGGGGCTGGTTGATCTCGTGCGCGATGGAGGCCGCGTAATTGCCCATGGCCATCATGCGGGAGGCGCGACCTAGTTCCGCGCGCGTCTCCCTGAGATCGAACTCCGCGCTCGCCCGCCGCGTGTTCTCGTCCACGAGATCGTTGTAGAGGCGGGCGGCATCGAGCGAGATGGCCGCCTGCGTCGCCAGCAGTTCCAGCAGCGCCGTGCGGTTCGGCGTGAAGACGTCCGCCGCGAGGTTGTTCTCGAGGTAGAGAACGCCCACGAGACTGCCGCGCTTGATCAGCGGCATGAAGAGGAGGGAGCGCGCGGGCGCCCCCCCGTGGCCGGCGGCGCGCAGGACCGGGTCCTCGATGGCAGCATCGGCGAAGACCGCCGTCCTGCGCGTACGCATGACCGTGTTGAGCATGGCCAGCGGCAGATCCCGTGCGGTGGGAACGGCGGAGTGGACGTCCACTTCCACCTGCTGGTTTTCGACGCGCGCCGAGGCCTCGATCACCGGATCGCCGTCGCGCATGAGGATCAGAAGGCCGTATTGGGCGCCGGCATGGACGATCATCTCCCGCATCAAGGTGCGGATGACCTGATCGAGCCCGACTGTCTCGGCCAGCGTCTGCGCGGCCTTGGTCATCACTTCAAGGTTGAGGCCGCCCTGTCCCGCCGGGACGCCCGCGACATCTGCCGTCCCGTCGCCGGCCCGGTGCTGGCGCGCGCCGGCGCCGCCGTCGAGCAGGAGGGGGAAGCTGCGCAGCAACTGGTCCGCCTTCCCCTGCGCGCCCCAGTGACGGTAGTGGCTGATCGCCGCCTGGACATATCCGGAGGTGGGAATACCTAGCCTGGCCTCCCGGCAGCAATACGCCGCCAGCTCGTAGGCCAGCGCCTGCTCATGGACGAAACCGCTGGCCGCCGCGGCGTCTGCCGCCTGCTCGTACAGGCGCTGCGCGTCCGCAGGGATGCCGGAGAGCCGCGCTGCCTCGGCCTCCAGAAGCAGGTGCTTGCACTCGAAGGTGGACGGATTGAGCCGCGCGCGATCGGCAAAGCGCCGCCGCAACTCGTCGATCCTCCCCAGCGCCACCTTCCGGGCGGGCGCGCCTGCGCTGGTGCGGGCCAATGCGAGGGCGAGGAAGAGCGCGCATGAGGCGGTGTCGATATGCGCCGGCGCTGCCCAGCTCAGCGCCGCCGCCTGTTCCAGCTGGAGGACGGCGCGCTCGAAATCGCCGAACAGGAAGGCGGTGACGCCTGCATAATGGCGGACCCAGAAGAGGGTCGCCAGCGAAGTGATTTCCGCTTCCGGAACGCCCTGTGCGCCGTCGTAGTCGCCGGATGCGAGCGTATCCACGAAGCGGAACTGCGCCGCCAAGATGAGTTCGATGTCGCGATACCTGTACTGGCGCGTCCACGCCAATCCTTCCTCAATGTCCTCCCGCACGGCGGAGAGGGGCGCGCCCACCATGAGCATGTTGGATGCGATGTGATTGCGGGCATAGCAGGCCCAGCCGAGATCGCCGGCTGCGAGGCCGATCTGCGCCGCCTCGCGCGCACGGTCAAGGGCGAAACGCAGCGGCCGCGTCCAGACGCTCACCTGGTCGAGGGCAAGCAGTATCGCCGTCTGCTGCGCCTCATAGCCGTCCCGCTGAACGATCTCTTGCGCCATCATGGCGTAGTTCAACCCGTCCTCGTAGGCCCCGTAGAGATCCGCGCTGAACACCCCGAACCATGCAAAGCCGTAGGCCGCCTCCGGCGTCATGCCGTGGTCGAGGGTGAGTTCGACGATCTTGATGAGATGCAGCACGCGCAGGCCGCCGCGCACGAAGAAGGCCGCGCTCAGGGCAGAGAGCAGGGCGAGCGCCGACCGCATGGCGGGATCGGTGATTTCCGGCAGGTCGCGCAGGTGGGACACGTCGAGGGCGTTGAGGCGGGCGCTGCACGCCTGATAGGCCTGCGCGAGCTGTTCGTCCGTCACGGACCGCTCGAGTTCGACACCGAGGAGGGCGAGCCCCGCCAGGGCCTCGTCGATCGCACCTTCGTAGTCCGACCGGATGGTCCGGGCGATGGCCTTCAGGCGGTAGAGGTCGGCCTGCTCCACCGGGGTGGCGGCGATGGCGAGCGAGCGTTCGATGGCCGGCAGAGCCTCATCGACGCGCCCGAGGGCGATGAGGATTTCGCAATGGAGCCATTTCACCTCCGCGAACAAGGCGCGATGGCTCACTTGCCAGACGTCGGGCATGATGCTGCGGGCCATCTCGATATGGCCGGCAGCCACGTGAACAGCGCCGGAATTGCGGGCGCGGCGGGCCGCGGTGCGCAAGGCCCTCACGAAGCTCAGGCGCTCCGCCTCATCCAGCGTGGTGCGATCGGCGCGCTCGATCTGCGCCGCCATGGCGAAGGCCCAGTCGGCGTCGCCGTCGCGCTCGATGGCGATCATGCGCCGGGCGATGGCCAGATGCTCGGCCGGGCGGTCCGGCTCGGGAATGGAGGCGTAGGCGGCTTCGAGCACGCGGTCATGGGCGACGACGTAGTCCGCATCCCGCCGCAGGAGCAGGCCGGCTTCCACGAGCTCGACCGCCACATGCCCTGCCTCGGCCTCGGACTGGCCGACGAGGTGCGCAAAGGTCTCGCCTGAAACCCGCCCGCCGACGCTCGCGAGCCGCTGCAGGACACCACGCTGGATCGGCGGCAATGCGTCGAGCCGCTGCAGCATGAAGTCCGAGACCGAATTGTACGCGCCGAAGCGCAGCGCATCCCAGCGCCAGCGTTGCGCCTCGGGATCGAAGGCGATCACCCGGTCATCGAACAGCTTCTGCAGGAGTTGCCGGACGAAGAAGGCATTGCCCCCCGTCTTGCGATGGATGCTGTCCGCGAGCTCGCCGAGTTCGGCCGGTGCGCCGTTCAGCGCGCTCGCGACGAATTCGAGGGTCTCCGCGCCCGACAGCGGGCCGACGCGGATCTCCGTTGTCGGCAGCGGGCCGGTGCGCGCCTCGGCCAGCAGGCTGGCTAGCTCCGGATGCCGGGCGACCTCTTCCTCGCGATAGCTGCCGATCAGCAGCGCATGCGGCGGCGCTTCGCGCCACAACGCCTGCAGGGCGCCGAGGCTCGCCGCATCCATCCATTGCAGGTCGTCAAGGAACAGGACGAGCGGCCGGGACGGCGTCGCGAAGGCCTTGAGGGTCTGGAGCACGATCCGCATCACGCGCGCCTGCGCCATGCTCGCGGCCACCTCGGGCAGGGCGCCCCCGTCCGAGAGAATGAATTCGGCTTCGGGTACGAGGTCGATCAGCAGGCTGCTGTAGCCCGACAGCTGGGCGGCAAGGCGCTCCCGGATGCCGTCCAGCACGTCGGCGCTCTCGCCCAGCGCCCGCATGACCAGGGTGCGCAGCGCCTGGGCGAACGGGGCGTAGGGCATGCCCTCCTGCAGCAGGACGCTCTTGCCGGCCGCGAACTGGGCTTCTGCCGGCAGCCAGGCCTTCGACAATTGCTCGACGAGGGAGGACTTGCCTGCCCCCGCCTCGCCGCGCAGCAGGATCAGCTCGCTCCGGCCCGTGCGGGACACACGCCCGAAGGCCTCCACGAGCTGCGACAGCTCCAGCGCCCGGCCGAACAGTCCGCGCGCCTCGATCCCCTTGCGGGCGAACTCGCCGCGGCCGAGGGCGAAAGTCGCCGCGCCATCGCCGGCCGCTAGCGCGGCGCGGGCGAGGCGCAGGTCGATCTGGAGCGCTTCGGCGCTCTGGTAGCGCTGCTCCGGATCCTTGTCGATGAGCTTCATGAGAATGGCGTCGAGCATGGGCGGGACGTCGCCGCGCACGGTGCCGGGCCGCACCGGTTCGACCGCCACATGGGCGTGCAGCCACTCCGCCATGCTGGTCGCCTGGAGCGGCAGCCGGCCGACGAGCCGCGCATAGAGCAGCACGCCCAGCGAATAGAGATCGCTGCGTGCGTCACTAGCCGGGCGGTGGAGCCGCGCCTGCTCCGGCGCGGCGTAGGCGATGGCGTCGGCCGCCGTGAACCCGGCCGCGTGCGGGGCATCGGTGCCTATGGGGCCGACGAGATGGCGGAAGCGGACCCGTCCCCGCTCCTCCAGAAGCACGCTCGGCGGCTTGAGGCCGCCATGGATGGTGCCGAGCGCGTGCAGCCGCGAGAGCGCGGCGGCGATGGCCATGCCGAGATCGAGGAGCGCCTGCGGGGCGAGCGTGCTGGGGGCGAGGTCGTCGAGGCTCGCCATCGGGCGATCCGGGTAGATGAGGATCACCCGGCTGCGATGCTCCAGCCGCTGGGGTGGGTCGACGACGTCGGAAGGGAGACCCTGCGCCAGGGCCGCCTCCCGATCGAGCAGGGCCGCGGCCGGACTGCCCCGCAAAGCGGATTTCACCCGCCAGCGTTCACCGGTCAGCTCGTCCTCGGCGAGACAGGATTCGATGCCGTCAACGGCGCCCTCCGACGTCAGCGCGAGGCGGTCGAAGGATGCGGCGTCCATCCCGCTGCGGAGCGGGGCGCTGTTGCCGCCTATGTCTCGCACGCTGTCCACTGGCGATCTTTCATCCGTTCATTGCATGAATGTGCGAAAAATATGTGTTGTTTCTTGTTTGTAGTGCGTTGTTGCAAGAGCGTCCAGCGCGCCGTTGGCGCTTGCGGCTGGCGGTCGATGCGCCGGAGAGACCCGAAAACCGGCTATTTATCGTTCGATTAAATATTCTGGAACGGGCGCCCGCGTCAAGGTGGCTATGGTCGGCACCGACGCGACGGGGAGGGGGCGTCGATCACATGTCGGGCATCGCCCGGGCGCGCCGCGCCAGCGGTCCGGTCGAAAGCGAGCGAGTGCCGCCACCACCGCGGCCTCAAATTGCCGCCGAGGCGACGCGCAGGCGCCTAGCTCATGGTCATCGATCCTCGCATCTGATGCGTCCCGGAAAATCGTAGCCATGTTGCCGGTGTTCGGGATCGGTCTCTTGTCGAATATGCCGGTCGCTTTGAACGATTGCGTCATGGGAGACGATGACGGCGGCGGTGCTTCTGCTTTGGGCGCTGGGGGTATGAGATCACAGGCGGGCCCGGGACAGGAACAGCCAGCATTCACGCGATCGCTCGCCCCGCGCCATGTGGCTTCGGGGCGAGCGATCGCGAACCGGGCGGGCGGTCGTCAGCCGTAGCCGCCGTGCCCCCCTTCGTGCTGCACCTTCCCCCGGAAGATCCAGTAGGCGTGGGCCTGATAGGCCAGTACCACCGGGATGATGACCATGACGCCGACCCCGAGGAAGGCGAGCGAGCGGGGATCGGACAGGCCGTCCCAGACGGTGACCTCGCGCGGCACCACATAGGGCCACAGGCTCACCACGAGCCCGAACAGGCCGAGGGCGTACAGCATGAGGGCGAGCGCGAAGGTCTGCGCCTCGCGGCCGTTCCAGATCGCCCACCAGATCCAGGCGATCACCGCCAGAGTGAGGAGCGGCACGGGCGCGAGCCAGAACAGGTTCGGCAAAGCGAACCAGCGGGCTGCGACCTCGGGCACGCTCCAGGCGCTCCACAGGCTCACCAGCAGCATCATCGCGGCGGTGAGGATGAGCGCTGCGCGGGCGATCTCGCGGCCGAACACCTGCGTCGGCCCCTCCGCCTTCCAGATCAGCCAGCCGGCGCCGATGAGCGCATAGCCGCCCACGAGGCCGATGCCGCACAGCACGCCGAGCACGCTCAGGAAGCTGAAGGCGCCGCCCGCGAACATGCCGTTCTCCACCGGCACCCCATCGATGAGCCCGCCGAGGATAAGCCCCTGGCAGAAGGTGGTGAGGAAGGAACCGGCGAAGAAGGCGGCATCCCACACCGGCCGGAACCGCGTCGCCTGCAGGCGGAAGCCGAAGGCGACGCCCCGGAAGATCAGGGCGAACAGCATGAACATGATGGGCAGATAGAAGGCCGGCAGCAGGATGTAGTAGCCGGCGGGGAAGGCGGCGAACAGCAGCGTGCCGCCCATCACCAGCCACGTCTCGTTGCCGTCCCAGACGGGTTCGATGGAGGCCATCATCACGTCGCGGTCCTGATCGCGCGGGGCGGCGAGGAAGAGGATGCCGACGCCGAGGTCGAGCCCGTCCGCGAGCACGTAGACGGTGACGCAGAAGAGGGCAGCGGCGGCGAAGAGGAGCGGCACATGGTCCGCCTGCATCAGCTCGGTCATGGTCAGGCCTTCGCTTGTCCGACGCCGGGGACGGGCGACGGAAGGGTGGGGGAGTTGGTGAAGAGGCCGACGCTGGCGCGCTCCATGCCGGGGCGCTCCGCCACCTCGGGCGACGTGTCGGTGGGGCCCTTGAACGCCACCCGTCCGGCGAACCAGAGGAAGGCGACGAGCAGCAGGTTGTAGACGGCGAAGAAGATGAGGAGGCTGGTGGTGACCGCGCCGGCGGCCACCGGCGCCACGGCATCGGCGGTGCGCAGCACCCCGTAGATGATCCAGGGCTGCCGGCCCGCCTCCGTCACCGTCCATCCGGCGAGCACGGCGACGAGGCCGAGGGAGGTGGTGGCCATGGCGAGGTACTGGAACCATCGGGTGTCGTAGAGCCGTCCGCGCATCCGCAGCACCAGCCCGGTCAGCGCCGTGGCCAGCAGCAGCATGCCGATGCCGGCCATGATGCGGAAGGCGAAGAACACGATCGGCACGTTGGGCTGGTCGGCGGGCGGCACCGCCTTCAGGCCCTGAACCTCCCCGTCCCAGCTGTGGGTGAGATAGAGGCTGGCGAGGTGGGGGATTTCGAGCGCGTAGAGGTTCTTCTGCGCGGCCATGTCCGGCCAGGCGATGACGGTCATGGCCGGGCCGCGGGTGGTGTCCCACAGGCCCTCCATGGCGGCGAGCTTGGTGGGCTGCTCCACCAGCGTGTTGCGGCCGTGCAGGTCGCCGATGAAGATCTGGAGCGGCGCCAGCACCAGGGCCAGCCAAAGCGCCATGGAGAAGGCGGTGCGCGAGGCGGCCACATGCTGGCCGCGCCACAGATGGAAGGCGGAGACGCCGGCAATCATGAAGGCGCAGGTGAGGAAGCTGGCGCACACCATGTGGGCAAGGCGATAGGGGAATGAGGCGGTGAAGATCACCTGCCACCAGTCCACCACATGGAAGATGCCCCCGGCATCCGCGAGGGCGCCCGCCGGCGTCTGCATCCAGCTGTTGGCGGCGATGATCCAGGTGGTGCTGATGAGCGCGCCGCCCGCCACCATGAGGCAGGCGAAGAAGTGCGTCCCCTTCGACACGCGGGATTCGCCGAACAGCATGATGCCGATGAAGCCCGCCTCCAGGAAGAAGGCGGTCATGGTCTCATAGGCGAGGAGCGGGCCGAGCACGTTGGCGACGGAGCGCGAGAAGGCCGCCCAGTTGGTGCCGATCTGGTAGCTCAGCACGATGCCGGTCACCACCCCCATGCCGAACACGAGGGCGAACAGGCGCATCCAGAAGCGCATGAGGTCGCGGTAGACGGTCTTGTCCGTCCGCCACCACAGGAAGCTGAGGAGGGTGACGAACCAGGCGGTGCCGATGGTGAGTGTCGGCCACAGGATGTGGAAGCCGACGGTGAAGGCGAATTGCAGGCGCGAGAGCGCGAGGGCGTCCATGGTCATTTCGCTCCGATGAAGGGGGCGGATTTCACGAGGCGCACGGGGACGCCCTTCGAGGCCGGGGTGAAGCTCTGTGGGTCGTGCGCGTAGAGCGGCACGAGGGGGTTCGTTTCCGGGTAGTAGGCCGCGCAGCTCGCCTCCGGGAACGGATGGAGCACCACGCGGAAGCCGCGCACCGCGCGCTCGACCCCGTCGGTGGAGAGGGTCACGATGTCGACGCGGTCGTCCGGCTTCAGCCCGCGCTTTTCCATCTCCTTCTCGCCGAGGAAGATCACATCGCGCGCGCCATGGACGCCGCGATAGCGGTCGGAGAGGGAATAGAGCGTGGTGTTGTACTGGTCGTGGCTGCGCACGGTGGTGAGCCAGAGCGGGTGGCCGCTGACGCTGGGGTCCTCGTACAGGCCTTTGCAGACGATGAAGTTCGCCTTGCCCGAGGCCGTCGCCCAGATGCGCTCGCGGGCGGTGGAGGTGAGGTGGAAGCCGCCCGGCGCCTTGATGCGCGCGTTGTACCCCTGGAAGATCGGGAACACCGCCTCGATGTCCTCGCGGATCAGCGCATAGTCCGCCGTCAGCGCCTCCCAGTTCACCTTGGAGCGGCTGCCGAGCGTCGCCCGCGCCATGCCGGCGATGATCGCCGGCTCGCTCTTCAGATGGTCGGAGGCCGGCGGATTGTGGCCGGTGGAGGCGTGGACCATGGACATGGAATCCTCCACCGTGACCGACTGCGGCCCGCTCGCCTGCATGTCGATCTCGGTCCGCCCGAGGCAGGGCAGGATCAGCGCGTCCCGCCCGTGGACGAGATGGCTGCGGTTGAGCTTGGTGGCGATGTGGACGGTGAGGTCCAGCCGGCGCATGGCCTCCTGGGTGAGCTGCCAGTCCGGGATCGCGGCCGCGAAATTGCCGCCGAGGCCGATGAACACCTTGGTCTCGCCGCGCAGCATGGCCTCCAGCGCGGTGACCACGTTGTGGCCGAACGCCCGTGGCGGGGTGAAGCCGAAGCGCGCCTCGAGCGCGTCGAGCAGTGCGTCGGAGGGCACTTCCGTGATGCCCACCGTGCGGTCGCCCTGCACGTTGGAATGGCCGCGCACCGGGCAGATGCCGGCGCCCTCGCGCCCCACATTCCCCTTGAGCAGCGCGAGGTTGGCGATCTGCTGCACATTCTGCGTGCCGTGGCGATGCTGGGTGATGCCCATGCCGTAGACCAGGATCGCCCGCTCCGCCCGCATATAGGCCTCGGTCGCCGTCTCGATGTCGGCACGGGCGATGCCGCTCTTGCGCTCGATATCCTCCCACGAGGTCGCCGCGAGGTCGGCGATGAGGGCATCGATGCCGGCGGTGTGGCCGCGGATGAAGTCCCAGTCGAGCACCGGCACCAGTTCCTGCGCGCGGGCCGCTTCATCCGCCGCGACGAGATGCTTCATCATGCCTTTGATGAGCGCCACGTCGCCGCCGACCCGCACCTGGAAGATGCGCGAGGAAATGGGCGTGGAGGTCAGCGTCGCCATCTCCACCGGGTTCTGCGGCGCCTGGAAGCGCTCCAGCGCGCGTTCGCGGAAGGGATTGAACGACATGATGGTGGCGCCCCGGCGCGATGCGTTGCGCAGGTCGCTCATCATGCGCGGCGAATTGGTGCCGGGGTTCTGGCCGAAGATGAAGATGCAGTCCGCCCGCGCGAAATCCTCCAGGAGCACCGTGCCCTTGCCGACACCGATGGACTGGGGCAGCCCGACGCTGGTCGCCTCGTGGCACATGTTGGAGCAGTCGGGAAAGTTGTTGGTGCCGTATTCGCGGGCGAAGAGCTGGTAGAGGAAGGCCGCTTCATTGGAGGCGCGGCCCGACGTGTAGAAATCCGCCATGTTCGGATCGGGCAAAGCATTGAGATGCCGGCCCACCAGCGCGAAGGCCTCTTCCCAGCGCACCGGCACGTAGCGGTCGCTTGCCGCGTCGTAGCGCATGGGGTGGGTGAGGCGCCCTTCCATCTCCAGCTCGTAATCGCCGAGGGCGCTGAGCGCGGTGACGGTGTGGGCGGCGAAGAATTCGGGCGTGCAGCGCTTCGCAGTCGCCTCCCAGGCGACGGCCTTGCCGCCGTTCTCGCAATATTCGAAGGGCGAGGTGTGCTTAGGATCGCCCCATCCGCAGCCGGGGCAATCGAAGCCGCCGGGCTGATTCATGCGGGCGAGGGTGGCCATGCCGGACACGGCGACGTGCTGCTCCACCAGCGCGCTGCCCATGGCCTTCAGGGCGCCCCAGCCGCCGGCGGGCTCGTGATAGGGACGGATGGTTTTCGCGATGCCCATGGGCGGCTCCCGCAGCAGGGGTGAGAAGCTCTTGCGCCCGTCTTGCTCGACGGCGCGCGTCGCCGGTTCGGAAGTAACCGGAAGACGAGCCAATGATGACCTGCGGGGTCGGCTGGAATAAATGGGCTTCACATATGTCCGGCGCATACATTGGTATGGCGCCGCACAGTCATGCCGGAGGAAAATCGGGCGACGGGAAACGGACGCGGCCCGCCCGTTGCGGGGCGGGCCGTCCGTGCGCGCCGGTGATCATTTGCCGGTGATGGTGACCGTCGCGGTGAGCCCGGCGGAGAGGGTGACAGACGGCGGCACCGGATCGAGCGCGATGCGCACCGGCACGCGCTGGGCGAGGCGCACCCAGGTGAACACCGGGTTGACCGAGGCGAGGCCGGACACGTCCGGCGCCACATTGGGGATGGCGATGCCCCGGCCGATGCCGCTCACATGCCCGGTGAGCGGCGCGCCATAGGCCATCAGCGCCACTTTCGCCGTGTCGCCCAGATGGATGCCGGACAGGACGGTCTCCTCGAAATAGCCGTCCACCCAGAAACTGTCGCTGTCCACCACGGAGAGCGCGCGCTGGCCGCTGGTGCCATAGTCGCCCACCTGGGTGAGCAGGTTCGTGACATAGCCGTTCACCGGCGAGACGATGCGCGTGCGACTGAGGTTGAGCTTCGCCTGGTCGCGATCGGCGAGGGCCTGCTGATAGGCCGCCACCGCCATGTCCGCCGAGGCCGCGAAGCTCTGCTTTTCCTCTTCCGAGGCGGCGATGGCGCTCAGCTTCGTCCGCCGTTCCGCCTCTGCCTTCTTGTTCTGGAGATCGGCCTTGGCGCGGGCCACGGCGGCCTCTGCATTGGCGAGCGCGATCTGGTAGTCGGAGGGCTCGATGACCATCAGGAGGTCGCCCTTGTGGACGAACTGGTCGGCCTTCACCGGAAGCTCGACGATGCGCCCCGAGATCTGCGGCGCGACGGTGACCACATAGGCCCGCACGGTGCCGTCGCGGGTCCAGGGCGTGGTCATGTAGGTCTCCCACATCCGCCATCCGAGGACGCCGGCGACGCCGACAACGGCGAGGGTTAGGAGCACGCCCATCACGCGACGCGAAACGGAGGTCCCCTTTTCGGCAGGGATGTCGATGGCGGTCATGAACCTGCTCCTATGCTCAGGACGGTGAGGGACAGCACGATCACGTAGATCGCGAGATTGAACAGGGCCGGGTGCCACACCACGCGCGACAGGCCGGTGCGGTTGCCGAGCATGATGAGCGGGATGGTCATGAGCCACGCCGCCAGCATCATGGCTGCAAAGGGCGAGAACAGAACGCCGAGGAGATTGAGTTCCGAGAACATGGGGTTGGTCTCGTCTTTCCTGATCTAGCCGGGGTTGGCGCGCTGACTGTCCGTCCCTTCGAGAAGGTCTGAACAGGCATCGAGCGCGTCCGTGATGATCTTGATCTGCACGAGCGACGGCAGGCCCGCCGGCGTCTCGGAGGGCTGGGAGGCTACCCGCTCCGAGAGCACGCGCTCCATGCCGCCAAAGGCGAAGCGCGCAAGCTCCACCCGTCCCTCCGCAAGCGCGGCACTGGCGTCCGAGATCAGCAGTCGATCCGCCTCGCTCGCCGGTGCTTCGCGCAGGAGGATCAGAGCCCGTCCGAGGACGAAGAGCGGCAGGAGAGAGCCAGCCTGTTCGTCCGTCGCCTGGGGCGGCAGATCCTCGACACGGCGTGTCATCACCGCAGTCCAGCGCGTGGCGTCCGGGGTCTGTGGCCGGCCCGCGAGCCGTCGCAAGTCGCGGACCGAGAGGGCGAGGAGGCGCCGCGTCCGCACCTCGGGCGACAGACCCGGAATGATGATGAAGAACAGCGTTCCGATGATGTTGCCAAGGATGATCGTCAGCGCGATGTTGAAAAAAGTGGACGCATCATAGGAAATCGGGTTCCCGACCCCGATCAGAGGCAGGAGATTGACGGACATCGCCAGGAACAGCGGCGTGTGCCAGCTGCCCGCCTGCATCCAGCCGACCGGCACCAGGAAGAGCGCCAGCATTACAGCGAGCTGCGGGAAGGTGGAGATGGACGGCATGACCCCGAAATAGAGCCCGCAGCCGATCACCGTCACGAGGATGGAGCCGATGGTGTAGTCCGTGACGAGCACGCGGGCCTGATCGCCCGCCGGAGCGAAGATCAGGACGGCGATCGCGACGAAGGCAATGGCGAGAGGACCGTTCGGCCATTCGGTGGCGATGGTGAAGGCTGCCGCCGCGGCGACCGCCGAGAAGACACGGAAGCCGCTGAGCAGGGGCGGGAGCGGATCGCCGATGACGATGGTCCACGGTGCGGCCCGACGTTCCGCTCTTGCACCCATGAGCAGGGCGATGCTTCCTGCCGTTTCGCGCAGGCAAAGGAGGAGGTCGCGGGTCGCGTCGGCTAGAATTGAGGCGCCGGCGTCATCGCGCGGAAGCACCTCAAGGGTCTGCAAAGCCTCCGCGCAGGCGCTGCGGAGCCGCTCCGGGTCTCGGCCCATATCGGCCGGGTCGAGGCGGGAGAGCAGGGTGTCCAGGCACGCGCGAACGGTGTCGCCGCGTTGGCCGGAAGCCTCCTGCTCCAGGGTAATCTTCTGCCAGCCGAGCACCGCGTCCATCAGGCGTGCCCCGGCATCGCGCAGATGACCGCTGCGCGAGCGCAGATACGGGAAATCCGCCATGGCCGCATCGGCTGCGGCCTGAAACAGGCTCAGCTTCCGCAGGACGTCCCTGGGGCTGACGCGTTCCTCGCGCGCGTCCTGCGGCGGGGCGAGGGTCGAGCGGAAGCCGCGGACCAACTGGCGGGCCAGATCTTCCAGAAGGCCGGCAAAGGTCCTGCGCGCGGCGCCGAAATCGGTGAGGAGGATGACGAAGAGGGTCGATCCGATGCCGATGCAGATTTCGCTGACACGGACCATGGAGAAAAAGAAGGCTGACGTCGGATCGGCGATGGTGTCGGCGAAGATCACGGCTGCGGTAAAGCCGGCCAGGGCCGCGGCGTAGGATGCAAAGTTCCGGAGCACCACGACGGCGACGCCGCACGCGCCGCACCATGCGGCGAGGCAGAAGGCGAGGGTGTATCGGCTCTGGGCGAAGAGCCCGAGCACCGTCACCATGGCCAGCGCGCCCGCCACCGTTCCGATGATTCGCCAGCGTCCCTTCTGCAGGGACGTGCCGAGGTTCGGCTGGCACACGATGGCCGCTGTCGTCGCCGCCCAGAAGGAGTTCTGAAGCTCGAGCGCATAGGTGATGTAGAGCGCCAGACAAACCGACGCCGCAAGCCGGACGCCGAACAAGGCGCGAGGACCACAGGAGCGAAGACGCGCGCGCAAGGCCCCGGAATTTGTCTCCGGGCGACTGTCGAGAGTGCCTTGTGCAGTGGAGCTCATGGATGCCGTGCCTTGCTGAACCCATCGTGGCTCTGTTGAGCATAGGTCCTGCCGGGCGACGGCCAATTATACGCAAGGTAGTGGGGGCCTACCTTGGTTTGATTACATTATCGGGTTAGCCGAGCGAGCCGCCGAGGCTCTGGCCGTAGGCGACGATCGCCGCCCCCACCGGAGCACGCTCGGCGGCATAGGCGGCGAGGGCGGCGTCAATATCCTGGGTGTGGGTGAGCGCACCACGGAGCGCGAAGGCATCGCCCGCCGCCTTCGCCACGCCCATGGCGGTGTGCGGCCGGGCGACGAACGCCGCATCGCCCATGAGCGCGACGCGGCCGGAAACCATCTGCGGGGGAGCGTAGTCGAAGATAGCATGCAGGAAGGGGCGCGGCTCGGCCGCCACCACGGCGGCGAAGGCCGGGGGCAGCAGCCGGGCGGCATCGGATTTCATCGCGCCCGCTACATCCGGGCGCACGCGGCCGGGCGCGAGGGAGAAGGGGCGGCGCACGCCGTCCAAATCGGTGAGGACGCCATCGAGTTCGTCGGGCGTGTAGCGCCGGTACCAGACCCAGTTGTAGCGCCGCCGACCGACGGCGGTGGAGCCGTCCGGGCCGGGCACGAGATAGCCGAGAATGTGCGATCCCGGCATCTCGTAGAAGGCGAAGCGGTCGAAGAGCTGCCCGGCGGCCACCGCCGGCACCTCGGCCTCGGGGACGAGGCCGCGCCAGGTGGCGTAGCCCACATAAGTTGGCCGGGACTCGGGGCCCGCAACCGCGCCGCGTAGCGTCGAGCCGACGCCGTCGGCGCCGATGACGAGATCCGCCCGCTCCTCGGTGCCATCGGAATAGGTCACGCGGGCATCGCCGGGCTCCTGTGTCACGGAAATAGCCTGCCGGTCGATGTGGTAGCGATCATCCGGCAGGAGGTGACGGAAGGTGCGGAACAGCACGTCCCAGGAGAGCTGGGTCTGGGGCGTGCGCTGGCGATGGATGATGGAGCCTGCCCGGTCGAGGTAGATGCGCTCGTGGGCCGTCACCCCCACATGCGCTAGGTGCTCGACGCCCACCTCGCGCAGGATGTCGAACACCTCGCGCTGGGCGACGAGGCCGGCGCCCCGCCCCTCCAGCCCATGCACCGACCGCTCGGTCACGCGCACGTCGAAGCCGGCGCGGTGCAGCAGCACGGCGGCGAACAGGCCGCCGATGGAGCCACCGACGATGAGGATGCGAGGGGGCATGGCCTGTCTCTCCAGAACGCTAGACGATGAAATCGATGACGCCGCCATCGACCCGCAAGGCGGCGCCGGTGGTGGCGGAGGCGAGCGGCGAGGCAATGTAGACCGCCATGTTGGCGACCTCCTCAACGCTCGCCGGCCGCTGGATGATGGAGCTCGGCCGGTGGGCCTTTACGAAGTCGGCGCCGGCCTCCTCCAGCGTCTTGCCCGCCGCCACCGCGTCCTTCAGCATGGCCGCGACGCCCTCCGACAGAGTGGGGCCGGGCAGGATGGAATTCACGGTCACGCCTGTGCCCGCCATGCGCTTGGCGAGGCCCCGCGCGAGGGAGACGTCGGCCGTCTTGCTGACGCCGTAGTGGATCATGTCCGCCGGGATGTTGAAGGCGGATTCCGAGCCGAGAAACAGCATGCGCCCCCAGCCGCGCTCCGCCATGCCCGGCAGGTAGGCGCGGGCGAGGCGCACGCCCGACATGACGTTGATCGCCCAATGCCGGTCCCACACCGCGTCGTCGGTCTCGAAGAAGTCGGACGGTTGGAAGATGCCGAGATTGTTCACGACGATATCGAACGCCGGCTCGGCCGCCACCAGCGCGGCGGCGCCTTCCGCGGTGCCGAGGTCGATGGCCTGCCCGCGTGCCGTGCCGCCGATGCGCACTACGGCCTCGGCCACCTTCGCCTCCGCGCGCCCGTTGACGACGACCGTTGCCCCGGCCTGCGAAAGCCCCTTGGCGATGGCGAAGCCGATGCCTTCGCTCGACCCGGTGACGAGGGCGGTCTTGCCCGAGAGATCGATCTTCATGGCTGTCTCCTGTGGGTGTGGCGATGCCGCGCCCGGCGCGGGATCTGGCTCCGTTCAGCGGAGCGGCGGTGGATCCATCATGGCATGGCGGATGCGGCTTGCGTCGAGGGGCAGGGTGGCGAGGCGCTGGCCGCTGGCGTCGCGGATGGCATTGCCCAGCGCCGCCCCCATGGGCCCCTGCGCCGCCTCCCCCGCGCCGAGGAAGGGCAGGCCCGGCCGCGGGACGATGTGGACCTCCACGGCACGGGGCATGCGGGAGAAGCGCAGGATGGGATAGGCCGCCCAATCCACCGAGGTGATGCGCCGACGATCGAAGCGCACGCCCTCGAACAGCGTCCAGCTCGTCGCCTGCACGATGCCGCCCTCGATCTGGTTGTGCACCCCGTCCGGGTTCACGACCTGCCCGGTGTCCACCGCCGCCACCACGCGCGTGACGAGGAGGCAGCCAGTGTCCGCATCGATGGCGACCTCCAGCGCGATGGCGCAATAGGCCTCGAGGTTCTTGTAGCGCGCGAAGGCGAAGCCGTAGCCGCCTCCGGCGGGGGGCTTCGGCCGGTCCTTCCAGCCGAAGCGCTCGGCGGCGGTGGTGATGACCGCCTTCGCCCGCTCGTCCTGAAGATGGCGCAGGCGGAAATCCACCGGGTCCTGCCCCGCCCGGCGGGCGAGCTCGTCCATGGTGCTCTCAATGGCGAAGACGTTGAGGTAGCCGCCCAGCGAGCGCATGGAGGAGCCGCGCAGCGGCATCTCCGGCAGGAAGTGGTTCACCGCTCGCGCATTGGGCAGCACGTAGAGCGGCACGGCGTTTCGGTCGCCGCCGCCTTCCGGCATGGGCAGGTCCACCGGCGGCGCCGGGGGGAACGGCTCGGCCTTGTCGCGGGCGGCGAGGAGGGTGCCGGGCGGGCCGGGGCGCATCATGTGCGACTGGCTCCACACATCGTGCTGCCATGCAGTGATCGCGCCGTCCGGCCCCAGCGCCGCGCGCACGCGGGCTACCATGCCCGGTCCGAACGGCTCCCAGGCATGCTCCTGCTCGCGCATCCACTGCACGCGCACCGGCCGGCCAGGGAAGGCGCGGGCGAGCATCGCCGCGTCGGCGCCGGCATCATCCGCGCCGTTCTGGCCATAGCAGCCGGCCCCCTCCGCGTGGATGCAGCGCACCTTCTCCGGGGACATGGCGAGGAGGCCCGCGAGGGCATCGCGCAGCGGATAGACGCCCTGGGTGTGGGTCCACACCGTCATGCCATCGCCCTCCAGATGCGCGATGGCGCAGGAGGGGCCGATGGAGCCATGGGCGAGATAGGGGCGACTGAACAGGGTATCGAGGGTGAAGGACGGCGCATCCGGCTGCCCCACCTCGAGAATGATGGTGTCCCGCGTGGGCAGGGCCATGAGCGCTTCGGGCAGGCGCGCCTCGTCGGGAAGCTGTGCGGTCTCCTCCCACCGGGCGAGGGTGGCGAGCCGGCGCATGGCCTGGATCGCCGTCCATTCCTGCTCGGCGATCACCCCCAGGAAGGCGCCGTCGCGCACCACTTTGAGCACGCCGGGCATCGCCTCCACCGGCCCGGCGTCGAGCGCGACCAGCCGGGCGCCGTAGCTCGGCGGACGCACGATGCGGCCGTGGACCGTGCCGGGCAGGCGCATGTCCTGCACATAGGCCGCCCCGCCCGTGACTTTCGCCGGGATGTCGACGCGCGGCACGGGGCGATCCATCACCGTGAAGTCGCGCGGATCGGTGAGGATCGAGGTGGGTGCGGCATCCACGTGCAGCAAGGTGTCGGAGACCAGCTCGCCATAAGAGAGCTGAAGGCCGGCGGGGCCGGTGACGATGCCATTGCGGGCGGTCAGGCCCGCGCGGGCGACGCCAGCCCGGCGCGCGGCTTCGCCGATGAGGATCTCGCGCACCTGCGCCGCCGCATTGCGGATGGCAGTGCCGGAATCCTGCACCGAGTGGCTGGCGGCCGTGTAGCCCTCGTTGGGGGTGCGGCCGGTGTCGGCGGTTATGAGGTCGAGCCGCGAGAGGGGCAGCTTCAGTTCCTCCGCCGCCACCTGCAGCAGAGCGGTGCGAATGCCTTGTCCCAGCTCCGCCTTGCCGGTGAAGATGGTGGCGTTGCCGTCCGGCGCGATGCGGATCCAGGCGTCGAGCCGGGGCGTGGCATCGAGGCTGCCGGGCAGGCCCCGCAGGGGTGTCGCGCTCGCGCCAGTCTCGGTCTGGGCGAAGGCCCGGCCCGACAGGCTGAAGGCGAGGATGAGGGCGCCGGTGCCGCGCAGCACCGCGCGGCGGGAGAGGGCCTGTGTCATCGCACAGCCTCCGCCTTGCCTGCCATCGGTTTGCCGGCCATGGTGCGGGCGGCGCGCTTCACAGCGCGGACGATGCGCACATGGGTTCCGCACCGGCACAGGCTGGGTTCGAGGGCGGCGAGGATGGGGTCGTCGTCCGGGTCGCCATCGCGCTCCAGCAGGGCCTGCGCGCGCATGACCATGCCGGCGATGCAATAGCCGCACTGGGCCGCCTGCTCGGCGATGAAGGCGGCCTGCACCGGCCCCGGCGCCTCGGCGCTGCCGAGCCCCTCGAGCGTGCGCACCGCGCGCCCGTCCAGCAGCATCACCGGCGTGACGCAGGAGAAGACGGGTTCCCCGTCCACCAGCACCGTGCAGGCGCCGCACTGGCCGAGGCCGCAGCCGAATTTCGCGCCGTTCAATTCGAGTTCGCCGCGCAGCACGTAGAGCAGGGGCGTGTCCGGCGCGGCGGCGATGGTGCGGCGCGTGCCGTTGACGGTGAACGTGGTCATGGGGCGCCTTTCGCGGGGTTCACGTTGGTCTGGGGAGCTGCGGCGTGGCGGGCCGCTGTGATGGCGGCGGCGAGATCCGGCCAGGCCGGCCGCGCGGCGATGTCACGGCGCAGGTAGTCGAGAAGAGCCGTCAGCGCGGTGTCGTCCATGGCGGCGAAGGGCGGCATGACGGGCGCCGCCACGCCGTCCGCGGCCGGAACCCCGCGCAGGATGAGGTTGAGCAGGTTCTGCGGCGTCTCGGCCGCAAGCGCCGTGGAGAGGGCGATGTCCACGCCGCCGAGCGGCAGCGGCCGGCCGGCCTGGTGACAGGCGGCGCAAGCGGCGGCGAAGACGCGACGGCCCGCGCCGGCATCCGCGGGCAGGGCCATGGCGACCGCCTGCCAGCCCGCCGATTGCGGCCGCTGGCCGGAGGCATCGGGCGCGGGCGCCTTCGGCATGGCAGTCTTGCTGGCGGGCGTGCCGAGCGAGGCGAGATAGTCCGCCATCGCCTCGATGTCCTGCGCAGGGGCCTCGGCGAGGTTCTCCGTCACCGGCCCCATGGGGCCGAGCGCGACGCCGTGATCCGCCTGCCAGCCCTCGCGCAGGTACTGGGCGAGGGCCGCCTTCGTCCACGGCACGCGGGCGGGCGACTGCGCGCTCAGGGGGTAAGCGGTCCAGCCCTCGGCCACGCCACCGGCAAAGGCGCGGGAGCGGATTTCCGCGCCCATCAGGTTGCGCGGCGTATGGCAGGCGCCGCAATGGGCGAGGCCCTCCACCAGATAGCGGCCCCGGTTCCACGCGGCATCGCGCGCGGGATCGTTCGCGAAGGGCTCGGGATGGAGGAACAGGAGCTTCCAGCCGGCGAGCACGAGCCGGATGTTGATGGGGAAGGGCAGCTGGTTCGCCGGTGCCGTGGCGACCACCGGCGCGCGGGTCATCAGGAAGGCGTAGAGCGCAGCGAGGTCTGCGTCTGTGGTCAGGCTGAAATGGTCGTAGGGGAAGGCCGGATAGAGGTGCCGGCCTTCGCGGTCCACGCCCTCGCGCATGGCCCGCACAAAGGCGGCGAGCGGCCAGCGCCCGATGCCGGTTTCGGGATCGGGGGTGATGTTGGTGGAATAGATCGTGCCGAAGGGCGTCGGCATGGCGAGGCCACCGGCGAAGGTCGTCCCGCCCGGCGCGGTGTGGCAGGTGCGGCAATCCCCGATGAGGGCGAGCGCCGCGCCCCGCTCAATCTGCGCGCTTTCGAACGCGCCGGCGGGCGGGGGCGAAACCGGAGCGATCTCGCCATGCCAGGCGTAGGCCAGCGCGGCGAGCGCGCCGCAGCCGGCGGCAACGAGGGACAGGAGCAGCACGCGCTTCATCATCATTCGCACCCTTTCTGGGGGTGCACCATGCGGCTGCCCGGCGCCCTCATCTTTCCGAAACGCACTAAAGGGGCACCCGCCAAACCCAAGTATGAGCGGGCCACGCCAATGGCCGATTTCCCCCGGCCCGTCCCCCCGACACTCTCGCAGTCGACATTGGACACCTGCGACGCAGAGAGGGACGAGGCACGCACATGACTGATCCGCACGACGCTTCCACACATGCCTTGCTGCAGCCGGGCCAGGCCGCGCCTGACTTCACCCTGCCGGCCACGCCCGACCAGAGGCTGTCCCTCTCCGATCTGAGAGGTGCGCCCGTCATCCTCGCCTTCTATCCGGCCGACTGGAGCCCGGTGTGCGGCGACCAGATGGGCCTCTACAACGAGATGCTGCCGGAGTTTCACCGCTCCGGCGCCCAGCTGGTGGGAATCTCCACGGACGGCGTGTGGTGCCACGCGGCCTTCGCTGAGGCGCGCAAGCTGCATTTCCCGCTGCTCGCGGATTTCGAGCCCAAGGGCGAGGTCGCCCGGCGCTATGGCGCCTACCGCGCGCAGGATGGCGTCGCCGAGCGGGCGCTGTTCGTGATCGATGCCGAGGGCGTCATCCGCTGGAGCTATCTCTCGCCGCTCGGCCTGAACCCCGGCGCGGACGGCATTCTCGATGCGCTCGACACGCTCGTTCCCATCCCCAAGACACCCGCCTCGGACACCCCCACCTCGAACACCTATGGAGCGCAGGCATGACGCGACGTCTTCCTCCCGTGAGCGCCACCGACAAGGTGGCTGGGCCGGCCGATGCGCCGGTGACCCTGATCGAGTACGGCGATTACGAATGCCCCTATTGCGGCGAGGCCTATCCGGTGCTCAAGGCCGTGCAGGAGGCGATGGGCGCGCGGCTGCGCTTCGTGTTCCGCAATTTCCCGCTGACCGAGATGCACGCCCATGCCCTGCGCGCCGCGCAGTTCGCCGAGGCGGCCGCCGCGTCCGGGGTGTTCTGGGCCGCCCATGACATGCTCTACGAGCACCAGGACGCGCTCGATGTGGCGAGCCTCACGTCCTATGGCGCGCAGCTCGGCATTGAACGCCGCGTGCTGCAGGCGGCCTTTCAGGGTCAGTACGACGCCATCATCCAGCAGGACTTCGTGGGCGGCGCTCGCGCCGGCGTGAACGGCACGCCGTGCCTCTTCATCAACGGTGTCCGCTACGACGGGCCGAGGGACAGGCAGAGCCTGATCGAGGTGCTCGATCGCGCTGCCGCCGCCGCCGAGATCGACGTCCCGGCCTGAGCCCGGATGCACCCGCCCGAGGAGGCAACCATGATCTTCAAGCAGACTTCAACCCTGCGTCCCGGCGCGCCCGCGCTCGCCGACGCCGCGCCTGAGCCCGGCACGCTGGGGTTCGGCGCCACGCTCGCCATGGCCACGGCGGCCGGCCTCGCGGTGGCGAACATCTATTACAACCAGCCCATGCTCGCGCTGATCGAGCAGGATCTGCCGGGCGCCCTCACGGGGGCCATTCCCACCGCCACCCAGCTCGGCTACGCCATCGGCCTCGTGCTGCTCGTGCCGCTGGGCGACCTCGTGGAACGCCGGCGCCTGATCGTGGTGCAGTTCGTGCTGCTGGCGGCGGCGCTGGTGCTGGCCGCGGTGGCGCCCACGGCGCTGCTGCTCGTGGCGGCCTCGCTGGCGGTGGGGCTCGCCTCCACGGTCGCCCAGCAGATCGTGCCCCTCGCCGCCCATTTCGCGGCGCCCGAGAAAAGGGGCGCGACGGTGGGAACGGTGATGGCCGGGCTGTTGACGGGCATCCTCCTCAGCCGCACCGTCGCCGGTTTCGTCGCCTCGCACGGCGGCTGGCGCGAGATGCTGTGGCTTGCGGCACCCATGGCGCTGGGCGGCGCGGTGCTGATGGCGGTGACGCTGCCAAGCAGCAAGCCGGACTCGCGCCTGAGCTATCACCGGCTGCTCCATTCCGTGTGGCAGCAGTGGCTGGATTTTCCCGCGCTGCGGCTCGCGGCGATCACGCAGGCGGCGCTGTTTGCGGCCTTCACCGTGTTCTGGACCATCCTCGCCTTCCGGCTCGCCGAGCCGCGCTTCGGCCTCGGTGCCGAGGTGGCGGGATTGTTCGGCCTGGTGGGCGCCGTCGGCATCCTCGCCGCGCCGCTGGCCGGCCGGTTCGCGGACAAGCGCGGGCCAAAGCTGGCGGTGATGGTGGGCTCCATCGTCACGCTCGCCGCATGGGTCGTGTTCGGCGCGTGGGGATCGCTTGTCGGGCTGATCGTCGGCGTGATGCTGCTGGATTTCGGCATGCAGAGTGCCCTCGTTTCCAACCAGCACATCGTCTTCGCCCTGCGGCCGGAGGCGCGGGCGCGGATCAACACGGTGCTCATGAGCGCCATGTTCCTCGGCGGCTCCATCGGCTCGGCCACGGCGACGTTCGCCTGGGGCGCCGGCGGCTGGTTCCTCGTCACGGTGCTGGGGACGGCGTTCGCCGCCTTCGCCGTCGGCCTCCAGCTGCTCGCGGCCCGCAGCCGCCGGGCCGATCCCTCACACTGATCGGCCGCTGGCCGGAAGAAGGGTCAAGGAGCTATGCGCCGGAGCTGCATCTCGCCGGTGTCGCCGCGGCGGCCGCGCCGACGGAGCTGCGGCGCTTGCTGCGCGACGATATCGGCACCCCGCCGGGGCAGGTCGTGGCCTCCTTCGCCGCATGGTCCTGGGGCCAGGCCTATGGATGGCCGCTCGACGGCATCGTCCGCCCGCAGGCGCTCGCGACGGTGGACGGGATCGCCGCCGATTGCAGCCTCGATCCGGTGGGCGATGTCGTGCTCGGCCTCTCCGCGCTGGGCTATGCCCAGACGGGCTTCCTGCGCAGCGCCGCCGACCGGCGGCCCGGCTGGGATCAGCTGATCGCGCGCAATTCCAATCCGGACCCGAAGGGCGTGCCGGTCTTCTTCGCGCAGGGGAGCCTTGATGCCCTCGTGGAGCCGGCCACGACGCGGGACTATGTGGGGCGCCTGTGCCGGGCCGGGACGTCCGTCACCTATGTGGAAGTGCCGTGGGCGTCCCATGGCGGGGTGGTCAAGGCTGTGGCGCCTATGGCCGTCTCTTGGCTTCTCGCGCGGCTTTCGGGCGCGCCCGTGCCGAACGGCTGCTTGCGGGCCGGCCGCTGAGGCGGCCGGGATAGGGGACGCTGAAAAAGTCCGCCCCCCTATATTGATGTGCGATCCAATATACCCGCGTATAAGCCCATTTTCCCTCTCCCTATTCTAGAGTGATCTTGTGTCGGTGCTGGATCTCAGGCTGTGCCCTGCCTGCCGTCACGGACAGTTTCATCGTGGAACACAGCGAGAGGAACAGGATCATGGCTTACGTCACCACCAAAGACCGCGTCGACATCTTCTACAAGGACTGGGGTCCGAAGGACGCGCAGCCCATCGTCTTCCATCACGGCTGGCCGCTCTCCTCCGACGACTGGGATGCGCAGATCCTGTTCTTCCTGCAACACGGCTTCCGGGTGGTCGCGCACGACCGTCGCGGGCATGGCCGTTCGGCGCAGGTGAGCGAGGGCCACGACATGGACCATTACGCCGCTGACGCCGCCGCGGTGATGGAGCATCTCGACCTGCGCAACGCCGTGCATATCGGCCATTCCACCGGTGGCGGCGAGGTGGCCCGCTATGTGGCGCGGCACGGCCAGCCGCAGGGGCGTGTGGCGAAGGCGGTGCTGGTGAGCGCGGTGCCGCCGCTGATGGTGAAGACCGCGGCCAATCCCGGCGGAACGCCCCTGGAGGTGTTCGACGGCTTCCGCTCCGCGCTCGCGGCCAACCGCTCCCAGTTCTTCCTGGATGTGGCGTCCGGCCCCTTCTACGGCTTCAACCTGCCCGGCGCGACGCCCGTGCCGGGCGTGATTCAGAATTGGTGGCGCCAGGGCATGACCGGCAGCGCCAAGGCGCACTATGACGGTATCAAGGCCTTCTCCGAGACCGACCAGACCGAGGATCTCAAGCTCATCACCGTGCCGACCCTCGTCATGCACGGGGATGCCGACCAGGTGGTACCCATCGATGATGCCGCGCGGCTGAGCGTGAAGCTGCTGAAGAACGGCACGTTGAAGGTCTATGCCGGCTATCCCCACGGCATGCTGACCGTCCACGCCGACGTCATCAATCCCGATCTGCTCGCCTTCGTGAAGGCCTGACGGGCTGACGCGCGCAGCGCCGGTTGCGATCGTCCCGCACCGGCGCTGCCGTCCGCTCCCGCGGGCGGACGAGACGTCCGACGAAGATCTGGAACGTGAGCGCGCCCACGCACGCGCCGCGTGCGCACGGCGCCGAGACAGGCCGGTGGTGCGCATGACCGACATTCGCTACATCCTCGTGCTGCTTGCCGGCGTGGTGCTCACCAACTGGATGGGCCGCGTGCTGGGCGACCGCGTGGCGCTGCCACTCATCCAGGTTGCGGTGGGCGCCGCCATCGGTTCCGTCACCAGCCTCGGCGCGCCGCTGAAGCCGGATCAGTTCTTCCTCATTTTCCTGCCGCCGCTCCTGTTCTTCGACGGGTGGCGCGTGTCCAAGACGGATCTTGCGGCGAATGCGCCGCTCATCCTGTCCATGGCGCTGGGGCTGGTGGTGGCCACGGTCGGCTGCGTGGGGCTGATGCTCCATTGGCTCATTCCGGCGATGCCGCTGGCCGTGTGCTTCGCGCTCGCCGCCGTCCTGTCCCCCACCGATGTAGTGGCTGCCGGCGCGGTGGCGCGGCACATTCCCATTCCGCGCGGCGTGCTGCGCCTGCTGGAGGGCGAGGCCCTTTTCAACGATGCCGCCGCGCTGATCTGCCTGCGCCTCGCCATCGCTGCGGTGGTGACGGGGACGGTGCCGGTGCTCGATTCCCTCGCCGCCTTTGTCTGGGCGGCCGGGGGCGGCATCGCCATCGGCATCGCCTTCAGCTGGATGGTGGCCACGGCCAAGGCCTTCATGGTGCGCCGGGTGGGCGAGGATACCTCCGGCCAGATCCTCATCAGCCTGCTCATTCCCTACGGCGCCTATCTGCTGGCCGAAGCGGCCGGCGGCTCCGCCGTGCTCGCCGCCGTGGCCGCAGGCATGATGATGAGCCGCATCGAGGTGTCGGGCCGCGCGCTTCCCTTGACGCGCCTGAGGCGCGGCGCGGTGTGGGAGACGCTTCAATCCACCCTCAACGGCGTCATGTTCCTGCTGCTGGGCGAACAGATGCCGGGCATCCTCAGCGGCGCGGCGCGCAGCATCGCCGAGGGCGGACACCACGCCGTGGGGTGGCTCGGGCTCTATGTGGCGGCCACGGTTCTCGCGCTCGCAGCCTTGCGCTTCGCGTGGGTGCTCGCCGCCCTCTGCTGCTGGCCCGTCGGCCGGAGGCAAAGCGGCGCGCCGCGCCCCGTTCCCCGATGGCGCCTGGTGGCGGTGATGGCGTTCGGCGGGGTGCGCGGCGCCGTTACGCTCGCCGCGGCGCTCAGCCTGCCGTTGGTCTTGACGGGTGGCATACCTTTTCCTGCGCGGGATCTCGCCGTGTTCATCGCTGCCGCGGTCATTCTCGTGTCTCTGGCGCTCGCCAACGTGGCGCTGCCGATCCTCCTGCGGGGCATCGATCTGCCGCTCGACCTGGCCGATGCGGCGCAGGAGCGCGAGGCCCGCGCCGAGGCGCTGCAGGCCGCCCTGGACGCGCTCGCGGAGACGGCCGAGACGCAGACGGCCGGGGCCGACGTGCCGACCGTCGCCTCCATCGTCGCCGACCATTACCGGCATCGCCTCAACCAGCTTCAGGCCGAGGGCGTCGATGGCGGAACGGCCGCCTGGCCGGAAGAGCGGCGGATGCATCTCCTCGCCATTCAGGCTGAGCGCCGATCCATCGTCGGCCTCGTCCAGCGCCGGCGCATCCCCATCGATCTGGCGCACAAGCTGCTGCGGGAGACCGATGCCGAGGAGGTCGCCCTGCTCATCGCACCCGGCATGGCCGATGGTTGAGGGGGCGGAGTGACGAAAAGTAAACCGACGTATAGTCCGGCGAAACATCGATATTCATGGAATGAATTTGAGTTCGATACCAGCGAATGCCGCGGAATGTAAAACTGAATCATCGAAAACACAGGAGGTTCTCATGACTGCGAATTCTAAGTTCATCATGGCGTTCGGTGCTCTCGCCTTCGTGGTGGCCGGTGTTGCGGGCACCGCCCACGCGGACACCAGCTTCCCCACTGAAGCGCGCGGCGAGACCACCTTCTTCGATGCCCAGTCGGGCGCCGTGGTCCAGCCGTTCAACATCTTCCAGATGCCCTCCGCCGCGAAGCTGAGGGCGATGAACTCCGCCCGTCCGTTCATCGGCCAGCCGGCCCAGCCGGACGCCCACTGGGGTCCGGCCCAGGATGCCACTTCGCCGGGGGCGTGAGCCACCCGACATGCGCTGCAACGAAAAGGCCGGCGTCCCCTGAGGACGCCGGCCTTCTCGCTTTGTGGGGGGCGGATGTGCTGGAAGGCCTGCCCTGCAACCCGCCTGGGGACGCGCGCGCAAAAAAAGCCCGCCGGGTTTGACCGGCGGGCTCAGGCGGGGAGGAAGGGGAGTGAAAGGTCAGTGCGAGCGGGTGGCTTCGAAGAGGAACCACACGCGGCGTTCGGCCTCGTCGATCCAGACCTCGATGAGGCTGGTGGTGGCGACGTCGTTGTAGTTCTCGCAGACCACATGGGCTTCCCGCAGGAAGGTGATGAGGCGCTTGTTGTCCTCGCCGAGCTCGGCCAGCATGTCCTCGGCGGTCACGTAGTCCGCGTCGTTGTCGAGGAGACGCTGGAGGCGCGCGATGTGGCCCACCGACCGCAGCGTGGTGCCGCCCACCTTGCGCGCCCGTTCGGCGATGGCATCGGTGGTGGCGAATATTTGGTCGCCGTGCTCGTCCAGCAGAAGATGGTAATCACGGAAGTGCGGGCCGGACATGTGCCAGTGAAAATTCTTGGTCTTCAGATAAAGCGCGAACATATCTGCCAGAAGAACGGTGAGGGCGCCGGCAATGTCCCGCGTGGCGTCTTCGCCGAGATCGGTGGGGGTCCGAAGCGGTGCCTGCTGGCGCAGTTTCGCAATGGTCTTGTCCATGGGTGTCGTCCTTATGGAAAAGCGGTAGGGGAGCGGTCGGGTGGTGGCTGAGATGCCGCGGCGACCGCTCTGTGAATGTCACGGTGGTCACCATAGGACCGGGGCGCGGACGAAAGAATTGGGCGCTCGTTTGCCTGGATCATACGAGGGTATGGGGCAGGGGCGGTGCCGGCGCTCAGGCTTCGAAGGCGCGCAGGCGCGTGCGCGCGAACCCGTGAGGGTCGCCGCAGCGCAGATTTTGGGGGCAGAGGTGGCAGGGCGCGAAAGGCCGCGAGCGCGTCGGCGCGTCAGCGGCGCGGGGAAGCCTGCAGCGCGCGATCGATGCAATCGATCATTTCGTTCCCGTCGAACGGCTTCGCCAGGAAGCCGTAGGCGCCGGCCGCGTCGACCTGCCGGCGGATGCGATCCTCGGGAAAGGCGGTGATGAAGATCAGCGGCACCGGGTCGCCTTCGGCGCGCAGCCGGCTCTGAAGCTCGACGCCGCTCATGCCCGGCATCTGGACGTCGGTGATGACGCACGCGGTCCTGCTGCGCTCCGTGGAGCCGAGGAAGTCCTCCGCGGACGCGAAGGATCGCGCGCCGAACCCAAGGGAGCGGACGAGACTTTCCGTAGCGACGCGAACGGATTCGTCGTCATCGATAATCGTTATGGTTGGCGCGCGTGACACTCGGGGTACCTCGACGTGCAATTATTCGGCACGCGATGACGCGCCGGTCTGACCCTATATAGCCTGCCGCCTGCCCAACCCGTAATCATACAGACGTTTGCAACTCTAGCTTTTCGCACTGAGCCCCAGGGCCTCCGCCATCCGGACCAGATCCGCGAGGGAGTGGGCCTCCATCTTGCGCATGACATTACCGCGATGAATTTTCACGGTAATTTCGCTCAGTCCCACCTCGGCGGCGACCTGCTTGTTCATAAGGCCGGAGGTCACCAGCGCCATGATTTGCCGCTCGCGCTCGGTCAGCGTGTCGTAAAGCGCGCGCAGCTTCGAGGAGGAGGCGCGCTCGGCGCGGCGACCCCGGTCGATCTCGATAGCGGCGGAGACCGCATCGAGCATGTCCTGATCGCGGAACGGCTTGGTGAGGAAGTCCACCGCGCCTGCCTTCATGGCGCGCACGCTCATGGGAATGTCGCCGTGCCCGGTCATGAAGATGATGGGCAGCTCCATGTCCGAGCGTGCCAGTTGCGCCTGGAAGTCGAGCCCGCTCAAGCCGGGCAGGCGGATATCCAGCACCAGGCAGCGCGGCGCATCCGGCAGCTTGGCGGCCAGAAGCTCGGCGGCGGAAGCGAAGAGCGCCACCTCGAGGCCGATGGAGCGGAACAGGCTGGACAGCGCGTCGCGCAGGCTGGCGTCATCGTCCACGACGATCACGACGGGAGCGCTCGGGGGCGGCGCCGGGCGGGTCAGCGGTCGACTGGTCACGGGCGGATGTCCCTGGTGTTGGAAGAGGGGGGCGTGCTCGCAAGGGGCATGGTGAGGGTGAAGCACATTCCCCCCTCGGGATGAGGCGTGGCGTCGATCCGGCCGCCATGGGCCTGCGCGATCGAGCGCGAGACGGAAAGGCCGAGGCCCATCCCGTCCTGCTTCGTGGAAACGAAGGGCGAGAACAGGGAGGCGAACACGTCCGGCGCAATCCCCGGTCCGGTATCGCGCACGGAAATGGTCAGCTCCGCAGTGCCATCCATCGACCACGTCGGTGTTTCGAGCGCGTTGCGGATGTTCAGGACGCGCTGGCCCTCGGGAACCTCGTCCATGGCCTGGATGGCGTTGAGGGCCAGATTGATGAGCACCTGCTGCAGTTGGATGCGGTCGCCTTCGATGCGCGGCAGGTCGGGGGCGAGGGCGAGTTCGAGCCGGACGCGGTGGTTCGACAGTTCCCGCCCGAGCAGCAGCACGCAATCCTCCACCAGCTCGGCGCTGTCGAGCGCGTCGCGCAGCGGTTCTCCGCGCCGGGCGAAGGCGCGCAGCCGCTCCACCACCGAGCTCGCGCGGCGGGCGTTGGCGATCATGCGGGTGACGGAGGCTTCCGCCTCGCCGAGGTCGGCCACCGGGCGGCGCAGCCAGCGCAGGCAGGCCTCGCCGTTGGTCACCACAGCCGCGAGCGGCTGGTTGACCTCGTGGGCGATGGAGGCAGTAAGTTCGCCCATGGTGCTGACGCGGGTGACATGGGCAAGGTCACTGCGGACTTGGTTCAGTTCCTGCTCGGCCTTCTGCCGCTCGGTGATGTCGTGGTTGGTCTCCATGGTGCCCATGGGCCGCCCGCGCGCATCGCGCTGGAGCGACCAGCGGCTCGTGCAGACGAGCTTGCGCCCGTCGCGGGTGGTCTGGACGATCTCGCCCTCCCATTGCCCGGTCTTGAGCAGGATGCCCATGATGTCCGCGCGGGAGGACGGAAAGACGGTCTTCAGCAGCGCGCCGGCCTGCTGCCCCAGGGCCTCGGCCCGGGTCCAGCCGTAAAGCTGCTCGGCGCCGTGGTTCCAGTAGACGATCGTGTCGGCGGGGTTCCGCACGAAGATGGCATCGTGGGAGAGATCGAGCAGCGCGGCCTGTTCCCTCAGCGCGCCCGTGGCCTGCTGGTTGCGCAGCGAGAGAACGGTGGTGACTGTGATGGCGGCGACGCTGACGAAGCACCGCATGGTGGAGGAGATGTTGTAGTCGGTGGCGTGCATGATGACGAAGCTCAGCATCGTCAGCATGACGCAGGCCCCGGCGACGACCAGCAGTCCCGTGCGCCCGAACAGGCCCGCGCTCAAGAGCACAACGACCACGTAGAGCACGGCAATGGCCATATCGAGCGGCGAGAGCGTATCCACCAGGAAGATCGAGAGACACAGCAGCGCGACCAGGACCCAGCCGGTCCACCCCCGGGCGGGGACATCCGCACTATTGCTGGACAACGGACCGGCCAGACCCGACATCATGCCCTCGAGAGTGTGGTTTGCGCCTGGCGATGTGCCGGAGCGCAGCGGTCGGACGTCTGTTGTGCGGCTGCCGGCTGCCCGGCGTCGTGCTTCGGTATCACCGACATATACCTCGATCTTGCCAGTTTGAACGGCGTGGTTGCCGGCTCGTGAGGCAGTAGTGCAGCAAAAACGGGCGGTCGGCTCAAGCCCGCTAAACACAAAGTCTAGCCGCCTATACCAAGGTATGCCCGCGCGCACCCGATCATATGAGCGCTGAACCCCAAGTAGAATGGAGCAAAAAACGCCGGTCGCGGATGCTGGGTTTCCAATCGGCGAAGCGCAAGTCTTTCTGCCCGAACGGCTCGGCGCCGCAGCTCACGCGCCGGTGCCGGTCCGGGCTGCACGGAGGAACTGGGCCGAACCGCCCTTCAGCATTCGGGGTCTCCAGCATGTCGTTCCATGCCGCGCCATCCGCCGCCGCCGTACTCCCGGCGCAGCCCCATGCGGACCTCAATGCCGAGGTCCTGCGCCTCGGGCTGCTCGCCCCGCACACCGCTCCCGATGAGCACGCCACGCCGACGCAGGATCCGAAGCCGGCGCGCGCCCGGGCTGGACTGGTGGCGTGGCGCCTCAAGCGGGTGCTGTCCTTCATGGAGGAGCACTATTGCGAGGCCTTGACGCTCGCCGAGATGGCCCGCGTTGCGGGACTCAGCCGGATGCATTTCGCCGCGCAGTTCCGCATCTCGACGGGCGCTAAGCCGCACGAATACCTGCTGCGGCTGCGCGTGGAGAGCGCCCAGAAGCTCATGATGGAAAGCGATGAGCCGCTGGCGCAGGTCGCCTTTAGCGTCGGCTTCCAGACCCAGGCCCACTTCACCACCGTCTTCCGACGTTTCGCCGCCACGACCCCGCATCGCTGGAGGTCGGAACAGACGGCCCGCACGCCACGCGGCGGCGCGGCGGTGCCGCGCGCCCTTGGCTCTGCCCATCAGGCCTAGCACTGCGCGTAGGCGCGACGCGCGCTCGTCTCCTTTCGATCCGAACGGCCAGAGGCCGGTGCGGCAACGCGCCGGCCTCTGGCCGTTGGCGCTCCGGCGACGGGCGCAGTCCGGTGCGGCTCTCGTTCCGGAGATGGGAGGTCATACCCACGTATACGGATCTATCGAAGCATATGAAAAGATTAAATCACGGGATAATATTCGTGCTCGGCAGCATCTTCTAAATTGATTTCATCAACAACGGAGTGCTTGCCATGTCCATCAAGTCTACTGTCCTCGCCGCCGGTGTCGCCGTGGTGCTCGTCTCGTCCGTGGGTTCGGCCTTCGCCGACCCGACCATCCAGAAGGAGAACGTGGAGCAGTATGCGGTCTCCGCCCAGGGGAGCCTGTTCCCCACCTCCCCGGCGGCCGTGGCCCGCGAGGAGCGCCGGCTCGAGCGTCCCAGCGCCTTCGGCACCCCCGGCCCCTATTATGTCTCCGAGCGCCCGTTCGCGACCGGCAACGCCCAGTCGGGCCCGGCCCACGACGCCGACGACAACTGACGCGAGCCGTCCGCGACGCAAAAAAAGGGGCCGCTTTGGCGGCCCCTTTTCTATTTGTCCGGGTCTGTTCCGCTGCGGTCAGCGGCCGGCCCGCGATTCAGTCGACCTTCAGCGGCGGGTTGTCGCTGTCCAGGAACTCGACGGTGGTGAACACCAGTTCGGTGTCCCCGATATTGGTGAGGTCATGCATCATGAACTCGCCCGGGCCGAAATGGTGGTGCTTGGTGTCGCCGGCCTCATAGGTCACTTCGGCCACCCGCCCGTCGGCATAATGCGACCGGGCGTGACCGCCGGTCACCGCTGTCCAGAAATAGTCGAGCACATGGGTGTGGAAGCCGATGCGCTCGCCGGGCTTGAGGGCGAGGTGCCACACCCTCACCCGCTCGCTCTGCGAGACCAGGCGGCTGCCGACGCGCCCGTTGCCGCGGCTGGCGTGGAGGTCAGCCCGCATGGCCTCGGGCCATGCAAGCGGCGCCTCGATGTTGGCGTAGGTGGGGTTGGTGCTGATGTTCATTGGGTTTCTCCCTGTTTGTCTGGCGTTTCAGTCCACCGCGAAGCCGGTCTGCGCGCGCACGTGCTGGGCGGCGAAGGCCGCACGGACGCGCTGGGCCGCCGTGCTGCGATCCGCCAGCGAGACGAGGATCGAGAGGAGGAAGGCGAGCGGCACGGAGAACAGCGCGGGGTTGTCATAGGGGAACGGCGCCGGGCCGAGCTTCAGCGTCGTCGTCCACACGCTCGGGCTCAGCGCCACCAGCACGAGGGCGACCACGAGGCCCGTCACCGAGCCGGTGACGGCGCCGCGCGTGGTCAGGCCGGGCCAGGACACCGACAGCACGATGACGGGGAAGTTCGCGCTCGCCGCGATGGCGAAGACGAGGCCCACCATGAAGGCGATGTTCTGGTTCTCGAACAGGAGCCCGAGGGCCATGGCGAGCAGGCTGATGACCACCGCCGCCGCCTTGGAGACCCGCACCTCCTCCTGCTCCGAGGCCTTGCCGCGCCGGATGACGCGGGCATAGAGATCGTGGCTGGCCGCCGACGCCCCGGCGATGGTGAGGCCGGACACCACCGCGAGGATGGTGGCGAACGCGACCGCCGAGATGAAGCCGAGCAGCACCGAGCCGCCGAGCGCGTGGGCGAGGTGCAGTGCCACCATGTTGGTGCCGCCCACCACAGCGCCGGTCGCGTCCTTGAAGCTGGGATCGGACATGACGAAGGCGATAGCGCCGAATCCGAGCACGAACAGCAGTGTGTAGAAGACGCTGATGAAGCCGGTCGCCACCAGCACGGAGGTGCGCGCCTGCCGGGCATCCGCCACGGTGAAGAAGCGCATGAGGATGTGCGGCAGCCCGGCGGTGCCGAACACGAGGGCGACGCCCAGCGAGATGGCCGAGATGGGATCCTTCACCAGCCCGCCCGGCGCCATGATGGCCGCGCCCTTGGGGTGCAGCGCCGCGGCACGGGCGAACAGCGCCTCCAGGCTGAAGCCGAAATGGCCGAGGATGAGCAGGGACATCACCACCGAGCCTGTCAGCAGCAGCACCGCCTTGATGATCTGCACCCAGGTGGTGGCCAGCATGCCGCCGAAGGTGACATAGGCCATCATCAGCAGGCCCACGAGGCCCACCGCCACCCAGTAGGGCAGGCCGAACAGCAGCTCGATGAGCTTGCCCGCCCCCACCATCTGGGCGATGAGATAGAGCAGCACGATGACCAGCGTGTTGGTGGCCGCCACCACCCGCACCGGCACTTCCGAGAGCCGGTACGCCGCCACATCGGCGAAGGTGTAGCGCCCGAGATTGCGCAGCGGCTCGGCGATGAGGAACAGGATCATCGGGAAGCCCACGAGGAACCCGATGGCGTAGATCATGCCGTCATAGCCGGAGGAATAGACCAGCGCCGTCACGCCGAGGAAGGTCGCGGCGGAGGTGTAGTCGCCGGCGATGGCGAGGCCGTTCTTGAAGCCGCTGAGGCCGCCGCCGGCTGCGTAATAATCCTGCGCGCCGCCGGTGCCCTTGCGGGCTGCCCACCAGGTGACGCCGAGGCTTACCGCGACGAACAGCAGGAAGAGGCTGATCGCCACCGGATTGATGGGCTGGCGGGTGCCGCTTTCGATGGCGCCGGCAGCCCAGGCCGGGCTCGCGGCGCAGGCGAGCGCGAAGGTGAGGGCGGCGGGGGCCGCGCGGACGAGCGGAGTCCATCTCAATGCACGTCCTCCCTGAGGTTCTGGGTGAGGCGGTCGAAGGTGCGGTTGGCGACGGCGACGTAGATGGCCGTCAGCACGAAGCCGAGGCCGAGCAGGCTGACACCGGCGACGATCCCCCAGGTGGAGACCGCATCGGGCAACACCGGCGTGCCGAGGGCGCTGGGCTTCAGCGCCACGGTGAGGATGTAAGCGAAATAGAGCGTCGACATCAGCGCGGCCATGGAAAGGCCGAGCCGGGCGCGGATGGCGGCGAGGCGGCGGAAGTTGGGGTTCTGCCGGATTGCCTCGATGCGCGCGGCGGCATCGAGCGGCCGCGCGTGCGGGCGAGGGGGGAAGGCGCCGTCGGGCTTCATGCGGCAAGCCCCGTGGCGACGGCGGTTTCGCTCATCACGGCGTCAGGGTGCCGGTGCCGCTCGGCGCGGGCGCGCTGCTCCTCGTCGAGAATCTGCGCCTGCATATAGGCCCCGAGATGCCGTGCCCGCTGCACCACGGCGCGGCCGAAGGCGAGGCGTTTGGCCTCGAAGGCGGCCAGCGCCGCTTCCACGTCCGTACTGTCGGCGAGGGCAGCGGCGAGGGCGGCGGCATCGGCGGCGGCCTTGGTCACGCCCATACCCACATGAGGGCGGGCGACGAAAGCGGCATCACCGAGGATCACCACATGGGAGGAGAGGCGCAGGCGCGGGCTCTCCAGATCCTGGATCGCCTGCAGGAAGGGCTGCTGCGTGCGCTCCACTACCTCGGCGAACTGGGGCGCCAGCAGGCTGTGCGCATCCGCCCGCATGCCCGCCACCACCTCGGGCCGGATGAGGTGCGGGGGAATGGAGAGGGGATGCCGCGTGCCGTCCACGTCGGTCAGCAGCTCGGCGAGCTGCCCGTCGCTGGCGGCGGGGCGATACCAGACGAAATTGTAGCGTCGGTGCCCTTCGTCGAGCTGCTCGTCCGCGCCGGCGACGGGATAGCCGAGCATCTGCTCGCCGGGGGGCAGGCTGAAGGAGAAGTGGCCGCAGAGGGCAGCGCGGGTTTCCGGCGAAAGCGCACTCTCGTCCACCAGCCCGCGCCAGGCCACATAGCCCGCATAGGTGGGCTTGGTATCCGGCAGGAAGGCGGCGCGCACGGTGGAGAAGAGGCCGTCCGTGCCCACCAGCAGGTCGGCTTCCTCCACCGCGCCATCGGCGAAGTGCGCGCGCACGCGCTCGGCGCCGTCCTCGACGCGCACGAGGTTGCGGCCGTGGTGGTAGCTGTCGTCCGGCAGAGCGGAGCGCAGCAGGCGGTAGAGGTGACCCCAGGAGGTGAGAACCTGCGGCAGGTCGAGCTGGTCGGTGATCCGCCCGTCCGGCCCGAACACCCGCCGTCCGCTGACGCCCACGCCCACCCGCGCTCCGGTGACATCGAGGCCGGTCTTGCCAATGACGTCGAACAGCTCGGGATGGGTGACGATGCCGGCGCCGCGGCCGGCGAGCTCGCTGCCGATGCGCTCGAAGACGGCCACGTCCCAGCCGGCCTTGCGCAGCAGGAGCGCGGCGAAGAGGCCGCAGATGGAGCCGCCGATGATGACGGCACGCTTGGGCTTCGCGGCGCGCATGGCGGGGCGCTCCGCCGGACCTGCGGCGGGGGTGTTCGTTGGCATGGTGTCCTCCCTCGGCTCCTGAAAGGCGGCAGGCCGCTCGCCTGTGCGAGGGCCGGCCCGCGCGAGCCTGCGTGTGGTCGCGTCGGATCGCCGTTGGCCGGTCTGTGCCGGGCTGGGCGACGCCGTCCGATTATTTATCGGATGATAGATAGTGACGCGGAATTTGACCGGCGTCAAATTAATTTATCAATTGATTATTTCCGCGTCGCGGCTTTCTTGCGCGCCGGCTTGGCCGGGCCGATGACCGAGGCGAAGGCCGCCGGGGCGCCGTTCAGGAAGGCGTTGACCTTCACGTCGATGTCGGCCTCGGGATCGGCGGGGATGGGCATGCCGTAGATGAACTTGCGCACGCCGATGTAGAAGATTCCCGCGTGCAGCGACCAGATGAGCTCGATCTCTTCCTCGCTCACCGGGGCGGTCTCGTCGAGGCCGCTGGAGGCGCGGATCTCGATGACCATGCGCTCGAACAGCCGGGCCCGCAGGAAGGCGAGATAGCGGCTGTTGAAGTCGAGGCCCTTGAGCCCGGCGAACATGAACAACCGCACCCATTCGTAGGTCTGGATGACGGCGGCATACGCCCGGTAGAAGCGCTTCAGGCGCTCCTCGATGGGGATGGAGCGGTCGGCGATGGCGGTTTCCCACTCGCTCTGCCAGCGGCTCTGGTAAACCTCCTGGTAGACCCGGTCGAGCAGCGCATCCTTGCCGGGAAAGTAGCGGTAGAGCAGGGGCTGGGTGATGCCGAGCCGCTGAGCCAGATCCCGCGTCGCCCCGTCGAAGCCGAATTCGGCGAAGAAGGCCACGGCCCCCGCCACGATATCCCGCTCCCGATCCGCAGGGGAAAGGCGACGACGCTGGGGGGAGGGGGCTTTTGAGGACGGCAATGGGGGCACCCGGTCTTTATCGGACGATCAATCCTAGCACGGCTCGCGTGCGATTCATCACCCTGCGACGAGATGCCGGAAGGTCAGGTGCCGTTTCTGTCAGGCCGTCAGTGGACGCCCAGATGCTCCTCCAGCCGGGCCGGATCGGCCTGGAAGGCCGCCGCCGGTGCCTTGTCCACCACCCGCCCGGTGCTGATGACCACCACCTCGTCGGCGAGCTTCAGGGCGAAGGCCATGTGCTGCTCCACCAGGATCACCGAAAGCCCGGCGGCCCGCAGCCGGCCGACGATGGCGCCCACCTCGGCGACGATCTGCGGCGCGAGGCCTTCCGTTGGCTCGTCCATCAGCAGCACGCGCGGCGCGGTCACCAGCGCCCGGCCGATGGCCAGCATCTGCTGCTCGCCGCCGGACATGAGCCCGGCCGGATGCCGACGCCGCTCCCTAAGACGGGGGAAGAGGCCGTAGATGTCCTCGTCCGTCCACGCCACCCGCCCGTCCGGCGGCCGGGGGCAGCGGGCGACCGCAAGGTTCTCCTCCACGCTGAGGCTGCGGAAGATGCGCCGACCCTGCGGCACCAGCGCGAGCCCGGCCCGGCAGATGGCCTCGGGCGAGCAGCCGGAGATGTCCCGCCCATTGAGCACGATCCGCCCGGTGCGGGTGGGGAGCAGGCCGGCGAGGGCATTCATGCAGGTGGTCTTGCCCGCACCGTTGCGGCCGAGCAAGGCGAGGATGCGCCCCGGCGCCACCTCCAGCGAGACGTCGTGCAGGATGTGGCTGTCGCCGTAGAAGGCGTTGAGGGCCGAGAGCGAGAGCGCGGCGTCACTGGGCAAGATAGGCCTCCCTGGTCCTCGGGTCCGCGATCACCTCCTCGCGCGTGCCGTCCACGATCAGGCGGCCATAGTGCAGGAGGGCGATCTTTTCGGCGAAGGCGAGCGCGACATCCATGTCGTGCTCGATCATGAGGATGGTGAGGTCGCGCGGCAGTTCGGCGAGAAGGGCGCTCACCGTCCCGCGCTCCTCCTTCGACAGGCCGGCGAGCGGCTCGTCCAGCAGGAGGATGCGCGGCGCCTGCGCCAGCGCCATGGCGATCTCCAGCCGGCGCTTCTCGCCGTAGGAGGTCTCCGAGACCGGCCGGTCGGCGAGCGTGTCGAGCCGCACCCGCGCCAGAACGTCGAGCGCCTCGCGCCGCAAGGCGGGGTCCGTCGCCACAGCGCCATAGGGCTTCCAGCGCTGCGGCCGTCCGCCCAACAGGGCCATGATGACGTTGCCGATCACGCTCTCGCGGGCGAACAGGGTGAGGATCTGGAACGTGCGGCCGATGCCGCGCGCCGCGCGCCGGAAGGTGGGCAGGTCCGACACATCCTCGTCGGCGAGGCGGATCTGTCCGGCGGTGGGCCTGAGATCGCCGGCGATCAGGTTGAACAGCGTGGTCTTTCCCGCGCCGTTCGGGCCGAGCAGGAGGCGCCGCTCGCCCGGCTCCACGGTGAAGTTCACGCCCTGGATGACGTGGAGGCCACCGAAGCTCTTGTGCAGATCGTCGATCCGGAGTGCTGTCACGGGCGGGCCTCCTTGATGGGGGTGGCGGGGATCGGAGTCGGGCCACGCCGCGTGGCCAGGCGGCTGCCGAAGGTCCGCATCAGCCGCCGCGCGCCGGGCAGGAGGCCTTCGGGCACCACCACGATGATGAAGAGGAAGATGAGGCCGAGCAGCGTCGGCCAGCGATCCGTATAGGCGCTGGCGACATTCTTCAGCAGCACCACCAGCGCCGCACCGACGATGGGGCCGAAGGTGGTGCCGAGCCCGCCGGCAATCACCATCAGAACCGCTTCCGACGAGACCGTCAGCGAAAGCGTGTGCGGGCTGATGAAGCGGAACAGCAGCATGTAGAGCACGCCGGCGATGCCTGCGATGCCGGCGGAGAGCACATAGGCCGCATAGCGGATGCGCCACACGTCATAGCCCAGCGTGCTCATGCGCCGCGGCTGGTCGCGCACGCCCTGCATGGAGGCGCCGAGCGGCGAGCCGGCAAGGATGGTGACGAGCGCGAGGCAGCTCGCCGTCACCGCGAGGCACAGGTAGTAAAGCCCCGTGCCGTTGGCCAGCAGCCCCTGGAAGCGGGGCATGGAAATGCCGTTCTCGCCGTTGGTGAGGTCCACGTAGCGGAAGGCCACGCCCCAGACGATCTGCCCCAAAGCGAGCGTAATCATCAGGAAGCTCAGGCCCGAGGTGCGCAGCGCCACGAGCCCGAACAGCGCGCCCGCCGCCACCGACAGCGCCACCGCCGCCGGGATCGCCGCCCAGAGCGGCCAGCCGGTGCTGGTGGTCAGCAGCGCGAAGGTATAGCCGGCGATGCCGAGGAAGGCCGCATGGCCCAGCGAGACCATGCCGCAATAGCCGGCGATGAGGTTCACGCTCACCGCGAACAGGCCGTAGACGAGAACCTGCGTGGCGATGGAGAGATAGAAGGGACCGGGCAGCACAAGGGGAACCGCCGCCGCGCAGAGCAGGAGGATGCCGAGGGTCTTCATGCCGGGGCTTTTCATGCCGCTTGCCTCCCGAAGAAGCCCTGGGGCCGCACGGCGAGCACCACCACCATGGGCAGGAACAGAATGACGTAGGCGAGATCGGGCAGAAGCATCTGCCCGAAAGTGTAGACGAGGCCGATGACGAGGCTGCCCGCCAGCGCCCCCGCGAGGGAGCCAATGCCGCCGAGGATGACCACGAGCAGCGCCAGCGGAAGCATTTCGGAATCAAGGCCCGGATAGACCGACATGATGGGCGCCGCGAGCGCCCCGCCGACGCCGGCGAGCCCGGCGCCGAGGCAGAACACGGTGGTGAACAGACGCGAGACGGGAATGCCCATGGCCCGCGCCATCTCCCGGTCGTCCACCGCCGCGCGGATGCGGGCACCCAGGGTGGTGCGCTCCACCAGCGCCCAGATGCCGACGAACGCCACCAGAGCCAGCGCCACCAGCGCCAGCCGATAGGCGGGGAAGACGATGCCGCCGAACCCGACGGCGCCGCGCAGCGCCTCCGGCGCCGGCTGGGCGATGGGATCGCCCGACCACACCAGCAGGCACTGGTCGGCGATGATGAAGGCGAGGCCGAGCGTGCCCAGCACCTGCGCCAGCTCGCGCCCCGCCAGCCGGCGGATGAGCGTGCGCTCGAGGATGCCGCCGAACACGGCGCACGCCGCCCCGGCCACCAGCACCGCCCCCGCGAACCCGAGACCCACCGCCGAGGTGGCGATGTAGCCGCCCAGCATGAACAGGGCGCCGTGGGCGAGGTTCGCGACCCGCATGAGGCCGAAGATCAGGGAAAACCCGACCGCCAGCAGGAACAGGATCGCGCCGAACGCGAAACTGTTCAGGAAACCGTTGATCCAGAACATGGAGGCCACCTCCAGGGGCCGCCGCGGGGGCGGGTGGTTTCAGTTCAGCCGTTGGGTGGGGGCGCTCATGTCGAACCAGTCGAACGGCTGGTCGCCGACGTTGACCATCACCGCCTTCACGTCGAAATAGGCGTCGAACGCCTCCTTCCCGAACTCGCGGCCGATGCCGGAGAGCTTGAACCCGCCCCAGGGGGAGGCCGCGTCTACCCGGTGATGATCGTTGATCCAGACAATGCCGGCTTCGATCCGGTCCGCGACGCGGTGGGCGCGGGCGATGTCGCGGGTGCGGATGGCGGCGGCGAGGCCGTAGGGGCTGTCGTTGGCGATGCGCACGGCATCGTCCTCTGTGTCGAACGGCGTCACCACCGTGAACGGGCCGAACACCTCCTCCTGGAAGATGCGCATGCGCGGGTCCACGTCGGCGAAGACGGTGGGCTCCACATAGAAGCCGTGGCTGCCTTCGAGCGCTGGCGGCACGCGCCCGCCCGCCACCAGCCACGCGCCTTCCTCGAGGCCGATGCGGGCAAAGGCCAGCACCCGCGCCCGCTGCCGCTCGGAGATCACCGGCCCCATCTGGGTCGCGGCATCGAAGGGGTCGCCGACGGCGATGGCCTTGGCCTTGGCGGCGAGCTTCTCGACGAACGCATCGTAAATGGAGCGCTGCACGATGTGCCGCGCGGCGCAGACGCAGGTCTGCCCGGCGCCCACGAAGGCCCCGAACGCGGCATAGTTCACCGCCTGGTCGAGGTCGAAATCGTCGAACACCACCACCGGCGTTTTGCCGCCCAGCTCCAGCGTCTGGCGCGCGAAATTGCTGGCGGCGGCCGCACCCGCCCGGCGTCCGGCTTCCGTGCCGCCGGTGAGCACCAGCTTGCGGATGCCGGGATGCTCCGACAGCGCCCGGCCGGTGACGGCGCCGGGGCCGGTCACCACGTTGAACACGCCCGGCGGCAGGCCGGCTTCCGAGAAGATCTCGGCGAGGCGCAGCGTTGTCAGAGGCGTGTATTCGGACGGCTTCACCACGGTGGTGCAGCCGGAGGCGAAGGTCGGGGCGAGGTTGCGGCAGGCAATCAGCAGCGGGTGGTTGAAGGGCGTCACATTGGCCACCACCCCCACCGGCAGGCGGCGGGCGTAGGTGAGATAGTCGCCCTCCACCGGGATCACATCGTCGCGCCGCGCCATGGCGAGGCCGGCATTGTAGCGGAAGAGGTCGGGCACGCGGGCGAGCTGGGCGCGGGTCTCGCGCACCGGGCGGCCGTTGTTCAGCGTCTCCAGCTCGAACAGCTCGTCGAGATGGGCCTCCATCACGTCGGCGAGCTTGTTCACCAGCCGCGCCCGGGTGCGTACGGACATTCCGCGCCACTCCTTGGAGCGGAACGCCGCGTCGGCGCTGGCGACGGCGCGGTCCACATCCTCCGCACTTGCCTCGATCACCCGCGCGATGGTGGTGCCGTCGCGCGGGGCGGTGATGTTCATGAGCGCGCGCGGGCCGGGATCGACCATGCGGCCGTCGATGAACAGGCCCTTGATGAGGTCGTGACGGGGCGTTCCGGCCGAAGCCGGTTTCGGGGTGAGTGCCATGTGTGTCTCCGTTGGGTCGGGAAGCGGCGGTCAGCCGCCGGTCAGTGCCCAGGCGTTGAGGCCGGTGATGCGGGCGCGCGCATCGGCGGAGAGGCCGGGCACGGCATCGAGCGTGTCCAGCGCGGTCTCGTCCGCCATGTCGAAGGGAATATCGGTGCCGAGCAGCACATGCTCCGGCCCGACGAGATCGATGAGATAGGCGAGCGCCCCGGCATCATGGGTGATGGTGTCGAAATAGAAGCGCCGGAACAGCTCCTTGGGCGAGGTCGCGATGGTCTGCGCCTCGCGCCGCACCTTCCAGCCGTGGACGAGCCGGCCGATCTGATAGGGCAGGAAGCCGCCGCCATGGGAGAGCGCGACCTTCAGGTCGGGAAGCTCCTCCATCACCCCGCCAAAAATCAGGTCTGCCGCCATGATGGCGGTGTCGAGCGGATTTCCGGCAAGGTTCGTGAGGTAGTATTTCTCGAAACCGGGCTTGGCTCCGAAGTAATAGGGATGGGTAAGGATGAGCACGCCGAGCTCCGCCGCACGCCGCAGGACGGGGCGGAATTTCGGCTCGGAGAGCGCGGCGCCGTCGATGTGGCAGCCGATCATTACCGCGCGCATGCCGAGGTCGGAGACGATGCACTCAAGCTCGGCGACTGCGGCGTCTGGCGACTGCATGGGCAGGGTGCCCATGGGCCGCAGTCGCTGGGGGGCGGCGGCGGCGAAGGTCGCGATCTCGTCGTTCAGGCGCCGCACGAACTCCGCCTCCGCCTGCGGCGGAACGCGGTAGAAGAACAAAGTGGGCGAGGGCGAGATGATCGCGGCATCAAGGCCGCGCCGGTCCAGCGCCTCAACCTTCGCGGCGGGGGTGAGAAACTCCTCGAACAGGGGATAGGCGAAGCCTTCGCGATGGGCGAGGCGTGTCGCGCCTTCTGCGCGGTCGACCCGGACGCCGAACAGATCCTCGCGGCTTTCGAGGTGCCGGATGATGGCCTCCGGCATGACGTGGTTATGGGCGTCGACGATCATGGAACCGTGCTCGCAAGAGTGTGGGCAGGGGGGCGCGGGGCGGCGCGCGCTCAGAGCCTGGTGGGCTCGCTGCGCGAGTAGACCGGGGCGGCGAGGAAGGCTTCCGGCTTGTAGGTCCAGAACTGCGAGACGTTCTCGTAGGTCTTGATCACCGTATTCATCAGCCGTCCGTCGCGACGTTCCGTCTTGCGGATGTAGATGTTCTCGATGGGGTTCCCGTAGCTGTCGAGCCGCCACGGTCCGCGCGGATCGTCCTTGATGTCGACCTTGCGCAGGGCATTCATGAATGCCTGCTTGTCCTCGATCTTGCCATCCACCGCCTTCAGCGCGGCCTCCAGCGCGAGGCCGGCCGAATAGGCGCCTTCTGAATAGAAGCCGGGATCGACGCCCGTCTGTTTGCGCAGCGCGTCTACGAAGCGCGCGTTAGCCTCGCCGGGCAGAGCGGCGGAATACCAGCCAGCGGAGATGATGCCGATGGCCTCATCACCCATGCTGTGCAGCACGCCCTCATCCACTGTAGTCATGGAGCCGACCAGCGGGATCTTTCCCTTCAGGCCATACTCCGAATACTGCCGCAGGAAGCGCAGGCCGTTGGCACCGGCGAAGGCGGCGAAGACGGCATCGGGCTCGCCGATCTGCGAAATGTAGGAGCCATAGTCCGCGACATTCAGGGGCGCCCACAATTTCTTCACGAGGGTGCCGCCGGCCGCCTCGAACGTCCTCTGGAAACCTGATGTCTGCTCCTGGCCGAAGGCGAAATCATCGGCGATGGCGACGATCTTCTTGTACTGGAGCTCCCGCGCCACATAGTCGCCAAGCGGATGGCACGGCTGGGCGGAGGTGGAGGAGGTGCGCACGAACCAGGGGTTCAGGCGGCGCTGGGTGAGATCTTCCGCAGCAGCCGAGCAGCACAGGAAGGGAATCTCCGCCTCTTGCAAGTAATCGTTGATCGCCAGAGCCTCGAAAGCCGCGACCGGCCCCACCACCATCTGCACGCCCGAGCGCTGCACCAGCTCCTGCGCCCGCGTCTTGGCAAGCGCCGGCTGGCCGCCCGTGTCGGCCACGATGAATTCCACGGGCCGCCCGGCGACGCGGTCTCCACGCTCCCGCAGGAACAGTCGGAAGCCGTCCTCCATCTGCCGGCCCCCGGCGGCCAGGGCGCCGGATTTGATCGTGAGCATGCCGATGCGAATGGGCTGTTGCTGGGCCATTGCGGGCAGCGCGCCATAGGAGACGGCAGCCGCCGTCGCTCCCAGGAATCCTCTCCTTGAGATCATGTAATCCTCCCGGACGATTTTTATTTATCGTTCGATCACTATTCGCATGGGAGGTGATCTGCGTCAAGGCGGTTCGCGACGAGATGCGACGCGGCGGCGCCGTGGCGCGGCGTGGAGCGTCTTCTGTCGGCAGCGCGATGGAACGTGCAAGAGACTTCAATAAAAGAGGAAATCGGCTATCAGAAGCGCCACCAGAACAGCCGCTGCGAGCAGCAGGCAGGCGACGAGGCCGAGCGGCACGATCAGAAGCGCCCCGCCGGCCGCGCCGGCGACGAAGGCCATCCAGCCCACAAAAAGGGTCGTCGTGCCGGAGGGATCCGGCTCTCGCGAACGCAGCCGGGCGATGGATTGGCCGAGGTGCACCAGCGCGCCGCTGACGAAGCCCTTGCCGACGGAAGTCTTACCCGACATCTGGTGCAGCACGTTCTGCAGGCCCATGGCCATCGCGACCGGCAGAAGGCAGAGCGTGGAGTGCGTGACGCTGGACGCGGCGGCGGCGATGAGGAGAAGTCCGGCTTCGATGCCCAGTGCGAGCGGTAGGTGGCGCGGGCCCGCGTGATCCTGAAGCAGCGTCCCGGCCGCCGCGCCGAAGACGAACGCCGCGACGACCCCGCTGATGGCTGCGATATCAGAAACGCGCAATGTCGCGAGAGACATTCCAAGGTGAATGTTGTTCCCGCTCATGAAGGAAACGTAGAGATGGCTGAATGTCACATAGGCGACAACGTCGAGAAATCCGGCGCTGGCCGTGAGGAGCGCCCCGAAAGCCGCCGGATGGGCGAGATCGAGCGGCGCGGCAGTGGCCATTGGGGATGTCAGCAGCGCCGGAGTCGCCGGGAATGGCCTGACTGACGGGGATGGCGGATGAGCAGAAAGCATCATTGCGTCCTCGCGGATTTATTCGGACGGGGGGGGCGAAGACCTGGCGGGATCGAGCTGTTACTGCCGCCCGTCTGTGCACGGCGGCCCCAAGGCACGGGGCGGCCGGCGGTCCGAAGACCGCCGGTCATCCTTTCGGGTCACGGAAGGAGGGGGTGGTGGCCGGTGGGAATCTTGCGGATGTCCTCAGCCGTGAGGTGGGTGTGGTCCATCACCACCTGCTCCGGCAGCGCGCGCAGCCATCGGTTCGGCGAGATGTCGCGGAACTCCGGGGCCACGAACAGTTCCAGGAACACTAGATCCTCGTCACCCGTATTCTCGATGTAATGGCCGGCCATGTTTTGCACGAAGCCCACGTCGTTGGATCTGAAATCCATCGTGCGGGCGGCCTCCTGGCCGGGGAACACCGTCATGCGGCCGCGCCCCTTGATCCAGTATTGCCATTCGCTGCCGTTGGGGTGCCAGTGCAGCTCGCGCATGCAGCCCGGCTTCACGGTGACGATGGCGGATGCGATCTTCTGCGAGGCCGGGAAGTTACGGGAATCGATCACCTTCACGGTGCCCGAAGCGCTCTCCCGCGTGGGCGTCATGGTGCTCGCCTTGAAGGTGTAGGACGCGTTCGGCGTCTCGGCGTGGCGCGCCACTTCGGCAATGTCCTGCGCGAGCGTGTTGGTCGGTTCCTCGGCGGAGAAGATGTAGAGGGGCTCGCCCTTGGGCAGGCGGGCGATGGCCTCGGCGTCAAGGCCGAAGTTTTTCGCCAGTATCTCCGGCGGGGTGTGCTTGAGCCAGTCGGACAGAAGCAGCGTGCTTTCTTCGGAAAAATCACCCTGGTTGAAGACGAGGAGGAACTCGCAGCCGTCCTCGCCGAGGGCCTGGATGGAATGCGGCGCGCCGGCAGGGAAGAGCCAGAGGTCGCCTTCGCCCACGTCGTCCACGAACATGGCGCCGTCCGGCGTGAAAACCGTCACGCGCGCCCGGCGGGAGAGCATGATCGCCCACTCATCCGCGAGGTGCCAGTGAAGCTCGCGGAAGCTGCCACGGGTCAGCCGCATGTTGACGCCCGCGATGTCCTTGGAGACCGGAAGCTCGCGGGAAGTGACCTGATGGGTCCAGCCGCCGTCCTGGATGCGGCGATGGGTGAGATCGAAGGAGTACCAGAAGGGCTCGACCACGCCGTGATCGGTGGGCGGGGGCATATCCGAATTGGGGTTGATCGCCATCAGGGCGCGGTTCTTCGGCCCGGGATTGCTCGCTGAGACATCGCGCTCGGCAGTGGCGGTTTCCTAGGCGAGGGCGCTGTAGAACCCGGTGGGCGGGTTGTCGGACGTGGTCATGGCTGCTCCTTTATGATTTGCCTGAGAAAAACGCGCGGCGTTGCTTCGCACCTCGAAGCGTGCCGTCGAATATCGCTGTAGACTGCCGTCTGATGCGCTGAGTTCGCCATAAGACGTGGGGAAGTTGCGGTGCGGACTTGGTATGGCGAGGTCATATGCTGGTATGGGAGCCCGCCGCCGGGATCTTCACGCACCGACGCTTCGCGAGACCGTGGCGACGGCGCCCGGAAGCATGAAGCCCAGTGCAACCGCGGTCAGGCCGAGCGTCACCGACAGGCCCACATTGAGCGCCGCGCGCCCGGGCTCGCCTGCCTGGAGCAGGTCGAGCGTCTGGAGGCTGAAGGACGAGAACGTGGTGAAGCCGCCGCACAGGCCGGCCAGCAGGAACTGGCGGACGTCGTTCGGCGTGGACGACCCGGCGCGCTGGAAGGTCGCCGCGAGTGCGCCGATGATGAATGAGCCGGCGATGTTGATGAGAATGGTCCCCCAGGGCAGGGCGCTGCCGAACAAGAGGGTGAACCAGCGGTTCAATCCGAAGCGCAGGATGGACCCGAGTGCGCCGCCAAGCGCAACGTAAGTATAAAGAAGCATTGTCCACCTCGCCGGGAAGCCGATCTGCGCGTTGCCGGCGCGATCGATGTGGAAAGCATTCCACGGGCAGGCGAAGGCGGACATTCTACATCCGTGTCCGGCGCCTGAACCATCGACTGGCGGGACAACCCAAGTGTATGTGCCCTGGGCCGGACTATGAGGTCGCGTGGGAGAGGGTCAAGCTGACGCCAGGACCACCTTTTTTGACCTATTGTCGTCGATAGATAGCTGAGGGTGCGTTTCTCGGAGGCGCTGAAATTGTCCCGTGAAATCAATGGTGAGTTGTTTAAGGCGGTTGGGGTGACGGTGGTTTTATTGGTGACGCCGTCATCATCGAGGTGACACTGGACCGCCATGACGACGACCTGCTGCAGAAGGTCGGAAAGGCGCTCGCTAACCTCCCGGAGGTGCTGGAGGCCTACCTGGCCACTGGCGAATACGACGACTTCATCAAGGTCGCGGTGGATGGCACTGCGGGCTACGAGCGCTTTCTGAGGGAGCGGCTCTACAATCTGCCGGGCATCCGGCACAGCCGCTCCTGCTTCGCGCTGAAGTGCCTGAAGCGGGAATTCTCGCCCGCGCCGTGATTGGTGCGGTGTACGGATCGGGGTCAGCGCGCCACGCCGCCGGCCTCGATCGATCCGAACTTGCCGCGATAGTCCTGCGGGTTCACGCCCAACCTCCGGCGAAAGGCTCGCCTCATCCTCTCCTCGTCGGCGAAGCCGCAGCGAACCGCGATCTCCTTGATGCTCTGCCGTGTCTCCTCAAGTGCCCGGCGGGCGGCATCGAGCCGCAATTCCTCCACCACCTTCGCCGGTGTGCGGCCGGTCCGCGCCGCATAGAGCCGGGCGAAGGTGCGCGGGCTCATGGACACACGCTCGGCGAGCGTCTCCACCCGCAGGTCCTGGTCGAGGTGGTCGCTGATCCAGCTGTGCAGGGCCTCGAAGCCGCCGTCGTCCGCCGCCTGCAAGGCCAGGAGTAGCCGGCAGGAGCCCCAGTGCGTCACCACCCGCCGTCCGCCCAAAAGCCCCGCTGCCGCCAGCACGAAGGCGCCCGTGCAGACGGAGCAGACCCGGCGGATGCCCCCGGCGCGATCGGAGATCCATGCCAGCAGGTGGGGCTCGCGCGCGGCCATGTGCACCCCCGGCCCACCGACGACCACCAGCGTATCCACCTCACCCACGCCGGGGAGCGGCTGGCTCATCAGCTCCAGCCCCGACGACATTCGCACCAGGCCGCCCGCCACCGACGCCACGGTCAGGCTGTAGGGCGGCGCGGCGCCTTCGGAGGTCTCGCAGGACAGCTCGAACGCTGCCAGGGGACCGGAGAGGTCGAGGACCAGGGCGTCGGGGAACACCACGAAGACGACGTGTCGCTGCTGCAAGCCGCCCTCCATCGCGTTGCCGGTCGTTGGCAGGAAAGGTGGGTAGAATGTCGTTTCCGCCGCGCCCTGTCATGCCCAATCTCATGCCGCAGCATCGAGAGGGAACGACGTGACTAAAACAACATTGGACATCGGACTTCTCTTTTTCCCCGGCATGCCCCAGCTGGACGTCACGGGACCATTCGAAGTCCTGGCCCGCCTGCCCGGCGCCCGGATGCATCTGCTTTGGAAGTCCATCGAGCCGATCACGAGCGACGTGGGGCTTACCCTCATGCCGACGACCACTTTCGCGGATTGTCCGCAACTGGATGTGCTCTGCGTCGGTGGTGGTCCAGGGCAGATGGCGCTGATGGATGACGAGGAGGTGATGGCCTTCGTCGCCCGGGCGGGCGCGGGTGCGCGCTATGTGACGTCCGTGTGCGCCGGGTGTTTCATCCTCGCGGGTGCCGGGCTGCCCGATGGCTACAAGTCCGCGTGCCATTGGCTGTCGCGCGATCAGCTCGTAATCCTCGGTGCCATCCCGGTCAAGGAGCGCATCGTGGTGGATCGCAACCGCATCTCCGGCGGCGGCGTCACGGCGGGAATCGACTTCCCTTCCAGGTCGCGGCCGAGCTGTGCGGCGATGATGTCGCCAAGCGCGTCCAGCTGATGCTGGAGTATGACCCAAAGCCGCCCTTCGACATCACCGAGGACAACGCTCCGGCCGAGCTTTTGGCCGAGGTCCGGTCCGCCGCGCGCCCGCTGCTCGAGGAGCGGCTTCGCCCCAGCCAGCGGGCCGTCGCGCGGGTGCAGCAGGGCAGGGGCCCGCAGGAGGCTCATCCCGCCGCGTTCCCGTCCAGCACCCGGGCATCGTGATGACCTTGCAACTGAGCCGTATGGAGGAAGACGGCCAGCTCATCTTCCGGTTCGAGAATCCCGACTGCGACCTGTCGGGGGTCATCGTGGTGGACTCGCTGGCGCTGGGGCCGGCGACCGGAGGCTGCCGCTTCTGGCACTATGACGATGCGGCCGCCATGCTTTCGGATGCCCGCCGCCTCGCGCGCGGCATGAGCTACAAGAACGCGATGGCGGGCCTGCCGCTGGGCGGAGGCAAGTCCGTCATCCGGCGGCCCGATGGCGCCTTCGACCGCGCCGCCCTGTTCCGTGCGTTCGGGCGGGTTCTGGAGGAGATCGGCGGCGACTATCTGGCGGCCGAGGACGTGGGCACGACGCCGCGCGACATGGAAGTCGTGCGCTCGCAGACGCCTTTCGTCTTCGGGCTTCCGGCCGATGCAGGCCAGGCCGGCGGCGATCCCTCGCCGTGGACTGCCCTCGGCGTGTTCCTCAGCATTGCCCATGTGTGCGCTCGGGGGGCCGTCCGCTTTCGGAGAGCCGGATCGCGGTGCAGGGCCTCGGCAGCGTCGGCGCGGACCTCTGCCGGCGCCTGCACGAGGCCGGCGCCGCGCTAGGCAGTGGCCCCATAAATTTGCGCGCCTGAGCGTGTCATGATTCAAGCTCCCGAACTGGGAGGCTAACAGATGCGCCGCCACGAGCTGACCGACGAGGAATGGGCGATCATCGCGCCGCTGCTGCCGAACAAGGTGCGCGGCGTGGCGCGGGTGGATGACCGCCGGGTGATCAACGGCATCCTCTGGCGCTTTCGGACCGGTGCGCCGTGGCGGGATGTGCCGGAGCGCTATGGACCGCGTACAACCCTCTACAACCGTTTCGTGCGCTGGAGGGCCGCGGGGGGCTGGGACAAGCTGCTGGAAGCGGTCTCGGCCGCCTATGACGGGGACATCGTCTTGATCGACAGCTCCTGCGTTCGCGTTCACCAGCACGGCGCCGCGATCAAAAAGGGGGCGATGACGATGGTTGCATGGGACGCTCCCGGGGTGGACTGACAACCAAGATCCACGTCTTGGTCGATGCGGAGGGCCGTCCGATCCACCTCTTGCTCACCGCAGGGCAGGCCGGCGACGCACCGGCCGGGCGCGAACTCCTGGCCCGGCTCGCACCCGGCAGCATCCTCCTCGCCGACAAGGCCTATGACACGGACGCCATCCGCGCCGAGACGGCGGAACGCGGCGCTTTCGCCAATGTGCCGCCTCGCACGATCCGCAAGCGCACCTTCGCCTTCAGTCCGTGGCTCTACCGCCAGAGGAACCTTGTCGAGCGCTTCTTCAACCGTATCAAGCAGATGCGCGGCCTCGCCACGCGCTACGATCGCCGTCCGGACAACTTCCTCGCAGCCCTCAAGCTCGCTGCCGTCCGCATCTGGATCAATGCGTTATGAGTCAGCCGCCTAGTGGTCGCCGACGTGCACCCGGAGGCGGCGGAGCGCCTGCGCACGACGATCCCCGTGGAGGTGGTGTCGCCGGAGGCGATCCATGCGTCCGACGTCCACCTTTTCGCGCCCTGCGCGCTCGGTGCCGGGCTGAACCAGGTCACCATTCCGCAGATGCGCGCGCGTCTCGTCGCTGGTGCGGCGAACAACCAGCTCGCAACGGAGGCGGATGCCGCCCTCCTGCACGAGCGGGGCATTCTCTACGTGCCCGACTTCGTCGCAAATGCCGGGGGCATCATCGACGTCGCGGCAGAATATCTCGGACACGACCGCGGCATGGTCCATCACGCCGTGCACCGCATTCCCGGCCGCCTCTCGCAGCTGCTCGACCGCGCTGAGGCAAGCCGGACGTCGCCTGCGCCAACACCCGCGCCTTCGCCAAGCGCTTCTATGCCCTCCACGGCGCCATGCCGACGGCGCCGCAGGCCGCGGTCTATTCCGCCGTGTTCCACTATCTGAAGGCCGTGGCAGCCATCAATTCGGACGACACGGATCGCGTGATCGAGAAGATGCGCGCGACGCCGGTTGACGACTTCTACGCCCCGGGCGCCAGGCTCAGGGCCGACAACAAGCTGATCCACGATTTCTATCTGGTGCAGGTGAAGGAGCCGAAGGAACTGGAAAAGCCCTGGGCCTACTACAAGGTCCTGGAGACGATCACCGCCGATGTCGCCTATCGCCCCTTAAGCGAGAGCGACTGCCCGCTGGTTGCCGGCAAGCCGAAATAGACAGAGCGCGCCACTCCTGCCCCCGGCCCCTGCAAAAGTGGTCGGGGCCGGGCGGGCATTTGAACACGGACGGAGGCGGAACGTCGTGCCGAGCGAAGCTTTCGATTGCGTTATTTCCGGAGGGCGGCTGATCGATCCGGAGACCGGCCGCGACGAGGTCGCCGATGTCGGGGTGAGGGACGGCGGGATCGTGCGGATCGGACGCATCCCGGAAGCGGACGGGATGCGCCGGATCGATGCGACCGGACGCGTCGTGTGCCCCGGCTTCATCGATCTCCACGCCCACGGCCATTGCGTCGCCGCGGACTGGATGCAGGCGTTCGACGGGGTGACGACGACGCTCGAGCTGGAGGTTGGCGTGCTTCCGGTCGGCGCCTGGTACGATTGGCAGGAGAATGCCGGGCGGGTGCTCAATTACGGGGCTTCCGCCAGCTGGATCTTCGCCCGCAAGCAGGTGATGGCCGGCATCGTGCCCGATCCGGGCCGGCACCCGATGGAAATGATGGGGGAGGGGGCCGACAATCGCGGCGGGCGGTCGAGCGAGGTTGCGGAGGCGCGCGTGGTCGAGGACATCTGCTCCGTCATCGAGGCCGGACTGCGCGAAGGGGGGATCGGCATCGGCATCGCCCACGGCTACGCGCCGGGCGCCGGCATCAAGGAGATGACGCGGGTCTGCGACCTCGCCGCCCGCCATGCGGCGCCAACCTTCACGCACATCGCCCATATGGCCAATGCAGATCCCCTGAGTTCCGAAGACTCCTATGTCCGCATCATCGGCCTCGCCGCCGCCACCGGTGCGCACATGCACATCTGCCACCTCAACTCGACATCGCTGCACGACATCGCGCGTTGCCGGGTGCTGATCCAGCACGCACAGGCGCGCGGTCTGCCGGTCACGGTGGAGGCCTATCCCTACGGGACAGGTTCAACGGTGATTTCGGCGAGCTTCTTCGCAGCCACGGATTTTCCGGAGCGGACCGGGTCGGGATATGACGGCATCGAACTGATCCACAATCGTCAGCATCTGAGGGACAGGGCCGACCTCCTTTCGGCGCGGGACGCGGACCCCGCCGCGCTGGTGGCGTGGCATTTCCTCGATATCGAGAGCGAACCGGCGTTCTAGGACCTTCTCGACCTGTCGGTGCTCTACCCCAGCGGCATCATCGCTTCGGATGGAATGCCATGGGTGGAACCCGACGGCGCCATCTATCACGGTGAGGAATGGCCGCTGCCCCGGCGCCTGTCGTCCCACCCGCGCTCAGCCGGAACCTTCACCAAGTTCGTCGGCGAGTATTGCCGCGACCGCGGCAATATCGGCCTCGTGGAAGCGCTGGCCAAATGCACGGTGCTGCCGGCCCGCCTCATCGAAAGTTGCTTGCCCGAAATGAAGCGGAAGGGGCGCCTCCAGGAAGGCTGCGACGCGGATGTCCTCGTGTTCGATCCGGCAACCATCGCCGCCCGGGCCAGCTTTTCTGACATGACGGCGCCGGCCGCAGGGGTCGAGGCGCTGCTGGTGGGCGGGCGACCGGTCATTCTGGACGGCCGGCTCGACGCGCGCGCCCGGCCGGGGCGTGCGCTGCGTGGCCGAGGGCCGGCGCATGCATGAGGACCGCGCCGCGCGTCCTGTTCCCGTTGTCGTCGTCGCGGGCGCGCTCGGAGCCGGAAAGACGAGCCTGATCAATGCCATGCTGGGCGGTGACTTGAAGCTGTCCCTGGCTGTCATCGTCAATGACTTCGGCGCCATCGCCACCGACGAGACGATCCTCTCCGCCACCGGCCTTCCGGTCTTTGCATTGAAGAACGGATGCATCTGCTGCTCGTTGCAGGGCGACCTGCTGCGCACCCTTGCAGGGGTGTTGTCGGCCGGCCGGCCAATCGATGCCTCGTGATCGAGGCAAGCGGCGTGTCCGACCCGCGCGGGATCATCGAGGCGCTGCATGATCCCGTCTTGCAGAAGGCCGTGCGGCTCGACGTCGTGGTGACGGTGGTGGATGCCGAGGCGCATGATGTTGCCGACGACCTCTGGCAGGCCCAGCTCCGGGCTGCCGACATCATTGTCCTCGCCAAGGTCGGCGAGACGGCCGCCGCCGATCACGCAAGCTTGCGGGCGAGGCTGGAGGGCATGGGCAAGTCGCTGGTCTTCGTCGCGGACGAGGGCGGCGGCATTCCGCTGGAGCTTCTTCTCGGCCAGCCCTTTCCGCGCGAGCCGGCTGCTCCCGCCGAGGCCCCTGTGATCCGCGACGATCGCTTCGTCCAGGTCGAATGGATGTCGCCGCGTGCCGTGGTCCTCGCGCGGTTCAGGGCCGTCATCGCGTCCCTCGCGCAGCGTCTCGTGCGGGCCAAGGGCCTGATCCGCGTCGCCGAGCGGCCGGGCCAGACCTTCCTGTTCCAGCTCGTGGGCCGCCGCGCAAGCCTGCTGCCCTCGGATCTGCCCATGGAGGGCGCGCGGCTGGTGCTCATCGGACGCACGGGCATCTTTGACGCAGCCGCGGCAACGGCCGAACTCGAAGCGATGGCTCAGGAATAACAGTACAGCCTGCGGCCCTCACGCGGGCGGATCTCGGGGAAGCAGCATGGCTGAAATTGCAGTTCTCGGTGCCGGCATGGTCGGCGTCGCCACGGCGCTGGCTTTGCAGGAGCGGGGACACGACTGTGTCGTCATCGATCGCGCGCCACCCGGCTCGGGAACGAGCTACGGCAATGCGGGCATCATTCAGGCGGAAGCTGTCGAGCCGTACGCGCTGCCGACAAGTCCGCTGGCGCTTCTCGCGATGGCGGGAGGCGCCAGGAACGCCGTCAACCTGCACTGGCCGTCTCTGCCCGGGCAGGCCCCCGCGCTTTTCGGCTATTGGCGATCATCCCTGCGCGGTCCGCTGGGCCGGGTCATTCCGCTCTGGCGCCAACTGGTATCGGAGGCCGTGCCCCGTCACGCCGCCCTCATCGAGGCGGCGGGCGCCGACGAACTGATCCGCCGGGACGGCTATTGGGAGGTCCATGATACGGGGCATGGCCTTGCAGCCGCCGTGCGGGAGGCGGAGCGCAAGGGGCGTGAACATGGTGTCACCTTCTCCGTCGCCGACAGGGCGGGGCTTGCCGCAGCCGAGCCTGCCTTGCGGCGCGCGCCGGCAGGGGCCATTCACTGGACGGCGCCCTGGACCTGCCTTTCCCCTGGAGGGCTGGTCGACGCCTACGCGCGGTTGTTTGAGGATCGCGGCGGTCGGATCGTCACCGGCGATGCACGTACCCTCCAGCGCTCCGGCGCCGGCTGGCAGGTCGCGGGAATGGACGCGAAAATCGTCGTCGTGGCGCTCGGGCCCTGGTCGCCGGAGTTGCTCCGGCCCCTCGGCTATCGCGTGCCGATGGTGCGCAAGCGCGGCTACCATCGCCACTATGGTGGCACCCACGGGCTCACCCGGCCCATGTTGCTCGCCGACCACTCCGTGGTGCTGTCGCCCATGCGCGATGGCCTGCGCATTGCGACCGCCGCAGAGCTGTCCGCCGCTGCGCCCGCCGCCAGTCCGCGCCACCTCGCGCGGGGCGAGGCCGCAGCCCGGTCCCTCGTGGATCTGGGGTCGCCCGTGGAAGCAACGCCCTGGTCCGGCACGCGCCCCTGTCTGCCGGGCCTGCTGCCGCTCGCCTGCCGCGCGACGCGCCACACCGGCCTGTGGTTCCATTTCGGCTACGGCCACCAGGGGTTTACCCTTGGGCCTGTCACGGCGGAGCGTCTGGCACGGGCCATTGACGGCGATGCGGCCGCGGTCGACGGTCTCGACCGCGGGGTAAAATAGCCGCCGATGGCCGGCTCACCGCCCGCGAGCCGCTGCCGCTCTGGCAAGGTCGAGCCGGCGCGCCTTGGCCACCTTCATCCTCTCCTGAAGCAGCGCCAGAACGTCGGCCGGAGCCGTCTCGGGCGATCCGGCATTGAACGGGGGCGCGGGGTTGTATTCCAGGCGCAGCTGGATGGCCTCGGCGGTCCTGCGATCCACCAGCTCGGAAATCACAGTCAGGCCGAGATCGATGCCGGCGGTGATGCCGCCGCCCGTGATGCGGTTTCCGTCGATGCACACCCGCTCGCGGCTCGCGGTCACGCCGAAGATGGGCAGGACATCGATGGCGCTCCAGTGGGTGGCGGCCTTGCGGCCCTCCAGCAGCCCGGCCGCGGCAAGCACCAGCGAGCCCGTGCAGACCGAGGTGACGAACTTGGCGCCGGCGGCCTGCGCGCGCAGGAAATTCAGCACCTCGTCGTCGCCCATCAGGTCGTCGGTGCCGTAGCCGCCCGGAACACAGATGACGTCGAGTTGGGGGCAATCGGCGAAGGCGGTGGTGGGCAGGATGGACAGCACCGTATCGCTCTGCACCGCCTCGATGCGCTTCCAGACCAGATGGACCTCAGCGCCGGGCAGGCTGGAGAACACCTGCAGGGGGCCGGTCATGTCGAGCTGCGTGATGCGGGGAAAAACGAGCAAGCCGAATTTCAGGGATGAGGACATTCTACGACCTTCGGGGTCCGATCTTGACCCGCCGAGCATGGCATGGTGCGATCATATGTAGAATGTCATGGTTCCCTCGTTTTCGGCCATGGCGTTGATCGGCATCCTGATCTTCCCGGATTTCCAGCTTCTGGACGCATCGGGCCCGGCATCGGTGTTCGAGATCGCGCGCCGCCTGGTTCCCACCGCGCCGAACGTGCAGATGATCGCGGCACAGCCCGGGCCGGTACGCAGCTCCTGTGGCGTGGAGGTGGTGGCCTCCAGCCTCAAGTCGGCCAAGTCGATCACGACGCTCGTCGTCGCCGGCGGGTTGGGGGTCGAGGCCGCCATCGACTGCCGGACGACCCTCGCCTTCGTCCGCCGCCATGCCACGCGCGGCGCGCGGGTCGCGAGCGTGTGCTCCGGCGCCTACGTCCTGGCGGCGGCGGGACTGCTGGACGGCCGCAAGGCCACGACCCACTGGTGCCGCACCCAGGATTTCGTCTCCCGCTATCCGAAGGTGCGGCTTGATCCCGATCGCATCTTCCTGCGCGACGGCAACGTCTGGACCTCTGCCGGCATCACCGCCGGGATCGACCTCGCACTGGCCATCGCCGCGGAGGAGCACGGGGATGCGGTTGCAAAGGACATCGCCTGCCAGCTGGTGCTCTACCATCGCCGCAGCGGCGGGCAGTCGCAATTCTCCTCGCTGCTGGAACTGAAGACCCCGAACGGACGGTTCGGCACCCTGCTTACCTGGGTGCGGGAGCATCTGGACAAGCCGCTCACCGTCGACATGCTGGCCGACCGGGCGGGGCTGAGCCCCCGCCATTTCGCGCGCATTTTCACCGCCGAGACCGGGACGACGCCCTCCAATGCCATAGAGCGCTTGCGCCTGGAAGTTGCGCGAGAGCACGTGCAGTCATCTTCGGACCCCATCGAACGCGTCGCTGAAGTGACCGGCTTTCGCGATCCGGAGCGCATGCGCCGCGCCTTCGTCCGCGCCTTCGGCCAAGCCCCGCAGTCACTGCGGCGAGCGGCTCGGACCATTTAGGACCAAGCTGACGCTCTTCCCTCGGCCTGCATCAGCGTCTCAGGTTCGGGAAGACGCGGCCGGCGTGAATGCCGTCCAATCCCGAGCGCGAGTCAAAGCGCTGGCCAACGGGCTTATGGAGCCGCGGCGGACTGTCGGCTTCGTCGCCCGACGGCGTTGGGGCGGAACGCCGGGCGGTCGCGCCAGGTCCCGGCCAAGAGCGAACGCGAACTTGGCCTGCGCTTTCGTCCCGTCGCCGAAACGCGGCCCAACGCACCGGAAGAGGGTATGGCGCCCGTGCGGGACGCCCTATTGCGGCTCGCCCTTCACGACGCCGGCGGCGGCGAAGTGCCAGGCGGGTACTTCGCGGATGATGATGCGCACCGCCTCGCGCGGCGCATCGAGGGAGGCGACGATGGCGTCCGTCACCTCCTTCACCATGCGCTTCTTCTTCTCGAAGGGACGTCCCTCGATCATGGTGATCTCGATGATGGGCATGGCGTCACGCCTCCACGTGGAAGGACATCCGTCCCAGGGACTGGAACGTGGTCTGGACGAACTGGCCCGGCGTCAACGGATAGGCCGCCGTGGCACCACCGGCGAGCACGATATCGCCCGCCTCCAGCCTTTCCCCCGCCTTGGCCACCAGCCGGGCCGCTGCGACGAGGCTGCGGATGGGGTTGCCGAGGATGGCGGCGGTGGAGCCCACCTGCACCGGGCGGCCGTCGACCTCCATGAGGATGCCGAGATTGGCAACGTCGCTCGTCGCCGGCGCCCAGCCTCCTACATAGAAGCCCGAGGAGGAGGAGTTGTCGGCGATCACGTCCGGCAGGGCGAACTTGAAGCAGCGGTATCGGCTGTCGATGATCTCCATGGCCGGGGCTAAGGCCTCTACGGCGGCGAGGGCCTCCGCCGCCGAAACATCGCCCTCAAGCGGTTTCTTCAGAATATAGGCGACCTCCGGCTCCACGCGCGGGTGCACGTAGCGGGCGCGGTGGAACACGGCGCCCTCCTCAAGCCGCATGGCGTCCGTCAGGCGGCCCCAGACCACCTCGCTGACCCCCACCTGGGCCATCTTGGCCCTTGAGGTGAGCCCCATCTTGAACCCGGTTCGCCGCTCCCCCCGCCCCCGGCGTCGGGCGACGGAGAGGGCCTGGATGGCATAGGCGTCATCGACCGTCAGGCTGGGCTGGCTGTCGGTCAGCTGGGGGATGGGAGTGGCGGTGCGTGCCGCCTCGTCGACAATCTGGGCGAGGCCCGCAAGGCTGCTCATGCCGCTTCCCCCCGGCTCTTGAGGAGATCGAGGGCGACATCGAGGATCATGTCCTCCTGTCCGCCGACCATGCGGCGGCGGCCGAGTTCGGCGAGGATGTCGCGGGTGTCGACGCCGTAGGTCTTCGAGGCGGCCTCCGCGTGGCGCAGGAAGCTGGAATAGACCCCGGCATAGCCCAGCGAGAGGCTTTCCCGGTCCACCCGCACCGGGCGGTCCTGCAGCGGGCGCACCAGATCATCGGCGGCGTCCATCAGGATGTTGAGGTCGCAGCCGGTGGCGATGCCCTTGCGGTTCAGAACCGCGACGAGCGCCTCCAGCGGCGCGTTGCCCGCGCCCGCGCCCATGCCGGCCAGCGACGCATCCACCCGCACCGCCCCCGCCTCGATGCCCGCCACCGCATTGGCGACGCCGAGGGTGAGGTTGTGATGGGTGTGGACGCCGATCTCCGTCTCGGGCTTCAGCGCATCGCGCAGCGTCTTCACCCGCAGCGTATAGTCCTCCGGCAGCATGGCCCCGGCGGAGTCCGTCGCGTAGACGCATTCCGAGCCGTAGCTCTCCATCAGCTGCGCCTGCTCGGCCAGCTTCTCGGCCGGGATCATGTGCGCCATCATCAGGAAGCTCGCCGTGTCCATGCCGAGCGCCCGCGCCGCCTCGATGTGCTGGCGGGAGACGTCGGCCTCGGTGCAGTGGGTGCACACCCGCACCGAGCGGGCGCCGGCCTCATAGGCCGCCTTCAGATCATGCACCGTGCCGATGCCGGGGATGAGCAGCACGGTGACGACCGCCCGGCTGCATTCCTCCGCAACGGCCGCGATCCATTCCAGGTCGTCATGGGCGCCGAAGCCGTAGTTGAAGGTGGCACCGGTGAGGCCGTCGCCATGGCTGATCTCGATGGCGTCCACGCCGGCCCGATCCAGCGCCCGGGCGATGGCCCGGGTCGTATCGAGCGAATACTGGTGGCGGATGGCGTGCATGCCGTCGCGCAGGGTGACGTCCTGGATGTAGAGCTTGTCCGGGTTCGGGCGGGCCATCACGCGGCCTCCTTCGCAAGGAAACGGGCGGCCCAGCGGTCGGCGGAGACCAAAGCGGCCGAGGTCATGATGTCGAGGTTTCCGGCATAGGCCGGCAGATAGTGGGCGGCGCCCTCCACCTCCAGCATGATGGTGGTCTTGAGGCCCGACACCGGACCGACGCCGGGGATGCGGACCGGCGCGTTGTTGCCGATCTCCTCGAACTGCACCTTCTGCTTCAGGCGATAGCCGGGCACGTAGGCCTTCACGGTCTCGACCATCTCCAGGATGGAGGCCTCGATGGCCTCGCGCGTGCCGCCCTGGGACAGGGTGAAGACGGTGTCGCGCATGATGAGGGGCGGCTCGGCCGGATTGAGGATGATGACCGCCTTGCCGCGCTCGGCACCTCCCAGCACCTCGATGGCCTTCGAGGTGGTCTCGGTGAATTCGTCGATATTGGCGCGGGTGCCGGGGCCGGCGGACTTCGAGGAGATGGAGGCGACGATCTCGCCCCAGATCACCCGGTCGGTGGCGCGGCGCACGGCATGGACCATGGGGATGGTGGCCTGGCCGCCGCAGGTGACCATGTTGACGTTGGAGGCGTCGAGATTGGCCTCGCCGTTGATGGCGGGGATGGTGAAGGGGCCGATGGCGGCGGGGGTGAGGTCGATGACCTTCTTGCCATCCTTGCGCAGCACCGCGTCGTTGGCGATGTGGGCCTTGGCGGAGGTGGCGTCGAACACCACGCCGATCTCGGCGTAATTAGGCAGGCGGGTGAGGCCCTCGATCCCCTCGTGGGTCACCGGCACCCCGAGCCGCGCCGCGCGGGCGAGGCCGTCGGACGCGGGATCGATGCCCACCATGGCGCCCATCTCCAGATGGCGCGACATCCGCATGATCTTGATCATCAGGTCCGTCCCGATATTCCCCGACCCGATGATCGCGGCCTTGATTTTTGCCATGCACTCGACTCCTCGCAATTGATAAGGGGGGGCGGCGTCGCGCGCCTCAGGCGAAGGCCGCGCGCACCGAGCCGAGGCCGTCGATGCGCACGTCGAACACGTCGCCGGCCTCCACCGCGACCATGGGCCCGAGGGCGCCGGACAGGATGGTGTCGCCGGCGCGCATGGGCAGGCCGACCCGCGCCATCACCTGTGCCAGCCACAGGGTGGCGGTGAGCGGCGAGCCGAGGCAGGCCGCGCCAGCGCCCACCGACACCGGCTCGCCCTTCTTCTCCATCACCATCCCGCACAGACGCGGATCGAAGTCGGTGAGCCGCGTCGGCCGCGAGCCGAGCACGTAAAGGCCTGAAGAGGCGTTGTCGGCGATGGTGTCGGTGATGCGGATGTCCCAGCCGGCGACGCGGCTGCCGACGATCTCGATGGCCGGTACCGCATACTCCACCGCACGGAACAGGTCCGCCACGGTGAGTTGCTCGCCGTCGAGGTCGCGCCCGAGGACGAAGGCGATCTCCGCCTCCGCCTTCGGCTGGAGCACGTCGGCGATGGCGATGTCGAGCCCCTCGGGCCGCGCCATGTCCGCGAACAGCATGCCGTAGTCGGGCTGGTTCACCCCGAGCTGGCGCTGCACCGCGACCGAGGTGAGGCCGGTCTTGCGGCCGACCAGCCGGCGGCCGGCGGCAAGCGCTCGCTCGGTGTTGATCCGCTGCACCGCATAGGCGGCGTCCACGTCGCCTTCCCTCAGCAGGTCGCGGATGGGACCGGTGGGCGTGCCGTTAGCCGCCGCGGCGTGGAGGCGATCGGCGGCTTCGCGGATCGCCGCCTGGGTGGCTGCCTCTTGCAATGTGGTCATTGGAGGATTTCCGGGTCTTCAGAGCTTGATGCAGACGTTGCTGATCTCGGTGTAGAACTCGAGGCTGTGCACGCCGCCCTCGCGGCCAATGCCGGAGGCCTTGGCGCCGCCGAAGGCGGTGCGCAGGTCGCGCAGGAACCAGGAATTCACCCAGCAGATGCCGACCTCCATGCGCGCCGCGACGCGGTGGGCGCGGGCGAGGTTTTCCGTCCACACCGCGGCGGCGAGCCCGTAGGGCGTGGCGTTGGCGAGGCGCACCGCCTCCTCTTCCGTATCGAAGGGGCGGACGTGGCAGCAGGGGCCGAAGATCTCCTGGGTCACGCAATCGGCGTCGTCGGCGAGGCCGGTCCAGATGGTCGGCTCGACCCAATTGCCGTTGGCGAGGTCGTCGGGCATGGGCGGCACGCCGCCGCCCGTCACCACGGTTGCACCCTGCTCCACGGCGCGGGCGTAGTAGGCGAGCACCTTGTCCTGGTGCTCCTTCGAGATCAGCGGACCGATGCCGGTCGCGGGGTCCTCGGGACGGCCAGGGCGCAGGGCTGCGGCGCCCGCCTTCAGCCGGGCGACGAAGGTGTCGAAGATGGGCCGTTCCACATAGACCCGCTCGGTGCCGAGGCAGACCTGCCCGCAATTGGAGAAGGCGGAGCGCAGCGTGCCCTCCACAGCCTTGTCGAGGTCGCAGTCGGCGAAGACGAGGGCCGCATTCTTGCCGCCCAGCTCGAACGATACGGGGCGAATGCCGTGGGCGGCCTGCCGCATGATGGCCTCGCCTGTGCGCGTCTCGCCGGTGAAGGTGATGCCGTTCACGCGCGGATGCTGCGTCAGGAACTCGCCGGCCGATTGCGGGCCGAGGCCGTGGACCACGTTGTAGACCCCGCGCGGCAGGCCCACTGCATTCATCACCTCGCCGAGCAGGGTGGCGGTGAGCGGGGTCTCCTCCGAAGGCTTCACCACCACCGTGTTGCCCAGCGCCAGCGCCGGCCCGACCTTCCAGGTCATCAGCAGCAGCGGCAGGTTCCACGGCGAGATGACGGCGATGACGCCGCGCGGACGGCGCAGGGCGTAGTTGAGCGCCCCCGCGCCGTCCGGGGTGGGTGTCTGGAAGCACTCCGTGGCGATGGTCTTGGCCACGTCGGTGAACATCTTGAAGTTGGCCGCGCCGCGCGGGATGTCGATGTGCGCGGCCAGTGACATGGGCTTGCCAGTGTCGAAGCATTCGGCCTCGAGGAAGTCGTCGAACCGGCGGTCGATGCCCGCGGCCACCTCTGCTAGGAGGTCGGTGCGCTCGGTGACCGTCATCCGGCCCCAGGGGCCATCGAGGGCGGAGGCGGCCGCCGCCACCGCCGCATCCACCTCGGCCCGACCGCCTTCGGGGACGCGGCCGATGCGGCTGCCGTCCACCGGGCAGATATTGTCCCAGCCCCTGCCGGTCGCGCCTTGGGTGAACTCTCCGTCGATGAAGTGCGCGGCATCGCGGCGCGCGCTCGATTGCGAGAGGGGCCTGCGTTCGAGCAGCGGGTGGACGGACATTCTTGCCTCTCCAATTGGAACCCGGCGGCCGCCAGCCGCCCTCACAGACCGAGAGCCTTGATCCCGGCCTCCGCGCACGCGCGGTCGTCGTCTTCCGATCCACCTGACACGCCGATGGCGCCGATCAGGTGGCCCTCTTCCAGGAGGGGCGTGCCGCCGCCGAACAGGATGACGCCCGGGCGGCGGCCGATGCCGTCGCGCAGCACGCCATGGCCGTCCACCAGCGCGCACAGGCGGTCGGTCGACATGCCGAAGGTGGCGGCAGTCCAGGCCTTGTCGCGGGCCATGTCGAGTGAGGCGGTGAACGCCCCGTCCGCCCGCAGCAAGGCAAGGAGGTGCCCGCCATGGTCCACCACCGCGGCGACCACCGCCGCTCCCCGTCCGGCCCCGCAGGCGAGGGCCGCTTCGGCTGCGCGTGCTGCCGCCGCAGCAGTGATGCTGCGGATGCCGTGGGAGATCGTCATCTCCGTCTCAGGTCACCACGGAGAGGAAGGCTTCGTTCATCTCCCGCTCGTAGTAGAAGATGGCCTTGCCCACCTGCTCATGATCCCAGGTGCGGGTCGGGTGGTCCGGATAATAGGTATAGCCGCCGGTGAAGACTTCATTCCGGTTGCCGGAGGGGTCGAAGAAATAGATGGTCTGCCCGCGCGTGATGCCGTGACGGGTGGGACCGATATCGATCGAGATGTCGTAGCGGGCGATGATATCGGCTGCGTGGCCCACGTCGTTCCAGTTCTCCAGCTCGAACGAGGCATGGTGGAACTTGCCGGGCTCGGGATATTTCACGAACGCGATGTCGTGCGCCTTCATGCCGGCGGTGAGCCAGATGGCCAGCACGCCATCGGGCATGTCGAGGCGCTCGGCGCAGGAGAAGTCGAGCACCTTCTCGAAGAATTCGAGGTTCTTCTCGATTTCCGGCCCGTAGAGCAGCGCATGATCGAAACGGCGGGCGCGCATGCCGTGCGGCTCGGCGATCCAGACGTCCGGATTGTGGACGTTGGGCTGGGGATCGGATTGGTCAGCCTGGGCGAATAGCTCGATTCGGTGGCCAGAAGCCAGCGTCCAGCCGATGCGGCGGCCGATGCCAGGCTGCTCGCCGGCCGGCACGTGATCCACCGGATAGCCGTAGGCGACGATGCGCTTCTCGAATGCGTCGAGGTCGGCGTCAGCGCGGACCTTGAAGGCCATGAGATCAAAGCCGGCGGTGTCGGCGCGGCGGAGGACGAAGCTGTGATGGTCGAATTCGTCTGCCGATTTCAGGTAGACGCGGCCGTCCGCACCCTCGGAAACCTGATGCAGGCCGATCCGCTTGGTGTAGTGCTCGACCGCGGCTGCCATGTCGAGCACGCGCAGCTGGATGAAGCCAGGTCTCAGAACGCCCGTGTGCGCCATGAATGCTCTCCTCCCTCGTATTGTCGCCAAATGTGACTGGCGCATCTTGGTGGCCCGACCCGCCAGCTAATCGTTGCCGTCGCAACTCCGCTTGGCGGGCAGCCGGGCGTCGAGCCGCAGCATCAAATCGCTTTGCGCGTAGATTGCGCACGTCAGGACGACGCCCTCGGCCTCCTCCGATGGGGAGACGTGCTCCCGGCTCATGGGCGCGCGCCGATAGTCGCCGGCGATTACCTGGGCGCGACAGACGCCGCAGCCTCCGCGCCGGCAGCCCACCGGAAGCTTGCGCGGAAGTCCGGTGATCTGGCCGAGCCCCCGGGCCCGCTCCAGCGCCACCAGGAGCCGCTCCTCCGTGCTGACGGACGCGCTTCCGTGGCCCTCGATGGTGACAGTCACCCGACGCGCCGCCGCAGGCGCTTCCGAAGCCGCCGACGCGCCGCCGGAACAGCGGCCCAGACCGGCGAGGGGGCAGCTTTCCGCACATCCGCCGAAGCAACTGCCCCGCGTTGCACTTGTGGATTCGCCATGGCGTCCGGCGGTTGGGAGTAGATCGGTCATCGCACCCCTCCGTTTCCTCGGGTCCGGCCACTTTCGGGCCGTGTTGCCCTGCATATGCGCCGGCTCCGGCGAGGGTGTCAATAAATTTTCGAGATTTTACATTTTAACGTTTTTTATTGAATATTCGTGATTATAGCTATAGCGCGATCTTGAGAAAAAAATCGACGCACGCTATCGTCAGGCGCGATCGACGCTCCGACGCGATCGCCCGCCGAGGACAGGTTCACCATGGAAAAGAATGCAGCGGAGGTCGCCGGCCGCCAGGCGAAGGTGGTCGGCGCGCGCAGCCTCGTCGAGGCAGCCTACGAGACGCTCCGCCAGGACATCCTGACCGGCGCGCTGCCGCCCGGCCTGAAGTTGCGCTTCGAGATGTTGCGCGAGCGCTATGGCGTCGGCGCCTCCACCCTGCGCGAAGCGCTGACGCGGCTTGTGGGCGAGGCGCTGGTCACGTCGGAGGAGCAGCGCGGCTTCCGGGTAGCGGAGATCTCGCTCGACGACTTTGCCGACCTCACCGCCTCGCGGAAGCTGGTGGAGATCGAGGCACTGCGCCAGTCCATCATATTCGGTGACGACGCGTGGGAGGGGGCTCTGGTCGGCGCCTATCATCGGCTCTCCAAGGTCGAGGAGAAGCTGGCCGAGGAGAAACCCGAAACCAGCGAGCTGCGCGACGAGTTCGAGGCGCGCAACCGCGACTTCCATTTCACGCTCATCGCAGCCTGCCCGTCGCGCTGGGTGAAGCACATGCACGGCATCCTCTTCCAGCAGTCGGAGCGCTATCGCCGGATATCGCTCGCCGCCCGCTTCGAGCCGCGCGACGTGCATGCCGAGCACAAGGCCATCCTCGACGCCGCTTTGGCCCGCGATGTGGATCTGGCCTGCCGCCTCGAGGCGGAGCACATCGACAAGACCCTTGCCCTGCTGAGCCGTAACCTGCCCGCGCTCGCCTGAGCTGCTGCCCCGCGCGGGGCGAGCCATCCGACCCTTTCGTTTCTCGACCTATTCCGGCGCCGGACGGTGCACGGGGCGCGCTGGTGCGCGCGTGCCGTCGGCTGACTTCGCGACAAGAAAGGGTCTCCTTATGCCTCACGATAACCCGGAGATCGGCGCCAGCGTGCGCACCGGAGCCTTCGCCACCAATGTGCATGATCGCGGCCATGGCACGCCTGTGCTGCTGATCCACGGCTCGGGTCCAGGGGTGTCGGCCTGGGCCAATTGGCGCGGTGTCATCCCCGCGCTGTCGGAACGCTTCCGCGTGGTCGCGCCCGACATGGTTGGCTTCGGTTTCAGCGACCGGCCGTCCGACATTCGGTGGACCCGCGAAATCTGGGTCCGGCAGGTGCTCGACCTGATGGACGCGCTGGGGTTGGAGCGGGTGGATATCGTCGGCAATTCGTTCGGCGGGGCCATCGGGCTAGCGCTGGCGGTGGCGCATCCCGTGCGGGTTCGCCGACTGGTGCTGATGGGCAGCGTCGGGCTGTCCTTTCCCATCTCCGAGGGCTTGGAGAAAGTCTGGGGCTATGAGCCCTCGCTCTCGGCCATGCGGGAACTGCTCGACATCTTCGCGTTTGACCGTGGCCTCGTGACCGATGAACTCGCCGAGCTGCGTTTCCGGGCCTCCACCCGTCCCGGATTCCAGGAGAGTTTCTCCGCCATGTTCCCGGCACCGCGCCAGCGGCATCTCGATGCGCTGGCGAGCTACGAGGCCGAGATCCGCGCGTTGCCCCACGAGGTGCTGATCGTCCACGGCCGTGAGGACCGCGTGATTCCCCTCGACGTCTCGCTGCGCCTCACCGACCTCATCGACCGCGCGCAGCTGCACGTGTTTGGCCGCTGCGGCCACTGGACACAAATCGAGCATGCCGTCCGGTTCAATCGCCTCGTCGGAGACTTCTTGGCCGAGGAGGCGTGACGCAAAGGCGGACGTGTTTCGAGTAATGGGCATAAGTTCGGTAATTTTCATTTTCTCGAAATTTTCGTTGACATCGAAATCATCGACGTCGATAACCAGAACAACAACGATGGGCCCCCAAAAGGTGGGCCCCGCTCATTCCGGGGAGGCGGGACATTGGCTCATTCCCTCTCGCAGGGCTGTGGCTCCGGCGCTGCCGACGCTCCCGTTGCCGGCGCCGCGACCTCCACTGAAACTCCGGCGGGCGATCCGATGCAGGCGCAGGTCCGCATCCTGGGTACGCGTCTTGGTCGTTTCGTCGAGTTCGAGTTCGCCCTCTATGGCGGCGATCTGGCCGTCGAGTTGATCCTGCCGACCAGGGCCTTCGAGGAATTTTGTCAGCGGCGCGGCGCGGCGGTGTCGGCGCTCGACGCGGAGACATCCGATGCCATCGAGCAGATGGCATGGCGGGCCGGCCATCCGGGGCTCTTGCAGCGCACGGTGGCGGCCGCTGTACAAGACGAGTGAATATAGATCGCTCTCGTCCAGAGATAATGGAAGTAAACTGCGCGCGAAAAGACGCCGGATTAAAGTAATATAGGGGGCCTGAGTGGCCCTACTGGAGGACGCGGTGACTGTTCAGATCAAGACCATCGACCTCGAGCCGAAGCGGCAGACGTTCGGCCATGTGGCGCGGCGCCTCGGCGGCGACAAGCCGGCGTCGCGCTACCAGGAGGCAACCTTCGACCTCCAGCCCACCGATCATTTTCATTACCGGCCCCTGTGGGAGCCCCAGTTCAACATCTACGACCCGCGCAAGACCGAGGTCGTGATGCGGGACTGGTATGCGCTGCTTGATCCGCGCCAATATTATTACGGCGCCTACAATATTGCCCGCGCCAACATGAACCAGGCGGTGGAGCGCAATTTCGTCTTTGTCGAGGAACGCGATCTCTTCGCCAAGGCGGATGACGGCTTGAAGGCGAAGCTCGTGGCCGGGCTGCTGCCGGTGCGCCACTTGCACTGGGGCGCCAACATGAACATGACCGAGATCTGCCAGCGCGGCTACGGCACGGCGGTGACAGCGCCCAGCATCTTCTCCGCTGGCGATCACCTCGGCATGGCTCAGATCGTATCGCGCATCGGCCTCGTCATCGATCGCCACACCGGCACGTCGCTTGACACCGCCAAGGCTGCCTGGATGAACGCACCCGAATGGCAAGGCGTGCGCCAGCTTATCGAGGATACTCTGGTGGAGCGCGACTGGTTCCAGCTGTTCGTGGCCCAGGCGCTGGGCGTGAATGCGGTGTTGCTGGACCTCGTCTACGCCCGCACCGAAGCGGCCTTCGGCCCGGTCGCGATCCCCGTGGCGATGCTCACCGAGTTCATGGCCGATTGGGCCGCCGAAGAGGGCAAGTGGTCCGATCACGTCATCAAGGTCGTGGCGGCCGAGAGCGCCGAGAACGCGGCCCTTGTCTCGGCCTGGGCGCGCTACTGGATCGATCGCGCGGAGGCGGCCGGCGTGGCGTTGTCGGGATTGCTTACGGGGGAGGGTGCCGCGGCCGTGGCTGCCGCCTCGGCCGCCCGGGCGCGCGCCGCCCGGCTCGGCCTCACCCTCTGACGAACGCTCGCCAAGGATCACCGCTCATGGCCCAGATCGCCTCCATCACTCTTCTCCACAATGACGACGCCCGCCCGATCATCGAGGCGATCCTCGCCGACAATCCGGGCTGCCGGGTGCTCAACATGCCAGGTGCCGTCAAGCTCGACCGCGACGACGAGCTGGTGGTGCGCCGTGCCTCGGTCGAAGCGCGCATCGGGCGCGCCTGGGATCCGCAGGAGCTGCAGCTCGTCATCGTCTCCATGGCCGGAAACCTCGACGAGGACGACGACCATTTCACCCTCAGCTGGAAGCATTGAGCTTTTGCGGAAGGACTAAGGAATGACACCGAAAAAGCTCGGCCTGAAGCAGCGTTACGCCCTGATGACCCGGGGGCTGGATTGGGAGACCACTTACCAGCCCATGGACAAGGTGTTTCCATACGACCGCTTCGAGGGCATCAAGATCAAGGACTGGTCGGCCTGGGAGGATCCCTTCCGGCTCACCATGGACGCCTACTGGAAGTTCCAGGGCGAGAAGGAACGCAAGCTTTATGCTGTGCTCGACGCCTTTGCACAGAATAACGGGCAGACCGGCATCTCCGATGCGCGCTATACCAACGTCCTGAAGCTGTTCCTCACCGGCGTTTCTCCGCTCGAATACCAGGCGCACCGCGGTTTCGCCTTCACCGGTCGCCATCTGCGCGGCGTTGGCCCGCGCGTCGCCGCGCAGATGCAGTCGCTGGATGAGCTGCGTCATGTGCAGACGCAGATCCACACCATCAGCCACTATAACAAATATTTCGATGGCCTTTCCGAGTTCCGCCACATGCACGACCGTGTGTGGTATCTCTCTGTGCCCAAATCGTTCTTCGACGACGCGCGCACGGCAGGTCCATTCGAATACATGATCGCCATTGGATTTGCTTTCGAGTACGTGCTGACCAACCTTCTGTTCGTGCCGTTCATGTCGGGGGCGGCGTACAACGGTGACATGTCCACCGTGACCTTCGGCTTTTCCGCACAGTCGGACGAGAGCCGCCACATGACGCTCGGCATCGAGGTCATCAAGTTCCTGCTGGAGCAGGATGCGGACAATCTGCCCATCGTGCAGCGCTGGGTGGACAAGTGGTTCTGGCGCGGCCACCGCGTGCTCGGCCTCGTGGCCATGATGATGGACTACATGCTGCCCAAGAAGGTGATGAGCTGGAAGGAGGCCTGGGAAATCTACTTCACCGAGGCCGGCGGCTCCCTCTTCACCGATCTCGCCCGCTACGGCCTGAAAGTGCCGAAATATGCCGACGTCGCCACCGCCGACGCCGAGCATATCTCGCACCAAAACTGGGCTACCTTCTACCAGTATACCCATGCTGCGGCCTTCCACACCTGGATGCCCGACCGCGCGCATATGGACTGGCTGTCGGAAAAATATCCGAACACTTTCGATAAATACTATCGTCCGCGGTTCGAGATGTGGGCAGAAATGGAGAAGCAGGGGCAGCGCTTCTACAACAACTCCCTGCCGCAGCTCTGCCAGGTCTGTCAGATTCCGATGGTCTACACGGAGCCGGGCGACCCGACGAAAATCGCCTTCCGTTGTTCGCAGGTGGAGGGCGAAAACTATCATTTCTGCTCCGATGGCTGCAAGGACATCTTCGACGCCGAGCCACAGAAGTATGTGCAGGCCTGGATGCCGGTGCAGCAGATCTTCCAGGGCAATTGCGGGGGCGCCAGTATCCCGGACGTGCTGGCCTGGTACCGGCTGAATGCCGGCGCCGACAACATGGATTATGTGGGCTCCCCCGACGAAAAGCTTTGGAACGACTGGCACGCAGCCGCCGCCCGCGCGGCCGGCTGAGCAGGCAAAAGCCGAAGCGCGCGCGGATGCCGCGCGCCGCGGCGTCCGCAGGGAGGATTATAATGCTCAACGCACTCGACAATGCTGAATACCTCGACCATGTGACGGTCCGAGATGCGCGAAAGAACTTCCACGGCAACATCCTGGTCTACGTGCACTGGGAGGAGCATCTCTCCTTCTGCGCCGCCATTGCGTTCCCGCTGCCGCCGGTCATGCCGTTCGGCGCACTGGTGTCGGACGTGATCGCGCCGGCCTATGCCGCCCACTCTGATGCTGCGCGCATCGATTGGAGCAAGGCGGAGTGGCAGATCGACGGATTGAGGATGGTGCCCGACCTCTCCGCTTCCCTCGAGGCCAACGGCCTCGGCCACAAGTCCCTCGTGCGCTTCAAGACTCCCGGCCTTCACGGCTGGAAGGGCACGGCGAGCTGAGGTGGCGGCCATGGGGCATCAGCTCACCATCGAGCCGCTGGGCGAGGTCATCACCGTCGAGGACGGCCAGACCATCCTCGACGCCTGCCTCAGGGCCGGCATCTGGCTGCCCCACGCCTGTGGACACGGCCTGTGCGGCACCTGCAAGGTGGATGTAGTGGACGGGCAGGTCGACCATGCCGAGGCCTCTCCCTTTGCCCTGATGGATTTCGAGCGGGCCAACGGCAAGACGCTGGCCTGCACCGCGCGCCTTGTGGAGGACGTGGTGATCGAGGCGGAGATCGACGAGGATCCGGACCAGCGCCGCAACCCCGTCGCCGACCATAGCGCCACCGTCGCGCGGATCGAGGACCTGACGCACGACGTGAAAGGCGTGCGTCTCGCCCTCGACGACGCCATCGCGTTTCAGGCGGGGCAATATATCAACCTGCAGATTCCTGCCGTGGCGGGCACGCGCGCCTTCTCCATCGCCAATCCCCCGCATGAGGGCGGGCACGTGGACCTGCAGATCCGTCGCGTACCGGGCGGGGAGGGGACCGGATGGGTTCACGACCAGCTCAAGGTCGGGGACAGGGTGCGCTTCTCCGGGCCCTACGGCCGTTTCTTCGTGCGCAAGAGCCGCGGAGGGCCGCTGCTGTTCCTCGCCGGAGGCACCGGCGTGTCGAGCCCGCGATCGATGATCCTCGACCTTCTCGCAGAAGGCTGGAGCGCCCCCATCACGCTTGTCCATGGGGTGCGGGCCGAGCGCGACCTTTACGATCACGAGCTGTTCGAGAGCCTCGCACGCGACCACGCCAACTTCCGCTACGTGCCGGCGCTCTCCTCTGAGCCCGAGGACAGCGCCTGGGCAGGCGCGCGGGGCTTCGTGCACGAGGTGGCGGAGCAAGTGTTCGACGGCAGGTTCGAGGGGCAGAGCGCCTATCTGTGCGGTCCGCCTCCCATGATCGAGGCCTCCATCGGCGCTCTGATGCGCGGGCGGCTCTTCGAGAAACACATCTTCACCGAACGGTTCCTGACCGCATCCGACGGAGCCGAGAAGAAAAGCCCGGTCTTCCGGGGCGTCTGAGGGGCGTGGGTTCAATTGGCACGGGCCGGCATCACGCACGGCGCGGCAAAGCAACGAACTTGGAGGGGGATATGAGAAATACGTCGAACACAGGATGGCGGTCGCTCCTCGCCGGAGCGGGATTTGCTGCCGCGGTGGCCGTTCCGGTCGGCGCCAACGCGGCCGATCTTGCGGCGGCGCCCGCACCCGCCGCAACGGCATTGCCGGACCCGTCCTGGTATGTGCGGCTCGGTGTCGGCGGCGTGCTGTTCGATTCCGGTGCCACCATCAACTCCTCCATGGGCCCCGTGACCGGCGCGTCCGCACACGCGGACAACAATGTCACCGCGCTGTTCGAGGTGGGCTATTTCTTCACCGACAATATCGCGGTCAGCCTGACCGGAGGTTATCCGCCCACCACGAGCCTCACCGGGACAGGCACTGCGACGGCGCTCGGCACCCTCGGCAAGGTCACGTATGGCCCGGCGACCCTGACGGCGCATTATCATTTCAAGAATTTCGGCCCGATACAGCCCTATGTGGGTGTCGGCCTCGGCTATGGCCTCATCTTCAATTCCACGTCCGGCACGGTGCAGAACCTGTCGGTGAACGGCGCGCCCGCCTTCGTGCTTCAGGCCGGCGTGGACTACATCCTCGCCCGCAACTGGGCGGTGTTCGTTGATGTAAAGAAGCTCTACCTGTCGGTGGACGCCACAGGCACGCTCGGCGGCATGCCCATTTCGGCTGATGTGAAGCTCGATCCCCTGGTGCTCTTCACGGGTGTAACTTACCGCTTTTGAGGTCGATGGCGGAAGGCCAGAGTCTTGCCCTGCGGGCGTGCAGCAATGTCCGCAGAATGGCACCTTGCGTTCTCTGTAATTCTGCGCGGAGCTGTGCTTGAGGCTGGGCTCACTCCCTTGTCGATAGATAGACATTCGGAGTGGCGCCTCCTTGTAGATCGGGCGACCTGATAGATGATCTGTCTATTTGACGAAATGGTGAAATGCCTCAACTCCAATCTCAGGGGTTTTCACCAATTCAACGAGATGGGGTCCAGGCGCGGCGGGTCTTCTTTGTGTGCGGCGCACCCGCCGGCCCCGCGATGCAGCCGAGACGGGCCTTGCGTCCCAAAAAAAGTATTGAAATGGAATAGCGGTAGCGCAGCAGGAGCAATGCTGCAGAGCGGTATCGCCAGTCTGATCTGGATGCTGGCACTCATCTTGCTGAACGGAGGAGGCGTAGTGGCGGAAGCTCTCCGGTCGCCAATAAAAAACAAGTCCGCACAACCGACCCGTCTGCATGACAGACAAGCCCAAGGAAGATGCCATGGCATTGCTCGATCGATCCGAGTGGTACGACATCGCGCGTTCCACCAACTGGACGCCGAAATTCGTCACCGATGAAGACCTTTTCCCGGACGTCATGACCGGGGCGCAGGGGGTGCCGGGGGAGAAGTGGGAGGTCTATGACGAGCCCTACAAGACATCCTTCCCCGAATATGTCAGCGTCCAGCGCGAGAAGGATGCCGGCGCCTATTCGGTTAAGGCTGCGCTGCAGCGCAGCCGCATCTTCGAGGATGCCGATCCGGGCTGGCGCTCGATCCTGAAATCGCACTACGGCGCCATTGCGTTGGGCGAATATGCGGCGATGAGCGCGGAGGCCCGCATGGCCCGCTTCGGCCGCGCGCCGGGCATGCGCAACATGGCCACCTTCGGCATGATGGACGAGAACCGCCACGCCCAACTGCAGCTGTTCTTCCCGCACGAATACTGCCCGAAGGACCGCCAGTTCGACTGGGGCCACAAGGCCTACCACACCAACGAATGGGCTGCGATCGCCGCGCGCCACGCCTTCGACGACCTGTTCATGGCGAGAAGCGCGACCGAGATTGCGGTCATGCTGACCTTCGCCTTTGAGACCGGCTTCACCAACATGCAGTTCCTCGGGCTCGCGGCTGATGCGGCCGAGGCCGGCGACTATACTTTCTCGAGCCTCATCTCCTCGATCCAGACCGACGAATCCCGCCACGCGCAGATCGGCGGCCCGGCACTCCAGGTGCTGATTTCCAACGGCCGCAAGTCGGAAGCGCAGAAGCTGGTGGACATCGCAATCGGCCGGGCCTGGCGGATCTTCTGCATCCTTACCGGCCCGTCGATGGACTACAACACGCCGCTCCATCACCGGAAGCAGTCGTTCAAGGAATTCATGCAGGAGTGGATCGTCGACCAGTTCGAGCGCTCGCTGATCGACCTCGGTCTCGACCTGCCCTGGTATTGGGACAAGATGATCGCGGAGTTCGACTATCAGCACCACGCCTACCAGATGGGCCTGTGGTTCTGGCGGCCGACGCTGTGGTGGAACCCGGCGGCGGGCGTTACGCCCGACTGCCGCGACTGGCTGGAGGAGAAGTATCCCGGCTGGAACGACACCTTCGGCAAGGCCTGGGACGTCATCATCGACAATCTGGTGGCCAGCCATCCCGAACGCACCATGCCGCAGACACTGCCCATCGTGTGCAACATGAGCCAGATCCCGATCTGCGCCATTCCGGGCAACGGCTGGAACGTGAAGGACTATCCACTCGACTATGAGGGCAGGCTCTACCACTTCAATTCCGAGATCGATCGCTGGATCTTCGAGCAGGATCCGAAGCGCTACCGCGGACACATGTCACTGGTGGATCGCTTCCTCGCGGGTCAGATCCAGCCCGCCGACCTGTTGGGCGCTCTCACCTACATGAACCTCCAGCCCGGCGAATCTGGCGACGATGCCCACGGCTACGCGTGGGTGGATGCCTACCGCGGCCGAATGGCTGCCGAGTAGGCGTTTTCGAGCACGAATATCGCGGGTGCCATTGCGGCCGCGGCGGTCTTCGCCGCGGCAAGGGAAGGTGCGCGCGTTCCAACCGATAGGCCGCATCGGCCGGATCAGGAGCCCGTCATGGCATTGTTTCCCGTCATCTCCAATTTCCAGCACGACTTCGTGCTGCTGCTCGTTCCCGTGGACACCGAGAACACCATGGACGAGGTCGCCGCCACCGCCGCCGGGCATTCGGTGGGCGTGCGCGTGGCGCCGCGGCCGGACAAGGTGGTGCGCGTGCGTCGGCAGGGCGCCGAGGACTTCTTCCCGCGCGACATGCGGCTCGCCGAGAGCGGCATCCGCCCCATGGAAACCCTTGAGTTCATTTTTTGCGATGCGTGAGGGATCATGAGTTTCAAGCTCGCTGCAACGCTCGACGACCTCTGGGAAGGTGACATGGCGGAGGTAGAGGTGGACGGGCAGGTGATCCTGCTCGTCTGGCCGGAGGGCGGGGACATCCGCGCCTTTCAGGGCATCTGTCCTCATCAGGACATTCCCCTGTCGGAAGGCAGGCTGGAGGGTGGGGTTCTCATGTGCCGCGCCCACCAATGGACCTTCGATGCCGGCACTGGCCGCGGTGTGAATCCCAAGGACTGCCACCTGGCCGAATATCCGGTGAAGGTGGTGGGCGAATCCATCCTCGTTTCGACCGAAGGCGTCGAGCCCCGCTTCGCCCACACCTGAAGCCCGCGCGGCGCCGTCGCAAGGCAACGCACACCGCGTACCGACGTCGCCCCAAGACCCATGGCTCCGGCCGATCGCCGAGGGCTGCAACGAATGCATCGGGAGGAGACCAACGTGACAGTCAAGGACGTGGCCAATGGCTACCGCAACAACCGGGTCGGCCCCATCCTGCGCGCCGGTCCGCTCACGGCCGGCGTCATCGAGGCGGCCGAAGAGGACAATCCCGGCAAGACCATCAACGTGGACGACAAGCTCGCCTACGTGCGCATCGATACCGAGGGCGAGATGATCCTGCGCCGGGAGACGCTGGAACGCACTCTCGGGCGGCCGTTCCGCATGCAGGAACTGGAGATCAACCTCGGCTCCTTCGCCGGACGGATCGAGATGACCGAGGATCACGTCCGCTTCTACTACGAAAAAACACTCTGAACCCGGGGGGAAGACGATGAACCAGCCCGCAATCGCCCAGCCGCTGAAGACCTGGAGCCACCTCGCTGCCCGCCGCCGCAAGCCGAGCGAGTACGAGATCGTCTCCACCAACCTGCATTACACGACCGATCGGCCGGACGCGCCGTTCGAGCTCGACCCGAACTTTCCGCCGGCGCAATGGTACAAGACCTATCGCAATGACTGCCCGCTGAAGCATCCCGACTGGAATGCCTTCCGGGACCCCGACGAGATGGTCTACCGCACCTACAACATGCTTCAGGACGGCCAGGAGAATTATGTCTTCGGCCTGCTCGACCAGTTCTCCGAGCGCGGCCACGACGCCATGCTGGAGCGTTCGTGGGTGCGGCACCTCGCGCGCATCTACGCGCCGGTGCGCTATCTCTTCCACACGCTGCAGATGGGCTCGGCCTATCTGTGCCAGATGGCGCCGGCCTCCACCATCTCCAACGTCGCCACCTACCAGACGGCGGATTCCCTGCGCTGGCTCACCCACACCGCCTACCGCACCCGGGAGCTGGCCAAGAGCTTCGGCGACCATGGCTTCGGCATCGGCGAACGGGCGATCTGGGAGACCGATTCCGCCTGGCAGGGGTTCCGCGAGCTGGTGGAGACCGGCCTTGCCACCTATGACTGGGGCGAGCACTTCGTGGCCATGAACCTCGTCGCCCGCCCGGCGCTGGAGGAAGCGGTGCTGCGCGGGCTCGGGCAGGCGGCGCGGCACAATGGCGACACCCTCCTCGGCCTGCTGTGCGACGCGCAATTGCTCGATGCCGACCGGCACCGCCGCTGGACCTCGGCGCTGGTCGCTATGATGCTCGAGGCAGACGGCAACCGGCAGGTGCTCAACGACTGGCTCGCCAAATGGGCTCCGCTCGGCGATGCCGCCATCGACGCCTACAGCGCCCGCCTGCCCGACGCCCGCGATGGCGCGAACGCGGCCAAGGGGGCGGTGGCCGCCTATCGCCGTGGCCTCGGCCTCGGCGCCTGAGAGGGGGCTTCGGGTCCATGAGCCATCGCATCACACTTGAGGGCGGGGACGGTTTCGACGTCTGTGCCGGCGAGGACACGCTGCTGAGGGGCGCGCTGCGCGCAGGCGTTGGGTTCCCCTACGATTGCAGTGTGGGCGGATGCGGCAGCTGCCGCTTCGACCTCGTCTCGGGCGAGATGGAGAGTCTGTGGGACGGGGCGCCGGGCCTCTCCGAGCGCGACCGGCGTCGAGGCAAGCGCCTCGCTTGCCAGTCGCGGCCGCGTACCGACTGCACCATAAAAGTGCGTACTGGTGAGGAATATCGCCCGCCGGTCCCGCCGCTCCCGATGACGGCGGTCCTCGTCGCGCGCCGCCCCGTCACCGCCAGCATGGCCGAGTTCGTGCTGAAGACGGCGGAGCCGGCGCATTTCATCGCTGGCCAATACGCCGTGTTCCGCCCACCTGGGACGGACGGGGCGCGGGCCTATTCCATGTCGAACCTGCCCAACGGGGAGGGCGAGTGGCGTTTCGTCATCCGCCGGGTGCCCGGCGGACGGGGCAGCAATGCCATGTTCGACACCCTGGCGATCGGTGATACGCTCGAACTTGACGGCCCCTACGGCCACGCTCATTTTCGAGCCGAGGCGCGGCGTGACGTGGTGTGCATCGCCGGCGGCTCGGGCATCGGCCCGGTGGTGTCGGTGGCGCGGGCTGTGGTCGCGGCCTCGCCCGGGCGCCGTCTGTTCGTCTTCGAAGGGGCGCGCACGCGCGAGGATCTGTGCTTCCCCGCTCTCATGGGCGCAGCGCAGGATCGCGTTACGGTCTACACGCCCGTTCTCTCCGCCGAGGCGGACGGCAGCGACTGGGATGGGGTGCGTGGCTTCGTCCATGAGGAGGTGGAACGTGCGGTGGGGCCGCGCGCGGAGGAAAGCGAGTTCTATTTCGCCGGCCCGCCGCCGATGACGGAGGCGTTGCAGAAGCTCCTGGTCGTCAAGTGGACCGTTCCCATCGCACGGATTCATTTCGATCGCTTCTTCTGAGCTTTTCGATCCGCGGCCGGGACGGGGTGAGGAAAGCGACCGGCTGCACTGCCGGCGTCAAAACAAGAAGCTGACCAGGGAGAGACAACGCATCGCCATGAGAGAGGAGCGGAGCGCGCGACTGAAGCGTCGCCCCCACCGGCAGCCCGGTCTGCCGAGGGATGTGCAGGCCGCTGAGCCGGACGTGTGGGCGCGGGCGGAGGCCGGGCTCTCCGACATCCATGTCCCGGAGATCCACGACCTCGCCGATCGCCTGCGCTTTGCGCCCCAGCAGGGGCGCATCCGGCTCGACGACCAGCGCATGATGCTGATGCATGTCAGTTCCCTGGGAGCCCTGCGCCAGGAACTGATCGAGAGCCTCGGCAAGGAGACTGCCCGCGGGCTGATCACCCGCATCGGCTACCAGGCGGGTGCCAACGACGCCAAGATGGCGAAGAAGCTGCGCTCCGGATCGAGCACGCTGGATAGCTTCCTCGCCGGGCCACAGCTCGTCTCGCTCGAGGGCATGGTCCATTGCGAGCCGGTGGCGCTCGATATCGACGTGGGCAATGGCCGCTATTTCGGCGATTTCTACCTCATCGACAGCGCCGAGGCGGAAGCCCATATTGCAAGCTACGGTCTCGGCGATGAGCCGGCCTGCTGGATGCTTGTGGGCTATGCCTGCGGCTACACCAGCACCTTCATGGGGCGGCCGATCCTTTGGCGCGAGATGGAATGCAAATGCACCGGCCACACCCGCTGCAGGGTCATCGGCCGCCCGGCCGAGGAATGGGGCGAGGACGCGCGCGAGGATCTCCGCTTCCTGCAGATCGGCGACTTCGTGAAGTTCAATCCGACGGAGGGCGGAAAGCTGCCCGCCACGGCCCGCCTCGCGGCCCTTGATGGGACGCTGCCTGACAATGATTTCGGCATGGTGGGCATTTCCAGCGGCTTCAACACTGTCTGCCATCTGGTGAAGAAGGTCGCGCCCACCGAGGCGACCGTGCTTTTCCTGGGTGAGAGCGGTGTGGGCAAGGAGATATTCTCCCACAATCTCCACCGCCTCAGCAGCCGCGCCAAGGGCCCGTTCGTGGCGGTCAATTGTGCGTCCATCCCCGAGCAGTTGATCGAATCCGAGCTGTTCGGAGTTGAACGCGGCGCATTCACGGGCGCGACGGTGTCGCGGCCGGGGCGGTTCGAGCGCGCCCACGGCGGTTCCCTGTTTCTCGATGAGATCGGCACCCTCAGCTACACGGCGCAGGGCAAGCTGCTGCGTGCGCTGCAGGAGGGTGAGATCGAGCGGGTCGGCGATTCCCGCGTACGCAAGGTGGACGTGCGGGTGATCGCGGCCACCAACGTCAATTTGCGCGACGCGGTGAAGGAGGGAGCCTTCCGCGAGGATCTGTTCTACCGCCTCAACGTCTTCCCCATCCGTGTGCCGCCGCTGCGCGACCGGCGCGACGACATCCCCCTGTTGATGAACTGGTTCATGCGCCGCGCGTGCGCGAAGCACCGCAAGAGCGTCACCGGCTTCCGCGAGCGGGCGGTGGACGCCCTCATCACCTACCAATGGCCGGGCAACGTGCGGGAGATGGAAAACCTGGTGGAGCGTGCCGTCATCCTCGCCGACGAGGGGGGGGCGCTCGACCTGTGCCATCTGTTCACCACGGGCGAGGAGGTGACGGACACCACCTTCGTCGTGCAGAAGAACGGTGCGCTGCTGCGGAGCTCGCAGGCGGACGATCCCGACGCGGGAGAGGAGCGCGATGCGCTCCGGCCCCTCGCAGATACCGAGGCCCGCATACTGCGTCTCGCCTTGGAACAGGCGAAAGGCAACCTGTCCCTGGCGGCGCGCCTCCTAAGCATCAGCCGCCCGACGCTCGCCTATCGGCTGAAAAAGCACAACATCATTTGACGGCCCTCGGGCCGGCCGTGCTCCTCCTCCCTTGAAGCCAAATTCCGCCAGCGGCCGATCTCAGGTTCAAGCGCCCTGACGTGATCGGCGGGAGCACCATCGGCTCGCACCGTACCCTCCGCCGGTGTCCAGCCGAGGCGCGTCCCTTGGACAGGAAACCTGCGCCAGCGAGATCGACACTGCGACATGCCCGCCGGACCGCACCGAGCTCCGGCCGGTTTGCGTTCGGGGGCACTTCCCCCTTGCGGTGCGCAGTTTGATCCGATGCCCCCTACTATAAAGATATAAAACTTACTCACGAGTTTTGCAGTCGCTTTGAACTGCGGAGCCGATGAGCTTTGATGGGGAGGAGCGGGCATGGTTCGGACGGGATCAGGAGGAGGCGCGCTGCTCGCGGGCGCCGCCATGGCGCTGTTGCTCGCGCCGGTTGGCGCCGCGCGGGCCCAGACGCCGGTCAAGATCGGTGTGGTGGAAGGCCTGAGCGGACCGCCGGCCATCGTCGACTTCGGCGAGAGCTACCTGCAAGGTGTCAAGCTGGCGCTGGAAGACTACAAGGCGAAGGGCGGCAAGACGCCCATCGAGCTTGTGGTCTATGACGACGAGGCCAATCCCCAACGCGCCGTTTCGGTGGTCCAGCGCCTGATCCAGAACGATGGCGTCGCTGGCGTCATCGGCACGGTGTCGAGCGGCAATGTCATGGCCTTTGCCCCCCTGCTCCAGCGCGCCGGCGTGCCGCTCATCGCCGGGCCGTCAGCCGCCACGGACATCACCACCAAGTTCATCGACCAGAAACCGAGCTTCATCTTCCGCTGCTCGATGATCGAGAAGTATCAGATCGACGCGATCCTCGATTGGGCGGTGAAGAACTACAAGAAGATCGGCCTGCTGCACTCGACCACCGGCTACGGCAAATTCGCCGCACAGGAGGCGACCGCCGGCCTGAAGGCACGCGGCGTGGAGCTTGCGGCAGTCGAGGCGGCGGCGCCGGGCGTCAACGACCTGACGCCACAGATGATCAAGATGCGCGATGCCGGCGTCGATCTCATCCTGCACTTTCACGAGTCGTTCGAGCTGCCCTATCGGCCCCTGCCGCGTCTCGACTACAAGCCGACCTTCGCCGGCAACTGGGGCCTCTCCTCGCTGAAGGTGAAGGACATCGTGGGCGTCGAAGCTATCCAGGGCACCGCCATGGGCCAGGCTCTCGACCTCTCCGATCCCAAGGCGCAGGCCTTCAACAAGCGCATGACCGAGAAATACGGCAAGGACTATCGCTGGCCGGTTGTCGCCGCGCTCGGCTATGACGCAGGCCAGATCATGTTCGCCGCCGTGGACAAGGTCGGCAAGTCGGACCCGGCGAAGCTGCGGGACGCCATCGAGAACATCGAAGGCGTCCAGGCGGTCTCCGCCACGCCGGCGAAGCCGTTCGGGCCGAACGATCACGAATGCCTCGGCCAGGGCGACATCTTCCTCGGTATCTGGAAGGGCGACACGGTGGTGCCCGCGCCGAAAGTGATGCCCCAGAAGTAGCCGCGCCTTTCTGGCCGCCGGGTCGATCACGGTCCGGCGGCGCGAGGGGGAGGGGGTCAGGCCTGTGGCTTCGACCTCTTGCGCGTGGGCTTCGGCGACGCCGGGGCCGCAAGGCCGGAGATCAGGAGCGCCGCGAAGCTCTCCATGATCTCCTCCGGCGTGTTGGGGCCGGAGTCCCGGTACCAGGCCGGAATCCAGTTGACCACGCCGAGGGCGAACAGGCTCGCGAGCTTCGGGTCGCAGGGGCCGATGGAGCCGTCGGCGACGCCAAGGGCGATCAGTTCCTTCGTGGCGGCGCTGATGCGCTTTCGGCGCGCCACGACGTTCGCGCGATCTTCAGGTGCCAGCGAATCCACGTCGGTGAGTACCGTGCAGTTTCCAAGGTCGCCGAAGATACCTTCCATGTAGCGACGCAGGTAGATGATCAGCTTTTCGAGGCCCGTCCCGTCATGGGCCGCGGCGAGGGCTAGGCCCGCCTCGCCATTGTCCATTGCCACCTGGTGGCAGGCGTAGAGCAGCTCCTGCTTGCTCTTGAAATACTGGTAGAGCGTCGGCTTCGACACGCCGAGAACCGACGCCACATCATCCATGGACGTGTTGGCGAAGCCGCGGCGGTTGAAGGCGGATGCCGCCACCCGCAGCACCGCCTCGCGCTTGCGGCGGCGCTGCTCGTCTCTGTCGAAGGCCGCACGCCCCGGCGCGGGAGCGCGGGTCGCCGCGCTGGGAGTGTCACTCATGAACTGGCAGGTCCTGCTTTCGGCGATAACAAGGACCGGCTTCCCGGAGAACGCATCCGGCTCACCGACCTTCGAACAAATACTGTGTCGCATGCTTGCATAAAACTCGCAAAACAGCTATCCTGACTCATAAGTAAATATAACTACTAAATGGTAGAGGGGGCGATGAGCATCGCCACGCTCATCCTGCAGCCCGCGCGACGCCTGCCGGACAAATCCGCGATCACCGACGCCAACGGTACCCTCACCTACGCCGCCTTCGCCGAGCGGCCGGCCCGGATCGCCGGCGGTTTGCGCGCGATGGATCTCAAGCCGGGCGCGCGTGTCGTGCTGTTCATGGAGAACACCGGTGCCTTCTTCGAATGCCTCCTCGGCTGCTGGATCGCCGGCCTGTGCGCCGTGCCGGTCAACGCCAAGCTGCATCCGCGCGAGGTGATCGGCATCGCGGCAGATGCGGAGGCCGAGGCACTCTTCACCACCCCCGGCCTGTCCGAGGCCCTTGCGGCCGAGATAGATGCCCTCGCCGAGCTCGCGATCATAACGACCGGCTCCGAGGCCTATGCACGCCTTGTCGCCGCCGAGCCGATCGCCTGCGAGGATGCGGCGCCGGAAGAACGCGCCTGGCTGTTCTACACCTCCGGCACCACCGGCAAGCCCAAGGGTGCGATGCTCAGCCATCGCAACCTCCTGGCCATGTCGCTCGCCTACTATGCCGATGTCGATCCCATCGACACCGATGACACCCACATCGCATGCGCGCCGGTCTCCCACGGCGCGGGCCTCTATGCTCTGCCCTTCCTGATGAAGGGCGCGCATCAGGTGGTTCTGCCGGGTTTCGATGTGGAGGAGGTTCTGGAGGCCATCGCGGGCTACAGCAAGGTCGCGATTTTCGCGGCCCCCACCATGCTCACGCGCATGGTGAACCATCCGGCGACGTTCTGCGCGGATCTGTCCAACCTGAAGACCATCTACTATGGCGGCGCGCCCATGTACGTCGCCGACCTGAAGCAGGCCCTGCGCGTCATCGGCCCGAAGGTGTGCCAGATCTTCGGCCAGGGCGAGTCCCCCATGACCATCACCTTGCTGCCGAAGGCGCTGCATGTGCGCGCCGATGGTGCTCCGGCCGATGACGCCGTGCTGGGCTCCTGCGGCTTCCCCCGCTCTGGGCAGGAGGTGCGAGTGGTCGACGAGAACGGGCATGATCTTCCGCCCGGCGAGGTGGGCGAGGTCATCACCCGCAGCGACTGCGTGATGGAAGGCTACTGGAACAACCCCGCCGGTACGGCGGCCGCCCTGCGCGACGGCTGGCTCTACACCGGCGATGTCGGCAGCCTTGACGCGCGCGGCTACCTCACGCTGCGCGACCGCTCCAAGGACCTCATCATCTCCGGCGGCAGCAACATCTATCCCCGCGAAGTGGAGGAGGTGCTGCTACGCCATGAAGGCGTGCTGGAGGTGTCCGTCATCGGCGCACCCCATCCCGACTGGGGCGAGGAGGTGGTGGCGTTCGTCGCCGTACGCCCGGGGGCGGAGGTCGACGCTTCGGAGCTGGACCAGCTCTGCCTCGACAACATCGCCCGCTTCAAGCGACCCAAGCGCTACCGCTTCGAGGCGGCGCTGCCGAAGAACAACTACGGCAAGATCCTCAAGACCGAGCTGCGCAGCCAGCTTGCCGAGGCCGATGCCGCTGCGCCTGTCATGGATAAGGGAGCCACCTCATGAGGCCGGTCTTCGTCGCCGGCATCGGCTCCTCGTCCTTCGGCCGTCACCTGGAAACGTCCATCGAGGCCCTCGCCATCCGCGCGGCGGACGCGGCAATCCGCGAATCCGGGCTCGATCGTGGTGACGTCGGAGCCCTCTATCTCGGCAATTTCGTCGCGGGGCCGCTGCTCGGGCAGGAGGTGCTGGCGGGGCTGGTGGCGGACGGGCTCGGCCTGCCGCAGATTCCTTGCACCAAGGTGGAGGGTGCCTGCGCCTCCGGCGGCATCGCCTTCCGCCACGCCTATCTCGCGGTGGCGACCGGCATGTGCGACATGGCGCTCGCCGTGGGCGCGGAGAAGATGACCCATGCCGACACGGCGGCCGTCACCTCGGCGCTCAACTGCGCCATGGATTTCCGCAGTGACGGGGTGAGCGGGCTCACCTTCCCCGGCCTGTTCGGCCTCGCCTGGCGCCTCTATGAGCAGCGTTACGGCGCGACGCGGGACGACATCTCTGCCGTCGTGCGCAAGAACAAGGGCAACGGCCTGCGGAACCCGCTCGCCCAGATGGGCGCGCAGCTCTCCGTCGAGGAGATCGGCAACGCCCGCCTCATCTGCGATCCGTTGCGACTTTACGATTGCTGCCCGGCCAGCGACGGTGCGGCTGCCGTGCTGCTCGTCGCCGGCGATCGCCTGCGCGACGTGATCCCGCAGCCGGTGCAAGTGCTGACCTCGGCGCAGGCGCGCGGCAGCGCACGCCTCGCCGGCCATCCGGACCTCTGCACCTTCGAGGCAACCGTTGCTGCCGCACAGGCGGCCTATGCGCAGGCCGGCATCACCGCCGACGAGGTGAGCTGCGTGGAACTGCACGATTGCTTCTCCATCGCGGAGATCATCGATGCCGAGGATCTCGGCCTGATGCCGCGTGGTGCGGGGGGCGCCTATGCCGCCGAGGGCCGCACCGCCGTCGACGGCGACAGGCCCATCAACGCCAGCGGCGGGCTGCTGGCCAAGGGCCATCCGGTGGGGGCGACCGGCCTTGGCCAGATCTATGAGAGCGTGCTCCAGCTGCGCGGCGCGCACCCCAACCAGGTGAAGGGGGCGAAGGTGGCCCTCACCCACAATCTCGGCGGCACGGGCGTCGCCTGCACCGTCAATATCCTGCGCGCCACCGACGCCTGAGCGCGCCCCCCGCAACAGCATCGGAACATCCCATGGGCGACATTCGCTGCGACCGCCACGGCAAGGTCTGGCTCATCACCATCGACCGCCCTGCGGTGATGAACTCCCTCGACTTCGCCGCCAATGACGAACTGGTTGAAGTCTTTCGTGACTTCGACCGAGGTGACGGTGCCCACGTGGCGGTCGTCACGGGCGCGGGCGACAAGGCCTTCTGCGCCGGCGCCGACCTCAAGACCTACACGGTGAATTTCGCCCGCACGCCTGCCCCGGAGTTCCGCACCCGCTACACCAACGGCCCGGGATTCGGCGGCATCACCCGCTCCGTGGAGATCGACAAGCCCATCGTCGCTGCGGTGAACGGCTTCGCCATCTCCGGCGGCTTCGAGCTGGCGCTCGCCTGCGACCTCCGCTTCTGCGCGCCCAACGCGGAATTTGCCCTGCAGGACGCCAAATGGGGGTTTCATGCCTGTGACGGCGGGCTCATCCGGCTGCCGCAGATCGTCGGGCTGGGCCATGCCATGGAGATCATCCTCTCCGGCGATCGCGTGAACGCCGAGCATGCGTTCCGCATCGGCCTCGTCAATCGCATCGTGCCGGCCGAAGACCTGGTGGCCTTCACCCTCGACTATGCGCAGATGCTGGCGAAGCGCTCGCCCCTCTCCCACCGCTTCGCCAAGGAGGTGATGCGCCGTGCGGTCGGCATGCCCATGGGCGAGGCCCTGCGGCTCGAATCCCGCTCCTTCTACGATCTCGGCCAGAGCCAGGACATCGTCGAAGGCACTACCGCCTTCCGCGAGAAGCGCGAGGCCGATTTCCAGGGTCGCTGAGTTCTTCACAATCGATCACAGCCATTTGGATCACAACCCGCCCATGTCCTCCGTCCTTTCCGCCTCGCCTGCCATCGAGATCCTGCGGTGTGCCGACTGCGGCCAGCTCGATCCGGGCCCGCGCGAGCTTTGCGCCTCCTGCTACAGCCCCAGGATGGAACCGGTGACGGTCGACGGCGACGGCGTGCTCGTCTCCTGGGCGCTGGTGCGCCGCCCGCCGACCCGCTTCCAGGCGGATGGACCCTATGCGGTGGCGGTGGTGGACCTCGACTGCGGTGTGCGCCTGACCGGGCGCCTTGCGAGTGTGCCGTTCGAGGAGGCCGAAGCGCCGCCGCTCGGTGCCCGCATGCGCGTCTGCGGCGGAACCGCTGGCATGGCGCTGTTCGCGCCGGCCGACGCCGGCCGCTGAGTTTTCGCACGACGAGGCCGGCGCAAGACCGGCCGGAGAAAGCCTCCGGGAGAACGCATGCACACGAGACCGCCCGAACCGCATCCGTCCCTTCCGCCCGGCCGGGGAGGGGCGTCATGACCCTCCTCAACTTCTTCCAGCTCCTCGTCAGCGGCATCGCGATGGGCGCCATCTACACGCTCACCGCCAAGGGCCTGTTCATCACCCATCTTGCCACCCACCGACTGAATTTCGGCCAGGGTGATTTCCTCATGGTGGGCGCTTTCGCCTCCATCGGCATGCTCACCGCGGGCGTTCCGGCGCCCCTCGCGGTGCTCGGCGTGCTCGTCATCATGGGCGTGCTCGGCTATCTGCTGGAGCGCTTCGCCATCCGCCCCCTGGACCGGCTCGGCGACCGCGCCGGGGCCTATTCCTGGGTGCTCACCACCGCGGGATCGGCGCTGATCCTCCAGAACATCGTCGAGCTCGGCTTCGGCAAGTCCGCGCAATATGCGCCGCCCCTGTTCTCCAAGACCCGCGACAACGTCATCAACATCTTCGGCGTCGGCATCTTCTTCGAGGAGGCGGCGATCATCATCACCGCCTTCGTCGTCGTGGGCGCCTTCTACTGGTTCCTGTTCGGCTCGCGCTGGGGCAAGGCCGTCTATGCGGTGGCGTTCAATCCGGAGGCGGCTTCCCTCTTCGGCATCGATGTGCGCGGCGTGGTGGTGCTGGTGTTCGTGCTCGCCGCGCTGATGGCCGGCATCTCGGGCGTGCTCGTCGGGCCGCTGGTGTCGGTGCATCCGCACATGGGGCTGATCTTCACCATCAAGGCTCTGGCGGTCGCGGCGGTGGGTGGCTTCACCAATCCCGTCGGGATCCTGGTCGGCGGCCTGCTGTTCGGGGTCGCGGAGGCATTTTCCAACTATTGGGACAGCGCCTTCGGCGACCTCTACCCGCTGCTCTTCGTCATGGCCCTCCTCGCTGTGCGCCCGTCCGGGCTGTTCGGCGAGCGACGTGCCGACGTGCGTTGAGGAGGCCCAGATGCATCGCATTCCCCGCCTCGCCGTCTATGGCCTTGCCGCCGCCGCCATCGCGATATTCCCGCTGGTTGCTCCGAACCCCTTCTTCGTCCATGTGGGGCAGACCTTCGCCTACACCGCCATCGCGGTGATCGGCCTCAACATCCTGCTGGGGCTCTCCGGGCAGATGTCGCTCGGTCACGGCGGCTTCTATGCCGTGGGTGCCTACGTCTCCGCCATCCTTGCCACCACCTATGGCTGGCCGCTCACCGTCTCCATGGCGATGGCGCTCGCCGCGTGCCTTGTCGTCGGGCTGCTGGTGGGGGCGGTGGCGCTCCGCACGCGGGGGCTCTACCTCGCCATGGCGACGCTCGCCTTCGGTTTTATCGTGGAGATCGTGGCCCAGCGCTGGGTGAGCGTGACCGGTGGAACCATGGGCCTTATGGGCGTGCCGCAGGTCGACTTCGGCAATTTCCGCATGGGGCCAACCTATTTCTTCTGGTTCGCCGCCGGCCTGCTGCTGCTGGTGCAGATCGCCAGCGATTACGTGTTCGGATCCTCCATCGGGCGGCGTCTCAATGCGGTGAAGGAAAGCGAATCTTTCGCCGCGACGGTCGGGCTCAATGTGCCGCTCTGGCGCATCGGCGTGTTTGCGGCCAGTGCCGCGCTGGCGGGGCTGGCGGGCGTGCTGTTCGCACATCAGAGCGGGTTCATCTCTTCCGATGCGTTCAACATCCGCCTCACGATCTCGCTGCTGATCGCCACCGTCATCGGCGGGCTTGGGCGTTCGGCGGGGCCGCTGCTCGGAACGGCGATCCTGATCGGCATCGCTGAAGCCATCGCCGCCGTCCACGACATCGGGCTCATGCTCTATGGCGGCATCCTGCTGGTGGTGCTGCTCCTCTTCCCCGAAGGCGCCATCGGCCTGTTCGGCCGGCGGCGGGCGAAGAGCGGCGTCGCGGCGGATGCGGTTTCGGCCTTCCTTCCGGCCCTTGCTGCACGCGGCCGGGCTGCCGAGCGGCTCGACGTGGAGGGCGTGACCAAGAGCTATGCGGGCGTCGTGGCGCTGCGCGACGCAACGCTCTCGGTCGAGCCCGGCACGGTCCATGCGCTGATCGGCCCGAATGGGGCCGGCAAGTCCACCTTCATCAACGTGGTGGCGGGCCTCTATGCGCCCACTGCCGGCCGCATCCTGATCGACGGTACGGACGTGACCCAACTGCCGGCGCATCGCCGCGCGCGCCTCGGGCTGGTGCGCACCTTCCAGAACCTTCAGCTCATCCAGGGCGTGAGCGTGCTGGAGAACGTGATGCTGGGGATGGAGCGCCGCCGAGGCCTCCTTGCCGACGTGCTCGATTTTCTCGGTGGCAGGGGCCATGAGGCCCGCGAACGGGCGGAGGCCGCCTCCATCCTCGCCTTCCTCGGCATCGGCACCCTTGCGGACATGAAGCCCAAGGACTTGTCCTATGGGCACCGCAAGCTGGTGGAGCTGGCCCGCGCCATCGCCCAGAAGCCCGCCATCCTGCTGTTGGACGAGCCGGTGGCGGGCGTGAACCCGCAGGAGGCGCGGGAGGTGGCGCGCATCGTCGGAAAGCTCCGGGACGCCGGCATCAGCGTGCTGCTGGTGGAGCACAACATGGAGTTCGTGATGGGCCTTGCCGATCGCGTCACCGTGCTCGATTTCGGCAACCGGATTGCCTGCGGCACGCCGGCTGAGGTGCAGAAGGACCCCAACGTCATTCGCGCCTATCTCGGCGCCGTGGAGGATGCGGCATGATCGAGGTCGATCACATCGCTGTCGCCATCGGGCCGGTGGGCATCCTGCATGACGTGTCGCTCCGCCTCGCGCCCGGCCGCCTGGTCACGGTGATCGGCGCCAACGGCGCGGGCAAGACCACGCTGCTGCGCACGCTCTCCAATATCGTCAGCCCGCGCTCGGGAACCATCCGCTTCGGCGGCAAGCCGAGCGCCGGCATCAAGCCTCATCTTCTGGCGCGCGCGGGACTGGTGCATGTGCCTCAGGGGCGCCAGATCGTTCCCGGCCTGACGGTGGGCGACAATCTGGTGATCGGCGCCGACCGCGTGGCCGGTCTCGACGCCGACACCATTGCGCAGGGGCTGGAGCGGGAGTTCGCGCGCTTCCCCGTACTGAAGGAGCGCCAGCACATCCTCGGCGGCAACCTCTCCGGCGGCGAGCAGCAGATGCTCGCGGTGAGCCGGGCGCTGATGATGCGGCCGAAGGTGCTGCTGCTGGACGAGCCGTCCCTCGGGCTCGCGCCGCAGGTGGTAACGACCATCCTCAAGGCGCTGCGGAACCTTGCCGACGATGGTCTCGCCGTGCTGCTGGTGGAGCAACTCGCCCTGCTCGCGCTCGATACGGCAGACGAGGCCCATGTGCTGCAGCGCGGGCGCGTCGCCCTCAGCGGACCGGCCCAAGAACTGCGCCGCGACCGGGCGGTGATCGAGAGTTATCTGGGATAGCTCCCGATCTCCGCCTTTGCCGGTCACAGGACGCCGCCGCCGCGTCTCCCCCCTCGCCTGAGGGAGCTTTCACGCGGACCGGGGCGCCTGGCTGTCGATGCGCATGAAGAACTGGGTGCGCGGGACGAAGATGCGCTGGAACGAGCCGTAATGCGCCGGGCTCGCCGAGCTGAAGATTTCCACCACCATGCCGATGGTCTTGGCTTCCACTCCGATCTTGGAGCAGATGTCGCGCGGCAGCGGCTCGATGCGGATGTCATACGTCATGCGCTGGACCGTCAGGTTCAGCTCACGGCGCAGATTGACGCCTTCCAGTGCCGTCCGCTTGTCCTTGCGCGCCTGGTCATAAACCCGCGCATCGATGATGAACTGGCTGTAGACGAGGAATTCGTGGCCGATGTCGACGATGCGGTCAATCTCGACCACTTCGTCTTCCACCCACTGCATGTGCATGTTCCAGGAACCGCGGCTCCTGTGCCGGTGAATGCGGTCCACCTGGGGAAATACGGGGAAAAAGTTCTCGCGCCGCTCGTCGCTGAAGAGGAAGTGCCAGACCGTGTCCACCTGGCGCGGCTCGCGATTGACGAAGCTGCCGGCCCGCCCCTGCTTGCGGTCCACCGCCCCATCCTGCACCAACTCGCGATAGGCCTTCTGCACCGTGCCGAGACTGAGCCCGGTGGCGAGCGCCAGATCCTTCTCCGGTGGCAGGCGGTCACCAAGGCTCCAGTATCCCTCGCGAATTCCCGCCAGCACCGCATCCCGCAGCTGGAGGTATTTGGGGGACTGGCCGGGGTCCTTCGGCGCAAAGCGGCGCCAGAAGTCGTGGCCCGCCTGGGACGCCGGAGCCTTGGTCACGGCATCTGCCTTGTCGTGCGTCGCACGCGGAACCCGAGGCTTTGTCATGGGAGATTCCGAACGCAGGTGAGAGGGCGGTGGTACTGACATTCCCCCAAGGAGGCAAGGCGCCGGCACTTGGCGTGTCCGGTGCCCGCCACGAGGGGTCAATCGCCGGGCAGATCATGGACGTTGCTGAAGAATACGTCTTTCCAGGAGGTCGGCAGGTTCTTCAGCAAGCCGGTCTTGTGCATGTATTGCGCGAAGACCATCACCTTCCGGGGCGTCGGCGAAAAGGTCATCATGTTCGGATCATTGAGGATCGCCACGATCTCGGCCACCGACAGCTTCGAATTGTCGAACCGCTTGAACGCCTCCGCCGCCGCGGTCTTGTCGGCGGCGATGAGGCCCATCGCCTCGGTCAGCGCCGCATAGGTCGCGGCGTAGAGCTTGGGATTCGCCGCCCGCCACTTGTCATTGGCATAGGCGGTGATCAGCGTGTTGGCGCCGCCGGTGACGTCATAGGAGCTGAGGATGGTGCGCACGTTCGGATTGGCGAGCTCCATCTGGATGAAGGGCACAGTCGTCACATGCGTCCTGGCGACGGCCCCGCCCGAGAGCAGCGCGGCGACGCCGTCGGGATGGGACATCGTGATGGCCAGCGTGTCGAACTTGTTGCGCTGGTCGAAGCCGAAGGCCTGAGCGGTGGCCATCTCCAGGATCAGCGCATGCTGCGTGCCCTTGCCGGCGGCCATGGCGATCCGGTCGGTGGGCTTGAAGTCCTTGATGGACGTGATCGCGGGATCGATGGTGTTGAAATAGATCGGGGAATCGCAGATCGCCATCATCCCCTTCACGGGGGCGAACTTCACCGTCTTGTCCCACAGATTGAGCATCACCGACGTGCCGGCCATGGCGATGTCGGCATTGCCGGAGATCAGCGCATCGGTGATGGCCGGGCCGCTGGTCAGCTGCGTGTAGACCACCTTGGCATCGGGCAGGCCGAGGGCCGTCGCATGCTTTTCGATCAGCTTGTTTTCCGCCGCGACGATCATGGGCAAATAGCACAGGCCGAGACCGCTCACGACACGCACCTCGGCCGCCGCGGCGGGCCTCGCGAGGGGCGGGGCGATGCTGGCGGCAAGAGCGACGGCCAATGCGGCCAGCCGGGCAAAATGTTTCATCTGGATCCCCTCATTGTCTGGAAGGTTCCGCGCCAGTTCGGCGTCTCGTTTTGCGATCGATGAAATGCGACGCCCGCAGGCGCCGCGTTCCCATTTTCAACGTCTCAGAGCAGGCGGTCGTTCTGCGGTCCCTTGAGCGGGATTTCCATGAGATCCTCGCCGAAGAAGATGTTGCCGCCATAGACACGCGAGATGTCGGCGACCACACGCTCCCTGAGGCCGGGCCGGTCGAACTGCTCGGTGATGTGGGTGAGCACAAGGTTCTTCACCCGGGCATCGCGCGCCAGCTCCGCCAGTTCCATATGCCCCATGCAGCTGTGCGAAAAATCCGGGCTGTAATTGGTGCCCGAGAGGTAATGGCACATGTGCACCAGCACGTCGCAATCCCTTGCCAGCACGTGCATGCTCTCCGCCGGCCCGCTGTCGCCGGAATAGACGAAGACGCCTTCGGGCGTCGTCAGGCGGTAGCCGAGGGTCACGAGGAAGGGCTGGAAGTGGTTCACCTGATCCGTCTCCAGCGTCCAGCCATCCCCCTTGATGACGTCGCCGGGCGAAAGTGTCGTGACCTCGGGGGCAGGGCGCGGCCGGGGCAGGGTGCCGCCGCGGGCCTTGAACAGATCGAGGCTCGAACCGTGCGACGTACGCGCCACCAGATCCGCATTGTACACGCCATCGAGCCCGAACAGGCGCTCGGTGATGTCGGCGATGGGCGCCGGCCCGAACACCTTGAGCTCGGGAATGCGGTCGGCGCCCTGGTCCCAGCGCGTCAGCAGCAGGCGGCCATAGTCGCCGCAATGGTCATAGTGCAGGTGGGAGAAGAAGAGGTGGGTCACCTTGGTCGCGGGGATACCCAGCTCCAGCAGGCGATGATGGGCGCCGAAGCCGTGGTCCATGACGATCACGTCGTTGCCGGTCTCGATCACATAGCCGGAGGACATGCGGCGCAGGGACGGCGTGGGCGTGCCTGTGCCGAGAAGGCGAATACGCATGGGGCTGCTCTTTTCCTTGGGTTGTATGTGCAGGGTGAGGTCAGCCGCGGCTCATGCCCCAGCGGCGGATGGTGCGGGCCTCGATGGTGCGGAAGATGAGTCCTTCCACCAGCAGGCCGATGATGATGACGCAGGTGAGCCCGGCGAAGACCTGATCCGTCTCCAGCTGGTTGCGTTTCTCGAACAGGAACCAGCCGAGGCCACCGGAGCGCGAGGACACGCCGAACACCAGCTCCGCCGCGATCAGCGTGCGCCAGGCGAAGGCCCAGCCGATCTTCAATCCGGAGAGGATCGAGGGGAATGCGGCCGGGATCAGGATCAGCGCCACGTAGCGCACGCCGCGCAGGCCGTAGTTCTGGCCGGCCAGCCGCTGGGTTTCGGAGACGCCCAGAAAGCCCGTCAGCGTGTTGAGGGCCACCGCCCAAAGCACGGAATGCACGATGACGAAGACGAGGCTCGGAATACCAAGTCCGAACCACAGCAGCGCCAGCGGCAGGAGGGCGATGGCGGGCAGGGGATTGAACATGGCGGTCAGGGTCGCCAGAAGGTCGGCGCCCAGCCGCGAGGAGACGGCGAAGGTGGTCAGCATGGCCGCAAGGGCGATGCCGATGGCATAGCCCGTCATGAGCACCTGGAGCGTGGCGCCGATACGCTGGAGCAGGACGCCGTGGATGAGGCCATCCCACAAGGCGCGCAGGGTATCCGTCAGCGTGGGGAACATCAGCGGGTTGGAGAGCCAGATGGCATAGACCTGCCAGGCCACCATCAGCGCCACGACGATGGCACCGCGCCTGACCCCCTCCATGTTCGCGAGGTGCTCCCAGAGCGAGAGCGGGCGCTCGATCTCGGCCGCATCGCTCACGGGGGGCGTCGTCCGCTCGAATTCCGGCCGGATCGGCGGAGACAGCCGGGCGACCGGCAAGGGGGTGATTTCAGCCATGGTGCCCCTCGGCGAAAAGCATGGTGTTGATCTTCTGGGACAGGGCCATGAAATCGCTGCCGCCCTGATGGTCGTGCCCGTATTGGTGGGCGTTCAGCTCCGCCTTTACCTGGCCGGGATGGGGCGAGAGCACGAGGATGCGCGAGCCGACCACGATCGCCTCCTCGATGGAGTGGGTGACGAACAGGACGGTGAAGCGGGTGTCGTCCCAAAGCTGCAGCAGTTCGTCCTGCATCTGGCGGCGCGTCAGGGCGTCGAGGGCGGCGAAGGGCTCGTCCATCAGGAGGATGGCGGGCTCCATGGCCATGGCACGGGCGATGGCCACGCGCTGCTTCATGCCGCCGGACAGCATGTGCGGATAGGCATCCGCGAACTTGCCGAGCTTGACCTTCGTGATGCTGGCCATGGCCCGCGCGCGAGCTTCGGCGCGGGGAAAGCGGCGGCTCACCAGGATGGGGAACATCACGTTCTCCAGCACGGTCTTCCAGGGCATCAGCTGGTCGAAGTCCTGGAACACCATCATGCGGTCGGGGCCGGCGCCGTCGATCATCTGGCCGTTCAGCCGCATGAAGCCCGCCACCGGTTTCAAGAAGCCGGCGACGCCTTTCAGCAGGGTGGACTTGCCACAGCCGGAAGGGCCGAGCAGCACGAAGCGGTCGGCCGGATAGACTTCGAAGCTCACGTCGCGGGTGGCCGTGACGAGCAGATCGCGGGTCTTGTACTGGAGCGTGACCCCGGACACCTCCAGCAATGGCCTCGTTTGTGAAGGCGGATACGTCTGGTCTTTCGGATGCATGGCGGCAGCGTTCATCGGCCCCCTCGTTGTTCCGGCTCTGGTTTCGCCTTCGACAGTGTCCGAACGGGACGCCGCGCGGCGAATTGCATTTGTGATATGTAGTGAAAGATAAAATGCTATATAGTATATTGTCAAGCGAGCTGTAGCGGCGCCCGAATGGCGCGGAACGGCCGCGGTGCCGGCGGATGGTTCCATTCGCCCAGGGCGTTACCGGGCGTGGAAGGCGCGCCGGCAGGCCATCCGTTCTCCGAGGCCGAGGTGCGCAGCCGGGCGGAATTCGGGCGCATGGGGATCAAGTGGACTCCCGCGTCGCCGTGCCGGCAAAAGGCGGGCCATGTCCTCATTGTCGAGCGGCTTGATGGACCTCGGCCTTGTGTGGCCGTTGATCGTCTCGGCGCAAGCAATGTCATAGCTGTCACCGACGCTGCCGCCGGCGGGCGTGATGCCCGCCTTCGCAAGGCGCTGGGTGTCGCGGATGCTCACCTGTCGCGAGCTGCGGTTGCCATGACGCACCGGGCCGCCGCGATGAGCGGGGCGGTTCGCGCCGGCGCATCCCGCCGACGATGGTGGGAAAAGCGGCGGGCTGGAACCAGCACTGATACCACGCCGGCCGCCTGTTTGCTCGCGGACCGGACTACGCGTCCTTGAGTGCCCCGGTGGCATCCGCCGGAAGCCCGCTCAGCCGGCGCAGCGGGATGACCTTCGGGGCGTCCACGCCCGCGAGCGCGCCGAGGTCGAGGCGCGTGTAGTTCATGCCGGCGTAGTCGCGCACGAAGAACAGCCGCCGGCCAAGGTCCGAAAGGCTGGTCCAGCAGGTAAATTCCGTGGCGTAGGGGTGGGCCCCATCGTCCTTGAGGCCAGCCACCTCCATATGGCCGCCGCCGGAAGAATCGATCGAGACGCCACGCGGCCGATCGAAATTGTTCATCATGTGGGCGAGCGCGCAGACCGCGGCATCGGGCGTGTCGGCCCTTTCGGCGAACTGGGTATAATAGACGGCCCGCACGAAGCGCCCGACCGAGGTGCTCGACGAGGGGAGACCGGCCGTGGCAATGCCGGAATCCGGCTGGCGCGCCTCGTAGCCGCCGAAGGTGGCGGCCGAGCGATCGACGTTGCTGAGGAAGGTGTAGTTGTCGAGATTGGTCAGGTGCCAGTCGAAGCGGGGACCGTTCGTCATCACCCCGACGGGGTTGTCGTAGAGCTGCATCTCGCCCTTGTGGAACTCGATCACGAGCGAGGCGCCCGAAGCATCGTTCACCACATAATGGAAGGGCGAGACCGCCCCCTGCAGAATGGACAGGGCCTCCAGGACGACCGGCTGCGTGTCGAGCGCCGCCTTCACCTCCGCGACGCACGCGAACCGGCCCAGCACCCAGCTGCCGAGGTCGGAGGCGGCGAGCACGGCGCGCGTCATCTCCACCGCCTGCCCCCGGCCCGCGGCGGACGGGTAGGACAGCACGCTGAAGGTGACGCCCTTGTCGTTCAACCCCTCGATGACCTTCAGGTCCGCGATGCCGAGCGGCGCCTCCGGTGTCGGCAACCGCCAGGGCATGGTGATGGCAAGAAAGGCATGATCAAGCTGATAGGCGAGAGACGGATGGCCGGAGACCTCCGAACTCACCGAAAAGCCGGCCGGGAAGTAGGCCAGCTCGTACGGCAGCTCGACGGTCAGCTCGAGCGTACGGCCGAGGTACTTCCGCCCGGCTGAGTCGCTGTAGACGAGCGCTGTGCACATGCCGGCGTTTCCCCCGAAACTGAAGCCTCGCACCGCGCGGGGCACGACATTTGGTGGCATATTTCGTGCCGCGCGCAAAGGCCGCGTACAACCGCGCTTCGACGTCTTTGCCGTTTGATTTACAGTTAACCGTTTGTTAAGACTTGAAGATGGGACGACGCACGGGAATACCGCCTTGAGGCGACCTCCATCCCTGTGCGGGTTCAACGGTGGAGGATCGTCCCGAGTGTCCCATCGATTGATCCGCGATATGGGCAGGGGCATCGGCGGCATGAAAAGCCTCCCCGTCACCGTCGTCATGGCCATGGCGCTCGGCGGCTGCGTGCCGGCTGGCGCGCCGTCCATTCCCTTTTTCGGCGCCTACTTTCCGTCCTGGCTGTTGTGCGCCGTCATCGGAATCATCGGCGCGCTGCTGGTGCGGGTGGTGCTGGTCCGCCTGGGCATCGACGACGTCATTCCGGCGCGTCTTGCCGTCTATGTCTGCGTGGCGGCGGGCATCGGCTTCCTGGTCTCGATTGTCAGCTTCGGGCGGTAGGTCGTGGAAGAGTCGGAGCAGGCCCATCCCCGGCGCGCGGTCGGTGTCGTCGTCAGCCTCGTCGCGGTGGCGGCAGCGGTGGTGTTCGGCTGGCGCTATGTCCGCAATGCCGAACTCAATCCCCTCTCCCAGGACGCGGTCGTCACCGCCGATACGGTCAACGTCGCGCCCGCCGTTCCGGGGCGCATCGCGCGGATCGAGGCGAAGGACAATGGCAGCGTAGGCAAGGACGCGCTCCTGTTTGCGCTCGATGCCACCTCCTACAAGCTGCAAGCCGACCAGGCTGCCGCGGACCTCAGGATCGCTGAGGCGGCGCTGGCGGACCGGGAGCGCGCCGTGTCGGCCGCGCGCTCCAACGCCGTGATCGCGCAGGAGCAGGTGGCGCGCGCCCGCTCCAACCTGGATCTCGCCAGCCAGACTCTTTCGCGGCTGGAGGCGCTCAGGCCCAAGGGCTATGTGAGCGCCCAGCAGGTGGACGACGCGGCCACCGCCAAGCGAGACGCCGAAATCTCCCTCCGGCAGGCCCTGCACCAGCAGGCGGCGGCCGACGCCCTGGTGAGCGACGCGGCAGCCGCCGCGGCCCTGGTGGACGCGCGACGGGCGGCGCTGGGGCTGGCGCAGAGGGCGCTCGCCGATACCGATATCCGCGCGCCGTTCGACGGCAAGGTGGTGGGCCTCGCCGTATCACCGGGCGAGTTCGTCATCTCCGGTCAGTCGATTTTCACCCTCATCAACACCGGCGCATGGTACGTCTCCGCCGCCTTCCTCGAAACCGAGCTGCCACGGATCGCTCCCGGCGATTGCGCCACCGTCTATGCGCTGGCGGACCGCGACCGGCCCATCAGCGGCCGGGTGGAGGGGATTGGCTGGGGCGTCGCGTCGGAGGAGCTCATCAAGCTGCCGCGGACGATGCCCATCGTGCCGAAGTCGCTGGACTGGGTGCGTGTCGCCCAGCGTTTCCCGGTGCGCATCCGCCTCATTGATCCGCCCGAAGGCCTCATGCGCATCGGAGCCTCCGCCACTGCGACGGTGCACCATGGCAGCCGCTGCTGACCGGCCGTGGCCGGCCATGGCGCGCCAGGCATGGCGCGATCTGCTGCCCTTTCCGGGCCGCTTCGGACTGGCATGGCGCGTGGCGCTGCTGTGCGCGCTCGTGGCTGCCGTGGCGATGCTCTACAAGGTGCCGGAAGCCGCTATCGGCTGCTATCTCGTGATCTTTATCGCGCGGCCCGACGGAGCGGAGTGCATCGGGCAGGGCATCGGCCTTATCATTCTCGCCGGCGTCGTCGTGCTCGCCATGGCCCCCCTGATCGCGGCGACGGCTGACAATCCGATGCTGCGCATCGCGATCCTGGCGCTCCTCTCCTTCGTCTTCGTGTTCCTCGGCGCGGCCTCGCAACTGGGCGAGATCGGCTCCATCATCGGCCTCGTCATCGCCTTCGTACTGACCCTTGTGGACCAGCTTCCGGCGGGCGAGATCGCGACGCGCGGCCTGCTCTATGCCTGGCAGATGGCAGCCATGCCGATGGCGCTGATGATCGTCTTCAACATCGTGCTCGGCACCCCACCCCACCGCCTGCTGCGCCGGACGGTGGCGGAACGCCTGCTGGCCGCCGCCGATGCCCTGGCGCTGTCGCCGGCCGCAGCACCGGGACGGCTCGCGGCGCCCCTCGCCGAAGGCATCGGCGCCGACGGCCAGAAAGTGATGCTGGCCCGCCTGTTCCACACTGCTCCCTCCGCCGAGGTGACGTGGTTGTCGGGGGCCGCGCGCACCAGCTACCAGCTGCTGCTCGCCGTCGCCGCCCTGCCGGCCGGGATGGCGGAAGGGACGCGCGCTCACCTCGCCGATCACTGCCGCAAGGCCGCCGGGCACGTCAGCGCGGGCCGTCGACCCGAGGCACCGCAGACGGATGCCGCGCCCGAGAGCGAGACCCCGGTGGACCCGACGCCGGTGTCCGCCGCCCAAGCCGCCGTCACTGCGGCGCTCGCCGGCCTCGCCCGGGCGGACGGCGGCACCCGCGCGGTGGCACCCAAGCCCCCCTTCCTCGCGGTCGACGCCTTCACCAATCCCGACTACCAGCGCTATGCCCTGAAGACGACGGCGGCGGCGATCATCTGCTACCTGACCTACTCGCTGATCGGCTGGCAGGGCATCCACACCGCGATGATCACCTGCTACGTGGCGGCCCTCGGAACGACGGCGGAGACCGTCCACAAGCTGGCGCTGCGCATCTCCGGATGCCTCCTCGGTGCCGGGCTGGGCTTCTTTTCCATCCTGTTCGTCATCCCCCACCTGGAGTCGGTGGGCGGGCTGATGGTGCTGGTTTTCCTCGGTATCCTCCCGGCGGCCTGGATCTCGTCGGGCAACGAGCGCATCTCATACGCCGGCGTGCAGGTTGGGCTCGCCTTCCTGCTGACCATCCTCAACGGGTTCGCACCGAGCCTGGACATGTCGGCGGGGCGGGATCGCATCGTCGGCATCCTGCTCGGCAATCTCGTAGTCTATCTCATCTTCACCGGCATCTGGCCGAAGAGCGCCGTCCTCGACGTCCGGGCTCGGCTGTCACGTGCTCTCGACGCACTCGCGCGGCTCGCGGCGCGGGAGCCTGCGGAGCGCGCGCTGGCGATGGACGACGCGTCTCTCGTGGAGACCGAGGCGGAGAAGGCGCGGCAGCAACTGCTGCTGCTGCCGTTCGAGCCGGCGTTGCAGCGCCCGACGCGGATGAGGATCGCGCGTCTCGACGCACTGATCGCGGACGTGCGCGCGGCGCTGCCGGTTCTCCTCTTCGCCGGAGCGCCCTCGCCGGAGATCACGGCGCACTTCGCCCGCGCCGCGGAAGAGGTCGCCCAGGGCAGCGGCGGGGACCTGCCCGACATGAGCGAGGCAGACGGCGATCCCGGCGTGCTCGCGGCGCTCGTGCGTCGCATCGAACGGCTGGCGGCAGGGTGACGGAATGATGCGTCAGCCACCTCGCCCACAGCCAACGGCCCTCAAGGATATCGCGCGCCACGCGCTCCTGATGCTGGCGTGCATGCTGCTGGCGGCCTGCGCCCTCAACGCGCTCGACAGCGCGCCGGCCGATCCCTCGCAGCCCTGGACACCCAGGCAGGCCGAGGCGCCGGCATCCGCACCCGTGGCGGACGACAGACAAACGGCCACGGGCACGGGAGCGACTTCGGCATTTACAACACCGGCGCCGAATTTCGCCGAGCCCCCCGAGCCCGCCGCAGCGCTGCTGAAGCCGACGCCCGCCATCTCGCCGGACAGGACCTACGGCCTCGCCGAGCTGATCGATCTCGCCCAGAGCCAGAACGCCGCCACCCGCATCGCCTGGCAGCAGGCCCGGCAGGCGGCGCTGGCGGCGGGCATGGTGGAGGCGACCTATGTGCCGCTCATCACCGCCAACGTGATCGGCGGCTACCAGAGCTTCACCAATCCGCTGCCCCTCACCATAGGTAATGTCAATCAGGTGCAGAGCTCGGTTTCCGGGCTGTCGCCCCAGGTGGCGCTGCAGTGGCTCGTCTTCGACTTCGGCCAGCGCAGCGCGCTGCACCAGACGGCGAAGGAAAATTCCAACGCCGCCAACGTGCTGTTCAACGGCGTCCATCAGAAGATCATCTACGATGTCACGCGCAGCTATTTCCTCTACGGGGCCGCGCGCAGCCGGGTCGACGCCGCCACCCAGACCCTCGCCAACAGCCGCGACATTCTCGATGCGGCGGAGGCGCGGCTGAAGAACGGCATCGGGAACACGGTGGAGGTGGCGCAGGCGCGCCAGCAGATGGCGCAGTCGCGCTTTGCCCTCGTGCAGGCCGAGGGTGGCGAGCGGGATGCCTATCAGGTGCTGCTCGGTGCCGTGGGGGTGAGCCCGGTCACGCAGATCCGGGTGCGGCCGGCGACTGGGCGCAGCCTGCCCGAGAGCATCGGGACACCGACGGAGAAGATGATCGAGGCCGCCCTTGCCCGCCGGCCGGACGTGCTCGCCTCCTTCTCGGCGATGAAGGCGAGCCAGTCGGGCATCGCCGCGGCGCAGGCGGAATTCCTGCCCAAGGTTTATCTCAGCGCCGTGGCCGCCACCGGCAATACCAGCCTCTCGGCGTCCGGGTTGCCGAACATCGGGCAGATCTCCTCTGCGTCAGGCGTGATGGTCGGGGCGACCGTGCCCATCTTCGACGGCGGGCTCAGGGCGGCGCAGGTGCAGAATGCGCAGTCCCTCGCCGCGGCGACCGAAGCGGGCTTCGAGAAGGTGCGGGACGCGGCCGCCCGCGAGATCGTCGCCAGCGCCAATACGCTGCGCTCGGCGCTCGCCTCCTACCGCGCAGCAAGCGCCCTCGCGGACGCGGCAGCCGTCACCTACGACGCGGCGCTCTCCGCCTACAAGGCGGGGGTGGGCAACATATCGGTGGCCACGGCTGCGGACAGCGGTCTGCTCGTTGCCCGCCAGGCCCGCTCGGATGCCCACGCCGCCTCTCTGGCAGCGGCAGCCAACCTCGCCTTCGTCCTTGGCGCCATGACGTCGCGTGATGTCCCCATGGGATTGGTGGCGCGGTAACACCGCTCTGCCCCGACTTGCGTCGCCGGATCCGGCCTGGACGAGCGGCGACATGCGCGCCTGTCATCCCACATGCCCTGATGAGGGCACGTTGCCATGGACGACCACGCCGCTCGCCACACCTGAGCGCGGGCGTTGCAGGGGCGTTCTCAGGCGGTTCCGCTGCGCCGAGGACGAGCGCGGGTGGCGAGCACGTTGCGGATGGCGAAGCTGGAATGGATGCGCAGCACGCCCGGCAGGGTGGAGAGAATATCCGTATGCACGCGCTCGAAATCGCCGGCGGTCTCCACTTCGACCCGCAGACGATAATCGGCGCCCCCGGTCATCAGGTAACACTCCCGGATCTCCGGATATTTGCGCACGGCGCTCTCGAACCGGCGCAGGAAGTCTTCCGTCTGCCGTTCGAGGGTAATGTCCACCATCACCGACATGCCGGCGTCCGGAGAGGTGCGGTCGACGATGGCCGTGTAGCCCTTGATGGCGCCACTGGTTTCCAGAAGGCGGATACGCCGCAGGCAGGAGGACGGCGAGAGGCCGACCTCCGCCGCAAGGTCCGTGGTGCTGATGCGCGCGTTCAGCAGCAGCTGGCGGATGATGGCATGGTCGATGGCGTCCAGACTGCGCATGCGTGATTCTTCGAATTCATGCCAAAATGTTGCGTTGATACGATCATATCGCAGCTATCGCGCTCATAAAGCCCGGATTGTGCGCAGTCCTTGCGCTAGCCTTGTAGGCGGTCGCAAGAGGGCGGACGATGCATGGCACGATCTCACAGTTCGACACGAGCGCAGCCGCCGGTGGCGTGCTGACCATCGATTGCGGAGCTTTGGCGGACAACTACCGCCGCCTGCGTACGCAGGTGGCGCCCGCGCGGGCCGCGGCGGTGGTGAAGGCGAATGCCTATGGCCTCGGTGCGTTCGATGTGGTCCCCGAGCTGATCGCCGCCGGCTGCCGGGATTTCTTCGTCGCCCATCTGGGTGAAGCGCTGGAGCTGCTGCCCGCGGTGCGCGGTGAGCATGGCGCGCGAGGCTTCGCCCAGCCCCGGCTTTATGTGCTGAACGGCCTCATGCCCGGTTCCGAGGGGGCGTGCGCGGCGGCTGGCATCGTTCCGGTCATCAACAGCCTCGACCAGTTGGCGCGCTGGGCGCGGACAGCGGCGGCGCGGGGCGAAAAGCTGCCCGCCGTGCTGCAGTTCGACAGCGGCATGTCCCGCCTCGGCATGGCGCCCGAGGAGGCTGGTGTCATTGTCCGCGAAGGCCTCGCGGAGGGCCTCGACATCCTTGCCATCATGAGCCATCTCGCCAGTGCGGACGAGCCGCACAATCCGCAGAATGACGACCAGCTGCGGGTCCTGCGGACCATCGCGGCGGCGTTTCCCGATGCGCTGGTGTCCTTCGCCAATTCCGGCGGCGCGTTTCTCGGCGCGGACTATCACGGTGCGCTGGCACGGCCGGGCATCGCGCTCTATGGCGGCGCGCCCACGGCGGCCGGCAAGAACCCCATGCGTCGGGTGGTACGGCTCGATATTCGGGTGATCCAGACCCGGACCGTGCCGGCCGGTGCCCGCATCGGCTATGGTGGCGCCTTCGTGGCACCGGCCACCATGCGTCTTGCCACCCTCGCGGTGGGCTATGCGGACGGCCTGCCGCGCTGCCTCGGCAACCGGGGCGCGGCGTGGTTCGAGGGGGTGCGCCTGCCCATGGTCGGCCGCGTTTCCATGGACAGCCTCATCGTCGATGCGACCGCCTTGCCGGAAGGCGCGCTGGCCGAGGGCGCGCTGGTGGAGCTGATCGGCCCCCATCAGAGCCTCGAGGATCTCGCCGCCGCCGCAGACACCATCTCCTACGAGCTGCTCACCCAGCTCGGCCGCCGCTATCACCGCCGCTATCGCTGACGGCGCGCCAACACATCGCAAAGAGAACTCACATGAACATCGTCGTGCTCGGAGCCGGCGTCATCGGCGTCACCTCCGCCTATTATCTCGCGAAGGCCGGCCATTCGGTCACGGTCATCGACCGCCAGCCGGGACCGGCGCTGGAGACGAGCTTCGCCAATGCCGGCGAGGTCTCACCCGGCTATTCCTCGCCCTGGGCCGCGCCCGGCGTGCCGATGAAGGCGATGAAGTGGCTGTTCATGAAGCACGCGCCGCTGATCCTGCATCCCACCGCCGATGCCGCCACGTGGCGCTGGATGCTGGCCCTGCTCCGCAACTGCACCGCCGAACGCTACAAGGTGAACAAGGGTCGCATGGTGCGCCTCGCGGAATACAGCCGCGATCGCCTCGCCGACCTGCGGGCCGAGACCGGCATCCGCTATGACGAGCGCATGCAGGGCACTCTGCAAGTGTTCCGCAGGCAAAAGCAGATCGATGCCATCGCCAAGGACATCGAGGTACTGCGTGCCGACGGCGTGCCGTTCGAGGTGCTGGACCGTGCCGGCTGCATCGCCGCCGAGCCGGGGCTGGGTGAGGCGGCGGAGCGCATCGTCGGCGGCCTCCGCCTGCCGGGCGACGAGACCGGCGACTGCTTCAAGTTCACCGAGGCTCTGGCGGATTTGTGCCGGGGGCTGGGCGTCACCTTCCGCTTCGGCGTGGACATCCGCGGGCTGAAGCGCGCGTCGGGCAAAGTGACGGCGGTCGAGACCGGAACGGGCGACATTGCCGGCGATCTCTTCATCGCCGCGCTGGGCAGCTATACGCCGGCGCTGCTGGCGCCGCTCGGACTCCGGCTGCCCATCTATCCCGTGAAGGGCTATTCCATCACCATGCCGGTCGTGGACGAAGCCCGCGCGCCCATCTCCACCGTGATGGACGAGACCTTCAAGGTGGCCATCACCCGCCTCGGCTCCCGCATTCGTGTGGGCGGCATGGCGGAGATCGCCGGTTTCAACCGCGACCTTCACGACGCGCGCCGCGGCACCCTGCTGCATTCGGTAGGCGACCTGTTCGCCGGGGCCGCGGATACGCGGGAGGTCAATTTCTGGACCGGCCTGCGGCCCATGACGCCTGACGGCACGCCGATCATCGGTGCCACCTCCTGCTCGAACCTTTACATCAACGCTGGCCATGGCACGCTCGGCTGGACCATGGCGTGCGGCTCGGGCGCGGTGCTGGCGGATCTGATCGACGGCCGCCGTCCCGCCATCGAGGCCGGCGACCTCGCCCTTTCGCGCTACGCCTGAGGCGGGGGCGCGAGCCGCCTGTCGCCGCGTATGCCGGAGCGCCTCCGGGCCGGCTCCGGCGGGAAAATCCCCGTAGGTCGCACCTCCGCCGTCAGGCCCGTCCGTGCGGGAGGGGGCTCCGCAGGCGCAAAGTATTGACATTGCCGCCGCAGTGGCCACTAAATCTGGTGGTCACGGTCTCTCGACTCGCAAGATCGAGAGCTAAGAGGGAAGCCGGTCCAAAGCCGGCGCTGCCCCCGCAACTGTAAGCGGCGAGTTCTTGTCCACCCATGTCACTGAGGCCCAATGGCCTTGGGAAGACGGACAAGAATGATGACCCGCGAGCCAGGAGACCTGCCGCGACACCAGTACGTCCACGGGCGGGGTGTCCCGGTGAGGCGCTTGCTGCGGGTGGCGTGCGCCTCCCCCTGTCCCGGCATGCGTCCGCCTGCTCTCCGTCCCCACATTCATCGGGGATGATGATGCCAGCGACAGCCGAACGCCACGCCAATGGCAGCCACAGATTTTCCATGCCGGCCCCTGACGTTGAAGCGGTCGCCAGCGCGCCCGGCTATCAGCTCATCCGCCGCAATGGGGCGGTCACGCCGTTCGATGCCGCCAAGATCGCGGTGGCCCTGACCAAGGCGTTCCTGGCCGTGGAGGGACAGTCGGCTGCCGCGTCCCGCCGCATCCACGACATTGTGGCCGGGCTCACCGACCAGATCGTGGCGAACCTCACCCGGCGCCCCGATATCGGCCGGACCTTCCATATCGAAGACGTGCAGGACCAGGTGGAACTGGCCCTCATGCGCGGGGAGCATCACAAGGTCGCCCGCGCCTATGTGCTCTATCGGGAGGAGCGAGCGCGGGAACGCGCGAAGGCCCTCGCCGCGGCGCATCCGGGCGGTGGTGCCGCCGCCGTGCTGCATGTGAGGACCTCCGACGGCGTATTGGTGCCGCTGGATGCCGGCCGCCTCTCAACCGTCATCGGCGAGGCCTGCGCCGGGCTCGACGGCGTCTCGGCCGCCGCGGTGCTCAACGAGGCGCGACGCAACCTCTATGACGGCATCTCGCTCGATGAGCTGGCGCAGGCGCCCATCCTGGCGGCGCGCACGCTGGTGGAGACCGAGCCGAACTATTCCAAGGTCAGCGCGCGCCTCCTGCTGGACAAGCTGCGCCGCGAGGCCCTGAGCTTTGTCGCCGGCCGGCCGGAACAGGCGACGCAGGCCGAGATGGCGGAGCGCTACGGCGATTATCTCGGCGCCTATGTGCGGACCGGCATCGCCAATGACCTGCTCGATCCCGAGCTCGGTCGCTTCGACCTTTCCCGGCTCGCTGCCGCCCTCAAGCCGGAGCGGGACCTCGCCTTTGACTATCTGGGCTTCCAGACGCTCTACGATCGCTATTTCCTGCATGTCTGCGGCACGCGCTTCGAGCTGCCACAGGCCTTTTTCATGCGTGTCGCGATGGGCCTCGCGTTGCGCGAGATCGACCGGGAGGCGCGGGCGATCGAATTCTACGATCTCCTCTCCTCCTTCGACTTCATGGCCTCGACGCCGACTTTGTTCAATGCCGGGACGCTGCGCGCCCAGCTCTCCTCCTGCTTCCTCACCACGGTGGCGGATGACCTCGACGGCATCTTCAAGGCGGTGAAGGACAATGCGCTGCTCGCCAAATATTCCGGCGGCCTCGGCAATGACTGGACCCGGGTGCGCGGCCTCGGTGCCCACATCAAGGGGACCAATGGCGAGAGCCAGGGCGTGGTGCCGTTCCTGAAGGTGGCGAACGACACCGCCATCGCGGTCAACCAGGGCGGCAAGCGCAAGGGCGCGGTCTGTGCCTATCTGGAAACCTGGCATGTGGACATCGAGGACTTCCTCGACCTGCGCAAGAACACGGGCGATGAGCGCCGCCGCACCCATGACATGAACACCGCAAACTGGGTGCCGGACCTGTTCATGGAGCGGGTGGAAGAGGACGGTGCATGGACCCTGTTCTCCCCCGATGAGACGCCCGATCTCCACGACCTTTACGGTCCGGCATTCAAGACCGCCTATCTCACCTATGAAGCGCGGGCAGCGCGGGGCGAGATGAAGGTCTTCAAGCATCTGCGGGCGCTCGATCTGTGGCGGCGCATGCTGACCATGCTGTTCGAGACCGGCCATCCGTGGATCACCTTCAAGGACCCGTGCAATATCCGCTCACCCCAGCAGCATGCGGGCGTGGTGCATTCCTCCAACCTGTGCACCGAAATCACGCTGAATACCTCGGACGACGAGGTGGCGGTCTGCAATCTCGGCTCGGTCAACCTGTTCTCCCATATCGCCGATGGCCGCCTGGATATGGAGAAGCTGGCGCGCACGGTGCGCACCGCCATGCGCATGCTGGACAACGTCATCGACATCAATTTCTACACCATCCCCGAGGCGCGCCGCTCCAACCTCCGGCATCGTCCCGTCGGCCTCGGCATCATGGGCTTCCAGGATGCGCTTCAGGCGCTTCGCCGCCCCTACGGTTCGGGCGCTGCGATGCGTTTCGCGGATGAGAGCATGGAGGCGATCTCCTTCCATGCCATCTCCGCCTCAGTGGATCTCGCTGCCGAGCGCGGGCGCTATCCGAGCTTCCCGGGCTCGCTCTGGTCGCAGGGCATCCTGCCCATCGACTCCCTCGAACGGCTCGCCGAGGCGCGCGGCGGTGCGGATTTCGACCGGTCGCGGACCCTCGACTGGGACAGCCTGCGTGCGCGGGTCATGGAGACCGGCATGCGCAATTCCAACTGCATGGCCATCGCGCCCACGGCCACCATCTCGAACATCTGCGGTGTCAGCCAGTCCATCGAGCCGGCGTATCAGAACCTCTATGTCAAATCGAACATGTCGGGCGACTTCACCGTGGTGAATGCCGCTCTCGTCCATGACCTCAAGGCGCGGGGGCTCTGGGACGAGGTGATGGTCTCCGACCTCAAATATTTCGATGGCAGCCTGGGCGAGATCGTCCGCATTCCGGACGACCTGAAGGCGCTCTACGCCACAGCCTTCGAGATCGATCCCGCGTGGCTCGTGGAGGCGGCCGAGCGTCGTCAGAAATGGATCGATCAGGCCCACTCCCTCAACCTCTACATTGCCAGTCCCTCCGGCAAGAAGCTCGATGAGCTCTACCGCTTGGCTTGGAAGCGGGGGCTGAAGACGACCTATTATTTGCGGGCGCGCTCGGCCACCCACGTGGAGAAGTCCACGCTCAAGGGCACCGACGGCAAGCTCAACGCCGTCGCCGCCACGGTTCCGCCCGCCGTAGCGGCTTTCCCCGCAGCCATTTCCGGCGAAGCTGTCGACAGCGAAGCGTGGGGCAACGCCTGCGCCATCAACGATCCCACTTGCGAAGCCTGCCAGTGACCGGCGGACAAGGACAAGAAACCATGCTCGACTGGTCTGACACCAAGCCTCAGCCCGCCATCATGCCCGGCATTCCGGCCGGTCCCTCCGAAGCCACCGGCCTCGGTGAGATCGACCGCAACGGCGCCCGCGTCTCCGTGGACGAGAAGCGCATGATCAATGCGCGGGCCGACGTGAACCAGCTCCTGCCTATGAAATACCATTGGGCGTGGGAGAAATACCTGTCCGGCTGCAACAATCACTGGATGCCGACAGAGGTGTCCATGCAGGCGGACATCGCGCTCTGGAAGTCGCGCGACGGCCTCACCGAGGACGAGCGGCGGATGCTAAAGCGCAATCTCGGCTTCTTCGCCGCCTCCGAGAGCCTGGTGGCGAACAATATCGTGCTCGCCATCTACCGCCACCTCACCAACCCCGAATGCCGCCAGTATCTTTTGCGGCAGGCGTTCGAGGAGGCGATCCACACCCACACCTTCCAGTACATCGTCGAAAGCCTCGCTCTGGACGAGGGCGAACTGTTCAACATGTATCGGGAAGTGCCCTCCATCACCGACAAGGCGGCGTGGGCACTCAAGCACACCCAGAGCCTCGACGATCCGGAATTCCGCACCGGCACACCGGAGGCGGATCAGAAATTCCTGCGCGACCTCGTGGCCTTCTACGTGGTGTTCGAAGGCATGTGGTTCTACACGGGCTTCGCCCAGATCCTCTCCCTCGGCCGCCGCAACAAGATGGTCGGTATCGCCGAGCAATATCAGTACATCCTGCGCGACGAGAGCATCCATCTGAACTTCGGCATCGACGTGATCAACCAGATCAAGATCGAGAACCCGCATCTCTGGACCAAGGCCTTCCAGGACGAGGTGCGCGGCATGCTGAAGGATGCGGCAGAGCTCGAGGCGGCTTACGGCCGGGACACCATGCCTCGCGGCCTGCTCGGTCTCAATGCCGCGCTCTGTGAGCAGTACATGCACTTCATCGCCAACCGGCGCTGCGCGCAGCTCGGCCTCGCACCGGTCTTCGCAGAGGCGGAGAATCCCTTCCCCTGGATGAGCGAGGCCATGGACCTGAAGAAGGAGAAGAACTTCTTCGAGACCCGCGTCATCGAATATCAGAACGGCGGTGCGCTCGCCTGGGATTGAGCGGGTTCTCGGCCGCTGAGACAGGTGGAACCGGCGTGGAGGCGAGTTGTGCGCAAATTTCCACCTTCGCTTGTCGTCAGTCTCAGGGAGGAGAGCGCCGAGATCCTCTATCTTCTGGGAGACGAGGAGCGGATCGTCAGGGTGTTCGGATGTGCGGTCCGTCCCCCCCAAGGCGCGAAAAGGAAAGGCCGAGCGTAGCTATTTTCACGTCTGCCGATCCCGAAAATTCTCGCGCTTCAACGAGACCTCGTTCTGACCTTTTCCGATCTTCAACCGGAGGGCGTGGCGGCGCTCATTTCTTATTCTCCAGCCCGGTTCCCACGGGAGTTCTTCTTCCGGGACGACGCGGCACCGATCAGTGCCAATGCCGCCAACTTCCGGAGCCTCACGGCGATGTCGGCGCGAGAGCGCGATGCGGCGCTCGCCGCCGGTTCACTGGCCTTCGAGATGTCAGTCTGGGTGCGGGAAAGGTTCGTTCTGCCGCAGCCAGACCTGCTCGATCTCAGCCATGAACGCGATCCCGCTGGAGCCGCGCGTGCGTTATGCCGGCATTGGGCGATCACTGAGCGGTACAGCGTTGATTGTTATAATGTATCGATTGCCTTGAGGCCTATTCAGACTCCAAATTTCCTTTAGGGAACAATGGGGTGTGGAGATATTTGCTCACCGCGGATGTCGATTTGATGTTGATATAATATATCTTTTAGGTCTATGGTCCGGCCAGCAGCGAATGGAATTTCCGCGTGGCCAACCCTGATCCCTTCCTCTCGTCCCTGATCGCGCAGACGTCGCTTCACCGCCTCGTCGGGGTCGTCGGTATCCTCGTCGCGCTATGGCTGGCCATCTTCTGGGCGGTCTCGCTGCCATGAGCCCGGTTCAGAGCCATCTGCCGGCCATCCGCTTCGAAAATGTCACGGTCGCTTATGACCGCCGTCCGGCATTGCACCATCTTTCAGGAGCGTTCGAACCGGGCAGCCTCACCGCCATTGCGGGGCCGAACGGGGCGGGAAAATCCACTCTGCTGAAGGCTTTGATGGGCGAGTTGCGGCCGGCCGAGGGCGTCATCGACCGGGGCGGGCTGTCGGTGGGCGATCTGGGCTATCTGCCTCAGGCCGCCGAGATCGACCGCCAATTCCCCTTGAGCGTGGCGGATACGGTCATGCTCGGCGCATGGCAGCAGATCGGCGCCTTTGGCGGCGCCACCCGCGAGGTGGCGCACCGTGCGCGGCAGGCCCTGAGTGCGGTGGGCCTTAATGGTTTCGAGCGCCGTCACATCGGCGCGCTGTCGACGGGGCAGTTCCAGCGCGTGCTGTTCGCCCGCCTGCTGCTTCAGGACGCCAAGGTGATCATTCTCGACGAGCCCTTCACGGCCATCGACGCGCGGACCACGCGTGATCTTCTGGCCCTCGTGCATGGCTGGCATGGCGACGGGCGCACCGTGATCGCCGTGCTGCACGATTTTGACCAGGTGCGCGCCCACTTCCCCAGCACTCTGCTGCTGGCGCGCGAGCCCATCGCCTGGGGCCCCACCGAGAGCGCGCTGTCGGCGGTGAACCAGCTCCGGGCGCGCGCCATGGCCGAGAACTGGGATGAGAATGCGGAGCCCTGCGAACGCGGTCAGAGGGGGGCGGCATGAGCCTTTATGCGATCCTCGTTGCCCCCTTCGTTGAATACGGCTTCATGCGCCGCGCGCTCATCGCCTCCGTCGCCCTCGGGCTTGGGTCCGGGCCGGTCGGCGTGCTCCTGATGCTGCGGCGCATGAGCCTCGTGGGCGACGCCATGAGCCATGCGGTGCTGCCGGGCGCGGCCATCGGCTTTCTCGTCGCCGGCGGATTGTCCCTGCTCGCCATGGGAATGGGCGGCCTGGTCGCTGGGCTCAGCGTTGCCTTGCTCTCCGGTCTCGTCAGCCGCACCACGGCGCTGAAGGAAGATGCGAGCTTCGCCACCTTCTACCTGACCTCGCTGGCGCTGGGCGTGCTGATCGTGTCCCTGCGCGGCTCCAATATCGATCTGCTGCACGTGCTGTTCGGCACCATCCTCGCGATCGATGCGGAGGCGCTCTATCTGGTGGGAGGCATCGCCTCTTTGACCATCATCATCCTAGCCGTGGTCTATCGCCCGCTGGTCGCCGAGTGCTTCGATCCGGGCTTCCTGCGCGCCGTGGGCGGGCATGGCCCCTTTTATCACTTCCTGTTCCTGCTGCTGGTGGTCGTCAATCTGGTCGCCGGGTTCCAGGCCCTCGGCACGCTGATGGCGGTGGGCCTGATGATGCTGCCCGCAGCCATCGCCCAGCTCTGGGCGCGCACCCTGCCGGCCATGGTGGTGGTGGCCGCCGCGGTGGCGGCCCTCTCCGGCCTCATCGGCCTGCTGCTGTCCTATCACCTGCGCTTCGCGTCCGGACCGACGATCATCCTTACGGCGAGCATGATCTATGGGGCCTCCCTGCTTATCGGCCCGGCCGGCGCCCTGCGACGCCTCTTTCAGCGCCCTCATCTTGCGGGCTAATTCTATGGAGACTTGCTCATGAGCACAAAACGGCTCCTTCTTGCGCTGGCGGGCTCTGCCGTGTTCAGCCTGGCAACGGCGGCGATAGCCTCCGCCAAGACCATAGATGTCGTGGCCAGCTTCACTGTCCTCGCGGACGTCGTGAAAAACGTCGGCGGCGAGCATGTGAACGTCAAAAGCCTGGTGCCGCCCAATGGCGACCCCCACGAGTTCGAGCCCTCGCCCGATGACGCCAAGGCGGTGAAGGCCGCGGCGGTGACGTTTCTCAGCGGCGATGGCCTTGAAAATTGGTTCGAGCGTCTGACGAAAGCCTCGGGCACCACGAACAAGCCCGTCATCGTGTCGACTGGCATCAAGACCCACAAGTTCGAGGAGGAGGGCAAGAAGGTCACCGATCCCCACGTCTGGAACAGTGCCGCCAATGTGGTGATCTGGGTCGCCAACATCGAGCAGGCGCTGGCCAAGGCGGACCCGGAGGATGCCGCAGCGTTCAAGGCCAATGCCGAGCGCTACACGAAGGAGCTGACGGACCTCGACGCGTCCATCAAGGCCAAGTTCGCGCCCATCCCCAAGGATAAGCGCAAGGTTCTGACGAGCCATGACGCCTTCGGCTATTATGGCCAGCAATATGGTGTGACCTTCCTGTCGCCCATCGGCGTGTCGACCGAAACCGAGCCCTCCGCCGCCGATGTGGCGCACTTGATCGACCAGATCAAGAAGGAAGGCATCAGGGTCTATTTCTTCGAGAACTCCAACGATCCGCGGCTCATCAAGCAGATTGCCACAGCCACCGGCGCCCAGCCCGGCGGCGAGCTCTATCCCGAGGCGCTCTCGGCCGCCGGTGGCCCCGCCCCGACCTACATCAAGCTGATGCAGTACAATACGGACCAGATCGTCGGGGCCATTTCGAAGTGAATCTGAATTAAATTCACGCCGCTTGAAGCTGCGGGGGCTTCAGGCGGCGGCTTTTTCCGAAGAGCGCGAGAATGCGCCGGTCGATTTTGGAAATGCCCATGTCCATTCCCTCCTTACCCCAGAAATCCATCTCGGCTACCCGCGACCATCCTGGTGCCTGGATCGGCGGGCGCCCTGCCATTCCTGAGGATGCGATTGCTGTGCTCGGCGCGCGGCTCGCGAAGGCACGTGCGCCCGTGATCGCCGGCCTCGGCGGCGAAGTGGAGACGGCACGTGCCGCATGCCGCCTCGCCCTGGCCACGGGCGCCTCCCTCGACGGTGCCGATCTGAGCGGCCTTTATGCCGAACTGGCGGCGCTCGCCACTGCAGGAGTTATGGCGACCACGCCGGCCGAGGCCCACGCCCGTGCCGATCTCATCCTGCTCGTGGGCCACGCGGCGGGCCATCCGCTGGTCGATTTCGTCACTGCTGGCGCCCCTTCCCGTCAGCCCGAAGGCACCCTGCGCCAGATCTTCACGCTCGGCTCGGAGCGGACCGGCGCGCAGGTCGTGCCCGCGTCGGTGGGGCAGTCCGATCCGACGCTCCCCAATACCACTCTCCCCAAGGCCCTTGGGCTGCTTAGGGCGGCGCTGGCGGGCCGGCCCGCCGCGCGCCCCGAGCACGGGGCGCTGGTTGGGGCGCTCCAGGCCGCGTGCTTCGGCGTCGTTCTCTACGACCCCGCCGAGCTCGGCGAGATGGGGGTGGACATGGTTCAGGGGCTGGTGCGCGATCTCAACGTAACCACCCGCTTCTCCACCTGCGCCCTCGTCGCGCCCGAAGCCCGGCTGGCTCAATCGGTCACCGCCTGGACCTTGGGGCAGGCGCCGCGCAGCGGCCTGGGACGCGGCTTTCCCCAGCACGACCCCTGGCGCTTCGATGCCGAACGGCTGGTGCGGTCCGGGGAGGCGGACGCGCTGCTCTGGGTGGCCCCCTCGACCCCTCTGCCCGGCTGGGCCCGGCGCCTGCCGGCCGCCGCTTTCCTGTCCGACCCCACCGGTGACGAGGCCGACATCGTGATCGCCATCGCCGCACCGGGCCGGGAGACGGCCGCCGTGGTGTGGGACGAACAGCGGGCCACCATGGCCTTCTGCCCCGCTGCGGCACCCGACACGTCCCGACCGGTTACGGCGAGGCTGCTGGATACCCTTTGCGAGCGCGTGACCTTGGAAAGGGGGCAGTCATGCTGACGCTCATTCGTGGCGGTCGCGTCATCGATCCTGCCTATGGTCGCGACGGCATAGGCGACATCTGGGTGGAGGGCGCGCGCATCATCGCCACCCCCGGCCACCGCGCACCCGACCGGGTCGTCGATGCCACCGGCATGGTGGTGATGGCCGGCGCCATCGACGTGCATTCCCATATTGCGGGTGGCAACGTCATCCTGTCGCGCCTGCTGCTGCCGGAACTGCATGTCAACGAGCTGGGCGATCCCAATCTGCCCTTCGGCTCGGCGCGCGGCCCGGCGGCCGAGACCGGCCGGCTCTATGCCCGCATGGGCTACACCACGGTGATCGAGCCTGCTTTGCCGCCCTCCGCCGCCCTCGCCACCCATCTGGAGCTGGAGGACGTGCCCTTTATCGACCGAGGGGCACTCTCCGTGGTGGGCAATGACGATCAGCTCCTTGCCCTGCTGCGCGCGGGGGAAAGCCGCGATGCCCTGCGCGACCTCACGGCTCAGACCCTGGCCCTCTCCCGAGGACTGGGGCTCAAGGTCATCAATGCCGGCGGGGCGGCGGCGTTCAAGGAGAACGTGCGCGTGTTCGACCTCGACGATGAGGTGCCGAGCTATGGCCTGTCCTCGCGGCGCATCCTCACCTCGCTGCTGGAGGCGCGCGAGGGCGTGGGCGTGCCCCATCCGCTGCACGTCCATTGCAACAATCTAGGCGCGCCCGATGCATTCAAGACCATGATCGAGACCATGCGCGCGGCGGAGGGGCGGTCCATCCATTTGGCCCATGCGCAGTTCTATGCCTATGCCGCCCATGCGGCGGGAGGCATCTCTTCCGCCGCCGAAACCTTGTGCGCGGCGCTGGCCGAGCATCCCAACGTGACGCTGGACGTGGGCCAGGTGGTGTTCGGCCAGACCTGCACCATTTCCCTCGACATCCTGCGCCAATTTTCGGCCCGCAATGCCGCCGACCCGAAGAAATGGATCATCGTGGATGGCGACGCCGAGGGTGGCGGGCTGGTGCCGTTCAACTATCGGCGCGGAAGCGTCTTCAACGCCCTGCAATTCATGATCGGGCTGGAGATGTTCCTGCTCAGCCCCGATCCATGGCGGGTGCTGCTCACCACCGACCATCCCAATGGCGGCCCCTTCACCGCCTATCCGCGCCTCATCCATCTCCTGATGGACAAGGCGGAGAGGGATGCCGAGGTGGCCGGACTGCCGGAACGGGCCCGCACGCGCTCCGGCCTTGGGGCCATCACGCGCGAGTTCACCCTTCCCGAGGTGGCCATCATGACCCGCGCCGCGCCGGCTCGCCTGCTGGGCCTTCCCGACCGCGGCCATCTGGCGCCGGGTGCGCAGGCCGACATCGCCCTTTATCGCGACCAGGCGGACCGGACCGCCATGTTCTCATCCGCCGCCCTGGTGCTCAAGGATGGCGAGACCATCGTGCGCGACGGCAATGTGGTCGCCCTCCACAAAGGCCGCACCCTGACCCTGGCGCCCGACATGGACGGCGCCATGGCGCGGCGCTCGGAGGCCTACCTTCAGGCGCGGTTCGGCCGCGGCCTCGACAGCTTCCGCGTGCCGGAGGCGGCCTTCTCGCGGGATGCATTCGCCTCCCAACCCTGCCGCGCCTGAATGGACGTGATGACGCCATGCCCGCTTTGACCTTCACCCTCAAGGCGCCGCCGCCCGAGCGCCTGGATCTCTCGCCTTTGGTGCCCGAACGGCTGAACGGGCTCGATGCCGCCCGGATCGAGCGCATCACCATCGGCACCAGCCGGCTTGCCCTCACGGTGGCGGACCTGTTCACCCTCGCCGGAGACGATCCCTCCGAGCTACGCTTCGAAGGCGGATCGGAGCGGTTCGACCAGGTGGGCGCGAACCTCGCCAGCGGGCACATCCACATCGACGGCGACGTGGGCCAGCGCTGCGGGCTCGACATGACCGGCGGCACCATCGAGGTGCGCGGCAGTGCCGGCCCCTTCGCCGGTGCGGGGGCGACGGAGGGGCGCATCGTCATTCACGGCGATGCCGGCGAGAAGGCCGGCGGCGCCGTCCATGGCGGGCGCTACGGCCTTGCAGGCGCGACCCTGGTGATCCACGGCAATGCCGGGCCCCGGGCCGGCGACCGCATGCGCCGGGGCATGCTGCTGGTGGGAGGGTCGGCCGGCGATCACGCCGGCTCGCGCATGATCGCGGGCACCATCCTTGCCCGCCGCGTGGGGGCCGAGCCGGGGCTCGGCATGCGCCGCGGCACCATCGCGGTGGGGGCCCATGGCACCCTCACCCCTACATTCATGCCCTCCGGCTCGGGCGACCTCATCTTCATGCGGCTGTTGCGGTCTGCCGTGGCGAAGCATCATGCGGATCTCGCCGCAATGCTGTCCAACGACCCCTTCCGTTTCGTGGGCGATCAAGCCGCCCTCGGCAAAGGCGAAATCCTCGTGTGCGGATAGTCACCTTTAGAGCATTTTCGAGCGAAGTGGGAACCGGTTGGCGTGAAGGAAATGCGTAGAAACAAGGAGATATAGCGTTTCTGTGGTTTCGCGAAACACTGAAACGCTCTAGCTAGGCACGGCGCCATTCATCGGGGCGCCCGTTTCCGCTCTGGGGGCACCCGCTTCCACTCAAAGCCGGGTGGGGTTGGGCGCGTCGCCATAGACCTGGGAGGGATCGAAAACCTTGCCCGCTTCCTTGAAGCTCAAGGTCACCGGCTCGGTGGGCGCGCTCGTGTCCACCGCCCGATAGAAGCAGGACGGATAGCCCACATGGCAGCTTGCCCCACCGGCGACCACCACCCGCAGCCAGACCGCATCCTGATCGTCATCGATGCGGATCTCGACCACCTTCTGCACGAGGCCGCTGGTGGCGCCCTTGTGCCAGAGGCTGTTGCGGCTGCGGCTCCAATAATGGGCCTCGCCGGTCTCGATCGTGCGCAGCAGGGCCTCGGCGGTCATGACCCCTATCATGAACACCTCACCGGAAGCGGCGTCGGTGGTGACCACGGGGACAAAGCCGTCCGGCCCGAATTTCGGTGCCAGCACGGTGCCTTCCTCCACCTGCGCGACGGACAGGCGCTCAGCGAAGGCGGCGGGGCGGGACTTGTCCCGTGGGTTCATCCGAAACGCTCCTTGTTCTGGCCGATGGATGCGAGGAACTCGCCGCGCAGCACGGCGTCGGTGCGGAAGGCGCCGAGAAGGCGTCGGGTCACCATGGTGACGCCGGGCTTGCGGATGCCGCGGGTGGTCATACATATGTGCGCGGCCTCGACCACCACCGCGACGCCCCGCGGCCGCAGAACCTGATCGATGGCGGCGGCCACCTGCGAGGTGAGAGTCTCCTGAATCTGGAGCCTCTTGGCATAGACCTCCACCACCCGCGCCAGCTTGCTGATGCCCACCACCCGGCCGGTCGGCAGATAGGCGACATGCGCCTTGCCGATGATGGGCACCATGTGGTGCTCGCAATGGGATTCGAAACGCATGTCGCGCAGCACGATCATGTCGTCATAATCGTTCGTCTCCTCGAACGTGCGGGCGAGCAGGTCCAAGGGATCAAAGCCGTAGCCCGAAAAGAATTCCTTATAGGCGCGCGCCACCCTCGCCGGCGTGTCCACCAGCCCTTTCCGCTCGGGATCATCGCCCGCCCATTCGATGAGGACGCGAACGGCCGCCTCCGCCTCGGCGCGCGACGGGCGCTGCCTTTCGCCGGGGCCTCTCAGCCGTGCGGTCCCGATCACTCCTGAACTCATCGACTGTCCTCACCTCGCGTGCAGGGAAGATTGCCGCCTAACACGTAATGATATAATGTATCAATTAAATCCTCGCGCAGCGTTCTCCCACGGAGTTGGACATGTATGTCCCAGCCGATCGCAGCCCAGCCGCCATTGCCGCCGCGCTCGCCGAGGTCGAGCGGGCTTGCGTCGCGCGGGGGCAGAGATTCACGAAGATGCGGCGATTGGTGCTCGAAGTCCTCTGGCGTTCGGAGCAGCCGGTGCGGGCCTATGATCTGCGCGGCCGATTGGAGCAGCAGCTGCAGCGCCGGCTCGTTCCGCCGACGGTCTATCGTGCCTTGAACTTTCTGATGGAACAGAAGTTCGCCGCCCGACTCGAGAGTCGCAGCGCCTTCGTGCCCTGCGCCCATCCGGAGCAGCATCACGCGGGCATGTTCTTCATTTGCGAGCATTGCGGCACCTCGGCGGAAATCGACGACTCCAAGGTAGAAGTTCTGTTCGCGCATCAGGCGGCGACGCTCGGCTTCCATATCGCGCGGCGCGTTGTCGAGTTGCAGGGCACCTGCGCCACCTGCGCATCGAATGCCAAAGAGGCTGGCACCGCCGGCTGATCGACTTTCGCCCGAATGAGCCTTCAGCTCCGGCCCGCGGCACGGGGCGTTTCATCTATGACATCACGAGGTTTCTCCATGGTGCGCATCACCCTTCCCGATGGGTCGCAGCGCGTGTTCGCCGCACCGCTCACCGGCGCCGCCCTTGCCGCTTCCATCGCGCCGTCGCTGGCCAAGAAAGCCGTGGCGATGAAGGTCGACGGGCGCCTGCGCGATCTCGTGGACGAACTGGCCGAGGACGCGCGGGTGGAGATCCTGACCCGGGATAACCCCGCCGCCCTGGAACTGATCCGCCACGATGCGGCCCACGTGCTCGCCGAAGCGGTGCAGGAGCTGTTCCCCGGCACGCAGGTGACCATCGGGCCGGTGATCGAGAACGGCTTTTTTTACGACTTCGCCCGCGAGGCCCCCTTCACGACCGAAGACCTGCCGGCCATCGAGGCACGGATGCGCGAGATCATCGCTCGTGACCAGCCCATCACCAAGGAGGTCTGGAGCCGCGACCAAGCCAAGGCCTTCTTCGCCGCCCGGGGCGAGCACTTCAAGGTGGAGCTGGTGGATGCCATTCCGGCCGAAGAGCCCATCACCCTCTATCGGCAGGGCGCATGGCTCGATCTGTGCCGCGGGCCGCATATGCCGTCCACAGGCGGGATCGGCTCCGCCTTCAAGCTCACCAAGGTGGCTGGCGCCTATTGGCGGGGCGACTCGACGAAGCCCATGCTGACCCGCATCTACGGTACCGCCTTCGCCACGAAAGAGGACTTTTCGGCCCACCTCCACATGCTGGAGGAGGCGGAAAAGCGCGACCATCGCCGGCTCGGGCGGGAGATGGACCTCTTCCACTTCCAGGAGGAGGCGCCCGGCTCCGTGTTCTGGCATCCCAAGGGCTGGACCCTGTTCCAGACCCTCATCGGCTACATGCGCGCCCGCCAGGCCCAGACCGGCTATCTGGAGGTGAACACGCCCGACATCATGGACCGGACCCTGTGGGAGACCTCAGGCCACTGGCAGAATTATCGCGAGCACATGTTTACCACCAAGACCGAGGACGAGCGCGATTTCGCTTTGAAGCCCATGAACTGCCCCGGCCACATGCTCATCTACAAGCAGGGGCTGAAGAGCTATCGCGACATGCCGCTGAAGATCGCCGAGTTCGGCAAGGTGCACCGCTATGAGCCCTCTGGCGCGTTGCACGGGCTCTTGCGGGTGCGCTCCTTCACCCAGGACGACGCGCACATCTTTTCCACCGAGGGGCAGCTCACGGACGAGTGCATCAAGGTCAACGACCTGCTCTTGTCCATCTATGAGGATTTCGGCTTCACCGATGTCCGCATCAAGCTGTCGACGCGCCCCCCGCACCGCATCGGCTCGGACGCCTCCTGGGATCTGGCGGAGGCCTCGCTGCGCCACGCGCTCGACGAGCTGGGCCGACCCTATTCCATCAATGAGGGCGAAGGGGCCTTCTATGGTCCCAAGCTCGAATATGTGCTGCGCGACGCCATCGGCCGCGACTGGCAATGCGGCACCCTACAGGTGGACTTCAACCTGCCGATGCGCTTTGGCGCCTTCTACATCAATGCCGAAGGGCAGAAGGTGACCCCGGTCATGCTGCACCGAGCCATGTTTGGCTCGCTGGAGCGGTTCACGGGCATCTTGATCGAGCATCATGCCGGGCGACTGCCTCTGTGGCTGGCGCCGGTGCAGGCGGTGGTGGCCACCATTACGTCCGACGCCGATGACTATGCGCGCACGGTCGCCGGACAGCTTCGCGCTTTCGGGCTGCGGGTGGAGACAGACCTGCGCAACGAAAAAATTCCCTACAAGGTGCGCGAGCACAGCCTCGCCAAGGTGTCCGTGCTGCTGGTGGTGGGCAAGCGCGAGGCGACGGAGAAAACCGTTTCCCTGCGCCGCCTGGGGGACCAGGCCAGCAAGACACTGCCCCTGCGCGATGTCCTCAGCCTGCTGTCGAGCGAAGCGCGAGGGCCAGGGACGAACTGCACCTTTCGCCCGGCAGCGTGACAAGCGCACTCTCCACTGAAGGCAGCACCTATGTTGTTCAGTCACATCATCATTGGCGCACGCGATCTCGATCGCCTCGCCGCGTTCTATGCAGCGGTGGTCGGTCCCCTGGGGCTGGAACGTGCGCAGTCCGAGCCCGAAGGCGGCCCTGACGGGGTGTGCTGGCATCCGGCAGGGCGCGAATGGCCTCAGTTGTGGGTGCAATACCCGTTCAACGGGCTGCCCGCCACCTGGGGCAACGGCATGCAGATCAGCCTCGCCGCGCCTACTCCGGCCGCCGTTGAAGCCGCATGGCGCGCCGCGCTTGATCATGGAGGGATAGACGAGGGCGGGCCGGGGCTGCGACCCCATTATGGCGCCGATTATTTCGGCGCCTACGTCCGCGACCCGGAGGGGAACAAGCTGTGCTTCGTGCACACCGCCCGACTGGCGGCCGGAGGCTAGCACCCAACGCCCGCGGCCCTCCAAGGCGCGACGGTTGCTCAAATATTGCGAGCCGCGGTCGCCATGATGCACTACGCGTAGACAATGCCCGGCATGCCATGCGCGCCGGACAGCAGCCGCATCGTCCAGACCAAACCAGCGCGGGCGCCCCGGCGCTTCTGCGTCGGGATCAACGGTAATGACCTCCAAGAACAGGTCGCCGCCCAAGCGAAGCAGTAGATTATATATTCCCATTTCGGGATGACGCCCTCCGAACGGCATATCGATTCCGAGTATATCGAGAAGATATTTCGTGCCTGCTTCGAGATCTGGGGCGATGATTGTCAGATGGTCGAGGCGAAAGTCAGTTTTGCTTTCTTCCGCTTGCGGAGGTTATTCAGCGCATGAAGCGGTCTGGTGAAAATGCGAAAGCATCGCCCTAAGACGCGGCGGATTTCGGCGTTGCGCAGCCCATGCGCAACGCGGCGGTGATGATCTATCAATTCAGTCGTAACGAGCGGCTGACGAACAGATGACCGTCTCGGAGGTACGGGCGTCATTCCACACCGGCCTTGCTCTCCCACGTGCGACCGCTGATGACGCTGCATATCTGATACTTGAAGGTGCTGAAGAATTTCGTGAAGCCGAGCTTCTTAGCTTCACGGTGTTCGGGATGGATTTTCCACTCGTGAAGCGCCTCTTCGGATTCGAATTCAACGATGGTTACTTGCTCGCCATCCTCGACAACAAACCCATTATGGGAAATATAGCCTGGAATACCTCGGGCTAATTCGCTCATGTACCGGGCCATCGGACCATATTCATCCTGAGTGCCAGGAGCGAGACGGGAGCGGAATACGGTGACAATCATCAAAGAAGCGCTCTGGAACCAGAATAACAACCGAGCTGCATCTTTCACGCGACGCAGCAATTCCAGATACAGATGACTCTCACGGCGACATAAGGCAAATGCATTATTTCTATTGTAATTATGCTTGAAATGGAGTTTCTTCGAGCTTTGCCGTCAACTCGGCAACAAGCCATTCCATGGCCAATTCGAACCGGCTGGGCATGGCGCTTCGGATCGCCAGAGATCGTGATCAGCCAGTGTCCGGCTGAGGCATCCGATCGGGCAATTCCGGGCCACTGGGAGGGCGATCTTATTCTGGGGCTGGACAGTTCTGCGATCGGCACGCTGGTCGAACGCACAACGCGCTTCACGATGCTGTTGCATCTGCCACGACTGGACGGCCATGGGGAGGCGCCACGGGCCAAGAATGGACCGGCCCTCGCAGGTCATGGTGCGGAGGCTGTTCGCGACGCAATCACGCGCACCATCGTGACCCTGCCTCAGACACTGCGTCGCTCACTGACCTGGGACCAAGGCGCCGAAATGGCACAACTCGTGACGCTCAAGATCGACACGGGCATCCAGATCTACTTCTGCGATCCTCAGAGTCCGTGGCAGCGTGGCACCAATGAGAACACGAATGGACTGCTGCGCCAGTACTTTCCAAAGGGTACGGATCTGAGCGCACACAGTGCCGAAACGATCGCCGCCGTTGTTGCAACCCTCAACGCCAGGCCCAGAAAAACCCTCGGCTGGAAGAGCCCAGCCGAAGCACTTGACCAGTGGTTAGAATAGGACGGAACATAGCTGTTGCGACTACCGATTGAATCCGCCTTGCGCGCCGCGGTCGCTATGGTGCACCAGGCCGCCGCGATGAGCGGGCCGTCGCTCGTGAAGAGCCTGCTCCAATGCATCCAGCACAAAGCTGGCATGGGCTGTCCGGCTCACCCGCCAGCCGACGATGCGGCGGGCATAGGCGTCGATCACGAAGGCCACGTAGACGAAACCCGACCAGGTCGACACATAGGTGAAGTCCGACAGCCAAAGCCTGTTCGGTGCCGGGGCATGAAAGACCCGGTTCACATGATCGAGCGGGCATGGCGCCGCCTTGTCCCGCACAGTGGTGCGGACCGGCTTGCCGCGGATCACGCCGGCGAGGCCCATGTTCTGCATCAGCCGCTCGACGGTGCAGCGCGCCACATCGAACCCCTCGCGCATCATCTGTCGCCAGACCTTGCGCGCTCCATAGACCTCGAAGTTCTCGGTGAACACGCGCTCGATCTCCGGGCGCAGAACCTTGTCTCTCTGTGTCCGTGCCGGGCACTTCGAGGGATCAAGCCGCCGGGCGACATGCGCATGATAGGTCGATGGGGCGATCGGCAGCACCTTGCAGATCGGCTCGACCCCATACGCACCGCGATAATCGTCGATGAACGCGATCATGTCTTCGACCGGCGGTCGAGCTCCGCCAGGGCGAAATACGCCGACGCCTTGCGCAGGATCGCGTTCGCCTGCCGCAGCTCCCGGTTCTCGCGCTCAAGCGCCTTCAGCTTCGCGGCCATGTCCGTCGACACGCCGGCCCGATTGCCGGCATCCACCTCGGCCTTCTTCACCCACTCGTTCAGCGAGTGCCCCGAGCAGCCGATCTTCGCCGAGATCGACAGGATCGCCTGCCAGCGGGACGGATACTCATGCGCGTGATCCAGCACCAGCCGCACCACCCGCTCCCGCACCTCGGGGGAGAACTTGTTCGTCGTCTTGCCCGTCATGGCTCCACCTTCTCAGGAGTTGGAGCCTCCGGCAAACCCGGAGCGGTTCAGGCCGCCGGAGTGCCTGCTCATTCTATCGCGGCCGGAGTGTATAGCCCTCGCCGGTCGCAACTTGAAGCTCACGCAGCCATTCGCGGATGGATCGAGGTTGCAGGCCGAAGATCCGGCGGATCGACCTGCTGAAGTGGCTTGAATCGGGATAGCCAAGATCCAGGGCTACATGGGTGAGGCTTCCGGGGCGGTTTGCATAGTCCAGAAAGCGGCGCGCCTGTTTCCAGCTCCTGAATGCCCGGAATGAGACGCTCGCATTTTCTTTGAAAAGATGAAGAAAGCGAGAGACGGATAGGCCAGATATCTGTGCACACTCGTCAGCAGTCAGTATTTCATTTCTGACATCTTCGCATATTATATCGAAAACCTGCCGTAGGCGTGTATCGACGGGACGCATGGGAAAGCTGCGGCTGAAAAAATGCCTGTCGAAGTCCTCCACCGAGAATCCATTGAAGCCGGAGACCCTCTTAATCTCCCGGTGGGCATCCCGCAAATGCGCGGCGAGCCGTGCCCCGCGGACGGGATCGCTGATCTCCTCGAACAGAAATTGCATGTCTGCAGTGGCAATGGTCTCGGCTTCGATGCAGATTTTGATGATCCGCCCGCAGCGGGCACGGATGTGGTGGTCGGTGAACGGCGTGAGGGCAAAAATACTGCGTTCAGTCCAAGATTGACCGTTGGCCGCTATATCGAAATCCGCGGAGGGCGCGACATAGATGACGAAGGCCCCCATGCTCCGTGGCTTCTTTGGAGTTGCATAAATTCCGCTGTAACACAGACGCTCGCGCCCGATGAGCATCGCATTGGCGTGATTGCCGGCATGAATAGGCATCTTCCTCTCCGCAGGCTGTTCGCGCGCTCTCTCGGAGGCCGACAGTCATTTTCTGTTGATCTTGTGCTTGGCGCTCGTTGCTTCCCGGATGTGATCGCGGATCGCGCTCTCCGCCGCCGCCCCATTTTGCGCGAGAATGGCTTCGGCGATCCGCCGGTAGTTGGCGAAACGCTTGGCATTGGGCAGGGAATAGACCCGGCGGATGAGGTGGGCCTGAAGCCCCGGTATGATCCTGCGAAGCTCCTTGTTCTCCGAAAGCACCGTGATGGCGTGGTAGAACTTGTTGCGCGCCTTGATCCCCTCGAAATCATTGAGCACGTGCTGCTGTTCTTCCACCTTTTCCCATGAGGCACGGAACCTCGACCGATTGTCGCCCCGGTCGATCCGTTCGGCGCATTGGCGGGCTGCGAGCCCCACGGATACTTCCAGCACGGCGATCACATCCTCGGTCTCGGCCGCCGTCAGCTTGCGGATTTGCGCGCCCCGATAGGGCAGGACCTCGACGATGCCGGCGGTCTCCAGGCGCCGGATCGCCTCCCGTACCGTGCTGCGGCCGACGGCGAACTCGACCGCGAGGTCGGGCTCGACCAGACGCTGTCCTGGCACGTACCGGCCCTCGTAGAGGCCGCGCACCACGGCGTGCACCAGCTTCTCCGAGGCATTGTAGGCCCTTGCGCCCTCGATTCCGGGGCGGGGCGAGAACGCTCGCAGGGTTTCGGTCATCGCCTCCGGCTCGCAAGGACCCATCAGACCAGGCGCGACGATGGTGCCTGCAGGTCGCGCTGGCAAGCGGAATCGTCAGACGAAATAGTTTCAACTCTTGCGGCGCCATCCGCCGGTTGGCATAGCCAGTCCGCGCAAGATGGCAGGCGGCATCGTTCTTATTGAAACACCCTCGTGAGATACGAGGAGCCCTTGATGGTCGGTCGCGCCATGCTGGTCCGGGACGGAGAGATCGCCGTCCTGCGCATCGACAACCCGCCGGTGAACGCGCTGTCCCGCGACACCCTCACCGACATGGCACGCGCCTTCGAGGCCTTCGAGGCCGACGCCTCGTTCACCGCGCTGGTCATCACCTGCGCGGGGCGGACTTTCGTCTCCGGCGGCGACATTGCCGCCTTCGCGGACGAGGCGTTCTCCACGAAGCCCTTCAACACGCTGCTCGAACGCATCGAGGCGAGCCCGCGCCCCGTGGTCGCCGCGCTGTTCGGCACGGTGCTGGGCGGCGGGCTTGAACTCGCCCTGGCGTGTCACTTTCGTGTGGCGGCGCCCGCCACCCGCCTCGGCCTTCCGGAAATTTCGCTCGGTCTCCTCCCGGGGTCGCTTGGCACGCAGCGCCTGCCCCGGTTGACGGGTGTGAAGGCGGCCTGCCGGTTGATCTCCTCCGGCGCGCCGATCTCCGCGGGCGAGGCGGGTGGCATCGGCCTCGTCGATCAGATCGCCGATGACGTCTCTGGGGCCAGCCGAGAGGCGGCGCTGGCCCTGGCTGCGGAGGCTGGTGCCTTGCGCAGGGCCAGCACGCTCGCAGTGCCGGACGCGCAGGATGTGGCCGCGGTGCTGGAGATGGCACGGGAAGAGGCGGCGCGACGTCCCCACCTTCCTGCACTTTCCGGCCTCGAACGCTGCCTGGACGCTGCCGTCCGCCTCCCGTTCGCAGAAGGGGACAAAGTGGAAGCCGAGACCTTCCGCGCGCTGCTGAAGAGCCCGCAGTCGCGCGCGCTGCGCCACCTCTTCTTTGCCGAGCGCGCGGCGCAGCGCATTCCGGACCTGCCGGCCGATACCGCGCTCCGCCCGATCCAGAAGGTCGGCATTGTCGGCGTCGGCACGATGGGCGGCGGCATCGCCATGGCCTTTGCCGATGCAGGCTTCCCCGTCACGCTGGTGGAGACCTCGCAGGAGGCGCTCGATCACGGCACCGGCCTTATCGCGAGGAGCTATACCGCCGCGGTGACGCGCGGAAAGCTCACGGAGCGCGAGGCCGCGGCACGGTTTGCCCGCACGGCCGGCAGCACCGGCTTCCGCGCGCTTGCCGACGTGGATTTGGTCATCGAGGCCGTCTTCGAAGATCTGCAGTTGAAGCTCGACGTGGCCGAAAAGCTCGGGCGCGCCTGCAAGCCCGGCGCCATCATCGCCACCAACACCTCCACCCTGGACGTGGATCGGATTGCCGCTGCAAGCGGGCGGCCGGCCGATGTCCTCGGCACTCATTTCTTCAGTCCCGCGCACATCATGCGGCTCCTGGAGATCGTGCGCGGCACACAGACGGCGCCTGACACGCTGGCGACCGTCCTGAAGCTCGCCCGCACCATCGGGAAGACCGCCGTGGTCAGCGGGGTATGCTACGGCTTCATCGGCAACCGCATGGCGGAGGTCTACGGCCGCGAGAGCGAGGCCCTGCAATTGGAGGGGGCCTCGCCGGCCCAGATCGATGGCGTCGCCGAGTCGCCCCGATGGCTCGGCATGGCCATGGGGCCGAGCCGCATGCTGGACATGGCGGGCGTGGATGTGGGCGCCCGCACGGTGATCGAATGGATCGCCTCGGGGGCAGGCCCCAGGGACCCGGCCTACCGGGCCATGTGCCGCACGCTCTTCGCCACCGGCGACTACGGCCAGAAGACCGGCAAGGGCTACTATCAATACGACGGTCGGCGGGCCGTTCCCTGTGACGACACGACCGCCCTCGCCATCCAGCTCGCCCAGACGCACGGCATCCGGCGTCGTCCCGCAATCAGCGAGCAGGAGATTTTCGAACGCCTGCTCTACCCGATGGTGAATGAGGCGGCGCAGATCCTGGACGAAGGCATCGCCTACCGGCCTGGCGACATCGATGTGGTGTGGACCGCAGGCTACGGCTTTCCCAGCTGGCGGGGCGGGCCGGTCTTCATGGCCGACGAGATCGGCCTGCCCACCATCGTGGAGCGCCTCGACCACTATGCGCAGACGCTGGGCAACGCGCACGGCTACTGGAGCGTGTCCCCGCTTTTGCGCCGGCTCGCCGCCCAGGGCCGGCGCCTGACGGACTGGCGGCGCAGTTGAGCACTGCCCCGAGGTCTTCCCCCCACCTTCGCCCCGGCAGCTTGTCCGGCGTGAGCCTCTTCAGACAGGAGCTTCCATGAAAGAAGCCGTCATCGTCGCCACTGCCCGGACCGGCATCGGCAAGGCCTATCGCGGCAGCCTCAACGCCACGAAGTCGCCCACCATGGGCGGGCACGCGCTGAAGCACGCGGTGCTGCGCGCCGGCGTCGCGCCGGAGGAGATCGAGGATGTGGTGTTCGGCACCGTCCTGTCGGCGGGAACGGCGGGCATGAATGTGGCGCGCAACATCGTGCTCGCCGCTGGTCTCCCGGTCCAGGTGCCGGCGCAGACCATGGACCGCCAGTGTGCCTCGGGCCTCATGGCCATCGCCACCGCAGCGAAGCAGATCGTGGTGGACGGCATGGCGGTGGTGGGCGCAGGCGGGCAGGACAATGTCTCCGCCGTCCAGGACCGCTATTTCGCCTGGGTGCAGGATGAGACCGATCCGTCGGTGGTTGCCCACACGCCGCATGCCTACATGCCGATGCTCAAGACCGCGGAATTCGTCGCGGAGAAATACGGGATCAGCCGCGAGCAGCAGGACGCCTATGCGCTGGAGAGCCAGAAGCGCACCGCCGCCGCCCAGGCGGCCGATCTGTTCAGGGACGAGATCGTGCCCTTTGAGACGGTGATGCACGTGAAGGACAAGGCCGCCGGCGCCGTCTCCGAAGTGCCGGTGACGCTCGACCGCGACGAGGGCAACCGGCCCGGCACGACCCTTCAGGGCCTGGGCCACCTTTCCGCGGTCATCGCGGGGGGCTCTGTCACGGCGGGCAATGCCTCGCAGCTCTCCGACGGCGCCTCGGCGTGTATCTTGATGGAGGCGAAGCTGGCCGAGCAGCGCGGACTTCAGCCTCTCGGCATCTATCGCGGAATGGCGGTGGCGGGCTGCGCCCCGGAGGAGATGGGCATCGGCCCGGTCTTCGCCATTCCCAAGCTGCTGAAACAGCACGGCCTCAAGGTCGATGACATCGGCCTGTGGGAGCTGAACGAGGCGTTTGCGGTGCAGGCGCTCTATTGCCGCGACCGTCTCGGCATCGATCCCGCACGTTACAACGTGAACGGTGGCGGCATCTCCGTCGGCCATCCCTATGGCATGAGCGGGGCGCGCCTCGTCGGCCATGCCCTGCTGGAGGGGCGCCGGAGGGGGGAGCGGTTCGCCGTCGTCACCATGTGCATCGGCGGCGGCATGGGCGCCGCCGCCCTCTTCGAGATTCACCGCTGAACCCGCATGAGGCACGGTGGCTCCGTCCTCGGACCTGATCGTGCCGGGATGGCACCACCTCCCGCCTGGACCTCCCTTCAGGTGCGGATGCTGGGCCGGGCGTCCAGCGCGCCCGGCCCCTTTTGTCCACGGGTCCGTCGCGGGTCTCGGGTCGCGCAGCACATCGGCACAAGACCGTGGCGCCGCGGCCCTCTACTGAGGAGCTGCTGACGAATACCCAAGCATAAAAGAAACCGAGGACACACCATGGAAGTCATCGCCCGCAGCGATCTCGATTTTCTGCTCTATCACTGGCTGCGCGCCGATGATCTCAGCGCGCTGGGCAAGTTCAGGGGACAAGGCAAGGCGGACTGGACCGCCTTCCTCGATCTCGCGGAGAAGCTCGCGATCCAGGAGTTCCTGCCCTGCTACAAGATCGCCGACCGCGACGAGCCGCGATTGGAGCATGACGGCAGCGTGAAGGTGCAGAAGGATCTCGCCGAGGCCGTGAGGACCTATCTTTCCATGGGACTGCATCTTGCCTCGGTCGACGAGGCGCGCGGCGGCATGCAGATGCCCTTCCTGATGTCCACGGCGGCGATGGCGCAGATTATGGCGGCTAACATCGCGGGCTCGGGTTTCCTGATGCTGTCCATCGCCAACGCGCGGGTGATCTGCGATTTCGGCACGCCCCGCCAGGTCGAGCTCTTTGCGGCCCCCCAGCACGAGGGGCGCAGTCTTGGTACCATGTGTCTGTCGGAGCCCGATGTCGGTTCCTCCCTTGGCGACATCACGACGCGCGCGGTTGCTGACGGCACGGACGCCATCGGTGAACGCTATCGCATCTTTGGGCGGAAGATGTGGATCTCGGCCGGCGATCAGGACGTCACCGAGACCACCATGCACCTCGTCCTCGCAAAGGTCGCCGACGCCGACGGCCGGCTGCAGGCGGGGACCAAGGGCGTCTCCCTCTTCATCGTGCCGAAGCACCTGCCGGATGAGTTGCCGGCGAGCGACCGCTTCAACGACGTTGAGGTTGCCGGACTAAACCACAAGATGGGATACCGCGGCACGCCCAACTGCATGCTGAACTTCGGCGAAGGCGCGCGCCATCGTCCTCTGGGAGAGGCGGGCGCTATCGGTTATCTCGTCGGTGTGGCGGGGCAGGGGCTGCCCATCATGTTCCAGATGATGAACGAGGCGCGCATCAATGTGGGTCTCGGCGCGGCGGCACTCGCCTATCGCGGCTACCTGCTGGCGTGCGCCTACGCCGCCGAGCGCGTTCAGGGCCGTGCGCTGGAGGACAAGAAGGCGCCGCGACCCGTCCCCATTCTTCGCCACCCCGACGTGAGACGGATGCTGCTGGCGCAGAAGGCGATCGCGGAGGGCGGTCTCGCGCTTTGCCTTTACTCGGCGCGCCTCGCCGATCTCGCGGGGGCCGCAGTAGACGCGCAGGAACGCGCCCGGGCGCAATCCCTGCTCGATATCCTTACGCCGGTCACCAAGTCCTGGCCGTCGGAGCAGGGCCTCCTTGCCAACCATCTCGCCATCCAGATCCACGGCGGCTACGGCTATACGCGCGACTTCGACGTGGAGCAGCTCTACCGGGACAACCGGCTCAATCCCATCCACGAAGGCACGACCGGAATCCAGGCCATCGATCTCCTCGGCCGCAAAGTCCTGAACGACGGGTTGAAATCCTTCGGTCTGCTGATGGGGGAGATGCGCGCCGCTGCCGACGCGGCCCGTGCGTTTCCAGAGCTCGCCGGGATGTCCGGCGCGCTCGATGCCGCTCGCTTGGCCATCGAAGAGACGGTACAAGGCTTTGCGGCGGAGAAAGACATGCCTTCCGCCCTCGCCGATGCGACGCCGTTCCTGGACGCCTTCGGCCATCTGGTCGTCGCTTGGCTTTGGCTCGACATGGCGCGCGCGGCGCTGTCCTCGGCCCCTGCGGCGGAGGTCGCCGGCCTCGATCCGGATCTTGTCTCAGGAAAGCTCTGGGCCTGCCGCTACTTCTACGCCGTCGAGGTGTCGAAGATCCGCTCCTTTCTGGCTCCCATCGAGAGCCGGGAAGGGATCTTCCGGGCGGTTCCCGAGTCGGTCTTTCGATACGCGTGACGGTCTAGGGCCGATCGCCCTGCCGATCCGCAGCAGATCCACGCAAGTTTAAGCGGACCCTCGATGCCACACTGGGGCTGCCGATTGAGCCGTTGGTCCAGGCCCCAATATCCACAAGAGCGTCTGCGGCAGGAACACACGGTCTCGTCCAAAACAAAAACAGACTGTTCAGGAGGAAGCTCATGGTCAAGAGAGGTTCGATCCTCGATCCCGCGGCTCTGGCCGCAGGCTTGTTGCTGGCGACGGCGGCGCAGGCCCAGATCAGCGACAACGTGGTGAAGATCGGCGTGCTCAACGACATGTCGGGCCTTTATGCCGACGTGACAGGCATGTCGACGGTCGAGGCCGTGCGCATGGCCATCGAGGACTTCGGCGGCAAGGTCAAGGGCGCTCCGATCGAGCTGATCTATGCCGATCACCAGAACAAGCCGGATGTCGGCGTTTCGATCGCCCGCAAGTGGATCGACGTCGAAAAGGTGGACGCGATCGTGGACGTGCCCGGCTCTTCCATCGCCCTCGGCGTGCAGGAGGTCACCCGGGAGGCCAACCGGGTGTTCATCAACACCGGATCAGGCTCGACAGCCCTGTCGGGCGCCAAGTGCTCGCCCACGGCGGTGCAATGGACCTACGACACCTATGCGCTGGCGCAGGGCATCGGTGCTGCCGGCGTGCAGAAGCTGGGCGACACCTGGTTTTTCCTGACCGTCGACTATTCGTTCGGGCAGGCGATGGAGAAGGACATTGCGGCGGTCGTCACGGCGAACGGCGGCAAAGTCCTCGGCAGCACGCGCCATCCGCTGAACGCGGGGGATTTCTCGTCTTTCCTGCTGAAGGCCCAGTCCTCGGGCGCCAAGGTGGTGGCGTTCGCCAATGCGAGCACCGACGCGGTGAATGCAGTCAAGCAGGCCCAGGAATTCGGCTTGCCCCAGTCCGGACAGGTCATCGCTGCGCCGCTGATGCTCATCACCGACGTGCATGCCCTGGGTCTCAAGAGCGCCCAGGGGCTGATGGTCGTCGATGCCTTCAATCCGGAGCGCGACGAGGACAGCCGTGCTTTCACCAAGCGCTACATGGATCGGACGAAACGCATGCCGTCGATGGTGCAGGCCGCCGCTTATTCCGCGGTCGGCCACTATCTGAAGGCGATCGAGGCTACCGGCACCGACGAGGCCAAGACGGTGATCGCACGCATGCGGGAGGTGCCCGTGAACGACGCCTTCGCCAAGGGCGCGCGCCTTCGCCCCGACGGCCGGCTGGAACACGACATGTACCTCATGCGCGTGAAGGCGCCTGCCGAATCCAAGCACGAATGGGATCTGACGACGGTCGTCGCCACCATCCCCGCATCACAGGCAACCCGGCCGCTCGCGGAAAGCGACTGCCCGTTGCTGAAAGACAAGTAACAATCTGAATCGAAGGCATATCTTGATGGCGCAGCCTTCCATTCCCACGCCCAGGTCAATTCCGCCCGCGTATCTCGCGGCTCCTGCCGCAGGAGGACACCCATGATCGAGAAGGGAGCGATGGGTCCCAGGGCGAATCCGCGTCTGTCTGCCGAAGCGCCATGGCTCGCGTTCTACGAGGGCCATGTGCCGGTTCGCATCGAGCCGAAGCACCGAGACATGCTCTCGGTGTTCAAGGACGCCGTCGCCCGCAACCCGCAGGGAGCGGCTCTCATCTATTTCGACCGGACGGTCAGCTATTCCCAGCTTGATGCCGACAGCGATGCGCTTGCCATCTGGCTGCGACACCACGGCATCGGGCGCGGTGATCGCGTGCAGGTGGTGGCCCAGAACATTCCGGCGTTCCCGCTGGTCTGCATCGCGGCCTGGAAGGTCGGTGCGGTCCCGGTGCCCGGCAATCCCATGTATCGCGCGCCCGAGCTCGCGCGGATTTTCAAGGATGCCGATCCCGCTGCCGTTCTGTGCCAGGACGCCGAGGCGGCGGAGGTGGCCGCCGGGCTTGCCGCCGCCGGACTTGCCGACATCCCCCTGATCGTTGCCTCCCCGCGTGACGGAGCTGAAGCTGCCGCCACCGCGTTCCTGCCGCCTTCGCCTCCGGAGACACCGGGCGAGAAGCTGGCCGATATCGTTCTGCGACATCGCGGCGAGGCGCCCGAGCCAATCGTCATCGCGCCTGACGACCTCGGCCTCATCCTCTACACTTCCGGAACCACCGGCGTGCCCAAGGGCGCCATGCTGACCCATTCCAACATGGCGTTCAGTGCCGAGGTGGCGCGCCAGTGGTTCTCGCTCGGCGAGGGCGACCGCATTCTGGGGATCGCCCCCTTCTTCCACATCACCGGATTGATTTGCCATGTCGCGGTCGCGTTGCGCGCGGGCTGCGCGGTCGTGATGAACTATCGGTTCGAGCCGAAAGCCGCGCTGGCAATCATCCGGGCTCAGCGGCCGACATTCACGATCGGCGCGATAACCGCCTTCAACGCCTTGATGAACCTGCCTGAGGCAGGCAGCGCGGACATGGCGAGCCTCACCAAAGTTTGGTCGGGCGGGGCGCCGATTCCCCCCTCGCTCCGGGATGCTATTCGAGAGCGGCTCGGCTTCACCGTACACAATGCCTATGGCATGAGCGAATTGACCTCGCCAGCGGTTCTGACCCCATACGGTGCGGAAGCTCCTGTGCGCGAGGGGGTCTTGTCGCTCGGTGTTCCGGTCCCCTCGACCGATATCCGGATCGTCGATGAGGCCGGCGCGGAGCAGCCCGTCGGGGTTGCCGGCGAACTCCTGTTCCGGGGCCCCCAGATGATGGCCGGCTATTGGCGCAAGCCCGAGGAAAACGCCATCGCACTGGCAGGCGGCTGGATGCATACGGGCGACATCGGCTTCCGCGACGAGAGGGGATGGATCTACCTCGTCGACCGGAAGAAGGACGTCATCATAGCGAGCGGCTTCAAGGTGTGGCCGCGCGAAGTGGAGGACGTGCTTTACGCCCATCCCGCCGTGCGCGAGGCCGTCGTGGTGGGCGTCCCCGATGCCTATCGCGGTGAGACGGTAAAGGCCTGCGTGTCGCTGGTGGCGGGGGTGGAGGTTACAGAGCAGGAACTCTCCACCTACTGCCGTGAGCGGCTTGCGGCATACAAGGTCCCGCGCTTGATCTCGATCATGGACGATCTGCCCAAGACCATCACCGGCAAGATCCGGCGCGTGGCTTTGCGCGAGAGTGGGGAGGCATAACGACGTCGTCGTTTTTCAGCTGACGTTGACCCGAAGTTTTATCCAGCGCTGAGTTCGTTCTGGGGGGTGGTGGCGCTCACCCTGAAGCCCTTGCCGGCAAGGGTCGCGGCCATGCCGAAGCCCATGTTGCCGAGGCCGATGACGCCGATTGTCTCGATGGTCATGAGAATGTCCGTGGTTAATTTCCACGAGCATCCTCGCGAGGGATCGTTGCCACAAGAATGACTTTTCGCACTCTACGTGCGGAAAAAGGCAACGCTCGTCCGATCGTGCGTTCCGCGGAGATTGCGAGGGCCCGCCCTTGCCCGCGATCCCGGCTCTACGGCACGTTCTGGAAAGCGTGCATGTGCTGGGCGAGATGGTTGAGCAGCCGCCGGGAGGCTTCCGGCAGGCGGCGGCAGGCGCGCAGCAGCAGGTGGCTGCGGGCTTCGGACAGGAGGGCATCACGCAGCGCGATGGCGCGCATGGCGCCGGTTGCCACCTCGTCTGCCACCACGAAGTGGGGCAGGAACCCGACGCCCAGCCCCTGCGCGATGAACCGGCGGTGCAGGTCGAAGGAGGCGGTCTCCAGCCGTCCGCCGAGGTGGAAGCCTTCGTTCGCCTCCACCCGGCCGATCATCTGGCGCAGGCCGTGATCGGGCGGAAACAGCGCCACCGGCTCGGAGGCGAAGGTGCGCAGGGGCACCGCCACCCCGCCGGACTTCAGCGGGTGGTCCGGCGGCACGATGGCGAACAGCGGCTGGCGGGCCGTGACCACGCTGCGCACATCCGGGTGGGCCTGCGGATTGTAGGCCATGCCGATATCCGCATCGCCCTGCGCGATGGCCGCGAGGATGCCGTCCGTGGTGCCGAGGGTGATCTTGTATCCAACGCCGCCATAATGCTCGGAAAAGCTGGCGAGGCCATGCTCCATCAGGTCGGCGACGAAGCCGCCGCCGCACCAGATGCGCACGGTGCCCTGCTGCACGCCCCGAAGGCGGCTCAGCCGGTCCTCCAGCAACAGGCGTTCGTCGGCCTCGCGCTGGGCATGTTCGGCGACGATTCGGCCGGCCTCCGTCGGCACGACGCCACGCGGCAGACGCTCGATCAGCGGCTGGCCCACCTCGGCCTCCAGATCGATGATCTGCCGGCTCACCGCCGAGGCGGCAACGTTCAGGGTCTCCGCAGCGGCCCGGACGGAGCCGGCGCGGATGACGGCAAGGAGATATCTGAGGGCCCTATCCTGCATCGTCGCACAGTGAGGCATGCCGACGCTTAAAACGAATTGAATGATGGTCGCACGCGGGGCCGTGTCACGTGGACACCGGTTCCTCGCGCCCTTGCTGCCGTTCTGCCTTTGGCGGTCCGTTCAGCAATCAGGGATCATTCGAACTCTGCAATACCCGCAAAGAGTCCCAACACCACGCGGCCGGCGTGGTCGGCTCGGCCAGGGAGCGGAGGCCGGCGCCAGCGGTCGACACGCGCTCTGGGATGTCGAGAAGATCGCGGGTGGAGCGCGCAAATCGGTCGAGGCGCGTCACCTGACCACGTCGCCACCCCGCAATCGCCCCGGCATCGCCTCGATCTGGGGCCGCGTGCGGACCGCGCCGCTGCCTTTCTCCTCGAAAATGCGCTCGCACCCGGCCACCTGCAGCGCCGTGCATTGTCGGGTCAGGTCGTGGTCGTCGGTCGAGACGCAGGCGGATCCGATGCGCATCAGGAGGCCTGTTGCAAAACTTGTCGCAGAGATGATCCGTTCTGCGACTGACGTTTGCAACGCTGAAGCTGAAGCTGAGGCGGATCGGGAGGGGTGTGGGTGTCGCAAAAGTTAGTCCTTTTGTGAACGATCGGAGAGCGCCAGGAGCTGCCGTCGGCATCTGCCCGATTGCGGACATGCAGGCTAGCGACATGCTGCCGGTGTCGGCGGCAGGCAGTGATGCACTCCACAGCCTATGCGCGAGTTTCCGGTTGAAACCTCAATACCTACCCGCCAAGATGCCCTTAAAGGTTCCGCGCGGAAGAACGCTGTTTCGTAAGGGAAACCATCTTAATTTCGTGCGATAAATTCTTTTTTGGTTTGGAGAAATCCATGCACAAGAAAATTATGCTGAATTGGCAGGCTAATAATTATTTTGGATGGGGATTGCTTGGTTTGAATATTTTTCAACGCTGGGCGGTCGATCCAGATGTGCAACCATTGATGGGCCGCCCGATCGGACCGGCCGATGTTCAGGCCATGGATCCTTTGCGCATGTTCGCAATGGGTCCCGCCGTGATTAAATCCAATACATTTCTAGCCGGCTTAATCGCGGACAAGACCGGCGCCGCCGCAAAGGACATCATCGTCGTGAATGGGTTCGGCAATCGGTTCGGCGCGGCGGCGGCGCCTCACTTCAAAGGACGGCGAACAATCGCTCGGTGCGTGTTGGAGGATACGCGTGTCGATAACGCTCGTCAGCTGTTAGCTAGCCACGACGATGTGCTGTGTGCTTCGAACTGGAGTGCAGATATTTTAAGGGCGACGAGTGGAAAGCCTGTGACAATGATTTATGAGGGGATAGATAGCTCACAGTTTTTCCCGGGACCCAAATCCGGAGTTCTCGACCCCAGTAAATTTTACGTATTCTCTGGTGGAAAGATCGAATTTCGTAAAGGACACGATCTGGTATTGTTGGCATTCCGCGAATTTGCGGCGCGCCACAAAGAGGCCGTTCTGGTCGCTGCCTGGCATTCTCCCTGGCCAAAGGGCTCTGTGGGCTTTCAGGGCAAGCTGAAATCCCCGCTTAGAATGGATACCAGAGGCGTGCTGGATGTGAAGCGATGGATTATCGAGAATGGGGTCGATGAGAGCCAGTTTCTAGAATTGCCACCGACACCTAACCCATTGATCCCATCAATTTTACGCGAAATGGACTGCGCAGTACAGGTGTCGCGATGCGAGGCCGCCACAAATCTCCCCGCGAAGGAAGCGATGGCTTGCGGGATTCCGGTGATACTCGCCAATAACACGGGCACCCGCGACTTGGTTGGCAACGACAATTGTGTCGCTCTGAGCGCTCAGGCTCCCGTCGCGTCGAATTCAGTCGGCACAGAAGGTTGGGGAGAAAGCAGTGTAGAGGAAATTGTCGCTGCTTTAGAGATGTTGTTTACCGATGGTGAATCCCGAAAGCAAATTGGAGCCCGTGGGGCTCAGTGGATCATGAATGAGGGGCGCACTTGGGGTCACCATGCGGCCGCCCTGAAGTCATATCTTCTAACTTAATTTGTTGTGTTTGATGGCGTATCCAACGTGAAGTTTTTTTAAACATATTCACTGCCACTGTGGTTGAATTTCCCAGAAACGGACCTGCTGAACGTCGGCCAAAGATCATTTCACGCTGCGGTATTGCAAAGGTCGCCACTTTTGCGACGCGCGAAAGTTGGGAATTCTGCGGGATGGATGAGGCGCGCGAGAGGATAACGCGCTGCTGGGCTGGCGGCCTCAATATTGGGTATCGTTGCGGTTCCATCTCGATTCGCCATGTGTGACAATATCATCACATCGCATCATGAAACCGTTCGGCGGCCCTGGCCCCGCTCGTTGGCGTTGATTCCTATATCTATATGAATATAACGTTTGAGTGCCCATCGTGAATTGCGTTCTCATGCAGCTTTCATAACCCGTTCATTTCGTTCGAAGGATTGCAGATGACCCTTATCCAGACCCGCGCGTGCGGGCACGGGAGGGTGCGCGCCTGTGTCCATCTGCCTGGCCAGCGGCATGCAAGGCTGATCGGCGCAATTCGGGTCGGACGGTCGGCGCCCAGGTCCCGGCGTTTGGCGCGCCTCCTGGCCGCCTCCACAGCCCTTGCACCCCTCTTCATCCCGCATCCCGCCAGTGCCGCCTCAGGGCGGCACTGTGGCGGCGGGGGCGGCCACCATCTCCCAGTCGGGCTCAACCACCACCGTCAATCAGTCCACCAACAAGGCCATCATCAATTGGCAGTCCTTCTCCGTGGCCAAGACGGAAACGGTGGACTTCAACCAGCCCTCCAGTTCTTCCGTCACACTGAACCGTGTCACCGGAAATGAAAGCTCGATCATCGCCGGCGCGATCAATGCCAACGGTCAGGTCTTCATCGTCAATTCCGCCGGAATCCTCTTCACCGGCACCAGCCAGGTGAACGTGGGCGGCCTCGTCGCCTCGACGATCGATATTCCCAACCAAGATTTTCTGTCCGGCAATTACGTCTTCTCCGGATCGTCCGGCAATTCCGTCATCAACAAGGGCTCGCTTACTGCCGCGCCCGGCGGCTATGTCTCGCTCATGGGCAAGACGGTCTCCAATCAGGGCGTCATCACCGCCACGCTCGGCACGGTGGCACTCACTTCGGGCTCGAAGATCACGCTCAATTTCGACGGCAGCTCCCTGTTCGACGTGACCATCGACCAAGGCGTCATGAACGCGCTGGTCGAGAACAGGCAGCTCATCAAGGTCGACGGCGGCAAGGTCATCCTGACCGCGAAGGCGGCAGATGCGGTGCTCTCCGGGCAGGTCAACAACACCGGGCTCATCCAGGCCCGCACCATGGCCTCTCTGATCGGGGGCAAGGCCACCTACAAGACGGGCTCCATCAAGCTGAAGGCGGCCGGCGGCACCACCAAGGTGTCCGGCGCCCTCGACGCATCCGCCCCCAGCGGGGGCGACGGCGGCTTCATCGAGACCTCCGCGAACACGGTGAAAGTCGCGGACTTGCGCGGCGTGGTCGGAAGCCAGTCTCGCTCGCTCATCAGTAGGCATCCACATTGTCGATGTTGAAATTGTAGAGCTTGCGGGCCGAGCCGTAGCGGCGGAACTCGCCCACATCCACCTTGCCGGCTTCGCCAGCGGCCTTGATGAGATCGATCAGTTCCTGCCGGTGCTCGTCTCGCATCTCCTTTTCGATGCAGTCCGCTCCGAGCCCTGCCACAGGCCCGCGCACATAAAGGCGGGCCTCATAAAGGCTGTCGCCCAGTGCCTCGCCGGCCTCGCCGAACACCACGAGGCGCCCGCTCTGGCCCATGAAGGCGGAGAGGTGGCCGATGCCGCCCTTTACCACGATGTCGATGCCCTTCGTGGAGATGCCGCAGCGGGCGGAGGCGTTGCCCTCCACGATGAGCAGGCCGCCGCGACCGGTGGCGCCCGCCGACTGGCTGGCATCGCCCTTCACATGGATGAGGCCGCTCATCATGTTCTCGCCGGCGCCCTGGCCGGCGCTGCCTTCCACCACCAGGGTGGCCTGCTTGTTCATGCCGCCGCAGAAATAACCCACGGGGCCGGCGATGGTGACGGTGACGGGGGCATCTACCCCCGCTGCGATAGCGTGCTCGCCGGAGGGGTTCAGCACCGTCCAGTCGGTTTCGTTTGTGGTGGGGCCGAGCTGTTGCAGGGCCGCGTTCAGCTCCCGGAGGGAGGACTTCGCGAGATCGACGACGGGCATGTCAGGAATGCTCCCAGAAATGGACAGTCGCGGGCTTGGGCTCCCACACCTTGGCGCTCGCGATGTCCGGCAGGACGGTGAGGCTCTTGAACTCGGAGGCGAAGGCAACGTAGCGGTCGGTCTCGGCCATCACCGCCGGCTTGCAGGCGATAGGATCGCGCAGCACCGAGAAGCCGTTCTCCGTGCCCACCACGAAGGTGAAGAAACCGTCCAGATCCTTCAGGAAGGCGATTGCCGAGGCGGGCGGCCGCATGTCGGACGTGGTGCGCACGGTGGTCTATGTGCGCGACATGGCAGATGCGGACGGGGTCGCCCGCGGCCATCTGGAGCGCTTCGACGCCATCCGTCCCGCCAGCACCCTGGTGCAGGTCACCTCAATGCTAAGGCCTTGGCAGAAGGTGCAAATCGAGACCTATGCCAAGGTGGTGGCATAAGGTTTGCGCGGCCCCTGAAGCGGGGCACTTCGCAATGTTGTTCCCCGGGAGGGGACCGCATTCGGTGGCCGATCAGTGAACCCCTCCATCAGAGGGGCCCCGTTTGGACACCGATACCCCCCCAAACAGGGGCCTCGTTCCACGCCGATTCACAACTGCGGTCAGCACGCGGGTGTGGCAGATCTCCCTCCAAGGAGAACACCCGGCCACGCGATGGCGTCGCGCGACCGGGCTCCTTCCGTCCCGGGGCTATCTATGGAACTGCCTCATTCGGCTGCGCGGAGATCGTTCGCGCGATGGCCCGCGCTATGCCCAGCAATGCGTCCGAATGCGCAGAAATCGCCTCGTCCAATGACAGGGCGGTGCGAATCCAGATCATCGAGACCACCGCCTCCACCCGATCATCCACCATCACGGGGGCGGCGATGCTGGAGGTCTTCGGCCGGAACTCGCCCCCATCGCGCACTCCGATGGCGCGGCGGCGCGTCTCCTCGATCATGCGCTTGAGCCATGCCTCCTCAAGGAAGGGGCGATCCTCCGGGTCGGGGATGCGGCGCAGATGGTCGAGGATCATTGCCCGTTCCTCGTCCCGGCAGAAGGCGAGATAGGCGCGGCCCGCGGAGGTACGCAGCATGGGCAGGCGATAGCCGATCATGCCCCGGTCGATGGAAAGCGGGCTGCGCGTGTGGGTGGTCTCGTGGATCACCATGGCGGCGTTCTCATACACCGTCAGGTCGAGCGGCCAGACGAGGCGCGGCCCTTGCTCGCCGAACACCGGCCCGGCCGCCTGACACACGCGGGAATGCGACGCATAGCCGTCGCCGAGGCTGGCGGAGAGGCGCGTGACACGCACCTGCGACGAGGAGGCCGAGAAGGCCACATAGCCCTCCTCCTCCAGCGTCTGCAGCAGGCGGTAGACGGTGGGTCGCGGGATGTCGAGGGCGCGGGCGATGGCGGCGGCACTGGTGCTGCCCACCGCATTGATGTGGCGCAGCACGGCGAGCCCGCGGCGCAGCGCGCGCACGCTGTCGGTGCGGTCCTGCGCCCCCGCGCCATCGTCAGCCGGTCGTTGTCCCATGGTCCGGCGGCGCTCCCCCTCGGCCGGACGAGCCGGTCTTCCCGCCATGCTACACACGATGGGAGGGTGGTGCCCAGCCCGGCCGGCCCGGTTGGCGCCGGGCTGGCCGGGTCTGGCCTCAGGCCTCCTCGGCGACGACGGGGTTGCGCAGCACGCCGATGCCGCTCACTTCCACTTCCACCACATCGCCGTCCTTCATGAACAGCTTGGGCGTGCGCCGCGCACCGACACCGCCGGGCGTGCCGGAGACGATCACGTCGCCGGGCAGCAGGGGCAGGATGGTGGAGGTGTAGGCGATCAGCGTGGGGATGGGCGTGATCATCAGGTCCACGGTGGTGCGCTGCACCTCAGTGCCGTTGAGACGGGTGGCGAGGGTGAGGCGGGTCGGATCGCCGATCTCGTCGGCGCTCACCATCCATGGGCCGAAGCCGCCGGTGGCGGCAAACGTCTTGCCGGGCATGAACTGCGAGGTGTGGCGCTGCCAGTCGCGCACGCTGGCATCGTTGTAGCAGGCATAGCCCGCCACATGGGACAGCGCATCGGCCTCCGAGATGCGCCGCCCGCCCTTGCCGATGATGACGGCAAGCTCGCCCTCATAGTCGAACTCGTCGGATTCCAGCGGCTTCACCAGCGCTTCGCCGTCTCCCACCTGGCTGCCGGCATAGCGCGCGAAAAGCATGGGATTGGGAGTGACCGTGCGGCCCGTCTCCACCACGTGGTCGTGGTAGTTGAGGCCGACGCACACGATCTTGTCCGGGTCGGGAATGACCGGCGCCAGCGTCACGTCGGCGAGGGCGAAATCCGCCGGCGCGCCGACCAGAGCGGCGGCGCGGTCGAGACCGCCGGCGATGAAGGTGCGCAACGTTGGCGCCTCGGGGAAGCGGCGGGCGAGATCGACGATCCCGCCATCGGTCACGAGGCCGTAGCCGGCGTTGCCGGCATGGGTGAAGGACGCGAACTTCATGGGGGCAAACCTTTTCCTTGAACGTTTCGGGATGTGAGAGAGATCAGGCGGCAGAGGCCTGTGCGGGGGCGGCGGGGGCCAGCGCATCGGCCATGGCGGCAAGGTCCGTCTCGTCGACCGCGCTTCCGGCCACGTAGCGGTCGGGGCGGACGAGCACCGCCGCCGCGCCGGCCGCGTCCAGCAGCGGGCCGAGGTCGGGGCAGTCGGCCACGGTGACGACGGCGATGCCGGCCGCCTCGAAGCGCTGGCGCACCCGCTCGGAGGCGCGGCGCCAAAGCTGGTCGCAGCACAGCAGGGCGAAGCCGAAGCCCACGGCGTCGTCCAGCCGGCGCCCGTCGGCGAGGCGGGGCTGGGCGAAGCGGCTGCCGGCGATGTCCACGCGGCCGATGGCGACGCCCGGTCCCAGCTGGGGCACGCGGCTGCGCAGGCGCACCACGCCGTCCGCGTCGCGGAAGGCGGCGTTGAGGGCCGCCTCAGTGCCGCAGGTATTGATGAGGCCGCCGAGCCGCACCGCGGTCTCGATATAGGCACGGGCGTCGGGCTCCCGCTCGCTCTGGTAGGTGTCGAGCAGGCTGTCCTCGGCCCGCCCCTTCACCACCGCCTCGAGCTTCCAGGCGAGGTTCGCCACGTCGCGGATGCCGGAGCACATGCCCTGGCCCATGAAGGGCGGGGTCTGGTGCGCGGCGTCGCCCGCCAGCAGCAGCCGGCCGGCGCGCCAGCGCTGCGCCACCGCCGAATGGAAGGTATAGACCGCCGCCCGCTCCAGCTCCGCCTCGTCCGGACGCAGCCACGGCGCCAGCAGCGACCAGACTTTCTCGGGATGCACCACGGTGCGGCCATCCTCCTCGGGCAGGACGGTGATCTCCCAGCGGCGGCGGTCGCCGGGACCGCGCACATAGGTGGCGGGGCGCGCGGGGTCGCAATACTGGATGGTGTGATCGCCCAGCTCGGGCTTCGGCCGCCGGAGAATCGCGTCCACCACCAGCCAGCGCTCGTGGAAGCCGAGGTCGTCCATGGAGGAGCCGATGAAGCGGCGCACCAGCGAGCGGGCACCGTCGCAGCCCACCACATAGCGGGCGCGGGCCTGCTGCAGGCGGCCGGTGGCGAGGTCCTCATAGCGGACCGTCACCCCCTCGTCGTCCTCAACGAAGGCGAAGGCGTCACAGCGCGTGCGCACCCGGACGCTGGCGAAGCGCCCGAGGCCGTCACGCAGGGTCCGCTCCAGGTCCGGCTGGTGGAAGCGGTAGCTGGCGTGCCAGCCGAATTCGCTCACCCCGGGCGAGCGCGGCCAGTCCATCAGCAGCGCGCCGTTCACGTCGACGAAGCGCATGCCCGGATTGACCCGCAGCGACGGGACGATTTCATCCGCGAGGCCGATGGTCTGGAACACGCGCATTACCTCGTCATCGAAGTGCACGGCGCGCGGCAGGTGATAGGCCTCTGTCTCGCGTTCCAGCACGAGGGTGGAGACGCCCTGAAGGCCGAGCAGGTTGGCGAGGGTCGCCCCCACCGGGCCGAGGCCGATGATGACGACGTCGAAATGATCCGGCGTGCTGCCGTTTGCCTCGGGCATGGTTTTCCCCGTGTTTGGGCCGGACTGATCCCAGAGCGGGGCTCAGCCGGCAATGATGCCGGTCCCGGCGTCCGCCTAGCGGACATCGGCGCGATGAAGAGAACCTGCGGGAGGGCGGAAGCGCGGTCCCGCGGGGACTTGGATCGGAAGGGCGGCGGTCAGCCCGCCAGCCGGCTGTAGAGCCAGGGGCAGTCGACCACGTCCGGCGACCTGAGGCCTTTCGCGGCTGCCGCGAGGCGCATTTTGCGCAGGCGGGCGCGCGGCTCCTCGGGCAGATAGAGGCGTTCGTGCCCCCAGAAGCTCGGCCCTGCGAAGGTCTCGTGCGGCTCCCATGTGGCCGGATCGATCACCCGCCCGCCCCAGCCGTTCTCCACGAAGAAGCCGGAGGGCGAGTTGGCGTAGAAGGAGGTCATGAAATCGTTGGTGTGGCGCCCCAGCGTGTAGGCGAGGCGCCCCTCGTCCAGCTCGGCGAGGTCGTAGCCCTGGCCCACGTCGTCGAGATTGTTGAACTCGATCATGAAGTGGTGAAAGCCGGTCTGCCCCGAGCCCACCATGGCGAGGCTGTGGTGGCGGCCGTTCACATGAAAGAAATAGAGCGGATAGGGGGTGAGCCCGTAGTCGCTGATGTGGAAGTCGAGCAGGTCGCGATAGAAGGGCAGGAGCGCGTCGATCCGCACCGCGTGCAGCACGGCGTGCCCCATGCCGAACGGGCCGGTGCGGAAGCCCGAGATGGGGCGGCCGGGCACGAAGGGGTCGCTCGCCCGCATGGGCTTGAAGAACAGCTCGACACTGTTGCCGTCGGGATCGGCGAAGGTGATGAGATCTTCGACGAAGCGCCGGTCCGCCAGCGACCGTGAGCCCCGTGACACCGCGACGCCGGCGGCCTCGATGCGCGCGGCGAAAAGGTCGAGGTCCGCCTTCTCCTCCACCTCCCAGCCGATGGCGGCGATCACCGCGCCCGGCTCGTTCACCACGAACAGCCGCTGGCGCTGGTCGTCCATGCGGAAGGTCGTCTGGGCGCGCGTCGCGTCCACCGCCTGCATGGCGAGGAGACCCGAGGCGAAGGCGTTCCAGTCGTCCATCCTGTCCGAGCGGATGCCGAGATAACCGAGCGCGATGACGCCCATGACGGTGGTCCTCCGGGTGGGGGTGGGGTGCGGTGGCGGCGGGCGCGGCCTCAGGCCAGCGGCAGCGCCGAGGCCGAACGGGCGGGGATGAGGAAGCTGCACCAGAAGGTCAGCGCCGCGGACGCCGCGATGTAGAGTGCGGGGGCCGAATTCATCCCGGTCTGGGCGATGAGCGCGGTGGCGGCCAGCGGCGCGAAGCCGGAGAGCAGCGTGACGCTCACATTGTAGGACAGAGCGATGCCGGTGAAGCGCACCTGCGTCGGGAAGAGCCCGGCGAGGATGCTCGGCCAGATGCCGCTCGCCAACGAGAACACCAGCGACAGCAGGCTCAGCACCAGGACGATGCTGGCGCCGTGGTTCGCCATCAGCGCGAACAGCGGAACCACCACCACCACCATGCCCAGAGATCCAACCCGAAGGATGAGGCGTCCGGGCACGAAGTCCCCGGCCCAGCCGGCGAGGATGAGGCCGACGGAGCTGACCACCAGCGCCACCGTCATGGCCAGCGCCACGTCGGGGGCGGGATAATGCAGCGTCTTCACCAGGAAGGCGGGCACGAAGCCGTAGAGCATGCCGTTGAAGCCGGCGATGATGGCGGCGACGCCGGCCGCCATCAGCACCGAGCGGCCGTGATGGCGCATCAGCTCCCGCAGGGGGTGCCGCGTGGCCTTGCCGTGGAGGTTCACGAACTCGGGCGACTCTTCGAGCTTGCGGCGCAACGCGAAGCTGATGAGGCCGATGACACCACCGAGGAGGAAGGCGATGCGCCAGCCGTAGTCCGCCACATCCTGCGGCGGCAGCGCGTACTGGATGCCGAGATTGACCAGGGTCGCGATGAGCACGCCCACATTGACGCAGAAAATGATGAAGCCGCAGGCGAGGCCTGCGCGGGCAGGCGCCGCCTCCACCGCATAGGTCACCGCGCCAGGCAGCTCGCCGCCGAGGCAGATGCCCTGCACGAGGCGGAAGGCCACCAGCAGCAGCGGCGCCGCAATGCCCCAGGACTGGTAGTTCGGCAGCAGGCCGATGGCGATGGTGGCGAGCGTGGTGAGGCCCAGCGAGCCGATGAAGACCGGCCGGCGGCCATAGCGGTCGCCCAGAATGCCCAGCACCGCCCCACCGAACGGCCGGGCCAGGAAGCCGAGGGCCAGGACCGAGAAGGAGAGGATCAGCGAGACGTAGGGATCATCTGTCGGGAAGAACTGGGCGGAGATATACTGGACGAAGATGCCGTAGATGATGAAATCGTAGAATTCGAGCGACCCGCCGAGGCTCGCGAGGAAGATGATCCGCCACTGTCCCTTGTTGAGACTCGGCGCGGCTTGTCCTGAAAGGGGATAAGTGGCGTGTGTCATGGATCCTCGGGGCCTCTCTGTTTATTGGCTGTGTTCTTGAAAGCAGATGCAGGCGTGCCGGGGCCGCCCGCGACTCGCGCGCAAGCGGGCAAAGTCCCGGCGACGCCAAGATGCCAGCGTCTCGATTTACTGATGAAGGTTGATTGTCCTGGGCCGTTCCGAGATGGAAAGCGCAAAGGATTGCTCGGCACGCGGTGGGGCAGGTGCGCCGTCAGTCATGTCATCCTCCCGGATATTATTCTTGCCTGAGGGGTAGGATGAGCGAGGGCCTTTCGACAGCGAATTGTCGCGGCTGTCCATGTGGTGGACATGCTGCATCGCGGTGCCGTCGGTAGCGTATTTTTCTTGCGGCGGGACAAGAACCGCCGCGCCGGCCGATCTCATGCGAGAGGGGGAAACACCGTCGATCGAACGCGGCGGGCGCCTTCCTCGGTCTCCGTTGAACGACGTCAGGCGGGAAATCGCGCATCGGCCGCCTGCCGGCCGGCGATGCGGCCGCCGATGACACATTCGGCGAGGTTGCCGCCGCTCATATAGATGTGGCCGAACAGGCTGCCGAGCTCGCCTGCCGCATAGAGGCCGGGGATCGGCGCGCCGAAGGGGTCCAGCACGCGCTGGTGCGCATCCGCTGGGCTCTTCCGGGGCGCGGCTGATGACGCTGCTGCTGGGCGAATTGGAGCGACGTGGTGGGCGCCTGCAGTCCATGTGCTGTGGTGGTGGCCTGGGCACCGCGACCATTATTGAGCGGATCGAGCCCTGAGCGATCCGCCCTTCGCGCCGAAGGCGTCGTGTGAAGACGGGCTCCCGCGCCAGCCGACCTGGTTCTTCAGCTCGGCCTTGTCCCGCCCGGACGCGGGGAAGGCAAAGGGATCGCCGCGCTTGGGCGAGAGACTGTCGCAAGGCCGGCGCGACATGCCGGTTCGTCAGCCCGGATTGCCGGCATCCGCCCGGCCTGTGCTTGCGTTGCGGCGCAGGGATCGTGGCGTTTCCCCGAACGCGGTCTTGAAGTCCCGTGACAGGTGGGCGCTGTCGGCGAAGCCTGCTCCCATCGCGATGTCTGTCAGCGATCGCTTGCTGTTGAGGATCAGCCATCGTGCATAGTCGAGCCGGAGGCCGCGCTGGAACGCGGCCGGGCTCTGACCGAGGGATACCGCGAACAGGCGCTCGAGCTGGCGCGGGCTGACACCCACATAGCGCGCGATGGCCGCGACCGGCGGAGGATTGTCGAGCCGCTGCTCGATGAACTGCGCGGCCTGTTGCACCCTGACGTCAAGGTGGGGGCCGATCTCCGCATAGAAATGCGGCTGGGGCATCTCGGCCGGTCGCATGTGCTGCAGCATCATGTGCCGCATGGCCTGCTGAGCCTTGTCCCGGCCGCAGTGGCGCGCGACCAGGTAAAGGCCGAGATCGATCGCCGCCGTGGAGCCGGCACAGGTGATCAGATCCCCCTCGTCGATGAAGAGACGCTCCACCCCCGCTTGCAGCTTCGGGAAGCGCTGCTTGAAGGCATCGAGCACATTCCAGTGAACGCAGACCCGCCGCGGCCCCACAAGGCCGGCCCTGGCGATGGCGAATGAGCCGGTGCAGATCCCGAGCAGGCGCACGCCTGACGCCGCCGCCCGCCGCAGGTAGGCGAGTAGGCTCTCCGGCGATGCGTCGTTGAGATAGTCGTTGCCGCCGCATACGGCGAGGTAGTCGAAGTCCGCCGGATCCATCAGGTCGCCGTTCGGGGTGACCAAAATCCCGCAGCTCGACCGCCGCGGCTGGCCATCCAGGGCGTCCCCACCAGCGATCTCGCGCCGACCTTCAAGAAGATCAAGGAACTCAAGGCCGCCCTGTTCTTCGATTCCTCGGACGCTGCAACCAACGCCTTCCAGAGCGGAGAGGCGATCATCGGCGCGCATTTCAATGTGGGCGCCTGGGATTTGGCGGACAAAGGCCTGCCCATCGGCTTCGTCGTACCGAAGGAAGGGGCCTGGGCGGGGGATACCCGGCTGCACCTCGTGAAGGGGAGCGCGAAGAAGGAAGCCGCCGAAAGTTCATCAACCAGGCGTTGACGCCCGAGGCGTCGGGATGCCTCGCGGAGAAGCTCTACCTCGGACCTTCGGTGAAGAACGTCTCGGTCAAGCCGGAAACCGCCCGCACGCTGCCCTGGGGGGAGACGGGATCGGTCAAAAGCCTGATGCTCTTCAACTGGGCGGACATCAACGCGCTGCGTGCGGGCGTCGTCGATACGTGGAACCGCGAAATCGCCCGCAAGTAAGCTGGCCGACACCAGCAGCATGAGCCCCAGATCCGGAGCCGTCGGATGAGCACCTCCATCCTCACCCTCAGTGGGCTATCCAAGTCGTTCTGCGGACAGCCGGCGCTGACGGATATCGAGCTGGACGTCGAGCTGCGGCAAGGCCACGCTGCTGCGCTGCATCGCCGGCTTCCTCACGCCCGACGCCGGCACCATCCACCTCGCGGGCAAGGATGTGACGCGGCTGCCGCCCTATCGGCGCCCGCTGAACACCGTTTTCCAGAACTACGCGCTGTTCCCGCACCTCACCGTCGTGGAAAACGTCGCCTACGGTCCGCGCCGGCAGGGGGCCGGCAAGGCGGAGGCCGCGCGACGCGCCACCGAGGCGCTAGACCTTGTGGGCCTGACCGGTTTCGATGATCGCCTGCCCGCACAGCTGTCCGGCGGGCAGCAGCAGCGCGTCGCCCTGGCACGCGCCATCGTCAACCGTCCGCAATTGCTTCTGCTCGACGAGCCCCTGAGCGCGCTTGATCTGAAGCTCCGCAAGAAGGTCCAGACCGAACTCAAGCGGATCCAGCACCGGCTGGGCATCGCCTTCCTGTTCGTAACCCACGATCAGGAGGAGGCGATGGTGCTGGCCGACCGGATCGTGCTGATGAGGGGCGGACGCATCGAGCAGATCGGCCGCGGCCAGGACATCTATGCCCGCCCGGCGACCCGTTTCGCCGCCGATTTCATCGGCGATGCCAATCTGATCCCGGTCGAGAGGCACGGCGACGGCAGTCTGTCGCTGCTCGGCGGCACGATCACCCTGCCGGCCTCGTCGGAATATCCGCAGGCCGCGCTCACGGCCGTGCTGCGGCCCGAGGATGTTGTCGTCATGACGGAGCCGGCTCCGGGGCGTCTCGCTCTGCCGATCGTCGTGTCCGACATCGCCCATGTCGGGAGCCATGCCATGGCCTCCCTCGCTCTGGGCGGCTCCACACTGACCGCCCGGCTCGCCCCGTCGGCCCTGGCCGGGCTGACCACCGGCCAACTCGTCTTCGCGAACATCCGCGTCGCCGATCTGCGCCTCGTGACGGGGGATGCGTGATGCGCGGTACGCTGCGCCCGGTCCTCTTGCTCTGCATCCTGCCGGCGGGCTTTTTCATCGCCTTCTTCCTGGCGCCGATGGCGGTGGTCCTGATCGCGAGTCTGACGACCCCGAAAGGGCTGCCGACACTCTCGCACTACGTCCGCATCCTCGCCGACGCCTATCACTGGAACGTGCTGTGGGTGACATTCCGGATCAGCATCCTGACCACGCTCGCCTGCGTTCTGATCGGCTACCCGCTCGCCTGGTATCTCGTCCGCGTCATCCAGTGGCGGCCCTGGCGGCGCGCCCGCCTGATCCTGCTGGTCGTGCCGATGTTCACCAGCAACATCGTGCGCTCCTTCGGCTGGATGGTGCTGCTCGTCCGCAACGGCCTCGTCAATGACGGGCTGATCGCAGTCGGCCTGATCGAGCGGCCCATGCGCTTCCTCGGCACCGAGCTCGGCATCCTGATCGGCCTCATCTACACCCTCCTGCCGTTCATCGTCCTGACGGTCGGCAACGCCCTCGCGAAGGTGGGCGAGGCGGTGGAGCTGGCCTCGGCCGATCTCGGCGCGACGCCCGCGGATACGTTCTGGCGGATCATCTTCCCGCTCAGCCTGCCCGGCCTCATGTCCGGAGCGGTCATGGTCTTCATGCTGGCGGCGAGCGCCTATGTCACGCCGGCCCTGCTCAGCGGGGGCCAGATCACGGTCTTCTCCATGCTGATCTTCCAGCAATACAGCTCGGTCTTCGACTTCAACTACGGCGGTGCCCTGAGCATGACGATGCTGGTGATGACGCTGGCGCTCGTCACCATTGCCGGCCGGCTCAGCGAGCCAAGGAGGACATGAGATGGTTTCGGCTCTCGTCCGCATTGTCTCGTTCGCCGCGCTCGCCTATCTCGCGCTGCCCCTTGTCGTCCTGGTCGGGGCATCACTGACCACGACCAGCTTTCTCGCCTTTCCGCCGCGGGGGCTGACGCTGTCCTGGTACAGCAAGATGCTGGGCGACCCGTCCTATGTCTCGGCCTTCCTGCTCAGCACGCAGCTGGCGGTGGCCGCGACCATCCTGGCGGTGTTTCTGGCCGTGCCTGCGGCCATCGCCATCGCGCGTTATCGGTTCATCGGACGCGGCCTGTTCACGGCAACGCTGATGTCTCCGCTCATCCTGCCGCATGTCGTGCTCGGCGCCGCGCTGTTGCAGTACGGCGGCGCATCGGACTGGTGCGCAGCTTCCCGGCGCTGCTGGTCGGACATGTGGTGATCATCATGCCCTTCGCGCTGCGGGCTGCGCTGCCGCAGCTCAGCGACGACCAGCTCGTCCTGGAGCAAGCCTCCGCCGATCTCGGTGCCCCGCCGCCGACGACCTTCTTCCTCGTGACCCTGCCGCAGATCCGCAGCGGGGTCGCCAGCGGCGCGACCTTCGCCTTCATCGCGTCGTGGATCAATGTCGAGCTCAGCATCTTCAACACTACCGCCGAGCTGACCACGATCCCGGTCCAGTTGTTCAACTACGTCCAGTACTCGATCGATCCGACGATTGCCGCCGTCTCCGGCCTGACGATCATCGTCGCCGCGGTCGTCATCGTGCTGCTCGACCTGACCATCGGCCTCGACCTGCTCTCGGAGCGGAGCTGCTAACTCATCCCGCCAATTGTTGTCCCGAGGAGTCCACAATGCGCCTGCAGAATGTCTTCGACGTCATCTATACGCACACCGAGGGCGAGCCCCTCTGCATCATCCACAGCGGCATCCCCTATCCCGCCGGATCGAGCATCCTGGAGAAGCGCCGTTACCTTCAGGAAAACTACGACTGGGTGCGCTGCGCGCTGATGCGCGAGCCCCGCGGGCACAAGGACATGTTCGGCGTCTTCCTCACGCCGCCGTCCAGCCCCGAGTACGATGCCGGCCTGATCTATATCGACGGCACGCAATATTCCCACATGTGCGGCCACGGGACCATCGCCATCGGCATGGCCATGGTCGCACTCGGCCTTGCCCGGCGCGGCGAGAACGGCCGCACCACCATCCGCTTCGAAACCACCGCCGGGCTGGTGACGGCCGAGGTCGCCAACGACGGCCCGCAGGTGCTGTGGACGCGCTTCGAGAATGTCCCGGCCTAGTCGCGGCCCAGGACGTGCCGTTCGATTTGCCCGGCATCGGCTCGCTCAAGGCCGATATCGTCTGGGGCGGCAATTACTTCGGCATCATCGATTTGCGCGGCACCTCGCTCAGGATTTCGCCGGAAAACGGGTCCCAGTTGTCGCAGCTCGGCGTGATCGCGCGAGAGCAGTTGCGTCAGAAGGTGGGAACCCGGCACCCCGCTTCGAGCCACATCGACAATTTCAACTTCGTCACCTTCTGGCACGAGCCAACGATCGAGGGCGCCTTCTACAAGAACGTCCACGTCTTTTCCGCGGGACAGCTGGATCGCTCCCCGGGCGGCACCGGCACCAGCGCGATGATGGCGATGTTCGAGGCGCGCGGCGAGCTGAAGATGCACCAGCCGATCCGCTCCGAGGGACTGATCGGGTCCGGGACCTTCGAGGGCTGCCTCATCGGCGAGGCCAACCTGAATGGCACCCGAGCGGTGCGCCCGACCGTGAAAGGCACCGCGGGCTGCTGGGCACAGCGCGCTGGACGATCAACCGCGAGGATCCTGTGGATGCCGGCTTCCTCGTCGCATGAGACGGCCCACGTCGGCCGCAACGCCCCGTGCGGCCCGCGGCGATGCGATGACATCCGACGGCGCCCTGCCGCAGGGCGGTGACGTCGCCCGCCTTGCCCGACGTGGACCGCCCTGCGTTCCGGCGGAAGAGCCGTAATCGGAGGTTGAACATGAAGGTATTCATCACCGGGATCACCGGCTATCTCGGCGGTTCGGTGGCCTCGCGCCTGAAGGCCGAGGGCGCGACTGTCACCGGTCTTGTCCGCCGCGCGGATCAGGCGGAGCTGATGGAAGCTGCCGGGTTCCGGAGCGTGATCGGGAGCCTCGATGACGGCCGGCTCCTGGCGTCCTCGGCCGCCCTCGCCGATGTGGTCGTCAATGCTGCCAGTTCGGATCATGCCATGGCTGTCAATGCCCTGATCGAGGGCCTCGCGGGCACCGGAAAGACCCTGGTTCATTCGAGCGGATCCAGCCTGATCGCGGATGATGCGCACGGTGAGTATGGCGACCGGATCCACGATGAGAGCACGCCGCTCATGCCGGTTCCGCAGAAAGCCCACCGGCTCGCCATCGACACGGCCGTGCGACGCAGCGCCTTGCGGGGGCTTCGGCCGATGGTTATTTGCAACAGCCTCATCTATGGCGAGGCGCTCGGCGCCAAGAAGGACAGCATCCAGATCCCGTTTCTGGCCGCTCAGGCCAGCCGATCCGGTGCCCGCTACATCGGGCCCGGACGGAACATCACCTCGTCCGTCCATATCGACGACGTCGTACGGGCCTATCACCTGGCCATTGAGCGCGGCCGGTCGGGCGCGTTCTATTTCGTCGAGAGCGGGGAGGTTTCGTTCGGCGACATGGTCCGTCTCCTCAACCGCCTGCACGGGCATCCGGCTGATGGCAGCTGGACCATCGACGAAGCGTCGGCGGTTCTGGGCAATGAGAAGGCCCGCTTCACTTTTGGATCGAACACCCGGATGAGAGGGATCGCGACCCGGCACGATCTCGATTGGATGCCGAAGGGGCCGACCGCCCTCGCGTTCCTGTCCGACCGGTATGCAAAGTAGAGCTGGCCACTGCCGGTCCCGGCCGGAAAGGCCGTCCGCTGCCCTTTCCCGGTGCAGCGAGATGCGCGCCGGGGCGGCACGTTCGACATCGGCGGGCAGACGAACCTCGTGAAGCACTTTCGGCCCTTTGCTATGCGGGCCATCCTTACGGTCGTCACCGTCGGACCGGAAAATCTGAACGGCCCAGCAAAGCACAAGATCCCGGATGCGCGGCAAGCATCCACATTTCGATGATCCCCTCTTCGCTGAGTGTGCTTGATGTCGAACACGATAACTTTCATGACCGACGGGGAAGCTCTCGCACCCTTCGCAGGCTTCGCCCCCCCAATCCGCCCGCAGGGCGACCTGCGTTGCGCGATTTCTGCGGCCTGCCGCCGCCCGGAAACGGAGTGCGTGCCGCCTCTTCTGGCGGCAGCCACCTTTCCGCAGGAGACAAAGGACGCGATCGCCCGGACCGCGCGAGATCTCATCAGCGCCGTGCGGGCCAAGCGCAGAGGAGGCGGCGTCGAGGGGCTGGTGCAGGAGTATTCGCTCTCCAGCCAGGAGGGCGTGGCCCTGATGTGCCTTGCGGAAGCGCTATTGAGAATTCCCGACAACGCCACGCGGGATGCGCTCATCCGCGACAAGATTTCCTCGGGCGACTGGAAATCTCACCTCGGAAGCGACCGTCCGCTGTTCGTCAACGCCGCCACATGGGGGCTGCTTGTCACTGGAAAGCTGACATCCACGGTCAACGACCGCGGCCTTTCCGCGGCACTGGGCCGGGTGATCGCAAGATGCGGCGAGCCGGTCATCCGCCATGGCGTGGACATGGCCATGCGCATGATGGGCGAGCAGTTCGTCACCGGCGAGACCATCGACGAAGCGCTCAAGCGGACCCGTCCGTTAGAGGCGCGTGGCTTCCGCTATTCCTATGACATGCTCGGCGAGGCCGCCATCACGGCGGAGGACGCGCAGCGCTACCTTGCGGATTACGTGAACGCCATTCACGCCATCGGAACGGCGGCGGACGGGCGGGGCATCTACGACGGCCCGGGGATTTCCATCAAGCTCTCCGCGCTGCACCCCCGCTACAGCCGCGCGCAGGTGGAGCGCGTCATGGCCGAGCTGCTGCCACGGGTGCGTGGCCTCGCAGTCCTGGCGCGTCGCTACGATATCGGTCTCAACATTGATGCGGAGGAAGCGGACCGCCTGGAGCTCTCGCTCGACATCCTCGAGGAACTCAGCCTCGACGAGAGCCTCAAGGGGTGGGACGGTCTGGGCTTCGTGGTCCAGGCCTATGGAAAGCGCTGCCCCTTCGTCCTCGATCACATCATCGATCTGGCGCGGCGCTCCGGACGCCGCATCATGGTGCGGCTGGTCAAGGGCGCCTATTGGGATGCCGAGATCAAGCGGGCACAGGTTGACGGGCTGAAGGACTTCCCGGTCTACACGCGGAAGATCCACACCGACGTCGCCTATATCGCCTGCGCGCGGAAGCTGCTGGATGCGCGCGACGCGGTATTTCCGCAGTTCGCCACCCACAACGCCCAGACGCTGGCGACGATCTATCATCTGGCGGGGCCGGATTTCCGCGTCGGCCAGTATGAGTTCCAGTGCCTCCACGGCATGGGCGAGCCGCTGTATGACGAGGTGGTCGGTGCCCAGAATCTCGATCGGCCATGCCGGATCTACGCGCCCGTCGGCACCCACGAGACGCTGTTGGCCTATCTCGTGCGGCGGCTTCTGGAAAACGGCGCGAACTCCTCGTTCGTCCACCGGATTTCGGACCCGAACGTCTCGGTCGACGACTTGGTGGTCGATCCCGCCGACCTTGTCCGGGGGATGCCCGTCATTGGGGCGCCGCACGATCAGATATCGCTTCCCGGCGCGCTCTTCGGGCACGAGCGGTTGAATTCCGAAGGCATCGACCTGTCCGACGAACCGTCGCTTGCGCGGCTCTCCCGCGCGCTCGGTGCGGGCGCTCGCCTAGGCCTGCATGCGGTTCCGCTGCTTTCGGAGGGCTCGGATGCGGGCGATGCGCGCGCGATCCTGAACCCGGCCGATCACACGGATACCGTGGGCATGGTCACGGAGTTGCCCCTTGAGGCCACCGCGCGCGTGGCGTGCCTCGCTGCGGATGGCGCACCGGACTGGGCGGCCGTGTCGCCCGATGCGCGCGCCGCGTGCCTGGAACGCGCCGCCGACATCATGCAGTCGCGCATGGAAGCCCTCATGGGGATCCTGATGCGCGAGGCGGGCAAGTCGGCGGCGAACGCCGTTGGGGAAGTGCGCGAGGCCATCGATTTCCTGCGCTACTACGCCGACCAGGCCCGCCGGACTCTGGGGCCGTCGCACATGCCGCTCGGTCCGGTCGTCTGCGTCAGTCCGTGGAACTTCCCGCTGGCGATTTTCACCGGCCAGGTCGCGGCGGCGCTCGTCGCCGGCAATCCGGTCATGGCGAAGCCCGCCGGAGCCACCCCGCTGATCGCGTTCGAGAGCATCCGGATCCTCCATGAAGCCGGCGTGCCACGCGGCGCCCTCCAGTTCGTGCCCGGCAGCGGGCGTTTCGCGTCCGCGCTCATCGCGGCGCCGGAAACGGCGGGCGTGATGTTCACGGGCTCGACCGAAGTGGCACGCCTCATTCAGGCGCAGCTTGCCGAACGCCTGTCCTCCACCGGCAAGCCGATCCCGCTGATCGCCGAGACCGGCGGGCAGAACGGCATGATCGTGGACTCCTCGGCGCTCGCCGAGCAGGTGGTCCCTGATGTCATCGCCTCGGCGTTTGACAGCGCCGGGCAGCGCTGCTCCGCGCTTCGCGTCCTCTGCCTGCAGGAGGAGGTGGCAGACAGGACGCTGCGCCTGCTCAAAGGCGCGCTGAGGGAGCTTGCGATCGGCCGCACCGACCGGCTGAGCGTGGACATCGGCCCCGTCATCTCGCAAGGCGCCAGAGACGAGATCACCGCGCACATCGAACGCATGCGCGGGCTTGGATGCGGCGTGGAGCAGCTCGACCTGCCCGCCACCGCTGCACGCGGCACCTTCGTTCCCCCAACGATCATCGAGCTGCGAAGCCTCTCGGACCTCACGCGGGAGGTGTTCGGGCCGGTGCTGCATGTCATCCGCTATCGCCGGGACGAGCTGGACCGGCTGATCGACGACATCAACGCTTCGGGCTACGGGCTGACCTTCGGCCTCCATACGCGCCTCGACGAGACGATCGAGCACGTGACGAGCCGCATCAAGGCTGGAAATCTCTACATCAATCGCAACATCATCGGCGCCGTGGTCGGCGTCCAGCCGTTCGGCGGCCGGGGCCTGTCGGGAACCGGCCCGAAGGCCGGCGGCCCGCTTTACGTCGGACGGCTCGTTCGGAAAGCGCCGGCGCCGCTGCTGCAGGGCACGACACACACCGACCCGGCGGTGCTCGATTTCGCGAGCTGGCTCAGCCGCAAGGGATTGCGCACGGAGGCCAACGCGGCGCGGGAGTTCGCGGTGCGCTCCGCGCTCGGGGTGGAGAAGGAGCTCGCCGGCCTGGAAGGCGAACGCAACCTCTACGCGCTCCACCCGCGCGGCCTCATCCTCCTTGTGCCGCAGACGGAGCGGGGCCTCTACCGCCAGATCGCCGCGGCTCTCGCGACCGGGAATCTCGTTGCCATCGATGCCGCTCCCGGACTGCACGGTGCGCTTTCCGATCTCCCGGCCGCCGTCGCCGCACGGATTAAGCTGAGTTCGGATTGGCAGGCCGACGGACCATTCTCAGGTGCCCTCATCGAGGGCGAGGCTGAGCGCGTCCGTACGGTGAACCTCAAGATCGCGACGCTCGGCGGCCCCTTGGTGCTGGCCCAATCCGCGTCGACACAGGACCTGCTCAACGAACCCGATGCCTATTGCCTCAACTGGCTGATGGAGGAGGTCTCGACATCCATCAATACCGCCGCCGCGGGAGGAAACGCCAGCCTGATGAGTATCGGATTATCATAAGGTCCGCTTCGGACGCGGTTGTTGTATTTTAAAGATGCATATCAGGCCGGCTCTACGATCAGACCTTGGTCATCGTCACCACGGGCTTGAAGGAGGGCGTCGCGCTCGGCGTTCTCGGTGAAGTTCGCTTTGCCCATCGGGGCCTCCATACCTCAAAATTCAGGGAAGGAGGCGTGCAGGAAACCGGGGGCTGTTGGTCCCGGGGCGGGGCGCAGCTTTACGAAAACGATGCCATGTGCCTTAGAAGCGCACCCTGGCGGCTGTGGCGTCTTGGCTCCCGGGGTATTAGGAAGGCGTTCCACATGCTTTCCGACGGCTACCCTTCGACGCCTGACGATACTGCGAGATAGGCGGACCCAGCCGTGCCCTTCCTGACGACAAATCCGGCGCTCGCCCGCTCCCTGGCGGAAAAAGACTACGACAATCCGACGCCGGTGCAGCTCGCCGTGCTGGCGCCCGAGGCGTCAGGTCGCGATCTTCTCGTGTCGGCCCAGACCGGTTCCGGCAAGACGGTCGCCTATGGCCTCGCCATGGCCGAGACGCTGCTGGGCACCGCGGAGCGTTTCGAGTTCGCGAGCGTGCCGCAGGCGCTGGTGGTGGCCCCCACACGGGAACTGGCGTTGCAGGTCCAGCGCGAGTTCGCCTGGCTTTACGCAGCGACCGGAGCCCGCATTGTCTCCTGCGTCGGCGGCATGGACCCGCGCCAGGAGCAGCGCCTGCTGGCGCGGGGCGCCCACATCGTCGTCGGCACGCCCGGCCGCCTGCGCGATCATCTGGAACGCGGCCGCCTCGATCTTTCGGCGCTGCGCGTGGCCGTGCTCGACGAGGCCGACGAGATGCTCGATCTCGGCTTTCGCGAGGATCTCGAGTTCATTCTCGACGCCACCCCGCCGGAGCGGCGCAGCCTGCTGTTTTCCGCAACTATGCCGCGGGGGATCATCGCGCTCGCCAAGCGTTACCAGCGCGATGCCTTGCGCATCGAGGTGGCGGGGGCGGAAGGCGGGCACGCCGACATCGAGTACCGCACCATGCGCGTCGCGCCGACCGAGGTCGAGCACGCGATCGTCAACGTTTTGCGTTATTATGATACCCCTAGCGCCATCGTGTTCTGCAACACGCGGGAGGCCGTGCGGCGTCTGCACGCCATGCTTCAGGAGCGTCAGTTCTCGGCCGTCGCGCTGTCCGGAGAACTGAGCCAGAACGAGCGCAACCATGCCTTGCAGGCGCTGCGGGACGGGCGCGCGCGGGTGTGTGTCGCCACCGACGTCGCCGCGCGGGGGATCGACCTGCCGAACCTCGGCCTCGTCATCCACGCCGACCTGCCCAACGATGCCGAAAGCCTTCAGCACCGCAGCGGCCGCACCGGCCGGGCGGGGCGCAAGGGCGTGAGTGTGCTGCTGGTGCCGCCGTTTCGCCGGCGCCGGGCCGAGGATCTCATGCGGGCGATCGGCATCCGGCCCTCATGGTCCGGCCCGCCCACCTCCGAGGACATCCGCAAGCTCGACCACGAACGGATGCTGAGCGATGCGGTCATCACCGATGAGCCGAATGAAGAGGATGCCAGCGCCGGCCTCGCGTTGCTCGCCGCGCATTCGCCCGAGCATCTGGCCGCTGCGCTGGTGCGCCTCTACAGGGCCGGCTTGCCGGCTCCGGAGGAGGTCGCCGATCCGGGTGAGCCCCGTGCCGCGCGCGACCGGGCGGCGGGCCGGGATTTCGACGGCGGCTCGGGCGCCGGCAGTGTCTGGTTCCGCCTGAATGTCGGGCGCCGCAACAATGCTGATCCCAAATGGCTGCTGCCCCTGATCTGCCGGCGCGGGAACGTGACGCGCAAGGATATCGGCGTCATCCGCATATCCGATGAGGAGACGGCTTTCGAGGTCAGCCTCGCCGCCGCCGATCGTTTCGGCAAGGCGGCCCGCAGGGCGGATGGCGACGATGTCGTCATCGAACTGTTGCCCGGCCAGCCTGCTGAGCCTTCGAAGCGGCCCGCCCGCGGGAAGCCGGCGCGCGGCTTTCTGCCATCCGGGGAGCCCCCCCGCGGCAAGACGTTTCGCAACAGGCCCGCGCAGGGGAAATCTGCCGATGGCAGGGCGGAGCACGGCAAGGCCGGGTTCGAGAAGCCGCGCGAAGCCAAGCCGTCTGGTCAAGGCAAAGGCGAGGGCCAGCGTAGAAGCGGGCGTCCGAACGCATTCGAGGGAAAGCCAAAAGGAAAGCCGACACGACGCTCGTGATGGTGTCCCCGGCGCCATTCTCCGGCGTTGACGGTCAATGCGTGGGGAGGGGGCGCCGAAAAGGGGGCCCGATCAGGACGCCGGGGCGGGCCGTGTCCGGGAGCAAGGCCTCGCGCCCCGAATGCCGATATGTGGAGAGGCGTCGAGGGCGCGACGCGGTGATGCGACGTTCGCGGCGAAGAGACGGCTGCCGCTCGCGACACCGCTGAGGCCGTCAGCGGCAGTGCTCAGGACAATGGCGCGGCCGGTGAACTTCCGGCCGCCGATGGTCGCTTGGGGGCGCGAGCAACTGCGGTTGCGCCCGCGGCCTTGATCTTCGTCGCCGCCTTCGGCACGCTCGCCGTGTCCTGCTGTCCCGACACGACCCTCCATGCCGTCACGATCCAACAGGCGGCCGCCTCGGCAAACGCTCCCCGCTTTGCTCTTCCGGGAGGCCGGTGTGTTCGTCCCGCCTTGACCTCTCGCCTGCAGCCAATTGTCCGCCCTGTCTTTCGCAGCCAGACGCCGGCCGAGGGCGGTTCTTCGTAGAGCTCCCGAAGAAGACCCATGCCCACCTTGTTCGATCCCATCCAGATGGGTGCCATCGCGGCGCCGAACCGCATGTTCATGGCGCCCCTGACCCGTGGTCGCGGCACGCGCGAGCATGTGCCCACCGCGCTCATGGCGGAATATTATGCCCAGCGCGCCAGCGCCGGCCTCATCATTTCCGAAGCCACCGGCATCAGCCGACAGGGCCTCGGCTGGCCCTTCGCGCCCGGTATCTGGAGCGACGAGCAGGTCGCCGCCTGGCGGCCGGTGACGGACGCGGTGAAGAGCGCCGGCGGGCGCATGGTGTGCCAGCTCTGGCACATGGGGCGGATCGTGCATCCGAGCTTCCTTGACGGCGCCAAGGCCGTTTCCGCATCGGCGACGACCGCGCCGGCCTACGCCCATACCTATGACGGCAAGCAACCCCATGCCGAGGCCCGTGCCCTCGATGCCGCCGAGATCCCCGGCCTGCTCAACGACTATTGCCGGGCGGCCCGCAACGCCCTGCTCGCCGGCTTCGACGGCGTGGAGATCCACGCCGCGAACGGCTATCTGATCGACCAGTTCCTGCGCGCCTCGGCCAATCACCGCACGGATGCCTACGGCGGCTCGATCGAGAACCGCGCCCGCCTGCTGCGCGAGGTGACGGAGGCCGTGGCCGGCGAGATCGGCGCCGACCGCACGGGCGTGCGCCTGTCGCCCAACGGGGAGAGCCAGGGCGTCAACGATCCCGATCCGGTGCCCCTGTTCCGCCACGCCGCTAAGATCCTGTCGGACATCGGCATCGCCTTCCTCGAACTGCGCGAGCCACCGCCGGAGGGCACCCGCGGCACGCCGGACCATCCGCCGGTCCACCCGGAGATCCGGGCTGTGTTCGACGGGCCGCTGGTGCTGAATTCCGATTTCGACGGCGCCCGTGCCATGGCCGCCCTGGAGAAGGACGAGGCGGACGCCATTGCCTTCGGCCGCGGCTTCCTCGCCAATCCCGATCTGCCCGCCCGCATCCGCCACGCGATTCCGCTCGCGCCGGACCACATGGAGACCTGGTACACGCAGGGGCCGGAGGGCTACACCGATTATCCCACCGCCGACGCGGGGCTGCTCGACGAGGCGCTTGAGGAGACCTTCCCGGGTTCCGACCCCATCGCCACCGGTGACTTCCGCTAGTTGCGGCAAGCGAGGGCTCGGCGTTCTCCGCCGAGCCTTTCCTCCCAAGCGGAAGACGCCCGCCGCGGTGTCTGTTGCAGCGGGCATTCCGTTTCGCCGATCGTCGGGGTATGAGCCTCAGCAAGATCATTCCACGACGAAACGGTCATGCCCGAAACCTCCATCTTCCCAGATCCCAAGGTTGCTCTAGTCACGGGCGCGGCGCGCGGCATCGGACTTGCCGTGGCGCGCAAGTTCATTGCCGACGGCTGGCGGGTGGCGCTGCTCGATATCGAGCCCCTGCTGCTCCAGGAGGCCTTCGCCGTCCTGGCTGAGCCCGAGCGCACGCTCGCATTGGTCTGCGATGTGGCTGATCCGGCGGCGGTCGCGGCCGCGGTTCAGGCGATCGACGCCCGGTTCGGTCGGCTCGATGCGCTGGTCAACAATGCCGGTATCGCCGTGTTCAAGCCCATTCTCGAGACGACGGACGCAGAGTGGAGCCGAGTGCTCGATGTCAACCTGTCCGGCCCGTTCAACTGCACCAAAGCCGCCGTGCCGCTGATCGCGCGTCAGGGCGTTGGGGCCATCGTCAACATCACGTCGATCTCCGGGCTGCGGGCCTCGACCCTGCGGGCCGCCTACGGCACCAGCAAGGCTGCGCTCGCGCATCTCACCAAGCAGCTCGCGGTGGAACTCGCGGGCTTCGGCATCCGCGTCAACGCGGTGGCGCCGGGGCCGGTGGACACCGCCATGGCGAAAGAGGTGCATTCGCCCGCGATCCGCGCCGACTATCACGACGCCATCCCGCTCGCCCGCTATGGGCTGGAGGAGGAACTCGCGGAGGCGGTTCTCTTCCTGTGCAGTGACAAGGCGAGCTACATCACCGGGCAGGAACTCGCCGTGGACGGCGGCTTCGACGCTGCGGGCATCGGATTGCCGACCCTGCGTGGAGCCGCCCGCCGCGGCTAACCTCTTGTTCCGGGCCGCGGACTCCTGACGCATCGATCCCACTGCGCGTTGCGGCGCGCTTGAAAGCGGCAAGGGGGCGAAGCCGCTACGGGGCCGTGCCGGACGCGCGGCCCCGTTGTCGCTCAGTTCGCCTTCTTCTCTCCGCGCGCGGCGATGATGGCCGGGCAGGCGCTTTCGGAGAGCGGGCGGAAGGCCTCGTCGCCGGGCAGGGTGGCGACCAGCTTATAGAGGTCCCATTCGCCCTTGGAGGCGTCCGGCGCCTTCACCTCGAACACGTAAAAATCGTGGACCATGCGTCCGTCAGGCCTCAGCTTGGCGTTGCGCACGACGTCGTCCTTGATGGGCAGTTCGCCCATCTTCTTCACCACGGTCTCGGCATCATCGCTCTTCGTGGCCGCCACCGACTTCAGATAGTGCAGGACGGAGGAATAGACGCCGGCGTGGATGGCGGACGGGATCTTGCCATTCCGCGCCTTGAACCGCTCCGAGAAGGCGCGGGTGCCATCGTCGAGATCCCAGTAGAAGCCTTCCGAGAGCAGCGTGCCCTGCGCCACCGGCAGGCCCACGCTCTTCACGTCCAGCGCGGTGAGGAAGAAGGCGACGAGCTTCTGCTTCGAGGTGGTGATGCCGAATTCGCGGGCGGTCTTGATGCCCGTCACCGTGTCGTTGCCGGCGTTGGCGAGGGCGATGATGTCGGCGCCCGAGCCCTGCGCGGTGAGCAGGGGCGAGGAGAGATCCACCGCCGGGAAGGGGTGGCGCACGGAGCCGAGCACCTTGCCGCCCTTCTTGCCCACCACGGTCTTGGCGTCCGCCTCCAGCTGCTGGCCGAGGGCATAGTCCGCCGTCACGAGATACCAGGAGGTGCCGGGCTGGGTGAGGCGGTTGGCGATGCCGGCGACCTGCACATAGGTGTCCCACATCCACTGCACCACATGGCCGGGCTGGCACGCATCGCCGGTAAGGCGCGCCGTGCCGCCGGGGAAGAGCGCGACGCGGTTCTTCTCCTTCACCAGCGGCGCGATGGCGAGCTGGATGGAGGCGTTGGACATGTCGGCGAGGACATCCACGCCGTCCTGGTCAATCCACTTGCGCGCGGTAGCCGAGGCGATGTCCGCCTTGTTTTGGTGGTCGGCGGAGACCATCTCGATCTTCATGCCGGCGCATTCGGCCTTCAGGCAGTCGTCGATGGCCATCTGGGCGGCGATGAGTGAGCCCTTGCCGGTGATGTCGGAATAGACGCCGGACATGTCGGTGAGCACACCCACCTTCACCGTGCCGCCGGAGATTTCCGCCGCCGCCGGAGCCGCGGCAAGTCCCGCCGCCAGGGCCAAGGCGAGGGGGCCGAATTTCGCTGTCATGGATGTCCTCCCGTTCGTGCTTTTTATTGGTCGGCCGTCACCAGTGGACCATGGGCAGGCCCGCCACCGGTGAACGGAAGAAGGGAATGCGGGTGCCGCGCAGGCTGCCCACATAGACGGTCCTGAGGTCCGGCCCGCCGAAGGTTACGCTGGCGAACCACGGCGCGATGGTGCCGCCGCAGGCGAGCATCAGCTCCGGCGTCACGGCGTCTTTCTCCAGGGCGGCCATCAGCGCCTTGCCGGCCGGGCTGCCGTGGTCGTCGTCGAGGATGATGCGCATGTCGCCGTCGGGCGTGATGGCGAAGATGCGGTCCGTCATCACATGGGTGCCCCAGAGGTTGCCATGGGCGTCGAAAGCGATGCCGTCGATGAAGGCGCCATGGTCGGAGGGGCCGAAGGTCTCGCGGTCCACGAGATCGCCATTGGGCAGGGCCCGCAGGCGCGTCACCCGCTTGCCGCCGGTCTCCACCACATAGAGCCATTCCTCGTTGGCGTCGAAGCGGATCTCGTTGGTGAAGCAGAAGCCGTCCGCGACGATGCGCAGGTGGCCATTCTCGTAGAGCGCCACGTAGCCGTCCGCGACGTTCGGGCTCATGGCCTGCATCCAGTTCTTGATGCGGGTGGAGATGGTGAGCCAGATGCGGTCACGGCTATCGCGCAGCACGAAATTGACCTTGCCGATGGGGAGGCCGTCGATGGTGTCGGCAAGCACGCGGGATTGCCCGTCGCGGGTCATGATCTCCAGCCGGTCGGTGCCGAAATTGGAGATCAGGATGTCGCCGTTGCGGGCGAAGGCGAGGCCGTTGGGCAATGTGCCGGAGACGAAGCGCGTCTCCTCGTCGGTGGCGGAGGCAAAATGCGTCGCCTCGCTTTGCGCGATCAGCGTCTGGGTGCCATCTGGGCGGATGTGCACCACCCCGCCGCGCGCGTCCGCGCTCCACAGGGAGCCGTCGCGCTCGGCGAGGATGCATTCGGGACGCTGCAGGCCCTCGCCCACATAGGCGATGGCGGCGGGGGCTACCGTAAAGCCGTCGATGGGATTGGGCGGTGCCATGGCGTTCCTCAGGTCTCAGAAGCTCACCTTGTCGGCGCCCTTGAGGCCGAGGGTGGCGCGGGCCTCGTCCGGGGTGGCGATCTCGTGGCCGAGTTCTTCCAGGATGCGGCGGATCTTCGCCACCTGCTCGGCGTTGGAAGACGCGAGCTTGCCGCGGCCGATGAACAGGCTGTCCTCCAGTCCCACCCGCACGTTGCCGCCCATCATGGCCGCCTGCGTCGCGAACGGCATCTGGTGGCGGCCGGCGGCGAGCACGGACCAGTGATAGTCCTTGCCGAACAGCTTGTCCGCCGTGCGCTTCATGAACATCAGATTGTCCATGTCCGGCCCGATGCCGCCGAGAATGCCGAAGATCAGCTGCAGGAACACCGGCGGACGGAACCAGCCCTGATCGAGGCAATGGGCGAGATTGTAGAGGTGGCCCACGTCGTAGCATTCATGCTCGAACTTGGTGCCGTGCTCCTCGCCGAGCATCTTGTAGATGCGCTCGATGTCGCCGAACGTGTTGCGGAAGATGAAGTCCTTCGTTCCGGTGAGGTAGGGCTCCTCCCACTCGTATTTCCAGCTGGAATAGCGCTTCGCGAGGGGATGCAGCGCGAAGTTCATGGAGCCCATGTTCAGTGAGCACATCTCCGGCGCGGCCTTCAGCGGCGCGGCGAGGCGATCCTCCACCGTCATGTTCAGGCCGCCGCCGGTGGTGATGTTGATCACCGCATCGGTCGCCTGCTTGATGCGCGGCAGGAATTCCATGAACACAGCGGGATCGGGCGTGGGCCGCCCGTCCTTGGGATCGCGGGCGTGCAGATGCAGGATGGCCGCGCCGGCTTCCGCCGCGGCGATCGCCTGCTCGGCGATCTCGTTGGGCGTGATGGGCAGTGCGTCGGACATTGTGGGCGTGTGAATGCCGCCCGTCACCGCGCAGGTGATGATGACCTTGCTCAAGACATGTCTCCGCGAAAATGCGTTCAATCGGGAAGGATGGCGACGGCCCGCGTCCAGCCGGCGGAGGCGGCGCGCACCTTCACCGGGAAACAGCTGATGGTGAAGCCGGTGGCGGGCAGCGCCTCGAGATTGTGGAGCTTCTCGATCTGGCAGTAGCCCTTCTCACGCCCGGCCTTGTGGCCCTCCCAGATGAGGGAGGCATCGCCCGTTTCGGCGAAGCGGCGGGCGGTGAAGGAGAAGGGCGCATCCCAGCTCCAGCCGTCCGTTCCCACCACGCGCACGCCCTGGTTCACGAGGTGGAGCGTGGCGTCACGGCCGAAGCCGCAGCCTTTGTCGATATAGTCCGCGCGGCCATAGGCGGTGCCGGCGGCGGTGTTGGCCACCACGATGTCGAGGGGGCTCAGCGTGTGGCCGATGCGGGCGAGTTCCGCGTCGATCTCGGCGGGTGTCACCACATGGCCGTCGGGCAGGTGGCGGAAGTCCAGCTTCACGCCGGGGCGGAAGCACCAGTCGAGCGGGATCTCGTCGATGGTGATGGCGCGGGCACCCCCGTCCATGGTGGGGTGATAGTGCCAGGGGGCGTCCACATGGGTGCCGTTGTGGGTGGAGATGTGGGCCGTCTCCACCGCCCAGCCCATGCCCTCGGGGAGCTGCTCTGGCCTGAGGCCCGGAAAGGCGGCGCACAGGGTGGCGGCGGTTTCCGTGTGGACGGAATAGTCGATGCGGACCCGCTGGAAGGGCGGGTCGGCGGGCACGTCGTTTTCCAGCGGAATGGAGATATCGACGAATCTTGGCACGGCGTCTCGTCCTCCCGGCCCATCGCGCAGGCTTCGTTTTGTACAGTCGTATATGTTATTGTACGATTGTACAAGTCGACGCGACGCCATGGCTGGTGCGGATGCACCGGTAACGCTAGAAAAGGTCCATGGAGACGACAAAGAAGCCATCTTCCGCCAGGCGCTCCGCCTCGCCGTCCGGACGGGGAAAGGGCGCGCGCCGCTCGGCAATCGCGCCCGGCGATCCGCAGCGGCCCGACCGCCGGCAGGACATTCTCGCCAGCGCGGAATTTCTCTTTGCCGAACGGGGCTATGCCGCGGTCTCGGTGCGCGACATCGCCGCCCGCGCCGGCGTGCCGGTGGCGCTGGTGGGCTATTATTTCGGCCGCAAGCCGGAATTGCTCGCCACGGTCTTCGCCCACCGCCAGGCCAATCTCGACGAGCGCATCTCCCGCATCCGCGAGATCGGCGCGCGCGGCCCCGGGGAGGGGCGGGTCGCGGAGATCGTCACCGCCTGGGCGGAGCCTGTGGTGCGGCTGTACGGCTCGGCGAGTGGCGACAGCTTCTCCCTGCTTGTCGCCCGCACCGCCTGGGACCCGGGCCCGGAAGCCACCGAGACCATCGAGCGCTTCTATGATCCGCTGGTCCGCGCCTTCCTGGAGGCCATGGCCGTCGCGCTTCCCGGTTGCCCGGACGACCGGCTGCTCTGGGCCTATGAATATGCCGTCGGTGCCCTGCTGATGTACGTCGCCGACAAGCGCATCGAACGCCTGTCCGGGGGGCGAGCGACGGCGGGCGATCCGGCGCTGTTCGAGGATTTCGTGCGGTTCGTCACCGCCGGCCTCAATGCCATGTGTGGCTGCGCGCCGCCGCGATAGAGGGGCGGCCGGGTGGCGGGAGCGGCAGAAAGAGGCCTACCCCTTCGCGCCTCGCCGAACGCTTCAACCTCACCGCGCCTGCATCCTCAGCCCGGCGTCCAGCCGGAGCACGGAGCCGTTGATCATGGGGTTGGCGACGATGCTGAGGACCAAGCGGGCGAATTCGTCCGGCCGGCCGGGACGCTTCGGGAACGGGATGACCTCGAAGACGCGGTCCTGCACCTCCTGCGTCATCGCTTCCACCATGGGCGTGCCGAACAGTCCGGGCGCGATGGCGGCGACGCGGATGCCGTGGCGCGCCAGTTCGCGGGCAGCGGGCAGGGTCAGGGACGCCACGCCGCCCTTCGCCGCCGCATAGGCCGACTGGCCGATCTGGCCCTCATAGGCCGCGACCGACGCGGTGTTGATGATGACGCCGCGCTGGCCCTCGTCATCCGGCGCATTCTCCACCATGGCAGCGGCGGCGAGGCGGAGCCAGTTATAGGTGCCCGTGAGATTGACGCGGACGATGCGCTCGAATTCGCCGAGGGAGCCCGGCCCATCCTTCTCGATGATCCGGGCCCCGGGCGCGATACCGGCGCAGTTCACCAGCAGGTGGGGACGGCCGCGTTCCGACAGGATCCGGGCAAAGGCGGCCTCGGACGTTGCGCCGTCGGCCACGTCGCAGGCGAGGGCCAGCGCCCCGGTCTCTTGCGCGAGGGCCGACATGCCCGCCTCCTTCTGGTCCACCAAGGCAAGGCGGGCGCCGAGGCCGGCGAGGCGGCGTGCGGTGGCATTGCCAAGGCCGGAGGCGGCGCCGGTGACGATGGCAACCTTGTCCTTCAGATCCATGATGACCCCATTCATGTGACAGGCGCAGGTGACATGCGCAGGCGATCGCCCCGCGGCAGCAGGACGGGCGAAACGATCGGGGATGAATTTCGCGTGCGGCTCAGGCGATCTGGTCGACGAAATGCACGAAGTGCTCCAGAGGCTCTCGCACCGTGGTGAAGGTGTTCTCCGGAGCCTCGGGATCGGCGAACCCAAGCGCCATGCTGCAGACGATCATCTGCGTTTGGGGAATGGCAAGGCGACGCGCGATGACCGCGCCATAGGCGTTGAAGGCCGCCTGCGGGCAGGTGTGAAGGCCGAACGCTCGCGCGGCGATCATGATGTTCTGCAGGAACATGCCGTAGTCGAGCCAGGAGCCCCGCTCCATGTCCCGCTCCATGGTGAAGATCAGGCCCACTGGGGCGTCGAAGAACAGGAAGTTGCGCGCCAACTGCTGCCGCATCCGCTCGTTGTCACCCTTGGCGATGCCAAGCGTGCCATAGAGATCCCACCCCACCTTGCGGCGACGGGAGAGATAGGGCTCGCGCCATTGCCGCGGGTAATAGGCAAATTCCTCCGTTCCGGGATCGCCGGCGAGGGAGAGGGCATGGAGTTCGCGCGTCAGCGCCGCGAGCGGTTCGCCCCGCAGCACCAGCACTTGCCACGGCTGGATGTTGGTGCCGGAGGGCGCGCGGGCCGCCAGCTCCAGTATGGCCCCAACGGTCTCGTCGCCGACCGGCGTCGGCAGGAAGGCGCGGATGGAGCGGCGCGAGCGGATGGCGTCCTCGGCCGAGAGGGCGCCGGAGGTGACAGCGGTGGGGGAGGGGGCGGGCGCACTCATTTCTCGGGCATATCCACGGGGGTGGCCATGTCGAGATTGGCGAGTTCGTAGCCGCGCTTGAAGTCCAGGATGTGCTTCTCCATCCAGTCCCGCGCGCGCTTCTCATCGTGATCGCGCACCGCCGCGAAGATCGCCTCATGGGCCACCAGCAGGCGCTCGCCGGCATTGAGGCGCGACATCACCTTCAGGAAGGGCGGATAGAACAGCTCGGAGATCGGCAGCCTTGCCATCTGGATGGCCCGGTTGCGGGTAGCGCGGGCGACCAAATCGTGGAACTCGATGTCGAGGGCGGTGAGGCTGGTGGAATCCTTCAGCGCCTTGCGCGTCTCCTCGAGATTGCGCTCTAGGTCTTCAAGGTCGGCCGCGTCGCTGCGCTGGGCGGCGGAGGCGGCAGCGGCAGGCTCGAGCGCGTACATGGCCTCCCACAATTCCTCGAACGTCACCTGGTGCAGCACCATCGCCGCCGTGAGCCGGCGGGAAATGTCGCCGGACTGGGGGATGGAGGCATAGAGCTTCTTCCGCCCCGCCTCGCGCCTGACGAAGCCGTTCTGCTCCAGCACGCGGATGGCTTCGCGGATGGTGGAGCGGTTCACGCCCAGCTTCTCGGCGAGCCCGGCCTCTGAGGGCAGCAGATCCCCCGGCGCGATTTCGCCGGCCAGGATCTTGTCCTCGATGGTGCGGGCGACGAGACGGAAGGCCGGCTCCACCTGCACCGGATCAAGCGCGAGCGACATCAGGAACCATCCTCTCGGCGGCGCGGGCCTTCTCCAGGTCCCGCAGCACCTTGCGTTGCACTTTCCCGGTCATGGTCTTCGGCAGTTCGCCGAGAAACGCGATGGCGCGGGGATATTTATAGGGAGCGGTGACACGCTTCACGTGATCCTGCAAGGCGGCCGCCAGCGCATCGTCGCCGGTGAAGCCGGGGCGGAGCACGACAAAGGCCTTCACGATCTCGCCGCGCTCCGGATGGGGCGCCGCCACCGCCGCACATTCCTGCACCGCCGGATGGTCGAGCAAGGCGTTCTCCACCTCGGAGGGGCCGATGCGGTAGCCGGCTGAGTTGATGACGTCGTCATTGCGGCCACGGTGGTAGAAATAGCCGTCCGCATCCACCATCCCGAGGTCGCCGGTGATGAACCAGCGCCCCTCCGGCCCCTCCACATGGGCGCTGGCGGTGCGCTCGGGCTCGTCGAGATAACCGAGCATCATCTGCGGGTTGGGGGTGAGAAGGGCGATGTCGCCCTCCACGCCGGGCGGCAGGCGGTTGCCCGCGCCGTCGATGACGGCGAGATCGAGGCCCGGCAGCGGCTTGCCCATGGATCCCTCGCGCGGGGCGACGCAGGGATAATTGAGCAGCGTCATCAGCGTCTCGGTCTGGCCGTAGGCTTCGAGGATGGGGACGCCTGTCGCCGTCTGCCAGCGCGCCGCGACCGCGGGGTTGAGCGTCTCGCCGGAGGAGACGGTGTGGCGCAGGCGCGAGAGGTCGTGCTCGGCGACGCCGGCATCCACCACCCGGAACAGCTCGGTGCCCGGCGCGCAATAGACGGTGATGCCGTAGCGCTCCAGCAGCCGCAGGCGCTCCTTGGGGTCGAACGGACCGTCGTAGAAGAAGCTGGCCGCCCCGCAGCTCCACGGGCCGAACAGGATGGAGGTGCCGGCCTTGCTCCAGCCGGTGTCGGCCGTGCACCAGATGGTGTCGCCGGGGCGAAGATCCAGCCAGCAGACGGCCGAGCCGCGCCACGCATAGAGCCCGCGGGAGGCGTGGAGCACGCCCTTCGGCTGGCCGGTGGAGCCGGAGGTGTAATAGAGGACGGCAGGGTCATCGGCCCTGACGGTCACGGGCGCGAAGGCCTCGTCGCCGGAGGCCAGTGCCTCCTCCAGCGGCTCGAAGCCGGGCGCGCCGCCAAGGGGGCCTTTCAGCGCGAGGCGCACCGGGACCTCCCCCATCACGTTCGCGAATTTCGGTGCGTGCTCGGCCCGGGCCACCACGGCCCGCACGCCGGCATGGCGCACGCGATATTCGATGTCCTTGGGGGCGAGCATCTCGATGGACGGGATTGGCACGGCGCCGAGCTTCAGGCAGCCCACCATGGCCACCTGCCATTCGGGAATGCGCGGCAGCATGACCAGCACCCGGTCGCCCTTCAGGATGCCGCGCGCCGCCAGCGCCGAGGCGAAGCGGTTGGTCAGGCGCGCCATGTCCGAGAAGGAGAAGCGCCGCTCCTCGCCCGCCGCGTTGGCCCAGATGAGGGCGGGCCCGTCCGCGGTGCGGGCGAATTGATCCACCACGTCGGCGCCGAAATTGAACGTCTCCGGCACCTGCCATCGGAAGGTGCGGACCGTTTCGGCATAGTCGGTCATGTTGGGCGCCATTTTGGTCGGCGCCATCTGGCTGAGGGCCATGGTTTCCTCCCGGAGCATTGTGCTCTCTTGGTGTTCTCTTGCGCGTATTGCCTCAGATGGCCCGGCTGGCCTTGAGCGCGGCGATCTCCTCGGGCGCATAGCCGAGGCCCGCCAGTACCTCGCCATTGTGCTCGCCGAGCAGGGGCGGCGGCGAACGCAGGGCGCAGGGGGTGCCGGAATACTTCACCGGAAAGCCGAGCTGGGGAATGGTGCCCTCCACCGGATGCTCCATGGACATCAGCATCTGCCGGTGGCGGGCGTGGGGATCGGCGAACGCCTCCTCCATGGAGAAGACGGGGCCGAAGGGAATGTCGGCGGCTTCTAGCTCGGCCAACCATGCGTCGCGCGTCTTGCGGGCGAACAAGTCGGCGAGGGTGGCCTTCTGCGCCACTTCCCGCTCACCCTCCGGCCACTGCTCGTCCTTCAGCGCGGGAAGGCCCACGGCGTCGCAGAAGCGGTGCCAGAAATGCGTCTCGATGAGGCCCAGCGCCACATGCTTCCCGTCGGCGCAGGCATAGACGTTGTAGCAGGGCGCCTGACCGATGAATGGCCGCTCGCCGCCCTTTGGCTCGATGCCGGCGAAGAGATGATCGGCGCCGTGCAGGGACAGCCAGGACATGGCGCCGTCATGCATGGACACATCCACGAACTGCCCGCGCCCGGTGGTCGCCCGCGCCAGCAGCGCGGCGAGGATTCCCGTGGAGGCCATGAGCGAGCCGCCGCCCACGTCGGCGATGGAGAGGCCCGGCACGATGGGGCCTTCCCCCGCCTTGCCGAACAGTTGCAGGGCGCCGGCTTCGGCGAGGTAATTGAGGTCGTGCCCCGGCTTGAGCCGGCTCGGCCCGTCCTGCCCGTAGCCGGAGATGGCGCAATAGACGAGGCGCGGGTTGATCTCGGCGAGGGTGTCATAGCCGAGGCCGAGGCGGTCCATGACGCCGGGGCGGAAGCCCTCCAGCAGCACGTCCGCATCTTTCACCAGCTTGAGGAGGATGGCGCGGCCCTCTTCCGACTTGAGGTTCAGCGTCAGGCTCTTCTTGTTGCGGTTGAGCAGCAGGAAGGAGCCGGATTCCGCCCGGTTCAAGGGCGGGAAGGTGCGGTTGTAGTCGCCGCCCTCAGGCTGCTCGATCTTGAGCACGTCGGCGCCGAGGTCGGCCAACATCAGCGAGCAGAAGGCGCCCGGCAGCAGGCGGGTGAGGTCCAGCACCTTCAGGCCGGCGAGGGCCAAAGGGGTGGAGCGCGGGGTGGATGTGGGCGTCAGGGCGTTCATCTCTGGTCTTTCGGATCAGGCGGCGGTCCAGCCGCCGTCCACCGCCAGCGAGGCGCCGGTGATGTAGGAGGCCGCGGGCGAGGCGAGGAACAGGCAGGCGCCGACCAGCTCCTGCGGATGGCCGAAGCGGCCCATGGGCGTGCGGCCGGTGACGCGCTCGGCGAGCTTGGGGTTCTGGCGCATGCCCTCGGTCAGCTCGGTCGCGAAATAGCCGGGGCCGACGGCGTTCACCCGCACGCCCCTCTTCGCCCATTCGAGGGCGAGCTGGCGGGTCATCAGCTCCACCCCGCCCTTGGCGGCGCAATAGGCCGTCGTGCGCGCCAGCCCCACCTTTCCGGCCACCGAGGTGATGTTGACGATGGCGCCTTCGCCCTGGGTCAGCATCACCCGGCCGGCGGCGCGGGCGGCGAGGAACACGCCGGTGAGGTTGGTCTCCACCACCTGCCGCCATTCGGCGAGGCTGGTGTCCTCGGCGGTCTTGTACCAGGGGTTGATGCCGGCATTGTTGACGAGCACGTCGATGCGGCCGTGGCGCTCCACTACGGTGTGGGCCAGCGTCTCCACATCCGCCTCGCTGGCCACGTCGGCGGCGATGCCTTCGGCCGATCCGCCATGGGTGGCGATCGAGGCGGCGGCCTCGGCCAGCGTCTCGGGGCTGCGGCCGGTGAGCACCACATGGGCACCGGCGGTGGCAAAGCCCTCCGCTACGGCGCGGCCGAGGCCCCGCCCGCCGCCGGTGACGATGACGATCTTGCCGGCAAGGCCGGGCATGGGCGCGGGATGGGGCAGGGGAAGGGCGAGGCCCATCACGCTGCCCTCCCTTCCGGCACGGCCTTCACGCCCGCGCTGCGGGCCAGCCGGCGCGCGATGTTCCAGCGGTGCACCTCGGACGGGCCGTCATAGATGCGGAAACCCCGCACGTCGCGGAAGATGCGCTCCACCTCCGTGTCGCGCGTCATGCCGAGGCCGCCCAGCACCTGGAGCGACCGGTCCACGATGCGGAAGATGGCTTCGGACGCGAACACCTTCACCATGGAGCTTTCCACGTTCGCCTTCTGCCCCTGGTCCAGCAGCCAGGCGGCGTGGCGGATGGCGAGGCGGGTGGTGTGGAGATTGATCTCGTTGTCGGCCAGCATGAAGCCGACGCCCTCATGGGACAGGAGCGTGCCGCCGAACGCCTCGCGCCGGCCCGCATATTCGGTGGCGATGTCGTGGGCGCGGCGCGCGGCGCCGAGCCAGCGCATGCAGTGGGTGAGCCGCGCCGGCACGAGCCGCGCCTGCGCATGGCGGAAGCCCTCGCCCACGGCACCGAGCACGTCGGACGCGGGGACGCGCAGATTTTCCAGCGCCACTTCCGCATGGCCGCCGGTGAAGGAGCTATCCAGCGTGTCGAGCGCCCGCACGATGCGCACGCCCTCCACCGGCAGATCAGCGAGGAACATGGTGGCGCCCACGTCCCGTCCGTCCACGAGGGTCCGCGCCATGATGATGGCGAAGGCCGCGCCTTCTGCCCCGGTGATGAGCCATTTGAGGCCGTTGATGACGAAGTGGTCGCCGTCCTTCACTGCGGTTGTCTTGAGCAAAGACGGGTCCGCTCCGGCGCCGGGATGCGGCTCGGTCATCAGGAAGCAGGAGCGCGTCTCGCCCGCCGCCATGGGGGCGAGGTAGCGGGCCTTCTGCGCTTCGCTCGCCACTTCGGCGAGGAGGTGCATGTTGCCCTCGTCCGGCGCGGCGATGGCGAGCGCGATGGGGCCGAGCATGGAATAGCCCGCCGCCTCGAATACCACGGCCTTGCCGAGGTGGGAGAGGCCGAGCCCGCCCCATTCCTTTGGCACGTGTGGGCTCAGAAGCCCGGCCGCGCGCGCCTTCGCCACCAGATCACGGCGCAAATCGTCGGTGGGGCCGTGGGCGGTGCGGCGCGGGTCGGTCTCGAAGGGCAGTACCTCGTCGCGCACGAAAGCCGCGGTGCGGGCCTCCAGCGCGGCGAGATCGGGGGGGAGCGCGAAATCCATGGGCCTCGCCTTCAGAAGGTCTTGTCGTTGATGATGTCGAGGGTGAAATCGAACAGCGCCTCGGCGAGTGTGCCGAAGCCGGCATAGCGCGGGTCCGCCGTCTCGCCGGCCAGGTGCCGCGCGTGGAGCTGGTGGAACACCACGCCGAGCTTCAGCATGGTAAGCACGCGGTAGGCCTTGAGCTGGGACAGGTCGCGGCCGGTGGCGCGGGCGTAGGCGTCCGCCGCTTCGGCCCGTGTCAGAAAACCGGGGTGGGCCGTGGGCATCTGCGCCAGCTCGTGCATGCACGGTGGGTCGCCGGCCTCCGTCCAGTAGCTGAGCAGCGTCGCGAGATCGAACAACGGGTCGCCCCGGGTGCCCATGTCCCAGTCCACCACTGCGACGGGCACGCGGGTGGCGGGGGCCAGCAGCACGTTGTCGAGCTTGAAATCGTTATGGAGAAGGGTGGGCGCCGACGCGTCCCGCACCTCTGCGGCGGCGAGCCAGCCGGCGACGGCGCGGGCGGCCGGGGAGAGCGCGCCCTGCGCCACCCGCTCGGCGCGGCCGATCCAGCCTGCGGCTGTGCGGGCGAAGAAGCCGGCGGGGCGGCCGAGATCGGACAGGCCGATCCGGGCCGGATCCACCGCGTGGATGGTGGCCAACGTCTCGACCAGCTTGTGCGAGAGGTCCGCGCCGGTGGCGGCGGTTGCCGGGAAGGGCGACAGGCTGTCACCGCGCAGGGCGATGCCGGGGCGAAATTCCATCACCTGGAATGGTGCGCCTGCAATGTTTGCGTCGGCACACAGATGCAGGCTGCGCGGGGCGAGCGGCAGCTCCCGCCAGAGATGTGAAAGGATGCGGTGCTCGCGCGCCATGTCGTGCGCGCCCGGGGGTAGGGGGCCATCGGGCGGCCGCCGCAGCACGGCCCAGCCGTCCGACACGCGAACGAGAAAGTTCAGGTTGGCGAGACCGCCTGTGAACTGACGGGGCACGAATGCGGGATCGAGGCTGATGCCCTGGGCCTCCAGATGACGCCCGATCGCCGCCCAGTCGAGCCCCCGGCTCTCGGCCGCGCTGCGCAGGGCGACACCGGCCGGCGCAGCCTGGTCCAGCACGGACGCGCCGACGTCCCCCTCTGCGATGCCCCCGCCTTCCAGTACGTGAACAGCCTCGACCATGTGGACGCATCGCCTCTTTTTTGTCGGACTAAAATTGTCCGACTAAAATCATGTGGTCAAGCGGAAATTTTCCGCTAGCCACGCGCCTCAGGTCACGGAAATTGTGATATTTCATATGATAATCAGTTATTTGATTGGAAATTCCGGCGTCTCCACCCAAAGATTGACGGCGCAATGATTTTGGATTTATGGTCCGATCATCCGATAAAGATGCCGGACCAGAATTCCGGCCTGGAGGATGACGCCATGCCTCAATGCTTCAGCTCGCGGCGCCGGAAATCCGTCGCGCCGGCCTGTCTCCTTGCCTTCGTCGCGACGCTTGGGTTCGCCGTGCCGGCGGCCGCCCAGACGGCGGCACCCGCCACTACGGGCGGGGCAGTGATGGAGCAGTTCGTGCCCATCGCCATCTATCGCACCGGCCCCTACGCGCCGGGCGGCTCGGGCATCTACGGTGCCTATGCGGACTATCTGGCGCTGGTGAACGCCCGCGATGGTGGCGTGAACGGCGTGAAGCTCGTCTATGAGGAGTGCGAGACCGGCTACCAGCCCGACCGCATGATCGAGTGCTACGAGCGCCAGAAGGCGAAGGGCCCGACCGGCGCCGCAGCCTTCACGCCCTCCGGCACGGGTGGCGTCTATGCCCTCATCGACCGCATGACGGCGGACAAGATCCCCTCCGTCACCATCGGCTACGGGCGGACCGATTCTTCCGATGGCCGGGTCTTCCCCTATTTCTTCCCGCTCATCTCCAATTACTGGAGCGAGAACACCGCCACCATCCGCTATATTGCAGAGCGCGAAGGTGGACTTGAAAAGCTGAAGGGCAAGAAGATCGCCAATGTGGTGATGGACTTCGCCGCCGGCCGCGAAACCCAGGTCATCCTCGATGCCCAGGCCAAGCGCTACGGCTTCGAGGTGACCACCTTCCCCATCACCCCGCCGGGGCTGGACCAGCGCGCCGTGTGGCTTCAGGTGCGCCAGTATCGGCCGGACTGGGTGCTGTTCCGCGGCTGGGGCGCGGCGACGCCCACCGGCATCAAGGAAGCCGCCCGTGCCGGGATTGCCCGCGACCGCATCATCGGCTGGTGGTGGTCGGGCTCGGAGGAGGACGTGACGCCCGCCGGCGAGGCGGCCAAGGGCTTCATCACCGCCCAGTTCCACGCCACCGGACCTAACTATCCGGTGTTCGAGGACATCAAGAAGTACGTTTACGGCAAGGGGCAGGGCAATGTGGAGGAGAACCGCATCGGCTCCGTCTATTATGTCCGTGGCGTGCTTCACGGCGTGGCGGTGACGGAAGCCATGCGCACCGCCATGAAGAAGTTCGGCAACCGTCCCCTCACCGGTGACGAGGTGCGCTGGGGGCTCGAGCATCTGGTGATGACCAGCGAGCGCATCAAGCAGCTCGGCCTCGAGGGCCTGATGCCGGAAATCAAGGTCACCTGCGCCGACCACGAGGGCGACGGTGCCATCCGCTTCCAGCAATGGGATGGCGCCAAGTGGGTGATGATCTCCGACTGGATCAAGTCCGATCAGTCCATGGTCCGGCCGCTCATCGAGGCGTCCGCCGCCCAGTTCGCCAAGGAAAAGGGCATCACGCCCCGCGACTGCGCCGGCGAGACGAACTGACCTCGGAGGCCCCTTTCAGCCCTGATCCGTGACCTGCTGCGCGCCGGGGCGTTCTGCCCCCGGCGCCGGAGCCACCCCTTGGGAGAAGCACGTCATGAGCGCGCAAGGCCCCTTGCTGTCCGTCGCCGGCATCGAAGTGATGTATTCCCGTCTGGCCCTCGTGCTGCGTGGCCTCACGCTCAGCGTTCCCCGGGGCGGCATCGTCGCCCTGCTGGGCGCCAACGGGGCGGGCAAGACCACCACCATGAAGGCTATCGCCAACCTCCTGCGTTCCGAGCGCGGCGAGGTGACGAAGGGCGCCATCCACTATGATGGCGCGCGTATCGACGGGCTCGACCCGTCCGACCTCGCCCGCCGAGGCCTTTCCCTGGTGATGGAGGGCCGCCATGCCTTCTCCAACCTGTCGGTCGAGGACAATCTGAAGGTCGGCGCCTACTCCCGCAGCGACGGCGCGGTCGCCGAGAGTCTCGAACGCGTCTACACCACCTTTCCCCGCCTGAAGGAGCGGCGGCATCAGCCGGCCGGCCTCCTCTCCGGCGGCGAGCAGCAGATGTGTGTGATTGGCCGCGCCCTCATGGCCCGGCCGCGCATGATCCTGCTCGACGAGCCCTCCATGGGCCTCGCGCCGCTGCTGGTGGAGGAGATCTTCTCCATCATGCAGCAGCTGAATGCCGAAGCCGGGGTGACTTTCCTCCTCGCCGAGCAGAACGCCGCCGTGGCGCTGCGTTACGCCACCTACGGCTATCTCGTGGAGGGCGGCCGGGTGGTGCGCGAGGGGCCGGCGCTCGCGCTCGCCGCCGATCCCGAAATCCGCGCCTCCTATCTCGGGCTCGATGCCTCCGCCGAAGCGGACGGGGCGAGCCTTGCCGCCCGCCGTCGCCCGCGCTGGCTCTCCTGATCCTCCATGGACGAAGGGATTCCTCCTGCCATGAACCGCGCCTTCGACCATGCCTCCGGTGCCGCGGAACGGGCCGATCCTTGCGCCGCGGACACGCTGCCCGGCGCCCTGATCGCCGCCGCCCGGCGCCATGCCGCGCGCCCGGCCTTGCGCCATAAGGTCGGCGGCATCTGGCGCAGCTGGACGTTCGCCGATTATCTCGCCCGCACCGCCGCCATGGCACGGCTGCTGGATGGCGCCGGCCTCGCCGGCGAAGGCCTGCTGGTGATCGTGGGCGAGAACCGGCCGGAGCTTTATGCCGCCGCATTGGCCGCCCAAGGCCTCGGCGCCGCGGTGATGCCGGTGGACCCGGAATTCCTGCGCCGCTTCGGCGCGCCGGCGGCCGATCCCGCGCTCGTCCTTTGCGAGAATGAGGATGCCGAGCGCGCGTGGCGGACGGCCAGCCGCTCGCCCGCCATCGTGCTGCGTCTCGACGAATGCGCGCCATCGCCGGAGGCCGCGCAGGACGAGGCCGTGGCCTGGTACGCCTGGCGGGCCGCCACGGTCGACGGGAACCGAACCGCTCTCATTCTCCACACCGCCGGTGTGGACGGACCGCCCCGCCCGGTGGCGCTTACCCACCGGCGTCTCCTCGACGCCGGCGCGGCGGCTATGTCCCGGCTGCTGGTGTCTCCCGCTGACCGGCTCATGGCGTTTCTGCCCGTCTCGGGCATTGCCGACGCCGCTGGCAGCCTGGTGCAACCGCTTCTCTCGGGCTGCTCTGTCCATTGCGTGGAGGGGCCGGCGAGTTTCCCCAATGATCTGAGGGAGGTGGCCCCCACCGTGCTGGCCGCGCCGGCGCGCGTGTTCGAGCTTCTGGCGAGGGACGCCGGCGTTCGCCTTTCCGCGGGCGGCCCGCTGGTGCGCGCCCTCGCGCGGGCGAATGAGAGGGGTCTGCCGGGCACCGGTCTCGCCTTCGGAGCGCCGCTGCGCAACACCCTCGGCCTCGGTGCCTGCCGTCTGGCCTTCGTCACCTCCGGCATCCTGGACCCCACCACCGCCCGCCGCCTCGCGGCCTATGGGGTGCCGCTCGACGGGGATCTTGCCCTCGCCGATGACGGCAGCCTCCGATCCGGCGCCGTCGCGCCGGCCGACGACACCCATCCGCTCAGGTCTGTCGAAGCCGTGCTCCGGGGCGAGGCCGTCATTGATCGTGCCCGCGTCACGCGCGTCCCCGACGGCCTCAGTGCCCGGATCGCGCTCGCGCCGTCCGCCGCGGACGCGGAGGACGCCGCGACGGCCCAGAGCCATGCATCGGCGGCGGTGGAGCGGGTGAATGCACGGCTGGCCGGGGAGTTCCCCGGAACGTCCCTTGCCATTCGGACCTTCGACCTCGCCGCCGATGGCTTCGGTCCGCAGGAGCTGACGCTGGAGGGCGAGGTGCGCGACGCTCCGTTCGCCCCGGCCGGCCGCGAGGCGCAGGCACGGCCGACCGAGCGCGCAGCCCGCTCGCGCGGACCCGTGTTGATGCAGGTCAGCGGCGTCGCCGTCGCTTTCGGCGGGGTGAAGGCGCTCACCGACGTATCCCTCGCCATCCATGAAGGGGAAATCCTCTCCATCATCGGGCCGAACGGGGCGGGGAAGACCTCGTTGCTCAACGTCATCAACGGCGTCTACCACCCGCGCTCGGGAACCATCACCTTCGCCGGCAAGGCACGCGCCCGCATGCGCCCGGCCTTTGCCGCACGCTCGGGCATCGGCCGCACGTTCCAGCACGTCTCCCTGTTCAAGGGCATGAACGTGATCGACAACGTTCTGGTGGGCCGCGCCGCGCGTTTCGACGGCTTGCTGCTCGGCAAGCTCCTGCGCCTGCCTTCCACCTCGGCGGAAGAGCGGCGCGAGCGGGAGGCTGCGGAGCGCATCCTCTCCTTCCTGGAGCTGGAGCATCTGCGCAAGGCGCCGGTCGCCAGCCTGCCCTACGGCATCCAGAAGCGGGTGGAACTGGCCCGCGCGCTCGCCACCGAGCCGAGGCTCCTGCTGCTGGACGAGCCCATGGCCGGCATGACCCACGAGGAGAAGCGCGACATGTGCGGCTTCATCCGCCGGATCAACGAGAGCTTCGGCACCACCATCCTCATCATCGAGCACGACATCGGCGTGGTGATGGGCCTGTCCGATCGCGTCGCGGTCCTCAATTACGGCCGCAAGATCGCCGATGGCACGCCCGACGTGGTTCGTGCCGATCCCCAAGTCATCGCTGCCTATCTCGGCTCCGCCGCACTCGGCGAAGCCGTCTGAGGGAGAACACCATGGGCGACTTTTCCTTCTTTCTCGAAGTGGTGGTGGGCGGTCTCCTGTCCGGCGTGATGTACACGCTGGTGGCGTTGGGCTTCGTGCTCATCTTCAAGGCCTCGGGCGTGTTCAACTTCGCCCAGGGCGCCATGGTGCTGTTCGCCGCGCTCACCTTCGTCGGCTTCCTGGAGTTCGGCCTGCCCATGTGGGCCGCCTTCCTCCTCGCGCTCGCCGCCATGCTGGTGCTGGCGGTGGCCATCGAGCGCACGGTGCTGCGCCCCCTCGTCGGGCAGGACCACATGATCCTGTTCATGGCCACCATCGGCCTCTCCATCTTTCTGGAGGGCTTCGCCCAGTTGATCTGGGGCACCAAGGTGCGCGGGCTCGACCTCGGCATCTCGGACGAGCCCATCGAGATCGGCGGCATCCTCATCTCGCAGTTCGACCTCTCCGCGGCGCTCATGGCCGCGGTGCTGGTGGCGGTGCTGTCCGCCTTCTTCTCCTACACCAAGGTCGGGCGCGCGCTGCGGGCGGTGGCCGACGACACCCAGGCGGCGCAGGTTGCGGGCGTGCCGCTCGGCTTCATCTGGGCCGTGGTGTGGGGCGCCGCGGGCTTCATCGCGCTCGTCGCGGGCCTCGTCTGGGGCGCGCGGCTTGGCGTGCAGTTCGCGCTGACGCTGGTGGCGCTCAAGGCGCTGCCGGTGATGATCCTCGGCGGGTTCAACTCCATTGCCGGCGCCATCGTGGCGGGGCTCGTGATCGGGGTCAGCGAGAAGCTCGCCGAGATCTATCTCGGCCCCTTCGTCGGCGGCGGCATCGAGAACTGGTTTCCGTACGCACTCGCCATCGCCGTTCTGCTCATCCGGCCCGCCGGCCTGTTCGGCGCGACGCGCATCGCGAGGGTCTGACCCATGTTCCACCGTGACGCCGGTGCGCTGAAGACGTCCTATGGCGAGGAGCAGGCCATCTTCCCCGTGGCCCTCGACCGCTGGGCGGTGATGGCCCTCGTGGCCGTGGGCGCGCTCGTAGTGCCGTTCGTGGCCGGGCCGTACTGGCTCGGCTCCATCCTCCTGCCATGCCTCATCCTGTCGCTCGCGGCGATCGGGCTCAACATTCTCACCGGCTATGCGGGCCAGCTCTCGCTGGGCTCGGGCGCCTTCATGGCGGTGGGAGCCTATGCGGCGGTGAATCTCGTCATCCGCCTGCCGTGGCTGCCGTTCCCGGTCTCCTTCGTGCTGGCGGGTATGGTTGCGGGCGCGGTGGGGCTCGCCTTCGGCCTCTTGAGCCTGCGCATCCGCGGCTTCTACGTGGCGGTGGCGACGCTCGCCGCCCAGTTCTTCATCGAATGGATCTGCACCCACATTCCGTGGCTGGTGCTGAACACCCCCTCCGGCGTCGTCTCCACCCCGACGCTCTTTTTATTCGGCTTCGGCTTCTCGTCCGTGCCGTCCCGCTACCTCGTCGCCTTCGGGACGGTCGTCGCCCTGGCTTTCGTGGCGAAGAACCTCATCCGCTCCTCCGCCGGCCGCGCCCTGATGGCGGTGCGCGACCACGAGACGGCGGCGGAACTGACGGGGGTCGACACCACCCGGGCCAAGCTCACCGCCTTCGCGGTCTCCGGCTTCTATTGCGGGGTGGCCGGCGCGCTCTGGGCGTTCCTCTATCTCGGGAACGTGGAGATCGAGGCCTTCTCGCTGCATCGCTCGTTCCAGATCCTGTTCATGGTCATCATCGGCGGCCTCGGCTCCATCCTCGGCTCCTTCCTCGGGGCGGCCTTCATCGTGCTCCTGCCGGTGGCCATCGCCAATGCAGCGACCCTGTTCGGCGAGGCCCTGAAGCCGGACGTTCTGGCCAATCTGGAGCTGATGATCTTCGGAGCGCTCATCGTCGCCTTCCTCATCATCGAGCCGAGCGGCCTCGCCCGCCTCGCCGTGAAGGCGAAGGATCGCCTGCGTCGCTGGCCGCTGCCCTACTGAAATCCGCCCAGCGGATGAACGACGCGCACCAACGCGCGCAACACCGGAGGAACACGCCCATGACCAAGACTGTCGGCCGCCTTCTCGGGGCGGCGATGATGACGCTCGCCCCCCTCGCCGCGCTTCCCGCCGTCGCCACGGCGGACGAGCTGAGGCTCGTGTTCGACATCCCGACCAATCATCCGCGCGTGCCCTACTTCACGGCCATGGCGGAGGAGGTGGCTCGGACGACCTCGGGGCGGCTGACGATCGCCGCCAATCCCGGCGGCACCATCTATCCGGGGTTCGCCTCCATCGAGGCGTTGAAGGCCGGAAAGGCGGAACTCACCTTCGTCAATGCGGCCAATCTGGAGCGCCTCGATCCGCGCTTCGGCTTCGTCAATCTGCCCTTCGCGCTCGACGACACCGCCATGACCCAGCCGGCGGCGCGCCGTGGGGTGGTGGACCTCCTCGATACGCTCGCCCAGAAGCAGGACCTGCGGGTGATCGGCCTGATGCGCGGCGCGGACCAGCTCTTCGTCTTCCGCGACAAGCGCGTCGCGACCCTGGCGGACCTCAAGGGACTGAGGATCCGCGTGGCCGGGGCCGGCACCTACGAGGACATCATGCGCCGCCTCTCGGCGGAGCCGGTGGTGCTGCCCATCCCCGAGATGAAGCCCGCGTTCGAGCGCGGCGCCCTCGACGGGGTCTTCACCTCGCCCGGTGCCTGGACCTCGCAGCTTGGCATGGCCGCCCCCAAGGCCAGCCACGCGCCAGGGCTGATGATGATCACCTATGTGCTGGTGGCGCGGAAGGACGCGCTCGATCGTCTCTCCACCGCCGATCGCGACGCGCTGCTCGCGGCCGCCCGCGCCAACATCACCGAAGGCTGGGGGCGCATGGAGGCAGACGACGCGGCGATCCTCAAGGACATGGCCGCCAAAGGCGCCGCCGTCGTCACTGTGGCCGATCTCAAGCCCTGGCGGGAGGCCGTCTCGCCGGTGGCCGCCAGCTTCTCCGAGCGCTTCCCCGACACCTGGCGAGACTTCCGCGCGCAGATCGGGGCGGAGCGCAAGTGATGGAAAAAACCGATGGGATACGACTTCATTCAGACCCGTGTCGCCGGCCGGGTGGGCTGGATCACGCTGGACCGGCCGGAGGCGCTCAATGCCCTGAACGCGGCGATGGTGGGCGAGATTGCGCAGGCCCTCGCCAGGTTCGGCGCCGATCCCGACATCGGCTGCGTGGTCCTCACCGGCTCGGACCGCGCCTTCGCCGCCGGAGCGGATATCAAGGAGGCGGCGGGGCGCAGCTATCCCGAGACCTTCCTCGAGGACTTTCTCGCCTCCTGGGATGCGATCGCGCACCTGCGCAAGCCTCTGGTCGCCGCTGTGGCCGGCTATGCCCTCGGCGGGGGCTGCGAGATCATGATGATGTGCGACATCGTCATCGCGGCCGAAACGGCGCGGTTCGCCCTGCCGGAGGTGAAGATCGGCGTGATGCCCGGCGCGGGCGGCACCCAGCGCCTCGCGCGCGCCATCGGCAAGGCCAAGACCATGGATCTCTGTCTCACCGGACGGATGATGGACGCTGCGGAGGCGGAGCGTCTTGGCCTTGTTTCACGCGTCGTTCCGGCATCGGTGCTGCTCGCCGAAGCACAGGCCGTGGCGGAGGGGATCGCCACCAAATCCCGCATCAGCACCATGGCGATCAAGGAGGCCGTCAACCGTGCCTTCGAGACCTCGCTGGCCGAGGGGCTCCTGTTCGAGCGCCGGACCTTCCACGCCCTGTTCGCGACGCAGGATCAGAAGGAGGGCATGGCCGCCTTCGTGGAGAAGCGCGCGCCACAGTTTCGCGATGGATAGTGGGCGCGTGCGACTTCACCGAGGCTGCCCCGATCGGCGATGAGGTGCGCCAAGGTCTGCCACCGCAACGTCGATCACATGCTTCGCATCCAGTGGGGCGGGGGAGGGCGTGCGCCCCCGCCGCCGAGCCGCTTCACTCCCCCGTGGCGTGGGCTTCCTGCTGCCGCTCCTTGGCGTAGCGCACCAGCGCGGCGAAGCGGTAGAGGCCGTGGACGAACTTACCGTAGGGCATGGTCAGGAAGAAGCCGAACACGAAGCCGAGGTGAATGGCTAGCATGGTTCCCATGGCCGGCGTCGCACGCACGACAAGAAGCGCAAGGCCGGTGAGCGCGGTGCCGAAGAGCATGGCGAGGAAGGCCGCGTCCATGCCCCGGCGCGTGTCGTCCATCATCATGGGATCGCGCGCCTTCTTCGCCATGAACAGGCCGGCCGGTCCGATCACGAGGCCGATGCCGCCGAGGGTGCCGAGCACCACCGGCAGATCCCACCACGGGTAGGGCGACATGCGGCCGAGCAGGTAGTGATAGAGCGTCGCCACCGAGGTCGCGGCGAAGCACAAAGCGAAGCCGTAGAAGGTGAAATGGTGGAACAGCCGGCGGTTGTCGGTGGGCTTCTCGTCCGCATTCATGCAGCCGACGCCGCCGCCATCGAGATAGCGCAGCTGGCCCGCGTCCTTCATGGCCTGCCAGAGGGACGGCGCATCGGGCGGCAGGGGCTTGCCGTTCTCCATGTCCCGCCAGAAGGCGCGCAGCCCCATGAACAGGGCCAGAAGGGCATAGATGAACACGCCGCCGAACAGCGCCACCATGGCATTGTGCGGCATGAGGCGGAAGAAGGCCCCCGGCCCCGCATGGGCGCCGAACATCACGGTCGGGTCATTGAAGGCCATGAAGCCGCCGAGGAAGGCGGCCACCGATGCAGCCGTGATGAGGGCGATGACGAGTCCGTTGCGCCGGAACAGGCCGGCCAGCGGGCGCGGCCAGGCATAGTGGGCGTAGGAATCGTTGCGCACCTCGGCGAGCGTGCGCGGCACGTTCACATTGAACTCGTGCGGCGGCGAGAACTGGCAGTCAAAATAGCACGCGCCGCAGGAGTGGCAGAGGTTGGACAGGTAGTTGAGATCCCCGGCCGAGAACGCGCGACGCATCTCCATGGCCGGAAACACGGCGCACAGGCCCTCGCAATAGCGGCACGAATTGCAGACCGTCATGAGCCGGGCCGCTTCTTCCAGCGGCGAGCTGTGCGCGTTCATCTGGAATTCTTCCTTGTTGTGTGAGTTGTCTTGCATACAGCTGCGCACAGCCGTACTCCCTTGAGGGACCAGCGCGTGGAGCGCGCCGGAAAGCGGGGAGGAGCGCAATGGCGGACGCGACGGCTGGAGGAGACGATGGCCTCTCCCGCGCACAGCGCGTCTACGAGCGCCTGAAGGAGGATATCCGGGCCGGTGCCCTCAGGCGCGGCGAGCGCGTGCGCGAGGAGCAGGTGGCGCGGGCGCTGGGCGTCAGCCGCACGCCGGTACGCGAGGCGCTGGCGCGGCTCACCGCGCGCGGGCTGATCGAGGCGACGCCGGCCGGGCTCGTGGTGGCCACCATCTCCCGTCCCCAGACGCTCGAACTCTACGCCATGCGCGAGGTTCTGGAGGGCTCGGCCGCCCGCTTCGCCGCCCAGCACGCCGCACCGAGCGAAATCGCCATGCTCGATCGCCTCTCGTCCGCCTTCGAGACGGCGTTCGGTGATGCGAGCCGGCTGGCGGAACTGAACCGCCGCTTCCATTCGGCGATCGTGGACGCCGCCCACAACCGCTACCTCGTGCGGATGCTGGACGAGCTGAGCGATGCCCTGGCCCTGCTGCCGGGCACCACCTTCCAGCTCGCCGAGCGCGGGCCGCTGGCGGTGAGCGAACATGCCGCCATCGTCGCCGCCATCGCCGCCCGTGATCCGGACGCGGCCGAGCGTGCGGCGCGGCTGCACATCCAGCGCGCGCAGGAGGCGCGGCTGTCGCTGTTGCAGCTCGACTGAGGCGGTCCGGCTAGTTGCGCACACTGCGGGCCGCCCCGGTGCCGGCGCAGCGGCCGAACACACTGCCGATGGTCATGCCGATGCCCGCCGCATAGCCGCGGCCGAGCACGTTACCGGCCATGATCTCGCCCGCGGCGAACATGTTGGCCGCCGCTGAGCCGTCCGCCATCTGCATCCGCGCCTCGCGGTCCACGCGCACGCCGAGATAGGTGAAGGTGATGCCGGGGCGCACCGGATAGGCATAGAACGGCGCGGTATCGATGGGCCGCGCCCAGTGGGTCTTGGGCGGGGTAAGGCCTTCCGTGCGGCAGTCGTCCAGCACAGTGTGGTCGAAGCTGCCGCCGGGCACGATGGACGCATTGAAGTTCGCGACGGTGGCCGCGAAGGCCTGCGGGTCGAGCCCGAGCTTGCCCGCCAGTTCCACCGGCGTCGCCGCGCTGATGGGCGGGTAAAGCGAGGGCATGAAGGAGGTGAGCGACTTGGCGTCGAACACGATGTAGGCGATCTGGTCCGGCTGCTGGGCCACGAGCCGGCCCCAGATGGCGTAGCGCTTGGGCCAGAAGTCCTCGCCCTCGTCGTAGAAGCGCTCGGCCTTGTTGTTCATCACGATGCCGAACACCACGCAGTCGAGCCGGGTGATGATGCCGCCGTCGAACTTGGGGGCGCGCGCATCGATGGCCACCGCGTGGCACTGGGTGGGATCGCCCACCGGCTTCACGCCCTTGTCCAGCAGCATCCGCAGCATGGTGCCGCGGTTGTAGGGCGTGCCGCGGATGAGGAAGTTCTCCGCCGGCGGCCCCCAATATTCCTTCAGCCAGTCGATATTGGCCTCGAACCCGCCGGCGGCCGCCACCAGAGCCCCCGCGCGCACCATGTGGCGCTGCCCGCCATGCTTCACCTGGGCGCCGAGGAAGAAGCCATCGGCGATGTCGAGGTCCACCACCTCGGCGTCGTACAGCACCTCAACCCCCAGCCGCTCGGCGGTCTGGTAGAGGGCATTCAGCATGGAGCGGCCGCCGCCGAGGAAGAAGGAATTGGTGCGCCCGAGGCTCAGCGTACCGCCGAGGGAGGGCTGGAACCGCACACCCTGCTCGGTGATCCAGCCCAGCATGTCCTTGGACTGGGCGATCATGAAGCGGGCCAGTTCCTCGTCCGTATGGCCCTGGGTGACGCGCTTCAGGTCGTCCCAGAACTCATCCTCGGTGTAGGGGCCGGTCAGGGTGTCGGTGGCGGTGTCGTGGGCGCAGCGCATGTTGCGGGTGTGGCGCGTGTTGCCGCCGCGATAGAAGCGCGGGGCCATCTCCAGCACCAGAACCGACGCGCCGTCCCGCCGCGCGGCGATGGCGGCGCAGAGGGCCGCGTTGCCCCCGCCCACCACCAGCACATCCCAGCGCCGGCCCAGCACGGCGGAGGCTTCAGCTGCCGTCTGCGCCTCGGCTTCCTCTCGCGTCATCCGCTCCTCCACCCGTCTCGCCATACGCCCGCTCATGGCTGCATTCTATTGTATACAGTCGTGCGCAGATTTCTGCGCGCGTTTCCCGTCCGCGTCAAGCGACCCCTTGACGTGCCGGTCCGAATTCGCGACGGTTATAAAAAAGAATAGTTATTCTGTCTAACAGAACAAAAAGGCCGCGCAGAGCGGCTCAGGAGGAAACATGTCGTTCCAAAGCATGATGGCTGCCGTAGCCGGCTGCCTCGCGAGTTGCATCGCCCTCGCCGGTCCCGCATCGGCGGAGACTTACCCGGCGCGGCCGGTGACGATGATCGTGCCCTATGCCGCCGGCGGCGCCACTGACGTCGTGGCCCGTGCCGTGGCTGAAAAGCTCACCGGGGCTTGGGGCCAGGCGGTCGTGGTGGACAATCGCGCGGGCGCCGGCACCACCATCGCCGCCCGGACGGTGGCGCAGGCGCCGGGGGACGGCTACCTGCTGTACATGACGACCTCCGCCCACACGATTTCGGGGCACCTCTATCCCGGCCTGACCTTCGACGCGCTGAAGGACTTCGCGCCCATCACCCTCATCACCAAGGTGCCGCTGGTTCTGGTTGTCAGCCCGCAGGTGCCGGCTTCCAACATGGCCGAGTTCCTCGCCTGGCTGGCCAAGGAGGGGGACAAGGTGAACTACGCCTCCCCGGGCATCGGCACCGCGCAGCATCTCTCCGGCGAGCTGTTCAAGATCGCGACCAAGAGCGGCATCACCCACGTGCCCTACAAGGGCGACGCACCGGCCCTCACCGATCTCATGGGCGGGCAGGTGCAGATGATGCTCGCGACCGCGACGGCGGTCATTCCGCTCATCGAGAGCGGCAAGGTGAAGGCGATTGCCGTGGCCCACAACCGCCGCCTCGGCGCGCTGCCGCAGGTGCCGACCTTCGCCGAGGCCGGCGTCAAGGACTTCGAGGCCGCCACCTGGTTCGGCCTGCTGGCGCCAGCGAAGATTAAGCCGGAGCTGGTGGAGAAGATCTACGCCGACGTGTCGAAGATCGTCGCGGAGCCGGACATGCGCCGCCGCATCGAGCAGCTCGGCGGCGACGTGGTCAACAGCACGCCGGCCGAATTCGCGACCTTCATGCGGGAGGAGAGCGGCAAGTGGGCCGCCGCGGTGAAGGCCTCCGGCGCTTCGCTCAAGTAGGTCTCCCTGTCCCGGTTCGCGTTCGGCGCGGGCCGGGATGCGGGTGTCGGGCGCGGTGTCGCCGTCCCTCAGGCGGCGCCGCGCTCGACCTTTCCGGTGGGACGCTGGAAATGGGGCCAGGCGCCGCCGAGCGTGCGTGTCAGCCGCTCCGCCTGCGGCAGAAGCTCGGCGCGCATGATGGCGACCTGCTCCGGCGAAAAACGCTCGCGTGGGCCTGACAAGGAGAGCGTGCCGAACAGCCCTGCGGGGCCGAATACGGGCGCGGCAACCGCCGCGCAGGCGGGATCGCGTTCGCCCAGGGACACCGCCAAGCCTTCGGTGCGGATCGCGTCGTAGCGCGGCCCCGCTTCACCGTCGAAGGCCAGCAGGACATGCCCGCCGGCGCCGACCCGTATGGGATAGACATCGCCCGCCGCCACCCTGTCGAGGGTCGCATGGCGCGAATCCACCCGGAACAGGCACAGGCGGTGGCCGGCATCCTGCCGGACATGGAAGGACGAGCTTTCGGTCCCGCGCTCCACCAGATCCTGCAAGACCGGCATCACATGGCCGCGCAGCCCGTTGCGCCGCTCATAAGCGATGCCGAGGCGGAAGGCGGCCGGCCCGAGGTCATACCCGCCATCGCGCAGGCGCGTGACGTAGCCGTTGCCTTCCAGCGAGGCCATGAGGCGGAGGATGGTGCTTTTGTAGAACCCCGTCAGGCGGGAGAGATCCGCCAGGCTGACGGGACCGTTCGCGCGCTCCAGCGCGCCGACGATGGTGAGCGCCCGCTCCACGGCGGCGACGCCGCCGCCGTCAGGCGCACTGAGGGTCTTGGACTCGGACACACGCATCTCCAGTACGCCCGCCAGCCTGAGCCGAACGGGCGATGGATGATCGCAGAAGCGGCCGGCAATTGGAACGCTTCGTGCGGTGCGAGACGGCCCGCAGGGGAGCGGTCTGGTCTCGGCCCCGGCTCGGGCCTCAGTTCGATTTGGCGACGATGCGGCTGACCACCGGCCAATAGAGATCGCCGAATCCTTCGGCCTGCGTCTTTTCCAGCAACTGGTCGGCGAGTTCAGCGCCTTGCAGCCGCAGTCCCACGGACTGGGCGAGGGACAGCGCGTAGCCGATGTCCTTGCGGGCATAGGTGGTGGAGAAGGCGCGCTCCGGGAAGGTCTCCGCCACCACCGCCTTCATGCCATGGTTGCGCAGGGCGAAGCTGTCGGCCGATCCCTTCATCAGGGTTTCGAACAGCAGCTTGCCGTCGACCCCGGCGCGCGTGGCCGTGGCCATCGCCTCGCTCAGCGCCACCACCGTCTCCACCAGCACCATGTTGTTCAGGATCTTGACGATCTGCCCCGCTCCGATCGGCCCGCAATGGGTGATGTCGCTGGCGAAGGTGGCGAGCAGCGGGCGGACGACGTCGAAGGTCGGCTGGTCCGCGCCGACCATGATGGAGAGCGTGCCTTCCTCGGCCGCCTGACGGGTGCGCGCGATGGGCGCATCCGCATAGTGCGCGCCGGCCGCGACGAACTTCGCCGCGATGTCCCGCGTCAGCTCCACTGGCGAGGTGCCGAGGTCCACGATCACCTGCCCCGGACGGGCATGGGCGAGAAGGCCGTCCGCGCCGAGGGTCACAGCCTCCACATGGGCGCCGCTCGGGAGGGCCATGAAGATCACGTCGCACGCCTCGGACAGCGCGGAGAGGCTGGCCGCGCGGGTCACCCCGAAAGCGGCGAGCCGCTCCAGCGGCGCGTCCGCCCGGTCGAAGCCGATGACCGGCCGCCCGCTCTTCTGTGCGAGGTTGCGGCACATGGGCTCGCCCATGACGCCGAGCCCGATGAAACCGACGCTGCCGCTCATTGTCCCATGCCTTCCTCGGGCACCAGCTTGCCCATGTCCCAATAGATGCCCTTCGCCTGCTGGTAGAGGCGGACGCCGGAAATGCCCTTCTCCCGGCCGATGCCACTTTCCTTGAAGCCGCCGAACGGCGTCGCCACGGAGAGCTGCTTGTAGGTGTTGATCCAGACGGTACCGGCCTCGATGGCCCGCGCGATGCGCCAGGCGCGGCGGTAGTTGGCCGTCCAGATGCCGCAGGCGAGGCCGTAGACGCTGTCGTTGGCCTGGGCGACGAGGTCCGCCTCGTCGGAGAAGGGCAGGATCACCAGCACGGGGCCGAAGATCTCTTCCTGTGCCACCCGCGCCCCATTGGTCAGCCCGACGATGAGGGTGGGCAGATAGAAGGCGCCGTTGGCGAGCGCAGCCGCGTCGGGACGGCGGCCGCCGGCGATGATGTCGCCGCCCTCCTTGCGGGCGATGTCCACCATGCCTTCCACCCGGTCGCGGTGGGGGAAGGAGGCGAGGGGCCCCATCTTCGAGGCCGGCTCTGTCGGCATTCCCACCGCCAGCGCTTCGGTCTTCGCCTTCAGGCGATCCACGAAGGCGTTGTAGACGGACTTCTGCACGAACAGGCGCGAGCCGGCGACGCAGGACTGGCCGGAGCCCTCGAAGATGCCCCCCATGACGCCGGCCAACGCCGCGTCGAGATCGGCGTCCTCGAACACGATGTTCGGCGACTTGCCGCCGAGTTCCAGCGCTGCGGGAATGAGCCGGTCGGCGCAGATGCGGCCGATGGCGCGCCCGGTGCCGGTGCCGCCGGTGAACGACACCATGCGCACGCCCGGATGCTGCACCAGCGCGACGCCGGTATCGCCACCGAGGCCGGTCACCACATTGAGGATGCCGGGGGGTAGGCCCGCTTCCGCGGCGATGCGGGCGACGAGAATGGCGGCGGTGGGCGTCACCTCGGACGGCTTCACGATGATGGCGTTGCCGGCGGCGAGCGCCGGGGCCACCTTCTGGGCCTCCATGGTGAGCGGCGAATTCCAGGGGGTGATGGCGGCGATGACGCCCATGGGCTCATAGACCGTCATGGACAGGTAGTCGCCGCGCGCCGGCGTCACCTCGGAGCCGAGCGTCTCGCAGACCGCCGCGAAGTAGCGGAAGGTGGCGATGGCGCTCGCCACCTGGGTGCGGCACTCGGCGATGACCTTGCCGTTCTCGCGCATCTGGATGGCGGCAAGCTCATCGGCATTGGCGGCCATGCCATCAGCGATGCGGGCGATGATGCGGGCGCGTTCGTGGGGCCGCATGTTGCGCCACGCGGCGGACCGCACGGCCTGCTGCGCCGAGGCGACGGCGGCGTCCACATCGGCGGCGGAGGCGGCGGAGAGTTCGTAGTTCACCTCGCCGGTCGCCGGGTTGCGGGAGACGAAGGTGGGGCCGGTGCCCGTGACGGGCTTTCCGGAGACGAAGAAAGGCAATGGGCTCATGAGATCCTCGCAGGGGAGCCGGCCCGCGTCGTGCGCGGGCGCGGCAAGGCGGATCAGCGCTTGACGAGGGGGCACTCGCTCTCGCTCAGGGGGCGGAAGGATTCGGAGCCGGGGAAGCGCTCGACCGTCTTGTAATAGTCGAACTCGTACTTCGACTCCGCCGGCGTCTTCACCTGCATCAGGTACATGTCGTGCAGCACGCGGCCATCGGCGCGGATCACGACATCCTTGTTGTACATGTCGTTCACCTTCATCTCGTGCATCTTGGCGGCGACCTTTTCGCCGTCCTTGGTGCCGAGCGCCTTCACCGCCGCCAGATAGTGCTTCACGCCGCTATAGACGCCGGCATGGATCATGGAGGGGACACGCCCGCCCATCTGGGCCTGGAAGCGCTTGGTCCAGGCGCGGGTCTCGTCGGTGAGGTCCCAGTAGAAGGAGGTGGTCACCTTCAGGCCCTGCGCGGCCTTCACGCCCAGCGCCTTCACGTCGGTGATGAAGACGAGGAGGCCGGCGAGCTGCTGCCCGCCCTCGACGATGCCGAATTCGCCCGCCTGCTTGATGGCGGTCTGCACGTCGCGGCCCGAGGTGGCGAGGCCCACCACGTTCGCCTTCGAGGCCTGCGCCTGAAGGAGGAAGGAGGAGAAGTCGTTGGTGCCGAGCGGATGCGCCGCCTGGCCGACAACCTTGCCGCCTGCCGCCTCGATGAACTTGGTGGCGTCGCGCTGGAGCGCGTGGCCGAAGGCGTAGTCCGCCGTGATGAAATACCAGCTCTTGCCGCCGGCCTTGGTGATGGCCTGGCTGGTGATCTTGGCCAGCGCGTAGGTGTCGTAGGTGAAGTGGAAGGAGTAGGGCGAGCAGGCCTTGCCCGTGAAGTCCGACGAGGCCGGGCCGTTCACGATGAAGATCTTCTTGCGCTCCTTCGCCGCCTCCAGGATGGCGAAGCCGGCCGAGGAGGCCGCACCGTCCGCGATCAGGTCCACACCCTGGGTATCGAACCACTTGCGGGCGGTGGCGGAGGCGATGTCCGCCTTGTTCTGGTGGTCGGCGTCGATGATCTCGATGCGCTGGCCGATGACCTCGTTGGCAAAGTCTTCCGCCGCAAGCCTCGCGGCCACGACGGACCCGCGCCCGCCATTGTCCGCGAACACGCCGGACTGGTCGTTCAGGATGCCGATGCGGATCACGTCGTCCGCCGCACGGGCAGCGACCGGAGCTGCGGCGAGCGCCATACCGAGCGCGGCGGCGGCGAGCCTCTTCGTTGTGTTCATTCTGGCGTCTCCTCGCGAATTATTGTTCGTCATGATTGACCGGCACGCGCCCGCACCTCGTCGAGGACGGGAGCGATGTAGCGGCGGAACTGCTCGGGGTTCTCGCTCATCGGGAAGTGGCCAAGGCGCTCCATCACCGTCACCTGCGCGCCGGCGATAGAGCGGGCGGTGCGGAGCGTGTCGTCAGGGGAGCAGGAATAGTCGTATTCGCCCGTGAGCAGGTAGAGCGGGCAGACATTGGTGTCGATGGCGGCGGTGCGACCGCGCAGGTCACCGTCGACGCGGTAGAAATAGAGGTCACCCTTGAAGACGCCCGGCCCGCTCTGCTTGTAGTGCCACAGCGTTTCCATGCGCCGCGCCGGGGGCACATCGGGCGACATCAGGCCGGAAACCAGCGCCGCACAGGCTTCGCCGCCGTGCACATCGGGCCGGTTGAGCCATTCCGTGTCGTACCAGGGCTGCTGGAAATCCGCCGCCTCGAGGCCGATCAGCGCGGAAAACTCGGCTGCGTGATCGATGGCGAGGTTGAGGACGATGCGCCCGCCGATGGAGCAGCCCATCACCACCGGCTTCTCAAGTCCGAGCGCGCCACAGAAGGCGCGGATGGTGGAGGTGTAGGCAGCCGTGGTGAGGCGATATTCGGTGCCGTCCCAGTCCTCGGGCGGATTGGACTTGCCGTGGAATGGCAGGTCGAAGGCGATGACGCGGAAGTGCTGCGTGATCTCGGGATCGGTCAGAAGGTGGCGCCACTGGCGTCCGTCCGAGCCTGCGGTGTGCAGGCAGACGAGCGGGATGCCGGCGCCAGCCTCCTCGAAATAGACGCGATGCGGCCGGCCTTCGATGGGGAAGGTCACATAGCGGCCGATCATCGGCTCGATTTGGGGCTCGATGGGCGCGGGAACGGTCGTGCTCATGCCCGCACCTCCCGCGGCAGCGCCAGAAGGTCCTTGAAATACTGAAGGTTGGCGATGAAGGGGTGGAGGTCGCCCTCCAGCGTCGCCGCTCCCCGCTTGGTGAGGGCCAGAAGGTCGTGCCAGCCCGCCTTCGGCATGGGCTGCCAGAACTCCATCCACGCCTCGGGGCGCGCGCGATAGGCGAAACGCCAGTTCGCCATCACCTTCGACGCCTCGTCCATGCGGACGAGGCGTCCCTGCTCGATCCGGACCCGGAAGGGCCGGCTGGGGATGCCCACGAGCCAGTCAACCGAGAGGAAGCGGCCGCGCTCCTGAAGGGCCGGCGCGCGTTCGAGCAGGTCGGGCAGGCGGAGGAGCCGCGCCACCACGTCGTCTTCTGAGTCCACCGGCTTCCTCCCGATTTTTGTTCTTCTAGACAGAACATCTGTTCTTTTTTCGAAGTCGAATATACAGAGGGGTAGACCGCTGGCAAGTGGCTTGAACGAGAGCGGGTCACAGGGAGGTAATGATGGAGTGGGAGGTCTACGCCCTGCGCTACGGCGACCAGCAGCGCACGCGCGGCATGAACTTCATCGGCGCGGGAGACCCGCACGACACGCCGATGCAGCTCGACTTCTACGTCTGGCTTCTGCGCAGCGGCAGCCGCCTGATCGCCGTGGACACCGGCTTTGCGAAGGTCGGCACGCCGGCGCGGGGGCGGCGCATCCTGCGCGATGTCGCGACGGCCTATGCCGATCTCGGCTGCGATCCGGCGGACGTCGGGGACGTCATCATCACCCACCTCCACTACGACCACGCCGGCAACCTCGATCTCTTCCCGAACGCCACCTTCCACCTGCAGGAACGGGAGATGGGCTTCGCCACGGGGCGGCATATGTGCGTGGCCTGCATGCGCCACGCCTTCGATGTGGAGGACGTGGTGAAGATGGTGCGCGCCCTCTATGCGGGCCGGGTGCGCTTCCACGCCGGCGACGGGGAGGTGGCGCCCGGCGTCAGTGTCCACCATGTGGGCGGCCACACGGACGGGTTGCAGATGGTGCGCGTTCAGACCGCGCGCGGTCCCCTCGTCCTCGCCAGCGATGCCAGCCACTTCTACGCCAACATGCAGGAAGGCCTGCCCTTCCCGATCGTCTTCAACCTCGGCGACATGGCCGCCGGTTGGGGGCGGGCGCGTGTGCTGGCTGAGGGCCGGGAGGAAATGATCGTGCCCGGCCACGATCCACGGGTCCGCGTGCTCTATCCGGCAGTGGAAGGCAGTGGGGGAGAAACCCTCGCGCTGCATCTCCCGAGGATTGCCTGAGGTCGGACAGCTCGAATCTGTGTTGCGAAACGATGTTCGGGCGATGGCCGGACATCTGGCGTCGCCATCGCGCGCGCGACGCTCCGGTTGCCGTCGCCTGCGCTCTCAGATGCGGGGCGTGGGCAAATCGAGTTCCTGCGTGATCCAGGTGGCGAACATGCGCACCGCCCGCCGTGCTTTCGCGGCGCGGGGGAAGACCAGATAGTGCCCGACATAAGTGACGTCGTTCGCCTTGCCGGCGAGCGGCGCCACCAATTGCCCGCGCGCGATCTCGCGCTCGGCAAGGCGGGTGGATTCAAGCGCGATCCCGAGCCCGTCCACCGCCGCCGCGATGGCCATGAAGGAGCGGTCGAAACGCGACCCGCGCGGGCCGGGCGGGGCCACGCCGTTGGATTCGAACCAGTGGTTCCAGCGCACGCGCTTGTTGTCGCTCTCGATGAGGTCGTGTTCGAGCAGGTTCAGCGGCCCCGAGATGCGGGCGGCCATTTCCGGCGCGCACAGGGGCGTCACCGTCTCCTCGCCGAGGGGCACGACGATCAGCCCTTCCTGCCGCGGCGGGCCGTAGCAGATGTCGGCGTCGAACTCGTCATGCTCGAAGCGCGGGTAGTCCACGCCCGCCGCGAGCCGCACCTCCAGTCCCGGCTGCTTGGCCAGCAGCGTGCGCAACCGGGGGAGCAGCCATTGCGCCGCCAGTGAAGGCGCGCAATGCAGGCGCAGCAGGTTCACCGAGCGGGCGCCGACCATCTCGATGCCCTGCCGCATCTCGTCGAACCCCGCCGCCACATGGCGCATCAGCGCCTCGCCGGCGGGATTGAGCCGCACCGCCCGGCCCTCCCGCTCGAACAGGGCCGCGCCCATCAGGTCCTCCAGCTTGCGCACGGCGTGGCTGATGGCGCTGGGCGAGATGCCCAGCTCCTCCCCGGCGACGCGGAACGAGCCGCGACGCGCGGCCGACTCGAACGCCTGCAAGGCGGACAGGGGAAGGCGCTTCATGGTGAGCCCTCATGACTGCGGCCGCTACGGCAGTCCGGACGGCCCACGGCTTTAGATGAACATGGTTCATCCATTCGCGCAATTTTTGCGTTTTTCAGCCGGGGAAAGAGGAGCCAGTATCACCCTTACAAAAAGAGCCCCTCGTGGAGGAAACCATGTTGCTTCAGAACAAGACCGCCGCCATCTCGGGGGCGGCCAGCGCCCGCGGCATTGGTCTTGCCACGGCGAAGCTGTTCGCCGCCCATGGCGCGCGCATCGCCATTCTCGACATCGACGAGGCCGCCGCCAAGGCCGCTGCCGCAGAACTCGGCCCGCAGCACATGGGCGTCGGCTGCGACGTCGCCAACAAGGCCTCGTGCCAGGCTGCCGCGGACGAAGTGCTCAAGGTGTTTGGTCACGTCGACATTCTCGTGAACAATGCCGGCGTGACCCAGCCGGTGAAGACGCTCGACATCGACGAGGCGAGCTGGGACCGCATTCAGGACATCAACTGCAAGGGCGTCCTGTTCCTCAGCCAGGTGTTCATCCCGCACATGCGCGAGCGCAAGTCCGGCTCCATCGCCTGCATGTCGTCGGTGTCCGCGCAGCGCGGCGGCGGCATCTTCGGCGGCCCGCACTATTCCTCCGCGAAGGCGGGCGTGCTTGGCCTTGCCAAGGCGATGGCCCGCGAGTTCGGCGTGGACGGCATCCGCGTGAACTGCGTCACCCCCGGCCTGATCCAGACCGACATCACCGGCGGCATGCTGACCGACGAGATGCGCAAGGACATCCTGAAGGGCATTCCGCTCAACCGCCTCGGCGATGCGAGCGACGTGGCCGGCATCTATCTCTTCCTCGCCAGCGATCTGTCCGCCTACGTCACCGGCGCGGTGATCGACGTCAACGGCGGCATGCTGATCCACTAAGGCATTCCCGGCGAACTCCGGTCCGCCGGAAATGCCCTAGGCTTTTGGCGCTACGCATTTTCTTCACGCGAACCGGAATCCGCTTCGCTTGAAAATGCTCCAATCCCGGTCCGCCACGGCGCGTTGGGGACGGCTGGTCGCAGGGCGATCGGGGCCGTCCCGGCGCGGGCGCTCCTCTACAGGAACAGGGACATGACCATTTCACCTTCAAACGTCTCGCTGGAGCGGCGCGCCTGGAACATCCGGCGTCATGCCATCCGCATGGGCGAGGTGCAGGGACAGGGCTATATCGCCCAGGCCCTCGACATCGCCGATGTGCTGGCCACCGCCTATTTCCACGCCATGCGCTACGAGCCCCAGAACCCCGAATGGGAGGGGCGCGACCGCTTCCTGCTCTCCAACGGCCATTATGCGATCGCGCTCTATGCCGCGCTGATCGAGGCCGGCATCGTCCCCGAGGACGAGCTGGAGACCTACGGATTCGACGACAGCCGCCTGCCCATGTCGGGCATGGCGGCCTACACCCCGGGCATGGAGATGTCCGGCGGATCGCTCGGTCTCGGCCTGTCCATCGCGGTGGGCAAGTGCCTCGGCCTCAAGCGCAAGGGCTCGGACAGCCGGGTCTATACCCTGTTCTCCGACGGCGAGCTGGACGAGGGCTCGGTGTGGGAGGCCATCATGTCGGCCGCGCACTACAAGCTCGACAACCTCATCGCCATTGTCGACGTGAACAACCAGCAGGCGGACGGCCCCTCCACCTCCATGCTCGGCTTCGAGCCGCTGCCGGAGAAGCTCGCGGCGTTCAACTGGTTCGTGCAGCGGGTGGACGGCAACGACCTCGACGCCGTGCGCGCCGCCTTCGATGCCGCCAAGACCGCCAATGGCGGCCGGCCCAGCATGATCATCGCCGACACGCTCATGGGCAAGGGCATCCCCTTCCTTGAGGCGCGCGACAAGAACCATTTCATCCGTGTGGATGCCCATGAGTGGCAGCTGGCCCTGGCCGCCCTCGACGAGAGGAAGCCCGCATGAAACCCGCCACGGCTCATCCCGCTCCCGCCGCCAAGGGCGCTGACGCTCCCTCCAAACCGCGCCTGACCACCTCCGCCATGATCGCGTCCATCGCGGGCGAGGGGCAGCGCACCAAGCCGGCTCCCTTCGGCCACTCGCTGGTGGAATGCGCCAAGTCCGATCCCTCCATCGTCGGCATGACGGCGGACCTCGGCAAGTATACGGACCTGCACATCTTCCAGCAGGCCTTCCCGGACCGCTACTACCAGATGGGCATGGCCGAACAGCTCCTGTTCGGCGCAGCCTCCGGCCTTGCGGCGGAAGGCTTCACGCCCTTCGCCACCACCTATGCGGTGTTCGCCTCGCGCCGGGCCTATGACTTCATCCACCAGACGATCGCGGAAGAAGACCGCAACGTGAAGATCGTCTGCGCCCTGCCGGGCCTCACCTCCGGCTACGGCCCCTCGCATCAGGCGGCCGAGGATCTGGCGCTCATGCGCGCCATCCCGAACATGACCGTGATCGACCCGTGCGACGCGCACGAGATCGAGCAGGCGGTGCCGGCCATCGTCGCCCACAAGGGCCCGGTCTACATGCGCCTGCTGCGCGGCCAGGTGCCGCTCGTGCTCGACGAGTACGGCTACACCTTCGAGCTGGGCAAGGCGAAGATGCTGCGCGACGGCTACGAGGTGCTGTTCGTCTCGTCCGGCATCATGACCATGCGCGCGCTGGAAGCTGCCAAGGCGCTCGAGGCGGACCGCGTGGACGTGGGCGTGCTGCACGTGCCCACCATCAAGCCGCTCGACACCGCGACCATCCTCGAGGCCTGTGCCAAGCCCGGCCGCCTCGTGGTGGTGGTTGAGAACCACACCGTCATCGGCGGCCTCGGCGAGGCGGTGGCGGGGCTCCTGATGCGCGCGGGTGTCCACCCCGCGTTCCGCATGATCGGCCTGCCCGACGAATTCCTGGCGGCCGGCGCGCTGCCGACCCTGCACGACCGCTACGGCATCTCCACCGACGCGCTCTGCGCGCAGGTGAAGGGCTGGCTCAAGTAGTCGAAGGGTTCACGTCATCCATACGGCTCCAGCCCCCGGCAAGAGGGGCGGGCCGAGCGGGAGGAAAAGATGAAGAAGATCGGCTTTGTGGGGCTCGGCTCCATGGGCCTGCCGATGGCGGTCAACCTCGCCCGCGCCGGCTTCGCCGTGACGGGTTTCGACATCCGGCCCGAAGCCGGGGCGAAACTCGCCGACGCCGGGGGCGCGGCCGCGGCCAGCCTCGCAGACGCCTTCGCCGGCCAGGATGCCGCGGTGCTGATGGTGGTGAATGCCACCCAGGCCGAGGACATCCTGTTCGGCGCGGGCGCATTGGCGCATCTGCCTGAAGGCGGCACGGTCATCCTGATGGCCACCTGTCCGCCGGCCGCCGTCGCGGCCCTCGCCAGGCGCGTGGAGGCCGAAGGCCGCCGCCTCGTCGACGCCCCCGTCTCCGGCGGTGTGGTTGGGGCCGAGGCGGGCAGCCTCACCATCATGGTGGCGGCCCCGTCCGACCTGTTCACGCAGGTGAAGCCGGTGCTGGACGCCATGGGCTCCAAGGTCGTCCTGCTGGGCGACAAGGCCGGGCAGGGCGCCACCGCCAAGGCGGTGAACCAGCTCCTGTGCGGCGTGCATCTGGCCGTCGCCGGCGAGGCCCTGTCGCTGGCCGAGACCCTCGGCCTCGACATGAACGCCATGCTCGACATCGTCTCCGGCTCCGCCGCCTCCAGCTGGATGCTGCGGGATCGCGGCCCGCGCATGCTGGAGAGCGAACCGCGCGTGACCAGCGCGGTGGACATCTTCGTGAAGGATCTCGGCATCGTGCTGGAAGCCGGTGCCGGTGCGAAGACCGCGCTGCCGCTGGCCGCAACCGCCCACCAGATGTTCCTCGCCGTCTCCGGCCAGGGCAAGGGCACAAAGGACGACAGCAAGGTCATCGACGCCTACCGCGCCCTCCAGGGCCGGGCCTAGTCCCCTTTTTTGCAAACGACCAAGCCGCCGAAAGCGGCACACTAGGGAGAAAACACCATGACACCGACCAAAACCGGCCTGACCCGCCGTCATGTGCTGGCCGCAGGCGCCGCGCTGCCGCTGTTCAGCATCCTCACCCGTCGGGGCGAGGCCGCCGAATTCACCTACAAGTACGCCACCGGCCAGGACCCCACCCACCCGGTGAACAAGCGCGCGCAGGAAGCCCTCGACCGCATCCGCGAGGCGACCTCCGGCCGCGTCGAGATCAAGCTGTTCCCGGCCAACCAGCTCGGCTCCGACACCGACCTCCTCGCCCAGGTGCGCTCGGGCGGCGTGGAGTTCTTCAACCTCTCCACCTCGATCCTCGCGACGCTGGTTCCGGTGTCCGGAATCGTCAACACCGGCTTCGCCTTCCCCGATTACGCCACCGTGTGGAAGGCCGTCGACGGCGACCTCGGCAAGTACATCCGCACGCAGATCGAGAAGACCGGCCTTGTCGCTCCCGCCAAGTTCTGGGACAACGGCTTCCGCCAGATCACCTCGTCCACCCGCGAGATCCGCACTCCGCAGGATCTGAACGGCTTCAAGATCCGCGTCCCGCCCGCGCCTATGCTGACCTCGGTGTTCAAGTCGCTGAACGCCGGCGCCACGCCCATCAACTTCAACGAGCTTTATTCTGCGCTCCAGACCAAGGTGGTCGAGGGCCAGGAGAACCCGCTCGCGATCATCGCCTCAACCCGCCTCTACGAGGTGCAGAAGTCCTGCTCCATGACCGGCCACGTGTGGGACGGCTACGTCATCCTCGGCAACCGCCGCGCCTGGGGCACGCTGCCGGAGGACGTCCGCGCCGTGGTCACCCGCGAACTGGACAAGTCCGCCGTGGACCAGCGCGCCGACATCGCCTCGCTCAACCAGAGCCTGCGCGCGGACCTCACCGCCAAGGGCATCACCTTCATCGACGTGGACCGCGAGCAGTTCCGCAAGGCGCTAGCCTCCACGCCCTTCTACGGCGAGTGGAAGGCCAAGTATGGCGATGAAGCGTGGGGCCTGCTCGAGGCCGCCGTCGGCAAGCTCGGGGGGTGAGCATGTCCCAGCACGTATCCCACTCCATGCCGCCTCCCGGGCATGCGCTGGATGAAACCCACGCGCTGCACGAAGCCTACGCCACCGAGGAGGCGCCGACCCAGGCGCCTCCCACCGGCTGGCGCTGCGCCGTCTTCGGCGTGGAGACGGCGCTGTGCCGGGTGGTGGAATATCTCGCCGCAGCCCTCGTGCTGGCGGAGATCACCGTCCTCTTCGTCGGCGTGGTGAAGCGCTATGCGCTGCACAGCCCCATCGTGTGGTCGGACGAGCTTGCGTCCGTCCTCTTCATCTGGCTCGCCATGTTCGGCGCCGTGCTGGCCCTCCAGCGCGACAGCCACATGCGCATGACCGCGCTGGTGAGCATGGCCTCGCCGCGCGTGAAATCGGTGCTGGAGACGCTGGCCCTCGCCGCGCCCCTGGTGTTCCTTCTGGCGGTGCTGCATCCCGCCATCGAGTATGCCGAGGACGAGATGTTCGTCACGCTGCCGGCCCTCGACGTCCCCAACACGTGGAAGGCGGCGGCGCTACCCATCGGCATCGGCCTCATGGCGCTGGTGAGCTTTCTGAAAGTGCTGCGCGCGGCCAATCTGAAGCAGGTGGCCGTGGTGTGCGTCTGCCTCGTGCTGGCGGTCGGTCTCGGCCATGTGGCCTCACCCTGGCTGAAGACGCTGGGCAACTACAATCTGCTCATCTTCCTCGTCGGCCTCGTGGCGGCGTCGGTGTTCGCCGGCGTGCCCATCGCTTTCTCGTTCGGCCTCGCGACGGTGGGCTACCTCACCTTCACGACCACGACGCCGCTCGCGGTGGTGGTGGGGCGCATGGACGAGGGCATGAGCCACCTCATCCTGCTGTCGGTGCCGCTGTTCGTGTTCCTCGGCCTGCTCATCGAGATGACCGGCATGGCACGGGCGCTGGTGGGCTTCCTCGCCAGCCTCCTCGGCCATGTGCGCGGCGGCCTCTCCTACGTGCTGATCGGCGCCATGTATCTCGTCTCGGGCATCTCCGGCTCGAAGGCGGCGGACATGGCGGCGGTGACGCCGGTGCTGTTCCCGGAAATGGTGAAGCGCGGCGCCAAGAAGGGCGACCTCGTGGCCCTGCTGGCCGCCACCGGCGCGCAGACGGAGACGATCCCGCCCTCCCTCGTGCTGCTCACCATCGGCTCGGTCACGGGCGTGTCCATCGCGGCGCTGTTCACCGGCGGTCTCCTGCCTGCCCTGGTGCTGGGCCTCGCGCTGTGCCTCCTCGTGCGCTACCGCTACCGCAACGACGACCTCTCCAACGTCAAGCGCGTCTCGGCCAAGGACATCCTGTGGTCGGCGGGCATCGCGCTGCCGGCCATCGCTTTGCCGTTCGTGATTCGCGGCGCGGTGATGGAGGGCATCGCCACGGCGACCGAGGTGTCCACCATCGGCATCATCTATTCGGTGGTGGTGGGCCTGCTTGTCTACCGGCAGTTCGAGTGGAGCCGCGTGGTGCCCATGATGGTCAGCACGGCCGCGCTCTCCGGCGCGATCCTGCTCATCATTGGCGCGGCGACGGGCATGGCCTGGGCGCTCACACAGTCCGGCTTCTCGCAGGCTCTCGCCCATGTGATGTCCGGCCTGCCGGGCGGCGCGGCGACGTTCATGGTGGTCTCCATCCTCGCCTTCATCATCCTCGGCTCGGTGCTGGAGGGCATCCCGTCCATCGTGCTGTTCGGGCCGCTGCTGTTCCCGATCGCGCGGCAGATGGGCATCCACGAGGTGCACTATGCCATGGTGGTCATCCTCGCCATGGGCATCGGCCTCTTCGCGCCGCCCTTCGGCGTCGGCTACTACTGCGCGACCGCCATTGGCAACGTGAACCCGGACGAGGGCATGAAACCCATCGTCGGCTACATGCTGGTGCTGCTCATCGGACTGGCGGTGGTGGCTGCCGTGCCGTGGATCTCCATCGGCTTCCTGCCCTGAGTTTCCTGCCTTGAGTTTCTTGCCCTGAGGTTGGCGCCCGGCGCAGACCGGGCCCCGCCTCGGGGTTACAAGCTCCCTAGCCTGAAGGCCCGCCGGTTCGCCGGTGGGCCTTTTTTTGTCCTGTCCGCGCAGGCACAAGAAAACGCCGGCCGGAAAGGATTCCGGCCGGCGCATCAGTGCGAGACGGAAACGTTGCGAGCCGCCTCAGTCCGGCGACACCACGTTGGAGGGGCGGCCGGCCACGAAGTTCTCGATGTTGTCGATGAGCTGGTCGGCCAGCGCCTGCTGCGCCTCCAGCGAGGCCCAGGCGATGTGCGGGGTGCAGATGACGTTGCGCCGCCGTGCGAGCCGCATGAAGGCGCTGTCGGGGGCGGGGGGCTCCGGCAAGGTCACGTCGAGGCCTGCTGCGCTCACCAGCCCCTCGTCGAGGGCGACCTCCAGGTCTTCCTCCACGATGAGGCCGCCGCGCGCGGTGTTGATGATGATCGGCCGGTTCTTCATGCGCCGGAAGGCGGTCATGTCGAACATCCCGCGCGTCTCGTCGGTGAGCGGGCAGTGCAGGGTGATGGCGTGGGAGGTCTCGATCAGCTCGTCGAGGCTGACGACGCCCGCCGTGCCCGGCTTCGCCATGGGATCGTAGAACACCACGTCCATGCCGAAGGCCCGCGCGATGCCCGCCACCTGCGAGCCCAGCACGCCAGCGCCGACGATGCCGAGCCTGCGGCCGGCGAGGTCCACGATGGGGTTGGTGAAGAAGCAGAACTGCTGCGCCGCCTGCCACGCGCCCTCCTGCACCTCGGCCCGGTAGGGCACGATGGAGCGGGCGAGGGAGAGCAGCAGCGCGAAGGTGTGTTCCGGCACGGTGGCCTTGGCATAGCCGCGGATGTTCACCGTGGGGATGCCCCGCGCGGCCGCAGCCGTCTTGTCCACGCAATCGGTGCCGGTGGCGGCGATGGCGATGAGCTTGAGGTGGGGCAGCTGGGCCAGCGTGTCGGCCCGTAGATCCACCTTGTTGTTGATGATGATGGTGGCGTCCTTCGCCCGTTCGATCACCTCGCTTGCGCTGGTGCGCGCATATTCCACCCACTCGTGGGGGAAGGACGGGCGGCGGACATTCACTTCGGGCGCGATGGTGTCGCGGTCGAGAACGACGATCTTGTGCATGGTCTTGTTCTTTCCGATTGTCGCGACAGGCTCAGAGCCGCACGCGCGCGGCCTCGGCCACGGCCTCGGCGGTGATGCCGAAGTGCCGGTACAACGCATCCGCCGGGCCGGAGGCTCCAAAGCCCGTCATCCCGACGAAGCCGCCATCCTCGCCGATCCAGCGCTCCCAGCCGAACTTCACCGCCGCTTCCACCGCGACACGCACGGTGCCCGTGCCCAACACCGCCTTGCGATAGGCGGCATCCTGCGCCTCGAACAGGCTCCAGCACGGCATGGAGACGACGGCGGTGGGAATGCCGGCCGCCTGGAGCTGTGCGCGGGCTTCCACGGCGATCTGCACCTCCGAACCCGTAGAGATGAGGGTGACGCGGCGCGGGCCGCCCTCGGCCTCCTGAAGCACATAGGCGCCACGCGCCGAGCGGTTCTCCGCGCCGCCGTCGCGCCGCAAAGCCGGCAGGGACTGGCGCGCGAACACCATCGCCACCGGGCCGGTGCGATGCTCCAGCGCGATCTCCCACGCCTCCGCCGCCTCGATGGCATCGCACGGGCGCAGCACCATCATGTTCGGCATGGCGCGCAGCGAGGCGATGATCTCCACCGGCTGGTGGGTGGGGCCGTTCTTGCCGATGCCGATGGAATCGTGACTGAACACGAACTTCACCGGCAGACCCATGAGCGCTGCCATGCGCAGGGCAGGGCGCTCGTAGTCCGAGAAGGGCAGATAGGTGACGGCCAGCGGGATGACGCCGCCATGAGCGGCCATGCCGTTGGCTAGCGAGCCCATGGCATGCTCGCGCACGCCGCAATGGATGTAGCGGCCGGCCCGATCCTTCGCGGTGAAGGCGGAGAGCTGGCGCTTGTGGTTGGTGGGGGCCTCCAGGTCCGCGCAGGCGGTCATGATATCGGGCAGCACCTCGTAGAGCGCCGCCGCGAGGTCGCCCGAGGTGGCGATGGAGAAGTCCGCCTTGGCCTCGTCCGCCGCCTTCGCCTTGTAGGCGTGGATGGCCTCGCGCGCCCCGGCCGCGAGGGTGCCGGAGATGGTGCGCTGGAACTCGTCCTGCACCGCATTCCCGGCGGCGGCGAACCGCTTGCGCCATGCGGCCCGCGTCTCTGCCCCTGCCGCGCCCGTGTCGCGCCATGCCGCGCCGATGTCCGCCGGAATGTCGAAACTGCCGCCGGTCCAGCCGAAGCGCGCGGCCATGGCGGCGCGATCGTCGGGGAACAGTTTGCCGGAATGGCCGCCGCGCTGGCCCTCAATGCGCGGGATGCCGCGGGCGATGGTCGTCTTGCAGGCGATCATGGAGGGGCGGGGATCGGCCTTGGCGGCGCTGATGGCGGCGTCCACCGCTGCGATATCGTGGCCGTCGATCTCCACCACATGCCAGCCGGCGACGCGGAAGCGCTCGGCCACGTTCTCGGAGATGGACAGCTCGGTGGAGCCATCGTCGGTGATGGAATTGTCGTCCCAGAAGAAGGTGAGCTTGCCGAGCTTGAGGTGGCCGGCAAGCTGGATCACCTCCTGCCCCACGCCCTCCTGCAGGCAGCCGTCGCCGACGAAGGCCCAGGTGCGATGGTCGATGAGATCGTCGCCGAAGCGGGCGTTGAGATGGGCTTCGGCGATGGCCATGCCTAGCGCATTGGCGATGCCCTGCCCGAGCGGGCCGGTGGTGGTCTCGATGCCGGCGGCCGGCTCGTATTCCGGATGGCCGGCGCAAGGTGAGCCGAGTTCACGGAAGCTCTTCACCGCGTCGAGCGAGATGTGGTGATAGCCGGTGAGGTGCAGCAGCGAATAGAGCAGGGTAGAGCCGTGCCCGTTGGAGAGCACCACCCGGTCGCGGTCCGGCCAGGTCGGGTCGGCGGGATCGAACTTGAGGTGACGGCTGTAGAGCACCGTCGCGATCTCGGCCATGCCGAGGGGAACGCCCTGATGGCCTTCACCTGCCGCGAGAATGGCATCCACCGCAAGGAAGCGGATGGCATGCGCCATGGGCTGGAGCGCTGCCGACTGGGCGGCTCCATGGTGGGCGGAAATGGCAATATCGCCAGTGGTGGCATGGGTTTGGGCGCTCAACGGTCGTCTCCTCATCGTGCCTTGGTCTTTTAGGGGCGCGATGATGCCGAAAGCCGCCGAAGGCCGGTAACGCGAAAAACACACCGATTGGTGAAGCTGGTTCATGGATGCGCCCGGCCCGCCTGGCGTTTGCTGGGGCTTGCGTTCATCGCGGATGAATCAAGGCCAGCTCAAGCCGGTGCGCGCAGGTCGTTCCTGATGTCGCGAAGGCTCGCCTCGTGGGCGCGCAGGACGGCTTCGAGGCGCGTGACGTCCGCCATCACCTGGCGGAGGCACGCGGCGCATTCTTCCCGTGCGTGGTCGCCCGCGGCGGCCACCCAATCCCCGATCTCCCGCTCCAGGGCCGCGTGCAGGCGCGTGGCGTCCACGCCGACGGACTGGCGGGTCCCCTCCACCTCGATCACGATCTCCTCGAAGCGGATGTCCGGGGTGGGTTCGAATGGGGCAGGTTGCGCATCGCGGCCGAGCCGATAGTCGCTGAAGTGGGCGTCCCGCGCCTCGCCCCATGCCGATTGCAGCGCCTGCGATACGCTGCGGCGGACGCCATCCGCATCCCGCTCAGGAGCGTGGGCGTCGAGCAGGTCCGGCAGAAGGCGGACGATGGCGCGCCACACATCCTCCTGCATCTGCGTGCCCCGGCGGTCGAGCTGGGCTATCGCGTCGTCCAGCGCGGCATTCAGCTGTTCCAGCGCGGGCCGCAGCAGCGCGCGGAGGTCGCCCAGGACGGTTTCGTCCAGATGGCGCAGCCGCACCTCGGCCGGCTTGCGGCGCCGATAGGCCAGCGCCGGCGAAACGAGGACCCGCAGGGCGGCATAGAGACGATCCATGCCCGCCGTCGCCATAGCCGCGGGGCTCTCTTCCTCCGCCCGGGCCATATGGACAGAGACAGACAGGGGCGGGCGCAGCAGCGCCACGTCCAGCCCCAGCGCCGCGAGCTTGTCGCGCGCACGCTCCGCCACGTCCGCCTCCTGCCCGCTGCGGTCGGCCGTCGTCTTGTTGCGCATGAGCTTCACCAGCGCGCCGTCGATCTCGTCTTCTTCATAGCGGTCGCTGCGGGTGATGACCGGCAGCAGGGGCTTGGCGCAGCGCAATTCGCCGGCAAGCTCGTCCAGTTCCTGCACCTGTCCCGGCGTTGAGGAACTGGTGAGCCACAGCACGGCGTCGGCGCAGTCGACGAAGCGGCGGGTGAGCGCCGCGTACTCGCCGGTGGCGGAATGGAGGCCGGGCGTATCCAGCAGCACCAGCCGCTGGCCCAGCCGGATGCCCTGGATGCGCGATGTGGTCTCGGTCGCGCCTTCCGTGAAGCGGGCGCACGGCTCCGGGCGTCCGTGGGCATCGAGCTGAAAGCAGGCCACTTCGGCGCCGTGGGCCGCGAAGCGGTCGGCCATGAGATTGCAGAGCGAACTCTTGCCCGCATTGAACTTGCCGAATACCAGCAGGACGACGGCCTGATCCAGGCTCCGCGTCAGCGCCTCGGCGGGGCGCAGCGCGTCGCGTTGCCGGGGCCAGTCCGAGATGCAGGCGTCGATCCCGGCATTCGCCGCCGCGATGCCTCGGCCGATTTCGCTGTCCTCCCGCAATGCAGCGGTGGAGAGGCGGGCACCGACCAGGCCCGTGCCCAGACTTGAAAGCCAGTCGTCCAGACGTGCGAGCGCAGGTCGAAGGTCGTCCGAGCCATGCGCGACCGCCTCAAACTCGGCCATGAAAAGCTGTTCCTCGGACAGCGCCGCGCGTGTGGCTGGAGCATGGAGCGCTTGCGAGGGGGCGCTGCGGTCCATCGTCTCCGCCGTCATGGCGCGGCGTCCGGCGGCAGGGCGGCGAGGGCACGGTCGGTCGCATCCAGCGCGGCGGAGGTTTCGTTGATCCTGCCCCGCAGCGCCGCCCGCGATCGCGACAGCTCGAAATAGTGCGCGAACGCCGCGTGCAGCCGCGCCCGCCCGGCCGCCTCGCAGAACATGCGGCGCAGGTCCGCCCGGAATTTCACCGAGACGCCCATGACCGCCACCATGACCGTGTTGAGGCTGCCGGCGGCGGTCTGCTGCTCCTGCGGGAGGCCGGAGACGCCATGGCCCGCGAGGAAGCCGTCGAGGCGGATGCACGCCCTTGAATAGGCCACCTGGATGCGCGCGCGCTCCAGCTTCGCCCCGGTCGTCGCATAGCGCTCACGGCCGGTGTCCGGCACCAGCGCGAGATCCGGGCCGGCGCGTGACACGACCTCCTCCATGTCCCGGCCGATTGCCGCAAGCAGGGCCTTGAGCCCGTCGTCGAAGGCGTGCCGCTGGGCTTCCTGCTGCTGCCGAAGGGACGCGAGCGTCTCAGCCTCGGCACGCCGAACACTTCCAAGTTCCGCGCGCATCTCGCCCAGCAACAGGCGCGTCTCGTGAGCCCGCGCGGCCGGCACCCGCGCGAGCGCGTCCGCCAGAGCGCGCTCCAACTCGGGAATACCGCTGCGCAGGACCAGCAGGGTTTTGCCGTCCTCCAGCCCCCGGCGATGGCGGGTGGAGGAGACGACATGAAGGCCTGCGCCCGGCACCTGATCCGCGATGGCCGACACCACGCGGCCGAGCGCGTCGTCGTCTTCCATCTGGTCCGCTTGCGTCACCACAATCAGCGTCTCGCGACCGGTGCGCTGGCTGTCGGCGCGCAGCGCTTCGAGCAGCGTCCGTTCCGCAGCATCCAGCTCGCCTTCGCGCGCGGCATGGACGAACAGGCGAATGTCGGATGAGAGCCAGACGGCCCGGAGCGCATGCCGGTCGTCTTCTCCGGCCACGTCCGCATCCAGCCCGGGCGCATCGAGCCAGCGCACGCCCGCGTGCCGGCACTCGGCCAGCTGGACGGTCTGGCGCCGGTCGGCCACGGCGAAGGCATCCCGGCGCATCAGCTCGTTGAGCAGCCGACTCTTGCCGTGATTGTACTTGCCGATGACGGTGACGATGGGCGCATCCGCCGCCGCCAGTTCATCAAGGCGCGTGAGGTCGCCGTCCCGATGTGGCAAAACGCAGAGCACGTCCCGCCACCGCGCCGGGTGGGCGCGTGTGGCCGGCTGTCGAAGAGAGGCGTCGGGCATCGTGGCTTCCCGTGCGTGTCCGGCGGCAGCATTCGCGCTGCCGCCGGTTTTTCGCTCAGGCCGCGGCGCGGGCGCGCTCGACGATCTGGTTGTCCTTGCCGGCGACCTTCGGGGTCAGTTCGATGTTGAACTCGATGTCCCGATAGCCGTCCTCCTCGAAGCCGACCGCCGCGCCGCCGGTGCGCTCCACCACGTGGGGGATGAGACCTTCACGGGTGGCGAAGGCGAAGTCGTCCCAGATCAGCGGATCACCCTCGATGTTGAACTGCGTCGTCAGCTTGCGGAAGCTGTCCGTGGTGACGAAGAAGTGCACGTGGGCCGGGCGGTTGCCGTGGCGGTTCAGCTGGTTCAGCAGGGTCTGCGTCGCGCCCGAGGGCGGGCAGCCGTAGGAGGCCGGCATCCGGGTGAGCACCTCATAGCGCCCGTCCGCGCCGGTGCGGATCGCGCCGCGCAGGTTGAATTCGCTCTGCCGGCCCGTGGGGTCGAAATGCGAGTAGAAGCCCTTGGAATCCGAATGCCAGACTTCCACGAGGGCATCCGCCACCGGTGCGCCGTCGGGCCCAGTGACGATGCCGTGGATGCGCAGGGGGCCGGCGTCGGCGTCGGGATTCTTGTCGAGGCGCGCCTTGCTCTTCTCCTCGGGGGCGCCGGCCACATAGAGCGGCCCCTCGATGGTGCGCGGTGTGCCGCCGGTGATGCCGAGTTCGGCGTCCTCGGCGTCGAGGCGCATGTCGATGTAGTGCTCAAGGCCGATACCGGCCGCCAGCAGCGCCGCCTCGCCCTCCGAGCCGAGCTTGTTGAGATAGTTGATGCCGAGCCAGACCTCGTCCGGGGTCAGGTCGAAATCCTCGATGGTCTTGAACAGGTCGGAGACGATGCGGTGGAGCACCTGCTTGGCCCGCTCGTTGCCGCCGGTCCCGTCCAGGTTGGCGATGACCCGCAGGAAGTCCTGCACGTCCTTGCCGTTGAAAATCTTCACGCTCATCCTTGTGTCCTCCACGTGTCTGGTGGCGAGGGTTTCCGTTCGCCCCTTGCGCCGGTTGATCTTGTTCAGGTGTCGTCATGCCCGATCGACGAGGGGCCGCGGGAGCGGGTCCCTAGGCCGTCGCCACCGCCGCGACCGTCGCGGTGCGGCGCGCGGCGGTCACCGCGAACACCAGCATGGCGAGGGCCGAGAGCGCCGCGGGCACCGCGAAGATCAGGAAGTTCTGTTGCAGCGGCAGCTCCTGGGCCAGAAGCACGCCCCCCAGCGTCGGCCCGACGATGGCGCCGATGCGGCCCACGCCCGAGGCCCAGCCGAGGCCGGTGGACCGGATCGACAGAGTGTAGAGCTGCGCCACGCTGGCATAGAGCAGGATCTGCGTGCCGATGGTGGTGGCACCGGCGATGAAAACCATCACGAACAGCAGGGGCGCCGGAAGGCCGAACCCGATGAGCGCGATGGACACCGCGGCTGCGGTGAAGAATCCGATCACCACCCGCGGCAGGCCGAAGCGGTCGCCGAGCCGTCCGCCGAGGATCGCCCCCAGCATGCCGCCGAAATTGAGCGAGAAGAGGCTCAGGAGGCTGGCAGTCTCGGCATAGCCGACTTCCTGCAGAACCTTGGGCAGCCAGGACGACAGCAGATAGACCAGCAGCAGGCAGCAGAAGAAGGCGGCCCACAGCATCACGGTGCTCACTGCGCGCTGGTCGCGGAACAGCTCGATGACCGAGGCGGACGCGCTTTTGCTCTCGGTGAACACCAGCCTGTCTCCGGCATCGAGCCGGGCGGAGGGGGCGACCTTCGCCCAGATCGTGCGGGCTTCGGCCTCCTTGCCCTGACGGAGCAGGAAGCCGAGGGATTCCGGCAGCTTCCACAGGACCAGCGGCAGCAGGAGCAGGGGCACGGCGGCGATGAAGAACATGGGTTTCCAGCCGAACTGCGGGATGAGCCCGATGCCGAAGCCGGCGGCCACCATGCCACCCACCGAATAGCCGGAGAACATCACGGCCACCATGGTGCTGCGCAGGCGCTTCGGCGCATATTCGTTCATCAGCGCGACCGTGTTCGGCATCAGGCCGCCGCAGCCGAGACCGGCGATGAACCGGAAGATGCCGAACTGGGTCGGCGAATTGGCAAAGCCGGCAAGCAGGGTGGACGTGGTGAACAGGAGGAAGCAGATGGCGATGCCCTTCTTGCGGCCGATCCTGTCCGCGAGGGGACCGAAGACGAGGGCGCCGAACATCATGCCGAACAGCGCCCAGGCCTGAAGGGTGCCGGCCTGCGGCTTGCTGAGGCCCCACTCCTTCATCAGCGCGGGCAGCACCGTGCCGGCCACGAAGACGTCATAGCCATCCACCACCAGCAGCAGCCCGCAGAGCGCGGCCACCGTCCATTGGAAGCGTCCGAACGGCGCCTTGTCGATGGCATCCGTGATATCGATGTTTCGCATGTGTTTCCTCCCCGGAGTGCTTTTGCACGTTTGATCTTGTTCGCTGGCGCGCGCCCTAGGCGCTTTCCTTCAGCGGCGCGTTGGGCGTGAATTTCTCGTAGTGGAAGCAGTTGGGCGTCACGCCCGTAGCCTCGAAATGATGGCGCACCGCATCGACCATGGGCGGGGGACCGCACAGATAGACGTCCGGCGCCGTGCGGAGCATGTCGTCGGGCATGTGCTGTGTGACCCATCCTTTGCGCGGATGGGCCGAAGCTTCGTCAGCCACCACGGTGGTGAAGCCGAACCCCTGCAGGCGTGCGGTGTAGGCTGCGAGCGTCTCCACCTGCACGAGATCGAGATCGCGTGTCACGCCGTAGACAAGATGGATCTGCTGCTGCGAGCCGGCGCGGGCGAGCACTTCCAGCATGGAGAGAAAGGGCGCGAGGCCCGTGCCACCGGCGAGGAAGAGCAGCGGCGCGCTTGTGTCGCGCAGGTAGAAGCTGCCCAGCGGACCGTTGAGAGTGAGCTTGTCGCCCGGCTTCGCCCGCGCCAGCCAGGAGCTCATGAGGCCGCTGGGAATCCTCTTGATGAGGAAGGAGATGCGCGTCTCGCCCGGCGCCGAGGAGAAGGAATAGGCGCGGCTGAGGCCGGTGCCCGGGACGTCGATGTTGACGTATTGCCCCGGCAGGAAGGCGGGCGCAGGGCCGTCCACGTCCAGTTCCAGGACGACCGCGGCGTCGTTGTGGAGGCTCACCTGCGCCACCGTCGCGGCGAATTTCTGAAGCCCCGTCTTGCAGGAGAGCGAGCTGACCGGCACGGCGATGATGCAGTCGCTGGACGGCACCATCTGGCAGGTTAGCACCAGCCCCTGCGCGGCCTCGTCGGCGGTCAGTGCGTCCTCGATATAGTCCTCGCCCAGATCATACGCGCCGCTTTCGGCGCGGCACTTGCAAGTTCCGCAGACCCCGTCCGAGCAGTCCATGGGCAGGTTGATCTTGTTGCGAAACGCCGCGTCAAGCAGCTTTTCGCCCGCCTTGCAATCGATGATGCGGGTGACGCCATCCTCGAAATTGAGCGCGATGGTATGGCTGGACATGGAACCCTCCCTGGGCCGGATATCGATGCCTGTCAGACGTGATAGACGTCGATGACCTGGCGGATGTAGTCGTTCTTCAGAACGATCTTCTTGGCCGAGATGATGATCTGCCCCTGATCCTCACGCAGGGTGACGAACATCGTTCCGAAGAACTGGTCCGTGACCTTGTAGCGGTGGCTGAGGGTGTGGAAATTGTACCGGAGGTCGACCTCGCCCGGCCGCGTGGCCAGCAGTTCGACATTGGTCACGTTGTGGCTCGTGCGCGGCTCCGGCGTGGAGGCGCCGGAGCGTTCGGTCTTGATGCGGAAGACGCGGTCTTCCAGCCCGTCGCGGTCGGCATAGTAGATCAGCGAGATCTGCGACTGCGGATCTTCGGTGAGCCGGTCGTCGTCGTCCCAGGCGGGCATCCAGTAGGTGACATCGGGCGCGTAGCAGGTGAGCCATTCGTCCCACGCGCGGTCGTCCAAGAGGCGCGCCTCGCGATAGAGGAAGGCGCGGGCGGCTTCGAGGGAGATGGTCATGCCGCAACTCCCGTCTCGCGGGGCGACACGGCCTGGCGCATAACCTTCGCCCAGTATTCGTGCTGGCGCACGAACAGCCCTTCGTCCTCGCTGCGCTCGCCGGAGAGCAGAGGACGAATGCCCAGGCGCATTGCGTTCTCGTCGGGACCTTCGATCCACAGGGGCGCGCCGCGCGACAGGTCGTTCCACAGGGCGGAGATGCCGGCATAGCCGATCTGGCAGGCGCGGAACTCCTCAAGGTCGTCCGACGTGCCCATGCCGGAGACGTTGAAGAAGTCCTCATACTGGCGGATGCGCAGCGCGCGGTCCTCCGCGCTTTCACCCTTGGGGGCGAAGCAGAAGATGCTGATCTCCGTCTTGTCCACGCTGATGGGCCGCGCAACGCGGATCTGCGTGCTGAACTGGTCCATCAGGAACACGTTGGGATAGAGGCACAGGTTGCGGGTCTGGTTGACGATGAGGTCCGCCCGCTCCTGGCCGACACGGGCGGCGATCTCCTCGCGGTGGCCGTAGACCGGGCGCACCTCGGGGTTCATCGTGTTGGTCCACAAAAGGATGTGGCCATTGTCGAAGCCGTAGACGCCGGCGACGGAACGGCTCCAGCCGTTGGCGTCGACCGCCTTGGTGCCTTCCATCTTGCGGCGGCCCATGGTCGCGGCATAGTTCCAGTGAACGGAGCTGACGTGATAGCCGTCGCAGCCGTTCTCCATCTGGAGCTTCCAGTTGCCGTCATAGATGTAGGACGAGTTCCCCCGCAGCACTTCAAGGCCGTTCGGTGCCTGGTCCACGATCAGGTCGATGATGGCCTTGGTCTCGCCGAGATAGTCGGCGAGGGGTGCCACATCTTCCTTCAGGCTGCCGAACAGGAAGCCGCGGTAGCTCTCGAAGCGCGGCACGCGCTTCAGATCGTGGGAGCCGTTCTTGGCGAACTGGGGCGGATACTGGGTGGTCTTCTCATCCTTCACCTTGAGCAGCTTGCCGGTGTTGGAGAAGGTCCATCCGTGGAAGGGGCAGGTGAAGCTGCCCTTGTTGCCGTGCTTGCGCCGGCACAGGAGCGCACCGCGATGGGCGCAGGCATTGATGACGGCGTGGAGTTGGCCCGCCTTGTCCCGCGTCACCACCACCGGCTGGCGGCCGATGGACGTGGTGTAGTAATCGTTGTTCTCGGGGATCTGGCTCTCATGGGCCAGATACACCCAGTTGCTCTCGAAGATATGCTTCATCTCCAGCTCGAAGATCTCTTCGTTGGTGAAGATGTCGCGGCGGCAGCGGAAGACGCCGGCCTCCTTGTCGTCCTGCACCGCGGTCGCGAGCAGGAGATCGAGATCAGGGGTCCTTTCGGCAGTCGCTGGCATGGCTATCCTCCCTCGAGATGCTGCGCTTCGTCGGCGGCAGGGCTGAATTCGCCCCGGGTCGGCTGCGCGTTCGTGCAAATTGTTGAACCGGGTGTGGCGCGCCCTACACGGCGACGCTCGTGGTCTTGCGGGGCCTGCCCCGGGTGAAGAAGTCCACGCGGTCCTCGTCGAGCGCGATGCCGAGGCCCGGCCCGGCGGGCACGGTCAGCTCGAAGTCCGCGTAGGTGAGGGGCGTGGCGAGAATTTCTTCGGTCAGCAGCAGCGGTCCGAACAGTTCGGTGCCCCACTGGAGGTTGACGAACGTGGAGAACAGCTGGGCCGAGGCGATGGTGCCCACCGCGCCTTCCAGCATGGTGCCGCCATAAAGGCCGATGCCGGCCGCATCGGCGATGGCCGCCACGCGCTGGGCCTGGAACAGGCCGCCGCTCTGCTCGATCTTGATGGCGAACACGTCGGCGCCGGCGTTTTTCGCGATCTCGAAGGCGCTCTCCGGCCCCTGGAGCGACTCGTCCGCCATCAGCGCCACCGGGAAACGGCGCACCAGCCGCGACAGCCCGGCGGCCGTGGCGACGGGCTGCTCGACCAGCTCGCAGCCGGCATCGGCGAGGGCGGCCATGCCGTAGGCCGCCTCGGTCTCGCTCCAGGCCATGTTGACGTCCACCCGCACCGCGCCGCGGTCTCCGAGCGCGCGCTTGATGGCCGCGACATGGGCGACGTCGGCCGCCGGCGTCCGCGCCCCGATCTTCAGCTTGAAGATGCGGTGGCGCCGCAGCTCCAGCATCTTCTCCGCCTCGGCGATGTCCTTGGCGGTATCGCCCGATGCGAGGGTCCAGGCCACCGGCAGGCGGGAGCGCAGGCGACCACCCAGCAATTCGCTGACCGGCTGCCCGAGCCGCTTGCCCTGCGCGTCCAGAAGGGCGGTCTCGACGGCACTCTTTGCGAAGCGGTTGTCCTTCACCATCTTGCCGATGCGCAGCATCAGCGCGCGCACGGCAGTGGGGTCCTGGCCCACCATCAGGGGCGCAAAATAGGTATCGACCGCGAGCTTCATGCTCTCCGGGCTCTCACCGCCATAGGCGAGGCCGCCGATGGTGGTTCCCTCGCCGATGCCGACCACCCCGTCGCTGCACAGAACGCGCACCAGCATCAGCGTCTGGCCGTTCATGGTCGCGACCGAGAGCTTGTGCGGCCGGATGGTCGGAAGGTCGATCAGCGCCGTCTCCACCCGCTCGATGACGGCGCGGGCAGGAGCAGAGGTCGGGATGGGATGTGCAAAGGTCGCGTTCATGGCGACACCTTGCGGATGAGGGGCGCCGCCGTCCAAAACCTTTTGTGTTTACAATTATACTCAGTGGGTATTATGTCGGAAAAAATGTAATGGAACTGCAGCTTGCCGCACCGCAACATACCGTAAACGACCATAAAAATTGTGCCCGCGGAGGGGGCGTGGGATGGATCTTCGCCAGCTTCGGTATTTCGTTGGGGTTGCGCGGGAGCGCAATTTCACCCGCGCCGCCCAGCAGCTCAACATCGCCCAGCCGCCCCTGAGCCGTCAGATTCAGGCGCTGGAGGACGAACTGGGCGTCGCCCTCCTCATCCGCAACAGCCGTCCGGTGCGGCTGACGGAGGCGGGCCGGCTGTTCTACGAGCAGGCCTTGCAGGTGCTGGGGCGGGTCGAACAGATGCGCGCGGCGACGCGGCGCGTGGGGCTGAACCAGAACAGCGTGCTGTCCATCGGCTTCGTGGCGTCCACCCTCTATGGCGGGCTGCCCTCGCTGGTGCGCAAGCTGCGCCACCGGACGCCGGATATCGAGATCCAGGTGCTGGAGATGATGTCCGTGCAGCAGATACCGGCCCTGAAGGAAGGGCGCATCGACATCGGCTTCGGCCGCCTGCACCACAGCGATTCCGGTGTGGTGGAGATCGTTCTGCGCGAGGAGCGCCTGACCGTCGCCATCCCCAAGGACACGCCGCTGGCCCAGGATAGCGCGCCCCTGCCCATCGGTGCGCTGACGGGCCAGAAGCTCATCGTCTATCCGAAAGAGCCGCGCCCGGGCTATGCGGACCAGGTGCTCAATCTGCTGCACGGGCACGATGTCCGGCCGGCGGAGGTGCAGGAGGTGCGCGAAATCCAGACCGCGCTCGGCCTCGTCGCGGCCGAAACCGGTCTGTGCGTCATCCCCTCATCGGCGCGGCAGATGCGCAGCGACGTGCACTACCGTCTGCTCGAGGGGGAGCGCGCCACGTCTCCTGTGATCCTTTATCACCGGGTGGGCGATACCTCGCCCTACATCGATCTGGTGAAGGAGGTCATCAGGGAGATGTATGCGGAGAACCCGCCCTGGCTCAGCGCCGAGCACAATCTGCCGACGCGGCCGTCCTTCGCCGAATAGGCTCGGGGCTGCCGCCTGTCAGCCCTGGTCGCCGCCGCCCGCGGGTAGGACGGTCCCGGTAATGTAGGAGGCCTCGTCGGAGGCGAGGAACAGGATCGCGGCGGCGATCTCCTGAAGCTCGCCATAGCGGCCGAGATGGGTCGTGCGCAGGGTCTGGTCCACCACCTCCTGCATCCACGCCTTGTCCTGCTCGGAGATGGGATCGGTGCCGCGCGGCACGCGGCGGGGCGGTGCCGAAACCCCGCCCGGCGCAACCGCATTCACCCGGATGCCCGTGCCCGCGAGCTCGAAGGAAAGGGAGGCGGTGAGGGCGTTCACGCCGCCCTTGGCCGCCGAATAGGGAATGCGATTGATGCCCTTGGTGGCGATGGATGACACGTTCACGATCGCCCCGCGCCCCTCGCGCAGCATGTAGGGCAAAGCGGTGCGGCAGCCCCACAGGGTGGGAAACAGGGAGCGGCTGATCTCCGCCGTGATCTGGCGTTCGTCGAACTCCTGGAACGGCCGCATCCAGATGGCGCCACCCACATTGGTCACCAGCACGTCGATCTTGCCGAACGCGGCATCGGCCTGCGCCATCACCCGGTCGTTGCCGGCGTACGTCTCAAGATCCTCCACCATCGCCACGGCGCGGCCGGCGCCATGGACTGCCTCGATCTCGGCAGCCACCTCGGCGACGATGAGCGAACGGTCCACCACCAGCACGCGGCCTCCCTCGGCGGCGGCGTCCAGCGCGACCTGCTTGCCGACACCCTGGGCTGCGCCGGTGACGACAAGGTTCTTGCCTGCGAAGCGTTGAGGGCGGGTGGTCTGGTCCGACACGGGTTTTCCCCTTCTGTGCGGCTGGATCTCGGGCGGAGACCGCGGGGCCGCTGGAGGCCCCGCGGGAGCGCGCTCAGTGCGAGGCGGCAGGAACGGCGGCGCCCTCGCTGGACGTCCGGCGCACCGTGAGGGTGGCGAACGCGGCGAGCGCGAGGGGGATCGCCAGCGCCATGAAGTATCCCGACGGACCGGCGCCGGACAGGAGCTGCCCGCCGACGGCCGAGCCGACGATGGCGCCGGAGCGACCGATGCCGATGCCCCAGCCGGTGGCCGTGGCCCGCAGCTGCGTCGGATAGGCGTTGGCGATCAGGTAGTTCAGCACGAGCTGCTGGCCGCCGATGCCGAAGCCCGCAAGGGCGATCAGCGTGAAGACCACCGGCCACCGGTCGCCCGCAAGGCCAAGGCCGATCGCCACGGCGATGCCGACCATGAACATCACAGTCAACAGCTTGCGCGGATCAACCTTGGGCAGGAGCGCCGACAGCGGCAGGGCCATGGCGATGAACGCGGCATTGACCGTGACCGTGCCGTACGCCGCCTGCGCCTTCTCGAGGCCCAGCGTGGTCAGTGCGGTGGGCAGCCACTGCAGCAGCAGGAACCAGGCGATCCAGTTGAACAGGTAGATCGCCGAAATCGCCAGCGTGACGCCGCGATAGCGCGCCTCGAACAGTCCGGCTATGGACGCCCCCTTCTCCACCTGGACCGGGCTGATGATCTGCACATCCGCGGGCACGATCTGGCCGGTCATGCGCCCGAGGAGGCGCCGCGCCAGATCCTGGTCGCCGGCCTTGTTGCGGGACACGAGGAAGGCAGGGGATTCCGGGAGGAGGGCGTAAATGACGACCAGCAAAGCGAGCGGAAGCGCGCCGCCGAGCAGGAAGATGCCGCGCCAGCCGAGCACCGGCAGCCAGCTCGCCGCGATCAGGCCGCCCAGCATCGCGCCGGCGGGCAGGCCGAGCAGCACGGCGGTAATCATCAGCCCACGCTTGGGCGCCGTGCTGTACTCGCCGGTCAGCGCGAGCACGGAGGGCGTCGCGCCGCCCATGCCGAGGCCGATCAGGAAGCGCAGCACGATGATCTGCGTGGGCGATGTCGCATAGGCGCCGGCCAGCGAGAAGGCACCGAACAGGGCGATCGCGATCATGATGGCCTTGCGGCGCCCGAAGCGGTCGCCGAAGCTGCCGAGCCCGATGGCGCCGATCGCCATGCCGATGATGCTGGCCGTGATGACCCAGGTCATGTCCGCGGGATTCATCTTGAAATCCTGCGCGATGGCCGGCCCGATGAAGGCAATCGACTGGGTGTCGAAGCCGTCGAGCAGGGCAATGACGAAACACAGTCCGACCACGGCCCACCGGGCGCCGGTCATTGACCCAGCGTCGATGATCTCCTTGACATCCCGCGTGAGCGGAAGGCGGTTTGGCATCGGGCTTTCCTCAATGGTTTTGCTTGTTGCTCATCGCCGTGGCGTCGTTCGCGAACGAGGCGCCGTCAGCGACAGGAAGAGTCCCGGTCTCGGCATGCCGTCGCCCCGCCGACGCGGGAAGTGGCATGGTGCGGGCCCGGATGGAGACGAGGCACCGCCATAGTGTTCCGGGAGGGAGGTGAGCGCTTCCAGCCCGGGTATGGCCGCAGCGTGAAGCTATACGCGCAGAGGCGCATTCTCTAAGATCAACTGGGTATGTTTCGATACTTATTGAGTATGTAACAGGCGCGACGCCGCATGGTTGTCTTGCGGGTTTTATTCAATATTGCGCCGCAACATTTCTGGCATGAACGCCGGTTGTTCGGCGCTTCCCGTCGAAGCTATCCCGCGTGGGCTCTGTCCTGCCGCATCGACCGAGCGCCTCGACCGGCCTTCCGAGGGGACCATCCCCCGTTCCGGTTTTCCAAACGATGGACTTCAGAGCCAGAATGTTTCACGCTCACTCCAACCCACCACATGCCGGGATTAAACACCTAGGGACGGTGGCATCCTGACTCGTCCGCCGCAGGGGGCTTGCGACGTGAACTTTGCCGGTATCGATCTGACGCTGTCCGCCAAGCTGTTCGCGGCACTCTTCGCCATCATGAATCCGCTGACGATCATCCCGGTGTTCCTCAGCCTGACGGCGGACCGCTTGCCGGCCGAGCGGCGCAGCACCATGCTGGTGCTGAACGCGACGGTGGCGCTCGGCTGTCTTGTCTGCGCATTGGGCGGACGGTTCGTGCTGGGCATGTTCGGCATCGATGTCACCCACTTCCAGCTGGCGGGCGGCCTCATTGTGCTGCTCCTCGCGCTCTCCATGCTCAGCGGCGAGGAACACAGCGCGCACGCCGGTACGGAGGCGGAAAAGAAGACCTTCAGCTCCGCTTCCAGCCTCGGCGTCTACCCTCTGGGCATTCCCCTTTCCATCGGGCCGGGAACGATGACGACAATCATCATCTTCTCCGGCTCCAGCACCACCGCGGGCGGCGCGGCGGGATTCTATCTCGGGCTCATCGGCTACGTGGTGTTCTTCGGCATCGCAATGGCCTCGGCACCCGCCCTTTCCTCCGTCCTCTCTCCGACCGCGCTGAGCATTTCCAAGCGCCTGATGGGCATCGTGCTGGCCGCTATCGCCATGGAGATGCTGAGCGCCGCGCTGGGCCATCTCTTCCCGGCCTGGGTCGCGCACGCCGGATAGGGCGGCCGTCAGAAGCTCGGCGGGGTGCAGGTGCTGATGACCTCGCAGGGGCGCGGGCCGATGCAGCGGAAGCGGTGCGGGCGGCGGCTCTCGAAATAATAGGCGTCGCCGGGACCCAGGATGCGCCGCACGGCGTCGACCGTCACCTCCAGCCGGCCGGACAGGACAATGCCGCCTTCCTCGCCCTCGTGGACCAGCGGGACGACGCCGGTGTCGGCTCCCGGCTGATAACATTCCTTGAGAATCTGCAGCTTGCGACCGAACAGGCGCTCGCCCACCTGGCGATAGGAGATCGCGCCCTTGCCGATCTCGGTGAGTTCCTCGGCGGCATAGAACGTCTGCTTCGGTGCCTCCGGTTCGAACGCGAAGAATTCCGCGAGGCCGATGGGGATGCCCTCCAGAATCCGCTTCAAGGCGCCGACAGAGGGGTTCGAGGTGTTCGACTCGATCAGCGAGATGGTCGAGTTGGTCACGCCCGTCCGCTTGGCCAATTCGCGCTGGGAGATACCGTGTAGGAATCGCAGCTGGCGCAGCCGGTCCCCGATGTCCATGGCGGAAGCCCCCGTTTCGGGTGTTGCGAATATCGAAAACAATGCCATCAGAGACACATATTTTCAATGAGATAGATCGCACCAGAAAACGACTTGTTCAGTCTCGCCAATTGGCCGATGTGAAGGCAGCCATGAGGAGAGCGGCATGACCCTTCACGTCCGGTCCAATCAGCCCAGTCTCGACAATTTCTGGATGCCGTTCACGGCGAACCGCCAGTTCAAGGCCGCGCCCCGGCTGCTGTCGGGCGCGCAGGGCATGTATTACACCGACATCGACGGCAACACGGTTCTGGACGGCACGGCCGGGCTCTGGTGTGTCAATGCCGGCCATGGCCGCAAGGAGATCGCGGAGGCTGTCGCGCGCCAGTTGGGCGAACTCGATTTCGCTCCCACCTTCCAGATGGGCCATCCCATCGTCTTCGCTTTCGCCGAGAAGCTCGCCGCCATCGCGCCGGGCGGGAAGGAGGGCGGTCTCGACCGCGTGTTCTTTACAGGCTCAGGTTCGGAATCGGTGGATACGGCGCTCAAGATCGCCATCGCCTATCAGAGGGCGATCGGGCAGGGCACGCGCACCCGCGTCATCGGCCGTGAGAAGGGTTATCACGGCGTCGGGTTCGGCGGCATCTCGGTGGGCGGCCTCGTCAACAACCGCAGGGTTTTCCCGCAGATCCCAGCCGACCATATGCGCCACACGCTTGACACCGAGCGCAACGCTTTCTCGAAGGGCCTGCCGGCCCATGGCATCGAACGGGCCGAGGATCTGGAGCGGCTCGTCGCCCTGCACGGCGCCGAGACCATCGCGGCCGTCATCGTCGAGCCCATGGCCGGTTCGGCTGGCGTCATCCTGCCGCCGAAGGGATATCTGGAGCGCCTGCGGGCCATCGCCGACAAGTACGGCATCCTGCTGATTTTCGATGAGGTCATCACCGGCTTCGGCCGCCTCGGCACGCCGTTCGCGACGGACTATTTCGGCGTGACACCGGATATCGTGACCACCGCCAAGGGCCTGACCAACGGGGCCATTCCCATGGGCGCCGTCTTCGCCTCGCGGAAGGTCCATGATGGCCTCATGACCGGCCCGGAAAGCCAGATCGAGCTGTTCCACGGCTACACCTATTCCGGCCATCCGGTGGCGTGCGCGGCCGGGCTTGCGACGCTGGGCATCTATGCCGAGGAGGGACTCCTGACCCGCGGGGCGGCGCTTGCGGACTATTGGCAGGAGGCCCTGCATTCCCTGAAGGGCCTGCCGCACGTGGCGGATATCCGCAACCTCGGTCTCGTCGGCGCCATCGAGCTTCGCTCGCGTGACGGCGCGCCGGGTGCGCGGGCCTATGACGTCTTCGTCGAGTGCTTCCGCAAGGGGCTCCTCATCCGCGTCACCGGCGATATCATCGCCTTGTCGCCGCCCCTGATCGTCGAGAAGCACCAGATCGACACCATCGTCTCGATCATCGCCGATACGCTGAAAACCGCCGCCTGACGGTGGAGTCCGGCCGCCGCAAGGACCTTGCGGCGGCTGGGCCGATCACACGGCCTTCAGGGTCTCGGCCAGGGTGGTGAGGAGACGATCGGCATCTGCCGCCGAGAACACGAGCGGCGGCCGGATCTTCAGCGTGTTCGCGTGATACCCGGTCGCCGAGATCAGCACCCGGCGCTGGCGCAGCCCATCCACCACCGCGAGGGCGGTGGCGGAGTCCGGCGCCTTGGTGGACCGGTCCTTCACGAATTCCACGCCGATATAGAGGCCGGCGCCCCTGATATCGCCGATCCGCTCATCGGACTTGGCGATCTCCCGGATGCCCTCCCGGATCATCTGTCCGATGCGGGATGCATTCTCCTGCAGCCTCTCCGACTTCAGCACATCGAAGGTCGCCCGCGCGGCGGCGATGGCCACGGTATTGCCGCCGAAGGTGTTGAAATAGCGCATCTCGTTGCCGAAACGCTCGATGACGTGCGGCGCGACGGCTACCGCGGCGACGGGGAAGCCGTTGCCCATGGGCTTGCCCATGGTGACGATATCCGGCTGAAGGCCGTGGCGCTGGAAGCCCCAGAACGTGTCTCCGGAACGGCCGAAGCCCGCCTGCACCTCATCGGCGATCATCACGCCGCCGGCGGCGCGCACCACCTCGGCGATGGGCCCGAGAATGTCGGTCGGATCGGCATAGATGCCGTCCGACGAAAACAGGGAATCGGCGATGAAGGCGGCCAGCCCCTCGCCCCGCCGCTCCAGTCCCTCGATCTCGTATTTCAGCTGGCGGATGAGCGTCGCCGCGATCTCCGCGTGGCTCATGCGGTAGGAATCCGGCCCCGGAATGCGCCGGACCCACTCGCCGAGCGGCGACTTCTTCCCGAGCGACGGCGACAGGCCGGCGGTGAGGAAGGAATTGCCGGTATAGGCCTCGGACGTGATGACGATGCCCTTGCGCCTGGTGTGGTGCATGGCGATCCGCAGCGCGAGGTCGTTGGCCTCCGACCCGGTGCAGGTGAACATGATGTGGCGGATGGGAGCGCCGAAGGTCGGGACGATCTGGTCCGCGAAGTCCAGAATGCCGTCCTGAAGATACCGTGTGTGGGTGCACAGCGTCTGCATCTGCTCGTAGACCGCTTCAACCACCCGGGGATGGCAGTGGCCGACGGACACGACGTTGTTGTAGGCGTCGAGATATTCGTTGCCGGCGCTGTCCCAGAGAAGGGTGCCCTTCGCGCGCTTGATCTCCACCGGATGGGCGTACATGAGGCGGTAGGCCGGGCCGAGCAGCGCCTGACGGCGCGCCACCATGTCCCGTGTCGCGGGATCGAGGGCGGAGATGTTGGACGGATCGAAGCCGTTCACCATCCCGACGTTGGTCTTGCGTTCCTTCACTTGGGTCATGTCGGAAACGCCTCCTTCACGTGGCGGACTGAATGCGGGGTCGAACGCTGAGAAAGGTCTCGCTGACCTCCTCGATGGAGCGGCTGAGGAAATGGTCCAGCTGCGACCAGCTCTGGTGCGTGTTGCGCAGGATGTAGGTCGCGTTGTCGGGAAACTGTTCCGCCCGCCATGTGGTGATGAGCGCACGGGCCACCACGCGGGCCATGATCATGTGCGGCAGAAGCCGCAGTTCGTCCGGCGTCAGGTCGGCCACGCCGAGGTAGCCGCGCAACAGGTCGCGGCCGGCGTCGAACATGCCATCCGATCCCACCGGGCTGAGCTGGTTGAGAAGCGCGGTCGAGAGGTCGATGACGATGGCGGTGCGCACGACGTCGCCGAAATCGATGACGCCGGAGATGAACTGCGGCCGTCCGCGATCCACCACCACGTTGGAGCGGCTGAAATCGTTGTGCAGGACCTGCGTGCGGCAGGCGGCGAGCCGGCCTTGCAGCGTGATGAAGCGATCGAGCCCGCGTTCGAGCTGGCGACGGCGGTCCCTGTCCTCCATCCGTTCCGCCAGGAAGGCAAGCTTGGGTAGATGCTGCACGTCCCAGGCGATCTCGCGGGTGTCGTGGGGGTGGGAGAAGCGGGCCATGGCCAGACGCAGGCGGGCGAGGATGGCCCCCAGCTTCTCGCGCTCTTCTCCGGTCGCCTCGATCCGGTCGAGCGGCGTGCCCTCGAGATAGGTCAGCACCCGCACCAGCCGAACCTGCCCGTGTCCGTCCTCGTGCGACAGGAAGGCTTCTCCTCCCAGCGTCCGCACCACCCGAGGCACCGGCAGGAGAGGATCGGCCTTCGCCACGTGGTCGAGCAGTTCGGCTTGCAGCGAGATCTCGCGTGGGTCCTCGTCCGGATTGGAGAATTTGGCGATGTGGCGGCCCCGCGCGCCGTTCACGAGGAAGGTATCGTCCTTCTCGGTATCGAGCCGCGTCAAAGTCCCCGCCACGCCGAAGTGGCGGGTGAGGACGGCGACCGCCTCGTCCTGCGGAATGGAGCGGAAGGCGGTGGCCAGCCCGCCGGCCATGAGAAGGCTATCGGGCGCGGTGGAAGGCGGGGGCGGCATTTCGTGTCGTGCTTCCTCGGGGGCGGTGTCGCGCTTTTGCTTCGGCGGGCGGGCGTCAGACCTTGGCGATCACGCGCTTCCTGCGGCCGGGCGCCGCGATTTCGGGTTGGGGCATCGCGTTCCCCGAAGCCCCTTGCGGCGCCTCGCCGCCGTCGGCCGGCGGGTTGGGGGCGCCCTCGGTGAGATAGGCGAGGGTCATGTCGATGATGGTCTTCCTGTGCTGCTCCAGAAAGTCCGGGCGCATCAGGTCGCGGTCAAAAATCATGGACAAAGTGAAGCGGTTCGAGATGTAGAAATAACCCATCGCCGAGATGGAGATGTAGAGATCGATGGCGTCCACGCCCTGCCGGAACACCCCCTTGCGCTCGCCCTCCCGCAGGATGGCGTCCACCGCGCCGGCGAGGCGGCTGTAAAGCTGGCGGATGATCGGCGACTTGGCGACATGGCGCCCGCGATGGATGTTCTCCGAGTTCATCATCACGATGACCTCGGGCTCCTCGATGAAGGTCTGGAACGTCGCGTCGCACAGGCGGCGGATCGCCGCCACGGGTTCGAGGCCGGTCAGGGGGATTTCCTCCTGCCGGCGGCGCATGGCCTCGTAGGTGCGCTCCAGCACCTTCACATACAGCTCCTCCTTGGAGCTGAAGTGATGATAGAGCAGGTTCTTGCTGATCTTGGCGCGGGCGATGATGGCGTCCACCCGCGCCCCATCGTACCCCCGCCGGGCAAACTCCATCTGCGCAGCCGCGAGGATCTTGTCCTGCGTTCCGATGGAATCGCGCTTGCGGGGCTTCTCGCTCACGACCGAGCCTTCCTTTTCGACCATGATGTCATGAGGATGCGCGACATCGGCTCCGTCAACCGCAAACTGCCGCGCGGGCGCGTGGTGCGACGAACGGCTCGCACCGTTCCAGGCTGATGCGTGTCGTTTCGGCGGCATCACGGGTCCACCAGTCGAGCTTCGAGAAGATCTCGATCTCGAACGGGCCATCGTATGCGAGCTCGTCCAGGAGACGGCGATAGAAGGCGATGTCGATGACGCCGTCGCCCACCATGCCGCGGTCCTGATACACATCGCGCGTCGGCACCAGCCAGTCGCACAGGTGGAAGGTGAGGATGCGCGCGGCGCCGGCTGCCTTCAGGCCCGCCGCGAAGTCCGGATCCCACCAGCAATGGTACACGTCGGCCACGATGCCGGTGCCGGCGCCCATTGCCTCGACCAGGTCGAGGCAATGGCGGAAGGTGTTGAGGCAAGAGCGATCGGCCGCGAACATGGGATGCAGGGGTTCGAGGCCGAGGGCGACGCCAGCGGCGCGGGCATGGGGCAGAAGCTCGGCCAGCGCGTCCGCCACCCGGCTGCGGGCCGCGCCGATGTCCTTCTCGCCGGTGGCGAGGCCGCCGGGCACCACGACGAGGCACGCCGCACCGAGCGCATGCGCCGCATCGAGCCGCCTGCGGTTCTCGTCGATGGCCGCCGCACGGGCGAGGGGATCGGCCAGATTGACCCACGCCGTCGTGCACAGGCACGGCACGAACAGCCCCGCATCGCGGATCAGCCGGCCGGCGGTGGCCGGGGCGATGCCGTCCAGATACTGGTTCCAGACCCCGATGCCGCGCGCGCCATGGCGCGCATAGGTGTCCACCGCCTCGGCGAGGGAGAGGGAGGGCGTGGTGATCTGGTTGATGGCGAAGCGGGAGAAATCGCCCGGCACCGTGCTCATGATCCGTTCCCTGCCATGGCGCTGCGCAGCGCGGCTGTCGCGTGGGCATCGACGGCACCGTTCACCACCAGCACGCCGAATCCGTCGCGGGCATAGGCGGGGCTGATCTTGCCGTCCAGCACATCCTCCAGCACGGCTTCCGGCGGGCGCGTCAGGGGATCGCCGTAGCCGCCGCCCCCGGCCTGCTCGTGGCGGATCACCGTTCCCTTGGTCACGTTGCGCGTGACCTTGCTGGCCAGCAGCTCGAAATTGCCGGCCTCGGACAGAAGGTTGCGCGAGAGCGCGCCCGGCTTGCCGCCGAACAGGCCGTAGGGCGCATGGACATAGCGGTCCGCGCGCAGCTGCATCACCGCCTCATCGGCCAGCAGGCGATACTGACGGACCACGCCGAGACCGCCCCGCGTGCGGCCGGCGCCGCAGGAATCATCGCGCAGCGCATATTCCTCGATCATGAGCGGATAGGTCGCCTCCATGATCTCGACCGGCATGTTCGACATGTTCTGCGAGGGGTTCGTCACCGCGTCGATGCCGTCCCGTGTCGCCCGCGCTCCGAGCGCGCCGTTGATCATGTCCACCACGATGAAGGGCTCGCGGGTCTGGGTGTCATAGCCGCCGAGGCAGACCACCGTGTTGCCGCCTTCGCCCGCCGCGCACACCCGCTCGGGCACGATGGCGGCGAGGGCGCCGAGCACCGTGTCCACCACCCGGTAGCCGGTGAGGGCGCGCGCGGCGACGGGGGCGGGGAATTCGGGATTGAGCACGCTGCCCTTCGGTGCGCTCACGTCGATGCAGCGATAGAGGCCCGCATTGTTCGGCACATCGGGATCGAGCACGCAGCGCACGGCGAGGTAGGTCGCCGACTTTACGAAGGACAGCGTCGAGTTGATGGCGCCCTTCACTTGCGGCGACGAGCCTTCGAAATCCACGCCGATGTGGTCGCCCTTGACCGTGATGGTCACATGGATCGGAATTTCGCTCTCGTCGAAGCCGTCGCCGTCGATGTAATCGGTGAAGGAATAGGCGCCATCGGGCCAGGCGGCGAAGGCCTTGCGCACGAGGCGCTCGCCATAGTCGAGAAACTCGGCGAGGAACTTCTCCACCAGCGGAATGCCGTACTTCTCGGTGAGGCGCAGGAACTCCCGCTCACCCAGGGCGCAGGTCGCGAGCTGCGCCTCAAGGTCGCCGATGACGAGATCGGGCAGGCGCACATTCTTCGAGATGATGTCGAAGAGGGTCTTGTTGCGCACGCCCTTGTCGAACAGCTTCAAGGGCGGAATGCGCAGCCCCTCCTGGAAGATTTCCGTTGAATCCGAGGCGTTGGAACCCGGCACGCGGCCGCCCACGTCGCAATGGTGGCAGATCACGACGGCATAGCCGATGTGCTGCGCCCCGTCGAAGATGGGCTTGAACATGAAGATGTCCGGCAGGTGCATCCCGCCGTCATAGGGATCGTTCAGGATGATGACGTCGCCGGGATTGAGATCGTCGCCATAGTGGCGCTGGATCGCCTCCATGGCGTCCGGCACGGCACCGAGGTGCAGCGCCACGGTCTTCGCCTGGGCGAGGATGCGCCCCTTTGCGTCGCACATGGTGGCGGAATAATCGAGCACGTCGCGCACGATGGGGGAGCGGGCGGTGCGCATGACCGTGTAGGCCATGTCGTCCACGATGGATTCGAACGCGCTCTTGAGCACCGCGAAGGTGACGGGATCGATGGTCTTGTCGGTCTGGTCGAGCATGGCGCGATCCCGTCAGGCGAGGGTGATCAGGAGATTGGCGTGGGCGTCCGCCTCGGCGGTGGCGCCGGGGGGCACGACCACGGTGCTGTCCGCCCCCTCGATGACGGCGGGGCCGACGATGCGGGCGGGGCAGCGCGTGCGCACATAGACCGGCGTATCGATGTGGCCCTGCTCCGCGCCATAATAGACCTTGCGGATGCTCTCCGGTTCGCTCGAACCTTCCCCACGAGCATGGGCGGCGCGGAAGTCGATCTTGCCGGGCCTGAGGCCTCGGCCGATCACCCGCAGACTCACCACCTCGATGGTGTCGGAGGAGGAGTAGCTGTAGATGGCCTCATAGGCCGCCTTGAAGGCCGCGTGCAGCGCATCCCGGTCCGCCAGATAGGGCACGGAGAGGGACATTTCCTGGCCGCGGAAGCGCATGTCCACTTCGCGCGTCACGCTCATCAGGTGCTCGGCCACGTCCTCGCCCGCGAGGGCGGCGCGGGCATCGGCCTCCAGCGCAGCGAAGGCGGTCTCCGCCTCGGCCGGCTGAAAATCGGCGAGCTTCACCGCGAACGGGCGGATGAAATAGCGCTCCACATCCCCCGCCAGCATGCCCATGGCGGTGAACACGCCGGGCGAGGCCGGCACCAGCACCCGTGGCATGGACAAAAGACGCGCGATGTCCGCCGCATGCACCGGGCCGGAGCCGCCGATGGCCACCAGCGTGAAGTCGCGCGGATCGACGCCGCGCTCCACCGTCACCGCGCGGATGGCGCGGGCCATGTTGGCGTTCACGACGTCGCGCACGCCGCAGGCGGCATCCTCCGGCGTGAGGCCGAACGGGTCGGCGAGATCGCGGGCGATGGCCGTGCGAGCCGCCTCCACCGAGAGGGCGCGCGAGCCGCCGGCGAGCTGGGCGGGAAGGTATCCGAGCAGGAGATTGGCGTCCGTCACCGTGGGCCGCGAGCCGCCGATGCCGTAACAGGCGGGGCCCGGGTCGGCGCCGGCCGAGACGGGACCCACGCGCATCAGCCCGCCCTGGTCCACATAGGCGATGGAGCCGGCGCCGGAGCCGACTTCGGCCACGTCCACGGTGGGCACGCTCATCATGTAGCCGCCGGCCTTGATGAAGCGGCTGGGCGTGGAGATGCCGGCGCGGAATTCGTATTCGCTCACGCGCGTCAGCTCGCCGTTCTGCACCAGCGAGGCGGAGGCGGTGGTGCCGCCCATGTCGAACACCACGAGATCCTTGATGTCTAGCGCCGCGCCGAGGCGCGAGCCCCCGACCACGCCGGCCGCCCGGCCGGACGAGATGAAGAACACCGGCTTTTCCCGCGCGGTGCCAGAGGAGGCGAGGGCGCCGTTGGAATTGCACACCAGCAGGGGTGCATCGATGCCGGCATCGGCAAGGCCGCGTTCCAGGCGCGTGAGATAGGCCTCAAGCACCGGCCGCACGTAGGCGTTCACGACGGTGGTGCTGGTGCGCTCATATTCCTTGGCCTCGGGCAGCACCGAGATCGAGCTGGTGACCTGCACCTGAGGGAAGTGGGCGGCGATCAAAGCGGCGGCGCGCTGCTCGTGGGCGGGATTGCGGTAGCTGTTGAGGAAGCAGACGGCGAAGGAGAAGATGCCCGCATCCACCAGCTCCTGCGCAGCTTCGAGCACGGCTGCTTCATCGAGCGGCACGAGGATGGTGCCATCGGCCGCGATGCGCTCGGACACCTCCTTGCGATGGCGGCGGGCAACCAGCGGAACCGGCTTTTCCCATTGGAGATCGAACATGGAGGGCGTGCGCAGGCGGCCGATCTCCAGCACGTCGCGAAACCCCTTGGTGGTGATGAGGCCGGTGGGGGCGCCGACCTTCTGCAGCAGGGTGTTGGAGCCGACCGTGGTGCCGTGCACCACCTCCGTCACCTCCGCGGGCGTCAGCCGGGCATCGGCGATGATGGCGGCGACGCCTTCCAGAACCGCTTCCTCCGGCGCCGCGGGGGTGGATGCGACCTTACGGTGGAACACCGCGCCGCGTCCATCCGCGAGCACAAGGTCCGTGAAGGTGCCGCCGATATCGACGCCGATGCGGGCGCCGGTCGAGGTGCGCTCCAGGCCGGTGAGTGTCCCCACGACATATCTCCTTCGTTATTGGACCAAATGGTTAGTTAGGATCCTCGTTTGCGTCAAGAGACGAACTGCACAAAGCATTTGCTGAGATTGGTGCATAAATCCTCTTGCAAGGCATATTGGACCATATAGTCTCATTTCGATGCCGAAGAGGGGATCGCAATAATGAAGATGACGTCCATCGCCGCCCGCCTCGTCCGGGCTGCCGCCGCCACCGCCCTGCTCGCCGGCCCGCTCGCCGCCGGCCCTGCCGCGGCGGAGGAGAAGATGACGATCCGTCTCGATTTCTCGCCCTGGGGCGTGCATGCGGGCATGCACCTCGCCAAGGAAAAGGGTTGGTTCAAGGATGCCGGCCTCGACGTGGAGATTCAGGACGGTCGCGGCTCCGGCAACACGCTTCAGCTGGTGAATGCGGGGCAGGCGGATGTCGGCCAGATCCAGGTCGGCCTGCTGCCGCAGGCGCGGGAGAACGGCTCCACCGCCAAGGCCTTCGCCGGCTTCGACAAAAGGACCGATCTCGCGGTTCTCGTCGATCAGGATTCGCCGGTCGCCAAGGTCGCCGACTTCAAGGGCAAGAGCCTCGTGGTCTTCGCCGCCAGCCCCTGGGCGCCCTTCATCGACTACTGGCTCAAGCAGGGCGGCCTCGACCGCACCACCGTCAATGTGATGTTCGTCGATCCGTCTGCCGTGTGGGGCACTTACACCGCCAAGCGCGCCGACGGCCTGATGTCCACCGAGCCCTCCGCCATTCCCGTGGCCGCCGCCAACCGCCCCTCCAAGGCGATCCTTGCCGAAGACGTGGGCATCACCTTCCCGAGCTACGGCCTCATCGCCACCGAGAAGACCATCGACACCCGCAAGGATGCGCTGAAGAAGCTGGTCCAGGTGCAGCAGAAGGCTTGGGCCTACATCCGCGACGGCCATATCGACGAGGCGGCCGACGCCATTATCAAGCAGCGCCCCAACGCCAAGCTGGACAAGAAGGTGCTGGCCGACCAGATCAAGCTCACCATCGACTTCTTCGACACGCCCAACACCAAGGGCAAGCCCATCGGCTACCAGTCGCCGGACGATTGGGCGAAGGCGGCGAAGTCGGCAGTGGACGCGGGCGCGATCAAGCCCGGCACGGACCCGGCCACCTACTTCACCAACGAGTTCATTCAGTGAACGGGCACGTCGCCTCGATGACGGACGCCACCATGGCCTATCTCTCCATCTCCGGCTTGCGCAAGACATATGGCTCGCCGCGCGGCCCCGTCACCGCGCTGAGGGGCATCGACCTTGAGGTCAACGAGGGGGAGTTCGTCTCCATCCTCGGGCCGAGCGGCTGCGGAAAGTCCACACTGCTCAAGTGCATCGCCGGCCTCGAAGGCACGAGCGCCGGGACGATCCGCGTGGACGGCCAGGTGCTTGCCGCCCCGCCGAAGGACATGGGCATCGTGTTCCAGCGCGACGTGCTGCTGGACTGGCGCACCATCCTGGACAACGTGCTCATCACGGCGGAGTTCGCCGGGCTCAAGGGGCCGGCGGTGCGCGAGCGCGCGTTGGCGCTGCTCGGGCGCTTCGGGCTTGGCGGATTTGAAAGCCGTCATCCCTGGGAGCTTTCCGGCGGCATGCGCCAGCGCGCCGCCATCTGCCGGGCGCTGCTGTGTGATCCCAAGCTTCTGCTGATGGACGAGCCGTTCGGCGCCCTCGATGCCATGACGCGCGACGATCTCAACCTCGAACTCGCGCGCATCTGGCAGGATACGCGCAAGACCGTGGTGTTCGTGACCCACGGCATCACCGAGGCCATCTTCCTCTCCGACCGGGTGGTCATCATGGACCGCAATCCGGGCCGGATCGTCGAGGTCATCGACATCGGCCTTCCCCGGCCCCGGCATCTCGCCATGCGGGAAAGCCCGGAGTTCGGCCGCTATGTCGCCCGTGTCCGCCACCTCTTCGCCAGCCTCGGCGTGCTGAAGGACGATGCCCCATGAGCGGTTCTGGAAACAGCACCACCCAGAATAGCGCCACCGAGACTCTTGATCCGCCCATGCCCCAGCGCCTGCCCACCTCGCTGGTGGAAGTGAGCATGGTGGTGGGCCTGCTGATTGCAGTGCTCATCCTGTGGGAGGCGGCGGTCTACGTCTTCAAGCCGGCGCCCATCATCCTGCCGGCGCCCAGCGTCATCTGGCAGGAATTCCTGCTGTCGCCGGGCTATTTCCTCCAGATGTCCGCCTTCACGCTCTACACCACCCTCGCGGGCTTCGGCCTCGCCGTGGTGGTGGGGCTCGCGCTGGCGGTGGGCATCGTCCATTCGAAGTTTATCGAGCGCACGGTCTATACGCTCCTCGTCGCGCTCAACAGCGTGCCGAAGGTGGCGCTGGCCCCGCTGTTCGTGATCTGGATGGGCACGGGCGTGGAGCCGAAGATCGCCATCGCGCTGATGCTGGCGCTGTTTTCCGTCGTCATCGACGCGGTGCTCGGCCTGCGGTCGGTGGATCCGGACATGGTGAACCTGGCCCGCGCCAGCCGCGCCTCGTCCTTCGCCATCCTGCGCAAGATCCGCTTTCCCAACGCCCTGCCGAGCATCTTCGCGGGCCTGAAGGTGGCGATTTCCTTCGCGCTGGTGGGCGCCATCGTCGGCGAGTTCGTGGCGGGCTCGGAGGGGCTGGGCTTTGCCATCCTGACCGCACAGGGCCAGTTCGACACGCCGCGTGTGTTCGTCTGCCTCATGCTGCTCGGCCTGCTCGGCACGGCGCTGTTCTTCGTGGTCGAGGCGTGCGAGCGCCTGCTGCTGCCATGGCATGTGTCCCAGCGCGGTGGTGGCGGATCCGGTCACTAAAGGTGGCGGCCGCGGCGAAGGCGCCCCTTTCCGCCATCCTCGCCCTTCTGGCCACGGCCCTCCTGTGGGGCAGCAATCACACGGCGGCACGGGCAATCCATGACGCCTTGCCGCTACCCTCGCTGGTGTTCTGGCGCTGGGCCATCGCGCTCTCGCTCCTGCTGCCCATCGCACTGCCCGGGCTGATGCGCGAGCGCGCCGCGATCCGCCGCAACGCCGGGCGGATCGCACTGCTGGGACTGGTGGGCGTCGGGCTCTTCTCGGTGAGCCTTTATGCCGGCGCCTATCTCAGCCCGGCGCTGGAAGTCGGCCTCTTGAATGCGACGACGCCCATCTGGGTGCTGCTGATCGCCACCTTCGTGGGGCGCATGCGCCCGAGGCTCGCGCAGATCGGCGGCATCCTCATCGCCATGGCCGGCGTCACGCTGGTGCTGATGAAGGGGATGCCGACGGGCCTCGCGGGCTTCCATTTCGGCGCGGGCAATCTGTTCTCAATCACCGCCGCCGTGCTGTTCGCCTTCTACACCTACAGCCTCGGGCAGAACCCCATCGGCATCTCGGCCCTGAGCCTGACGGCGCTGACGGCTCTGGCCGGCTTCGTGCTCGTCTTCTGCCCGGTCTACGCGGCGTTTCTCGGCCTCGGCGGGCAGGACCCCTTCACGAACGGGTTCAGGGTGGAGCCGGTCACGCTGACAGTGCTGTACATCGCGGCCGGACCGACACTGCTCGGCAACCTCTTCTGGATCTACGGCGCGGCGCGGGTGGGCGCGGCGCGCGCCGGCCCCTTCCTCTATTTCTCGCCGCTGGCGACGGTCGCGCTGTCCGCGACGCTCCTCGGCGAGACCATCACGCCGCTGCAGATGGTAGGCGGTGCGGCCATCCTCGCCGGCCTGTGGATCTCAACCCAGACGGGGATGGGGCCGGCGCGGCCCGTCTGATCAATCCAAGCCGAGCAGCCGCGCGCCGTTGGAGAGCACGCGCTCGCGGACATCCTCACTTTGCCGCTCCAGTGCGGCGAGGGCTTTCGCACCTTCCGCATCGCCGATCTCGAACGGAAAGTCGGTGCCGAAGACCACGCGATCGGGACCGACCAGATTCAGCAGGAAGTCCAGCACGGTCGGGTGCGCCACCACCGTGTCGTAATAGAGCTGGCCGAGATAATGCGATGGCGGCCGGCTGATGTGCGCGCGACAGGCCGGGTTCGCCTCGTAGAGCGGCGCCTCATAGGCGAGGTCCAGCCGGCCGGCGAGCATGGGCAGCGTGCCGCCGCCGTGGGCCAGCACGAGCTTCAGTCCCGGATGGCGCTCCAGCACTCCGGAGAAGATGAGGCGGGCCACGCACAGCGCGGTCTCGGACGGCCAGCCGACGAGCTGGAGCATGGTGAAGCTGCCGAAGGCCGGCCGGTCCACGCCGGACGTGGGGTGCATGAAGACAATGCAGCCCTGCTGCGCGCATTCCGCCCACATGGGCTCAAACGCCGGATCATCAAGCGGGCGCCCCGCCGCCGAGGTCGGGAGCGCGACGCCCATATGCCCCTCGTCCAGCGCGCGGCGGATGGCGTCCGCGCAGTGTTCCGGCTCGGCGATCGGTGGAACGGCGAGGCCGCCGAGCCTTTTGCCACCTTCCCGCGCGGCGGCGAGCGTCTGGGCATTGAGCCGCCGCGCGAACGCGCCGTCCGCCGCCCAGCCGGCATGGGAGACCACGCGCGGGGGCGGCGAGACGAGCTGGAGGCCGATCTCGCGCCGTTCCAGGCTTTCGAGCCGCCCCGCCGTGTCGAACAGCAGCGGATCGAGGGGGCCGTATCCGGCGAAGCGGAAGCCTTCGGGGCAGGTCTCGATGCCGAAGGCGCCCTCCCGCGCGAGTTCGCCGAGGAAATCGCGCGAGAGGGCATGGGCGTGGACGTCGACGATCACGGGAAGGGCTTGCGCGGATAAACGACGGGGGCCGCCGCGATGGCCGCGGGATAGACCGGCACCGCCTTGCCGCCCTGCACCTGCGCGACCACGGCCGAGGCTTTCACGTCGACACCGGCGTCATTGTACTTCACTGGGCCGAAGAAGGTGTCGGTATCGAGCTGGAGCATCGCCTCGCGCACCTTCACCGGGTCGATGCTGCCGGCCTTCTCGATGGCGAGCTGGAGCGACAGCGCGCCCGCCGTGCCGGCGGCTGTGATGTAGGTGGGCACCTCGCCGCCGAACTGCTTCTTGAAGCCGTCCACATAGGCCACGCTATCGGCGACCACCGGGCCCTTGTAGGTCAGCGCCGGGTCCCAAATCTGCACGCCGAAGAGGTCCTCCGCCGCCGGGCCGAGAGCGTTGAGGAAGTCCGGAATGCCCACCGCGAAGGCGAAGCCGATGAGCTTGGGGTTCACCTTCAGCGTCTGCAGCGTCTTGATGAGCAGGATGGAATCCTGGACGTAGCCGGTCAGGATCAGCACGTCCGGGTTGCTCTCCTTCAGCGCCGTGGCGACGGAGGAGAGGTCGGCGGAGCCCTTCGGATATTTGGTGGAATAGACCACCTTGAGGCCCTCGGCCTCCGCCTTCTTCTGCGCCGCGCCGGCGAACACGTTGGGGAAGAGGTCATCCGGGCCGGCGATGGCGATGGTCTTGGGCGGATCCTTCACCGTCTTCAGCAACGCCAGCATGGGATCGAGCGTGGTCGAGGCGAGAGGCGCGGGGCAGAAGATATATTTGTAGCCGCGCTGGTAGAGGCTGTCGGCGGTCGCCATGGGGGTCATGGTGATGACCTTGTACTTCTCGCTGATCGCCGCCGTGGCGGTGGCGATGCCGGAGGAGTACGGGCCGAGGATGAAGCCCACGCCGTCCTCGGTGATGAGCTTTTCGGTGAGGCGGGCGGAGGTCTGCGGCTTGCTCTCGTCGTCGTAATAGATGACCTCGACGGGCATCTTCTTGTCGCCGACTTTGATACCGCCGGCGTCATTCACCAGCTTTTCCCAATAGGCGTAGCCGTTCTTCAAGAGATGCCCTTCGCGGGCGAAGTTGCCGGTGAGGCTGACGGCGGCGCCGATCTTGATCTTGTCCTGCGCGGCGGCCGTGCCCGCGCCGAAAAGGGTGGCGAGGCCGAGGGCGGCCACGCTCTTCACCAGAGTTCGTCTGTGCATCATCTCGCTCGCTCCTGCTCGTCCCGGAAGGTCTGGTTTTTTTAGGTGTCTCAGGCGGATGCCGCGGTGCCGGGCACGAAGCGCCCGAAGCCCGGCGCGCCCACGAGCTTGCCGTCCTGCGCCACGATGGTGCCGCGCACGATGGTGTGGGTGGCCGCGCCCTTGGTGGCCATGCCCTCCCAGCTGGAGAAGCCGGTGCGCGAGAGCATGTCCTCGTTGCGGAAGACGCCCTCGCGGCTCATGTCGACGATGGTGAAGTCGGCATCCGCGCCGGGCTGGATCACGCCCTTTCGCGGGAAGATTCCGAAGCGCCGGGCGGGGGCCTCGGCGGCGAGCCGCGTCACGTCGTTGAGCGAGAGGCGCCCCTCGTTCACGGCGTTCATGAGCAGGGGGATGTATTCCTGCGCGCCGGTGACGCCGAGCGGCACCGAGAACAGGTCCTTCCAGCCCGGGTCCACGTCCTCCTTGGTATGGGGGGCGTGCTCCAGCACGATCATATCAGCCGTGCCGTCCTTGATGGCGTCCCAACCGGCCTCGGGGTCATAGGCCCAGTTGTAGGTGCGCGGCCCCACCTTCTCCATCTGCGCGCGGTTCATGAACATGGTGCCGAGCTCCAGCTCGCACGACACGTCCTGACCCAGATCATACTTGGCGTGGTGGATCATCTCGTTGGCGCCCTTGGGCATGACGCCGAGATGCAGCACGTGCAGCTTCACCCCGCAGATGCGGGCGTAATAGAGCGAGGCCGCGAGGCCCGCGACCATGCCGTGGCCGTACATGTAGCCCTTCGAGAAGCTCTCGTGATAGGCCATGGCGTCGGTGCGGCCCTTGTCGATGTAATCGCGGAAGGTGAGCCGCTTGCACCACTCGGGATCGTCATGGTGAACCGAGGCGACCAGCCCCATGTCCCGCGTCGCCTCATACAGCTCGAACAGGATGCCGTGGTCGAGCACGCCGAGTTCCGAGATGTAGGGATAGACTTCCTTGATGTGGCGCGTGTTGAAGATCTTGATGCCGATGGCACCCGCCTTGGCCAGCGCCTCCACCGTGCGCGGATAGAGCCCGCCGCCATAGAGCGCGTAGTCCACATGGGCCTTGGGCGCGACCAGCGCCTTCTTCATCTCGTAGTCTTCGAGCGTGGTCGGGTGGGGCGTGTTGTTGGTCATGTCGATGCACATGGTCACGCCGCCCACCGCCGCCGCCGCGGAGCCGGTCTGGAAATCTTCCTTGTAGGTGTGCCCCGGCTCGCGGAAGTGGCAGTGGACGTGCCACAGGCCCGGCAGCACGGCGAGCCCCTTGGCGTCCACGCGCTTCGCTGCCTCCGTGAACGGTCCGCCGATGGCGACGATCTTGCCGTCGAGCACCGCGATGTCCGCCTTGTAGGAGGAGGTCGGGGTGTGGATCGTGCCGTTTTCGATCACGAGGTCATAGGGTCGGGACACGTCACGCTCTCCGAACAGGTCAGTTGAGGCCGAGATAGGCGGCGCGGATGTCTTCGCGCCGCAGGAGGTCGTCCGCCGGGCCGTCGATGGTGATGCGGCCGGTGTCCAGCACGTAGCCGCGGGTGGCGATCTCCAGCGCGAGGCCCACGTCCTGCTCCACCAAGAGCACGGTGATGCCGCGCTCGCGGTTGACCTGGCGCACCGCGTCCGCGATGCGGTCGACGATCACCGGGGCGAGGCCCAGCGACATCTCGTCGATGAGCAGGAGGCTCGGGCGTGCCATCAGCGCGCGGCCGATGGCGCACATCTGCTGCTCGCCGCCGGACATGAGGCCGGCGAGCCGGCCCTCCAGCCGCTTCAGCTCGGGGAACAGCTGGAAGACGAAGGCGAGGTCGTCGTCCTCGCCCGCGCGGTCCGGGCGTGCGGTGGCGCCGAGCTTCAGGTTCTGGCGCACGGTGAGGCCGGCGAACAGGCGCCGGCCTTCCGGCACCATGGCGATGCCGCGCCGGGCGCGCTCATAGGGCTTCAGCGGGCCGAGGTCCGCGCCGGCGAAGCGCATCTGCCCCGCGCGTACCGGCACGAGGCCGGTGAGGGCGCGCAGCAGGGTGGTCTTGCCCGCGCCGTTCGCGCCCACCAGCGCGACGATCTCGCCTTCCGCCATGTCGAAGCCCACGTCCCACAGGACGCGGCTGTCGCCATAGGCCACCGCGAGGCCTTCGACCGAGAGAAGGCTCATCGTGCTCCTCCCGCTGCGGCGTGCGCCTTGGCGAAGCGCTGGCCGAGATAGGCCTCCACCACCTTGGGGTCGGACACCACGTCGTCCGGCACGCCCTCGGCGAGCTTGGCGCCGAAATTCAGCACCATGATGCGGTCGCAGAGCGCCAGCACCGCCTTCATCACATGCTCGATGACGACCACGGTGAGGCCGGCCTGCTTGAGGCTCTTCACGAGGTCGATCATGCGTTCGATCTCCGTGTGGTTGAGGCCAGCCATCACCTCGTCGAAGAGGATGATGCGCGGCCCCATGGCGAGCGCGCGGGCCACCTCCAACCGCTTCCTGTCGGCGAGGGTGAGCTGGGGCGGCATGAAGGCGGCCTTGGGCGCGAGGCCCGTGCGCTCCAGCGCGGCATCGGCCGCGGCGAGCCAGGCGTCGCGGGTGCGCAGCCGCGCATGGCCGAACATGGCGCCGATGGCGACATTCTCCCGCACGCTCATGGCCTTGAACGGCTGGACGATCTGGAAGGTGCGGGCGATGCCGAGGCGGGAGAGGCGATGGGGCGGCAGGCCGGTCACGTCCTCCCCGGCGAAGCGGATGGAGCCGCCATTGAGCCGGTAGACGGCGGAGATGGCGTTCAGCAGCGTGGTCTTGCCGGCGCCGTTGGGGCCGATGACGCCGAACACCTCGCCCTCCTCCACGCGGAAGGAGACGCCGGCCAAAGCCTTCACGCCGCCGAAGCGGATTTCGAGGTCGTTTGCCTCAAGCAGCGCCATGGCGCGACCTCCACCGCTGGATCAGGGAGCGCCCCGCCACCAGCATCCCGTTGGGGGCGACGAGGCAGATGACGACGATGAGCACGCCAAACACGATCTGGTGCGCCTGCAGGAAACCGCCCCACACCAGCGTGGAGAGGAATTCCAGCACGAAGGCGCCCAGCACCGGCCCGATCACCGTGCCCATGCCACCGAGGATGAGCATCATGTAGGCCTTCACGCCGATGGCGGGATCGAACGCGCTGGCCGGCTCGATGAAGGTGATCCAATAGGCCCACACGCCCCCCGCGAAGCCAGTGATGCCGGCGGAGATCGCCCAGGCGGCGACCTTGGTGGCGGTGGTGTCGATGCCCATCACCCCCGCCGCGCGCTCGCCATCGCGGATGGCCCGCAGCGCGTAGCCGAAGGGGCGGGTGAGGATGAACGCCACCAGCAGGGTCGAGACGACCATGCCGGCCAGCATCACCAGATAGATGGCGCGATAGAGCGGCCCCGGCGGCAGGTCCGAGAGCGGCAGCGGCAGCCCCTCGGCGCCGCCCGTCACGCCGCCCACCTGGATCACCAGCTGGATGGCGGCGAGGTTCAGCGCCACCGTGGCGATGGCGAAGTAATGGCCTTTCAGCCGCAGGATCGGCCAGCCGATGACGCCCGCCACCAGCGCCGAAAAGGCGACCGCTGCGACGAGCGCCACGGGAAACGGCAATCCCAGCGTCATGGCGACGCCGCAGGCATAGGCGCCGAAGCCGAAGAACACGGCGTTGCCGAAGGCATGGTAGCCGGTGAGCCCGACGATGACGTTCAGCCCCTGGGTGACCGTGGCGTACATGAACACCGTGGTCAGCACCCGCAGCCAGTAATTGTTCAGGGTCAGCGGTGCGAGCGCGAGGACGACCGCGCCGGCGGCGAAGAAGGCCCAGAAGAGAAGCGCGCGGCGCCGCGCGCCCGAGGGAGAAGAGGGGGAGATCATGCATGCTCCCCGAAGAAGGCGCGGCCGAACAGGCCCTGCGGCCTCAGCGCCAGCACCAGCAGGAACAGGCCGAAGCCGACGATCTCCTGATAATTGGCGCCGAGGAAATAGCCGGCCCAGGCCTGCACGAGGCCGTAGATGAAGCCGGCGACGATGCACCCCTCCACCGAGCCGATGCCGCCCAAAACGGTGATGACGAAAACTGCGCTCAGGAAGGTCACGCCCATGCCCGGCATCACCGGAAACAGCATGGAGGCGAGCGAACCGGTCGCCCCCGCCAGCGCCGCGCCGGCACCCGCCGTCAGCGCGTAGATGCGCTCGGGATTGATGCCCATGAGGGAGGAGACCTCCCGGTCGAGCGCCGTGGCGAGGATCATCTGCCCGGCGCGGGTGAAGCGCAGGAAGGCGAAGAAGGCGATGCCGAGGGTGACGGAGAAGCCCGCCGCGATCAGGCGCACCACCGGCACGAGGATGCCGAACACCTCGATGGAGCTTGCCGCATAGGACGAGTTCACCGAACGCACGTCGGAGGTGAAGGCGATGGAGACCGCATCCACCATCACCAGCTCGATGCCGAACGTCACCACCAGCGAGAGCAGCAGGCTGGTGCGGATGATGCGGTTCAGCACCAGCACCTGCAGCGCGTAGCCCAGCGCGAACATGGCGATCATGGAGACCGGAATGGAGGCGATCGGATCAAGCCCCGCGAACCGGAACAGGCCGTAGGTGATGTATGCGCCCAGCATGATGAAGCCGGTGTGGGCCAGGTTGATGACCCCCATGACGCCCCAGACCATCGAAAATCCGATGGTGGCGATGCCATAGAGGCCGCCCAGAAGCAGCCCGTTGGCGGTGGCTTGCCAAAGCACCGTTACCCCTCCAAATCATTGATATTGCGATATTATATGCTTGACGGAAGGCTTGTTTATACATATTTTATGCAAAATAAATTGAGTCATGCAACAACGATGTCTGAACGAAACGCACAAAGAAGCCGCACCCGTGCCGCCGAACGCGGCACTCTCGAGGTGCCCACCGCACCCAAGGCCGGGATCTCCAAAGGGGGATCGAGCGAGTTCGCCTATCAGGTGATCCGCGCCGAGATCGTCTCGCTGGCCCTCGCGCCCGGCTCCGACCTCGACGAGGCGGCGCTGGTGAGCCGCCTCGGCCTGTCACGCACGCCGTTGCGCGAGGCCCTCGTCCGCCTCGCCGGCGAGGGGCTGGTGCAGATCCTGCCCAACCGGGGGACGCGGGTCGCGCCCATGGGCTGGAACGACATTCGCGAGCATCTGGAGGCCTTCGACCTCTCCCAGCGCCTCGTCACGCGATGGGCGGCGCTGCGGCGGACGGAGGCGCAGATCGCCGCGATCGACGCGCAGCGGGAGGCCTTCGAGGCGGCGATGGCGCGACGGGATTCCGAGGCCATGCTGGAGATCAACTGGCGCTTCCATGCCGCCATCGCCGCCTGCTGCCGCAATGGCGTGGTGGAGCGCTTCTATCTCCAGCTGCTCACCACCAATCTGCGCATCTCCCGCCTCGCCATGACCTACGACTGCTTCGCGACCGAGGAGGCGTACGATGCGCACATCGGCAACATTATCCGCGAGCACCGCGAGATGGTGGAGGCGATCCGCGCTCGCGATGCCGACCGGGCGGACGCGCTCGGCAGCTCCCACGCCGGGCTCGCCCGCAAGCGCGTTTCCGAATGTCTCACCCAGAGCATGCTGTCCGACATGGAGCTGCCGCTCGGCGGCGCACCCGACAGCCTCGCCTGAACTCGAGAAGGAAAACCGCCATGTGCGAGGTGTGCGCGATCTTCGGCGCGGGAGAACACTGGAGCGACTTCGCCCGGCAGCGCGACGATCGTTTTCCGTTCGAGGATATCCTGCATTATCGCGCGGAGCGCCGGCGGCGCATCGCCATGCTGAATGCGCTGGTCGGCCCGCTCGGCCTCGTCTGCGAGGATTGGGACGGGGAGGCGCTGGCGCTCACCGACGCGCGCGGCCGCACCAAGATCGCCCCGACGCTGGGCGATGTCTGGCCCATCGCGGAAAGCCTCTCCGGTCGCGGCATCGATCCCTTGTCCGAGGATTTCATCGCGCCCAGGCGGGAGGCCCCGGCCCATGGATGAGCGCCTGCCCCTGATCGTCGTGACCGGCTTCCTCGGCTCGGGCAAGACGACGCTCATCCGCCGCTTCATCGAGACCGCGGAGGGAGGCGATTCCGGCCTCATGGTCAACGAGTTCGGCGAGGCGGGTGTCGATCACCGCCTGCTGGTGCATGCCAGCGAGGCGGTGGAGCTGATCGACGGCGGCTGCCTGTGCTGCGCGCGGCGCGCCGATGTCGCCAAGGCGATGCACGATCTGGTGCGCATGGCGAAGGACGGTTCCAGAGCCGGCGGGGGCCTGCGACGCGCCATCCTCGAAACGTCGGGGCTCGCTGATCCCGCGCCCGTCATCGCGACCCTCGCCCGCGACCCATGGCTCAAGGCGCATGTGCGCCTCGCCTCCGTCGTGGCGGTGGTGGATGCGGTGGCGGGCCTGCGCAATCTGGAGCATCGGCCTGAGGCGCGCCGGCAAGTGGCCATCGCCGATACGGTGGTCATCACCAAGGGCGACATGCGCGCCGCCGAGCCGACGGCCCGCCTCGCCGCCGCGGTGCGTGCCATCGCCCCCGACGCGCGCATCCTCGACATTCAGGACGAGACGTTCCGGCTGGGCGACGTGCTGGCCGGGCGCGAAAGCCTCCATGCTCCGCCGTCGCCGTTCCTGGCCGACGCCCCGGACCATGATTCCGAGGTTTCGTCCTTCACGCTGCCCATCGAGGGGGCGCTGGACTGGCCGGCCTTCACGCTCTGGCTGTCCGCGCTGCTCCACGCCCATGGCGACCGCATCCTGAGGGTGAAGGGGCTGCTGCGGACAACATCGTCGGACAGGCCGGTGGCCATCCACGGCGTGCAGCATGTGATGCATCCGCCGACGCATCTGAGCGCGGACGACGGCGGGCCGTCCTTCCTCGTGTTCATCGCGCGCGGCATCCGCAAGGCCGAGATCGAGCGCAGCCTCGCCCGCGCGCTCGATCTGTGCGGTAGCGGAGCCGACATGTCCGAGCCGGCGCGGCGCGGTGCGCCATTCCGCGAAGGCGCCGCCCCGGTGGCGTGAGCAACGGGCCGGGCCGGGGGTCAGGCCCGGTTGTCGGCGACCGCGCTCCGCACCTCGTGCTCGATGAGGTGCCAGATGCGGTCCACGAGCGCGCCAAAGGCCTCATGCCGCTTCACCTCCAGCGCCCGCGGGCGCGGCAGGGGGATCGGGATTTCCTCGCGCACCGAGCCGGGACGGGCGGAGAAGACGATCACGCGGTCGGAGAGGAACACCGCCTCGTCGATCTGGTGGGTGATGAGCAGCACGGTGGTGCCGCTCTTCTGCCAGATGTTGAGCAGCTCCGTCTGCATGATCTCCCGCGTCTGGGCATCGAGCGCGGCGAACGGCTCGTCCAGCAGCAGGATCTTCGGGTTCACCGCCAGCGCGCGGGCGACGTTCACCCGCTGGCGCATGCCGCCGGAGAGCTGGTGCGGATAGTGCTGCTCGAAGCCCTTCAATCCCGCCATGTCGATGAAGCGCTGGGCGGTGGCGTGGGCATCGCGCTTGGGCGTGCCGGCGATGGTGAGGCCGTAGGCGACATTGTCGATCACCGGCTTCCAGGGCAGGAGCGCGTCCTGCTGGAACACCATGGCGCGATCGGCGCCCGGCCGCGTCACCGTGTGGCCGGAGACCTTCACCACGCCGGAGGAGGCCGGGAGCAGACCGTCGATGATGCGCAGCAGCGTCGACTTGCCCGATCCGCTCGCTCCCACGATGGAGATGAACTCGCCTTCCCGGATGGTGAGGTTGATGTCGCGCAGCGCCTCCACTGAGGGCTTGCCCGTGCGCTCGAAGACCTTGTTGATGCCTTCGATGGAGAGAGCTTGAGCCATCTGGTTCACGGGATCACTCCTGCCGCCACGGCGCGAGCCGGCGTTCCAGCCACTCGAAGAAGACGCTGCCCATGAGGCCGAGCATGCCGAGCATGATGACGTAGGCGAGCAGCGTCGCGGTATCGAAGCTCTGCCCGGCGGCCAGGATGGCGAAGCCGAAGCCGGCGAAGGAGCCGAAGAACTCGGCGATGATGATGGCCACCAGCGCCCGCGCCCAGGCGACGCGGATGCCGGAGACGATGAAGGGCAGCGCGAAGGGCAGCGATACGGTGGTGAACACCTGCCAGCGCGAGGCGTTGAAGGAGCGCGCCGCCTCGATGAGGATCTTGTCGGTGGCCTTGAGGCCGGTCTCCGTCGTCACCAGCACCGGGAAGATGGTGAAGATGGTGACGAGCACGAACTTCGACGCGAAGCCCAGCCCCAGCCACGCGATGAACAGCGGCGCCAGCGCCACCAGCGGCACAGAGTTCAGCGCCGTAAGCATCGGCCCGGCGGTGAGCGCCAGCAGCCGGCTCGACGCCAATGCGAGGCCGATGGCGACGCCGATCAGCACCGCCACCGGGAAGGATGCCGCCACCGCGCTCACGGTGGCGAGCGCATTGGTCCACAGCGCGCCGTTGCCGCTCTCTTTGGCGAGCGCGCGGAACACCTCCGCCGGGGGCACCAGCAGGAGCTTGTTGGTGACCACATAGGTCGCCAGCACCTGCCAGATCACCAGCACGAAGGCGAGCGAGATCAGCATCCGCAGGAGGCCTGCGGCACGCGAGCGCCCTTCGAGGAAGTCGTAGACGCTGCGCCAGAAGGGAGCGGCTGCGGTCATTCCGCCGCCGCCTTGTGCGCGTGGCGGGCGGTGGAGACGGCCTGCCTGCCGTATCCCTTCTCGCCCACCACCCTGCCGTCCAGATAGATGGTGCGACCGCGCAGGATGGTGCGCACCGGCTTGCCCTTGAAGCGGCGGCCGGCATAGGGGCTCCAGCCGACGAGGGAGAGCACGTCCTCGTCGCGGACCTCATATTCGGTTTCAAGGTCGACCAGCACGAGGTCGGCGTCGAAGCCGGGCTTGATCTCGCCCTTGCGATCGAGCCGGAACAGGCGCGCCGGGCGGGTGGACGTCGCCTCCACCACGCGCTCCAGGGGCAGCTTGCCCTCGGTGGCGGCGGTGAGGAACATGGAGAGATAGAACTGGGTCGAGGGCGTGCCGGTGTGGGCCTTCCAGCCGTCGGTCCAGCCGATCTCCTTCTCCTCGCGGGTGTGCGGGGCGTGATCGGTGGCGATGATGTCGATGGTGCCGTCGCGCACGCCCTCCCACAGGCCGGGCACGTTCTTTTCCGGCACCCAGTAGGACAGAGCGTAGGAACCGAGGCGCTGGATGGCGGCCCACTCGCAACCGAGGAACAGCGCCCAGGGATTGAGCTCGCAGGTCACCTTCTGCCCGCGCGCCTTGGCCTCGCGGATGAGCTGCACCGAGCCGGCGGTCTGGGTGTGCAGGATGTGGAGATGGCAGCCCGCCGCCTTCTGCAGGCGCAGTAGGGTGGCGATGGCGGTCTCCCAGATCACGCCGTCATGGGCGGCGTAGGCCTTGGCGTAGGCGAGGGCGTCGCGCTCCCCGCGTGCCCAGAACTCCTGCTCGATCACGTCCATCAGCGCCTGGTCGTGCGGATGGATCATGAGCGGCACGTCGTGCGCCGCCGCCGCCTGCATGATCTCCAGGATCTTGCCATGGTCGTGCACGCCGATGCCCGGCATGTGCGGATAGGAGCGGCCGGTGTCCACCACCATGAAGAACTTGAAGGCGGCGATGCCGGTCGCGGCCATGGCCGGCACTTCGTCGAGGATGGTGGGGGCAGGATTGAAGTTCCAGTCCACCACTGCGTCGCGTTCATAGATGGCGAACTGCTTTTCCAGGAGGTCCAGCGTGTTCGGCGGCGGGGTCACGTTGGGCATGGCGACCGAGGTGGTCACGCCGCCCGCGGCGCACTGGAGGGTCGAGGTGTGGATGGTGTCCTTGTATTCGAAGCCCGGCAGCGAGCCCTCGCGGTGGTGCGAGTGCATGTCGATGACGCCGGGCAGGATGGCGAGGCCCTTCGCGTCGATGACTTCGGCGGCAGCCGGCTCCAGCCCCGGCTCGAAGATGCCGGCGATGGCCCCGTCCTTGATGCCGATGGAGGCCTCGAAGCGGCCGTCCGCGGTCACGACCAGGCCGTTCTTGATGATGGTATCCAAACTACTCTCCCGAGGACGAGGCCCGCACGGGCCAATATGAAAAGGATGCGGCCCGTGGCGCGTCAGGACGCGAGATCGAGCGCCACCGGGCGGGTGCGGATCACGTCCAGCACCTCGGTCACGTAGGCCTGCGACAGCCCGCGCGTGATGAAGACGATGCGCGAGCCCGCCATCCCCTCCGGCCAGGCGGAAAGCTCCACCGGCGGCGAGAACAGCCGCTGAACCGCCTGCACCACCACCGGCTTGGGGCGGCCGGCGATGGCGAGGATGCCCTTCACCCGCAGCAGGTCGTCGCCATGGGCGATGGCCAATGCATCGAGCCACGCCGAGACGTGTTCCCAATGGAGGGGCTCCTCGAAGGCTAGGCAGAAAGAGCCGATATCCTCGTGGTGCCGCACCGGGTCCGCGGCCTCGAAAGCCTCCGCCCGCAGCCAGGCGCGCACTTCACTCGGACGGGTGTTCGGGTCGGCGGGGTCGATGCCGTCGAGGAGGGTGGGCTGGGCGAGATGCGCGAGCGAGGACAGATGCAGACGCGCGCCGGGCGAGAGGCCGGCGATGCGGGCTTCCAGCGGGGCTAAGTCGGCGCCTGCCGATTCCGAGCCTGCGAGATCCGCCTTGGTCAGCACCACCTCATCGGCGACGCCCACCTGCTTGCGCGCCTCCGCGTGGCGGTCGAGCGTGCCCATGCCCTGCACCGCGTCCACCGCCGTCACCACCCGCCCGAGACGATAGGTGCGCGCCACCGGAAAGGTGATGAGCGCCTGGATGACTGGGCCGGGGTCCGCCATGCCGGTGGTCTCGATGATGACCCGCGCGAACGCCTTCACCTCGCCCCGCGCGCGTTTCTCGGTGAGGTCGCGCAGCGTCTCCACGAGGTCGCCCTTCACCGTGCAGCACAGGCACCCGGTGGACAGCTCGATGGTGTTGTCGGAGCTGGCGGCGATCAGCGCGTGGTCGATGCCGATCTCGCCGAACTCGTTGACGATGACGGCGGCGTCGCTCAGCGCCGGGTCGCGCAGCCAGCCGTTGAGCAGCGTGGTCTTGCCCGACCCGAGGAAGCCGGTGAGCAGCGTAACCGGCGTCCGCATGTCGCGAAAATGGGCCATGGCGGCGGCTCCTCTCGCTGCACTCAGCTCACTTGCCGGCGATGTAGCTCGGGTCGTAATAGCGCTTGAGGTCGAAGGGCTGGCTCTGGGGATCGCCACCCACCGCGGCGTCGATCTTGTAGAGGTTTTCGAGGCCGGCTGCCGGAACGGAGAGGTCGGCGGGAATGGCCTTCTGCTCCTTCACGATGAAGGCGTAGGAATCCTCCACCACGTCGCGCGGCGTCTTGGTGTAGGCGGCGAGCACGTCGATGGCCGCATCCTTGTTGGCGGGATTGTCGATGAAGGCGGCCGCCTCCTTCAGCGCCTGTGTCACCGCGATGGCGGCGGGGCGTGTGGCGGGCGCCTCACCCCAGGACTTGTTCAGCACGAGGGGGGTCTGAACGTAGGGCTCGCGATAGACATCGAGCAGCACGGCCCCCTCGCGCCCGGCGAGGGTGTCGAAAGGGGCGATGAGCAGCGCGCCGGCCACCTGACCGTTGCCCATGGCGATGATGCGGTCGCGGGAATTGGCGATGGACACCATCTGCGCGCCGGCCGGGTCCACGCCCGCCTGCTTCAGCTGATACTTCAGGAGGTTGGCGGTGCCGCCCTTGACCGCGCCCGCGGTGAGCGGCTTGCCGGCAAGATCCTTCATCGAGCCGGTGCCCTTGGCGCCGTAGAGGCGCAGGATGGTCTTGTCGAGCACCGCGCCGGCGATGATGACGGGGGCGCCCTTGTCGATGGCGCGCACCGCGAGATCGCCGAGGGCGATGCCCGCATCCGCGCTGCCGGAGGCGACCGCCTGCAGCAGCGCCGGGCTGTCCGATGCGCGCAGCTCGCGCACGGCGATGTTCCGCTTGTCGTAGAAGCCCTTGTCCACGGCGATGGCGTGCAGCCACAACAGCGCACTCGGCGCCAGAACGGCGAGCTTCACTTCGGTCTTGGGCGCCTGCGCATGAGCCCCGGCGAGCGGAACGCTGAGGGCGAGGGCGGCGGCAACGAGGCGGGGAAGGACGCGCTTCATCATCTCTCTCCGGAAGGGGGACGCGTCTTGCCGCGCGTCATCTGCCGAAAGAGTGCTCGAACTTTTCATCTCCTTCAAGCATAATTCGCAATAGGTAGGAATTTTGCGAAATTCTTACTAAATGATATAAAGTATCATTCTTCGGGAGGGCGAGGTTGGCCAGCAGGATTCTTCAGGTCATGGGACTGTTTCGCGGACGCCCCTGGCCGCTGACGGTGGAGGAGATCGCCCAGGAGACGGGCGTGTCCCAGAGTTCCGCCTATCGCGACGTGCAGGAGCTTTGCCGGGCCGGCTTCCTCGATCCCGTCATCGGCGCCGGCTACGTGCTCGGCCCCGCCTTCATCGAGTATGACCGTCTGTTGCGGCAGGGGGACACGCTGATCCCCATCGCTTCGCAGGTGATGCACGAGCTGCTCGACCAGACCACCCAGCGCGCGACGGCGATCCTGTGCCGGCGCTATCGCGACACGGTGATGTGCGTGCATCAGGAGCACGGCACCGCGCCCCATCCCATCACCACCTATGAGCGGGGCGTGGCCATGCCGCTCTTCGCCGGCGCCTCCTCGAAGGTGGTGCTGGCCCATCTCGACGACCGCTCGCTGAAGCGCATCTATCTCGACAACGAGGACACCATCCGCGCCCGTCTCGGACATGGCGACTGGAAAGCGTTCAAGGCCGAGGTGCGCGCCATCCGCCGCGACGGCGTGGTGGAGACGGTCTCGGAGGTCGCCGAGGGTCGCGCGGGCATCGCGGCGCCGGTCCTCGTCAACAAGCAGGTCATCGCCGGGGTCAGCCTCGTGCTGGCGGCGGAGGATCTCGCCGGCGCCTCGCCGGCCATCCGCGCCGCCGTCATCGACGCGGGGCGGCGAATTTCCGAGGAGATCGCGGGCAGCGGGACGTGGGTGGCGCGGTGATTGGGGGGCTCTGAAAACGAATCGCGGCGGCCCCGTCTGCCGGAGCCGCCGCGATCGAGAACGTCAGGCCTCGGCGCTCAGATCGCCGCGCGCGGATCGTGCCGGGCGAGGCGGGAGAGCAGGTAGTCCACTTCCGCCCGCGCGGTGGCGGAGAGAGCCGAGCCAGGCTTGCGCTGGGCGTCGGAGGCGATGAAGCCGCGCTTCATCATCACATATTTGCGCACCGCGAGGCCGACGCCCTGCTGCTGCTCGTAGCGCATGAGCGGGAGGTGGGCGTCGAACAGGTCATGCGCCTTGTCCCGCTCGCCGGCCTTCTGCAGCTTCACCACCTCGCCCAGCATCTCGGGGAAGGCGTAGCCGGTCATGGCGCCGTCCGCCCCGCGCTCCATCTCGAAATCGAGGAACAGGCCGCCATTGCCGGTGAGGATGGAGATGGGGCGCATGGAGCCTTCCTTCTGGAAGGCGCGCAGCGCTGTGATCTTCTCCAGCCCCGGCCAGTCCTCGTGCTTCAGCATCACACAGGAGGGGTTCTCCTGAACGATCTGGCGGATGACCTTCGGCGTCATCTGCACGGTGAGGGTGAGCGGATAGTCCTGGATGACGAAGGGGATATCGTCGCCGATGGCCTCGATCGCCTGCCGGTAATAGCCGGTGATCTGGTCGTCCGTGCGCAGGGCCGGGGGCGGGGCGATCATGACGCCGGCCGCGCCCTTGTCCATGGCGGCGCGCGCCAGCCAGCGCATGGCGGCGAGGCCCGGCGCCGAGACGCCGACGATGACCGGCAGCCGGCCGAAGCCGGCGATGAAGCGGGCGGTGATGGCGAGGGATTCCTCCGGCTCCAGCTTGGGCGCCTCGCCCATGATACCGAGCACCGTCACGCCGGTGGCGCCGGCGGCGAGATAGCGCGCGATGAGGGTGTCGAGGGAGCCCTCGTCGATCTTCCCGTCCGGCGTGAACGGGGTGGGAGCGATGGGGAACAGGCCGGAGGCGCTGGCGTCGAGAAGCATGATGAAACCGATCAGATGCTGGCGATGAGGCCGCCATCCACGCGGATGACCGAGCCGTTGACATAGGACGAGGGCGTGCCGGCGAGGAAGGCCACCACGTTGGCATATTCCTGCGGGTCGCCATAGCGGCCGACCGGGATGGAGGCCGTGCTCTCCGCCGACACCTCTTCCACGGTGCGGTTCTCGCGCTCGGCCTTCTTGGCATCGAGGAACTTGATGCGGTCGGTGGCGATGCGGCCGGGCAGCACGATGTTGGCGGTGATGCCGTCGCGCGCCACCTCGCGGGAGAGCGTCTTGGACCAGCCCACCAGCGACAGGCGCAGCGCATTGGAGATGGCGAGGTTGGGGATGGGCGCCACCACGCCGGAGGACGTGGAGGTGATGATGCGGCCCCACTTGCGCGCCCGCATGCCGGGCAGCACCCGGTCGGCGATGGCGATCACCGAAAGCACCATGTCGTTGAAGCTCTTGGCCCACAGGGCCGGGTCCTGGCCGGCGGCCGGGGTGGGGGGCGGGCCGCCCGTGTTGTTGACCAGCACGTCCACCAGGCCGAGCTTCGCCTCGATCTCGGCGATGCGCGCATCAATGCCGGCGAGGTCGGAGAGGTCGAACTTGAGCGCCATCGCTTCTCCGCCCAAGGCCGCGATGCGTTCGGCCACCGCACCGGCGGCGGCGAGGTCGATATCGCCCAGCGCCACCTTCGCGCCCTCCGCCGCAAGCGTCGCCGCGATGGCGCTGCCGAGCCCGCCGCCCGCGCCGAGCACGAGGGCCGTCTTGCCTTTCAGTCCGAGATCCATGGTCCATCCTTCGTCATGTCGGCAGGGGGAGGTCAGTCGGCGATCGCCAATCGACCCGAGGCCGCCGTGCCGGCGGTGCGCGCAAGGTAGTCGGCCTTGCTGTATTGCATGTGATCGACGCAGAGCTGCGCCAGCGCCCAGCTGTCCGTGCCTCCGAGCAGCTCGATCATGATGTCGTGCTGGCGGCGGGAGAGCTGGAGCCCGGCGTGATCGGCGAGATTCTTGGCGCGCATGGGCAGGGTATAGCCCATGTAATCCTGTAGCGTGCGCACCAGATAGGGGTTTCCGCAGCCCGAGAACAGCGTCAGGTGGAACAGGTCGTTGGTCTCGTGGATGCCGCGCAGGTTGCCGGCATCGGCATGGCGGCAATAATCGGCCTGGATGTCCTTGAGGTGGGCGATCAGCTCCGGCGGTGCGGGCAGGGGGATCATCAGTGCGGCCTGCCGGGTGAGCATCTCGCGCACCGCATAGATCTGCTGAACCTCCTCGGCGGAGTAAGAGCAGACGGTGGCGCCCACGTTTTTCTCGCGCCGCACGACGCCGGTGCGCTCCAGTTGCACCAGCGCCTGCCGGATGTAGTGCCGCGAGGCGCCGTAGCGCGCCATCAGCGTGTCTTCCACCAGCCGGGAGCCGGGCGCGAAACGGCCGAAGATGATGTCATCCTCCAGCCGACGCTGGACTTCGGCCTGCTCGTCGGCCCGCGATGCGGGAAGGGACGCTTCGCTCATGCGGCGCTCCTGTTCGCCGTCTCGAATCCGGAAAGCCTGTAGCAGTCTTCCACCAGCCGCAAGGTCTCCAGATTGTCCTGCGGCGACGTCTCGAAGGGCGTACCGCTCTGAAGGCACGCGACGAAATGGGCAATCGTCGCGGCATAGGAGCCGAGATAGGTCGCCTCGGGATCATAGTCCAGCCGCTCCGGCTCAGGGCCGGCGAGGGAGAGGGTGGAGCCGTCGAGCTTGAGCGTGCCGGCGTCGCCGAGGATGGTCAGACGGTCCGCCTGCTGCGCCGGCACGCCATAGGCGGCGAAGCTGGCGAAGATGGAGACGCCGGCACCGTCAGCAGTGGAGAGTTGGATGACGGCGCCGTCCTCGCCCCGCATCGCGGTGCAGGTGCGGCTGAGGGCGGCGGCCTCTACCTTCAGCGGGCCAAGCAGCATGCGCAGCGTGTCGAGGTGATGGATCAGCACCTCCGCCACCAGCATGCGCCGCTCCTCGCGCATGAAGGGCTGGCGCTCCAGCGCCTGGAAACGCCCCTCCGCATCCGGCACCGTGCCTGAGGTGACGAGGGAGAGGTGGGCGGCGCGCACCGGCCCGATGCGGCCGCCCCGCAGCCATTCGGCGGCCTGCCGGTAATAGGCGCGGAAGCGCCAGTTCTCATGCACCATCAGGCGCACCTGTCCGCCGATGTCGGCAACCAGTTGCTCGGCCTCCGGCAGGGTGGGGGCGAGGGGCTTTTGGCACAGGACGGGCAGGCCGTGCCGGGTCGCGAGGCGGGCGAGCTCTGCATGGACAGCGCGGGGCGCGGCGATGTCCACCGCATCGAGGCCGCCGGCCGCCAGCATCGCCTCGGCGCTGGTGAAGACGGCGGGGATGCCGAAGGCGCGCGCCCGCTCGGCGGCGCGCTCGGCGGACGGGTCGGCGATGGCCACGACTTTCGCCGCCTCGCCCAGCGACGCCCAACCCTTCAGATGATTCTGGGTGACCCAGCCGGCGCCAATCAGGCCGACGCGGAGCGGCGCGGCCATCAGTGCGTCCTCCGCTGCACGGCGGCGCGAACGGCGGCGGCGCCGGTCTCCAGCGGGGCGATGGCATCGCCCGTCTCGGCATCGAACAGATAGGCGGCGTCGGCCCGGAAGAAGAGCACCACCTCCTGATCGGGCGTCGCGGTGACGTGGCGGGGCAGGCGGGCGGTTATCTCGCCGCCGCCGGGCAGTTCCAGCAGGAGCAGCGTCTCGGCGCCCAGCGGCTCCACCGCGATGGTGCGCCCGGTGACGCGCCCGCCCGGCGCGCCGCCGAGGGCAGCGGGATCGATCGCCATGTCCTCGGCGCGCACGCCGAGCGTCACCTTGCGGCCGTCCCGCGCCTGAAGCACGCCGTCGCTCCAGCGGGCGAGCGGCGCATCGAGCGCCGGGCTCGCGGCGCGGCGGGTGGCTGCGGAAAGCGTCGCGTCCATGAGGTTCATGGGCGGCGAGCCGAGGAAGCGGGCGACGAAGGTGTTGGCCGGCTGCCAATACACGTCCAGCGGCGCGCCGATCTGCGCCACCTTGCCGGCGTTCATCACGCAGATGCGGGTACCCATGGTCATCGCCTCCACCTGATCGTGGGTAACGTAGATCATGGTCGAGCCGAGGCGGTGGTGCTGCTTGATGATTTCGCTGCGGGTGTTGACGCGCAGCGCCGCGTCGAGGTTCGACAGCGGCTCATCGAACAGGAACACCTGCGGCTCGCGCACCATGGCCCGCCCCAGCGCCACGCGCTGGCGCTGGCCGCCGGAGAGCGCGCTGGGCTTGCGCGTCAGCAGTGACGCGAGGCCGAGGAGCGCCGCCACGTCCTTCACCCGCCGCTCGATCTCGGCATTGGGAATAGAACGGCGGCGCAGGCCGAAGGCGAGATTGTCCGCGACGCTCATGTGCGGGTACAGCGCATAGGACTGGAACACCATGGCGATGTCGCGGTCCTTGGCCGGCACATCGTTCACCACGCGCCCGTCGATGGAGAGGGTGCCGCCGGAGATGGTCTCCAGCCCCGCGATCATGCGCAGGGTCGTGGATTTGCCACAGCCCGAGGGGCCGAGCAGCACCATGAACTCGCCGTCGTCGATGGTGAGGTCCACGTCCTCCACCACGACGGGCCCGCCGCCGCCGTAGCGCTTCACGATCTTGTCGAGTTTCACCACTGCCATAGCAGCCTCACTGGATTCAGCCTCACTTGATCGCGCCGGCGGTCATGCCGCGGATCAGTTTTTCGGAGAAGAAGACGTAGACGATGATGACCGGGATGACCGAGATCATGACGCCGGTGGCGATCATGCCGATGTCCTGGAAATGATCGCCCATGAAGGCGCGGATGCCGATGGGCAGGGTGCGCTTGTCCGGATCGGTGATGAGCACCACCGCGAACAGGAACTCGTTCCAGAGCTGGATGAAGTTCAGGATCAGCGTGGTGGCGATGGCCGGCATGCCCACCGGCAGCACGATGCGCCAGAAGATCTCGAGGTCGCCATAGCCGTCCATCTTGGCGGCGTCGAACAGGTCCTGCGGGATGCGGGCGAAGAAGCCTTCCAGGAGATACACAGTCAACGGCAGCTGGAGCGAGATATAGACCAGCGCGAGCCCGAACAGGCTGTTGTAGAGATTGTAGTCCACCAGGATCTGGTAGAGCGAGATCAGGGTGATCTGCGGCGGGAAGATGATGGACGAGAACAGGATGCCGTAGATCAGCCGGTTGCCACGGAAGCGATAGCGCGCGAGCGCATGGGCCGCCGCGGCACCGATGAAGGTGAGCACCGCCACGGCGCCCACCACCACCATGGTGGAGTTCCAGAAGTAGGTGGCGAAATCGGAATCCACCCATGCGGTGCGGAACTGGTCGAGGTGCAGGGGGCTCGGCCAGGCATAGGGATCGGCGCTGATCTCCGCCGTGGTGCGCACCGACATGGTGGCGAGCCACAGGAACGGGCCGAGCTGGTAGATGGTGTAGACGCCCAGCACCAGCGCGAGGATGCCCCGCGAGAACAGGCGCGGCAGCGGCGCGCGGCCGGAGGCGGCGGCGAGGGTTGCGGCCATCTCAATACTCCAGCCGCTCGCGCGAGCCGAGCACGCGGTTGAGGATGATGACCGCGGCGCACACCACCAGGAACCACACGGTGGCGATGGCGGAGGGATAGCCGAGGTCGAAGGTGTTCCAGTTGAAGGCGCGCTTGTAGACGTAGGTGGAGACCGTCTCCGTCGCCCACAAAGGCCCACCCTGGGTCATGATCCACACCAGATCGAACACCTTCATCTTGCCGATGAAGGAGAGGATGTAGAGCGACAGCAGCGTCGGCCGCAGCATAGGCACTATGATGTAGCGCAGCTTCGCGCCCCAGCCGCAGTTGTCGAGGTCGGAGGCTTCCAGCACTTCTTTGGGCAAAGAGTGGATGGCGGCGAGGCACACCACCATGTTGAAGCCCGCCCACTTCCACGAATGGGTGACGATGACGGCCGCGAGCGCGAGGTTGGGATCGCCGAGCCAGGAGGAGGCGAGGTCGCCGAGGCCCACGGCCCGCAGCATCACGTTCAGCACGCCCCAGTCGTAATTGTAGATCCACATCCACAGGATCGCGACGACCACGTAGGAGAGCAGCACCGGCGTGAACCAGGCGACGCGCAGGAAGCGCGCGAACGGCACGCCGGCATAGAGCGCGAGGGCGAGCAGGAGGCCGGTGGCGACATCGATGACGGGGGCGACGAAGGACCAGATGAAGGTGTTGCGCACGGCGACCCAGAAGGTCTCGTCGCCCATCAGCTCGCGATAGTTCGCGAGGCCCACGAAGGTCGCGTCCATGCCCTCGATGGTGAAGAAGCTGTCAAAGATGGTGCGGAAGGCCGGATAGGCCGTCAGCCCGCAATAGACCAGCAAAGCCGGCCCGAGAAAGATGGCGAGGACCAGCCGCGTGGCGCGCCTGGGGTCGGCGAGGGTGGCCCGCGAGGAGGCTTTCGCCTCCCCGCTCTTGGCCGCGGTTCGGATGGAAATGGCGTCGGGCATCGCTCACTTCTTCAGGCAGGCGGCGTCCATCTTCTCCGCCGCATCGGCAACGCTGATGAGGCCGGCGGGGAAGGCGTTATTCATGACCTGGATGTAGGTTTCGGCGCACTTGGCCCGGTAGTAGAGCAAGGGCGTGCCAAAGAAGTAGGTCACGTCCTTGTTACGGGCGTTCAGCTCGTCGAAATAGGCCTTGTGGGGGCTGACGATATTCGCCGGATCGGACTTGAGCCCGCTCTGCAGCGACACCTCGCTGATCCACTTGGTGCCGTTCTCGGCATTGGCCATGGATTTCAGCAGCGCGCCGGCACAATCCTTGTTCTTGCCCTTGGAATACATGACGAAGCTGCCGGCCACCGCCAGCGTCTTGCAGTTCGGGCAGGCGCCCTTGTCCATGGCGGGGAACTTCATGATGCCCAGCGGGAAGTTCGCCGGCATGCCGCCTTTCTCCGGCGCGGCGAAGGCGCGGCCGGTGAACCAGCTGGGGTCGGGGAAGGTGAGGGAGCCCGGAGAATTGTAGAAGTAGAAGTGGGACTCGCCGAGCTTCAGGGTGGAGAAGCTCTTGGGATAGGCGCCGGCATCCACCAGCTCCTTCACCCAGGTCATCACCTCCTGCACGCGCGGATCCTTGAACGACAGTTCGCCGTTCAGAAGCTTCTTGTAGTCGTCCGGGCCGAGCTTGCGCAGCAGGGATTCGAACAGCAGCTGTCCGCCGGGGAACGGCCGGTCGCCCACGCCCTGCGACACCGGCGTGATGCCGGAGGCGACGCCCTTCTTCACCAGATCGGTGAACTGCGCCTGGGTGAGCTGGAAGGAGGCCGGCACGTCTACGCCCACCTTCTTCACCAGATCCTTGTTGTAGTAGAGCTCGACCGTATAGGCCTCCACCGGCACGCCATAGACTTTGCCCTTGGAGGTCCAGGCGGGCTTGGCCCAGTCTTCGAGGCCGTTGAGATCGATGTAGCCGTCGAGGGGCTCCAGGAAGCCGCCGGCGAGGAATTCCGGCTGGTCGGGCTCCATGTAGAAGATGTCCGGGGCCTGCCCGGTGCGCACGGCGGACTTCGCCTGGGTATAGATGTCGGCCTTGGGGATGAAGCTGAGCTTCACCGTGCACTGCTTGTTGGCGGCCTCGAAGTCCTTCACCCGGGCCGTCACCCATTCCTTCTTGGCGGGCTCGTCGGGCCAGTTGCTCCACATGGTGATTTCGGTTTGCGCGAAGGCGTGGCCCCCGCCCATCGCCGCGGTCATGGCGATGGCCGCGCACAGGCCGCGCCCCCACCCCAACGTCTTTCCGGCGCCTCGAATGCTCGTCATCCGCGTTCCTCCCGCTAAGTCCCGTTATGCCCGGGGTTTGCCGGGAGACTGGGCGGAGGTCGGATTATTGTCAATAATGATTCCGAATGTCGGCGCACTTTTCGTCTTATGTCGCGTTTGTGGGCATGTATTATTGACAATCAGATCGGGCGGGGAAATTCTCCGCCTTCAGGTCGGCGATGATCGGCACGGGGAAGGCGAGGATGGCGCGGGGACTGCGAAAAGGATTGACGAGCTACGGCGACGACGGGTTTGCGCTGTTCCTGCGCAAGGCCTTCATCAAGGCCATGGGCTATTCGGACGATGCGCTGGACCGGCCCATCGTCGGCATCACCAACACCTACAGCGATTACAACCCCTGCCACGGCAACGCGCCCCAGCTCATCGAGGCGGTGAAGCGCGGGGTGATGCTCGCGGGCGCCATGCCCATGGTGTTTCCCACCATCTCCATCCACGAGAGCTTCGCCCATCCCACCTCCATGTTCCTGCGCAACCTGATGGCCATGGACACGGAGGAGATGATCCGCGCCCAGCCCATGGACGCGGTGGTGGTGATCGGCGGCTGCGACAAGACGCTGCCGGCGCAGATCATGGCCGCGGCGAGCGTGGACCTGCCGACCGTGGTGGTCCCGGTCGGCCCCATGGTGGTGGGCCATCATCGCGGCGAGGTGCTGGGCGCCTGCACCGATTGCCGGCGCCTGTGGAGCGCCCACCGGGCGGGCGAGATCGACGAGGCCGAGATCGACATCGTGAACGGCCGCCTCGCGCCGTCGGTGGGCACCTGCATGGTGATGGGAACGGCCTCCACCATGGCCTGCATCACCGAGACGCTCGGACTTTCCCTGCCCATGAGCGCGTCCATCCCCGCGCCGCATGCCGAGCGCGTGCGGCTCGCCGAGCAGAGCGGCAAGGTCGCCGCGCGGCTCGCGGTGGAGGGCGGGCCGAAGCCCAGCGAACTGCTCACCCCCGCCGCCTTCCACAATGCGCTGGTGGTGATGCAGGCCATCGGCGGCTCCACCAACGGCATCATCCACCTCACCGCCATCGCCAACCGCGCCGGCGTGCGGCTGGAGCTGGAGACGCTGGATGCCATCGGCCGCGACGTGCCGGTGCTGGTGGATCTGAAGCCCTCCGGCGCCCACTACATGGAGCATTTTCACCATGCCGGCGGCGTGCCCAAGCTGCTCAAGCAGCTCGGCGACCTGATCGATCTCGACGCGCCGACCGTATCTGGCGGCACCCTGCGCGAGATGGTCGAGGCCGCCGAGGAGGTGCCCGGCCAGGATGTCATTCGGCCCCGCTCCAACCCCATCAAGGCGCAGGGCTCCATGGTGGTGCTACGCGGCAATCTCGCGCCCGGCGGCGCCATCCTGAAGCAGGCGGCGGCAAGCGATCGATTGTTGCAGCACATCGGCCGCGCGCTGGTGTTCGATTCGGTGGCCGACATGGCCGCGCGCATCGACGATCCCGACCTCGACGTCACCGCCGACGATGTGCTGGTGCTGCGCAACACCGGCCCCAAGGGCGCGCCGGGCATGCCCGAGGCGGGCTATCTGCCCATTCCGAAGAAGCTCGGGCGGCAGGGCGTGAAGGACATGGTGCGCATCTCCGATGCCCGTATGAGCGGTACGGCCTTCGGCACCATCGTGCTGCACATCACGCCCGAATCGGCGGTGGGCGGGCCGCTGGCGCTGGTTAAGAGCGGCGACATGATCCGCCTCGACGTGGAAGGCCGGCGCATCGACCTTCTGGTGGCGGAAGACGAACTCGCCCGCCGCCGCGCCATCCTCGCGGAGGTGCCGGAAAAGCCGCTGCCGGAGCGGGGCTATGCCCGGCTGTTCCAGCAGACCGTGCTGCAGGCGGACGAGGGCTGCGACTTCGACTTCATGGTCCCGCGCTGAGGCACGCGATCATGAGCGCCGCCGCTCCGCTCTGCCTGCCGCCGCGCCCCATCTCGGCGACGCCGGACGCGCGCGCACTGCCGCCGGGGACGTGCGACACGCACATGCATGTGTTCGGCCCGCCCGAGCGCTATCCGCTGGTCGCCGGCCGCAACTACACGCCTCAGCCGGTGACGTTCGATGCCTACCGGCCGGTGATGGCGGCGCTGGGCATCGATCGCGCGGTGCTGGTGCAGCCGAGCGTCTACGGCACGGACAATTCGGCCCTGCTCGACACGCTGCGGCGTGACCCTGAACACCTGCGCGGCGTGGTCGTGGTTGCGCCGGAGGTGAGCGATGCCGAGCTTGCGGGGCTCCACGGTCTGGGCGTGCGCGGCATCCGCATCAACCGGCGCAACCCTGGCGGGCTGTCGCTGGAAGATCTGGCGCGCCTCGCCGCGCGGATCGGGGCGTTCGGCTGGCATATCCAGCTGCAGGCGGTGATCGGCGAAGGCTTCATCCTCGCGCCCATCGTGCGCGCCTGCCCGGTGCCGGTGGTGCTAGACCACATGGGATTCCTCGCCCCCGGCCTGCCGCTGGAGGGCGGCCCCTTCGGCGAGGTGCTGGAGCTTGTTGCCGAAGGCAATCTCTGGGTGAAGCTTTCCGCGCCCTACCGCCTGTGCCGCCGCGAGCCGGATGGTTATGCGGCGCTCGCGCCCTATGTGGCGGCCCTCCTCGCCTGTCGCACCGACCGGCTGCTCTGGGCCAGCGATTGGCCGCACACGGAGCTGTTCAAGGCAATGCCCGACGATCTCGACCCCGCCCTCCTGCTCGGGCTCGATCGCGCCGATGCGGACACCCGCCGCCGCATCTTCATCGACAATCCCGCCGCGCTCTACGGCTTCGACTGAGATCAGCCCAATATCTCGCCCATGAACTTCTCGAAGCGCGGGTCGTCCGCATAGGCCACGTTTATCCGCAGCGATGGCCGGCGGGGCTCTGCATCCGGATGGAATACCGCGCCCGGTGCCAGGAGGATGCCGCGCTCGGCGGCGCGGCGGGAGAGGGCGCTGTCGTCCAGCCCGTCGGGCAGTTCGCACCAGAGATAGAAGCCGCCGCCCGGTGGGCCGAAGATGGGCAGGCCGAGCCGGCCCAGCGTTGCCTGCGCCTGGTCTGTCGCGGCGGAGACGCGGCCGCGCAAGCGCTTGAGATGGCGCCGATATTGGCCGGACGTGATGAGATCGTGGACGATGCGCTCCACATAGCCGGAGGAGTTCACGCTCGTCACCATCTTGAGCGCCCCCAGCCGCTCGATGAGATCGGCGGAGGCCACCACATAGCCGCAGCGCAGGCTCGCCGAGAGGGTCTTGGCGAAGGTACCCACATGGATCACCCGCTCCAGCTGGTCCAGCGAGGCGAGGCGTGGGTGGGAGGCGGGCAGGATATCGGCGAACGGGTCGCTCTCCACCACCAGCAGGCCATGGCGGGTGGCCACCTGCAACAGCCGGTAGGCCACCGCGGGCGTGAGCGAGGAGCCGGTGGGGTTGTGCGCCAGCGACTGGGTGAAGAACAGCTTGGCGCCGGACTGCGCCGCCTTCTCGGCGAGGTCCGCCACGTCCGGCCCCTCCGGCGTGCGGCGGACGCCCAGCGTGCGCGCCTTGGCGAGGCGCAGCTTGCCGAAAAGGGGATAATAGCCGGGCGAATCCACCAGCACCGTGTCGCCCGGTTCCACCAGCATGCGCACGATCAGGTCCAGTGCGTGATTGGCGCCCTGCGTCAGCAGCACCCGCGCGGGATCGGCGGCGATGGCCCGCTCGGCGAGGAGCGCGGCGATCGCTTCGCGCAGCAGGGGGAAGCCGAAGGGGCTGCCATAGCTGGCGGGGAAGGGGCGGCGGCCGGGGCGGTTGATGGGCTTGAGATAGCGCCCCACCTCCGAGCCTTCCATCCATGAGGGGGGAGGGCGCCCGTCGCCCACGCGCACGTCGTAATGCTGCTCCAGCTGCTCGCGCAGCAGCCACACGCTGTCCACCGCCTCGATGACGGCGGGCACGGCGGGCGGACGCACCGGCGCGGCGCGCGTGCGCATCACGTAGAAGCCGGAGCCGGGCCGCGCCTCGATGCGGCCGGAGGCGGCGAGCCGTTCATAGGCCTCCACCAGCGTGTTGCGTGACACGCCGTAGGCCGCGAAGGCGGCACGGATGGAAGGCAGCTTCTCCCCCGGCCGCAACTGGCCGGCATCGATGCGGCGCGACAGGAGGCGGACCACGGCGTCCACCCGCGTCAGGCTCTTGTCGTCCTCAAGAAGCTGCTCGATCGTACCCATATAGAGAAGGGTACGGCTGCATCGTTTCCAACGCAAAGTGTTCCTTGCCGTACCCCTCGCCGCAGCGGAAAGTCCGCCCCAACAGGCGCGCCATGCGCGGCCGACAAGAGACAGGGACGGAACGCCGGAACCGCGCCACCCGAAAAGGGTGCGGTGGGCTTGCCTTCGCGCCTGCCTCGCGTCCGCCACCCGGCGATGCCGCGCGACCACAGGAAGGCCCCAAGATGACCAGCGCCGCCGGCTCCAACCGCTCCTCCCGCATTGCCGGCTTCCACAAATTGAGCCCGCGCGACCGGCTCGATCTCGTCGCCGGCTTCGCCGGGCTGGACGAGGCGCAGGTCGCGCACCTCGCCAACATGGGCAATCTCGATCCGGTGCTCGCCGACAAGCTGATCGAGAACGTCATCGGCACCATGAACATTCCGGTGGGCGTCGCCACCAACATGAAGATCGACGGCGAGGACGTGCTTGTCCCCATGGCGACGGAGGAATCCTCCGTGGTCGCCGCCGTCTGCAACGCGGCGAAGCAGGTTTACGAGACCGGCTTCTTCACCTCGGTCTCCGGCAATCTGATGATCGCGCAGGTGCAGGCGGTGGACGTGTCCGATCCGGCCGGCGCGCGCATCCGCATCCTGGAGAAGCGGGACGAGATCAAGGCCGCGTGCGATGCCTGCGATCCGGTGCTGGTCTCGCTCGGCGGCGGCTTCCGCGATCTTGAGGTACGCCTGCTCGACACGCCGTCGGGCACCATGGTCGTCACCCATCTCATCGTCGATACGCGCGATGCCATGGGCGCCAACGCCGTGAACACGATGGCGGAGAAGCTCGCGCCCGCCATCGCCGCGTGGAGCGGCGGGCGGGTCTATCTGCGCATCCTCTCCAATCTCGCCGACCGCCGCCTTGCCCGCGCCCGCGCGGTGTGGAAGGCGGCCGACATCGGTGGCGAGGCGGTGCGCGACGGCATCGTTTCCGCCTACGGGTTCGCTGCCGCCGATCCCTACCGTGCCGCCACCCACAACAAGGGCATCATGAACGGCATCTCCGCCGTGGTGCTCGCCACCGGCAACGACACCCGCGCGGTGGAGGCCGGCGCCCATGCCTATGCCGCCCGCTCGGGCCGCTATTCCTCGCTGACCACCTATGAGGTGGACAAGGACGGCAACCTTTCCGCCTCCATCGAGTTGCCGCTGGCGGTGGGGCTCATCGGCGGCGCCACCAAGGTGCATCCCACGGCGCGGGCGTGCCTCGCTATCCTCGGCGTCACCACCGCCGAGCGGCTCGCCCGCATCATCGCGGCGGTGGGACTGGCGCAGAATTTCTCGGCGCTGAAGGCGCTGGCCACCACCGGCATCCAGAAGGGCCACATGGCGCTTCATGCCCAGAACATCGCCATGATGGCGGGTGCGGTCGGCGAGGAGATCGACCGCGTGGCCCGCCTTCTCGTGGAGCGGGCCAGCGTGCGCATGGACGTGGCGCAGAAGGTGCTCGAAGAGGTGCGCGGCAGCTGACCGCGCGGGTTTCAAGAACAGCCAGAAGAACACACAGGGAGAAAACCATGCTCAGGAAAACCCGGCTCGCGCTCGTCGCGGGCGCCACATTCCTCGCCGCGGCGCACTTCGCCGCGCCGACGCCCGCCCGCGCGGAAATCCCCGGCAACAAGATCCGCCTCGGCGTACTCACCGACCTGAACGGAAACGGCGCCGATTCCACCGGCACCGGCTCCGTCGTGTCGGCGCGTCTGGCCGCGGAAGATTTCAAGAAGGCTCATCCCGGCATCGAGGTGGAGGTGATCTCCCTCGATCACCAGAACAAGCCGGATGTCGGCTCCGCCGCCGCCCGCAAGTGGGTGGCAGACGGCACCGTGGATGCCATCCTCGACGTGCCCTTCTCCTCGGTGGCGCTGGCGGTGCAGGAGGTGGTGCGCGGCACCAACGTCGCGTTCATCGCCTCCGGCCCCGGCACGGCGCTGCTCACCGGCGAGAAGTGCTCGCCCAACACCGTCCACTGGACCTACGACACCTGGGCGCTCGCCCACGGCACGGCCGCTGCGCTCTTGAAGGCGAAGAAGGACACCTGGTTCTTCGTGACCGCCGACTACGCCTTCGGCCACGCGCTGGAGGCCGATGCCATGGCCGTGGTGAAGGCCTCGCCCGATGGCAAGGTGCTCGGCTCCGTCCGCCATCCGCCGAATGCGTCGGACTTCTCCTCCTTCATCCTGCAGGCGCAGGCCAGCGGCGCGCAGGTGGTGGCCCTCGCCAATGCGGTGGGCGACACCATCAACTCGGTGAAGGCGGCGGCCGAGTTCGGCCTCACCCAGAAGCAGAGCCTCGCCGCGCTGCTGATGCAGGTCACTGACGTGCATTCCCTCGGCCTGCCGGTGGCCAAGGGCCTGTTCCTCACCGAAGGCTTCTACTGGAACATGAATGACGGCACCCGCGCCTATGCCGACCGCTTCGCGGCGCAGATGAACGGCCGCCGCCCGACTGCCAACCAGGCGGGCGTCTATTCCGGCGCGCTCCACTATCTGCGCGCCGCCGCTGCGGCCAACACCACCGAGGGCCAGAAGGTGGTGGCGAAGATGAAGGAGATGCCCTCCGACGATCCGCTGTTCGGCAAGGGCGAGGTGCGTGCCGACGGCCGGCACATCCACAACATGTACCTGTTCCAGGTGAAGACGCCGGACCAGTCCAAGGGGCCGTGGGACTATTACAATCTCGTCGAGACCATCCCCGCCAAGGACGCCTTCCGCCCCATGGCCGATGGCAAGTGCCCGATGGTGAAGGGCTGACCTCCTAGAGCGCGATCCGATCAAATTGAATCAATTTGATGGGTGAATCGCCCTCTAACTTGAAAAGAGAGAACGCGTTGTCCGATCAGCTTGCGACGCAAGCTGATCGGCGCGTGCTCTAGCCTCTCATGAAAACCGGCCGGATCGCCCTGCGATCCGGCCGGTTTGCGTTTGGGGTGTCGGTGGCTCAGCCCGTCCGGTCACAGGAAGCCGGTGGAGATCCACGGCACGGCGGCGACGATGATCAGGCCGATGAGCAGCGCGATCATGTAGCCCACGATGGGCTTCATGCCCGCGTCCGGGCTGATGCGGCTGATGGCGCAGGCGGCGTAATAGCCCACGCCGAACGGCGGCGCGAACAGGCCCATGCCCATGGCGAGGATCACCACCATGGAATAGTGCACCTCGTTCACTCCCACCTGCTTGGCGATGGGGAAGAGGAGGGGGCCGAACAGCACGATGGCGGGGATGCCCTCCAGCACCGAGCCCAGCACCACGAAGGCGACGATGGACACCGCGAGGAAGCTCGCCGACCCGCCCGGCAGGGCGCGCATGGCCTCGGCCAAAGCGTTGGAAAAGCCGGACTGGGTGAGCGCCCAGGCCATGCCGGTGGCGGCGCCGATGATGAACAGGATGGCGCCGGAGAGCGCCGCCGTGTCCACCAGCATGGGGAACAGGCGGCGGAAATCGAACCGGCGATAGATGAGCAGGCCCGCCACCACCGAATAGACGATGCCGATGGTGGACACTTCGGTGGCGGTGGCGACGCCCTCGATCACCGCTGCGCGGATGACGAACGGCAAAGCGATGGCCGGCACGGAGATGATGAAGGCGCGCCCGACCTCGCCCCAGCTCGCCTTGGTGACGCCGCTCAGATCCTCGTGGCGATAACGCCACCACACCACCGAGCACAAGGCGATGGCGAGCACTAGCGCCGGCAGCAGGCCGCCGGTGAACAAAGCGGCGATGGACACGCCCGTGACCGAGCCGATGGTGATGAGCACGATGGAGGGCGGGATCGTCTCGGTCTGCGCGCCGGTGGCCGAGAGCAGCGCCACGAGGTCGCCGGGCTTGGCGCCGCGCTTGGTCATTTCCGGAAACAGCACCGGGGCGACGGCCGCCATGTCCGCCGCCTTTGAGCCGGAGATGCCGGAGACGAGGTACATGGCGCCCACCAGCACATAATGCAGGCCGCCGCGCACATGGCCGAGCAGGCTGGCGAGGAAGGCGACCATGGCCTTCGCCATGCCGGTCATCTCGATGAGCTGGCCGAGGAACACGAACAGCGGCACGGCGAGCAGGATCAGGTGGCCCATGCCCTCATCGAAGCGGCCGATCACCACCATGCTCGGCGTGTGGGTGGAAAGCGAGATGTAGGCGAAGGTGGCGAGGCCGAAGGAGAAGGCGATGGGCACCGCCATCAGCACCATCACGCCCACGCCGAACAGGAAGAAGATCAGCAAATTGTAGTTGCCCAGCGTTCGGAACACCGGTCCGAGCGCATAGAAGCCGCCGACGATGGCGGCGACCACGAGGATGGCGATGACCGTGTCGCGGCCGGTGGCGTGCTGGGCGAGCTTCAGCAGCCCCACCATCAGCATCAGCGCCGTGCCCACCGGAATGGCGGCGGCGCGCCAGGTGTTGGGGATCTCCAGCGCCGGCATCACCACATAGGCTTCCTCCTGCGCATATTCGATGGCCGGGTGGAGGATCATCAGCAGGAAGGCCACGGCGGCGGCGATGGCGATCATGTCGAAGAAGGCGCGGGCGCGCGGCTTCATCATGCCGACGATGGCCGTCATGCGCATGTGCTCGCCGCGATTGAGCGCGATCACCGAGCCGAACAGGGACAGCCAGAGGAAGAGCATGGAGGCGAGCTCATCCGACCAGATGAGCGGCTTGTGCAGGGCATAGCGGAAGATGACGCCCGCCAGCAGCACGAGGATTTCGGCCACCACCAGCACCGCGGCCGGAATCTCCGTCAGCCATCCGAGGACGGCGCTGGCCTTGACCGCCCAGGCGCGTCCGATCACGTCCGAAGGGTCATGGGTGTGTAGCGACATGGAGACCTCTTGGCACGGTGCAGGCGTTTCGCGTCCACGTCCGGAGCGCCGACTCAAGACGATGCGCTGAACCGTCCCCGAAGATCGACGCGGGCTCAAGAGGGTAAGCGCACTATCTGCCCGCGTCGCATCGATCTGCCGGGCTTGCCCCCGGCATTTTTTCACGGCCCGGCCCCCGCGGAGAGGTGTTCCTGCCGCGGTCGCACACAAGCTCGCGCTGCAGCATGGCGCCGTCCTCGCGCGCCATCTGTCGCGTCGGTGGAGGAGAGTGCGGTGGGGACCGCTACAGGTGGGTGCGCTTGGAAATATATGGAAATATGAAGCAACGAATGGCTTGGCGATCGAAGACTGTAAAAGCAGGACACCACAAGAAATCGCGCATCCACGCCGTCAGAACGATGACGCGGCACGCATGTTGATTTACAATTCATAACATGCGCCGACTTCGGCGGAGGCTATGAAGCAGATATGTTTGGCACTGGGGCGGAGGTTGAAAATTCTGGTGCCCTATGCGTCATTGTGCAGTCGCCATGGCCTGCGCCCTGCTGGCATTCCCCTTCCTGACGGAAGACGGCAAGGCTGCCGAGCGCGGAGCGCAGGCGCTGTCCGAGGATGACGTGCTTTTCCTGCGGTGCGGCAGCTCCGCAGCGCCGTCGGCCTCCGACACCTTCAGCTTTTCCAAGGCCTATAAGGTCGATCCGAAGGCGGGCGAGGTCTTTGCGTTCGATGGCGCGCGTGACGTCTTCGTCGCTGCCGGCCAGTGCGCGGTTGGTCCGGATGTCATCACCTGCCAATACGACAATCCGGGTGCGGCGCAATATCAATCGATCACCATCCATCGGGCCGATGGCGCGTTCAGGCGGGAGATCACCGTCCGCGATGTCCATATCACATCCGAGGGCGCCTGCCGGAAGAGCCTGTGACGGGGCTCAACATTCACACAGCCTGCTCGGAGAGCCGGCCCAGTTCGCGTGAGACGAGATTGCGATAGACGCCCGGCCGGCGCACCAGCGCCTCGGGCGTGCAGTTCAGTGAAATTGCCGTGGTCGGCCGGGTGAGACTATTTCCGCAGCACCACCCGGTGGCGGGTGATGATCTCGTCCATCTCCGTCCGCTGGATCGACATGGTTTCGGACAGCCGCATGGCGATTTCCTGGATGGCCGCCTGGGCGGCATCCTCAAGCACCAGCTTCTTCGCCTTCTCGATGCAGTAGCCGGTAAACAGCGCATCCTGCTCCGGGCCGAGGGCGAGGCCGGATTTGAGCGTGAGGACTTCCGCCGCGTCGCTGCGATGGGAATTCACCTTCGGCGAATAGAGCGAGGCGTGCCGCCGCCAGTATTCCGCCTCCGCGACCTGCCCGGCCATGAGCACGACGATGGCGTCGGCCGCCCGGCGCCGGTCGGCTTCCTGCGAGAGGTCGAGCGGGGCGCTTTCCCCATGGGCGAACCGCGTTTCCCCGCTCAACCCGTCCGGCGGGCGCAGCAGCGCTTCGGTCACGTCCCGCTTGAGCAGGATGGCCACCAAAGCGTGTCCGGCCTCGTGGACCGCGATGGCCTTGCGGCGGATGCCAAGGGGAATCTCATGGGCGGGCGTGACGGTCATGGGCGGGTTCACGACAAGGGACCTGAGCGAAGCATTTCCCGTACCAGTCGCGGCCCGCCCCGCCGTCTCCCTAGCGACCGGTCGTCACCACCTCGCCGTCCTCCTTGGTGAAGCTCTCCGGCGGCGTCTCCAGCAGGTCGAGTACCACCTCCGAAGGCCGGCACAGGCGGGTGCCCTTGGGAGTCACCACGATGGGCCGGTTCACCAGGATGGGGTGCTCGACCATGGCGTCGAGCAATTGCGCCTCCGTCACGCCCGGCTCGGCCAGCTTCAGCTCGGCGACGAGCGGCTCCTTGGCGCGCAGGAGATCGCGCAGGGGCGCGCCGGTGGCGGCGGCGAGGTCCGTGAGCTGCGCCTTGGTCCATCCGGTCTTCAGATACTCGACCACGGTGGGCTCGACGCCGGAGGCGCGGATCATCGCGAGGGTATTGCGCGACGTGCCGCAGCGCGGGTTGTGGTAGATGGTGACGGGAAAATCGCTCATGGGCGGGATCTCTCGCGGAAAAGCCAGCCGCACAGGGCTGCGGCGGCGAGGGCGCCCGCCGATTGGGCGAGCAGGAACAGGGGAACGGACTGGGGCGCGATGCCGGCGAAGGTATCGCTGAGGCTCCGCGCCAGCGTCACCGCCGGGTTGGCGAACGAGGTGGAGGCCGTGAACCAGTAGGCCGAGGTGATATAGAGGCCGACCACGGCCGGCACCATCTGCGGGCGCACGCGCACGGTGGCGAGGATCGCCGTCACGAGGCCGAAGGTTGCCACCGCCTCCGAGAAGCCCTGTGCCGGCCCGTCCCGGAGCTTGCCGGAAATCTGCACCATGGGCTCGGCGAACATGGCATGGGCGGCGAGGACGCCCGCGACGGCCCCGGCAAGCTGGGCGGCCATATAGGCGCCGGCGGCGCGCCATCCGATCTCCCGCCGCATCGCGAACACTAGCGTCACCGCCGGATTGAAGTGTGCCCCGGACACCGGGCCGAAGGCGGCGATCAGCACGACGAGCCCCGCGCCGGTGGCCAGCGTGTTGCCCAGCAGGGCGATCGCTGTGTTCCCGCCCGCCAGCCGCTCGCCCATGATGCCCGAGCCGATGACGATGGCGAGCAGCAGCGCGGTTCCGAGGGTTTCGGCGGCGATGCGGCGGGACAGATCGAAGGCGGGAGACGCCGCGATGGGCCGGGCCTCCATGAGTGCGGCGACGGGCGGGCTGATCTGGTTCATGACGGCTGCCGTTCCTGCACGGTCTTTGGGGCGCACGTGCCGGCTGCCGGCCCCGCCGGAGCGCACAGCTCGGGCTGGCCCCCGCAGCACTTGTCGGTGAGAAAGGCGATGAGATCGCTCACCGTCTCGTACTGCGCGGCATAGATGATGGAGCGGCCCTCGCGGCGCGATGTCACAAGCCCGGCGTGGGCGAGCACGGAGAGGCTGGCCGACAGCGTATTCGGGGGAACGCCGAGCCGCCGCGCCATCTCCCCGGCTGCAAGCCCCTCCGGCCCCGCTTCGACCAGAAGGCGCAGCGCACTGAGGCGCCCCTCATGGGCGAGGGCGGAGAAGATGGGGGCGGCCTGATATAGTTCCATATTTCATGTATAATGGAAATATAGCCCTGCCGCAACAGTCGGACTAAAAGAATGTCCATGGGAGATCGGCGTCAACTCTGCCTAGGGTTTAATCAGCGCCCATATGTCGGGCTTTGCAGTCGCCGCCTCTCGTGCGAATCAGAAGATGATTTCAAATCATTCCAGTCCGGCCCCCGCGCCTGCCCCACACGCGCGCCGACCGGCCGGGGAGTTGAGTGACATGATGAGCCACACGGCCGAGCTTTCCGAGGACACCGTCCGTTCCACGCTCGCGAAGGTGCGCACGCCCGAAGGCGTGGCGCTTTCCGTCTCGCCGGCCTTGTCCGGCGTCGTGGTCACGTCGGGCAAGGTCTATCTCTCCATCAACATCGATCCGGCCCAGGCACGGGCGTGGGAGGATGTGCGTATCGCCGCCGAGAACGCGGTGAAGGCGCTGCCGGGCGTCGCCTCGGCCCTCGTCACCCTCACCGCCGAGCGCAAGCAGGCGCCGGCGGCCGCGCATAGTCATGGCCACGGCCATGCCCATGGCGGTGCTCATGGAGGAGCCCCTGCGCCGCGCGGCATCGCCGTGCCGGGCGTCGCCTCCATCATCGCGGTGGCTTCGGGCAAGGGCGGCGTGGGCAAGTCCACCACCTCCATCAACCTCGCCATCGCGCTTCGGGATCTCGGCCTGAAGGTCGGCCTGCTTGATGCCGACATCTACGGCCCCTCGGTGCCGCGCCTCACCGGCGTCGCCCAGAAGCCGGAGACCACGGCGGACGGCAAGACCATGCTGCCGCTGGAGAATTTCGGCCTGCAGCTGATGTCCATCGGCTTCCTCGTGGAGGAAGACACGCCGATGATCTGGCGCGGGCCGATGGTCATGTCCGCCATCTCGCAGATGCTGAAGGACGTGAAGTGGGGTCCGCTCGACGTGCTGGTGGTGGACATGCCCCCCGGCACGGGCGATGCCCAGCTCACCATGGCGCAGCAGGTGAACCTCGCCGGCGCGGTCATCGTCTCCACCCCGCAGGACCTCGCCTTGATCGATGCGCGGCGCGGCGTCGCCATGTTCGAGCGGGTGAACGTGCCGATCCTCGGCGTTGTGGAGAACATGTCCCACTTCATCTGCCCGCACTGCGGCGGCCGGTCCGACATCTTCGGCCACGGCGGCGCCCATGCGGAGGCGGACAAGCTGGGCGTGCCGTTCCTCGGCGAAATCCCGCTGCACATGCGCATCCGCGAGATGTCGGACGCCGGCCTGCCGATCCTGATCTCCGATCCCGACAGCCCGCAGGCGGCGGCCTACCGGCATGTGGCGACCGGCGTGAAGGCGGCCCTCGACAAGGCCACGGCCCAGACCCGGCAGGCGCCGCGCATCGTCATCGAGTGACGCACCGGCGGCCCCGGCCGATCCGGTGCCGTGAATTTGAGCCGCCGGGGCATTTTTTCCCCGGCGCGTGGCGATTCATACCTTCCTCCGCGTTGAGCCCGAACGGCGCGTGCTCTAAAAGCGGTACGACGGCCCGCCCATAGAAGCGGCGCTGCGATGTGAAAGAGCCCCAGGGAGTTCTCCATGAAACGCCGTGAGTTCCTCACCGCCGCCAGCGCGGGTGTCGCCGCTTCCGCAGCCGTGGCCATGCCGGCGATCGCCCAGACGGCGCCGGAAGTGAAGTGGCGCTGCACGTCGTCCTTCCCCAAGTCCCTCGACACCATCTACGGCGCCGCCGAGCTGATGGCGAAGCAGGTGGCCGACGCGACCGACGGCAAGTTCCAGATCCAGGTGTTCGCGGCGGGTGAAATCGTCCCCGGCCTGCAGGCGCTTGACGCCACCACCAACAAGACCGTCGAGATGTGCCACTCGGCGTCGTATTACTACGTGGGCAAGGACCCGACCTTCGGCCTCGGCACCGCCGTGCCGTTCGGCCTCAACGCCCGCCAGATCAACGCGTGGTTCCTGTTCGGCAACGGCATGAACCTGCTCAACGAATTCTACAAGAAGTACGGCGTCGTGATGTTCCCCGGTGGCAACACCGGCGGCCAGATGGGCGGCTGGTTCCGCAAGGAAATCAAGACCGTCGAGGACCTCAAGGGCCTCAAGATGCGTATCGCCGGCATCGGCGGCCAGGTGCTCGCCAAGCTCGGCGTTGTGCCGCAGCAGCTCGCCGGCGGCGACATCTATCCCGCGCTGGAGAAGGGCACCATCGACGCGGCCGAGTGGGTCGGCCCGTATGACGACGAGAAGCTCGGCCTCTACAAGGTCGCCCAGTATTATTACTTCCCGGGCTGGTGGGAGGGCTCCGCCGCCCTCAACTTCTTCGTCAACCAGGACAAGCTCGCCGAGTTGCCGAAGAACTACAAGTCCATCCTCACCGCCGCCATGGCGCAGGCCAACGAGAGCATGCTCGCGAGCTACGACGCCAAGAACCCGGTGTCGGTGCAGAGCCTGGTGAAGGCCGGCACCCAGCTGCGCCGCTATCCCAGCGACGTGATGGACGCCGCCTACAAGGCCTCGCAGCAGCTCTATGAGGAAATCAGCGGCAAGAACGAGGACTTCAAGAAGATCTACGAGGACATGAAGACGTTCCGCAACAACGCCTATCTCTGGTGGCAGATCGTCGAGTTCACCTACGACGACTTCATGGTCCGCGCCCGCAGCCGCGGCTGATCGAAGCCGCCGCGCGTCGAGTTAAAGCCCCGGAGCATGGCTCCGGGGCTTTTTCTTTGCTCAGTACGCTCAACGCGTGCCGCCGGGGCTCGCCTGGGTGCGGCCGCCTTCCTGCGCCGGACCCTTGTGCGTGTCCTGGCCCGGCGTGGTGCCGGACCGCGGCGTCACCGTGCCGGTGGTGTCCATGGCCGGCGCGTTGCCGCTGGCCGAGCCGCCGGGCGTCGCCTGGGTGCGGCCGGCCTCCTGCGCCGGTCCCTTGTGGGTATCCTGGCCCGCGGACATGCCGGAGTGCGGGGTGGACGGCGCGCCGGGGCCGGGCGCGGTCATGCCGCTGCCGCTGGGACCGGGGGTCGCCTGGGTGCGTCCGCCTTCCTGCGCGGGGCCGCGCTGGGGGTTCTGGCCGGGCGCGGTGCCGGACTGGGCGCTCGCGGCGCCGGTCATGGCGATGAGGGCGGCGGCGGCGACGGGAATGGCGTACTTTGCGATGTTCATGCGGGGTCTCCCTCCAATTGACTGTACGGCAGGACAACCGCGGAGACCGCATTTCGGTTCAGTGCCGATTTTCAGCCGGCCAAAGCGAAGTTGCCCCGCCCACGTTGCAATCGCCCCAGCCACTGCCTAGTGTCCGCGCGCCTGAGGCCCCCGTCCCGCGCTGCCGGGGAGGGCGCGCCGGGGTCACGTTGCTGCGAGCTGTTCCGAAATGATCGACGAGAGCCTTCCCGCCCACATGCGCCCCGACCGCTCGTTCCAGGCGCTGCTCCTGACCCTTCAGCGATTCTGGGCGGACCAGGGCTGCGTGGTGCTCCAGCCTTATGACATGGAAGTGGGCGCCGGCACCTTCCACCCGGCGACGACCCTGCGTGCGCTCGGCCCGAAGCACTGGAAGGCCGCCTATGTGCAGCCCTCGCGCCGCCCCAAGGACGGCCGCTACGGCGAGAACCCCAACCGGCTCCAGCATTATTACCAGTTCCAGGTTATCCTGAAGCCCTCGCCGGAGAACCTCCAGGAGCTGTACCTGCAATCTCTGGCGGCCATCGGCGTGGACCTGAAGCTGCACGACGTGCGCTTCGTGGAAGACGACTGGGAGAGCCCGACGCTGGGCGCCTGGGGCCTCGGCTGGGAATGCTGGTGCGACGGCATGGAGGTGTCGCAGTTCACCTATTTCCAGCAGGTGGCGGGCTTCGAGTGCGCGCCGGTCTCCGGCGAGCTCACCTACGGCCTCGAACGCCTCGCCATGTATGTGCAGGGCGTGGAGAACGTCTACGACCTCAATTTCAACGGCCGCGAGGGCGCCGAGAAGACCACCTACGGCGACGTCTTTCTTCAGGCCGAACGGGAATATTCCCGGCACAATTTCGAGGCCGCCGACACCGCCATGCTGTTCGAGCAGTTCCGCATGGCCGAGGCCGCCTGCCACAAGTATCTGGCCTTCGGCGACAAGGGCGAGACGCACGACATGGCCCTGCCGGCCTATGACCAGTGCATCAAGGCCTCCCACGTCTTCAACCTATTGGACGCGCGCGGCGTGATCTCCGTCACCGAGCGGCAGAGCTACATCCTGCGGGTGCGGGAACTCGCCAAGGCCTGCGGCGCCGCATGGCTGAAGACGGCGGGCGGCGGCGCTGCGGCCTGAGGGTCAGCGGTAAAGAATTGCCCCGCCTAGGGCCTGGTGTTAGCTGAAGCGGAGCCGCACCCGCCCGCCGTCCGGACCCACCATGACCGCCACCGATGTCGGCACCCGTGACCTGTCCGGCATCCGGCCGCCGGGCGCGTCCCATCCGGGCGGCGCGTCGCCGCGCCTGCTCGCGGCGGGCGCCGTGGGCAATCTGCTCGAGTGGTACGACTTCGCCTCCTACGGCTTCCTCGCGCCTATCTTCGCCCGCACCTTCTTTCCGGCCGAGGATGCGCTGGTGGGGCTCATCTCCGCCTTCGGCCTGTTCGGCGCGGCCTTCCTGATGCGGCCCTTGGGGGCGATCCTGTTCGGCCATGTGGGCGACAGGTTCGGCCCTCGCATCGCCCTCATCGCCTCGGTCTCGGTCATGAGCTGCGCCACGGTAGGCATCGGCCTGTTGCCCACCTATGCCACGGCCGGCGTCCTCGCCCCCTTGCTGCTCCTCATCCTGCGGCTGTTGCAAGGCCTGTCCATCGGCGGGGAATACACCACCTCCTCCATCTATCTCGCTGAGCATGCCGTGCCCCGCCATCGCGGCCTCACCGCCGCCTTCTCCACGGCGGGCGGGCAGACCGGCACGCTCATCGGCTCCGGCGTGTGCGCGCTGCTGAGCGCGCTTCTGTCGGCGGAGGCGATGCAGGGATTCGGCTGGCGGCTGCCGTTCCTGCTGGGCGCGGTGCTCGGCATCACCGCGCTGGTGCTGCGCCGGCCCCGGCCCGGCGATCGCGGGGGCAGTAAGGCGCGGGGGCTGCCGCTGGCGCGGGCCTTCCGGGAGGCCGGCGGCTCCATCGTCGCCGCGATGCTGGTGACCGTGTTCGTCGGCGCCGATACCTATCTCCTGTTCGTCTACCTGCCGACCTATATGGAGCAGGAGGCCGGCCTTGCCCCCGCGACCGCCCTGGCCTTCACCACCCTCGCGCTGATCGTGTCGGTGATCTGCTGCCTGCTGTTCGGCGCGCTGTCGGATCGCATCGGCCGGCGCCGGATCGTGGCGGCGGGGCTGTCCGGCTTCGTCCTTCTCTCCTGGCCGCTGTTCCTGCTGCTGCGCGGCGGTAGCCCGGCGGAAGTGCTGGCCGCGCAGCTCGTCTTCTCGGTGATGGCCGCGGCGGTCACGAGCCCGCTGCCGGCGCTGCTGGTGGAATTGTTCGAGACGCCGGTGCGGTGCAGCGCCATGGGCTTTGCCTGGAATCTCGGCATCGGCGTCTCCGGCGGCTTTGCGCCCATGCTGGCCACCTATTTCGTGACCGGCCTCGGCCTCACCATGGCACCGGCGGTCCACCTGATGGGGCTGGCGGCCGTCGCGCTGGTGGGCGTCGCGGCCCTCGCCGAACGCCGGGGCCGGGTGCTGGACGCACCTTCCCAATGGCCCTAACGCTTGAGCGGAGCAGGAACGGGATCGATGAGCAGCATTGCGCATAACGAGGTCGAAGACGTCTCCGGCGGGATGGCGCCCGACGGCGCGCCCGTCCTCTCGCGCCGGCTGATGGCCGCCGGGATGCTCGGCAACGTGCTGGAATGGTACGATTTCGCCGTCTACGGCTTCCTCGCCAGCATCTTCGCCCGCAACTTCTTCCCCGAGTCGAGCCCCACGGCGGCCATGCTCTCGGTGTTCGGCGTGTTCGCCGCCTCCTTCCTCATGCGGCCTTTGGGCTCGGTGCTGTTCGGTCATATCGGCGACCGGCTGGGCCGGCGCGCCGCGCTCATGTCCTCCGCCGCGCTCATGAGCATCTCCACCTTCTGCGTCGGCCTCCTGCCCACCTATGAGACGGCCGGGGTTCTCTCCGCCGTGCTGCTGCTGGTGCTGCGCCTGGCGCAGGGGCTTTCCGTGGGCGGGGAATACATGACCTCCGCCGTCTTCCTGGCGGAGAATGCGCAGCTGCGCTGGCGCGGGGCGGTGACGTCGCTGGTCATCGTCGGCTGCAATGGCGGGATGCTGCTGGGCTCTGCGGTGGGTGCGCTGGTCTCCGGCCTCATGTCGGCGGACGACCTCGCCGCCTGGGGCTGGCGCATTCCCTTCCTGCTCGGCTGCCTGCTGGGCGGCTTTGCCCTCATCCTGCGCCGGACGGTGGCGCGCGACGTGAAGCCGGTGCACCGGCCGACCCTGCCGGTGGTGGAGGCCTTCCGCGAGAGTGGCGGCGGCATCCTCAGGGCGACGCTCATCAATATCGTGCTGGGCATCGCCTATTACCTCTCCTTCGTCTATCTCGCGACCTGGCTGCAGCAGCAGGACCATTTCACCCCCCATGTGGCGCTGGAGCTGAACGCCGTGAGCATGGCGGTGGTGATGGCGGGGTGCTTCGGCTTCGCCGCGCTGTCCGACCGCATCGGCCGCAAGCCGCTCATCGTCGGCGGATTCCTGTGCCTTGCCGTGTTCACCTGGCCGCTGTTCCTGCTGCTGGGTTCCGGCTCGGCCGGGCTGGCGCTGCTGGGACAGCTGGGTTTTGCGGTGATCGTCTCCATCTATGGTGGACCCATGGCGGTGGCGCTGGTGGAGATGTTTCCCCGCCACACCCGCTGCACGGCCGTGGGGCTGAGCTGGAATCTCGGCCTCGGCCTCGGCGGGGGCACGGCGCCCATGGTGGCGGTCTTGCTGGTGAGTCTCACCGGCGATGCCATGGCCCCGGCCTTCTTCATGATCGCCGGCGGCGTGGTGGCCTTCCTCGCTGCGCTGGGGCTCACGGAGATGCGCGGCCGCTCCCTCGACTGAGCCCGCCCCCTCGACGCGGCGGCCGAAAGGCACTAGCACAGGCCGCGAAATTCACCCGCCGCGCGCAAGCGCCAGCCTCCCCGCACGGGGAGGACGAGCCCGAACCGATGCCCGATCTTCTGCTCGAACTTTTTTCCGAGGAAATCCCCGCCCGCATGCAGGCCCAGGCGGCCGACGCGCTGAAGAAGCTCGTCACCGACTCTTTGGTGGAGCGCGGCCTGCTCTATGAGGGCGCGAAAGCCTTCGTGACGCCGCGTCGCCTCGCGCTCGCCGTGCACGGCCTGCCCGGCCGGCAGGCGGACCAGCGGGAAGAGAAGAAGGGGCCGCGCGTGGGCGCGCCCGAGCAGGCGGTGGCCGGCTTCCTGAAGGCGGCGGGCCTCGCCTCCCTCGATCAGGCGACCATCCAGTCCGACCCCAAGAAGGGCGATTTCTACGTGGCCGTGGTGGAAAAGCCCGGCCGCGCCACCACCGAGGTGGTGGCCGAAATCGTGCCGGACATCATCCGCAAGTTCCCTTGGCCGAAATCCATGCGCTGGGGTTCCGGCACGCTGCGCTGGGTGCGCCCGCTGCATTCCATCGTCGCCACCTTCGGCGCCGAGGGGGATGAGCCGGAGGTGGTGCATTTCTCGGTGGACGGCATCGAGGCCTCGAACGTCACGCGCGGCCACCGCTTCATGGCGCCCGAGCCCTTCACCGTGAAGCGGCTGGACGACTGGATGGCGAAGCTGGAGGCCGCCAGGGTGGTGGCCGACCGCGACCGCCGCAAGGAAATCATCCTCAACGACGCCAAGGACCTCGCCCTCGCCGCCGGCCTTGAGCTGGTGGAGGACGAGGGCCTGCTGGACGAGGTGTGCGGGCTGGTCGAATGGCCGGTGGTGCTGATGGGTTCGTTCGAGGCGCGCTTCCTCGACATCCCGGACGAGGTGATCCGCGCCACCATCCGCGCCAACCAGAAGTGCTTCGTGCTGAAGGACCCCAAGACGGGGCGCCTCGCCAACCGCTTCATCCTCATCTCGAACCTCGTCGCCTCGGACGGCGGCGCGGCCATCGTCGCCGGCAACGAGCGCGTCATCCGCGCCCGCCTGTCGGATGCGAAATTCTTCTGGGACACGGACCGGCTGAACGGCCTCGCGAGCCGCATGCCCAAGTTCCAGTCCATCACCTTCCACGAGAAGCTGGGCTCCCAGGCCGAGCGCATCGAGCGCATCCGCCGCCTCGCGGTGGAACTGGCCCCCAAGGTCGGCGCACCGGTGGCGCTGGCCGAGGAGGCCGCGCTGGTGGCCAAGGCGGATTTGCTCACGGAAGTCGTGGGCGAGTTCCCCGAGCTTCAGGGCCTCATGGGCCGCTACTACGCGCAGGGCGAAAACCTCCCCCCGGAAGTCGCCGCCGCCTGCGAGGAGCACTACAAGCCGCAGGGGCCGAACGACCGCGTGCCCACCGCGCCGGTTTCCGTGGCCGTGGCGCTGGCGGACAAGATCGACACTTTGGTGGGCTTCTGGGCGATTGATGAGAAGCCGACGGGATCGAAGGACCCCTATGCGCTGCGCCGGGCGGCGCTGGGGGTGATCCGGATTGTGCTGGAGAATGGGATCAGGTTGCGTTTGTTGAAAATTTTGCCCGTTCCGTTCGCGCTTTTGCTGAATCAGGATCGCGTCAAACAAATAAAAGAAAAATATGAAGCATTGGCAGGTGTGTCAGCGAGCTTTGGCGAGAGCATGACCAATGCTTTGCATGAAGAAGCTCAGAAAGATGTCGGCCTAGATTCTATCAAAAAAGTGGTAAAAGAGCGTGGCCCCGACACGCTGGAAACAGCTCTCGACCTCCTCGCCTTCTTCGCCGACCGCCTGAAAGTCTACCTCCGCGACCGTGGCGCCCGCCACGACCTCGTGGACGCCGTCTTCGCCCTCGAGGGGCAGGACGATTTGCTCCTCGTGGTCCGCCGCGTGGAAGCGCTCGCCGCCTTCCTCGCCACCGAGGATGGCACGAACCTCCTCGCCGGCTATCGCCGCGCGGTGAACATCCTGCGCATCGAGGAGAAGAAGGACGGCCGCGCCTTCGCCGGCCCCACCGTCGCCGCACTGCTCAAGGAGCCGGCCGAGGAGCACCTCGCCGCTGCCATCGACGATGTGAAGGCCCGCGTCTCCAAGGCCGTCGCGGCCGAGGATTTCGAGGCGGCCATGACCGCGCTCTCCGACCTACGCCAGCCGGTAGATGCCTTCTTCGACGCGGTGACGGTGAACGACGCCGATCCCGCGCTGCGCGAGAACCGCCTGAAGCTGCTCGATGAAATCCGCGCCGCCACCCGCGGCATCGCCGATTTCGACCGCATCGAGGGGTAGGGCGCTCCGGCTTCGCCGTCGCTGGTCCGGGGTTCCACGCCCTCATTTGACAATCCCGCCCGCCACTGCCTTTAGTGGCGGCGTCGAAGGTCCCGTGGTCCCACACGGGCGTAAAAGGGAATGCGGTGCGGAGGCGAAGAGCTTCCAATGCCGCGGCTGCCCCCGCAACTGTCGGCGGTGAGCCCCTGCCAGACGCCACTGGAGCAATCCGGGAAGGCGGCGGGGGCGGTGAACCGCGAGCCAGGAGACCTGCCTTCGACGAGGTCCGCGCCGGGCGGGGTGCTCCGGTATTGCGTCCCTTCGAGCCCGTGCGCGCGGGCGCTCGCACCCGTGGACGTTTCGGTGGAGCGCGGCGCGATTCCCGACAGCACAGCACCCGAGCCGGGCGGCGACAGCCCGGAAGCCGGCTGCGCGCCGCAAGCTACGCCAGAAGCCGCGCGCGAAACCGCCCCCGCCGTCACCCTCCTCATCTGCACCACCTGCCGCGCCCCCGGTAGCGACGCCCCACCCGACGCCGAGCGTGACGGCGCACGTCTCCTCGCCTCGGCCTGCGCCGCGTCCCTCCCCGAAGGCGTCGCGGTGGAAGGCGTTTCTTGCCTCGCCAATTGCAAGCGCGCGCTCTCCGCCGCCATGGTCCGCCGCGACGGCTGGACCTATGTGTTCGGCGACCTCGCCCCCGACAGCGCGCCGGACCTTCTCACCGGCGCGGCGCTGCTGGCCGGCTCGCAAGACGGCCTGATGCCCTGGCGCGGCCGGCCGGACGTGCTCAAGCGCGGCATGGTCGCGCGCATTCCCCCGCTCACCCTCAAGGAGACCCGATGACCTCCCTCGCCCGCGTGCCCTGTACCATCGTCACCGGCTTCCTCGGCGCCGGAAAGACGACGCTGATCCGTCACGTGCTGGAGAATGCCGGCGGCAAGCGCCTCGCGGTCATCGTCAACGAGTTTGGCGACGTGGGCATCGATGGCGAGATCCTCAAGGGCTGCGGCATCGAGAGCTGCGACGAGGGCTCCATCGTGGAACTGGCCAATGGCTGCCTGTGCTGCACCGTGGCGGATGATTTCGTGCCGGCGCTGGACCAGATCCTCGCCCGCGCCCCGAAGGTGGACCACATCCTCATCGAGACCTCCGGCCTCGCGCTGCCAAAGCCGTTGGTGCAGGCCTTCCAGTGGCCGGCCATCAAGGGCCGGGTGACGGTGGACGGCGTGATCGCGGTGGTGGACGGCCCGGCGCTGGCCGAAGGCCGCGTCGCGCCCGATCTCGCCGCGCTCGACGCGCAGCGGGCCGGGGACGAGAGCCTCGACCATGACGACCCGGTGGAAGAGGTGTTCGAGGACCAGATCGCCTGTGCCGATCTCGTCGTCCTCTCCAAGTCCGATCTGCTCGATGCGGCCGGGTTCATCGCCGCCGAGAAGGCGGTGGCCGGCGCCCTGCCGCGCGCGGTGAAGCTGGTGCGGTCCTCGGGCGGCAAGGTGGATCTGGCGGTGCTGCTCGGCCTTGGCGTCGGCGCGGAGGATGTGATCGACACCCGCCGCACCCATCACGACGACGAGGAAGACCACGACCACGACGAGTTCGAGAGCATCGTCCTCGCTTTGCCGGAGATCGCCGATCCCGCCGCTTTGGCGGCGCGCGTGGTGAAGGCGGCGGAGACGCCGGACGTGCTGCGCGTGAAGGGCTTCGCCGCCGTGGAAGGCAAGCCGCTGCGCCTGCTGGTGCAGGGCGTCGGCCCGCGCGTGTCGCACCATTTCGACCGCGCTTGGGGCGCGGAAGAGGCGCGGCGCGGGGCGCTGGTGGTCATCGGCCTCAAGGGCTTCGACCGCGCGGCGGTGGAGCAGGCCATCCTCGGCTAGCCCATGCATATCCTCGCCACCACATCGACGAGCCTGGAGGAGTTGGCCGAGCCGGTCGACCTCGCCCAGCCGCCCGGCGACATGGTGGCCCTCTCCTTCACCGACAGCGATCTCATCGGCCTGTCCGCCGCCTGGCGGGCGCGTGGCGGCGCGGTGCCCAGCCTGCGCCTCGCGCGGCTGAAGGATCTGCGCCACCCCATGTCGGTGGACCTGTGGGTGGAGAAGGTCGCGGCCAAGGCGAAGGTGGTGCTGGTGCGCCAGCTCGGCGGGCTGGATTGGTGGCGCTATGGCGCCGAGCAATTGGCCGCCGTGGCCCGCGCCCGTGGCATCGCCCTCGCGCTGCTGCCCGGCGAGGACCAGGACGACCCGCGCCTCGCCGCCCTCTCCACGCTGCCGCAGGATACGCTCGCCCGCTGGCTCGGCTATTTCCGCGCAGGCGGGCCTCAGAACATGGCGGCCCTGCTCGCGGCCATGGGCGAGGCGGCGGGCTTTCCCGCGCCCCATGCCATCCCCGCGCCGCACGCTGTGCCGGCTACCGCCTTTCACCGCCCCGGCGCCGGCCTCGCGACGCTGGAGGAGGTGCGGGCGGTGGGGCGGCCGAACGCGCTCATTCTTTTCTACCGCTCCCAATGGCTCGCCGCCGACACCGCCGCCGTGGATGCGCTGGCGGCAGCGCTGGAGGCGCGGGGCATCGCCGCCCAGTGCCTGTTCGTTCCCAGCCTGAAGGCGCCGGACGCCCGCGCCGCCGTGCGGGCCGCGACGGCGGCGCTCGCTCCCGCCATCATCCTTACCACTACCGCCTTCGCGGCGGGGGACGCGGCCGAGCTGTTCCCCGAGGGCGGTCCGCCCGTGCTTCAGGCGGCGCCCGCCACCACGGCCCGGGAGGCGTGGGCCGGGAGCCCGCGCGGCTTCTCGGCGGCGGACCTCGCCATGCATGTGGTGCTGCCGGAGTTGGACGGGCGGGTGCTGGCCGGCGCCCTCTCCTTCAAGGATTTCGCCCCGCCCGACGCCGACCTCGCCTTCACCGCCGCCATGAACCGGCCGGAGCCGGAGGCGGTGGCCCATGTGGCCGACCGTGCGGCGGCGCTGGTGCGCCTTGCCGCCACGCCCCGCGCCGAGCGGCGGCTTGCTCTGATCCTGCCCGATTATCCCGGCGCCGAGGGGCGCTCCGGCTATGCGGTGGGCCTCGACGTGCCAGAGAGCGCGCGGCGGATGCTCGGAACGCTCGCGGCGGCCGGCTACGGCGCTGGCCCCGTGCCCGACGATGCAAAGGCGCTCCTTGCCGCGTTCCGTCCCGAAGCGGCGCTGACGCTGGAGGCCTATCGCCGCCTCTTCGCCGCCCTGCCGGAGGCCGCCCAGGCCGCCGTCACCGCCGCCTGGGGCGCACCGGAGGACGATGCGGACGTGAGCGACGGCGCCTTTCGCTTTCGCCTCGCTTGCTCCGGCACCATTACGCTGGCCTTCGCCCCCGATCGCGGCGCGAATCTCGACCGGCGGGCGGATTATCACGACGCCAGCCTGCCGCCGCGCCATGGGCTGCTCGCCTTCGGCCTGTGGCTGCGCGCGGGGCTCGATGCCCACGCCGTGATCCATCTCGGCGCCCATGGCACGCTGGAATGGCTGCCGGGCAAGGCGGTGGCGCTGACCCCGGCCTGTTTCCCGCAGGTGGTGATGGGGGCGCTGCCGGTGGTCTATCCCTTCATCGTCTCCAATCCCGGCGAGGCGGCGCAGGCGAAGCGGCGGCTCGCCGCCGTCACCATCGGCCATTTGCCGCCGCCGCTCGCCGGCGCCGGCCTCAGCGAGGCCGAGCAGCGGCTGGAGCGGCTGGTGGATGAATATGCGCAGGCGGACGGCCTCGACCGCCGCCGCCGCGAGCGGCTCGCCGGCCTCATCGTCGAGACCGCCGCCGAGACCGGCCTTGCCGCCACCGCCGGCGTCTCCGCCGCCACCGATCCCGACGAGGCCCTGCGCCGCATCGATGCCTGGCTGTGCGACCTGAAGGATCTGGCGGTGAAGGACGGCCTGCACATCTTCGGCGCCATGGCCGAAGGCGAGGCCGATCCGCTGCACGCCGCCTCGGCGGAGGCGGAAACCCGCGCGCTGCTGACCGCCCTCGACGGCCGCTTCGTGCCCGCCGGCCCGGCCGGCGCCCCGGCGCGGGGGCGGCGGGATGTGCTGCCCACCGGGCGCAACCTCTTTACCGCCGATCCGCGCACCCTGCCCACCCCCACCGCCTGCGACCTCGCCCGCAAGGCGGCGGACGAGGCGCTGCGGCTGATCCTGCAGGAGCAGGGCGATTGGCCCCGCGCACTGGTGCTGGACCTCTGGGGCAGCGCCAGCCTGCGCACCGGGGGCGAGGAGATCGCGCAGGGCCTCGCCTTCCTCGGCTGCCGGCCGGTGTGGGAGGCGGCGACCGGCCGCGTCACGGGCGTGGAGGTGCTGCCCCCCGCCGTGCTCGGCCGCCCGCGCATCGACGTGACCTTCCGCATCTCCGGCCTGTTCCGGGACATCTTCCCCGCCCAGATCGCTTTGCTCGATGCCGCCGTGCGCGCGGTGGCCGCGCGCGACGAGGACGCGAGCGAAAATCCCCTCGCCGAGGCCCGCCGCAAGGGCGAGGACCTCGCCCGCCTGTTCGGCTCCGCCCCCGGCGCGTATGGCGCGGGCATCGAGGCGCAATTACAGCGCGGCGCGTTCGAGACGCGGGAGGAACTGGGCCACGCTTATCTCGCCGCCGCCTCCCACGCCTATGGCGGGGCGGGCGGGACGGCGCGCCTCGCGCCCGGCCTGTTCGCGGCGCGGCTCGCCGAAGCGGATGCGCTGGTGCACGGCGCGGATGATGCCGCCCGCGATCTCCTCGACGGCAGCGAGGATGCGGCTTTCATGGGCGGCTTCGCGGCGGCCGGTGCGGCGCTGGGGCGCTCGGCCCATCTCGTGGTGCTTGACACCACCGATCCCGACCGCCCCCGCGCGCGGCCGCTGAAGGAGGCGCTGGCGCGGCTGGTCCACGGGCGCGTCTCGGCCCGCTTCATCGCCGGGCAGATGCGCCATGGCCCGCGCGGCGCATCGGAGCTGGCGGAGACGGTGGACCGCCTCGTCGCCTTCGCCGAGACCACCGAGCAGGTGCCCGCCGCGCTGCTGGACCGCCTGCACGCGGCCTATGTGATGGACCCTGAGGTGCGCGCCTTCCTGCTCGCGCAGAACCCCGCCGCCGCCCGCGCCATCGCCCGCCGCTTCGCCGATGCCCGGCGGCGCGGCCTGTGGCATGCGCGGCGCAACGACCTCGACAGCGATCTCGACGCCCTCGCCGCCGAAGCGGGCCGGGAGGCCGCGGAATGACGCCGATCCCCCCCACCCGTCGCGGCGCCTGCCCGGCCTTCCTCGCCCCCATGGAGACCGGGGACGGCCTCATCCTGCGCCTTGTCCCGTCCGATGGCCGGCTGTCCCCGGCCCAACTGCGCGGGCTGGCCGACGCCGCCCGCCGCTTCGGCAACGGGATGATGGAGGTGACGGCGCGCGGCAGCCTTCAGGTGCGCGGGCTGGCGCCGGAGACGGTCGGCCCCCTGCAGGTGGCCGTGGTGGCGCTCGGCATCACCCCGCGCATCGGGCTGGCGGTGGATGTCTCGCCTCTGGCCGGCCTTGATCCGAGCGAGATCGCGGATGGCCGTCCGCTTGCCGCCGCCATCCTCGCCGGGGCGGAGCCGCTGGCGGGACGGCTGGGGCCGAAGGTGTCGGTGGTGGTGGAGGGCGGCGGCGCCGTCAGCCTCGCCGGGCAGAAGGCCGATGTGCGCCTTGTCGCAACCGAACCGGGACAATGGGCGCTCACCGTCGGCAATGCGCCGGCCCGCGTGCTGCCAGAAGCGGGAGCCGCGGCCGAGGCATTGGCTGCGCTCGCCTCCATCGCCGCCCTCGGACGGGCGGCCCGCGCCGCCGATTTGTCGGGCTGCGGGGGGCGGGCGCGCCTGGCCGAAGCCGCCGCGCCGCTGGGGCGCATCCCACTTGTCGACGGCAAGCTGGCCTTCGGCTTTGGCCTGCCATTCGGAGCCGGCGATGCCGCGCAGTTCGAGGCCATCGCCGACGCGCTGGACGCCGCCGGCGCACGCGACGTGCGGCCCGCGCCGGAGCGCACCCTCATCGCCACCGGGCTTTCGGCAGGCGCCGCCGACGCCTTCGCGGCGCGCCTCGCCGCCCTCGGCTGCATCACCGCCTCCGGCGATCCGCGCGCCCGCGTCGCCGCCTGTGCCGGGGCGCCGGCCTGCGCCTCGGCACACATTCCCGCCCGCGCGCTGGCGCCGGTTCTGGCAGAGGCGTTCGCACCGCTCCTGGATGGCACGGTGTCTTTGCACCTCTCCGCCTGCACCAAGGGCTGCGCCCATCCTGTGCCGGCCACCCTCGCCTTCGTGGGCATGGACGGCGGCGTCGCGCTGGTGCATGACGGCCCTGCCTCCGGCGCGGCGCGCCCGGTGCGGCCGGTGGCGGACCTTCCCGCCGCCGTCGCATCCCTTGCCGCGACGCTGGCGGCCCGGCGCGCGCCGGGCGAAACCACCCGCGCGCTCCTTTCCCGCCTCGATTTGGCGGGTCTGTGGGCGGGCGCGGCGATGAACAGAACAGACGACGTGACGAGCCGCGCAGAATGATCCTTCCCTTCGATTACGTGCGCGACGGCACGGCCATCTACGAGCGATCCTTCGCCATCATCCGCGCGGAAGCCGACCTCTCCCGCTTCTCGGCGGACGAGGAGGACGTGGCGGTGCGCATGATCCACGCCTGCGGCCTCGTGGAGGCGGCGCGGGACTTCGTGTTCGGCCCCGGCTCGGTTGCCGCCGCGCGCGCGGCGCTTCAAGCCGGCGCGCCCATCCTGTGCGATGCGCAGATGGTGGCCCACGGCATCACCCGCGCGCGGCTTCCGGCCGGCAACGAAGTGATCTGCACCCTGCGCGATCCGGCGGTGCCGGCGCTGGCGGAAAAGCTCGGCACCACCCGTTCCGCCGCGGCGCTGGAATTGTGGGGCAATCACCTCGCCGGGGCGGTGGTGGCCATCGGCAATGCGCCGACCGCGCTCTTCCACCTGCTGGAGATGCTGGATCGCGGCGCGCCGAAGCCGGCGGCAATCCTCGGCATGCCGGTGGGCTTCGTCGGCGCAGCGGAATCCAAGGATGCGCTGGCGGACGATCCGCGCGGCGTGCCCTTCGCCATCGTGCGCGGGCGGCTGGGCGGCAGCGCCATCACCTCCGCCGCCGTGAATGCGCTTGCGAGGGCCGGGCTGTGAAGGGACATCTCATCGGCGTGGGCGTCGGCCCGGGCGATCCCGATCTCCTCACCCTCAAGGCGGTGAAGGCGCTGCAAAGCGCTGATGTGGTGGGCTATTTCGCCAAGGCCGGCAATGTCAGCCACGCCCGCACGGTGGCCGCGGCGCACTTTCCGGCGGGCGCGGTGGAGCTGCCGCTGCTCTATCCCGTCACCACCGAAATCCATCGGCACGACGACGCCTATCGCACGGCCATCGGCGCCTTCTACGACGCCTCCGCCGCCGCCGTGGCCGAGCATCTCATGGCCGGGCGCACGGTGGCGGTGCTGAGCGAGGGCGATCCGCTCTTCTATGGCTCCTACATGCACATCCATGTGCGGCTCGCCGGGCGGTTCCAGACGCAGGTGATCCCCGGCGTCACCGGCATGTCCGGCTGCTGGTCGGAAGCCGGCGCGCCCATCGCGCAGGGCGACGACGTGCTCATGGTGCTGCCCGGCACGCTGGATGAGGCCGAACTGGCGCGGCGCCTCGCCGAGGCGGATGCGGCGGTCATCATGAAGGTGGGGCGCAACCTGCCGAAGATCCGGCGCGCGCTGGCCGCCGCCGGCCGGCTCGACCGGGCCGTCTATGTGGAGCGCGGCACCATGGCCGATTGCGCGCTCATTCCCCTCGCCGAGCGGGCGGACGAGCGCGCGCCCTATTTCGCCATCGTGCTGGTGCCCGGCTGGGAGCGCGCGGCGTGAGCGGGCGGCTGACGGTGGTCGGCCTCGGTCCGGGATCGGCGCGGCAGATGACGCCGGAAGCCGCCGAAGCCGTTGCGGCGGCGGATATCCTGTTCGGCTACATGCCCTATCTCGCCCGCCTGCCGGAGCGGGCGGGGCAGGAGCGGCGGCCTTCGGACAATCGCGAGGAGATCGCCCGTGCGTCCGCCGCCCTTGAGGCGGCCGTGGCCGGGGCGAAGGTGGCGATGGTGTCGGGCGGCGATCCCGGCGTGTTCGCCATGGCAGCGGCGGTGTGCGAGGCCATCGAGCATGGCCCGGCGGAATGGCGGGCGTTGGATGTCGAGATCGTCCCCGGCGTCACCGCCATGCTGGCGGTGGCCGCCCGCTGCGGCGCGCCGCTGGGGCACGATTTCTGCGCCATCTCCCTCTCGGACAATCTGAAGCCCTGGCCGCTCGTGGAAAAGCGCCTCGCGCTCGCCGCCGAGGCCGGCTTCGTGATCGCCCTCTACAATCCCATCAGCAAGGCGCGGCCCTGGCAGCTCGGCTGCGCATTCGAGCTGCTGCGGGAAAAGCTGCCCGGCTCCGTGCCGGTGGTGTTCGGCCGGGCTGCGGGGCGGGCGGACGAGCGCATCGCGCTTGCGACGCTGGCGGAGGCCGATCCCGCGCGGGCGGACATGGCGACCTGCGTCCTCATCGGCACCGCCGAGACGCGCATCGTGCCGCGCGCGGGGAAGTCCCCCCTCGTCTATGCGCCGCGCTCGGCGCCCGCGCCGTGAGCGAGGATGCCGTCGAGCCAAGCCTCGGCCTCGGCCGGGCGCTCCACGGCGGTCACGTCCGGCACCGGCGGGCGGGCGATCAAGATCACCTCGATGCCCAGCGCCCGCGCCGCCGCCATCTTGCCGTAGGTGGCGCTGCCGCCGCTGTTCTTGGCAACGATGGTGTCGATGCCGTGGGCCTTGAGCAGCGCATGATCCTCCGCTTCACCGAACGGCCCGCGCCCAAGCACATAGTCCGCCTGCGGCACGGCCAGCGGCGGCGTGACGGGATCGACGCTGCGCACCAGATAGACATGCTGCGGCGCCGCCTCGAAGGCCCGCACCTCGTTGCGGCCGAGGGCGAGGAACACCCGGCGGGGCGCCGCCCCCAACGCTTCCACGGCAGCAGGAACATCCGCCACCTCGCGCCAGCGGTCCCCCGGCTGCTGCTGCCACGGTGCGCGTCGCAGCGCGAGGAGCGGCACGCCCGCCGCAGCGCAGGCCAGCGCCGCGTTGAAGGACATGCGCGCCGCATAGGGGTGCGTCGCATCGATGACGGCGGCGATGCCCTCCGCCTTGAGATAATCTTCCAGCCCGGCCGGCCCGCCGAAGCCGCCGACGCGCACCGGCACTGGCTGGGGTGCCGGGTTTTCGGTGCGGCCGGCAAGCGAGAGCGTGACGCGGATGTCCGTGCGCGGCGCGAGGCGTGTCGCCAGGGCGCGGGCATCGCCGGTGCCGCCGAGGAGAAGGATGTGGGGTTTCATGGCTGAGGCAGGGGTTTCCATCGCCACCGACACTGCCCCGGCCGGGCGCTGGCTGTCCATCGTCGGCATCGGCGAGGATGGGGCGCAGGGCCTTTCCCCCGCCGCACGCGCCGCCGTTTCCGCCGCCGATATCGTGTTCGGCGGGGCGCGACATCTGGCGCTGGCCGGCGATCTGGTGAAAGGCGAGGGGCTAGTGTGGCCGAGCCCCTTCAGCCTCGATGGCGTGCTGGCCGCGCGCGGGCAGCGGGTGTGCGTGCTGGCCTCGGGCGATCCGTTTCTCTACGGCGTCGGCGCGAGCCTTGCCCGCCATGTGCCTGCGCGGGAGATGGCTGCCTTTCCCGCCCCCTCCGCCTTCGCGCTGGCCGCCGCGCGGCTCGGCTGGGCGCAGCAGGAGGTGGACCTTGTTTCCCTCCACGGCCGCCCGCTGGCCCGCCTGCGGCCCTTCCTGCAGAACGGTGCGCGGCTGCTGCTGCTGACTTCGGACGGTGACGGCCCGGCGCAGGTGGCGGCTTTCGCCACCGCCCACGGCTGCGGCGCCTCGCGCCTCACAGTGCTGGAAGCTTTGGGCGGGCCGGCGGAGCGCATCCGCACCGCCACGGCCGAGGGTTTCGATCTCGGCGACGTGGCCGCCCTCAATGTGGTGGCGCTGGAGGTGCGGGCCGCGCCCGACGCGCCCATCCTGCCCCTCGCTTCCGGCCTCGCGGACGATCTGTTCGAGCATGACGGGCAGATCACCAAGCGCGAGGTGCGCGCGCTCACCCTTTCCTCCCTTGCGCCGCGGCAGGGGGAATTGCTGTGGGACATTGGCGCGGGGGCGGGCTCCATCGCCATCGAATGGCTTCTGGCCCATCCCTCCCTTGCCGCCATCGCCATCGAGGGGAATGCCGAGCGCGCCGCCCGCATCGGCCGCAATGCGTCGCGCCTCGGCGTGCCGCATCTGAGAATCGTGGAGGGTGCGGCACCGGGCGCCCTTGCCGGATTGCCCACGCCGGATGTGATCTTCATCGGCGGCGGGGCCAGCGAGCCGGGCGTGTTCGACACGGCTCTGGCGGCGCTGAAGCCCGGCGGGCGGATGGTGGCCAATGCGGTGACGCTGGAGACCGAGGTCCTGCTGATCGCCGCCCACGCCCGCCTCGGCGGGTCGCTCACGCGCATCTCGCTGGCGCGGTCTGTGGCGGTGAAGGGCATGACCGGCTGGCGGCCCGCCATGCCGGTGACCCAATGGCGTTGGGAAAAGTCCAGAGAGACGACGGACGCGGGAGAGGGCGCATGATCGTGGCCGGGATCGGCTCGAAGCGGGGCGTGTCGGTGGAGGAGGTGATCGCCGCCTTCGACGCCGCCCTGGCGCGCGCCGAGCTTGGGCGGGACGACGTATCCCTCGTCGCTACCCCGGCGATAAAGGGCGGAGAAGCCGGCATCAGCGAGGCGGCGGCGCTGCTCGGCCTGCCCTTGGTGTTGGTGCCGCAGAGCCAGCTGGAGGCCGCCTCCAGCCGGGCCAAGACCCATTCGGAGCGGGTGGTGGCGCTGCTGCGCGTGCCCTCCGCCGCCGAAACCGCCGCGCTTGCGGCGGCGGGGGCGAACGGACGTCTGCTCGGTCCGCGCTTCGCGCTCGGGCCTGTCACCTGCGCGCTGGCGCGGCGGGAGGGTGTGGTTTGACCGTCCATTTCATCGGCGCCGGCCCCGGCGCGGCGGATCTCATCACCGTGCGCGGGCGCGATCTCATCGCCCGCTGCCCGGTGTGCCTTTATGCCGGCTCCATCGTGCCGGCGGAAATGCTCGGCTGGTGCCCGCCGGGGGCGCGCATCGTCGATACCGCGCCGCTCGACCTCGACCGGATCGAAGCGGAATATGTCCGCGCGTTCGCGGCGGGCGAGGATGTGGCGCGGCTGCATTCGGGCGATCTCTCCGTCTACAGCGCGGTGGCCGAGCAGATCCGCCGGCTGGAGCGGCGGGGCATTCCCTACACGCTGACGCCCGGCGTGCCGGCCTTCGCGGCGGCGGCTTCCGTGCTCGGGCGGGAACTCACCGTGCCCGAAGTGGCGCAGAGCCTCGTCATCACGCGCGTCTCTGGCCGCGCCTCGGCCATGCCGGAGGCGGAGAAGCTCGCGACCTTCGCGCAGACGGGGGCGACCCTCGCCATCCATCTCGCCATCCACGCGCTGGATCAGGTGGTGGCGGAGCTGGTGCCCGTGCTGGGCGCGGACTGCCCGGTGGCGGTGGTGGCGCGGGCGACGTGGCCCAACGAGCGGGTGGTGACGGGCACGCTCGGCGACATCGCGGAGAAGCTCGCCGCCGATCCCATCCCGCGCACGGCGCTGATCCTCGTGGGGCGGCCGCTCGCGGCCGAGGATTTCCGCGAGAGCGCGCTCTATGACACCGCTTATGTCCGCCGCTTTCGCGGGGGCGGGGAGTGACCGGCCGCTCAGCGCTTTGCAGGTTGGAGCGGCGCGCGGCCCATGAGGGCACCGTCGCGGTCGAAGACGGTGATTTCCAGCAGAACATCCGCCCGGTCGAGGGCGCGGGCGGCGGTGGTCCAGGCGGCGCGGGCGACGCAATCGCCCAGCGGGAAGCCGGCGGCCGCCGCGATCTGGAAGGCTTCCGCCACCATGTTCGCCCCGGCGATGCGGGCGCAGAGATCGGCGTCGGCACCGGCCTCGGCAGCGAGGCGGGCGAGGGCGGGAAGGTCGGCGCTGCCGCGCTTGGAGTGCAGGTCGAGGAAGCCCTGCGCCAGCTTCGTCATCTTGGCGACGCCGCCGGCCACCGTCACCTTGGGCACGGGGTGGGCGTGAACATATTTCAGCATTCCGCCGACGAAATCGCCCATGTCGATGAGCGCCACCTCGTCGAGGGCGTGCAGCTTCGCCACCGCCGCCTCGGAAGCGGAGCCGGTGGCGCCGGCCACATGGTCGAGCCCCATGGCGCGGGCCACATCGACGCCGCGATGGATGGAGTGGATCCACGCCGCGCAGGAATAGGGCACGACGATGCCCGTGGTGCCCAGCACCGACAGGCCGCCGACGATGCCGAGGCGCGGGTTGAGCGTCTTCAGCGCCAGCGCGGCGCCATCCTCGATGGAAATCTCCACCTCCGCATCGGCCGCGACGCCATGGGCGGCGGCGACCTCTGCGATGCCGGCGGCGATCATGCGGCGGGGCACGGGATTGATGGCCGGCTCGCCGGGCGGAATGGGCAGGCCCGGCCGCGTGACCGTGCCGACACCCGCGCCCGCCTTGAAGGTGATGCCCGCGCCCGCCGCGCCGCGCCGCACGGTGGCGCGGACGAGGGCGCCGTGGGTCACGTCCGGATCATCGCCCGCATCCTTTACGATGCCGGCGGTGGCGGTCTCACTGCCGCGCTCGTGCATGGCGAGGGCGAAGGCTGGGCGGGCGCCGGAGGGCAGCTCCACCTCGATCGGATCGGGAAAGTCGCCCGTGACCAGCGCCGCGAACGCCGCCTTGGCCGCGCCGGCCGCGCAGGTGCCGGTGGTCCAGCCGCGCTTGAGCGGCCTGTCGGGTGCGTCGTCGGCGGTGTCGCCCGTGCTCATGGGCTCCGTGATAGCCGTCCGGGTGCCAGCAAGGAAGGGTGCGCGTCATGAGTGATGCGCCCCGCGGCCTGCTCATCGCCGCCCCGCGCTCCGGCTCGGGCAAGACGACCGTGACGCTCGCCTTGCTGGCGGCGCTGCGTCGGCGGGGCAGGGTGGTGCGGGCCATCAAGTCGGGGCCTGATTACATCGACCCCGCCTTCCATGCCGCCGCCACCGGCCGGCCGGGGCTGAACCTCGACAGCTGGGCCATGCCCCCGGCGCTGCTCGATCATCTCGCCGCACTGGCGGGGGAGGGAGCGGAGATCGTCATCGGCGAGGGGGCCATGGGCCTGTTCGACGGGGTGGCGGTGGAGAAAGGCCGCACCGGCGCGGGGGCGGATGTGGCGGCCCGGCTCGGCCTGCCGGTGCTGCTGGTGCTGGATGTCACCGGCCAGTCGCAGACGGCGGCGGCGGTGCTGCGCGGCTTCATCGGGCATGATCCGGCCGTGCGTATTGCGGGCGTGGTGCTGAACAAGTTGGGCAGCGAGCGGCACGAGCGGATGATCCGGGAGGCGGTCGCGCCCCTCGGCGTGCCCGTGCTCGGCACCGTGCCGCGCACGGCCGACATCGTGCTGCCCGAACGCCATCTCGGCCTCGTGCAGGCGGGGGAGACGGATGACCTGCCGGCCCGCCTCGCGGCGCTGGCCGATCTTGCCGAAGCCCATTTGGACCTCGACGGCATCATCGCCGCCGCCGCGCCGCTTCAGGCCGGGGCGGGGGAGGGGCAAGGGGACAGCAAGGCGCTGCTGCCCCCGCCGGGCCAGCGGATCGCGCTGGCGCAGGATGCGGCCTTCGGTTTCGTCTATGCCCACATGCTCGCCGGCTGGCGCGGGCAGGGGGCGGAAATCGTGCCCTTCTCGCCGCTGGCGGACGAGGCGCCGGACGCGAGCTGCGACGCGCTCTGGCTGCCCGGCGGCTATCCCGAGCTGCATGCTGGCCAGCTCGCCGCGGCGGAGCGCTTCCGCGCTGGAGTCCATGCCTTCGCGGCGGCGGGGAAGCCGGTGCATGGGGAGTGCGGGGGTTATATGGCGCTGGGCGCCGGCCTCGTCGATGCAGTAGGCGTGCGCCATGCCATGCTCGGCCTGCTGGAGCTGGAAACCAGCTTCGCCAAGCGCCGCATGAATCTGGGCTACCGGCAGGCGCGCCTCATCGCCCCCTCGCCGCTGGGACCGGAGGGGGCGTGGGTGCGCGGCCACGAATTCCATTATGCGACGGTGCTCTCGCGCGGAGAGGACCAACCCCTCGCCGACCTCTCGGACGCCGAAGGCCGCCCCCTCGGGCCGGCCGGCAGCCGCCGGGGCAGCGTCACCGGCAGCTTCTTCCACGCCATCGCGCGGGAGTGAGGCTCAGGAATTGCCGCTGCGCACCGCCACGGTGGCGATTCCCGCGCCGATGAGCAGGGAGCCGCCCGCCTTGTTGATGGCGCCGAGCACACGCGGGCTGCGCACCGCGCGGCGGGCGCGGGAGGCGGCGAGCGCATAGGCGAGCGCATTGAGGAAGGCGAGGGTGAGGAACGTCGCCTGAAACACCAGCAACTGCGGCAGGAAGGCCGCGTGCGGGTCGAGGAACTGGGGCAGGAAGGCCACGAAGAAGGTAATGCTCTTGGGGTTCAGCGCCGTCACCAGCCAGGCATGGGCCATCATCTTCAGCGGCGCGGAGCGTTCCGTGCGCGGCGCCGCGTCGAGCGTCCCGCCCGCGCGCCAGAGCTTGATGCCGAGATAGACGAGATAGGCCGCACCCGCCCATTTCACCGCGAGGAACACGCTCGCCGAGGCGGACAGCAGCGCGCCCACGCCGAGCATGGACAGGGTCATGGCCGTGAAATCGCCGAGCGCGACACCCACCGCCATGGGCAGCGCCGTCCGCCACCCCTGCCCGAGGGCATAGGACACCACCAGCAGCACGGTGGGGCCGGGAATGACGAGGAGGACGGCCGAGGCCCCGGCGAACGCCGCCCAGGTCTCAAGCGTCATCGATCCCAACACGACATCAAAACCCACGGCCGTTTCCTTTGTGCTCCTCATGGAAACGCAAAGGATGGCCGCAGCCGGAGGAGGCGGTCAACTGCCGCCTCCGCGGTGTGAATCGCCCCCCGGCGCCACTCAGGCCTTTGTCGCCGTCAGCGCCAGGATGCGCTTGGCGATGATGAGCGCGAACGGAATGGCCACGACCGCGCCGGCACCGGCCGCGATGGGGATGAGGCGCATGTCCTGCCCGGCCAGCGAAGGGATGGACAGGACGGCCAGCACCGCAGCACCCGCAAAAGTGGTGGCAAGCACGAGCCAGACGAGAATCGCGATCTTGAGCATGACAAAGCTCCCGCGGGCAGACGCTCAACTTCTAGCCCCTTCCCCAACGGCGCCCTTGACGCGGATCAACGGGAGATGGCCGCCGCATGTCGCATGCGTTTAGAGCATGACCGGATCGGCCGAAGCGGCGTTATAGTTCTCAGAGGCGCGCCGGTCCGCCGGGCCGCATGCACGCCCGGTTCCCCACGGGAGGGACGCGATGCAGTGCCAGAACAAGGAAGACGATTTCCGCCAGGCCGTGCTCGACATCGTCGGCCACAAGGAAGGTCAGGCCATCATCATCCAGGTGGTCGGCGGCAACACCATCACCGGCTTTGCCCCTTTGAGCGTCGGCAAGGATTATCTGCGCTGCCAGGTGGCGGTGGGGATCGGGCAGAAGGAGCAGATCGTGCCCTTCCACTCCATCACCTGCGTGCGCTGAACATCTGCGTGCGCTGATACCGACCCACTGGTCCGGTCCCGGCTGATCGTATATCCCACGGGCACCGCCGCGCCCGGTACGAGCGCGCGCCCTCCGGCATGCCACGGCCGGAGGCAGCAAGACCCAAGGAGCATGTCCATGGCCGCCACCCAGCCCGCCTTCACGTCCGAGCCCCACCGTTTCACCCTGCTGCGCGACAAGATGCTGATCGGCGGGGCGTGGGTGGATGCCGATGGCGGCGAGACCATCGAGGTCAACAATCCGGCCACGGGCGCGATCATCGGCACCATTCCGAAGGCCGGCGCCGCCGAGACGCGCCGCGCCATCGAGGCCGCCGCCGAGGCCTTCAAGACCTGGCGCGCCACCACCGCCGCCGAGCGCGCGGCCAAGCTCCACAAGCTCGCCGACCTCATCACCCAGAATGCCGACGAGCTGGCGCTCATCCTCACCACCGAGCAGGGCAAGCCGCTGGCCGAGGCCAAGGGCGAGGTCGGGGGCTCCGCCGCCTATGTGCGCTGGTTCGCCGAGGAGGCCCGCCGCCTCTATGGCGACGTGATCCCCTCGCCGTGGCCCAACCGCCGCATCCTCGTCACCAAGGAGCCGGTGGGCGTGTGCGCGGCGGTGACGCCGTGGAATTTCCCTTCCTCCATGCTCTCGCGCAAGATCGGCGCGGCGCTGGCGGCCGGCTGCACCGTGGTGTGCAAGCCCTCCGAGCTGACCCCCTATTCGGGCCTCGCCTGGGGCGTTTTGGCGGAGATGGCCGGCATTCCGGCCGGCGTGGTCAACATCGTGGTGGGCGATGCCCCGGCCATCGGCGGCGAGATGACCTCCAACCCGGCGGTCAAGAAGGTGACGTTCACCGGCTCGACCCCCGTGGGCAAGCTTCTGATGAAGCAGTCCGCCGAGACCATGAAGAAGGTGTCGCTGGAGCTGGGCGGCAACGCGCCCTTCCTCGTGTTCGACGACGCCGACCTCGACCTCGCGGTGGAGCAGGCCATCGCCTCCAAGTATCGCAACGTGGGCCAGACCTGCGTCTGCGCCAACCGCTTCTATGTGCAGGCGGGCATCTATGACGCCTTCGCCGCCAGGTTCGCCGAGGCCTCGAAGCAGCTCAAGGTGGGCAACGGCGTGGATGCCGGCGTGGTGGCCGGCCCGCTCATCGACGCGCGGGCGCTCGCGAAGGTGGAGCGGCTCCTGAAGGACGCCCTCGACAAGGGCGCCACCGTGCTCACCGGCGGCAAGCAGCCGGCGCTGGGCGGCACCTTCTTCGAGCCCACCGTGCTGGCCAATGCCACGCAGGACATGGCCTTCGCCCGCGATGAGATCTTCGGTCCGCTGGCGCCGCTGTTCAAGTTCGAGACGGAGGAACAGGCCGTCTCCTATGCCAACGACACTGAATACGGCCTCGCCTGCTACTTCTTCACCAGGGACCTCGGCCGCGCCTTCCGCGTTTCCGAGCAGCTGCAGTACGGGCAGGTGGGCGTGAATGCCGGCGTCATCACCACAGAGGTGGCGCCCTTCGGCGGCGTGAAGGAGAGCGGCGTCGGCCGCGAGGGCTCCAAGTATGGTTGCGACGACTACCTGAACATCAAGTACGTCTGCATGGGCGGGATGTGAGGCGGTAGGGTCCCTCGCAGCACAACACCAGCGTCATGCCCGGGCTTGTCCCGGGCATCCACGTGGTACGGCCGGGAGTGAATCGCTGAAGTCGCCGCCTGCGGCCCGACGTGGATGGCCGGGACAAGCCCGGCCATGACGGTGGTTAAGAGACTGTCGTCCGGCGCCCTATGGGGCCGACCCTCACGCCTCGAAATTGAAGGCGATGCCGATCCGGTTCCAGGCGTTGATGGTGGCGATCGCCACGGTGAGGAACATCGCCTCGTCCGCCGAGAATTCCTCCAGCACCGCCTCCCAGGCGTCCTGCGAGGCCGCGCCGGTGCCGAGCAGTGTCAGCTCCTCGGTCCAGGCCAGCGCCGCCTTTTCCCGTACGGAGAAGGCGGAGGCCTCCTCCCAGGCTGCGAGCAGGTCCAGCTTGTCCTGCGCGACGCCGGCCTTGCGGGCGATGCCGAGGTGGAACTTCAGGCAGAAGGCGCAGCCGTTGATCTGCGAGGCGCGCACCTTCACCAGCTCGGTCAGCCCCTTGTCGAGGCCGGACGCGTCCACGCCCTTGGTGAGGGCGGCAAGGCCGGCATAGATATCCGGCGCGCGCTCGGTGAACGCCTTGTAGGTGGGGCGGGCGTAATCTTCGGACATGTCAGGCCTTTCGGGGATCAGCTCTTCAGCCTGTAGCCGGTGCGGAACATCCAGCGCACGATGAGGAGGCAGGCGATGAGGAAGGCGAGGGTCATGGCCGCGCTCACCTCCACCCGCACGTCCGACGTGCCGAAGAAGCTCCAGCGGAAGCCGGCGACGAGATAGACGACCGGGTTGAACAAAGTGACCGTGCGCCACACCGGCGGCAGCATCTCCAGCGAATAGAAGGTGCCGCCGAGGAAGGTCAGAGGCGTGATGACCAGCATGGGGATGAGCTGCAAGCGCTCGAACCCGTCTGCCCAGATGCCGATGATGAAGCCGAACAGCGAGAAGGTGACGGCGGTGAGCACCAGGAAGGTGAGCATCCAGAACGGGTGCCGCACCTCCATGGGCACGAACAGCGCGGCCGTGGCGAGGATGATGAGGCCGAGCAGCGTCGATTTCGTCGCCGCCGCCCCCACATAGCCCGCGACGATCTCGAACGGCGAGACCGGAGCCGAGAGCAGCTCGTAGATGGTGCCGGTGAAGCGCGGGAAGTAGATGGCGAAGGCCGCGTTGCTGATGGATTGCGTCAGCAGCGTCAGCATCATCAGGCCGGGCACGATGAAGGCGCCGTAGGGCACGCCCCCCACCTCCGACATGCGCGAGCCGATGGCCGAGCCGAACACCACGAAATAGAGCGAGGTGGAGAGCACGGGCGAGACGATGCTCTGGCCGATGGTGCGGCGCGTGCGGTTCATCTCGTAAGTGTAGATGGCGCGGATGGCTTGAAGATTCACGAGCGCCTCACCAGGCTGACGAAGATGTCCTCAAGGGAACTTTGCTCCGTGTGGAGGTCGCGGAAGGCGATGCTCTCGGCGGCCAGTGCCTCCAGGAGGTCGGCGATGCCGTGGTCGCGACCCTCGGCCCCCTCGACGGTGGCCGCATAGCTGTAGGTCAGGCAGCCGCCGCCGTCGGAGAGCGTGAGGTTGAACGGGGCAAGGCGCGCCGGGATCGTTGCGAGGGGAGCCGCCAGTTCCACCGAGAGCTTCTTCTTGCCCAGCGTCTTCATCAGCGCGGCCTTCTCCTCCACGAGGATCAGCTCGCCCCGGTTGATGACGCCCACCCGGTCGGCCATCTCCTCGGCCTCTTCCAGATAATGGGTGGTGAGGATGATGGTGACGCCGGAATCGCGCAGCTCGCGCACGAGGCGCCACATGTCGCGCCGCAGCTCCACGTCGACGCCGGCGGAGGGTTCATCGAGGAACAGCACCTCCGGCTCGTGGGCCAGCGCCTTGGCGATGAGCACGCGCCGCTTCATGCCGCCCGAGAGGGTCATGATGCGCGCATCGCGCTTCTCCCAAAGCGAGAGGCTGCGGATGACCTTCTCCACATAGGCGGGGTCCGGCTTCTTGCCGAACAGGCCGCGCGAGAAGCTCACCGTCGCGAACACGCTCTCGAAGGCTTCGGCGGTCAACTCCTGCGGCACGAGGCCGATGCGCGAGCGGGTCTCGCGATACTGGGAGACGATGTCGAAGCCGGACACCGTGACCGTGCCGGCGGTGGGCTTCACGAGGCCGCAGACGATGGAGATGAGGGTGGTCTTGCCCGCGCCGTTGGGGCCGAGAAGGGCGAAGATCTCGCCGCGCCGGATGTCCAGCGAGACATTGTTCAGGGCCGTGTGACCCGTGGCGTAGGTCTTACTGAGGCCTGAGACGGTGATGACGTTCGGCATGGGCGCCTTATAGCGCGTTCCGCCCGGGGGTGGACCCGGGCGGATGTAAATTCTGAATTCGCGGGGGTGTCGGAAGCGGCTCCGGTGAAGCGGCTCGGCTCAGGTTTCCTGAATGGCGCTGAGCAGCCACGGGCCGGCGCCGAAGGGACCGCGCTCGCGCACGAAGGTCCAGATCTCCGTGGTCTCGCCGACGGCGGGATTGCCGGAGACGACGCGGCCGCTGGCGCGGTCCACCATCTGGTCCTTGATGGCGTAGCGCATGGCCACGGTGGCGTAGTCGCGCATGCCCTCGCGCCAGGCCTCGGCCACGTCGCCCTGCAAGAGCTTCACGTCGGAGACTTGGTTGCGCAGGCCCTTCTCCGCATTGGCGCGCAGCTCGTCGCCCAAGAAGCCGAACATTTCCGGCGTGGTGTTGGCCTTCAGCTCGCCCTGGTCCTCGCGGGAAAAGGCGGTCTGGATGGTGGCGAGCAGGCGCTCGAACGTGTCGAGGTCCGCCGGTTGCACGCCGATCTCGTCGGTCTTGCCGCCACGGGCCGCGGGCGCTGTGTTGGGCTGGGGCGGCACGGAGCCGCCGGCCGTTCCGCCACCCATTCCGTAGCCGGGAGTCGGGCCGCTGTTCATGGGTCCGCTGTTGGGACCGCCGGGCATCGGTCCACCCGCCATGGAGCGGCCGTAGCCGGCGGCGGCGGGGGTGGGGTTTCGGCCGCGCAGCAGGCGCATCACGAGATAGATGGCGCCGCCGATGAGGGCCACCTGCAGCAGCAGGCCCAGAATGCCGGCCATGCCGCCGAGGCCGCCGCCGAACAGCATGCCCACAAGGCCGCCGATGAGCAGGCCGCGCATGAGCGCGCCGCCGAAGCCGTTGCCGAACATGGAGGGGCGCGCCGCCGTCTGCGGCCGGGCACCGGGATTGGTGGCCTGCGGGCCGGGCTGCGGCGTGGTGGAGCGCTGGATGGGCGCCGCAGTGCTCGGCGCGGTCTGGGTCGGGGCCGGCGTCGTGTAGGTCCGGGTGCCGCGGCTGCCGAAGGAGCCGCCCTGCCGGGCGTCGGCCTGATCGGCAACGACGAGGCTCAGCCCCAACGCCACGGCCACCGCCACCATCCCGGAAGCCTTGCGCGAACCCATCCACGAACCCTTGCGAAATCTAGACATCTGTCCTCGATCCTCCCGCGCGGTGACTTGCGCACCGCTGCGTGTGCCGACGGACATATGGGAGGGGCGGCGGGATTTGCGAGGGGTGGGCGCAATAGAATTTCCCTTACGTCATGTCGACGCCTGCGCCGCCGGCCTGAATGCTGCCGCGGGGAGAGGTCGCGCTTTCCCGCCGGTGGATCGCGCTGCTAAGGTCCGCGCAGCCCCGGCCGACCGAGTTGCGGAGAACGTGATGCCTGCCTTCGATCCCAGCGTTTCGCGCGGCACCTGCATGCGCGCCCGCGCCAAGCTGGCCGCCGCGCTTCTCGCCGGCTTCGCCGCCACCGTACTGGCGGTCGCATCGGCAGGCGCGGAACCCCTCGGCGTCACGGTGCGCAACGAGAGCGTGAACGCCACCTGCGCCGAGACCGACAATGTGACGCTGAAGCTGGTGTCGGACGACGTGCAGAAGTTCAACATCAGCGTCCGGCATCCCGCCTATGTGGGCATGCTCCTGGCCGACAACACCGCGCCGGACTGGGAAACCTGCGACATGTCCGGCGACCCGGTGGTGCCGGCCGATGCGAAGGCGCCGCTGCCGCCCTCCGCCGCCAACCCCGCCGCCAAGCCCGGTGCCAATCCCGCCGCCGCCTCCCCCGCCGCGCCGAAGCGAATCACCATCTTCGAGACGCCGGACATGTGGCTGACCGGCTTCATCTTTCCCTCTTTCTGGCGCGCCGCGACGGTGCCCGTCCGCATCGGCGGAGACGTGACGCAGGGCCTGCACATGGTGCAGCTCTGGATGCGCGTGGACGGCAGGGCCGAGGAGGTGCTGGTGATCTACCCGCCGGACGGCTACATGCGCGCCCGCCCCATGTCGCCGGCCCACATGCGCGATACTGCCTATGGCTCCTCCTTCCTCGTCGGGCCGGTGGAGCAGGCGGAACGGCCCATCGTGCGGTTGAAGGAGGTGGGCTTCACCCCGCAGACCCGCACCTTCACGCTCCATTACGCGGCCGGCGGGAAGGCGCGGATGCAGGTGGTCAAGGTGGGCTCGGATGAGCTGCGCCTCGAGGTCCAGCTCGACGGCACCCCGCCCGGCACCTTCGCGGCCCTGCGCTCCATGTATGTGACGGAAGGTAATGCGGATGTCGCCCGCGTCGCGTGGCGCAGCCTCGGCACCGGCAAGGGCGGAGCCGGCGGCCTCATGGGCGAGGCGCCGGTGCTCTCCTTCGCCGACGCGCAGAACGTCTCCATGCTGTGGGCCGGCCGCCTCGTACCCTCGCGTCACAACACCAGCGCGCCGGATTTCATCTTCGACGGCTTCTCTGGCCGCTGAATCTACCGCATGATACCGCGGTTTGTTGCATTTTGCGATTCGTGCGAAAACTACGAGCCACGATGTCACTTGAAACGCAGGGTGGCCGACGCGTAAGTCGTGCGCGCGACGGGGATAGGAGGGATCCTCCGCCGTGATCCTGCGCCGGCTCGAAAGGCCGGCCAGCCCTCATCAGGGTGAGATGCGCCCGTACATCATGCAGCCGGTGGGGCCGCCGACGATGAAGCCGCCGGTCCCCGAGGCCAAGGACAGCCCCACCGGAGCGGACGGCCTGCCGTCAACGCCGCAGGAAACGGCTGCCCCCCTGCATGCGCTGGCGCCCAACGGTCCGCCCGGGCCGCGCGGCTCCGTCGTCGATCTCCTCACCGACCTCGTCCTGTTCGCCTTGTTCTATGGCGGTCTCGTCATCGCCTTCACCGAGCTGGGGCGCCGGCTCGGCGTCTATCCGGCGGTCTGGCCCACCAATGCGCTGGCGGTGGGCGTCTATTTTCTCATGTTCCGGGATGCGGTGGGGCGGCTCGCGACGGTGGTCGCCCTCGTCTCCATGGTCGTCCACCTGTCGATGCAGGGGCAGGATATCGGCTCGGCGCTGGCCACCGGCTGCGCCAACGCGCTGACGTTCGCTCTGGTGGGCTGGGGCTGCGTGCGCGCGGGCATGGAGCGCGGCGCGCTGCGCAGCGTGCCCATGGTGGTGAGCCTCGGCGTGGTCGCCGTGGCCGGCACGCTGCCGGGCGCCATCATCACCGCCTTCGTCGAATTCCTCGAGACCAACGGCACGTTCGGACCGCTGCTGCTGCGCTGGTGGATTCCCGAGATGGCGAGCGTGGTGCTGCTGCTGCCGCCCTTCCTGCTGTGGCACGGCCGCGCAGAGGACGAGGGCCTGCGCGGCTCCGAGGGCCACCGCCCGACAATCTCCCGCGAGGAGGAACTGGCCTTCGCCAGCCTCACGCTGGCCGCGACGCTGGCCGCGAGCGCCTATTATGGCGAGTCGCTGCTGCGCGACCTCGGCGGCGCCATCCTCCTGTGGTTCGCCTTCCGCCTCGGCCTGTTTGCCACCGCGGTCGCCTCCAGCGCCTATGCCCTCGCGGTGCTGGGGCTGGGCATGGCCCAGGTGTGGCCGCAGCCGGTCTCGCCACCGCAGGCCTCGGCCGATCTCGTTGTCACCATGCTGCGCCTGCAGGCGCGGCTCGTGCTGGTGATGCTGCCGGCGCTGCTGATCGCCGCCATCATGGCCCAGCGCTGCCGCCAGCAGCGCGAGGTGCAGGAGGATCGCCGCCGCCTCGCTTATGCGCTGGAAGGCGCCAATGACGGCATCTGGGACTGGCACCTGCCGTCCGACGCCGCGTTCTTCAGCGCCCGCGCCCACCGGATGCTCGGCCTCGAGCCCAACGACGTGAAGAAGCGGCTCTCCGACTACGGCCAGATGGTCCATCCGGAGGACCTGCCCGCCGTGGCCAAGTCGCTGAAGGACCATGCCGAGGGGCGCCACCTCCTGTTCCAGGCGGAGATGCGGGCGCGGCACCGCAACGGCAGCTGGCTGTGGGTGCTGGTGCGCGGCAAGGTCGTCGAGCGTGATCCGGCGGGACGGCCGACGCGGGCGGTGGGCACCGTCACCGACATCTCCCAGCGCAAGCACCTGGAAGCCGCGCTGGAGCACGCCGCCTCCCACGACCCGTTGACCGGCCTCGCCAACCGCGCCGGCTTCGACCGGGCGCTGGAGCAGGCGCGCCGCCGCCTCGTGCGCGACGGCGCGCTGTTCGCCGTGGTGCTCATCGACATCGATTATTTCAAGTCGGTCAACGACCAGCATGGCCACATGGCCGGCGACCTGCTTCTGACCACCGCGGCGCGGCGGCTGCAATCGGCCATCCGCGCCGGCGACCTTGTGGCCCGCTATGGCGGCGACGAGTTCGCCATCATCGCCGCGGGCAAGAGCCGGGAAGAGTTCGCCGCCATGGCGGACCGCCTCCACAAGCACCTCTCGCGGCCGGTGGAGGTGGAAGGGCTGGTGCTGCCCGCGTCCTTCTCCCTCGGTATGGCGGTGGCGGACGACCGCACGCTGGATGCCGCCGCCCTCATCGCCGAGGCCGACACGGCCCTCTATGCGGCGAAGGACGCGGGACGCGGCACCTGGCGCGCGGTGGGCATTGCCCCCCGCAATGCCGAGGACGCCGCCCACGAGACCCCGCGCCGCCAGATGCTGCCGCGCTCCGGCCTGCGCGCCGACCGCCGCCCGCCGGAGTAGAGACCGGGCTCAGCCGATCGCCAGCACCGCTTCCGCATCCAGCACGCCGCCGGCGCCGCCGGTGACGGCCTCTTCCAGCCCCTTCGCCTCCACCGCCAGGTTCTCCGCGAAGAAGCGCGCCACCGCGATGCGGGCGGCGAGGCGGGGATCGGTGGCGCCGCCGGCGCGCTCGGCATAGGCGGCGAGGGCGGTGCGGGCGAGGAAGGCGCCGCCGGCCGCGCGGGCATAGAGCCTGAGATAGGGGGTCGCGGCGGCCAGCGCCTTGGCCGGTTCGTCGGCGACGCGATCCAGCATCACCCGCGTCGCCCGGCCGAGCGCATCCACCGCCTCGGCGAGGCGCGGGCCGGCATGGCCGAAGTCGGGCGCGTTGAGGGCGGAGACCTCCTCGGCCGTCTCGCGATAGTCGGCGATGAGCGCGTTCACCACGTCGCCGCCTTCCTGGGTCAGCTTGCGGGTGACGAGATCGATGGCCTGGATGCCGTTGGTGCCCTCGTAGATGGCGAAGATGCGGGCATCGCGCAGATGCTGGGCGGCGCCCGTCTCCTCCACATAGCCCATGCCGCCATGCACCTGGATGCCCAGCGACGACACCTCGATGCCGGCATCGGTGGAGAAGGCCTTGGCCACCGGGGTCAGCAGGCTCGCCTCGGCCAGCGCGGCGGCGCGGGCGATGGGGTCGGGCAGGAGGCGCGAGCGGTCCAGCGCGTCGGCGGTCTTGAGGCACAGCGCGCGGGCGGCGTCGGTCTCGGCGCGCATGGTCAGCAGCATGCGCTTCACGTCCGGATGGGCGATGATGGGGGCGGAGCCCTCCACGCCCGGCGCCTTGCCCTGCTTGCGATCCTTCGCATAGGCGAAGGCGCGCTGGGTGGCGCGCTCGGCCACCGCCACGCCCTGCACGCCCACCGCGAGGCGGGCGTTGTTCATCATGGTGAACATGCAGGCCAGGCCGCGGTTCTCCTCGCCCACGAGGTAGCCGATGGCGCCTTCGCCCTTCTCGCCGAATGTCATGGTGCAGGTGGGCGAGCCGTGCAGGCCCAGCTTGTGCTCGATGCCGGCGCAGACCACGTCGTTGTGCGCGCCGAGGCTGCCGTCTTCGTTCACCAGGAACTTCGGCACCACGAACAGGGAGATGCCCCGGGTGCCGGCGGGCGCGTCCGGCAGGCGGGCGAGCACCAGGTGGACGATGTTCTCGGCGATGTCGTGCTCGCCGTAGGTGATGAAGATCTTGGTGCCGAAGATGCGGTAGCTGCCGTCCGCCTGCTTCACCGCCTTGCTGCGCAACGCGGCGAGATCCGAGCCCGCCTGCGGCTCGGTGAGGTTCATGGTTCCGGTCCAGGTGCCGGCCACCATCTTGGGCAGGAAGGTGTGCTGGAGCGCGGCCGTGCCGTGGGCGGTGAGCGCCTCGACGGCGCCGAGGGTCAGCACCCCGCAGATGCCGAAGGCCGGGGAGGCGGAATTCCAGAATTCGGTGAGCGCGGAGGTGACGGAGGTGGGCAGGTTCTGGCCGCCGAACTCCTCCTCGGCCGCGACGCCGCACCAGCCGGCCTCGGTCCAGGCCTCATAGGCGGCGCGCATGCCTTCCGGCGTCGTCACGGCGCCGTCCTTGATGGTGCAACCCTGTTTGTCCGCCACGCGGTCGAAGGGGGCGACGACGGAGCCGGCGAACTTGCCGGCCTCGTCGAGCACGGCGTCCACCACGTCGAAGGAGAGGTCGACGAGGCCCTGGGCCATCAGGTCGGGGAGCGAGGTGGAGGTCTTGAGGAAATAGGAGATCTCTTCCACCGGCGCGCGATAGCTCACGGAACCCTCCCTTGAGGTTTTGGGGCGCCGGCTTGACCGCTCCCGGCGGGCGCGCTCTAAGCACGGCGATTGCCGGTCTCCCACATCGCGGCGCCGGCCTCTTACGTCAAGAGGCGTGCCCTGACCCATTGGTCGGGGGCGCGGGTTTCAAGCCATGGCCGTGACCGCTCCCGAAGGCTCCACCCGGCTCCTCGACGCCCATATGCCGGGCGACGTGGAGGCGGCCGCGCGGCTGCTGGCGGCGGGCGGGCTGGTGGCCTTCCCGACCGAGACGGTCTACGGCCTCGGCACCGATGCCGCGAACCCGGATGCGGTGGCCGCCCTCTATGCCGCCAAGGGCCGCCCGGCCTTCAACCCGCTCATCGCCCACACCGCGGATGCTGCCGCTGCCCGCCGCCTCGGCGCCTTCAACGCGGACGCGGCGCTTCTGGCCGCGCGCTTCTGGCCCGGACCGCTGACTCTGGTGGTGCCGTTCGCCGGCGGGGCCGGCGTGTGCGACCTCGCCCGCGCCGGGCTCGACACGGTGGCGCTCCGGGTGCCGTCCCATCCCGATGCGCGGGCGCTGCTCGCGGCCTTCGGCGGTGCGGTGGTGGCACCCAGCGCCAACCGCTCCGGCCATGTCTCCCCCACCGAGGCCGGCCATGTGATGGACGACCTCTCCGGCCGCATCCATGCGGTGCTGGATGGCGGGCCGACGCCGGTGGGCGTCGAATCGACCATCGTGGACTGCACCGGCGCCGATCCCGTGCTGCTGCGTCCCGGCGGGCTCGCGCGGGAGGAGATCGAGGCGGCGCTGGGCCGGCCCTTGCTGCTCCCCGTCTCGCACAGCGATGCCGCGCCCTTGGCTCCCGGCCGCCTCGCCTCCCATTACGCGCCGCGCGCCGCGCTGCGGCTCGATGCCAGCGAGGTGATGCCCGGCGAAGCGCTCCTCACCTTCGCCGGCGCCCGTCCGCCGGGCATCGCGCGCGCGGCTGTTGTCCTCGACCTCAGCCCCGCTGGCAGCCTCACCGAGGCCGCCGCCCGGCTCTATGGCGCCCTGCGCAGCCTCGATGCGGCGGGCGTTGACGCCATCGCCGTCGTTCCCCTGCCGCGGGACGGGCTCGGCGAAGCCATCGCCGACCGCCTCGCCCGCGCCGCCGCCCCCCGACCCTCCCAGAGCGAGTTGCCGCAATGACCACCCAGACGCTCGATGTCGACGGCCTCACCATCGCCATCGGCCACGCCTCCGACGCCGACACTGAGGCGCTGGCCGCGCTGTGGGAGCGGGCGGGCCTGACCCGGCCGTGGAACGATCCCCATGCCGACATTGCGCTCGCCCGGCGCGGGCCGCATTCCACCATTCTGGTGGCGCGGGACGGCGGTCGCATTCTCGGCTCCGCCATGGTGGGCCACGACGGACACCGGGGCTGGGTCTATTACCTCGCGGTGGAGCCGGACCTGCAGGGCCGGGGCCTCGGCCGGGCGCTGCTGCGCGCGGCGGAGGACTGGCTGCGCGCCCGCGCCGTCCCCAAGCTCATGCTCCTCGTGCGCCCGGACAACGAGAAGGTGCGCGGCTTCTATGCCGCCGAGGGCTATGTGGAGGAGCCGCGCATCGTGTTTTCCCGCCGCCTGGACGGGAATTGAAGAAGGGTTATCCGGCCCGCGCCGCACCCAAAGGGATGAGGCCATTGGGGCGCGGCGCGGCAATAGTCTTGATCCGGCGCAACATCCTCCCGGTGCTGCTGGAATATGGTATGGCACAATAAAGAAACTAAAGATTGCGCCAAGGGAGGGCGTTCCCATCCATGTCCACGCTGCTCGTCACCCATCCCGCTGGTCTCAGCCACGCAACGCCTGCCGGTCACCCCGAGCGCGCTGACCGGCTCCGCGTGCTGGATCGCATCTTCGAGCAGGAGAAGTTCGCCCACCTCGTGCGCGATCTCGCGCCGCGCGGCGAGCGGGAGGACATCATCCGGGTGCATCCGGCGGACTTCGTGGACGCCATGGGCGAGGCCGTGCCGCAGGAAGGGCTGGTGCGCATCGATTCCGACACCATCCTATCGCCGGGCAGTTGGGAAGCCGCCCTGCGCGCGGTGGGCGGCGCTTGCTTCGCGGTGGACGAGGTGATGGACGGCAAGGTCACCAACGCGTTCGTCGCCATGCGCCCGCCGGGCCACCATTGCGAGACGCGCAAGCCCATGGGCTTCTGCCTGATGAATCAGGTGGCCATCGCCGCCCGCCATGCGCAGGCGAAATACGGCCTGCAGCGCGTCGCCATCGTGGATTTCGACGTGCATCACGGCAACGGCACGCAGGACATCTTCTGGGCCGACGACAGCGTGCTCTACTGCTCCACCCACGAGATGCCGCTCTATCCCGGCACGGGCGCGCAGGGAGAGACGGGGGCGGTGAACACCATCGTCAATGCCCCGTTGCGCTCCGGCGACGACGGCGCGGTGTTCAAGGAGGCGATGGAGACGCGCATCCTGCCGCGCCTCACCTCGTTCGCGCCAGACCTGATCCTGATCTCGGCCGGCTTCGACGCGCACGTGCGCGATCCGCTCGCCTCGCTGCGCCTCGTGGACACCGATTTCGGCTGGATCACGCGCCGGCTGATGGAGATCGCCGACCAGAAGTGCGCGGGCCGCGTGGTCTCGCTGCTGGAAGGTGGCTACGACCTCGAAGGCCTCGCCACCTCCGCCGCCGCCCACGTTACCGCGCTGATGCACGGCTGAGGCGGACCCGGACAAAAGGCCCGGGAGCTTGGCTCACGGGCCTTTGGCCAAGCCCACGCGGCGATTGAGCGAAGGCAACGCAAAAAGCCCACGCGGTGCCTGAGCGCAGGGGCGGGGCCCCGCGCGTCTACTGCCGGTAGTGCTGGATGCGCGTGGTGCGCAGGCCCGGCAGGCCGTGGCGGTCGATGGAGGCCTGCCACGAGAGGAATTCGTCCACGGTGAGGGTGTAGCGCTTGCAGGCTTCCTCAAGCGAGAGAAGCCCGCCGCGCACGGCTGCCACCACCTCCGCCTTGCGGCGGATGACCCAGCGCCGCGTATCCGGCGGCGGCAGGTCGGCGACGGTCAGGGGTCCCCCGTCCGGCCCGATCACATATTTGACCCTCGGCCGATAGGCATCGGTCATGTCTACGCACCTGCTACTCAAACCAACTTCGATGAAGATGGCAGGTGCCAATGAAGACTTTGCTAAAGCACGGAAATAAAAGGATTTTTACTTCTGTTAACGGGGGCTGAACAGGACCTTCCCGAAGCGTAAACACACGGTCACGCTTTCGCATTTTGCGAGGCGGGCAAGTTTTCGGGGCAGAATGTTGAAAAGAAAGGCGGCTCGGGCGGTGCCACAGTGCTGCGGCGGCACGGAGCGGGGCCGGAGATTCAGCACTTGTTCAGCTGTCTTAATGGATCACGAAGTAATGATTGGGGGGGCAGCGTGCACCAAGCGTGCGCCGCAATCGACGCAATATGCGCTTTGTCATGCCCGGCCTTGTGCCGGGCATCCACGTCGTGCCGATAGTGCTGGCGCGGGAGGACAGCTCCAGCCCCAACGACGTGGATGGCCGGGACAAGCCCGGCGATGACGGCGGTTTTGGGACGGTCCGCCCGGCTCAGGGCGGGACATGCCGCCCTATCGGTCCTTAAGCCTAAGACGCACCCGTCCGTCCGCTCACATAGGCGCGCCAGCCGCCCAGTGCGGTGATCTCCTCCGCCTCAGTCACCGCATGGGCCTCGCACAGGAAGCCGGGCACTTCCGAGCCGTCCTCCAGCCGCAGTTTGCCCACCCCCAGCGGGGCGGGGATGGCGGCGACGAAGCGGCCGAAGGCGGCGGGCGCCAGCGCCCACACCTCCACCTCCAGCCCCGGCCCTGAAAAGCCGGGGGCGCGCACCACGCCGGGCTTGCGGGGCGTCGTGTCGGGCAGCACGAAGAGCCGATAGTCCGGCGCGGTGCGGCAGCTCTTCACCAGCACGCCGCCGGCGCCGGTCAATTCGCCGTTGAGGGGCATGCCCGTGAGGTGCGCGCCCACCACGGCGATGGGCACCGCATCCGGCGGGAGAGAGGCGCGAGCGCCGCTGAGCGGGGTCTCGTTGGTCATCTTGGTCCTCACACGGTTTCGAGCACGCAGACCACATCGCCCGAGCGGACGGTGCGGCCCGGCGCGGCGCGGATCTCTCGGACGCGGCCGGCGGCGTGGGCGGTGATGGAAATCTCCATTTTCATGCTCTCGATGATGGCGATGGTGTCGCCCGCGGCGACCACCGCTTCCTCTTCCACCAGCACCTTCCAGACATTGCCCGGCACGTTGGCGGAAACCCCGAAGCAGCCGTCTGGCATCTCGCCCTCGCCCAGCATCCCGGCGCCGTCCTCGACGACGAACGAGTCCAGCCCCTCCGCTTTCCAGCGCGCCCGCTCCGCCTCGAAGGCGGCCTGCTGGCGCGCCTTGCCGGCGGCGATGGCGCCGGAATTGGCGGCAAGGTTCGCCGCATAGTCCGCATAGGAAAAGCGGCTGTCCTCGATGCGCACGGGATAGGCCCCGTGCGGAAAGGCGGCGCGCGCCTCCATCAGCTCCTGATGGGAGACGTAGAAGAAGCGGATCTCGTCGAAGAAGCGCAGCAGCCAGGGATTCTCGCGGAAGGCGGGCGTCTTGCGCCAGGTGTTCCACATCTGGATGGTGCGGCCGAAGAGCTGGTAGCCGCCCGGCCCCTCCATGCCATAGATGCACATATAGGCGCCGCCGATGCCCACGGCGTTTTCCGGCGTCCAGGTGCGGGCCGGATTGTACTTGGTGGTCACGAGGCGGTGGCGCGGATCGATGGGGGTCGCCACCGGCGCGCCGAGATAGACATCGCCGAGGCCGAGCACCTGATAACTGGCGCCGAAGATGATGTCCTTCACCGCCTGCTCGTTCTCAAGCCCGTTGATGCGGCGGATGAACTCGATGTTGTCGGGGCACCACGGCGCGTTGGGCCGCACCAGCTCCTGATACTTGCGCATGGCGAGTTCCGCCTGCGGGTCGTTCCAGGAGAGCGGCAGGTGGACGATGCGGCTCGGCACCACCACGTCCTCGGCCGCCGGCAGGCCTTTCTCGATCTCCGCGAGGGCATCGAGCAGCTTGGTGCGGGGCAGGCTCGTCCCGTCATAATGGATCTGGAGGGAGCGGATGCCGGGGGTGAGGTCGATGAGGCCGGGGAGCTTGGCCTGTTGCACGGCCTGCGCCATCAGATGCGCGCGCAGGCGCAAGGCGACGTCGAGATGCATGTCGCCGAACTCGACCAGCAAATTGTCGTCGCCCTGCCGGCGGTAGACCACGCGCACCGGCCCGTCCTCATGGATGGCGAGGATGGGGGAGGAGGTCTCCTCCGGCGCGCCGATGAGGGCGGGGCCGGCGATGGGGTCCTCCGGCCGGGGCAGCGGCACGAAGCGGACGCGGTCGCCGGGCTTCAATTGCCCCATTTTCCACTGCTCGTCGCGGGCGATCACCGCCGGGCAGACGAAGCCGCCGAGCGAGGGGCCGTCCGGGCCGAGGATGATGGGCATGTCGCCGGTGAAATCTATGGCGCCGATGGCATAGGCGTTGTCGTGGAGGTTGGAGGGGTGGAGCCCCGCCTCCCCGCCGTCCGTGCGCGCCCAGCGGGGCGTCGGCCCCATCAGGCGCACGCCGGTGCGGGCGCTGTTGAAATGCACCTCGTAGGTGGCGCTGAACAGGTCCGCGATATCCTCCGGCTGGAAGAAGTCCGGCGCGCCATGGGGGCCGTAGAGCACGCCGATCTCCCACTCGCGCGTCAGCGGAGCGGGAGGGGGCACCGTTTCGGCCGGCGCGGTGGGGCGGGCGGATGCGGGGGCGAGGTGCAGCGCATCGCCCGCCTTCAGCGTGCCGGTGGCATGGCCGCCGAACTGGCCCAGCGCGAAGGTCGCCCGCGAGCCCAGCACTTCCGGCGCCTGAAAGGCCCCGGCGACGGCGAGATAAGCCCGCTGGCCGGCGCCCTCGATGGTGCCGATGGCGAGCATCTGGCCCGCCCTTACGGGGAAGGCGGCATCGTGCGGCGCGGGCGCGCCGTCGAGCCTGGCCGGCATGTGGGCGCCGGAGATGGCCACCATCGCATCGTCATGGAAGCGCAGGGTCGGTCCGTTGACGGTCATTTCCAGCGCGCAGGCGGTCTCTTGATTGCCCACGAGGGCATTGGCGCGGCGGAAGGAATGTTCGTCCATGGGGCCGGAGGGCGGCACGCCCACGTGCCACAGATTGAGCCGCCCCGGCAGTTCCTGAAGGCTCGATTGGGCGCCGGGGACGACGACTTCCACGCTGGTGGGCCGGAAGGCGAAGTCCTTCAGCGCCGTGGTCGCCACCTTGCCGGAGGCGAGGAGATCGGACGCGGCGATGGCGGAGAGATACTGAAGGTTCGTCTCGATGCCGCAGATGGAGGTCTCGGCGAGCGCCTTCTGCAACGCCGCGATGGCGCCGGGGCGGTCGTCGGCCTTGACGATCACCTTGGCGAGCATGGGATCGTAATAAGGCGTCACCTCCGTGCCGGTCTCGATCCAGCCGTCGATGCGCGCCCACGAGGGGAACTTCACCTCGGTGAGCAGGCCGGCGGAGGGCTGGAAATTGGCGTGGGGGATTTCCGCATAGACGCGCACCTCCATGGCCGCGCCCTTCGGCGTGAGCGGGCCAGCGGAGGCGATGGGGTCTTCGCCCGCCGCCTGGCGGATCATCCATTCCACGAGGTCGATGCCGAACACCGCCTCGGTGACGGGATGTTCCACCTGCAGGCGGGTGTTGACCTCAAGGAAGTAGAATTCCTGCCGCGCCGGGTCGTAGATGAACTCCACGGTGCCGGCGCTCTCATACTTCACGCTCTCGCCGAGCTGGACGGCGGCGGCATGGAGGCGGGCGCGCACGGCGTCGGAGAGGAGGGGGGCGGGGGTCTCCTCCACCACCTTCTGGTTCCGCCGCTGGAGCGAGCAGTCGCGCTCGCCCAGCGCCACCACGCGGCCCTTGCCGTCGCCGAAGATCTGCACTTCCACGTGGCGCGCTTCCGAGACGAAGCGCTCCAGATAGACGCGGGCATCGCCGAAGGAGGCGCGGGCCGTGCGCTGGACACGCTCGAACACGTCCTTCAGCTCTTCCGGCGTGTGGCATAGCTGCATGCCGATGCCGCCGCCGCCGGCGGTGGATTTCAGCATCACCGGATAGGTGATGGCCTCCGCAGCCGCCAATGCCTCTTCCGCGCTGTCGAGGAGGTCGGTGCCCGGCAGCAGCGGCACGCCGCTCGCCTTGGCCAGCTCGCGCGCCGTGTGCTTGAGACCGAAGGCTTCCAGATGCTCGGGCTTCGGCCCGATGAAGGCGATCCCTTCTTCCGCGAGGCGGCGGGCGAAGCGCACATTCTCGGACAGGAAGCCGTAGCCGGGATGCACCGCCTGCGCGCCCGTCGCCTTGCAGGCGGCGATGACGGCATCGACGTTGAGATAGCTCTCGGCGGCTGGCGCCGGGCCGAGGCGGACGGCCTCGTCCGCCTCCAGCACGCCGCGGGTGAAGCGGTCGGCGTCCGAGTGGACGGCCACGGACCTGATGCCCATGGCCCGCGCGGTGCGGATGACCCGCCGCGCGATCTCGCCACGATTGGCGATGAGGATTTTCGAGAACATCGCCCTCAATCCTCCGCGCCGAACACGAGCACCTGGATGGGCGTCGGGTTGAAGCCGTTGCAGGGATTGTTGATCTGAGGGCAGTTGGAGATGACGAGGAGCACGTCCATCTCCGCGCACAGCTCCACATAGTCGCCGGGGCCGGAAATGCCGTCCACGATGGCGAGTTCGCCCGTGGGCTCCACCGGCACGTTCATGAAGAAGTTGATGTTGGGCACGATGTCCCGCTTCGTCATGCCGTGCTTCGACACCTCGAGCACGAAATTCTCGCGGCAGGCGTGCAGATACTTCACCTGATGGCCGAAGCGCACCGTGTTCGCCTCGCACGAGCAGGCGCCCGCCGAGGTGTCGTGCCGGCCGCAGGTGTCGGCCGTCACGGTCGCCATCACATTACCTTCGCTGGAGATCAGCTTCGTGCCGGTGGACACATAGGCCGAGCCTTGTACGCGCAGCGTATCCTGCGAGGAATAGCGCTCGGAAAAGTCGTCGGCCTTGTAGAACAGCGTATCCACCGCCTGCTGGCCTTCGAGATCGACGATGCGCACGCTCTCGCCGGCCTTCACGAGGCAGGAGAAGGGGGCGTTGGCGGGGACGAAGTAATCGCGCAGAGCGGAAGACGCATCGCGGACGGGAGAAGCAAAGAACTTGGTCATGTCGTCCTCCCTCAGCGCGCATTGTTCTCGAAGCCGCGGACGGCCTCGATGGTGGCGGTGCGGCACAGATCATCCGCGGCGGGGGCGGGCACCTGGAAGCGGATGGCCTCCACCGGAGGCGGGGCATAGTCCGGCGCGGGGTCGAGCGGGTGCGGGCAGTTGGAGAGGGCGACGATGAGGTCCATCTCCGCGCGCAAATCCACGAAATCGCCCTGCTGGCGGGCGTCCTCGATCCAGCGGAAATTGCCGTCCGCGTCCGTGCGCACGGGGGCGAAGAAGGTGAGGGCGGGGGGGATGTCGCGCTTGTCGAGGCCGAGCTTCAGCGCTTCAAGGATGAAGTTGTCCCGCGTGTTGCGCAGCACTGTCTCGCCATAGCGCGCGCGGTTGGAGGCGGGGGTGGAGCCGCCGACCATCGCGTCGTGCATGCCGGTGGTGTCCTCGACCATGGAGAACATCACCCGGCCCATGTCGGAGAACAGCACGCGGCCCTTTCCGAGGGCAGAGGTCCACTGCACCTTCACCGTGTCGGCATAGTTCAGCCGCTCGGAGGCGTCGGTGGCCGACCACGCGATCATGGAGACCGCCGCCGGCCCGTGCGCCAGATGGATGCGCAGGGCCTCGCCGGCCTTGAGCGGGGTGGACCAGTACCAGCCGCCGGGAATGGTCTCCGTGTGCAGCACCGCGCCGGGCATGATGGCTGCCGAGCCGCGCAGGGTGGGGCCGGGCAGGGCCTTGGGCGCGTGCTGCTGGCCGGCCGCCTTCAATTCCTCGTAGCGGCGCTTGTTCTCTTCGATGAAGGTCTGGGTTTCGACGCTGACGGTCATGGCTGTCTCCTCAAGCCGTCTTCAGCGCCGGGTCGTCCCGGCCGGTGCCCGAGGGAATGGCCGGGTCGTCCCGGCCGGGGGCGGTGGATTTGAGCTTCAGCTGACCCGCGATTCTCTTGGGCCAGACCTCGATGTCCTTGGCGATGGTGGCGCCGTAGCGGGCCTTTTCCTCCGGCCGGTTGCGGCGGCGCTCGAAGGCGATGATGCGGGTGGCGAGGGTGAAGGCCTCCTTGAGGTCGTGCGTCACCATCACAACCGTCATCTCGCACTCGTTCCACAGCTTGAGCATCAGCTGGTGGATGTCGGCGCGGATGCCGGGGTCGAGCGCGCCGAACGGCTCGTCCAGCAGCAGGATCTTGGGCTTGCGCATGATGGCCTGCGCCAGCGCGAGGCGCTGCTGCATGCCGCCGGAGAGGGCGGCGGGATATTTGTCCTCCGCGCCCTTCAGGCCGACCTCCTCGATGAGGGCGCGGGCCTCGCCCTCGGCCTGCCGGCGGCGGGCGCCGAACAGGCGGCCGGTGAGGGGGGCTTCCGCCATCTCGGCGGAGAGCAGCACGTTGCCGAGCACGGTCAGGTGGGGGAACACCGAATAGCGCTGGAAGACGACGCCCCGGTCGGCGCCCGGCTCGCGGGCGATGGGCTTGCCATCGACCAGCACCACGCCCCGTGTCACGGTTTCCTCGGAGAGGAGGATGCGCAGGAAGGTGGTCTTGCCGCAGCCGGAGGGGCCGACAAGGGCGATGAAGGAGCGCGGCGCGAAATCGAGGGAGATGTCCTCCAGCACGATCTGCTCGCCATATTCCTTCCAGAGATGGCGCACGGAAATGGCGGTCATTTCGCGGCTCCGAACCAGGGGAAGAGGGCGCGGCGGGCGCGGGCGAGGCTGAAATCCATGGCCACGGCGATGAGGGTGATCCACGCCACGTAGGGCAGGATCACATCCATGGCGAGATAGCGCCGCACCAGGAAGATGCGATAGCCGAGGCCTGAATCCGAGGCGATGGCTTCCGCCGCGATGAGGAAGAGGAAGGCCGGGCCCAGCGACAGGCGCAGCCCGTCCATGAGGCGCGGCAAAATCTGCGGCAGCACCACGCGCACCATCATCTGCCAAGTGGAGGCGCCGAGCGTCTGCGCCTTGATCATCTGCTCGCGCGGCAGCTCCTCCACCCGCATGGCGAGGTCGCGCACGAGATAGGGCGCAATCCCGATGGTGATGAGGGCGATCTTGGATTCCTCGCCCAGCCCCATGACGATGAACAGGATGGGCAGAAGCGCCAGCGGCGGCACCATGGAGACCATGGCCACGAACGGCGCCAGCAGCGACCGCACGAGGGGCAGCATGCCCACGAGCACGCCGATGACGAGGGCGATGACGGTGGCGATCGCCAGCGCAGCCAGCAGCCGTTCCATGCTGGCGATCGTGTCGGTCCACAACAGGTAGTCGCCGGTGCGGGCATCGGCGGTGAATGCCATCTTCACGATGGCATTGCCGAGGGAGGGGAGGCTCGGCAGCAGCTTGTCGTCCGGGTTCTCCGCAAGGCGCTCCGCCGAGCCGAGGATGTAGGCGAGGACGACCAGTGCGAACGGGAGGACGGCAAGGAACAGCGCCGTTCCCCGATCCGGCCTGATATTGATGAGGCGCATCAGCGCTGCTCCTGAAGGGTGGGAAGGGGCGGGGCGCGGGTCGTTATCCGACCGCGCCGTCATGCCCCGGCTTGTCCGGGGCATCCACTTGTCCGCCTATAGGGTTCGTGGGTGTCGGAGAGCCGACCTGCGGGGCCGTGGATCCCCCGGACAAGCCGGGGGATGACAGCTTGGCTGATTGCTCTCGACGCGCCCCCTCTGCCGCCAGGGAAGAGGGGCGCTTCAGCCCCTCACAGCTTCCCGTCGGCCACCATCGCCATCCAGGTGTCGGTGAAGCGCAGCTTCACGTTCTTGGCGTCGCCGAGCACCTTGCCGCCGGGCAGCTCGATGCCGATGGCGTCGGCGGACTTGGCGCCGGAGCCGAGCAGCTCCTTCTCGAACAGGAACTTGCGCACGCGGTCCATGGTGGTGCCCACATCCGGCGAGCGCACGAAGGCCACCGCCTCGGGCGCCTTGGCAAACAGCTTGGTGGCGGCGAGCTGGCTGTCGAAGCCGGCGAGGTCGGTGCCGGAGGCCTTGCCCATGGCCTCGCGCGCCGCCTTGCCTTCCGGCGTGTCGGCGGTGAAGAGGGTGGTCGTGTCGTACCAGATGCCCACCAGCGCCTTGGCGAAGTCCGGGTTGTCCTTCAGCACGGCGGTGTTGGCGACGAGGAGGTCCATGATCTCGCCGGGGATCTTGGAGGAATCGAACACCGCGTGGGCGTTCTTGTCGGTGAGGATTTCCGACACCAGCGGGTTCCAGGTGACCACCGCCGTGACCGCCTTGGTCTTGTAGGCGGCGACCATGTCGGCATCCGAGGTGTTCACCACCTTCACGTCGCGCTCCTTGAGCTTGATGCTCTCAAGCGCGCGGGCGAGCAGATAGTGGGAGACCGAGAATTCGACGAGGTTGACCTTCTGGCCCTTGATGGCGGCGAGGTCCTTCTTGCCCTTCAGGATCACGGCGTCATTGCCGTTGGAGAAGTCGCCGACGATGACGGCGGTGGTGTCCACGCCGCCGGCGGCGGGCACGGAGAGGGCATCCATGTTGGTCACGGTCAGGGCGTCGAAGGCGCCGGCCGTGTACTGGTTGATGCTCTCCACATAATCGTTGAACTGCACCACATCGATCTTGATGCCGTACTTGTCGGCCCACTTCTTCACGATGCCGGTGTCGTTGGCGTAGCCCCAGGGCATCCAGCCCACATAGATCGACCAGGCGACCTTGAATTCCTTCTTCGGCGCGGCTTGCGCCGGGCCGGCGCCGAGCGCGAGGCCGGCGATCGCCGCGAGGCCGAAAGCCCCCGCGAGCGCGGATTTCATACGATGAAGTTTGGACGAAACCGGAGTGCGCATTCAAATTCCCCTTCGCTTCGACGAATTGGGAATTGGCGAGACCAGTGCCGCCAATTCCTTGGCCACTGAGGTCTCCCGGGCTTTTATCCCGCCGTGCACCCGCGCCGGATGTCTCCCGTCGCGGTGGCAGCTCTCGGACCAGCGCATCTTTTGAATGCCGGAACCCTAGCCACCAACTCGACCTGGATAAAAGCAACCGGCGTGCCACATGGCGGGTCGTTGTTTTTCAACGGCTTGTGCAGATGAACTTCGGAATGGCTGCGCCTCGGCTGGGCACGGGCGGTCTAATTATTATGCAAAATGGCTGCATCACGCGCCACTTGCATACAGATGCGCGGCACAGTAGTGCCGCGCCGCCGGAGCGGCCGGAGATCGTCCGGGTCCGCGCGGGTTATGCAGCGCGGCCTTCTGCATGAGCGCTCGCCAATCGTGTCTGCCTCAGGTAATCGCCATGGGGAAACCGGAGGCGGACTGATGCGGGGATTGGTGGGGCTGGCGGCGGCGGTGGTCGTGTTCGCGGCGCTCTACGTGACGGGCGCGCTGCTGGCGCCTGTTGTCTTCGCGCTGTTCGTCATCGCCGTGGTGCATCCTCTTCTGGCGCGGCTGGAGGCGAAGCTGCCCAAGATGGTGGCCGTGCTCGGCACGCTCCTCATCACGCTGGCGGTGGTGGGCGCGGTGTCCTCGGTGGTGGTGTGGGGCTTCAGCCACGTCGCGACCTGGGTGTTCCAGAACGCCGCCCGCTTCCAGACGCTCTATGGCCAGGCGGCGGTCTGGCTGGAAGGCCACGGCTTCGTCCTCGCGGGTCTGTGGGCCGAGCATTTCGACGTACGCTGGCTGCTGCGCGTCTTCCAGGATCTGTCCGGCCGACTGCAGGGCATGGCGAGCTTCCTCGTCTTCACCTTCATCTATGTGCTGCTGGGCCTGCTCGAAGTGGAGGCGATGAAGAGCCAGGTCAAGCGCCTCTCCCGCTCCGGCCGCGCGCCCTTCCTCGCCCCGGCGCTGGCCGACATCGCCCGCAAGATGCAGACCTACATGGCGGTGCGCACGCTCATGAGCATCGCCACCGGCGCGGTGGTGTGGGCCTTCACCCTCACCGCCGGGCTGGAACTGGCGCTGGCCTGGGGCGCCATCGCCTTCGCGCTGAACTACATCCCCTTCATCGGCCCGTTCGTGGCGACGCTGCTGCCCACGCTCTTCGCCCTCGCCCAGTTCGAGAGCTGGGAGATGGCGGTGTTCGTGTTCGTGTGCCTCAACATCATCCAGTTCCTGTCGGGCAGCTATCTGGAGCCGCGCCTCGCCGGCAAGGCGCTGTCGGTGTCGCCGGTGCTGGTGCTGCTGGCGGTGTTCTTCTTCGCCTTCCTGTGGGGCATTGCCGGCGCCTTCATCGGCGTGCCGATCCTGATTGCCGGCCTCACCTTGTGCGCCCACCATCCCGACACGCGCTTTGTGGCGGATCTGTTCTCCGGCCGGGTGGCGACCGAGGAGGCGGGGCAGGCGTGACCTGCCGGGGGGAGGGGAGGCGAGGGGTTCCCTAGGGCTGACGGAACCGCGCGCGGATGCGGCGCTCCAGCTCGTCGCGCACGTTCCGGTAGGCCTCCAGCCGCTGCTCGCGGTTGCCGCCTTCGCCGGTGGGGTCGGGGGTGGGCCAGTATTCCACCTTGAGGGCGTTGGTGCGGGTCAGCTCCAGCGCGCGGTGGTGGGCGTCGGGCGACAGCGAGATGGCGAGGTCGAAATTGAGCCCCTCGTATTCCTCGAGGTCTTCGACGCTCTGCGGCCGGTGCTTCTTCACGTCGAGGCCGATCTCGTCCATCACCGCCGTGACGAAGGGGTCGGGATCACCCGCGATCACCCCGGCCGAGCCCACATAGATGGATTTGCCGAACAGATGCCGGGCGAGCGCGGACGCCATCACCGAGCGCACCACGTTCTGCCCGCACATGAAGAGAACCGATTGCGGCCGCGCTGAGCGCTGGGACGCCGCAGGGGGCTCCATCGCCGGTCAGCCTTTCCAGTGCAGGGCGCAGACGAGGGTGAACAGGCGGCGGGCGGTGTCGAAATCCACCACCACCTTGCCGTTGAGGCGTTCCTGAAGCAGCGTCGATCCCTCGTTGTGAAGGCCGCGCCGGCCCATGTCGATGGCCTCGATCTGGCTCGGCGAGGCGGTGCGGATGGCGTTGTAATAGCTCTCGCAGATCAGGAAATAGTCCTTCACCACCTTGCGAAGGGGGGTCAAAGAGAGATGGTGCTGCACCACCTGCTCGCCGCTCTCGCGCTTGATGTCCAGCACGAGACGGTTGTCGGCCAGCGAGATGAAGAGCTGGTAGGGCCCCTCGCCGGGATCGCCGCAGGGCATGAAGCTGTTGTCTTCGATGAGGTCCCAGATGGCCGTGGCGCGCTCGTGCTCGATGTCCGGGCTGCCGCCGTGGCCGATGGAGGCTTCGTCGAGGGTCACGGCGCTGAGCCGGGCCGAGGGCTTTGTCTCCGCCTTGTTGCTCATCGCTATTTCCCCGTCATCTGTTGGTGCGGATGGAGACGGACCGCCCGTGCGCGTCGAGCCGCTCCACGGCGGCAAGGCGCACGGCGGCCGGCCCGAGCTTTTCCAGCGCGTCGGCATCGAGCTTGAGGATCGACGTGCGCTTCATGAAGTCCAGCACGCCGAGGCCGGAGGAGAAGCGGGCCGAGCGGGCCGTGGGGAGCACGTGGTTGGTGCCGCCCACATAGTCGCCGATGGCTTCCGGGGTCCAGGCGCCGATGAAGATGGCGCCGGCGTGCCGCACCTGAGCGGCCAGCGCGTCGGCATCCGCCGCGTGGATTTCCAGATGCTCGGGGGCGATGCGGTCCACCAGCGGGATGGCGTCGGCGAGGCTGTCCACCAGGAAGATGGCGCCGTGGTCGCGCCAGGAGGCGGAGGCGATCTCGGCGCGGGGCAGGGTGGCGAGCATCCCCTCCACCGCCTTCTCCACCGCACCCGCCAGTTCGGGCGAGGAGGTGATGAGGATGGACTGGGCGGCGGTGTCGTGCTCCGCCTGGGCGAGGAGGTCGGCGGCGATGAAGTCCGCGCTCGCATCGCCGTCGGCAAGGATCAGCACCTCGGAGGGGCCGGCGACCATGTCGATGCCGACCTTGCCGAACACCTGCCGCTTGGCCGCCGCCACGAAGGCGTTGCCCGGGCCGACGATCTTGTCCACCGGGCGGATGGTTTCGGTGCCATATGCCAAAGCGGCCACCGCCTGCGCTCCGCCCACACGATAGACCTCATGCACGCCGGCGAGCCGCGCGGCGGCGAGCACCAGCGGTGCGATCACGCCGTCCGGCGCCGGCACCACCATGACGATGCGCGGCACGCCCGCCACCTGCGCGGGCACGGCATTCATCAGCACGGAGGAGGGATAGGCCGCCGTGCCGCCGGGCACGTAGAGGCCCACGGCATCCACGCTGGTCCAGCGATGGCCGAGGGTGACGCCGGCGGCGTCCACATAGGTCTCGTCCGACGGCTTCTGGCGGGCGTGGTGCGATTCGATGCGGGCTTTGGCGAACTCCAGCGCCGCGCGGGTCTCTTCCGGGATGGAGGCGAGCGCCGCGTCCAGCTCGGCGTCGCTCACCTTGATGCCCAGCGCGTCGAGGTCCACCCGGTCGAAGGTGCGGGAGAGGTCCACCAGCGCCCGGTCGCCGCGGGCACGGACGTCGGCGATGATGGCGGACACCTTGTCCTGCACGTCCACGGACGCCTCGCGCTTGGAGCCGAGGAATTCGATGAAGCGCTCGGGAAAGTCGGACTGGCTGATGGTGAGGCGGATCGGCATGCCGCCTTGCTAGAGCAGGTTCGCGCGCGAGGGAAGCCCCAAGCGGTGCGGCAGCATTTGCCGCGCAACGGCGCGCCGGCCGGGCCTGTCTCCCTGCGGCGGAGCGTCAGCCGCCGAAGCGGCCGGCGGTGGCGAAGGCCTCCTGCGGCCAGAGCGGGCGGGCGAACAGGTAGCCCTGCCCCAGCTCGCAGCCCTCGCTCAACAGGAAATCGGCCTCCTCGCGGGTTTCGACGCCCTCGGCGACGGTGGTCAGCTCCAGCGCCCGGCCGAGGCTGAGCATGGAGGCGATGATCTTGCAGCTCTGGGCCTCTGTGGCGATGCGCCGCGTGAAGGAGCGGTCGATCTTGATCTTGTCGATGGGCAGCTCGTTCAGGTGGCGCAGGCTGGAGAAGCCGGTGCCGAAATCGTCGAGGGAGATGCGCACCCCCGCCTCCTTGAGCGCGACCAGCGTCTTGCGGGCCGCCTCGAAGTCCGCCAGCAGGCCGGTCTCGGTGATTTCAAGCTCGATCTGCCCCGGCGGGATCTTCATCTGCTCCAGAAGGGCCAGGGTGCGGTCCGGCAGGTGCGGGTCCACCAGTTGAACCGGAGACAGGTTCACGGCCACCGTCCGCGGCGTTTTCCATGTGGCGAGGTCGTCGCCCGCCCGGCGCAGCATGGCGGTAAAGAGGAGGTCGATCAGGCCCTCGTCTTCGGCGATGGGGATGAATTCGGCGGGGCCGAGGAGGCCGCGCGTGGGGTGCTGCCAGCGCGCCAGCGCCTCGAACCCCACCGTCTCGCCCGTCTTGAGGCAGACCACGGGCTGGTACTGGGCCACGATCTCGCCGGCCTCGAGGCCGTGCCGCAACTCGGCTTCCAGGCTCCGGCGCTCCCGCCCGCGGGCGTCGAGGCCGGAATCGTAGAGTGCATAGCAGTCCTTGCCGGCGCTCTTGGCCTGCCGCAGCGCCTTTTCCGCCGATTGCAGGAGCACCGTCGCCGACGATCCGTCGCGGGGATACTTGCTGATGCCGATGCTGGCAGTGATGTCCACCTGGGTACCGTTGCAGTCGAACGGCTCGCGCAGCCGCGACAGGATGCGGCTCGCCAGCCGGAACAGCTCTTCGGTCTCGTCCGACCCCATGGGGAACAGGATGGCGAACTCGCCGCTGCCGAGCCGGGCGACCATGCCGCCCCGGTGCGGCACCGAGACCAGCCGCGCCGCCAGCTGGCGCAGGAGATCGTCGCCGGCGCCATGCCCGTGTGTCTCGTTGACCGAACGCAGTAGGTCCACATCGACCACGAGGAGGGCGAGGCGCGAGCTTTTGTGCCAGGCCTCTTTCAGCTCGCGGCCGAACTCCGACTGGAATTGCAGGCGGTTGGCGATACCGGTCAGGCCGTCGAAGGCGGAGGCGTCGTCCACCAGCTTCTGGGTCTGCCGCTGCCGGACGATCAGCCTGCGCAACTGGCGCTCGCGGACGATCAGGATCGCGATGAGCGCGCCGGTCGCAACGATCCACGCGGCGAACAGCTCGTCGAGATGCCAGGCGTCATGCGCCTCGCCGATGAAAAAGACGGAGTGGATGAGATCGACCTGCAGGATGGCGAGAAATACTGCGATGGCTGTTACTATTATACTTCCGTAGATCAGGATCCAACGCCGCGGCAATGTCGAAACCGACGCTGTATTTAAAGATCGAAACGACATAGCGGCGCGAACTGCGATCCTCTGCCGGGGGGAATCCGGCCCTCTGACCGATTTTTGCGACGTTAATACGTCCGGGGGAAAGGATCGGATCCGCTCTGCCATGCGGACGCGTCCCAAACGGGCGATTCAGATCGCGATACAACGCAGAAAGGCCGCCGGATAGGGGCGGCCTCGGGTGGTCGCGATCCTGGTTAATGGGCGGCGTTCAGCCCTGCCCGGCGCTCCCGCCGACGCCGGCGGGGGGTACGGCAACTTCCGGATGCTTGGGGGCATGGGTGCACCCCCATGCGGGGCCGAGATCGCGCAGGCCCGCCTCGATGCACTCGACTTCAAGCCGCACCTCGGCACCGCCGGAGAAGGTGAGATAGACGAAGCCCGAGGGCAGGTCGCCGGGCATGAAGGTGACGGCGAGCAGGTTGAGCACGCCGGTGCGCTGCGCCTCTTCCATGCCGCGGCACTTCACGTCGCGCACCCGCTCGAAATGCAGGCCGGTGCGGCGGCGGACGGTCTCGTTGGCGACGACCTTCTGGTCCCAGTCGAAGCGGTTCAGCACCAGGGCGAAGCGCTGCAGCCGGGGCAGGAAGCCCATGTCCACCATCTTCACCACCGCATCCTGCAGATGGGCGGAAAAAATGGCGAGGTCTTCCTCGTCGAGGGCGATGAGCTTCAGGTTTTCCATGGCGATGCAGCCTCTTTTGGGCGTGAACCGCAGATAGCGACGCCACCCGCCTGCCGCAAGGGGTTGAGGGGATGAAGGCGTCAGCGCAGCGGGCTGTTCTCCCCTCTCCCCTCGCGGGAGAGGGGTCGGGGGTGAGGGGTTGGCGCGGCAATCCCGACCTTCGGGCAAAAGGCGAAACACCCCTCCCACCAGCCCTCTCCCGCAAGGGAAGAGGGGGCGCGGCCGGCACCGTCACCGGGTCCCGCCGCATCCCGGCGACGCTCAATCGGGGGGCGCACGGGCGGTCGCGTCGGCGTGCTTTGCCGGCAAGGCTGCGCCCTGTAGGTTCGCCCCGAGCGAAGGGGGGACGGGGAATGGGGGCGTTCGGGCTCATGTGGCGGGGGACGAAGCGCACGGTGAAAATCCTGGCGCTGCTGATCTTCGCCGTGGTCGCCACCATCTTCGTGGTGCGGGCGGTGGATTCCCAGCGCGGCCCGCCGCTGGAGCGCTGGCACACCTACCATCCCCCGGAGATGAGCCGCAGCGCCATCGCGAGCGCGGACCTTGCCGCCTACATGGCCGCCGAGGACAAGGCCTTCGCCGGCGTGAAGGCCAATGTGACCGACAAGGTGGACCCGGAGGACCGCGTCCGCTTCAACCGCTATTTCGCCGCGAGCCCCATCTATCCGCCCGGCTTCGCGCAGGATTTCAACCGCACCTACGTGCTTCAGCCGAAAGGCGAGCCCGCCGGGGCGGCGGTGTTCCTGCACGGGCTCACCGATTCGCCCTACAGCCATCGCCATCTGGCGCAGCTCTATGCGGACCATGGCTTCATCGCCATCGTGCTGCGCCTGCCCGGCCACGGCACGGTGCCGGGGTCGCTGACGCAGATCGGCTACGAGGACTGGATCGCCGCCACCCGCCTCGCCATGCGCGAGGCCCGCAAGCGCGTGGGGCCGGGCAAGCCGGTGCACATCGTCGGCTATTCCAATGGTGGCGCGCTGGCGCTGATGCATGCGCTCGATGCGCTGGATGATCCCGGCCTGGTGGCGCCGTCGCGCATCGTGCTCATGTCGCCCATGGTGGGGGTGACGGAGTTCGCCCGCTTCGCCGGCCTCGCGGGCCTGCCGGCCATCTTCCCGGCCTTCGCCAAGGCGGCGTGGCTGAACATCACGCCCGAGTTCAACCCCTTCAAGTACAATTCCTTTCCGGTGCACGCCGCGCGGGAATCCTTCGCGCTCACGCAGGTGCTCCAGGGCAATATCGAGCGTCACGCCCGCTCCGGCCGCCTCACCGGGCTGGCGCCGGTGCTCACCTTCCAGTCTGTACTCGACCACACGGTGAGCGCGCGGGCGGTGATCGAGCAGTTGCACGCCCGGCTGGAGGACAACGGCAGCGAGCTGGTGCTCATCGACATCAACCGCTCCGGCCAGTTCGAGGATCTTTTGAACCGCCGCTCCGACACCGCCATCTCGTCTTTGCTGCCGGCAGCCCCGCGCCGCTTCCGCACCGCCGTCATCGGCAATTCGACGCCGGGTTCATCCGCCACCGTGGTGCGCGAGACGCCGGCCGGCGCGACGGAAGAGACGGTGCGGCCGCTCACCGCCGTCTATCCGGAGGACGTGTATTCCCTCTCCCATGTGGCGGTGCCGTTCCCCCTGTCGGACGGGCTCTACGGGCTCGAGCCCGACCCGGCGGAAAAATTCGGCATCCGCCTCGGCGACATCGCGGCGCGCGGGGAATATGGCGCGCTGGTGGTGGACGTGGACATGCTGGTGCGCATGTCCTCCAACCCCTTCTTCCCCTATCTGGAAGAGCGTGTCGCCGCCGGCCTGCCCCCCGCGCGGGGGCCGTAAGGGCGGCGCGCCCGACATCCGGCTTGTCTGGCGCGCGCGGCTCTGCAAGGGTGCCGCCACGTCAGACGAACGACGTCAGACGAACGACGTCAGAACGAACGATTGGGGACTTCACCGCCATGGGTTTCAAGGGACTTCTCGCCTCCACTGCGCTCCTCGGCACCCTCGCACTGTCCGGCGCGGCCGCCGCCGATCCGGTGAAGGTGGGGCTGGTCTCGACCCTCTCCGGCCCCTCCGCCGTGCTCGGCCAGCACATGCGCGACGGCTTCCTGCTGGCGGTGAAGGAACTGGGCGGCAAGCTCGGCGGGCAGCAGACCGAGGTGATCGTCGTCGATGATGAGCTGAAGCCCGACATCGCCGTGCAGAAGGTGAAGGGCCTGCTTGAGCGCGACAAGGTGGATTTCGTCGCCGGCGTGGTCTTCTCCAACGTGATGGGCGCGGTGGCCAAGCCCGTGACGGCCAACGAGACCTTCCTCATCTCCGGCAATGCCGGCCCCTCCACCATCGCCGGCGCCGGCTGCAGCCCGTTCTTCTTCTCCGCCTCTTACCAGAACGACCAGAACCACGAGGTTCTCGGCAAGTATGCGCAGGATAGACTTGTGCAAGGCAAGGGCTTCAAGAAGGTGGTGCTGATCGCCCCCAACTATCAAGCGGGCAAGGATTCGCTGGCCGGCTTCAAGCGCTATTACAAGGGCGAGGTGGCCGACGAGATCTACACCCAGCTCGGCCAGCTCGATTTCTCCGCCGAACTGGCCAAGATCGCCGCGGCGAAGCCCGATGCGGTGTTCACCTTCATGCCAGGTGGCATGGGCGTGAACCTCGTGAAGCAGTACCGGCAGGCGGGCCTCGCCGACACCACGCCCTTCCTCTCCGCCTTCACCGTGGACGAGACGACCCTGCCCGCCACCGGCGATGCCGCGCTCGGCTTCTATTCCGGCGCGGCCTGGGCGCCGGACCTCGACACGCCCGCCAACAAGGCGTTCGTCGCCGCCTTCGAGAAGGAATACGGCTACATCCCTGCGCTCTATGCCGCGCAGGGTTATGACGCCGCCAAGCTCATCGACAGCGCGCTGAAGGCCACCGGCGGCAAGACCGCCGACAAGGCCGCCGTGCGCGCGGCGCTGAAGAAGGCGGACTTCCAAAGTGTGCGCGGCAACTTCAAGTTCAACACCAACCAGTTCCCCATCCAGGACTTCTACCTGGTGAAGGTGGGCAAGCGCCCCGACGGCAAGGTGGAGACCATGGTGCAGGAGAAGGTCTTCTCCAACTATGGCGACGCCTACGCGGAAAAGTGCGAGATGAAGTGAGGCTCATCGCGCCCCTCTCCCCTCGAAGTCGGCTGTTGCCGACTTCGACTTTCCCGCCCGAACTCGGCAACGGCCGAGTTCGGGCGGGAGAGGGGCTGGGGGTGAGGGGGAGACCCTCCCCGTCTTGCGCCCTGCCCGGCCGCCCACCCCTCACCCCGGCCCTCTCCCGCAAGGGGAGAGGGAGCGGCACCGGCCATGCGGCGAAGCCGGCCTTTCCCTGCCATAGATTTCCTCTGCATGACCCTCACCCTCTTCCTCGTCCAGATGCTCAACGGGCTCCAGCTCGGCATCCTGCTGTTCCTGGTGGCGGCGGGGCTGACGCTGGTGTTCGGGGTGATGGATGTCATCAATCTCGCCCACGGCGTGCAATACATGCTGGGCGCCTATCTGATGGTGACGGCCACCGCCCTCACCGGCAGCTTCTGGCTGGGCCTGCCGCTGGCGCTCGCCGCCGCTTTGGTGCTGGGGCTGCTGCTGGAGCGGCTCGTCATCCGCCAGCTCTACGGGCGGGACCATCTCGATCAGGTGCTGGCCACCTTCGGCATCATCCTGTTCGTGAGCGAGGCGGTGCGCATGGTGTGGGGCTCGGCGCCCCTCGCCATCCCCATGCCTGAGGCGCTGTCGGGCTCGGTGCGGCTGATGGACGGGCTGAACTATCCCGTCTACCGCCTCGTCCTCATCGGCGCGGGGCTCGGCGTGGCGGGGCTGCTCTACGTGCTCGTCACCCGCACGCGGGCGGGGATGCTGCTGCGGGCGGGGGCGACGAACGCGCCCATGGTGTCGGCGCTGGGCGTGGACATCAATGCGCTGTTCGCCCGCATCTTCGCGTTCGGTGCCATGCTCGCCGCCTTCGCCGGGGCCATGGCGGGGCCGATCCTCTCGGTGGAGCCGGGGATGGGGGACAATCTCCTCATCCTCGCCTTCGTGGTCATCGTCATCGGCGGCATCGGCTCCATGCGCGGGGCGTTCGTGGCGGCGCTGCTGGTGGGGCTCATCGACACGCTGGGCCGCTCGTTCCTCACCGACATTCTCAAGCTCGTCCTGTCCGCGTCCGCCGCCAGCGCGGCCGGGCCGGCGCTCGCCTCCATGAGCGTCTATGTGCTGATGGCGGCCATCCTCTTCTTCCGCCCGCGCGGCCTGTTCCCGGCGCCGGCATGACCCGCGCCCTCCTCGCCCTCGTCACGTTCGCGGCGCTCGCCGCCGTGCCGGCCTTCGCCGACACCGCGATGCTGACGCTGGTGGCGCGCGCCATGATCTTCGCCCTTGCCGCGGTGAGCCTCGGCTTCATCCTGGGGCAGGGCGGGCTCGTCTCCTTCGGCCATGCGGCCACCATGGGCATCGGCGCCTATGCGGTCGGCATTTTGATGGAGGAGGGCGTGCGCGATGCCCTCGTCTCCTTCCCCGTGGCCATGGCAGCGGCCGGCCTGTTCGCGCTGGTGACGGGGGCGATCTCGCTGCGCACGCGCGGCGTCTATTTCATCATGATCACGCTGGCCTTCGGGCAGATGGCCTTCTTCGTCACCCAGAGCCTGTCGGCCTATGGCGGCGACGACGGCCTGACGCTCGCCGCCCGCTCCACCGTGGCGGGGATGCGCTGGCTGAAGGATCCGAAGACCTTCCATTACGTGGTGCTCGGCCTCCTCGCGTTCACTGTCCTTGTCTCGACCATGCTGGCGCGCTCCCCCTTCGGCCGGGTGCTGGCGGCAGGACGGGACAATGAGCGGCGGCTGCGCGCGCTGGGGGTGGACCCCTATGCCTATCGGCTCGTGGCCTATGTCATCGCCGGCGCTTTCGCCGGGCTCGCCGGCGCGCTCTATGCCAATCTCACCGAATTCGTGAGCCCGGCCTATCTCTCCTGGCACCGTTCGGCGGAATTCATCGTCATGGTGGTCGCCGGCGGACCTTTGAGCGCCCTCGGCCCCGTGCTCGGCGCGCTGGGCGTGGTGCTGCTGGAGGATGGGCTCGCGCACCTCACCGAGCATTGGCGCATCATCTTCGGCCCGCTGCTGGTGCTGCTGGTGCTGGCACGGGGCGGCATCGCAACCCTGCTCGGGGGGCGGCGCGATGGCTGAGGCGCTGCTCGACATCTCCGGCCTCGCCAAGGCCTATGGCGCGCTGCACGTGACGGCCGGCGTGGACCTCGCGGTGCGGCCCGGCGAGATCCATGCCCTCATCGGCCCCAACGGCGCCGGCAAGACCACCCTCGTCGGCCAGATCGCCGGCGAGGTGATGCCCGATGCCGGCACCGTCCGCTTCGACGGGGCGGACATCACGCGTCTGCCGGTGCACTGCCGGGCACGGCTGGGCCTCGCGCGGGCGTTCCAGATCACCTCCATCTTCCCCCGCTTCACCGCGCTGGAGCACGCGGCGCTCGCCGTGATGGCGGCGCGCGGGCGCACCTTCCGCCTGTTGCGTCCCGCGTCCTCCGATCGCGCGGCGCGGGAGGAAGCGGCGGGCCTGCTCGAAGAGGTGGGCCTCGCCCCCCGCGCCGGGGTGGCCGCGGCCGCCCTCAGCCATGGCGAGAAGCGGGCGCTGGAACTCGCCATGGCGCTGGCCGCCCGGCCGCGCCTGATGCTGCTGGACGAGCCCATGGCCGGCACCGGCCCGGCGGAATCCGCCGCCATGGTGGCGCTGCTCACCCGCCTCAAGGGCCGCTGCGCCATCCTTCTGGTGGAGCACGACATGGACGCGGTGTTCCGCCTCGCCGACCGCATCAGCGTGCTGGTCGCCGGCCGCATCATCGCCTGCGGCACGCCGGACGCCGTGCGCGCCGACGCCGCCGTCCGCGCCGCCTATCTCGGGGACGGCGCATGAGCGCGCCGCTCCTCACCATTGCGGGGCTCACCGCCGGATATGGCGGCACGCCGGCCCTGTTCGGCGTCGACCTTTCCGTGCCTGCGGGCGGCGCGCTGGCGCTGGTGGGCCGCAACGGCATGGGCAAGACGACGACGATCCGCGCCCTGATGAGCCTTCTGCCGCCGAGCGGCGGCACGCTGATCTTCGACGGCGTGGCCTTGCGCGGGCTGAAGCCCCACCGCATCGCCCGCCTCGGCCTCGGTCTTGTGCCCGAGGGGCGGCAGATTTTCCCCACGCTGACCGTGGAGGAAAACCTCGTCGCCACCGCCACCCCCGGCCGCTCCGGTCTGCCGCCGTGGACGCTGGAGCGCGTCTATGGGCTGTTCCCGCGCCTCGCCGAGCGGCGCCGCAACTATGGCAACCGCCTCTCCGGCGGCGAGCAGCAGATGCTCGCTATCGGCCGCGCGCTGATGACCAATCCGCGCCTCCTCATCCTGGACGAGGCGACGGAAGGGCTGGCCCCGCTCATCCGCGCGGAGATCTGGGCGGTGCTGTCGGTGCTGAAGGGGGAGGGGCTGTCGCTGATCGTCGTCGACAAGCACGTCTCGGCGCTGGCGGGGGTGTGCGATCAGGTGGCGGTGATGGAGAAGGGCCGGGTGGTCCACACCGGCGGGGCTGCGGATTTCGCAGGGGATGCCGGGCTGGTGGGGCGCTTTCTAGGGGTGTGAGCGGGCGGCAGCGACGCGATCCCTTTTCCCCGACAGCGAGGGCGCAGCCGGAGCGCCAGGCTTGTCCTGTGCGCGCGTCATCGCCCGGCTTGTCCGGGCGATCCATCCCTCCGCTGGCGCGCTGTCCGAAAGTCCGACCTGGCCCTCCGTGGATAGCCCGAACAAGCCGGGCGATGACGGTGTGGTGGTAGCGGAGTTCAGGGGCCGGGCTCCCGGCTTTCGCAGATCGCGCCAAGCGGCGCCGTTCCCCCTCACCCCGACCCTCTCCCGCGAGGGGAGAGGGAGGCAAACGGCGACGGGGCGCGGGGATATCAGGCTGTCGTTCCGCACGCCGAGTGGGATGCATCCCGTCGCCATCTTGCGCCGCCGCAACTCCCTCTCCCCTTGCGGGAGAGGGGCTGGGGGTGAGGGGGCAGGCCGGGCTCCGGCCTTCGCAGTCCGCGCCAAGCTTGCCAGAACCCCTCACCCCCAGCCCTCTCTCGCAGGGGAGAGGGAGGCGAGCGGAGCGCCCCCTTACGCCGCGCGGCGCTCGTGCTTTCCTTCGCGCACTTCCTCGATGATCTTGCGGCTGAAGTCTTCCAGATCACCGGGATTGCGGGAGGTGATGACGCCGGCGTCGGTGACGACGGAGGCATCCTCCCAGCGGGCGCCGGCATTCTCCACGTCCGTGCGGATGGACTTGTAGGAGGTCATGCGCTTGCCATTGGCGATGCCTGCTTCCACCAGCAGCCACGGCGCGTGGCAGATGGCGGCGACCGTCTTGCCGGCATCGTAGAAGGACTTGACGAGGGCGATGGCCTCAGGCTCCACCCGCAGCAGGTCCGGGTTGATCTGGCCGCCGGGCAGGACGATGGCGTCGTAATCGCTCTCGCGCGCCTCGGAGAGGGCCTTGTCGACCTTCACCGCGCGGCCCCAGTCCTTCTTGTCCCAGCCCTTGATCTCGCCGGCCTCGGGCGAGACCACATGCACCTGCGCGCCCGCTTCCTTCAGCCGGTCGCGGGGCACTTCCAGCTCGGACTGCTCGAAGCCGTTGGTGGAGAGGATGAGAATGCGCTTGCCGTCCAGTGGACCGGGCATGTGTGCCTCCATCGTTGTGTGATCCTGTGCGGGCGGCCCATGGCCGTGGCCCGCAGATCCGGCGCGCCGCGTGCGGGCCGGTTACAGGGACAATGACGGGGGAGGGGGATCGTTCCGGCGGAGGGCCCAAACGAAAAAGGCCGGCCGAAGCCGTTTCCTCGTCATGCCCGGGCTTGTCCCGGAAGTCAGCTGTTGCCGACTTCCGCCCGCGAGAACGGAACCCGCGAACACGCGGGTTCCGGGCATCCATGTGGTTAGGCCGGGAATGGATTTTCGCACGCCCGCACCATCGGAACGACGTGAATGGCCGGGACAAGCCCGGCCATGACGGCGCGGAGGGAGGGGAGCAAGAGAGCGGCACCCCAAAACGAAAACGGCAGGCCGAAGCCTGCCGTTTGATCGTTGAAGAGGTGCGCCGTTTAGTTGTCGAGGAACGAGCGCAGCTTGCGGCTCCGGCTCGGGTGTTTGAGCTTGCGCAGCGCCTTGGCCTCGATCTGGCGGATACGCTCGCGCGTTACGGAGAACTGCTGGCCGACTTCTTCCAGCGTGTGGTCCGTGTTCATGCCGATGCCGAAGCGCATGCGCAGCACGCGCTCCTCGCGGGGGGTGAGGGAGGCCAGCACCCGGGTCGTCGTCTCGCGCAGATTGCTCTGGATCGCCGCGTCGATGGGCAGGATGGCGTTCTTGTCCTCGATGAAGTCGCCGAGGTGCGAATCCTCCTCGTCGCCGATGGGCGTTTCGAGGGAGATGGGCTCCTTCGCGATCTTCAGCACCTTGCGCACCTTCTCCAGCGGCATGCCGAGCTTCTCGGCCAGCTCCTCGGGAGTGGGCTCGCGGCCGATCTCGTGCAGCATCTGCCTCGAGGTGCGGACGATCTTGTTGATCGTCTCGATCATGTGGACCGGGATGCGGATGGTCCGCGCCTGGTCGGCGATCGAGCGGGTGATGGCCTGCCGGATCCACCACGTGGCGTAGGTGGAGAACTTGTAGCCGCGGCGGTACTCGAACTTGTCCACCGCCTTCATGAGGCCGATGTTGCCCTCCTGGATGAGGTCCAGGAATTGCAAGCCGCGGTTGGTGTACTTCTTGGCGATGGAGATGACGAGGCGCAGGTTCGCCTCCACCATTTCCTTCTTGGCCTGGCGGGCTTCCTTCTCGCCCTTCTGCACCATCTGCACGATCTTGCGGAACTCGGCGATCTCCAGCCCCGTCTCGGTGGCGAGGGCGTGGATGTCGCCGCGGATCTCGTGGATGGTGTCCTTCTCGTGGGCGACGAAGCCCTTCCAGCCCCGCGTGCCGAGCTTGGAGATGCGCAGCACCCACTTGGGGTCCAGCTCCGCGCCCATGTAGTTCTTCAGGAAGTCGTCGCGGGAGACGCCGTAGCTGTCGGCGAGACGCAGCAGGCGGCCCTCATAGCCCACGAGGCGCTTGTTGATCTCGTAGAGCTGCTCCACCAGCGCGTCGATGCGGGCCTGGTTGAGCGACAGGCTCTTCACGTCGCCGACCAGCTCTTCCTTGAGCTTCTTCGCCTTGCGCTCCTGCGCGGGCGAGAGGGTCTCGTTCTTGAGCTTGGACTCGACGTTCTGGTCCTGCAGCCGGCGCAGCTTGGTGTAGCTGGAATGGATGCGGTCAAAGGTCTCCACCACCTTCGGCTTGATCTCCGCCTCCATGGCGGCGAGCGACATGGAATTCTCCATGTCGTCCTCTTCGCCATCGGGGCCGGCGCCGTCGCCGAGCAGGCCGTCCTCGCCCGCCTCGGGGGCGAGCGCCGCTTCCTCGCCGAGGGCCGCGGGCGGGTTCTTGCCCTCGGGGCCGGCGTAGGTGGCTTCGAGATCGATGATGTCGCGCAGCAGCACGCGGCCTTCGGTCAGCTCGTCGCGCCAGATGATGATGGCCTGGAACGTCAGCGGGCTCTCGCACAGGCCGGCGATCATGGCCTCGCGGCCGGCCTCGATGCGCTTGGCGATGGCGATCTCGCCCTCGCGGGAGAGCAGCTCCACCGAGCCCATCTCGCGCAGGTACATGCGCACCGGGTCGTCGGTGCGCTCGGCCGGCTCGGACTTGGTCTCGGCGCGGGCGACGGCGCGCGGGGCGGGCTCGGCGAGTTCGCCGCCTTCGGCCTCTTCCGGCTCTTCCGGCGTCTCGGCTTCCTCGCTGCCCTCTTCGGCCTCGGCTTCCTCGGCCTCGATGACATTGATGCCCATGTCATTGAGCATCGCCAGCGTGTCCTCGATCTGCTCGGAGGTGACTTCCTCGGAAGGCATCACCTCGTTGAGCTGCTCGTAGGTCACGTAGCCGCGCCGCTTGGCGTTCTTGATCATCTTCCGCACAGCGGCGTCGGACAGGTCGAGCAACGGCCCGTCGGGGGCGTCGGTCTCCTTCTCCGGGGCCTCTGTGGCTTCGGAAGATTGCTTCGCCATCGACTTCTCCTGCTGATCCCGCCGATTTCCAACAGCAGAACGGCGGCGCGGCTCCTCTGCCTCGCCACCTTTTGCCCTTGAACCCGGGAGCGGCCTTTTTGACGCCATCCCGTTAAACCAGCCTGAACGCGCTTCCAACCCCTATGGTCGTCGGCGGCAGGCTGCCTTCCGTCCCGTGGGCCGAAGCTTCGGCATGCACCCGCCCTGCGGGCCATGCCAGACGCTCTTGGCCAAATTGTGCCGCTCCGGCTTGCGCGCCCTTAAAGGGACCGCACGGCCGAACGACCCGAAGATGCACCGAACCCTTCCACCAGCGCCTCGGTCCCCTCGATCGCCGACAGGCGCTCGCGGACGTCCCTCAACCAGGCGAAATTGACCTCGCTGGGATCTTCCCCCAGCGTGCGCTCGGCTTCCTTCAGCTCTCTAGATAGCGCGTGAGCCTTGCGATGCAAGGCCGTGCGCTGATGCCACCAGAGCCGAACATCGGCTTCTGCGGTATCCGAATAGGCTGGCCAGTCGTGTCGGGGGTTGGCGAGGGCCTTCACCCGGCGCGTCAGGGCATCCAGATCGGAGCGGCCGAGCTGCTCGGCGAGGGCCTCCGCATCCAGCCCCTCCAGGTGCGCCTCGATGAGCGCGCGGCGCAGCCGGTCGGCCTCCGGATTGGCGAGGGGCAGGCTCGACACCTCCTCGCCCGCCTCGTCCAAAAGGAAGGGGTGGTTGATGAGGCAGAACAGCAGCAGCGCCTCGTTGCGCGGCAAGGCGGCCATGGGGCCGCGCACCAGCGCGCTCCTTGCAATCTCTTGTCCGCGCGGGGCCAGCGGCGGGGCGGAGGGCTTGCCCGGAAACTTGCCGCCGCGCCCCCGTCCGGGGGTGAAACCGGGCGACCAGCTCTCCCGGCTGCCACCCCCGCGACCGGGTCCGCGCGCGCGATCCGCAGGGGCAACGAGGGCGTTGAATCGGCCCATCAGATCCGCCCGGTAGTGCTTGCGCACCGTCTCGTCGCCGATGGCGTTCACGACCTCGTTCAGCCGGCCTTCCAGGCCCGCCCGACGCTCCGGGGTCTCCAGCGATGCATTTTCGCTCTCCCGCGCCCAGAGTTCCGCCGCGAGAGGGCGCGCCTGCGCCAGAACCTGCTCCATGGCCTCGCGGCCGGAGCGGCGAATCAGGTCGTCCGGGTCCTGACCTTCGGGAAGGGCGGCAAACGACAGGCTGCGCCCGGCCTTCAGATGCGGCAGCGCGAGGTCGATGGCGCGATGGGCGGCGCGCCGGCCGGCCTTGTCCCCGTCGAACAGCAGCAGCGGCTCCTCCGACATGCGCCAGAGCAATTGCAGTTGCTCTTCCGTGAGGGCGGTGCCGAGCGGTGCCACAGCACCGGCAAAGCCCGCCTCCACCATGGCGATGACGTCCACATAGCCTTCCACCGCGATGACGCGGGCGCCCGACTGGGCGGCGGTGCGGGCGGAAAAGCCGTTATAAAGCAGCGAGCCCTTGTGAAAGAGCGGCGTCTCCGGGGAATTGAGGTATTTCGCCGGAACGTCCTTCTCCAGCGCCCGGCCGCCGAAGGCCACCACGCGGCCCTTCAGGTCGGTGATGGGGAACATCACCCGGTCGCGGAAGCGATCGTAGGGGACGGGGATGTCCTCGCCGGAGATGAGCAGGCCCGCCTCCACCATGTCGGCGACGGAAACGCCCTCCTTGCCCAGCACCTCCTTCAGGTTGAAGCGCTCGCCCGCCGCATAGCCGAGGCCGAATCGCTTCTGCGTGGCGGGGCCGATCTCCCGGTCGGCGAGATAGCCGCGCGCCTTGGCGCCGAGGCGCGATTGCAGATTGGCCTCGAAGTGCTTGGCCGCCAGCGCCATCACCTCATAGAGCGTGCGCCGCCGCTGCTCCTTCGCCGCCGCCTCCGGCGTCTCCTGCGGCAGGGACAGGCCCGCCATGGCGGCCAGCCGCTCCACCGCCTCGCCGAAGGAGGCGCCCTCCGTCTCCATCAGGAAATCGAACACGTCGCCGTGCTTGCCGGAGGAGAAGCAGTGGTAGAAGCCTTTCTGGTCATTGACGAAAAAGGACGGCGACTTCTCCGCGTTGAAGGGCGAGAGCCCGGCGAACTCGCGCCCCTGCTTCTTCAGCTTCACCCGACGGCCGACCACCTCCGACACCGGAAGCCGGGCGCGGATCTCGTCGAGAAAGGCGGGTGAAAAGCGCATGGGCAGGCGGAGCCAGCAGTCTGTGAGGGGCGCGGGACGTCGGTCACCCAAAGTCAGGCGCCGGAAGATCAGCCCTTCAGTGTAGCCGGGAATGGGGGGAGGGGGAAACGGGGGGCGGTCGCCACCCCTCTCCCCTTGCGGTTCACCCGGCAGAGCCATCGCTCGAACGGGCGCCGCGCCGGGACGCAGCTCCAGCCTCTCCGCGTCATCGCCCGGCTCGTCCGGGCGATCCACGGTTCGGCCGGGATGGGCTTGCGGACAGTGCGCAGGCTGATGGGTGGATCCCCCGGACGAGCCGGGGGATGACGGTGACCTTCGGCCTCGCACCACCCGCCGGATGCCTGACGGGTATCCCAGCCGGTCCGCGTCATGCCCAGGACACGCCCAGGCATGACGCGGTGAAGGAGCCCCCGCAATCCCCCTTATCCACACCCCTCCCGCAGTCTCCGAATTGTGTCCACAAAGTGGCGCACGCGGTGCGGGCAGGGATGGACCGCCACAGCCCCGCTGGTAAGCTTCACGGTTTCAGCGGGGGTGGCCGACATGGATGCGGTGATCGATTTCCTCAACACCATCTTCTGGGGCTACATCCTGATCTACGGACTGCTGGCGGTGGGCGTGTATTTCACGCTGCGGCTCGGCTTCGTGCAGATCGTCCATTTCCCCGAGATGCTGCGGTCGGTGCTGCGCTCCAACGACACCGATAAATCGGGCATCACGCCGTTCCAGGCCCTGTGCACCTCGCTCGCCTCCCGCGTCGGCACCGGCAACATCGCCGGCGTGGCGGTGGCGCTCACCTTGGGCGGGCCGGGGGCCATCTTCTGGATGTGGGTGGTGGCTGCGCTGGGCATGGCCACCGCCTTCGCCGAGAGCACGCTGGCCCAGCTCTACAAGGTGAAGGACGAGGAGGGACGCTATCGCGGCGGTCCGGCCTTCTACATCGCCCACGGCCTCAAGGCCTCGTGGGCGGGCGGGCTGTTCTCGGTCTGCCTCATCATCTCGTTCGGCCTCGTCTTCAACGCGGTGCAGGCCAATTCCATCGCCGATGCGGTGGAGGGCGCCTTTGGCGTGCCCAAGCTCGGCACCGGGCTGGTGGTGGCGCTCATGTCCGGCGTCATCATCTTCGGCGGCATCGCCACCATCGCCCGCACCGCCGAATTCGTGGTGCCCTTCATGGCCCTCGCCTATGTCGGCCTCGCCTTCTACGCCCTCGCCACCCACATCACCCTGGTGCCCGGCATCCTCGCCCACATCGTCGGCAGCGCCTTCGGCGTCGGCGCGGCGGCGGGCGGGGTGGCCGGCTCGGTGGCGGCGGCCATGATGAACGGGGTGAAGCGCGGCCTGTTCTCCAACGAGGCCGGCATGGGCAGCGCCCCCAACATCGCCGCCGTGGCGACGCCTGATCCGCACCACCCGGTGAGCCAGGGCTTCGTGCAGTCGCTGGGGGTGTTCATCGACACCATCGTCATCTGCACCGCCACCGCGCTGCTCATTCTCCTGTCGGAGGTGGTGCCCTCGGCGGAACTCACCGGAACCCAGCTCACCCAGGCCGCGCTGGAAGTGCATGTGGGGTGGCTCGGGCGCTATTTCGTGGCCATCGCCATCTTCTTCTTCGCCTTCACCTCCATCATCGGCAATTACTCCTACGCCGAAAACGCGCTGGTCTTCCTCGGCCACGGCCATGTCTCGGGCGTCGTCATCCTGCGCGTCGCGCTGCTGGCCATGGTGGTGTGGGGATCGCTGCAGAGCGTCGCCACCGTGTTCAATACGGCGGACGCCTCCATGGGGCTGATGGCCTCCATCAACCTTGTCGCCATCGTCCTGCTCTCGGGTACGGTGGTGCGGCTGACGCAGGACTACATTGCGCAGCGGAAGGCGGGGAAGGAGCCGGTGTTCGTCGCTGACGAGATGGCCGACCTGCCGCCCGGCGTCGACCGGAAGATCTGGAGCCGGAAATAGAAAAAGGGGCGGAATCGGACCCGGCATCTGCCGAACGTCACCGATTCCGCCCCCGAACAGCACCCGGAAAGGTGGTGTGAACCGGCCTGGTCAGGCCGCCGTCAACGCGTCCTTGACCCAGCCGGAGGCCTTGCCGAAATCCAGCGCGCCGGCATGGCGCTCCTTCAGAACGGCCATGGTGCGGCCCATGTCCTTGATGCCCTTGGCGTCGATCTCGGCGATCACCGCGGCGATGGCGGCGCGCGTGTCGGCCTCGGAAAGCTGTTTGGGCATAAAGGCCTGGATGTAGGTAATTTCCTCGCGCTCCTGCGCGGCAAGCTCGGGGCGGCCCGCTTCGTCATAGATGCGGGCGCTCTCCTCCCGCTGCTTCACCATCTTGGCGAGCAGGGCGCGCAGTTCGTCATCGGTGAGCGGGTCCTTGCCATGTCCCCGCTGCTCGATATCCCGGTCCTTGAGCGCCGCATTGATGAGGCGGAGCGTCCCGGTTCTCTTTTTATCCTGGGCCTTTAGCGCCTCTTTGAGAGCCGCGTTGATGTCGTCGCGAAGCACGATCGTCCGTCCTGTGTTGAGTGGCGCCATTTCCGGCAGCAGGATCTCGCGGCCATCCGGCCGGCGGCGCTGAGGGCGCACAAATTCCTGCGAGAGGCGCTGGAAACGCGGCGCGCGAGCCTCTATCTAGGCGATCCATGACCAGCGAACAAGACCACGCCCCCAACGCCACCGAGGGTTGGGCCGAGCCCCGGCCCACCGCCCTGCTCGTGCTCGCCGACGGCACCGTGCTCGAAGGCTTCGGCATCGGCGCCACCGGCCATCTCGCCGGCGAAGTGTGCTTCAACACCGCCATCACCGGCTATGAGGAGATCCTCACGGATCCCTCCTATGCCGGGCAGATCATCACTTTCACCTTCCCGCACATCGGCAACGTGGGCACCAACGAGGAGGACATCGAGACGGTGTCCATGGCCTCGGCCTCCGGCGTGCGCGGGGTGGTGCTGCGCACCGCGGTGACGGACCCGTCCAACTACCGCGCCACCCGCCATTTCGATGACTGGCTGAAGGCCCGCGGTATCCCCGGCATCACCGGCATCGACACCCGCGCCCTGACCGCCCTCATCCGTGAGGCGGGCATGCCCAATGCGGTCATCGCCCATGCCCCGGATGGCGTGTTCGACATCGAGGCGCTGAAGAAGGAAGCCCGCTCCTGGCCCGGCCTCGTCGGCATGGACCTCGTGCCCGGCGTCACCTCCATCCAGCGCTTCGACTGGGACGAGACCACCTGGAATCAGGAAACCGGCTATGGCCGGCAGGAGGCGCCGCGCCATCACGTGGTCGCCATCGACTACGGCGTGAAGCGCAACATCCTGCGCCTGCTCGCCCGCGCCGGCTGCAAGGTCACCGTGGTGCCCGCCACCACGTCGGCCGAGGACATCCTCGCGCTCCAGCCGGACGGCGTGTTCCTCTCCAACGGCCCCGGCGATCCGGCGGCGACGGGGGAATATGCGGTGCCGGTCATCCGGACGGTGATCGAGAAGGGGGTGCCCACCTTCGGCATCTGTCTCGGCCACCAGATGATCGGCCTCGCGGTCGGCGGCCGCACGGTGAAGATGCACCAGGGCCATCACGGCGCGAACCACCCGGTCAAGGACCTCACCACCGGCAAGGTGGAGATCACCTCCATGAACCACGGCTTCGCCGTGGACCGTGACAGCCTGCCGAAGAACGCTGTGGAGACCCACGTCTCCCTGTTCGACGGCTCCAACGCCGGCATCGCGCTGGCCGACAAGCCGGTGTTCTCGGTACAGTACCACCCCGAGGCGAGCCCCGGCCCGCAGGACAGCCACTACCTGTTCGACCGCTTCGTCACGATGATCGAGAAGCACAAGGCGGCCTGAGTCGTCTTCGCTCGGAAAGAAAAAGGGCCGGCGCGCAAGTGCCGGCCCTTTTCCGTTGTCGGTTCGTGCAGCGTGCAGGCTAGTTCAGGAACTCGCCGTGCTCCGCCACATGCCTGGCGAGGCCGAGGGTATGCTCGCGGACGAGGCGTTCGGCGAGGTCCGGATCGCGCTTCTCGATGGCCTCGACGATATGCGTGTGATCGACGATGGAGCGCTGGGCCCGGTGCGCCTGGCCGATAGTGACCTTGCGGACGCCGCGCATGTGGGGGAAGAGGTTCTCCGTCGTCTCCGCGATGAGGGCGCAGCCGGACATGCGGATGATGAGCTTGTGGAAGGCGAGATTCGCTTCGGAATATTCGGAGACGAACTCTTCCGGATTGCGGTTGGCGAAGGCGCGGACGTTCTCGCGCAGCTGGCGGATCTCGGTCTCGGTGGCGCGCTCGCAGGCGAGGCGCGCCGCCATGCTCTCCAGCGCCGCCCAGACGGTAATCATCTCGATGATTTCCTGCTTGGTCTTGCGCACCACGAAGATGCCCCGGCGCGGCACGGAGCGCACGAAGCCCTCCTGCTCAAGCAGCGTCATCGCCTCGCGGATGGGCGTGCGCGACACCCCGAGCTTCTCTGAAAGCTGGCGCTCCTCGAGGCGAATCTCCTCGGGGTGGCTGTAGATGTCCATCTCCATGATGGCCGCCTTCAGCGCCTTGTAGGCCTTCATCCGGAAGCTCGATTCCGTCTCGATCGGCTTCACGTTGATATCCTGGTACGTCATCGCACCCCTTCGCCTTAGGCTTTCGGCAGTCAGTCGGGCCTGAAGTGATTCCCGTCTTGCGCACCAAATACATCATATCACATGCGAGGAAGAGTGCGCCGGCAAGCAATGCCGCAGGTGTCCCGAAAACTTGTGGCAATGCAGCATCTTCTGCGCGGGTGCGGGACGCTTCTTGCGTTGACAGGATGTATTTTGAATACCACGATGATCCGAGGGAAGATGGGCGCAACAAGGCCCCACCCTGCCCGGCGAAGCTTTCGACGTGGCAATAGGCGAGCATTCGCCAGGGGAGGACACGCCAATGATTACCGTGGACGATATCCTGCGGGAAAAACGTGACACCCGCATCATCACCCTCCGCATGCACGAGACGGTGGCCGACGCCGTGCTCGTGATGAAGCGGGAGAACATTTCCTCCGTCATCATCAAGGACGTCTGCCGAACCGAGGGAAACACGGTGGTGGGCGTCTTCTCCGAGCGCGACGTGACCCGCGCGGTGCTGGAGCATGGGGCCAACACGCCGAAGGTGGTGCTGGCCTCGTTGCTGAAGCGGGAGGTCGTCTCCTGCACCCTCGAAGACACCATAGAGACCGTGCTGCGGCTGATGGTGGAGCATCAGGTGCGACATCTCCCGGTCATGGAGAGCTACGCGCTCGTGGGTGTCATCAGCGCCACCGACCTGATGCGCCATTACCTTAAGGAATCCGAGACCCAACCTGCGCTTCAGGTCGTCTCGGGCGGCATCGAGGCGGGTCTCGCCGCCCTGCGCTGAGGCGCGGGAGATTTTCGGGGCCGCCTGTATCCCGCTGCGGCCCCGAGGTTTTTTCCGACTTTCGTCTAAGAATGACTCAAAACCCGTTTGCGAACGGACGAACGCAGTGTTACAGTTCTGTATCTGGCATACGTAATTCAAAACTTGAAATGCCAGAGGGTGGGTTCCTTCGATCGTATCTCCGAGGGGCGCATCCAAGCCGGCGCAGACCGGCACCGAAGGAACAGGGCAGGGAATTCCGGGAGTGGGTGCATGGGCAAGGCGCTTGACGGCGTGCGCGTCCTGGACATGACGCACGTTCAGTCCGGCCCCTCGGCGACGCAGCTTCTTGCGTGGCTGGGTGCGGATGTCATCAAGGTGGAAATGCCGCGGCGCGGGGACATCACCCGTTCGCAGCTCAGGGACAAGTCCAACGTGGACAGTCTCTACTTCACCATGCTTAACGCCAACAAGAAGAGCGTTACCCTCAACATCAAGACCCCCGCAGGTCAGGAGGCATTGAACCGCCTCGTGGAAACCTGCGACGTGATGGTCGAGAATTTCGGCCCGGGCGTGCTCGATCGCCAGGGCTTCGGGTATGAGCAGGTCCGCGCCCGCAATCCGCGCCTGATCTATGCCTCCATTCGCGGTTTCGCCGAAGCCTCGGGTGTCGACGCCAAGGCTTACGAGACCATCGCCCAGGCCATGGGCGGCGCCATGAGCACCACGGGCTGGCGTTCCGGCCCGCCGACCGCCTCCAGCGCGCAGATCGGCGATACCGGCACCGGCATCCATTGTGTCGCCGGCATCCTCGCCGCGCTGTTCCAGCGCACGGTGACGGGCGAGGGCCAGAAGGTTGACGTGGCCATGCAGGACTGCGTGGTGAACCTCCTCCGGGTGAAGCTGCGTGACCAGCAGCGCCTCGATGCAGGCGCGCTCGCGGAATATCCCGGCGCGCCCTCGGGTGAATGCGTGCCGCGGGCCGGCAACTGCTCCGGCGGCGGCCAGCCCGGCGCTGCGCTGCGCTGCGCGCCGGGCGGCGAGAACGATTATTGCTACGTCATCATCCAGCCCCAGGGCTGGGCGCCGCTGATGCGGCTCGTGGGCCGCAAGGACCTGATCGACGATCCCAAATTTGCCTCCCACGAGGCCCGCGCCCAGCGGCTGGAGCAGTGCTTCGAGATCATCGAGCGCTGGACCGCCCGCCGCACCAAGTTCGAGGTGATGGAGGCGCTCAACGCCATCGACGTGCCCTGCGGGCCGGTGCTTTCCACCAAGGACATCATGGACGACCGCGCGCTCTACGACCGCGGCTTCCTCGTGGAGGTGCCGCACCCCGAGCGCGGAACCTATGTGACGGTCGGCTCCCCCATCAGCCTGTCCGCCAACAACGTGCCGGTGGAGCGCGCGCCGCTCCTCGGCGAGCATACCGACGAGGTCCTCGCGAGCGTGGGCTTCTCGGCCGAAGAGATCGCCGGCATGCGTGCCGCCGGTGCCGTCTGACGGGGAGAGAACGAACCGTCCGAAAAACGAAACGCCGCGCCACGAGGGACAAAAAGAGGGTGGGGCGGTCAATCAGATCAAAAATATAAAAATGGTCTAAGGGGTAGGAAAAATGAGCGAAATGGCAGTGAAGGCGCCAGCGACAAATCGCTGGCTCCAGTTGGTCGCTGGCGTCGTCTGCATGGTGGCGGCAGCAAACATTCAGTATTCGTGGACTTTGTTCGTTCCTGAGATCGTTTCGGCGCACGGCTGGACCCGCGCGTCCGTCCAGGTGGCCTTCACCGTGTTCGTGGTGGTGCAGACCTGGCTCACCCCCATCGAGGGTTACTTCATCGACAAGTACGGCCCGCGCGTGATGGTGCTGGTCGGCGGCTTCTTCACCGGCCTCAGCTGGGTGATGAACTCCTATGCGGGTTCACTCACTGCGCTTTATGTGGCGGCTGCCGTCGGCGGCATCGGCGTCGGCTGTGTCTACGCCACCTGCGTGAACGCCGCGCTGAAGTGGTTCCCGGACCGCCGCGGCCTCGCGGTGGGCCTCACCGCGGCCGGCTACGGGTCCGGCACGGTGCTGACCATCCTGCCCATCGCCGCGATGATCAAGTCGAGCGGCTATCAGGACACCTTCTTCACCTTCGGCCTGGTTCAGGGCGCGGTGATCATGCTCGCCGCCGGCTTCCTGCGCGCGCCGGGCAAGAGCGAGGTAACGTTCTCCTCGACGGTGGCCCAGTCCCGCCGGGACTACACGCTCGGCGAGGCCCTGCGCACCCCGGTGTTCTACGTGATGCTGACCATGTTCGTCCTCACCGTCTCCGGCGGCCTGATGGCGGTGGCGCAGCTGGGCGTGATCGCGGAAGATCTCGGCGTCAAGCACATCAACGTCAATCTGTACTTCTTCGCCATGGCCGCGCTGCCCTTCGCGCTGATGCTGGACCGCATCCTGAACGGGTTCTCGCGTCCCTTCTTCGGCTGGATCTCGGACCATATCGGCCGTGAGAAGACCATGTTCTTTGCCTTCGCCATGGAAGGTATCGGCATTGTCGCGTTGGGCACGTTCGGCACCAATCCCTGGGCCTTCGTGATCCTGTCGGGCGTTGTGTTCCTCGCCTGGGGTGAAGTCTACTCCCTGTTCTCGGCCACGGCCGCTGATACCTTCGGTTCCAAGCACATCGGCAAGATCTACGGCATGCTCTACACCGCGAAGGGCTTTGCCGCCCTGCTGGTGCCGATGGCCAACCTGCTGATGGAAGCGACCGGCAGCTGGAGCACGGTGCTCTACACCGTCGCCGCCATGGACCTGACCGCCGCTTTCGGCGCCCTGTTCGTCCTGCGGCCCATGCTCGCCCGCCATCACCGGCTCAATGCCGAGGCGGCAGCTGCAACGGCCGCGCGTCAGGTGACGGCCTGAGGCCCTGTTCCGGGCGGTGAATGCCGCCCGGACACACATAAGTCAGGCGCTGCCATGACGGTGCCCGCGTGTGGGAAAGGCGCGAGATCTCTCCCGCGCACGCGAGATTTCAATCCGCGCGGCCCGATCGCGCGCCAACGCGTCCCTCCACCGCCATCTGGCGGTCCCTCAAGCCCCGGCTTCGGCCGGGGCTTTTTTCGTTTGAGGCGCAGGGGAGGCAAGGCCGAGATGGTGCTGGTGATGCCGAATCCGCTCCTGGCCGAACATTGCCGCTCTGGAATGACGGGGCTTGGCCTGATTGTGGCGACGCTGTAGAAATGCAGAATGATTCGGTGTTTGTTTATGTGTCTCAAGTAGAGAATAGATTTATTCGGCTGCCTTGTTCTATGTGTGATTCCTGAAGCCGAGGAGAGGGACTTGGACGCCCTTCTCTCTTTACAGGCGGGTTGTGGTTCGAACTTGCCGATATGGCCCTCGCATGCCCGAATTACAGCGGAAAGTAACAGTTACATAGCCGTAACGGCATTCTGTATACCAGATTCTGTGTGCACCTTTCCCCGCGGTTCGCGAACGGGTCGATGAACGGCCCGAACAAGAATGGCGACCGTCACGGGCCGTTCATCGCACTCGATGATCCCCAGTGTGAAAGGGAAGGAAATGGCTCAGAACTCCGCAGCGCCTGTCGGCGGCCCGATTGGAGGGCGTTGGCTGCAACTGCTCATCGGCGTGGTCTGCATGTCGATGATCGCCAATCTTCAATATGGGTGGACGCTGTTCGTCGAGCCCATGAACGAGAAGCACCAGTGGGGCCGCGCCTCCATCCAGGTCGCCTTCACCATCTTCGTGCTGTTCGAGACCTGGCTGGTGCCGGTCGAGGGCTGGTTCGTGGACAAGTTCGGCCCGCGGATCGTCGTGTTCATCGGCGGTATCCTGTGCGCCCTGTCGTGGTTCCTGAATTCGCGGGCCGACAGCCTCGCCATGCTCTATGTCTCGGCAGCCCTGGGCGGCACCGGCGCGGGCGCGGTCTATGGTACCTGCGTCGGCTCCGCGCTGAAGTGGTTCCCGGATCGTCGCGGTCTCGCCGCGGGCATCACGGCCGCCGGTTTCGGCGCCGGTTCCGCGCTCACGATCGTACCCATCGCGGCCATGATCAAGTCGCAGGGCTACGAGCATACCTTCCTGTTCTTCGGCCTGATGCAGGGCGCGGTTGTGATGGTGCTCTCCCTTCTGCTGCAGGCACCGAAGGAAGGGCAACTGCCCGCGGTCAAGGCTTCGGCCACCCAGAGCCGTCGCAACTACGGCCCCGGCGAGATGGTGAAGGCCCCGGTGTTCTGGGTCATGTATCTCATGTTCGTGCTGGTGGCGGCTGGTGGCCTCATGGCGACCGCGCAGCTCGGCTCCATCGCAAAGGACTTCAAGATCGCCGACGTGCCGGTCTCCATCATCGGCCTGACCATGCCGGCGCTGACCTTCGCCCTGTCCATCGACCGCGTGCTGAACGGCCTCACCCGTCCCTTCTTCGGCTGGGTGTCGGACAACATCGGCCGTGAGAACACCATGTTCATCGCCTTCGGCCTCGAAGCGGTGGGCGTGCTGGCCCTGGCTCACTTCGGCTCCAACCCGGTGCTGTTCGTGCTGCTGACCGGCCTCGTGTTCTTCGCCTGGGGCGAGATCTACTCGCTCTTCCCCGCCACCTGCGGCGACACCTTCGGCGGCAAGTTCGCCACCACCAATGCCGGCCTTCTTTACACCGCCAAGGGCACGGCCTCGCTGGTGGTGCCGATGGCCTCGGTGGCTGTGGCCAGCCTCGGCAACTGGGACCTGGTGTTCATGATTACCGCTGCGGTCAACGCGATCGCCGCTCTCATGGCCATCTTCGTGCTGAAGCCGATGCGTACCCGCTTCGTCGCCGGCGCCGCTGCCCAGGCTGCTGCCGAGCCTGCAAGTGCGAAGGTCACTGGCTGAGGCTGTGCCTCAAACTTTCGGCCCACCTACCCCGGGCCCAACTGAGGGAGCGGCTTGCCGCTCCCTTCTTTTTGTTGGTCAGTTGCCACGCGACATTGGCGCGAAGGGGCCGGCATGGACCATGACGAGGTTCGAGGCCGTGCCCTTTGTATCGGTCTGCGGGGCAACGCGGGCAAAGCGCGGCTCGGGCGTCTGCAGCAGGACATCCTCGATCGGAATGCCAGGGCCGCCGGCAACCGTCATGTACGGCTTCTGCGCCGTGAGGCCGTTGGCGGCGAAGGTGAGGACGATCCCGAAAAGGCCGAAGGCCGTAAGCTCAAGCGCGTTCATAACTCTCTCCCGGCATGATGCCGAAGGGATGCGGCGCGTTTCGCCGGGCTCGATCCAATTCGCCCGACGCCTCCGCGTCCCGGTACAATCACCTTGTACCGCGCTTGTCCAACCTCGTGGTATACAAAATACGCAGAGGCGGACCCGCAATGCTGCATAGCAGCATTGCCCCCAGCCGCCGGCAAGCGCGCACAAGCGCGCAGGCCCCCGTCATCCGAAAGCAGTCACTTCAGGATTGGGCCAGACTGCCAAGGTAGGCCAGGAGGCCGGCTGTCGACCCCGATGCGCCGGGGGGGAGGGGGCCGCCCTCGACGGCGGGGAGGAATTGCGTCGCCAGTTCCTTCCCAAGCTCCACGCCCCACTGGTCGAAGGCGTTGATGCCCCACACCGCCGCCTCGACGAACACCCGATGCTCATAGAGAGCGATGATGCGGCCGAGGGAGAAGGGGTCGAGCTCCGCATAGGCGATGGTGACGGAGGGCCGGTCGCCAGGGAACACCCGATGGGGGGCGATCGCGGCGACCTGTTCGGCCGCGAACCCCTTCTGGACGAGCTGGGCCGCAGCCTCCTCCAGGGTGCGGCCGCGCATCAGCGCTTCCGCCTGGGCGAGGCAGTTGGCCACCAGAAGGTTCTGGTGATTCTTCAGGTTCGGCTCGTGGCCCTGCGCGGCGATGAGGAATTCCACAGGCACGGTGTCGGTGCCCTGGTGGAGCAGCTGGAAGAATGCGTGCTGGGCATTGGTGCCCGGCTCGCCCCAGACGATGGGGCCGGTGCCACGCACGGCAGGCCGGCCGTCGCGCGTGACGCTCTTGCCGTTGCTCTCCATGTCCAGCTGCTGGAGATAGGCCGGCAGGCGCGCGAGGCGCTGGTCGTAGGGAATGATGGCGCGGCTGGGATAGCCGCATATGTTGCGGTGCCAGATCCCGACGAGGCCCAGCAGCACCGGCGTGTTCTGGTCCAGCGGCGCGGAGCGGAAATGCTCGTCCATGGCGGCGGCGCCGGCGAGGAACTCGCCGAAGCGATCCGGTCCCACGGCGATCATCACCGGCAGGCCGATGGCCGACCACACCGAATAGCGGCCGCCCACCCAGTCCCAGAAACCGAAGGTTCGCTCGCGCGAGATGCCGAAAGCCTTCACCCGATCGAGGGACGTGGAGACGGCGGCGAAATGGTCGCCCACGGCGGCCTCGCCGAGCGCATCCGCGATGAAGGCGCGGGCCGTGCCCGCATTGCACATGGTCTCGACGGTGGTGAAGGTCTTGGAGGCGACGATGAACAGCGTCGTCGCGGGATTGAGCCCCTTGAGCGTATCGGTGATGTGGGCGCCATCCACGTTGGAAACGAAGTGGCAGCGTGGCCCGTCGTGATAGGGCGCGAGAGCCCCCGTCACCATGGCCGGGCCGAGGTCCGAGCCGCCGATGCCGATATTCACCACATCGGTGAAGGCGTTGCCGCGCGCACCGGCGATGCGCCCTTCGCGCACGGCATAGGCGAAAGCGGCGAGATTGCGCAGGGTCTCGCCCACGCCGGTCTTCACGTCGATGCCGTCGACGGGAATGTTCTCGTCCGAGCGATTGCGCAGCGCCGTGTGCAGCACCGCCCGGTCCTCGGTGAGGTTGATGTGGTCGCCGGCGAACATGGCGTCCCGCAGCTGTTCCACGCCCGCGGCCCGGGCGAGATCCAGCAGCTGCGCCAGGGTCTCGTCGGTGATCGCGGTCTTGGAGAAATCGAGCAGCAGATCACCGTAGCTGGTGGAGAAGCGCTCGAAGCGATCGGGCGCGGCGAACAGGTCGGCGATGCGCCCGGTCCGGCCTTTCCAGGAGGCGTCGAGGGCGTCAAAGGCGGCGTCGGTCGCGCTCGGCTGGGCTTCAGTCATGGCTCGGACCTCTTGTTCAGGGGCACCACATCACGTCGAGGGGCGCACGCCCCCTCAGGACGGAGCGGATGGGCAACTCTTCGACAGGGCCGCCGGCACAGGCGCGCTCCAGCACGGCGCGCTTGGTCATGCCCTCGATGTGCAGCACCAGCGCGTCGGCTGAAACCAGCCGGGGCAGGGTGAAGGTGATGCGCGGCTCGCCCGCCGCATCCGCGCGTACCGCTGCGAGGATTTCCGGCGTCGCGGGATCGATGGCTGCGGCAAGTGTCTCGGCGCCGGGGAAGAAGGAGGCGGTATGCCCGTCGTCTCCCATGCCGAGCACCACGGCCGCGAAGGGGGAGGGGAGGGCGGCGACGCGTCCGGTGGCCTCCGCAAGCCCGTCCTCCGGCGTCGCCGCTCCGGTATAGAGCGGCACGAAGCGGGCCGCGGCCGCCGGCCCCTTCAGCAGGTGGTGGCGCACCAGAGCGGCATTGGAGCGGTCCGACGTCTCCGGCCCCCAGCGCTCGTCCACGAGCGTCACCGTCACACGGGACCAGTCGATCGGCGCGCCGGACAGGATTTCGAAGAAGGCGACCGGGGTGCGGCCGCCCGACACTGCGAGGCTCGCCGTGCCGTCACGGGCGATGCGGTGGCGCAGGGCCTCGGCCACATGGCCGGCAAGGGCCCGGGCGAGGCCGGCCGAATCCTCATAGGCGTTGAGGGCGATGGGTGTGGTCGGCGGGGTCACGGTAAGCCTCAGGCGTCATCGGTCCAGGTGCGCCCATCCCGCTCGATCAGGGCGATGGCGGCGGAAGGCCCCCATGTCCCGGCCGTGTAGGGCTTGGGCTGGTCGCGCGAGGCCCGCCATGCGTCGAGGATGGGATCCACCCAGCGCCAGGCGGCTTCCACCTCGTCGCGACGCATGAACAGGGTCTGGTTGCCGCGCACCACGTCCATGATAAGCCGCTCGTAGGCGTCCGGGTTCCGCACGCCGAAGACGGAGGCGAAGCTCATGTCCAGCGGCACATGCTGCAGGCGCATGCCGCCGGGGCCGGGATCCTTGATCATCAGCCACAGCTTCACGCCTTCGTCCGGCTGCAGGCGGATCACGAGGCGATTGGCCATGATGGGGCCGGCGTGGTCGTCGAACACCGAATGGGGAATGGGCCGGAAGGCCACCACGATCTCGGACACGCGCGAGGCGAGGCGCTTGCCCGTGCGCAGGTAGAACGGCACGCCGGACCAGCGCCAGTTGCCGATCTCCGCCTTGATGGCGACGAAGGTCTCGGTGCTGCTCTCGCCGGAGCCGAGTTCCTCCAGATAGCCGGGCACCGCCCCGCCGGCTGAGGCGCCGGCGCGATACTGGCCGCGCACCGTCATCTGCGCGAAATTGCTCTCGTTGATGGGCTCCAGCGCCTTGAGCACCTTCAGCTTCTCGTCGCGCACCGCGTCCGCATCGAGCGAGACGGGCGGCTCCATGGCGACGAGGCAGAGGAGCTGGAGAATATGGTTCTGCACCATATCGCGCAGCGCGCCAGCGGTGTCGTAATAGCCGGCGCGGCCAGCGGTGCCGATGCTCTCGGCCACCGTGATCTGCACGTGGTCGATGTGCGCGTTGTTCCACACCGGCTCGAACAGGGCGTTGGCGAACCTGAGCGCCATCAGGTTCTGCACCGTCTCCTTGCCGAGGTAATGGTCGATGCGGAACACCGCCTCCTCGCGGAAGACGCGCCCGACGGCGGCGTTCACCTTCTGGGCGGAGGCGAGGTCCTTGCCCACCGGCTTTTCCACCACCACGCGGGACAAATCGGTGACGAGACCGAACGCGCCGATGCGCGCGCAGATGGGATCGAACAGGTCCGGCCCCACGGCCAGATAAAACACGCGGACGCGAGCCTCCCCCGCCTTCAACGTCGCGGCGAGATCGGGCCAGCCCTCGTCGGAGAGGGCATCGACCGCCACATAGGTCAGCCGGTTGAGGAAGCGGGCCAACACCGCCTGATCCACGTCCTCGACACCATCCGCAACACCGAGCGCATCGCGGGCGAAGGCACGGAAGTCGTCATCGGGCAGGGGGCGGCGGGAGGTGCCGATGATGCGCGCGTCGTCCGGCATCTGGCCGGCGAGGTCGCGCTCGAACAGCGCTGGAAGGAGTTTGCGACGGGCGAGATCGCCGGTGGCGCCGAAGACGACGATATCGAAGGGCTCGACAGTGACCACGCGCGCGACCATTCGGCCTTTCTCCCTCATCGGAGGCCTTGCGCCTCCTTGCGCCGACCGGCCGACCCGCAGCCGGATCAAGGCCCGGCATGCCGGCGCAACGGCAGTCTAGAGCAGGCGTCGATCGGATTGCACCGCAATCTGAGCGAACACCACTTTCTCTTCCCACGGCTTCGGAGACAGGCGCGCGACAGGCGGGAGCGCGGCGCCAGGCGGCGCACGAAAAAAGCCCGGCCGCGACAAAAGCAAATCCGCGCGACCGGGATCGCGCGGATGCAAAAGCTCGTAAACCGACTGAGGGAACGCTTTCGACGGTCAGCTCGAATGCCCGGCGTTGCGGACCTCAGCGACCTGGGCGTTTCAGCGGGTGGTGGGGCGCGGCTTGGACGGAATCAGACCTTCGCGCTGGGCGCGCTTGCGGGCCAGCTTGCGTGCACGGCGGATGGCCTCAGCCTCCTCGCGGGCGCGCTTCTCGGACGGCTTCTCGTAGTGGCCACGCAGCTTCATCTCGCGGAAGATCCCCTCGCGCTGCATCTTCTTCTTGAGCGCCTTGAGGGCCTGATCGACGTTGTTATCGCGGACGAGAACTTGCACGTGTTTACCTCTTCGAGCTGTTGCGCCGAGCCGGAGCCTTACCTGATCTGAAACATCGGACCGCAGAAGATGGCGCGTGCGCCTGTCCTCGACCTGTCCGAAGGAAGCGCTCTCTTACCAGAAGAGGTGCAGCTTGTCCACACGCCTCGCAACGGCGAAAACGGGAGGAGGCGCCTTGCGCCGGCTCACTTTCCCGCGCGCCGGCATCGTCTCGCGGGGCACTTCGCCGAACGCTTCAGCCGGCCGTCGTCAGGCCGGATTCGCTCCGGGCGGGCAGCATGAAGATCGGGGTGCCGCTCTTCTGCGCCTCGCGGCAGAGGGCGTCGAGCTCGCTGCGGATGGCGGCATCGGAGAAGCAGGTGGCCGCCTCGCGGATGCCCTGCATGAAGCGCAGTTCGATCTGGATGACCCGCCAGCTGCAATAGCGCCCGGACCGGGCCATATGCCGTGCAAGGTCGCGCAGCCATTCGGAGAAGCGGTCCTTGATGCGATCGTCGGACAAAGACATCTGCCACCACAGTTTCGGATCATGGCTTCGGCGGTACAAAAAAACCGCCGCGGACGCCCGATTCATGCGTCAAACGCTGCGATGCGTCATCATGGCGATTCGTCTCAGTCCGTAGCGGAAGAGCCGGCTCATGAGTCAGCAGCCTTCGCCATCCGGCACGTTCGCGCAGGCTTCGGGATCGCGCGCGACCCGCACCACATGGCCCATCTTGCGGCCGGCGCGGGCTTCTTCCTTGCCATAGAGGTGCAGGTGCGTGCCCGGCTCTGCGAGGAGAGCGTGCCAGTCATGCACGTCCGCACCGATGAGATTGGTCATCTGCGCCCGGCCAAGGCGCGAGACCTCGCCGAGCGGCCAGCCGGCGATGGCGCGCACATGCTGCTCGAACTGGGAGGTGACGGCGCCGTCCTGGGTCCAGTGGCCGCTGTTGTGCACGCGCGGGGCGATCTCGTTGACGATCACCCGCTCGCTCGACCCCTGGCAGACCACGAACAGTTCGACCGCGAACACGCCCTCGTAGTCGAGCGCGTCACCGATGTCCCGCGCGATGGCGCGGGCCTTGCGGGCCGCTTCGGCGGTGAGCGTCGCGGGAACGGTGGAGGTGTGCAGGATGTGCTCGCGGTGCACGTTCTCGGTCACGTCATAGGCGCAGAAGGCGCCGTCGCCGCGACGGGCCGCGACCACGGACACCTCGCGGACGAAGCTGACGAAGCCTTCGAGGATGGCGCTCTGCCGCCCGAGGGCATGCCACGCGGCCGTGAGGTCCTCGCCGGGGCGGATCATCACCTGCCCCTTGCCGTCATAGCCGAAGCGGCGCGTCTTCAGTACGGCAGGCAGGCCGAGCTGTGAGACCGCAGCTTCGAGATCGGCGAGGCTATCCACGGCGGCGAAGGGCGCGGTCTCGATGCCGAGGTCGCGTACGAAGCTCTTCTCCGCGAGCCGGTCCTGCGTAATTGCGAGCGCCTTGGCACCCGGCCGCAGCGGCACCCGCGCGGCCAGGAACTCGGCGGTGGCCAGCGGCACGTTCTCGAACTCGTAGGTCACGACGTCGACCCCGGCCGCGAAGCGCGCCAGCGCGTCGAAATCGTCATAGGCGGCGCAGATATGGGCGGCGCTGACGTGGAAGGCGGGGCTGTCCTTGTCCGGGCACAGCACGTGCGCCTTGAGGCCAAGCTCCGCTGCCGCGAGCGCGATCATGCGGCCGAGCTGCCCGCCGCCGAGGATACCGATAACACTACCGGGCTTGAGCATGGTCAGACCGGCCGTTCCACCACCGCTTCCGTGCGCGCGGCGCGCCAGGCGTCGAGCCGTTCGGCGAGGGCGGGGTCGGAGAGCGCCAGCACGGCGGCCGCCAGCAGGGCGGCGTTGGTTGCGCCCGCAACGCCGATGGCCAGCGTACCGACCGGAATTCCGGCCGGCATCTGCACGATGGAATAAAGGCTGTCGAGGCCGGAGAGCGCCTTGGACTGTACCGGCACGCCGAACACCGGCAGGGGCGTCAGCGCCGCCACCATGCCCGGGAGGTGCGCTGCGCCGCCGGCCCCGGCGATGATGACCTTGAAGCCGTCCGCCTTCGCGCTTCTGGCGAAGGCATACATGCGATCCGGCGTGCGGTGGGCGGAGACGATGCGGCAGTCGTGCGTGATCCCGAGCGCATCCAGCGTCTCGGCCGCATGGCGCATGGTCTCCCAGTCGGACTGGCTGCCCATGATGACGGCAACGTCAGCCGTGCTCATCCCTCATACCTTCGCGAAAACGGAAAGCGCGGGCTTTATAGGATTGGCAGGGGCGCGGCAAGGGGGAGGGGCGGGAACCTCACCGCCAGCGGCGGTGGAGCCAGAGCCATTGCTCGGGATATTCGCGCACCCAGCCTTCGATGACTGACGTGACGGCCTGCATGGCGCCCACCACCTCGATCTTGCCCTCGCCGTCGCGGGGGAGGGCGATTTCCTCGGTGATTTCCACCCGGAAGCGGGCGCCGGGCAGGCGGATGACGCGCATGCCGTGCACCGGGCAATCGAACTGGCGGGCGAGGCGGGCGAGCGTCGGGTTGGTGGCGCAGGGGCGGCCGAAGAACATCACCGGCGGGCCGCCGGTCCAGTACTGGTCGATCAGCATGCCCAGATGCTGCCCCTCGGCCAACATGCGCGCCATCTGGCGGCCCGCATCGCGGCCGGCGCGCACGAGGCCGGGCATGGTGCCGGAGCGCATCTCTTCGATCAGCTCGGCGGCGCGCTTGTTGTTGGGCGCGCGATAGAGCACGCCCCCCGGTACGCCGAACGCGGCGCCGGCGATGGCGCACAATTCCCAATTGCCGGTATGGGCGGTGAAGAACAGCGCGGGGCGGCCGTCGTCCCGCAGGCGCCGGAAGATTTCCGCGCCCTTCACCTCGATCCGGCCTGTGTTGGGATGCGCGGGATCATAGTCCCACAGGCGATCCTGCTGGGCGAACTCGGCGGCGAGGCGGCCCATGTTGGCCCAGATGCCGCGGACGAGGGTGTTGATCTCCGCCGGGCTCTTCTCCGGGTAGGCGGCGGCGAGATTGCGCCGCGCCACCTTGCTGACCGCGAAGAACGGGCCGAGCAGCTTGGCCCAGAAGGCCATGCCCCCCGCCGAGAGCCAAAGCGGCCACAGGCGCAGCCACCAGACGGAGAAGCGCACATAACCCGCGACCAGCACCTCGACGGCGGGCGCGAGCGCCAGCTTCAGCCGGTGGATGGCCTTGCGGACGGGGAGGGGGAGCCGGGCCACGGTCGCGTGCGCCGCCCCCGCCTTAGAACTTGACCACGATCTTGCCGAACACCTTGCGGCTTTCCAGCCGCTCCAGGCCCTCGTTGAAGTTCTCGAGCGGCACCACGGTGTCGATGACGGGCTTGACGCCCCGGCCCATCTTCTCCAGCCCGTCGGCCACGTTGCGGATGGTGGCGCCGAACGAGCCGAAGATCTTGTACTGGCGCTGGAACAGCTGCATCAGGTTCATCTGCACCGAGACGCCCGAGGTGGAGCCGCAGGTGACGAGCCGCGCGCCGGGCTTCATGGAGAGCAGCGAGGCGTTCCAGGTGTCGGCGCCCACATGCTCGAACACCACGTCGACGCCCACCTTCTTGGTGATCTTGCGGACCTCGTGCTCGAAGCGGTCCTTGCGGTAGTTGATGACGTGGTCGGCGCCCAGCGCCTTGGCCTTTTCCATCTTCTCGTCATCGCCCACGGTGGTGATGACGGTGGCGCCCACGTCCTTGGCGAGGCGGATGGCGGCGGAGCCGATGCCCGAGCCGCCGGCATGGACGAGAACGGTCTCGCCCTTCTCCAGCTTCGCATTGTCGAACAGCATGTGCTCGACGGTGGAGAAGGTGATGCCGGCGCAGGCCGCTTCCTCGAAGGAGACGCCCTCGGGGGCGGGGATCACGAGGCGCTCGGGCATGTTCAGCACGTCGCGGGCGAAGCCGTCGATGTGGAAGCCTAGCACGCCGCCCACGTTCTGGCAGAGGTTGTCGCGGCCCTTCAGGCAGTTGGCGCAGTGGCCGCAGGTCATGGCGCCGTACATGGCGACCGTCTGGCCGACCTTGAGGCCGCGCACGTCGGCGCCCAGCGCCACGATCTCCCCGGCGGCCTCGGCGCCCACCACGAGGGGCATCTTGCGCTTGGCGAAGGCCATGCCGCGCCAGCCCCACACGTCGATATGGTTGAGCGCCAGCGCCTTCACCCGGATCTGCACCTCTCCGGCGCCCGGGGCTTCCGCCTCGGGGAGATCGACGAGTTCGAGCTTGCGGTCGGAGACGAGCTGGAGGCCACGCATTGTTGTTCTCTTGGAATAAGTGTCAGCGGTGGGCGGCGAGCGAGGCGGAGAGCCCGCCATCCACCGGCAGAATGGCGCCGGTCATATAGCCCGCGCCGGGGGAGAAGAGAAAGGCCACCACCTGTGCCACATCGTCGGGCGTGGCGAAGCGGCCGGCGGGGATTTGCGCCTCCATCTTCGCCCGATAGTCCGCGAACTTCTCCAGCATGGCGGTATCGATGAAGCCGGGGGCGACATAGTTCACCGTCACGCCGCGCCGCGCGGTCTCGATGGCGAGGCCGCGCACATGGGCGAGCAGGGCGGCCTTGGACGCGGCATAGGCGGCATTGCCCTGGTTCGCCTGCAGCGCCGCCACCGAACCGATGGCGACGATCCGTCCCGTCCGGGCGCGGGTCATGGGACGCACCAGAGCACGGGTGAGGCGCACGAAGGCGAAGTGGTTCACCTGCATCACCGCTTCGGCCTTGTCCTGGTCGATCATGGCAGCGAGCGTGTCGTAGGAGGCGCCGGCGTTGTGGCAGAAGCCGAAGTAGGTCTCCCCGGCCTCCAGTTCCTCGGCGAACGCCTCCACCGCCGCGCGGTCGGCGAGGTCGAGGGGGCGAGCCGAGATGACGGCTCCGGGCGTCGCCGCACGGACGTAGGCGATCAGCGCCTCCGCCTCGGCGACCGCCGAGCGGTAGGTGAAGACGACGGGATAGCCGGCCTCGGCGAGCCGCCGCACGATGGCCGAGCCAAGCCCGCGGCCGCCGCCGGTGACGAGGATGGGAGCGGTCATCGGTTGAGGCCTGTCCCGGTGCGCGATCCGCTCACGCCGGCTCCGCCGCGAGCACGAGGCAGACGTTCTGGCCGCCGAAGCCGAACGAGTTGGAGATCACCCGCCGCACCTGGGCGTCACGGGCGACGTTCGGCACCACGTCCAGCGGGATGGCCGGATCGGGGATGTTGTAGTTGATGGTCGGCGGGATGCGGCCGTTCTGGATGGTCAGCAGCGACACCGCCGCCTCGATGGCGCCCGCCGCCGTCAGCGTGTGGCCGATCATGGACTTGTTGGAGGAGATCGGCGTTGCCGCCAGCTTCTCCTCGCTGAACACGCCCTTGAGACCCACATACTCCATGCGGTCGTTCTCGGGCGTGGAGGTGCCGTGGGCGTTGATATAGTCCACATCGTCCGGGGTCACGCCGGCATCGGCAAGGGCATTCTTCATGCAGCCGATGATCGGGCGTCCGTCCGGGCTCGACCGGGTGCGGTGGAAGTTGTCTGCCATCTCGCCGCAGCCTTCCAGCACGCCGAGGATCTTCGCGCCGCGCGCCACCGCATGGGCGTAGCTCTCCAGCACGAAGGCGGCGGCGCCCTCGGCCATCACGAAGCCCTCTCGATTCTTGGCGAAGGGCCGCGCGGCTTCCTCGGGCTTGTCGTTGGCGGTGGTGAGCGCCGACAGCAGGGAGAAACGGATCAGCGCCTCGGGATGCACCGAGCCGTCCGTGCCGAGGGACAGCGCCACTTCGGTCTCGCCGCGGCGGATGGCCTCGACGCCGAGCTGGATGGCGGTGCCACCCGAGGCGCACGCGGTCGACAGCGAAATGGGCTGGCCCTGCGTGCCGAACTTGTCGGCCAGGCGATCCGCCACCGAGCCGAACAGGAAGCGCTCGTGCCACGGCCGGAACTGGCCGGAGGCGGCGGCACCGAGGAGGTCGCGATAGACGATGGGGTAATGGCCCACCGCATCGGCGAGCTGCTGGCGCTCGGGCCATTCCAGCTCCACCGGGGGAACGGCGGCGAACAGCGGGCCGGGGAACTCGCCGGGCGTGCCGATGCCGGATTCGGCGATGGCTTCCTCGGCGGCGAGTGTCGCCAGCTTCTCGGAGAGGTTGGGGGCGGCCACGCGGCCGTCGAACAGGAAGTCCACCGTGCCGGCGATGGTCGTGCGCATGCCCTCGATGGGGAAGCGCGTGATGGTGTGGATGCCGGATTCACCCGCGGTGAGGCGGCGCCAGTTGTCTTCCTTGCCCTGGCCGAGGGAGGTGACGATGCCGATACCCGTCACCACCACGATGGGGCGGCCGAATTTGTCGAGATGCGCCTGCGTCATGATCGCGGCTCCTGTCGTTGAAGCGCGCCCGCCCCGGCGCCGCTCGAAGGGCGCGCCGGGACCCGCGCTGTGGGAGGGCCCGGCACTCGCGCCGGAAAATACGCCGAAGCCGGCGCAAAGGACAATCGTCCGTCCTCCCCTCGCGGGAGAGGGAGAAAAGCCCTCAGGCCTTCTCCACCAGTCCGGCGCCTTCGCCCCGCCAGTGGCCCACCTGGGTCACGATCACGCGGGATACGCCGTCCGCCGCCTTTTCAAGCGGGTCGCCGGCGAGTGGCGGGAACAGGGTGCCCTTGGACACCGTCAGCGCCGCAAGGGCGAGGGCGGCGATGAACTGGGCCTCGAAGCCGTGCCCGATGCGATTGGCGACGGCCCGCACGGGCAGGCCGCTCGCGGTCAGCGCCTCGGCCTCGGCCTCGGTCGCCTCACGGGCGCCGGTGACGCCGGAGATGACGGCGGTGCCCGGTGCGGTGCCGGCCTTGTCGAGGAGCGACTTCACCTTGGCGGTGACGGCCCCGGCGACGGCGCGCTTGGCCCGCTCCGACCAGACGCCGGACAGCTTGGCGATGGGCGTGGCGCCGCGGGCCTTGGCATGCTCCGGCGATTCCAGCACCAGGAAGGCGCCCATGGAACCGGAGGCGATGCCGGGCGCGGTGAAGGCCGGGCTGAATTCGCCCTTCATGCAGAAGGCGTCGAGATCGTTGAGAAGCAGCGTGTCCTCGCGCTCGGCATTGTAGGCGCCGCCCACAAGCCCGATCTCGCTCTGGCCCGCCGCGATGCGGGCATAGGCGATGCGCGCGGCGTCCACGCCCGAGCTTTCCTCGCCCATGAAGGTGCGCGAAGAGCCTGTGACGCCGTGGACGATGGAGATGTTGCCGGCGAGCAGATTGGAGAGCTGGGCCAGCGAGAGGGTCGGCCGCAGGTCCGACAGCAGGCGCTCGTTCAGGAGGCGGCCGGCATCGTTGGAGGCGGAAAGATCGTTCAGGATCGCCGCATCCACCTGGAAATCGCGTTCGCCGCCACCAGCCGCGACCACCATGTCGGTGTTCGACAGGATTTCGGCGTTCTTGGCGATGCCCGCGCTGTCGAGCGCAAGACCGGCCGCATAGGTGCCGATGCGCTGCCAGGGCTCCATCTGCCGCTGGTCGCCCTTCTTGGGGATCTGGTTGTCGAAGCTCACCTTCACCAGCGGATGGACCACATAGGGCGCGAAGGTGGTGTTGTCCGTCACCGGGGCCGAGCCGGCGGCGAAGGCCTGCCAATGGGCATCGAGCCCCTCCCCGAGGGAGGAGACGAGGCCGATGCCCGTGATCCAGACGTCGCGCTGGATCCGGCCCCGGCCTTCAGTCACGTCAGGCATCGGCAAATTCCGAAAGGGGGAAGGAGACGTACTCGGCAACCTTCATCACCACCGCTTTCATCTTGCCCTCGGGCCAGGGCAGCACGCGGAAAGTGAGCTCGGCGCTGCAGATGGGCTTGCCCTCAAGGGTGGCGTTCGTCTTGGCGACGACGAAACCGGAGCCCTCGTGCAGGATCTGCGAGTAGAGGTCGAGGTTTTGCCCCGGCAACACGAAGGTGCGCAGCTTCGCTTCCTTCACGGTGGCGAGGAAGGGCATCTTTTCGAAGCGGTTGCGCGCAAGCACCAGCCAGCCGGTGGTCTGCGCCATGGCTTCTATGAGCAGCACGCCGGGCATGATGGGGTAGCCGGGGAAGTGCCCCTCGAAGATGGAGCTTTCCTCGGGCACCATGCCCTGGCAGTGGATCTTCTCCAGCGACGGGTCGATGGCGACGACCCGGTCGATCATCTTGAAGACTTCAGGACGCATCTATCGGCCTCAGGCGGCCTTCGCAGCGACCAACTCGTCGATGCGGGCGCAGAGGTTCTTGAGCACGAAATACTGCTCGGTCGTGGCCTTGCCGTCGTTCACTTCCTGCGTCCACTGCTCCAGCGGCAGCTTGATGCCGAAGGCCTTGTCGATGGCGAACGCGATGTCGAGGAAGTCGAGGCTGTCGATGCCCAGATCGTCGATGGCGTGGCTGTCCGGCGTGATGGTGTCGCGCGGAATGTCGCAGGTTTCCGCGATGATGTTGGCCACCGTGTCGAACGTCGAAGACATGGACTGACGCCTCTCGTATGCTCGGCCCTTGCGGTCGCGGCCCGCCCGCGTGGCGCGCAGGCTTTGGTGCAAGGCACCGACCGGGGCCGAGGGATGGCCGCATGGCCCCTTCGGAATGAGTTGTCGGCCCCTATAGCGAAGGCTGCAAGAGGTTTCAATGGCCGACGCCGAACGGTCCGCGCGAGAGGCTTCTCCCGCGGCGGCGCCGTGCGTTGATGCTGCTTCGCACGCCAGCCGCCCGGAGGCAAGGGGGCATGCCTCCCGCCGCGCTCAAGTAGACAAAGGAGAGCCGGTCCGGGACAGGCGTTTGGCACGCCGACGGCGTGCGTTCGCCGGGACCGAGGGGCCGGCATCAGCGGCCATCAGACGCGTCATTCCGGAAGGGAATGACGCGTCGATTCGGCCGGGGGCGGCGCGGGTGTCCCTCAGATCGCGCCCGAGAAGGTATTGCACTGCTGCATGGAGCCGGTCTTCAGGCCGCGCGTGAACCAGTTCACCCGTTGCTGCGACGTGCCGTGGGTGAAGCTGTCCGGCACCGCAAAGCCCTGGGATCGCTTCTGCAGCGTGTCGTCGCCGATGGCGCTCGCCGCGTTGAGCGCCTGCTCCACGTCGCCGGGCTCCAGAATGCGGAAGCGGTCGTTGGCGTGGTAGGCCCATACGCCGGCGAGGCAATCGGCCATCAGCTCGACGCGGACGGAGAGGTTGTTGGCCTCGGCGCGGGACGAGGCGCGGGCCTGGGCCTGCTGCACCTTGGGCAGGATGCCGATGAGGTTTTCCACATGGTGGCCGACCTCGTGGGCGATCACATAGGCCTGGGCGAAGTCGCCGCCCGCCTTGAAGCGGTTCTTCATCTCCTGGAAGAAGGTGAGGTCGAGATACACCTTCTGGTCCAGCGGACAATAGAACGGCCCCATGGCCGACTGGGCTCCGCCGCAGGCCGAGCGCGTGGAGCCGGAGAACAGCACCAGTTTCGGATCCTGGTAGGTCTTGCCGTCGGCGCGGAACAGCTCGGTCCACACATCCTCGGTCTGGGCGAGGACCGCCGCGGCGAAGCGCCCAAGCTGGTCGGTGGGCGGGGCTGTCGGCCGGCCGCGTTGCGGGGCAGGGGCGGCCTGCTGGGTGGAGCCGCCGCCGTTGATCGCCTCCAGCCCGCCGATCAGCAGCGCCGGATTGATTCCCAGCGCCCAGCCGATGAGGCCGACGATGATTATGGTGCCGATGCCGAGGCCGCCACGGCCGCCGGGCATCTGGAACCCGCCGCCGCCGCCGCCGCCATCGCCGCGCCGGTCCTCAACATTATCGCTGGAGCGGAAATCCTCCCACCGCATGCTCTTCTCCCGCGGACGCCAACGCCGGCAGCTTGAACCCTGAGCTTGAACATGGGCTGACACGGCACAAGGAGCAATCCCCGGTTCCCGTGCCGGTTCCATGCTATCAACGAGGCCGTGGCCGAATCGCTCGGCTCGCCCGTCGCCGGGGCCTCGCCGGGCGAGAACCAGATTGATGCCGCCGCGTCGAGAGCCGAACCCCAGCCGCAAGTCGATTGAGCCGCAGCCCGCTGCGCGCCCGCGCGGCCGGCCGCCGAAGGTCGCGGTGCCCGTCGCGGACGCGTGGATCGGTCTCGATTTCACGCGGGAGCGCGGCCTTTACGCCCAGGGGCATGCGCCCATCGCCGGCGCCGACGAGGTGGGGCGCGGGCCGCTGGCCGGGCCCGTTGTCGCGGCCGCCGTCGTGCTCGATCCGGAACGGGTGCCGCAGGGCCTCGATGATTCCAAGCGCCTGACGCGGGCAAAGCGCGAGGCGCTCTATTTGGAAATCTGCGCTACCGCCGAAGTGGCTGTGGCCATGGCCCCGCCCGAGCGCATCGACCGCGACAATATCCGGCAGGCGACCCTTTGGGCGCTGGCGCAGGCGGTGCGCGGCTTGCCGTGCCGCCCGGCCTTCCTGCTGGTGGATGGCAACGACCCGCCCAAGGTGCCCTGCGCGGTCGAGGCGGTCATCGGCGGTGACCGGCTGATCGCCTCCATCGCCGCGGCCTCCATCGTCGCCAAGGTGGTGCGGGACCGGCTGATGGCCTCCCTCGGCGCGGCCTTTCCCGCCTATGGCTTCGAGCGGCACATGGGCTATGCGACGGCGGAGCACAGCACCGCGCTCGTCACCCACGGCCCCTGCCTGCATCACCGCCGCTCCTTCGCGCCGGTGCGTGAGCAGCAGCTCGCCCTGTTCGGCGGTGGGCCGGTCTCGGACGCCGCGGAATAGCTCTCGACCAGAGATTGGAAGCGGTCGAGAAGCTGGCGCAAGCCTGCGCCGCGCCACGCGTTTGAGTGGCGCGCTCGAATTGGCCCAATCCAAATCTGGCGCAGGATTGATGCGTGCCGATTGATCCGCCGCCGCCGGCTCCTGCACATCCGTGCGGGAAGCGCGGCCGTGGCCGGCGATGGACATGTGCCGGTGCCGCTCTTCCCCGTTCCGCCGGCGTCATGCGCGGCGGTCTTTCTTGGTGGAGAAGGCGATGGTCAGTGAAAAGCTGGAAGCGAAGCTGAACGAGCTGTTGAACGGCGAGATGGTGGCCCATCACGTCTACACCCAGGCCGCCGCCTGGGCGTCCGCCCACAAGTTCGAGGGCGTAACCAAGTTCCTTCTCGGCCATGCCAAGGAGGAGATGGGGCACATGCTGAAGTTCTTCGAGTTCCTCGACGACCTCGGCGCGCAAATCGCGCTGCATGGCCACCAGCGGCCGGTGATCTCCGCGGGCAACGTCCGCGAGCTGTTCCTGCGCATTCAGGAAGAGGAGCGCAAGGTGACGGCCCATATCGTCGAGGCCATCACCCTCGCCCGCGCCGAGAACAGCTTCGAGACCGACTCCTTCCTCGAATGGTTCTCCCGCGAGCAGCACGAGGAAGAAAAGCTCTGCCGGAAAATCCTCGACCGGATCGACCTCATCGGCGAGGGACCCCACACCGCCTATTTCATCGACAAGGAACTGGGCAGCCTCGCCGCCTGAGCCAAGGCCGTGAGACGGGGGCCATGAGGCGGGGGCCGGGGCCGGGGTCGTCCGGCCGCGGCCCTGGCTTCAGTGGTAGCCTTCGCCTTCGCGCACCTTGCCGCGGAAGATCCAGTAGACGAAGACGATGTAGCCCAACACCACCGGCAGCAGGAAGATGACGCCGAACAGCATCAGGATCTGGCTCGGCGGGGCGGCCGCCGTCTGCCACACGGTCAGGCTCGGCGGGACCAGATAGGGGAAGGTGGAGATCGCGAGGCCGAGGAAGCCGAGCACGAACAGCCCGATGGTGCCGAAGAAGGGCAGCATCTCCCGTCCCGTCTTCAGCCAGTGCCAGACCAGATAGGCCAGCGCGGCGGTGATGATGGGCACCGGCGCCAGGAAGAAGATGTTGGGCCGGGAGAACCAGCGGGTGGCGATGCGATCGAACGCCAGCGGCGTCCACAGGCTCACCAGCCCCATCAGCACGACGACGCCCAGGAGCAGAGGCACGGCCTGGCTGCGCGCCCGGTCCGCGATGGCGCCTTCGGTCTTCACGAGCAGCCAGGTCGAGCCGAGCAGGGCATAGCCCACGACTACGCCGACGCCGCACAGCAAGGCGAAGGGCGTCGCCCAGTCGAGCGGGCCACCGGCGAAGGCGCCGTCCTTCACGGTGATGCCCTGCACCAGCCCGCCCAGGATGATGCCCTGGAAGAAGGCCGCCACCAGCGAGCCGGCGGAGAAGGCGAAGTTCCACAGCCGCCGGCTGGAGGCCGCGACCCATCTGAATTCGAAGGCGACGCCGCGGAACACCAGGGCCAGCAGCATGATGATGACCGGGAGATAGAGCGCCGGCATCACGACGGCATAGGCCTTGGGGAAGGCCACCCAGAGGCCGCCGCCGCCGAGGATGAGCCAAGTCTCGTTGCCGTCCCAGAAGGGGGCGACGGTGTTCATCATGACATCGCGTTCCTTCTCCTCCTTGGCGAAGGGGAAGAGGATGCCGATGCCGAGGTCGAAGCCGTCGAGCACCACATACATGATGACCGCGACGCCGATGATGAGCCCCCAGATGACGGGGAGATACCATTCCATGGTCATGTCCTCCTGCGCGTCGGCGGGTCAGGTTCCGGGGGTCATCTGGCCTTCGCCATGGGCGGCGGCGATGGGGCGGGTGGGGCGTTCGCGGGCCGGCGGCTGGATCAGGGTCTGGTCGGGACCGCGGACGATGAGCCGGTTCATGAAGTGGATGCCGGTGGCGAAGATCACGGCGTAGACGACCACAAACAGCGTCAGCGACAGCCCCACGGTCCAGCCGGCGAGGGGCGACATGGCATCCTCGGTTCGCAGCAGCCCCTCCACCACCCAGGGCTGGCGGCCCTGCTCGGTGACGATCCAGCCGGAGAGGATGGCGACGAAGCCCAGCGGCCATGCCCAGGAGGTGACGATCAGGTACCAGCGGGTGGTGGTCTCGCGCCCCTTGAAGATCAGCCAGGCGCCGATCCACCCCAGCAGGATCATGATGACGCCGACGCCCACCATGGCGCGGAAGCCGAAGAAGGGGCCGAACACCGGCGGGCGATCCTGCGGCGGGAAGTCCTTGAGTCCTGGGAAGAGGCCATCGAGGCTGTGGGTGATCATCAGCGAGGCACCGTGCGGGATCGAGATCTCGAACAGGTTCTTCTCGGCCTTCTCGTCCGGCCAGGCGAACAGCACCAGCGGCGCGGGCTTGGTGCTGTCCCAGTGCGCCTCGACGGCGGCGATCTTGGCCGGTTGGTAGTGCGCAGTGTTCAGGCCGTGGCTGTCGCCCACGAAGGCCTGGATGGGACCGACGATGGCGAGCATGCCGATGCCCATCACCATCATCACCTTCGATTCTTCCTTGAACTTGCCGGCGAGCAGGTAGCGCGCGCCCACCGAGAGCACCACCAGCGAGGTGGTGAGGTAGGCGGCGAGCAGCATGTGCGGCAGGCGCCAATGGAAGCTCGGGTTGAAGATGATCTCAAGCCAGTCGAGCGGGTATGCCGCGCCACTGCGGATATCGAAGCCGGCCGGCGTCTGCATCCAGCTGTTGGCGGCGAGGATCCAGAAGGCCGACATGAAGGTGCCGAACGCCACCACGCAGCAGGACAGAACGTGCAGCCACGGCGGAACCCGGTTCCAGCCGAACAGCATGATGCCGAGGAAGGTCGCCTCCAGGAAGAAGGCGGTGAGCACCTCGAAGCCGATGAGCGGCGCGATCACCGAGCCGACGAATTCGGCATAGCGGCTCCAGTTGGTACCGAACTGGTAGGACAGGACGATGCCGGACACCACGCCCATGGCGAAGGAGACGGCGAAGATCTTGGTCCAGAAACGCGCGAGGCGATGGAACACGTCCTTCCCGGTCCACAGCCAGATCAGCTCCAGCGTCGCGATGAAGGCGGACAGGCCGATGGTGAAGGCGGGAAATATGATGTGGAAGGAGACCGTGAAGGCAAACTGCATGCGCGCGAGGGTGACGGGATCGAAATCCATGGCGTCCGCTCCTGGGGCAATCCCGGCAGGGCTGCGCGCCATCCCGCCGCGGATGGGTGCATGCAACCTGCTGGATGCCATCGGACCATAGACGGGGGGACCGGCGGCGTCGATACGCAGGCGCGTGAAACACCCCTCCGGTCCGCTGCCCGGATGCCGCACCCTCCGCGTGGCGCTAGCTGCGGCGGCGCAGGACGCAGAGGAGTGCGGCAATGAGCGCCATGATGGCGACGAGGACGATGCCCCATTCCACCGCGTTCACCAGCGCGGGACCCGACACATCCCTCATCCGGTCGGTCATCCCCCCGGCCTGCTTGAGGCCCAGCGACAGGGTGGACGTGGCGCCCGCGACGCCGAGGCTGGTGCCCAGCACGCGCATGAGGTTCAGCAGGGAGCCGGCCTGAGTCGTCAGCTCCGGCGGCGCGGCCTTGAGGGTGGTGTGGTTGTTGGGGGCGATGAACAGGCCGAGCCCCGCGCCGAACAGCATGAAGGCGCCGAAGCTCATCAGCTGGCTTGCGGCCGAATCGCCGACGCCGAGGCCCAGCACCAGCAGACCCAGCAGGCACACGCCCATGCCGCTGGTGCCGAGCACGCGGATGCCGAGGCGATCGGCGAGGCCGCCGCTGAACGGCGCCACCAGCCCGAGAATCACCGGAATGACGGCAAGGCGCAGGCCCGCCTCCCATGCGCGTTCCCCATACCCGTGCTCCAGCAGGAACGACATGAGAAAGAACATGGCGTAGAGCATGGCATAGCCGAGCACCACGGCGCCTGCGCCCAGCGCGAAGCCGGGATTGGCGAACAGCTTCAGGTCCACCAGCGGAAACGCCGCGCGCCGCTCCTGCCGCACCAGCAGCCAGATGAGCCCGGCGGAGAGCACGACGCTGCCGATCGTCTCGGGGGAGGTGAGGCCCCAGCCGGCGGCGTGGTTCAGCGCGCGCACCAGGATGACCAGAGCCGGCGCGAGCAGCAGGGCGCCCAGCCAGTCGAAACGTGCTTCAGGCCGCGCACCGCGCGTGCGGGGCAGGGCGATCCAGCCGGCCATCGCGGCGAGGAGGCCGAACGGCACCGTCAGCCAGAAGATCCACGGCCAGCCCAGCGCACCGAGCACGATGCCGCCCACCGCCGGCCCCGCGCTCATGCCGATGGCTTGCGCCGCGGCGAACACGCCCAGCGCCCGGCCGCGCTTGTCCTCCGGCACGGCGGCGACGAGGATGGCGATGCTGTTGGCGCCGAGCAGCGCCCCGCCGATCCCCTGCACCACCCGCGCCGCCACCAGCGACGGCAGGTCCGGCGCCAGCGCGCACAAGGCGCTCGCCGCCACGAAGACGAGATAGCCGAGGAGATAGAGCGTCTTGCGGCCATACATCTGGCACACGCGCCCGAAGATCGGCAGGAAGGACGCGAAGGCGACGAGATAGCCCAGTGACACCCAGCTCACCGCATGCAGCCCGGCGTCGAACGTGGTCGCGAGCGTGGGCAGGGCGAGCTGGACGATGGTGGCGTCGAGCTGGCCGACAAAGGCACCGATGGAGACGAGGCCGACGACGATCCAGGAATGCCGCGGCAGGGCTTCAAGCGCTGCGAGGGGCACCGGTTCGTGCGCAAGGCGGGCGAGGCGCGCCCTCAGTGGACGGTGCACGGACCCATCCGGTGCGGCGCTGTCTGGAAGTCCCTGCTCCATCGATCCATCGTCGCTGTGTCCGGCTGTGTTCTAGTCGAAGGCGGCAGGTCTTGTCATGCGGGTCCGGCCTGCGGCGCAAGGCTGGAGATCGGCCGGACGATCTTCTATCACCACTCCTCTCGGCCGCGACGGCGGCACGGCGGAACCGGGGACGGCATATGGCGCGAAGGCTCGATCTGACAGGACGGGTGGCGGTGGTGACGGGCGGGGCGAGCGGCATCGGCCTTGCCGCCGCAACCGGCATGGCGGAGGCCGGCGCCCGCGTCATCCTCGCCGATCGCGACGGGGCGGCCGCCGCGCGCGCCGCCGCCGGCATCCCCGGGGCCGAGGCGCTCGCCCTCGACGTGACCGACGAAGAGGCGGTCTCTGCCGCGTTCGGGCAGGTGGCGGCCGGTCATGGCGGCCTCGACATCCTCGTGAACAATGCCGGCCTCTCCATCCGCAAGGGGCTGACGGAACTCCAGCTCGCCGACTGGGAGAAGGTGTTCGCGGTGAACGTCACCGGCGGCTTCCTCTGCGCGCGGGCCGCAGTGCCGTCCATGACGGCGCGGGGCGGCGGCGCCATCGTGAATGTCTCGTCCATCATGGGGCTGAGCGGCGGTGGGCCCTATCCCAATCCGGCCTATCAGGCGAGCAAGGGGGCGGTGGTGAATTTCACCCGCGCGCTGGCCATCGAGCTGGCGCCGGTGAAGATCCGCGTCAATGCGGTTGCGCCCACCTGGGTGCGCACGCCCTTCATCGATCCGCTGATGCGCGACCCGGACAAGCTCGCCGCCATCGAGAAGCTGATGCCGCTCGGCCGCATCGCCGAGCCGGAGGAGGTGGCGGACGCCATCCTGTTCCTCGCGAGCCCCATGGCGGCGATGGTGACGGGCCACGTGCTGGCGGTGGACGGCGGCTTCCTGGCCCAGTGAGACGCCCGGCGCAATGAGGACCGGCGCCGTCTCTACGCTCCGGCGGGCTGGGCCAGCGGCCCCGTCCCCTCCACCGTGCCGTCCGCGCGGACGAACAGCGCCGCGAGGCCGAGGCGGCGGGCGAGGGCCGGTCCCTCGCTTGCCCCACGCACCAGCAAAGCGGTCGCCCAGGCGTCCGCCGCCATGCAGGTCTCGCCGAGCACGGTGACGGCTGAGAGGTCGTTCTCCAGCGGCGCGCCCCGCGCCGGGTCCATGGTGTGGGAGAGCATGCGGCCTCCCACCTCCACCCGGTGGCGATAATTGCCCGAGGTGGCGACGGCGGCGCCGGAGAGTTCCATCACGCCGAGGATGTCCCTTTCCCCCACGGAGGGCCGCTCATGCGCCACCGTCCACGGCCGGCCGTCCGGCTTCAGGCCTTCGGCGCGCATCTCGCCGTCGATGCCCACCAGCCAGGAGGAGAGGCCGGCCGTGCTTATCTCGCGCGCCAGCTCATCCACGCCGAAGCCCTTGGCGATGCCGGCAAGATCGAGCCGGAGCGGCGCCAGACGGCGGGCGCGGCAGCCGGCCGGATCGAGCTGCAAGGTCTTGGGTGGCTCGAAGGAGGGGCGGCCGGCAAGCCCCGCGATGCGTCCGCCATCAGGCCCCGGCGCCCCGCCGAAGCCCCAAGCCCGGACCAGATCACCCACCCCGATGTCGAACGCCCCGCCGGAGAGGCGGCCGATCTCGAGGGCGGTCGAGAGGACGTGCATCAGCTCGCGGGGGATGGGCATCCACGCCCCGATGGGCGCGGCGTTCAGCCGTTCCAGATCGGAGTCGGGCCGAAAGGTGGACATCTGCTGTTCCACTTTCTCCACCGCGGTCTGGAGGCGGCGGGTGAGGGCCGCTTCGTCCACATCTTCGGCGGCGAAGAAGGTGGCGGACCAGCGGGCGCCCATGGCCGGCCCGCTCAGGGCGTGGCGCCGGAGCGCCGTCGCATCCCGACCCGCATCAATAGACATCTTCGACATAGCGTCCGCTCGATTTGAGGGTGGGAAGGTCGAGGCCCAGCGGGCGCACCACCGGCTCCAGCGCGCGGGTCACGGCCTCGGCCATGTCGCGGCCGCCGCAGACGAGGATCTGCGCGCCCTGCTTCACCAGTTCGCGCAGGCGCGGGGCGTCGGCGGCAATGCGGTCCTGCACATAGGCGCTCCCGTCCGCGTCCCGCGAGAAGGCGGTGCGCAGGGTCGTCAGGCGCCGCTCGGCCAGATGCTGGGCCAGCTCGTGCTCATAGAGGAAGTCGGACGCCGCGCTCCGCCCGCCCCAATAGAGATGCACCGGCCGGCCCGCCGCATTGGCCCGCACGAAGCCGGCCAGCGGCCCGATGCCGGCTCCCGCGCCGATGAGGATGAGCGGGCCGCGTCCCTTGGCCGGACGGAAGGTAGGGTTTTCCCGGATGAAGGCATCGATGCCCTCGCCGGGCCGGAGCCCGTGCAGGAAGGGGGAGCACAGGCCGCCGTCGCGCAGCCGCACGCAGATTTCCAGCACGCCATCGCGGGTGGAGGAGGCCAGCGAATAGAAGCGCGGCATGGCATCGCTGGGGGGCACGATGCCCACGAGGTCGCCGGCCTCGAAGGCAGGCAGGGGGCCGGGCGCGCCGGTGCGCGGGTCAACGGGCGCCGTGAAGCGCAGGATCGCCACGGGCGCGCCCACCGCCTCGCCGTAAAGCTCCCGCCCGGCCAGCACCAGCCGGGTGGTCTTCGGCGGCTCCGCCACGTGGGTGAGCACGAGGTCGTGCCCCAGCACATCCCCCAGATCGTGACCCCATTGGGCGAATTCCTGGGGCGAGCGGCGATCCACCCGTTTCATGGGCAGGAGCTGCGGGCAGCCGCGCGCATCCAGCGCATCGGCGACGTCGCGCGCGAACCGGCAGAAATGGGGGAAGCTGCGATCGCCGAAGCCCAGCACCGCCACCGCCGGTTGCCCCGGCAGCTTTGCGAGGCGGGACAGGAAGTGTCTGGCCGATTGGGGCGCCGCGCCCTCGCCATAGGTGGCGGCGAGCACCAGCAGGCGCGGGGCGGCCAAATGCGCCGCGCTCACGTCATTCATGGCGGCGGTGTGGACCTTGTGGCCGGCGGCGGCGAGGGCCGCGTGCAGGGTGCCCGCGAAACCCCAGGTGGAATTGCCCTCGCTGCCCACGAGGATCACCGTATCCGCCGCGCGCGCCGGGACGTCGGCGCCGATGCGCGGCCGTGCCGCCCGCCGCCGCAGCCACAGGACGAGGCCGGTTCCGCCGAGCACGGGGACCATGGCCGAGGCGAGGCCCAGCAAAAGGCCGAGCACCCAGGCGCCGCGCCCGGTGTGGAGCGTGCGCACGAGGTCGTTCATCCGCTCCAGCGCGGTCGCCGGCGTCATGGCGAGGGTAGCGCCGGTGGCGGCATCCACCAGCCGCTCGCCTTCGGCGGTGACGAGGGTGAAGACGTCGGTGGGGTCGGCGGGGGCGGGGAAGGTGAGCTCGCGCAGATCCCGGAGCTTCACGCTGTTCAGGCCGGTGAGCGTCCCGACGGGCGCCGGCGCACCACCGCTGGCGGTGACGGCGGTGGCCCTCGCCGCCGTTTCCGGCAGAAGCCCGAAGGTGCCCGCCGACATCCACAGGCCGGTCAGCGACGACAGGGTCAGGCCCACGGCCGCGAGCCGGCCGAGTTCGCCATGCCAGCGCTGCGCCGGGGTGCCCCGGATGGGTCGCAGCAGTGCGCCCATGCCGCCGAGCCGGCGGGCCAGCAGCAGGAGGCCGGAGACGGAGAGCCCCAGCATCGCCAGCGCGCCGATGGCCGCCGCCACGCGCCCCGCATCGCCCATCAGGAAGGCGCGGTGGAGGTTGGTGACGAAGCGGGTGGTGTCGGACACCGCGTAAGGCCCCAGCCCCGCGCCGGTGGCGGGGTCGATGCGCTCCACGCCACGCGTGCCGCCATCGTCGAAGGCCGCCGTGAGGCTGCCGTCCGCCCGCAGCCGGATGGCGCTGACGCCGGGATGGCGCGCGGCGACCGCACCCGCGACGTCTGCGACGCTGGCGGATACCGGTATGGCCGGGGCGGCAACGTGGTTCAGCGCCGGCTGCACGGAAAGGACCGTGCCGGAGAGGGCCGTGACGGCAAGGGCCAGCGCCAGCGCGATGCCGGGAAGGCCATGGAGGCGGCGAAGCATTTTGGGGGGTGTCCGAAGGGGGATCAGAAGGTGACGGTGAAGGATTTCACATAGCCCTTGCCGGCGACGGGCTTGCCGGACGCACTTGCGGCGAGGGGGGCGACCACCTCGGAGGGATTGTCCATCCCGTCCTCCACCGCCGTGTCCACATGGACCTGGTAGCCGGCATCGATCATGGCATCGGCGAGATCGAGGGTGATCTTCAGCGTCTTGCCGGAGCCGATGCTGGCGCCGGTGATGCCGTCGATCTCGGTGGGCCGTCCGCCGGAGGCGCGCTGCCAGTCGGAGAGGTGGCGGTAATATTTCGCCTTGCCCCCGGCCATCCAGAGCGTGCCTTTGTAGGCCCCGGCGGCATCGGTGACGTAGAGCACCACATAGGCGCCATTGCCGCCATAAGGCTTCAGGGTGGTCTCGAAGGTGACCTGCCGCGCCTCGGCCAGCACCGGCGACAGCAGGGTGGCGGTGGCCGCCACGGCGGGAAGAACGAATTTCATCTGATTATTCCTTTGAAGGTGCGCGGGGGCGGCCGAGGGTCACTGCACCTCGACCTTGGGCCGGGCCTTGCCCTGGAACAGGCCGTTGTCCGGCACCGGCGCGGCGGGATCGGCCGGGCCGTTCTGCGGAACGGCACCGGCGCGGGCGCCCGGGCGGCCGTCATCGTCGTCGTCGTCATCATCATCGTCGTGATGACGGCCGTGATGGCGCTCCTTGCCCTCGCGCCGGTGGTCATTGTCGGCGAGATGGAGGGGGCGGGCGTCGGCGCGGGGGGCGTCGTCACGGCTGTGGAAGGGGAGGTCGAGATGGTCGATCTGGGTCGCCGCCAGCGCCACGCCGAGGCCGGCGGTGGAGAGGAGGAGGGCGGTCCCGATCAGGGTGCGCGTCTTCATGGAGGGGCTCCGGCGTTTGATGACGCTGACACCCTCTCGAACCAACCTGACAGCCGCCTGAACCCCCTGCTGAATCGCGTTCAGCTTGCTGTCAGCTTCTCAGGTGCGGTAAAGCGCACGACGGCGCTGAAGCCCTCCGTCTCCCCCGGGATGGGCGAGGCAATCTCCAGCGATAGCCCCGCCCCGCGGCAGATAGCGGCGGCGATGGCGAGGCCAAGGCCCGAGCCCTCCGCCCCCGTCGGTCCCCGCTCGAACGGCCGCAGCAACTGGGCCATCCGTTCCGCCGGAACGACCGGGCCGTGGTTGGATATTTCCAGCCGGTCGGCGGTGAGGCGGACCTGGACCGGGGTGTCCGGGCCCCCGTGTTTCAACGCATTCTCAATGAGATTGCGCGCCAGAACTGCGAAGGCGTCGGGGTCGAGATCACTGACGGGCCCGCCCTCCGTCGCGATGCTCAGGTCGATGTCTTCTGCGCGTCCCGTCTGGCGGTCTAGGTCGGCGATCACATGGCGCAGCACCGGCGCGAGCGGGGCGGGCGCCTCCGCGAGCAGGCCGGCGCCTTCCGCCTTGGCGAGCTGGAGCAGCTTCTCCGACAGGCGCGAGAGGCGGCGCAGCGCGCCTGCGATGGCGCGTGCGCGCTCCTGCGCCGGTCCTTCCGGCAGCTCGGCCACGAGCCGCTGGGTCTGCGCCAGAGCGGCGGCGATGGGGGTGCGCAGCTCATGGGCGCTATTGGCGGCAAAGCCCCGCTCCGCCTCCAGCGCGCCGCGCAGGCGCTCCATGAGCGCATTCACAGCGCCTGCGACGGGTGCCATCTCCTCGGGCAAACCCTGCTCCGGCACCGGCGCGAGGTTGCCCCGCCCCCGCGTGGCGATGGCATGGCGGAAGGCGAGCACAGGCTTCAAGGTGAGGCGAAGCGTGATCCAGACACCGGCGAGCGCGATGGGCACGAGGGCGACCAGCGGCCAGATCAGCGCCATGACCGCCCGCCAGACCGCGGCGGCGCGATGGTCCAGTTCCTCCGCCGTCGTGACGATGACGGTGCCCCGCACCGCCGCTTCCGTGTAGGTGCGCAGCCGGGGCGTGGTGTGAAAACCGGGGGCGAGGCCGGCGGGAATCGCCATCTGCTCGGCGTCGCTGGACTGGAGCAGCACACGGCCTTGCGCGTCGCGCACCACATAGGTGATGAATTCGCGGTGTGGGCCCACGGGCGGCATGTGGTGCGTGCCTGCCCCATCCTCGCGCGCGAGCAGCTCGGAATAGGCGAGGGGCAGCACCCGCTGTGCCACCTCCTGCAACGCGCTGTCGAAGACCTCGTCGATCTCGTGCCGCAGCACCAGCCCGGCGACCGTCGCCGCCGAGAGCCACAGGGCGGCCACCGACAACGCGAGCCACAGGCCGAGGCGCCGGCGCAGGCTCCAGCGTCCGCTCATGCGCCGCCTCCCGGCGTGCCGAGGCGATAGCCCATGCCGCGCACGGTCTCGATCACGTCGGCACCGAGCTTCTTGCGCAGGCGGGCCACATAGACCTCGATGGTGTTGCTCTCCACCTCCGCATCGAAGGAATAGAGCCGTTCCTCCAGCTGCGGCTTCGACATGAGCTGGTGTGGCCGCTGCACGAAAGCCTCGAACAGGGCCCATTCCCGCGCTGTCAGGGCCACGGTCTGCCCGGCGCGGCGGACCGAGCGGGCGGAAAGATCCACCTCGATGTCTCCGAGCGTGACCAGCGGGTTGGGATTGCCCGCGTAGCGCCGCCCCACGGCGCGGATGCGCGCCGACAGCTCGAACAGGTCGAACGGCTTCACCAGATAGTCGTCGGCGCCGGCATCGAGGGCCGCGATGCGGTCGGAGATCTGGTCGCGGGCGGTCAGTACCATCACCGGCGTCGCGTCGCCCGTGCTGCGCAGCTTCCGGAGGAAATCGGAGCCGCGCCCGTCGGGCAGCATGAGGTCGAGAAGGATCAGATCGAAAGCCGCGGCATGGACGGCGTGCTCGGCATCCGCAAGGCGTGTCACCCAGTCGGCGCCGTGCCCGTCCGAGACGATCTGGTCGCGCACGGCCATGCCCAGGACGGGATCGTCTTCGATCAGCAGGATACGCATCTGTCACCTCGGCGGGGCGCATGGCAATCTAGCGCGGCCGGAACTGGAACGGGCGAGAGAATCTGCCCCTGCGTTCAGGTGAGTGTCAGCTTGGCGTGCTTTTCATCGGGCTTGGTCGGAAGGAGTTCGCGCGGTGAAACGCTCGGGGTTGGCAGTGCGGAATATCTTGGCGGGCCTGGTCGTTGCCGGCCTCGCCGCCACGCCGGCGGCCGCAGAGCACGATTGCAATGTGCCTCTGGCCGACTGGCAGCCGCGTGAGGCTTTGCAGAAGAAGCTGGAGGCCGAAGGCTGGACTGTGCTCTCCATCCGTTCGGACGACGGCTGCTACAAGGTGCGCGCCACCAACCCGCAAGGGGCGCGGCTGAAGGCGAAGTTCGACCCCGCGCGCCTGGAACGGGTCCCCGGCCGAGATGACGATTGATCGACCTCGCCCGGGCCGGAGCGTCATGAAGGGGACGTGTCGGTCGAGCCGCCGACACGTCTTTCGAGAGCAGAACGCGGGCCCCCTCTACACCCCGGCTCGGTTCGTCCAGCGCTCCCGCGCGAGGCGGTGACCTAGACACCCCATCGCGCACCCGCGTCCCGTGCGGTTTTCAACCCACAGCGGGGCTGCCGCCGGGCCAGGGAGAGAAGGCGGTGGGAACGAGGATGCGATTCTCCATGGTCATGATCATGGGCCGTATCTTCACGAGGCACGCCCGCCAGCCGGCCTGCGCCGCCAGCTTCTCGCGCCGCTTCCGACGCTCCTCGAGGTCCGCATAGGCCCAGAAGTGGACGAGCTGGTTCTGGGTGCCGATCTCGGTGGTGAAATAGCCGAGGAAGCCGCCGAGGATTTCCCGCTGCAGCGGCAGGCCTTCGCTCGTGTAGATCGCCATGTAGTCGGCGATGTTCACCTCGGTGTGGAGCACGTACATCCGCTCTTCGACGATCATGGGCGATGGCTTTCCTGCTCTGCGGCGTCGGGCGCCTCGTCGACGATGGTGTTGGCGAGGATGCCGATGCCCTCGATCTCGATCTCGATGAGGTCGCCGGCCTGCATGAAACGCGGCGGCGTGCGGGCGAAGCCGACGCCGGCGGGCGTGCCGGTGGCGATCACGTCGCCGGGCTCCAGCGTCATGACGGCGGAGAGTGTCTCAATGAGGTCCGCCAAGGGGAAGATCATCTCGCGGGTGGAACCGTCCTGCAGCGCCTCGCCGTTGAGCCGCGCGGCGATGCGCAGGTTGTCGACGCCGGAGGGCAGCGCCCGCGGCGTCACCAGCTCGGGGCCGATGGAGCCGGAGCGGTCGAAATTCTTGCCCATGGTCCACTGGGTGGACTTCCGCTGGAAGTCGCGGATGGAGCCGTCGTTGAAGCAGGAATAGCCCGCCACATGCTGAAGGGCATCGGCGGCGCGGACATGATGCGCGGTCCGCCCGATCACCACTGCCAGCTCGGCTTCATAGTCGAAGCGTTCGGAGAGGGCCGGGCGCACCAGCGGCTGCCCGTGGCCGACCAGCGAGGTGGCGGTGCGCAGGAAGACCGCCGGATAGGTGGGAATGGGGTGTCCGCCCTCGCGCGCATGGTCCGCATAATTGAGGCCGATGCAGATGATCTTGCCCGTGAGCGGCACCGGCGGTAGCAGGCTCACCTGCGCCAGCGCAATGGCATTAGCCTCGGGCAGGGGCGTTGCGCCCTGAAGGGCGGCGAGAAGGGCGGTGAAGGATCCTCCCGCCAACCCCGCGAAGGGGATGACGTCGTCCTGCCGGCGCGTGCCGAACTGGATACGGCCCTGATGTTCGAAACGGACGATGCGCATGATGGCCTTTCGCACAGCCGCGGGGCCGGACGAGCCCGGCCGCCCCGGCGTGCCGATGGGATTACTTGAGTTCGTGGCCGGCGAGATCGCCGTCGAGGAACTTGTTGGGGCGCAGGAACATGGAGATGACGAGCGCGCCGTTGGGCGAGCGGGCCACATGCTGGTTGCCCGCCGGGCGCCAGACATAATTGCCGGAGAGCGCCTCGCCTTCCGCATCCACGATGCTGCCCTCGAGCACGTAGGTCTGCTCGATCTCCACATGCTCGTGGCGGGGCAGCTCGGTGCCGGGCTGCCAGCGGAAGAGGGCGGTCATGAGCCCGGTCTCCTCGTCGAGGAGGAGGATCTTCATGTCGATGCCCTTGGTGGGGGTGGGCTTCCACGGCAGGCTCGCCACGTCCACGTAGCGGGACTCCTTCGGACCGAGCCTGTCCTCGCCGGCGAGGCCGGGTGTGATTGCGACCATGTTCAGCTCCTGAAAATCGATGCGGGACTCGGGTTGAGCGGGGCATTCGGCCGGGAGCCCGCAGCCTCCCGGCTTCGCTGAAGGGAACAGCCCGGCGAGCTCAGTTCTGCTTCACGAGGGCGCAGCCGCCGGCCTCAAGCGGCTTGAAGGCCTGGTCAGCAGGCGTCTCGCCGATCTTGGTGTAGAGATCCCACGGCCCCTTGGACTCGGCCGGGCTCTTCACCTTGAACAGGTACATGGGGTGGATCTTGCGGCCGTCGGCCCGCACGTAGCCCTTGCCGAAGGCGAGGTCGTCGGTGGGTAGCTCCTTCATCTTGGCGACGATGGCGCGGCCGTCCACATCGCTGTTGAGGGCCTGGACCGCCTTGAGATAGTGGAGCACGCCGGAATAGACGCCCGCCTGGAAGGAGGTGGGCATGGCGCCGTTCGTCTTCTCCGAGAACTTCTTGGCGAAGGCACGCGTCTGGTCATTGAGGTCCCAGTAGAACGGCTCGCTGAGGTAGAGACCCTGGCCGCTGGTGAGGCCGAGGGACTTGATGTCCGTGAGGTACACCGCGAGCGCCGCCAGCTTCTGCTTGCCCTGGGTGATGCCGAATTCGGCCGACTGCTTCATGGAATTGGTGAAGTCGGCGCCGGAATTGGCGAAGCCGATGACCTTGGCGCCGGAGGCCTGGGCCTGCAGCAGGAAGGAAGAGAGGTCCGACGAGCCGAGCGGATGGCGGACGGAGCCGACCACGGTGCCGCCGGCATTCTTCACGATCTGGCCTGCCTCGCGCTCCATGTCGTGACCGAAGGCATAGTCCACCGTCACGAAGTACCAGCTGTTGCCGCCGGATTTCAGCACTTCCGTCGCCGTGCTCTTGGCGAGGGAGTAATTATCGAGCGTCCAGTGGACATGGTTGGGCGTGCAGGAATCGCCGGTCAGTCGATTGCTGTTGGAGGTGGCGATGACGGCCACCTTGTTCTTTTCCTTCACCAGCTGGACCAGCGCCAGCGAGATGGAGGAATTGGGGATGTCGGCGATCATGTCGACGCCGTCCACGTCCAGCCACTTGCGCGCGATGTTGAGACCGATGTCAGGCTTGTTCTGGTGGTCGCCGACGATGATCTCGATGGGCGTGTTGCCGATCTTGCCGCCGATCTCCTCCACCGCGATCTTCGCGGCCGCGACCGAACCGGGGCCGGCCATGTCGGCATAGATGCCGTTCTGGTCGTTGAGCACGCCGATGCGGACGACGCCATCGGTGAACTGGGCCCGTGCGGCGGATGTCGCCGCGAGGGAAAGGCCGCCCACCGCCAGGGCAAGGGCGGTGCGGGTCAGCATGCGCTTCATCTGTGTTTCCTCCCCATGATCGGACGCCGGGGCGCCCAATGCGCGCCTGCCTTCGCAGGTCGTTTTCTGCTTAAAGAGCGAATAACTAAAAATCTCATTTTGTGAGACTAGTGTCAATGTGTTTGCGGCGCGGGCTTTGGCGGGGGCGAGACCATCTGCGCCCCGCGCCTTCAGCCCATGTAGGCGCCGCCGTTCACATCCAGGATGGCACCGCAGACGAAGCTGGCGCCGGGGGAGCAGAGGAAGGCGATGGGCCAGGCGATCTCCTCCGGTCGGCCGAAGCGCGGGACGGGCATCGCCTCCAGCGCCTTCGGATCGGCGGTCGCCACCATGCGCGTGAGGGTGGAGCCGGGTGCCACCGCATTCACCAGCACTTCCGGCGCGGCGCGACGCGCCAGCCAGCGCACGAAGGTGTGGATCGCGCCCTTGGAGGCGGCGTAGCTCACCGGCGAATGGGCATAGGTGCCGCCGGTGTGGGCGGCGACGGAGCCGAGCAGCACGATGCGGCCGTTGCCCCGCGCCTTCATGGCGGGAACGAGGGCGCGGGCGAAGTGCGCAGGCCCCGCCACGTTCACCGCCATCACCTCGTGGAACAGGTCGTCCCAGTCGTCGGCCAGCCACTGCTCCTGCGGGAAGATGCCGGCATTCAGCACGGCGGCGTCCAGCGGCCCGGCCTCCCGGCACAGGGCCTCGACCGCGGCGCGATCGCGCACGTCGCAGGCGGCGTAAGCGTGGGTCTGGCCGTGATCACGGACGAGTTCATCCGCAAGGCCGGGCGCATCGCCCGCATCGGTCAGCACGATCTCGGCACCGAGGCGCGCGCACAGATGGGCCGTCGCCCGCCCGACGCCGCCCGCCGCGCCCGTGAGCAGGATGCGCATGCCGGAAAGATCATAAGGCGCGCGGGATGTCATCGGCCGCCCTCCAGAGGACATGCAAACGTGACACGGACCCGGCTGGGGGCCTTTTCTGGATGGGGCATGGTGTTTCCGTGTTATAGATTATTCTCGTAATATGAGACTATTTCTGTATCTTGATATCTGTCAATCGCTACCGGCCTGTAGCGGTCAGGTTTCTGAAGGGCTCCGACGGGTGGCATTCCCGCGCGGGTGGCACCGAAACGACGGTGGGCTGCGCGGATTTGAAACTGCTCGCAAATTTCAATCCGTGAGCGTGCGGCCCTATAATGCCGCGACAGGTGGTGCACCTCGGGTGCGTTACGCCGCGAGCCGAAGGGACTTCGCATGAGCAGTCTCGACAAGATGCTGAAGGTGCTGGACCTTTTCGGTGAGGACCGCATGAGCATCCAGCTCGATGACGTGCAGGCGGCCGGCGCCTCCCGCGCCACCGCTTATCGCTACATCCAGTCCCTGTGCGATTCGGGCCTGCTCGCCCCCACCACGGGCGGCAGCTATGTGCTCGGCCCGCGTATCATCGAGCTCGACCGACTCGTGCGCCGCGCCGACCCGCTGCTGACCCGCGCCGGCGGGCCCATGCGGGACGTGAGCGCGCGGCTCGGCATCAATATGATGCTGTGCAGCTATTACGGCGACAAGGTCATGTGCGCCGACATCGTGTGGCCCGAGCGTTCGGTGCCGGAATATTACGAGCGCGGCCGCCCCATGCCCATGTTCCGCGGCGCCATGGCCAAGACCATCCTCGCCCACCTCACCCCCTACCAGCTGCGCAACATCATGCTCTGGCACGGGGAACTGGTGCGCGAGGCGGGCCTCGGCGAGAACTGGGAGCAGTTCCGCTCCAACATGTCGCGCCTGCGCCGCGACGGCTACTGCATCACGCGCGGTGAGGTGATCCCCGATCTCGTGGGCATCGGCGCCCCGGTGTTCGATGCCGAGCGGCGCGTCCTCGGCAGCGTGGTGTTCGCGCTGCCGGAGGCGCGCTTCCAGAGCGCGGGCAAGGAAGAACTGGTGGCCGAGATCAAGACTCTCGCTGCCCGCATCACCAGCGCCATCGCCGGGGAGGCCGGGGTGCGGCCGGCCCAGCGGGCGGCGCGCCCGCGCAAGATCCGCAGCCCCGTTCCCGAGGACGCCTCGTCCGTGGAGTGAGCCGCCACGCTCGGGGTCAGGAGATGGAGAGGCCGCTGTCCACGGGCAGCACGTGCCCGGTGGTCCGGCCCGAGGCATCGGACGCGAGGAACAGCGCCGCCTGCGCCACATGCTCCGGCTCCACCATGCCCAAGAGGTGGGCGGCGGTGAGCCGCTGGGTCGTCTCCAACTGCTCCAGTTGCGCCACCACCCGCGGCGTGCGGGTGACGCCCGGCGCCACCGCGTTCACGCGGATATTGTGAGGCGCATATTCCACGGCCATGGAGCGGGTGAGTGCAGCCACCGCGCCCTTGGCGGCGGTGTAGGCATCTTTGCCCGGCCAGCCCATCAGGGCCACCACGGACGCCGCATTGACCACGGCGCCGCCGCCGCCCTTGATGAGCTCGGGAATGCCGAAGCGGCTGACCAGCCAGGTGCCGTGCAGATCGAGCGTCATGGCCCGCCAGAATTCGTCGTCCGGCGCGCGGGTGAGGTCGCTGTCGCGGGTCGTGGAGCCGCCGGCATTGTTGTAGATCACGTCGAGCCGGCCATAGTGCGCGACCGCCGCGGCAACCGCCGCTTCCACGCTTGCCGCGTCGGTCACGTCGGTGCGCACGAACAGGGCGTCGCCGCCGGCCGCATGGATGCGCGCCGCTGTCTCCTCTCCCGCCTCTGCATTGATCTCGGCGACAACGATGTGCGCGCCGTTCCCCGCGAACAGCTCCGCCGCGCACCGGCCGATTCCGATGCCGGCCCCGGTGATGAGGGCGACCTTCCCGTCGAGCATTCCGCTCCTCCCCGTCCCGGATTCTGCGCCGCACGCGTCCGGAGATCGATTAAGCGACAATAAATCTCGTATTATGGGATTTTTAGTTTATTATAGAACTGGTGGCAAGAGGTGTTCGGGGGCGGATGCGCCTCCGGAGGCCAGCCGGCCGCGAACGATAAAGCCGGGAGAAAAGCATGACGGAGTTGGAGGGGCGCGTCGCCATCGTCACCGGGGGCGCGCGGGGGCAGGGCGCGGCCGAGTCCCGGCGTCTGGGGCGCGAGGGCGCGGCGGTGCTTGTCTGCGACGTGCTGGTGCCCGAGGGCGAGACGTTCGTCGCGGAGCTTTCGGCCGAGGGCGTGGACGCCCGCTTCCTCCCTCTCGACGTGACCGACCCCGAAGCCTGGGCTCAGGCGGTGGAAGAGGTGCGCGGCTGGAAGGGGCGGCTCGACATCCTCGTCAACAATGCCGGCATCATCAATCGCAGCACCGTCTCCGCCACCGAGCCGGAGGCGTGGGAGCGTGTGCTCAAGGTGAATCTCACCGGCGCGTTCCTTGGCATCCGCGCGGCGGTGCCGCTGATGGAGGAGACCGGCGGTGGCGCCATCGTCAACATCTCGTCGAACAGCGCCTTTTCCGGCCATTACGACCCGGCCTATACGGCGAGCAAATGGGGCCTGAGGGGTCTCACTCGCAGCGCCGCCATGGAATATGCCGCGCGCGGCATCCGCGTGAACGCCGTGTGCCCCGGCCTCGTGGTGACGGCCCTCAACGCCGCGAGTCCGCACCTTCAGCCCATGATCGGCATGACCCCCATGGGCCGCAGCGGCACGCCGGAGGAGATCGCCGAGCTGGTGCTGTTCCTCGCCTCGGATCGCTCCGCTTTCATCACGGGCGAGGACTTCGTGATCGACGGCGGCTTCACGGCTGGCGCGAGCTATCGGCGCGTGGCCGTGGAAACCGGCATCTATTGAGCGGCCGGGGCATCGCGCAGGCAGCTGCGCGATGCCCTCGTCACGGAGCGGATCTTCCGGTCCTCAGCGCAGATCGATGAGGATCTTCAGCTCCTGCCCGGCGGGGTCGAGGAGGGCTTCGAAGCCGTTTGCCACCACCTCGTTGAGGCGGATGCGGCGGGTGACGACCTTTTCCGCCGGCAGCAGACCCTTGCCGATCAGCGCCGCCACCTTCGGCCACATGAGGGTCGAGTAGCACCACGAGCCGCGCACATCGATGTCCTTGAAGGTGACGGTGAAGCCATCCACCGCCGGCTTGCCCACGTGCAGCCCCACCTGCACCACCACGCCCTGCCGGCGCACCGCGTCGATGCAGGTGGCGAGCGCCGCCTCGGCTCCCACGCATTCGAGCGCCACGTCCACGCCCACATGGCCTTCGGTCTGGTCGCGGATGGCATCGGCCACGGCGTCCCGCTTCGGGTTGAGGATGATGACATCAGGCAGGATGGACCGCGCCATGGCGAGGCGGTTGTCGTTGGTGTCGGAGAGGAAGATCTGCGTCGCCCCCGCCGCCCGCGCCGCCAGCACCTGCAACTGCCCGATGGGTCCGGCGCCGGTGACGAGCACGCTCGATCCCGGCTTCACCCCGCCACGCTCGGCGGCATAGACGGTGACCGCGGTGGGCTCCACCAGCGCCGCCTGCTCGTCGCTGACGAAATCGGGCATCGCGAAGACGTTGTAGTCGTTCACCAGCGCGTATTCCGCCATGCCACCCCACTGCCAGCCGAGGCCGATGATGGCGAGGCTTTCGGAGAGCTGGTAGAGGCCGCGCGTGCCGAAATAGTCGTCGCGCGGCGACACCATGGGCTGCACCGAAACCCGGTCGCCCACCTTCACGTTCGTCACCTCCCCGCCGATGGCGACGACGGTGCCGCCAAATTCATGGCCCAGCACCTGCGGAAGCTTCGCGCCGGTGTAGGGATGCGGGTCGGTCGGGATGAAGATGGGGCCGGCGGCGTATTCGTGCAGGTCGGTGCCGCAGATGCCGCAGAAGCTGTTGCGGATGACGACCTGGCGCGGGCCGGGGGCGGGCGGTTCGTTGATGTCCTCGACGCGCACGTCGCGTTTGGCGTGGAAGCGGGCGGCCTTCATGGGCGTTTCTCCCTTGTGTCTGTTCTTGATGGCTGGTCAGGCCGGCTCGGTGGCGAGGGCGTCGAACGCCTCGAGCGCCTTGCCCGCATAGACGGCGGACGGCCCGCCGCCCATCTCGATGCACACGCCGAGGATCTCGGCCACTTCCGCGCGGGTGGCGCCGTGGCTCCGCGCATTGGCAGCGTGGAACACGATGCAGTCCGCGCAGCCCTGGTGGACGGCGATGGCGAGGGCCACCAGCTCCTTCATCTTGGCCGGCACGGCGCCCGACTTCGACGCCTCGCCCATGAGACCGCGGAAGGCTGTCATCACCTGCGGCGCCGCCTTGGCAAGGGCGCCGAAACGCTGGTTCATCTCTCTCAATTGCTGGGGCACGGAAGATGTCATGGCGTTTCCTCAGGTGAAGACCATTCCGCCGTCCACGAGCAGGGACTGGCCGGTCATGAAGTCGGATTGGGATGAAGCGAGGAAGCGGGCGACGCCGACGAGATCGTCGGGGCGCGAGGCGCGACCCAGCACGGCGCCGGCCGCGAAGGTGTCGAAGGCCTCGTTCTCGCCGTGGGTCAGGCCGCTGTCGCGGAAGCCCTTGTCGATCACCTTCCACATGTCGGTGGCCACCACGCCGGGGCAGAAGGCGTTGGCGGTGATGCCCTCTTTGCCGAAGGCGCGGGCGGCAGCCTGGGTCATGGCCACCACCGCGAACTTGCTGGCGCAGTAATGGGCCAGGGGCTCGTAGCCCTGCTTGGCGGCGATGGAGGCGGTGTTGATGATCTTGCCGCCGCCGCCCTGCTTGCGGAACGTCTTCACCGCTTCCTGCATGCCGATGAGCACGCCGAGCGCATTCACATCGGTGACGAAGCGCCAGTCCTCCTCGGTGATGTCGAGGAAGGGGCGCGTCTGGGCGACGCCGGCATTGTTGAACAGCACGTCGAGCCGCCCAAAGGCCGCAACCGCCTTGTCAATGAGCGCGCGCACCTGCGGCCGCTCGCGCACGTCCACCGGCACGGCGATGGCGGTGCCGCCCTTGGCCGTGATCTCGTTCGCCACCTTCGTCGCTGCCGCCTCTGAAAGGTCGGCGACAACAATGCGGGCGCCGTCCTCCGCGAGGGCCCTGGCGATGGCGGCGCCGATGCCGCCGGCCGCGCCGGTGATGATGATGCTCTTGTCCTTGAGATCGGACATGTGTCCTCCTTCGCCGGTCGCCCTGGCGCGCCGGTGCTTGTCGTTGCGGGGTTTCAGGCGGTCAGCGCTTGAGGTGGTCGAGCAGCAGCTCGTTCACCCGGCCGGACTTTTCCATCTGCACCATGTGGCCGGCGCCGGGCAGTACCTCCACGGTGGCGCGGCCTTCCAGCGCGCCGGCATGGGCAGCAGGAATGACGCGGTCGGTCTCGCCCCACACCACGAGGATGGGCGCGTCGGTCTGTTTCAGCCTGTCGGCCAGCACATGGGTCTGCCGCTCGGCGGGGAAGAGATTGGCGGAGAGGGCGGTCAGCGCGCTGTCCACGCCGTCGAGGCGCTTGTACTTGAGGATATCCTCGATCAACTGGCGCGTCACTGTTCCGGGATCATGGAACAACTGCTCCAGCACCGGCTTCATGTCGCGCCGTGAGCCGGCGGCGACGAAGCCGTCGGTGTAGCCGGAATTGATCTCCGGCCCGAGCCCGGCCGAGCCGATGAGCGCGAGGGACGCCACCCGCCCCGGATGCTCCAGCGCGGTGGCGCTCGCCACCGCCCCGCCCATGGAATGGCCTACGAGATGCGCGCGCGGAATTGCCAACGCATCCATGAAGGCGATGAGCGCTCCGGAGAGAAAGGCAAGGTTCGCCTCGCCCACTGCCTTGTCCGATTGCCCATGCCCCGGCAGGTCGAGGGCATAGACCGTGGCGGCCTCGGCGAGGGCGTCGATGTTGAACAGCCAGTTGTCGAGGTCGCCGCCGAAACCGTGGACCAGAACCACGGTTTTCTCGCCCTCGCCCCGGCGGGCGTAGCGGAGGCGGCCGGCGGGCGTGTCCACGAACTCGTAGCGTGGGCCCGAGGCTTCCTCCCCCGCGCCCGCCTCCTCCGGCACCGCGAAGGCGGCGACGAAGGCGTCGATCTCGGCGTCCGGAACGTCCGCATCGGCCAGCACGCCGATGAGTGCCTTGACCGGATAGACCGTGCCCGGCGTGCCGAGGGTCCGGCGCAGTACGCCGGCGTCGCCCGCCTCCACCACGCCGGCGATCTTGTCGGTCTCCACCTCGACGATCTCGTCGCCGATGGCGATGGCCGTGCCCTCCGGCTTCAGCCAGCCCGTGACCTTGCCCTCCGCCATGGAGAGCCCCCACTTGGGCATGACGATGGGCTTGATGCGCGTATCCGTCATTGTCCGATGTCTCCGGCGATCAGGCGGCGAGCGCCTGGGGATGGGTCTTCAGCACGGCGGCCGCGATGGCGTCGGCGGAGGGGATGTAGAGGTCCTCCAGAGCCGGGGAGAACGGCACCGGCGTGTGCGGCGCGGTCACCATCTGCGGTGCCGCTTTCAGCGCTCCGAACGCCTGCTGGGCCACATAGGCCGCAACATCCGTGGCGATGGAGCAGCGCGGATTGGCCTCGTCCACCACAACTAGGCGGCCGGTGTTTTCCACGCTCTCGATCACCGTGTCCCAGTCGATGGGCGAGAGGGTGCGCAGGTCGATCACCTCCGCTTCAAGGCCGCTGCGCTTCGAGAGGGTCGCCGCTGCCTCGAGCGCGCGATGGACGGTGAGGCCGTAGCTGACGATGGTCACGTCCCGCCCGTCCCGCACCACGTTCGCCTCGCCGAAGGGGATGGCATAGGGCTCGACCGGCACGTCCGCCTCGCTGGCGTAGAGGTTCTTGTGCTCGCAGAAGATCACCGGATCATCGTCGCGGATGGACTGGATCAGCAGGCCCTTGGCGTCATAGGCGTTGGAGGGGCACACCACCTTCAGCCCGGGCACGTGGGTGAACATGGGGGTCAGCATCTGCGAGTGCTGGGCGGCAGCGCGGAAGCCGGCGCCCACCATGGCGCGGATGACCACCGGGGTCTTCGCCTTGCCGCCGAACATGTAACGGAACTTGGCCGCCTGGTTCAGGATCTGGTCGAAGCACACGCCCATGAAGTCGAGGAACATCAGCTCGGCCACCGGCCGCATGCCGCAGGCGGCGGCGCCGATGGCCGCGCCGATGTAGGCGCTCTCCGACAAGGGCGTGTCCATGAGGCGGTTGCCGTGCTTGCCGTAGAGGCCCTTGGTGACGCCGAGCACGCCGCCCCAGGCATCCATCTCTCCCGGGGAGCCGGAGCCGCCGACGATGTCCTCGCCGAGCAGGATGACGGTGGGGTCGCGACGCATTTCAAGGTCGAGGGCTTCGTTGATCGCCAGCTTGAAGCTGAGGGTGCGGGACATGGTTTCCTCCAGGAAATTGTTTGGCCGTGCGGGTTCGCTGTCGTGGCTCAGTAGGAGACGTAGACGTCGCTGGTGAGTTCCTGCGGGGTCGGCTGCGGCGCCGACTTGGCCGAGGACACGGCGTCGTCGATGAGGCTCGCCACCTCGCGGTCCATGAGCGCGATCTCGGCATCGGAGACGATGCCCGCCGCCGTGACGCGATCGGCGAAGATCTTCAGGCAGTCGCGGTTGAGGCGGTTGAAGTCGTTCTCGCCCTTGGCTTTGTAGGTCTGGCTGTCGCCCTCGAAATGGCCGTAGAAGCGCACCATCTTGCATTCGAGCAGCGCCGGCCCGCCGCCCGCGCGCGCCTTGGCGATGAGTTCGCCGGCCGCCTTGTGCACGGCGAAGAAATCCGTGCCGTCCACGCTGACGCCCGGCAGGCCGAAGCCGTGGGCGCGATCGAGGAAGCTGTCCACGCCGGTGGCGTAAGTCACCGAGGTCGCCTCCGCGTATCCGTTGTTCTCCAGCACGAAGATCACCGGCAGATTCCAGACGGCGGCGAGGTTCATGCTTTCCAGAACTGTGCCCTGGTTGGCCGCGCCATCCCCGAAGAAGGTGATGCCGACGCCCCCGTCGCCGCGGCACTTGGCGGCGAGCGCCGCGCCGCAGATGAGCGGTGCGCCGGCGCCCAGGATGCCGTTCGCGCCCATCATCCCCTTGGAGAGATCGGCGATGTGCATGGAGCCGCCCTTGCCCCGGCACGAGCCGGTGGACTTGCCGTAGATCTCGGCCATCATCTCCTCCACGTCCACGCCCTTGGCGATGCAGTGCCCGTGGCCGCGATGGGTGGAGGCGATGCGGTCGCTGTCGGTGAGGTGCATCATGATGCCGGTGGCGCAGGCCTCCTCGCCGGCATAAAGGTGGACGAAGCCGGGAATGTCGCCCTTGGCGAATTCCACGTGCAGCCGCTCCTCGAAATCGCGGATGGTCCGCATGGTGCGGTAGGCCGCAAGCAGCGCGTCCTTCTCCAGCGGAATGGGATTGTTGGACAGCGCGCCGTCGGCGGTCTGCATGGGCGACGTGATGGACATGGGCTTTTCCTCCTCCTTCGGATCGACGGGACCGGCAGGGAGGAAGGGCAGCCGCGGGCGCGCCCGTTCACGGCCCGCTTCTGGCGGAGCGGGCCACGTTTCCTTCCCTTGCCGTGTTCTTCAGTGCCGGCTTCGCGCCGGCTTGATGGAAAGGACATGAGCAAGGGGCGGGCCAATCGCGCCCGTCGCGTCAAACCGTTGCGGGACAAGGCGGTGCCGCCAGCGTGGCGCGGGAGCACCTGAGGCGGCGAGGCCACAGGTGTGGCGCCGCGCGTGCCACAGGTGTTGCAGCTTGGCCCTCACCATGGATTTCGCGGACACACCCCTGATCCGTGGAAAGGCTTGCCGGCGCTCCATTTCGCGGCAACACTCGCGCACAATAAAAAACGATCTGGGAGGATCGTCATGCGACAGGAGCAGGTCGCGCATATCGACGAGCTCATGCGCGCGGCGAGCGGCTTGCCCGTGCCGTCACGCGGCACGCGCGATCCCGTCATCATGAAGTCCTGGCAGCGCTGCGTCAGCGAGCACCGTCTCGATCCCGTGGTGTTGCGCGAGCCGCTGATCCTGCCCTCGACGCAGCTGCGCGAGCATCAGGACGCCATGGACGAATTCACCCACACCGCGCGGTTCGGGGTGGAGACGCTGTATCGCGACGTGGCGGGCCTCGGCTATGTGCTGCTGCTCACCGATGCCAAGGGCATCACCGTGGATTTCATCGGCGATCCCACCTTCGACGCCACCCTCATGCGCGCCGGCCTCTATCTCGGCGCCGACTGGAAGGAGCCGAGCGCGGGCACTTGCGCCGTGGGCACCTGCATCGCCACCGGCGAGGCGCTGGTGGTGCACCAGACCGATCATTTCGACGCGACCCACATCCCGCTCACCTGCACGGCGGCGCCCGTGTTCGATCCCTCCGGCGCGCTCGCCGCCGTGCTCGACATCTCGGCGCTGCGCTCCCCCCAGCCGAAGGAGAGTCAGCTCCTCGCGCTCCAGCTGGTGAAGTCGGTCGCGCACAAGATCGAGACGGCGAACCTGCTCAATCGCTTCCGGGGCGAGTTCATCCTGCGCCTCGCGCCCTCGCCCGAATTCGCCGATGTGGACCCGCCTTATGTGCTGGCGGTGGACAGTTCCGGCTGCATCGCCGGTTTCAACAGCAAGGCCCGCGCGCTGCTGCGGCGCGAGCTGGAGGCACGGCCGCCGGCCGATGCCGTGCGGCCGCTGGTGGGGCGCCGCCTGAGCGAGTTCATCGAGATCGCCATCGACGACCTGCCGCGCCTCGGCCCGGCGAGCCCCGTGGCGCAGCGCATGGTCCGCCTCGCCGGCACGGGGACGCCCATGTTCGCCCATTGCCAGCTGCCCGCCCGCATCTCCACGCGGTCGGTTGCGGCCGCCCCGCCGAGCCTGCCGGCACCGCTCGCCGGCCTCCACGGCGGTGATGCGGCCATGGCGACGGTGACGGCCCGCGCGGCGCGGCTGGTTAACACCCAGATGAACCTCATCGTCTGCGGCGAGACGGGCACCGGCAAGGAGTTCCTCGCCAAGGCCATCCACGCCGCCGGCGCCCGCTCCGCGCGGCCCTTCGTGGCGGTGAACTGCGCGGCGCTGCCGGAGACATTGATCGAGGGCGAATTGTTCGGCTACGAGGCCGGCGCCTTCACTGGCGCCGTCGCACGCGGCCGCAAGGGTCTCGTGCTGGAGGCGGACGGCGGCACGCTCTTCCTGGACGAGATCGGCGACATGCCTCTGACCCTCCAGACCCGCCTCCTGCGTGTGCTGGCGGAGCGGGAGGTAACGCCATTGGGCCGTTCGCGGCCGGTGCCGGTGAACATCCGCGTCATCGCCGCGACCCACCGCGATCTCCTCGCGGAGGTGAACGCCGGCCGCTTCCGCGAAGACCTCTATTTCCGCCTGAGCGGTGCCGTCCTCACTCTGCCGCCGCTGCGCCGCCGCGCCGATTTCGAGTGGCTGGTGGAGCGTCTGCTGGAGGAGCGGGGCAAGGCGGCGAAGACCCGCTTCAGCCTGTCGCCGGACGCGCGCGATCTGCTGCGCGCCTATCGCTGGCCCGGGAATATCCGTGAGCTGATGAACACGCTCGATTTCGCCTGCGCGCTCGCCGCCGAGGGGACGATCCAGTGGGAAGACCTTCCCGAACGCCTGCGCGAGGCTGACGCCCCGCACGAGGCGGGCGCGGCTGTCCTGTCGTCCGCCTTCCCATCAGGGGAGGGGGAGATCGCCCACGACCGGCTCCTCGCTGCCCTGCGGGCGCGGAGCTGGAACATCTCCGCCGTCGCCCGCGACCTCGGTGTGGACCGCACCACGATCCACCGCCGCATGCGCCGCTACGGCATTGCGCGCCGCGTCTAGCGCGAACCACGCGTGCAAAGGGGGGATGCGCGATGGCCCGCTTCGGCGCTCCCTGAATGGATCTCATCGCTCTAGGCGGCGGACTCATAACGCATTGATCCAGATGCGGACGGCAGCGAGCTTGAGGGCTGCGAGGAAGTTGTCCGGACGGCGATCGTAGCGCGTGGCGAGGCCGCGCATCTGCTTGATACGGTTGAAGAAGCGCTCGACAAGGTTCCTCTGGCGGTAGAGCCACGGACTGAAGGCGAAGGTGCGCTTGCGGATCGTGCGAGGCGGCACATTGGCGAAAGCGCCGCGTTCCGCCGTCTCGGCGCGGATGGCGTCCGTGTCATAGGCCTTGTCGGCGAGGAGGATGCTGCCGGGTGCGAGCCGGGCCAGGAGTTCGCGCCCGGCCGGTGCGTCGCCGGCCTGCCCTGCGGTGAGCAAGAGGTGGATCGGACGGCCCTCCGCATCGACCAAGACGTGGATCTTGGTTGTCAGTCCACCCCGGGAGCGTCCCATGCAACCATCGTCATCGCCCCCTTTTTGATCGCGGCGCCGTGCTGGTGAACGCGAACGCAGGAGCTGTCGATCAAGACGATGTCCCCGTCATAGGCGGCCGAGACCGCTTCCAGCAGCTTGTCCCAGCCCCCCGCGGCCCTCCAGCGCACGAAACGGTTGTAGAGGGTTGTACGCGGTCCATAGCGCTCCGGCACATCCCGCCACGGCGCACCGGTCCGAAAGCGCCAGAGGATGCCGTTGATCACCCGGCGGTCATCCACCCGCGCCACGCCGCGCACCTTGTTCGGCAGCAGCGGCGCGATGATCGCCCATTCCTCGTCGGTCAGCTCGTGGCGGCGCATCTGTTAGCCTCCCAGTTCGGGAGCTTGAATCATGACACGCTCAGGCGCGCAAATTTATGGGGCCACTGCCTAAGCCGACCTGAGGTCAGGCTCCGCCACGCGCCGGCCGGGGCGCAGCGCCGAATGTCGCCATCTCGCCTACGAGCCACGCTTCGAGCGCCCTCAGTTCCGCGCGGATGGCCGCCTGCGGCGAGATCCACAGCCTCAGGTGCCGCGCGCCGGGCGTGAAGCCGAAAGGCGCCACCAGCCGGCCGGATTGCAGTTCGCTCAGCGCCAGCATGTGCGGCACCACCGCAACGCCGAGGCCGCAGGCCGCCGCCTGGATGAGCAGATAGAAATGATCGAAGCTGCGCTGCGCCTTGAGGGTGAGGCCGCCGTTGCCGGTCGCCTCGGCCCAGTCCCGCCACGCCTCCGGCCGGGTGTTTGTGGCGAGCAGGTGCGCGCGCGCCAGATCGTTCGGCGTCGCCAGCGGCATGGCGGCGAGATAGTCGGGGGCGCAGACCGGGCCGATCCACTCCGCCCCCAGTTCGCGGATGATGGCATCGCGGGGTGGCGGGATGGTGGAGGAGCGGATCGCCAGCGAGATGTTGTCGCGGCTGAAATCCACCTTGTCGTAATTCATGTTCAGCTCCACCTGCACGTCCGGATTGCGGCGGTGAAACCCGGCCATGCGCGGGATGAGCCAGCACAGCATGATGGAGGCCGAGCAGGAGAGGGTCAGCGGTCCCGGCCGCACCCGCTCAAGCGTGGCATGGATCACCCCGAACGCGGTCGTCAGCCCCTCGGCGAGGCGCTGTCCCTCGGGCGTCGGATCGGTGGCGGTACCCCGGCGGGCCAGCAACTGGACGCCGAGGGTCGCTTCCAGCGCCTTCACATGGCGGCTGACGGCCCCGTGCGTGACGCACAATTCCTCCGCCGCCCGGCTCATGCTCCGATGCCGCGCCGTGGCCTCGAACGCGCGCAGCGCTACCAATGATGGCAAGGGGTGGCTCGCCTGTTGAGACATCGGCTGAAGGCTCTGTTTCGCTGCAATGCAGCATCAAAGATGTGAGTTTAGCTCACATCCGGTGGACAACAAATCGATTGTTCCTGCCGCCTCCCAGCGCCTAATGGCGCATGTCAGCTCTAAGCCCGGGCAGCCACCTGCGCGGCGTCCCGAGCCCAAAAACAAGAACGCGCAGACGGCAACCCATCTGCCTTATCTGGGAGGATAACCATGCCTGAGCCCGAGGTGTCGGCCGTCGAGCGGTCGGCCATCAGCAAGGTCTGCTGGCGGCTGACGCCGTTCATCGGCCTGATGTTCTTCATCAACTTCCTCGACCGTACCGCCGTGTCCTTCGCCGGACCCAACGGCATGACCAAGGACCTGGGCCTGAACGCCGCACAGTTCGGCTTCGCCGCGGGCATCTTCTTCCTCGGCTACATCCTCCTGGAAGTGCCGAGCAACCTTGCGCTCCACAAGTTCGGCGCCCGCCGCTGGCTGGCCCGCATCATGGTCACCTGGGGCATCGTCGCCCTGCTGTTCACTTGGGTGAGCAGCGTGGAAGGCCTTTATTTCCTGCGCTTCCTGCTGGGCGTTGCCGAAGCCGGCTTCTTCCCCGGCGCGATCCTCTATCTCAGCCTGTGGGTACCAGCGCGTCACCGCAACAAGGTGCTGGCGCTGTTCTATGTGGCGCAACCGCTCACCATCGTCATCGGTGCGCCCTTCGCGTCGGCGCTGATCGGTGCTGACGGGCTGATGGGCCTCGCCGGCTGGCGTGTCATGTTCTTCGGCGTCGCGGTACCGGCCATCGTGGTGGGCGTGATCGCCTGGTTCTACCTCGTGGACAAGCCGGCCGACGCGAAATGGCTAACCGCCGCGGAGCGCTCCTGGCTCACGTCCGAGCTCGCCAAGGAAGAGAAGGCGAAGGGCGGCTCGCACAACATCCTCGCCACCGGCGCGCTCCTGAACGGACGGGTGTGGCTGCTCTCCTTCGTCTATTTCGGTCTCATCTATGGCCTCTATGCGCTGGCCTTCTTCCTGCCCACCATCATCTCCGGCTTCGAGGCCCAGTTCGGCTCCAAGTTCAGCGTGATGCAGAAGGGCTTCATCACCGCCATCCCCTATCTGCCCGCGGCATTCGCCCTGGTGCTGTGGAGCCGGCAGGCGGCGAAGACCGGCGTGAAGCCCTGGCATGTGGGCCTGCCCGCCCTCATCGGCGCCGTCTCCATCCCGGTGGCGCTCTACATGAACTCGCCTGCGGCTACGGTGGCGGTCATCACGGTCACTGCCTGCGCCATCTTCTCGGCACTGCCCAACTTCTGGGCCATCCCCGCCCGCTTCCTGTCGGGTGCCGGCGCGGCGGCGGGCATCGCCCTCATCAACACGGTAGGCAACGTGGCCGGCTTTGCGGCACCCTTCATCACCGGATGGGTGAAGGATGCCACTGGCTCCTTCCAGGCGGCGATGCTGCTGGTGGGCGGCTTCATGTTCCTGTCCGCGGTGCTGACCCTGGTGGTGGCGCGGCAGGGCGAGAGCCTCGGCGACAGGGCCGCGGCTCCGGCGCGCTCGGCCTGAGGGCGCAACTGAACAAACACGAGGGGCCGGCATTGCCGGCCCCGATGAAGACGACGGGAGAAACAAGATGGATGCGAAGATCGCGCTGTTCGGCGCCGGCGGAAAGATGGGCGTGCGCCTGTCCAAGAACCTCGCCAAGACGGACTTCCGCGTGGCCCATGTGGAGGTCAGCGAGGTCGGCCGCAAGCGGCTCAAGGACGAGGTGGGTGTCGACTGCATCGAGGTGGATGCCGCCCTCGACGGCGCCGACGTGGTGATCCTCGCCGTGCCGGATACGCTCATCGGCAAGATCTCGCACGCCATCTCGCCCAAGCTGAAGGCGGGCACCATGGTGATGCTGCTGGACGCCGCAGCACCCTTCGCCGGCCATCTGCCCGAGCGGCCCGACCTCATCTATTTCGTCTCGCACCCTTGCCATCCTTTGATTTTCAACGACGAAACCACCGAGGAAGGCCGGCGCGACTATTTCGGCGGTGTGGCGGCGAAGCAGTCCATCACCTCCGCGCTGATGCAGGGGCCGGACGAGGCGTTCGCCCTGGGCGAGGCGGTGGCGAAGGCCATCTACGCCCCCATCCTGCGCTCCTATCGCCTGACCGTTGAACAGATGGCGATCCTGGAGCCGGGCCTGTCCGAGACCATCTGCGCCACCCTGCTCGATGTGATGCGGGAAGCCATGGACGAGACGGTGCGGCGGGGGGTGCCGGCGGAGTGCGCGCGGGACTTCCTGCTCGGCCACATGAACATCCTTGCGGCGGTGACGTTCAAGGAAATTCCGGGCATGTTCTCAGATGCTTGCAACAAGGCCATCCAGTTCGGCAAGCCGCGGCTGATGCGGGACGACTGGCTCAAGTGCCTGGACAATGACGAGATCGCCGAGAGCATCCGCCGCATCACCTGAGCGGCGCCAGATCCCCCGAGAGCCCAACCAATTCCTCAACAAAGGCAATTGGTTGGGTTCACCTGACAGACGACCTTGGGAACCCGTGTGATGAGCGATCGTGTCCATGCCACCTACTGGATGGAGACCGGGGGCGACCCGGCCCGGACGGCGGAGGTCATCGCCGGGGAGCAGTCGAGCGGCACCTTCGTGGCGCTGGCCACCGAGACGGCCGAGCTGAAACAGCGATCGGGTGCAAAAGTCGAGCGTCTTGAGATGCTTGACGTGGTGGACCGGCCCAGCCTGCCGGGCGCCATGGCGTCCGATCGCTACACGAGGGCGACGCTCGAACTGTCCTGGCCGGTGGAGAATTTCGGCCCGTCCCTGCCGAACCTGATGTCGACGATCGCCGGCAATCTGTTCGAGTTACACCAGGTTTCCGGTCTGCGTATCACCGGCCTTCAGCTGCCATTCGGCTTCACGTCAGCTTTCAAGGGTCCGGCCTTCGGCATTTCCGGCACCCGCCGCCTCGCCGGAGTGGCGGAAGGGCCCATCATCGGCACCATCATCAAGCCCTCCATCGGCCTCACGGCGGAGGAGACCGCGCAGCAGGTGCGCGAGCTGATCGCCGGCGACATCGACTTCATCAAGGACGACGAACTGCAGGCCGACGGCGGCCGCTGCCCGTTCGAGGAGCGGGTGCGGGCGGTGATGCGGGTGGTGAACGATGCGGCCGACCGGCGGGGCCGCAAGGTGATGGTGGCCTTCAACATCACCGGCGACCTGGACGAGATGCGCCGCCGGCATGACCTCGTGCTGGAGCTGGGCGGCACCTGCGTGATGGTGTGCCTCAATTCCATCGGCCTCGTGGGCGTGCGGGAGATTGCTCGCCACGCCCAGCTGCCGTTGCATGGCCACCGGGCCGGCTGGGGCACGCTCTACCGCGCTCCGGCGCTGGGGTGGGACTATGCCCCCTGGCAGCAGCTCTGGCGGCTGGCGGGGGTGGACCACCTGCATGTGAACGGGCTCTACAACAAGTTCTCCGAGAGCAACGAGAGCGTCATCGCCGCCGCCCGCGCGGTGCTGGCGCCCATCAATGACGCGGCTCCCATGGAGGCCATGCCGGTCTTCTCCTCCGGCCAGACCGGACGGCAGGCGGCACAGACCTATGCCGCCATCGGCTGCGCCGATCTCATCCACACGGCGGGCGGCGGCATCTTCGGCCATCCCGCGGGGGTGCCGGCCGGCGTCGAGGCGCTGCGGGCGGCATGGCGGGCGGCCATGGCGGGGGCGAGCCTTGAGGACGAGGCGACGCGCAGCACTGCGCTCAAGACCGCGCTCGGCTTCTGGCGATGATTTCGGGGACCAAGACCGGGGCGGCGCTGCCGGAAGGCCTGCTCTTCGCCTATTATGGCGACGACTTCACCGGCTCGACCGACGCGCTGGAGGCGATCACCGCGGCCGGCGTGCCCTCGGTGCTGTTCCTACGCCCGCCCACCGAGGAGATGCGAGCCCGCTTTCCCCATGCCCGCGCCATCGGCCTTGCCGGCTCCTCGCGCGGGCGAGCGCCGGAGTGGATGGACAAGGAGCTGCCGCCCCTCTTCGCCCGCCTCGCGGCGCTGGGCGCGCCGGTGCTGCACTACAAGGTCTGCTCCACCTTCGATTCCGCGCCGCATGTGGGCTCCATCGGCCGCGCCATCGATCTCGGGGTGCGGCAGATGGGCGGCAACTGGTCGCCCATGGTGGTGGGCGTGCCGCGCCTCGGCCGCTACCAGATGTTCGGAAACCTGTTCGTCACCTGGAACGGCACCACCTACCGGCTCGACCGCCACCCCACCATGTCGCGCCATCCGGTGACGCCCATGGATGAGGCGGATCTTGGCCGTCATCTCGCGCGCCAGACGGACCGGCGCATCGCCCTCATCGATCTCGCCGAGATCCGCGCCGGCAAGGCGCAGGCGCGCTGCGACGCGCTCCGGGGCGGTGACACGCCCGTGGTGCTCATCGATGTGATGGACGAGGCGACGCTGGTGGGGGCCGGACGGCTCATCTGGGAAAACCGGGGCGACGGTCTGTTCTCCGCCTCCTCCTCCGGCCTGCAATATGCGCTCGCCGCCTATTGGCGCAGCCTCGGCCTGCTGCCGGAAACACCCGGTTTGCCGAAGGCTACGGCCGTGGAGAAGATCGCCGTGGTCTCGGGCAGCTGCTCGCCGGTGACGGCGGCACAGCTCGCTCACGCGCGGACCACCGGCTTCCACACCGAGCGGCTGGACCTCTCCCACGCGCTCTCCGACGCCCATCGGGAGGCGGAAATCGCCCGCGCCGTCGCCACGGCCATGGATGCGCTGTCGCGCGGCCAGAGCCCGGTCGTCTACAGCGCCGAGGGACCGGACGACCCGGCCGTCGCCGGCTTCGACGCCACCGCCGCTGTGGCCGGCCTTTCCCGTGCCGATGCGGCGCGGCGGGTGGGCACGGTGCTGGCGGAGATCATGCGCCGCGTCGTGGAAAGCGGCGCGGTGCGGCGGGTGATGGTGGCGGGCGGCGACTCTTCCGGCGAGGTGATGGAGGCGCTCAACATCTTCGCCCTCGACATCGTCGCCGGCCTCGCCCCCGGCGCCCCCCTGTGCCGTGCATGGTCCGACGATCCGCTCTATGACGGTCTGGAACTGGTGCTGAAGGGCGGCCAGATGGGGCCGACCGATTTCTTCCCTCAGGTGAGGGGCTGAGGCGCTCCGCATTCCTGTCGCGCCCACTCCCAGGGCCGGCTGTCTTGACGCCGCCGGCCCGGATCGTTCTTCGCGCCCCGCGCCATGATCGACGGGATCGAGCTGCCGATCCGGCGCCGAGTGCGCCCGGTTCAGCGCAATTCGAGGACCACGCTGAAATCGCCGTCGCCCCCTTCGAAGCGCAGCGCGCCGCCGTGGGCGCGGGCGACTTCTCCGGCGATGGCGAGGCCGAGGCCGGAGCCGGACGAGGCCGCGCCCTTCTGGAACGGCATGGCGACACGCGCCTGATCCGACGCGGCGATGCCGGGGCCGTCGTCCCATACCCGCAGCGCGACGCCGTCCGGCGTGCGCTCCACGGATACAGACAGCCGCTTGCGGGCGCCGTGCATCAGGCCGTTGTGGATCAGGTTGGCCAGCGCCTCGCCGACGCTGATGGCGTCCACATCGAGCCGCGGCGCGCCCTCCAGCGGCACGAAGCTGATGGAGATTTCCCGGTCGAGGGTGAGCGGCACGGCGCGGGAGAGCACGGCCTTCGCCAGCGCGTTGAGGTCGGTGGGCGCAAGGCTCTGCGCGCGGGCGCGGTGGAGCACCATGGCATGGTCCAGCAACTGGCTGGTGAGCCGGCCGAGTTCGGCGACGCGCGACCTGAGCCCCTCCAACTGGGCGGCCTGCGCCGGGTCGTCCGTCTCCAGCAGTTCCACCTGTGCATCGATGGCGGCGAGCGGCGTGCGGATCTGATGGGCGGCATCGGCGATGAAGCGCTGCATGAGGCCGATGCGCTCCCTGAGGCGCAGCATGAAGCCGTCGATGGCCTCCACCAGCGCCCGCGCCTCGGGCGGCGGGGTGAGCGCAATGGGGCTCAGATCGTCGGGCTGGCGGCCGGCGATCTCCCGCTCGATGCGGGTGAGCGGCGAGAAGACGAGGCGCAGGCTGAGGGCCGCCGTGGCGAGGGCGAGAAGGCTCATGGCCGCGATCATGGCGAGGGCCTTGAAGGCGAGGTCGGACGCGAGGGCGGCGCGCGCCGTGAGCGTCTGCGCCACGATGATGCGGGTCCAGCCGTCGCCGGGCGCGCCCTCCACCTTGCGGACGAGGCCGGCGACGCGCACCGGCTGCCCCTGATACTGGCCATCCTCCAGCACGACGCCCTTCCGCAGGCGCTCCGGCGAGGCGGCGAGCGTGAGGTCGCCATAGCCCGCCACCACGATGCCGCGCGGATCGGTGACGCTGTAGAACACGAGGTCATAGGCCGAGAGCGTGGCGATGGCGGCGACCGGCGGATCGAGCGTCACGACGCCGCCCTGCAGATAGATGTTCTCCGCGATCTGCACCGCCCCGCCCACCAGCAGCTTGTCATAGGCATCGCGGGCGGCCAGCGCCGCATATTGCCAGGCGGCGATGCTCAGCGCGGCGGCGCCGAGCAGCAGGATCGCCGCCAGCGCGGCGAGCATGCGGGCGCGGAGCGAGGCCCTAAGGTCACGAAGCGACAAGCTGGTAGCCCAGGCCGCGCTCGGTGCGGATTTCAACGGACGTGGCGGCGAGCTTGCGGCGCAGCCGGGTGATGAACTGCTCCACTGCATTGGTGCTGGGATCGCGGTCGAAGCCGAACAATTGCTCCAGCAATTCCTCCTTGCCGACGAAGGCGCCGGGGCGCGAGGCGAGGATTTCCAGCACGGTCAGCTCGCGCCGGGTGAGATCGAGCGGTGCGCCCGCGATCATCGCCGTGCGTCCCGCCCGGTCGATCACCAGCGGGCCGGCCTTGATGGTGTTGTCCGCCATGCCCGCCGCCCGGCGCAGCAGGGCGCGCGCCCGCGCCTCCAGCTCGCGATAGTCGAACGGCTTCACCAGATAGTCGTCGGCGCCGAGGTCGAGGGCGCTGATGCGGTCGTCCACCGCCGAGCGGGCGGTGAGCACCAATACGGGCGAGCGCAGGCCGCGCCGGCGCAAGTGCTTCAGCACGGTGAAGCCGTCCATGTTGGGCAGCATCACGTCGAGCACCACGAGGTCGTAGGGCTGCACCTCGATCAGCTCGCTCGCGGTGCGCCCGTCGGTCTCCCAGTCCACGGCATAGCCGATGCGCTCGAAGCGCTTCTGCACCGCGAGGCCGATCTCCGGCGTGTCTTCCACCAGCAGAATGCGCACCGAACGCTCCCGCGATCAAAGCCGCCCGGTGTCAGGTTCGGGTCAGGATCGCCGGCTATGATCCTAAACAAGGTCGCCGAAGTGCACCAAGAACAATTTGCGCCGATCGGCGCGGGGAGGAACGATGACTATGCATCCAGACCAGACTGGATTCGCGCCGCTGCTCAGCGTCGAGGGCGTGACCCTTCAATACAAGACGCCCGACAGTCTCGTCACGGCCACCTATCGCGTGGACTTCAAGGTCTACGATTCCGACCGCTTCGTTCTTCTCGGTCCGTCAGGTTGCGGCAAGTCCACGCTGCTGAAGGCCATCGGCGGATACATCACGCCGACCGAGGGCAAGATCCGCCTCAAGGACCATGAGGTGAAGGAGCCCGGCCCGGACCGCATGATGGTGTTCCAGGAGTTCGACCAGCTCCTGCCGTGGAAAACCGTCGGCGAGAACGTGATCTTCGCGCTCACCTCCTCCGGCCGCCTGGGTGCCGCCGAGGCGCGCGAGCGGGCGCGCTCCTACATCGACAAGGTGGGCCTCACCAAGTTCATCGACAGCTATCCCCACATGCTCTCCGGCGGCATGAAGCAGCGCGTCGCCATCGCCCGCGGCATGGCCATGGAGCCGGACGTGCTGCTGATGGACGAGCCCTTCGCCGCGCTCGACGCGCTCACCCGCCGCAAGATGCAGGACGAGCTGCTGCAATTGTGGGACGACACGCGCTTCACCGTCCTGTTCGTCACCCACTCCATCGAGGAGGCGATCAAGATCGGCACGCGCATCCTCCTGCTCTCGCCCCATCCCGGCCGGGTCCGGGCGGAGCTGAACAGCGTTCCGGCCGAACAGATGGGCACCTCGGCGCAGGTCGAGCTGGAAGCCCGCATCAACGACATGCTCTTCGGACACTGAGGACACGCCCGTGAACCAGACCCTCGCCTTGCGTCCGGAGATCGTCAATCCGGAAACGCCCCTCGGCAACATCACCGTCGAGGCCACCCTTTCGCCCTTTGAGCGCATCTACCGCATCGGCGCGGTGCGCAAGGCCATCATCCTCGTGGCGCTGGCGGCGCTGTGGCAGGCCTATGGCGTGTGGCTCGCCAACCCGCTGCTGTTCCCCACCTTCACCGACACGCTCTCGGCCTTCTTCGAGAACATCGCCAACGGGGTGATCCCGGCGCGCACCCTCTCCTCGCTGGAGACGCTGCTCATCGGCTATGCCATCGGCATCGTGCTCGCCGCCGTGCTCACCACCATCGCCATCGGCTCGCGGCTCGGGGCGGACCTGCTGGAGGCGCTGACCTCCATGTTCAATCCGCTGCCGGCCATCGCGCTGCTGCCGCTGGCGCTCATCTGGTTCGGGCTCGGCAAGGGCAGCGTCATCTTCGTGCTGGTGCACTCGGTGCTGTGGGCCATCGCGCTCAACACCCATTCGGGCTTCCGCGCCGTCTCAAAGACGCTGCGGATGGTGGGCATGAATTACGGCCTGCGCGGGCTGAAGCTGGTGCGGCTCATCCTCATCCCCGCCGCCTTCCCGGCCATCCTCACCGGCCTCAAGGTGGGCTGGGCCTTCGCCTGGCGCACGCTGATCGCGGCCGAGCTGGTGTTCGGCGTCTCCTCCGGCTCCGGCGGCCTCGGCTGGTTCATCTTCGAGAACCGCAACCAGCTGGAGACGGCCAACGTCTTCGCCGGCCTGTTCACCGTCATCCTCATCGGCCTTGCCGTGGAAAACCTGATCTTCGCCACCATCGAGCGCAAGACCGTGCATCGCTGGGGCATGCAGCACTGACCCGGGTCGCCAAACCCGTCATCGAACGAGAACACAAAGGGAGAGAGACATGGGCTGGATGAAGTGCCTCAAGGCCGCCGCCGTCGCCGTCGCAGCGACGCTCGCCGCCGGCGCCGCGCAGGCGGAAGTGAAGGACGTCCGCATCTCGAAGGGCTACGGCATCCTCTACCTGCCGCTCATCGTGATGGAGGACCAGAAGCTCCTGGAGAAGCAGGCGGAGAAGGCGGGCCTTGGCCCGCTCAAGGTCAACTGGCTGATGCTGGACGGCGGCAACGTCATCAACGACGCCATGATGGCCGGCTCCCTCGACATCGCCGGCACCGGCGCGCCCGGCTTCATCACGCTGTGGTCGAAGGCCAAGGGCATCCCGAACGTGGAGGTGGTCGGCGTCAGCGGCCTGTCCTCCACCGCCCTGTGGATGAACACCAACAATCCGGCCGTCACTTCGCTGAAGGACTTCAAGTCCTCCGACAAGATCGCCTTGCCGGGGATCAAGACCTCGCTCTCGGCCGTCATTCTCCAGATGATGGCGGCGCAAGAATTCGGCCGCGAGAACTACGCCAAGCTCGATCCCATGACCGTGGGCCTGCCCCATCCCGAGGCGCTCGCGGCTCTCACCGCCGGCCGGACCGAGATCACCGCGCACTTCACCTCGCCGCCCTTCTCCTATCTGGAGGTGAAGAACCCCAATGTGCGCCGCGTGGCGAACTCGGTGGATATTCTCGGGCGCCTGACCATGGACGTGACGTTCGCCCCCAAGCGCTTCGTCGATGCCAACCCGAAGGTGGTGCAGGCCTTCCTTGACGCGCTCGACGAGGCGGACGCGTTCATCGCCAGGGACAAGGCGGCCGCAGCCGAGATCTATGTGCGCTCCTCCAAGGTGAAGACCACCCAGCAGGAGGTGCTGGAGATGCTGGAGGACAAGGACACCTGGTTCTCCACCACGCCCGAGGGCATCATGAAGATCGCCGATTTCATGCACCTCGCGGGCTCCATCAAGGTGAAGCCGGCGAGCTGGAGCGACCTGTTCGTGCCGCAGCTGCGCACCCGCAGCGGCAGCTGAGGGGCAGCCCGCGCCTCACCCTTGAAGGTCGAATAGACCGAGGCAGGTGTGAGCCGAGTTCAACGGGGGGAGGGGGCGCGTATCGCGGCGGACCGGCAGGCCGCAACCTCCCGTCGAGCCTTCCCGAGCGTGGCGCCCCATTGTGTGGGCGCCGCGGAGGGATATCCTCGCCCCATGGACATGATCCGCATTCTGCTGGTCGACGATCATCCGATCGTGCGCGAGGGCTACCGCCGGCTGCTCGACCGTCAGCCCGGCCTTTCTGTCGTGGCTGAGGCGGGCGACGGGATCGCGGCGCTCACCGCCTTCGCCGCCCATGCGCCGGATATCGTGCTGATGGACCTGTCCATGCCCGGCGGCGGCGGCTTCGCGGCGGTGGAGGCCATGGTGGCCCGCGATCCGGGGGCGCGGATCATCGTCGTGTCCATGCACCAGGGCGCCATCTTCGCCCAGAAGGCCATGGCGGCGGGCGCCCGGGGCTTCGTGTCCAAGAGCAGCCCGCCGGAGGAACTGGTCAAGGCCATAACGGCGGTGGCGGCGGGGCGGCGGGCGCTGTCGTCGGACATGGCCCAGGAGCTGGCCCGCACCTCGCTCGGCACCGACGAGATCGCCAGCCTGACACCGCGGGAGCGCGAGATCCTGCTGCTCGTCGCGCGCGGCATGAACGGCCGCTCCATCGCCCGCAGCCTCGGGCTCTCTTCCAAGACCGTCCAGAACAACCTGTCGCTGATCCGGGCCAAGCTCGGCGCCTCCGGTGACGCCGACCTGGTGCTGAAGGCTCAGCGGTCCGGCCTCGTCCCTGCCATCTGATGCGCCGGCTCCTGCCCCAGCTGGTGCTGCGCGTGCTGGCGGCGGGGCTTGCCACGGTGGTGGTCGCCGCCGGCTGGGTGCTGTGGGATACGGCGCAGGCGGCGCGGCAGGATGTGGCGACCACCGCCGTCCGCGTCGCCGACGCCATCGCCGCCCGCCCGAGCTTCGAGGGGCTCGCCTTCGGCGGCGTGGCGCCGGTGCCGGTGTTCCGTGACTGGCAGGCCTTTCCCTCCTGGACCCTCATCGCGCCGGGGATCTGCGTCGAACTCGGTGCGCGGGAGAATCCGCTGCACCGGCGCTGCGGCCCCTATGTCGCCTCCGACGTGGCGCCGCCAGGCTGGTTTGTCTGGCTGGCGGAGCACCTCGGCCTGATGCCGGAGCCCATGTCCGTGCCGGTGCGCACGCGCTACCTGACCGATGCCTATGTCACCGCTTCGGCCGACACCGGAGTCGTCATGAGCCGCGCCTGGACGCGGACCGGCGACCTGATGCGGGTGGCGGTGGGCATGGCGGTCGGCGGCTCCATCCTCACCGGCCTGCTGATGGTCCGGCTCCTCGCCCCGTTCCGCATCATCCTGAGCGGCATCGAGCGCCTCCAGCGGCGCGACTTCTCGGCCGGGCTGCCGCCGCTCCATGTCGCCGAGTTCGATCGTCTGAGCACGGCGCTGAACCATACGGCTGAGACGCTCAAGGAGGCGCAGGCCATGCGCACCGAGCTGACGCGCCGCCTGTTCACCATGCAGGAAAGCGAGCGGCGGGCGCTCGCCCGTGAACTGCACGACGAGTTCGGCCAGTGCCTCACCGCCACCCGGGCGCTGGCCACGGCCATCGCGCAGTCGAAGGAATCTACCGCCGAGGACGGCGCGCGGATCGCCGAGATCAGCGGACAGATGATGGACAGCCTGCGCGCCGAGCTGTCCCGCCTGCGCCCGCCCGACCTCGACGACCTCGGTCTGCGCCATGCGCTGGAGCGGCTCGTCGCCGACTGGCGCAGCCGCGTGCCTGCCATCCGCTTCGCGCTGGAGCTGAAGGGCGACATGGAGACGGTGCCGGACACCCTCGCTCTCAGCCTCTACCGCATCGCCCAGGAATGCCTCACCAATGCCGTCCGCCATGGCGGCGCGGGCCGCGTGGTGCTGACGCTGGAGGTCGCCGAGACCATCACCCTGACCGTCGAGGATGACGGCGCAGCGCGGCCCGACAGCCGGGCGGGCGACGGCTTCGGTTTGCTGGGCATCCGCGAGCGGGTCGATGCGCTGGGCGGCAGCTTCGCGCTGCTGCCGTCGGGCGGCGGCATGCGGGCGACGGCACTTCTTCCCCGCTGATCCGGGTGATCTTCCCGAACCGGCCGGGAAGGGCTCTCTGGCGGCGCGGCGCCGGGCACCCGCATCCTCTCCCGACCATGGGAGGCGCCGGGCATGAACGACATGAGCCATCCGATCGCCCGCCTCGGCAGCGCCGTCGCCGCCGGGCTGATCGGCCACGAGGCGCTGGTGGAGCGGCTGCTGATCGCCCTGCTGGTCGGCGGCCATGTGCTGATCGAGGGGCCGCCGGGCATCGCCAAGACCCGCGCCGTCAAGCGCCTCGCCGCCAGCCTACCGGGAAGCCACGCCCGCATCCAGTGCACGCCGGACCTTCTGCCCTCGGACCTGACGGGCACCCAGGTATTCCGGCCGGAGACCGGACGCTTCGATTTCGTCGCCGGCCCGTTGTTCCATGCGCTCGTCCTGGTGGACGAGATCAACCGGGCGCCGCCCAAGGTGCAGTCGGCGCTGCTGGAAGCCATGGCCGAGGGGCAGGTGACTTCCTCGGGCGTCACCCGCCCGCTGCCGCAGCCCTTCATGGTGGTGGCGACCCAGAACCCCATCGAGCACGAGGGCACCTTTCCCCTGCCCGAAGCCCAGATGGACCGCTTCCTGCTCCACCTGTCCCTCGGACTGCCCCACGCCGAGCAGGAGCGCGCGATCCTCGATCTCGTCGCCGCAGAGCGGATCGCGGGTCCGGCACAGGCGGAGGCCGCGCTGTCGCAGGACACGCTGGCGCAGGCCAAGGCCGAGGTCGCGACCGTCCATCTCGCCCCGGCGCTGAAGGATTTCATCGTCCGGCTGGTGATGGCCTCGCGGCCCGGTGGCGTGGTTGCCGAATGGGTGGAACACCCGGTCTCGCCGCGCGGCACGCTGGCGCTGGCCGCGGCGGCGCAGGCCCTCGCCTGGCTGAAGGGGCGCGACTACGGCCTGCCCGAGGATGTCATCGCTCTCGCGCCCGACGCGCTGGCCCATCGGCTGGTGCCGACCTGGGCTGCCGTCGGCGAGGGGCGCACCGGCCGCAGTCTCGTCGCCGACATCCTGAAGGCGGTGGAGCCATGGTGACGGCGGCGCTCGATGCGCCCGGCATCCGGCTCGTCGCGGCGGAACTGCTGGCGCTGCGCGACACGCGCCTGCCGCGCGCCCGCCATCGCCCGGTGACGCGGCGCCCCGGCGCCGTGCAGGGGCGCCCGGCCGGCTCCGGCATGGACCTTCGGGAGATCCGCGCCTTCGCCGAAGGCGACGACTTCCGGCGGATCGATCCCGCCGCCACCGCCCGCACCGGGGCGCCACACATCCGCAGCTTCCATGAGGAGCGCGACGACACGGTGCTGCTGATCGCCGATTTCCGGCCGGCCATGCTCTGGGGCACCGGGGACAGCCTGCGCTCGGTGCGCGCCGCCCGCGTTCTGGCGCGGCGCGGCTGGCAGGCGGCGGCGCGCCGCGCCGTCCTCGCCGCCATCAGCCTCGATGCGTCCGGCGTTGCCGTCGCGGCCGCGGGCGCCGGGGTGGCGCAGATGGGCCGCATCAGCCGCATGCTGGCCGACAGCCACGACCGCGCGCTCGCGGCGGGCCGGAGGGGAGACGGGGCGACGTCTCTGCGCGAGGTGCTGGCGCGGGCGGTGGCCATGGTCCCGTCGGGCGCGGAGGTGCTCATCGCCACCGGTCCGGGTGGCATCCGGCCGGCCGACGAGGCGGCTCTGGCGCGCCTCGCGCGTCAGCGGCGGGTGCGCGTGCTGCTTCCGCTCGATCCGCTCGACGTGGCGCCGCCCGCCGCGCCTTTGCCGATCCATGCCGGGCCGGAGCGGCGGCTGGCGCGGCTCCGCCCGTTCGATCCCGCACCGCTGGCCGACCGGATGGCCGGCCTGAATGTCAGCCTCGAGGTGATCCCGGATGACGCAGGCTGAGCTGATCGCCGCCTTGCCGGAAGGGCGCCTGCCGCCCGCCCTGATGGCGCTCCATGCGACCGACCTTGTCGCTTTGTTCGGCCTCGGCCTGCTCCTCGGCGCGCTGTGCTGCGCCCTCGTGCTGCCGCTCCTCGCGCGGCCTGTCCCGCTCCGCGCACAGCTCCGGGCGATGCGCTCCCTTGAGCCCGAGGCGCGGCTGCTCGCCATCGCCCGCATCCTCGGCCGCCTGCCAGACGAACTGCGCGCCGCCGCCTACGGCGCCGCCCCGCCGCCCGGCGCCGAGGCCATCGAGCGCATCGCGCTGAAGGCGAGGCGCGCGCGCCGATGAGCCTCGCCTTTCCCCTCGTCCTGCTGCTCCTGCCGCTGCCGTGGCTGGTCCGCTACGTCCTCGCGGCGCGGGCGCCGGCGATGGCTTCGCTGGCCGTCGATGCCACCGCCTTTGCCTCTGCCGCCCTGTCCGGCCTGCGCCATGACCCCGTCGCGGCCCTGCTGCGCGCGGGGGTCTGGATCGCCCTGGTCCTGGCGCTGGCCGGGCCGCGCGTCGCCACGCCCGTGAGCCTTCCCACCGCGTCCGGCCGGGAGATCATCCTCGCCCTCGACCTGTCGGGGAGCATGGCGAAGACGGATTTCGTGCTCGACGGCCGGCCGCTGTCGCGGCTCGACGCGGTCAAGGCGGTCGCGGCGCGCTTCATTGCCGGCCGGCAGGGCGACAGGATCGGCCTCGTCGTCTTCGGCGACCGGGCCTATGTGGCGCAGCCGCCCACCTTCGACGTGGCTTCCACGGCCCGCGCCGTGGATACGCTGCAGATCGGCATCTCCGGCCTGTCCACGGCGATTTCCGAGGGGCTCGGCCTCGCGGTGCGCCGCCTTTCCCGCAGCGATGGCAGGTCCAAGGCGGTGATCCTGCTCTCGGACGGGATCGACACCTCGGGCAAGGTGCAGGCGAGCGACGCGGCGCAGCTTGCGGCCCGCCACGGCATCCGCGTGCACACCATCGCCCTCGGACCGGAGGATCTGGAGAGCCAGCCGGGCGCCAGCGATGCGGTGGACGTCGCCGGTCTCAGGGCCACTGCCGCGGCCGGCGGCGGGGCGAGTTTCCGGGTGCGCACCCTCGACGATCTGGTGGACGTGGCCGCGACCCTCGACCGGCTGGAGCCGAACCCCATGCGGCGCCCCCCGACCCTGTACTGGCGCTCCCTCTGGATGTGGCCCGCGGCGGCGGCGCTCGTCCTCGCCGCGCTGCTGGCCCTGCTGCCGGCCATGGGGCGGCGTTCATGAGCGGCTTCGTCCTGCTCCGCCCCTGGTGGCTCGCCGCTTTGCCGCTCCTCGCCGCGCTGGCCGTCTGGCTGTGGCGGCGCGGCCCCGTGGCGGGCGGCTGGGGGCGGGTGATGACGCCCGCCATGCTGGCGGCCATGCGCACCCTCGGCCATCTGCGCCGGGACGATGCCGGTGCCAGCCTGATGCCGGTGGCGGCGGCGGCACTGGTCGGCCTCGGCCTTGCGGGGCCTGCGATCCCGCGCGCGGACGCCCCGCAATTCGCCGGGGCCGGGGCGGTGCTGGTGGCCATCGGCCTGACGCCCGGCGTCGCCGGAGCGGCTCTGGCCGATGCGCAGGCCGCCGCCGCCGGTATCATGGCTGCCGCGGCCGGGCGGCCGGTGGGCCTCATCCTCTATTCCGACGAGGCCTATGACGTGGCGGCACCGACGGGCGATCCCGCGGTGCTGGAGAGCCTGATCGCCGTGCTTGGCCCCGACACCATGCCGAGCAGCGGCGCCCGGCCGGCCGCCGCGTTGCGGCTCGCCCGCCGCATGCTGGAGGGGACGCCGGACGCCGATCTCGTGCTGATCTCGGACGGCAGCGGCCTCGATGCGGCCGCGCGCGCCGAAGCGGCGCGGCTCGCCACGGGCGGGGTCCGCCTCTTCACTCTTGCCCTCGGTGTGGGGAGCGACGGAGGGGCCTCGTTGGAGGCGCTGGGCGTCGCATCCGCGCCGGCCCGCGCGCCCCGGCCGGTCATCGACCGCCTGTCCGGTTCGGTGGCGCTCGCGCGTGACGGGCGGGCGGCGGGGCTTGCGTTCGAGGATCTCGGCCCGCTGGTCGCGGCGCTCGCGCTCGTCCCGTTTCTCTCCCTGTTCCGGAGGCGCGCATGAGCGGCCTCTCCCCGGCACGGCGCATCCTCCTCATGGCGGCAGCGGGCCTCGTCTGCCTCATGCTTGCGGGGCCGCCCTCCCTTGCGCGGCTCGCCTTCTGGGCCGGGGCGCCGGGGACGGCGCGCTGGCAGGATGATGCCGCCGCACGGGGCATCGCCTTCTACCGGGCGGGTGACTACCCCGCCGCGGACGCGGCCTTCGTGGAGGCAGGCCGCAGCGAGACCTTCAACCGCGCCCTGACCCTCGCGGCGACCGGCCGATACGCGCTGTCCGTCGCCTATCTCGACGCCGTGCTGTTCGTGGACCCGGCGGACACCGAGGCGCGCCGGCTGCGCGGGATCATCGACGCGCTGGCGCCCAAGACGCTGGGCGCCAGCGTCGTCCGCGGCCATATCCCGGCTGCTGTGGGAACCGCATCCGCGAACAAGGGCGACGGCGTGGTGGCGACCCCCGACCCGGAGTTGAAGAAGCCCATCGAGGCGCGCGGCATCGTCGCCTCCGATGCCTGGCTCGACACCATCGCCGACGATCCCGGCGCGTACCTGCGCCTGCGCCTGCGCAAGGAGTTCGAGCGCCGCGCCGCCCTGGGCCTGATCGGGCGGGATGGAGACGCACAATGAGGCTACGCCGTGCGCTTTGCCTCCTGCTCCTCCTGTGCCCCCCGGCCGGCGCCGCGCGGGCCGAGAGCCTGCGGCTGGTCATCCCCGAGATGCGGCCGGTGGCGGGCGAGATGATCCCCATTGTCGTGCGCGGCGAATACGAGCGGCAGATCACGCTGGAAAAGCTGAGCTTTCCCGGTTCTCCCGACTATGACTGGATGCAGCTCGCCCGCGACCAGTGGCGAACGGAGCAGGTGGAGGGGCGGTCCGTCCGGGTGTTCGAGCGCCGCATCGCGCTGTTCCCGCGCCACGCGGGTCCCCTCACCATCGGGCCGGTGACGCACCGGCTGACCGTGGTGGGCACCGATGCGCCGCGGGAGGAATTGCCGGTCACGGCGGAGCCCGTGACTGTGGGGGTGGCCCCGTTCCCGGTCGAGGGGGCGACGCTCGCGGCGCGCAGCCTCAGCGTCACCGACGTGCTGTCCGCCGAACCCGGCAAGCTGCGCGACGGGGAAACCCTCGTCCGCCGCGTCACCATCGAGGCGGTTGGGGCGCCCTCGCATCTGGTGCCGCCGCGCCCCATCGTGCGCGCGCCCTGGCTTATCAGCTTCGCGGCGCCGGAGGCGCGCACGCAGCGCCTGACGCCAGACGGCCCGGTCACGACGGTGACATGGGAATGGCACCTGCGGCCGAGCACCGGCGATCCCGCCGTGCTTCCGGCCATCGCCATCCCCTGGTTTGACACCGAAGCACGGCAGATGCGCACGGCGGAGATCCCGGCGATCCCCTTCGGCTATGCCAGCATCTATGCCGGGGTCGGCGGCACCGGGCATCTGCCCGCCGGGCAGGTGCGGGTCGTGGTGCTGGCCGTCACGGGTGGGCTGATGGCGGGATGTGTGCTGGTCCTCGCGGGCCTCGGGCCGCGCCGGCGGGACGACGCGTTGAGGGCGCTCGGGCGGCTCTCGCCAGTGGACCCTACCCGTATCGCCGTGCGCCGGGCGGTGCGGACCGGCGAGCCATTCGCGCTCCGCCGCGCGGTGGAGCGTCACCTGCGCCGGTGGCGCGCACTCGGACTGCCGGTGAGCGGGCAAGAGACGGCCAGCCTCGACGCGCGCCTCTACGGGCGGGGCGGAGATTCAGTGCCGTTCGACGCCGAGGCCGAGGCGAAGGCGATCCTTCGGGCGGTCGATGGGCTCAGGAGGCGGAGCGGCAGGTAGGGCGGTGCACGGCTCAAGGCCGCGCCACACGCACAACCTGCCCCCAGCGGCACGACGCGGTGCCGGATGCATCCATTCATGGCTGATGACTGGAAATTTCGTGCCTCAGCTGCTGTTCCAGGGCGCCGCAGCCAGTTTTGCAGCGTCAGTCCGGACGCCTTGCCGCACCGCGCATTTTCCGCTTGACCGCGCCGGCGCCGGGCGCGATAGGCGGCGTCACCGGATGCTTGGGAGATGGAGCGTGCCCGTTCGCGGGTTCATCGAAGACTCCACCGTCAGGCCGGCCGGATTTCTTGAAAGCAATCGGGTGATGGACAGTTCCAGTCGATCTAGCTCGAGCCCGCCCGCGGCCACGCGGACCTGACCTTTCGCGTCCGGTTCACCGTCCCGCCGGCAGGCTCCGGGACAAGAGGTGAGCCATGCGGGCGCTGTATTTCCGCAGACCTATCGCGTTCTCTCATCGTAACGAGGACGGCGATCGAAGCCGATGCGCGCACAGGCGCAGGCCTGGCACCCATCCTGGCTGACCACAGCCCCATCGCGGCGCCGTCACTGTGGCGTCGCATGGCCGTGCTCCGCTGCACGGCCTCGGGCAGGCGGTTCCTGCTGTCCCGGCAGGACAGGGTGAGCCCCAGTCCCATGCGAAACCTCCCGGCACCGGCTGCCCGTCGGCGCCGTAAATTCCCAATCGCATTCGGATCTGTCGTCATGACGATGCAGCACCCGGCCCTGGAAGCGGGCCGTCGGCGGCGCTTCGCGCCGAACCTGTGGGATGCGCTGGCCTTCGGCCTGCTGTTCGGCGCGCTCATCCTGATCGTGCATGGCGGGCAGGGCACACTCGTGCCCCTCGCGGCCTTGAACCAGACGCCCGTCTCCCTCGATCCCGCCCAGCTGCCGGAATATGCGCTGCGCACCACGCTGCGCATGCTGGCGGCCATCCTCGCCTCGCTGGTCTTCACCTTCCTCTACGGCGCGCTGGCAGCCAAGAGCCGGCGGGCGGAGATGGTGCTCATCCCCATGCTGGACATCCTCCAGTCGGTGCCGGTGCTGGGCTTCCTGTCCTTCACCGTGGTGGGCTTCATGTCCCTCTTCCCGGGGAAGGTGCTGGGGGTGGAACTGGCGGCCATCTTCGCCATCTTCACCAGCCAGGCCTGGAACATGACCTTCAGCTTCTACCAGTCGTTGAAGACGGTGCCGCGCGACCTCGACGAGGCCACCCGCTCCTTCCGCCTCACCGGCTGGCAGCGCTTCTGGCGGCTGGAAGTGCCCTTCTCCATGCCGGGACTGGTGTGGAACACCATGATGTCCATGTCCGGGGGGTGGTTCTTCGTGGTGGCGTCGGAGGCCATCTCGGTGGGCGACACCACCATCACCCTGCCGGGGGTGGGCTCCTACGTGGCCCTCGCCATCAAGGAGCAGAATCTGCCGGCGGTGGGCTGGGCTGTGCTGGCCATGCTGGCCGTCATCCTCATCTACGACCAGCTGCTGTTCCGCCCGCTGGTGGCGTGGGCCGACAAGTTCCGGGTGGAGACCTCCGCCAGCGGGGCCGCGCCTTCCTCCTGGCTGCTCTCGGCGGCCCGGCGCACCCGCCTGTTCCAGCGCCTGTTGGGGCCGCTGGGCGCGCTGCTGTCCGCGGTCCCGCGCCAGCGCCTCGCCCTTCCGGTCGCGGTGCCGGGGGACGCCCGCCGCGCCTTGTCCAGCCCGCTCTCCGACAAGGTGTGGCTCGCGCTGGTGCTGGCGGTGACGGCCTATTGCCTGTGGACCATCGTCACCTTCGTCGCCACCGAGCTGACCTGGCCGGAGGTGGCGCAGGCCTTCGGCCTCGGGGTGCTGACCATGCTGCGGGTGATCGTGCTGATCGCCCTCGCCACCCTTATCTGGGTGCCCATCGGGGTGTGGATCGGCCTCCGGCCGGCCTGGGCCGAGCGGGTGCAGCCGCTGGCGCAGTTCCTCGCTGCCTTCCCGGCCAACATCATCTTCCCGTTCGCGGTGGTGGCCATCGTCCGGCTCGGCCTCGACCCGGACATCTGGCTGTCGCCGCTGATGGTGCTCGGCACCCAGTGGTACATCCTGTTCAACGTGGTGGCGGGGGCGAGCGCCTTCCCCAACGATTTGAGGGAGGCGGCGGGCACCTTCCGCATCCGCGGCTGGAGCTGGTGGAAGAAGGTGATGCTGCCGGGGATCTTCCCCTATTACGTCACCGGCGCCATCACCGCGAGCGGAGGCTCCTGGAACGCCTCCATCGTCGCCGAGGTGGCGAGCTGGGGTGACACCACGCTGCGCGCCCACGGCATCGGCGCCTATATCGCCGATGCCACTGCCGCGGGCGACTATCCGCGCATCGTGCTCGGCATCGCGGTGATGTCGATCTTCGTGATCCTGTTCAACCGACTGCTCTGGCGTCCGCTCTATGTCTTCGCCGGCCGCCGTCTGCGCCTCGACTGATGGAGGATGAGATGCCCCTGATGGAACACCACGCCTCTGTCGTCGACAGCGAAAAGAAAACCCTCGTCTCCGCCTCGGGCGTCCGGCAGATCTACCACAAGGGCGAGAATGCCGACCTGCTGGTGCTGGATGACGTGTCGCTCACCATCAATGAGGGCGAAGTGGTGGGGCTTCTGGGCCGCTCGGGCTCGGGCAAATCCACGCTCCTGCGCATCATCTCCGGCCTGGTGAAGCCCACCACCGGCCGCGTGGAATGGTGCGGCAAGCCCGTCACCGGCCCGTGCGAGGGCCTCTCCATGGTGTTCCAGAGCTTCGCGCTGTTTCCCTGGCTCACCGTTCTGGAGAATGTGGAGGTGGGTCTCGACGCCATCGGCGTGCCGGCGGCGGAAGGCCGGCGCCGGGCGCTCGCGGCCATCGACCTCATCGGCCTCGACGGCTTCGAGAGCGCCTATCCCAAGGAGCTGTCCGGCGGCATGCGCCAGCGCGTGGGCTTCGCCCGCGCCCTGGTGGTGCACCCGCGCCTGATGCTCATGGACGAGCCGTTCTCCGCGCTCGACGTGCTGACCGCCGAGACGCTGCGCACCGACCTGATCGACCTGTGGATCGAGGGGCGGCTGCCCATCAAGTCCATCCTCATGGTCACGCACAACATCGAGGAAGCGGTGCTCATGTGCGACCGCATCCTGATCTTCTCCTCCAATCCCGGCCGGGTGGCGGCGGAGATCAAGATCGACCTGCCGCATCCGCGCGCGCGGCTCGACCCGGTGTTCCGCGCCATCGTGGATGACATCTATGGCCGCATGACCCAGCGGACGCCGCTGGAAAAGAGCGAACCCAGGCACGAAGGCGCCGGCATCGCGGGCATCGGCACCGCTCTGCCCAACATCTCCACCAACCTCCTCTCGGGCCTGATGGAGACGCTGGCCGCCCCGCCCTACAACGGCAGGGCCGATCTCCCCGTTCTCGCAGCCGCCTTGCAGATGGAGGTGGACGAGTTGTTCCCCATTGTCGAGACGCTGCAGCTGCTGCGGTTCGCGGGGGTGGAAGCGGGCGACGTGACGCTGTCGGAGGCCGGCCGGCACTTTGCCGAATCCGAGGTGGATGCCCGCAAGCGCCTGTTCGCGGATCACCTGATGGCCTACGTGCCGCTGGCCGGCCTCATCCGTCGGGTGCTGGACGAGCGGCCGACCCACCGCGCGCCCTTCACCCGCTTCAGCGAGGAGCTGGAGGACCACATGTCCGAGGACTTCGCCGAAACGACCCTGCGTGCGCTCATAACCTGGGGCCGCTATGGCGAGCTGTTCGGCTATGACGAGCACGCCGGCCAATTCAATCTGGAAAACCCGACCTGACGGACCCGCGATAGGGACATCGACGCGAGTGGTCGGCCGGCCTGGCCTCCCCCGAGGCCGGCCGATGGATCTATTTCACTCCCTGGATTGGATCCGGATGGCCGTCTATGCGCATCTGGAACACGAAATACGTGGGTGAGCAGAAGCCGTTGTCCCGCGCCACCGGGGCGCCACCGGGAATGTTCGGCGGCAGGGCCTGGCACATGAAGTCTTCGCGGCAGAAGCGGCCCGGGCCACAGCTCGGCCGGTTGCCTCGGACCACGCTTGCATCCATGCATTTGGCGAAGTTGTCGGTTGCGACACACAAGTCGAACGCCTTGCCGCCGACCAGGGCGCAGATTTCCGGCGGTGCCTGGCCCGCCGTGAATCCCGAGAACGCGCGCTCGGCCGGCGTGCACTGGCGATAGGCCGCGCCGCCCGGAACGCCGAGTTTTGCCGGCCGGCAATTGTAGGCGGTGGGCGAGACCGTCGCCGACTGGCTGTTGATCTGCCGGAGGACGCGGAACCGATCGAGATAGGGCGCCCTGCCGGGCACGATCTCGCCGGAGAGGCAGGCCATGCCGGAGACGATGCCATTGTTGCGGCCCTTGTCCTGCCTCGGCATGCACTGGCCGGTCTCCACCGGCAGGCGGGGATTGCGGGCGATGGCCTCGCAGGAGAACGCCCCGCCGCAGCTCCATCCGTCCTTGAAGGGCGCCGGCTCCCTGGGCAGCAGGCATGCCATGGTGGCGGCCGCCGGCATCGGCGCATGCGGGGTCGCGCCGGTCCACGAGGCCGGCGGCGCGATGGAGAGCGGCCGGAAGACGTCGGGGGCTCGCCCCTCCGCTAGCGCGGCATGATAGGCGCGCCGTCGCGCATCCTCGGCGTAAAGATGGGGCGAGATGGGCACCTTCACCACGTTGAAGGGGGAGGCGTCCGGCTCGTCATGGCCGATCAGATGGAAGCCCGCCGTCGCCGCGCCCTGATGGCAGCCGGTGCAGGTTCCGTCATCGAGCCGCCCGATCAGCCCGGCCGGGGAGGCCACATAGCCGAGATCCGCATAGGGCAGGCCGGCAAAATCCGTTGGCGTGAACAGGCTGGCGAAGGGATGGTTGGCGGTCCGCGCGCTGCCGAAGGTGGAGAAGGAGAGGGCCTTGTCGGCCAGGAACTCGTCCGGGATCTGGTACACGCCCCGGTCGATCTCAGGCAGGTGGGCGCGCAGATAGTCCACCAGACGCGCCTTCAATGCGGCATCGGCGCCGAGCCGCGCCACGTCCGGCGTGTTCTCCAGCGGCTTTGGAATGGCGCGGTCGCCTTCAATGCGGAACACCCGCATGAGATAGATGGCCTGCCCGCCGAGCTCGGTTTCCATGCCGGACGGCAGGCGGACCACCTGGGCGTTGATCTCGATCTGTCGCAAGGCGAGGCCCGCGAGCGGCCCGGTCGCCAGCCAGTTCGCCGTCTCGGCCGCGTCCATATCGGGGTGCGGCGGCGTCCAGGCGCGGGCGAGGTCGGGGCAGGGGACCCCGGCCGCGGCCGGCACGTCGAACACCACGTTGATGTTCACCGGCAGACGCGAGGCATAGACAAGGGCCCCCCGGCGGAAGCGATAGGCGAGGCGATAGATGAGGCGCGCCTCGCCGCAGGACGGCCGGGATGTCAGCGCGGTGAAATCGCGCCGGTCGGTGCGGTTGACCACGCCGACGAGGCGGAAGCTGGCCAAAGGCGAGGCGAGCCAGCGCAGGTCGATGATCCGGCCCACATTGTCGTCGGTGACCTCGAACAGCGGGCGCTTGTTGGCCGCCATCTCCGTCCGCAGCGCCTTCACGTCGTCGCCGAGTTGGCGGGAGAGGTCGCCATAGAGCGGGCTGCGGGCCTTCAACGCATCGAGCGTTGCCGCGCCGGGCGCGCCCATGAGCGCGGCGAACGACCAGCCCTTGGCCTCGACCATGCTCAGGGCAGGCCGATCCAGCACCATCCGCACGGGCTCCGGCGACGTTGACGTCGATGCCTTCTGTGTCTCGGCCACACCAGGCATGGCGGCGAGCACCGCAGCCAGCGCGCCCGCAAGGACTGCGCGGTACCGGCGCGGTGGTCGCATGGGGGGAGGCGCCATGCGTTGGATGAGATCCGGTCCCTGTCCCTCCCGCATCTGAGCCTCCGTCTCGTGTCCTGTCCCTATGGGACGGGATTCCGAGCATATAGGGAAGCCTCGACGACAGCCGGCCGCGATCGATGATCCGCGCGCAATCCGGTCTCAGACGTCACGCGCCGTGCCGGTGCCTGTGGTGGATATCGGGGTAGTGGGGATGCCGGTGCACCATGGGCGTGTGCCGGTGCCGATGGGTGTGCGGCTCGTCGGCCGGGATGCCCGCATCGTGGGCGTGCTGGTGGTGCGCGTCGTGGCGGTGGCGGTGCTCGTGCTCCAGAGCTTCGTGGGCGTGCTCGTGCTCATGCTGCTCGGAGAGGTGGAGCCAGAGGCCGAGCGCCATGAAGAGGCCCGCGATCACGAGCTGGGGCGTAAGGGCCTCGCCGAGCAGCGCGATGGCGAGGAGCGCGCCCACGAACGGCGCGAGCGAGAAATAGGCGCCGGTGCGCGCGGTGCCGAGATGGCGCAGCGCGAGCACGAACAGGGCGAGGCTGACCCCATAGCCGAAGAAGCCGACCACGGCAGCCGCGGCCACGGCCCCTGCCGAAGGGAAGGCCGCTCCGTGGCCGAGCGCGATCACCAGGTTGATGGTTCCGGCGATCAGGCCCTTCAGCATGGCGATCTGCACGGGATCGGCAGAGGAGAGCTTGCGGGTGAGGTTGTTGTCGATGCCCCAGCACAGGCAGGCGCCGGCGATCAGCACGGCGCCGAGGTCGAGCGTCGCCCGGCCCTGCCATGACAGCAGCGCCACGCCGGCGAGGATGGCGAGCGCGCCCAGAAGGAGGCGCCTGTCCACATTCTCGCGGAAGGCGATCCAGGCGATGGCCATGGTCGCCACACCTTCCAGGTTGAGGAGAAGGGATGCGCTCGCGCCGTCGGTCCGGGCGAGGCCGAACATGAGCAGCAGCGGGCCGAGGACGCCGCCGGCAAGGATCACCAGCGCGAGCCACGGCACGTCGGTCCGCCGCAGCGGCGCCTCCACCGCCGGCAGCCGGAGCGCGGCCCGGGACAGATGCACGGCGGCGAGGCCCGCACCTGCCCCGAGGTAGAGCAGGCCGGCCATCATCCACGGATCGATGGCGCCAAGGAGCAGCTTGGCGAGCGGCGTGCTTGCGCCGAACAGGCCGGCCGAGACGAGTGCGAAGACAATTCCGGTGTTCATGGCCGCCTCCCTTGGGAGTATTTCTATCCGCTGGGGCGGGATATGAAACGGTTGGCGCCGATGCTCCACAATGCACACAGGGACCTTCCGGGAGGCGTGCTCGGTGATGAAGGGGCGCCAGCGGCGTACTGAGTGAGACCGGCTCAAGGCCGGCGCTGCTCCGTCGCCGTCAGGTCACCCTCTTCCGCCGCACCATGCGATTCAATATGCCGCCGAACCGCAGGCACCACGACAGCGTCGCACCATTGTGTGACGGCACGAAGCCGAGGGAGGCGACCAGCGCCGTCATCAGCACCGGGCGCAGGCGCGTCAGCGCCCCCTCCCGGACGGCAGTGACGATGTCGCGCCCCTCCGCCCGCAGCTTCTGGATGAAGGCGATGATGACGAGGCCGTTCAGCACCGCCACGCCGGACAAGGCGATGAAGCCGATGCCGGCGCTGATGGAGAGCGGCAGCCCGCGCAGGATCAGCGCCGCGATGCCGCCGGTGAGCGCCAGCGGCACCCCGGAGAACACCAGCGCCGCATCGGCCATGGAGCCGAAGCTCATGAACAGCAGCAGGAAGATAAGCAGCAGGGCGATGGGCACCACGATGGCGAGGCGTTGCGTCGCCGACACGAGCTGCTCGAACTGTCCGCCCCAGCCGATCCAGTAGCCCGTAGGCAGCCGCACCTTCCCGGCCGCCTGCCGCTGGGCCTCGGAGACGAAGGAGCCGAGGTCCCGCTCACGCACGTTGGCGCTCACCACGATGCGCCGCTTGCCGTCCTCCCGGCTGATCTGATTGGGGCCGGGCGACACCGAGAGGCTGGCGATGGCTGAAAGCGGCACATCACGGATCTGCCCCGCGGCGGCCGGTGTCCAGGCGGCGCGCACCGCCTGCTCCGGCGCCGCCTGGACACCGGCAGGGGGATCGGCAGATCCCGCAGCGCCTCCACGTCCGTGCGCAGGTTCTCCGGCAGGCGGACGATGATGTCGAAGCGCCGGTCGCCCTCGAACAGGACACCGGCCTCGCGCCCGCCGACCGCGATCTCGACCAGCTCCTGCACCTCCGCCACGCTCACGCCGTAGCGCGCCATGGCCGGGCGGTTCAGCGCCACGGTGAGCATGGGCAGGCCGGAGACCTGTTCGCTCTTCACGTCGGCCGCGCCGGGGACGGCGCGCATGACCGCCTCCACCTGCCCGGCCACCTGGAGCAGCGTGTCGAGAACATCGCCGAAGATCTTCACGCCCACGTCGGAGCGGATGCCCGAGATCAGCTCGTTGAACCGCAGCTGGATGGGTTGCGAGAGCTCGTAATTGCTGCCCGCCACCTGTTCGGCCGCCTTCTCGATGTCCTCCATCACCGCGCTCTTGGCCTTGCCGGGGTCCGGCCATTCGGCGCGGGGCTTCAGCATCACGTAGCCGTCCGAGATGGAGGGCGGCATGGGGTCGGTCGCGACCTCCGCCGTCCCGGTGCGGGCGAACACCTCCCGCACCTCCGGCACCCCGAGCAGGGCCTTCTCCAGCGCCTGCTGCATCTCCAGCGACTGGGTCAGGCTGGTGCCGGGCACCCGGAGGGCCTGGATGGCGGCATCGCCCTCGTCCAGGCTCGGGATGAACTCGCCCCCCATGCGAGAGGCGGCGACGCCCGACGCGATCACCAGCGCCGCCGCACCGACGGCCACGAGGGCGCGCAGGTTGATGGCGGCGTCCAGCAGCGGCGTGTAAACGCGCCGCGCCGCCCGCATTATGAAGTTCTCGTGCTCCGAGACCTTGCCCGTGACGAGCAGCGCCACCGCCGCCGGCACGAAGGTCATGGAGAACAGCGCCGCCGCCCCAGCGCCATCAGCACCGTGATGGCCATGGGCGTGAACATCTTGCCCTCGACCCCGGTGAGGGTCAGCACGGGCAGATAGACGACGGCGATGATGAGGGTGCCGGACAGGCTCGGCCGGATCACCTCCTTCGAGCCCGCGAGGATGGTCTCGAAGCGCTCCGCGCGCGTCAGCAGGCGGCCGCGCCGGTGCTGCTCCTCGGCGAGCAGGCGCAGGCAGTTCTCCACGATGATCACCGCGCCATCGATGATGATGCCGAAGTCGATGGCGCCGAGGCTCATGAGATTGGCGCTGACCTTGTTCTCCACCATGCCGGTGATGATGAGCATCATGGAGAGCGGGATGACGCAGGCCGTCACCAGCGCCGCGCGGAAATTGCCGAGCAGTACGAACAGCACCACCACCACGAAGAGCGCGCCTTCCAGCAGGTTCTTCTCCACCGTGGCGATGGTGGCTTCCACCAGGTGCGCCCGGTCATAGACGGCGCGGGCGACAACGCCCTCCGGCAGGGAGCGGGAAATCTGCTCCAGCCGCGCCGCCACGCGCTGGGCGACGGTGCGGCTGTTCTCGCCGATGAGCAGCATGGTGGTGCCGAGCACCACCTCCTCGCCGTTCAGTGTCGCGGCGCCGGTGCGCAGCTCCCGGCCCTCGCGCACCTCGGAGACGTCGCCGATGCGGATGGGCGTGCCGCCCTTCGAACCAATGACGATCTCGCGGATGTCCTCGGCGCCGGCCACCTGACCCGGCGTGCGCACCAGATACTGCTCGCCGTTGCGCTCGATATAGCCCGCGCCGACATTGGCGTTGTTGGCGGCGAGCGCGGTCATCACGTCCCGGAACGAGATGGAATAGGCCATCAGCCGGGCGGGATCTGGCAGCACGTGGAACTGCTTCTCGTAGCCGCCGATGGTGTTGACCTCCACCACCCCCGGCACGGTGCGCAGCTGGGGCTTGATGATCCAGTCCTGGATCGTGCGCAGCTCCGTGGGGGTGAAGGGCGTGCCGTCCGCCTTCTTCGCGCCGGGCTTCGCCTCCACCGTGTACATGTAGATTTCGCCGAGGCCGGTGGAAATCGGCCCCGGTGCGGTCTCGACGCCCTGCGGGAGCTGGTCCTTCGCCTGCTGGATGCGCTCGTTCACCAGCTGGCGGGCGAAGTAGGTGTCGGTCCCGTCGCGGAACACCACGGTGACCTGCGAGAGCCCGTAGCGCGAGAGGGAACGCGTGTACTGGAGCCCCGGCAGGCCTCCCATGGCGGTCTCGATGGGGAAGGTGATGCGCTGCTCCACCTCCAGCGGGGAAAAGCCCGGCGCCTGGGTGTTGATCTGCACCTGGACGTTGGTGATGTCCGGCACCGCATCGATGGGCAGGCGGGTGAAGTTCCACGCGCCGAACGCGCCCACCATCAGGCAGGCGAGAACCACCAGCCAGCGCTGGCGGATGGAGAAGGCGAGGATGGCGTCGATCATCGCGCGCCCTCCCGCATTTCGGCTGCCGGCGTGCCGGCCTCGCGGATGCGGACGATGCGTTCCACGGCCGAGACGAAGATCACCCCGTCGCCGCGCCGCCCGGTCCAGCCAGCGTCCGCCAGCGTGCGCACGATCAGGTCCACCGCCGCGGCGCGGCAGACGATCTCGATGCGGATGTGGCGCTGGTACGCGAGGTCGTATTGGCTCGCGACATAGGTTCCTCCCGCGCCGCGGCCGCGGCCGCGGCCGCGCGCCTCGACGATGGAGAAGCCACCCGGGCGCGGGAGATTTCGGACGGTGACGATGCGCCCGCCTCCACCCGCTGCTGAAGGAGCGGGGAGAGGCGGCCGATGGCCTCGGCCTGGGCCTGGAGGATGTTGACCCGCTGCTGCGCGCCGAGGACGCCGGCGAAGGCAGCCGTCGTCTCCGCCAGCACCTGCAGGCGGATGGCCTCGCGCTCCCAGCGGGCGATGCCGACGCCGGCCCCGGAGGCCGCCATGCGGGCCTCCCGCTTGCCGCCCAGCTCGACCAACTGGCTGATCTGAAGCGTCTGCTCCGCAAGGTCCAGCCCCTGGTAGGGTCCGGACCCGAACGCGTTGTCCACCTCCAGCGAGAGGTTCGGGTTCGGCAGCGCGGCGGCCTGCCGGTCGCGGCCGGCGGCCATGCCGATGTCACGCTCGGCGGCGGTCAGCCGCGGATTGGCTGCGAGCGCGCTCGCAAGGGCACTGGTAAGGGTCAGCGGGCGTTGGGTCTCCGCGCGGCCGGGCAGAGCGGAAAGCAGCGCGAATGCTGCCCCGAGCGCGAGCGCGAGAGCCTGCCCGTTTGCACGGGGCGGCATGATCTGATCCGGATTCTGATTGCGATGGGCCGATGCAGCGCAGCGGCATGCGAAGAGAAGGGATCAGGCGCGCGGGGGGCGGGGGTCGGCGGGAACGGCGCGGCCGGAGCCGAGCGCCGGGATGGTGGTGCCCGTCACCGCCACCACCTCGGCCAAACGGGGGGCATCGGCAGCGGGGAGGAGCACGGCTGCGCAGCCATGGCAGTCATGGTCTGCGGAGGTAACGACATGCTTCGTCTGGGCGTCGCCATTCTTGGCGCTGTCGACGGCCACATCCTTTGCAGCCGCGAGCGGAAGGGCGGCCTCCGCACCAGCCACGGCCGCAGCGAAGGCGGGGCTGTCCAGATCGTCCGAATGATGGGTGACGAGCCCGGCGGTGACGGGGGCCGCAACCATGGACAGCACGACGCAGGCCGCGATCAGCCGGCGCAGCGCCAGCGACCACAAACGTGCAAAATGCCATCCCGAGGTTGGGAGCATGGCGAGGAGAGGGTCCAACGCCGCCCGGAATGTCAAGCACGGCGATAAGGCGAAGTCGCCTCATGGTCAGCGGACGTCTTGACGATCAGGATGGCTGCCAAAGGCCGGAGCGCTTCGGCCCAACATGCCAACAGTCGAGATGCCCCTCAAAGCATCTCAGGGGGCTCGACCTGCACCCGGCGTGGATACTCTTGTTCTTGGACCTGTTCCTGGTCCTGTTCCTGGACCCGATCGTCAGGGTGTGGCGCCGGTGGTTCGGCGTCTGACGCTTGGTCACCATCGAACGCCGTCCCGGCCGGTGATAGCCTCCCGTCTCCACCTGTGGGAGGGAATCATGAAGACGCTCGCAATCGCGCTCACCCTGCTGTCGTTTTCGGCCGTCGCCGCCTCGGCGGACACTTGCGTCGCCAATGCCGATGCGCAGAAGCTCGCCGGCGCGGCCCGCACCAGCTTCCTCACCAAGTGCCAGAAGGACGCGACGGCGGCCTGCAACACCCAGGCGACCGACAAGAAGCTCCGTGGTGCCGCCCAGACCAGCTTCACCACGAAGTGCGTCAAGGATGCCGTCGGACAGTAGACGCCGCAGGGGCGCGCCCGGTGGGCTCATCGCCAACGGTTCAAGAGCCACAGCGCGCCCCAGGATCCCAAGAGCGTGAGGGCCATTTGGCCGGAAAGCGCGATGGCCATCCTGGCTCCGCCGGCTGCGGCCAGTGACGACGCTCCGTCCATGAACGGAAGGAGCAGCGCCACCATCACGCCGCCGGCGAGTGGAGCGATCAGCAACGCGCCCGCGAACGAGACTACGATGTTGACGATCCAGCCGAGGACGCCCCGTCGCTTCGTCCATGCCTCATGGATCGCGACCGCCAGCGAACCCAGGATTACAGCGGCCGCGATGACCAGCGCGCCGCCAACGCTATCCATTGGTATGGCGCCGCTCCACTGCAGCAGCAGAACGCCTCCGACCGCTATCAGCACAATGTAAGTCATGAACGTTCGCCCCAGCCGTGCAGATCGTGCTCAAGAGCGCTTCTGATGTTGCGGCTACGTATGGGCACTCGTTCCCACGCCGCCGTCAATGCGCGGCGCAGCGTGAGCCGGCCTCGCCACGAGGGACGAGACGGACGCGATGGTGCAGTGATTTCTACGCCGTCGCCGCAGCCCCGTCGCCTTGTCGAGGGCGGCGTCCGGCGTCTTCCGGTCCCAGCGCTTGGTATCAAAGATCGGGCTGGGCATGACGCCGGCCGCCTACCAGCGATAGTTCAGGGATGCGTAGATGGTGCGTCGGGTGCCGTAGATGACAGAGTTGGCGTAGAAGCCCGCGGTATAATACTCCATGTTAAAAAGGTTGGTGCCCGAAAGCGAGAAGGTGGCACCGCGCAGTTGCTCATTGAGCTTGCCGAGGTCGTAGCGGAGCGAGGCGTCCACCAGCGTATAGCCGGGAATGGCGACCTGGCCGCCGTTGGTCTCGTTCATCACCGCCCAGGAACTGCCCACGTAGCGCAAGCCGGCGCCGATGCCGAGCCCGTCCAGCGCGCCCTCGCGGAACGTATAGTAGGCCCAGAGGGCGGCGCTGTTGTGCGGCACGCCTGACGGCGCGGTGCCCACCTTGCTGATGCCCGCCTCGTTGGGGTTGGCCTGCGTCACCACCGCGTCGAGATAGGTATAGGAGGCAATGATATCGAGATTGGCGGTGATATTGGCCTTCGCCTCCAGCTCGATGCCGCGCGAGCGGACCTCGCCGTCCTGCACCGAGTAGCCCACGTTGACGGGATCCGTGGTGAGCACGTTCTGCTGGGTGATCTGGAAGACGGATGCCGTGAACAGGGCCCGCCAGCCCTGCGGCTCATACTTGATGCCGGCCTCGTACTGCTCGCCGGTCGTCGGCTTGAAGGACTGGCCCCGGAAGTCCGTCCCGGCCACCGGCAGGAAGGAGGTCGCGTAGCTGGCGTAGGGCATCACGCCGTTGTCGAACTTGTATCCAAGACCGGCACGCCACGTGAAAGCAGAATAATTGGCCGCCGCGATTTGGTCCGTGAGGCCGGAGTCCGCGAGGAGGGTGCGGGAATAATAGTTGGCCTCTTCGTTGCGCACCCAATCCTGACGCCCGCTCAAGGTGAGCAGCCAGTTGTTGAGGGTCACCTGGTCCTGCGCGTAGACGCCGATCTGGGAGATGGTGCTCTCGCTGTCCGACCAGGGACGACCGAATGTGTAGATGAAGTTGTAGTTCGGCGCGAAAATGTTGATGGAGTTGTAATTGGTGGAGTTCGTGCGGGTTTCGGTCGAGTTGTACCACCCCCCGTCGATGCCGATCAGGATCTTGTGTGTCAGCGGCCCAGTCTGAAAATCGCGGGAGAGGTGGGTGTCGATGAGGAAGCTGTCCGCCACCTTGGGCCGCAATTGAACGCCCACATTGTAGTATTTGTTGTCGACCACCGCGATGGGCCAGTCCCAGCCCCAGGCGGAGTTATAGTCCACATCGGCGTGAGCGTACCGGGCATTCTGGACCAATTGCCAGTCATTCTCGAACCTGTGCTTGAATTCGTAGCCGACGGAGGTGTTCTCGACGTTCCAGCTGGTCAGTCCGGGGGCGCCGAGATAGAGGCTGGGCGAGATCTTCGGCCCCAGCGGGAAAAGGCTGTTGGCCATGGGAATGCTCTGCTCGGAGCCGCCCTTTTCCGTCTTCTGGTAATTGGCGAGAAGGGTAAGCGATGTATTGGCGTTCGGCTGCCATGTGACGGCAGGTGCGATGTAGATGCGGTTGTCGGGGGAATAGTCGATCTGGGTGCCGCTGTCCCGGACCAGGCCGGTGAGGCGATAGAGCCAGGTTCCGTCTTCGGTCGCCGGTCCGCCGATGTCGAAGGCGCCCTGGATGCGGTCGTAACTTCCGCCGAGAATCTCGATCTCGTGCAGCGGCGTGGATGTCGGGCGCTTGGTGACAGCATCGATGATGCCGCCCGGCGTGCCGGCGCCGTAAAGAGCCGAGGCCGGCCCCTTCAACACGTCCAGGCGCTGGAGGCCATAGACCTCGATGTCGGCGTCATAATTATTGAAGCCGTTGCGCAGGCCGTCGCGGAAATTGGCATTCTGGTCGATCGCGCGGAAACCGCGAATGTAGATGTCCGGCATGCCTTGGCCGCCGGGATAGTCCACCGCCCGCACGCCCGGCGTGTAAGCCACGGCGGAATTGAAGTCCTGCACGCCGCGCTGGTCCATTTCCGCCCGCGTCACCACGCTGATGGATTGCGGGGTGTCGATGAGGGGCGTCTCGGTCTTGGTTCCGGCCGAGGTCTCCAGCGCCACCACCTGCTGGGTGTCCTCGCCCTGCACATCCACCATGCCGAGCCATGCCTCGCCGGCCCCTGTCGCGCCCTGCGCCTGAGGCGCCGTGATGGTCACCGTGTTGGCGCTTGTGAAGCGGTAGACGAGGCCGGTGCCTGCCAGCAGGCGCGCCAGTCCGGCATCGCGCGAATAGGTGCCGGTCAACCCGGGCGTGCGGCGCCCAGCCACCAGACCAGACGGGAACAGCAGGCGTACGCCGGCTTTGTCGGCGAAGGTCGTGAGCGCGCTGCCGAGATCCTGCGCAGGGATACTGAAGGCGATGCCGGGGGGCGCCTCGCCAGACTGCGCACGACTGGCCGAGGCTGTCGCGACCAGGGCGCAGATGGCCGCACCCGTCAGCCATGCCGTTCGTGTCAACGCTCCGCGCGCCCGTCGCCGGGCGCCATTCCCAACCGCCGCCATCGTCTCTCTCCTTGAGGCCGGCCCGCCAGCACGCCGCCGTTCAGGACCTTCAAGGACAAGGACGAAGCCAGCCCGGCGACCTTGCACCGGTGCGGGCGACTTTTTTCCAATCAGAGGATGACGTTGATCAGCGGCAGGCGCACGACCCGCACCGGGAGCGTCTGCTCGATGGTTTCCAGCACGGCACTGGGGTCGTCCAACTCGAACACCCCCGTCACTTCCAGGCTCTTGAGGCGGTTGCCGGCGATGATGATGCGCGCGTGGGTGTGACGCTGAAGCTCTGCCACCACCTCCACCAGGGGGCGGCGATCGAAGATGAGCTTCCCGCGCCGCCAGGCGGTTGCGGCATCCGCATTCACCGCCTGCGGACCGATGACGCGGCCGCGTCCGTCGTAGCGCAGGCTCTGGTCGGCGCGCAGGATGGCACCTACTCCGCCGGTTGCCGTCGCCACGGCGACGACGCCCTCCATCACCGTCACAACCACGCCATCGGGCCGGATGTCCACGTCGAAGGCTGTGCCTATGGCTCGGGTCCGCCCATCCCCCGCGGTGACGACGAACGGCCGCGCCGGATCGCGCGCCACGGTAAACATGGCCTGCCCGGACAGCAGTCTCACACCCCGCTCCGTTGCACTGAAATCGAGCGCCAGCGCCGTACTGGCATTGAGCAGGACGCGCGAGCCGTCCGGCAGTTCGGTTGTCCGCACCTCGTTGACGCCGGTCGCGACATCCGCTGCGAGGCGATCGCGGACGGTGCCGGCTGCAAGCGCACCGAGGCCCAGGGCGGTGAAGGCGCCGCCGCCGATCAACGCGCGGCGCGTGATCTTCTCCCGCGACGCTTTGCGCTTCGCGTCCCGGGCCAGGACGCCAGCACCGCCGAGCCCATGCCAGAGCGCCTCGGCTTCCCGCGCTGCCGCCTCGTTCTCGGGATTTTCCGCGCGCCAGCGGGCGAAGGCCCGGGCTTCCGCTTCCGCCTCCGGCGCTCCCGAATGCATACGCACGACCCATTCAATGGCGCGATCGCTCGCCGCGATGGAGGGGCGGGCGACCGCTGCGGAGGACTGGGGCGGCGTGTGCGTCATGCGGGTATGTCTCAACGAACCCTTGAGGTTAGCCCAATGCCCTCAGGCGGTCGCGGCAGTGACGCAGAGCCTGCACCAGATATTTTGCGACCATGCTTTCGGAGACTTTCAGGTGCGCCGCGACCTCGGCATGGGTCCGCCCGTCGCAGCGGCTCAGCAGCAGGGCGGCGCGAGGCTTCGGCGCCAACTCGGCAAGGGCGGCCACCAGCACCCGCAATTCGTCGCGGTGCAGGGCATAGGCCTCGGGGGAGGGGGCGGCGTCGGCAATCTCGCGCAGGACGGTCTCGTTGCTGATCTGTCGGGCGACATGACGGCGTTCGCGCCGCAACAGATCGATGGCAATGTTCCCCGCAATGCGCAGCAGGAAAGCGTGGCAGTCGCGCACCTCCGCCCGCGCCTGCCCCATGCCGGCGAGCCGCAGCCAGGTCTCCTGGAGCGCCTCCTCGGCAAGGTCTCGCGAACCCACGCGCCTGCTGAGGTGCCCGCGCAGGTCGTGCCATTGGCGCATGTAAGCCAGCATCAGATCGCCGGCGGCATCAGGTCTCGCAGTCATCGTGGTGGGGCAGGAGAAATATTTGAATTGAGTATGGAGGAGGTATCCGTTCTGACCTGAGGGATCAATCACGTTGATTTGGAACTATAATAAATAGTCGCTCAAAACTGATGGAGGATGGTCGAGAGGAGAGATGTTTGCATTCAGATAATAATTTGAATTATTCGAATATGGGGCGCTTTCCTCCAACCGGATCATCGGTGGCGCGCTCGCGAGTTGAGTTGCCGCGAAATCCCCGGCAGCATTGGCTGTCACCAGCGACGACGGGCTGTCGGACGAGGACGTCGTTGCCGTTCCGCTTCCTCCACTCGTGGAGCGAGTGCTTGGTAGTCCCCAGCCGCCATCGAATCGGTCCGCCAAGCACCAAAGACGGCCGCTGGCGGGCGTCACGAGCGGGTGGAGGCCGCCTCCGTCGGACAGTTTTACGGGGCACGGCTGGGGTTTGGGGGAACGAAAGAGGGCATCAGAACGCGCCAGATTGCTGGCATGCGGATTTGTTGGCACCTGACGATGTCAGCAGATGCGCAAAGGCGGCCTCCGACGGGCGGGGCTTTCAGTCCGTTGATTTTGTTTGAATTATCGACGTCATCAGATAGGGAATTGGTGCCGGGTGAGGGCACCTTAATTTCGCATATCTAGTTGAAAATAGTTATAAATTTCAGTCCTATATCAAGTTGGTGCCAACACAAATGCCAACAAATCGGAGCGATGCTCCTCGATGGCACTATCCGGCGAATCGCCGGGATCTGGCGCGAAGGGACAGAACGACGGCCACTCAGGCCGCCTCCCATATCCGGTTCAAGATCTGCGCGGAGATAGCCTTCTTGTCCACAAGGGCAGTGCCGCCGGGACCGACGGCCGGGCTCACCTAGCCCAGCGCTGCAAGCACCATTCCCGCCAAGCCGCATATCGCAAGGGTGGGAAGCATCCCCAGCCTGAGCCGGAACATGGCGAGCATAGCCATCGCGGAGAGGGCGGCCGCTCGCCAGTCGATGGAAGAAAGCACGGGCAGGTCTGGCCCGATGCCGCGCCAGCCACGCTCCCCACCTGCCGGAAGACGACGTGGATTCGGGAAATACGCGGAGCCCATGTCGTCTTTCTTGGACGTGCGCCTCGCGAGATCGACCGCGAGCCATGCCCATGGCAGTAGGCCCCCATCCAGTCGAGGCGCGCGGAATGCGATGGGGCGAGGCCGAGAGCGTGACGGGGGCATCACGCATATCTCGCCCCATCATCGCCGAGGTCTAATCGCTGCCGGCCGCCTGCGCTCGGCGCGGCTGCTCTTCAGGAAGAAGCGCACCATTTCGCGGCTCGCGTCCGGCCCGTTCGGATCGGTAAAGGATCCCGACGGGCTGCCGCCGGACCAAGCATGACCGGCGCCGTGGAGCACCCAGTTTTCCAGCACCCCATGTCCCGTGGCATCGCTGTGCACTTCCCGGGTGTAAGCCACGCCGCCCGGAGACTGGCCGGAGGTGACCGTCGTCCGGAACTTCATTTCCCCCTGCGCCTGCGCGGCTGCCTGCGCCACCACCTGCGTGCCGTTCACCGGGTGGACCGTCCTGTCGCCGTCACCGTGAAAGACAATGGTGGGCACGACGACCCCATCGCTGCGGTGCGCCGCGGGACTGCCGCCCTGGCGCATCGCTGCGAAGGCGGAAGGCATGTCGCGGGCGGCACCGCACGCCAGTCCGGAATGCACACCGATGGCGCGGAAGAGATCGGGATAGGTCGCGCCCATGATCGCTGCCGTCGCACCCCCGGCGGACAGGCCGGCGGCAAATACCCGGTCCGGGTCGACCGGGAACTCGTCCATGATCTGGCGCGTGATGCCGGCAATCAGCGAGGGCTCGCCCCGGTCGCGCTTCTGATCGCCCGCATTGAACCAGTTCCAGCAGCCGGAGGCGTTGGCATCATGGCTCTGCGCTGGATAAGCGACGATAAAGCCGTGCTCCTCCGCTAGCTCGTTCATGCGCGTGCCGGCCGCGAAGTCGTCCGGGGACTGGGTGCAGCCGTGCAGCATCACCACGAGCGGCACCGCCTCAGCTGCCAGGGTCCGGGGTACATAGAGTTTGTAGGATCGGCGGCCCGCGTGGTTGGCAAAACTGCGTTCCTCGAAGCGGGCACCTTCCGGCACCGGCACCTGCGTGGCCACGCGCGGTCTCCTCGCCTTGAGGCGGGCAGAGGGGCTGGCGTCAAGGACCAGATCCAGCATTCCGTCCAGCCAGGAGGCGGGCCGGGCGGCTACGTGGTCGACGTGGACAGGGCCAGCCGTTGTGGCTGCAGGCGCAGTCCAGGCGCTGCCGGTTTCCGGCGAAGGCGGAACGAGGTCGACGATCGGTGTGCCCGCGTCCGCTTCGGCAGGCCGATCGGTGTCAGGGGAGTTGGAAAGGCCGTCACGCAGGACGGTCATGGCTTCTTCGAGCCGGCCCTGGCGGGTGAGGCGTGTGGCTTCCAACACGTCGATCTTGAATTGTCTGGCCATCTGGTGCGGCTCCACGAGTTCATTCGGGCAAAGCGCAGGAGCCGGCCCTGCGGTGAAAGGCTGGAATTCTCCAGCATTGGCGAGTTCAGGTCGTCAGCAGATCCGATCGGCCAGCGCCGCCTTGACACCCGCGCTGGCCTGAAGAGCCCCGAGAATCTGCAGAGAGGCGATGGTGGACCGCGCCAGCTCAGGCGAAACATCCTCCTCGATGACCGCCATGCCGAGCACATGGATATGGAGCATCTCGCCGGAATTGTGCGCGGCCTCAAGATCCTTGCGGCTATATCGCCGCAGACCCAGGTCCAGCTGATGCCGGCTCAGCGATTTTTTCAGAGCCTCATCATGGCGGTCGATCTGATTGCGGATGGCGGTGCGGATGAAATCCGTGCGGTTGGAGTAAAACCCTTCGCGCACCAGAAGGTCCACTTGGCCCAGGTCCACGTAACCGAGGTTGATGGTGATCTTCTCGCTCTCCGCCTGCCGCGGCCTTAGCTCCTGCACCTTCTGGGCCATTTTTCCATCCCTAGACCATCTGTGTGGATGGTAGATGGTCCTGCCGGTCGCCCCATGCAAGGGGCTCAGGCGAACCATTTTGTCCCGTCAGGCACCGAGGCAGACGTCGACGGCAAAGTCTCCGGCTGCATCGCCCAGGGGGATGAGGAGCGGGCTTGTGGACAGTGCAACACCGTCGAGGGTTGCCGAAGCAATGCCCCGGCTCACCCCCTTCGGATTGTCCACGGTGATGCGATAGCGCGCCGCGCCATGGCGGATCGTGAGATCGAACCCGGGCCAGTCCCGCGGAATGCAGGGATCGAGGCGCAGCATGTCCCCTTCCTTGTGCAATCCGAGGATGCTCTCGATCCCCGCCCGCTGCATCCATCCCGCGGAGCCGGTGTACCAGGTCCAGCCACCGCGGCCCGCGTGGGGCGGCTCGGAATAGATGTCGGCAGCGAGCACGTAGGGTTCGACCTTGTAGCGCACCACGTCCGAGCGAGTGCGCGCGTGGTTGATGGGATTGAGCATGGAGAACAGGGCCGCGGCCTTGTCGCCTTCTCCCAGGGCCGCGAACGCCATCACGGACCAAAGCGCCGCATGGGTGTATTGGCCGCCATTCTCGCGGATGCCCGGCGGATAGCCCTTGATGTAGCCGGGATCCAGCGGCGTCCTGTCGAAGGGCGGCGTGAACAGCAGCGCCAGCCCTTCCCCCGGCCGGATCAACTCCCGCTCCACGGCCGCCATGGCGCGGACCGCCCGCGCGGGATCGCCCGCGCCGGAAAGCACCGCCCAGGACTGCGCGATGGAATCGATGCGGCATTCCTCGCTCAGGGCCGAGCCGAGCGGGGTGCCATCATCGAAGAAGGCGCGACGATACCATTCGCCGTCCCACGCCGTACGGTCGAGCGAGGCCTGAAGTCCTTTCGCATGCGCGAGCCATCGCGCGGCGCGCCCATCCTCTCCCCTTGCTTCAGCGAGGGGCGCAAACGCTGTCAGCGCAGCATGCAGGAACCAGGCGAGCCAGACGCTCTCGCCTTCGCCGCCTTCGCCCACACGGTTCATGCCATCGTTCCAGTCCCCGGTGCCGATCAGCGGCAGGCCGTGGCCGCCCAGCGCGAGGCTTTCGTCGAGGGCGCGGGCGCAGTGCTCGAAAAGGGATGCAGACTGATCGGAGACGCTGGGCGGAAAGAAGGCCTCGTGCTCGCCGGGATGGAGCCTCTGTCCTTCCAGGAAGGGCACCGCCTCATCGAGCACCGCCCGGTCGCCACTCACCTTCACATAGTGGGCGGTGGCATACGCGAGCCAGGCCCGGTCGTCCGAGATGCGGGTGCGCACGCCACGGCCGGAATGGGGCAGCCACCAATGCTGCACATCGCCCTCCACGAACTGCCGCCCGGCGGCGCGCAGGAGATGGGCGCGCGTCATGTCGGGACGCAGCGGCGCCAGGGCCATGCCGTCCTGTAACTGGTCGCGGAAGCCGTAGGCGCCGCTCGCCTGATAGAAGGCCGAGCGCGCCCATACCCGGCAGGCCAGCGACTGGTAGAGCAGCCAGCCGTTCAGCATGATGTCCATGGCGCGGTCGGGCGTGCGGACCTCGACGGCGCCGAGGATGGCGTCCCAGCCTTGGGTCACATCGGCCAGAACCGCGTCGAGGTCGGCGGCGCGGAACCGGGCGATCAGTTCGCGGGCCTCGGCCGTATCGGCGCCCTGGCCGAGCAGGATGACAATTTCCGCGCTGGCATTGGGGCGCAGGTCAACCGTGGTGCGCATGGCGCCGCAAGGGTCCAGACCCGCCCCCACCAACCCGGAGAACCGTCCGCCCCGCAGCATCGCCGCGGGCGCCGCGAGGGTGCCGTTTCGGCCGACGAATTCGCTGCGGTCGCCCGTCCAGTCGGTCTGGCGCCCGGCCATGTCGAGGAAGGCCACGCGGGCGCCGAAATCCCCGTTCCAGGGATTGCGGGCGAACAGCGCGCCGGTCTCGCCGTCGATGCCAGTGGTGACGAACGGAGAAGTTGCCGTCCGCGACGGACCAAGCACCCACTCCACATAGGCCGCGATGGAGAGCCGGCGCGGGCGAGGTGTCAGGTTGCGCAGCTTCAGGCGCGCGATCTTGATCGAACCGTCCACCGGCACGAACTGGATGAGCTCGCTGGCGATCCCATGGGCCGCATGGGTGAAGGCGCTGTAGCCGCGGCCGTGCCGGGCGACGTAGGTCGCCGCCTCGTCGCGCATGGGCAAGGCGGTCGGGGTCCAGACGGCGCCGGTCTCATCGTCGCGCAGGTAGAAAGCTTCGCCGGTCCGGTCGGTGACGGGATCGTTGGACCAGGGGGTGATCAGGTTCTCCCGGCTGTTTTCCGCCCAGGTGCAGCCGCTGCCTTCGGTGGCCACTTGGAAGCCGAACGCGGGGTTGGCGACGACATTGATCCACGGCGCCGGGGTGGACCGACCCGGGCCGAGCACAGTCACATATTCGCGCCCATTGTCGGCGAAGCCGCCAAGGCCGTTGAAGAATTCCAGCTCCGGCGCGATGGGCGGCGGCTCCGGCACCACCACGCGACGCTTGGGCGGGGCGCTGGCGGCGAATTCGGCTTCGCTGATCCGATCCAGCTGCTCCACGAGGCTGCCGCGCTGCGCCACGAGGACGATGCGGGCGATGGAGGACAGGAGCGATCGCGTTTCCCCCGGAATGAGATCGGCCCGCAGCACGAAGACCCGTCCCGTGGGTCCGTTCCGCTCCGCCTGCGGCTGCGAGCGGCTGGTGCGGACGAGGGCCTCGATGGCGATCTGCAGATCCTGCACGTAGGACGACTGGCGGTCATTGAGGATCACCAGATCCACCGCCAGCTGCTTCATGCGCCAGTAGGCGTGCGCCTTCAGCAGTTCGTGGGCGACATCGATGTCCTCGATATCGGAAATGCGCAGCAGCACGATAGGCAGGTCGCCGGAAATGCTCTGCGCCCAGAGGCCGGACTGCGGCCCCCCGCCGCGCAGGATAGTGTCGGACGAAGGGCGCAGCGTCGGCGCGGCGTAGATCGCGTAGCCGGCGAGCCGCTGGTAGGTGGCCGCATCGCTCGCGGTGATGCCGAGGTGGTAGAGCTCGACCTGGGCCTGCGTCCAGGCGAGGGTTGCCGCGCGGCTGTAGGCGGCAGTGTCGCGATGCCTGTCGATGCCGTCCAGCAGCGCGCTGCGGGTGGACGTGGCCATGGTCCAGAATGCCACCCGCGCCATGCCACCCGGCTCGATCCGCACGCGCCGGCGCAGGGCGAAGATCGGGTCCAGCACCCTGCCGGTGGTGTTCGAGAGGGGGCGCCCGTCGATGACCGCGATAGGGTCGCGCACGCCGTGGCCCCGACCGAGGAAGCGGGCCCGGTCGGTCTCGATCTCCGGCCCGCCCACGGCCTCGCCATCTAGCACGCTGAAATGGGCGGCCCAGATTTCCGGCTCGCCGGGCGAGCGCCGCCGGCGCGTCGCGAGGATCGCGCCGAGGTCGGGGAGGTATTCGGTCTCGACGAAGAGCTTGGAAAAGGCCGGATGGGCGATGTCGGAGGATTGGGGCGCCAGCACCAGCTCGGCGTAGGAGGTGATCTCCAGGTCCCGCCAACGGGTGCCCGCGTTGGAGAGCGAGACGCGACGCACCTCGGCATCGTCCTCTGCGGAGACGAGCACATCCAGCGATGTCTCCAGCGTGCCGTCGCGGCGCACGAATTCCGCGCGGTCCTCGTGGAAGGTCACATGATAGGCCGCCGGCTCGACGCCGCTCGGCTGCGCTCCGCACGACCAGACCTCTCCGCTGTGCACGTCGCGGATGAAGATATAGGAGCCGTAATCATCGCAGGTCGGATCCTCCCGCCAGCGGGTGACGGCGAAGTCGCCCCAGCGGCTGTAGCCGGAGCCCGCGGCCGTCAACATGGCGCAATAGCGCCCGTTGGACAGCAGGTGGGTGGCGGGCGTTGCCTGCCGGGCGGAGGTGAAGGTGCGGCCGGCAGGCGGATCCAGATCGCGGGTGCGGGCCGTCGACCGCCCGTCCGCCGACCAGGGGCGCACCACCGCCACGTCCCGTGGCGTGCGCTCCTGCAGCAGCAGTTCCGTCGCCTGGATCAGGGGCTCGGCGTGGAAGCGCGCGCGCATGATGCCGCCCATCAGCGTGTCGGCGATGGCGACGATGGTCATGCCCTGATGGTGCGCCATGAAGGCCTTCACCACGGCATGCCGCGCGCCCACAGGGACGCGGCTCGTGGTGTAGTCCAGCGCTTCGTAGAAGCCGTAGCGGCCGCGGCCGCCGGCCTCCCGGAGCCGGGCGAGATTGGCGCAGGCGGCGATCGGGTCGGCCATGGCGGCAAGAGCGGTCGCGTAGGGCGCGACCACCAGATTGTCGCCCAGCCCCCGCTTCAGCCCCAGGCCGGGAACGCCGAAATTGGAATATTGGTAGGTGAGCTCCAGGTTGCGGGCGTTGTAGGCGGATTCGGAAATCCCCCACGGCACCCGCAGGTCGGCCGCGTAATCGATCTGCCGGCGCACCACGAGCCGGTTGGTCTGGTCGAGCAGGCTGCCGGCCGGTGCGCGCATGATCAGCGACGGCATCAGGTATTCGAACATGGAGCCCGACCACGAGATCAGCGCGCCGCCATGGGCGATGGGCGTCACCGAGCGCCCGAGGCGGAACCAGTGCTTGGCTGGGACATCCCCCTTGGCGATGGCGAAGAAGCTGGCGAGGCGGGCTTCCGAGGCGAGAAGATCGTAGCAGCTGGGGTCGAGCGTCCCCTCCGCCACCAGATAGCCGATGGACAAGAGGTTGCGGTCGCGGGAGAGGAGGAAGCCGAACTCCATCTCAAGCGCCATGGCGCGGGCTGCATCCTCGAGGGCGGATAGGCGGAAGGCGAGCGCGGCGTCCTGCGTCTGGCTGTAAGCGATGTCCCGGCGATGGCTGGCGATGATGTCGAGACTGGCCCGCGCCCAGAACAGCATGTCCGCGCCGGCAGCGTCGCCGCGCTCGGTGGCGAGGGCGAGGGCGATATCCATCATCGTATCCGCGCCGGCGGCAAGCTCGGCGAGCCGGAGGGCGGGGTCCTCGTCCGCGTGTGAGGCCCGGCGCGCGCCGGCGGCAAGGGCAGCGAGGGTCTCGTCCAGCTGCGGGAGGGTCACCGTCTGGGTGCGCCTTCCGTCCGCGAGCAGGCCAGCCTCCTCGCGGGTCAGGTCCAGCGCATCGGCGATGCCGGCCAGACGCTGGGCGATGGGCTGCGCGGACGTCTTCCACTCGTTGAGCGCGTTGGCGAGCGCGATGAGGTGCCCGGCGAGGTTGCCGCTGTCGACTGTGGAGACGTATTTGGGGTCCAGCGGGCGCAGGTCGCTGGTATCGTACCAATTGAAGAAATGGCCGCGGAAGCGGGGAAGCCGCGCCATGGTGGCAAGGCTCGCCTCCAGCCGCCCCAAAGCGGCGCCCGTGCCGAGCCATCCGAAATCGCGGGCGCTCGCGATGGAGAGAAGATAGAGGCCCATGTTTGTCGGCGACGTGCGGTGCGCCACCACGGGCGCAGGGTCTTCCTGGAAGTTGTCCGGCGGCAGATGATGGTCGGAGGCCGTCACGAACGTCTCGAAGAACCGCCAGGTGCGCCGCGCGGTCAGCCGCAGAGTCTGGGCCTGGGCGTCGGACATTTCCAGCTGGCCCGCGGGGTGGGGTGCGCGGCTGATACGGTACGCCACGGCCGGCGATGCCACCCACGCGACGGCAAACACGGCCGCGAGCGGCCAGGCGCCCTCTCCCGCGACGGCGGCCACAGCCACCCCGACCGCTGCGATGACCAGAACTCCGGCCATCCGGCGGTAGGAGCCCACAAGGTCGAGCTGCCGGGCAAGGCTCGCCTGCGCGGCGGGCACCCATTCCAGCAGGTGGCTGCGGGTGACCAGCAGCCGCCACAGGGTGCGCACGATGGCATCGCCCATCAGCCAGGCCTCGTAGGCGAGGAACACCACATTGAGCATGGATTGCAGCGTCGCCAGCCGCAGGTCGGCCAGCAGGGCCCGCAGATGGCTGACGGCTGCGATGCCGCGCTGGCGGGGCACGATGGCCGCGAGGACCGGAATGAAGTGCGGCAGCGCCAGGGTGACGAGCACGGCGGCGGTCCAGAACAGCGCGGCGGCGAACGGCAGCGTCCACCCGGCGACCAGGGCCGCAACGGCCAGCGGCGCCGAGAGCGAACGGCGCAGATTGTCGAGCATCTTCCAGCGGCCCATGACGGGCATGGTGTCGAAACCGGGGGCGGCGCCGGGAAGCTTGGGGCCGCGTCCGAGAATCCAGGGCAGAAGCTGCCAGTCGCCCCGCGCCCAGCGATGCCGCCGCAGGGCGCTGACGTCGTAGCGGGCGGGAAACTCCTCCACGACTTCCACGTCGGAGGCGAGTCCAGCCCGCGCGAACACCCCCTCAAACAGATCATGGCTGAGCAGGGTGGAATCCGGCACGCGCCCGTTCAGCGCGGCCTCGAAGGCGTCAACGTCGTAGATGCCCTTGCCGACATAGGAGCCCTCGCCCGAGAGGTCCTGATAGACATCGGACACGGCCGAGCCGTAGGGGTCGATGCCGCTCATGGAGGAAAACGTGCGTTGGAACAGGGAGCCTTCCTCACCCATGGGCAGAGACGGCGTCACGCGCGGCTGCAGCACGCCATAGCCTTCCACGACGCGCCCCGCCGCCGCATCGAAGCGGGGTCGGTTGAGCGGATGGGCCATCTTGCCGATGAGCCGGCGGACCGTGTCGCGCGGCAGCCGGGTGTCGGCATCCAACGTCACCACATAGCGCACGTCATCCGGCAGGCTCGGCGGAGATCCGGCAATGTCCACGTACGTCGTGTCGGCGGCGCCGCGCAGCAGGCGGTTCAGCTCATGCAGCTTGCCGCGCTTGCGCTCCCAGCCGATCCAGCGCGCCTCGCCCGCATTCCACACCCGCCGCCGGTGCAGCAGGGCGAACCGGGCACCGCCCGGCGCGGGCCCGTAGCGCACGTTGAGAGCAGCAATCCCGGCCGCAGCCTCGGCGAGCAGGGCGTCGTCGCCGTCAGCATGCTCCGTCTCGGAATCGGTCCAGTCGGACAAGAGCGCGAAATGCAGGTCGCCTTCGGGACTGGCGAGGTGATGAATCTCCAGCCGTTCGACATTCTCCGCGATGGATGCGGGACTCGTCAGCAGGGTGGGCACCGCCACCAGGGTGCGCAGATGGGAGGGAACGCCATCGCGCAGCTCGAGCGCCGGCAGGGCCGTTGCCCCGAAGCCGAAGCTCATGGCGCGATTGACCAGCGCCACCGCGGCATCGATGGCCGGCACCGATCCGAGCAGAGTGAGAACAAAGAGCTGTGCAGCACCGACGCCGGCGGCACCGAGGGCGAGAAGCGGCAGGGCCAGAAGCACTGCTGCCGCGATGGCGATGGCGGCCACATAGCCGCCGACACCGAAAGCCCGGTTCAGGTGGGTGGAGATATTGCGGATGGGCAGGCGAAATCCGACGTGACGTTCGAAGGCGCGCCGTCCGCTTCCAATCAGGTGATAGCCGGGCTCGCAGTCACGCGGGAGCGGCTCCTGATCGGGATGCGCAGCGCAGGTCCGCTCGATCGCGGCAATGGCCTCCCGGGCGATGTCGAGTTCGCTGCGCCGGGATCCGCGCGCAAGCTGCTCGATCGCGTCCCGGTAGAGATTGCGGGTCGGAAAGTCCATGGCGTCATAGGCGCTTCCGGCGGACAGCAAAGCGTGGACGAGGCTGGTGCGCTCGAAGATGTCCGGCCAGTCCAGATCGGAGATCAGCCGCAGGCTGGTGATGATGTTGCGGATGGTGACGTTCGCCGCGCCCTGGCTGCGGTGCACGTCGCGCACCACCGTGTCGGCTGTCGTGTGCCGCGCCGCCAGGCGCTGGTCGAGCCAGACCAAAGCCGGAGTGATCCGCGGGTCCTGATCGCGCAGCCGGTGAACCAGCTGGACGGCGAAGGCGTCGGCGATCTGGCCCTGCTCATGCTTGCCGAGCACGCGTTCGACCGGCTCGCCGGGTGTCCCGCCGACGCCCAGCAGCCGATCGGCCAGAGCATCAGCCTCGCGCCGGGCGATCCGGTCGTCGACGATCGCCTCGGCTAGGCGCCGGAGATTCTCGATGAGCACGATCCGCAAGGTGATGGAGACCGCCCACAGCTCGCCGATGGTGAGCGGCTGGATCTCCTGATAGGCTGTGAGATAGCGCGTCAGCATCTCCGGATCGAAACGGCTGTCGGTATGGGCCACGAACGCCCATGCCACGCCGAACACGCGCGGATACCCCGCGAACGGCCCGCCGGCGAGCTTGGGAAGCTGGCGGTAGTAGCCCGGCGGCAGATCGGAGCGGATCTCCCGGATCTGCTTTTCCACCAGATGATAGTTGTCGATCAGCCATTCCGCCGACGGGGTGATGGCACCGCCTTCCGCGACGGATGTGGCGATGGCGCGGTGAGCGGCCAGCAGAGTGGCGCCATTGTCGGCGAGGCGGGCGGAGAGCGCGTGCCCCCGGGCGAGCCGCGGTTCCACCATCTGGGCGGACGCAAGGCTGCGGGCGTGCTCTTCAAGCCGTTCTGAACCGAACAGTTCCTCGCGGATGGGTTGCTGATCCCACGGGGAGGATGCGGGTGTGCGCCCGAAGGCACTGAGAAGAAGGGAAAGCAAATGGACCTTTCTGCCGCGTGGTGCGGCCGGCGATCGGCCGTGCGGAAAGCGCTGTCGATGTGCGCAGCTTCGCGTGCGGTCTCATGACCGGCGGGACACCGCGCTAATCCTGGATGGTGTCCGCGAAGGCCCGGGCGAAGCGGACGGCAAGGGCGCGGGCGTCGGCCTGGAGTTGCTCGGTGCTCTTGGGAGCGGCCGCGCTGTTGCGGACAGGCATCTCGAGCGTGAGGCTGCCGCCGCCACTGTCCTGCTCGCGCCAGATGACCCGGGCGAGGACGTGCTCCGCGTCGAGCGACTGGAAAACGATGTGGAGGCCCTTGTTCATGCGATCGAACGCCTTTCTTGCCGGAGGCACGGCGTGCGACGCGCCGCTCGCGTGCGATCGCGCGAAGGGGGCCGGGGCGCCGGCCGATGGTGGGCCCTAGAAGTCGGACGTAGACAGGCGGTGGAAGCTTTGCCGCCGCCGCGCATACACACCGCTCGCGGCGCGCTCGATCCGCTGCCGGTTGGTGTCGAAGGTGCGCAGGGAGGCGGCCTCGTCCTGGCCGCTCTGAGGACTGAACCGCGTCAGCACATCGGCGTCGAGATGGAATGCGATCTCGAACGCGGAATCGTGTCCCCAGAAGGTCACGCAGCGCCTGACGGGATCAAAGACGCGGCTCGCGTTGGGAAACTGAAGGGTCATGGAAGCCTCCTGTTTGCGGGCCGTCCGTCAAAGGAGGAGCGCGTCCGCCGACGGCGCTTCACCCGCCCTCGCGGATGTCTGCTGGTCCTTCAACACGGCGGCATCGAGTTCGGCGGCATTCACCGAGAGACACTTGCTCCGACCCGCAGGCGCCGCGAGGGCGGNCGTGTGCAGCATCGTCGCCATGCGCCGGTAGGCCAGGAATGAGACGCCGAGAAGCTGCTCCTCGTCGATGACGAGACGGTAGGTTCCCGCCGGGAGGTCGCCGTCCGCGTCGCTGAGGTGGAAGGCGTGGTCGAACGTGACCGTGGTTTCACGGGTGCGGACGTTCATGACAGCACCTCAGCCCTTCTTCTTGGGCGGACCCAAGGATACGGGGGATCCCTTCACGAACGACGCCGGCGGCTCGGGCACCTTGACCTTCTTCGGCTTCTTGGTTTCGCGATTGCCGCGCATCTGTCCTTTGGCCATGGCCGTCTCCTCTCGGGCACGTGGGTCGATCCTGCCGACGAAACGAAAAACGCCCTGCGACCATCAAGGGCCACAGGGCGTCGGGCGCTCTGCCAGGCAAAGGGATGGCACATCACCACCGGAGCTGCCGGTACATCCGCGGTCAGCCTTCGGCAACAATGATCAGTCCGGCATTCCTGAAAGACTCGGGCTGCCGGCCATCAGGTCAGCTCAGATCCTTGAGCATGTCCGCGGACATCTTCCCGCTCTTGCGATCGGCGACGAGCTCAAAGCCCACCTTCTGGCCTTCGCGCAGCTCGCCAAGGCCGGAGCGCTCGACAGCGCTGATATGGACGAACGCGTCATTGCCGCCCGCATCAGGAGCGATGAATCCAAAGCCCTTCTGGGCGTTGAACCACTTCACGGTTCCCTCAGTCATGGGAAACCCTCTCAATTTCGATAATTGGCTCACCGGCCCATGGCCAGTCGTCGACATCGCATTTTCTGGCGAGAATTTCTGGATGGGCGCAAAATACAAATCTGCGCGAAACCAATTAATCAGGCTTTGTATCGACCAGATCACTATGCTCCGATATTCGCGAGTGTGCAACATTATTTATACGTCAATCAATTCAACAAGGCGGCAGCCCGCCCATGTGCTAAGCTGATGGGCCAGTCCCCTTTGAGCAGACCTGACCCCAGGCTAGCCAGAAGCGCTTTTGTTTGCGCAGCCTGGCCAGACGCTCGAGCGCGGCAGAGCCCCACGGAGCGCCCTTGATCCCCCTCCAGATCCGCCACACCACCACCTATCGCTTCCATCGGCCGGTGACCTTCGGACCGCATCGACTGATGCTCCGCCCCAGGGAAAGCTGAAGCGCTCCCCATTTCCAGGCCATCCGGAGCTGGAAAATTCCGGGGTTAAGGCTCTTGCCCGAGGGGATGCCGGAGAGCCGTTCATGAGCGCAATCGGCCGCTTATTGTCGATCGCGCTGTGCGGCCGAAACTCGTTGTAGTCTCTCCACCAAGTCGCCATTTCGCCCGCGCGTCATCAAGGCTCATGAACCAATGCGTATTCAGGCATTCCGCCCGGAACTTGCCGGTGACGGACTCGATGAAGCCGTTGTCCGTCGGCTTGCCCGGGAGCGAGAAGTCGAGCGCTACGCCATTCTGATCGGCTCATAGGTCGAGGTCCCGACTGACGAATTCCGATCCCTGATTCACCCGGATGTTCCGCGGATAGCCCATGCTCCGGCAGATCCGTTCGAATGTCAGCACGACGCTGCGCCGGTCGCGTCTATGACTGGTGACCGGAGATTACGTTCCTCAGCCGCTGTCCGATCGTCGAGGGCGGGGTGGTAAATTGAGGAGGGCAGAGCAGCCGTTGCGGGGCGGCTGTTCTGCCCCCATCCGCCTCCGGCGGAGGCAGATGCCGATGGTCTATTCAACTGGCATTCGATTTTAACGTGAGCCCAGCGGTTTTGAGCGTCACAGGGCGCAATAAAAGCCCCTCGCGAATTCGCATTTTATCTGAGTCTGCGACGATGTCTCCGAGAAAAGACAACATCAACATCCGATCACTCGATGCTATATATGTTTCGATAGAGGTAAACATGATAATTGCACGTTCCAGTGCCGCCAAGCGTTGCATTTTATCATTTCTTGCCAGGCAGATGGGCCGCGTCAGAATGGATTTCCATCTGCATCGCGAGCACCCCTGCGTCTCCGCCTACGAGGCAGATTCAAGTTTTGCGGGATACCGCAGGAGGTTTTTCAGCCTTTTCTTCTGCAAGTAGGCGAATAAGAGTTTTGCGGATGGTTGGGTCCGTTTCAGTCTCGATTTTTTTTCAAAATTATTGATATTATTTCGATGCACGAAGTCGTCATGGATGCTGGGCATTGCGCGCTCCTTTCCGGAGGGCAGTTCTCAGACGAAACGCGACGCTACTCGTTTTACTACAATGCGTCCAAATATATGTACGTTGATCGTTGTGTTTTTCTGTTCCGCTCAAGCTGCCTATCTCGAACTTCTGTTCACCAGGTTGGGGGGCTGAAAGCGCCGCTACAGCCCCGGCGGACAGCAAATTGCCGGCGCCCGGCCTCCTCAATGCGGGCCGAAGTGCTTCAGGCCATCTCAACCTCGCGGATCGCGCCCCATGGCCTGCGTGGAGGCGGACGAATACCCTAGCCTTTGATAGGCCCCGGTTTAGGCAGTGGCCCCATAAATTTGCGCGCCTGAGCGTGTCATGATTCAAGCTCCCGAACTGGGAGGCTAACAGATGCGCCGCCACGAGCTGACCGACGAGGAATGGGCGATCATCGCGCCGCTGCTGCCGAACAAGGTGCGCGGCGTGGCGCGGGTGGATGACCGCCGGGTGATCAACGGCATCCTCTGGCGCTTTCGGACCGGTGCGCCGTGGCGGGATGTGCCGGAGCGCTATGGACCGCGTACAACCCTCTACAACCGTTTCGTGCGCTGGAGGGTCGCGGGGGTCTGGGACAAGCTGCTGGAAGCGGTCTCGGCCGCCTATGACGGGGACATCGTCATGATCGACAGCTCCTGCGTTCGCGTTCACCAGCACGGCGCCGCGATCAAAAAGGGGGCGATGACGATGGTTGCATGGGACGCTCCCGGGGTGGACTGACAACCAAGATCCACGTCTTGGTCGATGCGGAGGGCCGTCCGATCCACCTCTTGCTCACCGCAGGGCAGGCCGGCGACGCACCGGCCGGGCGCGAACTCCTGGCCCGGCTCGCACCCGGCAGCATCCTCCTCGCCGACAAGGCCTATGACACGGACGCCATCCGCGCCGAGACGGCGGAACGCGGCGCTTTCGCCAATGTGCCGCCTCGCACGATCCGCAAGCGCACCTTCGCCTTCAGTCCGTGGCTCTACCGCCAGAGGAACCTTGTCGAGCGCTTCTTCAACCGCATCAAGCAGATGCGCGGCCTCGCCACGCGCTACGATCGCCGTCCGAACATTCGGCCTTTTCGAGGTCGAACTCGCTCCATTCCGCCATCCTGAACTCGCCAGGCCTTGAAAAGAGGATCGGCATGAGCTCCAGCGCAGCTCTTGTCGTGGGTTGCCCGTCGAAGCCCGCAATGGCACGAAGCAGCGCTCCAAAGGCTTTCGGGTCGGTCACTGCCGGACGATGCACGACCGTCGGGGTGACGAGAGACCCCTTCAAGGCGAGGGTTGGATCTCGATCCGTCCGAGCTGTCGCAGCCGCATATCGGAAAACGCGTCCAATGGTTGATCGGAGCCGACCGGCACTTTCATGACGCCCCCGTGCCTCCATCTTTTTTCAGCACGGAGAGCACCTCCGCCGCGGTGATCTCCGAGATTAGGCGATTTCCAAGTTCCTCCCTGGCGAACCCCAACAGCCAAGCGACCTTGTCCAGCGTTGTGGCGGACCGATTTTCCTGAGCCAGCTTTTCCAGAAGCTCGTCGGCGATGAGATTGAACGTGTTCGCTGCCGCCGTCTGACGCGCAGCTTTCTCCGCCTTTGCCTTCGCGGCTGGATCGACACCCGCCGCCAAAGCCGACTTTGCTGCGTCCCCTGCTTTTCAGGCGTCGGCCAGCCCAACTGCCGGGTAGGCGCCGAGCGCGAGTTGCTTCTGTTTGCCTTCGAATCGGTAAGCCAAGCGCCAAAGACGGCCGCCCGTGGGCGTGACCAGCAGGTGAAGGCCGCCTCCGTCAGACAACTTCACGGGACGCGGCTGGGGTTTGGCGGTACGAACGGCGACATCAGAAAGCGCCATATTGTTGGCATGATTGTTGGCACCTGACGATGCCAACAATCATGCCAACAAATCCGCTGAATGCCAACAGCTGAGGGCTTATGCCCACTAACGCCGACCTAGCGAAAACCCCTGTATCTGGGCCATTTTCTTTACGTCGGTGAATGTCAGCTAAGGGGGAAATGGTGCCGGGTGAGGGGATCGAACCCCCGACCTTCGGTTTACAAAACCGCTGCACTACCGCTGTGCTAACCCGGCTCCGGCCCCATGCTCTAGCAGCGCGCCAAGGGCTGAACAAGCGGGGGGAGGGGGAAATGAAAACGGCCCCGCCTTGGGCGGAGCCGTTCGATTGCGGGGAGACGCGCGGCGGGGCCGCGCGCAACCTCAGTGCCAGTGATCGATGTTGCGATCCTTGGTCTCGGGCACGAACAGAAGACCGATGACGAAGGTCATCAGCGCGATCACGATCGGGTACCAGAGGCCGTAGTAGATGTCGCCGGTGGCGGCCACCATGGCGAAGGCGGTGGCCGGCAGCAGGCCGCCGAACCAGCCGTTACCGATATGGTAGGGAAGCGACATGGAGGTGTAGCGGATGCGGGCCGGGAACAGCTCGACCAAAGCTGCCGCGATCGGGCCGTACACCATGGTCACGAACAGCACGAGGATGAACAGCAGCCCGATCACCGCCGCCACCTGCGGGCGGAAGATGTCGAACGGATGCGCCATCTTCACGACGTCCTTGTTGGTCGCCGCCGACGGGTAGCCCGCCGTCTGGAGCGCCGCAAGGGCCGCCTTGTTGAAGTCGGGGCTGTAGGGCACGACCGCGTCATTGACCTTCAACTGCACCGGGGAACCGGCGGGGCCGGCCTCGGTCGAGTACTTCACCGAGGACTTCGCAAGGAAGTCGCGGGCGAGGTCGCAGGGCTGGGTGTAGATGCGGGTGCCCACCGGGTTGAACAGGCTTCCGCAGTTCGCCGGATCGGACACAACCGTGACCCGGATGTTCTGGATCGCCTTTTCCAGCGCCGGGTTGGCGTAGGTGGTGATCATGTTGAACAGCGGGAAGTAGCTCGCCGCGGCGATCAGGCAGCCGGCGAGGATGATCGGCTTGCGGCCGATCTTGTCGGACAGCCAGCCGAAGAACACGAAGAACATCGTGCCGAACACCAGCGACCACGCGATGAGCAGGTTCGAGGTGTAGCCGTCGACCTTGAGGATCGATTGCAGGAAGAACAGGGCATAGAACTGGCCCGTGTACCAGACCACGCCCTGGCCGGCGACGAGGCCGAACAGCGCGATCAGCACGAACTTGAGGTTGCCCCACTGGCCGAAAGCCTCCGAGAGCGGAGCCTTCGAGGTGGTGCCATCCTCCTTCATCTTCTGGAAGGTCGGCGATTCGGAGAGCTGGAGACGAATCCAGACCGAGATGCCGAGCAGCACGATGGAGACGAGGAATGGCACGCGCCACCCCCAGGCCGCGAAATTCTGCTCGCCCACGATGGTGCGGGTGAACAGGATGACGATCAGCGAGAGGAACAGGCCGAGGGTCGCCGTGGTCTGGATCCACGAGGTGTAGAAGCCGCGGCGGCCGTGCGGGGCGTGCTCCGCCACGTAGGTCGCGGCGCCGCCATACTCACCGCCGAGGGCTAGGCCCTGCAGCAGGCGCAGGCCGATCAGGATGATCGGGGCGGCGATGCCGATGGAGGCCGCGTTGGGCAGGATGCCGACGATGAAGGTCGACAGGCCCATGATGAGGATGGTGACGAGGAAGGTGTACTTGCGGCCGACGAGATCGCCGATGCGCCCGAACACGATGGCGCCGAAGGGGCGCACCAGGAAGCCGGCAGCGAAGGCCAGCAGCGCGAAGATGTCGCGCGTGGCCGGCGGATAGGCGGAGAAGAACTGTGCGCCGATGATGGCTGCCAGCGAGCCATACAGATAGAAATCATACCACTCGAAGACGGTGCCCAGGGACGAGGCGAAGATGACCTTCTTCTCCTCCCGGCTCATGGGGCGAGGCTTGGCTGCCGCCCCCGCTGTGGTCACGCTCATGGAACCTATCCCTCCCATCGCTTCGGGTTCCGCCGCCGGCGGATGTCGGACCCAACAGGTCCTGCGAGAGAGGGTCTTTTCGGCGCAAGCCCACCGCGCCGTGCGCACGCGGGAGTGCGACGGATCTCAGGGCGTTCCTCCGGTAGACCCTCTGGGTTCCGCGTCATTGTTGGCGCGCGGATATCCCGCAGGGCTGGGCGCGCACGGCGCGCCGAGCGGTATCATGGCGAAGGTGTGGCGACCTTACGATTGGTCATTGGTCTTAGGTGCAAGGCGAAAAATGCATGCGCCGCAGCATGGCGGCCTGCCTTCTGGCAGGCCTGCCCCGCGTCAGCTCTTCTTCAGCGCGCGGCGGGCGATGCCGAGGGCCAAGGCGGCGGCATTGGAAACGTTGAGGCTCTTGATGGCGCCGGGCAGATCGATGCGCGCCAGCACGTCGCACGTCTCGCGGGTGAGCTGGCGCAGGCCCTTGCCCTCGGCGCCCAGCACCAGGGCGAGAGGGGCCCGCAACCGGGTGTCCTCGATGTCCGCCGGCCCCTCGCTGTCGAGGCCGACCACCAGCATGCCGTTGTCCTTCAGCTCGGTCAGCGCCCGCGACAGATTCTGCACCAGGCAGAAGGGCACGTGCTCCAGCCCGCCTGACGCGCTCTTGGCCAGCACGCCGGTGGCCGCCGGGCTGTGACGGGCGGTGGTGACGATGGCGCTCACCCCGAACGCCGCCGCCGAGCGCACGATAGCGCCGACATTGTGCGGGTCGGTGATCTGGTCGAGCACGAGGACAAGCTCGCTTTGCGCGAGATCCTTGAGCGGGGGCGACCGCAGGTGGTCGACCTCCGCCAGGAGGCCCTGATGCACCGCATCCGGCCCCAGCAGCTTGTCGATGTCGCCGGGGCGCACCAGCTCGGGCGTGACCGGCGGGACAAGTCCCTCCTCGGCGAGGCGGTTGATCGCGTTTTCCGTCGCCATCAGCTTGCGGAACCGCCGCTTGGGATTGCCGATGGCCTCGGCGACCGTATGCCAGCCATAGAGAAGCGCGACATCGTCCGCGCCGGCCCACGGTGGCGGCTTGCCGCCACCCTTGCCCTTGCGCGGGGGAAACGGCGCGCCGGATGGGCGCGGGCCGCCACGGCCGGCGAAGGGCGGGCGGGCGCCGGGGCGGCGAGGTTCGCGGGGCGGACGATCAGACATGACGTGGCTTTGTCAGACACCGCCGCCGCGCGCAAGGGGCGGCGGGGCCCGGACAGGCGTTTCGGGGCCGGTTGCGGTGGCACGGCCGGCCCGGCCGTCCACAGGGGCGGGGATCGAGGCGCATGGGCGGGCGATTTCCGGTTGACTTCGGCACGGTGTTTTCACATAAACCCGGCCTCGGATGGCGATTTGAGTTCACGCTCTGCGTCACCTTCGGCCGCTGGCGCTTTCCTGCATCACCAGTCCGGCTCGAAGCCTTCCTGCTCCGGCATGAAGGTCCGCGATGACGGGCGTCGTTATGGAGGGGTGCCCGAGTGGTTAAAGGGGACGGACTGTAAATCCGTTGGCTCTGCCTACGTTGGTTCAAATCCAACCCCCTCCACCACCCGTCGTCGCAATGCGCTCTCACGAGCGCGGGGCCGGTGTCCGCCGGCCCGCGGAAGCAGGAGGGAGCCGGCCTGTCCGGTCGCCCGTCACCTCTTCCGCGCTTTGAACCGGCATGCTAAGCCAGCCGGCATGCGGGTGTAGCTCAATGGTAGAGCAGCAGCCTTCCAAGCTGAATACGAGGGTTCGATTCCCTTCACCCGCTCCAGCCCTGTCTCCTGAATTTCAGGCCGTGCCTGTCCGCGCCGTTCCAGCCGGCTCATGAGCGCCGATCGCCTGGGGTGCTGACCTCCCGATTCGTCGGGACGCGACCATGCCGGTGATGCGGCGACTCCGATGGCCGTGACGATTATGCTCCCAGAACGAAAGCGGCCGCCAGGGGCGTTCGGAGCCCCTGACGGCCTGGAACCTCGCTCGCTGCACGGCGGCCCCGAGCCGACATCGCACACCCCACCGAGGTCGAGGTTCCAATCCTTCAAACAGTCGTCAGGCGACCGTTCACTGCACCGCGTTGATGGCGAGGCCTTCCACGTAGGTGAACTTCGCGTTGACACCCTGCTGCAGCGTCTGGAGGTCGCTGAGAACCTTGCCGTTGGCGGCCTTCAGGGTGCGCAGGTAGCCATCGGGGCCGGGGAAGCTCACGGTGCCCGCGGCCGGATCGGTGCCGACGACGGGGGCGACGATCGTCACCTCGCGCAGGCCGAAGCCCTCGGGCAGGCCGGGCAGGCCGTCGTTCACCACGACCTCGTTCAGGACTTCAGCGGGCTCGTTCTTGGCGGGCTTGGCAATGGCGGTGACCACGCCGGGCAGCTTGCGGATCAGCAGGCTCTGGCCGTTGCGGAAGGCGGTGAGGTCGCCCACCAGCGGCGGGGCGATGACGGCCCAGCGCTTGCCGGCCGGGGTCTCGAGCACGACCCGGCGGGTCGCCGGATCGGCAGAGACGAAGCGGACCTTGTAGGTGAGGACGGTGGCGCTGCCGACGCCCGGCAGGGTCACGACCTCGACCGCCTCGGGCTTCGGCACGGCGGGTGCCTGGGCCGCGGCCGGCAGGGCGGCGGCGAGGCTGGCGGCGGCAAGGCTGCCGGCAGCGACGGCCAGCTTCAGCGTGCGAAAGGTCATCTCATTTTCCTTTTGGTAGACCCGGCACCCGGGCCGGGAGTTCGGGAACAGTCAATGAACGCCCTCTACGCAGGCGGCCGGTGAGGTCGCCTGCGTCCGGAGGGCGGATCGTTTCTCTGCGGGAGGGCGCCGGAGCCAGCGCCCTGGTGTCAGGACGCCTTGACTTCAGGAATCGTCCAGGTGCCGTCGAGGATCGAAGGCTTCTTGGGGTTCGGCCAGTACATGCGCAGCATGAGGATGAACTCGCCCGCCGGTGCCGGCAGCCAGTTCGACTCCTTGTCCGCTCCCGGCGAGTCGTGCTGGACGTAGAGGTCGATCGAGCCATCGGCGTTGGCCTTCAGGTTCTGCCGGGCGCTGATCGAGTAGCGGTTGATGGGATTGGCGACGAAGAAATACTTGTCGTCATACATGGTGAGGGACCAGAAGCCCTTCACCGGAGGCAGCTGCCCCTTGGGGAAATGCATAACATACTTATTGGCGCCGTTGTACTTGCGCGCGAAGACGCCGCTGCCGGACTTCAGCGAGATGGGATAGATCGCGTCCTCGGGGCGGTTGGCACCGAGCCCGACGGCGGTGATCAGCGCGCGCTGCATGTAGTCGGTGCCGTAGAGGCCGGTCTTGGTGCTGTAGCGCCAGCCGTTGACGTTCTTGAAGTCTCCGCTGGTGACCATGTGCAGCATGACACGGTCGACGCTGATCTTTTTCACCCGGTCGAGCACTTCGGGATTGGCGGCCTTGGCGTCGAAATCCTTGCCGGGCACGATGCCGATCTCGGCGAGCTTCGGCAGGATGGGCGCATCGGCGGGAACGGGCGGGTTGGTCTTCATCAGCTCCGCCAGAAGCTTGAAGTACTCGACGCCGCTCAGGGCGTTCACCTGCTCGCGCACCGCCGTCTTCATGTCGACGGACGGGTCCACCTTGCCGGCGGGCGGGGTGTAGTCCTTGCCATAGGCGCTGAGGGGATAGACCTTGCAGGCATCCTGCAGCGCATGGACGGCGGCGTAATCCTCCGGCGTGCCGGTGCAGTAGATGCGGCCGAGCAGCCAGACGAGCGCGGTCGGCGACTTGTACTGGACGACGCCCGCCGGGAGCGTGCCCTTCCAGCCGGGGCCGGTGATGGCATAGGTCTGCGCGCCGGTGCCCGTGGTGCGGGTGCCGGGAACCTGGAACACGTTGGTCCAGCCGTCCAGCATGGGGAAGAGGTAATAGCGCCCCTTCATGTCGGGGATGCTGACGATCCACGGCTCCTTGGCCAGGTCGAGCCACGTCATCGTGTAGAGCGTATCCGCGTTGGGTGCGGTCACGTCGCGGAAGCTCGCATCGGGATAGGCGCGCAGGCGCGCGAATTGCCCCATGGGCGCATGGCTGCCCTCGGGGGTCGCCACATTGGTCATCACCCGACGCGTGAACTCCATGGTCACGAGCGGGTAGCCGTAGATATAGGCATCAGACGCGGCGCGCAGATCTTCCGCGTCCGTCACCATTTCGCCGATGAAGCCTTCCGCCTGCGCTGAGCCAAGCGCTGAGCTCGCACCCAGAAGGCCGAGACCGGCCGTAACTGTGCGCCTGGAAACTTTCATTGCGTATCCCCCAATCGATAAAGAGCAGCTTGCGTTGCATCTAGCCGCCCTGCGGCGCGGCGGGACGTTATCTCAAGCCCAAGCGCCGCGTTTTGCTTTGCGCGCCATCGCACAGGGGGCGGGGAAATAAGTTGATACCTGCCGATACGTCGGGTGGTAGTTTAGTAATCTCAGTCAGTTCGGAGGCCATTTCTTAAAGCAGGATTTATTCAACGCCTGCGCCGATTTCGTCGATCTTCGCGGGTCGAGGGAGGGCGACGCATTTTTCCCCGCCGAAAATTGGCTTCAACTTCTCGTCAAGCCCCGGCGCACCCTCCAGATCTCGGTATGAGCGGTATTTGAGGACGCTTCATTACTTCTTGTCGGGAGCGGGACTCGCCAAAGACGGGCCGGCGGCCTGCATCACCGCCTCCGTGTCGCCCAGCCAGACCTGATCCTCGACCTTCAGCGCCTCCAGCACCCGCCGCAGAGCGGCTGCTCCCGCCGGCGTGCCGACGACGAAGGGGTGGATGCCGATGGCGACCACCGTTGCCGGCCGTGCCGGATCGGCTTTCGCCTCGCGGGCCAGTTCGCGCACGTAGTCGATCCAGAGGCGGGCGAGGTCGTCGGCTTCCTTGAAGCGGGAGAGATACTGGCCCATGTCCACCACGCTCGGCGGGTAGGGCACCATCACCAGCGGCGCCGGCTTGGTGTCGAGGCGCGCCAACACGTCGGAATCCATCCCGTCGAGGGTGTAGCGGATGCCTTCGGCGGCGGTGGCCTCGAACGTCTGCGCATCGGGATAGACGCTCGGGCTCGACCAGCCGGTGGAGCGCACGCCGGTGTCTGCCTCGATCATGTCCAGCGTCTTGCGGATATAGGCCCGCTGCGCCGCCGGCCCCTCCGACAAGGGCAGGAGGTCGGTGGAATTGTTCAGCCCGTGGGCGATGATGGGCGCTGACGGAACGAGCGCCCGCAGCGTCGCCCACACCTGCGGCTGCGCCTTGGGGAACTGGGCATTCAGCGCGAGGCTGAGGGGAACGCCCATCTCCTTGAACAGCCGGCCGGTGCGGGGCAGGCCGAAATTGATGGCGTATTGCCGGAACCCCTCGTCCACCAGATCGGGCATGCGGCCGCTCATGTCGGGGCGGAAGTTCGGCCCCTGTCCGTGGCCCCACGTCTCCACGTAGAGGATGAACAGCACGGCGACCTTCCTGCCGCCCGGCCATGCGGCGACCGGAATGTCATGCCGCGGCAGGCCGGTGATCCAGTCGGTGCCCGCGTCCTCTGCCGCCGGAGCGCGCGCGGGGATGAGCGCCGCGACGGCGGCGAGGAGAAGGGCGAAGATCGGTGCGCGCATGTCCCACCTGCCTGTGCATGGTCCCGGGCACGGATGTGCCGCGCCCGGGGCGCCGTTCAATGGAGATCGTCGAGGGAGGCGGCGCCCGATCCGCCGGAGATCAGCGCCGGCCACTGCTTCGAGCCGAACGGCACCTGCGGCGGCAGGAACGGCTCCTGTCCGCGCGCCTTCATCTCCGCGATGATGGCCTTGCGGGCATCGCCTCCCATCAGCTCGTAATCCATCAGCCGGTCGTTGTTGAAGAACAGTCCACCCACCGAGCGGTCGGAGATGATGCGCACCACCGCCGTGAGCATGTCCTCCGGCGTGGTGGTGAAGGAGACGGTCTCGATCAGGAACAGGCGGTCGTTGATGGCTTTCTCGCCGAAATACTGGGCGAGCACGCTGAACAGCACGTTGTTCTGGCGCGCAACATAGATGGTGTTGCTGGCGCCGAAGGCCTGATCGAAGCTGCCGCCGAGGTCCTTCTTCCAGCCGTCCAGCACGCCCATCCAGTGCTTCACCTGCGTCTGGGCCGCCCAGGCGATGGCGTTGCGCAGGACCGGCGCCTGCTTCTTCGCATAGGCCTGCACCGCATCGAAGGAGACGACGCCCTTGGCGAGGCTGTCCTCCATGAAGGCGATGTTGTTCTCCAGGATGGCGCGGGAATTCGCCCGCCACGCATCGGGCATCTCCGCCGCGCCGATGGTCTCCAGCGCGCTCTTCATCTCACTCAGATAGGCCCGCATGGGCGCGACCCAGGAGGTGTCGCTCGGCGTGTCCAGATACGGCAGCACGACCTCGGAAATGGCCATGGCGCTGTGGCCCAGCGACTTCATCACCTGATAGGCCCTGGGCACCGAGGGCGCCTCCAGCGGCGGCTGGCCCGGCCGGTAGAGGATCATGCGGCCGCCGGCGCCCGAGAACAGCGCGAGGATGACCGGATGGCTGGCGAGGATATTGCGGCGAAACGCGGTGCCGGCATTGTCGTACAGCGCGAACATGGTGGTGTTGAGCTGGAGGACGTTGCGGGTGGCGAGATCCTGCGCGGAAAGCGGCTGCGGCGGCCCTGAGATGGGCTTGAGATAGGCCGGTGGCTCGGCCGCGAGGGCGCCGGGCAGCGGCGTTGCGGCGAGCGCCGCCGCCACGGCCAATCCGACGGAACGGTATTTCATCGTTTCCTCCTCCATATGTCATTTTGCGCGGGTCGCTGGGGGCAGATCATTTGGGGCAGGCGGCGCCGCTCTCGACCCACGCCTTGACCAGGGCTTTCGCCTCCTGTTGCGATCCCGGCGCGGGCGTCCGCGCGCCGCCCGGATGCCAGGCCCAGCCGACCAGCGTGTCGTCGCCGATATGGGCGATGAGATCGGCGAGCGATCGTCCGCCGTTGCGGCTCGGGTCCTTGATCTGAATGCAGATTTCGGCCGGGCTCTTGCCTTCCCAGGCCATCTCGGCGGGCGCGAGATGCCATTCGGGATGGCCGGGCACGCCGGCCGGCGCGTAGTTCTCGCCGTGATGGCAGGTGCCGCACCTGAGGCTCGCGGTGCCGAACCCGTCCGCGCCGCGCGTCACCGGCGGCTGGTGCAGACGTGCGGAATCCCCCTGTCGGGGCCGATCCGTGGCGGGGTGGCAATTGGTGCAGCGCGGGTGGGTGAGCACCTTGCTCAGCTCACCGAAATAGGCTGCCGACCGCTGTGTCGGATCAGCGATGGCGGCGAAGGCGTCCGGCGCCGAAAGCGTACCTGCGGGCGCCGAAAGCGCGATCCCGGCTGCCGCCAGCAGCCCGGCGAGGGCCGCCGCAGGCAGGGTCATTGTGAGGCGCCTGTCGAACAGCATCGAAGCCCCTCAGGTCAGGAAGCGTTTGGGGTCGGCGAGCACGACATCGCGCACCGCCTGATGGTATTTCACGTAGCCGGAGCAGCGGCACAGATGGCCGTCGAGGGCCTCGGCGATGGTGCGCTCCAGATCGGCCCGGGGAATGGGCGAGCGTTCCAGCCGCTCCAGCAATACCTGCCCCTCATTGAGGAAGCCGGGGGTGCAATAGCCGCACTGGAAGGCGAAATGGGCGACGAAGCTCTTCTGCAGGGGCGTCAGCTCGCCGTTCGTCGCGTGGCCCTCCACGGTGCGGATGGCGAGCGTGTCGAAATCGGTGGCGGGCGCGATGCAGGTGGGCGTGGTCGAGCTGGTGCCGTCCGCATGATCCACGATGACCGCGCAACTGAGGCACTGGGCGGCGCCGCAGCCGAACTTGGTACCGGTCATGCCCAGCACTTCCCGCAGGAAGTCGTTCATGCTCAGGCCCTCGCGGACCTCGATGGGACCGTGGCTGCGACCGTTGATGGTGAGTGAGACCGGAGGCAAGCGGCTTCTCCCTTCACAGCACCCGCCGGACATCGTCCGGCGTGACGGGCAAGGCACGGAAACGATGCCCGGTGGCATCGTGGATGGCGTTGAGAATGGCGGGCACCACCGGGATCATGACCACCTCGGCCATGCCCTTGGGCGGCTCGTTCGGCGCAACGCGTGGCAAGACTTCCACCTCCAGCGCGTGGAGGGGAAGATCGGAGCCGCGGGCGACCACATAGTCGCCGAGGTTCCAGCGGCCGTTGCCGGGCCCGTCCTCGAACGGCGGCAGGGTTTCGAGCAAAGCGTAGCCAAGGCCCATGGCGAAGCCGCCCTGCGCCTGGCCGACCACCACCTCAGGGGTCAGCACCTCGCCGCATTCCAGCACGCTGTAGGCCTGGGAGACCCGCACGGCGCCGCTCGCCTTCTCGATCTCGACCTTGACCAGCGTGCCGCAGCTCGATGTGAAGGAGGTGCCGATCCGGTTGTAGCTAGCCGGCGGGAAGGCGATGAAGCTGCGGTCCAGCACCTTGAACGCACCGCCGCCGCGGCGCACCGCCAGCGCATCGAGATCCACGACCCATTCGAACCCGTCCAGCGGAAAAGCCGCCTGCGCCCATGCCCATCGGGAGAAGGCGTGGGCCATGGCGCCGGTGAGGCCACCCATCTCGTGCGCGCTGGCGGCCACCTTTTCCTGCTTCAGCGGCGGCAGGCCGGAGAGGATGAGCGCGCCGTCGAACCAGAAGGCCTCCTGCCACATGAAGCGGCGCGGATCGTCCTGGGCGATGCCCCACAGGCTGAGCGCCGCCGGCCATAGCCCGAAGCGAAAAATGAGCCGCGCTGCCTCGGCCGCCGCCTGGGTACCCACATGGGCGCCGATGGAGGCGCTGGTGGCCGAGCTGATCGCCGGCACCCAGCGCGGATTGCGGGCGGCTTCGCCCTGCTCCACCTGCGTGAGGGTGTAGGGATCGCCTGAGGTCACGAGCCCGAGTTCATCGAACGCATCGATGCGGGCGACGGAGACCGCATCCGCCCGCCGTCCGAGGAGGCCCGCCACGCGGTTCGCCACCGCCGTTCCGATGCCGTTGCCCATCTCGACCGCGTCGCAAAAGATGCGGATGCGCCCCTGGGGATCGACCTCCACCCGGCCGAGGGAGCAGTCCGCTCCGGTCCCGTAGTCCTTGGCGCAGACGGCGACGCCGGTGCCGACCAGCGTCCCGGCCGGGGCCGCCTTGCGGGCGGCAGCGCGGCCCCGCCACAAGGCGTGGCCTTCGAGCTTGTCGAGGATTTCCGGCGTGCGGATCGAGACGGTCCACGGATTGCCGGTCATGGTCAGATCGCCGGCCTTCAGCAGGTTGCGCCGCCGAAGGGTGATCGGGTCGATCGACAGGGCCTGCGCTGCTTCGTCCACCAGCGTCTCCAGAGCCGTGGTGGTCTGGAGCACGCCGTAGCCGCGCATGGACCCGGCCGTCACGCCGCGGGTGTGTTCGGCGAGGGTGGTCACGTCCACCTTCGGGACATCGTAGATGCCGATGGCTGATGTGGCCGACACTGCGGCCACGCTCGCCGAATAGTTGGCAAGGCCGCCGCCATCGAGGACATGGTCGGCCGCAAAGGCCCGCATCCGCCCGGTGGCGCGTTCGAAGGCCACCTGCGTGTGCATGTCGAAGGCATGGCGCTTGATGCCGCCCTGGAACTGCTGAAACCGGTCGTGGGTGAGGCGGATGGGGCGTCCCGGCAGGAACATGGCGGCCAAAGCCACGTAGAACGGGAACGGGCTATGGTCGCGTCCGCCGAAGCCGCCGCCCAGATGGGCGAAATGGCTCTCGATCCGCTCGGGGCGGAACCCCGCCGCCGCCGCTCCCAGAAGGTGGGCCAGCTCCTCGCTCGCTTCGAGCGGCGACTGGACGCCGAGCACCATCCTGAGCGCCTTGACCTGCTGGTCATACCAGGCGAGGCCGCCCTCCGGTTCCAGGAACATGGGGTCCACGGACTGGGTGCGGAACCGGCGGTCGAGGACCAGCATGTCCGGCGCGCCGGCGGCGATGAAGGCGCGGATGGCCTCGCCGTGGATGGCGCCCTTCTTGTACTGGCCGCCTTCGGAGGTGGGCAGCGGCTGCCAGACGGGCCGGCCGCCGGGCTCGAAGACGCCGGGGCTGATCCAGCCCTCGATCAAGGGCGAATAGACATCCGGCGCGCCGGGCGCATCCCCCGCGACGCGGGTGAAGCGCAGGGCGGCGTAGTTCGGCTCCGCCACGGGGCCGGTATCGGCGCCGAACCGGGCAGGGGCCTTCTCGCGCAGGATCGCCCGCGCCCGGTCGTAGGCATCGAACGTCTCGAACAGCAGAAGCGCCAGCGGCTGGCCGAGATAGAGCGGCGTCTTGCCCGCCGGGCAGAGCAGGTCGCCGGCATAGAAGGGCGGCACGCGGACCCCGGCGCGCTCCAGATCCTGCGCTGTCACGATCTGCGTCGGCCGGGCGCCGGCGTCCAGCGCGGAGAGATCGAGCCCGGTGAAGACATGGGTGGCATCGGCGGCACGCAGGAGCAGGGCATGGGCGGTCGTTGCCGGCCAGCCCTCCATGTCCGCCGCGCGGAAATCCGATGCGTAGAGCTTCGCGCCCGTCACCTTGGCCAAGGCATCGATGCGCCCGGTCGTGGCGCCGGGGAGGCGGGACGCGGCCGGGCCGGGGAGCGTCTGGCTCGCGTCGAAGCCGGCGCCCCGCGCCGCGCCGATGCGGCTCATGGCAAGCATGATCCCGCTGGCAGCAACCCACGTCACGAAATCACGCCGCGAGGGACGCATGTTTTTTCTTCCCCGGACCAAGTAAAAATCAGGGTATCAGTAATTTATGAATGCCGATACGTCGCATCATTTTTGGAAATTCGAGGCGTGCGGTGCGATAAAATTTAAATCAGGCGTTTAAATTTAATCTGGACGTGCAAGTGCGCATGCGCCCTGCCGGGCATATCCTGCCGTGTGGAGCTGTCCGTGCTTCACAGATGCTGTCCGCCGACGCTGCAGCTTGCCCTGCATACCAAACGCGCCGGAACTCTTCCTATTCCCTCATTTGAGGGATGGGGCTGGGACTGCTGTCGTCAGCCCGCCTCCTGTACGGTCGACCGGCGGTCGCCACCGTCGCCCATCTGGAACCGCCGCAGCAGGGTGGCGTGGGAGCGGACGCCGAAGTGGCGATAGACCGCCCGCTGGTATTGCGCGACCGTGTATTCGGAGAGGTTGAGGTTGACGGCGATTTCCTTGCGGGTGCGCCCGTCGAGCAGAAGGTTCAGCACCAGCCGCAGCCGGGGGGAGAGGCGGGGCACGCTGGCGCCGCGATCACTCGGCCAGCCCTGCTCGTGCAGCCAGGGCAGCTCGCTGAGCAGGATGTGGGCGATGCGCGCCTCCCGATCGGAAAACGGGGCCGCGTCCCGGCGCCGGAAGAGCGAAATGGTGCTCACGGCGCGCTCGTCGATGGGCCGGAGCGAGAAGATAAAGGGCCCGATATCCGCGTCGGCCAGGTGACTGCCGACTCCCGAGGCGACGAAGGTGGCTTCATCCACGATCTGCTGCCGTGTCCGGGTGACGTGGGCATTGCACGCGCGCATCTCGCCGAGCAGCTTCGCCGAGGTCCAGGCCATGTCGGGATGGGCGGCGGCGAGCAGGAGGCGCCCATAGCGCGCCTCGTCGAAACCGCCATGGGCCACGCCGAGATAGACCGGCTGTTCGCCCGGCTCCGCGAGGCAGCCGAGGCTCCAGGTCCAGGAATCAGCGCCGACCAGCGTCGAGATGCCGTCGATGAGCTGCCGCTTCACGCAGGAAAAGTCCGCGCGCGAGACAATGACGTCGCCCAGCAGCCTCACGATGTCGCGCACGTCGGAGGCGGACAGGAGGTCGTCCGGCGCGCATTCAAGAGGAGAGCAGGCAAGAGGAGGGCTGGAAAGAGGGGACATGTCAGGGCTCATGTCGCACCCGTGCTGGCTGTGGTGCCCCTGCATTTCCTTGAGGTCAGCAAAGACTGTCGCACTGTGACGGTTCGCGGACGCTGGGGCAAGGCGCCAGCCGTGGGAGCGATTTCTTGACGCCCGCCGATACCTCCGCATTGCGCGTTCGGCCGGCTCGACTATGGTCCCGGCACAGCTTTTGGGAGACGTGCGTGCGGGTAGCTCGACGTGGGGCCGTCGGTTTCGCGGCCGGGATGATTCTGGCGGCTTCGACCGTGCCGCCGCTCGCAGCCGCGCCGGTTGAAACGCTCGCGCCCGGCACGCTCTCGATCTGCATGTTCGCCACCTTCCCGCCCTTCGTCGGCAAGTCCGACGCCGGCGTCTGGGAGGGGTGGGACGTGGACTATCTCAAGGCCTTCGCCGCGACGCAGGGGCTGCGGTTCCAGCCGGTGGAGGTGGCGGATTTCGACGGGCTGTGGACACGCCCCGGTGCTGATGCCTGCGACATCGCCGCCTCGGGTATCGCCGACCTCGCCACGCGCCGGCAGGCGACCGGCGCGGCGGGGGTGTGGTCCGATCATTATTATTTCGTGCTGCGCGCCTTCGGCGTGCGCAAGGCCGATGCCGGGAAGCTGGCGCGTGCGGCCGACCTTGAGGGCAGGACCATCATGGTCATCGCCGGCTCGACGGCTGATGTGGACGCCCGCAGCCGCGTTGCACAGGCTCGGATCGCCGACGTGACCATCATCGGCACCTCGGACGATGTGGAAAATGCCCGGCGGGTCCGCGACGCCGCGGAGGGAGAAGGCCCGTTCGCCTTCGGCTCGGGGCTCGGCACCGTCCAGTACCTGTCGCAGAAGATGGGCCTCGTCCCGGTCTGGCCGCACTGCATGATGACGCCGGACGGAAACGTGCGGAACGAGCCGTTCTCCTTCATCGTCCGCGCGAAATCGACCGGCGTTGCGGACGCGCTGAACGCTTTCATCGCCGCGACGCCCTATGGCGCCGGCCGTGGCTCTGAGGCTTGTTCCGGGGACGGCGGATAGGGGGAGGGGGCCGCGTCGCGGCCTTGCCGGACCGGCCTTCGCGCGTGCGCGCGGGCGCGAACGGTTTTGCGCGCGGTTGTCCCGCCTCTTGCATCCGCTTCTGAAACCCCCTATCCCACGGCGGATTTTTTGGCGGCCCGCGCGGGGCGCTGACCGAGAGTGAGAGAGACGAAATGGCCAAAGAGAAGTTCAACCGCTCGAAGCCGCACTGCAACATCGGCACGATCGGTCACGTTGATCACGGCAAGACGTCGCTGACGGCAGCGATCACGAAGATCCTTGCGGAGTCTGGCGGCGCGACGTTCACGGCGTACGACCAGATCGACAAGGCGCCGGAAGAGAAGGCGCGCGGCATCACGATCTCGACGGCGCACGTCGAGTACGAGACGGCGAACCGCCACTATGCGCACGTCGACTGCCCCGGGCACGCCGACTATGTGAAGAACATGATCACCGGCGCGGCGCAGATGGACGGCGCGATCCTGGTGGTTTCGGCCGCCGACGGCCCGATGCCGCAGACCCGCGAGCACATCCTGCTCGCCCGTCAGGTCGGCGTTCCGGCGCTGGTGGTGTTCCTGAACAAGTGCGACATGGTCGACGATCCGGAGCTCCTGGAGCTCGTGGAGATGGAGGTGCGCGAGCTCCTCTCGAAGTACGACTTCCCCGGCGACGACATCCCGATCATCCGTGGCTCGGCGCTGGTCGCGCTCGAGAACGGCGATCCGGCACTCGGCCGTGACGCGGTGCTGAAGCTGATGGAGGCGGTCGACGCCTACATCCCGCAGCCCGAGCGTCCCATCGACCTGCCGTTCCTGATGCCGATCGAGGACGTGTTCTCGATCTCCGGCCGCGGCACCGTGGTGACCGGCCGTGTCGAGCGCGGCATCATCAAGGTCGGCGAGGAAGTCGAGATCGTCGGCATCCGCCCGACGGTGAAGACGACCGTCACCGGCGTCGAGATGTTCCGCAAGCTGCTCGACCAGGGCCAGGCCGGCGACAACGTCGGCATCCTGCTGCGCGGCACCAAGCGCGAGGACGTGGAGCGTGGCCAGGTCGTGTGCAAGCCGGGTTCGGTGAAGCCGCACACCAAGTTCAAGGCCGAGGCCTACATCCTGACGAAGGAAGAGGGTGGCCGTCACACCCCCTTCTTCACCAACTACCGCCCGCAGTTCTACTTCCGCACGACGGACGTGACCGGCGTGTGCACGCTGCCCGAAGGCACCGAGATGGTGATGCCGGGCGACAACGTGTCGATGGACGTGCACCTGATCGTTCCGATCGCCATGGAGGAGAAGCTGCGCTTCGCCATCCGTGAAGGCGGCCGCACCGTCGGCGCCGGCGTCGTCGCTGCCATCATCGAGTGATCGCAGCACTGGACCTCGGGTCCGGCGCGTGACGGAATAGGGCGGCGCCTTTGGGGCGCCGCCTTTTTCTTTTGGCCCGTCCCGAATCCCGCGCACCCCGCAGACCGATGATGCCTCCCACGGTCCCGGTGGCTTGCGCTCCCGGTTCGCGCCGGGCATCCTGTTTGGGCTCCCCTTTTGACGCGGCCATATGCGGCGCGTCCGGGTGCATCTCCAAAACTCGATAATGCAGAGGCAGGCGGCTATGGCGCGCGGCTCTACACGCTTGATTGTGCTCACGGGCGGTCCGGGTTCGGGCAAGAGCACCCTGTTGGATGCTCTTGCGAACGCCGGGCACGCCATCGCGCCGGAGGCGGGCCGGGCTGTCATCCGCCAGCAGATGGCCATTGATGGCCCAGCCCTCCCGTGGCGGGACAGGGCGGCGTTCGCGGAGGCGATGCTTGCCTGGGACCTGCGATCCTACGAGGAGCAGGCAGGGCGGGTCGGCCCGGTCTTCTTCGACCGCGGCATTCCAGACGTGGCCGGATACCTTTCGCTATGCGGGCTGCCGATTCCCCGGCACATCAGCCGGGCGTGCGCAGTGTTCAGATACAATACCCTCGTGTTCGTCGCTCCGCCATGGCGCGAAATCTACGCAAACGATGCCGAGCGCCGGCAGGATTGGGATGAAGCCGTGCGCACCCATGCGGTCATGGTCGACACCTATCGCGGCCTCGGCTACGAAACGGTGGAACTGCCACGGACCGACGTGACGGGACGAGCGGCCTTCGTCCTCGATCACCTCTAGCCGCCTTTGCGGTGGACAGGCCTGATCGCGCCCCGGCCCCCCTTTACAGCCGCGCGGCATCCCACTAAACACAGCCGGCCGATGCGCTGGGTCACTTCCCGGCGCGGCGGAGTCTACCCTCGAGGCAGGCTGATCGCTGAAAAGCTGATTCTGCCACGCTTTGGGGCGCAGGCCTTAGGAGTGTAGCTCAACTGGTTAGAGCACCGGTCTCCAAAACCGGGGGTTGGGGGTTCGAGTCCCTCCACTCCTGCCATCTTCGGGATGCCCACGATCCGGGCTGACGCGGGATGGCAGGTCAGGCGAGACGACGACGCCGGAATGGCACGGCTTGTAGGCGCGTTTCGGACGGCCCATATGAGGCGAGGTCCGACCCCGCCGAAGGCAAGCCCGCAGCAACGTCTCGCGAGAGCCGAAGCCGGCGGGAAAAGGATTTACGCGGCGTGTGCCGCTTCGCGTCATCGGAAGGTTCCGGTGCGTGGCAACCGGCGGCGCGGGAACGGGCGGCAACAGGAACGGACGGCGAGACGCCATGGCGAAGAACAGCCCGATGGAGTTCTATCAGCAGGTCCGCGCGGAAACGGCCAAGGTCACCTGGCCCACCCGCCGCGAGACGCTGATCACCACCGCCATGGTGTTCGTGATGGTCTTCCTGGCGTCCATCTTCTTCCTCGTCTCCGACCAGATCATCCGGTTCGGCGTCTCCACGCTGCTGACCTTCGGGCACTGAGGCGGGAGGCCCACATGGCGAAGCGCTGGTACATCGTTCACGCTTATTCCAACTTCGAGAAGAAGGTAGCCGACTCGATCCGCGAGCAGGCTGACCAGCGCGGCCTGACCGATCTGTTCGAGCAGATCCTCGTGCCCACCGAGAAGGTGGTCGAGGTGCGCCGCGGCCGGAAGGTGGATGCCGAGCGCAAGTTTTTCCCCGGCTACGTGCTGGTGAAGATGGACCTCACCGACGAGGCCTTCCATCTCATCAAGAACACGCCGAAGGTCACCGGCTTCCTGGGGGCCGACAACAAGCCCATGCCAATCTCCGAATCGGAGGCCATGCGCATCCTGCAGCAGGTGCAGGAGGGCATCGAGCGTCCGAAGCCGTCGATTTCTTATGAGGTCGGCGAGACGGTGAAGGTGTCGGACGGCCCGTTCGCGTCCTTCAACGGCATCGTGGAAGAGGTCGACGACAGCCGCTCGCGCCTGAAGGTGGCGGTGTCCATCTTCGGCCGCGCGACGCCGGTGGAACTCGAATTCGGTCAGGTCGAGAAGGTCTGATCGGAGCGGGCCGTCGCCCCCTCGGGGGGCAATGGTCCGAAGTCTGGCGCATTGCTCAAAGGGCAGTGTGCCGGCGTGGGAGGGGAGGGGGCGTCTCGCCAAGCGCCCTTTTGACCCGCACCACGCAATCCCGCCCGCCGCTCCCTCACCGGACGGCGGCGATTTTTGGGAGTTGTTGAAATGGCGAAGAAAATTACCGGTTACGTCAAGCTGCAGGTGCCCGCCGGCAGCGCCAATCCGGCCCCGCCGATTGGTCCCGCGCTCGGTCAGCGCGGCCTGAACATCATGGAATTCTGCAAGGCGTTCAACGCCCAGACCGCGCAGCTCGAAAAGGGCATGCCGATCCCGGTGGTGATCACGGCCTATCAGGACCGCTCCTTCACCTTCGAGCTGAAGACCCCCCCGGTCTCCTACTTCCTCAAGAAGGCCGCCGGCCTCGAGACGAAGAAGAAGCCCGGCTCGGGCTCGAAGACGCCCGGCAAGGGCACCTTCGTCGGCAAGGTTACGCGCGCCCAGCTCGCGGAGATCGCCGAGAAGAAGATGAAGGATCTGAACTGCGACACCGTTGAGGCCGCCGTCCAGATGATCGAAGGTTCGGCCCGTTCCATGGGCCTGCAGGTTCAGGGGTGAGCGCCATGGCGAAGGAAGGCAAGCGCATCCGCGCCATCAACGAGGGCATCGACCGTAACAAGCTGTACGGCCTCGACGACGCCCTCAAGCTCCTCAAGGAGCGCACCACCGCCAAGTTCGACGAGACCATCGAGGTCGCGCTGAACCTGGGCGTCGATCCCCGCCATGCCGACCAGATGGTTCGCGGCGTGTGCAACCTGCCGAACGGCTCCGGCCGTACCGTGCGCGTGGCGGTGTTCGCCCGTGGCGCCAAGGCCGACGAGGCCAAGGCGGCGGGCGCCGACATCGTGGGCGCCGAGGACCTCCTGGAGACCATCCAGGGCGGCACCATCGAGTTCGATCGCTGCATTGCGACCCCGGACCTGATGCCGCTCGTCGGCCGTCTCGGCAAGGTGCTCGGCCCGCGCGGCCTGATGCCGAACCCGAAGGTCGGCACCGTGACCATGGACGTGAAGGGCGCCGTCGCCGCCGCCAAGGGCGGCGCGGTGGAGTTCCGCGTCGAGAAGGCCGGCATCATCCACGGCGGCATCGGCAAGGCTTCCTTCCCCGCCGACAAGCTGGCCGAGAACATCCGCGCCTTCGTGGACGCGGTGGTGAAGGCCAAGCCGGCCGGCGCCAAGGGCACTTACCTGCAGCGCGTGGCGGTTTCCTCCACCATGGGCCCGGGCATCAAGGTGGAGCCCTCCACCGTGCTCACCGCCTGATCGGTCGAGATCAAGCTTCGGGAAAGGCCGGGCCGGTGGGTCCGGCTTTTTCGTTTGAATGTCACGTTTTGGCGAGGTCCGCGCGGGCCCTTCCGCCGGCGCATGGCAGGCCGGCGGCTGCCGTATGCAAAAAGTGCGCAAGGACGATGATCGGGGCGTGACAAGGCTGGCGTCAGCCTTTATATGGGCTGTTTCCGGGTGGCGTGCCGCCCGGATCAGGTATTGTGGCTTTCGCCCTTGACCGGGTGGAAGGGCTGGGAGGGTTCGCCCGCCCGGCCTTGTCGTCTGTCAGGCGTTCGGGTGGCTCCTTGGAGCCTTCGGGCGAACCAGCAGGCAAAGTCCTGTCCGAGACTGCCGGTGCCTCGATGGAGGCCTGATGGAGATGCGCCCCGCAAGGGATGTTCGCTCAATCGGGCCGAGGATCAAGGCTTAATTCCCGACATCCGCCCTAACGGGCGGTTAATGGGGAGCCAGCATAGACGGGGAAGACCGGAATTTGCCCTCCGAGCGGCCTGCGCCGGCGGAGATGAAGATCGGTTCGGAACCAGCGCCTTGCGCTTCGCGACACGGTTTACCGTGCCCGGGCAATAGGGGACAGGGCATGTGAGCGTCGCGGATCGCGGCCTTCCATGTCGTCAGACAGGTTGGCCGCAGGACGCGGCAAGGCGCAACCGGCGGGACCGGATGCCTCCTTCGGGAGGTGGATGGTGCTGCCAAGGCTTAAAGAGAGCCAGACGTGGATCGAGCGGAAAAACAAGAGCTCGTCACGACGCTCACGGATGTGTTCAAGAGCACGTCCGTCGTCGTGGTCGCCCACTATTCCGGCCTCACCGTGGCCCAGATGTCGAAGCTCCGTCGACAGATGAAGGCCGAGGGTGCGACCGTGAAGGTGGCCAAGAACCGCCTCGCCAAAATCGCTCTGGAAGGCTCCGACGTCGCCCATGTGGCGTCCCTGCTGAAGGGACCCACCGTGATCGCCTATTCGGATGATCCGGTGGCGGCGCCGAAGGTTGCCGTCGAGTTCGCCAAGGCCAACGACAAGTTCGTTATCCTCGGCGGCGCGATGGGCAAGACGGCCCTTAACGTGGACGGTGTGAAGGCGCTTGCCACACTCCCGTCCCTGGACGAACTGCGTGCCAAGCTCGTCGGCCTCATTCAGGCCCCGGCGACCAAGATCGCGCAGCTCACCACGGCACCGGCGGCCAAGCTCGCCCGCGTGTTCGGGGCCTATGCCAAGCAGGACGAAGCAGCGTGAGGCCGCGGCCGCCATTGGCGGCCTGATCTCGCAATTCCAAAATCCGAACCTATCTTAAGGAAAATCCCATGGCTGACCTGACCAAGCTCGTCGACGAGCTGTCCTCCCTCACCGTGCTTGAGGCCGCCGAGCTGGCGAAGCTCCTCGAAGAGAAGTGGGGCGTTTCCGCCGCCGCCGCCGTGGCCGTTGCCGCGGCTCCGGCCGCTGCCGCCGCCGCGGTGGAAGAGCAGACCGAGTTCACCGTGATGCTTGCCGCCGCCGGCGACAAGAAGATCGAAGTCATCAAGGAAGTCCGCGCCATCACCGGCCTGGGCCTCAAGGAAGCCAAGGACCTCGTGGAAGGCGCTCCGAAGCCCGTCAAGGAAGGCGTGTCCAAGGACGAGGCCGAGAAGCTCAAGGCCCAGCTCGAGAAGGCTGGCGCCAAGGTCGAGCTCAAGTGAGCTTTTGACGTTTCGGGTCCCGGCCTCGTGCCGGGACCCGTTCCATAGCCGGCCGGAAGGCCGGACAGGGAGAGAGACGGTTCTCCCGGCAGCCGATCCGGACGAGGTTCGGGGGCTGCCGGGAGAGCCGTCATGGTGCTGAAAGGGGATGGCGTTTCGCCCCCAACCCTTGAAGGCACGATGGCTGACAGAGGTTCCGGTGCCGGCGCGGCGAGCCCGCCTCCTTCGGGAGGACAGGGGCCGGCCCGAGAGACCAGGACGGACGAGGATCGAGATGGCGCAAACGTTCACCGGTCGTAAGCGGATCCGCAAGTTCTTCGGCAAGATCAAGGAAGTGGCCGAGATGCCGAACCTCATCGAGGTTCAGAAGGCGTCTTACGACCAGTTCCTCCAGATCGAGGAGCCCAAGGGCGGACGCGACGACGACGGCCTGCAGGCGGTGTTCAAGTCGGTATTCCCCATCTCCGACTTCTCCGGCGCGGCCATGCTGGAGTTCGTCCGCTACGAGTTCGAGCCCCCGAAGTATGACGTGGACGAGTGCCGCCAGCGCGGCATGACGTTTGCCGCCCCGCTCAAGGTGACGCTCCGCCTCATCGTGTTCGATGTGGATCCGGACACCGGCGCCAAGTCCGTCAAGGACATCAAGGAGCAGGACGTCTACACCGGCGATATCCCGCTGATGACCATGAACGGCACGTTCATCGTCAACGGGACCGAGCGCGTCATCGTCTCCCAGATGCACCGTTCGCCGGGCGTCTTCTTCGACCACGACAAGGGCAAGACCCACTCTTCGGGCAAGCTCCTGTTCGCGGCGCGCATCATTCCCTATCGCGGGTCCTGGCTCGATATCGAGTTCGACGCCAAGGACATCGTCTATGCGCGTATCGACCGTCGTCGCAAGATTCCGGTGACGAGCCTGCTGTACGCGCTGGGCCTCGACAACGAGGAAATCCTCTCGACCTTCTACGAGAAGGTGCCCTACGAGCGTGCGAAGGGCGGCTGGCGCATGCCGTTCGATCCCAAGCGGATGAAGGGCTACAAGGCGGTTTCCGACCTGGTCGACGCCGACACCGGCGAGGTCGTGCTCGAGGCCGGCAAGAAGCTGACCGTGCGCGCCGCCCGCCAGCTCGCCGAGAAGGGCCTCAAGGCCCTGCGCATCTCCGACGAGGAGATGGTCGGCCAGTACATCGCCGAGGACCTCGTGGACCTCGCGTCCGGCGAGATCCACGCCGAGGCCGGTGACGAGATCACCGAGAAGACGCTGAAGCTGCTCGAGGAAGCCGGCTACAACGAGATTCCGATCCTCGACATCGACCACGTCAACACCGGCGCGTACATCCGCAACACGCTGGCGGCCGACAAGAACGTGACCCGCGAGGACGCGCTCTTCGACATCTATCGCGTCATGCGCCCGGGCGAGCCGCCGACGCTCGATTCGGCGCAGGCCATGTTCCACTCGCTGTTCTTCGATCCCGAGCGCTACGACCTCTCCGCGGTCGGCCGCGTGAAGATGAACATGCGCCTCGACCTCGACTGCCCCGACACCGTGCGGGTGCTGCGTCGCGACGACATCCTCTCCGTCATCAAGACGCTGGTGGAGCTGCGCGACGGCAAGGGCGAGATCGACGACATCGACCACCTGGGCAACCGCCGTGTCCGCTCGGTCGGCGAGCTCATGGAGAACCAGTACCGCGTCGGCCTGCTGCGCATGGAGCGCGCCATCAAGGAGCGCATGTCGTCCGTCGACATCGACACCGTGATGCCGCAGGACCTCATCAACGCGAAGCCGGTGGCGGCCGCGGTGCGCGAGTTCTTCGGCTCGTCGCAGCTGTCGCAGTTCATGGACCAGACCAACCCGCTCTCCGAGATCACGCACAAGCGGCGCCTCTCGGCCCTCGGCCCGGGCGGTCTGACCCGCGAGCGCGCCGGCTTCGAGGTGCGCGACGTGCACCCGACCCACTACGGCCGCATCTGCCCGATTGAGACGCCGGAAGGCCCGAACATCGGCCTCATCAACTCGCTGGCGACCTTCGCCCGCGTGAACAAGTACGGCTTCATCGAGGCGCCCTACCGCCGCGTGGTGGAGTCGAAGGTCACCGACGAGGTGGTCTATCTCTCCGCCATGGAGGAGGGGAAGTACTACGTCGCGCAGGCCAACATCCCGCTCGACAAGGACGGCCGCTTCGAGGAAGACCTCATCGTCTGCCGCCATGCGGGCGACGTGCTCCTCGTGAGCCCCGACCGTGTGGACTTCATGGACGTGTCGCCGAAGCAGCTTGTTTCGGTGGCCGCGGCGCTCATCCCGTTCCTTGAGAACGACGACGCCAACCGCGCGCTCATGGGCTCCAACATGCAGCGCCAGGCAGTTCCGCTCGTGCGCTCGCAGGCGCCGCTGGTCGGCACTGGCATGGAGGCCGTGGTTGCGCGTGACTCCGGCGCCGCCATCGCCGCCCGCCGCACCGGCGTGATCGATCAGGTGGACGCCACCCGTATCGTCATCCGGGCCACGGAAGAGGCCGACCCCTCCAAGTCGGGCGTCGACATCTACCGGCTGATGAAGTTCCAGCGTTCCAACCAGTCCACCTGCATCAACCAGCGTCCGCTGGTCCGCGTGGGCGATCAGGTGCGCAAGGGCGACATCATCGCCGATGGCCCGTCCACGGAGCTGGGCGAGCTCGCGCTCGGCCGCAACGTACTCGTCGCCTTCATGCCGTGGAACGGCTACAACTTCGAGGACTCGATCCTCCTCTCGGAGAACATCGTCAAGGAAGACGTGTTCACCTCGATCCACATCGAGGAATTCGAGTGCATGGCCCGCGACACCAAGCTCGGGCCTGAGGAAATCACCCGCGACATTCCCAACGTCTCGGAAGAGGCGCTCAAGAATCTCGACGAGGCCGGCATCGTCTATATCGGTGCCGAAGTCCGCGCGGGCGACATCCTCGTCGGCAAGATCACGCCGAAGGGCGAAAGCCCGATGACGCCGGAGGAGAAGCTCCTCCGCGCCATCTTCGGCGAGAAGGCCGCCGACGTGCGCGACACCTCGCTGCGCCTGCCGCCCGGCACCACGGGCACCATCGTCGAGGTGCGCGTGTTCAACCGCCACGGCGTCGACAAGGACGAGCGCGCGCTGGCCATCGAACGCGAGGAGATCGAGCGTCTCGCCAAGGACCGTGACGACGAGCAGGCGATCCTCGATCGCAACGTCTACGGCCGCCTGACCGAGATCCTGGACGGCAAGGTCGCCATCGCGGGGCCGAAGGGCTTCAAGAAGGAGACCGCCGTCACCCGCGAGACCCTCGGCGAGTATCCCCGCTCGCAGTGGTGGCTGTTCGCCGTCGCCGACGACGCCATCATGGCCGAGCTGGAGGCGATCCGCGCCCAGTACGACGACTCGAAGAAGCGGCTCGAGCAGCGCTTCCTCGACAAGGTCGAGAAGCTGCAGCGCGGCGACGAGCTGCCCCCCGGCGTGATGAAGATGGTCAAGGTCTTCGTCGCGGTGAAGCGCAAGATCCAGCCCGGCGACAAGATGGCCGGCCGCCACGGCAACAAGGGTGTGGTCTCGCGCATCGTCCCCGTGGAGGACATGCCGTTCCTGGAGGACGGCACCAACGTCGACATCGTGCTGAACCCGCTGGGCGTGCCCTCGCGCATGAACGTCGGGCAGATCCTCGAGACGCATCTCGGCTGGGCCTGCGCTGGCCTCGGCCGGCAGGTGGCCGCCGCGGCGGAAGCCTATTACGCCAAGCAGGACCTGAAGCCCCTGCGTGACCGGCTCGAGATCATCTACGGCAAGGAAGAGATCGAGCAGATCAAGGACAGCGAGCTGCCCGAGCTTGGCGAGAACCTGCGCAAGGGCGTGCCGATGGCCACCCCGGTCTTCGACGGCGCCCACGAGGCGGACATCGAGCAGGAGCTGGAGCGGGCGGGTCTCGACCGTTCGGGTCAGTCCACGCTGTTCGACGGGCGCACCGGCGAGCCGTTCGATCGCAAGGTGACGGTCGGCTACATCTACATGCTGAAGCTGCATCACCTGGTCGACGACAAGATCCACGCCCGGTCGATCGGTCCCTACTCGCTCGTCACCCAGCAGCCGCTGGGCGGCAAGGCGCAGTTCGGCGGCCAGCGCTTCGGCGAAATGGAGGTGTGGGCGCTTGAAGCCTACGGCGCCGCCTACACGCTGCAGGAGATGCTCACCGTGAAGTCGGACGACGTGGCCGGCCGTACCAAGGTCTACGAGGCCATCGTGCGCGGCGAGGACACGTTCGAGAGCGGCATTCCCGAGAGCTTCAACGTGCTCGTGAAGGAAATGCGCTCGCTCGGCCTCAACGTCGATCTCGAGAACACCTGACGGGCGTTTGAGCCCGTCACCCCGCGCAAAGCGGATTGCCCGACCGGCGCTTCTGCCGGCCGGGCCTCAAGTTAAAGGCCCACTTCGTTTGGGAGCCAGCTCATGAATCAGGAAATCCTGAACGTCTTCAATCCGACCGTTCCGGCCCCGAGCTTCAATCAGATCCGCATCTCGATCGCGAGCCCGGAGAAGATCAAGTCTTGGTCCTACGGCGAGATCAAGAAGCCGGAAACCATCAATTATCGCACGTTCAAGCCCGAGCGTGACGGCCTGTTCTGCGCGCGCATCTTCGGTCCCATCAAGGACTACGAGTGCTTGTGCGGCAAGTACAAGCGGATGAAGTACAAGGGCATCATCTGCGAGAAGTGCGGCGTCGAGGTCACCCTGTCGCGCGTGCGGCGCGAGCGCATGGGCCACATCGAGCTCGCCGCGCCGGTGGCGCACATCTGGTTCCTGAAGTCGCTGCCGAGCCGCATCGGCCTGCTGCTCGACATGACGCTCAAGGACCTCGAGCGCATCCTGTATTTCGAGTATTTCGTCGTCATCGAGCCGGGCATCACCAAGCTCAAGTATCGTCAGCTCCTCTCCGAGGACGACTACCTGCGCGCCCAGGACGAGTTCGGCGATTCGAGCTTCACCGCCATGATCGGCGCCGAGGCCATCCGTGAGCTGCTGCGCTCCATGGACCTCGAGAAGATCGCCGCGGACCTGCGCCAGGAGATCGCCGAGGCGACCACCGAGCTGAAGCCCAAGAAGCTCGCCAAGCGCCTGAAGATCGTGGAGGCCTTCCAGCTCTCCGGCAACAAGCCGGAGTGGATGATCCTCACCCACGTGCCGGTGATCCCGCCGGACCTTCGCCCGCTCGTCCCCCTGGACGGCGGCCGGTTCGCGACCTCCGACCTGAACGACCTGTACCGCCGCGTCATCAACCGCAACAACCGCCTGAAGCGGCTGATCGAGCTGCGCGCGCCGGACATCATCATCCGCAACGAGAAGCGCATGCTTCAGGAGGCGGTTGACGCGCTGTTCGACAACGGCCGCCGCGGCCGCGTCATCACCGGCGCCAACAAGCGTCCGCTGAAGTCGCTCGCCGACATGCTGAAGGGCAAGCAGGGCCGGTTCCGCCAGAACCTGCTCGGCAAGCGCGTGGACTATTCCGGCCGCTCGGTCATCGTGGTGGGCCCGGAGCTGAAGCTCCACCAGTGCGGCCTGCCGAAGAAGATGGCGCTGGAGCTGTTCAAGCCCTTCATCTATTCGCGCCTCGACGCGAAGGGCCATTCGGCGACCGTCAAGCAGGCGAAGAAGCTGGTGGAGAAGGAGCGTCCCGAGGTTTGGGACATCCTCGACGAGGTGATCCGCGAGCACCCGGTGATGCTGAACCGCGCGCCGACGCTCCACCGCCTCGGCATCCAGGCGTTCGAGCCGGTGCTCATCGAGGGCAAGGCCATCCAGCTGCACCCGCTCGTCTGCTCGGCGTTCAACGCCGACTTCGACGGCGACCAGATGGCCGTGCACGTCCCGCTCTCGCTGGAAGCCCAGCTGGAAGCGCGCGTGCTGATGATGTCCACCAACAACATCCTGCACCCGGCGAACGGCCAGCCCATCATCGTTCCGTCGCAGGACATCGTTCTGGGCCTCTACTACCTCTCCATCATGAAGGAGAAGGAGCCCGGCGAGGGCATGATGTTCGCCAACATGGCGGAGATCGACCACGCGCTGAACGCCAAGGCGATCACCCTCGCCACCAAGATCAAGGGCCGCTACATCGGCATCGGCCCGGACGGCAAGCAGTATTCCAAGATCTATGAGACCACCCCCGGCCGCATGAAGATCGGCGAGCTGCTGCCCAAGGACCCGAAGCTCTCCTACGACGTCGTCAACAAGCTGATGACGAAGAAGGAAATCTCCAACATGATCGATGCCGTGTACCGGCACTGCGGTCAGAAGGAGAGCGTGATCTTCTGCGACCGCATCATGGCGCTCGGCTTCTACAACGCGTTCCGCGCCGGCATCTCGTTCGGCAAGGACGACATGGTGGTGCCGAAGAAGAAGTGGGAGCTGGTCGAGGAGACCCGCGCCCTCACCAAGGAATACGAGCAGCAGTACAACGACGGCCTGATCACCCAGGGCGAGAAGTACAACAAGGTCGTTGACGCTTGGGGCAAGTGCTCCGATCGCGTCGCCGAGGAGATGATGAAGGAAATCTCTTCGGTCAAGAAGGACCCGAAGACCGGCCGCGAGAAGCAGATCAACTCGATCTACATGATGAGCCACTCCGGAGCGCGTGGGTCGCCCGCTCAGATGAAGCAGCTCGCCGGCATGCGCGGCCTCATGGCCAAGCCGTCGGGCGAGATCATCGAGAGCCCGATCATCTCGAACTTCAAGGAAGGCCTGACCGTGATGGAGTACTTCAACTCCACCCACGGCGCGCGTAAGGGCCTTGCCGACACCGCTCTGAAGACGGCGAACTCGGGCTACCTCACCCGTCGTCTCGTCGACGTGGCGCAGGATTCCATCATCACCGAGCGCGATTGCGGCTCGGAGAAGGGAATCCACATGCGCGCCATCATCGACGCGGGCCAGATCGTGGCCTCGCTCGCCTCGCGTGTCCTCGGCCGCACCGCGGCGGAAGACATCGTGGAGCCGGCGACCGGCGACGTCATCGTGCCCAAGGGCCAGATGATCGAGGAGCCGCACGTCGAGCGGATCAACAAGTCGGGCATCCAGGAAATCAAGATCCGGTCAGTGCTGACCTGCGAGACCCGCAACGGCGTGTGCGGCACCTGCTACGGGCGCGACCTCGCCCGCGGCACGCCCGTCAACATGGGTGAAGCGGTGGGCGTCATCGCCGCCCAGTCCATCGGCGAGCCGGGCACCCAGCTCACGATGCGCACCTTCCACATCGGCGGCGCGGCGACCCTCGCCGACTCGTCCTTCGTGGAAAGCAACTTCGAGGGCACCGTCCGCATCCGCAATCGCAACGTGGCGCGGAATTCGGATGGCGACCTGGTGGTGATGGCCCGCAACCTGGCGGTGGTCATCGTCGACCATGACGGCACCGAGCGCGCGGTCAACCGCGTGCAGTACGGCGCTCGCCTCAAGGTGGACGAGGGCGACACCATCAAGCGCGGCCAGCGCATTGCCGAGTGGGATCCCTACACCCGCCCCATCCTCTCCGAGGTGGACGGCACGGTGGCCTTCGAGGACCTGATGGAAGGCTCCTCGATGAACGAGCAGGTCGACGAGTCGACCGGCATCGCCAAGCGCGTGGTGACAGATTCGCGGTCCGGCCGTGGACCGGAGCTGCGCCCGGCCATCCTCATCAAGGGCAAGGACGGCAAGATCATCAAGCTGCCGCGCGGCGGCGACGCCCGCTACGCGCTGCCGGTGGAGGCCATCATCTCGGTGGACCCCAACCAGACCCTCAAGGCCGGCGACGCGGTGGCCCGCGTGCCCATGGAAAGCGCCAAGACACGCGACATCACGGGCGGTCTGCCGCGCGTGGCGGAGCTGTTCGAGGCGCGTCGTCCCAAGGACGCGGCCATCATCGCGGAGATCTCCGGCTCCATCCGGTTCGGCCGTGACTACAAGAACAAGCGCCGGCTCTCCATCGAGCCGACCGACGGCGGGGATCCGGTCGAGTACCTGATCCCGAAGGGCAAGCACATCCATCTCCAGGACGGCGACGTCGTGGAGAAGGGCGACTTCATCGTCGACGGCAACCCGGCGCCGCACGACATCCTGGCGATCAAGGGCGTGGAAGAGCTTGCGGCCTTCCTCGTGAACGAGATCCAGGAGGTCTACCGGCTCCAGGGCGTGCACATCAACGACAAGCACATCGAGGTGATTGTTCGGAACATGCTCCAGAAGGTGGAGATCGACGACTCGGGCGAGACCGACTTCCTCGACAACGAGCAGGTCGACCGGCTCGAGTTCCTCGAGGCGAACGAGAAGGCCGCCGAGGAGGGCAAGAAGCCCGCCACCGGCCATCCCGTGCTCCTGGGCATCACCAAGGCGTCGTTGCAGACGCGCTCCTTCTTCTCGGCGGCCTCCTTCCAGGAGACCACCCGCGTCCTCACGGAAGCGGCGGTCAACGGAAAGATCGACCCGCTGGAAGGCCTCAAGGAGAACGTCATAGTCGGCCGCCTGATCCCGGCCGGCACGGGCGCTCAGATGTCTCGCCTGCGCACCATCGCGACCAACCGCGACGACCTCATCGTCGCAACCCGCGACGAGCAGGGCGAAGGCCAGTCCCTCGTGGAAGGCCCCGCCGACGCGGCGGAGTGATCCCGGGCAGCACGCCCGCATCCATTGGAAAGGCCGCCCCTCGGGGCGGCCTTTTCTTTTGCCAGGTTCCGCCGGCTGAAGCGGAGCAGATCGGGCCGATCTCCGGCATTGCCCCGATAATGGTACCGAGCTGACACTGCCCACGGAATTCTGGGGCAATCGGGGCGCGGATCATGGTCAAGCTGAAGCGTAACCTCGGGCCGGTCGAGGCGGTGGGGCTTTCGGTCTCGGTCATGGCGCCGACCATGTCCATGGCGCTCAACGTGACGCTGGCGGTGGGCGCCGCCGGGATCGCCGCGCCCCTGGGGTTCGCCGTGGGCACGCTGCTGGTCGCCATCGTCGGCTTCTCCTTCGTCTTCTTCGCCCGGAAGACGACGCGCGCCGGCTCGGCCTATTCCTATATCGGCCAGACCTTCGGCCCGCGGGCCGGCTTCATCGCCGGCTGGTGTATGCTGCTGCTCTACATCGCCGGGGGATCGGGCAGCGCGGCGCTGGTGGGTGACTTCCTGCGGGCCGCCTTTGCCGACCACGGAATCCATATCGGGGGCTGGTGGCTGGTGCTGGGGGTGCTGGCGCTCATCATCGGCACGCTCTTCGCCTACCGGGACATGGCGGTCGCCGCGCGGCTCATGCTGCTGCTGGAACTCGGCTCCATCTGCGTCATCGTCTATCTCGGCGTGAAGATCCTCACCGCCGTCAGCGCCACCGGCGGCCTCACCGCCGCGCCGTTCCGGCCGGACCCGGCCATGGGCTGGTGGGGCGTGGGCTATGCCGTGGTTTTCGCCGTGCTCTCCTTCGCCGGTTTCGAGGCGGCGGCGACGCTGGCCGAGGAGACGGGCCAGCCCGGCCGCGCCATTCCCGTCGCGCTGCTCGGCTCGGTGGTGCTTGCCGGCCTGTTCTTCGTGTTCGCCTCCTACATCCAGGTTGTCGGGTTCGGCGTCGACAACATGAAGGCGCTCGCCGCCGACGATGCTCCGCTCAACACGCTGGCGCTGAAATACGGCACCGTGCGCATGGCCACCGCGCTGGATATCGCCGCCGCCGTGTCCGCGATATCCGCCGTGCTCGGCACGCTCTCCGCCGCTGGGCGCATGCTGTTCGTGCTCGGCCGGGCCGGACTGTCGGAGGCAGCGGCGCGGGTCCATCCCGTCCACGGCACGCCGTCGGTGTCGGTGCTGGTGGTGGGCCTGCTGATGCTCGCCGGCCTCCTCGCCTGGGCGCCCTTCATCGGGCCGGCGGATTATTACGACAATGTGGGCACCATCGGCGTGCTGGCGCTGATCGTCGCCTATCTCGGCGTCACGCTGGCCGCTGTCACCCATGCGGTGAAGGCGAAGAGCATGGTGTGGCTGGCGCTGGGTTTGCTCGGAACGCTGGCGATGCTCTGGCCGCTCTACAATTCGATCTATCCCGTGCCGGCCTTCCCCGGGAACCTCTGGCCCTATGTGGTCGGCGCCTGGATCGCGCTCGGCGCCGCGCTGGCGACGCTGCGCCCCGGTGTCCGGGACGCCGAGCCTTAAGGTCCCCCGATCTGGCTTCAGTCCTGCATGGCCACCCCTGGGATGTGCAAACGGCGGCGCCTTTCCGACAGGAACGGGCGGCGGATGCGTGTCCCGGGATCGGCTCGTGTCAGACACATGCGCGAGCAGGCACAAGGCGCGTCGCATGACCGACACAGGTTTCTCCGGGGCGGAGCAATGGGTCGTCTGGAACGGCTCGCTGGGCGTGCTCGACATGGTCAGCATCGGCCGTGTCGAGGCCGACGCGGGCGGGCGGCAGGCGTGGCTTGATGCGCCCTACGGCATCGTCGGCCCTTTCAGCCTGGACGAACTGGAGCAGACCGGCCGCATCGCCTTCGGCGCCTGCTTCGTCATGTCCCGCCGCCGCTGGCAGGAGGATCAGCTAGAGCTTCGCATGGCGGCGCAGAAGGCCCGCCGCGCGCTCATGGCCATGTTCGACGGGGAAGACGACAGCCCCCACCGCGAGGCGCTCGGCCTGCCGCGGGACGGCCGGCTGGACGCCGCCGAGATCAACGCCGCCTTCCGCCGCCGCGCCAAGACCGCCCATCCCGATGCCGGCGGCAGCGATGCGGATTACCGCCGCATCGCCGAGGCCCGCGATGCCCTGCTGGAGATGCTGGTGACGGCGTAGTGCCAAAGCCCCCGAGTTTGACTTGAGGGGGCTTTGGTCCAGCCCGTACGGCGCCTGAGCGTGGCCGGCTCGGCATCGGTCGTAGGCCGAGGCCGATGGCATAAAGGGCGCTCGTGATGGTCAAGGCTGGCGCCATCGCCTATGGTGCGGCCCCGTTTCCAGCCTGATCGTGTCTCAGTGACCTTTGCCGCCATTCTGCAAGAAACCCTCGATCTGACCGAGGAGGTCGACGCCGTCGCGCGTCCGGCTGATGCCGTCGTCTCCGACTTCTTCCGCGCCCGGCGTGACATCCCGACGGCGCATCGCGGCCCGATTTCCGAGCTGTTCTATGCCCTGCTGCGCCACCACGCCCGGCTCGGCTGGTGGCTGAAGCGGCACGGCCGCCCGGATACGCCCCGCAACCGGCTGCTGGCCTGGCTGATGCTCGGCGGCGGCAAGACGCGGGATCAGGTGCAGACGCTGTTTTCCGGTGCCAAGTTCGCGCCGGCGCCCCTCACCGATCAGGAGCGCGCGCTGCTCATCAAGCTGCAGGGCGCGCGCGTCGATCATCCCACCATGCCGGACGATGTGCACTACGAATGCCCGGACTGGGCAGCGGACGGGCTACACCGCCGGTTCGGCGATGCCTTCGCGTCCGAAATGGCGGCCATGCTCACACCGGCCCCGCTCGACCTGCGCGTCAATCCCATCAAGGCCGACCGCGCGGAGATGCTGTCAGCCCTGCGCGCGCTGGGCCTGCCGGCCGAGCTGTCGCCCCTCTCGCCCTACGGCATCCGGGTCAATGAGCGCCCGGCGCTCAACCGCCTGCCCATGCTCAAGACGGGCGAGCTGGAGATCCAGGACGAGGGCTCCCAGCTCGTCGCCGTGGTGGTGGATGCGAAGCCCGGCGAGCGGGTGGTGGATTTCTGCGCCGGCGCCGGCGGAAAGACGCTCGCCATCGCCGCCCAGATGAAGAACAAGGGCCACGTCATCGCCTGCGACGTGCTGGAGAACCGCCTGAAGCGCGCCGCCGAGCGGTTCCGCCGGGCCGGCCTCCACAATATCGAGACGCGCCCCCTTGCCAGCGAAACCGACCGCTGGGTGAAGCGTCACAAGGGCGGCTTTGACCGTGTGCTGGTGGATGCGCCATGCAGCGGCACCGGCACATGGAGGCGCAATCCCGATGCGCGCTGGCGGGTGCTCGGGCCGGGGCTCGATGCGCTGCTACCGCTTCAGGCCCGCATCCTCGCCAGCGCGGCGCGGCTGGTGAAGCCGGGCGGACGGCTGGTCTATGCCACCTGCTCGCTGCTGGCCGAGGAGAATGAGGAACAAGTGGCCGCCTTCCTCGCGGCGCACCCGGCGTTCCGCGTCGTTCCCCTGAGCGAGGTGGCGCCTGAGATTACCAGCTCGGCGCATCCCGATTATCTGGCGCTGACCCCCGCGCGCCACGACACGGACGGCTTCTTCGCCGCCGTGCTTCAGCGCGAGGCGGCTGCGACCGAGACGGACGCAGCCGCCGAGTAGGTAGCCTCACTTCTTGCGCAGCGGCACGCCCTTGGTGGTGAAGCGCTGCGCCCCGGCGGGGACCGGGCGGACCGGGCGGCGTGTGCCGGCGGCCTTGCCGGTGCCCGGCGGCTGGTGCGCCGGCACGAGCTGGTCCGGGCGCGGACCGATGAGATCGGCGCGGCCCATGGCTTTGAGCGCCTCGCGCAGTAGCGGCCAGTTGTCCGGATCGTGGTAACGCAGGAAGGCCTTGTGTAGCCTCCGCTGGCGCAGCCCTGTGACGGCCGTCACCCGCTCGCTGCCGCCGCGCCGCACGGCGCGCAGCGGGTTGACGCCGGTGTGGTACATGGCGGTGGCGGTGGCCATGGGCGAGGGCAGGAAGGTCTGCACCTGATCGGCGCGATAGCGGTTCTTCTTGAGCCAGAGCGCGAGGTTCATCATGTCCTCGTCGGTCGTGCCCGGATGCGCGGCGATGAAATAGGGGATCAGATAGTATTTCTTTCCGGCCCGCTTCACCGCGGCGTCGAACATCTCCTTGAAGCGGTCATAGGTGCCGATGCCCGGCTTCATCATCTTGTCGAGCGGGCCGCGCTCGGTATGCTCCGGGGCGATCTTCAGGTAGCCGCCCACATGGTGGGTGACCAGCTCCTGGATATATTCGGGGCTCTTCACGGCAAGGTCGTAGCGCACGCCGGAGGCGACCATCACCTTCTTCACCCCCTCCACCTCCCGCACCTTGCGATAGAGGCGGATGAGGTCGTCGTGGGAGGTGTTGAGGTTGGGGCAGATGTCCGGGAAGACGCAGGACGGGCGCCGGCACGCCGCTTCGATCTTCGGGTCGTTGCAGGCCATCCGGTACATGTTGGCGGTGGGGCCGCCAATGTCGGAGATGACGCCGGTGAAGCCCGGCGTCTTGTCGCGGATCAGCTCGATCTCGCGCAGGATCGAGCCTTCCGAGCGGTTCTGGATGATGCGCCCCTCATGCTCGGTGATGGAGCAGAAGGTGCAGCCGCCGAAGCAGCCCCGCATGATCGTTACCGAAAAGCGGATCATGTCCCACGCCGGGATCTTCGCTTCGCAATAGGAGGGATGCGGCGCGCGGGCGTAGGGCAAATCGTAGACCGCGTCCATCTCCTGCGTGGTGAGGGGAATGGGCGGCGGGTTCAGCCACAGATCGCGGTCGCCGTGGCGCTGCACCAGCGGGCGGGCGTTGCCGGGATTGCTTTCCCGGTGCAGCACGCGGGAGGCGCGGGCATAGGCCTCCTTGTCCTGTTCCACCTGCTCGCAGGACGGCAGGCGGATGACCACGTCGCCGGGGCGGCGGGCGGCGCCTTCGTCGGAGGCGTCGAGATCGTCGGCGTGAAGTTCGGTGTAGTGCTCGGGCACCTTGCGGAACAAAGCGACGCCGCGCACGTCGTCGATGTCGCGCGGCGCCTCGCCAGCGGCGATGCGGTTCGCCACCTCCACCACGGCGCGCTCGGCGTTGCCGTAGAGGAGGAGGTCCGCCTTGGCGTCGGCCAGGATGGAGCGGCGCACCTTGTCGGACCAGTAATCGAAATGGGCGATCCGGCGCAGCGAAGCCTCGATGCCGCCGAGGATGATCGGCACGTCCTTGTACGCCTCGCGGCAGCGCTGCGTGTAGACGATGGTGGAGCGGTCCGGCCGCCGGCCTCCGGCACCGTCGGGCGTGTAGGCATCGTCATGCCGCAGCCGTCGGTCGGCCGTGTAGCGGTTGACCATGGAATCCATGTTGCCGCCGGTGACGCCGAAGAACAGGCGCGGCTTGCCCAGCGCCTTGAATGGCTCCGCCGACTGCCAGTCCGGCTGGGAGATGATGCCGACGCGAAAGCCCTGCGCCTCCAGGAGCCGGCCGATGATGGCCATGCCGAAGCTCGGGTGGTCCACATAGGCATCGCCCGTGACCAGAACGACGTCGCACTGATCCCATCCGAGCGCCGCCATCTCGGCGTGGCTCATGGGCAGGAAGGGGGCCGGCCGGTTGGCCGGGGCGGGCCAGGGCAGGAAAGGCAAAGGCGTCGTGGGGCAGACCTGTGTGTCCATGGGTGACGAATAGGGATCAAAGGCCGCAAATTCAACCGATCCGGTGCCCGTGCGGGAACACATCTCCTCGTGCGGCCGGTTCTCGTGCAAAGCCAGCTTGCGGACACGAAAGGTGCGCGGGCCGGCGGAGCGGGCTAGGTTGGCGCCAGATTTTCACAGCCCAGAAGTGTCTGCCTTGAAGAAGATCGGCTTTCTCTCGTTCGGCCACTGGACGCCCTCGTCCCAGTCGCAGACCCGCTCGGCGGCGGATGCGCTGCTGCAATCCATAGACCTTGCCGTGGCGGCGGAGGAGCTGGGCGCGGACGGCGCCTATTTCCGCGTCCACCATTTCGCCCGCCAGCTTGCGTCTCCGTTCCCGCTTCTGGCGGCCGTGGGCGCGCGCACCAAGCGCATCGAGATCGGCACCGCCGTCATCGACATGCGTTACGAGAACCCGCTCTACATGGCGGAGGATGCCGGCTCGGCCGATCTCATCGCCGGCGGACGGCTTCAGCTCGGCATCAGCCGGGGCTCGCCGGAGCAGGTGATCGATGGCTGGCGCTATTTCGGCTATGGTCCGCCGGAGGGCCAGACCGCCGCCGACATGGCCCGCCGTCACGCCGAGGTGTTCCTCGAGGTGCTGAAGGGCGAGGGCTTCGCCCAGCCCAATCCCCGGCCCATGTTCCCCAACCCGCCCGGCATGCTGCGGGTGGAGCCGCACTCCGAGGGCCTGCGCGAGCGCATCTGGTGGGGCGCCAGCTCCAACGCCACCGCCGTGTGGGCGGCCAAGCTCGGGCTGAACCTCCAAAGCTCCACGCTGAAGGATGACGAGACGGGTGAGCCCTTCCATGTGCAGCAGGCCGCGCAGATCCGCGCCTACCGCGCCGCCTGGGCCGAGGCCGGCCACACCCGGACGCCACGCGTCTCCGTGAGCCGCTCCATCTTCGCCCTCGTGGACGACCGCGACCGCGCCTATTTCGGCGGGGGCGGCAAGGAGGAGGATTCCATCGGCTTCATCGATGAGAAGACCCGCGCCATCTTCGGCCGCAGCTACGCTGCCGAGCCGGACGCGCTCATCAAACAGCTTGCCGAGGACGAAGCCATCGCCGAGGCCGACACGCTGCTCCTCACCGTGCCGAACCAGCTGGGCGTCGACTACAACGCCCACGTCATCGAGGCCATCCTGACCCATGTGGCGCCCGCCTTGGGCTGGCGCTGACGGGAAGAGGGGCGCTGCCTCCGGGGAGCGCCCCCGAAGCTCCCCGCCGGATGCGCTGAAGAGGCCTTCCGCGGCGGGGACGAGAAAACCGGACGGGAGAGGGTACATATAATTTGCATTGCAATGCAAATTATATTCTGCTTTTCATGCCCCCATGACGCTCGATCCTGCCTCTCCCCGCGCCCGCTTCGGCGTGCGCTTCGCTTTGCTTGCCCGTCGCTGGCGGCGGGCGCTGGACGCCCGTCTGGCCGAGGCGGGGCTCTCGGACGCCACCTGGGTGCCGCTGGTCCATCTTCAGGAGTCCGGAGGCGGCATCACCCAGAAGGAACTCGCCGCGCTGGTGGGCATCGACGGGTCGAGCCTCGTGCGCCTGCTCGACATCCTGAGCCGGCAGGGGCTCGTGGAACGCCGTGTCGACGCCTCCGATGGACGCGCCCGGCTGGTTCACCTCACCGAAGCGGGCAGGGCGCGGGTCGCCGAGATCCGGCGTGAGCTGTCCAAGGGGGAGGCGGAAATGTTGGCCGACCTTTCGGACGCCGATATCGCGACCATGCTCGCGCATTTCGAGCGGATCGAGCAGCGGCTGCAAAGCCTTCAGGTCCAGCGCCGGGAAAAGACGACCCCATGAGCCTGTCCGAGCCTCCTCACGCGGCGTCCGCCGATTCCGCCGCGCTCGCCGCCCGCCGCCTCGACGCGGCGCGCCATCTGCTCAAGCCGCACCAGATCCGCGAGAGCTGGGCGCTCGCCGCCCAGCCGTGGCAGCGCAATGCGGCGCTGGCCGGCTTGCAGGCATCGCTGGCGGCGGCGATCGCACTGCCGCTGGCCCTCGTCTCGCCCTGGCCGCACCTTGTGGGCTTCGCCTCGCTGGGAACCCTCGCAGCCCTGTTCGGCCGCTTCGCCCCGCAGGCGGGGCGTGGCCGCATCGTCCTCATCTGCGCCATGTGGCTGACCTTCGCTGTGCTCGGTATGTCGACAGCGGCTTGGCTGGGCGCGCCCTATCTCCTCCAGCTGGCCCTGTTGGCGCTCGCCTGCGGCCTGTTCTTCTTTGTCGCCAATACCGGGCAGTATGGCCCGCCGGGCGCGCTCATCTTCGTGTTCGCCGCCGGTGCCGCCATGGGCCATGTGGCGTCCTGGCAGGAGGTGGTTGAGCGCGCGACCGCGACGGCGCTGGCGGCGGGGCTGACGTGGCTGATCTGCGTGGGGACGGAAGCGTTCCGCCAGCAGGAAACGCCCGAGGCGCCCTTTCCGGTGGAGCCGGTTCGGCCCCTGGACCACCGCCTTGTCGCCGCGGCGCGCATCACCCTCGGCTCGGCGATCGCGGCGTTTGCCGCCTATGCCGCCGGCGCGGCGCATCCCGGCTGGGCGGCCATGGGCACGGTCGCGGTGATGCAGGGAACGCACCTACACATCAGCATGAGCCGCGCCATGCAGCGCATGTCCGGGACTGTGTTGGGCGCGGGCCTTGTCTGGCTCATCCTCTCGCAGGAGCCATCGGTATGGAGCGTGGTCGCTCTGCTCATTTTCCTCCAGTTCGCCACCGAGATGATCATCGGCGCGAACTACGCCCTCGGCCAGATCCTGGTGACGCCCATGGCCCTTCTGATGAGCTACCTCGCGGCCCCCGGCGCGGCGGGGACGGCCATGGCGCCGGAACGGGTGTTCGACACGCTGGTTGGCGCCATCATCGGCATCGTGCTGGCGGTGGTCTGCTCGACGGTGGACGACCGGATCTATCTCGCCCGCCACCATGCGGCGCGCGCGGATCGGGGGAGCCGCTAGAGCCGATGGTGATGGCGCGAGGGGATCGCATCGGAGTCTCGGCGCCGCGTTACCAGCCGCTGCAGAGCCGCATCCAGTGGCGGTGTTCGCGCGGGACGCGGCCGGCTTCGCAGGCGCGCCGGGCGTCGCCGTCAAGCGCCATGAAGCACGACTTGCCCTCGCGCAGGTGCTGGCACCAGCCGCGATCATAAGCGTCGTTGAACGACATGAAGCATGATTTTCCTTCGACATAGGCCTGACAGAAGCCGCGGTCTGGCCCGTCGAAGGTCATGAAGCAGGATCGTTTCTTGGAGCAGATTTCGGGCACCGGCTGAGCCTGGGCGGAAACGCCGCCCAGCGCCGTGAGCAGCATCAGCACTCCGAGAAGTCGTTTCATGCGGTCCACCATTCTTGGTTCTTGTCGACGGGGCCTGCGCCGCCGTCGACAGGAACGGGGCTTCAGGCCTTGTGGCGGATTTTACCATTCATCATGGTCAGCTCGACCTTTGCCTTGTGGATGCCGCGGGGATCGCCTTCGAGGATGTTGCGGTCGAGCACGATCAGGTCGGCGAACTTGCCGACCACCAGCGATCCGATCTTATCGTCCATGCGGAGCTGGTAGGCGGCGCCCATCGTGTTGGCGTGGATGGCTTCCGCCACCGTCAGCCGCTCATCCGCCGGCGCCAGCACGGCGGCGTCCGCCTCGCCGATCAGCCGGCGGGTCACGCCCACCTCAATGGAATCGAGCGGCTTGTAGGTGGAGAAATAGCCCGCCGCCGGCCAGTCGGTGCCGAACGACACGCGCCCACCCTGGTTCAGGATGGTCTTGGTGCGGTACATCTTGCTGGCGCGGGGCTGGCCGTAGCGGGCCAGCATGTTGATCATCGTGTCCGGATCGGACGACGACCAGTTGGCGGAGAATTGCGCCGTCACGTTCAGCTTGGCGAAGCGCGGGTTGTCCACGTCCTCCACATAGACCAGATGGGCGATGGCATTGCGGCGGTCGCGCTTGGGATTGGTGGCGATGGCCTTCTCCATGGCATCCAGCGCCACGCGGGCCGTGCGCTCGCCGCAGGCATGGACGTGGACGTCGTAGCCGGCCGCGTCCACCGCTCCGATAAGCTGGTGCCACTGCGCCTCGGTGAAGGGGGAGGCGCCGATGGAGTTGGGCATGTCGGCATAGGGCTCGATCAGCCACGCCGTGTAACCGCCCTGCGAGCCGTCGCCGACGATCTTCACGATGTCCACGTAAACCAGCTCGCTCGACACCCGGCTGCGGACGTCCTTGAACTGTTCGACCACGTCGTCGATGGGCAGGCTCTTCACCGAATAGGACGCCGATACCCGGAACGGCAGGGCCTCGCGCTTCTCCGCGTCCACGTAGAGGTTGATGACGGCGCCCTGGTCGGAGCCGATGGGCGGCACGCCGGCGTCGAACAGCGAGGTGATGCCGGCCGCTGCGGCCTTGGGCAGCCAGCCATCCAGCAGCTTGCCCAGATTGGCGGCGGTGATCGGCTCCACCGCATTGACGAGGGCGAGCACGGCGTTGACTTCGAGAACATAGCCGGTCGGCTCGCCCTTCTCGTCGCGGGCGTAATAGCTGAAGCGCGGGATGGGATCCGGCGTATCTCGGGTCACGCCGGCCATCTCCAGCGCCTTGGAATTCACCCACAGGCTGTGACCGTCGATGGCGAAGAAGAAGGCCGGCCGGTCGGGCAGGATGCCGTCGAGGTCCGCCCGCGTCGGCCCCTCCGGCGGGAACATGTCCACGCGCCAGCCGAAGCCACGGATGGGGCCGGTGGGGTTCTCCTTGGCGTATTGCTCGATGGCGGCGAGGGCGTCATTCATGGTCGGCAGCTGAAGGTCGATGCCGGAGGTCAGGAAGGCGCCGAGCAGGGGATGGGTGTGCCCCTCCACGAAGCCCGGCATGAGCAGGCGGCCCTTGAGATCGATCACCTGCGTCTTCGGGCCGGCGAGCGCCATGGCCCCGGCCTCGTCGCCCACATGGATGATGGTCTTGCCGCGCACCGCGACCGCCTTCGCCCAGGGCTGGGCAGCGGAGACGGTGTAGACCGGCCCGTTGTGGAATACGAAATCGGCCGGGCCGCTCGTGGCGGCGCGGGCATCCTGTGCCTTCACCTCGGTCGCGCGGAACACGGGCGCGATGGCTGCCGCCGCCGTCATCGCCATGCCGGCTCCGAGGACCGACCGGCGGTTCAGGCCACTCGCCCGGCCGAAGGCCTCGAAATTAGGTGCCCATTCACACGCGATGCACATGCCGCCCCCTCCCATGCGCGGCGAAATGCTGATTTGCGGGGCATGGAGCGTCCGCAAATCACTCGCCTTCCATAGGGTAACGCGATCTGGCGACGGTAAAAACGACTTCTTTTCGTGAATTGAGATGGCTCCACAGCAGAGCGGGGCCGGTGTCTTGACGCGCGCGCGGGCGCACCCAAATCAAGTCTGCCGGCCTTTGGCCGGCAGAGGCATCGCACCCTGCGTGCGAGGTGCTTGTACCCATGTCGCTCGTAGGAGGATGTGGCTATGAGAACCACGCGAGGCGAGCGGCCGCAGACGCCGCCGGCCCTTCAATCAAAGGCTGCTCTGGTCCATCCGGACCAGGTGCTCGATCACCCGTCCATGAGTGCCGAGGAGAAGCGGGAGCTGCTGTCGTCCTGGGTGTCGGATTGCCATGCGGTCGAGAATGCGCCGGCCTTGCGGCGCCTCGACAGCGGCGCGGTCGTTCCCGTCGACGACATTCTCGCGGCCCTGGCGGCGCTTCCCGCCGAACCGTCGGTGCTCGACCAGCCCGACGGCTGGACCGCCATGGAGCGGCGCCAGCGGCCCTTCTTTCCGCCGTGGCGGAAAGGGCGGTGGAGGACGACGGGCGGCTCGCCCCCGCGCGGCGGCGCAAGCGCCGCGCTGGTGTGGGCCGGCGCCGTGCCGGAGCCGCCGTATCACCCGGCCGGTTGCCGGCGGCTCGGGCAGATCAGCCCGGAACCTGTGCCGTGGCGGGCACGACGGCGACGATTTCCAGCTTGTGGCGCCGTCCGTCCCGGGCGGTCCAGGAAATGGACTGGTTTTCGGACAGCCCGATCAGCGCGGCACCGATGGGCGTCATGACGGACACCTTGCCGTCCGCGATATCCGCATCTTCGGGATAGACGAGCCGGACCGTGCGTGTGCAGTCCGCCGACCGGTAGGTGACGGTGGTGCCCATCTGCACCGAGTTCGCCGGAGCGCGGTCCGGTGACACCAGCCGCGCCCGATCCAGCTCGGACAGCAACTCCTCCGCCACATCAGGAATCCTGTCGAGGGCGGCGGTGGCAAGGCTAGTGAGGCGCTCGTGATCGGCGCGGTTGAGGACGAGCGCCGGAAGGCGTTCGCGGCGGGACTTCATGGTCATGGGAATGGACTTTCACACAGGCGCGCACCGGCGCCGCTGTCGGTGCAGCGGCTGCCGGCTCAAGACGGGATTGGGGTTGGTCTGCGCTATCGCTGGTCGCCGCGCGCGATACGGGCACGATGTGGCGTCACCCCGGCATCCGGGGCGCAAACGCCGGACGCGGGGCTACTGTCCTGCGATGGGGCAGGGACGGCAGTGGTGGTATCGCAAACCGCTCATGAGTCCATGAGGCCTCTGACCTTACGTTATGTCAAGTCAGGCGGAGGCGCAGTCCTCGGCTGTCGCGAAGGTGCTGACCTCGGCCGCCGTGGCGGCGATCAGATCGTGGAGGCCGGACAGACGCCGCTTCCGGTACGCCGCCACGAAGGGAACCGGGGCGGGATCACACGTCGTCCGCAGCACGCGCAGCCGGCCGGCGGCGATGTCGTCTCCGTAGCAGGCGGGCGGCAGCACGCTGATCCCGGTATTGGCGATCATGAGCGTGGCGATCACCGTCATGCTGTTGCACAGATCGGGGCGCTGAGCCGAGCTGCCGCTGCCTAGCAGCGACAGGATCGTGCTGTAGTGCACCGAGTTCTCGCCGAGGGACAGGACCCTCAGGCGCGTCAGGTCCTGGGCAGACAGAACATGGTCCGGCAGATCCATGCCGGCGCCGGCCATCCACCGGAACGTCACCAGGCCGAGCGGATGGACCACCAGCGCAGGGTCTGCGATCTCGCCCGGCAGCAGGACCACGTCCAGGTCGCCGGCCAGCATTCGTGCGCGCAGCGGCGCGGTGAGGGAAATGTCCAGCTCTAGCGAGATGTGGGGGTAGCGCGCGTGCACGGTGGCGACGAAAGCGGGAAGCCAGGTCATCGCCACCAGTTCCGCTACACCGACCCGTACGATGCCGGAGAGCATCTGGCGCGGGGTGATGTTGTGGAGGATCTCGTCGTGCAGCTCCAGGGCGCGCTCGGCGTAGCTGATGAGCTCGCGCCCTTTCGAGGTGACCGCGATCTTCCTCTGGCTGCGGTCGAACAGGGCGACGCCGAGCTCGCCCTCAAGTTCCTGGATGCGGGCCGAGACGGTCGATTGCGTTGCATTCAGATTGTTTGCTGCAGCTGCGAAGCTTCCGAGGCGGATGATCTCCAGAAAGGTTTGTAATTGCCGGAAATTCATTTTTGTTTTCCTCCCGCCGATCGATTATTCCGTCGCATCTCAATCGAAAACAATCGCTTTTTGCGCTTAACCCATATGGGTACGCTGATATCGGCTGGGGGGAGACTCCTTGCCGAAACACAGCCCCGTGCAGGCGAAGCCGTCTGCAAGAGTCCGCCAGGCCCGGCCGCACATGCCGGATCGCCCGGCGGGCTCGCAGCGCGCGTCCGGGCGGGAAAAGCAGAAAAAATGCGCTCCGTCACGGAAGCGTCTGGGAGGAATGAATGGCCCCGAACCCGCAGACGTCGCCCATGAGCGACGCCGATCTGTCACGCCATGCGAAACGCGCCGTGCTGGCCTCGACCGTCGGCACCATGATCGAGTGGTACGATTTCTATCTGTACGGCCTCGTCGCCGCGATCGTCTTCGGCAAGCTCTACTTCCCGTCGCAGGACCCTTACGCCGCGACGCTGCTGGCGTTCTCGACCTTCTTCCTGGGCTTCGTCGCGCGGCCCGTGGGCGCGATCATCTTCGGCCATTTCGGGGACCGCATCGGCCGCAAGGGCACATTGGTGGCGACGCTCATGCTCATGGGCATCAGCACCGTCTTCATCGGCCTGGTGCCGACCTATGAGCACATCGGCATCTGGGGTGCGGTCGCCCTTACGGTTCTGCGCGTCCTGCAGGGCATCGGCGTCGGCGGTGAGTGGGGTGGTGCAATCGCCGTCGCGACCGAGTGGTCCAAGTTCAACAAGAGCCGTGGTCTCGCAGCCAGTTGGCCGCAGTTCGGTTCGCCCCTCGGGATGCTCCTCGCCGTGGGCATGCTGACACTGACCCTGCAGTTCGGAACCACCGAGTGGTTCGAAACCATCGGCTGGCGCATTCCCTTCCTGGTCAGCGCCCTTCTAATCGTGGTCGGCCTCTACATCCGGCTCGGGGTTCTTGAAACACCGGTGTTCCAGCGCATGCAGGAGAAGAAGGAGATCGCCCAGGCTCCGGTGATCGAGGCGGTGCGCGGGTTCTGGAAGGAAATCCTCCTCACCTGCCTGATGCGCACGGGACAGCAGGCGCCGTTCGTGATCTTCACGACGTTCCTCCTGTCGTACGGGACCTCGCAGCTCGGCCTGCAGAAGTCGTTCCTGTTCAACTGCGTGCTGGTGGCGGCGACACTTTCGCTCTTCACCACCCCGTTCTTCGGCTACCTGTCGGATCGCATCGGCCGCAAGCGGATGTACCTGATCGGCGCCTTCGCCATGATGGCGTTCGCCTTCCCTTATTTCTGGCTGCTCGATACCGGGGTTCCTGCCCTCATCGTCCTCGCCATCCTGGTGTCGCTGCCCATCCACGACATGCAGTACGCGCCGCAGGCGGCGTTCATCGCCGAAAGCTTCCCGCCAAGCGTGAGATATTCCGGCTCCTCGATCGGCTACCAGCTCGCTTCCATCACCTCGGGCGGCCCGGCGCCGATCATCGCAGCCTTCCTGCTGCATACCTACGGCACGTCGGCGGCGATCAGCGCCTACATCGCCTTCATCGCCGCGATCAGCTTCGTCTCGACCCTCTTCCTGCGTGACAGGTCGCACGACGACTACACCAGCAATGCCGGCTGGGTGCGCGATGAAGCGACCGCTGCCATCCATCCGGGCGCAGCCCCGATGGCGCCCCGTGCCGCCTCGTCACCGAGCGAATAGGCCGAGTGCGGCGCGGGAGGGCGATCGTGTCGCTCACTCCCGCGCCGAAGTATCGAAACTTGCGATCGAAATAGATCGAAAACAATCGCTTTTTTCAGTCAAATACATCTCCATAATTTTGATGCCAGACAAGAAGAGGAGGGGCTCGTTGCGGGGCCTGATCCCGGATCTGGCGGGACCCGAAATGGGAGGAAAGTCATGGTCAAGATTTCAGGGCAAAAGCCGGTACTCTCTCCGCTGGAACAAGCCAAGGCGAACCCGCTGATGCTGGGGTTGTTCCTGCCCATCCAGTCCGGCGCCTGGAGTCCCTCGACAGCTCCACGGGATACGTCTTGGACTTTTGATTACAACGCCCGCTGCACCGTGATGGCGGAAGAACTGGGCTTCGACCTTGTGTTCGGGCTGGCGCAGTGGATGGGCAAGGGCGGTTACGGCGGCGAGATGAAGTTCCGCGAGATGGCGACCGACCCGCTGCTCGTGACCGCCGGCCTCGCCGCGATCACCCGGCGCATCCTGCTCGTGTCCACCGTGCATATCCTCTACGGCTGGCATCCGCTGCATCTGGCCAAGTTCGGCGCCACCATCTCGGAGATGAGCGGCGGGCGCTGGGGCCTCAACATGGTCACCGGCTACAAGAGGAGCGAGTTCGAGATGTTCGGTCTGGAGCAGATCGAGCATGACCACCGCTACGTGATGGCCGACGAGTTCGTGACCATGATGAAGCGCCTGTGGTCGGAAGATGAGAACATCACCCTCGACGGCCGCTTCTGGAAGATGAAGGAGGCTTTCATCGCGCCGAAGCCCGCCGGCGGAAAGTGCGTTCTGGTCAACGCTTCCTCGTCGGGCGCGGGGCTCGACTATGCGGTGAAGCACTCAGACCTGATCTTCGTCACCAGCCCGGCGGGCGCCAACCTCGACCGCGCGTGCGCCGCGCTCCCGCCCCACACGGCGCGGATCAAGCAGGCGGCGGCGGCGCAGGGGCGGGATGTGCGCACGCTCATCAATCCGCATGTCATTTGCCGCGAGACCGAGGCGGAGGCATGGGCACAGTATGACGCCATCCTGCGCCATCAGGATCCGGTGGCAGCCGAGAACTTCTACCGCACCTTCACCGGCGGCGACCAATCCTCTTGGAAGGCGGCGACGCGCGAGGAGTGGACCATCGGTGGCAACGTCCACATCGTCGGCACCCCGACCCAGGTGGTGGAGGGCTTCCAGCGCCTCAAGGCCGCCGGCTGCGACGGCGTGCAGGTGAACTTCTACGACTTCCTGCCCGACCTGAAGTTCTTCGGCGAGCGGGTGCTGCCGATCATGCACGAAGCGGGCTTGCGCCTCGACCAGCCCCTCGCCACCGCAGCCTGACTTTCCTTCTTTCCAGAGGCTACACAGCCATGTCCGAAACCACGTCTGCCCCCTCAGCCGTCTCCGCCACCGAACTGCGGGCTTTCGCCGGGCATTTCGCGACCGGCGTGGCGGTGGTCACCACCGCCCATCCCGACGGCGCCCTGCACGGCCTCACGCTCAATGCGGTGACATCGCTGTCGCTCGATCCGCCGCTCTATCTGGTCTGTCTCGATCACCGCTCGAACACCCTCAAGGCGCTCAAGGAGAGCGGCCACTTCGCGGTGCATTTCCTCGATCGGAGCCAGTCCGAGATTTCCCGCGTCTTCGCCTCCAAGCAGGAGGACAAGTTCGCGGGCGTGGAGCACATCGTCGGCGAGAGCGGAAGCCCGCTCATCGGTGGTGTCCTGGCCGCCGCGGAATGCCGGCTGTCGGAAATCTGCACCATCGGCGACCACATGATCGTCATCGGCGAGGTGCAGCGCACCCACGTGTTCGGGGGCGAGCCGCTGCTCTATCACCGGGGCGGCTACACGGCCCTCGAAGCCGAGAGGAAGGTGGCATGAGCGCGCCATCCAGCACCCCAAAGCCGCTGGCCGGCGTGCGCGTCCTGGAATTCGCGCAGATCGCGGCCGGCCCCTTCACCGGCAGCCTCCTCGCCGATCTCGGCGCGGACGTGGTGAAGGTGGAACGTCCCGATGGCGGCGACGGCATGCGCGGCTGGCCGCCGCTTCATGACGGGCCGGAGGCGGGGGAGGGGGTGTTCAGCGGCAACTTCACCTCGCTCAACCGCAACAAGCGCTCCATCGCCCTCGACATCAAGTCGCCGGCGGACCGCGAGCGGCTGCTCACGCTGATCGAATCCGCCGACGTGTTCATCGAGAACTTCCGCCCCGGCGCGCTCATCCGGGCCGGGCTCGGCTATCAGCAGCTCCAGGCGCGCAACCCGCGCCTGGTCTATTGCTCCATCACCGGCTACGGCCAGTCCGGCCCCTATGCCCAGAAGGGCGCTTTCGACGTCACCGTGCAGGCCATGAGCGGCGTGATGAGCGTGACCGGCGAGCCGGACGGCCCGCCGGTGAAGTGCGGCGTTCCGGTGGGAGATTTCGCCACCGGCCTCTATGCCGCCTTCGTCACGCTCGCCGCGGTGATGCGGGCACGCGAGACAGGGCAGGGCGCCTATGTGGATTGCTCCATCCTCGGGGCGCTGCTGGGTATATCCGCGCTGCAGACGAGCGAATATTTCGGCACCGGCACGCCGCCCCGCCGGCTCGGCTCGGCCCACCCGCGCAACGCGCCCTATGCCGGGTTCGATGCGGCGGACAAGCCCTTCACTATCGCCGCCGGCAACGACAAGCTCTGGCGCGACACCTGCGATATCGTCGGCCGGCCGGACCTTGCCGACGACCCCCGTTTCGCCACCCAGTCCCTGCGGGCGCGCAACCAGCAGGAACTGGCGGCGATCCTCCAGCCCATCTTCGCCACCCGGACGGCGGCGGAATGGCTGGCGGCGTTCGATGCGCTGGGCGTGCCCTGCGCACCCATCAACGATTTCGCCGAGATCCTGTCCGATCCGCACGTGCAGGACAGGGGCTGGGTGCTGCCCATCACCATGCCCAATGGCGCGGTGGCGGACACCGTGGGCTTTCCGGTGGGACTGTCGGACTTCGCGTTCGAGATCAGCCGGCGGCCGCCTATGCTTGGCGAGCACAATGACGAGGTGTTCGAGGAATGGACCGCGCGACCCCTGAAAGCAGCGCAGTGATCGACCTCAGCGAGGCCGGGGTGCTCAGGATAGCCACGCTGGCGCGTCCTGAGCAGGCCAACGCCCTCGATCCGTCGCTGGTGGCCGGCCTGAGCGCGTTCGTCCAGCAGGCCACGGGGGAAGGGAGGCCGTTCGCGCTGGCGGGCGGCCGGGTGTTCTGCGGCGGCTTCGATCTCGCCGGCTTCGAGCAGCAGAGCGAAGGCGACCTGCTGCTGCGCTTCGTGCGGCTCGAACTGCTGCTGCAGTCCGTGAGCCGCGCACCCGTGCCATCCTTCGCGCTCATCGGAGGGGCGGCCATCGGGGCGGGCGCGGACCTCGCGGTGGCCTGCACCTACAGGATCGGCACCCGCCGGGCGCGCTTCCGCTTTCCCGGCTTCCGCTTCGGCGTGGCGCTGGGCACGCGGCGACTTGCGGCCATCGTCGGAACGGATCGCGCCCGCGCAATCCTGCTGGCAGACGCGACCGTCGGCACCGAGGAGGCCCTGGCGATCGGCCTGCTCACGCACCTTGTCGAAGAGGACGAACTGCTGCCGAGCGCGGAACGCCTCGTCGCCGCGCAGAGCGGACTGACGCCGCCAGCCACCGCCCGCATCCTCGGCCTGACCGGACCTGACACCGGCGATGCCGACCTCGCCGATCTCGTCCGCTCGTTGGCGGCGCCGGGGCTGCGGGAGCGCATTGCGTCCTATCTCGCGGGCAAGACACGCTGAGCGCGCTCGCGCCGTAGCACAGGCCTGACGCCGGACCCGTCTTGCGGGACGGCTCAGTCTGCCGCGACCGCGCGCGCATTGAGGCGGATGCGACGGCTGGTCGAGGCACGGCTCTGCTGCTTCTGCTGGGCTTTCAGCCGCGCGACGAACACGTCCGCCGCCCGCAGGATGTGGTCGCGGCCGAGCCGCTCGGCCTTCTCCCCGTCGCCCGCGACGACCGCGGCCATGATGGCGGAGTGCTCATCCCAGATGTTGCTGGGCATGCCCACGTCCTCTCTCAGCACTTCGCCCATCACGCGGCGGAGCGCCGGCCAGTGGGGTGAGGTCGTCTCGTTGAGAAGCGGATTTCCGGAGATCTCGCCGAGAAAGGCGTGGAAGGCGATGTCCGCCTCGATCTGCCTGTCGAGCGAGCCGCTCTTCACCGCCTCAAGTCCCATCTCGATGTAGCGCGCGCCTTCCGCCTTCGCCCGCGCGCTGCCGTTGCGCGCGGCGAGGCTCGCGGCGAGCCCTTCGATGGCGGCGCGGATCAGGTAGAGGTTGCGAATGAAGTCCACGTCGAGCGGCGCGACGATCAGGCCCCTGCCTTCCGCCTCCTTCACCAGCCCCCGACTGCGCAGCAGGAGCAGCGCCTGCTGGACCGGCTGGCGCGACACGCCATAGGCCCGCGCCAGCTCGTCCTGGATCAGGCGCGAGTTGGACGGAAGATCACCGCGGACAATCTCCGCGGTGATGGCCTCAACCACCTGGTCGACAAGGCTGGGCTGGCTGGCAAGCGCGCGCATCGGTCCCCTCTTCACGCGACGAATATACCCCTTACGGGCGGATTCTGGATAGGGCATGCATCTGATTTTCGAATTCGTATTCTGAATTCGAATTCAGATTTGACATTCAGTCCGGCGCGCCTGCCCCGGGAGAAACGCCAGATGACCACCTTCAATCGACGCTCGTTCCTTCAGTTCACTGCCGCCTGCGGCGCTGCCGTGGGCGGTGTTTCGCTCGCGGCACCGGCCGTGTTCGCCAAGCCCGAGCCGCTGAAGCTGAAGTTCGGCAACGACCTGCCGGACAGCCACTCCGTGAACGTGCGCCTGCGTGAGGCCATCGCCGCCATCTCGGCGGAAATCGGCGGGGCGCTCGACATTTCGCTGTTCCCCAACAATCAGCTGGGCAGCGGTCCGGACATGATGAGCCAGCTGCGCTCCGGCGCCCTTGAGCTCGCGACCATGCCGGGCACCGTGCTCTCCACCATCCTGCCCATCACGGCTCTCACCGGCGTGGGCTTCGCCTTCACCAGCTATGACAAGGTGTGGGCAGCCATGGACGGGGCGGTGGGCGACCTCATCCGCTCCAACCTCGTCAAGGCCAACCTCGTCGGCTTCGACAAGGTGTGGGACAACGGCTTCCGCCAGATTACCAGCTCCACCCGGCCGATCCGGGAGCCTGGCGACCTCGCCGGCTTCAAGATCCGCGTGCCGCTGGTTCCGCTGTGGGTCTCCATGTTCTCGGCCTTCGGCGCATCGCCGGTATCGATCCCGCTCGCCGAAGCCTATTCGGCGCTCCAGACGAAGATCGCCGATGGGCAGGAAAAACCGCTGGCGCTCATCTACACCGCCAAGTTCTTCGAGGTGCAGAAGTATTGCTCGCTCACCAACCATGCGTGGGACGGCTTCTGGCTGCTGGCCAGCGGCAAGGTCTGGAAGAGTGTGCCGGATGACCTGAAGCAGGTGATGGCAAAGCACTTCAACGCCGCCGCCATCAAGCAGCGGTCGGATATCGTGAAGGCCAACCAGACCCTGCAGGCCGATCTCGAGGCGAAGGGCCTCGTCTTCAACACCACCAATGCCGAAGTCTTCCAGCAGGCGCTCGCCAAGACGTCCTTCTACAAGGACGCCCGCGCCAAGTTCGGCGACGACGCCTGGAACCTGCTTCAGAAGTTCGCCGGCCCCGTCGGTTGAACGGGAGGCCGACGTGCAGCTCGAGATGGGCATCGCCCCCGCACCGGCCATTGCGGCGGCCGGACTTCCGGCGCGCATCGGCGCCGTTATCCGCCCCGTGACGGGAACCGCAGTTGCGGTTCTCGTGGGGGCCGAAATTCTCGTGCTGTTCGCCGGCGTGCTGGCGCGCTACGTGTTCCACGCGCCGCTGATCTGGTCGGACGAGCTGGCGAGCATCCTGTTCCTGTGGCTTGCCATGCTCGGGGCCGTCGTGGCTTTCGAGCGCGGCAAGCATATGAGGATGAGCGCCTTCGTGGGCGGCCTGCGCCAGCCGTTCCGCGGCTTCTTCGATGCGCTGGCCATCGCGGTTCCGCTGCTCTTCCTCTCGCTCGCCCCCGGCGCGGCCTACGAGTTCGCGGTGGACGAGATCATCGTCTCGACCCCCGCCCTCGACATCTCAGCCGGCTGGCGCGTGGCGGCGCTGCCAGTGGGCTTCGCGCTCATGCTCGTTCTCGCGGTGCTGCGCCTCATCGAACGGACGGATTGGCGGGTGACGCTCGCCGCCGTGGCGCTCGTGGTGGTGGCGGCGGCGGTCTTCGCCGCACTGCGCCCGTCCTTCACCGGGCTCGGCAATCTCAACCTGCTCATCTTCTTCGTGGGGCTGGTGGGGGCGATGGTTCTGGCCGGCATTCCCATCGCGTTCGCCTTCGCCACGGCCACCTTCGGCTACATCGCGCTCACCACCCGCCTGCCGCACTCGGTGGTGATCGGACGGATGGACGAGGGCATGAGCCACTTTGTCCTGCTCTCGGTGCCGCTGTTCGTCTTCCTCGGCGTGCTCATCGAGATGACCGGGATGGCGCGGGCCATGCTGGCCTTTCTTGCCAGCCTGCTCGGCCATGTGCGCGGCGGTCTGCAATATGTGCTGGTCGGGGCGATGTATCTCGTCTCCGGCATCTCCGGGTCAAAGGCCGCGGACATGGCCGCCATCGCCCCCGTGCTCCTGCCCGAGATGGAGAAGCGCGGGGCGGATCGCGGCGAGCTGCTCGCCCTGCTCGCCGCCACCGGTGCGCAGACAGAGACCATTCCGCCCTCCCTCGTGCTGATCACCATCGGCTCCGTCACCGGCGTCTCGATCGCCGCGCTGTTCGCGGGCGGCCTCATGCCGGCTTTGGTGGTGGGCGCGCTGCTGTGCTGCGTGGTGTGGCTGCGCAGCCGCAAGGACGACCTCTCCGGCGTGCGCCGGGCCAGCTTCGGCGAGATCGCGAAAGCGCTCGTGGTGGCGCTGCCGGCCATCGCGCTGCCGTTTATCATCCGGGCCGCGGTGATCGAGGGCGTGGCCACCGCCACCGAGGTCTCCACCATCGGTATCGCCTATGCGGTGCTGGCCGGGCTCCTCATCTATCGCCGGTTCGACTGGCGGCGGCTCTATCCCATGCTGGTGGACACGGCGGCCCTGTCGGGGGCGATCCTGCTCATCATCGGCGCCGCCACGGGCATGGCCTGGGCGCTCACCCAGTCCGGCTTCTCCGCTGCGCTGGCGCACATGATGACGAGCCTGCCCGGCGGCGCCCTGGGGTTCATGCTGGTCTCGCTTGTCGCCTTCATCGTGCTCGGCAGCCTGCTGGAAGGCATCCCGGCCATCGTGCTCTTCGGGCCGCTCCTGTTTCCCATCGCGCGGCAGGTGGGGGTGAACGAGGTGCACTATTCCATGGTGGTGATCCTCGCCATGGGCATCGGCCTCTTCGCCCCTCCGTTCGGCGTCGGCTACTACGCGGCCTCCGCCATCAGCCGCATCCGGCCGGACGAGGGCATGCGGCCCATGACCGGGTACATCGCGGCGCTCTTCATCGGCACGCTCATCGTCGCCGCCGTGCCGTGGATCTCGACCGGCTTCATCCGTTGATCGCGCGGCCCCGAGCGCCGCATTCGGAGATCGCATCATGACTGACGTGCTGAATTTCGGGCAGATGCTCGCCGCCCACGCGCGCCTTTCTCCCGAGCGGATCGGAGCCCGCGACCTGGAGCGGGAGATGAGCTTCGCGCTGTGGAATGCGCGGGCCTGTCGCCTCGCCAACGCTCTGCTAGGGCTCGGCCTCGTCAAGGGCGATCGGGTCGCGGTGCTCGCCTACAATTGCATCGAGTGGGTGGAAATCTACGCCGCCACCGCCATGGCCGGCCTGGTGGCGGTGCCCATCAACTTCCGCCTCACCGGACGGGAAGTGCGCTTCATCGCCGAGAATGCCGATGTCGCCGCTCTCATCGTGCAGGACGCGCTGGCGGGCCTGGTGGAAGAGGTGCGCGCGGACCTGCCCATCGGCGACGACCGCATCATCCATTTCGGTTCCGGGCTGGCGCCTGCGGGCTTTCGCGACTACGAGGCGCTGCTCGCCGCCGCCTCCGCGCGCGAACCCGGGCAGGTGGTGCTGGAACATGATCCCTGGACGCTCATGTACACGTCCGGCACCACCGGCAACCCGAAGGGGGCCATCCGCAGCCACCGGGGCAGCGCACTGCTCGCGCTCACCACCGAGATCGAACTCGGCATCCACCGCAAGGACGGCGCCCTGCTGGTGATGCCCATGTGCCATGCCAACTCGCTCTATTTCTTCGGCGCCTTCGCCTATTGCGGCGGCACCATCAACATCTACTCGCGGGCGAACTTCGATCCCGAGCATTGCGTGCGCACCTTGGCGGAAAGCGGCGCGAGCTTCACGTCGCTGGTGCCCACCCATTACGTGCTGATGCTGGGCCTGTCCGGTGCCGAGCGGGCGCGCTACGACCTCGGCTGGGTGACCAAGCTCATGGTCTCGTCCGCCCCCGCGCGGCCGGACACCAAGCGCGCGGTGATGGAGATGTTCCCCAATTCCGGCCTGTTCGAGCTCTACGGCGCGACCGAGACCGGCTGGGTCACTTTCCTGCATCCCCACGAGCAGTTCTCAAAGCTCGGCTCGGTGGGGCGCGAATGCATTGGCTCGGCACCGATCCGCCTCCTGGACGAGGACGGAAACGAGGTGCCCGACGGTAGCGTGGGCGAACTCTTCTCGCATACGCCCTACACCTTCGACGGCTACTGGCGGCTGCCGGAAAAGACCCGTGAGGCCTTCCGTGGCGACTATTGCTCGGTAGGCGATATGGCCCGGCGGGATGCGGACGGATACATCCATCTGGTCGACCGCAAGAGCAACATGATCATCTCCGGCGGGGAGAACGTCTATCCCTCGGAGGTGGAGCAGGTGCTCGCGGCTCATCCCCAGGTGCGCGACGTGGCGGTCATCGGCGTGCCGGACGGCAAATGGGGCGAGCGCGTCCACGCCGTCATCGTCACCGAGAACGGCGCCTCGCTCTCCGAGGCGGCGCTCGCGGAATGGGTGAAGGATGGGCTCGCCGGCTACAAGCGCCCGCGCTCCTTCGATTTCGTCCGTCATGAGGACATCCCGCGCAATGCCACCGGCAAGATCCTCTATCGCGAGCTGAAGACCCGCTTCGCCCGCGAGAAGGTCTGACGCCCAGGTTCGTCGCATCAGAACAGCGCCGCTCTGCTGCGCATGCGCCAGGGAGAACGTCCATGAAGGTCTCTGCCGACAGCGTCGCCGCCATGGTGGCCAAGGTGTTGAAGCAACGCGGCGTGAAGCGAGTGTTCGCCCTGTGCGGCGGGCACATCATGCCGCTGTGGATGCGTCTCGACGCCGAAGGCATCGCCATCATAGATGTCCGCGACGAGCGCGCAGCGGTACATATGGCGCAGGCGCACGCGGAGCTGACGGGCGACCTCGGTGTCGCCCTGGTGACGGCCGGGCCGGGCGTGACCAATGCCATCACCGGCATCGCCAATGCCAATGTCTCGCGCGCGCCGGTCCTGATCCTGTCCGGCGCCTCGCCCCGTCCGCAGGAGAACCGCGGCGGCCTTCAGGACATGGACCAGAGCCAGCTGCTGCGCCCCATCACCCGATATGCCCGCACCGTGCGCGAGCCCTCGCTGGCGCTCGCCGAGCTGGACGAGGCGATCTCCTGTGCGTTGGGCGAAGGTGGCGTGCCCGGCCCGGCCTTCATCGACTTCCCGGTGGATACCCTGCGCGCTCCGGTCCCCGAGGCGCTCCGGATGGCGGAGCACATGACCGCCAAGCCGCGCGTACGCGCGCTGCCCGACCCGGACCGTGTCGCCGCGGCAGTCGATCTCCTGTGGAGCGCGCGGCGCGTTCTCGTCATTTCCGGCCGTGGTGCGCGGAAGGCGGGGCCCGAACTTTCCACATTCCTCGATCGGCTCGGCGCCGTCTATCTCGACACCGGCGAGAGCCGCGGCGTGATCCCCGATGACCACCCCGCCGTCGTCGGTGCCATGCGCGGCGCGGCCATGGGCGATGCGGACGTGGTGCTGACCGTGGGGCGCAAGCTCGATTTCCAGCTCGGCTTCGGCTCGCCGGCCGTGTTCGGTGCCGCGCAGTTCGTGCGCATCAGCGATGCCGCCGCCGAAGTGCGCGACAACCGGCGCGGGGTGGTAGAGATCGTCGCTGACGTGGCGGCCACCCTCGGCGCCATGGTCGAGGCCGCCGGCAATCGCGTGGCGGCTATCGATCCGGACTGGGCGGGCAAGCTGCGCGACGGGCACCGGGCGCGCGCGGCGAAGCTGCGCCAGTCCATGGCGGCCGCGCCGGCCGGTGCCGATGGCCGGCTCCACCCCAATCGGCTGCTCGCCGCCTTGCAGGACGCGGTCGGCCGGGACGCCGTGGTGATCAATGACGGCGGCGATTTCCTCGCCTTCGGGCGTGTCGGCCTCAGCACCGATGCGATGCTCGATCCCGGGCCGTTCGGCTGCATCGGCGTGGGGGTTCCCTACGGCATCGCCGCCAGCCTCGAATATCCCGACAAGCCGGTGCTGGTCGCCACCGGAGACGGCGCCTTCGGCTTCAATGCCATCGAGATCGACACGGCGGTGCGCCACAATGCGCCGGTGCTCATTGTCGTCGCCAATAATGGGGCGTGGCAGATCGAGGTCCATGACCAAGAGGAGACCCACGGCAAGGTGGTGGGCACGCGCCTCCAGCATTCCGACCACGCCATGATGGCGCGGGCCTTCGGCATGCATGCCGAGCGCGTGGAGCGCGAGGAGGACCTCGCCCCTGCCATCGCCCGCGCGCTGGCCAACCGGCCGGCGCTGCTGGATGTGGTCGTCACGTCGGACGCGGTGTCCTCCGATGGCAAATCGGGTCTCGCCTGGGTGCCCGATCTCCAGCCCCTCGCGGCCTGGGACAAGGCCGAACGGGCGTGGCGGCAGGGCTGAACCCTGCGAACGCCTCGCCGCTCACCGCAGAGCGATGCCATCGTCACTATGGCGCTCTGTCGTCGTTGTAGGCCGGCTTCCAATTCGCCGATATCTGGATTCCGCATCGAATGACCGCACACCGAAGGACGTTCCCATGAGTGGCGCCGAAGTCTTTTTCGTTTCAGCAGCGCGTACGGCCATCGGCGATTTCGGGGGAAGTCTGAAGGACGTACCGGCAACGACGCTCGGCGCGCATGCGGCCCGTGCCGCCATATCCCGGTCCGGCCTTGCGGCCGAGGAGATCGGCCAGACCGTGGTGGGCAATGTCATCCATGGCGAGCCGCGCGACATGTACATCTCCCGCGTGGTGGCCATGGAGGCGGGCGTGCCGAAGGAGGCGCCGGCGCTCACGGCGAACCGCCTGTGCGGCTCCGGCCTCCAGGCGATCCTCACCGCCGCCCATGCGATCATGCTTGGCGATGCGGAGACCGCGCTCGCGGGCGGTGCCGAGAGCATGAGCCGTGCCGGCTACCTGCTGCCCGGCGCGCGCTGGGGGCAGCGCATGGGCAACGCGCAGGCAGCGGACATGATGGTGGGGGTGCTGACCGATCCGTTCGGCCACGGCCACATGGGCGTGACCGCAGAGACGGTCTCGCAGCGCTACGATGTCAGCCTTGAAGCGCAGGACGCCGCCGCGCTCGAAAGCCACCGGCGGGCGGCGCACGCCATCTCGGCGGGCAACTTCAAGGACCAGATCGCTCCCTTCGAGCTCTCCGGCCGGAAGGGCACCGTCGTTTTCGACACTGATGAGCATGTCCGGCGGGAGGCGAGCCTTGAGGATTTCACGCGGCTGCGCCCGGTCTTCGCCAAGGGCGGAACCGTCACCGCCGGCAATTCATCGGGCATCAATGACGGGGCGGGCGCAGTCGTCCTCGCCTCGCGGGAAGCGGTCGCCAAGCGTGGTCTGAAGCCGCTGGCGAGCCTCGTCTCCTGGGGGCTTGCGGGAGTCGATCCCGCCGAGATGGGGATGGGCCCGGTTCCGGCTGTGCGCACTGCGCTTGCACGCGCGGGCATCGGCGTCGCCGACCTCGACGTGATCGAATCCAATGAGGCTTTCGCCGCTCAGTCCTGCGCGGTCGGAGCGGCGCTCGGTTTCGATCCGGCCAAGGTCAACCCCAATGGCGGGGCGATCGCCCTCGGCCATCCCGTGGGGGCGACCGGGGCCATCCTGACCGTCAAGATCCTCCATGAGCTCAAGCGCATCGGCGGCAAGTACGGGCTTGTCACCATGTGCATTGGCGGCGGGCAGGGCATCGCCATGGTCGTCGAGGCGGCCTGAGGTATCCTCGGCACCTTGAGCGGGTGGGCGGGCAATGCCGCGCGCCCATCTGCTCTTCCCTCAGGCGCCGGCCGCGATGGTTTCGAGCCGGTCCTTCAAGATTGCCGGAATGCGCACCCCGGCATCTGCCGTCTGGCGCCGGGCGGCGGCGCGGCGCGAGCCCGGCAGCCGTGCGCCCTCCTGCTCCACGATGGCTGCGAACAGGTGGGCGAGCCGCGCCGCCGCGTCCGGGCCGGCCAGCGGGCCGGGGTCCACGGCGATGAAGAACTGCCCGGTGCGCGGCGAGCCGCCCGCATTGTCGGCGAAGGAGGAGGCGTCGATGGAGAGGTTCGCCCCCGTAATCCAGGCTGCGAACAGCTCCACGATCAGCGCCAGCCCCGCGCCCTTGTGACCGCCGGAGGGAACCATGGTGCCCCCATCCAAGGCGGCAGCTGGATCGTCCGTGGGATTGCCGTTCCGGTCCAGCGCCCAGCCCAGCGGAATCTTCTGGCCCCGCTGCTGATGCACAATGATTTCGCTCTTGGCGATGACGCTGGACGACTGGTCCAGCACCAGCGGATCTTCGCCGCTGCGGGGCACCGCGAAAGCGACCGGATTGGTGCCAAACACCGGCTTCGTTCCGCCCACCGGGGCGATGGAGGCCGGCGCATTCACGAAGCCCAGCGCCATCAGGCCGGCCCTGGCGATGCGCTCCACATGGTAGCCCACGACGCCGCAATTGTAGGAATTGGTCACGGCCAACGCGGCGATACCCTGCGTCTTGGCCGCTTCGAACAGGGCCGGCAGGCCGAGGTCGATGGCGGGATGGGCGAAGCCGTCCCGCGCGTCCACACGCACGAGGGCCGGGCGAGGGCGGGTCAGGTCCGGCGCGGTATTGCCGTCGATTTTTCCCACCTTGGCGTGGGCGCAGTAGGTGGGCAGGCGGGCGAGGCCGTGGCTGTGGACGCCCTCGGCCTCGGCGGCCACCACCGAGGCGGTGACCGAGAGGGCGTTGGCCGGGCTGACACCACAGGCGGTCAGCGCCCGGAAGGTCAGGTCCTCCACCTCCTTGAGGCTGAGGCAGACCATGGGCACGGAAGACGCGGCACTCACGCCGCTTCTCCCTTTTCCACCGCACGGGCGTAGCCATAGAGGGTGCGGGCGGCGGCCTCCGTCACGAGACCCTCGGCGATGTCTTCGGCGATGCGTGCCGGATCGCGATTCGCCGGGTTGCCGAAGCCGCCGCCGCCGGAGGTCTTGATGGTCACCGTGTCGCCGGCCTGCAGCGGAAGGCCCGAGACCTTGGAATTGAGGCTCACGGCGGAGCCATCCGCCCGCGTCACGGTGGTGGAGGAGAGGGAGCCGGGCTTTCCGCCCTTGATGCCGTAGGGCGGGAAGCGGAAGCGCTCGAAATTGGTGGAGAGGGAGCCCTGCGGCGCTTCAAGCCGGAATTCGCGCACGAGGCCGAGCCCGCCGCGGTTCTCGCCCGCGCCGCCGCTGTCCGGCAGAAGGCCGTAGCGGGTAAAGACCACGGGATATTTCGCCTCCACCATCTCGATGGGCGCGTTGGTGTTGTTGTGGAGGCCGCAGGACAAGGCGCTCGCGCCGTCTCCGCCCGCATGGCCGCCCCAGCCGCCCACCTCGATGTCGAAATAGACCTGCCGCTTGGCATCCGGCCGCACCAGCGAGACAGCATAGACGTAGGAGATGGCGTAGTACGCCGCCGGAATGCGCTCTGGCGCGATCTGCGCCAATGCCCCGAACACGGCGGTGGCGATGCGGTGGTTCACCACCATGCGCCCGGCCACGGGGGCGGGGAATTGCGCGTTCACCACGCTGCCTTCGGGCAGGACGACGCTCACCGGCCGGTAGCAGCCGGAATTGGCGGGGATGTCCGAGCCGAGGGCGGCGAGCAGCGCGTAATAGACCGCCGAGCAGGTCATGGCCGGCGTGTTGTTCACCGGGCCGCGCACCTGCGGGCTGGAGCCGGCGAAGTCGAGGGTGATGGCATCGCCCACCTTGGTGATTGTCACCTCGAGGCGGATGGGCTCCTCCGACTGGCCGTCGTCGTCCACCGTCTCCACGAACGATGCGGTGCCGTCCGGCAGGGCGGCGATGGCCGCGCGCATCATGCGCTCGGAGCCGTCGAGGATGGCCGACATGGCGGCGGACAGCGTGTCGGCGCCATACTTGCGGGCGATGCGCGCCACCGCCTTGGCGCCGATGCCCAGCGCCGCGATCTGGGCGTTGAGGTCGCCGCGGGTCTCTTCCGCCTGGCGCACATTGTAGAGCAGCATCTCGAACACGCCGGCGTTGAGCGTGCCCTTCTCCACGAGGCGCAGCGGGGGAATGCGGATGCCTTCGTGGAAGATCTCGGTGGCCGCCGCATAATAGGAGCCGGCCGCGCCGCCGCCCACGTCCACATGGTGGCAGAGCGTGCCGACGATGGCGACGCGCTTGCCATCCACGAACACCGGGCGGAACGTCTGGATATCCGGCAGATGCTGGCCGCCGGCATAGGGATCGTTGGTGACGATGACGTCGCCCTCATTCCAGCTTTCGAGCGGAATGAACTTCTCCAGCACAGTCTTCAGGCAGTCGGACATGGAATTGAGATGCACCGGGATGCGGGCCGACTGGGCGATGTTGCGGCCCTCGGCATCGAACACGGCGGTGGAGAAGTCGAGGATTTCACGCACCACAGTGGAGCGGCTGGTGCGCCAGATGGTGAGGCTCATTTCCTCGGAGGCCGCGACCAGCGCATTGCGGATCACCTCGAGGCGGACGGGATCGATGGTTGTCATGATTCGAGTGTCCTCAAGGTATCAGTGGCGCTGGGTGCGCTCGACCACGAGCGCGCCGGTGGCATGGGAGCGGATGGTCCAGCCGGCGGGCAGGTAGGTGGCGGTGTAGACCTCCTCCACCACGGCCGGGCCGGAGACGCCCTCGGCGGTCACCGCCTCGCGGGCCACCACGCGGGTGTCCACGAAGCCGCCCCGGCCATAGACGGAGCGGGACTGGTCCGCGGCGCCGACGCCCGCCACCGCCGGAGCTGGCGTCGGCTTGGCGAGGCGGCCGATGGCGGACAGGCGCAGCGCCACCACCTCCACCGGCACGGCCGGCTCGTCATAGGAGAAGCGCTGGCGGTGCAGCGCGTGGAAGGCGGCGGTGGCGCGGGCGATGCCCTGCGCGGTGAAGTCGGCTTCATCGAGCGGCACGCGCAGGTCGAAGGCCTGGCCCTGGTAGCGCAGGTCCAGCGCCCATTCGAAGCCGCGATTTTCGGCCGCGACGCCATCTTCCGCCAAGAGCCGGTCGCTATCCTGCGCCAGCTGGACGGCGCGTTGGGCGAGGCTGTCGCCGAGGTCCGCCAGAAGCCCGATCTGGGTGGAGGAGAGATCGTGGGTGATGTCCGACCACAGGATGCCCCAGGCCGACAGCGTCGAGGCGTGGGCGGGGAAGATCACCTTGTTCATGCCCAGCTCCTCGGCCACCTCGCAGGCATGGACGCCACCGGCGCCGCCGAAGGAGAGGAGGGCAAAATCCTCCGGGTCCATGCCCTTCTCGAACAGGGACAGGCGGATGGCGGTGGCGAGGCTGGAATTGGTGACGGCGATGACGCCCGCCGCCGTCTCCTCGACCGAGAGCTTCAGCTTGCCCGATACCTCGTCCGCCGCCCGCGCGGCCGCCTCGCGATCGAGGCCCATGCCGCCGCCCATGAAGCTCGATCCGTCGAGCCGGCCGAGCAGCAGGTTGGCATCGGTGACGGTGAGGCGCTTCCCGCCGCGGCCGTAGCAGGCCGGGCCCGGCTCGGCGCCCGCGCTGTGGGGGCCGATGCGCAGGCGACCGCCATCATCCACCCAGGCGATGGAGCCGCCGCCGGCGCCGATGGTGCGCATCTCGATCATGGGCAGGCGCACGGGCAGCCCGTCCACCTCGCCCTCATTGACCATGGAGACATTGCCTTCGTGCACAACGGACACATCGAAGCTGGTGCCGCCCATGTCCACGGCGACGAGGTTCGGTTCGTCGAGCGCCACCGACAGGCGCTTGGCCGCCGCCGCGCCGCCGGAGGGGCCGGATAGCAGAAGCCGGGCCGGCTCTCGTCCGGCCTTGGCAAGGCCCGCCACGCCGCCGTTGGACTGGACGAGATAGACCTGCGTCTGCGGTACCTCTTCCTTCAGCTTGCCGGCGAGGCGGTCGGTGTAGGTCTTCACCACCGGCACCAGCAGCGCATTCAGGGTGGTGGTGGACATGCGCTCGTATTCGCGCAGCTCGGGGGAGATGTCGGAGGAGAGCGAAATCTCGATGCCCGGCAGGAGGTCGCGCAGGATCGCACCGGCCTGCTGCTCGTGGGCGGGATTGGCATAGGCGTTGAGGAAGCAGACGGCCACCGACTTCACGCCGGCCTGCTTCAGCTGGCCCGCCAGCGCCCGCACTTCGGTCGCGTCGAGGGCGGTGATGACGCGCCCGTCGGCACCGATGCGTTCCTTGAGGCCGTAGCAGAAGCGGCGCTTCACCAGCGCCGGTTGGGGCGAGGCGGTGATGGCATAGACATCGGTGCGGCCGTGGCGGCCGATCTGCATCACGTCCTCGAAGCCGGCGGTGGTCACTACTGCGCCCAGCGGCAGCTTGCGCTCCAGCACCGCATTGGTGGCGATGGTGGTGCCGTGCAGCAGGTATTGAACCTCATCCAGGGAGAAGCCGAAGCGCTGGCTCGCCTGCTTGATGCCGGTGAGCAGGCCGATGGACGGATCGGATGGCGTGCTCGGCGTCTTCATCTGGTGGATCTCGCCGGTGCGCCCGTCGAGGATCTCGATGTCGGTGAAGGTGCCGCCGATGTCCACGGCGATGCGGATGGAGGGGGTGCTCATGGGGTCACTCGATGTCTGGATGAAGGGGCGGGTCAGATGAGGCTTTCGGCGGAAAGGCCATCCACCAGGGACGCGAAGGCGGCGCGGACCATGTAGAACTGCGCGCCCACCACGGTGACGGAGACGTCGTGCGCCTTGGCGAAGGCGCGCTCCGGCTGGGTCCAGCAGGGCATGACCCAGGGCTTGCCGGCCGCCTTCGCGGCAGCGGCGATGCGGGCGATGTCGGCCTTGTCGGCGTCGGAGAAAGTGTAGCGCTCGTTGCCCGCCGCCATGGCGAGGTCGGTGGGGCCGGCGAACAGGCCGTCCACCGTCGGCAGGGCCGCGATGGCCTCTACATCGGCGAGGGATTCCCGGCTCTCGATCATCGGCCAGCACTTGACCCGGGCGTTCTCGTCCGAGGCGTAGGTGGGCGAGGCGGGGCCATACATCACCGTGCGGCCACCGGCGTAGGAGCGCACCCCGAGCGGGGGATACTTGGCGGCGCCCGTTACCTGCCGGGCGTGGTCCACGCCGCCGATGTGGGGGATGATCACTGCGTCGGCGCCGAAATCGAGGGCCTGCTGGATCGGCTCGGTGAGCGGGCCGAGCACCTTGGCGTAGACCTTGATGCCCAGCGCCCGGCAGAAGGGGATCACCCGGTCGAGGTCGTCGAGATTGAAGGTGCCGTGCTCGATGTCGAGCACCACGGCGGTGAAGCCGGCATCCCGCGCGATCTCGATGTGCGGGAACACCGGGGCGGTGAGCCAGAAGGCGAAGGAGGCGAGGGAGGAGGTCACGTCAGGGCTCCAGGCGTCAGGCAAGGCTTTCCCGTTCCCGCGCAAGGCGGGCCGGTAGCAAAGCGGTGGGAAGGGGCCGGCGTCAGCCGCCGGCCGGGATCATTTCACGAAGGTCCGGGTGAGGCCGGCGGTGCGGTCCACGACGAGCACGACGGCGAGGGTCAGCACCACGAGCAGCACCGAGATGGCGGCCGCCATGGGGTCCGCCTGCTGATCCACGTGGTTGTACATGGCCACCGGCAGCGTCTGCAGGCGCGGTCCGGTCATGAACAGGGAGAGCACCACCTCGTCGAACGAGACGAGGAAGCACAGGGCCGTGGTGGAGACGAGCCCCGAGCGCATCATGGGCAGGGTGACGCGGAAGAACACGGTGAGCGGCCGCGCGCCGAGCATCCCGGCTGCCTCCTCCACCGTGAGCGGCAGGTTGGCCAGCGCCGTCGAGAGCACCCGAACCGCATAGGGCAGCGTGACGATCAGATGGGCGGCCACCAGACCCTGGAAGGAGCCGATGAGGCCCATGGGCGCGAACACCAGCAGCAAGGCGAGGCCGAGCACGATGGTGGGCAGGAGGAGCGGCGCCGAGAACAGGTTGGCGAGGGCTTCCGCACCGGGCGGCTTGAGGCGCACCAGCGCATAGGCCGCCGGCAGGCCGATGCCGAGCGACAGCACTGTGACCACGAAGGCCAGCGCGAGGCTGATCCAGAAGGCGTTCATCATCACCGAATTGGCGAAGATGGCGCCATACCATTTCACGCTCCAGCTGGACGGCGGGAAGGCCATGAAGTCGTCGCCGCTGAAGGAGATGGGAAGCACCACCAGCAGCGGCGCCAGCAGGAACAGGAACATCAGTCCGGCGGCGATCTTCAGGGCCGGGGAGACGGGGCGTTCGTCCATGTCTCTCCTCCTCAGGCGATGCGCCGCAGGGCGCGGGCGTAGAGCGAGAGGGAAATGCCGAACACCACGAGCACGATCATGGACAGCGCGGCGGCGAGCGGCCAGTTGAGGGTCACGATGGCCTGGTCGTAGATCTCGGTGGCGAGCAGGAACACGCGCCCGCCGCCGAGCAGCTTCGGCGTGACGAAGGAGGAGATGGCGAGCACGAAGCACAGGAGCCCGCCCAGCGCCATGCCCGGCGCCGTGAGCGGCAGCACCACCCGCCAGAAGGTCTTGAGGGGCGAAGCGCCCAGCGTCAGGGCCGCTTCCTCCAATCGCGGATCGAGCCGGCCGAAGCCGGAGAGCAGCGCGAGGATCATGTAGGGCATCAGGATCTCGGTGAGGCCGATGACGACGCCGGTGAGGTTGAACATCAGGCGCGGCGGCTCCGCCATGCCAAGGGCCATCAGCGCGTTGGCCACCAGTCCCCGGTCGGAGAGGATGGCGATCCAGCCATAGGTGCGCACCACGGCGGAGGTGAGGAGCGGCGCCACCACCAGCACCATCAGCACCGTGCGCCACGTGCCGGTGGATCGGTGCAGGTAGAGCGCGATGGGATAGGAGGCGATCAGCGTCAGCACCGTGATGAGGAGGCTGACGCCGACGCTGTTGGTGATGAGCTCCAGGGTGAAGCTGTCGGTGAGGGCGTTGGTCCAGGTGTCCAGATCGTAGCCCGTGCCGAGTGCGCCGGAGGCCTGCGCCTCGCGGAACGACATCTTCAGCAAATTCACCACCGGCCACAGGAAGCCGATGGCATTCACCACGGCGATGGGCAGCAGCAGGGCGCTGGCCGTGCCGAGGGGGCCGAGCCGTCGCGGCTCCGCGTGGGAGAGGGCGAGGCTCGTCATGACGCGGGGTACACGAACGTGTCCTGGGGGCGCCAGGACAGGGTGACGGGCGTGCCGGGGGCGAGCAGGGCCTCGCCGCCGCGGGTAGATGCCTCGGTCTTCAGAAGCGTGCCGGCGGCCTCCACCTCATATTCGAGGATATCGCCGGCGAAGGTGGCGCGGGTCACGGTGCCGGAAAGCTGGTGCAGCCCCGCGTCGGCCGGCGCCGGGCCGGTGGACAGGATCATGCGGTGGGGCCGCACCATCACGTCCACATCACCCTCGAAGCCGGGGGCGGAAACGGTGATCCCCGCCACCTGCGCCACACCGCCGGAGGCCCGGCCGGGCAGGCGATTGATGCGGCCGACGAAGCCGGCCACGAAGGCGCTCTTGGGATGCTCGTAGATCTCGTGGGGCGTGCCGACCTGTTCCAGCCGGCCGTGGTTCATCACCACCACCTTGTCGCAGATGGTGAGGGCTTCCATCTGGTCGTGGGTGACGAAGATGGCAGTAATGCCGAGCCGCTTCTGGATGTCGCGGATCTCGGTGCGCATCTCGTCGCGCAGCTTGGCGTCGAGGTTGGAGAGGGGCTCGTCCAGCAGAAGGATGGAGGGCCGCACCACCAGCGCGCGGGCCAGCGCCACCCGCTGCTGCTGGCCGCCGGAAAGCTGGGCGGGGCGATGGTGCTCGCGGCCGGTGAGGCGGACCATGGCGATGGCCTCCTTCACCCTCTGCGCCGCCTCCGCCTTCGGCACCTTCCGCATCTCCAGCCCGAAGGCCACGTTGCGGGCAATGTCCATGTGCGGGAACAGGGCATAGGACTGGAACACCAGCCCCATGTCCCGCTTGTAGGGCGCCACGCCGGTAAGGTCCCGGCCGTTCACGACGATATGGCCGGAGGAGGCCGGGACCAGCCCGGCGATCATACGCAGCGACGTGGTCTTGCCGCAGCCCGACGGGCCGAGGAAGGCGACGAGTTCGCCCTTGGCCACGTCGAGATTGAGGTCGTCCACCGCGGTGAAATGGTCATAGCGGCGGGTGAGGCCCCGCAGGGACAGGAAGCCCTGTCCCTGCGCCAGGCGCGTCATCTCGGCGGGCTCGGCGTGGATCATGGCTGCCCTCACCGGCTCGCCGGCAGGACGCGGCGGCGCCACTGCTCCGCGATCTTGTCGCGCACCTGCGCGAGGGCGATCCAGTCCACCGACATCACCTTATCGAGGTTCTTCACGGCGGTGCGGTCGAGCGCGGCGCCGGTGATCTCGGCCTTGGAATTGGTGGGGGCGTAGAACATGGTCTCGGTGAAGCTCTTCTGCGCTTCGGGGGAGAGCGCGTAGTTCACGAAGGTCTTCGCCGCGTCGGCCGCGGGGGCGCCGGCCACCAGATTGATGGTGTTGATCTGGAAGATGGTGCCTTCCTGCGGGATGGTCGCCTTGATCTTCCCGCCGGACTGCTCGCTGTTCACCTGGGCGCGGGCATTGTAGCCGACGCCCAGCGCCGCCTGCCCGGTGATGATGGGGGCGTAGACCTCGGGCTTGGGCTCCCATGTCTGCACGTTGGGCGCGATCTCGGCCACGGCGGCGAGGCCCTTGTCCACGTTGGCGAGATAATCGGTGCCGCCATTGGCCTTGTTGAGGATCAGCACGAGGCCGAGGCCCTGGATATCAGGCACGCCGGGGATCACCACCTTGCCCTTGTAGGGCGCCTTGGCCATCTCCATCCAGGACTTGGGGGCCTCCTTAACCTGCTCGGCATTGTAGAGCAGCACGAGGTTGTCGAAGGTCACGCCCACGCCGGCGACGCTGGGGATGCGGGCGTTGGGGTAGAGATCCTTCACGTTGGGGATGTTGGTCTCGTCGATCTTGGTGAAGAGGCCTTCATCCGTGCCGGCCTTGGAGACGGACACGTCCATGATCACCACGTCCGCCTGCGGCGCGGCCTTCTGGGCGCGCAGGTTGCCCAGCATGGCGGCGGAGGAGGGCAGGGGGAAGAAGGTGACCTTGATGTCCGGATGCGCCTTCATGAAAGGCTCGATCACGGCCTTCGTGTAGCGCTCCTGGAACAGGCCGGAATAGGCCATCACCGTCAGGTTGGTTTCCGCTGCGGCCGGACCAGCCATGAGGCCGGCGGCGAGGAGGCACAGGGTTCCGAACTTGTGTGCTGCGTTCATCTCGTTGTCCCTCTGGAAAGGTGACCGGGCCGCTCGGGCGGCCTCTCGTGAAGTGTTGAATCAGCGGTTGGGCGGGCTCAGGCGGAGAGGAGCTTCGCCTCCACCATGGCGCGGGCGCCGGAGATGTCGGGAAGCTTCTCGCCGGCCGCGAGGCGCGACAGGAGGACGACCTCCGCCTCCTGCATGGCGATGGCGCGGGCCGCGACCGCCGGCGCCTCGGCCGGCTTCAGCACCACCACGCCGCTCTCGTCGCAGAGCACGGCGTCGCCGGGCGAAACGGTCTGGCCGCCCACGTTCACCGGCACGTTCAGCGCGCCTTCGAGGCCGAGCAGCTTGGTGGTGATGGGCGAGGGTCCACGGCACCACATGGGCATGTCCACCCGCACGATCTCCGAGAAGTCGGTGGCCGGGCCGTCGATGACGCCCGCCTTCACCCCGGCCATCTTCATGGCATTGGTGATGACGCCGCCCCAGCAGGCGTGCCGCGCATCGCCGCAGCGCTCGATCACCACCACGTCGCCGGGGCGCACATAGGCGGTGAGATAGTGCAGCAGGGTGGAATCGGCATGGGGAATGCGCAGGGTCACGGCGGTGCCGGCCACCCGCTTGCCCGGCAGAACGGCGCGGATGTCAGGGTCCACGAAGCCGGAATGCAGCACGTGGCCGATGGTCGCCACCTCGCACTTCTCAAGCTCGGCGGCGAGGTCCGGCGCGATCTGCTCCGGCATGGGGTTGACGATGAACATGGGGCAGGCTCCGCTCAGGCGAGGACGTGATGGCGGGCAACGGGAACGTTGGCGCGCACCTTGCCGGTGTAGGAAAAGTCGAGGCGGGCGGAGGTAAAGCCCACCCCATCCGAGCACTGGGCGGCGATGTGGCCCCAGGGGTCGATGACCATGGAATGGCCCCAGCACCACTTCCTGCCACCGGCATGCGAGCCGGTCTGGCCCACCGCGAGGAACCACGTCTGGGTCTCGATGGCGCGGGCGCGGGCCAGAACCTCCCAATGATCCTTGCCGGTCATCAGGGTGAAGGCGGCGGGCAGCACGATCACGTCGGCGCCCTTGTCGGCCAGCTTGCGGAACAGTTCGGGGAAGCGGATATCGTAGCAGATGGCGCAGCCGACGGTGGTGTCGCCGATCCTGTACGTCACCACCTCGTCACCGCGGCTGACCGTGTCGGATTCGCGGTAGACCGTGCCGCCGGTGATCTCCACGTCGAACAGGTGGATCTTGCGGTAGCGCGCGATCTCGCTGCCGTCCGGGCCGAACACCAAGGTGGTGTTGTAGAAGGCGTTGCCGTCTTTTTCGGCGACGCTGCCGGCATGGATCGCCACTTTCAGGCGCCGCGCGAGGCCGGACATGAGCTGGTACGCCTCCCCCTCGGGGAAGGTCTCGGCGGAGGCCTGAGTCTCCTCGGGCGTGTCGCCGAGGCAGGCGTAATATTCCGGCAGGACCACGAGGTCGGGACGTTCGAGAGCGACCGCTTCCTCGATCAGGGCCTTGGCGGCGCTGAGGTTCGCCGCCTTGTCGCCCTGGCTGTTCATCTGGATGAGCGAAACCTTCACGCACCTGCCTCCTTGCTGGTGAGGCAAGCAGAGCAGAGCCACCAAGGTCCGACAAACGCGAAATAATTGTCCGCCGTGACAAGCAATGCTTATGAGAGCGGCATAGGCGGGGGCTGCTTATTCTGTGTGCAGTGCAGCATGCCCATCGAGAGGGTCGCCCGCGGCGATCGCGGCGGCCATGTGGGCGATCAGGCCGGGCAGGGGGCTGCCGGGTTCATCACGGAATATGGCGTGCAGGTTCAACGGGGGAATGCGCGCATCCACCTCCAGCAGAACGAGTTCCTCCCGCTCCAGCATCTCGGCGACGACCACATCCGGCAGAACCGCGACGCCCATGCCGTCGCGGACGAGGCGTGTGATGGTCGCCAGCGAGTTCGAGTTGAGGATGCGGACGAGGTGCGGGTCCAGGCCGGAGGATTCCACCAGCTTCTGCACGTTCTGGTGCGGTTGCGACCCGCGCGAGAAGGCGAAGATGGGCTGGGTCACGATGTCCTCCAGCAACAGCCGGCGACCGTGCAGGGCGAGGCGCGGGGAGGCGACCCAGACGCAGCCGTAGCTGCACAGTTCGATGTTGCGGCAGCCCGGTGCCAGGACCGGGCCGGCGATGAGCGCAAGGTCCACTTGGCCTTCGAGCAGCATGCGCGCCACCGTGAGGCTGTTGTCCACGGTGAGGTCCAGGTCCACCTCGGGATAGATGGATTTCACATGCTCCACGAGACGCGGCAGCCACGCATAGACGACGGTATCGATGGTGCCGATGGCCACCCGCCCGCGCAGCCGCTGGGGGTCGCCCACGCCGAGCCTGAGATCGGCCGCGAGTCGCACGATGGTCTCCGCCTGGGCCAGCGCCCGCTCGCCGGCCGGCGTGAGGCTGACGTTGCGCAGGTCGCGGTCGAACAGCCGCACGCCGAGGTCTTTCTCCAGCGTCGCGATGCGATTGGAGACGGCCGCCTGCGTGGTGCAGAGCCGGTCCGCCGCGCTGGAGAAGCTGCGCAGCCGGGCGACCCAGAGGAAGGTTTCGAGGAACCTTATGTTCATGCGCCCTGAAGGCTCCCGCCGCGACCGAAGGGCGCGATCATGCCCCTTGTCGCCAGAACTGCAACCTCAGCCTTTCCGGGCGCGAACCATGGGTGCCGTACGGAAAGGCAGCTGGCATGCCTGTCGTGGCGGGCCGGAAAGTGCGCGCGCACGGGCCACGCGGGGGATCACAAACAGGCACGCGCTGTGCCGTTTCGAACCTCTGCATCTTGCAATTTCAACGCTTTAGGATGGTGTTGCGAGAGAGGATTGAAGTTCCCTTCGCGCTATCCAAAAATCAAGCAACCAAAGGGCTGCTTCGACCCTGCCACGGGGCGGACCTTCTTTGCCCTTTGCGCTTTGCGACGACCGTCTAGGTATCAAATCCAAGAGGCCGAGGAAGGCGCCTGGGGGGCTTTGCCGACCGAGGCCACCTCTTCTCGTTGGGCCAATATACCCATGACGAGCCGTCGCCTTTCCTGGGCCTGCCGAGGTGCTGTTGAATATGCAGGGCGCACCTCGGCAGACTCTGCCCTATTTGGCGGGCGGCGTCGTGTCTGGATCGGGTATTTCCCCGGGCTTGTAGTCCGGCAGGCGTCCGGCGGGAATGATGCTGAGGAGCGCTATAGCGGCCATGATGAGCAAGCCGATCTTCAGGGCCCTCAGCCGGGATTCTGCGTTCACCACGACAGCGGCCGTGACCTGCTCAGGCGTCGCGCCGGCGGTTTCCAGCGTCGTCCTCAGGCGGTCGTTGGAGACGAAGTTGATGCTGTCCAGGTTGACCATGGCCTGGACCTCTGGGGTCAGTTCCGGCGTCGCCGCGACGCGGCCCAGCACGATGGTGGAGAGCAGCCCGACGAGCAGCGCTCCGGCCACAGCCGTACCGACGGCGGCGGCAAGGTTGTTGGTGGTGCCGCGCAAGGAGCCGACATCTCCGGCCAGCTCCTTCGACGAGGCCGTGACGAGAACGTTGAATACCAGCGTCACCAGCGATCCCTGGCCGATCCCGAACACGACGAGGCCGAACAGCACCGGAACCGCGCTCCAGTCGTTGCGCACGACGAAGGCGAGCCAGACAAGGGCCACCGTGCAGAGCATGAAGCCGTAGCGACCGATCTGGCGCGGGGTGAGCTTGTCGTAGAAGCGCACGATCAGCATCGCCGAGAAGAACACCGTGAGGTTGAACGGCATCATGGCGATGGCGGTGGCGAGGGGAGAGCGCCCCTGCACGATCTGAATGTAGAGCGGCACCGAGAAGTTCAGCATCGCCTCCAGCGCCACCACCGCGAACATGGCCATCACCGCCGCGCGTTCCTGGCCGGAGGTGATGACCTCCAGCGCCAGCAGCGGCGTCTTCCCGGCTTCCTGCCGCCGCTTGGTCCAGCGCACGAACAACTGGCCGAGCACGATGCCGAGCACGATGAAGACCGGCGCGGGCGAAAGACCCGCGATGCTGAAGGGCGCGGCCGGCGTCGCAACCGCGAGGCCCCAGCGGTTCAGGTTGTTGAAGCCGAACGAGATGAGCACGATGGCGGCAGCCGCCAGCACCACGCCCACCAGGTCGATCTGCACCTCCGGCCGGCCATGGTCCGCCTTGAGACGGAAGCTCAGGACGAACACCACCGCTGAAAGGACGATGAGGATACCGAATGCGGGGCGCCAGCCGATGAAGGTGCCGAGAACGCCGCCGATGAGGAAGGCGGCGACACCGGCCGCCGCGCGGGCCGAGCCCAGCGCGCCGAGCGCCGTCGCCTGCTGGGTGCCGCGATAGTTTTCCGCGATCAGCGCCACCAGCGAGGGCACGATGGCCGCCGCCGCCGCGCCTGACAGGCCCTGCGCGGTGATCATGACCGTCGCGTTGGGGCTGAAGGTCATCAGCACCTGGGCGCAGCCAAACAGGACCACCGTGGCACGGAAGACATTGACCGCGCCGAACCGCTGATTGAGCTTGGCGCCGAGCATCACGAAGCCGGCCACCAGCATGGAATACATCACGATGCCCGTGGCAATCGTGGTGGGCGGCACGTTGAAGCTCTTCACCATGCCGCCCATCGCGACAGGCAGCGAGGCGACGTTGAAAGACATGATCACCTGACCGAGCGCGATGGCGATCATCGGCACCCAGCTCTCCTTGACGTCCTGGCCGGCCGGCTGGCCCGCCAGCGATTGCGCCGGGGTCGAACCTATCATGGGCTTTTCCTTCCGAAATTTGGTGTTGGTCCGCGGCGCCGTCACTCTTCGGGGCGCGAGACGAACAGATCCATGCCGAGGTGCTGGGAGAGGTAGCGCGCGGCCAACTGCCCCTTCACGCTGTTGCCCGCGGCATCGAGCGGCGGCGCGAAGGTGCCGAGGCCGCCCTTGCCCGGCGAGACCGTGAGGATTCCGCCGCCGATGCCGCTCTTTCCCGGAAGTCCGATCTCGTAGAGCCAGTCGCCGGAGGTCTCGTAGAGCCCGGCGGTCGCCATCACGGCGAGGGCGTAGTGGCACACGTCCGGCTCCACCACGCGCTCCTTGGTTATGGGGTTGACGCCGCCATCGGCCAGCGTCGCGCCCATCACGGCGAGGTCGCGCGCGTTCACATTGAGGGAGCATTGGCGCGTATAGAGTTCGGTCGCCTCGTCCGGATCGCTGTAGATGGCGCCGACGCTTTGAAGCATGCGGGCGATGGAGCGATTGCGGAAGTTGGTCGCGATAGCGGAGGCGTACACCTCTTCGTTCAAAGGAAGCGCGCGGCCGGCAAAGCGCGAGAGCCCGCCGTGGATGAACGCCCACTTCTCCTCGCTGGTCGCGCCGGGAACCAGGCTTGTGGCGGCGATGGCGCCCGGATTGACCATGGGATTGGTGATGCCGCCCGGCATGGCCTCGATCGCCGCGAGCGAGTTGAAGGCGCGGCCGGTGGCGTTTGCGCCAAGCTTCGCACGCGCCTGCGACGGGCCGATGAGTTCGCAGATGAGGGCGAAGATGAACGGCTTCGACACGCTCATGATGGTGAATTCGTGCTCGACATCCCCGGCGGCATAGATGCGCCCGCTCGTTCCGGCGACGCAGATGCCAAACAGGTCGCGCGGCACCCGCTCCAGCGCCGGATAGACCTTGGAGTTCTCCCCCTCGTCATTGTCCTTGAAACGCGCGTGAGCCCGCCGCACAAGGCGCTCGACCTCGTCTGCCTCGGGTAGGTGCCCCGTGGAAATGTACGCGGGCGAAGGCAAATCGTCGTCGCTGAACATGAGCGTTTCCTCGTTTTTCTTGGGCGTGTTTTGATGAAGCCTGATCGGGCCTCGCCGAGACGGCGTGTTGCCTTTCTCCTTCAAACTCGAGCAAAAACGCGAACGACGGGCAGGTCAGATGCCAAGCCTCAAACCGAAGCTTATGCCCGGAGGCAGAGAGTCTCAACCCGCCATTCATTTTTGAATTATAATGATTTCAGATATATATTGCGTTGCGGTGTATTTATACTGTGCTGCAGTAGAGGTTTCGCCGAAGGGCGTTGCTGATATCGCGGATTACCTTGATGCGGGGCCGATGTTCAGGACACCCGCCTCGCGATTTATGGGCCGGCCACTCGATTCTCGCACGCTGCTACCGCCATTTTTCTCGCGAGCGAACCATGCCAATGTGAAGCGGGGCCGTAAACGCTGAATTTGCTTCAGTGCAGCAATGAATTTCAATCACAGGGTGGCGAATGTCTCTGAAGCGCGTTGATCTCAACCTGTTCCGCGTCTTCGATGCGATCATGCTCACTGGCAGCGTGAGCGGCGCCAGCAGGGAACTGGGCGTGACGGCATCTGCTGTCAGCCATGCGCTGGCGCGCCTGCGCCTTGCGGTTGGGGACGATCTGTTCATTTATGGTGATGACGGCATGGTTCCGACGGCGCGGGCGCGCGAACTCGCCCCCATGGTTCGCGACGGTCTCGGGCGCCTCGATGAGGCGATTTCAGCGACGCCGTTTTCACCGTGCCAAGCCGTGCGAACCTTCCGTGTCGCCGCCAGCGAGTATAGCAGCAGCATTATCCTTCCGGGCCTCGTCCAGCGCATCGCGGAACTGGCTCCCCAGCTTGAACTCCGAATTTTTCCCTACAGCCGCATCGACGTCGTCCAGCATTTGGACGAAGGGCGACTCGACTTGGTAATAGGCTGGTTTTCGGAGCTCCCTGAACGCATCCACCGGTCGCCGTTGCTCAAAGACAAAGAGGCGCTCGTGGCCCGGCGCGGTCATCCACTGGAAGGAAGCGCCGTGACCCGGGAGCGGTTGTTCTCTTACCCGTTCGTTGTGGTGGAACTGACCGGCTCAGGCGATCAGTCCGCCGACGGGTTCCTCGATGAGCGCGGAGTTTGGCGGAGGGTTTGGATCGATCGCCTGCTCATGGAGGCGGACGAAGATGACGCGGCCGTAGCTCATATCGCGGTCTCCCTGCCGCACTATGCCTCCGTCGCGGATATCTTGTCGCGTACGGACATGGTGGCCACGTTGCCCGAGCGCTTCGCCCGTCGCCTGGTTGAAGCGGGGCACCATGTGATGCTGTCTCTCCCTCACGCTCCGCAAGAAGCCGTAGTCGAAGCGATCTGGCATCAGCGGGGCATCCGAGATGCAGGATTGGAATGGCTGTTGAAGAATCTTGAAGATGTGGCGGGTGCAGAAGATCAATTGAAGAGTAATTGAGGTGGGCGCGAGCCTGGTAAGATGCCGCCATTTGGTGGCGTCATAGGTCATCTGCCCTTCCGTGGCTTGGTCATGGTCCGGCGAGGAACGTGGTGAGCGCTTCGCTGGAGGCCAAGAGCGGCACGGAGCGCCCGTCAGCCGGGCGTTAGGGTCCGGCCCCCCAGGGAAGAAGGCGCCTGTGAATCCAGGGGTGGTTCAGTCCGCCGATTTTCCTACGGGCCCTCGGGGCGCCTGCACCCAATCTCAATCACCCGCCCTCCCGCTCCCGCAACAGGCGCTGAGCAATGGCCGAGGCACTCGCGACGTGCTGCAGAGCGGCAGCATGCGCTTCCTCCCCCTTGCCCGCGCGGATCGCCTCCACGATGCGCTGCATCTGCCTGGGGCCTTCCACCTCTCGGCCTGGCGTCTTGATCGTCATCGAGCGGAGGTGGTTGATGCGCATCGTCAGGGCGTTGACGATGTTCCAGGCGACCTCCTTGCCGGAGCTGGCGAATAGGGTGCGGTAGAAGTCCGAGGTGGCCTCCAGGACCAACGTTGAGTTGCCCCGGGCGTAGCCGGCGAGGATGCGGGCGAGGCAGGCGTCGAGGGCCGCGATCGTCGCGGGGTGCCGGGCCTCGGCGCAGGCGCGCGCGGCTATGGCCTCAAGCGCCCCCCGGATCTCGTAGATCTGCAAGGCCTCCGCCGCCGTGGTGCGCGAGACGATCGGACCACGCGCCGGAAGATTGGAGACCAGGCCCTCCGTCTCCAGATGCCTCAGAACCTCGCGTACGATGGTGCGGCTCACCCCCAGACGCTCGCACAGGTCGCGCTCCACCAGCCGGTCGCCCGGCCGGAAATGCTGCGAGAAGATGGCCTCGCGCATCTTCTCAAGCGTCAGCTCGCGAAGCGTCTTGGCGGGGCGATCAACTCTCAGGGGTTCAGTGGCAGCGTTCATCTTCTCGCATTCCCTCTTGCCGGCACTGGTGCCGCAGCCGCGCCGAATATTCAACTCAACCCAGCGCCATCTCAGAAAACCAATCGTCGCCGGCCGAGGCCGATTGACGTGAGATTATGGTATGCCATAGTACGGCATACAATAATATTCCTCAGGGTGAACTCATGGCCCCCATCACGCTTCCGACCTCGCTGTCCCGGTCCGCGCGCCGTGCGGCCACCCTCGCGGCGGCGGCCGCAGTCTGCCTCACGGCCGGGCTCGCCCGCGCGGAGACCTGTCAGCCGAAGATCGCCGACAGTCATCTCGTCAAGCCTGGCACGTTCGTGATGGCGACGAGTCCGACCCTGCCGCCCATGGCCTATGCCGACCAGAAAGGCGTGCTGAAAGGGCTCAGGATCGAACTCGGTTATGAGGTGGCCAAGCGCCTCTGCCTGAAGCCGGAATACATCAGCGCCGAGTATGCAGCGATGATTCCCGGTCTCCAGGGCAAGCGCTGGGACATGATCAACGCCGGCCTCTTCGTGACGCCCGAGCGCACCAAGATTCTCTACATGATCCCGTATGAGAACCTCGCAATCTCCATCTCGACGGCGGTGAAGTCGGGCGCGCCCATCACCAAGCTCGACGACCTCTCCGGCAAGGCCGTGAGCACCGACATCGGCGGCTATGCCGAGAGGAAGATGCGCGACCTCAACAAGGATTTCGAGGCGCGGGGCCTGAAGCCCATGACCATCAATCTCTTCGATGGCTACGCCACCGTCTATCAGGCGCTGCGCGCCGGGCAGGTGGATGCTGCGGTGTCCATCGATCCGGTGGCGAAGCAGTACCAGGACCGTGGCGAGTTCACCCACGCCTTGTCGCGTCTGTACCCCACCCCCGGGTCTCTGGCCTTCGGCGACAAGGTGGTGGCGGACGCCGTCGCCGAGGTGATGAAGGACATGGAGAAGGACGGCTATCTCGACAAGCTGCTCGGCGAATACGGCGTCGGCCGGGCCGAGGGCGGGGTGCGCGTTCTCGGCCCCAATACATGACGTCTTCCTCATTGCGGCCGGGGGATTTCGTCCCCGCCGCCTCGCCGGGCGCCCCGCGCAGCCCGAGACCTCTCTCATTCCCGCGAGGCTGACGTGAAGGGTTGGCATTGGGACGGCTTCTTCGAGTATCTCACCAACGGCTACCTCATAGAGGGTGCGCTGGTGACACTCGGACTCACCGTCTTTTCCATATTTTTCGGGCTCATCCTGGGCTTTGTCATCGCAGTGATGCGCATGTCGAGCTACAAACTACTGTCTGCTCCCGCGTATTTCTACACTTGGATCATGCGGGGCACGCCCCTTCTGGTGCAGCTCATCATCATCTACACGGGCCTGCCGCAGCTCGGCATCAAGTTCACCGTGGTGGAATCCACCCTCATCGGACTTACGCTGAACGAGGCGGCCTACCTCTCGGAAATCGTGCGTGCCGGCATCGCGGCGGTGTCCCGGGGCCAGGTGAACGCAGCGCGGGCCATCGGCATGACGCCGTTCCAGGTGATGCGCTACGTGGTGGCGCCGCAGGCCTTCCGCATCATCATCCCGCCGCTCGGCAACTCGGTGAACGGGGTGCTGAAAACCACCTCCATCGCCTCCATCATCTCCATGGAGGAACTGCTCCGGCGCACGCAGGTGCTCATTCAGGAACGGTTCCTGGTGCTCGAACTCTTCGTGGTGGCGGCGATCTACTACCTCATCATGACAACCGCCTGGGAGTTCATCCAGCGCCGCATCGAGCGCCGCTTCGGCCGGGCCTACGATCCCCAGGCCGGCCTGGTCGAGCAGAGGTGAGGGCGCCATGAATGCATCTGACGGCACATCCTCCCGCGCCACCACACCCGTGGTCGAAATCCGCAGCGTCGACAAATGGTACAGCACCTTCCAGGTGTTGAAAGGCTGCTCGCTCTCGGTGGCGCGCGGCGAGGTGGTGGTGGTGTGCGGGCCCTCCGGCTCGGGCAAGTCCACCCTCATCAAGTGCGTGAACGCACTGGAGCCGGTGAACACGGGCGACGTCCTCATCGAGGGGACCTCCATCACCGACGGCAAGGCCAGCCTGTCGAAGCTGCGCGCCCGCGTCGGCATGGTGTTCCAGCACTTCGAGTTGTTCCCGCATATGAGCGTGCTGGAGAATCTGTGCATCGGCCAGGAGAAGGTCCTGAAGCGCAAGAGCGAGGAGGCACGCGACAAGGCCATGGGCCTGCTCGCGCGCGTCGGCATGACGGCCCATGCGGGCAAGTATCCGCTCCAGCTCTCGGGCGGCCAGCAGCAGCGCATCGCCATCGCCCGCGCGCTCGCCATGGACCCCATCGCGATGCTGTTCGACGAGCCGACCTCGGCGCTTGATCCGGAGATGATCACCGAGGTGCTCGACGTGATGGTCTCCCTCGCCCAGGAGGGGATGACGATGATGGTCGTGACCCACGAGATGGGCTTCGCGCGAAAGGTCGCGGATCGTGTCGTCTTCATGGATCGCGGCGAGATCGTCGAGGACACGCCGAAGGCGCGCTTCTTCGAAGATCCGCAGAGCGATCGGGCGAAGGCGTTCCTCTCCAAGATCCTGTCTCACTGAGGCTGTCGGGGGCGGTGCCATGCCCCTGCGCGCCTCCTGTCCTGGCATGCCGTAATCCGGAATTTGGAAAAGAGATCATGCTGAAGATTCGCAAGGTCGTCGGCTACGACGAGAAGGTGCTTATCGAGGGTGGCAAGGCGGCGCCGACCCCCCTCCATCTGTTCGGTGCGGCGGCGGTGATCGCTAATCCCTGGGCCGGCCGCGGCTTCGTCGACGACCTCAAGCCGGAGATCATGGCCATCGCGCCGGAACTGGGTGCGCTCCTGACTGACGAGATCCTGCGCCGCGTCGGCTCCGGCGACGCGGTGGAAGGCTACGGCAAGGCCGCTTTGTGCGGTACCTCCGGCGAAATCGAGCACGCCTCCGCGCTCATCCATACCCTGCATTTCGGCAATCACTTCCGCCGTGCGGTGGGGGCGAAGACCTATCTCGCTTTCACCAACGTCCGCGGCGGGCCGGGCTGCTCCATCATGATCCCGCTGATGGACAAGCAGGACGAGGGCCGGCGCTCGCACTACCTGACGGTCCACTTCGCCATCTCCGACGCTCCCGCGCCGGACGAGCTGGTGATTGCGCTCGGCGCTTCCATCGGCGGGCGACCGCATCATCGCATCGGCGACCGCTACAAGGACCTCGAGACCCTGAAGGACCTCCATGGCTGAGGTCGCAGACGCAGGTCGCCGCCACGCCACCGTCCGGCTGCGCGGTGGCGCCGTGGAGGGCTCGGTCGCCTATCTTCGGGCGGGTCAGGGCGCGCCCGTGGTGCTGATCCATGGCGTCGGCATGAATGCGGATGTCTGGGCGCCTCAGATGACCGCCCTCGCGGTGCATCATGACGTCATTGCCATGGACATGCCCGGTCACGGCGAAAGCACCCTGCCGCCGGACCCGGCCCGCCTTCAGGACTATGGCGAGGCGGTCGTCGGGCTGCTTGATGCGCTGGGCATCCAGCGGGCGGCCCTGGTTGGGCATTCCATGGGGGCCTTGGTGGCGATGCAGGTGGCCTTGCGCCATCCCGCGCGCGTCACCCGGCTGGTGGCGATGAACGCCGTCTTCTGCCGGCCACCGGAACTGAAGCGCGCCGTTGAGGCCCGCGCCGACGAACTGGACCAAAAGGGCGTCGCCGCCTCCATCGATCCGACCCTGGCCCGCTGGTTCGGCGATCCCGTGCCGGACGATCTCGTCGAGGCCTCGGCCCTGACCCGCGCTGCGCTGGAGCAGGTGCGGCCCGAAGGCTATCGGTTGACCTACCGGCTGTTCGCCAGTTCCGATGCGGTGTTTGCCGAGGCGCTCCGGCAACTCGGGCCGCCGGCCCTGTTCTTCACGGCCGAGCACGACGCCAATTCCTCCCCGGCCATGTCGCTGGAGATGGCAGCCCGCGCTCCCGGTGGCCGGGCGGAAATTCTCGCCGGCGCGCGTCACATGATGGCCCTCACCCATCCCGATGCCGTCAACCGCAGCCTGCTCGCCTTCCTGGCCGAAGCGCAGGCGCCTGCCGCGAGCCTTGCGAGGGCCGAGCCATGAACGCCTTGCAGACATTCGAGCACTATATCGACGGTGTCTTCTCCTATCCCACCGAGCGTTTCGAGAGCGTGGACCCGTCCACCGAGGCAGCGTGGGCGCTGATGCCCCAAGCCGACGCGGCGGACGTGGACCGCGCCGTCACCGCCGCCCGTCGTGCCATGCATGAAGGGCCCTGGGCGCGCATGACCGCCACCGAGCGCGGGCGTCTGCTCTACAAGCTCGGCGACCTCGTGGCAGATAACGCGGCCGAGCTTGCCAAGCTGGAAACCCGCGATACCGGCAAGATCATCCGCGAGACCAAGGCGCAGATCGGCTATGTGGCGGCTTACTACCGTTACTTCGCCGGCCTTGCGGACAAGCACCAGGGCGCTGTCGTGCCCATCGACAAGCCGGACCTCGACGTCACGCTGCGTCCCGAGCCCATCGGCGTGGTCGCGGCCATCGTGCCATGGAACTCGCAGCTCTTCTTATCAGCGGTGAAGCTCGCGCCCGCGCTTGCCGCCGGCTGCGCCGTGGTGCTGAAGGCGTCCGAGGATGGCCCGGCGCCGCTTCTCGCCTTCGCCAAGCTCGTGCATCAGGCCGGCTTCCCGCCGGGCGTGGTCAATATCCTGACCGGCTTCGGGCCCGAGTGCGGGAAAGCGCTGACCACCCATCCGCTCGTGTCCCGCATCGCGTTCACCGGCGGGCCGGCGACGGCGCGGCATATCGTGCGCAACAGCGCGGAGAACCTCGCCTTCACGACCCTTGAGCTGGGCGGCAAGTCTCCCGTCGTGGTGTTCAACGACGCCGATCTCGAAAGCGCCGCCAACGCCGTGGTTGCAGGCATCTTCGCCGCCAGCGGGCAGAGCTGCACGGCGGGTTCGCGACTGCTGGTGGAGCGGAAGGTCGCACAGCCCTTCCTCAAACTGCTGGCAGACAAGGCTCGCGCCATCCGCATCGGTAATCCGCAGCGGATGGAGACGGAGATGGGCCCGCTCGCGACCGCGCGGCAGGTGGCCCACATGGAGCGCACGGTGGCCGCCAGCATCGTGCAGGGGGCCGAGTGCATCACGGGCGGCAGCCGGCCCCGGGGCCTCTCCCAGGGCTATTACGTCTCCCCCACCATCCTCTTTTCCCACGACACCGACTTGCCCTGCTTCCGCGAGGAGTTCTTCGGTCCGGTCCTGAGCGCCACCGTGTTCGACACGGAGGAGGAGGCGGTCGCCAAGGCGAACGACACCGTCTTCGGCCTCGCCAGCGGTGTCTTCACCACCAATCTCGCACGCGCCCATCGCATGACGGCGAAGATCCATGCCGGCATCGTCTGGGTGAACACCTATCGCGCCGTCTCGCCCATGGTGCCGTTCGGCGGATATGGCATGTCTGGCCTCGGCCGCGAGGCGGGCATGGATTCCATCCGCGACTACACGCGCACAAAATCGGTGTGGATCAACACGTCCGACGCCCCGATCCCCGATCCATTCGTGATGCGCTGAGGACCGCCGCATGATCAACCGCATCCTGACCCCGCGCGAGCTTCTGATCGGCGGCGGCAGCCTCGCCCAGCTCGTGCCTTTGCTGGGCCGCCTCGGCGTAAGACGGCCCATGCTGGTCGTCGACCCCACCATTTTCAGGCTGGGCCTCGCCGATACGGCCATCGGAGCAATGCGGGAGGCGGGGCTGGGCCTCGGCGTGTTCTCCGCCGTGGTGGAAGATCCGACCGACACCAGCGTGATCGCGGCGGCCGACGAGATCCGCTCCGGCTCCCATGATGGCGTCATCGGCTTCGGCGGCGGCAGCGCCATCGATACGGCGAAAGCGGCGGCGATCCTCGCGAGCACGGGCGAGGACGTGCATGCCCTGAAAGTGCCGCGCATCGTGGATCTTCAGGTGATGCCGCTGGTGGCCATCCCCACGACCGCCGGCACCGGCAGCGAAGTCACCCGCGCCTGCGTCGTGTCCGACACGGCTGCGCAGGAGAAGATGCTGATCCTCGGTACCGCGGCCCTTCCGGCCGCAGCCATCGTTGACTACGAACTGACCCTCTCCTGCCCGTTCCGCGTCACAGTGGACACGGGGCTCGATGCCCTGACCCATGCGCTGGAAGCCCTCATCAATCGCAACGGCAACGCCCACGCTGAAGCGCTGGCGCTCTCAGCGCTCAGGCTGATCGGCGCGAATCTGGAGACGGTCGCGCGCGAACCGTCGAATCGCGCCGCGCGCGAGGCCATAATGCTGGGGGCAACCCATGCGGGGCTTGCGGTGTCCAACACGTCCACCGCCCTCATTCATGGGCTGAGCCGGCCCATCGGCGCCTTCTTCCATGTGCCGCACGGCCTCTCCAACGCCATGCTCCTGCCGCTCGTTACGGAATATTCCCTCTCCGCTGCGCCCGCCGGCTACGCTGCGGCCGCCCGCGCGCTCGGCTGGGCGCCGGCGACCATGGGGGATGAAGAGGCCGGGCATGCCCTGGTGAGGGGCTTCCGGGATCTCAACGCCCGCCTCGAGGTTCCCACGCCCAAGGCCTATGGCGTGGATGAGGAGACCTATTTCCGCCTGCGGCCGGAGATGGCCCGCCAGGCCCTCGCTTCCGGCACACCGCGGAACAATCCGCGCATTCCGTTCGAAGACGAGATCGTTCGTCTCTACGAGATCGCCTGGGACGGCGGAGCCATCGGCGGGTGATGGCGGGGCAACATTTGCGTTGCACCCGGTTGCCGTGTGGACGGGCGGGAGGAGCTTTGACGCGCTATCGCTGCGGTCCCGGCGCCGCCAGCACGCTCGGCCGCTGCCGCACGAAGCGGGGGGAGAGGTCAACGCCCTCCCGGGACAAAGCGGATGCAAGCTGCGCGATGCCCTTGCGGATCGCTTCCGGCGTCAGCGCCGCATATCCCAGCACCACGGCGCGGGGATAGCGGAACGGGACGATCTCGTGGGCGCCCGCCGCCTCCAGCGTGTAGATCCCGACGCCCGCATCGGCCGCGATCCGCGCCACCTCGCGCACCGGCGGGAGGTGGTCCGGCAGCGTCCACATCACGTGCATGCCGGCATCGGCACCGGAGATGCGCGTAGGCCCGAAATGGCTGTTCAGGCTTTCCACCAACGCTTGGCGCGCCTCGCTGTAGGTCTGGCGGATGCGCCGCACGTGCCGGGCGAAGCGGCCCTGGTCGATGAAGTCCGCGAGCACGATCTGGTCGAGCCAGGGATGGCCGTAGTTGGCAAGGCTCTTGGCTTGCCGCACGGGCCCGACCAGCTGCTTCGGAACCACCATGTAGCCGGTGCGGATGCCGGCGCCGACGGACTTGGAGAAGGTGCCGAGATAGATCACCGAAGTGTTGGCATCGAGGCCCGCCAGCGCGGCGAGCGGGGCACCGTCATATCGGAAGTCGCTGTCGTAATCGTCCTCCACCACATAGGCGCCGCTGCCGCGGGCCCAGGCCAGAAGTTCACGGCGGCGCCCGAACGACATGGTGACGCCGGTGGGGAACTGGTGGGAGGGCGTGACGTAGGCGAGCGATGCGCCACAGCCCGCCAGATACTCCGTGCACAGGCCCTGCGCATCCACGGGCACCGGGACCAGCGCGCCGCCGAAGCTGGAGAAGACATGCGCCGCGCCGGCATAGCAGGGGTCCTCGATCGCGATCTTCACCCCCGGCTGCACGAACAGGCGGCTGATGAGGTTGAAGCCCTCCTGCGCGCCGGCAGTGATGATGACCTGATCCGGCTCGGCCGGAATGGCGCGGTTTGCCGAGACATGGCTGGCGATGGCGCGGCGCAGCTCGATCGCGCCTTCCGGCGGACCGTACCCGGACAGGTTGCCGGACGCGCGCGAAAGGTTCTCCAGCAGCAATTGCCGCCATTCACGGATCGGAAAATTCCGGCTGTTGGCGCTGCCGTACCAGAAATCCACCTGCATGCGGGTGGGACCGGTCTGCACCATGCGCAGCGGCGCTGCACGCAGCAGCACCGGCGGGTGCAAGACTGTGGGCTCAGGCCGGCGCGGCGAGGGGCTCGATGCCTCAGGATTGGGCGATCCCGACAGGCCGACGCAGGCCTCCGGCAGCACCTCGCACACGAAGGTGCCGGCGCCCGGGCGCATCACCAGGTAGCCTTCCTTGGCGAGGCGCTCGAACGCAAGCACGATGGTGTTGCGCGACACCTTGAGCGTGCGGGCCAGTTCCCGGGTCGAATGCAGTGCCGCCCCCGGCGGCAGGGTGCGGGCGAGAATGGCCGCGCGGACCTGGTCGTAGACCTGCTCCTGGAGCGTGACGCCCGCGGCCGGGTCCAGATGCAGTGGAATCATGTGCCTGCTCGATCCTTGCCCTAAGGGTGAGCAAGGCAATTCACGTGCCATCCAACGCCTCCAGATCCCCGTCAGGCGAGGCCCGAAGCCACCTGCCGGACCAGGGGGGCCGCCCGCGCCGCCTCCAGGCTGCCGTGGAAGATGATCTCCCCCCGCTCAATCACATAGATGCGCGAAACATAGTCGGGAATATGCTGGACGTTGGATTCCGCCATCAGAACCGCCCGGCCCGAGGCGCGGATGGAGGCGATGCCGGCGGCGATGGTGGGAATGATGGCGGGCGAGAGGCCCTCGAATGGCTCGTCGAGCAGCAGCAGGTCCGGATCGAGGGCCAGCGCGCGGGCGATGGACACCATCTTGCGCTCGCCGCCGGAGAGTTCGGCACCGCCGCGCGCCATGTAGGTGAGGAGCTTGGGAAAGACCTCATAGGCGAAGGCGATGCGATCGGCCGCAGGACGCTCCCGCGATGGCCGCGTCCAGGTGCCGAAGGCGATGTTCTGGGCCACGGAGAGGCTTGCGAACACCTCGCTTTCCTCGGGCGAGAAGCCGATGCCGCGCCGGGCGACCTCGTGCGGCGGAAGCCCGGCCAGCGCCTTCCCGTGCCACAGGACGGTGCCGGCGCGGGGCACGAGCTGCCCCATGAGTGCGCGGAGCAACGTTGTCTTGCCGGCCCCGTTGCGGCCGACCAGGCAGACGATCTCACCGGCGGCCACGTCCAGCGAGATGGCGCGCAGGATCGACGTTCCGGCGATGTCGACGCTGAGGCGTTCAACCGAGAGCATTGTGAGGCACCTTGCCGACGAGGGTCTCGATCACCGCCGGGTCCCGGAAGAAGGCATCAGGTAGCATGTCGGCGACGAGACTGCCGGCCTTCAGGCCGATCACCCGGGTGGCGTAGCGCGCGATCAATTCCATGTCGTGCTCCACAAGGACGAGGCTCTCGACGCCGAGCCGCTGGGCCGCCGCGAGCAGGGTCTCCATGATGCGGTCCTTGTCGGCGCTGGAGATGCCGCTGGTCGGCTCGTCCAGCAGCATCAGGCGCGGACGCAGGGTGAGCGCGCTCGCGATATCCACCAGCTTCTTCTCGCCCTGGGAAAGGGCGGAGCAGGTGGTTTCAAGCCGGTGCTCCAGGCCGAAGGCCGCGGCCACCTCGCGGACCTGCGCCTGTTCGCGCCGGCAGGTGGCGGACGGCCTCAGCAGGCGAAAGGTCTGCCCGGCGCGGGCGAAGGCGCCGACCGAGATCATCTCGGCCACGGTGAAACTCGGATAGATGGTGACGAGCTGGAAGGAGCGGGCCAGCCCACGCAACGCGAGCGCGCTGGCCCCGAGCCCCGCCACCGGGCGCCCCTCGAACATCACGCCGCCCTCGTCGGGCATGAACAGCCCGGAGAGCGTGTTCACCAGCGTGGTCTTGCCGGCGCCATTGGGGCCGACCACCGCCACCACCTCCCCCTTCGAGATATCGAACGACACCCCCGCGAGCGCGGTGAAGGCACCGTATCGCTTGGTGATGTTCAACGCGCGCAGCAGCATCTCGGTCATCGCCGCCTCCATTCCAGTGCACGCGTGATGAGTCCGAGAATACCGCGCGGGGCGAAGATGATGATGAGCGCGAGAATCGCGCCGAGGGCAAAGCGCCAGTACTCGGTGTTGGCCATCAGCGTGTCCTGCAGCAGGGTGAAGGACACTGCCCCGACGATCGGGCCGAACAATTGCCCGAGCCCTCCGAGAATGATGATGAAGATCATGTTGCCGGACTGTGTCCAGTAGGACAGCTCCGGATCGGCGGCGCCGATGCTGACCGCCAGCACCGCGCCGCCGACCGCGCAATAGATGCCGGACAGGATGAACGCCACGTAGCGCACCTTGAACACCGGCACCCCGAGAAACGACGTCTTGCGCTCATTGTCCCGCCCCGCCTTCAGCGCGAGCCCGAGGGGCGAGGAGACGATCAACGCCATGAGGAGGAACATGACCGAGAACAGCCCGAGCGCGTACCAGTAGAACGGCCCCACCAGGAAGGCGGTCTTGCTCATGGAGGCGAAGCTGGCGCCGAACAGGCTGGGGCGCGGCACGGAGATGCCGGATTCTCCGCCGGTCAGGTCGTAGAACTTGAACAGGAAGGAATGGAAGATCATGCCGAAGGCGAGCGTCAGCATGGAGAAGAAGATGGTCGTATAGCGCAGGCACAGGAGGCCGATGAGGGCCGCCACCGTGCCGCTCGCGAGCATCGCCACGATGAGCTGCGCCTCGAACGCGCGAACCCCGAGCTTCGCTCCCATCACCGCGCTCGCATAGGCGCCGATCGCGAGGAACATGGCGTGGCCGAAGGACAGGAGCCCGCCGTAGCCGAACAGGAGGTTGAGGCCGGTCAAAGCGATGGCGTAGGCGAGGATCGGGATGATGAGTGTGGTGTAGTAGGACCCCAGCGCGAACGGGGCGGCGACGAAGGCCGCGAGCACGGCGAGGAAGGCGACGATGGTCTTCATGCCTCGGCCTTCCCGAACAGTCCGTAGGGCCGCGCCACGAGGACGACGATCACCACAAGATAGATGGACATCACCTCCAGCTCCGGGAAATAGGTGAGCGAGAGCGCCCTGAGCACGCCGACGATGATGGCGCCGAGGAAGGCGCCGCGGATGCTGCCCAGCCCGCCGATCACCACCACCGCGAAGGCTTCGACGATGAGCGCGATGGGCATTTCCAGCGAGGCCGCCGTGGTGGAAATGACAAGCGCGCCGCCGACCGTGCCGAGCATGGAGCCGAGCACGAACACGAGCATGTTGATGCGGCGGGTGTTGGCGCCCAGCGCCTCCGCCATGCGGCCGTTCTCGGCGGTGGCCCGCACCACGTGGCCGAGACTTGTGCGTTCGATGAGCCAGTAGAGCAGGCCGGCCACCACCAGCGCGCTCGCCATCACCAGCAGGTTGTAGACCGGGAAGGTGAATTCGCCGACCACGAGTGTGCCGTAGACCGATGGCAGATCGCCGAGCAGCCGCGGTTGTCCAACGCCTCGGAAACCGTTTGCGTGCCCGTCAGAAGGCCGGAGAGCGAGGAGGTGAGTTTGCCGTCGTTCTCTGCCATTTATGCCGCCTGATCTTTGTAGAAGCCGCGAAGGAAGTCAGCATCATCGATGGCGCGGCCGGGCAACTCGCTATCAAAGGCGAGCTTTACGGCCATGGCCGCAGCAACGGCGCCGTCGATTTTGTCGATGCTCTTGGATTTGTGGAATTCGATGTTGTCGTTCTTATTCCGCACGGTGCGGATGTTTTGGAAATTCCAGCGGAGCACCGGATTGCCGCCGTGGGTGAAGCGTTCGCCCACGATGGCGCGTTCAAGCTCTGCGATGGCTGGCACCATGGATGCGGCGCCCTGCCGGAATTCGACAACCGGCAAGCCCTTGTCCTGAAGGGCCTGCATGGTCGATTGGGCCTTCCATGGATCGATGCCGATCAGCTTCACGTCAAACTGATCGCAGATATCGAAAATCGCCGCCTGCACCGCGCGGAAATCCACCACGTTGCCGGGCGTGGCCGCGATCAGCCCCGCGTCGGTCCATTTGCGATAGGCGTCCGCATACTGTTCGCCCTGCACCTTCCGGCTATCCACGTTCGCGGCCGGCATGAAGTACCAAGGATGCACGATGTAGCCGTCTTCGCGCTCGGGATCGCGCCAGCACGCCACTACGGCCGTCAGATCGCGGTTGTTCGACGAGTCACGGCGCCGTCATGAGTTGGCTCCCTAAGCCGTCATTTTCTTCAGTGTTTCAAAGCCGGAGCGGTCCAAGCTCTCCGAAAGAGCCCTTCTTGCGCGGTCCTCTTCCGAGATTTCGCCGCTGTGCGTCTTGCCCCACCGTTCAACTGCCTGGATGATTTCACGGGGCGTTGCGCGCCATGCGACTTCAGGGTGCCAGCACAGAACGCCGGTAGCTGCGGCAAACAGTTCAGCGAGGGATTGGGCGAACGTGATCGGTGCGCGAGGTACGCCGGGCGGCAGGGCGCGGGGCATGTCGTCTGGATCGGCGCCGGCAAGCCGCAGCGTGAACCGATACAGGGGCAGGGAAACGGCTTCCACGCGCTTGCGGAGCGGGCCGGAGCCAGCCAGCCACGCAAGCGCACAGGCGCGCTGTTCGTCATCCTCGATGCCGTGGGCGAACAGATCGGTGATGATGCCGAGGTGTCCCTTGAAGAGCTTGCCGCAGAAGTCGGACGGTTCCGGGCCGTGCTCCTCTGCGATGGCGAGGGCGCACCGCAGAGAGGGCCGAAGCCGGACGGTGAACCCGTCCAGCTTCAAGGTTTCCTCTTCGTTCAGAAGGCGCACGATCAGGCCACGGGACGCAATGCGGCGTCGCCCTTCACCAGCACGGCGCCAGCCGCGATGCTCGTACCGCTGTTCTTGGTGATGACGGCGCGGACGTAGCGCTTGTGGCCGCGATAGCCGACCTTCAGCATCGCGTCGGCCGAAAGGCTCGCCGGGAACGCGCCATGCAGGTACGAGGCGGCCACATCGGTGAAGTCGCCGGGCGTGGTGGTGTCACTCTCCTGAAGCTTCGCGGTGAAGTTACCGGAGCCGGCGACGGCTCCGGTGTTCAGCACCAGCACTGCGCTGTTGAAGCCGAAAAGGTCGAGGGCCGGACCGGTGACGGTGGCGGAAAGGACGGCGGGGCCGATGGCCTGCACCACGCCCACGTTGTTCATGAGGCTTCGGCTCATGGTCGCGCGCGGCCTTCAGGATGGCGTTGGCTTCCTTCAGCGTGAATCCCTTTTCGCGGTTCTGCACCTTCTTCAGGACGCGCACCTTCACCTCGCGCGCAGGGTTCGTCTTCAGCCGGTCGTTATCGACTGCCCACTGAAACACCGCGCGAAGGGCCGCGATGTTCGTGTCACGAACCGTCTTCGGCGACATGGTGGCGAGCAGGGCGTCTTTCCACGCCACCACGTCCGCCTTGGTGAGGCGGGAAGCGTCGTCATGACCGAGGTGCTTGATGAATGCCTTGAAGCCGGGCGTCCATCGCTTCTCCGCTTCGGCGCCACGACCGGACGCGCGAAGCTCGGCAAGGTAGCCGTCCAACAGATCGAGGATGCGGACGCGCTCGCGTGGGGCAGGGGCCGGCTGGGCATCCGGCTTCAGCGCAGGGTGAGCGGGCTCGGCTTCAGGTTCGCCCGCGTTGCGCTCGCTGGTGCGCTTCATGACTTCGATCTGCACGCCTGCCAGCGTGCGGGCGATGGTCCGCCATTCGGCGGTGCCGGGTTCGACCTTCACCAGCTTGGCGCGGGTGTGGGCGTCTATCGCCCATCCGATGGTCGCGGCGATCTTGTCGTCTGGTGCCGCGCCGGATGCGACTTCCCGGAGCGCGGCCATGTAGGCAGGGGCGAACAGGCGCTCGTAGGCGGCTGGATCGAAGCCGGACGCTGCGAAGGCGCCGGCATCCCGAAGCGCCGCGTCCAGGTCCAACTCCGATTGGTAGTGGTGCCGGGCAATGCCGGGCGTGTCTAAGGCGCGGGAGAGCCGGGGCGGGGCGTCTGTGCCTTGGGCAAGCTTCAGGCGGGCCTCGTCTAGGATGCCGTGAAATCGCGCGAGCACGGCATGGGAGCGGCGTTCAGCCTCGCGGCGGTTGCCGCCAAGGGCCTCATGAAGCTCGCTCTTGCCGACGATCTCCCGAAGCTCCTTCGGCACGCCGATGCGCACGAAAAAGGTGGTGCCCCGTTGCCGCAGATGCTTCGCCTTACCGGCCATGTCCGCCTCGGTTTTGGACAAACTTTGGACGGAGCTTTGGACAAGAGGTGAGGATTTGCAAGGGTTTCTAGCGTTTGCAACGCTTTGAGATGGTGCTGCGAGAGAGGATTGAACTCTCGACCTCTCCCTTACCAAGGGAGTGCTCTACCACTGAGCTACCGCAGCGTGCCGGCGGCCGCACCAGGAGGGGACCGCGGAGACGGGTGTGCCGTCGTCAGGAGCGCTCCTCTAGTACATGCGGCGCTGCGGTGCAAGGGGCTCGGCGCCGATGGCGGTGGATGACATGCCAGGCAGACACGGTTGGGCGCTCGGCAGGCTCCGGGCGCCGAAAAATTGCGCCTGCTTGCGGCTTGAGCGTTTCCTTCTACGCGGCTAGCCTCCAGCTACGAGGCCTGGATGGGGGAAGTCATGGCTGCGGACAAGGCGCGCAAGGAAACCATCGGCGCCGTCCGGCGCACATTCGCCCCTTGGAAGGATCCTACCCAGACGCCGCTGATCCGCTTTGAGAACGTCGTCAAGCGCTTCGGCGACTTCACGGCGGTCAACAATGTCAGCCTCGACATCTATGAGCGGGAGTTCTTCGCGCTGCTCGGCCCCTCGGGCTGCGGCAAGACCACCCTCATGCGGATGCTGGCCGGCTTCGAGGAACCGACCTCCGGCCGCCTGACGCTCGCGGGTGAAGATCTCGCGGGCGTGCCGCCCTACCGGCGGCCGGTGAACATGATGTTCCAGTCCTACGCCTTGTTCCCGCACATGAACGTCACCGACAACATCGCCTTCGGCCTGAAGCAGGACAAGATGCCGAAGGCGGACATCGACGCCCGCGTTGCCGAGATGCTGGAACTGGTGAAGCTCGAGCAGTTCGCCAAGCGTAAGCCGCACCAGCTTTCCGGTGGCCAGCGCCAGCGCGTCGCGCTCGCCCGTTCGCTCGCCAAGCGCCCCAAGGTGCTGCTGCTGGACGAGCCGCTCGGCGCCCTCGACAAGAAGCTGCGCGAGGAGACCCAGTTCGAGCTGATGGACCTGCAGATGTCCCTCGGCATGACCTTCCTGATCGTGACCCACGACCAGGAGGAGGCCATGACCGTTGCCGACCGAATCGCCGTGATGAACAACGGCGTGCTGGCGCAGGTCGCCCCGCCGGCGGAAATCTACGAGCAGCCGGCCACGCGCTACATCGCGGACTTCATCGGCGAGGTGAACCTGATCGAATCGACCGTCACCGCCTGCGAAGGCGAGACCACGCGGCTCACGTCCGAAGTGACGCCGTCGCCGCTGACCGTGGCACATCCCTGCGAGGCGGGGCCCGGCGGCAAGGCCTGCATCGCCATCCGGCCGGAGAAGCTGCGCATTTCGCTCGATCCGCCGCCTGAGGGGACGGAGAACGTCTTCGCCGGGGAAATCTGGGACATCGGCTATCTGGGCGATCTCTCCATCTATCACGTGGAGCTCGCCTGCGGTCAGCGCCTCAAGGTGTCCCAGCCGAACCTGTCGCGCCGGGTGGCGCGGCCCATTTCCTGGGAGGACAAGGTGTGGGTCACGTTTGATCCCGACGCCGGCGTCCTTCTGACCCGTTAGGAGGCAGTCATGGCCATGGCGGGAGAAAAGGGACGGGGCCGCTGGTTCGTGATAGCGGTTCCCTATCTGTGGCTTCTGGCGCTGTTCCTGGCGCCCTTCCTCATCGTCTTCAAGATCTCGCTGTCGCAGGACGTGGTGGCCCAGCCGCCCTACGCACCTCAGCTCGATCTCTCCAACGGCCTTTCGGGCCTGACCGACTTCCTGTCGCAGCTTTCCCTCGCCAATTACGGCTACGTGCTGGATTTCTCGAACGAATTCCTCGCCGCCTACGGCTCCAGCCTGATCATCGCCTCCATCTCGACGATCCTGCTGCTGCTGGTTGGATATCCCATCGCCTACGCCATGGCGCGGGCGCCGCGCTCCATTCAGCCGACGCTGCTGATGCTGGTGATCCTGCCGTTCTGGACCTCGTTCCTCATCCGCGTCTACGCCTGGATCGGCATCCTCTCGCCGGAGGGGCTGCTCAATCAGGGGCTGATGGCGCTGGGGGTCATCGACACGCCGCTGGAGATCCTGAATACCAATCTCGCGGTCTATATCGGCATCGTCTATTCCTACCTGCCGTTCATGGTGCTGCCGCTTTATTCGGCGCTGGAGAAGCTCGACCTCACGCTTCTCGAAGCCGCGGCCGATCTCGGCTGTCCCCCCGTGAAGGCCTTCTGGAAGATTACCTTCCCGCTCTCCCTCCCCGGCGTCGCCGCCGGAGCGCTGCTGTGCTTCATCCCGGCGGTGGGCGAGTTCGTGATCCCCGATCTGCTCGGCGGCTCCGACACGCTGATGATCGGCAAGTCGCTCTGGACCGAGTTCACCGTGAACCGCTCCTGGACGGTCTCTTCGGCGGTGGCGGTGCTGCTGCTGCTCGTGCTGGTGATCCCCATCGTGATCTACCAGAACATCCAGCAGCGCGAACTGGAGGCAGGCAAATGAGAAAAGGCCTCACCTGGTTCAACGTCACGTCCATCGTGCTGGGCTTCGCCTTCCTCTACATTCCGATCATTCTGTTGGTGATCTACTCTTTCAACGCGTCAAGACTTGTCACCGTATGGGCCGGTTTTTCCACCCAATGGTACTGGTCTTTGCTGGAGAACGAGCAGCTCATCGATGCTGCCTGGGTGACGTTGCGCATCGCCTTCTTCTCCTCGCTGGCGGCAACCGTGCTCGGCACCATGGCGGCGCTGGCGCTCACCCGCTATGGGCGGTTCGGCGGGCGCACGCTGTTTTCGGGCATGATCTACGCGCCCCTCGTCATGCCCGAGGTCATTACCGGCCTGTCGCTGCTGCTGCTGTTCGTGGCGGTGAATTTCGACCGCGGCTTCTGGACCGTCCTGCTCGCCCACATCACCTTCACCATGTGCTTCGTGGCCGTGGTGGTGCAGTCACGCCTCGTCACCTTCGATCGCACGCTGGAGGAGGCGGCGCTGGATCTCGGCTGCCCGCCCTTCCAGACCTTCTTCAAGATCACCCTGCCGCTCATCCTGCCGGCGGTGGTGTCCGGCTTCATGCTGGCCTTCACCCTGTCGCTGGATGATCTGGTGATTGCGAGCTTCACCACCGGACCCGGCGCCACCACGCTGCCCATGCGCATCTATTCGCAGGTGCGCCTCGGCGTGACGCCGGAGATCAACGCGGTCTGCACCATCCTCATCGCCATCGTGACGGTGGTGGTCATCATTGCCTCCATCGTCACCAAGCGGGCCGAGAGCCAGCGTGAGGCCGAGGAGCGGGCGGCGCTGCAATAGGGGGGCATCGCGAGGGCGCGCAGCGCGCCCATTCCCGGTGCTGTCCCTTCAGACGGCGGCAAAGGCGCTGAAGGCGGTCACGATCTGGACCATGAGCAGCAGGCCGCCAGCCAGCATCGCTCCGCCCATCAGCAGCGCGATCCCACAGTTGCGGTCGGCGGATACGGAGGCGGCGGACGCCATGCAACATGCTCCCGGTGTGCGAGTTTCCGGGAGCGTGGCAGCAAATCGTTAACCATAACCTTAAGTTTCGGCATCCCGCGCCCGGAAGGCAGCCTCAGCGGCCCTCGCGCACCCAGGCGGCGGTGATGACGCCGAGCAGCAGGAGCAGGCCTGAGAGACCCGCGAACATCGGGAACAGGCCGATGCCGCGCACCACCGAGACGTCCCGCGTCTTCAGCCCCATCCAGTCCTCGCCGGCCAGCCGGTCCGAGGCGGAGACCTGCACGAGGCGCGGCACCTGCCCGTTGAGATCGGCGAGCCGCCATACGCCGCCGCCCGTGGCCGCCGCGATGGGGGCGAGCACGTCGCGGGTGCTCGTCACCTCGGCGAATTCCTTGGGGTTCAGGGGGCCGATATTGGCGAGGGCGTTCAGCGTGCCATTCTGTGCCCGCCACAGGCCCAGTTCGTCCGCCGGGGTCTTGGCCTGCCACAGGCCGGGCTCGACCTGCGCGAGGGTGAGGGTGCGCAGCGCGCCGGAGGGCGTGGTGACGGTGGTGGGGGGCACCTGGTCCGCCATGGTCTGGCGCTCCACCACCAGATCGCGGCCGGAAACCGTGAGCTTGAGGCGCTCCTCCTCCAGGTCCGGCTCCTTCATCAGCCAGTGGGAGAGGCGGCGGAGCAGGTCGATGTGCGGGCCGCCGCCTTCATAGCCGCGCGCCCACAGCCAGATGTGGTCGGAGAGGAGGAGGGCGACGCGGCCCTCGCCCACCCGGTCCACCAGCAGCACCGGCTTGTCGCCGGGCGCGGACATGAGGCTGGTGCCGGAGCGCGCCTGCGCGTCGATCACGCGGAAGAAGCGGCTCCAGTGGGGTGGGTCGCTCTCCGAGCCCGGCAGGTTGCGGGTGACGGGATGGCGCTTGCCGGGGTCCGTGAGCTTGGCGTGATAGGGCGCGTCGGTGGCCTCGCCGCGCGGTATGCCGGGAAGGATTTCCTCCAGCGGCGTGTTGTAGAGCGAACCGGTGTCGAGGAAGTCCGTGCCCGCCGCCACCAGCACGGCGCCGCCGGCGCGCACGTAGCGCACGATGTTGTCGAAATAGATCTGCGGCAGCACGCCCTGCTGGGCGTAGCGGTCGAAGATGATGAGGTCGAAATCCTTGATCTTGGTCTGGAACAGCTCGCGGGTCGGGAAGGCGATCAGCGAGAGTTCGTTGATGGGCGTGCCATCCTGCTTCTCCGGTGGGCGCAGGATGGTGAAGTGGACGAGGTCCACATTGGCATCGCTCTTCAAGAGGTTGCGCCAGGTGCGCTCGCCCACGTTCGGCTCGCCGGAGACGAGGAGCACGCGCAGCTTGTCGCGCACGCCGTCGATGGCGACGGCGGTGCGGTTGTTCACCTGCGTCAGCTCGCCCTCGAGCGGGGGCACCTCGAACTCGACGATGTTGGGGCCGGCGTGGGTGATGTCCACATCGATGCTGGCGCTGCGCCCGGTGGTGACGGTGGGGCGGCCGATCACCTCGCCGTCGCGGCGGATGGTGACGGGCACGCGGGCGCCGGCGGGCGCGCCTTCGTCCGTCACCTTGAAGGTCACGGTCTGCTTCTGGCCGACGATGCCGAAGCGCGGCGTCTTCTCCAGCGCCACGCGACGGTCCCGCTCGCCGGCGCGGCCGGTGATGAGGGCGTGGACGGGGGCGGAAAAGCCCAGCGCGCCGGCATTCTCCGGCGTGTCGTGGACCCGCCCATCGGTGATCATGATGGCGCCGGCCACCCGCTCCGGCGGCACGTCGGCAAGGCCGGCCGAGAGGGCGGAGAACAGGCGCGTGCCGTCCACCGAGCCGTCACCCGCATCGGCCTCGATGGTCCGCACTTCGACGCCAGGGAGCTTGCCCAGGCGCTCGGCGAGCTGGGCGCGCGCGGCCTCGGTCTGCTGGGTGCGCTCGCCGAAGGACTGGGACTGGCTCTTGTCCACCACCAGCGCCACCACGGAAGACAGCGGCTCGCGCTCCTCGCGGGTGAAGGAGGGGTTGGCGAGCGCCAGCAGGCCCACCGCCAGCGCCAGCGCGCGGAACACCGAGCCGCGGGTGCGGGAATAGATCAGCAGTCCCGCCAGCAGCGCGGCCGCGATCGCCACCGCGATCAGCGCCGGCAGCGGCAGGAAGGGGGAGAAGGTGAGGCCGTAGCTCATCGGATGGATGTCTTCCTCACTGCCCCAGCCGTTCCAGAAGCGCAGGCACGTGCACCTGGTCCGCCTTGTAGTTGCCGGTCAGCACGTACATCACCATGTTGGCGCCGGCCCGGAAGGCGATCTCCCGCTGGCGCGGCTCGCCGGGGGTGAGCGGCAGCATGGGCTCGCCCGAGCGCGAGACGGCCCAGGCGCCGGCCAGATCGTTGGAGGTGATGATGACGGGGGACACGCCGTCGCCGGCGCGGGCGGGGCGGTCGGCATCGTCGCGGGCGGCGGGCAGAGCTTCCACCCAGGTGGTGCCGCCGGTGAAGCGGCCGGGGAAATCCTTCAGGAGATAGAAGGCTTTGGTGAGCACGTGGTCGCGCGGCACCGGCTCCAGTTCCGGAATGTCGAGGCGGGAGAGGATCTCCTTCAGCCGTGCCTGCGCCGGGGTGAGCGGCGCGCCGGGCCCGCCGGGGGATTCGATGGCGTCGCGGGTATCGAAGATCACCGTGCCGCCCTGCTTCATGTAGGCGTCGATGCGCGCCAGAACCGGCTGCGCGGGCACCGGCGTGTTGGCGAGGATGGGCCAGTAGAGCACGGGGAAGAAGGCAAGCTCGTCCTTCCCGATATCCACCCCCATGGCCTCGCCCGCCTGTAGCGCGGTGCGCTGGGCGAGGAAGGTGGCGAGGCCGTCGAGGCCGGCGCGGGAGATGTCGTCCACCTCGCTGTCGCCCGTCACCACATAGGCGAAGCGGGTCTGCGTGGTGGCCTTCAGGGCGAAACTGTCGTCCGCGCGGGCCGCGACGGGGAGGAAGGCGCCGGCGGCGGCGCCCAGCATCACGGCGGCGAGCAGCGCGGCGGTGGCGCCGCGGCGGGGCCCCGTTCCGCCCATGCGGGAGAGCCCGCCGGCGAGGAACAGCACGGCCAGCGCATCCAGCAGCAGCAGCAGCATGGCGCCGATGAGGATCGGCCCGCGCATGTCGCGCGGCGCGCTCTCCTGCAACGGCTCCATGCGCCCGCCCAGCGCGGCGAGGTCGAGCGCTTTGGGCCGGTCGGCGGGGAGCAGGGTGTTGACCGCCACGAGGCCGTCCGGCGGGCCGTAGAAGCCGGGCGGATGGTCGGCGGTGGAGCGGCCGCGATAATCGGCGGGCAAAGCGCGGGCGGTGGGGCCGGCGGGCCGGAAGGCGCCGAAGCCGTCGAGAACGCGGGCGGGCGGCAGCGCCGCCACATCCGGCCGGCCGGCGGGATGAATGGCGGTGTCCGCCGGTGCCGTCTCGGGCGGGGGCGGGGCATCGGACAGGGCAACCACGTGGCGCAGCATCTCAACGAATGTGCCGGAAAGGGGGAGGTTCGACCAGGATGTGTCGCCGGTGACGTGGAACAGCACCAGCGCGCCCTTGCCCCGGCGGGTTCCGGTGACGAGGGGCGTGCCGTCGGCCAGCGTCGCCCAGGTGCGGTCTCCCAGCGTGCCGTCCGGCTCGGCGAGCACCTGCCGGTTCACCGTCACGTCGTCGGCGGGCTTGATGTCGCGGAAGGGGCCTTCCGGCGTCAGGGAGCCGAGCTTCTGCGGCGTCTCCCACGAGAGGGAGCCGCCGAGCACCCGGCCACCCCGGCGCAGGCGCACCGGCAGGAGATCGTCCTGCGCATTGGCGAGGCGGGGCCCGGCGAAGCGGATGAGCACGCCACCGTCTTCCACGAACCTGGCGAGGCGGTTGCGGGTGGCGGGGGGGATGGTGCCCACGTCGGTCAGCGCCAGCACGGGCAGTCGCTGGTCGAGGAAGCGATTGATGTTCTCGGTGGCCGATCCCGTCTCCGCCACGCGCAGGTCGGCGAACGGGCCGAGGGCGCGGGAGAGGTAATAGGTCGGCGCCAGCAGCGGCTGCCCGGTGTCGGTGGAGGTGCCGGAGACGACGCCCACGGAGCGCCGCCTCCATCTCTTGTCGAGAAGCTGAACGGCGCCGGCCGAGTGCTCGCCGGCAATCTCCAGCCGCGCCACCTCGTTGCGCAGTTCCACCGGCAAGTCGAAGCGGGCGTCCACCTCGCTCGCGCCCTCCGGCAGGGTGAAGGGGGCTTCGGCCAGCACGAGGCCGCGCATGTCGCGGGCCGTCACCCGGCCGGAGCGCGGGGCGCCGGAGGTCGGCCGCAGCACCTTCACCGTGAGCGCTTCCGCGGCATTCTCCGCACCGGCCAAGGCGAGCGGCGCGGCGACACCGCCGCCCACCACCAGCAGGCGTGCGCCGGCGCCGAGATCGGCGAAGGCGCGGGCGGTGTCGGGATCGGCACCAAGGTCCACGCCATCGGAAATGTAGACGATGCCAGCGCTGGGCTCGGTGCCGAGGAGGCGCCCGGCCAGCGCCAGCGCGTCCTTGCGGGCGGGCGCATAGGGCACCGGCTCCAGCGAGCGCAGGTGGTCACGCGCGGCGGCGGGGGTGGAGAGGGTCGCCTCGCGCGGCACGTCGCCGGTGGGAATGAGGGCGACGCCGCGCCCGTTGGTCTCCGCCTCGTCGATGAGGGCGGCCGCAGCGCTGCGGCGGGCCTCCCAGCTCGCGGCGGCGGGCCAGCCCTGATCGATGACGATGAGAAGCGGACCCGAGCCGGTCGGCGCCGTCGCGGGCGGGTTCCAGATGGGGCCGGCGGCGGCGAGGATCACAAGGGCCGCGAGCATCATCCGCAGCGCGGTGAGCCACCACGGCGTGCGCGCCGCGCTCTCCTCCTTGGGCGTGATGCCCAGGAGCAGGCGCAGCGGCGGAAAACTGACCTCGCGCGGCTTCGGCGGTACAACGCGCAGCAGGAACCACAGCAGCGGCAGCGCCAGGAAGGCGGTGAGCAGCAGCGGCGCGGAAAAGGCGAGGGGAAGACCGAACATCAGGCCGGTCCTCCGGAAACGAAAGCATGGCCGCCGTCCTTCGGGAAGGCGGACGGGCCGCCCCCCACACTCATGCGCTGGTGCAGGGCGAGCAGCATTTCGCTCGCCGGCCGGTCGGTGCGGTGGATGGCGAAGCTCCAGCCGAGCCGTTCCGCGGCGGCGCGGAGACGGGCGCGGTGGTCCGCCAGCTTCACGTCATAGTCGGCCTTCCAGCTCTCGGCCCGGCCGACAGTGAGGCGGTCGCCGCCCTCCGGTTCGCGGAATTCGATACGGCCGGAGAAGGGAAACGTCTCCTCCGCCGGGTCCACGATCTGCACCAGATGGCCGTGGGCGCCCGATGCGGCCAGCATGTGAAGCCGGGCCGAGACCTCTTCGGCCGGGCTCCAGAAATCGCTCAGCAGCACGATCTCGGAGAGCGGCGAGGGGCCGAACTCAGGCGGCAGGCTCGCAGGCAGGCGCGGCGCCAGCACCACGGCCTCGGCCATCCGCTCGACGATGCGGCGGTTGGCAGAGGGGCGCATCAATTCGGGAATGCCCACGCGCTCGCCGCCCTTCACCAGAAGCTCCGCGAGGGCGAAAGCCACCACCAGCGCGCGCTCGCGCTTCGGCGGCTGCCCACGGGAGGCGTAGTCCATGGACGCCGAGAGATCGGGCCAGATCCACACCGTGTGGCTCGCCTCCCACTCGCGCTCGCGGACATAAAGATGATCGTCGCGGGCGGAGCGGCGCCAGTCCACGCGGTTGGCCGGCTCGCCGTCCACGAAACGGCGGTACTGCCAGAAATTCTCACCCGTGCCCGAGCGGCGGCGCCCGTGCAGGCCGTGCTGCACGCTCATGGCGATGCGGCGCGCCTCCAGGACGAGGCGCGGCATGGCTGCCGCAAGGTCTGCGGCGGCGAGGGCGGACGTCTCAACGGCGTGACGCTGCGCGTCCTCGGGCGCGCCTTTTTGTGGGGCGTTGGCCATGGCAGCGGCCATGGGCGCGGGCCGGTCCGCGCTCACCCGAGCCGCTCGGTGAGGCGGCGGATGATGCCGGTGACGCTCTGGCGCTCGGCGCGGGCGGCGAAGGTCAGCGCCATGCGGTGCTTCAGCACCGGCTCGGCGAGGGCCACCACGTCGTCGAGGGAGGGGGCATAGCGCCCGTCCAGCAGGGCGCGGGCGCGCACCGCCAGCATCAGCGCCTGACTGGCGCGCGGGCCGGGGCCCCAGGCGATGTAGGCCTGCTCCGGCCCTTCGGCGCCGGGGCGCGCCGAGCGGACGAGGGTGAGGATGGCTTCCACCACCGATTCGCCCACGGGCAGGCGGCGGACGAGGCGCTGGGCGGCCACGAGATCGTCCACCGTCATGGCGGCGCGGGGCTTCTGCTCCTCCGCCGAGGTGGTTTCGAACAGGATGCGCCGCTCGGCGTCGCGATCGGGATAATCGACGTCGATTTCCATCAGGAAGCGGTCGAGCTGCGCTTCGGGGAGGGGATAGGTGCCTTCCTGCTCCAGCGGGTTCTGGGTCGCGAGCACGTGGAAGGGCTTGGGCAGATCGTGCCGCTCGCCGGCGACGGTGACATGGTATTCCTGCATGGCCTGCAGCAGGGCCGACTGGGTGCGCGGCGAGGCGCGGTTGATCTCGTCCGCCATCAGCAGCTGGGCGAAGATCGGCCCCTTGATGAAGCGGAAGGCGCGGCGGCCGCCGGCCGATTCCTCCAGCACCTCGGCGCCGAGGATGTCGGACGGCATGAGGTCCGGCGTGAACTGCACGCGGCGGGCGTCGAGGCCGAGCACGGTGCCCATGGTGTCCACGAGCTTGGTCTTGGCGAGGCCCGGCACGCCCACGAGCAGTGCATGGCCGCCGGCGAGGATGGTGATGAGCGCGCGCTCCACCACCGTCTCCTGGCCGAAGATGACGTTCGAGATGGCCGCGCGGGCAGCCTTCACATGGGCGGCGGCGGCTTCCGCGTTGCGGATGATCATCTGGTCGAGGTCAAAGGTCTCGCCGGCAGCCGACATATGCTCATCTCCTACACGCCAAACACGAACCGCACGCCATAATTGCCTGCACGCCGGACACGCACCGCAAGCTTGCTGCCAAAAGCGGCAACAAAACGCCTCCGGCTCCCATCCGCCGGTCTGATCCACCCTTTGCCTGTTTAACGGGCATCGGGCGGGCCGGTCCACGCGCCGGTCTGGGACGGAGCGGAACACGCCCATCTCGCGAAGTCTTGCAAACGTCGCGCCACCCGGACAGAGAGCTTACGATATGATGCGCGCCCGTCGAGCCCCCGCGGAGGTGGCGCGGGTGCGGCGCACTCACGTCATCGCGAGCCTTCCGCCTTTTGCGGCGTGACCGGGTCCAAGGAGACCAGATGCCTGCCCCAGCGCCAGATACGCCAGCTATCACGCCCTCCACTTCCGATGCGCCATCGGCGTCGGGCCGGCTGGAGGCGCTGATGGCGGCTGCGCGCGACGGCGGCGGGAAGGGCCCGGCCCCGGTGGAACTCTGGAATCCGCCCGATTGCGGCGACATGGACATGGTGATCCGCGCCGATGGAAGCTGGACCTACATGGGCACCCCCATCACCCGCCCGGCGCTGGTGAAGCTGTTCGCCTCCGTGCTGGCACGGGAGGGCGAGCGCTTCGTGCTGAAGACGCCGGTGGAGAAGGTGGGCATTCGGGTGGAGGATGCTCCGTTTCTTGCCGTGGATCTGGCGGTGGAATCGGCGCCGGAGCCGGATGCGGCCGGGGGCAACGACCCGAATCGCACCCTCGTCTTCCGCACCAATCTGGACGACGTGGTGCGCTGTGGCCCGGGCCACGAGCTGCGGTTCGCCCGCGGCGACGGGGTGGGCGAGGTGGTCCCCTACCTGCAAGTCCGGCGGGGGTTGGAGGCGCGGCTGTCGCGCGCCGTCCATCTCGACCTGATGGACCTCGGGGAGGTGCGGGAGGAGGGCGGCGTCCCCATGTTCGGCGTGGCGTCGGGCGGGCTCTTCTTCCCCATTCTTCCGGCAGCCGAACTGGGACTGGACTGATGCGGGTGTCCGATGATGCATTTTCCGAGGCCAACAGCGCCAGTGACAGCCTCGCCGACTTCCTGCGCCGTGCGGGTGAGCGCCTGTCGCGGGAGCCGCCTCCCTTGTATTCGGAAAGCGACTTTCTCGCGCTGAACGGCGACCATGCCTTGCAGCCGGAGAAGGTGAGCCTCATCCCGCAGGATCGCCCGCGGCACGCCGCCGTGCTCGTGCCGGTGATCGCCCGGCCGGAGCCGACCATCCTGCTCACGCTCAGATCGTCGCACCTCTCACAGCATGCGGGGCAGGTGGCCTTTCCCGGCGGGCGCATCGATCCCGGAGACAAGGACGAGATCGACGCCGCCTTGCGCGAGGCGCGCGAGGAGGTGGGTCTCGATTCGGCGCTGGTGCGGCCCCTCGGCTTTCTCGACGGCTACCTCTCCGGCACCGGATTCTGGATCGTTCCGGTGGTGGGTCTGGTCGATCCCGCCTATACGCTGACGCTCAATCCCGCTGAAGTCGACGAGGCGTTCGAGGTGCCGCTCGGCTTTCTCATGAGCCCGCGCAACCACGAGCGCCAGTCGCGGGAATGGAAGGGCACGCTGCGGCATTTCTATGTGATGCCGTTCGAGGGTCATAACATCTGGGGCGCGACAGCGGGCATGCTGCGCAATCTCTACGAGAAGGTCTACGCCTGATGGCGCGCAGCCTGCTCATCGAACTCGCTCTCTTTCTCACGCCGTTCCTGCTCTACGGCGCCCTGCTGCTCGCGACAAAGGGATCGGTCGTGCCGGCCAACTGGTCGCCCCGCGCCCTCGCGGTGGCCTCGGTGGCGGCCGTCGGGCTGGTGGCGCTGGGCCTGTTCCTGTTCGAACATGATCGCGTGGCTCCGCCCGGCGCCCACTACGTTCCCGCCCAGACCAAAGATGGCGCGTTCGTGCCGGGGCATTTCGAATGACTGTCAGCGTTGCCGGCGCGCCGTTCTGGACCACACCGGGCCTTTCGCCCCTGCTCGCCGTGCTGAATGGCGGCGGGGAGGAGGCGCGCGTGGTCGGCGGTGCGGTGCGCAACGCTCTCCTCGACCTGCCGGTGATCGACGTGGACATCGCGACCACCGCCCTGCCACAGGAGGTCGTCGCCCGCGCCACCCGCGCCGGCCTCAAGGCGGTGCCGACCGGTATCGAGCACGGCACGGTGACCGTGGTGTCCGGCCATCACGGATACGAGGTCACCACCCTGCGCGAGGACGTGGAGACGGACGGCAGGCGGGCGGTGGTGCGCTTCGGCCGGAGCTGGCAGCACGATGCCGAGCGGCGGGACTTCACCCTGAACGCGCTCTATGCGGCGCCGGACGGGACGGTGGTGGACCTCGTGGGCGGCCTTGCGGACCTCGATGCGCGGAAAATCCGCTTCATCGGCTCGCCGGACGCACGCATCCGCGAAGATTACCTGCGCATCCTGCGTCTGTTCCGCTTTCACGCGGCCTATGGAGCCGGCCCGGTGGACAAGGCGGCCTTTTCCGGTGCCGTGCGCCTTCGGCAGGGCCTGCTCGCCTTGTCCCACGAGCGGGTGCGCGCCGAATTGCTGAAGCTGCTCCTCGCCCCCGGAGCGGCGGCGACCCTTGCCGTCATGAGCGACGCGGGCCTGATCCAGCCGCTGATCGGCGGCATCGCCGATGCCCGTGCGTTTGCGCGGCTGGTGGAGATCGAGGCGCTGTGGCGCGGGGAGGGCTGGGACGTGCCGGCCGATGCCATCCGCCGTCTCGCCGTCCTTGCGGTGCGGGTGCCGGACGATGCCGAGCGGCTGCGCGGAAAGCTGCGCCTGTCCAATGCCGAGGGGCGGCGCCTCGCCCTCATGGCCGGCCCTGTGCCGGACATGGCCGACGACGCGGCGGCTCGGGCCTTCATCTACCGGACAGGGGCGGAAGCGGCGCGCGAGCGCGCCCTGCTGGCGGCGGCGCACGGGCGGCCGGGCATGGAGCGGATCGGCCGGCTCGCCGCTGAATGGGCGGTGCCGCGTCCGCCGTTCGGTTCGGCTGACCTGATGGCGCTGGGCCTCAAGCCGGGACGGGCGCTCGGAGCCACCTTGCGACGGGCGGAGGCGGACTGGATCGACGCTGGCTTTCCCGAGGAGCCCGGGTCCATCGCCGCCCTGCTGCGGGCGGCGATCGCCGCGGATGACGGGTTGTCGTAGACCCTAGTCCTCGTCGTCTTCTTCCTCGTCCTCTTCCTCGAAATCGGCGATCTCGAGCTTCTCCACCGCGATGGCGGGAAGGGTGTCCTTGCGGAACTCGCTCACGTCCTCGGCGAACCACACCACCGAAATCTCCGTTTCGGAGGCGGTGACGACGGTGAGGGCGGGGCTGCCGGACTTGAGCTGGACGATGTCTCCGGGGGCGAACGCCATGGCTGTGTCTCCCGCTGTCTTGCGCGACCGGCAGCGGATTTTCCCTGCCGAAGCAACGCGGGCAGGCTTAGCCGGGCTGTGTGACGATGCGATCACGGTTGCGCAGATAGTAATCCAGGAAGGAGGGAAGCGCGTTGAGCCGGCGGATTTGTTCGATCCGGGTCATGACGAGCATGGATAGACCGTTGATGCGTATGACCTGGTTGTCCATCGCCGCTTCCACCGCCCCTGCGAGCGCCGACGCCGCGGTCTTGGATGGCTGCCCCGTGCCGGGCGACGCAGAATCGGTCGCCGCCCAAATGCGGGCGGGCAGGATCGCCTGGTGCAGTTCATCGAAGCAGTGGTAGAAGATCACGAGCTGGTGCTTGGCGCTGCGCCAGTCTACGACTATGGGCCCCATCGGAACGGGCTTCAGGTCAGTAAACACCACATAGTCCGGCACCGTTTTCTTGTCGGCGCACTTGAAACCGGCGCCGTCCAGTTTGCCGTCGCTGAGGGTGTCGGCCTTGGCCCCGCTCGGGGCGACGTTTGAGCCCACGCGGGCAAAACTGTATCGCGTCGATGCCAGTGTCCGATTATCATCAAGGTCGCTCGCCCAGTCGATATAAAGCTGGGCCTTGTAGAACAGGCGGTCGATGCCGGTTCTCAGTTCCATGCGTGTTCGGGCGTATTCAGCCGCAATAGTTTGCGCCTGCTGATGGAAATAGACCGCTTGATCTTGTGGAGCGTTCGCTGCGGCCTTGTACAGGAAGTACACCATCTGCTGAAGGTTCTGCGCCTTGGCCAGCGTCCCAATAAGCTCATCGAATGTCTGTGTCGCGAGAGCGTAATCGCTTTTCGCCCGATCGAGAGTCTTGTCGATCGACCACTGATTGAACTGAAAGAATGCGGTTGCGATCACCGCGACGAGGCTGAACAGGCTCAAATTCTTGATGAACGTCAGCGGTCCATCGAGATCCGAAAGGGCTTTCCGCCAGCCCGTGAGCGGCGGCGGAGCATCTTTCGGATCGCTCTTGTCCGTGGATTTTTCGTTTCCCGAACGATGCGTATCGTCGCTTTCACCCTGTGCCATTGCCCGCCCCCAAAGCTGACGGGAAAGATTGGAAAGTTAAACCTGTGATTGCATCCCCTAAATTGGGGACCCGCTCACGGCCACTTCACCACCGGGGGCATGGAGGAGAGGATCGAATCCACATTGCCGCCCGTGCGGAGGCCGAAGATGGTGCCGCGGTCGTAGAGCAGGTTGAATTCCACGTACCGCCCGCGGCGGATGAGCTGCTCCTCGCGGTCCTCCTCAGTCCATGGCGTCGCCATGTTGGCGCGCACGAGGCGGGGATAGACGTCGAGGAAGGCGAGGCCCACGTCGCGGGTGAAGGCGAGATCGTCCTCCCAGCGGCCGGTGCCGGCGGCGGCGGAATCGAGATAATCGTAGAAGATGCCGCCGATGCCCCGCATCTCGTTGCGGTGCTTGAGGAAGAAATAGTCGTCGCACCACGCCTTGTAGCGGGCATAGTCCGCCACCCTGTGGGCGGTACAGGCGGCTTCCATGGCCTTGTGGAAGGCGATGGTGTCTGCATCCTCCTGCGTGCGGCGGCGGGCGAGCACCGGGGTCAGGTCCGCCCCGCCGCCGAACCACGCCTTGGTGGTGACGACGAAGCGCGTGTTCATGTGCACGGCCGGCACGTGCGGGTTCGCCATGTGGGCGATGAGCGAAATGCCCGAGGCCCAGAAGCGCGGGTCCTCCGCCGCGCCGGGGATCTGGGCGCGGAACTCGGGGGCGAACTCCCCGAATACGGTGGAGGTATGCACGCCCACCTTCTCGAACAGCCGGCCGCGCATGAGTGCCATGGTACCGCCGCCGCCCGGCGCGCCGGTGTGATCGGTGCGCACCCAGGGGGTACGGACGAAGCGGGCAGGGGAGGGGCCGTAGAGCGCGGGATCGGCGGCGTCCTCCAGCGCCTCGAAGGCGGCGATGATGCGGCCCTGCAAGTCCTCGAACCAAGCGCGGGCCCCGGCACGGCGGGCATCGAGCAGCGCGTCGCCGGCCTCGGCGGGGGCGGAAACGGGGGGCACGGGGTTTTCCATGGGCGTTCCGCCTCCGATGTTCTTCTGGCTGGCGGCGCTTCTATCGCCTCCCCGCGGCGGAAGAAAGCTCAGGCAGGCAGGCCGCCGGTCTGCCTGAGTGCCTCGGCGAGGACGATGCCGGCGCTGACAGCGACATTGAGCGAGCGCACGCCCGGCCGCATGGGAATGCGCACGCGCGCATCCGCCGCGGCATGAACCTCGGGCGGTACGCCGGCGGACTCGCGGCCAAACAGGACCACGTCGTCGCTCTGGAAGGGAAAGCCGAACAGCGGCTCCGCACCGGTGGTGGTGAGGAGGACGAGGCGCCGGCCCTCGGCACGCCGCTCCGCATCGAAGGCGGCGAAAGAGGCGTGCCGCCGCCAGACCACCTGGTCGATATAGTCCATCCCCGCACGGCGGAAGCCGGCGTCGCCCACCGGGAAGCCCGCGGGCTCGATGATGTGCACCTCTGCCCCGAGGCAGGCGCCGGTGCGCAGGATGGCACCGGCATTCTGCGCGATGTCCGGGCAATAGAGGGCGATACGCAGGGTCAAGGAAAGGCTCCGGCGGGGACGCCGCCGGAGCGGGGCGTCGGGTCAGTTGCTGCAGGTCATCTTGTTCCACGTCGAATTGAGCGGGAACAGGGTGAGCGTCAGCTTGGTCGGCGCGGGGACCGAGTTGTAGCTGCTCTGCTCGCACACATCGTCATAAGGGAAGGTATAGGCCTTTCCGTTGAGCGATGCGGCGTGGATGGTCTGGGAATAGAGGTTCTGCGGTAGCCCCTGGTACGGCTTCACAGAGCAGTTCGAGATGCTGTTGGTGCTGTTGATGAAGGTCGAGCGGAGGAACGCGGCCTGCATCCACCGTTGCAGGCTCGGAACCGGCCCCGCATCGCCGCTGGCGAATGTGGGACCATTCTGCCAGAGGTCCTTTGACGTCGGCTTGTTGAAGACCGTCTTGTTGGTGCCCCCCGTGGGCGTCAGCGTGATCTGGGTGGCGGAGGTCGTTCCAGTGTACGGGGTCGTGACGCTCCCGATCTGGTTGTTCAGGGTGAAGCTCTTCCCGGCCTTGGAATAGGTGGCGAGGACCAGGTTGACGTAGCTGTCCCAGTAATTGGTGGGGAATTTGTACCCCGCTTCCATGCCATGGTTGGGGCTGAGCACCTGGGTCGGGCGCCCCTTGCTGTCCGTGATGAGAAGCGTGCTCCATGGCGGCGTGGCGACAAGCGTCTTGACGACGGTTTGCGACGAATTGGCATCCGTGAAGCCGGCCGTCACCGTCTGCGACGCGTTCTGCAGGACCATCTTCATGGGGATGCCCAGCGAGTCCACCTGCGTCGTGTTGACGTTGAAATTGTTGTCCGGCCCCCAGGTGTATTCGGCGAAGTCGATCACCGAGGTGTGGTTCTTGCTGGACGTATTCCAGGGCGCCGGCGAATTGGGTGCCAGAGGGCCGCTGCCGTTGCCCGTCGGAGTGACCGTGAGATAGGAGGGCTGGCAGAAGGAAATATAGATCCGCCCGGAATTCAGGCGCGGAACGTTGAACGTATATGTGCTGGTCGATGCAGTATTGAAGCCATAATCAGTCGGCGTGTTGTTCTGTGTGTTCAGCTGCTTGGTCTTTCCGGTGGCGTCGCTGACCAGATAGGAGGTCGGGTTGGCCGGGTCCTGGCCATAGACCGTGATGTAGATCTTGCCGGTAATGCCGGTGTTGTTGACGATCGTCACCGGGACCGTCTGGGCATGGGCGGCCCCCGCCGCGCCGATGCCGGCCACTGCCGCGAGGCATGCCAGAATACGTTTCGTCATGAGTTTCTCCCCGGGATCATATGGTTGTGCGGTGCGCAGGGCACACTCGCCTTCGCGGTCCCGGCGGGTGGGGCCGACGTGGGCGCGACGAGGCAGAGTGCGCAAACGGAAAGCACTGCCAAGCTACCGGTCGGCCGAACGTCGCGCAATGCTTGATCTTAGCCATAAGTCGGGTGCTGGGGCCGCTTTATATCCGCGGGCGCAATCTTGATATCCGCGGGCGCAATCTTGGAGCGCGACCGGCCGGCGGGCTGCCCGGCTTCCTTCTCCACGTGACCTTGCGCAACGACATGGATCTGTCGCAGTGCAGGACCGCGTGCCGCATCGCCATGATCTGGACAAGATGGGGCTAGGGTGCAATTAGAGGCGCTTGAAATTGGCGGCTCGCAGGTCCGTGCGGCCGCAGCATTGCGCGCGGCCGGCGGTTGCGGGACGTGCGTCGGGACGACAACACTATCGGGGACTGCGCCGTGGCACATACGGAGACGTCGGACACGACGACGCGTCGGGACTTCCTCTACATCGCAACCGGTGCCGTGGGCGCCGTCGGTGCCGCCGCCATGGCGTGGCCCTTCATCTCCCAGCTCCAGCCCGATGCGTCCGTGCTCGCGCTGTCCACCACCGAAGTGGACCTCTCCCCCATCGCCGAAGGCCAGATCGTCACGGTGCAGTGGCGCGGCAAGCCGATCTTCATCTCCCACCGCACGCCGGCGGAGATCAAGTCGGCGGTGGACACTCCCCTGTCTGACCTGAAAGACCCGCAGCCCGATTCGGCGCGTGTGAAGGCCGGCAAGGACCAGTGGCTGGTGGTGATCGGCATCTGCACCCATCTCGGCTGCGTGCCGCTCGGCCACCAGGGCCAGTACAACGGCTGGTTCTGCCCCTGCCACGGCTCGGTGTACGACACCTCCGGCCGCATCCGGCAGGGACCGGCGCCGCTCAATCTCGAATTGCCGCCCTACGCCTTCACCACCGACACCAAGATCGTGATCGGCTGACGCGCGCATCGTCGCCGCTTTCAAAAAGGTTGGACTCATGGAAGGACATTCCACCTACCAGCCCAAGGGGAAGGTCGCGCAGTGGTTCGAGAGCCGCTTGCCGATCGTCGGGCTGATCCATTCCTCGGCCATCGCCTATCCGGTGCCGAAGAATCTCAACTACATGTGGACCTTCGGCGCGATCCTGAGCTTCATGCTCGTCTGCCAGATCGTCTCCGGCGTGGTGCTGGCCATGCACTACGTGGCCTATGCCCCGGTCTCGTTCGCTCGCGTCGAGCACATCATGCGCGACGTGAACTATGGCTGGCTGGTCCGCTACATCCACGCCAACGGCGCCTCGATGTTCTTCATCGCGGTATACATCCACATCTTCCGCGGCATGTATTACGGGTCCTACAAGGCCCCGCGCGAGGTGCTGTGGATCCTCGGCGTCATCATCTACCTCCTCATGATGGCCACCGCCTTCATGGGCTACGTGCTCCCTTGGGGCCAGATGTCGTTCTGGGGTGCCACCGTCATCACCAACCTGTTCTCGGCCATTCCGTGGGTCGGCAACACGATTGTGCAGTGGCTGTGGGGCGGCTATTCGGTGGGTGATCCCACGCTGAACCGCTTCTTCTCGCTGCACTACCTGCTGCCCTTCATGATCGCCGGCGTGGTCGGCCTCCACATCTGGGCGCTCCACCACGTGGGCCAGAACAACCCGGACGGCGTGGACATCAAGAGCGTGGCGAAGGACTCGGTGCCCTTCACCCCCTACGCGACGATCAAGGACTCGTTCGCGATGGTGGTGTTCCTGATCTTCTTCTCCTGGTTCATCTTCTACATCCCGAACTATCTCGGCCACTCGGACAACTACATCCCGGCCAACCCGCTCTCCACGCCGGCGCATATCGTGCCTGAATGGTACTTCCTGCCGTTCTACGCGATCCTGCGCTCGATCCCGGACAAGCTCGGCGGCGTGCTCGCCATGTTCGCGGCGATCGCGGTGCTGGCCTTCCTGCCCTGGCTCGACACCTCCAAGGTGCGCTCGGCCAAGTATCGTCCGCTGTACCGCCAGTTCTTCTGGGTGTTCGCGGTGGTTGCCGTCCTCCTCGGCTACATGGGCTCCCAGCCCGCCGAGGGTGGCGCGCTCATCATCTCGCGCATCCTGACGGCCTACTATTTCATCCACTTCCTCGTCATCCTGCCGCTGCTCGGCCTGTTCGAGCGCCCCAAGCCCGTGCCGGCCTCCATCGCGGATGCCGTGCTCGCGAAGTCGAAGGGCGGAGCGGTGGTGGTCGCCGGGGCGGCCGGTCCCGAGACCAAGTGATCGGCGCGGAGAGAACAGCAATGACCATTCGTAGCTCTCTCTTCGGTGCCGTCGCGGCGGCACTGCTCCTGACAGCGGGCGCCGCCGGCGCCCGTGCCGAGGATGCGCACGCCCAGCCGCGTCCGCATCGCATGTCGTGGTCCTTCGCGGGTCCCTTCGGCATGTACGATCCGGCGCAGCTGCAGCGCGGCTTCAAGGTGTTCAAGGAAGTCTGCGCCGCCTGCCACTCGGCCAACTACCTGTACTTCCGCAACCTCGCCCAGGAGGGCGGCCCGCACTTCACTGAAGCGCAGGCCAAGCAGGTGGCGAGCGAGTACCAGATCACCGACGGCCCCAACGACGCCGGCGACATGTTCCAGCGTCCGGGGCGCCTGTCCGATCACTGGCCGGCGCCGTTCCCCAACGACAACGCCGCCCGCGCCGCCAACGGCGGCGCCCTGCCGCCGGACTTCTCGGTGCTGGCCAAGGCCCGCTCCTACCACGTCGGCTTCCCCGGCTTCATCACCGACGCCTTCATCCAGTACCAGGAGCACGGCGTGGACTACATCCACGCTCTGCTCACGGGCTATGAGGAGGCCCCCGCCGGTGTCCATGTGCAGCCGGGTCTGAACTACAACGAGTATTTCCCCGGTCACCAGATCGCCATGCCGAAGCCCCTCAGCGACGGCCAGGTGGATTACACGGATGGTTCACCCCAGACGCTGGACCAGTATTCCCAGGATGTGGCGGCCTTCATGATGTGGGTGGCAGAGCCGCACCTCGACCAGCGCAAGCGCATCGGGTTTCAGGTCATGATCTTCCTGATCGTGCTCAGCGGCCTTCTCTACTTCACCAAGAAGAAGGTCTGGTCGAACGTGGCGCACTGATCAGGTGCGCTGACCGTAAGTACGCCGAACGATCAAGGGCCCCGTCAGGGGCCCTTTTTCATGTGGGCTCCCCGCCGATCACGACTGCGCGGCATCGGCGCTTTTGGCCGCTGTGCTGCTTTCCCCTGCGCCGCCGCCGCCTTAGCTTCTCCGCCAAACCGGAGCCTGTCATGACCCCTGCCGATTTCGCCGCCTCCATCCGTACCATCGAGAATTATCCCAAGCCCGGCATCCTGTTTCGCGACATCACCACCCTGCTCGGCGACGCCCGCGCCTTCCGCCGGGCGGTGGACGAACTGGTGCAGCCCTGGGCGGGCGCGAAGATCGACAAGGTGGCCGGCATCGAGGCGCGGGGCTTCATCCTCGGCGGCGCGGTGGCCCATCAGCTTTCCGCCGGTTTCGTGCCCATCCGCAAGAAGGGCAAGCTGCCCCACCAGACCGTGCGCATGGCCTACGCCCTCGAATACGGCGAGGACGAGATCGAGATGCATGTGGACGCCATCACCCCCGGCCAAAGGGTGCTGCTGGTGGATGACCTGATCGCCACCGGCGGCACTGCCACCGGCGCGGTGAAGCTCCTTCAGACCTGCGGCGCCGTGGTGGAGGCGGCCTGCTTCATCGTCGACCTGCCGGACCTCGGGGGCTCCGAGAAGCTGCGGGGGATGGGCGTAGCGGTCCGTACGCTGGTGGCCTTCGAGGGCCACTGATCCGGGTGCCTGTCCCGGAAGCCTTCAGATCAGCCGAAGGCCCTTCAGGCTCGCGTGCCCATCCTTGCCGACGATGATGTGGTCGTGGACCTCGATGCCCAGCGGCTTCGCCACATCGATGATGCGGCGGGTCATGTCGATGTCGGCGCGCGAGGGGGTTGGGTCGCCCGAGGGGTGGTTGTGGCAGAGGATGAGGGCGGAGGCAGACACCTCCAGCGCCCGTTTCACCACCTCGCGGGGATAGACTGGCGCGTGGTCCACGGTACCCGTCTGCAGCACCTCGTCGGCGATCAGCTGGTTGCGCTTGTCGAGGAACAGCACCCGCACCTGCTCGCGGTCGGCATAGGCCATGGCGGTGCGGCAATAGTCGATCACCGCGCTCCAGGACGACAGCGCCGGCCGCCGCTTCACCTGCCCCTTGGCGAGGCGCTGGGCGGCTGCCTCGACCACCTTCAGCTCGGTGATGATGGCGTCCTTCACGCCGGGCACCTCGGCCAGCAACTGCACCGGCGCGGCCACCACCTCGGCGAAGGAGCCGAAGCGGTCCACGAGGGCCTTGGCGAGCGGCTTCACGTCCCGCCGCGGCACGGCGCGGAACAGCACCAGCTCCAGCAGCTCGTAGTCGGCCAGCGCCTGCGACCCGGCCGAGCGGAAGCGCGCGCGAAGCCGGTCGCGATGCCCGTGAAAGTGGGGCGCCTCGTTCAGGCCGTCTTCCGGCGCTTCGGCCATCCGGCTCCCTCAGGCGGTGATGTAAGGCGGCTTGTGATAGCCCTTGGGGCTCAGGGTGAAGATCTCGACGCCGGTCTCCGTCACGCCAACGGCATGCTCGAACTGCGCGGAGAGCGAGCGGTCCCGCGTCACCGCGGTCCAGCCGTCGGAGAGCACCTTCACATGCGGGCGGCCGAGGTTGATCATCGGCTCCACCGTGAAGATCATGCCCGGCACCAGCTTCGGTCCTTCGCCGCGCCGGCCCACATGCACGATGTTGGGTTCGTCGTGGAACACCTGCCCAACGCCGTGACCGCAGAAGTCGCGCACCACGCTCATGTGCTGCGGCTCCACGAACTCCTGGATGGCGGCGCCGATGTCGCCCACATGCGCGCCCGGACGAATGGCGCGGATGCCCCGCATCATCGACTCATAGGTCACGTCCAGCAGCCGCTCCGCCCGGCGCGGAATGGCGCCCACCGGAAACATACGGCTCGAATCGCCGTACCAGCCGTCGAGCACCAGGGTGACATCCACGTTCACGATGTCGCCGTCGCGCAGAGGGCGCGCGTTTGGCATGCCGTGGCACACCACGTGGTTCACCGAAGTGCAGACCGAGTAGCGGTAGCCGCGGTACATGAGCGTGGCGGGGTAGGCGCCATGGTCCATGGCGAAGTCGAAGATGAGCTGGTCGATGGCGGTGGTGGTCACCCCCGGCCCAATCATTTCCGCCACGGCGTCGAGCGCCTTGGCGGTCAGCGCGCCGGCCCGCCGCATGCCCTCGAAGCCTTCGGGCCCGTAGAGCTTGATATGGCCGGTCTTGCGCAGCGGCGCGTTTGCCGCCTCAACATAGTTCATGACGCTGCCTTCACGGACGACGCGCGGAGCCGTCCTCAATCTCGGAATTCAATCTACACAATTAGTCCTTGCCGGCGTCAAAGCAAGCTTGGTCGTCATCCCGGCCTTGCAGAAGCGCGGCCTTGGGCGGGTTTGCGGCGATTTCGTGCGGCTGGCGGGAGCCGATAAGATCGCCCCATCCGAATCGCGATGAGTGCCATGTCCATCCGCCGCCTACCGCCCGTGCTCATCGACCGCATCGCCGCCGGCGAGGTGGTGGAGCGGCCGGCTGCGGTGGTGAAGGAGCTGGTGGAGAACGCGCTGGACGCCGGCGCGCGCTCCATCGAGGTGGTGATCCAGGGCGGCGGGCGGCGCCTCGTGCGCGTCAGCGACGACGGCTCGGGCATGGGGCCGGACGATCTTGCCTTGTGCGTTGAGCGCCACGCCACGTCCAAGCTGTCCGGCGAGGACCTGCTCGCCATCGCCACCCTCGGCTTTCGCGGCGAGGCGCTGCCCTCCATCGGCGCGGTGGCGCACCTTGCCATCGCCAGCCGTCCGCCGGAGGCCGCCCATGCCTTCGAGGTGCGTGTGGATGGCGGCGTGGTGACGCCGCCCCGGCCGGCGGCGCTCGGGCGCGGAACGCGGGTGGAGGTGCGCGATCTCTTCTACGCGACGCCCGCGCGCCTGAAGTTCCTGAAGTCCGATCGAGCGGAGGGGACGGCCGCGGCGGACGTGGTGCGCCGTCTGGCGCTCGCCCGCCCGGACGTGGCCTTCACCCTCGCCACCGATGAGCGCGCGCCGGTCACGTTTCCCGCGCGAGCGGATGATGAGGCCGGCCGGGCGCAGCGGCTCGCGGACGTGCTCGGTGCCGATGCGGGGCGCAATGTCATCGCCGTCTCCGGCATCCGGGAAGGCGTTCGGCTCGATGGCCTTGCCGGCCTGCCGACCTTTTCCAAGGCCAATTCGCTGAGCCAGTACCTGTTCGTGAACGGCCGTCCCGTGCGCGACAAGCTGCTGATGGGCGCGGTGCGCGCGGCCTATGCGGACCTTCTGCCGTCCGATCGCTATCCCGTGCTGGCGCTGTTCTTCACCCTTGATCCCCGCGACGTGGACGTGAACGTCCATCCCGCCAAGACCGAGGTGCGCTTCCGCGACGGGGGCAATGTGCGGGCGCTCATCGTCCGCACGCTTTCCGATGCCTTGGCCGCCCGCATCCCGTCCACCGCCGCCAGCATGGCGGATCGCCTCGTGGCGCTGGCTCAGACGCCCAGCCTTCCGTCCCGCACCTCCGCGGGCCTTGGGGAGCCGGAGCGCGGCGGCGCCTTCGCCGGCTTCCGCCCGGCGCCACGGCTCGATTACGACTGGCGGCAGTCGCCCACGCGCCCCGAGCCCTTCCGCTCGGGCGAGGAGCAGGTGCGTCTTGAGATCGCCGAGCCTTCAGCCGATGCCCGCGCAGACGCCGCGCCCGTCTCTGCCGTCGATCTCGACCGGCCTCTCGGGGCGGCCCGCGCACAGCTGCACGAGACCTATATCGTCGCCCAGACGCGCGAGGGGCTGGTCCTCATCGACCAGCACGCGGCCCACGAACGGCTGGTCTACGAGAAGCTCAAGGCGGCCATGGAGCGGGACGGCGTGGCGCGGCAGGGGCTGCTGATTCCGGCCGTGGTGGATCTCGATCCCGCCGATGCGGATCGACTCACGGAGCGGGCGTCCGACCTCGCCGCTCTGGGGCTTGTTCTGGAACCCTTCGGACCCGGCGCGGTGCTGGTGCGCGAGGTGCCGGCCCTGCTGAAGGACGCGGACGTGACCCGCCTAGTCACCGACCTCGCCGAGCACGCGGCTGAATGGGACGATGCGCTGCCGCTGGAGCGGCGCCTGCTGCACGTCGCCGCCACCATGGCCTGCCACGGCTCGGTGCGGGCGGGGCGACGGCTCAGGGTGGAGGAGATGAACGCCCTGCTGCGGGAGATGGAGCAGACGCCCAACGCCGGCGAGTGCAACCACGGCCGGCCGACCTTCGTGACGCTCTCATTGAAGGACGTGGAGAAGCTGTTCGCGCGGCGGTAAGGTGCCGCCGTCGTCCCCCGGCTCGTCCGGGGGATCCCCTCATCCGCAGGTCCTGTTCTGACAGGATGGACACCGCACCCAGCCCAACGGTGGATCGCCCGCACAAGGCGGGCGATGACAGCGGGTGAGGGAGCCCTATTGGCGACTGAAGGCCCGCCCGCCTCAGGCCTTCTTCAGCAGCTTCTGCAGGTCGCGGCGGATCAGTTCGTTGCCGGCCATGATGTGGCCGCGCTCCAGCATCTTCTCGCCGTCGTCCATGTCGGAGACATAGCCGCCCGCCTCGCGCACGAGGACGATGCCGGCCGCCATGTCCCAGGGCGAGAGGTTGCGCTCCCAGAAGGCGTCGAAGCGTCCGGCGGCGGTCCAGGCGAGGTCGATGGCGGCGGAGCCGGTGCGGCGGATGCCCGAGACCTGCGGCTGGACGAGTTCAAGCTCGCGGTTGAACTGGGCATGGTCGCCGCGGCCCATGTGGGGCACGCCGCAGCACACGACGCATTCGGCGAGCTTGCGCCGTGCGGCGACACGGATGCGCCGCTCGTTGAGATAGGCGCCCTGGCCGCTCTCGGCCACATAGAGCTCGTCGCTCACCGGATTGTAGACGACGCCCGCCACCGGCACGCCGTTGCGCACCAGCGCCAGCGAGATGGAGAAGATCGGGATGCCGTGCAGGAAGTTGGTGGTGCCGTCGAGGGGGTCCACCACCCAGGTGTTGGCGGGGTCGGTGCCTTCCACCGCGCCGCGTTCCTCCATGAGGAAGCCGTAGTTCGGCCGGGCGCGGGACAGCTCGGCGAAGAGGGTGTCCTCGGCCTTGCGGTCGGCGGCGGAGACGAAGTCTCCGGGGCCCTTCATGGAGACCTGAAGCTGCTCCACCTCGCCGAAATCGCGGGCGAGCGTGCGTCCAGCCTTGCGGACAGCCTGGACCATGACGGTGATGAGGGGCGAGCGGATCATGAAGTACCTGACGTGAGGCCGAAAGCCGGCGCGCCCGGCGACGGGGCAGCGGGCAGGGAAAGCGATTGAACCTGCGTTTGCCCGCCTTGGCTGCCCCCGTCAAGGCGCGTTCAGCCGCGCCCCAACAGAAATGGGAGGTAGCCAGCTAAGCTCAGGACCGCAGCGGAGACCAGGCTGGGTCCGAGCCGTAGCTCGGGGTCGGCAGGCGCTGCTCATTGTAGCCCGTCACGTCCACGGTATAGAGGGAGGGGCCGGAGGCGCCGCCCGGATCGCGGAAGAACATGAGCACGCGGCCGTTGGGGCAGAAGGTCGGCCCCTCGTTGTGATAACCCTCTGTCAGCACACGCTCTCCCGAGCCATCGGTGCGCATGACGCCGATGGCGAAGCGGCCTTCGGCCTGCCGGGTGTAGGCGATCCAGTCGCCCTTGGGCGACCACACCGGCGTCGAGTAGCGGGCATTGCCGAAGGAGATGCGCTTGGCGCCGGAGCCGTCCGCATTCATCACATAGATCTGCGAGGTACCGCCACGGTCGCTCTCGAAGCAGATCTGCCGCCCGTCCGGCGAATAGCAGGGGGCGGTATCAATGGCCGCCGTGTCGGTCAGGCGGGTGGTGGCGCGCGAGCGCAGGTCCATGACGAAGATGTTCGAGTTGCCGCCCTGCTGGAGGCTCATGATGACCTTCTGGCCGTCCGGCGCGAAGCGGGGCGCGAAGCTCATGCCGGGGAAATTGCCGACGATCTCCCGCTGGCCGGTCTCGATGTTGAGCAGGAACACCTTGGGATCACCCTGCCCGTAGGACATGTAGGTGATTTCCTGGCTGGTGGGCGAGAAGCGCGGGGTCAGCACCAGGCTGTCGCCGCGGGTGAGATAGCTCACGTTGGCGCCGTCCTGGTCCATGATGGCGAGGCGCTTGATGCGGCGCTCCTTCGGCCCGCTCTCGTCCACGAAGACGATGCGGGTGTCGAAATAGCCCTTCTCGCCGGTCATCTTCTCATAGATGGCGTCGGCGACGATGTGGGCGATGCGCCGCCAGTTCTCCGGCTGCGCCACGAACTGCTGGGCGGCCAGCTGCTGGCCGGCGAACACGTCCCACAGGCGGAACACCACCTGCACCCGCCCGTCCGCCTGCCGCGTCACACGGCCGGTGAGTAGCGCTTGGGCGTTGATGACGCGCCAGTCCTGGAAGCGCGGAGTGTCGGGATTTGTGATCTGCTCGACGAACGCCTTCGGATCGATGGGCGCGAACAGGCCGCAGCGGCGCAGGTCCGAGGTGATGACCCCGGAAATGTTGCGCCCGAGTTCCGGCTCGCCCAGGAGGTCGGTGATGGCGATGGGGATCGGCTTGAAGGCGCCGGGGGTGATCTCGATGCGCGCGGCCTGGGCTTGGGCCGCGCCGAGGCCGCTATGGAGGATCCCCGCGGCGCCGGCGGCCATGCCCGTCATCAGGAAGGCGCGACGGCCAAGGCCCTGCGCGGGCCCTCCCGCCGGGGAGCCGGCGGGACCATCATCGTGTGGGCGCTGGAAGGCTTCCGGGCGTCCGGACCGCGTCATTTTCGTCCTCGTTCTTTCGGGTCACGCCGCGCCCGAGGGGCCGGCGGCGCGTGCCGCCGGGGGCGCCGGCCTGCTATTGGGTGAAGAGCTTGTCGCTGAGGGTGATGCCGAGCGTCTTCCACGAAGAGGCATATTTCTCGGGCTGGAACATCGTGTAGGGCTGGCACTGGATGATGGCCCGGATGCCGATGCTCGCCACCGCCTGGAAGGCCGGGTTGCCGGCGTTCGCCTGTCCGGGAACGATCCGCGGCTGCGCCGAAAGGGTGCCGTCCTTGTTGAAGAAGATGTCCACGTCGACGGGCGGCGGCGCGGTGAGGTTGCCCGGCATGGTGCCCCAGCATGTCTTCAGGCGGCGCTTGAAGGCGTCGATCTCGTTCACGCTCAGGGTCGCCGCCTGACCGCTCGGCGCGCCGATGGAGGAGGTGTTCGAAATCTCGCCCGCGCTCGCCACCTGCCGGGTGGGGGTGCGCTTGTCGATCAGTTCCTTGATCTGGTCGGTGTTGAACTCGCGCGACTGCGCATTGGCCTCGATGGGCTTGGGCTGCTCACGCGGCGGCGCCGGCTTGCGCGGCGGCAGGGGCGGAGCCGCCTCGGCCTTGGCCTGTTCCTGCGGCTGCTCCTGCTTCTTCGGCTCGTTCTTCAGCGCGACTTCCGCCGTTTCCTTGGGCGGCGGCGCAGGCTCGGCCTTCTGCTGGGTCGGCTGCTCGGCCTTCTGCGGCGGCGGGGGAGGCGGCGGCGGGGGAGGGGTGGTCGCCTCCACCGGCGGCTTCTCGCTGGCCTTGAGCTTGGGATCCTCGATGGGAGTGGGGTCGGCGACCTTCTCGGCCACCTGCTTCGGCTTTTCGGTCTTCTTGCCCGTCAGCGCCCCCCGGGTGAGCTTGGTGTACTCGGAGGAGGTGATGACGTCGACGGGGATGTCCTGCAACGTCGGGTCAAGCGGCTTCGCCCCGGAGAAACTCACCAGGGTCAGGACGAGAACGCCCACATGGAGCGCCGTCGATGCCGCGAGGCTGCTGCGCATGGGATTGATGGCTCAGCCTCCCTGCTCGACCTCGGTGACCAGAGCCACCTTCTTGAAGCCCGCCCCAGAGAGGCGGCCCATGACCCGCATGATCTGCCCGTAATTGGCGTTCTTGTCGCCGCGGACGAAGATGCGCTCCTCGAAACCGCCGCGCGCCTGCGTCACCGCTTGCAACTTCGAGACCAGATCCTCGTACTTGATCTCGCTGTCGCCGAGAAAGATCTGGCCGTTGGGCCGCACCGAGAGGGTGATCGGCTCCTTGTTGTCCTGGTTCACCGCGCTCGCCTGCGTTTGCGGCAGGTCGATGGGCACGCCCACCGTCAGCAGCGGCGCCGCCACCATGAAGATGATGAGCAGCACCAGCATGACATCCACCATGGGCGTCACGTTGATTTCGGCCATGACCGGGGCGGTGCGCCGGCGCGAGCGCCGGCTCTGCCATCCTGCCGCCCCTCCGCCCGACATGCCCATGGTTCAGCCCCGCTCGTCGATCTGGCGCGAGAGGATGGCGGAGAACTCGTCCGCGAAACCCTCCAGCCGCTGGGCCTGACGCCCGGTCTGGGAAATGAACTTGTTGTAGAAAATCGTCGCGGGGATGGCGGCAATGAGGCCCATCGCGGTCGCGAACAGCGCCTCCGCAATGCCCGGCGCCACCACGGCGAGCGATGTGTTCTTGGATGCGGCGATGGACTGGAACGAGGTCATGATGCCCCAGACCGTGCCGAACAGGCCGACGAAGGGGCCGGCCGAGCCCACGGTCGCCAGCACCAGCAGCCCCGTCTCCAGCCGCTCCACCTCGCGGGCGATGGTGACGTTCATCACCTTGTCGATCCGCTGGTTGAGGCCGGCGAGGGAGCGCGCGCCACCCTCATAGGTGCGCTTCCATTCGCGCATGGCGGCGACGAAGATGGCGGCCATGCCGTGGTTGGAGCGCCCCGCGAGGGTGCGGTAGAGGTCTTCGAGGCTCTGGCCGGACCAGAACACCTGCTCGAAGCGGTCCATCTCGCGCTTGTTGCGGGAGAACAGCATCCATTTGTTGATGATGATGGCCCAGACCCAGATCGAGGACACGATCAGGCCGATCATCACCAGCTTGACGACGATATGGGCCTGCAGGAACAGGCCGAGGAAGGAAAAGTCCGCGGCGGGCGGCGCAACGGCGCTGCCGATCGGATCCTGGGCGAGCGCGGGCAGGGTGCCAAGAAGGAGGAGGCCCGCCGCCGTGGCGATCGCCGGCGTCAGGCGGGAAACGGTGCCGGTGCGGCTCGTCACATCAATCATCCTCGGCTCCGCGGTGCGCTCCTTGAGGAGGGACCGCTTCTGCGCTCGGGAGGGGGCGTGCCCGCCCGGAGCATCCGGCTCCCGCCCCGGCTTGAGGCCGCGCGGGTTTCGAGCGCCGGACGTCGCGTTCATAGTTTGGCGGCCCTTTGACCGGGCGAAACTGTCCAAACTTTGACGGGCGTGCCGGTCTGCGCTGCGGTGCGAAAGCGCCGCAGCCGGATGAAGCTGTGCATGAACACGCTTAATGCTGCGTTAGCGCAGCGCCGTGGCGGTAACGAAAGTCGCGCCTTCCCAAGCGTCAGCGGCGGATTTCACCGAGCGCCTCTGCCTCACGGGCATCCGCGAGGGTTGCCTGGCGCAGGGAATCAGGGATGCGCTTGGCACGACCCTCGGAGACGAAGGCCACCCGCACCGTGGCGGAGACCAACAACTCGTCGTCGCGTTTCACCTGCTGAAGCAGGGTGATGGAGGCACCGGCCACATCCTTGGACAGGGTGACGATCTGGAGCACATCGTCGATGCGCGCGGGCTTCAGGAAGTCGATCTGCATGGCGCGGACGACGAAATGGAAGCCGGGGGCTTCCTCCGCGGCCTGGGCGAACAGTTCGCCCTGCACCACGCCCAGAAGCCGCATGTAGTCGGAACGGCCGCGCTCCATGAAGCGCAGGTAGTTGGCGTGATAGACGATGCCGGAGAAATCCGTGTCCTCGTAATAGACGCGCACGTCCAGCGCATGGCCGCCGGGAATGAGGCGGCCGGCGAGGTGGAGGTTCTTGTCGGACGGGGAGGGAGTCGGACGCTCGATCATGGCGCCTTCCCATAAACGAGACCGCGCCCCTTGTGAACAAAGGGCGCGGTTCGGCCGGTACGGAACCTGGGGGGCGTTGGCGACCGTACCGACGTTCTTGACCGACAGTCCTGCCGGTCGGGCGGTCAGCCGTTGCCGGAAGCGTCCGGCTGCGGCTCGTCGGCGCGGCGGCGGCGCTCGGCCATGAACTGGTCGAACTCGGCCTTGTCCTTGGCCTGACGCAGGCGATCAAGGAAGTCGCGGAACTCCTTCTGCTCCTCCTCAAGGCGGCGCAGGGTGTCCTGGCGATATTCGTCGAAGGCGCGATTGCCGCTGGAGGGAGCCGAACGGGTCCAGCATCCGAAGCCCTTCATCGTCTCTCCTCCCTGTTCCTGCCAGCGGGCGAAGCTGCGCTTGCCGCATCCGAACCGTCCGCTGCCGATGGCGAAGGCGAGGATGGCGAGGCCCAGCGGCCACCAGGCCATGAAGCCCAGTACCGTGAGCGCGATCCACGCCGGTTTACCGTAGCTGTCGAGCTTGTAAGCGAGCTCCATGGCTGTCGTTCCCGGTTAATGTAAATAACATTTACATAGATAGATCGCGGAACGCTCCTTGTCAATGGGCGCCTGCCGACGCCTCACTCGGAGGGGGCGCCGAGGCCCTTCAGATAGACGAGGAATCCGGCCTCAAGAAGGTCGTCCGGGTCCATGGGCAGCTTGCGCCGTCCGCCATCGGCGCGGCCGAACAGCGAGGCGACGCCGTGGGCGAGGGACCAGGTGTGCAGCGCCACCATCAGAGCGGGCGGGCGGCCGGGGCCGGGAATGTGAGAGACCAGAACTTCGGCGGCCTCGCGCAGTGCGCCGAAAGCCTTGTCCCCCGCCTGCTTCAAACCTTCGTGACGATCGGGAGAAAGGCCGGATTCAAACATGGCCACATATTCCGCCGGCCGGCTGCGGGCGAAGGCGAGATAGGCGCGGCCGACCCGCTCGAAGGCTTCGGAAGCCTTGGGGCGGCCGCCTTGCCAAGCGGCCTGCAAGGTCTCGGTCAGACGGTCGAACCCTGCGGTGGCAACGGCTGCGAGCAGTTCGTCCCGGTCGCGGAAATGCCGGTAGGGGGCGGCGGGGCTCACCCCGGCGCGGCGGGCCGCCTCGGCGAAGGTGAAGCCGGCGACGCCCTTCTCGGCCACGAGGTCAAGCGCTGCCTGCATCAGGGCTTCCCGCAGGTTGCCGTGATGGTAGGAGCGCGTCTCGCCGTTCCGGGTCCAGCTCATGTCAATGTGCTTTACATTCCGCGCGCGCCGCCGTCGACTCGTCTGTCAATCGCCTTCGTCGAACAGAGGCATCTGCTTGACCGATGGCGGCTCCGCCAGCCCCATGTGCCGGAAGGCCGCGCCGGTCAGCATCCGCCCGCGCGGGGTGCGCTGGATGAAGCCCTGCTGCACGAGGAAAGGCTCGACGATTTCCTCGATGGCATCGCGCGGCTCCGACAAGGCGGCTGCGAGCGTGTCCACACCCACCGGGCCGCCGCCGTAGAATTCGGCGATGACCGTGAGATAGCGCCGGTCCATGGCATCGAGCCCGGCGGCGTCCACCTCCAGGGCGAGGAGGGCGCGGTCGGCGATCTTGCGATCGATCCGCTCGGCCTCGGCCACGAGAGCGAAATCGCGCACGCGCCGCAGAAGCCGCCCGGCGATGCGCGGGGTGCCGCGCGCGCGGCGGGCGATCTCCGTGGCGCCGTCCGGGGCGATGGCGATGCCCATCACCCGCGCCCCGCGCACCACGATCTTCTCCAGTTCCTCCACCGTGTAGAACTGGAGGCGCACGGGAATGCCGAAGCGGTCGCGCAGTGGCGTGGTGAGGAGGCCGGAGCGGGTGGTGGCACCCACCAGCGTGAATTTCGGCAGCGAGATCTTCACCGATCGAGCGGCCGGGCCCTCGCCGATCACGAGGTCCAGCTCGTAATCCTCCATGGCCGGATAGAGGATTTCCTCCACGGCCGGCGAGAGGCGGTGAATCTCGTCGATAAAGAGTACGTCGCGCTCTTCGAGATTGGTGAGGATGGCGGCAAGGTCGCCCGCCTTGGCGATCACCGGGCCGGAGGTGGAGCGGAAGCCCACCCCCATCTCGCGCGACATGATCTGGGCCAGCGTGGTCTTGCCGAGGCCCGGCGGCCCCACGAAAAGCACATGGTCCAGCGCCTCGCCACGCGCCCGCGCCGCCTTGATGAAGATTTCCAGATTGGCGCGCGCCTGCGCCTGACCGACGAACTCCGAGAGGAGCTGCGGGCGCAGGGTGGAATCGGCGGCATCATCGCCGCGCTTTTCGCCCGAGAGGAGGCGGGTGTTCATGACGAGAGCCTTGCGCGCCTCGGGACCAGCGACTCGCGCGACTGTAGTGCCTGCCGGCCGGGTACGGAAGGGGAACGGACCGGCTCGGCGTGATCTGGATTAATGCGCGCGCAGGCTGCACGTGGAAAGCTGCCGTCTCCAGTTCAGGAGGTCGCCATGGGCCGTGCCATGAAGGAGCTTCCGCTCGCGGAGGTCTACAAGCTGATCGAACCGGGGCCGGTGGTCCTGCTCACGACGGCGGCGCGGGGGCGGGCCAACGTCATGGCCATGTCCTGGCACATGATGGTGGAGTTCACCCCGCCGCTCATCGCCTGCATCGTCTCCTCCGCCGATTTCAGCTTCAGTGCGCTGCGCACGACGAAGGAATGCGTCATCGCCGTTCCCGCCGTGGCGCTGGCGGAGAAGGTGGCGGCCGTGGGCAACTGTTCCGGCGAAGAGGTGGACAAGTTCTCCACTGTCGGGCTCACGCCCGTTCCGGCAGCGCTGGTTCAGGCGCCACTGGTGGCGGAGTGCTTCGCCAACCTTGAATGCCGCGTTGTGGAGACGCGCCTCGTCAACCGCTTCAATCTGTTCGTGCTGGAAGTACTGAAGGCGTGGCGCGACCCGGCGCAGAAGGCGCCGCGCACCATTCATCACCGAGGCTACGGCACCTTCACGGTCGATGGCGAGGAACTGAAGATCGCTTCGCGCATGCCGTGAGCGGCCTACTTGGCCAGTTCCTTCAGGCCGAGGCGGATCAGCGTTTCGGTCTTGGCGTCCTCACCGGCCGAGCGCAAGGCGGCGGCAATAGCGGCGTTGGCCTGGGGTGCGCCATAGCCGAGATTGACGAGGGCGGACATCGCATCCGCTGCCGCGCCACCGGCGACCGGGGCCGCCGCAGGGGCGCCGCCGATGTCGGCGAGGGAAACCGAGCCTGCGCCGAAGCCCGGCATCTTGTCCTTCAGCTCGGTCACGATGCGGGTGGCTACCCGTGGGCCGACGCCCGGGGCGCGCGCCACCGTCGTCTTGTCGCCCAGCGCGATGGCCTGCGTCAGCTCCGAGGCGGTGAGGGTCGAGAGCACCGCCAGCGCCGTCTTGGTGCCGATGCCCTGCACGCCCTGCAGCAGGCGGAACCAGTCCCGCTCCGCCGCCGAGGCGAAGCCGAACAGGCGGATCGCGTCCTCCCGCACATGGGTCTCGATGAACAGCGCCGTCGCCTCGCCCGCCCGGGGCAGGGCGGAGAGGGTGCGGCCGGAGCAATGGACGAGATAGCCCACGCCATGCACGTCGATGATGGCGTGGTCCTCGTTAAGTTCGTCCACCACGCCCTTGAGCTTCCCGATCATGTGCGACCCTTCAGCCCGTGGCTGCGGTGAAAAAGACGAAGGTGGCAAGGGCGCCGAGGCCGGTGCGGACCATGTGCAGTTGCCCCCAGTTGGCGATGAGCCGGCGCGTGTGCGGCCCGGCTTCCTCTTCCCGCGCGCCCATGAGCGCACGGTTGGTGGGCATGATGCCGACCAGCGTGAACGGCCAGTTGGCGAGCATCAGCACCGCGCCAGCCAGCCAGCGCCAGTCGTTGTCCGTGGCGAAGGCGGCGGCACCCAGCAGGGCGCCGGCCAACGCCAGCGTCGCCTGCATGGCGAAGCCGCGCCGATAGGCCGGCTTCCACTGGGCGAGCGCCGCGCCGTCCGGCAGCATCAGCCGCGCCGGCTGCTCCACCGCATTGATATAGAAGGCGGCGCCGGTGAAGACGGCCGCCGTGACGAGCGCCAGCTGTCCATAGATCATGGCGAGCATCCCCCGGTGTCGGCAGGGAGTTTACAGCGCCGCGCGCGCACGCGCAGCCGCGCCACGATGATGCGCATGGGTAATGGCGATGGCGAGGGCATCGGAGGCGTCGTCGGTCTCGGGCGTCGCCTTCGGCAGGAGGATGCCGATCATCATGCGGACCTGCGCTTTTTCCGCCCGCCCGGCGCCCACCACGCTCTTTTTCACCAGCAGCGGCGCATATTCGGCAACGGGCAGCCCCATCTGCGCCGGGGCGAGCATGACGACGCCGCGGGCCTGGCCGAGCTTCAGGGTCGATGACGGGTTCATGTTCACGAAGGTCTCCTCCACCGCCGCCTCGGCCGGGGCGAAGCGCAGGAGGACGTCCACCAGGCCCCGGTGCAGGAAGGCCAGCCGCTCGGCCATCTCGCCCGCCTCGGGGGGGAGGATGGTGCCGCAGGCGACGAAGGAGAGCCGCGAGCCAAGCACGTCGATGACGCCCCAGCCCGTGCGGCGCAGGCCGGGATCGAGGCCGAGGATGCGAATCGCGTTCAGGTCCATGCGGCCAAGGTGCGCCAGCGGGCGAACCGGGGAAAGGGGATGCCGGGTGACCGGCACCCCATCCCTCAGCGCGTGGTGCCGGCGGAGCTTGCGACCCGCGTGGCAGCCTTGGCCGGGGCGGCGCCGGCCACCACATCGGGGGCCTGCTCCTGCCATTCCGGCTTGATGGTCACCGTATTGGCGGCGGCCACCGGCGTCGCGGGAACGAAGGCGGTGGAGGCCTGCTGGGCCTTGGCCAGCACGGCGGGATCCGCGTCGCGGCTCAGGATGTCGCGCTTGCGGGCGCTGTCGTCGTCGCCCTGACGGGCGGCGAGATCGAGCCACTTCCAGGCTTCCGCCGCGTCGGCGCTCACGCCGAGGCCGCGGGCATAGATGACGCCGAGATTGTACTGGCTGTCGCGATGGCCCAGATCGGCGGCGGTGCGGAACCACTTGAGCGCGCCGGCCCAGTCGGGCTTGCCGTTGAGGTCGGGCAGGGTACCTTCGGACAGAAGCATGGCGAGGGCGTGCATGGCGCGCACGTTCCCCTGCTCGGCGGCCCAGGTGTAGAATCGCCGCGCCTCGCCCATGTCCTTGCCGGCCGACTCATAGAGTGCGCCCAGCCTGAGCGCGGCCGGGGCGGACCCGCGCTGCACCGCATAGCCGAGCCATTTGGTGGCGGCATCGAGATCGACGTCCGTGCCGCGACCTTCCGCATAGCGGCCGGCCACGAGGAACGCAGCGGCGGGATCGCCGTCGCGGGCGGCGGTCTGCAAGGCGGACGGGCCGATGGCCGGCGGCAGTTCTGTCGGAGCCACCCCGGCGATGGCAGGTGCGGCGAGCCGGCGCAGGGCTTCGGTCAGCCCGGTGACGATCTCCGGCCCGTTGCGCACGGCCATGCCCACGCTGAGGCCGGTAAAGACAGTGGTCGCCCCCGCGATCAGGGCCACCATGGCAATGTGACGGCGCCGCGCGAACAGGCCGGCGAACACACCCGGCGCGTGCGGACGGCGTTCGCGGGCCTTCTCCGCCTTGCGGGCGCGCTTTTCGAGGCGCGGACGCTCCTCCTCCGCTTCCTTTGCGTGCGCGGGGGGCGTGCCCCAGTCGACGCGGCGGTTCGGGCGGGGCCACGGCACATCGGTCGCGGCGGCGCGGAGGGCGCTTTCGAGGGCGTCGGCCTCGGTGGCGTCACCCGCGGCGCGGCGCTGCGGCTGGGGCGCGGCATCCTCGGCGCGGATCTCGGGAGCGGGCTGGAATTCCGGCTCCTGGTAGGAGCCGTGGGGTTGGGGCGTCTCCTCGTAGGAAGGCTCCTGATAATACCCAGCCTCCTGGTACGCGGCCTCCTGGTACGCAGCCTCCTCATAGGCAGCTTCATGGGCCGCGTCTTGTGTCGGCGTCCGTCCCGCGGCGGACCGGGGGGCGTAGGTGCCGTCTCCCTCCTGGGCGAGGGCAACGGAAATGCTGTCCAGCTGCTGCTCCAGCTCGGCGGCCATAAGCTCGCCGGCCCGGCGCTCCATCTCGTCCTGACGGGCTTCGAGGGCGGCCAGGCCGCGCTTCAAGCCGAGCACGGCGGCGCCGTCGGGATTGTCGGACACCTTGGCCGCCACGGCCGCGGCGGCCTCGTTGGCGACCGAGCGGGTATCCTCGCGGACGTTGCGGACCTCCTCGCTCAGGCGCCGCAAGCCCGTCTCGATCTCGTCGAGGCGGCCGAGCCGGTCGTGAGTCTGGCGCAGCTGGTCCGACAGGCCGGACAGGTGCCGCTCCATCGCATCGACGACGGAGCTGCCCGACCGGCCGCTTTCCTCCGCCGCGGCAAGGCGCGCCGCGATGGCTCCGAGCCGCTGCGAGATTTCAAGGCCGAGCGCGGGCGAGACGCTCGCCGCCTGATCGGCGATCTGCCCGGACATGTGATCGAGCCGGGCATGAACACCGTTGACCGATTCGAGGAGCGAGGCGCGCAGGCGCTCGGTTGCCTCCGCATCGCCGGCGCGGCCGCGGGCTTCCAGATCCGCGAAGCGCCGCAGCAGGGCATCGGCATTGCGCTCGAAATCGCCGGCCGCGTCGGTCAGGCGCTGTGCTGCCTGCTCTCCGGCCAAGGCAACGCTCTCGGCGCAGGCTCCGAGCCGCTGGGCCAGCTTCGCCATGGCGTCCTGTCCCTGCGGACCGGTGACGAGGCGCTGCACAAGATCGCGCATTTCGCCCATCTGGCTCTGGAGCCGGGCGACCTCCACCGGGTCCACGGCGCGGGCGCCCAGAAGATCGATCTTGCGGCCGAGGGCATCGATGCCTGATTCGACCACCTTGAAGCGCTCGGCAAAGCGCTCGTTGCACCCCACCTCGCCAAGGCTGCTACGAATGGAGGCGAGTTCGTCGAGGATGGCCTGGTCCGACCCCTCACGGGTCGCGCCAGCCTCGCGCAAATCGTCGACGCGGCGAGACAGAAGCGTGATCGCGCGGTCCATCTCGGTGACGGCCCGCTTGGGGGCGGCCGTCGCCAGACGTTCGCGCAGAATGCCGATTTCCCCCCGGAGAGCTTCGATTGCCGAAGCCGGAAGATCGAAGACGTCCCATGCGGGGACGTCCGGCTGTTCGGCCTGCGCATAGGGATCGAAGCCGTGATGGCTCTCGAAGCCCTTGCGTGTCCGGGCCGTGCGCTCAAAACGCTCCATTCCGGCCTCCCGCGGGGCGAACGGATGACCTTGAGGTGTCAAAGTACCATGCCCCGATTCGGTGATGTCTTCAGCACAGAATTTCGGATCAAGGTAAATCGCCGGTTAATCATCTCCGCTGCGGCGCGGCGGTGGAAATCGCGGGGAAAGGCAGCCACGCGAGGTCGTCCAGCTTGTCGTGGACAGGAGCGCCTGTCGCTGGAGCAGGCTGCGCAGGGCTCCACCTCGGTCAGGTAGCACGCCCTAACGTCCCCCAAACGTCTGCCGCACCCTCCGCAGCGGCAACCTCGCGAAGCGTGACCTTCGCCTTTATCGCATTTGGTGTGGCCGCATAAGTGTATGATTTAATTGAGTTGTAACTGTTACTTTCCCCTACGGTATCCCTCAGAACCTCCCCAGTCCGTCATCCCGACGGTAGGCATAGTGGCGCAGCGGCACCTCCGGTCCGGTCTGGTTCATTCCAGCCAGCCCGAGACAGCCGGTTCCGCTCCTGGGGAAGCGCACGCTGCGTGCGTGGGGGGCGCTGCAACCACGACAGGTCGTCACAGGCCATCCGTCCGTGCCGCGGACAGGATCGCGATAAGGGGAATAGAGGCATGGACGCCAACACGTTCGAGAAGACTTTCGACCACGGACTGGGATCCGTCGTTCCTTCGCAGGCTCATGTGGCTGCTGAGGCCTACCGCGAGGGCGTGGTCTTCACCATCGGCGACCTTTCCCGCGAGTTCGGGATCACCCTGCGCGCCCTGCGCTTCTATGAGGACAAGGGCCTCATCTCGCCCCGCCGCGACGGCATGACCCGGCTCTATTCCGAATCCGATCGCAAGCGTCTGGCGGTCATCCTGAAGGGCAAGCACCTCGGCTTCACCCTGGCGGAGATCCGGGCGCTGGTGGCGGCCCATGAGGGTGGTGAGAGCGAGCTGTCCCTGTCGCGCGATCGCTGCCTGTCGCAGATCGCCCAGCTCGAGCGTCAGCGCGGCGAGATCGACACCGCCATCGCCGAGCTGAAGTCCATGGCCACGGCGTTCGCCGCCTGAGGCCTGAGGAGAGGCGGCTGTGCCGCCTCTCAGGGTACCCGAATGCGAGCGGCCCGGCCTTGCCGGGCGCTCATTTTCCTAAAAACTGGCGCCGGATCAGGCGCTGAGCTTCGCCAGCAGGGCGTCGGACAGCTCGAAATTGGCGGTGACGGTCTGCACGTCGTCATTGTCCTCGAGGGTCTCGACGAGGCGCATCAGCTTCTCGCCGGTCTCATCGTCCACCGCCACGGTGTTCTGCGGCCGCCAGACGAGGGCCGCCTTGTTCGGCTCCCCGAACTTCTGCTCCAGCGCCCGCTGCACTTCCGCCAGGCTCTCGGCGGCGCAGATCACTTCATGACCGTCCTCGCTGGAGGTCACGTCGTCCGCCCCGGCCTCGATGGCTGCTTCCATCATGGTGTCGGCATCCGCCTTGCCGGGGGCATACTCGATGCGCCCCACCCGGTCGAACATGAACGACACCGCGCCGGTCTCGGCGAGGTTGCCGCCCGACTTGGTGAAATAGGAGCGCACTTCCGAGGCGGTGCGGTTGCGGTTGTCGGTCAGGGCCTCGACGATCACGGCGACGCCACCCGGGCCGTAGCCCTCATAGCGGATTTCGTCGTAATTCTCGGTGTCTGCCCCGGCCGCCTTCTTGATGGCGCGGTCGATATTGTCCTTGGGCATGTTCTCGGCGCGGGCCGCGAGGATGGCGGCGCGCAGGCGCGCGTTCATGTTGGGATCCGGCAGGCCCATCTTGGCCGAGACCGTGATTTCGCGCGCCAGCTTGGAGAACAGCTTGGAACGCATCGCGTCCTGCCGCCCCTTGCGGTGCATGATGTTCTTGAATTGTGAATGCCCGGCCATGGCCACCGTCCCGTTGTGCGGACCCGCCCCGCGCGCCGCGCAAGCGGCGCCGCCCGGACCGATCCTGTTGACTGGAGCCGGCCTTATAGGCGGGCCGACGGGAAAAGGGCAAGGAAGCGGGTGCAGCATGGCGCTGCCGGGCTTTTCCTGCCGCTAGGGCAGGGGGCGTCAGTCCCAGAAGGTCGGACGGGACGGCTCAAGCCCGGCGCCGAGGCGCACGGCCGCGACCTTCACCGCAAGGCCGGTCCGGTCGTCCGTCTCAACGGCGACGCCCGACAGCGCAGCAGGGCCGGACGCCGGCTCGAACCGGCCGGAGGCAAGCTTGCGGGTGAAACGCCGCAGCGGCTCTTCCTTGTCCATGCCGATCACGCCGTCATAGGCACCGCACATGCCCGCGTCGGTCATGTAGGCGGTGCCACCGGAGAGAATGCGGTAGTCGGCGGTGGGGACATGGGTGTGGGTGCCCACCACGAGGGAGGCGCGGCCGTCACAGAAATGGCCGATGGCCTGCTTCTCGCTGGTGGTCTCGGCGTGAACGTCCACCACGATGGCATCCACCATCTCGCCCAGCGTGGCGCCATCCAGCGCGCGGTCGAGGCCGGCGAAGGGATCGTCGAGCGGGTCCATGAAGATGCGGCCCATGACATTCAGCACCAGCACCCGCGCGCCGTTGCGCGCTTCGACCAGAGCCGCGCCGCGGCCGGGCGTGCCCGGCGGGTAATTCAGCGGCCGGATCAGAGCGGGGGCGCGCTCGATGAAGACGAGTGCTTCGCGCTGGTCAAAGGAGTGGTTGCCGAGGGTGATGGCGTCGGCGCCGGCGGCGCGCAGCTCGTCATAGATCGCCTCGGTGATGCCGAAGCCGCCGGCGGCATTCTCGCCATTCACCACAACGAGGTCGAGGGACCATTGGGCGACGAGGCCCGGCAGGTGCGACACGACGCATTCGCGGCCCGAGCGGCCGACGACGTCGCCAAGAAACAGAATGCGCATGAACTTTTCCGGCAGGCACGATCGAGGGGCAGCGGACGGGCGTCAGGGCCGCGCCGTCACGCAGAAAGATTCCCTTTCCGTTATCATCATGTCCACCGGCTCGTCATGGGGTTCGGCGGGAACCTCTTCGACCTCCTGGCACGCAAATGCATACCCCAGAGCCCGGACAGGGCGCCGCGCACGCAGGAGTGCAAGGGTACGATCATAGAAGCCGGCGCCGTAGCCGATCCGGAAGCCGCGCCGGTCAAAGGCGGCGAGGGGCACCATCAGCACGTCCGGAACCACCTCCTCGGCATCGGCGGGCGGCTCGGGGATGCGGAAGGCTCCTGCGGGGATCAGCGCGTCTTCGGCGCGCCACAGTCGGAACAGCAGCGGTCGGTCGCGCCCGAGGATGACAGGCAAGGCGAGCCGTGCGCGCCGGGCGCGCAGCTCGGCCGCAAGCGGGGCGGTGTCGATCTCATCGCGGAAGGCACAGAAGAGCGAGACGGTCAGGCCCGAGATGTCGCCCAGAGCGGCGGAGGCCTGCCGAGCCGCGGCTTCGGATGCAGCGGCGCGGGCCTGAGGCCCCAGGGCCGCGCGCCGTCCGAGGGCCAGGAGGCGCAGGCGCTTCTTCTCGGCGGCCAGACTTTCGCCGGCCGCATCTTCACAGGCCATGTCGTTTGAAGCGTGTCGATGAAGGGAAGACGTGCGGAGCCACAAAAGCCGTCGGAGGTCGATCCCGGGAAACCTACAACGTAGGTGGGCGCCATATGTCCAAGCCCGGAGGCAAGGTCAGGGACAGCTCCCTTAAGGATCGATAAGGCCCCGGGGAAATGTCTCCTAACGAGCCCCGCAGCCCCGCACTGCCAATGTAGGGACGAAAAGGACGCGGCGCCAGTCCCTTCGGCCTGAAGCTTCAGCCCATCCCCACCGTTCCGCGCTCCTTCGGGGCGAGTTCCGCCACGAGGCGCTCGATGCGCTCGGCCACGGCGTCGATGGTGCGGGCGACCTCCTCCTCGCTGGCCTCGATGCGGGCCATGGCGGAGGCGCGGGCGTCACGCTGGCTCTCGATGTCGCTTTCCAGCGCCCGGATGCGACCGCGGGCCGAGGCCAATTCGTCCGCGATGGTGATGGCGGCCATGACGACGAGGCGCTGGTCGCCGATCTCGCCGAACGCGCCGCGCAATTGCGTGATGCGGTCGTCGATGTCCCGGGCGAGGCGGATGAGGTGCTCTTCCTGCCCCTCGTCGCAGGCCATCCTGTATTGCCGGCCTGCGATGGTGACGGAGACGTGCGGCATAGCCTCAGCCGCCGTGGGTCGCGAGCACGTCGCGAATGGTGCTCATGGCCACGTCGAGGCGGCGGATGATCTCGCGCCCCGCCTCTTCCACCTCGCCAGCCTCCGCCTGGGCCACGTCCAGCTCGGCGGCGAGCCGGGCGCGGTCATTGCCGAGGGCGTGGAGTTGGGCCAGCAAAGCCTCCTGATGGCGATCGGCGTCGCGCCGGCGATCGATGGCGTCAGTCAGCGCGTCGAGCGCGGCGTGGAGGCGCCGGGTCGCCGCCTCGATGGGGGCGTCCTGCAGCGGCGGGCGTTGCTTCAGCGCATACATGACGAGACTTTAGCCGAGTCGGACGGGCGGCGGAACGCCGCTCTTTCCAGTCTGTCAACATGAATGCGGCGCCCTGAGGAGGCAACCCGCAACCGAGGCGCGAGGCGGCCCGTGCGGCGCACGCGCGCTCATCCCTTATGTTGCGTCGCCGCGACGATGCAGCGCGGGTGGCTCCACGCCCGTCGCCTTGACGCGAGGAGATCAGGCAGGTTTGACAGCGCAGTGAGCCTTGGTACAAGGCGGCTCAAAGGCCGGCCCCGGGTCCGGGTGGTCGTGCCAGCATTGCCGACGGACCCGGGCCGCCGGGCCCGTGAAACCCTGACTGCCTCTAGCCGGCCGGCTGCCATGAGCGCCGGCACCGGAGATACGGGAACATGTCCAGCCGCACCAGCGACAGCGTCACGAGTCACGATCGTCTGGCCAATGCCATCCGGTTCCTCGCGATCGATGCCGTCGAGGCCGCCAACAGCGGCCATCCGGGCCTGCCCATGGGCGCGGCGGACATCGCCACCGTGCTGTTCACGAAGGTGCTGAAGTACGATCCCTCGCGTCCGTTCTGGCCGGATCGCGACCGCTTCGTGCTCTCCGCCGGCCACGGCTCCATGCTGCTCTATTCGGTGCTGCACCTCGCCGGCTACGAGAAGGTGACGATCGACGAGATCAAGCGCTTCCGGCAGCTCGGTTCGCTGACGCCCGGCCACCCCGAGAATTTCGTCACCGAAGGCATCGAGACCACCACCGGCCCGCTGGGGCAGGGCATCGCCACCGCCGTGGGCATGGCCATGGCCGAGCGCCTGCTCGCCGCCCGCTTCGGTTCGGATGTGGTGGACCACTACACCTACGTCCTCGCCTCCGACGGCGACCTGATGGAGGGCATCAGCCAGGAGGCGGCGGACCTCGCCGGCCACCTGAAGCTGTCCAAGCTCATCGTCATGTGGGACGACAACAAGATCTCCATCGACGGCCCCACCTCCATTTCCGGCTCCACCAACCAGCTCGCGCGCTTCGCCGCCTCCGGCTGGGCGACGGCAGCCGTGGACGGGCATGATCCCGAGGCCATCCTCGCCGCGCTTGAGGCTGCCAAGGCCTCCGACCGTCCGACCCTGATCGCCTGCAGCACCACCATCGGCTTCGGCTCTCCCAAGAAGGCCGGCTCCGAGAAGGTCCACGGCTCGCCGCTGGGCGCTGAGGAGATCGTCGCCACCCGCGCTGCCCTCGGCTGGGAAGCGCCGGCCTTCGTGGTGCCCGAGGATGCGCTCAACGGTTGGCGTGCCGCCGGTGCCGCAGGCCGTGCCGCCCGCGAGGCGTGGGAAGCCCGTTTCGCCGCCCGCCCGGCCGAGGAGCGTGCGGAATTCGAGCGCCGGGTCGCCGGCACGCTGCCCGCGGCGCTGGAAGGCGCCATCGTCGCCGTCAAGGAAAAGGCGGTGAAGGATGGTGGCGCGGTCGCCACCCGCAAGTCGTCCGAGATGGTGCTGGACTTCATCACCCCGGCGGTGCCCGAGATGGTGGGCGGCTCGGCCGACCTCACCGGCTCGAACAACACCAAGGCCAAGGGCGCGAAGTCCGTGACGCCGGACGACTTCTCCGGCTCCTTCATCCATTACGGCGTGCGCGAGCACGGCATGGCCGCTGCCATGAACGGCATGGCGCTGCACAAGGGGCTCATCCCATTCTCCGGCGGCTTCATGGTGTTCTCGGACTATTGCCGCCCGGCCATCCGCCTCGCGGCCCTCATGGGCGAGCGGGTGATCCACGTGCTCACCCACGATTCCATCGGCCTCGGCGAGGATGGCCCCACCCACCAGCCGGTGGAACACCTCGCGGCGCTGCGCGCCATTCCCAACCTCCTCGTGATGCGCCCCTGCGACACGGTGGAGACGGCGGAATGCTGGCAGATTGCGCTACAGTCCACCGACAGGCCCTCGGCGCTCATCCTGTCGCGCCAGAACCTGCCGCTCCTGCGCACCGACGCCACGGCCGTGAACCGGTCGGCGGAAGGTGCCTACGAAATCCTCGCTGCGTCCGGGCCGGCGCAGGCGAGCCTGTTCGCCACCGGCTCGGAAGTGTCCTTGGCGGTTGAAGCCGCCAAGCTGTTGGAGGCGCAGGGTGTTCCCACCCGCGTCGTCTCCATCCCCTCGTTCGAACTGTTCCTCGAAAGGCCCGCCGCAGAGCGGGCAAAGGTGATCGGGGACGCTCCGGCCAAGGTTGCGGTGGAAGCCGCGATCCGCATGGGGTGGGACGCCATCGTCGGTTCGAACGCCGCCTTCGTGGGAATGACATCGTTCGGCGCCAGCGCGCCCGCAAAGGAGCTTTACGCCCATTTCGGCATTACTGCCCAGCAGGTCGCGGCGCGCGCGCTCGATCAGCTCCGGCAGGCCTGAGGTTCGGCGCACGGCGGGCGCGAGAGGACCGCGCCGCGGGTGAACCGCGGGCGCGCAACGCAATTCAGGGAGGCCGGGCTTCAAGCCGGCTCAGGAGGACCCAATATGAGCGTCAAGGTGGCCATCAACGGTTTCGGTCGCATCGGTCGCAATGTGCTGCGCGCCATCATCGAATCGGGCCGCACCGACATCGAGGTGGTGGCGATCAACGACCTCGGCCCGGTGGAGACGAACGCCCACCTCTTCCGCTTCGACAGCGTGCATGGCCGCTTCCCCGGCGAGGTCAAGGTCGCCGGAGATACCATCGACGTGGGCCGCGGCCCCATCAAGGTCACCGCAGTGCGCAACCCCGCCGAGCTGCCCCACAAGGAGCTGGGCGTGGACATCGCGCTGGAATGCACCGGCATCTTCACCTCGCGTGACAAGGCTGCGGCGCACCTCGCCGCCGGTGCCAAGCGCGTGCTGGTTTCGGCCCCGGCCGATGGCGCGGACCTCACCGTGGTCTACGGCGTGAACCACGAGAAGCTCACGAACGAGCACCTCGTCGTCTCCAACGCCTCCTGCACCACCAACTGCCTCGCCCCGGTGGCCAAGGTCCTCAACGATGCCGTCGGCATCGAGAAGGGCTTCATGACCACCATCCACGCCTACACTGGCGACCAGCCGACGCTGGACACCATGCACAAGGACCTCTACCGCGCCCGCGCGGCGGCCATGTCCATGATCCCCACCTCGACCGGCGCCGCCAAGGCGGTGGGCCTCGTGCTCCCTGAGCTGGCCGGCAAGCTGGACGGCACCTCCATCCGCGTGCCGACCCCGAACGTCTCGGTGATCGACCTGAAGTTCGTCGCCAAGCGCGCGACCAGCAAGGAAGAGATCAACGAGGCGATCATCGCGGCTGCCTCGCAGCAGCTGAAGGGCATCCTCGGCTTCACCGACCAGCCCAATGTCTCCATCGACTTCAACCACAATCCCAACTCCTCCACCTTCCACCTCGACCAGACCAAGGTCATGGAAGGCACGCTGGTGCGGGTGCTGTCGTGGTACGATAACGAGTGGGGCTTCTCGAACCGCATGAGCGACACGGCCGTCGCCATGGGCAAGCTGGGCTGACCGGGAAAAGGGGGCGCCATCATGATCGCCTTCCGCACCCTCGATGACGCCGTGGACCTCGCCGACAAGCGGGTCCTCGTCCGTGTCGACCTCAACGTTCCCATGGAGAGCGGGCGCGTCACCGACGCCACCCGTCTCAAGGCCATCCTGCCCACCATTCGGGACATCACCGGCAAGGGCGGCAAGGCCGTCCTGCTGGCGCACTTCGGGCGGCCCAAGGGCCGCGACGAAAGCCAGTCGCTCGCCCCCGTCGCCAAGGCCCTCGAGGGTGAACTCGGCCGCAAGGTCGCGTTCGCCTCTGATTGCATCGGCGACGAGGCGAAGAGCGCCGTCTCCCGCCTCGCCTCCGGCGAGGTGATCGTGCTGGAGAACACCCGCTTCCATGCGGGCGAGGAGAAGAACGCGCCGGACTTCATCGAAGCCCTCGCGAGCCTCGGCGATATCTATGTCAACGATGCCTTTTCCACCGCCCACCGCGCGCACGCCTCCACCGAGGGGCTGGCCCGCAAGCTGCCGGCCTATGCCGGCCGCTCCATGGAAAGCGAGATCGAGGCGCTGACCAAGGCCCTCGAGGCGCCCCAGCGCCCCGTGCTCGCCGTGGTCGGCGGCTCCAAGGTGTCCAGCAAGCTCGAACTGCTCGGCAACCTCGTGAAGAAGGTGGACATCCTCGTCATCGGCGGCGGCATGGCCAACACCTTCCTCGCCGCTCTCGGCAAGAAGGTGGGCAAGTCGCTCTGCGAGCACGACCTGGCCAACACCGCGCGGGACATCCTGAAGAAGGCCGAGGCGGCCGGATGCGAGATCGTCCTGCCGGTGGACGCGGTGGTCGCCACCGAGTTCAAGGCCAATGCCGCGCACCGCGTCACCAGCGTCGATGACGTGAAGGACGACGAGATGATGCTGGACGCCGGTCCGGAGACGGTCGGCATCGTCAAGCAGAAGCTCGACGGGGCGAAGACGGTGGTCTGGAACGGGCCGTTCGGCGCGTTCGAGATGACGCCGTTCGATGCGGCGACGGTGGCCGTGGCCCGCTATGTCGGCGACCTCACCCACAAGGGGCGGTTGCTGTCGGTTGCGGGCGGAGGTGACACGGTGGCCGCGCTGAACCATGCGGGGACGGCGGAGCGCTTCTCCTACGTCTCGACGGCCGGCGGTGCCTTCCTCGAGTGGCTCGAGGGCAAGGCGCTTCCGGGCGTGGAGGCCCTGCGGCGCTGATATTGCGCTGCGGGATAAAATGACGAAGATTGCGCCCGCCCGGCCCTCCGCGGCGGGCGCTTTTCGGGTAGGGCACCGGTCGGGAACCCGGTGCCGGCTCCGGGACTTGCAGGCGCGCAGACAGATGCGCCGCGGTTCGGGCGCGCAAAGACAATCAATCTGCCGGAGTGCCACGCTCCGGCGTCCATGCCCGCCGAGGGGCGGCAACAAGGCAGGTGAAGAACATGACGGCGGAGCTCGACGCGATCGCGCAGAAAATGGTGGCCGGCGGCAAGGGCATCCTCGCGGCAGACGAGAGCGGCGGTACCATCAAGAAGCGGTTCGATGCCATCGGGGTCGAATCCACCGAGGAGAACCGTCGCGACTACCGCGAGCTGATGTTCCGCTCGCAGGGCATGGACTACATCTCCGGCGTCATCCTCTATGACGAGACCATCCGCCAGAAGGCGAAGGACGGCACCCCGCTCGTCTCCGTCATCGAGAAGGCCGGCGCCATCCCCGGCATCAAGGTAGACGCCGGCGCCAAGCCGCAGCCCTTCTGCCCCGGCGAGACCATCACCGAGGGTCTCGACGGCCTTGCCGGTCGCCTCAAGGAGTATTACGACCTCGGCGCCCGCTTCGCGAAGTGGCGCGCGGTGATCGACATCGACACCACCAAGCACATCCCGTCCTACACCTCGCTCCGCGCCAACGCCCACGCGCTCGCCCGCTATGCGGCGCTGTGCCAGGAAGCGAAGATCGTCCCGATCGTCGAGCCGGAAGTGCTCATGGACGGCGCCCACGACATCGACGCGTGCTACCGCGTCACCGAATGGGCGCTGAAGACGGTGTTCGAGGAGCTGTACTACCAGCGCGTCCGTCTGGAAGGCATGGTGCTCAAGCCCAACATGATCGTGCCTGGCAAGAAGAGCCCGGTGCAGGCCTCGGTGGCCGAGGTGGCGGAGAAGACCGTGCGCGTGCTGAAGGCCTGCGTGCCCACCGCCGTGCCCGGCATCGCCTTCCTCTCCGGCGGCCAGTCCGACGAGGACGCCACCGCCCACCTCGACGCCATGGTGAAGCTGGGCGGCCTGCCCTGGAAGCTCACCTATTCCTACGGCCGCGCCCTGCAGGCCGCGCCGCAGAAGGCGTGGTCCGGCAAGCCGGAGAACGTGGCCAAGGCGCAGGCCGCCTTCGCCCACCGCGCGCACATGAACTCCCTCGCGGCCCTCGGCAAGTGGTCGGCCGAGGAGGAGCGCAAGGCCGCCTGAGCATCGGGCGCATCACGTTCAGGAAGGGCCGGCTTGCGCCGGCCCTTTTCTTATGGTCTGGCGAAAGCCGACGACATTCCGCGTCCGTGCCCCCAATTCGCCGATTTCTTGGCAGACCGATCAGACCCATGGCCAATCCTCCGCCCGCCACCGGCGCCCGCCTCATGCTCGTCTTCACCGTCACGCCTGCGCTCGACCCGCGCATGGTGGAGGCCGCGGTGCGAGCGGGCGACGTGGCCTGCGTGGTGCTGCGCACCCCTGCCGGCGAGAAGCTCGATCTGGCGCGGCTCGCCGAGATCGCGGGAGCGGCGCAGCGGCATGATGCAGCCGTACTCCTCGAAGGCTCCGAGGGGCTCGTCGCCAGCGCCGGTCTCGACGGCGTGCACGTTGCGGCCGGACCGGCGCTCGATTCGGCTCTGAGGCTGCTGAAGCCTGCGGCCATTGTTGGTGCCGCTGGGCTTGCCACGCGCCATGAAGCCATGATCGCAGGGGAGAGCGGGGCCGATTACGTCGCCTTCGGCGCGCTCGCCCCGGAGCCGGGCGAGTTTTTCCGTGTGCGCGATCTTGTGGAATGGTGGGCCGAACTGTTCGAGGTGCCCTGCGTCGGCGTCGCCTCTTCCCTCGACGAGGTGACGGCGCTGGCCGAAGCCGGAGCTGATTTCATCGCCCTGTCGGAGACGCTTCTGGCGTCGGACGGCGACGCACCGAAGGTGGTGGCGGCCGCGCAGGCACGCCTTGTATCGGGTGACGACGCGCAATGATGTCGGCCGTCCGCGCGCCATTCCGCAGGCTAAGGTTCGCCGTTCCAGGCTGCGCCGTGCTGCTCGCCCTCGCGGTGGCTCTGGCGCCGTCCCTGGCGTATGCGCAGGCTCAGCAGCCCGGCGGGGCTGCGTCCTCCACTCAGCCTGCGGCCAAACCTGCGACCAAGCCGGCCAAGCCCGATGGGAAGGCCGGCAACAAGCCGTCCGCAAAGCCGGATCCAAAGGCCCCTCAGCGTCCGCGCGAACCCGCGCCCATGCCGCTCCTGGGCCAGCAGATCTCCTATCCCAGCCTCGATACGCCGGGCGGCTCGGGGGATCTCGCCTATGGCGCGTACCAGCGCGGCTATTACGTTTCCGCCTTCAACGAGGCCCTGAAGCGCGCCCGCGCCGGAACCGATCCGGCGGCTATGACCCTGCTTGGCGAGCTTTATTCCGAAGGCCTCGGTGTTCCCCTCGACCCCAAAAAGGCGATCGAGTGGTATCGCAAGGCGGCGGATGCCGGCTCGACCGGAGCGCTTTTCGCGCTCGGCAACATGACCCTCGCCGGCCGCGGCATTCCCATGGACGAGGTCGCGGCGGCACAGCTGTTCCGTCAGGCGGCGGAGAAGGGGAATGCAGGCGCTGCGTACAATCTCGGCCTGCTCTATCTCCAGGGCAGAAAAGTCCCCAAGGAGCCTTCGGAGGCCGCGCGCTGGTTCGAGATCGCCGCGGCCAAGGATGTGGAAGATGCCCAGTATGCCCTCGGCGTGCTGCTGAAGGAGGGCAATGGCGTCGACAAGGATGTCGCCGCGGCCGCCCGCATGATGGGCGCCGCCGCCCGACTCGGTCACGTCACGGCGCAGGTGGAATTCGCCATCATGCAGTTCAACGGCACCGGCGTGCCCAAGGACGAGGCCGCCGCTGCCGCCATGTTCCGCAAGGCGGCGCTGGCCGGCAATGCCATTGCTCAGAACCGCTATGCGCGGCTGCTCGCGGTTGGACGGGGCGTGCCGGAGGACAAGACGAAGGCGGCTGCCTGGCACCTCCTCGCCAAGAGCCGTGGCCTCGGCGACCCGATGCTGGACGACGTGGTGGCCAAGCTGCCCGAGGCAGACCGCAAGAAGGCGCAGGCGCAGGCTGCCCGCTGGGAATCCGGCCGCTCCTGAAGGCGGAGCGATGAGGGGCGGGGCCGAGCAAGGGCTCGGTTGTGGCTCTTTTGCAACGCCCACCACCGCCGTTGCGCTGCCTTCACCCCTGCACCTCCGCGCCATGATGACGCCACGTCCCGGCATCAGTGAAGGACGTGTCGGACGAGGGGCGTCGTCGCCTCTCCCGGCCTTTCGGGCAAACACCTCATTCACCTGCCGTGCTGGTTTCTGCACGCGGGAGAGGGAGGCGCGTACCCGCCCGAAGGGCGATGATAACGGCCCGGAAACCATGGCAAGCGGGAGTGGTCCGCATCCTCCGGTTTTCGGCTCTCAGAGCGGCCAAGAGGCCGCGTACGGAACGTTCGCTTAACCGGACGGCTTTAGACCCGAAGCCTCCGGTGCAGCGTTGAGAAGGGAGTTACCGGATGCGTTTCCTCAGCCTTGCTCGCGGCTTCCGGTTCGCGGCTCTGTTTGGCTTCGCGCTGGCGCTTGCCGCGTGCGCCAACAATCCCAACCAGAATGCCGGCGTCGGCGGCGCGGGTGGCCCTCCCGGTTCCCCTCAGGAGTTCGTGGTCGCCGTCGGTGATCGCGTGTTCTTCGAGAGCGACCAGACCGATCTCACCCCGCAGGCCCGCGCCACCCTGGACCGTCAGGCCCAGTGGCTCCAGCAGTACAACCGCTACACCTTCACAATCGAAGGTCATGCGGACGAGCGCGGAACCCGCGAATACAACATCGCGCTGGGGGCCAAGCGCGCCCAGAGCGTGCGTGACTACCTCGCCTCCCGCGGGATTGACCCGGCCCGGATGCGCACCATCTCCTACGGCAAGGAGCGCCCGGTGGCGGTGTGCAACGACATCTCGTGCTGGTCTCAGAACCGTCGCGCGGTGACGGTGCTGAACGGCGGCGGCGCCTGATCCTGCTTCCGAATGTCTCGCGAAGGCCGGCGCCCACGGGTGCCGGCCTTTGTACGTCCAGCGCCCGCAGAGCCTCGATCGGTCCACGGCAAGTCGTTGCCGGGTCACACTTTGGACGCGATCGGCGGGGTAAAGTTGCACGGCTCGAACCGGCAGTGTTCCGGACGTGCTCCTCGCCACCAGCCCCAAGCAAAAGTCATATGAAGATGCGCCTGCGCCCGGTCGGTGTTCTTGTTCGCACCTATGCCGTCCTGTTCGGCCTTGCCTTTGCTGCGGCCCTCGGCACGGCAGCGCCCGCGGCTGCTCAGAACGACGGCAACCTCTTCGGCAATCTGTTCAAGTCGCCCCAGCCCGCGCAGGAAGCTCCGCGCGAGGATCCGGAGCTGATGGAGCGGATGGAAAGGCTGGAATCGACCCTGCGTCAGCTCACCGGACAGGTCGAGCAACTGCAGTATCGCAACCAGCAGCTTGAGGCGCAGGTGCGCCGGCTGGAGGAGGCCGGCGGCGGCCGTCCGTCCGGCGGCCCGTCCGCGGCGCCCGTGGCCGCGCCGGTCCAGGCGCCGGCGGTGCTTCCCTCCGGCCGTCCGGCGGCAGCGCCCGCCGCTCCGGTGCGCCGCTCCGACGCCTTCGATCCCAACATGGACCCGGCCGCGCCGGGCGCGCCCCAGCCGCTCGGCTCTCCCGCGAGCGCCACGCCCGCGCCGCGCGCGGTGGACGTCGCGCCCATCCGCCCGGCCGCCGGCCAGCAGGTGGCCGCGCTGCCGTCCGCCGGGGCCACGGTGCGCGAGCTCTACGATGCCGGCCAGTCCCAGCTTCAGCGACAGGACTATGCCGGCGCCGAGCAGACCTTCCGCCAGATCATCCAGTCTTCTCCCAACGACCGGCTGATCGCCGACGCGACCTTCATGCTTGGGGAGAGTCTGTTCCTGCGGCAGAACTATTCCGATGCGGCAGCCTCGTTCCTCGAGGTTTCCACCAAGTACCAGAATTCCGCCCGCGCGCCCGAGGCGCTGCTGCGGCTCGGCCAGTCGCTCGCCGGCCTCGGCGAGAAGGAGACGGCCTGTGCCACCTTCCAGGAGGTGGACCGGAAATATCCTCGCACCGCCTCCTCCGTCCGGCAGGCCGTCGAGCGCGAGCAGAAGCGCGTCGGTTGCTGAGGCCGATGGCGGCGGATTCCGCAAGCCTGTCTCCCGACTCCCGCGCGGCGGTCGCCGACAGCGAACTCGAAGTCCTCTTTTCCAGCTTTTCCGGCCGTTCAGCCATTCTCCTCGCCGTTTCCGGCGGGCCTGATTCCACCGCGCTGCTCCATCTCGCCGCCCGCTGGCGGGCGCAGTCCCCGGGTGGACCGCGGCTGTTTGCGGCGACCGTCGATCATGGATTGAGGCCGGCGGCAGCCGAGGAGGCGGCCGACGTGGCGCGTCTGGCCGCTCGATTGAACGTGCCTCATCGCACGCTTCGCTGGCAGGGCGAAAAGCCCGATCGCGGCCTGCAGGAGGCGGCGCGGGACGCGCGCTATGCGCTGCTCACGGCCGAGGCGGATCGGGTCGGCGCGTCGGCGCTTGCTTTGGCCCATACCTGCGACGACCAAGCCGAGACCGTGCTGTTCCGCATGGTGCGGGGCTCCGGCCTTGCCGGCCTCGCGGCAATGAGCGCCGAGACGGCACGGGGTGAACTCATTCTTCTGCGCCCCTTCCTCGGTCTGCCGAAGGCGCGCCTCGTGGCGACGCTTGATGCTGCCAACATCGCCTATGCGAGCGACCCCTCCAATCTCGATGCCCGTTTCGCACGTCCGCGCCTGAGGTCGCTCGCTCCCGCTTTGGCGCAGGAGGGCCTCGACGCGCGCGGCCTCGCCCGCCTCGCCCGCCGTCTCGCCCGTGCCGACTCGGCCCTGGAGGCGGTGACGGAAAGGGTGGAGGCGGATCTTGTTACCATCGACAGATCGGGCGTCGCCATCGAGGCCGCTCGATTTGCCGAACTGCCGGAGGAAATCGCCCTGCGTCTTCTCGGCCGCTGCGTAGCGGCGCAGGGGAGGGAAGGCCCGGTTGAACTGGCCAAGCTTGAGGTTCTGCTGGCCGCACTTTTGGCCGCGCTCGCTTTGCCGGCTGCTCCATTTCGCCGCACCCTGGCGGGTGCCAGTGTGGCCGTCCGGAAGGGGCGGGTGCTCGTATCCAGCGCACCACCCCGGCGCCCGACCGAGGGCATCGCGACGAATTCAAGTGCGGAAAAGGCGCCTCTCCTTGGCAAGACGGGGCCTCGCTCCTAAATTAGGCGCTGGACGGTGCGGGAGGTTCCACCGGCGGCAGTGCTGTGCGGAGGTATCCTTTCCGTATGGTGAGGCGTCGAAACGGAACCGACCTTCTGTCCCCACGAGGGTTCAATGAACGCCAATCTACGTAATTTCGCCCTTTGGGTGATCATCGTCCTGCTGCTGCTGGCCTTGTTCTCGCTGTTCAACAGCCCGGGCCAGCGCACCAATGCGAACGAAATCTCCTTCTCGCAGCTCCTCAACGACGTGGACGCCGGCAAGGTGCGCGAGGTGATGATCGAGGGGCCGAACATCACCGGCACCTATCAGGACCGCTCCGGCTCCTTCCAGACCTACGCGCCGAACGACCCCTCGCTCGTGCAGCGCCTGTATGGCAAGGGCGTGCAGATCACTGCGCGCGCGCCGTCGGACAACGTGCCGTGGTTCGTGAGCCTGCTGCTCTCCTGGCTGCCCTTCCTGGCGCTGATCGGCGTGTGGATCTTCCTGTCGCGCCAGATGCAGGGCGCCGGCGGCAAGGCCATGGGCTTCGGCAAGAGCCGCGCCAAGCTCCTCACCGAGGCGCACGGCCGCGTGACGTTCGACGACGTGGCCGGCATCGACGAGGCCAAGAGCGACCTCACCGAGATCGTGGAATTCCTGCGCGACCCGCAGAAGTTCCAGCGCCTCGGCGGCCGCATCCCGCGCGGCGTGCTGCTCGTCGGCCCGCCCGGCACCGGCAAGACGCTGCTCGCCCGCGCCATCGCGGGTGAGGCCAACGTGCCCTTCTTCACCATCTCGGGCTCGGACTTCGTGGAAATGTTCGTGGGCGTCGGCGCGAGCCGCGTGCGCGACATGTTCGAGCAGGCGAAGAAGAATGCGCCGTGCATCATCTTCATCGACGAGATCGACGCGGTGGGCCGCCACCGCGGCGCCGGCCTCGGCGGCGGCAATGACGAGCGCGAGCAGACCCTCAACCAGCTGCTGGTGGAGATGGACGGCTTCGAGGCGAACGAGGGCATCATCCTCATCGCCGCGACCAACCGTCCGGACGTGCTCGATCCCGCGCTGCTGCGTCCCGGCCGCTTCGACCGTCAGGTCATCGTCCCGAACCCGGACGTGGTCGGCCGCGAGCAGATCCTGAAGGTGCATGCCCGCAAGATTCCCGTTGCCCCCGACGTGAATCTCAAGACCATCGCCCGCGGCACGCCCGGCTTCTCCGGCGCGGACCTCGCGAACCTCTGCAACGAGGCGGCGCTGATGGCGGCCCGGCGCAACAAGCGCATGGTCACCATGGCCGAGTTCGAGGACGCCAAGGACAAGGTGATGATGGGTGCCGAGCGTCGCTCCCTCGTAATGACCGAGGAAGAGAAGATGCTCACCGCCTATCACGAGGGCGGCCACGCCATCGTCGCCCTCAATGTTCCGGCGACCGATCCGGTGCACAAGGCCACCATCATCCCCCGTGGCCGGGCACTCGGCATGGTCATGCAGCTTCCGGAGCGCGACAAGCTCTCCATGAGCTACGAGCAGATGACCTCGCGTCTCGCCATCATGATGGGCGGCCGCGTGGCTGAGGAACTCGTGTTCGGCCACGACAAGGTGACGTCCGGTGCCGCCTCCGACATCGAGCAGGCGACCCGCCTCGCCAAGATGATGGTGACGCGCTGGGGCTTCTCCGACCTGCTCGGTCAGGTGGCCTACGGGGAGAACAACGAGGACGTGTTCCTCGGCATGTCGATGCAGCGCCACCAGAACGTGTCCGAGGCCACTGCCCAGACCATCGACAAGGAGGTCCGGCGGCTCGTGGACGAGGGCTATACCGAGGCGAAGCGCATCCTCACCGAGAAGTACGACGACCTCGAAGCTCTTGCCCGCGGCCTGCTCGAATACGAGACGCTTTCGGGCGACGAGATCGTGGACCTCCTCGACGGCAAGACGCCGAACCGTGAGAGCGTGCTTGAGCCGTCCAACCCGCGTGGCTCGGCCATCCCCACCACGAAGCGCCCCCGCCCCGGCGGTGCCGGCGGCTCCATCGAGCCTCAGCCCCAGGCCTGAGACGCATGATCGACCGGAAGACGCCCGCGCAAGCGGGCGTTTTTCGTTTGTGACGGGGATTCTCCTTCGCAGCGTGCGCCCTGGGCAGGGCTCGGAGGGCACGTTCTGCGCAGAGCCCATCGACACAACCGGCCGCGCGAGTCATAGGCAGGGCTCATGTCCCTCCTCGCCCGAACCTCCATCGTCTCGGCGGCAACCCTCGCATCCCGTGTTATGGGCTTTGCGCGGGATGCGGCCACGGCCGCCGTGCTCGGCGTCGGGCCGGTGGCAGATGCGCTGGCTGCGGCCATGGCGTTGCCGTTGCTGGCGCGCCGGCTGCTGGCCGAGGGCGCGTTCAATCTCGCCTTCATTCCGGCGCTTGCCCGGACGACGAACGAAGCCGTGGGAACGGGCGATGAAGCGGCTGGCCGGCTCGCGGGCGCGACCCTGCTGCTGCTCTGCGGTCTCCTCCTCGTGTTCGCTGCTATCGTCGCGCTCTTCATGCCGCAGGTGATCGGCCTGATGGCGCCGGGCTTCGAGGCGGGCGGGCAGCGGGCGGACGTCGCCATCCTCTGCGGTCGGGTGGTGGTGCTCTACATCCCGCTCGCCGGGCTCGCAGCGATTTTCGGCGGCATCGCCAATGCCACCCATCGCGTGCTGCTGCCGGCATTGGCTCCCGCAGCGGCCAATGTCACGGTGCTCGCGGTCATCGGCGTTTTGCTCGCCAAGGGGCTGATGGAAAGCGACACCGCCGCCTTTGCTATCGCGGCAGCGCAGGTGGGGGCGGGCTGCGCTCAATTTGCCATCATGAGGCTGGCTGCAAGGGGCTGTCCGGCGCTTCCGCTGTTCCGCGTGCTGACGTTTCGCGATCTCCGGGCGGCGCTCGGTGTGCTTCGGGCGGCGTCGCCCGCCTTGCTATTTGCAGGGCTGAGCCAGCTTCGCTTCATCATCGTGGTCGCAGCCGTGTCCGCCAGCCCTGGCGCCGCCGCCGCCCTGAACTATGCCCAGCGGCTGATGGACCTCCCGCTGGGCCTCGTCGGTGCCAGCGCGGGGGCGGTCCTTGTGCCGGCCCTGCTCCGGCGCGGAAGGGCAGAGGCCGCGGACGATGCCGGCCGGGCGGTGCTGGCGGCGCTTGCCTTCGCTTTGCCTGCGGCGGTCGGGCTTGCGGTCCTGGCCGACCCCATCGTCGTCACGCTCTTCCAGCGGGGGAGCTTCGACAGCGAAGACGCCCGCTTGACCGCCGCGCTGCTGGCCGTCCTCTCGTTCTCGCTGCCGGCGCAGGGGCTGGAGCGCATCCTCTCGGCCGCCGCCTCCACGTCCGGACAGATCAAGGCGGCGGAGCGAATCGCGCTCGGCTCGCTGCTGCTGTGCATCGTCGCCGCTGCTGGGCTCGGAACGGTCGGCGGCCCCTTGATAGCGGCGGGGGCTGTGGCGCTGTCGGCTGCGGCATCGATTCTGGCCTTGGGTGGCGTCCTCATCGCCCGCGGCGCGTTGCGCTTCTCGACGCCGATGGTGCTCTCGGCCGCCGGCCTCGCGGCCGCGAGCCTCGCCATGGGGGCCGGGGTCGGCGCGCTCGCCGCAACGTGGCCCGTGCCGGAGGGGACGCTGGCGGGCATCCTGCGTCTGGTCGGGCTCGTCTCCAGCGGCGGCGGCATCTACGGCGCCGGCGCGCTCATGGTGAAGGCGGCCGTCTCGAAGGCCTGGACGGGCCGCATCTGAGCCGGGCAGCAGCGTTGCGGGCCGTGCCCTTGCGCCGTGCCGCCCCAGGTGGCATGACGCGCCGCATTCACTTTCGCGGGCCGTTGCCCGTGTTCAGGTCGAGCGGCGCGCCGCTCTTTGGGGAGTTCGCCATGGCGGCGGTCGCAGAACGCGTATTTTCCGGCGTGCAGCCCACGGGCAACCTGCATCTCGGCAATTATCTCGGCGCCATCAAGCGCTTCGTAGAGCTGCAGAAGAGCCACGAGTGCATCTATTGCGTGGTCGACCTCCACGCCATCACCGTCTGGCAGGACCCGGAAGAGCTGAAGCGCCACACCCGCGAGGTGACGGCCGCCTTCATCGCCTGCGGCATCGATCCCAAGGCCCACATCGTGTTCAACCAGAGCCAGGTGTCCGGCCACGCCGAACTCGCCTGGGTGTTCAACTGCGTCGCCCGCATGGGCTGGCTGAACCGCATGACGCAGTTCAAGGAGAAGGCCGGCAAGGACCGCGAGAACGCCTCCGTGGGCCTCTTCGCCTATCCGACCCTGATGGCCGCCGACATCCTGCTCTATCGCGCCACCCATGTGCCGGTCGGCGACGACCAGAAGCAGCATCTGGAACTGACGCGCGACATCGCGCAGAAGTTCAACACGGACTTCGCCCCCTCCATCGCCTCCAATGGCCATGGTGACGGCTACTTCCCCATCACCGAGCCGCTCATCGCCGGGCCGGCGACGCGGGTGATGAGCCTGCGCGACGGCTCCAAGAAGATGTCGAAGTCGGAGCCCTCGGACTTCTCCCGCATCAACCTCACCGACGATGCAGACGCCATCGCCGGCAAGGTGCGCAGGGCGAAGACCGATCCTGAGCCGTTGCCCTCGGAGGAAGAGGGGCTGAAGGGGCGCCCGGAAGCGGACAACCTCGTGGGCATCTTCGCGGCCCTGTCCGATACCACCAAGGCGCAGGTGCTGGCGGATTATGGCAACGCCCAGTTCTCGGCCTTCAAGGCCGCGCTGGTGGATCTGGCCGTGGCGAAGCTCGGCCCCATCGGCACCGAGATGCAGCGTCTGATGGCCGATCCGACTGCGATCGATGCCATTCTGATCGACGGAGCCGACCGCGCCCGGGTGATCGCCGACCAGACCATCCGCGACGTGAAGGACATCGTCGGCATGGTGCGCTGACAGGGCCGCCGGCGCGGCCTTGCCCGCGCCGGATGCGGCGCCTAAGTGTGGGGAATGTTGCCCGCCGACGAGGAGGCCGTGATGCCGCAGATGAACGCCACGGTCGATCCGGAAGAGGTCTCCCGCTTCGAGGCGCTCGGCGCCCAATGGTGGGACGTGAAGGGCAAGATGGCGCCCCTGCACGCCATGAATCCGGCGCGCCTCGCCTTCCTCCGTGACACGCTGGTGCGGCATTTCTCCCGTGATGCCCGCGCGCTGCGCCCGCTGAAGGGCCTTTCCCTTGTGGACATCGGCTGCGGCGGGGGCCTGCTCAGCGAGCCCTTGTCCCGCATGGGCGCCGATGTGACGGGTATCGACCCGGCTCCCGGCAATGTGGACATCGCCCGCGCCCACGCCGCGCAGTCTGGCCTCACCGTAACCTACGAGGCCGAGACCGCCGAGGCGCTGGCCGAGCGCGGCGCCCGCTTCGATGTGGTGGTGGCGCTGGAGGTGGTGGAGCATGTGGCCGATGTCGGCCTGTTCGTGCGCACCGCCGGGCGTCTGGTGGCGGATGGCGGCGTGCTGGTGCTCTCCACCTTGAACCGCACGACCAAGAGCTTCGCCCTCGCCATCGTCGGTGCCGAATACGTCCTGCGCTGGCTGGCGCCCGGCACCCATCGCTGGGAGAAGTTCGTGACGCCGGAAGAGCTGGAGGCGACGCTCGCTTCAGCCGGCTTTGCCGCTCGGGAGAAGGTGGGCCTCGCCTACGAGCCCTTCTCTGGCGACTTCCGCCTGACCGAGGATCTCTCGGTGAACTATTTCATGGTGGCGGAGCGCGAGGTCTAGGCCTCAGTTCCGATCTTCCGGCAGCACGGGCAGGGGGAACACCTCCACCTCGTCCTCGCGTAGGGCCTTCACCTCTTCCACCGTCGCCTCGCCGCGGATGGGGCGATGCTCGATCTCTCCGTCATGCATTTTGCGGGCGAGGTCGGCGAAGCTGTCACCGACATCATCCGAGTTGGCGACGATATGGTCGCGCAACTGGCGGATCAGCGTGCGCAACTCGCTGTCGGGCCGCGCCATCATCGCCACGGGCGTCGCCTCGGCGGAAGGCGCTTCGGCGGCCGCACCAGCGTCGGGACCGCTCGCGGGCGCGCCCACAGGCTCCCTGTCCGGCATCCCCTTGTCGGTGCGCGCGACGGACGGGGCCATCACGGCCTTCTCGACCTTGGCTGAATTGCAGGTGGGGCAGGTGACGAGGCCGCGTGCACGCTGGGTGTCGTAGCTGGTGGAGGAGGGAAACCAGCTCTCGAACTCGTGGCCGTCGTCGCACTTGAGGGTGTAGCGGATCATGAGGAGGCACGCACCACGTGGAGGTGGCCGATCTGCCCCGGCTCGGCGATCTCGAACCGGCGGCCGTTGGTGAGAGACGGAACGCGCGCCCGTGCCGCGGCGACTTCCGCGATGTCGATCTCGGCGAGGATGACGCCCGGGTCGGTCCCGCCCTCGGCGATGACGCGGCCCCAGGGGTCGACCACCAGCGAATGACCATAGGTGTCGCGGCCGTTTTCGTGCCGTCCCCCCTGTGCGGCGGCGAGGACATAGGCGCCGTTCTCGATGGCGCGGGCGCGCAGCAGAATGTGCCAGTGGGCCTCCCCGGTGGGCCGAGTGAAGGCCGACGGCACAGTGAGCACCTTGGCGCCGCCTTCGGCGAGAGCCCGATAGAGCGAGGGGAAGCGCAGGTCGTAGCAGATGGTCATGCCGAGGCGGATACCGTCCACATCGGTCAGCACGGCACGCTCGCCCGGCCGGTAGGCGTTCGACTCGCGGTAGCTCTCGCCATTGCCGAGGTCCACGTCGAACATGTGGATCTTGTCGTAGCGGCCGGTGATCTCGCCATCGGGGTCGATGACGAATCCGCGGTTCACTGCCTTCGCATCAGAAACCTTCAGGGCGAGGGAGCCGATATGGAGCGTGATACCCAGTTCGCGCGCCAGCTGGCGCAGGGCGGCGAGGGTGGCGTCGTTGCCCTCTTCCTGGAGCTTCTCGAACAGGACCTTGCGATCCAGCTCCATGATGTTGGTCACTTCCGGCGTCTGGACATAGCGCGCGCCCTCCCGGGCCGCCTCGCGGATGAGGGCGGCCGCGGCATCGAGGTTCGCCGCCGGTTCGCGGCCGCTTCGCAGCTGGATCAGGCCCACGCGGAGGGTCTTGCCGGTGCGCGCTTCGGGCGCGGATTTGGCCGGGGTCGGTTCCGAGGTGGTCATGGGGCTTGCTCTTTCGCTGCCGCCGGAGCCTGGATCGCCGTTTCGCGCCCGGCGGGGCGCGATCTCCGACAGATAGGCTCTTCCCGGCGGGAATGCACGGGGCCTGCCGTTCGCACGCCCCGTGCAGGGTCAGGCTGCGAGGGCGTCCAGCCGGCCGGCGTCCTCCAGAGCGTAGAGGTCGTCGCAGCCGCCCACATGGGTCTCGCCAATGAAGATCTGCGGTACGGACGTGCGGCCATTGGCGCGGCGGATCATCTCCTGCTGGCCTTCGGCGTCGGTGGTCACGTCGATCTCGGTGAAGGTCAAGCCTTTGCGCCGCAGCAATTCCTTGGCGGAATGGCAATAGGGGCACCAGCTCTTGGTATAGATTTCGATGGGCTTCATGATGTCACGACAGGTGGGACGGCGCGGGGGCGTGCCGTCACGAAAGCGTCGCATCATAAGGGGTCAGCCGAATTCGACAACCCGCGCAAACGTGAGCGCATCGACACCGGCGGCACCGGCGCGGCGGAGCACCTGCGCACAGGCGTCGAGCGTCGCACCCGTCGTGTACACGTCATCGACCAGAAGCACGCGACGGCCCTCGATGCGATGCGCCGCACCATGCGGCACTGCAAAAGCGCCGGCGACATTCGCCCGCCGCGCGTTGCGCCCCAGAGCGGTCTGCGAGGGCGTCCGGCGGCGCCGCACCAGCGCGCCGGCCTCGACGGGCAAGGCCGTGGCAGCCGCCACATGCCGGGCGAGGAGCGCCGCCTGATTGAACTTGCGCCGCCACAGCCGGATCGGATGGAGCGGCACCGGCACGATGATCTCGGCTGAGCCCGTAAGATCGGTGCCGGCCTGCAGCATCAGCCGCGCCATGGGCGCTGCGAGATCGAGGCGGTCGGCATATTTCAGCTTGTGTACGAGGCCGCGAGCGACGTCATCGAAGGTGACGGCCGCACGGGCGCGATCATAGGCCGGAGGATCGGCGAGCGCCTCGGCCGAGAGCCAGCCATCGCCGAACACGCGGTCTGGATCGTGGCTGAACGGTGCGCCGGTCCGCTCGCAATAGGGCCGGCTGATAAAGGAGAGCTTGCCCCAGCACGGCCCGCACAATCCCCCCGCCGCGCCGGTGATGCTGCCGCAGGCGATGCAGGTGGGCGGCAATGCGAGCCCGAGTAGGGCGGAGCCGAAGCCGCGCGCCACGGCGCCGGCCCGGCCGATCCGCTCCGAAATGCCCGCTGCCGAAAGCTCCATGGCCGCCTCCCGGATCGATCTTCCGTCCGGGGGCGAGGCCTGTAAAGGCGCGTTGCCGCTCAGCGCGGCGTGAAGGCCCGCAGCAGCAGGGCGTTGGCGATGACGCTGACGGACGAGAGCGCCATGGCTGCCGCTGCCACCATGGGCGACAGGAGCAGGCCGAGACTGGGGTAGAGCACGCCGGCCGCAATGGGCACGCCCGCCGCATTGTAGAGGAAGGCGAACAGCAGGTTGCGCCGGATGTTCGCCATGGTGGCACGCGACAGGGCGCGGGCGTGGGCGATGCCAGCCAGGTCGCCCTTGAGCAGGGTGATGCCCGCGCTCTCCATGGCGATATCGGTGCCCGTGCCCATGGCGATGCCCACGTCCGCGACGGCAAGAGCCGGGGCGTCGTTCACCCCGTCGCCGGCCATGGCCACCACGTGTCCCTCCTTGCGCAGGCGCTCGACCACCTCGGCCTTGCGGGCAGGCAGAACTTCTGCCTCCACCTCGACGATGCCGAGGCGCTTGGCCACGGCGAGGGCCGTGGTGCGGTTGTCGCCGGTGAGCATGACCACACGCACGCCGTCCTGCTGCAGCCGCTTCAGCGCGGCCTCGGTCGTGTCCTTCACCGGATCGGCGATGGCCACGAGGCCGGCCGCCTTGCCGTCGATGGCGACGAACACCGCCGTCGCCCCCTCGCGGCGGAAGCTCTCGGCCATGGCCGTCTGGTGGTCGGTGTGGACACTGATTTCGCTCATGAAGGCGGCATGGCCCACGGCGATCGTGTGTCCTTCCACCTGTCCGACGATGCCCTTGCCCGCCGGGCTCTCAACACCGGACGGTTCGGATGTGACGAGCTCCCGCGCCGCAGCCTCGTGCACGATGGCGGTGCCGAGGGGATGCTCGCTCGCCCGCTCCAGCGCGGCGGCGAGGCGCAGAACCTCATCCTCGCTGCGGCCGTTGAAGGCGCGCACGGCGATCACCTTGGGCTTGCCGACGGTGAGGGTGCCGGTCTTGTCCACCACCACCACGTCCACCTTCTCCATGCGCTCCAGCGCTTCGGCGTTGCGCACCAGCACGCCGAGCTGGGCGCCGCGGCCGACGCCGACCATCACCGACATGGGCGTGGCGAGGCCGAGGGCGCAGGGGCAGGCGATGATGAGCACACTCACTGCCGCCATCAGCGCGAAGGTGAGCCGGGGCTCAGGGCCGACCGCCATCCACACCGCGAAGGCGACGACGGCGGCGGCGAACACCAGCGGCACGAACCAGCCGGAAACCTGATCCGCCAGCCGCTGGATCGGCGCGCGCGACCGCTGCGCCTGCGCCACCATCTGCACGATCTGGGAGAGGAGGGTTTCGCGGCCGACCTTCTCCGCCTTCATGGTGAAGACGCCGGAGGCGTTGACCGTGCCGCCGATGACCTTCTCGCCGGGCTCGCGGGAGACAGGCAGCGACTCGCCCGTGACGAGGCTTTCGTCCACCACGGCGCGGCCGTCCGCCACCGTGCCGTCCACCGGCACCTTTTCGCCGGGGCGCACGCGGAGCAGGTCGCCGGGGGCGACGAGGCCGAGGTCGATGGTCTCGTCCGAGCCGTCGGCGCGGATGCGCAGGGCGGTCTTGGGGGCGAGGGAGAGGAGGGCCTTGATGGCACTGGAGGTCTGCTCGCGGGCGCGCAGCTCCAGCACCTGACCGAGGGCCACGAGCACGGTGATGACCGCCGCCGCCTCGAAATAGACGGGCACGCCGCCGCCATGGGCATGGAAATCGTGCGGGAACAGTCCCGGCGCGAAGGTGCCCACCAGCGAATAGAGATAGGCCACCCCCGTGCCCATGGCGATGAGGGTGAACATGTTGAGATGCCGCGTTTTCAGCGACAGCCAGCCGCGCTGGAGGAACGGCCATCCCACCCAGAGCACCACGGGCGTGGCAAGGGCGAACTGGACGTAGTTCGAGATCTGTTGCGGCAGCGGCGACCAGCCGAAAAGGTGGCTCCCCATTTCCAGCACGAAGACGGGCAGGGTGAGGGCGAGGCCGATCCAAAAGCGGCGGGTCATGTCCACCAGCTCGTGGTTCGGCCCTTCGTCGAGGGTGACGACCTCCGGCTCCAGCGCCATGCCGCAGATGGGGCAGATACCGGGCCCGATCTGCCGGATCTCCGGGTCCATGGGGCAGGTGTAGATGGTGCCGGCCGGGACTTCGACGGGCGGCGGCGGCGCGGCCCCGCCCACGTAGCGTACGGGGTCGGCCTTGAACTTGGTCTCGCAGGAGGACGAGCAGAAGAAATAGGGCTTCTTCTCGTGCCGGGCCGAGTACTTGGCCGTGCCGGGCGACACCATCATGCCGCACACCGGGTCCTTCACTGGCGTGAGATAGGTCTCCGGCGCCGCCTCGAACTTGGTTTTGCAGCCGTTGCAGCAGAAGAAATAGGTGCGACCCTCATGCTCGGTCGTGGGCTTGCCGGCCGCCGGGTCGGTCTTCACGTCCATGCCGCAGACAGGATCCTTCACCGTCTCGGGCAAGGCCGGCTTGGCCACCGCCGACAAGTCGAGCGGGGGCGGGGCCTTGCCGCCGCAGCAATCGCCGCCGTGCGAGGAATGGTCGTGTGACGAGTGGTCTTGTGCCATGGCGGCTCCGCAAATCCGGCTGCCAGCGTTAGGCCGCATCGGGGCAGGTGGCCTTGCGCTGGCTCATGTTCAAGGCGTCAATAAACCCCCCGGGGGTATTATCTCTTGTCCATTATACCCATAGGGGGTATATGGCAAGCCATGCGCAGCCCGACCAAAGAGCAAGTCCAGAAGCGCCTGAGCCGCATCGAGGGCCAGGTGCGCGGCCTCTCCCGCATGGTGGAGGAGGACCGCTATTGCATCGACATCATCACCCAACTCTCCGCCGTCCGCGCCGCCTTGCGGCGGGTGGAGGAGGAGGTGCTGAAGGATCATGTGGGGCATTGCGTCGAGCATGCCATCCGCTCGGGCGACGCGGAGGACCAGCGTCGCAAGGTGGCGGAGCTGATGGAGGTCATCGTCCGCAGCGAGCGGTGATGGAGGGGCTCAGGCCCGCTCGATAAACGTCAGCTCGCTCTCGTCATAGGCGCGCCGCTCGATTTCGCGGAAGCCGTCCGGTGTGACGAACAGGCCGGTGCGCTCCTCGATGATCAGCAGCGCGTCGGGGGTGAGCCAGCCGCCATCAACCGCCGCGGCGATCGCCTGCTCGGCGAGGCCCTTGCCGTAGGGCGGATCGCAGAAGACGAGGCCGTAGGGCTCGCCCGGTCCCATTTCGCCGAGCCGGATGGCGTCGCGGCGGAACACCTTGGTGACGCCGGTGAGGCCGAGGGCCTCCACATTGTCGCGGATGAGCCCCCGCGCCTCCGCGGCCTCCTCCACGAACAAAGCGAAACGCGCGCCGCGCGACAGCGCCTCGATTCCGAGCGCCCCGGTGCCGGCGAACAGGTCGAGCACCCGCGCGCCGTCGCACGGATCGCCATAGGCGTGGGCGAGCATGTTGAACAGGCTCTCGCGCAGCCGGTCGGAGGTGGGGCGCGTGAGGCTGGAGGACGGGCCTTTCAGAGCCCGTCCCTTGAGGCGGCCACCCACGATGCGCATGGGTCAGACGTTCCCGTCAGCGCTTGCCGCGCGGACCGCCCGGCTTGCCGGGGCCGGAGCGTCCAGCGCCGGGCTTGCCAGCGGGTTTGCCACCCGCGGGACGACCGCCGGGCTTCCCAAATCCCTTGCCCGGCCCCTTCGCGCCGAAGCCGCCGGGCTTGCCCCCCGGCCGGCCCGCCGGCTTTCCGCCGCCCGGACGATCCTCGAACGAACGGGTGCGGCCGGCCGGCTTGTCGCCATAGCTGCGCTCGCGCGGCGGCCTGTCCCCGAAATCGCCGCGACCTTCCGGCCGGGGCCGGGCACGGGCGGGGCGTTCGCCCTCTGTCCGCTCGCCGCTGAAGCTGCGGCTGCGCGCGGGCTTGTCGGCATAGTCGCCGCGTCCCTCCGGGCGGGGCCGGGCACGGGCGGGGCGTTCGCCCTCCGCCCTCTCGCCGCCGAAGCTCCGGCCGCGGGCGGGCTTGTCGCCGTAGTCGCCGCCGCGTCCTTCCGGCCGGGGCCGGGCGCGGGCCGGGCGCTCGCCCTCGGGCCGGTCGCCACCGAAGCTGCGGCTGCGGGTCGGCCTGTCGCCGAAATCGCCGCCACGTCCCTCAGGGCGGGAGCGAAACGGACGGTCACCCTGGGGGCGATCGCCTTCGCGGCGGGGGCCGGAGCGCTTGAAGCCGCCGTCATCCTCGTAACGGCGCGGCCGCTCGTCGCCGCCCCCGGAGCGGGTGGGGCGGCGGCGGAAATCTTCCTTTTCCTCGCGCGGGCCGCGTCCACGCGGCGCGTCATCGCGGAAGGAGGGGCGACCCTCGCGGCGCGGCCGCTCGGCGGCTCCTTCGTCCCGGCTGCGACGGAAAGGACGGCCCTCGCCTTCGCCTGCCGCCGGACGGGCGCGGCGCGGCGCCTCGTCCTTGGGCGCGCGGACACGCTCGACCTTCACGGAACGGCCCTTGCGGTCGGCGACGGTGCCCACGCGCTCGGTGCCGTGCTCCTCGCTGGCGCGACGGCGCACCCGCGGCGCGGCGGGGCGGATGACATCCTCAACCGGCGCGTCGAACTCCTCCCGCTCGCGGCTGGCGCGGCGAGATGGCACCTTCAGCCCGCCGGCCTTGTCGGCCTCGGCCTGCCGGCGTCCCGCGGGACGGTAGGCGGGACGCACGGGGATTTCTTCAATCTCCCGCTCCACCAGCAGACCGGTAAAATCCGCACCGGCCGCAGTGGCAAGGTCAGCTCCGATCTGGTCGCGCAGCACGCGGGTGCGTACTTCCTCGACGCTGCCCTCGGGGATCTCGCCCAGCTGGAACGGACCGTAGGAGACGCGGATCAGCCGGTTCACCGCGAGGCCGAGCGCGCCGAGCACGTTGCGGATCTCGCGGTTCTTGCCCTCGCGGAGCGAGACCGTGATCCAGGCATTGGCGCCCTGCACCCGGTCGAGCTCAGCCTCGATGGGGCCGTACTCGACGCCATCCACGGTGATGCCCTTGATGAGCGTGTCGAGCTTGGCCTGATCGATCTCGCCGTTGGCGCGCACGCGGTAGCGGCGGAGCCATCCGGTCTCGGGCAATTCCAGCACGCGGGCGAGGCCGCCGTCATTGGTGAGCAGAAGCAGGCCCTCGGAATTGAGGTCCAGCCGGCCCACGCTGACGAGGCGCGGCAGGCCCTTGGGCAGGATCTCGAACAGCGTCGTGCGGCCTTCCGGGTCGCGGTTAGTGGTCACGACGCCCTTGGGCTTGTGGTAAAGGAAGAGGCGGGTGCGCTCCCGCTCGGGGAGTGGCTCCCCGTCGATGGTGATGGCGTCAGCCGGCGTGACGGTGACGGCAGGGCTGGTGAGCACCTCGCCGTTGACCGCCACGCGGCCGGCCTCGATCCATTCCTCGATCTCGCGACGCGAGCCGAGGCCGGCGCGGGCGACGACCTTGGCGACGCGCTCTGCCTCCTTCTGAGGGGCGGCGGGGAGTTCGCGCTTCTGGCGCGGAACGCGGTTCTTGCCCTTGCGGGGCGGTGATGTGCGCGGCATGAGGGGGAGTTAGCACAGCGCAGGCTGCGCGGCGAGCGCGGCGATGGGCCGGGCGAGATCAGGGGCGGTTTACAAGCACCATGTCGGGAACCTTCATGCAGATGGCGCTCAACGAAGCGCGCGCGGCAGCCGAGCGGGGCGAGGTTCCGGTCGGCGCAGTTCTCGTGCGCGGGTCGGAGGTTGTCGCCCGCAATGGCAACCGCACGCGCGAGCTGAACGATCCCACCGCTCATGCGGAAATGCTGGTGGTCCGCGCGGCGGGCGCGCAGCTCAAGACCGAGCGTCTGATGAACTGCGACCTTTACGTGACGCTTGAACCCTGCGCCATGTGCGCGGCGGCGCTGTCCTTTGCACGCATCCGCCGGCTCTATTTCGGCGCGCCCGATCCCAAGGGCGGCGCCGTGGAGCACGGTCCCCGCTTCTTCTCCCAGCCCACCTGCCACCACGCGCCGGAAGTCTATGGCGGCATCGCCGAGCGGCAGGCGGCCGAGGTGTTGCGGGCGTTCTTCCAGGAACGCCGGTAGTCGGTCTACGGCCGTCCCTGCGCCAGGAAGGGCATGGCCACATCGAGCATCGCCTTCGGGGCCTCCTCCGCCACGAAGTGGCCGGCCTCGATGGTCTGTCCTTCCACCTGCGGCGCAAACGCCTTCCAGGCCTCCAGCGGGCTGGCGCCCCGGCTCGGGATTCCGGCGGCGCCCCACAGCGCGAGCGTCGGGCAGGAGAGGGTTCGACCGGCGGCGATGTCCGCCTCGTCATGGGCGAGGTCGATGGTGGCCCCGGCCCGATAGTCCTCGCACATGGCGTGCAGCCGGTCGGGCGAGGAAATCGCCGCGCGATAGGCCGCCATGGCGCGTGGATCGAAGGCCGAAAGGTCCTTGTGCGCCGTCCAGCTCGCCATGGTCCAGTCGAGAAACCATGCGGGATTGCCACCCACCAGCTTCTCGGGGAGGGGCTTGGGCTGGGCCAGCATCGCCCAGTGATAGACCTGCAGCGCCCGCGCCCGGTCCATGCGGTGCCACATCAGGTAGGTGGGCACGATATCGAGCAGCACCAGCCGGTCGAGGCGGCCGGGATGGTCCAGCCCCAGCCGGTAGGCGGCCCGCGCGCCGCGGTCATGGCCCATGACGGAGAAATGGGCGAAGCCGAGGCTTTCCATCACCTCCACCATGGCGGCCGCCATGGCGCGCTTGGAATAGGGGAAATGATCGGCCCCGCCCTCCGGCGCCGCGCTCCAGCCGTAGCCGGGCAAATCGGGAATGATGAGGGTGTGCTGCTCGGCGAGCTTCGGCGCCACGCGGTGCCACATCACGTGGCTCTGGGGGAAACCGTGGAGCAGAAGCAGGGGAGAACCCGTCCCCCCCTGCCTCAGGAACATGCGACCAGCCTTCGTATCCACGTAGTGCGAGGCAAATCCGGGAAAAAGATCAGACAGATCGGACACATGAACCTCCCTCTCGCCGTCCCGTGGGCCGGGGCGGCCGGAATTGCGGACAGCTCTTCAAGACGGGATTAAGGCGGCGGGTTCCGGGATCAGTCGAACACCTTGTCGGCCGCCGTGATGAGACCGAGGCTCGGCGAGGACGCGCAGAATCCGGCAAGTTTTTCGGCATTCTTCACGAACTTGTCCGTGTCGATCACCGGCGGCGCGTCGTCGTCCTTGTAGTAGGCATCGAGCCACGTGAGGATGATGGTGATCGTATCCTTGTCCGCCTGCAGGAATTGCTGGCAGGTCATGGTCGAAAGATCCCATTTCTCCGCCGCCGCGGGGCTCAGGCCCACAAACAGGACGATGGCCCCGACGCTCAGACGTTTCAGCATTGCGCCCTCCCAGGATGCTGCGGCCATTCCGGCCTGCACTGGTATGATGCGCCGGGGAGCGGAGCGGCACCAGCCGGAGGCCGTCTCCCCGGCCGAGCACGTTCGCGCGAGGCCGGCCGTCGTCAGCGTGCGTCGAGCACGGCGGCGCAGGCGTCGGGCAGATCGGCGAGGGTGAGGGGCGGCTTGGGCTTGGAGGGTTCTTTCTCCGGCTTGGGGTGCAGCACCGCGTCGGTGAACCACCAGTCCAGCTCCGATCCGCAGCCATCGCCCGTCGGCGGGGCCTCCTGCGGTCGGCAGTCGGGGCTGGAGGCCGGGCAGGTGAGGCGGATGTGCATGTGGTAGTCGTGCCCCCAATAGGGCCGCACCTTGGCGAGGAAGGACCGGTCGCCCGTCGCCTCCCGGCACAGCGCCTTCTTGATGGCGGCATTGACGAACATGCGCTCCACCCGCGGCTCGACGGCGGCGGCGCGGATCACCTTCCAGGTGTCCGGGCGCCAGTTGGCGGGATCGATGTCCTTGCGGTCGGCGCGCACCATCATGGAGGCGGACAGTTTTTCCCGCTCCTCTCGGGTAAGTTCGCGGCCGGGGCTGGGGGTGAGCCAGATGTCGGCGTCTAGGCCGATCTGGTGGGAGGCATGGCCGGTGAGCATGGGGCCGCCGCGTGGCTGGGCCATGTCGCCGACGAGAATGCCTTGCCAGCCAGACACTTGCGGCACCTTCGCCGAGAAGCGTTCCAGGAACGCGACGAGGTCCGGGTGGCCCCAGTTGCGGTTGCGGGACAGGCGCATGACCTGCCAGTTCGGACCGTTGACGGGCAAGGCCTGGGCGCCGGCGAGGCAGCCCTTGGAATAGAAACCGATGCTGCGCGCGGCCATGGGGGCGGGCTGGGCGGCGCGGCCGAACAGCTCCTTGGCCGGCACCGGGGCTGCGGGCTTGTTCTGGGCGTACGCGGCGGTGCCGAGGAGGGCGAGGATTGCCGCCGCGGCGAGCCGGCGCATCAGCTCGTAACCTTCTGTGCCATCACGACGAATCCGCCGTCGCTCCGGGTGCCGGGGTGGGCTGGGAGGTCGGTGAGGAACAAGGTCGTGCCCGGCGTCACCAGCGTGGCCACCTGCTTGTTGATGGAGGGATCGACGCTGATCCGGGCCAGCGCATCCTGCGCCAGACCGGCCACGACGCCGTTCCCCTCATAGGAAACGGCGCTCCAGCGGGGCGCGGCTCCGTCCTTGCTCATGAGCACATAGACGAGGTTTCCCAAGGGGTTCTGAGGATCGCGGATGCTCACCGGACCCTGCACGGCGGTCTGTGCGCCCTTGAGGACGGTGATGGAGCTGTCGGCCCGGCTCACCACCATGGAGACGGGCTCCGGGGCGGCGGTGGCATCCTGCGGGGCGCCCTCGCCGGTGGCGGAGGTGGCGAGCTGCTGCTCCAGACCCTCGCTCATGATAAGTCCCGGATGCACAACATCTTCTGGCGCCGAATGGCGGTCGGCGATGATGACCGGGGTGCCCAGGTGGGTGATGCCGAAGACCAGCTTGGAGAAGGCCAGCGGCAGGTGCACGCAGCCGTGGGAGGAGGGGTATCCAGGGAGGCCGCCTGCGTGCAGCGCCACGCCGGACCATGTCAGGCGCTCCGTGTAAGGCATTGATGCGTCGTTATAAAGCGAGGAATGGTGGTCCACGTCCTTGCCCAGGATCGTGAATACCCCGGTAGGGGTTTCATGCCCTTCCTTGCCGGTCGAGACCGTGGAGGCCCCTATCCGGACACCGTTGCGGTAGACGAAGCAGAGCTGGTCCGACAGGTTCACCACGATGGCCACGAAGCCGTCGGGCGAGCGCTCGGGATACCAGACGTAAGTCCCTGGTTTCAGAGCCTTAATCTCGGCAAGGTCGGGATCGTCGGCGGCGGTGGCGGGCAGCAGGGAGTCCGCCACAAGGGCACCGGCGAGGGTTGCGGCGAGCTTCAGGGTTCCGCGGCGGGAGAGGCTGAACGGGACGGCCATCGGCGATTCACCCCAGGTTTCCGAATCGGGTTTCACCACGTTTTCGCCCGGGGTTCGGGGCCTGTCCAATGGTGTCAGCTCTCGAATCGACACCTCATCCCAGCATGGGCACGGTTCGCTCAACGTTAATACCATTCGCCGTGATCCGGCAGGCGAGGCCGATCGCCTCCACCCCGGCGTCCCGCGCCCGGTCGAAGGCTCGCCCATAGCCGGGGTCGAGATCGCGGGCGAGGGCGATGGAATCGGCCGAGCCGATCTGGCTGATATAGACCATCACCGCCCGCCGCCCGGCCGCCACCTCGCCGGCCAATTCCTCCAGATGTTTTGCACCCCGGGCGGTCACGCAATCGGGGAACTCGGCCTTGCCGGGGGCGCGCATGAGGTGGACGTTCTTCACCTCCACGAAGCAGTCCGGACGAGCGTCGTCTTCCAGCTTGATGTCGACGCGGCTGGCCTTGCCGTATTTCACCTCCCGCCGCATCCGGGCGTAGCCGGCGAGGGCGGGCACCTGGCCGGCGGCGATGGCCTCGGCGACCAGCAGGTTGGGGTGCATGGTGTTCACCCCAACCCACTCCGGCCCGGCGCCAAAATCCGCCTCCACCAGCTCCCAGCTCAGGGCCAGCTTGCGGGCGGGGTTGAGGGAGCGGGAGAGGAGCACGCGGCTACCGGGGGCATCCAGCCCCAGCATGGCGCCGGAATTGGCCACATGCGCGGTGGTCTCGGTGCCGTCGTCCAGCACCACGTCGGCAAGGAAGCGCTTGTAGCGCCGCACGAGGCGGCCCGGCAGCAGGGGGGCGGCGAACAGCATCAGGCCGTCGCGCCGCCGGAAGGGGCGTGGGTCGGCGCCGCATCGCGATCGTCGCTGCGGCCGGCGAGGCACATGAGGGTCTGGGTGGCGGTGGCGCAATGGGTGCGGGTGCCGCCCGCCTCGGCATAGACCTCCACCTTCGCAACGGTGAGGGTGCGCCCCGCCCGCGTCACCTCGCCCACGGCCACCAGCCGCTCGCCCTTGCCGGGGGCCATGATGTTGATCTTGTACTCCACCGTCAGCACGGTCGAATCCGGCGGGAACAGGCTGTAGGCGGCATAGCCGCCGGCGGTGTCGGCGATGGCTCCGATGGAGCCGCCGTGGAAATAGCCGTGCTGCTGCGTCACCTTCTCCGCATGGGGCAGCACGATCTCCACCCGTCCCGGCGCCACCGCGCCTAGGGTGGCGCCGATGAGGGTCATGAAGGGCTGGCGGGCGAAGCTGTCGCGCACCTTGGTCTCGAAGGCGGGATCGCGGGGGGTGAAGGGCTCGGTCACGGTGGCCGTCATGCTGGGAAGGGGAGGGGAGGGAGCATAGCCGGGCGATGACGGCACCTCCAACTGAAAGGCGGGGCCGCCCGGCGCTGCGGAGTTTCCCCGCGTTGACACCAGCGGGGCCGGCGCCTTTGCTGCGCTGGGGTCGCGGAATGCCGCGGCATGGGGGCCGGTCACATGAGCTACGTCTATCTTCTCATCGCCATCGTCGCCGAGGTCATCGCCACCTCGGCCCTCAAGTCGGCGGAAGGCTTCACCAAGCTCGGCCCCTCGGTCATCGTGGTGATCGGCTATGCCATCGCCTTCTTCTGCCTGTCGCTGACGCTCCGCACCCTGCCGGTGGGAATCGCCTATGCCATCTGGTCGGGCGTCGGCATCGTGCTCGTCACGGGTTTCGCCTGGATCTATTACGGCCAGAAGCTGGACCTCGCGGCGCTGATCGGCCTCGGGCTCATCATCGCCGGCGTGGTGGTCATCAACCTCCTGTCGAAGAGCGTCGCCCACTGAGGCGAGCGCCGGCAAGACGCCTATAGCTCCTCGGCGCCCTCTTTGGCGCGGGCGAGGAGCGTCTTCGCCGCGATGAGCGCGTCCTTCTCCGGGTCGTGCACCACGGCGCCGAATGAGCCGGCGAGGGCGGCGAGCACCGCCATGGCGCTCACCTCCTCGCGGATGTCACCGGTCCACTTGATGTCGGCGGCCACGTCCCGCGCGCCCAGCACCGGGGCGAGGGCGGGAGATTTGCCGCCATCCTCCCCCACGTCGCGAAACCGCAGGGTGAAGCCGGCATCCTCGCCATGGAGGGTGCAGGGCAGGTAGCCGGAGGTTTCCAGCGGCACATAGCCGTCATCCAGCACCAGCTTGAGCTTGAAGGCATCGAGCGCCGCCTGAAGCGCGGCACGGTCGGGCACATCGGCCCGGTTGAGATAGGCGGTACGGGCGCGTGCCATGGCGGGCAGCTCCAAGGATTGAAATATGGGGGCCGGTCGGGCCGGCGGCGATGAAACGGCGGGAGTTTAGAGGATTCCTGCGGGAGACGGAATCCGCCGATCCCCGGACAAGCAACGGCGTAGCCGGAGCGCTGATCCGGGGTCCAGCGCAAGGGTTCCGCGCAGCGGGGCAAAGCCTGAGGGTGGTTGGGCAAGGAAGCGCCTTCGGCGGTCTCTTGCGCTGGGTCCCGGCTCGCATTCCGCTTTCGCTGCATGCGTCCGGGACGCGGGGCGATCCCCCAAACGAAAACGGCGCCCCGGCGGTGAGGCCGGGACGCCGTGTTCAAAGCGTGCAACCGGCGCCGGGGCGCCGGTGCCGCAGGCCTCAGGCCAGAATCAGGCTTCCTCGCCTTCCTCGGCGGCGATTTCGGCGGCCACGGCGGCGCGCTCGATGGCGAGCTCGGCCTCGATCTCGGCGTCCTCGTCACGGGCGGTGCGCACGTCCTCGCCACGGGCCTGGCGCTCGGCCTCTTCCGCGTTGCGGGCGACGTTGACCTGCACGGTCACCTCGACCTCGGGGTGTAGGCTCACCGGCACCACATGCAGGCCCAGGGTCTTGATGGGGTGGTTCATCACGATCTGGCCGCGGTCGAGGCTGAAGCCGTTGGCGGTGAAGCCCTCGGCGATGTCGCGGGTGGAGACCGAGCCGTAGAGCTGGCCGCTCTCGCCCGCCTGACGGATCATGATGACGGCCTGGCCGGCGAGCTTCTCGGCCACCGCCTCGGCGTCCTTGCGGCGCTCCAGGTTGCGGGCCTCGAGCTCGATCTTCATGGTCTCGAACCGCTCCTTGTTCGCCTTGGTGGCGCGCAGGGCCTTGCCGTTCGGCAGCAGGTAGTTGCGGCCGAAGCCGTCCTTCACCTTCACCACTTCGCCCATCTGGCCGAGCTTGGCGACGCGCTCGAGAAGAATGACGTCCATTTTGGTTCTCCTGTCTCTGATCGTTGGATTTACGGTGTTTTTCAGCGGTCGTTCGCGGCGGGCGGGCTTTGCCCGGAGCCCATGCGCGAGCGGAAGTCGAACATGGCGTCGACAAAGCCGAGCATCGCCATGGCGATGACCGGCCAGCCGAGCACGGCCGTGGTGAGCCACAGCCCGGCGAGGATGAGGAAGCGGGCCGAGTGGCCGATGGTCACGGCATGGACCACGGCGAAGCCCGCGAGCGCATAGGCGCACACCAGTGTCGCGGCCGCGGCGGAGGCGGACAGTCCCACCATCGCCCCGGCCATGGACAAGGCGATCGCCACCGCCAGCACCAGCGAGGTGACGGGCGGCAGGCGGAAGGCCGATAGGGTCGGCCACGGACGCCTGAGGCGGCCGGAGATCAGCGCGGCGCGGGCCGCGAGATAGAGGCAGACGAGCTGCGAGACCATGGACATCACCGCCGCCATGCCCGGCAGCAGGCGCGCCACGATGGCCCCCACGGCGGCGGGATCGGTCGGCTCCGCGCCCGGCAGCACCTGGCCCGAGAGCAGCGTCTCGAACGCGGCGATCACCGCCTTGCGGTAGCTTTCGTAATCGCCGGCGACCGTGAACAGGGCGATGATGACCGCCAGCGTCGAGACGGCGGCGGAGAGCAGCACCAGCCCGCCCACCGGGAACCACACCAGCCCGTCCCGTCCGGCCGGATCTGGCCGCGCCAACATCGCCGCATAGGACAAGGCGAAGGCCGGTCCGCCGAGGCTGACCAAGTATGTCAGGAGGAGGGTTCCGCCGAAGCCGAGGCCGAGCCCCGCAGCGCCCACGGCAAGCGCCACCAGCGCCGAGAGCGGCGAGAAGGCGAGGCCGGCGATCATCACCGGCAAAGGCGAGAGATAGAACAGGGGCACGGCCAGCGCCGATCCCGCCGCGGCTCCGGCGGCAAGAAGGGCGGATGCGAGGCCGGCAGCCACGCCTGTGAGAAGAAGGTACACCATCTCGACAAGCTGTCCCGCGGGTGCGGTTAGAGGCGGATTTTCCGCCCCAGCAGACGCTCCGGGGGTCATTCCCCGAAGCGCGTCGCTAAAGGAAGGGCGCCCTCCCGAAGGGGGCGCCCCAATCAGCTGATCAGGCGATCAGCGGATCACGAAGGGCAGCAGGCCCAGGAACCGCGCGCGCTTGATGGCGGCGGAGAGCTCGCGCTGCTTCTTGGCGGAGACCGCCGTGATGCGCGAGGGCACGATCTTGCCGCGCTCGGAGATGTAGCGCTGCAGGAGACGCACATCCTTGTAGTCGATCTTCGGCGCGTTCGGGCCGGAGAAGGGGCAGGTCTTGCGACGGCGGAAGAAGGGACGGCGCTGACCGCCGCCGGCGCCGGCACCACCGGACGATGCGAAAGCCATCAGTTGCCCTCCTCGGCCTGCACTTCATCGGTCGGACGCGGACGGCGCGGCCGATCCTCACGGCCGCCGAAGCGGTCGCCACGATCACCGCGGTCGCCACGCTCTCCGCGCTCGCCACGGTCGTCCCGGTCACGCTTCTGGAGCATGGCGGAGGGACCCTCCTCGTGCTCCTCGACGCGCAGGGTGAGGATGCGCAGGACGTCCTCGTCGATGCGCTGCTGGCGCTCCAGCTCCTGCACCGCCGCCGCGGGGGCGTCGATGTTCAGGAGGGTGAAGTGGGCCTTGCGGTTCTTGTTGATGCGATAGGTGAGGGACTTCACGCCCCAATACTCGGTCTTACCGACCGAGCCGCCATTCGCCTCGATGACACCCTTGAACCGGGTGGTGAGTTCCTCGACCTGCTGCGCCGTGACGTCCTGGCGCGCGAGGAACACGTGCTCGTAGAGCGGCATGTGTTCACTGCCTTTCGGTTTCACTCTTCCGTCCACCGGCGCCAAGCCCTTCTTGCCTTTCGGAAAGGCGCGAAGCTCGGAAGGCGGGGACACGGGACGACGGACTTTCGCCCTGTCTTCCTCAACCTTGGCCAAACCCGTGGGATGGGCCGCGGCACAAGAAGACCGTCCGTTCAGCCCCCGGCCGGGTGCGACGGAAGCGGGGCGTATAGCAGGTTTCGGCGGAAAGGCAAGGAGCCCCGGACCAGCGACGGCGTAGCCGGAGCGCCGATCCGGGGACCAGCGCTAACCGCTCTCCCAGTCGCCCTCCGGCTTGACCGGAGGGGCCATTCCTCCGCCGGAGCGGACGACGGGCCACCGGGACAAACGGCACCATGGGGCCTCCGGTCAAGCCGGAGGACGACGATGGTGGCGGAGCGCGAGGGTGGTGTCGGAGGACGAAGGTGGTGTCGGAGGACGAAGGGGGTGGCAGGCTGATTGTCCCGCCCCAGCCCTCAATACAGCCCGACGCTCGCCGGCGGGCGGGGGGCCGTCGAGGCCGGCTTGGCGCTCACGGGCTTGGCGGTCGCGGTGGAGCCGGGCTTCGTGCCGGTGGAGCCGGTGGTGTTGGCGGCGGCGGCCGCGCCCTGGGGCTTCGGCTTCTTCTTCGGCGCCGGGTTGAGCGAGGCGACCTTGGGCTCCGGCATCGCCTTGTTCATGGCGATGAGCTGGGAGACGGTGACGAACTTGTAGCCCTTGGCGATGAGGTCATCGAGCGTCTTCGGCATGGCGTCCACCGTGGTGGCGTGGATGTCATGGGAGAGGATGATCGCGCCCGGATGTACATTCTTCAGGATGCGGTCGTGGATGACCTGCGCGTTGCGGTCCTTCCAGTCCAGCGGGTCCACGGACCAGTAGATGAAGGTGGAGCCGAACTTCTCGCGCAGATGCGCGCGCAGCGCCGGGGTCATGGCGCCGTAGGGCGGGCGCACATTGTGGATCTTGAGGCCGGTGATCTGCTCGATGGCGGCGTTGGTGTCGCCGATCTGCTTGTCGGCGGCGGCCACGGGGATCTTGGGCAGCTGGGGGTGATCCCAGGAATGGTTCGCCACCTCGTGCCCCTGCGCGATCATCTGCTTGATGATGTTGGGCGAGGCGACGGCGCGGCTGCCGAGCACGAAGAAGGTGGCCTTGATACCGCGCTGCTCCAGCATCTTCAGCAGGCGCGGCGTGGTCTCGGGGTTGGGGCCATCGTCGAAGGTCATGGCGATGTAGGGGCCATCGACCGTCGCCGACGAATAGGCGATGAGATTGTGCGGGTTGGTGCCCGTTGGCTCCGCGGCGGGCGCCGACATGCCGGAGCCCGACGACAGGTTGGCCGGGGCCGGTTCCATCATGGAGGAGGGCACGGGCCCGGTCATCAGCGCGGGGTGCGGCGCGGTGAAGGTCGATGTGGGCGGCGCGGAAGGCGCGGTTCCGGACGGCGTCAGTGTCTGCGCGCAGGCGGGGACGATGACGGTGGCGGAGAGGAGAGCGGCGGCAAGAAGCGCCGGAAATCCCCGGATGGCCTTCACTTCAGGCTTCACGGCGGAACCACTTTCTGATGCGGACGTACGTATCGGCGCCCAATGTCCATCGCTCGTTATGGATAAATTGTGAAGCGGGCATGGCCAACCCCCAGTTTCCTTATCGTAAGGACAGGTTGACACGCGATTCGAGAATCGCCCCGGTGCGGCCTTTGCCACCCCCTTGCCTTGACTCGCCCACAATCCCGGTGTCTCTCCGCTCGCCAATTTCCAGCCGGAGGCCGCCCATGACCGAAGGGTCGCGCACAACACCCCAGACTGCCTTCATTTTTCCCGGTCAGGGCAGCCAGGCCGTGGGCATGGGCAAGGCCCTCGCCGACAATTTCCCGGCCGCCAAGGCCGTGTTCGAGGAAGTGGATGCCGCCCTCGGCGACAGCCTGACGCGGGTGATGTGGGAAGGCCCTTCCGACGAACTGACCCTCACCGCCAACGCCCAGCCGGCACTGATGGCGGTATCCATTGCCGCGCTGCGGGTTCTCGAGTCGGAAGCGGGGCTTGATCTTGTCCGCGAGGCGGCCTTCGTCGCTGGCCATTCGCTGGGCGAATATTCGGCGCTGGCCGCCGCCGGCGCCCTCACCGTCACCGAGGCGGCGCGGCTCCTGCGCATCCGCGGCCGCGCCATGCAGGATGCGGTGCCGGTGGGCGAGGGCGCCATGGCCGCCCTGCTCGGCCTCGACTACGACCAGGCCGTCGCGGTGGCGGCGGAAGCCGCCGGCGACGACGTGTGCGAGGCGGCCAACGACAATGCCCCCGGGCAGGTAGTGGTCTCCGGCACCAAGGCCGCCGTGGAGCGCGCCATCCTCATCGCCAAGGAGCGCGGCGCGCTGAAGGCGGTGCTGCTGCCGGTGTCCGCCCCCTTCCATTGCCGCCTCATGGGTCCGGCAGCCGAGGCCATGGAAGTGGCCCTCTCCGGCTCCACCGTGATGACGCCCCGCGTGCCGCTGGTGGCCAACGTGCGCGCCTCCCCCGTCACCGATCCGGCCGAGATCGTGCGCCTGCTGGTGGAGCAGGTGACGGGCACCGTGCGCTGGCGCGAAAGCGTGATCTACATGGCCGGCGCGGGCGTGAACCGCGTGGTCGAGGTGGGCGCCGGCAAGGTGCTCTGCGGCCTTGTGAAGCGCATCGACAAGCAGATCGCGGCGAGCGCCGTGGGCACGCCCGACGACGTGGCCGCCTTCATCGCCGCCCGCAACGCGGCCGCTTCCGCCGCCTGACATCTTCTCACCGACGGGCGCCCTCCCCGGAAAAATCCGGGCGAGGGCGCCCTTGTGTCGGGACACCACCCGACCAAGCCGATACAACCGGCGGCGCAAAAGCCGCGACACCCGAAAGAAACTGGGGGCTGACATGTTCGATTTGACCGGCAAGACCGCGCTCGTGACTGGCGCCACCGGCGGCATCGGCGGCGCCATCGCCAAGGCGCTGCATGCCCAGGGCGCCACGGTCGCCGTCTCCGGAACCCGCCGCGAAGCGCTCGATGCCATCGCCGCCGAGATGGGCGGCGAGCGCGTCATCGTGCTGCCGTGCAACCTCGGCAACACCGAAGAGGTGGAGAAGCTCATCCCCGCCGCCGAGGAGGCGCTGGGCGGGCATGTGGACATCCTCGTCAACAATGCCGGCATCACCCGCGACAACATCTTCATGCGTCTTAGCGACGAGGCGTGGGATCAGGTGATCGCGGTGAACCTCACCGCCGCCTTCCGCCTGTCGCGCGCCGCCGTGCGCACCATGATGCGCCGCCGCTCCGGCCGCATCATCTCCATCACCTCCATCGTCGGCGTCACCGGCAATGCGGGGCAGGGCAATTATGCCGCCGCCAAGGCCGGCATGATCGGCATGTCCAAGTCGCTGGCGCAGGAAGTCGCCTCGCGCGGGGTGACGGTGAACTGCATCGCCCCCGGCTTCATCGCCACCCCCATGACCGACGCGCTCAACGAGAAGCAGCGCGAGGGCATCCTCAAGGCCGTGCCGGCCGCCAAGCTCGGCACCCCCGAGGACATCGCCGCCGCCTGCGTCTACCTCGCGTCGAATGAAGCCGCCTACGTCACCGGCCAGACGCTGCACGTCAACGGCGGCATGGCGATGATCTGATCCCGGCGTTCCGCAAACCGCACGTCCGCCCGCTCCCTTCAACCGGGCGGACGTTGTAAGCGGGATCGGAACTGATCTATCCTAAAGTTGCGTGCGGGGGACGGGAGGCACGCATGAGGATAGAGCGGGTGCGCGCGGGCTCTCGGCCGGCGGATTTTCCGCTTCGGCAGAAGCCGAAGGGCATCGTGTCGCGTTTCTGGGGCTGTATCCTCGATCTCACCCTCGTGCTGTGGGTGGTCCGCGTTCCGTTGCTGAGCGCCCTCCTCGGCCTCGCGCTGATGGCGGGCGTGACGCAGGCGCAGGACGTGACACTCGACGTCGCCATGGCCGGCGCGCCGGTGGGTGCGGCGGCCGGCCTCTCCCGTGCCATTCTCTCCCTCGTCGGCGCCGTCTTCCTGCTGTGGGCCATGCCGGTGCACTACGCCGCGCGCCTGCTGGTGGAGACGGACAACGGCCTCGCGGTTCTGGTCGCCCGGCGCAATGCCTCGGCCGGCCGTCGCGGCGTCGCCGGGCGTGACCGGCTGATGGCGGCCATGGTGCGCGAGGTGCCCCGCCTCATCGGCCTTGCGCCCTTCCTCGCCTTCGCCATCGGTGCCAACGGGGCCATCGGCAATTTGCCGACGCTGGCCGACCGCCCCGCCATCGACGCCGCCCACCACCAGTTGGTGCTGCTCGTCTGGACCATGCTGGCGGCGGTGCCGTTCTTCTATCTCTATTGCGTGCTGCGCGGGCGGCTGACGCAGGTGAGAGCCCTCGCCGCGCTGGACCGCATGCTGGGGCGCTGGCTGCAGCCGGTGTTCGGCCTGCTCGGCATCGCCCCGCGGCGGGACGATGCGGAAGGCCAGCTCCACGCCTCCGGCCGCCTCGCCCTCCTGTTCTACGCTTTGCTGGTGGTGGCGGTCCTAGTGGCGAGCCCGCACTGGCTCGCCGCGCGCCTGCCGCTCGCCTATGCGGTGCCGCTGATCTTCGGCGGCTGGGTGCCGATCCTCGCCTATCTGTCCTCGGTCGGGCGGCGCTTCCATGTGCCGATCCTGACCGGCCTGTTCATCGCCGGGGCCGTCGGCGTCTATGTGTTCGGCGACAACCATGCGGTGCGCACCGTGACCGCCGACGAGCCGGCGTACCGGCGCACCGGCCTCGTCCAGGCCGTCCATCTGTGGATGCAGGCCAATGGCTGCGCGGAGCAGCCTTCGTCCTGTCCGCGCCCGATCATCGTCGCCGCCGCGGGCGGGGCCAGCCGGGCGGGCTTCTTCACCGCCAGCGTGATCGGCCATTTCCTCGACTACGACCGGCAGAAGCAGGCCTTTAGCTTCACCCGCGCCGATGGCTCGAAGGTGAGCCGCGCGGCGCGGGACGACGGGCGCTTCACCCCCGCCATCCAGAGCGTGCTCGACGGCCGGGAGCGCGAGGGGAAAGGCATCGCCACCCACCTCTTCGCCATCTCCGGCGTCTCGGGCGGCTCCTACGGCGCGGCGGTGGTGGCCGCCGCCCTGTCCGCCCGCACCGGCAAGGCGCCGCCGTGCCCCGTCGCGGCGCCCGCCCACTGGTTCGGCGGCGCCATCCACGGCTGGCGCGACTGCCTGGAGAGCATGACGGCGGACGATTTCCTCACCGCCACCTTCTTCGGCCTCGCCTTCCACGATCAGGTGCAGCTCTTCCTGCGCGATCGCGCCGCGCTGCTGGAGGAGGCCTGGGAGGCGAGCTTCGCCCGCCATGTGGCGGCGGCGGGCGCCAATGCCGGCCCCGGCGCCGCGCGCCGCCTCTCGGAACCGTTCCTCGGCGCCCCGCGCGATCCCGAGCACTGGGTGCCCTATCTCGTGCTCAACGGCACGTCGGTGGAGACCGGTCAGCGCATCATCACCACCGACATCCTGCCGACCTACGCGGCCTCCAGCCGCTGCCCGAGCGGCGGCCCCACCGCCGAATGCCCGATCTTCACCCACGCCATCGACTTCCACAGCCTCGTGCGCTCGGACCTCGACGTGCGGCTCTCCACGGCGGCCACCAACTCCGCCCGCTTCCCGGTGATCTCGCCGCCGGGCTCCATCTATCAGGTCGACACGGACGTGGTGGACCGTATCGTGGACGGCGGCTATTTCGAGAATTTCGGGGCCGAGAGCGCGCTCGAGCTGGCGCAGGCCATGGTGGACGTGGAGCCGGCGCTGGCGCCCTTCGTCCTCGTCGTCTCCAACGACCCCCAGAGCGTGCTCACCGAGGAGCGCACCGCCCGCGGCGTGGTGGTGCCCGACGCGGCCGAACACAGCTTCCTGCCAGAGGTCGCCGGCCCGTTCGGCGCCATCGGCGCGGTGCGCAGCGGGCGCGGCCGGCTCGCCGTCGCCCATGCCGCCGCCTGGCTGGATGCCCGTTTCGGCGGGCGCTGCCCGGTCAGCCTCGTGCAGATCAAGGTCTGGCCCGAGGACAGCACCGGCCACTGCCCGGTGGGCACCGCGACGCCCGAGAAGATCCGGCAGGTCTCCATGAGCTGGTGGCTCTCCAAGCCCGTGCAGATGAACCTGCACGAGCAATTGGAGCCCACCGCCGACCGCTGCAACAACCGCACCGCTGTGGAGCAGGTGTGGACCGCCCTCGCCACCCGCTCGGAAGCCTGCACCGGCCCGACGCCCTGAAGCGGGCTCATCCGGCCCGCACGCGCCCCGCGGGTCAAATCGTCGCGTGCCGTATTGCGGTGCGGCACGGTTGGTGTTTTCATTTCGAGGTTGCGGCGCTTCAGGCCGGGAACTTCGGGGCGCAGGGGGTGGCCCGAACCATCCGTTGCCGGGAAGCGGGAAAGGATCGAGCGGACGAAACCGGAGGCGGCCGATGGAACGGTTGCTGGAGACACTTCTGCGTCGTGTCGTCGTCGATGGCGCGCTGAAGGTGACGACGGCCTCGGGCCGCACCTTCACCGTGAAGGGCTCCCCCCGCGCCGGACCGATCCCCGCGCCGCTCGCCGTGCGCTTCACCAGCGCCGAGGCCGAGCGGGGCATCGTCCTCGATCCCGAGCTGAAGCTCGGCGAGGCCTATATGGACGGCACGCTGGTGATGGACGCCGGCAGCATTGCCGATCTCCTCGCTTTGCTCATGTCCCAGCCCGCCGCCTTCAATCCGAGCGTGCCGGCCAAGGCGTTTCATGTGCTGCGGCGGCTGAGCCGGCGCATCGCCCAGTTCAACCCGCCTGAACGGTCGCGGCGCAACGTGGCGCACCATTACGACATCGACGGCCGGCTCTATTCCCTCTTCCTCGATCACGACCGGCAATACAGCTGCGCCTATTTCGAGCATGAGGGGCAGAGCCTCGACGACGCCCAGCTCGCCAAGAAGCGCCACATCGCGGCGAAGCTCGTGCTGGACCGGCCGGGGCTGAAGGTGCTGGACATCGGCTCTGGCTGGGGCGGGCTCGCCCTCTATCTCGCGGAGATGGCGGGGGCGCAGGTCTCCGGCGTCACCCTCTCGCAGGAGCAGCTGGCGCTCGCCACCGCCCGTGCTGACGAACGGGGCATGGCGGGGTATGTCTCCTTCGCTCTGCGGGATTATCGCGACGTGGACGGCCCGTTCGACCGCATCGTCTCGGTGGGCATGTTCGAGCATGTGGGCGTGGACCATTACGGCGCCTTCTTCCGCAAGGCGCGTAGCCTTTTGACGGAGGACGGGGTGATGCTGCTGCACGCCATCGGCCGCTCCGACCCGCCCGGCGTCACCAACCCGTTCATCGCCAAATACATCTTCCCCGGCGGCTACATTCCCGCTTTGTCGGAGGTGACGCCGCATATCGAGAAGAGCGGGCTCGTCGTCACCGACATCGAGCTGCTGCGCCTGCATTATGCGCAGACGCTGAAGGCGTGGCGCCAGCGCTTCCTCGCCCGCCGGGAGGAGGCGGCGCGGCTCACCGATGAGCGCTTCTGCCGCATGTGGGACTTCTACCTCGCGGCCAGCGAGATGGGCTTCCGCCATCAGGGCCTGAACGTGTTCCAGATCCAGCTTGCGCGCCGCCAGGAGGCGGTGCCGCTCACCCGCGGCTACATCGCCGAGGCCGAGGCGCGGCTCAGGCGGGCGGAAGCGGCGCAGGGCGCGCCGCTTCGGCTGGCGGGGGAGTAGGGGGGCATTGACGGGCGCCGGCCACGCCGGCGGCCTGTTCTCCGGACCAGCGACGGCGAAAGCCGGAGCGCCGAGCCGGGGGCCAGCGCAAGACTCCCTGCGCAGCGGGGCAAAGCCCGAGGATCGTAAGGCCCGGAAGCGCCTTCGGCGGTCCCTTGCGCTGGGCCCCGGCTCGCATTCCGCTAACGCTGCGTGCGTCCGGGGCGCGAGGGTGGTGCGTATGCCACCGTCCTGCCCACCCCTCAGACGAAATACAGCCAGGTGATCAGCGCGAAGGGCGGCAGCAGGAAGCTGAACGACCACGCCATGTAGCCGAAGAAGCTCGGCATCTTCACGCCGCGATGGCGGGCGATGGAGAGCACCATGAAGTTGGGTGCGTTGCCGATATAGGTCAGCGCGCCCATGAACACCGCGCCGGCCGAGATCGCCTCCAGCGTCACCGCGAGCGGCCCCATGAGCTGGTGGGGATCGCCGCCGGCGAGGTTGAAGAACACGAGATAGGTCGGGGCATTGTCGAGGAAGGCGGAGAGCGCGCCCGTCAGCCAGAAGTACCAGACGTTCACCGGCTGGCCGTCCGGCGTGGTGACGAGGTTGACGAGCGGGGCGAGGGCGCCGCTGGCGCCGGCCTTCAGGATGGCGATGACCGGGATGATGGTGAGGAAGATGGCGGCGAACAGCTTCGCCACTTCCAGGATGGGCTCCCAGTCGAAGCCGTTGCGCTCGCGCACCAGCGCCGGGGTGATGGCGAGCGAGATCAGCGCGAACACCACGAGCAGCACATCGCGCACCACCCATTGCAGCTCCAGATGGGTGCCGTAGACGTCGAAATTGATGCCCGGCTTCCACAGCGCCGAGATGAGGATGGCGCCGATGATGCCGCCGAGCAGCGGCAGGTTCTGCGCCCCGCGCAGGCCGAGGTTGTCGGTCGCCGGGGTGGGGTCCGGCGGATTGCGGATCACCTCGTCCTCGCGGGCGTAGAAGAAGCGGTCCAGCAGGTAATAGGCGACGAGCAGGATGGCCGCGATCACCGCCGTGTCGTGCAGCAGGTGGGTCGTGGTCCAGAAGAAGTTCACGCCCTTCAGGAAGCCGAGGAACAGGGGCGGGTCGCCCAGCGGGGTCAGCGAGCCGCCGATGTTCGACACCAGGAAGATGAAGAACACCACCGTGTGCACATTGTGCCGGCGGTCGTCATTGGCGCGCAGCAGCGGGCGGATGAGCACCATGGAGGCGCCGGTGGTGCCGATGAGGCTGGCGATCACCGTGCCGAAGGCCAGGATCACCGTGTTGACCAGCGGCGTGCCCTTGAGATTGCCGGTGACGAGGATGCCGCCGGACACGGTGAACAGGGCGAACAGCAGGATGATGAAGGGGATGTATTCCAGCAGCGCCGTGTGCACCACCTCGTGCGCCGTCGCCGACGGGCCATAGGTGAGCGAGAAGGGCACCGCGAAGGCCAGCCCCCAGAACAGCGCCACCTTGCCGTAATGGTGGTGCCAGAAGTGGTTCGCGAGCAGCGGGAACAGGGCGATCGACAGCAGCATGCCGGCGAAGGGGATGCCCCAGAGCAGCGGGAGCTTCGCGCCGTTGAGGGCGGGAACCCCGTCCGCCGCAAGCGCAGGCGCGGCTGATAGGGTGGTCAGGAGGAGTGTTGCGGCAATTCCCGAAGCGACTCTCATCCCGCGACCCGGCGCCGTCATCGCCACCCTCCAGATTGATGTCCCCACGGTTTGATGGACGATGGGCCGGCATGTGGCAAGGCCAAACCGGCCGCCGTCGTCCTTCAGTGAAATGCGCGGGGGGGCGCTTGCACCGCCATCGTGCCCCGGACGCATGCAGCGTCGACGGAAGGTGCTGGCCGTGCCCCCTCTCCCGCAAGGGGAGAGGGGAGGGACGGCCCCGCTGCGCGGGAGTCTTGCGCTGGACCCGGGCTCAGCATTCCACCTTCGGTGTCGCTTGTCCGGGGAACGGGGGGCTCCGGCTGCGCCGTCGCTGGTCCGGGCACCTTCGGCGGTGCGGGACGGTTGACCGCAGGGTTGGTTTCTGTCCTAGTCCCGGCCGTTTCGACGCCTGACGGACCCATGACCCAAGATCCCATGACGGAGCACGCCCCCGAGCGCGCGCAAGAACGCACCCAGGACCGCACTCAAGACCGCTACAACGCCCGCGAAGCCGAGCCGAAGTGGCAGAAGACCTGGGCCGAGCGCGGCATCTTCCGCACGCGCAACGACGACCCGCGTCCGAAATTCTTCGTCATGGAGATGTTTCCCTATCCGTCGGGGCGCATCCATATCGGCCACGGCCGCAACTATGTGATGGGAGACGTGCTCGCGCGCTACAAGCGCATGCAGGGCTTCAACGTGCTCCATCCCATGGGCTGGGACGCCTTCGGCCTGCCGGCGGAGAATGCCGCCATCGAGCGCGGCATCCACCCCAAGAGCTGGACCTACGAGAACATCGCCTCCATGCGCGAGCAGCTCCAGCTGCTCGGCCTGTCGCTCGACTGGAACCGCGAGATCGCCACCTGCGACCCGTCCTATTACGTGGAGCAGCAGCGCATCTTCCTCGACTTCCTGGACAACGGCCTCGCCTACCGGAAGGAGAGCGAGGTCAATTGGGACCCGGTGGACAACACCGTGCTCGCCAACGAGCAGGTCATCGACGGCCGCGGCTGGCGCTCCGGCGCCATCGTGGAGCGGCGCAAGCTGTCCCAGTGGTTCCTGCGCATCACCCAGTTCGCCCAGGAGTTGCTCGACGCCATCGACACGCTCGACCGCTGGCCCGACAAGGTGCGCCTCATGCAGCGCAACTGGATCGGCCGCTCGGAAGGGCTCGAAGTGCTGTTCGAGTTCGCCAAGGCGGGTGCGGAGAAGCTGCCCGCCGGCACCAAGGCGGTGAAGGTCTACACCACCCGCCCGGACACCCTGTTCGGCGCCTCCTTCCTCGCGCTCTCGCCCGACCATCCGCTGGCCAAGCACCTCGCCGGCACGGACGGGCAGCTCTCCGCCTTCATCGCCGAGTGCAAGCGCGGCGGCACTTCGGCGGAAGAGATCGAGACGCAGGAGAAGAAGGGCTACGCCACCGGACTCAGCGTCGTCCATCCGCTGGACGCCACGCGCACCGTGCCGGTCTATGTCGCCAACTTCGTGCTGATGGACTACGGCACCGGCGCCATCTTCGGCTGCCCGGCCCACGACCAGCGCGACTTTGACTTTGCCACCAAATACGGCCTCGCCATCACCCCCGTGGTGCTGCCCGAGGGCGCGGACCCCGCCACCTTCTCGGTGGCCGAGGGGCCGTATGACGGCGACGGCACCCTGTTCAACTCCGCCTTCCTCGATGGCATGAGCGTGCCCGAGGCCAAGGAGGCGGTGGCCCGCCAGCTGGAGCGCTTCCGCGTCGCGGGCGAGCCGCAGGGCACAAGGCGGGTGAACTTCCGCCTGCGCGACTGGGGCATCTCGCGCCAGCGCTACTGGGGCTGCCCCATCCCGGTCATCCATTGCGACGACTGCGGCCCGGTGGGCGTGCCCCGCGACCAGCTTCCGGTGGAACTGCCGGATGACGTCACCTTCGACCGTCCGGGCAATCCGCTGGACCGCGCCAAGGCGTGGCGCGACGTGCCGTGCCCCAAGTGCGGCAAGCCGGCCCGGCGCGAGACGGACACCATGGACACCTTCGTGGATTCGTCCTGGTATTTCCTGCGCTACGCCTCCGACAATGTGGAGAAGCCGCTGGACAAGGCGGCGGTCTCCCACTGGCTGCCGGTGGACCAGTATATCGGCGGCATCGAGCACGCGATCCTGCACCTGCTCTATTCCCGCTTCTTCACCCGCGCCCTGAAGCATTGCGGCCGGGTGGACCTGGAGGAGCCGTTCGCCGGCCTCTTCACCCAGGGTATGATCGTCCACGAGACGTACAAGGATACCGAGGGCAAGTGGCTCTTCCCCGAGGAGGTGAAGCTCCTCGGCAACGGCAAGGCGGTGCGGATTTCGGACGGCACGCCCGTCACCGTCTCCCCGCCGGAGAAGATGTCCAAGTCCAAGCGCAACGTGGTGGCGCCCGAGGTGGTGGCGGATACCTACGGCGTGGACTGCGCTCGCTGGTTCATGCTCTCCGACACCCCGCCCGAGCGCGACAGCGAGTGGACGCAGGGCGGCATCGAGGGCGCCTGGCGCTTCGTGCAGCGCGTGTGGCGTCTGGTGAACGAGGCGGTGGAGCTGGGCGCCAAGCCGGGTACAACTTCCGGCGCCGGCCGCCCCGCGACCTTCGGTGAGCAGGCCCTCGGCCTGCGCCGCGCCGCCCACGGCCTCGTTGCGACGGTGGCCGAGGACATCGAGCGGCTGCGCTTCAACGTGGCCGTGGCCCATGTCCACGAGTTCGCCAACGTGTTCGGCTCGGCCGTCGCTGCCGCCCGCTCGGCGCCCGAGGTGCCGGAAGACCTCGCCTTCGCGCTCCGCGAAGCCGCCGAGATGCTGACGGGCGTGGTGGCGCCCATGACGCCGCACCTCGCCGAGGAGTGCTGGGTCGCTCTCGGCCACGGGTCGCTGGTAGCGGAGGCCGCCTGGCCGGCCACCGAGGCCGATCTGCTGCGCCGTGACACGGTCACACTTCCGATCCAGATCAATGGCAAGAAGCGCGACGATATCGTCGTCCCGCGCGAGGCGACCCCGGCCGAGGTCGAGGCCGCCGTGCTCGCGCTGGAAAGCGTCCAGCGGGCACTCGACGGACGCGCGCCGAAGCGTATCATCGTGGTGCCGCAGAGGATCGTGAATGTCGTCGCCTGATCCGTCCTTCCGCATGCGCCCCGCCGCCCTTCTGGGGCGGCTGATGCTGGTGTGCGCCCTTTCCGGGGCGCTCGCGGGCTGCTTCCAGCCGCTCTATGCCGAGAATTCCACCACCGGCGGGCCGGCGCTGCTCGACAAGATGAAGGACGTGGAGATCGTCCAGATCCAGGGGCGGCTCGGCAACGACCTGCGCAACGACCTGATCTTCGCCCTCACCGGCGGCGAGGGGAATCCCAAGGGCGCGCCGCTGCAGATGATCATCACGGTGGACAGCTCCACCTCCACCGCGCTCATCAATTCCTCCTCGGGCCTGCCCGAGAACCAGATCATCCGCGTCACCGCCAACTGGCGCATTATCAAGGCGGACGACAAGAAGAAGATCACCCAGGTGGAAGGCGCCGCCACCGGCTCCGCCACCATCGACACCAGCGACCAGCGCTTCGCCAACTACAGCGCCCAGATCGACGCCGAGAAGCGGGCCGCCCGTTCCGTGGCGGACCAGATCAAGGCGCAGCTTGCCGCGTGGTTCATCCGCACCGGCAACGCGCCGCCGGCCCGTTCGGCGAGCTGAGCGGATGGTCGCGGTCCGGCCCGGCGACGCCGACGCGGCGCTCGCCCGGCGCGACCGGTCCAAGAGCGTCATCCTCATCTACGGCCCCGACACCGGCCTCGTGCGCGAGCGCGCCGAGGGACTGGTGCGCCGCGCCGTGCCCGATGCCCACGATCCCTTCGCGCTGGTGCGGCTGGAGGGCGACGAGATCGCCTCGGATCCCCGCCGGCTGATCGACGAGACCTCCACCATCGGCCTGTTCGGCGGTGAGCGGGTGGTGTGGGTGCGCGCCGGCTCCAAGAACATCGTGCCCGCGATCCAGCCGGTTCTCTCCAACCCCTGCGACGCGCTGGTGGTGGTGGAGGCCGGCGACCTGAAGAAGGGCGCGCCGCTCCGCACCCTGTGCGAAAACGCCCAGAACGCCCTCGCCATCGCCTGCTACGCCGACAGCGAGCGCGACCTCGCCCGCCTCGTCGATCAGATGATGGCGGAGGCCGGCCTTTCCATCGATCGCGACGCGCGCGAGCTGCTCGTCTCCCTCATCGGTGGCGACCGGCTGGCCTCGCGCGGGGAGATCGCCAAGCTCATCCTCTATGCCATGGGCACCGAGCGCGTGACGCTGGAGGACGTGCGCCTCATCGTCGGCGATGCCTCGGCTCTGGCGCTGGACGACGTGGTGGATTCGGCGCTGGCCGGCGAGACGCGGGATGCGCTGGCGGCCCTCTCCAAGGCCTTCGGCGCGGCGACGCGGCCGGATGCCGTGCTGGGCGGCCTGCTGCGCGCGCTCACCGCGCTGCACCCCATGACCCTCGCCGTGGCGGGGGGATCGAGCCCCGAAAGCGTGGTGGGCTCGGCGCGCCCGCCGGTGCATTTCTCGCGCAAGCCCAAGCTGGAAAAGGCCCTGCGCGGCCTCGACCCCGACCGCTGCATGAAGGCGCTCCTCGCCGTCGACGACGCGGTCCTCGCCGCCCGCCGCAACGCGCCGCTCGCCCCCGCCATCTGCGAGCGGGTGGTGTTGCAGGTGGCCCAGCAGGCGGGCCGGCGGCGGTAGCAGCGGGGCCTTTTTCGCGGTGGCTCGCAGAGCCACATTCGCGACGCTTAGCATCCGTCATGGCCGGGCTTGTCCCGGCCATCCACGTGGCTCGGCCGGGAATAGTTCTGGGACACCTACTCCATCGGCCCGACGTGGATACCCGGGACAAGCCCGGGCATGACGGCGGACAGAGGGGAGGGGCCTTGCTCAAGGCGGGCGATGACGGCAGGGAGGGGCTGCCTTCGGGCCATTTTCCGCCATCGGGTCCGGGCGCCAAGCGATGCCATAAGTCCGGGCGGCGGCTTCGTCTCGCGTGCCGCCTCTGTTTCTGCCCGGAGCGTCGCATGAACTGGATCCTGCCGGAACGCATCGACAACCACTTCCCCGGCCACCGTGCGGTGGTGGCGGTGTTCGCGGCGATCACCGCCATGACCATCGGGCGCAGCCTGTTCCACATGCTGGCGCCGGATGGCGGGGCGCAGTCGGTGGCGCACATTCCGCTCGACACCTTCTCGCCGGTCCAGGCAGGGCAGGCGGTGATCTTCGTGTTCGCGCTCTGGGGCCTGTCGCAGCTCATCATGGGGCTGCTCTATGCGGTCGCCCTGGCGCGCTACCGGGCGCTGATCCCGCTGCTGCTGGTGTTCATCGTCGTGGAATACGCGGGCCGCTACCTGCTCGGCCACATGCGCCCGCTGGATGTCACCCACGCCCCGCCGGGCAAGATCCTGGATCACATCATGATCCCGCTCGCCCTCGTGCTGCTCTTCTTCAGCCGGCCCGCCTTCGGCCGGCGCTGACGGGGCCGGTCAGGCCCTGTCCCGCGCCAGTTCGGCGAAGTGCCCCTTCATCTGGAGCCATCCGAGGGCGGCGAGGCCCGGCAGGCCGGCGACGGCGGTGAGGATGAAGAACAGCGGCCAGCCCGACGCCTCGGCGATGGCGCCGCTGGAGGAACCGAGCAGGGTCCGCCCCACCGCGGTCAGCGCCGTCAGCAGCGCGTACTGGGTCGCGGTGTGCTCCCGCGCGCCGCACAGGGCCGAGAGATAGGCCACGAAGATCACCGTGCCGATGGCGCTGGTGAAGTTCTCGATGAGGATGACGCCCGTCAGCACCGCCTCGTTCGGGCCCACATAGGCCTGGAGCGTGAAGCCGAGGTTGGAGGTGATCTGCAGCACGCCGGAGATCCACAGGCACGTCACCAGCGGACGCTCGCGGGCGATCCACGCGCCCACGAAGCTGCCGGCGATGGTGCCGCCGAAGCCCACCACCTTCACGATCTCCACGTAAGTGGCCTTCGAGAAGCCGATGTCCAGCACGAACGGCCCGGTGAGCACGCCGGCGAAGGCATCGCAGAATTTGAACAGCATCACGAACAGCAGGATCATCACCGCCTGGTTGCGGCGCAGGAACTCGCCGAACGCACCCACGGTGGTGGCGACGAGCCGGTGCCCGGTGCCTTCATCCGGTGCCCGCACCGGCGCCTTCGGCTCGCGGGCGAACAGGGTGGCGACGAGGCCGATGGCGACGCATCCGGCGGCGATCATGTAGCCCCAGAACCAGCTGGTGCCGCGCGGCAGGCCCAGCGCCGTTTCCAGATAGGCGACCAGCGCGATGACGCCGGCGCCGGTGGCCAGCATGGCGATGCGGTAGCCAGTGACGTAGCCGGCCATGCCGGCGGCCTGCTCGCTCGCGCTCTCCAGCCGTTCCACGCGGAAGGCATCCACGGCGATGTCCTGCGTCGCTGAGGCGATGGCGACGGCCAGCGCGCAGGCGGCGACGCCGAAGGGGGCGCTGATGGGGTCCTGGAGCGCGAGCGCCGCGATGGCGGCGATGAGCACGATCTGGCAGGTGAGAAGCCAGCCGCGCCGCCGGCCGAGCAGGCGGGACAGGATCGGCACGTCCACCGCGTCCAGCACCGGCGCCCACAGGAACTTCAGCGTGTAGGGCAGGCCCACGAGGCTGAACAGGCCGATGGCGGTGAGCGTCACCCCCACGTCCTTCATCCACAGCGAGAGCGTGCCGCCGGTGAGCGCCAGCGGCAGGCCGGAGGAGAAGCCGAGCAGGCTGACGGAGAGCACGTCGCGCTGGGTATAGAGCGCGACGGCCTCCTTCAGGGTGCGCCGCCGGGGGGCTTCGGAGCCGGTCGGGCTGAGGCTTTGCTCGGTCATCTCGATCCTTCCGCCATTCCCGGAACGCCGGTGGCGTGCCGCTGCGGGATGCTGCGCGCGGCATCCCGGTCCTCGCCCTGCTTTATGAGCGTGACCGGTGAAGAGGTTCCTACCGTGGCAGAACGGGCCGGTCCGTGCTCACGCCTGCGGATGGCTCCACAGGCCCTGTTCCACCTTGGACACTGCGATCACGGCCTGGGTGCGGCTTTCCACGCCCAGCTTCTGCAGGATGGCGGAGACGTGGGCCTTCACCGTCGCCTCGGAGACGGACAGCTCATAGGCGATCTGCTTGTTGAGCCGGCCCTCGGCCAGCATCATCAGCACCCGCACCTGCTGGGGCGTGAGGGTGGAGAGGCGAGCGATGATGGCGTCGGTCTCGGCATCCGCCTTGGTGGTCACGTTGATGTCGGGCGGCAGGAAGGTCTCGCCCTTCAGCACCTGCGCCACCGCATCGCGCATGTTGCCGACGCTCATGCTCTTGGGGATGAAGCCGGAGGCGCCGAGATCGAGGCAGCGGCGGATCACCGCCGGCTCCTCGTTGCCGGAGACCACCACCACCGGGATCGCCATGTACTGGGCGCGCAGATAGATGAGGCCGGAAAAGCCCCGCGCGCCGGGCATGGTGAGGTCGAGCAGGATCAGGTCGAACTCGGGGTCGCGCTCCAAGAGCGCCGTCAGGTCGTCGAAGGTGCCGACCTCCTCGATCCTGGCATCGGCGCTGCGGCCGAGCACCGCTTCCCGCAAGGCACCGCGGAACAGGGGATGGTCGTCGGCGATGACGAGGCGCAGTCCGTTCCCGGCATCTTCCACCATGCTTCCTCCCCCGCAAGGCTTCAGCTTCTTGTCGCGCGGTCGCCACAACGTTAGCGCGAATCGATTCTGCGATCATCAATCCGTGGCGAAGCGGTGACAAGCCGATCAGGGAAATTGACCAAGCGTTCCGGTGAAAGTCAAAACCACCTCGCGCCGGTGGGGCCTCTCTCGGTGCTCCGCGAGATAGATCCCCTGCCACGTCCCGAGCCCCGGCCGTCCGCCGCGCACGGGGATGGAGAGGCTGGCGTCGCTGAGCATGGTGCGCACATGGGCTGGCATGTCGTCCGGCCCCTCGGTGTCGTGCACCCAGCGGAAATTGCGCGGCGCCAGGGTGCGCAGGGCAGTGAGAAGATCGGTCTGCACGTCCGGGTCGGCATTTTCCTGGATGGTGAGGGAGGCCGAGGTGTGCCGGCAGAAGACAGTGAGCACGCCGTCGCCGGCCGAAATCTCGGTGAGGAAGGCGGTGGCCTCGCGGGTGATGTCGGTGAAGCCCTCGCCGGGCGTCTCCACCGCGAGCGTCGCCTCGGCGTGGCGCACGGCTCCGCTCAGTCTCGCCGGGGTGCGGCTGGTGCGCGCCATGGTGATCTCTCCTCCTGCTTGCGCGGTGTTCGCTTCTTGCGCGGTGTTCGCCCGCCACGTACCAGTTCACGGCCTGCCGCGCCGCCTTTTCGGGCGGCGACGCCCAACGATCAGGGTTCTTCCATGTCGAAGCTGGTTCTCGATCCCGCCGTGTTCGCCGATGCGGCCATCGCGCCCGACACGCGCATGGTCAACGATGCCATCGTGAAGGTCCTGTCCGCCATCCCCGACCGGTGGGCCACCCCGCTGCCCGAGATTCGCGCCGCCCGCCTTGCCGGCAAGGGCGTGTTCCCGCTGGCGCCGGAAAGCCCGCGCGCCACGGCCGAGACCATTCCCGGCCCGCGCGGCCCGGTGCCGGTTCGCATCTACAAGCCGGACGGCGCGCCCAGGGGCGTCTATTTCCACATCCATGGCGGCGGCTGGACGCTGGGTTCGGCGCGCGAGAACGAGGCGCTGCTCGATCGCATCGCCGCCAATTGCGGGCTGGCGGTGGTCTCGGTGGATTATGCGCTGGCGCCGGAAGTGCCCTATCCCGCCGGCCCGGACGATTGCGAGGCGGCCGCCCTCTGGTTGGTGAAGGAGGCGAAGGCCCGCTTCGGCACCGAGCGCTTCGCCATCGGCGGGGAATCGGGCGGCGCCACGCTGGCGGTCGCGACCCTCGTGCGGCTGCGCGATCGCCACGGCCTCAGCCCCTTCTCCGCCGCCGTGCTCACCGCCGGCTGCTACGACCTGCGCCTGACCCCCTCCGTCCGCAACTGGGGCGACCTGCCGCTGGTGCTGAACACGCGGGACATCCAGTTCTTCGTCGACAACTACCTGCGCCTTGAAGGCAAGGCCGACGACCCGGACGTGTCGCCGCTGCTGGCGCGCCTCAAGGGCCTGCCCAGGGCGCTGTTCATCGTCGGCGGCCGCGATCCTTTGGTGGACGACACCCTCTTCATGGCCAATGCATGGGCGGCGGCGGGGAATGGCACCGAGCTGGAGGTCTATCCCGGCGGCTGCCACGTCTTCATCGCCTTCCCCGGCACCATCGCCGACCAGGCGCTGAAGCGGATCGACGGGTATCTGGCGGAGTTCTGAGGGGAGGGGGTCTGGCCTTGCTCGCTCGGAGGGCATTTTCCCCATCGCGGGCAGTCTTGCGCTGTCTGGCATCGGCACCCCACTGGTGCTGCTCATCCGGGAGCGGACCCTCCCGCCGTCGTCCTCCGACTTGATCGGAGGACCCATAACGCCGTCTGCCCCGGTGTTCGAAGGCTTGCTCCAGAGCAGCGATGGGCCCTCCGATCAAGTCGGAGGGCGACGGCTGTTGCTCGCTACTGTCCGGGGGCACAAGGTCGCCCCTCAGAGCTTCTCCTGCCCGTTGGGCGCGCGGAATTCGTCGATGAGGCCGCGCAGGCGCTTGTAGAAGCGCTCGGCATAGTCGAGGGCGCGGTCCATGTCTGATGTGTCGGGGTTGGCGTTCGGCCCCGGCGTCGGCGGCAGGGGCGGGAGCGGTGGAAGCTGGGCCGAGCGGCGCAGGGTGTCCACCTCCCCCTGAAGGCGGGCGATCTCCGCCTCATAGGCATCGCGCGTGTCAGGCACTGCCTCGCAGGTGAAGGCGGTGCCGCGCTTGGCGCACAGGGAGACGCGGCCGGTTTCCCGGTCGAGCTTCAGCGCGCCGCCCTCCACCGGGGCGAAGGAGAAGCGCGGCGCCGTGGTATCGCCGGGCGGCGCGGGCAGAACTTGCGCCTGCGCGAGGGCAGGCGCCGCCAGAAGGCTCGCGGCGAGGGCCGCCACGAGGGAGAGACCGGCCGAATGCGCCGGATGAGCCGGGAAGACCATGCGCGCCTCCAAATCCCGCCTTCACGTCCCGCGGCCCGTTCCGCCGCGTCATTCCCGCTAGATAATCACGCCGATCGGGGCCGGAAGGGGGCAGGGGGCTTCAGGCCACGTCCGGCCGGTAGGGCGCGCGTCCAGAGGTGAGGGCGTCGTCCAGCAGGTCGATGCGGTCCTGACCCCAGAACACCTCGCCATCCAGCACATAGGACGGCGCGCCGAACACGTCGGCGGCGAGCGCCTTGGCGCGGTTCTCCAGATAGAGCGCGGCGATCTTCTCCTCGCCCGCCGCCGCCACCAGCTCGGCGCCGGGCAGGCCCACCGCATCGGCACAGGCGGCGATGACCTCGGGCAGGCCGAGATTTTCCTGCCGGACCCAGACGCCGGAGAAGATCCGCTCCATCAGCGCGCCGGGCGCGTGCCCGGCCTCGATGGTGGCGAGGATGGTCTGGTCCGCCAGCGTGCCGTCGAACGGCCAGTGGGCGGGATGGACGTTGAGGTCCACGCCGCGCTTCTGCCGCCAACGCTGAAGCTCGAGAATGCGGTAGCGCTGGCGCGGCGGGGCGCGCTTGGCGAGCGGCAGGCCGCCGGTTTCCGCGAAGACGGGGCCGAGGGCCACCGGATGGAAGCGCACATTGACGCCATGGCGCGCGGCGAGCGCCATCACCGGGGCGTGGCCCAGGAAGGTCCAGGGGCTCACGCTGGAGAAGAAATAGTCGAGGGTGCGCGGCGCGGCGGGGGGCGGGCTCATTGGGGGCAGGCCTTCTCTTGGGATCGTCCTTGGGCGGGAGGGCGATGCTAGAGCCTCTTTCCGTCGCCTTGAAGCCCGGGCGCGGGGATCAATCGACCGATCCGGAAGTTGTCCTTGCGCAGGGCGGCTTGACAGGGGCGCGCGCGGTGCTTCCCTCTCAGGCGCCCGGATATGATCCGGGAGGCGGCATGGGCGACGAACGGGAATCCGAGCTGGTCGGGCTGAAGAGCGAGCTGGCAGGGGTGGCGCTGAAGGCGGCCATGGCCAAGGGACCGCCGAGCGATCCGCCGGGCGGACCTGAGGCGGCGGGCGGCGCGAAGGCGCGGCGGGCCGTGCGGATGAACCCCCTGGCGTGGATGGCCGTGTCATTTCTGGCGGGTGCGGTGGCAGGCTCGCTGCTCCGGCCGGTCAGGGTTGTGCGCAGAGGAAGGGACGCGGGATGAATTTCGACCAGCTGATGCGGAATCTGAAGATTCTGCTGCGCACCAACACCATCATTGCCGAAATCCACCTGCGCCACATCGCGGCCCGCGCCGGCCTGTTCGCCTTCGCCGCTCTGGTGGCGAGCTTCGGCGTGGTGATGCTGGGCGTCGCGCTGTTCCTGGCGCTGGAGCAATCCATGGGGCCGATCTGGGCGGCCGTGGTGGTGGGCGGAGGCGGGCTCTTCCTCGCGCTCATCGTGGCCATCATCGGCGCGATGCTGAAGCCCTCCCGCGAGCTGGCGCTGGCCAATCAGGTGAGCCAGTCGGCCATGGATGCGGTGGCCGCGGACCTGCGCGCCACCCAGGCCAACGTCGCCTCCTACGCCTCGCTCGCCGCCGTGCCGGGGCTGGTGCTGCCGGTGCTGACGCTGCTCACCCGCCTGTTCCGCCGCCAGCCTCGGGCTTGAGGGGGTCAGGTGCCGTCATCCGTCGGCTAGTCCGGAAGTCGGCTGTTGCTGACTTCCGTTCGCAAAGGCGGACCCCGGTTGCAGCCGGGTTCCGGGGGATTCACTTTGCCGCTTGAGCGATGTTCAAATGCTCGACCCGGTCGAGCCGTGGATCGCCCGGACCAGCCGGGCGATGACAGGTCCAAAGCCTACGCCTTGCGCACCCAGCGCCCGTTCTCGTCCTGCTGCCAATAGGTGAGTTCGTTGCCCGCCACGGCCTTGGCCTCGCGCCAGCGCTCGCGGGCCTTGGCCACCTGCTCGTCGTCCCGCCCGTCGAAGAGGTGGACGACGCGCGCATAGGGCGAGGCATCGGCGAGCGGCACCGCATCCACCAGAAAACGCACCTGCGCGCCGTTGGGATTGTCCTCGGAGGTGGCGATGAGCACCGGCTGGCGCTCGGGCAGCGGCTGCGCCTCCGTGCCGTGCGGCAGGAAGGACGCCTCGCTATAGGTCCACAGATGGGAATCGAGCGCGTCCCGCCGCTCCGCCGACCCGCACTGCACCACACACCGCCAGCCGCGCTCCAGCGACTTCTCCAGCAGCATCGGCAGCACCTGCTCGAGAGGGCGGCGCTCAAGGTGGTAGAATAGGATTTCGGTCATCGGCGGAAGGTTAGCACATGGGTTCGCACCGCGTCGCGCTCCTGCTTGACCGGTGCCCACGCGCCTTCCATATGCCGGGCATGAGCCTCATCCAGAACGAGCGCACCAAGCTGACGGCCAATGCCCTCGACCGGGCATCCACCGCCTGCCTCACGGTCGGAGCGCTCGGGCCGGCGGTGGCCTCGCTCTATGGACTTGGCGGGATGGGTTCGGCGGCGCCGTCCCATGGCGCGCTCATCGCCTTGGGCAGCGTGTTTTGGCTGGTTGCCGCCGCTGTGCTACATTTCATGGCACGAAGCGTGCTCGGACGACTGATATGACCGGCCTCTGGCTCTATGCCTATGTGGTGATGCCCCTCGCGGTGATCGCGATGGGCTATGCCGCCGTGCGCCTGACCGAGCCCAAGCACCCGCCCCACGCCGGGCCTGCGGAATAGCGCTTTCCTGTCTCATCCGCCGTCGTCCTCCGGCTTGACCGGAGGACCCATGGCGCCGTTCGCCTCTCCCTCCCCGCGTCAGCTCAAGCGGGGAGATGGGCCCTCCGGTCAAGCCGGAGGGCGACGGATGTGAGAGAGGCGCTCACCCCTCGTAGTGGTCCTTCACCAGCTGGTCGAGCAGGCGCACGCCCCAGCCCGAGCCCCAGCTCTTGTTGATGTCGCTCGCAGGCGAGGACATGGCCGTGCCGGCCACGTCGAGATGCGCCCACGGGGTCTTGTCCACGAAGCGGGCGAGGAACTGGGCGGCGGTGATGGAGCCGGCGTGGCGGCCGCCGGTGTTCTTCATGTCGGCGAACTTGGAATCGATCAGCTTGTCGTATTCCGGGCCGAGCGGCAGGCGCCACACCCGCTCGCCGGTCTCCTGACCGGCCTTTGTGAGGCGCTCGGACAGTTCGTCGTCGTTGGAGAAGAGGCCCGCATATTCCGAGCCCAGCGCCACCAGGATCGCGCCGGTGAGGGTGGCGAGGTCGATCATGAACTTGGGCTTGAAGCGCTCCTTGGCGTACCAGAGCACGTCGCACAGCACGAGCCGGCCCTCGGCATCGGTGTTGATGATCTCGATGGTCTGGCCGGACAGCGAGGTGACGATGTCGCCGGGGCGCTGGGCGGCGCCGTCGGGCATGTTCTCCACGAGGCCGATGAGGCCCACCGCGTTCACCTTCGCCTTGCGGGCGGCCAGCGCATACATGAGGCCGGTGACGCAGGCGGCACCGCCCATGTCGCCCTTCATGTCCTCCATGCCGGCGGCCGGCTTGATGGAGATGCCGCCCGTGTCGAAGGTGACGCCCTTGCCGATGAAGGCCACGGGGGCCTCGCCCTCAGGCCCGCCGTTCCAGCGCATCACCACGACGCGGCTCTCCTTGATGGAGCCCTGGCCGACGCCGAGCAGCGCCTTGAGGCCGGCTTCTGCGAGGGCGGCGTCGTCCAGCACCTCGATCTCGACGCCCACGCCGGAAAGATGCTCCTCGGCGCGGCGGGCGAATTCCGGCGGGTCGAGCACGTTGGCGGGCTCGTTCACGAGATCACGGGCGAACAGCACGCCGTCGCCCACGGCCTGCCGGGCGGCATAGGCGCGCTTGGTTCCGGCCTCGTCGGAGACGAGGAGGGTCACGGTGCGGGCGGTCGGCTCGGCATCGTCCTTCTTCTTGGTCTTGTAGCGGTCGAAGCTGTAGCTGCGCAGCGAGAGGCCCAGCGCCACCTCGGCGGCGGCATCGGCGGAGATCTTGGTGCCGGGCAGGTCGAGCACCACGCTCGCCTCGCGGGCGGAGGCGGGCAGCTTGCCGGCGATGAGGCCGCCGAGCTTCAGGAAATCCTTGGGCTTCAGGTCCGCCGCCTTGCCCACCGAGATGATGATGAGGCGCGGCGCCTCGATGCCGGCGGGGGCGAGCAGGTCCAGCCCGCTCCAGGCCTTGCCCTTGAACTTCTCGGCGTCGAACGCGCGGGTCAGCGCCTTGTCGGCCCCCTTCACCAGCTTCTGCGCCTGCGTGCCGAAGGCGAGGCTTTCGTCGGTGAGCACCACGAGGACGCCCTTGGCGGCGGCGGTGAGCCGGGCGAACGAGACGGTGACGGGATCGGACATCAGGCGCTCCAGAAGCAGCGGGAGGGGCAGAATGGATTCAGAATATGCGTCGCCCTTGTCTAGCCCGGTCGGCGGACAGGGGGAACCGCCCTCAGCGTCACGGTGGTGCCGCCGCGCCCGAGCTTTCGGGACTGGAGCTTAGATAGGTGCCGGGGCGCGCTTGTGAACCGTTCTCCCAAAAGAAAAGGGGGCGCCAGGCGCCCCCATTCCTCATCTTCCCGAAAGGAAAGCCTCACTCGGCGGCTTCGCCACCGGCGGCCGCGGCGGCCGCGGCGGCCTTGTCGGCCTTCTCCTTGGCGCGCTCCTGGGCCTTCTGGCCGGGCTCGGCCTTCTTCGGGTTGTTGCGGGCGTCGCGCTTCAGCAGGCCAGCGGCGTCGAGGAAGCGGGCCACGCGGTCGGTGGGCTGGGCGCCCTTCTCGAGCCAGGCCTTCGCCTTCTCGGCGTCGAGCACCACGCGGGTCTCGGAATCCTTGGCGAGCAGCGGGTTGAAGGTGCCGATCTTCTCGATGAAGCGGCCATCGCGCGGGGCGCGGGCGTCGGCGACGACGATGCGGTAGTAGGGACGCTTCTTGGCGCCGCCACGGGCGAGACGGATCTTGAGGGACATGGTCTTCTTCCTTTTTAAGTCAGTGTCTTGAGTGTCGTATTCGGGCTGATCTCTGGTGCCGTCGCCCGGGCAGGCAGGGGGCGTAGGCGTTACTTCTTCTTGCCGGGCCCTCCCACTCCAGGGAAGCCCTTCGGCAGGCCGGGGAGGCCGCTGGGGAATTTGGACGGCAGGCCGCCGCCGGGCAGGCCGGGGAAGTTCGGCGGCAGGCCGCCGGGCGCGCCGGGCATTCCGCCGGGGCCACCCTTGCCCATTTTCTCCGCCATTTCCTGCAGCATCTCGGGGGAGGGGCCACCGCCGCCGAAGCCCATCATGCCGGCGAGACCCGCCAGCGGGCCGCGCTTGCCGGCGGCGCCGCCCATGGCCTTCATCACGTCGGCCATCTGGCGATGCATCTTCAGGAGGCGGTTGATCTCCTCCACCTTGGTGCCGGAGCCGGCGGCGATGCGGCGCTTGCGCGAGGCGTCGAGCAGCTTGGGCGCGCGGCGCTCCTTGGGGGTCATCGAATTGATGATGGCCACCTGCCGCTTGAACACCTTGTCGTCGAGGTTCGCCGAGGCGATCTGGTTCTTCACCTTGGCGACGCCGGGCATGAGGCCCATGAGCCCGCCGAGCCCGCCCATCTTGGCCATCTGCTCCAATTGGCCGCGCAGATCGTCAAGGTCGAAGGTGCCCTTGCGCATGCGCTCGGCAGTGATCTTCGCCTTCTCGATGTCGATATTTTCGGCGGCCCGCTCCACGAGGGCCACCACGTCGCCCATGCCGAGGATGCGCCCCGCCACGCGGTGGGGATCGAAATCCTCCAGCGCGTCCATCTTTTCGCCGGTGCCGAGCAGCTTGATGGGCTTGCCGGTGACGGCGCGCATGGAAAGAGCCGCACCACCGCGACCATCGCCGTCGGCGCGGGTCAGCACGATGCCGGTGAGACCGACGCGGCCGTCGAAGGCCTTGGCGGTGTTCACCGCGTCCTGGCCGGTGAGGCTGTCGGCAACCAGCAGCACTTCATGCGGCTTGGTGACGGCCTTCACCTCGGCCACTTCGGCCATCAGGCCTTCGTCCAGCGTCACGCGGCCGGCGGTGTCGAGCATCACCACGTCGTAGCCGCCGAGCTTGGCCGCCTCGATGGCGCGCTTGGCGATCTGCACGGCAGACTGCCCGGCGACGATGGGAAGGGTCGCGACCTCCACCTGCTTGCCCAGGGTGGCCAGCTGCTCCATGGCCGCCGGACGGCGGGTGTCAAGCGAGGCCATCAGCACCTTGCGCTTGCCGCGTTCGGTGAGGCGCTTGGCGATCTTGGCGGTGGAGGTGGTCTTGCCCGAGCCCTGCAGGCCGACCATCAGGATCGGCACCGGGGCGGGGGCGTTCAGGTCGATGGGGTCGGCGTCGGAGCCGAGAGTCGCCACGAGCTCGTCGTGGACGATCTTCACCACCATCTGGCCGGGGGTGACGGACTTGATGACCTCCACGCCCACGGCGCGCTGGCGCACCCGGTCGGTGAAGGACCGCACCACGTCCAGCGCCACGTCCGCCTCGATCAGCGCGCGGCGCACCTCGCGCATGGCCTCGCCGACGTCGGCCTCGGTGAGAGCGCCGCGCCGCTTCAGCTTGTCGAGTATGCCGCCGAGGCGGTCGGAAAGGGTATCGAACATGGGCACCCGGGTGTTGCAGCTTCACATCGGACGGCGATGATCTCCCGCGCCGCGCGGACCGGATGAGGTCGTCTCCAAAGGAGCCGCATCAAGCCAACGCAAAGCACGCCCGAGGGCGCAACGCGCTGTCGGGCGGGGGCCTCCGGGCTCTTGGTCCGGTCGGCGGGATCGGCATGGCCGTCCGTGTGAAGCTGGGGCTGTTAGCAGGTTTGGGCGCGGGAGGCAAATTCGCCGCCGTCGGGGCAGGGCGCGCCACCGCTGCGCCCACCCATTCTGCGCCCGCCATCACGATGCGGCAAGGTTCGCCGCACAAGCGAAGTTTGCACGCAACACCACTACTGGTCGTCCTCGGAACAGACCATACTTTCCCTTAGCGCATCTCGCGCATCCGCCGGCCAGCGGCGGGGAGGAAACCATGCACCAGACGCCTTCGACTGCCCCCGAAGCAAGCCAGATCGTTCCCTTTCCCGCCGATTTCCGCACCAAGGAGATCGAGACCAACGGCACCACACTCTATGTCCGCACGGGCGGGCAGGGGCCGGCGGTGCTGCTCATCCACGGTTATGGCGAGACCGGCGACATGTGGGGCGCCCTCGCCCAGGCGCTGGCGCCCACCCACACCGTCGTCGTGCCGGACCTGCGCGGCATGGGCCTCTCGGCCAAGCCGCCCGGCGGCTACGACAAGAAGACCCAGGGCGCGGACATGGCCGGCGTGCTCGATGCCCTCGGCATCGACAAGGTCGCCCTCGTCACCCACGACATCGGCAACATGGTGGGCTTCGCCTTCGCCGCGCTCCACCGCGACCTTGTGACGAAGTTCGCGCTCATCGACGCGCCGCTGCCGGGCGTCGGGCCATGGGAAGAGGTGCTCAAGAACCCGCTGCTCTGGCATTTCCGCTTCGGCGGGCCGGACATGGAGCGCCTCGTCGCCGGGCGCGAGCGCATCTATCTCGATCGCTTCTGGAACGAGTTTTCCGCCGATCCCAGCCACTTCCGCGAAGCCGCGCGGGCACATTACGCCGCGCTCTACGCCCAGCCCGGCGCCATGCACGCGGGCTTTGCCCAGTTCGCCGCCTTCGACCAGGACGCCCTCGACAACGCGGAATTCCTCACCTACGGCAAGCTCGCCATGCCGGTGCTGGCGCTGGGCGGCGAGCATTCCTTCGGTCTCGGCATGGCCGAGGTGATGCGCTTCGCCGCCACCGACGTGACGGGCGACGTGGTGCCCGGCAGCGGCCACTGGATCATGGAGGAGAACCCCGCCGCCACCGTCGCGCTGGTGACGGACTTCCTGCGGGCGGGCTGAGGCAGGCTCCGTCTCCCCCCTGCGCGACGGCCGTGCTAAACCACGGCCGTCACAGGAGGCCCGCCCATGTCCGAGAACAACGATCTGACGCGCTTCTTCGGCGGGTCGCCCGCCTGGGTGCTGGTGCGGCTCGTGCTGCTCTCGGTGGTGGTGGGCGTGATCCTCGCCGCCCTCGGGCTCGACCCGATGAACATTCTCACCAGCCTCCAGCGCCTGCTGCGCAACCTGTTCAGCTTCAGCTTCGAGGCGGTGGAGCGCATGTGGCGCTACTTCCTGCTCGGTGCCGTCATCGTCATTCCGCTCTGGCTGCTCATGCGCGTGTTCGGCCGGCGCTGAGGCCGTGTCGCTCGCGGCTGTCTCGGGGGACGTAACGCACCGGCGCGTGCTCGCCATCGCGCTGCCGATGACGCTGGCGCACCTCACCACGCCTATGCTGGGCGTGGTGGATGCGGCGGTGGTGGGCCGGCTCGGCAGCGCGTCGCTGCTCGGCGGCGTGGCGCTCGCCGCCATCATCTTCGACATGCTGTTCTGGGTGTTCGGCTTCCTGCGCATGGGCACGGTGGGCCTCGCCGCGCAGGCGGTGGGGCGGCGCGATGCGGTGGAGGAGCGGGCGGTGCTGGCGCGCGGCCTGCTGGTCGCCGGCGCGCTCGGCCTCCTGATCGTGCTCCTGCGCGCACCCATCGAGAGCGCGGCCCTGTCGCTGGCGGGAGCGAGCGAGGAGGTGAACGCGGCGGTGCGCGACTATTACGCCATCCGCATCTTCGCCGCGCCCTTCACCCTGGCCAATTACGTGGTGCTGGGCTGGCTGGTGGGCCTCGGCCGCACCGGGCGGGCGCTGGTGCTCCAGCTGGGAATCAATGTCCTCAACATGGTGCTCTCGGCCGCGCTCGTGCTTGGCGCCGGCTGGGGCGTCGCCGGCTCGGCAGCGGGAACTCTCGTCGCCGAAATCATCGGAGCGGCGGCCGGGCTCGTCCTGTGCGCCGTGCTGCTGGGCGGGCGGCTTGGGGTGGCGAAGGCGGTGCTGCTCGACAAGGCGCGCCTCATCCAGACCGTCATGCTCAACCGCGACATCATGATCCGCACCGCGGCGCTGATGTTCGCCTTCTCCTTCTTCGCCGCGCAGGGCGCGCGGGCGGGGGACGTGACCCTCGCCGCCAACGCCATTCTCCAGAACATGGTGATGGTGGCGGCCTATTTCCTCGACGGTTTCGCCACCGCCGCCGAGCAGATCTGCGGCTCGGCCGTGGGTGCGCGGCGGCGGGCGGATTTCTCCGCCGGGGTGCGGCTCTCCATCGTGTGGGGATTTGCCTTCGCGGTGCTGGCGGGGGCGGTCTACCTCGTCACCGGCCCGGCCATCGTGGACGCCATGAGCACCAGCCCCGAGGTGCGGGCCGAGGCGCGCATCTATCTCCTCTATGCCGCGCTGCTGCCGGTGGCGGGGGTGACGGCCTATGCCTTCGACGGCGTCTATATCGGCGCGCTGTGGTCGCGCGACATGCGCAACCTCATGCTGGCCTCGCTGGGCGTCTATCTCGGCGTGTTCCTCGCCCTGCGGCCGCTGGGCAATCACGGCCTGTGGCTGGCGATGCTCGCCTTCCTCCTCGCGCGCGGCGGCTTCCAGGCCCTGCGCCTGCCGGCACTGGAGCGGCGGACCTTCGGCTGATGCCAAGCCCGCGCACAAGTCCGCGCGGCGCTGGAGCGTCGCCCGCTCGGCGTCGGTCGAACACCGAGGCCGATGGCATGAGCCTTAGTCCAGATCGGGGAAGACGTGCGCCCCGTGCGCCCCGAGCGGCAGGTCGCGCACCCATGTCACGGCGGTGAGCGGCAGCGGTGCATAGAGATGGGGAAAGAGGGCGCCGCCGCGCGAGGGCTCCCATTTCAGCGCAGCGCCCAGCGCCGCCGCCTCGACAGCCACCAGCTTCAGGTCGGCCTGCCCGGCGAAGTGCTTCGCCGCCGTCTCGCGCGCCTGCGCGGCGGTGGAGAAATGGATGTAGCCGTCTGCCACGTCCACGGGCGCCCCGGTGAACACGCCCGCTTGCTCGGCGGCGGCCCACAACGCGGCGGGGGCGATCTTGTAGATGAGGGGGGCGGCAGTCACGGGCGATGCTCCTCAATGGATCGGCGACGCACATAGGCCGGCACGAACGAAAGGGCAACTGTGTTCGCCTTATGGTTGCATACGGACTGAAGTCCTGTACAAATGGGGAACAAATTCATATCTTCCACGCATCGGGGGGCGTGGTGTCGCGCGGGTGGCCCCGGTCCGCATCCGGATTCGCTGTCGAGGCCAAGGAAGCTCGAGGCCAAGGAACGTCGAGCAAGGAACGTCTTTCCCATGCTGACCCACGGTAAGATCTGGCGTGCCGTCGATGAACTCGCCGAGCAGCACGGGCTGTCCACCTCCGGCCTCGCCCGGCGGGCGGGGCTCGACCCCACCACCTTCAACCGCTCCAAGCGCGTGACCATCGACGGCCGGCCGCGCTGGCCCTCCACCGAGAGCATCGCCAAGGCGCTTGCCGCCACCGGCACAAGCCCGGAGCACTTCTTCTCTTTGCTGGACGGCTCCGACCGGACCGCCGCCCATGGCGGCGGCGCGGGCTTCGCCGAAGATGCGCCCCCACCCCCGACGCGGCCGCTCAATGCCATTCCGCAGATCGGCTTCGCCCAGGCCGGCTCCGGCGGCTTCTTCGACGATGCGGGCTTCCCGGTGGGCGCCGGCTGGGACGAGATCGTGTTTCCCGATGTCCACGACGCCCACGCCTATGCGCTGGAGATCGCCGGTGATTCCATGGAGCCGGTCTATCGCGACGGCGACGTGGTGGTGGTCTCCCCCGCCTCCGAACCGCGGCGCGGCGACCGGGTAGTGCTGAAGACCAAGGAGGGCGAGGTGCTGGCCAAGGAACTGGTGCGCAAGACCGCCCGCCACATCGAGCTGCGCTCCCTCAACCCCGCCCACGAGGACCGGCAGATTCCCCTCGATCAGGTGGACTGGATCGCCCGGATCGTGTGGGCGAGCCAGTAGGAGCGGGCCGGTTCCTCAAAAAATAAATGTACAATTCACTGCGATGACGATGAGCGGGATGGCGCAGAACATCGTCCACACGCAACCGAGAGCGATAAAGAACAGGGTGAACGAAGTCGGGATCGGAGAACCCAAACCGTAAATCTTTGGCCGATCACCGGTTCTTACAACGTGATCTGCTATTTTTTTGCTTTGCCGGTGAGCTAAAGCCGCTTGAACGCAGGCCCAGAGCGCCGCCAAGCTAACAATGACGAGCATGTTCCACGCGCCAACGCTTGCCTTGCGGCAAGCGGCGCCATGGGCGTCTGGATCGAGATTCGACAGGATCAAGAGCGCGACGAGGCAGAGCGAGACGCTCGCCGCGGCTGCGGCCCAAGCCATGCGCTGGTAGACGACCGGCCGAAATGCGTCATCTCGATCGAACATCACCAGCGTCCCAAGTCTCAGGAATCAAGCGATCCTACCCCAGCAGCGCTTCCAGCGTCTCCAGCCGGTCCGCCTCGCCCGGCGGCTTGTCCCACCGAAGGCGCGCGATGCGGGGGAAGCGCATGGCGATGCCGGAGCGGTGGCGGGTGGAGCGGGCGAGGCCCTCGAAGGCCACTTCGAGCACCAGTCCCTCGTCCTTCTCGTGCACCACCTCGCGCACCGGGCCGAAGCAGTTGATGGTGGCGCGGCGCACGAAGGCGTCGATCTGCTTCAATTCCTCGTCGGTGAAGCCGAAATAGGCCTTGCCCACCGGCACCAGCACATCCTCGCCCTCCTCGCTTTGGGTCCACACCCCGAAGGTGTAGTCCGAATAGAAGGACGAGCGCTTGCCGTGCCCGCGCTGGGCATACATGAGCACCGCATCCACCGTGTGCGGATCGCGCTTCCACTTCCACCACGGCCCCTTGGGGCGGCCGGGCAGATAGAGGCTGTCCGCCCGCTTGATCATCACCCCTTCCACCGCCCCGGCATCCGCGCCCGCGCCGGCCGAGGCGGGGTCGCGGCGGGCGGCGGTCAGTTCGTCCCAGGTGGAGAAGGGCACCATGGGGGAGAGGTCGATGCGCGGGGTCTGGAGCCGGGCGACCAGCGCCTCAAGCCGCATGCGGCGGGCTGCGAAGGGCTGGTCGCGCAAATCGTCCGTGCCGTCCACGAGCAAATCATAGGCGCGAATGTGGGCGGGGAATTCCGCCAGCATCTTCACCGTCACCGTTTTGCGGTTCAGCCGCTGCTGCAGCACGTTGAACGGCTCCACGCGACCGTCGCGGACGATGAGCAATTCGCCGTCCATGGCGCCGTCGAAGGTGATGGCCTCCGCCATATCGGGAAAGGCGCCGGAGATGTCCTCTCCGGTGCGCGAATAGAGCCGCACCACCCGCGCGCCGTCCGGGCCCGTGCCCGCGACCGCCTGCACGCGGATGCCGTCCCACTTCCATTCGGCACGGAAATCGGCGGGGTCGAGGGCGGTGAAATCCGTCTCCTCGATGGCATGGGCCAGCATCACTGGGCGGAATGGGGCGGGGTTCGATGTCTCCGGCCGTGGCCCGCGCCCCTCCACCCAGGCGAACAGCTCCTCATAGGGCGGCTCAAGGCCGGGCCAGACCAGTTCCACCTCGTCCGGCGTCACCTCTCCCAGGCTTGCAACGGCGGTCTTGGCGAGGCGCGCGGAGGCGCCCACCCGCATGGCGCCGGTGATGAGCTTGAGCAGCGCCCAGCGGCCGGTCTCGTCGAGGCCATCCAGCCAGTCGGCCAGATGCCGGGGCAGGGACACCTTGGAGAAGGTGGAGAGGCCGTGGACGATCTCCGACAGCAGCGGCGCGTGGGGCCGCGCGCCCTCCGGCCGGGGCCACATCAGGGCGACGGTCTCGGAGAGATCGCCCACATAGTCATAGGACATCTCGAACAGCACCGGGTCCGCCCGCTCGGCGATCAGCGTGCGCACCACGCCGGGCTTGGCATTGGCGAACGACAGCGCGCCCGTGAGCGCCGCCAGCGCGAGCCCGCGCTCCGGGTCCGGCGTCGAGCGGAAATAGTCCGCCATGAGCCGGATCTTGGCATTGCGCCCGGCTTCGTAAGACATGCGATCGAGCAGCGCGGCGAAGCGGTTCATGGGCGCCTGCCTTGTCCAACTGCGACCGATCTCGCCCCTTGAAGCGCAATCCTCTCGGCTGTCATGGCCCGGCTCGTCCGGGCCATCCACTCCTCCGCCGGAGGGGTGCCCGGAAGGGAGGCGGCGGACTTGCGGCGCGGTGGATCCCCCGGACAAGCCGGGGGATGACGGCTGGAGAGGGAGTGGCTCGCCTCGCGATCAGGGCCGGGCGATGTCATCATAGAGGTCCAGCCAATGCGGGTTTCCCCGCTCGATGAGGTTCATCTTCCACGCGCGGGGCCACTTCTTCAGCCGCTTCTCGCGTGTGATGGCGGCATAGGCTGTGTCATGCTGTTCGAAATAAACGAGCCGCTTGATGTCGTAGGTCTTCGTAAAGCCCTTCGCCGCAGCGCTACGATGCTCAAAGACTCTGCGCACGAGGTCGTTCGTCATCCCGATGTAGAGCGTTCCATTGGGTTCACTGGTGAGAATGTAGACGAAGAAGGCCGCGCTCATTCCCGCGCCTCCTTGTCCCCCTCCGGTGCCGGCGCCACCGCCTCCTCGTCCTCCTCGCCATAGCCGACCATGTGCAACGGCCGGGCGCGGAGCTGGCGGGTGTGAGCCCAGTGGACGAGGGCGTCCTCGGCGCCGTGCGTCACCCACAACTCCTCGCAGCCGGTGGCGCGGATGGAGGCGCAAAGTCCGTCCCAATCGGCGTGATCGGACACCACCAGCGGCAGTTCCACCCCCCGCTGCCGGGCGCGGGCGCGCACGCGCATCCAGCCGGAGGCGAAGCAGGTGATGGGATCGGCGAAGCGCCGCGCCCAGAGGTCCGTCATGGAGGAGGGCGGGGCGATGACGATGGCGCCCGCAAAGGCGGATTTCGGCGCGCCCTTCACCGGCAGGATCTCGCCGAAATCCATGCCGCAGCTTTGATAGTAGTCGGTGATGTTGATGAGCGCGCCGTGGACATAGATCGGCGCGTCGTGGCCTGCCCGGCGGATCAGCGCCATCATTCGCTGCGCCTTGCCGAGGGAGTAGGCGCCGACGATGTGGGTGCGCTCGGGGAAGATGCGCACCGAGGCGAGCAGCTTGTCCACCTCCCCCGCCGCCGGGGGATGGCGGAACACCGGCAGGCCGAACGTCGCCTCGTTGACGAAGACGTGGCAGCGGATGGGCTCGAACGGCGCGCAGGTGGGGTCCGCGGCGTCCTTGTAGTCGCCGGAGACGACGATCACGAGGCCGTCCTTCTCAAGCCGCACCTGCGCCGAGCCGAGCACATGGCCGGCGGGATGGAGGCTCACCTTCACCCCGTTGAGGGTGATCTCCGCGCCATAGGGCAGCGCCTGCGTCGCCCCCGCGAAGCCCGGCCCCATGCGCAGGGCCATGATGTCCAGCGTCTCGCGGGTGGCGAGCACATGGGCATGGCCGGCGCGGGCATGGTCCGAATGGCCGTGGGTGATCACCGCCCGCGGCACGGCGCGGGTGGGGTCCACATAGAAGTCGCCGGCCGGGCTGTAGAGGCCCTTGGGCGAGGGGCAGAGGAGGTCTTCCGGGCGCATCACTTTATCGGGCGGGTTCACCACTATATGGGGAGACTTGCGCGCCTGCGCGAGGTTCCCCAACTGCGAGATCGAGCTTGTCCGCTGCTGCCTTCGACACCTCCGGTGATCCCGTCCTCGACCGACGGCTCGACTGGGCGCGCGCCTTCCTCGCGGAGGGCGATTTCGCCGCCGCCGCCGAGCTTCTGGCCGAGACGGTGGAGGCGGCGCCCGGCTTCGCCGCCGCCTGGTTCCTACTAGGCGAGGCGCGGGAAGGGCAGGGGGAAAGCGAGGCCGCGCGGGAGGCCTATGGCCGGGCGCTGGCGCTCGATCCCGCCGACCGGCTGGGCGCGGGGCTGCGGCGCGCGCGGCTCGGCGGGGCGCCGGAAGGGGCGGAAGGGGCCATGTCGGCGGCCTATGTGCGCACCCTGTTCGACCAATATGCCGACCGCTTCGATACCGCTTTGCGCGAGAAGCTCGCCTATCGCGGCCCCGAGCTGCTGCTGGAAGCGGTGCGGGCCGCCTGCGATGCCCTCGGCCGGGAGCTGCGCTTCGGCGCGGCGCTGGATCTCGGCTGCGGCACGGGCCTCGCCGGGGTGCTCTTCGCGCCGCTGGCGGAGCGGCTCGACGGGGTGGACCTCTCCCCCGCCATGCTGGAGAAGGCGCGGGCGCTCGGCCTCTATGCCGCGCTCGAAGCCGGCGAGATGGGCGCGGCGCTGGGGGCGATGCCGGCCGGCGGCCTCGATCTCGTCCTCGCCGCCGATGCGCTCTGCTATGTGGGCGACCTCGCCCCCATCTTCCACGCCGCCCGTGCGGCGCTGGCCTCGGGCGGCCTCTTCGCCTTCACGCTGGAGACGCACGAGGGCGAAGGCGTGCTGCTGCGCGAGACGCTGCGCTATGCCCATGCGGAGGCCTATGTCCGTGCGCTCGCGCAGGACGCCGGCCTCGACGTCGTCCTGCTGGAGCGGGCCTCCACCCGCTCGGAGAAAGGCGCCCCGGTGCCGGGCCTCGTGGGCGTGCTTTCGGCCGGCTGAGGCGTTCAGCCTCTGGCCGAGGCCGCGCGGCCAGTGATTAGCGTGATCGCCAGCGACGCGACGCATAGACCGAGGCCGGTGGCACAGACGGCGGCCCATCCGCCCCATGTCCACGCCATCGTCGCGACGGCCGAGCCGAAGGCGCCGCCGAGGAACATGGTGCCCACGAGGATGGTGTTGAGCCGCGCCCGCGCCGCCGGCCGCAGGGCGAAGATGCGGTGCTGGTTGCCCACCAGCGCGCTCTGGATGCCGAGGTCGATGAGCACCACACCCACGGCAAGACCCGCCAGTTGCGGCCAAAGCGAGAAGAACAGCCACGCCGCGAGCGCGAGCACTGCGCCGAGCACCACCACGCTGGCCGGTCCCCGCCGGTCGGTGAAGCGACCGAACAGCGGCGCCGCGAGTACGCCCACCAGCCCGAGGATGCCGAACAGGCCGGCCGCCTCCGAGCCGAGGCCGAACGGTGGCCCCTCCAGCCGGAAGGCGAGGATGGTCCAGAAGGCGATGAACGACGCGAAGATCAGCGCCTGGGTGATCGCCGCGCGACGCAGCGTCGGGAACTCCTTCCACAGGCCCAAGAGCGAGCCCATGAGGCTGGCATAGCTATGTCCGCCCTCCGGCTTGCTGCGCGGGAGCATGGCGGCCATCAGCGCCGCGGCGGCGAGCGCCATGGGCACCGCCAGCCAGAACATGGCGCGCCAGCCCGCGTGCGCGGCGACGAAGCCGGCCAGCGTGCGGCTGAGCAGGATGCCGGCGAGGATGCCGGACAGCACCGTGCCCACCGTCGCCCCGCGCTTTTCCGGCGGCGCGAGATGGGCGGCAAACGGCACGATCTGCTGCGCCACCGTGGAGCCGAGGCCGAGCAGCAGCGAGGCTGCGAGCAGCGCCAGTGCGCCCTGCGCGAGGGCCGACAAGGCGGCGGCCGCTGCCACGGCGACAAAATGCACCACGATGAGCCGCCGCCGCTCCATCTGGTCGGCCAGGGGCACCAGCAGGAACAGGCCGGCGGCATAGCCGAGCTGCGTCACGGTGGGCACAAGCGGCGTGAGGGGACCGGGCAGGTCCGCCTCCATCACCGCCAGCATGGGCTGGTTGTAATAGATGTTCGCCACGGCGACGCCGGCGGCGGCGGCCATGGCGAAGATGCGGGCGAAGCCAAGCTGGTTCGGGCTCGGGGCAGAAGCGGGCATGAATGGTCTCTGGCCGGGGCGGCTGGGGCAGGGCGACAGAGCGTGGGGTGGCAGGCAGGGTGCCCGATGCCCGGTCTTTCGGGGATGAGTTGCGGCGCAACATAGCCCACGCCCGTAAGGCAGGCGAGTTGCGCCCGCGCGCAGCCGCTCTCCGGGCCACGCGCCCGGTGCAGACCTGAAAGCTCGCGCGAAACCCCGTCCCCGGGGACGGCGACCGCTCCCCTCAGGCCACCGGCAGGGAGAAGGGCTCACCCTCGAAGGCGTCGGCGCCGCGACCGATAGAGTGAATGGCGGCAACCATCCGGCCCTCCCGCTGCAACGCTGCATCGGCGAGAGACACGATACGCGGGTTTGGCGTCGCCGTTGGCGAGGCGTGGCGCAGGCGCTGGGCCAGCTCCATCTCGTCGCGATCCGGCAGCAGCGCGCAGAGCGTGGCATAGGCTGCCGCCGTGGAGCGCGAGATGCCGGCATAGCAATGGATCACCAGCGGCGTCTGGCGCGGCCAGGCGCGTACGAACTCGAACAGCTCGAGCATGTGCGCCTCGCCCGGCGCCACCAGCCCCTCGATCTCCTCGGCGATGTCGTTGATGCCGAGGAAGAGATGGTTGGTGGGGTCGACGTTGCTCGGCCGGGTTAGCACCGTGCCGCCATTGATGAGGGTGATGACATGCCGCGCGCCGGTCGTGGCGACCGTATCGTGCAGCTTGGCGAGGGAGCAGACATGGATCATGGCGCAAGCTCCTCGAATCTCTTGAGGAAACGGGCTTTCGCCGTTTCCGCCTTCCATGGGGTGAGATAGTCCTTTTCCACCCCAGCGTCGAGGCGGGCGGGGCGGCCGAAGAAGGCTTTCGCCTCCTCTTCCGCAAATCCCGCCAGACGCGTCGCTTCGAAATAGGCGGAGGCGCGGTCCGCCGCCTTGACGATCTTCAAAAGTTGATCGGGCCAGCCCACCGGCAGCGAGAAACGCACGCAGATGGCGCTGAGGAGGCGCGCCTCCACCGCCTTGTAGTCGCCGCCCAGCACCGCCTTGAACGGGGAGATCATGTCGCCGATCACGTATTCCGGTGCGTCGTGCAGCAGCACGCACAGGCGCCAGCGGGCGTCGAGGTCCGGATGGGTGCGGCGGGAAATCTTCTCCACCAGCAAAGAGTGCTGCGCCACAGAGAAGATGTTGGCGCCGGACGTCTGGCCGTTCCAGCGCGCCACGCGGGCGAGGCCGTGGGCGATGTCCTCGATCTCGACGTCGAGGGGGGAGGGATCGAGCAGATCGAGCCGGCGGCCGGAGAGCATGCGCTGCCATGCGCGCGGCGCGGCGCCTGCGCGGCGGGGGGCGGTCTTTGCAACGGGCTTGGCAACGGGTTTGGCGGGGACGTCAGGCTCAGTCACGAATCGCGTGCTCCTCGGATCGGGGAAAGGTAAGCTCCGGCCGAAACCTCACAAGCCGCCCGTCACGGCTCCGGCTGCCTTGCCTCGCCCGAGATCCTTCATGTCCGACACCCTGGAAAGCGAAACGGCCGTTCCCCCGCGGGTGGAGGTGCGCCCGACGCTCGCCGCCAGCGCCGCCGTGTTCCGCGGCCCTCTCGTGCTGCTCGCCCGCCGCGCCGCCAATCCCGGCGCCGGCCTGTGGAGCCTGCCGGGTGGACGGGTGGAGCCGGGCGAGACGGTGGCCGAGGCTGCCGTGCGCGAGTTGATGGAAGAGGTGGGTGTCGAGGCCGAGATCGTCGGCCTTGCCGCCGCCCGCGACATCATCGTGCGCAACCGGGAGGGGGAGCTGAAGGCCCATTTCGTGGTCCTCGCCCACGCCGCCCGCTGGCGCGGCGGGGAGCCGAAGCCCGGCGAGGAGGCGGCCGAGGTCGGCTGGTTCCGGCCCAACGAGGTCGCCGCCCTCACCACCACCGAGGGGCTCGCCGAGGTGGTGGCCAAGGCCGCGCTCCTGATGGGCGAGATGTGAACCGCCGGTTGGCCCCCTTGACCGCGCGCGCCGCGCGCCGCAGGAGTGGCGGCGGAACCATGATGATGCGCGCGCTCGCCCTTCTCCTGACTGCCGGCCTCGTGCTCGCCGGCCCTGCCGCGTCCCGCGCCGCCGGGCCGACGGAAGGCGCGCCGCCGCCCTATGACGGCGACCTGATGCGCCTCGCGGAAATTCTCGGCGCCCTGCATTACCTGCGGCCCCTGTGCGGCGTCACCGCCGAGGCGCAGCGCTGGCGCAACGAGATGCAGGCGCTCATCGATACCGAGCAGCCCTCGGACGCCCGCCGTTCCAAGATCATCGCCAGCTTCAACCGCGGCTATTCCAGCTATGCCGAGGTCTATCGCAGCTGCACGCCGGCGGCGCGCATGGCGGTGGATCGCCAGCTCGACGAGGGCGGGCGCCTCACTCACGAAATCGTGGTGAGGTATGGGGGGAATTGACCCCTTTCGTGTTAACCTTTTGGTCAGAACTCGCCTGAATCCCCCAGCGTGAAGTGCTAGATATCCGGTGCGCCGTTCGGTTCTGCGGCGCGGAGGCAGCCAAACGTGTCCACCTTGACCAACCCCGTCATCGACCTGCCCGAAATCTCGGACATGGCCGCCGATGACCGCCACGCCGCCTTGACCTATCTGAACGATGCGTGGGTCGAGGCCGTGCGCGAAGGGCTGGACGAGGACTGCCTGGTGCAGGCCGCGCTCTTCACAGCCCTGCGCAGCCTCGTCGCCACCTACGGCGAGGCCGCCAGCTCCGAATATATGGCGCGCGTCGCCGAGCGGGTCGCCGCCGGCGAATACACCGTGGTCAGCCGCTCGCACTGAGCGGCGCGGCGAGCCCCCCTCGCCGCTTCCATGATCGTCGCATTCCTCCCGCCGGGCGTTCTCGCGAACGTCCGGTTTTTTCTTGTGCGCCGGTGCCAAAAGAAAACCGGCGCCCCGAGGGACGCCGGCTTGGTTTTGGTTTCGCTTTCACCGCCGTCATCCCCCGGTTCATCCGGGGGATCCACGGTGCGGCCGGACTGGATCTTCGTCCGTCCCACCGCTCCATCGGCCCGGTGGATGGCCCGGACGCGCCGGGCCATGACGGTGACGATGAAGGGCGCCTGAGACGCGCCCTCAGGCCGCGTCGCGCTTGTTCTGGCGGTTGCTGATGAGGTCTTCCACCACGCCGGGATCGGCCAGCGTCGAGGTGTCGCCGAGGCTGTCGAACTGGTCTTCCGCGATCTTGCGCAGGATGCGGCGCATGATCTTGCCCGAGCGGGTCTTGGGCAGGCCCGGCGCGAACTGGATGAGGTCCGGCGAGGCGATGGGGCCGATTTCCCGGCGCACCCAGGCCACCAGCTCCTTGCGCAGCTCCTCGGTGGGCTCCTCGCCGTCCATCAGGGTGACATAGGCATAGATGCCCTGGCCCTTGATGTCGTGCGGGAAGCCGACCACGGCCGCCTCGGACACCTTCGGATGGGCGACGAGGGCGCTTTCCACCTCCGCCGTGCCCATGCGGTGGCCGGAGACGTTGATGACGTCGTCCACGCGGCCGGTGATCCAGTAGAAGCCGTCCGCGTCGCGGCGGCAGCCGTCGCCGGTGAAGTACTTGCCGGGATAGGTGGCGAAGTAGGTCTGCTCGAAGCGCTCATGGTCGCCATAGACCGTGCGCATCTGGCCCGGCCAGCTGTCGGCGATCACGAGGTTGCCCTCGCAGGCGCCTTCCAGCACGCCGCCCGCCGCATCCACCACTTCCGGCTGCACGCCGAAGAAGGGGCGGGTGGCCGAGCCGGGCTTGAGCTTCGTCGCGCCGGGCAGGGGGGTGATGAGGATGCCGCCGGTCTCGGTCTGCCACCAGGTATCGACGATGGGGCAGCGCTCCTCGCCGACCACGCGGTAGTACCACTCCCAGGCTTCCGGATTGATGGGCTCGCCCACCGAGCCGAGCAGGCGCAGGGAGGCGCGGGAGGTCTTCTTCACCGGCTCCTCGCCCGCCTGCATCAGCGAGCGGATGGCGGTGGGGGCGGTGTAGAAGATCGAGACCTGATGCTTGTCGATCACGTCCCAGAAGCGGGACACGCTCGGATAGTTCGGGATGCCCTCGAACATCAGCGTGGTGGCGCCGTTCGCGAGCGGGCCATAGACGATGTAGGAATGACCCGTCACCCAGCCCACGTCGGCGGTGCACCAGTAAATGTCGCCGGGGTGATAGTCGAACACGTACTGGTGCGTCATGGACGCATAGACGAGATAGCCGCCGGTGGTGTGCAGCACGCCCTTCGGCTTGCCGGTGGAGCCGGAGGTGTAGAGGATGAACAGCGGATCTTCCGCATTCATCGGCTCGGCCGGGCATTCGTCCGTCACCATGGCGGCGGCTTCGTCGTAATAGACGTCGCGGCCGGGGGTCATGTCCACCTTGCCGCCGGTGCGGCGCACCACGATCACGTGGTCCACGCCGCCGTCGATCTGGTTCACGGCCGCGTCCACATTGGCCTTCAGCGGCACCTTGCGGCCGCCGCGCAGGCCCTCGTCGGCGGTGATGACGACCTTCGAGCCGCAATCGGCGATGCGCCCGCCGAGGCTGTCCGGCGAGAAGCCGCCGAACACGATGGAGTGAATGGCGCCGAGACGCGCGCAGGCGAGCATGGCGAATGCCGCCTCGGGGATCATCGGCAGATAGATGGTGACGCGGTCGCCCTTCTCCACGCCGCGGTTGCGCAGCACGTTGGCGAGCTTGTTCACCTCGGAGGACAGCTCGCGATAGGTGATCTTGCGGCTCTCGTCGGGGCTGTCGCCCTCCCAGATGATGGCCACCTGGTCGCCGCGGGTCTCAAGGTGCCGGTCCACGCAATTGTAGGCGACGTTGGTCACGCCGTCCTCGAACCACTTGATGGAGACGTGGCCCGGGTCATACGAAGTGTTCTTCACCTTCGTGTAGGGCGTGAACCAGTCGATCCTTTTGCCGTGCTCGCCCCAGAAGGCGTTCGGGTCGTTGACCGAGGCGGCATACATGGACTGGTAGTGCGCGTCGTCCACATAGGCTTTCTGGGCCCACTGGGACGGAACGTCATAGACCTTGTCGGACATTCTTCTGCCTCCCTCGCGCGGACCGCTTCGTCCGCTGTCCATCATTCACGGCGGTACCCGCCTTGGTTGGGGCGGATTATGCTGAGCGCCTCGACGCTTCACAAGGCACCGCCGGTCAAGACTTTGGGCTCATAGCCCTTGGTTGGTCCCCGGGGTGCGCACCGCCGTGGCGGCGCGCGATGCCGCAGCCGGCGCGGCTCCCGCGATCCGCCCGCCGGGCGTATAGACAAACGCCCGCGATGCGCCCGCAAGAAACGCCCCGGCAAACGCCCGACAGGATACACCCGATGGACCTCTGGACCCGTCTTCTCGTCCTTCTTGCCGGCCTGTTCGGTGCGGCCGGTGTCGCGGCCGCGGCTGCTGCGGCCCATGTGGGCGGGGGCACCAACCTTGAGACCGCGTCGCACTTCCTGTTGTTCAACGCCGCGACGCTGGCGGCGCTGGTTGCTCTTGCCCTCCAGCTCACGCGCGGGGGCGTGCTGCTGAAGGTGGGGGCCAGCGCCATCGCGCTCGGCACGCTTCTCTTTTCGGGCGATCTTGCCGCGCGGGCCTTGATGGACGTCAAGCTCCTGGGCGGGAGCGCGCCATTCGGCGGCAGCCTGATGATCCTCGGCTGGCTGATGGTGGCGGCGACCGCGCTTCTCGCCCGGCGGCACTGAGCCGGTCCGGCCCTACAGCCTGCGGGCGGCGACGCGGGCCTCGGCCCAGCTGATCAGGGCGTCGAGCCGATCGCCCCCGTCCAGCACGAGGCTGACGGGCAGGTTCGCGATCTTCGCGCTGACCGTGAACGCGAAGCCGATCCGGACGAAGTCCTTCTGCGTCGTCACCAGCCGCGCGCCGAGGCGCCGCGCCTCCGCCGCGAGGTGGGCGATCTCGTCCGTCCGGTAGGGATGGTGGTCGGGGAAGGCGTGGCGCGCGACCACGTTGAGCCCTTCCGCCTCCAGCGTGGCGAAGAACTTCTCCGGCCGTCCGATGCCGGCGAAGGCGACGAGGGGCCTGCCCTTTAGCGCCGCGACCGAAGCCGGGTCCGGCGCCAGATGACCGCGCAGCACGGAGCGCTCCGCCGCGCGCGCCAGGTCGGCCCCCCCCTCGCCGGCCGCGCCATCGCCGATCACCAGCACCGCATCGGCCTTCTCGATCTGCGGGGCCAGCGGCGCGCGCAGCGGCCCGGACGGGGTGACGCAGCCGTTGCCCACGCCGACGCCGGCATCGATCACCAGCAGCGTGCAATCCTTGTGGAGGGAGGGGTTCTGGAAGCCGTCGTCCATCACCACATGGCTCGCGCCGGCCTTCACCGCCAGCCGCGCGCCACCCAGCCGGTCCCCGCCGGCGACGATGGTGGGCGCATGATTGGCGAGCAGCAGGGCTTCGTCCCCCACGTCCGCCGCGGTGTGGGAGGCTGGATCGACCCGAAGGGGGGCCTTGGCCTTGCCGCCATGGCCGCGCAGCAAGGCGAAGGGCTGCGCCCCGCGCGCCTTGAGCCGTTCGATGAGGGCGATGGCGGTGGGGGTCTTGCCCGCGCCGCCGACCGTGGGATTGCCGATGCAGATCACCGGCACGTCCACCATGCCGCCGGCCTCCCCGAGCCGGCGCAGCGCCACGCCGCCGATGACGGCGGCGACCGGCGAGAGCAGAGCGGCGGCAAGGCCCGGCCGGTCGCGCCACCAGAAGGCGGGCGCGCGCAGCATCAGCGGGCCTGCAGGCGGATGTGGACGAGATAGGGCTCGATGGCGACCAGCGTGCGGTCCAGCGCGCCGCCCAGCGAGGTCACGGCGGCGTGGGCCGCATCCGCCATCTCGCCGTGCAGCTGCGGGTCCTTGATGAGGGCGTAGGCGGCGCGGGCGATGCCCAGCGCATCGGTGACTTCCGCCGCGCCTTCGTCGGTATCGAGCCGCTCGTAGATGTTGGCGAAGTTCCAGACATGGGGGCCGTGCAGCACCACCGCGCCGAGCTTCGCCGGCTCGATGGGGTTCTGCCCGCCATGCTCCACCAGCGAGCCGCCCATGAAGACCACCGGCGCCATGCGATAGAACAGGCCCAGCTCGCCGATGGTGTCGGCGATATAGATGTCGGTCTCCCGGTCCGGCAGCTCGCCGAGGCTGCGCTGGCGGGTGGCGAGGTCTGCCGCCTGGGCGAGCGCCGCCACATCCAGCCCGCGCTCGGGATGGCGCGGGGCGATGACGGTCACCAGCTCCGGGATCTTGGAGGTGAGGATCTCGTGCGCCTCGATCATCAGCGCCTCCTCGCCCTCATGGGTGGAGGCGGCGAGAAGGATCGGCCGCTTGCCGAGCGCCTTGTCGAGCCGCTGGAGTTCGGTCGTGTCGGCGGAGGGGGGCGGCACGTCGAATTTCAGATTGCCGCAGACTTCCACCCGCGGCGTACCCAGCGCCCGGAAGCGCGCGCCGTCCTCCTCGCTCTGGGCGAGGCACAGATCCACGCGGGAGAGCAGCGCCCGCGCGCTCTTGGGCAGCTTTTTCCAGCGGGTGGCGGAGCGTTCTGACAGCCGGCCATTAACCAGCACGACGGGCGTGCCGCGGCGGCCCAGCTCCGCGAGCAGGTTCGGCCACAGTTCGGATTCGGCGAGCAGCACGAGGTCCGGCGACCAGTGGTCGAGGAAGCGGGCGACGAAGGCGCGGGCATCCAGCGGCACGAACTGATGGATGACGCCGGGGGGCGCCCGCCGTTCGGCCACGCGGCTGGAGGTGAGCGTGCCGGAGGTGAGCAGCACGCGGAAGCCGCGCTGGCTCAGCCGCTCGATCAGCGGCAGGACGGAGATGACCTCGCCGACGCTGGCGCCGTGCACCCACACCAGCGGTCCCGGGGGGCGCTCGGTGCTGGCATAGCCACGCCGCTCGGCGATGCGCGCCGGGTCTTCCTTGCCCTTGCGGACGCGATAGGAAAGCCAGGCCGGCGCCAGCAGCGCCGCCACGGAACTCGCCCGCCGGTAGGCCCGGAGGGTGAGAGGCAGCTTGCGCCCCTTCATGTCGAGGCCTTCATCGACGAGAGGTCCGTGCGGCCAGCGCCTCGGCCCGGCGGGTCACGTCCTCGAGGCTGGCCTGCACCTGATCGCGGGCGGCGAGGAGGCCGGCCTCGTCCACGTTGCGGTCGACCCAGATCGGCGCACCGGCGACCGCGGCACCCTTCCCGAACGGCAGGTTCAGGCTGGCACGGTCCCAGCTCTTCAATGTGATGCGATTATGGGTCGCCATGGCGACGGGGATGATAGGGCGTCCCGAGTAGCGTGCAATGGTAACGACGCCCATGCCCACCTTGCGGGCGATCTTGGGCACGTCGGCGGTCATAGCCACATTGATGCCTTCCGCTAGGGTGTCCAGCATCTGGTAGGTGGCGGAGACCGCGCCCTTCCGGTGGAAGTCGCGCTTGGACGTGGCGCCGGAGCCGCGAATGGTTCCGACGCCCAGCTTCTCGGCGGCGATGGCGTTGATCTCCGCATCCGCATGGCGGGAGATCAGCACCTTGGCCTTGTGGTGGGGCTTCATGGCGAACGGGGTGAGGAAATGCTGCCCGTGCCAGAAGGTGACGATCACCGGCAGGTGCTCGTCGATGGTGTCGAAGACGTCCGGGGGCTCGACGACGAAATCGGTCGTATGCGCCACCAGCTTGAAATAGGACGCAAACGTCGTTCCCGCTGCCACCTTGAAGGCGCGGTTTGTCCTCAGTCGCCGCCACATCTTATGGTTTGCCCACTGTTGTTGCGTCCCGCACCGGGTGAGGGACGAGGAACCCGATCTTCACCCGCCCTGAACCTTGCCGGTTTCCGGATCGAGGAGGCGGTGGAGGTGTACCACGAAGTAGCGCATCATGGCGTTGTCCACCGTCTGCTGCGCCTTGGCCTTCCAGGCCGCCGTCGCGCTGGCATAGTCGGGATAAATGCCGACGATGTCGAGCTTGCTCAGATCCTTGAACTCGGCGCTGTCGATTGCGGTGAGCTCCCCGCCGAAAACCAGGTGGGGCAACTGCTTCTTCGTCTCGGTCATGGCGTATCCAATGCGGCTTTGAAAGAAACGGGTGCGCCCATCGCCTCGAGCGCGGCCTGGTGCAACGGCGCACCGGCGCAGACGAGGGGGGCGTGGCTTGGAATTGGCGCATTGTAACGCAGCGCCATGCCGTCGTGGCCGGTGAGGCGGCCCTGCGCCTCCGTGACCACGAGGTCGGCGGCGGCCAGATCCCAGTCATTGGAATTGCCGCCGGCGAAGGCGACGTCGATTTCGCCGGTGGCGACCCGCGCGAGGCGCAGCGCCAGCGAGCGGATGCGCGGCAGGCGCTCGATGGGGGCGGCGCGGGCGATGCGGTCGAGATCGGCCGGCGGGCCGGCGACCCGGGCCCCTTCCAGCCGCGCGCGGGAGGCGACGGCGAGGGCGCGGCCATTGTGGAAGGCACCCGCGCCGGCAATAGCGGTGAACATCTCGTCGGTCGCCGGGGCGAACAAGGCGGCGGCCACCGGCCGTCCCGCCTCCACCAGCGCCACGGACACCGCCCAGTCGCTGCCGGCCGCCATGAAGGCGCGGGTGCCGTCGATGGGGTCCACCACCCACAGGCGCGAGGCGGAGAGGCGCGCGGGCGTATCGGCCGATTCCTCGGACAGCCAGCCGGCGGCGGGATCAAGCGCCGTCAGGCGCTGACGCAGGAAGGCGTCCACCGCCATGTCGGCCTCGGTGACGGGGGAATTGTTGCCCTTGGTCCAGGTCTTCACGCCGGCCGCGAACATGCCACGCGCCATCTCGCCGGCCTCGGCCACCGTATGGACCATACGGCGGGCGAAGGCGTCGTCGATGGCGAAACGGGGATGATCCCCGCCGCCGGCGCGCGTCGGTTCGGTGCTCATTGCCTGCCAAATAGGGGCGCGGACGCCGCGAGGCAAGCCATCTCATGCTGCACCGCGTCAATCGGACCGCCCCGAAGGGTGTCCTTACGGCAGGAGAGGGAGGATGGTGTTGGGCAGCAGGGTGTCGAGGGCGAGGCCCACGAACAGGATCAGGCCGGCATCGCGATTCGACTTGAAGACGGCGAGGCAGCGCTCGGGATCGTCGATGTCGAGCCGGCGCACCTGCATCCACAGGTGAATGGCGAAGCCGATCAGCCCGAGATAGGCGAACGGCCCCACCGGTACCGACATGAGCGCCGCGGCGAACAGGAACACCACCAGCGCATAGCACAGCGACACGGCAAGGCCGGTGCTGCGCCCGAACAGGAGGGCGGTGGAGCGCACGCCGACGATGGCATCGTCCTCCTTGTCCTGATGGGCATAGATGGTGTCGTAGGCGAACACCCACAGCACCGAGCCGGCGAACAGCAGCAGGGCGGGATCGGCGATGGTGCGCATCACGCTCGCCCAGCCCATCAGCGCGCCCCAGGAGAAGGCGATGCCGAGAATGAGCTGCGGCACCGAGGTCACGCGCTTCATCAGCGGGTAAACAGCCACCACGCCGAGGGAGGCGATGCCGGTGACGATGGCGAAATGCGGCAGCGAGAGCAGCACCGCGAGGCCGACAAGGGCCTGAAACACGAGGAAAGCGAAGGCGGCGGGAACGCTCACCTGCCCGGATGCGATGGGGCGGCCGCGGGTGCGCGCCACCTGCCGGTCGATCTTGCGGTCGAGAATGTCGTTCCAAGTGCATCCCGCCCCGCGCATGGCGACGGCGCCGATGGCGAACAGCACCAGCAGCTTGGGCGAGGGATAGGGGTCGTCATTCGCGATGGCGGCGAGCGCCGTGGACCACCAGCAGGGCAGGAGCAGGAGCCAGGACCCGATCGGACGGTCCATCCGCGCGAGTCGCAGGTATGGCCGCACCGGGCCAGGGGCCAGGCGCTCCACCCAGTTACCACGGGGGGCATCGGCGATCGGCGGGGCGGCAGCCCCTTCGCGGGCACTCAATCCGGCGACCTCACTTCAGCGCGTTGCCGTTGAGGGTGCCGAAGACGCCAGTGTTCTTGCCGGCATCTATGCTGTAGCCGGTGGTGATACCGAGCGCGCTGGACATGGAGCCCTGCGGCGGGGGCTTGTTGGGACCGCCGACGCCGGTGGCGCCATTGGCGGCGGCCTCGCAGACCCGGTTGCGGATGTCCACGGTCTTCTTGCTGGAGGCGTTGGCCTGGTCGATCGCCTGCTGCGGGATCTGGCACCAGTCCTTGTTGTCGGCGAGGAACTTCACCCATTTCTGCTCGGCGGCGGCGAAGGCCCGGAACGCGGGGCAGAGCACCTGCGGGTCCTTCTCCTTCTTGTTCACCACCGCCTGCAGGGCCTTGCCCTTTTCCTCCAGTTCACCGCGAACCGACGCGACATCGGTCTGGCAATCCGCGAGCGCGACGCCGACGGACAGCGCAGTTGCGACCAGAGTGGTCGAAATCGCGAGCGTGAACTTCTTCATGAGGCAGAGCCCCTCCTCATCGGGATCCTCTCGGACCGCAGGTTTGATATACAGACCCCCAACTTTGGGCAATATCACGGCGGAACGCGCGGAAAGCTACCATGCATTCCCTAACGGAGTGCATCGGCGCTTGACGGACCCCTTGCGCGTGGGTAATTTCGCGCAACTTTTGAAAGGGACAGCGCGGCCATGCGCAAGATCGTTATTCTTCTCGTAGGGTGGTGCGCCACTTTCCGTCCGGCCTGAGGCCGTGGCGAATGAAGTGGCGCGTGACGAGGGGCCTTCGGGCCCCTTCGTCGTTTCTGAGCCGGGGCGCCGGCGCGGAATTTCAGGATCGAGCCGGGCTGCAGGCCGGGTGGAGACAAGGATAAAAGTCCGGCGAAGTGCGCCGGCCGGGACCGGATGGATCCCGCAGGGAGTTGCACCATGAGCAAGCAGATGACCGGCGCCGAGATGGTGATCCAGGCCTTCGCCGACCAGGGCGTCGAGCACATCTTTGGCTATCCGGGCGGCGCCGTGCTGCCGATCTACGATGCGCTGTTCCACCAGAACCACATCGAGCACATCCTGGTGCGGCACGAGCAGGCGGCGGTGCATTCGGCCGAGGGCTATGCGCGCTCCTCCGGCAAGGTCGGCGTGGTGCTCGTCACTTCCGGCCCCGGCGCCACCAATGCGGTCACCGGCCTCACCGACGCGCTGATGGATTCCATCCCGATCGTCTGCATCACCGGGCAGGTGGCCACCCACCTCATCGGCAACGACGCCTTCCAGGAATGCGACACGGTCGGCATCACCCGCCCCTGCACCAAGCACAATTACCTCGTGCGGGACGTGAACGACCTCGCGCGCGTGCTGCATGAGGCCTTCTATGTCGCCCAGAACGGCCGGCCCGGCCCGGTGGTGGTCGACATTCCGAAGGACGTGCAGTTCGCCACCGGCACCTATGTCGGCCGCGAGAACATCCAGCACAAGACCTACCGTCCGAAGCTCGACGCCGAGGCGCCGCAGATCGCGGCCGCGGTGGAGATGCTGGCCGGGGCGAAGAGGCCCATCTTCTACACCGGCGGCGGCGTCATCAATTCCGGTCCCGAGGCGAGCCGTATCCTGCGCGAGCTGGCGCGCCTCACCGGCGTGCCCGTCACCTCGACCCTCATGGGCCTCGGCGCCTTCCCGGCGGCCAACCGCCAGTGGCTGGGCATGCTGGGCATGCACGGCACCTATGAAGCCAACATGGCCATGCACGGCTGCGACGTGATGGTCTGCATCGGCGCGCGCTTCGACGACCGCATCACCGGCCGCCTCGATGCCTTCGCGCCGGGCTCCAAGAAGATCCACATCGACATCGACCCCTCGTCCATCAACAAGAACGTCAAGGTCGACCTGCCCATCATCGGCGACTGCACCCGCGTGCTCGCCGACATGCTCGCCGCCTGGAAGGCCCGCGACCTGTCCATCGACAAGGCGGCGCTGGATGGGTGGTGGACGCAGATCGACCGCTGGCGGGGGCGCAACTGCCTCGCCTATCGGCAGTCGGACGAGATCATCAAGCCGCAATATGCCATCGAGCGGCTCTACAATCTCACCAAGGACAAGGACGTCTACATCTCCACCGAGGTGGGCCAGCATCAGATGTGGGCGGCGCAGTTCTTCCGCTTCGAGGAGCCGAATCGCTGGATGACCTCCGGCGGCCTCGGCACCATGGGCTACGGCCTGCCCGCCGCCATCGGCGCGCAGAAGGCGCACCCCGACGCCCTGTGCATCGACATCGCCGGCGAAGCCTCCATCCTCATGAACATGCAGGAGATGTCGACCGCCGTGCAGTTCGACCTGCCGGTGAAGATCTTCATCCTGAACAACAAGTACATGGGCATGGTGCGCCAGTGGCAGGAACTGCTGCACGGCGCCCGCTACTCGCACTCCTACTCCGAGGCGCTGCCCGACTTCGTGAAGCTCGCCGACGCCTATGGCGGCGTGGGCATCCGTTGCGACAAGCCTTCGGATCTGGACGCCGCCATCGAGGAGATGATCGCCATCAAGCGGCCGGTGATCTTCGACTGCATCGTGGACCAGCAGGAAAACTGCTTCCCGATGATCCCCTCGGGCCGCGCCCACAACGAGATGATCCTCGGCGACATGGCCGTGGACCTCGACGAGGCCATCACCGACGAGGGCAAGATGCTGGTGTGAGGCGCAAGGCCGCCGGGCGGAACCGCCCGGCGCCTGACGGACCGCGACATACCCCTCACCTCCACCCTCTCCCGCTAGGAGAGAGGGAGCCTCTTCCCGGCGTCTTTACGCCTGTCCATCCGAGACACCCATGCCCAACTCTTCCGAGCCCATCGAGCGCCATACCCTCTCCGTCCTGGTCGACAACGAGCCGGGCGTGCTGGCGCGCGTCATCGGCCTGTTCTCCGGCCGCGGCTACAACATCGACAGCCTCACGGTGTCGGAGGTGAGCCATGAGGGGCACCTCTCGCGCATCACCATCGTCACCACCGGCACGCCCATGGTGATCGAGCAGATCAAGAACCAGCTCGACCGCCTCGTGCCCGTGCACCGGGTGCGCGACCTGACCGTGGAGGCCTCGGCGCTGGAGCGGGAGCTGGCCATGGTGAAGGTGCGCGGCGTGGGCGAGGCCCGCGGCGAGGCGCTCAGGCTTGCTGAAGCGTTCCGCGCCCGCGTCATCGATGCGACCCGCGAGAGCTTCGTGTTCGAGATCACCGGCAAGTCGGACAAGATCGACCAGTTCGCCTGGCTCATGGAGCCGCTCGGCCTGGTGGAGGTGGCGCGCACCGGCGTGGTGGCCATCTCCCGCGGCCCGGATGCCATGTGAAATGGGCCATGTGAGGACCGCGGCCTGACAATGTGACCGATCGGAAACAGGCGTTCACCGGCAGCGGTGCCGGGCGAAACGCCTGTTTCCATTTGCCGCGATCCGGTGCAAAGGAGCCGCGGCCATCCCCCAATTCGAGATAACGCCCATAAGGAGACCACGATGCGCGTTTATTACGACAGCGACGCCGACCTGAACCTGATCAAGGGCAAGAAGGTCGCCGTCATCGGTTATGGCAGCCAGGGCCATGCCCATGCGCTCAACATGCGCGACTCGGGCGTGAAGGATGTCATCATCGGCCTGCGTCCCGGCTCGGCCTCCGCCAAGAAGGCCGAGGCCGAGGGCTTCAAGGTGATGGCGCCCGCCGAAGCCGCCAAGATCGCCGACGTGGTGATGATGCTCACCCCCGACGAGCTGCAGGGCGACATCTATCGCGAGAGCCTCGCCGACAACATGAAGCACGGCGCGGCGCTGCTGTTCGCCCACGGCCTCAACGTGCACTTCAACCTCATCGAGCCCCGCAAGGACCTCGACGTGCTGATGGTCGCCCCCAAGGGCCCCGGCCACACCGTACGTTCCGAGTACCAGCGTGGCGGCGGCGTGCCGACCCTCATCGCCATCGCCCAGGACGCCTCGGGCAATGCCCATGACCTCGGCCTCTCCTACGCTTCCGCCATCGGCGGCGGCCGCGCCGGCGTCATCGAGACCACCTTCAAGGAAGAGTGCGAGACCGACCTCTTTGGCGAGCAGGTGGTGCTCTGCGGCGGCCTCGTGGAGCTGATCCGCGCCGGCTTCGAGACGCTGGTGGAAGCCGGCTACGCCCCCGAGATGGCCTATTTCGAGTGCCTCCACGAGGTGAAGCTGATCGTCGACCTCATCTATGAGGGCGGCATCGCCAACATGAACTACTCGATCTCCAACACCGCCGAATACGGCGAGTATGTCACCGGCCCCCGCATCATCACCGCCGAGACCAAGGCCGAGATGAAGCGCGTGCTGAACGACATCCAGTCCGGCAAGTTCACCCGCGACTGGATGCTGGAGAACAAGGTCAACCAGGCCTCCTTCAAGGCCACCCGCGCCCGCGTCAACGCCCATCCCATCGAGGAAGTGGGCGAGAAGCTGCGCGCCATGATGCCCTGGATCAAGGCCAAGGCCCTCGTGGACAAGTCCAAGAACTGAGAACGGGCGAGGAACGGAGTGTTGGCTAGGCCCGAGATATCCACATCGATCCACACAAAGTGGGGATGATGGGGATCTTGACATTGAGCGCCTAGCTGACGCAGTGCGCCTCGCTTAGGGTTCCTTTGCGATATGCAAAGGTAGTCCAATGGGCGAGACCGACGACCTCGAATGGGATGACAAAAAGGACGGGGCGAACCGCGATCTGCGTGGTTTGCCCCTTCCTCTCGCCGCGCGCCTGTTCGACGGACGGCCGCGCGTCGACGACGTTTCGCCGAAGTCGCCCGATGGCGAGGTGCGTTTCGAGACGTTGGCCGAATATGAGGGGCGTGTGCTATTCTGCGTGTGGAAGTGGAACGGCGAACGGCGCCGCATCATTTCCCTGAGGATCGCCCATCGGAGTGAACGCCGTGCCTACCAAGAAGCAATTGGAAGAGGCCGATCGTCTCGCAAAGACGGTTGATTGGGCGAAGTTCGACGCCATGAGCGACGAGGAAATCCGCGCGCATTGGGCGTGGGACAAGGACATGACCTGGCCTACCGACGAGGATCTCGCCGAGTTCGATCTCGTCATTCCCGCCAAGAGCCGCCGCAAGCCGCCCAAGGAGGCGGCGGAATAGGTCTCTCCCTCAAATAGGCTTCGTTGCCTATTTCGCTGCGCCTCGAGCGTCCTCGCCTTCCGCCGTGAACGCCATGAACCGCGCGATGCGCCAGAGGCCGTCGGGGTCGCGGCGGAGGATGTCCATGCCCTCGTCGCGCGAAAGCGCATTGCCGCCCGGCCGCTCGGTGAGCACCCAGGTGAGGCGCACCATGGCGAGGTCGCCGGACACCAGGATTTCGTGGATCTGGCAGACATAGGCGAGCTTGCCGGGCGATTTCGCCAGCGCCTTGGCGAGACGCGCGCAGACGGCGGCCTTGTCCCCCGCAGGGGCACCCTGCACATCGGATTTCAGATCGTCGGCGAACAGGTCGCAGGTGGCGGCGGCGTCGCCCCGGTTAAACGCCTCGGTCCAGGCGGCGAGGCGGGCGCGGATGGCGGCTTCGGCGGCGCGGTCCCCCGCCGAACGGTCCTCGGCATGGGCGAGGGGCGGCGCGAGGAGGAGAGCGAGGACAAGGACGGCGCGGCGCAGCATCTCGCAGGTCTCCGCGCCGGCGGGCGCAGAGCGACTAGAGCACCGCCGCCCGCCGGCCGGCAACCGTCAGTCCACAATGCGTGCCTGGATGGTGAGGATGTCCCAGGCCGGCGCCTCCGGCGGGTTGGCGTAGACGGTGGTGAAGCTGCCCACGGTCCCGTCCGGCGCGACCGTGTGGCGGGGTTGGTCGCCGATCTCCGCGCCATGCACCTCGATCAGGATGACGGGTGCGGTGGATGAGCCGTTGGCAATGGCGAGCCCGTCTCCGTCCTTGGGCGAGAAGGCATCCACCGCGCCCGCACCGAGGCGCCTCGACGCCGACCGCGCCACCGGCGGTACGCCGTCCGGCAGCGCAAGACGCTGGCGCACGACCTCGCCGCGCAGCACGCCGGCCAGTTTCCACACCGTCTGCTGGCTCACCGGCAGCGCGGCGCCGGGGGCGAGCACGGTGGCGATGACCGTGAAGCGGGTCATCTGGTCCGCATAGAGCTGGTATTGCCGGAACGGTGCGCCGTCGAGCCGGGCGAAGACCTCCGGCAGCCAATCGTCCTGCGCCACCAGCCGGCCCATGAGGTCGCGGCCGATCATCAGGATCTCGCGCGGATCGTCCGCCAGTTCCACCATGGACTGGATGTCCCAGCAAAAGCGACGCAGCGGCTCGGGCGGGGCGGCCGTCATCGTGCGGCCATCCCGAAGCAGGGGACCGCTGCACGTCGTGTGCTTTGCGACACGCCGGGCGTGCGCCCTCCACGTGAGAAACTTCGTTGGAAAAACAATGGCATGGCTAGACCCGTCCAAGGCACGTCGCGCGTTCGGATCGCGCGATGGCGAGCGACGCAAGAATAGGGCCGGGGACTGTCCGGGACGGGTGGATACGACGTGTCGCGCGATCGAGGATCGCATCAGTGTGCGCCTGCAATGATGCAATGCAAAAAATGTCGGGCGAAATTGTAAGGGAAAGGAAAAATGTTTTTTATCAGTTATTTATGCCGTAAAGTGCATTTCCAATTCTCCCCGTTGACAACCCATTTCGCGACAAATAGCCTTTTGTCCGACAAAGCCTCCTTTTGAGGATTTCCCGCCCACGATGGAACGGTTCGACCGCATCAAGGTCCCTTCCGCCTACGAGATGGTCGCCGAGGCCATCGAGGCCGAGATCGTGTCCGGCCGGCTGCGGCCGGGGGATGAGATCGGCACCGAGGCGGCGCTGGTGCGGCAGTTCGGGGTGAACCGCTCCACGGTGCGCGAGGGCATCCGCGTGCTGGAGCAGGGCGGCCTCGTGCGGCGGGAGGCGAGCCGCAAGCTATTCGTCTGCGAGCCGCGGGCCGGCGGCCTCTCCACCCGCATCAGCCGCGCGCTGGTGCTGCAGGACGTGACCTTTCGCGAATTGTTCGACACCGCCATGGTGCTGGAAGTGGGGTCGGTCGAAGGCGCGGTCGTCCATGCGGATGCGGACATGCTGGCGGCGCTGGAAGACAACCAGGAGCGCCTCGAGGCGGCGGTGAACAATCCCGTCGTCGTGGCCGAGCTGGATTCAGAATTTCACGCGCTCCTCGCCCGTGCCTGCGGCAACCGCGTACTGGAGATGGCGCGCGAGCCCGCTGCCTTGCTGTTCTTTCCCTCCACGGAGATGATCTGCCGGAGGGTGCCCGAGGGCGCCGGGCGCATGGCGCAGGCGCACCGCTTCATCATCGACGCCGTCAGGGCCCGAGACCTCGACCTTTCCCGCACCTGGATGCGCCGGCATCTGGTGGACTGGCGCAAGGGCTTCGTGCGCGCGGGCCGCGAGATCGACGAGCCAGTGGAGCGCATCTTCGCGCGCTACGCACTGAGCAAGTCGCAGGGTTGAAGTGAAGTAAAGCCAAGATGATCGCCGGAAAACCGGCGGCTTTGGAGGGACAGCCTTGGAATACGTCAACTCGGTCCCTGTGGCCGGGCGGCGCCCGTGCGCCAGTCCGCGGCCGGGGGAGGGCGCATGAACGCCGCACCAGCCCCCGCGGCAACGCCTGCGCCCGTCGCCGCGCATCTGGCGGTGGACGGCCTCGGCCTGTGGTTCGGCGGGCTCAGGGCGCTCACCGATGTGTCCTTCGAGGTGAAGAAGGGCACCATCACCGCCCTGATCGGCCCCAACGGTGCCGGCAAGACCTCGCTGTTCAACTGCATTTCCGGCTTCTACCGTCCGCGTGCCGGGGCGATCCGCCTCGACGGCGTGGACATCACCCGCACCCACCCGCCGGAGCGGGCGAAGGCGGGGCTGGCGCGTACCTTCCAGAACATCGCGCTCTTCAAGGGCATGACCGTGCTCGACAACATCAAGCTCGGCCGGCACGCCCACATGAAGACCAACCTGTTGCAGGCGCTGACCTATTGGGGCGCGGCCCGGGCCGAGGAGATGGAGCTGCGCGCCGAGGTGGAGCGGCAGATCATCGACTTCCTGGAAATCGACCACATCCGCAACAAGCCCGTCGCCTCCCTTTCCTACGGCCTCCAGAAGCGCGTCGAACTCGCCCGCGCGCTCGCCATGCGCCCGCGCCTCCTGATGCTGGACGAGCCCGTCGCCGGCATGAACCGGGAAGAGACCGAGGACATGGCCCGCTTCATCCTCGACGTGAAGGAGGAGTGGGGCATCTCCATCCTCATGGTAGAGCACGACATGGCGATGGTGATGGACATCTCCGACCATGTGGTGGTGCTGAATTTCGGCAAGGTCATCGCGCAGGGCCTGCCGGCCGAGGTGCAGGGCAATCCGGAAGTCGCCGCCGCCTATCTCGGCTCGGGCGATCCGGCTGAACTGATGCGGCGTCTCTCGGGCGTGGGGGAGGCGGCCTGATGGATTGGCTCTTCTTCACCGAGGTGACTTTGGCCGGCCTCGGCTCCGGCGCGTTGCTGTCGCTGACGGCCCTCTCCTTCGTTCTGATCTACAAGGCGACGCGCGTCATCAATCTCGCGGTGGGCGAGATCTTGATGCTGGGCGGCTATCTCTTCTTCGCCTTCGTCACCGCTTTCGGTCTCGCCACCTGGCTCGCCATTCCGCTCGCCATCGCCGGCGGCGCCTTGTTCGGCTTCGTGGTGGAGCGCACGCTCATCCGGCCCATGCTGGGGGAAAGCTCCATCTCCGTGCTGATGCTGACCGTGGGGCTCGGGTCCGTGCTCATCGGTGCCACGGAACTGATCTGGAACACCGATCCGCGCGCGCTGCCGGACTTCATGGGGCAGGCGCCGGTGTTCATCGGCGAGGCCTATGTCTCGCGCAAAATCGCCATCGGCTTCGTGGTGTCGGCGCTGGTCATCGCCTTGTTCCTGCTGCTGTTCCGCTTCTGGCGCGGCGGCGTCGCTTTGCGCGCCACGGCGACCGACCAGGCGGCGGCCTATTCCTGCGGCATCAACGTGCCGGCGGTGTTCTCGCTGGCCTGGATGGTGGCCTGCGCCACCGCCGCCGGGGCGGGGCTGCTGGTGGGGGCCATCGGCGGCATCTCGCCCACCATGGGCGTGTTCGGCCTCTCGGCGCTGGTGGTGGTCATCATCGGCGGGCTGGACAGCGTGCTCGGCGCGCTCGTCGGCGGCATCCTCATCGGCCTCGTGGAGGCCTGGGCCGGCACCTTCCTCGGCGGCGAGTACAAGCTCGTCACCACCTTCTCCATCCTCATCGCGGCGCTGATGATCCGGCCCTACGGCCTGTTCGGCACCGTGGAGATCGAGCGGCTCTGATGCGCATCGCAACCGCCAAGGAAACCTACATCGCCGACGAGGGCCTGCTCGTCACCTCGACGCAGCGGGCGTGGATGGGCGTGCTCCTCGCGATGCTGGTGCTCGCACCCTTCGTGCTCAACCAATACTGGCTTTATCTGGCCTGCCTCGTCGCCATCAACGTGGCGAGCGCCACGGGGCTGAACATCCTCACCGGCTTCACCGGGCTCGTCAGCCTCGGGCAGGCGGCCTTCATGGCGGTGGGGGCCTATACGGTCGCCTTCTTCGAGGGGCAGGTGGGCACGCCCTTCCTCCTCAACATCCTCGCCGCCGGCCTGGTGTCTGCGCTGGTGGGCGTGCTGGTGGGCATCCCGAGCCTGCGCGTGAAGGGGCTTTATCTTGCCATCGCCACCATCGCAGCCTCGGTGATCCTGCATTTCGTCTTCACCCATTGGGTCTTTGTGACGGGCGGTGTGCGCGGCATCAATGTCGCGCCGGCACGCTTGTTCGGGTTGGAACTGGCGAGCCCGTTCGCGCTCTATTTCCTCATCGTGCCCATCACCTGCCTGATGGTGCTGGGCGCGGCGAACCTGTTCCGCACCCGCATCGGCCGCGCCTTCATCGCCATCCGCGACCGGGACATCTCGGCCGAGGTGCTGGGCATCCCGCTGCTCCGCTACAAGCTCATGAGCTTCGCGCTCTCGTCCTTCTACGCGGGCGTGGCGGGCGGCATGTGGGCCTATTTCTTCCGCGTGGTGACGCCGGAAAGCTTCCCCTTCGCCACCTCCATCTTCTTCCTCGCGGCGGTGATCGTGGGCGGGCTCGGCACCATCATCGGCTCGGTGCTGGGCGCGGCCTTCATGACGCTGATGCCGGAGATGCTGAAATACGTGGTGGACTGGCTCGCACCCATCTTCCCCAATGCGGGGGCGGCGCTCTCGCCGGTGCGCACCATCGTGTTCGGCGCACTCATCATCCTGTTCCTCGTCTTCGAGCCGCATGGATTGGCGGAAATGGTGCGCCGTGCCCGCCGTTTCTTCCATCTGTGGCCGTTCCGCACATGACACAAGAAAAGACCAAGTAAAAATATCCAAGGGAGAAAACGCCAATGACCAGTCTCAACAGACGCCAGATCATGGGCCTCGCCGCCAGCGCCGGCCTTGCCTCCGCCTTTCCCGGCTTCACCGCTTATGCGCAGGAGAAGGAGATCGTCATCGGCGGGTCCATCCCCCTCACCGGCGTGTTCGCCTTCGCCGGCGTGGCCATCGAGGCGGGGATGTCGGACTACGTGAAGCTCACCAACGAGGCGGGCGGCATCGCCGGGCGCAAGCTACGCCTCGCCTATGAGGACACCGCCTACAAGGTGGATACCTCGGTGGCGGTGTTCAACAAGCTCACCACCCAGAACGACATCCATCTCTACTATGGCGACAGTACCGGCTTCGCCAAGACCATCAATGAGGAGCTGAACCGCCGCGGCAGCATCCTCATGGCCGGCGCGTCCTTCGGCAGCGAGCTGAACAATTCCGAGAAGTATCCGTTCCAGTTCATGGCAGGACCGGACTATGTGGAGATGTTCGCTATCCTGCTCGAATACATCGCCAAGGCGCAGCCGGGCGCGAAGCTCGTCTTCGTGAATTCGGACACCGAGTTCGGCCGTGACCCCATCGAGGCGAGCGTGAAGCGGGCGAAGGAGATGGGCCTCGACGTGGTGGCGCAGATCGTCACCCCGCCCACCGCGGTGGACGTGTCCACCGAGGTGCTGAAGCTGCGCCGCGCCAATCCGGACTTCACCATCTTCCACGGCTACGTGCTGGCGCCGCTGCCGGAATTCATGTCGCAGGCCAAGCAGCTCGGGCTGAAGACCAAGTTCATGGGCACCTTCTGGTCCATGGACAACTCGCTCTGGGCCAATGTGGGCGCGCCGGCGGACGGCTTCATGGGCGTGATGCCGTATCGCTATTATTACGACACCTCGCCCGACGCGCCGATCCTCGAAAAGATCCGCAAGCTGCGCCCCACCTATCAGGCGACGGGCTACATGCAGGGCTTCCTCACCGCCATGCTCATGGGCGAGGCGGCCAAGCGCACGCTGGCGGCCGGCAAGGAGCTGAACGGCAAGACCCTCAAGGCCGCGCTCAACTCCATCAAGGACTTCGACACGGGCGGCATCATCGGCGTGCCGATCTCGGTGCCCGGAAATTCTGTCCCCGTCGGCCGCATCTACCAGTTCAACGCCGCCGACAAGCAGATGAAGCCGGCGTCCGACTGGATCAGCCTGAAGAAATGATTGATATGACCGCGCACGCCATACTCGACATCTCCAACATCGAGGTCGTCTACAACAAGACGATCCAGGTGCTGCGCGGCCTGTCGCTGAAGGTGGAGGCCGGAAAGGTGGTGGCGCTGCTGGGCTCCAACGGCGCCGGCAAGTCCACCACCCTCAAGGCAATCTCCGGCCTTCTCGCGCTGGAAGACGGCGACGTCACCTCCGGCGCCATCACCTTCGACGGCGCGCCGAGCGGCGCGCTGAAGCCGCACGACCTCGTGCGCCGCGGCCTGTTCCACGTGATGGAGGGGCGGCGCATCTTCGAGGATCTCTCGGTGGAGGAAAACCTCGTCGCCGCCACCTATGCGCTCACCGGGCGCAGGGCCAGTTCCGGCAAGGCGTCCTCGTCCTTCGATGCGGTCTACGAGTATTTTCCCCGCCTTCACGAGCGCCGCAACGGCCGTGCGGGCTATCTCTCCGGCGGCGAGCAGCAGATGCTGGCCATCGGCCGCGCGCTGGTGGCGGAGCCGAAGCTGATCCTGCTGGACGAGCCCTCCCTCGGGCTTTCGCCCAAGCTGGTGGAGGAGATCTTCACCATCATCGCCCGCATCAATCGCGAGCGGGGCGTCTCCATGCTGCTGGTGGAGCAGAACGCGGCGGTGGCCCTCGCCGTCTCGCACTACGGCTACATCATGGAGACCGGCAAGATCGTGCTGGACGGCCCCACCGAGCGGCTGATGGCGGACCAGGACGTGCGCGAGTTCTACCTCGGCATGGCCGGGGAGGCGGGGGCGAAGAGCTACCGCGACATCAAGCATTACAAGCGCCGCAAGCGCTGGCTTTCATGAGCGCGCGACCATGACCGCACCCACCTTCCCCGACCTCACCCTGCCGCAGATGTTGCGCCTCAACGCGGAGCGCGTGGGCGCGCGTACCGCCATCCGCCAGAAGGATTTCGGCATCTGGAATCCGGTGTCGTGGCAGGCCTATTTCGAGCGCGCGGCGCTTGCCGGCCACGGTCTCCGAGCGCTCGGCCTGCCCGAGGGCGGGCATGTGGCGGTGCTCTCGGAAAACCGCATCGAATGGGTGCTGACGCAACTCGGCGCCGGCCTCCTCGGCGCGGTCACGGTGGGCGTCTATCCCACCAGCCCGGCCAATGAGGTGGCCTATGTGCTCGGCCATGCGGAGGCGGAGATCGTCGTCTGCGAGGACCAGGAGCAGGTGGACAAGGTGCTGGAGCGGCGGGCGGAACTGCCGAAGCTCCGGCGCATCGTGGTGGTGGAGAAGAAGGGCCTGCGCACCTATGCGGGCGGCGAAGTCATCGCCTTCGACGCGATGATCGAGATGGGTGCTGCCCACCGCGCCGCGCACCCCGGCCTCATCGAGGAAGCGCTGGCGCGTCAGTCCCTCTCCGATGTGGCGCTGATGATCTACACCTCGGGCTCCACCGGAAAGCCCAAGGGGGCGATGCTCACCTATCGCAACCTGCGCGCCGAGGCGATCGCGCTGTCCGAGCGGCTGGGGCTCGACGAGACGACAACACACGTCTCCTATTTGCCGCTCTGCCATGTGGCCGAGCAGATGCTCACCACCATGGCGCCCATCTATCTCGGCTCGCAGGTGAATTTCGGCGAAAGCATCCGCACCATCCAGGAGGATCTGCGGGAGGTCGCGCCCTCCATGTTCCTCGGCGTGCCGCGCATCTGGGAGAAGCTGGCTGCCTCCATCACCATCAAGATGATGGAAGCCGGAGGCCTGCGCCGAAAGCTCTACGAGCGCCTCGTGAAGGCGTGCGAGCCGTTCGCCGAGAAGCACCCGTCGAAGCGCTCGCTGAAGGAGCGGGCGCTCTTCTTCGTTGCCTACCTGCTTTTCTTCCGGGCGCTGCAGAACTTCATCGGCCTCAGGCGCGCGAAGGTTGCGATGACCGGCGCGGCGCCCATCTCGCCCAACATCGTGCGCTTCTTCCGCACGCTCGGTGTGCCTCTTGTGGAAGTCTACGGCGCCACCGAGACCACCGGTATGTGCACCGGCCAGCGCCTCACCGATCTCCGCCCCGGCTGCGTCGGTCCGGCCGCGGAGGGCGTGGAGGTGAAGCTCGGCCCGCACAAGGAACTCATGGTGAAGGGCGACCTCGTCTTCGCCGGCTATTACCGCAACGAGGAGGCGACGGCCGCCGCGCTTCGCGACGGCTGGCTGCACACCGGCGACGTGGTGGAGATGGTGGGCGATCAGGTGAAGATCGTGGATCGCCTCAAGGACATCATGATTACGGCGGGCGGCAAGAATTTGAGCCCATCGGAGATCGAGAACGTCGCGAAGTCCAGCGTCTTCATCAAGGAATGCATCGTCATCGGCGAGGCACGCAAATATGTCTCCGCGCTCATCCAGATCGATTTCGAGACGGTGGGCAAATGGGCGGAGGAGAAGTCGCTCGCCTACACCAATTTCCGCAATCTCGTCGAAAACCCGCAGGTTCGCGCGCTGATCGAGGGCGAGGTCGCCAAGGCCAATGCGGAGCTGGCGCAGGTCTCCCACATCCGCCGTTTCCACCTCCTCACCAAGGAGCTGGACCACGACGACGATGAGGTGACGGCGACCATGAAGATCCGCCGTTCCAACATCCAGAAGAAATACGCCACCGAGATCGAAGGCCTCTACGCCTGAGCGGCGCGGCTGCAAGGACCCTCCATGCCAGACGCCTATATCTTCGACCACGTGCGCACCCCGCGCGGCCGCGGCAAGCCGGATGGTGCGCTGCATGCGGCAACGCCCGTGCATCTCGCCGCCACCGTGCTTTCCGCCCTGCGCGACCGCAGCGCCCTCGATACGGCGGTTGTGAGCGACATCGTGATGGGCGTCGTCATGCCCATCGGTGAGCAGGGCCAGTGCCTGCCGCGCATCGCCGCGCTGCGCGCGGGCTATGACGACGAGGTGGCGGGCGTTCAGATCAATCGCTTCTGCGGCTCCGGGCTGGAGGCGGTCAACATGGCCTCCGCCAAGGTGATGGCCGGGCAGGCGGACATGGTTATTGGCGCGGGTTGTGAAAGCATGTCGCGCATTCCCATCCTCTCGGACGGCGGGGCGTGGAGCCAGGACCCGGACGTGGCCTTTGCCACCCGTTTCGTGCCGCAGGGCATCAGCGCCGATCTCATCGCCACGAAATGGGGCTATGACCGCGCCGCCGTGGATGCCTTCGCCGTGGAGAGCCATCACCGCGCCGCGCGGGCGTGGGCGGAGGGCCGCTTCGCCCGCTCCATCGTGCCCGTCACCGACGCTATCGGCGAGGTGATGCTGGATCGCGATGAGACGGTGCGCGGCAATTCCAGCATGGACGATCTCGCCCGCCTCAAGCCCGCCTTCGCGGCCATGGGGGCGGACCCCGGCTTCGACGCCATCGCGCGCCTGCGCTATCCCGAAGTCGGCGAGATCGCCCATGTCCACCACGCCGGCAATTCCTCCGGCATCGTGGACGGAGCGGCGGCCGTGCTCATTGGCACGCGGGAGGCCGGGGCGGCGGCGGGCCTGAGGCCGCGCGCGCGCATCCGCGCCTTCGCGGAGATCGGCTCGGAACCCACCATCATGCTCACCGCCCCCTCCTTCGCCGCCGAGAAGGCGTTGAAGCGCGCGGGCATGAGCGCCGCCGACATCGACCTTTACGAGATCAACGAGGCCTTCGCCGCCGTGGCGCTGCGCTTCATCGACGCTTTGGGGCTCGACCCCGCGCAGGTGAACGTCAACGGCGGGGCCATCGCCATGGGCCACCCGCTGGGTGCCACCGGAGCCATGATCCTCGGCACCGTGCTCGACGAACTGGAGCGGACGGGGAAGGCCACGGCGCTCGCCACCCTGTGCATCGGCGCCGGGATGGGCGTCGCAACCATCATCGAGCGGGTCTGAGCTATGCTGCGCACCGAGATCGACGGCGACAGCATCGCCACCCTTACCCTCGACCAGCCGGGCCGGCCGGTGAACACGCTCGGCTGGGCGCTTGTCGATGCACTGGAGGCCGAGGTGGAGCGGCTGGCGGGGGATGCGGCCGTCTCCGGCATCATCGTCACCTCGGGCAAGTCCTCCTTCCTCGCGGGGGCGGACCTTTCCATCATGAACGGCCTTGCCGCGCCGGAGCTGGCGCTGGCCGAGACGGCGCGCCGCATCGGCCGCATGGGCGCCCTGTTCCGCCGTCTGGAGACGTGCGGCAAGCCGGTCATCGCCGCCGCGCCGGGCACGGCGCTGGGGGCGGGGCTGGAGCTGATGCTCGCCAGCCATTACCGGCTCGCGGCCGACAATCCGAAGGGCCTGTTCGGCCTGCCGGAGGTGACGCTCGGCATCCTGCCCGGCGCCGGCGGCACCCAGCGCGTGCTGCGCCGCCTCGGCATCGCCGCTGCCCTGCCCATGCTGCTGGAGGGGCGTGCCATGACCGCCGCCGAGGCTCTGGAGGCCGGGCTGATCGATGCCCTGGTTCCCGCGGACGGACTGATCGGCGCGGCCAAAGCCGCCCTGCGCGAGGGGCGGGTGAACCCCGTCGCGCCGTGGGACGCCAAGGGCTTCCGCCTGCCCGGCCTCGCCCCGACCAGCACCGCCGCGGGCGACCTCTTCGCCTTGTGGAATGCCCGGGTGCTGGCCCGGACCCGGGGGGAAGACCCTGCGCCGCGCGCCATCCTCTCCTGCCTGTTCGAGGGGGCGCGCCTGCCCATGGACAAGGCGCTGAAGGTGGAGCGCGATTATTGCGCCGGCCTCATCCGGAGTGCACAGGCGCAGCAGAAGATCGCCGCCTTCTTCGCCCGTCAGGCTCAGAAGGCCGGCGGCGCGGCAGCCACGGTTTGATTGGCAACAAAGCTTCGAGACACGCGGCGCAGCCGCCCCAAGACAAGGACTATTCCATGCCGCTTCCCGCCGCCTTCGAGGGCCGCCTGAAAATCCCCGCCGTGGCCGCGCCCATGTTCCTCACCTCCGGTCCGGATCTCGTGGTGGAGGTCTCGCGCTCGGGCATGGTGGGCACCTTTCCGGCGCTCAACTGCCGCACCAGCGAGGGCTTCCGCGACTGGGTGCGCGAGATCAAGGCGCGCCTGGCGGAGACGGCGGATGCAGCGCCGTTCGGCGTGAATCTCATCGTCCACAAGTCGAACCCGCGGCTGGAGGCGGACCTCGCCATCTGCGCCGAGGAAAAGGTGCCGCTCATCATCACCTCGCTCGGCGCGGTGTCCGATCTCGTGAAGGCTGTCCATGCCTATGGCGGCGTGGTCTTCCACGACGTCATCAGCCGCCGCCACGCGGAGAAGGCCGCCGAGGCAGGAGTGGATGGCATCATCGCCGTTTCCGCCGGTGCCGGCGGCCATGCGGGCACCATCAGCCCGTTCGCGCTCGTCACCGAGATCCGGCAGGTGTTCGCGGGGACCATCCTGATGGCGGGCGCCATCAACACCGGTGCCCAGATCCTCGCCGCCCGGGCGGCGGGTGCGGACCTCGCTTATATGGGCACGCGCTTCATCGCCACGCGCGAGGCCATGGTGCAGCAGGAGTTCAAGGACATGATCCTGTCCTCCGCAGCTGCCGACATCCTCTACACGCCGGCCATCAGCGGCGTGAACGCCAATTTCCTGAAGCCGAGCATCCGGGCCGCCGGGCTCGACCCGGACAACCTTCAGGGCCACGCCAAGCTCGACATGTCGAACGAGGCCAAGGCCTGGAAGACCGTGTGGTCGGCGGGGCAGGGCGTGGGCGGCATCGCCGACCTGCCGGGCGCGGCCGAGCTTTGCGCGCGGCTTCGGGAAGAGTATCGCGCGGCGCTCAAGGCGCTTTGCTCGGATGCGTTCGCCGGGGCCTGACCAGCCAAGTGGCGGAATGGGGCTCGGTTCGAGCCGGGGGCACGTCGGCGCAGGTGATGGACCCGCGCCGACGCCGGGGTTACGGTCTGGCTCCCGCTTGCTGCCCCTGATGCCTGCCCAATGCCCGTTTCCGGAACGCACCTCGTCGATCCGCCCCATGTCGAGCCTCCTCTGGGGCGCGTGACAAGTCTCGATGGCCTGCGGGGCTTTGCCTCCTGCACTGTGGCGATCTTCCATTTCTTCTACGCCTTCACGCCCGGCCCCTTCCGCTCCTGGGGCCGCACGGGTTTCTCGGTCTCCGACACGCCGCTGGCGGTTCTGTGGAACGGCCATTTTTCCGTCGCCGTCTTCTTCGCCTTGAGCGGCTTCGTGCTGGCCGCCTCGGCCCCGCGCATGCTGAAGGAAGCGCCGCTGTTGATCGGCCTCCGGTACTTCCGCCTCGCCCTGCCGGCGCTGGCGGCCTCGCTCATCGCATGGTTCTGGATCGCCGGCTTTCCCGATGCCGGAAAGGCGGCGCAGGCGCTCTCCGGCAGTACGTGGTTTCGCTGGACCCACCAGCCGCCCATTCCGGCCCTGTGGCAGGCGGCATGGGAAGGGGCGGTTCAGGTGTTCGTGGAGACGGGCAAGCCGCTGTTCAATAACCCGCTCTGGACCATGCGCATCGAGCTGATGGGCTCGATCCTCATCTATGGCGGCTATGCCCTCGTGCGGGGGCGGGCGCGGGTGCCGGTGCTGGTGGCTGGGCTCTTTGGCCTCGGGATTGCGGTCGATTTCTCGCTCGCCGCCTTCTGCGGCGGGGCGCTGCTGTTCGAGCTGCGCGGTTGGCTGAAGCCGATGCCGATGCGGGGCACGCTGCTCGCGCTCCTCGGTCTCGTGCTCGGCGCCACCTATCCCGGCCATGCGGACGGGCCGGGCCTTGCCGATGCCGTGCTGTCCCGCCTCGGTGGCGACGGCTGGCGGGAGGCCGGGGCGCTGCTCGTCATCGTCTCGTTCCTCACCACGCCGTGGCTGCGGGACCTGTTCGAGCGGCCGGCGCTGCAGCATCTCGGCGCGCTCTCGTTTCCGCTCTATCTGGTGCATGTGCCGCTGATCGTGGGCCCAGCGGCCTGGGCCTTCGTGCATTTCGCGCCCATGGGCGTGGGAGGGCTTGCGCTTCTGTTCGCGCTCACCGCGCTGGCGACGTTCCTCGCCGCCAGCCTCTTCCTCGTCGTGGTGGAGCGGCCGGTGCTGGATGGCCTGCAAGCCGTGCGCAAATGGGGGCGGGCGCGGCTCGCCGAGGCGTGAGAAGAATTATAGCGCCACCGCCAGCGGCGGTATGGCGATCACCTCCTCGTCGTCGGGTCCGTAGTCGCGCCACATGAGGAGCGCGAAGGGGGCGGGGGCATCGAGCACCGTCAGCGGCGCGTGCCAGGTGCCTGGGGCGAGCGTGATGCCCTGTCTCGGCGCGGGCAGGAAGGCTTCCGCCGCCGCGAGGTCCGGTCCGTCGTCGGCCGTGCCCGGCGCCACCACGATCACCCAGCGCGCCGGTGCCATGGGCACGAAGCTCTGGGAGGTGAAGACGTGCCGCTCGATGACGCTCACCGCCACCGGCTGAGGCACCGGCGCGGCGAGGATGAGGGAGAGGCTGGCGGGCACGCCGGGCCGCAGGTTCACGAGGCCCCTGTCGAAAGAGGTGCGCACCCCCACCGTCTGCGGCACCGCCAGCACCTCGCCATAGGGTGCGAAGGCCTCCCCCGTCAGCGGGCGTGGGACGAGAGGCCTCACGCGCCGCCGCCCGCCACCGCGAGCACCGCGTGCAGCAGCACGTTGGCGCCAGCGGCGCACTCCTCCGGCTTGGCGGATTCCAGCTCGTTGTGGCTCACGCCGTCCTTGCACGGCACGAAGACCATGGCGGTGGGCACCACGGTGGCGAGGTGGAAGCTGTCATGCCCGGCCCCCGATACGATGGGCCGGTGCGGCAGGCCCAGCCGGTCGGCCGCGGCGGCGATGGCGCCGGTCATGGCCGGGTCGAAATGGGTCGGCTCCTTGCGCCAGATGGTGTCGAGGCGGATGTCCACCTTCCGCCGCGCGGCGATCTCCTTCACCTGCGTCTGAAGCGCCTTATCCAAGGCGTCCAGAATGCCGGCGTCGGGGGTGCGGAACTCGCCGGAAAAGGCGATCTCGCCGGGGATCACATTGCGCGAGGGCCGCGCGATCACCGCCTCGCCGACGCTGCCCACCGCGTTCGGCCCGTGCGCCTTGGCGAGGGCTTCGATGGCCAGCACGATTTCGGACAAAGCGGCCAGCGCATCCTTGCGCAGATGCATTGGCGTGGAGCCCGTATGGCTCTCGAAGCCGCTGATGCGGCCGTCGTACCAGATGATGCCCTGGCCGTGCTCAACCACGCCGATGGGGAGGCCTTCCGCCTCCAGGATCGGCCCCTGTTCGATGTGGAGTTCGAGGAAGCCGGAAAACGTCTGCGCGCCCACCGCCTCCGCGCCGCGATAGCCGATGGCATCCAGCGCCGCGCCGACGCTGATGCCCTCCGCATCGGTACGGGCGAGGATGTCGGAAACCGGCAGGTCCGCCACGTAGCCCGCCGAGCCCATCATGGCCGGGGCGAAGCGGGAGCCTTCCTCGTTGGTCCAGTTGCAGACGCAGATGGGCGTCTCGGTCTCGATGCCGGCATCGTTGAGCGTGCGCACCACTTCCAGCGCCGCCATCACGCCCAGCACGCCGTCGAACTTGCCGCCGGTGGGCTGGGTGTCGAGGTGCGAGCCGATGCCCAGCGGCGGCTTGGTCATGTCCTTCCCCGGCCGCAAAGCGAACATGTTGCCGAGGCCGTCCACGGTGACGGTGCAGCCGGCGGCCTCGCAGGCGGCGCGGAACCAGTCGCGCACCTGCCGGTCCTCCTCCGACAAAGTGAGACGGCGCACGCCGCCCTTCTCCGTGCCGCCGAAGCGGGCGGTCTCGATGATCGTGCTCCAGAGGCGGTCGGCGTTGATGGTCAGGTTGGAGGCGTAGGCGGTCATCAGTTCACCGGGACAGGGGGTTCAGCCAGAACACAACGCACGTCGCGGCCAGGGCCGAGATGGACGAGCGGCGGCGGCGCGACGGTGCAGCGCGGCTGCACGAAGGCACAGCGCGGGGCAAAGGAGCAGGCGACGGGCGCCTTGTCGAGGGAGGGCGGCGTGCCGGGGATGGTCTCCAGCCGCGCCCCGCGCGCCGCCCCATGCACGGTGGAGGCGAGCAGCCCGCGCGGATAGGGGTGCTGCGGCGTGCGGACGATCTGGCCCAGGGTACCGGTCTCCACGATCTGGCCGGCATACATCACCGCCACCTTGTCGCAGATCTCGATGGCGACGCCGATGTCGTGGGTGACGAAGATGACCGACATGCCCATTTCCCGCTGCAGCTCGCGCAGCAGCAGCAGGATCTGGATCTGCACGGTGGCATCGAGGGCGGTGGTGGGCTCGTCCGCCAGAAGGATCTTGGGGCGGCAGGCGAGGGCGAGAGCGATCATGGCGCGCTGGCGCATGCCGCCGCTCATCTCGTGGGGATAGGCATCGAGACGGCGCTTCGCCGAGGGGATGCGCACCAGCTCCAGCATCTCCAGCGCGCGGGCGGTGGCGTCGCGCTGGCTCGCGCCCTCGTGGCGCATCACCGATTCAGAGATCTGCCGGCCGATGGTGTAGACCGGATCCAGCGCCAGAGCCGGCTCCTGGAAGATCATGGAGACGGTGCGGCCGCGGAAGTCGGAGAGCGTGGCATCGTCCACGGCGAGCACATCCTGCCCCGCCACATGCACGCTGCCGGAGATCACCGAGCGCCGTTTGGGCAGCAGGCGCATGAGCGCGCGCATGGTGACGCTCTTGCCTGAGCCGGATTCACCCAGCAGCCCCAGCACCTCGCCCTCGCCGAGGGAGAGGGACACGCCGTTCACCGCATGGACGGTGCGCTCGCCGGTGAAGCGGATGGTGAGATCGCGGATGTCGATGAGGGGTTTTGAGGCGTCGGCCATCGTTCGTGCGCCGGTCGCTTCGCTTGCAGCTTCGCTCATGCTTCCTCCGGCATCTGTTCGTGGAAGTCGGTCTCGCGCTGGAAGGCGGCGCCGATGCGGATCAGCGTCGCCTCGGCGAACGGCCGGCCGATCATCTGAAATCCGATCGGGAGCCCCGTGGCGGTGAAGCCGCAGGGCAGGCTCACCGTGGGCAGGCCCAGATAGTTCACCGGGCGGGTGAAGCGGGTGATGCGCTGGATCATGGCTTCCGCGCCCGGCCCGCCGTCCGTGTCGGTCTCGGCGATGGTGGGGGCGGGCATGGGGGCTGTGGGGGCGAGCACGGCATCCACTTCGGCGACTGCGGCCAGATGCTCCGCCAGCGCCGGCCCGCGCCAGCGCAGCGCTTCCAGATAGGTGACGGCCGGAATGGCGAAGCCGTTCTCCAGCCGCGCGCGGATGCTCGGGCCATAGTCCTGCGGCCGCTCCAGAAGCCACGGCTTGTGGCTGGCGGAGGCCTCGCAGTTCAGCACCACCTGCGAGGCGCCGGAGAGCTTCATCTGGTCCGGCAGGGAGACGGTGACGATGCGCGCGCCGCCGCGCTTCAGTGTGGCGATGGTCTCGTCCAGCACGCGGGCGACCTCGGGGTCGAGATCATCCACATAGAAGGCATCGGGAATGCCGATGGTGAGGCCCTTGAGGCTCCCCTCGGCGGCGGCGAGATAGTCCGGCACCGGGGCGGTGGCGGTGGTGGGATCGAGCGGGTCGTGTCCGGCCATCAGCTGAAGCAGGATGGCGCAATCCTCCACCGTCCGTGCCAGCGGGCCGATGGTGTCGAGGGAGAAGGACAACGGCATGGCGCCGTAGCGGCTGACGAGGCCCACCGTGGTCTTCAGCCCCGTGACGCCGCAGAAATGCGCCGGCATGCGGATGGAGCCACCGGTGTCCGAGCCCAGCGCGCCATAGGTCAGCCGCGCCGCCACCGCCGCCCCTGAGCCGGAGGAGGAGCCGCCGGTGACATGGGCGGTGTTCCACGGGTTCCGCGCGGCGCCGAAATGGGCGTTGTGGCCGGTGGGGCCATAGGCGAACTCCACCATGTGCAGCGCGCCGAGCCGCACCGTGCCCGCCGCCTTGATGCGGGCAAGGGCGGTGGAGGAGGTCGTCGCCACGGTGTCCCGCAGGATCTTCGAACCACAGGTGGAGACGCGGCCGTCCTCGTAGAACATGTCCTTGTGGGCGAGGGGCAGGCCGTGCAGCAGGCCCTTCACCTCGCCCTGCGCCAGCGCGGCATCGGCCGCATCGGCGGCGGCCAGCGCCGCTTCGGGTTCGATGGCGATGAAGGCGTTGATGGCGGGCTGGAGCCGCGCGATGCGGGCCAGGCACGCCTCCGTCGCCTCGCGGGAGGAGAGCACGCCGGCGCGTATGGCCATGGCGGCTTCCGCCAGCGTCATCAGCGCCGGATCGGCCGGTGTGCCGGCGGAGGGGCGGAGCGACAGGCTCATTGGCCGCCCTCCTTCGGCTCCGCGCAGGGCCGCTGCACCGCGAGGAAGGTCGCCGGCTCCAGATCGAACGGCAGGGTGCCGGCGATGGCGGAGAACGCGGCAAGGCCGGGCGAAATGCCGGAAGCGATACGCGCGGCGTCGGCGGCGGAAAGATCGAGACCGGCCGCGCGGATGATGGCGGCGGCGTCTTCAGGTGAAAGATGCTGGCTCATGCGGCGACCTCCGTCGCGGCGGGCGCGCGGCTGTGGCCGGAGCCCGGAATGACCATGTGGCAGGCGGCGAGATGGGCGTCGGGCGCCGTATCGCCCGGCGTCGCCGGGGAGAGCGCCGGGCCGATACGGCCGCACACCTCTTCGGCGAAGGAACAACGGGTGTGGAAGCGGCAGCCGGCGGGCGGGTCGATGGGGTTCGGCGGATCGCCGGAGAGCGGCGGCGTCTCGGTGCGCTTGTCCGGGTCGAGGGCCGGCATGGCAGCGAGCAAAGCGCGCGTATAGGGGTGGGCAGGAGCCTCCCACACCTCGTCCACCGGCCCCACCTCCACCACCTGCCCGAGATACATCACCAGCACGCGGTCGGAGATGTAGCGGACCACGTTGAGGTCGTGGCTGATGAACACGTAGGTCAGGCCGAACTCGCGCTTGAGGTCGGTGAGCAGGTTCAGGACCTGCGCTTCCACCGACTTGTCCAGCGCCGAGACCGCCTCGTCGAGGATGACGAGCCGCGGCTTCAGAGCGAGGGCGCGGGCGATGTTCACGCGCTGGCGCTGGCCGCCGGAGACCTCGTGGGGATAGCGGTTGGCGAACACTTCCGGGCGCAGGCCCACCTTGCCCATCAGTTCGCGGGCGAGCGCCCGCGCCTCCTTGTCGGAGACGCCGTGGACCTTGGGGCCGAAGGCGATGCTGTCCTCGACGGTGAGGCGCGGGTTCAGGGACGCATAGCTGTCCTGGAACACCATCTGCATCCCGCGCCGGAACTCGCGCATGGAGAGGCTGTAGCCGACGACCTGGCCGTCGAACAGGATCTCGCCGGAGGTGCGCGGCATAAGGTGCATGAGCAGGCGCGCGGTGGTGGACTTGCCGCAGCCGCTCTCGCCCACGATGCCGAGCGTCTCGCCCTTGGCGACGGCGAAGGACACATCGTCCACCGCCCGCACGGTCTTCTTTTCGGCGAACAGGCCGCCGCCGATGGGGAAGTGCTTGGTGAGGCTGTTGACGGCGAGCAGCGGCTGGGCCGGTCCGCCGAGGTCCTCAAGAGGTTCGATGGTGCTCAATTGCGGATGTCCATGGCGCTGCGCAGCCCGTCGCTGAGCATGTTGAAGCAGATGGAGACGGCGAAGATCATCACGCCCGGCAGCGCTGCCACGCCCGGATTGACGTAGATGGCGGTGCGCAGGGTGTTCAGCATCAGGCCCCATTCGGGCTCCGGCGGCCTTGTGCCGAGGCCGAGGAAGGAGAGGCCCGCCGCGAGGATCATGGAGACGGAGATGAGGCCCGTCGCATAGACGAAGATCGGCCCCAGCACGTTGCCCAGCATGTGCACGCGCATGATGGTGAGCGCCGAGGCGCCCGACGCCCGCGCCGCATCCACGAAGTCGAGCGAGCGCACCGAGGTGGTGACGCTCTCCGCCACGCGGGTGATCTGCGGCACGAACACCACGGTGAGAGACACGATGGAATTGACGATGCCCGCCCCGAGCACGCCCGAGATGGCGATGGCCAGCAGTACCGAGGGGAAGGCATAGAACACGTCGATCGTACGCATGATGATCGTATTGACCTTGCCGCCGAGATAGCCCGCCAGCAGCCCGAGGCTGGTGCCGATGCCGAAGGCGAGGATCACCGGCAATATGCCGATGAGCAGCGAGAGGCGACCGCCATAGACGAGGCGGGAGAGCATGTCGCGGCCGAGTTCGTCGGTGCCCAGCGGATAGTTGGGCGTGCCGATGGGGCGCAGCCGGCGGATCATTGAGCCCTGGTAGGGATCGGCGAGGCCGAGCCAGGGCGCGAAGATCGCCGCGAGCACGATGAGGATGAGGATGGCCGCGCAGGCCATGCTCACCTTGTCGCGGGAGATGCGGCGGGCCACCGTCGCCCAGTAGCCGCGGGCCTTCTCGACGGGGGCCGCCTCAAGGGCGGCATCGCTGGTCATCGCCACGATCAGGCCCTCTTGATGCGCGGATCGATCGCCGCCTGGGCGATGTCCACCACGAGGTTGAGGAAGACGAAGAACAGCGCCAGCACGAGGATGGTGCCCTGGAGCAGCGGCAAATCGCGCTGGAAGATCGCCGAGTTCAAAAGGAAGCCCGTGCCCGGCCAGGAGAACACCGTCTCGATGAGGATCGAGCCGCCCAGCAGGTAGCCGAGCTGGAGGCCCATGACGGCGATGGCGGTGGGCAAGGCGTTCTTCACCACATGGCGGAACACCTGGGTCTCGCGCAGGCCCTTGGAGCGCAGCGCCTCCACGAAATCCTGCGAGAGGATGTCGCCGGTGAGCGCCCGCACCGTACGCGTCACGATGCCCATGGGGATCACCGACATGGTGACGGCGGGCAGGATGAGGAAGCGCAGGTGCTCGAAGTCCCACGACCATCCGCCCGGCCCCATGCCCACGGCGGGCAGCCAGTTGAGCCACACCGAGAAGATGATGACCAGCACCATGCCCAGCCAGTAATGGGGCACGGAGACGCCGGCCACCGCGACGGAGGTGGCGAGCTTGTCCACCCAGGTGTTGCGGAAATAGCCGGCGATGAGGCCGAAGAAGGCCCCCAGCGCGAAGCCGATGACGGCGGCCGAAACCGCCAGGATGAAGGTGTTGCCGACCGCCGCTGTCACCTCGCCCAGCACCGGCCGGCCTGTGGCGATGGAGGTGCCGAGGTTGCCATGCAGCGCATGCCAGACCCACAGGCCGAACTGCACCGGAAGCGGCTGGTCGAATCCATAGGCCGCGCGCAACTGCGCCGCGAGTTCCGCCGAGGCGTCCGGCGGCAGCACCGCCACAAGCGGGTCGCCGGGAGTGATGTGCACCAAGAGGAAGCACACCAGCGCCACCGAGACGACGATGGGGATCACATAGACGATGCGCCTGAGGACATAGACCAGCACGGGGCGATCCTGCTTGTGTTGGAAGGGCGCGGGGTGGGCGGCTCCGCGCTGGGGTCTTTACCCTCGTCATCCCCCGGCTTGTCCGGGGGATCCACCGTGCCGCCGGAGCAAGTCTCCCGAGACTGGCCCCGGCCGGGCCGTGGATGCCCCGGACAAGCCGGGGCATGACAGTTGTTTGCTCCCTTCTCCCGCGAGGGGAGAAGGGAACCGCCTCACTCGCTGATGGACACCGGAGAGAAGTCCACGAACCAGCTCTTGGGCTGCACGAAGCCCTTGATCTTCGGGCTCAGCGCGCGCGGGCCGACATCGTGGGCGACCCAAAGGAAGGCCGCGTCGTCCACCGAGGCGGCGTGCAGCTCGGCGAGGGCGGCGTCGCGCGCAGCGGGATCGAAGGAGTTGCGCGCCTTCTTCACCAGCTCGTCGAACTTGGGGTTGTTGATGTAGCCCCAGTTGTTGGACACCGGCGGTGCCATGCCCGACTGGAGGAAGCGCACCATGGCGAAGAACGGGTCCATGGCCGCATAGGTGATGTTCACCGCGTTGGAGCCGTTGGCGGAGGGGTCCTTCGCGCCCTTGCGCCAGTTGGTGAACAGCGTGTTCCACTCGATCACGTCGAGCTTCACGTCGAAATAGCACTCGGCCAGCGCCTGCTGCAGGTATTCGTTCATGGGAAGGGGCAGCATCTGGCCCGACCCCGAGGCCGACGTCTGCGTCGTCACCTTCAGCTTCTTGTCGGGGCCGAACCCGGCCTCCTTCATCAGCTTCTGGCCTTCCTTCACATCATATTTGATCTGGAAAGTGGGGTTGCCGCGCCAGGGATGGCCGGGCTCCACGGTGCCGGTGGCGGGAGCCATGAGGCCGCCGAGCAGGCCCTCCTTCATCCCTTCGCGGTCGATGCACAGGTTCGCCGCCTTGCGCACCCGGATGTCGTTCCAGGGGGAGCCCTCGATGCGCGAGAATTGCCAGGGCCAGACGTGCGGCTGCTCGTTCGCCTCGATCTTGAAGCCGCGCGACTTCAGCTGCGGCAGGGCGTCGGGCGCGGGCGCCTCGATCCAGTCCACCTGTCCGGCGAGGAGGGCGGCGGTGCGGGCGTTGGCCTCGGGCATGGGCAGGAGCACCATGCGGTCGGTCTTCGGGATGCGGTCCTTGTCCCAGTAGGCGGCGTTCTTCACCAGCTCCAGTCGCTCGCGCGGCACGAAGGCGGCCATCTTCCACGGGCCGGTGCCGGAGGCACTGCGGGCGAAGATGGTCCAGGCCGCGGCGGCCTTCGCCTTCGCGTCGGCGCCCTCGGCGGTCTCATAGAGCTTCTGCCAGTGGGCAGGGCTCGCCATGAACAGGTTGGTGAGGTTGTAGGGCAGGAAGGAGTCGGGCTCGGCGGTGGTCAGCTCCACCGTCAAATCGTCGATCTTCTTCGCCGAGCGCAGGGTGGGCATGCGCGAGGCCGTGACGCCCACCTGGCTGGCATCGAACTGGGGTGCCTCCTTGTTGAGCACCTTGTCCACGTTCCACACCACGGCATCGGCGTTGAACGGCGAGCCGTCGTGGAAGGTCACGCCGGGGCGCAGCTTGAAGATCCACTTGGTCTTGTCCTGATCGTCCACCTTCCATTCGGTGGCGAGGCCGGGAACGAGGACGCTGGGCTTGGTGGCCGAGGACAGGTCCCACAGCAACAGCGCGTCATACATGGTGAGGCCGGTGAAGCGGTTGCCCTCGAAACCCTGGTCGGGCTGGCCGAGGGTGCGCGGAATATCGGCCGCCGTCATGCCGATGCGCAGGGTGGTCTCCGCAGCGGCAAAGCCTGGTGCCAGAAGGGCCGGGACGGCGACGAAGCCGCCCGTGGCCACGAGAAAGGCGGCCGTCCTCAGGAGGCGGCTGGCCGGGCTGTTGCGCAGGTCTTTCTTGAGCATCGTCGAGTCCTCTTCGGCGCGATGCCCATGCTGGCTAGCAACCCCTGTGCCACGGCGCGGAAGCCGTCCCGATCCTTTATGCCGCTGCGGAATGCGTGAAACAGTTCGTCGTCAAATCATCGACAAATTGCCAGATTGCTCATTAATTGGGCAAGTTCGGTTCATCGCATGCATTTTGGGTCGAGAGGCGTGCGGGACGCTTTTCAGGGCGGCCCCCGGATGCTTCCTTTGGGGCGGGCAGGGGGAGGGCGCTTTGAAGATTCTGGTCCTGAACGCGAATACCAGCGAGGCCGTGACCGATCGCATGGTGGCGGCGCTTAACCGTCGCGCGCCCGCAGGCGTCGAGCTTGCCGGCGTCACGGCCAGCTTCGGCCAGCCCTATGTCACCACGCGCCAATCCGCGGCGGTGGCGGGCCATGCGGCGCTGGAGGCGGTGGCTGCGGCGGTGGCCAAGGAGCAGGAGGAAGGGCGCGCCCCCTTCGATGCCGCCCTCTATGCCTGCTTCGGCGAGCCGGGCCTGGAGGCGCTGCGGGGCGCGTTCGCCTTCCCCTTTGCCGGCATGGCCGAGGCGAGCATCCTCACCGCGCTCCAGCTGGGCGAACGCTTCTCCATCGTGGTGCCGCACGGCGAATGGCCCGCCATGCTGCGCGAGCTGATGCGCCGCACCCATCTGGACGGGCGCTGCGCCGGCATCGCCATGGTCCCCGGCGATGCCCTCGCGCTGTCCGCGCGCCATGCGGACGGCTCCTCGGACAAGACCTGGGCGGTGGCGCGGGTGGTGGAGGAGACCATAGCGGCGCAGGCGCCGGACGTGCTCATCCTCGGCGGCGCGGCCCTCGCCGGCTATGCGGCCGAGATCGAGGTCGCCGCGTCCCCGCCCATCATCGATTCCCTCGAAGCCGGATTCGAGCAGGCGCTGGCCATCGCCCGGCTCGGCTCATGCCGTAGGGAGAGGCGCTGAGGGGCTTACTGGGGCTTGGCCTTGCAGGGGATTTTCTGTCGTGCCGCGCCGGGCGGGCTGCTATAGGCGGCAGGCCGGCGCCTCCGCGCGACCGGTGCCCGTCCCCGCGTGAGGGGCGGCTGCCGCAGCGAGTTCCCCCTTGATCGTCGATCCCCTCTTCTATGCCGCCGCCGTGCCGGCCACTATTGTGGTGGGCCTCTCCAAAGGCGGCTTCACCGGCCTTTCGGTGCTGGGCCAGCCCATTCTGGCGCTGGTGATGTCGCCCATCCAGGCGGCCGCCATCATCCTGCCGGTGCTGATCGTCCAGGACGTGGTGAGCCTCTACGCCTACTGGCGCCGCTGGAGCCGGAAGGAGCTGCTGCGCACTCTTCCGGGCGCTCTTGCCGGCATCGTGCTCGGCTATCTGCTTGCGGCCTCTGTGTCCGACGCGGCGGTGGCCTGCGGCATCGGCGTGCTCTCGGTGGTGGAGGCGGCACGCGCCTTCCTGTCGCGGCGGCTGAAGCGGACGCCGGGGGAGTCGGGTCCCATCGCCGCCGCGGTGTGGAGCGTCGTCTCCGGCTTCACCAGCATGATCGCCAATGCGGGTGGCCCGCCGCTGATGATCTATCTGCTCCGGCGCCCGCTTCCCGTGCAGCAGTTCGCGGCGACGGCCACGGCCTTCTTCGCGGTGGTGAACTGGGTGAAGCTGCCGTTCTTCCTCGCGCTGGGCCAGATCTCATTCGAGAATCTCGCCACCTCGGCTGCGCTGATCCCCATTGCCGTGGTGTCGACCATGGCCGGTGTCTGGCTGGTGCGTCGCGTCTCACCGGCGCGCTTCTTCGGCCTTGTCTACACCATCCTCGCGGTGGTCGGCGTGAAGCTGATCTACGATGGGGTGACGCACTTCTGAAGGCGCATCACCCGCGCCTCAGGTGAGCGGCGTCGGCATCAGTCCCGCAACCGCCGGCCGCGCCTTCAGTCGTCCATACCAGGCGGCAAGGTTGGGCAGGTCGGGCCGTTCCAGCCCGGTGCCCTCCAGCGGCATGTTGAACCAGCGGTGGGCGCAGCAGCCGAGCGGAATGTCGGCGACGGTGAGGCTCTCGCCCACCAGATAAGTGCGGCCGGCGAGCCCCGCCTCCACGATCGCCAGCGCCGCGCCGAGATTGGCAAAGGCCGGGGCGAGGGCCTTCGGATCGCGCTTCTCCGGCGCGGTGCGCACGATGCCCCATGTCAGCGCGCTCAGCGGCGCGGCGACGGTGCCGAGCTGGAAATCCATCCAGCGCCCGGCCTCGGCCTGCGCGCGCGGGTCGACGGGCATCAGCGTGCCGAGCCCGTGGCGGGTGGCGAGATAGCGCACGATGGCGTTGGATTCCCACAGCACGAAGCCGTCATCGTCGATCACCGGCACCCGGCCCACCGGGTTCCTGGCGCGAAACTCTGGGGTATCCACCACGCCGAACGCGCCGCCGGCCTCGATCCGCTCGAAGGGCAAGCCAAGCTCCTGCGCGGTCCAGATCACCTTCTCCACATTCACGGAATTGATGCGGCCCCAGACCTTCAGCATGGTCATATCCCGTCCTCTTTCGGCGCCCTTCTAGTCCCGTTCGCTTTTCGGCGCGAGGGCGTCATCGCTCCGTGAAGGCGCGGGCCATGGCATCGGCGAGGGGGCGGAGCAGATAGCTCAGCACCGTGCGCGAGCCGGTGTGGAAGGCGACTTCCGCATCCATGCCCGGCTGGAGCCGGCTGCGCAGATCGGCCGGCACGTCCGTCTCGTCCACGCCGACGCGGGCGAGGAAATAGGGCTGGTGGGTGGTCTCGTCCACCAGCCGATCGCGCGACACCGACGCGAGATGGCCGAGCACCATGGGCGTGGTGCGGCCATGGAAGGCGGGAAAGCGCACTTCCACCGCCTCATGGAGGTCGAGGCGGTCGATGTCCTGCACTGGCACGCGGGCCTCCACCACCAGCGGCGCGTCCACAGGCACGATCTCCAGCAGCGTATCGCCGGGGCGCACCACGGCGCCCACCGTGTAGATGCGCGGGTTGATGTTCTGCACGATCCCGCTGCTGGGGGCGCGGATCTCGATGCGCTCCAGCACGCTGCGCGTGACCTGGACCTTCTCCTTCAGTTCCGCCAGCTTCTCGCGGATGTCGAGCAACTGGGAGCCGACATCCTCCGCCCGCTGCTGCGTGAGCTGGACGATCTGCATCTTCTGCTCGCCGATGGAGCCGCGCGCCTTGGCCTCGTCAGCGATATTACGGCCGACGAGCCCGTCCAGCCGCGCCTTTTCCCGCTCCAGCGAGGAGACGCGCGACTTGTTGACGAGGTGCTTGCGCTCCAGCTCGCGAACGGCGGTCAGTTCGTCCTCGACGAAGGCCAATTGCTGCCGGGCCGAGGCGCGTTCCTGGGCAAGTCCCTCCAGCTCATGGCCGAGCTGGACGATGCGGCCGTTCAGGATGTCGATCTGGCTCTGGAAGGCGGCGCGGCGGTCGCGGAACTGGGCGATCTGGTCGGCCATGGCCTCCCGGACGGCGGGCACGCGGGCGAGTTCCAGAAGCTCGGGCGGGAAGGTGATGGCGGGAGCATCGTCCCGTTCGGCGACGAGCCGCGCTTCCAGGGCCAGAGCGGCGCGTCGCTGGGCGAGGGCCGCCTCGTCATTGGCCCGCGACTGCGTGGGATCGAGCCGGAACAGGGTTTCGTCCCGACTCACCTTCTGCCCCTCCTGCACCAGGATGGCGGCGACGATGCCGCCTTCCAGATGCTGCACCACCTGCCGCTTGCTCTCCACGCCGATCACGCCCGGCGCGACCACCGCACCGTCGACGCGGGCCATCGCCGCCCACCCGCCCAAGCCGAGGAAGGTGACGGCGATCAGGGCGTAGCCCGCGAGCGCGACGCTGCGATAGCCCGAGGGTGGCCGGGGCGAGGCGCCGGCGAAGGGACGGTCGGGAAAGGCGGGCGAGGTCATGCGCGCCTCACGGCTGGTTCGCCGGGCCGGCCGAAGAGGCCGGTGCGGTGCCGAGGCCGGCGACGGATTTGCGGACGCGAACAGTCGGTGCGCCACCCCCGGCAGAGGCTGCGGGCTGGGGCATCTGCGTGGGCGCCGAACCCTGGGCGACGCGCTTCATCACCTCGTCGCGCGGGCCGAAGGCGAGGGCGGCGCCATCCTTCAGCGCGAGCACGAGATCGCACTGGGCGAGGGCGGCCGGCCGGTGAGTGATGAGCACCACCGTGCGGCGCGCCGCCTTCAACTGCTTCAGCGCCTCGGTGAGCGCGGCTTCGCCGGCCGGATCGAGGCTGGCGTTGGGTTCGTCCAGCACGATCAGCGCCGGCAGGCCGAACACCGCGCGGGCGAGGCCGATGCGCTGGCGCTGCCCGCCGGACAAGGCGAGGCCGCCGTCGCCGATCTCGGTATTGTAGCCCTGCGGCAGCTGCTGGATCATCTCGTGGACCCCGGCGAGCTGCGCCGCCGCCACCACGGACTCCGGCTCGGCCGCGGTGAATCGGGCGATATTCTCCGCGATGGTGCCGGCGAACAGCTCCACATCCTGCGGCAGGTAGCCGACATGGCGGCCGAGCTGCTCCTCGTCCCAATGGGCGAGGTCCGATCCGTCGAGCCGCACTGCGCCTGACGCGGCCGGCCATACGCCGACCAGCGCTCGCGCGAGGGTAGACTTGCCCGCCGCCGTCGGGCCAATGACGCCGAGGACGCTGCCGGCGTCGAGCCGGAACGACAGCTGCCGCAGCACCGCCGTCTCGCGGCCCGGCGCCCGCACGAACAGGTTCTCCACGCTCACCGCCCCCGTGGGTTCCGGCAGGCGCAGCCGCTCGGGCGGGGGAGGGGCGGCTCGCAGCAGCATCTGGATGCGCCCATAGGCGGTGCGCATGTTCACCACCGATTTCCAGTTGCTCACCGCCTGCTCGATGGGCTGGATGCAGCGCCCCACCAGGATGGAGCCGGCGATGATCATGCCGGGCGAGATCTGCTTCTGGATGGCGAGCCACGCGCCGAGCCCCAGCACGACGCTCTGCACCAGCGCCCGGTTGAACTTGGTGATGCCGATGAGAAGAGCCCCCCGGTCGCCGGCCCGGCTCTGCCAGCCCATGGCGTCCTCGTGCGCGGCGTTCCAGCGCGCGCGCAGCGCCTGGGACATGCCCATGGCCTTGAGCACTTCCGCATTGCGCAGGGTGGCCGTGGCGAGGGCATTGGCCTTGATGCCGGCGCGGCCCGCCTCCGCGAGGCTCTGGCGGGTGGCGCGGTTGTTCAGGACGGCGAGGAAGCCGGAGAACAGGCAGCTCGCCACCGCCAGCACCCCGTAATAGGGATGCAGCAGGGTCGCGCAGATCATGTAGATGGGCACCCACGGCACGTCGCAGAGAGCGGCGAGGCCTGCGCCGGCATAGAAATCGCGCACGGTGTCGAGGTCGCGCAGCGCCTGCGCCTGTCCATTGCCTGGCGCGCGCAGCGCCATGCGGCGCACGGCATCGAACACATCCGCCGCCACCTTGGTGTCGAAGGCGATGCCGGCCCGCTCCAGCAGGCGGGACCGCAGCCCTTCCAGCGCCGCCCACACCAGATAGAGGAAGGCGGTGATGAGGGTGAGCAGCACCAGCGTCTCGATGCTGCGGCTGCCCAGCACCCGGTCATAGACCTGCATCATGTAGATGGAGGCGTTGAGGCCGAGGAGGTTGATGAAGAAGCTGAACACCACGACGCTGACGAAGGCCGGCCGGATCGTCCGCAGAGCACGGTCCAGCGCCGTCGGTGCGCCCGAGGCGGCTGGCTCTCTCGATCCCGTTACGCTCATGCCCCGGCGTCTCCGGCCCGGCTGGGGCCAATGCTCGTATGGCGCGCAGGGCGCCAAGCCTTCCTTTTATGCGGCGGGAGCGGCCGGCGGAAGCGGTGGAAGGGGCAGCCGCGGCTCAATTTGCATTGCCGTTAGGGTAGGCTGGTCCGGTCGCGAACGCCTTCGACTTCGCCACAATGGGATGCGAGGATGACGGAACGGAAAGACCATGGCTCGCATCTTCGCCTTCCTCGTTGTCTTCATCTCGCTGCTGGGCGCGGCGCCTTGGCTCGTGCCCGTGGCGAAGGAGAGCGCGAAGCTGATCGCCGCCCGTGACGATCCCGCCGCCCTCGCCGATCTCGGCCTCAAGGGCTTCACCGGCGAGGATGCGACGCGCGCCATCGAGGCCGCGCTGGCGGAGGACGATACCGCCCTCGCCACCTCCTACCTCGCTTTGGCCGATGCCCGGCACCTCGCTGTTTCGCCGGAGTTGCGCAAGCAGGTGGAGGTGGCCAACGGCGGGGCGGAGCAGGCGCTGCATTCCGCCAAGGCGTTCGGCATGGGCTTCGTGACGGGCCAACCCACCGATCTCGCCGGTCTCGCGGGGGCGGCAACGAGCGATCTCATGGTGTGGGGCGACATCCGCGACGCCGGACGCGAGGGCCTCAAGATGGCCCGCGGCGAGGAACCGGACCAGCTCATCCTCGGCCTGTCGGCCGTGGGCATTGCGGTCACCGCCGGCACCTACGCCACCGTGGGGGCGAGTCTGCCGGTACGGATGGGCATCTCGCTGGTGAAGGTGGCGAAGCGCACCGGTCGCCTCTCCGCCGGCCTGCTGCGCAGCTTCACCCGTGCTGCACGGGAGAGCGTGGACTTCGTGGCCCTGCGCCGCCTTCTCTCCGGCGCGACGGCGGTGGACGGGGCGGCGGTGAAGAGCGTGGTGCGCACCGATCGCCTCGCCACCCTCACCCGGATGCTGGACGACACCGCCCGCATCGAGGCCAAGGCCGGCACCCGCGCCGCGCTGGAAGGGCTGAAGGTGGCCGAGGGGGGCCGCGACCTCTCCCGCGTCGCTCGGCTCGCCGACGCCAAGGGCGTGCAGACGCTTGCCATCCTGAAGGCGCTGGGGCGCGGTGCCATTACCATCACCAGCCTGCTGTTCCACCTCATCTGGTGGGGCTTCCTCGCGGCCTTCTATCTGTTCGCGCTGGTGTCCAGCTTCAATTCCTTCTGCGTCGCCTGCGCCCGCCGGACGTGGCGGCACAAGCTGCGCCGGGGGCGCCCGCACGCGGCGCCCGGCGCACCGTCGCCAGGAAAGCTGTTCGTGCGGCGCACGCCAGCCGTTGCGCCCGTGGCGGAGGTCGCCGTTCCCGCGATTGCCGCCGCCGATGTCATCGCCGCCGCCACCCGCGACGTGCTGGCAGCCACGGAGGCAGTACGCGCCCTCGGGCGGGAGGGAGAGGCAGGCGGGGTGTTGGCAGGCGGGGAGGGACCTTCTAGTTTCCCCGCCCGCGCGCCCGAGCGGCGCGCAGCTCCCCTGCTCGCCGTTCCCCGCGAAGGTCCCTCATGCCCCATTTCTCCTCCGACGGTGTCGATATCGCTTATCTCGATCAGGGTGCCGGCGAGCCGGTCCTCCTGATCCACGGCTTCGCCTCCACCAAGGAGATCAATTGGGTCGGCCCCTCCTGGACGAAGACGCTCACCGAGGCCGGCTACCGCGTCATCGCCTTCGACCATCGCGGCCATGGGGAATCCGAAAAGCTCTATGATCCCGCCCTCTACGACACCCGCCTGATGGCGGAGGACGCCCACAACCTGCTCCGGCATCTCGGCCTCGAGCGGGCGGATGTGATCGGCTACTCCATGGGCGCGCGGGTGGCTGCCCAGATGGCGCTGCATTTTCCCCATGCGGTGCGCTCGGCCATCTTCGGCGGCCTCGGCATCCACCTCGTGGAAGGCGCGGGCCTGCCGCAGACGGTGGCGGACGCGCTGGAGGCGCCGAGCCTCGACGACGTTGCGGACCCCATGGGCCGCATGTTCCGCGCCTTCGCCGATGCCAACAAGGCGGACCTCAGGGCGCTGGCCTCCTGCATCCGCGGCTCGCGGCAGGTGCTGACGCGCGAGGAGGTGGGGCGCATCTTCCAGCCGGTCATGGTCGCCATCGGCACCCGCGATGCGGTGGCCGGTGCCGCCGCGCCGCTGGTGGCGCTGCTGCCGGACGGCACCCAGCTCGACATCCCCAACCGCGACCACAATCCCGCCGTGGGTGACAAGGTGTTCAAGCAGGGCGCTCTCGACTTCCTGAAGTCCCGGCCCTGACGCCGGCCGGCGGGAGCCTCTCGCCTTGCCGCAGCATGTGCTAGAACAGGGGCAAGTTTGATCCCCGAGGAGGCAGAGATGCCGCAAGTGCCGATGGTTTCCCAGATGCCGGAGCTTGCCGCGCCGCGCGTGACGCGCCTTGGCACCGAGCGCTGGCACGATGTGGTGGACCCCGTGTGGGCGCGCCTGCGCAACGAGGCCGAGGAGGCCGCCGAGCGCGAGCCTCTGCTCGCCGGCTTCTTCACCAGTGCCATCCTCGGCCAGCCCAGCCTCGAAGCCGTGATCGGCGAGCGCATCGCTGCCCGACTCGGCGACACCGACCTGCCGGGCTCGGCCATCCGCGCCGCCTGGCTCGATGCGGTGGCCCGCGACAAGGACATCTCCCAGGCCCTGCGTGCCGACGTGATGGCCGTGGTGGACCGCGACCCCGCCGCCGACCGCACGCTGGATCCGGTGCTCTATTTCAAGGGCTTCCACGCCATCCAGTCGCACCGGCTCGCCCACTTCCTGTGGAACAACGGGCACAAGGATTTCGCGCTCTACCTCCAGAGCCGCGCCTCATCCGTCTTCGCCGTGGACATCCATCCGCAGGTGCCCATGGGCCGCGGCGTGTTCTTCGACCATGCCACCGGCATCGTCATCGGCGCGACGGCGGTGATCGAGGATGACGTCTCCATCCTCCAGGGCGTGACGCTGGGCGGCACCGGCAAGGAGAGCGGCGACCGCCATCCCAAGATCCGCCGCGGCGTGCTCATCGGCGCCGGCGCCAAGGTGCTCGGCAATATCGAGGTGGGCCGCTGCGCCCGCGTCGCCGCCGGCTCCGTGGTGCTGAAGCCCGTGCCCCGCAATTCGACCGTCGCCGGCATCCCGGCCAAGGTGGTGGGTGAGGCCGGCTGCGCCGAGCCCTCGCGCTCCATGGACCAGATGTTCGAGGACAACATCTGGTCTGGTGCGGACATCTGACCCGACCGGCTTGAACGCACGCCCGATGGCGGCCATAAGGCGGCCATCCGCTCTCAGGAGGACCACCCCTTGGACAAGACCGAGATCGAGCAGGTGCAGCGTTATATGCGGAACCTCTTCAACAATCCGCAGATTAACGTGGCAGCCCGCGCGAAGCCGAAGGGCAGCGCCGAGGTGTTCCTCGGCGAGGAAGCCATCGGCACTCTGGACAAGGACGAGGAGGACGGCGAGCTTTCCTATCATTTCCGCATGCCGGTTCTCGACAAGGACGCTCCGAGCTACCTCCGCACCAAGTTCGGCAACCCGAAGTTCAAGGTGGTCGCCTTCGCGAAGTCCAAGGACACTGCCGAGGTCTATCTCGGCGATGATGCCATCGGCACCCTCACCAAGGACGAGGAAAAGGGGAAGGCCACGCAGAACTTCCGCATGGCCATCTTCGAGACCGACCTCGAGTGAGGCGATAGGCGCAGCCCCCAAGCGGGAGCTTGCGCCTGGCCCTGAACGCGCTACACCTCTGGCATATTGAATCCAGAGGGGAGGGCGCCGTGGCGCTGCTGGAGATCTCCGGGGAGCGGTTCAGGGTGGAGGTGACGGGGCCGGAGGGCGCGCCGCCGCTCATCCTCTCCCATTCCCTCGGCTGCACCCTCGGCATGTGGGATGAGGTGGTGCCGCTGTTCCCGGGCCGCCGCCTCATCCGCTACGACGCCCGCGGCCATGGCGAGAGCGCCGCGCCCGACCAGGTCTATTCCATGGGCGACCTCGGCCGCGACGTGCTGGCGCTGATGGACCGCCTGAACCTCGCCACCGCCGATTTCTGCGGCCTGTCGCTCGGCGGCATGGTGGGCCAGTGGCTGGCGCTGAACGCGCCGCAGCGCCTCACCCGCCTCATCCTTTCCAACACCACCGCCCATGCGGGCCCGACGCGCTTCTGGGATCACCGCATCAAGGCGGTGCGCAAGGACGGGACGGAGCCGATCGCCGATTCCGTCATCGACAGCTGGTTCACGCCCGAGTTCAAGGCGCAGCGTCCGGCCCGGGTGGCCGAGGTGCGCGCGATGGTGACGGGAGCGAAGCCCGCCGGCTACATGGGCACCAGCGCCGCCATGCGCGACATGGATTTCCGCGCCGACGTTGCGCGCATCGCCACCCAGACGCTGGTCATCGTCTCCGATGGCGACCGCTCGACGCCGCCAGCTTGGGGCGAGGCCATCGCCGCCGCCATCCCCGGAGCAAAGCTGGCGCGCCTGCCGGGCGGGCACCTCTCCGCCATCGAGCAGCCGGAAGCGTTCGCGCGGACCGTCTCGGCCTTCCTCGGATAGGCGCGCGCTCGCGCCGCGCCGGCCGGGCGTGACATCGCCCGGCGCTTGTGGAAGATGCCGCGCGAATGCATGGAGGCGCGGCATGGCATCCCATCAGAGCGATCCGGATCACGACGACCACGCCGACCATTCGCAGGGCAACGGTGGCCACGGCCATTCCCACGCCCCGCCGGATTCGCTGCGGGCCTTCGCCATCGGCGCCGGGCTGAACCTTGGCTTCGTCGTCATCGAGGCGGGGTTCGGCTTCATGTCCGGCTCGCTCGCCCTTCTGGCGGATGCGGGCCACAATCTCTCCGACGTGCTCGGCCTGCTGCTCGCCTGGGGCGCCGCGTGGCTGTCGCGACGGGCACCCACGCCCAAGCGCACCTACGGCTACGGCCGGTCCTCCATCCTCGCCGCGCTCGCTAATGCAACGCTGCTGCTCGTGGCGACCGGCGGCATCATCCTGGAAGCCTTCGGCCGCCTCGCGAATCCCGCGCCCATCGAGACCGGAATGGTAATGATCGTGGCGCTGGTGGGCGTCGGGGTGAACATCAGCACGGCGCTATTGTTCATGGCCGGACGCAAGGGCGACCTGAACGTGCGCGGGGCGTTCGTGCACATGGTAGCGGACGGCGCGATTTCGCTGGGGGTGGTCATCGCCGGTGCGGTGATCGCGCTGACCGGCTGGCTGTGGCTGGACCCCGTGGTGTCGCTGGCGATCTCCGTCGCCATCATCGCGGGCACATGGGGGCTGCTGCGGGACAGCGTGAACCTCGCCATGGACATGGTGCCGGCGGGCGTCGACGCGGCCGAGGTGGAGGCCTATCTCGCCGCGCGGCCGGGCGTGAGCGAGGTGCACGACCTGCACATCTGGGGCCTCAGCACCACCTCGGTGGCGCTCAGCGCCCATCTGGTGCGGCCCGGCGCGACGCTGGACGATGATTTCCTGTCGGAGACGTGCGCGGAACTGAAAGCCCGCTTCGGCATCGTCCACCCGGTGCTGCAGGTGGAGGAGGGTCGCATGCAATGCGCCCTCGCGCCGAGGGACGTGGTGTAAAGCCGATCGCCCGCACGAGGCGGGCGAAGTCAGGCCGCCTTCGGCGCCTGCAACCCTTCCAGTGCCTCTCGGGCGATGGGCTGAAGTCCCTCGCCGCCGTGCGCCACATGCTCGGCGATCTTGGAGCGCATGCGCGGGTCCCAGAACTTCTTGATGTGCGTGCGCGTCGCCTCCACGGCCGCCTCGTGCTTCTGCGCGGCGAAGGCGGTGGCGATCTGGTTGGCCATATAGACCAGCTTCTCGGTGGAGTTATGCGACATGGTCCCGTTCCGATGAAGCGGGCGCGATGCGCCCGGGATGGGTGAAAATCTCGAAGCCGTCATCGCGCACGATGGCGGCAAGGGTGATACCCGCTGCCTCCGCCGTCCGGATGGCGAGGGAAGTCGGGGCGGACACCGCGGCGATGACGCCCACGCCCAGCACCGCCGCCTTCTGCACCATCTCGATGGAGACGCGGCTGGTGAGCAGCAGCAGGCCGCGCGCGGTGTCGAAGCCGGCGTCGGCAGCCATGCCGACGAGCTTGTCCAAGGCGTTGTGGCGGCCCACATCCTCCGCCAGCGCGAGGATGCCCCGGCCGGGCTCGAAATAGGCGGCGGCGTGCACCGCGCGGGTCTCGCGGTTCAGCGCCTGAAGCGGGCCGAGGGTGGCCATGGCGCCCAGCACCACGTCCGGCGCGAAGACGGCCGTGGCGGTGACATGGGCGGCGGGCTTCACCGCCTCGGCGAGGCTCTCCACCCCGCACAGGCCGCAGCCGGTGGGGCCGGCGAGCGCCCGGCGCCGGGCGGAGAGATGCTTCATCTTCTCCTCGGCGATCCACATGCGCGCCTCGATGCCCTCGTCGACGACGATCACATCGCGGGAGAGGATTTCCTCCTTCGCCGCGACGATGCCCTCGGTAAGGGCGAAGCCCAGCGCGAAGGCGGCGATGTCGGTGGGGCTCGCCATCATCACCGCATGGGTGGTGCCGTTGAAGGTGAGGGCGACCGGCACTTCCTCCGGCACCGCCCGGGTGCCGGAGGAGACCTGCCTGTCCCGCAGCTGCACACGCTCCACCCGCCGCGCCGAAGGGGGCGCGGGGAGGTCAGCAGGCAGGGGGCAGGCAGGCTCGTCGGTCATCTCGTCCATTCAGATGGGAACACCTGAGGGCACCCGGAAGGGGGAGCAGGGGGCGGTGCCCCCGGCCCTCACTCCGCCGCGATGCGGCGGCTGGTGCGGCTGAGGTTCTCGTACTCCTCCTGCCACTGGGTCGGGCCGTTGGAGGGCGAGACCTGCACCGCCGTCACCTTGTATTCGGGGCAGTTGGTGGCCCAGTCCGAATAGTCGGTCGTCACCACGTTGGCCTGCGTCACCGGGTGATGGAAGGTGGTGTAGACCACGCCCGGGGCGACGCGATCGGAGATCACGGCACGGAGCGAGGTGGAGCCGGCGCGGCTGTCCAGCTTCACGAAGTCGCCGTCGCGGATGCCGCGGACCTCGGCGTCGTGGGCATGGATCTCCAGCACGTCCTCCGGGTGCCAAACCACATTCTCGGTACGCCGGGTCTGGGCGCCCACGTTGTACTGGCTGAGGATGCGGCCGGTGGTGAGCAGCAGCGGGAAGCGCGGCCCGGTCTTCTCGTCGGTGGGCACGTATTCGGTGAGCATGAACTTGCCCTTGCCGCGCACGAAGCCGCCGATGTGCATGATCGGGGTGCCTTCCGGCGCCTTCTCGTTGCAGGGCCACTGCACCGAGCCCATCTCGTCGAGCAGCTTGTAGTTCACGCCGGCGAACGAGGGGGTGAGCGCCGCGATCTCGTCCATGATCTCGCCGGGGTGGCTGTAGGTCATGGGGAAGCCCAGGGCGTTGGACAGCATCTGGGTGACTTCCCAGTCCGCATAGCCGTTCTTCGGCGCCATCACCTTGCGGATGCGCTGGATGCGGCGCTCGGCATTGGTGAAGGTGCCGTCCTTCTCGAGGAAGGAGCAGCCCGGCAGGAAGACGTGGGCGTAGTTGGCGGTCTCGTTCAGAAACAGGTCCTGCACCACCAGGCACTCCAGCGCGGCAAGGCCGGCGGAGACATGCTTGGTGTCGGGGTCGGACTGGAGGATGTCCTCGCCCTGCACGTACATGCCCTTGTAGGTGCCTTCCACGGCCGCATCGAACATGTTCGGGATGCGCAGGCCCGGCTCGTCATCGAGCCCGACGCCCCACAGGGCCTCGAACGAAGCGCGGGTGGCGTCGTCCGAGATGTGGCGGTAGCCCGGCAGTTCGTGCGGGAACGAGCCCATGTCGCACGAGCCCTGCACGTTGTTCTGGCCGCGCAGCGGGTTCACGCCCACGCCGTTGCGGCCGATGTTGCCGGTGGCCATGGCGAGGTTGGCGATGGCGATGACGGTGGTCGAGCCCTGCGAGTGCTCGGTCACGCCCAGGCCGTAATAGATCGCGCCGTTGCCGCCGGTGGCATAGAGCCGGGCGGCGCCGCGCACCGCGTCAGCCGGAACGCCGGTGTACTTCTCCACCGCCTCGGGGGAGTGGCGCTCCTCGGCGACGAAGGCGGCCCATTCCTGGAACTCTTCCCAGTCGCAGCGCTCGCGCACGAACTGCTCGTTCACCAGACCCTCGGTTACGATGACGTGGGCCATGGCGGTGACGATCGCCACGTTGGTGCCGGGGCGCAGCGGCAGGTGGTAGGCCGCCTCGATGTGGGGCGAGCGCACCACGTCGGTGCGGCGGGGGTCCACCACGATCAGCTTGGCGCCCTGGCGCAGCCGCTTCTTGAGGCGCGAGCCGAACACCGGGTGGCCATCCGTCGGGTTGGCGCCGATGATGAGCACCACGTCGGAGGCTTCTACGCTGTCGAAGTCCTGTGTGCCGGCCGAGGTGCCATAGGTCACCGACAGACCGTAGCCGGTGGGCGAGTGGCAGACGCGGGCGCAGGTGTCCACGTTGTTGTTGCCGAAGCCGCCGCGGATCAGCTTCTGGACGAGGTAGGTTTCCTCGTTGGTGCAGCGCGAGGACGTGATGCCACCCACCGAGCGCTTGCCGTACTTCTCCTGGATGCGCTTGAACTCGGAGGCGGCGTAGGCGATCGCCTCCTCATAGCTCACTTCCTTCCACGGCTCGTGGATGGAGGAGCGGATCATGGGCTTCAGGATGCGGTCCTGGTGGACGGCATAGCCATAGGCGAAGCGGCCCTTGACGCAGGAATGGCCGCGGTTCGCCTTGCCGTCCTTGTAGGGCACCATGCGCACCAGCTCGTCGCCGCGCATCTCGGCCTTGAAGGTGCAGCCCACGCCGCAATAAGCGCAGGTCGTCACCACCGAATGCTCGGGGGTGCCGATGTTGTACATGGCCTTCTCGTTCAGCGTCGCGGTCGGGCAGGACTGCACGCAGGCGCCGCAGGAGACGCACTCCGAGGAGAGGAAGCTCTCGTCCATGCCGGGCGAGACGCGGCTGTCGAAGCCGCGCCCGGAGATGGTGAGCGCGAAGGTGCCTTGAACTTCCTCGCAGGCGCGGACGCAGCGATTGCAGACGATGCACTTCGACTTTTCATAGGTGAAGTAGGGGTTGGACTCGTCCTTCCCGAGCTTCGTGTGGTTCTCGCCCTCATAGCCGTAGCGCACGTCGCGCAGGCCGACGACGCCGGCCATGTCCTGCAGCTCGCAGTCGCCGTTGGCGGAGCAGGTCAGGCAGTCCAGCGGGTGGTCGGAGATGTAGAGCTCCATCACCCCCTTGCGGATCTTCTTGAGCCGCTCGGTCTGGGTCTTCACCACGATGCCGTCCGCCACCGGCGTGGTGCAGGAGGCGGGCGTGCCGTTGCGGCCCTCGATCTCGACGAGGCACAGGCGGCAGGAGCCGAAGGCGTCGAGCATGTCGGTGGCGCAGAGCTTGGGGATCTGGTTCCCCACTTCCATCGCGGCGCGCATGATGGAGGTGCCTTCCGGCACCTGCACGGTCATGCCGTCGATGGTGAGCGTGACCAGCTTCTCCGACTTGGAAGCCGGCGTGCCGTAGTCGATTTCATGGACGAGCGACATGGGGCGTTCCTTTACGGTCATTCGGCCGCGACCGGGAGCTTCGGCGTGGCGCCGAAGTCTTCCGGGAAATGGGTGAGGGCGCTGACGACGGGGTAGGGCGTGAATCCGCCGAGCGCGCAGAGCGAGCCGAGCTTCATGGTGTGGCAGAGGTCTTCCAGCAGGGCGAGGTTCTCAACGCGCTTCTCGCCGGCGACGATCTTGTCGATGGTCTCGACGCCACGGGTGGAGCCGATGCGGCAGGGGGTGCACTTGCCGCAGCTCTCGTGGGCGCAGAACTCCATGGCGAACTTGGCCATGTGGGCCATGTCCACCGTGTCGTCGAACACCACGATGCCGCCATGACCGATGAGCGCGTCCTTGGCCGCGAAGGCCTCGTAGTCGAACGGCGTGTCGAACTGGTGCACCGGCAGGTAGGCGCCGAGCGGCCCGCCCGCCTGCACCGCCTTCACCGGACGGCCGGAGGCGGTGCCGCCGCCGATCTCGTTGACGAGCTCGCCCAGCGAGATGCCGAACGCGGTCTCGAACAGGCCGCCATGCTTGATGTTGCCCGCGAGCTGGATGGGCATGGTGCCGCGCGAGCGGCCCATGCCGAAGTCGCGATAGAACTTGCCGCCCTTGTCGAGGATCACCGGGACCGTGGCGAGCGAGACGAGGTTGTTGATGACGGTGGGCTTACCGAACAGGCCCACATGCGCCGGCAGCGGCGGCTTGGCGCGCACCAGGCCGCGCTTGCCCTCCAGGCTTTCCAGCAGCGAGGTCTCCTCGCCGCACACATAGGCGCCGGCGCCCATGCGCATTTCCATGTCGAAGGAGACGCCGGAGCCGAGGATGTTGTCCCCGAGCAGCCCCGCCATGCGGGCCTTCTCGATGGCCTTCTCCATCACCACGAAGGCGAGGGGATATTCCGAGCGGCAATAGACGAAGCCCTTGGTCGCGCCCACGGCGAGGCCGGCGATGGTCATGCCCTCGATGAGGCAGTAGGGGTCCGCCTCCATGATGAGGCGGTCGGCGAAGGTGCCGCTGTCGCCCTCGTCGGCATTGCAGACGATGTACTTCTGGTCGGCCGGGGCAGCGGCGACCGTGCGCCACTTGATGCCGGTCGGGAAGCCGGCGCCGCCGCGGCCGCGCAGGCCGCTCTCGAACACCTCTTCCACCGTGCCGGACGGCCCCAGCTCCAGCGCGCGCTTCAGGCCGCGATAGCCGCCGTGCGCCTCGTACTCCGTGAGGGAGAGCGGGTCGATGATGCCGATGCGGGCGAAGGTGAGGCGGGTCTGCTTCTTCAGCCAGGGCAGCTCATCCACCACGCCGATGCACTTGGGATGGTCGGCGCCATGCAGGAAGCCGGCGTGCAGCAGCTCGTCCACCTCGGCGGGCGTGACGGGACCGTAGCCGATGCGGCCACGCTCGGTCTCGATCTCCACCAGCGGCTCCAGCCAGAACATGCCGCGCGAGCCGTTGCGGGTGATGTCGGCGGTGATGCCACGGGCGAGAAGGCCGGCTTCAAGCCGCTTGGCGACGCGGTCGGCGCCGCAGGCGATGGCGGTGGCGTCGTTGGGAACGAAGATGCGGGGGGACTTCATCACACCTCTCCGAAGTGCTTGCTGGCGGCGACGCACTCGGCGATTTCGTCCACCGTGGCGCGGTCGAGGCGGCCGACCAGCTGCCCGTCCACGAGGGCGGAGGGGGCACAGGCGCACAGGCCGAGGCAGTAGATGGGCTCAAGCGTCACGCGGCCGTCGGCCGAGGTCTCGCCCATGGAGACGCCCAGCTTCTGCTCCGCATAGGCGGTGAGGGCAGTGCTGCCCATGGACTGGCACGCCTCGGCGGCGCAGAGCTTCACCACCGTGCGGCCCGGCGGCTCGCGTCGGAAGTCGTGATAGAAGGTGAGGACGCCGTAGACCTCGGCGCGGGAGAGGTTGAGCGTCTCCGCGATCATCGGCACCACGGGATCGGGCACGAAGCCGAACGTCTCCTGCAGGGCGTGCAGGATCGGCATGGTCGCCCCGTCGAGATGCTTGTGCTCCGCGATCACCTGCGCTGCGCGCTCGGTGCTCCAATCCTCATAGACCGCCATGGACGTCTCACTTTCCCCAACTGACCGAGGCCGCGTTGCCGCTGCTTCGTGTTGCTTGGGGGAAAGTGTGTCATACGCGGCCCTTCAATCAAGGCAGCTGTGGGATGTTGCGATAGAACATCTCTATCAAGCGGCGCCCGTTCGAGACGCGCCGGAACCGGAAATCAAGGCGCTGGCCTGCGTCATTCCGGTCAGTCTGGGATGGTTCTTGGTATATTGATCGTGTTTTTCTATGCGGACACGGTTTTGGGAGCGGCCATGGCCGCCCCGAATTATTGCATCGCAGCAATTGCCGGGTCGGTCACCGTGGCCTGCTCCAGCTTCGGAGCGATGCGTCGCGCTTCCGCTACGAGAGCTGCCGTGATCGGCGTGGTCGGCTCGCGATGGGGCACCACGAGGCCGATGGAGTGGGAGATGTCCGGTTCCAGAATCGGAATCGACCGCACGGTGGAGGTCAGCCCCAGCGAATCCGCGAGCATGGCCGGCATCACGCTCGACCAAAGCCCCGTGCGCACATGGGTGAACAGCACGATCATGGAATTGGATTCGAGCGTCGGCTTGTGGCTGGCACCGGCGGCGGCGAGGAGATTGTCCACGATGCGCCGGTTCTGCATGTCCGGGGTGAGGAGGGCGAGCTGCAGCTCCGCCACTTCCGCCCAGGTCACGCTCTCCCGGTCGCCGTACTTGGCATCGGCGGCCGTCACGAGGCGGTAGCGCTCGCGATAAAGCGGCACCGTGTTCACCCGGCCGAGCGGCTCGTTGTCGAGATAGGTGAGGCCAGCGTCGATCTCCAGATTTTCCAGGTGGTTCAGGATTTCGATGGAGGTGCGCGAGATCACCGTGAAGCGCACGTCCGGATGGCGGGCGCGGAACGGGGTCGTCAGCGCCGCCACCATGGGCAGGGCCGTGGGAATGGCGGCGATGCGCAGGGGGCCGGCGAGGCCGCGCTTCAGCGCGTCGATGTCCTGACGCATGGCGCGGGAATCGGCCACGATGCGCCGCGCCCATTCCAGCGTCCGCTCGCCCTCGGGGGTGAAGCCCATGAAACGGGAGCCGCGCTGCACCAAAAGCACCCCCAGCGTGTCCTCCAGCTGCTTGATTCCGGCGGAGAGGGTGGGCTGAGTGACGCCGCAGGCTTCGGCGGCCCGGCCGAAATGACGTTCACGGGCAAGAGCGATCAGATATTCGAGCTTGTCTATCATGCCGCCATATCAGTGCGCCGGGCGGTGGCGCGCAAGGCGGCTTCGTTGCCGCACCGCAGCGCTGGCGAAGGTCATCCACTGCCACGGCGCGAAATGGGAAACATCGCTGCCGTCGGCGGTGGTAGGCGGAAGGTGCATTCGCTGAGTCGCACAACCCCTCCTCTCGCGAACGTGACCTTAAGCACAGGAACCGTCCACCATGAATTAAGGTTATATTAGGGATGGTGATGGTGCGGCGGACCATCAGCCGGAATCGGGGAGAGGGAGTCCCGAGATGCCCCGCGTAGCCAATGGGTCTGTTCTGATTTCCGTGGTCGTGATGCTGTTCGCCACCCTGCTGGTGGCGACGCCTACCCTTGCCTTCCTGACGCATCCGCAGGAGCGCCCGTCCGAAACGCCCAGGCCGCCTGTTCGCAGCGTATCCGCATTCGCCTGAGATCATATCGCGATGGAACTTGTGCGTGGCTTGCGCGGCCAGGCTTCCGGGCGATACCGCACGTCCTGAGCCCCATGCCCCGGGGCATCTTCACGCGTGGGGAACCGCGCCAAATTCGATACCAGCGCCTTCGGCCCGAGCGTCCGCTGCCCTGAACGGCATCCAACGCCGGGCGGAACGATCGGAGCGCCGCCATTGTCTTGGGCCTGAGCGGGCATCTCGCCAGCCATGGCCTCGAGACGGCTCGCGGTCGCGCGGAGACGCCTGGGATGCGAAGAGCCTGGGATGGGGTGGAAAATGGCAGAACAATCGGGGCAAGGTGCACCACAGGCCGAAAATACTGGCGCGCGTGCGCTTCCATCGGCACGCGGCCGGGAGGACGGGCTGGTGGCGCTGATGGTGGCCTTCGCCTTGGGCCTCGCGCTGGCGCTCGTGCCCTTCGGCAGCGATGCCAGAGCGCAGTCGCGGGGGATCTTCCCCTCGCATGGCGGGTCGCCCCTTACGGACTTTTTCTCAGCCTTGTTCGGCGCTCGCCCGACCTATCGGTCCAGCGAGCAGCCCCGCATCATCGTCACCCCGCGCATGCTTGATGCGGCACCGGGCTACAGCGGCGGTGGCCACGGCTACTGCGTGCGCACCTGCGACGGGCGGTATTTCCCGCTCGCCGGCCGCGCCGGGGTGGAGAAGAGCGATCTCGCTCAATGCGCCGCCTTCTGTCCGGCCGCGAAGATGACCGTGGTGAGCACCTCGGATCCCGCGCGCGGCATCGACGGAGCCGTCACCCGCGAGGGCAAGCCCTATTCGGAACTGCCCAATGCCTATGTCTACCGTCAGCGCCTCGTCGAGGGTTGCACCTGCAACGGCAAGGTTGGCGGCCTCACCCATCTGGATGTCATGGAAGACCCCACGCTGAAGCGCGGCGATGTGGTGATGACCGCCGAGGGCACCCGCGTCTTCACCGGCAAGACCAAGGGGCCGCCCTATCGCGCGGCGGACTTCGTCGAGCCGTCCCGTTTCCCCGAGTTGCCGCGCTCCATGCGGGCGCGCCTCGACGAACTCACGGTGGCCTCGCGATAGGCGTTACCGGCGCTTCGATGCCTGCCGGGCGACGTTGAGGGCCACGGCGGCCCGAATCAGGGCCTTGAACGCCTCGGGCTCCACCTCTTCCCCTTCGTGAATGTCGATGGCCCGGCGGGTGCCGCCGCCGAGGCCGGCATTGAAAAGCCCGCTCGGATCATCCAGCGCCGCGCCGTGGGCGAAGGTCAGCTTCACATAGGTCTTGTAGCCCTCCCCGGTGCAGAGGATACCGTCATGTTCCCATGTGGGCACGCCGGACGGATTGGTGGGCTTCACCCACTTCACCGCCTCGGTCACTTGCGGATCGGCCTCGTGGATCAGGGCGCGCACGCGGGCGAGGGCGTCGCCGCGCCACTCCTTCAGTCCCGCAATCTTCGCGTCGATGCGGGCCGCAGGGGAATCGAGGTCGCTCATTCATCCTCTTCGGCTGTGCGAGAGGCGGATCGTGTCCGACCGGATGACTTAGACGGCCGCCCGGCTGCGCGCGGATTTGCGATTGCGACGGACGGTGCCATCGGAAGGTACGGCATTGGCTTCGATCGCCGGAGCCTCGCCCGCGGACGCCTCTTCTTCGGCGCTGCCGTCGGCCGGATCGAGCAGGGCACGGATGCGCGCGGCAAGGTCGCCCGCGGCGCCCTCCGCCACGGCCTGGCGGATGGGCGAGCCATTACCCTCCAGCCGGGCGGTGAGGGCGGCAAGGCGCGCCGCGAGGTCGGTCATGCTTTCGCGCAGGATCGCGTTGCCAGCGCCGTCGGCAGCAGCGACTTCGCTCGCCAGCGGGGCGGGCACCGCGCTGCCGTCGTCCCGGCGGCGCTGCACGGCCTCTTCCATAAGGGCATGGTCGGCCTTGAGCATGCGCAGGGCATCCTCAAGCCGCCGGTTCTCGGCCTCGGCCGCGACGAACTCGCTGGCGCGCCGCTGCTCGAAGGCGTGGACGACGGAGCGGTTGGCGTCGAGGTCGACCTCCGCCGTAGCGAGGGTCTGGGCGAGCCGGTCGCGCTCGGCCTCCAGCGCGGCGATGGTTTGAGCCCGCGCCTCGCTCTCGACCACCTTGAGGGCGAGGGCTTCCTGCGCCTCGGTGAGATCGGTGGAAAGTTCGGTCGCAGCTTGGGCCGCGATGGCGCGGGCCTCAAGGGTGGCGGCGCGCTCGGCTTCAAGGGTGGCGGACGTTTCCTCGAGCCGGCGGGCGGTGTCGGTGAGGCGCGCGCTGAGGCTCGCCACGTCCGCTTCGATGGCGGTAACGCGAGTGCGGGCGGCGGCAAGCGCCTCCTCGCGGGCCTTCAAAGCCTCGGCCTGGGCGCGGGCATCCCCGGTGAGGGTGCCGTGGGCGGCTTCCAGTGCGGCGAGGGCGGCGACCCGATCCGCCAGCGCCTCTTCCAGGCGGGCGACAGTGGCGGTGCGGTCGGCGAGTTGGTCCTGCGTCTCGCCCAAAAGCACATCGCGCTCGGCGCTGGTGGCTTGCAGGAAAGTGTGCTGCGCCTGGAGGGTCTTCAGTTCGCCCTCCAGCTCGAAGGTGCGCTGGCGCTGGGTCTCGATGGTGGCGGCATTGGCGACGATGGTGTCGCGCATGGCGTCGGATTGCAGTTCCAGCCGCCGCTGGTTTAGGGCGAAGAACGCGCGCTGCTGGTCCTTGTCGGCCTGCACCTCGAAGATGGAGATAGGCACCGCCGCCTCCACCCTTTTGGTGGTGAGCCGGACGGCCCGGTGCCAGACCGCGGGCAGCACGAGCAAAGCCACGAGCGTTGCGATCAGCACGCCCAGCATGAAGTACATGATCTGCTCGATCACGCGCGCACTCGCCCTTTGCCTAGAGGCCACATCGGCGGAGCCGCCCTGCGACCGAGCCTTCCGCCCGCCGTCGCAGGCGGGCGCCAGCGCCATTCATGCCATGGCCCGCGCGCGCGTGCCAGCGCCGTCAGGCCCCCAATGCGATCAGAAGGGGTTCCAGGTGGGATTGGGGGTGAACTTGAGGTAGCCGAGATTGGCCCCGAGGCGCACGCCCACGCCCGAGCGGATCGGAACCACCACGATCCCGTCGGCGCCGAGCGCGGTCATGCCGAATCCCGCGACGAGATAGGCAGAACCGGAAATGCCGCCGAAGCGGCGGAAGATGTCTTCCACGCTCTTGAGATTGTAGACGAGGATCATGGTGCGGGCGCCGTCGCCGCCGAAGTCCCAGCCCACCGAGGGGCCCTGCCAGTAGACCTTCAGGTCGCCAGCGTTGCGGGTGTAGAGCACGCCCTCGCCGTAGCGCAGGCCGCCGATGAAGGCGCCGGCGCCCTCCTGGCCGAGGATGTAGCCGTTGGGCTGGCCCCACTGGCCGACCGCCTTCTCGATGGACAGCGCAAGCCCGCGGGAGACGCTGCCGAAGAAGGAATGGCCCTTGCTCACCAGTTCGTTGGTTGAATAGTTCTGTGGCGCCGGCCCCTGTTGTGCGGCGGCCGGGGTGAGCCCGGCGGCGAGCGGCAGCCCAGAGACAACGCCCATGGCGACCGCGAGTGCGCGGGCGGTCTTCAGGAGGCTCCGGGGGAAGCGGACAGAAGAGAAGCGCACGGAAGCAAAGCGCATGGGGTCTCTCGCGGTGGGCTTCGGCCGGAGGGCTTCAGCGGGCGGGCGGTGAAATTCGCAAACAGCGGGACGAATCGGTTCGATTATGGCGACCAGTGTGACCGCGCAAAGGCGCGCCGTCGCTTGTCCCGAGCCGTTGCATCATAATCACCATGGTGATTGCGTGTTATCGGAGCGTTAATCGGCGGTGCGCGCGCGGGCCGGGCCGCCGGCGCCCCAGGCGATGAAACCGTGCACCTTGTAGCCGGTCTCGGCGTGGCCGTAGGTCAGCGGGCTGCCGTCCGGACGGGTGATGCTGCCGCCCGCGGCGGCGACGAGGGCATGGCCGGCGGCGCTGTCCCACTCCATCACGGTCCCGAGGCGGGGATAAAGGTCCACCTTGCCCTCGGCGAGCAGGCCGAACTTGAGGGCCGAACCGGCCGAGATGCGTTCGGCTACTTCATAGCGACCGATCAGCGCGTCCGTGGCGGGGTCGCCGTGGGAGCGGCTGGCCGCCACCACGATCGGCCCCTCGGGCACCTGGCGGCAGGCGATGGGCGTCCAGTCCTGCGCATCCACCGCCGCGCCCGGCGCGCGGATGGCGCGGAAGGCGGCGCCGGGCCGGCCGGCGAACAGCAGCGCCCGCGCCGGGGCATAGACAATGCCGAGCACCGGCGTGCCGTCCTCCACCAAAGCGATATTCACCGTGTACTCGCCGTTGCCGGAGATGAATTCCTTGGTGCCGTCGAGCGGGTCGACCAGCACGAAACGGTTGCCGCAATCGACCTGCGCCCCCAGCGCCATGGCCTCTTCCGCCACCACCGGCACGCCGGGCAGGATGCGGGCTAGCGCGGCGCAGATGATCGCCTCCGCCGCATGGTCGGCCGCCGTCACCGGGCTGAGGTCCGCCTTGTGGCTGGGATCGATGCCCTCCGCCTCGATGCGCCGGATGGCGACGCCGGCCTCAAGCGCCGCCTCGGCGAGCCCCGCGAGGATGGCGGCGTCGGTGGGCGCGGGGGAGCGGGGGGGGCGCTGGGTCATGATGGGTCTCGATGGGCTCGTTTCGGCCGTCTCTAGACGGGCGCGGACCGCGTGTCGATGCGGCGGGAGGGTCGCGCGGCTTGTGGCCCTTCCCGGCGGCGGTGTATCAGGGCCGGCCGTCCTTCGAGACGGATTCGCCATTTCGAGACGCATGCGGTGCCCGGCGCCGTCTCCGTCGCCGCCCGGGAAACGTCATGTCCGCCGACGCCCCCCGCATTCCGCTCGCAGTCTCCGCGCTCGATCTCGGCGCGCTCCTGTGCTCGCGGGTCTGCCACGACGTCATCAGCCCGGTGGGCGCAATCGTAAATGGCCTCGAGGTGCTGGAGGACGAGAACGCCGCCGACATGCGCGACGTCGCCCTCGACCTCATCGCCAAGAGCGCCCGGCAGGCCTCGGCCCGTCTCCAGTTCACCCGGCTCGCCTTCGGCGCGGCGGGCTCGGCCGGTGCGCGGCTCGACACGGGCGATGCCGAGCAGGTGGTGCGCGGCGTCATCGAGGACCAGCGCACGGCGCTGGAATGGACGCTGCCGCGCGTGCTGCTGCCCAAGAACCGGGTGAAGCTGCTGCTCAACCTCGTGCTGCTGGCCGGCACCACCGTTCCGCGCGGGGGCGTCATCCGCGTCACCGGGGCGGGGGAGGGGGACGACGTGACCTTTGCCCTCGCCTCCACCGGCCAGAGCGCCCGCATCCCCCAGGGCATCGAGGCGCTGGCCAAGGGCACTCTTCCCGAGGGTGGGCTCGACGCCCATTCCGTCCAGCCTTTCTATGCCGGGCTTCTCGCCCGTGACTGCAGCCTTTCCATCGGCTTCACCCAGGACGGCGATACGGTTACTCTGACCGCCGCCTGATCGTATCCGAGGACGTGGCTCCATGAGCTTGGCCGCTCGACTTCTCCTGCTTGTCGCGCTGCTCTGCGGCGCGCTGGGGCTGGCGGGTGCGACAAGCGGTGCGGTATTCGCCAATGTCGCCTGTCATCACGAAGCAGCGCAGGGCGCGCCAGCCAAGGCGAGCCCTGACGAGGTGACCGCCCCCGTGGCTGCGACCCTGGCAGCTGCCGTTTCGCCCGAACAGCACGCCCCATCGCATCGACCCGCGCGGCCTGTCACGACGACCCACCTTGGCCATTCGGGCGGCGCCTCCGTGCCGTCCGGCGCGTCTTGTTGCTTCGGCACCGGCTGCCTGATGACCTGCCACTGGGTGACGCCGGCGCTCGACCTCGCACCGCGGCCGGACGGAGCCGGCCAGCGTCTGGGCTTCGCCCCATCGCACGAGCGGCCCGCCCTTGGGCCGGAAGTCCAGCTCCCGCCGCCGCGATATCGGGCCTGAAGGCCACGGCGCCGGCCGAGGGTGCCGGAACGGACATTCCATCGAACAGGAGAGACCCCATGCGGTCCCGCACTTTCGCGGCGCGCTTTCGCGCGGCCGTGCCCTTCACCTTCGCTGCTGTCGTTGTCGCCAGCTTTCTGTCTGTCAGCCCGGCGGCGGCCCAGTCGGCCATGCCCGGCGGTCCGATGATGCACGACATGCAGAACATGCCCCACGCCATGGGCGGCCCGGCCTCCACTGCGGCCGACACCCCCTCCACGGCCGCGTTCAAGGCCGCCGGGGCGCAGATGCACAAGGACATGGACATCGCCTATTCCGGCGATACCGACGTGGACTTCGTGCGCGGCATGATCCCCCACCACGAGGGGGCGGTCGCCATGGCCAAGGTTGAACTCGCCTTCGGCAAGGATCCCGAGATCCGCAAGCTCGCGGAGGGGATCATCAAGGCCCAGGAGGAGGAGATCGCCTTCATGAAGGCCTGGCTCGCCCGCGCCGAGGCCCGCGCACCGGGGAAGAAGTAGCCCAAGCCCCGAAAGGCAAGAGGCCTCAAACGCATGAGGCCCCGCCGGAGCGGGGCCTCATGACGAGAAGGAAAGGGAAAGGGCAGTCAGGTCAGACGGCGATGCGCTCGGCACCGTGCATGGGCTCGCGCAGCACATAGCCGCGGCCCCAGACCGTCTCGATGTAGTTCTTGCCGGCCGACGCGTTCGCCAGCTTCTTGCGCAGCTTGCAGATGAACACGTCGATGATCTTGAGTTCGGGCTCGTCCATGCCGCCGTAGAGATGGTTCAGGAACATCTCCTTGGTGAGGGTGGTGCCCTTGCGGAGCGAGAGCAGCTCCAGCATCTGATATTCCTTGCCGGTGAGGTGGACGCGGTTGCCCTCCACCTCGACGGTCTTGGTATCCAGGTTGACGATGAGATCGCCGGTCTGGATCACCGACTGGGCATGGCCCTTGGAGCGGCGCACGATCGCGTGGATGCGGGCGACCATCTCGTCCTTGTGGAAGGGCTTGGTCAGGTAGTCATCGGCACCGAAGCCGAAGCCCTTCACCTTGTCTTCCGTATTGGCGAGACCCGAGAGGATGAGGATCGGCGTCTTCACCTTCGCCACGCGAAGGGAGCGCAAGACCTCGAACCCGGACATGTCGGGCAAATTCAGGTCCAGAAGAATGATGTCGTACTCGTAGACCTTACCGAGGTCCACGCCTTCCTCACCGAGGTTGGTCGTATAGACGTTAAAGCTCTCGGTCTTCAGCATCAATTCGATGCCTCGGGCCGTAGCACTGTCGTCCTCGATGAGCAAGACGCGCATGGCTATCCCTTTCCTCGCAACTAGCCGAAAGGCGGCGGCGCCGACTTTCGTTGCTCGGCCATCGGGGTGATTCGCGTTACGTGTGTAGAATCGTTAACAGAACTCGATTCCTGCCCACAAGAGTCTGCGCAAAAATCTTTGTGCATGAGAGTCAAGACTGACTCTGTTTCAGGCACTTAAGGTTTTTCCACAGCCCTCACGCAAACCGCCCGACCACCCCTCGCCCGAGCCCCTTGATCCGGCGTCCGGCTGAGCGCGCGGCGGCGCATCACCCGAACCGTAGCGTCATCATTAACGAAGGCGGTAAACGATTGGTTGCCGACGGCGTGATCCGTACGATTTTCCTGCCATGGCGACGCCGAAGGTAAGGAAAGGGCAACCAGCACAGGACATTCTCATTCCCGGAGGCCTCAGGCGCACACGGGCGGGCGTTGAGGGGCTGCGTCATTTGTACCGGAGTAGACGCCGATGAAGTCGCGTGACCCCCTGATCCGTGCCAAGCGGTTCCAGATCGACGATGCGCGCCGGCGCCTCGCGCAGATCGATACGATGATCGCCGAGTTCGAGCGCATGGCCCAGGAACTCGACCGCGACATCGCCGCCGAGGAGGCGCGCTCCGGCATCACCGATCCGCGCCATTTCGCCTATCCGCCGCTGGCGCTCGCCGCGCGCAACCGCCGGGACAATCTGCGCCGCTCCGCGGACGACCTTAAGGTGCAGCAGGACGAGGCCAAGGCCACGCTCACCGAAGCGGAAGCCGACCTCGCGCTGGTGGAGGCGGCCGGAGAGATGGACCGTTCCGCGCGTGTGGACAACGCAACCCGCCGCCCGCCGCTCAGGCCCGCCGCGCCTGTGCGCTTCTGAACGCGGTATGGCTTGAGTTTCAAGGGGGTAGGCAGGTAGCCTTTGCTGCGGTGCGGCAGACGATTTTTCTCGTCCGCGGGCGGTTCCTGCAACCTTGAGGCTTCCATTCGGGTCTACCGCTCCGGTACCTTCTGCTCGGCCAAACCCCGAGCACGAGTGTTCCGTGACTCCCCACCGCAAGGTCCATGCCCTCGTCGACGCGGTTGCCGCGGGCGACCTGCGCGCGTTCGAAGAGCTTTACCGGCTGACCAGCCCGAAGCTCTACGGCATCGTGCTGCGCCTGCTGCGCCGGCCCGAGCTTGCCTCGGAGGCCATGCGGCAGGCCTACCGGCGGGTGCGGTCCGAGGCGCATACCCTGCGGCAGAATGAAGACCCGGTGTGCTGGATGGTCTCCATCGCCCGCGGCTGCGCCCTCGATATGGCCTGGCAGCGGCCGGTAGGCGACGCCTTCGAGCCGTTCGACGTCGCCCAGCGCGGCCATGATCCGATCGCCTCGCCGCACCGCAGCCCGGCTTTGACGCGCCTCCTGACCTGCCTCGGGCGACTGCCCGAGGAGCGGCGCCGGATGCTGCTGCTCGCCTTCTATGACGGCTGGAGCTACGAGGCGCTCTCGGTCTATTTCGACGCGCCCGCGCCGGCCATCCGCGCCTGGATGGCCCGCAGCATCCACCAGCTGGGCGAGTTCCTGGGGCGGCGGTCATGAGGTTCACCCCATGAGCCGGGCCTCACCCGATCGCCTGCCCGAGCGTGTGGCGCAGCCTGATGCGGACCGCATCCTTGCCGCCGAGTATGTGCTCGGGACCCTCGACAATGAGGACCGTCGCCGGGTGCGTGCCCGCTGCGCCGCGGAGCCGCAGTTCGCCGCTCTGGTCCGCCTGTGGGAGCGCCGGCTTGCGCCGCTGCATGAACTGGCCGTGCCGGTCATTCCCTCGCCGGAGATCTGGCGGGCTATCGCCTCGGATCTGAGGAGCGCCCCGCCGGCGCTGCGCGGGGCCACCCTGCCGCGCGGCATGTCGCCCTCGCCCGATCCGCCCCGCCGGCCGGCCATGCCGGAAGGCCGGCCGCTGCGTTCGGCGGCAGGGACGGGGGAGGGCGCAGTCGAACGGGTGCGCCGGCTGTTCGGCCTTGGCCGGGGCGCCGAGCCGGGGCGTGTCGAGCCTTCGCGTGGAGCGGAGCGGCCGTCCCGCCGCCGGGCCTTCCCGCCGCTCGAAGCCGGTCCGATGGGGCCGTACCAATCGATGGAGACCCCACGGGTGCCCGCCGGGCCGATCCGCGACACGAGGTCGGCGGGCCTGTTGCCTCATGTGACGTCCCAGTTGTCCCGTCCCCCGTCGCCCGGGTCGGGGACTGTGCCGACGGCTGCGCGGTTGCCGGAGCCGAGCGCGCCCCTGCAACTGGTCGCGCCTCCGCCCCGCCCCCGCCCGTCGCCCGAGCCGCTCACGCCGCCGCCAGCCTTCATGTTCCTGGAGCCCGATCCGCCGCCAGAGCCGGAGCCCGTCGCGGAGGCGTCGCCCCCGCCGGTCGGGGACGGCGCGCCTATGGAAGCGGCACCGGCGGCGGAGAGCCTACCGGCGTCCGGATCCGTGGCGGAGCCGGACGCGGTCGTTTCTGTGCCGCCCGTGGTGCTTGAGCTGACGGCTCCAGCGGTTTCCGAGGGCGCCCCCGATGCGGCCGAGCCCGCGCCCGTCGCCCCCGTTCCTGCGCCGACGCCGGTTGAAACGGAGCCGGCCGCCATGGAGGCCGCTCTGCCGCCCGTCGCTGAAGGGGTGCCTGAACCTGTCGCAGCGCCCATGGCGTTGGACGTGATCGAGGCCACGGAGCAGAAGCCGGACGAAGAGGCGCCGCCTGCCGTGCTCGCAGATGCCGCCGAGGTGTCTTCCCCTGAGGCCGCCCCTCAGGACGCGCCGGCAAGCGAGCCCCCGTCGGCTGATCCTGCCGCCGGGGAGAAGGCCGAGGAGGCGCCGCTGCCCGGATGGGCAACCGAGGTCGCTTCCGGTGAGGTGTCGGCGCTGCCGGACGAGCCGAGCGCGCCCACGCGCGTCGTCGTGCGTCATGGTCCCTGGCGCGGGATTTCCCTTCTCCTCGCGCTGCTCTGCCTGGGGCTGGGTGGAGTGGCGGCCTATCGCGAATGGGTCTGGCCGGGTGAGGGCTATTGGGTTGCGGTGATGCAGGCGGAGCCGCTGCCCGCGGTGTCGGTGCGGATCGACCCCGATAGCGGCGCCGTGCATGTGCGGTCGTTCGCTCCGGCGCCACCGGACGGCGAGACCTATCGCCTGTGGCTGGTCTCTTCCACCGCCGGCGCGCGGCTGATCGGCGCCTTCTCGTCAGGCTTGTCCGAACGCGTGCCCGAACTCGCGCGGCTTGGCCGGAAGGGGCTTTCGGGCACCGAGCTGGTGGTGACGCGTGAGCCGGCCGACCGGCCGGATACGACAAAGGGGCCTGAGGCAACCGTGGTCTATCGCGGCCGGCTGGTGCCGGAATGAGTGCCCTCTAGCGCGAGGGCTCCGCGGCGATCGCGCCGTGACCCGGCGTGTCCCGCGGCGCGCTCGGGACCTCACCCGATGGCAACTGCGCCATGGCGGTGCGGTTGCGGCCCAGCGCCTTGCCGGAATAGAGCGCGCCATCGGCCGCGATGATGAGGTTGGCGATGGTGTCCGGCCCACTGCTTCCCGGCAGATAGGTCGCCGCCCCGACGGTGAGCGTGACGCCGATGTCGTGGCCCGCGATGTCGCGGAGCTGCTCTTCCACCTGCAACCGCAGCCGTTCGGCGGTGGCGAAGGCGCCCTTCGCTTCCGCCCCTGGCAACAGGATGCAGAACTCCTCGCCCCCGTACCGTCCAGCGACATCGTTGGCGCGGATGCTCTGGGGCACCAGACTGGCAAAGCGCTTGAGTGCGAGGTCGCCCACGTCGTGGCCGAAGCGGTCGTTGACCGATTTGAAATGGTCGAGGTCGGCGAGTAGCAGCGAGAATGGCTGGCGCCGGGTACGGGCGAAGCGCAGCAGTTCCTCGCCCCGCTGGAGGGCGGCGCGGCGATTGAGCAGGCCGGTGAGGTCGTCGAGGGAGGCGACCTTCTCCAGCACCATGTACAGACTGCCGAAGGTCCAGCAGATGGCGAGGCCGAGGCCGACGATGACGACCAGCACCTCCGCCGGGCCGCCATTGCCCGGCAACGGCAGCAGCCCGAATTGCACGCCGACGCCCCGGATCGTGTAGCCGGCGGCCACCATGATCAGGACAATGGCGGATGCGACACGCGAAATGATCGGCCCGCAGCCCGGCGTCTGCAGCAGGGCGCGTCCGGCTATCGCACTCCAGCAGCCGACGAGAATGGAGCTGATGGTCACACGGTCGGCCATGTTGTTGCCGCTCCACAGCGACAGGCCGAGAAGACCCGTGCCGAGCAGCGCCACCGCCGCGACGGCGGCCAGCCCCGGTGGGCGCTCATCGAAGACACGGATGCCGCTGTAGATGAGCCCCATGCCGATGAGGATGCAGCCATTGCCGATCAGCGCGCTCGCCGGAAGACCGATGTCGACGCGCGCGGCAAGGAAAACGCAGCCGGCAGTGAGGAACAGATTGGCGAGCGACCACACGAACACGCAGGACTGCCGCAAGCGCCATCCCGCCAGAAGTTGCAGGGCAGCCAGAAGCAGGCCCACCACGGCCGAGACCGACAGCACAGTCTGGACCTGAAAATCCATGTCTGGGGCCGCTCCGGGGGCGTTGAACCACACGCGGGGAGAAAAATAGGTTGTATGCGCCAATAGCGTGTAGTCGACGTGCGCACAAGTCGGTCGTCCTACTATTGTACGGCGTAATTTTGTTTCCGATGGCTGACTTTGTTTCCGCAGATTGCGGAGGAGTGCCCGCGGCGGGTGAATACGGCACAGGCGTCTCTTGGCCGTGCTTTCGGGGCGCCCGGCCTTCGCTATGATGCAACCGCGCATGGGCCGGCGGCGCTGTGCCGTGCGCGAAAAGTGCCAGCGAGGACAATATGGCCGATCCGACCCTTCCCCGCCCCGTCGACCGCGCGCTGGATCCGGGCTTCCGCCACGGCCAGTCCACCGAGCCGAACTATTCGGGTGTCACGTCCTTCCTGCGCCGTCGCTATGCCCGCGACGGCGGGGGAGCAGAGGTGGTGGTGTGGGGCGTGCCGCTCGATGTGGCGGTGTCGAACCGGCCCGGCACCCGCTTCGGGCCGCGCGCCATCCGCGCCGCCTCCTCCATCCTCGACGGCGATCCCTTCTATCCCTTCGGCTTCGACCCGTTCGAGACGCTGGACGTCGCGGATGGCGGCGACTGCGTGTTCGACTACGGCCTGCCGGCGGGCATCCCTGGCGCCATCGCCGCTCAAGCTGCCGCGCACTACGCCCGCGGCAGCCATCTCGTAACCCTCGGCGGCGACCATTTCCTGACCTACCCCATCCTGCGGGCGCTGACGGCCCGGCTCGGGCAGCCGGTGGCGCTGGTGCAGTTCGATGCCCATCAGGACACATGGGACGACAACGGGGACCGCGTGGACCACGGCACCATGATCACCCGCGCCGTGAAGGACGGCCTGATCCGGGTGGACCGCTCGATTCAGGTGGGCATCCGAACCCATGCGCCCCGCAGCTACGGCATCGAGATCGTGCACGGGAATGTCGCGGGCGAGATGGGGCCTGCGGCCCTCGCGCGGCAGATCTGCGAGCGGGTTGGGGATGCGCCGGTCTATCTCAGCTTCGACATCGACGCCCTCGATCCCGCGTTCGCGCCAGGCACCGGAACGCCGGTTTGCGGCGGGCTCTCCACGCGGGAGGTGATCGCCTGCCTCAGGCGCCTCGGCGCCCTCGACCTCAAGGGTTTCGATGTGGTGGAGGTGTCGCCCCCCTATGACCATGCGGAGATCACGGCACTCGCCGGCGCGACGCTCGCCTCGCTGTATCTGTGCCTCCTGGCGGAGCGCAAGGAGGGCGGACGCTCGCCGGGATTGTAAACCGAAAGGCGCACGGAGGATGGCTATACCTTTTGGCGGACGGGCAGGATAAGGGAAGGCAAGCTCACCGGACGCCATTGCCAGCTTCAGGAAGGGGAGAGATGGGAAAGCGGTCCGCCGTCTCGGCCTATGTCCTGCCCGCTTCGGGCATCCTGCTGGCGCTGACCTTCTTCCTGTGGCCGAGCCTTTCGCCTGCGGCATCGGGCGTCCTGCCCGGAGTGCTGGCCTTCGGCTCGATCGCCCTGCTGTGCGGCTCGGCCTTCTCCGCCGTCGGCCATGCGGACGTGGTGGAGGCGCGGCTCGGCCAGCCCTGGGGCACCCTGGTCCTGACGCTCTCGGTGACCGTCATCGAGGTCTCGGTGATGGCCTCCCTGATGCTCAACGGGGAGAACAACCCGACGCTGGCGCGCGAATCGGTGCTCTCCGTGCTGATGATCGTGAATGCCGGCATCGTCGGGCTGTGCCTGCTCCTCGGCAGCATCCGCCATCGCGAGCAGACCATCCAGCAGCAGGGCGTCTCGGGCTATCTCTCGGCGACGATCGCGCTCGGCGTGATGCTGCTCATCCTACCCAGCGAGACTCGCGCCGGCGCCACCGGCATCTTCTCGCCGTTCCAGCTCATCTACATGTCGGCGATCGCGCTCGCGCTCTATGCCGCCTTTCTCTACATGCAGACCGTACGTTACCGGGAGCATTTCGATGCCCAGCCGCAGGGGCATGCGGAGGATCTGCCGGAACTGCCGGCCTTCATCCTCGCCATCGTCATGCTGCTGGCCAGCCTTGCTGCGGTGGTCTCGCTCTCCAGCTGGGTGGCGATGACCTTCGAGGACTTCCTCGCCCATTTCGCCCTGCGCGACCCGGATGCCGTGATCGGCGCGCTGGTGGCGACCCTCATACTTCTCCCGGAAGGCATCAGCGCGGTGCGCGCCGCCGGGCGCAACCACCTGCAGCATTCGCTCAACATCGCCCTCGGCTCGGCGCTCGCCACGGTGTCGCTGACCATTCCCGCCATGGCGTTCATCAGCGTCATGATCGGACGGCCCATGGTGCTCGGCCTCGACAACGAGGACCGCACTATGCTGCTGCTCACCTTCGTCCTCTCCGTGCTCTCCTTCGGCACCGGAAAGACCAATGCACTCAATGGGGTGATCCACCTCATCGTGTTCTGCGTCTATGTGATGCTGCTGTTCGCCCCCTAAAGAGCTGGTCGGTGGCTGTCCGGCGGTGGACATCGGGCGGGGCGAGTGGCATGTTCCGCGCGACTTGAACGAGGCGCGGGCCGTGAAGAATTTTCTGCTCTACATCTTCACCTGGTGGAACAAGCAGACCGTCGGCACCATGTGGTGGACGAAGCGCTTCGGCGAACTCGTGGGCGAGGACGAGTTCGGCAATCGCTACTATCGCACCAAGGGCGGCAAGATCGACCCGACGCTGGGTTTCGAGCGCCGCTGGGTCATCTATCCCGGCTATGCCGAAGCCTCGACGATTCCTCCGGGCTGGTGGGGCTGGATGCACCACCGTGTGGATACGCCGCCGGTGGATGAGACCTATACCGCCCGCTCCTGGCAGAAGCCGCACCGCCGCAACATGACCGGCACGCCCGGTGCCTACCGTCCCAAGGGCTCGGTGCTGGCCGGTGGCCTGCGTCCCCGCGTCACCGGCGACTACAAGGCCTGGACGCCCGGCGAATAGGCCGGCGCCTCGGCGTCCCGCGGTACTTCTGCACGGTCTCCTTTCTGTGAAGGCTCCTCCGGGCGCCGCCTTGCCACCGCCCGATTCAGGCGGTCAGAAGGGGAGAAGGGCCGGCCCGCTTCCCGGCGTTGCCGCCTTTATTCCACGGGTTCACAGACTGATGCGCTTCCTTTGCTCCGTTTCGCTGCTGGCCGCCGGCCTGATCGCCGCCGCGACGCCTCAGGCGCTGGCGCAGAGCCGCGGCACCATCGAGCAGACCCCGCTGCCGCCGCCCGGAACCATTCCCAACCAGCGTCCACTACCCCAGGTGCCCAACAGCGTTCCGGTGATCGTGGCCCCGCCCACGGCGCCCGCGCAGCGACCGGCGGCCCCCGCCGCAATCCAGCGCGGTCCAGCGCCCCCGCCGCCTCCGGCCGCTGCCCAGCAGCCCCCCGCTGGCATGCAGCCCGCGCCTCCCGGGGATGAGGGCGACGTGGTGGTGGTGCAGCCGCCGACTCAGAAGATCGCCAACGCCTATGCGGTCTATGCCGGCCTCGACAAGATCACCGGACGCATCACCTCGTTCGATATCGCCATCGGCGAGACGGCCCAGTTCGGCGCTCTGCAGGTGACGCCGCGCGTCTGCTACACGCGTCCCGCCACCGAGACGCAGAACACCACCTCCTTCACCGAGGTGAACGAGGTGACATTGCAGGGGCAGGCCAAGCGCATCTTCACCGGCTGGATGTTCGCCGCGAGCCCAGGCCTGCACGCGGTGGAGCACCCCATCTATGACGTGTGGCTGATCGGCTGCAAGGCGGCCTCACCCGTCACCGCCCGGGGCCAGCAGTAGAAATCGCCCTCCACCTCGAGGGCGTTCTCCAGCAGCTTGTGATAGTGCCGCCGCGACACCTCGAGCGCCCCGAAGGTCTTGAGGTGGCTGGTGACGAATTGCGTATCGAGCAGCCGGAAGCCGCCGGCGATCAGCCGCCCCACCAGATGCACCAGCGCCACCTTGGAGGCGTCCCGCTCGCGGTGGAACATGCTCTCGCCGAAGAACGCGCCGCCCAGCCGCACCCCGTAGAGGCCGCCCACAAGTTTCCCGTCGCGCCAGGCTTCCACCGTGTGGCAGCGCCCGCGGGCGAACAGTTCGCCATAGAGGCGGCGGATGGGATCGTTGATCCAGGTCTTGTCGCGGCCTTCCTGCGGCTCGGCGCAGCCGTCGATGACCGCCTCGAAATCGCTGTCCACGCGCACCTCGAACTTGTCCGCGCGCACCGTTCGGGCGAGGCGGGAGGAGACGTGGAAGGCGTCGAGGGGGATGATGCCGCGCCGCTCGGGCTCGATCCAGTAGAGGCCGGGATCATCGGCGCTCTCGGCCATCGGGAAGATGCCGCAGGCATAGGCCTTCAGCAGCACATCGGGCGTGATCTCGACGATCTGGTCGTTCGGCCGGCTCATGACGGGTCATCCTACCAGCAAATCGAGCGGCCGTGTGGCGCGGCGGCGTGCCGGCGGTCTCCCCGGGCCAACCGCGACCCATTGACACGCGCGGCGCGCAAACGGGTCGGCGACGTCACCCCCGCTTGAGGAAGTCGCCGATGCGCCGCACCGCTTCCGCCATGTCCGCCCCCGAGCCGGCATAGGAGAAGCGCAGGAACTGGCGGCCGTGGAACGGGTCGAAATCCACGCCGGGCGTCGCCGCCACATGGGCGGCATCGAGCAGGCTGCGGGCAAAGGCCGCCGAATCGTCGGTGAAGTCGGAGACGTCGGCATAGAGGTAGAAGGCGCCGTCCGCCGGCAGGAAGCGACCGAGACCGGCAGCGGGCAGCCCCTCGGTGAGGATGCGGCGGTTCTCCACATAGGTCGCCTTCACCTGATCCATCTCCGCGCGCCCCTCGAAGGCGGCGTCGGCGGCGATCTGCGACAGGGTCGGCACGGAAATGGAGAAGTTCTGCTGCAGCCGTTCCATGGTGCGCGAGACGCCGGGCGGCACCACCATCCAGCCGACGCGCCAGCCGGTCATGCAGAAGTATTTGGAGAAGGAGTTGATGACGGTGACGTCCTCGCCGATCTCCACCGCGCTCACGGCCGGGAAGGCATAGTCGAGGCCGTGGTAGATCTCGTCGGAGACGAAGGCGAGGCCGAGGTCGCGGGCGCAGGCATGGAGCGCCGTCAGGGCAGCCCGGTCCATCATGGTGCCGGTGGGATTGGCGGGGCTCGCCACCAGAACGCCCTTGAGCGGCGCAGCGCGATGCGCCTCCAGGAGGCGCTCGGGGGTGAGGGCGTGGCGGTCCTCGGCGCGGGTCTCGATCAGCACCGGTTCGCAGCCGAGCGCGGACAGGACGTGACGATAGGGCGGGTAGCCCGGTGCGGCGATGGCGACGCGATCCCCCGGCTCGAACAGCGCGAGGAAGGCAAGGATGAAGCCGCCCGACGACCCATTGGTCACGACGATCCGCTCCGGATCGACCAAGACGCCGTGCTGCTCCGCGTAATGGCGGGCGATGCGCGCCCGAAGGGCAGGGATGCCGAGGGCGGCGGTATAGCCCACCTGTCCGGCCGCAAGCGCCGTCGCCGCCGCCTGCCGGGCCACGAGCGGGGCGGGGGCCGCCGGCTGGCCCACCTCCAGATGGATCACATGCCCGCCCTGCGCCTCGATCCGGGCGGCGTGCTCCATCACGTCCATGACGATGAAGGGCTCGACGGCGCTGCGCCGGGAGAGAAGAGGGAGACTGTTCCGCATAGTCGAATTTCCGTTGCGCTCGTGCGGCGTGCGCCGCGCAGATGCCCGCGTTGCCGTGCTGCCGCCTTATTCTGCCTGTCCCTGAGGCGGGTTCGCCCCAACGTGAAGGCCTGCGGATTGACCTTGGCATCTGCCAAAGCCAGTGTCCGGCAGTCTCGTAGCCTGTGCCCCGGAGCGAGCCAAGGCGGATATTGCTGTGGTCCCTGCGTGAATGGCGGCTTGCGTGGTGGTTGACGGAATGGATCGAACCCGAGCGGATATGCGGATCGGAACTGGAAAGCGTGCCCGGTACGGGCTTCGTGCCGCCGGACGCATGCTTTGCCTCGCCGCCGCGACCGCTCTGCCGTTCCAGGCGACATGGATGGGCGCTGCCCAGGCGCAGGAGCAGGCGCCCCGCTCGGCGCCCCAGACCATCCAGGACACCGAGATCGAGGCCCTGCTGAAGGACTACACCCGTCCGATCCTGAAGGCCGCAGGCCTCGCTCAGCAGAATGTGGAGGTGGTGCTCATCTCCAGCCGCGCCTTCAATGCCTTCGTGGCGGACGGCCGGCGCATTTTCGTGAACACGGGCGCGCTCGTCGATTCGGTGACGCCCAACCAGATCATCGGCGTGCTCGCCCACGAGACCGGCCATATCGCCGGCGGCCACCTCGCCCGCATGCGCGAGCAGCTGGCGGGCGCCCAGACCATGGCCATCGTCGCCATGCTTCTGGCGGCGGGCGGTGTCGCGGCCGGCGCGGCGAGCGGCATGAACGGCCGGGACGTGGGCAATGTGGGCGCGGCCGCGATATCAGCACCGCAGGAGATGATCCGCCGCTCGCTGCTCTCCTACCAGCGCGGCGAGGAGGCGGCCGCCGACCGGTCGGCGGTGAAGTATCTCAATGCCACCGGTCAGTCGTCCAAGGGCATGCTGGAGACGTTCGAGCGCTTCCAGAACGACCAGCTCTTCATCAGCCAGCGGATCGATCCCTACGTCCTGAGCCACCCGATGGCGCGCGAGCGTATCGGCGCGCTGGAACAGCTCGCCAAGTCCAGCCCCTACTACAACGTCAAGGACCCGCCGGCCCTGCAGGCGCGCCACGACATGATGCGGGCGAAGCTCATCGGTTTCATGGAGCGGCCGGAGGCCGTGGTGCGGCGCTACCCGCCGTCAGATACCTCCATGGCAGCGCAGTATGCGCGCGCCATCTCGGCCTACCGTTTTGGCAACGTCGATTCGTCCATCCGTCAGATCGATGCGCTGATCGCCAAGGAGCCCTCGAATCCCTATTTCCAGGAGCTGAAAGGCCAGGCGCTGCTGGAGGCGGGACGGGCGGGCGATGCGGTCGGTCCGCTGCGCAAGGCCGTGCAGATAACCAACGGCGCTCCGCTCATCCGGGCGATGCTGGGGCAGGCGCTCGTACAGTCGGGCAATCAGGCGAACACCCAGGAGGCGATCCGGGAGCTGATCCAGGCGACGCAGCGCGATCCCAATTCGCCCTCGGCTTGGCGTTCCCTCGCGCTCGCCTACGGCCGCACCGGTGACATTGCCAATGCAGACCTGGCCTCGGCGCAGTCCTATTTCGCGTCCGGTGACTTCAAGCTCGGCCGGGAACTCGCGGCCCGCGCCCGGACGAAGTTTCCGCAGGGGGCGCCCGGCTGGCTCAAGGCCGACGATCTCGTGAATTTCAAACCGCCCGCATCTGCCGCAAACCAGCGCTGATGCCCAAAGACAGCTTTTCACCCAAGGAGCCCCGCATGTTCTCCCCCACGGGCCTGGCCCGCACCGGCTTCCGGCACCTCGCCGCCCGCCTCTCCGCGCTGGCGTTGGCTGCCGTACCGGCCTTCTTCCTCGCCGCCACCCCGGCCGCGGCCTTCACGGACGAGGAGAAGAAGGAACTCGGCGGCATCATCCGCGAGTATCTGATCCAGAATCCGGAAGTCCTCCAGGAAGCCATTTCCGTGCTGGAAAGCCGGCAGATGGTGGCCGATGCGACCCAGCGCAGCAAGGCGGTCGCCGAACTGAAGCCGCTCCTCCTGTCCAGCCCGCGCGGCATCGTCGCCGGCAACCCGCAGGGTGACGTCACGCTGGTCGAGTTCTTCGACTACAATTGCGGCTATTGCAAAAAGGCGCTGTCGGACCTTCAGGACCTCATCAAGCAGGATCCGAAGCTGCGCGTGGTGCTGAAGGAATTCCCGGTCCTCGGCCAGGGCTCGGTGGAGGCGGCGCAGGTGGCCGTGGCCGTGCGCATGGTTGCCCCCGAGAAGTACATGGCCTTCCATCAGGCCCTGCTCGGCGGCCGTGGCCAGGCCGATCGCGCCAAGGCGCTGGCGGCGGCCAAGGAGGTCGGCATCGACCCCGCGCTGATCCAGAAGCAGGCCACCTCGCCCGAGCTGAACGCGACCCTCGACGAGAGCATGAAGATCGCCGAGGCGTTGTCGCTGAACGGCACGCCGTCCTATGTGATCGGTGATCAGGTGGTGATCGGTGCCGTCGGCTTCGACAAGCTGAAGGCCGCCATCGCCAACGTCCGCAGCAAGCAGCCGGCGGCGAAATAAGAGGGGCAACCCGCCCAATGCCTGCGGACTCGGTCTAGCCTTCACATGGCAGACCGTCCCGCGGGCACTCTTTCCATCGGGCGCGCGCACCCCTATAAGGCTGCGACCCGGCCGACAGGAGGCCGGTGGCAGATCACGCACGGATGACAGACACTGTCCACGTCCTGAACGGGCCCAACCTCAACCTGCTCGGAACTCGCGAGCCCGGCATCTATGGCGCGGCGACGCTTGCCGATGTCGAGGCGCTGTGCCGGGCCGAGGGCGAGGCGCTGGGCTTCGACATCGTCTTCCGCCAGACCAATTCGGAAGGCGCGCTGGTGGATTTCATCCAGGCGGCCCGTGGAGCGCGGGGGATTGTCCTCAATGCCGCTGCCTACACCCACACCTCCGTCGCGCTGCGCGACGCGGTGTCCGCGGTGGGGGTGCCGACCATTGAGGTCCATCTGTCCAACGTGTTCGCGCGGGAAGACTTCCGCCACCATTCCTACCTGTCGCCCGTCGTCCGCGGAGTGATCTGCGGCTTCGGACCGCAGAGCTATGTGCTGGGCCTGCGCGCCATCGCCGGCCTGCCGCAGACCCCTTAGATCCCCCAACGCCCTCGCGCGGCCCGACGGCCAGCCAGAGCCAGGAACATCATGAAGCCCTCCAACCCTCCCATCGACACCGCCATCGTCAAGGAGATCGCCGATCTCCTCTCGGGCAGCGACCTGACCGAGATCGAGGTGGAGCACGAGGGCCTGCGCATCCGCGTGGTGCGCGCGCCCGCCTCGGTTACCATCGCCCAGGGTGCACCCTACGCGGCGCCCTATCCGGCTGGCGCGCCCGTCGCGGCGGTTGCCCCGGCTGTCGCGGCCGAGGCCCCGGCGGACCTCTCCAAGCATCCGGGCGTCGTTGCCTCCCCCATGGTGGGCACCGCCTATCTCGCCGCCGAGCCCGGTGCCCCCCCATTCATCGAGGTGGGCACCAGCGTGCGCGAGGGGCAGACCGTGCTCATCGTCGAGGCGATGAAGACCATGAACGCCATTCCCGCGCCGCGGTCCGGTACCGTCACGCGCATCCTCGTGGGCAACGCGCAGCCGGTGGAATACGGCGAGCCCCTGCTCATCATCGAATGAGCGCGCCCGCGAGGCACGCACACACCGGCAGGCACCCACGAGGCAGGCACCCAAAAGGTACGCACCGCTGATGTTCAGAAAAATCCTCATCGCCAACCGCGGCGAGATCGCGCTGCGCATCCTGCGCGCCTGCAAGGAGCTGGGCATCGCGACGGTGGCGGTGCACTCCACCGCCGACGCCGACGCCATGCATGTGCGCCTCGCGGATGAGAGCGTGTGCATCGGCCCGCCGCCGGCCCGCGAGAGCTATCTCAACATCCCCTCGCTGCTCGCCGCCTGCGAGATCACCGGGGCGGATGCGGTGCATCCGGGCTACGGCTTCCTCGCCGAGAACGCCCGCTTCGCCGAGATCCTTGCCGATCACAACATCCACTTCATCGGCCCCAAGGCGGAGCACATCCGCATCATGGGCGACAAGATCGAGGCCAAGAAGACGGCCCAGGCCCTCGGCATCCCCGTGGTGCCCGGCTCCGATGGCGGCATCCATTCGGACGAGGAAGCCCACCGCGTCGCGGCCGAGATCGGCTTCCCGGTTCTGGTGAAGGCGGCTGCCGGCGGCGGCGGGCGCGGCATGAAGGTGGCGATGACCGCCGACGACCTGTCGCAGGCCCTCTCCACGGCCCGCACGGAGGCCAAGGCGGCCTTTGGCGACGATGCCGTCTACCTGGAAAAGTATCTCTCCACCCCGCGTCACATCGAGGTGCAGGTGCTGGGCGACGGCAAGGGCCACGCCATCCATCTCGGCGAGCGCGACTGCTCGCTCCAGCGCCGCCACCAGAAGGTGTGGGAAGAAGCGCCGTCTCCGGTCATCACCGCGGCCCAGCGGGCCGAGATCGGCGAGACCTGCGCCGCGGCCATGCGCAAGCTCGGCTATATCGGCGTCGGTACCATCGAGTTCCTGTACGAGAACGGGAACTTCTACTTCATCGAGATGAACACTCGCATCCAGGTGGAGCATCCGGTGACGGAAATGGTCACCGGCATCGATCTGATCAACGAGCAGATCCGCGTGGCGGCGGGCGAGCCGCTGACACTGACCCAGAAGGACGTGGTGATCGAGGGCCATGCCATCGAGTGCCGCGTGAATGCGGAGCACCCGACCACCTTCCGCCCGTCGCCCGGCAAGATCACGCACTATCACGTGCCCGGCGGCCTCGGCATCCGCGTCGATTCCAACGCCTATCAGGGCTACGTCATTCCCCCCACCTATGACAGTCTCGTGGGCAAGCTTATCGTTCACGGCAAGACGCGGGACGAGTGCCTGCGCCGCCTGCGCCGTGCGCTGGACGAGTTCGTGGTGGATGGCATCGACACCACCCTGCCGCTGTTCCGTACGCTGGTGCGCACCCGCGACGTCGCCGAGGGCCAGTACGACATCCACTGGCTGGAGCACTTCCTCGCGGAGGGAGAAGGCAAGAACGTCGGCTGAGCCAAGGCGAACTGAGCCCCAACAAATGAAAAAGCCCGGCCAAGTGCCGGGCTTTTGCTTATGAAAAGGCGCCTCCCCTCAGCCGAACTTGGCCGCCCGCTTGAGCTGGGAAGCCGCCGTCGCAAGTTCCCGCACCTTGGCGAAATTGCCGGCGCGGATGGCGTCGGTCGGCACCACCCAGGAGCCGCCCACCGCCACCACGTTGGGCAGGGCCAGATAATCGCCCGCGTTCGCCGGGCCGATGCCACCGGTAGGGCAGAAGCGCAGGTGGGGCAGGGGGCCGGCGATGGACTTCAGGAAGCTCGCGCCGCCTGAGGCCTCCGCCGGGAAGAACTTCAGCACTTCGAAGCCCAATTCTGCGAGCCGCATGGCCTCGGACGTCGTGGCGCAGCCGGCCATGATCGGAATCGGTGCCTCGGTGAAGGCGGCGGCGAGCTCCGGCGTGGTGCCGGGGCTGACGAGGAAGGTGGCGCCGGCCTTGATGGTCGCCTCGATCTGCGCGCGGCTGGTGACGGTTCCGGCGCCGGCAATGGCGCCTTCCACCTCGGCCGCGATCAGACGCAGGGCTTCCATCGCCACCGGGGTGCGCAGCGTCACCTCGATCAGCGGCAGGCCGCCTTCCACCAGCGCGCGGGCGAGGGGAACGGCGTCTTCCAGGCGTTCGATGACCACGACCGGCACCACCGGGGCCTTGGCGATGAAGGGAAGGGGGCTCGGAAGGCTCATGAGGTATCTCCGTTAAATCGTTTGAAGCGCAGTCCTGCCGTCGTGTCGAGCCCCAATCGCTCCGGTCATCCCACGTCGAAGGTCACGCCTTGGGCCAGCGGCAGGCGGTCGCCGTAATTGATGGTGTTGGTGGCGCGGCGCATGTAGGCCTTCCAGCTGTCGGAGCCCGCCTCGCGCCCGCCGCCGGTCTCCTTCTCGCCGCCAAACGCGCCACCGATCTCGGCGCCGGAGGGGCCGATGTTCACATTGGCGATGCCGCAATCCGAGCCTGCCGCCGAGAGGAACCGCTCCGCCTCGCGCAGGTCGGTGGTGAAGATGGCGGAGGCGAGCCCCTGCGGGACCTCGTTGTTGAGGCGGATGGCGTCGGCGATGTCCGAATAGCGCAGCACGTAGAGGATGGGCGCGAAGGTCTCTGCCGCCACACTGTCCGTCTGGGCGGGCATCTCCACCAGCGCCGGACGGACATAGTAGGCATCGAGGGCGAACTCGGCTCCGAGCCGCTCGCCGCCAATCACGGTGCCGCCGGCGGCGCGCGCCGCCTCCAGCGCCACCTGCATGGCCTCGAACGCGCCGGCATCGATGAGCGGACCCACCAGCGTGCCCTCCTCGCGCGGATCGCCGACGCTCACGGAGGCATAGGCGGCCTTCAGGCGGGGCAGCAGCGCGTCGTAGACGCTCTCGTGCACCATCAGCCGGCGCAGGGTGGTGCAACGCTGGCCGGCCGTGCCCATGGCGGAGAACGCGACGGCGCGCAGTGTCAGATCGAGGTCGGCCGAGGGGCAGACGATGGCGGCATTGTTGCCGCCCAGCTCCAGGATCGACCGCCCGAAGCGCTGCGCCACGCGTGGCCCCACATGGCGGCCCATGGCGGTGGAGCCGGTGGCGGAGATGACCGGCACCCGCGCATCGTCCACCAGTGCCTCGCCGGCGGCGCGGCCGCCCAGCACCAGCGTCGAAAGCCCTTCCGGGACGCCGCCGAAGCGGGCGGCGGCACGGGCGAAGATGGCGTCCACGGCGAGGGCGGTGAGCGGCGTCTTCTCAGACGGCTTCCACACGACGGAATTGCCGCACACGAGGGCCAGCGCGGCATTCCACGCCCACACCGCGACCGGAAAGTTGAAGGCGGAGATGACGCCGACCACTCCCATGGGGTGCCACGTCTCCATCATCCTGTGGTCCGGCCGCTCGGTGGCGATGGTGAGGCCGTGGAGCTGGCGGGAGAGGCCGACGGCGAAATCGCAGATGTCGATCATCTCCTGCACTTCGCCGAGGCCCTCGGAGGTGATCTTGCCGGCCTCCAGCGTCACCAGCGCGGCAAGATCGGCTTTCGCCGCCCGCAGTTCCTCGCCGAACAGGCGCACCAGTTCGCCACGCCGCGGCGCGGGCACCATGCGCCAGTCGAGGAAGGCGGAATGGGCGCGGCCGATGGCTTCCTGAACCGCTGGGGCGTCCATCTCCGCGATGCGGGCGATGACTTCCCCGGTCAGCGGCGTCACCGCCTCGCGCCCGCCCTTGAGGCGGTCGTCCGGGATGCCGAGGCGCGCCAGCAGGGCATCTGCATCCGCTTCGATCTCGCCGGTGCCGGGAAAGCGCGCCATGGTCGTCTCCTCGTTCTGATTTGCCCTGTTCTAGCCGTCCTCTCGGCCGGCGGGAACCATTGGGCGCGGCCGGGGTTTCAGCCGAGGGGGGCGAGGCGCGCCCTTCAACTTGCGCGGAGGAACCAAAATGCCCCACGCCACTAACCCCGCATCCATCGGCACCGATCCCGCTCATGCGGCCAACGCGTTGCAGGGCCTCTCCGACACTGAACGCGACCGCATCCGCTGGCGTGCCCATGCGCTCTGGCGGGAGGACGGCTGCCCGCAGGGCCGCGACCGGGAATACTGGGAGCGGGCGGAGCTGGAAATCCTGAAAGGCCGACGCTCCTACTGACGGAGGCTATTTATGCCAGCAAAATCAAAGGCCCAGCAGATGGCGGCGGGTGCCGCCCTCTCCGCCAAACGGGGCGAGCGCAAGAAATCCTCGCTCAAGGGCGCCTCCCGCGAGATGGTGGACTCCATGAGCGAGAAGGAGCTTCATGACCTTGCCGCCACCAAGCAGAAGGGCAAGCCTTCCCATGCCTCCAATGACTGAGCGGTGAGGCGGCCATGGCGCCGCGTGCCTTCTGGAAGGGCTATCTGAAGCTCTCCCTCGTGACCTGCCGGGTGGCCATGACACCGGCCACCTCCGAGCGGGAGAAGGTGCGCTTCCACACCCTGAACCGGGCGACAGGCAACCGCATCGTCTCCCGCTATGTGGACGAGGTCTCCGGCAAGCCGGTCTCCGAGGAGGACGAGGCTCGCGGCTACCAGACCGGCGACGACAGCTATGTCCTTGTCGAGGATGAAGAACTCGACGACGTTGCGCTGGAGACGACCCGCACGATCGACATCGAGAGCTTCGTCGCGCGGGACAGCATCGGCTGGGTCTATCTGGACAAGCCGCACTATCTCGTGCCCGACGACGAGGTGGGAGCGGAAGCCTTCGCGGTGATCCGCTCCGCCATGGAGGAGACGAAGACGGCGGCGCTCTCGCGCCTTGTCATGTATCGCCGCGAGCGGGGCGTCATGCTGGAGCCGCGCGGGCGCGGGCTCATTCTGTGGACCCTGCGTTACGGCGACGAGGTGCGCCATTTCGATGGTGCGCCGGAAGCGGAGGAGGCGCCGGACAAGGCGGCGCTGGGTCTGGTCAAGAAGCTGATTTCCGAGCGAACCCAAGCGTTTGAGCCCGAGATGGTGCACGATCCGGTGCAGGAAGGGCTCATCGATCTCATAGCTTCCAAGCGCAAGAAGCGCCCGGCGAAGAAGGCGGCCAAGGCCGCGGCGGAGGAGCCGCCGGGGGGCAATGTGGTGAGCATCATGGATGCGCTGCGCCGGAGCCTTTCGGCGGAGAAGGGCAAGCGCAAATAGGGCGCGCCCGCCTCACGCGCCCGGCAGCGGCACCGCTGCGGCGCGGAAGTCTCCCCACGGGTCGTGGCCGAGATTCATCAGCCTTGCCAAGGCATTGCCCACGTTGAAATGCTGCGGGCCGATGGCCTCGCCCAGCTCATCCCAGGCCAACGGCATGGACACCGGCGCCCCCGGCCGAGCCCGTGTGGAATAAGGCGCCACCGCTGTCGCACCGCGCTGATTGCGCAAATAATCGATAAGAATCCGGCCCTTGCGCTTGGACTTGGTGATGGTGGCGACGAAACGCTCTGGGCTGTCCCCTGCCATCTCCTCCGCCATCTGCTTCGTGAAGGCCTTCAGCCGGGGCCAGTCCGCATTGGGCGAGAGCGGTGCGCAGACGTGCAGGCCCTTGCCGCCGGAGGTTTTCACGAAAGCAGAAAGCCCTTTTTTCTCAAGTCTTTGCCTCACCTCCTCGGCGGCGGAAATCACGTCCTGCCACGGCACGTCGTCGCCCGGATCGAGATCCATGGTGAGGAGATCGGGCCGCTCCCAGTCCGCCAGCGTGGCGCCGAAAGGGTGCATTTCCAGGGCCGCGCCCTGGACCAGGGCGGTCAGGCCGTCGAGGTCGCGGATGGCGAGGTAGGGGGCTTCGTCCTTCGCCTTGGGGTCGGGGACCTGAAGGATGTTCCTGTCCAGTCCCTTCCACGGGTGCTTCTGGAAAAAGCGTTGACCGTCAATGCCTTCCGGGCAGCGCACCAGCGCCAGCGGGCGTCCGGTGACGAAGGGAGCCATATGGCGCCAGACCTGCGCATAATAGTCCGCCAGTCCCTCCTTGGTGAGGCCGACATCCGGCCAGTAGACCCGGTCCGGGTGGGTAAGGCGCACCCGGCGCTTCGGCGTGTCTGGATCGGATGCCTTTGTTTGAGAAGGACTTTCCCGCACGATCTCGCTCGCCGGCTTGTCATCGCGGAGGCCGCGGAAGGCGGCGTGGCGCAGGTGGCCGTCACCGGTCCAGGCGCCGAACTCCACCTCCGCCACATGCAGCGGCTCGACGAAGGTGACGCCCCGCGTCTCCTCGGCGGTGAGCTTGTCGGAAAAGGGTGAAACTTCAGTCTTTTCAGAGGCTAAGAGCTTATGAAGATCGGCCGCGACCCGCTGGGTGAAGCCGGTTCCGACCCGCCCCACGTAGCGCAGCTTGCCGTCCTCGAACACCCCAAGCGCCAGCGAGCCGATGGCGGTGCGCGAGGTGGTGGAGGGGACGAAGCCGCCCACCACAAACTCCTGTCGTTCCAGGCACTTGGACTTGATCCAGTCGCGCGTCCGGCCGCTGTGGTAGGGGGCGTTCTTGAGCTTGGAGACCACCCCTTCCAGGCTCAGGCGGCAGGCGTGGGAGAGGACGAGGGCGCCGTCGTCCTCGAAATGGGCGCTGTAGCGCACCTTGTCCCCGTCCTGTCCCACCAGTTTTTCCAGCAAGTCCTTGCGATCCTTGAGGGGAAGGGGCGTCAGGTCGTGGCCGTCGAGGTGGAGAAGATCGAAGAGGTAATAGACGAAGCGGTCGCTCCGCCCCTCCGACAGATCGGCCTGAAGGGCGGAGAAATCGCTCGCGCCATTGCCGGATTCCACGACGATTTCACCGTCGAAAAGCGCGGTTCGAATGGGGAATCGGTGGAGTTCGGCAGGGATGCCGGTGCCGAACCTGTCAGTCCAGTCGAGTCCGGTGCGCGTCAGCAGCCGCACCTTGCCGTTTTCGACCCGAGCCTGGATGCGATAGCCGTCGAACTTGATCTCGTGGAGGTAACGTGTGCCGGCCGGCGCCTTCGTCGCCAACGTGGCCAGGGCGGGAGGCACGAAGGCGGGCAGGGGGGCGGCCTTCGCCCCCTTGGGCAGGGTGAGGGGGGTGCCGCTGGTGCCCTTCGCACCGTCGGGCGGGGGATCGTCGGCGGGCGGGGCGGGGGACTTCGCCGCGGGGGTTTTTAGCGCGGCCTTCTTCGCACTCATCCCGGACTTCGCGGCCCGCTTCTTTGGCGGCGGGTCATCGGCCGAAAGGGCCTCCACGTCGCGGCCGGAGACCACCGAAAGAGGCTCTTCCTCCAATATGTCCGGCGCGCCGTCCGGCCGGGCGAATTCATCCTCCGCCTTGATGAGCAGCCAGTTCTCCTTCGTCTCTCCCTTGCGGGGCGCCATGCGCACCAGATGCCAGCGGCCGTGGAGCTTTTCGCCGTCGAGGGTGAATTCCATGTGGCCCTTGGCATAGGCCTTGTGCGGGTCGCCGATGGGGGTCCAGGTGCCGCGATCCCAGATGATGACGTTGCCGCCGCCATACTGGCCCTTGGGGATGGTGCCCTCGAAGCCGCCGTAGTCGAGGGGATGGTCCTCCACATGCACGGCGAGGCGCTTCTCGCCGGGCACGAGGCTGGGGCCGCGGGTGACGGCCCAGCTCTTCAGCACGCCGTCCATCTCCAGCCGGAAATCATAGTGCAGCCGCCGCGCCGCATGTTTCTGGATGACGAACGAGCCTTCCGGCCGCGCGGCCTCTCCCTTGCCCTTGCGCTTCCTGGTGCCGGAGGGCTCGGGGGTGGCGGCGAAGTCGCGCTTGGCGCGGTAGCGGTCAAGGTCGGCCATGGCTCAGCTCGCCTTGCGGGTGGATTTGCGGGCCGTCGCGGGCTTGTCGGTGGACGCCTTCGCAGACTTGCCCTTGGCAGGCGCCGTCTTGCCGCTCCCACCCGTTGCTTTCGCGCTCGCGCGCAGGGCGGCGAGCAGGTCCACCACCTTCTCCTCCTTGCGCGGCGCCGCCTTGGGCAAAGGCTTGCCCTCCATCTTGGCGCGCACCAGCTCGGCGAGAGCGGTCTCGTAGCGGTCCTGATAGGCGTCGGGATCGAAGGTGCCCGCCTTGGTCTTGATGATGTGGGTGGCCAGCTCCCGCATCTCGCCGGTGATCTTCACGTCAGGCACATCGGCGAAAGCCTCTTCCGCCGAGCGCACCTCGTAGTCGAACGACAGGGTGGAGGCGAGGAGCGCGCCGCCTTCCCCGGCGGGGCGGATGAGCAGCTTGCGCACGCGGCGGAACAGCAGCGCCTCGCCCAGCGCCGCCACCTTCTGCGCCGCCATCCCGCGCCTCAAAAGGTCGAACACCTCGGCGGCGGCCTCGTCCACGGGGGCGAGGAAATAAGGCCGGTCGAGACAGACCGTGTCGATGCCGTCGCACGGCAGGAAAGCGTCGATGGAGATGGTCCTGTCGTTGTCCGGCAGCACCGCCGCCGCCTCCTCCGGCGCGATGGTCACGTATTCGCCCTTGGAGACCTCGTAGCCGCGCACCTGATCGTCGGTCTCGACCGGCTGGCCGGTTTCCTCGTCCACATATTGCCGGCGCAGGCGATGGCCGCTCTTGCGGCTCACCATGTGCAGGCTGATGCGCTCGGAGGTGGAGGCGGCCGCATAGAGGCCGACGGCGCAGCTCAGCGCGCCGACTGTGAGAAACCCCTTCCAGCTCGCCCGTGGCGCCATTTCGCCCCTCGTTGCAGGCTTTCTCTCAACGCCGCTCAGAGCACACCCGCGCGGGGGCGCGGGCAAGGGAATTCGGTTCTTTCAGGAGCCGTCATGGCCCGGCTCGTCCGGGCCATCCACTCCGCCGCGAAAAGGGTGCGTGAGATCGCAGAACCGACCCCACCGAACCGTGGATCCCCCGGACGAGCCGGGGGATGACGCCGGTGCAAAGGGAGGGAGAGCCTCACCCATGCAGCCGTCGCGCATAGAAGGTCGCCAGCAGCCGCGCCTCGGCCTCCGAGCCGGCGCGGATGGGGGCGGAGGCGTCGTCGAGCACGCGCCACGTCCAGCGGCGGTCGTGGCAGTCGAGGCGGGCGACGGGCATGCCGTCGCAGACCAGCACCTCGGTGCCCGGCGCCTGCGCGCGCCATTCGAGGATGGGCTCGGAGCCGGGCGGCGCGTGGAAGAAGCTGCCGGCTTCGTGGAAAAAATGGCGGACGGGTCCGCGGCTCGCGCCATCGTGGTGCATGGTCAAGTCTCCTTTGCAGAACCAAGTGGCCGCGCGGCCCTTTGGTTCCGCGCCGGTGCGGCGGAGGCCTTTGATTTGGCGCCGTCTCGGCAGAGCCCTTTGGTTCCGCGCCGTTGCGGCGGAGCCCATCGTTTTTGCGCCGTTGCGGCGCTTGGCGGCCCATGCTGTAGAAGAGGTTTCCGGACGGGAGAGGTGGCATGGTCGCGTTCTACGATGCAAGCGAGGTCGAGGCGGCGCTGACCTATGAGCGTCTGGTGCCGGCACTGCGGGCGGCCTTCGCGGCGGCCGAGGTGGAATCGCCGGTGCGCGGCGTCCACCATGTGGGCAATGACGAGACGCCCGGCCGGTTGCTCACCATGCCGGCGTGGCGGCCGGGCGCGGTGTTCGGCGTGAAGCTGGTGAACGTGTTCCCCACCAACGGCGCGCGTGGGCTCGGCGCGGTGCACGGCGTCTATGCCCTGTTCGACGGCGCCACGGGCATCCCCACCGCCATCATCGAGGCTGATGCACTCACCAACCGGCGCACGGCGGCAACCTCGGCGCTCGCCTCCACCTTCCTCTCGCGCATGGACAGCGAGACGCTCACCGTGGTGGGCACCGGCAATCTCGCCTTCCAGCTGGCGCAGGGCCATTGCGCCGTGCGGCCCATCCGCCGCGTTCTGGTGTGGGGCCGTTCATCCGAGCGCGCCGCCGCCATGGCCGCCGATCTCGCGGCGCTGGGCCTGCCGGCGGAGCCGGTGAGCGACCTGTCCGCCGCCGTCGCCGCCGCCGATATCGTCACCAGCGCCACCACCTCCGACGATCCGCTGGTGCTCGGGCAGGATGTGAAGCCCGGCACCCATGTGGACCTCGTGGGGGCCTTCACCCCCACCATGCGCGAGAGCGACGACGCCCTCATCCGCGGCAGCGACGTCTATGTCGACACCTATGCCGGCGCCCTCGGCGAGGCCGGCGACCTGCTGCTGCCGGTGGCGGCGGGGGTGTGGTCCACCGATCAGGTGAAGGCGGACCTCTACGAGCTGTGCGGCGGCACGAAGGAGGGGCGCACCGACCCCAAGGCCATCACCCTGTTCAAGTCCGTGGGCGCGGCCATCGAGGATCTGGTGGCGGCGGAGATGGTGGCGGGACGGCGGGGGTAGGAGGCGCCCGCCACCCCCGCTCGTTGCGCCGGGCTGGAGTTCAGGCGGTCGCCGACAGCGCGGCGTCGAGCGCCTCAATGACGCGCTCGTCGTCGGGGGGCACGTTTGGCGCGAAGCGGGCGACGACGCGGCCGTCGCGGCCCACCACGAACTTCTCGAAGTTCCAGATCACGTCGGACGTGGCGGGTGCGGCGCGGCCGCGGCTGGACAAGAGCGCGCGCATGGACTCGGCGCCCTCGGCCTCGGGCCGGGCCGCCACCAGCGCGTCATAGAGCGGGTGGCGGGTGGCGCCCGTCACCGAGATCTTTTCGAACATGGGGAAGGTGACGCCGTAGGTCAGGCTGCAGAAGCTGGCGATCTCGCTTTCGGTGCCGGGCTCCTGACCGGCGAAATCGTTGGCGGGGAAGCCGAGGATTTCGAGCCCCTCGCCGTGGCGCGCCTCATACAGCTTTTCCAGCGCCGCATATTGCGCGGTGAGCCCGCATTTGGAGGCGACGTTGACCACCAGGAGCACCTTGCCCCTGAAATCGCCGAGCGTCGCCGGCGTGCCGTTGATGCGTTTCAGGGGGATGTCGAACAGCGTCTGGGACATGGGAGCCTGCAGGGATGTGTTGCGTCGATGCGTTGCGTCGGCGCGCAGGCTAGCACGCCCTCCGTTACCTGCGCAGATCACCCAGCGTCAGGCGGTCAGGCGTCGCGCTCCAGCGCGGCGAGGCGCATGTAGAGGGTGGAGCGGGCAATGCCGAGGCGGCGGGCGGCGCGGGTGAGGTTGCCGCCGCAGGCGTCCACGGCGGCGCGGATGGCGGCTTCCTCCACGGTGCGAAGGTCCGTCGCGGGGGGCGCGGCCGCAGCGGCGGTGGCGATTTCCGGCGGCAGGTCGGCGACATCGATGGGCGTGTCGGCGCTGCCCATGGCGATGAGCATTTCCACCACGTTGCGCAGCTCGCGCACATTGCCCGGCCAGGCATAGGCGGCGAGCGCCGCGCGGGCGGCGTCCGTGAAGCGCGGGGCGGGAAGGCCGGCGCGGGCGGCGGCGCTGCGGCCGATGTGGTCGAGCAGCAGCAGCACGTCGTCCCCCCGCTCGCGCAGCGGCGGGATGCGCAGGCGCAAGGCGGCGATGCGGTAGAACAGGTCCTTGCGGAACCGCCCCGCCGCCACCTCGCCGGTGAGGTCGCGGTTGGTCATGGAGACGAGGCGCAGATCCACCCGCCGCCCGGTATGGCCGCCGACGCGGTAGACCACGCCGTCCTCCAGCACGCGCAGCAGGTAGGATTGCAGCTCCAGCGGCATCTCGCCGATCTCGTCGAGGCAGAGCAGCCCGCCATCCGCCGCCTCCACCTTGCCTTGCTTGCCCGACGTGTCGGCGCCGGTGAAGGCGCCCTTCTCGTAGCCGAACAGCTCGCTGGCGATGAGATCACGCGGGAGCCCACCGCAATTGAGCGGCACGAAGGGGCCGGCGGGGGCGCGCGCACCGTGGATGGCGCGGGCGAACACCTCCTTGCCCACGCCGGTCTCGCCTTCCAGCAGAATGGGCAGGCCGCTCTCCGCCATGCGGCGGGCCTTGGCCTTCACCTCCTGCATGATGGCGCTCTCGCCGATGATGGCGTCGAAGGCGAGGGGCTCCAGCTCCCGGCCGGGATCGCGCTGGGAGGTGTCGCGGGGGGCGGGTTTGGGCCGGCGGGCGGCGTGGAGCACCACCACGCCGCCGATCTCCTCGCCATCCTCGCGCACGATCTCCACGCTGGCGCCGGGCAGCAGCTGGGCGATGCGGGCGGCCCAGGCATCGGGCGTCACGTCCTTGAGCGCCGTCAGGCGGCCATCGGCGATCAGACGATCCGAGCGGCGCGCGGCCTCCTTCAGGGCGCGGTCGGTGGAATAGATCAGCGCGCCGGAGCGGCCGAAGGCGAGGATTTCCTCGGTGAGCCAGAGCGATCGCTTGGAGAGGAAATGGCGGAGCACCTGCTCGTGCTCCATCTCCATGCGCCGGCCCAGCACCGCCTCGATCTGGTGGGCGAGAGCCACCGCATGGGCGAGGTTCTGCGGGTTGAAGGTGTCGGTGGAGCCGGAGATGTCCACCGCCCCGATGATCTCCTTGTCGAGCGGGTGGCGCACGGGCGCCGCCGCGCAGGTCCAGCGCTGCACCGGGGCGCAGAAATGCTCGGCGGCATGGATCTGCACCGGGCGCCCGCAGGCGAGCGCGGTGCCGATGGCGTTGGTGCCGATCTCGGCCTCGCACCACAGGCCGCCCTGCTGGAGCTTCACCTCCTGCCCGGTGTCGAGGGCGCGGGCATCGCCCTCCGCCTCCAGGATCGTGCCGTCCGGATCGGAGAGGATGAGCATGGAATGGGCGTCGGAAAGGAGGTGGCGCGCCTCCTCCATGGCGAGGCGCGCGGCGGTGACGAGGCGGTTGTTCTGGTGGCGGCGGCGGAACAGCTCCGCCTCGCTGACCACGGGGGCGGCCGCGCGGTCGGCGGCGATCAGATGAAGGCGGGAGCGCTGCCACGACGCCATCACCGCCGGGCGGATGACGGCGGAGGCGGCGCCGTCCTGGTGAAACTGTTCCCAGGCACGCGCGATCTCGCGATGTGGCACCAGCTCTGCCCTCCGGGCTGGGCGGCGCGGCGTTCCCGTGGTCGCGCCGCCTGAGCCATTGGCCGGCAGGCCGCCTTGGCCGGTGGCCGAGGTGCCCGCAGGCGGGTTCACTCCCTGAAATGCCGCGTTCTGACCGCCGGCATCGAGGCCGGCAGCGGCGGCTTTGGCGGGAGAATACGCGCAATGTCGTGCCTCTCGCAAGTCCGGCCGGGCCGTGCGGGGCAGTCGTCGTCTGAAACGACCGGCGGCGGACAACAAGTGTCCGGAAATCGGACAGTCGAAGACTTCCAGATTACATGACGCATTGCACAAAGATCAGGAGAATCCTCGCATTTATACAGTCGAGCGCGGCTGGCACGCATCCTGCCCCTCATGCCGCGAGCCGGCACCGAAAAGCCAACGCCGGCACGACAGGGAGGAAACCAGCGTGAACGTTCCCGTGGGAAACCTGCGCAGCGTCCAGGTGCTCGGCATCGATGCCGGCGGCACCATGACGGACACCTTCTTCGTGGACCAGGACGGCGACTTCGTCGTCGGCAAGGCCCAGTCCACGCCGCAGAACGAGGCCCTCGGCCTCATCGCTTCCTCTGAAGACGGGCTCGCCAACTGGGGCATGTCGCTCCACGAGGCCCTCGCCCAGCTCCAGACGGGCGTCTATTCCGGCACCGCGATGCTCAATCGCGTGGTCCAGCGCAAGGGGCTCAAATGCGGCCTCATCGTCAATCGCGGCATGGAGGATTTCCACCGCATGGGCCGCGCGGTGCAGAGCCACCTCGGCTATGCCTATGAAGACCGCATCCACCTCAATACCCATCGCTACGACCCGCCGCTCGTGCCCCGCCAGCTCACCCGCGGCGTGATCGAGCGGACCGACATGATGGGCACGCAGGTGATCCCGCTGCGTGAGGCGAGCGCCCGCGAGGCGGCCCGCGACCTCATCGCGGAGGATGTGGAAGGCATCGTCATCTCCCTCATGCACTCCTACAAGAACCCGGTGAACGAGCGCCGCGTGCGCGATATCGTGACCGAGGAAGTGGAGAAGAGTGGCAAGAAGATCCCGGTCTTCGCCTCGGCCGATTACTATCCGGTGCGCAAGGAAACCCACCGCACCAACACCACCATCCTCGAAGGCTACGCCGCCGAGCCCTCGCGCCAGACGCTCTCCAAGATCTCCAACGCCTTCAAGGAGCGCGGCACCAAGTTCGACTTCCGCGTGATGGCGACCCATGGTGGCACCATCTCCTGGAAGGCGAAGGAGCTGGCCCGCACCATCGTCTCCGGCCCCATCGGCGGCGTGATCGGCGCCAAGTATCTCGGCGAGGTGCTGGGCTACAAGAATATCGCCTGCTCGGACATCGGCGGCACCTCGTTCGACGTGGCGCTGATCACCCAGGGCGAGATGACCATCAAGAACGACCCGGACATGGCCCGGCTCGTGCTCTCCCTGCCGCTGGTGGCGATGGATTCCGTGGGCGCCGGTGCCGGCTCCTTCATCCGGCTCGATCCCTACACCCGCGCCATCAAGCTCGGCCCGGATTCGGCCGGCTACCGGGTGGGCGTGTGCTGGAAGGAGAGCGGCATCGAGACCGTCACCATCTCCGACTGCCACATGGTGCTCGGCTATCTCAACCCCGACAACTTCCTCGGCGGCGCCGTGAAGCTGGACCGGCAGCGCTCGGTGGATGCCATCAAGGTGCAGATCGCCGACAAGCTCGGCCTCTCCGTGGAAGATGCGGCAGCCGGCATCATCGAGCTGCTGGACTCCGATCTGCGCGATTACCTGCGCTCCATGATCTCGGGCAAGGGCTATTCGCCCCAGAGCTTCGTCTGCTTCTCCTATGGCGGCGCCGGGCCCGTCCACACCTACGGCTATACGGAAGGCCTCGGCTTCGAGGACGTGATCGTGCCCGCCTGGGCGGCCGGCTTCTCCGCCTTCGGCTGCGCGGCGGCGGACTTCGAATATCGCTACGACAAGTCCCTCGATATCAACATGCCCCCGGACGCCCCCGAGGCGGACAAGGTGAAGGCGGCCGAGACGCTTCAGGCGGCGTGGGAAGAACTCACCCACAACGTGCTGGAGGAGTTCAAGCTGAACGGCTATTCGGCCGACCAGGTGACGCTCCAGCCCGGCTACCGCATGCAGTATCGCGGGCAGCTCAACGATCTGGAGATCGAGAGCCCCATGGCCTCCGCCGCCACCGCCGGCGACTGGGACCAGCTCACCGACGCCTTCAACGCCACCTATGGCCGCGTCTATGCGGCATCCGCCCGCTCGCCGGAGCTGGGCTATTCGGTCACCGGCGCCATCATGCGCGGCATGGTGCCGATCCCCAAGCCCCGCATCCCCAAGGAGCCGGAAGAGGGCGAGACCCCGCCGGAAGAAGCAAAGATCGGCACCCGCAAGTTCTATCGCAAGAAGAAGTGGGTGGATGCGCAGCTCTACAAGATGGAAGCGTTGCGCCCCGGCAACCGCGTCATGGGCCCCGCCATCATCGAATCCGACGCGACGACCTTCGTGGTGCCCGACGGCTTCGAGACCTGGCTCGACGGGCATCGGCTCTTCCACCTGAGGGAGGTGTGAGGGAGCACGGTTACTCCCTCTCCCCTTGCGGGAGAGGGTTGGGGTGAGGGGTGTCCCTCCCTTAGCTCCGAAGCCGGGGACATGCGGCGCCGCCCACCCCTCACCCCCGCCCCCTCTCCCGCAAGGGGAGAGGGGAGGAACGGGAAACGGCCCTCTCCCGCACGGGGAGAGGGGAGCAAACCCAAACAATCTCAAGAGGAAACGAACCCATGAACGTCAACGTCAAGCAGACCAGCCTTGAGGGCGCCACCCGCGGCATCGTCCGTGGCGGCGAGACGCTCAAAGAGCATCGCGATCGGCTGATGACGGCCACCAAGGCCACCGGCCATTATGCCGGCCTGAAGAAGCTGGAGCTGCGCGAGAGCGAGCCCATCCTCTACAACAAGCTGTTCTCCCGACTGCGTGCTGGCGTGGTGGATGCGCGCGAGACCGCCAAGAAGATCGCCGCCTCGCCCATCGTCGAGCAGGAGGGCGAACTGTGCTTCACCCTCTACAATGCGGCGGGCGACAGCCTTCTCACCTCCACCGGCATCATCATCCATGTGGGAACCATGGGTGCGGCCATCAAATACATGATCGAGAACGAGTGGGAGGCCAATCCCGGCGTTCGCGACAAGGACATTTTCTGCAACAACGATTGCCTCATCGGTAACGTCCACCCCTGCGACATCCACACCATCGTTCCCATCTTCTGGGAAGGGGAGCTGATCGGTTGGGTGGGCGGCGTCACCCACGTCATTGACACCGGCGCGGTGGGGCCGGGCTCCATGGCCACCGGGCAGGTGCAGCGCTTCGGCGACGGCTACCAGATCACCTGCCGCAAGGTGGGCGCCAATGACGAACTGTTCCGCGACTGGCTGCACGAGAGCCAGCGCATGGTGCGCACCACCCGCTACTGGATGCTGGACGAGCGCACCCGCATCGCCGGCTGCCACATGATCCGCAGGCTGGTGGAGGAGGTGGTCTCGGAAGAGGGCATCGAGGCCTATTGGAAGTTCGCCTACGAGGCGGTGGAGCATGGCCGCCTCGGCCTTCAGGCCCGCATCAAGGCCATGACCATCCCCGGCACCTACCGGCAGGTGGGCTTCGTGGACGTGCCCTACGCCCATGAGGACGTGCGGGTGCCCTCCGACTTCGCCAAGCTTGACACCATCATGCACGCCCCCTGCGAGATGACCATCCGCAAGGACGGCACATGGCGGCTGGATTTCGAGGGGGCGAGCCGCTGGGGCTGGCACACCTACAATGCCCATCAGGTGAGCTTCACCTCGGGCATCTGGGTGATGATGACCCAGACGCTCATCCCCTCGGAGATGATCAACGACGGCGCCGCCTACGGCACCGAGTTCCGCCTGCCCAAGGGCACCTGGATGAACCCGGACGACCGCCGCGTCGCCTTCTCCTATTCCTGGCACTTCCTGGTCTCCGCCTGGACGGCCCTGTGGCGCGGCCTGTCGCGCTCCTATTTCGGCCGCGGCTATCTGGAGGAGGTGAATGCGGGCAACGCCAACACCTCCAACTGGCTGCAGGGCGGCGGCTTCAACCAGTATGACGAGATCCACGCCGTGAACTCGTTCGAGTGCGCCGCCAACGGCACCGGGGCGACCGCGGTGCAGGACGGCCTCTCCCACGCCGCCGCCATCTGGAACCCGGAAGGCGACATGGGCGACATGGAGATCTGGGAACTGGCCGAGCCGCTGATCTATCTCGGCCGGCAGATCAAGGCCTCCTCGGGCGGCTCCGGCAAGTATCGCGGCGGCTGCGGCTTCGAGAGCCTGCGCATGGTCTGGAACGCCAAGGACTGGACCATGTTCTTCATGGGCAATGGCCACATCTCGTCCGATTGGGGCCTGATGGGCGGCTATCCCGCCGCCTCCGGCTATCGCTTCGCCGCCCACCAGACCGGGCTGAAGGAGCTGATCGCCTCCGGCGCCGACATCCCGCTCGGCGGCGACACGGACCCGGAGAACCCCACCTGGGACGCGATGCTGCCCAAGGCGCAGATCAAGCGCGACAAGCAGGCCATCACCACCGAGGAGATGTTCTCCGACTACGACCTCTATCTCAACTACATGCGCGGCGGCCCCGGCTTCGGTGATCCGCTCGACCGCGAGCCGCAGGCGGTGGCCGACGACATCAACGGCGGCTACGTGCTGGAGCGCCTCGCCGGCGATGTCTACGGCGTGGTGGTGAAGAAGGGGGCCGGCGGCCTCGTGGTAGTGGACGAGGCGGCGACCAAGGCCGCCCGCGCCGACATCCGTAAGGCGCGCCTCGCCAAGTCCGTCCCCACCCGCGAGTGGATGAAGGGCGAGCGCGAGAAGATCCTCGCCAAGGATGCGGGCACCCAGGTGCAGCAGATGTTCGCCGCCTCCTTCAAGCTGGGCCCGAAGTTCGAGCGCGAGTTCCGCAGCTTCTGGGACCTGCCGGAGAGCTGGGTGCTGAACGAGGAGGACATCGGCATCCCCACCTACGGCTCGCGCTACTCCATGGACATCTCCGAGCTGCCGGACGTGCGCACCGTGCAGTTCGTGGAGGAGTGAGGGGAACGGTCTCTCCCTTTCGAACTGCCGTCATGCCCCGGCTTGTCCGGGGCATCCACCCAGCGGCGAGAGCGGTGCCCGATGCCTGATAGCGGTCCATCGGCACCGTGGATCCCCCGGACAAGCCGGGGGATGACGCCTCAATGAAATTCAATTCAGGAGGAAACCATGTCCTATACCCGCGCCAAGATCGTCGATCTCGTGGAAGGCAAGATCGATCCCGATACGCTGCACCAGATGCTGTCCACGCCGAAGGACCCCGAGCGGTTCGTGACCTATGTGGAGATCCTGCAGGAGCGCGTTCCGTGGGATGAGAAGATCATCCTGCCGCTGGGCCCGAAGCTCTACATCGTGCAACAGAAGGTCTCCAAGAAGTGGACCGTGCGCTGCGAGTGCGGCCACGATTTCTGCGACTGGAAGGACAATTGGAAGCTGCATGCCCGCGTGCATGTCCGCGATACGCCGCAGAAGATGGAGGAGATCTATCCCCGCCTCATGGCCCCGACGCCCTCGTGGCAGGTGATCCGGGAATATTTCTGCCCCGAGTGCGGCACGCTCCACGACGTGGAGGCACCCACCCCCTGGTATCCGGTGATCCACGACTTCCAGCCCGACATCGACGCCTTCTACACCGAATGGCTCGGCCTGCCGGTGCCGGAACGCGCCGCGGCGTGAGGGCGGTCTCCTCTCCCCTCTCCCCTCGCGGGAGAGGGTGGATCGCGGCGTAGCCGCAAGACGGGTGAGGGGGATGGTCCGCACGAAGCGCCGCGGGGGCGGGGTGAGCGGAAGAATACCCCTCACCCCCAACCCCTCTCCCGCAAGGGGAGAGGGGAGTCCCTTGCGAGCCTCGCCGGGCTCTTTCGCCGGGAGCCCGGCGTCACGCGGGAGGAAGGGGGCTCAGGGCACCCCTTCCTTTCGCCGTTTCAGGCGCCGGCGCCTTCCGTATTTCCGGTCATCGTACTTCCGGTCATCGTATTTCCAGTCGTCGCCTTGCCGGTCATCGCCGCGCGGCGGCCGGCGGCACGGGGGGCGGGCGGGTTGATGGCGGCCAACGCCGCCACGCAGAGGCCGATCACCAGCACCCACACGGCCGGGCGGGGGCCGAGGTCGAGGGTGAAATTGGCATCCAGCACCAGAAACGGGTCCACCCGCGTCGCCAGCGCATACCAGAGCGTTTCCACGCCCGCGGTCAGCGCCGCCCCGGCCACCGAGAGCCCGGCCATGGCGAGCGGCGTCACTCTCTTCCCGCCGCGTCCGGCCACACGGAAGGCGAAGAGCAGCAGGAAAATGCCGGCCATCAGCACCGGCTCGGTCACATCCAGCTTCGACTGCATGAAGAAATGCACCGTGCCCAGCACCGCGATGGCGTAGACGGCCATGTGCAGCCGGTTCCAGCGGGTCGCGCCGAGCCGCCGGATGGCACCGTCGAATGAGGTGGCGCCCAGCGCCACGAGCAGCGTCACCGCCACCGCGCCGATGGTGAGATAGATGCGCAGCACAATCTCGCTCAGCGCCCGGCCGAAGCCCTGATCGATGATGTAGAGCGTGAGATGCAGCGCCGCGTAGCCCAGCGCCGCGAGGCCGAAGATGCGCCGGCCGAAATAGAGCTTCGGCATGTTGAACAGCCGACGCAGCGGCGTCACGGCCAGCGTCACCGCCAGGAAGCGGATGGCCCACAGGCCGGTGAAATGGATTGCCTCGGTCCATGGCCGCGCGCCGAGCTGGCCGTTGGCGGCAAGGCCCACCAGCCACACCGCCGGCAGGATGCTGGAAACGAGGAACAGGGTCTTCTCGGGGCTGAAACGGCCGGACCGCTCGTGAAACAGGGGCATCGGGACCTTTCCGGCAAAGCTGTGCAGGCGCCCGCCCGGCGCCTGCTTCCCCTTACGCCGGCCCCTGCGGCAGCGTTACGGCCGCGGCCTGCACGATGGCGTGAGCTTCAAGCCCGCGCGGCGCCTGAGCGGAGGCAAACTACAAGCCCGCGCGGCGCCTGAGCGTCAGCCCCGACTCCGCGCGGCGCCTGAGCGTGGCGGACTCCCTCAGGCGTTCAGCTCGCCCTCGATCTGCGCCTTGAGGCCGGGCTCGATGCCCAGCGCGCCGGCGAGCCAGTCCAGATAGGCGTGCTCGGCGTCGTTGTCCGGCCGGATGGCGAGGGCCGAGGCCGCGTAAATCTGGAGTGCCGCCTCCGGCGTCGTCGCGGCGGCGACCACCTCGTTGGGGTCCACCGGCGTGGTGAGGATGGCGACGAGGGCATCCCGCTGGGGAGAGCCGGCGCCCATGCGCTCCAGCCCGCCGCCGATGCGCGAGACCTCCTCCTCGTCGATCTCGCCGTCGGCCTGCGCGGCGGCGGCCATGGCCGAGAGCAGCACGCCGGAGAAGGCTTCCGGCCCACCCGGCGCGGCTGCGGGGGAGAAGGCGGCGTCTGGCGTGCCGGAGGTGAAGGCCGCGCGTCCGCCGGCCCCCGCCTGCCACTTGCGGTACGCCTTCCAGGCCAGCATCCCCATGATGGCGAGGCCACCATATCGCATCAGGTCGCTGCCGCCCGATGAAGAGGGCTGATGGCCGGGCTGGGGCGAGGGCTGCGGCTGGCGATAATCGGAGGGCGGGACCGGCTCCGGCTGGGGATAGCCGCCGGCCGTGGACGAGCCGCCGCGGCCGAGGGCCTCCGAGGCGAGATCGCCGAGACCTCCCCCCGCGCCGCCGGACATGCCGCCCCCCTGCGTGGAGCCGCCGGACGGCCCGCCCGCGCCACCACCGAGAATCTGGCCGAGAATGTCCTCCAGCCCGCCGGAGGAACCGCCCGATGCGCCGCCGGACGGACCACCCTGCGGCGCTCCGCGTCCGCCGCCGAGCACTTGCCCCAGGATGTCGCCGAGGCCGCCGGGCAGTCCCGACGGCGCTCCGCCCGCTCCGCCGCGCTGACCGCCGCCGCCGAGCACCTGTCCGAGGATGTCGCCCAGCCCGCCCGGCAGGCCGCCGCCGCCCTGCGCGCCACCGCCCGCGCCACTGCCGCCCGCGCCGCCGCCGAGCACCTGGCCGAGAATGTCGCCGAGCCCGCCCGGCAGTCCGCCCCCGGTCTGCTGCGCGCCGCCGCCCCGCACGCTGCCCGAGCCGAGCGCCGCGCCGATGAGCTGTCCCAGAAGATCACCCGTTCCGGCCATGGCTTCCTCCCTCAAGGTGCCGCTGCGCGGGGCAAGGCCCGGCCGCGATCGGGCTGCTACAGCCCTGTTGAGTCCAAATGCGGGCACGATCTTGCTTATGGGGCCTCCCGAGCCCGCGCGTGAGCTAAGGACGAAGTCCGCACCCGGACAAGCCCGAAGATGCTCCGCCCCGGCTCAATAGGCTTACGAAGTCGCGATCAGATGACGCCGGATCTCGTCCGCTACCGCCGCCGCGTGGGTCTGCGCCAGATCATGTCCCGCCCCCGGCAGGATGCACAGGCGCGAGTTTGGCAGCAGGCGCGCCAGCCTTTCCCCGACCGCCACCGGGCTGATGGGATCGGCGTCGCCCCACAGCAGCAGCGTCGGCGCGCGGACCGAAGGCAACCGGTCGGACAGGTCCTCGACGGGATCGGCGATCCACCGCGCCGCGTGCGGGAAGGCGCCGAAATAATCCGGGCGCCAGTCTTCCCCGCCGAGGTCGGCCACCGGGACCCCGCCGGAGGTGACGCACAGAACGAGCGTCCTGACGAGGTGGGGGAAGGCGAGCGCCAGTTTGAGCGCGATATAGCCGCCCATGGACTGGGCGACGATGGCCACCGGCTGGCGCATCTGGTCCGCGACCCGCCCGACGAGATCATCGATGCTGTTCACGTCCGCGCTGGCCGGCTGGCGGCCCAGCCCGGGCCAGGAGAAGAACGTGCCCTCCCATGCGGCCCGCGCCGCGACGGGCTTCCAGAACGCGGCGTCTCCCGTTGCGCCGGGCAGGAACAGCGTCTCGATCATGGCTTGCGGATGGCTGCGGGCGGCTAGACCGCCACCGGGGCCTTGATGGCCGGGTGGGGATCGTAGTTCACGATCTCGATGTCCTCGTAGCGGAAGGCGAAGAGGTCGCTCACCACCGGGTTCAGCCGCAGGGAGGGCAGGGCGCGCGGGGTGCGGGAGAGCTGCTCGCGGGCCTGATCGAGGTGGTTCACATAGAGGTGCGCATCGCCCAGCGTATGGACGAAATCGCCGACGCCGAGCCCCGTCACCTGCGCCACCATGTGGGTGAGGAGCGCATAGGAGGCGATGTTGAACGGCACGCCGAGGAACACGTCCGCCGAGCGCTGGTAGAGCTGGCAGGAGAGCTTGCCCTCCAGCACATAGAACTGGAACAGGCAGTGGCAGGGCGGCAGCGCCATCTTCGCCACGTCCGCCGGGTTCCAGGCGGTGACGATGAGGCGGCGCGAATCAGGATTGCGTCGGATGTCGGAGACCACCTGCGCGATCTGGTCGATCACGCCGCCCTCCGGCGTCGGCCAGGAGCGCCACTGGTGGCCGTAGACCGGGCCGAGATCGCCCTTGGCGTCGGCCCACTCGTCCCAGATGGAGACGCCGTTTTCCTTGAGGTAGCGGATGTTGGTGTCGCCGGCGAGGAACCACAGAAGCTCGTGGACGATGGATTTCAGGTGCAGCTTCTTGGTGGTCACGAGGGGGAAGCCGCGCGCCAGATCGAATCGCATCTGGTGCCCGAACACCGATAGCGTTCCGGTGCCGGTCCGGTCGTCCTTGCGCACGCCCTCATCGAGAATGCGGCGCAGGAGCTGATGGTAAGCTTCCATTAGGTATGTCCGGCCAAGATCAAGCGCCATAAGGCTTTCGCCGGCCCAGTCTAGCGTGCGGGCTGCAAGGCAGCCAGCCGGCGGCGGCGGCCGTCCACACGTGCGAGAGAACATGCTTGCCCGCTTCCTAACGCCATGCTGCCCCTGCGGGACGTGTGGCGTGGCGGGATCGATGGCGAAAAAGTGAGTGATTTCCGCTGCGTATGACCCTTGGAGACCCCCTTTTTCGCCACGACGTAGCCGTATTAGACCAGCATTGAACGCTCAAGTTGACGATCAAGGGCAAGACACATGAGCTCCCAAACCAACCTCACGGCAGCGCTGCTCGAGGTTCGCGCCTATCTGGCGCAGGAAGCGCAGGCCGAGGATTTCCGCAACGAGGCCGCCTGGGAGGCGGGATCGAGCCGGGAGGAGCACGCCGCCAGCGATGCCCTCACCCGGCTCGACGAGGTGCTGCGCCTGGTCAAGGCCCAGCAGCGCCCGAACAAGGAAGACCGCGCCCAGTCGCGCAACCACGACCGGGTGCGCCTGCACCACGCTCACCTCGCGGCGTGAAACGTGGCGAGGCGGCCCATGGCTGCCTCGCTCCCCGGCCAAGCGACGGCGCAGACGGAGCGCTGAGCCGGGGACCAGGGGATAGTCCGGCGCAGCCGGCGATTCTCCTGATCCATTGAATTGAAGCGCCTGCGGCGGTCTCTTGCGCTGGACCCCGGCTCGCATTCCGCTGATCGCTGCATGCGTCCGGGGTGCGAGGGTCTCCTGATCTCCGCCTACCCGCGCCAATCAGGCGCCGCCGATGGCCTCGAACAGCGCGGCATCCGCGCCGAGGCCGGCATTGGGGGTGGTGAGCAGCGTGTCCCCGTAGAACACCGAATTCGCCCCCGCGAGGAAGCACAGGATCTGCGCCTCGCGGCTGAGCGCCGCGCGTCCGGCCGAAAGGCGCACCCGCGAGGCGGGCATGACGAGGCGGGCGGTGGCGACCATGCGCACGATCTCCAGCGGGTCAACCGGCGGGCGATCGGCCAGCGGAGTGCCTTCCACCGCCACCAGCGCATTCACCGGCACGCTTTCGGGATGCGGATCGAACCCCGCCAGCACCTGCAGCATGGCGGCGCGGTCGCGCATGGTCTCGCCCATGCCGATGATGCCGCCGGAGCACAATTCGATGCCCGCCGCGCGCACCGAGGTGAGGGTGTCGATCCGGTCCGCATAGGTGCGGGTGGTGACGATCTCGCCGTAGAAATCCGGCCCCGTATCGAGATTGTGGTTGTAGGCGGTGAGCCCGGCCTCGGCGAGGCGCTGGGCCTGATGCGGCTCCAGCATGCCGAGCGTCACGCAGGCTTCCATGCCGAGGCCGCGCACGCCGCGCACCATCTCCAGCACGGCGTCGAATTCGCGCCCTTCCTTCACCCGCCGCCACGCCGCGCCCATGCAGAAGCGCTCGGCCCCGTTGGCCTGCGCCTGCTCGGCGAGGGCGATGACGGAGGCGGGATCGAGGAACTTCTCCCGCGTCAGATCCACTTCCGCATGGCGGGCGGACTGGGAGCAATAGGCGCAATCCTCCGGGCAGCCGCCGGTCTTGATGGAGAGCAGGCTCGCGCGCTGGACCTCGTTGGGGTCGTGGTTGGCGCGGTGGACGGCATTGGCCCGGCCCACCAGCTCCAGCAAGGGCAGGTCCATGAGCGCCGCGATCTCGTCAACGCTCCAGTCGTGGCGGATCGTGCCATCCTCAGTCTTGGCCATGCCCATGCTCCTGCTTCCGCGCGATGTGGGAGGGCCGGTCTAATCGTGTTTGCGGCGCGTTCCAATACCGCCGGTCTTCCCAAATGGGTGACTTGACCTATGCGTTCGCTGCAGTGCAGCGTTGACATTGGGCTTTGGTATACATCACAGTGTCCCCGTTCCAAGGGGGGCCCCGGAAGGGGCTGAGATATCGCAAGTTCGCGGAAGTTAGACTTCCGCGGCGCCGCGATGACCCTTCGAACCTGATCCGGGTCATACCGGCGAAGGGATCGGAACTTGTGCTCCCGGCGCTCAGCGTCGCCCCGCACCCGTCTCCTAGCTCTACACCCCGGGTCTCGTTGAAAGCGCAAGCTGAACGGAGATCCGCAATGCTGGACGAAGCCTCGACGTCCTCCCTGAAAGTCACCACCGGGCCGCTGCCCCATTCGCGCAAGGTGTTCGTCTCCGCCACCCGGCCGGACGTGCGCGTCGCCATGCGCGAGATTTCGCTGACCGACCCGTCCGAGCCGCCGGTGAAGGTGTACGACACCTCCGGCCCCTATACCGACCTCGATGCCGTCATCGACCTCACCAAGGGCCTGCCGCAGCTGCGCGCCCAGTGGATTCGCGAGCGCGGCGACGTGGAAGAGGTGGAGGCCCGCGCCGTCCGCCCCGAGGATAACGGCCTGAAGGAGGGCCAGTCCTCCACCCTGCCGCAGTTCGATCTCTCCGGCCGCAAGCCGCTGCGCGCCAAGGCGGGCAAGCGCCCGACCCAGATGGCCTATGCGCGCGCCGGCATCATCACGCCGGAGATGGAATATGTCGCCGCCCGCGAGAACCTCGCGAAGGTGAATGGCGGCGCCCATCCGCACCATCAGGCCATGGGCCTCGGCGCGGCGATCCCCTCCGACATCACGCCGGAATTCGTGCGGCAGGAAGTGGCGCGCGGCCGCGCCATCATCCCCAACAACATCAACCACCCCGAAACCGAGCCGATGGCCATCGGCCGGAACTTCCTCGTGAAGATCAACGCCAATATCGGCAATTCGGCCGTGACCTCGGGCGTGGCGGAAGAGGTGGACAAGCTGGTGTGGGCCACCCGCTGGGGCGCCGACACGGTGATGGACCTGTCCACGGGCAAGAACATCCACACCATCCGCGAATGGATCATGCGCAACTCGCCGGTGCCCATCGGCACCGTGCCGCTCTACCAGGCGCTGGAGAAGGTGAACGGCGTCGCCGAAGACCTGACCTGGGAAGTCTTCCGCGACACGGTGATCGAGCAGGCCGAGCAGGGCGTGGACTACATGACGGTGCACGCCGGCGTGCGCCTGCCCTTCGTGCCGCTCACCGCTAACCGCGTCACCGGTATCGTCTCGCGCGGCGGCTCCATCATGGCCAAGTGGTGCCTCGCACACCACAAGGAGAGCTTCCTCTACGAGCACTTCGAAGAGCTGTGCGAGATCCTCGCCCAGTATGACGTGGCCTTCTCCCTCGGCGACGGCCTGCGCCCCGGCTCCATCGCCGATGCCAACGACGCCGCGCAGTTTGCCGAGCTGGAGACGCTCGGCCAGCTCACCGAGATCGCCTGGAAGTACGACTGCCAGGTGATGATCGAGGGCCCCGGCCATGTGCCGCTCCACCTCATCCGCGAGAATGTGGAGAAGCAGCTCAAGGTCTGCCACGAGGCGCCGTTCTACACCCTCGGCCCGCTGGTGACGGACATCTCCCCCGGCTACGACCACATCTCCTCCGCCATCGGCGCGGCGATGATCGGCTGGTTCGGCACGGCGATGCTTTGCTACGTCACGCCGAAGGAGCATCTCGGCCTGCCCGACCGCGACGACGTGAAGACCGGGGTCATCTCCTACAAGATCGCCGCCCACGCCGCCGACCTCGCCAAGGGCCACCCGGCCGCGCGCATCCGCGACGATGCGCTCTCCCGGGCCCGCTTCTCCTTCCGCTGGCGCGACCAGTTCGCGCTCTCGCTCGACCCGGAGACGGCCGAGCGCTTCCACGACGAGACGCTCCCCGCCGAGGGGGCCAAGGTGGCGCACTTCTGCTCCATGTGCGGGCCGAAGTTCTGCTCCATGAAGATATCGCAGGAGCTGAAGCTGGAAGCCGGCGACATCGCCCGCGCCCAGGCCGACAACCTCGCCTCCTCGGGCATGGCCGAAATGGCCCAGAAGTTCCGCGACGGCGGCGGCCTGATCTACACGCCCGCCCCGGAAGTCGCGCCCCCTCCGCCCGCCGCGGCGGAGTGAGGGCAGGGCGCTGACGGCGCCAGCGCAGGACTGAAAAGAAAAGGCCGGGCCTTCACAGCCCGGCTTTTTTTTACATTCCGGCTCGCGAGCCCGTCAGGCCGGCGCGCCTTCCTTCAGCAGCTTCCAGGTGATGGAATCCAAGAGCGCCTCGAAGGAGGCGTCGATGATGTTGGGGGAGACGCCCACCGTGGTCCAGCGATCGCCGGTCTCGTCCGCGCTCTCGATCAGCACCCGCGTCACCGCCTCCGTGCCGCCGTTGAGGACGCGCACGCGATAGTCGGTGAGGTGGAGGCCGGAGATGAAGGGCTGGTACTTGCCGAGATCCTTGCGCAGGGCCACGTCCAGCGCGTTCACCGGGCCGTTGCCCTCGGCGGCGGAGATCATGGTCTCGTCGTCCACCTTCACCTTCACGATGGCTTCCGCCACGGTGACAAGCTCGCCCTGCGCGTTGTAGCGGCGCTCCACATTCACCTTGAAGCGCTCCACCGCGAAATAGTCCGGCACGGAGCCCAGCATCCGCCGCGCCAGCAGGGCGAAGGAGGCATCCGCTGCCTCGTAGGAATAGCCCAGCGCCTCGCGCTCCTTCACCTCTTCCAGCAGGCGGGAAATGCGCGGGTCCTTCTTGTCCACCGGCACGCCGAGGCGCTCCAGCTCGGACAGCACGTTGGAGCGGCCGGCCTGGTCGGAGACCATCACCCGGCGGCGGTTGCCCACCTTTTCCGGGGCGACGTGCTCGTAGGTGGCGGGGTCCTTCAGGATGGCCGAGGCGTGGATGCCGGCCTTGGTGGCGAAGGCGCTCTCGCCCACGTAAGGCGCGTGGCGGTCGGGGGCGCGGTTCAGCATCTCGTCCAGCGTGCGGGAGACGTGGACCAGCTCGCCCAGCGCCTCCTCGCCCACGCCGATGTCGAAGCGCGCCGCATAATCCTGTTTCAGCAGCAGCGTGGGGATGAGCGAGCAGAGGTTGGCGTTGCCGCAGCGCTCGCCGAGGCCGTTCAGCGTGCCCTGGATCTGCCGCGCGCCGGCGCGGACGGCAGCCAGCGAATTCGCCACCGCCTGCTCGGTGTCGTTATGGGCGTGGATGCCGACATTGGTGCCCGGCACCACCTTCACCACCTCGGCGACGATGGCCTCCACCTCATGGGGCAGAGTGCCGCCATTGGTGTCGCACAGCACCACCCAGCGCGCGCCGGCCTCATAGGCGGTGCGGGCGCAGGCGAGGGCGAAGTCCGGGTCTTCCTTGAAGCCGTCGAAGAAATGCTCGCAATCCACCAGCGCCTCGCGCCCGGCGGCGATGGCTGCCTCGACGCTCTCGCGGATGGAGGCGAGGTTCTCCTCCTTGGTGGTCCCCAGCGCCACCCGCACCTGATAGGCGGAGGACTTGGCGACGAAGCAGATGGCATCGGCATTGGCCGCCAGCAGCGCCGCGACACCGGGATCGTTGGAGGCCGAGCGGCCCGGCCTTTTCGTCATGCCGAAGGCGGTGACGCGGGCCTTGGCCTCGTGCTTCTGCGCGAACAGCTGCGTGTCGGTGGGATTGGCGCCGGGATAGCCGGCCTCCACATAGTCCACGCCCAGCCGGTCGAGCAGCGCGAGCACCCTGAGCTTGTCGGCCACGGTGAAATCGACACCGTTCGTCTGCGCCCCGTCGCGCAGGGTGGTGTCGAAGAGGTAGAGGCGTTCTTTCGTCGGCATTGTTTTCTCTTTCCCCCGTCCGCCTCGGGCATCGGCTTTTGCGGCGCCAGCCCCCTCACCCGTCTCGCGGCTGCGCCGCGATCCACCCTCTCCCGCGAGGGGAGAGGGGTCTCCCCGTCCTGCCACCCCTCTCCCCTTGCGGGAGAGGGGTGGCTCTCAGACCTTGATAAATCGCCTCCAGAACGGACTCGGTCCGCAGGAGGATGTCGTTGTTCCAGAACCGCAGGACGCGAAACCCATTGGCCGCCAGATACGCATCGCGCACCGCGTCCCGCGCCGACTCCGCATGCTGCCCACCGTCCGCTTCCACCACCAGCCGGTGCTGGAAGGTCAGGAAATCCGCCACATACGGACCCACCGGCATCTGACGGCGGAACTTCGCGCCCTCGAGCCGGCGGTCGCGCAACACTTGCCATAGTTTCCGCTCGGCATCGGTCATCGTCTCGCGCAGCGCACGGGCGCGAGACCGCTTCGCCGGAGCGGGTGCCTCAGTGCCGGGGGCCGGCATCGTCCTCCCCCAGCGTCTTCGTCATCGCCGTGTTGGCGAGCCAGGTGTCGGCCAGCGGCACCATGTTGCGGCGCTGGGGCTCGTAGCCGCGCTTCTGGAAGAAGCCGAGGGCGGTGTCGCTGGCGTCCACCGTGAGCTTGCGGGTGCCGCGTGCCTTGGCGAGCGTCTCGGCGGCGTCGCACAAAGCCTTGGCGACGCCGGTGCCGGCGGCGTCGGGCGCCACATAGAGCATGTCGATGTGGGCATTGTCCTTGAGCGAGACGAAGCCGGCCACCTCCTTGCCGCGCAGGGCTACGAGGGTGAGGCTGGCGGCGAGGCGCGCGGCGAATGCCTCGGCGTCGTCGGCCTTGGCGGCCCACGCCTCCTGCTGTTCGGTGTCGTAATCCTCGCCGGTCAGCTCGGCGATGGCGGCGCGGAACAGGTCGGCCAGCGCCGGCGCATCGGCCGGCAGATAGGGGCGCAGGGAGACCGCGGCGGCGCTCATCGCGACACCTCCCAGCTCGTGGTCCCGTCCTTGTTGTCCATCAGCACGATGCCTTTGGCCGCCAGCTCCTCGCGGATCTGGTCGGCGCGCTTGAAGTCCTTCGCCTTGCGGGCGGCGATGCGGTCGGCGATGAGGCCGGCGATCACCCCTTCGTCCAGCGCAATGCCCTCCTTCTGCCGCGCGCGCCACCCGGTTTCGGTATCGCCGAGCAGGCCCAGCAGGTTGGCCGCGCCCTTGAAGCGGCGGCGGAGCGCGGAGGAGGTGTCCTCGTGCTCCGCCACCTCGGCGAGGTGGTGCAGATGGGCGATGACGGAGGGCGTGTTGAGGTCGTCGGACAGGCGGTCGGCGATCTCGGTCTCGAACGGGTTGGCGTCGCCGGTCTCGGCCTCTACGTCGCCGATCACGCGATACCACTTGTCCAGCGTCTTGGCGGCGAAGCCGAGGCCCTGGCGGGTCCAGTTGATGGGCTGGCGGTAATGGGTGGAGAGCATGGCGAGGCGCAGCACCTCGCCGGGCCACTCGTCCAGCAGCTCGCGGATGGTGACGAAGTTGCCGAGGGACTTCGACATCTTCTCGCCTTCCAGCATCAGGAAGCCGTTGTGCATCCACATCTGCGCCATGACGCCGGAATGGAAGGCGCAGCGGGTCTGGGCGATCTCGTTCTCGTGGTGCGGAAAGACGAGATCGATGCCGCCACCATGGATGTCGAAGGTCTCGCCCAGGTGCTTCCAGCTCATGGCCGAGCACTCGATGTGCCAGCCGGGGCGGCCGGGGGTGACGATGCCGGCGGGGGACGGCCAGCCGGGCACGCCCTCGGCGCTGGGCTTCCACAGCACGAAGTCCATGGAGTCGCGCTTGTAGGGGGCGACGTCCACGCGGGCGCCGGCCATCATCTCGTCCAGCGAGCGGCGGGAGAGGCGGCCGTAGTCCGGCATGGAGGGCACGTGGAACAGCACGTGCTCCTCCGCCACATAGGCGTGGCCGGAGGCGACGAGCCGCTCGATGAGGATGCGCATCTCCTCGATATGCTCGGTGGCGCGGGGCTCCACGGTGGGCGGCAGGCAGTTCAGCGCCGCCGTATCCTCGCGGAACCAGCGGTAGGTCTCTTCCGTCAGGTCGCGGATGGAGATGGCGCGATCGGCGGCGCGGGCGTTGATCTTGTCGTCCACGTCCGTGATGTTGCGGACATACTTGACGTGCTCCGCCCCGTAGAGGCGTCGCAGCAGGCGGAACAGCACGTCGAAGACGATGACCGGGCGGGCATTGCCGATATGGGCATGGTCGTAGACCGTCGGCCCGCACACATACATGCGCACGTTCAAGGGATCGAGCGGACGCAGCAGGTCCTTCGAGCGGGTCAGCGTGTTGTAGAGCCTCAGCTCCATGGATCGTTCCCCCGAATGGCGCAAAAGCGCCAAGCCGGTCCACCGGCCGGGGCGTCCAGATCCTTGTCTAAGAAGATGAGCAAAGGACGGCCGCGGCCAGCTTTTCGGCTAACCGCAAATAATCGCCGCGATGGCGCAGATGGTGATGAAACCGCCGTTCATGGCGCGGGACAATGGTTCGGGCGCGGGCGCTCGTCAAGATGTTTCACGCCGACCGGCGCGGCCCCGCACCTCCGGATATCGTTATCTTCCCCAGCTTGACCTGCCCCTTCGTGAGCGTCTATCCCCGGCTGAGTTGCGCCGGGCGGGGGTCGGGGCGCATCCGATGATCCCGCCCGTGACCCGAAAGCGCACCGCCGCGTTCGGGACGCGCCTGTAAAAGAGGTGCCGACCTGTCCATGCCGCTGATCCGAACCCTCGCCGCCGTTGCCGTGGCGAGCCTGTCGCTGATGGCGCCGGCCATGGCGGAGACGCGCATCTTCCTCATCGACAATTCCGACGGCTCCAGCATCGATTCCTGCCTCGCCTCCGGCGCGCCCTGCGGGCGGAAGGTGGCGGAAGCCTGGTGCCGCAGCCACGCCTACACGCAGGTCATCGACTTCGGCCGCGTGGCGGTGCCCGCCTCCGCCTTCACCCCCTCCAGCGTCGCCTCGCCGGCGACGACCTGCACCGGCCCGCTCTGCCCGGAAACGGTGGCCATCACCTGCTCGCGCTAGCCCGGCTCCGGCGGGCCGTCCCGGCCGCCGCCCCGAGGGCGAAAATGGCGATTTAAGGCAAAGCTTTAGGTCAGCGATTTGTGATCGCCGGGTACGGTCCATCGCCCCCGGATCAGCTATGTTCGGCCCCGGCCTGCCCCAGCGGCACCGCTGCGGGCGGGTCCAAACATGCCTGAAACAGACTGACCGGGAGAGGATCGCCCATGTGCGAGACGTGCTCATCACCTTCCATCGGACGCCGACGCCTGCTTGCCGGCGGGCTGGCGGGTGGACTGGCCCTTGCGGCCGCGCCGCTGTTCGCCGCCTCCGCCTTCGCCCAGACCAGCGGTGGATATGGCACGGCGACCCCGGTCACGCCGGACGAGGCCATGAAGCGCCTGGTGGACGGCAATGCCCGCTACGTGGCCGGCACGCCCCAGGAGGCGGACTATTCCGCCGGCCGCCTGAAGCGCGCGACGGGACAGCAGCCGTTCGCGGCCATCGTCGCCTGCTCGGATTCGCGGGTGGTGCCGGAACTGGTGTTCGACCAGGGGCCGGGCGAGCTGTTCATCGTGCGCGTGGCCGGCAACTTCATCGATGAAAACGGTCTGGCGAGCCTGGAATTCGCCACCGCGGTGCTCGGCGTGAAGCTGATCCTCGTGCTCGGCCACGCCTCGTGCGGCGCGGTGCAGGCGACCATCACGTCCATCAAGGACAACACCCTGCCGCCCGGCCACCTGCCGAGCCTGGTCAACGCCATCCGCCCGGCCGTCTATGAGGCCATGCGGAGCAACCCGTCCGATCTCCTCGCCGCCGCCAGCGACATGAACGTGAAGATGAACGCCAAGCTGGCGCAGACCGCGGCACCGATCCTGTCGGAGCGGGCCGCCGCCGGGAGGTTGAAGTCGGCCGCCGCCATGTATGACATCGGCACCGGGAAGGTGAATTTCCTCTGACCTGCTTCTGACGCATGCGCCGCGCGCCCGGGGCTGAGGTGCTCTCCCGCCTGTGCGCGCGGCGTTTCTCTTCCCGTTACTTCAGGAAGTCCGCGCACTTCGGCACGTCTGTATTGCCGCCCCACGGCATGATCGGGACGGTGGAGGTGGAGTTCTTCGGGCTGCCGTCGATCAGCTTGTCGGAATAGACGAGATAGACGAGCACATTCCTTTTGGTGTCGCAGCCACGCACGATCTGCATCTTCTTGAAGAAGAAGGAGCGGCTCTCGCGGAACACCACGTCGCCCTGCTCGAACTTCGACTTGAAGGAGATCGGCCCCACCTGCCGGCAGGCGAGCGAGATGTCGGAGACTTCCTCCGCGAGGCCCACCATGCCCTTCACGCCACCCTTCTCGGGGGTGGTGTAGTGGCAGGCGACGCCCTCCACCACCGGGTCGTCGATGCCGTAGACGGCGAGCTTGTCGTCGGGGGTCAGGAACTTCCAGACCGTGGACTTGCGGAAGATAAGGTTCGGCTCCTGCGCCAGCGCCGGCCCGCCCGCGAGCGCCGCGACGCCGAGCGCGCCGGCCAGCGCGAGGCGCCCGAGACGGCGGGTGAGGCTGGGACGGGTGGTCGAGAAAGCGTGCGTCATGGAACTCCCCGGAAAGCTGCCACAGGCGGGCCCCCGACATATGGGATGCCCCGGCCGCAGCGGAAGAGCGGCGCAATATCACTCCTCCGGCGATTGCCGACATTGACGGCCGACGCGCCGCGTGACACCCCTTTCGCCCCATCGCAAGGTTTCGCCCTACCCCATAGAGCCCGATCAACGGCCCGAGGAGCACATCCATGGAGATCAAGCGCCGCCATTTCATTGGCGCGTCCGCCACCGCGCTCGCCACCAGCGCGGTCGCCGCCCCCGCCCTCGCGCAGACCCAGCCCGAGGTGAAGTGGCGCCTCACCTCCTCCTTCCCGCGCTCCCTCGACACCATCTTCGGCACGGCGCAGATCTTCGCCAAGTACGTGGCCGAGGCCACCGACGGCCGCTTCCAGATCCAGACCTTCCCGGCCGGCGAGCTGGTGCCGGGCCTGCAGGCGCTCGATGCGGTCTCCACCGGCTCGGTCGAGTGCGCCCAGACCGCCACTTATTTCTATACCGGCAAGGACACCGCGCTGGCCTTCGGCACCGGCGTGCCGTTCGGCTTCAACTCGCGCCAGCAGCACTCCTGGTGGTTCTTCGGCGGCGGCGAGCAAATCATCAACGGCGTGCTCGCCAAGTACAATGTCACCGGCATGCCGCTCGGCAATTCCGGCTGCCAGATGGGCGGCTTCTTCCGCAAGGAGCTGAACGACGTCGCCGACCTGAAGGGCCTGAAGTTCCGCATCGGCGGCATCGGCGGGCAGGTGCTGGCGAAGCTCGGCGTGGTGCCGCAGCAGATCGCCCCCAGCGACGTCTATCCGGCGCTGGAGCGCGGCTCCATCGATGCGGCGGAGTTCGTCGGCCCCTATGACGACGAGAAGCTCGGCCTCGTGAAGGTGGCCAAGTATTACTATTACCCCGGCTGGTGGGAGGGCGGCGCCATGCTGCACCTCGTCATCAACAACGCCCAGTGGAACGCGCTGCCGAAGCACTACCAGGCCATCGTCCGCAATGCCGCCGAGGCCGCCAACAACTGGATGCTGGCGAAGTACGATTCGGTAAACCCCCCGGCGCTGCGCCGGCTGGTGCAGCAGGGTGTGGAGCTGAAGCCGTTCCCGGCGTCCATCATGGAGGCCGGCTACAAGGCGTCGTTCGAGCTGTACAACGAGCTGGCCGCCACCAACCCGGCGTTCAAGCAGGCGCTCGATTCCATGCTCGCCATCCGCGCCGATCAGCTGGTGTGGTGGCAGATCGCGGAATACGCCTACGACAGCTACAACATCCGCGCGCGCGGCCGCGGCTGAGCGCGCGGGAACGCAACCGGGCCGGCCCCTCACCTTCCGGAGAGGGGCCACAGTTTCGTCACCATTGTCCCCCGCTGTCGGTCTATAGAGGGGCGCCGGATCGGCACGGCGCCAGTGGAGAGAAGAGCTGAGGATGGAGTCCGCGCGAGGGATCGGCGCCATTCGGATGGCCCGGATTGCAGCCCGTGGAAAGGCTGCGCGAGGTGCTGCGCGCCGTCTGGCGCTGGGCCTCATGGTCGCCCTCACCACCGCGGGCACCGCGCTGGCGCAGGCCGGCAGCCCCACCTGCCAGCAGCTCGAAGGTTCGCTGATGGCCCTCGACCGCAGCGCCGGCGGCGTCGCCAACCAGCAGGCGCAGGCCGCCAAGCTCCGTGGCGATCTCGACCGTCTGTCCGCCCAGGCGCGCGGCATGGGCTGCGATGCGCCGCGCGGCTTCCTCATCTTCCAGGGCCCGCCCCGTCCGCCCCAGTGCGACCAGATCGACGATCAGGTCTCGCGCCTGAGGTCGCAGATCGCCGGGCTGGAGCGCGGTGGCACCGACAATGGCGGCCAGCGCCGGGCGCTCATCATCGCCCTTGCCCAGAACAATTGCGGCCCGCAATACACCGCCGCCGTCCAGGCCGCCCGCCGCGCCGCCGAGCCGGCCAAGCCGAAGAACTTCTTCGAGGCCATCTTCGGCACCCAGCAGCCCCAGAGCGAGGAAACCTCGCCCGACCTCGACCTGATGCCGCTGGAGACGCCGAAGACCTATTCCTCGCGCACCGTGTGCGTCAGGACCTGCGACGGCTACTTCTTCCCCATGGCGAGCGCCACCAATTCCAGCCGCTACGCGCAGGACGAACAGCTCTGCAAGCGGCTGTGCCCGGGCTCGGATGCGCAGCTCTTCACCTATAGCGGCGACATCAAGTCGGCGGTGAGCATCTCCGGCCAGTCCTACATGTCGCTGCCCAACGCCCTGCGCTACCGCAAGGAACTGGTGCCCTCCTGCACCTGCAAGCCGGCCGGCCAGTCGTGGGCGCAGGCCCTCGCCGGGCTTGAGGACGAGACCACCCTGCGCAAGGGCGACATCCTCGTGACCGAGGAGCAGGCGCGCGAAATGTCCGCGCCGCGTCCCGCCGAGCCGACCAAGGGCGGCAAGGCGGCCGCGAAGCCGCCCGCGGGTAGCACCGCTGCCGCCGAAGCCGCCGCCGGTGGTCCGGTGGCCGCCACCGTCGCCGCGCCGCTCGCACCCGCCTCCGAGCAGCCGGGTCAGCGCAAGGTGCGCATCATCCCGCTGCCCCGCTCGCAGAACGCCCAGAACCAGCAGGGCGCCGCCGCAGCAGGGCAGGGGACGGCGCAGTAAGGTGCGGGGCGGGAGTCTGACCCGCCTCCAGCGGGGGCCGCGATCGGCCCATCGCAAAGCGTCATCGTCCGGCTTGTCCGGGCGATCCATCCATCCGCCTGCGTGCTCCACGATCGTCCGACCCGGCCGCCCCGTGGATCGCCCGGCCGCGCAGGGCGATGACGGCACGCGCAGGGCGATGACGGCCCCCTATACTGAGGGGCCGGCAAGCTCTCAGGTCGTGCGGAATTCGCTGCTTCTGTAGCCCTGCATGTAGAGCAGCGCGGTGAGGTCGCCGTGGTCGATGCGGGCATGGGCCGCCGCCGCCACCGCGGGCTTGGCGTGATAGGCGACGCCGAGGCCCGCCTCTCCCAGCATGGCGAGATCGTTGGCGCCGTCGCCCACGGCCATGGTCTCGGACGGGGCAAGGTGCAGGCGGTCGCGCAATTCCACCAGCGTCGCGAGCTTGGCGTCGCGGCCGAGGATGGGCTCGGCCACCGCCCCCAGCAGCGTGCCGTCCTCCACCAGCAGTTCGTTGGCGCGGTTCTCGTCGAAGCCGATGCGCGCGGCGATCTCCTGCGTGAACAAGGTGAAGCCGCCGGAGACGAGGGCGGCATAGGCGCCGTTGGCCTTCATGGTGCCCACCAGCTCCGGCCCGCCGGGGGTCAGCGTGATGCGCTCGCGCAGCACGTCGCCGACCACGCCCGCCGACAGGCCGCGCAGCAGGGCCACGCGCTCGCGCAGGGCCGGCTCGAAGGCGATCTCGCCGCGCATGGCGCGCTCGGTGATGGCGGAGACGTGCGCCTTCAGGCCCACGAGGTCGGCCAGCTCGTCGATGCACTCCTGCCCGATCATGGTCGAATCCATGTCGGCGAGGAACAGGCGCTTGCGCCGGCCGGTCTCAAGCTGCACCACCACGTCGATGGGGGCGTCCCCGAGCGCGCCGCGCACCGCGTCCGCCAGCGCGCCCGCATCGGCCGCGAGTTCCGGCACGAAATGGATGTCCACGGCCACGCCGTCGTCCAGCACCACCGGATCCTGCGCCTCAGGCAGCACGGAAAGGGCGGCATGGATTGCCTCGTAGGTCAAAGCCGGGGCAGATGGGTTTGAAATCAGCGTCGCGACGTAGGCCATGGCATTTTCAAAGCTCAAAGGGGGAAAACCGTTGGCGGTGCTCATCGCAGGTCCGACCGCCAGCGGCAAGTCGGCGCTCGCGCTCAGCATCGCCGAGCGGACGGGCGGCATCGTCCTCAATGCAGATTCCATGCAAGTGTATGGCGATCTTTGGGTGCTCACGGCGCGGCCGACCGTCGCGGAAATGGCGCGGGTGCCCCACGGCCTCTACGGCCATGTGGATGCGGACACGGACTATTCCGTCGGCCGCTGGCTGGAGGACGCCAAGCGCGCCCTCGCCGAGGCGGAGGCGGCGGGGCGCCTGCCGGTGTTCGTGGGCGGCACGGGGCTCTATTTCCGGGCGCTGACGCAGGGGCTTGCCGAAATTCCCGCCATTCCCGAAGCCGTGCGCGCCGAGGTGCGCGGCGCGGCCGAGGCGCTGGACAGCGTCGCGCTCCACGCCCGACTTGCCACGGTCGATCCCGCAAGCGCCGAACGGCTGAAGGTGAACGACCGCCAGCGGGTGCTGCGCGCGCTGGAGGTGATCCACGCCACCGGCCGCTCGCTGACCGACTGGCAGAAGGACGCCCAGCCGCCGGTGCTCGATGCGGCGCGCTGCGCGAAGATCGTGCTGGAGGTGGACCGGGAGACACTGCGCCAGCGCATCGACGCGCGCTTCGAGACGATGATCGCCGCCGGGGCGCTGGAGGAGGTGCGTGCGCTCGCCGCGCGCAACCTCGCCCCCGACCGCACGGTGCTGAAGGCCCACGGCGCGCCGGCCCTCACGCGCTATCTCAAGGGGGAGATGTCCCTCGCCGACGCCATCGCCGAAGGCCAGGGCGACACCCGTCGCTATGCCAAAAGGCAGGCCACCTTCTTCCGCCACCAGATGCCCGACTGGCCCACGGCAACGCCCGACGAAGGGCTCGATGTGCTGATGAAGAGCATGGAGGGGGGAGGGGGGTGACGCCCGCTCAGGCCACCAGCCCGCGCACCAGCAGATCGTGATATTCCAGCGCGACCTCTTCGGCCGACTTGCCGCCGCCGGGCTTGAACCAGCGCACCATCCAGCTCAGCAGCGAAAGCACCGCACGGCCGGTCATGGCCGCGCCGACCTCGCGGAATGAGCCGTCCGCCACGCCATCGGCGATAATCCGGCGCAGCAGCCCCTCATGGGCATCGCGCAAGGCGAGGGCATCGCCCTTCAGCCCGGTATTGGCCATGCCGGAGAAGCCCACCAGCATAGTGACGAAGCAATCGTAATTGTCGGCCAGGAAGCGGGCGTGGGCGACCATGAACTGCTTCAACTGCTCGGCCGGCGGGTCCTCCCGCTTCACCGCCGCGGCTGACGCGTCGTTAAGCCCGGTGAGCGTGAAGATGATGATGGCGTCATAGATCTCCTGCTTGGAGGAGAAATAGTTGTAGATGGCGCCCTTGGAATAATTGAGCGACCGCGCCACCTCGCTAAGCGAGGAATCCACATAGCCTTTCTGCGCGAACATTTGCGCGGCCTGCCGCAGGATTTCCGCGCGCGGGTCGTTCATCATCGGCGGGCGGCCAAGGCGCGCGCCGTCGCCGTCCGCCGCGACGCGCAGGGCCGCCGATTTCGGCGGACGGCCGCGCCGCCGGGCGGGGGCCGGGCGGGCCGGCGCATCCTGTTCGTGGTCGCCTCGATCCTGCAGCGTCGTGCTCCTTGACGATTGGCTTTTATTTATATACCGACTGGTAGGAATGTAAATGCCCGCCGCCATCCGGCGGTGATTTCTAGCGCGGGAGACGCACCATGGCCGCATCCGGTAAGCCGATCTTCGATTGGGCCGACCCCTTCGATCTCAACAGCCAGCTCACCGAGGACGAGCGCCTGGTGCGCGACACCGCCCGCGACTATGCGCAGGAAAAGCTCCTGCCGCGCGTGACCTCGGCCTATCTCGACGAGCGGTTCGACCGCGAGATCATGAACGAGATGGGCGAGCTCGGCCTGCTCGGCCCCACCATTCCGGCGGAATACGGCGGCGCCGGCCTCGGCTATGTCGCCTACGGCCTCGCCGCGCGCGAGGTGGAGCGGGTGGATTCGGGCTACCGCTCGGCCATGAGCGTGCAGTCCTCCCTCGTCATGCATCCCATCTACGCCTACGGCACCGAAGAGCAGCGCAAGAAGTACCTGCCCAAGCTCGCCACCGGCGAGTGGGTCGGCTGCTTCGGCCTGACCGAGCCGGACGCCGGCTCCGACCCCGCCGGCATGCGCACGCGCGCCGAGAAGATCGACGGCGGCTATCGCCTCAACGGCGCGAAGATGTGGATCACCAATTCGCCCATCGCCGATCTCGCGGTGGTGTGGGCGAAGTCCGCAGCGCACGACAACGCCATCAAGGGCTTCGTCGTGGAGCGCGGCATGAAGGGCTTCTCCACCCCCAAGATCGAGGGCAAGCTCTCGCTGCGCGCCTCCATCACCGGCGAGGTGGTGCTGGAGGACGTGGAGATCCCGGAAGAGAACCTCCTGCCCAACGCCGCCGGCCTGCCCGGCCCCTTCGGCTGCCTCAACCGCGCCCGCTACGGCATCGGCTGGGGCGCCATGGGCGCGGCGGAAGCCTGCTATGCCGCCGCCCGCCAGTACACGCTGGACCGCAAGCAGTTCGGCCGGCCGCTGGCCGCCACCCAGCTGGTGCAGAAGAAGCTCGCGGACATGGCGACCGAGATTGCCCTCGGCCTCCAGCTCGCGCTGCGCGCGGGCCGGATGTTCGATGAGGGCACGCTGCCCATCGAGGCCATCTCCTTCCTCAAGCGCAACAATTGCGGCAAGGCGCTGGACATCGCGCGGGTCGCCCGCGACATGCACGGCGGCAACGGCATCTCCGCGGAATTCCACGTCATCCGCCACGCGGCGAACCTGGAGACGGTGAACACCTACGAGGGCACGCACGACATCCACGCGCTGATCCTCGGCCGGGCGATCACCGGGATCCAGGCGTTCTTCTGAGAGCGCCCACCCGCCACAAAAGACCGTCATGCCCCGGCTTGTCCGGGGCATCCACCGCGCCACTTGGCCGGCCGCCTGACAAACGGCACAGTGGATCCCCCGGACAAGCCGGGGGATGACAGCGGACGCTGCGGTGCCGGCATCGTCGTCCGGCTCATTCGTCAACACGAGTCCTCCCATGTCCTCCCCTGCCTCCGCTCCCCTCGCCGGCCTTCGCGTCCTTGAACTCGCCCGCATCCTCGCGGGACCCTGGTGCGGGCAGTTGCTCGCCGATCTCGGGGCGGAGGTCATCAAGGTGGAGCGGCCGGGCGGTGGGGACGATACGCGCACCTGGGGCCCGCCCTTCCTGAAGGGGGCGGACGGGGCGGACCTCGGCGCCGCCTATTTCCATTCCACCAACCGCGGCAAGCGCTCGGTGGCGGTGGATTTCGAGACGGAAGAGGGGCAACAGATCATCCGCGATCTCGCCCGGCAGAGCGATGTGCTCATCGAGAACTTCAAGGTCGGCGGCCTGAAGAAGTACGGGCTCGACTATGAGAGCCTGAAGAAAGAGAACCCGCGCCTTATCTATTGCTCCGTCACCGGCTTCGGGCAGGACGGACCCTATGCGCCGCGCGCGGGCTATGACTTCCTCGTGCAGGGCATGGGCGGCATCATGGACCTCACCGGCGCGCCGAAAGGGGAGCCGCAGAAGGTGGGCGTCGCCTTCGCCGACATCTTCACCGGCCTCTATGCCACCGTGGGCATCCTCGCGGCGCTGCGGCGGCGGGACGAGACCGGCACGGGCGGCCATGTGGACATGGCGCTGCTCGACACGCAGGTGGGCGTACTGGCCAATCAGGCCATGAACTATCTCACCTCCGGCAAGGCGCCGAAGCGCATGGGCAATGCCCATCCCAACATCGTGCCCTATCAGGTCTTCCCCTGCGCGGACGGCTATTTCATCGCCGCCATCGGCAATGACGGCCAGTTCGCCCGCTTCTGCGCCGTGCTCGGCGCGCCGGAGCTGGCGCATCAGGACGACTACGCCACCAATCCCGCCCGCGTCGCCAACCGCGCCGTGCTGGTGCCGAAGCTCACCGCGCTGACCATGGCGTTCGCCCGCGACGACCTTCTCGCCGCGCTGGAGGCGAAGGGCGTGCCGGCGGGGCCGATCAATACGGTTTCGCAGGTGTTCGAGGATCCGCAGGTCAAGGCGCGCGGCCTGCGCGTGGACCTTGCGGAGGCCGGCGGCGGCACCATTCCCGCCGTGGCAAGCCCCATCGTGCTCGACGGCGTGCGGCAGGTGGCGAAGAGCGCCAGCCCGCGATTGGGGGCGGATACGGAACAGGTGCTCGCGGCGCTGAAGGCGCTGACGGGGAACTGACAGGCTCTCCCGAAACCCTGCGCCGGCCGGACCGGGCGGCGCAGGGCGAGAATGACGATCGGGCGCGTCGTGCCCCGATCAAACGGCCCTCACGCCGCGCAGGAGAGGAAGCCCTCTTCGAGCAGGTCGCGCTTGAGCTGGCGGCCGATGAAGACGATGCGGCTGAGGCGCTTCTCATCGTCCTTCCACGGGCGCTGGTGATCGCCGTCGAGGATCATGTGGACGCCCTGGAACACGAAGCGGTCGGGATCGTCCTTGAACGACAGGATGCCCTTGGACCGCAGGATGTTCGGCCCCTCCACCTGAACAATGTTCTGCACCCAGGGGAAGAACTTGTCCGGGTCCAGCGGCTTGTCGGTGGAGAAGGAGACCGACTGGATCTCCTCGTCATGCACCGCCTTCAGCCCGTGGTGATGGTGGTCATGATCGTGGTGATCGTGGCCGCAGTCCGGGCCGCACGCCTCGCCATGGGCGTGGTGGTGATGGTGGTGCTCGTCCTCCTCGAGGAAGGCGGGCTCCAGCTCCAGCACGCGCTCAAGATCGAAGGCGCCCTGGTTCAGCACCTTGGCGATGTCGATCTCGGACTTCTGGGTGCGGTAGAGCTTGGCGTAGGGGTTGATGCCGCGGATGCGGGCTTCCACCGCGTCCAGCTCCGCGCCGGTCACGAGGTCGGTCTTGTTGAGGAGGATCACGTCGGCGAAGGCCACCTGATTCTTCGCCTCGGGGGCGTCCTTCAGGCGGTCGGAGAGCCACTTGGCGTCGGCCACAGTGACCACGGCGTCGAGCTTGGTCTTGGCCTGCACTTCCTCGTCCACGAAGAAGGTCTGGGCCACGGGGGCGGGGTCCGCGAGCCCGGTCGTCTCGACGATGATGCCGTCGAAGCCGCCCTTGCGGCGCAGCAGGCCGTCGATGATGCGGATGAGGTCGCCGCGCACGGTGCAGCAGATGCACCCGTTGTTCATCTCGAACACTTCCTCGTCGGCGCCCACCACGAGGTCGTTGTCGATGCCGATCTCGCCGAACTCGTTGACGATGACGGCGAATTTCTTGCCGTGGGGCTGCGACAGGATGCGGTTGAGCAGCGTGGTCTTGCCGGCACCCAGATAGCCGGTCAGCACGGTGACGGGGATCTTCTCGGCCTGCGTTTCAGCCATGGCTTCACCTTGGTACTGCGGCGGCCGCGCGAGGCGGCCGCCGGAAGGAAACGGGCGTCCCCTCAGCTCGACAGAGCGGACGAGAGTTCGCGCACGTTGGAGTGCATCATGTCGATGTAGGTGCTCGCGGGGCCTTTGTCATCGGACAGCGCGTCGGAATAGAGCGTTCCGCCCACCTTGGCGCCGCTTTCCTTGGCGATGCGCTGGATGAGGCGCGGGTCGGTGACGTTCTCGACGAACACGGCCGGGATCTTCTGCGCCTTGATCTGGCGGATGATGCGGCCGACGTCCTTGGCCGAGGCCTCGCTCTCGGTGGAGACACCCTCGGGGGCGACCAGCACCAGGCCGTAGGCCTCGCCGAAATAGCCGAAGGCGTCGTGGGAGGTGATGATGCGGCGCTGCTCGGCCGGGATCTTGGCCATGGCGGACTTCACTTCCGTCTCCAGCGCATCGAGCTTGGCGGTGTAGGCCGCGGCATTGGCGGTGTAGACGTCGCGGCCGTCCGGATCGGCGGCGATCAGGCCGTCGCGCACGTTGGCCACATAGACCTTGGCGTTGGCGATGGACTGCCAGGCGTGGGGATCGATGCCGCCGTGGTCGTGGCCGCCCTCTTCCTTGGCGTGGTCGTGCTTGTCCTTGCCCTTGCCCTTCGGCTTCTCGTCGTCGTCATGATCGACGAAGCCGGTGCGGGGCGTGATGCCCTTGGTGGCGACGACGATGGGCGCCTTGGTGCCGGAGGCCTTGATGAGGCGATCCATCCAGCCTTCGAAGCCGAGGCCGTTGACGAACACCACCTTGGCCGCCGCCACCGCCTTCGCGTCGGCGGGGGTGGGCTGGTAGACGTGGGCATCGCCATTGGGGCCGACGATGGTGGTCACGGCCACGCGGTCGCCGCCCACCTGCTTCACGAAATCGCCGAGGATGGAGAAAGAGGCCACCACGGGCATCTTCTGCGCCGGGGCCTGCGCAAGCGCCGGTCCGGCCACGGTAAGGCCGGCGACCATGCCGGCGGCGAGAAGGAGACGTCTGGAGATCATGAAAGTCCTCATCAGGCTTCGAGGTGACGGCGAGGGACGAGGCGGCCGGCAAGCCCGCCGATCGGCCCGAAAAAGACGGCACCGGCATAGGCAAGCCCGGCGACCAGGATGATGGACGGGCCGGACGGCGTGCCGAGATTGTAGGAGACGAGCAGCCCCGCGACGCCTGAGCCGAAGGCGATCAGCGTCGAGGTGGTGACCAGCGCCGTGAGGTCGCGCACGAAGAAGCGCGCGGTGGCGGCCGGCAGCATCATCAGCCCCACCGAGAGAAGTGTGCCGAGGGCGTGGAAGCCGCCCACGAGGTTCAGCACCACCAGCGACAGGAAGGCGATGTGGCTGATGCCGCCGCTGCGGCTCACCGAGGCGAGGAAGGTGGGGTCCACGCATTCCAGCACCAGCGGCCGCCACACCACGGCGAGGGTGAGCAGCGTGATGGTGGTGATGCCGGCGATGAGCACCAGCGTCGCGTCGTCGATGCCCAGCACCGTGCCGAACAGCACATGCAGCAGGTCCACGTTGGAGCCGCGCAGCGAGACGATGAGCACGCCCAGCGCCAGCGAGATGAGATAGAAGGCGGCCAGCGAGGCGTCCTCCTTCATCCCCGTCGCCCGCGCCACCACGCCCGCGCCCACCGCCACCAGAAGGCCGGCGGCAAGGCCACCCGCAGTCATGGCGTAGAGGTTGAGGCCGGCGAACAGGAAGCCGATGGCCGCGCCGGGCAGGATGGCGTGGGCCATGGCGTCGCCCGTCAGCGACATGCGCCGCAGCATGAGGAACGCGCCCACCGGCCCCGCGCCGAGCGACAGCGCGAACACGCCGGCCAGCGCCCGCCGCATGAACTCGAACTCCACGAAGGGAGAAATGAAGGTATCATAGAGGCTCATCGAACCATCCCGGGCTGCGGGCCGCGTTCAGGGCGGCCGGCCGGATCTGTCATCGTCCTGCCCTTGCGCTTGGCCGGGGAGCCGATCCGGTGGGTTGGAGGAACCGGACCGGCCTTGGACGGAGCCCGTGGTCCCCGGCCAAGCGCAAAAGCAGTGATGTGCGTCCATGGAACCGGCGGGGCCGGTCGGTGAATGCTTGGTCAGGATCAGACCGGCGCATGCCGGTCGGTGAAAGTCGGATCAGGCCGCGTCGGAGCAGGGGACAGCGTCGTCCCGCCATGACTCGCCCATGCGGCGGGCCTTGAGCAGGTTCTCGGGGTCGAGCGCTTCCGCCGTCGGACCCCAGGCGACCGTCGTGCGGGCGAGGAGAAGCGTCTGCGGGAAGGTCGCGCGTACCAGATCGAAATCGTGCAGCACCGCGATGACGGTGCGCTTCTCGCCGTGCCAGCGGCGGACCAGTTCCACGAGGTCCGACACGGTCTTGGCGTCGAGGGCGGTGAACGGCTCGTCGAGCAGGATCACGCGGGCGTCCTGCAGCAGCAGGCGGGCGAACAAAGTGCGCTGCATCTGCCCGCCGGAGAGCGTGCCGATGGGACGGTTCTCGAACCCTTCGAGGCCGACGGCGGCGATGGCGTGCTCGATCTTCTCCCGATCAACCCGGCCGATGCCGCCGAACAGGCCGGCGCGCCGCCACAGGCCCATGGACACCATGTCGTAGACATGGATGGGAAAGCTGCGGTCGATCTCGGCGCCCTGCGGCAGGTAGGCGATCTCGCGCGGGTCGAGGCCGTGACGGTCGATGGTGCCGCCGAGCGGCTTCAGGGCGCCGCCGATGGCCTTGAGGAGCGTGGACTTGCCGGCGCCGTTGGCGCCGCATATGGCGAGCAGCGCACCCTTCTCCACATCGCCGGAGAGGTGGTGGACGGCCGGGTGGCGCTCATAGCCGAGGGTGAGGTTGCGGAACGAAATCTGCGCGGTCATGCGCCGCCTCCCGTCACCAGCAGGACGGCGCTCCACAGCACGAGGAGGAGCACCGACACCAGCGCGAGCCGCCCCGCTAGGGACATGCGCAGCACCGATGCGCCGATGCGCACGGGCGGCCTGCGGCCTGCCGGAGAAGCGGCATGGGTGTGATGGCCGTGCCCATGATCGCCCTGGTCGTGTCCCCCCACGGCACCGGCGGCGCCGACGGGCGCGGCGCGGTCCTGCCGGCCGGTCGCCTCGCGGGCCGGCGGCGTCGCTGCGGAAGGGGAAAGGGACAGGGACATGGGGGCCGGCGCGCTGGTTTCGATGGCCAGTTGATACAGTGTATCGCTCGACCTTGTCCAGCCCGCCGACACCCCCCGCACGCTTTTGTGCGGTTCCCTTCAGTCAGTCGGAGCGCCTATTCGGCGGCTGCGGCAAAGGCGCGGAAGCTGCCGAACCGGGTGATGTCCCGCGCCCCGTCGAGGGCCGCCGCCTCGGCCAGGAAGCCGGTGACGCGGCTGCCGTCCTCCAGCTCCACCTGCCCGAGGCCGAGCGGCGCCGGGATGGTTGCGAGCAGGCGGCCGACGCCCTCGAAGGGCAGGGACCACACCTCCCCCTCCACCGCCGCGCCGTCCGCAGTCACGCGCACCACGCCCGGGCGGGGCACGGCGCCGGGGAGGAGCTTCATGCGATAGGACGGCACCGTCTTGGCGGCGCGCACGAAGCGCGCGCCCATGGCCTTCAGGTCGCCATTGAGCGGCATTCCGGAGAGGTGGGCGCCGAACACGCACACATCGAGCCGCCCCGGCTCCTGCGCGGCCGTAAGCGGGGGCAGGGCCGGCGCGGGCGCATGGCCGCAGCCCAGCGGCAGATTGCCCGCCGCCACATAGGCGCGGCCCAGCGCCGCCATCTCCGCATCCTTCCCGGCGGGGGCGAGGAGGGTGATGCCATAGGGGACGCCGGCGGCGGTGATCTTGGTCGGCACGGCGATGCCGCACAGATCCATGAGGTTCACGAAATTGGTGTAGGTGCCATTGCGCGAATTCAGGCGGATGGGGTCGGCCAGCACCTCCTCCACCGTATAGGCGGAGGGCGCGGTGGGCAGCAGCAGCGCGTCGATGCCGCCGAGGATGGGGGCGACGCGGGCGCGCAGCTCCTTGAGCTTGTACATGGCGCGGAAGGCATCCGCCGCGCTCGCCTTGCCGCCGGGCTCGGTGATGGCCCGTGTCACCGGATGCACCGCATCGGGATCGGTGGTCAAAAGGTGCTCGGCGGCGATCCAGCGCTCCGCCACCCACGGCCCCTCATAGAGCAGGCGCGCGGTTTCGGCGAAGGCGGAGAAATCGATCTCCTTCAGCACCGCGCCCAGCGATGCGAAGCGCGCCAGCGCCTCCTCATAGGCGGCCGCCGACTCGGCATCGCCGAAGAACTCCCGCTGCGCCACGGGCAGGATGCCCAGCACCGGCGCGGGCGGGGCGGCGGTGAGCGGGCCGATGGGCAGGTCGCGGGAATAGGCATCCTCAGCGTCGAAACCGGAGATGACGTTCAGCACCGCCATGGCGTCGTCCACGGTAAGGGCGAAGATGGAGATGCAGTCCAGCGTCTTGCAGGCGGGCACGAGGCCGGTGTTGGGCACAAGGCCGAGGGAGGGCTTCAGCCCCACGATGTTGTTCAGCATGGCCGGCACGCGGCCCGATCCCGCCGTGTCGGTGCCCAGCGACACCGGCACGATGCCCGCGCCCACCGCCACCGCCGAGCCGGAGGAGGAGCCGCCCGGCACCAGCTCCGGGTTCACCGAGTTGCGCGGGATGCCATAGGGCGAGCGCACGCCCACAAGGCCGGTGGCGAACTGGTCGAGATTGGTCTTGCCGATGATGAGCGCGCCCGCCGCCTTGAGCCGCGCCACGACGGTGGCGTCGCGCGCCGGCACATAGGCGAAGGCCGGGCAGGCGGCGGTGGTGGGCAGGCCGGCGACGTCGATATTGTCCTTCACCGCCACCGGGACGCCGTAGAGCGGCAGCGCCGTATTGCCGGCGGCCTCCAGCGTGGCCGCCTCGGCCAGCACATCGGCTTCGTCACGCAGGGTGATGAACATGGCCGGGTCGTCATGCACCGCAAGCCGGGCATAGACGCCACGCACCGTATCCGAGACGGAGCGGAGGCCGGACCTGTGGGCTTCGAGGAGGCTGGCGACGGTCTGCATGGTCTACCCTGATGACGGCGCTCCACGCGCCTGATGGCAGGGGTCTAGCAGGAAGCGCGCCACTTGTATGCAATTTCTGATAAACACATAAATATCAGATACTTGATGCAAATGAATTGCGCCCCGCAGCGGCTTGATTTGCCACTGCGGGGCGCAGGATGTGCACCTTATGCCCAGAAAGTGGGCAGGCGTTACTGGCTCGTCCGGTTCTGCTCCGCCGGCGAAAGGGTCCGGCCGGGAGGCGCGTCGGGTGCGGTGGTCATGGGCGGGGGATTTCCGCGCGGCACGGTGATGTTCTCCGGCGCGGTCTCGCTCGGTTCGGGGCTGCCGCGGTTGGAGAACAGATTCGCCGCGACCAGCGCGAGGACCAGCACGAATGCCGCGGCGACGAGCATGCCCTGGCGTTGCATGGGGCTCTCTCCTTTTGGTGGATATCGCCCCCTCAACGCCCCGGCCCCGGTGCCGGGTTCCCTTTTTTGAGGTCAGTCCCGGAACACCACGGTGCGGGAACCGTTCAGCAGCACCCGGTCCTGCAGGTGCCAGGAGATGGCCCGCGCCAGAACCCGGCGCTCGATGTCGCGACCCTTGCGCACGAGATCCTCGGGCGAATCCTGGTGGGAGATGCGCTCCACGTCCTGCTCGATGATCGGCCCTTCATCGAGGTCCGAGGTCACGTAGTGGGCGGTGGCGCCGATGAGCTTCACGCCGCGCGCATGGGCCTGATGATAGGGCTTGGCGCCCTTGAAGCCGGGCAGGAACGAGTGGTGGATGTTGATGCACTTGCCCGAGAGCTTGGCCGACAGCCCATCCGACAGCACCTGCATGTAGCGCGCGAGCACGGCAAGCTCCGAGCCGGAGGACTGGAAGATCTCCCAGACCTGCGTTTCCTGCTCCAGCTTCGTGGCCTTGGTCACCGGCAGATGGTGGAAGGGGATGCCGTCGAAATCGAGGTGGGCATAGGTCTCGCGCGGGTGGTTGGAGACGATGCCGGAGATTTCCATGGGGATCTCGCCGATGCGCCAGCGATAGAGCAGGTCCGCGAGGCAGTGGTCGAACTTGGAGGCGAGCAGCAGCACCTTCCGCTTTTCCGACACGGGGCGGAGCGTGAAGCTCAGCGAGAAGGTCTGCGCCACCGCCGCGAAGCCGGAGCGGATTTCGGCGAGGCTGGCCTCGCCCTCGACCACGTTGAACACCACGCGCATGAAGAAGCGGCGGGTCTCGGTGTCGTCGAACTGCTGCGCCTCCAGGATGTTGCAGCCCTTCTCGAACAGGAAGGTCGAGACGCCGGCGACGATGCCGGGCCGGTTAGGGCAGGAGAAGGCGAGAATGATCGGCTCGTTGGGGCTGGTCATGATGCGTCCTTTATGGCGCCGCGCGACCGATGCAGCCGGGCGCCCTGTTCAGAAAATCGGTGCGGGAGAGGAGGCGCGCGCCGCGCTGCCGTCAACCTCGATCGGTGCCGGAGAGCGCGAAGCCGTATTCCGCCGCGCTCGCCGCCAGCCAGCGCAGGAAGGCGGGGGCGAAGGTGTTGCCCACCGCGAAGCGATAGCTGGGGCTCGCGTCCCGCTGCCAGAAGGTGACGCCCACGTGGGAGACCGGCGTCGTCGCCGCATCGCCCGGCTGGAACGCGCGGGGATCGAGGTCCACCGCCACGCCCTTCACCAGCGCCTCGCGCGCCTTGGGGCCGGAAATATCGAGCACGAGATTGGCGTCGCTCTGGTCGGTGACGGCGCCAAGGCCGGCCGCCAGCTCTTCGAGACGCCGGCGCAGCGCGGCGCCGTCCGATGCTTCGGCGAACACCAGCCACTTGCCGGGGCCGGTGCCGATGGCCTCAAGGCCGGCGCCGACGCTCGCCTTTGGCGCATCCGCCAGAGGCAGGCCGGCGGCAGTGGCGGCGGCGATCAGCGCTGCGGTCTTGCCCTTGCGGGCAACCAGCGTCGCGGCGGCAAGGTTCGTCACCACCTGCGCCGTGACGCCGGTGGCGCCTGCGACGCCATAGTGCCCGGCCGGAACGAGGTGGGCGGGGGAGAGGGACTGGAAGAGGTCAGACACGCTGCTTCTCCCCTTCGGGATCGACAAAGTGGGGAGAGCACACCTCGACCTCGATGTCACCGCCGCGCACCGGGTCATAGGCGCGCAGCTTCTCGCCGATGCGCTCCGGCCCGCGCTTGAGGAGGCCGAGGCCGATGGAGTGCCCGAGGATGGGCGACCAGGCGACGGAGGTCATGTAGCCCTCGTCATTCTCAGTGGTGGGGGCCGCGCCGAGGGGCAGGAAATGCGCCCCGGCCTTGAGCCGCGCGCTCCGGTCCACCGGCCGGAAGCCGACGAAGGTGGGCCGGTCTGGATCGGTGAAGGCGGGGCGCCCCGCCATCACGCGGCCGATGAAGTCCTTCTTGGTGGAGGCCATGCGCCCGAGGCCGAGATCGCGGGCGGAGGTCTGCCCGTTCAGCTCGCTGCCGGAGACATGGCCCTTCTCGATGCGCAGCACGGCCAGCGTCTCGACGCCGTAGGGCGTGATGCCGTAGGGCGCGCCGGCCGCCATGATCGCCCGCATCAGCTTGTCGCCGTGGCGGGCGGGCACCGCGATCTCGTAGCCGAGCTCGCCGGAGAAGGAGAGGCGGAAGACGCGCGCTTCCATGCCGCCCATCACCGTGGTCTGGAGCGCGCCCATGAAGGGCAGGCCGGTGTTGGAGACATCCGCGCCATCCACCAGCTTCGCCAGCACGTCGCGGGAGCGCGGCCCGGAGACGGCGATCTGCGCCCACTGCTCGGTGATGGAGGCGAGGCACACGTCCAGCTCCGGCCACAGCACCTGCAGGCAGAATTCCAGATGCTGGAACACTTTGGCGGCGTTGGCGGTGGTCGTGGTCATCACATAATGGTCGTCGGCGAGGCGGGCGGTGGTGCCGTCGTCCATGACGATCCCGTCCTCGCGCAGCATCACGCCGTAGCGCGCCTTGCCCACGCCGAGGGTGGAGAACATGTTGATGTAGACGCGATCCAGCAGCCGGCCCGCGTCCGGCCCCTGAAGGTCGATCTTGCCGAAGGTGGACACGTCGATGACGCCGACGCTTTCGCGCGTCGCCTTCACCTCGCGGTTCACCGCCGCCTGCCAGTCCTCGCCGGCCTTGGGGAACCACGCGGCGCGCAGCCACTGTCCGGTCTCGACGAACACCGCGCCCTGTTCCTCCGCCCACTGGTGGGTGGGGGTGGGGCGGCTCGGCTTGAAGTCCACGCCGCGATGGTGGCCGGCGAGCACGCCGAGGGCCACGGGCGTGTAGGGCGGGCGGAATACGGTGGTGCCGGTCTGCGGAATGCCCTTGCCGGTCAGCTCCGCCATGATGGCGAGGCCCGCCATGTTGGAGGTTTTGCCCTGATCGGTGGCCATGCCCATCGTGGTGTAGCGCTTCAGCAGTTCCACCGCCCGGAAGCCTTCGCGATGGGCGAGGGCCACGTCCTTGGCGGTCACGTCGTTCTGCTGGTCCACGAAGGCGGGGCCCTTGGCGTGCACCTGCCAGAAGGCCTTGAGGCCGTTGGGCGCATCGCCCGCCACGGGGGCGGGAGCCGCGACGGGCGCGAAGCCCGCATCCTCGGCCGCAGCGGCGCCCAGCGCGGTGCCATCGGCGAGGCTTTCGGCGAGCGTGAGGTGCCCGGCCGCCGCGCCCGCCACCGCCATGCCCACCGGCAGTGCGCCGGGCACGAAGGCGGCGATGTCCTCGCACCAGATGGGCCTGCCGCCCTGATGGCAGGTGAGGTTCACATTGGGCGTCGCGCCGCCGGAGACGCCGAGCGCCTCCACGGAGAGCGTGCGAACGCCCTTGGGCGTGCGCACCGTGACGCTCGACAGGCACTTGCCGGAGGTGGCGATGACCTCGCTCCCGGTGAGGAGATCGACGCCCAACGCCTTCGCCCGCGCGGCCAGCGCTGGGGCGACAGCCTCCCGCACGTCGGCGATGGCTTCCAGCTTCACGCCGGCCGCGGCGGCGTCCAGCAGCGCGGCGACGGCGTGGTCGTTGTTGGTGAAGCCGGCTGCCCGCGGCCCCGCGCCGACGCCGAAGCGCGTGGCATAGGTGGCGAGCGCCAGCGCCGACATCACGCCCGGCCGGTCATTGCCGGGGAAGACGATGGGCCGGTCGAACGCGCCCGCGGCCAGCACGGAGCGCTTGGCGATGAAGCGCCACAGTCGCTGGCGGGGCTGGAAGGGGGCGGGGACGGCGAGATGGTCGCTCACCTTCTCCACCGCACCGAATTCGCCGCCGTCATAGGCACCGAACACGGTGGTGCGCGGCATGAGGCGGACGTTGGGCAGGCTCGAAAGTTCGGCGAGCGCCCGCGTCACGAAATCCGCCGCGCTGCCGCCGTCGATCTCGGCCTGCTCGGAGAGCAGCCGGCCGCCGAGGCGGAAGTCCTCGTCCGCCAGCACCACCCGCGCGCCGGTGCGCCCGGCCGCCAGCGCCGCCGCAAGGCCCGCCGCGCCGGAGCCGATGACCAGCACGTCGCAGAAATGGGTGGCTTTCTCGTAATGGTCCGGGTCGGCCGCCTCGGCCGCGCGGCCGAGGCCGGCGGCGCGCCGGATCATGGGCTCGTAGACCTTCTCCCAGAAGGCGGCGGGCCACATGAAGGTCTTGTAGTAGAAGCCCGCGCCGAGGAAGGGCGACACGAGCTGGTTCATGCTGAGGAGATCGACGTCCAGCGAGGGCCAGCGGTTCTGGCTGGTGGCCTCCAGCGCGTCGAACAGCTCAATGGTGGTGGCGCGGGTGTTGGGCTCGCGCCGGGCGCCGGAGCGCAGCTCGACGAGCGCGTTCGGCTCCTCGGACCCTGCGGTGACGATGCCGCGCGGCCGGTGATACTTGAAGGAGCGGCCGACCAGCCGCACGCCGTTGGCGAGCAGCGCGGAGGCGAGCGTGTCGCCGGGATGGCCGGTGTAGCTCTTGCCGTCGAAGCTGAAGGAGAGGGTGCGGCTGCGGTCGATCAGCCCCCCTGCGGAAAGCCGGGTCATTCGGCCGCCTCCGTCCCGGTGAAGCGCGTGGTCGTGAAGCGCACTGCGGTGATGGCGTGGGTGCGGGTGTCGCGCGTGACGGTGAGCCAGCGGCGGCAGCCGCCCGCGTGGTACCAGAGCTCGTCCATCACGCCGGCGACGTTGTCGCGCTCGTAGACATAGGCGTTGAAGGCGTCCGGCGCCTCGGGATCGGCCGGGTCCGGCCGGGTGGGCGCGGCATCGCCGAGATAGGCGAACTCATGGGACGACCTCGCGCCGCAATAGGGACAGGTGATGCGCATGGGTCAGGTCCGGGTGGAGGGGTGAGGGGGGAGTGGCAGAGCCGGCGTTCCGCCCGCCTTCCGCCGTCGCCCTCCGGCTTGACCGGAGGGTCCATGCTGGGGCCGGGCGCTGTGCCTGGCGGAGAGATGGGTGCTCCGGTCAAGCCGGAGCACGACGGCCAATCTTGTGTCCGCGCCCATCAGTGCAAATTCGGCTGGGCGCCGACTCCCTTTTCGTCGATCACATGGCCGGTGCGGAAACGGTCCAGGCGGAAGGCGGCGTTGAAGCGGTGCGCCTCTTCCTTGGCGATGGTCCAGGCGAAGCACCAGCCGGAGGCGGGCGTCGCCTTGAAGCCCCCATAGTTCCACGCGGTGTTGAGGAACAGGCCGGGCAGGGGCCCTACGTCGATGATGGGTGAGCCATCCATGGACATGTCCACGAGGCCGCCCCAGGAGCGGAGCATCCGCAGCCGCCCGATCAGCGGCATCAGCGCCATGCCGCCCTCGGCCACGTCCTCCACCACGGGGAGGTTGCCGCGCTGGGCGTAGGAATTGTAGCCGTCGATGTCGCCGCCGAAGACGAGGCCGCCCTTGTCCGACTGGCTGACGTAGAAATGCCCCATGCCGAAGGTGACGACCCCCGGCACCAGCGGCTTCAGCCCTTCGGAGACGAAGGCCTGCAGCACATGGCTCTCGATGGGCAGGCGCAGGCCGAGATGCTTGGTCAGCCGCGAGGTGGAGCCGGCGACGGCGAGGCCGACCTTGCCGGCGCGGATGGGGCCGCGATTGGTCTCCACGCCCACCACCGCGTCACCCTCGCGGATGAAGCCGGTGACTTCGCAATTCTGCACGATGTCCACGCCCAGCCGGTCGGCGGCGCGGGCATAGCCCCACACCACCGCGTCATGGCGGGCGGTGCCGGCGCGGGCCTGCATCAGCCCGCCCTTGATGGGGAAGCGGGAGTTGTCGAAATCGAGGAAGGGGCAGAGCGCCTTCACCTGTTCGCGGTCGAGCAGCTCGCTGTCCGCGCCCGCGAGGCGCATGGCATTGCCGCGCCGGGCATAGGCGTCGCGCTGGCCGTCCGAGTGATAGAGGTTGATGATGCCGCGCTGGGAGACCATGGCGTTGTAGTTGAGGTCCTGCTCCAGGCCCTCCCACAATTTCATGGACCACTCGTAGAACGGCTCGTTGCCGGGCAGCAGGTAGTTGGAGCGGATGATGGTGGTGTTGCGCCCCGCATTGCCGGAGCCGATATGCCCCTTTTCCAGCACCGCCACGTTGCGGATGCCGTGCTCCTTGGCGAGGTAGTAGGCGGTCGCGAGGCCATGCCCGCCGCCGCCGACGATGATCACGTCATAGGCCGGCTTGGGCACCGCATCGCGCCAGGCGGGCGTCCAGCCCTTCTGGCCGTTGAGCGCGTTGGCGATCAGGCTGAATACGGAATAGCGGGAACCAGATTGAGCGGACATAGAACCCCTCGGGACCCTTCGGCGCGGACACGGCTGCACCCCTTTGGAAAAGATATAGCCCCGCCGAAAACCACAGGTAATATAAATCCTGCTTATTCTGTGGGGATGACGGTGCGCGAGCTTCTGCCGTTCGATCTGAAGGCGCTGGAAATCTTCCTCGCCGTCTGCGAGGCCGGCGCCATGGCCGGTGCGGCGCGACGGCTCGGACTCACCCAGCCGGCGGTCTCTCAGGCTGTGGCGGAGCTGGAGACGCGCATGGGCGTCGCGCTGTTCGATCGCAGCGTGCGGCCGCTGGGGCTGACGGCGGCGGGCGGCGTGCTCAGGCAGAAGGCGAGTGCGCTCCTCTCCGAGGCCCGGCAGATCGTGCCGGCGCTGAAGGAGACTGAGCACGGCCGCCTGCCTTTGATCCGCGCGGGCCTCGTCGATTCCCTCTCCCGCGCCCTGTCGGCGCCTCTCGCCGGGCGGCTGTGCGCGGTGGCGGAGGAAGTGTCCTTGCTCGCCGGCCTCACGGCGGCCCATGCCAGCGCGCTGCTCTCCCGCCAGCTCGATCTCTTGGTGGGCGTGGACGAGCTTGCCGACATCGAGGGGCTGGAGCGCTTCCCGCTTCTGACCGAGCCCTATGTGCTGCTGCTCCCCGCCGGCGAGACGGCGCCCGAGCGGGTGGAGGAGGTGGCGCGCCTCGCGCAGCGTCTGCCGCTGGTGCGCTTCTCCGCCCGCTCGCGCACGGGCATCGAGGTGGACCGGCACCTGAGGCGCCTCAAGCTCGATCTGCCGCGCCGGCTGGAGTTCGACACGCCCTTCGGCGTCTCGGCCATGGTGGCGGCGGGGGAGGGGTTCGCGGTGACGACGCCGCTCTGCATCTTCGAGGCGGGGCTGGATCGCGATCGGGTCCGTTACGCGCCACTGCCGGGGCCGGCCTTCTCCCGCAGCATGACGCTGATCGGCCGCCGGCAGGAACTCGGCCGCCTGCCGCGGGAGGTCGCGGGCTTCTGCCGGCAGACCCTGGACGAGGCGGTTCTGCCCGTCCTGCGCGCCACCCTGCCATGGGTGGGCGACACGCTCGGATAGAAGGCGCGGCAACGCGTGGAACTGCTGAGGGTCAAGCTTCGTGGCGGCCAATTGCCAAGCTGTGGAAGTTGAGTTTTCGGCCTGACGTTAAGTTTGTGTTGAAAAGTCCGATCCCGGAGGCACCACCGCCCGCTGTCGGCCGCGACCGTTTGATGATACCCCTACGTCGTGTCGGGGCATTCATTTGAAGACGGGGTGGGGCAACAATGCGGATCGGCGGAGTTCTATTTGCAGCGGTAATCCTGGCTGGGTCTGCCTCTGCGGCAAGCGCGCAGACCATGAGCTACGCGCAGGCCGGCGCCCTTCTGGCGCGCAGCTGTGGCGCGGACATCAACAAGTTCTGTTCGAATGTGAATCTGGGCGAGGGCAAGCTGCTCGCCTGCATGGACGGGAAGATCAATCAGGTCAGCGCCAAGTGCAAAGCCGACTATGCGACGGCGAAGGCCTCCATCGCCGAGCGTGATGCGGCGCAGGATTCCATCCAGGAAGTCTGCTCGGCGGACACGGCGCGCCTGTGCCCCGGCATGGTGCCCCAGGACGGCAACCTGCTTTCCTGCCTGCTCCAGGCGACGCGGGTGGTGAGCGACAAGTGCAACGCCGCGATCACCAACGCCGGCTACCGCTGAGCGTCCTCCTCACATCCTCGCACTCGAACGAAGGACGTTTCGCGATGACATCGCCTTTGACCCGCCTTGCACTGGCCGCGCTGCTCGCTGCCGCCGTGCCGACGATCGCCCCCGCCTATGCCCAGACCGCCCTCTCCGACGGTCAGATCCTCCAGGGGCTGCAAGGCCTGAGTGAGAAGGCCCCGACCATCACCGCGCAGCAGCTGCGCTCCATGGTCCAGACCCACATGGCCCAGAATCCGGGCGAGCAGCTCAGCCGTCCCTCGCTGGCGCTGAAGCTCGACCAGCTGCCGCAGATCAACGTGCAGATCCAGTTCCGCCTCGGTTCGGCGATCATCGAGCCTTCGTCCTACGGCACGCTCGGTGCCATCGCCGATGCCATGCACAACCCGATCCTGCATGGCTACAAGTTCATCGTCACCGGCAACACCGATGTCACCGGCCCGCGTGAGGTGAACCTGAAGCTCAGCCAGGCCCGCGCCGATGCGGTGGTGAGCGCGCTGGTCAGCGTGTTCAACATCAATCCCACCCGCCTCGAGGCGGTGGGGCTGGGCGAGGAAGTGCTGCTCGATCCCAAGCGGCCGACCGACCCCATCAACCGGCGCGTCCAGATCTTCACCGTGGGCCGCCTCGCGCCGTACGTCGCCCAGCGCTGAAGCACCGACGATCGTGCATGAAGAAGGCGCCGCTCCCGGCCGGGGCGGCGCCTTTTTCGTTGCGTCCGGGCCGGTGGCGCAGCCTCTCGCCGCGCGCGGAAATCCCGTTATCCTGAGGGGCCTGCGCGGCGCGCGGGCCAATATTGGGAGGACAGGATCATGCTCGCTCGACGCCGGTTCATCTCCTGCGCCATCTGCTCGCTGGCGGGGTTCGCCGCGATTGAGGTCGGCGGCACGCAGGCCATGGCACAGGGCCAATCAGCACCCGCCGCGGCGCCCGCCGGAATCTCGCGCAAGGTGCTCGGCCGCACCGACATGCCGGGCGACAAGTATGTCGCGATCCTGATGGAGGCGGAGTTCGACGGCGGCCTCAAGGTGGCGCGTCACACCCATCCGGGCGTCGAGAGCACCTATCTCATGGCCGGGGGCGGCGTGCTCTCGGTGAAGGGCCAGCCCGACCGCACGCTGGCGCCGGGCGACGGCTTCCAGATTCCGCCCGAAGTGCCGCACGCCTTCCAGGTGGGGGGCGACAAGACGAAGCTCGCCATCACCTACATCGTCGAGAAGGACAAGCCGCTGGCGACGCCCGCGCCGGAGTGAGGTGCTCAAAAAAGGTGAGAGCCCGGCGCAGGGGAATGCGCCGGGCTCCCGGGGACAACCGACAGAGCAGGGCTCAGATGTCGAGGGTGTTGTCCCTTTCCCATTGGGTGAGGTGACGGGAGAAGGCGTTCCATTCCACGGTCTTCAGCTTCAGGTAGCCGTCCACGAACGGCTTGCCGAGGCGATCCGTCAGCACCTTGGACTTCTCCAGCGCGCGCATGGCGTCGAGCAGGTTGAGCGGCAGGCGCTTGGCGCCCTTCACCTTGTGCCCGTCGGTGTACATGTTGATGTCGAGGCGCTTGCCCGGATCGCGCTTGTTCTCGATGCCGTCGAGGCCGGCGGCCGCGAGGCCTGCCTGGAGCAGGTAGGGGTTGGCCGCGCCGTCGGCGAGGCGGAACTCGAACCGGCCCGCATCGGGAATGCGGATCATGTGGGTGCGGTTGTTGCCGGTGTAGGTGACGGTGTTCGGCGCCCAGGTGGCCCCGGAGATGGTGCGCGGGGCGTTGATGCGCTTGTAGGAGTTCACCGTGGGATTGGTGAGGGCGCACAGCGCGTCCGCATTGTGGATGAGGCCGCCGATGAAGTGGTAGCCCAGCTCGGAGACGCCCAGCTCGCCCTTGGGATCGGAGAAGGCGTTCTTTCCCTTCTGCCACATGGAGACATGGGCGTGGCAGCCCGAGCCGGTGAGATTGATGAAGGGCTTCGGCATGAAGGTCGCGCGCAGGCCATGCTGCTCCGCGATCGACTTCACCATGTATTTGAAGAAGACATGGCGGTCCGCGGTGAGGAGCGCGTTGTCGTAGTTCCAGTTCATCTCGAACTGGCCGTTGGCGTCCTCATGGTCGTTCTGGTACGCGCCCCAGCCGAGCTTGAGCATGGCGTCGCAGATGTCCTTGATGACATCATAGCGGCGCATGAGGGCGGCCTGATCGTAGCAGGGCTTCTCGGCGGTGTCGGCGGTGTCCGAGATGGACTTGCCGTCCTGGGTGATGAGGAAGTATTCGCACTCGACGCCCGTCTTGATCTCGTAGCCGAGGCGCGCGGCGGCGGCGAGCTGCTTCTTCAGCAGCGTGCGGGGCGCCTGCTCCACTTCCTTGCCGCCCATGTAGAGGTCGGCGGCGAGCCAGCCGATCTCTTCCTTCCAGGGCAGCTGGATGAGGCTGGTCGGGTCCGGCACGGCGAACAGGTCGGGATCGGCCGGCGACATGTCGAGCCAGGTGGCGAAGCCGGCGAAGCCGGCGCCTTCCTTCTGCATGGGGCCGATGGCGGAGGCGGGCACCAGCTTGGCGCGCAGGCCACCGAACAGGTCCACGTAGGAGATCAGGAAATACTTGATGCCGCGGTCCTTCGCGACCTTGGCGAGGTCGATCTGGGCAGCGGCGGAAGCGCGGCCTTCGGCCTCGCGGAGCGGCGTACGGAAGTGGTCCATGCGAAATTCCCCGGAATTTGGAAGCGGTATTCTTTGAAAAAAGCCGCGCCGGTCGAGCGGCGCGGCTTGAAGGTTCGGATCAGTATCCGCCGGTCCTGCCGGGCACCCAGGAGGTGCCGGCCAGCGGAACGCCGGCCATGGCGGCGGCCTCCACGGTCAGCGCCACGAGGTCTTCCGGCTCCAGATTGTGCAGGTGGCTCTTGCCGCAGGCGCGGGCGATGGTCTGCGCCTCCAGCGTCATCACCGAGAGATAGTTGGCGAGGCGGCGGCCGGCCTTCACCGGATCGAGCCGCTTGGACAGCTCGGGGTCCTGGGTGGTGATGCCGGCGGGGTCGCGGCCTTCGTGCCAGTCGTCATAGGCACCGGCGGTGGTGCCGAGCGCCTGGTATTCGTCTTCCCACTGGGGATCGTTGTCGCCGAGCGCGACGAGGGCCGCCGTGCCGATGGCCACCGCGTCGGCGCCGAGGGCCAGCGCTTTCGCCACATCCGCGCCGGTGCGGATGCCGCCGGAGACGATGAGCTGCACCTTGCGGTGCATGTCGAGGTCCTGGAGCGCCTGCACGGCCGGGCGGATGGCGGCGAGGATCGGGATGCCCACGTGCTCGATGAACACGTCCTGCGTCGCCGCGGTGCCGCCCTGCATGCCGTCGAGCACCACCACGTCGGCGCCCGCCTTCACCGCCAGCGCGGTGTCGTAATAGGGCCGCGAGGCACCGACCTTCACATAGATCGGCTTCTCCCAATCGGTGATCTCGCGCAGCTCCTCGATCTTGATCTCGAGGTCGTCCGGGCCGGTCCAGTCGGGATGGCGGCAGGCCGAGCGCTGGTCGATGCCCTTGGGCAGGGTGCGCATGGCGGCCACGCGATCGGAAATCTTCTGGCCGAGCAGCATGCCGCCGCCGCCGGGCTTGGCGCCCTGGCCGATGACGATCTCGATGGCGTCGGCCTTGCGCAGGTCCACCGGGTTCATGCCGTAGCGGGACGGCAGGTACTGGTAGACGAGGGTCTTGGACTGGCCGCGCTCCTCCGGCGTCATGCCGCCGTCGCCGGTGGTGGTGGAGGTGCCCACCGTGGAGGCGCCACGCCCCAGCGCTTCCTTCGCCTGCGCGGAGAGCGCACCGAAGCTCATGCCGGCGATGGTGACGGGGGTCTTCAGCGTGATCGGCTTCTTGGCGAAGCGGGTGCCGAGGGTGACCTCGGTGCCGCACTTCTCGCGATAGCCTTCCAGCGGATAGCGCGACATGGAGGCGCCGAGGAACAGCAGGTCGTCGAAGTGGGGCAGTTTGCGCTTGGTGCCGGCGCCACGGATGTCATAGATGCCGGTCGCCGCGGCCCGGCGGATCTCGGCCAGTGTCGCCGGATCGAAGGTGGCGGAGAAGCGCGGCGGGGTGCGCGGCGTGTTGTTGTGGGCGGTCATAGGGTCCTCACCCGGAAAAGTTCAAATGCGGTCGGTGCGTCCCGCCCGTGGCGGGCGCGACGGCGGCGCGCGTCAGTAGGCGGACGCGTTGTCCACGTGGAAGTTGTAGAGCTGGCGGGCGGAGCCGTAGCGCTTGAACTCCGAGACATCGACCGCGCCTTCGAGGCCGGCGGCCTTCAGCTTCTGGGCCAAGAGCGCCTTGTGCTCGTCCCGCATCTCCTTCTCGATGCAGTCCGCACCCAGGCTCTTCACCGTGCCGCGCACGAAGAGCTTCGCCTCGTAGAGGCTGTCGCCCAGCGCCTCGCCGGCATCGCCCAGCACCACGAGGGAGCCGGACTGACCCATGAATGCGCTCATGTGGCCGATGGAGCCCTTCACAACGATGTCCACGCCCTTCATGGAGATGCCGCAGCGGGCGGAGGCATTGCCATCCACCACCAGCATCCCGCCATGGGCGGTGGCGCCGGCCGACTGGCTGGCATCGCCGCGCACATGCACGAAGCCGCTCATCATGTTCTCGGCGACGCCCTGACCGGCATTGCCGTGGATGATGACGGAGGCTTCCGCATTCATGCCGGCGCAGTAGTAGCCGACATTGCCCTCGATCTCGACGGTGAGAGGCATCGCCAGCCCCACCGCCACCGCGTGGCGGCCGTTGGGGTTCAGCACCCGCCAGCGGCGGGCGTTGGATTCAGCGGTGGCCTTGTGAAGGGCCTCGTTCAGCTCGCGCAGCGGCGTGGTGGCGAGGTCGAAGGTCACGTCCGGCGCAATGGCGTTCACTGTGCGCGCTCCCAGAAATACACGGTGGCGGGCTCGGGCTCGAAGACCTTGGCCTTGGCGATGCCGGGCAGGTCGACGAGCGCGCGGTATTCCGAGCCGAAGGCGACATACTGGTCGGTCTCGGCCATCACGGCGGGCTTGCAGGCGATGGGATCACGCAGCACGCCGAAGCCGCTCTCGGTGCCCACCACGAAGGTGAAGAAGCCGTCGAGGTCCTTCAGGCCGGCTTCCAGAGCCTGCCCGAGGGAGGCGCCTTCCCGCATCCGCCAGGTGAGATAGCCGGCGGCCACCTCGCTGTCGTTCTCGGTCTCGATGGCGATGCCCTCGCGCTTCAGCTGCCGGCGCAGGGCATTGTGGTTGGACAGCGAGCCGTTGTGCACGAGGCACTGGTCGGCGCCGGTGGAGAAGGGATGCGCGCCGGCGGTGGTCACCGCGCTCTCGGTGGCCATGCGGGTGTGGCCGATGCCGTGGGTGCCGCGCATCTGCGCGAGGCCGAAGGTCTGCGCCACGGAGGAGGGCAGGCCGACCTCCTTGAAGATTTCCATGCGCGAGCCGGTGCCCACCACCGCCACCTCGGGATGGCGCTCGGCGAGGAAGGCGCGCACGGCGGCCTCACGCACCTGCGGGATTTCCACCACCGCATGGGTGCCGTGGAGGACGAGGGCGGGCATGCCGTTCGCCGGGCCGGACAGGCCGGCGGCGAGGCCCTCGAAATCATAGCCCCGGGCGGCGCGCAGGGAGAGCTTCACACTGTCCTTGCCGCCGGCGCCGTAGACCGCGAAGCCCGCGCTGTCGGGGCCGCGATCAGTCATGACGCAGAGCATGGACGCGAGCATGGCACCCAGCTCGCCTTCGAGCTTCGGGTCCTTGAGGAAAAGTCCGACGATGCCGCACATGGCGTTCGATTTTACTCCATTGCGGGCCGCCGCTGCGGCCTTGTCACAAAGGAGTACGCCCGTTAGGCAGGGGCGTCAATCGTCAGAGAATATAATTTTCTCTGGAGGAAAACTTCGCCGATCGTCAGGGTGAGAAGGGCGCGCCGGCTCAGTGCCGGTCGCGGCCGTAGACGATGATGGACAGGTAGGTCATGGGCGCCTTGATGAGGTCTTCCGGGCCATGGGCGGCACCGGAATCGAACATCAGGGCATCGCCGGCGCGCAGATGATAGGTGCGGTCCGCGTGGCGGTAGAGCACCTCGCCGGAGAGCATGTAGATGAACTCCACGCCCGCATGGCGGAAGCCCGTGTAGGGCGCCGCCTCCTCGGTGAGGGTGATGAGGTAGGGCTCCACCACGATGTCGCCGCCGAGGCCGTGGCCCAGCAGTTCGTACTGATGGCCGACCTTGGTGCCGCGCCGCTCGATGATGACGCCCTGCTGCGCCTTCACGAAGGAGCAGTCGCGCCGCTCCTCGAAGGCGGAGAACAGCGTGGTGAGCGGCACGTTGAGTGCCTTGGAGATGGATTGCAGCGTGGCGAGGGATGGCGAGATCTGCCCGTTCTCGATCTTCGACAGCATGCCGACCGAGATGCCGGCCGCGCCCGCGAGGTCGGAAACCGTCAGGTCCAGCTCGCGGCGGATGGAGCGCACCTGCACGCCCAGAGCCTCCTCCAGCGTGACCGCCTCCGCTGCGGGGGCGCTGGACCCGGTGACATAGTCGGCTGCCTCCTGGTCGACGCTCTTCGGCTCGGCGACGCTCTTCATCTTGCGCTCGGGCACACCATCCCCCGTCGTTCCCGCATATCCGCCCCAGCCGTGATGCTGCATCCGGGCGGTGATTTGCCGGCCATTGTGCCAGCTTCCGCGCAAGAATGCATCGCACCGTTGGCGACTCGCGCGATGGCGCGCGGGCGGAGAAAAGATGCTGTCTGCAACCCGCTCAGGACGGCGGGCGCCCGTCCCGCGATCGCGTGCGTGTCCGGTGGCAGGGGGGCGGAAACGCTTGTCCCGAAACGCATCGAGGCGATCGCCGCCGTGGCTTGTCCACAGCTCCCACGCGCCGCCCTACAGACTGCATGCCGGCTCTGGACACGACCCGATTTCCTCCCTATACACTCGCCGCTCCGAAGGGGTTGACGCCCCTCCGGACCCGGGCCCCGGCCCGGCGGATGCCCAGGTAGCTCAGTTGGTAGAGCATGCGACTGAAAATCGCAGTGTCGGTGGTTCGATTCCGCCCCTGGGCACCATTTTTTCACCTGAAAAAACAAATGCTTACTGCTCATGTGCTTGACTGGGGCTGGGCTTGCTTTTTCATCGGGACACGCCGGGGACGCAGATCCGCCCAATGCCAATATGTCGCAGGAGGCGTTGGCCAGCCTCCGGCGGAGGGAAGCGTTTTCAGCGCGCACTGGTTGCGGAGCTTAATGCTTCGCCTTTCCGACGCACTGCCAGGGATTGGCAAGTCTGATCTATTTGACACAAGGCTCCTGAATGCGCAGGTAGCAAGCTTGCATTGACCGCATCTTGGTGGCGAACTAACCAGCGTAAGCGAGTGAATCGAGGTCGGGAAAGGCTCTTGATATGACCGGCCAATGGGTACCTTGGCATGAAGCCCATTCGATCGAAGCGGTCGGGGTGTCGGTTGCGTTTTCTGAGAGCGTCAACGAGACGTTGTGGCGTCGTATGTTGCGTACGGCCGAGGAAGTGGCGCCCGCTGCCGGCCTGACTAACGTTGTATCGCCATCTGCGTTGCATATCTCATTTGGCGGCCCCAATCCTGTAGCGCGTAATGAAGAGCACAGAAACCTAGTCCATTTTCAGCGTATAGCCGTTGATATCGACGGCGGAAACCAGGCGCTAGGAAATATCGCAGAAGAATTGATTGTTGGTAGAGATTCTATTCAATACATTTCTTATCAATACTCGCGATGGGTGCCGTTCTTACAGCAGATGACGTTATTTTTTGGGGAGTTGCTTGGTAAAGCTTTGGTGGGCGTTCGCCCTCAGAATGTTAGAATAGAATATCGAGATAGATTTGTTTTTGATGGAGAGAAAAGCGAGGCTCTTCCGTCTGATCTCTTGAGAGAGTCCTCTGCGTATATTGCGTCGCACGCCTTTAGTAGGAAGGACCTTTGGCATTCTCACACCGGATTTTTCTGTGATGCATCTGGTGCGGACAGGCGACTGATTCAAATCATGATTGATGTGGCCGATCTCCTCATCGCGGATGAGGCTAAAAGGTCAATTGGCATACTTACGGTGGTCCAAGATAACCTCGGTGTCGGCTTCCTTAGCGAGGAGGTGGTTGACGATCCTTCCGCAGCCTCCCAATTGGTCGTTAGCAGATTTCAAGAGCTTCACGATGCGGCTCATTCGTTATTTGCGCAAATCGTTAATGATCAAACGGCATCGCGGGTTGGAATGGATGTGGGTCGAAGGAGTAGTCATGCTTGATGATCTGAACATCCGCGGGCTGCGCACCCCTACTGACGCAATGCCGTCCCATACCACTCGGCCTATTGGCCCCTCCGAGTCAAAGCGAAGCCTCGCCCATTCGTCTTTCGTCCCGCCGGCAAGAGCCGTAGCCGCAATGGCTGGAACGGTCGTTTTGTCAATGTTGGCTGGCGATCTCTGCCTGGCTCCAACTGCCACAGCCTCAAGTCTTAGCCGAAGCATCCCTGCCATTTCGGCCCATTTCGGGAGGCATTCCGAGCGGGCTGTCTCTCGTCTGCGACAATTCGAACTCTATGAAGATGATTGGGATGGCATGGGTGCAAAAGCCCCTTCGGCCGACTCCCTGAATGCTGCGATTGATTTTGCTCAAAAGCTCCGGCCTTGGCATCCGCGGCCTTTTGCAACTGTCGACCGAGATGGCTTCGCAGTGTTGCAGCTAGAGGACGGTGCCGAAGACAAGTTCTCTTCTATCACTTTTCTGTCTGATTTGGACGTCGAAATTTATAGCAGACATGCTAGTAACCCCTCGGACTATTTCGAAGGAGCTCTTGCTTCCCCGGAGGCTCGCTCCTTCCTTGCACAACATCTGCAGATTTATGCCATTTAGCTATGAGCTGCGACGTTTGCACAAAGCTTTTCTCGATTGACAGCCTATCGGGCAAGCTTGCGCGTGATGCGGAAGAGCAGGCGCCCGGCTGCCAATGCGAGGCTATGGCTGTCAGCTTATCGTCCATTGGCCGCATCCAAGATGAAGAGATAGTTTTTCGAGCTTTTGTCGATCCGGCTGATGTCGACGAACAAACAGGAGATGTGAGCGCCGACGCTTTTCGTAGCGCGCACGAATCTGGACTGAGTGTTTTTCGAGATTCCTCCACAAATGAGGAGATCAGTAATCTAATAATCGATATTTTAAGTGTAAAAGAAGGGCGGCCTTTTAAAAAAATAATATGCTTATTCAAGGCTCGATGTGTAGATATTAGGTCGATATGGCATCCCATGCCCATCGTAGATCCTCGACAGTTTTGTATTTATGATCAGCTTGTTCCAAGAGTATTTGATAGTGAGGCTGAACCGGTCAGGACCCATGGAATTGTGCTCTCGCGACTTTTGAATCCACATAAAGATGTAAAGCGAAAGTTGCATAAGGACATCCAGCTTGATATCAGAAGGCTTTTTATCTCGGAAAGAGTGCCGGTAGACGAGTTTCGCGACGGCTTAATCGCTCGACTAAATGAAAGATCTTTGGCGGGCGATTTTATTCGCTTTTAGTGGATCGAACTTTTCACCGGTATCGGCTCTCTGAACCGTAGCCCTGCTGCTGGCAACTTCGATTGCCGGCACTGCCTGCTTCCATCCGAAGGCGATTGGCCTTGCCACGGGGATGTGCAAAACGTCGAGCTGCCGGTCAAAGCATCCTAGTGGCCGCTACGTGCACCCGATCACATCGAGGAGCCGCCGGCATCGATGGCGCGCGATGATCAGCCATGGACTTCGCCTGACGCGCCGCGCTGGAAGTGATGGGCCGGGAACTTGATCCTGACGTTCTGCATCATCGGGGCGCGGATTCGGCTGCTCCTCGATCCAATAGTTCGGCTCTGGCATTGGTGGTTCGGGGTCTAACGCCCGGCACCATCGTGCGTCGTCTCAGCCGGTGATAGCCTCCCGTCACCATCTGAGGGAGGGAATCATGAAGACGCTCGCAATCGCGTTTGCCCTGCTTTCGCTTTCTGCCGCCGCCGCCTCCGCGGACACCTGTGTCGCTAACGCCGACGCGAGGAAGCTTGCTGGCGCCGCGCGCACCAGCTTCATCACCAAGTGCCAGAAGGACGCGACCGCGGCGTGCAACACCCAGGCGAGCGAGAAGAACCTGCACGGCGCTGCCCAGACCAGCTTCACCACGAAGTGCGTGAAGGATGCTGTGGGGCAGTGATCCCTCGGCCGGTCAGCTCGCCGGCTGGGCCGCGGGCGCGTGCTCCTGCGGCAAGACGATGTTCGGTGCGGCGTCGGAAGGCTTCTTCCCCTTCGGATAGAGGATGACCCGCAGCGGGTTCGGGGTGTGCTCCAGGGTCGCTCCGGATGCCGCGTCGGCGGCAAGCCCGATTACTCCGCCCACGATCGCGTTGCTTAACCGCATAATCTATACGGGAGGGGGAGAGGGGATCGGGCGGCACGGAGGCATGGCACGACCAGCCGCGCCGCCCGGTCGAGTTCAAAAATGCCAAGTGCCGGTTACGGAGCCGCCAGTTACGCCGACGGTCCCTCCGCCGGTCCCTCCGCTAATAGTTCCAGTTACAGTTCCGCCTGCAACGGTACCTGAAGCGCTGACGGTTCCTGAAACACCTCCGGGGCCGGCGCCAGTTACTGTCCCCGATATATCGACCTTTGGCGTCACTCTGCTCTTCGACGACAGGTCTTTGTAGACCTGCTTGGCAATCGAGGGGATAAGCCAAGTGAGAGATTGGGCGAGGTCATCCTCAGACGATATGCCGAGATTCTTCACGTTGATGATTACAAGACCGTTAACAGTAGTCATGATAAGCCTCCATTTTTACATCGTGATCATTGTCTATAGTGAAAATGGCGTCTGGACTGCGAATTTATTGTGACTATCACCAAATAAAAACAAATTAGGTGTCTGGTCTGGGGGCATCCTATTTGAAATAGAATTGCAGAAAGACTTATAATTACCAGAAAATTTTCCTCCATTCCAAACGGCCTTCAAATTCCCAGTAAAAACGCCATTAAAGGGGCCATCTCCCGATAGCTGATAATCTTGACAGCCCGAAATAAGAATGCCAGACGCAGTAACAGTTCCTAGTGAGCCTTTTAGATCTGGATTTCTTAGAATGGGATCGTAGAAAGATTTGTTTCCCAAATACACGCGAGAGGCGATATCCGATGGCATTGCTTTATATACTGATCGAGAAATATGCAATGAATTGCCAGAAATATCTTTCATTGCTGATGTAATAAACGGATGAAAATTGACAAAGGTATCCATCAAGAGGCGCTCCTTGACTGACGTGCCGCTATGGCAGCTGTCGGCAAGAGTCAGTATCCTCACACCGGGCTTAATCGCGGAGAAAGCGTGATATAGCTCGTCATCAACAAGCTGCCCATCGTAAAGACACCATGTTTCGTCAAGTCCATCATCTTCATCGCCATTTAAGTCGGGCAGCTGCCCGCCGTGGCCTGAGTAAGTAACGAGAAGAAAATCGTCGCGTGATAGAGTTTTGGCGGCATTAGAAATCGACGACAACAAATTAGATCGCGTGGCGGACTTGGTCAGAAATGTAGTTGCTTTGAATCCACATGAATTAGCAATTAAGGCCATATCTTTTGCATCAAATTCACAAGCATTAAGCGGGCCGTTCCATCCCTGGTAATGTGTTGGATCGACGGAGTTTAGGCCAAGATGTATGCTGATTCCTATTGCCATTTTTTCTTCCTCCGAGGGCTCACATATAAACGCGCAGCTTTATCGAAACAATTAGTGTAGTCGGGGCCGTAACAACTGTTGTGTGTGATGCGAATACAATAATATTGGAACATAATATAAATCGATAATTGAATAAAAATATATACTATGACAACTTATCAAGTTATCATATTCTAGACTCCGGTTGTGATAATTGAGTGGTCCGTCCGACAAATTTGAGGCATTTGGACTGGTGTCTATGCTATTTTGTGGTGGCCATCATCCGAGATTGCGCACTCTCTCATATTCCCTAAGAAATTGCACTTGAAAAATTTTGAGATGGCAGGGGATGCTCTGTATCCGATCAGTTCATCGCAAGTCTCTGGAATCACAATATGATTCCATCAGCGGTATGAGGTGCATGCCAATGTTAAAGTTGCAAGATATTGGATTCCGACATAATCCTTACGTAAGGGAACTTTGGAAAAAACAGTAACGCGCCGAATTGTGGCAATATAATACCGCATTCACGTCATAAGTCGCGACGATTGAGATTATTCTGTTGAGGCTGAGCACGGGGCCTTCAGGCAGTGCTGGCAAATGTCCTTATATCTGAGTTCGATCGCTCTGAGCGGGGCGCTGTCCAGGCCCCTTCATATGCTGGCGGCCGTCATTCTTCGCGCTCCGCGCTACGATCTGTAGCGCGCCGTCCGGCAATGGCCGTTGCAGCGCTTTCTCGTCCTGCCATCGGGCCGTCATCCATCGGTCCATTTCCTTAGACCCTGTCGGGATCGCCGGCATGGCCTTGGGGTGAATGCTGGCGACCGGCTCGCTGGGCTCCGTTGTGAGGAAGCCAAACAGGTCCGCGGTTTCGATGCCCGTTTTCATCTTGCGGACGCAGGTCCAGCCGGGCGTCCAGATCCCGGCGAACACGGCCAACGGGCGGGCCTCCGAGCACGCGAACCACACGTCTCCGCCGGGGGCCTTATTGAACTCGCTGAAGCTCGCGAAGGGAACAAGGCAGCGGTTGTCCGTTCCGAGCCAGCGCTGCCAGTGCTTGCTCGACGTATTGCGGATGTTCGTCGTGCCGCTGTCCGGCTCCAGGCGCAGCAGCTCCTTGAAATCGACCGGCCGGCCCTTGGCCTCCAGCTTCGCTGCGCGCTTCTTCGCCGCCTCCATCAGCGCCAGTTGCGAGGACAACATGCCCCAGCGCACCATGGCAACCTCGCGCACACCGTCGGCGCCGGTGCGCACGATGGGCGCCTCATAGTCCGGGAAAATGCCGGGCTGCGGCGGCAGGTTGCCCACGAGGTTCCGCGTGGCGCGCGTCAGGTCGATGATCGCTTGGACGTTCGAGGTGTGGCTATAGAGGTTGCACATGGGCCGAGGCTTCGGCACAGCGCCGGCCGCGCGCCAGCCCCTATATCTCGTGGCTTGTTCTTTTTTTGTTCTCATGAAATCCATAGGAGGAGATCAGCGCCGGAGATGACACATGTCGAGCGAGCCCCAGCCCGCCGAGTAACCCCCTTTTGACGTCAGCGATGCGGAGATAGACGAGGCCTTGGCCGCCTGTGAGGGAAACCCCCGCGCGACGATCCGCGCGCTCCTCGTCGGACAGGCCTACCTTGAGCACGAGATGTCTCGCCTCCAGGCGGATGCGTCGTCCGGCTTCCGCCGCCGCCGGCACCCATTGGGGGACGGAGCGTGATCCAGCGATCGAAGCGACATTGGGGGGAGATGGAAAGAGTGGCCTTCGTGGCGGTCGTGGAAACGGCACGCAGAGGCATAATTCGCCTGAACGGCCGCGCGCCAATAGGCTCGCCAGAATACCGCGCGCTTTCGGATCTCTTGGATGCGGTGAACGCCGCTGGTGTGTTCCTCGATCTGCGGTGGACCAAGCCGGGAGGAAACCAATTCTAGGAGGGAAGGGCAGATGGACGATCAGCCTTGGACATCGCCTGGTGCGCCACGCTGGAAGTGCGGGCCTGGAAAATGATCTTTGTGCTCTGTGCCTTGGGCGCATGGCTGCTTCCACCTCTGCTGTCGGCGCCGTGTCGCTGCCAGATTGTGCAGTCATATTGCTCGTTCGAACGGCCAGCCTGATACTTGGCCGACCATCATTGCCGATCGCCCACGGAGGTGCGTGGCATGAGCTTTTCCGTCACCCTGCTCGACCTCGCGGGTTTCGCAGCCCTGCTGTTATGGGGCATCCATATGGTCCAGAGCGGCGTGATGCGCGCGCTTGGGCCGCGGCTGAAGATGGTGCTCGGCCACGCCCTAGCGGGGCCGCTGAGAGGGTTCTGCGCCGGCGCGGTCGTCACCACTCTGCTGCAGAGTTCGACCGCCACCGCCCTCATGGTGTCCAGCTTCACGGCGGCGGGGCTCGTGGCCATGGTGCCGGCGCTGGCCGCTATGCTGGGAGCCAACATCGGCACGAGCCTGATCGTGCAGGCCCTGTCCTTCAATGTGGCAGCCATTGCCCCGGCGGCTTTCCTCGGCGGTCTCATCCTGTTCCGCCGCGGTGCCGGCACCAGCATGCGTGACTTCGGCCGCGTGCTGATCGGCCTCGGCCTCATCGTGCTGGCGCTGCACGCCCTCGTCGACCTACTCCGGCCGCTGGAGGATGCGCCGAGCATCCGCATGCTGCTGGGTGCCATTGCGACCGTGCCGCTGCTTGACGTGATGCTGGCAGCGATCCTGACATGGGCGGTGCATTCCTCGGTCGCCGCGGTGCTGATCACCGCTTCGCTAGCCGCGCAGGGCGTGGTGCCGCCCAATGCCGCCATCGCCCTCGTGCTGGGGGCAAATCTCGGCAGCGCCATCGCGCCTGTCGTTGAAGCCATGGGCAAGGACGACCCCGCTGCCATGCGCTTGCCCATGGGCAATTTCATCAACCGCGCCATCGGCGTCGCGGCGGGCGTGGCGCTGATCGAGCCCATCGGCCGGCAGATGGTGCTGTGGCAGCCCGACCTTGCGCGGGTCGCCGTCGACTTCCATACCCTCTTCAATATTGTCACCGCGCTGGTCTTCCTGCCCCTGCTCGTTCCGTTCGCGCGCTTGCTCGAACGCCTCTATCCTGACCGCGAGCTCGCGGACGATCCCACCCGGCCGCGCTACCTTGCCCCGGCCGTGTCCGAAACGCCGGTGGTGGCGCTCGGCGCCGCGACCCGCGAGGCCTTGCGCCTCGCCGATGCGCTCGAGGAAATGCTCGACACCGCGTCGCGCGCCCTTCTCGACGGCGCGCGGCGGCACATCGCGGAGACCCGCCACGGCGACGACGTGCTCGACCGGCTCAACAGGGAAATTCGATCCTATCTCGCCTCTCTGGACCCCGACGACCTTTCGGCATCCGACCGGCGGCGGGTGGAGGAGATCCTCACCTTTTCCGCCAACCTGGAGCAGGCGGCGGACGTGGTCTGCGGCCGGCTGATGGCTGAGGCCGGCAAGCGGCTGAAGCGCGGCATCGCCTTCTCGACAACGGAGGAACGGGAGATTTCCGCGCTCATAGAACGGCTGAAGGCCAACGTGCGCCTCGCTGCCTCCCTCTTCATGACGGCCGATCCACGAGCGGCGCGCCTGCTGGCCATGGAGAAGGCCGCTTTTCGAGAGAGCGAGACGGCGGCCGCCCGCCTCCATTTCGACCGGTTGCGTCATGGTCTCGCCGCCCAGGCGGAAGCCAGTGGTCTCAGCGCCGACATCGTGCGCGACCTGAAACTCGTGAATTCCCACGTGGTGGCGGCCTCAGCCTATCCCGTGCTCGCTCGTTCCGGCGAATTGCGCGAAACCCGGCTGGCGGACCCGGAATGACCTAAGCGGACCACAGCGATAGGTGGTTGCCATCGGGCCAATGCCTGCTCCCCCGGAGTCAGGAGCACGCTCACTTCCGGCGCCCTTCCCTGTCGCATCGTTGGTGGCAACGACGCCGGCCGGGCTCCGGGTGCAGCTTCAAGCCCTCGCGCACTGCCACCGGAGCACCGTGTCGCCGTATGCTTCGGGAAGGAGGACGAAGTGCGAGCGTTCATGCGCCACTCGCAAGGCGAACTGGTGCGCGACGGCTAGGCGAACGTAAGGGTAGACGCGCGCCGTATTCCGCGCGAACTTCGGCGCCTCTGCAATTTGGGGGCGCATGTGGTCAGGCTCGTTCTCACTACCATCTTCACGTTTGCAGCAGCGGCCACCGCAGCTCAAGCTTCTCTCGTCTCGGCGACGCACGACGCGTCGCCGGCTGTGTCAAAGCGGGCCACCGGAGACCAATTCGCCGCTTGCGGTTCGCGGGGCGGCCCAGGCTACCGGAAGGCAAATGGCAAGTGTGCCTCCTGGCGGCGGTGACGTGGCTTCGACGGGGGCGCACGTGTTTCGACCACTCATCGCATTGATCTTTGTCCTCGTAGCCTTTCCCGCTGCGGCCACGAACACGCCCTGCTCGGGCAAGAAGGGCGGCATATCGCATTGCCGCGGTGCCATGTTCGTCTGCCAGGACAGCTCCACCAGCGCGTCCAAGCAGGATTGCCGCACTTACGAGGGCGGGCGCTACGACACCGACGACTCGGATCCGCCTGCTTCCAGAGTTCCGACACCCCAAACGCGAGTAAAGGGGCAATGATCCGGGCGGCCGTGTCGGCCTTCGGTGTGTTGCTGGCTTTCCCGGCTTACTCAGGCGAGCCGCTCGCCGGCCGAGCGTCGGTGATCGATGGCGACACCATCGAGATCCATGGCACCCGGATCCGGTTGGAGGGCATCGACGCACCGGAAAGCCGGCAGACGTGCATGGCCAAGGAGACGGGTGAGGTGGTCCGCTGCGGGCAGAAGGCGGCCTTCTTCCTCGCCGACCTGCTGGCTGAGCACGCCGTCACCTGCACGGAGGCTGGGAAAGACCGCTACGGTCGGACCCTCGCCCATTGCGAGGTGGAAGGGCAGGATGTGGGGGCCGCTATGGTCCGCGCCGGCTGGGCCCTCGCTTTCGTTCGTTACAGCCGGGAATATCTGCCGCAGGAAGAAGAGGCGCGCACCGCCGGCGCGGGCATGTGGGCCATGGTGGTCGTGGCCCCGTGGGACTGGCGGAAGGGCGTGCGATGACTGTGGGGGGAAGGCTAGGCGGCGTGGACAAATTTGAGCCAGTATCTGGCCGTAGCGATATGGACCATGCTGAGAAAGCTGTTGGCAAGCTGGTCGTAGCGCGTGGCGATGGCGCGGTTGATTTTGAGCTGTCCGAACATGCGTTCGATGCGATTGCGCTGCTTGTAGAGCGCCCGATCATGCTCGATTTTCACGCGGCGGTTTGACCGACCAGGAATGACGGCCTCGATATTCCGTTCGGCAAGGTCGGTGCGGATCGCGTCGGCGTCGTAACCTTTGTCGGCGAGCAAAGCGCCAGGTGCGCGCTCGGGCAGACCGATCAGAGCGTCATAGGCCTTGCAATCTGCCGCCTCGCCGACCGTCAAATGGAAGGCGAGCGGTCGTCCGAGGGCATCGGCCAGGCAGTGAAGTTTACTGGTGAACCCGCCCCGCGAGCGGCCAAGAGCGCGCCGATGAGCCCCCCTTTTCCGCCCGCTGCCGAGACGTGGGCGCGAACGGTTGTGCTGTCGATGGTGTAGTGGCCGCTGTCCGCCATGACCTCGGCGAGCATCACTGCCACGGTCTCCCAGACCCCGGCTTCACTCCATCGCCGGAACCGACGATAGATGGTGTTCCAGCTACCGTACTTCGGTGGCACGTCACGCCATGGAGCGCAGCAGCGAAGCCGCCAGAGGATGCCGTTGATGATCGCACGGTTCTGCGCGGGCGGCCTGCCTCGACCACGGTTCTCAGGCTCTATGGGCAACAGGCCTTTCAGAACCCGCCATTCTGCTTCTGTCAGATCGCCCCTGCTCAAGCCTGCCTCCAAAAAGCAGCCTTGAATCAATCCTCTCAGGTCGGGTCAAGCCTCGCATCCTGCTCGCGGGAATATGACCTAACCAAACTCCTCTGTGCCCCCCCTTAATCTCGGGGTAGCTTCTCCGCGATACCTTCAAATTCGACCGCCGTAAAACCGGTCAAGGTAGGCATTTCCCAGTCGAAGAAGCGTTTGTCAGAGATTGCATGAAGTACCAAACTCCTGACGCCTAGAAGCTCCAAATGCGATAGGCTCGTGTTCGGAACAACGGCAAGCACGGCTTCCGCTATGCGATCGGCCACCGGCTCAACGCTCGGAGAGGTGATCACCAACTCTCCATCGCGCTCCAATTCACCCAGCGCCATCGCAATAGTTCTACTCAGAAGTTTGTCATGCATGCCGCCTCGCCATTCAAGATTCACTGATCGCAGAAAGCTGGCCATGCGGCAACCAGGTACTTTATCGCGGCATAAATTTGTCCACGCCGCCTAGCCTTCGTTCGTTTGCAGTCATCGATTGCACCGCGCTATTCAATCGATCCCGTCTCCTTTCATCCCCCTTGCCACAATACGTAGGGCGCCGGGCGGCAGCGGTCGTTAAAGCGCCTTTGCATCGCCGGTGGCCTTGTCGCGCCAGCTTTCGGAGGTGGCGACATTGAGGGTCGCCAGCTTCGAGCCGGATTGCGTGGTGGCGATCTCGGGATCGCGGCCGAGATAGCCCACGAGGATGACTTTGTTGACGCCGGCCATGGTTACACTCTCAGAGGCATGACGACCCACAGGGCGCCGGCCTCGGCCGGGTTGCGCCAGAGCATGGGATCGCCGGGGGTGGACATCTGGATCTCGACGGCCTCGCCCGGCAGGGAGCGCAGGGCATCGAGGGCGTAGCGGGCGGAAAAGCCGATGGCGTAGCCGTCCGCGATCTCGGTCGGGGTGGCGCCGTCCAGCGTCTCGCTGGCGTCCGATCCCTCGTGGCGGGAGGCGAGCGAGATCTCGCCCCCATCCATGCTCATCTTGATCGAGCGCGTCTTGCCGGTGTCCACCGTGACGATGCGTTCGATGGCGCTGGCGAGCGGCGCGGCGGGGATGGCAAGCGTGGACGTGCCGCCTTTCGGCACCACGCGCTCATAGTCGGGATAAGTGCCGTCGATGAGCTTGCTGCACACCGCCACGGCCTCGCCCTCGATGAGGACGCGGGACTTGTCGATGGAGATCTTCAGCACGTCCTTCGACTTCGCCCACAGGCTGCAGACGATGCGGGAAAGGTCCGGCGGGAGGATGCCGCCGGCCAAGGCTTCGGAGCCTTCCGGCGCCGGCACCTCGCGCAAAGCGAGCACGTGGCCGTTGGTGGCGACGGCGCGCAGCCGGTCACCATGGCGATGCAGATAGACGCCGCACAGGTAATAGCGGGTCGCCTCTTTCGAGATGGCGGCATCCACTGCGTCGAGCATGTCGCACAGGGTGGCGGCCTCCAGCGTGAAAACCGCCTTGCCCTCTCCCACCTGGGGAACGGGATCGAGCGGTGTGCCGAAGGTCGGGAAGTCCGCCGCCGGCAGCGTGGCGAGCCGGAAGCGGCTGCGGCCATAGGAGAGGTGCAACTCGTTGTCCTTCACCTTGAAGGTGGCCGTCGCGTTGTCGGGGGCCTTCTTCATGGTCTCGGCGAGGATCTTCGCCGGTACCGTGGCCGAGCCCGGTGCCGTCACCTCGGCGGGCACGCGCAGGGTCACGGACTGATCGAGGTTGGTGCTGATCACCAGAAGCTCGCCGGTGCCGTCCGCCTTGCGGTGGAGGTGAGCGATGACGGGGGAGGTTCCGGCCGCCGCGCGTGCGCCGAGTGGGGCCATCATCATCTCAGAGCGGGCTTTGGAGCTGATGGTGGTGGAGGTGGCCGAGGACGCGGCCGAGAAGGCCGTCCGCAAGGTGCTGAAGGAGATCGGCCTTTCCACCTCGGACGAAGCGCGGATCGAGGAGGCGAGGGCGGACATCGAACACCTGCGCCGCTTCCGCCGCATGTGGAACAGGGCGGCGCTCGTAATCGGAACTGCCGTTCTCACGGTGCTGGTCGGCGGCGCCCTGACTGTGTTTTGGCTGGGGATCAAGACGCATGTACTCAAGCAGCCCTAAGGTCCGCCTGCGAATCGACTGGGATGCGGACGGCGCGTTCGCATCCGTGACCCGGCCGGGGGAGGCGGCAGAGGAGATACGCCTGTCAGTTGACGACACCGTGCGGATCATGAAGGAAGCCGCAGAGGCGTGGCTTCAGTCACGAAAGAACGATAGCAGCGCCTGCACAATCGCCAGTCCGGCTAGGGCGAGCTGCACTACCGCGCGTTATCGCTAACCACAGATCTTCGATCACGGATCGAATCACGGTGGCCGGCGCCGACTTCATCGCGGCTCGTAACGGGACGCCAGCCGCAGCGGCTTCGACTGCCCACATTAGGGATTCCTGATCTTGCCCGTTCCCTCGACAGAGGGGCTGGTCGGGTTCGTGCTTGGCCGCCGCCATATCGAGCCATATACCTCGTTGCCAAGCTCGACGTGGGGTTGTATCCGATTTGTTATGCGGGGGGGCAAATGCGATGACGGAATTTTGGGCCGCGCATGCATCGGAAGTGTGGAGCGCAATTCTCGGCTATCTCGCCGGGGGGCTTACGGTAACATTCGTGAAATTCCAGATCAGCCGTAAGCAGAGTAGCGGTGGCGGGCGGATCGTGGACCAAAGCGGTGCAAATGCCGGTGGCGACATCGTCGGGGGAAACAAAGATTCACGCATAAATAAAAAGTGAATTTGGCTGGAATTCATGTCGAGAGAAATTTCCAAAATCGATCAGTCTCACGCGAATGCGGCTGGCGATATTGTGGCGGGAAATAAAATAACTTATTGCGCTTCGCCAGCGCTGCCGCCGAGTATTGTCGAACGATTGATGGAGCGTCTTGCCAAAGAGATAAAAGAAAACAAGACGGCAGAAACCATCCTCGACAGCCTTCAGTTCTACCACTCAAAAGTTGCGAAAGACGGAATAGTTGGACTTGAAGCAAAGCTTGCTGCTGCTAATCGCAGCGATGAGCTTTTCATAGCTTATGAAAAGAAGGAATTGTTTGTAAAGATACTTGAAAAATACTCTTTGTACGAATCTGCTCAAAAGATATTTGCTTATATTTTAGCCAAGGCAGAGCATCAATTTTCCATTTCTGTTCACTGCAAGATCGAGACATTAGATAAAGCTGATATAGATGAGCTGATTACTGAGAAAATTATCGATCCAATCGTCTATGAGTGTGGAATGGGTCCGTTAGATATTACCCATAGCGTGGTCATGGGGATGATCTATTGGCTGGCGGAGCAGTGTTTCATCCGGTGGCATCTATGATCCAGATCTCGTTCCAGCCCGCTCTCGATCCATTTCACGGAATGTTTCGCCTTTTGCGTCTTCGTTCCGCCTTGCGCGAGGCGGGGGCGCTTCCCGTCGATCACGTCCGTATCTTAGATTTTTTCATGGCCTTTCCACGTCGTGTATCTGATCTGAGACTTAGGCCGGAACATCGAGGGCTAAAAAATGCTGTGACCAAATTTCCCTGGCCGGTGCCATATAGCGAGCAGCCAGAAAGCAAGGCCATTTTCGAGCGGATAGAACCAATCCAGTTGGCAGCCTTACAGACGTTGGCATCTAACGGCTTGGTCGAGGGGGATCGCCTCGATCAGGGGATCGTCCAGATAACCGAGGTGCCATTGGCGGCCGATCTGGCAGCTCGGATTGATGCTATCAATGAGCGAGAGGGTGTGCTCCTGCGCCTGTTGGCAGTCCTCGCGAGGGACTATGAGTTGGTGGGTGGGGCGGGATTGAAGGAGCGCTCGGGATTGATGGAGTATCGATATGACGCGATTTAGTCCTACCCTCATCCTCAATCGCTTAGTCATCGAGCGCGATGGCAATACGGTGTATGATGAAAAGTTTCATGTCGGAGTAAATATTCTTCGAGGAGATAATTCGTCTGGGAAATCGACAATTTTAAACTTCATATTCTATGGGCTTGGTGGAGATTTGACCGACTGGAGCGATGTCGCCCAACTGTGCTCTAAAGTTGTCGTCGAAGCGTCATTCAACGGGCTGGTGGCAACACTCGCGCGAGAAATTTCGACTGAGCCGGGACGTCCGATGGATGTTTTCGCTGGAGATTACGATAATGCGCGCGTCGCTCCTATGTCTGAATGGAAGCGGTATCCATATCGGCGCTCTGCGAGCGTGGAAAGTTTCTCTCAGGTGATATTTCGGCTTTTGGGTATTCCAGAGGTTTCAAATGATGAAACAGGAAATGTAACTATACACCAGATACTTCGTCTTCTTTACGCTGATCAGCTCAGTCCGATAGAGCAAATATTTAAATTTGAGCGCTTTGATCCGCCTGCACTCCGGGATGCTGTTGGGCGACTTCTATGCGGAGCTTACGATAGTGAAACCTACAATAATGACATCAAAATAAAATCGCTTGTCAAAAGATTTGATGGAATTAGTGCTGAACTACGTAGTCTTTTTTCCATCTTAGGTAGGGCTGAGCAAGCTCATACTCTGGAGTGGATAGATGCTCAACGAGCCTCATTAGAGGCGCAGCGTTCTAAAATTCAGTTTGAGATCGCGCGCGTCGAAGCGTCACTATATACATCAGGTATCCAGGATTCACTTTCACTGAAGGCGCAGGAGGATGCTTATGCTGAGGTCCAGCGCCTGCAGCGAGAGCTTGGATCTGCACAGGAAAAGCGCGATCAGATGGTTCTCGTTATCGCTGATTCTGACCTGTTTATTTCAAACCTAAAAGACAAACTTGGCGCATTGGCTGATTCAAAGGCAGTGGTCGAGAATTTGGGCGCCGTTCGGTTTCGTTCCTGTCCAGCCTGCTACGCCCCAGTCGAAGAAATGGAGCATGACCATGCCTGCCACCTTTGCAAAACGCCGTTTGATTCCGGCTCAGCTCAGAATCGGCTAGTTGCGCTCGTCAACGAGGCGGGCAGGCAGCTAAAGCAGTCAACTGTGCTGCAGGAGCGGCGAAGGCAGGACCTTGTGCGGTTGCAGGACGAAGTTCGGCGTTTGTCTGAAGAATGGACGCATGCCGCGCGTAAGCTGTCGGAGGCTCAGTCGCTGCCGTCCGGGTCGGCCAGGGCGGAGCTTCGGAAATTGACGCGTGAGGCAGGCTACCTCGACCGTCAAGCGGAGGATCTTGAGCAAAAGGCGGCGTTGGCCAAGGAAATTGAAAAGCTATCGAGCGAGAAGGAGTCGCTGAACGCCGAAATTGCATCCCTTCGAAATCGAAACGAGCGGATCTCGTTTACTTTGGAGAAGCGCCGAGAGCTAGCTTATAATCTAATTGACCGAGAAGTCGTGGGCCTTCTTAAGGGGGATCTCCGTCGTCAAGATGCATTCATTGACGCGAAGCATGTGCAGTTTGATTTTGCGTTAAATAGTATATCGGTTGACGGCACGAAGTATTTTTCTGCTAGCTCCCGAGTGATATTGAAAAGCAGTTTTTATGTCGGGTTCTTGCAGGCGGCAAGGATGGATAAGATGTTTCGGCATCCTCGATTTTGTATTCTCGATACAATTGAGGATAAGGGGATGGAGCCTGCCCGGAGTCACAATTTTCAACGTTTGATAATGGAAAGATCGAAAAGGCTTGATGTAGAGCATCAAATAATATTCGCGACTGCAATGATTGCTCCTGAGCTCGATATTCCTGAGTTAACGGTTGGTAATTATTCAACTCTGGATAACCCGACTATAAATTTGCGCGGATCCGTCGTTGGAGGGCTGGGGTGAAAGATGATGGCATTCTTCGTTCCCGTCGATGCCCATCTCGACTGAGCGCGGCCCACCGTGTTAACTTCTTTCAAATGGCTTCTTGCGGAAAAGCTATCGTGGCCATCGGCTCAATGATCCTGCGCCAACTCAACGTGGGCCGTTCTTCTTGTGGGCATTGCTCCCACGTTCTTCGGTGGTCACCTCTCGCCGGTTTTGTGATGATGGGCCGAGCAAGAACGTCCGGGAGCCTAGAGCGACGGTCACAAAACCAATTAACAGGCTCGGATGCTCCGCGAGGGTGCGGCTATTTTGGTGAGAAAGAGCTGGCTGCGAGTCTTTGAATAATGGTGAAATATTTCGCTTTCTCACATAGCTCTAACGGCCTGATTATTCGAACCTGCAGCGCCCCGCCCCTGGGCACCATTTCACGCTCCAATAGCGTCCGAAGCAATCCTTCAGTCCTGAAAAATCAATAGCTTAGCTTGTTTTGCCCGTCCGGCATGGTGCGGGAAGGTGCGGTTGCATCCGGCAAATCTGGGGGTAGCTTTGGGGGTATCGGCTCCATACCCCCAGCGGCGATACCCCCACCGATGGCGCTTACCGACCTTGCCATTCGCAATCTCAAGCCCGCAGAGAAGCCGTTCAAGGCGTCTGACAGCGGTGGGCTGCACCTCCTCGTCAATCCGAACGGCTCGCGCCTCTGGCGGCTGAAGTACCGTTTCGAGGGCAAGGAGAAGCTCCTAGCCTTGGGCAGCTACCCGATCGTCACACTCGCCAAGGCGCGCGAGAAGCGGGACGAAGCCAAGGCGCAACTCGCGGACGGCATCGATCCCGCGAAGTCCCGGCGCGAATCGCGCATCGCGGCGGTGGCCACCTCCGGCAACACCTTCCGCCTTGTCGCTGAGGAATATCTCGACAAGCTGCGGCGCGAAGGCCGGGCGCCGGCCACTCTGGCCAAGGTCGAGTGGCTGCTGTTCTTCGCCTATGGCGATCTCGGCGAGCGCCCGATTTCGGAGATTGCCGCGGCCGAGGTGCTCGCCGTGCTCCGAAAGGTGGAGCAGCGCGGCCGACGGGAGAGCGCCCGGCGGCTGCGATCGACAGTGGGCTCGGTCTTCCGCTATGCCATCGCCACCGCGCGCGCCGAGAACGATCCGACCTTCGCCCTGCGCGGCGCGCTGGTGGCTCCCAAGGTGAAGCACCGCGCCGCTCTGATCGGTACCGCGCAACTCGGCGCTTTCCTGCGCGCGCTCGATTCCTTTGATGGGCAGGTGACAACGCGCACGGCGCTGGCCTTGCTCCCGCTGCTCTTCCCCCGTCCCGGCGAGCTTCGCGCGGCCGAATGGGCGGAATTCGATCTAGAGAAGGCCGTCTGGACCATTCCCGCCGCACGCATGAAGATGCGCCGTCCCCACCGCATTCCCTTGCCGAGACAGGCGGTGGCGCTCCTGCGCGCGTTGCACCTGCATACGGGAACCGGCCGGCTCGTGTTCCCCTCTGTCCGGTCCACCCTGCGCTCGATCTCGGAAAACACGCTGAACGCCGCCTTGCGCCGCATGGGCTACACCACCGACGAAGTCACCGCCCACGGCTTCCGCGCCACCGCGTCCACGCTGCTGAATGAAAGCAGCCAGTGGAATGCCGACGCCATCGAACGCCAGCTCGCCCACGAGGACGCCGACGCCATCCGCCGCGCCTATGCCCGTGGGGAGCATTGGGAGGAGCGGGTGCGGATGATGCAGTGGTGGGCGGACAAGCTGGAGGCGTGGAAGGGGGAGGGGTGAATCGTTACCCCCTGCCTTGCGCGTCAGGCGTTCTCCCCACCTGCGAAATCGACGAGGTATTCCGAAGTCGGCGCGACCCCCGACAGCAAGAGATGCTCTCGCGCCCGTGTCGCCGCCACATAGAGCAGGCGGCGCTCGGTCTCGTAAATGTCGTCCAATTCGGCTTCGTCGGCGGCGTCAGCGATGCGCTCATCGAGGGGCAGGGTGCCCTCGTCGCAGGCCATCACCACCACGGCGCGGAATTCTAACCCCTTGGCGAGGCTCATGGGCGCGGTAGTGATGCGCTCGGCTCCGGCGAGGCTGGCGAGGGCGGCGCGGGCGCGGGGCACCAGTTCTTCCGTGCGCACGAATACGCCGATCTCCTGCGGCGCGATGCCCTCGGCGAGCCAGGAGGAGACCGCCCCCTGCACGCGCTCCGCCTCGGCTTCGGTAGAGGACAGGCGCGCCACCTCGGGCGCCGGCCCGTCGAAGACGGAGACGATGCCGCGCCGCTCGTCCTCCAGCCCGTCGGCGTCGCGCAGCACGGTGGGCAGCAGGCGGTCGGCGGCGCGGCGGATCTGCTGGGAGGTGCGGTAGCAAACCTTCAGGGTATGTGACCGCCCCCGCACTTCCACGCCCAGACCGGCCCAGGAGAAGGGATGCTGGAAGATGCGCTGGCCGACATCGCCGGCGAGGAACAGCCCGTCCGCGCCAGCGGGGGCAAGCGCCGCGAAGAAGCGCAGTTCGGCGGGCGCGAGGTCCTGCGCCTCGTCGATCACCACATGGTCGAACGGACGCGCCGCGCGGGCGGCCAGCGCATCGGCGAGGGAGGAGAACACCTGCGCCCAGGTGGTGTAGCGCTCGGCCGCCAGCGCCGTGCGCACGGCCGCGAACACCGGCCAGAGGCGGGCGCGCTGGTTGGGGCCGAGGCGGCTCTTGCGGCCCATGCGCGGCACGCTGGTGTAGGCATCGAGAGAAGATAGCCCCCACGCGTCCACCACATGGGTCCATTCGGAGAGGAGGAAACGCTCGGAAAAGCCCTTGAGGCCGGTCTCGGCGGCGGCGGCGTTCAGGCGGGCGCGCAGCACCACGTCCGAGGCGATGCGCGGGCGCACGCCGTGCTCCAATTGGCCGGCGACGCGGGCGGGGCCGTTGAAGCTGCGCTCCACCAGCGCCCGCTGGGAGGGGTGCAGGAAGACGCCCCATTTCTCCCACGGAAAGGCGAGGGCCTGCTCCAGCTCCTCCTGGTTGGCGATGAGGCGGATGCGGCGCTGGGCATCGGGATGGGCGAAGGGGTCGGCGGCGGGCACCGGCGCCGGCGCAAGGCGGCCGGTGGTGGCGTATTGCAGCAGCGCCTCGGCGGCCTCGGCGGGCAGATGGGCGGCGAGGGCGAAGAAGCCGTCCTCATTGACCGCGCGCACGTCGGCCAGCCAATCCGCCGGCACGCCGAGGGAGAGGAGGGTGTCGTCGTCGAGGCCGGCGAAGAGGGAGGGAAGGGGCGCCGGGGCGGGGCGCGGAGTGGCGGGCGCGGCCCCATCCTCCACACGCTCGCGCACCTCCACGATCTGGATGGCGCCGGTGCGCGGATGCGCCTCGATCCGCCGCCGCTCGGCCCAGGCATAGGCGGCGTCGTGGTGGTCCACATAGGCCAGCAGCAGGCTGTCTCCGGTCTTGTGGACGACGAGGCGGATGTCGCGGTTGACGCGCACCGACCAGAAATTGGGGTCCTTGGATTTGTCGATGCGGTGCAGTTGCAGCCCGTTGCCGGCCGGCCCCATCTGCAGATCGAACACGCTCGCCTTCACCGCCTTCTGGTCGGGACCGGCGAGGCGGTTGAAAGCGGAGGTGAAGGTCTCGGCGATGAGGAAGGTCATTGGCTGCGCGTCAGGCTGGTGTTGCAGGCGGCACTTCATCGATAAGCGCGGCCGCGCGCTCGCAGATGCGCAGGATGAGACCCGACTCGAAATGCTCCAGCAGCGCGCCTTCGGCAAAATGATCCTGCCGGATGCAGGCGGTCATCAGGCAGGCGAGGTCATCGGCGGTCGCCGACGCGAGGTCCGGGCTCTCGAAGAGGGATGCGGCTTCCGGAGACCTGACCCATGCGGGCCAGTCGAAATCGCGCCTGATCCACGAATGCTGGCCAGCCGCCTCGATGAAGGCGCTAACTTCCGGAGCGTAGACGACGTAGGGCATCTGGAAGACGCGCGGTTCCGTCTCCTCGCCGCCCGCCCATTCTCCGGCCTTGAAGGTGGGGTCGCGGAACTTCGGGACAAAATCGGCCAGTGCTTGCAGGTCTTCGCGTGTCATAGCGTGTAAACCTTCATCACTTCATCCCCATAATGACTGATCACCTTCACCGCGATCCTGCGCCCCGCGGGCCGCGGGAAAGGGCGCGACGTGTCGGAATAGAGCGTCGCCCAGGCTTCCGCGTCGATCTCCGCCTGCAGGGCCGTCTTGAGGCTCTTGTAGGGGTCGTTGGCGCCGAGGAAGTAGGCGTGGCGGACGAAGAAGCTTTCCTCATTATAGTCGGTGTCGATGAACCAGGCGGCAATGCCCGAGGTGTCGTTGGAGCGGATTTCGCCGGTGTTGGGGTCGAACACGTCCATGCCTTCGACCTTCACCCGAAGGTCCGGGCCGCCGTCGTCCAAAATCTTCACATCCGGCTCGCCGAAGACGACGAACATGTTGCCGCGCCCGGTGTTCTTCAGTTCGTCCGACATGTGCATGTCGGGATTGATGCGGGCTTTCAATATCTTAAGGCTGCCGAGGCTGCCGAGTTCGGAGGAGTGGGCGTCGAAGTTGAAGGCGCAGGCGATGAGCACGTCGAAGCGCGCGTCCACCGCCTCGCGGGCGGCGGCGACGATGTCCTGCCGGCCCACCGTGCCGTATTCCGGGCCGATGAGGATGGCGGCGCGGCGCTCGGGGCCGCCTTCGCCCTCGATGAAGGTGCCGCAGGCGCCGATCCACTGGCCGGGCCAGGGGGTGAGGCTCTCGAAGGTGATGCGGTCGCCCTTGGCCTGCTGCTTTACGCCCTCGGCCTTGAGGTAATCGATGACGATGGCGGAGAAATCCTGCCCCGCAAGATCGGCGTCTGCGGCGGGGCGGCGGCCCTCCTCGGCCTCGATGAGGTCGATCAGTTCCTCCTCGCTCGCCGGCAGCACGCGGTGGGGGGAGAGGCTCTCCACCGTGAAGGGGCCGGCGACGCGCACGCGGGAATTGTCCGCATAGGGCTTGTCATAGAGATATTCCACCTCCGCGCGGGCGGCGATGGCGGCGTCGATCTCCTTCTGGCGGGCGATGCGCGCCTCCCACCATTTGGCGTGCGGCTCCCGCGCGGAGGCGGGCGCACCGGGGGGAAGCTCGCGCGGCACCTGCCATTCCTCGTGGGCGGTGCCGAGCGCGGCGTTGAGGGCGGCGCGCAGGGGCTCCAGCACCTGCTGCCACTTCTCCCAGATGTCGTCGATGAGGTCATTGCGAGCGATATCGCTGAGCATGATGTGTGGTACGCGTGCGTAGACGAAGCCCTGGCGGATGTCGCCGTGCACCGGGGTGTCGGCGGGCGGGCGCTTGGTGAGTTCGGCCTCCTTGGCGCGGCCCTCGCGGCTGTCGGCGAGCAGATACCAGGGGTAGCGCGCCGCCATCAGCCGGGTGCGGGCCAGCGCCAGCGCCACGCGGGAGGTGTCGATGGTGATCCAGCGCCGGCCCCATTGCTCGGCAACATAGGCCGTGCTGCCTGAGCCGCATGTGGGGTCAAGTACGAGGTCGCCCGGATCAGTGGCCATCAATAGGCAGCGCTCGATAATCTTCGGAGCAGTCTGCACAATATATGACTTATCTTTTGATCCCATGGTATCAAACCACAAATTCGTCTGTGGAGTCAGGCCAAAATCAGACTCCTTCGCGCGGTAGCGAAGGCTTGTTTTTTTTGACCAAAGCCTATCTGCTTTATTTAGGCGAGACATACCTTCTGAATTAACTTTCCAACTATTTCCGGGGGCAGGCCGGAATTCTCGACCCTCCATAAACACAGAATATAATTGTGTTTTAAATTCTCCGCCTCCGATCAGCGGGTTTGCGCTGTCTTGATCAGACCACTCTTTTTCCAAGAAAATTGATCTGGTTTTGCAAGAAATTTTCGACTTTGCGTAATAAATTATATAGTCGTTAATGGGTTCGAGCTTTCCACCTTTTTGGTTTCCTGTTGTTTTGTAGATTATTGTAGTAATCTGATTTTTTTCCCCAAACACCTCATCCATCACCGCCCGCACGCGGTGGACATTCTCATCCCCGATCTGCACGAAGATGGAGCCGCTCTCCGTCAGCAGGTCCCGCATCACGGTGAGGCGGTCGCGCAGATAGGTGAGGTAGGAGTGGATGCCCTCCTTCCAGGTGTCGCGGAAGGCCTTCACCTGCTCCGGCTCGCGGGAGATGTCGGTCTGCTTGCCGTCCTTCACGTCGCGCGAGAGGGTGGAGACCTGCCAGTTGGAATTGAACTTGATGCCGTAGGGCGGATCGAAATAGATGGCCTGCACCTTGCCGCGCAGGCTCTCGCGTTCAGCTAAACTCGCCATCACCTGCAAAGAGTCGCCGAGGATCATGCGGTTCGACCAGTGCTGGTCGTGCTGGTAGAATTCCGCCCGCTGGTCCGGCTTCAGGCCGTTGAAATCGCCGAACAGGTCCGGCGCATCGCTTTCCGCCTCCCGCCGCGCCTGCGTGCGGCGCTTGAGGTCGTCGATGATGGCTTTCGGGTGGATCTTCTCCTGAATGTAGAGCGGCGGCACGTTCACCACGAGGTCCGACCAATCCTGCCGGTCCTTGCCCCGCCACACCAGTTGCGCGTCGGACAGCGTGAGCGTGCCGGTGCGCGCCAGCTCCTCCATCTGCGCCGGCGTGATGGTGATCTTCGCCCCGTTCCAGATCAGCTCCGGCTGCCGCGGCTCCTCGCCCGTGCGCGTCTCGCCTTCGGCGAGCGGACGCGCGCGGGGATAGGACACCGGCGCCATGGGCGCGGCATCCTCCTCCCGCCGGAAGAAGCTTTCCATCTCCGCCGTGGGAATATTGATGCGCGTCGCCTCATTGTGCTTGAGCGCATCGACGGATTTCGCGGCTTTGGTGCCGGACGAACGGGGGGAGCGGGCCATTACGCGGCACCCTTCTTGATGTGTTGCGCGATGAAGGCGTCGAGGTCCTGCGCCATGGACGATCCGTCGCGGAATTCGGCATAGGCCCAGCGGCCGAAGCTGCCCAGCGCGTTCACGCCGGGCACCCACAGGTCGCGCGTTGTTTCGGCTTTCGCCTTGTCGGTCTCGTTGCGCTCGCCCTTCACCTCGATGACGAGGTTGAGCGGCTCCGCCCCGCCGTCATCCACGCGGGCGAGGAAATCCGGCACGTAGCGGCGCATGACGCCGGCGTCGAGATAGGGAATCTCGAAGCCCAGCGCCTGGTTGCGGGCATAGGCGAGGACGCGCGGATGCGCCTCCAGCGCCAGGGCGAGGCGCTCCTCCCAGCCGGAATCCAGCACCACATGGCTGATCTGGCACTTGGGCGGCTGCGCCCCGGTGCGCCAGCAGGATTTCGCGGTGATGAAATTGACGAAGCGGGTGGAGCCCTTCGGATTGTAGGGGTCGAGCACCGCCACCACCCGCCCGCCGCCGCCGCGGGTCAAGGCGATGTCGATCTTCTCCGCCGCGCGGTCGAGCTGGTCCTGATAGAGCAGGACGCCCATGGGCACGTCCTTCGTCACCAGATAGCCCTCCTCGATCCAGCGGCGGGCGATGCGCTGAATCTGCGGGAAGAGGTGCTGCTTGGGCACGTCGTCCTCGTCGCGGAAGCGCGAATAGAGCAGGTGCTTGGCGAGGTTGAAGCTGATCTCGGACGCGCGCAGCCGCGCCAGCACCGTGGGCGAGATGGTGACGCCCGCCCCGACGATCCCCTCCATGAGCACGGAGGTGGGGCCGATATCCTCCGGCGTGATGACGAGGCGGCTGTCCTCCGAGAAGGTCGGCTCCAGCCGCTCGCTCTCCAGTTCACGCCGGTAGCCGCTGACGCGGGGAAAGACGATCTCCAGCGCGCCGCGCTCCCTGATGGCGTGGACGCGCGTCACCGGCTTGGGCGGCGCCACCTTCGTCTCCTGCGGGGTGGAGGCGAAATCGAAGGGGATGCCCATGATGTCGGCATATTCCGGCTCGAACAGGCCGGTGGCCGGGTTCTCCTCATAGGATTGCCGGCGCAGCGCGCGGCCCACCACCTGCTCGCACAGAAGCTGCGTGCCGAAGGCGCGCACGCCGAGGACGTGCGTCACGGTGTTGGTGTCCCAGCCCTCGGTGAGCATGGAGACCGAGACCACGCAGCGGATCTGCTCGCCGAGGCGTCCGGGGCGGCCCACGGTGTTCATCACCTCGCGCAGGAGGTCCGCCTCATCCACCTCCGCACCGATGCTGCCGGCGCCCTGGCGCGCTTGCAGTTCGCGCTTGAACTGCTCGATCTCCGGCCCCGCCGCCTCGCGGAAGCTCTTGTCCAGGCTGCCGCCGGCCTCGATCTGCCGGCTGTCGATGAGCAAGGTGCGCGGACGCGGCAGGCGGGCGCCGTGGTCGTCATAATTGCGGAACAGCTCCAGATGGCCGGGGAAGAAGCCCGCCCGCTCGCCTTCGCCCCCGGTCTCCCAGCCGGCGATCCAGTCGAACACCAGTTTGGAGATGGCGGTGTTCTGGCACACCACGATGAAGACGGGCGGCACCCCGATGCCCGCCCGCTCCCACGCCGCGAACACGCTCTCATAATGGCTGTAGAGGGCATTGAGGGCGGTCTTCAGCAGGTTCGGCAGGTCGTGCGGGCTGAGCTTGCCGGCGCCCGAGGCGGATTTCGGCAGGTTCTTGCTGATCGCCGTCCAAAGATTGCGGAACACCACGGTGTTGGTCTGGGCGAGATTGTCGCTCACGGGTACGCGCGGCAACTTCACGATGCCGCTCTCGATGGCGTCCATCAAAGAGAAGTCGGACACCACCCAGGGGAACAGATAGCCCTCCGGATAGCCCGAGCCGCGCAGGAAGAAGGGCGTGGCGGAGAGGTCATAGACCGCGCGCACGCCACGCCCGCGTCCGCCCTTGGCGAGCTGCCGGTCCAGTGCCTCGATGCCGTTGATCCACAGCCGCGCGGCCTCCTCATTCTCCGCCGCCTCGCGCCGGTCCTCGGCGGTGAGCTTGCTCTCGTCGTCGCCGCCAACCTTGTGGCGGTAGCAGTGATGGGCCTCGTCATTGATGACGTTGACGCGCTCGAACTTCAGGAGCTTGCCGCAGGCGCGGTCCAGCATCTCCGCATCGGTCTCAGTGGTGCGGATGGGCTCGGGTGCATTGCCCTGCAGGAAGCTCCGCGCCACCTTCGGCAGCGCCAGCGTCTCGCGGTGCTGGAAGGCGTGGTAGTTGGTGATGACGATCTCGGCGCGGCGGATGTCCGGCAGCATCTCCGGCGGCACGATCTCCCGCGTCTCGAAATAATTGTCCGGCTCGCTAGGCAGCAGCACGCGCAGCCGGTCGCGGATGGTGATGCCGGGCGCGATGATGAGGAAGGCGCGGGAGAAATCCTTCGACGCCTTGCGCGCCGCATTCACCGCCTGCCAGGCGATCAGCATGGCCATCACGGTGGTCTTGCCGGTGCCCGTCGCCATCTTCATGGCGAGGCGGAAGAGGGCCGGGTTGGCCTCCTCGTTGGCCTTGGCCAGCTGGTCCAGGATGCCTTTCGTCGCCGCCCGGCGGGGGGCGACCTCGGTCAGCCAGATGATGGTCTCCACCGCCTCGATCTGGCAGAAGAACGGCTTCGGGCCGTTGAAATTGTGGTGCCGCCAGTGCTCCAGGAGGCGCTGCGTCGCCGCCGTCACGCCCCAGTCGGCAGGGTTGCGCAGGGCGCGCCAAATTTCGAGGTAGCCGCGGATCTCGTTGATGAGGGCATAGTCCGTATAGGTTTCAAGATCGAGGGCGCCCTGGCCCGCCGACGCCTTCTTCCGCGACGAGGGAACGGGCGCAATGAATCGCGCCGGCCGTCGCCCGGGCCGCGGCGCGCCATCGAGCGGCTGCCCATGCGGATCAAGCGGGTGGTGCAAGGCGGGCGGGCGATAGGGCGAATTCAGGATCGGCCGCTCGTAGAAGCTCGACAAGGTGCGAATCCCCTCAGAATGCAACCGGCATCATATCGGTACACCTCCTCATGCCAACGCTTTCGAATTCCCAGGGAGCATCCTAGGCAAGGCGACTTATGGTTGTTGCAATCCGGCCAAGGTTGCGATTGCTGCAGCAATGTCTTTCGGGGCAATCTCCCGGCGTCCCCCGATCTCCCGCCGCTCCCCAATCCCCCGCATCACCTCCCCCTGCCGATGCACCGGCAACGTGCCGTAGCTGGTGAAGGTGGTGAGGGCGTCCTCGTGGCCCAGATTCTGGGACCACGCCTTGAAGGCTTCCGGCGGCAGCTGGAGCTTGTAGGCGAGTTGCACGAGGGTGTGGCGGAAGCTGTGTGGGTTGGCATAGGGCAGGCCCGCCGCCTCGAAGGCCGCGCGGACGATCTTGCGGACCGGGCCGGCGCTCGTCCAATGCTGCCGCGCGAGCCCCACCGCGTGGAAGCCGCGGGCGGGATCGGCCGCGGTCTCGGTGGCGGGAAACAGCGGATCGTTTTCGCCCCAGAGCTTTTCGATCCGCACGTAGCGCACCCATTCGGCGACGATGGCCTTGATGTCGTCGCCCACCGGGAAAAAGAACGTGGTGAAGGTCTTCGCCCGCTTGGTCGCAACCTCGCGGGCGTCCTGCTCCAGCCGGCCCGTGGCCACATCGATGTGCTTCAGCTTGAAGGTGATAAGCGCGCCGTCACGGGCGCCCGTGAGGATGAGGAAGGCGATCAGCGCCCGATCGCGCTTCTCGATGTCGGTTTCGGCCGGCATCCGCTCCAGCACCGCCCGCACCTGCTCAAGGCTGGGCACGGGACGTTCGCGGCGCGCGGTGGCGATGCGGGCGTCGCGCGCGGTGGGGGTGAAATAGTCCGCGTCGGCCGGCGTGAGGACCCGGCGATAGCCCGGCTCCATGGCGAGCCATGCGAAGAACCGCTTCAGGGCCGTCAGCGTCGAGGTGACGGTGGCGGCACTAAGCTTCTCGCCGGTGCGGGCGTTCGCCGCTTTGGCGAGGTGGTCGCGGAAGCCCTTGGCCTGCTCGATGTGAAACCTCTTGAAGTCGCGGTAGGATGTATAGTGCTCGAAGCGGTGGAGTGCTTCGGCCGTTGCGGAGATAGAGGCATCGCTGCGGCCGAGGGCGAGGCGCTGGAATTCGAGATATTTGCGCTTGATCCGCTCGTTCGGGCGCCTGGATTTCAGGCTGGGCATTTCGGTATCTCTCAAGTCACGATTGAGCATGGGGGGTGTCATCTCGCTTAGGCGTGGATGGCCCCTGCAAAATCTTTACGTCCAGATCGCTCGCAGCCACACGCCACCGCGTCATGGCCACCGCCCGGTGCATGAGCGCGCCGCACCGGGGGCAAAGCCCCTGAAGAGCGCCGAGTCGATCGTTGCGCGGCACCAGATCGGCCATGTCGCCGGCAGGACGGACAGACTCCCGGCACCGGAAGCAATAGAAGCGTCCCGGTCCCGTCGGGTGCTTGCGGGCGGCCCGGCGCTCTAGGAGGAAGGTGCGGACGTCGGCACCGGCGAGGATGACGGGGCGGTGGGTGTCGGCCACCGGCAGCCCCTGCTTGATCCACAGGCGCACCGTGTTCTTGTGGACCTTCAGGGCATCCGCCACCTGCTCCACCGTATAAGGCAGATGCATATGGATGCGCCGCGGGTTGATCCGGCTCATCGCCATGGTCAGCGCGCGCCCGTCTCGATGAGCGCGCGGATGTCTTCCACGCGCCAGACGGTGATCCTTGAGGCTTTCGGAGCCTTCTCGGTCGCAAAGCGGACAATGATGTGGATCTTCCCAGTCGGGGCTATCGATAACTTTAGTACCAGCTTGGTACAGCTGAAGCATCAGATCGCCCGCCGTCTTTGCCAGTGTGTCATCTCTCTCCAAGGCGCGCGCCGCGAGCTGCTTAGCACGTTCCTCCGTAGGGGCGTGGTGATTGAGCTTTGAGAGGTCGTCGCGCATTCGAATGCATGCACCGAGGCGCTCACGCTTGGGGCCTCCCTCGGCATCCTTAATGGCGTCAATGCAGCCATCGATGTCGATCGCGTTGAACTCTTTTCCTTCGCAGTGTGGCTTAAGAGGCGCGATCTGCACCAGCGCCTCGTGGCATTTGGCCCGGGCGGCGTCGAAGTCGAGTTTTTCCAGCGGTGCGCCTATGAGTGCGTCATAATCCTTGGCGATGGCGGCCGACAATTCCTCCGAAGCCCGTTCCTCCCTCATCTTCGCTTGGGTGCGCTGGGTGGTTTCGAAGTGGTTGTTAAATGCCCGAGTGTTTGACAAACTAGCCAAAGCTTGACGAAGATCGCTGTATGCTGAGAGGCCGAGGAGGCCGGAAAACGTGCGCCCCCTGGAAAGTGGCGGCGCGGCGATGAACTTCTGGAATGTTGGCCCGTCGAGAAACACAAATTCCCTGTCGAGCCCAGTCAATATCGACTGGGCATCCCACGACCCGGTGGCGCTCACGGTCCGCTGTCCGAGCGGGCTGCGGACGACGGTAATTTCGCACTTTTGTGCGCCGGGCTCCGCGACTAGCCGGAGCTTGATAGTCGACTGTCCCGTCGAGTGAAAGCGGTTATGGTAGTAGTCACTCTCCCGTTCAGTAGCGGGTAAATCGTCCAACCACGGCAGGGTACCGGTGATCGCATAGCGCACTGCGTCGTAAACTGACGTTTTGCCCACGCCGTTAACGGCCGAGACGCTGCTGACCGTGTTGGGGTTAAACTTTAGTTCGAGAGGCTGACCTTCGTTGTTGACCCCCCGGAATCCCTCGATTGAAACTCCCTCCAACAACCATCCGGTTACCGTCGGAAGCGGTGACTGTTGCGGTGCCGGCGGCGTAGCGCTGCCAGCCGCCGCAATGACGCCGGCTGATTTTTTCGCTCCATTATCTGGTTCAGCCTCACAAGCCTTAAGTAGTAGATTCCATATTTCGTCAGTTTTGTGGATATTATTGATTATAGAAGGAAGTATTATACATAGTTCTGACGCCAAATTTGAGTCTATTTTAGTGATATGAGCTTTAAATGCCTCTAGATTAATGTCGAAACTTACATTTTCATCAAATTCTAGATTTGTCATTTTCTTGGCCATCATTTTCCTCGTTTGCGATAATATTTGTCTTGATCCGAGGTGCGCGGCGGAGCTGCCGCAGCCGATATACTTCTCCTAATCAATACAGAATTGAGTAAATTTGCTAAAGGGGATCTTTCTTCACTCCGCGCGCGACTATCTGAAGCGCGCCGGCCATAATTGGAGGCCTAAGTGCCTTCGCCTATTCCTGCGGCACCGTCATCCATTTTTCAGTTTCTCCGGCTTCGTGAGGATCACGGGCATGGCCTTCGGGTAGATGCTGGCGACCGGCCCGCGCAGCTCGGTGGTAAGGAGCCCGCCTCTCCTAACTTGAGAGGCGGTTCAATCGACGATTTCACGCTGTCCTCCAGCGATGCAGGTTGACCCAGTTCGTAGTCGAATTATGCGGGCCGTTCGACGGAAGGGCACGGCCCGCAAGCTGTTGGTGCGCAAGCTGTTGCATAGGTTCGGCTATCTTTTGGTTTACATCGTCGCGATCTACCAAGCATGCCACGGTCTACAAAGGCCTCCGCAGCTTGGCCCCTGTCCTGCCCGGTTTAAGGCAAGCGTAGTGGCGAGTGGGGATACATCTCCGTGCGCCGGTTCGCGGTCCAAGGAGGCGGTGTCAAATCAGCGCCATTACTTTAATTTGCGAACCCAGAAGTCTGGTGGCTCGACAAAACTGCTCATTAAATCCGCTTCATTGCTATACAGACTTGGTACGCAATCATAGAAGGCGATCGACTCGCGCCGATCTGTCACGAAGGTTTGATATGCATCCCGCCCTGACTCCTCGCCTTTAGCTGGCATGTTCAGATTCACGCGTTTCCAAGCGTTTGTTGGCGGGTTAGGAAAATCAGTCAAAACGTATTCGACTTCTAGGAATTCTCCCTGAAGAGTTTGCGTGACGCTATAAACTTTCGGATGGTTCGGCCCGATCTTTGGAATTTTCGGAGCAGGCACAAAAATATTTCTAATTCCCTTTGTTGTGACATTTTGTCTTGAGTTATACTTTGGAAAATGCGGAATTATCTGTGTATTATATTCAACGTCCTGTCTGCGAATGAGGCTGTAGGCTGACACGAAACGCGCATGTGAGTCTGTCATGAACGACTCAGCCCATGGAGATCTAGGGACATAGGTGGATTGCTGGCTTTTTACTTTCTCAATCGCGACCCTTGCAGTTAGCCAGAGGGAAGCCAGTGGTGCGGTTGTGAAAAGTCCCGTAACGCCATCGACGCCACGTATAGAGCCGATAATGTCATGTAGTCGATCCGAGTCTCTCTTGATATCGGGAATGCTATCGTTTATATAGCGCGGATCAAGATTGTCGTGAAGTCGTTGGCATATAGAGTTGGCCTCTCCGAAGAGTGTTGCGAGGGTGTTGCCCTTTAGCTCGCCTCTGATAACTAGCGGTAGGTTTATAAGAATATTTTCGATTTGCGCGATTCTATTGCTTATATCACTGAGTTTGCTAGATATTCCCGATAGCATGTCTTGAATTTTGTCGAGCTGCCGCATGAACCCATCGGAGCCCTGCTCTGAATTGCGTATCGCACGATATGCCTCGGAAAGCGCGACAATCGCATAAACGATAGTAAGGACTTCAAATGTGCTGTAGTCTGGGTACTTAGCTCGAATAGCGTCCGCGCTAGATTGTGCAACAAGTCTCTTGGCCATTGGATTCCCCCCTGTTTGGCTCATTCGAGAACGACGCTAGACGCCCGCGGGTGCCCGTCCCCGATAGGCGCGCTGCTTCCTCAATAACAACCTTCGGAACGTTTCCCGTCCTACTTCTTCATTTTGAAGATAGTGCAACCGAGAGTCGAGAGAAAGAAGCAGCTTTCGGTGGTTGGTCTAGTGAACGGCGCTACGCAGCGGTTTTCCGGCCCCAGTCAGCGCTACCGGCGCGTGCTCGACGTGTTGCGGATGTTCGTTGTCCCGCTATCCGGCGGAACCGCTGCAATCCCTTTAAATCGACCCGTTGGCCCTTGCCCTCCAGCTTCGCGGCGCGCTTCTTGGTTGCCTCCATCAGCGCCGGTTGCGACGACGGCATTCCCCATCGCGCCATGGCAAGCTCGCGTGCGCCGTCCGAGCCCGTCGGCACAATGGGTGCCTCGTAGCCCGGGAATGTGCTCGGTTGAGGGGGTAGGTTGCCGACCAAGCTCCGCGTAGGGCGTCAGATCAAGGATCGCCTGGACGTCCGAGGCGTGGCTTTAGAGATTGCACATGGGGCGGAGCTACCGCACAGCGCCGCGCCGACACCAGCCCCTTTCCAGCCCGCCGAGCACACCCCCATTGACGTCAGAGATGCGGAGCTAAAGCTATAGTTCGGCACTAATTGAAGGATTCACTTTTCCTTGAATGGCGAGGGCGGGGCATTTGGTGAGAAAAAGCCCACTGCGAGCTGTTGCGGTTGGGTGAAATAACTAGCTTTCCCACTCAGCTACAGGAGATTGATTTTCCGAGCCCACAGCGCCCCGCCCCTGGGCACCATTCCTTCCAAAAATCGCATGATCGTAGAAGGATAAGCCACCTCAGGGTGTTGCGCCTGCCCGGCTGTGATACACGGGTGTGCATCAATGCTCTTTCGGCTGGTCCGTCCGATGAACCGCAAGGGGACGCAGAACAAGCACTATATGCGTCGCATTCCGCGCGATGTGCGTGAGCTTGCGACCGGTCTCCCGCACAATCTCCTTGATGGACTTGCCGCGCACGAAATGTTCGCGCCGGATCGCCCCGCTTCGCGCCAGACCATCAAGCTGGAGGGGGCCGTCGCGGTCGGATCGCGGGCCGTGCTGCTGTGCGCGGCGGAGGATCCCAACTTCATCCTCCACATCGCGGGGGTCGTGGACCGGATCAAGGAAGTGGTGCGTGACCTGGTGTGCGAGAACGCGCCTGAAGACTACCAGCTCGCGTTCCGCCTCTACGGCATCGACGGCGTTCGTCCGCTCGACGTCGACGGCGTGCCGCCATCTCCCCATGAAGTCTTCATACTCGGTGAGTGTCTCTCGCCAAACCCGGATCGCGCCATGCAAGTGATGCGAACGACAAAGCAATATCTGCTGCATCTGGGGTTCGAGGGTCGCATGTCGACCGCAGGGAATCTGGCCTTTCCCTTTACGCCTCCGGAGGTTGATCTTGGAGCAGCCTACAGATTCAACATTTATCACATCATCGAAGCCGACGAAATCGCGGCGCACTTCCCGTTATTTCTTGAGGAAATAAAAATATAGGATAGGTGGGGGTTGGCATGATCTCCCATCTCGATGCCCATATGGGGCCGACCCATCTCGTGCGCGACGGGGCCATCTCGGACGACAACCAAACGGGGGGAAGCGACCCTGACGCGTCCGTGGCCGCGCAAGCCGTGGCCGCGATCCAGCTTGCCCTTGAGGCCACATCGTCCGTTGCGATGACACGGTCCCGCAACCGCCCTATGGTCATTTGCGAATCACGTGGGCGGCGATAGGGGCGGCGATGTCGAGCGTCCGGGTACTGTTACTTTATCCTCGGTTCGCGCAGGACAGCTTCTGGCGCAATCTGGAGCTGGCGCGGCTCAAGGGCGCGCGCTGCATGGCGCCGCCGCTGGGCCTCATCACCGTTGCGGCGCTTCTGCCGGCGCACTGGGAGGCCCGGCTTTGCGACCTGAACGCCCGTGCGCTGGACCCGGCTGATCTCGAATGGTCGGACGTGGTGTTCGTCAGCGGCATGCTGCCCCAGCGCCAGGAGGCGCTGGCCGCCGTCGCCGCCATGCAGGCGGCGGGCAAGGTGGTGGTGGTGGGCGGACCGGACGTGTCCTCGAGCCCCGAAGCCTATGCGGCCGCCGACTTCCGTGTCCTCGGCGAGGCGGAGGCGACGCTCTCCGCCTTCGTCGAAGCCTGGGAGAGTGGTGCCCGCTCCGGCCTCATCACCACGCCCGAGGAGCGGCCGGCCGTGACCCAAACGCCGGTGCCGCGCTTCGATCTGCTTCACCTGCCGGACTATCTGTTCGTGGGCGTGCAGTTCTCCCGTGGTTGCCCCTTCACCTGCGAGTTCTGCGACATCATCGAGCTGTACGGCCGGGTGCCGCGCACCAAGACGGCGGCGCAGATGCTGGCGGAGCTGGATGCGCTGTACGCGCTCGGCTATCGCGGCCATGTGGATTTCGTCGATGACAATCTCATCGGCAACAAGAAGGCGGTTAAGGCCTTCCTGCCGCACCTGATCGAATGGCAGCGGGCGCATGGCCACCCGTTCCATTTCTCCACCGAGGCCTCGCTCAACCTGGCGGACGATAGCGCGCTGCTGGATCAGATGGCTGAGGCCGGATTCTATCTGGTGTTCGTGGGCATCGAGAGCCCCGATCCCGAGGTCCTGCGCTCCACGCAGAAGAAGCAGAACACCAAGCGCGACATCGCCGCCAGCGTCCACCGCATCTATGCCGCCGGCATCGTGGTGATCGCGGGCTTCATCGTCGGCTTCGACAATGAGTCCCCCGACGCGGCGGACGCCATGGCGGAACTGATCGAGGAGGCGGCCATCCCGGTGGTTTCGCTGGGCCTGCTCTATGCGCTTCCCGATACCCAGCTCTCCCGCCGGCTTGAGCGGGAAGGGCGGATGTTCCCGATCAAGGAAGAGGACTTCCGCCACGGGGACCAGACCGGCGCCGGCCTCAATTTCGCGACGCTGGAGCCGCGCATCGACGTGCTGCGGCGCTACCGCGAGGTCTATGCCAGGGTCTATGCCCCGCGCGCCTTCTTCGGCCGCATCCGCCGGCTTTCTGAACTCGTCGGGCGGCAGGAAGGGGCGGTTGCCGCGACCAAGCCGCCCGCCGCGACCGAGCCGCCGGCCCCGCCGGCGCCCATCGACGTCAGGCAGATGGTCGCCGATCTCGGACGGCTGTTCGGCGTGCTCGCCACCGTCACCTGGCGCCATCCGCAGGCGGCGGTGCACATCTGGCCGGTGGCGCTGCGCGGGCTCAAGCGGCTGGACAGGCTGGAGCAATTGCTCTCGCTGGCGCTGTTCTACATGCATCTCGGCCCCTTCTCCCGGAAGGTGGTGCGCGACGTCTCGCGGCAGATCGCCGAGATCGAGGCGGGCCGCTGGACCGATCCCCGGGAGAGGGAGGATGGGCGGCCGCAAGAGGGGGCAGCGCCCATGCGCGCGGCAGAGTGAGGCGCGGCGGAGTGAGGCGTCCCGTGGAGCTTTGCTGTTGACGTCGCGCGCGCCTTGGGTTCAATCCGCCCCGGCGCCCGCCCGGCGGGCTCCGTTTCTTCCGGATCGGTCCTTCCCCATGTGCTGCCTTCGTTTCCTTGCGGTCCCGCTGCTCGCCGTTCTGGGCGGTATCCTTGTTGCCGGCGGGCCGAATGCCGCCAATGCCGCGGGCTGCACGGCGCGGCCCTCGCCGGCGCTGTCTATGCCTGCCGGCGTCAAGGCGCTCAGGGAGGGCCAGCCCCTGCGCATCCTCGCCATCGGCTCCTCCACCACGGCGGGCGTGGGCGCATCGAGCGGCGACACCAACTATCCGAGCCAGCTCGCCCATCGCCTGACGGCGGCACTGGGCGAAGGGCGGGTCGCCATGGTGAATGCCGGCGTCTCGGGGGAGACCGGGCCGTCCACGCTGGCGCGCCTCAAGTCGCTCGTGCAGACCCAGCCGGCGCCTCAACTGGTGCTGTGGCAGGTGGGGACGAACGACGTGATCTTCGGCGGCGATCCGACCCGGCTGCGCGCCACGGTCGCGGATGGCCTCGCCGCCATCGCGGCATCGGGCGCGGCGGTGGTCGTCATCGACCAGCAGTATTTCCCCGGCATCAACGATCTCGCCCGCTATGAGGCGTTCGTCGCGGCGGTGAATGCGGCGGCCTCGGCGCGCGGCGTGCCGCTGCTGCGCCGCTACGCCATGATGAAGCAGTGGGCCGCGGAAGACCCGAAGGGATTCCGCGGCACCCTGTCGTGGGATAGCTTTCACATGAATGACGCCGGCTACGCCTGCCTCGCCGATGCCTTGGCGCCCGCCATCATCGCGGCGGCGAAGCAGGGCGGTGGCGGCGGCACGGCTTCGGCCAAGTCGGCGCGCTGAACCGGCGCGCTGAGCCTCAGGCCGCCGCCGCGCCGGTCCGCGTGAGCCAGTCGCGCATGGTCGTCATGTCGGTGGGCGTGAGGCCATGGCCGCCCGGCAGCGTGTGGTGCTCCACGCGGGCGCCCCGCTGCTCCAGCTGGGCAGCCAGCCGGGCCGCGTTGTTCGCGGGCACGATGGGGTCGGCGGCGCCCGAGAGCATCAGCACCGGCGTTCCCGGAAGGGTGCCCGCCGGCGGGTTCGCCAGCGGCACCATGGCCCGCAGCAGGGCCGCACCGGAGAGCACGTCCGGACGCAGCATCAGCACGGCCGCGGCGATGTTCGCGCCGTTGGAGAAGCCCACCGCCACCGGGGCGGCAAGGCCATAGGCGGCGCGCGCCTCGCCGATGAAATCGGCCAGCTCGTGGGCGCGCCGCACCACGTCCTCCTCATCGAACACGCCTTCCGCCAGCCGGCGGAAGAAGCGCGGCATTCCGCCTTCGCTGATCTTGCCGCGGGGCGACAGCAACGCCGCGCCGGGCGAGAGCATCCGGCCGAGGGGGATGAGATCATTCTCGTCGCCGCCGGTGCCGTGGAGCAGCAGCAGCGGTGCGGCGGCCGGATCGGTAGCGGGCACGAAGCGGTGGGTGAAGGAGAGGGCGCTCCGCGCGGGGGCGGCAAGCGCATCAGGAACGGTGGTCATTGGGGCAGTTCCTTTCCGGCCCGGCCGCTGGCGCGGCCGGGCGATGATGGGGTGTCGGGCCTGTCCGCTCAGGCGACCTGCGGCAGAACCCGCTCGATCTCGGCGCGGTGCGCCTCGTACTGGGCCGGCAGCTTCAGCGCCTCGCCGAGATGCTCGGGCGCCTCGTCCACGGCGAAGCCGGGATCGTCGGTGGCAATCTCGAACAGGACGCCGCCGGGCTCGCGGAAGTAGACGGAGCGGAAGTAGTTCCGGTCCCGCTGCTCGGTGACGTGACGGCCGTGGCGGGCCGTCAGCTTCTCCACCATCTCGGCCTGCGCCGCGTCGTCAGCGGCGCGGAAGGCGATGTGGTGGACGCTGCCGCGTCCCTGCCGGCCGGAGAGGAAGCCGCCAGCTTCGCGGATGTCCACGATGCCGCCGACCGCAACCCCCGGCGCCCGGTAGCGGATGCGGGTGCCTTCGCGCCCGGCCTCCTCGAAGCCGAACACGTCGGTGAGGATGTCCGCGGTGGCGCCGGCCTCCTTCAGCAGGAGGGTCACGGAATGCATGCCGCGGATGGCGTGCGCCTCCGGCACTTCGCCGCCGCCCCAGGCGGGCTCGGCCTCGATGCCGGGGACGCCGACGAGGGCGATGCGCATTCCGTCCGAGTCCTTGAAGGCGATCACCGTCTCACCGAAGCGCTTCTCCGGCAGGTCCGGCGAAAGGCCGGCGGTGACGAGGCGCTCGGTCCAGTAGCTCACCGCCGCCTCGGGGATGCGGAACGCAGTCTCCTGCGTCTCGCCCACGCCCGCCCGGCCGATGCCGGCGGATTCCCAGGGGAAGAAGGTAAGGATGGAGCCGGGCGAGCCGGCGGCGTCGCCGAAATAGAAGTGATAGGTGCCGGGATCGTCGAAATTGACGGTCTTCTTCACCAGCCGCAGCCCGAGGGTGCGGGTGTAGAAGTCCAGATTGCGACGGGCGGGGCCGGCGATGGCGGTGACGTGGTGAAGTCCGATGCTGCGCATGGGTCTGCTCCTTGATCCTCTGGGCGGCACCGTGGCCGCCGTTGAGATCAACTTATGCAAGCATTGATGGAATGAAAGTCTATGTTCATTGCATCCGTGCAATCTGAAAATGCGAGGGGTTTTGGCGGTCCCAGGCGCGCTGTCCTGCGAATTGCGAGGACAGGATTGCGTGGCGGTATGATCTTGGCGCGTCGCCTAGGCGCCTGTGGCAAAAATGCTTTTACGTCACGGAAATGCGCATGAATCCTTGGCTTGTCCGGCGCGCGGAATCCCCTTCCGGCACCCGCAATGGTAAGGATCGCAGCATGGGCAAGGGGCGGGGCCTTGCCAGCAAAAGCCGGATGGTCAGGCATGCTGGTGAAGCGGTACAATACTCGGGTTGCGGACCCGAGCAGGGGTAGCTTGGGGGCGGGGGCGTCCGTGCGCGGCATCGTGCTGGCTATGGCGCTAAGCGTGCTGGCGGGACCGGCGCTGGCAGCGCAGCAGACCGTGCTGGCGGACTCCGACCCTGAATTCAACACCCTGTTCGACCAATCCATGAAGCGTCCTGCGGACGTGGAGTTGGCCTTCCGCCTTGCCCGGCGTGCGGTTGAGGTGGGCGACTACGAGGCCGCCATCGGCGTCTACGAGCGCATCCTCTTCTACAATCCCAAGCTGGTGCGCGTGCGCCTCGAGCTGGCGCGGCTCTATTACCGGCTCGGCTCCTATGAATCCGCGCGCGCCTATTTCGAGCCCATCGCCCAGTCGCCGGAACTGACCGGGCAGGAGCGGGACAACATCGCCGCCTATCTGGTGGAAATCGACCGCCGCCTCTCCACCAACCAGTGGAGCGTCTACGGGCAGGTGGGCGTGCGCTACCAGTCCAACGCCAATTACGGCCCCTCCAGCCGCCTCGTGATCGGGCAGGACGTGGGCGCTCTGCTGCCGCCGAGCGCGGCCGCGCAGGCGGACGGCAACGCCTTCGCGCTCGCCTCCATCCGCCACGTCTACGATTTCGGCAACCAGCGCGGCGATGTCTGGGAAACCAACCTCAATCTCTATTATTCGCAGCAGTTCCAGCTGCAGCAGCTGAACCTGGGCTTTGCCGAATTCAACACCGGTCCGCGCTTCGCGCTGGCGCCGGACGCACTGCCGGGCTCGTCCATCCGCGCCTATGTGCTCGCCGGCGGCGTGGCGCTGGGCGGCAGCGGCTATCTCGGCACCTATGGCGCGGGCGTCTCGCTCTATCTGCCGTTCAGCGCCTGGTTCGGGCTCGAGCCCTTCGCGGAGATCCGCCAGCGCGACTACCAGTCGTCGCAGGATTATCCCACCGCGTCGTTCCAGAGCGGCGAGATGTGGACGGTGGGCGGCAACGCCTTCGGCCGCATCACCGACGATTGGCGCTGGCGCGCGCGGCTCTCCTACAACGATGCCTCGGGCGACCTGCCCTGGTACTCCTACAACACCTTCGCGGTGGACCTCGCGCTGCCGTTCGAGTTCCAGGGCCTGTGGGGCGTGAAGCGCTGGATCGTCATCCCGAGCGTCGGCTACACGCGCTACAATTATGATGCGCCCAACCCGTTCATCACCCGGTTCATCACGGAACAGGATAACCAGTACCGGGTCGGCCTCGCGCTCGATGTGCCGGTCCACGAGCAGTGGGGGCTGCTGACGCAGGTCCAGTACAGCTGGTCCACCTCGACCTTGCCGAACTATGCATTCGACAATTTCAGCGTTTCCATTGGCCCGAACGTGCGGTTCTGAGGAGCAACGCATCATGCCCATCAGCACCCCCGCCCGTCTCCTGGCGTCCGTCGCCTCCCTCGCCATCGTGGCCGCCACCGGCCCGGCCCTTGCGCAGAACAGCGTCGGCACGGCCGCCGCGGTCAATCCCCGCTCCACCGGCAATGCCGGGTCTGGCGTGCGGACGCTGGAGCTCGGCTCCAGCATCATCCACCGCGAGCGCATCGAGACCAGCTCCGCCGGCAGCGTTCAGGTCCTTTTCGTGGACAAGACAACGCTGAACATCGGCCCCAACTCGAACCTCGTCATCGACGAGTTCGTCTACGACCCGAACGCCAAGGCCGGATCCATGGCGCTCACCCTCACCAAGGGTGCGGCGCGCTTCGTCGGTGGCAATGCCAGCCACACCGGTGGGGCCGAGGTGAAGACGCCGGTGGCGACCATCGGCATCCGTGGCGGCGTCGCGGCCATCATCCACCGCGACGGCGAGACCCAGGCCATCCTCCAGTTCGGCACCCTCACCGTGGTGGGGCCGGGCGGGGAGACGGTGGTGATCCGCCGGCCCGGCTTCATGGTCACGGTTGGGCGCGGCGGCATGACCGGTCCGGTGCGGGTGTCGCAGGCCCAGATCGATGCGGTCATCGCCCAGACCCGCAGCCAGACCGGCCAGACCGGCGGGCGCCGCGGCCCGGTCGCGGACACGACTGGCCTCGACCGTGGGTCCAGCCATCCGTGCGGCGTGCCGGTGCAGGGCCAGACCACCATGGACCTCGCGGCGGCGACCTGCCGGTCCGTGAACACCGAGCTTCAGGGCGAGGCGGACACCATCGCCCAGCAGGCCTCCCAGCAGAACCAGGGCAATGTCGTCATTCCCGTCACCCCGCCGCCTTATAGCTACGGTGGTGGTGGCGGCGGCTTCCCCGGCGGCTATGGCGGCGGTGGCGGCTTCCCGAGCTTCCCCAACCTGCCGACCTTCCCGAATATCCCGAGCTTTCCGGGCTTCCCCGGTGGCGGCGGTGGACCTATTGGCGGTGGCGGTGGTGGGCCGATCGGCTATTGAGCGAGCCTAGAGCAGCGCGCGGCAGCGCGCCGTCAGTGCGTCCAGAGGATCGCGGGCGGCGAGTTCGGACCGGTGCATCCGGCCGGCCGCCGCGGCGATCATGGCCATGTCCCTGTCTTCCAGCGCGGCCAGAACCGGCTCCGGCGCAACCCGTGCATTGGGATGGAACAGCGGGAAGTTGCGGCTGAGCCCGGCGGCGGCGAGCGCCTCGCCGTTCAGCCAGTGTTCCACATGCACCGAGAAGGTGACTTGCGGCACGCCCGCCGCCAGCGCATCCGCCGCCACCCCGGCGCTGCCCTGATGGATCAGCAGGCGAGTTCGGGTCATGGCCTCCGCCATGGACACTGGCCGCCCATGCACGATGGCCCCGGCCGCCGAAAGCGGCGCCAGCCAGGAGGGGTCAACGCCCGGCACGAAGATTTCCAGCCGTGGGGCCAGCGCCATCAGCACGGCGGCTATGTCCGGTCGTGAGGCCACGTCGGTGTGGACATAGGCGAAGACGGTGCGGGCATCGGGGGACGCCTCGCGCATGGCCTCGGTCATCACCGGGCCTTCCGCCTGCCGGCTGCGCAGGTCCGCATAGGGATCGAGCAACTGGAAGCTGCGCACGAAGGCGTCATCGCCGGTGAAGAGGGCACCGACGCGGTCGATGGGGGCAAGGCCCGTATCCGCCAGCGCGGTGTTGACCGCCGCGACCACTTCGCCATCCGGATGCTGGGACGGCATGAAATCGTGGAACACCGGCATGGCTTCGAGATCCGCCGGCGGCAGGCAATAGGCCGTGCTCACCTGCATCACCGGGCAGCGCCCGCGCGCGGCGAGGCCGGCGAGGGGGGCATAGTCGCAGACCATCAGGTCCGGCCGCTCCACATCCATCAGGTCGCGCCACGCGCGCAGCACCGGGCGCACGCTGTCGGGATCGCGCAGGCCGACGCGGGCGAGGCTGTCGGTCAGCGTCGCCGAGGCCGGGATGTGGTCGCCAGCGCGTGGGGCAGGGGCGGGCCATGGCGGCGCCTGCATCAGGCGAATGCCGGCCTCGACCAGCGGCCCGGCATTCTGCAGATGGCGCACCGCGGCCACCACCTCAGCGCCCGCCTCAAGGAGCCGCCGGCCGAGCCGTGCCAACTGGATGGTGTGGCCGAACCCCGCGCCCTGTTCCCAGGTGAGCAGCACCCGCCGTGCCATGGCCCCTCCGCTTGTCGGCATCTGTCATCGATGGAGTGGCCCAGGCGGCGGGATCTGTCCAGCAGGGGGAAAGGGCGCGGTTTGCACATGGCCTAAGCAATCTGCCGATCTTGAGGGCAGAGGCTGCCTGCCTCATCGTGCGGCAGTGGCCGATCCGCGACGGTCGGGGCGCCCGTGGCCTGCCGCTACGGCGTGCGGGGCCGCTGGCATGGCGGTTGCAGTCCACGGCAGCGAAACCGAGGAGCTTTTTCATGGGCCTGATGCGTTCCGTGTTCGCCGCCGTTCTCGCCACCCTGGCAGCGGCGCCCGCGCTGGCTGAGACCGACGTGAAATTCGCGCTCGACTGGAAGTTCGAGGGGCCGTCCGCCCCCTATTTCGTGGCGCTGGACAAGGGCTACTACAAGGCCGAGGGCCTCAACGTCACCATCGACAGCGGTCCCGGCTCGGTGGCCGGCATCGCCCGTGTGGCGGCGGGCACCTATCCCATCGGCTTCTTCGACATCAACTCGCTGATGAAGTTCCGCGACCAGAACCCGGACAAGAAGGTCGTCGCCGTCCAGATGGTCTATGACGAGCCGCCCTTCGCCATCGTCAGCCTGAAGAAGACCGGCATCACCAAGCCGAAGGACCTCGAGGGCAAGATCCTCGGCGCCCCCGCGCCGGACGGCGCCTTCGCCCAGTGGAAGGCCTTCGTGAAGGAGAACGGCATCGACGCCGAGAAGGTGAAGATCGAGAACATTGGCTTCCCCGTGCGCGAGCCCATGCTGGCCGACGGCAAGGTGGACGCCATCACCGGCTTCTCCTTCTCCTCCTTCTTCAATCTGCGCCAGAAGGGCGTGCCGGCGGACGACATCGCGGTGATGCTCATGTCCAAGCACGGCCTGGTGCTCTACGGCAACGCCATCATGGTGAACCCCGACTTCGCCAAGGCCCGTCCCGAGGTGGTGAAGGGCTTCGTAAAGGCCACCATCAAGGGCATCATCGACACCGCCAAGGATCCCAAGAGCGCCATCAAGTCCGTCATGAAGCGCAACGAGACGGCCGACGAGGCCATCGAGCTGGCCCGCCTCGAAATGGCGCTGAAGGACAACATCGTCACCGACTGGGTGAAGGCCAACGGCACTGGCGATGTTGACCCCGCGCGGCTGGCGAAGTCCATCGACCAGGTGGGCATCACCTACGAATTCAAGGCCAAGCCCACCGCCGCGGATATCTTCACCAGCGAATACCTGCCGCCGGCGAGCGAACGGAAGATGTGACCTGATCTTTCTCTAATCTGTCATGCCCCGGCTTGTCCGGGGCATCCACTCCTCGGCCAGAGGGTGGCAACGGCGCGCCGGACCTGCCTGTCGGCCCGGTTGGATCCCCCGGACAAGCCGGGGGATGACGGCGACAAAGCAGAATAGGGCCTCCCCGTGATCGTCCTCGACAATGTGACCCTGACCTATCCCGGGCGCACCGGCCCGGTGACGGCGCTGGCCGGCACCACGCTGACCGTGCGCAAGGGCGAGTTCGCTGCGGTGGTCGGCCCCTCCGGCTGCGGCAAGTCCACGCTGATGAAGCTCGTCACCGGCCTCATCCGCCCCACCTCCGGCACCGTCTCCATCGACGGCAAGGAGGTGAAGGGGCCGGTGAAGGTGGCGGGCATGGCCTTCCAGCACGCCAATCTCCTGCCGTGGCGCACCGTGCTGCAGAACGTGATGCTGCCGCTGGAGATCGTCGAGCCCTATCGCCGCCGCTTCTCCCGCGACAAGGCCGCGTGTCAGGACAAGGCCATGGCGCTGCTCAACGTGGTGGGCCTCGGCGCCTTCGCTGATCGTTTCCCGTGGGAGATGTCCGGCGGCATGCAGCAGCGCGCTTCGCTCTGCCGCGCCCTCATCCACCAGCCGGCGCTGCTGATGCTGGACGAACCCTTCGCCGCGCTGGACGCCTTCACGCGAGAGGAGCTGTGGTGTGTGCTGCGCGACCTCTGGCAGGAATTCGGCTTCACCGTCATCCTCGTCACCCACGATCTGCGTGAGGCGGCCTTCCTCGCCGACACCATCCACGTCATGAGCGCGCGCCCCGGCCGCATCGTGGAGACGCGGCAGGTGCCGTTCCCCCGGCCGCGCGATCTCGACGTGTGCTACCGGCCCGAGTTTACCGGTCTGGTCCACGAGCTGCGCAACAAGATCGCCGAAGTGCGGCAGGCGGCGTGAGATGATGAAAAAGCTCTCCGTTGAGAACCTCGCCCCTGTCTATTTCACGGTCGCTCTGTTCGTGATCTGGGAGGCCGCCTGCCGGCTTTTCAAGATCGATACCTTCATCCTGCCGGCGCCTACCGAGATTTTCGCCGCCATGGTGAAATACTGGTGGCCGCTGCTGAAGAACTCGTTCGTCACCCTGTGGACCACCATGGCGGGCTTTGCCATCGCGGTGGTGTTCGGCATCGCGCTCGGCGTGGTGGTGGGCTGGTCGCGCACCATCTATCGCGGGCTCTATCCGGTGATGATCGGGTTTAACTCCGTGCCCAAGGTGGCGGTGGTGCCCATCCTCATCATGTGGTTCGGCATCGGCGAGGTGCCGGCCATCCTCACCGCCTTCCTGATCTCCTTCTTCCCCATCGTGGTGAACGTGGCCACCGGCCTCGCCACCACCGAGCCGGAACTGGAGGACGTGCTGCGGGCGCTCGGCGCCTCCAAGCTCGACATCATGCGCAAGGTTGGCATTCCCCGCACCGGGCCCTATCTCTTCGGGGCGCTCAAGGTGGGCATCACGCTCGCCTTTGTGGGCGCGGTGGTGTCCGAGACCATCGGCGCCAATGCGGGGGTGGGCCATCTCATGGTGCAGGCTGGCTCCAACTTCCAGATGCCGCTGGTGTTCGCCGGGCTCATCTCCCTCGCCATCCAGGGCATCCTCATGTACGCGATCTTCGCCGTGTTCGAGCGGCGCATGGTGGCTTGGGCCTTCCGCTCGTCCCAGAGCGCGGGAGGCTGAAAGCGTGGCCATCGCCTTTGTCCTGAACGGCGAGCGGATCGAGGTGGCGGATGCCGCCCCCTCCATGACGGTGCTGGACTTCCTGCGCACCCGCCTCCGCCTTACCGGCACCAAGGAAGGCTGCGCGGAAGGCGATTGCGGCGCCTGCACAATCGCCATTGGGCGGCAGAACAACGGGGCGGCGCGCTGGCAGGTCGCCAATTCCTGTATCCTGCTTCTGTCCCAGATCGACGGCGCCGAGGTGAAGACGGTGGAGGGGCTCGCCGGGCCGTCCGGCCTCCATCCCGTCCAGACCGTGCTGGCCGAAAGCGACGGCACCCAATGCGGCTTCTGCACGCCGGGCATCGTCATGTCGCTTTATGCGATGAGCGAGAGCCGCACGGCTGATGCTCCCATCAACGAGTCTGACATCCACGAGGTGCTGGCCGGCAATCTCTGCCGCTGCACCGGCTATCGCCCCATCGTGGATGCCGCCCGCGCGCTCTGCGCCGCTCCGCCGCCGGCGGAGCCTGCGCGCGTCCCGCCGGTGGCCGGCACGCGCATCGCGGCACAGGGGGAACTGCATCTCGTGCCGCAGACACTTTCGGAACTGGTGGCGCTGCGCAGCGCCTATCCGGACGCGGTTCTGATCGCCGGTGCCACCGACCTCGGCCTGATCCCCGCAAAGAAGCGGCAGGGCTTCCCCCTCGCCATCTCCACCCGCCGCGTGGCGGAGCTGAAGCGGATCGGATGGGAGGGCGACGTGCTCGTCCTCGGCGCCGCCGTCACCTATGCGGACGGGCTGGCGACGGTGGAGGCGGCCTTTCCCGCCTTCGGCGCCCTCATCCGCCGCATCGGATCGCGGCAGATCCGGACCATGGGCACCTTCGGCGGCAATCTCGGCACCGCCTCGCCCGTGGGCGACACGCTGCCGGTGCTGCTGGCGCTGGATGCGGAGGTGGAGCTTGCCGGGCTCTCCGGCGTGCGACGCATGGCGGTCGCGGATTTCCTCACCGGCTATCGCCAGACCGCGCTGGCGCCGGACGAGGTGATCGCCGCGCTGCGCCTGCCGCGCCTCGCGGAGGGCGAAGCACTCTTCGCCTGGAAGCTATCGCGCCGCTTCGATCAGGACATCTCCACCTTGCTCGGCGCCTTTCGTGTGCGGGTGGACGGCGGACGGATCACGGCTCTCGCAGCGGCCTTCGGTGGCATGGCGGAGCGGGCCAAGCGCGCGCCGGCTCTGGAAGCCTTCCTCACCGGCGCACCATGGGGCGATGCGCCGCCCGCAGGCATCGAAGCTGCGCTGACCGCTGACTTCGCGCCCCTCTCCGACCATCGCGCCAGCGCCGCCTATCGCCAGGCGGCCGCCGCCAATCTGGTGCGCCGCCTCCACCTCGCCACCACGCGCCCCGGCGTGCCGCTGGAGCTGGAGGCGCTATGACCCGCGCCGTCCATGTCCCCGCCCGTCACGAGAGCGCCAACGCCCATGTGAGCGGCCGCGCCGTCTATCTCGACGACATGCCGGAGCCCCCCGGCCTGCTCCACGCGACCTTGGTGCTCAGCCCCCATGCCCACGCGCGCATCGTCTCCATCGACCTGTCCGCAGCCCGTGCTCTGCCGGGCGTTGTGGCGGTGGCGGCGGGCGACATTCCCGGCGTCAACGACATCGCCCCCATCCGCAGCAACGAGCCGCTATTGGCCGAGGGCGAGGCGGACTATGTGGGCCATCCCGTCGCCGCCGTGGCCGCGCCGACCCTCGATGCCGCCCGCGCTGCCGCGGCGTTGGTGCGGGTGGAATATGAGGCGCTGCCCGCGCTGCTCGATCTCGATGCAGCCTATGAGGCCGGCGCCCGCGTCACGCCGGACCAGCAGGTGGGGCGGGGCGATGTGGCGGCCGCGCTGGCCGGCGCGCCCTTGCGCCTCTCCGGCCAGGTGCGCTGCGGCGGGCAGGATCATTTCTATCTGGAAGGGCAGATCGCCATCGCCATTCCCGGCGAGGACCGGGACATGCAGGTCTATTCCTCCACCCAGCATCCCACCGAGGCGCAGCACGGCGTCGCCCATGTGCTGGGCCTGCCGTTCGCGGCCGTGACGGTGGAAGTGCGGCGCATGGGCGGCGCCTTTGGCGGCAAGGAGAGCCAGGCGACCATCGTCGCCGCCATCGCGGCCCTGCTCGCCCATCACGCCGGCAAGCCGGTAAAGCTGCGCCTGCCGCGCGAGGTGGACATGGAAGCCACCGGCAAGCGCCATCCCTTCCGGGTGCGCTGGGAGGCAGGTTTCGATCCGGAGGGCCGCATTGCCGGGCTTGGCATGGAATTCGCCGCCGATTGCGGCAACGTGGCGGACCTCTCGCCCGCCGTGGTCTCCCGCGCGCTCTGCCACGTGGACAATTGCTATTTCATCCCGGCGACGCGCTTTCGCGGCGTGCTGGTGAAGACCAACACCGTCTCCAACACCGCCTTCCGCGGCTTCGGCGCGCCACAGGGCATGCTCGCCATCGAGGCGGTGATGGACGAGATCGCCCGCCACCTCGGCAAGTCCATCGAGGCCGTGCGGGCCGCCAACCATTATGGCGATGCCCCGCGCAACATCACGCCCTACGGGCAGGAGGTGGAGGACAGCCTGATCGTCGAGGCCATGGCCCTTCTCGATGCCAAGGCGAACCTTGCCGCATGGCGCGCCGAAATCGACGCGTTCAATGCCGCGAGCCCGGTGATCCGCAAGGGCCTCGCCACCATGCCCATCAAGTTCGGCGTCTCCTTCAACCTGACGACGCTGAACCAAGCGGGGGCGCTGGTGCATGTCTACACGGACGGCTCGGTCCATTTAAACCACGGCGGCACGGAGATGGGGCAGGGGCTGTTCGTGAAGGTGGCGCAGGTGGTGGCGGACGCCTTCGGCATTCCGCTCGACCATGTGCGCGTCTCCGCCACCAGCACCGCCAAGGTGCCCAACACCTCTCCCACGGCGGCCTCCTCGGGCTCCGACCTCAACGGCATGGCGGCGCTGATCGCGGCGAAGGAGATCAGGGGCCGCATGGCGGGCGTGGTGGCGGCGCATTTCGATGCGCCGGTGGAGGAGGTGGTGTTCGCCGAAGGCCGCGTGAGCGTGGGCAATCGCAGCCTCTCCTTCGGCGAAGCGGCGCACATGGCGTGGCAGCAGCGCGTGCCGCTCTCGGCGACCGGATTCTACAAGACGCCGAAGATCCATTTCGACATGGTGAAGTCGGAAGGGCGGCCCTTCTATTATTACACCTACGGCGCCGCTGCGGCCGAGGTGGCGGTGGATACGCTCTCCGGCGCGGTGCGGGTGCTGCGGGCGGAAATCGTCGGGGATTGCGGGCGCTCGCTGAACCCGGCCATCGACATCGGCCAGATCGAGGGCGCCTTCGTGCAGGGCATGGGCTGGCTCACCTGCGAGGAACTGAAGTGGGACGCCTGCGGCCGCCTCGCCACGCGCGGCCCCTCCACCTACAAGATCCCCGGTTCGCGCGACGTGCCGCCCGTGCTCAAGGTCCATCTCCTCGACAAGCCCAATGCGGAAGAGACGGTGCTGCGCTCCAAGGCGGTGGGCGAGCCGCCGCTGATGCTCGCCATTTCGGTGTGGCTGGCCATCCGCGACGCGATCGCCGGCCTGCCGGGCGCGGGTCCCGTGAAGCTCGACGCTCCGGCGACACCAGAGCGTGTTCTGGCCGCGGTGGCCGTTCGGCGCGAGGACAGGGCGCGGGGGTGAACGCCCAGACGTCGGGGCGTGCGGTATCCTGTAATTCGATACCATTGTCGCGCCGGACGGTCCTTGCGGGACGGTGCTTTGGGCGCCGCCTTCCCCAGTGTCAGGGGGTGTCCCGCCGCGATTTGCGTTGCCTCGCGGGGCCGGTGTCGGTATGTCCCGGCGAGGCACCGCTGCGGGGCGCGGGTGCGATTGAGAGGATGTAAAAGATGGCGCTTACCGGTCTCATCCCTTCCCTCCGTCTCTCGCTCCTGTCTGCTGTCTTCGCCGCATCGGCCTTCGCCCTTCCCGCCGCCGCCCAGACGGCCGCCGCGCCTGCTGCCGCTCCTGCCGATCCCACCGAGACCCGCTCGGTGCACGACGACTGGACCGTGCGTTGCAAGGGCAAGGACGACAAACGCGGCTGCGAGGCGGTGCAGACGCTGCAGACCCCTGACCTCGCGCACATCCTCGCCCATGTCGCGGTGCGGGCCGAGAAGAGTGGGCCGGTGCGCCTCATCGTCCTCACCCCGCCCGGCGTGTGGCTGCCGTCCAACGTGGCGCTGAAGGTGGCGGGCGTGGCGGACGTGGTGCTCACCTTCAAGCGCTGCGGCCAGCATTGCGTCGCCTCCGCCGAGCTGACGCAGGATCAGCTGACGGCGCTCAAGGCCAGCTCCGGCAAGGGTGAGATCGTGTTCGAGGACGGTTCGCGCCGCCCGGTCATCCTGCCGCTCTCGTTCAAGGGCCTCGGCGCCGCCATGCAGGCCAGCCTCAAGGGCTGATTTCTCTGCCGCAGGCAAACAGGATTGAAGGCCGGTGCCAACGCGCCGGCCTTTTTCGTTTCCGCTTGCGTTCTGTCTGGTGCGAGCGCCGTCAGTTCGCCGGAGGCTGCTGCGGGTTCGCCGCTGCGCCGCCATCCATCGCCCGCTCGGCGGCGGGGGCGGCGGAACGGGCCTTCACCGCCTCCAGCAGCGGCAGCGCCGCGCCGGAGCGCTCGATGAGGCTGAGCGGGTCGGCCATGATACTCGGCTCGTCCCAGGGGCCGCGGACGCTGAACGGCAGGTCGATGGCGCCGGTCTTCGCGCCCTTGGTCGCCGGCAGCGCGGCGTGGCCAGCGAGGTCCAGCGCGCGCTGGGCGATAGAGAGCGAGCCGGTCATGTCGATCTGCGCGCGCGGCCCGCGCATGACCAGCTCCTCCACCGTGCCCACACCGTCGCTGATGGCGATGCGGCCGTTGAGTTCGGTGAAAGCAGTGCGTCCGCCACGCCAGTCGCTGGCCGCGGAGAGGGGCCGCCGCTCGATGCGCTGCAGCAGCTGCGCCACGTCGAAGCCGTTGAGATAGCCGTTGGCCGCGCTCAGCGCGGCGCTGCCCTGAAGGTTCGCGGCGATGTCCTGGATGCTGCGCCCGGCCCCCGTCACGTCGAGCTGAAGTGTCCCGGTGCCGTCGATGCGGCGAAAGCCGCCGATGTCGTCGAGGGCGCGGGCGAGTTCCACATCGTTTGCTTCCGCCTCAAGCTGCAGCTCAGCGCCCGCCGAGCGGCGGGCCTGGGGGGCGGTCGCGTCGGATGCAGTAGGGGCGAGGGTCAGGGAAGCGCGCAGCACGCCGCCCCAGCCATGGGCTTCGCCGATGGCGAGCACGAGCCGGCCAGCGGTCAGAACGGCACTGGCGGCGACGGTGGAGAGCGCGGTGTCGCCCACGTCCACCCGGGCCGCTGAAAGCCGCAGGTCGAGGTCGCAGGCGCCGAGGGCGGAGAGATCGACCGCCCCCCGGTCCCAGCCCTGCCGCTCGCCGCCCGTCAGGCGCATGGCGCCGTAGGGAGCGAACGTGATGTGATCGGCGGCGAACGTGCCCTGGATGAGCGGGCGCGGGCCGGAGACCTTGACCAGAAGGCCGCCGTCGCCTCGGTTGCCATCGAGATCGACACTCGCCTCGGTCAGGGCCACCTCGCCCTTCTCCAGCTTCAGGCGGGAGGCGAGGGAGAAGGACCCGAAGCCGCTGCGCGTGGGCGCTTCCATGCCGGCCCAGTCGAACAGGTCACGCAGCGAATCGGCGTCCGCCGTCACCGCGCCGTCCATGGTGGGCGCCTTGCCGAGGGCGGCGCGGCCGTGGAAGCGGGCCTTGGCGCCGTCCGTCGCCACGGTCACGCGCATGGGCGCCGGTGTGCCGGCCATGAAGGCGGTGATGTCGTCGATGAACAGCGTCGCGTTCACCGGCTGCTCGCGCCAGTCGAACTGGACGGCGACGGCGATGCCGGCGCGGTCGAGCACCCGGTCGAGGCTCGCCGTGATGCCGCTGACGAGTTCACGGGTCAGGCCGCTGCTGGAGCGCCAGGCGATGGTGCCGTCGATGATGCGCAGCTCCGGCCGGTCGGTGGCGGCGAGCACCGGCGCGATCCCGAGGGCGGGCGCCATGCCTTCGCCGGTGAGGACGAGGGTCGGATGCTCGACGATCACGTCGTTCACCGCCACCCGTCCGGCGACAAGCTGGAGCAGATCGAGCCGCGTGACCACGTTCTCGGCATCGAGCGACTGGCCTGCGGGGAGCGGGAAGCTGACCTTGCCGAGCACCACGCGCGGCGAGGGGAAGAGGCGAATCGCCGGCTCGCCAAGAATCTCCACCTTCTGGCCGGTCGAACCGGCGAGCGCCTGCGCCGCCACCCGGCGCAGCTCGGCAGCCGGTACCAGCAGGGGCAGCACCGCCATGGCGACGAGCAGCAGCGCGGCACCCGCGCCCAGCACGGATGCAGCGATGAGCCCGGCCCGGCGGGTGTTCTGGCCGACACGCAGCATGAAGATACAGAGGTCTCCGAGGGAGCAGGCGGGGCGATGCGCGCGACGCCTGAGGCCACGTTGGATCGTGGCCGCACCTTTAGCGGGCTCTGTGTCGCTTTGATGGCTGGGGGCTTCGGGGTGGGTCGGCGCGCCGGTCAGTCGCGTGCCGAGGCGCTGCCGCGCGTGCCGTCCGCTGAAGCGCCTAGGGCGGACGAGGACATGCGGGCCAGCAGCATCACCGGCCCCAGCCCGACGAGCAGAATCACCAGCGCCGCCAGCGCTCCATCCTCATAGGTGCCGCGCGCCGCCTCCCCATAGACGTGGGTGGCCAGTGTCTCGAACCCGAGTGGACGCAGCAGCAGGGTGGCCGGCAGCTCCTTCATGGCATCCACGAACACCAGAAGGGCGGCGGTGGCGAGCGCCGGCCGCAGCAGCGGCAGCAACACCCGGCGCACGGTGCGCGGCTGCGACGAGCCGAGGCTGCGGGCGGCCATGTCGAGATGCGGGGAAAGCTTGGCGAATCCCGCCTCGATGCCGCCGACGGGGATGGCGAGGAAGCGGATGGCGAGTGCCGCCACCAGCGCGGCCCCCGACCCCGACAGCAGGAGGCCGGTGGAGATGCCGAAGGCCTGCTTCATCGCGGCATCCAGCAAGTTGTCGAAGCCGGCGAGGGGGCTGAGCAGGCCGACGGCGAGCACGGTGCCCGGCACCGCATAGCCGAGGCTCGCCACCCGCGCGAAGCCGGAAGCGAGCGGCGCGCGCGTCAGCCGCTGCCCCAGCGCCACCACGAGGCCGAGGCCGAGGGCGAGGGTCACCGTGCCGGCGGCGAGGGCGGCGGTGGTGGCGGCCTCTCCGAGGATCCGGGTGGGAAAGCCGGTCTCCGCCATCCGCCGCGCTGCCGAGATGGAGAGATGCAGCAACGGCACGAGGAAGCCGAGCATGACCGGCAGGGCGCAGAAAGCGGTGGCGGCGAGGCCCTGGACCCCGGTCAGCCGCAGCGGCGCCTGCGGACGGGCCGAGCCGGTGGCGACGAATCGGCGGGCACGCCGCGCCCACCGCTCCAGCAGGATCAGCCCCAGCACGAGGGCCAGCATGACGAGTGCGATCTGCGCCGCACCGGGCAGGTTCGAGCGGTTCACCCAGGTGGAATAGATGGAGACGGTGAGGGTGCGCACACCGAGGAATTCGGAGGCGCCGATGTCGCCCAGCACTTCCAGCAGCACCAGCGTCAGGCCCGCCACAATGGCCGGGCGGGCCAGCGGCAGGCCGATGCGCAGGAAGGCGCGCCAGCGGCTGGCGCCCAGCGTGCGCGCCACCTCCAGCGCGGCCGCCGATTGCAGCACGAAGCTCGCCCGCGCCGAGAGGTAGACGTAAGGGTAGAGCACCGCCGAGAGCACGAGGATGCAGCCGCCGGTGGAGCGCACATCCGGCAGGCGCAGGCCGCGCGGGCTGGCGATGCCGAGCATCGCGCGCAGCGCCTCCTGCACCGGCCCGAGGGGGTGCAGCACGTCGAGATAGGAGAAGGCGACGATATAGCCCGGCACGGCCAGCGGCAACAGCAGCGCCCATTCCAGCACCGAGCGGCCGGGGAAGGTGCAGGTGGCCACCAGCCAGGCGCACGGCACGGCCACCACCAGCGTGACCACGCCGACGCCGAGCACCAGCAGCCCGGTCTCGGCCAGCGCGTCGGGCAGCACGGTGGCGATGAGGTGGGGCCACATATCGCCGGACCCGCGCGCGGCGATGCCGGCGAGGGCGATGAGCGGCAGCAGAACGAAAAGAGCCACCAATCCCGACGCCATGAGGAGCGGGGAGAGGTGGCGGGGGAGGCGGAGCCGCGTCGCGCGCGGCTCGCCGGTCAATGCGGTCTCAGCCATCGGCCGTCAGTTGTCGAAGCCGACCTTGTCGATGAGCTCGCTGGCGCGCTTGCGGTTCTTGGCGATGTCCACCAGCGGGATGGGATCAACCTTGAGCGGCCCCAGCGCGCCGATGATGGGATCGACCTCGGCCGAGGCGATCACCGGATACTCCAGGTTCTGCTTGGCGTAGATCGCCTGCATCTCCGGGGAGACGGCGAATTCCAGCAGCTTCACGGCGGCGTCCTTGTGGGGCGCGTTCTTGGCCACGGCTGCGCCGGAGACGTTCACATGGGTGCCGCCGCCCTGGAAGGTGGGGAGCAGCACGTTGATGCCGTCGCCCCACTTCTTCTGGTCGGCACCGCCCTTGCCCGAGCGCATCAGGCCCACATAGTAGGAATTACCCACCGCCAGATCGCAGATGCCGCCGAGGATGTCGCGGGCGCCCTCGCGGTCGCCGCCAGCGGGCTTGCGGGCAAGGTTGGCCTTCAGGCCGCGCAGCCAAGCCTCGGTCTTCTCCTCACCGTGATGGACGATGTAGGCCGCCACCAGCCCCACATTGTAGGGGTGCTGGCCAGAGCGGATGCAGACCTTGCCCTTCCACTTGGGGTCGGCAAGATCCTCATAGGTGATGGCGGAGAGCTTCACCTCCTCCTTCGCCGCATAGACGAGGCGGGCGCGCAGGGAGAGGGCGTACCAGTTGCCAGCCGGATCGCGCAGGTTGGCGGGAATGGCGGAGAGGGCGGGGGAGGTCACCGGCTGGGTGACGCCAGCGTCCACCACGTCGAGCAAATTGCCCACGTCCACGGTCATCAGCACGTCGGCGGGGGAACTGGCGCCCTCCGCCTTCACCCGCTCGGCAAGGCCGTCCTTGATGAAGACGCTCTTCACCTCGATGCCCGTCGCCTTGGTGAAGGCCTCGAACAGGGGGGCTGCAAGGCCGGGCTCGCGGGTGGTGTAGACGTTGACGACCTGCTGCGCGCTGGCGCCCTGCGCCGCGACAAGCAGTGCGCCACCGGCGAGAAGGCTGCGCAAGAGATGAAAGCGACCCATTGAAATCCCCACACGCGGGCTCTGAGCGAGCACGACAAGACGATGGAGAATTGGCTAGCCCGGCGCATTACGAAGGGTCAATGAAGAAGGACGTGAGCCCGGAAACATTGGAAATCATCTAATTCCGAAACGCTTTGCGCGCAGTGGAGCCAGTTTATACTTTCTCCAGATTATCGGGCCTCACAAAGCAAAAAGCCCGGCGTGAGAGCCGGGCTTTGCGTTGATATCGGACGGGTGGAGGAGGATCAGTCCTCGTCGAGCTCGCCGATATGGTGCTGGGCGTACAGCTGCAGGCCGAGCTTGGACACGAGGTCGAGCTGGGTCTCAAGGAAGTCGATGTGGCCTTCCTCGTCCGCCATCAGCTCCTCGAAGAGGTCGCGGCTCGGATAGTCCTTCACCGTTTGGCAGTAGGCGGCCGCTTCCTGGTAGAGGGCGCGGGCATCGAGCTCGGCGGCGAGATCGCAGTCGAGGATTTCCTTCACGTCCTGGCCGATTCGCAGGGGATCGAGCACCTGCATGTTCGGGAAGCCGTCGAGGAACAGGATGCGGTCGGTGAACTTGTCCGCGTGCACCATCTCCTCGATGGACTCGGCGCGCCACTTCTTAGCCAGCGCCTTGTAGCCCCAATTGTCGAGCATCCGGTAATGGAGCCAGTACTGATTGATGGCGGTCAGCTCAGAGCGCAGGCCCCGATTGAGGTATTCAATAACCTTCGGATCGCCCTTCATTCTCAGCTCCTGATGCCATAAGGACAGTTAGTTTGGATTAAGCGTTAGACTAATTCTAATGTGGTGGCAAGGTACCCGACCACAACGCCGGTTGTTCGCCGGGCGTTCGGGCACCCTTCTAGGAAGCTTATTCGGCGGCGACCATTCCGGTAAGTCCCGCAACGGGACATTCGTCCGCGCAGGCACCGCAATCGTGCGCCTGCACCTGATCCATCAGCGTGCGGATGGTCCGGGCGCAGCGTCCGCATTGGGGCGAGCAGCCGAGGCAGCGATAAACTTCGCTGGGGGAGCGCAATGGGGTTCCCGCAAGCGCATCAAGCACCTGCCGGTCTGAAAAGACGTTGCATGAACAAACGATCATGGCACGGCCCGAAGCTAACTTGGAAGGCTTCTAAAAACTTGTTTCTATTGCATTTTTCGCAGAGGACGGCCGGACCCGTCAACTCCGTACATATGCGACATGGTGGGTCGAGGGCCGTTCAGACAGGCTTTTGCCAGCACAATGGAGTAGTTCCATTGTGCGGATACCACCCGATTGGTGGTTGAACACCTTCGCAGGCTCAGGCTGGCAAGGTGAGCCGCGCGATCATGCCGCGACGCCGGCCCAGGTCTTCACCGGCCTGAGACATTCCGACCGGATCGATCTCGAGTGACCCGCCCAGCGCCCGCGCAGCTTCCGCCATGCGGGTCAGACGCAGTGGGCGACCGTCCGCAGCGAAGCGGTCGTCCCGCGAGAGGCCGGACAGCGGATCGAGGGCCGCCGCAGCCGCCGTTGCGTCAAGGCCCGCGCCGGCATCACTCAGCTGCACCTTGGCGCGCGGTCCTCCATCACCTTCGTCCTCGGCGAAGACCGAGACGGCCACCGCGCCGCCGGCTGGCGTGGCCGCCACGGCCTCTTCCACCAGCATTGCCACGAGTTCCGCGAGCGGGGCTTCGGCGGCCAGGGCCGTGACCCCTCCGGCGTCGTCGAGGCGCAGCGCCAGCCGCCGCCGCCGGGCGGCCGGAAGAAGCGTGGCCACGGCGGCGCGCACCGCCGCCGACACGTCGCAGGTGACGGCTTCCGCCGTCTGAGCCGGCTGCGAGAGGGCGTTGAGGTCGTCGAGGGTGGCGTTGAGGGACTTGAGAGCGTCCCGCAGGGGATCGCTCAGGGCCTCGGCGGGCGCTTCGCGCAGGATCGCCATGGGGCCTTCGAGCCCGGCACGCAGTCGGCCGGCGAGGCGCGGCAGGAGGTTCACCGCCGGTTCCGGTTCGGGCACCGCAACGGGCACCGCCAACGGCGCCGGCTCGGGCTGCTGCGGCAGCGGACCGATGACGACGCACAGGATCTGGTCCTCGGCTCCGGCGCGGGTCACGGCCGCCAGCCCCGGCAGCATCTCGCCCTCGCGATTGCGCAGAGCGAGCGCGACCTGCGCGGAGGCCCCGTGGTCCCGCACGCGGTCGAGGGTGGCCACGGCGTCGGCGCGGTCGGTCGGGGCGACGGCGATGGTGAAGGGCTCGCCGGCAAGGTCATGGGCTGGAAAGCCCAGCCGCTCGGCCGCCGCGAAATTGGCGAGGCGGATGGTGCCGTCCATCTCCAGCAGGAAGACCGGCCAGGGCACCATGTCGAGCGCCGCGCGGCGGGCGCTCGCGCGGGCCTCGCGGTCGTCGTCGGTGGTGTCGAGGGCGCGGATGACGTGAATCAGCGCCGGCCGGCCGAGGAACGGCGCGGCGACGAGGCGCACTTCCACGGGCAGGCGGGCTCCGTCGGGCGTCAGCACATGGAGGGCACCGGATTCGCGGGAGAGAACCCGCTCAAGCCCGCCGGCCTGCGCCAGCGCGTCCAGTCCGCTCCAGCCGGTCAGGGCGAGAAAGGCCCGGTTGGCGTGCACCAGCTCGCCCTCCTGCTGTACCAGCAGGCTCACCGGGAGCTTGTCCAGCAATTCCGCCTCGTCGCCGGAGGCGGGCGAGGGCTCGGGCTCGGCGTATGCGGCGTCCATTTGGTCGGGCGGATGGGTGTCCGGCGGAATTCTCGGCCAGTCCTCGATGGCCGCGGCGAGGGTCCGGGCGATCTCGCGGAAGGCGGAGCTTTCCTGCGGCGACAGGCTGCCTTGCCGGAGCGGTACCACGTTGCGGCCGAAGGCGACCTGGGGCTGAGGAGCCGGTGCGCTTGCCTGCGGCGCTTTCGGCGGCTGGGGAAGAGGCGTCTCCGCCGCCGAAACGATGCCGAAGCCGCGCACGCCCTTGAGCCGGCGCTCCGCATCGAACAGCGGCGCGCCGCCGAGGCTGAGATCGAGCGGGGATTCGACGCCCACCGGCGGCACCGTCGCCGTGCGCTCGGTGAAGCTTTCGCCCGAAGCCATGGCGTCGATGAGCGCATCGGCGTCGGTCAGGTGTCCGTCACGCTCAAGATCCGCGAAGCTCGCGCCGAGGAAGATGCCGGAGCGGCTGCCGAGCGCCGCTGCGAACAGGGGGGACAGTGCGCGCAGGCGTCCCTCCGCATCACTCTCCCAAGTCACGCGCAGCGGCTGGGCCAGAAGCGGGCGCAGCGCCGCCGGCACGGCCGGGGCCGCCACGGAGGGCGCCGGTGAGGGTGCGGCGGGCGCGAATGCGGCCGGGTCCGCGAACAGGAGCGCGGGGCCGGAGGGCAAAGCGAGGGCGGCAAAGCGCAGGGTGCGGGGCGAGAGGTCGCCCGGCAGGCGCAGCCGCGCCACGCCGAAGCCGGCGGCGGTGCGCCGGGCGAGGCGGGTGGCCGCCGTCATCACCGGCTCGGATGCCGGTTCACCGGGCGCGATCGCGAGCCGGGCGGCCGCCGACGTCGCCGCCAGCATGCGCCCGGTGCCGAGATCGAGAAGGAAGGAGACGAATTCCTGCCGCGCGAGGGGCGCCAGCACCGCCTCCGCGCCTGGAAGAGCGGACGCGATGGCCTCCACGCTCTCCCCGGAGAGGAGAGACGGGTCGTCCGGGCTGCCGTGGTGCTGCGTCATCGTTTGCAGGATCGCACCTTGCGGAGGAGGAGGGAACAAAGGCGGGATCACCCCGCCGGCTCATATTCTCACTGCCATTGATTAACGTCAGTGCAACTTCGCCGCGCGCCTGCCATTCATATTGGCGAAGCGGCACTACCGTAGATTAAGATCGGTCGCTGTGCGGTGGCTTGCGCCGCCCGACACCCGGAGGAGAGACGGCCATGACGACGAAGTTCGGTCCGGAGCTGGAGCTGCCCCCTGAAATGCGTGCCATTGCCGAGAAGAATGTGGCGCAGGCTCGCCAGGCGTTCGAGACGCTGTTCCAGAATGCGCGTGAAACGGTCGGCGAGAGCGAAGGCCATATCGAGGAGGTTCGCTCCAACATCAAGGACTTCCGCCAGAAGGCCATCGGGCTGATGGAAGCCAATGTCGAGGCGAGCTTCGACTTCCTGCACAAGCTGGTCGCGGCCAAGAGCCCGCAGGAGATGATGAGCCTGCAGGCCGAGTTCCTCACCAACCAGCTGAAGACCGTTTCCGAGCAGGCGAAGGCCTTCGGCGACGACGCCAAGGCCCTCGGCGAGAACGCCGTGCGCACCATGGACGAGCACGCTCGCACCCTCGCCGAGCGGCTGAAGGCCCTCGCCGCGTCCGCCGCCCAGAGCGCCCAGGCTGTCGCCCAGGACCTGAAGACGGTGGGCGAGACCGCGGTGCGCGAAGCCCAGGCGGCCGCGGCCAAGGCCACCGATCCCAACCAGAAGGGCTGACGGGATTACTCTACCGGTCCGCGCGTACCCCCGGTGCGCGCGAAAGCTTGACTTGTGCAGCGCAGAATTTCATTTTGCGCTGCACGTTTACTGCTGTATAACCCTATCGTCGGGGTAAACACAGCTCACCTAGAATGTCCGGAATGCAAGCGTTGCACGGCGCTGCGCCTCGCGTTTCATTCTGGTGGCACTGCAGCAATGCACCTCGGCACGGATCGCCATGCCCCGTTTCCGAGGATGACATGAACGACACCTTCATCAAGGCTTATCAGGATCAGATCGAGGCGGCGAAAAAGGCGTTCTCGACTCATGCCGTTCCGGCCGTCGAAGTGCCGCCGGCGGTGCGCGAAATCGCCGAAAAGGGTCTCGCCGCCTACCGCGAGAACTACGGCAAGCTGAAGTCCGCCGCCGAGCAGGTGAATTCCGCCCTCGAGGAAAGCGCCACCACTGCCTCCAAGGGCGTGGCCCAGTATAATGCCAAGGTGCTTGAGGCGGTTCAATCGAACGTGAACTCGGCTTTTGACTATTTCAATTCGCTCCTGACGGCCAAGACGCTCGCCGAGGCGGTGGAACTCTCCACCGGCCACGTCCGCAAGCAGTTCGAGACGCTGACCGGCCAGGCCAAGGATCTGTCCGCCCTCGCGCAGAAGGTCGCCGCGGACTCGTCCGAGCCGATCAAGTCGTCGGTCGAGAAGATCCGTCCGACCGCCTGAGCTTTTGCTCCCTCAACGACCGCCGCGTCCGGGCCAGCGTGCTTGACGCGGCGGGTCCGCCTTGTCATGACGCGGGGCGTTCCACCCCGCGAGTTATCGCATGCGTGCCCTTGGTTCAGTCTCGCCGCTCCTGCTGATCGGCCCCTCGTGGGTCGGTGACATGGTTATGGCGGCGAGCCTTGTGGACGTGCTGCGCCTGCGCGAGCCCGGCCGGCCCATCGATGTGCTGGCGCCGCCCGCCTCCCTTCCCGTCGCCCGCATGATCCCAGGCGTTCGCCGCACCATCCTGCTGGGGCTGGGCCATGGCGAACTCGGCCTGCTCGCCCGCTGGAAGGCGGGACGCGCCTTGCGCGGCGAAGGCTACGGCAAGGCCATCATCCTGCCGCGGGCGTTCAAGGCTGCCATCGTTCCGCTCGCCGCCGAGATTCCCGAGCGTGTCGGCTATCGCGCCGAGCTGCGCAGCGCCCTTTTGACCGACGCGCGCCCCGACCCGGATCGCAAGACCGCCCGCACGCTGGACCGCTTCGTCGCCCTCGGCCTGCCGCCGGGCTCCATCGCCCGCGCGCCGCGCCCGCGCCTGATGCTGCCCGACGGTGCCGTGGATGTTGCCGCCGCCAAGTATCCCCTCGCCGGCGACGGGCCGGTGATGGTGCTCTGCCCCGGTGCCGAGTACGGCCCTGCCAAACGCTGGCCGGCGGCGAAGTTCGCGGCGCTTGCCGCACTTGCGGTGAAGGACGGCTATCGCATCCGCATCCTCGGCTCGCCCAAGGATGCCGAAGCCGCGCGTGCCATCGAGGAGACGGCCGGCGTGCCGGTGGACAATCTCGTCGGTCGCACCACCCTCATCGAGGCCGCCGCCATCCTCGCGGGGGCGGACGTGGTGATTTCCAACGATTCCGGCTTGATGCACATCGCCGGCGCCTTCGACCGCAGGCTGGTGGTGATCTACGGCGCGTCGTCCGAGAAGATGACGCCCCCGGCCTCGCCCTTCGCCCGGGTGGTCTCCCGCGACCTGCCGTGCCGGCCCTGCCACAAGCGGGAATGCCCGCTCAAGACGCTGGCGTGCCTTGAAGGCATCGCCGCCGAGGACGTGCTGGCCGCGGCCGAGCAAATGCGCCGATGAAGCTGCTGCTGGTGAAGCTGTCGTCGCTGGGGGATGTGGTCCACACCTTCCCCGCGCTGACGGACGCCGCCGCCCGCGTGCCCGGGCTGACGGTGGACTGGGCGGTGGAGGAGGCCTTCGCGCCGGTCGCCCGGCTCCATCCCGCCGTCCGCCGCACCATCACCGTTCCGCTCCGCCGCCTGTCGCGCCGGCCGCTCGGTGCGCTTTCGGGTGGAGAGGCAATGCGGGTGAGGGCGGCGCTGGTGGGCGAGTCTTACGATCTCGTCATCGACGGCCAGGGGCTGATGAAGAGCGCCGCCGTGGCCGCGCTCGCCCGTGGCCCGCGCCACGGCTTCGACCGGGCGAGCGCGCGCGAAGGGCTGGCGAGCCTGCTCTATGGCACGCGCCATCATGTGCCCGAGGTGGAGCACATGGCGGTGCGTCTTCGGAAGCTGTTCGCGGCCGCGCTCGGCTATCGCCTTGAAGATCTGCCTGCCGACACGGGCCTGCGGCCGGCTCCCGGCGGCGTGCCCTATCTCGTCTTCCTTCACGGCACCACGTGGCCGACCAAGACCTGGACCCTCGACGGCTGGCGCGCCTTGGCGGCGCTGGCGAGGGCGGCGGGGGTGGAGGTGCGCCTGTTCGCCCACGGCGCCGAAGAACGGACCCGCGCCGAGGCCATCGCTGCCGGACAGGGCAATGTGCGCCTGCTGCCGCCCCAGGGGCTGGAGGGGCTCGCCCCTGAGATCGCCGGAGCGGCGGGCGTGGTGACTGTCGACACCGGCCTCGGCCATCTTGCCGCGGCCTACGGGGTGCCGACCGTCGGTCTCTATGGACCCACCAACCCGGTGCTCACCGGCCTGTTCGGCCCGTGCGTCACGGAACTGAAGGCGCGGCGCGATTGCGCGCCCTGCGAGAAGGCCCGCTGCCGCATCGCGCCCGAGACCATCGAGGGGCCGCCCTGCCTTTCCGACATCTCCGCCGCCGAGGTCTGGCAGGCGCTTGCCAGGCTGGGCACGGCAGCCTGATACAGGCGCTTCGGCCATGGTCGAGATGGACAAGCTATCGGCGGGGTGGCACACCCAGCGTCCGATGGACTGGATGGGATGCCCGCTATGACCCGATCGGTGGCGTTGAGTCGTGACCTTCTGCTCGTCACCGGCGGCGCTGGCTTCATCGGCTCCAACATCGCCCGCGCGGCGGCGGAGGACGGCTATCGCGTGGTCGTGGCCGACTGGCTGGAAGACGGCCCCAAATGGCGCAACATTTCCGACATCCCGCTCCATGACGTGATCCGTCCCGAGACGATCAACGACTTCGTGGAGAAGGAAGGCGGGCGGCTGGCTGCGGTGGTGCACATGGGCGCCATTTCCGCCACCACCGAGCGCGACGCCGACAAGATCGTCGCCCGCAACATCCGCGCGACGCTCGACCTCTGGGACCTGTGCGCGCAGAAGGCGCTGGGCCTGATCTTCGCCTCCTCGGCCGCGACCTATGGCGACGGCACCTCGGGCTTCCGCGATTCCGAGGCGGGGGCCGATCTCGCCGCGCTCGCGCCGCTCAATCCCTATGGCTGGTCCAAGCTGTTCGTGGATCGCCGCATCATGGCGGACATCGCCGAAGGGCGGCCCCGGCCGCCCCAGTTTGCCGGCCTGCGCTTCTTCAACGTCTATGGCCCCGGTGAGGCTCACAAGGGCGACATGCGCTCGGTGGTGCACAAGATCTATCCGAACGCCGAGGCGGGGGAGAGCGTGACGCTCTTCAAGTCCCACGACCCGCGCTATACGGATGGCGGGCAATTGCGCGACTTCGTCTATGTGGGCGACTGCGTGGAAGTGGTGCGCTGGCTGCTGGAGAGCCCGGACGTGTCCGGCATCTTCAATGTGGGCACCGGCGAGGCGCGCTCCTTCGCGGATCTCGCAACAGCCGTGTTCACCGCGCTCGGCAAAGAGCCGAACATCACCTACGTGGACATGCCGGAGAGCCTGCAGAAGGCCTACCAGTATTTCACCCAGGCCGACGTCTCCAAGCTCCGCGCGGCCGGCTTCACCCGGCCGTTTACCTCGCTGGAGGACGGCGTTTCGGCCTATGTGAACCGCCATCTGAAGCCGCGCAACACGGCAGGGTGAGGGGCAGGGCGGCTCAGCCGCTCCGGTGCTGGAACGGGCGCCCGTTTCACAAAAGCTGACACCTGAATATTGGTATAAAGGCACCTCTACGGGCAGGGGCAGCGCCGTTTTGCCCGTAACATCGTGTCGGCCCGCGAATACAAGCGGTCGCGCCCAGCTGTAAGCGCTTGCAGCGTTGCCGGTCAACGCCTCGAGAGTAAGGGCAGGGGCTGGAGCACCATTGCCGAGCCAAAATCAGCAGACATTACGGAAAAACGGAGTGCGGGAGGGGAGGGCACGTCTCTCCCGTCACTGGGCGGGCTGTCGGTCTGTGCAGGAATATTTTCCTTTAATCAAAAAATCATTATTTATCAATATGATAGTTGAATAAATGGATGTATTAATGTAATATGTTAAGAGGTATTATGAAACCATATATTATCAGGTGCGCTCATTAGTCTATTGATTTTTATAATGAAATATGTGCTTACCGTGGCGCCTTCTGCGTTCAGGCGTGCAAGTTAACGTTAAATATTAACGATAAATAACTGATTTATATGAAAAATATCGTTCTCTTAAAGTGACTTCGAGTGCGCCCGACCCGCCAGACGGCGTCGCGAAGCTTTCCCTGCCTCGTCCGTCCGATCGGGATGGGAGCGGCACGGCGGTGGTGTTTGCGGAGGTATCCACGCGCCTGGCATTTACCGTGGCGTCGGTTTGCGGGCGGGGGACCCATGCCTATAGTCGCGGCTGTTTCGCCGGAGGTGGCGGGGAGGAGACGTGATGAGACTGTGCCGGGCCGGCCGTGCAAGCCGCGCCTCACACCGGTGCCTCGGCGTGCCGGCCATGGTGCGCGCCTGATGGCGGGGGCTGCTTCGGCCGGCGATCTCGTTCTCGTCCTCGGCGGCGCCCGCTCCGGCAAGAGCCGGTTCGCGGAAGGCGAGACCGTGCGCCATCCCGGCCCCTGGACCTATGTCGCCACGGCCCAGCTCGGCTATGGCGGCCAGCCTGACCCTGAGATGGAGGCGCGCGTCGCGCAGCATCGCGGCCGAAGGGGCGAGGGGTGGGAGACGGTGGAGGCGCCCTTCGATCTCGCCGCCGCGCTTGGCGCGCTTCCGCCGGATCGGCCGGTGCTGGTGGATTGCCTCACCCTCTGGCTCACCAACCATCTCCTCGCCGACCATGACCTCGACGCCGAGGCGGCGGCGCTGGACGCCGCCCTTGCCGCCCGGCCGGGGCCGACCATCTGCGTCGCCAACGAGGTCGGATTCGGCATCGTCCCCGACAATGCGCTGGCCCGCCGCTTCCGTGACGCCGCCGGCCTCCTCAACCAGCGCCTCGCCGTCCGCGCCCGCAAGGTGGTGCTGGTGGTGGCCGGCCTGCCCCTGACCGTGAAGGAAGTGACGCCGTGAGCGATCCCGTCCCCCCGTCCTCCGTCGATGACACCGCCGCCGCGCGCCATCGCGCCAAGATGGAAAAGCGCAAGGCGGTGCAGGACAAGGAGGTGGCGGAAAAGACCATCGAGAAGGGCCTGCTCGTGGTCCATACCGGCCCCGGCAAGGGCAAGAGCACGGCGGCCTTCGGCCTTGCGTTGCGGATGCTGGGGCGTGGCGGACGGGTCGGCGTGGTCCAGTTCATCAAGGGGGCCTGGCAGACGGGCGAGCAGGACGCCTTTCAGGCCTTCGGTGATCGCGTGAGCTGGCACACCATGGGCGAGGGCTTCACCTGGGAGACGCAGGACCTCGCCCGCGACAAGGCCGCCGCCGCCCGCGCCTTCGGCAAGGCACGCGAGCTGATGGCGGACGAGACCATCTCCCTCCTCATCCTCGACGAGCTGAACATCGCCCTGCGCTACGACTATCTCGATCTCGCCGAGGTGGTGGCCACCCTCGCGGCGCGGCGCCCCGGTCTGCATGTGGTCGTCACCGGACGCAATGCGAAGCCCGAGCTTCTCGCCGCCGCTGATCTCGTGACCGAGATGGGGCTGGTGAAGCACCATTTCGCCGCCGGGGTGAAGGCGCAGGCGGGCATCGAGTTCTGATGGCCCGCGCCCTCATGTTCCAGGGCACCGGCTCGGATGTGGGCAAGTCCCTCATCGTCGCCGGCCTCGCCCGCGCCTTCACGCTCCGGGGCCTCGCCGTGCGGCCGTTCAAGCCGCAGAACATGTCCAACAATGCCGCCGTGACTGCGGACGGCGGGGAGATCGGCCGGGCGCAGGCGCTGCAGGCGCGGGCCGCGCGGGTGCGCGCGAGCGTGCATATGAACCCGGTGCTGCTGAAGCCGCAGGGCGAGACCGGCGCGCAGGTGGTGGTGCAGGGGCAGGTCCACGGCACAGCCAAGGCCGCCGCCTACCAGTCCCTCAAGCCGACGCTCATGCCGGCCGTGCTGGACAGCTTTGCCCGGCTCAAGGGCGAGGCCGACCTCGTGCTGGTGGAAGGGGCGGGCAGCGCCTCCGAGGTCAATCTGCGCGCTGCCGACATCGCCAACATGGGCTTCGCTCGGGCGGCGGACGTGCCGGTGGTGCTCATCGGCGATATCGACCGGGGGGGCGTCATCGCCAGCCTTGCCGGGACAAAAGCGGTGATCGATCCGGCCGATGCGGCCATGATCCGCGGCTTCATCGTGAACCGCTTCCGGGGCGACCCGGCGCTGTTCGCCTCCGGCATGGATCTGATCGCGCACCTCACCGGCTGGGATGCGTTCGGCCTCGTGCCGCACTTTCCCGATGCGGCCCGCCTGCCGGCGGAAGATGCGCTGGCTTTGTCCGCGCCGCCGCCGCCCAAGGCCGGGGCGCGGCTGCGCATCGCCGTGCCGATCCTGCCCCACGTCTCCAATTTCGACGATCTCGACCCGCTCGATGCAGAGCCGGGCGTCGAGGTGCGCCGCATCCGCCCCCATGAGACCCTGCCGCTCGATACCGATCTGGTGCTGCTGATAGGCTCCAAGGCCACCATCGCCGACCTCACGGCACTGAAGACCGGGGGCCTCCACCACGATATCCTCGCCTTCGCCCGGCGCGGCGGGGCAGTCATGGGTCTGTGCGGCGGCTACCAGATGCTGGGGCAGACCATCGCCGATCCCGAGGGCGTGGAGGGGGAGGCCCGGATCGCCCGCGGCCTCGGCCTGCTGAATGTCCATACGGTGCTGACCGGCGAGAAGCGGCTGGAGGAGGTGCGCGGCACCGCCGAGGGCGCACCCTTCCACGGCTACGAGATGCACATGGGCGCAACCCATGGTGCGGATTGCGAGCGGCCGTTCGGTTCTCTCGCCGATGGGCGGCCGGAGGGCGCGCGCTCCGCCTCGGGCCGCGTTGCTGGCACCTATGTGCACGGCCTGTTCGCCTCCGATGCCTTCCGCGCCGCCGTGCTCCGTCGGCTGGGCGGGGCGGGCGGCGGCATCGCCTATGAGGACGGCGTGGAGGCGACGCTGGATGCGCTGGCGGCCCATCTCGCCGCCCATCTCGACCTCGACCGTCTGCTGGCGCTGGCGCGGTGAGCCCTCAAACCAGCAGGGTCACGCCCGCGCCGGCCAGCACCAGCAGGATCATCAGGGCATCCGCGCGGCGGTAGACCTTCAGCGCCATGCGCACATCGTGCGCTGTCGCCTCGCGCCGGCCGTCGCCCATATAGGCGTCCTGCGTGAGCACGCCGGCGTAGACCTTCGGGCCGTTCAGTCGCAGCCCGAGCGCGCCGGCCATGGCCGCCTCCGGCCAGCCGGCGTTGGGGGAGCGGTGGCGCGGGGCATCGCGCAGCATCGCCCGATAGGAATGGCGGGGATGGGCGCCGGGCGTCAGCGCTGTGCTGGCGATGATGAGCATTCCCGCAAGGCGCGAGGCCGGCAGGTTTACGTAATCGTCCGCCCGCGCGGCCGCCCAGCCGAAGGCGGCGTGTCGCTCCGTGAGATGTCCGATCATGCTGTCGGCGGTGTTGAGGGCCTTGTAGGCGGCGCCGCCCGCAAGGCCCGCCACGCTCAGCCAGAGGGTCGGGGCCACTACGCCATCGGAGAAGTTCTCGGCGAGGCTTTCGATGGCGGCGCGGGCGACGCCCGAGGCGTCCAGCGTCTGCGGATCGCGGCCGACGATATGGCCGACGGCTTCGCGCGCGGCATCGAGGCTGCCGGTCTCCAGTGCGTCGGCAACCCGCGCCACATGCCAGTGCAGGGAGCGCTGCGCGATGAGGCTGGACCCTGCCAGCCCAAGGATGAGCAGCCCGAAGGGGAGGGGACGCAGAGCCACCTCCAGCGCCAGGGCCGGCAGGGCGGCCGCGGCGAGCACCAGCGCTACCGTCACGACACCCATCAGGCGCCGCCGGCCGGGGGCGAATCCCGGGCGGTTGAGCCGGTGATCCAGTGCAAGGATGAGGCGGCCGATCCAGATCACGGGATGGCCGATCCGCCGCACGAGTCCGGCCGGATACCCCAGCAGGGCCTCGAAAAGGACCGCCAGTGCCGCAAGCTCGAACGTCATTCTCTCCCCCGCTACCGCACTGCGGTAAATTATTGCACGGCTTCACGTCTGTGTGTCTTGTTGTTGTTGCGCTGCAACTAAAAGATCGCCAGAATCGAACTTGTGCGTTATATTAGGGGCTTGCCAGTGGTTCGTGCGGGGGCATTGACACCAGCAGGGATGTTGCGGACATGACGATGCTGAAGATCCGCCCGAACAGCACCGTGACAGAACACTATCGCGACCCGGCCATTCCGCTCGTCCCGGACCATATGCGCATCTATGCCGTCGGCGATGTCCACGGCCGTCTCGACCTGCTCACCGCGCTCCAGGCCGCCATCGACGAGGACATGGCCGCTCACCCCGGCCCGGACTGCGTCGAGGTCTATCTCGGCGACTATGTGGACCGTGGCGCGCAGTCGTCCGGCGTGCTGGATGCCTTGATGCAGCGGCAGAAGGACCACAAGGCCATCTGCATCTCCGGCAACCATGAAGCGGTGATGCTCGAATCCCTGCTGTCGCAGGAGTCCTTCTCGCGCTGGCTGCGCATGGGCGGGCTTGAGACCGTCTTCTCCTATGTGCGTCCCGCAGCCGGTGCGGACGAGGCCCGGCTCTGGAACGAGTGGCGCGCCGCCGTGCCCGCCGAGCACATCTCGTTCCTGCGCCAGCTCACCAGCTATTTCGTCTGCGGGGATTACGCGTTCGTCCACGCCGGCCTGCGCCCGGGGATCCCGCTGGAAGAGCAGAGCCGCGAGGACATGATGTGGATCCGGCGGGAGTTCCTGGATCATCCGGACTGGTTCGGCCACTGCATCGTTCACGGGCACACGCCCATGAAGGACCCGGAAGTTCTGAGCAACCGGATCAACATCGACACCGGCGCCTATGCCACCGGCCATCTGACCTGCCTGGTGCTTGAAGGCGCGGACCGCTTTCTCATCGCAACCTGAGCGCGACGATGGCGCTGCATTGCAAGCGTGCGTGCGCGTTGAGTCGCGGCTGCGTCGCCGCTTGCAAAAAGCGAGACTAGCAGCCCATTGCCAGCGTTAACCTTTTTCCCTCGATCCAGCCCTACTCGAGTACGGTTTTTCATGTGGCCAATGAGCCACAGAGGCGGTGGAAACGGCGTCGTTGAGCCATTTCCGTGCTGCTCTGCAATATGCTCTCCGGGCCCCTCGTGGTAGGTAAAAGGACGTATCCCACGGGGGCTCAGGCAGTGCATTTTGCCACCGAAAATTGGCTTGGACGGTTCCGTCGCGTGACGGGGATGGCGGTATCGGTCGCCGTGTCCGTCGCATTGGCCGGCTGCAATCTCCTTCCCGCATCCGGGCCCTATTCGGTCGAGGTGACCAATCCCTCGACGCAGGACACCGATGGCCTGAGCTATAAGCTCGTGCCGCTGACCGCCCAGGTGGTCAGCGTGCTCTCGACGATGGACTCCCAGGGCCTGATCGGCACCTTCCGCAACGATCGCCGTCCGGTTCCGGACATCAAGATTGGCGTCGGCGACATCGTCGGCGTGTCGATCTTCGAAGCCTCCTCGGGCGGTCTCTTCATCCCTGCCGAGGCGGCCTCGCGCGCCGGCAACTTCGTCGACATCCCCACCCAGACGGTGGACGTCAACGGCAACATCTCCGTGCCCTATGCCGGGCAGGTGAAGGCGGCCGGCCTGCAGCCCGCGCAGGTGGAGAAGGAAATCGTCGATCGCCTGCGCAATCGCGCCATCGAGCCCCAGGCGGTGGTCTCGGTGAAGTCCCAGCGCTCCAATTCGGTGACGGTCATCGGCGAAGTGAGCGCGCCGGTGCGCTTCCCGCTCACCCCCACGGGTGAGCGCGTGCTTGACGCCGTGAGCCGCGGCGGCGCCACCTCCAGCAAGGGCTACGACCTGTTCGTGACGCTGCAGCGCGGCGGCCGCGAGGCGACCATCAGCTTCAACCGGCTGGTGCGTGAGCCCGCGAACAACGTCTATCTGCAGCCCGAAGACACCATCTACATCTTCAGCCGCCCGCGGACCTTCCTGGCCTTCGGCGCGACCGGCAAGCAGGGGCAGTTCAACTTCGACAACGACGCCATCAGCCTCAGCGAGGCTGTGGCCAAGGCGTCGGGCCTCGTGGACGCGCAGGCGGACCCGCAGTCGGCCTTCCTGTTCCGCATCGAGAACCGCACCACGCTGGAGCGGATGGGTGTGGACGTCTCGAACCTCCCCGAGAAGCGGATCGCCACCATCTATCAGGTGAACTTCCGCGAGCCGACGGGCTACCTGCTCTCCACCAAGGTGCCCATGCGGGACAAGGACGTCCTCTACATCGGCAACGCCGGTTCGGTGGAACTCACGAAGTTGCTGAACCTCGTGCTCCTCGGCGCGCTGACCGTGGAAAGCATGTCCAGCACCAACAACAACCTTTACGGCCTGAATTGAGGATTTCCGCCGCCACAAGGGCGGCGGGACCTCTCCAGACAAGAAAATGCCCCGGCCGGTGCCGGGGCATTTTCTTTTTCAGTGTGATTTTTTGCGGTGTCACTTGGCGGGATGCGCTCGGCCGGCGATTTTGCGTGGTGGCGAGCGGGCGCGCTATGATCCGTTCCCGGTGGGCGAAACGGCTCCGCGACATACCGCGTTGGAAGGGTCAGGGCGCGATGTTCATTGCCTTCTTCGAGGCGCTCAAGGCAGCAGGCGTGCCGGTCTCGGTGCGGGAATATCTCACCCTCATGGAGGCCATGGACCGCGACGTGGCCGGCCGGCAGGTGGACGCCTTCTATTATCTCGCCCGCGCGAGCCTCGTGAAGGACGAGCGCCACCTCGACCGTTTCGACCAGGTGTTCGGCCGCTGCTTCAAGGGGCTTGAGCAGGCGCTGGGCGAAGAGGGGCAGTCCATCCCCGAGGAGTGGCTGCGCAAGCTCGTCGAGAAGCACCTCACCGACGAGGAGAAGGCGCAGATCGAGGCCATGGGCGGCCTCGACAAGCTCATGGAGACGCTCAAGAAGCGGCTCGAGGAGCAGAAGGGACGCCATCAGGGCGGCTCCAAGTGGATCGGCACCGCCGGCACCTCGCCCTTCGGCGCCTATGGCTACAATCCCGAGGGCGTGCGCATCGGGCAGGACGGCAACCGCAACTTCCGCGCGGTGAAGGTGTGGGACAAGCGCGAGTTCAAGGATCTCGACGACGGGGTCGAACTCGGCACCCGCAACATCAAGGTGGCCCTGCGCCGGCTGCGCAAGTTCGCCCGCATCGGCGCCCCCGACGAACTGGACCTCGACGGCACCATCCGCGAGACCGCCCGCCAGGGCTATCTCGACGTGAAGCTGCGGCCGGAGCGGCGCAATGCGGTGAAGGTGCTGCTGTTCCTGGACGTGGGCGGCTCCATGGACTGGCATGTGGAGCAGGTGGAGGAGCTGTTCTCCGCCGCGCGCATGGAGTTCAAGCACCTGGAGCACTTCTATTTCCACAACTGCGTCTATGAGAGCGTGTGGAAATCCAATGCCCGCCGTGCGTCCGAGCGCATCCCCCTGTTCGACGTGCTGCACACCTACGGCCACGACTACAAGCTGATCTTCGTCGGCGATGCCTCGATGAGCCCCTACGAGATCACGTTCGCCAACGGATCGGTGGAGCACAACAACGCCGAGCCGGGGAAGCTGTGGCTCGAACGCCTGCTCACCACCTATCCCAAGGCCGTGTGGCTGAACCCTGTCCCGGAGCCGCACTGGGGCTATACGGAATCCATCCGCCTCGTCCGCCACATCCTCGAAGGCCGCATGTTCCCCCTTACCGTGCACGGCATCGACACCGCCATGCGGGAGCTGACGTGACGGCCACATATCCCGCGGGAACGATCGTCTATGCGCATCTGCCCCGCCTCGGCGGCGCGGGCGTGCGGCTGGAACTGGTGCCGGAGGCGCTGCTCTGGAGCATCGGCCCGCGCGAGGGCCGGCTCAGACTGGTGGACATCACCTCGGTGCAATTGCGTTTCCTGCCGGCCAAGTTCGCCGCGCCGAGCTTCGAGATGGAGATCGCCGGGCGCGATGGCACGCGTCTGAAGGCGGGCTCCGCCTCGCGCATCTCCCTCACCGGCGTGCGCGACCAGCGGGAGGATTACGCGGCGTTCGTCCGGGCCCTGCACCGGGCGCTGGCCGCCTCGTCCGTGGCGCCTCGCTGCCGCGGCGGATATGCCCCGCTGCGCTTCTGGATGATGGTTGCGGCGGGCTTTGCTGCGCTCGCCGGCCTTCTTGCGGTCTTCGGCTTCGCCATCCTGCAGCAGGAATGGGCCTTCGCCCTGTTCCTGGGTGCGCTGGGCGCTTTCGTGGTGTGGCCCACCGCCGAGATGATCTGGCGCAACCGGCCCGTCACCTACACGCCCGAGGCGTTGCCGCGACACCTATTGCCGGCGTGAGACGACCGCTTCCTCTTCCTCGGCCTTGCGCATCAGCCCGGTGGCCACGTCCGCGAGGCGCGGGGCGGGCAAAGCGGTGAAGGGCAGCGGCCGTGTCACGGCGATGGCGGCAAGGCCGAGCCGGGCCGTGAGCAGGCCGTTGACCACCCCCTCGCCCAGCCGGGCGGAGAGGCGCGCGGCAAGGCCCTGACCGACGAGCTGCTGCACCAGCGTGTCCCCCGCCGCCATGCCGCCGGTCACGGCAAGGTGCCCGAGCACATGGCGCACGAGGCGGAACGTGCCGAGCGTGCCGGGCCGTCCGCCATAGAGATAGGCGAGCCGGCGCATCAGCGTCACGGCGCTGTAGAGCACGAAGGCGAGGTCCACGACCGCGCGGGGCGATACGGCGGTGACGACGGAGACGTTGCGGGCGGCATCCGACACCATCTGCCGCGCCTGCGAATCCAGCGACGGCAGCAGCGTGCGCTCGGCGAGGCGCACGAGATCGGCGCCGTCGATGATGCCGGAGAGATGCCCTTCCAGATCCATGCGCGCACGGGCGAGGGTGGGGGCGTGGGACGAGAGCTTGAGCACGTCCTTGACCACGCCTTCGGCGAGCGGCCGGTCGTCCTCGGCCAGGGCGCGCTCGGCCCGGTCGCGGATGTCGTCGAGGCGGGCCAGCCGCGAAAGCCCCGCCACCTCGCGGGCTACGATCAGCACGGCGGCGGTGAGCAGGAGGGCGGTGACGCCGATGCCAACCCAGCCGAGCCACGGCGCGCGGGCATAAAGGTCTTCGACCAGCTTGCTCAGCCCCACATAGGCGGCAAGGCTCAGGACGCCGCCGAGGGCCGACCAGAACAGCCCGGCAAGGGACAGGCCCCAGCCCCGCTTCGGCTTTACCGGCACGGGAACGGGCAGGGCGGCTTCCACCTCCGCCATCTCGGGCGGGGCCAGGGTGATGTTCGCCTCGTCGAGGCGGAACACCTGCGGCCGCCGGGGGGAAGTGCGCTCGTCGCTCATTCCCTTGAGATGTCCCCGAATTGCGGCGCCCGCAAGGGCCGGGAGCGCGCGCGAACCGCGCAGGCCGCCGCTCACAAGCCGGCGAGCGCGGCGATGTGTGGCTTGCCCCGGCCGACGCGGGGCTTCAATAGGAGCGCAAAGAAGGGGCGTTCCCATCCACCAGAAGAGAGCCGCGACCCAAGAATGGCCGACGTGACCCTGCCTGCCGCCTTCCTCGCCGGCCTTGCGAGCTTCGTCTCCCCCTGCGTCCTGCCTCTGGTGCCGCCCTACCTGTGCTTTCTCGGCGGCAGCACGCTGGAGGACCTTGCCGGAGCGGAGCCGGTGAAGGAGGTGGAGCGGCGGGCGCTGGTCGGCGCGGCGCTGTTCGTCTCGGGCTTCAGCGTGGTGTTCGTGGCGCTGGGGGCGGGGGCCTCGGCCATTGGCGACCTTCTGCGCGCCCACCTCGATGTGCTGTCCATCATCGCCGGGCTCGCCATCATCATCATGGGGCTCAATTTCCTCGGCGTGTTCCGCATTCACCTGCTGCACCGCACGGCGCGGGCGCATGTGCATGCGCCGACGGGGCTGTGGGGCGCCTTCGTGATGGGCCTTGCCTTCGCCTTCGGCTGGACGCCGTGCCTCGGTCCGGTACTGGGCGCCATCCTCGCCGTGGCGGGGTCGGAGGCGACGGTCTCCAAGGGCGCGGGCCTGCTCGCCGTCTATTCGCTGGGCCTCGGCGTGCCCTTCCTGGCGGCGGCGTTCGCCGTGCGGCCGTTCCTGCGCGGCCTTGTCCACATGCGCAAGATGCTCCCGATGGTGGAGAAGGCCATGGGCGCGCTGCTGGTGCTCACCGGCATCGCCTTCATGTCCGGCTGGATCGCCCATGCGAGCTACTGGCTGATCGAGACCTTCCCCTCGCTGTCCACCATCGGCTGAGGAGATTGCGCGTTCGCGGGGCTTCCGGGATACTCCGCGCCCCGAACCCTTCCTCGCGCGCCGGCGCCATGCCGGACCATCCCGCGCACGCATGAAGCCACCAGAGGCAATCCCATGAAGATCACCTGGTACGGCCACGCCGCCTTCCGGCTCGATTTCGCCGACAAGGCCGTCCTCATCGATCCCTTCTTCACCGGCAACCCCAGCTTCCGCTCCACCGTGGAGGACGCCTCGCGCGGGGTGACGCACATCCTGCTCACCCACGGCCACGGCGACCATATCGGCGACACGCTCTCGTTGGTGGAGGACGCCGCCGACGCCAGCCGGACCCTGCCGGTGGTGGCTAATCCCGAGCTGTGCGCCTACCTCTCGGCCAAGGGCGCCGGCAATGCGCCGCAGATGATGAACACCGGCGGTAAGCTCGACCTTGGCGGTTTCAGCGTGACCATGGTGCGCGCCGACCACTCCTCGGGCGGCCCCGCGGCGCCGTCCGAATATCTCGGCAATCCCACCGGCCTCATCATCAAGGCGCCGGGCGAGCCGACCGTGTGGCACATGGCGGACACGGACATTTTCTCCGACATGGCCCTGCTGTGCGAGATCCATGCGCCGAAGGTGGTGTTCATCCCCATCGGCGACCGCTTCACCATGGGGCCGGAGGTCGCCGCGCTGGCGGTGAAGCGCTTCCTCCCGGGCGTGGAGATCGTAGTGCCGATCCACTACGGCACCTTCCCCATCCTGGTGCCCGATGCCTCCGCCTTCGTCGAGGCGCTGAAGGGCCACCCCGTGAAGGTGGTGGTGCCGGAGAGCGGCGGCTCGTTCGAGGTCTGAGCGGGGAGGGGGCTTTCCCGCCCCCCATTGCGTCCCGGCGCCCGCAAGGCTAGGCCTTGCGGGATCAGAACAGGCTGAAGACAGGCCGCATGAGCGAACATACCCTGCGCACCGCCATCTATGGCGGCTCCTTCGATCCGCTCACCAACGGCCATCTGGACGTGGTGCGCTCCGCCTGCCGCCTTGCCGACCGGCTGGTGCTGGCGGTGGGCATCCATCCCGGCAAGGCGCCGCTGTTCGCCGCCGAGGAGCGGCTCGCCATGCTGCGCGAGGTGTGCGGGCCGGTGGCGGCGGAGGAGAACGCGACGCTGGAGGCTGTCACCTTCGACAATCTCATCATCACCACCGCCCAGCGGCTCGGTGCCACGCTGCTCATCCGCGGCCTGCGCGACGGCACCGACCTCGACTACGAGATGCAGATGGCCGGCATGAACGGCACGCTGGCGCCGGGCATCCAGACGGTTTTCCTGCCCGCCTCGCCCCGCGTGCGCCCCATCACCGCCACTCTCGTGCGGCAGATCGCGTCCATGGGCGGGGACGTCTCCGCCTTCGTGCCGCCGCCGGTGCTGGCGCGGCTCGATGCCAAGTTCAAGCGATAGCGCCCTCATTCGCCGCCGCGCCAATGCGGCCAAACCGCCCCGAGGCCGGGGCTTTCCGGGAGAGACCCATATGACGCGCCTTTTCGGCCGCTTCCTCGCCGCAGCGTTCGTCGTGCTCGCCTTCGCGCTGCCGGCGGCGGCCCAGACCAAGCCGGACCCGCAGAACACGCTCTATCTCGACACGCCCTATGGCCGCGTCGTCATCGCCCTGCGCCCCGATCTTGCCCCGCAGCACGTGGAGCGGCTCAAGCTGCTGACCCGCGAGGGCTATTACAACAACGTGCCGTTCCACCGCGTCATCGACGGCTTCATGGCCCAGACCGGCGACGGCCAGTATGGCAACGGCACCGGCGGCTCGAAGTATCCGAACCTGCCGGCGGAATTCTCCAACGTGCCGTTCAAGCGCGGCGTGGTGGGCATGGCCCGCGCCTCCTCGCCCAACAGCGCCAATTCCCAGTTCTTCATCATGTTCGACGAGACCCCGAGCCTGAACGGCCAATACACCGTGGTGGGCCAGGTGGTGTCGGGCATGGAGTTCGTGGACAAGATCAAGAAGGGCTCCGGAGCCGGCGGCTCGGTGTCCAATCCCGACAAGATCGTGAAGATGCAGGTTGCCGCCGACGCCAAGTAGGCACCGGCCAGAAGATGCCCCCTCCGATCGGCTCAGCCGGCGGAAACGATTCCCCCGACCGGCGCCCGGTGCGCCGCCTGTGAAGGAAGAGATTGATGAGCGATGAAGTCCTGATCCTCGAAACCACCAAGGGGCCGGTGACCATTGCGTTCCGCCCCGATCTGGCCCCCGGCCATGTCGCCCGTATCAAGGAGCTGGTCTCCGAGGGCTTCTATAACGGCGTGCCGTTCCACCGCGTGATCGAGGGCTTCATGGCCCAGACCGGCGATCCGACCGGTACCGGCATGGGCGGCTCGGGCAAGAAGCTGAAGGCGGAGTTCAACGCCCAGCCCCACGTGCGTGGCACCTGCTCCATGGCCCGCGCGCAGAACCCCGATTCCGGCGACAGCCAGTTCTTCATCTGCTTCACCGACGCCCGCTTCCTGGACCGCCAGTACACGGTGTGGGGCGAGGTGATCGACGGCATGGACAACATCGACCAGATCAAGCGCGGCGAACCCGTGAAGGATCCGGACAAGATCGTCACCGCCAAGCTCGCCCCCAAGGCGGCCTGATCTACGGCCTCCGAGGCCGCAGAAGTGAAGAGGGCGCCCGTTGGGGCGCCCTTTTTCATTCGGCCTTAGCTTGCGCTTGCCTCAGGCCTCGTTGACCACCCGCGGGCGGCCGTTCTTGAGGTAGGGGGGCTTGGGGATAGAGGCGTGGGCCGAACGCAGCGCGGCCGACCAGCGCTCCCGCAAATCGTGGAAATAGGGCTCGCCGGGCTCGATGCGATAGATCAGCTCGGAGCGGAGCGAATCCGGCGTCACCACCATGACGTCGATGGGCAGGCCCACGCCGAGGTTGGACCGCATGGTGGAATCCATGGAGATGAGGCTCGATTTCAGCGCCTCGGAAATCTCCATGTCGTAGTTCACCGCGCGGTCCAGCACCGGCTTGCCGTATTTGTGCTCGCCGATCTGCAGGAAGGGGGTGTCCTGCGTGCATTCGATGAAATTGCCGGCGGAATAGACCATGTAGAGCCGCAGGCTGTCGCCGGCGATCTGGCCGCCGAGCAGGAAGGACACGTCGAAGCTGACGTTCGACTGCTCCATGAAGGCGCCGTTGACCTTGTGGACCTGACGGATGGCGGTGCCCACAAGCTGGGCGGCCTGGAACATGGTCCGGCAGTCACGCAGCTGCCTGCGCTCCCCGACTTCGTGGTCCTCCACGCCCTCGTGCAGCATGCTCACGACCGACTGGGAGACGGACAGGTTGCCAGCCGTGGCAAGGCCCAGCACGTGATGGCCCGGCTCCTCGAAGATGTGGAGCTTGCGGAAGGTGGAAATGTTGTCGAGGCCCGCATTGGTCCGCGTGTCGGCGATCAGCACCAGACCGTCCCGGACCAGAACCCCACAGCAATACGTCATCGCCTGTCCCCAAATTGGCGGGGGGACTATAGCGACCCGCGCGTGAGCCGGGCAACCGGGCGGATGATGTCGCGTGGGGAAGAGGGGGAACGGAAGCGTGAGGCCGCCTTGGGCCTTCAGTCCTGCTCTTCCTCCACGCACCGCCGGAACGGGCCGAGCTCGGTCAGTACGGCCGAATCCTCCTCCACGTGGGTGCGCTCGCGCTCCAGATACTGCGCGACGGCCCCCGCGAGGCCCTGGTGCACGATGTAGTGAGCGGAATAGGTGGCCTTGGGCAGATAGCCCCGCGCCAGCTTGTGCTCGCCCTGCGCTCCGGCCTCCACCACCTTGAGGCCGGTGGCGATCGCATAGTCGATGGCCTGATGGTAGCAGACCTCGAAATGCAGGAAGGGGTGGTGTTCCACCGCGCCCCAGTAGCGGCCATAGAGCGTCTCGGCGCCGATGAAGTTCAGGGCGCCGGCGATGTAGCGCCCGTCCCGCCGCGCCATCACCAGCAGGATCTGGTCGGCCATCCGCTCGGCGGCGCGCTGGAAGAACTGGCGGTTGAGATAGGGCGTGCCCCATTTGCGGCCGCCGGTGTCGAGATAGAACATGAAGAAGGCGTCGAAGGCCTCTTCCGTCAGGGTCTTGCCGGTGAGCCACTCGATGGAGATGCCATCCGCGATGGCCTCCCGCCGCTCCTTCTTCAGCGCCTTTCGTTTGCGCGAGGCGAGTTCGGCGAGGAAATCGTCGTAGGTGGCATAGCCCGCATTGGTCCAGTGAAACTGCCGGTCGGTGCGCTTGAGGAAGCCGAGGGACGCCAGTTCTTCCCATTCCTCCTCGGTGGAAAAGGTCACATGGGCCGAGGACGCGCCGCGCAGCCGCACCAACTGCTTGATGCCGGCGCCCAGCGCCAGCCGGCCCAACGGATCGTCGGGATCCTTCAGAAGCAGGCGCCGGCCGGTGACGGGGGTGAAGGGCACCGCCACCTGCACCTTGGGATAATATTCGCCGCCGGCCCGCATATAGGCGTCGGCCCAGCCCTGATCGAAGACATATTCCCCGCGCGAGTGGGACTTCAGATAGGCGGGGCAGACTGCTGCGGCCTTGCCGTCCGGCCCGTCGAGCACGAGGTGCTGCGGCAGCCAGCCGGTGCGCGCGGCGGCGCAGCCGGATTCCTCCAAGGCGGAGAGGAAAGCGTGGCTCACAAACGGTTCGGGGCGGGCCGCCCCACCCGCCGCGCAGGCGTCCCATTCGGCCGCCTTGATCTCGGACAGGTTGGGCAGGATGCGGATGTGGGCGTCGGGCATCGAGCTTAAGTGTGCATTGCGGCAGAGACTGACCACCGCGACAGGACGCCGCAGATTTACGCCCCTATCCCTGCGGCGTGAACCCCTCAAACACGATCTGGTCCGCCCCCACCAGCGCGCGGGCGGCATCATTCGGGCTGCGAACCGTCCAGGCGGTTACGGGCACGCCGCGCCCGCGGGCCGCGATCAGCGCGGGATGGTCCAGATCGGTGAAGTGATAGGTGATGAAATCGTAGCCGCTGGAGGCGTGGTGATCCATGTCCGCCAGCATCCGCGCGCGCTCGGGCGTCATGCCCGGCCATTGGGCGCCGTCATAGCGGGCCTGGGCGATGATGCCGCGCGGGATGTGCGGAGCCCGGGCCTTCGCCTCGGCCAGCATCTGCGGGTCGAAGGAGATCAGCGCGACCTTGCCGCCATAGCCCTTGAGCACCTCCACCGCTCGCGCCACGAGCCGCGTGTCGCCGGAAAACGCGCTCTTGATCTCGATGAAGAGTGGCACCCGCCCGCCGACGCGGGCGAGGAAGTCGGCGAGCGTGGGAATCGTGTCAGCTGTACCCGCCAGCGCCGTGCGCCCCAGCTCCGCAGCGCTCAGCGCCGAGACCGCGCCCTTGGCCGCCGTCAGGCGATCAAGGGTGAAGTCGTGGAACACCATGGCCTCGCCATCGGCGCTGATCTGGATGTCCAACTCGATGGGATAGCCCGCGACGGCCGCCGCCTCGGCGGCCGACAGGGAGTTCTCGATGCGGCCATGGGCCTTGTCGTGCAGGCCGCGATGGGCGACCGGGCGGGCAGTGATCCAGCTCAGGACGCCCATGTCTTTCTCCGCTCAGGCGATCTCGACAATGGCTTCCACTTCCACCGAGGCGTCGAAGGGCAGGCCGGAGACGCCCACGGCCGAGCGGGCATGGCGGCCCTTATCGCCCAGCGCCTCGACGAAGAAGTCGGAGCAGCCGTTCACGACCTTGGGGTGGTCGGTGAATTCGCCCGTGGCATTGACGAAGCCGACGAGCTTCACGATCCGCACCACCTTGTCGAGGTCGCCGATGGCGGCCTTCACCTGGGCGAGGATGTTGATGGCGCAGAGCTTCGCGGCAGCCTGTCCGGCTTCGATGCTGACGCCGGCGCCGAGCTTGCCGGTGGCGATCTTGCCTTCGCCGTCGACGGAAACCTGCCCGGATATGAACAGCAGGTTGCCGGTGCGCACCGCCGGCACATAATTGGCGATGGGCGGCTTGGGGCTCGGCAAAGTGATTCCGAGTTCGGCGAGCTTCTTTTCGACGGATGAAGTCATGATGGCCTCCTGCCATATGCAGCGCGCAATTAAGCCATCCTCTTCGCCGAAGAGCCGCGCCGGCGCAAGCAACGCGATAAGCGGGCGGCACGCATGCGTTGTCCGCGCCGGACGCCCGGAAGGAGTTGAGACATGACCAAGCATTTGCGCCTCGCCGCGGCGACGATGGCCGGCCTGTGGTGCTTCTCCGCGCTGCCCGCCGGCGCGGTGAACCTGCTGCCGCACAAGGCGACCTACCGCCTCTCCCTCGACGGTTCCAAGCCCTCGGGCCAGCTCGAGGAGATGAACGGCGAGATTCGCTACGAGATCACCGGCGACGCCTGCGCCGGCTACACCACCGTCACCAGCCAGCAGAGCGCCGCCTCCACCGGCGGCGAGCCGCTGCGGCAGACCGTCACCTCCAAGGCCTGGGAAGACGGCGCCGGCAAATCCTATCGCTTCCTCGCCACCACTCAGGGCGGCGACGACGACGGGCTGGAGCTTGAGGCCAATGTCGAGCGGCAGGAGCCGCCGGCCCTGAGGGTCGTCGTCACCAAGCCCGAGTCGGCCACCTTCACCCTCAAGGGCGACATCCTGATGCCCACCGAGCACGTGAAGAAGGTGCTGGCCGCGGCCGCAGCCGGGGAAAGCGTCTATCAGGCCAAGGTCTATGACGGCGCGAGCGACCCGCAGAAGGTGTTCGACACGCTGGCCATCATCGGCCGTCCCAGCACGGATGAGACCCGCCTCGCGGCGCCGGCCAAGGCGACGCTCGCCGGGCGCACCTTCTATCCCGTCACCATCAGCTATTTCGATGAGGGCGGCGTGGACCGCACGCCCGCTTATGTCATGAGCTTCTCGCTCTATGACAATGGCGTCGTCGGGAGCCTCAAGATCGACTATGGCCGCTTCGCCCTGGTCGGCGCCATGGCCTCGTTCGAGGCGCTGAACCCGCCCAGCGCCTGCACGGAATAGGCGCCCATGCGCTATGTCCATGTGATGCTGCGCGGGCGGGTGCAGGGCGTCGGCTATCGCGCCTGGTGCGCGCGGGAGGCGGAGGGGCGCGGTCTCCTCGGCTTCGCGCGCAACCGCCGGTCCGGCGCCGTGGAGGCGGTTTTCGCAGGTCCCCCGGACGTGGTCGAGGCCATGCTCGCGGCGTGCCGCGCCGGCCCGGCCGGCGCCCGCGTCGATGAAATGCTGGTGCATGAGGTCTCCGACGCGGCGCTGGCCGCCGGCGGACGCGAGCGCTTCATCGTGCTCGAAACCCTCTAGTTTTCCCCGGCCGTTCCGGCATCGCTGGCCGCCGCAGCCCCGCGCTCCACGCGGTGGCGCAGCAGGCGGCACGCCGGTATAGAGGCGCTGATGAGGAGTGCCCCGTGACCGACACTTATCTCGACAGGGATGCGTCCGCGCCTGCAGCGGCTGGCGTGCAGGGGGCCGTTCCCTTCTGGGCCCGGCCCGAAGGCGTCGCCTTCATCGTCGGCCTCTGGATGGTGCTGCACGCGGTGATCGCGGTGGTGTTCGAGATCGCAGTGAACGCGGACGACGCCATCGAGAGCTACATGGTGCAGTCGCTGCAGCTGTCGTACGTCCCGCGCAACCCGCCGCTGTTCGACTGGCTCCTGTGGGCCCTGCAGCGCGTGCTCGGCGTCGGCACCCTGTCCTTCGCGGTGCTGCGCTACACGCTGCTGTTCGCCTGCGCCATGCTGGTCTACCGGGTGGCGCGGCGGATGATCGCCGATCCACGTCTGCAGGCGCTCGCCACCTTCTCGCTCTCATTCATCTGGGTGCTCGGCTATCACAGCCATCGCATCCTGACCCATTCCAACGTGATGATCGTCGCCATTGCCGGCGCCTTCCTCACGGTGATGGCTTTGAGCCGCCATCGCAGCCTTGGCCTTTATGCCGGGCTCGGCCTTTGGATCGCCGCCGGCACGCTCGGCAAGTTCGGCTTCGTGGCCTTCCTCGGCGTGCTGGTGGTGGCCTGCCTGCTGGAGCCGACGTACCGGAAGGTGATTCTCGATCCCGGCCTTCTCGTCACGTTCGTGGTGGCGGCGGTGCCCCTCGGCATCTACGGCTTCGCCCTCTGGCACTACGGCCAGAACGTGGCCGAGGCCACGGCCCAGACCATCGGCATCACCGGCGCGGGATGGGACGCGGTGGTCTCCACCATGGTCGGCGCCCTGTTCGGCTATGTGCTGCCTTTGGTGCTGGTCGTCGCGCTGGTGTTCCTTCCCTACAATCGCGGCGATGGGGCCACGCCCGACGCCCCCGAGCGGGGCGCCGCGCGGCGCGTGCTGCGGTCCATCATCGTCATAGGCATCGTCGTCACTTTCGCTTCGACGCTGGCCATGGGCACTGCGAGCCTGCGCGACCGCTATTTCCACGTCTTCCTGCTGCTGCTGCCGGTCTATCTGTTCGCCGAGCTGGAACGGCTCGGCGGCTGGCGTCCAAGGGTGTGGATCTATCTCACCCTGCTGGCGGTGGTCAGCGGCGGCATCATGATCTCGCGGATGGTGGTGCCCCTGTGGCCCGATCCGCGGCTGTGCGGGCGCTGCATCGCGGCCGAGCCACTCTACAAGCTCCAGGTGGCGGTCGCGAACAAGCTCGGCGACGCGCCGACCCTCGTGGCCGACGATCGCACGTCCGCAGGCCGGCTCAGGGCGGCCATTCCCGGCGCGCGGGTGGTGATTGTGCGCGAGAACCAGTACCGGCCGCCGTCGCGCCCCACCACCGGCTGCGCCCGCGTCACCGGCATCTTCAACGGCCTGCCCAAGCTGCTCCTGCCGCCGGCGGATCAAAATACCATCGAAGTATCGGTGAAATGGTGGTCCCCGTGGATGAATCCCCACCGCTGGAGCGACTGGCAGATGACCATTCTCCCGCCGGACGATCCGCTGTGCCGGTGACGCCAGAGCCGGCCGTGCCCGGCGGCCTCCAGATCCGCGAGGCCCGCGCCGAGGACCTTCCCGCGCTGGTGGCGCTGTTCGCCTCCGACACGCTGGGCGGCCACGGCGACACAACCGCGCCGGAGGCGCTGGATCACTATCGCGCCGCCTTTGCCGCCATCGCGGACGATCCGCGGGCGCGCCTTTACGCGGCAGAACTGGATGGGCGTGTCGTGGGCACGTTCCAGCTGATGTTCGTGACCAGCCTGCCGGGGCGGGGAGCGAAGCGGGCGCTTATCGAGGCGGTGCAGGTGGACGAAAGCCTGCGCGGCCGGCGCATCGGCGAGGCCATGGTGCGGTTCGCCATCGAGAAGGCCGCTGCGGAAGGCGCGGCGACGCTCGCGCTCACCTCCAGCAAGCTCCGCACCGACGCGCACCGATTCTACCGCCGGCTCGGCTTCGCGAACTCCCACGAGGGCTTCAAGATCGTTCTGGCCTAGGAGGCGGGCGCCTTCGGTGGTCCCCCCTTGCCCCGACACCGGGGGGTGTCTACGTCTTACCGAAGCGGCGGCACAGGCCGCAGGGAGGGCATGATGGCCGCAGTCGAGTCTTCGCCGATCGAGCTTTATTACTGGCCGACGCCTAACGGCTACAAAATCAGCATCATGCTTGAGGAGTGCGGGCTTCCCTACACGGTGAAGCTCGTGAACATCGGCAAGGGCGACCAGTTCCAGCCCGACTTCCTCGCCATCTCCCCGAACAACAAGATGCCCGCCATCGTCGATCCCGACGGCCCCGGCGGCGCTCCCATCTCGGTGTTCGAGTCGGGTGCCATTCTCCAGTATCTCGGCCGCAAGACTGGGCAGTTCTATCCCTCCGACGAGCGCAAGCGGGTCGAGGTGGAGCAGTGGCTGTTCTGGCAAATGGGTGGCCTCGGCCCCATGGCCGGGCAGGCGCACCATTTCCGCATCTATGCGCCGGAAAAGATTCCCTATGCGGTCGAGCGATATACCAATGAGGTGCACCGGCTCTACGGCGTCATGAACACGCGCCTGAAGGACCGGGAGTATCTCGCCGGCGACTATTCCATCGCCGACATCGCTTGCATCGGATGGGCCAAGCTGTGGGAGCGGCAGGGCCAGCACATCGAGGAATTTCCCCACCTCAAGGCGTGGCTGGAGCGCGTGCTCGCCCGGCCCGCGGTGCAGCGGGGCCTTGCGGTGAACCAGGAGGAGCGCGCCAAGCACGACCTCTCGAAGGACAAGGAAGCCCAGAGCATCCTGTTCGGCCAGCGCGCCCGCACCTGAGGGCAGCCCGGATCGCGCGACCTCGCGGACGTACCACACACGCCATTGGGGGGCGCGATGCAGAAGGATTTCCGGGCCGACCTCGCGCGCGCTGGGGCGTTGCATCGGGAGGGGCGCCTCGATCAGGCGATCCCCATCTACCGTGCGATCCTGCGCGACGCGCCGAATTCCTTCGAGGTCGCGCGCCTGCTCACGCTGGCGCTTCTCCAGTCCGGCCGGCCCAAGGAGGCTCACGCGGTCGCGCGCAAGGCGCGAGACGGCCACAAATCCAACCCGCACGCCCAGCTCATCATGGGCGCGGTCTATCAGGCCGAGGAGAAATGGGACCGCGCCCTCGGCGCGTTCGAGAAATCGGCTGAACTCGATCCGGGCCTCTCGGAGGCCCACTATCTCGCGGCCAACACACTGGCGCGGCTCGATCGCCTCGAAGAGGCGGTGGCCCGCTATGACCGGGTTCTGGAGATCGACGCAAAATCGGTCGAGGCACGGGCGAACCGCTCGGTTGCCTTGCAGCGGCTCGGCCGGGCGGAGGCCGCGCTGAAGGATCTCGACATCCTCATCTCCCAGCGTCCGGGCGAGGCGCGATTCTGGACGGACAAGGCATCGACGCTCTTTACACTCGATCGACAGAGCGAGGCCGCCAATGCCGCGACGCAGGCGATCCGGCTCGCCCCGAGGGCAGCGGAGGGCTATGTCATCAAGGGCCGGAGCCTCATGGCCAGCGGGCAGCTGCGCGAGGCGCGCGACTGCTTTCTCGCGGCCTTGGAGCGAGACCCCAAGGACATGAAGGCGCGCGAAGTGCTCGTTTTCGTGCTGCGGCATCTGGAGGAGTTTCCCGCCGCCCTCGCGCAGTGCGACCTCGCGCTCGCGCAATCGCCCGAGGCGGCTCTTTTCCGCGAGCACCGGGCCGAGGTGCTCCGGGCGGAAGGCGATTTCGCCGGTGCGCTGGCCGATGTGGAGCGCGCCATCGCCATCGATCCCCGCCTCGCACCGGCTCATGTGACGCGCGCCCGGCTGTTCGCCGACCTCGGCCGGACGGAGGAGATCCGTCCGGCCCTGGACGCAGCCCTTGAAGTGGATCCGCAGGAGCCCAACGGCCGTTTCATGACCGCGGCCGACGAACTCGCGCGGGGGCGCTGGGAGCGGGGATGGGCCGCCTACGAATCGCGCGAGCACCTTCTCCCTCCGCCCTACCGGCCGCTGGATTTCATCCGGTGGGACGGGCAGGAGCGGCCGGAACTGCTGGTGGTCGTCGGCGAACAGGGCATCGGAGACGAGCTGCTTTTCGGCCGGCTGGTGCGGTTGCTGGCCGACGGCGGCATCCGCACGGTGCTGCTGACGCGTCCCGGGCTGGTGCCGCTGATGCGGAACCTCGACGCGCGCGTGACCGTGGTGGGCAACCTCTCGGAGCTCGACACCACACAGCCGGGCGTGCGCTGGATTCCAGCCGGCAGTCTGCCGCTTCTGCTCCAGCCGGATCCCACGAAATGGCCGGCTGCGCCCTATCTCACGGCACCGGCCGATCGCATCGCGAAGTGGAGATGGGTGCGGGAGGAGGGGACGTTTACGATCGGCATCAACTGGCAGGGCAACCCGTCGCGGGCTGTCGACGTGGGCCGTTCCATTCCATTGGCGGCGTTCGAGCCGCTGGCCAGACTGCCGGGCGTCCGACTCGTGAGCCTCCAGCATGGAGAGGGCACCGAGCAACTTCGGCAGGTGCCGTTTGCCGACTCGATCTTCCAGCTCGGCAACGGCTTCAACGCGGACGGTATTTTCCTCGATACGGTCGGCGTACTCCATCACCTCGATCTGGTCGTCTCAAGCGACACGGCGCTGATCCACCTCTGTGGTGCGCGGGCCTTCCCTGCATTTGCGGCATTGCGGGCTGTGCCCGACTGGCGCTGGGGATATTCCGGCGAACGCAGCGTGTTCTTTCCCAGCGTGCGCCTGTTCCGGCAGACCAGAGCGGGAGACTGGGGAGGGGTATTCGACGCATTGGCGGCCGAGGTTCGCGCCATGGTGTGATTCCCCGTCCCTTGCGCCCTTCGGGCCGCCCAAGGCGTGAGGGTTCAGGTGCAGCCCCGCACGTTTGACGGGGAGAAGCTCACATGCCGGTAGCCGGCATGCCTTGCAAAGGTCGCAGCGGTCCGGCATAGGAGGGGAGCGCTGGAGACGTGGCCGAGAGGCTGAAGGCACTCGTTTGCTAAATGAGCAGACCCCCAAAAGGGTCTCGAGGGTTCGAATCCCTCCGTCTCCGCCATTTCAGTCCGCCTCTGGGCACGCCGAGAGCCGCCGATTTCCCGCCTTGCGCGGCCACGAGGGTTCTGAGCAGGTCCGACTTCGACCCCATGATACGGACCTCGTCGTCTCCGACCTCCACGCGCTGCGCCAGCGCACGCAGGTGATCCCGCCGGTAGCCGCCTCCTTCGAGCCGGATGCGCTCACGGGCCGCCTGCGAAAAGCGACGGATCATGGCCGGGCTGACGGCGTTGTGGCCGGAGCTTTCAAGCATGGCTTGCGCCCGCTCAGCGTCCAACTTCGACTGGTCGCGGATGGCCTTCAAGCCAGCGATGCGCTCTTTCAACGCCGGATCGTCCAGGTCGGCGACGCCGGACTCGATGGCGTCGTACAGGCGTTTGAGGCGCAGCTCCGATTCGGCGGCACGACGGTTTAGCTCGGCGATATGCTGACGCCGACGTTCCGATTGCTCGTGCCGGCGGTCGAGTACCGTGGCGAGAATGTCCTCCAGCCGCTTCGGGTCCAGTAGCCGTTCCTCAATATGGCTGGCGACAAGACCGTCGAGCTTGTCCATCGGGATCGCCCGACCCTTGCACCCGGTCTCGCCCTGCCGCGCCTTGATCGAGCAGGCGTAATAGCGATAGCGGCCGCTCTTGCCGGTGCGGACGGTCATGGCGCCGCCGCAGTTACCGCAGAAGCAAATTCCCGTCAGCAGTGTCGGCCCGAGAATGACGCGGGCGGGCAGTTCCGTCTTGGGATTGCGGGCCACCAACAGCGACTGCACGGCATCGAACGTCTCCTGATCGATGATCGACGGCACAGGCACCGAGATGACCTCAGCAACAGGCTTCAACTCCTTCTTCTTGGAGCGTTTGTTGAACTGATGCTCGCCGATGTAGGTCCGACGCGTCAGGATGCGGTGAACCTGCCCAACGCCCCAACGGCCGCCATCGCGGGTGAAGATGCCGTGGCCATTGAGGTATTTGACGATCGCCTTGACGCCCATCTGGCCGGTGTCGCCTTCACCCTCCAGTGCGAGTCGATAGATCAGGCGGATGGTGTCCGCATGAAGCGGGTCGATTTCCAGCTTCTTCTTGGTCTTCGACCCGCGTTGCTCGGCCGCGATGATGCGATAGCCGATCGGTGGCAACGCGCCGTTCCAGAAGCCTTGCCGGGCGTTCTCCTTCAGAGCGCGCAGGACGTGCTTGGCGTTCTCCTTCGACTGGTATTCGTCGAACAGCGCCATGATCTGCCGCATCATGACGTGCATCGGATCGTCGCCCATCTCCTGCGTGATGGAGATGAGCTTCACGCCGTTCTTCGCCAGCTTGCGGACATAGAACTCTAATTCGAAGTGATCGCGGAAGAAGCGCGAGAAGCTGTGAACCACGACGACATCGAAGGGCGCGGGCTTCGACGTGCCTGCCTCGATCATCCGTTGGAACTCGGGGCGACGATCATTGGTGGCGGATGCGCCGGCTTCCACGAAGGTGTCGACAAGCTGATAGCCGCGAGAGGCGCAATAGGCTTCACCCTGCTTGCGCTGGTCGGGGATCGACACGTCATGCTCGGCCTGCCGGACGGTCGAGACGCGCAAATAGAGCGCAGCACGGGTTGCCGCGAGGATCGGTGTTTCGGCGTTCATGACCGGACTCCCACGGCAGCGCGACGCTCGGTCAGCGGCAGCTCCAGCTCAACGCGGTCATGGATGACCTTAGGTGCGAGCTTGCGTCCCCGGCCCGGCTCCATGCGAATGAGTCCGTAGCCGGCCATGGTCTTGAGTGTGCGCGACAGGTTGGACTTGGCCCGCCCGGTGATCTCGGCCAGTTCCTCCAACGAGCCCGGCGCCTGCTCGGCGATGATGCGCAGCAAATCGCGATTGCCAGCGGAAAGCACCTTGGCGAAGGATTCGGTCGAGGTGAACCACACCTTCGGATCGTTGGGCACGGGTTTTTCCTCGCCGCGCGCGATCCGCAGGGTGCGGGCCTTCATCTCCTCATAGTCGGCGATTCCAACCTTCAGCGTCGTCATGGGATCACGCCCCGCTCCTTCAATACCGCATCGACCAACGCCCAGAAGTCGGCCAGTAGCGCGCCGGCGTCCTGATAGGCGTAGGGCTTCACGGTCTGGAGCCGATGGCGATGGTCTTGCGGCTCGCCCTTCTTCTGACGACCGACGGGGTGGGCATTGTCGAAGCCGACCAGCCGTTCGCCCGAAGGCCCGTGAAGCGTGAGCGAGTAATCGAGACCGTGCGGCTTTTCCGGTGAAACCGAAACGCGCGTGACCGCGAACTTAACCCAATGGCCGCCTTCGGGATCGACGACGAGCACTTGCCCGTCGAGATCCAGCAGCGTGTCGAGGCTCGGATCGCGACCCTCGCTCATGGATTTTTGTTATCATACTGAGATAACATCGTCAAGCCCTCATCCGGCTGTGTCGGACCGAACAGTTCGTCGAATATGTCGGCGAACCAACGTTCAAAGACTTCGATTTCGGCTTCGGTGACGGGCACCCTATCGGGCCAGTCGTCCACGACGCGCCACGTCTTCGGGTCTTCGACCGGCGGCGGGCCGAGCCTCGGCTCCGGCTCGTCCGTATAGTAGTCGTAGAGGTCGTCAGGCAGGGCGCAAGAAGCGACACGCGCCCGACGCCCGAAGCTTTCGACGCGGCGTCGAGACATGGCGTCACCGTTTGGGAAAAGCTGTCGTTGGATCACAGGGCCGTGATTTACGGCATGTCACCACCTTATGATCCTGCGAAGCTCGATGATGAACTGAAGTGGGCATATCGCGATACCTTGATCGCATCATGTGATCGGAGTGCCAGTCGATGGGGCCGCCCGCCGCGCCTTCGCAAACGCGCGATCCGTAGCGATGAAGCGCTCCAACATGGGCACGATCAGGCGAACAGGATCGGCAGCGGCTTGCCCTGCTTCGCGGCCGAGGATTTCGGCATAGGCCGTCAGATCGCGATGAAGGCTCGCAGGCAGTTCCAGCGTGACCTTTACCGGCTTCTCGTCGGCGATCGGGCTGAGCTTCAACTTCGCCATGTCAACCTCCATAGGGTTCGAGCAAAAGATCGCGCGTAACAAGCACCCGGACGGGGAAACCCGGCCGGATGGTCAGCGTGGGCGCGATGTTGAGCTGGCGCTGCACGATCTGCTGGCCGGTCTGATTGATGCTGTCGGACGCGCCGTTGCGCAGCGCACGGATGATATCGCTCTCCTGACCGGATGATCCCGCCTCGGTGCCAACGCTGAGCAGCGTCGACAGCGCCGCAGCCTTGAACAGCTCACCCCAATGGTAGTCGACGCCGTCTTCGAGCCCGGCATAGCCCTCGGCGTCCGCGCCCGGCTGGCGCTCCAACACGATCGAGCGGCCATTGGGGAAGATCAGCCGGTTCCAGACCAGCAGCACGCGGCGCTGACCGAAACCGACGCCGTTGTCGTACTGGCCGATGATCCGCGTGCCCTGCGGCACGAGCAGGATGCGCCCGGTCGGGCTGTCATAGACGTTCTCCGTCACCTGCGCGGTGATCTGACCGGGAAGATCGGAACGGATACCGGTGATGAGTGCTGCCGCGATCACCGCCCCCGCCTGAAGCACATTGGCCGACGCAGGAGCGGCGACACGATCCGGTGAGACCGTGCGCTTGTCGGGTGCCTGATTGAGGAACGCGAGCTGACGATCCTGCGCGGACGGTGTCGCGGGCGGTGGTGCGAGCCCGAGGCTGGCGAGGTCTGTCTGCGGCGTGACCACCGCTTGCGGCTGCGGGACAGCGGTGCTGGCTGGCCGCGTCTCGGTCGAAGCAAAGAGACGGGCCGTCCGCGCGGCCTCCAGCTCTTGGATGCGGCGCTGCTCTTCCTGACTGATCCCCGGATTGGGCGTCGCGATCCCCGGTGTCGGCACCGGCTGTCCGGCATTCTGGGCGCTGAGGATGGGGCGGCCGAGGTCGCCCGGCAGCGGCGGACCGAGCTTCGGGATACCGGTATAATCTTTCGGCAGGCCGGCGAGCCCATCGGGCGTCGTCCGGTTGTCGGTCGAATACAGCTCCTCGTTCGTCTTGCCGCCGCGCTGGGTTTGAAGCGCGTAGATCAACGTGCCGCCGATACCGGTACCGGCAAGCAGGCCAAGGGCGATCAGCACCTTTCGCGACAGGCGCGTCACCCGCGGCGGTTCGGGCCGCAACCGCATCGGCGCGGCTGCCTCGCCGGTCAGCGGCCGGGCATCCTCATCCGCGTCCTGCTTCTGACGATCGGGCTCAATCTCGCTCACGACGCCGGCCTCCCGTCGGTGCGGGAGATGCGAACGCGCTTCTGATCCTTCGCCGCGCCGAAACGCAGCTCGGCGGCGGCAAACAGCCGGTCGACGATCATGTAGTTGTCGCGCACGCGATAGTTCACGAGCTCCGACGTGTCGCCCTCCGGGCCGACGACGAAGAGCGGCGGCATCTCGCCCTGGCCGATACCGCGCGGGAACTCAATGAAGACCTGGCGGCCATCATCGAAGGCGCGCAGCGGCCGCCACGGCGCACGATCGCCGGTCACCTCGTAGCGGAAGTTGACGCGAGAGAGATCGATGCCAGTCGCCACCGGCTGGACGGCTTGCGCCTCGGCGTTCTGGCGGCGCAGCGCGATGAGCTGGTCCTGTGGATACTGCCAGGATACCGAGGCCATGTAGGTCTTCTCGGTCGAGCGCAGCTCCATATGGTAGGTGCGCGCATTGGTGTTGATGACGAGATTGGTCATCAGTTCGGGCCGCGTCGGCTTGACGAGAATGTGGACCTGCTTCGTCGCGCCTACACCGCTCTCGGTGTCGCCGATGATCCAGCGCACCGTGTCGCCGGCGGCGACCGGACCGGCGCCGACCAGCGTTTCGCCGGGCTGCAAGGCGATGTCGGTGATCTGCCCGGGCGCGGTGTAGACCTGATAGAGCGCGCCATCGACGAAGGGATAGAGCTGGATCGCGTTGATGAAGCCGTTCCGGACCGGCTGCATCCGCGCGGCGGCATTGGCCTCGTTCACCCGCGCCGCCGGGTCCGGCAGTTCCGGCGCCGGTTTGCCGTCTTTGCCGACGGGCTTCAATTGGCCGGGCAACGGCAGCGGTTTCGGCAGTTCCACCACCCGAACCGGCGCCGGCGGATCGGCGGTCTGAACTGCAGGCATCGCATCGTCATAGGAGATTTCCGGCGGCTTCTGCGCTGTGGCGCAGCCGGCGAGTGCGGAAGCGCAAATCATCAGAAGCGGCAAACCGGATTTCCGGAAAACTGACGATCGCCATCGGAACCATCAACATCTGGAACCGCATCGCGGTCAGTTCCCGCATGCAGCACCCGGTCGGCACGGAAAAGAACGCGGTTGCTCCTTGATCGATTTGCCCTTGACCCTGACATTGATGTCAGGGGTTACGAGATGCAGCAGGAGGGCGGATGAAGATCGGAGACGTTGCAAAAAGGACGGGGGCGAGCGTGCGCTCTATCCGTCATTACGAGAAGGTCGGCCTGATCCGCGCCACCCGCGAGGAGAACGGCTACCGCGATTTCGACGAAGCCGATGTGCTTCTGGTGCGCCGCATCGGCCGGATGATCCGACTCGGCTTCACCACCGAGGAAATCGCAACCTTTCTCAACTGCATCGTCGACGATCCCGCCACGGTCACCGCCTGTCCGAAGGTGGCCGCTGCTCATCGGTTGAAGCTTGAGGCGATCGAACGGCAGATGGCCGATCTCGAAACCCGTCGCCAGAAGCTTCTCATCACCCTGAAGGCTGCCTCCGGTCAGGACGACACCAGCGTACCGGAGATGCTTGCCCATGCCGAAACCAGTCCCATCGCCTTCACTCATCCTCACAACGCTGGCGCTCGCCGTTTATTTCGTCGGCGCGGTTGAATTCATGCTCGCGCCGATGCTGACGCCGCTGGCGTCGGCCTTCGCCGCGAAACCCGCCGATATCGCTTGGCTCGTATCGGCCTATGCGGTGTCCTACGCCGTGCTCGCCCCGCTCATCGGCCTCCTCAGCGATCGGATTGGCCGGCGGCGCCTGCTTCTCCCAGCATTGGCACTCTTTGCCGCCGATGCGCTGGCCGTCGCCTTCGCGCCGTCGCTCACCTTCGCGATCATCGCCCGCATTCTCGGTGGCGCAGCGGGGGCGGCCCTGACGCCGACCGCCTTCGCCCTCATCGCCGAGATCGTGCCGGAGGAACGGCAAGCCGGCGCCATGGGGCTCGTCCTCTTCGGTCTGACCCTGGGTATAGCCACCGGGCCGACCTTCGCGGGGCTTCTCACCGATGCCTTCGATTGGCAGGCGCCGTTCATCGCCGTCGCCTGCGGTTGCCTCGCCGTCCTTGTGCTGGCCGCGCGCATTCTGCCTCCCTCCGTGGCGCGGCAGGGCCGACCGCTCAAAGCCTCGGCGGCGCGCCTGCTCGATGGCGCGATCCTCCGGCCCAACCTCTCCAAGGGCTTCTGGCTCGGCGCGGCCATTGCCGGGTTCCTGATCTCCGGCGAGGTTCTGCGTAACCGCTACGGTCTCTCCACCAGCATGGTCGGGCTCTCCGTCACCGCTTTCGGAATCGGTCTCGCGGCCGGCAATCTCGCCATTGGGCGCCTCACTGGGTGGGCCGGACGTCCAGAGACCATCCTCATCTTCGCCATCGCCCTCATCTCCGTAACGCAGAGTGCCTTCCTGGCGATCGGCTCGAGCCTTGCGTTGGCGATCGGCCTTCTCGCTCTCTGGGGCTTTGCCTCGGGCCTCACCGCATCACGCCGGCATCGAATGGGTACCGCGCCCTCTCGTCCGCCCTACGCGCTGGCGAGCGGGTCGTAAGCCCAGGCCTTGCAGACGATCTTCCAGCCGTCGGCATACTTCACCAGCAGCAGGTCATCGACGAAGTGGTTGGGCAGCAGGGCGTCGCGCACCCGCACATGGGCGGTGGAGGGGCTGGTCAGCGTCACGGCGATCACTTCGTCATGGCGCGGGTCGTTGCGGGAGGCCGGGGCGACCCGTCCGGCCACGCGCTCCATATAGGCGTCCATACCCAGCGCTGCGGTGTTCCCACCCTCGGACGAGAAGAGCTGCGCCTGCGGATGAAACGCCTTGCGGAAGCCTTCGACGCTGCCGAAGTAAAGCGCATCGAAATAGCCCTGCACCGTGGCAAGAATGTTTTCGATCTCGTTCATCCCCGAGCGCCTTCCATTGTCATGTTGTGCTCGCGATCCGCGAGGCAGAGGTTTTCATCGAGGATGCCAAGAAGCGTCTCGGCTTCCTGCTCCGAGATGATGAGGGGCGGCGCGAGGAAGAGGGACACCTGCTCCCCGCTGGTGCCGATCACCGCGCCTTGGGCCAGCGCGCCCGCTGCGACCCGAGAGGCGATGGGAGCCTCAACCGTGTCGGCCCGCCAGTCGCGCCAGTCGGGGCCGAACAATTCGATCGTCCAGTGGAGCCCCTGTCCGGCAACCCGCGCGACGCTGGGATGGCGGCCGGCGATCTCGCGCAGGCGGCGAGCGAAGAGCGTCTCCAGCGCCGCGACGCGGGCCAGCAGGTCTTCCTCCACAAGGATGTCCAGATAGGCGGACACGGCAGCCATGGCCATGGGATGGCCGCGCAAGGTGCCGTAATTCTGCCAGCTCTTGCCGTCCAGCTCGGCCAGCACATCCCTGGAGAGGATGATGGCCGCAACCGGCGCCATGCCGCCACCGAGGCCCTTGCCCAGCGTCACGATATCCGGCCGGCTATGGCCTCCGGTGAAGGCGAAGGTGCGGCCGGCGCGGCCGAGGCCCGTCACCACTTCGTCGGCGATCCAGAGCGCGCCGTTGCGGCGTGCCAGTTCGGCCATCGCATCCTGGTAGGCGGCGTCATGGTAGAAGCCGCCCTGGGTGTAGTCGACGATCACGGCGGCCGACTGGGCCAGCTTGCCGGCCTCGCCCGCGAGGCGCTCGGCTGCGGAGCCCGCAGACGGGGTGGCATCAGCGAGATAGAGCGCGCCGTCGGGGGCGGGCAGTACGTGCACCTGGGCGCCGGGCGGGGGCACCTTGGTCTCGCCCGGGGAGGCGAGGCCGCCATGCCAGTGCGGTTGGACGGTGACGTCGCGGCTCAGGCCGACGAGGCCGTGATAGGCGCGCTCGCGGGTGGCGATGGCCTTTCTTCCCGTCAGGGCCTGCGACAGGGAGAGGGCGAGGTCGTTGGCCTCGCTGCCGCTCAGGCAGAAGCGGACCGCGCCCGCCCAATGCGCCTCTTCGCTCAGCCCCACCTCGAAGAGACGCTCGGCGGCGGCGTCCCGCCCGCGCCAGTTCCAGCCCTCGCTCACCATGGGCAGAGTGGCGGCCTCGCGCAGCGCAGCCGCCATGCGCGGATGGCCATGGCCCAGAGGGCCGCCGGTATTGCTGCCGTCGAGAACCTTGCGTCCGTCGCTGAGATGGAAATAGACGCCCTCGCCCCCCACCACCAGCGGCGCGGCTGAGCCAGCGTTAAGACCCGTCCGAAGCAGCCTGCTCATTGCGCGTTCCTTACCCGTCATGGGAGCGAACCTAGGAAGGGGCGCTGGATCGTGACAGCTCCAGTTTCAGGGATAATCGGTGAGCCAGAATCCTAGGCCGGAAAGAGAGCGGCGACGGCGGAGAGCTTGGAGAACGCCTCCTCCTTGGGGAGCCGTCCATAGCCGATGATGAGGCCCTGACGGTCCGCCGGCCCCACGTAGCATTGGGAGAGGGGCTGTACGAAATGACCGGTCCCCAGGCTGCGGCGCGAAATGTCCGTGTCGCTGATGCGGTCCGCAAGGCCCGGACGGAACTGTGCCGTCAGGTGCAGGCCGGCGGGGAGCGAGGCGATTTCCACCTTGTCGCCCAGCAGCGCATCGACAGCGTCGATCACCGCCTTCTGCCGTTCCCCGTAGACCTTACGCATGCGTCTGAGGTAGCGCAGCAGGTGGCCTTCGCGCAGGAACCGCACGAGGGCGAGCTGGGCCGTACCTGCGGGATGCACGTCCACCCGCGCGCGCCCCCGGCCGAAAGCGTCGACGAAGCGCGGGCTCGCCACCAGATAGCCCATGCGCAGGCTCGGCAGCATGACCTTGGAAAACGTCCCGAGATAGACCACCCGCCCCGAGCGATCGAGCGACTTGAGGGAGGCCGTCATGCTGCCGCGGTGGCGGAATTCCGAATTGTAGTCGTCCTCGATGATCCAGCTGCCGTGCCGGTTGGCCCACTCCAGCAGCGCCTGCCGCCGCTCCAGCGCCATGGGCACGCCGAGGGGAAACTGGTGCGAGGGCGTCACCACGGCCACCTTGGCGTTGGGCGCGCGGCGGATGCCTTCCTCCACCACCAGCCCCTTGTCGTCCACGGGTACGGGCACCAGCTTCGCGCCGGCGGCCTTCAGGCTCCAGCGGGCCTCGATGAAGCCGGGCTCCTCCACCCACACCTCGTCGCCGGGATTGAGCAGCATCCGGCTGCACAGGTTGAGCGCGCCGGAGCTGGCGGAGGTGATGACCACCTCATCCGGCTGGCACAGCAGGCCGCGCACCGCGCCGAGATATTCCGCCGTCGCCTCGCGCAGCGGTCCCCAGCCGAGCGGCGACATGTCGATGCAGGCCGAGGCGGGCGGGTTCGCCCAGCTCTGGCGCAGCATGCGCGACCAGACTTCGAACGGGAAGGTGGAGAGGTCCGGGGCGCCGGGGCTGAAGGGCGAACCGAGGTCGAACTCGTAGCCGGTCTCCAGTACTGCCAGCCAGGCGTCGGACAGCCAGTCCTCGTCGACCCCGGCTTCGGCGACCGGCACGGCCGCGCCCGAGGACTTGGCCACGGCCGCGACCTCGACGCCGCCGCGCGGCACCGAGCGCAGGTAGCCTTCCGAATACAGAAGGTCGAATGCGGTGAGGACGATGGCGCGCGAGCACCCCAGCTCCTCCGCCAGCGTGCGCGACCCCGCCAGCCGCGTGCCGGCCTTGAGCCGGCCGTCCAGGACCTGATTGCGCAGATGGGCGGCGACCTGCTGGTAGAGCGGCAGGTCGGAACTCCGGTCCAGCCCGAGCCCCGCCATGGAAATGCGACGCCCGGCGGCAGCAGGCCCGGCGGCGCGGCGTTCCCTGGGTTGGCTCGGCACCGTTACGCGCTCCTCAGCTCGAAGGCGGGGGCGCCCCGAAGCCTCCCCCGCCGCATCCCTCTATGGTGACGAGATCGCCCGCCTCAAGCAGAAGGTTGGCTTTGCCTGGCAGGGCCGAGACGACCCCGCCGCGCTCGAGGGTGATGACATAGGGCGCGCCCGCTTCTCCCCCTTGCAGGCCATAGGGCGGAATCTTCGTGCGCTCCACGCAGGTGGTCAACCACATGGAGGGCGCCAGCACCCGGTAGCTGCGCACAATGCCGTCGCCGCCCACGTGCCGGCCCTTCCCGCCGGCGCCCCGGCGGATGGACTGGCGTTCCACGCGGATGGCGTAGTTGGCCTCGATCACCTCGGCCGGGGTGTTGGAGGTGTTGGCGAGGTGCACGCGCGTGGCCGGCGCGCCATCGCGGTCGTGCCGCGCGCCCTCGCCGCCGCCATGGACCTCGTAGAGCATCCGCCAGCTCTCGTCCGGCAGGGGCTCGGCGAAGGCGAGGAGGCCGGAGGTGGCGGGGCCACCCGCCGAGAGGCGCTCGGGGATGACGTTCTCCATGGCCCGGAACACCGCATCCACGACCCGCATGGAGGTCTCGTGGTTGCCGGCCGCCACCGCCGCCTTCCAGCCCGGCTCCAGGATGGAGCCCGGTCGGGTGAGAATGGTGAGCGGGCGCAGGGCGCCGGCATTCTGCTGCATGTCACGCCCGCTCAGGATGCGCGCCGCGTAGACCACGGCGGAGCGGGCGATGAAGGGGGTGGTGTTGCAGAAGGTGGCGACGCGGTCGGCGGAGCCGGAGAGGTCGAACGTGGCCTCGTCGCCGCGAATCTCGATGCGCACATGGATGCGCGAGGGGGCGTCGTCCGGCCCGCCGTCATCGAGGAAATCCTCGCCCTCATAGGTGCCGTCCGGCAGGTCGGCGATGGCCGCCCGCATCTCGGCTTCGGAGAGGTCGTGGAGGCGCGCCATCGCGGCGACGAAGGTGTCGGTGCCGTGCTGCGCGCACATTTCGTGGATGCGCCGCTCGGCCGCGCTGGTGGCCGCGAGCTGCGCCAGCAGGTCGCCCTCGCACGACACCGGGTCGCGGACATTGGCGAGGATGAAGTCGAGCACCGGGCGGTTGACGCCGTCCGTGTCGGCGATCAGCAGCGGCGGAATGCGGATGGCCTCCTGGAAGGTGTCCACCGCCTTTGCCAGATAGCTGCCCGGCCAGGTGCCGCCCACATCAGGCCAATGGGCAAGGCTGAGGGCGAACGCCACCAGCCGGCCGTCCACGAACACGGGGCGGGCGACCTTCACGTCGTTGAGGTGATTCCCGCCGAGCGCGCCCACGTTGTAGACGATGGCATCGCCCTCCCGCATGGTCGTGGCGGGATAGACCTTCAGGAGTTCCGGGACCGTGTAGCACATGGCGCCGAGATGGATGGGGATGTCCCGGCCCTGTCCCACGAGCCCGCCGGCCGCATCCATGATGGCGGACGAAAGATCCCCGGCCTCCCGCAGCAGCGGCGAGCGCGCGGAGCGGGTCATGACGAGGCTCATCTCTTCCGCCGCTGCCGAAAGGCCGTGGCGGATCACTTCGACGACGAAGGGGTCCAGGATGCTCATGCTGCGCTCCGCGTCATGAAGAGATTGCCGAGATCGTCGGGGCGAACCTGCCAGCCGGGCGGCACCACCACGGTGGACCACGCATCCTCGATGATGGCCGGGCCATGGACCACGCCGGACAAGGTCTCGCGCGGCAGGATGGACGTCTCAACGGGGCCGGAGGCGTCGAACACGCACAGGCGCGTGCGCGCCGTCCCCTGCGCGCGGCCCACGTCCGGACGCGAGAAGGGAACCGACGAAGGCTTCAGCGCCTGGATGCGGAGGGCTTCGATGACGCACGCCTCGTCCGTCGCGTAGCCGAACAGGTCGCGGTGGCGGCGATGGAAGTCGGCCTCGAGCCGCGCAAGGTCCAGCGGCATTACGAAGGGGATGGGAATGCTGTCGCTCTGGGCGCTGTAGCGCATCAGCGCCACATGCTCCACGGCGATCTCCTCCCGCGCGATGCCGTTGGCCAGCAGCGGCCCGGTCGCTTCGCCCGACAGCTCCGCGACCCGCGCCGCGAAGGCCGCGTGCGGGAAGTCGGCGAGCGGCATCCGCACCGTGCCCTGCTGGAGGAAGGAGAAGTCGGCGGTCAGGCAGCCGAGCGCCGAGAACGCGCTGGAGGCGGCCGGCACGATGATTTCCGAGAGGCCGTACATGTCGGCGAGCCCCGCCGCATGCATGGGGCCGCCGCCGCCGAACGCAAGCAGGGTGCAGTCGCGCCCGTCCACGCCCCGCTCGACCGTCACGCGCCGCAGGGCCCGGGCCATGGCGGCACCCGCCACCTTGACGATGCCCAGCGCGGTCTCGGTGATGCCCAAGCCCAGTTCGGCGGCGATGGGCACGATGACTTGCCGCGCCGCCTCCACGTCGATCTGGATGGTGTCGCCGAGCCGCGCCTCGGGATCGAGATAGCCCAGCACCGCATTGGCGTCGGTGATGGTGGGCCGGTCGCCGCCGCGCCCGTAGCAGGCCGGCCCGGGCATGGAGCCCGCGCTCTTTGGCCCGACCGCGAGGCCGCCCGGTCCGAGCGTGACGATGGAGCCGCCACCGGCGCCGATGGAATGCACCGCGAGCATGGGCTGGCGCAGGGGGCGCCCGCCCATCATGCGGGTGTCGGTCATCTCGGCGACGCCATCGACGATCAGGCAGACGTCGGTGGTGGTGCCGCCCATGTCGAAGGTGAGCACGCGCGGCCGGTCGAGGGTGCGGGCGATGCGGGCGGAGGCGGACACGCCGGCGGCGGGGCCGGACATGGCCATCACCAGCGGTCGGCGCTTGACCGCCGGTACGGGAACCATGGCGCCGGCCGAATGGAACACCTGCAGGCCCGCGCCGATGGGCAGGCGGCGCTCCAGCTCGGTGAGATATTCCACGGCGATGGGCATGGCCGCCGCGTTGAAGGCCGTGGAGGAGGCGCGCTCGTACTCGCGCGCCTCGGGATTGATCTCGTGCGACACGCAGACGTGCGGAACCACGCCTTCGATGGCCGCCGCGATCTGCTTTTCATGCTCCGGGTTGGCATAGGAATGCAGCAGGCAGATCGCGACGCTCTCGACCTTGTTCTCCACGAGCCACGCCTTGAGGCGCTCGATCTCGGCCGCGTCCAGGGCCTCGATCACCTTGCCGGTGGGGTCGAGGCGCTCGCAGATGCCGAAGCACAGGCTCGCCGGCACCAGCGGCAGCGCCTTGGGCCGGATGTCGAGGCGGTAGAGTTCCTCGCGACGGTAGCGGGCGATTTCCAGCACGTCCTCGAAGCCGGCCGTCGCCACCAGCGCCACCCGCGGCAGCCGCTCCTCCACCAGCGCGTTGGTGACGCGGGTGGTGCCATGGACGAAGCGGCGCACTGCTTCCGGCGCGACGCCTACCGCCGCCAGGGCTTCCAGCATGGCGGTGACGGGCGCGTCGGGTCGGGAAGGAACCTTGGCGATCCGCGTCTCATTGGTGTCGGGCCTGACGGCGATGATATCGGTGAAGGTGCCGCCGATGTCTGTGCCGATGTCCCATAGCCTCGTCGTCACGTCGGTTCTCTCCTGCCTCGCCACGGCCTCAGGCGGTGGCGGTCTGCACGGGTTCGAAATGGGGGATGGCGCCGAGCAGGTCGCGGGTGTAGGCGGCCTGCGGATTGCGGAAGAGGGCGTGGCTTTCCCCCTCTTCAACGATGCGCCCGTGACGCATGACGATGGTGCGCTCGCACATCATCCGCACCACGTTGAGGTCGTGGCTGACGAAGAGGAACGAGAGCCCTTCGTCATGCCGCAGATCGTCGAGCAGTTTCAGCACCACCGCCTGAACGGAAACGTCGAGGGCCGCCGTGGGCTCGTCCAGCACCAAGAGGCGCGGCTCAACCGCAATGGCGCGGGCGATGCCGATGCGGGCCTTCTGGCCGCCGGATAGCTGATGGGGAAAGCGCGTCAGCAGGTCGCGCGACAGGCCGCAGCGTTCGGCCACCTCCTCCACTCGCCGCTTCACCTGCGCGGCGTCGGTGAGCTTGGCGAGGCGCCGCACTGGCCGGGCGATGCATTCGAAGGCGGTGAAGCGGGGATTGAGGCTCTCGTGCGGGTCCTGGAACACGATCTGGATCTCGCGCCGCCAGGGGGAGTCGTGGAACGTCCGCAGAGGGATGGCGCCGATGTCCACCCCATCGAACATGATCCGTCCACCGTCCGCATCGGCGAGGCGGCAGACGATGCGCGACAGGGTGCTCTTGCCCGAGCCGGATTCGCCCACCAGGCCAAGGCTCTCGCCGGCTTTCAGGGTGAGGGAGACATCCTCCACCGCCAGCGTGCTGTCGAAGCGCTTCACGATGTTCGAGACATCGAGCAGCACCCGCGCCTCGCGGGGGCCCCTCGGGATCGCGCGCGGGGCGCGTGATGCTTCGCCCACCAGTTCTTCGACGGTGGAGGTCGGCGTGGGGGAGGCGGCCACCAGCCTGCGGGTATAGGGATGGGAGGGATGTCGGAAGATGTCGACGGCGGGGGCGGCTTCGACCACGCGGCCCTGCTGCATCACCATCACATCCCGACAATAGCTGGCGGCCAGCCCCAGATCGTGGGTGATGAGGATGAGCGCCATGCCGCGCTCGGCGGTGAGCCCGGCGATGAGATCCATCACCGTCTTCTGGGTGGTGACATCGAGGCCCGTGGTCGGCTCGTCGGCGATGAGCAGGGAGGGGTTGCAGGCGATGGCCATGGCGATCATCACCCGCTGGCACATGCCCCCCGATAGCTCCGCCGGATAGGCGTCGAACCTCTTGTCCGCATCGCGGATCCGCACCGCCTCCAGCAACTCCAGCGCGCGGGCCCGTAGCACCGCCCTGGGCAGGTTTTCATGGGCGGCAATCGCGTCCATGACCTGCAGGCCGATGGAGCGGATGGGGTTGAGGGCGGTGCGCGGGCTCTGGAACACCATGGAGATGGCGGCCCCGCGCAGGGCCTTCATCCGCGCCGGATCGGCGCGGGTGATGTCCTCGCCCCGGAACAGGATGCGCCCCTTGGGGATGCGCGCGGCCCGATCCAGGAGCTGCGTCACCGCATAGGCGGTGACCGATTTGCCAGAGCCGCTCTCGCCCACCACCGCGAGCGTGCCGCCCGGCGCGAGCTTGAGGTCGATGCCGCGCACCGCTTCCACCAGTCCCTCGCGGGTGCTGAAGGCGACGTGCAGGTTCTGGATGTCGAGGAGGGGGCCGCTCATGTGCGCATCCTCGGATCGAGGATGTCGCGCAGGCCGTCACCGAGCAGGTTGAAGCACAGCACGGCCAGCATCAGCGCTAGACCGGGAAAGGCCACCAGCCACCATTGGCCGTTGCCGATGAAGCGGGCGCCTTCGGCCACCATGATCCCCCATTCCGGGGTCGGGGCCTGCACCCCGAGGCCGAGGAAGGACAGGCCCGCCGCGTTCAGGATGGCCCAGCCGAGATTGAGCGAGATCTGCACCGCCATGGCCGGCAGGATGTTGGGCAGCAGATAGGCGAGCACGATGGTGACGTGGCTTTCTCCGCCGGCACGGGCGGCCTCCACCCAGCCGGCATGGCGGCGCACGTTCACCTCGGCGCGGGCGAAGCGGATGTAAAAGGGCAGGTTGATGAGGGCCGTGGCGATGACGATGTTCTCCACCCGGTTGCCGAGCGCGGCCACCAGCGCCATGGCCAGGACGAACAGGGGAAAGGCCATCAGCACGTCCACCAGACGCCCGACATACCGGTCGATGCGGCCGCCGGCATAGCCGCAAAGGGCGCCGATGGTGGCACCTGCCACGAACGACAGGAGCACCGCGGAGACGGCGATGCCGAGATCGAGCCGCGTCGCGGCGATCAGGCGGCTGAAGATGTCACGGCCCAATTGGTCGGTGCCCGCCCAATGGGCCGCGGAGGGCGGCTGGAGCGCGACGGGGACGTTGGAGGCGATGGGATCATAAGGGGTGATCCACGGCGCGAGGATGGCGATGGTGACGAGCACCAGGGCGCCCGCCGCCGCGCCGGCCGTCACCGGGTTGCCGCGCAGCACCCATCCGGCATGGCGAAGCGTGGCGCTCATTTCAGGGAGATCCGCGGATCGACGATGCCGTAGAGGACATCGATGGTGAGATTGACCATCACGAAGATGACCGCGATGAGCAGCACGAAGCCCTGCACCGGCGCATAGTCCGAGGCCAGCAGCGCGTCGAGCGCGTAGGAGCCGATGCCCGGCCAGGAAAACACTTTTTCGACCAGCACGTTGGCGCCGAGCATGGTGGAAAAGACGATGCCGATGATGGTCAGCACCGGCAGCAGGGCGTTCCTGAGCGCATAGACCACGACAACCCGCCAGTCCGACATGCCCACCGAGCGCGCGGTGCGGATGAAGTCCGAGCCGAGCACCGCCAGCAGCGAGGCCCGTGTCATGCGCGCCAGCGGCGCGAGCACGAAAAGAGCCATGGTGCAGGCCGGCAGGATCAACTGCCCGAAGGCCGCCTTCCAGCCCGCCAGATCCCCCACCAGGAGGAAGTCGACCAGCAGAAAGCCGGTGATCCCCGGCGGCGGGGCCGCGAAGATATCGATGCGCCCCGTCGGGTCCGGCGCGAGGCCGAGCAGATAGTAGAAGACGTAGATCAGCAGCAGGCCGGTGACGAAGGTCGGCACGCACACGCCGAGGGTGCAGAGGAAGCGCACCCCGTGATCGATGAGCGAGTTCGGCCGCAGCGCCGCGACGATGCCGAGCGGCAGCGCCAGCGCCAAAGCCAGCACCAGCGCAAAGAGCGTCAGTTCCAGCGAGGCGGGCATGCGCTCGGCGAGATCGGCGATCACCGGCTGGCCGGTGGTCATGGACTGCCCGAGATTGCCGCGGGCCAGATCGCCCACATAGCGCAGGAACTGCTCGGGAATGGGCCGGTCGAGGCCCATCGTCTCGCGGATCTGGGCCATCTCGGCCTGTCCGGCATTCGGCCCGGAGGCGAAGAACGCCGCCGGGTCGCCCGGCAGCACGCGCATCAGCAGGAAGGTGAACAGGACCACCCCGAAGAGCGCCGGCAGGGAGGCGAGAAGATGCCTCCCCACCCTGCGACCGATGTTGAGCAGCGTGGACATGCCCTCAGGCCCTGCGCAGGTCTCGGTAATCCACCTGCCCATGGAACCAGTAGGTGTAGCCGTCGATGACAGGCGCCATCACCGCGTCCTGGTTGGGCTGCCAGACCATGATCATGGGCACGTCGCGGGCCACGATGTCGACCATCTGGCGACAAGTCGCCTCATAGGCGGCCGCGTCGGCCTCGAAGCGCGCGGCCTGGGCCAGCGCGTCCAGCTTCGGGTTGGAGAAGCCGCTGAAGTTCCAGCGGTGGTCGCCGGTGAAATAGTTGCGCAGGAAATAGTCCGGCGCCGGCAGCCAGGCCGTCCCGGCCGAAATGAAGAACGGCACCCGCCGCTCCACTTCCATGCTGGCCATCTGGGCCGGGGGCAGCTTCTGGATGGAGACATCCACGCCGATTGCGCCGAGGGCTTCGCGGATCAGCGTCGCCATGGGCTCGGCGACGGCGGCGACGCCCGCCGAGAACGAGAAGGTGGTCTTGAACCCGTCAGGGAAGCCGGCTTCCGCCAGCATTGCCTTGGCCTTGGCGGCATCGGTCCTGAAGGGCAGGGGCTGGGGGAAGGCGCCGTTCGGCGCGTCGGTCCACGTGGCGCCGAACAGGGGGCGGCCCCGGCGGAACAGGGCGGCCTCGAACATGGCCTCGTAGGGCAGCGCCGCCGCGACCGCGGCCCGCACCTTGGGATTGTCGAACGGCGCCATGCGCGTGTTGAACACGATGGCGGTGAAGCCGTTGATCTGCGGCGTCGCCACCAGCTTGATCTTGCCGCGGGCCTCCAGCGCGCTGATGTCGCTGGACTGGAGATCGATGGCGATGTCCGCGTCGCCGCGCTCAAGAAGGTTCGCGCGGGTGGCGGCTTCCGGGACGGTCTGGGCGATCACCCGCTTGAAGTAGGGCAGGGCGCCGCCGGCACCGTTCTTCCACGCCTCGTTGCGCTTCAGGATGGTCTGCTGGCCAGACTTGTACTGCTCCACCATATAGGCGCCGCCGCCGGCGGTGTTTTCCTTGAGCCAGTTCTGCGCCCACGGATCATCCGCAGTGGCGTTGCGACGCGCCAGCGTGCTGTTGAACATGGGCGAGAGCGGCACCGCGAGATTGGCCAGCGCGAGCCGGTCGGGCCGGTCGAGGGAGACCTCGACCACACCCTCGCCGACCACCTTGAACTGCTCCGGCTTCGTCAGCGAGCCGGTGGCGATCTGCCCTGCCGCGAGGGACTTGGCCGAAACGGCCCGATCAAGCGACCATTTCACGTCCTCGGCCGTGACCGGGGCGCCATCGTGCCAGGTGGCACCCTTGCGCAGGTGGAAGGTGAAGGTGCGCCCGTCGGCCGAGCGGTCGATCTTCTCCGCCAGCTCGCCGCGGATGTTGTCGAAGTCGAAGACCCAGGAGCCGTTGACCTGCTTGCGGCCATAGGAGGCCAGGCGATCATACACGGCGGTGGAGAGGCCAAAGGATTCGCGCGTGGCGCCCGGCGTGGTCGGGTCCAGGGTGTTCACCGTGCCGGCGAGCACATGGCGCAGGGTCTCGGCGCGGGTCTGTGCCTGCGCGGCATCAAGACGCCCGAATGCACCCAGGGCTCCTCCGGCTGCGGACGCGAGTACGGCTTTCAGGCCCTGCCTTCTGGTGAAGGCGAAGCGATCGAAACTCATGGTCCAGACCCCTCTGGTCGGAAGGAAGGTTCGACGTCATTCGACGTTCGGATCTTTTTCTGGCTCAGACCATGACAGCTCTACGGCTAATCGATAGGTCCAGAATTGGCTCAAAAGAATGTGCCAGATTGGCCGATGCCGTGAGCCAGCGATGGACCCTCGGCACTAAAATAGCCTCGGGCATGGTGAAATTTGATGGCGGATCCACAACCCTTTGCGCGTTGGGGCCGGCATGGCCAACCTGCCACTTTCTGGCAGCAGGCGGCGGTGTAGACTTGCGGGCATGTCCCGTTCGGAACGCCTCCTCGACCTCCTCCACGCTTTGCGGCGCCATCGTCGCCCGGTGAGCGGCAAGGTTCTGGCGGATGAGGTCGGCGTCAGCATCCGCACCCTCTACCGCGACATCGCCAGCCTCCAGGCGCAGGGCGCGACCATCGAGGGCGAGCCCGGCGTCGGCTATGTCCTGAAGCCCGGCTTCTTCCTGCCGCCGCTGATGTTTTCTACAGAGGAGATCGAGGCGCTCGTCCTCGGCTCCCGCTGGGTGGCGGAGCGGGCGGACGGCCACCTGCGCGATGCGGCCCTGAGCGCGCTGGCGCGCATCGCCGCCGTGCTGCCGCCTGACCTGCGGGACGAACTGGACGCATCTTCCCTGCTGATCGCCCCGCGTGCGGATATTCCGGCCGATGCAATCGATCCTGCGGTTCTGAGAAAGGCGATCAGGACGGAACGCAAGCTGTCGATGTCCTATCGCGACGGTTCCGGTGCGCCGTCGCAGCGTGTCGTCTGGCCATTCGCGCTGGCCTTCTTTGACCATGTGCGCGTGCTGCTGGGGTGGTGCGAGCTGCGCCAGGACTTCCGCTCCTTCCGCACCGACCGCATCGCCGTCGCGGACCTGCTGGAGGAGCGCTATCCCGCGCGTCGTCAGGCGCTGTTGAAGCAATGGCGGATCGCGCAGAAAAAGGGCCGCCCGGACGCGTGATACTGCCGGAATCTGGCAGTGGTGAACACTAGGGTCTCGCCTGTCCATCACGACAGGAACCCGCAAATGGCCAGCAAGAACAACATTCTCCTCTACGTCGCCGATGCGTCGGCGAGCGCCGCCTTCTACGCGACGCTCCTTGGAACGCCGCCTGTCGAGGCGAGCCCGACCTTCGCCATGTTCATCCTTCCGTCGGGCCTGGGCCTCGGCCTGTGGGGACGCAGCGGCGTGAAGCCTGTGCCGGTCGCCGCCGGCGGAGGCTGTGAAATCGGCTTCAAGGTGGATGCCCCCGAAGCGGTCGATGCGAGGCACGCCGAATGGCTGGCCAGGGGCGCTGCGATCGCCCTGCCGCCCATCGACCTCGAATTCGGCCGAAGCTTCGTCGCGCTCGATCCGGACGGGCACCGTCTGCGCGTCTATGCCCTGAACGAGGAGATGTAGGCGCCCGGCTCACCCCATGGCCCGGGCCAGGGACGCGTGAACCCTGGGATCGCTCATCTGCGCCACGTTGAAGCGCAGGAACGCGCCGGCGGACTGGGCCACGCTGAAGACGTTGCCGGGGGCGAGGATCACCCCTTCTCCCCGGCAACGTGCCGCGATCGTCGCGGACTCAAGCCCCTCCGGCAGGCGGCACCACAGATAGAAGCCGCCCCGCGGCATCAGCCACGGGACAATGCCGAGCCGGCCGAGTTGTTCGGCCGCCGCCAGCCGGGCGCGCGTCAGGCGGTGACGCACCTCCTCCATGTGCTTGCGATAGCCGCCGCCGGTCAGGATGCCAGCCACCAGCTCGCCCGCCACGGGACTGACGGCGCCGAAGCTGGTGGCGATCTGCAGGTCGCTCAACGCCTCGATCCACTCCGGCCGTGCCGCGATGTAGCCGCAGCGGATGGCCGAGGAGAGGGTCTTGGAGAAGCTGCCGATGCGGATCACCCGGCTCAGCCCGTCGAGGATGGCGAGACGGGGGGAGGAGGCCGGCTCGAAATCAGCGAAGATGTCGTCTTCTACGATGGTGAGCCCGCGCGCCTGCGCGAGCGTCAGGACACGATGGGCCGTCTGGGGGGAGAGGGTGGCGCCGGTCGGATTCTGGAGCGCGGAGTTGGTGATGTAGAGGCGGGGCGATTCTTCCGCGAGGACCTGTTCGAAGGCGATAAGATCCGGCCCCGCGGGCGTCATGGGCACGCCGATGATACGGACGGAGTGGGCGCGCAGCAGCGCATGGAAATTGAAATAGCAGGGGTCATCCACCAGCACGGCATCGCCCGGCCGCAGCAGCAGCCGGCAGACGAGATCGATGGCCTGCGTGCCCGAACCGGTGAGCATTACCTGGTCGAGCGTTGCACCGATGCCCTCCTCCGCGAACCGCCCCAGCAGCAGCCGGCGCAGCGCCAGCGGGCCGCGCGTGCTGCCATATTCCGTAAGCAGCGCGCCGTCTGTGCGGGCGAGCGTTCGCAGACCCTTCCGCAGGGCGGCGACGGGCATCCAGTCGTCCGGCAGCCAGCCGCAGCCGGGCTTGAGCACGGACGGCCCGGCATCGAGCGACTGCTTCGACACCCAGAAGGGGTCGATATCGGGCGCGCGCGGCGCATCCGTCTGGCCCAGCGCCATCAGCGGCGGATCGCGCCGTGGCAGGCCCGCGCCCGTCACGTAGAAGCCCGAGCCTCGGCGCGCGCGGATGACACCTTCCGCTTCCAGCCGGTCATAGGCCTCCACCACCGTGGAAGGAGAGACGCCCATCGCCGTGGCGAAGCGGCGGACCGACGGCAGCCGGTCGCCGGGCGTAAGGGCGCCGCCCGCGATGCGGCCCCAAATCTCCGCCATCAGGGCCTCGGTGCGCGTCGTAGCGAGCTTTGGCAAGGCCACTGTTTGGCTCCGTGAACTAATACAGTTTAGCGGAATTGTATGTGAGTGTGGCTGTCTCCGCTACCGGTGCGGGCGTATCGCGGGCCGCGAAAGCGAGGCACAATGGAACGCAATGTAGCCGGCTGGGGCAGTGGATTTCTCGGCGTCGTCATCTTTAGCGGCTCGTTGCCGGCGACGCGGCTCGCCGTCGCCGACTTCTCGCCGCTCTTCCTCACCTCCGCACGGGCCGTCATCGCCGCGCTCATCGCCGGGGTATTTCTGGCGGCACATCGCCAGGTGCGGCCGGCCGCGGGTGACCTTCTCTCTCTCGCCATCGTCGCCATCGGCGTGGTGGTCGGCTTTCCGCTGCTTACCGGACTGGCGCTGCAGCACATCACGGCGGCGCACTCCATCGTCTTCATCGGCCTGTTGCCGCTCGCGACCGCCATCTTCGGCGTGGTCCGCGGCGGTGAGCGGCCGAAGCCAGCGTTCTGGCTGTTCTCCTGCGTCGGAGCGGCGACCGTGGCGGGATTCGCCCTGTCACGCAGTGCGGACGGCTCCCTGTCCGGAAACCTGCTGATGATCGGCGCCGTCGTGCTCTGCGGGCTCGGCTATGCCGAGGGCGCGACCCTCTCGCGGCGTCTGGGCGGCTGGCAGGTCATCTCATGGGCGCTGCTGCTGGCGTTGCCGTTCATGGCGGTGATCGCCCTGACGGTACGCCCCGACAGCTGGGCGGGAATCGGGCTGCCGGCCTGGGCGGGCCTCGCCTACGTCTCGGTGTTCAGCATGCTGGTGGGATTCGTCTTCTGGTATCGCGGCCTCGCACTGGGCGGAATCGCCGGGGTCGGGCAGTTGCAGCTGCTGCAGCCCTTCCTCGGGCTGATGCTGGCGGCTGCGGTACTGGGGGAGAGCATCGCGTGGCCCATGCTCGCCGCCACCGGTGTGGTGGTGCTGTGCGTGGCCGGTGCCCGGCACTTCGCCCACCGCTGAAGGGCTGGGCGAACTGGGCGTCGCGATTCGAGCCGGGCTGCCATAAGGGAAACCGTTGCACGGTATGGTTCGGCGGCGAAAACGATTGCCGCAATCGCAGGTCACCAGGCCGTTATGCCGTCGCCCCGACCGGGGCCGCGCGAGGGTCCGGAGCCGGCTCAGCGGTCCAAGACGGCGGCACCATGGTGGGTGCCCCGGCCGGAGAGAACGGGCAGCCTCAATGGTTCAGTTCAAGCACGTCGCAGAGCCCAGTGTTGCAAAAATACACAATTTTGATCAATAGCTTAACCCTAATCATCCCCCGCAGCTCCTGGTCCGGGGTTTGGTATCGAGGTAGGCCATGACCCAGCGTGCTATTCCTGCAACACCCGCTGGAAAAGCACCCTCGCGAGGCCGTGAACGGCGTGGTTTGGATTGATCACAGGTTGGCCTTTTGTATGTTGGCTTTGCGACGAAGGGGGGCAGTCCCCGGTCGACCGGTCCGCGTTCGGGGGGTCTGAACGCGGAATGGGAATCGGGGCAAGAACCCTCTCGGGGTGCAGCCGCACCGGCGAAGCGGAACTCGCTCCCTCGGAACCAAACTTGGAGGTCACGATGAAGATGGTGAAGAGCCTTCTCCTCGGCAGCGCGGCGGGTCTCGTCGCGGTCGCTGGAGCCCAGGCCGCCGACTTGCCTGTCAAGGCAAAGCCGGTTGAATACGTGAAGGTCTGCTCTGCTTACGGCGCGGGCTACTTCTACATCCCCGGCACCGACACCTGCATCAAGATCGGCGGCTACGCCCGCTTCGATACTTATGTGAACTCCGTCGGCACCTTCAACCCGGCCATCTCCTCCAACACCGGCACCTACTTCAACGGTCCCGGCGCTGGCACTTTCGCCTATCCCTTCAAGGACGGTGATGATCCGGATTATCTGACCCGCGTCCGCGGCGTCATGGATATCGATGCCCGCACCCAGACCGATTACGGCACGCTGCGCTCCTACGTGCGCTTCGGCATCGAGTGGAACTCGTCTTCGGGCGCTGGCGTCGGTCCGGCGAACAACCCGTACTTCGAGCGCGCGTTCATCCAGTTCTCGGGCTTCACGTTCGGTTACACGCAGTCGTTCTTCGACACCGGGACCAGCTATATGCTGACCACCCCGTATGCGGGTTCGAACATGTGGACCACCACGCTGGCTTACACCGCGCAGTTCGGCAACGGCTTCTCGGCGACCCTGTCGGTTGAGGACGCGGCCAACCGCACGACCGGCGTGCAGATGACCGGCTCCACCGCGCAGCCCGTTTTCAACGTCTCCACCAGCGCCACCGGCCTGACCTACACCAACTACCAGGGCGGTCAGCAGGCTCCCGACATCGTCGCCAACCTGCGCTATGATGGTGCCTGGGGTAGCGTCCAGCTCTCTGGCGCCCTGCACCAAGTCGTGGCCGAGCTTCCGCTCTATGCCGGCTTCTACCCGGGCATGGGCACCACCAGCCAGTGGGGCTGGGCTCTCGGCGCGTACGCGGAGTTCAAGCTCCCGATGCTCGCCGCTGGCGACAGCCTCTACCTGCAGGCCAACTATGAGCAGGGCGCGGTCTCCTACATTGGCCTCTCTGGCACTGCCCAGGGGCGCTCCACCTCGGTCGGCTCCGTCAGCCTGACCCAGATCGGTGGTTCGCTGTTCGCCACGGGCGCCTTCTACACCGTGGCTGACGCCGTGGCCGACCTGACCGGTCAGCCCTCGCTCACCACCGGCTGGGCCGTCCAGGGTCAGTTCCGTCACTACTGGACCCCCGGCCTGCGTTCGGCGATCTACGCTGGCTACCTCGGCTACGAGGTTCCCACCAACATCGTCGCCGCTCAGAACTTCAACATGTGGCAGGTTGGTTTCAACACCATCTGGTCGCCGGTTAAGAACCTCGATATCGGCGCCGAAGTTCTGTACTCCAGCATTGACGGCTCCAACCCGCTCGCTCAGTACGCTGCGATCGACAACAATGGCCTCGGCAAGTCCAAGACCATCGGTTCGCTCAGCGGCGGCTCCACCGACATCTGGTCGGGCGGCATCCGGGTGCAGCGCAACTTCTGATCCTTCGCGATCGGACGAAGAACCCCGGTGGGCAACCACCGGGGTTCTTCTTTGTCTGCACTCCTGCACCCTGCAGGAGTTTTTCGTCTTCGTGAGCCAGTACGACTTTCATGCGAGACTAGGTCGCGCCCTACAGTGCGCGTTGATTTGCCGGTCGCGCCACCAAGTTCTGGCGCCCGCATGATTTCGGCATCGCTCGAATCTACTTCACGTTATGCTGCGTTTCCGCGATGAGCGGATCGCGGCGCGGCGTTTTCATTTTGCTGCTTCCAGCGCGGACCGCGCGGGTTGTTCTGTGATTGCATCTAGAGCTGGCAACGACGGATTTGCGCGTCTGCACACGCTGAGCCCGCTGCTGGCCGCTTGTGAGTACCGCGAGAGGGGTCGATGCCGGTCGCCCGCGCCATCCGAATGCGCTGTCTCCCCTGCCTGATCCTTCTCGGAGCGGTCGGCGGGATCGCGGACGGTTGGGCGCAGGGGCAGGCGGCGGCCGCGGACTTGCTCTCGCCCCCTGCAACCGACGGTCGCGTGAGGGCCTGCACGGCACAAGGGCCGGGGTTTTTCTTCATCCCGGGCACAGACACCTGCCTGCGTATCGGCGGATACCTTTGGGTCGAGGGTTATTACAACACCTATTCCGCCTACCCGCCGAATTACGACAAGACATATTCGATCGCCACGGGCGCCCTCATCATCGATACCCGTACCGACACGGAATATGGTGTCGTTCGAAGCTATTTCGAAACCCGCTACCAGTGGCGCACGTCCGACCCTTGGTCCGATGGCCCGAACACACCGACCGGGAACAAATCCGCCCAGCTCGACCTGCGCGACATCTACGTGCAGTTCGCCGGCTTCACCGTCGGCCACACCCAGTCGTTCTTCGATTTCTACGGCAACGCCAACGTGTTCGGCACCGACGCCGCCACCATTGGCGACGATACGCGCCTGAACCTGATCGCCTACACCTACGAGTTCTCGCGGAGCCTCAGCACGACGCTCGCCCTGGAAGACGCGGCGGACCGCCAGAGCGGCATTCTTGCCCGCGGCCCCAGCCTCTTCGGCCCGGCTGACTACCAGGCCGGGGAGGGGGCTCCGGACGTGGTGGCCAACCTGAAATCTCAGGCGTCCTGGGGGACCCTCCAGCTGTCCGGCGCCTTGCATCAGGTCAGCGCGACTACGCTGGACACACCCCTCGCCACGGTGAATGGCGGCTGGGGCTATGCGCTTCAGGCGGGCGCCATGTTCAACCTGCCCGCGTTCGGCGAGGGCGACACGCTCTATCTCCAGGCGGCGTACGCGAAGGGCGCCACCTCTTATCTGGGGTTGCAGGACCCCTCCGGGGCCTACGACCCGCCGGACGCCTTCCTCGGTGCCTTCGGCGAGGTGCACAAGGTGTCCGGCTGGAGCGCCACGGCCTCGTTCCTGCACAATTGGAACGAGCGTTGGAGTTCGGCCCTTTTCGGCGGCTATGCAGCCTACGACTTCAACAATACTGGCGTGCAGGCCTCATACGGCGCATCCGGTGGCACGAACCTCAATGTCGGCGGCTACCTAGCCTTCACGCCGGTGAAGCAATTCACAATTGCCCTACAATACGATTACAATTCCAATGCCGCGACGAACTACAGGCTAACGCCCTTCTCGCCGGCGCAATCTTCGGTGGGGGCGCAACAGGTGCTGCTGTTCATCTCCCGCGATTTCTGAGGGCGTCCGGCGCACCGCCTCGCCCCTCTAATGCCGTCTTCGCCCGCGAGGCTTCCGGTGCGACGGCGAATTATGCTGAAGTCCCCTTCCGGCTCCCGAGAGCGGGGCGGACAGCGGGGTGTGCGTGGTGCGGCAAGGCGAGGTGAAAAGAGCGGGCGAGGACGGGCTCCGGCAGGTCCAGCCGCGCCGGGGCAAGGGCTGGCAGCGACTGTGGCCGCTGGTGGCTGGCCTCGCAGCGCTCGTCGCGCTTACGGTCTTCACCATCCTATTCGCCCGCGGCCCCATCGAGGCCGATCTCGATTCGGCGGCGCGGGATGTTCTCGCGCGCACGGGGGAATCCTGGGCCTCCGCCCGCTTCCAGGGCCGCGATGCCACCATGGAGGGCGAGGCCCTTGCCGAGGAGGCGCGGACCAAGGTGCGCGCCTCGCTGGAAGGCCTGTTCGGCGTTCGCGTGGTGCGTGACGCAACCACCCTGTTGCCGGAGCGGCACCCGTTCACCTTCAGCGCGGTGAAGGACGGACGCACGATCGCCGTTGATGGCTACGTTCCCTCCGCCGATGGCCTGGTGCGGATCGTCGCGGCCGCCCGCAGCGGCGGGGACCAGGTGACAGGGCAGAACCGGCTGGTGCGGGCCCGCGGTGCACCGCCCGGTGATTTCGCCGCGCTGGTCATCTTCGGTCTCGGCCAGCTGAAGCGCCTGCCGTCCGGTCGGCTCACCCTGTCGGATGGCGCGATTGCGCTGGAGGGGCGGGCGCGCGACCTCGCGAGCTATGATGAACTGGCCCAGACCCTGCACGGCCCATTGCCCGGCGGCATGGTGCTCGCGCGCTTCGAGGTGCGCCCGCCGGTCGCCGCCCCGTTCCTGTGGTCGGCGGTGCGCGATGGCACGGTGCTGCGGCTCAGCGGCTACGTTCCCTCGGCCGAGGTGCGGGCCGAAGTGGCAAAGGCCTTGTCCTCGACCGTGCCGGGCATCGGCATCAAGGACGACACTTTGCTCGCCGACGGCGCGCCGAGCGCGGAGCTCTGGATGCGGGCGGTGCGCTTTGCCGGCTCGGCCCTGGCCCAGCTTCCGGAGGGCCGGGTGACGCTCTCCGATTCGACCCTTTCGATCGAGGGCGTCGCGCCCAGTTTCACCTCCTTCGACATCCTCCTCACGCTGCGCCGGCAGCCGCCCGAGGGCTTCCAGATCGTGCGCTTCGCGGTCGAGCCGCCGCGCGCCTCCCCGTTTACCTGGCAGATCGAGCGCAACCCCGAGCAGGTGCAGCTTTCCGGCTTCGCGCCGTCCGAAGAGGCCCGCCGCCTGCTGCTGGATGCCGCGCGTTCGGGCTTTCAGGGCATGCCGGTCGCCGACGATCTGCAGCTCGCTTCCGGTGGCCCGGCGCCCGAAGTGTGGGCGAGCGCCGCCAGCTTTGCCGTCGCCCAGCTGGCCCGGATGCATGCCGGCTCGGCCGAGGTGACGGGCACGCGGATGGTGCTGTCGGGCGAGGCGGCCGATTCCGCGGGCTATCTCGCCGTGGTGCAAGCGGTACGCACGCCGCCGGCCGGCGTCACGGTCGATGCCAGGGGCGTGCGGCCGCCGTCCATCTCGCCTTACGTCTTCTCGGTGCGGCGGGAGGCAGGCGAGCTGACCGTCTCCGGCTTCTATCCGGACGAGGCGGCGCACGTCGCCATCAAGACCGCGCTGGAGCGCGATTTCCTGCGCGAAAAGGTCAATGACGTCTCGGCGGTCGGCGGCGGAGCGCCGTCCGGCTTCCGCGATGCGGTGCTCGCCGGGCTCGCTCAGCTGTCCCGTCTTTCCTCCGGCGAACTGAGCGTCGCCGATGCACAGATGCGCCTGAGCGGAACGGTGCTCGACGCGACCGTGGGCGGGGAGGTGGAGGCCGCGCTCAAGCGCGCGGCGCGGCCGCCGTTCGTGATCGAGACGGCGCTCCAGCTCGCCCCGCCCGCCCCGCCGGTGAGCGTCGCGGAATGCGGCCGGCTGGTCGGCGAGCTGCTGTCGCGGGGAACGGTCCGTTTCGTCGGCGCCACTGCGGACATCGATGCCCTGAGCCGCGGCCTCGTGGATCGTATTGCCGCCGTTCTGAAGCGATGCCCGGACAGTCTGGTGCGCGTGTCCGGCCATACGGACGGCGTCGGCGATGGAGCGGCCAATCTGCGCCTGTCGGAGGCGCGGGCGAAGTCTGTGGTCGCCGCACTTGCCGCGGAAGGCATAGCCTCCGACCGGCTGACGGCGGCAGGGCTCGGCTCCGGCCAGCCGGTGGCGCCCAACGACACCGAGGCGGGCAGGGCGCTCAACCGGCGCATCGAGATCGAGGTGAAGGAGCGCGCGCCATGATCTATCTCGCCATCGCTCTTTGGCCTTACGTGATCGGCGCGGCCGCGATCGGCCTCGCCACCGGCTACGCGCTGGGGCGGAATGGGGGGAGCCGGCCATGACCGCCTTTGCCATCGAGGTGGCCCTGCTCCTCACCCTCGTCTTCGCTGCCGCGCTGGCAGTCGGCTATCGCCTCGGCCGGAAGCACCGCCCAGCCGAACCACCGGTGCAGACCGAAGTCCTGCCACCTCCCGCCGTCGTGGAGCGTCCGTCCGTTCCTGCCGCGCCTCAGCCCCAGCCGGAACCGCCTGTCCTGGTCGAGCCCGCGCCCTCGCCCCAGCAGGACCTGTTCGCGCGGCTCGGCATCGCCGACATGAATGCGGTGCCGCCTCTGGATGAAGAGGAGGAAGACGAGCCGCCGCCTCCGGCCACGCAGTCGCCGATCCGCCCCGCTCCGCGCGCCCGGCGGCGCCCGCCGGAGAGCCTGCCGGGGGTGCGCCCGACCGCCCTCGATGCGCCGGAGGGCGAGGGGGCGGATGATCTCAAGCAATTGAAGGGCATCGGCCCGCATAACGAGCTGCGGCTCAACGAGATCGGCATCTTCCATCTTCGGCAGATCGCCGCGTGGACGCCGGAAGAGGCCGCCTGGGTCGGCAGCTATCTCGCCTTCCCCGGCCGCATCGAGCGAGAGGACTGGATGGGGCAGGCGAAAGCCATCATCGAGGGTGGAGCACCGCCGCCGCGTCGGCGGCGGTGAGCCGGGCTCAGCGCCCGCCGCGCAGATCGGCTTCCATCTGGAGCTTGCTCGGGATGTTGAAGCGCACCTTGTAGACTTGGTAGTTCTCCATCACTCGCTGCACGTAATTGCGGGTCTCGGAGAAGGGGATGCACTCCACCCAGTCCACCACGTCCACGTCGGGGTCGCGCGGGTCGCCGTAGCGGGCGATCCACTTGGCGACGCTGCCGCGCCCGGCGTTATAGGCTGCGAAGGCCAGCACGTAATTGCCGCCATATTGCGCCACCAACTCGCCCAGCTCGGCGGCGCCGAACTGCACATTGTAGGACTGGTCGCTCATGAGCCGGCGCTCGTCATAGGCGACGCCGGTGGTCTTGGCGACCTGCCGGCCGGCCTCGGGCGTCACCTGCATGAAGCCCATGGCCTTGGCGCTGGAGACGATGGCGGGATTGAACTGGCTCTCCTGACGGGCGATGGCATAGACCGCCGCCTTGTCCACCGGGTCGCCGATGGGGCTGTAATTGGGCAGGCCGAAGGTCGGGAAGGCCTCGGCCTCTAGCGGATGGCCCTCGGCAAGTCCCTCCTTGCCCACCACCAGCGCGCCGCGCGGATCGCTGTTGGATTCCGCCAGTGTCGCGAGCATGGCGAGCTGGCTCGAATCCTCCATCCGCCAGGCGAGGTCGTAATAGATGGTCAGCGGGATGTCGCGCGCGCCCACGGCATAGAGCATGTGGATCGCCTTCACCGGCTCCAGGCGGGCAAAGGTGTCGCGCGCGCCGAAGGACGGGGAGGGTGCGCCGCGCAGCACTACGGGGGCCATGCCGAGCTTGGTGCGCGAGAGCTGGCCGTAATAGGTCGCCGGGAATTTGGCCGCCGCCTGATAGCCGGCATTGGCCCGGCCACGATCACCCATCGCCTCGGCCGCGCGGGCCTGCCAGTAATAGGCGCGCGACAGCGTGATGGGGTGCTTCTGGTCGTCGTCGACCTTGGCGAAATGCTGGGCTGCCCGGCTGGGGTCCTTCAGGAAGCGCAGGGCGATCCAGCCGGCGGTCCATTGCTGCTCGGCCCGATAATTGTCGGCCTGTGGCGGCACGCCTGTGGCGGCGACCTTGTAGGCGGTCTGGAAATCGCCGGCATCGAGCAGTTCACGCGCGACGAGGCGGCGTTCGATCCACCATTCGTCCGGGTCCGCCAGCACCTGATCGGAGCTGGAGCCGGCGAGCAGGGCGCGGGCCGCTTCCTGAGGCTTGTCGGCCCGGCGCAGCAGCTGGGACTTGGCGAACAGATAGGCGGGGTCGCTCGACAGCGTGAACGGCACGAGGCCGAGCAGCTTCTCGCCGTTCGCCTCCTTGCGCGCGATCGCCATGCGCGCCTTGGTGAGCGCCACGATATCGCTACCGGCGCGCGCGGCGGCGCGCAGGGCGCGGTCGGTGTCCGGCTTGTAGCTGAAGTGGTCGGCCCTGAGCTTGTGGTCGGCGCGGGTCAGGAAGCCGGAGAACTCGTCGATGATCTTGCTCTCGAAGAGCTCGTTCAGCTCGTCGTTGCGCCAGGCGTCGCGCACCCACTCGGCCGCGTCCTGCCGCTTGCCGATGGAGACGAGATAGCGGGCGAGCGCCACCTTGCCCTCGCCGGAGAGCGGCGCCTGATCGGCGAAGAAGGCCTGCGCCTTGGCCGGGTCCTTGTTTTCCTGGAACAGCACGCGCTCGGCGCGACGGCGCAGGGTGGACTGGGTTGGCCAGCCCGGCTTTTCCTGGATGAATTCGTTGATGGCGTTGAAGCCGAGATCGTTGGGGGCATGGCGGATGACGAGCCATGTCACCAGCGTGCGCGCCACCGGATCGTCGAGCTGCTGGGCCGCACCCATGGCCTCGGCGGCGCGGCCGTTGCGGGCGGCGTTCACCGCGACCTTCAACGCGGCGAGGTCGCCGCCGGGGATGCTGGACGACGCGCCGACCGTCGGCGCTGGCTGATGGACGGTGGGCGCAACACGTGCCGCAGCGGGCTTGCCGGCGGACGGCTTGGTGGACGCGCTCTTGCTCGCCGCGGGCTTTGCGGCCGTGACAGGCTTCGCAGGCGTGGACGACTTCGCGTCCTTGGACTTCGTGTCCTTGGCCTTGGCGTCCTTTGCCTTGGCATCCTTGGCCTTGGAATCAGCCGCCTTGCTGTCCTTGGATTTCGCGTCCTTGGCGTGGGCATCCTTCGACTTGGCGTCGGTCGACTTCGAATCCTTGGAGGTGGACGCGGACGGCTTGGCCGGGGGTGTCGGCGCGGATTCCGCAACCGCCGGCATCGCCCCGCTCCAGGCGAGGGCGAGCGCAAGCGCGCTCACGGACATCAGGCTCGAGACAGACGACATGAAGCTTCCTCGCGGGCGCGGGCTGTGGTGGCGTATTCCCCCACCCGCATGTTCGGCCACCGGCGTTGACGAAACCCTAACCTCAATGAAGTCCGAAAACCGGGCGAAACCACGGCTTTCGGGACCTTGGCGGTTGTTCCGGGGCAAATCTGCCGCAGGCTACCCCCTTGCGGCAGTTTGCTACCATTCCCGAAGGGCATTTTGCCCTCATGGCAACGATCGTAGCAGCGCATCCCCCTTTCCGGCCGGGCGGCAAAAGGATAAGGGTCAAGGTCCGCACCCGCCGCTCTCCCGAGCCGGCGCGGCGCCGGGCCAGTCGTTCGCGGCAGGTCCCGGCCAACCACAAGCTCCCAGGAACCCAAGGCGTTCGCCATGTCGCCCATCCCGTCTGCGTCCCGTTTCCGCGGCTCGTTCACCGCCCTCGTCACCCCGTTCCGCGACGGCGCGCTGGACGAGAAGGCGTTCCGTGCCTTCGTGGACTGGCAGATATCCGAAGGGACGCACGGCCTCGTCCCGGTCGGCACCACGGGCGAAAGCCCCACCGTCTCCCATGAGGAGCACAACCGCGTGGTGGAATGGACCGTGGAGCAGGCCGCCGGCCGCGTTCCGGTCATGGCCGGCGCGGGCTCCAACAACACCGCCGAGGCGGTCGCGCTGGCCGAGCATGCCCAGAAGGTCGGCGCCGACGCGCTCCTCGTGGTGACGCCCTACTACAACAAGCCGACGCAGGAAGGCCTCTATCGCCATTTCAAGGCGATCGCCGACGCCGTGGACCTGCCGATCTTCATCTACAACATCCCGAGCCGCTCGGTGATCGACATGTCGGTCGAGACCATGGCCCGGCTGTTCGAGATCAAGAACATCGCCGGCGTGAAGGACGCCACCGCCTCCATGACCCGCGTGTCGCTGCAGCGGCAGGTGCTGGGGCCGGACTTCATCCAGCTCTCGGGCGAGGATGCGACCGCCCTCGGCTTCATGGCCCATGGCGGACACGGCTGCATCTCGGTTGCCTCCAACGTCGCGCCGCGCCTGTGCTCGGAGTTCCAGCTGGCCTGCCTCGCGGGCGACTTCAAGGCGGCGCTGGCGATCCAGGACAAGCTGATGCCGCTGCACACGGCGCTGTTCGTGGAGACCAACCCGGCGCCCACCAAGTATGCCCTCTCGCTCCTCGGCAAGATGAGCGAGGAGGCGCGCCTCCCCATGGTGCCGGTCTCCGAGACCACCCGCGCCGTGGTGCGCAGCGCCATGGTGCAGGCCGGCCTCATCAACTGAGGCGGCATCTGCTATGCTTCGCCCATGACCAAGTTGCTGGATGAAGCCATAGCGGAAATCCGCAAGCTGCCCGACGCCGAGCAGGACCGCGCCGCGGCCCTGCTTCTCGCTCTCGCGCACGAGCAGGATGACGACGCCGCGAACTACCGGCTGACGCCGGAGCAGGTGGCGCAAATCGAGGCGACGCTCCGCGCCATCGAGGCGGGCACGATGGAATTTGTCAGCGAGCAGGAGATGGCTGCTGTGTGGGCTCGCTTCGGGCTGTGAGGGTCAGGTTTGCGGCACCCGCGCTGCGCCATCTCGACGAGATTCACAGTTTCATAGCAGCGGATAATCCCGCTGCGGCCTCCCGAGTCCTGGGCGAGATCCGAAAAGCGGTTACGTTATTGCAGATCGCTCCCAATGTCGGACGGCGTGGAGAGGTAGATCGCACCCGCGAATGGGTTGTCCGCCAGCGGCCTTACGTCATCGTCTATCGTATCGAACCAGCGGAAGACCTTCTCACCGTGCTCGGCATCTACCACACCGCTCGCCGACGCCCCTGACGGCTGGCTGCCCATTCCCTTGCCGCTTGCTTCGGCGGTGCGCTGCGACCACATTCCCCCATCATGACATCCAAGAAGACCGAAGCCCCCCGCAAGATCGCCGCCGACAACCGGCGCGCCCGCTTCGATTTCGAGCTGGGCGAGACGTTCGAGGCCGGCATCTCCCTCACCGGCACCGAGGTGAAGAGCCTGCGCAACGGCAAGGCGACCATCGGCGAGAGCTACGCCGCCCAGAAGGAGGGCGAGATGTGGCTCTACAACGCCTATATCCCCGAATATCTGGAAGCCAACCGCTTCAACCACGAGACCCGCCGGCCGCGGAAGCTGCTGCTGCACAAGCGGCAGATCGCCAAGCTCGGGCAGGCCGTGGAGCGCGAGGGCATGACCGTGGTGGCGACCAAGATCTATTTCAACGATCGCGGTCGCGCCAAGGTGGAGCTGGCGCTGGCCAAGGGCCGCAAGGCGCATGACAAGCGCGAGGCGTCCAAGGAACGCGACTGGGCGCGCGACAAGGCGCGCCTGATGCGCGAGCGCGGGTAAGGGAAGGGGCGTCATGCCGGGCAAGATCGCCTTCGACCATTGCGTCGTCCATGTGAGCGATTTCGCCCGCTCCAACGCCTTCTATGCCTCCGTGCTCGGCGCGGAGGTGGTGACGGTGGGCACGGGCTTCGCCTACCGCTTCGGAGACCGCCAGCTGAACCTGCATGGGCCGGGCGTCGATCCGGTGCCGGTGGCGCGTCTGCCGGTGCAGCCGGGCAATTCCGATCTGTGTTTCCGCTGGGATGGCCCGATCGCGGAGGCCGTGGCGCACCTCGCCGCTCATGGCATCACGCCCGAACTCGGCCCGGTGCGTCGCTTCGGCGCCCGTGGCCACGGCACCAGCGTCTATTTCCGCGATCCGGACGGGTCGCTGCTCGAATTCATCTCCTACGAAACCTCTCAGGGGGACGCGTCATGAGCACTTCCGGCTACACAAGCCTGCCCGATGACCTCCCGTCGCCGGAAGACGACGGCCTCGCCGCGCACCTGCCGGGGCTGGAGCTGCCCATCATCAACCTCCCCGCGACGGACGGCCGGCACATCGATCTGTCCGGCCTTTCGGGTCTGACGGTGGTCTATGCCTATCCGCGCACGGGCGTGCCCGGCCAGCCCTTGCCGGAGGGCTGGAACGCCATTCCCGGCGCGCGCGGCTGCACGCCCCAATCCTGCGCCTTCCGCGACCACTTCGCCGATCTGCGCGACGCCGGCGTGGAGCATGTGTTCGGCCTGTCCCTGCAGGACAGCGACTATCAGCGCGAGGCGGTGGAGCGGCTCCATTTGCCATTCCCGCTGCTCTCCGATCATCGGCATGAGCTGACCACGGCCATCCGCCTGCCGACCTTCGAGGTGGAAGGCGCGAAGCTGCTGAAGCGCATCACCCTCATCATCGAGGAGGGCGCGATCAGCCACGTCTTCTATCCGGTGTTCCCGCCGGACCGGAACGCGGCGGACGTGCTGGCCCATTTGCGCCGGGGGCGGGAGGGTTGAGCACTCAGCCCAGGCAGCTCAGCCCAGATTCGCGCGGACGGCGGAAAAGACGGACCGGAACATCTCGGGCGTCAGCACGCCGGTGTTCGTGTTGTAGCGCGAGCAGTGGTAGCTCGCGAACAGCCGCACGCTGCCCACCTCGTCCGAGACGCCATGGCCGAACTTGAGCCGCGAGGCCTTCTGGCCGAGCGCGGCAAGGGTCGAATCGTGGGCGATCTTGCCCAGCGTGACGATGGCCCGGAGCGCCGGCATCTCGGCGATGGCGGCGGAGAGGAAGGGCCGGCAGGTACGGATTTCCTCGGGCGTCGGCTTGTTCTGGGGCGGCACGCAGCGCACGGCATTGACGATGCGCGCGCCGGTGAGGGTCAGGCCATCTTCCGGGTGCGCCGCATAGGGGCCACGCGCGAAGCCGTATTCGATCAGCGTCGCGTAGAGCAGGTCGCCGGCATAGTCGCCGGTGAACGGGCGGCCCGTGCGATTGGCACCCCGCAGGCCCGGCGCGAGGCCGACGATCAGCAGCGGCGCGTCGACCGGACCGAAGGCGGGCACGGGCGCATTGTGCCATGCGGGTTCATTCGCCCGCCATTCCTCGCGGAAGTCCACGAGGCGCGGGCACAGCGGGCAGTCGCGCCCCGGCTCTGAGGCCGGGGCTGCGGCGGCCGCTTTGGCAGCCATCTTGGCGGACACCGGCGGCGTCAGTCGTTGCTGTCGCCGGCCGCGGTCGTGGCGCTGCGCCGCTCGAGGAACCGGGGCGTCTCCTGCATCCGGCCCTGCCGCTCGGACGGGTCGCGGCCGATCTTGGGCTGGAGGTCCACCAGATCGATGAAGACGTCCGCCTGACGGCGCAGGTCATCCGCGATCAGCGGCGGCTGGGTGGAGATGGTGGACACCACCGAGACCCGCACACCCTTGCGCTGCAGCGCCTCCACCAGCGAGCGGAAGTCGCCGTCGCCGGAGAACAGCACGATGTGGTCCACATGCTCGGCGAGCTCCATGGCGTCCACGGCGATCTCGATGTCCATGTTGCCGCGCACGCGGCGCCGGCCCTGCGCGTCCGTGAACTCGCGGGCGAGCTTGGTGACCACCGAATAGCCGTTGTAATCCAGCCAATCGAGCAGCGGCCGGATGGAGGAATATTCCTGATCCTCGATCAGCGTCGTGTAGTAGAACGCGCGAAGGAGGTATCCGCGGCTCTGGAACTCCTTGAGGAGCCGCTTGTAGTCGATATCGAAGCCCAACGCCTTGGTCGCGGAATAAAGGTTGGCGCCATCAATGAGAAGAGCGATCTTTTCCTGGCCCTGCATACAAAGGTCCGCCGATGGAATGGGAAGGGCAGAACGGGAACGGCTGCAAACCACGTCGTCCTGTCGCCTTTCTCCGACGAAGAACCGTTCAAGGCAAGCGAAAAAGGCGCGGCGCTTGGCCGGCGGGGTTGCCCCTTTGGCCGAATTGCTGTATCGACGCCCTCTTCTCAAGGCCTGTATTCTGTGCGCATCGCGCATAAGGGAGTGACGAGCCGATGGCCCGTGTCACCGTAGAAGACTGCATCGACAAGGTGGACAACCGGTTCGAGCTGGTTCTGCTCGCCGCCCACCGCGCGCGCATGATCTCGTCCGGCCAGCAGATCACCATCGACCGGGACAACGACAAGAACCCTGTCGTCGCCCTGCGCGAGATCGCCGACGAGACCGTGAGCCCCGAGGATCTCAAGGAAGACCTCATCCACTCGCTGCAGAAGTACACCGAGGTGGATGAGCCCGAGCCCGAGGCCGTGCCGCTCATCGCGTCCAGCGACAGCTCCGGTGGCGAGGACAGCGATGTCATGCTCGACCGCATGACCGAGGAAGAGCTGCTCGCCGGCCTGCAGGGCCTTGTGCCGCCCGAGCACAACGACGACGACGAGGGCTGATCGCCGCTTTGGCGACGGACCCAGCATTCGCGGCCGGGCACTGCCCGGCCGTTTGCGTTTTGGGCGCCCGTCATTGGCATTTCACGGCTAAAACGATTTGCCCATCGGTTGACGCCCCCTTCCGGGGAGCCTAACGTCCGCGCCATGCTTCGTTCCGGATGCCATATGCCGGCCCACCTTCCGGCCCTTCGGCGAATTCCTCGCCCGGTCGACCCTGTCGGCCGGGTAGACTTGCGCGCCTGAGGCCGTCGACGGCCGCGGCGCGATCCTCCGCCGGGGCAGGCCCATCAGGTGACTGCCCAGAGAATTGCGCGGCAAGGCCCGCACCAGTCCGGATCGCCCCCTATGTCCAGCCGTGAACCCGCCGCTCATCGCGACGGCTCCTCCCCTGTCCGTCCCCAACAGTCTTCGTACCGTCTCGCCGTCGCGGCCGAGCCGGAAACCAATCTGCTGCTGCGTCTGCTTGAGCCGTTCGTGATCCACGACGTCCTGCCCAGCCGCGTCGACTGCCGGACGGACGCAGACACCCTCAGCGTCACCATCGCGTTCGCCGCGGAGGAGGCCGTCGCCGTACGCCTCGGCCAGAGGCTCGGCGTCATGGTGGGCGTCCGCACGGCGGACCTCACGACCGCCGAGGAGACGGCGCAGATGCGGGCGGCCTGACGGAAACGGCCATGCTCAACACGCTTGCGGACATTTCCGTCATCGTCCTGCCGGTGTTCGGCATGGTGCTGGTGGGCTACATCTCCGCCCGGGTCGGCCTCGTCAGCGAACGGGCGACGGACGGGCTGGCGGAGTTCGTGTTCAGCCTGTCTGTGCCGGTCCTCATCTTCAAGACGCTGACCGAATCAAAGCTGCCCGAGGCCCAGCCGTGGGGCTACTGGATCGCCTATTTCGCCGGCGCCTTCTTCGTGTTCGCCATCGCCATGGTGGCGGCGGAGCGGCTGTTCGGGCGGGGGCGGCAGGAGGCGGTCATCCACGGCTTCGCCGCGGGCCAGGCCAACACCGTGTTCGTCGGCGTGCCGTTGATCCTGAAGGCCTATGGCGAGGCCGGAGCGGTACCGCTGTTCCTGCTCATCGCTATCCACCTGCCGGTGATGCTGGTGGCCGCTACCGTGATGCTGGAGGGCAGCCACGGCTTCTCCCGCGCGACCATGATGCGGCTCGGCAAGGCGCTCGCCTTCAACCCCATCCTGCTCGGCATCTATGCCGGGGCGCTGGCCAAGGTGGTGGGCGTCCAGGCCGTGGGCGTGCCGAAGCAGATGATCGACCTTCTCTCCGCCGCCGCGACGCCCTGCGCGCTCATCTCCCTCGGCCTGTCGCTGAAGCGCTACGGCATGGCGGGGGGCGATCTCCTGCCCTCGGCGCTCATCAGCTTCCTGAAGCTCATCGTCCATCCGGCAGCGGTGTTTGCGCTCACCATGGTCTTCAGCATGCCGCCGGTGTGGGCCGGCGTGGCGGTGCTGTTCGCGGCCATGCCGAGCGGCGTCAACGGCTATCTTTTGGCGCAGCGCTATGGTGTGGGGGTGGCCACCTCCACCAGCGCAGTCTCGCTCTCCACGGGGCTTGCGGTGGTCACCGTGGCGTTCTGGCTCTACATCCTCGGGGTCGGCTGAAGCGGATCGAGCCCCAGCCGCGCGCGGATGTCGTCTGGTGTCGCGCCGCAGTTTCTGAGCGCCAGGAGGCTGGTGGCCGAATTGCTCTTGGAGAGTTTGTGGCCGCTGCCGTCGAGGATCAGCCGGTGGTGGTGATAGACCGGCGTTGCAAGGCCAAGCAGCCGCTGCAGCAGAACGTGGACCGAGGTGGCGGGAAACAGGTCCATGCCGCGGATGACGCGGGTGATGCCCTGCAGCGCGTCGTCCACCACCACTGACAGATGATAGGACGTCGGCACGTCCCGCCGCGCCAGCACCACGTCACCCCACTGCGCCGGATCGGCTGGCGCCGGGACGGCCGGACCTTCCGGCAGATCCCGGGCTTCCGGCCAGAAGAGCGGCCCGTTGCCGATAGCCTCCATCGCCGCCGCCATGTCGAGCCGCAGCACATAGGGCTCGCCCGCCGCCCGCCGCTGCGCGCGCTCCCCATCGGACAGCCCTGAGCGCAGGAAGGGATAAAGTGGCGCCCCGTCCGGGTCCCGTGGGGCCGGGTGCCCCCGCTTCGCCTCGGCCTCGATCACTGCGCGCGCGATGTCGGAGCGGCTCTCGAAGGCGGGATAGACGAGGCCCATGACCACCAGCCGCGCCATTGCTTTGGCATAGTCCGCGAAGTGCTCGGACTGGCGCCGCGGCGGTGCGGCGGGCACGATGCCGAGCCAGGCGAGGTCATCGAGGATGCCCTGTTCGAATTCGGGTCGACAGCGGGTGGTGTCGATGTCCTCCATGCGCAGCAGGAAGGTGCCGCCCGTGCGGGCCGCCGCCTCGGCATTCACCAGCGCTGAGAAGGCGTGGCCGAGATGCAGCCGGCCGTTGGGGCTCGGTGCGAAGCGGCAGACGAAGGGAAGGGGAGGCTGGGGCATGGCGTCCGCTATTAGAGCGATATCCCGTTGTGACAGACAAGCCTGTGGGTTTGCGTGATGAAGGAGCCGCTGCTCACCGACCAAGGCGTGTTCGACCGCGCCTTCGCGCAACTGCTGGAGCTTGATGATCGCCTCGTTCCGGTGGCGGAGGTGGCCGGCCGCCCGGCCCTGCGCCGCCGGCCGCCCGGCTTCGCCGGCCTGTGCGCGGTGGTGATCGCGCAGCAATTGTCGGTGGCCTCGGCGCGGGCTATCTCCGCCCGGTTCGAGGCCGCGATGGGCGGGACGCCCACGGTGGAGGCCATGCTGGCCGCGCCGGTGGAGACATTGCGCGCAGCTGGTCTGTCCGCACCGAAGATCCGCACCCTCACCGGCATCGCCCGCGCTCTTGCGGAAGGCGAGGTGGACCTTGAGGCCGTGGCGCGCATGGAGGCGGATGCCGCGGCCGAGGTGATGACGCGGCTGCCCGGCATAGGGCTTTGGACCGCCGACATCTACCTCCTGTTCTGCCTCGGCCGCGCCGATGCCTTTCCCCATGGCGACCTCGCGCTCCAGGTGGCGATGGGCGATGCGTTCGAACTGGGTGGACGCTGCACGCCCCTCGGCCTGCGCGCCATCGCCGAGGATTGGCGGCCTCTGCGTGGCGTGGCGGCTCATCTGCTGTGGGCGTATTATGGTGCGCGGCGCGCCCGCCTCGGCGCCCCGGCCTGAGAAGAGCGTGCCCCATGTCCTTTCCCCTCGACGGCGTTTCCCTCGACGAGCCCGTTCTCGACGGCCCGCGCCTGCGCCCGCGAAACGGCGGCGATCCCGACAGCCTCGTGGTCCTGCTGCACGGCTATGGCGCGGACGGGCGCGACCTCATCGACCTCGGCAATGCCTGGGCTGATCTGCTCCCCGGCACCGCCTTCATCTCGCCCCATGCGCCGGACCCCTGCGGGGAGGCGCCGGTGGGGCGGCAGTGGTTTCCGCTGAGCTTCCGTGACCCCCACGAACTGGCCCGCGGTGCCGAGGCTGCGACGCCCGTGCTGGCGGCGTTCCTGGAGGTGGAGCTGGCGAAATACGATCTGCCGCCGTCGCGGCTGGCACTGGTCGGCTTCAGCCAGGGCGCGATGATGGCGCTGAAGATAGCGACCACCGCCGCCGTCGCACCGGCCGCCGTCGTCGCCTATTCGGGGCTGTGGGTGGAGGCTGCGGGCGGGGTGCCGCGCGACCTGCAACTCCGCACGCGCCCGCCCATCCTTCTGGTGCACGGCACGGAGGACGAAGTGATACCGGCCCAGGCCCTGTTCGCCTCCGCCCGCGGCCTCGCCGATGCCGGCGTGCCGGTGGAGTGGCACCTCAGCCAGGGGCTCGGGCACGGCATCGACGATGGCGGCCTCGCCCATGGTGGCGCCTTCCTCGCCGAGTCCCTCGCAGCAAAGCCGCGCTGAGACGGTAACGGAAGCAGGCACTGGCCGTGGAGCGAGTAAATGCCCGGAAATGGCCGTGGTTTGGCCTCGGCTTCACAACAGTGACACGGAGCATATAGAGTATCCGCCGCGCACCGGGATCGTCAGGCGCGATTCGGGTGCGAAGACGAGGAGTTCGGTCCTTGACCACTGCTTTGTCACCAGGTGCCTGGCCAGCGCTCGTGCTCAACGCGGACTACCGCCCGTTGAGCTATTACCCGCTGTCGGTCTGGAGTTGGCAGGATGCCATCAAGGCGGTCTTTCTCGACCGGGTGAACATCGTCGAATATTACGACAAGGCGGTGCGAAGTCCGGGCTTTGAAATCCGGCTGCCCAGCGTCGTTTCACTGCGCACCTTCGTGAAGCCGACCCGGCAGCCCGCCTTCACCCGCTTTAACGTCTTCCTGCGCGACCGCTTCTCCTGCCAGTATTGCGGCTCCCGCGAGGATCTCACCTTCGACCACGTGATTCCGCGCTCGAAGGGAGGCCAGACGACCTGGGAGAACGTGGTCGCCGCCTGCTCCCCCTGCAATCTGCGCAAGGGCGGCCATATGCCGGCGGATGCGGGGATGTGGCCCGCCCAGACGCCGTTCCAGCCCTCCGTCCACGATCTCCATCAGAACGGCCGGCATTTCCCGCCGAACTACCTGCATGAGAGCTGGATGGACTATCTCTACTGGGATACTGAACTCGATCCGTAGGCGATGTCGCCTCGCCGGGATCCGGCGGCTTCAGCGCGTGTGCCGGCGATCCCGCAAGCGCGGACACGGTTCAATTTGGGATGCGAAACGTTCCGGAGCCGGCTCCGCTGGAACAGGCTCAGAACGACGCTGCCGCAGGCGCGGCCCCGCTCCAGGTTGCGCGCCGTCAGCCGACGGCGATCTCCTTGCCGCTCGCGCCCCATTCGGTCCACGAACCGTCATAGAGGGCGAGGGGCTGCTTGCCGACCATCTCCAGCGCCACCCAGAGGATGGCGGCGGAGACGCCAGAGCCGCACGAGGTGATGACCGGGCGCGCGAGGTCGAGGCCGGAGCCGTCGATGGCCTTGCGCAGCTCGGCCGGCGGCACGAGGCGTCCGTCCTTCACGAGCAGGCCGTGCGGCAGGTTGAAACTTCCCGGCATATGCCCGGAGGGCAGGCCCTCGCGCGGCTCCGGAGCCTCGCCACGGAAGCGGGTGTCCTGGCGGGCGTCCAGCACCTGCGCGGAGCCGGTCTTGAGCGCCTGATCCACCCGCTCGATGTCGGCGACGAGGGAATGGTCGAAGCGCGGGGTGAAGCTCGCCGGCAGACGACGCACCGGGCCATCCTCCAGCGGGCGGCCTTCGGCCTTCCACTTGGGCAGGCCGCCATCCAGCAGCTTCACGTCGCCCGCGCCGAAGGCGCGGAAGGTCCACCACACGCGCGGCGCGGAGAACAGGCCGACGGAATCATAGACCACAACGCGCAAGCCATCCCCGATGCCCAGCGCCCCCACCGCCACCGCGAAGCTGTGCGCGTCCGGCAGCATGTGGGGCAGGGGCGTGGAGTGGTCGGCGATAGTGTCGATGTCGAAATGCACCGCGCCGGGAATGTGCTCGGCGAGATATTCCTTGGCGCCGCTGCGGCCGGAATTCGGCATGTGCCAGGAGGCGTCCACCACCACGAGGTCCGGCGCGCCGAGATTGGCCGCGAGCCACTCGGTGGAGACGAAGGGGCTCTCGGGGGTGTCCACCGGCAGGGTAGTCTCGGACGCAGTGCTCATGACGATCTCGCTCGCGTTCGGGCGGGGGCGCGGTTTCCTCGGCTGGAACGCGCCCCGCGTCAAGCCGTCAGACGAGGACGTTCGGCACCTCGGCCTTGCGCTCCAGCCACGCCGGCACCGGCAGGTTCTTGGAGCGCAGGAATTCGGGGTTGAACAGCTTCGACTGGTAGCGGGTGCCATAGTCGCAGAGGATGGTCACGATGGTGTGGCCCGGCCCCAGCTCCTTCGCGAGGCGGATGGCGCCGGCGACGTTCACGCCCGACGAGCCGCCGAGGCACAGGCCCTCGTGCTCCAGCAGGTCGAACACCACGGGCAGCGCCTCCTCGTCCGGGATCTGGAAGGCGGCATCCACCGGCGCGTCGACGAGGTTGGCGGTGATGCGCCCCTGTCCGATGCCCTCGGTGATGGAGGAGCCCTCGGCCTTCAGTTCGCCGGTGGTGTAGTAGGAATAGAGCGCGGCGCCCATGGGATCGGCGAGGCCGATCTTGATGTCCTTGTTGCGGGCCTTCAGCGCCATGCCGATGCCGGCCAGCGTGCCGCCGGTGCCGACGGCGCAGATGAAGCCGTCCACCTTGCCCTGCGTCTGCTCCCAGATTTCCGGGCCCGTGGTGTCGATATGGGCCTGCCGGTTGGCCACGTTGTCGAACTGGTTGGCCCAGATGGCACCGTTGGGCTCGGTCTTGGCCAGCGCTTCGGCGAGGCGGCCGGAGACCTTCACGTAATTGTTGGGATTGGCGTAGGCGACGGCCGGCACTTCCACCAGCGTCGCGCCGGCGAGCCGCAGCATGTCCTTCTTTTCCTGGGACTGGGTCTCGGGAATGACGATCACGGTGCGGAAGCCGAGCGGCGCGGCCACCAGCGCGAGGCCGATTCCCGTATTGCCGGCCGTGCCCTCCACGATCACCCCGCCGGGCTTCAGCTCGCCGCGGGCCACCGCATCCTGGATGATGCCGAGCGCCGCGCGGTCCTTCACCGACTGGCCGGGATTGAGGAACTCCGCCTTGCCGAGGATGTCGCAGCCGGTCTCCTCGGAGGCCCGCTTCAGACGGATAAGGGGTGTGTTTCCGATGGAGTCCACAAGGCCGTTACGGATCATGGAAGAAATACCTTCATCGCAATGTGAAATTTAATGGGCCCTATGCTGCCTCGGCGCGCGTCTCCCCTCAATAGCGGCGTTGCAGGGCCGGCGCAAACTCATGGGATCGCGCCAGGAAGAGGCGTCAGCGGACGGCCGCGCGCGCTTCAGCGGGGGCCGCGTGCCGCAGATGTTCGAATGCGCGCAGGGCGCAGTCGCGGGCGGCGGCGTGGTCCACGAGGGGCTTGGGATAGGTGTGGCCCAGCCGGATGCCGGCGGCCGCGAGGGTGTCCTGCGGGGCGGTCCACGGGTGGTGGATGAGCTTCGCCGGCAGGCGCTTCAGCTCGGGCACATAGGTGCGCACATAGGTGCCTTCGGGATCGAACTTCTCGCCCTGCATCACCGGATTGAAGATGCGGAAATAGGGCGCGGCATCGAGGCCGGAGCCGGCGACCCATTGCCACGACGCGGCATTGTTGGCGGCGTCCGCGTCCACCAGTGTGTCCCAGAACCAGTCTTCGCCGGCGCGCCAGTCGATGAGTAGGTGCTTGGCGAGGAAGGAGGCCACCACCATCCGCACCCGGTTGTGCATCCAGCCCGTCTGCCAGAGCTGGCGCATGCCCGCATCCACCAGCGGATAGCCGGTCAGGCCGCGCCGCCACGCCTTCAATTCGCCGGAGCACTCGCGCCAGGGGAACGCGTCGAAGCTCGGCTGGATGTTGCGCCGGGCGATGTCCGGCTCCTCGGCGAGGAGATGGTAGGAAAACTCCCGCCAGTAGAGTTCGGCCTCGAACTTGGCCGCGTCGCTTCCCGGCACCTCGCCTGCGTCCAACGCGTGGCGGACGGCGAAGAGGATCTGGCGGGGGGACATCTCGCCGAACCGCAGGTGCGGCGAGAGCCGGGAGACGTGCTCGAGGTCCGGCCGGTCGCGGCCGGTGGCGTAGCCCTTGAGGCCGTGGGCGATGAAGGCGGAAAGCCGCTCCCGCGCCGCCGCCTCGCCCACGCTCCATGCCGCGCGGAGCCCGCCGGCCCAGTCTGGCTTTTCCGGCTCCAGTGCGAAGCTCTCCAGCGTGTCGCCCTCCGGCGCACGGGTGACGCCCTTGAGGCGCTTCGGGGCGGGAAGGGGCGGGGAGAGATCGCGTTCGCGCAGGGCTGCGCGATGGAAAGAGGAGAAGGTGCGCGGCATGCGCCCCGATCCGCCCAGCACCGTTCCGGGTGGATGCAGCAGGTGGGCGCAGAAGCACAGCACGCGGCGATCCTCGGCCGCCAGCCGGGCGGTGATGGCCCGGTCCAGCTTGCCCTCGGCCTCACCCGCCCGATCATTGAACGCGACGGTGGCGGCGCCCAGCGCGGCTGCCACCTCCGGCACGATGCGGGTGGCCGGCCCCTGCCTCAGGATCAGGGGGATGCCATGATGGGAGAGGTCTGCCCTGAGCGCCCGAAGGGATTGGGCGAGCCACCAGCGGGCGGCGCCGCCGAGCGGGCGAATGTGGGGGCTGTCCTCGTCGAGGACGTAGAGCGCGGCGATGGGCGCGCCGGCCTCGGCGAGGGCGTTCAGCGCCGGGTTATCGGCCAGGCGCAGATCGTCGCGGAACCACAGGAGGGATGGAGCGGCTGTCATGACGCACCTTCCTACGCGGACGGGACCCGGGAGGTTCACTCCCTTTTCCCGTCCGGCGCAAGAGGCGCGTGACGTGCGGCGCGTCAGGCCCTCAGTGGTCCATGTTCACGTCGCGGGTTTCCTTGCCGATGAGCAGGGCTGTGAGCGTGAGCAGCGCCATGACGGAGAGATAGACGCCGACCCAGAACGGGCTGCCGCCGCCATAGCTCCACAGCGCCACCGCGATGAACGGGGCCACCGCCGCGCCGAGGATGGACGAGACGTTGTAGGAGATGCCCGAGCCCGTGTAGCGCACGTTGGCCGGGAACAGCTCCGGCAGCAGCGCGCCCATGGGACCGAAGGTGAGGCCCATCAGGGTGAAGCCGATGATGAGCCATGCCATCACGCCCACCGGCCCGGCGGAGAGGATCGGCACCCACAAAAGGCCGAACAGCACGATGGCGGCTGTGATGCCGATCAGCGTGCGGCGGCGGCCCCAGCGGTCGGCCCAGGGGCCGGACACCAGGGTGAAGATGCCGAAGAACACCACGCCGCCGATCATCATCAGCACGAAGGTGCGGTAGTCATAGCCGAGTCCCGGTACCGCCGCCGTCGTGGGCGCGCGGCCGTAGCTCAGCGAGAAGGTGGTCATCAGGTAGAACAGAACGTAGGTCGCGAGCATGTAGAAGGTGCCGAGGATCAGCTCGCGCCAGTGGGTCTTGAACGCTGCGGCCAGCGGCAGCTTCTGGATGCGGCCGTGCTCCAGCGCCTTGGCGAAGGCCGGGCTCTCCACCAGCGACATGCGCACCCACAGGCCCACGATCACCATCACCGCCGAGAACAGGAACGGCAGGCGCCAGCCCCACGACAGGAAGGCGTCGGACGGGCGGGAGGGATCGCTCGATGGCATGAGCGCCGCGATGGCGAGGAACAGGCCGTTGGCGATGATGAAGCCGATGGGGGCGCCGAGCTGCGGAAAGGTGCCGTAGACGGCGCGCTTGCCCGCTGGCGCATTCTCGGTCGCGACCAGCGCCGCCCCGCTCCACTCGCCGCCCAGCGCGAAGCCCTGGGCGAGGCGCAGGATCACCAGCAGCAGGGGCGCGAACCAGCCGGCGGTCTGGAAGGTGGGCAGCAGGCCGATGAGGAAGGTGGCGATGCCCATGGTGAGCAGCGCGCCCACCAGCGTGATCTTGCGGCCCTTCTTGTCGCCGAGGTGGCCGAAGAAGATGGCGCCGAGCGGACGCGCCACCATGGCCGCGCCGAAGATGGCGAAGGAGGCGAGGAGCGCCGTCGTGTCATTGCCGGCCGGGAAGAACAGGTGCGGAAACACCAGCACCGCCGCCGTGGCGTAGACGTAGAAGTCGTAAAACTCGATGGTGGTGCCGATCAGGCTCGCGAGGATGACGCGGGAGCGGGGATTGGCTGCAGGCACCGCGTCTGCGGCGAAGGTCGTGGACATGCCGGTACTTTCCAACTGCGCCCCGTAAAGGCCGGGAGCCGTTGGCGGCGGCTGAAGGGTCCGGCAATTTTCTGTCGCGACGGCAGGGGGCAGAGAAGGCCGGCGCGCAGGCTGTTTGCGGATTCTGATAATTTATTGTGTCCACCTTCGCCAGTGCTTGCGTCCTGAGCCGGCGAGAGGCCGCCCTGCGGGCAGCGCATGGCGGCCCGGCGGCGATCATCCCCATCCCCCATCGCAAGCTGTGGATGACGGTGATGACTTCTCCGCTACGGCCACCGGGCTCCAGCCTGTCACAGACTGGTGAAAATCGAGCCGGCGCAAGGCCCGTTAGGAATTTGATAACCTGCGGGTAGGCACCATATATAGTAGGAAGAGGGGTCAATGGCCCCCAAATGGTGTCAAGGAGGGGTTTGACCGGCGGGCCAGACTCGCACTAGCGTTCGGTCCTCGGCAGCCGGCATCCCACGGGTACGTATCGGTGGATGCTGGCGGGCCTCCCGGAACCCGCGAATTTCCAACCCGCCTGGCGCGGCGCGCTGCGCCATGCCCGTCGGTTTGTCACGTCCGCCATATTCGTCTTGTAGACTGATCGGCCCGAGCGGGGCCGAGCCGAAGGAGCACCGGTCATGCGCGTTGAACGCCGCTACACGCAAGAGGGTCGTTCCCCTTACGCGGACATTCCGTTCCGCGAGACCGTGAGCGAGATCCGCAATCCCGACGGCTCCGTGGTCTTCCGCCAGGAGGGCATCGAGGTGCCTGCGCAGTTCTCGCAGGTCGCATCCGACATCCTCGCCCAGAAATATTTCCGCAAGGCCGGTGTGCCCGCGCGCCTGAAGAAGGTGGAGGAGAATTCCATCCCCTCCTTCCTGTGGCGTTCCGTGGCCGACCACGAGGCGCTTGCGGGCCTGCCCGAGAAGGAGCGCCTTGTCGGCGAGACCTCGGCCAAGCAGGTGTTCGATCGTCTGGCCGGCACCTGGACCTACTGGGGCTGGAAGGGCGGCTATTTCGACAGCGAGGCCGACGCGCAGGCCTTCTTCGACGAGCATTGCTACATGCTCGCCATGCAGATGGCCGCGCCCAACTCGCCGCAGTGGTTCAACACCGGCCTGTTCTGGGCCTACGGCATCGACGGGCCGGGGCAGGGCCACTTCTATGTGGACTACCAGACCGGCGAGCTGACCGCCTCCACCTCGGCCTATGAGCATCCCCAGCCGCACGCCTGCTTCATCCAGTCCGTCAGCGACGATCTGGTGAGCGACGGCGGCATCATGGACCTGTGGGTGCGCGAGGCGCGCCTGTTCAAGTACGGCTCCGGCACCGGCTCCAACTTCTCCGCGCTGCGCGGCGAGGGGGAGAAGCTGTCCGGCGGCGGCCGCTCGTCCGGCCTCATGAGCTTCCTCAAGATCGGCGACCGCGCGGCGGGCGCCATCAAGTCCGGCGGCACCACCCGCCGCGCCGCCAAGATGGTGGTGGTCGACGCCGACCATCCGGATATCGAGGCCTATGTGGACTGGAAGGTGATCGAGGAGCAGAAGGTCTCCTCCCTCGTCACCGGCTCCAAGCTCAATGCCAAGCACCTCAAGGCCGTGCTCAAGGCCTGTGTGAACTGCGAAGGCAATGGCGACGACTGCTTCGACCCGGAGAAGAACCCGGCTCTCAAGCGCGAGATCAAGGCCGCCCGCAAGGCGGCGGTGGCCGACGCTGCCATCCGCCGGGTGATCCAGTATGCCCGCCAGGGCTACAAGGACATCGATGTCGCCATCTACGACACCGATTGGGATGGCGAGGCGTACATCACCGTCGCCGGCCAGAACTCCAACAATTCCGTCCGCGTCACCGACGACTTCCTGCGCGCTGTCGAGGCCGACGAGGACTGGAAGCTCATCCGCCGCACCGACGGCAAGGTGGCGAAGACCATCAAGGCCCGCGAGCTGTGGGAGAAGATCGGCTCGGCCGCGTGGCACTGCGCCGATCCCGGCATCCAGTTCCACACCGCGGTGAACGACTGGCACACCTGCCCGGCGGCCGGCGAAATCCGCGCCTCCAATCCGTGCTCGGAATACATGTTCCTCGACGACACGGCCTGCAACCTCGCCTCGCTGAACCTGCTGCAGTTCCGCGACGCCGAGAAGCGGTTCGACGTCGAGAGCTACGAGCACGCCGTGCGGCTGTGGACCGTGGTTCTGGAAATCTCCGTGCTGATGGCGCAGTTCCCCTCGCGCCGCATCGCCGAGCTCTCCTACGAGTACCGCACGCTGGGCCTCGGCTACGCCAATATCGGCGGCCTGCTCATGACGAGCGGCATTCCCTATGACTCGCCGCAGGGCCGTGCCATCTGCGGTGCGCTCTCGGCCATCATGACCGGCGTCTGCTACGCCACCTCCGCCGAGATGGCGAAGGAGCTGGGCACGTTCTCGGCCTATTCGGCCAATGCGCAGTCCATGCTGCGGGTGATCCGCAACCACCGCCGTGCCGCCCACGGCATCGCCGAGGGCTATGAGGGCCTCTCCATCGCCCCGGTGCCGCTCGATCACCTCTCCTGCCCGGACACCCGCCTCGTCGCCCATGCCACCGCGGCCTGGGACAAGGCGCTGGAGCTGGGCGAGAAGCACGGCTACCGCAACGCGCAGGTCTCGGTGATCGCCCCCACCGGCACCATCGGCCTGGTGATGGACTGCGACACCACCGGCATCGAGCCCGACTTCGCGCTGGTGAAGTTCAAGAAGCTGGCCGGCGGCGGCTACTTCAAGATCATCAACCGCGCCGTGCCCGAGGCGCTGCGCACCCTCGGCTACAAGGAAGCCGAGATCGCCGAGATCGAGGCCTATGCGGTGGGCCACGGCTCGCTCGCCAACGCGCCAGCCATCAACCACGGCTCTCTGCGCGCCAAGGGCTTCGACGACGCGGCCATTGCCAAGGCCGAGGCCGCAGTGAAGACCGCGTTCGACATCAAGTTCGCCTTCAACCGCTGGACGTTCGGCGAGGAATTCCTCGCCAACAGCCTGAAGGTGCCGGCGGCCCAGCTTGCCGACCCGAAGTTCGACCTGCTCGCCTTCCTCGGCTTCTCCAAGGCCGACATCGACGCCGCGAACGTGCACGTCTGCGGGGCGATGACGCTGGAAGGCGCGCCCTTCCTCAAGCCGCAGCACCTGCCGGTGTTCGACTGCGCCTCCCCGTGCGGCCGCATCGGCAAGCGCTACCTCTCGGTGGAGAGCCACATCCGCATGATGGCGGCGGCGCAGCCCTTCATCACGGGCGCCATCTCCAAGACCATTAACATGCCCAATGACGCCAGCGTCGAGGATTGCAAGGCGGCATACCTGCTCTCCTGGCGCCTCGCGCTGAAGGCCAACGCGCTCTATCGCGACGGTTCCAAGCTCTCCCAGCCCCTCAACGCCCAGCTGGTGGCGGACGAGGAGGACGAGGACGACGCGCTGGACGCCGTGCTCGCCCAGCCCAACGCGGCCCGCACCGCGTCGGTCACGGAGAAGATCGTCGAGCGGGTGGTGGAGCGCATCGTCGAGCACCGCGTGCGCGAGCGGGAGAAGATGCCCGACCGCCGCAAGGGCTACACCCAGAAGGCGGTGGTGGGCGGCCACAAGGTCTATCTGCGCACCGGCGAATATGATGACGGCCGCCTCGGCGAGATCTTCATCGACATGCACAAGGAGGGCGCGGCGCTCCGCTCGCTCCTCAACAACTTCGCCATCGCCATCTCGCTCGGCCTGCAATACGGCGTGCCGCTTGAGGAATATGTGGACGCCTTCACCTTCACCCGCTTCGAGCCCGCCGGCCCGGTGCAGGGCAACGACACCATCAAGTACGCCACCTCCATGCTCGACTATGTGTTCCGCGAGCTGGCGGTGAGCTATCTCGGCCGCAACGATCTCGGCCACGTGGACCTCTCCGAGACCGGCTTCGACGCCCTCGGCAAGGGCGTGGACGAGGGCAAGGCGCCGACCAATCCGTCGGCCCGCATCGTCTCCAAGGGTCTCGTGCGCGGCAAGACCGTGAACCTGCTGGTGTCCCAGCCGGTGGCCCCCGAGCCGCGTTCGGGCACCGACAACGTGACCATGCTCCGTGCGACCACCCTCGGCGCGACCGCGCTGAAGACCGACACCGCCGAACTCGCCGAGGCCTCGCCCGAAGTGGAGCACCTGGAGGCAGCGGTCGAAAGCCTGATGGAGAAGTCGCTCCCCTGGTCCGCCACGGCCCGCAAGGCCGAAGCTCGCGCCGAGGCCAAGGCCAAGGGCTATGAGGGCGAAGCCTGCCCCGAGTGCATGAACTTCACCATGGTGCGCAACGGCACCTGCCTGAAGTGCGACACCTGCGGTGGGACGACGGGGTGTAGCTGAGAGTTTTTATCTTTAGAGGGAGACCCAAAGTTGGGAATTCCAATCCAGAGTTTAAACTGCAGGCCTGTTCGCCAAACGCGCGGACTGGCCTGCGGCGCGGCGGCCGCCACTTGTGAAGGTTCGCCATGGGATTGGGGTCGAGTACCGCCGCTCAGTCGAGTGGTCCGCTTCCCCTTTTACGGATCGCAGGTGAAGGCCTGCGAGTTGCGAGTTAAGCCTGTCAAGGCTCGCCGCGAAGATCAGGTTGATGATTGTCAAGGTCATCTCCGTGGTCGGATCGACGAAACATCCTGGCAGGATGGCCGACAGCCCGATGAGGGTTGCTCGTCTAGCGTACTCGACTGCGTTGCACATCGGCACGGGTGTTCCGAAGCCTAACGAAGTATGTCCAGGCCGACCTACTTGAGGTGTACCGGCGCCTCGGAATCTGGGGGAGGAAGACCGTAAGCGGTCGGACTAGCCCGGTCGAGGGCTACCTTGTCGACCCACTGAAAATCCCCAAGCGGCTGTGCGATTCCGAGACCATGCGGCAGATCGTATTCGGCGATAGCGGGAAGCATGAGAGAATTAACGAGGTCCGGACGGAGGCCTACGGCATCCCGCAGGGTACTCCGATCTCCGATCTGCTTGCCAACATGTACATGCTGGACTTCGATCGGGAGATGAAGGGTCTCGCCGAGGCAAAGGGCGGAGTCTACATGCGCTACAGCGACGACATCTTGTTCGTCATCCCCGCCGACGGCATCGATGCTAAGGCGTTCGTCGAGCGGATCTCTCTCTCGATCAGCGATTACGGCGACACGTTGCGCATCGCAGATGACAAGACTTCGATCCACCGCTTCATCCCGGCGAACAAGGGACAGGACTGTCGCAACGTCGACGAAGCTCGGCCCTCGAAGCGGTTCGAGTACCTGGGCTTCAGCTATGACGGGTGCAAGGTCAGGATCCGGGATTCCACCCTGTCCGGCTTGGTCCAGAAGATCGCAGCCGTAACCAGGCGAGAAGCCTTCGCCGCGGCTCGCCGGTATCCCACCACGTCGGTCGCTCAGATCTGCGAGCAGTTCAACTATTCGGATCTATACTGTCGCTTCCTGAGAGTTCGCAACTTCGAAACGGTCGAGGACAAGTCGGGCTGGACTTTCTGGACGTACGTTCGGAAGATCGAGGCGACCATGAAGGTGGATGGTCGTCCGGCAATAAAACAGGTCAGGAAGCTGAAGGAGCAGATTCGGAGGCGCTTCCGGCTGTACGTGCAGAAGAGCCGGGACATCGCTAGCGCGAAAGCGCTCTCGACGGTGGTCGTTCAAGGCCGTTAGCCCGGCAGACGGAGGCGGGGCAGCCCTCCGTCCCCGAAAATCGCCCTGTCAGGCAGCGTTCTTGATGCTCAGGCCGTCCTCGTAGGACACTTCCTTGTAGTTCGAGACCTCATCATACTTCAGCCCCACGTCGGCGAGGGCGTCGAGCTTGGCGGCAGTGTCGAACTTCTTGAGCTTCACCTTGTCCACGTAGAAGGTGTCGATCAGCTCGTTGTAGACCGATGTGTCGTCGATGAAGATGGCGAAGATCTTCACGTCGCCGAAGCGGATCAGCAACCGGTTGCCCTGGGGCAGGTCCGAAATATAGACGAAATACTTGCCGTCGGCATCGAGCGCGGCGCCGAGCGTTTCCACCAGCTTGGGCAGGTCTTCGTAGCTGGTGATGGAGCCGGCGAGGAAGCCGATGGCGGGCTTGCCGTCTTCGGCGACCGAGAACACCTCCTTCAGCACCGTCTCCGGGCCGTCATAGGAAATCTCGCCGCGGAAGCCAAAGCGGCCGGCCACATGGGTGTCGGCGTTGAGAGTCGGTTTCAGCAGGCGGCCCTCGGTGCTCAGCTTGGCAAAAGGCGTGTCAGCAACAGCGGTCATGGGAAGTTCCTTGGGTGAGGTCGTTATGGGCGTGCCCCAAAAGGCGTGCCGTGGAGAACCTCGTGTGCCGGCCATGGAGGGCCGGACCGGGCACGAGGCCCCGGTCTGCCGTGCCCTTCGGACACGACCTCTGGTCCAGCGGAGGCGATGCGCCTCAATCGCCGGTAATCAACACCTCGGGCATCTCGTTGGGGTCCTCCACGTCCAGGCCGTCCTCCTCGGCGAGGGGGACGTTGACGAGGCAGACGTCGCCGTCATCCACGACGATCTCGATGGGGGTGAGAGACTTGCCCTTGCAGGGGCCAATGAAGCAGACGCCGGTGTCGGGGTCGAACTTCGCCTGATGTCGCCCGCAGGCGAGGAAATTGGCTTCGCGGTCCAGGAACTCGCCGGGATAGGCGTCGAGCCGCTTGCCCTCGTGCGGGCAGACATTCTCGTAGCCGTGGAAGCTGTTGCCGCGGCGGGCGATGAAGATCGGCCACGCCTTCTTGTTGCCGTCCTCGTCGAGCCGCGCGAGCACGAAGCCGCGGGCGTCGCCATCCTGAATCTCGTAGGTGGCGCAGATGGCGAAGAGTTCGGTCATCACAACAGCTTTCCCAAGCCCGAACAGGGGCGGGAAAGCTTAAGCAAGAATCGAGCCGCCGTCTCGGCGGCCCTAATGTCGCGTCTCCGACAAAGCCCGCGCGGGAGTGGGATAGCCGTCGGCCGGACTGATGTCTGCGAGGAGACTCAGTCCACGTCGTCGACGCTCTCCGGCCCGCCGCCATAGGCGCGCTGGGCGAGAGCGGCCTGCATGAAGGGGTCGAGATCGCCGTCCAGCACTTCCTGCGGCGTGCCGGAGGTGACGCCGGTGCGCAGGTCCTTCACCAGCTGATAGGGCTGGAGCACGTAGGAGCGGATCTGGTGGCCCCAGCCGATGTCGGTCTTGGCCGCCTGCTCGGCCATGGCCTCCGCCTCGCGCTTCTTCAGCTCGAGGTCGTAGAGCTTGGCGCGCAGCATGTTCCAGGCCGTGGCGCGGTTCTTGTGCTGGGAGCGGTCACCCTCGCTCACCACGGCGATGCCGGTGGGGATATGGGTGAGGCGCACCGCCGATTCCGTCTTGTTCACGTGCTGGCCGCCCGCGCCGCCGGAGCGCATGGTGTCCACCCGCACGTCGGCTTCCTTGATGTCCACCACGATGCGGTCGTCCACCACGGGATAGACATCCACCGAGGCGAAGGACGTCTGCCGCCGCGCGTTGGAATCGAACGGGGAAATGCGCACCAGCCGGTGCACGCCCGCCTCGGTCTTCAGCCAGCCGTAGGCGTTGTGGCCCTTCACCTGGATGGTGGCGGACTTCAGCCCGGCCTGCTCGCCCTGGCTCTCGTCCATCAACTCCACCTTGAAGCCGTGGCGTTCGCACCAGCGACGGTACATGCGCAGGAGCATCTCCGCCCAGTCCTGGCTGTCGGTGCCGCCGGCACCGGCATGGACTTCAAGGTAGCTGTCGTTGGAATCGGCTTCGCCGGACAGCAATGCCTCCAGTTCGCGCCGCGCGAGTTCCGCCTTCAGCCCGTCGAGGGATGCTGCGGCCTCGGAGATCACGCCCTCGTCGCCTTCCGACTCGCCGAGATCGATCAGCTCGATATTGTCGGCAAGGTCGCGCTCCACCCGATCGATGGCGCCGAGACCGTCCTCCAAGCTGGTGCGTTCCTGCATCAGCTTCTGCGCCCGCTCGGGATCGTCCCAGAGCTTGGGATCTTCAACGATGGCGTTGAGTTCGGCCAGGCGCCGGCGCGAGCGGTCCACGTCGAGGTGGGACCGCAACAGGTCGAGGGAGGCTTTGATCTCGTCGACTTTTGCGGCGAGTTCCGCGCGCATGGCTCATCTTTCTCCGGCTGAGGGCCGCGGAAAATAGCGGCGGGGCGCGCGGGTGTAAACGCCGGGCCGGCGGGGAAGGGGATCAGGCGGAGAAATGGCTCACCGGGCTCGCTGCGCGGCGAGCCAAGTGCCGAGGTCCGCCGCTTCGATAGGACGGGCGAAAAGGAAGCCCTGCGCCGCGTGGCAACCGAGGAATCGCAGGAGATCGGCCTGCGCCTGCGTCTCCACGCCCTCCGCCACCACGGTCATGCCGAGGCTGTGGCCGATGCGGATCACCGCCGTGGCCAGCGCCTGGGCATTCTGGTCCTGCTCGATGGAGAGCATGAAGGAGCGGTCGATCTTCAGCTCGGCGATGGGGAGGCGCGAGAGGGCGCTGAGGCTGGAATAGCCGGTGCCGAAATCGTCCATGGCGATGCGCACGCCGAGCGCCTCGATGGCCCGCGCGGTGGCGAAGGAGTTCGGGTGCTGGTCCATCATCACCCGTTCGGTGATCTCGACCCTGAGGTCCGACGGCTTCAGGTCGTACTCGCGCAGCGCCCCGGAGATGAAGCCGACGATATCGCCGCCGCGAAAGCTGAGCGGCGAAAGGTTCACCGAGACGTGCGGGACGTCCACGCCCTCCGCGCGCCAGGCAGCGATGCGCTGGCAGGCGGTTTCCACCGCCCATTCGTCGATGCTCTCGATGAGGCCGTATTCCTCGGCGAGCGGAATGAAGCGGGTGGCGGGGACATCGCCGTGGATCGGATCCGTCCAGCGCGAGAGCGCCTCGACGCCATGGAGCGCGCCGGACGCAAGCAGCACCTGCGGCTGGTAGACGAGGCGCAGGGCGCGGTTCTGGATCGCCTCGCGCAGCGCCACCGAAAGCACGAGCCGGTCCAGCACCCGCCGGTTCAGCTCCTCGGTGAAGAAATGGAACTTGCCGCGCCCCTTGCGCTTGGCCTCATGCACGGCGGTATCTGCGTGCTTGAGCAGTGTCTCCGCATCGGCTCCGTGCTCGGGAAAGAGCGCGATGCCGACCGACGCGGACATCGTGAGGTGGAGCGCCTGCGCGGTGATGGGCGCCGCCACATATTCCAGCAGCCGCCGGGCGATGCGGGCCGCCTCCTCCGCGGTGCAGTCGTGCACGATGATGAGGAACTCGTCGCCGCCGGTCCGTCCGAGCACGTCGCCGGTGCGAAGCTGCGCCTTGAGCCGGCGCGACACCTCCACCAGGAGCTCATCGCCGGTGGAATGGCCGAGCGTCTCGTTCACATCCTTGAAGTGGTCGATGTCGAGGTAGAGCACGGCGAGCGGCTGCTCCAGCGTGCGGGCCTCCACCAGCAATTCCTCAAGGATCGCGTGCAACTGGCGCCGGTTGGCGAGGCCGGTCAGCGTGTCCACGTTGGCCAGCATCTCGATGCGCTTCTTGGCCTCGAAGCGCTCCAGCGCCAGCGCGCAGAGATCGGAGCAGGCGGCGACGACGTTCTCAAGCCACGGCGTGGGGCCGCGCGCGGTCTTGAAATAGAAGGCGAAGGTGGCCGCCACCTTGCCGCCGCGCAGTTTCACCGGGATGGACCAGCAGCCGGTGATGCCGGGCGGGATGGGCAGGTCCTGGAAGTCCTCCCAGAGGGGACTGGTGGCGATATCCTCCACCAGCACCGGCACCCCGCGGAAGGCGGCCGTGCCGCAGCTGCCGCTCTTGGGGCCGATGGCGACCCCCTCCACCGCAGCGGAAAATTCCGCCGGAAGGCTCGGGGCGGCGAGCACGGTGAGGCGCTCGTCCGCGGTGACGCCGAGGATGGAGCAGAGCGCGTCGGGCGCGAGGCCCTGCACCTTGCGGCACAGGATGTCCATGATGTCGGCAATGGGCGCATCGGCGGCCAGCGCGCCGAGCACCTGGCGCTGCAAGTCTTCCACGAGCCGGGTGTGGGTGATGTCGGCGATGACGGCGACCACCTGCTCCAGCTCGCCCGTCTGGCGGTCCATGACCGGAGTGACGTTTGCCGACACCCAGACCTCCATTCCGGATTTGCCCTTGAGCGAGACATCCTCCGCAAGGGAGATGCGCCGTTCCATGGCGTCTTTGATGTGTTCGGCGAAGCCGCCGTTTCCGAGCCGTCCGCAGAACAGTTCGGCCAGGGTGAGGCCGGTCGGCCCTTCAATACCGGCGTCCAGCATGTCATGGAACGCGGAGTTGGCGTAGATCACCTTGCCGTGCGCGTCGGCGACGAGGACGCCCCGGTCGGTCTTTTCGGCGACCGCGGCCAGGATTCTAAGGCTCATCTGCGGCGCCACCGGGCTCAGCGCGGGGCGCACGAAGGCGATGTAATAGGTTTCGCGCTTGTGCTGGGCGCGGGTGACGGAGACGACTCCCTCCAGGAGCGAGCCGTCGTCACGCACGATGGAGAGGGGAAGTTCCCCCCTGCGTTCCTCGCTTGCGCCGGGGATGAGTTCGCCCACGTCGCGCCCGATCGCCTCGGCCTGACTCAATCCCCACAGGCGTTCGGCCGCCGTGTTGATGAAGGTGACGAGGTTGTTCGTGTCGAAGAAGACAACGGCCTCGCGGCCTTGGGCGCGGGCAGCTGCTGGGCGATCCGCCATTTTCCCGTCCATGGCTGAAGCTCCCGGCCGTGGGCCCCAAGCGTCAAGAGGACGCCATCGGGCCGTCCGCCCGCAACATCTTCAGCTTACCCAGTGACATGCGTGACTAGCTTACCTATCTCTGGGCGCTTGTACAGGAACGGTACAAGAATGAGGTTAATCTGCGTCAAAATCCGGGCTCGCAGGGGCGTCCCGGGACGCGGTCGCTATGGCACCGCATCCGCTGAGAAGCCTTGCGGATACGGCCCCGCAGGACCGCCATCGCCGGCGTTGCAGCATACTGACGCACGGCCACGCTCAAGGGCCGGCCTATGGCTCCGCTGCCGCCGCGAAGGAGGGGACAGCGGAGCATCAGGAGTACGACAAGAGCCTCAGTAAAGGCCGCCGGTGCCGCTTCGGGCCACCGGCGTGACGGGTTCGGGATTGGACCCGTCGGTGCCGGCATAGCCAGCCACCGAATAGCCGTCAGGCGGGGCGGTGCCCGGCTTGAAGGCTTCGAGGATGGCATTGCCGTCGCCCGCGCTGGTGCGCTGTCCGCTCTTGCGGTCGATGCGAACCAGCTTGATGCCGGCAGGCACCCGGAACGGAATGGCCGGACGATCGGCAATGGCCACCTTCATGAAATCGCGCGCGATGGGCGCGGAGAGGAGGCCGCCGGTGGAGCCCTTGCCCATGGGCCTGGGCTTGTCGTAGCCGAGATAGATGCCGACCACGATTTCCGGCGTGAAGCCGATGAACCAGGCGTCCTTCTCGTCGTTGGTCGTGCCGGTCTTGCCGGCGATGGGCTTGCCCAGTTCCTTGAGCGCCGTGCCCGTGCCGCGCTGCACCACGCCCTCCATCATGGAGGTGATCTGGTAGGCGGTCATGGGATCGAGCACCACCGGGCGCCGATCGATCAGCGACGGTTCGGGCTGGTTCTCCCACTTGGTCGCCTCGCAGCCGCGGCACTCGCGCTCATCGTGGCGATAGATGGTGTGGCCATAGCGGTCCTGGATGCGGTCGATCAGCGACGGCGTCACCTTGCGGCCGCCGTTGGCGATCATGGCGTAGGCCCCGGTCATGCGCATCAGCGTGGTCTCGCCGGAGCCGAGCGCCATGGCGAGGTAGGGCGGCATGTCGTCATAGATGCCGAAGCGCTTGGCGTATTCGGCGATGATGGGCATGCCCACGTCGTTGGCGAGGCGCACCGTCATCACGTTGCGCGACTGCTCAAGGCCGAAGCGCAGCGTCTGCGGGCCGTAATATTTCTTGGAGTAGTTCTCCGGCCGCCAGGTTTCCTGGCCCTGCTGCTCAAGCTCGAACGGGGCGTCGATGACGATGGTCGACGGCGTGTAGCCGTTGTCCAGGGCGGCCGAGTAGACGATGGGCTTGAACGAGGAGCCCGGCTGCCGCATGGCCTGGGTGGCGCGGTTGAACTGGCTCTCGTCGTAGGAGAAGCCACCGGAAAGGGCCAGCACGCGGCCGGTGGTGGGCTCCATCACCACCATGGCGCCCTCGACGCCGGGCGGCTGGCGCAGGCGCCACTGTCCACCGGCGCCGCCGAGCGGCTCCACATAGACCACGTCTCCGGGCTTCAGCACCTGGTTGATGGGCTTGCGCGTCCACTTGGCACCCTCGGCCGGGATCAGGCCGATCTCGCGCTCGATGGACCTTTGGCCGGACTTGGTGCGCGACGGCTGGAGACCAATGCGGGCATTGTCCTTGCTCACGTCGAGCACGATGGCGAGGCGCCAGGGAATGTCTGTCCATTCCCGCACTTCGCCCAACTTCACGCCCCAATCGTCGCCGGGCACGAGCTCGATGTGGGTAACGGGCTTGCGCCAGCCGCGCTCCTCGTCGTAGCGCACCATGCCGTCGGTGAGAGTCTTCTTCGCCAGCACCTGCAGCTTGGGATCGAGCGGCGTGCGCACGGAGAGGCCGCCTTCGTAGAGCTTGCGCTCGCCGTAGCGCTCATAGATCTGCCGACGCACCTCTTCCGCGTAATATTCCGCGGCGAAGATCTGCGCGCCCGAGGCGCGGGGGGTGACCTCCAGCGGGGCCTTCTTGGCCGCCTCGCCCTCCTGCTGGGAGACGAAGCCGTTCTCCACCATGCGATCGATCACCCAGTTGCGGCGGTCGGTGGCGCGGCTGCGCTCGCGGAAGGGGTTGTAGTTGGACGGCGCCTTCGGCAAGGCGGCGAGATAGGCCGCCTCCTGCACGTTCAGCTCGTCCACCGACTTGTCGAAATAGACCAGCGCCGCCGCGGCAATGCCGTAGGCGCCCATGCCGAGATAGATCTCGTTCAGGTACAGCTCGAGGATGCGATCCTTGGAATAGGCCCGCTCGATGCGCAGGGCGAGGAGGGCCTCCTTGATCTTGCGGTCGAGGCTGCGCTCGTTGGTGAGCAGGAAGTTCTTGGCCACCTGCTGGGTGATGGTGGAGGCGCCCTGGGCGCGGACGTTCTTGCCGTAATTCTGCGCGGCGGTCAGTGCCGCACGGAAGATGCCGGTGGGATCGATGCCGCCGTGCTCATAGAAATTCTTGTCCTCGGCCGAGAGGAACGCCTCGATCACGAGCCGCGGCACGGACTGGATGGGAATATAGAGGCGCCGCTGCTTGGCATACTCGGCTACCAGCGCGCCGTCCGCCGCATGGACGCGCGTCATGACCGGCGGTTCGTAATTCTGCAACTGGGAGTAGTCGGGCAGGTCCTGGGAATATTTCCAGACCAGATAGGTTGCTCCCGCCGCGCCTGCCAGCAGCACCAGCGTCGCGAGCGCGAACAGGAAACCCAGGAACCTCAAAATCACCCGCATCTCGCAGCTTCCTCCCGCCGCAACCCGAGGGACGCCCTAAGCCGGGCACTGACCGCACGCTGTCCGAGCCGACCACCAACGACAGCCAGCTCCGTCATGGCCGCGATCTGCCTGAGCGCGACTTGCCATAACCCGACTTGGCGTCGATGCGAAGCGACTACATTGGGAAACGCGAAGTCCCAAGGCAACCGCTCACCCCACCCGCTCAGACCTTGACGCTCCGTCACGGTAAAGGGGTCTGCACGGACCCCCACCGCGTCTGCCCTCATGGACTCGCACGGCCACCGCTATGGGGGCGAAACGTGGCCTCTTCGCGACGGAAGGGTGCTGAGGGACGCAAGGCTCCCTCCGAACCGGACACCCGACATGAAAAGGGCCTCCCGAAGGAGGCCCTTTCACATTCAGGACAAGTCAGGCCGGATGGCCGTCAGCCGCCGAACAGCTTGCGCTGCCACCAGCCCGAGCGGGGCTTGGCGGGGGGCGCGGTCTCTTCGGCCGGCGCGGCGGGCATCTCGGGTGCCGGGGCAAGCTCGGCAGCGGCAGAGGCATCGGGCGTTTCCGCATCGGGCGCCGCAGCCTCAGAAGCTGCCACCTCAGGAGCGGGCTCGACGGCCGGCTCAGAAGGGGCTTCCGCCGCAACGGGCGCGGCCGTGGTGGCGATGCCGCCCTCGGACAGGATCACCGGCGCTTTCTCGCGAATGGTGGAGCGACGACGGCGGGGTGCCGCCTCGGCGTTCTCCGCCACCGGCTCGGGCGCAGGGGCCGGCGTGGCGGGGACTTCGGCGACAGGCACGGCCCGGGCTTCTGCAGGGGCTTCGGCAAAGGTGGGCGCGGTGACGGGGGCTGCCGCGACCTCAGACTCTGCAGCCACCGGCTGCTCGTCGTCGGTCTCATCGGAGCCATCGCTCTCGCCGTCAGCGCTTCCCGGAGCGTCATCGTCGCGCTCGCGGCGGTTGCGGCGTCCACCCCGGCGACCGCGGCGACGGCGACGGCGGTCGCCGTTCTCGTCGTCGGAACGCTCGCCATCGGCGCGGTCATCCTCGCCGCGCTCCTCGTCGTCACGCTCGTCATCCTCGCGGGCGCTGTCGTCGCGCGCGCCATCGGAGGCATGATCCTGGGCCTCGGCACCTTCGGCGGAGGTGTCATCCTCCTCCTCGCCCTCGGCTCCCTCGGCGCTCTCGCGGCCTTCCTCGCGATCGCCCCGCCGCCGGCGGCGACGGCGGCGACGCTTGCGGCCGGCTTCGTCGGAGCGCTCGCCATTGCCTTCGGACGCCTCGGCCTCAGCCTCGGCTTCAATCTCGGCTTCCTCGACGATCTCCTCCTCGTCCTCCTCGACGAAATCCTCGTCGGGCAGGATGGAGTCGGGCTGCACCACGGTGCTCGGCCGCGGGGCGGCAGGCGCGGGGGCGGCCAGATCACCCTTCTCGATAATGAAGGGCTGGTGACCGGTGACGCTCTCGTCCGCCGCGACGGAGAGGGTGACGCTGAAGCGCTCCTCCAGCTCGCGCAGATGAGCGCGCTTCTGGTTCAGAACGTAGAGCGCCACCTCGGTGCGGGTGCGGGCGACGAGATTGTGGGTCTGCGAGCGCAGCAGCTGCTCTTCCAGAGCGCGCAGCAGCTGGAGCGAGACGGAGGCCGCCGAGCGCACGTGCCCGGTGCCGCCGCAGTGCGGGCACACCTCGATGGAGCTCTCCAGCACGCCGGTGCGGATGCGCTGGCGCGACATCTCCAGCAGGCCGAAGTGCGAGATGCGTCCGATCTGGATGCGGGCGCGGTCGTTCTTGAGGCAATCCTTGAGCTTGCGCTCCACCGACCGGTTGTTGCGCTTCTCCTCCATGTCGATGAAATCGATCACGATGAGGCCGGCAAGGTCGCGCAGGCGCAGCTGGCGGGCGATTTCCTCGGAAGCTTCGAGGTTCGTCTTGAGGGCGGTGTCCTCGATATGGTGCTCGCGGGTCGCCCGGCCCGAGTTCACGTCGATGGAGACGAGCGCCTCGGTGGGATTGATGACGATGTAGCCGCCGCTCTTCAGCTGCACCACGGGGGAGAACATGGCATCGAGCTGCTGCTCCACGCCATAGCGGGCGAAGATGGGCTGCGGCTCGCGATAGGGCATCACCGACTTCGCATGGCTCGGCATGAGCATGCGCATGAAGTCGCGGGCCTCGCGGAAGCCCTCCTCGCCGGCGACATGGATGTCGTCGATGTCCTTGTTGTAGAGGTCGCGGATGGCGCGCTTGATGAGCGAGCCTTCCTCGTAGACGAGGCTCGGCGCGGTGGAGGAGAGCGTCATCTCCCGCACCGTCTCCCACAGCCGCAGGAGATATTCGAAGTCTCGCTTGATCTCGGTCTTGGTGCGGTTGGCGCCTGCGGTGCGCAGGATGATGCCCATCCCTTCCGGCACCTCCAGATCCTGCACAACTTCCTTCAGGCGCTTCCGGTCAACGGCATTGGTGATCTTGCGGGAGATGCCGCCGCCACGGGCGGTGTTGGGCATCAGCACGGAATAGCGGCCGGCGAGGGAGAGGTAGGTGGTGAGGGCCGCGCCCTTGTTGCCGCGCTCTTCCTTGACCACCTGCACCAGCATCACCTGACGGCGACGGATGACTTCCTGGATCTTGTAGCTGCGGGCGCGGCGCTGCGGCGCGCGCTCCGGCACCTCCTCGAGGGCGTCCTCGTCGGCGCCGAGGTGCTCGATTTCCTCTTCCTCGTCGATCTGGTCGACATCGCTGTCGTCCTCGTCTTCGTCCTCGTCCTTGTCGCGCTTGCGATCATGCCGGCGGCCGCGATGACGGCGGGAGCGGGGCTGCTCCTCGTCGTTGGAGCGCTCCTCGCGCGCGGATTCCTCAGGGGCCTTCTCTTCCGAAGCCTCGTCCGAATCCTCTTCGTCCTCGTCCTCGTCCTCGTCCTCGTCCTCTTCGGCGTCCTCGTCCTCGTCCTCGTCGGTCTCGGACTGGGGCGCCTCGTCCTCGCCCGGCGCGGAGGTAAAGGCGACCTCCTCGCGGATCACCGCTTCGCCTTCGAGGATCGGTGCGGGATCGCTCTCGCCCTCGGCTGCCTCGCGGCGACGCAGGGCGTCCTCGTCATCCGCCAACTGCTCCTGCGGGGCGGGGAGGGGGGTGCCCAGCGGCGCGTCCATGGCAGCCTCGACCACGGCGGCAGCGGCTTCCGCGGCCTCGGCGGGGGCGACCAGCGCGCTCATCGGCTCGGCATGGTGCTCGGACGGAGCCGACACGGCCTCGGCGGGGGTCTCGGTCACGGCGTCCTGCGCGGGCGCCGCGTCTTCAGCGACTTCAAACCCATCGGCGGCAAGCGTCTCGCCGGCCTCGGGGACCGGGTGCTCCGCCGGCTCGACGGCGGTGCTGATGCTCTGGTCCGGCTGGGAGCGCCTGGCGCGGCTGCGCTCGCGGCGGCGATCCTTGAGGTCGGCCTCGTCCTCGGCAAGGCGCGCGGCGCGCTCCTCCTCCTCGATCAGGGCGAGGCGGTCGGCGACCGGGATCTGGTAATAGTCGGGATGGATCTCGCTGAAGGCGAGGAAGCCGTGGCGGTTGCCGCCGTACTCGATGAAGGCCGCCTGGAGCGACGGCTCAACGCGCGTCACCTTGGCGAGATAGATGTTGCCCCGCAACTGCTTGCGGGATGCGGACTCATAGTCGAATTCTTCGACCCGGTTCCCGCGCACGACCACGACCCGGGTCTCCTCCGGGTGGGTCGCATCGATGAGCATCTTGTTGGCCATGGAAATCTCTCTTCACGGCGCCGGGAGCAATGCTCCGCGACGGCCGCGGCTCGACCCCTGCGGGCGCTGCCGCGACGCCGTTCTGGCGCCGGATGTGATGACGTGAGGAAGAAGGGGAGGCACAGGTACGCCCAAGCGCGTCGCTCGCACGCTCGGGGGCGGGGCACACGGAAGCGCGCTCAGCGCGCATGTCGTGCGGAAAAAAATCCATGCCCTCGGCTACCCGCTCCTCGATGAAGGGTTCAGGCCGGGGCGGAGGCGGGCGCCTCGTTCCGACCACGGTACACACTCGCCCGATTCCCCAGATCGTCCCCTCGCGGACCATCGGCAAAGCTGGCTTCGAGGCATGCCGCCCGCGCCGGTCCGGCGCTTGCCTAAAGGGTCCTCGGTGACGGGGGATCGTCCCTGAGGGTGCCGCCATCGGCAATGGGCGTTGCCTTGATCCCGGGCTATCGCATGCGCAGCGACCCGCCCGGATTCTCGACACACCCTGCGGCAGCCGCGGCAACCGGGGCCGAAGAGCCTGTTCCGGAACGCGAACTGTGTACGGTTCCCTTCTTACCCGCCCGACTTCCCGCTTGGCAAGGATCATGCGTCCTGAACCTCGCGCCGGACGGCTATAACGCTCCGTCAACGGCTCGTTTACACGCCCCGCCTTATGCCTGCCCCTCTCTTGTGGCCCGCTCCGGATGCTGCCGAAGGGCAGCCCCAACGAGGGTGAGATTGCGATGATGCGACGCCGGCCCGGCCCCGCCGCCTTGTCCGTTGTCCCGCCACGGGGGCTGCGCGGCGCTGCCGCTTTCTTGTTCCTGTTCACTTTTGTGGCACTCGCCACCGGCCTCGCCCGGGCGCAGGGGGAGGGGGGCGCAGCGGCACCGGCACCGGCTTTGGCGCGTGAGGCGCGGCTCGCCGGCGACGCCAAGCGCACGCGCCTGATCGTCGACCTCGACCGTGCCCCGGCCTTCCGGGCCTTCACCCTCGCCAACCCGCCCCGGGTGATTCTCGACCTCTCCGACGTCACCTTCGCCCTGAGGCCCGAGGCCAGCCAATTGCGACGGGGGCTGGTGACGGCCTACCGATTCGGCGTCTTCGCCCCGGGCAAGGCGCGCATGGTGCTGGAGGTGTCCGGACCGGTCGCCATCGACAAGGCGTTCGTGCTGGATGCGGTGGATGACCAGCCGGCCCGTCTCGTGGTGGATCTGGTCAAGGCCGATGCGGACGCCTTCGCCCGTTCCATCGCCACCGAAGCCGAACAGCGCACCGCGCTACCGGCTGCGCCCGTTGCCGCGCCGCCGGCCGGCGACACGCGCCCGGTCGTCGTCATCGATCCCGGGCACGGCGGCATCGATTCCGGCACGTCCGGCTATTCGGCCTTTGTCGAGAAGACCATCGTGCTGGAAACAGCCCTCGCCGTGCGCGACCGCCTGGAGAAAGCGGGCGGCTACCGGGTGGTGCTGACGCGCTCCACCGACACCTTCATCCCGCTCGCCGACCGGGTGCGCATCGCCCGCGCCAACCGGGCCGACCTGTTCATCTCCATCCATGCCGATGCGCTCGCCCGGGGCGACGGCAGGGCGCGCGGCGCCAGCATCTACACCCTGTCGGAGACCGCCAGCGATACCGAATCCGCCCATCTGGCTGATAAGGAGAACAAGGCGGACCTCATCGCCGGCGTCGATCTCTCCGACGAGACCGACGAGGTCGCGGGCATTCTGGTGGACCTCGCTCAGCGGGAGACGCGCAATTTCTCCGCCTTGTTCGCCCGCACGCTGGTCGGCAGCATGAAGGCGGCGACGCGGATGCATGGCACGCCCTTGAAATCCGCCGGCTTCCGCGTGCTGCGGGCCCACGACGTGCCGTCCGTTCTGGTGGAGCTCGGCTACATGTCGAGCCCCGACGACCTCAAGCAGCTCACCTCCGAAGCCGGCCGCGACCGCATGGCGGATGCCATCGCCGCAGGTGTCACGCAGTTCTTCGCGCACAAGGGGGCGGCGGGGCATCAGGCGGTGGACGACGGCGCGCCGGCTCCCGGCCGCTAGGCGAGTGCGGCTCCGTGTGCGCGTCAGAAGCGCAAATGTGACTCGTGTCGACATGAGCCTTGCCCCGCGCTTTGGACCGAGTACCATGGGGAAGAGCGGCGTCCGGCCGAGAGTCAAAACGATTTAGTCTCCGGCCGGCAACCACGCTGCATCAAGCACAAAGCGGACAAAGACGCCGCATTCCGTGTGGGAGGAAATTGATGATCGACCGTCGCCGTGGCCTTGCGGCCGCGCTCGCCCTTGCGGCTGCCTTCACGCTCGGCGGGCCGGCCAGCGCCCAGACCAAGCTCAAGTGGGCGCATGTCTACGAGCCGTCCGAGCCCTTCCACACCGCCTCCGTCTGGGCCGCGGGCGAGATCGCCAAGCGCACCAACGGGCGCTACCAGATCGATGTCTATCCCTCCTCGCAGCTCGGCAAGGAGAGTGACATTAACCAGGGGCTGACGCTCGGCACCGTGGACATGATCATCTCCGGCTCAAGCTTCGCCGGAAAGGCCTATCCGCCCATCGGCGTCACGTACTACCCCTACACCTTCCGCGATGCGAACCACCTGCTCGCTTACGCAAAGAGCGACGTGTTCAAGGATCTCGCCAAGGGCTACGAGGACAAGACCGGCAACCATATCGTCGCCGTCACCTATTACGGCGTGCGCCAGTCCACCTCGAACAAGCCGTTCAAGACCTGCGCAGAGATGAAGGGCCTCAAGATCCGCGTGCCGGATGCCCCCGCCTATCTCGCCATGCCCAAGGCCTGCGGCGCCAACATCACCCCCATCGCCTTCGCCGAGGTCTATCTCGCTCTCCAGAACGGCACGGTGGATGCGCAGGAAAATCCGCTCACCACCATCGAGGCGAAGAAATTCTACGAGGTGCAGAAGAATATCGTGCTGACCGGCCACATCGTGGACCACCTCAACACGATCATCTCCGGCAGTCTGTGGAAGAAGCTCTCGCCGGAGGACCAGAAGATCTTCACCGAGGTCACGCAGGAGGCGGCCGCCAAGGCCACGGCCGAGGTGGCGCAGCGGGAGAAGGAACTGCTCGACATCTTCAAGCAGAAGGGCCTCACCGTCATCGAGGTGGACACGGACGACTTCCGCAACACCGTGATGAAGAACATCACCTTCGAGAGCTTCGGCTATCGCAAGGCCGACTGGGACCGCATCCAGGCCATCAAGGGCAACATGTGAGGGCTCAGGCGGGGGCGCCTGCTCCCGCCGTGGTCCCGCAGTGCTCCCTCTCCCCTTGCGGGAGAGGGCTGGGGTGAGGGGGATGTGTCCGCTCGTCCCAACCGCCGAGGTCCCTGACCACTCCGGCACCGCTACCCCTCACCCCCGGCCCCTCTCCCGCAAGGGGAGAGGGGAGGCGAACGGGCTGGCCGGTAGGGTCTGACTGTCGTCCGCGCTCGCGGTCGCGCTCCCTCTTCTTCCCGTTCCCTCAGCCCGGACCCCTTCATGGCCCAAGAAGTCCACACCCGCGTCACCGGCGAGGAACTCGCCCATACGTTCGAGCAGCAGGAGGAGGTGGACCTCTCCGGCTACGCCTTCGAGGACTGGATCACCCTCGCCATTTTCTGGATCATGGCGGGGCTGGTCTTCACCCAGTTCTTCACCCGCTACGTGCTGAACGACAGCTTTTCGTGGACCGAGGAACTCGCCACCTATTGCCTCGTGGCGGTGGTGTTCATCGGCGCGGCCATGTGCGTGCGGCTCTCCCGGCACATCCAGGTGGATCTCATCTACCGTTTCATTCCAGAGCCGGCGGGGCGGGTGCTCTCGCTGTTCGTGGACCTCGTGCGCACCAGCTTCATCGCCTACGGCGTGTGGCTGATGGTGCGCTACATCGCCCTCGTCGGCGACGAGCCCATGGTGATGGTCGATGCGCCGAAGAGCGTCGTCTACTACGCGGTCCTGTTCGGCTTCGTGATGATGCTGATCCGCTCGGTGCAGGTCGCCATCGGCAATATCCGCCGCGGCTACAGCGTGCTCGAACGCCCCGAGGCGTTCGAAGGCACCTACGATCACAAGGGGGACTGAGCCATGTGGCTGCTCGTCGGCGGGTTCCTTTTCCTGATGCTCTGCGGCGTGCCGGTGGCCATCGCCATGGCCGGCGCGTCGCTCGTCTACATCCTCGTCAGCGGCACCGTGCCGGACGTGGTCATCGCCCAGCGCATGATCGCTGGCGTGGAGAGCTTTCCGCTTCTGGCGGTGCCGTTCTTCATCCTCGCCGGCAACCTCATGAACATCGCCGGGGTCACCGGGCGCATCTATGCCTTCGCCGTGGCGCTGGTGGGCTGGATGCGGGGCGGTCTGGGGCAGGTGAACATCATCGGCTCGGTGATCTTCTCCGGCATGTCCGGCACCGCCATCGCCGATGCCGCCGGGCTCGGCACCATCGAGATCAAGGCCATGAAGGACCATGGCTATTCGACGGAGTTCTCGGTGGGCGTCACCGCCGCCTCGGCGACGCTCGGGCCGATCATTCCGCCCAGCCTGCCGTTCGTCATCTATGGAATGCTCGCCAACGTCTCCATCGGCGCGCTCTTCCTCGGCGGGGTGGTGCCCGGCGCCGTGATGACGCTGCTGATGATGGCGACGGTCGCCTATTTCGCCCGGCGCAACGGCTGGGGCTCGGATGCGGCGTTCGAATGGGGGAAGCTGCTCTCGGCCGGCGTCGAGGTGGTGATCGTGCTGGCGTTCCCGGCGGCGGTCTATGTGATGATGGCCCTCGGGCTCTCCACCAACCAGGCGGTGCTCATCGCGCTGGCGGTGCTCGTGGCCCTCGACTGGTATTTCGACTTCTCCGCCGTCATGGCGCTGATGACGCCGGTCATCCTCATCGGTGGCATGACCCTCGGCTGGTTCACGCCCACCGAGGCGGCGGTGGCGGCGGTGATCTGGTCGCTGTTCCTGGGGCTGGTGCGCTACCGCTCCATGACGCTGAAGACGCTGGCGAAGGCGACCTTCGACACCATCGAGACGACGGCCTCGGTGCTGTTCATCGTCACCGCGGCGTCCATCTTCGCGTGGCTGCTCACGGCGAGCCAGGCGGCGCAGATGCTGTCGGACGCCATCCTCGGCTTCACCCAGAACAAGTGGGTGTTCCTGGCGCTGGCCAACCTGCTCATCCTGTTCGTGGGCTGCTTCATCGACACCATCGCGGCCATCACGATCCTGGTGCCGATCCTGCTGCCCATCGTGCTCAAGCTCGGCATCGACCCGATCCATTTCGGGCTCATCATGACGCTGAACCTGATGATCGGGCTGCTGCACCCGCCGCTGGGCATGGTGCTGTTCGTGCTGGCGCGGGTGGCGCGGCTCTCGGTGGAACGCACCACCATGGCCATCCTGCCCTGGCTGGTGCCGTTGATGATCGCGCTGCTCGCGATCACCTACATTCCCGGCCTCACCCTCTGGCTGCCCCACGCCATGGGGCTCGGACGCTGAGGGCGATCAGGCGCCCGTCCGTCCCTCGGGGGCGGACGGGGCGATGACGCGGCGGCCTTCCTCGGCCTTGTAATAGTACTGGCTCGCCACCAGCCAGCCCTTCAACGGCCGCAGGGGCGGGATGCAGGTGAGCAGCAAGAGGGGCAGCGTGGTCACGAGGTGGACCCAGTAGGGCGCCTGGAAGGCCACCTCCAGCCAGATGGCGAAGAGAACCGCCGGCACGCAGGCGAAGCACATGACGAAGAAGGCCGGCCCATCCGCCGGATCGGCGAAGGAATAGTCGAGCCCGCAGACTTCGCAGCCCGGGGCAATCGTCAGGAAGCCATTGAAAAGGTGGCCCTCGCCGCAGCGGGGGCAACGGCCTCTCACGCCCGTGGAAAGGGGCGAGAGCCTCGGCCAATGTTGTTCGTTCATGTCTTCTCCCGGGCCGGTGCGGGCGTCTGCCCATCCGGCGTCACGCGGGTCGGGCGATTGTTCGCCGGCGCAGTGTGCTCCCGTGAGGTAAGTCTCGACCGAGCCACCCGCAAGTGAGACCGAGTCGCAGCGGCACCAGGCCGCATCCATGCTGATGCAGGGGGTGACACGCGGCCGGCCGCCCTTTATTCGGGTTTCAGGAGGCGCAACCCAAGGGAATTGGGCAACGGAACGGGGCGGGCATGGATATCGTTTTCGTCGGTGCCGGGCTCGCCAATTGCCTGATCGCCGCCCGCATCGCCGAACGGCGCAGCCGCGTGCGGGTGCTGCTGCTGGAGGCCGGCGAAAGCGTCGGCGGCAACCACAGCTGGTCCTATCATTCCAGCGATTTCGGCCGCATGCAGCACGCCTTCCTCAGCCCGTTCCGCGCCCATGTGTGGATGGGGCACGACGTGCACTTCCCGGCCTACTCGCGCATCCTCAAGGGCCATTACGGCACCATCACCTCCGAGCGCATGTCGCAGGTGATCCACGAGCGCCTCCATCCATCCATCCGCCTGAACGCCAAGGTGGCCCATGTGGCGGCGGACCATGTCGTCCTCTCCGGCGGCGAGCGCATCGATGCGGGGGCGGTGATCGACGGGCGCGGGCCGGTTTCGTCGCGCCACCTTGACCTCGGCTTTCAGAAGTTCCTCGGCCAGGAGGTGCAACTCACCCGTCCGCACGGCCTGCACCGGCCTTTCATCATGGATGCGCGGGTGGAGCAGATCGACGGCTATCGCTTCGTCTATGTGCTGCCGCTCGATCCGCAGACGGTGCTGATCGAGGACACCTATTATTCCAGCGGCGCGGAGCTCCCCATCGAGACCCTGCGCGGGCGCATCGCCGCCTACGCCGCCGGGCAGGGCTGGGAGATCGACCACGTGGTGCGCGAAGAGGAAGGCGTCCTGCCCATCGCCCTTGGCGGCGATATCGGCGCTTTCCTGGCCGAGGCGCCCCAGGGGGTCGCGCGGGTCGGGCTGCGCGCCGCGCTGTTCCACCCCACCACCGGCTATTCGCTGCCGGATGCACTGGAACTCGCGGACCTCGTGAGCGAGCTGCCGGATATCTCTGGCCCCGCGATCGCAGCCTTCGTGCGCCAGCACGCGGCCCGACGCTGGGAGAGCCGCGGGTTCTTCCGGCTGCTCAACCGGATGCTGTTCCGCGCGGCCGCGCCGGATCGCCGCTATGCCATCCTCGAGCGCTTTTACCGCTTGCCCGAGGACCTGATCCAACGCTTCTACGGGGATCGCCTCACCTTCAAGGACAAGGCACGCATCCTTACGGGCCGTCCGCCCGTATCGGTGCTGAAGGCGCTTTCCTGCCTCCCCGAGACGAAATCCGCGACCGGTCCCAGATAATGCTCGACGTCACCAAGTCTCCCCGCCGCGCCGCCGTCATCGGGTCCGGCTTCGGCGGGCTCGCTCTCGCCATCCGCCTGCAGGCGGCCGGCATCGCCACCACCATCTTCGAGCAGCGGGACAAGCCCGGTGGCCGGGCCTATGTCTACGAGGACAAGGGCTTCACCTTCGATGGCGGGCCGACCGTCATCACCGATCCCTCCTGCCTGGAAGAGGTCGCTGAGGCGGCCGGCCGGCGCCTCAGCGACTATGTGGACCTGATCTCGGTCTCGCCCTTCTACCGGCTGTTGTGGTCGGATGGCCGGCAGTTCGACTATGTGAACGAGCAGACCGCCCTCGACGCCCAGATCGCCGCCTTCAACCCGGCTGATGTGGAAGGCTACCGGCGCTTCTTCGCCTATTCCAAGGCGGTGTTCGAGGAGGGCTACCTCAAGCTCGGCGCCGTGCCGTTCCTGAATTTCTCGGACATGATGAAGGCTGGGCCGCAGCTGGCGAAGCTCCAGGCGTGGCGCTCGGTCTATTCCATGGTGTCGAGCTTCATCCAGGACGAGCACCTGCGCGAGGCCTTTTCTTTCCACTCGCTGCTGGTGGGGGGAAATCCCTTCTCCACCTCGTCCATCTACGCCCTCATCCATGCGCTGGAGCGCAAATGGGGCGTGTTCTTCCCTCGCGGCGGCACCGGCGCGCTGGTGCGCGGCATGGTGAAGCTGTTCACCGACCTCGGCGGTACCATCCACCTCTCCGCCAAGGTCGATGAGATCGTCGTGGAGGGCGACCGCGCCACCGGCGTGCGCGTCGGCGGGGAGATGCGCCCGTTCGACCTAGTCGCCTCCAACGCGGACGTGGTGCACACCTATGCCCACCTCATGCGCAACAGCGCGCGGGGGAAGGCGGAGGGCGCCAAGCTCGCGAAGAAGCGGCATTCCATGTCGCTGTTCGTCATCTATTTCGGCGCCAACCGCACCTGGGACCACCTCCAGCACCACACGGTGCTGTTCGGCCCGCGCTATCGCGGCCTTGTGGACGAGATATTCAAGGGCCCGCGCCTGCCGGACGATTTCTCGCTCTATCTCCACGCGCCCACCGTGACCGACAAGTCGCTGGCGCCGGAGGGCTCCACCGCCTTCTACGTGCTCTCCCCTGTGCCGCATCTCGGCAAGGCGGACATCGACTGGGAGGTGGAGGGGCCGAAGTATCGCGACCGCATCCTCGGCCATCTGGAGCAGCGCCTGCTGCCGGGGCTGAAGGAAAGCCTCGTCACCACGCGCATCCTCACCCCCTTCGGCTTCCGCGACGAACTCTCCGCCCATCTCGGTTCGGCCTTCTCGGTGGAGCCGATCCTGACCCAGTCGGCGTGGTTCCGCCCGCACAACCGGGACGACAAGATCGCCAACCTCTATTTCGCTGGTGCCGGCACCCATCCCGGCGCGGGCGTGCCGGGGGTGGTGGGCTCGGCCAAGGCGACGGCCGGCCTCATTCTCGCCGATCTCGGCATCCCCGCCCGGTCGCCCGCATGAGCGGGGCGGACGCCGCTCCGGATGTGGTGGGCGCAAGCGAGGAGGCCATCGCCAAGGGCTCCAAGAGCTTCGCCGCCGCCGCCCGGCTGTTCGCCCCGCGCATGCGCGAAGACGCGGTGATGCTCTATGCGTGGTGCCGCCACTGCGACGACCTGGTGGACGGGCAGGAGCTGGGCTACGGCCGCATCGCGAGCGCCCAGACGCCGGCCGAGCGGCTCGATGCCCTGTTCGAGGAGACCCGCCGGGCCTATCGCGGCGTGCCGTCCTCCCATCCCGCCTTCGCGGCCTTCGCCGAGGTGGTCCGGCGCAATGACATTCCCGAGCGCCACCCCCTCGATCTGCTCGAGGGCTTCCGCATGGATGTGGAAGGCCGCCGCTACGACACCCTCGATGACACGCTCACCTACTGCTACCATGTGGCCGGCGTGGTGGGGGTGATGATGGCGCTGATCATGGGGGCGCGGGACGAGGTGGTGCTGGACCGGGCGAGCGACCTCGGCCTCGGCTTCCAGCTCACCAACATCTCCCGCGACGTGATCGAGGATGCCGGTATCGGCCGCATCTATGTGCCGGGCACCTTCCTCGACATGGAAGGCGTGCCCGAGGCCGGGATCGCCGACCCCGAGCACCGCGCCAACGTGGCTGCCGCCGTCGCGCGCCTGCTCGACGTGGCCGAGCCCTATTACGAACAGGCGGTGATCGGCATGGGCGCCTTGCCGTTCCGCGCCGCCGCCGCCGTGGGTGCGGCCCGCTGCGTCTACCGCGCCATCGGCACCGAGGTGCGCCGGCGCGGAGCGCAGGCGTGGGATGCGCGCGTCTCCACCACCAAGGCGCAGAAGATCGGCTATCTCATGCATGGCATCGGCCTCGCCCTCGCCACGCGCCGCAGCGGCCCCCAGCCGCCGCGCCCGAAGCATTTGTGGACCCGGCCGCGATGACCCATTTCGCCGTCGTCGCCCCGCCGCTGCCGGGGCACTACAACCCCTTGCTGGTGCTGGCGCGTGAACTGGGCGCGCGGGGCCATCGCGTCACCTTCGTCCACATGGCGGATGCGGAGCGGCTGGTGAAGGGCAAGGGTGCGGGCTTCGCTGCGGTGGGCGCGCGCGATTATCCCGCTGGCGCCCTCGACACCTATGTGAACCGCCTCGCCAAGCCCACGGGCCTGTTCGGCCTTCTCGGCACGCTGCGCGCGACCGCTGCGCAGACAGACATGCTCTGCCGAGACCTGCCCGGCGTGCTGCGCGACATCGGTGCGAACGCGGTGATCGCCGACCAGACGGAGGCCGCCGGCACGCTCGTGGCGCGCCATCTCGGCCTGCCGGTGATCTCCACCGCGACGGCGCTGCTGCTGAACCGCGAGGTGGGCGTGCCGCCGCCGTTCGTGCCGTGGCCCTATGAGGCGGGGGAGAAGGCGCTCGTTCGCAACAAGGGCGGTTATCGCGTCACTGATTTCCTGATGTCGTCCATGCGCAAGGTGCTGGCGCGGCATGGCGAAGCCTTTGGCCTCGATCCGTTCGCCGACGGCGGGTTCTCGCCGCTGCTGACGGTTGCGCAGATGCCGAAGGGGCTGGATTTTCCCCGCACCGAACTGCCCGCCACCTTCCACTATGGCGCCCCCTGGCGCGATCTCGCCGCCATCCCGGCCGCAACGGCGCCGCTGCCGGAGGCAGAGGGCAAGCCCCTCGTCTTCTGCTCGCTGGGCACGCTGCAGGGGGCGCGGGTGGACCTCTTCCGCAAGGTGGCGCTGGCGGCGCGGGAGGTGGGCGTGCGCTTGCTGATCGCCCACGGTGGGCTTCTTTCGCAGGCCGAGATTGGCCGGCTGAGCGACCTCGCCGAGGTGCGCGCCTTCGTGCCCCAGCAGGAGGTGCTGAAGCGCTGTGCGGCGGCCGTGCTTCATTGCGGCATGAACACGGTGCTCGATGCCATGGCCGAGGGCGTGCCGCTCGTCGCCATGCCCATCGCCTTCGAGCAGCCGGCCACGGCCGCGCGCCTCGCCTATGCCGGTGTGGCCGAGGTCGTGCCCGCCGGCCGCGCCAGCCAGAAGCGGCTTACGGCAGCGCTCCGGGCGGTGCTGGAACAGCCGGGCTATGGCGAGAATGCCCGGCGTATCGCGGCCGAGATGGCGCACGGGCGCGGCGTAACCGATGCCGCCGATCTCATTGAGGCGGCGGTGGTCAGGTCCGCGCTTGTGACCGTCTGAGCCGGTAAAGCACCTGCCGCCGCAACGGGTGTCCCGGCGGCGTGGACGGCAAATCGAAATCCCCGCCTTCGTCCCGCACCATGCCGAGCCGCTCCATCACCGCCCGCGAGCGAAGGTTGGCCGGAACGGTGATGGCGACGATCTCCTCCAGCCCCAGCGTCGCGAACCCGAAATCCAGCGCCGCCCGCGCCGCCTCGGTGGCACAGCCCCGGCCCCAGAAGGTGGGATCGAAGCGCCAGCCGATCTCCACCGCCGGCGTGAAGTGCTCCGCATAGGGCACATGCACCAGCCCGCAATATCCGGCGAAGGCGGTGACGCCCGGCACTTCCACCACCCACAGGCCGAAGCCGTGGCGGGCGAAATGCGCCTCGGCGCGATCGGCCACTGCATCGCTCGCGGTGCGGTCGGCCACCGGCATGAGGAATTCCATGGTGCGCGGGTCGGACTGCATCCGCCACAATCCATCGCGATCCGATGGCCGCCACGGGCGCAGCGTGAGGCGGGCGGTGGTGAGCGCCTGTATGCTCATGGTCGCCGTCTCATGCGCCCTCGATCAGGCCGCGCAGGCGGTCGGCTGCGACTGTGGAGGGGAGGGGGCGCCCCTCCAGCGATGCGACAGAGCGGATGCCCAGCGCAGAGGTGAGCAGGATTTCTTCGGCCGATGCTAGGTCCTCCACCGTCAGCGGCCGTTCCCGCGCTCCGGCGGCGATCACCTCCGCCCGCATCACGCCGGGCAGGACGCCCTCGGACAAAGGCGGCGTGACAAGCACCCCGTCGATGACCACGAACAGGTTGGCGATGGACGTTTCCGCCACACCATCGCGCGTGTTGAGCAGGATGGCATCGTCCGCGCCGCGTCGCGAGGCCTCCTGCCGGGCGAGGATGCCGTCGAGATAGTTCAGCGACTTCACCTGCGCGAGCGGGGAACGATCGTTTCGGCGCGTGCCCTGCGCAATCACGAGGCGCGCGGCTGGCAGGGGCGGGGAGAGGGGTGCGGCGGTGATGACCAAAGTGGGCTTCGGCTCGGCCGGCGGCAGCACGCCGCGCGGGCCGGTGCCGCGGGTGAGGGTGAGGCGCAGCACGCCGTCCGACAGGCCATTGGCGTCGGCGGTCTGTGCCAGCGCCTCGGCAAGGTCGAGAGACGGCAGGGGCATTCCCAGCACCCCTGCGCCGGCCGCGAGGCGGGCAAGGTGCGCCTCGATGCGCTGCACCCGGCCCCCCTTCACCCGCAGCGTCTCGAACAGTCCGTCGCCCAGAGTGAAGCCGCGATCGAACGGCGAGACGGTCGCCTCCGCCTCATCCACCAGCCCGGTGCCGAGGAACAGCTTCATGGGCCCTCTCCCGAGAGCGCGCGCAGCATGGGCGAGAGCTTCACGAGGCTCTCCTCATATTCGTCCGCCGGATCGGAATCCGCGACGATGCCGCCGCCCGCCTGGGTCAGCAGCGTGTCGCCGGAGCGGGTGATGGTGCGGATGACGATGGAGGAATCCATCGCTCCGTCGAAGCCGATCCACGCCACCGAGCCGCAATAGACCCCGCGCGGGGTGGGCTCCAGCTCGTGGATGATCTCCATGGCGCGGATCTTCGGCGCGCCGGTGATGGAGCCGCCGGGGAAGCAGGCCTTCAAAAGGTCCACCGGGCCAAGGCCGGGCTTCAGCCGGCTGTCGATGACCGAGACGAGGTGATGGACGCTGGCGAACGTCTCCAGCCCGCAGAGCACTGGCACCTTCACGCTGCCCACCTGCGAGACCCGCGAGAGGTCGTTGCGCATCAGGTCCACGATCATGAGGTTTTCCGCCCGGTCCTTCACCGAGGCGAGGAGCGCGTTAGCCAGCGCCTTGTCCTCAGCGGGATCGGCGCTGCGGCGGCGGGTGCCCTTGATGGGGCGCGTCTCCACCCGCCCATCCGAGGACAGGGAGAGGAAGCGCTCCGGCGAGGCGGACAGCACGGCGAGATCGTCGCCGGCACGCAGGAAGGCGGCGAAGGGGGAGGGGCTCAACGCGCGCAGGCGGGTGTAGAGGGCAAGGTCGGTCAGGCCTTCCGGCACCTTCGCGCGCATCTGGTGGGTGAGGTTGGCCTGGAAGATGTCGCCCGCGCGGATGTATTCGATCACCCGCGCCACTTCCGCTTCCACGTCCGCGCGGGACTGGTCGGGCGCAAACGTGCCGGTCCGGCTGAAATCGGGGGCGGGCGCCGCTGCGGGTGCCGTGGCGAGCCGGTCGAACAGCTCCTGCGCGCGGCGCTGGGCGCGGGCCTCGGCCGCATCGCCGGTTTCGGGCCGGCCGTTGGAGACGATGAAGGCGCGCTTCTCCAACCCGTCGAAGGCGAGGATGGCGTCGTAGAGGCCCATGGCCATCTCGGGCACGGAAGGCGTCGCCGGCCGGGGCGGCGGCAGGCGCTCCAGATGCCGGCCCAGCTCATAGCCCAGATAGCCCATGGCGCCGCCGAGGAACGGTACCGGCGCGGAGGAGGGGCCGAGGCAGGGCGGCAGATCGCCGGGATTGAGCGCGCGCGCCAGAACGTCGAACGGCGTTCCTGGCACAAGGGTGCCGTTCAGCCGGACGCCGTCCGGGCCGGAGGTGATGAAGGCATAGGGATCCGCGCCGATATAGGACCAGCGCGCCCGCACGTCGCCCTCCGCAGCGCTGTCGAGAAAGGCGCAGTGGGGGGCGTCGGCGAAGGCCTGGAACGCGGCGAACGGGTCGCGGTACGGGATTTCAACGATAAGCACAGGGGGCGACCGATTCAGAACGCTTCGGTCCCACCATGGCGCCACGACGCCGCTGGGGCAATCCGGACGGGCGAGAGGCCGCAGGCTGTGCCGCGACCGACGGCCCGGTGGTCACCACACGAATTCGACCGGCAAACCGGGGGAAACGATAAATGCGGCTTACCCGGAAACCTCAGGCCGCCTTTGCGAACGGCGGCTGGTCTTCCGGCTGCTCGGCCTGGGTGGCGTTCAGCAGCTTGGACTGGACGATCTCGCCCACCGCGACCAGCTCGGTGCTCCACGCGAGAGCCGACTGCTGCAGGAAGGCTGCTTCGCGGGTGACGAAGGCGGACGGGTTCTGCTCGCGCGAGAGCTGGCTGAGCAACTCCATCTGCTCCTGCATCTGCCGGCCGACGAACTGCTGCAGATGCGTGCTGACCGCGATCGGGCAATCTAAGAACAGGTTCTTCCACGCGGCGACCGGCCAAGCCATAGGCGGCGTGGCGGGCGACAGCGCGCGGGCGAGACCCTGGAACATCACCGAGTCGTTCATGTCCATTTCTCCCGTCTGACGATGACCCCCGGACCTGAGCAGCCCCCAGCGCCCATTGGATTTACCGTTTCACGGATGTGAGACTTCGGCGTTGCGGAAGGTCAAATGCCTTGCGTGCCGGATCGGGGAAAATCACATTTCCACCCGTTGCCCTTCGAGGCGACATCATCATCGCACTCCGCCGCCTTGCTGCCTATGGCCGCACCGGGAGGCGGGGCGAGAATCAGGCTTCCGTCAACGCATCGTGATGTCCGCGCTCGGGACGGAGCCACAGGCCGCAAGGTCGGGGAGAAAAAAGCATGACCCAGTTGCCGCACGGCTTCCGTCAGATCCGCATGGAGCTTGCCCGTGAGAAGGGGCATCCGGACGGTGCCCGCAATTCCGGCTACAGCTTCGTGGCGCCCCTCGACAGCGCCGGCCGCATCGATGCGGCGGAGTGGGCCAAGCACCGCGACAGCTGCCGGGTGGTGAAGTTTCGCCCCGATGAGGCCGACGAGGTGGGCCATCTGGTGCGCCGGCCCGGCGGCAGCTGGGCGTTTCGCTACGACATTTCCGGCGCCGACGATGACGAGGCCGGCTACCGCTTCGGCGACGAGCGGTTCGAGGTGGGCGAGTATGTCTCCGTCCACGAGGACGACGAGATGCACACCTTCCGCGTGGTTTCGGTGGTCTGATCCGGGCAGTGCGGTCCGCCGGGAAAGGCGGACCGCGGCGCCTTCAGTAGCTCTTGTATTCGGCCGAGCCCTTGGAGAGGGCGAACTCCTCCTCCGGTGAGAGCACCAGCTTGTGCCGACCCCAGATGCCGAAATAGGCGATGCCGGCTGCGAACCAGATGGCCACGCCGATTACGCCATTGCGGTAGATCGGGTCGGAGAGCTGGAACCAGATGGTGACGATGGCGATCACGATGGTCGCCACCGCGCCCGGGATGCCGAAGGGGCTCTTATAGGGCCGTTCGATGTGCGGCATGTTCTTCCGCATCAGGATGAAGGATATGGCCTGCATCACGTAGGAGAGCATGGCGCCGAACACCGCCATGTTCAGCAGCGTGCCGCCGATGGCCGCCGCGCCCGCTTCCGCCCCCAGCGCGAACCAGATGCCGAGCATGATGACGAGGCCGACCAGCGCGCCGGCCACCATGGCCACATGCGGGGTCTTGCGCCCGCCATGGGTGACGGAGAGGCCGCGCGGGAAGTAGCCGGCTCGCGACAGCGAATAGATCTGCCGGCCCTGGGCATAGATGATGGTGTGGAACGAGGCGATGAGCCCGATCACCGCCACCAGCGCGAGAAGCTTCGCCAGCCCGTCGCCATAGATGGCCTTGAAGCCGTCCAGCAGCGGCTCCAGTGAGGTGGAGAGGCCGAAGGAGCCATTGGCCACCGAGGAATTGAGCCAGAGGATCATGAAGGCGGAGACGATGAGCGTCGCCATGCCCAGCATGATGCCCTTGGGCATATCCGTCTTGGGATCCACCGATTCTTCCGCCGCCAGCGGCAATTGCTCGATGGCGAGGAACAGCCAGACGGCGAACGGTAGGGCTGCCAGCGCGCCGCCGATGCCGAAGGGCAGGAACGGCCCTCCGCCATTGGGCAGCTCCACCGCCGTGCCGTCCGGCCCGACGCCGATGTTCAGCGCCCAGCGGGAGAAGTTGGCCACCGGAATGGCGCTGACCCAGAAGGCGACGAGGCAGGCCAGCGCCGCCAGCGTCACCACCAGCGTCACGCGGAAGGAGAGTTCCACGCCGGCAATGTTGAGGCCCACGAAGATGATGTAGCCGAAGATCCAGTAGACCGGCTGGAACGCCAGTGGCGTGCCGAAGATAGAGCCCATGTAGGAGCCGATGAAGGACACCACCACGGCCGGGGTGATGACATATTCCACGTTCTCGCACAGGCCGGTGACGAAGCCGCCCCACGGCCCCATGGTGGTGCGCGCGAAGGAATAGGCGGCGCCCGTGTGGGGCAGGGCCGGCGACATCTCGGCGATGGAGAAGGTGAGGCCGAGATACATGATGGCGATGATGACCGCCGCGATGAACATGCCGCCCCAGCCGCCCGAGGCGATGCCGAGGTTCCAGCCCGAGAAATGGCCGGAGATGACCGCCCCGACGCCGAGCGCCCAGAGCGACCAGACGCGCGCGTGCCGCTTCAGGGCCCGCTGCTCGAAATAGGAAACATCAACCGTGGTGTAGGTGACGCCGGATTTGCTGCCTTCGGCCATGCCCAGCCCTCCGCTTGCACCGGGGTAAGGTCCGGCGCGCTTGCCCTAGAGGCAACTTTGTTGCCATTCCCCAAGGGCGCGGACAAAAACCGTCAGCTCGCGCCCAGATGCAACGGCGGCAGGCCGGTTTCGAGCAGGAGATCGCTCTCGTCCTTCAGTTCGACGCCAGTGATCTGGCGGGCGAATGCCTCGCGAATGTGCCAGGCGAGCTTGAAGGCGGCCAGATCGTAGGCAAGACCCTCCGGACGCACGTTAGAGATGCAATTGCGCTCAGCGTCAGATCGGCCGGGCTTGGGATTGTAGGTGAGGTAGAGGCCAAGGCTGTCTGGCGAGGAGAGGCCCGGTCGCTCGCCCACTAGCAACGCGACCGCGCGGGCCTTCAGCAAATGGCCCACCTCGTCCCCCAGCGCCACCCGCGCCTGCGAGGCGATGACCACGGGCGCGGTGGTCCAGCCGGCGTCCGTAATGCGCGCCTTCAACGCCGCCAGGAAGGGGAGCGTGTGGGCGTGGACGGCTGCCGAGGACAGGCCGTCAGCCACCACCAGTACGAGGTCCACCGGCTCGCCCGCCGCCTGAGCAAGGCGGGCACGGCTTTCGTCCGAGAGACGGCGGCCGAGGTCCGGCCGGCGCAGATAGACGTCCCGCGCCTGCGCCGCGCTTTCGGCGCGCAGGGTGGAAAAGCCGAGGCCGCGGACCTCCTCTTCCACCCGCGCCGCATCGAACGGGGTGTGCACCGCATCGCGCGCCTGCGCATGGGCGAGGGCGAAGCGCAGCACCTCCTCCGTGGGCAGGCTCGCGCCGGTGCGGCCCAGCGCGATGCGCGCCGGGGTGTGGCGGGCGAGTTTCGACCAGGGATCGCGCGCGATCATGCCGCGTGCTCCGCCACATAGCCGAGCAGGGGATTGCCGGCGTCGGCAGGCAGCAGGCGGCCGTCCGCGCCGGTGATGTCCATCTTCTCCAGCCACGCCTCGAATTCCGGCGCGCGCTTCAGCCCCAGTACCTCGCGGACGTAGAGCGCATCGTGGAAGGAGGTGGACTGATAGTTCAGCATCACATCGTCGGCGCCGGGAATGCCCATGATGTAGGTGACGCCCGCCGCTCCGAGCAGGGTCAGCAGCGTGTCCATGTCGTCCTGGTCGGCCTCAGCGTGGTTGGTATAGCAGACGTCTACCCCCAGCGGCACGCCGAGCAGCTTGCCGCAAAAATGGTCCTCCAGACCGGCGCGGATGATCTGCTTGCCGTCGTAGAGATATTCCGGGCCGATGAAGCCCACCACCGTGTTCACCAGCAGCGGATCGAAGGCGCGGGCGACGCCGTAGGCGCGGGCCTCAAGCGTTTGCTGGTCGACGCCATGGTGCGCGCCGGCGGAGAGGGCCGAGCCCTGGCCGGTCTCGAAATACATGGCGTTCTGCCCCACCGTGCCGCGCTTGAGCGACCGTGCCGCATCGGTGCCCTCGGCCAGCAATTTCAGGTCGATGCCGAAGGAGCGGTTGGCTCCCTCCGTCCCGGCGATGGACTGGAACACGAGGTCCACCGGCGCGCCGCGCTCCATGAGCGCGATCGAGGTCGTGATGTGGGTGAGCACGCAGCTCTGGGTGGGAATCTCGAAGCGCGAGATGATCTCGTCCATCAGCTTCAGCAGCCGGTCGATGACCGGGACGCTGTCGGAGGCGGGATTGATGCCGATCACCGCATCGCCGCAGCCGTAGAGCAGGCCGTCGAGGATGGCGGCGGAGACGCCGGCTGCGTCGTCGGTGGGGTGGTTGGGCTGGAGGCGCACCGCCATGGTGCCGGGCAGGCCGATGGTGTTGCGGAAGCGCGTCACCACCCGGCACTTGCGCGCGGCGAGGATCAGATCCTGATTCCGCATGATCTTGGACACCGCCGCCGCCATCTCTGGGATAAGGCCGGGCGCGAGGCCCGCCAGCACCTCCGGCGTTGCGGCAGGGGAGAGCAGGAAGTCGCGGAAGTCGCCCACCGTCATGGCTGAGACCGGCGCGAAGGCCGGGCTGTCGTGGCTGTCGAGGATGAGCCGCGTCACCTCGTCCCCTTCATAGGGAACGAGCGGCTCGGCGAGGAAGGTCTTGAGCGGCAGGTCGGCGAGGCACATGCGCGCCGCCACATTCTCCTCGGCCGTGGCGGCGGCGATGCCGGCGAGCATGTCGCCCGACCGCGGCGGCGTCGCCTTGGCCATCAGGTCCTTGAGGTCGGAGAAGACGAAGGACTTCGCTCCGATGCGATGGACGTGAGCCATGGCGCGCTCCGGTGGGGCGGGCGCGGCGCATCTGCCGCGTCCTCAGGCCCTCGCGATAAGCAACAAATATGCCTTCGGGGAAAAGCCCTGTCTATTTCGGCACGCCGTTGATGACGAACAGCGCGTTCAGGAACTGGTCGGGCGGGAACTTGCCGAAACTCTTGGCATAGATGTCGCGAATGCGGTCAGTGCGGTAGAGGTCGGCGAGGGTGGTGTCCACCAGAAGACGGAATGCCTGGTCGCCGCGCGGCAGGCCGAGCGCGTAGGTCTCGAAGGTGAAATACTGGTCCGAGAGGCTGAGGCGATTGCCGAACGCGGTATTGGCGATCAGATAGTTGAGGATGCCCCGGTCGCCGAAATAGGCGTCGAGCTTGCCGTCGGCCAGCTGCTTCAGCCCGTCCGGATGATCGGTGACGGTGACGATGGTGGCGGTGATGCCCATCTGCGCGAGGGTGGAGCGCAGCGTCTCCTCGGTCGTGGTGCCCTTGAGCACGCCGACCTTCTTGCCGCGCAGCTCTTCCAGCCCTTTGACAGCCGAACCGCGCGTGACGACGCCTGCGCCGTCGAGGAAGGTGGGGAGGGAAAAGTCCACCAGCGCCCGCCGTGACATGGTCATGGACGAGGGCTCGCACAGGATGTCGATGCGCCCGTCGCGGACCGCCTCGAAGCGGTCTTCGGCCGAGACCTTGACGTATTCAACCGGAAGATTCGGCAGCTTGAGGGAGCGCTTGAGCGCGTCCGCCACCTCGCGGCAGAGATCGACGATGTAGCCCGCCGGCTGGCCGTTGCTCGCAGCGTACGAATAGGGCGGGGCGAACTGGCGATAGCCGATGCGGAAGGGGTCACCCTTTGCCAGGCGGTCCAGTGTCTGCGCGCCGGCCGGGGCGCCGAACGCGAGCAGGAGGGCGGCAAGCCCGGCGACGATCATCGCCGCCCGCAGTCCCGCGAACCTGATGCTTGAGCTGAATTCCAGCCCGATCTCCCGACCCATCCGCGCCCCCTTGTGCCGCCCCCCGCGGTCCATTTCGCCTGATCTTGCCCGGCTCGCCGTGCGCGGCCAAGGACTTCGACGGTTGCTGAAGGAAGCTGGCGCGCATTGTGGCGCGAAAGCAACCCTCCCGCCCTGCCGATGATCTTCGCGCCCACCTCGGCTCTCCCACCTGCGGCCGTTCCGCCGCAGCCGACTTGCCTTTGTGCGGATGCGAAATTGCTATATTGATTCGGATATAGCTTGGCCGGCCGCGCCGGCTTTTTCTGCCGGGGATTTGGACATGACCGTATTGCTCAACCGGCGCCGCATGTTGGGCGCCATCGCCGCCGCGGCGGCCGGGGCATCCGCCGCGTCGCTGGGCGCGGCGCTCGCAGCGCCGGCGAAGGGGCTGGAGATTCTCGGTGCGCCGAACGGTTCCACCATCGTGCTGCTGCGCCTGCTCCAGTCCGGTGCCCTCAACGCGACAGCACCCGACGCCACCTTCCGCCTGTGGCGCGACACCGACGAACTGCGCGCCGCCATCGTCTCCGGCCGCACCAGCCTGTTCACGACTCCGACCCATGTTCCGGCGAACCTCGCCAATCGCGGCCTGCCGCTGAAGCTGTTCGCCATCCTCTCCATGGGCCATCTGTTTGTCATCTCGTCCGACGCGGGCATCACCTCGTTCAAGGATCTCGCCGGCAAGCAACTGGTCGGCTTCTTCAAGAACGACATGCCCGACCTCGTCTTCCGCTCCATCGCCCGCGGCTATGGCATGGACCCGGACAAGGACATGACCATCACCTATGTGCGCACCCCCATGGAGGCGGCGCAGATGCTCGCCGCCGGGCGGGCCACCACGGCCATCCTCTCCGAGCCGCCGGCCACCGCCGCCATCATGATGGCGAAGAAGGAGGGCCGCACGCTCAACCGTGCCATCAGCCTTCAGGACGACTGGAAGAAGCAGCACGGCGGCCTCGGCCTGCCCATGGCCGGCATCGCCGTGCATGAGCGGCTGATCGAGGAGAGCCCGGAACTCCTCAAGGCCTTGGCCGCCGGCCTGCCCGGTGCCCGCGACTGGGTGCTGTCCGATCCCGCCGCCGCCGGCCAGCTGGGCGAGGAAAAGATGGACATGAAGGCGCCCATTCTCGCCAGCGCGCTCTCGCATTTCAATGTGGTCGCCGAGCCGGCGGCAAAGCTGAAGCCGGGCCTCGTCGCCTTCTACGAGACGCTGCTCTCCTTCCAGCCGGAGGCCCTGGCCGGGAAGCTGCCGCCCGACAGCTTCTATCTCGACTTCTGAGCATCGCGATGGCGGCTCAGGCACGCACGCTCACTCCCGCGCTCCTCTCCACGCTCTGGGGGGCGGCGGGGCTCTTGGCTCTGGCCGGTGCGTGGCAATGGGGGGCCACGGCCTTCGGGCCGTTCGTGCTGCCGAGCCTTGCGGAGACAGGGGAGGCCGTCGTCCGGCTCGTCACCACCGGAAAGGCGGGGCCGGCACTGCTGGCGACACTGGTGCACGCTCTGGCCGGCTGCGCCGCGGGGGGCGCGGCCGGCTTCTTTTTAGGCGTGGCGGGGGGATTGGTGCTGCCCGTGGGCGCCATGTCCTATCCCGTCTTCACCGCGCTCCTCGGCACGCCGCCCATCGCCTGGGTGGTGCTGGCGCTGCTCTGGTTCGGGCCTGGCGGCGCGGCCGCCACCTTCACCGTAGCCATCACCGTCGCGCCTATCCTGTTCATCGCCACGCTCCAGGGTGTCCGAAGCCGGGACCGCGCGCTCGCCGAGATGGCGCAGCTCTATCGCGCGCCTGCCCTCATGCGCTTCACCGATCTGGTCCTGCCGGCGCTGGCGGACTTCCTCATCCCGGCCGTCGCCACCGCGCTGGCCTTCTCCTTCAAGGTTGCGGTGATGGCGGAAGTGTTGAGCGGCGCGGACGGGGTGGGCGGCGGCATCGCCACCGCGCGCTCCCACTTCGACCTGCCGGAAACCATGGCGTGGATCGTCCTCGCGATCGCCGCACTGATCCTCGCGGATGCCCTGCTCCTCGCGCCGTTGCGGCGTCGACGGGCGGGGAGAGGGCATCCGGCACCCGTCTCGGTGGAGGCATGAGGATGCTATCCCTGAGCGGCCTGAGGCTGAGGTTCGGCGAGGCCGAGATCATCGCCGGGATCGACCTTCATATCGGCGCGGGCGAACTCGTGGTGCTGCTCGGGCCGTCGGGATGCGGCAAGACCAGTCTTTTGCGCATCGCAGCCGGTGCTGAGCGGGCGACCGCGGGACGGGTCGAGAACGGCTTCCGTCGCGTGGCCATGGTGTTTCAGGACCCGCGCCTGCTGCCCTGGGCGGATGCGCGCGACAATGCCGCCTTCGGCCTCAAGGCGGCGGGAATGGGCAAGACCGAGCGCCGCGCCATCGCCGAGGCGATCCTGCTGCGCCTCGGCTTTTCGGTGCGGGATCTGGACAAGCGCCCGTCCCAGCTCTCGGGCGGCATGATGCAGCGGGTTTCTATCGCCCGCGCATTCGCCCTTTCGCCGGACCTCGTGCTGATGGACGAGCCGTTCTCCGCCCTCGACGTGGGCCTGCGCCACGATCTCCAGGCGCTGCTGCGGGCCGAGGTGGAAGGGGCAGGGGCGGCGGTGCTGTTCGTCACCCACGACGTGACCGAAGCGGTGCGCCTCGCCGACCGGATCGTCGTTTTCTCCCCGCGCCCCGCTTGCGTGGTGGCGGAGGTGACGCAGGCGCCCATGCTCGCGTCGGTCGGTGCGGCCTATGAGGCGTCCGCCGCGCTCCTGCGCCGGCCCGAAATCGCGGCCGCCCTCGCCGCGCCCGAGGCATCGTGTCTTGCGGTTTCCGGTGCCCGCGAGCGGCTCTCTCTCGCGGGCAGAGCCACGGCGGCCGCCTCCTGAGGACGTCTACTTGATGCGCGGCTTGTGCACGGATGTGGGTGCCGCATCGGCTGCGGCGCGGCGGACGCGTTCAGCGAAGCGGGCCACGGCGTCCTGCTCCAGCGTGCGCTGGATGGCCTTGGCGGCCACCACCCCGTCGGCCATGGAGGTGACGCAGCACGGATGCATGCGCTGCGCGATCTCGCCGATGGCGTAGAGGTTGGGCACCGAGGTTTCGCAATCGAGGCTGGTCTCGACGAAGCCGCGGGCATCCCGCGCGAGGCCCAAGCGGCGCGCGTAGGGCAGATAGGGCTCCCAGCCATAGAGCACGAGGAACCGCTCGAACCGCTCGCCCGCCACCGCCGGCACGTCCGGTTCCACCGGATAGGGGCCGATGCGCACGTCCGCCGGTGGCACCTTCTCCAGGAACTCGCGCCGCGCCCTTATGGTACGGGCGAAGAGCGTGACGCGGGCGGCACCGCGTTTGCGCACGAAGATGTAGTTCTCGAACGCATTGTCGCCGCCCCCGAGGATGGCGACCGAGCGCCCCTCGAAGTCCGCATTGAACAGGGTCTGGCCCGGCCCGATGATGATGTTCTCCGAGGCCGTGAACCCGCCCTTCACCGGCCGCACGCCGGTGGCGAGGACGCAGGCGCGCCCCATCGCCATCTCGCCGGTGGCGGTGGTGATGCGGAAGCCGCCGGGCACCACCTCCAGCTCCGTCACCGCCTCGCCGGTGCGACAGACGATGTCGTGGTCGCGCATGTGGCGGTCGACCTCGGCGGCAATCTCGATGCCGGTCTTGTCGCGGATGGGGGCGATCCACTGGTTGGGATAGGGATTGTCGTTTCCCAGCCCGCCCAGCACCGGCCGGCGCTCGACGATGCAGGGCCGGAAGCCGAGCATCTTCAGCCAGAGCGCGCACGACGCCCCGGCCGGACCGCCGCCGATGATGACCGCGTCGAACATGCCGCTCCCGATCCAGCCAGCGCACCAATGGGCGCCTGCCGCAGCTTATGCGAGGCTGCCGTCCGCGGCTAGGAAGGGTGTCAGAGGCTGCTGCGCCGGAACAAGCCTTGATGTCTCAGCGCCCCAGCGCGTCCAGCAGCGGCTGGATGGCGGGGCCGTAGCGCCGCCAGCGGCCGACCGAGGTGGCGTAGAGCGGCTCGCGCACCTGGGTGATGCTGGCCGTGCGCACCGGCCGCTCTGTCTCGTGGAATTTCAGGCAGGCCGGGTCCCACCCCTCCCCGCAGGCGGCGATGAGGCGGCGGGCCACGCCCTCGATGTCGGCGACCACCGCCTCGTAATCCATGGGCAGGATGGTGCCTTCCGGCAGCACCCGCTCCCAATGCGCCATCAGCCCGGCATAGGCGGCATGGTGGCGGGCGAGTTCGGCGAAATCGTAGCTGTAGGGCAGGTCGTCGCGGAACAGCTTGGAGAAGCAGGAGATGGCCGTGTCCACCGGATCGCGCCGGCAATGGATGATGACGGCGCGCGGGAACAGGATGTGGATGAGGCCGAGGTAGAAGTAGTTGTTCAGCATCTTGTCCGCCACCAGCCGCTTGCCGGGGGCGCGGGCGGGGAGGGCGTCGAGATAGGCGGAGGTGATCTCGGCCATCTCCGGCCGCTCGATGAGATGCATCAGCTCGGGATAATGGACCATGCCGCCGAAGGCCTGGTCGATGCGGTTCACCGCGCGGTGGAACAGGTCCATCTCGCCGCCACCCTGGATGGCGGGATGGCTGGCGAGAATCTGCTCCACCAGCGTGCTGCCCGACCGCGGCATGCCGACGATGAAGATCGGCCGCGCGTGCGCATCCCCCATCCCCGCGCGCTCGGCCATGAAGGCGGGGGTGAAGATGGCCCGGATGCGCTCGAAGGTGGCGAGCGCGGCGGGCTCGTCATAGGTCAGCTGCGCGCGCTTCAGCCGGGCGCCGGCGATGAACTGGTCCATGGCCTCGGCGTGGCGACCGAGGTCGTCATAGGCCTTGCCCAGGGCATAATGGAGCGGGATGCGCTCGGCTTCGCCGGTCTCGGCTGAGAGTGCACTCTCCAGCGCCGTCACCATATCCTCATCCGGCCGCACCTTGCGGGCCGCGACGAGGTTGATGCGACTGTTGACCGATGCGGGATCGTTCGCCAGCGCCCGCTCGAACAGGGCGCAGGCGCCGCGCAGGTCGCCGGTTTCCATCAGCAGCAGGCCGAGCACGTTCAGCGCGTCGAGATCATCGGGGGCGAGGGCCAGAGCGCGGCGGGCCGCGTCCATCGCCTCGTCGCCGCGCTCCAGATCGCGCAGGATGCGGGCGAGGAGGACGAGGGTTGGCACATGGTGCGGGTTGGCGCGCAGCGCCCGCTGGCAGGCCGAGCGCGCGCCCTCCGCCTTGCGCTCGTTGAGCAGGCCCTGCGCCAGATAGAAGGCCGGCTCCGGCCGCTCGGGCGCCGCCGAAATGGCCAGCGCCAGCACCGCGAAGGCCTCCTCGCTGCGCTCCTGCGCGAACAGGGACAAGGCGAGGGAATTGTAGGGCTCCACATAGTCCCGCCGCTGGGCGATGGCGGTGTGGAAGGCGGCGTCCGCCTCGCGGAAGTCGCCCGTCTCGCGCAGGACATTGCCGAGGTTGTTCCAGGCTTCCGGATAATGCCCGCGCTGGGCCAGCGCGGCACGGAAGGCGGCTATGGCCTCGCTTGGCAGGCCCTTGGCGCGCAAGGCGTTGCCGAGATTGTTGTGGGCCTCGGCAAAGGCGGGGCGCAGCGCGATGGCCCGGCCGTAGCAGGCGATGGCCTCCTCCAGCGCGCCGGTCTCGAACAAGGCGATGCCGAGATTGTTGTGCCCGGCCGCATAGGCGGGATCGGCCGCGACCGCCGCGCGCCCGGCGGCGACGGCGCCGGTCCGGTCGCCGGTCTGGCGGCGCATCTCGCACAGATTGCTGTGGTAGGAGGCCCGGCCGGGATCGGCCCCGGCCGCCCACGCCATGAAGGTGACGGCTTCGGCCGTGCGGCCCGTCTGCGCGAGGATGACGCCGACGAGGTGCGCCGCCTCGGCGGTTGCCGCCTGCTCGCCCAGAACGGCGCGCTGGACGATGGCCCGCGCCACCGCCTCCGCCCCGCTCAGGTCGCCGGCGCGGTAGAGCTCCCACGCCCGCTCCAGTGTCGGCAGCGGCCCGCCGCGATCCGCGACCATGCTTCAGAACCGCAGCCGAAGCTGTGCCGAGGCCGTGCTGTTGGAATAGCCGTCGCCGAAGCTGCCGCGATATTCGAGGTAGCCGTCGATATTGGCCGTGAGCGCGAAGGAGAGACCCGCGGCCGCGAGCGCCAGATCGCTCGGCCCGCCCGACAGGATGTTGAAGGCGATGGTGCTGTCGGACAGGAAGGCGGCGCCGAGGCTCGCGCCCGTGTCGAGATATTCGTGCTGCCAGCCCGCCTCCAGCCGCAGCGTCACCGGCAGGGTCGAAAGGGACAGAGGCTGGATGACGCGCAGGCCGAGGGTGGATTGCAGCGACTGGGTGGTGTCGGCGGCAACGTTCAGGTTGAACACGCCGGCCCCGCGCTCGGCGAAGGTGTCGGTGCCGAGCGCCGCATAGGCGAGGCGGAGATAGGGCTCAAGCTTGGCACCGGGGGCATAGGCATAGTCATAGCCTGCCTCGCCCACCACCGCGCCCGCATTGCCCGAAAAGTTCGAGCGCGCGGTGAAGAGCGTGCCGCCGAACGCGATGGAGCGGCTCATGTCGTAGGTCTGGTAGCCGTAGGTGCCGAACAGATTGGCGTAGAAGGCGCCCCACTGCTTCTCCGCATAGAGCGAGGCGGTCCACTGGTCCACCGATCCCGAGGCGGGGGTGGTGAAGCCGAGATTGGCCGTCTGGTAGCTGAAGACGGCGCCGCCGCGCGCATCGTCGCCGAACGCCCGCTCGATGCCGCCGAGCACGCCGCCGCCGGAGCTGGAGACCGTGCCGTTGCCGGTGTCAGCGCTGCCCCAGTTGCCGAACGGTCGCAGCCACACGCCGTTCTGCGGCGCCGGTGCGGCGGCCGGCGAGAGTGTGGACCACGGGCTGGAGGCTCCGGACGCGGAACCGGTCGCGGCATAAGCGTTGCCGGAGAGGTTCACCTCGCCCGCGCCATAGGAGAGGAGCGCGCTGCCGCCGCTGGGCAGGGCGCCCGTGCCGCGGGTGGCGGCGAGCTGCTGGCTGATCTGCCCATTGATGGTGCCGAAGGTCGCCATGCCGGCCGTCTTCGCATCGGCCAGAGGCGCACCGGACATCTGGTTGAGGAGGTTCGCGACCTGCCCGTCGGTGCCGACATAGAAGCTGTCCAGCACCGGGCTCAGCGGCGAGGAGAGCGAGAGCCGCTGGTAGTTGAGATCGATGCCCGCCGCCAGCGAGCGACCCGCGAGGGAGAGGCCGGCGAGGGAGGTGGTGGCGTTACGGGTGAGCACCAGCGTCGCCCCGTCCGCATCATAGGTGACGGCGGCAGAGAGCAGGCTGTTGGGGGTGGTCACGTCGGCGAAGGAGCCGGAGATGTCGGATGAGGAGACGAGATCGTAGCTCGTGGTCTTCGCCCGGATACCCGTGGCGCCCAGCACGGCCACCGTGCCGTCGAGCTGCGCGCTCGTCGCGACGATGGGCGCGGCGGTCCATTGCGGGGAGAGATAGACGCCCAGCGTGCCGCCGGCGGCCTGGGTGTAGGACTTGGCTTCGATGGCGCTGTCGGCGGTGAGGATCAGCGTGCCCTGATCCTTCACGGCGAAGGTGCCGATGCCCACCGCCGTGCCGATGAAGGCGAGGCTCACCGGCGTGCCGTCGCCGCCGACGTTGACGCTCGCGAGGCTCTCCACCGTGCCGGAATAGACGAAGCTCGTATCCGCCCCGGCCAGCACCGTAAGGCTGCCGAGCCCGCCGCCGAGCACGTCGCCGTTCAGCGTGCCGCCGCTCCAGGTGATGGCGTCGGCATAGGTGGAGGAGAGCGCGAGATCGCCGAAAACAGTTCCATCCTGCAGCAGGACGCGGGTGGCGGAGCCCTCGCCGGTCAGGTCGATGGCGATGCCGGCGTTGTTGCCCTCGATGGCGTAGATGCCGCCGCGATTGGTGAGCGTGCCGATGCTGCTGCCGCCCGCCACCTTGATGGCGGTGGCGCTGCCCGTGGCGCCGGTGGTGGCGGTGATGCCGCCCGTATTTACGAGGCCGCCGGTCAGCGTCACCGCACCGGCGGTGGCGAGGGCGGTGTCCACCTTGAGGGTGTCGAGGGTCGTCACCTGCGCCGCGCCCAGGGCCGTGCCGTCGATCGTGGAACCGATGGCGATGCCGATGGCGGCGGCGTCGGTGCCCGTCGCCTGTGCGGCGATGGCGCCGGTGTTGGCGAGCGCGCCACCCACCGTGCCGGAGGCGATCTGGAGGCCCACGGCGACGGCCTTCGCGCTGGTGCTGGCCCCGGTGGCGCCGGCCGATGCGGTGGCGACCACGATGCCGGAATTGACGATGCTGCCGCCGACGCCGCCGGTGGCATCGAGGGCAAGGCCATAGGCGAAGGCGGAGGCATCCGCCGTGCCGCCGCTGGCGGTGGCGTTCGCGGTGGCGATGCCGCCGATGGTGCCCGTGTTGACGAGATCGCCGCCGATGCCCGCGCCGGCCGCGGTGAAGAGGCCGAAGGCGGAGGAGACGGCCGTCGCATCCTTGGAAACCGTGCCGCCCTTGCCCGATGCCGTGACATTGGACAGCGCGGTCGCGCCGATGATGGAGGTGTTGGTGACGTCGCCGGAGATCTTCTGCGTGCCCGACAGCATGACGCCCAGCGCCAGCGCCGAGCCGACGCCGCGGGCCGATGTCTTCACCTCTCCGGTGCCGCTGGAGACGGCGGAGACCGAGGTGGTGGCGCTCGCCTGGGAAAGCACCGTCGCGCTGTTGGAAAATCCCGCCAGTCCGTCCGTCGACGCGACGATGCCGCTGGCGAGCACGATGCCCGTGGCGTCCGCCTTCGCCTCGGCCTCGCCACTTCCCGCCGTTGTGCTCGCGACCGCGCCGAATGTGCCGGAGGCGACGGCGGTGATGGCGCCGGAATTCACCAGCGATCCGCTGACCTGGCCGGGCAAGGCGAGGATGCCCATGGCCAGCGACAGCCCGTCCGCGACGGAGGTGGCCTGTGCGCTCGCGCCGGCGGCCGAGCTGACGGTGGCGATGGTGAGCGCCTGATCGACCGAGATCACGCCGGAATTGGTGAGGTTGCCGGCAAGCCCGTCGAGGCTCGCATAGATGCCGTAGCTGGCGGCAATGGCGCCGTCGAGGCCGGGCACGGTGCTGAGCGCCGTGGACTGGCTTAGCGCCGAGGCCACCGCCGCGCCGTCGGAGGGACTTGCGTTCACCGCGGCGACGTTGGTCAGCGCCACGGCGGAGGCGAGGGCGATGGTGCCGGAATTGGTGATGCCCGTGGTCGCGACCGTGCCGGTGGAGGGGCCGCCCGCCACTTCGGTGATGTTGAGGCCGAAGCTGTTGAAGGAGGAGACGCCGGAGGCCGCCGTCGCCGTCGCCGTCTTGCTGCCGCCGCCCGCGGTGGCGGAAAGGTTGGAGGCATAGGTGGAGGAGACGTCGATGACGCCGGAGTTCGTCACCTCGGCCACGTTCGGCGCGCTGATATAGACGCCCGCGGCGGAATTGGTGGCGAAGAGCAGGGCGCCGGAGAGGAAGTTCGCGCCGGCGCTGTAGGTGACGTTGGCTTCCGCTTCTCGCTCCGACAAAGCGAGGCCGGACTGCGAGCCGGTGGCTTTCGAGGTCAGCTTGATGACGCCGGAATTGCGCACCGTGGCGCTGTAGTCGCTGGCGGCGTATCCGCTGGCGACCACGCTGATGCCGGCGAGGTGGGTGTAGAGATAGCCGCTCGCCGCTACCTCGGCCTTCTTCTTCGTCGGCGCTCCGTCGGAACTGGCTGTCGACTGGCTCTGGAGTGAGGCCGTGGCCGAGAGGTTCACCACGCCGCTGTTGACGACGGGGCCGGTGAGGGTGTCGACGGCCACATTGATGCCCGTGAGGGCGACGGCCGCGAAATTCTGCTGCGCGACGCGGGTCTTGTCGAGTGCGGAGGCGGACGCGCTCGTGGTGGTGTCGGCCACGCCGGTCACGTCGATGCTGCCGCTGTTGGTAAGGTCGCCCAGGCTGCCGTTGGCGAAGGAGACGCCATAGGCCGTCACTGAGCCGCCCACCGAGCCCATTTCCGGGTTGGTCTTGGGGCTCTTGGGATCGTTGTAGTTCACCAACTCGGCGGTGCTGAAGGTGCTCACGCTGCCTGCCGAGACGGTCACGGCGGTGCCGGCGACCGAGATGGTGCCCGTGTTCTGGAAGCTAGTGATCTGGACTTCGCTGGTGTTCACGCCCGCGGCGAAGACGACGGCGCTCGATTCGATCAGCCGGGCCGGAGGGATGTTGAGCGTGGTGGAGACGTTGAAGTCGGTGGTGTGGGTGATGGATGCAACCACGTCGATGATGCCGGAATTCACCACCGTGGCGCCGGACACGCCGGGAGGCATGGGAGCCCCGAGCTGGGTCATCTCGATGCCGATGGCGCGGGCGGTGGCGGCGGCCAGCAGCCAGGCGGCCGACGATGTCACCATCTTCTCGGTGATGGCGCCCCGCGCCCGTGCCGAGATCGAGCCGGCATTGGAGATGCTGTTCGCTGCAGCGGAGCTCTCGGCGATCACGCCGGTGGCGTAGATGGTCGTGGTCAGCGTCATCGCGCTGATGGTGTCGGACGGGCTGAAGGTGGCGGTCACGTCGTTGGAGACGTCGATGACGCCGCTGTTGGAATTGACGATGCCGCCGCCGAGGTAATTCGTCAGGTGGACGCCTTCGGCATATTCGCCGATGGCGACCGCGCTGCTCGTCTTCACCACGGGCGCGGCATTGATGATGCGGTTCGCCCGCACGGTGCCGTTGTTCAAGATGCTGCCGGAGAGCGGGCTGGTGCCGTAGAGCACGATGCCCTTGGTCTCGCCCGTGGCGGTGGGCTGGGTGCCGCCACTATGGATGCCCAGCTTGGTGAGCGACTGCGTCACGCTCACGGTGCCGGAATTGACGATGCCGAGGGACAGCGCCGCGCTGTCCCCGGTCAGCGCGAAGGACGAATTCTTCGCTGTCTCGGAATAGACGATGCCGCCCTGGTTGATGACGCTGCCGAAGGGCGCGCCGGGCGTCGAGGTGCTCACCACCACCGGGGCGGCGACGACCGTGCCCGAGGGGATCACATAGTCACCGGCACGGGCCACCGGGCCGGCCAGCGCGAGCGCCAGCAGAGAGGTCGAGGCGAGCAGGCTGGTCGCAAGCAGGCGGGACATGCGCACCTCTCCCGGGACGGCGGGGCAGCTTTGGTTGCAGGACGGACGAGTGAAAACCTTGCGGAAGTTACCTCCCGATTCGGCCTCAGCGCAACGCTTGGCTGGCGGTTGTCAGCCACCATTCCGAAGCGTTCGCGGCCTTGGTTAAGGTGTTGCGGTGCACGCAGGAAATGCTGCCCCTGCGCACTTGATCGTCCCCAGCCGCACGGCGAGACTGGGGTGTCGCCGCCGGGGGCGGCGGGGCTCCCGTTTCATGCGTCTCCTGCTGGTCGAGGACAATCACGAGCTTGCCGACTGGCTCGCCAAGATCCTGCGGCGGGACAATTTCGTCGTCGATGTGCTGAACGACGGGGAGGCGGCGGACCACGCGCTGAGCCTTGAGACCTATGATCTCGTCATCCTCGACCTCGGCCTGCCGGGCATGGGCGGCATGCAGCTTCTGAAGCGCCTGCGCGGCCGGGCCAATGCGGTGCCGGTCATCATTCTCACCGCCAACGCCAGCCTCGACGGGCGGGTGGCGGGCCTCGACGAGGGGGCGGACGACTATCTCGCCAAGCCCTTCGACATCGCCGAATTGGAGGCGCGCATCCGCGTGCAGCTGCGCCGCTCGGCGCGCCGGCCGGACCCGGTCATCACCTGCGGCACGCTGGCCTTCGACACCAACACCCGCCTGTTCCGCCTTTCCGCCGAGCCGCTGGCGCTGACCCCGCGCGAGCATGCGGTGCTGGAAGCCCTGCTCATCAAGGCCGGGCAGACGGTGAGCAAGGCGCAGCTCTCGCAAAGCATCTTCGGCCTTGACGATCTCGCCGACCCCAGCGCCATCGAGATCTATGTCCATCGTCTGCGCAAGAAGCTGGAGGGCTCCGACGTGCGGATCGTGACCCTGCGCGGACTCGGCTATCTGTTGCAGCATGCGCATTGACAGCCTCCGCCTCCAGCTCCTGCGATGGCTGCTACTGCCGCTGGCGGGCCTCGTGGCGGTGAACGTCTTCACCAGCTGGCGGCAGGCGAGCGCCACCGCCGATCTCGTCACCGACCGCACCCTCGACGCCTCCGTCCGCGCCATCGCCGAGGATGTGCGCATCGACCGCGGCGTCATCGACGCCATCGTCCCGCCGGTGGCGTTGGAGATGTTCGACACCGGCCACCGGGACCGGGTGTTCTACCGGGTGGACACCGCCGCAGGCCGGCTGCTCACCGGCTATCCCGATCTGCCGCTGCCCGAGCCACTGCCGAAGGCGAGCGCGCCGGTGCATTTCACTGGCAGCTATCGCGGCAGCGACCTCAGGCTCGCGGCCCTTTCCTATCCTTTGGTGGGCGCCACCGATGGCGCGCGGGTGACTGTCGTGGTGGGTGTCACGCTTGCCGGCCATGCGGCCATGGTGCGGGAATTGTGGGTGGGCAATTTCGGCCAGCAGCTCATCCTGCTGGTGGCGGCCGGCGTGTTGGTCATCATCGGCCTCGGCCGGGGGCTGGCGCCTCTGATGCGGCTGCGCGAGGCGGTGATGGAGAAGGGGCGGGACGATCTCTCCCCCTTGCCGGACCATGCCGTGCAGAGCGAGCTGCGCCCGCTGGTGGCCGCGCTCAACACCTATATGGGCCGCGTCGCCGGGCAAATGGCGGCGCAGCGCCGCTTCGTCGCCAATGCCGCGCACCAACTGCGCACGCCGCTGGCGCTGCTCTCCACGCAGGTGGCCTTTGCCCGCCGCACCGGGGAGGCGGCCGAGCGCGCCGAGGCTTTGGCGGGCGCCGAGGAGAGCACCCGCCGCCTCGCCCGCCTCGCCGCCCAGCTCCTCACCTTGTCCCGCGCCGAGCCGGGCAGCCGTCGCCCGCGCGACGAGGATATCGATCTCGCCCAGTCGGCCCGGCAGGTGCTGGAGGGGCTCGCCCATCTCGCGGTGGAGCGGGACATCGACCTCGGCCTCGACGTGAACGCCCCCGCCGTCACGCGCGGCGATGGTGCCATGATGCGCGAGGCGGTGGTGAACCTCGTGGAGAACGCTTTGCGCTACACGCCGAAGGGCGGCACCGTCACCGTGACGGTGGATGGGACGGCAGACGAGGCGGTGCTGGTGGTGGAGGATTCCGGGCCGGGCATTCCGCCCGAGGAGCGCGACAAGGTATTCGAGCGCTTCTACCGGGTTCCGGGCACGGCGGGGGAGGGCTCCGGCATCGGCCTTTCCATCGTGCGCGAGGTGGTGGATGGCGCCGGCGGCAGGCTCGTTCTTGGTACGGCGGCGGCTGGGGGGCTGAGGGTGGAGATGCGGCTGCAGGGGGTGGGGGGGCTGACGGCTATCTCAGTGCGCGACACATCCTGAGAATTGCTCTGTCTAACGTCTCTTTGCTAAATCCTGGATTTAGCTGGGCTGCTTTTTCGACTGCAACATGCACGTCGTCAACAAGCGACGATTCTGTATACTGAAAGCACTTATCGCAATCTCGATCGAAATTATCAACATAAAGAATGGATTTGTGTAACGCGTCGGTTTCAATTGAGGGGTGGGCACGTTTTAGCCAATGAAAAAGTTCGGGGTTGCTTGCTGCATAATAATAGGACTTGGAGCACCTCGCCAGATAATATGCGGCGTCGAGAACCGATAGTTTCGACGCCTCGTAAATATGCCGACCCAGCTCCTCCATAACAGATCCCGCATGGTTCTCTTTGGCTCTGGCGATGCCATGAAGCCGAAGGTAGGTCATGCGGGATCAGACGGGCAAGGGATGCTGTTTGCCTGCGGCTGTGCCGTCTGGTCAATTCTGCTCGCTGTAGGGCACCGGGCGCCACTTCACGAGACGGTTCTCCACCAACGTGATGAGGAATTCCATCACCAGCGCCACCACCGCGAGGATGATCATGGCCGCGAACACGCCGTTGGCGTTGAACGCGCCCTGCGCGGTGGCGATCAGGAGGCCGACGCCCTGCTTGGCACCGAGGAACTCGCCGACCACCGCACCCACCAGCGCGAAGCCGAAGGAGACGTGGAGCGAGGCCAGGATCCAGCTCATGGCCGAAGGGATGATAACCGAGGTGGTGATCTGGAAGGGCGAGGCGCCGAGGATCTGGGCGTTGGCGATCATGGCGCGGTCGGCCTCGCGCACGCCCTGGAAGGCATTGGCGAACACCACGAAGAACACCATCACCACCGCCAGCGCCACCTTTGACGCCATGCCGAGGCCCAGCGCGATGATGAAGATCGAGCCCAGCACCACGCGCGGGATGGAATTGGCGATCTTGATGTAGATGGAGAACACGTCCGCCAGCAGCTTGTTGCGGCCCAGAACGATGCCGCACACGATGCCGCCCACGGCGCCGATGAAGAAGCCGAGGATGGTTTCCTCCAGCGTCACCATGATCTGCACCCACAGCGGCCCCTGCGAGGTGCCTTCCGTCATCCACACCCAGATCTGCTCGGCGATACCGGAGGGGCTGGCGAAGAAGAACGGATCGATGAAGCCGGTGAGGGCGCCGATCTCCCAGATGCCGAGCACGGCGACGAGAATGGCGATGCGCAGCGAGATGACGAGGGCGCGGCGGGCTTTCAGCCGGGCGCGGGCCTTGGCCTCGATCTCGGCCTCGGTGGGCACCGCGCGGGCGGCGGCGAAGGGGGCGGAAGCGGCGTCTGCCTGCATGGTCATGTTGTCGTTCCTCCCGTTCAGTGGCCGGTGTCGAGGGTGCGCTGCTGGCCGATCTGCACTTCCTCGCGCAGGTCGTCCCAGATGGTGCGGCAGCGCTCGACGAAGGCGGCGTCGTAGCGGATTTCCGCCATCACCCGCGGGCGCGGCAGATCGATCGTGTAGACGCTCTTCACCGTGGCCGGGCCGGCGGTGAGCACATACACCTTGTCGGCGAGGGCGACGGCCTCTTCCAGGTCATGGGTGACGAACACCACCGAGGCGCCGGAGCCCGACCACAGGGTCAGAAGCTCGTCCTGCATGTTGGTGCGGGTCTGCACATCGAGGGCCGAGAAGGGCTCGTCCATGAGCAGGATCTTCGGCTCGTTGATGAAGGTCTGCGCGAGGGCCACGCGCTTCCTCATGCCGCCGGACAGCTGGTGCGGATAATGGCTCTCGAAGCGGGTAAGGCCGACGCGGGCGATCCAGTCGCGCGCCTTCTCATAGGCGACGGTCTTGGGCAGGCCGCGATAGAGCGGGCCGGCGGCCACGTTGTCGAGCACCGAGCGCCAGGGGAAGAGCGCATCCGCCTGGAAGACGAAGCCCACGTCCTTGTGGATGCCGTCCACCGGCGCGCCCATCACCCGCACCTCGCCCGCGCTGGGCTTGGCGAGGCCGGTGACGAGATTGAGCGTCGTGGACTTGCCGCAGCCGGTGGGGCCGACCACGCAGGCGAACTCGCCGCGATCCACTGTCATGGAAAAATCGCGCAGCGCCGTCATGGACTTGCCATTGGGCGTCAGGAACCGGCGGGTCACATTGTCGAGTTCGATGGCGGGGCCGAGGCCGGCGGCGGCCATCACGCCGGGGATCGCTGCCGGACGGGCGGGATCGAGGGTTTGAAGGGACATGCGTTTCCTCCCGCCGCCGGCACGGGGCGCGGCGACCTCAGTTCTTTTCGGGGATGAGTCAGGTGCCGAACCCTCCCCCGCAAGCGGGAGAGGGGGCGCGCGGGATCAGTTGCCGAGCGTCAGTTGCCCAGCGTCTTGGCGGCGTTGTCCACGTAGGTGGTGGTGTAGGTCTTGGACAGGTCGATGGCCTTGCCCTGCACGTTCTTGGAGAAGGCCTGCAGCACCTTCAGTACCGTCTCGGGACCACCGGCGGGCATGCGGCCGTCCGGCGTGAACTGCGCCTTACCCTCGGCGAGACCCTGAATGTAGAGGTCCTTGTCGCCGACATAATAGTCCTTCGGCATCTTCTCCGCGATCTCCGCCGCCGAGTGGCTGGCGATGAAGCGCATGGTGCGCACGAAGGCATTGGCGAGCTTCTGCGCCTCGGCGGGATGGCTCTCCAGCCAGCTCGCCTGCACGTAGAAGGAGGCGGCCGGATAGAGGCCGCCGAGGGCCGCAACCGTCTTCTCCGGCGTGCGCATGTCGATGAGGATCTTGGCGACGCCCATCTTCACTAACTGGCCGATGGTCGGCTCGGTGGTCATGCCGGACTGGATCTGGTCCTGCTTCATGGCGGCGATGAAGGTGTTGCCCGCGCCCACCGGCAGCAGGGAATAGTCGCCCGGCTTCAGCCCGCCCTTGAAGGCGAGATAGCGGGTGAGGAAGTCCGTGGAGGAGCCGAGGCCGGTCACGCCCAGCGTATGGCCCTTGAAATCGGCCGGCGACTTGATCTGGTCGGCATATTTGGTCGCCACCATCTGCACTTCGCCGGGCGCCTGGCTGAACTGCACCACGGAGGTGATGAACTTGCCCTTGGCCTGAAGATCGATGGTGTGGTCGTAGAAGCCCACCACGCCCTGCACGGCGCCGGCGAGCAGTTCGTTTTCCGCCTCGACACCGGCGCGGGAGTTTATCAGCTCCACCTCGAGCCCTTCATCCTTGAAGTAGCCGAGAGCATTGGTGAGGGCGGCGGGCAGGTAGATCTGCTTTTCCATGCCGCCGACGATGATGGTCAGCTTCTCGGCATGGGCGACAACCGGGCCGAGCAGGCCGGCGGCGATGACGGCCGCGCCGGCGAGCGCCTTCAGGCGGCCGCGCGCAAGGATGCGAGCAGAGGATTTCAGCATGTGATGCCCTTCCCGTGAGGGCGCCCTGCGCCCGCGTTTCCTGGTGGTGGACCTGCGGCGCTTATGAGACGGCCGGCTTCTCCACGCCAACACGGATAAACCCTTTCAGCTTTCAGTCGGCTTTCATTCCGGAAAGGAACGCTCAAGGAATCGGAATGCCCTTTCGTCAGCTTGCCGGCCGTGTCATGAGCAGCGAGGCTGTCGGGATCGGGCTGGAGAAACGCATCATGTCGCTGCCGTCGCGCGTCGTTGCCTCGCTCAAGGCGTCCATCGGCGATGTGGTGTTCGGCATGGAGGACGGTACCGTCTCCATCTTCGGCCTCGTCTTCGGCGTGGCCATGAGCACCAACGATCCCCGCGCGGTGCTGATCGCCGGCGCCACCGGCGCGGCTGCTGCGGCCGTCTCCATGATGGCGGGCAGTTATCTCGATGCGGAATCGGTGCGTGACGCCCGCCGCGCCCGGCGCAACGGGCCGGTGGATGCGACGGAGGCCGCGGCGCAGGTGGACACCGTCGCAGCGGCCCTCACACGCGGTGGCATGGCGGCGGCGGACGTGGCACAGGTGGCGGAGGCGCTAAAGCGCGCGCCGCGCGCCACCCTCGGCCTGCGCTCCGAACTCGATGAGGCGGACGACGGCGCCAGCCCGACCTCGCATGCCTTCTGGATGTTCGTCTCGGACCTGTTCGCCGGATTCACCCCGGTGCTGCCCTTCGCCTTCCTGCCCATGGATCAGGCGCGGATCGTCTCGCTGGTGCTGACCACCATCCTGCTGCTGGCGCTGGGTGTTGGCCGCGGCATCGTGGCGAAGCGCTCTATCGTGCGCGCCACGGGGGAGACGCTGGCCATCGCCGCCTCGGCCGCCGCGGCGGGCGTGCTGGTGGGGCGTCTGCTCTCCTGAGGGTTCAGGCGCTTCTCAGATAGTCCGGGAAGCGGGCGCGGAAATCCGGATAATAGTGGCCGATCACGTCCATGTCGAAGCGGGCGAGGATATGTTCCTTGGCCTCGCGGTGGAGCAGGAAGCGGAAGCCGGCTTCCACGCAGGTGGCCGGTGTCTGCGCCCCGGCGGTGAGTTCCTGCCACGTCGCAGGCGCCATGGTGACGACGTGCTGCGTCTCGCCCGCCGTGTCGCGGACGGTGACGGCGAATTTCAGCGGCTCGCCGCCGGCGGTCTGCCTGACCTCGATGATTGCGTCGTTCCCTGCCATCCCCGGCCCTCCGGCTCGGGCAATCCTAAGCCATGACGATGGGGCGGAAGCTGGGCCGCGGCTTAATGTCCGTTCCACACGTCGTCGCCTCTTCTGGCATCGAATTTGTTTCCCTGCGCGCCAGAGGAACCAAGGGCAGGCCCATGCAGCAGAAGCCGGACGCCGACGACTATCTCGCGCTCTTCGGACGCTACAAGGCGGATTTCGGAGACGTCTACATGGACCCGGAGGACGAGCGTTTCCGCCTGCTCTTCGACCAGATCTGCCGCATGCTGACCCAGCCCTCACCGTTCAATCTGGCCCTGCCGGAGCAATTCCGCACCACGGCCTTCCGCTATCTCGAAGGCGACCCGCACACGGTGGCGCACATGACCACCATCGAGAACCGGCACTTCATGCTGAGCGACCTGTTCGACTACGTCCACCTCGTCAACACCATGGGCGGCCGCTGGGACCAGCGCGGGCGCTGAGACCGCCATAGGTTGGAAACCGGCCCGGGAGGCAGGGCGCCCCCGGGCCAAAGTGGTTACTTCACGGCCTCGATCTCGCCCACCCGCCAGCTCTTGTCGAAGAAGGACGGCAGCGGGCTGTAGAGACGCAGGATCGTGAACCAGCCCTTGCCGGGCATGGTCTGGATCCAGTTGGCGCGCGCGACGCCCTGGGGCTGGGTCGGCCCGAACCAGATGGTGGTCGTGCCGTCCGCCGCCGCCTCGGCCGCTGGGGAGGGATAGCCCTGGCTGCCGGCGCGGGGATAGCTCTGGGGCGTCTGCAGCATCGAGCGGGTCTGGTTGTCGTAGAGCGTGAGCGACCAGAAGGCCGCCGCCGGGATGTGCGGCGGCAGCACCACCTTGTAGGTCTTCGCGCCGTCGAAGGGATTCCCCTCGGGATCGAGGAAGCTCATCAGATACTGCGAGCCGATGCCCGGCATGCGCATGATCATGCCGGGGGAATCAAGCGTGTAGCCGTAATAGAAGGCCGTGCGGGAATCGAGCGTCCGCGCGCCGGTCGGCGGCAGGGGCTTGAATACGCCCGCCTCAAAGACCGGCGGCGGCGTCTCGAAGAAGGCGCCGCCCTGCCACAGCATGCTGCCCCATCTGGAGTCCTTGTAATAGGCCCAGTCCGGGTGCTTCATCGCATAGCGCCAGTTGAGTGCCCGCCCGGTCGCCTGCCCGAAGGTCGCCGCGTCCGACAGGATTTTCTTCATCCGCGCATCGGGATTGAACGGCTTGCCGTGGACGATGCCGATGGCGGCGAGCTGGCCGGCCAGCTCCACGTCGTAGCTGGTCGCCGGCTGCATCTGGACGTTCTCGTTGATCAGCTCGAAGAAGCCGATGTCGCTGGGCGGGATCGTGTTGAACGACAGGCCGCTGCCCTCGATGAACTTGGTCTCGGGGATCTTGGGCTCGGGGGCGATGCGGACCTTCCCGTCCAGCGCCTGGGCGAGGCTCGAACCGTAGGCGCCCGGCTGGTAGGGATAGACCTTCATGGTCTTCCTGATGTTCTCGACAGCGGGCTTGGGGTCGTTGTCCTTCAGATAGGCCCGCGCCGCATAGAGCGCGAGGTTCGTTTTCGAGCGCCCGATAAAATAGCCGCCTTCCGGCAGGGGCCCATCATAGTCCGGCCCGACGATCAGGTACTTGCCGCCGAGCCCGCGATCCGGCCCCGGCCCGCCGATGTCGATGATCCACGAGAACCACATGTCGTTGATGGTGCCCACCGCGTCGGAGGGCTGCTCGACCACGACCGGGCCTTTGCTCAGGTCGAGTCCGGTCAGGTAGTAGACCGTGTCGGCGTTGGCCGTCAGGAACAGCGAATGGGAATCCATCAGCTTCGAGAAGATGACGACATCGCCGGGCTTGGCGCCGATGGTCTCGAAGCCCTTGACGATGGCGAGCGCCGAGGCGCCGCGGAAGCTGTTGTTGTAGGCGGCGAGCGCCTGGTTGAAATCCAGGATGTCGTAGGTCTTCTCGGCGGTTTCCACCGTCGGCACGCCGTCCTTGAAGGTCAGCGGCCCGAAGCCTGTGCTGATCGAGGCCGGCGCGCCGAGCTGCTCGACGACCTTGGCCGGCACCTCGGCCTGCGCCACCGCCGAGACAAGCAACGCACCCGCTACCAGAGCACCCGCCACGGCCAAGGCGCGCAGCGAAGGTGGAAGGCTGTTCTTGAACGGTCCGAGTTCCACGATCGGCTCCTCCCAATGCAGAGCCGCGACATTAGTGGTCAAGGCAGTGCTTGAACATCTCCTGCCCAAGCAGCATGGCGCGTGCCGCAAAGGACGGCTGCCGGGGCCATCCGGGAGCCTGGCTCAATCCTGCGGCACGGTGAGGATCTGGCCGGCGATGAAGGATTCCGCGCGGCGCCATGCTTCGTCATTGTCGCCCCGGAAGGTGTAGAGCTTCTGGAACACCACACGGCCGGCGTTCACCGCGACCACCTCCACCTTGGCCATCTGCACCAGCGTGCTCATCTTGTGGATGCCGCCGACCACGAGCAGGTCGGCGCCGGCCTGCTTCGCCGCCTCGGCCAGCTCCGGCACCGCGCCGGCCGTGAGCGTGCAGGGTGCGGGATCGCAGTCCGGCGTCACCACGCGCAGGCGTCCGCCAGAGGCCAGGTCGGTGGCGAGGGCGGCCATGAAGGCCTTCACCCGCGCCTGATGCTCGGCGGTCTGGTCGCGCGGCTCGCCGGAGGAATCGCTGTAGGTGAAATCGATGATCGCCACGCCGCGTGCCTCCCCGCCAGCGGCGGCGCCGCTCGCGAGTGTGCCGAGAACGGCGAGGGCGGGCAGGAGCGGGAAGGGGCGCAGCGCCATGGTCGTGTCTCCGGTCTGATGGCCTGAGCGTGCCGCCGACACCGCCCGCCGGCCAGAGACGGGTTCACGCCGGGGGCCGGGAAGATTTCCCGACGTGCGCCCGCGATCTTCCGCCCGCGCGCTGGCGTCCCTAAGGTCCTGCACCGGCATCGTGGCCGCCCCGGTGCCCGCCTGCGAGTGAACCGATGACCCGTTACCGGCTCGACCTCAAGCTCCGGCTGACCCTCCAGATCGCCGCGCTGATGGCGCTGTGCCTCGCCGGGGCGGTGGGCTGGCTACTCCTCGACGGCGCGCGTGCGGGCGAGGCGCAGGTGGCCCGCATCGCCGATCTGATGGCCCGCGATCTCGCGTTCCAGCGCCAGCAGATGCAGTGGGTGCGCGGCGCGCCCGGCGTGTTTCCCGATCTCCAGCGCCTTGCGCCGGCCTTGATGGCGCCCGGCCTGTGCATCGCCTTCCGTCCTGCCGGCGCCGACGGATTGCAGCGCCTGTGCAGCGGTGCCGAGCCGGACGACGGGCGTACGCCGGAGCTGTTCCAGCGCCTCTATGACCGCCTGTTCGGGGCGCGGGGTACGGTCGAGCGCACGGTGGAGGTGGGCGGGGCGGCGGAAGGCGTCGTCACCGTCAGCCTCGCCCCGGAAACGCTGGCGGGGAAAGCGTGGCGCGAGGTGAGCCGCCTCGCCGCGCTGGTTGCGGTCATGCTGCTGGTGCTGTGCGCACTGGTCTATCTCGCTCTGGCGCGGGCGCTCAGGCCCACCCGCACCATCCGCGACGGGCTGGACCGGCTGACCCATGGCGACCTCTCCGCCCGCATGCCGGCCTTCGATCTCGCCGAGCTGTCGGCGGTGGGGCAGGTGTTCAATGCGCTGGCGGGGCGCCTCGAAGCGGCATTGGCGGAGAGCCGCAGCCTCACGCGCCGGCTGATCGCGGTGCAGGACGAGGAGCGGCGGTCCCTCGCCCGCGAGCTGCACGACGAGTTCGGCCAGAGCCTCGCCGCCATCGGCGCGGTGGCGGCGCTTGCCGGCCAGACGGCGGCACGCGACTGCCCGGCCCTCGTACCAGAATGCCAGAGCATCGGCCGCACCGCACAATCCATGATGCAGGCCCTGCGCGGCGCGCTCCTGCGCCTGCGGCCACCGGAGGTGGAGGAACTCGGCCTCGTTGCCAGCCTGGAGGGGCTGGTCGCGGGCTGGAACGGCCGGCTTGGCGCCACGACCCGCTTCAGCCTCGATGTCTCCGGCCGGCTCGATCCGCTGGAGGCGGCCTTCGCCGCCGGCCTCTACCGGATCGCGCAGGAGGCCATCACCAATGCCGCGAAGCACGCCGGCGCTTCCCGCGTGCAACTCGTCCTCGCGCGCGAACCGCGGCCGGCGGGTGGTGCCGTCACGCTCACCGTGGAGGATGACGGCCGGGGCTCCCAGGCGCCGGCGGCGGACGGCTTCGGCCTGCTCGGCATGCGCGAGCGCGTGGCCGCCATGGGGGGCGAACTGTCCATCGGAACCGCCCCCGGCGGCGGCCTTCTACTGCGCGCGAAGCTTCCGCTCCCGGCCGGGAAGGCAGCATCATGACCCAACGCATCATGCTGGTGGACGACCACGCCGTGGTGCGCGAGGGCTACCGCGCCCTTCTGGACCGCCAGCCCGGCCTCGCCGTGGTGGCGGAGGCGGGGGAGGGGGCCGAGGCCTACCGGCTGTTCAAGCAGGCCCAGCCTGATCTGGTGGTGATGGACCTGTCCCTGCCCGGCTTCGGCGGCGTGGAGGCCATCCGGCGCATCCGGCAATGGGAGGGTGCGGCGCGCATCCTCGTCTTCACCATGCACCAGAACGCCGCCTTTGCGGTACAGGCCATCCGCGCCGGGGCGCTGGGCTACGTCACCAAGAGCAGCCCGCCCGAGGTGCTGATCGGCGCGGTGCGCGACGTGCTCGCCGGCCGCATGGCGCTGAGCCCGGACATCGACCACGAACTCGCGCTCTCCCGCCTCAAGGAGACTCCGGCCGTCGCCGAGGTGCTGAGCCCGCGCGAGTTCGAGGTGCTGCGGCTGCTTCTCGCCGACAAGGGCACCGACGATATCGCCGAGACCCTGAACCTCAGCCCCAAGACGGTGGCCAACATCCGCTCCCAGATCCGCGCCAAGCTCGGCGTCCAGTCGGACATCGCACTGACGCTCCTGGCCCTGCGGCAGGGGATTTCGGCCTGAGGAGATCAGGCCGCGGCGACCGCCACGGCCTCGATCTCGAACCGCCATTCGGGGCGGGCGAGGGCGGCGGCGATGACCAGGGTCGAGGCCGGCTTGTGACCCTGCAACAGCTCCGTGCGCAGCGGCCCATAGGCGGCGTAGTCGGCCGGATCGGTAAGAAAGGCCGTAACCTTGGCGAGGTCTCCGAGCCCCATGCCGGCGGCGGCAAGGACCTGTTCCAGATTGGCGAAGGCGGCGCGCACCTGCCCCTCGAAATCGGCCGGCACCTGCCCGGAGGCATTGATGCCCACCTGTCCCGAAATGTAGAGCGTGCGCACCGCGCCGCTGGCGAGCACGGCGGGGCTGTAGGGCAGGGACGCATCGGCCGGAGTGGCGAGCACGGGCGAGAGAACGGACATTCAGGCCTCCGAAGGGCGGGCGAGGGCGAGGATCGCGCGGGTGAGCGGATCGGCGCCATCGGCCAGGGGATCGAGTAGGGTGAAATGGTTGCGACGCGCCGGCTCCATGCGCTGCACGGCGCCACCGCGCGCGCCCCACAGCTCGGCGAAATCGCGGCTCCATCGCTTGAAGCCGTCCGTCTCGTCTCCGCCCACGGCGGAGAGGAGCGGCATCAGCCGCACGCCGGGTGGAAGATCGCCGAGGCGCAGCAGCGGGCTCATCGCCGCGGCTTCCCGTGCCGAGAGGCGGAGGTCGGCATTGATGGAGGTGTGCCGCAGGGGGCGCAGGTCATACACGCCGGACAGTCCGGCGACGGCGCAGATGGGGCCGTCGCCCCGTTCGGCCTGATCGAGCGCCAGCATGGCGGCGAGCTGCCCGCCCGCCGAATGGCCGGCCACGACGATGCGGGACGGGGCGAGGGTGTCCACCACCCAGCGCAGCGCGAGCCGCATCTCGTCCACGATGTCGGCGACGCGCACGCCGGGCACGAGATCATAGCCCGGCGCCACCAGCGTCACCCCAGCGGCCATGCAGGGACCGGCGATGAAGGAGACGTCCGACTTGTCCAGCGCCCGCCAGTAGCCGCCATGGATGAAGAACAGCACCGGCGCCCCTTCGCCTGCCGGGAACACATCCAGCAGGCAGCGCGGCCCCGGGCCGTAGCGCTGGTCCAGCCGCCAGCCGCCGGTGGCGCGCAGCGCGGCGCCGAGGCGGCGGTGGCCGTCATAGACGCTCTCGCGCTCGGGATGCCGACGGCGCAGGGCGTATTCGGCTTCGAGCGCGGGATCGATGAGGGTATGCGGCATGGGATTTCCGAAAACTCACAGGCCGAGATAGGCGGCGCGCACGCCGTCGTCATGGAGCAGGTCGGCGCCTGCGCCGTCGCGCACGACGGCCCCCTCGGCGAGGACATAGCCGTGGGCGGCGCTGCGCAGGGCCATGCTCGCATTCTGCTCGGCGATGAGGAGGGACATGCCCTCGGCATTCAGCCGGCGGATGGTGGCGAATATCTCCTGCACCACCTTGGGCGCGAGACCCATGGACGGCTCGTCGAGCAGAAGAAGGCGCGGGCGGCCCATGAGGGCGCGGCCGATGGCGAGCATCTGCTGCTCGCCGCCGGAGAGCAGCCCTGCCGCCTGCCGCCGCCGCTCGGCGAGGCGCGGGAAGAGGGCGAACACCATGTCGAGATCGGCGGCGACGCCCTGCGCCCGGCGCGGCCACAGCCGGCGGAAGGCGCCCATCTCCAGATTCTCCTCCACCGTCATGGGCGCGAACACGCGGCGCCCTTCCGGCACCAGCGCCAGCCCGCGCGACAGCCGGGCCGAGGTGGAGAGATTGGTGATGTCCGCCCCCTCGAAGAAGATGCGCCCGGCGGTGGGTCGGATGAGGCCGGCGAGGGTGCGCAGCAGGGTCGTCTTGCCGGCGCCGTTGGCGCCGATGAGGCAGACGGACTGCCCGCGCGCCACCTTCAGGGAAACCGCGTGCAGAACTTCCGTGCCGCCATAGCCGGCGACGAGGCCTTCCACCTCAAGCATCGGCCGCCTCCTCGCCGAGATAGGCGGAGAGCACCTCCGGGTGGCGGCGGACCTCCTCCGACCTCCCCTCGGCGATGCGCCGGCCGTTGTTGAGCACCAGAATGTCGTGGGAGAGCGACATGACCATGCGCATGTTGTGCTCCACCAGCAGCACGGTCATGCCGTCGCGGTTGAGGTCGCGGATAGTCTCGGCCATCTTGTCCGCCTCGGCATGGGGCAGGCCGGCGGCGGGCTCGTCCAGCAGCAGGAGGCGGGGCTCGGAGGCGAGGGCGCGGGCCAGCTCCAGCACCTTCATCTGCCCGAAGGCCAGCGACCCCGCCGGCACGGTGGCCTTGCCGGAAAGCCCGAAGCGCTCCAGCAGGGCCATGGCGGTGGCCTCCATCGCCCGCTCCTCGGCGCCCACGGCCGGAATGTGGAGGAGGGCGGACAGGGTGGTGGCGCGGCCGCGCAGATGGCGGCCCACCATCACGTTCTCCAGCACGCTCATCTCGCGGAAGATCTGCAGGTTCTGGAAGGTGCGGGCGATGCCGCGGCGGGCGCGCGCGTGGGTCGGCAGGCGATCGATGCGCGCACCGTCGAACTTGATAGTGCCGTCGGTGGGGCGCGTGACACCGGCGATCATGTTGAACAGCGTGGATTTGCCGGCGCCGTTGGGGCCGATCACCGCCTTGATCTCCCCGGCCTTCACGCGGAAGGAGAGATCGTCCACGGCGGTGACGCCAGCGAAGCGGCAGGTGAGGTTCTCGACCTCCAGAAGATCGCCGGTGTTGCGCGGCGTGTTCATGCCCGCCTCCTGCGCACAAGGCCGGCCAGAGCCGCGGGGATTCCGGCGAGGCCGCGGGGGAAGAGGATCAGCACCACCAGAAGGCCGAGGCCGAACAGCATTAGCTCGGCATCCTCATAATCGAGCAGGATCTGCGGCACGGCGGTGTAGATCAGCGCGCCCAGCATCGGCCCGTAGAAGGTGCCCGCCCCGCCGATGGCGACCATGACGAGGAGCATGATGGAGGGGGCGATGCCGAAGGTTTCCGGCGAGGCATACTGGTTGATGTGCACATAGAGGCTGCCGGCGATGCCGGCCATGCCGGCGCTGAGCACGAACACGGCGAGCTTGGTGCGGAAGCTGTCGATGCCGAGCGACTGCGCGCCCAGTTCGTTGGTCGCCACCGCCCTTATGCTGCGGCCGATGCGCGAGGCGAGGAGATTGGAGATGGCGAGCATCACCAAAAATGCCACCGCCCAGGCGAGCGGGAAGGCCTTCGCCTCGGTGTCCAGCGCATGGCCGAAGAACGAGAAGGGCTCGACGCCGAGGAGGCCGTTGGGCCCGCCGGTGAGCCCCACCAGCTGGGTGAAGAAGACAACGAGGATGGCGTTCCACCCCAGTGTCGCCATGGCGAGATAGTGCCCGCGCAGCCGCAGTGCGGGAATCCCGATGAGGAGCGCGCCCAGCCCCGCCACGATGGCGGCCGCCGGCAACCCGGCCCAGGGTGGCACGCCGTAGCGCACGTTGAGGATGCCGCTCGCATAGGCGCCGAGTCCGAAGAATCCGGCGTGGGCGAGGGAGATCTGGCCGCCATAGCCCATAAGCAGGTTGAGGGAGGCGATCAGCACCAGATTGATGAGGGCGAGGTTGGCGAGCGAGATCCAGTAGGCGTTTGGCACCACGAAGGGCACCGCCGCCAGCGCCAGCCACACCAGCGCAAGCCGGGCATGGCGGGAGAGGCCGCGCCGGGGCAGGCGGCTGTGGGTCATCGGTCCGGTCTTCGCCTCGATGCTCACCATGGCCTCACACCTTCACGATGTCGGCCCGGCCGAGCAGGCCGGAGGGGCGCACGAACAGGATGAGCAGCAGCACGGCGAAGGCGATGGCATCCTTGAAGTCGGACGAGATGTAGAAGCTGCCGAACGCCTCCAGGAGCCCCAGCGCCAGCCCGCCGACCACGGCGCCCGGCAGGCTGCCGAGCCCGCCCAGCATGGCGGCGCTGAACCCCTTGAAGCCGAACATGGCGCCCTGGTCGTAGGAGGCGAGGGTGAGCGGCGTGACGATGGCCCCGGCGAGTGCGCCCGCCAGCGCCGCGATGCCGAAGGAGAGCAGCACGGTGCTTCCCACATTCACGCCCACGATGGCCGCCGCTTCCCGGTCCGCCGCCGCGGCGCGCAGCGCCTTGCCGAGGATGGTGCGCTCGAAGAAGGCGTGCATCACCACCAGGAAGGCGAGGGTAATGGCGATGATCCACAGCGTTTGGCTCTGGATGCTCACCCCACCGAAGGAGAGCGCGGTGTTGCCGGAGAAGCCGGCATAGCCCACCGGTTTCTTGCCCAGCACCAGCATGACGAGGCTGCGACTGACGATGGAGAGGCCGATGGTGACGAGGGTGATGACGAGGGCGTCCGGCCGTTTCAATGGCTGCACCGTGAGCCGCTCGGAGAGCAGGCCGACGATGCCCACCAGCACCACTGCCGTCACCACCGCGAGGCCGATGCTGGAGAATGCGCCGATGAGGAGGGCGGTGACCATGCCGCCCATGACCACCCATTCGCCTTGCGCGAAATTCATCGCGCCCGTGCTCTTGAAGACCACGTTGAAGCCGAGCGCCACCAGCGCATAGACGGCGCCCGTGCCGATGCCGGATGACAGGACCTGGAGGAGGGCGGTTGCGGTCTGCATGGGTGTGAAGGGCGGCCTTTGGCAGCTCTCTGGGTGACTATCCCTCCGGGGAGGGGATGAAAGTCCCGGCCGCCGCGCTCCGGAAGGATCAGGGCTTCCCCCCGATGGGCGCGGACGGCCGGGACAGGTCCGGGTCGGGCGCAGGGCCCGCCCGTTTCCTCGGAACGAGACGTCCGAGGGATCAGAAGCTGCGCATGCGGTTGGTCTCGAACAGGGGCACCATCACCCCGAGTTCCGCGAGGCGGGCACGGGCGTTGCCGGCGAACGTCGCGAGCGCATCCTCCTCCGCCGCGCGCGGCGCGCCGCCGAGGCCGGCCTCGGCCGTGATCGCGTCGGCTTCCGCCTCGGCCGCGGCGTGCTCGGGTGCGAGCCACGGGCAGTGATAGCCCTTCAGCACCACGTCCCGCACATAGTCGGACAGCTCGGTGGCGATGGTCTCGCGCGCCTCCTTGCTCCAGCCCTCCGCCTTCGCGGCGAGATAGAGCCAGCCGAAGGCGGCGTGGCGCTCCTTGTCGGCGATGACATGGTCGAGCACGGACTGCACGGCCGGGTTGGCCGCCGCCGCGCGCCAGGCCTTGGCCAGTTCCAGTTCCAGCCCGTCCTCGAAGGCGGCATGGGTCGCCACGTAGGCGTCGAGCAACTGGCCCGCATCCATCACCCGGCGATGCAGGTGGCGATTGAACACCGCCTCATAGGCCTTGGCCGCGGGGCGGGCGAGGCGGCCGCCGAAGGCTTCGGCGATCCGGTCGTAGCACTCGACGTGCCACGCCTCTTCGGTGTTGCGGGTGGTGAGATAGAATTTCGGATCGATCTCCCGCCCCACTTCCATGCAGAAGCGAACGATGAGGGCGGGGGTCTCGGTGAGGCCGGTGGCCTCGGTCCAGACCCGCCGGCTCCAGGTGCGGCGGGCGGCGGCGCGCACGTCGTCCGGATAGCTCTCCGGCTTGAGCGCGCTCCAGTCCACGTCGCGGTGCGGGTTCCAGCGGCCAGCCTTGCCCGTGTCGTAGAGGGCGCGGATGTCCGGCAGCGTGACGTTCATCTCGAGCGGAAAGCGCCGCTCGACCAGCAGCCGCACCGGCGGCAAAGAGGGCTCGGCCCGCGTGGCGTGAAGCGGCATGTCAAATGGTCCCGAGCTTGGGATGCGTGAACGGGGGCAGTTCGATGCCGAGGGCGCGCATCTGCTCGCGGATGCGCTGGACGGTGGCGATGAATACCGGCTTCTCCACCTCTTCCACGGTGGAGCCGAGGCCCGCCTCGTAGGTGATGCGGTCGGCCTCCACCTCGGCGTTGGAGGCCGGGTTTTCTGGCGCCAGCCACGCGCTGTGGTAGCCGTTCAGCTCCACCTTCTCCATCATGGTGATGACGGCATCCTCGATCATCTTCTTCTGCCCGGGGGTGAGCTGCTCGCAGATGGCTTCAAGGAAGTACCAGCCGAAAGCGCAGTGCCGGCTTTCGTCGCGCATGATGTAGCGCACGATCTGCTTGGCGACGGGATCATGGGTGACGTCGTTCAGGTGCTTGAACACGTCGAAGGCGATCTCTTCGGCCGTGCAGACAAGGGCGGCGATGATGCCTTCCAGCGGCACGTCCGCATTGAGCGCGGCGCGGCGCACCCCGTGGGTCGAGACCGAGCCCTCGAAGAGTTGCTGCACCGGCTTCTCGATATAGCCGCCCAGCTTCTCGGCCATGGCGTGGCAGGCCTCGGCGTGGCGCGCCTCCTCCTGCGAGCGGATGGTGAAGAAGAGCTGCATGTCGGAGGGGCGGTTCTCCACCCCGAACCGCACCTGCAGCGCCGGGCTCTCGGAGATGGCGCCGTATTCGCTCCATGCCCGCCGGCTCCAGTAGAGCCGCGCGGCGTAGCGCTGTTCCTCGGTATATTTGGAGGGATCGAGCTGGTCCCAGTCCACGTCGGTCTTGGGGTCCCACTGGTTCCGCGTCGCCGCGTGGAACAGCTCGCGGATGCGCGGCAGGTCCGAATTGAAGGTCAGCGGAAAGCGGTCCTCGGGGGCGTCCAGCAGCGTCTGGACCACCTCGAACGCCTGCTCGGCGGACATGTCTCGCGAAAGGGCCATGGCTGTTTCCTCCCGTTGGTGTTTCGCGTCAGGCGTAGTCGGCGAGGTTGAAGCGGCCGTCCCGCCAGTTGACCAGCACGATGTCCTGCTTCGAGAGCCCCGAATGGCGCTCGGGCGAGAAGGTGAAGACGCCGGAGATGCCGGGGAAATCCTTGATCTGCTCCATGCCCTGGGTGAGCTTGGAGACGTCGCCCCCCACCTTCTTCAGCGATTCGCGGGCGAGCAGCGCCGCGTCGTAGGATTCCGCCGCATAGATGCTGGCGGGACGCTTGAAGCGGGCCTCATAGGCCTTCATCAGCTTGAGGATGCCGGCCTTGAGCGGGTCGCTGTCCGGCAGCTGGTCGCCCACGGGCAGCTTGAGACTGGCGAGGAGGAGCGTGTTGGCGGCATCGCCGGCGAGCTTCATGTAGTCCGCCGAGACGAAGCCGTAGCTGTGGATCAGCGTCTTCTTGTCGAGGCCGAGCTGCTGCGCCTGCTTGAGGAAGACGACGCCGGCGGGCGTGACCGTCCAGCAGATGATGGCCTCCGCGCCGGCATCGCGGATGCGGGTCAGCTGGGGCATCATGTCGGTGTCGGAGGGGGCGAAGGATTCGTACATCACGTCGAGGCCGCGCTTCGGCCCGACGATCTTCATCTGCCCCACCGCGCCCTGGCCGAAGCCGGACGTATCGGCGATGAGCGCCACCTTCTTGATCTTCTTCTTGTCGAGATAGTCGGCGATGCGCTCCAGCACGTCGCCATCGTCCACCGTGCTCTTGAACACATACTGGCGCTCGGCCACCGGCGTGACGATGGCGAGCGCGCCCTCCGACGAGATGAAGGGCACCTTGGCGGCGTTGGTGATGGGCGCCATCGCGAGCGCGATGCCGCTCATGTTGCCGCCGCTCAGGATCACTTCCACCTTGTCCTGGCTGATGAGCCGGCGCGTAGCGGTAATGCCCTTCTGGGTCTGGCTCTCGGCGTCGTAATAGGTCCACTCGATCTTGCGGCCGCCCATGCCGCCGGCGGCATTGAACTCGTCCACCGCGAGTTCGAGGCCCGCCTTCATGTCCTCGCCGAGGAAGGCCGCCGGGCCGGTCACGGAAAGGATGGAGCCCACGCGCAGCGGCTCGGCGGCGCGGGCGGCGCTGCTCCAGAGGCCTGCCACGGTCCCGGTGCCGGTGGCCGCGAGGGCGGCGGCGGGCACCATCTTCAGGAAGCTGCGTCGTCCGAACTGCACTTCTGGCCTCCTCTGGAAGGGCGCTTTTTCGCGCCTTGTTCACGGTGCCCCGGACGCCATGCCCGGAGCGGAAACGGCGGCGGGCGCGGCGGTCAGTCGTCGTGGACGCCGCTGCGGTCCATCTCGGCCGGCGGCGCGCCGTCGCGGGAGAGCGGAACGCTGAGCGAATAGCGCACGAGATCGGCGCGGTGCACCGTGTGGCCGGACAGGGCAAGGCGGCCCGTGGCGTCGCGATAGCTCAGGGTGCGGATCAGCACCGGCGCGCCCTTGGAGAGGTGCAGATATTCCACCTCCTCCGGCCCGGCGACGCCGGCCTCGATGGTGAAGTCACCGGCCTTGAGATCGACGCTCTGCCACAGGCGGTGGAGCGGCGAGCCATGCACCGCCTCTTCCGTCCAGTCGGCGGTGAGGTCGGCCGGCAGATAGCGATAGTCGATGGCGAGCGGCACGCGCGCCGCGGCCCGCAAGCGCTTGATGAACAGGACCGGCGCGCCGACTTCGGTCTCAAGGCTCGCGGCGATGGTCTCGTCCGCCGCGATGCGCTCGAAGGCCAGCACGGTCGCCTGCATGGGCATGCCGGTGGCGGCCCACTGGTTCAGGAAATCCATGCCCGGATTGAAGCGCTCTTCCAGCTTGCGCACGGAGACGAACGTGCCGAGGCCGCGGCTGCGGGTGAGCAGTCCCTCCTGCACAAGCTCCGCCACCGCTTGCCGCGCGGTGTCCCGGCTGACCGAGAACATGGCGCAGAGCTGCTCGTCCGAAAAGAAGCGCCGGTCGCCCTGGTCCCACTTGAGGATCAGGCCGATGAGTCGCTGCTTGATCTGGGCGTAGAGCGGCAAAGGGGAGGCGCGATCGAGGGGCGGGAAAGGCCCCTCGGCATCCAGTGCGGCAACGCTTGTCAACGTCTCGGACATGGTGCGTGACCCTGGCGCAATCGCGCTCGCTGGGACCCGGCCGAAGCACGCTTCAGTCGGCTTTATATGAATGTATGATCAAGCATACATTTCACGCAACAGCTTTCTTCACCCGTGCCGGTGGAGCGCGCGCAGAAGCGCAAACGACCAAGCCTCGCGTTGCCAACGACTCGGCCCTGATCGAGACCCAAGACATGGTCGACAAAAATTTCCCTTCCCCTGCCGACAAGGCGACGGCCTGGGGCAGGCTGGTAGACTTGTTCCTCTCGGAGGCCGGAATTAATTCGAACTGAATTTCCTCCGGGGATAACTCTAAGGAGGAAAATGAGCTCGATTTTTGTCCGCACGACGCACGCTGATCTTGCGCCCATGATCTTCCCAGTTGCCGCAAATGGCAGGCAGGCTGAGGAGGTTATACGATGTCGGCAGAGCTGCGCCGAATGCTCCAGGTCGAGGAGGCAGCTAAGGTCGCGGGGGTGAGCGTGAGCACCCTCAACAAGCTCCGCCTCACCGGCGGTGGCCCGGTGTTCGCCAAGATTGGCAAAAGGGTCGTCTATGACCCCGGTGATCTTGGGACGTGGCTGGACAGCCGAAAGCGCTCCTCCACCTCGGACGCCGGCCGGGCGGCGTGAGCGATGCCGAAAACGGCAAACCCCGCGACCGGTGGGAACGGCCGCGGGGCTCCGAGATTGACCACTGCGATTAGTGATGTCTCGGAGCTTCCCCTCTCCCCATCTATCGTTCAACGCACCAGCACGCCCCGTCGCCAGGTCCGGCCGCGCGTAGTGCTGGATAGCGGGCTCGTGGCCGGGTCGGGCGATGGCACCCGCGGCCGACGTCTGTTCTGGCTCGAAGCAACCGACGAGAACGGCCAGAGCGCCGTCGTGGCAGATTCCTTCTCGCGTCGCGATCTTCAATGGCTTGCCCTGCAGTACCAGCGCGCCGGCTGGCTCGTGGTCGATCGGACGGGAGGCGCGCCATGACGGCTCCTCCCGAAATGGATGACCACGTCGCGCTTGCCAACCAGATTGCCCGCGAGGCCGCAGTGTCCCTGCTTGGGCACTGCCTGCGCCCTCACGGCGAGCTGTCGGGAATGACCGACCAAGAGGTGTGCGATCGCGCCTTGCTGGCGGTTCGCAACTGCGCCGGGGCCGTTTACCCGCGCGGCGAGGCCGGCGGAGAGGATCTCGCTGGAGGCTTTCGAGATTTCGTCGGCCTGCTCTTCCTCCGCGAGTTCAATCGGCTCTGCGCGGCCTGGCGCACTGATGGGGGTCGGGCATGACGGCCGCTCATCCCGACCGCGCAATCGCACGTGACCTCGGAGACTTCATCCTCGCCGGCTGCGGTGTCGGCGAGGCAGCGGCTGACGATTTCGAGCAGCTTCGCGACTTCGTCGCCGGTGAGGCGCTCGACCTGCGGATCGTCAAGACATTCGCCGGTTCATTGACGCTGGCACGCTGCGCATTCTCGCCGCCGCCACGGCGGTTTCATATCGATCCCGCTGGTGAACTGGCGGGGGTTGTCGAAGTGCTGGAGATCGAGCACGGCGAACGCTGGCTCGTCGATCACGTCGCATGGCCCGTCGATCAGCCGTCCGAGTTCGCGACGGCGGCCGGCCGCGCCGATCTGTTGGGCGCAGATCAGGTGGACAATCCAGCGTCGTTCTTCGGCGGCCGGCCGTTGCTGGTCCACCGGACGCCCTTGGGATGGGCATGACCCCCGGGGGGGTGTCGAGCCGGCCGGCGGGCCGGAGCGAGGGGGTGGGGGGCAAAAACGGCGGCCGAGTGAGGCGCAGGTACCTCACCCACGCAACAGGCCCGAAAACGATCCGGGGTTCAGGATTTTTCTGGCTCGGAAACCGTCCCGGAAGGTCGGCGCCGCCTGCGCTCAACGGTCCTTCAGCTCGCGGCACACCTCGACGATATGGTTCATGACCGCCCGCACGCGGGCCGCCCGCCGCAGATCGGGGTGAACCACGAGCCATAGCTCCCGCGAGACCTCGCCCTCCATCACGCAAGTTAGATCGTCCTGCCTTGCCAGCACGTGGGGGAGAGCGGCGAGGCCCATGCCCGCGCGCACTGCCGAGATGAGGCTGGAGAGATCGTTGCTCTGAAACACGATGGGACGCCCTTGCGCTACCGTTTCGAGCCAGATCTGCTGCGGGGAGCGGGCCAGTTCCTCATCATAGCCCAGGTAGACGCGGCGCGGTTCCGGCGTCGCCTCCACATAAGCCCGTGCTCCATAGAGCCCATAAGCAAGGTCGCCCAGGCGTCGGGCCACGAGCCCCTTCTCCTGCGGTCGCGACAGGCGAAGTGCAAGGTCCGCCTCGTTCCGTGACAGGCGCGCGGCGGCAGGTGTGCCGGAAACATCGACTTTGAGGCCGGGATGGCGAGCGAGCAGTGGTGCGAGGCGTGGCACCAGCCAGTGGCTCGCAAGCGCAGGCGGCGCGCTGATCCGGACCCGCCCGACGATCCCCGGCGCGGCGCCGGATGCGAAGCGCTGCACCCCGTGCACTGCCTGTTCGACCAAGCCTGCGCGATCCAGCAACCTCTCCCCGTCCTCGGTGAGTGCATATCCGCGCGGCAAGCGATCGAAGAGCTTCAGAGCGAGCGCTTCTTCCAGCGCGGCGATGCGCCGGGCGACGGTGGAATGGTCGGCATCGAGCTGCCGCGCGGCCTTGGACAGGCTGCCGGACCGCGCCAGCTCGACAAAGAAGCGGAGGTCGTCCCAGTTCAGCATCGCCACATCTGCGCAAAAATCCCCAGATAGTGTGCATTTAGCAGGAATTTCTGCCCGGACCCATCGTGGCTAGGGTCTCCGCGACCTCACAGGGGATCCGCGATGACCACGACCTTCGCCATAGAGTTGACCGCGCCCGGCGGCGTCGAATGCTTCCGAGCCGCAACCCGAACCCTCGCCGCTCCGGGGCCGGGAGAGGTCCGCATTCGCCACACCGCGATGGGCGTGAACTTCGTGGACATCTACCAGCGCACCGGCCTCTATCCGGTCGGCGAAATGCCGGCCGTGCTGGGCGTGGAGGGCGCAGGCGTGGTCGAGGAAATCGGCTCGGATGTACATGAGGTAGCGGCAGGCGATCGCGTGGCTTATGCCGGCTTGCCATTGGGGGGCTATGCGCAGGCCCGCAACATTCCAGCGAGCCGGCTCGTCCGGATTCCAGATGCGGTTGACGACCGTATCGCCGCAGCGGCCATGCTGCGAGGGGTCACCGCCCACATGCTGTTGCGCCGCGTGTTTCCGGTGGGAGCCGGCACAACCATACTTGTCCACGCCGCCGCCGGCGGGCTGGGGCTGCTAGTGACCGCATGGGCGAAGCGGCTTGGAGCGCGCGTGATCGGCACTGCCGGTTCGCCCGCCAAGGCGGATCTGGCCCTCGCCCAAGGCGCCGACCATGTGATCCTCTACAGGGAGCAAGATTTCGTCGCCGAGGTCCGCCGCCTGACCGAGGGATGCGGCGTGGATTTCGCGATTGACGGCATCGGGGGCGAGACGCTCGCGCGCACGCTGGATGCCGTGCATCCATTCGGAATGGTGGCGAGCATCGGCCAGGCTTCCGGTGCGCTGCCCGATCTGCCTCTGACGGAGCTTGGCCCGCGGCGTTCTCTGGCCATCAGCCGGCCCAGCGTGTTCACCTACGCGGCCGATCTCCCTGCCTACAGGCAGGCAACGAAAGAGCTGTTCGGCGAGCTCGTGGCCGGCCTGCCTGTGACGATCGGCGCTGAGTTGCCGCTCGCCCGCGTCGCCGATGCCCACATCATGCTCGAGCGAGGCGAAACCACTGGATCGCTGCTGCTGGTGCCGTAGGCTTCGTCGGAACAAAGCGCCAGCTTCGCCCATTGTCGGACCGCAGTCGTGTCCTCCGCCTTCCGGGCCAGCGCGGCGGCCGGCTCCAAAAAGCTCCCGGGTCGGAAATTTTTCAGGCTGGAGAAATGTCCGGAATATAGATGCTGCCTTGTTCCTTCTCAGGGGCGGTTCGAGCGGAGCGGCAGGGCGGCGGTTGCTCGCGCCCTACGAAGAGGCCACTCTCGCGCCCGCATGCCGGCGGAATGGCTGCCACCCTGCGCGGGCGAGGAGCAAGCGTCATGCTGCGACTGGGCAGAAGATACGGCCACCTCGCGGGTTCGAACGGGTGCAGCTGCTGCGATCCGGCGCTGCGGCAAGCCACGCGGCGTCTCGGCGCGTTCTCGCGGCGGCACTTCCTCGCCGGGGCCGTTGCCGCCGTTGCCGGCTTGGCCAGTGGCGCGGCTTCGGCGCAGGCGCCGCGTCGCATCCTGTTCCGGGGAGCCAGGGTGTTCGACGGACGCTCAGGCACGGGCCTCGTGCCGGCCCAGGTCCTGGCGGAGGGCAATCGCATCGCCGCGGTCGACATCGCCATGAACCCGGCTCCGGACGGCGCGCAGGTGATCGACTGCGACGGCCGCGTTCTGATGCCGGGCCTGATCGACGCGCACTGGCACGCGATCTACGCCGCCGTCCCGCTGAACGTCCTTTTGGCCGGCGACCCCGGAATCATCTTCGCGTCCGCCACGGCGGAAGCCGGGCGGACGCTGCTGCGCGGCTTCACCACCGTGCGCGATATGGGCGGACCCGTCTTTTCCTTCAGGCAGGCGATCGACAGCGGGATCATCGCCGGCCCGCGCATCTTCCCCTCGGGCGCGATGATCACGACGTCGGGTGGTCATGGCGATCTGCGCATGCCATCGGAGATCCCTCGCGACGGCGACCGGCTTTCCCTGAGCGAGCGCATGGGCGCTGCGGCGATCGCGGATGATGCCGGTAGACTGCAGCAGCGGATCAGGGAGCAACTGCTGCAAGGCGCCTCGCAGGTGAAGGTGGTGGGCGGCGGTGGGGTGTCCTCACCTCGCAGCCCGCTCGACACTTCCACCTTCAGCGAGGACGAACTGCGCGCCGCGGTGGCGGTGGCGCGCGACTGGAACACCTATGTCGCCGTGCACGCTTATGCGCCCGAGACCGTCCAGCGGGCGCTGCGGGCAGGCGCCACCTGCATCGAGCACGGGCACCTGATGGACGAGGCCACGGCGCAGGCCATCGTCGAGAAGGGCGTTTGGCTCTCCATGCAGCCCTTTCTCACCCCGGCCGATACGGGCACGCTGACAGGCCCGGCGGCGGAGCGCGCCGAGCGCCTCTTCGCCGGCACGCCGAAGGTCTACGACTTCATCCGACGCTTCGGCATCAAGGCGGCCTGGGGTTCGGACCTGCTATTCTCCTCCGAGCTTGCACCCCGGCAGAGCGTGATGTTGACCCATCTCGCCAACTGGTACTCGAACGCGGAGGCACTGCGAATCGCCACGGCCGTGAACGCGGACCTGCTAGCGCTCTCCGGGCTGCGCTCCCCCTATGACGGCAGGCTGGGCGTGATCGAGGCCGGGGCGCTGGCGGACATCCTGGTGGTGAACGGCGATCCGGTCGCCGATATCCGGCTACTGGAGGATCCCGCCAAGAACCTCTCCGTGGTGATGAAGGACGGCCAGGTCCACAAGAACACCCTTCAGTAGTGCCAGAAAGGCCCGGAGGCTGTCCGGGGTGATCAGACGGTTGGACATTGGGGGCAGTGGGCCGGTGATCATACGAAGCCACCGGCCGACTTTTCACCACGCCGGCCGTCAGATTCCCTGGCCGCCGGACACCTCGATGCGCTGCGCGTTGACCCAGCGATTGTCCTCGGAGAGGAGGCTGGCGATCATCGGCCCGATGTCGTCAGGCAGGCCGACCCGGCCGAGGGCGGTCATTTCGGCGAAGCTCCTGTTCAGCTCGGGATTGTCCCGCACCGCGCCGCCGCCGAAGTCGGTCTCGATCGCACCGGGCGCGACCGTATTGACCGCGATGCCTCGCGCGCCGAGTTCCTTCGCCATGTAGCGGGTCAGCACCTCGACCGCGCCTTTCACCGCCGCATAGGCGGCGTAGCCCGGATAGGACAGGCGGGTGAGGCCGGAGGAGAGGTTCACGATCCGGCCGCCATCCGCGAGCATCGGCAGCAGGGTCTGGGTGAGGAAATAGACGCCCTTGAAGTGGACATTGACCAGCCGGTCGAACTGCGCCTCGCTGGTCTCGCCGATGAGTGCATAATCGCCGTGGCCGGCATTGTTCACGAGGTGGTCGAAGGTTTGGCGCTGCCACGCCTCGGCGAGGGCGGCGCGTAGGTGCTCGGCGAAATCCCGGAAGGTCGCCACGTCGCCGGTGTCGAGCTTTAGCGCGACGGCCTTGCGGCCCAGCGCCTCAATCTCGCTGACCACCGCCTGAGCATCTTCGGCGCGGTTCTGAAAGGTGACGATCACGTCCCCGCCGTGGCGGGCGATGCTGAGCGCGGTGTTGCGGCCCAGGCCGCGGCTGGCTCCAGTGACAAGGGCAATCTTGGTCATGGTCCGTCGCCGTTTGTTGGATGAGACGGTTATCGCCCCGACGACGCGGCGGCGGTTGCCGAATGCTCGGCGTTCTTTGCCTAATCCTCCGAAAGGGGGTGCGTCGGCGGGAAGTCCGGGCTACGTTTGCCGCATGACCGGTTTGCTCGATGCTGTCCGCCGCTTCTCGGAAGCGCATGCCAATGCCCAAGGAATCGCGGCAACGCCGATCTCGGGGCTTGCCACCGTGCGGGCCACCGCGCCAAGCGACCTTATCGCTGACATTTCGCGCCCCTTGGTCTGCCTCGTGCTGCAGGGAAGCAAGCACGTGACGCAGGGCAATCAGGGCTTCGCCTTCTCCGCCGGCGAGTCCCTCCTTATCACGGCTGACGTGCCGACGGTGAGCCAGATCACCCGCGCGAGCCCGGCTGCACCCTATCTTTCTCTGGTGCTGGAGCTCGACCCCGCCGTAATCTCGGGGCTCGTGGCGGAGATGTCGGCAGCGGAAGAGGTGGACCATGCCCCGGTCCGGATCGATCCCACGGACGCGGAGGTGGCCGATGCGGCGCTTCGGCTGATGCGCCTGCTCGAGCGCCCGGCGTCGTTGCCGGTGCTAGGCGCGCAGCTGGTGCGGGAGATGCACTATTGGCTCTTGGCGGGCCGTCACGGCTCGGCGATCCGACGCCTCGGCGTGCCGGACGGCCATGTCCACCGCATCGCCCGCGCGGTGGCCGTGTTGCGAACTGAATTTCGGCAGCGGCTCCCGGTAGAGCGTCTGGCCGCTGAGGGAGGGCTGAGCACCTCCTCCTTCCACGAGCATTTTCGCGCGGTGACCTCCCTCTCGCCGCTCCAGTTCCAGAAGCAGCTGCGGCTGATCGAGGCGCGGCGCCTCATGCTGTGGGAGGGCATGAGCGCGAGCTCGGCTGCGTTCGAGGTCGGTTACGAGAGCGTGCCGCAGTTCACGCGGGAGTACGGCCGCATGTTCGGCGCGCCGCCGGTGCGCGATATCGAGGCCGCGCGGCGCAGGGGCTCGGTGGCGGCCTGAGGGCAGCTGATTCCCGGGGCGGACCCAACCGCATTCTGCGCGTCCGAGTCCGCCGAATGCAGCTGCATGAGAGGAAGGTCGTATGAGTGACGCAACCACCATCCACGTCGTCCAGACGTTCATCGAAGTTGATGGCTTCCCGGTCGCGGAAGAGCCCGTCTCCTGCCAGAGCGCCGCCCAGGCCAAGGCCCGCGCGCAGGCCGCCTGCGGATCGAAGCTCGGCGTCATCGCATGGTCGCGCTCGTCGCTCGACCTGGCGCTGGGGGAATGGAGCGATCCGGTGCTGATCGCGCGTTACGGCACGATCCCTGATGAGTTTGAAGATGGCGGCGCGGTGGAGTAGCCGACAACTATCAAGCGATATGTGAGGGTTATGGGGATTGGGCGCGGCGACGCTTCCGCTGCAACCGAATCTGTGGCATCGTCTTAAGGTTGTGCGTCAGCACAAACGAGAAAGGCCCCCACTGCCAGGTGGAGGCCCCTCGTAACCGCAGTGCCCTTGCAAGCTCTCTGCGGCGCATCGATGTGAACAAGGGGACCATAGGTTCGCCTTCGGCGCGCTGTCAAGCGGGTTCTGCAGGGACATATAAGGATGTCCTTATGCAGTATGATTTCAACAACCTCATCACCCACAAAAGCCAGGGCGCCCTAATCCATCAGCGGCCGGGCGATGGGTACATTAATGCCACTGCGATGTGTCGAGCCGCGGGTAGGCCGTGGTCGCGTTACTGGGAGTTGCCTGCAGCAAAAGAGTTCGCGGAGGCCCTTTCGGCCGCCCTCGGAATACCGAGGGCGGAATTAATTCAATCACTTGTGGGTGGGCAGCCGCACTTGCAGGGCACTTGGGTCCACCCACGGGTCGCGATCCACCTTGCCCAATGGCTATCGCCTGAGTTCGCTGTTGAAGTCAGTGGCTGGGTGTTTGATTGGATGTCCGGCAAGACGCCTGCCGCTCGCCCCGAGATGCCCTATCATTTGCGACGGTACATCGCGAACCAGAGTGCGGTGCCGATTGGGCATTTCTCCATCCTCATGGAGATGACTACGCTTCTGATCGGACCTATGGAGTCGATGGGGTACACACTGCCCGAAAGCATGCTGCCAGATATCTCGATGGGGCGCATGTTCTGCAAGTGGCTCCGTGATGAACACGGCCTCGATACCGATGCGCTGCCTACTTACTGGCACGCCTATGAAGACGGGCGGCGCATTCGAGCGAAGGCGTACCCCGACGAGCTTCTGCACCACTTCCGCCGCCACTTCCGGGAAGATTGGCTTCCAAAGCACGCGCGGGACTACTTTCGGAGCCGTGACGCCGCGGCGCTTGCATACTTGCCTCGCCTCCTGAGCAGCCCCCGGGCTGCCTGATCATCCCGACATAGTCGCCAACATGCGAGTATGGAGCCCGCCCTAACCGGCGGGCTCTTCTCGTCGTAATCCATGTTCGTCGAAGTTGGCGCTTGGTCCCCTGGCCGGCGGCAGCAAACCCGGTGCGTTGCCGCAAATTCCGGGGCGCCTAGCCTCCTCTGCAGCACCTGCTGGCAGCGGGTGAGCGCGGCCACCGATCTCGAATTCTCTCGGCTCCGGCGGTCGCTCTGCGACCCCCTTCGTTCGCGCTCCGGGCCTGCCAGGCCGGAGCCGGGAGAACGTCATGTCGAGCGATGCGTGCACCCACAACATGCAGGCGCCGGAGGAGCGGGGCGTCGCGACCGCCGCGCCGTTCCCCGCGCACCTCGCCCGCCCGAGTAATATTCCCCGCTTCGCCGATGCCCAGGTGACACCTCCGCGCGAGGGGACGCTGGTTGAAGAGCTCAGTCGGGTCCTCGCCAACATCGGTCGCTTCGGCACCTCTCAGGAGCACATCTGATGGGTGCCGAAACCCTTGCCCTCGCCGCGCTGACCGGAGCATCGTCCGGCTTCAAGGCTTATGGGGAATCTCAAGCCCAACGCTATGCCGCGGTGATCGCCGAGCGCGACGCCATGGTGGCAAAGACGCAGGCCGCGCAGACCGACACTGCCCTGCGCGAAGAGCTGAACCGCACGCTATCGAACATCAGTTCGCAGAGCGCTTCGGCCGGCGTGGGGCTGGATAGCCCGACGAGGCAGGCCATCATGGACGAGCAGCGGCGGGTGTCCGATCGCGAAAGGCGCATTCGGGTGGACAACCTGAACATGGAAGCGAACGCCAAGCTGGATGAAGCCGCATTCCGACGCTCGGCCGCGAACATGGCGCTGGTTGGAGGTGGGCTCGACGCCGTCACCGGCATGGCGAAGATTGGCTATGGCGGGATGAAGCGATGAGGGCGAAGCGGCCCATCTTCCTGGAAAGCTCTTATTGGCTCGCACAGCTGCGAAGCGCGCGATGACCCGGATGAACTGGGGGGCGCCCCGCAAGCGCTGGGATCCCGAGACCAGCTTCGCGCGGCCCCTGCCGGCGCTCGATCGGAAGCCTCGTGCGCCCCGGCCCGCAGCCCCGCGAGTTGAAGCGTCGGCCAGCGCCGCTGGCATCTCGCTCTCTTATCTCGCCGGCTTCGGCTTCAACCGGCTATCGGCCTGGTGCCCGGGCTGCCGCGTCGTCGCGCACATGGCGTTCGCGGACCTCACCGCCGAGCATCTTGCACGCGCGCCGGAGGATCTAGGGAGCGTCCTGCCCTGCCCGGACTGCGCCACGCCGCGCGCTGTTTCCGCCATGGCAGAGAAGGCGGTGCGAAAGGGATGATCCTGGAGCCGCTCGCCATCTGCCGCGACTACCGCCAGCTCATGGATGTGCTGAAAGCGCGACGGCTGGCGCTCGGTTTCACGCAGATGGAAGTGGACGAGCGCTCCGGATTGCAGGACGGGTACACGGGCAAGCTGGAGGCATGGGATCGCGACAGCGGCAGGCGGCTCGGCCCAGTCTCCATGGCGCTCCTCCTTCAAGCCCTCGGGTTGGAACTGGCCGTGCTGGAGGCGCGCCGGCCCGCGCCGACGCCCATTCCCGATCCCGATCAGCTTGTTCTTCCGCTGGCCGGCGGAGAAATGCGCCGATGGACCGATCAGGATTTCCAGCGCCTGCCCGGCCGCAACCGGAGGCGAGAAGCCAAAGCGGCGGCCGAGGCTGCCGCAGCCGAAACTGTCCACGAGATCAGGGAGGCCGCGGAGTGACCGACGCTGAGAACGGTATGCGCAACCGCATCCGAGCCGAAGTCCGCCGGCGCTGGAAGCCGCTCTCGCGCCGTGCGCTCGGCTGCCGAAAGGGTGAAAGGGATCGGCGAGGCGCCTGGCTTCTCGCCAGCGACATCAGCGCCATCATTATGCGGGTGGCGCCCGCTTCGGCAGCAAGAGGGCCGTCGGGGCAATTCGACAGTTCGGCCTCGCCCGCGGTGTCGAATGCCGCTTCATGCTCGGCCCGGCGGCGCTGGTGTTCTGCGATGGCGGCGAAGATCGGATCAGCCATGGCGGGCCTCGTCTTCCGATTCGGTCGCCTCGGCGCCCCACAATATGCCGTGGCCCTTTTCTCCGCAGCGGGCGATCTTCTCCAAGTTCGCGCCGACAGCCGTAAGAATTCGCACTGCTCGCGACGACGGCTTCGCTATTTTCCTCCAGGAGCCGCAGGGTGGCAGATGGAGTTCACCCACGCCTGTGTTGCAGGGGATGACGCGATCGGCATCGTCCCCCATCTCCGGATAGAGCTCCATCCCGAGCAGGCGCCCTTCCATGAACAGCCACTCGCGGTAGGCCTCCATCTCAGAGCGCGTCGCCGGCCGCTCGACCGGAGCGGTGAACGTCTTCAGGAAGCCGAGTGCCGACCGGACCAGCGCGGGCGCGAAGTCGGATTCAATCTGGGCCAACTCCAGTGCCGCGATGGCCCCCTCGAGACTTTGTGCCGAGGGAGCTTGGTTCAGATCGTCATCGACCCTCCACCCGTAGGCGTCATGCCAGCTTTCGGCATTGGTCGGGGGTCGTGAGGCGAGCTCGGCGCGAGCGTCTCGCCATTGGGCGATCAGCGCAATGACCGGATCGACGGGCTTCTGGGCAGTGGGCAAGCCGGGGACTTCCCCGCCAGCGCGGGCTGAGGTATTCAAAGTTTTACTCATCGTTGGCTCTCATGTTCTGATGGTGGGTTCAAAAACGGCGGTGGAGCAGGTTTCCTAGGCCTGTGGCTCCACCGCCGTTTCGTTCTCGGTTGTGTCGTTAACCAACCGGTCCATTCGCTCCCGTATGCACCTGATGATCTCGCTATTGAGCGAGGCGCCATTGCGCCCGGCCTGCCGCTCGATCCAATCCTTCATTTCGGGGGGGACGCGGAGTTTGATCTGATGGGCGATTTTTCTCATTGGATAAACCATAGTTAACCACGGTGGTACCGTAACCACCGTGATCCATTGATGTCAACACCACGGTGGTGCATCGTGCTGACATGTCTCGCGAAGATCCCCAGCTGAAGCTTCGGCTTCCTTCAGAACTCAAAGATCGAATTACCAAGGCAGCCGCCGAGAATGGGCGCTCAGTCAATGCAGAGATATTGTCTAGATTAGATCGAAGTTTCGATGGCGATTCCAACTTCAACGAGTTGTATGATCGGGTAGATGTGATTGAAAAAATGGTCTATAAGCACCATGAAATGTTGGGGCTGCGCAAAGACAGAAGCTAAGTTCCAGAATTTGCGAATCCTGCGCCCCCGTGATTGATATTCAGACCCGCGCGCCCTCGATGCCGCCGGCGTGATATTCGTGGCGGAGAACGGCGAGGGGCCGGGTGTGAGGTTGAGGAAGGGCGGGTGACCACCCAGACTGCTCCGCTTCTCCGGAAAGCAGGTTCCCGCGTCCGCGTGTGCACACCGCCCTGGAAATAGCCGCTGATATTGCGCGATGCGGGGCACCCTGAAACGCGGAACCGCCAATTTGGCAATGATGACGGTCGCGGCGCTCCGACGCCGCCATCTTCATTTGACGCTGGCGGCTTCTCGCTGCATTCATTGTCGCGACACTCAACCGTTACGCGAACTCAGAAAGGAGGCCCGAGATGGAGGACAGCACCGTCATTGGGGCCTTCGGGGAAGACGATGCCGCCCGGCTCTCGGGTCTGTCGGTTTGGCAACTGCGGGAATGGGATCGGTCGGGATTTCTGCGACCGAGCTACGCGCCCGACAACCGCCACCTGCCCCACAGCAGAGTCTATTCGTTTAGAGACATTGTCGCCCTGCGAGTGCTCGGCCAACTGAGGAACACGCACCACGTATCCCTCCAGCATCTGAAGAAGGTTTCGCAAAAACTTGCCGAGTTTGGTGATGCCAAATGGACGGCGACCACTCTTTATGTCCTCGGGCGAAAAGTTGTTTTTGACGATCCGCGCTCAAAAGAGCGGAAGGAGGTACTCAGTGGCCAAAGGGTATTTGACATACCACTTCGTATTGCCGCCACCGACACTCGGAAGGCAATCCGACTTCTGAACAAGCGCGACCCGGGCGATGCTGGAAAAATTGTCAGCGACCGCTTCGTGATGGAAAATCAGCCAGTTTTCAATAAAACTAGAATACCGGTTGCCATTGTTAAAAGATACCTTGCCGCTGGATGCTCGACGGACGGAATTATAAAGGAGTTTCCATCATTAAGCATTGCCGATATTGAAGCCGCTGCCACCTATGAAGTAGATATCAGCGCCGCCTGATGAAGCGACGGATGGTTATACCCTTTCTGACTGACGTCAATGTTCCAGATTCTGTTGGGAATCTTTTACTTTCCGGCGGCCATGATGTGGCTCGAGTTCGTGATGTCATGGCGATCGATGCCGCTGATCCCGTGGTGGCGGAAGCAGCCATCCGCTCCGGTCGAATACTCATCAGCTGGGACAAAGATTTTCATCATCAGCGGTTCATGAAGCCTCGTTTTAGACAATTGAGCCGGATCGGATTTAGTTGCCCGGAGCCAGATAGCGCCCTTCGATTGAAGGCCGTCTTGGACTTCGTTGAATTTTCCGTATCTAGAGCCAATGGCTCTCCCATCACGATCCGAATTGCTAAAGACAAGATCTTGGTTACTTGCTGAGGTCAATCCAAGGCAGGCCGACCCACTTCTGCCAGCACCCGACATCCCAACGCCGGTCGCTTTGGGTGAAGGGAGATCCGTAAGGGAGGATCCGTGATGTGGTTCATGGTGCTGCTCCCGCTGATCCTGCTTGCGGTCTGGTGGAGAGACGCACTGCGTATCGGCCGCGCCGGTCATGTGTGGTGCGGCGTCCTGCTCGTCCTCGGCAGCCTCGGCTTCTTTGGCCCCTTTCTTCTGGCCTCCACCGGCGACCTGCTGAACCATGTGGAGCTTCCGGCCTTCTTCGACACGAAAGCGATCGCGGGACCAGACTCGACCACGGTCACGGCGTCCATGCCCTTCGCGCGAATCCAGAGATACGACCGTGACGGCCGCTTCCTAAATGGCTGGTTCGCCAACAACGGCGGCGGGCAGTTTGCCCTCGGCCTGACCCGGGAGGGAGCAATCGCCCTCGCTTCGAGGCGCACCAGGGAAGTCGAATTCTTCAATCCGGATGGCTCCGTCGCAGCGCCGCAGCGCCCGTTTACGGGGGGTGGAGAGCCAATGCAGGGCCTGCTGTGGCCCGGGACACTCTCGTTGAAAGGGGTGGTGTTCGCCCAACCCGTCCAGGTGGCAGGACCACCCCCGCACCTACTGACGCTGCTGCTGTTTCCCTTTTGGCACCCTCTCCTCGCGTGGCTCCTCGCCGGGATGGGCATGTTCTGCGTGTGGCGTAGCCGCAGCCGCAACACGACTCCCGGCAACGCCCCGCCGCCACAGGCGTGACGCGCCGCAACCAGGACGCCATCCGGCCAGCATTGCCGCCGGCCCGATGTCGGTCCATCAAGCGCCGACCCTACGCGCATCCCGACAGGCGCCCCCATGACGACACGACGCTCATTCCTCTTCCGGCGTGCTCCAGCTGCCGCTCTTGCGATGCTAGCGTCGACGCGCCGTTCCCCCGCGTGGGCGGAGCCTGCCGGGCTGGCGGGCCTCGAACAGGCGTTTGCGGCCATCGAGGTGGAGAGCGGCGGGCGGCTGGGAGTCGCGGTGCTGACGGGCTCCGGTGCGTCCGCGGGCTATCGCGCGGAGGAGCGCTTTCCCCTTTGCAGCACCTTCAAGGCCCTCGCCGCCGCTGCCATCCTCGTTCGGGTCGATGCCGGCACGGAACAACTGGAGCGGCGCATCCCCGTGGCGCATGCGGATATCCTCTCCTACGCCCCGGTGGCGAAGCGGCATGTGGGCGGAGAGATGACTATCGCCGGCCTGTGCGCGGCGGGCGGTGACGGTCAGCGACAATACGGCGGCCAATCTGCTGCTGGAGGCTCTAGGCGGCCCGCTGGCGCTCACCGCGTTCGTCCGCACGCTGGGCGACGCGAGCACCCGGGTCGACCGGGTGGAGCCCGACCTCAACCAAGCGACGCCCGGCGACCCGCGCGACACCACCACCCCCGCCGCCATAGCGCGCGACATGCTGGGCCTTTCGACCGGCATCACCCTGAGCGCCGCATCGCGTGAGCGCCTGAACGGCTGGCTTATCGCCTGCGCCACCGGCACCGCGAAGCTCCGCGCCGGTCTGCCGGCGGACTGGCGCGCGGGCGACAAGACCGGCTCCGGCAGCCACGGCACCAGCAACGACGTCGCAGTGATCTGGCCGCCGGGACGCCCGCCGCTCGTCATCGCCTCCTACCTCACGCAGGCGCCCGGCGACGACGCCCGGCGCAACGGGATCCATGCTGCAGTCGCCCGCGCCGTCGCCACCCTGGACGGCTGACGCGCGGCCGGAGCGAACGTGAAACTGCTGCGGCCAGCATTAACCGTCACTGCCCTACAGCGTCCATCACGCACTTCGTGGTGAAGCTGGTCTGGGCGGCGCCGTGAAGCTTCTTGTCGGCCGCCTGGGTGCTGCACGCCGCGTCCGCGTCCTTCTGGCACTTGGTGAGGAAGCTGGTACGCGCCGCGCCGGCGAGCTTCTTCGCGTCAGCGTTGGCGACGCAGGTGTCCGCCGAAGCAGCGACGGCAGAAAGCGACAGCAGGGCGAGCGCGATCGCGAGCGTCTTCATGATTCCCTCCCACGGACGAAGCCGATGACAAGAGACTATCACCGGCGGTGAACACGTTCGACGGTGCCGGAGCGTCAGACCCCGAACCACCAGCGCCAAAGCCGAACGATGGGCTCGAGGAGAAGCAGTATCCACGCCCCAATGATGCAGAAGGCCAGGATCACGCTCCCGGCCCATCGCTTCCAGCGGGGCGCATCCGGCGACGTCCAAGGCTGGTCCTTCACCGCGCGCCTTTTCGCCAGTCCCACGGGGCGACGAACTCGGTAGCCCACACGCCTGCGCCTGGTTGACGCGGCGGTCGTGCTCAGGCGCCCACCACGACCTTGCCGACGCCCGCCTTAAGCGCATGCTCTAAGCGCTCGTCCGGGGGCGTGATCTCGGTAACTAGGTCGCGCAGGTGTGCTTTGTTGCCCAGCGGCTCCAGCACCATCTCGCGCGGCTCTAGGCGGGCCGTGCAGGCATAATCCACCTTGCCGTCGACGATGATCATGCACTCCTTGCAGGTGTTGGCGTTGATGCAGGAATGGCGGACAGACAGCGCGGAATCGAGATTGGTGCGCACGAAGCGCAGCCCGTCCAGCACGGACTGGCCGGGCGTGTAGGGCACCTCATAGGTCGAGGTGCGCCAATCCTCACCGGCATGGCCGCGGCGGACGATCAGGGTGGCGGTCTCACGCATCAGGCGACCTCGCAGAGGGTGCAGCCCTCGACCGGGGCGCGGTCAAGAACGATGTCTTCTCCCGCCAGCTTCATCGTGTGGTGCAGCACGAAGGCGGGATCCATGGCGGGGAAATCGTCACGCTGGTGGGCGCCGCGGCTCTCCTTGCGGACGAGCGCGGAGCGCGTCACCGCGTCGGCGACGACAAGCATGGAGCGCAAGTCGAACCAGTCGAGCCGCGCCATGTTGTATGGGCCGGGCGTGCCCGGCGGCAGCGCGCCAAGGCGCGCCTTGAGGCCCGCAATTCCGGTGAGCGCCGTGCGAAGGCCCTCCTCGGTGCGGAACGGGCCGACATTTACCGCCATGATCTGCTGCAGATCGGCGATGAGGGCGGCGTAGTTCTCGCCGTCATCCGACGTCACGGTGGCAACGAGGTCGAGCGCGCCGGCCGGCACCGGTGCGTCGGCATTGCCGGCAGCGCTCGCATGGAGCGCCGCGGTGCGGCCAGCGGTACGGCCGAATACGAAGGCTTCGGTGATGGCATTGCCGGAGAGGCGGTTGGCGCCATTGGCGCCGCCGTTCGCCTCGCCGCAGGAGAACAGGCCCGGCACACTCGTGCGCATCTGGGCATCCACCTTCACCCCGCCCATGTGGTAGTGGGCGATGGGGGCCACCTCGATGGGCATCTGGGTGAGGTCGATGCCGTTGGCGGCGAGCCGGTCGATGACCGGTCCGAACGAGGCCCTCAGCGTCTCCGCCGGGATGTGCTGGAAGGAGAGATAGGCGCCGCCCGCCGGGGTGCCGCGGCCGGCCTTCACCTCGGAGAGGATGGCGAAGGTGGCGCGGTCGCGCGTCACGTTATAAGTGCCGGCCTCCTCGTTGCCGTAGTCGTTCACGAACTCGCTCATCTCGGCGTTGAGCAGGCGGCCGCCGAGCTTGTAGCGGAAGGGGTCCCACATGATCGGGTCCATGCCTACAAGGCGCGGGGCAAGGTGGCCGATGGGGAAGAACTGCACGAACTCCATGTCTGTCAGCTCGGCACCGGCGCGCAGCGCGAGGGCGTATCCGTCGCCGCCCATGTTGGCCGATGCGCTGTTGCGCTGGTAAAGTCGCGTGAGGCCTCCGGTGGCGATCACGACCGCCTTGGCCTTCACCGCGACTGGCCGTCCGTCGGCCAGCGAGAAGCCTACCGCGCCGGTGGCGACGCCGTCGGTCACGAGGATGTCGGTGATGTAGAGGTCACCGATGCGGGTCACCTCCTTCTGGCGCAGCACGCGGCCGCGAAGGGTCTTGGCCACCGCCGGGCCGGTGGAGAGGAAGTCCACGTAGACGCAGCGAGGCCGGTCGTGACCCGGCGCCAGCGCCTGCCGGATGGAGCCGTCGTCGTTCCGCGCCCAGCCAACCTTCCACGCGTCGAGCTGGAGGATGTCGCGGGGGCCCTCCTCGCACACCAGTTGGGCGAGGGAGACGTCGCAGAGCTCGCGGCCGGCGGCGAGGGTGTCGGCAAGATGATGCTCCCAGGAATCCGGCGTCTGTGAGCCGAGCGCCACCGCCACGGTCATCTGCGCCATAATGGTCGCGCCGCTGCGCCCGATGAGGCTTCGGTCGGCGAGGATGACGCTGGCGCCATCTTTGCTGGCCTCCAGCGCTGCCATCATGCCCGCGGCGCCGGAGCCGATCACCAGAATGTCGGTTTCGAGATGGACCATATCCATTGCCACGGTCGTGCCTTTCATCGAGATCGGCCCTGCTCTCAAACTGCGGCCGCCGAGCGGACGTTGGGGCGGTCGTGTCCCGAGACGGCGGGCTGCATCTGCCGGAGCATAATGCCTCTTCACCGTGCACCGCCAATATTTCGGCAGGCACATCCTTTCAAGATGCGCCGGCTCCTCAATCGTCGTCCAGCACCACTGCAAGACGCAGATTGGGTAGCCGCGGACAGGAGGGCCGGCTGACGTCAAAGGAAGGCGTTGCAAGATAACGAGGAGATGAGGAGGCGATGCCGCGTCCAGCCAAAGGCACCCGCCTGTGGCTTCGCCCGGCGCGACGCGTCTGGCCGGGTCACGCACGCCGCCACGTGGATCATCCTCGACGGTGGATGACAGCGTGTCACTGGCCTCGGCCCTGATGCTCGGGAAAAAGCTGAACGCGCCCTCGCCTAGCCGCAGCGCACCAACTCCCCTTGCGAATGGCGCATGAAGGCTCGGGCCTCATCCTCATTGCCGAAGCACACGACGACGCGGTGCTCCCCGCGCAGCAACATGGTCTTCCTGCGCGGCGCGATGGATGGATAGAAGCGCAACTGGGAAATATCCCGTGCCAAGTCCGGATGGATGGCGACCTGAAAGGGATAGTCCCGCTCCAAGTGCATCCGGCTGAACTCGCCCTTGCGCCTCATGCTCCGTCTCCCAGCGCGTGGCCGCGCCGGCGGAAGCCGGACGACGCGTCCGCCTGGAGGCGAGACATCTCGTGCTCAAGGTAGGCTTGCCCGACGAGGAGCGCGGATGGTCGCCTGGGGATCCCCGTCGCAGGCCGCCAAAGCCTCCTCAATCTCGGCATCGCTGACGTCAAAAGGGTCTCGCTCGGCGGGCTGAGGCTCGCTCGACATGGTCATCTCCGGCGCTGATCTGCGCCTATGGATTCCATGAGAACAAAAAGAGAACAGCCACGAGATATAGGGGCTGGCGCTGGCCCGGCGCTGTGCCGTAGCCTCGGCCCATGTGCAACCTCTACAGCCACACCTCGAACGTCCAGGCGATCATCGATCTGGTGCGGGCGACGCGGAACCTCGCCGGCAATCTGCCGCCGCAGTCAGGCATCTTCCCGGACTATGAGGCCCCCATCGTGCGCACGGGCACGGATGGCGTGCGCGAGATTGCCATGGCGCGCTGGGGGATGCCCTCTTCCCAATTGGCGCTAATGGAAGCGGCGAAGAAGCGCGCCGCGAAGCTGGAGGCCAAGGGCCAGCCTGTCGATTTCAAGGAGCTGCTGCGCCTGGAGCCGGACAGCGGCACCACGAACATCCGCAACACGTCGAGCAAGCACTGGCAGCACTGGCTCGGCCCGGCGAACCGCTGCGTCGTGCCGTTCACGAGCTTCAGCGAGTTCAACAAGGCCGCTGGCGGAGATGTGTGGTTCGCCTTCTCGGAGGCGCGCCCGCTCGCTTTCTTCGCCGGGATCTGGACGCTGGGATGGACCTGCGTCCGCAAGATGAAGATGGGTGTCAAGACCGCGGACCTGTTTGGGTTCCTCACCACCGAGCCGAGCGAGCCCGTCGCCAGCATCCACCCGAAGGCGATGCCGGTGATCCTCACGGAACCGGAGGAAATCGAGTTGTGGATGGCGGCGCCGTGGGAGGACGCCAAAGCGCTGCAGCGTCCCCTTCCGGCGGACGCTCTCCAGATCGTCGCGAGAGGCGCGAAGAAGGATGGCGCCTAAGCCGCCTCCAGCCGCACCCATGGACCTCGCCAACATGAGGCAGAACGGTGTGCGACATGTGACCGCGTTCTGCATCGCCTGCCACCATGAGGCCGACGCGCTGGCGGACAGCTGGGGCGATGGGGAGACGGTGCCATGGCTCGCGCGGCACTTCCGGTGTTCAGCATGCGGGAGCCGCAAGGTTCAGGTGCGGCCGGCTTGGCACCGTAAGGAGATCACTCCCCCAGTGCCCCGATGAAGTGAGGCGGACCGCCCTCAGCATTTTGCGCTTTCTACATATTGCTCGGCCACCGCGCCGACCAAACCACCGCCCGCCCCCAAATCGCGAGTTCCGCCTGCAGCGCCAGGTCGCCACCGTGCTCTATGTCACCGACGTCCACTCGCTGGGGCTCAAGGTGCCGCAGGGGCTTCAGTTCACGGAATCGTTCGACTGGGATTTGAACCAGGGCACCCGAGCATGGACCAAGCGCTTCGCGCCGCGCAACGACGGGCGCTACCCGAGCGTGCTCCATGCCGGGGCCTGTGCCCCCACCCTGCATTACCTCAACGCCGTAGCGGCCGTGGGTGGAGCCTCCGACGGCGTGGCGGTGGTGGACAAGATGAAGGAGGTGCCCTCCGACGAACCACTGTTCGGCAAGGGCCAGGTGCGCGCCGATGGCCGGCACATCCACAACATGTACCTGTTCCAGGTGAAGACGCCGGACCAGTCCAAGGGGCCGTGGGACTATTACAACCTCGTCGAGACCTTCCCCGCCAAGGACGCCTTCCGTCCCATCGCCGAGAGCAACTGCCTGATGGTGAAGAGCTGAGCCGGGACGCGCGCCGGAGCCTCGGCGCGGCCCTCTGACATCGCACGCAGGCCTGTCTGTCAGGCCGGAACGCGCCGCCGGATGCGGCCGGTCGGATCGGCGAGGCTGAGGAGATAGCGCCCGGCCTCCTCGATGTCGGCCACGATCTCCGCCTCGGCCGCGGGGCCGTCCCGGCGGCGCAGCGCATCGAGGGCGGCCTGGTGATGGTCGGTGCCTTTCAGCAGCACCACATATTCGGGCACCACGAAGGACAGGATCGGCCCGCAGCGCAGCCACAGATTCTCGATCATCTCGTCGAGGATGGGAATGCCGGCCAGAGCATAGATGCCGAAATGGAAGCGGCGGTGGACGTCGAGATAGGCGTCGAGGGCGCGCCTCGCGATCATGCCCCGCATGTCCGCGAGCAGGGCGTCCAGCGCGTCGATGTCGGCCGGCGTCGCCTTCGCGGCCGCCTCGCGGGTGGCGCGGCCTTCCAGCTCGCAGCGGACCATCGTGATGTCGACCAGTGCGCTCCTGCGCAGGTCTGGCACCAGCGCGGAATTCCGCGGCCCCTGCTCCAGCACCCCCTGCGCGACGAGCCGAGCGATGGCATCGCGCACGGGGGTGATGGACGTGCCGAACGTCTCCGCCAGCTGGCGCAGGACCAGCGCGCTGCCCGGCTCGAACCGCCCGGCGAGCAGCGCCTCGCGCAGCTGCGCATGGGCGCGGTCCCACAGGGGCTCGCGGGAGAGCCGGGAGAGGTTGCGGTCGGCGACGGTCGCGTTGGTGTCCATCATCCAAGGGGAGCACCGGAAAAGCGCGTTGACAAGCAGCTTATATGTCGTTTGTTATAACAAACAACAAAAGGGAGACGCGCCAATGAAGCACAGCCTTGCCCTCGCCCGGGGATTTGCCCCGGCCCTGGCCCTCGGAGCGACGCTGGGGACGGTCCTCCTCGCGTCGGTCGGGAGCGCCAATGCCCAGGACAAGTTCCCGAGCCGCGAGGTGCGCCTCATCGTTCCGTGGAACGCCGGCGGTTCCAACGACATCGCGGCGCGCGTGCTGGCGCCGATCCTCGCCGAGAACGGCGTGCGCATCATCGTGGACAATGTGCCCGGCGGCACCGGCACCATCGGCATGGGCCGCGTCGCCGGCTCCAATCCCGATGGCTACACCATCGGCATGGGCACCTCGTCCACCCTGTCCATGATCGCCCAGAACAAGACGCCCCTGCGCAACGACCAGTTCACCGGCATCGCCCGCGTGTCGAGCGATCCGCTGATGCTGCTGGTGAAGACCGACGGCGCGAAGGATGTGGATGCCTTCGTGGCGCAGATGAAGGCCAATCCCGGCAAGATCACCATCGGCACGCCGGGCAGCTACAACATCAACCACATCTTCGCGACCATGACCGCCAAGGCGGCGGGCGTGGACTATGTGAACGTGCCCTATCCCGGCGGCGCCAAGGTCATCACCGACCTGGCCGGCGGCCAGATCGACGCGGCGGTGCTGAAGCCGTCCGAGAGCATCGCGCAGATCAAGGCAGGGCAGGTGAAGCCCATCGCCATCTTCGACAATCAGCGCCTCTCCGTCTTCCCCGACGTGCCGACCATGAAGGAGAAGGGCTACGACGTCTTCCCCTACGGTCCGGTGGTGCAGATGGCCTACATCGTCGCGCCCGCCAAGATCCCGCCGGAGGTGCGCAAGACGCTGGTCGAGGCCTTCCGCAAGTCCATCCAGGACCCGCGCTTCAAGACCTTCGCGGCCGAGAACGGCGTGCTGGTGGACGACCTCACCGGCGACGCGCTCGATGCCGAGGTGAACGCGGTCCAGAAGTCGCTGAACGCGGTCGCCACTCAGGTGTTCAAGGGCGCGGAATAGCGCACCGACACGCGCTGGCGTCTCATCGCCCGCGCCCTCTTCCTTCCCGATCCCAGCAGAAAGGGCGCGACGTGAGCGTCATCAAGAGTGTCCGGGCCCATGTCATGGCGGCGCCGGTGGAAAAGCCGTTCACCTCCTCGCGGGGCTGGCTCTACAAGACCCGCGGTACCTGCCTGGTGGAGATCGAAACGGCGGACGGCATCGTCGGCTGGGGCGAGTGCTACGGCCCCTCCGCCGTCGCCAAGGCCTTCATCGAGACTCAGTTCGGCCCGCGCATCCTCGGCCGCGACCCGTTCGACGTGGAGGTGATCTGGGAAGACCTCTACAACCGCATCAAGGACTACGGGAACAAGGGCATGTCCATCGCCGCCATCAGCGGCATCGACATCGCCTTGTGGGACATCATCGGCAAGAGCTGCGGCAAGCCGGTGCACAAGCTGCTCGGCGGCGCCTTCCGCACCGAGGTGGATTGCTACGCCACCGGACTCTATTTCATCGATTTCGACAATCTGGTGGGCGAGGCGGTGGAGGAAGCCACCGGCTATGTCGATGAGGGCTTCAAGGCCATCAAGATGAAGATCGGCCTTGGCAACATCACCAAGGACTACGAGCGGGTGAAGGCGGTGCGAGACGCCATCGGCCCCGACATCCGCCTCATGGTGGATGCCAACCACGCCTTCTCCGTGCCCGTCGCCATCCGCCTCGGCCGCAAGCTGGAAGAGCTGGACGTGGAGTGGTTTGAGGAGCCCATCTCGCCGGAGGATATCGACGGCTATGTGGAGGTCTCCCGGGCCCTCGACATGGCGGTGGCCGGTGGCGAGAACGAGTTCACCCGCTGGGGCTTCCGCGATGCCATCGTGCGCAAGGCCATGGACATCGTGCAGCCGGACGTGTGCGCCGCCGGCGGCCTCTCCGAGTGCAAGAAGATCGCGACCCTCGCCTCCACCCACGGCGTCGAGTGCGTGCCCCACGCCTGGGGGTCGGCGGTGGGCATCGCCGCGACGCTGCACTTCCTCGGCTCCCTCGCCGACCAGCCGCCGAGCCTGTTCCCGTTCGAGCCGCTGCTGGAGTTCGAGCAGTGCGAGAACCCCTTCCGCGACCATCTCGCTAAGGAGCCCATCGTGCAGGAGCGCGGCCGGGTGAAGATCCCCACCGGCCCGGGCCTCGGGATCGAGATCGATCGCTCGGTCATCGACCGCTACCGGGTGGGCTGAGCCATGCGTTTCGTGAGCTTCCGCCACGCCGGCGAAGACCGCGCGGGCGTGCTTGAGGGCGATGGCGCGGGTGTCGATGACGTGGTGTTCGACCTCGCCCATCCGGCCATGGCCGATGCTCTCCGCGGTGTCGCCGCCCATGTCCATGCGTTGATCCTCGCGGGCCTGCCCGAGATTGTCGCGCGCATCGCCGCCCATGGCCTCGCCGATGCGGCGCGCCTGCCGCTGAAAGAGGTGGACCTGCTGGCGCCTTATGTGCCGCCGCGCATCTACGCGCTCGCTTTCAATTATCGCGATGCTCTGGCCGAGCGGGGCATGGCGGCGCCGGCCGAACCGGTGCTGTTCATGAAGCAGGCCTCGACCGTGGTCGGGCCGGGCGCGCCCATCCTGCTGCCGCCGGACATTGGCGGCTGCACCTATGAGGTGGAGATCGCCGCCGTCATCGGCCGGCGGGCGGAGAAGGTGGCGCGGGAGGATGCGCTCTCCCATGTCGCCGCCTACGCCGTCTTCAACGACATCAGCGCCAGCGAATTGATCAAGCGCGACGGCGGGTTCACCCGCGGCAAGAATTTGCCGACCTTCGGCCCCCTCGGCCCCTTCCTCGCCAGCGCCGACGAGATCGCCGATCCCCACGCCCTTTCGCTCTCGCTGGAGGTGGACGGCGCGCGGCTGCAGGAGGGCGTCTCCTCCGATCTCGTGTTCGACATCGCCGATCTCGTCTCCCGCCTGTCGCAGGCGCACACGCTGGAGCCGGGGGACGTGATCGCCACCGGCACGCCGGCCGGCGTTGCCGGCATGCGCAAGCCGCCCGCCTGGCTCCGGCCCGGCTCGGTGGTGCGCGCCCGCGTCGAGGGGCTCGGCACTCTGGTCAATCCCATCGTGGAAGGTGCGCCCTATGGCGAATGAGCGGCCCATCGTCTTCGCCACCAATGCGCTCCACCCGGACGGCGCCGCGCTGCTGGAGGGGCATGCCGAGATCGTCGTCGGCCCCGATACGTCCGACGACACATTGCGCCGCCTCACCCGCGCCGCCGATGCGGTGATCGTGCGCGCCAAGCTCCCGGACGATGCCTTCGACGGCGCGGACCGCCTCAAGGGCGTGGTGCGGCACGGAGTGGGGCTCGACTTCATCCCCGTCGCGGCGGCCACCGCGCGGGGCATCCCCGTGGCCAACCTGCCGGGCAGCAACACCCAGACCGTGGCGGAATATGTGTTCTCCGCGCTCTTCCACCTGCGCCGGCCGCTGGCGCAGATCGACGGGCGGCTGCGGGCGGATGGCTGGAACCCGGCGCGTGCGCTGGGAGACGGCACCAGCGAGATTGCGGGCTCGACCCTCGGCATCATCGGGCTCGGCGCCATCGGTCAGCGCGTGGCAGCCATCGCGCGGGCCGGGTTCGGCATGCGCGTCGTCGGCACGTCCCGCTCCGGCGGGGCGGTGGAGGGCGTCGAGGTCGTCGATCTCGAAACCCTGTTCGTCCAGAGCGATGCGGTGGTCATCGCCTGCCCGCTGACGCCCCAGACGAAGGGTCTGGTGGACGGGCGGCTCCTGGCGCGCATGAAGCCCTCTGCCGTGCTTATCAATCCGGCGCGCGGCCCCATCGTCGATACGGATGCGCTCCTCACCGCCCTCAAGGCGGGATGGATCGCGGGCGCGGTGACCGATGTCTACGACACCCACCCGGTGCCGCCCGACAGCGCGCTTTTCGACCTGCCGAACCTGCTGATGACGCCACACCTCGCCGGCATCACCGCCACCTCCATGCGGGCCATGAGCATCGGCGCCGCCAAGGAGGTGCTGCGCATCCTCAAGGGCGGGGAGCCGAAGAACCTCGTCAATCCCGACTATCGCGCCGCGCGCGCCTGATCCGCGCCGCCAGATTAGAACCGAGAGAGCCCCATGCGCATCGCCTCCATCCGTGCCGTCCCCGTCTCCTTCCGCGTGCCTGAGGGCAAGAACGTCACGCTGGGCATCGGCCGGGCGGTGAAGCGGGATGCCGTTCTGGTGCGGGTGGAGACGGACGAAGGCCTCGTCGGCTGGGGCGAGGCCCATCACGGCCGCTGCCCCGGCGCGGTGGCAAAGCTCATCGACACCACCTTGTCCGAGCTGGTGCTCGGCATGGATGCCCTGGACGTGGTGGGCGTGTGGCAGAAGGTCTACCGCATGCAGCTTGCGAGCCACGGCATGGGCGCCGCGGCCGCCTTGGCCCTGAGCGGGCTCGACATCGCCTTGTGGGACATCCGCGGCAAGGCGATGAATGCCCCCGTCCATCGGCTCCTCGGTGGCGCGCCGAGGAAGATCAAGGCCTATGCCGGCGGCATCTCGCTGGGCTGGCAGGATCCGGCGGCGCTGGCGGAGGAGGCCCAATCTTACGTGGCGCAGGGCTATCGCGCCCTGAAGCTGCGGGTGGGCGACACGCCGCGCCGCGACATCGCGCGGGTGGAGGCGGTGCGCGCCGCGGTGGGTGAGGACATCGACATCCTCGTGGACGGCAACACCGGCTGCTCGCTGGACGACGTGCGCCGGGTGATGCCGGCCTATCAGGCGGCGAAGGTGGGCTGGTTCGAGGAGCCGTTCCCGCCGCACGATTATCGCAGCTATCTGGATGCCACGAAGCTCGGCACCGTGCCGCTGGCGGCGGGGGAGAACCACTATACCCGCTTCGAGTTCTCCCGCCTGATCTCGGACGGCGCCGTCGCCTTCGTGCAGCCGGATCTCTCCAAGGCCGGCGGCATCACAGAGTGTCACCGCATCGCGGTGCTGGCCTCCGCCTGGAAGATGTCGGTGAACCCGCACACCTCCGCTACCGGCATCAACATGGTGGCGACGCTGCACCTGATGTGCGCGGTGGACAATCCCGGCTATTTCGAGGGCGATGTCGCCCACCACAACCCGTTCCGCGACGAGGTCTGCGGCCTGCCGTACCAGCTTGCGCCGGATGGCGCCGTCACCTGCCGCGAGGGGCCGGGCCTCGGCATCGAGGTGGACGAGGCTTTCCTCGCCGCCCATCCGCTCATCGAAGGCCCGTGCTACGTGTGATAGCCGGTGGAGATCCACGGCGCAGAGGCGGCGATGATGAGGCTGATGAGCAGCGCGATCATGTAGCCCACGATGGGCTTCATGCCCGCATCCGGGCTGATGCGGCTGATGGCGCAGGCGGCGCAGTAGCCGACACCGAATGGCGGCGCGAACAGGCCCATGCCCATGGCCCACGGCGAAAACGGGCATGTCCCGCGCGCCGATGCCCCCGCCGCGCCTGTGGCTGCGCTCTCCGCGATGGCCATATTGGCCATGTTCCGGCTCAGGCTCGGGATGCTTCCCACCCTCGCGGCTTGTGGTGTGGCGGGGATGGTGCTCGCAGCGCTGGGCTAGGTGAGCCGGCCTTCTGACCCGACGGCGCCATGATAGCATACTGATGGGATCGACCACTCGCGGCTTTGGACTTCACGGAGCACGAGTCATGAGGCGTCAGGCACGTTCCCCGACCGGACGCGACCGGTCACGTGGCCCGTTCATGATCGAGCGCAATGCGGCGGGGGCCGGACGCGGGTAGGGAATTGCGGTGGATCAGACGCACCTGGCCGATCATCGCCTTGTCCCAAAGCGCCCGGCGCGAAGCCGGATTGCGCAAGTGGTATGGCGTCGCAAATGGCAGATCGGCGGCGCCCTGCTGCTCGCCGCCGCCCTCGCCTGGGCGCTCACGCGCTGGCTGCTGGGGCCGGAGGTCGTCGCCTATCCCGTCACCCGCGGCGAGCTGGTGAAGACCGTGGTGGCGAGCGGGCACGTGGAGACTGCGTTCCGCGTCGAGATCGGCAGCCAGATCACAGGGATGGTCCGGGAGGTTCTGGTGGACCAAGGGCAGACCGTCATCCAGGGCCAGCCCCTCGTCGCCCTCGAAACCAACGAGCTGAAGGCCCTCGAAGTGCAGGCCGAGGGCGCGAAAGCGCAGGCGGAGGCCCGCGTCCGCCAGATGAAGGAGCTGACCCGCCCCGCCGCCGAGGAGTCGCTGAAGCAGGCCAAGGCCAACCTTGCCAATGCCGAGGCCGCATATGATCGCGCCCAGCAGCTCGCCAAGACCGGCGCCGGCACGCGCGTCACGCTCGACGACGCCACGAAGAATATCGATGTGGCCCGCACGCAGGTGCGCACCGCCGAGCTTCAGGTCTACACCTCCAGCCCGGGCGGCAGCGACTATGTGATGGCCGAGACCCAGCTGAACCAGGCCAGCGCCAACCTCGAAATGGTGCAGGCGCGCCTCGGCTACGCCACCATCACTGCCCCGCGCGCCGGCGTCCTCATCTCCCGTAACGTGGAGCGCGGCGCCGTCGTCCAGGCGGGGAAGGCGCTGCTGGTGCTGGCCCCGGCCGGCGACATGCAGCTGGTTCTGCAGATCGACGAGAAGAATCTCGGCCTGCTGAAGCTCGGCCAGACCGCGCTGGCCTCGGCCGATGCCTATCCCGACCAGCGCTTCGCAGCCACGGTGACCTACATCAACCCCTCCGTGGACATCACCCGCGCCTCGGTGGAGGTGAAGCTGACGGTGGTCGATCCTCCGGCCTACCTGCGGCAGGACATGACCGTTTCCGTGGACATCGCGGTGGACCGCCGGGCTGCGGCGGTGATCGTTCCGGCACGCACGGTGCATGACGCGACCTCCGCCGCGCCCTGGGTGCTGGTGGTGCGCGACGGCCGCGCGCGGGTGCAGAAGGTGCGCATCGGCCTGCGGGCAGGCGAGTATGCGGAGATACTGGAGGGCGTCGACCCCGGGGAAATGGTGCTGCCGCTCTCGTCCGGCGTGCGGGCCGGCCAGCGCATCCGGCCGGTGCAGGCGTGAAACGCTGGCTACCCTTCGCCTGGATCGCGGCGCTGCGCTTCCTCGCCGAGGGGCGGATGCAGACCACCTTCATCCTGAGCGGCATCGCCATCGGCGTGGGGGTGATCGTCTTCATGTCGGCCATGCTGGCCGGGCTCCAGGCCAATTTCATCAAGCGGGTGCTCACCTCCCAGCCGCAGATCCAGCTGCTGCCGCCCGACGAGGTGGCCCGGCCGCTGCGGCGGGGGGAGGGCGTGTTCGAGGCGGCGGTGGTGCAGCGCCCCGCGCAGCGTGTCCTCTCCATCGACCAGTGGCAGGCCATCCGTGATGCCATGCGGGCGCGGACGGATGTGGTTGTGGCGGCCCCCACCGCCTCGGGCGCCATGCTGGCGGTGCGGGGCGACGCCAGCCGCTCCATCACCCTCACCGGGATGGAGCCGGAGCAGTATTTCAAGATCGTGCGGGTGCCGGACTATATCGTCGCCGGCGAGCTGCGGCTGGGCACCGACGACATCCTCATCGGCACCGAGCTGGCCAAGGACCTCGGCGCCACGGTGGGCGACAAGCTCAACGTCACCTCCGCCGAGGCGCGCAGCCGCATCCTCACCATCACCGGCATATTCGACCTCGGCAACAAGGGCGCCAACCAGCGCAACACCTTCGTGGCGCTGCGCACCGCCCAGAGCCTGCTCAACCTCATCGGTGGCGTGACCACCATCGACCTGACGGTGAGGGACATCTACGCCGCCGAGACCATCGCCCAGGAGATCGAGGCGAGCCTGCCGGTGCAGGCGGAGAGCTGGATCGCAACCAATGCCCAGTTCTTCACGGCGGTGCGGGCGCAGCAGAATTCCAACACGCTGATCCGCCTGTTCGTGGCACTCTCGGTGGCCTTCGGCATCGCCGCGGTGCTGATCGTCTCGGTGATCCAGCGCTCCAAGGACATCGGCATCCTGCGGGCCATGGGCACCGCGCGGCGGCAGATTTTGCAGATCTTCCTCATCCAGGGCGGGGTGCTCGGCTTCCTCGGCTCCCTCGTCGGCTCGGTGCTCGGCGCCGGTGCACTGATGCTGTGGCACCATCTGGCCCGGCAGGTGGACGGCACCGAGCTGTTTCCGCTGGTGCTGGAGCCCGGCCTTTTCGTCGCCGCGGCGGCGATCGCCACCCTCACCGGCGTCGCGGCGGGCGTCGCCCCGGCGGTGCGGGCGGCAAGCCTTGATCCGGTGGAGGCGATCCGTGGCTGACGTGCTCGTCCTCGACCAGATCCGCAAGTCCTACAATGTCGGCACGTCGGTGGAGGTGGAGGTGCTGCACGGCATCGACCTCGCCATCCGCGCCGGCGAATTCGTCGCCCTGATGGGGCCGTCCGGCTCCGGCAAGAGCACGCTGCTCAACATCATCGGGCTGCTGGACCGGCCCACGTCCGGGCGGCTCCTCATCAACGGCGAGGACACCACCGACCTGCCGGACGCGGCCCTGACCAAGCTCAGGGGCCACACCATCGGCTTCGTGTTCCAGTATCATTATCTGATCTCGGCCTTCACCGCGGCCGAGAACGTGATGATGCCCATGCTGGTGGACCGCGGCCATCCCGACCGCCAGATGGAAGAGCGCGCCGCCGAGTTGCTGGACCGGGTCGGCCTCGGCAAATGGCGCAACAACCGGGCCACCAACATGTCCGGCGGGCAGCAGCAGCGCGTCGCCGTCGCCCGCGCTCTGGCCATGGACCCCACCCTCGTTCTCGCGGACGAGCCCACGGGCAATCTCGATACGGCCTCGGCCAATGCGGTGTTCGAGCTGATGCGGCAGATCAACCGCGAGCGGGCGACCACCTTCCTGATCGTCACCCACAATATGGACCTCGCCCGGCAGTGCGACCGCATCGTCGAGGTGGTGGACGGTCGGATCACTGCGGCGCGGCAGCCGGCTGGCTGATCAGGGTGTGATGTCCCGCCCTAGAAGAAGGCCGGATAGCCGAGGATCGGCAGCAGCCGGGAAATGATCGCCCCCAGGCAGACCAGAACAACAAGGATCTTGAGAAGCTGCGCGAGCCGGCCGTCCGTGCAGAATTTGTCGATGACCCAGAACAGAATCGCGCCGACAACGACGATAATCAAAATCCCGATCACCAGACCGATCATGACGACCTCCCGTCGTGCATGCGAGCAAGATACCAAGTTACCACACGCAACTGAAATGACATCCTCTCACTTCGTTCAATCATAAACTTAATTTCTTGAGCGGTGCTGGTGTCGGGGCCACCGAAGCTGCGCCCTCCCGAAGGGGCCGCTCAAGGGTGGGGCCGCTCCAAGCTGCTCAGGGTCGCCGCCACGTCCTGGTCGAGGTTCACCTTCAGCACGCTCTCGGTCTCTGTCTCCGGCAGCATGAGATGGATGTCGGTGAGGGCCACCGCGCAGATCCTCAACCGGGTGTGGGAGGCGCGTAGGGGAGGGGGAATCATTGCGTCGAGTTCAAGGTGGAGCCGGAAGGGCTGCGCATCCGCAGAGGGCGCAGGCAATTGCTGGCGTGGCGACTCGGTGGCGACTCGATGCTTCCGGTACCGAACTAGACTCGGGCAAATAGGACTATTTATTTATGTTTCTGAATGGCTTAAATGGTACAGGTGGGTGGGCTCGAACCACCGACCTCCGGTTCCACAGACCGGCGCTCTAACCAACTGAGCTACACCTGCACGGCTCCGGCGCACCGGGGCGCCGAAGAGAGGGCGGAACCTACGCGGGGTGCTCCGCAATTTCAAGGGGGCGCAAGCCGCTGGCCACAGCGGCATTGTGGACGGGGAAAGCCGCTGGCAACAGCGGCATTGTGCGCGGGGTGAAACCGAGCTCCGGTGCGGGCTTGCGCCGGGTTTGCCGCGGCACAGGCCCGCTGCTGGTCGTCAATTGGCGCGGGACGGGGCGTCCTCGTCCTGCACCAGCTCCTCCACCTTGGTCATGATGGAGACCCAGGTGCGATGCGCCTCCACCTTGCCGCCCATCTCGAAGCTCTCGGCCATGCGGTGGGCGAAGGCGACGCCCTCCGGGCCATATTGCTCGGCGATGATGAAGGCGGTGCGCCAGACATCTTCCTCGGTCACCATGGGTCTTGTCCTTCCGTCGCCCGGGGGCAGCAAGCGCGAAGCGGAATTGTCACAAATCCAACACCAGCAGGTCGCCTTTGGCACGCGAGACGCAGGCCAGGAACCAGCCCTGTTCCTTCTCCTCGGGCTTGAGGCGCTTGTCGCGGTGGTCCACCTCGCCCTCCAGCACCTTCACCTTGCAGGTGCCGCACGCGCCCTGCTCGCAGGAGGTGGGGATCTTCACGCCGGCCTCTTCCATGGCGGTGGAGACGGAGCGGTCGCCGGGGATCTTGATGACCTTGCCGGTGGAGGCGATCTTCACATCGAACACCTTGTCCAGCAGCGGAGGCGGGGCCTTGCCGGTGAAGCGTTCCACATGGATGCGGTTGACGCCGAAGCCCTTCTGCTGGGCGCTGGCGATGATGGGGTCGAGCCACCAGTCCACGCCGCACAGAAAGAGGTGCGTGTCGTCGGGCCGGTCCGCCAGCAGGTTCGCGGGGTTGAGGCGCGGCTCGAGGGCCTCGAAATAGAAGCTCGTATTGGCGGCGAAGGCGGACGCCTCGATGGTGGGCTTGAACGCGCCCGGCGAGCCGCCCGCGAAGAGGTAGTGGAACTCGAAGGGGATGTTCTTCGCCTTGAGATGATCGGCGATGGAGAGGATGGGCGTCGCGCCGATGCCGCGGGCGAAGAGCAGCGCGCGCTTGGTGTCGCGCGGCACGGCGAAGCGGTTGCGCGGGGTGCCGACGGCGAGGCGGTCGCCCTCGTTCACCTGCTGGAACAGGGCCTTGGAGCCGCCGCGGCTGTTGGCGTCCTTCCACACGCCGATCACGTAGCGATGGCGCTCGCTCTCGCTGTTGATGAGCGAATACTGCCGCACGAGGCCGCCGGGGATGCTCACATCCACATGGGAGCCGGCCGTGAAGGCGGGCAACTCGCCGCCTTCGGCGGGGATCAGCTCGAAGGAGGCCATGTTTTCGGCCTCGATCGTCTTCTTGGCCACGATCACCGGGCTCAGGGCATCGTCCGACATCGCATCCTCCAAACCATCCGCACAGGAACGCTGAGAGAGGCGGTGCAAACGGGAGGCCAGTTTCGCTGCGGTGCGGGAGATGGTGTCCGTATGCGGCGGCTCAGGCGAGCCGCGCCAGTGCCTCCGCGGCGAGCTTGCGGGTGAGGTCCGCTGCCGGCAGGCGCGGACTCAGGGCGGCGGACTGGCCGCACCAGAGGTTGGTGAAATCGTCCCGGCCCTCGGCTTCGGCCTTCGCGCGCAGCGGGGCGAGGGCGCCGCCGGAGGTGGGGAAGGCCGACGCCTCCGGCGCGATGGGGCCGATCTCACGCATGACGCGGTTCATGATGCCGCGCGCCGGGCGGCCGGTGAAGATGTTGGTGAGCGCGGTGCTCTCGTCCGTCGCGGCTTCAAGCGCGGCGCGGTGGACGGCGGGCACCTTCGCTTCCGGCGAGAACAGGAAGGCGGTGCCGATCTGCACCGCGGACGCCCCCAGCGCCAGCGCCGCCACGATGCCCCGCGCATCGGCGATGCCGCCGGCGGCGATCACCGGCACCTTCACCGCATCCGCCACCTGCGGCACGAGGGAGAAGGTGCCCACCTGCCGCGCCACGTCCTGCCAGCTGATGGGCGTTTGCGAATAGTCTCCGCCGAGGAAGAGCGCGCGATGGCCGCCGGCCTCGAAGCCCATGGCGATGATGGCGTCGCAGCCGTGGTCCTCCAGCCAGCGGGCTTCGGCCACCGTGGTGGCGGAGGAGATGATCTTCGCCCCCGTCGCCTTCACCCGGGCCACGAGGTCCGGCGCCGGCAGGCCGAAATGGAAGCTCACCACCTCTGGGCGCACCTCCTCCACCACGGTGCAGAAGGTATCGTCGAACGGGGCACGGGAGGGGGAGGGCGTGCTCGCGGCGGGGTCCAGCCCGGCCTCGACATAATAGTCGGCCAGCCGCGCTCGCCAGCGCAGCGCCCGCGCCGGGGCATCCTGCGGCGGGGTGTGGCAGAAGAAGTTGAGGTTGAGCGGCTTGCCCGGCAGCCCCGCGCGGATCTTCGCCACCGCCGCCTTCAGATCGTCCGTCCCGTACATGGCGCAGGGTAAAGAGGCGAGGCCGCCGGCCGAGCCCACGGCGATGGCGAGTTCCGGCGAGCCGGGACCGGCCAGTGGGCCGAGCAGGATGGGATGGGCGATGCCGAACAGATCGAGGATGCGCCGGTCCGGCCAGCGGGCGGCGGCTTCGTCATCGAGGGTGTCTGTCATGGCGTCGGTCTCCCGCGAGGTGGCCGCCATTATCGCGCTTCCACCAATCATTGAAATTGAAACATTCTGATATTATCGTTCACTTCTGATGATGGATTTGCGCGATTTCCGCTTCCTCGAAGCGGTGGCCGAGACCGGCAGCGTCACCCGCGCCGCCGGGCGCCTCGGTTGCGTGCAGTCCAACGTCACCACCCGCCTGCGCAAGCTGGAGGACCGGCTCGGTCAGAAGCTGGTGGAGCGCATCGACGGGCGCATGGTGCCCACCGCCGCCGGCGTGCTCGCGCTGGACTATGGCGCCCGCATCGTCCGCCTGTCGGAGGAGGCCGAGAAGCGGCTGCGCTCGGCGGCCGAGGCCTTCCCGCCGCTGCGGCTTGGCACCATGGAAACCACCGCCGCCGTCCGCCTGCCGCCGCTGCTGAAGGCGGTGCGGGCGAAGCTGCCGGACCTGCGCCTGTCCATCACCACCGGCACCAGCGGCGAGCTGGTTGGGGCTCTCGGGCGGGGCGACATCGATCTCGCCTTCGTGGCGGAGGAGGCGGCGGAAGCGCGCTTCGCCAGCGTGCCGCTGTTCGAGGAAGAGCTGGTGGAGGTGCTGCCGGTGGGCGGCGTTTCGGAGGCGGCAGCCGTCGTGTTCCGGGCGGGCTGCTGCTACCGCGCGCGCTTCGCCGAAACGTTCGGCGACCTGCCTGTGCTGGAGCTTGGGACGCTGGACGGCATCATGGGCTGCGTCGCCGCCGGGCTGGGACGCACGCTTCTGCCGGCAGCGGCGGTGGAGCGCTGGCGCCGGGCGGGGGAGGTGGAGACGCGCTCCCTTCCCGCCGGGCTGGGCCTTGTGCGCACGCTGGCGCTCTTCCGTCCCGCGAGCCCGTCCCGCCGCTCCATCGATGCCCTTATCGGTCTCGCCGTCGCGTGAGCAGGGGCGCCTTTTTCCATCGCCTCGCAAGATCGTGCGCAGGGCGGGTGTAACGGCGAAGGTCCGCCGCACGAACACGGCCGTAGAAACCACACGCGCGCTCCGGCGTTAAAGTGGGAGGCGGTTCAGGTCGAACCGGTCGAGCGAGGAACAATGAACAAGCCCTGGAACCCGCTCGCGATGCCGCAGCCTTCCTCATCCGCCGCCACCGGGGACACCGGGCGCGGCGCCGCCATCGCTCGTTTCTTAAAGGTGCGGGGACAGACCGAAGCGCTGGCGCGGGATCTCCATCCCGAGGACCAGACGGTGCAATCCATGCCGGATTGCAGCCCCACCAAATGGCACCTCGCCCATGTCTCGTGGTTCTTCGAGACCTTCCTGCTGGTGCCTCACCTGCCGGGCTACAAGGTCGCCAACGCGGACTTCGCCTTCCTCTTCAATTCCTATTACGAGGCCGCCGGCCCCCGCCACGCCCGCTTCGCGCGCGGGCTCATCACCCGCCCGACCGTGGCCGAGGTGGCCGACTATCGCCGGCATGTCACCCACGCCATGACCGATCTTCTGGCTGGCGCGGGCGAGGAGACCTACGCCCGCCTTGCACCGCTGGTGGAGATCGGCATCAACCACGAGCAGCAGCATCAGGAACTGATCCTGATGGACATCCTGCACCTGTTCGCCGCCAATCCCCTGCGCCCCGCCTATCGGCCCGGCAGCCCGGCGATGACGGCCGAGGCCCGGCCGCTCGCCTTCATCGATTATCCCGGCGGCATCTTCGAGATCGGGCACGCGGGGGAGGGCTTCTCCTACGATAACGAGGGCCCGCGCCACGAGGTGCTGCTGCGCCCGTTCCGCCTCGCCTCCCGCGCCGTGACCAACGGCGAGTGGCTCGCCTTCATGGAGGACGGCGGCTATCGCCGGCCGGACCTGTGGCTGGCGGATGGCTGGGCGCGGGTGAAGGCGGGGGAATATGAGGCGCCGCTCTATTGGGAAAGCCACGACGGGGACTGGCAGGCCTTCACGCTCAATGGCCTTAACCCGCTCGATCCCGCCGCGCCGGTGGTGCATGTGAGCTATTACGAGGCCGACGCCTTTGCCCGCTGGGCCGGCAAGCGGCTGCCCACGGAAGCCGAGTGGGAAGTCGCCGCGCGGGGCCTCCCCGTCGCCGGCAACTTCCTCGACAGCGGCGCGCTGCGCCCCCTTCCGGCAGCCACCGACGATCTGCCCGCGCAGATGTTCGGCGATGTCTGGGAATGGACCCAGAGCCCCTATGTGGCCTATCCGGGCTACCGCCCCGCACCGGGCGCGCTCGGTGAATACAACGGCAAGTTCATGTCGTCGCAGATGGTGCTGCGTGGCGGCTGCTGCGCCACGCCCGAAGGCCATGCCCGGGCCACCTACCGCAATTTCTTCTATCCCCACCAGCGCTGGGCCTTTGCCAGCCTGCGCCTTGCCGAGGATGCCTGATGCGCGCTTCGACCCTTGTTCGCGCCGAACTGAGCCCGCAGACCCCCGAGCGCGCCGTCTTCCGCGCCGACGTGATCGAGGGGCTGTCCGCCAGCCCCAAGCAGCTTGCGCCGAAGTATTTCTATGACGAGGCCGGCTCGCGCCTGTTCGATCTCATCTGCCGCTTGCCGGAATACTATCCCACCCGCACCGAACTCGGTGTGCTCAAGGCCCATGCGGGCGACATCGCCGCCATCGCCGGGCCGGGCGCCAGCCTCGTCGAGTTCGGGTCGGGATCGAGCGTTAAGGTGCGCCTGCTGCTCGATGCGCTGGAGCGGCCCGCCGCCTATGTGCCCCTCGACATTTCCGGCCCGCACATGCGCGCCGCCGTCGCCGCGCTGGCGCGGGACTATCCGACCGTCGCCATGACGCCGGTGGAGGGTGATTTCACCCGGCCTCTGGAACTGCCTCACCTCGGTGAGGGCGGTCGGCGCATCGGCTTCTTCCCCGGCTCGACCATCGGCAATTTCACGCCGGCGGAGGCCGAGGCATTCCTGACCCATGCGCGGCAGTCGCTGGGCGCTGGCGCGGCGCTGGTGCTTGGCTTCGATTTGCCGAAGGAACGCGCGGTGCTGGAAGCCGCCTATGACGACCATCAGGGCGTCACCGCCGCCTTCAACCTCAATCTGCTGACGCGCATCAATCGCGAGCTGGGTGCCGATTTCGACCTCGCCGCCTTCCACCATCGCGCTTTGTTCAATGAAGCGGAGAGTCGCATCGAGATGCATCTGGAGAGCCGTGCGGCGCAGACCGTCCTGCTCGATGGCGCGCGCTTCACCTTCGCCCCCGGCGAGACCATCCACACGGAGAATTCCTACAAGTATGCGGCTCCGCGGCTGATGGGCATGGCGCAGGCCGCCGGCTGGCGGCAGGGGGCGCTCTGGACCGATCCGCGCAGCTGGTTCGCCGTTGCTGTGCTTGAAGCGGTCTGAGCCGGGAAACAAACGGCCTCCGGCCCCGTTAATCCTCCACCATGGCACGCTTCTGGGAAACCCAACTCCTCCGCCCCATCTGGCTCCACGACGGGTCGTGGATGGCGACGCTCGGCGATTGCGGCCGCGTGCTGCTCCAGCGCTTCTCAGAGGGCGAGCAAGGCCCGGAGCTGGACAGCGCCCTCAAGGCACTGATCGGCGCGGCCGAGGCGGGACGGCCGGAGGATGTGGCCTTCGCCGAGCAGCAGGTGCGACGTTTCTTCGAGGTCCGCGCGCTGCTGTGAGGACGTTCGCAAATGCGGCCATCATGTGACCGTGATCGGCGGTTATCCTATGCTGATGATCTGCGCCGAATGCGACCGCTGCCACCGCCGCTCCATCCTCTCCTCACGGTCCGAGGATGGGCGGCTTGAGGACACCAGCGAAATCCGGGGAAACACCTTGCGCTGCGACTTATGCGGCAGCCGGCGCGTGCGCCTTGTGCGCGTGGCCTCGCCGTTCGAGGCGGTGGCCTTCATCAACGGGCGACTCGCCGCGGATCGATCCGGCGGCTGATCGAAGCGATTTAAGAGAGCGTCATGCTCGATTGCGCGCTGCCCATGCCGTAGCCACGGCTGGACGTGCCGAAGGCGTGCAGGGAGCCGCTGGAATAGAGGGCGCCGTTCTGGATGCTCCGGCCGTCGGCATCGAGGGCATAGACCCCCACCCAGGTGCAATGGTCGCCTTCATCATCCGCGATGGAGAAGGCAAGGTCGCGATCGAAACAGATCGTTTCGCTCTGGAGGAGGAGGTTCCCCTCCTCGTTTACCATCGCCATGACCAGATAGGCGTTGGGGGTGCCGCTGGATGTCATTCTCGTCCCTTTCCGCCCCCGGATCGGTCCGTCCGTAGTACAGAATTGGTAATTCGGAACCGCGACACTAGGAACCTTACGCCTTAGACGATCGTCGCGCTACTGTGGCGTTCTGGATTCGAGGGGGTGGGGCTTTTCGAAGCACATGGGATCGGTTGTCGTCTCTAATATTGTCCTCCTCGTGGTTGCGGCGCTGGTTGTTGTTGGAACGCTTTCCAGCCTGCTCGCCGCCCGTTTCGGCGCGCCCATCCTGCTGGTGTTCCTCGCCGTGGGCGTCGCGGCCGGCGAGGGCGGGCCGGGCGGCATCCATTTCGACGACTACTGGGCCACCTACATGGTGGGGTCCGCCGCGCTGGCGGTGATCCTGTTTGACGGCGGCCTCCGGATGCGGGTCGCGTCCATGCGCGGTGCCATCCTGCCCGCCGTGGGCCTTTCGACGGTGGGCGTCGCCTTCACCGCCGCTTTGGTGGCGCTGGTGGCCGCGCCGCTTCTCGGCCTCGGCTGGATGGAAGCCCTGCTGGTGGGCGCCATCGTCGCCTCCACCGACGCCGCGGCGGTGCTGTTCCTCGTGCGGGCGCAGGGGCTGCATCTCGGCCGGCGGGTGGGCTCGGTGATCGAGATCGAGTCGGCCACCAACGATCCTGCCGCGGTGTTCCTCACGGTTCTGCTGGTGGAGCTCCTCACCAGCCACCTGGCCGACCCCGGCCTCATGGTGGTGTTCGGTGCGCTGCGCGAGATGGTGGTTGGCGCGGTGCTGGGCGTCGCCGGCGGCTATGCGCTGGTGGCGCTTCTCAATCGCGTGGACCTGCCGGGCGGCCTCCATCCGGTGATGGTGGTGGGCGTGGCGGTGCTGCTGTTCGCGGTCACCTCGCTGCTGCACGGCTCGGGCTTCCTCGCGGTCTATCTCGCCGGGCTGGTGGTGGGAAACCGGCCGGTGCGCGCCATCGCCTCCATCACATCGTTTCTCGATACCATCACCTGGCTCTGCCAGATCGTGATGTTCGTGATGCTGGGCATGCTGGTATCCCCCAACAAGATCATGCAGTACGCGCTGCCGGCGCTGGGGGTGGCGGCGTTCCTCATTCTCGTCGGGCGGCCGGCAGCGGTGTTCGCCTGCCTCGCGCCGTTCCATTTCTCGCTGAAGGAGAAGCTGTTCGTATCCTGGGCGGGCCTGCGCGGCGCGGTCTCCATCTTCCTCGCGACCATCCCCATGCTGGCGCACCTGCCCATGGCCGAGGTCTATTTCAACGTCGCCTTCGCGGTGGTGGTCGTCTCGCTGATCCTGCACGGATGGACCATGGGCTACGCGGCGCGGCGGCTCGACGTGGCGCTGTCCGATCCCGATCCCGGCGTGCGGCGCTTCGAGATCGACCTGCCGGGGCAGACGGAAATGGAGCTGGTGGCCTATCCCGTCATGGCCGGCACGCCGGCGGTGGGGCAGGCGCAGCTGCCCTCCTGGGCGCGCCTCGTCATGGTGGTGCGGGCCAACGAGACGCTGACGCCGGAGGCGGCCGGCACGCTCAAGGCCGGCGATTACGGCTACCTGCTCGCGCCGCCCAAGCGCGTCCACCAGCTCGACCGCATGTTCCGCCCCGAGGAGACCACCCCGCTGGACGACAGCGCCGCCTTCCCCTTCGTCGGCGAGGTGCGGCTCGGCGATCTCGCCAGCTTCTACGGCCTCGCCGTGCCGGACAGCGAACTCGGCCTCACCATCGCCGACGCCTTCGCCGACCGCTCCGACGACCAGCCGGCACCGGGCATGCGCATCGCCTACGGGCATGCGGTGATCGAGGTGCGCGGCGTGACGGACGGGCGGGTGAGCTATGCCGTGCTGCGGCTGGAGGCGGGCCGGCTCAAGCGCTCCATCGCCCGTGTCCGACGCCTGCTCGGCTTTCCCCCGGAGCAGGACGAGGACGACGAATAGGTGGATGACGGACCGGTGGGCGAAGTCGCGCCACCAAAGTCGCGCCACCGTCATGTTCATGCCGCGAGCGCGGGCGAAACAGGGCCGCCGTTGAAGTCGTCGGTACACGGAGATCCACTGGATGCGACTGTTCATGCGCCGCCGCGGCGAGGCCGGGCCTGCCCTCGATGCCTCGCGGACCCTCGCGGATCTGGTGCGCACCACCCTGTCGCTGGAGGAGGAGGCGACCGTCTCCGTCTCCGAGATTTCCTGCGGTGATCCGGCCTGCGGCGGAGCCGAGACGGTGGTGCTGGTGATGCGCCCCGGTCGCCGCACCGAGGCTGCCAAGGTGCTGATGCCCATGGGGCAGGTGACGCCGGAGGCATTGCTTGCGGCCCTGAAGCCGCTGATGCCGGGCGAGGCGGCGGTCTCAACCGGACTTCCGCAGGAAGACGGAAGGGTCTAAAGGGCGCGGGCCAGACCCTTTGTCCGCTCCCTTTAAATCGCGAATTTCCCATGTCCCACCCGCAATTTACGCCCCGTCCGCTCAATCCCATCTATGCCGGGCTGCCCACCACCATCTTCGAGGTAATGTCCGGGCTCGCCCGCACCCATGAGGCGGTGAACCTCGGCCAGGGCTTCCCGGACGATCCCGGCCCCGAGGACGTGCGCCGCAAGGCGGCCGAGGCGGTGGTGGACGGCTGGAACCAGTATCCGCCCATGATGGGCCTGCCCGAGCTGCGCCGCGCCGCCGCCGCGCACTATCGCCACTGGCAGGGGCTGGAACTCGATCCCGACGCGGAGATCATGGTCACGTCTGGGGCCACCGAGGCGCTGGCCGGCGCTCTCTTCTCGCTCATCGAGCCGGGCGACGAGGTGGTGCTGTTCCAGCCGCTCTATGATGCCTATCTGCCGCTGGTGCAGAGGGCCGGGGGCATCCCCCGCCTCGTGCGGCTGGAGCCGCCCTCCTGGGCCATGACGCCGGAGAAGCTGGACCAGGTGTTCTCCGAGCGCACCAAGCTCGTCCTGTTCAACAATCCCCAGAACCCCACCGGCGTCGTCTACGACCGCGCCCAGATGCAGCTCCTCGCCGACTATTGCGTGCGCTTCAACGCCTATGCGGTGTGCGACGAGGTGTGGGAGCACGTGGTGTTCGACGGCCTTACGTTCAAGCCGCTGATGGCGCTCCCGGGGATGCGCGAGCGCACCGTGAAGATCTCCTCCGCCGGCAAGATCTTCGGCATGACCGGCTGGAAGGTCGGCCTCGTCTTTGCTGCCCCGCATCTCATGAAGGTGCTGTCCAAGGCGCACCAGTTCCTCACCTTCACCACGCCGCCGAACCTGCAGGCGGCGGTGGCCTATGGGCTCGGCAAGCCGGACGATTACTTCACCACCATGCGCGCCGGCCTCCAGCGCTCCCGCGACCGCCTCGCGGCGGGGCTGAAGGGGCTTGGCTTCGAGGTGCTGCCCTCGCGCGGCACCTATTTCCTCTCCATCGACCTCGCCGCCCAGGGAAACGCCCGCGAGCCCAACGCCTTCGACGACGAGGCCTTCTGCCTCGATCTGGTGAAGACCCGGAAGGTCGCGGCGATCCCGGTTTCCGCCTTCTACGCGGAGGATGCGGTGAAGAGCGTGGTGCGCTTCTGCTTCGCCAAGCACGATGCCACCATCGACCGGGCGCTGGCGCATCTGGCCGACCTCACGCGCAAGTTCTGACCCAGGGTCAAGTCAAGCGCGGGCTTGGCTGTTCACGAATGCGTCATTACGCTCTCGTTCATCGCGCAAGGCGTGACAAAAGCTTAATTGGACCAGAGCGCTGAATTGTTGTTGCATCGCGGCGCGAACGGGTCTGACGCTGCGGAGTATCGAGGACGTTCATGCCAGCCGAGAATGCACCGGATAGCGGGAAGAGCGGCGGATCGGCCGGCCGCAAGTTTGTCCTCGCAGTCCTGTTTCTGGCCGTCCTCGGCGGCGGTGCTTGGGTCTGGGACAAGAAGCCGTGGCTCGGCACGGGTGTCCAGAAGGCGGCGCCGCAGCCGCGCGTGATCGCGGTGCTCGCCGGCAAGGCGGAGCGCACCTCCCTGCCGGTGCGGGTCGAGGCGCTGGGCACGGTGGAATCCATGGTCACGGTGCCGGTGCGCTCGCGCGTCGCCGCCGCGGTGGAGAAGGTGGGCTTCGCCGACGGCGCGACCGTGAAGGAGGGCGACCTCCTCTATCAGCTCGATCCGCGGGTGATCGACGCGCAGATCCTCCAGGCCGAGGCGACCCTCAATCGCGACAAGGTTCAGCTGGAAAAGAACCTGCGCGACGTGGAGCGCTATGCGGGCCTCGCCACCCGCAACGCCGTCTCGCAGGTGCAGGTGGACGATGCCCGCACCACCGCCGACGTGCAGAAGGCGACTGTGGCGCAGGACGAGGCCAACCTGACGGCGCTCAAGGTGCAGCGCGGCTATTACGAGATCCGCTCCCCCGCGACCGGCCGCATCGGCGTGTCCTCGGTGCGTCCCGGCACTGTGATCCGGGTGGACGACACGCTGGCGACTGTGCGCCAGCTCGCCCCCATCTATGTCGCCTTCGGCCTGCCCGAGCGCTACATCGCCGGTCTCCGCGCGGCGAAGGATGCCAAGGTATCCTTCACTTTCCAGGGCACGGGAGAGACCGTCTCGGGCGGCACCGTGGCGGTCATCGACAACACCATCGAGCCGCAGACCGGCACCCTTACCGCCCGCGCCATCTTCCCCAATGCCGACGAGCGCCTGTGGCCGGGTGCCCTCGGCGCGGTGACGGTGACGCTGCGCATCGAGGACAACGTGGTAGCGGTGCCGAGCGAGGCGGTGCAGAACGGGCAGGACGGCCCGTTCGTCTTCATCGTGGACGACAGCATCGCCCATGTGCGGCCGGTCACCGTCGCGCGCACGGTGGACGGGCGCACCGTCATTTCGAAGGGGCTCAACGGCGGCGAGACGGTGGTGACGGATGGCCAGCTCTCCCTGCGCGAGGGCGGCCGGGTGAATGTGCGCACCCGCACCGCCGTGCCGGCCACCGGGAGCTGAGCCCATGTTCTCCGAACTGTGCATCCGCCGCCCGGTGATGACGACGCTGCTGATGCTGTCGCTCGTGGTGGCGGGCCTGTTCGCCTATCGCCAGCTTCCCGTCGCAGCCCTGCCGCGGGTGGAATTCCCCACCATCAACATCATCGCCGTCCTGCCCGGCGCGAGCCCGGAAACCATGGCGACCTCGGTGGCAACGCCCATCGAGCGCCAGCTTGCCACCATCGCCGGCATCTCCTCGCTGACGTCCTCGTCTACCCAGGGCTCCACCTCCATCACGGTGCAGTTCGACCTGAACCGCAGCATCGACGCGGCGGCCCTCGACGTGCAGTCCGCCATCTCCGTCGCCCAGCGCGCGCTGCCGGACGAGATGACGACCCCGCCGAGCTTCCGGAAGGTGAATCCGGCCGACGCGCCGGTGATCCTTCTCGCCATCTCCTCGGACACCCTGCCGCTGTCGGCGGTGAACGAATATGCCGACACGCTGATCGGCCAGCAGATCTCCCAGCTGCCCGGCGTGGCGCAGGTGCAGGTCTTCGGCTCGCAGAAATATGCGGTGCGCATCCGCGTCGATCCCGCGGCCGCCGGTGCGCGCAACATCTCGTCCGACGACATCCAGCGCGCGGTGGAGGCGGCGGCCTCCAACACGCCGCTCGGCATCGTCTCCGGGCCAAAGCAGGCGCAGACCATCGACATGGGCACGCCCAAGGCGGACGCCTCCCAGTTCCGGCGGGTGGTGGTGAAGGCGCGCGACGGCTCGGTGGTGCGGCTCGAGGAGATCGCCGTCGTTTCCGACGGCGTGGAGAACGAGCGCGTCGCGAGCTGGTTCAACGAGCGCCGCATGGTGGGGCTGGCCGTGGTCCGCCAGCCGGACGCCAACACCGTTCAGGTGGTGGACGAGGTCCGCGCCCGCCTGCCCCAGTTCCGCGCCCAGCTTCCCGGTTCGGTGAACATCGAGGTACTGAACGATCGCTCGGTCTCCATCCGCGAGGCGGTCGCAGATGTGCAGAAGACCCTGTTCGAGGCCATCGTCCTCGTGGTGCTGGTGATCTTCCTGTTCCTGCGCAACGTGCGCGCGACGATCATCCCCTCGCTGGCACTGCCTTTGTCCATCATCGCCACCTTCGCGGCCATGTGGGGCTTCGGCTATTCCATCAACAACATGACTCTGCTGGCGCTGACGCTCTGTGTCGGCTTCGTGGTGGACGACGCCATCGTCGTGCTGGAGAACATCTATCGCCATGTGGAGGCGGGGGAGAGCCCGTTCCGCGCGGCGCTGCGCGGCTCACGGGAGATCGGCTTCACCATCATCTCCATGACGCTGTCGCTGGTGGCAGTGTTCATCCCCGTGCTGTTCATGGGCGGCGTGGTGGGCCGGGTGTTCCGCGAGTTCGCGGTGACCATCTCGGTGGCCATCCTCGTCTCCGGCTTCGTCTCCCTCACGCTCACGCCCATGCTGTGCGCCCGCGTGATGAAGCCGGTGGACCACTCGAAGAAGCCCGGCTGGTTCTTCCGCGTCACCGAGCGCATGTTCGATGCTTGGCTCAATGCCTACCGCGTGAGCCTCGATTTCGTGCTGAGGCACAAGCCCTTCATGCTGGTGGTGACACTCGTCACCATCGGCCTGTCGGTCTATCTCTACATCGTCATCCCCAAGGGCTTCTTCCCGCAGGAGGACAACGGCTTAATCACCGGCACGGTGGAAGCAGCCACCGACAGCTCGTTCGCCGCCATGGTGGAGCGCCAGACGCAGGTGGCGGACGCGGTGCGCGCCGATCCGGCCGTGGACTACGTTGTCTCCACCGCCGGTGCCACCGGCAGCAGCCGCACGACCAATTCGGGCCGTCTCTTTATCGCCCTGAAGCCCCGGGGGACCGCGCCGGGCGAGCGCACGGGATCGGCCAATGACGTGATCCAGGGGCTGAGGAAGCGGGTCGCGCAGGTGCCCGGCGTCAACGTCTTCTTCCAGGCGGTGCAGAACATCAACGTGGGCGGAGTCGCCTCCAAGAGCCAGTACCAGTACACGCTGCAGAGCCCGGATACCGACACGCTCTACGCCTTCGCCCAGCAGATGGAGCAGCGCCTCGCGACGCTTCCCGGCTTGAGGGACGTGACCTCCGACCTTCAGATCACCAATCCCCAGCTCACCATCGTGCTGGACAAGGACAAGGCGGCGGCCCTCGGCATCACCGAGCAGCAGCTGCGGGATGCGCTCTACACCCAGTTCGGCACCCGCCAGGTCGCGACGCTCTACACGCCCACCAACCAGTTCCCGATCATCGCCGAGGTGCAGCCCATCTTCCAGCGCGACCCGAGCGACCTCGGCCGCGTCTATCTGCGCACCACCTCCGGCAATGTGGTGCCGCTGGAGACGGTCGCGAACATCAAACGCACGGTCGGCCCGCTCTCGGTGCAGCACCAGCAGCAGCAGCCATCCGTCACCATCTCCTTCAACCTCGCGCCGGGCACCTCGCTGGGACAGGCGGTGGAGGAGATCAATGCGGCGGCCGCCGAGGCGCGGGTGCCGGACAGCGTCATCACCGGCTTCCAGGGCACCGCGCAGGTGTTCCAGGATTCGCTCTCCAACCAGCCGCTGCTGATCCTTGCCGCCGTGGTGGTGATCTACATCGTGCTGGGCGTGCTCTATGAGAGCTTCATCCACCCCATCACCATTCTCTCGGGCCTGCCCTCCGCCGGCATCGGCGCGCTGCTGACCCTGATGGCGGCGGGCATGGAGCTGTCGGTGATCGCCATCATCGGCATCATCATGCTGGTGGGCATCGTGAAGAAGAACGCCATCATGATGATCGACGTGGCGCTGGAACGTCGGCGCGCCGGGGCGGCGGCGCAGGACGCCATCCGCGAGGCGGCGCTGCTGCGGTTCCGGCCCATCATGATGACCACGCTCGCCGCCATCTTCGGCGTGCTGCCCATCGCGCTCGGCGCCGGCGCCGGCTCCGAGCTGCGCCAGCCTTTGGGCGTCGCCGTGGTGGGCGGCCTTCTGGTGTCGCAGCTGCTCACGCTCTTCATCACGCCGGTGGTCTACCTCTATCTCGACCGGCTGGACGCCATCGTGCACCACGCCGTTTCCGGGCGGCACGAGGAGAAGGCCCCTCCCGCGCATCCCGTGCCGCCGGAGCGGATGGCGGCGGAGTAGGGGGGCTTCTGCGACCACCACGCGTATGCCCGTAGGTGCTACCTCCAGGTGTTGCACCTGCGCCCCATGACAAAATGATTAAGGAACCGTGACCATTCCTCGCCTTGCGAGGAATTGCCCCAACGTCGCCGCTTTGTTATCCCGCCTGAGGCGAGGTTTGCGCGCGGGCGGCCGCGCGCCATGATCCGGGGGCGGGCATGAATCTGAAGTATCGGCCGGATATCGATGGCTTGCGCGCCGTCGCGGTCGTGGTGGCGCTGCTGTTTCACGCCCACATTCCCCCGTTTCGCGGCGGCTTCATCGGCGTCGATATCTTCTTCGTCCTGTCTGGCTACCTTATTACCTCCATCCTGTATAACGACATGATGAAGGGCGAGTTCTCGCTCGTCGATTTCTACGACCGCCGCATCCGGCGCATCTTCCCGGCGCTGTTCGTCGTGCTGCCGGTGACGACCTTCATTGCGGCTTTCCTGCTGATGCCGCGGCAGATGGTGCTGTTCGCGCAATCCATCGTTCCCTCGGCCCTGTTCTACGCCAACATCCACTTCCAGGGCCTGATGAACTATTTCGGCCCCCAGGCCGACGAGACGCCGCTGCTCCATCTGTGGTCGCTGGCGGTGGAGGAGCAGTATTACATCTTCTTCCCGCTGCTCATGTTCGCCTTCCTCAAGACCGGCGGGCGGGTCGCGCTGGGCCCACGGCGGATGGCGATCCTCGGCTTCCTCATCATCGCCGTCGTCTCCGGCGTCTATGCGGAGCTGAGCGCGCGCACCCAGCCCACCGCCTCCTTCTTCCTGCTGCAGAGCCGCGCCTGGGAACTGCTGGTCGGCGCGCTGCTCGCGCTGGTGCACATGCCGAAGGTGTCGGAGAAGACGGCGAACTGGATCGGCGTGGCGGGGCTCCTCGCCATCGTGGTCCCAGTCTTCGCCTACAGCCACGACATGACCTTCCCGGGCCTCTCCGCCGCGCCCATCGTGTTCGGCACGGCGGCAGTGATCTATGCCGGCACCATCAATCCGGCCGGCTACGCCAACTTCCTGCTTAGCCGTCCGAAGGTGGTCTATGTGGGGCGCATCTCCTACGCGCTCTATCTCTGGCACTGGCCGCTGCTGGTGTTCGGCAAGACCTATATGGGTCGCGCGCTGACCTATTTCGAAGCTGGCGGCATGCTCATCGTCGCCTTCATCTTCGCCTCGCTGTCGCTGAAATACGTGGAGACGCCGCTGCGCCACGCCGGCTCGCTGGGCGGCAAGCGCCGGGGCCGCTTCGCGGCGGGCATCATGGCCATGGCCATGACGCTGGCCGTGGGCGTGCTGTTCGAGCGGCTGGGCGGCGGCTTCTACCCCATCTCCCCGCTGGGCGCGCGCGCCGAGGCTGCCATGGAGGACAGGAGCCCCTTCAGCCGCTCCTGCAACAACTCGCCCAAGGGCTTCAGCGCCGCCGCGCTGAACCCGGCCTCGGCCTGCTCGGTGGGGCCGGGCGCGGCCAAGGGCGAATATGACGTGGTGGTGTGGGGCGATTCCCACGCCGGCGCCTCCTTCATCGGCATCGCCGAGCAGGTGGCTGCCCTCGGCCACACGGCCCGACTCCAGACCATGGCCGGCTGTCCGCCCCTGATCGGCGGACAGGCCCATCGCGACGACATGCCGAGCTGGACCTGCACCGCCTTCAACGCCGAGGTGCTTCAGGAAATCCGCCGCATCAAGCCCAAGGTCGCCGTGCTGGTGGGCCGCTGGGCCATGTGGACCAGCAAGGCCGGCCCCGCCTTCACCCTCACCTCCGACGAGGTGCCGGGCGGCGGCGTGCGATCGCGCGAGGTGAGCCAGAAGGTGTTTGCCCACATGCTGGACCGCACCCTGAAGGAGCTTTCCGACCTCGGCATCCACGTGGTCCTGGTGGGGCAGACGCCGGAATTCGGCCGCTCCCCCGGCCGCTGCGTCGCCGAGAAGGAGTTCTACAACCGCAGCAAGCTTGGCAACTGCCTCGAGCTGCCGAGCGCGGCGGCGGACAAGGTGCTCGGCATCGGCAACGAGATGATCGCCAAGGCGGCGACGAGCTTCCCCAGCACCACCACCTTCCTGCTGTCAGACGTATTCTGCCGCGACGGGACCTGCCGTGCCGGCGACGGCGAGAAGTTCTTCTATGTGGATGCCGACCACCTCTCCGCCACCGGCGCCCACCACATGAGCCAGGACCCGGCGCTACGCGCGGCCCTGCTCAAGGCGCTGGGCGAGGGCGGCAACACCAGCGCCGCGCTCGCCCCGGCGACGGTCAAGGACTGACCGGGGCGACCGGCCGTCCCACCGGTTTCCGCCTACCCCCTGCGGCGGCGCTTTCCCTGAGCTGGAGCGTGGCCGCCCGGAGCGGCGGCGAACGTTGCGTCAGCCCCGGACGGGCGGCGCGGCAGGCTTCCGCGCGATTTGCCCCAGCCGGATTTTGTCGGTAAGCGGTCCTCGCGGGGGCGTGCGCGTCGGGCGCGCCGATCAAGGACACCAGGATGAGTCTGGCCTACCGGTCCGACATCGACGGCCTTCGGGCCATCGCCGTCGGGAGCGTGGTTCTGTTCCATGCACGCATTCCGCCCTTTACCGGGGGCTATATCGGCGTCGACGTCTTCTTCGTCATCTCCGGCTTTCTCATCACGTCCATCCTCCATCAGGAGATGACGGCGGGCACCTATTCGCTGGTGGATTTCTACGACCGCCGCATCCGCCGCATCTTCCCCGCGCTGTTCCTGATGATGGCGGTGACGACGCTGTTCGCCGCGCTCATCCTGATGCCGCGGCAGATGCAGGGCTATGCAGGCACGCTGGTGCCCTCGGCCCTGTTCTTCGCCAACATCCATTTCGAGGGCCTGCTCAACTATTTCGGCCCCGCCGCCGACGAGGTGCCGCTGCTGCACCTATGGTCGCTGGCGGTGGAGGAGCAGTTCTACATCTTCTTCCCGCTCGTCCTGTTCGTGCTGATGAAGCTGGGCGGGCGCAAGCTGGCGGTCGGGGTGCTCGCCCTCATCGCGCTCGGCTCGCTCGCCTATGCCGAGAGCATCGTGGAGAGCGAGCAGTCGGCCGCCTTCTTCCTGCTGCAGAGCCGGGCGTGGGAACTCCTGGCGGGATCGCTCCTCGCCATGGTCACGCTGCCGCGCCTGCCGGAGAAGGCCGCGTCATGGCTCGGCATCGCCGGGGCGCTCGCCATCGTCGTCCCGGTGTTCGCCTTCGGCAAGGAAACCGTCTTCCCCGGCCTGTGGGCCCTGCCGCCGGTGCTGGGCGCGGTGGCGATCATCATGTCCGGCGGCTTCGCGCCGAACGGCGTCGTCGCCCGCGTGCTCAGCCTGAAGGGCATGGTCTATGTGGGCCGCATCTCCTACGCGCTCTATCTGTGGCACTGGCCCATGCTGGTGCTCATCGCGATCTGGAAGGGGCGGCACACCACCTATATCGAATCCGGCATCGTGATCCTGGTGGCCGGCGTCATCTCCGGCCTGTCACTGAAATATGTGGAGGCGCCGCTCCGGCGCGGCAGCGCGCTGGGCGGGCGACGGCTGATGCGCATCGGCGCCGGGGCCTGCGCCATCCTGCTCACGGTGGGTGTCGCCCTGGCGCTCCAGAAGGTCGGCCGGGGCGTGTTCCCCATCTCCCCGCTCGGGGCGGCGGCCGAGGCGGCGGCCGACGACCGCAGCGCCTTCCAGCGCCGGTGCAACAACAACGCGCGCTTCTGGACCCCCGACCAGATGCAGCCCATCGCCCTGTGCGCGACAGGGCCGGGCGCGGCCAAGGGCAGCTACGACGTGCTGGTGTGGGGCGATTCCCATGCGGGCGCGACCTTCCTCGGCCTCGCGGAAGTCGTGGAAAAAATGGGTCTCACCGCGCGGCTCCAGACCATGGCCGGCTGCCCGCCGCTCGTGGGCGGCGTCGCCCGGCAGGAGCACAACAACGGCAACGTCTGCGCCAGCTACGTCAACGCCGTGATGGACGAGATTCGCCGCGTCAAGCCCAAGGTGGTGGTGCTGGTGAGCCGCTGGTCGCTCTGGACGACCCGGGCCGGCAACGGCTTTGCGCTGGTCAGCGACGAGGTTCCGGGCGGCGCCGCCCGCGACCGCGTCTCAAGCGAGCGTGTGTTCGCGCACATGATGGAGCGCACCGTCACCGAACTGCACACGATGGGCCCGCAGGTGATTGTGCTGGGCCAGTCTCCCGAATACAAGCCGGCTCCCGCCGGATGCGTCGCAACCCGTGAGTTCAACCTGACGGGCGGCTCCGAGGCTTGCATGAGCCAGCCGCTCGCCAAGGCGGTCAAGTTCATCGGCCCGGCGAACGAGGTCATCGCGGCCACGGCCAGCCGGCATCCCGGCGTCTCGGCCTTCCGCATGGCGGACATCTTCTGCCGGGATGATCGCTGCACCGCCGGGGAGGGCACGCGCTTCTTCTATGTGGACGGCGACCACCTCTCCGTCACCGGCGCGCGCCATGCCGCCGAGGACAAGGCGCTGCGCCAGACGTTGATGCAGGCGCTCGCCGCCGGCGGGGCGACCACCGCGACGGCGAACGACTGAGGAGAGAATGGGCTGCGGGCCTGCCGGCCCCGGCTCAGTCCTTGTCGAGCAGGCCGGCAAGCTTCAGGGCGACGCCCTGCGAGCCTTCCACCTTCAGCCGGCCGGTGGAGAAGGCCATCATCGGCCCGATGCGGCCGGTGATGAGCTTGTCCAGCGTGTCGGTGGAGAGCTTCAGCACCGCATCCGCCTCGCCCGAGCCCTCGCCCACCTCGACGCTGCCGCCGGTGGCATCGAGCAGGATGGCCTCGCCGGTATCGCTGAGGTCGAAGCGCACCTTGTAGCCCAGCTCGGAGAGGGCTTCGGCGCGATCGCGGATGGCTTCGACGAGGGAGGCGAGATCGGCCATTGGGTCTTCCTGGCAGGCGTCCGTCCCCCGGGCTTCAGAAGCGGGGGGCGGAGGAGAAAGGAAAGCCGCCGCGGCAACATCCGCCGCGGCGCGCGGTATTCAGAACATGGCCTCATCGAGCGCCATCATGGCGCCCTTGCCGGCCTTGATGGAACCCCACAGGGCCGCCACGTCCGGCAGGATACGCTCCATGAAGAAGCGCGCGGTGACGATCTTGGCATCGTAGAAGGCGGCGTCGTCCGGGTTGGAGACGCGCTTCTCGTAGGCCACTTCCGCCATGCGCACCCACATGTAGCCCAGCGCCACGAGCCCGAACAGCCGCAGGTACTGCGTCGCGGCGGCGCCGGCCTCTTCCGGGTCCTTCAGGCCCTTCTCGGCGATGTGCGCAGTGGCGAGCTGGAGCGCGCCGAAGGCCTTGGAGAGGGGGGTGATGAGGGGGCCGAGATTCTCGTCGTCCAGCTTCGCATCCATGTAGTTGAGCACGGGATGGAAGAAGGAGCGCAGGTAGCGGCCCATGTGCGCCGGCAGCTTGCGGCCCACGAGGTCCAGCGCCTGCACGCCGTTGGTGCCCTCGTAGATCATGGCGATGCGGGCGTCGCGCACGTACTGCTCCATGCCGTGATCGCGGATGTAGCCGTGGCCGCCATAGACCTGCATTCCCATGGAGGTGGCCTCGAAGCCAAGATCCGTGAAGAGCGCCTTCACGATGGGCGTCATCAGCGCCGTGAAATCCTCGGCGCGCTTGCGCTCCTCCGGGTCCTCCGCCCTCTCCATGAGATCGAGAGCACGGGCGACCCAGCCGGCGAGCGCCCGGCAGCCCTCGTTGTAGGCGCGCATGGTCATGAGCGTGCGGCGCACGTCCGGATGCACGATGATGGGATCGGCCGGCTTGTCCGGATGCTTGGTACCGGTCAGCGAGCGGCCCTGCAGGCGCTCCTTGGCGTAGACGACCGCCGCCTGATAGGCGGCCTCGCCTAGGCCGAGGCCCTGCGTGCCCACGGAGAGGCGCTCCGAATTCATCATGGCGAACATGGCGCGCATGCCCTTGTGGGGCTCGCCGACGATCCACCCGGTGGCCTCGTCGAACGACATCTGGCAGGTGGACGAGCCGTGGATGCCCATCTTGTGCTCGATGCCGGTGCACAGCACGCCGTTGCGCGGGCCGACCGAGCCGTCGTCCTTCGGCAGGAACTTGGGCACCAGGAACAGGGAGATGCCCTTGATTCCCTTGGGCGCGTCCGGCAGGCGGGCGAGCACGAGGTGGACGATGTTCTCCGTCATGTCCTGCTCGCCGGCGGAGATGAAGATCTTGTTGCCGGTGATCTTGTAGGAGCCGTCCGCCTGCGGTTCGGCCTTGGTGCGCACGAGGCCGAGGTCGGTGCCGCACTGTGGCTCGGTGAGGCACATGGAGCCGGACCACACGCCATCCACCATCTTGGGCAGGAAGCGCTCCTTCAACTCCTCGGAGGCATAGGCCTTCAGCGCCTGATAGGCGCCGTGGGTGAGGCCGGGGCAGATGCCGAAGGCAAGGTTGCCCGAGCAGAGCATCTCCTCCACCAATTTGTTCACGCTCGCCGGCAGGCCCTGTCCGCCGTACTTCGGATCGCAGGCGATGCCGTTCCAGCCGCCCTCGCGGAAGGCGGTGTAGGCTTCCTTGAAGCCCTTGGGCGTGCGCACCACGCCGTTCTCATAGGTGCAGCCCTCAAGATCACCGGACTGGTTGAGCGGGGCGAGCACCTCGGTGACGAACTTGCCCGCCTCCTCCAGCACCGCATCGATGAGATCGGGCGAAAGCTCCTCCAGCCCCTTGAGGGTGCTCAGCTCCGCGCTGCCGTGCAGCTCATGGAGGACGAAGCGCATGTCGCGCAGCGGGGGGGTATAGACCTGCATGGCGTTGGCTCCCGAACTTAATGGATTTCGTTTTCGAATGCCGCTTGCTGCGGCCAAGCCTTGAGGCGAACTATTCGTCAGGGATAGCTTCGGGCGATCCTAAGACTCCGAACAGCATGCCCTTCGGTGGATTGTTCTTGTCCGTGGCTCCGAGGGCTATGGCATTCCCCACCACGTAGCCGACGATGCACGTGCGCGTTTCGGCTTTCCCTGTTTCCGCGAAGATGAGGCAGAGCTTATCCTCGTCGATCGACCATTTTCCCACCCTGACCGTTTTCGGCACGTAGTAGGGAGGGGAGGGCAGGTTGGTCGTTCGAAGGCGGCCGTCCGCAAAGAAATCGTACCAAGACTCCACATGCATCGTGACGAAGGTCCATCGTTTGCCCGAGAAGAGGCGAGTGGCTTCTTCTGGGTCGAACCGATGGGACCGGGCTGCGGGATCAAGCGGCAGCCCAGCCTTGAGCGCCGCATCGATCATAGCGAGCTCTTGCCGAACCTGCTCCGGCGGAAGGCCTGCCGGATTGTCCTGCTGCGCGAGCGCTGGCCCCGAGAGAGCCAGACAGGCGGCGGCGGCATGAGCCCACTGTCGCATTGCTCCGCTCATCAATTCCTCAGCGGCCGACCGGTCTCGAGAATATGCTCGATGCGGTCGAGCGTGGCTTCGGTGCGGATGAGCTTCATGAAGCCCTCCCGCTCCAGCTCCAGCACCCGCGCGGCCGGCACCGGGGCGATGTGGTCCGCGTCCCCGCCGGTGAGCACCTCGGCGAGGGCAGCGGACACCACCTTGTCGTGCCGGGTCGCGAGGCCCTTCTTGGCGAAGCCTTCCACCGCCATGTCCATGGCCGCCTTGCCGGAGGGGCCGGGCAGGAAGAAGTCCACGGGCTTGGGCGGCGCGTATCCTTCCACCATCGCCAAGGCCTTCGCCTTGGCGTCGGCAAGAAGCCGGTCGCGGTTCATGGTGATGCCGTCGCCCTCGCGCAGGAACTTCAACTCCTTCGCCTCGGCGGCGGACTTGGCGACGGTGGCGGTGGAGACGGTCTCGAAGACCTTCGAGGGGGCCGGCATTGGTCCCCTAGGGAATTTCGGGTCGGCCGCCCAGCGCTCCAGCATGGCGGTGCACCCGCCCCATGCCGGCAGAACCCCGACTCCGCATTCGACAAGCCCGATATAGCTCTCGGCATGGGCCTGAACCGCACCGACATGCAGGAGAATCTCGCACCCGCCGCCGAGTGCGAGGCCCGAAGGCGCGGCCACCACCGGGAAGGGCGCGTACTTCACGTCCTGATAGGTCTTCTGCCCCGTGGCCACCAGCTTCTCGACTTCGCCGAAGGCGCCGATGTTGCAGGCAAACAGGGCGAGGCCGAGATTGGCGCCGACGGAGAAGTTCGAGCCTTCGTTATAGATGACGAGTGCCTTGTACTTGTCCTTCACCAGCTTCAGCGCCTTGGCGAGCATCGTGATGATGCCCTCATCCAGCGAATTGCTCTTGGAGGTGAATTCCAGGCACACGACGCCGTCGCCGATATCCCACAGCGCGGCCGAGCCATTCTTGGCCAGCGGCTGAGACTTCAGCTTGATGTCGGCGAGCAGCAGCACACCCTCTGGCCGGACGATGTCGCGGTAGGTGCCATCCAGCGTAAGGTATTGTCGCTGGCCGTTTTCCACCCGGTAGAAGGGTTTGTCGGCGGCGAGCGCCAGCAGCGGCGGCACCTCTTCCCCATCCGCCTTCAGAAGGTCGATCAGGCGCGCCGCGCCAATCTTGTCGATCAGCTCGAACGGACCGGATTTCCAGTTATATCCCAAGCGCATGGCATCATCGATGGAGACGATGTCATCGGCTGCCTCGGGCACCAGCCGCGCGGCATAGGCGAGGGTGCGCACCATCACCGCGCGGGCATAGCGCCCGCCTTCGCCGGGGGCGGAGAGGAGGGCGAAGAGATCCCGGCCGCCGCCGTCCTCCAGCTCCGCCACCTGGGCCTTCGCCTGCGGACGATAGGCGCCGGTGGAGAGGTCGATGGCTTCCTTGAGCTTCTGCCCGCCCTCGCGGTTGAGGCGATAGAAGCCGCCCTTGCCCTTGCGGCCGGTATAGCCGGTCGCGATCATCTTCTCGATCAGCGGCTCGTCGCGAAGCGTTGCGTGGAAAGGGTCCGTGGCCGGAAGCGCCCGCTTCAGAGAGCCCTGCACGTGGGGCATCAGATCGAGGCCCACGAGGTCGATGAGGCCGAACACGCCGGTCTTGGGGAAGCCGAAGGGCCGGCCCATCACCGCGTCCGCATCCTCCACCTTCATGCCCAGCGCGAAGGCTTCGCCCACCGCCAGCTGCAGCCAGTAGGTGCCCAGCCGGTTGGCGATGAAGCCGGGGGTGTCCTTGCACATCACCACCGTCTTGCCGAGCTTCACGTCGGCGAAGCGGGCGACGGCGGCCACCGTGTCGGCATTCGTCTCCGGCCCAGAGACGATCTCCAGCAGCCGCATGTAGCGGGGCGGATTGAAGAAATGAGTGATGAGGAAGTCGCGGCGGAAGCTCTCGGGCAGGCCCGCCGTGAGGTCCGCCAGCGGAATGGTCGAGGTGTTGGACGACACCGCCGAGCCGGGTCGGCGGGCGGCCTCGATCTTCGCGTAGAGCGCCTGCTTGAGGTCGAGCCGCTCGATGATGGCCTCGATGATGAGGTCGCAATCGGCGATGTCGGCGAGGTTGTCCTCGATGTTGCCCGGCTTCACGAGCTTCGCCGCGGCCTTGGACATGAAGGGCGCGGGATCGGCCTTCAGCAGCTTCTCCACCGCCTTTTCGGCGACGGCGTTGCGGTTGGCCGCCCCCTCGGGAACGATGTCGAGGAGCAGCACTTCCACGCCCGCATTGGCCACATGGGCGGCGATGCCGGCACCCATGACGCCGGCGCCGATGACGGCGACCTTCTTGATTTCAAAGGACATCCGGCCCTCCTCAGACGCGCTCGAGGATGGTGGCGATGCCCTGTCCGCCGCCGATGCACTGGGTGGCGAGGGCGTACTTGGCGCCTTCCCGCTTCAGGAGCGAGGCCGCCTTGCCGACGATGCGCGCGCCGGTGGCGCCGAGGGGATGGCCCAGCGCGATGGCCCCGCCGTCGAGGTTCAACACCTCGTCCTTGATGCCGAGCTCCCGCTGGCAGGCGAGGGCCTGGGAGGCGAAGGCCTCGTTCAGCTCCACCACCTCGATCTCGGACACGTCGATGCCGGCACGGGCCAGCGCCTTCTTGGTCGCGGCGACGGGGCCGATGCCCATGATCTCCGGCGCGCAACCCGCCACCGCCACGCTGCGGATGCGGGCGAGGGGAGTAAGGCCGTTCTTCAGCGCGTAGTCCTCGGTGCACACCAGCACGGCGGAGGCGCCGTCGGTGAGGGGAGAGGCCGTGCCGGCCGTTACCGTGCCTTGCTCGTCGAAGGAGGGCTTGAGGGCGGCGAGGGCCTCGGCCGTCGCGTCGCGGCGGATGCAGCCGTCCTGATCCACGGTCTTGTTGACCTTGCCGTTGGCCTTGATGGCGACGATCTCGTCCTTGAAGCGGCCTTCCGCCTCGGCCTTCGTCGCCTTCTGGTGGCTCTTGAGGGCGAAGGCGTCCTGATCGGCGCGGGTGATCTGCCACTTGGCCGCGACGTTCTCGGCGGTCTCGCCCATGCCCATGTAGGCCTGGGGCATGGACTTGTAGAGCGCGGGGTTGGGCATGGGGTTGAAGCCGGTCATGGGCACGCGGCTCATGCTCTCGATGCCGGCGCAGATGAACACCTCGCCCGCGCCGAGCTGGATCTGCCCGGCCGCGTTGTGGACCGATTGCATGGAGGAGCCGCAGAAGCGGTTCAGCGTGACGCCGGCGACGCTCTCCGGGAGCCCCGCGATCATGCCGATGAGGCGCGCGACGTTGAAACCCTGCTCGGCCTCGGGGAAGGCACAGCCGACGATCAGGTCCTCGATGTCCTCCACCTTCACGCCGGTGCGGGCCACGAGATCGGCCACCACCTGGGCTGCGAGATCATCGGGGCGCACGCGCGCCAGCTCACCCTTCCTGGCAAGGGTGAAGGGCGAGCGGGCATAGCCTGCAATCACGACGTTGCGCATCGGCGCGTTCATTGGGATCTCCTGCCTGTCCATTGTTGTCGGCCGCCGCTTTTCGAGCGGCGGGTTTCGATCATTTGCGCCACCGCTTGGCGCGGCGGTTCGGGCGTGATGGGTCGATCCACGCGAATGAAAAATCCGCCCGGGAAAGCCCCACGAAAAACTCGGAATGGCCTGCGCTCGACCCGGCCCCGTGGACCGGCTGGCGTGGGCCTAGCCGGCGGCCTTCTGGTCGCCGGTCTCGCTGGCGAGGGCAGACAGGGCCTGCTCCTCGATATCCTTGAGCTCGATAATGGTTTCCTCGAGGGCGAGGCGCTGGTCCTCCAGCATCTCGAGACGGTCCTGGACCTGCTTCAGCAGCAGGCGAATCTGCTCGCTCTGGCTCGGGTCGAGGTCGTAGAGGTCGAGATAGTCCTTGATCTCGCGCAGCGAGAAGCCGAGGCGCTTGCCGCGCAGGATCAGCGCCATGCGGGCGCGGTCGCGCTTGGTGTAGACGCGCATGGTGCCGGCGCGACGCGGGGTGATGAGCCCCTTGTCCTCGTAGAATCGGATGGTGCGCGGCGTGACCGAGAGGTCCCGCGCCAGCTGCGTGACGGTGAAGAACGTGTCGGTCAAAGCGGACGCGCCGCCACGTTTGCCAGAGGATGCCACCGGTTCACCTATACGTCACCCAGTCGCCCCGAAGATACATGCTTTGACCTTCTCCGCAAGACCCGTTTGGCAGATGACGCGGCGGGGGCGTCTTCACAAGCGGTGAGCCAGGGAGCGCCACAAGCTGGTGGATAGTGTCCCTGCGGCCGGCGAGTTTTCTGGACAGCAGCGCTTCCGTTTCGCCACTGTTGCATCGGCGCAACGCTTGCCGATTTCCCCAACGTCTTGGCCCACTACGTTGCAGGAAGCCGGTTGACGGATCATTCGCGAGCGGCATGCTGGATGACGTATAGGGCACCGATAAAACGTATAGTGCACCGCAGCGTGCCGGGCCCGGAGGAATTCAGCCTAGGAGGGGGTCTTCATGACGATGCACAAGTGGGCCAGGGCCAATCGCGATTGGCCACGCCGCGTGGCTCCGGTGCTTGCCATTTCCGCCGTTGCGATTCCCGCCGTCTTGGCGAGCGGCGCCGCCCATGCCGGCGGATTCGGGCTTCGCGAGCAGAGCTCCTACTATCAGGGCACATCCTTCGCCGGCACGGCGGCCGGCGGCGACGGCCTCGCCGCCATGACCTGGAACCCCGCGGCCATCAGCTTCAATCCGGGGCTGAACGTGGAAGGCAATGTCACCTATATTGCGCCGCACGCCTCCATTGACGTGTTCTCGGCGACTGCGCCCATCACCGGCGCCAGCCTCGGGAATGCCGGCGTCAGCGATATCGTGGACAACGGCACGCTGCCGACCTTCTTCGCCACCTATGCCTGGGACAAGTGGGCGATCGGCTTCGGCTTGACCTCGCCCTTCGGCCTCGTCACCGACGCGCCGTGCAGCTGGTCCGGCCGGTATTACGGCTGCACCAGCAGCATCTTCGACATGAACGCCCAGCTCTCGGTGGCCTACAAGCTCACGGACTGGATGACCATCGGCGGTGGCCTCAACATCAATTACATCAACGCCAAGCTCACCAACGCGCAGTTCGCGGGCTTCGCGCCGCCGTCCAACAATCTCTATGCCCAGATCAACGGCGACGATATCGGCTACGGCATCAATCTCGGCGTGCTGTTCACGCTGGCGCCCGGAACCACGCTCGGCATCGGCTACAAGTCGCAGATCTCGCAGACCCTCAACGGCATGCTGGACGTGTCCGTCGCCAATATCGTGCCCGTCAAGAGCGTCAATGCGACGGCCGGCCTGACGCTGCCCGATCAGATCACCGCCTCGTTCCGCTCCAAGCTCAATGCCCAATGGACTGTGCTCGGCACGGTGGAGTGGACCAATTGGTCGACGGTCCAGGAGCTGACGGTGAAGGCCTTCGGCCTGCCGGTCAGCACGCTCGACCTCCAGTGGAACGACGGCTGGTTCTTCTCCGGCGGCGTCGAGTACCAGTGGGACCCCAAGCTCGCCCTGCGCGCCGGCATTGGCTACGAGCTGACGCCCGTGCCCGATGCCACCCGCTCGCCGCGCCTGCCCGACACCAACCGCTTCTGGCTCTCGGGCGGCTTGACCTACAACTTCACGTCGCAGTTCTCGGCGGACTTCGCCTACACCCACATCTTCGGCGAGACGAGCCCGATCATGCTCACGCCGGCCGATCCGGCCAACGCCCTGCGCGGAACGCTGGTCGGCCAGGTGAGCAACGGCTACGTGGACATCGTCTCGGTGGGCCTGCGCTACAAGTTCGACGCACCGCAGGCGGCGGCCCTCATCACCAAGTAGGGCCTAGCGCGATCCCCGGCGGCGTCCGCGCCGCCGGTTTCCGCTTCAGTCGACCCGGCACAAACCGCCTTTCTGGCGCAATCGCGCGCCAGCATTCTTGAATCACGGCGTTGCTGATCCAACGTCGGAGATGACGCCGCCGGCTTGCCCAAGAAAACAGAAGAGCGCCGGCGCAGGAGGGACATCATGCTCCATCGCACCGATGCGGCGGCCATCGCCATCTCGCCCGTGCCCGAGCTTCTGGAAGGCAGCGTCGCGGCGCATGGCGCGAAGCCGGCCCTGAGCTTCCTCGGCCGCAAGTGGACCTATGCCGAGGTCGGCGCCACGGTGGACAAGGTGGCGGCAGGGCTTCAGGCCATGGGCGTGCGCAAGGGCACCCATGTGGGCCTGTGCCTGCCCAACACGCCCTATTCCGTCATCTTCTTCTTCGCGGTGATGAAGGCCGGCGGCACGGTGGTGAACTTCAGCCCGCTCTATGTGGAGCGCGAGCTGAGGCACCAGATCCGCGATTCCGGTACGACCATCATGGTGGTCCCCGACCTCAAGCTGATCCACTCCCGCGTCCTCGCGGTGGCGCATGAGTCGGGGCTGAAATCCATCGTCGTCTGCCCCATGTCCGGCATCCTGCCGTTTCCCAAGGGGCTGCTCTTCAACCTGCTCAAGCGCAAGGAGAAGGCGGTCTACAGCACCGGCGACGGGGTGCATGTGGACTACGCGTCCCTTCTGAAGCACGGCGAGCGCCCCGAGCCGGTGGAAGTGGACCCGGCCAAGGATCTGGCGGTGCTCCAGTACACGGGCGGCACCACGGGCGTGCCCAAGGGCGCCATGCTCACCCACGCAAACGTGTCGGCAAATGCCCGCCAGCTGGTCCAGCACGCGGAGTGCGAGCGGATCGGGGTGAAAAGGGTGCTGGGCGTGCTGCCCCTGTTCCACGTCTTCGCCATGCAGACGGTGATGCTGATCCCGATTTGCCTCGGTGCCGAGATCATCCTGGTGCCGCGCTTCAACCTCATGTCGCTGCTCGACGACATCGAGCGCGAGAAGCCCACCATGTTCCCCGGCGTGCCGACCATCTATGCCGCCATCAACAATGTGGGGGGCATCGAGAAGCGGGACCTCTCCTCCCTCACGCTCTCCATCTCCGGCGGCGCGCCGCTGCCGCTCGATGTGCGCACGCGATTCCAGGAACTCACCGGCTGCCCGCTGGTGGAAGGCTACGGCCTCTCCGAAAGCTCGCCCGTGGTCAGCGCCAATCCGCCGCTGGGCCTCGTCAAGGATGGGTCGGTGGGCACCGCGCTGCCGGAGACGGTGATCGAGATTCGCGACCTCGCCGATTCAACCTGCATGATGCCGGTCGGTCAGAAAGGCGAGGTGTGCGTGCGCGGTCCGCAGGTGATGGCCGGCTACTGGAATCGCCCGGACGAGACCACCGCGGTCTTCGTGGACGGGGCGCTGCGCACCGGCGATGTCGGCTATCTCGACGAGGACGGCTATCTGTTCCTCGTGGACCGCATCAAGGACGTGATTCTCTGCGGCGGCTACAACGTCTATCCCCGGATGATCGAGGAGGCGCTCTACCTCCATCCGGCGGTGGCCGAGGCCGTGGCCATCGGCATTCCCGACAGCTATCGCGGCCAGGCGCCCAAGGCCTTCGTCACCCTGCGCAAGGACGCGCAGGCGACTCCGGCCGAGCTGATGGAGTTCCTCTCCGCCCAGATTTCCAAGATCGAGATGCCCAAGGCCATCGAGATTCGCGAGAGCCTGCCCAAGAGCGTGGTGGGCAAGCTCTCCAAGAAGGAACTGGTGGAGGAGGAGCGCCAGCGGGCACAGGGCTGACCCCCGCCGGCAGGGGGGAGCCTCGCTCCGTTACCCGAAGATCTTCTCGCCGCCGACCCAGGTCTGCGAGACCTTGATCTTCATGATCTCGTCGGGCGCGACCTTGAACGGATCCTGCTCCAGCACGACCAGATCGGCCTGCTTGCCCACTTCCAGCGTGCCCAAGCGATCGGCCTGGCCGATCTGTGCCGCCGCAGCCGAGGTCACCGCCCGCAGCGCATCCTCCACGGCGATCGCCTGGTCGGGGCCGATGATGGAATTGTCGATGGCGCAGCGCCGCGTCACCGCGGTCTGCACGAGACGCAGGGGCCCGAGGGGCGAGCAGGGCGCGTCTGTGTGCAGGGTGAAGGGCAGGCTCTCCTTCACGCAGGCGCCGGCCGGATCCATGAAGGCGGTGCGCTGCGGGCCGAACAGCTGGTCGCGGTAGGCGGCGCCGTAGAGATAGACGTGGTTCATCAGGAAGCTCGGCTGGACGCCCAGTCTCTTCATGCGCACCACCTGGTCGGGCCGCGCCAGGGTGGCATGCTCGATGCGGTTGATGCCCGTCGACGGATTGGCGCCATAGGCGGCTTCGATGGCATCGAGCGCATTGTCGATGGCGGCATCGCCATTGCAGTGGATCTGCACCGGCCAGCCGGCCGTCTTGATCGCCGCCACCATGGTCTTCAGCTCGGCCGGCGCATAATTGGGCTGGCCCTTCGAATCGCCGCCGAGATAGGGGATCGTCTGCGCGCCGGTCTTGGTCTGGTTGGAGCCGTCGTCCACGATCTTGATGCCGTAGAGCGAGAATCGTGACTCGGGAAACAGCGCCGCCTTGGCGCCGCGGCCGAGGGCCTTGTAGGCATCGCCGGCGGCCATGTTGTCATACATCAGGCTGGCGCTCAGGCGGCCCGTCCCCGAGGCGGTGAGCTTGGTCAGCCCCTCGATCCAGTCCGGCTGGACGGTGCCCGGCTCATGGGTCGCGGTATTGCCGAGCGAGGCGCTCATCTTGAAGAAGTCGGTCATCGCCTTGGCGAAGATCGCCGGCGTGATCTTCGGCAGCGCATGCGTAACGAATTTCAGCAGGGCGCTTTCTTCGTAGATGAGCCCGTTCAGCTTGCCGTCCGCGCCGCGGCCGAAATGCCCCCCGCCCGGCAGCATGCCCACGTCCGCCGGAATGCCGGCGATGCGGAAGGCGGGGGAATTGGCCGCCCCGTCATGCATGTTGATGTACCAGACCAGGATCGGACGATCCTTCGACACGCCGTCCAGCTCGGCTATGGACAGGTCGCCGCCCTGCAGCAGATTGTCGAAATTGTAGGCGAGCAGCCATTGGCCCGCCGGCAGCTTCGCGTCGAGCGCCTTGAGGCCGCCGATCAGGTCGGCGCGGGTCGGATAGCTGGAATAGCCCACATCGGCGAGCAGTTCGGAGAACAGCGCGACGAAGCAGCTGTGCTGGTGCGGATCGATGAAGCCGGGCATGAGCGTGCGCCCGTCCAGATCGACGATCTTCGTGGCGGCGCCCTTCAGCCCGGCGATATCCGCGACGGAGCCGGCCGCGATGATCGCGCCACCCTTGACGGCCACGGCCTCGACCGACTTGGGGCCGGCGGCGGCAAGAGGCAGGATGGTGCCGCCCTGGAAGATCATGTCGGCGCCCCCCGCCACTTGCGCTCGAGCGCCGTCAGACGGCAGGGCGAGCCCGGCTATGCCGGTCACGGCGCCGGCAAGGGTCATGAAGCTGCGGCGCGAGGGACCCTCGCGCCAGGACGCCGGACTGGTGGACCACTCGCTGAAGAGGCCCTTGTTCGTGAAGAGGGTTCCCACGCAGAAGCGGCACATGTTCTTATCCTTGTCCTTGCCAGTTGGCGCGGCCCCCGCCGGGCGCGCCCCGCGCGATCGGCCTCTCCTGTGCTTCACCATCGGGCCGTTCACATCATGGCACGATTCCGGCTCCTGAAGCGCGGTAGCGGGGGGATGCCGGGAGCCGCCACGCTTGCCTGCGGGGCATCCTTCGTGTATGTGCCCGACCCATTCCGCACGCGGACACAGGCCAGATCGGCCATCCGGTGCCATTCGCCATTGGCGAAGGTACGTCCGCGGAGGCTCAACCGGAGAATACCAAAGTGGCTCTTCCCGACTATTCGATGCGTCAGCTCCTCGAAGCTGGCGTGCACTTCGGACATCAGTCCCACCGTTGGAACCCCAAGATGGCTCCGTACATCTTCGGCGTTCGCAACAACATCCACATTCTCGACCTGTCGCAGACCGTGCCGGCGCTTCACCGCGCCCTGCAGGCCGTGTCCGACACCGTGGCCCAGGGCGGTCGCGTGCTGTTCGTCGGCACCAAGCGCCAGGCGCAGGAGCAGGTGGCGGACGCCGCCCGCCGCTCCGCCCAGTATTATGTGAACTCCCGCTGGCTCGGCGGCATGCTCACCAACTGGAAGACCATCTCCAACTCCATCGCCCGGCTGAAGAAGCTGGAGGAGATGCTGGCCGCCCCCGAGGCGTCTTCCGGCTACACCAAGAAGGAGCGCCTGACGCTCTCCCGTGAAAAGGAGAAACTGGACAAGGCGCTCGGCGGCATCCGCGACATGGGCGGCCTCCCGGACCTGCTGTTCGTGATCGACACGAACAAGGAAGACATCGCCGTGAAGGAGGCCCAGCGCCTCGGCATCCCGGTGGCGGCCATCCTCGACACCAATTGCGATCCGGACGGCATCGCCTATCCGGTCCCGGGCAACGATGACGCCGGCCGCGCCATCCAGCTCTATTGCGACCTGATCGCCCGCGCCGCCATCGACGGCATCGGCCGCGGCCACAGCGATCTCGGCTACGACGTGGGCGCCGAAGAGGCTCCGCTCGTCGAGGACCTGCCGGTCGAGACCAGCGTGTGGTCGTCCTTCGAGCCCCTGTCGGGTCCGCGCGGCGTTGCCGACGACCTGAAGAAGCTCACCGGCGTGAGCCCCGAGATCGAGCAGAAGCTCAACGATCTCGGCGTGTTCCACTTCGGCCAGATCGCCGGCCTCGACGCCGTCGATGCGCACCGCATCGGCGAGGAAGTGGGTCTGCCCGGCCGCGTGGACGGCTGGATTGCCCAGGCCAAGGAGATGTCTGCCGAGGTCGAGTGACACCCGTCACCGTCCTTGTCGCAGATCTGAAAACGAATCGAGAGTAATGGGGCGCACCGCGCCCCCACGGCCGGCTCGGGCGCACCGTGGCCGGCCGTGGCGCGAGAAGAAGGGATTGAACATGGCTGCGATCACCGCCGGGCTCGTGAAGGAACTGCGCGACAAGACCGGCGCAGGCATGATGGACTGCAAGTCCGCGCTCACCGAGACGAACGGCGACGTCGAGGCTGCCATCGACTGGCTGCGCAAGAAGGGTCTCGCCAAGGCCGCCAAGAAGGCCGGCCGCGTGGCCGCCGAGGGCCTGGTCGCGGTCGAGTCCTCCGGCCACTACGCCGCCGCCGTCGAGGTGAATGCCGAGACCGACTTCGTGGCGCGCAACCCCGATTTCCAGGCGTTCGTGCGTGAGGTGGCCAAGGTCGCCCTCAACACGGACGGCTCCCTGGAGGCCGTCGCCGCCGCCAAGTTCCCGGGCGAGGACGTCACCGTCGCCGACCGCCTCACGGCGCTCATCGCCACCATCGGCGAGAACATGACGCTCCGCCGCTCGGTGAAGCTCACGGTCTCCAAGGGCGTGATCGCGTCCTACGTGCACGGCGCCGTGGTCGAGGGCCAGGGCCGCATCGGCGTGCTTGTGGCGCTCGAGTCCGAGGGCGACGTGGAGAAGCTCTCCACCCTCGGCCGGCAGATCGCCATGCACGTGGCGGCCCTCAACCCGCTGGCGCTCGACGCCTCTGGCATCGACGAGGCCACCATCGCCCGCGAGAAGGCCATCCTGCTCGAGAAGCACCAGGGCAAGCCCGCCAACGTGCAGGACAAGATCGCCGAAAGCGGCATGAAGAGCTTCTTCAAGGAGAACACCCTCCTCGACCAGCCCTTCGTGCATGACGGCTCCAAGTCCGTCGCGCAGGTGCTGAAGGAGGCCGAGGGCCAGGTCGGCGCTCCGGTCAAGCTCACCGCGTTCGTGCGCTACGCGCTCGGCGAGGGCATCGAGAAGGAAGAGACCGACTTCGCGGCCGAGGTGGCCGCCGCCGCCGGCCAGTCCTGATCGCAGGCGGGGAGGGGGCTCCCATGACCGCCATCTCCGACGACTCGGACTATCCGGAACCCCCGGCGCCCTTCGCGGCGCCGGGACTGCCTTATCCCCGCATTCTGGTGAAGGTCTCGGGCGAGGCCCTGATGGGCGCCGAGCCCTTCGGCCTGCATCCCCCCACCGTCGCCCGCATCGCCCGTGACCTCGTCGCCGCCCGCGCGGCGGGGTGCGAGGTGGCAGTGGTCGTCGGCGGCGGTAACATCCTGCGCGGCGCGCGGGTGGCGGACGAGAATCTCGATCGCGCCACCGCGGACCACATGGGAATGCTGGCGACCGTCATGAACGGCCTCGCGCTGGAGCGGGCCATCGAGGCCGCCGGCGCGCCCGCGCGCACGCTTTCTGCCATTCCCATGCCGACGGTGTGCGAGCCCTACGCCCGCCAGCCGGCCATGCGGCACCTGCGGCGCGGCCGCATCGTGGTGCTCACCGGTGGAACGGGAAATCCCTATTTCACCACCGACACCGGCGCCGTGCTCCGCGCGGCCGAGCTGGACTGCGATGCGGTACTGAAGGCGACCAATGTGGACGGCGTCTATTCCGCCGATCCCAAGCTCGATCCCTCGGCCACCCGCTACGACCGCATCACCCACGACGAGGCGCTGTCCCGCGACCTCAAGGTGATGGATGCGGCCGCGTTCGCGCTTGCCCGCGAAGCGGCGTTGCCGATAATCGTGTTTTCCATCCGCGAGCCGGGCGCCATCGCCACGGCGGCGATGGGAGAAGGGCGCGTCACGGTCGTCGCGCCCTGATCCGGCGAGACGGATCGCGGCTTGAGTTTTCCGGAAGGACAGGGGGCGCTGTCGACGGATGCAGGCAGAAGGCTGGGGCCCGGGCATCGCCCTGGTCTCGCCGCGTGCGGCATGGCCACCGAATTGCCGTGCCGTCCTGTCATGTCCGCGCAAGCCGCAACCTCGACCAGGGTTCCTCCCGCCGCGCCTTTCCCGCCAGGAACCGCGCATTCGCATGGAATCAGAAACGTTTCCGTGCGAATGAAGCGTGCCCGCGATCTTGAAGACAGAGGATAGTCATGACCACCGGGACCTTCGACATGGCCGATCTCAAGCGCCGCATGCATGGCGCGGTCGGCGTGCTCAGGGACGAGCTGGGCGGCCTGCGCACCGGCCGTGCCTCGGCCAGCCTTCTCGAGCCGATCACGATCGAGGCCTATGGCGCGCGGATGCCGCTGAACCAGGTTGCCACTGTTTCCGTGCCCGAGGCCCGCATGCTCTCCGTGCAGGTGTGGGACCGCGGCATGGTGAACGCCGTCGAGAAGGCGATCCGCGATTCGAATCTCGGCCTCAATCCGGCGACGGAAGGCCAGGTGCTGCGCCTGCGCATCCCCGAACTCAACCAGGAGCGCCGGCAGGAACTCGTCAAGGTTGCGCACAAGTATGCCGAGGCCGCCCGGGTCGCGGTACGTCATGTGCGTCGCGACGGGATGGACCTGCTGAAGAAGCTGGAAAAGGACAGCGAGATGGGTTCCGATGAACTCGACCGCCTGTCCAAGGACGTCCAGAAGGCGACCGACGAGACCATCGCCGAGATCGATCAGACGCTCGCCCAAAAGGAAAAGGAAATCCTGTCCGTCTGAGCGGGGACAGCGGCGGCGGGAGGCCAGGGACGCGGTTGACCGGAGCCGGTCGGCCGCGACGGTTTGAGAGCCAACGCGGTTTGAGGACGAAGGTGTGAGCCCTGAGCAAGCCATGACCCTGCGCGCCGCGAGCGAAGCCGCTGTTCCCGGCCGGACGTCGTCGGCCGTCCCCGTGGCGGCTGGTCAGCCGACGCCCGCCGCGGCGCCCCGGTGCGTCCCGGTGCACGTCGGTGTCATCATGGACGGCAACGGCCGCTGGGCCACGTCCCGCAAACTGCCGCGTGTGGAAGGGCATCGCCGGGGCGTCGAAGCGCTGCGCCGGTGCGTGCGCGCCGCTCGCGAAATCGGCATCCGCTTCCTCACCATCTACAGCTTCTCCTCGGAGAACTGGTCGCGTCCCGTCACCGAGGTGACGGAGCTGATGCGCCTGCTGAAGTTCTTCCTGCGGCACGATCTCGCCGAGCTCAATTCCGCCAACGTGCGGGTGAAGGTGATCGGCGAGCGGGCGGGCCTTGCCCCCGACATCCGCCAGCTTCTGGACGATGCCGAGGCGCTGACCTCTACCAATACCGGGTTGACGCTGGTCGTCGCTTTCAACTACGGCGCGCGGCAGGAGATTGCCTCTGCCGTGGCGCGCATCGCGGCGGATGTGGCGGCCGGGCGGGTGAAGCCCGAGGACGTGGACGTGGAGATGATCTCCCAGCGGCTCGAAACCGCCGGCATCCCTGATCCCGACCTCATCGTGCGCACCTCCGGCGAGCAGCGGCTGTCGAATTTCCTGCTGTGGCAGGCCGCCTATTCGGAATTCGTGTTCCTGCCCATCTACTGGCCTGACTTCGACAAGGCCGCCCTCATCGCGGCCATCGACGAATATGCCCGGCGCGACCGGCGGTTCGGCGGCGTGACGCCTCGCCCCGGACCCTGACCCACGTGCATTTCGGCTCCGATCTCGGACATCGCACCCTTTCCGCCCTCGTGCTCGTGCCGGTGGTGCTCGCCACCGCTTGGTATGGCGGCATCCCCTTCGCCGTGCTGTGGGTGGCGGCCGGCCTCCTCGTTCTCAATGAATGGGCGGTGATCGCGCGCCTCGATCATCGCCCGGTCTATCTCGGCCTTGGCGGCCTCGGCATCGTTGCCGGCGGTGTGCTGGCGGTGATGGCCGAGCCCACCTGGGCCTTCAGCGTCGCCGTGATGGGGGCTGCAGCCTGCAGCCTCGCTGTGCCGCGGCAGAGCGCGTGGGCCATGCTCGGGGTGCTCGCGGCGGCCAGCGCGGCCCTTCCGGTGGTGGTCTTGCGCGGCACCTCGTCGCTGGGCCTTTCCGCGGTGCTCTATCTGTGCGCCATCGTCTGGGCGACGGACATCTTCGCCTATTTCACCGGCCGTGCGCTGGGTGGCCCGAAGCTGTGGCCGCGGGTGTCGCCGAACAAGACGTGGTCGGGCGCCATCGGCGGAACGCTGCTCGGAACCCTCTGCGGCCTCGCGGTCGCCTACGCCTCCGGCGCGCCGGCCTTGCTGCCGCTCACCGGCCTTTCCCTCCTGCTCAGCATCGTCAGCCAGGCTGGCGACCTCGCGGAATCGGCGGTTAAGCGCCTGTTCGGCGTGAAGGATGCGAGCCGGCTCATTCCCGGCCATGGCGGCCTGCTCGACCGGCTGGACGGCTTCGCCGCCGCCGCACTGGTGGCGGTCGTCGTCGCGGTGCTGCGCAATGCGGGCTATCCGGCGGCCGGTCTGCTTTTGTGGTAGGACGCTCCCCATGAAACGTCTCTCCGTGCTCGGGGCCACGGGCTCCATTGGCCACAGTGTCCGCAAGGTCCTCGCGGATGCGCCGGACCTCTACCGGGTCGAGGCCGTGGCCGGCGGACGCGACGCCGCAGCCCTTGCCGAGACCGCGCGAGCCCTGGGCGCCCGCTTCGCGGCGCTGGCGGACCCCGCTGGCGGTGCGGCGCTGAAGGATGCCCTTTCCGGCAGCGGCATCGCGTGCGGCGCGGGCCCCGAGGCGGTACTGGAAGCCGCGCAGCGGGATACCGACGTGGTGGTGAGCGCCATCGTCGGCTGTGCCGGCCTTGCCCCCACGGTCGCCGCGTTCGCGCCCGGCCGGCGCATCGCTCTTGCCAACAAGGAATGCCTCGTCGCCGCCGGCGCCTTCTTCATGGCCGAGGCGGCGCGGCTGGAAACCGAAATCCTCCCGGTGGATTCCGAGCACAACGCCATCTTCCAGGCGCTGGCGGCCGGTCCCCACAAGGCGGTGGAGAAGATCACCCTCACGGCCTCCGGCGGCCCCTTCCGCCTCAAGAGCCGGGAGGAGATCGCCCGCGCCGTGCCGCTGGACGCGCTGAAGCATCCCAACTGGAACATGGGCGCGAAGGTCACCATCGATTCCGCGACGCTCATGAACAAGGGGCTGGAGCTGATCGAGGCCCAGCACCTGTTCTCCGTCACCGCCGACCAGCTGGATGCCGTGGTGCATGCCGAGTCGGTGGTGCACGGCCTCGTCTCCTTCATCGACGGATCGGTGACCGCAGGGCTGGCACTGCCCGACATGTGCGTGCCCATCGCCCACTGCCTCGCCTATCCCGAGCGGGTGGCCACCTCCTGCCGCAAGCTCGACCTCGTGGCCCTCGGCCGCCTCAGCTTCGAAGCGCCCGACGTCACCCGATTCCCGGCGCTGGCCCTCGCCCGCGAGGTGCTGAAGCAGGGCGGCATGGCCGCCACCGTCCTCAATGCGGCGAACGAGATCGCCGTCGCGGCCTATCTGGACGGGCGGATCGGCTTTTACGGCATCACCGATATCGTCGGGGCGACCCTCGACCGCATCAATGGTGGTCCGGCACCTTCGAGCATCGCCGATGCGCTGGAGGCCGACCAGCTTGCGCGCCGCACGGCCTCCGGACTCCTGCCCAAGTTTGCCGCAAAGGCGTCCTAAGAGCGGTCTTCGGCCGCTCGGGGCCGGTGTCCCGAGGCTGGCGAGCGCGGGATAAGTGTGTAGGGTTAGCCCGCCTGCGGGCGCCCGGGAGAAGAGGAACGATGATGGACGTGATTTCCGGTCTCGGTGCGAACCTTGGCACGCTGTCCTCCACTCTTCTCGGTTACGTCATCCCTTTCCTGTTCGTCCTGACGCTGGTGGTGTTCTTCCACGAGCTCGGCCATTTCTGGGTGGCGCGCCGCGCCGGCATCCGGGTCGTCACTTTCTCGCTGGGCTTCGGACCGGAGATCGTCGGCTTCAACGACCGGCACGGCACCCGCTGGCGCATCGCCGCGGTGCCCCTCGGGGGATATGTGCGTTTCTTCGGCGATGAAGACGCTGCGTCCACGCCCGATGCCGCGCGCCTCTCCCAGATGACCGCCGCCGAGCGCAACGAAAGCTTCTTCTACAAGCCGGTCGCCTGGCGCGCTGCCATCGTCGCCGCCGGGCCCGTCGCTAACTTTCTGTTGGCGATCGCGATCTTCGCCATCGTCTTCATGGTGTTCGGCAAGCAGGTGACGGCACCGCGCGTGGACCAAATCAATCCCGGCAGCGCCGCGGAAATGGCCGGGTTCAAGCCCGGCGATCTCGTCCTGGAGATCGACGGCGCCAAGGTGGACAGCTTCTCCGACATGCAGCGCATCGTCGGCTCCCACGCCGGCCAGCCGCTCGCTTTCACCGTCGAGCGTGGCGATCGGCAGGTCACGCTCACGGCCACGCCCGAGCTGAAGGAGGTCAAGGATCCCTTCGGCAACAGTCATCGCACCGGCCTTTTGGGAATCTCGCGCTCGCTGGCGGCGGGCGACGTGACGACTCAGCGGTTCGGCCCGGTTGAGGCCATCGGCATGGGCGTACAGGAAACCTGGTTCGTGGTGGCCCGCACCTTCGACTACCTCGGCGGCCTCGTGGCCGGGCGCGAGTCGGCCGATCAGCTCGGCGGCCCCATCCGCATCGCCCAGGTCTCCGGGCAGGTCGCGACATTTGGTATCGGAGCACTGCTTTCCCTGGCGGCGGTGCTGTCTGTGTCTATCGGATTGCTTAACCTCTTTCCCATCCCGCTGTTGGATGGCGGACACCTTCTGTTCTACGCTTTCGAGGCGATCCGTGGCCGCCCGCTGAGTGCGCGGACGCAGGACATCGGCTTCCGTATCGGCCTTGCGCTGGTGCTTATGCTGATGATCTTCGCCACCTGGAACGACGTGCTGCATATTGCTGCAATGTAAGGGATTTTGATTTGTCGCACCGGGGTCGTGGCGAGCGCGCAACGGTCCCCGGAAAAGGGCAGTCTTCAGCCGCGGCTTGGTTTGCACCTGCGGTAAAAGCCTGTACAAGCGGCAACGCAGGGTGAGAATCCGTCCCTGTGCCCGGTGCGTTTGTCCGGGGAAGGCGGCGGGTTCGAGAACAACGAAATTTCAAGGTTGCGCACCATATGACTGCTAAGCTCCGGGTCCTGAGAAATCTGGCCGCCGCCTTTGGTCTCGCCGCCTGCGTTGCGGCGGGTTCGGTGGCCGGTTCTCTCGTCGTGGCGTCCCCCGCCGCAGCCCAGTCCAGCTCCATCGTGGTTGAGGGCAACCGCCGTGTGGATGCGGATACCATTCGCTCCTATTTCGGCTCCGGTCCCTATACGGCCGCCAAGATCGACGAGGCCTGGAAGGCGCTCTACGCCACGGGCCTGTTCTCCGACGTGCAGATCAATCAGTCCGGCGGCCGCATCGTGGTGCGGGTGGCCGAGAACGAGGTGATCAACCGCGTCGTCTTCGAGGGCAACAAGAAGATCAAGGACGAAGTGCTGGAGGGCGAGGTTCAGTCCAAGCCCCGTGGCCCGTTCAACAAGTCGGTCGTTCAGGCTGACACCCAGCGCATCATCGAGATCTATCGCCGGTCGGGCCGCAGCGACGTGCGCGTCAACCCGGTCACCATCGACCGCGGCAACGGCCGCGTCGATCTGGTCTTCGAGATCAAGGAAGGCGACAAGACCGGCATCAAGGACATCAAGTTCGTCGGCAACAAGGCCTTCTCGGACTGGAAGCTGAAGGACGTCATCTCTACGACCCAGACCAACTGGCTGTCGTTCCTGAAGTCCACAGACGCCTATGATCCAGACCGGGTGAACTCTGACCAGGAGTTGCTGCGCCGCTTCTACCTGAAGAACGGCTATGCCGACTTCCGCATCATAGGTGCGACCGCCGAGCTCGACCCCGCTGGCGGCGGCTATGTCCTCACGTTCACGTTGGAGGAGGGCGACCAGTACCGCTTCGGTAAGGTCGACGTGATCTCCAACATCCGCGATCTCTCCGCGGACTCCCTGAAGCGCGTGGTGCGTGCGCAGGATGGCCAGATCTACAACGCCGAACTCGTCGAGAAGTCGGTCGAGAACCTGACCATTGAGGCGTCCAAGTCCGGCTACGCCTTCGCCCAGGTGCGTCCGCGCGGCGATCGCGACTTCCAGGCCAAGCTCATCAACGTCGCGTTCGTGCTTGAGGAGGGCCCGCGGGTCTACATCGAGCGCATCGAGATCCGCGGCAACACCCGCACCCGCGACTACGTCATCCGGCGTGAGTTCGATATCGGCGAGGGCGACGCCTACAACCGCGTGCTCGTCGATCGGGCCGAGCGCCGGCTGCGCAACCTCGGCTACTTCAAGAACGTGAAGATCACCACCGAGCCCGGCTCCGCGCCTGATCGCGTGATCCTCGCGGTGGACGTGGAAGACCAGCCCACGGGCGAGTTCTCTATCTCCGGCGGTTACTCGACTGCGGACGGCATCATCGGCGAGGTCTCGCTGGGCGAGAAGAACTTCCTCGGCCGCGGCCAGTACGTGAAGGTCTCCGGTACGCTGGGCCAGTACTCGCAGGGTGCGGAATTCTCCTTCACCGAGCCCTACTTCCTCGGCTATCGCCTCGCGGCCGGTTTCGACCTCTACTGGAAGAACACCGAGACCACGAGCTACACGCCTTACGGCACCAACATGATCGGCGGCGGCCTACGCTTCGGCCTCCCCATCACCGACGAGATCACGCTGGCCCTGCGCTACAACCTCTATCAGCGCTCGATCAACCTCTGCAGCGGCTATGGTGATCCGGGTACTTCCTACTACAACTACTGCGCGACCTCGATTTCCTGGGCCATTCGTGATGCCGAAGCTCAGGGCGCGACCATTACCTCGGCGTTGGGCTACACGTTGTCCTTCAACTCGCTCGACAACAACCAGAGCCCGACACAAGGCATCTATGCCGAGCTGAAGCAGGATCTGGCGGGCGTGGGCGGTGATGTGAACTTCATCCGCACCACGGGTGACATTCGCCACTACACCCCGCTGCCGTACGACAGCGTGCTCATCCTGCGCGCACAGGCTGGCTATGTCTCGTCTTGGGGCGATCAGGATCTGGACGTTCTAGACAACTTCTACATGGGCCCGAATCTGGTCCGCGGCTTTGCACCCTCGGGCATTGGTCCTCGCGATATTGCACCCTGCGCGAAGACGAATGCCGGCACTCCCCTTGCCTACAATTGCGCCGACCAACAGCTGAATGCGCTCGGTGGCACCACCTACTGGGGTGTGTCTGCGGAAATCCAGTTCCCCTTCGCCTTCCTGCCCAAGGATATTGGCATGAAGGGTGCGATCTTTGCGGATGCCGGTTCGCTCTTTGATTACACCGGCCCGACCGTCTTCCCTAACGTGCTGAACTACAAGGGCGACAACTTTTACGGCAACCCGAACTACGTGACCTGCCCCGTTGGATCGCAGAATGCCAAGGGCAACGTCTGCGTCTATAATGACGACACCATCCGCTCGTCGGTCGGCGTGAGCTTGATTTGGCAGTCGCCGTTCGGACCTCTGCGCTTCGACTATGCCTGGGTGCTCTCGCAGGCAACCTACGACCAGACCCAGGCGTTCCGCTTCTCGGGCGGTACCCGCTTCTGATCGGGCTCTACGGAGGAGCTGCGGCGGCGTCTGCTTCCGAAGCTCCAACGGGATGAGATTTTCTCCCTGCCTCTCCGGTGCATTGCGTCGGGGAGGCGGTCTCGTTATGCGAGAGGCGCATTTCGACCGCGCGAGCCCTTTCCTGCAAGCACGGCCTCTCCTGCGAGGTTTTTCCCCTCGCGCTATCTTCCGCGTTACGGCGCCTTCGTCGTTGGTTCGCGTTGCTTGCCCCGAGCGCGCTGCCCCAAGAACCATCCGAGTGGGAGAACGCCGCGCAGCAGAGCGGCGCAGGCAGCGGGGCACATGCCCGGTGGAATGTCTTACTCAGGACAGACCCCGCAGCCGGTTGAGGGCAACCTCCAGCTGGGATTTGCACGTGCTTGGGGCTTGCCCGGAGGCCTCCTTGGCGCGTACGTGAAACCTCCTGTTCCGTCCTCCGGCGTCTGGGCGTATCCGTCATGAGTCACGACCTCTTCTTCCCGCTTCCGGAGCCGCTGACCCTCGCGGAAGTGGCAGCCCTCTCGGGAGCGCGGCTCGCCGCTTCGAGCTCCGCGGAGGAGGCTGAGCTTGGTGCCCGGCGCATCAGCGGCCTCGGCACGCTGGAAACCGCCGGACCCGACGAACTCGCCTTCTGCGATTCCTTCCTGTTCGCGGAGAAGCTCGGCAGCGTGCGCGCCGGCGCGCTCATCACCTCCGATCGCTTTGCCCCCAAGGCTCCGGCCGGCCTGCCCCTGTTGATTGCCCCGCGTCCGGCCGCCGCCTTCCTTGCCGTGTCGCGGCGCATGTTTCCGGCCGCGCTCCGTCCGCTGCCGATCTTCGGCCATGAGGGTGTCGCGCCCGGCGCTCAGGTCCATCCGAAGGCGCGGCTGGAGGATGGGGTAACGGTCGATCCGGGCGCCGTCATCGGCCCCGGTGCCGAGATCGGCGCGGGCACCGTCATCTGCGCCGGCGCCGTTGTCGGTCCGAACGTGCGCATCGGCCGCAACTGCGCCATCGGACCCGATGCAAGCGTCATCCACGCCTATCTGGGCAACGGCGTCATCATCCATGCCGGTGCGCGCATCGGCTCCGACGGCTTCGGCTATCAGCCGAGCCCTGCGGGCCATGTGAAGGTGCCCCAGCTCGGCCGGGTGGTGGTTCAGGACAATGCCGAGATCGGCGCCAACACCACCATCGATCGCGGCGCCATCACCGACACGGTGATCGGCGAGGGCACCAAGATCGACAATCTGGTGCAGATTGCCCACAACGTGGTGATCGGCCGCCATTGCATCGTTGTGTCCCAGACAGGCATCTCGGGCTCTACCACGCTCGGCGATTTCGTGATGCTCGGCGGGCAGGTGGGGGTGGTCGGCCATGTCACCATCGGCACCGGTGCGCAGATCGCTGCCTCCAGCAACGTGAAGGGCGACGTGCCCCCCGGCGTGCGCTGGGGCGGTTCGCCGGCTAAACCTGTGCGTGAGTGGTTCCGCGAGGTGGCGACGCTCAGGCGCATCGCCGCAGCCGGCGCTCGCCGGGGCAAGGACGACGAGGAAGGGGAAGGACCGCAGGAATGAACGACACCACGCGCGCAGCCGGCGAAGCCGGCGCCTCCCAGGCCGAGGCCCCCAAGGTGCTTGGCAGCGCGGACATCCAGAGGGTGCTCGCCTGCCTGCCGCACCGCTATCCCATCCTGATGGTGGATCGCGTGGAGCAGATCGACGGCGATCTCTCCTGCATCGGTGTGAAGAACGTCACCGCCAACGAGCCGCACTTCCTCGGCCATTTCCCGGGCAATCCTGTGATGCCGGGCGTGCTCATCATCGAGGGCATGGCGCAGACCGCGGGCGTCGTCTGCGTGCTGGGCAAGGAAAACAAGGAGAAGCCCGCGCTGGTCTATTTCATGACCATCGACGAGGCGAAGTTCCGCCGGCCCGTCGTGCCGGGTGATGTGCTTGAATACCACATGACCCGCATCAGCCGCCGCCGCAACATGTGGTGGTACCGCGGCGAGGCCAAGGTGCGCGGCGAGTTGGTGGCCGAGGCCAAGGTCGGCGCAATGATCGTGGAGAACAACTAGTGGCGAAGATCGATCCCACCGCCCGGGTGGAAAACCCGGCGGGGCTCGCGGATGATGTCGAGATCGGTCCTTATGCCATCCTCGGTCCTGATGTGGTGCTCGAAGCAGGGGTGAAGCTCCACGCCCATGTGGTCATCCAGGGTGTCACCACCATCGGCGCGCGCACGCAGGTCTTTCCCTTCGCCTCTCTGGGGTCCGCGCCCCAGTCGGTGCATTACAAGGGCGAGCCGACGAAGCTTGTCATCGGCACGGATTGCATGCTCCGCGAGCACGCCACCGCCAGCACGGGCACGGTGGGCGGCGGCGGCATCACGCGCATCGGCAATGGCGTGATGATGATGACGGGCTCCCATGTGGGCCACGACTGCACGGTCGGCAACGGCGTCATCTTCGCCAACAATGCCGTGCTCGGCGGCCATGTGAGCGTCGGTGACTTCACCTTCCTCGGCGGCCAGTGCGCGGTGCACCAGTTCACCCGCATCGGCGCCCAGTGCATGATTTCCGGCCTCACCGGCGTGCGCGAGGACGTGATCCCCTTCGCCAACGTGCTCGGGCAGGCCGGCAAGCTGGTCGGCCTGAATGTGGTGGGCATGAAGCGGCGCGGCTTCACCAGGTCCGACCTGCATGCGGCCCGCGCGGTCTATCGCGACCTCTTCTTTGGCGAGGGCACGTTCGACCAGCGCCTCGATAAGGTGCGGCAGATGGTCGGGGAATCGGCGTTCGCGGCGGCGGTGGTGGCCTTCATCGATGCCGACCGCAAGCGCCCGATCTGCCATCCCGCGCGGGGCGTCATCAAGGAGGATTGAGCCGTGGGCCTGCCGGGGGAAGACGGGCAGGGGCGTGCCGGGGCGGCGCGCCGCCCGTATGCGTCCGGCCCCTGTGCGGCGCAGAAGCGGACCCCGCTCGGCATTGTCGCCGGCAGCGGCGCCTTTCCTGCGGCGGTTGCGGAAGCGGCCGGGGCAGAGGGCCGCGAGGTCGTGCTGCTCCTTATCCAGGGATTTGCCGATCCGGCGCTGGAGCGCTATCCGCACCGCTGGTTCCGGCTCGGCTCGCTCGGCTCCGTCACAGCGTGGGCGCGGGCGCGCGGGGTGCGCGAGGTGGTGATGGTGGGTGCGCTCACCCGCCCGCGTTTGCGCGACCTCGGTTTTGATTTCACCATGCTGCGGCTGCTGCCGCGCATTGCCCGCCTGTTCCGGGGCGGCGACAATCATCTCCTCTCCGGCGTTCTGGGCCTGGTTTCGGAACAGGGCTTCACCCTGGTCGGCGCGCACGAGGTGGCCCCGCGCCTGCTGCTGCCGCAGGGCGTGCTGGGCGCGCGCACACCCAGTGAGACTCAGCAGGCGGATATCGCGCGTGGTCTGGATGTCATCCGTGCCCTCGGCCCATTCGACGTGGGGCAGGGGGTGATCGTGGTGGACGGGCTGGTGGCAGCGGTCGAGGCGGCCGAGGGGACCGACCAGATGCTGGCGCGCTACGGCGAGATGCGCCGCTCCGGCCGTCTGCGTTTCGCCGCCGGCAAGGGCGTTCTGGTAAAAGCGCCGAAGCCGGGCCAGGACCGCCGGGTGGATCTGCCCTCCCTCGGCCCGCAGACCGTGGCGCGCGCGGCGGAGGTGGGCCTGGCCGGCATCGCTTTCGAGGCGGGCGGGGCCATCGTGCCGGATGCGCGGGCGCTGGTGGAGGCCGCAGACGCGGCGGGCCTGTTCGTCGCCGGTATCGGAGGGCGTGGCACGTGACCGTACAGGACGCGAGGCGCGCACCGAAAATCTTCATCGTCGCGGGTGAGGAATCGGGCGACCAACTGGGCGGCGCGCTGATGGAAGCGCTGGTCGAGGCCGCGCCGGGCGTATCCTTCCGGGGGGTCGGCGGCCGGCGCATGGGCGCGTCCGGGCTCGAAAGCCTCTATCCCATGGAGGACCTGACCGCCATCGGCATCGCCGCCGTGGTCGGGAAGCTGCCCACCATCCTCCGGCGCTTGAAGGAGACGGTGGAGGCGGTGCTGGCCGACCCGCCGGACGTGCTGGTGCTGGTGGATGCGCCGGACTTCACCCACCGCGTGGCGGCGCGGGTGCGGGTGCGCAACCCGAACATTCCCATCGTCAAATATGTCTCGCCCACCGTGTGGATCTGGCGGTCGGGGCGGGCGGCGGCCATGCGGCCCTATGTGGACGCCCTTCTGGCCCTGCTGCCGTTCGAGCCGGAGGTCCATCGCAAGCTGGGCGGGCCGCCGACCTTCTATGTAGGCCATCCCCTGCTGCAGCGGCTGGGCGAGTTGCGGCCGTCGCCCGCCGAAGCCGAGCGGCGGCGAGCGAAGCCGCCGCTGGTGCTGGTGCTGCCGGGCAGCCGGCGGCGGGAGATTGCGCGCATCGGCGCGGATTTCGGCGCGGCGCTGGCCGAGGTCGGTCGCGCCCACGAGATGGAACTGGTGCTGCCCACCCTGCCGCGGCTGGAGGGGCTGGTGCGCGAGACCATCGCCAGCTGGCCGCTGAAGCCGCGCATTGTGACGCGCGAGGCGGAGAAGCTGGAAGCCTTCCGTTCCGCCCACGCTGCGCTCGCCGCCTCCGGTACGGTGACGCTGGAACTGGCGCTCGCCGGCATTCCCCACGTCGCGGCCTACCGCATCGGCTGGCTGGAGGCGCAGATCGGCCGGCGGGTGCTGAAGGGCACGACGGTGATCCTGGCCAATCTGGTGGCGGGGGAGAATGTGGTGCCGGAGTTCCTGCAGGAATATTGCACGGTGCCGGCGCTCGTCGGTGCCCTCGGCAGTCTTCTGGAGGACAGCCCGGCGCGGCAGCGGCAGGAGGCGGCGTTCGCCAGCTTCGACGACATCTTCGGCATCGCCGGCCCAAGCCCCAGCGCGCGCGCGGCCGAGGTGGTGCTGCGCCTCGCGCGGGACGGACGCCCCGGAGCCCTGCCGTCACCGGGCTGAAGCGCCGGCGCAGCGACACAGATCCCCAAACGAAAAACGCGGCCCAAAGGCCGCGTTTTCCTTTTTCAGACGACCTCCAGCGCTCACTTGCGCTTGGACATGGCCACGTAGTCGCGCTGGGCGGCGCCGGTGTAGAGCTGGCGGGGACGGCCGATGCGCTGGCTCGGGTCCTCGATCATCTCCTTCCACTGGCCGATCCAGCCCACGGTGCGGGCGAGGGCGAACAGCACGGTGAACATGGTGGTGGGGAAGCCCATCGCCTTGAGGGTGATGCCCGAATAGAAGTCGATGTTCGGGTAGAGCTTCTTCTCGATGAAGTAGTCGTCGTGAAGCGCGATGCGCTCCAGCTCCACGGCCACGTCGAGCAGCGGATCGTCCTTGATGCCGAGCTCGGTCAGCACTTCGTGGCAGGTCTGCTGCATGATCTTGGCGCGCGGGTCGTAGTTCTTGTAGACCCGGTGGCCGAAGCCCATCAGGCGGAAAGGATCGTTCTTGTCCTTCGAGCGCTTGATGTATTCGGGGATGCGGTCCACGGAGCCGATCTCGGCCAGCATCTTGAGGGCCGCCTCGTTGGCGCCGCCGTGGGCGGGGCCCCACAGGCAGGCGATGCCGGCGGCGATGCAGGCGAAGGGGTTGGCGCCGGAGGAGCCGGCGAGGCGCACCGTGGAGGTGGATGCGTTCTGCTCGTGATCGGCGTGGAGGATAAAGATCTTATCCATCGCCTTCGAGAGAATGGGGTTGACCTTGTATTCCTCGCACGGGACAGCGAAGCACATGCGCAGGAAGTTCGACGTATAGTCGATATCGTTCTTCGGATAAACGAACGGCTGGCCGATGGAATACTTGTAGGCCATGGCCGCCAGCGTCGGCATCTTCGCGATCATGCGGATCGATGCGATCAGGCGCTGGGTGGGGTCGGAAATGTCGGTGGAGTCGTGATAGAAGGCCGAGAGCGCGCCGACCGAAGCCACCATGATGGCCATCGGGTGGGCGTCGCGGCGGAAGCCCTGGAAGAAGCGGGTCATCTGCTCGTGGACCATCGTGTGATTGGTCACGGACTTGTCGAATTCCGCCTTCTGCGCCGCAGTGGGGAGTTCGCCGTAGAGCAGAAGGTAACAGGTCTCGAGGAAGTCACCGTTCTCGGCGAGCTGCTCGATGGGGTAGCCGCGATAGAGCAGCACGCCTTCGTCGCCGTCGATGTAGGTGATCTTGCTTTCGCAGGAAGCGGTCGAGGTAAAGCCGGGGTCGTAGGTGAACATCCCCGTCTGGCCGTAGAGCTTGGAGATGTCGACCACGTCGGGTCCGATGGAGCCTTCGTGGATCGGAAGGTCCCAGCTCTTCTCCCCCAAGCTTAGCTTGGCCGCTTTTGCCCCGGTGTTGGTGGTGGCGTCCATGGATCCCTCATCCTTTGGGCGGACAGACCCCGTTTTCGGCGGAGGGCCGGAGGTGGCGGTCCGGTCTCCGAGCGGCAAGTCCGTCTCCGCTCCGGCATCTTCGCGAATGCGAAGCCGCCGTCCTGCAGTCCTAAACCCTCCCCAATCCTGCCGCAAGCATGACCATGCTTCATTGGCGGGCAGCGAGGCGTTTCTCTGCAATGGCAAGGTCTTCCGGCGTGTTCACGTTGAAGAATGGGTCATCCGGAAGGCCATCCCACGACACCGTTACGGCATTGAGGGCATCGAGGAGAAGCCCGACTTTCAGCCGTCCCGCCTCAAGGCTTTGCCGCAGCGCGGCGCGAGCCGCTGCCGGCCACAGGGCGATGACGGGATGGCGCTGGCCACCCGATGCCGCGCACACAACGGTGCCGGTTTCCCGGTGCCGCTCCATCAGCCGGGCGACGAGATCGTGCGGCAGGAACGGCGTGTCGGCGGCGACGGTGACGAGGCTTGAGGCGGGCGCGATCTGCGCCAGATGGTCAAGGCCCGCCAGAACCCCGGCGAGCGGTCCTGGATAGCCTGCGACGGTATCCGGCAGCACCGGGAGGCCGAATCTCTCATAGGTCCCGGCGGGGGCGTTGGCGTTGATGAGAAGGGGGCCGGCCTGCGGTCTCAGGCGTTCGATGACGTGCGCGATGAGGGGCCGGCCTCCCAGTGTCACCAGCGGCTTTTGCGCCCCCCCCAGCGCCGGCGCGTTGATCCGCCGGCCCAGGCCCCCGGCGAGGATCAGGGCGGGGGGAGCCGGGGAGGGCGGGGGGCTGGTCGGCTGCTCGGGCATCGCTGCTCAGGACGCCACCGTTCCGGGCGGCGCAGTGGAGGACAAACGAAAACGCCCGGCACGAGGGCCGGGCGTTCGGTTCAGGTCTGCGGCCCCGGTCAGTCCACGACGGCGCGGCGCGCGTTGAGGCCGAGGCGGCGGGGCACCGCCGAGAGCTTGGCGCCGATGGCCCGCCAGGTGGCGAAGTCATTGAGGCGCGAAGGCTCGAAGGCGCCGATGATCGCCGCGGCCACGAACGGCAAGCTCTGCACCAAGAGGGCGATGCCGTAGAGGTTGATCTCGCGGATATGGCGCCAGTCGTTGGAGGTCTTCACGATGGTGGAGCCCGGCAGGTTGTTCGCCACCAGCATGTAGGTCCCCGCTGCGATCAGCAGGCCACCTATGATGGCTTCCGGCAGGGCCGGGAAGGAGCGGGCCGCGCCGGCGAGCCAGTTGTTGCCCTTGGCGGTGCGGGCGAAGGCGAGATCCTTGTAGCGGAACCCGTCGAACACCGCCTTGGCCACCGTGAACTGCACCGCGCTGGCCGCCACCGCCGCGCCGAGCATGCGCATCGGCGTGGTCTCCACCCTGAGGCGGTACAGGCTGATGAAGTGCAGCACATACACCAGGAAGGTGATGAGGATGGGCAGCGTCAGCACGTGGGCCGGCACCGAGATGGAGAAGTAGGCGACGAAAGGCACGAACAGCAGCGAGGCGACGGCCATGAAGGCGCCCACCGATTCCGAGCCGAGCCAGGAAATCCAGCCGAGCACGAAGTGCCGCTTCTGCGCCGTGGTCAGGCGGGAATTGCCCGGCAGGAACCGGCGCCAATGCTTCTTGATGATCTGGAAGCCGCCGTAGGCCCAGCGGTGACGCTGCTTCTTGAAGGCCTCGAACGAGTCGGGCAGCAGGCCATAGCCGTAGCGCTTGCGGGTGTAGTGGGTCTTCCAGCCGTTCTCGGCGATGGACAGGCCGAGGTCGGTGTCCTCGCAGATGGTGTCGGACGACCAGTTGCCGGCCTCCACCATGGCTGCGCGGCGGATGAGGCACATGGTGCCGTGGACAACGATGGCGTCGTCCTCGTTGCGTTGCACCATGCCGATGTCGAAGAAGCCGGCATATTCGGCGTTCATCGCCTCGTGCAGCGGGCTGCGATGGGCATCGCGGTGATCCTGCGGCGCCTGGACGAGACCGACGGTCGGATCGTCGAAGGCGGGCACGAGGTCCTTCAGCCAGTCGGGCGTCACCACATAGTCGGCGTCGATGACGCCGATGATCTCGGCATCGGGGGCCGTCGCATCGAGGACGATGCGCAGGGCACCGGCCTTGAAGCCCGCCACCTTCTCGGCGTTGATGAACTTGATGTGGTCGCCGAGCGTGGCGCAGTGGGCGCGCACCGGCTCCACCATCGCCGGGTCCGGCGTGTTGTTGACGATGATGATCGCCTCGTAGTTGGGATACTCCAGCCGGGCGAGGGCATCGATGGTCTGGATCAGCATCTCCGGCGGCTCGCGATAGGCGGGCACGTGGATGGAGACCTTGGGGAAGCGCGAGGGCGCGGCGTGCTTCTGCTCCTCGACGAGGCGCTTGGGACCGCTGCCGAAGGCCACCGCCGCCAGTTCCTCGATGCGATAGAGCAGCACGAACACCAGCGGCACCAGCATCACGACGCTGAGGGCGAGGGTGAGGTAGTCACCGCCGCTGACGTAATGGTTGAGCCAGTAGTCCACCACAAGCGCCAGCCATGCGGCGACGCCGTTGGCCGAGGCAGCCAGCACGAGGCCCTGCGTCACGGTGAGGTCACGCATGCGCAGCAGCGGCAGGGTGAAGAGCACGCCCAGCAGCAGCGCCAGGATGGCGGTCTGGTTATAGGTCTTCTCGAAGATCGGGCCCGTGAGCGGGAATTTCAGGGTGCGGTCCGCGTCGAACACACCCCAGTACTGACCCACCGAGCCTTCGTTCTGCTTCTTGGGCAGGTCGAACGCCTCGATGATGTTGTACTCGATGCCCAGCGCATCGGCGCGGGCGACGAAATTGCGGATGATCTTGGCCTGCTCCATGGGATCAGGCACGGAGGCGCCGCGGTTGTAGCCGTGCGAGGGCCAACCGAACTCGCCGATCACGATGCGCTTGCCGGGATAGGCGGCACGCAGACGGTTGTAGGCGTTAATGGCGTAGTCCACCACTTGGTCGGCCGGCACCTCCTCCCAGTAGGGCAGGATGTGGGCGAGGATGAAGTCCACGGAGGCCACAAGCTCGGGCGCGCCCGGCTCCAGCCAGGTATTCCAGATCTCGCCAGTGCTCACGGGCACATTGACCTGACGCTTCACCTTGCGGATGACGGCGGCGAGTTCAGATTTCGACATGTCGCCGCGCAGGACCGTCTCGTTGCCGACGATGACAGCGTTCACGTTGCGGTTCTGGCGGGCGACCTTGACGACGTTCTCAAGCTCGCGGTCGTTTTCTTCCTTAACCGTGGCCGGCTCGCCGGTCTTTGGGTTCAGCACGACCTTACCGGTCTTCTTGTCATGCAAGAGGATGCGTTCGCCCGTCTTCTCGTCAATCTCTTTGTTCAGCCACGCGCCGGCGGTCACGCGCAGCCCCTGCTCGGCCGCGATGGGGGCGATCAATTCCTTGCCGTTGGTGGAGGAATAGGTGCGCACGCCGCGGCTGTAAGGCGCGACCACCGCCATGTCCGAGCGCACCTGCGCCTCGGTGGTGGGCGCATCGCCCTCAGGGCTCATGTTGCGCGCGAAGGGCGCGAAGGACAGGCTCTGGAAGCGGTCCGTGATGTTCGGAGCGCTCGCCTCAGGACGCATGGAAAGCCACATCGCGGCGTGGAACGAGGTCACAACCGCAATGACCGCTGCCGCAGCAGCAAGACCGGGACGCATGGCGATGCCCACCCATCAGGGGAATTCGGAACCCAACGCTGGCTTAAGGCACAGGTTCCAGAGGACGTTTACGCGAACGGACCGGGGCACCTTTTCGACCTGCCCCCAGATCGGTATTGCAGCGTTAATGGTAAATTTACGCTGCAATGCGTCGAGACACTAACACTCTCAGGCAGAGAGATAAATCCCGATCATGGCGCCTCTTCGACGCCGCTGCGTCAGGTCGGTGTCTGGCCAATGATCTTATTGTTGCGCTGCGCCAGGAGCAGCCGGGGCGGCAGGGCCCGCGCCCTGGGTGGCGCCGGCTGCAGGGGCCGGGGCGGCGGCCACAAAGTCCGGATTCACCCAGCACTGCTGCGCCCGGGCCGCGACCTTTTCATTCGCCTTCGTGTCGATCTTGCCCTGCCGCACGAGGCAGCGCACCGCCACCTTCAGGTGCTCGGTGGGGCAGCCGAAGCGTTCGTAGAATTCGAGATGCCGCCGCGCGGTGTCCACGTCGTCATTATAGATCAGTGCGGCGATCCGCCGCCCGGTGAAGACGCATTCGGGCAGGCCGGCCGCGCCGGGCAGCTTCGCCGCCTCGTTGAACTCCTCGACCGAGCGGCGCTGATCGGCTGCGGCCTTCTGCTCGGGGGGCAACTCCGCCGGCGGCTTCTGGTCGGCCGGCTGGGTCTGGGCCGAGGCCGGCGAGAGGCACGCGAAAACGATTGCGGCCGCGAGCAGCGGGAGGCGGTAGGGGTGCATGAGGATCATGATCTCGAGAAAATGGTCGGCGGGCGCCGCGCCCGACACCCTAGGAGAAGGGAGAGAATTTGTCAGCATGACGGCGCGTCCTTCAGCACATGTCGTATGGAGAGCGTGGCTTTCGCCTACCGTCCGCTATGGTCGAGGCGGAGGCTTCACACCGCCCGCCCAACGCTCTATGTGGCGCGGGGAACACCTTCACCTCTGGAGACGAGATGCCTTCCTCCATGCGGCTGCCTCTGGTGCTGGCGCTCCTGGTCTGCGGCGTCATCGCCGGCCTGTGGACCTATCTCGGACGTCCGGTGGACATGCCCCCGTCGCCACTGGCCGCGGGCGAGAAGCTGCCCTGCGTTTCCTATGCCCCGTTCCGTGATGGCCAGTCGCCGTTCCAGAAGGGGTTGGTGATTCCCGAGGCCCAGATCGAGGAGGATTTCGTCCGCCTCGCGCAGATCACGTCCTGCGTGCGCACCTATTCCATCGAGATGGGCCTCGACAAGGCGCCGGCGCTGGCCCGCAAGCACGGCCTCACCATGCTGCTCGGCATCTGGCTGGGGCCGGATGCAGACCGCAACCGCATCGAGCTTGAGACCGGCATCCGCCTCGCGAAAGAAAATCCGGATGTGGTTAAGGCGGTCGTCGTCGGCAACGAGGTGCTGCTGCGCGGTGAGATGTCAGCGACCGAACTTGCCAACGTGCTCGCCCGCGTGAAGCGGGAGGTGGGCGCCATGCCCGTCACCTATGCCGATGTTTGGGAGTTCTGGGAGCGCAACAAGGGCCTGACCGAGAACGTGGATTTCGTCACCATCCACATCCTGCCTTACTGGGAGGACCTGCCGGTCTCCGCCGAGGACGCCGGCCCGCATGTGGACGAGATCCGCCAGCGCATGGCCGAGGCCTTTCCCGGCAAGGAGATCCTCATCGGCGAAACCGGCTGGCCCAGCTCCGGCCGCATGCGCGAGGATGCGCTGCCCTCGCCCGCCAACCAGGCGCGGGTGATGCACGACGTGGTGGCGCTGGCCAAGCGCCAGGGTTACCGGGTCAACGTCATCGAGGCCTTCGACCAGCCGTGGAAGCGGCGCAGCGAGGGCACGGTGGGCGGCCATTGGGGGGTGATCGACGCCGACACGCGCCTGCCCAAGTTCGCCTGGGGCCAGCCGGTGGAGGATTTCCCGGGCTGGCGCATGCATATCGCCGTCGGTCTGCTGTCCGTCGTCGCGGTGTTCGGCTCGGCCCTCGCCGCCGCCCGCCGCCGCGAGGAGCCGGTGCGGCCTATGGAATGGTACGCCATCGCCGCCATCGCCCTGTTCGGCGGGGCGACGCTCGGCGCTGCGCTCTCGGCGCTGCCGCTGGAAAGCCTCGGATTTGTCGGCTGGCTACGCAACGGACTCATCCTCGCCGCCGCCGTCGCGGCCATGGTGACGATGCCGGCCGTGATCGTGCGCGGGCAGGGGCTCGCCCCCTTTTCGGTGGCGCTCGATTCCCGCCGCTGGACGGCGACCTCGGGTGCCGCCGTCGCGGCCGCGGCGGTGCTGGCGCTGGCCACGATCGCGGTGGGATCGGTGGCGTTCGAGCTGGTGTTCGATCCGCGCTACAAGGATTTCCCGGTGTTCCCGCTCACCGCGCTGGTGGCGGCGGTGGCCGCGCCCCTGCTCGTGCGGCGGGCGGATCGCGATGGCGCGGGTCTTGCCGAGATGATCGCCATGTGGGGCCTGCTGGTCGCCGGCCTCTATGTGCCGCTCAACGAGACCCTCGCCAACTGGCAGGCGGTCTGGTTCGGCGCGCTCTGCCTCGTCATGGCCTTCACGCTGTGGCGGGTCCAGGCCGTGCAAAGGAGAGGATGAGCATCATCGCCGCCAGCGCGCCGGCGACCTCGTTGTGAAAGACGAGGGCGAAGCTCGCGAACACCATGCCCACCGAGAAGGTGGCGAGGCCCGGTGCCAGAAGCTGGATCAGCGCCACCACCAGCGCCACGCCGCCGAACACGTTCCACGCCGACAGCGCCAGCACGGCCGCGCGGCCGTAGCAGCCGGCGCTTTCCAGCCCCGCCTCGCAGGCGAGGGAGACGAGGGTCGGCTCCACCACCATGTAGCGCATGTAGAGCGCCCAGCCGACGGCGCCCATGCCGAGCGGAATCATCCAGTTGAGCGTGCGCGGTCCCGGGCGGAAGAGCGGGCGCTCGGAATAGGGCAGGGTGTTCATCTGACGATATCTCCGGCAGGCCGGGGTGTTCATAGTGACATGGAGACCGCCCGGTCCAGCGAAAAGGGGTGATGTCCCGCGGAAGGCTTCACAAACGCCGCAGGGATCACTAGACGCAGCGGGAGGGACCTGCCCCTTCGTCGTCGCGCGAAGCGGCCGGCCCCCAGCCATCCCCAGACCCCGTGCCCTGCTTCCCCGCCGGAGGCGGGCGCCCATCCCGCCTGACCCACCGGGAGGAGCCCATGCGCGACGATGCTGATCCGGCCGCCGCCGAGGCTGCCGACCCGGCCGGTGCCGCGCTCGCGCCTCTCACGGTGCGCGACGAGGAAGGCAATCTCTCGGACGCCTTCCGCAGCCGGGTCGAGGAGGCCATCTCCGCCCGCGACGTGGACGCGTTGAAGGCGCTCGCGAGCGATCTGCACGAAGCCGATATGGGCGACCTCATCGAGGAGCTGGACGCCGACGAGCGGCGCCGGCTCATCGAGATGCTGGGGCCGGCCTTCGATTTCACCGCCCTGACCGAGCTGGACGAGACCGTCCGCCTCTCCATCCTGCGCAGCCTCTCGCCGCTCACCGTCGCCCGCGGAATGCGCGACCTTGATTCGGACGATGCGGTCTACATCCTCGAAGATCTCGACGAGGATGAGATGGCGGCGGTTCTGGAGCACCTTCCGGCGCCGGAGCGGGTCGCCCTGCAGCGCTCCCTCGACTATCCGGAAGAAAGCGCCGGCCGGCGGATGCAGACGGAGTTCATCGCCGTCCCGCCGTTCTGGACCGTCGGCCGCACCATCGACTACATGCGCGAGACCGCCGACCTGCCGGACACCTTCTATGAGGTGTTCATCGTGGACCCCGCCTATCGGCTCGTCGGCTCCGTGCCCCTCGACCGGCTGCTGCGCACCCGCCGCCCGGTGCTGATGAGCGCGGTGAAGGCCGAGCAGGCCAAGGTGGTGAAAGCGTCCGAGGACCAGGAGGACGTAGCGCGCATGTTCGAGCGCTACAACCTCGTCTCCGCCCCTGTCGTGGACGATGCCGGGCGGCTCGTGGGCGTCATGACCATCGACGACGTGGTCGACGTGATCCAGGAGGAGGCGGACGAGGACCTGCGCGCCCTCGGCGGCGTGCGCAGCGACGAAGAACTGTCGGACACGGTGGCCTTCACCGCGCGCAGCCGGCTGCCCTGGCTGGTGGTGAATCTGGGCACCGCCTTCGTCTCGGCCTCCATCATCAGCCTGTTCGAGGGCACCATTGAGAAGATGGTGGCGCTCGCCATCCTCATGCCCATCGTCGCCTCCATGGGCGGCAATGCCGGTACCCAGACCATGACGGTGGCGGTGCGCGCCCTCGCCACCAAGGAATTGTCCAGCCACAACGCCCGCCGCATCGTGTTACGCGAGGTGCTGGTGGGGCTGGTGAACGGCACGACGCTCGCGTGCCTGCTCGGCCTCATCGCCGGCTTCTGGTTCGCCAACGTCCATCTCGGCGTGGTGATCTCCTCGGCGCTGATCCTGAACATGGTCGCCGCCGGCCTGTTCGGCATCCTCATTCCCATCGTCATCGCGAAGCTCAAGCTGGATCCCGCGGTGGCCTCGGGGGTGTTCGTCACCATGGTGACGGACACGGTGGGATTCTTCGCCTTCCTCGGCCTCGCCACATGGTGGTTCGCCACTTGATCGGCCCGGCTTGCATTCGCCTGCGATCTCCTCAAAAAGGGTGCGCCCGACGCGGGGCGTCGGCGGGATGCGGTGAAGGGTGAGCAGGATGCGGAAGACAGCGCGGAAGACAGCGCGGAACTTGGCGGTTATGGCAGTGGCCGCAGGGCTCCTCTCGACGGCTCCCGCTCTTGCCGACAAGGCCGCCGCCGAACGCTGCGCGGCCAAGCTTTCCAACGATGCCCGCGCGATCTACGTGGCCAGCGCGCCCCTGCTGGTGAAGGGCGCCGACGGCCGTGCGGTCGTCACCGAGCAGACCCGCTCGCTGGTACTCTCCGGCAAGGTGAGCCACCTCACCGCCGCCCAATCGGCTCAGGCGGCCGCCGACTGTCTGGTCCTGCGCTGAGGCATCTCGGAACCGGGCGCGGCGCCGTGTTCGGTTGCCTCGCCCGCTCGGCTTCACTATAGACGAAACGGGCTGCCCGGCAGGGGCTGTCCGGCATTCTGACGGGTTCGAACCATGGTCGCTCGCATCTACAAGCCGTCGCGCAACGCCATGCAGTCCGGCGTGGCGAAGACCAAGCACTGGGTGCTCGATTACGAGCCGGAGCATGCGCGCCGCGTGGAGCCCCTGATGGGCTACACCTCTTCGGCCGACATGCGCAGCCAGATCCACCTGTCCTTCGAGACGAAGGAAGAAGCGGTGGCCTATTGCGAGAAGCGGGGCATCCCGTACCGCGTGTACGAGCCGCATGAGGCCGGGCGCCGCCGCATGGCCTATTCCGACAATTTCGCCTTCAATCGCACCGGCCAGTGGACCCACTGAGCCGGCAGCGTCTCGATCCCTACCGGGAAAGGCGCTTCCGCTGTGCGGCCGCCCGCCGTAAAAGGCGGATCGGGGCCCCGTAGCTCAGCTGGATAGAGCAAGTGCCTTCTAAGCACTAGGTCGCAGGTTCGAGCCCTGCCGGGGTCGCCACGTCCCGATTCTCTTCCATCCTTCCGGTTCGCGCGCTTGCGACCGCGCGACAGGCCTGCGGCTGCGCCCGCGAGCAGATCGCAGCCGGAGCGTGATGAACGGCGGAATACCGCTGGCGGATCCTGGCCGGCCGCCATCGCCGGGTGGCGAACAGGCTAATTTTTGGCGCTGGCGCCGGCGTTGTACTGGTAGTTGCCCTCAAGCTGGTCGAGAACGACGGTATTGGGTGGGTTGGAATCGGCGGTGGCCGTTAGAACCATCTCGTTGTCCAGCTTGCGTGATCTGAACTGCCATCCGGTCGGCAAGGTCAGTCGCTCGCCCAGGGTGGGCAGGTTTTCGATGGTGTTCTTGGGGTCGATCTTCAGGGACAGACTGAACATGGTGTAGACGGCGCCCTCGGGCGTGATCAGCTCGTACACCGTTTCGCCCGCATTGAAGATCATGGAGCTGGTCCGTTTCGAGACCATCGGCCTGTAGGGCGGCATGGATCCGGAAACGAACTTTTCCAAGCTCGGGACTTCGAACACGCCGTCCAGGTTCAAGGGGATCCCGGCGATCACTCTCTGCTTGCAACCTTCCCAGGACATCCCGGTTACGGTGTTCGCCACCAGACGCCGCGGGCCATTGAAGAAGACCCCGTCGCCCCCGTAATCCTTCCTGAGGGTCTCAGCATCCAGAGCGCGGAAGCGCACGTCCATCGCGTCGTTGGGCTCGGGAAGCGCGTTGCCGAGCGAGTTAAAATAGTTGCCGATCCCGCCACCGTCGGGCTGGCGGAACATGAACAGAATTTCGTAAAAGGCCCGGCCGCGCCAGTTCTCAGCCTTGATCGGGCAGGGGTCGGTCAAATTGACCATCGGTTTGGATTGCGCCTGTGCCGTGGGGGGACAGGCGATCGCAGCGGCCAGCGCTGCAGCGGCGAAGACGCCAGGCAACACGCCGTGAATTCGCTTCATGATCGGTCCTTTCGGCTGGCCGTTAGGGAGCCCGCGACTTCCACAGGGGCATTCGTAGCAGACCTGAATACTCTTGGCAGGTTTATAGACCCCTCGTTCCCGATGGTCGGTCCACTTTTACAACAATACCGTCGTCGATCCCTTGCTGCGGATCAAGACGCTCAGCGATCCGTTTCGCGCCAACACTGGTCCAGGCGCCGATTTTCAAGCTGAACATCGACGGTGTTGAGCCACACAATTCCGGCTTGTTGCTCAAGCCTAACAGCGGCGCCCCGATACCCCTGGGCGACAGCCTCTTGCCTGACCTCTTCAAGGACGGCGCGGCGCGGGCGCGCGCGGCGGTCGGAAGCTGTGAACGAGGCCGAGCCGCCGCGGCGGCCGGGTTCGCCGCCCATGCTACCGCTGCCTTGCGTGTGGCACATCCGTGGCCTGCGCGTTGTGCAATGCAACAATTATTCTTCTGGGGTTACGCTCGTTCTGCCGCAGTGCAGCAAGGGCTCAGGAGATGCAGACCGTCGTCGCAATCATGCTGATCGGCTCCGTGGTCATGGTCGCCATCGCCGCGCTGGACCAGCCCAACGGCTGACCGCGCAGCGGGACCGACGGGAGCTTACATGCGGCCGGCGATGGTGCCGTCTGTCGCGTGAAGCGCGCGCTCGGGCACCTTCTCGGCAGCGGCGCGCAGGCGGGGGAGGATGTCCTCGGCGCGGTCAGCGGTGAGCATCTCCACCGGCGTGTCCGAGCGGATGAAGCCGGCGCCGCGCATGTGATCCACCAGCGTCACGAACGGATCCCAGAAGCCCGCCGTGTTGAGAATGAGGATCGGCTTCTTGTGCCGGCCGAGCTGGGCCCAGGTGAGCTGCTCCACCAGTTCCTCCAGCGTGCCGACACCACCGGGCAGGGCCACGAAGGCATCCGCACGCTCGAACATCAGCCGCTTGCGCTCGTGCATGTCCTCCACGACGATCATCTCCGCCTCGTGGGCGAAGGCGCGCTCGCGGGTCATGAGGAAGCGGGGAATGATGCCGGTGACGGTACCGCCGGCCAGCGCCACCGCGCTCGCCACTTCGCCCATCAGCCCGATGCCGCCGCCGCCATAGACGAGGCGCACGCCCTCGGCGGCAAGGATGCGCCCGAAACGCCGGGCCTCTTCGGCAAACACCGGATCGCCGCCGGTGGCGGAGCCGCAATACACACAGACGCTGTCGATTCTGGCCATGCGCGCACTTTACCAAACTTGGCGGCCGGTAGGGCAGGCCGCCCGAGGGCGAATAGAGCGCGAATAGTGCGCACCCGCGACGGCGGCGTGACGCGGGCGGGGGCAAAGAGCTTGTTCGATGGTCATTCATCGTCTATCGTCGATAAACGATGAACGCGCCCACCTTTCCTGCCCCGGACCCCATCGCTGCTGACGAGACAGGCACGGCGCGGGCCGATCTTGCGGCAAGGCTCCGCGCGCTCGCCCACCCGGCACGGCTCGCCATGCTGGAGACGCTGGCGGGGCAGGAGCGGTGCGTGTGCGGCGAGATCGTGAAGGCGCTGCCCCTTGCGCAGTCCACCGTCTCGCAACATCTGAAGGTTCTCCTCGATGCCGGGCTGATCCGCGGCCGCACCGAGGGGCAGCGGTCCAGCTACTGCCTCGACACGGCGGCGCTTGATGCGCTGGCTGAAGAGATCGATGCGCTGTTCAAGGCGCTCCGCCGTCCGTCGGGTTGCTGTGCACCCGGCGCACCGGACCAAAGTTAGGCCATCATGTCCCAATCCAAGAAGCCCGCAGCCCGGCGGGCCGCCGTTTCCTCCGACGCCATGTTCTCCACCCTGCGCGGCCTGTGGCCATATCTGTGGCCGGCCGACCGGGCGGACCTGCGCGCGCGCGTGGTCGTCACCTTCGTCCTGCTCTTCGCCTCCAAGGGCGCCACCATGGCGGTGCCCTTCCTGTTCAAATGGGCGACCGACGCCCTGACCGCCGAGGTGGCCGCCGGCAAGACCGCGACGCCGGATGTCGGCTTCTGGGCTCTCGTCATCGGCGCCCCGGTGGCGCTGACGCTGGCCTACGGGCTCGGGCGCATCCTCATGGCTGGCGTCACCCAGTTGCGCGACGGCCTGTTCGCCAAGGTGGCGCTCAATGCCGTGCGCCGGCTCGCCATGGAGACCTTCGAGCACATGCACGCCTTGTCCCTGCGCTTCCATCTGGAGCGCAAGACGGGCGGGCTGACCCGCGTTCTGGAGCGGGCGCGCTCAGGCATCGAGACCATCGTGCGCATGCTGGCGCTGCAACTGGCGCCGACCATCGTCGAGCTGGTGATGGTGCTCGGCGTGCTGCTGTTCGCCTTCGACTGGCGGTATGTGGCGGTCGTCTCGGCGACGGTGGTGCTCTATTCCCTGTTCACCTATGTCGCCAGCGAGTGGCGCCTCGCCATCCGCAAGGAGATGAACGAGAGCGACACCGATGCCAACACCAAGGCCATCGACAGCCTGCTCAACTACGAGACGGTGAAGTATTTCGGCGCCGAGCGTTGGGAGACGGCCCGCTACGACCGCTCCATGGCGCGCTACGAGAAGGCGACGGTGAACACCTATACCTCGCTGGCGTGGCTGAACGCCGGACAGGCGCTCATCTTCTCCATCGGCCTCGCGGCGGTGATGGTGATGTGCGTGCTGGACATCCGCGCCGGGCGGCAGACGGTGGGCTCGTTCGTCATGGTCAACGCCATGATGATCCAGTTCTACATCCCGTTGAATTTCCTCGGCTTCATCTATCGCGAGATCAAGCAGGCCATTGTTGACATCGAGGCCATGTTCGCCGTGCTGCAGGTGGCCCCGGAAGTCACCGACCGGCCCGGCGCGCCGGACCTCGTGGTCTCCGGCGGCACAGTGCGGTTCGAGGACGTGCGCTTCTCCTATGACGAGGGGCGGGAAATCCTGAAGGGCATCTCCTTCGAGGTGCCGGCGGGGCGCACGGTGGCCATCGTCGGGCCTTCGGGGGCGGGCAAGTCCACGCTCTCGCGCCTGCTGTTCCGCTTCTATGACGTCTCCGGTGGGCGCATCACCATCGACGGGCAGGATCTGCGGGAGGTCTCGCAGGAGAGCCTGCGCGCGGCCATCGGCATGGTTCCGCAGGATACGGTGCTGTTCAATGACACCATCGCTTACAACATCCGCTACGGCCGCCCGGCGGCGTCGGAGGCCGAGGTGGAGGAGGCGGCCCGCCTCGCCCGCATCGACGGCTTCATCCGCGCCACGCCCAAGGGTTTCAAGACCGAGGTGGGCGAGCGCGGGTTGAAGCTTTCCGGCGGCGAGAAACAGCGCGTGGCCATCGCCCGTACATTGCTGAAGGCGCCGCCCATCCTGGTGCTGGACGAGGCGACCTCGGCGCTGGACAGCCACACGGAGAAGGAAATCCAGGACGCGCTCGACCGCGTGTCCGAGGGGCGCACCACGCTGGTTATCGCCCATCGCCTGTCCACGGTGGTGAGCGCGGACGAAATCCTCGTCCTCGCCGACGGCAAGGTGGCCGAGCGCGGCTGCCATGCGGAGCTGCTGGCCAAGGGCGGGCTCTATGCCGCCCTCTGGAACCGCCAGCGGGAGGCGGAGGACGCCGCCGCGGCCCTCGCCCGGGCGCAGGCCGAGGAGGCGCTGGAGGCATTGCCCGCCCGCCACCCCGACGAGGAGGGAATGGACGAGGAGCGCGTGCGCGCGGTCGGCTGACTTCGCGCGCGCCTCGATCCGGCTTCAGCGCGGCTGGTTGAAGGCCCAGAGCACGCCGAACGGGTCGCGCACCTGCGCGTAGCGGGCGCCCCAGAACATGTCCTCCGGCGGCATCACCGGCGTCGCGCCGGCTTCCACCGCGCGGGCGAAGGCGGCATCCGTGTCGCCCACATGCAGCGAGAGGTTGAAGCCGCCGAGCTTCTCCACGGGGCCGGAGCAATATTCCGGGTAGGGGTCGGCCAGCATCACCGACGAGCCGTTGATGTAGAGATGGACGTGCATGGTGCGCCCGCTCGCGTCCGGCGGGATGGCGAAGGCGAGCTCCGCGCCGAGGGCCTTCTGGTAGAAATCGGCGGCCTTCATGGCGCCTTCCACAGTGACATAGGCCGTGACGCCGCCCTTCACCGGGGGCATGGCGGCGGGATCGATGGACGGCATGGTGGTCTCGGCAGTGTCGGACATGCGTTCCTCCTCCGGCGCCGGAGCGCGCCTGTTGTGATGACGGGCGGGCAGTGCCGATCCCGACAGCCTGCCCGTATTTTTCCTCAGGCCTGTGACTGGATGAGATCGATCTGCGCGCGGATGTGCTCCGCCTCCGCCGGGGTGTTGGCCAGCGCGATGGCCCTATCGAAGGCGCTGCGCGCCTCCTGATGGCGGCCCAGCTCCAGCAGGAAGGCGCCGCGGGCGCCGAAGAAATGGAAATAGCCGGAGAGCTGCGGCGCCAAGGGCTCGATCATGGCGAGCGCCGCCTCCGCGCCCTTCACCTTGCTCACCGCCACCGCCCGGTTGAGCGTCACCACCGGGGAGGGCTGGAGAAATTCCAGCGCCGCATAGAGCGCGTCGATCTGCGCCCAGTCGGTCTCCTCCGGGGTCGCCGCGCGGGCATGAAGGCCCGCGACCGCCGCCTGGATCTGGTAGGCGCCTGGGCGGCGGTGGCGCATGGCCTTGTCGATGAGCGCCAGCCCTTCGGCGATGCGTTCGCGGTCCCATCTCGTGCGGTCCTGCCGGTCGAGCAGGATGGCCCGGCCATCCGCATCGAAGCGGGCGGCGGCGCGGGCGTGCTGGAGCAGCATGAGTGCCACCAGCCCCATGATCTCCGGCTCGGTGGGGAAGAGGCGCAGCAGCAGCCGGCCGAGGCGGATGGCGTCGTCGCACAGGCCCGCCCGGCTGGGCTCGCCGCCGGCCGAATAGCCTTCGTTGAAGACGAGATAGACCATGGCCGCCACCGTCCCCAGCCGCTCGGCGCGCTCCACCGGGCCGGGGGCCTCGAACGGCACGTCGGCGCGGGCGATGCGGCCCTTGGCGCGCGTGATGCGCTGCTCCATGGCCGCTTCGCTGACGAGGAAGGCGCGGGCGATCTCCTTCACCGTGAGGCCGGAGACGATGCGCAGGGCAAGCGCGATCTGCTGCGTCGCCGGCAATTCCGGATGGCAGCAGATGAAGAGCAGGCGCAGCACGTCGTCGCGATAGTGGGAATTGTCCAGCCGCTCGGCCAGCGGCGCCTCGGCGTCGTCGAGGTCGGAGAGCTGGTCGTCCGGAGGCAGCGGGTCGTGCTTCGCCCGCTTGCGCACCCCGTCCAGGGCGGCATTGCGGCCGACGAGGATGAGCCAGGCCGCGGGATCGCGCGGCGGGCCGTTCACCGGCCACGTGCGCAGCGCGCGCAGGCAGGCTTCCTGAAACGCCTCCTCGGCGGTGTCGAGATCACGGAAATAGCGCAGCAGCGCCGCCACCGCCTGCGGCCGGGCGGCGGTGAGGGTGCCGTTGATCCAGTCCGGGTCGGTGAGGGCGGGCGTGGTCATGTGCCGGTCTTCTCACCGGTTCCGGCCTCACGCCGGTCGGGAAAGTAGGCGCGCGTTGGGCGAATCTCATAGGTACCGCCGGGATTGGCTTCGGCGAGGTCCTTCACGATGGCGAGCACGTCGTCGAGATCCTCGGCATCGACAAGATAGAAGCCCAACAGCTGCTCTTTGGTCTCGGCGAATGGCCCGTCGATGACGAGAGGCGGCTCCTGCGTCTTGCGCACGGTCGTGGCGGCTGTCGTGGGCAGGAGGCGCAGGGATGCGCCCATCTTGCCGGCTTTGGTAAGCCGTTCCTGCACCACCGCGATCTTCGCCATCACGGAGTCGTCCTCTTCCTTGCTCCAGGAGCAGACGACGTCTTCTTCATGGTAGCAGAGGATGGCGTACATCATGGGCAAGGCTCCCTTGGTTCGTCACGAGGACGAGCCAGTATGACCACCCCCGACAGGCCGGGGCAAAAAGATGCGCGCTCGGGTTCGCCCGAGCCCCGTCCGGGATGATAGGGTCCGCCTCCGGGTAACACGGACTGCCGACCATGCCGGGCTGGACTGGCTTTCGAATGGCCGAACGGGCCATGGGCATGACCCCTGCCACTTGGGACCGCCACGCGAATCCCTGGAGCGGTTGGTCGAGGGTGGCGATCCTGCCGCTGCTTGCGGCTGCCGCCTGGAGCCGGGTGTGGATCGGCTGGTGGGCGCTGGTGCCCGTTGGCGCCATCGTGATCTGGACGTGGGTCAACCCCCGCATCTTCGCGCCCCCGGCCTCTACGGACAACTGGATGTCCCGAGGTGTCCTGGGGGAACAAATCTGGCTGGTGCGGGGCGGGGAGCCGGCCCTCGCGCATCATCTGCCCGTCGTCAGGGCGTTGACGTTCCTCGGAGCGGCGGGAGCAATCCTCCTGCTCGTCGGGCTGGTGCTCCTAGACCTGCCGCTTGCGGTCGCCGGCCTCGCGGTGGCCATGCTTGCGAAGCTGTGGCTGCTGGACAGGATGGTCTGGGTCTTCAGTGACGCCCGCTTGACGGCGCCGATGCCCGCTTATAGGCCGGATACATGACCTCGCGCGCCTTCATCGCCGGCTGTGCCGGCCCGAACCTTTCGGCCACCGAGCGCAGCTTCTTCCGGGATGCGGAGCCTTGGGGCTTCATCCTGTTCGCCCGCAACGTGGCGGACCCCGACCAGGTGCGCGCGCTGGTCGCCGACCTGCGCGAGGCGGTGGGCTGGGTGGCGCCGGTCCTCATCGACCAGGAAGGCGGCCGCGTGCAGCGCCTGCGCCCGCCGCACTGGACCGACGATCCCCCCGCCGAGGCGTTTGGCAACCTGTACCTCTCCGATCCGACAGCGGCGCTGGAAGCGGTGCGGCTCAGTTCGCGGGCCATCGCGGCGGACCTCTACGCCCTCGGCATCGACGTAGACTGCCTGCCCTGCGCGGACCTGCGCCATCCCGATGGCCACGGCATCATCGGCAATCGCGCCTATGGCACCGAGCCCATCGCCGTGGCGGCGCTGGCGCGGGCGGCGGCGGTGGGGCTGATGGAAGGCGGGGTGCTGCCCGTCCTGAAGCACATCCCCGGCCACGGCCGCGCGCCGGTGGACAGCCACGAGAAGCTGCCCGTCGTCACCGCCACGCGCGGCGAACTGGAAGGCATGGACTTCGCCGCCTTCCGTGACTTGTCGGACCTGCCCCTCGGCATGACCGCCCATGTGGTCTATGCCGACATCGACCCGGACCGTCCCGCCACCACCTCGCCGGTGGTGCTGTCCGAGGTGGTGCGCGGCTCCATCGGCTTCGACGGGATGCTGATGAGCGACGATCTCTCCATGGGCGCGCTCGCCGGCACCATGGAAACCCGTGGCCGTGATGCGCTGGCGGCGGGCTGCGACATGCTCCTCCACTGCAACGGCAAGATGGAGGAGATGGAGAAGGTGGCCGCCTCCGCGCCCGTGCTGACCGGCGAGGCCTATGCCCGTGCCGCCAAGGCGCTGGCCCTCCGGGTGACGCCTGATCCGGTGGATGCGAAGGAATTGCGTGCCGTCGTGGCGGCCCAGCTCAAGATGGTGGGCTGACCTGTGACGGGGTCGACCTCAGGCGAGTCCGGTCCGGACGCCTTCGAGATCGGCACCGATCGCGCTCCGGCCACGTCCGACGAGACGTTCGTGGTGGACGTGGACGGCTTCGAGGGGCCGCTCGACCTGCTCCTCGCGCTGGCGCGGACGCAGAAGGTCGATCTCTCCAGAATTTCCATCCTCGCCCTTGCCGACCAGTACCTCGCCTTCATCGAGGAGGCCCGGCGCGGCCGGCTGGAGCTGGCTGCCGACTATCTGGTGATGGCAGCGTGGCTCGCCTACCTGAAATCCCGCCTGCTTCTGCCGGCTCCACCGCAGGAGGAGGGGCCGAGCGCGGAGGAGATGGCCGCCGCCTTCGCCCGGCGCCTGAGGCATCTGGAGCGCATCCGCCGCGCCGCCGCGCAATTGATGGCGCGCCCGCAGATGGGCCGCGACGCCTTCGCCCGCGCCCTGCCGCCGCCCTCGAAAGAGCCGCTCTACACGGTCTACACGGCCACCATCTACGACCTGCTCTCCGCCTATGCCCGCCAGCGCCAGACCAAGGCGCTGTCCCACGTCACGCTCAAGACCCGCACCGTCTGGTCGCTCGCCGAGGCCCGCGCCCGGCTGGAGCGTCTGCTTGGGGCGGAGGTGGTGGGCGAATGGATGCGGCTGGACCAATTCCTGCTAGATTACATGACGACGCCCGAGCAGCGGGCGACTGCGCTCGCGTCGAGCTTCTCGGCCAGCCTGGAGATGGTGCGGGAGGGGATGCTGGATATCCGCCAGGATGCCCCCTTCGCCGCCCTGTGGCTGCGTCCGCGACCCGCGGTGGAGCCGGAGCCGCTGCTGCCGTTCGACGCGCCCGATGCGGCCCCCGGAGAGGAGAGATGACCCGTCCCGTCCCGCGCATCGACCTGTTCGACGTGCGTCCGGAGGATGAGCGCGCCTATGCCTTCGCGCGCGATCTGAGGGCCATCGAGGCGCTGCTGTTCACCTCGCCGCTGCCGGTGGACGCCAAGGCCATGAAGCCGTACCTCTCCGCCGACGCCGACATCGCCGCGCTGATGGAGGCCCTGACTGCCGATTACGCCCGGCGCGGCGTCAACATCGTGCGGGCGGCAGGCGGCTGGATGCTGCGCACGGCGCCGGACCTCGCCCGCGTGGTTGCCGGGCCGGTGCCGGAGGCGCGCAAGCTCTCGCGTGCGGCCATCGAAGTGCTGGCCATCGTCGCCTACCACCAGCCGGTCACGCGCGCCGAAATCGAGGAGATTCGCGGCGTCTCCACCTCCAAGGGCACGCTCGACGTGCTGCTGGAGACCGGATGGGTGCGCCTGCGCGGCCGCCGCAAGGCACCGGGGCGGCCCGTGACCTATGGCACCACGCCCGCCTTTCTCGTGCAGTTCGGCCTCGATGCGGTGCAGGATCTGCCCGGCCTCGACGAGCTGAAGGGCGCCGGCCTCATCGACGGGCGCATCCCCGCCGGATTCGCCATTCCGCTGCCGTCCGACGATCCGGGCCTGCGGGAGGACGAGGAGGCGCTGGAGCCGGACATGCTGGATTTCCACCTCTCGCCCCCGCCGGAGGACGAGGAGCCGGGCGCGAGCGCGCCCGAAGATGATGGCGACGCGTGAGGAGGCGGTTCTGGCTGACGAGATCGAGACCCTGGGCATGACCCGCAGCCGCACCCCTGCCGCCTTCGCCAAGGGCCTCTCCTTCGAGGCCGTTGAGCTCGCTTATGGCGACGTCGCCGCCGTGCGCGGCGTGAGCCTCGCGGTGGAACCCGGGGAGGTTTTGTGCCTGCTCGGCCAGTCGGGTTGCGGCAAGACCTCCCTGCTGCGCCTCGCGGCGGGCATCGAGCAGCCGGATGCCGGCCGAATCCTCATCGACGGCGAGGTGGTGGCGGGGCAGGGGGCCTTCGTGCCGCCGGAGCGGCGCGGGGTGGGGCTGGTGTTCCAGGACTATGCCCTGTTCCCGCACCTCACCAACCTTGAGAACGTGATGTTCGGCCTCAACGGCCTGAAGCGGGCCGAGGCGGCGCGGGAGGCGCGCCTCGCGCTGGCGCGGGTGGACCTCGCCGATCTCGCCGAGGTCTATCCCCACGAACTTTCCGGTGGGCAGCAGCAGCGCGTGGCGCTGGCCCGCGCCATGGCGCCGCGTCCGGGCATCCTCCTCCTCGACGAGCCCTTCTCCGGCCTCGATCGCCGCCTGCGCGACCAGGTGCGGGCGGAGACGCTCGCGGTGCTGCGCGAGGCCAAGGCGACGGTCATCATCGTCACCCATGATCCCGAGGAGGCGATGCGCCTCGCCGACCGCATCGCCTTGCTGCGCAAGGGCGAACTGGTGCAACTCGGCGCGCCCGCCGAACTCTACCGTCACCCGGCGGACCTCGGCGTGGCGCGATTCTTCTGCGAGCTGAACGAGATCGAGGCCAGAATCGCCGGCGGCATGGCGGACACGCCCATTGGCCGGTTCGCGGCGCCGGAGCTGCCCGAGGGACCGGCCATCGTTGCCATCCGGCCGCAGGGCATTGCGCTCGCGCCGGCCGGGCGCGGCGTGCCGGGGCGGGTGCTTGAGCGGCGCTTTCTGGGCGAGCTTGATCTCGTGGAAGTGATCGCGGACGGGCTGGAGCGCCCCCTGGTGCTGCGCCTCCGGGACGCGGGAAACGTGAAGAAGGGCGACGAGACGGGGCTTCTGGTCGATCCCGGTGAAGTCCTTGTTTTCGCCGCGGGCGGAGCCTAGTGTCGCCGTCCGAATAGCTCTGCGGCCTGCCGCTGGGGCACAAAGAATATCCTTGGAGGATGGTTAGATGGGTTCGATGAGCATCTGGCACTGGATCGTGGTGCTGGCCGTGGTGCTCCTCCTGTTCGGTCGCGGCAAGATCTCCGATCTGATGGGCGACGTGGCGAAGGGCATCAAGTCCTTCAAGAAGGGCATGGCCGACGACGACGAGCCGGTGAAGGCTCCCCCGGCCGCTCCCGAGGCGCCGCGCCCGCTGCCGCACCAGACGTCGAGCGCGCCCGAAGCCGAGAAGAAGCCCGTCTGACGGACCTCTGCCTCTAACTCTTGAAGAGGGCGGCGGCACCACCGCCGGACAGACGGGCTCATGTTCGATATCGGCTGGTCCGAGCTGATGCTGATCGGCATTGTCGCGCTGATTGTCATCGGTCCCAAGGAGCTGCCTACGGTGCTGCGCACCGTGGGACGCACCGTCACGAAGCTGCGCCGCATGGCGGGCGAGTTCCAGGGGCAGTTCCAGGAGGCGCTGCGCGAGGCGGACCTTGCCGACATGCGCAAGGAAATCAGCGACGTCACCGAGACCGCCCGCTCCACCCTCGCCACGTCCGACATGTTCGATCCGCTGCGCTCCATCCGCGAGGAGATTCGCTCCACGGTGGAGGGCGCGAATCCGACCCCGCCGGCCCCCGCGACCCCGGCGGCATTGCCGGACCTGCCCCCACCCGTGGAACTGCCCGACCCCATGGCCGCCATCCGCGCCGAAATCCGCCGCTCGGTGGAGGCCGCCGTGCCCCCCGCGCCGGCTGCGCCGTCTGCCGTAGCCGTTGAGCCGGCTCCCGAGAGCCTGCCCGCCGCGGGCGAGACCAAGAGCGCGTGATGAGCGATCAGGACGAGATCGACGCCTCCAAGGCCCCGCTCATCGAGCACCTGATCGAGCTGCGTTCGCGCCTCATCAAGTCGCTGGTGGCGTTCCTCGTGGCCTTCATCGCCTGCTTCATGCTGGCGAAGCAGATCTACAACATCCTGTTGTGGCCCTATGAATTCGCCTCCGGCTTCGGCACCGGGGTGAAGCTCATCTACACGGCGCCTCAGGAGTTTTTGTTCACCCAGATCAAGCTCGGCATGTTCGGCGCCGCCTTCATCTCCTTCCCGGTGGTGGCGACGCAGGTCTACATGTTCGTGGCGCCGGGGCTCTACAAGCACGAGAAGGCGGCCTTCCGGCCCTATCTCGTCGCCACGCCCATCTGCTTCCTCATCGGCGCGGCCTTCGTCTATTTCGTCGCCATGCCGCTGGCCATGACCTACTTCCTCGGCATGCAGCAGGTGGGCGGCGACGGGAAGGCCGAGATTTCCCTGCTGCCGCGGGTCTCCGAATACCTTTCGCTGATCACGACGCTGATTCTGGCCTTCGGCATCTGCTTCCAGCTTCCGGTCATCCTCACCCTGCTCGGGCAGATCGGCGTGGTGACGCGGGAGATGCTGGTGAAGGCGCGGCGCTATGCCATCGTCGGCGTGTTCGTGCTCGCCGCGGTGCTGACCCCGCCGGACGTCATCAGCCAGCTCTCCCTTGCCCTGCCGACGCTGCTTCTCTACGAGGTGTCCGTCTATCTGGTGGGCGTCGTCGAGAAGCGTCGGCTGATAGCGGAAGCGGCGCGCAACGCAGCCGACGCCGCAACAGCGGACTGACGGCGGGGCCTTCCCGGATTATTGGAATTCTTGGGCGCGCGGGTTCTCCTTTGAACCGCCGTCATGCCCCGGCTTGTCCGGGGCATCCACCGCGCCGCCGGGCGTCGGTCTACGCGGATGCGTGGATCCCCCGGACAAGCCGGGGGATGACGGTGGAGAGGGCGCGAAGTGCTGCCTTTAATGGCCCCTAAGGCCACGGCGGAGCTTGCCATGCACGACATCAAATGGATCCGCGAGGAACCGGCCGGCCTCATCGACGCGCTGGCGCGCCGCGGCAACAATTCCGCTGACGCCAAGGCGGCAGCGGAAGCTCTGGTCGCCAGGCTCCTCGACCTCGACACCCGGCGCCGCGAGACGCTGACCAAGCTCGAAACCCTGCTCGCCCGCCGCAACGCCGCCTCCAAGGAGATCGGGCAGGCGAAGGCGAAGAAGGACGAGGCCACAGCTTCGGCCCTCATGGCCGAAGTGGCGAAGCTGAAGGAAGACGTGCCGGCGCTGGAGGCGGAAGCCAAAAGCATCGAGGCGGAGCTGAACGGCGAACTCGCCGCCATCCCCAACGCCCCCCTCGCCGAGGTGCCGCAGGGCGCCGATGAGCACGACAATGTGCCGAAGAGCAGCTTCGGTACGCCCCGCACCTACAGCTTCACCCCGAAGCAACATTTCGAGGTGGGCGAAGGCCTCGGCCAGATGGATTTCGAAACCGCCGCCAAGCTCTCCGGCGCGCGCTTCGTGGTGAACAAGGGCCCGCTGGCGCGGCTGGAGCGGGCGCTGGGGCAGTTCTTTCTCGATGTGCATACGGGCGAGCACGGGTACATGGAGGTCAACCCGCCGATCTTGGTGCGGGATGATGCAATGTTCGGGACAGCGCAGCTGCCGAAGTTTGAGGATGATCAGTTTTCGGCGTTGAATATTGCCGCGTTTAACGAAGGCTTAGCCCGGCACCACATCACGCTAGATCAGGTCCGAGACATCATTTGGCGGAATCTTCCCGGCGATGGTCTGCGGACCTTGGGGGATCCTGCCCACTCTGAGGTGGAACTGAGAGCGCAGGCGCTTTTTGCAGAGGGCACGTCCATTGCCAGAGAGGTTGCGCGCAATTCTGCCTCCCTCTGGCTCATCCCCACTGCCGAAGTCCCGCTGACGAACCTCGTGCGCGAGTCCATCCTCTCCGAGGAAGAGCTTCCCATGCGCCTCACCGCCTGCACGCCCTGTTTCCGGGCCGAGGCCGGCGCGGCGGGGCGGGATACGCGGGGGATGATCCGCCAGCATCAGTTCACCAAGGTGGAGCTGGTCTCCATCACAACGCCGGAAAAGTCCGCCGAGGAGCACGAGCGCATGCTCGCCTGCGCCGAGGCTGTGTTGCAGAAGCTGGACCTCGCCTATCGCGTCGTCACGCTCTGCACCGGCGACATGGGCTTCGCCTCGCAGAAGACCTACGACATCGAGGTCTGGCTGCCGGGGCAGAACGCCTATCGGGAAATCTCCTCCTGCTCCGTCTGCGGCGATTTCCAGGCCCGGCGCATGAATGCCCGCTACCGCCCGGCGGAAGGGAAAGGCCCGCGCTACGTCCATACCCTCAACGGCTCGGGTGTGGCGGTCGGCCGCGCCCTCGTCGCGGTGCTGGAGACGTACCAGCAGGAGAACGGCTCCGTGGCCGTGCCGGACGCGCTGCTGCCCTATATGGGCGGGCTGAAGATGATCGAGAAGCTGAAGTAGGGGCAGGGGCCTTCACGGCCGTCTCCGCCCCATGACGTTGTCATGCCCCGGCTTGTCCGGGGCATCCACCCCTCCGCCGGAGCGATCTCGGCATATCGGCTCCCGGCCTAACCGTGGATCTCCCGGACAAGCCGGGGGGTGACGGCCCGGGAACGGCGAGAGCCGACGGTGCCGGCCAAAGGAACACGCCATGCGCATTCTGGTCACCAATGACGACGGCATCCACGCGCCGGGCCTCGACAGCTGCGCGGCCATCGCGCGCACCTTCACGGACGACGTGTGGGTGGTGGCGCCGGAGTTCGACCAGTCGGGCGTCGCCCACTCGCTTTCGCTGTCCGATCCGCTGCGGCTGCGGCAGGTGGAGGAGCGGCGCTATGCGGTGAAGGGCACGCCCACCGATTGCGTCATTATGGCGGTGCGGCATCTTCTCATCGACAATCCCCCCGACCTCGTGCTCTCCGGCGTCAATCGCGGCCAGAACATCGCGGAAGACGTGAGTTATTCCGGTACTGTCGCGGGCGCCATCGAGGGGACGATCCTCGGCATTCCCTCCATCGCGCTGTCGCAGGCCTTCGGGATGCGCACGCGGGAAAATCCGAATTTCGTCACCGCCGAGACCCACGCGCCGCGCATCATCCAGATGCTGCTGGACGAGGGCATTCCCTCCGGCATCGTCATGAACGTGAACTTCCCCGACCGCGCGCCAGATGAGATCACCGGCATCGCCGCCACCGCGCAGGGTAAGCGCGACCAGCGCCTGATGCGCATCGACGAGCGCCGCGACGGCCGCAACAACCCCTATTACTGGATCGCCTTCGAGCGCCGCATCTACGAGACCTCCCCCGGCACGGACCTGCGCGCGCTGGACGAAGGCCGCATCTCGGTCACGCCGCTGCGCCTCGACCAGACCGACGAGCCCTGGATGACCCGCCTCGCGCTGCTGTTCGACGGGAAATAGGGCGGTAACTCCCTCTCCCCTTGCGGGAGAGGGAGGATCGCGGCGCGGCCGCGAGACGGGTGAGGGGTTTTTTCCCTTTGCTCAGGCGCTTGGCTTGCTGCGCCAGCCCCCTCACCCCCGGCCCCTCTCTCGCAAGAGGACAGGCGAGGAGGTCCTGCCCGCCCTGCCTTTTCAACAGCTGCGTGAACCAACAGGCCCCGCGTTTGCATTCGACGGGGCGGCAGCTATAGTCCCGCCGCTTCGCCGGACCCCGGCGGAATGCGGATTCCCTTCACAGACGAACGAGGATCGAGATGTTCATCACGCCCGCTTTCGCCCAAGGCGCCACGGGAGCCGGCGGCGGGGCTGACATGCTCATTCAGCTCGCTCCGTTCTTGCTGATCTTCGTGGTCATGTACTTCCTGATCCTGCGGCCGCAGCAGAAGCGGGCCAAGGTGCATCAGGAGATGGTCAACTCCCTGCGCCGCGGCGACGTGGTTGTCACCGGCGGTGGCCTGGTCGGCAAGGTGACCAAGGTGATCGAGGGCGGCGAGGAGGTCGAGCTGCAGATCGCGGACAACGTCCGCATCCGGCAGATGCGCTCGCAGATCGTCACCGTCCGCGCCAAGGGCGAACCGGCCAAGGACGAGGCCTCGGCCGGTTGATCCGGCCGCCTCACGCTTTCTGAAAGACCGCGCGCGACATGCTGCACTTCTCCCGTCTCAAGACCGCGGCGATCCTCATCACCATCGCCATCGGGTTCCTGTTCGCGCTGCCCAACGTGCTCTCCCCGGGCATGCTCGACCACCTGCCGTCGTGGCTGGCGTCGAGCCGGGTCACGCTGGGCCTCGACCTGCAGGGCGGCTCGCACATCCTCCTCGAGGTGGACGGGCCGGCGCTCCGCAAGGAGCGCACCGAGCAGGTGCGCGACGAGGTGCGCCGCGTGCTGCGGGACCAGAAGATCGGCTATTCCAACCTCGCGCTGCGCGACACCGGCGTGACGCTCCGCCTGCGTGACCCCAACGACACGCAGAAGGCCGTCACCGAGCTGAAGAAGCTCGCCGCGCCCGTGACCAACGCCCTGTTCGGCAATTCCTCGGGCGAGATGGACATGACCGTCTCGTCCGGCGCCGACGGTGTCGTAACGGTGCAGCTGACCGATGCCGGCCTCTCCGCCAAGATGCGCTCGGCGGTGGACCAGTCCATCGAGATCATCCGCCGCCGTATCGACCAGCTCGGCACGGTTGAGCCCAACATCCAGCGCCAGGGCCTCGACCGCATCCTGGTGCAGGTGCCGGGCCTTCAGGATCCGCAGCGGCTGAAGAACCTGCTCGGCCAGACCGCCAAGCTCTCCTTCCGCATGGTGGACCAGTCCATGTCGCCGCAGCAGGCGCTGGAAGGCCGCGCGCCGCCGGAATCGGAAGTGCTGAAGGGCCAGGACGGCCAGCCTTATCTGGTGGAAAAGCAGGTGCGCGTCTCCGGCGAGGATCTGGTGGATGCCCAGCCGGGCTTCGACCAGAACTCGCGCGAGCCCATCGTCTCCTTCCGCTTCAACAACAATGGCGCGAAGCGCTTCGCCACCGTCTCGCAGGAAGCGGTCGGCCGGCCGTTCGCCATCGTGCTCGACAATCAGGTGATCTCCGCCCCGGTGATCCGCGAGCCCATCCTCGGCGGCGCGGGCCAGATTTCCGGCGCGTTCACCGTGCAGCAGGCCAACGACCTCGCCATCCTGCTGCGCGCCGGCGCCCTGCCGGCCCCGCTGAAGGTGGTGGAGGAGCGCACGGTCGGCCCGAGCCTCGGCGCCGACTCGATCCATGCGGGCAAGACCGCGGCCTATGTGGCCGGCGGCCTCGTCACCGTGTTCATGCTCGCCGTCTACGGTCTGTTCGGCCTGTTCGCGCTCATCGCTCTGGCCGTGCACATCATCCTGATGTTCTCGCTCCAGTCGGTGCTCGGCGCCACGCTGACCCTTCCGGGCATCGCCGGCGTCGTGCTCACCATCGGCATGGCGGTGGACTCCAACGTCGTCATCTTCGAGCGCATGCGCGACGAGGCGCGGGAAGGCCGGTCGGCCATCTCGGCCATCGACAAGGGCTTCGTGAACGCGCTGGGCACCATCCTCGACGCCAACATCACCTCGCTCGCCACGGCGGTCATCCTGTTCCTCATGGGCGGGTCGGGTCCGGTGCGCGGCTTTGCCGTCACCTACATCCTCGGCCTTCTGACCACCATGTTCACCGCCTACACCCTGACGCGGCTCATGATCGCCTATTGGGTGAAGTGGCGGCGGCCGGCGAAGCTGCCCATCTGAAGGTGCGCCGCACATGCCATTGATCGACTACATCCCGGCGCAGACCAACATCCACTTCATGCGCCTGCGGCACTGGACGTTCCCGTTCTCCGCGGCGCTGTCCATCGTTGCGTGCCTGTTGTTCGCCATCCACGGCTTCAACCTCGGCATCGACTTCAAGGGCGGTACGCTCATCGAGGCGCAGACCAGCCAGCAGCAGGCCGACATCGGCGCGCTGCGCGAGCACCTGACCGACCTCGACGTGGGCGACGTGCAGATCCAGGAGTTCGGCTCGCCGCGGGACGTGCTGATCCGCATCGGCGCCTTCGGCACCACGGACGAGGCCCAGCAGGCCATCCTCGCCAAGGTGAACGGCGTGCTCGGCACCGATTACACGGTCCGGCGCGTCGAGACGGTCGGCCCGAGCGTGTCCGGCGAGCTGGTGCGCCAGTCCATCCTCGCGCTGGTGCTCGGCGCGGTGGCGGTGCTCGCCTATCTCTGGTTCCGCTTCGAGTGGCAGTTCGCCGTCGGCGCCATCGTGACGACGCTGCATGATATCTTCGTCACGCTGATGATCTATTCGGCGTTCGGTATCGATTTCGACCTGACGTCCATCGCCGCCATCCTCACCATCATGGGCTATTCGCTCAACGACACGGTGGTCGTGTACGACCGTATCCGCGAGATGCTGCGCCGCTACAAGAAGCTGCCGCTGCCCGAACTGCTCGACATCGCGGTGAACGCGACCTTCTCGCGAACTATCATCGTCTCCACCACCACCTTCTTCGCCACCCTCGCGCTCTATTTCTTCGGCGGCGAGGTGCTGCGCGGCTTCTCGCTGGCGATGACGGTGGGCGTGGTGATCGGCACCTATTCCACCATCTTCGTCGCCGCTCCCATCCTCATCCATCTCGGCCTGCGCGCCTCCACGGTCAGCCTGCCGTCCAAGGACGCGGCTGATCCGGAAGTGAAGGAGCTGGACGAGCTGGTGAAGCTGGAGGCGAAGGACGCCGCCGCCGGAGTCCCGCCCGAGGTCGCGCCCGCGACCGGCGTGTCGGCCAAGGGCGGCAAGGGCAAGAACGGAAAGCCCAACGGCAAGGCCGGCCCCGCCCGCCCGGCCAAGGCCTGAGGCGCCGGTGGTGGCCGCCCCGGACGGCGCGCCCTTCCTGCCGCGGCAGGTCGCCATCGACGGTTATGGCGACACCTTCTTCCACTTCGCCGGCATGTCCCATGCCGGCTCCATCCTCGCGCTGCCGTCCGGCATCCGCGGCTGGGCGCCGCTGCGCGTGGCCGAGATCGATGCCGCTTCGCTCGCGCCCGTGGTGGCGGATGCCGGGGCTGTCGAATTGCTCCTCATCGGCACGGGTAAGGATCCCGCGCATCTGAAGGAACCGCTGAAGCAGGTGTTGCGCGAGGCCGGAATCCGGTTTGAGCTGATGCCCACCCCGTCCGCCGCCGCCACCTACAACGTGCTCCTCGCCGAGGGCCGGCGGGTGGGCGCGGCGCTGATCGCGGTCTGAGCCATGGAAAACCCGGCGCTCGGAGACAAGGCGCTCGACGAGGCCTATGCCTATTGCGCCGCGCAGGTGCAGGCGCAGGATCGCGACCGCTTCCTCGCCGCTTTGTTCGCCCCCCAGGACAAGCGCAGGCACCTGCTCGCCCTCTACGCCTACAATCTCGATGTCGCCCGCGTGCGCGAGGTGGTGCGCGAGGCGCTGCCCGGCGAGGTGCGACTCGCCTGGTGGCGGGAGGTGATCGAGGGGGAGGGCAGGGGCGATGTCGCCGGGCATCCTATTGCCGCCGCGCTCATCGACACCATCGCGCGCTTCCGCCTGCCGCGCCAAAGCCTGATCGCCATGGCCGATGCGCGGGTCTTCGACCTGTATGACGATCCCATGCCCACTGTCGACGATCTGGAAGGCTATGCCGGCGAGACCGCCTCGGCGCTGCTCCAGCTCTCGGCCTTGATTCTGCTGCCGGACGTGGGCCGCTCCGGCGACCTTGCGGGGCACGGCGGGGTCGCCATCGCCATGACCGGCCTGATGCGCGCCTTCCCCATCCATGCCGCGCGCGGGCAATGCTACATCCCTCTGGATGTCCTCGCCCGCCATGGCGTCGGGCGGGAGGAGGCCGTGTCGGGCACGGTCACGCCCGGCCTGCTGGCGGCGCTCGCCGACCTGCGCGCGGTGGCCGCGCGGCACCTCGATGCGGCGCGCGATGCGGCGGGGCAGACCTATGCCGCCACCTCCATCGCCGCGCCTTTCCTGCCGCTGGCGCTGGTGGCTGGTGATCTCAAGGCGCTGGCCAAGGTGCGCAACCCGTTCCGCCAGCCGGCCGGCCTCTCACCCTTCCGCCGTCAGTTCGCCATGTGGTGGGCCGCCCAGCAGGCCGTGCGCGGACGCATCTGGTTCTGAGAGGGGCCTTGTCGTCCCCTCACGCTGTCATGCCCCGGTTCATCCGGGGCATCCACGCCGCCGCCTGAAGGCTGCCGGTCAACCGAGAGCCGACCCTGCCATTCCGTGGATCGTCTGGACGAGCCGGGCGATGACGGCTCTGGAAAGGAAGGGTGGGGAGCCCAGGGAGCCGGCCGTCCCGCGCCCGCCCTTCAGCCTTCCCACAACGGCAGGTCGCCCCGCGCCCAGCCTTCCTTCGTCTCCGCCACATAGTCCCCATACCGACCCGCCGCGATGGCGGCGCGGGCGCCGGCCATGAGCTGCTGGTAGTAGTGGATGTTGGCCCACGAGATCAGCATGGCACCCAGCATTTCCTCGCAGCGCACGAGGTGGTGGAGATAGGCGCGGGAATAGTCGCGCAAAGCCGGGCAGTCGCTCTCCTCGTCGAGGGGACGGGGGTCTTCCGCGTGGCGGGCATTCTTCAGGTTGATGCGGCCGAAGCGGGTGAAGGCCAAAGCGTGCCGCCCGGAGCGGGTGGGCATCACGCAGTCGAACATGTCGATGCCGCGCGCGACGCTCTCCAGAAGGTCGTCCGGCGTGCCGACGCCCATGAGATAGCGCGGTTTGGTGGTGGGCAGATGCGGCGCCACCGTCTCGATCATGGCGAGCATGACCTCCTGCGGCTCGCCCACCGCAAGGCCGCCGATGGAATAGCCGGGGAAGTCCATGTCCGCGAGCGCGCGGGCCGACTCGACCCGCAGCGCCGGCACGGCGCCGCCCTGCACGATGCCGAAGAGCGCGCGGCCCTTGGGCTGCGTCTCGAACGCACGCTTGGAGCGCTCGGCCCAGCGAAGCGACAGGCGCATGGCGCGCTCGGCCTCCTCGTCGGTGCAGGGCAGGCGCACGCACTCGTCGAGCTGCATCTGGATGTCGGCGCCAAGCAGGCCCTGGATCTCCACCGAGCGTTCCGGGCTCATCTCGTGATAGGCGCCGTCCACATGGGAGCGGAAGGTGACGCCCTGTTCGCTCATCTTGCGGAGCGAGGACAGGCTCATCACCTGGAAGCCGCCGGAATCGGTGAGGATCGGCCCGTCCCAGCGCATGAATTTGTGCAGGCCGCCGAGCTTCGCCACCCGCTCGGCGCCGGGGCGCAGCATGAGGTGATAGGTGTTGCCGAGCACAATGTCGGCGCCTGCCGCCTTCACCTGGTCGAAATAGAGCCCCTTCACCGTCGCGGCTGTCCCCACCGGCATGAAGGCCGGCGTGCGGATGCGCCCGCGCGGTGTCGAGACGAAGCCGGTGCGGGCGGCGCCGTCGGTGGCGGAGAGGGTGAAGGAAAAGGTGTCGGCAGGCGTGTCGGACGTCATGCGCCGCCTTGTGGCAGAAGCAGGCACGCATCGCCATAGGAATAGAAGCGGTAATTTTCCGCAATCGCATGGGCATAGGCGCGCTTCTGCGCCTCATGGCCGATGAAGGCCGCCACCAGCATCACCAGCGTCGAGCGTGGCAGGTGGAAGTTGGTGAGCATTCCGTCCACCGCGCGGAAACGGTAGCCGGGGGTGATGAAGATGTCCGTCTCCCCCACGAAGGGCCGGATGGCGCCGTCCTCTCCCGCCGCGCTCTCGATCAGCCGGGTGGAGGTGGAGCCGATGGTGAAGATGCGCCCGCCCTTCGCCTTCACCGCATTGAGGGCGTCCGCCGTCTCGCGCGTTACCTCTCCCCACTCGGCGTGCATCGTGTGGCCGGAGGTGTCATCGGCCTTCACCGGCAGAAAGGTGCCCGCGCCCACATGCAGCGTCACCTTGTGCAGCGCCGCTCCGGCGGCGGCCGTGCGGGCGAGGAGATCGGGCGTGAAATGCAGGCTCGCGGTCGGCGCCGCCACCGAGCCGGCCACGCGGGCGAACAGGGTCTGGTAGTCGTCCTTGTCCCGCGCATCCTCGTGGCGGCGGGCGGCGATATAGGGCGGGATGGGCATGTGCCCCACGGCCGCTACCGCCTCGTCCAGCACGTCTCCGGCGAAATCGAAGGTGAGGACGATGGAGCCGTCGTCCTCCTTGGCCGCAACGGTCGCATCGAGCGTGCCCAGCAGGCAGGCGCCGCCCTCGCCGCCGAAGCGGATGCGGTCGCCGACACGCAGGCGCTTGCCCGGCTTGGCGAAGGCGCGCCAGCGGTCCGGCGCGAGACGCTTGATGAGGTTCGCCTCCACCGCCACGTCCGAGCCGCCCTCGCGCGAGCGGACGCCCTCCAGCGCGGCGGGGATGACGCGGGTGTCGTTCACCACCACCGCATCGCCGGGCCGCAGGAAGTCCGGCAGGTCGCGCACGATGCGGTCCTCCAGCTCCGGCGTGGCGCCGGGGCGGACGACGAGCATCCGCGCCGTATCGCGCGGCTCGGCGGGGCGCAGGGCGATGCGCTCCTCGGGGAGGTGGAAGTCGAAGGCGTCGACACGCATGGAGGGGGGAAGTCTCAAAAGATGGCAATGGCGCCCTGGTAGATGGCCCAACTCATCAGCGCTGTCACCATCAGCCCGAGGATCGTCGCCCCGAAGCCGGCGAGGATGACGAGGCCGTCCCGCTCCACGAGGCCGAGGCCGAAGATGCAGACGGCAAATCCCGGTGGCAGATTGCCGAGGAAGGGGATGGGCAGCAACAGGATGAAGCCCAGCACCACCACGGTCGCGCCCACGATCCGCCGGGCCGTGGGGCCGGCGAACTCTTCGAAGCGGGGGCGGGAGACGCGCTCGAACCGCTCGATCCACGGCCGAGAGCGGATGACGATCGATTCCAGCATGGCGCGGGAGAAGGTGCGGCGGGCGATCCACGCCGGCAGCCACAATTCCTGCCGGCCCAGCATCATCTGCAGGCCGATGAGGCCGAGGATGATGCCGCACACCACCGGGATGCCCGGCGGCATGGGGATGCAGTTGGGTATGCCGAAGATGAGGAAGAGAATGCCGAAGGCGCGATTGCGCAGCGCGTTCACAAGATCGCCGATGGCGACCTGATCCCCCTCCTGCGCGGCGAGCACGGCGGCCAGGAGTTCGGAGGTTCGTGGCGTGCGGTGATCCAAGGCGCCCTCATGGAATGGACGCTTCAGCTACAACCGGAAAACGGCAGCGGGAGGGCACTGGGGCGCAAAAATTCCGCTGGGTCAGGCCTGCGCTGTTCCCATCACGCCGCACATGGAATTGAGCGGACATGCACGCCCCACCCCCGCGGGGACGTGCATGTCCTCACCGCCCGATCGAAACCATAAAGACCGTTGACTGATACGGAAAGTCCCTGACGCAGGGAGATTGCTCCACATCAGTTCAAAAGGAACATTCCGTCCACGGACCGCAACTCGGCGGGCTTGATGAGGCCGGAATGGGCGACGCGCACGGAATGGAGCGGCCCCGCGATCTCGCGTCGCCAGAATTCCAGGAACTTGTTCAGCTCCGGAAAGCGCGGGCACAGGTCGTAGTCCTGCCAGAGGAAGGTCTGGAGCAGGCCGGGGTGGTCGGGCATGCGATAAAGGATCTCGGCCGTGGCGAGGCCGTAGCCTTCCATCTGCAGGACGAAGTCACGCGACACCTTGGCAGCCATGGGTCACACCTCCAATCCGCGGCCCCGCCGCCAACAGGGCTGGGGAAGACGGGACCGGACACTTCATTGTCGGCTACACACTTTGCCGGGGCCAAGGCTAAAGAATGGTTTCCGTCTGCAAAAACAATGCCCTAGCAGCCTTCGATCCGGACTGCTGACAGCGCCGGGTCGCGCCCGGGCTCGCGCCGTGCGTGCCTGGTGAGCCGCCCGTCTTCCGCTCAAACTGAAGGGAGACGGGCTGCTGGCACTCAGTTCCCTTGAGTGCTAAATTTTTTGAGCCGCCCCCTTGCGGCTCCAATTTCCCGCCCTTAGATCGCGGTCGGGCCGGGTGGAGGGGTTCCCGGCGCCTTCAAAACAGGCAACCCCGATGGACAACATCGAACCGGAGGTTTCCCTATGGGTTTCCGTCCCCTGCACGACCGCGTGGTCGTCAAGCGCATTGAGGCCGAGCAGAAGTCGGCCGGCGGCATCATCATCCCCGACACCGCCAAGGAGAAGCCGCAGCAGGGCGAAGTCGTCGCGGTCGGTCCCGGCGCCCGTAACGAGAAGGGCGAACTGGTGGCGCTCGACGTCAAGGCTGGCGACATCGTGCTGTTCGGCAAGTGGTCCGGCACCGAAGTGAAGATCGACGGCCAGGATCTCCTCATCATGAAGGAGAGCGACATCCTCGGCGTCATCGAGAACGCGGCCGGCGCCAAGAAAGCGGCCTGAACTCAGGCGGCCTGATTTTCAGTCGCAGGGCCGAGGCAGCCCCAGGCGCCCGATCCCGCGGCATTCGCCATCCCGTTTAATCGTCCCAATCTGAAGGAGCACGCCACATGGCTGCCAAGGACGTGAAATTCTCCGTAGACGCGCGCGACAAGGTTCTGCGCGGCGTCGACATCCTCGCCAACGCCGTGAAGGTCACGCTCGGCCCCAAGGGCCGCAACGTGGTGATCGAGAAGAGCTTCGGCGCCCCCCGCATCACCAAGGACGGTGTGTCGGTGGCCAAGGAGATCGAGCTCGAGGACAAGTTCGAGAATCTCGGCGCCCAGCTCGTGCGTGAGGTCGCCTCCAAGACCAACGACCTCGCCGGCGACGGCACCACCACCGCCACCGTGCTGGCCCAGGCCATCGTGAAGGAAGGCGCCAAGGCGGTTGCCGCCGGCATGAACCCGATGGACCTGAAGCGCGGCATCGACGTCGCGGTGGACGCCATCGTCAAGGATCTTGCCGCCAACTCGCGCAAGGTGACGTCCAACGACGAGATTGCCCAGGTCGGCACCATCTCCGCCAATGGCGACGCCGAGGTCGGCAAGTTCCTCGCCGAGGCGATGAAGAAGGTCGGCAACGAGGGTGTCATCACCGTCGAGGAAGCCAAGACCGCCGAGACCGAGCTGGATGTCGTGGAAGGCATGCAGTTCGACCGCGGCTATCTCTCTCCGTACTTCATCACCAATGCGGAGAAGATGCGCGTCGAGTTCGAGGAGCCCTACATCCTCATCAACGAGAAGAAGCTCGCCGGCCTGCAGGAGCTGCTGCCCGTGCTCGAGGCGGTGGTGCAGTCGGCCCGTCCGCTGCTGATCATCGCCGAGGACGTGGAAGGCGAGGCGCTGGCCACCCTCGTGGTCAACAAGCTGCGCGGCGGCCTCAAGGTCGCGGCCGTGAAGGCGCCCGGCTTCGGTGATCGCCGCAAGGCCATGCTGCAGGATATCGCCATCCTCACCGGCGGCACCGTGATCTCCGAGGAAGTCGGCATCAAGCTCGACAGCGTGAACCTCTCCATGCTCGGCCGCGCCAAGAAGGTGGTGATCGAGAAGGAGAACACCACGATCGTCGACGGTGCCGGTGAGAAGGCCGACATCGAGGCGCGCATCGCCCAGATCCGCGCCCAGATCGAGACCACCACCTCCGACTATGACCGCGAGAAGGCCCAGGAGCGCCTCGCCAAGCTCGCCGGCGGCGTCGCCGTGGTGCGCGTGGGCGGCTCGACCGAGGTCGAGGTCAAGGAGAAGAAGGACCGCGTTGACGACGCCCTGCACGCCACCCGCGCTGCGGTGGAAGAAGGCATCGTCCCCGGTGGCGGCGTGGCCCTGCTGCGCTCCATCAAGGTGCTGGACGGCCTGAAGGTCGACAACCCCGACCAGAAGACCGGCATCGAGATCGTCCGCCGCGCCATCCAGGCCCCGGCCCGCCAGATCGTGCAGAATGCCGGCGACGACGGCTCCGTCGTGGTGGGCAAGATCCTCGAGTCCGACGACTACACCTTCGGCTACAACGCCCAGACCGGCGAATATGTGGACATGGTGAAGTCGGGCATCATCGACCCCACCAAGGTCGTGCGCACCGCCCTGCAGGACGCGGCTTCCATCGCCGGCCTGCTGATCACCACCGAGGCCCTCATCGCCGAACTGCCGAAGAAGTCCGGCCCGGCCGCCCCGGCCATGCCGGGCGGCGGCATGGACTTCTGAGGTCGAGGAAGCCTCTGGCGCCGTCCGGCCCTTTGCGCGAAGGGAGCAAACCGGCAAGCCGGTTTGCTCGGGCGGCGGCATGGACTTCTGAGGTAAAGCAAGCCTCTGACGCTGCCCGGCATTTGCGGGTGGCGAGCGAACGGAACGGCCGGGCATTTGCCCGGCCGTTTTCGTTTGCGTCCGGCCTGTTATTTGACGTTGGGGCAGGTGGCGTCCGGTACTGGAGTTTCCCCTGCGCCAGATTGAAATAACTCTATATCACAGGGCTTTGCCGACAATGTTGGGGGGCACGGGTTAGCTTCTGCAGCGAATGGGAGTATAAGGTCGCGAGCCAGCTATTCCCGGCGGAGGGATCGCCAGCCTGTCCGTTTTGATTATTGGTGATGCGCGATGCCTGTTCGCTTGATCTCGCGCACGTCTGCCGGGCGTGCTGTTTTCCGTGCTTCTTCGCTGGCGCCCAGGGGTGCGGCTGTGCTTTCACTGGGCCTGTTGCTGGCCGTGACCTCAGGGCCTGCCGCCGTTCTGGCGCAGCCGGCTCCTCCCGCCGAGACGCACCAGCACGCGGCGCCTGCTGCCGCGGTGGCGCCCACCCCGGCTGCGATTCCTTCCACGGCCGCGCCCTCGACGACCGCGCCTTCCGAGGCGCCCCCTTCCGCCGCCGCTCCTTCCGCCGCCGCTCCAGCCGAGTTTGCGCCCGCTCCGTGGGCACCCAAGCCGGTTGAGTCTGCCCCCTCCGTGCCGGCGCCCGAGAGCGTCGCCGACGCACGTCTGCCCCATGACCTGTCCCCCTGGGGCATGTTCATGGCCGCTGACATGGTGGTGAAGGCGGTGATGCTGGGCCTCGCCTTCGCCTCCGTCCTCACCTGGAGCGTGTGGTTCGCGAAATCCATCGAACTGCTGTTCGCCCGCCGCGCGGTCTCCCGCACGCTGAAGGCGCTCCGCGGTGCCGTCACCCTGTCCGATGCTGCGGCCGAGATGCCCAAGGCCAATAGCCCGGCCACCGCCACCGTGCGTGCCGCGCTCGCCGAGTGGCACGCATCCGCCGGCCTGCCTGTGGACGGTATCAAGGAGCGCGTCGCAATCGCCCTCTCGCGCATCGAGGCCAAGGCCGGCCGGCGCATGACCGCCGGCACCGGCGTGCTCGCCACCATCGGCGCCACGGCGCCCTTCGTGGGCTTGTTCGGCACCGTGTGGGGCATCATGAATTCGTTCATCGGCATCTCGAAGGCGCAGACCACCAATCTCGCGGTGGTCGCGCCCGGCATCGCTGAAGCGCTGCTCGCCACCGCCATCGGCCTCGTCGCGGCCATCCCGGCGGTGGTGATCTACAATGTGTTCGCCCGCGCCATCGCTGCCTACAAGGCGAACCTTGCCGACACGTCCGCCGAGGTGATGCGCCATCTCTCCCGCGACCTCGACCGCGCCGCGGCCGAGGTGGAGGCCCCGCGCCTGCGCACCGCCGCGGAGTGAGCACCCATGGCCGCCAAGCTCGATCATGGCGGGGACGACCTCGCCGAAAACCACGAGATCAATGTCACGCCGTTCATCGACGTGATGCTGGTGCTGCTCATCATCTTCATGGTGGCGGCGCCCCTTGCCACGGTGGACGTGAAGGTGGACCTGCCCGCCTCCAACGCTCAGCCGCAGCCGCGCCCGGACAAGCCGCTGTTCCTTTCCGTCAAGAAGGACCTCACGCTGGCGCTGGGCGATGATCCCGTCTCCCGCACCGGCCTTGGCGCCATGCTGGACGGGCGCACCAACACTGACCGCCAGCAGCGCGTGTTCGTGCGCGCCGACAAGACGGTGCCCTATGGCGACGTGATGGAGGTGATGAACCTCCTGCGCACCGCCGGCTATCTCAAGGTCGCCCTCGTCGGCCTGGAAGGCGGCGAACCCGCGCCGGCGACGCAGCCCCCGTCCGCTGCCACCCCGCCTTCTGCCACCCCGCCCGCATCTGCCGGAGCCCCCGGAGCGGCCCGGTGAGCGCGGTTCACCACCACCACCACCACCACTGGCACGACTTCGACCGCTACCACCTGCGCAACACGATCCTGCGGCTCTCCGCGGGTGTGCTGGTGGTGGTCGCGCTCCATGCCGCCGCCGTCTATGTGGCGCTGAACTGGAACAAGGATGCGCCGGGCGAGCAGTCGCCGCCCGCCGCCATCATGATCGAGCTGGCGCCCATGGCGGTCAGCCAGCCGTCCCAGGAAGAAGTGGCGCCCGGCCCGCAGATGATCCAGGCGCCGGAACCCGTGCCCGACGCCAAGGAGGAGCCGGAGGAGGCTGAGCCGCCGCCGCCCGAGCCGCAGGTGACCGAGACGGTCGAGAAGATGCCGGAGACCCCGCCCGCACCGGCGGAGGCCGAGGTGGTGCTGCCCAAGCCCGAACCCAAGAAGGTGGAGGAGGAGAAGCCCCGGCCCAAGGAGGTGGAGAAGCCGAAGAAGGAGGCAAAGCCCACCCGTCGGCGGACCGCTCCCACCACCACCGCCGCGCCGCGCTCGGAGGCGCCCACCGCCCAGACCACCGCCGCCCCCTCGCCGGGGGCCGCAGCCGCCCGCTCGGCCGCGCTGGCGGACTGGAAATCGCGCGCCTTCGCCCATCTCAACCGCTTCAAACGCCCGCAGGGCTCGAACGTGGGGCGGCCGGGGATCAGCATCTCGATTTCCGGCTCTGGCGCGGTGACCGGCGTGTCGCTGGCGAGCTCCTCCGGCAATTCGGTGCTGGACCAAGAGGCGGTGGCCATGGCCCGGCGCGCCTCTCCCTTTCCGGCACCGCCCGACGGCAAGGGCATGAGCTTCGGTGTGGCGATCAACTTCCGCAACTGAAGGAGACAACGGGCGCTCCATCATGGCCGGGACAAGACCGGCCATGATGGAGGGGAGGGGACGAGGGGGGCGACCGCCAGTTGGCCTTCCTTCATGACCGTTCGCCCCGCTTTCGCCTGCCGCCGGCACCCCCCAGCCCGGCCCTTCCAGCGGCCCCGAGCCCACACGCCGCACCAGCCGGCTTTGGACTTCACCTTCGCCCTGTGATAAGCGCAGGGTCCGCTCCGGCCGGGCGCCTGCCGCCCTTGTCCGGAGCCTCCACGCCATCACCGGAGACCTGCCCATGGCCTCGCAGGACGCGAACCGCTCCTCCGTCACGGAGGAAATGAACCGCTTCTTCACCGCCTCTCTCGCCGAGACCGATCCCGAGATCGCTGGCGCGGTGCAAGCGGAGCTGGGTCGCCAGCGGGACGAGATCGAGCTGATCGCCTCCGAGAACATCGTCTCGCGCGCCGTGCTCGAAGCGCAGGGCTCCGTGCTCACCAACAAGTATGCCGAGGGCTATCCGGGCAAGCGCTACTACGGCGGCTGCCAGTTCGTGGACGTGGCCGAAAATCTCGCCATCGAGCGCGCCAAGAAGCTGTTCGGTTGCGCCTTCGCCAACGTGCAGCCCAATTCCGGCAGCCAGGCGAACCAGGGCGTGTTCTTCGCTCTGCTCCAGCCGGGCGACACCTTCCTCGGCCTCAACCTCGCGGCCGGCGGGCACCTGACCCACGGCTCGCCGGTGAACATGTCCGGCAAGTGGTTCAAGCCGGTGCCCTACACCGTGCGCGAGGACGACCAGCGCATCGACTACGAGGCGGTGGCGCAGCTCGCCGACCAGCACAAGCCGAAGCTCATCGTGGCCGGCGGCTCCGCCTATCCGCGCGTCATCGACTTCGCGAAAATGCGCGCCATCGCCGATTCCGTCGGCGCGCTGCTGATGGTGGACATGGCGCATTTTGCTGGGTTGGTCGCCGGTGGCGCCCATCCGAGCCCGTTCCCGCACGCCCATGTGGTGACCACCACCACCCACAAGACCCTGCGCGGTCCGCGCGGCGGCATGATCCTCACCAATGATGAGGACATCGCCAAGAAGATCAATTCGGCCATCTTCCCCGGCATCCAGGGCGGCCCGCTGATGCATGTCATCGCCGCCAAGGCGGTGGCCTTCGGCGAGGCGCTGCGGCCCGAGTTCAAGCTCTATGCGAAGAACGTGGTGGAGAACGCCAAGGCGCTCGCCGAGACCCTGAAGGGCCACGGCTTCGCCATCGTCTCCGGCGGCACCGATACCCACCTGATGCTGGTGGACCTGCGCCCCAAGCACCTCACCGGCAAGGTCTCCGAGGCTGCCCTCGGCCGCGCCCACATCACCTGCAACAAGAACGGCATCCCGTTCGACCCCGAGAAGCCGTTCGTGACCTCCGGCGTGCGCCTCGGCACCCCGGCAGGCACCTCTCGCGGCTTCGGGGTGGCGGAGTTCCAGCAGGTGGGCAACCTCATCGCCGAGGTGCTCGACGTGCTCTCCCAGAAGGGCTCGGACGAGGACAGCCTCGTCGAGGCAGCCGTGCGCGAGAAGGTCTCGACGCTGCTCGCCCGCTTCCCCATCTATCCCTGAGGATCGAAGACCGGGAAGGCGTGAAGGATGCGGTGCCCCTATTGCGGCGGCCTTGAGACGCAGGTGCGCGATTCCCGGCCGACGGAGGACAACACCGCCATCCGGCGCCGCCGCATCTGTCCCGATTGCGGCGGCCGCTTCACCACGTTCGAGCGGGTGCAACTGCGCGAGCTGATGGTGCTCAAGCGCTCCGGCCGGCGCGTGCCGTTCGAGCGGGAGAAGCTGGAGAAGTCCGTCAGCGTCGCCCTGCGCAAGCGCCCGGTGGACAATGAGCGCGTAGAGCGGATGCTCAACGGCATCGTGCGCCAGCTGGAAAGCGTCGGCGAGGGCGACATCACCTCCGAGACCATCGGCGAGATGGTCATGGAGGGGCTGAAACAGATCGACGACGTGGCCTACGTTCGCTTCGCCTCGGTCTATCGCAACTTCCGCGAGGCGAAGGATTTCGAGAACGCCCTCGCCGAACTCTCCCACGAGGGTGAACCTCGCGCCGACGATCCCGAGCCGGTGGTCGAAAAGGCGCGCGCCCGGCCCACGACCCCGCGGAGCGGGGAATGAGCGGCCGTCCGGTGCCATCTGCGCCCGTCCTTTCGCCGCGCGAGGACGAGCTGTTCATGGCCGAGGCGCTGAAGGTCGGCCAGACCGGCCTCGGCCGCACCTGGCCCAATCCCTCGGTCGGTGCCGTGGTGGTGCAGCATGTGGACGGCGTGCCGCGCGTCGTCTCCAGCGCCGCCACCGCCGCCACCGGCCGCCCCCATGCCGAGCCGCAGGCGCTCGCCGCCGCCGGTGAGCTGGCACGCGGCTCGACGCTCTATGTCACGCTGGAGCCCTGCTCCCACCACGGCCGCACGCCGCCCTGCGCCGATGCCGTCATCAATGCCGGTGTCGCCCGCGTGGTCGCCGCCATCGAGGACCCCGACCACCGGGTGAAGGGCAGGGGCGTCGCCCGCCTGCGCGCCGCCGGCATCTGGGTCACGGTGGGCGTCGGGGCCGAGCAGGCCCTGTTCGACCATGCCGGCCACATCCGCCGCGTCACCGAGGGCCGGCCGCATGTGCTGGTGAAGATGGCGGTCTCCGCCGATGGCAAGGCCGCCCATGCCGGACCGAATCCGGCCGTTGTCACCGGCGCCGAGGCACGGGCGCGGGCGCATCTCATGCGCGCCCATACGGATGCCATTCTTGTCGGCCTCGGCACCGTGCTCGCCGACGATCCCATGCTGACCTGCCGGCTGGAGGGCTATGAAAACCGCTCGCCGGTGCGCCTTGTGCTGGATGCCGAGCTGGACATTCCGCTCACCGCGGCGTTGGTGCGCACCGCCTGCGATGTGCCCTTGTGGGTGATCGCCGCCGAGGACGCCCCCGCCCACCGCGCGGCGGCCCTCAACGAGCGCGGCGTCGAGGTGCTGCGCGCGCCCCGCGGGGCGGATGGGCACGTCAATATTCCCGCCGTGGTCAAGCTGCTGGGCCTGCTCGGCCTCACCCGCCTGATGGTTGAAGGGGGGCCGACCACCGCCGCCCGCTTCCTGGACGCGGGGGTGGTGGACGAGGTGGCGGTGTTCCGCAGCCCCGTCATTCTGGGGCCGGACGCTTACCCCGCTTTGGCCGGCCGTCCGCTCATCCGGCTGACCCAGCCGGTGGGATTTGCCGAGGTGGAGCGCACGGAACTCGGCGCTGACCACCTCGTCCGCTTGTGGAGACGCTGAGATGTTCACCGGCATCGTGACCGACATGGGCGACCTCGTGAAGGTGGAGACGAAGGGGGAGGTGAAGACCCTCACCGTCGCCACCGACTTCGACGCCGCCGGCATCGACATCGGCGCCTCCATCGCCCATGCGGGCGTGTGCCTGACCGTCACCTCGGTGATGGCCGGTGGCCCGCGTGCCACGCTCTTCACCGTGGATGCCGCGCCCGAGACGCTGGCCATCACCACGGTCGCGGGCTGGGACGAGGGCCAGCGCATCAATCTCGAGCGCTCGCTCAAGATGGGCGACGAGCTGGGCGGGCACATGGTGTCCGGCCATGTGGACTGCACGGCGAAGGTGGTCTCGCGGGAGGATTTGGGCACCACCACGCGCTTCGTGTTCGAGGTGCCGGAGAGGCTGGCGCGCTTCGTCGCGGCCAAGGGCTCCGTGGCGCTCGACGGCACCTCGCTGACGGTCAACGAGGTCAACGGCAACACCTTCTCCTGCCTGCTCATTCCCCATACGCTGGCGGTCACCACCTGGGGCGGCGTGAAGGCGGGGGACACGGTGAATTTCGAGGCGGACCTGATGGCCCGCTACGCCGCCCGGCTTGCGGAGTTCCCCCGGGCCGGGTAGGGCTCACGCCCAATTCCGGCGCCGTGCGCCGTTCAAGTTTCGGAGAATGCCCATGGTCACGACGCGCAGGGAAACCGCCGTCGAAGCCGATGCCGCGCTTGAAGGCGCCCGCGTCGTCATCGTCGAAGGCCGCTATTACGAGGCGCTGGCCGACGAACTCCTCGCCGGTGCCCGCGCCGCGCTGGAGGCTGCCGGCGTCACGGTGGCGGTCATCACCGTGCCCGGCGCGCTGGAGATTCCCGTCGCCGCCGAGATCGCCCTCGCCGCATACGAAGAGGGCGGCGAGCCGGTGGACGCGGTGGTGGGCCTCGGCGTGGTCATCCGCGGCGAGACCTTCCATTTCGACATCGTGGCCGGCGAATCCGCGCGCGGACTGATGGAATTGGGCATGGCCCACGCTCTGCCGGTGGGCAACGGCATCCTCACCGTGGACACCGAGGCGCAGGCCTGGGAGCGCGCCCGCGTCTCCGAAGGCAACAAGGGCGGCGGCGCCGCCGAGGCCGCGCTCAGCCTGTTGCGGCTGAAACGCCGGCTGGAAGCGTGACCGTCATGAGCGACCAAGCCAAAAGCCAGTCCAGCAGCCAGGCCGAGAAGACCGCGCCGCAGAAGCCCATGAAGAAGAGCGCGGCCCGCCTCGGCGCGGTGCAGGCGCTCTACCAGATGGACCTCGCCGCGACGCCCCTCAACGACGTGCTCGCCGAGTTCGAGAGCCACTGGCTCGGGCAGGAAGTGGAAGGCATCGAATTCCCCGAAGCCGACCGCCGGCTGTTCCGCTCGGTGGTGGAAGGCGTTTTGAACGCCCAGCGCCAGATCGATCCGCTGGTGGACGGCACCCTCTCCAAGGGCTGGCCGCTGAAGCGGGTGGAAGCGGTGCTGCGTGCCGTGCTCCGCGCCGGTGCCTTTGAGCTGATGGCCAAGGACCCGCCCGCCCGCGTCGTCATCACCGAATATGTGAATGTCGCCGGCGCTTTCCTCGACCGCGACGAGACCGGCATGGTGAATGCCGTGCTCGATGCGCTGGCGCACGAGCTGCGGCCCGACGAATTCCGGGGTTCCTGAGATGGAGGGCGGCGGCTCGGGCGAGGATCGCTTCATCGCCCGCTACTTCCGCCCCATCGCCGGGTCGCAGGGCGCGCTCGGCCTTCTGGACGACGCCGCGCTGCTGTCGCCGCCCGAAGGCTGCGACCTTGTGCTGACCAAGGATGCGGTGGTCGCCGGGGTGCATTTCTTCCCCGACGATCCACCCGCCGCCATCGCCCGCAAGGCGTTGCGGGTGAACCTCTCCGACCTCGCCGCCAAAGGCGCCGCGCCGATCGGCGCCCTGATGGCCATCGCCCTGCCCAAGGGCACGCCCGATGCATGGATGGAGGCCTTCGCCACGGGCCTCGGGGCCGATGCGGAGGCCTTCTCCTGCCCCATCCTCGGCGGCGATACGGTCTCCACCCCTGGCCCGGTGACGATCACCATCACGGCGCTGGGCGCGGTGCCCAAGGGTGAGTTCGTGCCGCGCACCGGGGCGCAGGCGGGCATGGCCATCTTTGTGTCCGGCACCATCGGCGATGCCGCCCTCGGCCTCAGGCTGCGACAGGACGGCGACGCCCCGGCCTTCGCGGGCCTGTCTGGCGAGCAGCGCGCGCATCTGCTGGACCGCTATCTGAACCCACAGCCGCGCCTCGCGCTCGCCCGGGTGCTGCGCCGGCACGCTGCGGCGGCGATGGATGTGTCCGACGGGCTCGCCGGCGACCTCGCCAAGATGCTGGCCGCCTCCGGCTGCGGCGGGAAGGTGGAGGCGCGGCGCGTCCCCCTCTCGGCTGCGGCTGCGGCGGTGGTAAAGGCCGATCCGGGCCTGCTCGCCGTGGCCCTGTCAGGCGGCGACGATTACGAGATCCTCGCCTGCGTGCCCCATGCGGCTGTGCCCCAATTCACCCTCGATGCGGCGCAGGCCGGCGTGCCCGTAGCGCTGATCGGCGAGACGCGGGAAGGCTCCGGCCTCGACGTGACGGATGCGGGCGGCCACCCGCTCGACCTCGGCAGCGGCAGCTACAGCCACTTCTGACGGCTCCGCTCAGCCGAGCGCCACCAGCACGGCTCCTCCCGCGATGAGCGCGACGCCCAGCGCTGCCACCGCCGACAGCTTTTCGCCCAGGAAGATCACCCCGAACACGGCCACCAGCACGACGCTGAGCTTGTCCACCGGCGCCACGCGGGCAGCATCGCCCATCTTCAGCGCGCGGAAGTAGCAGAGCCACGAGGCCCCCGTGGCAAGCCCGGACAGCAGAAGGAACGTCCAGGTGCGTCCCGACACGCTCGCGACTGGCTGCCATGCGCCGCGCGCGAGGGCGATGGCCGTCACCAGTGCGAGGATGACGACCGTTCGAATGAGCGTCGCGAAGTCGGAATCCACGCCCGCCACGCCCACCTTGGCGAAGATGGCCGTGAGCGCGGCGAAGGCGGCCGAGAGGACGGCCCAGAACACCCAGTTGGCGAGAAGCGCCCGCGTCATACCGGCTCCGATTGGATTTCCCGCGAGAATAGCGCCCCGGTGGCCGGAGGATAGCGGGCACGGATGCCGCACACCCTTTCCCGGGCGGCAATCGGGGCTACCTTAAGGGAGAACGAATCCCCGCTCAGTGAACGGCGCTCCGAGCCTCATGTCCGATCCCGGCTTCATCCACCTGCACGTCCATTCCTCCTATTCGCTGCTGGAGGGCGCGCTCTCCGTCGGCAAGCTGGCGGATCTGGCGAAGGCGGACTATCAGCCGGCCATCGCGCTGACCGACACTGGCAATCTCTTCGGCGCGCTTGAGTTCTCCGAGAAGATGTCGGGTTCGGGCATCCAGCCCATTCCCGGCGTGTCGCTGGCGCTCGATCTGCCGGATGCGGCCGGGCCGCGCGGCGGCCTGCGGCCGAAGAAGCCCCGCGTGGTGCTGCTGGCCAAGGATGACGCGGGCTGGCGCAACCTCATGCGCCTCGTCTCCCGCTCATTCCTCGAAACCGCGAGCGAGGACGAGCCGCGCATCCTGCCCGAATGGCTGGCCGAGGCGAACACCGGCCTCATCTGCCTCACGGGCGGCCCATCCGGCCCGCTGGACCGCGCCATCGTCGGCGGCCATCCGGAGATGGCGGCCGACCGGCTGGACCTGCTCGCCTCCCTCTTCGGCGACCGGCTCTATGTGGAGGTGCAGCGCCACGGTGCCGATCCCGAGCGGCTGGCCGAGCCGGCGCTGCTTGAGCTCGCCTATGCCAAGGGCGTTCCGCTGGTGGCGGCCAATGAACCCTTCTTCGCGGCAAAATCCGACTTCGAGGCCCATGACGGCCTCCTCGCCATCGCCGAGGGGCGTCTGCTCTCGGAAGGCGACCGGCGGCGGCTGACGGCGGAGCACCGCTTCAAGACCCGCGCCGAGATGCTGGAATTGTTCGCGGACCTGCCCGAGGCGACCGCGAACACGGTGGAGATCGCCAAGCGCTGCGCCTATCGCGTGCGCACGGTGAAGCCCATCCTGCCGCGCTTCACCACGGCGGATGAGAAGGCCGAGGGCTCCGACCCGCTGGAGGCGGAGGCCGCAGAATTGAAGCGGCAGGCGGAGGAGGGGCTCGCGGCCCGCCTCGCCAAGCACGGGCCGGCGCCGGGACTGGACGAGGCCGCCTATCACGAGCGCCTCGCCTACGAGGTCTCGGTTATCACCAAGATGAAGTTCCCCGGCTACTTCCTCATCGTGTCGGACTTCATCAAGTGGGCCAAGGCGCACGACATTCCGGTGGGGCCGGGGCGTGGCTCGGGCGCCGGCTCGCTGGTGGCCTATTCCCTCCAGATCACGGACCTTGATCCGCTCCGGTTCGGCCTCCTGTTCGAGCGCTTCCTGAACCCGGACCGCGTGTCCATGCCCGACTTCGACGTGGACTTCTGCCAGGAGCGCCGCGACGAGGTGATCCGCTATGTGCAGGAGCGCTATGGCCGGGCGCAGGTGGCGCAGATCATCACCTTCGGTACGCTCCAGGCGCGCGGCGTGCTGCGCGACGTGGGGCGCGTGCTGGAGATGCCCTATGGGCAGGTGGACAAGCTGTGCAAGCTCGTCCCGCAGAACCCGGCCAATCCCGTCACCCTGAAGCAGGCCATCGAGGACGAGCCGCGCCTTCAGGCGGCGCGCGACCAGGAAGAGGTGGTCAAGCGCGCCTTCGACATCGCGGTGAAGCTGGAGGGGCTGAACCGCCACGCCTCCACCCACGCCGCCGGCATCGTGATCGGCGATCGCCAGCTCCACGAGCTGGTGCCGCTCTATCGCGATCCCAGGTCCGACATGCCGGTCACCCAGTACAACATGAAATGGGTGGAGCAGGCCGGCCTCGTGAAGTTTGACTTCCTCGGCCTCAAGACGCTCACCACCATCGAGAAGGCGGTGAAGCTGGTGCACCAGCGGGGTATCGAGCTCGATATCTCCAAGATCCCGCTCGACGATCCCAAGACCTACCACATGCTCGGCAAGGGCGAGACGGTGGGCGTGTTCCAGGTGGAAAGCGCGGGCATGCGCCGCGCGCTGGTGGACATGAAGGCCGACCGCATCGAGGACATCGTCGCCCTCGTCGCGCTCTACCGGCCGGGGCCCATGGCCAACATCCCGGTCTATTGCGACTGCAAGCACGGCCGGGCGACGCCGGACTACCTCCACCCCATGCTGGAGCCGTACCTGAAGGAGACGTTCGGCGTCATCATCTATCAGGAACAGGTGATGCAGATCGCCCAGGCCATGGCGGGCTATTCGCTGGGCGAAGCCGACCTGCTGCGCCGCGCCATGGGCAAGAAGATCCGCGCCGAGATGGAGAAGCAGCGCGAGCGCTTTGTCTCCGGCGCCGCCGGGCGGGGCATCGAGAAGGCGCAGGCCGACACCATCTTCGACCTCTTGGCGAAGTTCGCCGACTACGGCTTCAACAAGTCCCACGCGGCGGCCTATGCGCTCGTGGCCTACCAGACGGCATGGCTGAAGGCGAACTACCCCACCGAGTTCCTCGCCGCCTCCATGACGCTCGATAAAGGCAACACCGACAAGCTCGCGGAATTCCGGCAGGAGGCGCAGCGCCTCGGCATCGAGGTGGTGCCGCCGAACATCAACCTGTCCGCCCGCGAGTTCGGCGTGAAGGACGGCAAGATCATCTACGCCATGGCCGCCATCAAGGGCGTGGGCGAGGCGGCGGTGGACGCGCTGGTGGCGACGCGGGGCGACCGGCCGTTCCGCTCGTTCGGCGACTTCGCGGCGCGCCTGCCGGTGAAGCTCGTCAACAAGCGCACGCTGGAAAGCCTGATGGCCGCCGGCTGCTTCGATGTGCTGGAGAAGAACCGCGCCCGCGCCTTCGCCGCCATCGAGCCCATCGTGGCCGAGGCGCAACGGGTGGAGGCCAACGCCCAGTCCGGCCAGAACGACATGTTCGGCTCCGGCCCCGCCGCGGCAGCCTCCCTTCCCATTCCCGAGGCGTCGCCCTGGCTGCCCTCGGAGCGGCTGCAACGGGAATATGATTCCATCGGCTTCTTCCTCACCGGCCATCCGCTGGACGACTATGCCGAGGCGCTGAAGAAGATGCGGGTGCAGTCCTTTGCCGACTTCTCCCGCGCCGTGCGCTCCGGCGCGGCGGCCGGGCGGCTGGCGGCGACGGTGGTTTCCAAGCAGGAGCGGCGCACCAAGTCCGGCACGCGCATGGGCATCGTCGGGCTCTCGGACCCCTCGGGGCACTACGAGGCGGTGATCTTCTCCGAGGGACTCGCGCACTACCGCGACCTGCTGGAGCCCGGCACCCCGCTGCTCATGATGGTCGCCGCCGAGATGAACGGCGAGGATGTGCGCGTGCGCATCAATTCCTGCGAGAAGCTCGATCCCGTCACGGCGAAGCACCAGAAGGGCCTGCGCATCTTCCTGCGATCGCCCGAGCCCATCGAGGGCATCGCGCGCCGCCTGTCGGATGGAAAGACGGGGGGCAGCGGGGCCGGCGAGGTGAGCCTGATCCTGCTGGTCGACGACGCCCATGCCGAGGTGGAGGTAAGCTTGCCCGGCAAATATTCCGTGTCGCCGCAGATTGCCGGGGCCATCAAGGCCATTCCCGGTGTCGTGGCGGTTGAAGCCGCGTGACGGTGCGTCTATCAGACCTTCCGTAATCGGCGGGAGCGGGCGGCCCTGTCGTTCAAGGAGCCTTCCGTGACGACATACAAGCGCGCCGTTCTGGTGCTGGGCATGCACCGCAGCGGCACATCGGCGCTCACCCGCATCATCAACCTGATGGGCTTTTCGGCCCCGAAGACCCTCATGGCCGCCACAGAAGCCAATGAGGCTGGCTTCTGGGAGAGCGAGGTCTTCATGGACCTTGACGAACGCATCCTGAAGGCCTGCGGCCACAAATGGTCCTCCCGCAAGGTGATGGGCGGGGATGTGATGGCGGCGGGCCGCAGCTCGGGCCTTCTCGATGAGGTGCGCCGCGCGCTCGCCGACGAATACGGCGATGCGCCCGACATCGTTCTCAAGGACCCCCGCATTTCCCGCCTCATGGCCATCTATGACCCGGTGCTGAAGAAGGCGGGCTACCGCATCGTGCCGTTTCTCGCCCTGCGCAACCCGGTGGAGGTGGCCGCCTCCCTCACCAAGCGCGACGGCTTCGACCTCGGCAAGGGGCTCGGCATCTGGCTGCGCTACACGCTCGATTCCGAGATCGCGACGCGCGGCATGCCCCGCACCGTCATCTCGTTCGACGGTCTGATGGCCGACTGGCGCGGCACCATGGACCGCGCCGGGCGCCAGCTGGGCGAACAATGGCCTGAGCTTCCGCCGGAAAGCCTCGCCGAGATCGACGGCACGCTGAAGCCGAGCCTGCGCCACCACGCGCTGCCGCCGCCCTCCCGCACCACCTGGCGGGGCCTGCTCGCCGCGCAGACATTCGACGCCATGCAGCGGCTGATGGTCGATCCGCAGGATCGCGCGGCCTGCCGCCGCCTCGATCTGGTCCGGGCAGTGTTCCGGCCCCTTTGACTTTCCGGTGCGCGGACGGTGGCGTTTCGCGCTATGAAGCCGCAAACGCATCGAACATCCGCGAGCATCTGGGGGCACCATGGTTTCGGACCGGGACGTGGCACGGCGTGTCGCCATCGCGTGCATCGTCATCGCGCTCGCATGGCTGTCGTGGAAGATCTACGACGTCATCCTCCAGGTGTTCGCCGCGTGCCTCGTCTCCCTGGCGCTCCATGCGCTTGCCGAGCCCTTCGCCAAGTGGACGCGCTTTCCCGAACGGTATGCGGTGATCCCCGTGGGGATCCTCGTTTTCGGCGGGCTCGGGCTCGCGCTCTATCTGTTCGGCTCCACCATCCAGGTGCAGGTGACGCAGCTGGTGAATGAGCTGCCCTCGGCCTGGGCCGAATTCGAGCAGCGTTTCCATCTGGAAGGTCTCGGCGACGATCTCCTCAAGCGGGCGGAGGCGGCGGCGCCCTCCAGCGACACGCTTCTCTCGGTCGTGCAGGGCTTCACCTCCAACCTGTTCCAGGTGGTTCTGGGGGTGTTCCTGGTGGTGGTGGGCGGCATTTATTTCGCCGTCTCGCCGGACCTCTACCGCCGCATGTTCCTGTCGCTGTGGCGCCCCTCGGAGCGGCCGGCGGCGGCGCGGCGGCTTGCCATGGTGTCGGAGGATCTCAGGCACTTCCTCAAGGCGCAGCTCATCGCCATGGTGGTGGTGGGGGTGCTCACCTTCATCGGCCTCACGGTGGTGGGCGTGCCCTCTTCGCTGGCTTTGGCCCTCTTCGCCGGCCTCGCGGAATTCGTGCCGATGATCGGGCCGGTAATGGCGGCCGCTCCGGCGGTGCTGATCGCGCTGACCATGGGCGCGGACACCGGGCTGTGGACGCTGCTCGTCTTCGTCGGCGTCCAGCAGGCGGAGAGCAACATCATCACGCCGCTGCTGCAGCAGCGCATGGTGTCCCTGCCGCCGGCGGTGACGCTGTTCGCGGTGGTGGCCTTCGGTAGCATTTTCGGCGCGCTGGGCGTGGTGCTGGCCACGCCGCTGACCGTGGTCGCCTTCGCCGCCTTCAAGGCCCACAGTGAGCAGGTCGCAGAGGAGGACGCAGCGGCCTGAGGTCGCCGCCGTCTCCGCTCAGTTCGGCAGCACCAGCCGCCCCGCCGCCCGATCATAGCGCCACATGGCGCCGGCACAGATGCGCGTGCCGCCGAGATGGCGCTCGACCCCATTGTTGGCCGCGTGGTCGAAGGCCCCCTTGAGCGCCGCCGATCCGGCGGCCGTGAGGGAGACCTCGGCCGCAGCATAGGCCCGATAGCTGCGCTCCGCCGCGCCGTCCTCGCCGGGCGTGAAGCTCAGGCTCGGCGCCTCGCTGGAGCGGAAGGGCAGGCCGGTCACGAGCGGCTCATGGGCGAAGGCGAGGCCATCAAGGCGCAGGAAGAAGGGCAGGTCGGCCAGGAACTGCGCCTGATCCATGGAATGGACCGCCGCATAGAGATGCGCCACCTTCATCGGCCCGCCGGCCAGATGCCGCAAGATGCGCTCCTCGGTGAGCGACAGGCCGCTGCCCGGCGCCGGCAGCTCGCAGACGAGGCGGGAGAGGGCGGGCGACAGGTAGGGCAGCGCTTCGTGCGGGCGTTCGAGGAAGGTGGAAAGCGGGCGCGGCGTCGGCGCGGTGAACGCCTCCCACGCCTGTCGCGCGGTCTCCATCTGGACATGGGTGACGGGAGTGCGCTGCGCTTCAAGGGCGCGCAGGTCCTCAAGCTCCATCACCGCGAGGTAGTGGGAGGCCTGGACCAGGCTTACCCCCATGCGCTCGGGCTCATGGGCGAGGTAGTCGAGGATCTGGATCAGCTGGAGCTGGTCGTAGAGATCATGCTCGAACCACAGCTCCACTTCGCCATAGGCCGAATGCACCTCCATCTGCGCGTCGCGATGGGCGAAATCGGCCCGCACCTCGTCGAACGGCAGACCGAGGGCGGAGGAGAGGAAGTCGGCCCTGACGTCGGAGACGTCGTCGAGCAGGGTGGCGGCGGGCACCGGCCCATCATGCAGCATGTCCCGCCACGGGATGATATGGCCCTTGATCCCGGCCTCGCGCAGGCGCTCGGCCGCGCTGTCGCCGTTGGTCACGATGAGCTTCGGCATGCTGATGCCCTCGGGTTGTCGGCGCAGCGGTCTCGCCGCAGCCGTCTCGTTCATCCCCCCGTCGGCCGGCTCTCGCGACCGTCAGCCCCAGCTTCACCCGCGACCGCGATAGGGCGCAACCCCCGTGTCGGGAAGCCAGGCGCCGTCCGGCAGCTTACCCGTTTGCCAGAACACGTCGATGGGAATGCCGCCGCGCGGATACCAATAGCCGGCAATGCGCAGGAAGCGCGGCTCCAGCAGCGTTACCAGCCGCTTGCCGACCGCAACCGTGCAATCCTCGTGGAACGCGCCATGGTTGCGAAAGCTGCCCAGATAGAGCTTGAGCGACTTGGATTCCACGAGGTGCAAATTGGGCACGTAGTCGATGACAAGGTGCGCGAAATCCGGCTGGCCCGTCACCGGGCAGAGCGATGTGAACTCGGGGCAGGTGAAGCGCGCCACGTAATCGGCATCGGGGTGGGGATTGGGCACGCGGTCGAGCACCGCCTCCTCGGGGGACGGGGGCAGGGCACTCTGGGCGCCGAGCTGCAACGGGCGGTCGGTCATCACGCTTCCTTGGGAATGGATCGGCGGCATAGCTTTCGGGCCGGCAATGTTCAACCGCCGTCGGGCGGTTTTGCGACCGATCACCTCTTTGCGATCAAGCCCCTTCGCATCAGCGAAGGTTCGCGCTAGAAGCACGGCGCCTGGAGGGCGCCTCGCCTTCCACTCCCGGGGGCGGGCGAGGTTGAAGGGTGAGGGGGCCGTCACGGCCCCGCGGGCAGCCATCAGGCCGCCGCCGCTCGCCGCCACGGGACGCCCCCACGCGGGACACTAAGGAAGGGACCTTCATGACCGCCATCGTGGATATCATCGGCCGCGAGATTCTCGACAGCCGCGGCAATCCCACCGTCGAGGTGGACGTCGTGCTGGAAGACGGCTCCCTCGGCCGCGCTGCGGTTCCCTCGGGCGCCTCGACCGGCGCCCACGAGGCGGTGGAGCTGCGCGACGGCGACAAGAGCCGCTATCTCGGCAAGGGCGTGTCCAAGGCCGTGGACGCGGTGAACGGCGAGATATTCGACGCCGTCGGCGGCTACGAGGCCGAGGATCAGGCCCACATCGACGCCGTGCTGCTCGGGCTCGACGGCACCCCCAACAAGGCCCGCCTCGGCGCCAACGCCATCCTCGGCGTGTCGCTGGCGGTGGCCAAGGCCGCAGCGCAGGCGAGCGGCCTGTCGCTCTACCGCTACGTGGGCGGCGTGAACGCCCGCGTGCTGCCGGTGCCGATGATGAACATCGTCAATGGCGGCGCCCATGCGGACAACCCCATCGACTTCCAGGAATTCATGATCCTGCCCGCCGGCGCTTCCTCCTTCGCCGAGGGCCTGCGCTGGGGCGCGGAGATCTTCCACACGCTGAAGAGCGGCCTGAAGAGCGCCGGCCACAACACCAATGTGGGTGACGAGGGCGGCTTCGCCCCCAACCTCGCCTCCGCCGAGGCGGCGCTGGACTTCGTGATGGGCGCCATCGAGAAGGCCGGCTTCAAGCCCGGCGAGGACGTGTTCATCGGCCTCGATTGCGCCTCCACCGAGTTCTTCAAGGACGGCGCCTACCACTATGAGGGCGAGGGCAAGGTGCGCGACATCGAGGCCCAGGTGAAGTACCTGGCCCAACTCGTCGCCGGCTATCCCATCGTCACCATCGAGGACGGCATGGCCGAGGACGACTGGGCCGGCTGGAAGCTCCTCACCGACACCATCGGCTCCAGGTGCCAGCTGGTGGGCGACGACCTGTTCGTCACCAATGTCGAGCGCCTGTCGCGCGGCATCAAGGACGGCGTGGGCAACGCCATCCTCGTGAAGGTGAACCAGATCGGCTCCCTCACCGAGACGCTGGACGCGGTGGAAATGGCCCACAAGGCCGGCTATCGCGCCGTCATGTCCCACCGCTCGGGCGAGACCGAGGATTCCACCATCGCCGACCTCGCGGTGGCGACGAACTGCGGGCAGATCAAGACCGGCTCGCTGGCCCGCTCGGACCGCACCGCCAAGTACAACCAGCTGCTGCGCATCGAGCAGGAACTGGGCGACTCGGCCCGCTACGCCGGCAAGGCCGCGATCAAGTCGCTCGCCTGATCTCTCCGTGCCGCGCGCGTGCGCGGCAGTGACGGAAATAGGAAAGGCCGCCGCGGGCTTGGGCTCGCGGCGGCCTTTTCCTTTTTTATCGTTCTCTCAGTCGTCGCCACGCACGGCGATGGGATCGCTGTCGGGGAAGCTCTCCTCCAGCGCCTCATCCAGCCGCGCGCTGATCTCGGCCTGTTCGTCGCGTACATCGGCGGCGCGCTTGAGGGCGACGAACTGGGTGAGCAGCGCATCGCGCCGCTGCGCCAGATCCGTCATGGAGCGGCCGGCGGCCTCGGCTTCCACGCCGGCCACCAACGCGGCCTGAAGCTCCGGCGTCATGGCCGGGGCGCCGAGGTCGTCCCACCACGTTTCCACCGCCGGCAGCAGGTGGTTTATGAACTGTCCGAGCCCGCCCGCGCCGCCGCCGAGATGGAAGGTCATGTGCTGGCCCATGAGCGCCCAGCGCAGGCCGGGGCCCTCGGATACGGCGGCGTCCACATCCTCCACAGAGGCGACGCCCTCCGCCACCAGATGGATGGCCTCGCGCCACAGGGCAGCCTGCAGGCGGTTCGCCACATGGCCGGGCACTTCCTTGCGGATCTCGATGGGGTGCTTGCCGAGCCAGCGGTAGAAAGCCATGGCCCGGGCGATGGCGTCGCGGCTCGCATGGGCACCGCCCACCACCTCCACCAGCGGGATCAGATGGGGCGGGTTGAAGGGATGGCCGATGAGGCAGCGCTCGCGGTGGTGGCAGCCCTCGGAGATACGGCTCGCCAGCAGGCCGGATGACGACGAGGCGATCACCACCTCCGGCGGCAGCACCGCATCAAGGGCGGGAAACAGCTTCTGCTTCACCTCGTAGCGCTCGGGCGCATTCTCCTGCACGAAATCGGCGCCCTCCACCGCGGCCACCGGGTCCGGCTCGAAGCGCCACGCGGCGGGGTCGATCCAGTCCTCGCCGCCGAGCTGGGACAGCACCGGCCAGGCCCCGGAAATCAGCGCCTGCGTCGCCTCGCGCGCGCCGGGGGCGGGATCGCTCACCACCACTTCCAGCCCGCGCGAGAGGAAGAGCGCGGCCCAGCTGGCCCCGATGGTGCCGGCCCCGATCACGGCGACGCGGCGGATGGGGGGATTGAGATGGGACATGGTGCAGCTCCGGAGCGGCAGGGGAGATGCACAGTTCTAGCAGCATGCGGATGCGCGCTGCACCGCCCTAGAGGTATGCCAGGATTGTCCCGACGTTTGCCCTCAGCGCGGCAACTGCGTGACGAGCGCCTCCACGCCCATCCAGATGATCTGGACGCCGATGGCGAACAGAATGAAGGCGAACAGGCGCACCAGCACGTTGGTACCGGTCTTGCCCAGCACCCGCTCCAGCGTGGGCGCCTCGCGGAACGAGAAATAGACCGTCAGCGACACCGCCAGGAGCCCGGCCAGCGCACCGAGCACGGTGGAGAGCTGAAACAGCGGGTCCGTCTTCCAGGTGGGTGTGTGCCCGGCCGCGAGTGCCACGGTCGCGGCGATGGAGCCGGGTCCGACCGTCAGGGGAAGCGTGAGAGGATAGAAGGCCTGGTCCTGCGCGTGCGCCTCATCCAGTTCCACGCCCTGCGCCTTGTCGGGAGCGTTCTCATCCTCATGCAGGATGTTCCAGCCCACCACCGCCACCACCAGCCCGCCCGCGACCCGCAGCACTGGCAGGGAAATGCCGAAGAACAGGAGGATCTGCGCGCCGATGGCCAGCGACCCGAACAGCAGCAGGAAGCCGTAGATCGCCACGCTGCGCGCGATGCGCTCGCGCACCTGCGGCGAGCAGCGGCGCACGAAGGTGAGGAAGATGGGCGCCGTCCCGAGCGGGTTCACGATAGGAAAGAGCGCCGCGAACACGGTGATGAAGATGTTGACCGCGTTGGTCAGATGCATCCGGCCCCCCTGCGCGGTGCCTTGCCCCGGCTCTAGTCCTCGATGCGCTCCCAGCCATGGGGCGAGAGGCGCTCCTGCGGCAGGAAGCGCCGCTTGTAGTCCATCTTCCGCGACCCCTGCACCCAATAGCCGAGATAGACGTAAGGCAGGCCCATCTGCCGCGCCCGCGTCACATGGTCGAGGATCAGGTAGGTACCGAGCGAGCGGTCCTGCGCCAGCGGATTGTAGAAAGAATAGACCATGGAGAGACCATCGGAGAGGATGTCGGTGAGGGCTACCGCCATCAGGTCTCCGGTGCCGCGGTCGAGGATGCGGCTGTCCGGCCCGCGCTTGCGGTATTCGATAAGCCGGGTGTGGACGTGCGTGTCCTCCACCATCATGGCGTAGTCGAGCACGCTCATGTCCGCCATGCCGCCAGTGCCGTGGCGGGAGGTCACGTAGGTGCGGAAGAGACTGTATTGCTCGGAGGTGGGCGTGGGCGGCTTCACCTGCCCGACGATGTCGGCGTTGTGCGCCTGCACCCGCCGGAAGCTGCGGCTTTCCTGGAAATCCGCCACGCAGATGCGCACCGAGACGCAGGCCTTGCAGCCCTCGCAGGCGGGGCGATAGGCGATGGACTGGCTGCGGCGGAATCCGCCCTGCGTCAGCACGTCGTTGAGCGCGGCCGCGCGGTCGCCGACCAGGTGGGTGAACACCTTCCGCTCCTCCCTGCCCGGGAGGTAGGGGCAGGGGGAGGGCGCCGTCAGATAGAATTGTGGTGTGTCGCGGGGGTGCTCACTCACGGGGATCTGGCCTCTGAACCAGGATCATCGCGCCTGCGTGCAGGCCCGTCAAAGGCGCAGTCGCCGGGAGGGTGAAATTTCAGCGGATGCGGCGCAGCGCCTCGGCCCGATCGGCGCTGTTGATGACCACCGTGCCGCAGAGAAAATCGTGCAGCAGCCGGCGCCGGTCGTTGAACAGGCCCACAAGCAGCACGAACGGCGTCAGCACCGAGACCGACACCCAGAAGCACACCGCGCGCACCCCGCCGAGCAGCGCGTAGCAGGGCGCGCCGTACCAAGTGCGCAGCTCGATCTCCATGAGTCGCATGCCGAGGGTGGCGGAGGCGGGCGAGCCGAGGGTGAAGGCATAATAGGCGACGGCCCACACGATGAAGACCGGTCCGGTCAGCCAGAACAGCAGCCAGCCAAGGCCCAGGGTCACGATGCCGAACACGAACACGAACACGCCGAACAGCACCACCGGCCCGATGACCATCAGCGCATCCACGAGAAAGGCGATGATGCGGCGGGAGAGGACGCCCTCGAACAGTTCCGGCTGCGTCACCGGATCAAACGCGTGCGGCCGATAGGCGATATCGGTGTCGGCAGGCTCGCGAGACGTGTCGCCGGTGGTGCTCATGGCAATGCAACTCCTTCAGCCCGCAAACGTGGTGACGACGCGCGGGCGACGCAAGGGGACGCAATGACCGGGAGAGCAGGACGCGAGAGGATAGGCTGGCCGGCGGGGAGCGGGCGGGGAGGCCTCCCGCGACGCTCACCCACCGGCCAAACCCCACGGACCCAGGAGATGCGGCGGACCTGAGCACTCCGTAGGGTTGTCTGGCAGCGAAAGGGCCTCTGGACCGGCATGGCCGGCCGCGCACCTTCCGCCTCGCATCTGGAAGCCACGAAGACTAGCACAACGGGGCGAAAGGAAAAGCCGGTGATTCGGCTGTCCCCACCTCAGCCGCCGGTGTACTGGCGCACCGTCTCGAGGAAGCGCGCCACTGAGATGGGCTTGGAGAGATAGGCCTCGCAGCCGCCGGCGCGGATGCGCTCCTCGTCTCCCTTCATGGCGAAGGCGGTGACGGCCACCACCGGGATGGCGCGCAATTCGGGATCGGCCTTCAGCTTGCGGGTGACATCGAGGCCGGAAATCTCCGGCAGCTGGATGTCCATGATGATGAGGTCTGGCCGGTTGGCGCGGGCCAGCTCCACCGCCTCCACGCCGGAGCGCGTCTCCACCGTGCGATAGCCGTGCGCCTCCAGGAGATCGTGGAAGAGCTTCATGTTGAGCTCGTTGTCCTCCACGATCATCACCGTCTTGGTCATCGCGTCCCCCGAAACCCGGCCCGACTTCGCCGCATCCTGCCACCCTTCGCAGCACGCGGCGAACGTGCTGGAATGCCGCCGACAGCTAGACCCCAATCCTTGCGGAAGCGCAAATGCCCATTCAGGACAAACCAAGGGGCCTCAAGGCCCAGCGTGATGCGGCGCAGGAGGTGGCGGTTTCCGCCCTCTCCTTCATCGCCGCCGATGGCGAGCGCCTCGTGCGATTCCTCGCCGAGACCGGCCTCACCCCCGCCAACCTGCGCGAGGCGGCGGGCCGGCGCGATTTCGGCGCCGGCGTGCTCGCCTTCGTGCTCAACGACGAGCCTCTTCTCCTTGCCTTCGCCGCCGAAAAGGGTCTCGATCCGCGCCATGTGGCCGCTGCCCACGAGATCCTCTCGCCGCCCGTCGACCCGGACGCCATCGTCCGCCGTCCCATGTAGCCGGCGGCATCGCCTTCTGAAGCCATGACCGCGCCCGGCCTCTGCCGCGACTGCCTCTCGGACGTTCCCGCCGCTGCCGGGTCGCGCGGCCTGCGGTGCGTCGCATGCGGCAGCCCACGGGTGGTGCGGCATGGCGAACTGCACAGCCTCAGCGTCGCCCATGTGGATTGCGACGCCTTCTATGCGGCAGTGGAAAAACGGGACAATCCGGACCTCGCGCACGTCCCGCTCATCATCGGTGGCGGCAAGCGCGGGGTGGTTTCCACCGCCTGCTACATCGCCCGCATCCACGGGGTGCGCTCGGCCATGCCCATGTTCAAGGCGCTGGCCCTGTGCCCGGATGCGGTGGTGTTGAAGCCCAACATGGAGAAATACGTGAAGGTCGGCCGGGAGGTCCGCGCCCGCATGAAGGCGCTGACCCCGCTGGTGGAGCCGCTCTCCATCGACGAGGCCTTCCTCGATCTTTCGGGCACCGAGGCCCTGCATCAGGCCAGCCCCGCCCGGACGCTCGCGCGTTTCGCCCGCGATGTGGAGCGGGAGGTGGGCATCACCGTCTCGGTGGGGCTCGCGGCCAACAAGTTTCTCGCCAAGATCGCCTCGGACCTCGACAAGCCGCGCGGCTTCTCGGTCATCGGCCAGAGCGAGGCGGCGGAATTCCTGGCGCCACGCCCCGTCACCTTCATCTGGGGGGTGGGGGCGGCCTTCGGCGGCAAGCTGGCGCGGGATGGCTTTTCCACCATCGGCGATCTGCAGCGCGCCGAACCGGCCGACCTCGCCCGCCGCTACGGCGCGGAGGGCTTGCGGCTCTCGCGCCTCGCCTTCGGCCTCGACACCCGCAAGGTGGAGCCGGAGCGGGAGGCGAAGAGCGTGTCCGCAGAGACCACCTTCGACCGTGACATCGGCGCCCTGCGCCCGCTGGAGCAGACGCTCTATGCGCTCTCCGAGGAAGTGAGCGACCGCCTGAAGCGCGCCGGCATCGCCGGGCGATCCGTGACCCTGAAGCTGAAAAGCGCCGATTTCCGCCTGCGCACCCGCTCGCGCACGCTGGACGCCCCGACCTGCCTTGCCGCCCGCATCAACGCGGCCGCCCATGAGCTTCTGGTGAAGGAAACGGACGGAACGCTTTTCCGTCTGATCGGCGTCGGCGTCTCGGACCTCGGCCCCATCGCCGATGCAGACCCGGCCGATCTCGTGGACACCACCAGCCAGCGCCTCAAGGCCACCGAGACCGCCATGGATACGCTGCGGGCCAAGTTCGGCCGCGGCGCGGTCTCGCGCGGCATCCTCCTCGACGCCACCACCGATCGTCGCAACCGGAAGAAGTGACGGCTCTCACATCGCGGGCCGTGCCGTGCACGCGGAACGCGGAAGGCACCCCTGCGCTTTTCTCCTTCAGGAGGACGCGCCATGAACCACGTGATCGGCATCATCCGAGAGGAAGAAAGCGGGTTTCGTCTGAGTTTCCCGGACTTTCCGGGGCTTCAGGCGGATGGCGAGACGCTCGCCGCGGCCGTGAGCCGGGCCGCCGAGGTGGTGGCAACGGAGATTACAGACCGCAATGCACCGTTCCCCACCCCGCTAAACATGGACATGCTGGATACCGGGCAGCCGGACTGGATGGGGCGGGGCATCGCCGTTCTGGTCCCGTTGCCGCTCCAGACGGCCACAGAGCAGGCGGACGAAGAGGAGAAGTCCTCGCCGGGCGTGCCGTCGGCCGAAGGTCAGGTGCCCCTCAGCGGCCGGGTATCACCGGAGGAAGTGCCCACCGACAAGGCAAAGTCTGCGGCGCACCAAATGACGGACGGTGGAGCTGCGGCGGTTCAGCGGTCCACCGACGACTTGTAGACCCAGCCGCGCTTGTCGCCGGTCGAGACCTCGCACCAGCTCTTGCACGAATAGAGCTTCACCTTCGTGCCCCCCTCCAGCGTGCCAATGGCCGAGGCCGAGCGGCGCGGGCCGGACCGCAGCGTGACCGCCGAGCGGATGCGGGCGGATGTGGCGGAATCGTCGTCGGACGCCGCGGTGTCGGCAGAGGCCATCTTCACAGGTCGGGGCGCGGGCAGCGGCGCGGCGGCGTCGGGCGGGGTGCGTTCGGCCACCGTCTCCACGGCGCTCGCCGGGAGGGTTTCCTCATCCGTGTCGTTGACGGGCTCAAGGAAGGCAGGTCGGGAAAAGTCGGCGGCCGTCGGCCCAGCTTCGGCCGGAACAGGGGCGGCAGTCTCCCCGCCAGCACCGAGAATGGAGGCCACCTTGATGGCGGACTGGCCGTGCCCTGTGTCTGCAATGCGCTTGGGTTGAGCTGGCGTCGCGGGTTTCGGCGCCGTCGTTGCGGCTGCGCTGGCAGGGGCGGCGAGGGGGGGAGCTGGTGTCGGCTGGGTTGGAACGGCTGCGGCCTGTGAGGTGTCGGAGCGCGGAGAAACAAGATTGTAAGCCAGCAAACCACCCATGCCGAAGATGAGCACCGCGGCGGAAACGCCGAGCACCCGCCAGAGCATGAGCCCGTCGCGGCGTTTGGAACTGCGGCGAGGGCGTCTGCCGGCACCGATGCGGGCCGGAATGGTGGGGCGCTGGTTCTGCGCGGTCTCTGTGCGATAGCGCATCGGGTATTCGGGGCGGGTGGCCTCGAATTCATCCCGGCCGCGCGCCGCAAGTCCAGGGCGAGCCATCGAATTCACCTCCCAACGGAGCCTCCCGTGCCAGCACTGGCGGGTGGCGGCGTTGAAGACACTCACGGCCGAACCATCCCCTGACCCGATGGTCCCTGCCGAACTCCTTGTATTCACCGCGTTTTTGGATTTCGCGGCGGTTGCCGGCGCATTCGGCGCTAAGCGGCGTGCATCCTCACACCATTTCGTAGTTGCGACCAAGTACAGCGGACCAAGTATTGCCGCAAGGTACTACCGCAATCCAGCGCGCCGAAGCTTCTTCGCCAATTGCGGCCGATATTTGCCCTTGCGGCATAACGTGCTGCGTTGCGATGGCGCTGTCCAGCCCAAGCCGGATGTTTTTGCGCACCTCCAAACTGGCTGTCGACGCATGCCGAGCCGCAAAGACGGGGCGTGCGGAAAGCTTGACGCTCCGGCATCATGATCCAGCACAGCGAGAGGGCAGACATGTTCGACCCGACCACACTCACCGGCCTGCACACCTGGATCAGCCTGATCGCCATCGTTCTCGGGATTCCGGTCACACTCGCCCTGATGCGGGGCGAACGGGCGGGAGCGGGGATCACCGCCGCCTTTCTCGCTCTCGCCTTTCTCACGAGCGCGACCGGCTTTCTCTTTCCGTTCTCGGGGGTGAAGCCGTCGCACGTGGTGGGCGCCATCGCGCTCCTGGTGGTGCTGGTGGCCGCCTATGCGCTCTACGGTGCCGGCCGTGCCGGCGTATGGCGCCCGGTCTATGCGGCTGCCGCCGTGGCGAGCCTCTATTTTCTGGTGTTCGTCGCCGTCGCGCAGGCCTTCGCCAAGGTGCCGGCGCTGGCGGCTTTGGCGCCCACCCAGTCGGAGCCGCCGTTCGCCATCGCTCAGGGCGTGGTGCTGCTGGCCTTCGTGATCGTTGGAACGCTGGCCGCGCGGGCCCGGCCCGCCTCCGTGCCGGCCTGACGCCTCATTTGCCCGGCACCCGCCACCACGTTTCCGGCAGGGTGCCATAAAGCGAGGCCCGTTCGGGCCGGGCGATGCGTGTCCAGCGCGCGAGCCATTGCCCGGGCGTGTGGAACAGCGGCACCGCATAGGCGCCGGAGATCAGCACCCGGTCCAGCGCCCGCGCGGCGGCGACATACGCCTCCTCGTCCCGCGCGGCGATGAGGGCGGCGATGGTGGCGTCGATGGCCGGCGCCTTCGCGCCCATATAGTTGCGGCTGCCCGGCGTGTCGGCGGCGGCGGCGCCGAAATAGAAGGTCTGCTCGTTGCCCGGCGACAGGGATTGCGACCACGCGTAGGGCATCATGTCGAAATCATAGGCCTGCCGGCGGGTGTCGAACTGCACCGCATCCACGCTGCGCACATTGAGCGTGATGCCCGCCCGCTTCAGCTGCGCCTGCCAGGCGAGGGCGAGGCGCTCCTGATCGCGTGTAACCACCATGAGTTCCAGCGCGAACGGCCGGCCGTTCCCCGCATCCACCAGCGCGCCCTTGCGCAGCACGAAGCCGGCCTGTTCCAGAAGGTCGAGCGCCGCCTTGAGCCGGGTGCGGTCGCGGCCCGATCCGTCGGAGACCGGCGGCCGATACGTGCCGGCGAGCACATCGGGCACCACGGAGCCGGGGAACGGAGCGAGCAGCGCGCGTTCGCTGGCATCCGCCGGCCGCCCGAGGCTGGACAGCGCCGAGCCTTCGAAGAAGCTGCCCGTCCGGTGGTAGAGGCCGTGATAGAAGCTGCGGTCCAGCCATTCGAAATCGAACAGCTCGATGAGCGCCCGACGCACCCGGATGTCTGCCAGCAGCGGGCGGCGCGTGTTGAAGACGAAGGCGGAATAGGGCTTGGGAATGCCGGTGGGGATGGTCTCCTTCACCACCTCGCCGCTGCGGACGGCCGGGAAATCGTAGGCCGTCTCCCATCGGCCGGGATCGCTTTCGAACCGGGCGTCGATCAGACCTTTTCGAAACGCCTCGAACTCGCTGTTGGCATCGCGGAAATAGACGGTGTCGAGCCGGTCGAAATTATAGAGGCCGCGATTGAAGGCGACGTTCCGCCCCCAATAGTCGGGATTGCGCTCCAGCGTCAGCGCCGCGCCGGCGTTGACGTTGGAGACCCTGTAGGGGCCGGAGCCGAGGAGCGGGGTAAGGGTGGTCTCCTCGAACCGCGCCCGGTCGGTCGCCTGCTCGCTGAAGACCGGCATCAGCCCCATGATGAGCGGCAGCTCGGGGTCCGGCTCGGCGAAGGTGAAGCGCACCGTGTGCGCGTCCGGCGCTTCCGCCTTGGTGATCTTGCCGTAATAGAGCCGGTGGTTCGGCCGGCCCATGTCCCGCATGAGGGCGAACGAGAACAGCACGTCCGCGCTGGTCAGCGCACTGCCGTCGGAAAAGCGGGCGGCCGGGTCCAGGCCGAATTCGACGAAGGACCGCTTTTCGTCCGTGGAAACGGTGCGGGCGATCAGGGGATAGAGGGTGAAGGGCTCGTCGAGCGAACGCGCCATCAGGCTCTCCGTCACCGTGCCGCGCAGGACGGCGGGCGACGTGCCCTTCACGATGAACGGGTTCAGGCTGTCGAAGGTGCCGAGCAGGGAGAGCGTGAGCCGCCCGCCCTTGGGCGCGTTGGGATTGGCATAGACGAGGGAGGTGAAGCCGGGGGGCAGGGCCGGCTTTCCCCGCATCGCGATGGCGGACGCCTTGTCAAGCGCCTGGGCGACCGCCGGTTTGGTGGCGCCGAAAACCAGCAGCAGGAGCGCGACGACCGCGGGAGCCGTCCTCGTCAGGCGCGCGGCGTATCCGCAGCCGGTCATCATGGCGCCTCCGATGCTGCATGGCTTCATATGAAGCCAAGCCTGGCAAAGGCGGCTCCATGATTCGCGTGCCATCATATGGGGCTCGCGGGCGGCCGCGTATCAGCATTTCCCTTGGGTTGCAGAATGCGCCGTCAGTTGGCCGCATTCCTCCGCAATCTAGCGCCCGCCGCCAGATGTGAAGATGACGGCCGGTTTGTCACCTTCTCGCCTCAATTGGGCAGGAGAGAGCCGGTGTCCGAGAGGGGGCGCGGGGTGCTCCGGCGCGCGTGTGCGCCTGCGCATGCGGGAGCCCGGCGGCAGAGACCACAGGAAAGGCCACGATGACGAAGACCCATTCCACCGCGCGGCTCACGGCGTCCGTCGCCGCCACGCTGATCACCGTGGCGCTCGCCGGTCCGGCCTTTGCCCAGACCCAGCCCTCCACGGCCAAGCCGGCTGCGCCCGCCGCCAAGCCCGCAGCGCCTGCCGCCAAGCCGGCCGCTCCCGCCGCCGCCGCCCCGGCTCCGGCCGGTGCCCCCCAGCAGGGCCAGGCGCCGCAGGGCGAGCCCGACGTGAAGTTCTCCGCCTCGCCGTGGCAGAAGATCTGCCAGGAAGTGCCCGAGCGGAAGAAGCAGGTCTGCGTGCTGACCCAGGTGCTCGGTGTCGAGAGCCAGGCGATCGCCAAAGTCGACATCATCGAGATGCAGGATGAGCCGAAGAAGCACATCAACATCTCCGTGCCGCTCGGCATGCGCCTGCAGCCCGGCCTGCGCATCACCCTCGACAAGGATCCCGTGAACATCCCGTTCGTGCTGTGCCAGCCCATCCAGGGCGGCGGCGCGACCTGCATCGGCGACCTCGAGGTCGACGGCACCTTCGTCGCCAAGCTGCGCAAGGCCAATGCGGTCTATCTGCAGATGGTGAACGGCACCGGCCGCACCCTCAGCCTGCCCATCTCCAACACCGACTTCGGCAAGGCCTATGACGGTCCCGGCATGGACGCGAAGGTCGCCATGGAGCTGGAGCGCAAGCGCATGGAAGAAGCCCGCGCCGCTGCCCAGCAGCAGGAAGAGCAGGGCAAGGCCGCCCTCCTCAAGAAGGGCCAGGAACTCGAGAAGGCCAAGACCGGCCAGTGATCGCCGGCCAGTGATTTCCGGCCGGAGCAATCCGGCCGGTGTCTGGCTGAAACGAAAAACCCCCGGCACTGCCGGGGGTTTTTGTTTGCCGGCCCTCCTTGCGAAGGGCCGGGTCTCACGTCGGGGCAGACGGGTCAGGTCAGTGCGGTTCGAGCACGGGCTCAGGCGCCGCGGGAAGGAACATGTCGAGCAGGCGGCCGGTCGCGAGACGCTGGGCCTGGAGCACAGCGCCCGCCATGCCCTGGGCATCCGCCGCCGCTTCCTGCGCCAGAGAGAGCGCAGTGGGGAAGGGCGCGACCAGTTCGGCCGTGACCTCGTCGTGCTCGAACTTCAGCTCGGCGTCGTACTTGCGCGCGATCTGCTGCATACGCCGATTGTGGGCGAGGCAGCTCATGAACAGCGAGCGGATGCCGCGATTGCGCGCGGAGAGGATCACCCGGTCGAGCAGCAGCGTTCCGAGGCCGTGGTTCTGATAGGCGGTCTCGACGCTGAAGGCGGCTTCCGCCTCACCAGGCAGCACGTCACCCATGGGATAGAGCTCGGCGGCGGCACGCAGCTCGCCGTCGACGAAGCAGCCATGTACGATGGCTCCGGTGCGGAACACCCGCGACGCATAGCGTTCGATGAATTCAGGGGATACTGCGGAGCCGAACCTGAACCGGCGGCTCTCCGTGTCGAGCCTGAGGAGATGGTCCCGGAACTGTCCGGCCTCTCCGGTCCAAAGCTTCCGGATAATCCCCGGTGCGACCTCATCGGTCATAGTGGTCTCCAGACTGGCGTCTAAAACCTCCGGTTTCCTCCCGGTCGCCCCCGGTTTGTTCGTGCCTCAAACTATGTGCAGCGCAGCAAAGGTCAATAGGGCTGACGTTGACCAATACGGCAAAGCCATGCCGATTTGGTGGCCAGACCGATCAGCATTTTGATATCGCTCAATTTAAATGAGCCATGCGTCCGCTGCAGCTCTGCTGCGCTGCAACAGGCGCGTGCACGCACACGCCCGCCGCAATCGATGCCGCCGGTGTCAACGCACCAGAATCGCCCGGAAGTCGTTGACGTTGGTCAGCGTCGGCCCGGTCATCACCAGCCGGTCGAGGGCGGAGAAGAAGCTGTAGCCGTCGTTGTTGGCGAGGTAATCGTCGGGCTTCAGCCCACGCGCAGCGGCATCGGCGAGCAGCGCCGCGTCGAACCAGGCGCCGGCATTGTCCTCGGTGCCGTCCACGCCGTCCGTGTCGCAGGAGATGGCGGAGACGCCCTCCCGGCCCTTGAGGGCGATGGCGAGGGCAAGGAGGAATTCCACGCTGCGCCCACCGCGTCCCTTGCCCCGCACCGTCACCGTGGTCTCGCCGCCGGAGAGCAGCACGCAGGGCGCGGCGGCCGGCAGGCCGTGCTCGGAGGCGGAGCGGGCGATGCCGGCGAAGACGTTGCCGGCCTCCCGTGCCTCGCCCTCGATTGCGTCGCCGAGGATGAGCGGGGTGAGGCCGAGCGTCTTCGCCTTTTCCTCGGCCGCCGTCAGCGCCATGAGGGGCGTCGCGATCATGTGTACCTCCTGGCCGGGGATGGCGTCGCCCGAAACCGTATTGGCGCGGATGACCTGCTCCAGCTTGTCGGTGATCTCGATGCCCCAGGTCCGCATCAGGCCGAGCACCGCCTCGGGGTCGGATGCCTCGGGAATGGTCGGGCCGGAGCCGATGGCGGCGGGGTCGTCGCCGGGCACGTCGGAGATGAGGTAGGTGACGGCCCGTGCCGGCGCGATGGCGGCGGCGAGGCGCCCGCCCTTGATGGCCGACATGGACTTGCGCACCCGGTTCATCACACCGATGGGCGCGCCGGACTTGAGGAGCGCGGAATTGAGCGCCTGCTTGTCGGCGAGCGTCAGTCCCTCCGCCGGCAGGGTGAGCAGCGAGGAGGCGCCGCCGGACATGAGGCACACCACGAGATCGTCCGGCCCCGCGCTGCGCGCCAGCTCCAGAATGCGGCGGGCGGCGTCGAGCCCGGCCTGGTCGGGCACGGGGTGGGCGGCCTCGACGATCTCGATGTGCTTCGTCTCGCAGCCATGGCCGTAGCGGGTGACGATGAGGCCCTCGCAGGGGCGACCCCATTCCTCCTCGAAGGCGCGGGCCATCCGTGCGGAGGCCTTGCCGGCGCCGATGACGATGGTGCGGCCGCCTTTAGCTGCGTCGGGCGGGGCGGGGAGGCGGTCCTTGAACTTGCCTTCCGGCAGAGCGGCGGCGAGGGCGGTTTCAAAGAGCGCGAGCAGGATCTCCCTGTCGGAGGCCGTGGCCGTGCCGGTTGCCGTCGTGCCGGTTGCCTTTTCCATGGGGCGCTCTCCCGTCCGCTTGTGCGAAAGTCTTATAAGGTCCGTGGCCTGTAGCGGCTCGCCGGGCGCCGATCAATAAGCGCGGCGGGAAAGGTTGCTTTCCCCGGACGGGCAGAAACGCCGGGCGCGTGCATCCCCAGCCCCGAGCGCCTATATGCGGGCCATGACCGCCCCCGCCGACACCGCGCCCCATCTCGTCTTCGATCGCCCGCTGTTGCGCCGGCGCCTCGCCCGCGCCGCCGGCCAGGGGCCGGAGACCTTCCTGCTGGAGCGAGCGGCAGAGGATGTGGCGGACCGGCTTTCGGCCGTGAAGCGGACCTTCGCGACCGCCGTGGACCTCGGCACGCCGACCGTGGCGCTCGCCACCGCCCTATCCGGGCACCCGGCCGTGGAGCGCCTGATCCGCGCCGCGCCGTTGGTCGGCGATCTCGTCCCGCCCGCCGTGGTGGCGGATGAGGAGGCTCTGCCGTTCGCCGCCGGAAGCCTCGATCTTGTGGTCTCGGCGCTGGCGCTCCAGTCGGTGAACGATCTGCCCGGTGTGCTGGCGCAGGTGCGGCGGGCGCTCAAGCCGGACGGGCTGTTCATGGCTGCGCTGCTGGGCGGCAGCAGCCTCACCGAGCTGCGGCAGGCCTTCGCCATTGCCGAGAGCGAGACCACGGGCGGCCTCTCGCCCCGCGTCGCGCCGTTTGCCGACGTGCGCGATCTTGGCGCCCTGCTGCAGCGGGCGGGATTCGCCCTGCCGGTGACGGACGTGGATCGCGTGGTGGTGCGCTATTCCTCGCCCTTCACCCTGTTTTCGGACTTGCGGCGCATGGGTGGGGCAAACGCGCTCAACGAACGCCGCCGTGTGCCGCTGCGCCGGGCGACGCTGCTGCGCGCGGCGGAAGTCTATGCCGAGCGCTTCGCGGATCCCGACGGCAAGGTCCGCGCGACGTTCGAGATCGTGTTCCTCTCCGGCTGGGCGCCACACGAGAGCCAGCAGAAGCCGTTGCGCCCCGGCACCGCGCGCATGCGCCTCGCCGACGCCCTCAAGGTGCCGGAGCAGCCGCTGCGGCCCGGCGACGAGCCCGGCTGACACTCCGGCCTGCATTGCCTTGCTTCTCGCCCTTGGCCTCGCCCATCCGCTCCCTCTAAATGACGGCGGATGCGATTGGGAGGCTGGAATGAGCGGTGGGGCAGGGACGGGCGCAGGAGGGGCCACGGCGGTGCGCGAGGAGCCCGTGACGATCGACGGCTTCAGGCATGTGCTGCCCATCACGACCCGATGGATGGACGTGGACGTCTACGGGCACGTGAACAATGTGGTCTATTATTCCTACTTCGACACGGTGGTGAACGAGCATCTCGTCTCGGCGGGGCTGCTCGACCCGCAGACGAGCCCGGTCATTGGCCTCGTGGTGGAGACGCGCTGCATCTATTTCCGCAGCCTCACCTATCCGGCTCCGGTCAAGGCCGCCATGCGGGTGACGAAGCTCGGCTCGTCCTCGGTGCGCTACCAGATCGCCCTGTTCCAGGGCGACGACCCGAGCGCGGCGGCGCAGGGGCATTTCGTCCATGTCTATGTGGAGCGGGCGACCCAGCGGCCGGTCCCCATTCCCGAGCCGGTGCGGGCACTGCTGCAGACGCTGGTTGTCTGAGTGACGATCTGAAACGCGAACGGCCCGCATCCGGATGGAGCGCGGGCCGTCGCGTTTCGCCGGGTGGCGCGATCAGCAGATGTACTGCGCGCCGTTGACGGTCATGGTGGAGCCGGTGATGAAGCCGGCGTCGTCGGAGGTGAGGAAGACCACCGCGCGGGCGATGTCCTCCGGCTCGCCGAGGCGGCCGACCGGGATGGTCGCCACGATCTTGGCCAGGGCCTCCGCCGGCACCGCGCGCACCATCTCGGTGGCGATGTAGCCGGGGGCGATGGCGTTCACCGTGATGCCAAGCTTCGCGGTTTCCTGCGCGAGGGCCTTCACGAAGCCGATCTCGCCGGCCTTGGCGGCCGAATAATTGGTCTGGCCGAACTGGCCCTTCTGCCCGTTGATGGACGAGATGCAGACGATGCGGCCGAACTTGCGGTCGCGCATGCCCTCGATGACGTTGCGCGTCATGTTGAAGGCGGAGCTGAGGTTGGTGTTGATCACCGCGTTCCACTGCTCAAGCGACATCTTGTGGAACTGGCCGTCGCGGGTGATGCCGGCGTTGTTGACGAGAACCTCGATCGGGCCGACCTCGGCCTCCACCTTGGCGATACCCGCCTTGCAGGCCTCGAAATCGGACACGTCCCACTTATAGGCGGGAATGCCGGTCTTTTCGGTGAAGGCCTTGGCGGCCTCTTCATTGCCCGCGAAACTGGCGACAACGGTCCGGCCGGCGGCCTTCAGAGCCACCGAGATCGCCTCGCCGATACCCCGCGTGCCGCCCGTGACCAATGCGACGCGTCCCATGGTTTCCCTCCTTCACTTCACGCTATTGGCTCGACCTGAAGACTCCCCCACCCAGCCGAAGCGGGTCGAGCCACGCTCGGGCGGTGTGTAGCAAGTCGGTGTTTCCGTTCGGAAACGGAGGGCCGCGATCGAAGGTCGCGGCCCTGTTCCAGACAGGTCGGCCTGGGGCGCGGCCTCCCGTCCGGTTGCCTAAAACGACGCGCTCAGTCGCGCGCGAGGCAACTCAATCGCGTGCGAGACACATGGCGATGCCCATGCCGCCGCCGATGCAGAGGGTGGCGAGGCCCTTCTTGGCATCGCGCTTCTGCATCTCGTGCAGCAGGGTCACGAGGATGCGGGTGCCCGAGGCGCCGATCGGATGGCCGATGGCGATGGCGCCGCCGTTCACGTTGACCTTGGAGGTATCCCAGCCGAGGCCCTTGTTGACGGCGATGGCCTGGGCGGCGAACGCCTCGTTGGCCTCGATCAGGTCGAGATCGTCCTTGGACCAGCCGGCCTTCTCCAGCGCCAGCTTGGAGGCCGGGATCGGGCCCGTGCCCATGACGGACGGATCGACGCCGGCCTGCGCCCAGGAGACGATGCGGGCGAGGGGCGTCTTGCCCTCGGCCTTGGCGCGGGCGGCGCTCATGAGCACCACGGCGGCGGCGCCGTCATTGATGCCGGAGGCGTTGCCGGCGGTCACGGTGCCGTCCTTGGCGAAGGCGGGCTTCAGCTTCTGCATCGCGTCGATGGTGGCGCCGTGGCGGATGTACTCGTCCTGATCCACCACCACGTCGCCCTTGCGGCTGGAGATGGTGACGGGGACGATCTCGTCCTTGAACTTGCCGCCCTTCTGGGCCGCCTCGGCCTTGTTCTGGGAGGCGACGGCGAACTCGTCCTGCTCGGCGCGGGTGATCTGGAATTCCTTGGCCACGTTCTCCGCGGTCACGCCCATGTGGTAGCCGTTGAAGGCATCCCACAGGCCGTCCTTGATCATGGTGTCGGCGAAGTCGGCATTGCCCATGCGCACGCCGTTGCGCAGATGCGCGGCGTGGGTGGACTGGCTCATGGATTCCTGGCCGCCGGCCACCACGACTTCGCTGTCGCCGTTGGCGATGGCCTGGGCGCCCAGCGCGACGGAGCGCAGGCCCGAGCCGCACACCATCTGCACCTCATAGGCGGGCGCCTCGATGGGCACGCCGGCCTTGATCGAGGCCTGGCGGGCGGGGTTCTGGCCCTGGGCGGCGGTGAGCACCTGGCCCAGAATCACCTCGCTCACGGCGGCCGGCGCCACGCCGGCGCGCTCGAGGGCGGCCTTGATGGCGATGGCACCGAGCTCATGCGCGGGCAGCGTGCCGAGCGCGCCGTTGAACGACCCGACAGGGGTACGCGCGGCGGCGACGATGACGACCTCGTCCTTCATGGAAGTCTCTCCTGGGAAGATCGGGCGGGTGGCTCCGCGCCTCTTTGCCGAATGGCGAGTGGGAAGGCTTGACCTCTATCGTGTCCGGGCCGGACCATGTGTCAATGACCCATCGCATGGCAAGGGGGCCGGTCAAAAGCAGCTATTCAACCTTGGTCGGCCGCAGGCCCGGCGCGCTTCGGCAAAGGTCGGAGTCTGCGCTGCGAAAGGAGGGATGGGCAGCGCACACAAAGTGGTAGCTCTGCACTTGGAAACGCCTTAACCTGCCGTTCCGCCCAAGGAAACGGATGACCGGACGATGGCAAAAACGCAAGAGCCAGTCACCATCAAGAAATACGCGAACCGCCGTCTCTACAACACGGGGACGAGCACCTATGTGACGCTCGAAGACCTCGCCAACATGGTGAAGGAAGGCGAGGATTTCGTGGTGTACGACGCCAAGAACGGCGAGGACATCACCCATTCGGTACTGACGCAGATTATCTTCGAGCAGGAAAACAAGGGGCAGAACCTTCTGCCCATCGCTTTTCTGCGCCAGATCATCCGCTTCTACGGCGACAGCATGCAGATGCTGGTTCCGCGGTACCTGGAAGCGTCCATCGACAGCTTCACCAAGGATCAGGGCAAGTTCCGCGATCACCTCTCCCAGACGCTCGCGGGGACGCCCTTTCCGGTGCCGGGCGCTCCGTTTGCCGGCCTGGACGAGACGGTGCGTCGCAACATGGAAGTGTTCGAGCGCGCCTTCCACATGTTCCTGCCTTTCCCCAAGGGGGATGAGCCGGCCGGGACCGCGACCACTCCTGCTGCTGCACCTGCGCAGCCTGCGCCGCAGCCCGAGCGGGTGGACGAGCTTGACGCCCTGAAGCGCCAGATGGCCGACATGCAGGCGAAGCTGGAGCAGCTCGTTCCGAAGCCCGAGCCCAAGCTCGTCGCCAAGAACGATGCGCCGAGCGAGATCCGCAGCCCGAAGGAAGGCAGCGGGAGCTGAGAAGCCGACGCCGGCCGCCCATTGCGGGGGCCGGCGGTTTGGACCGAAGGGATTCGCGAGGGCCGGTTCAAGTCCGGCCGCGGTGCCGGGCTTTTTACTGCTGCCCGCGCGGATCGACCGTGAAATCGCGCTGGGCGACGCGGATCGAGACCGAGAAGCCGGCCACCACATCCAGCAGCATGATGCACAGCAAGATCGCGAATACCGAGTTGCCGGCCGGGCGCACCAGCAGGAATTCGGCCAGGCCCGCCGCGAACACCAGCATCGACAGCATGTGATCGATGATCGAGCGCGAGCTGATGCGCGTCGACTTCAGAATCTCGAAGAACAGGAAGAACAGGCTCAGAGCGATGAACCCTTCCGCGAGGGTGATCGTCCAGTGGGCGCCCGACATCATCTCGACCGTGGTGAGCACGGTGGTCCATTCCGTGCCGGGCATCAGAAAGACCATGATGTTGTAGAGAGCGAGGGGGACGATCAGCAACGGGACGGGCGTCAGCATTGGTGCTCCTCGGGGCCGCTCAGCCGGGAAAATGCCCAGGGCCTTCGCCCATGGCGCCGTCCCGGCTCCGCCGATGCGATGACACATCGGGCGCCGAATGTCACGAATGCGGAGGCGTCGGGGGATTGCGCCCGCCAGCCGACCGCTTGGGGCCGGCGCCGGGAGAATCAAGCGCTGGGCAGGGCCGCGACGGGGCATCTGCATCGCGCATGCAACGACACGGGCGCGATGTCGCGCGCCGGTCAGCGTTAATGAATGATGATGGGATTCAATCGGCCGCCCGCAGGGAAGAGCGAATCGCTCAGCAGTTGCAGCGGCGGGAATCACCCCTGAAGAGGGTAGGCGCGCCGGCGGCGTGCGCCGGCGCTGCAGCGGGCGGCCGTGAGGGCCACCGCGACGTGAAGCTCAGGCCTCGGCCTTGGGCTTCAGGATCTGCCGGCCGCGATACATGCCGGTCTTCAGGTCGACGTGGTGCGGACGGCGCAGCTCGCCCGAATCCTTGTCTTCCACATAGGTGGGCTGCTTCAGCGCGTCGGCCGAACGGCGCATGCCGCGACGGGACGGCGAGGTCTTTCTCTTCGGGACAGCCATTGTCCAAACTCCTGAACGGCGTAACGAGCCAACTGAACTGCCAACTGGCGCAACATGCGAGCGCGCCGGCTGGCGCCCTTGCGGCTTTTCGAACTTGTGATCGGTGCGCGCCGAGCCCGAAGACGGATGACGAAGCCTGTACGCGTTCGTCTCGAGCCCGGTTGCGAACTGCGTGAGGGCAGTGCGCGGGGCTCGCCCGTGGGCCAGCATTCCCGATTGAAGGCGCGCCTTATACAGGCTCGCGCGCGGGAACGAAAGCCCCGCCGTGCGTTTTCCGGTCGCGGGTATGCCGCAACAATGCCCTCTTGTCAGAGGAGGACACGTGAGCAAGGTTGCGCGCGCATCGGCGCATCCGACGACACATATCCGAGGAAAACGGCCCCATGAAGCGTTCCGCTCAGCTTTCCCTCTTCGCCGCCCTGCTCGCGGCCTCGGTTTCCGCGGCTTCCGTTGGGGCGGCGTTGGCGCAGGGGGCCCCGGCACCCGCGGCTGCACCTGCAGCGGCCCCTGCGGCGGCGCCCGCCGCCGATCCGGTCCTCGTCACCGTCAACGGGACGCCGATCCGCCAGAGCGAGCTGAACATCGCCATCGAGGACATTGGCTCCGGCCTGCCGCCCGAAGTCCGCGGCCCGGCGCGCGATGAATATGTCCTGTCGTTCCTGACCGACATGACCCTCATCGCCAAGGCCGCCGAGGCGCAGAAGGTCGACCAGACCCCCGAGTTCCAGAATCGCCTCGCCTACGCCCGCATGAAGGCGCTGATGGAAGCGCTCATGATGCAGGAGGCCAAGAAGGCCGTTTCCGCCGAGCTCAAGCGCAAGACCTACGACGAGCTGGTGAAGTCGGCGCCCGCCGACATGGAAGTCCATGCCCGTCACATCCTGGTGGACGACGAGGCCAAGGCCAAGGACATCGCCAAGCGGGCCAAGGCCGGCGAGGACTTCGCCAAGCTCGCCAAGGAAAATTCGAAGGACAGCGCCGAGGACGGCGGCGACCTTGGCTATTTCACCAAGGACCAGATGGTGCCGGAATTCGCCGCGGCGGCGTTCAAGCTGGAGAAGGGTCAGGTCTCCGATCCGGTGAAGACCCAGTTCGGCTGGCACGTCATCAAGGTTGAGGACAAGCGCCAGAAGGCCGTGCCGTCCTATGAGCAGGTCGAGGACCAGGTGGAGCAGTATCTCGTCCGCAAGGCGCAGGCCGACATGGTGACGAAGCTGCGCGCCGACGCGAAGATCGAGAAGACCGCCGCCCCGGCCGCTCCCGCGGCCCCCGCTCCGGCGGCGCCTGCGGCCGATCCCGCCAAGAAGTGAGCCGGCGGCAGACGCCGTCGCTTTCTCTCCAAAAGAAAAACCCCCGGCTTGTGGCCGGGGGTTTTTTATTGACTCAAGCGCTGCGTGAACTGCTCGTCAGTTCACCAGATCGGGCCGCACCCGCCAGCCGCCGGCGCCATCCTCGGAAAGCGCCTCGGTGACCTTGGGGTGGCGCACCGGCTCCTCGGAGGGGTCGCGCTCCAGATTCTGCTCGGAGACATAGGCGACGTATTCGCTGTCCGCGTTCTCGGCGAGCAAATGGTAGAAGGGCTGGTCCTTGTGGGGGCGGATGTCCTCGGGAATCGAGAGCCACCACTCCTCGGTGTTGTCGAACACAGGGTCCACATCGAACACCACGCCCCGGAAGGGGAAGTGCTTGTGGCGCACCACCTCACCGATGCGGAATTTCGCCTGCCGCATGCCGGCACCGAGTTCTGACGCAGCGTAATGCGTGGGGTCTTCGGGGATGCCGTCGCCAATGGGAGCAACGATTGCGGGCTTTGCGCGCGCTTTGTCCTGGCTGGCCATATCCCGCCTCTTCCTGACTTTTTCCGCTCAGCCCGATACCGGGTGGAAGAGCCGCGGCTACCTTCGCCGCGGCTGTTGGTTAATCAATTCTCTCACAATCCGTACGCTTTGCCCATTTCCGGGTCCTTGGCTGCGACAATGCGGGCAAGGTCGACGATCACCTTGGCCTGCTTCCAGGTGGCGTCGTCCTGCATCTTGCCGTCGATCATCACCGCGCCCGCGCCATCCGGCATGGCTTCGAGAATCTTGAGGGCGAACGCCACCTCGCCCGGATCCGGCGAGAAGACGCGCTTGGCGATCTCGATCTGCGTGGGGTGCAGCGACCAGGCGCCGACGCAGCCCTGGAGGAAGGCATTGCGAAACTGGCTCTCGCACGCGGCGAGGTCGGCGAAGTCGCCGAACGGGCCGTAGAAGGGCTTGATGCCGTTGGCGGCGCAGGCGTCCACCATCTTACCGACGGTATAATGCCAGAGGTCCTGCTGGTAGCCGATGCGCGGCTTGTCGCCGTCCGGGTCGGCCAGCACCTTGTAGTCCGGGTGGCCGCCGCCGACGCGGGTGGTCTTCATGGCGCGCGAGGCGGCAAGGTCGGCCGGGCCGAGGCTCATGCCGTGCATGCGCGGCGAAGCCGCCGCGATCTCCTCCACATTCTTCACGCCCTCGGCGGTTTCGAGAATGGCGTGGATGAGGATGGGCTTCCCGATGGAATGGCGCGCCTCGAGCTGGGCGAGGAGCTGGTCGAGATAGTGGATGTCCCAGGCGCCCTCGACCTTGGGCAGCATGATGACGTCCAGCTTGTTGCCGATTTCGCTGACGATCTCGATGATGTCGTCCAGCACCCACGGGCTGTTGAGGCAATTGATGCGGGTCCACAGGCCGGTGGAGCCGAAATCGGTGGCCTTGGCCATCTCGATGAAGCCCTTGCGGGCGGCTTCCTTGGCATCGGAGGGAATCGCATCCTCCAGATTGCCGAGAACCACGTCCACCTGCTTGGCAATATCCGGCACCTTGGCGCGCATCTTCTCCAGGTGCGGCGGCACGAAATGGATCATGCGCTCAAGTCGCACCGGCAGCTCGCGATATGGTGCGGGCGCGCCGATGGCGAGCGGCTTGAAGAATTGGCGCGGCAGCTTCATGAGTCCCCCCGTGTGGATGCAGGCAGGGGGCATATAACCCCCCGCAGAACCTGTTGATTGCAATGCAGCATAGGTGGCCGGCCTGCGCAACACGACTTCAGGGCGATCGGGCTGGCGCCCGTCGGGCAGGGGGAATCGAGGCATGACAATTACGCGGCGCGGTGTGCTCGGCGGTCTCGCCGGGCTGGCGGCTTCTTCCACCCTGCCAGCGGCGGCTAAGGATTTTTGGGGCCAGCGCCTCGCCAATGCCCCGCGAGAGTTCCTGTTCGGCTACGGCTCGCTCATCAGCGGACCGTCCCGGACCGCGACGTCCGGCCGCCCCGTACCGGCCATCGCCGCCCGAATCGCCGGCAGCTTCGGCTATGTGCGCTCGTGGGCATCGCGCTTCACTCCGCGGGAAGGCACGGCGGGGTTCACCGCCCTCGGCATCCGGCCGCGGATGCCGGGCGAGGAGCCGGGCAGCATCAACGGCGTCATCTTCCCGGTGAAGGACGAAGCCGAGCTTGCATCCTTCGACGCCCGCGAGGGCGGCTATGACCGGGTGGAGCTGGACCAGGCCCATGTGGAGGCCATCGACTGGGAAGGCCTGCCGCGCGTCGGCAAGATCTGGGTCTATGTGCCCAAGGAATCCGCCGGCAAGGGGCCGGATGACCTCCAGCGGCCGGACGTGAGCTTCCCGCTGCTCCAGTCCTATATCGACGTGGTGATGCAGGGCTCTCTCGACGAAGGGCCGGACTTCGCCCGCGAACTCATCGAGACCACGCTCGACTGGAGCCCCTTCTGGCTCGACGACCGCCCCATCGCCCGCCGCGCCTGGGCCGACACGCCCCGCTCGGGTGCCATCGATCGCCTGCTTGCTACGGTGGAGCCGGCGGCGAGCCAGTTCCGCAACCGGCTCTATCCGGAGCTTTATGCGGTGCGGCATCTGATGGGCAAGCCAGCAACGCCGCCGCGTTGATCGGCGTGCCCGCGCTTTTCATCCTTCGCAGGGATTTGTAGGAAGGGGGCACTCTGTTGCCTCCTTTCCCCGCCTTCCGGCCAGCCTCCGGCGATCATGAGCGACCTCTTCGGCCTCGCCTTTCCGTTCTTCGGCCTGATCCTCCTCGGCTATTTCTGCGGCCGCAGGGTGAAGCTGCCGGAGGCGGGGCTCGCCTGGCTCTCCTTCTTCATCATCTATGTGGCGCTGCCGGCGCTGTTCTATCGCATCGTGGCGCAGACGCCGTTCCACGAGCTGGCGAATCCCGCTTTCATCCTCGCCGTGCTGGCCTCCACGGCCACCATGTCCCTGCTGGCGCTGGGCGTCGGCCTCTGGTTTCGCAAGGGCAATATCGGCGAGGCGGCCATCGCGCTCACGGCCGGCGCCTATGCCAATGTGGGCTACATGGGGCCGGGCCTGACGCTCGCCGCCTTCGGGCAGGCCGCCGCCAGCCCCGCGGCGCTTATCTTCGCCACCGACAGCATGTTCTTCTTCACCGTCGTGCCGCTGCTTATGGCGACGCGGGGGCGGGGGGAGAGCCTCGGCCACACCTTCGTGCTCATTGCCAAAAGGGTGCTCACCCACCCCTTCAACATCGCCACCCTGCTGGGCGTGCTGGCGGCGGCGTTCGAGTTCAAGGAGCCGGACGCCCTCTCGCGGATGCTGGACTATCTGAAGAACGCGGCCGCGCCCTGCGCCCTGTTCACCCTTGGCGTGACCGTGGCGCTGCGGCCGCTGAAGCGGGTGCCGGTGGAACTCGCGCCGCTCCTGAGCCTGAAGCTGTTCGTCCACCCGTTCGTGGCGCTGGTCTCGCTCTCGGTGTTCGGGCCGTTCTCGCCGGTGTGGGAGCAGACGCTGCTGCTCATGGCCGCGCTGCCGCCGGCGCTGAACGTGTTCGTGCTGGCGCGGCAATACCATGTGTTCGTGGAGGAGGCGTCCACCGCCGTCCTCCTCGGCACCCTGTCGTCGGTCGTGACGGTGACGCTGATGCTCTATTTGCTGCGCGAGCACCTGATCCCGCTCAGCCTGTTCTGAGGCTCACGCGGCCAACCTTACGCCGCGAGCCTTATGCAGCCTTGTCGCCGATGCCGAGGCGCATCAGCCTGCGCCGCAGCGGGCCGACGCGATCGAGCAGGTACAGGCCGAAGCCGCGCACGCTCTGCACCGGCACGAGATCGGACAGCAGCGAACGGTTGAGGAGATCGACGGCCGTCATGCGGCCGCTGATGTCGCGCTGGCGCTTGTCCGCATAGCGGGCGAGCACCTCGCGGCTGCCGGGATCGCGCCCCGTCGCCACCGCGTCCGCCGCAAGAGCGACCAGTGCCGCCGCATCCCTGAGGCCGAGATTCAGCCCCTGCGCACCGATGGGCGGCATGATGTGGGCGGCTTCGCTCAAGAGCGCGATGCGGTCGCCGACGAGGCTTTCCGCCGTCTCCGCCGCCAGCGGGAAGGCGCCGCGACCGCCTTCCATCTCGAACCGGCCGAGCACGGAGGAGGCGCGCGCCTCCAGTTCCCGCGCCAGCGCTTCGTCGCTGAGGCCGAGCAGGCGGATGGCCTCGCGCTCGGTGACCACGCAGACGATGGAGGAGCGGTCGCCCGTCAGCGGCACCAGAGTGAAGGGGCCGCTCTCGGTATGGAATTCGGTGGAGGTGTCCTCATGGGGCCGCGTGTGCTGCACGGTGGCGGTGAAGGCCACCTGCGGATAGGCGCGGTTGCGCATCTTGATGCCGGCGGCGGCACGCACCGTCGATTGCCGCCCGTCCGCTCCGGCAACCAGCCGGGCGGCGAGGCGGGTGCCGTCCGCAAGGTTCAGCGTCACAGCATCCGGCCCGAAATCGATGCGCTCCACGGAGGTGCGGGCGATGTGGAGGTTCGGCATCTCCATAGCCGCAGCGAGGAGGCCGTTGCGCAGGGCGTCGTTCTCGATGTTGTAGCCGAAGGCGTCGAGGCCGATCTCGGCCGAGCGGAAGGTGACTTCCGGCGCGCGCACCAGACGGCGGGTGGCATCCGCGATGCGCATGTCGCGCAGCGGCGCGGCGCGAGGCGCGATCTGCGACCAGACGCCGAACTCCTCCAGAATGCGCACCGAGCCTTCCAGCAGCGCCGTGGTGCGGTGATCCGCACCGCGATCGGGGCCGGTGACGAGCGCGGTCGACACACCACGTGCGGCGAGGCCGATGGCGGTGGCAAGCCCGGCGGGGCCCGCGCCGACGACGACCACCTCGTGCATCACGTCGTGTTCCATCGCTGCCTCCTCATGGTCGGATCGGGGGACACTAGAGCCGAGTCTGCCGCGGCGAAAGCTGCGGAGATGCCGCGGATACGTGCGGGAGGAAGCCCCGGACCAGCGCAGGTGCACTTGCGGTCCCGCCGCGTTGCGATCAGCCTTCGCGAATCTGGGGCAGGGGAGTGCGCCGATGTTGGACTGGATCACGTCGCCGGAAGCCTGGGCGGCGCTGGTGACGCTGACGGCGATGGAGATCGTGCTCGGCATCGACAATGTCGTGTTCATCTCGCTGGTGGTGCAGCGCCTTCCGGCCGCCGAGGCGCTGCGGGCGCGGCAGATCGGCCTTTCCGCGGCGCTGCTGCTGCGCATCGGGCTGCTGTTCGCCCTGTCCTGGCTGATCGGCCTTCGGCAGTCGCTCTTCACGGTATTCGGCCACGAATTTTCCTGGCGCGACATCATCCTCATCGGCGGCGGAGCCTTCCTGATCGCCAAGGCGACGTCCGAGATGCATGGCGCCCTCGAAGGCGAGGACGAACCGAGCGAGGAGGCCATCGCCGGCGCGGCCAAGCGGGCCTTCGCCGGGATCGTGGTGCAGGTGATCCTGCTCGATCTCGTCTTCTCGGTGGATTCCATCCTCACCGCCATCGGCATGGCGGAGCACCTCGCCATCATGGTGCTGGCCGTCATCATCGCGGTCGGCATCATGTTCGTGGCCTCCGGCCCGCTCTCCGCCTTCATCGCCACCCACCCCACCACCAAGATGCTGGCGCTCGCCTTCCTGGTGCTGATCGGCGTGACGCTGGTGGCCGACGGCTTCGGCGCCCACATCTCCAAGGGCTACATCTATGCGGCCATGGCCTTCTCGGTGATGGTGGAGGTGCTGAACGTCGCCGCCGCCGGCAGGCGCAGGCGGCGGATCGCGCTGCACAGGGGAGGCGATCAATGAACGCGGACAAGGTTCTGCTGGTCACGGGCGGCAGCCGGGGCATCGGCGCGGCCTGTGTGCGGCGCGCGGCGGAAGCCGGCTACGGGCGCATCGCCATCAACTACACCCGCGACGCGGCGGCGGCGGACGATGTGGCCGCCGAGGCGCGGGCGCTCGGGGCGCAGGTGCTGGTCGTCAAGGGCGACATGGCCCGGCCGAAGGACATCACGCGTCTCTATGAGGAGGTGGACGCCAATCTTGGTGCCGTCACCGACCTCGTGAACAATGCCGGCATCACCGGCCGCGCCGGCCCCTTCGCCGATGCCGACCCGGCCGAGATGGCCCGCGTCATCGATCTCAACGTGACGGGGGCGATCCTCGTGGCGCAGCAGGCGGTACGGCGCATGTCCACCGCGCGGGGCGGCAAGGGCGGCGCCATCGTCAACCTCTCCTCCATGGCGGCGACGCTCGGCTCGGCCGGGGAATATGTCTGGTACGCCGCCAGCAAGGGCGCCATCGACAGCTTCACCCTGGGTCTCGGGCGGGAGGTGGCTCGCGAGGGCATCCGCGTGAACGCCATCGCCCCGGGCCTCATCGCTACCGACATCCACGACGCGAGCGGGGTCGTCGGGCGGCTGGAGCGACTCGCGCCCTCCATCCCCATCGGCCGGCCCGGCACGGCCGAGGAGGTGGCCGAGGCGGTGCTGTTCCTGCTGTCGGAGGCCGCGAGCTATACCACGGGCGCGGTGCTCAAGATCTCGGGAGGCCGCTGAGGCCGCTTGCGGCCCACCCGGCCCGCCCTATGATCCGGGCCATCTCGGGAGGATAGGGGGTGGTGGTCATGGTCCATGCGGTTCAGGTGCATCAGACGGGCGGTCCCGAGGTGCTGACCTATGAAGAGGTGGTGGTTCCCCCGCCGGGGCCGGGCCAGGTGCAGGTGCGCCACACCGCCATCGGCCTCAACTTCATAGACGTCTATTTCCGCACCGGCCTCTACAAGGCCGCCACGATGCCCTTCATTCCCGGCAATGAGGGCGCCGGCGTCGTCGAGGCGGTCGGTCCCGACGTGACCGATTTCCACCCCGGCGATCGCGTGGCCTATGCCATGACCATCGGCGCCTATGCGGAGGTGCGGAACGTCCCCGCCGCTGCGCTCGTCCACCTGCCCGCCGCCATCGACGACCGCACCGCCGCGGCCATGATGCTCAAGGGCATGACGGCGCAGTATCTCGTGCGCCGCACCCACCACATCAAGCCGGGCGACGTGATTCTCGTGCAGGCGGCCGCCGGCGGCGTTGGCCTCATCCTGTGCCAGTGGGCCAAGCACCTCGGCGCCACCGTGATCGGCACTGTCGGCTCCAAGGACAAGGGCGAGCTTGCCCTCGCCAATGGCTGCGACGAGGTGATTCTGTACCGGGACGAGGATTTCGTTCACCGGGTGAAGGAGATCACCTCCGGCAAGCTGTGCGACGTGGTCTATGACGGCGTCGGGCAGGCGACCTATCCCGCCTCCCTCGACTGCCTGAAGCCGCTCGGCCTGTTCGTGAGCTTCGGCAACGCCTCCGGTGCCATCAAGAACTTCGACCTGCTGCACCTGTCGGCCAAGGGCTCGCTGTTCGCGACCCGTCCGACGCTCGCCACCTTCGTCGCCAAGCGCGCCGATCTCATCGCCACCGCCAACGATTTGTTCGAGGCGGTGCTGACCGGGGCGGTAAAGATCCCGATCCATCAGACCTATGCGCTGAAGGACGCGCAGAAGGCGCACCGCGACCTCGAAGGCCGCAACACCACCGGGGCGACGCTGCTTCTGCCATGAGACTGGCGCCTCCCTCTTCCGTATGGGGAGGGGGAGAGAGGCGGATCAAGGCATGCGCGACATTCCCACACCCATGCAGTGACAATGACTTGCGCATCCTGCCCCTCCGCATGATATCTACGGTTCAACAAGGATGGGGTGGGCGCGCTGAGCCCGCTCCGCCGTGCTGCGACGGATCGTTCCGGCCATGATGCGCCAATACGAACTCGTCGAGCGCGTTCGACGGTATAATCCCAACACCGACGAGGCGCTGCTCGACCGCGCCTATGTCTACGCCATGAGGGCGCACGGCAGTCAGCTGCGTGCGTCCGGCGATCCCTATTTCTCCCACCCGCTCGAAGTCGCGGCGATCCTCACCGATCTCAAGCTGGACGATGCCACCATCGTCTCGGCCCTGCTGCACGACACCATCGAGGACACCAGCGCCACCAAGGCGGAGATCGAGCGGCTGTTCGGCCACCAGATCGCGACTCTGGTGGAGGGGCTGACCAAGATCAAGAAGCTCGACCTCGTCTCCAAGCAGGCGAAGCAGGCCGAGAATCTCAGGAAGCTGCTGCTCGCCATCGCCGACGACGTGCGGGTGCTCCTCGTCAAGCTCGCCGACCGCCTCCACAACATGCGCACCCTGAAATGGGTGCCGCCGGAGAAGCGGGACCGGGTGGCGCAGGAGACGCTGGACATCTACGCGCCGCTCGCCGCCCGCATGGGCATGCAGGACATGCGCGAGGAGCTGGAGGATCTCGCCTTCCGCCAGCTCTCCCCGGAAGCCTATGAGAGCATCACCACCCGCGTCTCCGAGCTGAGGCAGTTCAACGGCCCTGTGGTGCAGGAGATCGAGCGGGAGCTGAAGGACGAACTTGAGCGGCGCGGCATCGTCGCCGAGGTCAAGGGGCGGGAGAAGCGGCCTTTTTCCATCTGGGGCAAGATGGAGCGCAAGGCCATCGGCTTCGAACAATTGTCGGACCTGTACGGCTTCCGCGTGCTCGTCTCCTCGGTGGAGGACTGCTACCGGGCGCTGGGCGTCGTCCACACCAAGTGGGCCATCGTGCCCGGCCGCTTCAAGGACTACATCTCCACCCCCAAGCCCAACGACTACCGCTCCCTGCACACGACGGTGGTCGGCCCGCGCCGCCAGCGGGTCGAGATGCAGATCCGCACCAAGGACATGGAGGAGATCGCCGAATACGGCATCGCCGCCCATGCCCTCTACAAGGACGCCTCGGGCGCGCCGGGGGAGATGCTCTCCCACGAAAGCCGCGCCTATGCCTGGCTGCGCAAGACCATCGAGAACCTGTCGCAGGGGCTCTCGCCGGAGGAATTCCTGGAGCACACCAAGCTCGAGCTGTTCCACGATCAGGTGTTCTGCTTCACCCCCAAGGGGCGGCTCATCGCTTTGCCGCGCAAGGCGACGCCCATCGATTTCGCCTATGCCGTGCATACCGACGTGGGCAACACTGCCGTGGGCTGCAAGATCAACGGCACCATCGCGCCGCTGGTGTCGGAGCTGAAGAACGGCGACGAGGTGGAGATCATCACCTCCAAGGCGCAGACGCCGCCGGGGGCGTGGGAAACCATCGCCGTCACCGGCAAGGCGCGCGCCGCCGTGCGCCGCGCCACGCGTGCCGCCGTGCGCGCGCAATATGCCGGCCTCGGCCGCAAGATCACCGAACGCGCCTTCACCCGCGTCGGCAAGCCCTTCACCGAGGATGGGGTGGCCAAGGCTACGCCCCGGCTCGCCCGCGCATCGGCGGAGGATGTGTTCGCCGCCATCGGCCGGGGTGAGATCAAGACCGACGACGTGATCCGCGCCGTCTACCCCGACTGGGTGCCGCCCCGCCCCGAGGAGCGGGCGGAGCGCGCCGCCAGCGGCGAGGGCTGGTTCGAGCTGAAGCGCGGCCATAACCTCAAATTCAAGATTCCCGAGGGCGCCACGTCGGAACGGCTCGACGCCATTCCCATCCGCGGCATCAACGGCGACCTGCCCGTGCGCTTCGCGCCGGACGGCGGGGCCGTGCCCGGGGACCGCATCGTCGGCATTCTCACGCCCGGCGAGGGCATCACCATCTATCCCATCCAGTCGGCGTCGCTGCAGGGGTTCGAGGATGCCCCCGAGCGCTGGCTGGACGTGCGGTGGGATGTGGACGAGCTGTCCGACGGGCGCTTCCCCGCCCGCATCATCGTCACCGCCCGGAACGAACCCGGCTCGCTGGCGCAGATCGCCGGTGCCATCGGCGACCGGGGCGGCAATATCGACGGGCTGCAGATGCATGCCCGCTCGGCGGATTTCCACGAGATGGTGATCGACGTGGAGGTGTTCGACCTCAGGCACCTCAACGCCATCATCGCCGATCTCAAGGCCCGCGAGGTGGTCTCGCAGGTGGAGCGCGTGAACGGCTGAGGCCGGCGCGGATGGGAGCAAGCGAAATGGCGGTGCTGAAGCCGGTGCGGCTCGGGGTGAACGTCGACCACGTGGCGACCGTGCGCAACGCGCGGGGCGGCCTGCTGCCGGATCCGGTGCGCGCCGCCCGTCTCGCCGCCACGGCGGGCGCCGACGGAATCACCGCCCATCTGCGCGAGGACCGGCGCCATATCCGCGACGCCGACATGACGCGGCTGAAGGCCGAGATCGACCTGCCGCTCAATTTCGAGATGGCCGCCACAGAGGAGATGGTCGGCATCGCCGTCTCCGTCCGCCCCAACGCCTGCTGCCTCGTGCCGGAGCGGCGGGAGGAGCGGACCACCGAGGGCGGGCTCGACGCGGCGGGGCTTGCGACCGAACTCGGCCCGCGCATCGCCCGGCTGAAGGCGGCGGGCATCCGCGTCTCGCTCTTCATCGCGGCTGAGGAGAGGCAGATCGCCGCGGCGGCCGCGCTCGGCGCCGATATCGTGGAACTGCATACCGGCGGCTGGTGCGACGCGGTTGCGGAAGGCCGCACGGCCGAGGCGGAAGCCGAGTTCGTGCGTCTCAAGGCCGGCGCGCGGCAGGCAAATGCGCTGGGGCTGGAGGTCCATGCCGGCCACGGGCTCGACTACGCGACAGCAGAACGCATCGCGGCGTTTCCCGAGATCGTGGAGCTGAACATCGGCCATTTCCTCATCGGCGAGGCCATCTTCGTCGGGCTGGAGGCGGCCATCCACACCATGCGGGCGGCCATCGCCGCCGGGCGGGCGGCCGCAGCGGGCGAGGCCGCATGATCCTCGGCATCGGCTCCGACTTCTCCGATGCACGCCGCATCGCCAAATCCATCGAGCGGTTCGGCGACCGGTTCCTGAACCGCGTCTTCACGCCCGTCGAGCGGGCGAAGGCGGATCGGCGGAAGCTGAGGGCGGAGACCTATGCCAAGCGCTTCGCGGCCAAGGAGGCCTGCGCCAAGGCGCTCGGCACCGGGCTGAGCCGGGGCGTGTTCTGGCGCGACATGGGCGTCGTCAACCTGCCGTCCGGCCAGCCGACGCTGGTGCTGACCGGCGGCGCGGCGCAGCGGCTCGCGCAGATGGTGCCGGAGGGATACGAGCCACATATCCACCTTTCCCTCACCGACGAGGGACCGCTCACCGCCGCCTATGTCATCATCTCGGCGGTGCCCCGCTCCGGCGCCTGACGCTGGAGGAGGTCGAGGGCGTGCGTTGCCGGGAGGCCGGGAAGCCTCTATAGGGGCGGTCTTGCCTTTCGAGACCGGCGCGCATCTGCCGGTATCTCCTCAGTTTCGGCGCAGTTTGTCGTACCCTGCGCCTCATTTGGGAAACCTTGGACACCCGATGACCGCGACCAGCGATTCCAAGAAGGACGGCGGCTTTCTCGAAACCGTCCGGGTGATTGTCCACGCGCTGCTGATCGCGCTGGTGATCCGGACCTTCCTCTTCCAGCCGTTCAACATCCCCTCCGGGTCGATGAAGGACACGCTGCTGATCGGCGACTATTTGTTCGTCTCCAAGTACAGCTACGGCTATTCCCACTTCTCGATTCCCTTCTCGCCCAATCTGTTCGCCGGCCGCATCTTCGGGTCCGAGCCGACCCGCGGCGACGTGGTGGTGTTCAAGCTGCCGAAGGACAACGAGACCGACTACATCAAGCGCGTGGTCGGCATGCCCGGCGACAAGATCCAGATGATCAACGGTCTCCTGCACATCAACGGCGTGCCGGTGCAGCGCGAGCGCCTGTCGGACGTGAGCGAGGACGACGGCTCCGGCCGCAAGGTGCCGGTGAAGCGCTGGCGCGAGACGCTGCCGAACGGCGTCTCCTACGAGACGCTGGACCTGGTGGACAACGGCTTCTACGACAACACGCCCGTTTATGAAGTGCCGCTCGGGCACTTCTTCATGATGGGCGACAACCGGGACAATTCCGCCGACAGCCGCGTGCTGAGCCAGGTGGGTTATGTTCCGTTCGAGAATCTCATCGGCAAGGCGCAGCTGATCTTCTTCTCGATCGACGAGGGCGCTTCTGCGTGGCAGGTTTGGACATGGCCTTGGACGGTGCGATGGGATCGGCTGTTCACACGGGTGCATTGAACGGGGCGGGGCAGGATCTCGCCCATCTCGAGGAGCGGATCGGCTACCGCTTCCGCGATCGCTCGATGCTTGAGCTGGCCCTGTCCCACATCAGCGCCGTGAAGGGCGAGGCGCCGCGCCTGCGCTCCTACCAGCGGGTGGAATTCCTGGGCGACCACGTGCTCGGCTCGGTGGTGTCGCACATGCTCTATCTCGCCTTCCCGGAAGGCGAGGAGGGGGAATTGTCGCGCCGGCTCGCCGAGCTGGTGCGCGAGGAAGCCTGCGCCGAGGTCGCCGAGGACATGGACCTCGGCCCGTTCATCCGCCTCGGCCCCGGCGAAAGCCAGTCCGGCGCGCACAAGCGCCGCGCCATCCTCGCCGACGTGGCCGAGGGCGTTGTGGCGGCGGTGTTCCTCGATGGCGGGTATGAGGCGGCCCACGCACTGGTGGAGCGGTTCTGGCGTCCGCGGCTGGAGGCCCCGCGCCGGCCGCTGCGCGATGCCAAGACCGTGCTGCAGGAATGGGCGCAGGCCCGCGGCCTGCCGCCGCCCGTCTATCGCGAGGTGATGCGCTCCGGCCCGGACCACGCGCCCCGTTTCACCGTGGCGGTGGACCTGCCGGGCCTGGCTTCGGCGCAGGCGGATGGCGCCTCCAAGCAGAATGCACAGAAGGCGGCCGCTGCCGCCTTCCTCGTCCGTGAGGGCGTTTGGGAGAAGGACGAGGCCTGATGGCACCGAGGAAGAAGGCGGGCGCCGACACGGCCGCCCCGGATCAACACCCTGCCGTTGCGGAAGAGGAGGCCCTCGCCGCCGCCGCGCCGCACGAGGATGTCGCCGAAGACGATATCGTCGAGGACGAACTCTCCGATGATCTTCCGGACGACGATCTTCCGGAGGACGACGAGGACGATGATTTCGACGACGAGCTGGATCGCGCCGAGCGCGCTCCTCTTGCGCCGCTCCAAGGTCCGACACGCTGCGGCTTCGTCGCTCTGCTGGGCGCTCCCAATGCCGGCAAGTCCACGCTGACCAATGCGCTGGTCGGAACCAAGGTGTCCATCGTCTCCCACAAGGTGCAGACGACGCGCTCCATCGTGCGCGGCATCGCGCTGGACGGCGCGGCGCAGGTGGTGCTGGTGGACACACCCGGCATCTTCGCGCCCAAGCGCCGGCTGGAGCGGGCCATGGTGTCGAGCGCCTGGACCCACGCCGCCGACGCCGACGTGATCGCGTTGCTGGTGGATGCCAACCGCGGTCTCGACGAGGATATCGAGGCGCTGCTCGGCCAGTTGAAGGACATCCGCAAGCCGCGCGCGCTGATCCTCAACAAGATCGACCTGATCCGCCGCGACAGCCTTCTGGCGCTCGCCGCCGCGATCACCGAGCGGGCGCCGTTCGACCGGGTGTTCATGGTCTCCGCGCTCACCGGCGACGGCGTGAACGACGTCCGCCGCTGGTTCGCCGAGACGGTGCCGGAAGGCCCTTGGCTCTATCCCGAGGATCAGGTTTCGGATGCGCCCATGCGCATGCTCGCGGCCGAGATCACCCGCGAGAAGATGTTCCTGCGCCTGCACGACGAACTGCCCTACCGCTCCACGGTGGAAACCGAGAGCTGGAAGGAATTGCGCAACGGCTCCGTCCGCATCGAGCAGACGATCTTCGTGGAGCGCGAAAGCCAGCGGAAGATCGTGCTCGGCAAGGGTGGAAACACCATCAAGACCATCTCGACCGAATCCCGGAAGGAGATCTCCGAGATCATCGAACAGCCCGTGCATCTCTTCCTGTTCGTGAAGGTGCGCGAAAGCTGGGCGGATGATCCCGAGCGCTACCGCGAGATGGGACTGGAGTTTCCCAAGGGCGGCTAAGCATGGCGCCGTGCGTTTGCGAAAGCGCAAGGCTGGATTGCGATCTTACGGCTGGATGTGGGCATTCATGCACGGCATAACCGGTGGCGAACCCAACGGGGAGACGTGTCATGTCGAAGCCAGTCGTCGCGATCGTGTATCACTCGGGCTACGGCCACACCAAGGTGTTGGCTGAATCCGTGCTCGCCGGCATCAAGGAAGTCGATGCGGTCGAGGGCGTCCTCGTCTCCGTGGACGAAGTGGACGAGAAGTGGGACGTGCTGGACGGCGCCGCCGCCATCATCTTCGGCGCGCCGATCTACATGGGCAACGTCTCCGCCGGCTTCCAGGCGTTCGCGGAGAAGTCCTCCAAGCGCTGGTTCGAGATGAAGTGGAAGGACAAGCTGGCCGCCGGCTTCGTCAATTCCGGCGCGCAGAACGGTGACAAGCATCAGGGCATCCATGCGATGTTCGGCCTGTCGCAGCAGCACGGCATGGTCTGGGTGGGCCTCGGCCTCCATCCCGGCAACAACAATTCCAAGGGCTCGCTGGAAGACCTGAACCGCCTCGGCGGCTTCGCCGGCGCCTATGCCCAGTCCAACATCGATGAAGGCCCGGACGTGGTGCCGCCCGCCACCGACCGCCGCACCGCCGCCCATCTCGGCCGCCGCGTTGCCGAGGCGACCGTGCGCTGGACCAGCGGCGCCTGAAAATTGCCATCTGCGGCGCGCCTGCGTCTCGCGTCTTCCCCGCTTCCGCTTGCTGCGGCGGCGGGGTAATGGGGGCGGAACGTTAGCGCCGCGGAGGAATCGCGATGAGTGACCGGAGCCTGCTCGTGGTGGTGCTCGCCGCCGGGGAAGGGACGCGCATGAAGTCGCGCCTCCCCAAGGTGCTCCACAAGGTCGCCGGCCGCACCATGCTCCACCATGTGCTGGCGGCGACCCGTGCCGCCGGCGCCACCCGCACCGCCGTGGTGGTCGGCCCCGGTCGCGAGGATGTGGCTGCCGAGGCGACGCGCATCGTGCCGGACGCGCAGGTGTTCGTGCAGACCGAGCGGCTCGGCACCGCCCACGCCGTGCTCGCCGCCCGCGCCGCGCTGGAACAGGGCGCCGACGACGTGCTCGTGCTCTATGCCGACACCCCGCTGGTGCGTCCCGAAACCCTCGCCCGTCTGCGCGCCCCGCTGGCCGAGGGCGCTGCCGTCGCCGCGCTCGGCTTCGAGCCGGAAGACCCCACCGGCTACGGCCGCCTCGTCACCTCCGGCGACGAACTCGTCGCCATCCGCGAGGAGAAGGACGCGACCGCCGCCGAGAAGGCGGTTCGCTTCTGCAATGCCGGGCTGATGGCGCTCTCGGGCAAGGATGCGCTTTCCATCCTCGACCGCATCGGCAACGCCAATTCCAAGGGCGAATTTTATCTCACCGACGCCGTCGAGATCGCCCGCGCCGACGGGCGCGCCTCGGTCGCGGCAAAGGCGGATGTGGACGAGGTGGCCGGCGTCAACAGCCGCATCCAGCTCGCCGAGGCCGAAGCCATTCTGCAAAAGCGCCTGCGGCTCGCCGCCATGGCCGAAGGCGTTACGCTGATCGCGCCGGAGACGGTGTTCTTCTCCGCCGACACCGTGCTTGGCCGCGACGTGATCGTGGAGCCCAACGTGGTGTTCGGGCCGGGCGTGACGGTGGGCGACGACGTGGTGATCCACGCCTTCTGCCACCTCGAAGGCGCGCAGCTTGCACCGGGCGTCTCGATCGGTCCCTACGCGCGGCTGCGGCCGGGCACGCGGCTGGATGAGGGCGTGCGCATCGGCAATTTCGTGGAGACCAAGGCCGCCCATATCGAGAGCGGCGCCAAGGTGAACCACCTCTCCTACGTGGGCGACGCCCATGTGGGCGCGGGCGCCAATCTCGGCGCCGGCACCATCACCTGCAACTATGACGGCTTCTCCAAGTATCGCACCGAGATCGGCGCGGGTGCCTTCATCGGCGTCAATTCGGCGCTGGTGGCCCCGGTGAAGATCGGGGCGGGGGCCTATGTGGGCACCGGCGCCGTCATCACCTCGGATGTGCCGGAGGATGCCCTCGCCATCGCCCGCAGCCGGCAGGTGGTGAAGGACGGCTGGGCGAGGGATTTCCGCGCCGCCCGGGCCGACGCGAAGAAGAAGTAGCTTTCGCCTGACACCAACGGAAAGGCGATGTGATTCCGGCTCCGGCCCCGTGGAGGTTAGGACTTGCGGGTTAGGAACGGTCCATTCAGTTTTTGCAGTGCACCTTGGGCGCGACAATCAGCCGGGCCCAACCGGGGCGCCGCCAACATCGGAGCTAGATCGCATGTGCGGGATCGTCGGCATTCTGGGGAAGAGCGCCGTCGCGGACAAGGTGGTCGAATCCCTCCGGCGCCTGGAATACCGCGGCTATGATTCCGCCGGCATCGCGACACTGGAGAACGGGCACCTCGAGATCTGCCGTGCCGAAGGCAAGCTGCGCAATCTCGAGACCAAGCTCGACAAGCACCCGCTCAAGGGCCACGCCGGCATCGGACACACCCGCTGGGCGACCCATGGCAAGCCCTCCGAGCGCAATGCCCATCCCCACGGCACCAAGCGCGTGGCGGTGGTCCACAACGGCATCATCGAGAATTTCCGCGAGCTGAAGGAAGAGCTGAAGGCCGCAGGCGTCACCTTCAGGAGCGACACGGACACCGAGGTCGTCGCCCAGCTGGTGGACCGCGAGCTGCTCTCCGGCAAGGAGCCGGTGGCGGCGGTGGCGTCCGTGCTGCCGCGCCTCAAGGGCGCCTTCGCCCTCGGTTTCCTGTTCGACGGCAAGACCGACCTGTTGATCGCCGCCCGCCGCGGTTCTCCGCTCGCCATCGGCTACGGCAATGGCGAGATGTTCCTCGGTTCGGACGCCATCGCCCTTGGCCCGTTCACCGATCGCATTGCCTATCTGGAAGAGGGCGACTGGGCGGTGCTCACCCGCGAGGGCGCGGAAATCCGCGACGAGACGGGGCGCATCGTGGAGCGCGCGGTGCAGAAGGTGCCGGCCGGCGCCCTGCTCGTGGACAAGGGCAACCATCGCCACTTCATGGCGAAGGAGATCTACGAGCAGCCCGAGGTCATCTCCCACACCTTCGGCCATTATCTCGATCTCGACACCGAGACCGTCTGCCTGCCCGAGCTGCCGTTCGACCCGAAGGAGGTGCAACACATCTCCATCACGGCGTGCGGCACCGCGCTCTATGCGGGCGCAGTGGCGGAATACTGGCTGGAGCGGTTCGGCCGCGTGCCGGTCTCCACCGACATCGCATCCGAGTTCCGCTACCGCGAGACGCCGCTGGCGCCGGGTGGCGTCACCATCGTCATCTCCCAGTCGGGCGAGACGGCGGACACGTTGGCCTCCCTGCGCTACGCCAAGGAGTGCGGGCAGAAGGTGGTGGCCGTGGTGAACGTGCCCACCTCCACCATCGCCCGCGAGGCGGACGTGGTGCTGCCCATTCTCGCCGGTCCTGAAATCGGCGTCGCCTCCACCAAGGCGTTCACCTGCCAGCTGGCGACGCTGGCCTGCCTGTCCGTCGCGTTCGGCCGCGCCAAGGGCGTGTTGTCGGCGGATGACGAGCACAAGCTGGTGCGCGCCTTCATGGAAGTGCCGCGCCTCATGACGGAGGCGCTGAAGCTCTCCCCGGAGATCGAGGTGCTCGCCCGCACCCTCGCGAAGGCCCGGGACGTGCTCTATCTCGGCCGCGGAACGAACTATCCGCTGTCGCTGGAAGGGGCGCTGAAGCTCAAGGAAATCTCCTACATCCACGCCGAGGGCTATGCCGGCGGCGAGCTGAAGCACGGCCCCATCGCCCTCATCGACGAGAAGATGCCGGTGGTGGTCATCGCCCCCCACGACCGCATCTTCGACAAGACCGTCTCCAACATGGAGGAGGTGGCGGCGCGCGGCGGCAAGATCATCCTCGTCACCGACCCCAAGGGGGCCGAGGCGGCGCCGGTGAATGCGGTGCAGAAGCTGATCCTGCCCGAGATGCCGGCGACCGTGTGCCCGATGGTCTATTCCATCCCGGTCCAGCTGATCGCCTACCATACGGCGGTCATCATGGGCACGGATGTGGACCAGCCGCGCAACCTCGCCAAGTCCGTCACCGTGGAATAGGCCGTCACGGTGGAATAGTCGGCGACGGTGGCCTGGTCCGGCGCGGGTGGCACAATCCACCCGTGCCCCTCGAAATCTGTTGCGCCGATATCGATTCGGGTCCTTCATTTTCTCACACAACCAACGCTCGAGCCTGGGTGCGGACGCCGGTCAATGCCTGCTGCGACGTTCCCTATCTTCATGAATGCCGTGGTGGCGGCTCTGTTCGCCGCGAGCTATCTCGCGTTGGCGCTGCTTCATCGCGGCTACACGGCGCCGCTCTGGTTCGCCGCCAGCTTCGGCGCCATCGTCATCACGCCGCTGGCGATGCTGGCGCAGTCCTACACCGGCTGGATCGTCCTGTTCGCGCCGGTGATCTACCTCTCCTTCGCGACGTGCCTCATCCTGATGGTGCCGGGGCTGGCCGTGCTCTACCGCAAGCCCATCCCGTTGGGGCTGGTCGCGGTCCTTGGCGTCGTGACGGTGCTCAGCGCCGCGCTGGCGCTGCAACTGACCGTGAACATGTTCGTCCGGGTGGTCAGCTATCAACTGCCGTTCGTGGTCGCGACGGCAGCGAGCTGCTGGGTGGTTCTGCGGGACAGCCCGCGCCGGCTGCGTGATCTCCTGCTCGCCGGCCTGTTCGCGCTGCTGTGCATGCACGTGCCGCTCAAGGCCGCGCTGGCCGTCAGCCTGCATACCGGGCCGCACCAGATCAACTACATGGACACGCCGTTCGCGGTGGTGGCCCAGGTCAGCACCGGCCTCCTGATGGTGGCGACGGGATTCCTGATTCTGGTGATCTCCGTGCTGGAACTGGTGCGGGAGACGCAGGAGGTGGCGGATACGGACGCCCTGTCCGGCCTCCTGAACCGCCGCGGGTTCGAGCAGCGCGCTTCAGATCTGGTGCACAGGCAGTCCGGGGCGGCGCCATTCGCGCTGCTGCTCATCGATATCGACCACTTCAAGGCCATCAACGATACGTTCGGCCATGGCGTGGGCGACCAGACCATCCGCGGTTTCGGCGGCATGCTGCAGCACACGCTGCCGCAATCGGCGCTCATCGGCCGGGTGGGGGGCGAGGAGTTCGCCATCCTGCTGGAGCGCGCCTCGCCCGAGATGGCGCGGCTGCAGGCGGAATCGGTGCGCCTCGCCATCATCGGCCATGAGGAGACGGACGTGCCGCCCTTCACCGTCAGCATCGGCGTCGCGCTGGCTTCGCGGGCCGAGCCGCTCGCGGCTACGTTCGAGCGGGCGGATGCCGCCCTCTACGAGGCGAAGCGGTCCGGCCGCAATCGGGTCTGCTGCGCGGAAGAGGAATTCCTGCCCGACAACGTGGTGCCCCTGCGTCGTTGAGAGAGCTCGCGCTACCGGTTCGGCCGGGTCGCGATGAAGATCGCCAGCAGGATGAACAGCACGCCGAGGAACGCGAGCACGAAGATCGGCGCGCCGAGATACCAGCTGCCGGTGAAGGTGCCGACGAAGCTTGCCAGCGCGAACAGCTTCACCAGGGGCGGGATGGCCCCGGTCTCCCGCCACCGAACCACGCCGGGGCCGAGCCAGCGGTGATTGAGGAGCCACGCCTCGAACTTCGGCGACGAGCGGGTGAAGCACCAGGCGGCGAGGATCAGGAAGACCGTGCCCGGCAGCATGGGCACCACCATGCCGATGGCGCCGATGACCAGGAAGACGAACCCCGCCGCGAACAGCAGCTTGCGATAGATGGCGTCGCGGCTCCAGCGCCCTGCCGCCAGCATCTCACTCTGCGTCAGCTCCCTCTGCGCCGTCGGGGCAGGCGGAGGAGGGGCAGATGCATCGTCGTCGGCGGCCATCGCGGGACCATGGCGCCTCATCCGGCGGAGAGCAAGCGCACGGCCGCATCCCGTTCCTGCAGGTGCAGCAGCGTGTGCAGCACCCGCGCGCCGGGGGCGACAAGGTCGGGATCGGCCCGCACCTGCGCCGCCGCCGCGTTGCGGGCGGCCTCCACCTCGCCGCCGTGCCATTCCATGCGGGCGAGGCGGAAGCCGGGCAGGCCACTTTGCCGCGTGCCCAGCACGTCACCCTCGCCGCGCAGCCGCAGATCCTCCTCCGCGAGGCGGAACCCGTCCTGGCTCTCCCGCAGGATGGCCAAGCGGGCCTTCGCGGTTTCGCCCAGCGGGTGACGGTAGAGCAGCAGGCACACGGACGGCTTGTCGCCGCGCCCCACCCGCCCGCGCAACTGGTGCAGCTGGGCGAGGCCGAAGCGCTCGGCATGCTCGATGACCATGACGGTGGCCTCCGGCACGTTCACGCCCACCTCGATCACCGTCGTAGCGACGAGCAGCCGCGTCTCCCCGCGGGCGAAGCGGGCCATGGCCTCGTCCTTGGCGGCGCCGGACATGCGCCCGTGCACCAGCCCGACCGATGCGCCGAAGACGGATTGCAGCGTCTCGTAGCGCTCTGTGGCGGCGGCGAGGTCGGAGGTGTCGGTCTCCTCCACCAGCGGGCAGATCCAGTAGGCGCGGGCACCGGATGCCAATGCCCGGCCGACGCCTGCCACCACCTCATCCAGCCGGTCGAGGGGCAAGGCGCGGGTGTCGATGGCCTGACGGCCCGGCGGCTTCTCCCGCAGCTCGCTGGACTCCATGTCGCCGAACAGGGTGAGGACGAGGGTGCGGGGAATGGGGGTCGCCGTCATCACCAGCATGTCCACCGCCTCGCCCTTGCGGGCCAGCGTCAGCCGCTGCTCGACGCCGAAGCGATGCTGCTCGTCCACCACGGCGAGGGCGAGGTCGCGGAAGATCACGTCGTCCTGGATGAGTGCATGGGTGCCCACCACCAGATCGGTGCGGCCGAAGGCCAGCTCCGTGAGCACGGCCTCGCGGGCACGCCCCTTCTCCCGGCCGGTGAGGATGGCCGTGGAGAGCCCGGCCGCGGCGGCCAGCGGCGCGATGGTCTCGTGATGCTGGCGGGCGAGGATCTCGGTGGGCGCCATCAGTGCCGTCTGCCGGCCGGCCTCGGCCACCGTGGCGGCGGCCATCAGGGCGACCACCGTCTTTCCGGAACCCACGTCGCCCTGGAGCAGGCGCAGCATCCGCGTGTCGGCCGCAAGGTCGGCGCGAATGGCGGCGATGGCCTGCTCCTGCGCGCCGGTGAGCGTGAAGGGGAGGGCGGCGGCGAGCCGAGCCGAGATGTGTCCATCCCCGATGGTGGCGCGCCCGCCGGCCTTCTCCTCCTGCGCCCGGACGAGGGCGAGGGTGAGCTGGTGGGCCAGCAACTCGTCGAAGGCGAGCCGGCGCCACGGCCCGCCGGCCGGCGTCGCCTCGTGGGGGGAGGCCGGCTTGTGCAGGCGCATGAGCGCCTCCCGGAAGGACGGCCAGCCCCGCGCTGCGCGAACGTCGTCCGGAATCCACTCGGGCAGGTCGGGCACGCGCTGAAGCGCCGCCTCGATGGCCCGGCGCAGATGCCCGGAGGCGAGGCCCTCCACCAGCGGATAGACCTGCTCCACCGCCGGCAGCCGCTCGACTCCGGCGGCATCGAGGATGCGGTCCGGGTGGGTCATCTGCCGCATCCCGTCATAGATGGAGATGCGGCCGCACAACCAGCGCTTGGCTCCGACCGGCAGCATCCGCTCGATGCGCGCGGGCTCGATCTTGAAATGCACCACCACCATGTCGCCGCTGGCATCGGACACATAGGTGCGGTGCGGCGCCCGGCTGCCGGGCGGCGGCGGCTGGTGGGCGTCCACCGTCACTTCAACCGTCACGTCGGTCTCGGGAACGGCCTCTGCGAGCAGGGGGCGGGCGCGGCGGTCAACGAAGCCGGACGGCATGTGGAACAGCAGGTCGATCACCCGCGGCATGTCCCGGCCCAGCAGGCGCGCATACGGCTTCATCAGCTTGGGGCCGATGCCGGAGAGGCTGTCGAGGGTTGCGAAGAGGGGGGACAGGACGTCGGGGCGCATGGCGGCGCGAGGGTGTCCGATCGGCCGTTGCGGCGCAAGCCGGGGCGGCGCGCCGGATGGGAAGATGGTGGAAAGGCACCGGCTGGAGATCGGCGGCAATCTGCTATAGGTTTCAACAGTTAGGCGGAGATGGACACCGGGATGAGTACCGGCGAGGGCGACGGCGAGCAGGCGGAACGTGCGGCTTTCATCCTCCGGCTGCGCCAGCGTGGGATCAGGGATCTCGCGGTGCTGCGCGCCATCGAGCTGGTGCCGCGACCATTGTTCGTGGATCCCATGATGCGCCGCCACGCCTATGACGACGTGGCGCTGCCCATCGCCTGCGGCCAGACCATGTCGCAGCCGAGCCTCGTCGCCGCCATGACGGAAGCCCTTGGCGTCACGGCTGACCAGACGGTTCTGGAGGTGGGCACCGGCTCCGGCTATCAGGCCGCCGTGCTCTCCCATCTCGCCGCCCGCGTGGTGACGGTGGACCGCTATCGCTCCCTCGTCAGCGAGGCGCAGACGCGCTTCGAGGTGCTCGGCCTGCGTAACGTCACCGCCTATGTGGGCGATGGCATGAACGGCATGCCGGCCCGCGCGCCGTTCGACCGCATCCTCGTCACCGCCGCGGCACCCGACATCCCCCCAGCGCTGATGGATCAGCTCAAGCTCGGCGGCGTCATCGTCGCGCCCCTCGGCGCGCCGGAGGAGGTGCAGACGCTCGTCCGCATCGTCAAGGAGCAGTCGGGCCGCAGCCGCACCGACCTGATGAAGGTGCGCTTTGTACCGCTCGTTCCGGGCGCCGCGGCCACACTCTGAGCGAAAGCATCGCTTTCACCGTACCCTGGTGCCGAAGCCCGTTGCAGGAGCCCGAGCCCTCGGCTATCGGGATCGACAGTTGCGTTCCGGGGGATCGAGAATTGAAGGGCGTTTCCGGCCGCGGGCGGCAGTTACTGGCGTGCGCGCTGCTGCTCGGCCTGCTTTCAGGCTGCGCCGGGCGCCCCGATGGCGCGCTCATTCCCGTGCCCGATACGATTCCCGGCACGTCCCGCGTGGACATGGTGGTCGCCACCGTCCGCGAGCGGTCCGATGGCCCGGACATCTTCAACGGCGAGCGCGCCCGCACGCCGAGCTATGCCGAGATCGAGGTTTCCATACCGCCCGACGGCGCCCGCAAGATCGGCGACGTGCAGTGGCCCCGGAGCATTCCGGGCAACCCGGCGACGGACTTCGTCACCACCAAGCTCGTCGACCTGACGCAGGATCAGGCGACCGTGTGGTTCCATAACCGCATCAGCCGCACGCCCGGCCGGCAGGCCCTGGTGTTCGTGCACGGCTACAACCAGCGCTTCGACGACGCGGTGTTCCGCTTCGCCCAGATCATCCACGATTCCGAGGCGCCGGTGACGCCGGTGCTGTTCACCTGGCCCTCGCGCGGCAGCCTGCTCGCCTACGGCTATGACCGTGAAAGCACGTCCTTCTCCAGGGATTCCCTCGAGCGGCTGCTGACCTTCATGGCCAAGGACCCGAACGTGGGCGAGATCTCCATCCTCGCCCATTCCATGGGCAACGTCGTGACGCTGGAAGCCCTGCGGCAGATGGCGATCCGCAACGGGCGCATCCTGCCCAAGATCAAGTATGTGATGCTGGCGGCGCCGGACGTGGACGTGGACGTCTTCTCCACCTTCTTCAACGAGATCGGCAAGACCAGCCAGCGCCCGGCCTTCACCCTGTTCGTCTCGCAGGACGACAAGGCGCTGGCCGTCTCCCGCCGGGTGTGGGGTGACGTTCCCCGTGTCGGCGCGGTGGATCCGGAGCAGGAGCCGTTCCGCACCGAGTTCGAGAAGAACAACATAAACGTGGTGGACCTGACCAAGCTCAGGACCAACGATCCCCTCGCCCACGGCAAGTTCGCCGCCAGCCCGAAGGTGGTGCAGGCCATCGGCGCCCGCCTTGCGGAGGGGCAGACCATGACCGACTCCCGCGTCGGCGTCGGCGAGCATATCATCAAGGCGACCTCGGACGCCGCCGCGACCGTCGGCACCGCCGCCGGCCTCGTCATCGCCGCGCCCGTCGCCGTGGTGGATGAGAACACCCGCTCCCACTACAACCAGCATGTGAACCAGCTGGGCCGCTCGGTGTCGGACACCGCCGAGAGCGGCGCCAACGTGGTTACGCTCCCCAAGGGCAACTGACCAAACGGCAGGTCGGGGTCGCCGACCTGTTGCAGGTTTGTCACGCGGGAGTCGAAAGTTCGGCAGCACCATGCCGAAGATACGTCATTTAAGCCGCCGTTTACGCATGGGACCCTTAACTGCGGGCCGTAATGTTTGCGTGCGAGTTCGGTCACATGCGTACTTCCTGCGGGACTCACGGGCGTAACGTCTTCGCGCGGCTGGCACTGATCGGGCTCGTGTCCGGAACGGTTGCAGGCTGTAGTTCGGATACGATCCGCTTCGCCGCCGACTCGCCCCAGCCACCGGCCGGGGCGCCCGTCGCGGGCTACCAGGGGCATCCGGGCGGCTATCCGCCCGCCGGCAACGGGGACGTCACCGGCTCGCTCGGCTCCGGTCGGGTGGAGGCCATGCCGGCCCCGCCGCCGGGCCAGGCGGCGGCGCCCGGTTACCCGGCCTCATCCTATGCCTCAACCGGTGGCGGTCAGCCGCTGTACGGAGCGCCCGGCTATGCGGCGGCGACGCCCGCTGCGGCTCCGGCCGCCCGCGGCCCGGCTGCCGGGACCCACGTGGTGGTGGCCGGCGAGACCCTCGGGTCCATCTCGCGCATGTACAACGTCTCGGTGGCCTCGTTGACCATCGCCAACAACATTCCCGCCGGCGGCACCGTTCGCACAGGTCAGACGCTCATTATCCCGCCCGGCGGCAATGGCGCGTCGCATGCCAAGGCTGCGCAGGCTGCTGCCCAGTCCACCGCTGCCGCCAAGCCACCGCAGCTTGCCGCGGCGGCTCCGGTCGCCAGCACGCTGCAGGTTCCCGGCTCGGCCAAGCCCGCGACGATCGCCGCCACGCCTGCTCCGGCACCGGCTGCCGCCCCCGCGGCGAAGCCCACCCAGACCGCTGCGGCCAAGCCCGCCGGTTCCGCGCCGACTGCGGCGGTGTCCAAGTCGGCCGCACCCGAGCCGAAGGTCGAGACCGCCGCGAAGGTGTCGCCGGTGATCGATGCCGACGACGCCCCGCGCGCCGGTGGCTCCGGTCCCCAGTTCCGCGCCCCGGTGCGCGGCCGCGTCATCGCCTCCTACGGTCCCAAGCCCGGCGGTGCCCACAATGACGGCGTGAACTTCGCCGTCCCTGAAGGCACTGCGGTGCGCGCTGCCGAGGACGGCACCGTCGCCTATGCCGGCAACGAGCTGAAGGGGTACGGCAACCTCGTGCTCATCAAGCACGCGGACGGCTACGTGACCGCCTATGCCAACAACAGCGAGCTGACGGTAAAGCGCGGCGATACCGTGCGGCGCGGCCAGATCGTTGCCAAGGCCGGCCAGAGCGGCAACGTCTCCTCGCCCCAGCTGCACTTCGAGATCCGCAAGGGGTCGACGCCCGTCGATCCGAGCCGCTACGTCGCCGGTCTCTGATAGCAACTTGATCTCAAACGAAAACGGCCGGGCATCTGCCCGGCCGTTTTGCGTTGGGACGGTCGATCAGGCAGCCGGATGCTCCATCTCGCCGCCATAGCGGCGGCGCAGGTGGGCCTTGAACACGGAGGCATCGAGCGGCCGGCCGGTGGCGCGGGTCAGAAGCTCGTCCGTCTCCAGCAGCGAGGCCTGGCCGTGGACGTTGACGCGCAGCCACGCCAGCAGGGGCGCGAAGTCCCCCTTGGCAATGCCGGGCAGGATGCCGGGATCGGCGCGGCAGGCGGCATCGAACAGTTGCGCGGCGGTCATCGCGCCCAGCGTGTAGGTGGGGAAATAGCCCCAGCCGCCGCCGGGCCAGTGAATGTCCTGGAGGCAGCCCAGCCGGTCGTCGGGCGGCGTCACGCCGAGCAGGGACTTCATGCCCTCGGCCCAGGCCCCGGGCAGGTCGGCGAGCTTCATATCTCCGCCGATCAGCGCCTTTTCCAGCCGGTAGCGCAGGATGACATGGGCGGGATAGGTCACCTCGTCCGCATCCACCCGGATGAAGCCGCGCTCCACCTTGGTGTAGAGCCGCCACAACGCATCCGCCTCCCAGGCCGGGCCGGAGCCGTTGAAGGCGGCGCGCATGCGCGGGGCGGCGAAAGTCAGGAATTCCCGGCTGCGGCAGGCCTGCATCTCCATGAGCAGAGACTGGCTCTCATGGATGCTCATGGAGCGGGCCTGCCCCACCGGCTGGTGGATGAAGTCCTGCGGGCGGCCCTGCTCATAGAGCGCATGGCCGGTCTCGTGCAGCACCCCCATGAGGGCGCGGGAGAAGTCGCTCTCGTCGTAGCGGGTGGTGATACGCACGTCATTGTCGGCGCCGCCGCAGAAGGGATGGGTGGAGACATCGAGCCGGCCGCGCTCGAAATCGAAGCCGACCACCTTCATCATCTCCAGCCCGAGCGCGCGCTGCGCCTCCACAGCGTAGGGGCCTTCGAGCGCGGGCATAGCGGGACGGCGGGCTTGGATTTCCAGCACTTCCTCGGTGAAGCCGGGCAGGAATTGGGCGAGGTCGTCGAACAGCGCGTCGATGCGGGCCGAGCGGCCGCCGGGCTCGTAGCCGTTCAGGAGGGCATCATAGGGGGAGAGGCCGAGCTTCTCGCCCTTCACCCGGCCGATCTCGCGCTGGAGCCGCAGCACCTCCTCCAGATAGGGCAGGAGGGCCGGGAAGTCCGCGTCCGCACGCGCCTTGCGCCAGGCCATCTCGCAGCGGGAGGAGGCGCGGCTGGAAGCTTCCACGAGGTCGGCGGGCACGGCCGTATCCACGGTGAAGCTGCGGGTAATCTCGCGCACGTTGGCGCGCTCCCACGGGCCCAGATCCTCATTCTCCGCATTGGCGATCCAGTCGCCGATGCGTGGGTCGGTCGCCATGTTGTGGTGGAGCACGCGCAAGAGGGCGAGGCTCTCCGCGCGGGTGGAGGCGGCGCCCTTGGGCATCATGGTGTCGCTGTCCCACTGGAGGATGCCGATGCCGTTGGCGAGCGCCGCGGCACGGTCGAAATGGGCGGCGAGGTCGGAATAGGCCGTCATGGCGCGATCCTGTTGGCTCTGGGGCCGGAGAATTCAAGGGCCGGGAAAAGGGCCAAGACGGTAGCCAAGCAGAGCGGGCATGGAAAGGGCGGGGCCTGCGGCGCGGGTTGCAAAGAAAAGCCCGGCGCGGACATCGTGTCCGGCCGGGCTGGAGGTAACACCGTGGTTCGGGTCGGTGGGCCCTCAGGCCGCCTTCTCGCCGGGGGTGAGCGAGAGCACCGACTCAAATCCTTCAAACTCCGGACCGCCGATATAGTTCACGCGGTTGGATGACGCACCCGCGTCGCGGTGGGCAAGGCGGAAGGCCTCGGACTTGGTCCACGCCTCGAAATCGGCCTTGGAGCTCCACACGGTGTGAGAGATGTAGAGGGTATATTCCTCCTTTTCCGCCCCACGGCACAGATCGAAAGCCACGAATCCGGGTACGGCGGCGATGTAGGTGTCGCGCTCGCGCCAGACCCGCTCGAATTCGGCTTCGGACCCGTGCTTGACCTTGAACCTGTTGGTGGCAATGAACATGTCGACACTCCGTATGGGCAATGGAAAGGGTGGCCGGCCGCCTATTTGACCGGGTAGGGCGTCGCCGCCGCGATGGTGTCGGCACCGATCTTGAACTTGAGGCCGGCCTTCGCCGTGATTCCGGCGCTCGGCAGGAACTGCTGGTACTGAACGTACTGCTCGTTGAAGATGTTCTCAACGGAGAGCTGGGCCAGCACGTTCGGGTCCGGCTGGTAGCCGAGATAGACGTTCACGAGGTTGAAGCTCGGCGTCGGCTCGTAGGGCGAGTCGGACGGCAGGTCTGCCGCTGTCTTGGCCGCCGCCCACTGCCAGCGCACCGAGACGGTGAGCTTGTTCTCGAGGAAGCGGGCGCCCAGCGTCGCGGCGATGTTGTTGGGCATCACGTTGGCCAGCGGCTGGCCGTTGTTCGTGTTCTCGCCATCCGACACAGTGGCGTTGAAGCCTGCGAACCAGACGCCGGCGTCGTAATTGCTCTCGAATTCGAAGCCACGCAGGCGGGCGTTGGCGATGTTCTGGTACTGGTAGTTGGCATAGGTGCCGTAGATCGTCTTATCGTAGCCGACCAGCTCAATGTAGTCCTCGACATCGTTCTGGTAGACGTTGGCCTTGGCGCGGAACTTGTCGCCCTTGGTGAAGATGTCGTCGAACCGGAGATTGAGGCCGATTTCCTTGTTCTTGCCGATTTCCGGCCGGAGATAGGGGTTCGGCACGAAGCAGAACACGCCATAGCTGCCGTCGGGACAGAAGACGAGCGGGATGTTCGGCGGGTGCGCGCCATTCACCAGGGTCTCGGTCACCGCCGGGGCGCGATAACCTTCCGCGAAGGTGCCGTAGAGCGTCACCCACTGCCAGGGCGTGAGGCCAACGGTGATCTTGGGCGAGAGGTGGTCGCCGCTGGTGGAAACGCCGTCTCCGCTGAGATTGTAGGTGTCGTAGCGCAGCGCGCCGATGGCTTCGAACCACGTCGAATAGTTGGCCTTCCACTGGATGAAGGCACCACCCACCCCCCGCTCGCCAGACGGGTTGTAGCCGTCGCCGAAGCCGTAATTGTCCACATTGTCCACGTCGTCGTGGAAATAGTCGCCGCCGATGGTGATGGCGTTGCGGATGTCGGCGAAGGTGAAGCGCGAGGTGTTGTTGAGGTCGAAGCCCAGCGTGTCGATTGTGAAATAGCGGGGGTCGCCGATGGAGCCGGTGATGGAGCTGGGCGTGCCGGCCACCTTCAGCTGGCTCTGCTTCACCCGGTTCCAGTAGATCTGGCTGCGCCAGTCGAAAATGTTGTCGTCGGGGTTGGTGTAGTTCCAGCTCGCCGTCAGGGTCTGGTTGAGAACGGTGGTGCCGTACTGGGTCGAGTTGGCGGGAAGCGCGTTGTTCACCAGCGCGGCGTTGTAGGTGGTGTAGTCGGCGTCGTAATTGAGGCCGGTGATCTTCACCTCGTGGTGGTCCGCGGGGCGGAAGGTGAGCTTGGCGACGCCGGTCCAGATGTCGGAGCCGGTGCCGGGCACCTCGTTGCCGTTGCCGTCCGTATAATCGTCCTGCGAGCGGTAGGTGCCGCCGAAGAACAGGTCGATGTTCGGGTTCACCTTCGCCGCCGCGAACAGGGCAGCGTAGCCCATCGGCCCGTTGGAGCCGAATTCCCCGGCGGATTCCACACCCCAGGTCTGGCCGGGCCTGATGATGTCGTTGGCGTCCTTGGTGCGGAAGGTCACCACGCCGCCGATGGCGCCGGAGCCGTAGATGTTGGCCACCGGGCCGCGCACCACGTCCACGTCCGCCAGCAGGCCGGGCTCAAAGAAGAAGGAGCCGGCGCCGGTGCCGTGGCCGAGCTGGGTGAAATTCTGCCGCGCGCCGTCGATGAACACCGCGACGCGGCCGTAGTCCTCCATGCCGCGGATGTTGATGGAAGCCTGCGTGGAATTGCCGTTCTGGATGACGGTGGTGCCCGGCATGCCGAAGAAGACGTCCTGCGTCCGCGACGGCATCAGCTGTTCGAGATCGTCCGGGCGCACCACGCTGATGGCAGCCAGCGCATCGATGGCGCGTTCTTCCGTGAGACTGGCGGCGACCGTGATGGTGTCGAGAGAGATGGTCGTCGTGTCGTCGGTCGCGCCGGCCTCAGGTGCGCTCTGGGCGCGTAAGGGCGTGGCCATGAGGACGGCGCAGAGCGCGACGCCCGCGAGCAGCGCCTCTTTCCCGCGGCGATGCCCTTCGCCCTTGAACACGGCAATGCGCTGCGGTTCTCCCGCCATAATCCTCTCCCGGCTGATGTTCGGAGGCTGGCTGGCGTCGATCCGGAAGCCGGGGACGTGGCGGGCCGCAGGCGTGCTGCCTGAGCAGGCGATTTCCTGCGCGGGCTTCTTGCCTGACACGATTTGGCTACCGTCGCGCCACGGAAGCGTCAAGAAGAATACATCAAACTTGCCAATGAACTGAAATAACGTCAGAGACTGTTGCGTGTCTGGCACGTAGATATGTGCCCGCTCGATATTGGAATAAATAAAATAAAGGCGAATCGGTCTCATGAAGACTCGCCATCAGAAAATGGAGTTGCTCTAATTCCATGTTGATCCGGCGTGAGAAAGCTATCCGCGCGTGCCGTGTTGCGGCGCGTCTTGTCAGCCTTGGCGTGGTCGTCGCTGCCCTTCTTGCCGTCGCCGGCTTTGCGCCGCGTGTTGCTGCGGCCCAGCCGCAGGCGGCGGCGCCGCGCATCGTCTCCATCGGCGGCGCGGTCACAGAGATCCTGTTCGCGCTCGGCATGGGCGATCGCGTGGTGGCGGTGGACCAGACCAGCCGCTACCCCGCCGCCGCCCGCGCGTTGCCGGGTGTGGGCTATGCCCGCGCCTTGTCGCCGGAGGGCGTGCTCTCGGTGGGGCCCACGCTGATCCTCGCCATGGAAGGCGCCGGGCCGCCCTCCACCATGGAGGTGCTGCAGCAGGCCTCGGTGCCGGTCGTCATCATCCCGGACGGGCACGACAGGGAGGCGGTGCTGCACAAGATCGCCGCTGTGGCCAAGGCAGTGGGGGCGGAGGAAAAGGGCAGGGCGCTCGCAGCCGAGGTCTCTGACGACTTCGCCGCCCTCGATGCCATGGTGAAGGCGCTGCCGGAGCGGCCGCGCGCGGTGTTCGTGCTCTCCGCTTCGGGCGGCGCGGCGGTGGTGGGCGGCTCGGACACCAGCGCCGACGCCATTCTGAAACTCGCGGGCCTCACCAATGCCATGGCTGAGATCAAGGGCTTCAAGCCGGCGCTGGACGAGGCCGCCATGTCGGCGGAGCCGGAGGCGGTGGTGGTGATGCGCGGGGGCGGGCAGGCGCTCGATGCCGCCACCGTCTTCGCTTTGCCCGCCTTCGCCGGAACGCCCGCCGCGCGGGACAAGCGCTTGGTGGCGCTGCCCGGTTCCTATCTGCTCGGCTTCGGCCCCCGGACGCCGCGCGCGGCGCGCGATCTCGCGGCGGCGCTGCACCCGGGCGCGAAGCTGCCGGAGCTGCCGGCCCGACCCTGGAGCGCGGAGCCGGACCAATGAGCATGGAAGGTGTTGCCATGGCCACGGCGGAGGCGGAAACGCGCGGGCGTCCGGTGACGGCGGGGCTGACCCTGTTCGCCGTGCTGGCGGTTGCGGCCTTCGTGGGCGCGCTGGCCATCGGCCCGTTCACCATCGCCCCCGGCCGGGTATTCGTCGTGCTGTGGGACTGGATCACCGGCGCGCCGCCGGCCGGCTCCCTGCGCGAGCGCATCGTGGTGCTGGACGTGCGCCTGCCCCGCGCGCTCGTCGGCGCGCTGGCCGGCTCGGGCATGGCCGTGGCGGGGGTGCTGATGCAGGGCGTGTTCCGCAATCCGCTCGCCGATCCCAGCCTCGTGGGCGTGGCGCCGGGCGCGGCGCTGGCGGCGGTGGCATTCGTCGTGTTCGGCGCGCCGCTTGTCGCCTTGCTGCCGCAGCCGCTGCAGGTGGTGGGGCTGCCGCTCGCCGCCTTCGCGGGCGGGCTCGTCACCACCCTCGTCATCGCCCGCCTCGCCGAGCATGACGGGCGCACTTCGGTGGCGACACTGCTGTTCGCCGGCCTTGCCCTCGGAGCGCTGGCGAGCGCCGGCACGGGGGTGATGGTATTCCTCGCCTCCGAGCAGCAGACGCGGGATTTCCTGTTCTGGACGCTCGGCAGCCTCGGCGGCGCCACCTGGATGAAGGCGGCGCTCGCCGCCCCCTTCGTGCTGGGGCTGCTGGCCATCGCCGTCGGCCTCGCCCGCGGGCTCGATGCGTTGGCGCTGGGCGAGGCGGAGGCGTTTCATGCCGGCGTCTCGGTGGAGCGGCTGAAGCGCATCGCCGTCGTCGCCGTCGCGGCGGGGGTGGGGGCGGCGGTGGCGGCGACGGGTGTCGTCGGCTTCGTCGGGCTGGTGGTGCCGCATCTCGCGCGGCTGGTGATCGGGCCGTCCCATCGCGCGCTGGTGCCGGCCTCGGCGCTGCTCGGGGCGGCGGTGCTGCTCGGCGCGGACATCCTCGCCCGCATGATCGCGGCGCCCGCCGAACTGCCGCTGGGCGTCGTCACCGCTCTGGTCGGGGCGCCCTTCTTCCTGTGGCTGCTGCTGAAGCGTCGCGCCTTCGTGGGATGAGCATGTATCGCGCAGAGAACGTCACCGTCACGGCCTCCGGCCGTCGCCTCGTGGATGGCGCGAGCCTCACCGTTCGGCCGGGGTGCGTCACCGTGCTGGTGGGGCCGAACGGCGCCGGCAAGTCGACCTTGCTGAAGGCCATGTCGGGCGAGCACCGGCTCGCCACGGGCCGGGTGACGCTGGACGGTGTCTCCATCCATGACATGCGGCCGCTGGAACTGGCGCGGCGCCGGGCGGTGCTGCCGCAGGCGGCGGAGGTGGCCTTTCCCTTCACCGCCGCCGAGGTCATCACCGCCGGGCTCATGGCCGGGGAGGGGCATGACCGCGCCCGCATCCTGCGCCTGCTGGCGCGGGTGGACCTGCCCGGTTTCGCCGACCGGCGTTATGACAGCCTGTCGGGTGGCGAGCGGCAGCGTGTACAACTCGCCCGCATTCTCGCCCAGCTGGATGCGGGAAAGCCGGATGCACCGGGCTATCTCTTCCTCGACGAGCCCACCGCCAGCCTCGATCTCGCCCACCAGCTCACCGTGCTCAACATTGCCCGCGCCCATGCGGACGCTGGCGGGGGCGTGCTGGCGGTGCTGCACGACCTCAACCTCGCCGCCATGGTGGCCGACGAGATCGTGGTGCTGGCGGGAGGGCGGGTCCGCGCGGCGGGGCCGGTGGCGGAGGTGCTGACCGAGCCGGTGCTGGCGGACGCCTTCGGCATCCGCCTGCGAATCGGGGTGGCCCCGCCCGGCCCCTTCATCCTGCCGCAGAACGTGCTGGCGGCGGAGTAGGCGCGGGCGCGGCGGGGTGTGGCCGGAAGCTGGGCTCAGCCCAGCGTGCCCGTAGCCATGAACTGGGCTCAGCCCAGCGTGGTTGAAGCTTTAAACTGGGTTTAGCCCAGTTCTTGCGCCGCCTTCAGCACCTCGGCGGCGTGGCCGTCCACTTTCACCTTGGGCCAGGTCTTCGCCACCTTGCCGTCGCGGCCGATGAGGAGGGTGGCGCGCTCGACGCCCATGTACTTGCGCCCGTACATGCTCTTTTCCACCCAGACCCCATAGGCTTCCAGCATGGCCTTGTCGGGGTCGGAGCCCAGCGCGAAGCCGAGGCTGTACTTGTCGCGGAACTTGTCCTGCGCCTTCACCTCGTCGGCGGAGACGCCGAGGATGTCGGTGTCGGCAGCGGCGAATTCCGCCTTAAGGCCGTTGAAGGCAATGGCTTCCTTGGTGCAGCCAGGCGTGTCAGCCTTGGGGTAGAAATAGACCACCAGCTTGCGGCCCTTGAAATCCTTCAATGAAACGGTACCGCCCCCATCACGGGTGAGCGAGAAAGCGGGCGCCTTGGCGCCAACCTCCGGGAAACTGGACATTTCGCCTTCCTTTCGACGTGTTCGGCGCCATACGGGGCTGCTCAAATGCAAGCCCACAAGATGGCCGCGTTCTTGGGCCAGATGGTATCATCAAGGGAGTTGATCCACCTCATCTTTACGAGACAAGGGCAGGTTAGGCTCATTTCTTGCGGGCCGGAGGCGAATCGAAGCGCACTCCGGAGGGCACCGCGGGACCATCGCCGGGTTGCGGACGAACGGCCGGGAACGGCCGAAGCGGTAGAGGGAAGGTCCAGACGGAATGGAGTTTCGGCAGGAGAGGCCGGCGGGGGCGCGGCGCGAGCCTAAGCGGTCCCGCTTCCGGGGCATTGTCGGTGCGCTGACGCCGCGCAGCCGTGCCGCGCGCCTTTTTACCGGCCTGTGCCTCGTCCTGATCGCCCTCGGCGGCGTCGCTGCCGTCACCCTTTACGTGCTCATCGCCACCGGCATGGTCACCGCCAACCTCGCCACGCCCTATATCGAGCGGGCGCTGGAGGAGCGCATCGGCGGCGGCCACAAGGTCAGCATCGGCGCCACCACCATGGAGACGGTGGGCCATGGCGCCACCGCCGTGGTGGTCCACGACATCCGCGTCACCGGCCCCGACGGCCAGCTCGTCGCCAGCGCGCCGAGCGCCGAGGTGGAACTGGAGGGCTCCATCCTCTCGCTCATGCCCAAGGCGCGGCGCATCGACCTCGTGGGCGCGGAAATGACGGTGCGAATCGCCCCGACCGGTCAGGTGGCGGTGGCTACCGGCCGTGGCGCCAAGGCGATCCCCGCCAGCCCCACCGCCCGCTCCGCGGCGGCGCCCGCTGCATCCCAGACTGCGGCCCCGGCCTCCGCTCCCGCCTCGCCGCCGGACAAGGCGCAACAGGCCGCCGATGCCGCTGGCGCGGATTTCGATCCGCTCAAGCCCGTCGCGCTTGCCCGCTGGATGGCGGACCTCGAAACCGCCGGCTTCGACGGTGGCGCGCTCGCGGACGTGGGCCTCAAGGACGGCACCGTGATCGTGGAGAACGAGGGCGCCGGCCGCCGAATCGTCTTCCAGCACATGAGCGTCCGGCTCGCGCGGCCGCCGGGTGGCGGCGCGGTGCTGACCTTCACCACCCAGTCGCCGCAGGGCGTCGCCACCGCTGTCGCGCGCATCAGCCCGGTCAGCAATGGCGAGCGCGCCATGGACGTGGCCATCCGGAACGTCTCGACCCGCGACCTGCTGCACGCCTTCGTGCAGGACCAGCGGCGCTTCTATATCGACACCCCCCTCAACGCCTCCTTCTCCGCCCGCCTCGCCCTCGACGGCGCGCTCACGTCCGCGGACGCAAGCCTCGACCTCGGCGCCGGCGCGCTCGGCAGTGGCGAGGACCCGGAAGAGCGCTTTGTCATCGACCGCGCTCGCATCGCGGCCAAGCTGGATGTGGCGCGCCGGGTAATCGTGGTCGCTCCCATCGAGGCGGTGAAGAGCCAGAACATCATCGAGCTGGCGGGCGAGATCCACGTGCCGGCCAAGGCGCAGGAGCCGTGGCCGTTCCAGATGGGGCCGAAGCAGGTCGTGTTTCAGGGGCCGGAGATGCCCGAGCCGCCCCTCGTCATCACCAAGGTGGACGTGTCCGGCCGGTTCGATCCGCCCAGCCGCCAGATCGTGGTGGACCAGGGCCTGCTGGGCGCTTCCACCGCGAGCTTCAGCTTCACGGCGCTGTTCGATTTCGGCGTCCCGATCCCTTACCTGAAGTTCGACGGCGTCGCCTCTCCCATGCCGGTGGCGACGGTGAAGCGCTTCTGGCCGGTGAACATTGCGCCTCCCGCCCGTCAGTTCGCGGTGGAGAACGTCTCCGGCGGCACGGCGGAAGGCATCGCGGTCGCGGTGAAGCTGCCGCTCGACCTCATCGGCCAGAAGCAGGTGCCGCTCCCCGAGGACGGGGTGCGCTTCACCATCACCGGCAAGGGCGTGACGATCCGGCCGGTGAAGGGCCTGCCGCCCATCACCAATTCCAGCCTCGCCATCCTCGTCACCGGCCGCTCGGTGCGCATCACCATGCCCGACGGCACAGTGGTGACGCCGCAGAACCGCAAGATCGCGGTGAGCGACGGCGTGATGCTGATTCCCGACTATTTCCCGCGCGAGCCCTCTGCGCAGATCCGGGTGAATTTCAACGGCCCTGCCGACGCCGGCATCGAGGTGCTGGGCATGGAGCCGCTGAAGGGGCCGCAGGGCACGGCCTTCGATCCCTCCACCACGCGCGGCCGGCTCTCGGCGCTGCTGCAGGTGAACATGATCTTCCGCAAGGTGCCGCTGCCAGAGGACCTCGACTATTCGCTGGAAGCCAGCCTCACCGACTTTGGCGTGGACAAGGTGTTCAAGGGCCAGCGGCTGGAGGGGGCGACGGTGAAGGCCTTCGCCTCGCCTGCCGGCATTGTGCTGCGCGGCGAGGGCAAGCTCGCCGGCGCGCCGCTCGCCTTCGAATACGAGAAAAAGAAGGACGCGGCGGATTCCGACATCCGCGTCTCCGCCACCCTCGACGACGCCGCCCGCAGCAAGCTCGGCGTGGACGTTCCCGGCGTGAGCGGCCCGGTGGGCGTGCGCCTCGTGGGCACCACCAACAACAAGGACACGCGCGCCAGCATCGAATCGGACCTGACCCAGGCCCGCATCTCTGATCTCATCCCCGGCCTCAGCAAGCCCGCCGGAAAGCCGCTCAAGGCGCGCTTCACGGTGAACGACAAGGGCAGTTCCATCCGCCTCGATGACATGGTGATCGATGGCTCTGGCACTTTGCTCAAGGGCAGCATGGAACTCGCCGACAGCGGCGACCTGATGGGCGCGAACTTCCCGACCTTCCAGCTTTCGGATGGCGACAAGGCCTCGGCCAAGGCGGAGCGGGTCGGATCGGTGCTGAAGATCCGCATCACCGGCGAGGTGATGGATGCCCGTGGCATCATGAAGAGCCTCGTCAGCGGCCCCCCAACCGACAAGCGCAAGTCGCAGGACGTGGACGTGGAGGCGCGCATCGGTGCGCTTACCGGCAACAACGGCGAGGTGCTGCGCCAGTTCGATCTCTCCACCACCCGGCGCGGCGTCGAGATGCGCGACTTCACCCTCACCGCCAAGACGGGCCGGGAAGGCACGGTGGCCGGCGAGATGCGCACCTGGCAGGGCCGCGAGCGGGCGCTGCAGATCACCACTTCGGACGCCGGCGCGCTGTTCCGCTTCCTCGACATCTACGCCAAGATGCAGGGCGGCGAGGCGTGGCTGGTGGTTGATCCCCCGCGCAGCGACAACACGCCGCAGGAAGGCGTGCTGCACCTGAGCGACTTCTCCATCAAGGGCGAGCCCGGCCTCGAGCGCCTCTCCAGCGCCGCCCGCGACAGCTCAGGCCGCATCGAGAACGGCACCGCCGCCTTCGAGAAGGCGCAGGCCCAGTTCTCCCGCTCCACCGGCAAGATCGTCTTCAAGGAAGGCGCCATCTGGGGCCCCTCCGTGGGCGCGACCTTCGACGGTTCGCTGGATTTCGCCGCCGACCGCATCAACATGCGCGGCACCTTCGTGCCGGCCTACGCCCTCAACAACATCTTCTCCAAGCTGCCGGTCATTGGCCTGTTCCTCGGCGGCGGACCCAATGAGGGCTTGGTGGGCGTGACCTTCGAGGTCGTCGGCCCGCTGTCCACCGGTCCGACCCTGCGCATCAACCCCATCTCGGCCGTGGCGCCGGGCTTCCTGCGCAAGATCTTCGAATTCCGCGATTCGACCGGAACGCCGCCGACGCGATAGCCCTTCCGATGCCCCGGCGGACGGGGGAGGCGAAAGTGGAAGCCCCGCCCATGGGGCAATCGTGCGACGGTCTCATGAAACCGTCCTAAGGTGCGACGCTTTGCCCAAACGCCCCTTGCGATGGCCCACGGCACCCCTCACACTCCCGGCCCATAAACATAATTGGCAGGAAACGAATTGAGGGTGGGATAGATGCTGGCTCTGGTGCTCATCATCGCCTGCGGCCTCTTGGCCGTGGCGTACGGCGTATGGACGATCAAGGGGTTGATGGAGGCGGACCCGGGAACCGCCAGGATGCAGGAGATCGCATCCGCCATCGCTGAAGGCGCGCAGGCCTATCTGCGCCGGCAATACACCACTATCGGCATCGTGGGTGCCGTCATCTTCATCCTCGTGGGCGTGTTCCTCGGCTGGCTGGTGGCCATCGGCTTCGCGCTGGGGGCCATCCTCTCCGGCCTCGCCGGCTTCATTGGCATGAACGTGTCGGTGCGGGCGAACGTGCGTACCGCGCAGGCGGCGACGCTTTCGCTGGCCGGCGGCCTCGACCTCGCCTTCAAGGCGGGCGCCGTCACCGGCCTTCTGGTGGCCGGCCTCGCGCTGCTCGGCGTCAGCGTCTACTACCTCATCCTCACCGGCTTCCTCGGTTTCGCGCCGAACAGCCGCACGGTGGTGGATGCGCTTGTGGCGCTGGGCTTCGGCGCCTCGCTCATCTCCATCTTCGCCCGTCTCGGCGGCGGCATCTTCACCAAGGGCGCGGACGTGGGCGGCGACCTCGTCGGCAAGGTGGAAGCCGGCATTCCCGAGGACGACCCGCGCAACCCGGCCACCATCGCCGACAACGTGGGCGACAACGTCGGCGACTGCGCCGGCATGGCGGCCGACCTGTTCGAGACCTATGCGGTGACGGTGGTCGCCACCATGGTGCTCGCGGCCATCTTCTTCGCCGCCAATCCGGCGACGCTCGCCACCATGATCGTCTATCCGCTGGCCATCGGCGGGGCGTGCATCCTCACCTCCATCGCCGGCACCTATTTCGTGCGGCTGGGGGCGAACTCCTCCATCATGGGCGCGCTCTACAAGGGCCTCATGGCGACGGCGGGCTTCTCCATCATCGCGCTTGCCGTGGTGACTTGGCTGCTGCCCGGCTTCGGGCCGATCCAGGGGGTGGCCTATTCGGGCACGAGCCTGTTCCTGTGCGGCCTCGTCGGCCTCGCGGTGACGGGGGCCATCGTGGTCATCACCGAGTATTACACCGGCACCGGCTATCGCCCGGTGGTGTCCATTGCCCAGGCGTCGGTCACGGGCCACGGCACCAACATCATCCAGGGCCTCGCCGTCTCGCTGGAATCGACGGCGCTGCCGACCATCGTCATCATCGCCGGCATCCTGTGCGCCTACGGCCTCGCCGGCCTGTTCGGCATCGCCATCGCCGCCACCACCATGCTCGGCGTCGCCGGCATGATCGTGGCCCTCGATGCCTTCGGCCCGGTGACGGACAATGCCGGCGGCATCGCCGAGATGGCGGGCCTGCCCAAGGAGGTGCGCCAGTCCACCGACGCGCTCGACGCGGTGGGCAACACCACCAAGGCGGTGACGAAGGGCTACGCCATCGGCTCCGCCGGCCTCGGCGCGCTGGTGCTGTTCGCCGCCTACAGCCAGGACCTCAAGTTCTTCATCGCGCAGGCGGCGCCGGGCTCCTACTTCGCCGGCGTCACGCCCAACTTCTCGCTCGAGAACCCTTACGTGGTGGTGGGCCTGCTGTTCGGCGGCCTCTTGCCCTTCCTGTTCGCCGCCATGGGCATGACGGCGGTGGGCCGCGCGGCAGGCGCCATCGTGGAGGAAGTGCGCCGGCAGTTCCGCGAAAAGCCGGGCATCATGGCCGGCACCGAGAAGCCGGACTATTCCCGCGCGGTGGACATGCTGACCAAGGCGGCCATCAAGGAGATGATCATCCCCTCGCTGCTGCCGGTGCTCTCGCCCATCTTCTGCTACTTCGCCATCTACTTCGTGGCGGGCGGCGGCGTGGCAGGCAAGTCGGCGGCCTTCTCGGCGGTGGGGGCGATGCTGCTTGGCGTCATCGTCACCGGCTTGTTCGTCGCTATCTCCATGACCTCGGGCGGCGGCGCGTGGGACAATGCCAAGAAGTCGTTCGAGGACGGCTTCGTGGACAAGGATGGCGTGCGCCACATGAAGGGCTCGGAAGCCCACAAGGCCTCCGTGACCGGCGACACCGTGGGCGATCCCTACAAGGACACGGCGGGACCTGCTGTGAACCCGATGATCAAGATCACCAACATCGTCGCGCTGCTGCTGCTGGCGGTGCTGGGGCACTGAACCGCCCCGGTTCGCCGGGGACGACACCAAGGCTGCCGCCTGTCCCTGCCGGGGCAGGCGGCGTTTTTGCGCGGGGGCCTATCCTGAGTTCGTACGTCTCGCCGCAAACCCTGCTCCACATCCTCTATCTCGTCGCCATCGTGGCCGAGGCCATGACGGCCGCGCTCGCCGCGGGACGGCGGGAAATGGACTGGGTGGGCGTGTTCCTGCTCGGCTGCGTCACCGCGCTGGGCGGCGGCTCCGTGCGGGACGTGCTGCTCGGCAACTACCCGCTCTCGTGGGTGGCGCACCCCTCCTATCTCATCGTCACCGGCGGGGCGGCGCTGGGCACCGTCTTCCTCGCCCGCGTCATGGACCATCTGCGGCAGGTGTTCCTGTTTCTGGACGCCGTGGGCCTCGTGGTGTTCACCGTCATCGGCTGCAACGTGGCCATCGGGCTCGGCCTGCCCGTCATCGTGGTGATCGCGGCGGGCATGATCACCGGCTGCGTCGGCGGCGTGCTGCGCGACGTGCTGTGCAACGAGGTGCCGCTGCTGTTCCGCGCTGAGCTATATGCGACGGTGTCGATCCTCACGGGGCTGCTCTACGTGGCCGGGCCGCTGGCCGGGCTGCCGCAGCCGCTCACCATGGCCATCGCCATGGCCGCCGGCCTCACCCTGCGCCTGCTGGCCCTGCGCTTCGGCTGGAGCATGCCGAAATTCGTCTACACCAAGGACCTGCATTAGCGCCTGCACGGCGCGAACGTTGCTGCTAGCCTCTGGCTTGGATAGGGCAGGGCGGTTCACATGCGCGGACTGATCGAGCGCGTCTTCCAGCTGGAAGCGCACGGCACCACCATCCCGACCGAGGTGGTGGCGGGCATCACCACGTTTCTCACCATGGCCTATATCGTGGTGGTGAACCCGCAGATCATGGCGCAGGCGGGGATCGACGCGGGGGCGGCCTTCACCGCCACCTGCCTCTCGGCGGCGTTCGGCTCGGCCATGATGGGGATCATCGCGAACTATCCCATCGCCGTCGCGCCGGCCATGGGCATCAATGCCTATTTCACCTTCACCGTGGTGCTGGGCATGGGCGTGCCGTGGCAGCAGGCGCTGGGGGCGGTGTTCATCTCCGGCGTGCTGTTCCTCGCTCTCAGCCTGTTTAGGGTGCGCGAATGGTTGCTCAATTCCATCCCCATGTCGCTGAAGCTCGGCATGGGCACGGGCATCGGCCTGTTCCTCGCGCTCCTGGGCCTCAAGGGCATGGGGGTGGTGGTGGCGAGCCCGGTGACGCTGGTGGCGCTGGGTAACCTTGCCGCCCCGCCCACCTTCATCGCCTGCGGCGGCTTCCTGCTCATGAGCGGCCTTGCGGCGCGGGGCGTGCCGGGGGCGATCCTCATCGGCATCGCGGCGGCGACATTGGCCGGCGTGCCGTTCGGCCTCGTCTCCTTCTCCGGCATCGTCTCGGCTCCGCCCTCGCTGGCGCCGACGCTGCTCCAGCTCGACATCGCCGGCGTGCTGCGGCTGTCCATGACCGGGGTGATCGCGGCGCTGTTCCTGCTCGTGCTCCTGGACAATATGGGCACGCTCATCGCCACCCTCTACAAGGGCGGGCTGATGCGGGAGGACGGGTCCGTGCCGCGCCTCGGCCGGGTGCTCATCGCCGATTCGGGCGGCGCCATCGTCGGCTCGGCGCTCGGCACCTCCACGCTCACCTCCTATATCGAGAGCGCCGCGGGCATCGAGGCGGGCGGGCGCACCGGTCTTACCGCCGTGGTGGTGGCGCTCATGTTCCTCGCCTGCCTGCTCTTTGCACCTCTGGCGCTGGCGGTGCCGGGATACGCGACCGCGCCGGCGCTGCTGGTGGTGGCCCTCGCCATGGTCGGCGCCATGGGCGACCTGCCGTGGGACGATGCAGCCGAGGCCTTCCCCGCCGCGGCCACGGCACTGGCGGTGGTGTTCACCTTCTCCATCGCCACGGGCATCGGCCTCGGCTTCATCACCTATGTGGTGGTGAACCTCATCGCCGGCCGCTGGCGGCGCATCAGCGGCGCGGTGTGGGTGATCGCGATCGCGTCGGCGGTGCTGCTGGCGATCGAATAGGCGGCACGGGAAGGGCTGGCCTTCCCCTGGACCTCAGGCCAGGTGAAGGTTGCGGAAGGAATAGACAGTAGGATCGGCCCCCGCAGGACGGGGGATCTCCGCAAATCCCAGTGCGGTGATCGCCGAGATGACCTCCTCGGGCTGCTTGCCTGCGACCTCGTGGATTTCGATGATGAGGTTGCGGCACCGCCTCAGCGCCGAGCAGTGCCCCATAGCGAAGATGTCGTACTCCGATCCCTCTATATCCATCTTGCAGAGATCGGCCACTTCGTCCGCGTCCAGCGACTGTGCGATCAGGTCGTCGAACGTCATGGCCCCCACGGAGGTGGCGCGAAGCGTTCCGTGCGAGCTATGGCCGGCCGCGCCGGCGAGGGATTCGCCCGTGCTTCCCCGCCCGAGTTCTGCCCTGATGGTCCCGGCCGCGCCGCTCACCGCACGGTTGAACAACTCAAGCTTCGCGTCGAAATTCTGGACGAGATTAAGCTGCATGCGCGCGAACACGCGCGGGTTCATCTCGACGGCGACAATCTTCTTGAATTTAAAGCCCATGTCGGCCAGCAGGAGGGGGAAACCACCCCCGTTGGCGCCGAGATCGATGAGCGTCAATGGGCTCTTGAGCCCCAGCTGCGGTATCAGAAGACGATACATCGGGCTGGTCAGGCACAATCGCGTACCGTTCTCGTCCCCGCCGTGGTGGTCGATGACAAACTCCATGCCGTTTTTGCGGTAGGTGATCATTCCCGTGCCGCGGAACAGCACCCGCGTGGCCACGACTTCCCACCGGTTGTCAAAGGACAGGATGGCGAGAAGCCCAGCCATTGAATTGTGCCACTTGCGAGACAAATCCATGTGCACCATCTCCGACACAGGCCTGCAGCGCAGGCCGGCTTGGCAGCGAATGCGTAAGTAGTCCTGACGGAATTATCCCCGAGCGGATTGAATAGATGGTCGCGCCGCCCCGCGGTTACTCGAATACCAGCCAAGACTGAGCATCGCCGAACAGTCTGAAACTAGCCTGCTGAGTTCGGGTTCGCGATATTTGAATCGAAATTCTCCGCCGATTAGGTCTGATCACTAGATATTTTTGCGTTTTGCAATTCGAATGGCGTGATCTGAACGGCTGTAAACTTAAGTTCTACACAGAATAAGCTTCGGCTTCACAGGGCGTGTTCCTGAATTTGACGTTTGCTGAACGTGCCGCCAAGGCGGCGCTGTCCCGCTCTTCCCTCCGGGCGCCCGATCGTGTAGGAGACCCGCGACCTGCGCGCCGGGGCACCGCTCTGGCGCGAACGTGATGGATTCCATGCAGACGGTTCTCATCGTAATTCACCTGATGGTTGTGCTCGCGCTGATCGGCGTGGTGCTCATCCAGCGCTCGGAAGGCGGCGGCCTCGGCATCGGCGGGGGCGGCGGCGGTTCGGGCGGCGGCTTCTTCACGGCGCGCGGCACGGCCAACGTGCTCACCCGCGCCACCGCGATTCTCGCGCTGATCTTCTTCATCACTTCGCTGTCGCTGACCATCGTGGCCGGCTGGGGTCGCGCCCCGCGCTCCATCCTGCCGCCGGCGCAGCAGAACCAGGGCGGGCCGCAGGTGCCGCAGAGCGGCGGGTCGATTCTCGACCAGCTGCGCCAGCAGGCCCCGCAGGGCGGCGCTCCGCAGGGTACCTCTGCCCCGGCTCCTGCCACTCCGGCTTCTGCCACCCCGGCCGAGCCCGCGGCGCCGTCCGGTCCCCAGGTTCCGCAGTCCAAGTGATCCATTGACGCGACGCGGCTTCGGCCGCGCCGTTTCTTCTCCACAGGCGAGGTGAGGCCGGTCCCGGTTTCGCCCTCGCCGAATCGCGTTTGCATTAGGTAAGGTCGAGGCCCATGGCGCGCTACATCTTCATCACCGGCGGCGTCGTGTCTTCCCTGGGCAAGGGCCTCGCCTCCGCAGCACTCGGCGCTCTTCTCCAGGCGCGCGGATACACCGTCCGCCTGCGCAAGCTCGACCCCTATCTGAACGTCGATCCGGGCACCATGAGCCCGTATCAGCATGGCGAGGTGTTCGTGACCGATGACGGGGCCGAAACGGACCTCGATCTCGGCCACTACGAGCGGTTCACCGGTCATCCGGCGACCAAGCAGGACAACATCACCACCGGCCGTATCTACCAGGACATCCTGGCCAAGGAGCGGCGTGGCGACTATCTCGGCGCCACCATCCAGGTGATTCCCCACGTCACCAACGCGATCAAGGACTTCGTGCTGGAAGGCAACGAGGGCTTCGATTTCGTGCTGATCGAGGTGGGCGGCACGGTGGGCGACATCGAGGGCCTGCCCTTCTTCGAGGCCACCCGCCAGCTCAAGAACGAGCTGCCCCGCGGCCACGCCATCTTCATCCACCTCACCCTGATGCCGTACATCCCCTCGGCCGGTGAGCTGAAGACCAAGCCGACCCAGCATTCGGTGAAGGAGCTGCGCTCCATCGGCATCCAGCCGGACATCCTGCTCTGCCGCACCGACCGCGAGATCCCGCGCGAGGAGCGCCGCAAGCTCTCGCTGTTCTGCAATGTGCGCGAGACGGCGGTGATCGAGGCGCGGGACGTCGACAACATCTACGCCGTGCCCTCCGCCTACCACGCGGAAGGCCTCGACAAGGAAGTGCTGGCCGCCTTCAACATCGAGCCGGCCCCCGCGCCGAATCTGAAGCGCTGGACAGACATCGAGACCCGCGTGCGCAACCCCGAGGGCGAGGTCACCATCGCCATCGTCGGCAAGTACACGGGCCTGAAGGACGCCTACAAGTCGCTGATCGAGGCGCTCGCCCACGGCGGCATCGCCAACAAGGTGAAGGTCAATCTCGACTGGATCGAGAGCGAGACCTTCGAGCGCGAGGACCCCGCGCCCTTCCTGGAGCACGTCCACGGCATCCTCGTGCCCGGCGGCTTCGGCCAGCGCGGCGCCGAGGGCAAGATTCGCGCGGCCCAGTTCGCCCGCGAGCGGCAGGTGCCCTATTTCGGCATCTGCTTCGGCATGCAGATGGCGGTCATCGAGGCGGCGCGGAACCTCGCCGGCATCGAGAAGGCCAATTCCACCGAGTTCGGCGCCACCCCCGAGCCCGTGGTGGGCCTGCTCACCGAATGGCTGCGCGGCAACGAGCTGGAGCGGCGCAACGCCGCCGGCGATCTCGGCGGCACCATGCGGCTTGGCGCCTACCATGCGGTGCTGGAGCCCGAGACCAAGGTGGAAGGCGTCTATGGCCGGCGCGACATCTCCGAGCGCCACCGTCACCGCTACGAGGTGAACACCGCCTATCGCGAGCGTCTGGAGCAGCACGGGCTGAAGTTCTCCGGCATGTCGCCGGACGGGCTGCTGCCGGAGATCGTGGAATATCCGGAGCATCCGTGGTTCATCGGCGTGCAGTTCCATCCGGAGCTGAAGTCGCGGCCGTTCGAGCCGCACCCGCTGTTCGCCTCGTTCATCCGCGCTGCCAAGGATCAGAGCCGGCTCGTCTGAGCCGTTTCTTTGCAATGGCTTAGGGCGCCGTCCCGGGTTTTCTTCCTCCGGGCGGTAGCCACGTCGCGTCAAAACACACTAAGCTCCAGCCGGGCCGCCGGGGGGATGCGCCCGCCAATCAGGCGACGCGCGGCCCCTTGCCGTAGCGTTCCTTCCCATGATTCTGCCGTTGCGGAATGCGCGCCCGATGGGGGCGCAGCATCGGCCCGATGAGAGGAGAAGCCATGCGACGCGGCCTCGACCACGTGGTGCACCTCGTCCGCGATCTCGACGCGGCCGGTGAAATCTATGACCTTCTGGGCTTCACCGTGGGGGCGAGAAACCGGCACCCGTGGGGCACGGAAAACCGCATCATCCAGACGCCGGGCTTCTTCATCGAGCTGCTGCAGATCGCGGAGCCCGACAAGATTCCCGCCGCGCAGGGCGAGGCCTTCTCCTTCGGCGCGTTCAACCAGGATTTCCTCGCCCGCATCGGCGAAGGCCTCTCCATGCTGGTGCTGGAGGGCTCGGACGCAGGGCACGAGAAGGCTGCCTTCGATGCCGATGGCTTCGGCGGCTTCGACATCTTCGATTTCGCCCGCAAGGCGCGCCGGCCGGACGGGCAGGAGGTGGACGTGGGTTTCCGCCTCGCCTTCGCCCGCGATCCTGCGAGCCCGGATTTCGGCGCTTTCGCCTGCACCCAGCTCAATCCCGAGAATTTCTGGTCGCCGGATCTCCAGCGCCATTCCAATCAGGTGACGTCTGTCGCCGGCGTGGTGCTGGTGGCCGATGCGCCGGCCGAGCACCAGGCGTTTCTTGAGACGTTTTCCGGCTGTTCGGTGCAGCGCGCGCTCGATGCCTGGTATGTGGCGCAGACGCCGCGCGGCTCCATCGACGTGATGTCCCGCGAGATGTTCACCGAGCGCTATGGCGTACCCGCGCCGGGGGGACCCGGCCTGCGCCTCGCGGCCATCCGCTTTTCCACCCCCGGTGCGCCGGAACTGCGCCGCTCGCTTGCCGCGCGCCGCATGGTGGAAGAGGCCATCGACGGCATCGTCGTCGTGCCGCCGCGTGCCGCGCTGGGGGCCACGCTGGTGTTTGAGCTGACGCCGGCCTGAGGGTATCAGTTTTACTATCAGGAAAATCATATTACATCGGACCGGGCGGAGCCCTCCGCCCCTCGGCACGGACGACCGTGACCCTCCTTTGTCGCGCGGCGGGGACGACCCCGCCTCTCGTGGTGTCTGCCCATGGCATGGGTCTATCTGTTCATCGCCGGCCTCACCGAAATCGCGTGGGCCATCGGAATGAAGCAATCGGAAGGGTTCACGCGGCTCTGGCCGAGCCTGTTCACACTCGGCACCATCGGGGTGAGCCTGCTGCTTTTGTCCCTCGCGCTCCGGGGCATCCCCATCGGCACGGCCTATGCCGTGTGGGCGGGAATCGGCACGGTGGGCACGGCGGTCGCCGGAATCCTGTTCTTCTCCGAATCGAGCGACCTACTGCGCCTCGCGTCCATCGGACTCATCGCCGCCGGTATCGTCGGCCTCAAGCTGGTCACGCACTGAACGGCCTTCCCGATCGGCCTTTGCGCGGTCCGGCCTGCTCGCAGCGCCGGACCGCGCGCATTCGCGATTTAGCGAAATGGGGAAAATGCTCTATCAAGGGCGCGCTCCGGCCGCGTCGCTCTGTGCAGCGGCCGGAAAGCTGAATTTATTCTGAGGCTTAAGGACGCTTCCGGTCTGCTGGCGGCGTTCCATGAGCCGTTGAGGGATCGCCCATGACCGTCGCACCGCCGCCCGTCGCCCCGCAGAGCATCGTCGAGGCCGGCCCCGTGCGCTTCGGCAATGCCCTGCCGCTGACGCTCATCGCCGGCCCCTGCCAGATGGAGAGCCGCGCCCACGCTCTGGAGGTCGCCGCCGCGCTCAAGGAGATCGCAACGCGTCGCAACATCGGCCTCGTCTTCAAGACCTCCTTCGACAAGGCGAACCGCACCTCCCTTTCCGCCGCCCGCGGCCTCGGGCTTCAGGCGGCGCTGCCGGTGTTCGGCGAGATCAAGGAGAGCCTCGGCCTGCCGGTGCTCACCGACGTGCACGAGATCGACCAATGCGCCGCCGCCGCCGAGGTGGTGGACGTGCTGCAGATTCCCGCCTTCCTGTGCCGCCAGACCGACCTTCTCGTCGCCGCCGCCCGCACGGGCCGGGTGGTGAACGTGAAGAAGGGTCAGTTCCTCGCACCGTGGGACATGGCGAACGTGGTCAACAAGCTCACCGGCGCCGGCAATGGCCGCGTGCTGGTGACGGAGCGGGGCGTCTCCTTCGGCTACAACACGCTTGTTTCCGACATGCGCGGCCTGCCGATCCTCGCCAAGACCACCGGCGCGCCGGTGGTGTTCGACGCCACCCATTCCGTGCAGCAGCCGGGCGGGCAGGGCACCTCCTCCGGCGGGCAGCGCGAGTTCGTGCCGGTTCTGGCCCGCGCGGCGGTGGCCGTGGGCGTCGCGGCGGTGTTCATCGAGACCCATCCTGACCCGGACAAGGCGCCCTCCGATGGGCCGAACATGGTGCCCCTGGCGAAGCTGGAGGCGTTGATTACCACCCTTCAGGCGTTCGACGCGGTTGCGAAAGCAAATCCCGTCACCATCTGAGCGGAACCTTGGCCTTCCTTCCGTGCGGTGCGGCGTGCGGAACAGGGCCGGCCCTGCCTTTTTGCCTGCCTGAAGTTCCGCCTTTCCCCGCCACCTTCCGTGCCGACCCCATGCGCTTGCCTTGACCGAGGTGCCGTGTATGGTCTCGCGCCCCTCCGCTTGAAGAGCTTCCTGATGGCCCGCGACACGCTCGACGCGACCCCGATTTCCGACCGCGGCGAACTCGTCGCCTGGATGGAAGAGGGCGCGAAACCCGAGCGGTCCTTCCGGATCGGCACCGAGCACGAGAAGATCCCCTTCACCATGGGCCGTCACGAGCCCGTGCCCTATGAGGGGCCGAAGGGCATCCGCAAGCTTCTGGAGGGCATGCGCTCCCTGCTCGGCTGGGAGCCGATCATGGAAGGCGAGACCATCATCGGCCTCGCTGATGTCACCGGCGGCGGGGCCATCTCGCTGGAGCCCGGTGGCCAGTTCGAGCTTTCGGGTGCGCCGCTGCGCACCATCCACGAGACCTGCTCGGAACTGAACGCTCACCTCGCGCAGGTGCGCGAAGTGGCGACGCCCCTCGGAATCGGCTTCCTCGCCATCGGCATGAGCCCTAAGTGGTCGCGCTCCGAGACGCCGGTGATGCCCAAGGGCCGCTACAAGATCATGTCCAACTACATGCCGAAGGTGGGCACCCTCGGCCTCGACATGATGTTCCGCACCTGCACCGTGCAGGTGAACCTCGACTTCTCCTCCGAAGCCGACATGGTGAAGAAGATGCGCGTGGGCCTGGCGCTCCAGCCGGTGGCCACCGCCCTCTTCGCCAACTCGCCCTTCACCGAGGGCAAGCCCAACGGCTTCCTCTCCTTCCGCTCTGAGATCTGGCGCGACACCGACAATGCGCGCTCCGGCATGCTGCCCTCCGCCTTCGAGGAGGGATTCGGCTTCGAGCGCTATGTGGACTACGCCCTCGACGTGCCCATGTATTTCGTGAAGCGCGGCGACTATTACGTGGACGTGGCGGGCACCTCGTTCCGCGATCTTCTCGCCGGCCGTCATCCGCTGCTGCCGGGCGAGACGGCAACGCTCTCCGACTGGATCAACCACCTCTCCACCATTTTCCCCGAGGTGCGCCTGAAGCGCTTCCTGGAGATGCGCGGCGCCGACGCCGGCCCCTCCATCAATCTCTGCGCTCTGCCGGCCTTCTGGGTGGGCCTGCTCTATGACCAGCAGAGCCTCGATGCGGCTTGGGATCTGGTGAAGGGCTGGACCGCCGAGGAGCGCCAGACGCTGCGGGACGACGTGCCCCGCCTCGCCCTCAAGGCCGAAATCCGCGGCCGGCCGCTGCGCGAGATCGCGCGGGAAGTCCTCAAGCTGTCGCAGGCCGGCCTCAAGCGGCGCGGCTTCCATGACCGGCTGGGGCGCGACGAAACGCGATTCCTGGAGCCGCTGGAACAGGCGGTGCTCACCGGGCGCGCCCCGGCGGAGGAGCTGCTGGAGCTGTACCACGGGCCGTGGAATGGCTCGGTGGAGCCGGCGTTCGACGCGCTCGCCTACTGATCCAAGACACCGCCGGCATCCCGGCGACGCACTGCGCGGGGCTGCCATGCGCCAAGGTCATGGCTGGGAATCGTCCCGCGCCGGGCCGCTCAGGCGCTGATCTTCCGCCCTTCGCCGTGGCTCAGCTCAGGCTGGTCGCGCGCCCGTCGTGCGTTGCCGGGGGCAGGGTGACCCCATAGGGTGCACCACCCTCCGGATTCCACTCCATGCATGCCCCACCGCCCCGCACCGACGGACCGCTCGGCCCGCGCGAGCTTCTGCTTTACGCGGTCTGCGTGCTCATTTTCGGCACGGGCTGGCTGCCGCTGAAGCTGCAGCTCGGCGTGGTCGCCCCCGAGGTCTCCGGCGTCTGGCGTTTCGCCGTGGCCGGCTCGGTGATGCTGGGCTTCGTGCTCGTCACAGGCGGGCGGCTCGCCTTCGGCTGGCGCGACCATCTGCTGTTCGCCGGGCTCGGCGCGACGCTGTTCTCGCTCAATTTCGTCAGCTTCTACTATGCCGGCTACCACCTGCCCTCGGGGCTGATGTCCGTCATCTTCGCTCTGTCGGCCATCATCATCCCCGTCCTCTCCGCGCTGTTCCTGCGGGTGCCGCTGCGCCGCCAGATCCTCGGCGGCGCGGTGGCGGGCGTGGTGGGGCTTGCGCTGGTGTTCGGCCCCAGCCTTTCGGAAGGCAAGGGCATCGACGGGGCCGGGGAGGGGCTGGCGCTGGGGCTGGCCGGCACCTTCTTCTTCTCGGTCGGCAGCCTGCTCACCGGCGTCGCCGGGCGGCGGCAATATCCCATCGCCTCGCTGACCACCTGGGGCTTCTTCTACGGCATGCTCGTGCTGCTGGGGATTGCCCTCGTCCACGGCGTGCCGTTCCGGTTCGACTGGAGCCCCGTCTATGTGGGCTCCCTCGCCTGCCTCATCATCGTCCAGACGCTGGCGGGCTTTGCCGCCTACAACATGCTGGTGCGGCGCATCGGGGCCAACCGCGCCGGCTACGGCACGGTGGTGTTCCCGCTGGTGGCGCTCGCCATCTCGACCGTGTTCGAGGGCTACCACTGGACGCTGGTCTCCGCCGGCGGCATCGCGCTGGTGCTCGCCGGCGTGCTGCTGGTGCTGCGACCCAACCCGGCCCCGCCGGTGGTGTAAGGGCCTCAGCCCTTCACGATCACCGGCATGCGCGTGGCGGGCGGCGTGTTGCGCGAGCGCTGGGTGCGCACGATGCCGTCGATGATGGTCATGCACACGCCCGGTAGGTCGCCGAGGCGCACGCTGTCCAGCAGCGTGGTGCCGGGCGAGTGCTGCGCCTTGTCCATCAGCACGAAATCCGCCGCGCGCCCCACCTCGATCAGGCCGGAATCGAGCGCCCGCATCCGCGCCGTGTTGCCTGTGGCGAGGCAGAAGGCCTCTTCCGCCGGAAGTTCGCCGAGGGAGGAGAGCATGGATACCATGCGCAGGATGCCGAGCGGCTGCACGCCGGAGCCGGCAGGCCCATCCGTGCCGAGGATGACGCGCTGGAGCTCGCCCAGCTCGCGGGCGAGGCGCAGCGTGTAGAGGGCCGAGCGCTCGTTGCCGTTATGGACGATCTCCAGCCCGCGCTTGCAGCCCTCGCAGATGCAGCGGATCTGGTTGTCGGGCAGCGCGGTGTGGCCGCCATTGATGTGGCCCACCACGTCCGTGTCCGCTTCCAGCACCACGTCCTTGTCGATGAGGCCGGAGCCGGGGATGGAGGGGCCGCCCGTGTGGATGGTGGACTGGATGCCGTACTTGCGGGCCCACCCCACCATCTTGCGGGCGGTGGGGCCATCCTTCACGCCGCCGAGCCCGACCTCGCCGAGCAGCTTCACGCCGGCGGCGGCCAACTCCTTGAAATCGTCCTCCACCATCTCGTTCTCGATGACCGGCGCGCCGGCATGCACTTTCACGCCGGAGGGGCGAAAGGCGGAAAAGGCACGCTGGGCGGTGATGGCGAGGGCCTTCACCCCCACCACATCGCGGGCGCGGCCGGGATAATGCACCTCGCCGGCCGAGATCATGGTGGTGACGCCGCCGTGGAGGGAGGAATCGATCCAGTTGATCTGGCTCTGGCGGGGCGTCCAGTCGCCGGCCACGGGGTGGACGTGGCTGTCGATGAGGCCGGGGGTGAGGGTGGTGCCGTTGGCGTCGATGAGGGTGGTCGCGCCCTCGGTGTCCACGTCCTTCTCGCGGCCGATGGCGGTGATGCGACCGTCCAGCGCCACCACCGTGTCGGCGTCCAGAATGGGCTTTGTGAGGTCGCCGCTGAGGAGCAGGCCGATGTTGCGGATCACCAGCTTGGTGGGGCCGGCGGGACCGGTTGGCGCGTCGTGGGCCATGCTCTCGTCTCCGGAGGCGGCGCGGCGACGCGCGCCTTTCTGTTTGTAGGCATATGAAGTTTACGCCCGCGACGGGCCTCTGAAAACCGGGCGCGGGGCGGATTTCACCGCTCGGCGAAGGCCTTTTCGATCACGAAATGGCCCGGCTCGCTGCCCGAGCCCTCGGCGAAGCCGCGGGATTCCAGCAGCGTCTTGAGGTCCACCATCATGGCCGGCGAGCCGCAGATCATCACCCGGTCGACAGCGGCATCCAGCGGCGGCAGGCCCACGTCGGCGCAGAGCTTGCCGCTCTCCAGCAGGGTGGAGATGCGCCCCGTATTGCGGAAGGGTTCGCGGGTCACGGTCGGGTAATAGAGGAGCTTGGCGGCGATCTCCTCGCCGAGGAATTCGTGGGCCGGCAGCTCCTGTGTGATGAGCTCCTCATAGGCGAGGTCGGCCACATTCCGGCAGCCGTGCACCAGCACCACCTTCTCGAAGCGCTCGTAGGTCTCCGGATCGCGGATCACCGAGAGGAAGGGCGCGAGGCCCGTGCCCGTGCCGAGCAGATAGAGGTTCTTGCCGGGAAGCAAATTGTCCATCACCAGCGTGCCGGTGGCCTTGCGGCCGACCGTGATGGCATCGCCCACCTGGATGTGCTGGAGGCGGGAGGTGAGGGGGCCGTTCGGCACCTTGATGGAGAAGAATTCCAGCGTCTCCGCCCAGGCCGGGCTCACCACCGAATAGGCGCGCAGCAGCGGACGGCCGTCCACCTTCAGGCCGATCATGGTGAATTCGCCGGTGCGGAAGCGGAAGCCGGGATCGCGGGTGGTGGTGAAGCTGAACAGGCGGTCGGTCCAGTGGTGGACGCTCAGCACCTGCTCCTCGAAGAAATTGCTCATGGTGGTCTCGGGGAGGTTCTAGAGGCTGGCAGGATCGGCGGAGAGGAGGACGCGCTTGTCCGGCGTGTCCTTCCAGGCATCGGCGTCGGCCGGCGGCGCGCCCTTTTCGGTGATGTTGGGCCACACTGCCGCATATTCGGCATTGAGCGCGGTCCATTCGGCGGCGCGCGGGTCGCTGTCCGGGAAGATGGCCGCCGCCGGGCATTCCGGCTCGCAGACGCCGCAGTCGATGCACTCGTCCGGGTGGATCACCAGCATGTTCGCGCCGGCATAGAAGCAATCCACCGGGCATACCGCGACGCAATCCATGTAGGTGCAGCGGATGCAGCCTTCGGTGACGACATAGGCCATGGGAACGCCCTCGGCATATTGTTTGTGTACAAATGAAAATAGAGTCGGGCCGCGAAGGCTGTCAACGGCTTGTCACGGGCAGGATGCGGCTCTTTTGGGCAGCGGGGCGGGATATTTTGGGCAGGGGGAGGGGCATCCGGCTCCGACGACCTCGCTCGTCGTCTCCGTCATCCCCCGGCTTGTCCGGGGGATCCACCGTGGGACGGGTCGGTCCTTCAGGTCAGGCACCGTGCGTGTGGCGAAGTGGATGCCCCGGATGAACCGGGGCATGACGGCTAAAGAGCCAAGAGCGGGCTCACACGGATGGTGCCCTACTCTAATGCGTAGGTGCCGCCCTCAGCCGGGCCACCGTCCCCTCAAGCCCCTCCCACGCCGGTGCATCCGGGGCGAATTTGGCGCGCATGTAGCGCACGAGGTCGGCCACCTGTGCATCGTCGAGGCTGTCGCGGAATGCGGGCATGTCGCCCAGCTCCGGGGCGGCGGGCTTCGGGATGCCTTCGAGGATAACGCGGATGAGGTTGTCCGGCTGCGCCGCATGCACATTGGTGTTGAGGGCCAGCGCCGGCCGCGCGCCGAACAAGGTCGGCCCCTCCGGCGCATGGCAGGCGGCGCAGGCACCGGCGAACAGGCGACCGCCCACCGTGTCCATGGGGCGGAGCGAGGCTTCGGCCTTCGCCTCCAGCGTCGCCGCCGCCGCGACCGGGTCGGCGATGGCGGGGCCGGAGAGCGAAGCGAGATAGACCGCCATGGCGCGCACGTCGGCGTCCGGCGCCTCGGACAGCGCATGCACCACCGGCGCCATGGGGCCGGCGGCGGTGCCGTGGAAGCGGGAGAAGCCGGTGCGCAGATAGGTGAAGAGTTCGTCCTCGGTCCACGGAATGGGCGCCTTGGACAGTCCCGTGAGCGCCGGCGCCTCCCACCCGTCCGCGAAGCCGCCGGCAAGGTAGGCCGCGCCGCCCTTCTCCGCGCCCAGCGCATTGCGCGGCGTATGGCAGGCGCCGCAATGGCCGAGGCCTTCCACGAGGTAGCGCCCGCGATTCCATTGCGGAGACTGGGCCGGCTCCGCCTGAAGCTGGCCGGGGCGGTGGAACAGGAAGTTCCAGCCGGCCATCAGCGGGCGGATGTTGAAGGGGAAGGTCATCCGGTTTTCGGGCGGGGCCGCCGTCACCGCGGGCTGGGACATGAGGAAAGCGTAGAGCGCCTGCATGTCGGCATCGCTGATGCGGCTGAAGGCGGTGTAGGGGAAAGCCGGATAGAGGTGCCGCCCGTCCCGCCCGATGCCCTCGCGCATGGCGCGCTCGAAGGCGGCATAGGACCATGCGCCGATGCCCGTCTCCACATCCGGCGTGAGATTGGTGGAATAGACCGTGCCGAACGGCGTGTGCAGCGGCCGTCCGCCGGCATTGGCGATGCCGCCGTCCGCCGTATGGCACACCGCGCAATCCCCCAGCGCAGCCAGCGCCTTGCCGCGCGCGATCATGTCGGCGGAGAAAGCCGAAGGATCGGGCGGGGCGATGGGCGCGATGGCGCCGCGAATGGGCAGCGCCAGCGTCGCCATGCCGAGCGCACCGGCGAGCGCGGCGCCCGCCATGGCGAGCCACGGCTTGCGCGTCTTCTCCTTCACCGGGCGGGGCGGCGCCTCGCCGGCGAGGGCCGCGCGCACGCGGTCCGGCGTGAAGGGTGGCTCGCGCAGGCGCACGCCGGTGGCGTCGAAGATGGCATTGGCGATGGCCGCCGCGCTGGGCACCGAGGCGGATTCGCCCGAGCCCAAAGGCGGATCGTCCGGCCGGGGCATCAGCACCACGTCGATGACGGGCACTTCCGGGAAGGTGAGGATGGGGTAGGCGCCCCATTCCCGGCTTGTCACCGCCTGTTCGTCGAACGTCACCTGCTCCTTGAGCGCGCGGGAGGTGGACTGGATGACGTTGCCGTGGATTTGGTGCTCGATGCCGGCCGGGTTGATCATCAGCCCGGAATCCTGGCCCACCGTGACGCGCTTCACCGCCACGTCGCCGGTCGCGGTGTTCACCTCCACATCCGCCACCCAGGCGGACCAGGCGGCGCCGTAGCCGGGGAATTTGGAGTGGACATAGAGGGCATAGGCGAAGCCCTGCCCGCGCACGATGTCGCCTTCCACCACCTCCTGCCGCGGTCCGGTGCGCTTCTGCCAGCCGGCGCGCTCGGCGGTGACCTTCACCAGGTCCACGGCGCGCGGGTCGTGGAGATGGCGCAGGCGATAATCCACCGGGTCCACGCCGGCGGCGGCGGCCAGCTCGTCCACATAGCTCTCGTGGGCGAAGCTGTTGGGCAAAGCCGAGACGCCGCGCAGCCAGGAGGCGCGCACGATGGGCGCCACATCGTCCACCGCCACGCGCATCACGTCATAGGCATAGGGCGGGATCGCCGTGCGGTCGCCCATCTCGTAGACGGGATTGTCCGCCGGCACCCGCCCCGTGAGCAGCAGCGCCAGCGTGACGGCGGCGTTGGAGGGGTAGCGGGTGAGGAAGTCGTAGAAAGCGGGCGTGCCATCGGCATTGATGCCGCCCTTCACCTCCATGAGCTGGCCGGCGCCCTTGGGCTCCCAGGCGTGCTCCTGCTCGCGGGTGAGCTGCACCCGCACCGGCCGGCCCACGGCGCGGGAGAGCAAGGCGGCGTCGGCCGCCACATCGTCCGCGCAGTTGCGGCCATAGCAGCCGGCCGCCTCGAAGCGGACGATCTCGATGTCCTCCTCGGGCAGGCCGAGCAGAAGGGAGATGTCAGTGCGCAGCCAGTAGGGATTCTGCGTGCCTGCCCAGATGGTCGCGCTGTCCTCGCGCACGTCGGCGACGGCGCAGGAGGGGCCGATGGAAGCGTGCATCTGGTAGGGCCAGACATAGGTCGCCTCCAGCACCTGCGCGGCGTCCGCGCGGGCGGTGTCGAGGCTGCCCTGCTCGTGGAGGAGGCGGGTCTTGGCCTTCTCGGCGCCGCGGAGGGCCTCCTCGGTGCGGGAGAGGTCGGGGAGGGCAGGGGTGTCGCGCCATTCGGCCTTCAGCACGCGGGCGGCCTCGGCGGCCTGTTCTTCGCGCTCGGCGACGACGCCGATGAAGTCGCCCATGGTGACGACCGCCACAACCCCCGGAATATGGGCGACGGAGTGCTCGTCGACCCGGATCAGGCTCTTGCCCACGAACGGGCCGGCATCGATGCCGGCATAGGGCGGGCGCACCACGCGGCCGTGCAACATGCCCGGCACGCGCACGTCGTGGACATAGGTGAAGGTGCCCGTGGCCTTGGCGGGGATGTCCACCCGCGGCACGCGGCGCCCGACGATGCGGTGTTCGCTCGCCGGCTTCACCGCCGTTTCCTGATGCAGCATCAGACGGTCGGCGCGGCCCTTGAGCAGGTCGGCATAGGAGAGGCCGGTGTTGCGGCCGTCCCTGGGGCGGACGATGCCCTCCTCGACCTCCAGCTCATCCGCTGGAACGCCCAGAGCCTCAGCGGCGAGCGCCACCAGATGGGCGCGGGCCTGCGCCGCCGCGTGGCGCAGCGGGCGGGCGGAGACCTGGATGGAATCGGAGGCGATGGTGCCGCCCTGGTTGGGCGCGACGCCGGTGTGGCCGAGCACCATGGTGACGCGATCGAGCGCCACATCCAGCTCCTCGGCGACGATCTGGGCCAGCGCCGTGCGGATGCCGGTGCCGAGGTCCACATGGCCGTTGAAGGCGCTAACGGCGCCTTGGTCGTCCACCAGCAGGAACAGGTCGAGCGCGCCCTCCTTCGGCACGGCGCTGGGCACGAGGCCGTGCACCACCTGCGCCGGGCGCAGGATGGCGAGATTGCCGGAGGCGGCGAGAAGCGCCACGGGATCGGGACGCGGCTCGCTCACGACTGCGCCTCCGCTTCACCCGTGACGGCGGCGGCCCGCAGCACGGCGCGCAGGATCTCCACATGCGTCCCGCAGCGGCACAGATTGTAGCGCAGCGCCGCGCGGGCCTCGGCCTCGGTGGGGGAGGGGGTGCGCGCGAGGAAAGCGACCGTGGTCATGATCATGCCGTTGAGACAATAGCCGCACTGGGCCGCCTGCTCGGCGATGAAGGCGGCCTGCACCGGGTGCAGCGTGCCCTGCGTCGCGAGCCCCTCCAGCGTCGTCACCGCGCGCCCCTCGGCCGTGCCCAGCGTGGTGACGCACGAGCGTGTGGCGCGGCCGTCCATCAGGACCGTGCAGGCGCCGCACTCCCCGAGGCCGCAGCCGAACTTGGGGCCGTTCAGCCCGAGATCGTTGCGGAGCACGTAGATCAGCGGCGTCTCGCGCGGCAGCGCGAAGGCGTGGGTTTCGCCGTTGACCTGGAGTAGGATGGGGGCGGACATCTCGAAGGGACCGCTCAGCCTTTGCCGCAAGAAACCGGGACCGGGACCGGCCCGCCACAGAGTGGATTGTTTCTATACTAATGATCGAGCGTCAAGCGCGGGGGACGCTCAAAACGCAGGCTCCCGGCGGCTGCCCGAAGCGCGGAGACGGCGGGAAAATGCTGCAAGTGCAAAACAATGGAAGTAATGCTGCCTCTTCGTGCGGCCTGCCCGTTCCTTGTGCTTGACACTCGGGGCTGTCCCGATTTTCATTAGTGTACATATGAAATCGGATGCCCCCGCTGCGGGGCCGGAGCCGGGGTTCCATGGCCGAAGAGTCCACCATCACCGCCCGCGCCGAGGATGACAAGATCCGCTGCGATGCGTGCCCGGTCATGTGCTACATCCGGCCCGGTCTCACCGGCGCCTGCGACCGCTACGCCAACCGCGACGGCGAGCTGATCCGCGTCGATCCCCACATCGTGCTCGATCGCACGCTGGCGCAGGGCGGCAAGGTGGTGCCCTTCGATCGCGGCGGCGACTGGGACGGCCGGCTGGTGGCCGGCGGCGAAGCCTTCGTCACCGCCGTGGGCTCCGGCACCACCTATCCCGACTACAAGCCGGCTCCCTTCATCGTCTCCGCCGAGGTGAACGGCGTGGACATGGTGACGGTCGTCACCGAAGGCATCTTCAGCTACGCCGGCGCCAAGGTGAAGATCGACACCGACCGCTTCATCGGCCCCGAGCAGGCGGCGGTGCGGGTGGACGGCGAGGCGGTGGGCCATGTCACCACTTCGGAATACGGCTCGCAGATGCTGTCGCTCGGCGGCGTGCATCACTTGACCGGCGGTTCAAAGAAGGAAGGCCGCGTCACCTGTGAGGCGCTGCTGGAGCTGTGCAACGGCAAGGCCGTGGAACTCGCCATCGACGGGGGCGCCACCCTCGTGGTGCAGGCCGGCAAGGCACCCATCGTCAACGGCGCGGCAGAGGCGCGGATGCGGGTGGGCTGCGGCTCCGCCACCATCGGCATGTTCGCCAAGCAGTGGCACGGCAAGGTGGACGAGGTGGTGGTGGTGGACGACCACATCACCGGCGTCCTCTCCGAGCATCAGGCCGGCAAGCTGCTGGGCATCCGCGACACCGGCATCCGCATGAAGGGTCGCCGCTCCACCCCCGGCCGCTACTTCCAGGTGGCCGAGCCAGGCCTCGGCTGGGGCGGCACCAACATTTCCGATCCGCTATCCATCCTCGGCGCATTCGACCCCAAGACGGCGTGGCCGGGCCTGCGTCTGCTCCTCGTCTCCACCACCGGCGAGCATTACGGCTATTACGTTCTCGACGAGCATCTGGTGCCCGTGGAGACCGAGGTCCCTGCCGATCTCTATCCCTCGGTGGAACGCATCCGCGAGAATTGCGAGCCGGCGCTCTCCTCCGTACTGTTCATGGCCGGGGCCGGTGGTTCGCTGCGCGCGGGGGTGACGGAAAATCCGGTGCGGCTCACCCGCTCGGTGAAGGATTCCATCACCCGCGTCACCTGCGGCGGCGCGCCGGTCTATGTCTGGCCGGGCGGCGGCATCACCTTCATGGTGGATGTCACCCGCGTCCCGGAGAACGGCTTCGGCTATGTGCCGACCCCGGCGCTGGTGGCGCCCATCGAGTTCACCCTGCCGCTCGCCGCCTATGCCGCGCTCGGCGGCCACATGGACCATGTGCGCCCCGCTGCCTCGGTGATCGAGCGCGAGGCGGTGCGCGAGATGGCGCCCTTCTCCGATATTCCGTGGCCGCTCTCGGCCCGGTCGCAGGGCTGAAATGATGCTGCGCCCCGCCGACATCCCCGCTCCAGCGCCCCGCGTCGCGACGCCCGCGATGCCGGTGCAGCGGCGCCTGCCGCAGGCGGGGCTGCTGGCGGACGGGCGTCGGCTGCATCTCAATGACGGCCCCATCGATCTCGTGATCGAGGCCGACGGCCCGGCCGACGTGGTGGCCACCGCCTATCGCGCGGCGACCGAACGCCTCGCCGGCCTTCTGGACACGTTGTGCGGCGAGCTTTCCCTGCTCCGCCGGCCGGCCCATCCCGGGTCCTGCCCCCTTCAGGGCCCGGTGGCGCGTCGCATGTGGGCGGCGGTGTCGCCCCATGCGCGCGCCGGTTTCATCACCCCCATGGCGGCGGTCGCCGGGGCGGTCGCGGAAGAAGTGCTCGCCGCCATGGTGCGGCCGGGGCTTAACCGCGCCTTCGTCAACAACGGCGGCGACATCGCCCTCTATCTCGCGCCCGGCAACGAGCTGGTGGCGGGCATCGTGGACCGGCCGGACCGGCCGCGCGTGGTCGGTTCCGCCCGCATCACGGCGGATGGCCTGGTGCGCGGCATCGCTACCTCGGGCTGGCGCGGGCGAAGCTTTTCCCTCGGCATCGCCGATGCCGTGACCGTATTGGCGCCTACCGCTGCGGCGGCGGATGCGGCGGCGACCGTCATCGCCAATGCGGTGAACCTGCCGGGCCATCCCGGCATCGTCCGCGTCCCGGCGCGCGAGGTGCTGCCCGACAGCGACCTCGGCCTGCTGAAAGTGACGCGCCACGTGCCTGAACTGACGCCCGCCGAGCGGGACGAGGCTCTGGCCGAAGGCCTCGCCTGCGCTGGCGCGCTGGTGGCGCGCGGGCTCATCACCGCCGTCGCGCTGCACCTGCAGGGCGCCAGCGTCTCCACCTGTCCGGTGGGGGATGCACCCCTGTCATCCCGTCCGATTTCCCTTGCCGCAGAACAAGAAAGAGGCGTCGCCCATGCCTGAGGTCAAGATCCGCAAGCAGGTCCGCATTCTGGAGGAGATCTTCCACGAGGGCGGCCCCGCCGCCGCCGCCCCGCGCAAGCGCGGCGCCATCGTGACGGTGATCGAGAACCCCTTCGCCGGCCGCTATGTGGAAGACATCGCCGGCTTCATGGAAGACCTGAAGCCGCTGGGCGCCGCCATGGCCAAGGAACTGCTGGCGGCCCTCGGCGGCGACGCCAAGGCCATCGACGGCTACGGCAAGGGCGCCATCGTCGGCGCCGCCGGCGAGATCGAGCACGGCGCGCTCTGGCACGTGCCGGGCGGCTACGCCATGCGCGAGGCGCTGGGCGATGCCAAGGCCATCGTACCCTCCACCAAGAAGGTGGGCGGGCCGGGCACGCGGCTCGACGTGCCGGTGACCCATGTGAACGCCTCCTACGTACGCTCGCATTTCGACGCCATGGAAGTGGGCGTGTCCGATGCCCCCAAGGCCGACGAGATCGCCCTCGTGCTGGTCATGACCTGCGGCCCGCGCGTCCATGCCCGCGTCGGCGGCCTCGCGGCGGAGGCCATCAAGGGCGAGGATGGCCTGCGATGAGCGCGAACATCCGCAAGATCGTCACCATCGTCGAGGAGACGCGGACCGAGATGGGCCGCCCCGTCTCCCCGCCCACCCGGCGCGCGGCGGCCATCGCGGTGATCGAGAATCCGTTCGCCGGCCGCTATGTGGAAGACCTGTCCGACCTCATCGCCATGGGCGAGGAGCTGGGTGGGCTTCTGACGAAGAAGGCGGTGGAGGCCCTCGGCATCGAGGGGCCTTCCGCCGAGAGCTACGGCAAGGCGGCGCTGGTGGGCGAGAATGGCGAGCTGGAGCACGCCGCCGCCCTTCTGCACCCCAAGATGGGGGCGCCGGTGCGCGCGGTACTCGGCAAGGGCGCGGCGCTCATCCCCTCGTCCAAGCGGCGGGGCGGCCTCGGGGCGGATCTGGACATTCCGCTGGGCCACAAGGATGCGGCCTTCGTGCGCAGCCATTTCGACGGCATGATCGTCAGCGTGTCGGATGCTCCGCGCGCCAACGAGATCGTGGTTGCCGTGGCGGTCACGGATTCCGGACGGCCGCTGCCGCGCGTCGGCGGGCTGAAGAAGGACGAGATCAAGGGCGAGGACGGGCTGAGATAGGCCACGCCCCGCGCGCGGACGGTTCATGGGACATCATAAAAGGGGAATGGACATGAAGAAGCTGGTCGCGGCATCCCTCGCCGCTCTCCTCCTCGCCGCAGGCGGGGCGCGGGCGCAGCAGGGCGAGATCAAGGTAGGCGAGATCAATTCCTATTCGGCGCTGCCCGCCTTTCTCGATCCCTATCGCAAGGGGATGGATCTGGCGCTGAAGGAAGTGAACGATGCCGGCGGCATCAAGGGCAAGAAGCTCGTCATCATCTCCAAGGACGACGGCGGCAAGCCGGCCGATGCGCTCACTGCCGCCAACGAGCTGGTCTCGCGCGACGGCGTGGTGATGATCGCCGGCGGCTTCCTCTCCAATGTCGGCCTCGCGCTCGCCGACTTCGCCAAGCAGAAGCAGGTGATGTACCTGGCCGCCGAGCCGCTCACCGACGCGCTCGTCTGGTCCAAGGGCAACGACTACACCTTCCGCCTGCGCACCTCGAACTACATGCAGGCCGCCATGCTGGCGGAAGAGGCGGCGAAGCTCCCGGCCAAGCGCTGGGCGACCATCGCCCCCAACTACGAGTTCGGCCAGTCCTTCGTCGCGGTGTTCAAGGAACTCCTGAAGAAGCGCAAGCCGGACGTGGAGTTCGTCGCCGAGCAGTGGCCGCCGCTGAACAAGATCGACGCCGGCCCGGTGCTCCAGGCCATCGACGCCGCCAATCCCGAGGCCATCCTCAACGCCACCTTCGCCGGCGACCTCGTGAAGCTGGTGCGTGAGGGCAACACCCGCGGCATCTTCAAGAACCGCGTGGTGGTCAGCTATCTCACGGGCGAGCCGGAATATCTCGACCCGCTGAAGACCGAGACCCCAGAGGGCTGGATCGTGACCGGCTATCCCTGGTACGGCATCAAGACCGCCGAGCACCAGGCGTTCCTCGACGCCTACCAGCAGCTCCACAAGGATTATCCCCGCCTCGGCTCCATCGTCGGCTACTCGACCGTGAAGTCCATCGCGGCGGTGCTGAAGGCGACGGACGACTATTCCACCGCCGGCCTCGTGAAGGCGATGGCGAACCTCAAGGTCTCCACCCCCTTCGGCGATGTCGTCTACCGGGCGGCCGACCACCAGTCGACCATGGGCGCCTATATCGGCACCACCTCGCAGAAGGACGGGCAGGGCATCATGGTGAACTTCCAGTTCCGCCCCGGCGCCGACTACCTGCCGCCCGAGGCCGAAGCCGCGAAGCTGCGCCCGGCGAACTGAGGCGGATTTTTCCGCCCGTCACGGTGTGAACCCTCTCCCCTTGCGGGAGAGTGCAGGGTGAGGGGGAGGGGCATCGGGTTTCCGGTGCCGGCTTTCTCGCCCGGCGCCTGCCCCTCCCCCCCAGCCCCTCTCCCGCAAGGGGAGAGGGGAGGCAAAACGGCGCGGGCGGCGCCAGTCAGCCGCCCCCGCATCCGGCCCCTGCCCTCGATGGCGGGTGGCCCAAGAAGATCAAAACTTCCAGCAGGTGAACGAGAGGCTGAAGCCGTGGAATTTCTTCTGGTCCAGGCCCTGAGCGGGCTCGCCAGCGCCGCGTCGCTGTTTCTGGTGGCGTCGGGACTGTCGATCATCTTCGGCGTCACGCGCATCGTGAACTTCGCCCATGGCGCCTTCTACATGCTGGGCGCCTATGTGGCCTACACGCTGACGACGCGCTTTGCCGGCCCGCTCGGCTTCTGGGGGGCCATCGTCGCAGCCGCGATCATCGTCGCAATCCTCGGCGCGCTGATGGAGATGGTGCTGCTCCGGCGCATCTATCAGGCGCCCGAACTCTTCCAGCTCCTCGCCACCTTCGGCGTGACGCTGATGGTGCAGGATCTCGTGGTGGTGATCTGGGGGCCGGAAGACCTGCTCGGCCCGCGCGCCCCCGGCTTCACCGGCGCCATCAGCCTGTTCGGCCGCATGGTGCCGACCTACGACCTCTTCATGATGACCCTCGGCCCAGTGGTGCTCGGCATCCTCTGGCTGCTGTTCCACAAGACCCGCTGGGGCGTGCTGGTGCGCGCGGCGACGCAGGACCGTGAGATGGTCGCGGCGCTGGGCGTGAACCAGAAATGGCTGTTCACCGGCGTGTTCGCGCTGGGCGTCTTCCTCGCCGCCCTCGGCGGCGCGCTGCAGATCCCGCGCACCACCGTCACCCATGCCATGGACCTTTCCATCATCGTGGAGGTGTTCGTGGTGGTGGTCATCGGCGGCCTCGGCTCGGTGTTCGGCGCCTTCGTGGCGGCCATCATCGTCGCCGAGCTGAACGCCTTCGGCATCCTCATCCTGCCGCAGATCTCGCTCATCACAGTGTTCCTGGTGATGGCGGTGGTGCTGGTGGTGCGGCCCTGGGGCCTGTTCGGCAAGCCGGAGAGCGCGCCCCGCGCCGCCGCCGGCCTCACCATCCGGCCCTGGAGGCCGTTCACGCAAGTTGAGCGGGCAGGGGTGGCGCTGGCGGTGGTCGCGGCGGCAATGCTGCCCTTCCTCCTCGGCAATTATGCCCTCACGGTGGGCGCGGAAATCCTCATCTACGTGCTGTTCGCGGCCAGCCTGCATTTCATGATGACGGTGGGCGGCCTCGCCTCCTTCGGCCATGCCGCCTATTTCGGCCTTGGCGCCTATGGCGCGGCATTCCTTGTCAAATACCTGGGCGCGCCCATGGAGGCGGCGCTCATCGTCGGCCCGCTGCTTGGGCTGGCCGGGGCGGTGCTGTTCGGCTGGTTCTGCGTGCGGCTCTCGGGCGTCTATTTCGCCATGCTGACGCTGGCCTTCGCGCAGATCGCCTGGTCCATCGCCTTCCAGTGGGTGGACGTGACAGGCGGCGACAATGGCCTGCTCGGCATCTGGCCGGCGACCTGGGCCTCGCGCCCGGCCGGCTTCTTCTGGCTAGCGCTGGGCATTGCCGTGGTGGGCGTCGGCCTGCTCAGGATGCTGGTGTTCTCGCCCTTCGGCTATGGGCTGAGGGCGGTGCGCGACAGCGCGCTGCGGTCCGAGGCCATCGGCCTCAACCGGCAGCGGATGCAGTGGGCCGCCTTCATCGTCGCAGGCACCTTCGCGGGGCTCGCGGGTGCGCTGTTCGCCTTCCTCAAGGGCTCGGTCTTCCCCGACTACATGGCCATTCCCACCTCGGTGGACGGCCTCGTGATGGTGCTGCTCGGCGGCGTGGAGACGGTCTCCGGTGCGGTGGTGGGTGCGGTGCTATACAAGGCGCTGGCCATCTGGCTGATGAGCCAGACCGACCTTTCCAAGCTGGTGCTGGGCGGCGTCATCGTCGTCATCGTGCTCGCGTTTCCCAAGGGGGTCGTGGGCTTCATCGAGGATCTGCGCCACCGCTGGCCCCGCAAGGGCGACGGCGCAACCGTCGGCGCCACCAAGGCGGAGGCCGCGTGATGAGCCCGCTGCTCGAAGTCAAAGACCTGATGAAGTCCTATGGCGGCGTCCATGCGGTGCGGGGCGTGTCCTTCACGGTGGAGGCGGGCCAGATGCTCGCCCTCATCGGCCCGAACGGGGCCGGCAAGAGCACATGCTTCAACATGCTGAACGGGCAGATTCCGCCCGATGCCGGCACGGTGCGCATCGAGGGGAAGGACATCAAGGGCCTGCCGCCGCGCGCTGTGTGGCGGCTCGGGGTCGGCCGCACCTTCCAGATCACCGCCACCTTCGCCTCCATGACGGTGCGCGAGAACGTGCAGGTGGCGCTCCTGTCCTTCCACGGGCGCATCTCCCGCGTGTTCGGCTTCGCCGGTGCGGCCTGCCGGGCGGAGGCGGATGCGCTGCTGGCGCTGGTCGGTCTCACCACCCAGGCGGAGCGGCCGTGTGGCGAGCTGGCCTATGGCGACCTGAAGCGTCTTGAATTGGCGGTGGCGCTGGCCAATGAGCCGCGCCTCCTCCTCATGGACGAGCCCACCGCCGGCATGGCGCCGCGCGAGCGCGTCGAGTTGATGCGCCTCACCGCCGAGATCGCCCGCGCCAAGGGCATCGGCGTGCTCTTCACCGAGCACGACATGGACGTGGTGTTCGAGCACGCCGACGAGGTGATGGTGCTCAACCGCGGCCAGCTCATCGCCCGCGGCACCCCGGCCGAGGTGCGGCGCGACCCGCAGGTGCGCGCCATCTATCTCGGCGAAGGACTGCTCTACGACGCACGGCACCGCGAGGGGACTGCGGCATGAAACTTCAGGTCTCGAACCTCAACAGCCACTACGGCCCGGCCCATATCCTCTACGACGTGGGCCTTGAGATCGGCGCCGGCGAGGTGGTGGCGCTGCTCGGCCGCAACGGGGCCGGCAAGAGCACGACCTTCCGCTCCATCGTCGGCCTCGTGCCCCAGCGCGCGGGCACGGTGATGTTCGACGGCGCCGACGTCTCGCGCCTGCCGACCTACGAGATCGTGCGGCGCGGTCTCGGCTACGTGCCGGAGGACCGGCGCATCTTCAGCCATCTGACGGTGGAGGAGAATTTCGAGGTGGGCCGGCAGGCGCCGCGCCCCGGCGTCGCCACCTGGACGCCGGACATGCTCTACAAGCTGTTCCCGAACCTCGGCGAGATGCGCAAGCGCCCCGGCGGGCAGATGAGCGGCGGCGAGCAGCAGATGCTCACCATCGGGCGCACCCTGATGGGCAACCCCTCCCTCGTGCTGCTAGACGAACCGTCCGAAGGCCTCGCGCCCAAGATCGTGGAGCAGATGGCCGACGCCATCCTCGCCATGAAGGGGGAGGGGCTTTCGGTGGTCATCTCCGAGCAGAATTTGCACTTCGCCAAGCTGATCTCGGATCGCGCCTACATCATCGAGAAGGGCCGCATCCGCTTTTCCGGCACCATCGCGGATCTGGAGGCCAATCCGGAAATCCGCGACGCCTATCTGGCGGTCTGAGCCATGGCGCTGGAGCCCAAGGCCCTGCGGACGCCCCGCGCGCCCCGGAAGGTGGCAACGCCCGAGGTGGCCGATGCCACGCCCCCCAAATCCACACCGCCCAAATCCACGCCCCCCATGCAGGTGCGACGCCCCGTGCGCCGCTCGCGGGCGAACGCGCCCTATGTGCTGGACGAGCAGGTGGGCTTCATCCTGCGGCAGGTGGGCCAGCGCCACGCCGCCATCTTCGCCGCGCGCATCGGCGACGACCTGACCATGACCCAGTGGGCGGCCCTGTCGAAGCTGGCCGAGACCGGCCCCTGCTCGCAGAACCTGCTCGGGCGTTTGACCGCCATGGATGCCGCCACCATCAAGGGCGTGGTGGACCGCCTCGTCCGCCGCGGCTTCGTGGCGACCCGCCCGGACACCGAGGACGGCCGGCTGCTGGTGGCGGTGCTCACCGCTGCCGGCGAGGAGGCGGTTGCCCGCGCCAGCGTGAACGCCTTCGCCATCACCGAGGAAACGCTCGCGCCGCTGGATGCCGCCGAGCGTGCCATGCTGCTGAAGCTGTTGGACCGGCTGCGGTAGGCGCCCTCCCAGGGCGGGATTCGGCGCGCGCCTTCGATCCGCACGAGCACGGCCGCGCACTCTCATTCGTCGATGGTAAAATGCGCGCTTCTGTCGCAGCGCGTCAACGTCAGCCGGGCCGTGGGGCGCTCGGCAGCCAACCTCTTGTTTCCCGCGCGAAATCAGAGTTCTTGCGGCCAGACTGATAGAGTGAGGCTATCGATATCGCGCAACTTATCTATTTCACATATGGCGTCGGCACCCATATGTTGCACTGCGATGGCTTCGGCCCGTCGTAGCGCAAACACCCCATCGAGGAATTGCCATGTCGCTCGTCAATACTAAGATCAAGCCTTTCACGACGCAGGCTTTCAAGGATGGCAAGTTCATCCAGGTTTCGGACACCGATCTTGCCGGCAAGTGGGCCGTCTTCTTCTTCTACCCGGCCGACTTCACCTTCGTCTGCCCGACCGAGCTGGGGGACCTTGCCGATCACTATGGCGAGTTCCAGAAGCTCGGCGTCGAAATCTACTCGGTCTCCACCGACACCCACTTCACCCACAAGGCGTGGCACGATTCCTCCGAGACCATCGGCAAGGTGAAGTACACCATGCTCGGCGACCCGGCCGGCGTGATCACCAACAACTTCGGCGTCATGCGCGAAGGCCAGGGCCTCGCCGACCGAGGCACCTTCGTGGTGGACCCGAACGGCGTCATCCAGGCCGTGGAAGTCACCGCCGAAGGCATCGGCCGTGACGCCGCCGACCTGTTGCGGAAGATCAAGGCTGCCCAGTACGTCGCCTCCCATCCTGGCGAGGTCTGCCCTGCGAAGTGGCAGGAAGGCGAGAAGACGCTGGCGCCCTCCCTCGATCTCGTCGGCAAGATCTGAGGTTTTACGACCCGATCCGGCCTTGAGGCGTTTGCCTTGAGGCCCCACCGGCTCCCGAAAGGGAGGCGCCCCGACCGTCCGCCGCGGCCTTTGGCCAGCGGCGGACGTGGCCCTTTTGTACCCCGCCGGCTCATTGATCCGGCGTGCTTTTCTGCCGGAGGATTGCCATGCTCGACTCTGCCATGAAGACCCAGCTCAAGGCCTATCTGGAGCGCGTGGTCCGTCCCGTCGAAATCACCGCCGCAGTGGATGGCGGGCCGAAGTCGAAGGAAATGAGCGAGCTTCTGGCCGATATCGCCGAGCTGTCCGACAAGATCACCGTGCGGGAGCACCAGGAGCCGGGCGCGCGCGTGCCGTCCTTCTCCCTGTCTAGCCCCGGCCACGACATTTCCCTCACCTTCGCCGGCCTGCCCATGGGCCACGAATTCACCTCCCTCGTGCTGGCGCTGCTCCAGGTCGGCGGCTATCCGCCCAAGGTGGAGGAGGCGGTGATCGAGCAGGTGAAGGCGCTCGACGGCGACTTCGTGTTCGAGACCTATTTCTCCCAGTCCTGCCAGAACTGCCCGGACGTGGTGCAGGCGCTGAACCTCATGGCCGTGCTGAACCCGCGGGTGAAGCACGTCGCCGTGGACGGCGCGCTGTTCCAGGCTGAGGTCGATGCGCGGCAGGTGATGAGCGTGCCCACCGTCTATCTCAACGGCGAGATCTTCGGACAGGGCCGCATGGGCATCGAGGAAATCGTCGCCAAGCTCGACACCGGAGCGGCCGCCCGTGATGCCAAGCGCATGGGCGAGATGAACCGCTTCGACGTGCTGGTGGTGGGCGGCGGCCCGGCCGGCGCGACGGCCGCCATCTATGCCGCCCGCAAGGGCATCCGCACCGGCGTCGCCGCCGAGCGCTTCGGCGGGCAGGTGCTGGACACCATGGCCATCGAGAATTTCATCTCCGTCCCCTACACCGAGGGGCCGAAGCTCGCCGCCGCGCTGGAGCAGCATGTGCGCGAGTATGAGGTGGAGATCCTGAACCTCCAGCGCGCCGTCAAGCTCGTCCCGGGCAAGGACGTGGTGGAGGTCGAATTCGCCAACGGCGCCAGCCTGCGCTCGCGCACCGTCATCCTCGCCACCGGCGCCCGCTGGCGGCAGATGAACGTGCCCGGCGAGGACGCCTATCGCAACAAGGGCGTGGCCTACTGCCCCCACTGCGACGGCCCGCTGTTCAAGGGCAAGCGCGTGGCGGTCATCGGCGGCGGCAATTCCGGCGTGGAAGCGGCCATCGACCTCGCCGGCATCGTTTCCCATGTCACGCTGATCGAGTTCGACAGCCAGCTGCGCGCTGACGATGTGCTCCAGCGCAAGCTCAAGAGCCTCGCCAACGTCACCATCCTGACCTCCGCCCGCACCACCGAGGTGCTGGGCGACGGCCAGAAGGTGAGCGGCCTCACCTACGAGAACCGCAACACCGGCGACATCCACACGGTGGAGCTGGAAGGTATCTTCGTGCAGATCGGCCTCCTGCCCAACACCGAGTGGCTGAAGGGGGTGGTGGACCTCTCCCCGCGCGGCGAGATCGTCGTCGACGCCCATGGCCAGACCTCGGTGCCCGGCGTGTTCGCGGCCGGGGATTGCACCACCGTGCCGTACAAGCAGATCGTGATCGCGCTGGGCGAGGGGGCGAAGGCGTCGCTCTCCGCCTTCGATCACCTGATCCGCACCAGCGCGCCCGCCGAGGAGAAGGAGACGGCCGTCAGGGCCGCCTGATTGGGCCGCCTGACCTGGCCGGCGGCGGGGCGGACATCATGACCCTGCGCGAGCTGCAATATCTCCTCGCCCTCGCTGACACCCGCAGCTTCCGCCGGGCGGCGGAGCTGTGCAGTGTCAGCCAGCCCACCCTCTCCACCCAGATCCGCAAGCTGGAGGAGGAGTTGGGCGTCGCCCTCATCGAGCGCACGCCGCGCAAGGCCATGCTCACCCCCGCCGGCCGCGACGCGGTGGAACGCGCGCGACGCATCCTCACGGAGGTGGAGCAGCTCAAGGAGGCGGCCCACCGCAGCCGCCATGCGGAGGGCGGGGCGCTGAAGCTCGGCGTGTTCCCCACCCTCGGCCCGTATCTGTTGCCCCATGTGGTGCCGCTGATCCGCCAGCGGTTTCCCGAGCTGGAGCTGCTGCTGTTCGAGGAAAAGAGCGCCAACCTCATCCAGCGGCTGAACCTCGGCACGCTGGATGCGGCTTTCCTCGCACTGCCGGTGCATGACAGCCATTTCCACAGCGAGTTCCTGTTCGAGGAGCCCTTTCTCCTCGCGGTCCCGGGGGGGCACAGCCTCGCCGGGCGGGACACGCTGGGGGTCGCGGAGCTTGCTGGCCAGAACCTGATGCTGCTGGAGGAGGGGCACTGCCTGCGTGACCAGGCGCTGGACGTGTGCCACCAGTCCGGCGCGCGGGAGAAGTCCGAGTTCCGCGCCACCAGCCTGGAAACCCTGCGCCAGATGGTGGCGGCAGGCGTCGGCATCACGCTTCTGCCCATGCTCGCGACGCGCAATCCGGTGCCTCCGGCCCAGAACATCCACCTGCTCGCCTTCTCGGATTCCCGCCCCAGCCGGCAGATCGCGCTGCTCTGGCGCAAGACCTCGGCGCTGGGGCAACTGCTGCATCAGGTGGCCGACATCTGCCGCGGCCTGCCGGAAGATCTGCTGACCCTGCGCCACTGAGCGGCCCTCGATTGTGCCGTTGCGGCACCCCTTACCGGCCGTATTGAAATTTCCGCGCGCACGCCCCTCGTCGATTTCCGCGCCCTTCAACCGGTGCTAGAAGGCTGAAGTTCGAGCCGGCAAATCAGCCCCCAGGGGGAGGGAGGTCGAAGCAGTGATCCGGCGTACCTTCGCGTTCAGGTCCGTCGCTGCTCTCCTTCTGGTCTGGATCGGCCTCGTCGCGGTTTTCGCGATGTTGATGATCCGGAGCAACCTTTCGCGTGCCGATGCGGAGGTCGAGGCCGAGGGCGTCGCCCTGCATCGGCTCCTGTCCCAGCGGGTCGCCCAGCACGACGCCCATCTCACCAGCCTCGCCGCGCTGGTGCAGGCGAGCGATCCGCCGCCGGCCGAGACGGTCCGGCAGGTGGCGACGGGCATCATGCGCTACTACCGCCGCATCCTCTCCATCCGGGTGCTGGAGATGACCCCCGATCAGGTCATCGAGACGCTGGTCGCCGTGCCGGGCGAGATGGAGGGCACGGTGATGCCCCGGTTCGCCCAGCTCGTCTTCGGCCAGAGGGCGGGGGAGGCGCGCTATTATGTGGAAGCCGATCACCCCGAGCACTATTTCCTCGGCAAGCGCGCGGGCAGCGACCGGCGCCTCGCCATCATCCTGGAGATCGATCCCAACGGCCTGCTGACGCCGGAGGAGCGGCTCTCCAGCGACCGCATCAGCCTGAGCCTCGGGCCCTACGCGCTGACCGGTCGCCCGCCCGTGGCCGAGCCCGGCGCCTTCGCGACGCTCACCTTCTTCCGCCCGGCGGACAGCACCACCCAGCCGGTCAATCTCGGCATCGAGCGGCCGGTCTCCTTCTACAGGGCTGTCGCCCCGGTGCCGGTCGCGGCCTTCGCCCTGTTCTCGCTCCTCGCCTTGTTCGCCGGGCGGTACACGCTGATCCAGCGGCACGAGGCGCGCCATGCCCAGCAGCTCGCCGCGCTGGCCGAGGAGCGCAGCCGCCTGCTGGAGCGCGAGACGCAGCTCGCCCATGCCGCGCGGGTCAATTCGCTGGGCGAGCTCGCCTCCGGCATCGCCCACGAACTCACCCAGCCGCTGACCGCCCTGTTGAGCCAGAGCCAGGCGGCGCTGCGCCTGTCCGGTCCAGAGGGCGACCCCGTGCGGCTCTCCGAGGCGCTCGACGCCAATGTGCGGGAGGCGCGCCGGGCCGGTGAGATCCTCCGGCGGATGCGCGACTACATCGCCCGCCGGGCCAGCGAGCGCACGGCGGTGGACATCAGCGACGTGGTGGACGACGCCGCGACCCTCGCCCGCGCCGACCTCGCCCGCCGCGGCATCACGCTGGAACTGGACCTGGAACGCCCCATGCCGCTGGCCAACGCGGACCCGGTGGAGCTGGAGCAGGTGCTGCACAATCTAATCCGCAACGCGGCGGACAGCCTCGAGGAACGCGACGGACCGGACAAGCGCATCCTGATCCGCACCTTCGATGCCGGCGAGACGGTGGCGATCCGCGTCAGCGATACCGGCAAGGGCATTTCGGCGGACGTCCTGCCCCGGTTGTTCGAGCCTTTCTTCACCACCAAGAGGGAGGGCATGGGGCTGGGCCTCTCCCTGTGCGCCACGCTGGTGGAGCGGGCGAGCGGCACCATCGAGGCCGAGGCGCGGCCGGGGGAGGGGGCATCCTTCCTCATCAGCCTTCCCGCTTTGGCCGAACGCCGGCTGGCGGCGCAGTGAGCGCTCCCCGCGTCTATCTCGTCGATGACGATGCCGCCGTGCGGCAGGCCCTCACGCTGCTTCTCTCCACCTACGGCATGACGGTGGAAGCCTTCGCCGACCCCGAGACTTTCCTCGCCCATGTGGACTCGGAGCGCCCCGGCTGCCTCCTGCTCGACCTGAGGATGCCCATGATCTCCGGCATCCAGCTCAAGGAGAAGCTGGCCGCGCGCGGCATCGACTGGCCGGCGGTGATGATTACCGGCCATGGCGACGTCAACGCCTGCCGACGGGCGTTCCGCGCCGGGATGGTGGACTTCCTGACCAAGCCGGTGGACGAGCAGGTGCTGCTCGATGCCCTCGGCACCGCCGCCCGCGCCCTCGACGCCCTCATGGAGCGGCGCGAGGCGGCTTCCCTCCTCGCCAGCCTCACCGAGCGCGAGCGCGAGGTGCTGGACATGGTGTGCCGCGGCTGGGCGACCAAGGAAGTCGCCGCCGCGCTCAGCGTTTCCCCGCGCACCATCGACGCCCATCGGGCGAACATCGCCGAAAAGCTCGGCACCTCCTCCGTCGCGGACTTCGTGCGCATGACACTCAACGCCACGCTCAACGCCCGCGTCCTAGGTAGTTCTACCGATCCCGCCCGGTGAGGCGACGGATTCAGCGCGCGGCTCTCCCGGCCTAGAGAGGCTCAGCGCCATCGCCCGGCGCGGAAAAATCTCCGGTCGCTCGCGCGGCCGCCAAGAAAGGGCCCATGATGAAACGCCTCCTCCTCGCCGCCGCTGCCTCCGCCACCTTCGCCACGCTCGCCGGCCCCGTCGCGGCCCAAGCGCTGCAGGAGCGGAACATGCCGCTGGCGATCGCCCTCGACATCGCCCGCGAGGGTGTCGCGGCCTGCGCGGCGCAGGGCTACAACGTGTCGGTGGCGGTGGTGGATCGCGCCGGCGTCCTGAGGGCCTTCGCCCGCGCCGACAATGCCGGCCCGCACACGGTCGAGGCGGCGCGCCGCAAGGCCTTCACCTCCGCCTCCACCCGCACCCCGACCACGGTGATCGTCGAGAACGTGCAGAAGAACCCCGCCTCTGCGCAGCTCGTGGCCATCGACGGCTTTCTGGTGCTGGGTGGAGGCGTGCCGGTGAAGGTGGGCAACGAGACCATCGGTGCGGTCGGCATCGGCGGCGCCCCCGGCGGCAACCTCGACGAGGCCTGCGCGCTCGCCGCCATCGCCAAGGTCGAATCCCAGCTCAAGTGAGATGGGCAACCGGCTGCCGTGTGACGGCGGCCGGTTGCAAGCTTGGTCCCGGATGCTTAGGTCAATGGTCCTCCTGACTTTGGGGGACGATGCCTCAAGCTCCGGGATTTGCTTTTGAATGTCCGTTGCCTTCACGCGTGAGACCGACCTCGAAGCCACCGCCGCCGACCTGCCGGACCGGCCCATCTCGCCGCATCCGAACCTCGTGACGGCGAGCGGCCTTGCCGCGCTCGATGCGGCGCTGGCGGAGGCGCGCGCCGCCTATTCCGAGGCGCAGATGGGCGACGTGCAAGCCGACCGCATGGCCATGGCCCGCGCCACCCGCGACCTGCGCTATTACGGCGCCCGCCGCGCCACCGCCCAGCTCATCGAGACTCCTCCCAATCCCGAGACCGTCCAGTTCGGCACCACCGTGACCCTCGACCGCGAGGACGGCCGCCGCCAGACCTTTCGTATCGTCGGCGAGGACGAGGCCGATCCGGCCAAGGGCTCCGTGTCCTATGTCTCGCCGCTCGCCGCCGCCGTGATGGGCAAGGCCGTGGGCGATGTGGCGCTGGTGGCCGGGCGCGAGGTGGAAGTCATCGCCATCGCCTGACCCGCCCGCAACGCTTCGGCGCGCCGGCCGCGGGCATTGCGGCGCAGCATTTAGATCGATCTAAATTTTCGTTGACCACACCCTGCGCAGTCTCCTAGACATGGGCCGTCGAGAAGTTCGTTAAGAACTCGTTGCCGGCGAGGAGGCTGCGCGTGGAGGGTGCCAAGGGGCCACAGGGCCGCCGCTTGCCGGCCGCCCGCGATGCTGCCGAGCCGGCCGATCTGCCGGAAGAGGCGCCGCTCGCCGGTGGCCTGCGCGTGCGGCTGAAGGATGTGGCGGTCCATGCCGGCGTCTCCCGCGCTACCGTCTCCCTCGTCCTGCGCAAGAGCCCGCTGGTGAAGGCGGAAACCCGCGCCAAGGTCGAGGAGGCCATGGCCGGCCTCGGCTATGTCTACAATCGCAGCGCCGCCAATTTGCGCTCGGGCGCCTCGCGCACGGTCGGGCTCGTGCTGTGCGAGATCATCACCCCCAACTTCGCCCAGTTCACCGCCGGCATCGACGAGGTGCTGGGCACCGAAGGCTACATGGCCTTCATCGGCAACGCTGCGGAAGATGCCACCCGCCAGCGCGAGGTGCTGCTGCGGATGCAGGAGCACGGCGTGGACGGGCTGGTGGTGGTCGCATCCGAGAACACCCGCGCCGATGCGCTGGAGGAGGGGGCCTGCGCGCGCATGCCCTGCGTGCTCGCGCAGCGCCGCGTGGAGGGTTTTCCCGCCGATTATGTCGGCCCGGACTATGGCGCCGGAATGGAGCTCATCACTGAGCACCTGATTTCGCTCGGGCATCGCAACATCGCCTTCATCGGCGGCGTGCGCCGTATTGCGCCGCTCACCGAGCGCATGGCCGGCTTCCACCGCGCCCTGCGCCGCCACAAGCTGAAGAGTGGGCCTGTGGTGCCCTGCGCGGTGATCGACCGCTCCTCCGGCTATGCCGCCGCGCGGGAGTTCCTGGCCCGTGAACTTCTGGCCAAGGGCGACGTTCCCTCGGCCATCGTCTGCTACAACGACGTGGTGGCCTTCGGCGTCATGCTCGCCCTCGACGAGCACGGTCTCGTGCCGGGCCGGGACGTGGCCGTGGTGGGCTGCGACGACGTGGACGAGGCGGGCCTGCACCGCCCGGCGCTCACCACCTTCACCACCGATCCCCGCGTGGTCGGGCGCGAGGCCGCGCGCCTGCTGCTGCGCCGCATCGCCCATCCCGAGCGCCCGCGGGAAGAAATCATCGTGCCGCCGCGCCTCGTCATCCGCCAGTCGTGCGGCGCGGGGAAAGCTGCCGATACACCCGCCGTCCGCCGCACGCCCGCCCATCGCCCGACAGGAGGCGCAAGATGAACTACGTCTTCCAGTTCGGAGACGTATTCAACGCCTGGCCCGAGCTGCTGCTCGGCGCGTGGCTGACGATCCGCCTCTCGGGCCTCGCCATGCTGCTGGGGCTCGCCGTGGCGGTGCTCTGCGCGCTTGGCAAGACGCAGGGGCCGCGCCCCGTGCGCTGGCTGGTGGACGTCTATGTGGAGGTGATCCGCAACACGCCCTTCCTGGTGCAGATCTTCATCATCTTCTTCGGCCTGCCGCGTGCCGGCATCCGGCTTGATGCGAACGAGGCAGCGCTGCTCGCCATGGTCATCAATGCCGGCGCCTATTGCACAGAGATTGTCCGTGCCGGCATCGAGACCATCCACAAGGGGCAGATCGAGGCCGGGCTAGCGCTGGGCCTGAAGCGGCTCCAGATCTTCCTCTATGTGGTGCTGTTCCCGGCGCTGAAGGCGATCTATCCGTCCCTCACCAGCCAGTTCATCCTTTTGATGCTGACCTCCTCCGTCGTCTCCGCCATCTCGGCCGAAGAGCTGACGGCGGTGGCGAATAATTTGCAGTCACAGACCTTTCGCTCGTTCGAGATCTACATCGTGGTGACGGGCATGTATTTCGCCATGTCGCTGATGTTCGCCGGCGCCTTCGCCCTCATCTACCGCGCTGTGTTCGCGCGGACAGACGCCGCACGTTGAGGAGGGGAGCGACATGATCCGCCAGTTCACCTCCGCCGAATTCGTCTTCCTCCTCTCCGCCGTGCGCTGGACGCTGCTGCTCTCCGCCATCGCCTTTGTCGGCGGATCGGCGCTGGGGCTGCTCGTGGCATTGGCGCGCACCGCGCCGTGGCAGTGGCTGCGGGCGACGGCGGGGGCCTACATCCTCGTCTTTCAGGGCACGCCGCTCCTGATGCAGCTCTTCCTCGTCTTCTTCGGCGCCACCCTTGTCGGCGCCTCAGTGGACCCGCTCGCCGCCGCCGCGCTTGGCCTCACGCTGAACGCCGCCGCCTTCCTCGGCGAGATCTGGCGCGGCTGCATCCAGGCCATTCCCAAGGGCCAGTGGGAGGCTTCCACCGCGCTGGGCCTGCATTATGTGACGCGGATGCGCGAGATCATCCTGCCGCAGGCGGCGAAGATCGCGGTGGCGCCCACGGTCGGCTTCCTGGTGATGCTGGTGAAGAGCACGTCGCTCGCCTCCATCATCGGCTTCGTGGAGCTGACCCGCGCCGGGCAGATCGTGAACAACGCGACCTTCCGACCCTTCCTCGTGTTCGGCATCGTCGCAGCCATCTACTTCGCCCTGTGCTGGCCGCTCTCGCTTTATGCCCGCCACCTCGAAAAGCGTTTCGGCACCGTGTCGCGGTGACGGTTCAGGTTGACCCTCAAGACCAAGGCCGCCCCGCATGCGGCGCAGATGGAGGAAGAGACGATGACTTTCGGCACCATCCTGAAGAGCGCGCGCGGCGCCGTCGCGGCGCTCGGCCTCGCGGCGCTCGCCGCCACCGGCCTCTCCCACGGCGCATCCGCGCAGAGCATCGACGACATCCTGTCGAAGAAGAAGCTCACGGTCGGCATGCTGGTGGACGTGGCCCCCTTCGGCCTGCTCGACACCCAGGGCAAGCCGGAAGGCTATGACGCCGACGTCGCCCGCCTCATGGGCAAGTATCTCGGCGTCGAGGTGGAGCTGGTGCCGGTGACCGGGCCGAACCGCATCCCCTATCTGCTCACCAACAAGGTGGACGTGCTCATCGCCGTGTTCGGCATCACCCCCGAGCGCGCCAAGCAGGTGATGTTCTCCATCCCCTATTCCACCATCGAGATCCAGCTGATCGGTCCCAAGAAGACCGAGATCAAGAGCATGGACCAGACGGTGGGCAAGAAGATCGCGGTCGCCCGCGCCTCCACCCAGGACACCGCGCTCACCGCCGCCGTGCCCAAGGGCGCCACCATCATGCGCTTCGACGACGACGCCACCGCCGTGCAGGCCTTCCTCTCCGGCCAGGTGGACCTGCTCGGCGCCAACAACCTCATCGGCGCGAACATCGCCCAAGCTAATCCGGACATGGGCATCGAGAAGAAGATCACCCTGCGCAGCCAGTACAATGGCATCACCGTGCGCCGGGGCTCCACCGATTTTCTGCAGTGGATCAACACCTTCCTCTACTTCGTGAAGAACAATGGCGAGCTCGACGCCATCAATCAGAAGTGGTTCAAGGTGCCGCTGCCGACCATGCCGACGTTCTGAGCGGCTGAGGCGCTGTCATCCCCGCCTTCACAACCGTCATCCCCCGGCTTGTCCGGAAGTCGGCTGTTGCCGACTTCCGTTCGCAGGGGCGGAACCCGGCAACTGCCGGGTTCCGGGGGATCCACGGGACGGCCGGGGGTGTCTTTTCGATTGAGGCGCCGCTCGAGCGGCCACGTGGATGCCCCGGACAAGCCGGGGCATGACGGCACAGGTAAGTCCGGCATCTGACGCGGACATCGACAGACACGAGAAGGGCCTTGCCATGCTCACTCCCGCCCCTGCTGACAGCACGCCCGCCGGCGACGCGCGCACCGTCATGATCCGCATGGCGGGCGTGGAGAAATATTACGGCACCTACCACGCGCTGAAGGCCGTGAACCTCGACGTGCATCAGGGCGAGCGCATCGTGATCTGCGGGCCGTCGGGCTCCGGCAAGTCCACGCTCATCCGCTGCATCAACGCGCTGGAGCATCACCAGGGCGGCGAGATCGTGGTGGATGGCACGCAGGTCGGCACCTCCTCGCGCGGGCTCGACAAGGTGCGCGCCGAGGTGGGCATGGTGTTCCAGTCCTTCAACCTGTTCCCGCACCTCACCGTGCTGCAGAACTGCACCCTCGCCCCGCGCAAGGTGCGCGGCCTCGCGCCGAAGGAGGCCGAGGCCATCGCCATGAAATATCTGGAGCGCGTGCGCATTCCGGAGCAGGCGAACAAATATCCCGGCCAGCTCTCCGGCGGCCAGCAGCAGCGCGTGGCCATCGCGCGCGCCCTGTGCATGGCACCCAAGGTGATGCTGTTCGACGAGCCCACCTCCGCCCTCGACCCCGAGATGGTGAAGGAGGTGCTCGACACCATGATTTCCCTGGCCCAGGACGGCATGACCATGATCTGCGTGACCCACGAGATGGGCTTCGCGCGGCAGGTGGCCGACCGGGTGATCTTCATGGACAAGGGCGAGATCGTGGAGGAGGGGCCGCCCGCCACCTTCTTCGCCAACCCGAAGAGCGATCGCACGCGCACCTTCCTCGGCCAGATCCTGCACCACTGACGCCAGATGACACCCGCGCTCATCACCTGCGACTGGGGCACCTCCTCGCTCCGCGCCTATCTCATGGCGGCGGACGGACGGGTGCTTGCCAGCCGGGCGAGCGGGCAGGGCATCATGGCGTTGGGCGGCTTGAGCTTTCCCGACGTGTTGACGGCCATCGCCGGCGAGTGGGTGCACGACCACGGCCCGCTGCCGGTGTTGCTCTCCGGCATGGTGGGCAGTCGGCAGGGCTGGATGGAAGCGCCTTATGCCCGCTGCCCCGCCGGCCTGCCGGACCTCGCCGCCGCGCTCGCCGCGGTGCCGGCCCAGCCCCGCTTCGGCCGCATCGCCATCGTGCCCGGTGTGCTGAAGGATGACGAGACAACGCCGGACGTGATCCGCGGCGAGGAGGTTGAAGTGCTCGGCGCCCTCGCACGCCTCGGCGTCGCGGACGGTCTGTTCGTGCTGCCGGGCACCCATTCCAAATGGGTGCGGGTGGAGGCGGGCCGCATCGCCACCTTCGCCACCTACATGACGGGCGAGGTGTTCGCCGCGCTCAAGGGCCATACCATCCTCGGCCGCATGATGGAGGAGGGGGCCTTTTCCGCCGAAGGCTTCCGCCGGGGTGTGGAAGCGGCGGCGGAACTCGAAGGACCGGGGGCCCTGCTCGGCCGGCTGTTCTCGCTGCGTGCGCTGGGCCTGACCGGGCGGCTCGAAGGGGCGGACAGTGCGGACATGCTCTCCGGCCTTCTCATCGGTGCCGAACTGCGCGATGCCTCGGCCGGCGAACCGTTCGCGCTGGTCGCCAACCCCGCCCTTGCTGCGCGCTATGCCGAAGCCGCGACCCTTCTCGGCCTGCCCCACACCCGCGCGCCGGAGGGCTGCGGCCCGGTCGGACAGCACGCCGTGGCGCAAGCCGCCGGCTTCATCTGATTTCAGGAGTGCGATCCATGCCCACCTTCAAGGACGCCCTTGCCGCCTGTCCTCTCGTCGCCATCCTGCGCGGGCTGAAGCCGGACGAGGCGCTGGACATCGGCGCGGCGCTGGTGGGGGCGGGCTTCACCATCATCGAGGTGCCGCTGAACTCGCCGCAGCCTCTGGACTCCATCCGCATCCTCGCCGCCGCCTTCGGCGACCGGGCGCTGATCGGCGCCGGCACGGTGCTGACGCCGGAGGATGTGGCGGCGGTAAAGGCGGCGGGCGGCCAGCTCATCGTCATGCCCCATGCGGACCTCGCCGTGATCCGCGCCGCCAAGGCGGCCGGCCTCGTCTGCACGCCGGGCGTCGCCACCCCCACCGAAGCCTTCGCCGCCCGCGCCGCGGGAGCCGACGCCCTCAAGCTGTTCCCCGCCGAGGGCATCCCGCCCCACCTCGTGAAGGCGTGGCGCGCGGTGCTCACCGACATCCCCCTGTTGCCCGTGGGCGGCATCGACACCGCCAACATGGCCGCCTACCGCGCGGCCGGGGCCGAAGGCTTCGGCATCGGCTCGGCGCTGTTCAAGCCGGGCAAGGCGGTGGAAGCCATCGCTGCCGACGCGCACGCACTGGTGGCCACGGCGCGCGACGTGTTCGGCCGCTAAATCCCCGCCGTCCGGCGCAGGGTGTCGGCGCGTTCGCGGCGGGCGCGTTCCTCGTCGATGGTGCGGATGGTCTGGGCGACGAAGGCCAGATGATCGTCGGAGGCCCGGCGGGCCGCATCGGCGTCTCCAGCGGCGATGGTGTCCATCAGCGTCTGGTGCTGCGCGGAGAGCCGCTCATAGGTGCGGGGCACGATATAGAGCTTGTCGAGACTCTCGGAGATGCTGCTCTGCAAAAGCCCGAACATGCTCGACATGACCGAGCGCAGCACAGCATTGTGCGAGGCATCGGCGATGGCGAGGTGGAAGGCGGCGTCGGCTCGGGCCTCGGCCACCGCGTCGCCCTTCTCGTGATAGGCCGAGAGCTGGTCGATGCAGCGCCGGATGGCGTCGAGATCGTCCGGCGTCGCCCTGAGGGCGGCGTGGTAGGCCGCCTGGCCCTCCAGCCCCCGGCGCACTTCCAGAACGTCATGGCCGAAGCCGGGATTGCCCGCCACCACTGACGCCAGCGGATCGGCGATGGTGGCGGCCGTCCAGCGCGCCTCGGCCGGCTCGGCAATGATGTTGCCGCCCTTGCGGATGGTGATGCGCCCGCGCGCGCCAAGGCGCATCAGGGCTTCGCGCAGGGTGTTGCGCGAGGCGCCCAGCATTTCGGAGAGGGCGCGCTCGGAGGGAAGCCGGTCCCCCACGCCAAGGCCGCGCGCCTCGATCAGCGCCTCGATGGCGAGTTCGACCCGGTCGGCCACGCGCTGCGCAGAGGAAGGGGAGGGGCCCGACGCCATCGGTGAAAGCCTGCCTTGGTCCGATCAGATGAGGATCGGGCCGGACCAGCCGGCTGCGATCGCGCCCACTATGTCGGACCGTCGCACGGACTTCCAGCCCGCAACGCGCATCGTCCCGGTGCTGCGAGGCACCGGGACGATGGCCCAGGCAGTCGAAGTCTTCCGCTCCTCGCCGTCTATGGGATCATCCACGGCGTCAGGTAGGCCTGAATGGTGGTCATGATGCCGACGATGGCTGCCAGCGCGAGGCTGTGCTTGACCGTGAAGCGGAACAGGTCCGACTCCCGGCCGATCAGCCCGGCCGCCGCGCAGGCGATGGCGATGGACTGGGGCGAGATCATCTTCCCCGTCACGCCGCCCGTGGTGTTGACCGCCACGAGGAGCACGTCGCTCACGCCGATCTGGTGCGCGGTGGTGGCCTGCAGCGAGGCGAACAGCGCGTTGGCCGAGGTGTCCGAGCCGGTGAGGAACACGCCGAGCCAGCCGAGGAAGGGCGAGAAGAAGGTGAAGCTCGGCCCGGTTTCCGAGAGCGCGAGGCCGAGGGTGGAGGACAGCCCCGAATAGTTGGCGATGAAGGCGAAGGCCAGCACCATGCCGATGGAGTAGATCGGGATCAGCAGGCCCTTGATGGTCGAGGCGAAGGTCGCCACCGCCCGCGACGGCTTCATGCCGAGGAAGACGACCGACACGATGGCGGACAGGAAGATCGCCGTGCCGGTGGCCGAGAGCCAGTCGAACTTGTAGTCGGCGGCAAACGGCTTCGCGGCGGTGACGATGGGCGGCAGCTTGACCACCATGTTGTGCAGGAACGGCACGCTGACATGGGCGACCATCGCGTCAAGGGCGCCGCCCGGCGCGAACAGGGCCTTGAAGGGCGGGATGCTCCAGATGGTCACGAACACGGTAAGGATCAGGAACGGCGACCAGGCGCGGGCGATCTGGCCGGCGGTGTAGGTCACGGCCGGCTCGATGGCGGCGACGGCGGGCGCCGGAGTGGCGCCGTGGTCCAGCCCGCCCTTGCTTTTCGCTTCCGTCTCGAAGCGGAAGATGCGGCGGGGCTGCCAGAAGCGCAGGAACAGCGGCAGGGTGATGAGGGTGGCGAGCGCCGCTGTAATATCTGGCAGCTCGGGGCCGACGAAGTTCGCCGTGACGAACTGCACGGTGGCAAAGGAGCCGCCGGCGACGAGGATCGCGGGCCACGTCTCGCGCACGCCGCGCGTGCCGTCCATGATGAGGATGAGCCAGAACGGCACCAGCACTGAGAGGAAGGGAAGCTGGCGCCCGGCCATCTGGCCGATGTGGAAGGGATCGAGCCCCGTGACCTGACCGGCGACGATGATCGGGATGCCCATGGCACCGAAGGCGACCGGCGCGGTGTTGGCGATCAGGCAGAGGCCGGCGGCATAGAGCGGCCTGAAGCCAAGGCCCACGAGCAGGGCGGCGGTGATGGCCACGGGTGCCCCGAAGCCCGCCGCGCCCTCGAGGAAGGCGCCGAAGGCGAAGCCCACGAGGAGCAGCTGCAGGCGCTGGTCTTCCGTAACGGAGAGGATGGAACGCCGGATGATCTCGAACTGGCCTGTCTCAACGGAAATCTTGTAGAGAAAGACCGCGCCGATGATGATCCACGCGATCGGCCACAATCCGTAGAAGAAACCGAACACGCCAGCGGCCAGGGCCATCTGCACCGGCATGCCGTAGAGCAGGATAGCGACGCCGAGCGCAAGAAGAACCGTGATGGTCCCGGCCACATAACCTTTCAGCTTGAGCCGGGTCAGCGCGACGAAAAAGAAGATGATCGGGATCGCGGCGCCGAGGCTCGACAGCCACATGTTCCCCATCGGGTCATAAATCTGGTTCCAAGCCCCCACGTTATCCCCCTCTTGTTATTTGGTACTACCAAAATAGCAGATAGTTTGAATTGGTACTACCTAATTCAGAAATGGAAGTCAAATGGAATTGCAATCGAATATTTTGGTCCAACCAAAATGACCAAACGCTCGAGGCTTCAGGGTGCGGCGGGTGCGCGGCGTCGGCCCAGACGGAGGAGCCTTTCAGGGGGGGCGGGCTGGATCGCGCGCGCGGAGACCTTCCCCCCGGGAGGGGAGCGTGCGACGCATCTGGACAGGACGGGCGCGGGGCAGTGGGGAAAGGTTTGGGGCGGGGGAGGGCTTCCCGTCGTCACCCGACGCGAGGGTGGCGATGATCCGCGCCGCCACGGCAGGCGGCATCGGCCCGGCCCTGTTCAGTCGGGCTCACTGTTCAGGCTGGCTCATGGCGGAACGAGGCGGTCTCGCGGCCCTCTCTGCGCGGGCGACGGTTGGGACGGTGCGGTGAGGGCAAGCTCCTACCGGAGCCACGCCCCCGTCTTCACCGCCGTCAGGACGGTTGCGGCGTAGACGATCAGCGCCACGGAGAGGGCGGCAAACAGTGCCTCGATGGAGCCGGTGAGCCGCAGGGCGATCAGCCCGCCGCCGAGGGCGATGGCGACGCGGAGGAAGCCGGCCACCACCGGCCAGAACAGCCGCCCCGTGCCCTGCGCCGCGAAATAGAGCGCGAGCCCGATGCCGAAGAAGCCGTAGAACGGCCCGACGATGCGCAGATAGGCGCTGCCGGTGGCGACCATGGCCGGTTCGGCGCTGAACAGGGACAGCCACGCCTCCGGGAAGAATGCGGCGGCGAGCCCCACGGTTTCCGTCACCACGAAGGCAAGGCCCGCGCCGGCCAGCGCGATATGGAGCGCGCGATCGCCGCGGCCGGCGCCGAGATTGGTTCCCACCAGCGCCACCATCGGCGCGCCGATGCCGAAGATGAGCGGGATCAGCAGATATTCCAGCCGCACGCCCGTGCCGAAGCCGGCGACCGCATCGACGCCGCCCTGCAAGGCGACGAGGGCCGTCGCTCCGCCGACGATGACGTTGGTCTGGAGCGACTGCAGCGACGATAGCGCGCCGACCCGCATGACCGATCCGATCACCCGCCAGTCGAGCCGCACCCAGCGGAAGCGGGCGGGGTTGCGCCCGGACAGGATGTAGGCGGCCAGCACCAGCGTTCCGCCGAGATAGTAGGCGATCAGTGCCAGCCCGCCGCCGGCGATGCCGAATCCCGGGATGGGGCCGAACCCGAAGATCAGCAGCGGCGAAATCGGGACGAGCAGCGCGACGCCGACGCAGATGACAAAGGCCGGCAGCAGCATGTTGCCGGTGCCGCGCACCACGCTGGCGAGCCCGTTCATGGCCCAGGTCAGCGGCGTGCCGAGGAAGACGATGTTGGAATAGATGAGCGCCGCCTCCAGCTCCGGCCCCGAACCGCCCATGGCGCCGTAGATCTGCCGGCCGAACAGCAGGAACAGGGCGGCGAAGGCGAACCCGAAGGCGAGGCTCACGGCCAGCGCGTGCAGCACCAGCGCATCCGCCGCCGCCTGCCGCCCGGAGCCGAGCGCCCGCGCCACGGCGGAGGAGATGCTGCCGCCCAGGGCGCCGGCCGACAGGGTGGTCATCAGCATGACGGCGGGAAACACCAGCGCCATGGCCGCCAGCGCCGCCGTACCGAGCTTGGCCACGAAGAAGGTCTCGATGAGCCCGGCCGAGGCCTGCGCCAGCATGATGAGCACGTTGGGCCAGGCCAGCTTGATGAGAAGCGGCACGATGGGCGCCTCCACCAGCCGCCGGGTTCTGGCATCGGCGGCCGGGGGCGCGGGGTTTTGCACGGCGGGGGCCGCTTCGTCTGTCGGGGCGCGGTACATGGCTGGCCTCAGAGCGCTTCGAGGGCGAGGGCGATGCCCTGTCCGCCGCCGATGCAGAGGGTGACGACACCGCTCTTCAGCCCGTCGCGCCGCATGGCATGGAGCAGGCGGGTGATGAGGATGGCCCCGGTGGCGCCGATGGGATGGCCATGCGCCACTGCGCCGCCCTCCACGTTCACGATGTCCTCGGGCAGGCCCAGCTCGCGTGCGACGGCGATGGGCACGGCGGCGAACGCTTCGTTGATCTCGATGCGCTCGATGTCGCCGAGGGACCAGCCGGCGCGCGCCAGCGCCTTGCGCACGGCCGGCACCGGGCCGAGGCCGAACAGGCCCGGCTCGACCCCGGCGACGCCATAGCCGGCAAGCCGCCCCAGCGGCGTGATGCCCTTCGCCTCCGCGAACCCGCGCTCGGCGACGATCATGGCGGAGGCCGCGCTGTTGAGCCCTGGCGCATTGCCGGCGGTGATGGTGCCCTCCGGCCGGAAGGCCGGGCGCAGCTTCGCCAGCGTCTCCAATGTGGTGTCGGGGCGGGGCGCCTCGTCCGTGGCGAAGGATTCTGTGCCCTTGCGGCCCTTCACCTCCACCGGGACGATCTCGTCGGCGAACCGGCCGTCCTTCTGTGCGGCGGAAAAGCGCTGCTGCGAGCGGGCGGCGAAGGTGTCCTGCTCGGCGCGAGTGATCTGGAGCTTTTCGATCAGATCTTCGGTGTGCCAGCCGGAATGCTTGCCGGAGAAGGCGTCATCGAGCCCGTCGGTAAGCATGCTGTCGAGGATCTGCGCCGGGCCCATGCGATAGCCCCAGCGGCCGCCGTCCATCAGATAGGGGGCGCGGTCCATGTTCTCCATGCCGCCGGCGACGGCGACCTCATGCACGCCGGCGGCGATCTCCAGCGCTGCGGTGACGACGGCCTGCGCGCCGGAGCCACAGACGCGGTTGACCGTCATGGCGGGCACCTCCACCGGCAGGCCGCCATGGATCGCCGCCTGCCGCGCGGGGTTCATGCGGTTTCCGGCCTGGATGACGTTGCCCATCACCACCGTGCCGATGGATGCGGGATCGAGCCCGGAGCGGCGCAGGGTCTCGCGCACGGCGATGGCGCCGAGTTCGGTGGCCGGTGTGCCCTTCAGCGTGCCGTTATAGGCGCCGATGGCGGTACGCACCGGGTGGGCGATGACGATGTCCGTGGTCATGACGACCTCCTCCATTGGACGATGCGCGGGCCAGCCGGCGTCGCGGGAATTTCAGGCGACCGGCAGGGCCGGGCGATCAACGAGACACGGGTAGATACCCGTTTGGGGCATGGACAAGCGACCCCTTCGCTTCAGAGGGCGGCGAGGAGATCGCGCAGCTGTTCGAGCCGGTCCTTGCCCAGCCGGTCCTCGATCGTCTTCTGGCTCCGGCGCCAGGCCTCGGCGGCGGTCTTGAGGAGTTCGGTGCCCTGTGGGGTGAGGGCGATGCAGGCCTCGCGCTGGTCGTCCTTGCCGCGCCGCATCTCCACCAGGCCGTGCTTGGACAGCACCCGCACGTTGCGGCCCACCGTGGAGCGGTCCAGCTCCAGCATCCGGCCCAGCTCGGTCATGCTGACCTCGCCCTTGTCGCGGACGGAACGCAGCAGCGAATACTGCGCCACGTTGATGCCGAGCGGCGCGAAGCCTTCGTCGTAGATGGCGCTGATACGGCGCGTCGCCCGGCGCAGGCGGGCGCAGTGGCATGGGGTGTCCATGGTTACGTGTATATACCCGTACTAGCACCTCGTCCAGCCTCCACCGTCGCATCCGAACCTTGCCCCTGGCGTAGACGAAGCTCGAGGCCTGAGCCCGGCGCCGACGGACGAAAACGCGACGATTCCGGCCATCTGCCCCGTTTGGTCCGACCGGCCGTGCGGGGCCGCTTGCATTCGGGTCTCCATGTCCCAGATTGCCTTAAGCGGCGAAACGGGACGTGGGAGCAGGTCATGCGGCACATCGGCTTCATCGTCGAGGACGGGTTCCAGGTCATGGGGCTCGCGGCCGTGTCGGCCTTCGAGTTCGCCAACACCGTGCTGGAGCGGCCGGCCTATTCCCTCACGCTCATGTCGGAGAGGGGCGGCGGCGTTTCCTCCTCGCTCGGGGTCTCTGTCACCACGCAGCCCCTCGGTCCATTTCCCGATACGCTCGTGGTGCTGGGCGAACTGGTGCCCACCCCGACGCCCGAGCGGCTGCGCGCCTACATCGCCGAAGCGGGCGCGCAATCGCGCCGCGTGGCCGGCATCTGCACCGGCGCCTTCCGCCTCGCCGAGGCCGGCCTGCTGGATGGCCGGGCGGCCACCACCCACTGGGCGCACGCACGGGCGCTGCAGGAGCGCTTCCCCGCCATCCGCGTGGACGACGACCGCATCTTCATCCGCGACGGCAACATCTGGACCTCGGCCGGCATGAGCGCGGGCATCGATCTCGCCCTCGCATTGGTGGAGGACGACCACGACGCCGCGCTCGCCCGCGCCATCGCCCGCAAGCTCGTGGTCTACCATCGCCGGCCCGGCGGGCAGGCGCAGTTCTCGACCCTGCTGGAGCTGGAGCCGCGCTCCGATCGCGTCCGCCGCGCGCTGACCTACGCCAAGGAAAACCTGCGCAATCCCCTCACCGTGGAGGAGCTGGCGGAGGCGGCGAGCCTCAGCCCGCGCCAGTTCAGCCGCGTGTTCCGCGAGGAGACCGGCGAATCCCCCGCCAAGGCGGTGGAGCGGCTGCGCCTGGAAGCGGCGAAGGCCATGCTGGAGGAGGGGCGCCACGCCATGGACGTGGTGGCGCGCGACACCGGCTTCGACGACCGTGACCGCATGCGCCGCGCCTTCCTGCGCCACTTCGGCCATCCGCCCCAGAGCCTGCGCCGCAGCCTGCGCTACATCGAAGGGGAGAAGGACGGCGTGGCGCATGGCGCGAATTGACGTTTACATGTCATTTGAGACATAAATGCCCGCGCCTAGGCTCCAGCCATCCCACGATGTGTCTGGAGGCCGTGATGGCCGGTTCTTGCGAAAACGTCCCCCTGCCTGCGGCCGCTTTGGCGCGCGCTGACGCACGGGCAACGTCCCCCGTTACGTCCTCCCTGATGCCTGCAGTCTTCCTCGCGCTGGGGACGGCTGCCATCGGCACCGAGGGCTTCATGATCGCGCCGCTGCTGCCGACTATTGCGGCGGATCTCGGCATGAGCCTGTCGGCCACCGCGACCCTCGTTGTGGTCTTCACCCTGATGATGGCGGTGTCATCGCCCATCACCACCGTGGCGACGGCCGGCCTTGGGCGGCGCAGCGCGCTGCTGCTTGCCATGGGCCTGTTCACGGCGGCGAACCTCGCCGCAGCCTTCTCGTCCTCCTTCGCGGCGCTGCTCATCGCGCGCATGGCCATGGCTGTCGCCTCCGGCCTCTACGTGCCTGGCGCCAATGCACTGGCGGGCGTGATCGCGGCGCCGGAGAAGCGGGGGCGGGCGCTGGCCATCGTCAGCGGCGGTATGACCCTCGCCATCGCCCTCGGCCTGCCGCTCGGGTCGGTGGTGGGGCACGCCTTCGGCTGGCGGGCGACTTTCCTCGGTGTCGCCGCCATGGGGCTCGTCGCCATCGGCGGCATCCTTCTCGGCATTCGCAGGGATGCGGGATCGAACGTGGCGGTGGCGAGCCTGTCGGAGCGTCTGGGCGTGGTCCGCCAGCCGGCGGTGCTCGGCCTGCTCGGCGTCACGCTGTTCTGGTCGGTCGGGGCCTTCGTCGCCTATCCCTACATCGCGCCCTATCTCGCCGAGGTGCTGGGTTTCGGCCCCGCCGGCATCAGCGCCAGCGTGTCCGCCTGGGGGGTCGCGGCGGCTGTGGGCGTCACCGTGGGTGGCAGCCTCAACGACCGGCTCGGCTCGCGCCGGGTGGTGGTGGGCTCCCTCGTGGTGCTCTGGCTCTCCTTCCTGACGCTGGCGCTCGCGACGCGGCTTCCCCCGCAGCTCGCCCTCGTGCCGGTGCTGGCCGGCGTGGTGGGGTGGGGCTTCAGCGTGTGGTCCTTCTATCCGGCACAGCTGGCGCGGCTCATCGGGGCCGGGCCGGCGGCGCAGGCGCCGGTCGCCCTCGCGCTGAACACCTCCACCATGTATCTTGGTTTTTCCCTCGGCTCGGCCATCGGTGCCGGCCTCGTTGCCGGCGGGCTCATCTGGGCCATTGGCGCCACCGCAGCGGCGTCCGAGATCATCGCCCTCGTGCTCGATCGGCGCCGCGCAAACGTGTCCTGAATTGCCGCTTCTTCGACATTCAAGACATGGCGCACGACGCCTAGGCTCCCTCTGTCTCGCACCAACGACCGGGGATCGGCCATGAACACGGAACGGAACAAGGGCATCGCGCTGATCACCGGCGCCTCTGGTGGCATCGGCGCCATCTATGCGGAGCGGCTGGCGTGCCGCGGCTACGACCTCATCCTCGTCGCCCGCAATGCGGTGCGGCTGGAGGCGGTGGCGGCGCGCATCGGGAGCGCGACCGGCCGCACGGTGCAGACCATCACCGCCGACCTCACCGCCGCCGCCGACCTCCACCGCATCGAGGCGCTGCTGCGCGACGACGCCGGCATCTCCCTGCTGGTCAACAATGCCGGCTTCGGCGCCGCGACGCCGCTTCTCGACAGCAATGTCGCGCGCATGGAGGAGATGATCGCCATCAACGTCACCGCCCTGACCCGCCTGACTTACGCGGCTGCGCCGGCCTTCGTGGCGCGGGGCGGGGGCACCATCATCAACATCTCCTCCATCGTGGCGCTGGCGCCGGAGGTGCTGAACGGCGTCTATGGGGCGAGCAAGGCCTATGTGCTGGCGCTCACCCAGTCGCTCCAGCACGAACTGGGGGCGCGCGGCCTGCGCGTGCAGGCGGTGCTGCCGGGGGCGACGGCCACCGAGTTCTGGAACATCCCCGGCGTCGGTGGCCACGCGAACCTGCCGAAGGAGATCGTGATGTCCGCCGAGGAGATGGTGGACGCCGCACTCGCGGGCCTCGATGCCGGCGAGATCGTCACCATCCCGGCCCTGCAGGACGGCGGCGAATGGCTGGCCTATGAGGCGGCCCGCCGCGCCATGGCCCAGCATCTGGGCGGCTCCGCCCCGGCCCCGCGCTATCGCGCCGCCTGATGCGGCGCGGCGCCACGGGGCGCGTGCAGTTCTAAGCTGTGCGCTGCGGTGCTGCGGTCTGGCCTCAGCTGGAAAAACCGGCTTCACTCTCCGGCCACGGCAACGCACAGATCCCACGGCCGGAGCGGGTGGATACAATGGGCCAGGCGCAAGAGGCAGCTCCTGTCGAGACAGACCAGACCCAGATCACCTGTTCGCGCACCTTCGCCGCGTGGCTGGCGCAGCACCGGGTGAGCCTCGCCTTCTCCTCCTACCAGAGCGGGCAGCTCTTTCTCGTCGGCCAGTTCGGCAACGACAACCTCTCCTTCCACCAGCGCAATTTCGTGCGGGCCATGGGGCTCGCCCCGCGCGGCGACGAGCTTTATCTCGCCTCGCTGAACCAGATCTGGCGCTTCGCCAACGTGCTCGGCCCGGACGAGCGGGCGAACGGGCATTTCGACCGCCTCTACGTGCCGCGCACGGCGTTCGTCACCGGCGACGTGGACGCCCACGAGATCGCGGTGGAGGCGAGCGGACGCATCGTGTTCGTGAACACCAAGTTCAGCTGCCTCGCCACGATCAGCCACCGCCACTCCTTCAAGCCGGTGTGGAAGCCGAAATTCATCTCCCGCCTCGCCGCCGAGGATCGCTGCCACCTCAACGGCCTCGCGCTGGAGGACGGCCGGGTGCGCTACGTGACGGCGGTCTCCGCCACCGACGTGGTGGACGGCTGGCGCGAGCATCGGGTCGGCGGGGGCCTGCTCATCCGGGTGGACGACCACGAGGTCATCGCCGACGGCTTCTCCATGCCCCATTCGCCGCGCGTCCATGGCGGGTGGATCTGGATGCTGGATTCCGCGCGGGGCTATCTGGTGCGCGTCGATCCCTTGACCGGCGCCAAGGAGGATGTCGCCTTCTGCCCGGGCTTCCTGCGCGGCCTTTCCATCCACGCCGGGCACGCGGTGGTGACGCTCTCTCTGCCGCGGCACCTGTCGTTCAATGGCATGCCCATCGATGACGAGATCGCGCGCCGCGGCGGCACCCCCTGGTGCGGCGTCCAGATCATCAAGCTCGCCACCGGCGATGTGGTGGAATGGATCCGCCTGGAAGGCGCCATCCGCGAGCTGTTCGACGTGGCCGTCCTCCCCGGCACCACCTGCCCCATGGCCGCCCCGGAGAGTGGGGCGGACCTTTCGAGCCTGCTGACGATTGAAGCGCCGGATGGGGTGCTAGATTCCGGCAATCGTCATTGAACGCAGCTCCGCTTAGCCGATGGTGGGGTTTTTATATCCACTGGCTTTCATAGATGGTCCGGCGCAAGGTGCGTTGCGCCAGTCTCGCCCATTCTTCTAGTTGTTCTTCATAGGCTTCGGGATTTTGTAGTATGGCTTCGTCGTCTTCAGGCGTTGCCACGTGAACCCATGTGTTGCGATACTTTCGTAGCTTGTGAATGTCGTCGCGAAGCCCTTGTTCGATAGGGGCGCTGTCAACCAAATCCGCAAGGCGAATGCGCTTCCCGCCTGCATATTCGGCGCGAAGATAGGTTTCGATTGCGGCGGTAGCAGCTATGACGGTTGCGAGGTTCGCGCCGCCGACGAAAGCATAATCGCAATCGCGGACGATGAAGGCGCACCATTCCGACATTGTTGCGCCGCCTTTCAACAGTTCGTCGTCAAGCGCGGTGATGAAAGCCCATTTCGCTTCTTCGCTCAAATCCGCTTCCTCATGCGAAGCCACCATCGGCAACTTATTGTGGGCATATATGGTCAGGGCGCCGGAATGCCAACCTTAAAGGCGTAATCGTCCAATTCACAATCATTGAAAATGTACTATTTGCCTTCATGTACGGGAAATTATTTTGGAAATACGCCAGTTTCCCATGCTAAAAATTGCGACAACTTTATAAATCTGGATTGTGCAAGCTTATTGTAAAGTTATCACCCGACGTTTATTCAAAATTTATCGGACTATATTGTTAAATATTAGTTGTCGACTGCGTTATTGACTGTGAAAATATCAATTCATTGTTTTTCTATTTTGATTTAATTTTCGATACGTATTCACGGCGCAATAGTATCTATAAGCACAGCTTCGCCGAAGCACACGACAGTTAATTGCATTTTCGTGATCGGCTTCGGCGCATCTGACGCCCGCATAAACCCGTTTCGTCCATCTGATTTCCGGCAGTAGATCGCTAGTAGGTTTTTCGAAATCAGAAATTCATAAATAAAATCAATGTGAAATGGCGGAAGGGCAGGGATTCGAACCCTGGGTGAGGTCACCCCCACGGCGGTTTTCAAGACCGCTGCCTTAAACCACTCGGCCACCCTTCCAGGCCCGCTCGCGGGGCGGACGCTTGATGGTCCCATCTAGAGCAGGTGCGCGGGCGCGTCGAGAGGGGGCGGCGCGGGAGGCGGGGGCGGGGCGCGCGAGACCGACTGCGGGGCGCCGGATGGGGCTGTTCAAGGTATCATGATGGGCGGCAATATTGCCGTTTGTTAACCATAGCCGCAGCTGCGCCCCATTTTTGCCGTCATTGGACCCCCTGTTGACGGAATCTGCCGGGGTCCATGCTGATCGCGGCACGGTGCGTTCTGTCTCTGCCGGCGGCAGCAAAAGCGGGGAACCGGGCACGGATGATGACGGGATCGGCGAGGACGCAGCGGAACAGGATCGGTCACCTCATGCGCGCCGTCACCGGCGCGGGGGCAGCGCCATCCATCCGGGGCGTGCGGACCGTTGCGGTTCTCTCCTCCCTGATCGCCATCGCCGGCTGCGGCTCGGTCGAATCCCTCGGCAGCAAGATCGATCCCATCTGGGGCGTCTCCACCAGCCCGCGCGTGGTCGCGGAGGGGGATCCGGTGCCGCGCGGCGGCGGCAACTACAAGGTGGGCAAGCCCTACACCATCGGCGGGCGCACCTATGTGCCGGCCGAGAACCCCAATTACATAGCCGAGGGCACGGCCTCCTGGTACGGCAAGGATTTCCACGGCCGCAAGACCGCCAATGGCGAGATCTTCGACATGGGCTCCATCTCCGCCGCCCACAAGACGCTGCCCATGCCGTCCTATGTGCGGGTGACGAACCTGTCCAATGATCGCTCCATCGTGGTGCGCATCAACAATCGCGGGCCCTATGTGGGCGATCGCCTGATCGACGTGTCCTACAAGACGGCAGAGCTGCTCGGCTTCGCCCAGAAGGGCATGACCAAGGTCCGCGTGCAGTATCTCGGCCGCGCGCCGCTGGATGATGACGACGACATCAAGCTCGCCTCCACCCTGCGCACCGACGGCACCCCGGCGGACCTGATCGAGGGCTCGCCCGTGCGCGTCGCTTCCGCAAAGCCGTTCGTGCCGGAAGGCCCGCCGCTGCGTCGTGTCGCCGCTTCGGCCCCGCCGTCGGACGAGGCGCCGGTGCCGCCGTCGCGGCCCTATGATCTCGGCCAGACCAGCGGTTCGGGCCAGGTGGTGGCCAGCGCGGGTTGGTCGCAGGGCGCCGCGCCCGTCTCCGGCCTCGGCTTTGCCGGGGTGCCGGGAGAGCGCTGAGTTTCCGAACGCTGAGTCTCCGGGCGTTGATCCGGCTCGGCGCACACCCGAGCTGAAGATATCCCCCCAACTCGATTCCCCAAGGGCTTTACCCGGAGCCGGCGCTTCGCGATGATCCGGCCGAATGGGACGTCGTGCCCCGAAGCCGCGCCGCGGCAGGGAGCGGCGCCTTCCGCGTGCCGTATCCGGTGGAGCCAGATGCCCGTGTCCTCCCGCTTCGCCTCCCGTCTTGTTCGCGCTCTCGCTTTTCCGGCCATCGCGCTGGCTGTGGTCGGCGTACTGACCACGCCCCGTCCCGCCGCCGCCCAGCCGGCGCAGGGCTTCCAGACCTCCGTTCCCTCCGCCGTGCTGATCGATTTCGAGACCGGCACGATTCTCTACGAGAAGGACGCCGACAAGCGCTTCGCCCCCGGCACGCTGGTGAAGGTGATGACGGCGGATGTCGTCTTCTCCCAGCTCAAGGCCGGCAAGATCGCCCTCGATACGCCCTTCGTTGTGAGCGTGAACGCCTGGAAGCGCGGCGGCGGTCCCTCCGGCGGGGCGGCCATGTTCGCCGAGGTGAACAAGCCGGCCCCCGTGGGCGAGCTACTCGCTGGCGCGCTGGTGGTCTCGGGCAATGACGCGGCCATCGCCCTGGCCGAGGGCGTCGCCAACACCGAGAGCGAGTTTTCCCAGATGATGAATGCCGAGGCGAAGGCCATCGGCATGGCGAATTCCGAGTTCCACAACGCCACGGGCTTCGCCGATCCCGGCCAGGTGTCCACGGCCCGCGACCTCGGCCTGCTCGCCGCCCATGTCATCCGCACCTATCCCACGTACTACCCCGTCTTCGCCCGCCCCAACATCGAGTGGAGCCGCATCAAGCAGCGCAATCGCAACGTGCTGCTGGACGCGGGCATCGGCGCCGATGGCCTTCAGGTAGGCTGGGTGAAGGATGTGGGCTACCACGCCCTCGGCTCGGCGGTGCAGAACGGCCAGCGCCTCATCGTCGCCACCCTCGGCGCGAAGAGCGAGAAGGAGCGGCTGGAAGAGACGCGCAAGCTGCTGGAATGGGGCTTCCAGTCCTTCCGCCAGCGCCAGATCTTCACGGCGGATCAGGAGATCGGCCGCGCGCAGGTGTTCGGCGGCACGCAAGGCTCGGTCGGGCTCGTGGCGAAGGGGGCGGTTTCCATCCTCACGCCGCGTTCGGGCAACGAGCGCGTCACTGCCAAGGTGGTCTACACCGGGCCGCTGCGCGCACCGGTGGCGAAGGGCACGGAGGTAGGCCGCATGCAGGTCACGCGCGGACAGGTGAAGGCGCTGGAAATTCCGCTCTACACCGCCGAGGACGTGCCCGTGGGCTCGCTGACGGATCGCGCCCTCGATGGCGGCATGACGCTGATGGGCGATGGCGTGCGCGATCTCTTCAAGAAGGTGCTGGCGAAGGTCGGCAAATGAGCGGGCGTTTCATCACCCTCGAAGGCGGGGAGGGCACCGGAAAGTCCACCCAGGCGCGGCGGCTGGCGCAGCATCTGCGCGGCCTCGGGCTCGACGTGGTGGAGACGCGCGAACCCGGCGGTACGCCCGGTGCGGAGGCGCTGCGCCATGTCATCCTCTCCGGCGCGGCCGAGCCGCTCGGGCCTGCGGCGGAGGCGCTGCTGTTCGCCGCTGCGCGGGCCGACCATGTGGCCGGCCTGATCGCGCCTTCGCTGGCGGCGGACAAGATCGTGGTGTGCGACCGCTTCATCGATTCCACCCGCGTCTATCAGGGGGCGGTCGGCGCCGTGGACGCGAGCCTTCTTGATTCCCTTGAGGCGCTTTCGGTTGGCACCGTGCGCCCGGACCTCACCCTCGTGCTGGACGTGCCGCCGGAGATCGGCCTGGCCCGCGCCGCGCGACGCGCGGCGGGCGCGGCGGCGGACCGGTTCGAGAAAGAGGGCGGCGATTATCACGCAGCGGTGCGCGCCGCCTTCCTTGCGCGGGCACAGGCGGAGCCGGCGCGCTGCGCCCTCATCGATGCCTCGGCCGCTGCCGATGCGGTCGCCGCCGCCATCGCCGACGTGGTGGCGGCCCGCCTCGGGCTGGGCGCCCAAGACCTCGCAGGCGCCCAAGACCTCGCAGGTGCCCAAGCGATCGCGGGCGCGGGCGCATGAGCACGGAGATCGCCGGCGACGTTCTGCCGGGTGCGCCGCATCCGCGTGAGCAGGACCGCCTGTTCGGCCATGCGGCGGTGGAGGCCGACCTGCTCGGCGACTTCCGCGCCGGGCGCCTGCCCCATGCCTTGCTCATCGGCGGGCCGGAGGGCATCGGCAAGGCGACGCTCGCCTATCGCCTCGCACGCGTGGTGCTGGCCGGCGGCCCGGAACCGGGCGCCCATGATTTGAGCCTGTCGCCGAGCCATCCGGTGTTCCGGCAGGTGGCCTCCATGAGCCATCCCGACATGCTGGTGCTGCGCCGGGCACCGGAGGCGGGGGAGGAGAAGATCCCCACCATCATCCCGGCCGAGATGGTGCGCCGGGTGCGCAGCTTCTTCGGCGCCACGGCGGCGGCCGGCGGCTGGCGGGTGTGCATCGTCGATGCGGTGGACGAACTGAACGCCTTCGGCGCCAATGCCTTGCTGAAGACGCTGGAGGAGCCGCCGCCGCGCGCGCTGTTCCTGCTCATCACCCACGCCCCCGGCAAGGTGCTGGCCACCATCCGCTCGCGCTCGCGCCTGCTGCGGCTGCGGGCGCTGGGAGAGGGCGACGTGCTGGCGGCGCTGGACCATCTCTCCACCGAGATCGGCGACCTCAACGCCGCCGAGCTTCCGGCCGCCGCGCAGGCCTCCGGCGGCAGCGTGCGGCGCGCTTTGACGCTGGCGCGGGGGGAGGGGATGGAGGTGCGCCTCGCCACCCTCAAGGCGCTGGATCAGCTGCCCCGTCCTCGCCCGGAAGACCTGCACGCGCTGGGCACACGGCTTCAGGGCGACCGGGCCGACGGGCTCGATCTCTTCGTCGAGGCGGTGAGCGACTATGTGGCCGCGCAGGCCACGCACGCGGACGTGCCCCGCCATCGCCTTGTCCGCCTCGGCGAGGTGTGGGAGAAGGTGCGGCGCAGCGCGACCGAGGCGGATGTCTTCAATCTCGATCGCAAGGCGCTGGTGTTCCGCATCTTTGCCGATCTGGCCGAGGCCGTGCGCTGAAGCTGCCGCAAGCTGAAGCCGCAGTCCCGGGGGTCGGGGAAATCGTCCGAGCCTTCCGATGTCCGTCAAGCCGCCGTTCTACATCACCACCGCCATCTCCTACCCCAATGGCGTGCCCCACATGGGCCATGCCTACGAGGCGATCGCGACCGACTGCATGGCGCGGTTCAAGCGGCTCGACGGCTATGACGTGCGCTTCCTCACCGGTACGGACGAACACGGAATCAAGATGCTGCAGACCGCGCAGCGCGCCGGCGTGACCACCCGCGAGCTGCTCAAGCGAAACGTTCCCCGCTTCCAGGCGATGGTGGAGACCTTCAACCTCTCCAACGACGACTTCATCCGCACCACGGAGGAGCGGCACCGCATTTCCACGCAGGCCATCTGGGAAAAGATGGCGGCGAATGGGGATATCTATAAATCCACGTATGCGGGCTGGTATTCCATCCGGGATGAAGCCTATTACGCGGAAAGTGAGACAACACTGAATGACACCGGCGTTCGGCTCGGCCCACAGGGAACGCCTGTGGAATGGGTGGAGGAGGAGAGCTACTTCTTCCGCCTCTCGGCCTATCAGGACCGACTGCTCACTTACTATGCCGAAAACCCGGGGTTTATAGCGCCTGACACCCGCCGAAACGAGGTTGTCAGTTTCGTTTCGGGGGGCCTTCAGGACCTCTCCATCTCCCGCACCACGTTCGACTGGGGCATCCCCGTTCCAGGTGATCCCAAGCACATCATGTATGTGTGGGTGGATGCGCTGACGAACTACATCACCGCGCTCGGGTATCCGAACGTGGATGGCGACTTCGCGAAGTACTGGCCGGCAGACGTGCATGTCATCGGCAAGGACATCATTCGCTTCCATGCGGTGTACTGGCCGGCATTTCTCTGGTCCGCCGGGCTGGAGGCGCCCAAGCGCGTGTTCGGCCATGGCTTTCTCTTCAACCGCGGAGAGAAGATGTCGAAGTCGGTGGGCAACGTGATCGACCCGTTCGACCTCGCGACCACCTATGGCGTTGATGCCATTAGATATTTCTTCCTGCGGGAGGTGGCGTTCGGCCAGGATGGCTCCTACAGCCACGAGGCCATCGTCAACCGCATCAACGCCGACCTCGCCAACGACCTGGGCAACCTCGCCCAGCGCTCGCTGTCGATGATCTCCAAGAATCTCAATGGCTTGGTGCCTACCCCCGGCCCCCTCTCGCCGGAGGACGAGGCCATGCTCGCCCTCGCCGGCGGGATGCTCGAAAAGAGCCGCGAGGCCATGGAAGCGCAGGCTATCCACTTGTATCTCAACGCAGTTTGGGCCGTCGTCGCGGAAGCCAACCGCTACTTCGCCGCCCAGGCCCCCTGGGCCCTGCGCAAGACCGATCCCGCCCGCATGGAGACGGTGCTATGGGTCACCTCCGAGGTGATCCGGCAGGTGGGCATCATGGTCCAGCCGGTGATGCCGGAGAGCGCCGCCAAGTTGTTGGACCTGGTGGCGATTCCCGCCGCGGAGCGGAGCTTCGACCGGCTCGCTCCGGCCTTCCGCCTGCCCGCCGGCCTGGCCCTGCCTACCCCTGTCGGCGTGTTCCCGCGCTATGTGGAGCCGGAAGCCGCCACCTGAGCCCCGGAATGGGCGGGAACCGGAAATATCTTAACCTTGCTAGGGTTTTGTAGTTTACAGCAGGCGGGGCTGGGGGAACTGGAGCGGTGGGAATGACGGGCGTGAGATGGGTTTCGGTGGCCGCGGTGGCGCTGGCACTGGCCGGCTGCTCCAGCAGCTACGACCGCGCTCCGGCGCCTTCTCCCAACTATGATCCCATCCCCCCGGCCATGCCGACTCAGATGTCCCCGCCGGTGCCGGAAGGCCCCGCCGTGCCGCGCATCGAGGTGAAGCTCGCCGGCGCCGACGCCACCCTCGTGCGCGCCCGCATCGCGACGTCACGGCGTGCCCGCCAGTACAACATCACGGTCGATCAGCCGGCCCAACTCATTGCCGAGAAACGCCTTCCGCCTGATGAGGCGATGAAGCGCACCAACGGCCAGAGCCAGGATGCCGCCTTCCGGCTGGACTACATCTTCAACACCTCGGGCGGGAACGTCACGGTGTCGCTGGAAGCCTCCATCGTCACCAATCCCGGCCGCCCCGGCGAGCGTGTGCAGCCCATCACCATGCCCGCCCCGGACGCGGACGCCCTCAAGGAAGAGATCAGCGCGGCCCAGTAGCCGCGCGACTCACTGCTGGCGCGGGGTGCCGGCGAGGCGCTCCATGGCGATGACGGTGGCGAGCGCCGCGACGGTCTTAACCGCGGCACCCGGCAGGAAGGGCAGGAAGCCCTTCTCCAGAGCGAAGACCGGCCCCATCTTCGTCGCGAGCCAGCCGGCGCCCATGACCATCAGCACGAGATGGCCGAGGGCGAGAACGCCGAACAGCGGCAGCGGGCGCAGCCGCGCCCAGGTCTCCTGAAGCCAGCCCACCAGCAGCGTCGTGACGAGAAAGCCGACGACGAAGCCGCCGGAGGTGCCGGTGAGCATGGCGAGCCCGCTCCGCCCCCCCGAGAACACCGGCAGCCCCATCAATCCGGCCAGCAGATAGATCGCGACGGTCAGCCCGCCGAATTGCCAGCCCATGAGGGCGGCAAGCGAGATGAGCACATAGCTCTGCAGCGTGATGGGCACCGGCTGGATGGGGATAGACAGCTGGGCGCTCCAGGCCAGCAGGGCTACGCCCACGACGAGCAAAGCGATCGCCCAGACGTTGGACGCATCAGCGAGGCGGGCGAGCGCAGGGCGGAGCGGGGGCTGGGTCTTGAGCATGAAGGGTCTCGCCATGGGACGAGCCGGCCGGGCCCGTATAGGCCCCCGCGATACCTTTGCCGGAGCAGTCCGGCAAGGCCCGGCCGTGCGCTGTGCGCATGGCCCGGTGCCTCGACGGGGAGGGCCGATGCGCTTATGTGAAGCGCGGAACGTCCGTGGGATCATCATGCTCGTCGACAGCCACTGCCATCTCGATTTCCCCGATTTCGCCGCCGAGCTGCCGGACGTGGTGGCGCGCGCCGAGGCGGCTGGCGTCACTCATCTCGTCACCATTTCCACGCGGGTGCGCCGCTTCAACGAGATCATCGCCATCGCCGAGCGGTTCGACAGCGTGAGCTGTTCCGTGGGGACCCACCCCCATCAGGCGGGCGAGGAAACCGATGTCACGGTGAAGGACCTGGTGGACCTCTCCCGCCATCCCAAGGTGGTGGCCATCGGCGAGGTGGGGCTGGACTATCACTACGACCTCGGCCCGCGCGAGGCGCAGGAGCACGGCTTCCGCACCCATATCGCAGCGTCGCGCGAGACCGGCCTGCCGCTGGTGATTCACGCCCGCGAGGCGGATGAGGACGTGGCCGCCATTCTCGAGGAGGAGAGCGCGAGGGGCGCCTTTCCCTTCCTGCTGCATTGCTTCACTGCCGGGCCGGACCTCGCCCGCCGGGCGCTGGCGCTGGGCGGCTACATCTCCTTCTCCGGCGTCGTGACCTTCAAGAAGAGCGAGGATCTGCGCGCCATCGCCTGCGATGTGCCGGCCGACCGCATTCTGGTGGAGACCGATTCCCCGTTCCTCGCGCCGATTCCCCATCGCGGCAAGCGCAACGAGCCCTCCTTCGTGCGCGAGACGGCGAAGGTGCTGGCCGAGGCGCGGGGCGAGCCTTTCGAAGCCTTTGCCGCCGCAACCACCCGGAATTTCTACACCTTGTTTTCTAAGGCCCGGCGCTGAACGAGGGAGGAGACGTGGTGAACCACGATCGCTACGACGACGCCTATATCCGCTCGGTCCTCTCCGAGGTGAAGACGATCGCCATCGTCGGCGCCAGCGCCAATGCGGCGCGGCCGTCCTATTTCGTGATGAAATACCTGTCCGAGCGCGGTTATCGCGTCTATCCGGTCAATCCGGGGCAGGCGGGCAAGACCGTGGTGGGACTCACCTTCGTCGCGTCGCTGAAGGATGTGCCTGAGGCCATCGACATGGTGGACGTGTTCCGCGCACCCGAGCATGTGCCCGCCGTTCTCGACGAGGTGCTGGCGCTCGATCCCCTGCCAAAGGTGTTCTGGACCCAGCTTGGCGTCCGCAACGACGAAGCCGCCGCCCGCGCCGAGGCCGCCGGTCTCAAGGTGGTGATGAACCGCTGCCCGAAGATCGAATATGGCCGCCTTTCCGGCGAGATCGGCTGGACCGGCGTCAATTCCCGCACCATCTCCGCCCGCCGCCCCCAGCGGCTGGGCAGCGGGGTGCAGCGGCTTTCCATCGCACCGCGTGGATCGAAATCAATCTAATCGGTAGAAGTACGGAATTATCTATCGAAGCCCGCCGGCATAGAAGGTTGGCACTGACGGAGAAAGCGCCCATGTCCGACGACAAGACCCCCGCCGCCCCGCACGAGCCGGGTTTCGCGACCCTCGCGATCCACGCGGGCGCCCAGCCGGACCCTACCACGGGCGCGCGGGCGACGCCGATCTACCAGACCACCTCGTTCGTGTTCGACGACGTGGATCACGCCGCCTCCCTGTTCGGCCTGCAGGCGTTCGGCAACATCTACACCCGCATCACCAACCCGACCAATGCGGTGCTGGAAGAGCGCGTCGCGGCGCTGGAGGGCGGCACGGCGGCCCTTGCTGTCGCGTCCGGCCATGCGGCCCAGCATCTGGTGTTCCACACGCTGCTGACGCCCGGTGACGAGTTCATCGCCTCGCGCAAGCTCTATGGCGGCTCGATCAACCAGTTCTCCCACGCCTTCAAGAGCTTCGGCTGGAACGTGGTGTGGGCGGACCCGGACGATGTGTCCTCGTTCGAGCGGGCGGTGACGCCGAAGACCAAGGCGATCTTCATCGAATCCATCGCCAATCCGGGCGGCGTGGTGACCGATGTCGCCGCCATCTCCGCCATCGCCAAGAAGGCGGGCGTGCCGCTCATCGTCGACAACACCCTGGCGACGCCCTACCTCTGGCAGCCCATCAAGGACGGTGCCGACATCGTCGTGCATTCGGCCACCAAGTTCCTGGGCGGCCATGGCAATTCCATCGGCGGCGTGATCGTGGATGCGGGCACGTTCGACTGGTCGGCCTCGGGCCGCTACCCCTTCCTGACCGAGCCGCGGCCGGAATATTCCGGCATGGTGCTGCACGAGACGTTCGGCAATTTCGCCTTCGCCATCGCCGCCCGCGTGCTGGGCCTGCGCGACCTCGGGCCGGCGCTGTCGCCCTTCAATGCCTTCCTGATCCTCACCGGCATCGAGACGCTCGCCCTGCGCATGCAGCGGCATAGCGAGAATGCGCTGAAGGTGGCGCAGTGGCTGGCCGCGCACCCCAAGGTTTCCTGGGTGAGCTATCCCGGCCTTGCGACCGACAAGTATCATGCCCTGGCGCAGAAATACCTGCCCAAGGGCGCCGGCGCGGTTTTCACCTTCGGCCTCAAGGGCGGCTATGAGGCGGGCGTGAAGCTGGTGTCGAACGTCGAGCTGTTCTCGCATCTCGCCAACATCGGCGACACCCGCTCGCTCATCATCCATCCCGCCTCCACGACCCATCGCCAGCTGACCGACGACGGAAAGACGGCGGCGGGGGCCGGGCCGGAGGTGGTGCGCCTGTCCATCGGCATCGAGGACGTGGCGGACATCATCGGCGACCTCGATCAGGCGCTGGCCAAAATCTGACCTGGGCTAAGATCTGATCTGGGCGAAGATCTGATCTTCGATCCGCGCGGGCTCCCAAGGGCCCGCGCGGTTTTTTTTAGAGCTATGACGTTCAGCCGGACGGACCGTCCCCGTCTCCATAGACCTCCCGCGTCAGCTCCAGCCAGGCGCGGGCGGCGTGGGAGAGGTAGCTGCCCTTTCGCCAGACGATGGCCATGTGCCATTCGGTGCCGGGCTCGGCGAGTTCCGACAAGCGCACCGCCGGCGTGCGGCGCTGGTAGGCGATGGTCTTCGGCAGGAACGCCACCCCGAGGCCCGCGCCCGCAATCTCCACGATGAAGTCGATCTGCCCGCTGCGCGCGGCGATCTGCGGCGCGAAGCCGTTGCGAGCGCAGGCGTCCTCCAGCACTTGATTGAGCGCGAATCCGCCCTCGAACAGGATGAAGGGGAAGCCCGCCAGATCGGCCATGGTCACCCGCTCCCGCCCCGCCAGAGGGTGGCTCACCGGCAGCACGGCCATCAGCGGCTCGCACCGCACGCCCTGCCCGTCGAACCCCTCCTTGGCGGGGAGCAGGGAGCCGGCCAGCTCCACCTCGCCCTCGATCAGCATTTCCTCCAGCCGCTTGGAGCCATGCTCGGTCAGCCGGATCTCGATGCCGGGATAGCGGGAGCGGAAGACGGCGAACAAGGGCGCAAACAGCGTGCTCGCCCCAAGCGGCGGTAGGCCGAGGCGCAGGCTGCCGCGCCTGAGGCCTCTCAGATCGTCCAGCTCGGCGACGAGGCCTTCGCGCTCCGCGAGCAGGGTCAATGCGCGGCGGTAGACGATCTCGCCCGCGGCGGTGAGCTGGCTGCGATGGCCGATGCGATCGAGCAGGGGAACGCCGAGTTCGTCCTCCAGCTGCTTCACGGCCTTGGAAATGGTGGGTTGGGTGGCATTGAGCACCTTGGCGGCCGGCGAGAAGCCGCCCTGCCGCACCACCTCCACGAAGGCCCTGAGCGTCCGAAGTTCCATATGATGCCTATATGGAATGCTCTTTATGCAATCAATTCATTTTCATCATGCTGCGCTGCATACTATCTTACTGGCATCGGCACTGGAGGTGCCAGCCATGTCCCAGAATCGCTCTGCCCCCAATCACTTGCTTCGTACCGTCCGCCTCGCGCTGCATCGCAACATGATTGCTCAACTCGCCGTGCTCGCCGGTTTTTGGATGGCGGGAGAGGGGGTGGTGCGGCTGGTTAAGCTGCCGGTGCCGGGTGGCATCGTGGGGATGGTGGTGGTGCTGGCGCTTCTGGCGAGCGGCTGGCTGCGTCCGGCCAGCGTGCGGCGTGGGGCGTCCTGGCTGCTGGCGGAGATGCTGCTGTTCTTCGTGCCCGCCGTCATGGCCGTGCTGGATCACAAGGAACTCATCGGCCTCGATGGACTGAAGATCGCCGCGGTGATCCTGCTCGGCACGGTCACGGTCATGGGTGGCACCGCGCTCGCCGTCGATCTGTGCTGGCGCTGGACCCAGCGTCTGTCGGGGGAGGCGCGCCATGTGGATGCATAACCCCCTGTTTGCCGCACTGTTCTGGTCGGCCGTCACCATCGGCTCGTATCTTGCGGCGCGGGCCATCGGCCGGCGCTGGCGGTTCTGGTGGACCTCGCCGCTGTTGCTGACGCCCATCGGCGTCGGTGCCGTGGCACTCAGCCTGCACGCCGGCTACGGCGAGTACATCGCCGGCACCCGCTGGCTGCTGCTGATGATGGGGCCGGCGACGGTCGCCTTCGCCATTCCCATCTATGAGCAGCGCGCGCTCATCCGTCGCTACTGGCCGGTGCTGCTGGTCGGCGTCGCGGTGGGGAGCACCCTCGCCATGGGGACGGCGCTGGCCCTCGCGCATCTTCTGGGACTGAGCGATTCCATCGGCCTCAGCCTGATGCCGCGGTCGACCTCCACTCCCTTCGCGATGGCGGTTTCCAGCGACATCGGCGGCGTGCCGGACCTCACCGCCGTGTTCGTCATCCTTACCGGCATCTGCGGTGCGGCGCTGGGCGAGGTGGTGCTGAAGGTGATGCCGCTGCGCTCTTCGCTGGCCCGCGGCGCCCTGTTCGGCATGGGCGCCCACGGTGCCGGCGTTGCCCGGGCGCACCAGATCGGCGGGGAGGAAGGCTCCATCGCCGGTCTCGTGATGGTGCTGGCAGGCCTGTTCAACGTGATGATCGCGCCGATCGTGGCGGCGCTGGTCTAGGCGGCCGCGGTCACGGCCTTGGCGGCCTCGGGCGCACCGAGGCCGCTCACATGCACCACGGCGAAGATCAGGACGATGGTCGCCCCGAACTGATGCGCCAAAGCGATATCGATGGGCACCTGGTGGATCAGCGTCAGGATGCCCAGCGTCGCCTGCGCCGTCACCAGAGCGAACAGAATCCATGCCCGCCTTGCCGCCCGCCCGTCGCCCCGCATGGCATCGAGCGCGTGGACAAGCGCCAGCGCCCACAGAGCGTAGGCCACCATGCGGTGATCGAATTGCACCGTCAGCGCATTCTCGAACAGGTTGCGCCAGAACGGCGACATGGCGCCGAGCTGTTCGGCGGCGGGAATGAAGTGGCCGTCCATGAGCGGCCAGCTGTTGTAGGCCATGCCGGCGTCGAGCCCGGCCACCAGTCCCCCGGCGAAGATCTGCACCAGCACGAGGGCCACCAGCACGCGCGCCGTCAGCCGCGCGCGGCCAGTCACCGCCTGCCGCCCCTCGCCGGCGAGCGATCGCGCGACGGCGACGATGGCGGCGAGGATGATGCAGGCGAGGGTGAGATGGACTGCGAGGCGATATTGGCTGACGGAGACCCGCTCCGTGAGCCCCGACGCCACCATCCACCAGCCGACGGCACCCTGCAGCCCGCCGAGGGCGAACAGCCCGAGGCACTTCGCCAGCAGCGATCCGCGCAGCACGCCGCGGAAGGCGAAATAGAGAAAGGGCAGCAGGAAAGCGAAGCCGATGACCCGGCCGAGCAGCCGGTGGCCCCATTCCCACCAATAAATGCGCTTGAACGCCTCCAGCCCCATGCCCTTGTTGAGGATCTCGTACTGGGGAATGGCCTTGTAGCGGTCGAACTCCGCCTGCCAGTCGCCCTGCGACATGGGGGGCAGGGCGCCGGTGACAGGCTTCCATTCCGTGATGGAGAGGCCGGATTCGGTGAGGCGCGTCGCGCCGCCCACCACCACCATGGCAACGATCAGTGCCGCGACGAAATAGAGCCAGAGGCGGACGGCCTTGATCCCGGGGCGGGGACGGTCGGCGATCAGGGTAACGGCTTCGGCGTGCGACATGTGATCTCGACTCCGCGTGCGCGGTCTTGCTGCGTGGCCCCTCCGGATCGATCCGTTATAGAGAGCCTGTGTGCCGCGCAAGGGAGCGGGTGCCGCATGCCGCTTCGGCACGCCAGCAGCCCCTGCGGCCAGGGAGTGATCGCGAATGCCCCAACGCCTGCGCAAGCTTATCGGTACGGTCCTGATGCTGGTGCTGGTCGTCGTCTGGGCGCTGATGGCCATGGCGTTGGCTCAGGGCCGGGTCACCGAGCTGCACTGGGCACTTCAGACCGTCTGCTACGTGCTTCTGGGAAGCCTGTGGGTTCTCCCGGCGGCTCTCATCATTCGCTGGATGGAGCGTCCGGACAAAAAATGAGGTTACACAGTCTCTTGCGCCCGTTTCTTTAGGTTTCAGGCGAGCATTCGCCCTGCCTGTTTGAGGGCGAAACGCAAAAAAGCCCGGCGGGGCCGGGCCTTTGTCGCGCGATAGCGAAGGTTGGATCAGGCCGCGCCGGCGAGCCGTTCGGGCATTTGCGGCGGATCGATTTCCTGGGCATCAAGGGATGGCACGGCGAGGTGATCCTCGCTCTCCGGCGCCTCTTCCACGGTCCGGCGGGAGGCGAGGCAGAGCATCACCACTCGGCCGAATTTCTTCTCCGCGAGGGCGTCGAACGTTTCGACGGCGGCTGTCGGCGGTGCATCGTCGGCATTCAGGCAGACGACGAGCGGATCAAGCCCGGCGATGCGGCGACCGCCGCGGGCCGCCGACAGGCTGGGGGCGGCGACCACCACGTAATCGTAGGTCCGCTTGAGGGCTTCCAGCACCAAAGCGAGCCGCTCGGCGCCCACCACAGCAGAGCCGGAGAGCACGTCCCGGCCAGGCGGGATCACGTGGGCCCGGGAGCGGGCGTCCCGATGGATGGTCTCGCCGAAGCCTGCGACGCCGAACAGGAGTTCGCTCATGCCCGGCGCCCATGGGTCCGACACGAGGGCGGCAAGGCTCTCGGCGCTGCCATCCAACGCCACCAGAGCCACCCCGGCATCCTCCGACAGGCGACGGGCCAGGGAGACCGCGCAGGTGGCGGAGGCCTCGGGCAGGTCGTCGGAGGTCAGTAGAACCAGGCGCGTCGACCCGCGCGAGGTCGCGAGATGGGCGGCGAGGCGCGCGACCGCCGCATCCGCATCGAGGCCGGCGCCCTCCGGGCCGCCGATCCAGGTGATGCGGTGGCTGTCATTGAGTTCGACCGGAAGAACGGCGCCATCCACCACGCCTTCGGCTTCTGCCGGGCGGTTCACGGTGCGTCGCGCAATGACCAGCAGGGCGGCAACGGCCGCGAGCAACCCGAGGGCGAGTGGCCCGGGCGGCTGGGGCACGAAAGAGGCACGCCCGGCCTCGCCCCGGCGTGCCGCCGGCAGCAGGGAAGGCTCCTCCTGCGCCTCGCGCGTGGCGCGATCGAGGGAGAGGAATGCGGAGACGTAGGCGTCTGCCGCCCGCACGGCGAGGCCGGGCGTCGCAGCGGTGACGGTAAGGCGCAACGCGCGCCCACCCTGGGCCGGCGATACCTCCAGATTTTCCATGAGGCGCCACGCGGCGGCGACACTCTCGGAGCGTCCTTCGGTGCCTGCGCGGGTCATGCCCAGCCATCCCGTCAAGCCACCGGCGGCGATGCGGCGCACGTCATCATCCGGCAGTTGGCGCACGGCGTCATAGGCCAATTCCCTCGAGCCCAGCATCTGCGCCACGCCGCGCATGGCGCCAGCGGGCGGCTGGGTGCCCACTTCGAACGCGAGGGTGGTGGTGGCGCAGAAGCGCAGCGGCAGGAAGCTGGCGAGTGCGATGAGGGCGAAGACGATCCACGCGGCCTGCCAGATGCCCGGGCGCCACGCCAGCCGCGCACGCCGAAGCCCGACATCGGGCCCCGCCGTGTCGGTCTGCGTCATTCCAAGGTGCGTCGTCTCCAGCTGAGACATGCGCGGCCCTCCCGCGATTCGGACGCAAGACGCGCCAGTCTCACCCAGAGAGCCAGATCATGGTTTATGGAGTGTAAACGGCGTCACAGGCCGAGCCGCCGGCGTCGTTCGCCCCTGAGGCCGGGCGCGACGAAGCCGAGGTCCGTCACGCCCTTGGCAATGCTGCGGGTCGAGAGGCCGAGCGACAGAGCAAGCATGGCTGCGGCTCCGAGCGTCGGCAGCAGGCCTGCGTGGCTGCACAGTGCTGCCAACGCCGGCGCGTTCCCGGATGCGGCGCAGATCGTCTCCGCCAGCCGGTCGAAAATGGCAAGCGCGGCCACCGTGTTCGGCAACGCAAGGATGAAGGCGGCGATTGCCAGTCCATGCCGGCGCGTCAGAACGAGATCGATCGCCTTCACTGCGACTGTCAGGGCCAGAAGGACGATGCCTGCCGCAAGTGCGAAGGCCGCGGGCGTGGCGGGAATTGGCGGTGCAAACGGAGCCGCGGCCATAGGGCCGACCACGGCGAGGATCAGCACGTTGAGCTTCAGCCCTTCCGGGAACTTGCAGGCGAACACGCGCGCATTGCCCCGTTCGATCAGATCGATGACGGCGCAGGCCACGAGGCCGGCGGTGAACCCGCCGAGATGTGCCCCCCAGTCAACGCCCCGCGTGCTCAACGACAAGGTGATGTTGAGGCCGATGTTGATGATGAAGAAGCTCGCCCCAAGCTCGACCTTTCCGAGTATCCAGAGGCAGAACAGCGCACCCAGCACCCCCGAGACCGCGCCTGATGCGCCCACCGACAGATAGGGGCCGTGGTGCGTGGCGAGGCTGACAAACCCGCCTGCGAGCAGTGCGATGGCGTAGATCACGATGAAATAAGTGGCACCCACCCGGCGCTCGAGATGACCGCCCCACAGGGCAAGGCACAGCATGTTCGTGAACAGATGCATGGGGTTCGCATGGAGGAAGCCATGCGCCACGAGCCGCCAGTATTCGCCGCGCGGCAGCACCAAAGGATAGAGCGCGCCGGCCTGCCACAAATCCCGCCCGGCAGGTGCGGCGGCACCCGTGCGCAGAGTCATCATGCCGAAGACGGCGACATTTAAGGCGATCAGCAGATAGGTGGCGGCGTGAGGCTGTTCGAAAAAGCCTTGCTTCTGCCCTTGCATCTGTGTCCCTCCGCTTCGGAAATTGCGTCGCCGAAGCGGAGCCGCAGCAGGTGTCTACCTGTCTTCCCACACGGCTGCACGCTTGGCGAGTACCGCCGAGATGCCTTCGTCCGCATCGCGCGCCAGCATGTTCTCCGCCATGACGCGCGAGGCGTAGGTATAGGCGTCGTCGAGGCCCAGCTCGACCTGCGCGTAGAAGGCGGCCTTGCCGAGCTTCACCGGCACCTGTGACTTGTCCGCGATCTTGCGGGCGAGGGCCTGCGCTGTAGCAAGAGCGTCGCCGGCCGGCTCAACGCGGTTGACGAGGCCCATGCGCAGGGCGTCGTCCGCCTCGGTCCAGTCGCCGAGCAGAAGCATCTCCATGGCGTGCTTGCGCGAGAGGTTGCGCGAGAGCGCCACCATGGGCGTGTGGCAGAACAGGCCGATATTGACGCCCGGCGTGCAGAAGCGCGCCTTGTCTCCAGCGACCGCGAGGTCGCAGCTCGCCACCAGCTGGCAACCGGCCGCCGTCGCCATGCCCTCGACCGCCGCGATCACCGGTTGGGGCAGGCGGACGATGGCCGTCATCAGCGTGGCGCAGCGCTTCAGCACATCCTCGAAATAGGCGCGTCCGCGGTCCGGGTCGGAGCGATGGGACTGGATCTCCTTCAGATCATGCCCTGCGGAATAGACAGGCCCTTCCGCCGCCAGCACCACCGCGCGGGCAGACGAATCCGCCGCGACCTCGGCCAGCGCCGTCGTGAGCGCCGCCATCATCGCCTCGGACAGGGAATTGCGCTGCGCCGGCCGCGACAGGGTGAGCGTCACCACGCCCGCATCGTCGGAGCGGGAGACCGGGGCAGGGAGCGGGGCATTCACGGCGGCGGCAGTTGCGGGCACGGTATTTCCCTTGGTGTTTCCGGATTTGACGTTCCGGCCGCTATCCTATTCACAAGCGTCGGCCGGCGCGAGCCGGGGCAGGGAAGGGGAATGGACGGGATGACTGCGGCGCGCGATGCGGTGATGACGGTGAAGGATCTGGAGACCTTCCTCGCGGCGGAGTTCCCGCAAGCCTTCGGCCCGGGCCGCGCGCACCATGTGGAGCGCGTGGGCCTGAAGACCGCGACGGTGCGGCTGGATGCCGATGAGAGCCATCTGCGCCCGGGCGGCACCATTTCCGGTCCGGCCATGATGGCGCTGGCAGATGTGGCGGTCTATGTGGCGCTCCTGGCGCAGATCGGGCCAGTCGCGCTCGCGGTCACGACGAATCTCTCCATCAATTTCCTGCGCAAGCCGGCCCCGGGGCCGCTCTTCGGCGACGCCCGCATCATCAAGCTGGGTAAGCGTCTCGCGGTTGGGGAGGTGGGCATTCGGGGGCCGGGGGACGACGAACTGGTCGCTCATTGCGTCGCCACCTATTCGATCCCGGATCGGCCGAAGGGCTGATCGACGTCAAGGCAATGCGAAAACGCGGTAATTTTGACGGTGTTATTGCACCATTTTTATAACCGTTTGTTTTCGCATGTGTTTTGGCATCCCGAATGCGTTGACGTGCGCGCTGTGCTCCTCTAGAAGCACCCCATCGTCGGACGCCGTTCGGTCCTCATGGGCTGGGCCGTCCGACTTCTCATTCGGAATGATCCCATGACGACGTATTCGGCCAAGCCCGCCGAAATCGAGAAGAAGTGGGTGGTGATCGACGCCAGCGGCCTTGTTGTCGGCCGGCTCGCGACCATCATCGCCATGCGCCTGAAGGGCAAGCACCTGCCCATCTACACCCCCCACGTGGATTGCGGCGACAACGTCGTCGTGGTCAACGCCGAGAAGGCGGTGTTCACGGGCCGCAAGAAGGACCAGAAGGTCTACTACCATCACACCGGCTATGCGGGCGGCATCAAGGAACGCACCGCGAAGTTCATTCTCGAGGGCCGCTTCCCGGAGCGCGTCATTGAGAAGGCGGTGGAGCGCATGCTCGCCCGCGGCCCGCTCGGCCGCAAGATCATGGGCAACCTGCGCGTCTACAAGGGCCCTGCCCACCCGCACGAGGCCCAGCAGCCGGTCGCCCTCGACGTGGCGGCTCTCAACCGCAAGAACGTGAGGAACTGACATGGCCGAGGTTCTCCAGTCCCTCGACGCTCTCGGCGCAGCGACCGTCTCGGCCCAGCCCGAAGCTCCCGTTCATGTCCAGAAGCTGGACAAGTTCGGCCGCGCCTATGCCACCGGCAAGCGCAAGGACGCCGTGGCCCGCGTGTGGGTTCGCCCCGGCACCGGCAAGATCACCGTCAATGACCGGGACATCGAGGTGTATTTCGCCCGTCCCGTGCTGCGCCTGATGATCAACCAGCCGTTCCAGGTCGCCGCCCGCGAAGGCCAGTACGACGTGGTCGCCACCGTCTCCGGCGGCGGTCTGTCCGGCCAGGCCGGCGCGCTGCGTCACGGCCTCTCCAAGGCGCTCACCTATTACGAGCCCGAGCTGCGCAGCCCCCTCAAGAAGGGCGGCTTCCTGACCCGCGACAGCCGCGTTGTCGAGCGCAAGAAGTACGGCCGCGCCAAGGCCCGCCGTTCGTTCCAGTTCTCGAAGCGCTGATCGCTTCGGTTCACGGTTCGATGTTTTTCGAGAGCGGCGGGGCCAGTCCCCGCCGCTTTCTTTTTGGCCTCATGGTCCCGGTTCAGTCGAACCACTCGTCCTCCGGGTCGAAGGCGGGGATCGGGATGTTCAGGATGCGCAGGCGGCCGATGGCGCGATGCCGGCAGCCCGGCTTGATGAAGATGGACGTGAGCGGCGAGACCGGCACGCGCTCGCCGTCGAGCTCCATCTCCCCTTCGCCTTCGAGGATCACGTAAATCTCGGTCATGTGCTTATGGTAGTGCACCCGCGCATCCTCGGTGATGTCGGTGAGGTGCACGGTCGCCAGTCTGTTGTCGTCCGTCCCGAATGCACGGCGTGCGAAACCGCAGGGGCAGGGCACGGCCGGGATCTCGTCCAGGCGAGAGATCATGTAGTTCGGCGCGGCGGTCATTGGCGGCTCCCAGAAGCACATGCCGTGCGGCTCAAGTTGCCGCCGGGGGCTGCCGATGCAGCCTTCTGCCTTCAGGGATACGTGGCGCCGTCCCTCGTCGTCAAACCCGGCGGACGACGAACGCTCGGGTGCCGCAAACGGAAATGGCCGGGTTGAGGCCCGGCCATCGTCTCAAAAATCGCGAACCGTCTCAGAAGCTCGGGGTGTCGCCATCCAGCGGGCTCCACTGACCGTTGTTGGTCGGGTCGCCGGGAGGGCCGGAGCCGTATCCGCCGGTCAGGTCGGGCGGGAACACGTAGTCTTCGTTGCGGTCGTCGCCGATCTTGACGTCCGGACGAATGGCGGGCCCGGGGCCGGGGTCGAGATAATTGCCCTGGGGGATGACAGGCAGCTGGATCACGCGGGGCGTCACCACGATGCGCTGCTGCGAGCTCTGGGCCACCGCCTGGACGCCGGCCATGGCGATGAGCGCGAGCAACACGCCGCCCGCCAGCCCATTCGTCCCCAAGCTCATCTCTGCCATTGCAGCGCCCCGCATCGGCCGGACCCCAAAATCTCCCGGCTGCCGCCTTGAAGCATGTTCGAGGCGGCGTGTGAAGGGGCTCGATCGGCGCTCGTGGCGCGCAGGGTCCGGCACCCGGTCACATGGCGAAGGCGGGTGGACTCGGCTAGCGTCGCCGTATTGGGAGAGGCAGTGATGCAGACGATCAAATCCCTCAAACGGACGATCTTGGCTGGCGGCCTTGCGCTCGCGGCCGTGTTTTCCACCAGCCTTCTGTCGGCGCTGCCGGCAGCCGCGGTTCCGGCGCGGGTCATTCTCCTGCGGCACGGAGAGAAGGGCGGGCCACTCCAGCTCTGCAGCGTCGGCCAGGAACGCGCCCGCGCCCTGGTGGATTATTACCTCGGCAAGGACGCCAAGAAGTCGCTCCTGCGGCCGGGAGAGGTGCCGACCGCGATCCTCGGGCTCTCGCTGCACACGCTGGAAACCATCTATCCGGTCGCCGATTCGTGGAAGCAGCCGGTCGTCTTCTATTCGGTGATGCCGGAGATGGTGGACGGTAAATTGATCATCCGCCAGGACAAGCTCGCGGAGCGCAACCGGCAGGCGGTGCACGACGTGTTCACCAAGCCGGAATGGGCAGGCGGCACGCTGATCATGGACTGGGAGCACGACCACATCGCCCGCCCGCGCCTCGATATCGAGCTGACGCCGGCGCAGCGGGCGAAGGTGCAAGAGAAGCACCCGGGCAGGCCGGTGCCCACCAAGGCCACGACCCTCTTCGACCTCATGGACCTCGCCGGCATCAAGATGCCGGACGACTGGCCGGGCGACACCTACGACTATTTCTGGATCATCGATTTCGATCAGCAGACCGGGCTGCCCTCGGCCTTCACCATGATCAAGCAGGAGTTCGGCCCGCCGTACGAGAACCTGCCCCAGAACGATTGGGGCACGCCCGAGAACATTTCCGCGTCCGCCGGCTGCACCAAGTGAAGCCGGCGGATTGCATGCTCGAGCCCCGACAGGCTGTGTGAACCGCGACAGCCCTGTCGCCTTCGAGCCAAGCCGGCGTCGGCTTGTCGTCGTCGGCAGGTCCTACTTCTTGACCTTCCGCAGCATCATCTCGATCGCAGTGACGGATTCCGACACGTTGAGCCAGTTTTCCGCCTGCTCGTCGTTCTTGAATTCCCGGCCGAGATTGATGGGTTCATCGTGTCCTTCCACGTGAAGAAAACACGCCCACTTGCCGCTCGGCAGTTGCTCGACCGTAACCTTGTGGTCGGACATGCTGTGTCCTCGCCTTGTCCTTGTTGCTTCGGGGGCTACAGCCAGAACAGGCAGACCGTGGCCCTGAATCCACGATGCAATTGGCCTGCCATGCGGAAGAGGCAGGCGACTTGACGTAGCGTCCGTACCGCGACACCAAGGGCAAATGTCGGCTGGCTGCCATTGCAAGCCAGGCGCATAAGGGGTTCTCTCAGGGTAGGCTGGAGCGGGTCTGTGGCAGGGAGAGTCCATCTGGACAGGATCATGGAACGACCCCACGACAGGCGTCAGGACCGCCCCCCCGCCAGGGACGGCAGCGAAACGTTCGGGCCCGTCCTTCAGCTGGCGCTGAGGTTCGGCACGCTGGCATTGCTGTTCGGCTGGTGCTTCACCATCGTCCAGCCGTTCCTGACCTCCATCCTGTGGGGGCTCATCATCGCCATCGCCTCCCACCCGCTGTTCCTCCGCCTGTGCGCGGCCCTCAAAGGCCGGACGGCGGCGGCCGCCACGCTTTTTGTCCTGCTCGCGCTGACCTTGCTGGTGCTGCCGGCGATGCTGCTGACCGACACCCTCGTGAACAGCCTGAAGCTTCTGGCCCACCACATGGCGGATGGCACGCTGCGCCTGCCGCCGCCGCCAGAGACTGTCCGCGGCTGGTTTCTCGTGGGCGATCCGCTCTACAGCTTCTGGATGCTCGCCTCGACCAACCTCGATCAAGCGATCAGCTCGATCGCCTCCGAACTCACCTGGGCCGGCAAATGGATGCTCGGGTCGGCAACCGGCGTGCTGCTCGGGATACTGGAATTCATCGTCGCCATCTTCGTGGCCGCGGTTCTGATGGCCAATGCGACCAGCGGCCAGCGCATTGCGGGCGATGTCGTCACCCGCCTCGCCGGCTCCGGGGGGCTGGGCTATGCCGACCTCGCGGTGCGCACCATTCGCAGCGTCAGCAAGGGCATCATCGGTGTCGCGCTGATCCAGTCGCTGCTGGCTGGGCTGGGCTTTCTCGCCGCCGATATCCCGGCCGCGGGCCTGTTGGCGTTGCTCTGCCTCATCATCGCCATCGTGCAACTGCCGCTGGCCATCGTTCTGGTGCCGGTGGCGATCTACGCCTTCACACTGCTTGATCCGGTGCCGGCGGTGATCTTCGCCGTCTGGTGCACGGGCGTCTCGCTCATAGAGCACGTCCTGCGTCCCATCATGCTGGGGCGCGGCGTGGACGTGCCGATGCTGGTGGTCTTCATCGGCGCGATCGGCGGGCTCCTGTCCTCCGGGGTGCTGGGCCTGTTCGTCGGCCCCGTGGTGCTGGCGCTTGGCTACACGCTCATCCTGCACTGGCTCGAGGCGGAGCCTGTCCGCTCCGCGGAGGTGGAGGAACGCCGCATCGACAGGCCGGCTGCGGAATAAAAGTCGCGAAATGGTGATTCTGGCTGATAACGTGACGGCTGGGATGGTATAGATGCGGCCCAGGTAAGGCTGATGGACAAGGTTCTCAAACACCTCTCCTCCGGCCGTCTGCTCCGGTTTGTCACGAGTGCACTCATCCTCGCCATCGTGGGGATGCAGTCCTTTGCTCTGTGGCGCTCCTACCAGGAAACTTGGCACGACGGCGAACGCTATACCGCGAACACAATCTCTGTGCTCGCGGGAGCGATCGAACGCGACTTCCTTCTGGTTGAATCCAGCCTGACCGGTCTCGCCGAGGCACTGCGCGAGCCGACACTGATGGCGCTTCCTGCGGCGCTGCGGCAACGCGTCCTGTTTCGCCGTGCGGGCGATGCCAATGATTTCGGTGTCATGCTCGTGCTGGATGCGCAGGGCAATGTCCTGTTCGACGATTCCGAAGAGGACCTGAGCGGCATCAATTTCGCCGATCGGGACTACTTCCGTGTGCAGAGGGACAACCCGAACGCCGGCGTCTACGTCAGCCGGCCCTTCCTGTCCCGGCTCTCGAGCCCCGAGCGTGCCATTGGAATCAGCCGGCGGATAAATGGATCGGACGGGTCATTCGCGGGTGTCGTGGTGGCCTCTATTCGCCTCGTCTATTTCCAGCAGATGTTCGAGCGGGTGAAGCTGCCGCCCGGCGGCATCGTCCGGCTGACCCGGACCGACGGCACCGTCGTCCTGCGCTATCCTTCTACCGATGGCCGGGGCAACGCGGGAGATGAGGTGACGCCCGACATCCTCCAGCGGCAGGCGTCAGCGATGCCGGACGACTGGAGGGTGGAAACATCACAGATCGATGGCCAGCGCAGGTTCCTGCGGACGGTGTTGGTCAAGGGGTATCCGCTCTCCGTGACCGTTGGCGTTTCTGCGCGCCAGCAGTTCGGCGGGTGGTATCTGCGAGCAGCCATCACTCTTGCGCTCACGCTCACGATATCGCTTCTGCTGGCGCTGACCGTCGCGGCGCTCTCCACCTCTCTGCGCCGCAGCCGGGAGATGGAGCGCCAGCTGGAGCGGATGGCCATTACGGACTCCCTCACCGGCCTGCCCAACCGACGGGCGCTCGACCTCACGCTGGAGGTGGAAATGCAGCGCTCCCGGCGTGAGCAGCGTGAGCTTGCTGTGCTGATGATCGATATCGACCACTTCAAGCGGGTGAACGACACGCACGGCCACGCCATGGGCGACGCCGTGCTCGCCGAGGTCGCCCACCGCGTCCAGCGTGCGGCGTGCCGGCCGGGGGATTTCGTCTGTCGCTATGGCGGGGAGGAATTTGTCGTCGTCCTGCCGGAGACGCCGTCGGCGGGGGCAGAACTGGTGGCCGAGCGCATTCGGGCGGGCGTCGCGGCCAACGCCATCGTGACCCATGGTTTGGCCATCGAAATCACGGTCAGCGTCGGCATCGCCGTCCAGAGGGCGGACGACGGGCCGGGGGAGTTGATCGCACGGAGCGATACCGCCCTCTATACGGCGAAGAGGGCCGGGCGAAACCGCGTGGCCCGGCTCGAGGCTTTTGCCGCCTGAGGCCGGTCTGGCGCGTCAGTCTTCCGCGCCGAGGCCCCGGCGCGCCCGCTCCAGTTCGGCGGCATAGCGCTTCAGGACGTGGGATTCGCCCAACAGCCCCAGGAGATGGCGGTTGTCGCGGTCGTCCACCACCGCGAGGTCTTCCGCCTTTGCGGCGTCGAAGGCGAGGGCGGCTTCCTTGACGTTCATTGCCGGGAGCAAGACGTGGTCGCGTTGGGTCGCCAACCCCGACACCGCCGTCTCGCCGGTCTCGAGACTGGCGTAGGCCTCGGACAGGCGGAGCAGCCCGCCATAGCCGCCGGCCGCGTCCACCAGCACGACGATGCGGGTCGAGCCCAGCGCGTAGCGGGCGCGCAGGGCGTCCAGGGTGCCATCCTGAGGGAAGGTGGGGAAGTCGGTGCGCATCATCTTGGCCACCGTCAGGTCGCGCATCCAGCCCACGTCCTGCGCACCGCGGATGGTCTCGCCGCGCAAATGCAGGCGCCACGTGGAGAAGGAGTAGCCGAACGTTTCCCGCACGGTCAGGGAGGTAACGACCGCCGCCGCCATCACGAAGCCGGAGAGGGAGATGTCCCGCGTCATCTCCAGCACGAGGAAGCTCATGGTGAGCGGCCCGCCGATGACGCCCACCGCCAGCGCGCCCATGCCCACAACCGCCGCCACCGATGGATCGAGGTGGAAGCCCGGGAAGGCGACGGCCAGCAGCCCGCCATAGAGCTTGCCCATCAGAGCGCCGAGGAACAGCGAGGCGAAGAACAGGCCGCCGCGGAAGCCGGAGCCGATGGAGAGGGCGGAGGCGAGGATCTTCAGGCCGAACACGATAGCGACGGAAGCCGTCACCGCGCTGCCCACCTGGGTATGGAGCGCTCCGTGGCCATCGGAGAGCACCTGCGGACTGTAGAGCGCCAGCGCGCCGATGCCGATGCCGGCCACCATGGGCCGCAGCGGCGCGGGAATGCGGCTCATGCCGAACAGCGTCTCCACCGTCGTCACGAGGCGCATGATGACGATGGCGACCGCCGCAGCGGCGAGGCCGAGGAACAGGATGGGGAGGATGTCGACCGGCCCGAGGTTCGGGTCGAGGGGCATGTGCAGCGGCTCCACATGGGCGCCGAGCAGCCGCGCCGTCATCACTGCCGAGACCGTCCCGGCGAGCACCGGGGCTGCCGCGGGGATGGAATAGGAGCCGATGACGATCTCGAAGCCGTAGAAGGCGCCCATCAGCGGCGCATCGAACGCCGCACCGATGCCCGCCGCAGCGCCCGCGCCGACGAGGATGCGCAGATCGTTGCGCCGGAGCTTGAAGGTCAGACCCAGCCGGGAGGCGATGCCCGAGCCGATCTGCGAATAGCCGGCCTCAAGCCCGAGCGACGCGCCGAAGCCGTTGGACACCATGGTCTGCAGGGCGACGATGATGCTGTCGGTGAGCGACATGCGCCCACCGTGCAGTGCATTGGCCTCGATGGGATCGACGAAAGGGTGCCTGCGCCAGCGCTTCAGCGCGACCGCGATCAGTCCCATCGCCGCGCCGCCGACGGCGGGAACCAGGATCAGCCAGGGCAACGCGAGGGCAGGGGAGGAGGACAGCCGCTCACCCGGTGCCAGCCAGTAGAGCACCTCGTGCATCCACTGGGTGGTCGCGCTCATGAGGCTGGCCGCAACCCCGGCCAGCACGCCCATGACGGCGGCGATGAGGACCAGCGAGGTTTCCCGCGCCCGGACGATGGACTGCGCCTGATCGACGAGGCGCCGGAGCGCCGCCCGTTCGTCAGGAGCCGGTGCGCGCCCGGTCTCGGGGGAGGGCGCGTTCATGCCTCAGCCGAACGTGTTGGTGCGGGGGAACCCCTTGGGCGGCAGACGGCCCGCCGAAGCGCGCTCGCCCTGCCACTCGATGAGATCGGTGACCGTCCATGTCCGCCCGGAGGTGTCCTCCCAGGTCAGGCCGCTGGCCATCGGGAACACCTTGAGGTCGCTGAGGCCGCCATCCTTGTAGCGTTGCAGGCGCACGCCACGGCCGCGCGACATCTCGGGAATCTGGTTCAGCGGGAAGACCAGCATCTTGCGGTTCTCGCCGATCACCGCGACCCAGTCGCCATCGACGAAGCGCACCGCCAGCGCAGCGTCCGGCGGGTCGGTGACGAGCACCTGCTTGCCCTTGCGGGTATTGGCGAGGCAATCGTCCTCCGGCACCACGAAGCCGCGGCCCTGCTTCGACGCCACCAGCAGCTTGCGCCCGGCCTGATAGGCGAAGACGGAGACGATCTCCGCCTCCTGCTCCAGGTCGATCATCAGGCGCACCGGCTCGCCGTGGCCACGCCCGCCGGGGAGCTTGGAGGCATCCAGCGTGTAGAAGCGGCCGTTGGAGGCGAATACCATCACCTTTGAGGTGGTCTCCGCGAAGAAGGCGTGGCCGTGGCTGTCGTCGCCCTTGAACTGCAGGTTCGAGACGTCAGCCACATGGCCCTTCAGCGCGCGGATCCAGCCCTTCGCGGAGACGACGACGGTGATGGGCTCGCGCTCCACCAGCGCCTCGGTGAAGGCGTCCTCATGCACGGTCGGCGCGGCGGCAAAGGTGGTCCGCCGCCGGCCGAGCGCGGTCTCGGGGCCATAGGTCTTGCGGGTCTCGCGGATTTCCTTGGAGATCGCCTTCCACTGCGCCGTCTCGGAAGCGACGAGCCGGTTGAGTCCGTCCTGCTCCTTGGAGAGGGCGTCGTGCTCCTTGCGGATTTCCATCTCTTCCAGGCGGCGCAGGGAGCGCAGCCGCATGTTGAGGATGGCTTCCGCCTGCACGTCCGTCAGCTCGAAGGTCTGCATCAGCGAGACCTTCGGCTCGTCCTCCTCGCGGATGATGCGGATCACCTCGTCGAGGTTGAGATAGGCGATGAGGTAGCCGCCCAGCACCTCGAGCCGGTGGGCGATCTGGTCGAGCCGGTAGCGCGAGCGGCGGAGCAGCACGTCGCGGCGGTGGTCCAGCCACTCGCGCAGCGCCTCGGCCAGCGACAGCACCTTGGGGATCTGGCCCTTGACTAGCACGTTCATGTTGAGCGGGATGCGCGCCTCAAGCTCGGTGAGCTTGAACAGGCTCTCCATCAGCACCTCGGCATCCACGGTGCGGGTGCGCGGCTCCAGCACCAGGCGGATGTCCTCGGCGCTCTCGTCGCGGACGTCGGCGAGCAGCGGCAGCTTCTTGTCGGTGAGCAGCTCGGCGATCTTCTCCACGAGGCGGGACTTGGCGACGCCGTAGGGGATCTCCGTCACCACCACCACATAGCCGCCGCGGCCGGTGTCCTCCTTCTCCCAGCGCGCACGGACGCGGAACGAGCCGCGGCCCGTCGCATAGGCCTCCGCCACGCCGACCGGATCCTCCACCAGCACACCGCCGGTGGGGAAGTCCGGGCCGGGCACGAACTTCAGCAGGTCGAAGGCGAGCGCGTCCGGATGGTCGATGAGGTGGAGTGCGGCATCCAGCAACTCCGCCGCGTTGTGGGGCGGGATGGAGGTGGCCATGCCGACGGCGATGCCCTGCGAGCCATTCGCCAGCAGGTTCGGGAAGGCAGCGGGCAGAACGGCCGGCTCTTCCTCCGACCCGTCATAGGTCGGGCGGAAATCCACCGCGTCCTCGTCGATGCCATCCAGCAGCAGCCGGGCGGTCTCGGTGAGGCGGGCCTCGGTGTATCGCATGGCCGCGGCGTTATCGCCGTCGACATTGCCGAAATTGCCCTGGCCATCCACCAAAGGATACCGCTGGGCGAAGTCCTGCGCGAGACGCACCAGCGCGTCATAGACGGACTGGTCGCCGTGCGGGTGGAACTTGCCGATCACGTCGCCGACCACGCGGGCGGACTTCTTGAAGCCCTGCCCGGGATCGAGCCGCAACTGCCGCATGGCGTGGAGGATGCGCCGGTGGACAGGCTTCAATCCGTCGCGCGCATCGGGCAGCGCGCGGTGCATGATGGTCGAGAGGGCGTACGCGAGGTAGCGCTCTTCCAGCGCCTCCTTCAGCGTGACTTTCTCGATGTTCCCGTCGCCGGGCGGAAGTGTGCGGGTGGCCATGCCCCGCAGTACCTCGCGCGCAGGCGCACGACAAGCCCGCGCCACCGGCCCGGCGGTATCCGGTGTCCCGCGTTCCGCAGCCGTCCAGGCCGCGATCTCGCCGCAAGACTGAACGGATCGTCAAGTCTGGGGCGTGCCGTCGCGTAATACGGCATGCATGTACCGGAGAAGGCCATAATCTGCGGCAAAGCACACGCTTTAGATGTCACTCCCGGAACAAACTCCCGCCCCTGCGACGTTTCAGCATCGATCCGCGAGCGTTTCTCTACGTTCGCGTCAAGAGGAGAAGGTCCATGAAGATTGCAACTCTTGCGGCGGGGGGAGTCGTTGCGTTGGCGCTTCTTGGTCCGGCCCCTTCTGCATCGGCCGGATCACTTGCAGGTAGCGCGGGAAGTTTTGCCGGCGCCGCCCATGAACAGGCGAAGGTCGAGGATGTGCGCTGGGTGCGGCGCTGTTGGCAGGTGCGCCGCTGGTGGAACGGGCGCCCCCATTGGGTGACGCGCTGCCGCAACGTCTGGGTCGCGCCCCGTTACTACCGCTGGTGATCGGCGCTTCGCCGCCACGATGCCAGGAACGCCGCGCGGGCTTCGGAAAAGCCGAGCCCGCGCGGCTCCAAAGCCCGCACCAGCAGGAAATGGCCGGTGATCGCCAGCGCCGATTCCACATCATCCATGGCGGATGGTGCGCCCGTCCGGAGAAAGGGCGGTAGGGGAAAGAGGCGATCCTTATAGGGCGCCCCGGCTTCGCGGCACACCGCCCGCCCGCTCTTCGGCGAGACATAGATGAGATCATCGCGCCGGCCGGTTGCCGCGCATGTCTCCAACTCCAGTCCGAATCCCAGCTCCGACAGCATGGCCAGCTCGAACCGCGCCACCAGCATGCCGGCCGTGTCTGCCTCGCCGAACGCATCGAGAATGGCCCCGAGGGTAAGGAACAGCTCCTCGTGGGGATCTCGCTCCGGCAGCAGGTGAAGCAATTGCGCCATGTGGGTGAACCCGAAGGCGGCGTGGGGCGCCTCCATCAGCATGCCGGCGCGGACCACTGAGGCCTCCAGAGCATAATTGCCCATGTGCTCATCCAGTCGGGCACGCCATGTGGCGCTCACCGAATTGCCGGGCTGGAGGACGGGTGCAAGCCGGCGCGAGCCACCGCCACGCACCATGCCGAGATGGCGTCCCCGCTGGCGCGTCAACAACTCGACGATGGCATTGCCTTCGCCGTGCCGCCTGACCCCAAGCACGATGCCCTCGTCCGTCCACTCCAACGACTTCTGCTCCCGTGTGGCACTTCCTCCCCCAGTTGAGGCGCGGATGGCGCCGGGTGCAACTCCGGCGCTCCGAAGCGTCAGCCTTAACAGGGCGGAAACCTAAAACCGGCAGGATGCGCCCATGCAAAGCCGCTCGCGCCTCCAGACCATCCTTGCGACGCTCGCTCTCCACGTGGGGGCTGCGGCGCTTATCGGGTACTTCGCCTATCATGCCTATATCGGCGACCACGGGCTCCTCGCGCGTCGCAACTACGAGCAGGAGACCAAGGCACTCGAATCCGAGCTCGCCGGCCTCAAGGCACAGCGGCAGGCGATGGAGAACAAGGTGTCCCTTCTCGCCCCCAGCCAGCTCGATCCGGACCTGCTGGACGAGGAGGCGCGGCGGCAGTTGAACTTCATAAATACGAAAGATCTTGTGCTGCTTCGCACCAAATGAACTATAAACTGGTTCATATAGCATTTGAACCATATTCAAGTTCAGCCCTTGATCCATAAGAGTTTGCAACGTGTTGCGTTGCAGCATCGAAAATTTCCCGCTTTCAGGCGGCTCGGCTGTGCGTTAGAGAGGCGCAGTTCCAGAGCTTCCTGAGGATGCCGATGGCCGCCAAGAAGACTTCCCCCCGGACCGCCGTGCCGTCCGGCCCGGTACCCTTCACCAAGGATCAGGACCTCGAAGCCTATCGCGAGATGCTGCTCATCCGCCGCTTCGAGGAGAAGGCCGGCCAGATGTACGGCATGGGCCTCATCGGCGGTTTCTGCCACCTCTATATCGGCCAGGAAGCCGTCGTCGTCGGCATGCAGATGGCGATGAAACCGGGCGATCAGGTCATCACCGGCTACCGTGACCACGGGCACATGCTGTCCACCGGCATGGACGCCAGGGGCGTCATGGCCGAGCTGACCGGCCGCCGCGGCGGCCTGTCCAAGGGCAAGGGCGGCTCGATGCACATGTTCAGCATCGAGAAACAGTTCTTCGGTGGCCACGGCATCGTCGGCGCGCAGGTGTCGCTGGGTACCGGCCTCGCCTTCGCCGACCGCTACCGGGAGAACGGCAACGTCTCCGTCACCTATTTCGGCGACGGCGCGGCCAACCAGGGCCAGGTCTACGAGAGCTTCAACATGGCCGAGCTGTGGAAGCTGCCGGTCGTGTACGTGATCGAGAACAACAAGTACGCCATGGGCACCGCGGTCTCCCGCGCCTCCGCCCAGCAGGACTTCTCCAAGCGCGGCACCTCCTTCAACATCCCCGGCGAGCAGGTGGATGGCATGGACGTGCAGGCGGTGAAGGCTGCCGGCGAGCGGGCCCTCGCCTTCGCCCGTGAGGGCAACGGCCCCTACATCCTCGAGATGCAGACCTACCGCTATCGCGGCCACTCCATGTCGGACCCGGCAAAGTACCGGTCCAAGGAGGAGGTGCAGAAGATGCGGACCGAGCACGATCCCATCGAGCAGGTGCGCACCCGTCTCCTCGACGGCCACAAGGTGACCGAAGACGATCTCAAGAAGATCGATGCCGACGTCCGCGAGATCGTCAACGCGGCTGCAGACTTCGCCAGCAGCGATCCGGAGCCCGATGTCGCCGAGCTCTACACGGACATCCTGCGCTGAGGCCCGGCTCGTGGCCGAACTCTTCCATGTGATCGCCGGGGCGGCGCTGCTGGCCGCCATCGGCGCCTGGGTCGTCGCCGTGCGCGGCGGCCGCTCCGCCCTTGCTGCCGAGCGGGCGGCGGGGCGCCCCGTCGGCACCGGGAGCTACCTTCTGCTTGCGCTCTGGCCCTTCGCCGTCGGCCGCTCCGGCGCCGCCGAGGATGCGGACCGGGTGCGCTCCGGCAAGGCGGCCATCGCCTTCTTCGTTTCCGTGACCATCGCGATCGCGGCCATCTCCGCCTACACCAACCTCACCTTCAAGCGCGATCACGCGGCCCCGGCCGGCGCCACGCCGTCCGTCCCCGCTCCCGCGCCGAGCAAGAGCTGACAGCCATGGCCATCGAAGTCCTCATGCCGGCCCTGTCTCCCACCATGGAGAAGGGCAACCTCACCAAGTGGGTGAAAAAGGAAGGTGACACGGTCAAGTCCGGCGACGTGCTCGCCGAGATCGAGACCGACAAGGCCACCATGGAGGTGGAGGCCGTCGACGAGGGTATCCTCGGCAAGATCCTGGTGCCGGAAGGCGCGCAGGACGTGGCGGTGAACACGCCCATCGCCACCATCCTGGCCGAAGGCGAGGATGCGAGCGCCGCCCCCGCTCCCGCCGCCAAGGCCGCCGAGAGCGCGCCGTCCCCGGCCGCTGCTGCGGCGCCCGTCGCCCCTGTCTCTCCGCCCCCCTCGGCTGTCGCGGCTCCGCCGCAGGTGACCGTGCAGCCCGATCCGGAAGTGCCGGCTGGCACCGAGTTCGTCACCCAGACGGTCCGCGAGGCCCTGCGCGACGCCATGGCCGAGGAGATGCGCCGGGACGGCGACGTCTTCGTCATGGGCGAGGAAGTGGCCGAGTATCAGGGCGCCTACAAGATCACCCAGGGCCTGCTGCAGGAATTCGGCGCCCGCCGTGTGATCGACACCCCCATTACTGAGCACGGCTTTGCCGGTGTCGGCGTCGGCGCGGCGATGGCGGGACTTAAGCCCATCGTGGAGTTCATGACCTTCAACTTCGCCATGCAGGCGATCGACCAGATCATCAACTCCGCCGCCAAGACGCTCTACATGTCCGGCGGTCAGGTTCACTGCTCCATCGTCTTCCGCGGCCCCAACGGCGCTGCTGCCCGCGTCGCCGCCCAGCACAGCCAGGATTACACCGCCTGGTACTCCAACGTGCCCGGCCTGAAGGTGATCGCGCCCTATTCCGCGGCCGACGCCAAGGGCCTGCTGAAGGCTGCCATCCGTGACCCCAACCCCATCATCTTCCTCGAGAACGAGATCCTTTACGGCCACACGTTCGAGGTGCCGAAGCTCGACGATTACGTGCTGCCCATCGGCAAGGCACGCATCGCGCGGTCGGGCAAGGATGTGACGATCGTCTCCTTCTCCATCGGCATGACCTATGCCCTTAAGGCGGCAGAGGAACTGGCGAAGCAGGGCATCGACGCCGAGGTCATCGACCTGCGCACCATTCGTCCCATGGACGTACCGGCCATCGTGGAATCGGTGAAGAAGACCGGCCGCTGCGTCACGGTGGAAGAGGGCTGGCCGCAGTCCGGCATCGGCGCCGAGATTGCCGCCCAGCTCATGGACAAGGCCTTTGATTTCCTTGACGCTCCGGTCCTGCGCGTCACCGGCAAGGACGTGCCGATGCCGTATGCCGCGAACCTCGAAAAGCTTGCGCTGCCGTCGGTTGCGGAGGTGATCGAGGCGGTCAAGGCGGTGACCTACAAATGACCGCCGGAAACCGGTCGGAAACCGCTCCGACCACCTATTACGACCTCGATCACGTGGCGCGCCACGTGCAGCAGGGACAGCACCGCGAAGTCATCGGCGGCCTCTGGGAAGAGGTCGGCCGGCTGCAGCGGGATTTTCTTGTGAAGCAGGGGCTTAAGCCGCACCACCGGCTGGTGGACATCGGCTGCGGCAGCCTGCGCGGCGGGGTCAAGTTCGTCGCCTATCTCGATGCCGACCGGTATTACGGGATCGACCTCAGCGGCGACCTGCTGGAGGCCGGATACGCCCAGGAGATCGTCCCGGCGGGGCTCGATGCCAAGCTGCCGCGTGACCACCTGAGTGTGTCTGACAGCTTCGATGTCGGTGGGTTCGGTGTGCAGTTTGACATGGGTATCGCCCAGTCAGTCTTCAGTCACCTGCCGATGCCGTATCTGGTTGACTGCCTCGCCCGGATCGCCCCCCATTTCGTGCCCGGAGGTATCTTCTTCGTGACATGCTTCCTCGTGCCCGACGGCAAGTTCGGGCAGCAGGTGAAGCAGGGCAAGGGTGGGGTGGTGACGTTCCCGGACAAGGACCCGTACCACTATACCCAGGCACAGCTTTCCACGGCGCTCGCCGGCGATCCCAATTGGGAGATGAAGATCATCGGCGACTGGTCCCATCCCCGCCAGCAGCAGATGCTCGCCTTCGTCCGGCGTCGCTGAGGGTTTTTGCTTTTTTCGAAAGGCCAAGAAGATGCCCATCGAAATCCTGATGCCGGCCCTGTCTCCCACCATGGAGAAGGGCAACCTCGCCAAGTGGCTCAAGAAGGAAGGCGACACGGTCAAGTCCGGCGACGTGCTGGCCGAGATCGAGACCGACAAGGCCACCATGGAAGTCGAGTCCATCGACGAAGGTGTGCTCGCCAAGATCCTGGTGCCGGAAGGCTCGCAGGACGTGCCGGTGAACCAGCTCATCGCCATCCTTGCCGGTGAAGGCGAGGACGTGGCGACCGCTGCCGCCGGCAAGGGCGCTGCCGCGCCGGCCCCGGCCGCTGCTCCCGCGCCTGCTGCTGCGTCTGCCGCGAGCCCGGCTCCTGCGGCCGCGCCCGCTCCGGGGGCGACGGCCCCGGCGTCGAACGGGCAGGGCGGTCGTGTGTTCGCCTCGCCGCTCGCCCGCCGGATCGCCAAGGACAAGGGCATCGACCTCGGCAGCCTGTCGGGCTCCGGCCCGCATGGCCGCATCGTCGCCCGCGATCTGGAAGGTGCACAGCCCGGCGCGAAGCCGGCCGCGGCGCCCGCCCCGGCTGCGGCTGCTGCGGCCCCTGCGGCTGCGACTCCCGCGCCCAAGGCGACAGCTGCTCTCACCGGTCCCACGGCGGATCAGGTGAAGGCCATGTTCGAGGCCGGCACCTACGAGGAAGTGCAGCTCGACGGCATGCGCAAGACCATCGCGCGCCGTCTGGTGGAGAGCGAGCAGCTCACCCCGCACTTCTACCTGACGGTGGATTGCGACCTCGACGACCTCATGGCCCTGCGCGAGCAGGTCAATGCCAATGCGTCGAAGGACAAGGATGGCAAGCCGTCCTACCGCGTCTCGGTCAACGACTTCATCATCAAGGCGCTGGCGCTCGCGCTCCAGAAGGTGCCGGCGGCCAACGCCGTGTGGGCCGAGGACCGCATCCTGCGCATGAAGCACTCGGACGTGGGCGTCGCGGTCGCCATCGACGGCGGCCTCTACGCCCCGATCGTGAAGAAGGCCGAGCAGAAGACCCTCTCCACCATCTCCAACGAGATGCGCGATCTGGCCGCCCGCGCCCGCACCAAGAAGCTGAAGCCGGAGGAATATTCCGGCGGCTCCACCTCCGTGTCGAACCTCGGCATGATGGGGATGCGCAACTTCACCGCCATCATCAACGCGCCGCAGTCCTCCATCCTCGCGGTGGGTGCCTCGGAGCAGCGGGCGGTGGTGAAGGGCGGCGAAGTGAAGGTCGTCACCCAGATGACCGTCACCATGACCTGCGATCACCGGGTGATGGACGGCGCGCTCGGCGCGGAACTCCTCAGCGCGTTCAAGGGCTTCATCGAGAAGCCCATGGCGATGCTGGTCTGAGGTCACAGCTGACGCGACTTCGCCGGCGCGAGGCCTGCGCCTCCGCCGGCCGGACCGGGCTGCGGCAGATCAAATCCTGCCGCAGCGGAGCAGTGTAGCTGCGGGGCAGCGGCGCCCGGCGCCGTTCGACCCGAGAAAGGAACAACAATGAGCCACACGCCCCACGAGCTCGCCGCCGACTTCCCGGAATATGCCGAGAAGATCCAGGCGCTGAAGCTCTCCGACGCTCATTTCGCCAAGCTCCACGAGGCCTATCACGAGGTGAACCGTCAGGTGCACCGGGCCGAGACCGACGTGGAGCCCACGGGCGACGAGGAGATGGAAGCCATGCGCCGCGAGCGCATGCGCCTCAAGGATGAGCTTTTCGCCATCCTGACCAAGTGAGGGGCTGAGGGGGCAGGGTTCCCGCCCCGGTGCAGCCTGACCCCTCTCCCGCTTGCGGGGGAGGGATCGAACGGGGAACGGAAGGACAAGCCCACCCGATGAAGCTCTATCTCGCCGGCCCGGAGGTGTTCCTCGACGATGCGCGCGAGATCGGCCGGCGCAAGGTGGAGCTTTGCGCCTGCCACGGGTTCACGGGCCTGTTTCCCCTCGATGGCGAGATCGCCCTCGATGCGGCGGGCGGGATTTCCGCCACCGCGATCTTCTCCGCCAATGTGATCATGATGCGGACCGCCGACGCGGTGCTCGCCAACCTCACACCCTTTCGCGGCATCAGCGCCGATCCCGGCACCGCCTTCGAGGTGGGTTTCGCCTTCGCCCTCGGCAAGCCGGTGGCGGCCTATTCCAATCATCCCGGCGAGCTGAAGCACCGCGCCCGCGCCACCATCGGCGCGGCGCCGGAGGGGCCGGACAGCCTCATGGCGGACGGCCTCCATGTGGAGGACTTCGGCCATTTCGACAATCTCATGCTGGCTGAGGCGCTGCATGCCTTCTGCCTGCCGGTGATCCAGGCCCAAGTTCCGGCCGAGGATCCCTTCCGCGACCTTTCCCTGTTCGAGGAGGCGCTTGTGCGCCTCGCCGAAGCCCACGCCGGCGGCCGCCTCGGGACGCCCCGATCCCCATCACGACCAGAGCCCGCCGCAACAGCGCGCGGCGAGGAGACCTTCCATGGCTGATACCTACGACATCATCGTCATCGGCGGCGGGCCGGGCGGCTATGTGGCCGCCATCCGCGCCGCGCAGCTCGGCTTCAAGACCGCGGTGGTGGAGAAGAGCCACCTCGGCGGCATCTGTCTCAACTGGGGCTGTATCCCCACCAAGGCGCTGCTGCGCTCCGCCGAGATCTACCACTACATGGAGCACGCCAAGGATTACGGCCTCTCCGCCGAGAAGATCGGCTTCGATGCCGCCGCCGTGGTGAAGCGCTCGCGCGGCGTCTCCTCCCAGCTCGCCACCGGCGTGGGCTTCCTGCTCAACAAGAACAAGGTGGACGTGATCTGGGGCAAGGCCACCTTCACCGCCCCCGGCAAGCTGAAGGTCGAGGCCAGCCCGAACCCGCCCAAGAATGCCAAGGGCGGCGGCGACTACACCGCCAAGCACATCATCGTCGCCACCGGCGCCCGCCCGCGCGCGCTGCCCGGCCTCGAGCCCGACAAGAAGCTGATCTGGACCTATTTCGAGGCCATGGTGCCGGAGAAGATGCCCAAGAGCCTGCTGGTCATGGGCTCCGGCGCCATCGGCATCGAGTTCGCCTCCTTCTACCGCACCATGGGCGTGGACGTGACCGTGGTGGAGGTGCTGCCGCAGATCCTCCCCGTGGAGGACGAGGAAATCGCCGCCATCGCCCGCAAGCGCTTCGAGAAGCTGGGCATGAAGATCATGTCCGGCGCCAAGGTCACGGGCGTGACCAAGCACGCCGACAGCCTCACCGCCCATGTGGAGGATTCCAAGGGCGCCAAGCACGACATCACCGTGGACCGGATGATCTCGGCCGTGGGCGTGGTGGGCAATGTGGAGGGCCTCGGACTGGAGGCCATCGGCGTGAAGATCGAGCGCGGCATCATCGTCGCCGACGGCTATGGCCGCACCAGCGTGCCCGGCGTCTATGCCATCGGCGACATCGCCGGCCCGCCCATGCTGGCGCACAAGGCCGAGCATGAGGGCGTGATCTGCGTCGAGACCATCAAGGGCCTCCACACCCACCCCATGGACAAGCTGAAGATCCCCGGCTGCACCTATTGCACGCCGCAGATCGCCTCCGTGGGTCTCACCGAGAAGAAGGCCAAGGAGGCCGGTCGCGAGATCAAGGTCGGCCGCTTCCCCTTCATCGGCAACGGCAAGGCCATCGCGCTCGGCGAGCCGGACGGCCTCGTGAAGACCATCTTCGACGCCAAGACCGGCGAACTGCTGGGCGCGCACATGGTGGGCGCGGAAGTGACCGAGCTGATCCAGGGCTTCGTCATCGCCATGAATCTGGAGACCACCGAGGAAGACCTGATCCACGCCGTGTTCCCGCACCCGACCCTGTCCGAGATGATGCACGAGAGCGTCATGGCGGCCTACGGGCGTGCGATCCACGTGTGAGCACGGTCGGCGGGAGCGATCTCGCCAAGCTGCGCCGCAGGCGGCATGATCGGATTGCGTCCGCGCTTCTGCGGGCGCGTGCGAGGGGACCATCATGGACCAGCAGACCTATGCCTTCCTGAGCCAGCCGGGGGTCGGCTTCTTCTCGCTCATCATCATCGGCGTCATCGCCGGATGGGTGGCGGAGCGGGTGACCGCGAGCAACCATGGCCTGCTGACGAACCTCATCGTCGGCGTTGCCGGCGCCTTCATCGGCGACAAGCTGGCCGGTGTGCTGAACGTGCCGGTGCACGGCTTCTTCCGCACGCTGATCGCCGCCATCGTCGGCGCCATCATCCTGCTCTGGGTGTGGCGGGCGATCAGGTCGCGCTGACGGAAGGTCCGCGCTGGGGTATGCCGGCCCTGCGGCGCCGTCCCTTCCGGGTAGCGGCGCGGGGCACTATGTTGCAAGGATGCAGGTGCCGTAAGGGCGCGCTGCCGGGTATGGAAGTTCGCACATGGTCACGGTGATCGACACGCGGGAACGGCCCCGCCATCCGGAGAAGGCGCATCGGCCGGAAACCGAGGTGTTGCGCAAGCCGGAGTGGATCCGGGTGAAGGCGCCGGGCTCGGCCGGCTGGTCGAAGACCGCCGGCATCGTGAAGGAGCATGGCCTCGTCACCGTGTGCGAGGAGGCGGGCTGCCCCAACATCGGTGAGTGCTGGGAGAAGAAGCACGCCACCTTCATGATCATGGGAGACACCTGCACCCGCGCCTGCGCCTTCTGCAACGTGCGCACCGGCCTGCCGGATGCCCTCGACCGCGACGAGCCGCAGAAGGTGGCGGATTCCATCGCCAAGCTCGGCCTCTCCCACGCCGTCATCACCTCGGTGGACCGGGACGACCTCGCCGACGGCGGCGCCGAGCATTTCGCCCGCACCATCGCCGCCATCCGCAAGGCGAGCCCGAAGACGACCATCGAGATCCTCACCCCCGACTTCCTGCGCAAGGACGGGGCTCTGGAAGTGGTGGTCGCGGCGCGGCCCGACGTGTTCAACCACAATCTGGAGACGGTGCCCTCGCGCTATCTCTCGGTGCGGCCGGGTGCGCGCTATTTTCATTCCCTGCGTCTGCTGCAGAAGGTGAAGGAGCTGGACCCGTCCATCTTCACCAAGTCCGGCATCATGGTCGGCCTCGGCGAGGAACGCCCCGAGGTGCTCCAGCTCATGGACGACCTACGCTCGGCGGACGTGGATTTCATCACCATCGGCCAGTATCTCCAGCCCACCCGCAAGCACCACAAGGTGGAGCGCTTCGTGACGCCGGACGAGTTCAAGGCCTATGAGACCGTGGCCTATGCCAAGGGCTTCCTGATGGTCTCGGCGAGCCCACTCACCCGCTCGTCCCACCACGCGGGTGACGATTTCGAGAAGCTGCGCGCCAACCGCGCGGCGCGGCTCGGACGGGCCTGACGTGCCTTCTTTCTCCAACAGCCGGCGCGTCAGGCATTCCGCTGCAGACATGTTCGACCTGGTGGCGGACGTGGAGCACTACCCCGAGTTCGTGCCGCTCTGCCAGGCGCTCCGCGTGAAGCGCCGTACCAAGTCCGACGAGGGCGTGGAAATCCTCGTGGCGGACATGACGGTGGCCTACAAGCTGATCCGCGAGACCTTCACCTCGCGCGTGACGCTGGACCGGCCGCGCCTCGTCATCCACGTGGAATATCTCGACGGCCCCTTCAGCCGCCTCGACAACCGCTGGGAGTTCGTGCCCCAGGGCGACGGCGCGTGCGACGTGAAGTTCTTCATCTCCTACGAATTCCGCTCGCGCACGCTGGGCATGCTCATGGGCGCCATGTTCGACGCCGCCTTCCGCCGCTTCGCCGATGCCTTCGAGAAGCGGGCGGACGAGGTCTACAGGACGGTCGGGTAGGCGGACGGCGCCTCCAACGGCGCACCGGCCTCGCGCAACGCCTTGAAGCCGCCTTCCACATGGGCAACCGGCTTCAGCCCCATGTCCTGCGCCGTCGCGGCCGAGAGCGCGGAGCGCCAGCCGCCGGCGCAGAAGAAGACGAACGCCCGGTCCTCGCCGAACACCGGCTTGAAATAGGGGCTTTCCGGGTCGATCCAGAATTCCAGCATCCCGCGTGGGCAATGGAACGCGCCCGGCACGCGCCCCTCGCGCTCTAATTCGCGCGGGTCGCGCAGATCCACCAGCAGCGCGCCCTCGCCGGCGCGGCGCAGCGCCTCCTGCGGCGTCACCGTCTCCACCTTCGCATTCGCCTCGGCGAGGAGGGCCTTGTAGCCGCGTGTGATGGTCTGGGGCATGGGCGTCCTCCGGCTAAGTCCCGCAGGGCGTGCTCCCGTCTCCCCTCGCGGGAGAGGGGCCGGGGGTGAGGGGGAGGGGGCGGTGAGCCCCCTCATCCGGCTCGCGGCTTGCGCCGCGATCCACCTTCTCCCGCGAGGGGAGAAGGGAACAGGCGGCCTACAGCTCGCTGTAGCCGCCGTCCTGCCACTCATAGACCACGAAGTCGGGCTTGGTGATATCGCCCTTCTTGTCGAAGGAGAGCGGGCCGAGCACCGTCTGGAAGGTCATGCCGGTGTGGATCTGCGCAGCCACCTTCTGCGGGTCGAGGGATTTCGCCGCCTCGGCCGCCTGCTTGATGATCTGCATGGCGGCATAGGAATAGAGCACGTATCCCTCGGCATCGATGCCCTTCGCGGTCATGGCTGCCACGATGCCCTTGGCCGCCGGGTTCTTGCGCGGGTCGGGACCGAAGGTCATCAGCGTGCCGGTGCCGCCGGTGCCGGCGATGGACCAGAATTCCTTGTCGGCCAGCGCGTCGCCGCCCATCAGCACGGTCTTCAGGCCCTGATCGCGCATCTGGCGGACGATCAGACCGGCCTCGGGGTGCAGGCCGCCGTAGTAGATCACGTCGACGCCGGCCGCCTTCATCTTGGAGACGAGGGCCGAATAGTCCTTCTCGCCGGGGTTGATGCCCTCATACATCACTTCCTTCACGCCGGCCTTGTTGAGGGCCTTTTGCGTCTCGTCGGCGAGGCCTTTTCCGTAGGGCGACTTGTCGTGGACGATGGCGATCTTGCCGCTCTTGAACTTCTCGGCGAGGAAGGCGCCCGCCACCGGCCCCTGCTGGTCGTCGCGACCGGCGGTGCGGAACGTGTTCCACAGCTTGCGCTCGGTGTAGGCGGGATTGGTGGAGGCGGGGCTGATCTGCAGCACGCCGGCATCGGCATAATCCGATGACGCGGCAATGGAGATGCCGGAATTGACGTGGCCGATGACGAAGGTCGCGCCGTCGGTGATGAGCTTGTTCGCCGCCGCCACGCCCTGCTCGGGCTTGCCGCCGTCGTCAGCCACCAGAAGCACGATCTTCTGGCCGTTGATGCCGCCGGCGGCGTTGATGTCGTTCACCGCCTGCTCGACGCCGGTCTTCATCTGCGCGCCGAAGGCGGCGATGGAGCCGGTCAGCGGCCCGGCCGCCCCGATCTTCACGTCGGCCTTAGCGACCGGCGCAAAAGCGAGGCCGGCGCAGACGGCGAGCGCGGCGAAGGTAAGCCTGTTCATCCCGATCCCCTCGAAATGAGTGTGGAGGTCTGGCGCGGGGCCATTGGTCTGGCCTTCGCACGCCGGGCTTCCGGCGCTGGAGAAGCGCCTTGCCCTTGTGTCAGCATGATTGCCAAAGCGGGCTTCGAAGACAAGCGCGGCACGGCCGGAGATGATGCCGAAAATTGGGCTCGAAGAGCGCGGGCCCGGCCCAAAAGAAAAAGCCTGCGCCGAGGGGCGCAGGCTTCGCTTTGGTCATGCGAGGAGGGGAAAGCCCGGCCTCACAGCTCGCTGTAGGTGCCGTCCTTCCAGACGTAGACCACATAGTCGAGCTTTTCGATGTCGCCCTTCTTGTTGAAGGTGAGCGGGCCGAGCACCGTATCGAACTTCACGCCCGAATGGATCTTCTCGGCCACCTTCTTGGGGTCGAGGGACTTGGCCGCCTCGGCCGCCTGCTTGATGACCTGCACGCCGGCGTAGGAGTAGAGCACATAGCCCTCGGGATCGATGCCCTTGGCCTTGAACTTTTCCACGATGGCCTTGGCCGCCGGGTTCTTGCGCGGGTCGGGACCGAAGGTGGTCAGGGTGCCGGTGGCGCCGTCGCCGGCGATGGACCAGAACTCCTTGTCGATCATGCCGTCGCCGCCCATCAGCACGGTCTTCATGCCCTGGTCGCGCATCTGGCGCACGATCAGGCCGGCTTCCGGATAGAGGCCGCCGAAGTACACGAGATCGGCGCCGGTCGCCTTGATCTTGGAAACCAGGGCCGAATAGTCCTTCTCCTTCGGGTTGATGCCCTCGTAGAGGACTTCCTTCACGCCACCCTTGTTGAGGGTCTTCTGGGTCTCGTCGGCGAGGCCCTTGCCGTAGGGCGTCTTGTCGTGGACGACGGCGATCTTCTTGCCCTTGAAGTTCTTCAGGATATAGGCGCCGGCCACCGCGCCCTGCTGGTCGTCGCGACCGCAGGTGCGGAAGGTGTTCCACATCTTGCGCTCGGTGAAGGTCGGGTTGGTGGAGGCGGGGCTGATCTGCAGCACGCCAGCCTCTTCATAGTCCTGCGAGGTCGGGATCGAGACGCCGGAATTGTAGTGGCCGATGACGAACTTGGCGCCGTCGGTGATGAGCTTGTTGGCGGCCGACTTGCCCTGCTCCGGCTTGCCGCCGTCATCACCCACCAGGAACTCGATCTTCTGGCCGAGAATGCCGCCGGAGGCATTGATATCGATGATGGCCTGCTCGGTGCCGTTCTTCAGCTGGGCGCCCACGGCGGCGAGATCGCCGGTTATGGGGCCGGCGACGGCGATCTTCACCTGCGCCTGGGCCGGCGCCGCCAGGGCGAGGCCGGCGCCGAGCGCCAGCGACGCCATCAAAAGCTTCTTCATGCCTTGTCTCCCCTTCTGCACCCTGCCGGCGTCACGACCGGCCGGGGTGAATCCGTTGGCGGCGCATTGTGCCGCAATCACGGGTCGAGTCGATCCCTCTCATGAGGGCAACCGCGCCCGCCCTTCAGTCTCCGTCAGGCCGGCGCGGACGCCACGCCACATGGCCTTCGCGCTCGTACATCCAGCCGTATTGCACCGTCATCTGCCGCTGCCGCATGGCGCGGAAGCCGAGCGTCGCGATGGAGGCCAGCAGCACGAATTCCACTACCAGCGGCTCCAGATCGAACAGCGTCGCCTGGAACAGCGCGAAGTGGCAGAAGCGCACCGCGCAGGCGAGCAAGGCGCAATAGGCGACGAGATGGACGTAGGATTCCCACGAGCGCGCCACCGCCTTGCCGGTGAGCCAGGCCGCCCCGCCGCCGAGGAACAGCGTCACCAGCAGGAAATCGCCCAGCGAGGCGCCGATCAACTCGTGGGGCCAGATGAACAGGGCCGCCAGCAGCACCACCAAGGCCACCAGCGGGGCGATGAGCATGGGCGAGGTGACGCGGCCGGGATCGCGCGCGGCGTTGAGTGCGGTCACGTCAGCGCCCCCCTTCCAGATAGGCGGCGCGCACCTCCGGCCGGGCGAGCAGCTCCGCGCCGGTGCCGGACATGGTGACGAGGCCGTTGACCATCACATAGCCGCGGTGGGCGAGCTTCAGCGCGTGGAAGGCGTTCTGCTCCACCAGGAACACGGTTAGCCCCTCGGTGCGGTTGAGCATGCGGATGGCATCGAAGATCTGCCGCACCACCAAGGGCGCGAGGCCGAGGGAGGGCTCGTCAAGCAGCAGCAGGCGCGGCCGGCTCATGAGCGCGCGGGCGATGGCCAGCATCTGCTGCTCGCCGCCGGAGAGCGTGCCGCCGCGCTGCTCGATACGCTCCTTGAGGCGCGGGAACAGCGTGAACATGCGCTCGAGATCCTCGGCGAAATGGGCGTTGCCGTCGATGGCGGCGCCCATCTGCAAATTCTCGTAGACGGTCATGCGCGGGAAGATGCGCCGGCCTTCCGGAGACTGGGCGATCTTGAGCCGCATGATCTCGTGGGTTGGCAGGCTGGTGATGTCCCGCCCGGCATAGACGATGCGGCCGTCGCGGGCGCGGGGGCTGCCGCAGATGGTCATCATCAAAGTGGACTTGCCGGCTCCGTTGGCACCGATGAGGGTGACGATCTCCCCCTCGTTCACCTCGATGTCCACGCCCTTGAGCGCGATGATGTTGCCGTAATAGGCGGTGACGCCCGACACGCTCAGCAGCGGCGCCCTGCGCGCGGCGGGGGCGGCGACGGAATCGGTCGCGGTCTGGCTCATGCCCCGGCCTCCACCACGGCGACGGCCTCTTCCTCATCCTCGACGCCGAGATAGGAGGCGATGACGCGCGGGTCGTTGCGCACCTCATCGGGCGTGCCGTCGGCGATCTTGGAGCCATATTCCAGCACGACCACGTGGTCCGAAATTTCCATCACCACCGACATGTCGTGCTCGATGAGCAGGATGGACGCCTGATGCTCGCGCCGGATGGAGAGCAGCAGCTCGTTCAGCGCCGCGGATTCCCGGGGGTTGAGGCCGGCGGCGGGCTCGTCGAGGCAGAGCAGCACCGGGTCCGTGCACATGGCGCGGGCGATCTCGAGGCGCCGCTGGTCGCCATAGGGCAGATCGCCGGCCGGATCGTCGGCGCGGTCGACGAGGCCGATCTTGTTGAGCCAGTAAAGCGCGCGGTCCACGGCGCCCTTCTGCTTCCGCTGCCAGGACGGCAGGTTCAGGATGGCGACGGGATTCATGAGGCCCGAGGTGGTCAGCGACATGTGCTGCGCCACGAGCAGGTTCTCGAGAATGGTCATGCCCGAGAACAGGCGGATGTTCTGGAAGGTGCGGGCCACGCGTGCCCAGGAGGCGACCTTGTGGTCGGGCAGGCGCTCCAGCAGATAGAGTGCGCCGGCCTGCGACTTGCCCCAGGGAAGGCCCGAGGCGGTGACGCCGTCCACTTCCGCCGCGCTCGCCGGGCCGCCGTGGAACAGCGCGAGGCGGCCGGTGGTGGGCTTGTAGAAGCCGGTGATGCAGTTGAAGACCGTGGTCTTGCCGGCGCCGTTGGGGCCGATCACCGCCGTCACCTCGCCGCGCCCGGCGGAGAAGGAGACGTCGTTGACCGCGACGAGGCCGCCGAAGCGCATGGAGAGGTGATCGACCCTCAGGATCTGGTTGGTTTCCCAGGCCCGAGCCGGGGAGAGGGGCTCGCCGGCCATCAGCCGTGCCCTTCCTTCACCAGAGACCCGGACACTGCCTTGCGCTGCTTAAGGAAAACGGTGGGCATGCGGCTGGAGACAAGGCCGCGCGGACGCCACACCATCACCGCCACCATGGCGAAGCCGAAGATGAGCATGCGGTAGAGGGACGGGTCGAAATCCGAGCCGAACAGGAAATCGGCCTTCAGGAAGGAGAGGTTGCGCAGCAGCTCCATGCCGCCGATGAGCAGGATCGCCGCGCCCGCGACGCCCATCTGCGATCCCATGCCGCCGAGCACGACGATGGCGAGGATCACCGCCGATTCCATGAAGGTGAAGCTCTCGGGCGAGACGAAGCGGATGCGCACGGCGAAGAAGGCGCCGGCAAAGCCGCCGAACATGGCGCCGGTGGCGAAGGCGGTAAGCTTGGTCAGCGTCGTATTGATGCCCAGCGAGCGGCAGGCGATCTCGTCCTCGCGCAGCGCTTCCCACGCCCGGCCCACCGGCATCTTCCTCAGGCGGATGGTGACGACGGCGGTGAGCGCGGCGAGGCCCAGGATGACGAAATAGAGGAAGATCATCCGGTGCATGGAGTTGAACTCCAGCCCGAAGATGCTCGCGAAGCCGGTCTCGGTAGAATCGAACGGCACGCCGAAGAAGGTGATGGGCGGGATGGAGGAGATGCCCGCGCCGCCATTGGTCAGCGACACCCAGTTGATGAGCACGAGGCGGATGATCTCGCCGAAGGCCAAAGTGACGATGGCGAGATAGTCGCCCCGCAGCCGCAGCACCGGGAATCCGAGGATGACGCCCCACATTGCGGCGAGGATGCCGGAGACCGGCAGGCAGATCCAGAACGCCCAGGCCGTCCAGAATCCGTCGCCCAGCGTGCCGGCGAAGAAGTCGTTGATGGGCACACTGGTGGAGAGCAAAGCGAAGGTGTAGGCGCCCACCGCATAGAAGGCGACGTAGCCAAGGTCGAGCAGGCCCGCGAGGCCCACCACGATGTTGAGGCCCCATCCCAGCATCACGTAGGTGAGCACATAGATGCCGAGGTCCACCCAGTAGCGGCTCGGGCTGAGACCGCCGGCCATGAGGATGGACAGGAACGGGTAGAGGATGGCGAAACTGAAGAACACCGGCTTCACCGCCGGCGCCGCCAGCGTTCCCAGCCGGGCCATGGCGCCGGGCGTGGTTGAGACGCGGCGGGGCGGCCGGTTCGGGTTCCACACCGTGACCATGAGCAGGAAGCGCCCCACCATCACGATGCCGGCGAAGATGGCGACGAGGCCGAACCGGTAGGTGAGGACCAGCGAACCGGTGCCCGATTCGCTGGCGCGGAAACCCACCAGCGGCGTCAGCAGGAGCGCCGTCAGCAGGCCGCTGACGATGGCGTCCTTGAGGGCGCCGGCCACAGCGGAGGGGCGCGCGTCCGCAGGCGGCGGGGTGGTTTCGGCGGCCGGATCGGACGCCATCACACCTTCTCCACTTCCGGCCGGCCGAGCAGGCCCTGCGGCAGGAAGATGAGCGTGACCACAAGGATGGAGAACGCCGCCACATCCTTGTATTCGATGGAGAAATAGGCGGACCAGAAGGTCTCGATGAGGCCGATGAGGATGCCCCCAAGCACCGCTCCCGGCAGCGAGCCGATGCCGCCCAGCACGGCGGCCGTGAAGGCCTTCACCCCCGGCACGAAGCCGTCGGAGAAGTTCACCACGCCGTAGTACATCAGGTACATCACGCCGGCGACGGCGGCGAGCGCGGCGCCTATGACGAAGGTCAGGGAGATGGTCTGGTCCACGTTCACGCCCAGCAGCGCCGCCATCTTGCGATCCTGCTCGCAGGCCCGCTGCGCGCGGCCGAGGGAGGTCTTCTGGACAAGATACCAGAAGCCCGCCAGCAGCACCGCCGTCACCACCATGATGATGATCTGCTTGTAGGCGAGCGTGACCTGATAGCCGTTGTTCTCCATGACGACGATCACGTCCGTCACCATGGGCGGCAGCGGCTTGTTGCGCGGGCCCTGCGCCACCTGCACGAAGTTGGAGAGCAGGATGGACATGCCGATGGCCGAGATCATCGGCGCCAGCCGGAACGAACCGCGCAGAGGCCGGTAGGCCACCCGCTCGATGGTCCAGCTCACGAGGCCGGTGAACAGCATCGCCACCACGAGGGTAATGGCGAGAATGACGAAGATGGAACTCAGCCCGACGAGGGTGGTCAGCACCAGAACACAGATGAGCGCGATGAAGGCGCTGACCATGAACACGTCGCCGTGGGCGAAGTTCACCATTCCGATGATGCCGAAGACCATCGTGTAGCCGATGGCGATCAGTCCGTAGATCGACCCCAGGGTCAATCCGTTGATGAGCTGCTGGAGGAAGACATCCATCCGCCGCTTGAACCCCTCTGTTCGGGCGCCTCTTATCTCATCGTGCCCGATGATTGTGCGCTGCCGTATTGGAGAGTCATAACCCGGCCCCTCGGCCGACACAATTGCGTCGCGAAGCCCGTCAACGGGAGCTTTCTGCCAAGCTTCGCCTGCCTTTATTTCGCTCTTGCAGGGGCGGGCGCAGGCAGATACCGTCCTGGTATATTGTCGACACCAAGATCGGCGCAGCCGTAGCCGGGCATCTCAGATGCCGGGTGGCGGAAGAAGCGGAGCCTTTCCGCGCCTCAGGCGCAGCGGGTTCCGATGGGGACGGGAAGCGGCCGCGGGGAGGGGACATCATCCCCACGCCTTGTCACACGGCTCATGTTGTCACGACTGAAGCTCGATCCCTTTCTCGTCGCCCTCGCCACCACCGTCGTCCTTGCCCTCGTCTGGCCCAGGCCCGGCGTCACCGGCGGCATCCTCCACGCCGACAAGGCGGCGACGTGGGGCGTGGCGGTTATCTTCCTGCTCTACGGCGTCTCGCTGTCTCCACGGCGACTGATCGAGAGCGCCGCGCGCTGGGACCTGCACCTCGTGGTGCAGGCCACCACCTTCCTCGTCTTCCCGTCCGTGGTCGCGGGCACGCTGGCGCTGGCCGGCGGTCTGTTCCCCGAGCCGCTCGCCATCGGCTTCTTCTTCCTCGCGGCGCTGCCCTCCACGGTGTCATCGTCGGTGGCGATGACCTCGCTGGCGCGGGGCAACGTGCCCGTCGCCATCTTCAACGCCTCGATCTCCAGCCTCATCGGCGTGTTCGCCACCCCGGCCCTGATGGCGTGGTATCTCCACGCGGTGGGCGGCGGGATGGATCTCGGTGCCGTCATCCTGAAACTGGTGACGCTGGTTCTCCTGCCGCTGGCCATCGGGCAGGCGTTGCGCCCGCTCCTGCTCAAGACGGTGGAGCGCCACCGGGCTTTCGTGAAGGCGGCGGACCGCGTGGTGATCCTCGCCATCGTCTACAATTCCTTCTGCGACAGCGTGGTCTCCGGCGTGTGGAACGGCCTGAGCCCGCTGCTGCTGGCCGAAGTGATCGTCGCCGTCGTCGGCCTGTTCGCGGTGGTCTACGCCCTGACACGCGGTGTCTGCCGGCTGATGGGCTTTTCCGCGCCGGACACGGTGGCGGTGGCCTTCTGCGCCTCCAAGAAGTCGCTGGCGACGGGCCTGCCCATGGCGCACGTGATGTTCGGCGCGGCGCCGGCCCTGTCGCTCATCATCACGCCCATCATGCTCTACCACTTCCTCCAGCTGGTCATTGTCGGCGTCATCGCCAACCGCTTCGCCTCCCGGACCGATGCGCTGGCGATGATGGAGGCAGAGGAGAGCGAGCCCTCGCTGATCGCCGAGGACGACACCTTGCCCCTGCCGGAGCCTGCGCGCACGAGAGCGTGACGGGTTCCCCATCGGAGCACCCCCGTCTTGACCGCGTCACCGGCGCGGTCCCACATTGGAGGAATGAAAAACGGCCGGCCGCCGTGATAGCCGGACGCGGGGACGAACCCCGCGCCGGAGAGGCGCCGGCTCAGGGAGGTGAGGCATGTCCGAGGCGACGATCATCGTTCGCGTCCCCGTCCGTCTGACCGTGAACGGCAAGTCCGTCTCAGCCGAGATCGATCCGCGCACTCTCCTGGTGCAGTTCCTGCGCGAGACGCTGGACCTGACGGGAACGCATGTGGGCTGCGACACCAGCCAGTGCGGGGCCTGCGTCGTCCATATCGACGGGGTAGCCGTGAAGTCCTGCACGGTGCTCGCCGCGCAGGCGGACGGCGCGTCCGTCACCACCATCGAGGGGCTGGCGACCGGCGGAAAGCTGCACCCCATGCAGGAGGCCTTCCGCGAAAACCATGGCCTGCAGTGCGGCTTCTGCACGCCGGGCATGATCATGAGCGCGGTGGATCTCGTGGCCCGCTTCGGCCCGAACCTCGACGAGGCGACCATCCGCGAGAACCTCGACGGCAACATCTGCCGCTGCACGGGCTATCACAACATCGTCAAGTCGGTGGCCGCGGGCGCCGCCGCCATGGGCTCCGCCGAGGCGCCGCGCGCCGCCGAGTAGGCGGCTGTCGCACCCCGTCCGCCACGCATTTCCCAGACATTGCGCGCCCGCAAAGGGCGGCGCCGGGAGGATCCCGATGAACGCCAGCGTTTCCAGCTCCGTCACGCCCATCGGCGCCGCGGTCCGGCGCAAGGAAGACCACCGCTTCATCACCGGCAAGGGCCGCTACACGGACGATCTCGACCGTCCCGGGCAGACCTACGCCTATTTCGTCCGCTCGCCCTATGCCCACGCCCGCATCCGCCACATCGACGCCACCGCGGCGAAGGCCATGCCGGGCGTGGTGGACGTGCTCACCGGCGCGGACATCGCCGCCGACGGCTTGGGCGACCTCATCTGCGGCTGGATGATCCATTCCAAGGATGGCAGCCCCATGAAGATGGGCTCCCATCCGGCGCTGGCGAAGGAGAAGGTGCGCTATGTGGGCGACCACGTGGCCGTCGTCATCGCGGAGACGCTGAACCAGGCGAAGGACGCCGCGCTGGCGGTGGAGGTGGAATACGAGCTTCTCCCTGCCGTTGCGGACCTCGCCACGGCCACGGACGGCGAGCAGATTCACGAGTGCGCCCCGCGCAACACCGCCTTCGAGTGGGAGCTGGGCGACAAGGCTGCCACCGAGGCGGCGTTCGCCCGCGCGGCGAAGGTGACGAGCATCGATATCGTCAACAACCGCCTCGCCCCCAATGCCATCGAGCCCCGCGCGGCCATCGGCGAATATGATTCCGGCGACGAGGCCTTCACCCTCTGGACCACCAGCCAGAACCCGCACGTCGCACGCCTCGTGCTCTCCGCCTTCGTTGGCATCGCGCCGGAGAACAAGCTGCGCGTCATCGCCCCTGATGTGGGCGGTGGCTTCGGCTCCAAGATCTTCATCTATGCGGAGGAGACGGTCTGCGCCTGGGCGGCGAAGAAGGTGGGCCGGCCGGTGAAGTGGACGGGGGATCGCTCCGAGGCCTTCCTCTCCGACGCCCACGGGCGCGACCACATCACCCATGCCGAATTGGCGATGGACGAGGCCGGGCACATCATCGGCTTCCGGGTGCACACCCGCGCCAACATGGGCGCCTATCTCTCCACCTTCGCCTCCTCCATCCCGACCTATCTCTATGCGACCCTCTTGTCGGGCCAGTACGCCATCCCCGCCATCTATTGCGAGGTGGACGCCGTCTACACCACCACCGCCCCGGTGGACGCCTATCGGGGCGCCGGGCGGCCGGAGGCGACGTTCCTTCTGGAGCGCATCGTGGAGAAGGCGGCGCGCGAGCGCGGGGAGGACCCGGCCGAGTTCCGCCGCCGCAACTTTATCAAGTCCTTCCCGCACCAGACGCCCGTCATCATGTGCTACGACGCGGGCGATTACGTCGCCTCCCTCGACAAGGCGCTGGAGGTGGCGGACTACAAGGGCTTCCCGGCCCGCCGCGCCGAATCCGAGCGCAACGGCAAGCTGCGCGGCATTGGCCTGTCCGCTTACATCGAGGCTTGCGGCATCGCTCCTTCGGCGGCTGTGGGCTCGCTCGGCGCCGGTGTCGGCCTGTGGGAAAGCGCGGAAGTGCGCGTGAACCCCACGGGCAATGTGGAGGTGCTCACCGGCTCCCACAGCCATGGGCAGGGGCACGAGACCACCTTCGCCCAGCTCGTCTCCGCCCGCCTCGGCATCCCCATCGATCAGGTGAGCGTGGTGCACGGCGACACCGACAAGGTGCAGTTCGGCATGGGCACCTACGGCTCGCGCTCCGGCGCGGTGGGCATGTCGGCCATCGTGAAGGCGCTCGACAAGGTGGAGGCCAAGGCGAAGAAGATCGCCGCCCACATGCTGGAGGCCTCGGAAGGGGACATCGAGTTCAAGGACGGCAAATTCACCGTCGCCGGCACCGACCGTTCGCTGGCCTTCGCCGAGGTGGCCCTCAACGCCTATGTGGCGCACAAATTCCCCACCTCCGAGATCGAGCCGGGGCTGAAGGAGGGGGCCTTCTACGATCCCACCAACTTCACCTTCCCCGCCGGCTGCCACATCTGTGAGCTGGAGGTGGACCCGGAGACCGGTGTCGTCGAGATCAAGTCCTTCGTCGCCATCGATGATTTCGGCGAGATCATCAATCCGATGATCGTCGAGGGGCAGGTGCACGGCGGCATCGGGCAGGGCATCGGCCAGGCGCTGATGGAAGGAGTTACCTATGACGAGGACGGCCAGCTCGTGACCGGCTCCTACATGGACTACACCATGCCCCGCGCCGGCGACCTGCCCTCCTTCACGGTGGGCATGACGCAGACCCGCTGCCCCTCAAACCCGCTCGGCATCAAGGGCTGCGGCGAGGCCGGAGCCATCGGCGCGCCGCCCGCCGTCATCAACGCGCTCACCAACGCGCTCGGCACCGAGGACGTGCCCATGCCCGCCACGCCCTCCAGGGTGTGGGCCATCGCGCAGGCGCGCGCTTCCCGTCTTGCTGCGGAATAGGAGGACGCCATGTACGCCTTCGACTATCAGCGTCCCGACGCCATCGACGCCGCCGCCGCGCTGCTCTCCGCCGATCCGGAGGCCAAGGCGCTGGCCGGCGGGCAGACCCTGCTGCCGACCCTGAAGCAGCGCCTCGCCCAGCCGACCGCGCTGGTGGACCTCTCCCGCATCCCGGAGCTGTCCGGCATCTGCACAACCACGGAGGGCGTCTCCATCGGCGCCATGACCCGCCATGCGGATGTCGCCGCTTCCGAACTGGTTCGGGCCGCCATCCCGGCGCTCGCGGACCTTGCCGGCATGATCGGCGACGTGGCGGTGCGCAACCGGGGCACCATCGGCGGCTCCCTCGCCAATGACGACCCGACCGCCGACTATCCCGCCGCCGTGCTCGCGCTCAACGCCACCGTGGTGACGGACCGCCGCTCCATCGGCGCGTCCGATTTCTTCCGCGGCCTGTTCGAGACGGCGCTGGGAGAGGGGGAGATCATCACCCGCGTGGACTTCCCCAAGGTGGAGAAGGCCGGCTACGCCAAGTTCCGCAACCCGGCTTCGCGTTATGCCATGGCCGGCGTGTTCGTGGCCAAGACGGCGGCCGAGGTGCGGGTGGCGGTGACGGGGGCTGGGCAGTCCGGCGTGTTCCTGTGGACCGAGGCGGGGGACATCCTCGGCTCGGATTTCACCGTCCAGGCGGTTTCCGGCCTCGCGCTTGACCCGTCGAACCTCATGAGCGACCTGCACGGCAGTGCGGAGTATCGCGCCCAGCTTGCCAAGGTGATGCTCAAGCGGGCGGTTGGCGCCATCTCCGGGTGACAGCGGCACGCTCCGGCTTAAGGCGAAGCGGCGGCGATGAGCCGTCGCGCCGAGGCCGGGCATCATGAGCTCCGAACAGCAATTCACCGCAGATGCCACGTCAGATCCGGCGGGCCGCCCCCTCCGGCGCGGCCGTTTCCCCAAGGCGCGCGTGGATGCTCTGAGCGACGGCATCTTCGCCTTCGCCATGACCCTGCTGGTGCTGGACATCCGCCTGCCGGACGACCTTCCGCTCACCTCGGCGGCGGAACTGACGGCACATCTGGTCTCGCTGTCGCACCAGATGCTGACCTATGTGATTTCCTTCTTCGTCCTCGGCGCTTTCTGGCGCAGCGGCATCGAGATCCGGCCCTCCAGCGAGACCGTGGACCGGCACACGGTGCGCCTTGCGCTGCTGTTCCTGTTCTTCGTCACCACCGTGCCGTTCTCGTCGGGGCTGGTGGGGCGTTATGGCGGGCTGGCGCCGGCGGTGGTGGTCTATGCGGGCAACATGACCATGCTGGCCGTTCTGACCATCGCCATCCGCTATCTGGACGTGGAGCCGCGCCACCGATCGCTGCGAAGCGCCGCCGGCGGCGTGCTGCCGCTGTTCATTGCGACCGCGATTCTCTCGGTGCTCATCAGTCTCGTCGCGCCAGGGCAGGGGATGTATGCCTACCTGCTCAACGCGCTGGCGCGCCTGCCCTTCTGGCCGCGCGGCGGCTACGGCGAACCGGACTGACCACAAAAAGAAAGGCCGGCGCAGAGGATGCCCCGCGCCGGCCTCTCATTCAATCACGTGGCGATCACTTCACGCGCGATCACTTGACGCCGATGACGCCGCCCACGGCACCGCCGACCGCGCCGACCGTGCCGCCGACGACCGCGCCCACCGGGCCGGCGGCCTTCTCGCCTTCCCGGGCGCCCTGCGCCGCGCCGGTACCGGTGCCCTTGACGCCGCCGGCGACACCGCCCGCGACCGCACCGCCCACACCGCCGACCGTGCCGCCGACGCCAGCGCCCACCGGGCCAGCCGCCTTATCACCGGCCGAAGCGCCGGCATTGGCGCCCTGCTCGGCACCCTTCACCACGCCCTGCGCGAAAGCGGCGGCGGGGGCCAGAGCCAGAGAGAGAGCGGTAGCGGCCAGAATGATCTTCTTCATGGCATTCCATCCTTCGGTTCGTCACTTCGACAGGCGACGGGAGCCGTTGCTTCCGCCGCCGAGCGCGCGACCGTGGGGCGTCGTGGTGCGCAGACCCGCCCCTACGATAATCCGCCGGTCGACCTCCCGCCAGACACGCTGACGGGAGCTTCGCCGCAGCGGCGGTATCAGGCGGTCTTGTCGAAAAGCTGGCGGCCGATGAGCATCCGCCGGATTTCGCTGGTGCCGGCGCCGATCTCGTAGAGCTTGGCGTCGCGCAGCAGGCGGCCGGTGGGATAATCGTTGATGTAGCCGTTGCCGCCGAGGGTCTGGATGGCTTCGAGCGCCATCCAGGTGGCCTTTTCTGCCGCGTAGAGAATGGCGCCGGCCGCATCCTCGCGGGTGGTGGCGCCGCGGTCGCAGGCCTTTGCCACGGCGTAAACGTAGGCCTTGGTGGCGTTCATGGTCACGTACATGTCGGCGATCTTGCCCTGCATCAGCTGGAAGGTGCCGATGGGCTGGCCGAACTGCTTGCGCTCGTGGACATAGGGCAGCACCACGTCCATGCAGGCCTGCATGATGCCGGTGGGGCCGCCGGCCAGCACCGCGCGCTCATAGTCGAGCCCGCTCATGAGAACGTTGACGCCCTTGCCCACGGCGCCCAGTACGTTCTCCTCCGGCACTTCGCAATCCTCGAACACCAGTTCGCCGGTGTCGGAGCCGCGCATGCCCAGCTTGTCCAGCTTCTGGGCGGTGGAGAAGCCCTTGAAGCCCTTCTCGACGAGGAAGGCGGTCATGCCCTTCGGGCCGGCGGCGGGGTCGGTCTTGGCGTAGACCACCAGTGTCTCGGCGATGGGGCCGTTGGTGATCCACATCTTGGAGCCGTTGAGGACGTATCGGTCGCCCTTCTTTTCCGCGCGGGTGCGCATGGAGACGACATCCGAGCCCGCGCCCGGCTCGGACATGGCGAGCGCGCCCACATGCTCGCCGGAGATGAGCTTGGGCAGGTACTTCGCCTTCTGCTCCGGCGTGCCGTTGCGGCTGATCTGGTTGACGCAGAGATTGGAGTGCGCGCCATAGGAGAGCCCCACCGAGGCGGAGGCGCGGGAAATCTCCTCCATGGCGATGACGTGCTCGAGATAGCCGAGGCCGGTGCCGCCATATTCCTCTTCCGCCGTGACCCCGAGCAGGCCCAACGCGCCGAGCTTGGGCCACAGGTCGCGGGGGAAAAGGTTGGTCTTGTCGATCTCGGCGGCGCGTGGGGCGATCTCGGCCTGGGAGAAATCGCGCACAGTGTCGCGCAGCATGTCGGCGGTTTCGCCGAGGTCGAAATCGAAACCCCCGGGGGCGTTCGGCAGCATGGTCACATCCTCCCTCGCTCCCCGGATTCTCATGCGCGGTCGCGGCCGCCGCCGGGAAGTAGGATCTAGAATAAAACGGTTGTCCGTTTAATCAATGGGCCGTGCAGGGTCCGCGCCGCACAACTTTCGTCAGGCGGCGGGACGGGTGATGCGGTCGGTGAGGTTGAGCCGGCCGCGGGCGATGTCCACCACCTGAAGGCGCACGGCCTCAGAGCCGGCGAGCTGGTCCAGCATCTCGATCTGGTTGCGGGCAATCAGCAGCAGCAGGTCGTCGCGCACCGCCCCGTCCGGGCCCTTGGGCAGGGCTGCGACGATCTGGAGGTGATCGAGGTGGGGCCGGTCGGGCAAGGCGGTCGCGAGATGGGCGCGCAGGGCATCCGCCGTCACCGGCGTGGAAGACGCGACGAAGGCGTAGAGGCCCACCTTGCCGCCCAGCGTCTGGAAGTCCGACATGTGCACCTCAGCCACCGCCGGATGGCTGGCGAGGGCTTCGGCGATGCGCGGCCCCACCTGCGTCACCCGGGGGCCGCGGCCCTCGGTGTCGGAATAGGACATGAGCCGCCGCGTGACGAAGCGGTAGACCTTCTTGCCGGTGGCCATCCACACGCGGGTGGGCAGGCTCTTGGTCGCCAGCACCTTCTTCTCGCGCGGGGTCAGTTGGTCCGGGCAATAGGTGCGCTTGTGCTTGAGCAGGTGGCGCAGATCCTCATAGGCCAGCACGCGGCCGAGCTTGGAGCGCCGGCTGAAGGGCAGGGCCAGCTGGAAATCCATCAGCCACGCCTCGCCGTCCGCCCCGCGCAGCCAGTTCTGCTGCTTGGCGAGATCGTTATGGACGTAGCCGGCGCGGTGCAGCGTCAGCAGCGCGGAGCGGGCGGAGTGGAAGAAGTGCATGTCGCCGGCCGGCCGGGCGATCTGCAGCGGCGCCCCGTCGATCCAGCCGCGCACCAGGAAGCGCTTGCCGACGGCGAGCAGCGGCGTGGTGACGCCGGTGCGCGTCACCTTCTCCAGCGCGTGAATCTCGTGGGCGGCGAGCTGGTAGGCGATGGGCGCGAACCACAGCGAGACGTCGTTCCAGCGCCGGCGCACGGCGGGCCATTCCCGGCCATGGCGGTCGGTCCAGGTGCCGCGCTCCACGGTGGAGAAGACATCGCGCTTCAGCACCGTATCCACGGCGAAGCGGGCCGGGTCGGCATCATATTCCAAAGGCGGCGGCGTAACGGAATGGCGCGGCATCCGGGCCTCTTAAGCCGCCTCTGGCGGGCTGTCGAGCCAGCCCATGATGTCGGCGAGCGCCCGTGCGGCGAGCGCCTTCTTCTTGGCGAGGGTCTTCTCCGCCCCGCGCAGGCGCTTGCCGGCCTCGCCCTTGGGGGCCTCGGCGAGCGGGGGGAACAGGCCGAAATTCACATTCATGGGCTGGAAGGAACGAGGGCCGCCCTCGGCCTCCGCCTCGATATGCCCGCCGGTGATGTGGGCGAGCAGCGCCCCGTGGGCTGTGGTGAGCGGCGGCAGCGGCGCGTCCAGCCCAAGCCGCTCGGCGGCGGCGAAACGTCCGGCCATGAGGCCGACCGCTGCGCTCTCCACATAGCCCTCGCAGCCGGTGATCTGGCCGGCGAAGCGCAGGCGCGGATCGGCCTTCAGGCGCAGCGTGCCATCCAGCAGGCGCGGGGAATTGAGATAGGTGTTGCGGTGGAGGCCGCCGAGCCGGGCGAACTCCGCATTTTCCAGCCCCGGGATGGTGCGGAACACGCGGGCCTGCTCGCCATGGCGCAGCTTCGTCTGGAAGCCCACCATGTTGTAAAGCGTGCCCAGCTTGTTGTCCTGCCGCAGCTGGACGATGGCATAGGCCTTCACGTCCGGCGCGTGGGGATTGGTGAGGCCCACCGGCTTCATGGGGCCGAAACGGAGAGTCGCGCGGCCGCGCTCGGCCATCACCTCGATGGGCAGGCAGCCGTCGAAATAGGGGGTCTTGGCCTCGAAGTCGCGCAGCGGCGCCTTGTCGCCGGCGATCAGCGCGTCGACGAAGGCGTTGTACTGCGCCTCGTCCATGGGGCAGTTGATGTAGTCCGCGCCGGTGCCGCCCGGCCCCGCCTTGTCGTAGCGCGACTGGAACCAGGCCTTGCCCATGTCGATGCTGTCGAAATGGACGATGGGCGCGATGGCATCGAAGAAGGCGAGGGCGCTTTCGCCGGTGAGGCCGAGGATCGCCTCGGCCAGCGCCGGGGAGGTGAGGGGGCCGGTGGCGAGGATCACGTTGTCCCACTCGGCCGGGGGCAGGCCGGTGATCTCCTCGCGACGGATCTCAATGAGCGGGTGCTGCTCCAGTGCGGCGGTGACGGCGCGGGAGAAGCCCTCCCGGTCCACCGCCAGCGCGCCGCCGGCCGGCACCTGATTGGCATCCGCCGCCTTGAGGATCAGCGAGCCGGCGCGGCGCATCTCAGCATGGAGCACGCCGACCGCATTGCCTTGCGGATCATCCGAGCGGAAGGAATTGGAGCAGACGAGCTCCGCGAGGCCTTCGGTGAGGTGGGCCTCGGTGCCGCGCACGGGCCGCATCTCGTGAAGCACCACGGGAATGCCCCGCGTGGCCAGCTGCCAGCTCGCCTCCGAGCCCGCGAGCCCTCCGCCGACCACATGGACGGGTGCGACATTATCGCCATTCGGACGGTCGGGCCAAAAAGTGTCAGGCATCGCGGCTCCAGTGCGCCGCCGGCAATCGGGGGCACCCGGCGGGACAAGCGGTGTGCCACACGCGCCGCCGGGACTTCAACCCTCAGCGCCTGTCGCGCCCGTGGAGCGGGCCCAAAAACGAAAATGGTCCCCTGAGGGACCATTCTCCGGTGCCGGCCCGAAGGCCGGCTCAGCCATGGCGACACGCCTGAAATCAGGCGGCAGCCGAAGCGTGGCGGGCAACGGCCCGGATTTCGCTGCGCGACACGTTGATGTCGGCGAGAGAACGATCGTCGAGGCTGGACAGCTCGGCAACCGTGCGGTTGTAGACCTGCCAGCGGCGGAACTGGCGAGCCAGGATACCCCAGAGCAACATGTTACTTCTCCTCTTGCGGGTCCACCTTGCGGCGACTCCACTTGCTGACAGCAACATATGCCCTCATGCTGCATCGCCATAGAAGCGTCGATGCATTGCAGCAATGCAACCCGTGCATGGAGCGAGCCACTGCTCGTTAACCGGAAGGAGCGTGTTGCAATGCTGCATTGCAGGTCCTTGGGCGAGCACTCGTTATGGGCGGTACTCATCTGCCGTCCTGATGCTATATCCAACTTGAGCGGGCGGGGGCCTTCTCAGCGCGCCGTCAGCGATGGTGCGCTGCGTGTGCGTAGGTCGCATGGGGGCATGCAATGAACATGGCGAACGCCACCGGTCTTACCGGGCAGGCGATCTATACCGCCCAGGAAGAACGCGGACTGACGTCCCGCTTCCTCGGGCCGACCGGGGTCTTTGTGGAGGTGGGGGCGTACGACCCGGTCTTTCAGAGCCAGACGCTGCATCTGGAACTCACCGGCTGGACGGGCCTGCTGGTTGAGCCGGTACCGGAATTCGCCGAAAACCTGCGACGCGCGCGTCAGGCTCAGGTGGTTCAGTGCGCCTGTGTCGCACCCGAGGCGGCGGGGACCGGTCGCGTGGCCCTGCTGGAACGCCGGGGCAGCAGCACCATCGTCTTCAATCCGCGCAAGGTGCGGCCGGAGGACATGGTGATCGAGGTGCCGGCCGCGACCCTCGACTCCGTTCTTGAGGGCGCCGGCGTCTCCACCATCGATTTCCTCTCGGTGGATGTGGAGGGGGCAGAGCCCGACGTCCTGAAGGGCGTGACGCTCAGCCGCTTCCAGCCGAAGCTCGTGGTGGTTGATGACCGCGAGCGGTTCGGCGAGACCTGCGCCGTGATGCGCCAGGGCTATTATCATCTCGTCCGGCGCACCGGCAACAACGCGTGGTTCGTGCCGCAGGAGACCGCCCGACATCTGAGCGTGCGCGCTCGAGCACAGCTGATGTGGACCTACGGCATCGGTCGCCTGCTCCGCCGCCGCATGCGCCCAGGCGCCGCCCGCTCGGCCTGAGCCGGCGGGCGAAAGGCGCGGGAGCCTTTCCTACTCGGCGGCCTGCCGACGCCGGCGTCCGCGCGCGACACGCGGCGCATCGGACGCTTCCGCCGAGGCGGCTTCTTCCATCACGACGGCAGGGGCGTCCGCCACGGAGGCCGGCGCTCCGTCCTCGGCCTTTTCCCCGGCTGTCGGACGGCGTGCGGCTTTCCCGCGCGCGGCCCCGGCCGGCTTGGCCTCCTTGTCAGCGTCCTTATCAGCGTGCTTGTCGGCAAGTGCCTTCCGGCTGTCCGCGAACGGACGGCGGGCGAGCACCTCTGCCAGGAAGTGGCCGGTGTGGGAGCGCTTGTCCCGCGCCACCGTCTCGGGCGTGCCCGCAACCACGATCTCGCCGCCGCCGTCACCACCTTCCGGGCCGAGGTCGAGAATCCAGTCGGCGGTCTTGATGACTTCGAGATTGTGCTCGATCACCACCACCGAATTCCCTTGCTCCACCAGTTCGTGCAGCACCTCCAGCAGCTTCTTCACGTCGTGGAAGTGCAGGCCGGTGGTGGGCTCGTCCAGGATATAGAGGGTGCGCCCGGTGGCGCGGCGCGACAGCTCCTTGGAGAGCTTCACCCGCTGCGCCTCGCCGCCCGAGAGCGTGGTCGCCTGCTGGCCGACCTTCACGTAGTCGAGGCCGACGCGGTGCAGCGTCTCCAGCTTCTCGCGCACGGAGGGGACGGCCTTGAAGAATTGCGCCCCCTCTTCCACCGTCATGTCGAGCACGTCGGCGATGGACTTGTTCTTGAAGGTGACTTCCAGCGTCTCGCGATTGTAGCGCTTGCCCTTGCAGACATCGCAGGTGACGTACACGTCCGGCAGGAAGTGCATCTCGATCTTGATGACGCCGTCGCCTTGGCAGGCCTCGCACCGCCCGCCCTTCACGTTGAAGGAGAAGCGCCCGGCGCCATAGCCCCGCGCCTTGGCCTCCGGCAGGCCGGCGAACCACTCGCGGATGGGCGTGAAGGCGCCGGTATAGGTCGCCGGATTGGACCGCGGGGTGCGGCCGATGGGCGACTGGTCGATGTCGATCACCTTGTCGAGGTGTTCCAGCCCCTCCAGCTTGTCGAACGGGGCAGGGGCCTCGGAGGCGCCGTTCAGCCGGCGCGCGACCGCCTTGTAGAGCGTGTCGATGAGCAGCGTGGACTTGCCGCCGCCCGACACGCCGGTGATGCAGGTGAACAGGCCGAGCGGGATTTCCGCCGTCACGTTCTTCAGGTTGTTGCCGCGCGCGCCCGAGAGCTTGAGTATGCGTTTGGGGTTCGGCTTGCGCCGCGCCGGCACGCCGACGCTCAATTCGCCGGTGAGATAGCGGCCGGTGAGGGAGGCGGGATTGGCTAGGATTTCCGCGGGCGTGCCCTGCGCCACGATCTCGCCGCCGTGGATGCCGGCGCCCGGCCCCACGTCCACCACATGGTCGGCGGCGAGGATGGCGTCCTCGTCATGCTCCACCACGATCACCGTGTTGCCAAGGTCGCGCAGGTGCTTCAGCGTGCCGAGCAGCCGCTCGTTGTCACGCTGGTGCAGGCCGATGGAGGGCTCATCCAGCACGTACAGCACGCCGGTGAGGCCGGAGCCGATCTGCGAGGCGAGGCGGATGCGCTGGCTCTCGCCGCCGGAAAGCGTGCCCGAGGAGCGCGCCAGCGTGAGGTATTCCAGCCCCACGTCCAGCAGGAAGCGCAGCCGCTCGCGGATCTCCTTCAGGATGCGCCCGGCAATCTCGTTCTGCTTGTCGGTGAGTTGGGCCGGCAGGCTCTCGAACCATCCGGCCGCGGCACGCACCGAGAGCTCGCCAATCTCGCCGATGTGCCGCCCGGCGATCTTCACCGCCAGCGCCTCGGGCTTCAGCCGGTAGCCGTTGCAGACCTTGCAGGGGACGGTGGAGAAGTATTTGGAAATCTCCTCCCGCGCCCAGTCGCTGTCGGTCTCCTTCCAGCGCCGGTCGAGGTTGCGCACCACGCCCTCGAAGGTCTTCGAGGTCTCGTAGGCACGCATGCCGTCGTCATACTGGAAGGTGATCTTCTCGCTGCCTGAGCCGAACAGCAGCACCTCCCGCGCCTTCTCCGGCAGGTCGGCGAAGGGGACGTTCAGCTTGAACTGGTAGTGTTTCGCCAGCGCGTCCAGCGTCTGCCCGTAATAGGGCGAGGTGGACTTGGCCCAGGGCGCGATGGCGCCCTGCTTCAGCGAGCGCGCCTTGTCCGGCACCACCAGATCCGGGTCGATGGTCTGCTCCACGCCGAGGCCATCGCAGGCAGGGCAGGCGCCGAAGGGGTTGTTGAAGGAGAACAGCCGCGGCTCGATCTCGGAAATCGTGAAGCCGGACACCGGGCAGGCGAACTTCTCGGAGAAGATGATGCGCCGCGGATCGCCCGCCTCATCCTTCTCGTCGGCGAACTCCGCCACAGCGATTCCGTCCGCAAGGCCCAGCGCGGTCTCGAAGCTGTCGGCGAGCCGCTGGGCAAGGTCCGCGCGCACCACGATGCGGTCCACCACCACGTCGATGTCGTGCTTGAACTTCTTGTCGAGGGCCGGCGCTTCGGCGATCTCGTGGAAGGTGCCGTCGATCTTGACCCGCTGGAAGCCCTTCTTCATCCACTCGGCCAGTTCCTTGCGGTACTCGCCCTTGCGGCCGCGCACCACCGGCGCGAGGAGATAGAGCCGCGAGCCCTCCGGCAACGCGAGGGTGCGGTCCACCATCTGGGAGACGGTCTGGCTCTCGATGGGCAGACCCGTGGCCGGGGAGTAGGGCACGCCGGTGCGCGCCCACAGAAGGCGCATGTAGTCGTAGATCTCGGTGACGGTGCCGACCGTGGAGCGCGGATTCTTCGAGGTGGTCTTCTGCTCGATGGAAATGGCCGGCGAGAGACCGTCGATCTGGTCCACGTCCGGCTTCTGCATCATCTCCAGGAACTGGCGGGCATAGGCGGAGAGGCTTTCCACATAGCGCCGCTGGCCTTCCGCATAGATGGTGTCGAAGGCCAGAGAGCTTTTGCCCGAGCCGGACAGGCCGGTGAACACCACCAGGCTGTCGCGGGGAATTTCGAGGTCCACGTTCTTGAGATTGTGCTCGCGCGCGCCGCGCACCGAGAGGGTGCGGGCATCGCGGCGCGGGATGGGACGCGGGGAGGCTGCGCGATCAGACATGGACATCCGCTGGCGCCTGCGGCGCAAAAAGGGGTCGGGGCCTGAGAAACGATCGTGCCGCCCTTGCAGCGGCGAGCACGCCAGCGGCCGGAAAGCCGCGCAGCGCGCCGGGGAACGTGCTCATGAACTCTCGGAAATGTAGTGAACCTTGTGCGATGCGGAAGAGAACATAATGCGAACTCCAAAGGGCGCCACCCAAAAAGAGCGGGGCGACTCGGATAGAGCGCGCCGATGCTCTTGCCAGTCTGGGGGAAGTCGGTTAGGAACACAACGTGAACATTTAAGCCATGAGCTGTTACGCATGGCGGCCAGCGGCGGTTCATCATGGGGATAAAGCCGCGTCGGGGGTCGCATGGCCCGGCGGGGACGGTAGGGTGCGGGATTCGCGGCGCGTCGCAATGGCGGCCTGCGGAACGGCGGAACACGGCACGAGGGAGAGCGGGATGGCCGGCAGCGTCAACAAGGTGATCCTGGTCGGCAATCTGGGCCGCGACCCGGAGGTCAAGTCGTTCCAGAACGGCGGCCGCGTCTGCAACCTGTCCATCGCCACGTCCGAGAACTGGCGCGACAAGGCCTCGGGCGAGCGCCGCGAGCGCACCGAGTGGCACCGGGTGGTGATCTTCAACGAGAATCTCGTGGGCGTCGCCGAGCGTTTCCTGAAGAAGGGCTCCAAGGTCTACATCGAGGGCCAGCTCGAGACCCGCAAATATGAGAAGGACGGCCGCGAGACCTACACCACCGAGGTGGTGCTGCGCCCCTATCGCGGCGAGCTGACCCTGCTCGACGGCCGTGAGGGCGGCGGCGCCGGCTCCGGCGCGGACGAATATGGCGGTGGCTCCGACTTCGGCTCGGCCAGCCCCATGGGCGGCGGAGGCGGCAGCTTCGGCGGCTACAGCGGCGGCGGTTCCAGCGGCGGGCGCCGTCCGGCACCGGCTGGCGGCGGATTGGGCGGCGGTTCGGGTGGTGGACGCCCCGCGGCCGATCTCGACGACGAAATCCCGTTCTGAGGCGCGCCTTCGGATTTGAGGACGGGGCGGCGCGGCCGGTCTTGGTGCTGGCCGCCCTAGCTTTGTTGCTGATCGGCTCACGGAAAGTCGCCGCCTGCGCATGGCGCGGGCGGGCTTTTGTCGTGCCGTCGCAGGCCCCGTTTCCGGCCGCTTCAGGCGGCGTTCGCGGGCCCATCTGACGCAAAACCGACAAATTGTCCGGCGACCTGCGAGATGGTCCGCATAACCCATTGATTTATATAGTGTAAATTTACGTCCGCCAACGGGGTTTTGCTGGCGTCGCAGGGGTGAATCGGCTAGAAGGAAGCACCTCACCAATCCATGCGAGTGCTGACTTTTGGCCGATTCCGAAACGCCGAAGACTGGTGGCGAGCCGCCGTCCGACATCCGGCCCGTTTCCATCACGGAGGAGCTGTCCCGCTCCTATCTCGATTATGCCATGAGCGTCATCGTCGCCCGGGCCCTGCCCGACGTGCGCGACGGCCTCAAGCCCGTGCATCGGCGCATCCTGTTCTCCATGCATGAGAACGGGTACGAGTGGAACAAGCAGTACCGCAAGTCGGCCCGCGTGGTCGGCGACGTGATCGGTAAATACCATCCCCACGGCGACCAGTCGGTTTATGACGCGCTGGTGCGCATGGCCCAGACCTTCGCCATGCGGCTCCCGCTGGTGGACGGCCAGGGTAATTTCGGCTCGGTGGACGGCGATGCCCCAGCGGCCATGCGATACACCGAGGTGCGCCTCGAGAAGGTGACCAACACCCTTCTCGACGACCTCGACAAGGAAACCGTCGATTTCCAGGAGAATTACGACAATTCCGAGCGGGAGCCGACCGTCCTCCCAGCCAAGTTCCCGAACCTCCTGGTCAATGGCGCCGGCGGCATCGCGGTCGGCATGGCCACCAACATCCCGCCGCACAACCTCGGCGAGATCATCGACGTCACCGTCGCGCTGCTGGACGACCCGCTGCTGGAGCCCGAGGCGCTGCTCGACCTGCTGCCCGGCCCGGACTTTCCCACCGGCGCGCTGATCCTCGGACGCACCGGCATCCGCCAGGCCTATCTCACCGGCCGCGGCTCCATCCTGATGCGCGCGAAGGTCGCCATCGAGCACATCCGCAAGGACCGCGAGGCCCTCATCGTCACCGAGATTCCCTATCAGGTGAACAAGGCGACGATGATCGAGAAGATCGCGGAGCTGGTGCGCGACAAGCGGGTGGAGGGCATCTCCGAGATCCGCGACGAGAGCGATCGCGACGGCATGCGCGTGGTCATCGAGATCAAGCGCGACGCCCAGGCCGACGTGGTGCTGAACAACCTCTACCGGCTGACGCTGCTGCAGACCTCCTTCGGCGTGAACATGGTGGCGCTCTCCGGCGGCAAGCCGGGCATCCTCACCCTGCACGATGTGCTGACTGCCTTCATCGCGTTCCGCGAGGAGGTCATCAGCCGGCGCACCAAATTCCTGCTGCGCAAGGCGCGCGACCGGGCGCACGTGTTGGTGGGCCTCGCCATCGCCGTCGCCAACATCGACGAGGTGATCCGCCTCATCCGCACCGCGCCGGACCCGGCGAGCGCCCGCGAATCCCTGATGGGCCGCGACTGGCCGGCGAAGGACATGGCCCCGCTCATCGCCCTCATCGCCGATCCGCGCCACAAGCTGAAGGAAGACGGCACGTATCGCCTCTCCGAGGTGCAGGCCCGCGCCATCCTCGACCTCAGGCTCCAGCGGCTCACCGCCCTCGGCCGCGATGAAATCGCCGACGAACTGGATAAGCTCGCCGCCGAGATCGCCGATTATCTCGAAATCCTCGCCAGCCGTCCGCGCATGCGGGCGATCATCCGGGACGAGTTGCTCGCCATCAAGGCGGAGTTTGGCACGCCCCGGAAGACCGAGATCGTCGAGGGCTTCGGCGATCTGGAAGACGAGGATCTGATCCAGCGCGAGGAGATGGTCGTCACCGTCTCCCATGCCGGCTACATCAAGCGCGTGCCGCTCTCCACCTATCGGGCGCAGCGGCGAGGCGGCAAGGGCCGCTCGGCCATGCAGACGCGGGACGAGGATTTCGTCACCCGCCTGTTCGTCGCCTCGACCCACGCACCGGTGCTGTTCTTCTCCTCCAAGGGGCAGGTCTACAAGATGAAGGTGTGGCGCCTGCCGCTGGCGGCGCCGCAGGCCCGCGGCAAGGCCCTCATCAACATCCTGCCGCTGGAGCAGGACGAGCGCATCACCTCCGTCGTTCTCCTGCCGGAGGACGAGGGCGAGAACCAGCGCCTGCAGATCATGTTCGCCACCACCGGCGGCACCGTGCGGCGCAATGCGCTCACCGATTTCCAGCAGGTGAACCGCAACGGCAAGATCGCCATGAAGCTCGCCGAGGGCGAGGCTATCGCGGATGTTGGCCTGTGCACGGAGGAGGACGACGTGCTCCTCACCACGGCGGCCGGCGCCTGCATCCGCTTCCCCGCCACCGAGGTGCGCCTGTTCAAGGGGCGCGACAGCGTGGGCGTGCGGGGCATCCGACTGGAGGATGGCGACAGCGTCATCTCCATGGCCATCATCCGCCATGTGGACGCCGATGCCGAGCAGCGGCTCGCCTACATCAAGATGCGCCGCGCCCTGCGTGGCGAGGCGGGCGAGAGCGCCGAGGTGGAGCAGGAGGAGGGCGCCAGCGGCTCCGGCCAGCTCAGCCAGGAGCGCTATGCCGAGATGGGCGCGAAGGAGCAGTTCATCCTCACCGTCTCCGAGAACGGCTACGGCAAGCGCACCTCGTCCTACGAATATCGTGTCACCGGCCGCGGCGGTAAGGGCATCGTCGCCATGGCGGTGAACGAGCGCAACGGCCGCCTCGTCGCCTCCTTCCCCGTGGAGGATGCCGACCAGATCATGCTCGTCACCGACGGCGGCCAGCTCATCCGCTGCCCCGTGGATGGCATCCGCATCGTCGGCCGCGCCAGCCAGGGCGTCATCGTTTTCGACACGGCGGAAGGCGAGCGCGTGGTCTCGGTGGAGCACATCAGCGAGGACACCGGCGCCGAGGGTGAGGCGGGCGAAGGCGGCGCGGAAGCCGCCGGAGACGACACGCCGGAGGCCTGAGCCGCGAGCGGGCGGGCCCTCGGTCGGAGGAGCGCAAGTGATGATCTCGGCCGAAAGCCTCGCCCTGTTCGTGCTCGCCTGCATCGCCCTGGGGGCGACGCCGGGGCCGAACGTGGCGCTCATCGTCGGCACCAGCCTCAAGCACGGGCGGCAGGCGGGCATTCTCACCGCCATGGGCGTCAATGTGGGCCTCATCGCCCAATTGGCTCTGGTGGCGGGGGGCCTCGCTTATGTGGTGGAGGCCTTCTCCCGCCACTTCGATCTCGTGCGCTATGCCGGTGCCGCCTACCTCGTTTGGCTTGCGGTGATGCAGTGGCGCAGTGCCGGCAAAGCGGTGGATGCGCCCACACCTTCCGCCCATGCCGCCTTCGGGCGCGGGCTCGCTGTGGCCTTCGCCAATCCGAAGACCCTGCTGTTCCACGCGGCCTTCCTGCCGCAATTCGTCACCAACACGGCCGATCCCGTGCCGCAGATCGCGCTTCTGGCGGCGATCTTCGCGGTCATCGCGCTGGTGGGCGACATGCTGTGGGCGGTGGTGGCGGACAAGGCGCGCGCGGCGCTGAAGGGCCGCTTCACGCTGTTGGCGGACCGCGTGTCCGCCGGCATCCTCGTCGGCGGTGCGGCCCTGCTGCTGGCGGCGGGACGCCGCTGACGGGATCCAACGGGCGCCCTGCGGCCCAAATTTGATTGTATAAATTTTATACACAACCATTGATCGCAGCTCGCCTTCTGCTACCTTGAGACATCGATTGTTTCGATGTGCTGCCAAGAGGTATCCACACCCCATCGCCTGGCAACAGCGATGATCCGGGTTTGCATCTGGACCTTCATTCTCCTCCCAGACTGTCACTTTGACTTCGGCTATGCGCCGCGGCAGCGGATATGCGTGCCGATTAAGGCTTCATGGCCATCTTCGCTGCGCCTCTGCAATGGTCAGCGGGCGCATATGTAATCAGAAGCGCTCTGGCGTGATGACGACTGATTTTATTCGCGCATTTACTTATTACATGCCGATGCGTTCGATTAGGACGCAAAATAATAGACACCATATATTGAGGCGAGTTTAGATACGAAATTCTCTGTTATGCCAATAACTCGCATTGTCCGTGCAGAGTATATTATATCGCTCGGCCAAAGCTGTGAATAAACAAAATGGGGGCATCATGTCTACAAAGATCAATGATCTGGTCGAGCCGTTTCGTGAGCCGGTCGCGCAGCTCTTGGCCAATTGCGAGGCGCGCGGCATCCGCATGGTGCCGACGGAAACGCTCCGAACACCATGGCAACAGGCCATCTATTGGCGCCAGTCGCGCTCCATCGTCGAGATCAGGGCCGCGGTCGCACAGTTGAGGGCCGAAGGCGCGCCTTTCTTGGCTGAGGTGATCGAGGCGGTAGGGCCGCGCAATGGGGATGAGGTGACGAGGGCGTTGCCCGGAAACAGCTGGCACCAATGGGGTGAAGCCATCGACTGCTTCTGGGAGGTGGACGGCAAGGCCGAATGGTCAACGGTGAAGAAGGTGAACGGCCTCAACGGCTACAGCGTCTATGCAGATGAGGCGGCGAAACTGGGCCTCGATGCTGGCCTTAAATGGTCGTCCTTCAAGGATGCGCCGCATGTGCAGATGCGCTCCGTCGCCAACCCGAAAAGCTCCGGCCTGACCTGGGCCCAGATCGACGCCACCATGAGGGAGCGCTTTGCGAGCGGGGACACGCTCCTTCGAGCGAGCGTCTCGCTCGATGCCGCCACGGCTTCTCCCGAGCCGCTGAGTCTGTCCTATGTGGGTCCCGGCGGCTGGCGCGTGTTCGAGACCACCGACGTCCAGTCGATCGTGTTCCGCGCCAAGATGGCCATCGATGCGGATGGTGCGCCGAAGGCCTATCACAGCAACAATGCCGTAGCGCTGGACTATCTGGCCAATGCCGGGCGGCCGGGCAACTGGTGGGCTCTCGTGACCAACGCGAACGGCGTGCCGCGTGTTCAGGATGCACGCGATCCGGCCCAAGGCTATTTCGTCTCCAAGACCGCCCTCGTCTACGACGATACGGATCCGGCGAGGCCGGAGCACTATGTGGATGCAGCGAAAGTCCCCTTCTTCGTGCTGCCCGGTGGTCGCTACAAGAGTTTTTCCAAGGATACGCCGATCCGCCTCGGTGACGTGGGCGTCGCCTACAACCTGAAGACCAAAAAGATGAGCTACGCCATCTTTGCGGACATCGGCCCGGGGGACAAGATCGGCGAAGGCTCCATCGCGCTCGCCAACGCGCTCGGGATCAACGGAGACCCCAAGTCCGGCGGCGTCGAGGACCGGCAGGTCCTCTATCTGGTCTTCCAGGGATCGGGCCGTGGCTCGGCCATGACGCTGGCCGAATTGAACGCGACAGCAAAGCCCCTGTTCGATCGCTGGGGCGGCGTGGCGCGGATGGAGGCCTATGGCGGGATCTAGCCGGTCCGGCGCGATCCTGCCGTTTCCTGCCCGGCGCGGCGCCACCCCGCATTGCCCGGCGAGGGCAGGGGGCTATAAGGCCCCATGTCCTCTACGCCCCCCGCTACCCTTCATGATTCCGCTCCGCTCGAGGTCCTGCGCCACGTCTTCGGCTACGAGGCGTTCCGCGGGCGGCAGCGGGATATCGTGGAGCATGTGGTCGCCGGGGGCGATGCCCTCGTGCTCATGCCCACGGGCGGCGGAAAATCCCTGTGCTATCAGGTGCCGGCCCTGGTGCGGCCGGGCACGGGCATCGTCGTCTCGCCGCTCATCGCGCTGATGCACGACCAGGTGCAGGCCCTGCGGCAGCTCGGCGTGAAGGCGGCCATGCTCAATTCGTCGCTTGCTCCGGGCGAGGGGCGGCAGGTGGAGCGGGCGCTCGCCATGGGCGACCTCGATCTCCTTTATGTGGCGCCCGAGCGGCTGCTGACGGACGGCTTCCTCCATCTGCTGGACGGCGCGCGCATCTCGCTGTTCGCCATCGACGAGGCCCATTGCGTTTCCCAATGGGGGCACGATTTCCGGCCCGAATATCGCCAGCTCACCATCCTGCACGAGCGCTATCCCGGCGTGCCGCGCATGGCGCTCACCGCCACGGCGGACGGGCCGACCCGCCGGGAGATCGTGGAGCGGCTCAATCTGGAGGAGGGGCAGGTCTTCCTGTCCTCCTTCGACCGGCCGAACATCCGCTACCGCATCGCGCCGAAGGCCAATCCGCGCGTGCAGCTGAAGGCCTTCCTCGACGCCCATGATGGCGAGGCAGGCATCATCTATTGCATGAGCCGGGCGAAGGTGGAGGCGACCGCCGAGATGCTCTCCACCGAGGGCCGCACGGCGCTGCCCTACCACGCCGGCCTCGACGCCGACACCCGCGCCCGCCACCAGGACCGCTTCCTGAAGGAGGAGGGGGTGGTGATGGTGGCGACCATCGCCTTCGGCATGGGCATCGACAAGCCGGACGTGCGCTTCGTCGTCCATCTCGACCTGCCCAAGAGCATCGAGGCCTATTATCAGGAAACCGGCCGCGCCGGCCGCGACGGCCTGCCCTCCGAGACGCTGCTGCTGTACGGCGTGGAGGATGTGGCCAAGCTCATCCAGTTCGTGGACGGCTCGGACGCGCCCGAAGCCCGCAAGCGCGTGGAGCGCAGCAAGCTCGATGCGCTGCTGGGGCTCGCCGAGACCGCCTCCTGCCGGCGGCAGGTGCTGCTGAAATATTTCGAGGAAGACCTGCCGCAGCCGTGCGGCAATTGCGATACCTGCCTCGATCCGCCCCGCACCTTCGACGGCACCGAGGCGGCGCAGAAGCTGCTCTCCTGCGTCTATCGCACCGGGGAGCGGTTCGGCGCCGGCCATGTCATCGACGTGCTGCGCGGCGAGGCCAACGACAAGGTGACCAAGTTCGGCCACGACAAGCTCTCCACCTTCGGCATCGGCGACAATTTCTCGCGCGATGAATGGCGGGCCGTAGTCCGCCAGCTGGTGGCCATGGGCTATCTCTGGGTGGACGTGGAGGGCCACGGCAGCCTCGGCCTCACCGAGAAATGCCGGCCTGTGCTGCGCGGCGAGGAACGGGTGGAGCTGAAGGCCGAGGCCCGCCCCCGCGCCGCCCGCGTCACCGGCGGCGGGCGCGGCCCCTCCGCCGCTCTGGCCGATCCGGCCGACGAGGCGCTGTTCCAGAAATTGAAGAAGCTCAGGCTGGAGCTGGCGCGGGCGCAGGGCGTGCCGCCCTACGTCATCTTCCACGACACCACCTTGATGGCCATCGCTGAACTTAAGCCCACCTCCATGAAGGCGCTGGGCATGATCTCCGGCATCGGCGAGGCCAAGCTGATGCGCTACGGCCAGCAATTCCTGGCGGTGATCGCCGAGGGGTGAGGCCAAGATCTCCCTTCCCTCCAAGATCTCCCCTCTCCCCTTGCGGGAGAGGGGTTGGGGGGGAGGGGGTGGTCGGGCTCGGGGAAGCATTGGGACAAAGGGCGCCGTACCCCTCACCCCGGCCCTCTCCCGCAAGGGGAGAGGGCGCACGGCAGAGGTCGTCCGACGCAGGCCGCCGCCTTACGCCGCCTTCAGCGCCACCCCCAGCCGGCCGGCGAGATCCTGCACGAACTGGTAGGCGGTGCGGCCGGAGCGGGCGCCGCGGGTGGTGGCCCATTCGAGCGCCTTCGGCCGCCACTCCTCCTCCGTCGCCGGAATGCCGTGGTGCTCCACATAGGCGGCGACCATGGCGAGGTATTCGTCCTGGCTGCACTTGTGGAAGCCGAGCCACAGGCCGAAGCGATCGGAGAGTGAGACCTTCTCCTCCACGGCCTCGCCGGGATTGATGGCGGTTGAGCGCTCATTGTCCATCATGTCACGCGGCAGCAGGTGGCGACGGTTGGATGTGGCGTAGAAGATCACATTGTCCGGCCGTCCCTCGATGCCGCCTTCCAGCACCGCCTTCAGCGACTTGTAGGACGTATCGTCGGAATCGAACGAGAGATCGTCGCAGAAGACGATGAAGCGGTGATGGGAGCCGCGCACCAGGCCCATCAGGGCCGGCAGGGTCTCGATGTCCTCGCGGTGGATCTCCACCAGCTTCAGGCGCGCGCCATCATCGGCCAGAGACCGGTTGATGGCGGCGTGGGAGGCCTTCACCAGCGAGCTTTTTCCCATGCCGCGCGCGCCCCAGAGCAGCGCATTGTTGGCCGGCAGGCCGCGGGCGAAGCGCTCGGTGTTCTCCACGAGCTGGTCACGCACCCGGTCGATGCCCTGCAAGAGGTCCATCTCCACCCGGTTCACCCGCGGCACCGGCTCGAAGCGGATCGGGTCGGTGTGCCAGACGAAGGCGTCGGCCGCCTCGAAATCCGGTGTGGGCACCGCAGGCGGGGCCAGGCGCTCCAGCGCTCCGGCGATGCGGGTGAGCAGATCGAGCGTCGCGCTCGAAAGATCCGGCTGTGTCATTATCATCCTCCCGCGCGGGGGATTAGGACGCGGCTGGCCCGGCGGCAAGGCGGCCCGGCGCGCGTGTGGCGCAAAAGCCATGCGGCGCGCGCATGATGGGGACGACGCCGCAGTGCAACAATTCCGCCTTAACTTCTCCCCATCCATCCTCGACCAAGCAAGCCGAGAGGAACGGTAGCCGCGTGCGCGGTCCCCGTTCCGGTGCCCCACCCTCTGCCCCGGGAGGTCGAGAACCATGGCGATCCGCCGCCCCCTCACGCGCTCCGCGCTTCTGCCGGCGCTGCTTTCTCCGCTCTTCGCCGCCGCGCCGGCGCTTGCCGACGGAACGGAGGCGAAGACGGCCCTGAAGGCGGACGGCTCGACCTCGCTGACCTATTCGACGCCCGTGCAGGACTATGGCGCGGTGGTCGGCCTCGACCTCTCCGCCACCGGATCGAGCGTGGCGCCCACGGTCGGCCAGAGCGCGGACGGCCTCGGCGGCACTGCCTATGCGAAAGTCACCGTCTCCCGCCTGCCGGACTGGATGGTGTGGGAGAAGGGCACGTTGAACGTCTCCGTCGATCCCAACGATGCGGCGAGCAAGTTCGCCACCACCTTCGAGCGCACCATTCCCCTGACCAGCAGTCTCGCGGCGACGCTGGCGGATACCTATCAGGTGAAGGCCGGGTCGCAGGCGTGGGAGACGGACAAGTCGCTCAGCCTCAAGCTGACGGATATGGGCACCACCTTCGCCGTCTCGACCAAGGCGATGAGCAATTCATCCCAGCTTCTGCCCACCGTGAGCGCCCAGCAGCAGCTCGCGCCAGACCTCACGGTGACCACTTCCGTGGCCGATACCGGCTCGGCGCTGAACAAGAGCATCACCGCCGGCTTCACCCACCGCTGGTGAGGCGCCGCCTCAGCCTTTTATGATGGCGATGAGGAAGCGCGCACCGATCAGCAGCAGGAACAGGCCGAAGCCGATCTCCAGATGGCGGCGGCTCAACCGGTGCGCGAGCCGCGCCCCATAAGGCGCCACCAGCGTCGCCACCGGGGCGATGCACAGGAACCCGATGACCGAGACATAGCCGATGGACAAGGGCGGTAATTCGGAGAGGTGCGGCCAGCCGGCGATGGCATAGCCGATCACTCCCGGAATGGGGATGATGACGCCGATGCCGGCCGAGGTGGCGACGGCGGCGTGGATCGGCACGCCGTAGAGCAGCAGGATGTTGGTGGAGATGCCCCCACCCGAGATGCCCACCAGCGATGACGCGAGGCCGATGAAAAATCCGTAGAAGCGCATCACCGCGGAAGAAGGCAGGTGGTCGGAGATACGGATGTCGTTGCGGCCGATGAGGCTCTTCAGGCCGAGCAGCGACACCACAGCCACGAACACCGCCTGCAGCACCCAGCCCGCCGCCACCGCCGCGATGGCGCTGCCCGCTATGATGCCGATGATGGCCGGGATGCGCCATTTCGCCAGCACGCCGGGCAGCGATGCGCCCTTGGCGATGTGGGTGCGGTGGGAGGCCATGGCGGTGGGGATGATGATGGCGAGGGAGGTGCCGACGCACAATTGCATCCGCACGCTGTCGTCCACCCCGAGGAAGCCGAAGACCTCGTACAGCACCGGCACGATGACGCCGCCGCCACCAATGCCGAAGAGGCCGGCGAGCAGGCCCGTGAGCAGGCCACCGGCCAGCATGGCGGCGACGAGCAGGACGAGCTCCTGCACGGGAACGTTCGAAAACATGAGCGGAACCGAAGGCTTGCGGGCGGACAGGGGACGAGGAGTGGCCCGGAATTCGGCATATGTCCACTGTGCCGGCCGCATGACGCCGGCGAGAGCTGCGCTATTCACGCAACTCCGCAGGAATTGCCGCCTCGTCAGGCAGCCTGCAGGTCGCGGCGGCGCACCTCGTCCACAGCGCCGCGCAGCACATCGAGCCCGGCGCCGGGGATGATGGCCTCGGTGGAGAGGCGGCGGCGGAAGATGCGCGCGCCCTTCTTGCCGCCGAACAGGCCGAGCATGTGGCGGGTGATGTCGGACAGCCGGCCGCCGGCTTCGAGGTGGCGGGCGATATAGGGCTCGAACGCCTCGATGGCCGCGAACGTGTCCTCGTGCGGGGCCGGGACGCCGTGGAGGGTGGGGTCCACCTCCGCCAGCAGCTCCGGCGTATGATAGGCGGCGCGGCCGAACATGATGCCGTCGAGCCCGTCCGCCTCGGCGAGCCCCTGCGCGAGGTTTTCGAGGCCGCCGTTGAGCGCCACCGGAACGTGCGGCAGGCGGGCCTTCAGGCGGCGCACGCGGTCATAGTCGAGGGGCGGGATGTCCCGGTTCTCACGCGGGGAAAGGCCGTTCAGCCACGCCTTGCGGGCGTGGACGATGAGCCCGTCGCAACCGGCCGCCAGCACAGCGTCGGCCAGGGTGTCGAGGGCTTCCTCGGGGTCCTGGTCGTCCACGCCGATGCGGCATTTCACGGTGACGGGGAGGGCGACGGCGCCCTTCATGGCGGCGACGCAGTCGGCCACCACCTGCGGCTCCCGCATGAGGCAGGCGCCGAAATTGCCGCCCTGCACCCGGTCGGAGGGGCAGCCCACGTTGAGGTTGATCTCGTCATAGCCGAAATCGGCGCAGATACGCGCCGCCTGCGCCAAAAGCGCCGGATCACTGCCGCCCAACTGAACCGCAACCGGATGCTCGACCTCTGAAAACCCGAGCAGCCGCGCCCGGTCGCCATGGATCACGGCCGGTGCCGTCACCATCTCCGTATAGAGCAGCGCATGGCGCGAGAAGGTGCGGTGGAAGGCCCGGCAATGCCGGTCCGTCCAATCCATCATGGGCGCCACGGAAAATTCGAGCGTCTTGGAAGTCATTGATACGACGTTTGTCCTTAAAAATCATATTGCGAATGTTGAGCAACATGATGCGTTTCGTTGTAAAACCGTCAATATCCCCGCTCGTTCTCGCCTGCTGTCTATCACAATGTGATGGATAGGCTGGGCATGTGATAGATGGGTACGATTGTCGAGCGCAAGCGCAAGGACGGAAGCACCGCATTCATGGCGAAAATCATACTCGCCAGAGCCGGCGCTGTGTATCGCGAGACCAAGACATTCGACAGGCGGCCCGCCGCTGCGTCATGGATCAGGAAGCGGGAAGCGGAGCTTAAGGAGCCGGGCGAGCTTGCCCGAGTTTCCGCCCCATCAAACACCCTTGGGCCACCTAGACGCAACGGCTATGGACGACGCTCACAAGGTAGCGAAGAGGCTGGGGCTCACGAGTAAGTCGGAGGCAAGAGAGCGACGCCCTGCCCTTGAGGAGCTGAACAAGCTCATGCTCCACTTTGGGGAGATCAGACGCAGGCGCCCGTCATCGCTCCCCATGCAGATGATCGTCGCTTTCGCGATTTTCTCCACGCGCCGGCAGGATGAGATCACGCGAATCGAATGGGCCGATTTGGACGAGAAGCGCAGCCGCATCATGGTCCGCGACATGAAGAACCCAGGGGAGAAGAAAGGAAACGACGTTCGGTGCGATCTGCCGCCGCCAGCGCTGCGACTTATCCAAGCCATGCCGAAGACCGGCGCGCGCATCTTCCCGTATTCAACCGACGCGATAAGCGCGGCCTTCACGCGCGCTTGCGCCTTCCTTGAGATTGATGATCTGCACTTCCACGACTTGCGGCATGAGGGGGTTAGCCGCCTGTTCGAGATGGGCGGAACTATCGCCAGCGTCGCCGCAGTTTCCGGGCACCGCTCCTGGCAGTCGCTCAAGCGGTACACCCACCTTGACAAAGCTGGCGACAAATACGCCGCATGGCCGTGGCTGGAAGCGCTGACTAGGCTCAGGACTCATTGATCAGAGCCAGAAGATGACGGCAGCTGCGATGCAGATGGCAGAGAAGAAGGTGTGAGCGCATCGGTCGTAGCGTGTGGCGATGCGGCGCCAGTCCTTGAGCTTGGCGAAGAGGTTCTCGACCTTGTGGCGCTGCCGGTAGAGGGTTTTGTCATAGGGATAAGGCCGCTTGCGGCTCCGTGATGAAGGAATGCAGGGATCGATGCCCTTGTCGGCCAGTGCCTCGCGGAACCAGGCACTGTCGTAGCCCCGGTCGGCGATCAGGCATCTCGCCGGCGGCAAGGCATCGATGACGAGGCGGGCACCCTTGTGGTCGCTCATCTGGCCCTCGGACAGCACCATGATGATCGGACGGCCCTCGCCGTCGCAGACGGTGTGGAGCTTGGAGTTCAGGCCGCCTTTGGTGCGCCCGATACGACGGGGAACATCCCCTTTTTAAGCAGGCTTGCCGCCGTGCGGTGGGCCTTCAGATGGGTGGCATCGATCATGATGCGCTCGGGTCTCGGCCCTTCGCCGGCGAGGTTGGCGAAGATACGGTCGAAGACCCCGAGCCGGCTCCAGCGGATGAAGCGGTTGTACAGCGTCTTGTGCGGGCCGTAGTCCTTCGGCGCATCCTTCCATTGCAGGCCGTTGCGGATCACATAGACGATGCCGCTCACCACCCGGCGGTCATCGACGCGCGGCACGCCATGGGCCAACGGAAAGAAGGGCGAGATCCGAGCCATCTGCCGCTCGCTCAGCAGGAACAAATCACCCATGCCAGTCTCCTCAAGGGAGACTGTGAATCACATCTCAAGGCAGATTAATAGGTCCTGAACCTAGCGCCAATTCTTCAGAACCGCCGCCCGCTTGCGAGAAATGAGCACCGTCGCGGCGATGACGATGGCGAGACCGACACCGGCCACGGCGTAGGGAACCCAAGCGGGAGGAGCGGCCTCCGGCGCGATGGTGCCGGTTTGCTTCGCGCCTTCGGTTCCGCCTCCGATCACGAGGCCGCCGGCTCCGCCATTGCGAGCTGCCCGCTCCTTCTTCGTGGCTTCGTCCACCACCTCTTTCGGCGGGGTGGGCGTGGGCGGTGCGCCGTCGAGCCCGTTGACGATGCCGGCGATATCGTCGGAGGACTTCAGGCGCTCGATGATGGGATCATTGCCCGCCATGCGCGCCTTGCGATCAGCGATCCCATTCGTTCCGCCGTTCCACAGCTTGACCGCGCCGATGTAGTCGCCAGTGTCGGCCTTGACGTTGAGGTTTTTCCAGCTCCAGAACGCCGCGCAGATCGCCGCCTGCGCGTCGTACCGACAGGCCATCTCCGGCTTCTTTTTGAGCGGGAGGCCGGCGCGCTTGCCCACCTCTACGTAGCCATCACGCCCCGTAACCTGCGGTCCGCCACGGCCGATATAGAGCGAGCCGTCGCGCGTGCCGGGGCGATTGCCCATCCGGTTGCCGTAAATGTCATCGAAGGCGAGGCGCTGCCAGCCAGGAGCGGAGCCGTACTTTTCCCGCACGGCGTTCGCGTTCGCGAAGCGGTTGGGCCAGACCGCCGCCATCCGCTCCGCCGTGTAATTGATGTTCTCGGTCAGGTTCCGCAGAGTGAAGCCGTCGCATTCGTGCTCGATGTTGGAGAAGAAATAGGCGAGTCACTTGCGGGTGTGATTGATGCCGCGCGGCGTGAGCGCGATATCCTGTTTGCTAGAGAAGTAATCAATGACCGATTGAGGCGCGTGAGGGAAGATGTCGCTCATGGCATCCGCAGTAAGTCTTATCATCATGAGATATCTCCGCACATTCCAGTGCGGTAACCATCACCGAATAGGGTTACCCCCAGCGGCTACCCCGAAGCGGCTTATCCTGCCCAATCCGGCTAGGGTGGATTGGGGATAAATGGCTTTGATCGTCCGTGGAGAACGGCGCTGGTCCGCTTAGTGCCGTTTGGAAATTCAGGGATGTGCATTTCTGCGTGCGAGATTTCCGCCCATTGCCACGAGGATCATCGCGGTTGAGACGTCGATGCGCCGCTTATAATCGCGCACGAGGTGGCGCCATCGTGTCATCCAGCCGAAAGTTCGCTCGACGACCCAGCGGCGCGGCAGGACTTCGAAGCCCTTGGCTCCGTCGCGGCGGCGGATGATCTCGACGACGAAGTCGAGATAGGCGGCCTTGTCCATGAGCTTGAGCCGGTCGTAGGCGGCGTCGGCGAAGAGGTGCTTCACCCACGGCCAGCGCTTGCGGATCGCATCGAGGATCATCTGTGCGCCGGCGCTGTCCGAGATGTCGGCGGTCGTCAGATGGACCATCAGGAGCCGCCCGTCGGTGTCGACCGCGATGTGCCGCTTGCGCCCGACGATCTTCTTGCCGGCGTCGTAACCCCGTGCTTCGGCTTGCGGCGCCTTGATGGTCTGGCTGTCGATCACCGCCCCCGTCGGGCTCGCCTCGCGCCCGGCCCGCTCGCGGTCGAGCATCAGTTCAACATCGTGGATGGTCTGGAACAGGAAGCGCCGTGCCAGTTCCCGGAACCAGCCGTAGACGGTGCGCCAGTGTCCGAAATGGATCGGCAGCATCCGCCAGCCACCCCCTGAACGCACCAGATAGCGCACCGCATTGATGACTTCCCGGAACTCCACCTCGCGGGGCCGCCCCCGGCGTCCGGGAGCCGGCATCAACGGCGCCATCCGCTCCCATTCCTCATCCGTCAGATCCGACGGATAGCGTTTCGTCTTCCGGGCGATCCTGGCCATCCGGTCCCGCTGCTCTGCTGTCCACATCAAGAGCTTGAAGCATAAACGCGGACCAACAGGAATCCCCGGCTCACCATTTTCCAAACGGGCTCTCAGAGGCCCAGCCGAGCCTTGATATTCGCGCGCTGCAGATAGATGAGGGCGGCAAGGATCGCGCCGATGACGATCGTATGGATCCAGTCCACGTGAAGGATGGCGACCTGCGCAACAAATGCGCCGATGTCGACCACGAGCAACAGCACTGCAGCGAAGCCTGAGACGGCCGGGACGAGGAGCGCCACAGCGCCCACAACTTCGATTGCGCCGGTGAAATATCGGAACCACTGACCGAGCCCGATGGCGTCGAATTCCTGCACCATCATCGGTTGCCCAGATAGCTTGCCGAAGGCGGCGAACAAGAACAGTCCCGCCATCAGGACGCGCAGAACCCAAATCAGGATGTTGATCTTTGCGGAGGCGGCAGTCGACATGGCGTTACATCCTTTGCGTACGTTTTCGAATCTCAATGACGTTGGATTTGCAGGCGAGCGGCGTCCACTCGCCTTGCTGGTGACCAGCCCGCACAGAGAGCGGACGGCCGGCTGTTGGCGGATCAAGCGGCGAGCGCGGCGATCTGAGCTTTGGCCTGGGCAATCGCGTCGGCTTTCGGCTCGTCGCCGAGATTGAGGCCCTCGGCGCGGATGACCGTAACGTCGGTCAGGCCGATGAAGCCGAGCACGCCCCTTAGATAGCTCTCATGGTGTTCGAGCCCGGCCGCCGGGCTGTCGCCGGTGTAGATGCCGCCACGAGTCGAGGCAATGATGACCTTCTTGCCCTGCGGCAGCAGGCTTTCGGGTCCATTCGCGGTGTAACGGAAGGTGCGACCGGCGACGCAGACGCGGTCGATCCAGGCCTTGAGCTGGGACGGAACGGAGAAATTGTACATCGGTGCGCCGATCACAATGATATCGGCGGCGAAAAGGTCGTCCGCATAAGCCCCGCCGACTGCAAGGTCCTCGCCCAAAGCGGGGCTGGTCACCGCACCGCCCTGGAAGACCGCCATATGCGCGTCCGAAAGATGGAGCGCGGCATCCACGACGAGGTCACGGCGAATAACCTGCGCGCCAGGGTGAAGCGCCAGCTCCTTTGCCACGATGTCCGCGGTGAGCGCGCGGCTGACGGAATATCCGCCGAGGATACTGGAATCGATGTGAAGGATCGTCGTCATGGGAAGGACCTCCGAACCGCCGGAACGAGGCGTCGTGTCGTTGCGGGTGAAGAGATTTTTGAGGGCTTTGAACACGCGTTCGTAATGGCATGAGCGGCAATGCCGGAGTAGCCGCTATATTTTTGTGCTATCCATCGGAAGTCCCGATGGATAGGAGCCGCCATGCTGGACGGACTTTCCCTGGATCAATTGCGCGCGTTTCTGGCGGCGGTGGACGAGGGCAGCTTTTCGGCCGCCGGCCGGCGTCTGATGCGGACCCAGTCGGCCATCAGTGAAGCGATCGGCACCCTGGAGATGCACTTGGGGGTGACCTTGTTTGACCGCAGCGGTCGCTATCCCCAGCTGACGAGTGAGGGAAACGTTCTTCTCGCCGATGCGCGCCAGGTGTTGTCCTGCGTAGACGGCATGAAGGCGCGCGCCAAAGGCTTGACCTCGGGGATCGAGCCCGAGCTGACGGTCGTGATCGAGGTGATGTTTCCCATTGATGCGCTAGCGCGTGCGGCCCGGGATTTCCGGCAGCACTTTTCGGGGACGCCCTTGCGGCTCTATGTCGAGGTGCTGGGCGCGGCCGTCGAGCCGGTGCTCGACGGCCGGGCAAGCTTCAGCATCGTCGGCTTCCTGCCGGAGCTCCCCCCAGGCCTCGTGGCCGAATACTTGACCACCGTCCGCTTCATGATGGTCGCCGCTGCCAGCCACCCGCTGGCCGCCTGGCAAGGCGTCATCCCGAAAGAAGAACTCGGCCGCCACGTCCAGCTGGTCCTGACGGATCGATCCAAACTCACCGCAGGGCGTGAATTCGGCGTCATGTCCACGTCGACCTGGCGCTTGGCCGATCTTTTTGCCAAGCACGCCTTTCTCTTGAACGGACTGGGGTGGGGTGGAATGCCGAGGCATACCATCGAGGCGGATCTGCAGGCTGGCCGACTGGTCGAGTTAAAGATTGAGGACGTGCCGGAGGGCGGGCTCACGTTGCCCATGCAGGCCGTGTATCGCGCCGCCGATCCGCCCGGACCAGCCGGCCGCTGGATGATCGAGCAGCTCAAGGCCTGTCGGGAGCATCAACAATAGAACGGGCCGGCGTTCGAGCGGCCTGTATTTTGGGAGCGCTTCAACTTGATCTGATCCCCGAGAACTGGATCGTTCGGAGTTAGAGTTTTCCGCACTGTCATCCCTTGGCCGGGAGGAGCGGAAGACGATGAAGGCATCGAAGTTTTCGGAGGCCCAGAAGGCGTTCATTCTCAAGCAGGGCGCTGATGGGATGCCGGTGGCGGATATCTGCCGCCGGGCCGGCATCAGCCAGGCGACCTATTTCAACTGGAAGAAGAAGTACGAGGGGATGGCGCCGCTGGAGATGCGGCGGCTGAAGCAGCTTGAGGATGAGAACGCCAAGCTGCGGAAGCTGGTGGCGGATCTGTCCCTGGACCGGGAGATGCTGCAGGACGTTATCCGCCGAAAAATGTAAGGCCTGGTCGCAAGCGCGAGCTCGTCGATGCGGTGCGCAGCGAGTGGCAGGTGTCGATCCGGCGGGCCTGCGCGGTCCTTGAGGTGGACACCTCGACCTATCACTACAAGCCTCATCGACCCGACCAGGCCGGCCTCGCAGCACGGATCAGCTATCGTGCCGAGGACGTGGTCACGACGCTGGAGAAGGTCTGCGGGCGGGTGGGCTATCCACGGACGATCCGGGTCGACCAGGGCTCGGAGTTCGTCTCCCGGGATCTCGACCTATGGGCCTATGCGAGGGGCGTCACGCTGGACTTCTCCCGGCCGGGAAAGCCCACCGACAACGCCTTCATCGAGGCCTTCAACGGGCGCTTCCGAAGTGAATGCCTGAACACCCACTGGTTCCTGACGCTTGCCGACGCGGCTGAAAAGATGGAGGCTTGGCTCAGATACTACAACGAGGATCGGCCGCATGGGGCCATCGGCCATAAGCCGCCGATCACATTGCAGAACTCCGGCGGCGCACCCAGCCCACCGCCGTGAGCCGTGCCGGAAACTCTAACTTCCGGCGGTCCAACGAATGGTCTCGGATCAACCGCATTGTTCAAATCCGCCAGCCGGGCGTCGGAGCCGACCTAAGGGTCCGTGCTCTGCAGCAGGTGAGCGTTCGAAAGGGTAGTCAGGATTTGCAGGGGTTTCGTCCGGGCTGCTGATGCCTGATCTCGCGTTGCAGACACTCAGGGCAAAGGCAATCTCCTTCGGCCTGCCTAACCTCCAGTTTTGGCAGATCCTGGCACCAGCACCATGAATCGGAAACGGAGGACGCCGATCCGCACGTGAATTCAGCGCCGCATCTTTCGCAGAGCAGCCGACGGATCGGAACGACAACAGGCACGGCATCGCCTCGCGCTTTATCGCAGATCGGCTTCCCAGCGCTGACAGCCTCTTGAAACTGGGACCGGTGTAACCCGCAGACGATCATATTGCTTCCCATCCTGGAAGATGGAAGCTCTATCTCTGAACCTGGTCAGGCCGATGGGCCGGGCGCTGCGCGGCTTCTGCCTGAACGCCCCGGACGCACCGCCGCCCACCTGCGGACGGCCGTGCGGGCCGTTCAGGGCGCGGGGTTTCCGTGCAGCTGGTGCAGGGCGTCGATACGGTCCTCGATCTCCGGCGTCAGGGTCACGTCGAGGGAGCCGAGATCCTCTTCCAGCTGCGCAAGGGTGGTGGCGCCGATGATGTTGGAGGTCACGAACGGCCGGCTGGTGACGAAGGCGATGGCGAGCTGCGCCGGGCTCACCCCCACCTCCCGCGCCAGCGCCACATAGGCGCGCACCGCCTCTTCCGTGCCCGGCTTCTCGTAGCGCTGGGCGCGGTTGAACAGCGTCTTGCGGGCGCCGGGGGGCAGGGCGCCGTCGAGATATTTGCCGGTGAGGAAGCCCTGCGCCAGCGGCGAATAGGCGAGCAGGCCCACATCCTCGCGCTGGTGGAATTCGGCGAGGCCCGTCTCGTAGGTGCGATTCACGAGATTGTAGGCATTCTGCACCGAGACGACGCGCGGGCCGATGCCCTTCTCCGCCGCCGCGAGGAAGGCGGACAGGCCCCAGGCGGTCTCGTTGGAGAGGCCGATATGGCGAACCTTCCCGGCCTTCACCAGCGCATCGAGGGCCGCCAGCGTCTCCTCGATCGCCACCTCCGGGCCCTCGCCGCCGCCCCGCGCGCGGGTGGTGGCGCGCTGGCCGAACAGGGGCACGGCGCGATCCGGCCAGTGGAGCTGGTAGAGGTCGATGTAGTCGGTGCCGAGGCGCTTCAGCGAGCCTTCGACGGCCTCGTTGATGTTCTTCGCATCGAGCCGCGTGGTGCTGCCGTCGGCGCGGAAATAGGTGGCGTCCGAGCGGCCCACCACTTTGGTGGCGATCACCACCTTGTCGCGGCCGCTGCGCGCCTTCAGCCAGGAGCCGATGATGCGCTCGGTGGCGCCCTGCGTCTCGGCCCTGGGCGGGATGGGATAAAGCTCGGCGGCGTCGATGAGGGTGATGCCGCGGTCGCGGGCGATGTCGAGCTGGGCGTGGCCCTCGGCCTCGGTGTTCTGCTGGCCGAAGGTCATGGTGCCGAGCGCGATGGACGACACCGTGATGCCGGTGCGCCGGAGGGGGCGATAATCAAGCATGGGGAAATGGAAATCCGCAGGAGGGAACGGCGCGGAGGGTGACCGCGCCGGATGGGCGCGTCAATGCGGGAAGGGGACGCCGTGGCGCTCGGCGATCAGTTCCAGGATGCGGCGGGTATCGGTGACGAAACGGTAGGTGCCGTAGGCCTGCGCATCCGCCGGGAGGGGCGCTGCGTCGCCGAGGATGAGGACGGGCAGGCCCTGATTGTCCGGCCCGAGCAGCGCCACCACCTCGGCCCGCGGTCGCAGGAAGGACACGCGCTTCACGGTGATGCGGCTGGCGAGGCCCGGATTGCTCGCGAGCACCCCCTCGATCTGGTTGCAGTCGGGGCAGAAATAGCGCCGGCCGGGCTTCTGCGGATCGGTGAACCCGGGGGCGAGGAGGATGAGGAAGTCGCGGCTCATGGGGTGGGGCGTCCGGTGGCAGGGAAAACCTGGGGTGATGAAAAAGGCGGGCCCGCGCGGGTGAGGCGCAGGCCCGTGAGGTAGGGAGGAAGGGAAAAAGGGCGTCAGGCGGTGCCGGTGGTGAAGGCCTCCAGCGGCTCGCCCTCGATGATGGTGGAGGGGCGTCCGTCCACGCCCACTGGCACGTCGCCCTTGAGGGTGATGCGGTAGAGCTGGCGGTCGAAGTCGAGGGAATAGATGTCGCGCGGGGCGAGGTGGGCGGTGGTGCGGTTGTCCCAGAAGGCGATGGAGCCCGGCCGCCAGCGGAAGCGCACGGTGAATTCCGGCCGCGTGATGTGCTCGAACAGCAGGTCCAGCAGCTGCTGGCTCTCGCGCGGGGTGAGGCCGGTGATGCTCTTAAGGAACGACGGGCTGACGAACAGCACCCGCTCGCCCGTCTCCGGGATGACGCGCACCAGCGGGTGCTCGCTCACCACAGGACGGCGTCGGTTCTTCTCCTTGAAATCGGCGGTGCCGGCCTGCCCCTCCGGCGGGGCGAAGGCGTGGATGCCGCGCAGCGTATCCACGAAGCCGCGCAAAGTGGGCGACAGCGCCTCATAGGCCACGGCGAGGTTGGTCCAGAAGGTGTCGCCGCCATAAGGCGGGATGGTGACGCCGCGCAGGATGGAGGCGGCGGGCGGGTTCACCGCGGCGGTCACGTCCGTGTGCCAGCCGGTCCAGGGGCGGATCAGCGGCTCGCCGGTGTGGCGCGTGGCGAAGCGGTCGCGGCCGATGGAATAGACCTGCGGATAGCCCTCGACGAAGCCGAACACGGGGTGGCCGATGGTGGGCGCGCCGAAGGCCGAGGCCAGCGCCACATGCTCGGCATGGCTCAGCGGCTGGTCGCGGAAGAACACCACCTTCCACTTCAACAGCGCGGCGCGGATCTCGTCCACCACCTCCGGCGACAGCGGGCGGGACAGGCCCGGCGCCTCGATCTCCGCGCCGATGTGGCCGGTGAGCGGATGCACGGCGATGTGGCGCGGCGGCAGGTCGGCAAAACCGCCTTCGCTGGAGGAGACGGGCGCGGCGCTGGGCATCGGTTTTCCTTTCCTGACAGGCGTTTGACGCGGGCGGTGGCCGCACGCGCCGGCGCGCCGGATGGTCCCCGACGCAGGCAGCTCGACAATAATCTATCTTTTTCATCGATTTTATCAAAAAATAATTGACGCCCCGGAGCCGGGCCATATCGTTGGATCTCGTGATGCCCCCATCGCGCTTCCCGCAGCCAAGGAGACCCGGCATGGCCCCGCCGCCCGCAGACGCATTCCCGTTCCTCGCCCCGCCCCCGCGTCGGGCGGTTCTGAAGGGGCTTCTGGCGGCGGCGTGCGTGATCGCGGCGTCGGCCGGGACGCCGTCATTCGCTGCAGAGACGGGGGCCGCCTCCCAGCCGGTGCGCGGCGGCGTGCTGCGGTTCCTGGTGGAGCACGAGCCCTCCACGCTGGTGACCATCGCCCACACGGCGGGGCCGACCCAGCGCGTGTCGCCCAAGGTGACGGAAGGCCTCCTCACCTACGATCTCGACTTCAACCCCAAGCCCGCGCTGGCGACGGAATGGAGCGTGAGTCCGGACGGGCTGACCTACATTTTCAAGCTGCGCGAGGGGGTGAAGTGGCACGACGGGTGGGACTTCACCGCCGATGACGTCGCCTATTCCATCCAGCTCCTGAAGGACGGGCACCCGCGCGGCCGCGCCACCTTCGCGTCGGTGACGGCGGTGGAGACGCCCGATCCCCACACCGCGATCATCCACCTGTCGAAGCCGGCGCCTTATCTCCTCACCGCGCTCGACGCCAACGAATCCCCCATCGTGGCGAAGCATATCTACGAGGGTACCGATCCGCTCACCAACAAGAACGGCGCGGCGCCCATCGGCACCGGCCCGTTCATCTTCAAGGAATGGGTGCGGGGCAGCCACATCATCCTGGAGCGCAATCCCGATTACTGGGACAAGGGCAAGCCTTATCTCGACCGGATCGTGGTGCGCTTCATTGCCGACCAGAGCGCGCGCTCGGCGGCGTTCGAGGCGGGTGAGCTTGATCTCGCCGGCGGCCCGCCCGTGCCCTATGCGGACCTCGCCCGCGTTTCCGCCTTGCCGGGACTCGGCGCCGAGACGCGCGGCTACGAATACGCCGGGCGGATGACCCAGCTCTACTTCAATTTCGAGCGGCCCATCCTTCAGGACAAGCGGGTGCGGCTCGCCATCGCCCACGCTATTGACCAGCAGAAGCTGCTGGACGTGGTCTATTACGGCTACGGCGCCGTGGCGCCCTCGGTGATTAGCCCGAAACTGAAGGCCTTCTACGACCCCGCGCTCGAGCCCTACGGCTTTGATCTCAAGGCCGCGAACCGCCTGCTGGACGAGGCCGGCTATCCCCGCAAGGCGGACGGCACGCGCTTCGCGCTGAAGCTCTATGCCAACCCCTTCAACACCCAGGCGGCCGGAGATTTCGTGAAGCAGGCGCTGGCGAAGGTCGGCATCGCCGTGGACTTCCAGTTCTTCGATTTCTCCACCTACATCCAGAAGACCTATACCGGCCGTGACTTCGACCTGACGCTGGAATCCCTGCAGAACCTGTTCGATCCCACCCTCGGCGTGCAGCGCACCCTGTGGTCGAAGAATTTTCGCGTGGGCCTGCCTTTCTCTAACGCCTCCCACTACGCCAACCCGGAGGTGGACCGGCTGCTGGAGGCAGCGGCCGTCGAGCCGGACCCGGCGAAGCGCCGCCAGTTGTGGCTCGATTTCCAGAAGGTGGTTTACGCGGACGTGGCCGCCCTCGGCCTGATCGCCGTCGATGGCGTCACCATTTTCAACCGGAAGGTGAAGAACCACACCATCGGCGTCACCGGCGTCGATGCCTCCTTCGCCGACGTGTGGATCGAGAAATGACCATGCGCCGGCTGCCCCGCATCCTGAAAGCCGTGCGGCGCACCGCGCTGCAGGCGGTGCCGACCGTCATCGGCATCCTCATCCTCAACTTCTTCCTGCTGCGCCTGACCCCGGGCGATGCCGCCGACGCTCTGGCCGGCGAAGCCGGGGCGGCTACGGTGGAGACGCTCGCCGCGCTGAAATCCAAGTTCGGGCTGGACCTGCCGGTGCTGGAACAGCTCGGCGGCTATCTCTCCAACCTCGCCCATTTCAGCCTCGGCGTCTCGCCGCGCTACAACCAGCCGGTGGCGGAGCTGATCGCCGCACGGCTACCCAACACGCTGAGCCTGATGGGCCTCGCTCTCGCCTTCGCGCTCCTCATCGGCATCACGCTCGGCGCGCTGATGGCGACGTTCGCCGGGCGGCCGGCGGACCGGGTGCTGAGCGTCCTCGCGCTGCTCTTCTATTCCATCCCGAGCTTCTGGATCGGGCTGATGCTCATCGTCCTGTTCTCGGTGAAGCTCGGCTGGCTGCCCACCGGCGGGGCCGAGACCATCGGCGCGAACCTCACCGGCTGGGATGCGGTGCTGGACCGCGCGCGCTACCAGATCCTGCCGGCGCTCTCCCTCGCCCTTTTCTATGTGGCCATCTACGCCCGCCTCACCCGCGACGACATGATCGAGGTGCGCACGCAGGACCATGTGCGCACCGCCCGCGCCAAGGGCCTCTCGCCCTTCGCCGTGACGCGCGACCACGTGCTGCGCAACGCGCTCATCCCCGTCACCACCATGGCCGGCATCCACCTCGCCGGGCTCATGGGCGGGGCGGTGGTGGTGGAGACCGTGTTCAGCTGGCCCGGCCTCGGCCGGCTCGCCTACGAGGCGGTGATGGGGCGGGACTTCCATGTGCTGCTTGGCATCCTGCTCCTGTCGTCGCTGCTGGTGGTGGCGGTGAACGCGGCCATCGACATCCTCCAAGCGGCGCTCGATCCGCGCATCGAGGTGCGCTGATGCACGACACCGGCACCCTCCCCAGCGGCGGCCTCGCCGCAAACCCCCGCGCATCCCACGCCGAGGACCGCGCGGCGGCCGCGGCGCTGGGCGCCGAGCGCGCGCAAACTACCCAGCCCGAGCCGGATTTCTGGCCCAATGTTCATGCGCCCGATGCCGCGCGCACCGTGACGGCGGACGTGGCGCGGCTGGCGCCGGTGGGCCGGCGCCATGCGCTGCTCGTGTTCCTGTCCAATCCCACGGCGGTGGCGGGCCTCCTCATCCTCGCCGTCGTGGTGGGGGCGGCGCTGGCCGCCCCCATGCTCTTCCCCGACGATCCGCTGGAGATGGCCGGGCGGCCCTTGCAGTGGCCGGGCCAGAACCCGCGCTTTCCCCTGGGCACCGACGCGCTGGGGCGCGATGTGCTGGCCGGCCTCGTCCACGGCGCGCGGGTGAGCCTGCTGGTGGGCGCCTCGGCGACGCTGGCGGGGCTCCTCGCCGGCATTCTGGTGGGCGCCACGGCGGGCTATTTCGGCGGCGTGGTGGACGATGTGCTCTCCAAGCTCATCGAGATCTTCCAGACGGTGCCGGGCTTCATCCTGCTCATCGTGCTGGTGGCCATCGCCCAGCCCTCGGTGCCGGCCATCGCGCTTGCCATCGCGGCGGTGTCGTGGCCGCAGGTGGCGCGCCTCGTGCGGGCGCAGTTCCGCGCCATCAAGGAGAAGGATTTCGTCGCCGCCGCGCGGGCGCTGGGCTTCGGGCATGGGCGCATCATCTTCCGCGAGATCCTGCCCAATGCGCTGCCGCCGGTGATCGTGCTCGCCTCGGTCACGGTCGCCACCGCCATCCTTATGGAAAGCGCGCTCTCCTTCATGGGGCTCGGCGATCCCAACGTGGTGAGCTGGGGCTCCATGATCGGCACCGGCCGCGATCTCCTGCGCACGGCCTGGTATCTCAGCGCCATCCCCGGCGTCGCCATCGTGCTCACCGTGCTGTCGCTGAACCTGATCGGCGACGGCCTCAACGAGGCGCTCAATCCGCGCCGCGGCGGGGAGGGGTGAATGGCGCCGCTCATTGATGTACGCGACCTCTCCATCGCCTTCCCGCGCGCCACCCCGGTGCACGGTCTCTCCCTTACGGTGGAGGCGGGGGAGACGTTGGCGCTGGTGGGGGAGAGCGGGTCCGGCAAGTCGCTCACCGCCCTCGCTTTGATGCGCCTGCTGCCCGACTCGGCGCGCATCGCTTCCGGCGAGATCCTGTTCCGGGGCCGCGATGGTGTGGTGACCGACCTCGCGCGGCTGGAGGATCGCGCCCTGCGGCGGGTGCGCGGGCGGGACATCGCCATGGTGTTCCAGGAGCCCATGACCTCGCTGAACCCCGTGCTCTCCGTCGGCCAGCAGGTGGCCGAGGTGGTGCGCCTGCACGAGGGCCTGTCCCGCCGCGCCGCCTTCGCCCGCGCGGTGGAACTGCTCGACCTCGTGCGCATCCCAGAGCCCCGGCGGCGGGTGGGGGACTATCCCCACGAACTTTCCGGCGGCATGCGCCAGCGGGTGATGATCGCCATCGCGGTCGCCTGCGCCCCGCGCCTCCTCATCGCCGACGAGCCCACCACAGCCCTCGACGTGACCATTCAGGCGCAGGTGCTGGACCTGCTCGACGCCCTGCGCCGCGACCTCTCCATGGGCCTCCTGCTCATCACCCACGATCTCGGCGTGGTGGCCGAATGGGCCGACCGGGTGGCGGTGATGTATGCCGGCCGGAAGGTCGAGGACGCGCCCTTCGAAACCCTGTTCGGCGCGCCGCTCCACCCCTACACGCGCGGCCTGCTCGCCGCCTCGCCCCGGCTTGATGCCGGCCAGCACTATTCGGCCGGCGCGCTGGCCGAGATCCAAGGCTCCATCGCCTCGGCGGCGGGGGAGGAGGGCTGCGCCTTCGCTCCGCGCTGCCCGAACGCGCGGGCGCTGTGCCGCGCCGCCGTGCCGGCCCTCGATGCGGTCGCGCCCGGCCATCTCGTCGCCTGCCCCGTCACCACGTCGGAAGCGCAAAGGGAGGCGCGCCATGCCCTTGCTGTCGGTTGAGAACCTGCACGCCGGCTACGAATCTGGTGGGCGCGTGCTGCGCGCGGTGGATGGCGTGTCCTTCGCCGTCGCGCGGGGCGAGACGGTGGGCCTCGTGGGCGAGAGCGGCTGCGGCAAGTCCTCCCTCGCCAAGGTCATCATGCGCCTCGTGTGCCCCGCCTCCGGTCGGGTGGTGTTCGACGGGGTGGATGTGGGCGGCCTCGAAGGCGCGCCGCTGAAGGCCTATCGCCGGCAGGCGCAGATCGTGTTCCAGGACCCGTTCGCCTCACTCAATCCGCGCCAGTCCATCGCCGACATCCTCACCGCGCCCTTGGCGGTGCACGGCCTCGTGCCGCGCCGCGAGCGGCTCATGGCGGCGGGGGATGCGTTGGAGCGGGTGGGCCTGCCGCGCGAGGCGCTGTCGCGCTATCCGCACGAATTCTCCGGCGGCCAGCGCCAGCGCCTCGGCATCGCCCGCGCGCTTATCCTCGCCCCACGCCTCGTCATCTGCGACGAGCCGGTCTCGGCCCTCGACCTCTCCATCCAGGCGCAGATCCTGAACCTGCTGGCGCGGCTGAAGGCGGAACTGGGGCTCTCCTATCTCTTCATCTCCCACGACCTCTCGGTGGTGCGCTATTTCGCCGACCGGGTGCTGGTGATGTATCTCGGCCGCATCGTGGAGACGGGCTCCTGGCAGTCCATCTTCGCCCGCCCGCTGCATCCCTACACCCGCGCGCTGATCGAGGCCGTGCCGACGCCCGGGCGTCGGCGCCATGCCGCCCCGCTCTCCGGCGACCTGCCGAGCGCGCGCAACGTGCCGACCGGCTGCCGCTTCCATCCGCGCTGCCCGCTGGCGACGCCCCTTTGCACCCAATCCGACCCCGCGCTGCGCCCCCTCGGGGCCGGCCGCGCCGTCGCCTGCCATCGCGCGCCCGAAGAGGCGCTTCACTGAGGATTTCGCCAATGACCGCCCACGCCATCCCGCAGCCCCCCGCGAAGCCCGTGGCGCCGCCGGACTATCGCTATCTCGGCAAGAGCGGGCTGAAGGTGCCCAAGCTGGCGCTGGGCACCATGATGTTCGGCGGGCCGACCGATGAGGCCACGTCCCACCGCATCATCCACAAGGCGCGGGAGCAGGGCTTCTTCTTCCTCGACACGGCGGACGCCTATCAGAACGGGTGCACCGAGGAGATCGTCGGCCGCGCGGTGAAGGGCGATCGAGACGCCTATGTGCTCGCCACCAAGTTCGCCAATCCCGGCGGCACGGGGCCGAACCGGCAGGGCATATCCCGCAAGTGGATCATCGAGGCGGCGGAGGCGAGCCTGCGGCGGCTCGGCACCGACTACATCGACATCCTCTATTTCCACCGCGCCATCTTCGACGCGCCGCTTGGCGAGGCGGTGCGGGCGGTGGCGGACCTCGTGAAGGCGGGGAAGGTGCGCTATTTCGGCGTCTCCAACTTCCGCGGCTGGCGTATCGCCGAGGTGGCGCATCTCGCCGATCAGTTCGGCATCGACCGGCCCGTCGCCAGCCAGCCGCTCTACAACATCGTGGACCGCACGGCGGAGGTGGAGCAGCTTCCCGCCGCCCATCATTACGGCCTCGGCGTGGTCACCTATTCGCCGCTGGCGCGGGGCGTGCTCACCAGCAAATACGTGCCCGGCGCGGCTCCGGCGGCGGACAGTCGGGCAGGGCGGGGTGACCGGCGCATTCTGGAGACCGAGTGGCGCGCGGAATCCATCGACATCGCAGAGGCCATCGCCCGCCATGCGGCCGAGGCCGGCATTCCGGCGGCGACCTTTGCGCTGTCCTGGGTGCTGAACAACAGCCTCGTCACCTCGGCCATTGCCGGGCCGCGCACGGAAGCCCAATGGGACGACTACCTCGCCGCCCTCGACTACGGCTTCACCGCCGCCGATGAGGCGCTGGTGGCCTCCCTCGTGCCGGACGGTCACGTCTCCACGAAATTCTACACCGACCCCAGCCACCCGGTGGAAGGCCGCGCGCCCCGCACCGGCGGCGGCGATGCGGCGGCGCGGGTGCAGGAGCGCGCGCAAGAACGCGTGGCTTCGCGCGTTGCCGCCCGCGTCGGCTGAGCCAACCCAATGTTCTGCCCCTTCACGCCTTGAGCGATCAAAGGAGAGATCACAATGGCAATCCCATCGTCCCACGCCACGCGGCGGCAACTCGTCCTCAACCTGTTCATCTATCCCGGTGGACATCACGAGGCCGGCTGGCGCTATCCCGGCGCGCGGCCGGAGCGGCTGCTCGATATCACCTTCTACCAGGACCTAGCCCGCTCCGCCGAGGCGGCGAAGCTCGATGCGGTGTTCTTCGCCGACGGGCCGGCGCAGGTGGACAACATCCGCTATGCCTCGCGCTTCCGCCTGGAGCCCCTGACCTGGCTCTCCGCCATCGCTGCCGCGACCACCCATATCGGCCTCATCGGCACGGCTTCCACCACCTATTACGAGCCCTACAACCTCGCCCGGCTCTATGCCTCCCTGGACCATCTCTCCGGCGGGCGCGCGGGCTGGAACATCGTCACCACCGCCGTCCCCCAGGCGTCCGCCAATTTCGGCCTCGCCGAGACGCCTAGCCATGCCGAGCGCTATGCCCGCGCGGCGGAGTTCGTGGACGTGGTGACCAAGCTCTGGGACAGCTGGGAGGATGACGCCCTCGTGGCCGATCCGGTCTCCGGCCTGTTCGCGGATGACAGCAAGATCCACCCCATCGAGCATGTGGGACGTCACTACCGGGTGAAGGGCGCGCTCAACACCCCGCGCCCGCCGCAGGGCCGTCCGGTCTATGTGCAGGCGGGCTCCTCCGACGACGGGCGCTCCTTCGCTGCGCGCTATGCGGAAGCCATCTTCACCGCGCACCAGACGGTGGAGAGCGCCAAGGTCTTCTATGCCGACATCAAGAAGCAGGCGGCGGGCCTCGGGCGCAATCCGGACCATGTGAAAATCCTGCCCGGCATCAGCCCCTACATCGGCTCCACCGAGGCCGAGGCGCGCCAGTTGCACGAGGCGTTCAGCGACCTCATCCAGCCGGAATACTCCATCTCGCAATTGAAGCAGATCACCGGCGTGGACTTCTCCGGCCATCCCCTCAATGCGGTGGTGGAGCTGGATGCCTTCAAGGATGCCGGCCCGGCCAAGCTCGTGGCCAGCCGCTTCCAGCTGGTGGTGGACATCGTGCGGCGGGAGAAGCCGACGCTGCGCCAGCTCATCGACCGTCTCGCCGGGGCGCGCGGCCACTACGTGGTGGTGGGCACGCCGGAGAAGATCGCCGACGAGATCCAGCATTGGTTCGAGAGCGGCGCGGCGGATGGCTTCAACGTGATGCCGCCCTGGTACGCCGCCGGCTTCGACCTGTTCGCCTCGCAGGTGGTGCCCATCCTGCGCAAGCGCGGGCTGTTCCGCCAGGAATATACCGGCCGGACGCTGCGCGAGCATTACGGCCTGCCGCGGCCGGAGAGCCAGTTCGCCGAGGCGGCGCGCGCCACCGCCTGAGGCCGCCCCCATCCTTTCGTGCCGGCGCTCCCCAGGCGGCGACACGGATCCGGCCCCTTCCCCGGTCGCTCGGGGAAGGGGCCGGGGCTGTTTCCGTTCTCCCACGAGGTCCGTCATGTCCGCACTCCCGTCCGTTGCCGCCGCTCCCCTCCTGCGCGGTCCGCTCGACTTTCCCGACAGCCCGCTCTCCCGCTCGGCCCGCCAGCCCTTGATGCTGGGGCTGTTCCTGAACCTTCAGGACATCCACTTCTCCGACCATCCCACCAGCAACAGCTGGACCTACGACTACAATTCCGCCCTCGTGGAGAAGGCCGACGCGCTGGGCTTCGACATCGCCTTCTCCCGCACCCAGTGGCTACCCAAGGGCGGCTATGACGGGGAGGCCTCGCTGGACAGCTTCGTGGCCTTGGGCGCCATGGCGGCGACCACGAAGAACATCCTGCTGATCTCCACTTTGCATGTGCTCTATGGCCCGTGGCACCCGCTGCACATCGCCAAGATCGGCGCCACCTTCGACCACATCTCCAAGGGGCGCTGGGGCATCAACATCGTCACCGGCCATCGCGCCATCGAGCACGAGATGTTCGGCTGGAATCGCATCGAGCATGACCGCCGCTACGACATGACGGAAGAACTGTTCGACGTGCTCCACCGCCTGTGGACCGACACCGAGAACTATTCCGTCGAAGGCCGGCTGAACCCATGGAAGATCGTCAACGGCTACATCACGCCGAAGCCGCTCTATGGCCGCCCCATCCTCGTCACCGCGACGGGCTCGGACGCCGGCATCGACTTCGCGGCGGGCCATTCGGACCTGCTGTTCATCACCTCGCCGGGCGGCGCGCATATCGAGAGCGCGCTGGAGACGCTGCCCGCCCACATCGCCGCCATCAAGGGGCGGGCGCGGGCGAAGGGGCGGGAGGTGAAGGCCATCATCAACCCGATCATCGTCAGCCGGCCCACCTCGGCGGAGGCGCACGATTATGCCCGCGCCATCGCCGCCGGGGTGCCGGCGCCGACCCACACCTCCTTCGGCCATCGCGGCTATGACAGCGATGCGGTGGCCTGGCTCGGCCGCCGCGATGCGACGCACAAGCAGGGGCTCAATCTCGGCGGCAACATCGAGATCATCGGCTCGCCGGAAGACGTGGTGGACCAGCTCGCGGCACTGAAGCGCACCGGCATCGACGGCGTGCAGCTCAACTTCTATGACTTCACCGCCGACCTCGACCATTTCGCCACGGCCATCCTGCCGTTGCTGAAGCAGGCCGGCCTGAGGCTGTGACCCTTTCCGCACCAGAGGATTTGCCATGACCATTGCCGTCCCGCCGCGCCAGAGCGAGCATCCTGTCGAGCCGCTGTTCTTGGAGCGCTGGTCGCCCCGCGCTTTCACCGGGGAGGAGATTCCGCAAGCCGAACTCAACTCCATCTTCGAGGCGGCGCGCTGGGCGCCTTCGAGCTTCAATTCGCAGCCCTGGCGCTTCCTTTATGCCCGCCGCGGCACGCCCGCGTTCGACACCTTCCTGAGCCTGCTCGTGCCGTTCAACCAGCAGTGGGCACAGAATGCGGCAGCGCTGATCTTCGTCGTTTCAGCCCGCAGCTTCGTGCGGCCGGGAACGACGGAGCCGGTGCCGGCGCGCAGCCATTCCTTCGATGCGGGCGCGGCCTGGGCGAACCTCGCCTTGCAGGCGACGAAGCTCGGCTGGCACGCCCACGGCATGGGCGGCTTCGACGCGGAGAAGGCCCGCACGGAGCTGAAGGTGCCTGAGGACTACGAGGTGGAGATCGCCGTCGCACTGGGCCGCCGCGGCGACAAGTCCCTGCTGCCGGAGAGCTTCCACAAGGGCGAGACCCCGAGCGGCCGCCGCCCGCTCGCCGAGACCGTGTTCGAAGGCGCCTTCCCGGCGGCGTGACCCTTAAAAAGCAATGGCCCCGCCGGTGCGGCGGGGCCATCGTCTGGCAGCACAAGACGCCGGATCAGAAAAAGCCTTTGGCCGGCAACGGCGTGCCCTTCACCAGCAGTTCGCCGATGGCCTTCGCCTTGTAGCTCGCCGGATTGTGCGAGGCGATGGTGCGGACGTTGCGCCAGTGGCGGTCGAGGTTGACGGCCCGTTCGGTGGCCGAGGCGCCGCCGGTCTCGAACAGCAGCGAGCCGGACTTCAGCGCGAGATCATCCACCACCAGCTTCGCCTGCGCCGCCGCCTTCGCGGCCTCGGCGGCGAGGACCTCGGCGGTCTCGTCCCGGTCGCGGGCATCGCTCACGCGGTCCAGCGCTTCGGCTGCGGCGAGGATCACCGCCTCGGCCGCGAACGCATGGGCCGCGAGCTGGCCCACCGCCTGCTGCAGGAAGGGGTCGTCGGCGGGGGTGGGCACCGGCGCATAATAGAAGCTGCGCTTGCGCCGCTTCACCAGCGCGATGGCATCCTCCAGCGCGCCGCGCGTGATGCCGGCCACCACGGTGGTGAGGAAGAGCTGCGCCTGCGTGTTGGAATAGGCGAGGCCGTAGCCGCGGCTGGGCGTGTCGAACACTGCTTCGTCCGCCTCCACCCGCACATTGTGGAAGCGCGTGGTGCCCGACGCCGTGAGGCGCTGGCCGGCGCCGTCCCAGTCGTCGACGATCTCGATGCCCTCGCGCCGCGTGGGGATGATGACCGCCGCCAGCCGCCCGTCCGCCGCCGCCGCGCGGATGAGCATGGAATCAGCGAAGAGCGTGCCCGTGCTGTAATATTTGACGCCGTTGAGGCGGAAGCCGTCGCCATCGGGATCAAGCTTCGTGTCGGGCGCGAAGCCGCCGGCCGGGTTCGAGCCCGCCTCGGTGGAGGCGAGGCCGAAGAGGGTGCCGGCCGCCACCTCCGCCTGCCACGCCCGGCCCTTCGCATCATAGGGCCGGCGGGCGAATTGCTCGGCCACGGTGAAGTGGTTGCGGAAGATGTGCGCCACGTTGGCATCGGCCGCCGCGAGGTCCAGCGCCAATTTGTAAGTCTGGCGGAAGGTCGCGCCCGCACCGCCATCGGCCTCGGCGAGCCTGAGCGCGCCGAAGCCGGCCTGCTTCAGAAGATCCACCGCCTCGAACGGCAGCACCCGGTCGCGCTCGCGCACGCTGGAGCCGGCGCCGATCTCCGCGAACAGGTCGCGCCAGTCGGCGGGATCGGCCGAGCGGCGGCTGGAGGGCGCGACAGGGGGGAGGGGGATGACGGGTTTGTTCATGGCTGTTCCCGGCGTCTTAAGGGGCATGACGAAAAGGGATAGACACTGCGGCCTCGGTGTGCAAACTAATTCTATTAATTTTATAGAATAAAGATCGGGCCGGCTTCCAGGCAGGTCTGATCCTCACCGGCGCGCAGATCCAACGACATCTCACAGCGGCTCCGCCTGCGCGGGGACGCGTGGGTTCGTGCGCCCTTCCGCCAGATCTTGACCGAGGACAGAACCATGACCTCCCGCTTCCGCTCCCCCCTCGCGGCCCTTGTCTTCTCCGGCCTTGCCCTGTTCGCGCTCGGCAATGGCGCGAACGCGCAGACCCCGGCCGCCGCCTCCGACAAGCCCCTGAAGATCGGCGTCTCGGCCGGTCCCTATGGCGACATCCTGCGCGAGGCGGCGAAGCTCTCGGCCGAGCAGGGGGTGAAAGCGGAGATCATCGAGTTCACCGACTGGAACCAGCCCAATGCGGCGCTGCAGGCTGGCGACATCGACCTCAACAATTTCCAGAACCGGCCCTATCTCGCCAATCAGGTGAAGACGCGCGGCTACACCATCGTCGCGCTCGACGAGTCGATCCTCGTGCCCGCCGGCCTCTATTCCAAGAAGTACACGGGCTTCGCCGACATCCCGGCCGGCTCCAAGATCGCCATTCCCAACGATCCCACCAATGGCGGGCGGGCGCTGCTCTTGTTCCAGAAGGCCGGCCTCATCAAGCTGAAGCCGGGCTCTGGCCTTTATGCCAGCGTGCTCGACGTGGCGGAGAACCCGAAGAACCTCAAGATCGTGGAGATCGACGCCGCCCAGCTGCCGCGCTCGCTGGACGACGTGGCGGCCGCCTTCGTCTCCTCCAACTATGCCTATCTCGCCGGCCTCCAGCTGAAGAGCGCGCTTCTGGCCGAGACCACGCTGGAGGAGGCCAAGCCCTATTTCACCCTCGTCTTCGCCGCCCGCGAGGATCGCAAGGATGACCCGCGCATCGCCAGGTTCATCGCGGTCTACCGCTCGCAGCCGGTGAAGGACTTCACCCTCGCCAAGTTCAACGGCAGCCTCATCCCCACCTGGTGAGCGCCCCTGTCGAACCCCATCGAGGAGTGTGACCCATGAACCCGCCTGCCGCCCGTCCGTCCCATTTGTCCCTCGCCCCGGCTGCGCCCGCGCGGCCCGACTGGATCGCCCGCGCTCAGAGTGTCGCTGACGCGCTCACCCCAGACGCCGCCGAGCGCGACCGCATCGGCGCCTCGCCCCGGCGCGAACTCGCGCTGCTGCGCGACGCGGGGCTGCTCGAACTGCTCTTTTCCCCCGAGCACGGCGGGGGCGGCGGATCGTTCACCGACGCGCTGCTCGCCGTGCGGGTGATCGGCCGGGCGGATGCCTCCATCGCCCAATTGCTCGCCTATCACTATCTCCACCTCACCAACGCCTTGTGGCGGGCGCGCCCCGAGCAGGCGGCGGCGCTGGCGCGGGCTTCGGTGGCCGGGCGCTGGCTCTGGGGCGGCGCCTCCAACCCGCGCGATCCGGAATCGCGCCTCGCGCCGGTGGAGGATTTCTATCGCCTCACCGGCCGCAAGACCTTCGCCTCCAATGCCGCGCTCGCCGATCGCATCACCCTGCGCGCGCAGCTGGGCGACGGCTTCGCCGTGCTTGTGGTGCCCGGCGACCGGGAGGGCGTGACGCACGGCAATGACTGGGACGCCTTCGGCCAGCGCCTGTCGGAGAGCGGCACCATCACCTTCGCCGACGTGAAGGTGGAGGCGGACGAAATCCTCGGCGATCCCGCCGCCCCGCCGCCGCCGCGCACCAGCCTCGTGGTGCCGTTCCACCAGCTGCTCATCGTCAATTTCTACATCGGCATCGCCAAGGGCGCCCTCGCAGAGGCGAACCGCTACATCCGCGAAGTCTCCCGCCCGTGGCAGGCCTCCGGCGTGGAGAAGGCGCGGCTCGATCCCTACATTCTCGAGCATTACGGCAATCTCGACGTGGAGCTGCGCGCCTCCACCGCGCTGGCGGATGCGGCCGGCGTGCGCTTCGAGGCGGCGACCGCGCTGGGCAATGCAATCACCCCCGACGATCGCAACGTCGCCGCCGCGGCCATCTATGCGGCCAAGGTGCATTCCAGCCGCACGGCGCTGGAGATCACCTCCCGCATCTTCGAGCTGATGGGCGCCCGCGCCACCGCCGGCCACTACGGCTACGACCGCTTCTGGCGCAACATCCGTACCCACACTTTGCACGATCCGGTGGTCTACAAATCCCGCGAGGTGGGCAATTACGCCCTCAACGGCGTCATCACGCCGACCCCGCTCTACAGCTGAGCGAGGCTGACATGACGACGAACCCCCTTAACCGCGACATCCGCTTCAACGCCTTCAACATGGCCTCGCCCGGCCACACCTGGGCGGGCCTGTGGGCACATCCGCGCGACCGCGCCATCGACTACAACAGCCTCGACTACTGGATCGACCTCGCGGTGACGGCCGAGCGCGGCCTGTTCGACGGCGTGTTCATCGCCGACGTGTTCGGGGTCTATGATGTCTATGGCAACAGCCCGGACGCGGCCCTGATCTCCGCCGCGCAGACGCCGGACATCGACCCCGCTCTGGTGGTGCCGAGCATGGCGCACGCCACGAAGCACATCGGCTTCGGCGTCACCGCCAATCTCACCTACGAGCACCCCTACCAGTTCGCCCGCCGCTTCACGACGCTGGACCATCTCACCAAGGGCCGGGTGGGCTGGAACATCGTCACCGGCTATCTCGACAGCGGCGCGCGCGGCATGGGCGACAAGGCCAACCGAGACCATGATGCCCGCTACGAGGCGGCGGAGGATTTCCTCGCCGCCGTCTACAAGCTGTGGGAAGGCAGCTGGGAGGAGGGGGCCGTGCGTCGCGACCGAGCCGCCCGCGTCTTCACCGATCCCGCCAAGGTCCACCGCATCCGCCACAACGGCCCCTACTACCAGGTGGACGGCATCCAGCTCGCCGAGCCCTCGCCCCAGCGCACGCCGGTGCTCTATCAGGCCGGCACCTCGGGCCGGGGGCGGCTGTTCGCGGCCAAGCATTCGGAGGCCATCTTCCTCAATGGCCAGACCCGCCCCATCCTCGCCGAGGCGGTGCGCGCTGTGCGCACGGCGGCGGCGAGCTTCGGGCGAGATCCCTACGACATCCGCATGTTTCCCGGCGCGACGGTGATCGTCGCGCCCACCCGTGCCGAGGCCTTCGACCGGCTGGCCGAATATGCCCAGTATGTGGACACGGCCGGGCAACTGGCACTGCTCTCCGGCTGGACAGGCGTGGACCTCTCCACCCTCGATCCGGAGGAGGCCATCTCCTACGTGAAGAGCAACGCCATCCAGTCCACGCTGGAAAACCTCACCCTGCGCAGCGCCGAGCCGCTGAAGGTGAAGGACCTCGCCACCCTCTCCGCCACCGGCGCCCGCGCGCCCTTCATCGTCGGGTCCCCCGGCGAGGTGGCGGACGAGATCATCTCCTGGGTGCGCGACACGGACGTGGACGGCTTCAACCTCAACCGCCTCGTCTCACACGAGACGCTGGCGTCGTTCGTGGATCTCGTGGTGCCGGAGCTTCAGAATCGCGGCGTCTACAAGACGTCCTACGATGAGGGTACGCTGCGCGAGAAGCTGTTCCGCCGCGGTCCCCTCCTGCCCGACACCCACCCCGCCGCCGGCTTCCGCCGGAATGCGGGGGGCGTCGCCGTCGAGAAGCCGCGCGCAACGGCCTGATCGAGACCGCCTGATCGAATATGAGCGCCGTTCACGGCGCCGTCCCACGGAGCTTGCCCTGAATGACCGACGCAGTCACCGGCGCCACCCTCGCGCCCGATGAAGCCGCCGCCGCGCGCGCCTTGCTGGAGGCCCGCTACGGCGCGGCCGAGGCGCCGGCCGGCATCCTCCTCAACGACACCATTGCCGGCCTGCTGAGCCACCGCAGCGTGCGCGCCTTCACGCAGGAGCCGCTGCCGGAGGGGCTGCTGGAAACGCTGGTGGCGGCGGCGCAATCCGCCCCGTCCTCCTCCAACCTCCAGACCTTCAGCGTGGTGGCGGTGGAGAACCCGGCCACCAAGGCGCGCCTCGCCGAGATCGCCGGCGGGCAGAAGCATGTCGTCGAGGCGCCTTTGGTGCTGGTGTGGCTCGCCGACCTCGCGCGGCTGGAAGAGATCGGCCGCCGTAACGCCCACCCCACCGACGCGCTATCCTTCCTGGAAACCCTGTTCGTCGGCTTCATCGACGCGGCGCTCGCGGCGCAGAATGCGCTGGTGGCGCTGGAATCCTTGGGCCTCGGCGGCGTCTATCTCGGCGCGCTGCGCAACCGGCCGGTGGAACTCGCCGAGCTGCTCGGCCTGCCGCCCAACGTGATCGGCGTGTTCGGCCTCGCCATCGGCCATCCCGACCCCGCCCGCCCGGCGGACGTGAAGCCGCGCCTCTCCCAGCGCCTCGTGCTCCACCGCGAGCGCTATGACGCGAGCCTGCCGCAGGACGCGCTGGACCATTACGAGGCGGCGCTGAAGGCGTTCCAGAAGGGCCAGAACATCCCCGAGATCGGCTGGATCGCTGCCGCCCTCCCGCGTGTGCGCGGTGCCTCGTCCCTCGCCGGCCGCGACCGCATCCGCGATGCGTTGACTGCGCTCGGCTTCGGCCTGCGCTAAGAGCAAAGGCCACCAGTAGGCGTGGGCGACCTTCCAGGGCGCGCGCCCGCGCGGGGTGGAACCACGTCGTTTCCTCCGGCGGGGAGGAGGCGCGCACCTTCAACCTGGTCGAACACATCCCCACGCTGACCGCGCAGACCGCCCGCGCTCGCGAATTCATCGAGCTGGTGAAGGGGTGGAACAGCTGGGAGGACGAAGCCTTCCTGTGGGACAAGGTTTCCGGCAGCCGACGACGCGACTGGAGAAGAGGTCGATCACGACCGTAAGCTCGGTGAAGCCTTCGTGGGCGATCGGTTGCGGGTCGAGTGGCTGGCGACAGCGACCGCGATCAGCGCGCGTTGGTCGGATATCAGTCCGTCTATCAGAGCGGTCTGGGCGGGGCGGGAAATGAGCGTGCGCTCCCTGATAACGTCCCGCCTGATGGAAACCTGGGCACATGCGCAGGCCGTGTACGACATATTGGGCGTGGACAGAATAAGCCGGGACAGGATCGAGGGCATTGCAGCGCTTGGGGTCAGCACGTTCGGCTGGAGTTTCCGCGTTCGCAAGATGGAGGTTCCGGCCATCGTTCCTCATGTTGCCCTGACAAGTCCGTCGGGTGAGATCTGGCGGTGGGAACCTCAGTCTCATTCGGAAATCATCTCCGGCTCCGCGGAGGCGTTCTGCCAAGTTGTCACGCAAGTGCGCAACATCAAGGATGTTCGCCTCAACGTGGTGGGGGACGTGGCGCAGACGTGGATGGAGAACGCCCAGTGCTCTGCGGGCGCGCCGCAGAATTCTCCTCCGCCCGGAACCAGGTTTCGGATATGAGCGCACCCCACTGAGAAGGGCGCCTGCGTGGTCGTGATTGTCCCGCTGCCGTCCCTTTCGGTCCTTTAGCCACGCAACCTCTGGCGGCGGTTTTTCGGTGGGCGAGCCATCTCCAATGGTTGCGCTTTCAACCCCGGGACAACAATATCCTACCGTATGCTTTGCTGGGGGCGGGAATGCCTGGGGATGGGATTGCGCTGAACCGTGGTCCGCGGGCTACGGCATCGAACGTGTATGGCGCCTCCACCGCGCGGATGCTTCTGTCCACCGCGCTCACGACAACCCTGTGCAGCCTCGCATTGGTCGCCGCGCCCGTCGCGGTCGGGTCGGCAGCGGCGCAGACCGTCGTGACGATGCCCTTCAGCCAGACGATAACGGGCTCGGCCGGTTCGGGCGGTTCAAATTACAAATACGTCATCGATAGCGCGACGGGCGGCAACGGCGGGGCCGGCGCGAGCGTCGGCGCGACATCCATCACCATCACCGGCGGCTCGACAAGCACTTACGCCATCAACAGCAAGACTCAGGGCGGCGCGGGCGGTACGGGCGGCTTTGGCGAGGTTTCCTTTGGCACCGGCACCGGCACGGGCGGCACGGGTGGGGGAGGCGGCAACGGCGGCGCATTCACGGTGACCCTGACCGGAGCGACGGCGAATCAGGTCAGCGGGACGGTGATCACCGCCGGTTCCACGGGCGGCGCCGGCGGTGGCGGCGGCTACGGTTTCAGCAACAACGGTGAGGCATTTGGCGGCGCGGGCCAGACCGGCGGCGCGGGCGGCGCCATCACGATCACGGTCTCCGGTTCCAACCTGTCTTCCCAGGCCGGCGGGATCGTCATCTCGACCATCGGCGGCACCGGCGGCATCGGCGGTGAAGGCCGTAGCGCTTCACTTTGGGATAACGGCACCGGCGGCGCCGGCGGCACCGGCGGGCAAGGCGGCAACGTGTCCCTCACGGTCTCTTCGTCCACTGTCAGCAGCGGCAGCGGGGCGGCTGTAGGTGTGCTCTCGGCCGGTGGGGCCGGCGGCGACAGCGGCGTTGTCCACGCCGTCGCTGCGGCTCAGGGCGGCGCGGCGGGCGGAGGCGGGGGCGCGGGCGCGGTGACGGTCACCCTCACAAACGCGACACTGACAAGCGCGGGCGGCGCTGGCCTTTATGCGGCCTCCCTGGGGGGGGCGGGCGGTATGGCGGCCGAGGCCGACTCCACGGTGGCCAACGCCACCGGAGAGATCGGGGGCAGCGGCGGCAATGCCGGAAGCGTCACCGTTGTCATGTCCGGCACCGTCTCCTCGGCCCAATCCGGCATCGTGGCGCTGGCCAATGGCGGAGCCGGCGGGCGAGGCGGCTACGGCTACGGCGGCCTGTCCGATTCCTGGGGCGGTAACGGCGGCGCAGGCGGCAATGGCGGCACCGTTTCGGTTACGGTTCAGCAGCAATCCGCGATCACCACCACCGGCGCCTCTGCGTCGGCCATCGCGGTGTCCGCCAACGGCGGCGCGGGCGGCTACGGCGGACAGGCGAGATCCTCCGCCAGCGCCTTTGGCGGCGATGGCGGAACCGGCGGCATGAGCGGAACGGCCAGCGTCACGGTGCAGGGCGGCGTCACCATCACCACCAGCGGCGATGCGGCCCACGGCATCATTGTTTCCGCCAACGGCGGGGCGGGCGGAAACGGAGCGCTGGCCGACGATGCGCTCAACGAGAGTGGCGGCGCTGGCGGCACAGGGGGCAGCGCCGCGAGCGGCACGGTCGTCAATGTGAACATCGCGAGCGGCGCGACCATCAAGACCTCGGGCTATGCCTCGAACGCCATCGTCGCGCAGAGCCTCGGCGGCACCGGCGCGAACGGCGCGTCCGTGGGCGGGTTCATCACCAGCTCGGGCGGCGTCGCTGGCCCGGGCGGCGCTGCGGGCAACGTCTATCTGAACTCCGGAGGCGCGGTCTCAACCAGCGGCAACGGCTCGGTCGGCATCGTGGTGCAGTCCGTCGCGGGCGGTGGCGGCAACGGCGGCTCGGCGGATGCGGTGTTCGTCTCCATGGGCGGGAACGGCGCCGTCAGCGGCGCGGGCGCGAACGCCACGGGCATCAACACCGGGACGGTCACGACCACCGGGAATTACGCCCACGGCATGCTCGTGCAGTCGGTGGGCGGCGGTGGCGGCAACCTCATCGTAGGCGGATGCTCAAACGGCGCCGCGGGGTGTGTCGCCGTCGGCGGCTCCGTCGGCAATTCAGGCACGTCCGGCACCGGCGGCGGCGCGGAAGCGACCGCCAAGAATTACGGCGTCATCACCACCAGCGGCAAGTTCTCGGACGGCGTTCTGGCCCAGTCCATCGGCGGCGGCGGGGGCAACGGCGGGGGCGCGGGCGGTGTCGCATCCCTCGGCGGACAGGGCGCGTCGGGCGGAGACGGCGGGAAGACGACGCTCTACAATTCGGGAACGATCGTCACCAGCGGCGACAATTCGCTCGGTGTGGTCGCGCAGTCCGTTGGCGGCGGCGGCGGGCGCGGCGGCGGCACCATGAGCGTCGGTGTCGGCGTGTCCGCAGCCATCGGCGGCGGCGGGGGCAGCGGCGGCAATGGCGGAAACGTCTATGTGACGAATTCTGGCGCGGCGCCGGGCACCGTCACCATCGTCACGTCTGGCAGCTATTCCACGGCCTTGCTGGCCCAGTCCATCGGCGGCGGCGGCGGCGCGGGCGGGAAGGCGGTGGCCGACACCGTCGAAGGCGCGGCTCTCACCATCGGCGGCTCCGGCGGGTCCGGTGGCTCCGGCGGCACGGTCACCGTCACGAACTCAGCGGGCATCGTCACCACGGGCGACCGCGCGTCCGCCATTCTCGCCCAGTCGGTGGGTGGCGGCGGCGGTTCGGGTGGCAGCGGTCTGTCGCAGAGCGGCGGCCTGTATGTCGCGGTTGCGGCTGCGGTGGGTGGATCGGGCGGCAGCGGCGGAAACGGCGGCAACGTCACCGTCACCAATTCGGGGCAGATTGTCACCAGCGGCCTCGATTCCATGGGCATGGTGGTGCAGTCCATTGGCGGAGGCGGCGGCAATGGCGGTTCTTCCGCCGCCAACGCCATTTCCGCAGGCGTGGACGGGTCCGTCACTGTCAACGCCAGCGTGGGCGGCTCGGGCGGGGGCGGCGGCATCGGCATGGCCGCCAGCGCCACCAATACCGGCTCCATCAAGACCTCCGGCGCCGGCTCGACCGGCGTCCTGGCGCAGTCCATCGGCGGGGGCGGCGGAACCGGCGGAGATGCGAGCGCGCTCGGCGTCAGCGTGTCCAGCGGCGTCGCCCTAACGGTCTCGGCGACGCTGGGGGGGCAGGGCGGAGCGGGCCAGAATTCCGGCACGGTGACGGTGAACAATTCCGGCACCATCGCCACGTCCGGCGATTTCGCCGACGGCATCATCGCCCAGGCCGTCGGCGGCGGCGGTGGCAATGGCGGCGTGGGCTCCACCTCGTCCAATGCCGCATCGCTTTCCGGCAAGACCTCCGTGACGCTCGGGCTCGGTGCCGGGGGAAGCGGCAATGTCGCGGGCAACGCCTATGCGGTGACGGTGATCCAGTCCGGCACCATCACCACGTCCGGCACCAGCGCGCGGGGTATCCTTGCGCAATCGGTGGGCGGCGGCGGCGGCACCGCGGGTGGCGGCACGGCCGATGCCGCAGGCGGTTCCGTCGACCTGACCGTCGGGCTGGGCGGCAAGGGCGGTGGTGGCGGCAAGGGCGGCGACGTCACCGTGACCGACACCGGGCAGATCGTCACGACTGGTGCCGATGCGGATGCCATTCTCGCCCAGTCGGTGGGCGGCGGTGGCGGCACCGGCGGCTCGGCCTCGGGCAAGAGCAGCACCAAAGCCTCCGATCTTTCAGGGGGCTCCAACACGTCCTTCACCCTTTCCGCAGACCTCGGCGGCAAGGGCGGCGACGGCGGAAACGGCGGAAACGTCACGGTCACGGCCCTCGCGCCCAGCTCGGCCCAGCCGATCCACATCCAGACCTCCGGAGATCACGCCTCGGCCATCGTGGCGCAATCCATCGGCGGCGGCGGCGGCAAGGGCGGCGCGGCGGCGGGCTCCGCGAGCGGCGGGCAGGCTGGCCTCACCCTCACCCTCGGCGCGACGGGCGGAAGTGGCGGCACGGGTGGCATCGTCACGGTGAATACCGATGCCATCATCGAGACCAAGGGCGAGGATTCCGTTGCCATCCTGGCCCAGTCGGTGGGTGGCGGCGGTGGCATCGGCGGCAACTCCAACGCGGCCGCCTCGTCGAAGATCTCGCTCGGCGCATCCCTCGCGGGAGGGGGCGGCCTGGGTTATGCTGGCGGCACCGTCACCGTGACCACCGCGGGTCAGATCACCACATCCGGCAAGCTCTCGGATGCCATCCTGGCCCAATCGGTGGGCGGCGGCGGCGGCGTGGGCGGATCGGTGGGGGCGGATTCCCATGCCTCCGGCGGCCAGTCGGTGACGGCCACGCTGACCCTCGGCGGAGCGGGGGGGACCGGCTCCAACGGTGGCAATGTCTATGTGACCAATTCCGCCGCCATCGGGACGAGCGGTGACATGGCCAACGGCATCCTCGCCCAATCGGTGGGCGGCGGTGGCGGCAAGGGCGGCTCATCCACCGCCAAGGGCTCCGGCGGCAGCTATTCCATCACCGCAACTCTCGGCGGCGCGGGCGGCGCCGGCTCTGAGGGCGGCAAGGTGAGCGTGACGAATTCCGGAACCATCCTCGTTACCGGCGACCATTCCAATGCCATCCTCGCCCAGTCGGTGGGCGGCGGCGGCGGCACGGCGGGCGCGAGCGCCGCAGCCAGCGCGGCCAAGACCGCGAGCCTCTCCTTCTCCCTCGCCGGCACGGGCGGGACGGGGGGCAACGGCGGAGTGGTGACGGTCACGAGCACCGGCGATATCCGCACCGAGGGGCAGGACGGCGTCGGCATCCTGGCGCAGTCCATCGGTGGTGGCGGCGGCAATGCGGGCAGTTCCACCAATGCGGCCACCGGCAAGTTCGCCATCGGCTCGGCGATCGGCGGAACCGGCGGCGGCGGCGGCAACGGCGGAGCCGTGACCGTCGATCTGTACAATGCCAAGCTCGGCAGCCTCGTCACCACCGGCAATGGTTCGGACGGCGTGCTGGCCCAGTCCATCGGCGGCAGCGGCGGCAACGGCGGGGCCGGCTCGGGCAAGGCGGATGGCGCCGGCGGCAACAGCGCCAGCCTCGATGTCACGGTGGGTGGCGGCGGCGGCTCTGGCGGCCACGGTGAAACGGTGAACGTGAACAACGGCAGCGCGACCACCCAGGGCGTCGCCATCACCACGCTCGGTACCGGCTCCAACGGTCTCGTCGCGCAGTCCATCGGCGGCGGTGGCGGCAAAGGTGGCGCCACGACCTCGTCGAGCGCCGCGAAAGGCTCTTCGTCCACCGCCGCCCTGACGGTCGGGATCGGCGGCAACGGAGGTTCGGGGAATTACGGCGGGACGGCGTCCGTAACCACCGTCGGCGGCACCATCGTGACCGGCGGCGACCATGCCTCCGGCATCGTGGCGCAGTCCATCGGCGGCGGCGGCGGCATCGCGCTCGCCTCCCATACTGCGGCGGATGGCACCAAGGCCGACACAACCGTGACCGCCACGCTGGGCGGAAGCGGCGGCTCCGGCAACACGGGCGGCACCGCCACCGTCGAGAACGGCGCAACCATCCTCACCCTCGGCAATTTCAGCTACGGCATCCTGGCGCAGTCCATCGGTGGCGGCGGCGGCAAGTCGGGCACTTCGGGCGGAGCCGCCAATGGCGGCACGGCAGGCGTCAACCTGACCCTGGCGGGGTCGGGCGGCAGCGGCGGCGACGGCGAGTTGGCCTCGGTCTCCACCTCCGGCAGCGTCTACACGACCGGGCAGGGCGCCACCGGCATCCTCGTGCAATCCATCGGCGGGGGCGGCGGCGCAGCCGGCAGCGCCGACAATGCTGCTTCCGGCAAGATCAGCATCGGCGCCGCGTTGGGCGGTTCCGGCGGCGGGGGCGGCAATGGCGGGCAAGCCAATGCCACCCTGTCCGCGACCGGCGGCGGCGGCAGGATCATCACCACCGGCGACGCGGCGGATGCCGTTCTCGTGCAGTCCATCGGTGGCGGCGGCGGTTCGGCCGGCTCGGGTACGGGCAAGGCCGACGGCAAGGGTGGCAACGGCCTCGGCTTGTCGGTGGACATCGGCGGCGGTGGCGGCAGCGCCGGAAACGGCTATTCCGCCATCATCACCAACGGCACCGGTGCCGACCCGAGCGCCACCGCGTTCGCCATCGTGACTGTGGGCACCGGCTCCAACGGCCTCGTCGCGCAGTCCATCGGCGGCGGCGGCGGCAAGGGCGGCGCGGCATCCTCCACCACCTCGGGTGCGGACGCGGCCAATGTTTCCGCCACACTCGGCGGGAGCGGCGCGACCGGCGGTAACGGCGGCGCGGCCACCGTGGTCAACGCCGGACGGGTGCAGACCTCCGGCGACCACGCCAGCGCCATCGTCGCGCAGTCCATCGGCGGCGGCGGCGGCAATGCGGTGTCAACCGTCTCGACCGCATCCGGCCAGAGCGCACAGCTCAATCTCGGTGCCAGCCTCGGCGGTAGCGGCAAGGGCGGGGGCAACGGCGGCCTCACCACCGTGAACAATTCCGGCACGCTCGTCACCAGCGGCGATTTCGGCCACGGCATCCTGGCGCAGTCCATCGGTGGCGGCGGCGGCTCGGCCGCGGTGACGGGAAACAGCGGCACCGGCGGCACGGCGGCCGTCACCCTGTCCCTCAGCGGCAGCGGCGGCCAGGGCGGCTACGGCAACACGGTGTCGGTCTCCAATACGGGCGACATCTTCACCGCCGGCACCGGGGCGAGCGCCATCCTCGCGCAGTCCATCGGCGGCGGCGGCGGCGCGGCCGGCAGCGCCCAGAATGCCACCAGCGGCAAGATCGCGGTGGGGACCATCGTCGGCGGAACGGGCGGGGCAGGCGGTGATGGCGGCCAGGTCTCCGTGACCGCCACGGGGGCCGTGACCATCGTCACGACGGGCGATGCGGCCGACGCCATCGTCGCCCAGTCCATCGGCGGCTCGGGCGGCGTGGGCGGCGCCGGCAAATCCACCGCGGACGGCAAGGGCGGCAACAGCTTCGACCTGTCCGCGACCGTGGGCGGCAGCGGTGGCAGCGGCGGATATGGCGGCAAAGTCGAGGTCCTGTTCGGCAGCGGCGAGACCTCCCGCCTCGTTACGAAGGGGCACGATTCCGCGGGCATCCTCGCCCAGTCCATCGGCGGTGGCGGCGGCAAAGCCTCTGTCGCCTCGTCCTCCGGCGGCGACACCGGCGGCAAGGCGAGCGTTGCCGCCAGCCTCGGCGGCTCGGGCGGCGGCGGTGGCAATGGCGGCGACGTCACCATCGGCATCAACGGTGCGATCCAGACGCTGGGTGACGGCTCCGACGGCGTTCTGGCCCAGTCCATCGGCGGCGGCGGCGGCAATGCCTCCGTCGCCAACAGCGTCGCCAACGGCGGGCAGAACACCATCACCGCCACATTTTCCCTCGGTGGTGCCGGTGGCGTGGCGGGCAAGGGCGAGACCGTCAACGTCACGCAGCAGGGCACCATCGTCACCAGCGGCGATCTCGCCAACGGCATGGTGCTTCAGTCCATCGGCGGCGGTGGCGGGCGGGCCTCGACCGTGGCCACCGATTCGGGCAACGGCATTTTCTCCGCGACCGTGGGCCTCGGAGCCTCGGGCGGTGCGGGCGGCGCCGGCGGCAAGGTCTATGGTAACGTGTACGGCACCATCCAGACGTCGGGCGATGCCTCCATCGGCATTCTGGCGCAGTCCATCGGCGGCGGCGGCGGCATCGCCGCGACCAGCTCCACCAAGACATCGGGCAGCCACTCGCTCGCCCTGACCCTGGGCGGCGATGGCGGCAGCAGCAGTGAGGGCGGCACCGTCACCTTGGATCTCGCCGCCGGTTCGGTGATCCGCACCTCGGGCGACAACGCGTTCGGCGTGCTCGCGCAGTCCATCGGCGGCGGCGGCGGCATCGGCGGCATGTCTTCGGCCGATGCCACCGGCGCCGTCGCGTTCGGCGGATCGGCTGGGCAGGGCGGCAACGGGGGCAACATCTACGCCCTCGCCGCGGGAACCATCGTCACCTCCGGCACCGGCGCATCAGCCATCTTCGCCCAGTCGGTGGGTGGCGGCGGCGGCATCGGCGGCTCGGCGGCAAGCGCGGTGTTCTCGAACCAGGACGGCATCCAGGGCAGCGGCGGCGGCTCGGGCAACGGCGGCGGCATCTACGTCTCCCTCACCGGCACGGCCACGACACGGGGCGACAACGCGCCGGTGATCTTGGCCCAGTCCATCGGCGGCGGCGGCGGCCTTGCGGCGACTGCCGGAGGCGTCGGCCTCGGCACGGCCGGCGGCGCGGGCACCGGTGGGCCGGTCACCGTGCTGGTCTCCGGCAGTGCCATCGCCACCGGCGACAATTCGCCGGCCATCTTCGCGCAGAGCCTCGGGGCGAGCGGAAACGGCCAGATCCAGATCCTCATCGCCGATGGCGGCGTGGTCCGGGGCGGCACGGGCACCGCTGCCATCGTCCTTTCGGGCGGCACCGAGAACACCGTCACCATCGCGCAAGGCGCGGTGGTCTCCGGGCTCAGCGGCATGGCCATCGCGGCCGGCGTCGGCGACGACAGCGTCGTCAACAGGGGCACGCTGAACGGCAGCGTCGATCTCGGTGGCGGCACCAACGGGCTCGTCAACGAGGCGGGCGCGACGTTCAATTCCGGCACGGTCGTCAAGACCGCCGGGGACACCACCACCTTCTCCGCCACCTTCGGTGCGGGGCCGGGCGCCCCGGGCTTCATCAACCACGGCACGGTCAATCCCGGCGGGCTGGGCGTGATCGCCACCACCAGCATCGCCGGCGGTCTCGGCTCCGATGGCGTTCTGCAGGTGGATGTGGATTCCGCCTCTGCGCGCAACGACCAAATCCGCGTCGTCGGTGGGGCGACCCTCAGCGGCACCATCGACCCGCGCGCGACCAGCATCGCACCCAAGGATTCCTACACCATCTTCGTCGCGGATCAGCTGACCAGCACGGCGGTGGCGAAGGACAGCGGCCTTGCCTACAGCTGGGCGGTGCATGCCGACGATACCTCGCTGACCATCAGCCCCATCGCCCACTTCCTGCCCAAGGGCGTGTGGCTGTCGGGCAACGAGGCATCTGTCGGCGGAAGCCTGCAGCGGGTGTGGGACACCGGCGATGTCGGCGGCATGTCCAAGGTGTTCAACGGCCTCATCGACATCAATTCAGCGCTCGCCTACCAGAGCGCGCTGGGCCAGCTGTCCCCGCAACTGCTCCAGGCCCCGGCGGGGCTGCGCATCGGCGAGAGCCAGGCCTTCCTCGACCGCACCCTGAGCTGCCCCGTGTTCGTGGCATCGAGCACCCAGCTGCGGGAGGACAATTGCGCCTGGGCGCGGATCATCTACGACCACACCGGCCAGACGACCACCTCGCAGATGCAGGGCTATGCCTCCGACAGCCTGATCTTCCAGGCGGGAGTCCAGCACGAGCTGGCCACGGACTGGTTCCTCGCCTTGTCGGGCGCCTACCAGCAGTCGTCGGTCTCCAGTCCCAGCGGCTGGTTCTCGGCCAGCGGCAACGGCGGCGATATCGGCATCGCCCTGAAGCGGCAGTGGGGTCCCTGGCTGTTCTCCGCCGCCGTCGACGCCGGCTGGGTCTCCTATGACAACACCCGGACGATCGGCATCGCCGGCGGCCAGGCCACCAGCAACTCCGATGTGTACAACGTCACCGGCCGGCTGCGGGCGTCCTACGAATTCTCCTTCGCCAACTACTATGTGAGGCCGAGGCTGGACCTCGACCTCATTCACGTGGAGATGCCGGGCTTCAGCGAACTCGGCCGCACGGGAGCCGAGCTGGCGTTGCAGGGATCGAGCCTCACCACCTTCGTCGCCACCCCGGCGGTGGAGTTCGGCGGCCGAATGGATCTGCCGGACGGGGTGGTGCTGCGGCCCTACATGACCCTCGGCGCGTCCTTCGCCTCCAACGATGCCTGGCAGACAACGGCCCGCTTCCTGTGGGCGCCGCAGTCTGCCGGCAGCTTTGTCACCACCACGCCGCTGCCGGACGTGCTGGGCAATCTCGATCTCGGGTTGCAGGCGGTCACCCGCGACAATCTGGAGATCAAGGTGGAGTACGGCCTGAACGTCGGCCAGGATTTCCTGTCCCAGCGCGGCATGGCGCGCTTCGCCGTCCACTTCTGAGGGCGGCGGCGCCGGATGACTTTCTCCGCCGGGCGGTTAACATGCCGGCCGGTGATCAAGGTCCGGGAGCAGCGGGTGGCGAGGTGGCGTGAGGCAGGGTGGGGGCGCGGCGCGTTTTGCGTCTGGCTTGCCTATGCCTTCGTGCTGCAATTGTTCGTCGCGGGCATCGCGCTCGAGCGCTCCGCCGGCACGGCCATGGCCAGCGCATCCGGCGGCAGTGCCCTGTGCGCCCGCAGCACCGGAGTTCCGGACAACACCCCCGAGTCGCCGCAGGCAGACCATTCCGTCTGCTGCACCCTTTGCGCCTTCCATTCTCTGGCGCCGATCCTTCCGGTTGCTGCCGACGCCGGACGTCCTGTCGCGACCCCCGCGATTTCCGAGCGGGCGGCCGTTGCCGCCGCAGAAGGAAGTGGTCGCGACCGCCGCGAGCCGCGGTCCTCGCAGGGTCCCCCCTCGACGCCTGACCCCTGACGCCTTCGAAGGCCGAATCTGCCCCGCCTGCGCGGCCACGCCATCGCGTGTCCGGCTCAGGTGGCGGGCGGCTAATCAAAGTCCAACCAGCAGGTTCATCCCGCCATGGGGCAGGAGCCCCACCGGCGCAACCAAGGAGCACCCATGTCCATTTTCCATCTCACCCGCCGTGCCGTGATGGCCGCTGCCGTCGCCACCGTCGCCCTGACGGGCGCTGCCGTGGCGCACGACTACAAGGCCGGGACGCTGCAGATTGACCATCCCTGGTCGCGGGCCACGCCCGGCGGCGCCAGCGTCGCCGCGGGCTATCTCGTGGTGAAGAACACCGGCGCCGCACCCGACCGCCTCATCTCCGCCACCGTGCCGTTCGCCGGCCGGGTCGAGATCCACGAGATGGCCATGAAGGACGGCGTCATGATTATGCGCCCGCTCGCCGATGGCCTCACCATCCCGGCCGGCGGCAGCGTCGAGCTGAAGCCGGGCGGCTACCACATCATGTTCATGGACCTGAAGTCTCCCCTCAAGGAGGGCACCTCTGTGGACGGCACGCTGACGTTCGAGAAGGCCGGCACCGTGCCCGTGCAGTTCCAGGTGGAGGGCCTCGGCGCCTCCGGCAGCGCCCATCCCGGCCACTGAGGCCGGCAAGCTTGCCCGCAAGACGCGCCGGGCCGGAAGGTCCCGGCGCGTCTTGCCTGCGGCATTGCTTGACAGCGCGGAGGTGTTCGGTGCCTGCTGCGCGTGCGAACGGTGCTCCGGTTGCCACGGCATCCGGAGTGAAACGGGAATGGGGTAGGGTCTGAACCTGCGCGGAAATCCGTCAGGGCGGCCCGAAGCCCCAACCGCCCCCGCGACTGTGAGCGGCGAGCGATCTTCCAGCATGCCACTGGCCACAGCCCCTAGGGCCGGCCGGGAAGGCGGGGGTGAGCGTAGACCCGCGAGTCAGGAGACCGGCCGGTCGCATGATGAAACCCCTCGGGCCGTCGGGTGAGACGGCAACGGAGACCAGCATGCATATCGAACCCGGACTCGTGGACGGGGCCAAGATCGGCCTCAGCTATGTCACGGCGGCCGCCGCCGGCGGCTATGCCCTGAAGCTTGCCTATGAATCGGCGCGCGAACGCGGCGTCCTATCGCTGGCGGGCCGTACCCTCGCCACCACCGCGCTGGTGTTCAGCTTCTTCGAGGTGCTGCCGCACTATCCGGTGGGCGTCTCGGAAGTGCACCTCATCCTCGGCTCGACCCTGTTTCTGATGTTTGGCGCGGCCCCCGCGGCCCTCGGCCTCGCCTTCGGCCTGCTCGTCCAGGGCCTGTTCTTCGCGCCGTTCGACCTGCCCCAGTACGGGATGAACGTGACGACCCTGCTGGTGCCGCTGTTCGGCGTCGCCGCCGTCGCGCGCCGCATCGTGGCGCCGGGCACGCCCTATGTGGAACTGAAGTACGGGCAGGCGCTCGCGCTCTCCACCACCTATCAGGCCGGCATCGTCGGCTGGGTGGCGTTCTGGGCCGTCTATGGCCAGGGCTTCGCCTCCGAGAACATCGCCTCGGTGGCGACCTTCGGCGGCGCCTATATGCTCGTCATCATCGTCGAGCCGCTGGTGGACCTCGCGGTGCTCGCTGCCGCGAAGGCGCTGCACGGCGCTTTCAAGGGCGGCAACCCGCTGCTGGAGCGCCGGCTCTACGACGCGGCCTGATCGCGGGCCTAACTCTCGGATAAGCGAACGCCGGCGGTGCTCCCGCCGGCGTTCTGCGTTTCAGGGGGCCTCGACCTGTGGGGGCAGGGCGGGGGAGGGCAGGGCGGCCGGGGCTTCCGGGTCCGGCACCAGATGGCGGAGCGGATCGAAGCCGCCCACATGGTTTGCCCAGGCGAGGCCGATGGCGAGGCCCTTGGCGCGGGGCAGCACATGGAAGGCGGTGGCCACGGCCACCAGCTCACTGGCCGCAAGCTCGAGCGCCAGCGGGAGGTCGCTGAGCAGTTCCAGGATCCCGCCCACCAGCGATCCGGCCAGCAGCGCGAGCGGGATTGCAAGGACCGGCACGGCGTTGGTGACGCGGGCATGGCCCAGTGCTTCGCCGCAGTGGGCGCAGCTTTCCGAAACCTGCATCCATCGGCCGAACAGGGCACCCTCGCCGCAGGACGGGCATCGCCCGGACCAGCCGCGCCGCGCCGCCGCCTCGATGGGGCGGGGCGGGTTGAAGCCGTTGGTGTGATAGAGCCGCCGCGGCGCGCGGCGCGCCGGATCGAACGCGGTGCGGGTGACGGTGCCGAATTCCGCCGACATGGCGGCGCGGGCGCGCGCGAGCGCCTCCGAAGGCGCGTGAGATTGCGTGTCTGACATGAACGAAAACCCGAAGGGCCGCATGGGCGGCAGGGACCGGAGGCGTCGGGAGGCTCCCGCGCCGGTTCTGCTTTGGGTCAGGACACAGGAGGGCCACGCGCCTGGGCGCCGCGGGCTTGTTCGGCCGGCCGGCGTTCGCTGCGCGCGGCGAGGTGGGCGATGCGCCGGCCATCGGGTGTCGCCAGCGCGGGTTGCGGCGCCACGGCAAGGCCGGGCGCCGAGGTCAGCACGCAGGCGTCGCAGGGATGGGCCTTGAGAACCGGTCCCGCGTCTCCGCTATTGAGGCAGAGGTCCGGTAGCGACCCGTCCGGCAGCGCATAGGCCGCAAGATCGATCGGCGCTTCGGAGGAGGGCAGGGCGACAGGCTGGTGGGCGAACCCCAGCGTCAGCTGCGCCAGCACGAAAAGTGCTGCAGCGGCCGCCCGCAAGCCCTTGAATCCCAACCCGATGCCCATGCTCCGCTTGTGTGCAACGCGGCAGGAGGGGTCAAGCACGTGAAACTACGCAGCGTCCCCCTGCCGCAGGCCGGCTCTGGACCTCCCAGAAGCAGGCGTTATGGTCGCCCGCAACCAGCCAGCGGAACGAAGCCCGAGGAACCGCCATGACCAATACCGTGACCCTTCCCAATGGCGAGACGGTGCCCGCCCTCGGCCAGGGCACCTGGTACATGGGCGAGCGCTCCACCGCCCGCGCCACCGAGGCGAAGGCATTGCAGCGCGGCATCGACCTCGGCCTCACCCTCATCGACACGGCGGAGATGTATGCCGACGGCGGCGCCGAGGAGGTGGTGGGGGAGGCCATTGCCGGGCGCCGGGATGAGGTGTTCCTTGTCAGCAAGGTCTATCCCCACAATGCCAGCCGGGCCGGCGTCGCCGCCGCCTGCGAGCGCAGCCTGAAGCGGATGAAGACCGACGTGATCGACCTCTATCTCCTCCACTGGCGCGGCAACCATCCCCTCTCGGAGACCGTCGCGGGATTCGAGGCGCTGCAGAAGGCGGGCAAGATCCGCCTCTGGGGCGTGAGCAACCTCGACACGGACGACATGGAGGAGCTGCTCGCGACCAAGGGCGGCACCGCCTGCGCGGCCAATCAGGTGCTCTACAACCCGAGCCGTCGCGGGCCGGAGTTCGACCTGTTCCCGGAGCTGCGCTCCGCGCGCATCCCGGTCATGGCCTACAGCCCCATCGAGCAGGCCCGCCTGCCGCGCGGCGGGGCGCTGGGCAGCGTGGCCAGGAAGCACGGGGTGGACCCGTTCCAGGTGGCTCTGGCGTGGGTGATGCGCAGCGGGGACGTCGTCGCCATTCCCAAGGCGAGCCGCATCGAGCATGTGGAGATGAACGCCGCCGCGCGCGATCTGGTGCTGGACGCCGAAGACCTCGCTGCCATCGACAAGGCCTTCCCCCCGCCGCGCCGCAAGGTGGGGCTGGAGATGCTCTGAAGCATTTTCAAGCGAAGTGGATGCCGGTTCGCGTGAAGAAAATGCATATGCTCTAAGCCGGTCGCGCGTCCGGATCGTAGGGCGCGGCGATGACCACCACGTCGGCGTCGGGAATGGCGGCGGTGAGTGTCTGGCGCAGGCCCTGCGTCACCGAGCTGACATCGGCGATGGTGCGCCCGGGCGCAAAGCCCACCGTGATCTCCACATGGGCGACATTGCCGGACTTGCGGGTCCGAACGCCGATGAGCTGCTCATAGCGATCGAAATAGGCGGCGAGCGCGGCGTTGACCTTCATCTGGAGCGGCTCGGCCAGCGCCCGGTCGAGAAGGTCCGGCAGGGCTTCCGAGATCATGGCGCCGCCGATGACCAGCATGAAGGCCGCGCCGATAAGCCCGCCGATATCGTCGGCGGCCAGCCCCACCTCGGTATGTGGCAGCAGCACGTCGAGGGCGACGCACACGACCACCGTCACCGAGGCGACCGCCTTGGCGATGCGGGCGCGGAACTGGCTGAGCACGATGATGGAGGTGCCCGCGCGCGTCGCCCGCCACAGCGGAACCAGCGGCGCCAGATTCGTGAACAGGTTGTAAATGACGAGCCCGAGGGCGACCGCCACCCAGAAGAACGGCAGCGGCTCGGATTCGGACGAATCCATCACCTTGATTAGGATGAACACGGCCGCGAGCAGCAGCAGCACGCCTATGGCGGCCGCGAACATGCGCTCGAGCTTGCCAATGCCGAAATCGTAGAAATGCATGCGGCCGCGATGGGCAGCGCGCAACGTCACCAGCGCGAGGCCTTCCACCAGAAGCAGCAGGCCGCCGCGCAGGAGTTCCGCCAGCATGGCCAGCGAACCGATCCGCGACACGGTGATGAGGTAGGGCACGAAGACGCTGAAATCGAGAAGGATGGCGAACAGGATCGCCCGTTCCTTCTGGAGATCGGTCGCTGTGGGCACGCGCATCAAGCTTCGCCGTTCAGGCATGAGGAACGCGCGACCCTAACCATGACGAGCAGGGTGCAGAAATACAATCATTTTCCGCCACGCATGACGAGCTTGTCGCCGCGGAACTCGAAGGCGTCCAGCCGCGACAGGAAGCTCATGCCGAGGAGGCTGGTGCGCAATGCGCCGGCGGGAGAGACGAGGGCGGGCACGTGCCGCTCGACGATGCTGCCGATGGTCATGGTGTCCAGCACCACGGCGGCGGCGCGCGTTCGGCCGGCAGCGGTGTCGACGGGCACGTCGTACTTCAGGAAATCCACCGGCAGGCCCACCGCCTGCGCCGCCTCGTGGGTCAGCACGACGGAGGACGCTCCGGTGTCGACCAGCATGCTCACCCCGGAGCCGTTGATGCCGGCGCGCACGGCGAAATCGCCGCCCGCGCCGCGCGTCACCTCCACGATGCTCGTGCCGGTCTGCGCGAGATTGACCGCATAGCCCGGCGCGACCTCGGCCAGCACCTTGCGGCCGACCTGGGCGAGGGGGTCACGATAGGTGTAGCCGAGCGCCAGCAGCACCGCGAGCACCAGCCAGAAGGCGGCGGCCATGAGCGATTCGGCGATCCGGCCGCGAATGATGGACCACGCCGCCGCGCCCACGAACACGGCGATGGAGAGCTGCCCCACCAGCGCGCCGAACTTGTTGATGTCGATGCCGGCCACTTCGCCCTGCTCGTGGTTGACCGCGAGGATGACGCCGCCGGCGAACAGGCCGATCAGGAGGAGCCAGAGGAGACGGTCGCTGCGCATGGCGGCCTATTCCATGAAGGCGTCCGGCGCCGTCTGCCTGAGACGCGCCAGACGGTCGGGGAGGACGGCCATGATCCGGTCGCGCGCATCCGGGGAGAAGGAGGCCCAGCCGCCGATCTCGCGCAGCGTCCGCCCGCAGCCGATGCACAGCCCGCTCAAGGGCTCCACCGCACACACCTTGATGCAGGGCGTGACGATGGTGCCGGTGCGGGAAACGGTCCGGGTTTCTGACGGCTCGGTCATGGTTGCGCGGGCGGGCCCTCGGCTCCTTCCGGCTGAGGCGGGGCGGGAATCGCCGCTCGCCTACCGTCCGCCGAAGATAAGCACGCCGAGGAGGAACACAATCACCGCCACCTGCTGGGTGGCGCCCGCCACGTCGCCGGTCTGCCCGCCGATGAGGCGGCTCGACAGGCGCATCATCACCAGCAGCGCCAGCACAGGCCCGATCAGGCCGGCAAAGGCCGCGCCGATGCCGAACGCCGCCACCATCAGCACGCAGACGATGAGCGCGGCGACCAGGGCACAGGACAGCGCCGCCGCTTCCGAGGGCCGGCCGACCGAGGCGCCGGCGCCATCCGTCCGGGCCGGGGGCAAAGCGGCGATGAGCAGCACCCCGGCGGCACGGGAGGCCGCTTCGCCGGCGATGAGGGCAAGGCCGGCGCGCAGCGGGCCGACCGATATGGCGAGCGCCTCCAGCGCGCCGATCCGCAGCAGCAGCCCGAGCAGGAGCGCCGTCCCGCCATAGGTGCCGATGCGGCTGTCGCGCATGATGGCGAGCTTGTGCGCACGGTCACGGCCGCCGCCCAGCCCATCCGCGGTGTCGGCCAGCCCGTCCTCGTGGAAGCATCCGGTGGCCAGCGCCAGCGCCGTCACCGCCAGCACCGCGGCAAGGAACGCCGGCAGCTTCACGGCCATGGCGAGGATAAGGACCAGCGCCCCGATCAGGCCGAGCACAGCACCGGCGATGGGGATCGCATAGGCGATGCGGTCGATATCGGGCGGAGCGAAGGCGGTGTCATCCCCCGCCGGCAGCGGCAGGCGGGAATAGAAGCGCAGCGCGGCGGCGAGGTCCTGTCCGAGTGTTCTGGCCATCGGTTGGGGCTCGTCGCTCCGGGCGTTGCGAAGGGGCGGGGGACCCGCCGCCCTTGGGAGCGCCATTTGCGGCGCAGGTCAAGTACCGCGCAGGTCAAGTACCGCGCAGGTCAAGTACCGCGTAGGTCACGGCCCGGCGCACGCGATGCGCACGGCGGGCCTGCCCAAATCCCCGATCAGAAGGTGATGAGACCGATCATCTGGCGGATGAGGCTCAGTTCCTCGCCGCTGGTGGGCGTGGTCTGCGACACGAAGTCGAACACCTTGCCGTCCTTCAGTCCGTACTGCGCGACGCGGGTCACGCGCTTGTTCTTGTCGAAATAGACCGCGAGCACCTTCTGCTCGGTGATCTCCGGCTTCAGGAAGGCGACGCGCTGCTGGGTCTGTGAGATGTAGAAGAAGGCGTCGCCGTTCAGCGTCGCGACGGTGGACGGCGTGCCAAGAACCAGCAATACCTGTTCCTGGCTCGATCCGACCGGGATCTGATCCAGCGCGCCTTCGGCCAGCACGTAGCCGCGCTGATAGGTGCGAACGACGCCGGAGAGCTGGCCGCCCGTGCCGTTCACGATCACCTGGTCGCAGCCAGCGAGCGCCATCCCGGCGAGCAAAAGGGCGGCGGTCCCCGCAAGGCCGAGCCTCCGGTTCCTGGTGGTCGGCGCGTTCCCCGTGTGCGCGTTCGCCGTGCGTTCATGCCTCTTGTTTCGTGACGCCACACGCATCCCCATTTTTGTCCAGTGAACGGCGCCCCGGCGCGCCGCCTCGGCTACCGCCCCTTGCCATGCGGGCGAGGGCGCGTTACGCCGCTTGCCCGTTCAACTCCTCGCCGGACCTTGGCCCGGGATCCTAAATGCTCAACCTGTTCCGCTCGTCCAAGCTGTTCGGCTCGTCAAAGCGTGCCAAGTCCCGCGAGACCATCGAGCGCCTGTATGGCGTGATCGTGGCACAGTCGCGGCGGGCGGAGTTCTACACCGACTTCGGCGTTCCCGATACGCTGGAGGGACGCTTCGAGATGGTGGTGCTCCACACCGTGCTGGTCTGCCATCGCCTGAAGGACGGCGACGACACCGCGCGCGCTATGTCGCAGGAGATTTTCGACGCCTTCGCCGCCGACATGGACAGCACCATGCGTGAGCTGGGCGTCGGCGACCTCACCGTGCCGAAGAAGATGAAGAAGATCGGCGAAGCCTTTTACGGCCGCGTTGCGGCATATGATACCGCACTGGCCGACCGCGGCAACGCGCTTCTGGCGCAAGCTCTCGCCCGCAATGTTCTCGGTACGGAAGAGACGGTGCCCACGGCAGCCCCCTTCGCGGCCTACGTTCGTGCCGCTGCGGACAGCCTTGCGGCAACGCCCTTTGAAACCTTCGCCCGCGGCGTGCTGGTGCTGCCGGCGCCCCAACTCAGGCCTGCTCCGGAGGCGGGACAATGAGCGACCTTCCTTATTCCCACATGATCTCCGTCGCCGACCTCCCCCCGCTCGGCCTTCACCTGAAGCTCGCGCCCGATGCAGCCGCCACGGCGGCGCTTGCGCGCTATGCGGGCGTGCTCCACGCCGAAGGGATTCTGGCGACGCTTCACCTTGTGCCGGAAGGCAGGGAGGGCGTGCGCGTCTCGGGCCGACTCACGGCTACCGTCCGCCAGACGTGCGGGGTGACGCTGGAGGCGTTCGACGCGCCGCTCGAGGAGGAAATCGACGTCCACTTCGCGCCCGCCGGCACCTACAAGCCCTCCGAAGAGGACGAGGAGAACGAGATCGACCCGCCGGACGAGATCGTGGACGGGCGGATCGATGTGGGTGCGCTGGTGTGCGAGTTCCTGGCCCTCGGCGTCGATCCCTACCCGCGCAAGCCCGGGGCGGTGTTCGAGCCGCCGGCGGAGGATCCCGCCATTTCGCCCTTCTCCGCACTCTCCCGCCTGAAGGACAAGGAGTGAGCGCACCTCGCCGCCCCGGAGCAGTTGCGATGGCGCCGCGACACGCTATTGTCCGCCCGCCGCAACGGCGGCGGTAACGACGGGACATGATTGCCGGGATTTTTTCGATTCCTCACTTTTTCCCGCCAGGGCACAGCCCGCCGCCATTCGATCAAAGCAGGGATTTACGCCGGAGATGACCGTACCCGTCCGCATCGCCGTCGACGCCATGGGCGGCGACCATGGACCCGAGACGGTCCTTGCCGGGGCGGAAATCTCGCTGGGGCGCCATCCCGACACAAGCTTCCTCCTCTATGGCGATGAGGCGCGGGTCCGCGAGGTTCTGAAGAGCCACCCCAAGCTCGCTGCCGCGTCCCGCATCATCCACACCGACGTTGTTGTCGGCATGGACGACAAGCCGAGCCAGGCGCTGCGCCGGGGCCGCTACAAGTCGTCCATGTGGAAGGCCATCGACGCGGTGAAGGTCCACGAGGCCGACGTTGCCGTGTCTGCCGGCAACACCGGCGCTCTGATGGCCATGGCCAATTTCAACCTGCGCACCATGCCGGGCATCAGCCGCCCCGCCATCGCCGCCATCTGGCCGACGTTGCGCGGCGAGACGGTGGTGCTGGACGTGGGCGCCTCCATCGGCGCCACCGCCAAGAGCCTCGTCGAGATGGCGATCATGGGCTCGGCCATGGCGCGGGTGCTGTTCGACATCGAGAAGCCGACCGTCGGCCTCCTCAACGTGGGCGTCGAGGAAATCAAGGGCGTCGAGGAAGTGAAGGAAGCCGCGCGCATCCTCCGGGAGGAGGGGGTGTCGGTGAACTATCACGGCTTCGTCGAGGGCAACGACATCGGCGCCGGCACGGTGGACGTGGTCGTGACCGAGGGCTTTTCCGGCAACATCGCCCTCAAGACCGCCGAGGGCACGGCCAAGCAGCTCGCCTCCTACCTGCGCTCGGCCATGAGCCGGACGCTGCGGGCCAGGATCGGCTATCTCTTCGCGCGCGACGCCTTCCGCGTGCTGAAGGAGAAGATGGACCCGCGCCGGGCCAATGGCGGCGTGTTCCTCGGCCTCAACGGCGTCGTCATCAAGAGCCACGGCGGCACCGACGCGGAGGGCTTCGCCGCCGCCGTCGACCTCGCCTATGACATGGTGCGCCACCAATTGCTGGCGCACATCGAACAGAGCCTCACCAGCCGCAGGCCTCCGGAGATTTCCGAGCGCCGGCCGGAGGCCGCAGGGGCGGAAGGACAATCGTGAGCGGTATCAGGTCCGTCGCCCGGGGCACCGGGTCCTATCTTCCCGAGCGGGTTCTCAGCAACGCCGAGCTCGCGTCGCGCATGGACACGTCCGACGAGTGGATCGTCCAGCGCACCGGCATCCGCCAGCGGCACATCGCTGCGGAAGGTGAATTCACCTCCCACCTCGCCATCAAGGCGGCCCAGCGCGCGCTGGATGCGTCCGGCCTCACCGCCGCCGACATCGACCTGATCATCCTCGGCACCGCGACGCCGGACCAGACCTTCCCGGCCACCTCGGTGACGGTACAGGCCGAGCTCGGCATCACCCGCGGCGCGGCCTTCGATGTCCAGGCGGTGTGCTCCGGCTTCGTCTTCGCCCTCGCAACGGCCGACGCCTATCTGAAGACCGGCGCCTTCAAGCGGGCGCTGGTGATCGGCGCCGAGACCTTCTCGCGCATCCTCGATTGGGAGGACCGTGGCACCTGCGTGCTGTTCGGCGACGGCGCCGGGGCGCTCGTCCTTGAAGGCGTGGACGCCGCGACGGCCGGCAATTCCGGTCTGCTGACCTCCCACCTGCGCTCGGACGGCCGCCATCGTGCCAAGCTCTATGTGGACGGCGGGCCGTCCACCACGGGCACCGCCGGCCATCTGCGCATGGAAGGCAAGGAAGTGTTCAAGCACGCGGTGGGCATGATCACCGACGTGATCGAGGACGCCTTCGCCGCCACCGGCGAGAGCGCGGACAGCATCGACTGGTTCGTGCCCCATCAGGCGAACCGCCGCATCATCGACGCCAGCGCGCTGAAGCTGGGCATCGCGCCGGAAAAGGTGGTGACGACCGTGGATCTCCACGGCAACACCTCCGCCGCGTCCATCCCCCTGGCACTCGATGTCGCAGTGCGGGATGGCCGGATTACCAAAGGTGATCTGGTGTTGCTTGAGGCAATGGGGGGCGGATTCACCTGGGGGTCGGCACTGATCCGCTGGTAGGCCACATAATGCGTTGACCTTGCTCGGCTGGCGCGGCTAGTTTGCCGGACGCCGTTGCCCGCAGGCGCTGGGGTCTGCGGGAGGTGCGGCGTCGTATCCGTCACATTCGTGCAGCCTCAACTGTTAAGAATTGCTGCGTTTGCAAGGCTGGGCGGTCGCAGGGCGTTGGCGGCCGGTCCGAGCGCGCTTTCAGGGGTCGGGGAGACATATGGCTGGTCGGACCGTAACGCGGGCGGATCTGTGTGAGGCCGTCTATCAGCAGGTTGGACTTTCTCGCACCGAGTCTGCCCAGCTCGTCGAGATGGTTCTGAAGGAGATTGCGGACTGCCTCGCCCGCGGCGAGACGGTCAAGCTGTCTTCGTTCGGTTCCTTTGTCGTGCGCGACAAGGGTGAGCGCATCGGGCGCAATCCCAAGACCGGCCAGGAAGTGCCCATCGAGCCCCGCCGGGTCATGGTGTTCAAGCCCTCGAGCATCCTGAAGCACCGCATCAACGGCACCGAGCCGGACGGCGCCGACGAGGACTGATCCCCGTCGCCTGCCCACGGACAGGATTTCGTAACCGATCGCGCGAACAACCGGGGACAAGCCCTTGCCGTGGCTTGTCCGCCTTTCCGCATGCGCCAATCGCACCTATGATTCCCGCACGGGCTCTGGGCGATTCGGTCGAACGAAGCGGGAGACAAGGTGGGCGACGCGCGCGAGACGGAGAAAGCTCCGGACGCCTTCCGGACCATCAGCGAGGTCGCGGACGAGCTTGAGCTCCCGCAGCACGTCCTGCGCTTCTGGGAAAGCCGCTTCACCCAGATCAAGCCGGTGAAGCGCGCCGGCGGCCGGCGATTCTACCGGCCAGAGGACGTGGACCTCCTGCGCGGCATCCGCCACCTGCTCTATACCGACGGTTTCACCATCAAGGGCGCCCAGCGCGTGCTGAAGGACCAGGGCGTGCGCTACGTCCAGGATCTCGGCATTGAGCGCGAGGTGGCCTCCATGCGCTCCGCGCGTCCGGCCCGCGCCGCCGGCGGGGAGGGCGTGACCTTCGGCGGCCTGCTCGGTCTGCTGCCGCGCCGGCGCGGCAAGGGGCGGGGAGGGGAGGAGGATGTCCTTCCCGAGCTGCCCGAAAGCGCCGAGCTGCCGCTCCCCTTCCCCGATGCCGAGGCCGACCGCGATCTCGCGTCCGAACCGGCCGCCCCCCCGAGGCCCCTGCGTGAAGGCAGCCCCCGTGGCGGCCGCTCGGAGCGGCTCGATCCCGCATTCGATGCCCCGCAGCGGGAAATGCCCCTGCGCAATCAGCCGCTTCGCGACAAACCCGAATTTGACGGATCGAGTCGCTCGCCTGATCGCGACAAGGCTCCCCCGGACCGCCGTCGCCCCGCAGAGGACGAGCGCCGCGAGCCCTCGTTCGAGGCGCCCCGGAACGAGGCGGACGACTTTCCCGCCCGGCGCTCGGTCCCGCGGCACGATGCGGATATGGATCGCGACGCCGCTCCGATGCGTCGGAGTGATCCGGGATTGGAACCGAGGCTGGAACCGGGCGCTGAGCGTCATATGCGTCGCGATCGTTCCCACGCGGATATCGATGCGGACGAGATGTCGAGCCGACGCGCCGAGCCGCCTCCGCCCCGCCGGGCCGCGCCGGAGGGGCATCCGGGCGAACGGCTCGAGCCTCAGCTGCGCCCCATGCAGCGGCCGAGCCGCGGGCCGGCGTCGCGTCTCGCCATGCCGACCGACGATCAGGCGCCCCATTCGCCCGAGCTCGACGACCCGCTGCTGCCGTTCCTGGATGATTTTCCGCCGGCACCGCAGGTGTCCGAGCCCATCGAGGATCGCATCCGCCGCCTCAAAGCGCAGGATCGACGTCCGCCCCGCCCGCATGAAATCCCCGAGTACGACACCCACCATGAGGCTCGCCACGACGCCCGCGACGAGGACCCTCGCGCGCTGGAACCAAGCCGTCCCGATCGCGCCGCGCCCTTGCCCCGCGAGCCGGAGGAATATCCGGGCCCGCCCGAGGATTTCATCCCCCGCCACGCCCGGCGGGCGGCGGCCGAGAATCGCGACTGGCTCGAGGCGGAGCCGCCCCCTCCGCGTGACCGCGATACGCGCGAAGGCCGGCTGCTGCGTGACGGCGATTGGCGCCAGACCGATTGGGTGGAAAGCGCGACCGTTGAACCGACGGCCTCGGATGCCGATCGGGGCACCGACTGGCAGGCCAGGGACCGTCAGGACGAGGATCGGAGGGACGAGGAGTGGCGGGACGACGGCCGCTGGGCGGCTGACGCGCCTCCCGAACCGCCCCGCGCATTCTGTGCCCCCTCCGCTCGTCCGGCCGATGACGAATGGCCCCAGGCCGCGCCATTGCCTACCGAGGCGCCCGCCCCTTACCGACAGAACCCGAGAGCCGCCGAGCCGGAGTATTCCATGAACGACCAGGATCGGCCCCATGATCGGTCCGAGGATCGTTACGCCGATCGTCCGTCGGACCGGCGCGCCTTCGAGCGGCCCGTGGACCGCCCGCGCCGGCCGGACCCCCGCGCCGGTGAGGCGCGGCGCGAGCCGTCACTGGCCGCCGCGCCCGCCCCTGCGCCGCGCGCAGGCGTGGAACACCCCATGAGGCGTGAGCCCTACCCGACGGAATCGTATGGTCCGGGTGAGGTGTCGGCCCGCCTGCCCCGGTCGCCGGGCAGTTGGCAGGGCGAAGCCATGCGCCGCGCGATCGACGAGGAATGGGGCGAGGGCGCCCCGCAGGCCCTTCCCCGCGCCACGCGTGTCGGGCCGCTCATCGGCCCCATCAGCGAAGAAGGCGAGGGCGGGTTTCCCATGCCGGAGTCCGAACAGCGGCTTCTGGCCGAGCGCATGGCCAGCCGTGGCTTGGCGCCTCAGCCTGCCGCACCCGCGCAGGCCCATGCGACGTCGGTTCAACCGACGCGGCCGGCGGCCGAGCGGAGCAGGGCGGCACCGGCCGTTCCGGTCGAGGAGGTTGTCGTCAGCCAGCAGGCGGAGCCGAGCCAGAGGCTCCCCCGTGAGCCTTTGCGCCCCGGACCGCCGGAGCAGTATCTGCCGCCGCATCTTCGGTCGGAGCCGCGCGTGGTGGGCCAGCCGCCCATTGCGGCCCCGGTGCTCTCCCGCGACGACGTGCACCGGATGCAGTCGGCCCTCTATGAGCTGGGCGAATGCCGTCGGCTGATGGAAGGACTGACCGGACGGCGGGGCGAGGCCAGGGCGGCCGACTGACCGGCCATAATCGGTGTCGGGCAAGGCCGGGCGCGAGGCAATCCCCAGACACGCCCGGCCTCCCCTTCAATTCCGTCCGGTCACTCGACGACGGAGAGGGAAACGCGGGTGACGCCAGAGCCGGTAAAGCCGAGCTCCGACGCTGCCGCCTTGGACACGTCGATCACCCGGCCACGGACGAATGGCCCGCGATCGTTGATGCGGACCACGACGGCTTTTCCATTGCGAAGATTGGTGACACGCACCTTGGTGCCGAAGGGCAGGGAACGATGGGCGGCCGTGTAGGCCGTCGGGTTGAAACGTTCACCACTCGCGGTGCTGCGGCCTTGCCAATAGTAGGAGGCGATGCCGGTGGAGGTGTCCGCGTTCGCCATGTTCGGAACGGCCATGGAGGCCGGCAGGGACAGGGCGGCGCAGGACAGGACCACACGTATCTTCATCCGTTCAATCTTCCGTGTTGTTGAGGAAGATCGCCGAATGACCGCGCAATCAGGCCACATTGACACGGTTCGCCGGCGAAAGAGTGGCGATTCGTTCTCCCCTGCCACAATCCCGCCGCGATGTGTCGCCGAACAGCGCAGCCTGAGGTGGTATCTTTATCCCGTTTGAATGATCCCTGGGGAGAGCGGCGCGCGCTTTGCACATTCGGTTCGGGAGGGGCTTGTCGGGGCCACGGTGATGGTCTAAGCCTCCCCTCCACGTCGGAGCGTAGCGCAGCCCGGTTAGCGCACTAGTCTGGGGGACTAGGGGTCGGAGGTTCAAATCCTCTCGCTCCGACCATTCAAATAATTAATTTTATTAATGAAATGATGGGCGCTAGGGCGCCGTTTTCATTTTCCGCCTTGTCGGTCCGCACCTAGTCTGCACCACACAGGGTGTTGGTCCGCACTAAGTCCGCACGAAAGGCCAGAAGCGCAGCCATCGGCCGCTTCTGGCCTTTTCTTTTGAAAGATGTGGGGTAAGCCACTCAGCCATATCATAAAGCGGAGCGGCAGCCCCAATGCTGTACCTTCTTCTCAATGCCTTCGCGAGATTGAGTGCCTCAAGGCCCGACTCGGCAGCGCGTTTCGAAAGCTCCCCCTCCAAGTCCTCAATCCAGTTCTCTGCTGTCGAATTAATCGAATTTTGGCGCTCCTCTATATGTCCGGGAAGAGCATGGATTTTGGCGCCCAGGGCGCGATCAAGTGACCGCCAGCCTTCAAGGTCATCGGGGATCTGGGGAACAGACGGGAGGGTAGTGTCTGACGTGCCCCCCTGAAACTCCTCCAGAAATAACTAGAGTCCGGCCCAGGAGAGAAACGTTTCCCACATGAGGCCCTCGAATCGGCGTTAGCGTCAGCGTCGCCGAAGCATATGGCACCTACCGAGAAGCTGCACGGCAACCTGAGCTTGTCTTGGGCACCGACAAATAGGGCGGCCTTTTCGAGCCGCCCCGTGTGAGCTTGGTTCTCTCTTGAACATTTCTATACTCCTTCGAGGGTGCCGGGAGGCGCAGAGTACCTTTCCGCTATGGGGCTGCGCACAAGCCCTTCAATGAAACGCCCCCGACTATCCGGTGCCCGGCCAGTGCCTGGAGATGTCGCCACTGCGAGGCCGGGGAGTCGTGGTGGGACGCGGCTGCATCACGCGCCATAACCGTTGAGCCGGACCCGGCCCGTCGCAGAGGGGGTCGCGGCCGGCGCTTAGGCGGTGCCGATGAGCGTGTTGCCCGAAGCCGTGGTGGGTGCAGTTCTTGGCAGTGCCGTCCCAATAGACCTTGACACCCTGTGTCCACGCCTGTGCCGACACCTTCGCGATGTCGAAAACACTGACCACAGCGAGTTCCACCTCGGCACCCTCAGGTGCGGCGGTGGACGCGATGCCGAATAGCGCACCCACGACCACGCCCGCGCCGCTTGTGCCCCCCACCCCCGCGGGGGGCGATTGCGGGCATGGTATCGCTGAGCCGCCGAATGGGCGAGCCGTTGACGCGCGCGGCGGCGGCTGACGGCTGCGCGGCGGCACCGGGGTGCCGCCCATTGTTCACCTCATGCTTCAGGCGAATCGCGATTCGCATCTCTTTGCTGACATATGATTTTCTGCCCGAACCTCATCCGATCCTGAAGGAGCGCTGTGGCGGCAAGCCCGAGGGTTTTAGAAGCGAAGGACCGCTTCAGCCACGATGAAAACGCCGCCTTACAAGGTGGCGCGATGTGACTCCGGGCGCGATTTGGAGCACCCTGCGGCAGATTCTGCGCCGGGTGATCCCGGCCGCCGGGAGAGACGTGATGCCCCCCTCCAGCGACGCCGCGACACTGACCTTCACCATCCTGGGATGCGGCTCCTCGGGCGGCGTACCGCGGGTGGGGCAGGGGTGGGGCGCCTGCGATCCCGCCAATCCGCGCAATCGCCGCCGCCGTTGCTCGATGCTGGTGGAGCGCGTCGGTCCCGGCGGCAAAACCAGCGTCCTTGTCGATGCTTCGCCGGACCTGCGGGAGCAATTGCTCGGCGTGAACGTGACCCATCTGGACGCCGTGCTGTTCACCCACGAGCATGCAGACCACACCCACGGGATCGATGATCTGCGGCCGCTGGCCATCCACAACCGCAAGCGCGTCGACATCTATGCGGACGAAGATACCGCTCGCGTCCTGCATCAGCGCTTCGCCTATTGCTTCGCCACGCCCCCGGGCAGTGCCTATCCGCCGATCCTGAACGACCATCGGTATCGGGAAGGCCGAGAGATCGTCATCGATGGCGCGGGCGGCCCCATCGCGGCGCTGCCGTTCCGCCAGCGGCACGGCGACATCGACGCCTTCGGCTTCCGGTTTGGCGGCGTGGCCTATTCAAGCGATGTGAATGGGTTTCCCGAAAACAGCCTGGCGCATCTGCACAATCTCGACGTCTGGATCATCGACGCCCTGCGGGAGACGCCGCACCCCTCGCATTTCACTCTGCAGGAAGCGCTGGACCATGTGGCGCTGCTCAAGCCCAATCTCGCGATCCTGACCAACCTGCACACGGACCTCGATTATTCCACCCTGGCGGCGCGCCTGCCGGAGGGGGTGATCCCTGCCTATGACGGCATGCAGTTCACGTCGGACGTCCGAAGCGGCGCGGCCGTTCATGAGCGGACCGGGGCGGCAGGCTAGCCGCCTGCTCGACTCGGGCATTACTTTTGAAGTCTCACTTAAGTCGCTGTCTTAGATGGATGAAATTGTGAATTTCGGCGGTACCGAACCGTGGTACCCGGCGGAGCGAAGGTTGCCCGTCGCCCTTTATGTTCCATAATATATCTTCTGCGATTATCGTTTTCAGGGGGAGACGCGATCGCCCCGCCTCACGCGTGCTGCACCTTCAGGTCGACCAGCGGCGTGCCGTCGAGGCAGTCCAGGCCGCGCACCATCACCTTGAGCCCCTCCACGCCCACGAGCGTGACGACCGAGGACGCGATGGGGTTCGGCCGCACCGGCGAGCGCAGCGCGAAGGTGCCGCGGGTGCCGCCGTCGCGCGGGCTCTGGAGCACGAGGTCGCGGCGCGCCCGGTCCATCCAGTAGAGCACCTGGAGGTGCGGGCAGTCGGCGACGCCCGTCAGAGCGTCCGCCCAGCGCGGATCGATCTCCAGCGTACAGACGGGCCCCTCCTCCGGATCGCCGCGGCGCGGACAGGCCGCGCGCACCGTCCACGGCGTGCGGATGCGGCCGATGAAATAGAGCCCCGCGTCGAAGTGCTCCGGCAGCGCGACGCTCGTCTCGCCGGGCCGGATGTCGTCGTCGATGGGGCTGGCGGGCGTGATCTCGATCATGGGCGGGAATCCGTTGGACGCCGACAGCATAGGCGTCGCAGCCCCGTGCTCAAAGGCGGCATCGGGCGCAGTCGCGCGCGGCGTGCCCGCGCACTAGGATGGTGCCCCATCCCTCCGGAGCCCCACATGCAGCCCTCCCGCGACATTGCGCGCCTCATCGAGATCATGGCGGCCCTGCGCACGCCGGGCACCGGTTGCCCGTGGGATCTGGAGCAGACCTTCGCGACCATCGCGCCCTACACGCTGGAAGAGGCCTATGAGGTGGCGGATGCCATCGCCCGCGCCGACTTGCCGGATCTGAAGGAAGAGCTGGGCGACCTGCTGCTGCAGGTGGTGTTCCACGCCCGCCTGGCGGAGGAGGAAGGCACCTTCGCCTTCCCTGACGTGGTGGAGGCCATCACGTCCAAGCTGGTGCGGCGGCACCCCCATGTGTTCGGCGACGCCCGCGATCTGTCGCCCGAAGCGGTGAAAGGGATGTGGACCGAGATCAAGGCACAGGAGAAGGCCGAGCGCGCCGCCGCCCGCGCCGCTGCCGGGCTGGCGCCGGAGGAGGGCGTAAAAGGGACCCTCTCGGGCGTCGCCCTGCCCCTCCCTGCCCTCACCCGCGCCCTGAAGCTTCAGGAGAAAGCCAGCCGCGTGGGCTTCGACTGGAATGATGCGCGGCAGGTGCTGGCCAAGATCCGCGAGGAGACCGAGGAAGTCTCGCAGGCCCTCGACGCCGGCGGCACCGAGGCCATCCGCGACGAGATCGGCGACCTGCTGTTTGCCGTGGTGAACCTCGCCCGCCATGCGGACGTCGATCCCGAGACGGCGCTGCGCGGCACCAACGAGAAGTTCACCCGGCGCTTCGGCCATGTGGAGACACAGCTCGCGGCGGACGGCCGCCGTCCGAACGATGCCAGCCTCGACGAGATGGAAGCCCTCTGGCAGGACGCCAAGCGGCTGGAGAAGCAGAGCGAGCGGGCGGCCGAATAGCCGCCGGCACGCCGCCTACATGGTGTGGACCCGTCGCGCCCCGAAGCGCCGGGCGACAAGGCCGGCGCGCTCCGGCGGAATGCGCAGGGCCACCTGCAGCACGCCGTCCTCGCCGGTGGTGCGCTCCAGCACCTCGCCATGGCGGTAGAGCCAGCCGAGCCCCTCGCCGTCCTCCGCCGCAAGGATCACCGAAAGCGTCACGCGCCCGGAGGTGATACGACGCTCGATGACGCCGAGGAGGTCGTCCGTCCCCTCCCCGGTCAGGGCCGAGACGGCAACGGGCGCCTCGGCCCCCGCACGCAGGGTCTGGTTCTGCACCTGCTCGCGGGCCTCGGGCGAAAGCCGGTCGATCTTGTTCCAGACCTCGATGACCCGTCCGCCGTCCTTGACCTCGACCCCGAGGTCTTCCAGCACGTCGGCCACATCCGCCGCCTGCGCCTCGGTGTCGGGGTGGGAGATGTCGCGGACGTGCAGGATCAGGTCCGCCTCCAGCACCTCTTCCAGCGTGGCCCGGAAGGCGGCGACGAGCTGGGTCGGCAGCTCGGAGATGAAGCCCACCGTGTCGGAGAGGATGATGCGGGTGCCATGCGGCAGGTCCACAGCCCGAAGGGTCGGATCAAGCGTGGCGAACAGCAGGTCCTTGGCCATCACCTCGGCGCGGGTGAGCCGGTTGAACAGCGTGGACTTGCCGGCGTTGGTGTAGCCCACCAGCGCAACGATGGGATAAGGCACGCGCTTGCGGCTCGCCCGGTGCAGGCCGCGGGTGCGCTTCACCTGCTCCAGCTCCTTCTCGATGCGAATGATGCGATCGCCGATGAGACGGCGGTCGGCCTCGATCTGCGTCTCGCCCGGGCCGCCGAGGAAGCCGAAGCCGCCGCGCTGGCGTTCCAGATGGGTCCAGGAACGCACCAGCCGGGAGCGCTGGTAATTGAGGTGGGCCAGTTCCACCTGCAACGCGCCTTCCTTGGTACGGGCGCGCATGCCGAAAATTTCGAGAATCAGCGCGGTGCGGTCCACAACCTTGGTGGACCAGGCTTTCTCCAGATTGCGCTGCTGAACGGGAGACAGAGCAGCGTCGAAGAAGACGAGATCCACATGCTCGGCCTCCACGATCGCCGCCAGCTCTTCCACTTTTCCGGTACCAAGATAGGTCGCGGGGCGGATCTCGGACAGAGATACGAGGCCTGAGAAGACGACGTTCAACTCAATGGCGGCGGCAAGGCCCACGGCCTCGTCGAGCCGCGCCTCGGGGCTGCGCCGTTCCGGCGCGCCTCCCCTGCCCCGCCGGCTGACGACGGGAGTGACGACAGCACAGCGCACGGCCGGCGCGCGACGGTCGATACCGCCACGCGTAGGCTCGTGCGTCGTGTCGTGGGTGGGGCTTTCGGAATCCATCCCGGATTCGGACAGCAGCGCCTCATGCTCGCCGGGGACCGGAATATCCTCCCCGGCGTCGATGGGACCTTCAACCTTGCGGCCTGCGAGCTTGGACGTTGCCGTCTTCGACGTATCTGCCTTGGACTTTGAACGTCCGCCCGCCTTCTTCCCGCTTTGATGCTGCACGCTTAAGCCTTTTCTCCCCCATCGTCCGTGGGATCGAACAACTGGACCGGGTGACCCGGCATGATCGTGGAAATCGCGTGCTTGTAAACCAGCTGGGAATGCCCGTCCCGGCGCAGGAGCACGCAGAAATTATCGAACCAAGTAACGACGCCCTGCAATTTCACCCCGTTCACCAGGAAAATCGTGAGGGGAGTCTTGTTCTTGCGGACGTGATTGAGAAAAGTGTCTTGGAGATTTTGTGTCCGTTCCGCCGCCATTTTCGTATCCATTGTTTCGGCGTTGAGGCCCACGGGCAAGCGCACGTATGGAGTGTACACCCCCGTGAGAGTTGGGCTCCTAGAATGGCACAGCCCCATGGCGGCGCAATATTATTTTGCTCCGCAACATGATCCGGTCTGGGACAAACTCAGGCGACTTCCGAAAAATCGTGGAATTTCAATCGTAAAGCCTTAGCGACGGGGCCGGGGACACCTGATCCAACCGGGCTACCGTCGATCATCACGACCGGCATGATGACCGTGGTCGCGGCCGAGATGAACGCCTCGTCCGCGGCGTGGGCCTCCGCAACCGTGAACGGCCGTTCCTCAATGGTATAGCCGAGATCCGCCGCCACCTCGAATGCCACAGTGCGGGTGATTCCCCTGAGGATGCCGCTGTCTGCGGGGCGCGTGACGATGGTGCGGCCGGCGGTCACGATCCAGGCGTTGGTGGAGGCGCCTTCGGTCACATAGCCGTCGTCATCGACGAACCACGCCTCGCGCGCACCAGCCTCCTTCGCCAACTGCTTCGCCAGCACGTTCGGCAGCAGGGAGACGCTCTTGATGTCGACGCGCGGCCAGCGATTCTCCGGCACGGTGATGACGGCGACGCCCTTGCGCGCCAGCGCTTCCTGCGCCTCCCGGTCGGTGCGGCGGGCGGTCACGACAATGGAGGGGGCGGTATCCGGCGCAGGAAAGGCGTGGTCGCGACGTGCGACGCCCCGGGACACCTGCAGGTAGACCATGCCGTTGCGCACGTGGTTGCGGCGCACCACTTCCCTGAGCACCGCGGACAGCGCCGCCCGTGACATGGGCGATGCAATGAACAGCTCGCGCAGGGAGCGATCGAGCCGGTCGAGATGCCGGCGTTCGTCCACCAGCCGGCCGCCGAGCACCTCGCAGACCTCATAGACGCCGTCGGCGAACTGATAGCCGCGATCCTCCACATGCACGCTGGCGTCGCGATGGGGGAGATAGCGTCCGTTGACGTAGGCGATGCGCGACATGACTGCGTCGGCCCTCAGGTGCGCCAGATGGCGAGATGGATGAAGACGAAAAGCCCGATGATCTCCAGCCGCCCCGCGACCATGCCGATGCCGGCGACCAGCACCGAGCCCCACGGCAGGGAGGAGATGGCCGGCCAGCCGCCGCCCGCGGCGTCGTAGACCGGGCCGGTATTGGTGACGACCGCCGCCGCTGCCGCCAGCGCCGCATCGAGCGAGGGCAGGCCGGGACTGAGCGCGATCACGCACAGGCCGTACAGGAAAGCGAGGCTCGCCGCCCCCGCCCAGACGCCCCGCATGGCGGAACCGACGCCGCCCTCCAGCGCCGAGGGCAGGACGATGTGGGGATAGACCAGGCGCAGGAGATCGCCCCGCGTGCGCAGCAGGATGGCGCGCAGCCGCAGCATCTTCAGCCCGCCCGCCACCGACAGCGCGCCGCCGCCCAGCAGAACTACAAGAATGACGAGGCCGAGCGGCAGGCTGGCATAGGTGCCTTCATGCGGGCCGATGCCACTGGTCGAGATCAATGAGGCGGCGGTGAAAAGGCCGTCACGCACCGCGTCGAGCGACGACATCTCGTCGGTGCGGAACAGCAGGGCGCCGAGGATGATGCCGAGCACCGCCCACCAGCCGATGATGATGATGCTTTCCACCTGCTCCGGCGCGGCGTTGATGCGGCGGGTGATCAGCGCCCGGTGCCAGCGCACGCTGGTGGCGCTGAAGATGAGGAAGGGCAGCAGCAGCCACTTGGGCGTCTCGTCGAGCGCCAGCGCCAGTTGTGCCTCCGGCGGCAGATGGGCGCCGGCAGAGACCACGGCGGTGGCCAGCGTGAAGGCCACATAGAGGGTCTCGCCGGACGCGAGCAGCACGATCATCGCCAGCGCGGTCGCCGCCACATAGGCGGGGCTGATCTCGCGCAGGACCTTCACCAGATCTACCACGTCGAGCGCGGTGCCGCCGCGCGGCGTGCGATCCGGCAATCCGCCGAGCCCCGCCGGCGCCAGCACGGCGACCGCCGTGACCACGGTCAAGAGACCGCCGGCCCATTGCAGCAGTCCGAGGAAGACATAGAGGCTCGCCGGTCCCTGATGGAGCGCGGTGAGACCGGTCGCGGTGAAGGCGGAAAGCGCCTCGAACCAGGCCTGAAGCGGCGACAGGCCGGAGACGATGGCGACCGCCGGCGTCGCCATCAGCGGCAGCACCAGCCACATACAGGCCACCAGCGCCACGGCCCCTGACCGCGTCAGGCGCATCTCCAGCCCGTGGGTGGTGAAGCGAAGCAAGCCCGCGAGGAACAGGCAGAAGCCGGACGTGGCGAGCCACACGGCCACCGGCCCCGTGCCGGTGCGCGCGGCAACCGCCATCGGCAGGAGCGCGAACGCCCCGATGGCGGCGATGCCGGCGGCAAGCGGGCGGGCGGCGTTGGCCATGGGTCGGGAACCTTGAGGTCGGTTCAGAAGAATTCGAGGGCCACGCGGAACAGCTGCTCCACGCGCTTGATGCGATCGGCGAGGGCGAACAGCACCACCCGGTCGTGGGCGCGGACGACGAAATCGCCGCGCGGCAGCAGTACCTGCCCGTTGCGCACCACGGCGCCGATACGCAGCCCGTCCAGCAGGCTGAGATCGCGCAGCGGCTTGCCCACCAGCGGCGAGGTTTCCAGCGCTTCCGCCTCGATCATCTCGCCCGAGCCGTCGAGCAGCGCATGGACGCCGCGGATGCGGCCGCGCCGCACATGCTGGAGCACCTTGGAGACGGTGATCTGGCGCGGATTCACATGGGCGTCGATGCCGAGGCCGCGGGCGAAGGTGGCGTAGCCCTGCTCGTTCAGCAGCGCGAGGATGCGCTTTGCCCCCACCTGCTTGGAGAGCAGGCACGAGAGGATGTTGATCCGATCGTCGTTGGTGAGGGCGATCATTGTGTCCGCCTCCCCCACGCCCGCCTCGTCGAGGATGGCGCGTTCCAGCGCGTCGCCGTTGAGCACGACGGTGCGGCGCAGTTCCTCGGCGATGGTCTGCGAGCGCTCGCGGGAGGCCTCGATCAGCTTCACGCGGGCGGCGGCGTTGCGCTTCTCCAGCTCGGTCGCGACGTAGTAGCCGATATTGCCACCGCCAGCGATGACGATCCGCTGGGCCGGCACCTCGTCGTGCCCGAACAGGGAGAGCGTGCGCTGCACGTGGTCGGCCTGGGCGACGAAATAGACGAGATCACCGGTGAGAAGCTGGTCGTTGGAGCGCGGCACGAAGCTGCGCCCGGCCCGGCTCACCGCGACGATGGTCGCCTGGATGTCCGGGAAAAGCTCGGTCAGCTGCTTCAGCGGCGTGTCCACCACCGGGCAGTCCTCGGTGCAGGAGACGCCGACGATCACCACTGCACCGTCCGCGAAGCTCACCGTGTCGGAGGCGCCGGGCAGGGAAAGGCGGCGCAGCACCATCTCGCCCACCTCCACCTCGGGGGAGATGATGACGTCGATGGGCAGCTGGTCGCGGGAGAACAGGTCGCGCCATTCGGGGGCGAGATAGGTCTGGGCGCGGATGCGGGCGAGCTTGGTCGGCACGTTGAACAGGGCGTGGCCCACCTGGCAGGCCACCATGTTCACCTCGTCGTGGAGGGTCACGGCGATGAGCATGTCCGCCTGCTCGATGCCCGCGCGGGCGAGCACGTCCGGATGGGACCCCTGCCCCACCACGCCGCGCACGTCGAGCTGTTCCGTCACCATCTGGATGCGGCGCGGGGACGTGTCGATGATGGACACGTCGTTCTGCTCACCGGCGAGGCGCTCGGCGATGCCGAACCCCACCTGGCCCGCGCCGCAGATCACGACCTTCATGAACCCTCCCCCCGGCGCCCGGCCCCCGCAGGTCAGCGGACCGAACGCACCGATGCAGTCCCCTTTTCGGGCACCCCGTCAACCCGCCCCCCGGTCACGTCCGGGGACCTTCACCCTACGCCGAGAGCCTTAAGCTTTCGATGAAGGGCCGAGCGCTCCATGCCGACGAATTCGGCGGTGCGCGAGATGTTGCCGCCGAAGCGGTTGATCTGGGCGGCGAGATATTCGCGCTCGAACACCTCGCGCGCCTCACGCAGCGGCAGGCCCATCAGATGCTCGCCGCCGTTGCCGTTCGGAAGCGTAGGCACCAGCGCGCCCACGTCCGGCGGCAGCATGGCGGCGGTGATGGTCGCCTCCGGATCGCCGCCGGCAAGAATAAGCAGGCGCTCCACATTGTTGCGCAGCTGGCGCACATTGCCCGGCCAGTCGTGGGATTGCAGTACCGCCATGGCGTCCTCGCCGATGGGCCGGCGCGGCAGGCCGGTGGTCTGGGAGATGCTATCGAGGAAGAAGTCCACGAGATCGGGAATGTCCTCGCGCCGCTCGGCGAGCGGCGGCACGCGGATCGGCACCACCGAGAGGCGGTGGTAGAGATCCTCGCGGAAGCGGCCCTTGGCGATCTCCTCCTCCAGGTTGCGCCCGGTGGAGGAGATGATGCGCACGTCCACCGTCACCTTGTCGTTGGAGCCGACGCGGGTGAAGGTCTGTTCCACGAGCACCCGCAGCACGCGGTTCTGCGTCTCCCGCGGCATGTCGGCGATCTCGTCGAGGAAGAGCGTGCCACCGTGCGCCTCTTCGAGCGCCCCGCGCTTCTGCTCCCTGCCCTCCCCGTCCGCGACGCCGAACAGCTCGAACTCCAGCCGCTCCGGCGTCATGGCCGCGGAATTCAGCACCACGAACGGCCCCTGCGCGCGCCCGGAAACGCTGTGAACGAGCCGCGCGGTGAGTTCCTTGCCCGAGCCGGAGGGGCCGACGATGAGGATGCGGCTGTTGGTGGGACCGACCCGTTCAATGGTGCCCTTGAGCTGCTGGATCGCGCTGGAGCGGCCGACGAGGATGCGCCCGTGCGGCGTGAGCTGCTTCAGCTCCTTCAGCTCGCGCTTGAGACGCAGCGTTTCCAGCGCCCGCTCGGTGACCATCACCAGCCGGTCGGCATTGAACGGCTTCTCGATGAAGTCGTAGGCCCCGCGCTTGATGGCGGCGACCGCGGTCTCGATGTTGCCGTGGCCGGAGATCATCACCACCGGCAGGTCCGGGTGCTGCGACTTGATCTCGTTGAGCAGTTCCAGGCCATCGAGGCGGCTGCCCTGCAGCCAGATGTCGAGGAACACGAGATTCGGCCGCCGCGAAGCAATGGCGCCGAGCGCGCCGTCGGCATCCCGGGCGGTGCGGGCGGAATAGCCCTCGTCCTCCAGAATGCCGGCGACCAGCTCGCCGATATCGGCCTCGTCGTCGACGATGAGGATGTCCATGGCCATGGATCAGGCCCTCCCTGCTTGAGGGACCGGTTGCGCCCCGCCCGCGCCGGCCGGTGGTAGACCATCCGCCCGCATGCGGAGCCTGATCCAGGCGCCGCGACCCTCGGGCGAATCGTTGAGTTCAATGCCGCCGCCGTGCTCTTCCATGATCTTGCCGACGATGGCGAGGCCGAGCCCCGTCCCCTTCTCGCGCGTGGTCACATAGGGCTCCAGCAGGCGGCTGCGTTTCTCGCGCGGCAGGCCCGCGCCATTGTCGATGACGTCGATCAGGAGATCCTCCCCCGCCGCGGAGACGCGGACGCGGATGCGGCCCTTGCCGCGCTCGGCGTCCGGGACAGCCTCGATGGCTTCCGCGGCGTTCTTGAGAATGTTGGTGAGTGCCTGGCTGATGAGCCGGCGGTCGAAGCGGGCCGGCTGCGCTGCCGGCAGCTCGGCCTCGAAGGTGACGTCGGGGTGTCCGACCCGCATGAGGAATACCGCCTGCCGGACCGTCTCGGCGAGATCCTGCGCATCGACGACGGGCTTGGGCATGCGGGCGAAGGAGGAGAACTCGTCCACCATGCGGCCGATGTCTCCCACCTGCCGGATGATGGTATCCGTGCACTGGTCGAACACATCGCGATCCTGGGTGATGTGGCGGCCGTACTTGCGCTTCAGCCGCTCGGCGGACAGCTGGATGGGGGTAAGCGGGTTCTTGATCTCGTGGGCGATACGCCGCGCCACGTCCGCCCATGCCGAGGTGCGCTGGGCGGTGATGAGGGCGGTGATGTCGTCGAGCGTCACCACCCAGCCGTGCGCCTCGGCTCCCGATTGCTCGGTGGTGACGCGCATGGCGAAGATGCGCTCGCGACCGTCGCGCTGGACAGTGATGTTGCCTTGCACCGCCCGCTGCCCGGCGCCCCGCGCCTCCTCCAGCAGGGCCGCCGTCTCCGGCACCACCTCGGCGAGCGGGCGGCCGAGGCCCTCGGCCTCGGTGACACCGAGAAGGCGTTCGGCGGAGAGGTTGAGGATGGTGACGCGGGCATCGGCATCAAGGCCGATCACGCCCGCGCCGACGCCGGAGAGCACGGCCTCGGTGAAGCGGCGGCGGCTGTCCATCTGGTCGCGGGCGCTGACCAGGGCGTTGCGCTGGGTCTTCAGCTCGCCGGTCATCTTGTTGAAGGTCTCGCCGAGGGTGGCGAGGTCGCCTTCTGCACGGTTCACCGGCACCTGGATGTCGAGATTGCCCTTGGCCACGCGATCCGCCGCCCACATCAGACGGCGGATGGGCGCAACCAGCCACTTGGAGAAATTGATGGCCATCCACCCCGCCGAGAGCAACACGATGAGGGTAATCAAGGCATACATGAGCGCGAAGGTGATCTGCACGCGGAAGCGCCTGCCTTCCAAGGCGCGATAGTCGGCGAGCGTCTCGCTCGTGACCTTCAGATAGCCGAGCACCCGCGGATCGATCGGCCGAGCCACGTAGAGGAAGAGATCGTCGAAGCCGGTGAGCGGGACCACGGCGCCCACATAGTCGGCGTCCACGTAAATGATGGGCTGCTCGGTGGTTGCTTCGTTGATGGCGATGTTGGCGGGGACGAGGAATTCGCGTCCGGTGCGCAGATTGGCCCGTTCCACCACCGACAGGTCGCGATGGATGATCTGGGCGCCCGGCACATTTCGGAGGGCAGCCTGGGCCGTCAGCACCTGCCGGAACTTGTCGATGTCGGTGTCGTAGAGGGTCTTCTGCTGCGACAGGTCGTTGGCCATGGCCAGGGCGTCGCCGCGGATGGATAGGGCGTGCTCGCGCACATAGGTCTGCGCGACCGAGGAGGCCGAGCCGACAATCTCCTGCGTGCGCTCGGAGAAATAGCGGTCGAGGGTGCGGTCGAGGGTGAAGCTCGCCACAAGCGCCACCACGACCGCCGGCACCACCGCGACGCCGGCGAACAACCCGATGATTCGCACATGCAGGCGCGAGGCAGCGCGCCCGCGCGCCCGGGCCCGGAAGATGCGCCACACCTCTCGGCCGATGATGGCAACGAGAACAAGCACGGCAGCGCCAGCGGCGGTCAGCAAGCCGTTGACCACCTCTTCCGTCGGCACGATGGAGGTGAGGCCCATGATGACGGCGAAGGTCGCAACCGCCGTGGCCAGCGCCAGGACAACGACAACGGGCACGAACAGACGCGAGAACAGACTGCGCCGCGGCCTCATGTCTTTTGCGGCGTATCTGACCGGCTCATCGCTCATGTGTGCCTAACCGTCCCAACGCTGCCGGCCGCGCGACGACTCGCGCAGTCCAGAGTGATGCAGTGGAACGACACTGGTGCAAAAATGTGACAGACGCATCCCCCTTCCACCGTATTTGCGGTGAGGGAGCAAAACGCAGGTAGCCGGGTCAACGAACGACCCGGCCTTTTCTGTCCATCCGAAAGATGAGGCCCCGCAAGAGTCCGTCCCCTGCGGCGGGGCGGCGTCCGGCCGCGATCGAATCAGCGCGCGGCTGGCAACGTGACCGGAATGAAGCCAAAATCCGACAGGGTCTTCTGGCCGGACGGGGAGAGGATGTACATGGCGAAGTCGGCGGCCGGCAGGGATGCCGTGTTGGCGAGCGTCAGCCCATATTCCGGCCCGACCGCAAGGTCGCGCGGCAGCGTCACCACCTTGTACCTGCCGGGTTCCGCCTTGCTCATCTCCTGAGTGCCTGAGCAGTAGTAGATCGCCACGTCCGCGCTCCTGTCCCCAAGGGCTACAGCCAGCCGGTGGCGGCCGTTGAGCGGTCCGGTCGTGGCCGCGCCGCCGAATACCTGCTGCGCCTTTCCGCTCAACGTGGCGAACGCGCCCGGGTGCTGCTTGTCGATCAGCGCGAACAGCTCCCACGTATAGTCACCGCCCGGATCGGCCTTCGGGGTCGAGGTGGCGAGGCGGATGTCCGGCTTCAGCAGGGTCTCCACCAGCGTGTCGGAAGCGAGTGCCGGGCCATCGGCCAGAGCGATGGCGCACAAAGCGTTGCGGGCGAACAGGACGCTGTCGCTGGCAAGGCCCTTGTCCGTCAGCGCCTGCGCGTGGGGCAGAGCGGCGGACGCGAAGATGTCGAAGGCGCCGCCGTTTTCGAGTTCTGTCCTGAGCACCCCGGACGGGCCCCATTTGGTGGAGACGTGATCCCTCGGGTGGCTCCGGCCATAGTCCGAGATCATCGCGTTGAAAGCGCCGGTGAGGCTGCCCGCCGCGACAAGGCGGATATCCTCCGCGCGGGACGTGGCGGCGGAAAGGCAAAGAAAAACAACGGCGCAAATGCGGGCGCGCATGGCAAGGCTCCGAAATGAACAAGCAAACAAGCTATATTCATTTGGATATATCGTGGCCGTCAATAAACCCCGCGGGTGGGACACCCGCGGGGCGTGTGCGCGCCTCAAGACGTGGGGGTCACCGCGACGTGCGGATCACCTGGATATCGAGATCGCGAATCTTCTTGCGCAACGTGTTGCGGTTGAGCCCAAGCAGTTCCGCCGCCTTGATCTGGTTGCCGCGGGTGGCAGCGAGCGCAGCGGAGAGCAGCGGATATTCCACGTCCTTCAAGATACGGTGATAGAGGCCGGGCGGGGGCAGGTTCTCGCCGAAGCCGGAGAAATAGGTGTTGAGGTGGCGCTCGACGGAGGCGGCAAGCGTCGCGTCCACCGGGCCTTCTTCCGACAGCATGTTCGGCATGGGCTCGGAGAGCTCGGCCTCGATGATGGCGGGGGTGATGACCTCCTGTGGATAGAGCGCGGCGAGGCGGCGGACGAGGTTTTCCAGCTCGCGCACGTTGCCGGGCCAGCGATAGCGCTTCAGCCGGTCAAGGGCAGCGGTGTCGATCTGCTTGGCCGGCAGGCCTTCCCGCTCGGCTTGCAGGAAGAAGTGGCGGACGAGGTCCGGCACGTCCTCCGAGCGCTCGCGCAGGGGCGGCAGGCGCAGGGGCACCACGTTCAGGCGGAAGAACAGGTCTTCGCGGAACAGGCCCTGCTGGATCAGCGTGCGCAGATCCTTGTTGGTAGCGGCAATGATGCGCACGTCGGTCTTGATGGGCGTGCGCCCGCCGACCGTCGTGTATTCACCCTGCTGAAGCACGCGCAGCAGGCGGGTCTGTGCCTCCATCGGCATGTCGCCGATCTCGTCGAGGAACAGCGTGCCGCCCTCCGCCTGCTCGAAGCGGCCGGGATTGCGGGTGGTGGCGCCGGTGAAGGAGCCCTTCTCGTGGCCGAACAGCTCGGACTCGATGAGGTCGCGCGGGATCGCCGCCATGTTGATGGCGACGAACGGCCCGGTGCGGCGCTTGCCGTAATCGTGCAGCGCGCGGGCCACCAGCTCCTTGCCTGTGCCGCTCTCGCCCGCGATCATCACGGTGAGGTCGGTCTGCATCAGGCGGGCGAGGAGGCGGTAGATCTCCTGCATGGCGGGCGAGCGGCCCACCAGCGGGATGTTGTCCTGCTCCTCGGGGGCGTGGTGGTGACCGTCCCCCTTCTTGGGCTCCGACAATGCGCGGCCGACGATGGAAATCAGCTCCTTCAGGTCGAAAGGCTTGGGCAGATATTCATAGGCCCCGCGCTCGGAGGCGCGGATGGCGGTCATGAAGGTGTTCTGCGCGCTCATGACGATGACCGGCAGATCCGGCCGCGCCTTCTTGATGCGCGGCAGGAGGTCGAAGGCGTTCTCGTCGGGCATCACCACGTCGGTGATGACGAGATCGCCATCGCCCTGGCTCACCCAGCGCCACAGCGTGGCGGCGTTGCCGCAGGACCGCACCTCATATCCCGCGCGCGAGAGCGCCTGGTTGAGCACGGTGCGGATCGCGGCATCGTCGTCGGCGACCAGGATGCTTCCGGATGGCATCGACACCTCAATTGTCCTCTCGAACAGGGCTCTTGCCGCGATACATGGGCAGGAGCACGCGGAACGTGGTGCGGCGGGGCTGGCTGTCGCATTCGACGATGCCGCCGTGGTCGCCGATGATCTTCGCCACCAAAGCAAGACCGAGGCCAGAGCCGGTGGGCTTGGTGGTCACGAACGGGTCGAACAGGTGGGGCACGAGGTCTTCCGGCACGCCCTTGCCGTTGTCCCGCACGCAGAACTCAAGCGGCAGGCTGACGCGGGTGGAGGCGCCCGGCACCATCAGCCGCACGCCGGGGCGGAAGGCGGTGGTGAGCTGGATCTCGCCGTCCTGATCGCTGTCGATGGCTTCCGCCGCATTCTTCACCAGGTTCAGGAACACCTGGATGAGCTGGTCGCGGTTGGCGAGCACCGGCGGCAAGGAGGGGTCGTACTCCTCCACGAAGCGGATATGGCGGGCAAAGCCCGAGGCCGCGAGCGTGCGCACATGCTCCAGCACCGCATGGATGTTCACCGGCTCGCGCTCCACCGGGCGCTCATCGGAGAACACCTCCATCCGGTCCACCAGCTTCACGATGCGGTCCGCCTCGTCGCAGATGAGGCGGGTCAGCGCCCGGTCCTCGTCGTCGGCGGACTGCTCCAGAAGCTGCGCCGCGCCGCGGATGCCGGAGAGCGGGTTCTTGATCTCGTGGGCCAGCATGGAGGCGAGCGCGCTCACCGAGCGGGCAGCGCCGCGATGGGTGAGCTGGCGGTCCATCTTGTCGGCGATGGTCCGCTCCTGGAGCATCACCACCACATGGTCCGGCTGCTCGTTCACCGGCGCCACATGGATGTCCACGATGCGCTCGCCGCCGTTGCGGGGCGTGCCGAGGTCCACGCGATATTCGTTCACCGGCGCGCCGCGCTGGCGCACCTGATCGATGAGGCCGAGGAGCGGCGTGCCGAACGGTACGAACTCGGTCAGGGGACGCCGGCGCAGCAGCGGGGCGCTGACCTCGAAGAAGGCTTCGGCCGCCACATTGGCCTCCACCACATGGCCGTTGCCGGCGATGGTGAACAGCGGATGCGGCACGGCATCGAGAATGGCGCGCGTCATGCCGGGCTCGGCGCTGCCGGCCTTGGCGACAGGGTGAACGGGCGGGATGACGGCTTCCTGCGCCTCCTTCATCTTCGCCGCCTCGTTGGCAACCTCCTTGCCCGCAGCCTTGGTCGCGGCCTTCGAACTGCCCTTGGCCTTTTTTTCCATCTTCCGTGTGTCTTGCTTTCTGGCTTCGGCCGTCATGCCGCGGCCCTCCACATGAGTTCGTCGTAGGCCGCCGTGATCCCGGCCTTCACGCGGCCGGGCTCGTCGAGCACCAGCAGCGCCTTGCGCCAGCGCTCCACAAAGGCGGCGCGTGCGTTCCCCTGCCCTGTTGCCGCTGCATCGAGCGCCCAGCCGATATGCTTGCGCGCCTGCCGGACGCCGAGGGCCGTGCCATAGAGCGAGAGCCAACCCTCGTAGAGCTCCAGCAGGATGTCCCGCTGCAGATCGAGCGGCGGATCCTCCTCGACCATGCGGCCGGCGAGCACCTGCGCCACCCGGCCCGGAAACCAGGGCCGGCCCTGCGCGCCACGGCCGATCATGAGCCCGTCGGCTCCGGATGCCGCGAGAATGGCCGGTCCATCGGAAAGGCTCCCCACGTCGCCGTTGGCGATCACCGGGATCGATACGGCATCCTTCACCGCGCGGATGGCGCTCCAGTCGGCGCGACCGGTGTAGAACTGGCAGCGGGTGCGGCCGTGGATCGTCACCATGGAAAGCCCGCACGCCTCGGCCATTTCGGCGAGGGCCACGGCGGTGGGCGAGCCATCGTCCCAGCCGAGGCGGGTCTTCACCGTGACCGGAACGCTGACCGCCCCGCGCACCTCGTCGAAGATGGCGCGCGCCAGAGGCAGGTCGCGCAGCAGGGCGGCGCCGGCGGCGCCGGTGGTCACGCGCTTGGCGGGGCAGCCCATGTTGATGTCGATGAGTCCGGCTCCGGCGGCCTCGGCCACGCGCGCGGCCTCTCCCATCAGTCGCGGATCGTTGCCGGCGATCTGGACGGCATGAAACGACACGCCCTCCCCTTCAGCGCGCAGCAGCATCTCGGGATGGCCCTCGAGAAGCGCCTCGCTGGCGAGCATTTCTGATATGACGAGCCCCGCGCCATGGCGGACAGCCATCCGCCGCACCGGCGCATCGGTGATTCCCGCCATGGGGGCGAGGATAACCGGATTGGGCAGGGTCACGGCGCCGAGGCGCAACGCCGGAATGGACAATGGGACAGTCTCTTGCACAGAATTTAGGCCAGCTGTGTTCTGCCTACATCTTAGACAAATGTGCGCGGCACGCAAGGGCAGTGTGCGCACCGTTGCACCGCAGCATGTCCGGTCCCCACTCGCGCTGCCAGCCTGACCTGCCGCCTTCGTTCAAAAAGGAGGGCCGGCCGTGACCGGAACGTCGGCCACGGGCTGCGTGGCGATCGTGGTGGCTGCCGGGCGCGGAAGCCGCGCGGGCGGGCCTTTGCCGAAGCAGTACCAGCAAATGGGCGGCGAGCCGGTGCTGCGCCGCACGCTGCGCCTTTTTTGCGAGCATCCCGCCGTCACGGCCGTGCTTGCGGTCATCCATAGCGATGATTCAGGCCTCTTTGCGGACGCCGCAGGAGGCCTGCCCAAGATTCTGGCACCGGTTTCCGGTGGCGCGACGCGGCAGGAGTCGGTGCGCGCCGGGCTGGAGGCGCTGGCGGGTACGGGAGCGCCGGCGGTCGTGCTGGTGCACGATGCCGCCCGCCCCTACGCCACGCCCGATCTCATCGCCCGCGCCATCGCCGCGGCCGGTGAAGCCGATGCCGCCATACCGGTGCTGGCGGTGACCGACACGGTGAAGCGCGTTGACGCCGCCGGGCTGGTTGAGGAGACCGTGGATCGCGCCGCGCTGCGCGCCGTGCAGACGCCCCAGGCGTTCCGCTATGCCCCGCTCGTGGCCGCCCATCGCGCGGCGGCGGAAAGCGGCGTCACAACACTGACCGACGATGCCTCGGTGATGGAATGGGCCGGCCACAGGGTCGCGACCTTTGCCGGCGAGACAGGGAATATCAAATTGACCACAGCCGAAGACATGACCCGCGCCGCCGCTTCCACGCTCGCCGACCTGCCGGACGTGCGCACCGGTACCGGCTTCGACGTCCATGCCTTCGGTCCTGGCGACCATGTGATGCTCGGCGGCGTCCCGGTGCCACACGGTTTCGGACTGGTCGGCCATTCGGATGCCGACGTGGGCCTGCACGCCCTCACCGACGCCCTGCTGGGGGCGCTCTGCGACGGCGACATCGGTGCGCATTTCCCGCCCTCGGACCCGCAGTGGAGGGGCGCGTCCTCCGACCGCTTCCTTGCCCATGCGGTGGAAAAGGTGAAGGCGCGCGGCGGGCGTATCGCCCACCTCGATCTCACCCTCATCTGCGAGGCGCCGAAGGTCGGCCCACATCGTGATGCCATCCGCGCCGAGATCGCGCGCATCACGGACGTTCCAGCCGCGCGCATCTCGGTTAAGGCCACCACCACGGAGAAGCTCGGCTTCACCGGCCGGCGCGAGGGCATCGCCGCCATGGCCAGCGCCACCATCCGCCTGCCGGCGGGCCAGGAAATTTAACGGCAAGAATTTTGACGGAAGGAGATCTGACGATGGACGAGGAAACCTACGCCCGCGCGGTCGCCGTCCTCGACGCCTTCCGCGCCCGCGGCTGGACGCTGGCAACGGTAGAATCGTGCACCGGCGGTCTCGTGGCCGGCGCCCTCACCGAGGTGCCGGGATCGTCGGATGTGGTGGATCGCGGCTTCGTCACCTATTCCAACGCCGCCAAGATGGCGATGATCGGCGTGCCTGAAGCGACCCTTGCCGCTCACGGCGCCGTGAGCGAGGCAACCGCACGCGCCATGGCCGCGGGTGCACTGAAGACGGCGAGCGTGGATGCCGCGGTGGCCATCACCGGCGTGGCCGGGCCGGGCGGAGGCTCGCCGGCCAAGCCAGTGGGCCTCGTCCATTTCGCCTGTGCCCGCCGCGACGGCGAGGTCGTCCACCGAGAAAAGCGATTCGGCGAGATCGGCCGTGCCGAGGTCCGGCGGCTGTCTGTTCTCGAAGCCCTCGACCTGCTGCGCAGCGCAGCGTCCTGAAAACGAAAAAGCCGCCCGAAGGCGGCTTTTCTGTTCTGTGCGGCGATCGCCCGTCAGTTCTTGGTCACGACGCAATCGCCCCCCTGCGCGCGCAGGGACTGACAGAGTTCGTTGGCCTGGTCGCGGCCGGCGAAGGGACCGACCTGGGCACGGTAATAGATGCCCTTGTCGCCGAGGTCCGCCTTCTTGACCGTTGCCTTGTAGCTGCCGAGCAGGTTCGGATACTTGGCCTGCAGCGCCTTCCACGAGCCGAGCGCATCGCTCTCGGACCGCTGGGAAGCCACCTGCACCACATAGGTGCCGGCCGCCGTGGGCGCGGGAGACGTGCTCGCCGTCGCATCCGCTGGCGCGGAGGCAGGCACGGTGGTGACGGGATTGGGCTGCGGCAGCCCCACCGGGATCGGGTTCTGGCTCGGCGCATAGGCCGAGACGGCGCTGGAGGGCACGCCGGGCGTCACGCTGCCGTCGGCGCGCACGGTCATGGTGCGCACGCGCTTGGGCTCGGTGAGGTTCTGTGTCGCCTGCATGGGCTGCTGGGTCGCAGCCGGGGCGCTGTCCGCAGGAGCGCGGGCGGCAGACGTCACGTCCACCGGCTGCTCCTCGCGGGGCACCATCTTCTCGTTTCCGGCGGTCACGGGGCCGCCCACGCGGTCATAGATCGATTTCTGGGCGTCTGCTGTGGCCGGCGTCGTGGTCTTGGCAGGGGCGGAATCGGCCTTGATGACCGGCGGCGCGCTGGACGATGACATCAGGCCGGAGCGGCCCACGGCCATGTTGTAGGCGAACACGCCGGCAACGCCCGCGACCAGGAGACCGACCAGCGAGACGCCGAGCAGAAGCGCCGTGCGACCACGGCGGCGGCGCGGCTCGGGCTCGTACATCTCATCGCCGTGGGGCGGCATGTAGCCGTCATCGGCATATTCGGGATCGTAGCGGTCGTCGTAGTCGTCGTAATCGTAGTCTTCGTCACGGCGCGCAGCGGAATAGGCGTAGCCCGCCTCGTCCGTCTCGTCGTCGTAGCGCGCCGCCTGCTGAGACGGCTGGCCGGAGGCGGGACGACGGTCGTCCGGGTAACGCGCGTCCTGATACCGGGCATCTTGAGAGCGTGCGTCCTGGCGATATCCCTGGGCATCCGCCCGGCCGTAAGCCTGCTGCGCCTGCGGGGCCTGACCCTGCCCGTAGCTGGCGGCCCGCGCGCGAGGATCGGCATTGCGAGGATCGGCATTGCGAGGATCGGGCTGGCGCGGATCGTCTACGCCGTCGTCATAGTCGTCGTCGTAATCGTCATAATCCTGAGCCGGCTGCTGCTGCGGCGGCGGCACGGCGCGGGCAGCGGCGGCATCGCGGGCGAGCGAGCCATAACCCAGGCGAACGTCAGCCGCGCGCGGGTCCGCCGGGCGCGGCGCGGGGGCGTAGGACGGGGCCGGCTGGGCATAGCCGGACTGCCCATAGCCCTGCGGGGCGCGGGACTGGGGCTCCGGCGCATAAGAGGGCGCGGCGCGCGCCGGAACGGCGGGCTGGCGTGCGGGGGCGGTGTTCCACGCCTCGGCGTCGTCGTCCTCATCATAATCGGGTTCGACAGCGGCCGGACGGGGCGGCGGCTGGAGCGCGGCGCGCGTCGGCTGAGGCGGCACCAGACGCTGCGCCGGTGGGGGAGCTGCCGGCGGCGCATAGCGCTGCGCGGGGGCTGGGCGAGGGGCCGCCTGCTGGGGCGCGCTCTGCTGGGGCGCGCCCGAACGGGACTGCTGTTCGGGCTGGAGCCCGTCGAAATCGTCGAAGGGATCGTGATCAATGAGCCGAGCAAGCTCGGCGAGGGGATCACGACCACTCGCGCGATCGCCACTGGCGGCCTGCGCCGGCCGGGAGCCGGGGCCGCTTCCCGTGGCAGCATCGTCACGCCGGTAGCGGTACCTGCTTTCGTCGCCCATGTCGCCTCGATGTGTTGCGCCGCCCACCCGGCCGGATCCTCGCGAAACGGATCTTCGCGAACCGGCCAACAAGCCCCGCCCGCACCTCGGCCAGCATATGCCAGGCCGCAACCGGACGAGCGATTATTTCATCTCGTCAACGGCCTCCACCCCGAGCACCTTGAGACCGGAAGCGAGTACCGTGGCCACGCCATGCACCAAAGCCAAGCGAGCCGAGGTCAAATCTCGATCATTCTCGATAATGAAGCGTAAATGTGGCAAGTCTTTTCCCCGGTTCCACTGGGCGTGGAACTCGCTCGCCAGATCATGCAGAAAGAACGAAATGCGGTGCGGCTCGCGCGCCGTTGCCGCCTGCTCGACGAGGCGCGGCCAGGAGGCGATGCGCCGCAGCAGCGTCAGCTCGCCTTCGTCGTCGAGTCGCGACAAGGCGACCCCGGCGAAGGCGGCAGGCTCGGCGGGCAGATCGGAGAACTGCTCGCTTGCATTGCGCAGGATCGATTTGGCCCGGGCGTGGGCATACTGCACGTAGAAGACGGGATTCTCACGCGACTGCTCGATCACCTTGCCGAGGTCAAAGTCGAGCGGCGCGTCATTCTTGCGGAACAGCATCATGAAGCGCACCGCATCGCGGCCCACCTCGTCCACCACCTCGCGCAGGGTGACGAACGAGCCTGCGCGCTTCGACATGCGCACCGGCTCGCCATTGCGGAACAGGCGCACGAGCTGGATCAGCTCGACATCGAGGCTGCCCTTGCCGCCCGACACGGCCTTCACCGCCGCCTGCATGCGCTTCACGTAGCCACCATGGTCGGCGCCCCAGACGTCGATCATCTTGAGGAAGCCGCGCTCCACCTTGTCCTTGTGGTAGGCGATGTCGCCGGCGAAATAGGTGTAGCTGCCGTCCGACTTCTTCAGCGGCCGGTCCACGTCGTCGCCGAAGTCGGTGGAGCGGAACAGGGTCTGCTCGCGATCCTCCCAATCCTCGATGGGCGCGCCCTTGGGCGGCGGCAGGCGTCCCTCATAGACCTCGCCGGACGCGCGCAGCGCCTCGATGGTGGCGCCCACCTTGTCCACCGCGCCGAAGGCCAGCGAACGCTCGGAGAAGAACACGTCGAACTCGATGCCGAGGGCGGTGAGGTCGTCGCGGATCATCTCCATCATGCAGCCGATGGCGAAGGAGCGAAATACCGGCAGCCACTCGCTTTCTGGTGCGGCCATGTATTCCCCGCCGTGCATCTCGGCGAGCTGCTGGCCGACGGCGACGAGATAGTCACCGGGATAGAGTCCGTCCGGAATGTCGGCCTTCTCACCCGTCACCGCCTCGCGATAACGCAGGAAGACGGAGCGGCCGAGCACATCCACCTGGGCGCCGGCGTCGTTGATGTAGTATTCTTTAGTCACGGCGAAGCCGGCGAACGCCAGCAGGCGCGCCATGGCATCGCCGAACACCGCGCCCCGGCAATGCCCCACATGCATGGGGCCGGTGGGGTTGGCGGAGACGTACTCCACATTCACCTTCTCGCCCCCGCCCAGCGTCGAGCGGCCGAAATAGAGGCCTTGGGTGAGCGCGGCGGCGAGCACCTTGGGCCAGAAGGCGGCATCGAGGGCGATGTTGATGAAGCCGGGGCCGGCCACGTCCACCCGCGCCACGCCCGGCACCGCCTGCAGCTTGCCCGCGATCTTCTCGGCGAGATCGCGCGGCTTCAGGCCGGCGTCCTTGGACAGCACCATGGCCGCGTTGGTGGCGAGGTCGCCATGGGTCGCATCGCGCGGCGGCTCCACCACCACGCGGGCGAGGTCGAGGCCGGATTTGACGAGGCCCTCGGCGGAAAGGGCGGCGACGGCTTCGCGGACGTGATCGGCGAAGATCGCGTAGACGTTCATGGAATGGGGTCCAATCGGGTTCGGTTGCCGGCGCGCCTAACGCAAGTCCGGTGTCGAGTCAAAGAAGCGGGCGTGCTGGTCGAGGGCGTAGCGGTCGGTCATGCCCGCGATGTAGTCGCAGACGCGGCGGGCGAGGCGCTCGCCTTCCAGCGTCTCGATACCGTCCTGCCAGGAGGGCGGCAGGTCCTTCGGGCGGTTGATGAAATAGGCGAACAGATCGCGGATGACACCCTGCGCCTCGGCCATGATGCGGTTGACCCGCTCGTGCCGGTACATGCGCGGAAAGAGGAAGCCCTTCAGCGCCTTCTCCTTCTGCCGCATGGCATCCGAGAACGCCACGATGGGCGCGCCGAGGGCCCGCACGTCCTCCGCCGAGGCCACGCCGGCGGCCTGCGCGCGGCGGGTGCTTTCCGCCACCACATCCTCGATGAGCAGGGTGATGACCAGACGCAGCACCTCGTTCACCGTGCGCGGCACGTCGAGCCCGGGATAGCGCCCGCGCACGCTGGCCAGCGCCTCGCCCACCAGAGGCAGGCCGGCGATGTCGTCCAGGGTGAACATGCGGGCGCGCAGACCGTCATCGAGGTCATGCACATCGTAGGCGATGTCGTCGGAAATGGCGGCGACCTGTGCCTCCGCCGACGCGTGGCTCCACAATTCGAGATCCTGCTGGGCCGAATGCACGCGGATGGCGTGGGGCAGCCCGTCGCGGTAGCGGCCGATGCCGTTGCCCTCGCAGTCTGTCAGCGGGCCGTTGTGCTTGGCGATGCCTTCCAGCGTCTCCCACGTCAGGTTGAGGCCATCGAAGGCGGCATAGCGGCCCTCGATCCGGGTGACGACGCGCAGCGACTGGGCATTGTGGTCGAAGCCCCCCTGCCCCGCCATGCAGGCGTCCAACGCCCGCTCGCCGGCATGGGCGAAGGGCGGGTGGCCGAGATCGTGCGCCAGCGCCAGCGCCTCGGCGAGGTCCTCATCCAGCCCCAGCGCGCGGGCGATGGAGCGGGCCACCTGCACCACCTCCAGCGTGTGGGTGAGGCGCGTGCGGTAGTGGTCGCCCTCGTTGAAGACGAAGACCTGCGTCTTCTGCTTCAGGCGGCGGAAGGCCGTGGAATGGATGATGCGGTCGCAATCGCGCCGGAACGGGCTGCGCGGCGGCATCTCGGGCTCCGGGACCAGCCGGCCGCGGGACCGCTCGGCTTCGCAGGCCCAGGCCACGCGGGGCGTCGCGCCGCTCACCGCCATGACCGCCCCTCCCCCGTTCCGGCCGGCGCGGCACAAGACCCTGCGGCGACGCACAAAACCCTTTTGCACCGCCCGCCCTTTAAATCGGGGGCGGATGGACTTACCTTAGAAGCCATTGCCAGCTTCAATTCGTAAAGTCGATACCATGGAAACCTCCCTCGCCCCGACGACCGCTCCCGCCGATGCTCCGGTGACGGAAGTGGATTTCACAGTGACCGACGCGGCCGCGCGCCGCATCTGCCAGATTCTTTCTCCCGAGCCTGCCGGCACGTTCCTGCGCATCAGCGTGGAAGGCGGCGGCTGTTCCGGCTTTTCCTACAAGTATGATGTGACGCAGGAACAGTCGGACGATGACCTCGTCATCGAGAAGGAAGGCGCCAAGATCGTGGTCGATCGCTTGTCGCTCGACTATTTCAAGGGTTCCCAGCTCGACTACAAGGCCGATCTCATGGGCTCCGCCTTCAAGATCTCGAACCCCATGGCCACCGCCAAGTGCGGCTGCGGGTCCAGCTTCGCGGTCTGATCCGCTCCCGGGCGCAGCTGCACGCAACGCGAAAACGCGCCGCTCGCGTTCCAGCTTGGCGGCTGGACCGCCGCACGTCCGCTAAGGCGCCACGTTGCGCGGCACGGCGCTGCGCCACAGGCGCGGCAGGCCCTTGGGCCAGTCGTCGCCGTAGCAGGGAAAGAAGCGCTCCGTGCGGGCATAGATGATGAGGTCCGGCGCGTAGCGCTTCACGTCGTCGAAGCTGAAGTCGCAATTGCCAGTCACCCGGGCGGAGGCGTGCATCCAGGCCACCTCCTTCACCGGTGCATTGGCGAACAGTCGCGGCCAGGACATGGCGGTGAATGAATCGCCCATGATCAGGACCTTGAGCCCCTGCGACGCGTAGTCCCGCACCACCGACTTGAAGGCGATGTGCTCGTTGAGGCTGCGCAACACGGGGTCGAAGCGCGGCTTTGACGCCTTGGCGGGCAGGTTGAGGCGAAAATCCTCCTCCTTCACCTCCGGCGGCATGCGCATGGCGCGCAGCAGGTCGCCCCGCGCGGCCGGCTCCAGCGGCCCGACGACCTGCGCCGGGTCCACCTGCCAGTCGGGATGACCGGCGGCGACCATCACCGCATTGAAGGCGAGAATGCTCGAGCGGGCGTTCCAATGGGTGTCGGTGAGGAGATAACGCGGCGCCGGGCTCGCCTTCAGCACCGGGCGCAGATCCACCGTGGTGACGCCCCGCGCTTTCAACCCCGCCAGCGCGAGGTCGTACTCCGTCGTGGGGTAGGTGAGCGCATCGTTCCATAGCGGCAGCGCCTGCGTTTCCACCGACTGGGCGTTGGGCGGGAGGGCGACGACGATCTTCGTGCCGAGGGGCGCGAGGATGCGCTGCATCTCGCCGAGCATGTCGACGAAGCGCTCCACGTTCGCCGCGCGCACCAGAGCCCCTGCGGACTGCGCGGGCGTCTGCTCCCGGCCCCAGAACAGCTGGCCGTCGCGGCCGGCATAGAAGGGCTTGCTGTCGGGGGAGTCCAGCTCCGCCCGAAGCTCCCGGCGCAGAACCGGCAGGGTGGCGCGGAAGCCGAAATTGTCCTGGATGAAGATGCCGATGTTGCGGAACCACAGGTCCAGCTTGCGGCTGAATTCCCATTCGGGCGCCACCTTCACCCGCCACTGCATGCTCGCGAGCGGATCGGGAATGAGGTTCGACAGCAGCAGGAAGCCGAACAGGCCGGCGACGAGGACGCCCAGATAGCGGCGATGCCGGGAGAGCAGGGTCATCGGGCGCGCCTCAGAACCGGTAGTAGAGGAAGGGTGTGCCGTTGGTGCCGCCCACCCAGGCGACGCTCGCCAGCATCAGCACCGCGATCAGCGCGAAATCCGCCACCCGCGCCATGGCCCCCTCCCCCGACAGGATTTTCCAGCGCGGCCAGCGGAAGAAGCCGATCAGCCCGCCCACGACGAGGGCCATGATGGCGAGCGGCGTCAGGCCGAAGCCAAGCGCCATGGAGGCGCGGCTGAAACCGTTGAGGCCGACGAGCCCGTGGAACATGTCGATCGCCCCCGGCAGGCTATCGGCGCGGAACCATACCCAGCCGATCATCACCACCAGCACCGTGTAGAGGTGGCTCACCAGCCCCGGCATCCGCTTCAGCCAGCGGCCAAGAAAGGCGCGCTCGATGATGAGGAAGGCGCCGTGGTGCGCACCCCAGATCACGAAGGTCCAGCTTGCCCCGTGCCACAGGCCGCAGAGCAGGAAGACAACGGAGAGGTTGATGTAGGTGCGCGTTTCCCCCCGCCGGTTTCCGCCCAGCGGGATGTAGAGGTAATCGCGCAGGAAGGCGGACAGGCTCATGTGCCAGCGCCGCCAGAAATCGGTGATGGAATGCGCGGTGTAGGGCAGCCGGAAGTTCCGCGGCAACACGAAGCCCACCATGATGCCGAGGCCCACCGCCATGGTGGAATAGCCCGCGAAGTCGAAATAGATCTGCACCGTATAGGCATAGAGGCCGAGCCAGGCCTCCACGAAGGTCGGGTGGGTGGTGGTGTCGAACACCCCGTCCACCAGCCGCGCCACCTCGTCGGCGATCAGCACCTTCCAGGCGAGACCGATCACGAACAGCCGCGCGCCCGCCGAGAACCGCCCGAGCGTCACCCGCCGCTGCGACAGCTGCCGCGCCACCGTGGCGTAGCGCACGATGGGGCCGGCCACGAGCTGCGGGAACATGCACATATAGAGGGCGAACTGCGCCGGATCGCGGTTGGCGTGGACCTTCTTCTTGTAGATGTCCGCGAGGTAGGAAATGGCGTGGAACGAATAGAAGGAGATGCCCAGCGGCAGCGAGATCTGCGGCACCGGCAGCGCCACGCCCATGGGCTCGATGATGGCGTTGAGGTTCTCCGCCAGGAAGCCGGTGTATTTGAACACCCCAAGCAGCACGAGGTTCAGCGTCACGCCCAGCGCCAGCACGCGCTTGCGCTCCGCGCCGTCGCGCACCTCGATGGCCTTGGCGAGAAAGAAGTTCGCCGCAACGGACGCGAGCAGGATGAGGATGTGCGGCGTATAGCCCGCCGAATAGAAGACGAGCGAGAAGGCGAGAAAGATGTAGTTCCGCGTAGTGATGGTCTTCGCGGAGAAATAGGCGACCAGAAAGAGCGGGAAAAAATAGAACAGGAATTCGATGGACGCGAAGGTCATGCCGCCCGGCCGCCAGAGATTGTCATCCGGCGTTCCTGCCACTCTTTTCCCGATGCCGCAACCCTTTGGCGGATTGTCGACGGGCGTGGCGATAGGTAAGGCGCTCCGCCCCATTGCCTCCCCGGCGGGCCGGCGTATCCTCCGCCGCGAAGGAGCCGCCATCCCATGCGCATCGCCACCTGGAACGTGAATTCCATCCGCCAGCGCCTCGACCACGCAGTCCGCTGGCTGGGCGAGACCCGGCCGGACGTGGTCTGCATCCAGGAGATCAAGTGCCAGACCGAGGCCTTCCCGAAAGAGGCGTTCGAGGCGCTGGGCTATAACGTGAGCGTGCATGGGCAGAAGGGGTTCAACGGCGTCGCCCTCCTCTCCCGCCTGCCGCTGGAGGACGTGACCCACGGCCTTGCCGGCGATGACGGCGACGAGCAGGCCCGCTTCATCGAGGCGGTGGTGTCGGTGAAGGGCGGCGTGGTGCGGGTGGCCTGCATCTATTTGCCCAACGGCAACCCGCCGGATACGGAGAAATACCCCTACAAGCTCGGTTTCATGGAGCGCCTTTCCGCCTTCGCGGCCGACCGGCTGAAGCTGGAGGAGCCGCTGGTGCTCGCCGGCGACTTCAATGTGATTCCCGAGCCGCGCGACGCCGCCGACCCCGCGGCCTGGACGGGCGACGCCCTGTTCCTGCCGCGCACCCGGCAAGCGTTCCGTTCCCTGCTCAATCTCGGCTTCACGGACGCCCTGCGCGCCACGTCCGATGCCGGGCGGCTGTTCACCTTCTGGGACTACCAGGCCGGCGCGTGGCAGCGGGACAACGGCATCCGCATCGACCACCTCCTGCTGTCGCCGCAGGCGGCCGATCGGCTGATTGCCACGGGCGTCGACAAGCATGTCCGCGCCTGGGAGAAGCCGTCAGACCATGTGCCGGTCTGGGCCGACTTCTCCATCGCAGCGTGACGCCAATGACGGGGGATGCGACGCGCCTTGAGGGCGGCTGCCTGTGCGGCCGCCTGCGCTATCGGCTGGAGCGCGTGAAAAGCGCCTATTGGTGCCACTGCACCATGTGCCGCCGCGCCTCCGGCTCCGCGGCCCTGCCATGGGTTTCCGTGGCGCGGGAGGATGTCACCTTCATCTCGGGCACGCCGGCCGCCTTCGAATCGAGCCCCGGCGTCGCCCGGCGCTTCTGCGTGAATTGCGGCAGCCCGATCGTGTTCGACATGGCGCGGGAGAGCGATGTGGACGTGACCATCGGCACGCTGGACGATCCCGACCGCGTACCGCCGACCCATCACATCTGGGTCAGCTCGGCGCTGCACATGGCCCGTGATCTCGGAGAAGGATTGCCGCACTTCGACGGCGAACGACCCTCTGATCCGTAGACGTCAGCGCTTCGCCGTCTTCAGCCACACTTCCAGATAGCCGAGCGCCTTCTCGCGCTCGTCCGCCGTCGCCTCGGCGAAAGCCTGCTCGTGGGCGTTCACCACCCACTTGTCCTCGGGACGAACGGCGGAATCGCGGGCCAGGGTCAGCCACATGAGGCCACGGGCCCGCTGGCGGGGCACGCCCTCGTCACCACGGAAGAGGAGCACGCCGAGGGTGGCCTGGGCCTCGTACTGGCCCTTCTGCGAGGCGAGCGTCAGCCAGCGGCCGGCGTTGCGCGCGTCGCGGGGGCCGCCGACGCCTTCGAGATAGAGCTTGCCGAGCTGGTACTGCCCGTCCGCGTCGCCGAAGTAGGAGGCGGCATAGGAGAACATGTCCCGCGCCCGGGAGGGATCACGCTTCACCCCGGCGGATGGGATGCCCACGAGATAATAGGAGCCCAGCGCCACGAAGGCATTGGCGACGAAGCGCGACTGAGCGGTGCCGGGATAGTCCTCGGCGTGGCTGCTGGCGATCTTCTGGAAATATTCGAACGCCTTGGCATCGTCGCGCTTGACGCCGTCGCCGTCCATATAGATGCGGCCGAGCTTCCACTGGGCCATGGCGTGGCCCTGGGCGGCAGCATAGCCGAGGGCGTCGATGCCCTTGGCGGTCTGGCCGGCGCGGAGCGCCTGCGCCCCGGTGCGGAAGGCCTCGTCCACGGGGCGGACCTGCGGCGCCAGCGGCACGTTGGCCGGCGGCGTCAGCGGCTGCATCTCGTAGGGCTGGAGGGTCTGCGCGGTGCCGTCGAAGGCATGGGCGCGTCCGGCTGCAAGACCGGCCACGGCGAGGAAGAGAACGCCGGCGATCGCGGCAGGCACGCGCACCCGGCGCGGGCGGCGTGGCCCGCTCGCCGTCCCGTTCACTGCGCCCCGAAATGTCCCGTGTGTCGCAACCGAATTCATGATGGACGGAAGGTGAACTGACGCGGCGGCAATATCGGGGCCGAGGAAAGGCCGAGCAGCGGCGCCTCTGAGGCGACCTTTCGGGCGAAGCCCGGCGCCGCCCGCCGGGGCATCCTTTCGCCATGTGCAACGACCGTCCATCAGGACCCACCTCAGGCGCGGCGGCCGGAAACACATTCCGGGTTACGCTCACCGCAGCGCGTTGAGGTTCGATTTCGTGTCGTTTTGTGGCGAGTTCGCGGCGTAAGGCCCCTACGGGAACCCAGCACGTTCAAAGGATCGGGAGTGTGTCTTCCCTGTCACAATTTGAGCCGCCAAGACCCTGCAAGAAGGCGGCCGGAAAGTTCAAGTCTTAACCATGATCAAGACGGTCGGCAAAAACTGAGGCGCGGCGGCAACACTTGCCTCCGCGCCTCGGCCACTCGCCTCCGCGCCTCGGCCACTCGCCATTGACGTTTTGGAAAGCCGCGCCCTCAGGCACCAGCGGAGAGCTGGCTGATGGCGGCCCGGACCTTCTCCTTGCGCAGGACGTATTCCTCACGCTTCTCGCGCTCGGCCTCCACCACCTCTTCCGGCGCGCGGGCGACGAAGCTCTCGTTGCCGAGCTTGGCGTCGATGCGGGCGACCTCCTGGTCGAGCTTGCCCTCTTCCTTGCGCAGGCGGGCCAGCTCCGCGCCGAGGTCGACCACGCCGGCGAGCGGCAGGGCCACCACTTCGCCCCGGACCACCATCTGCACCGAGCTGGCGGGCACCTGATCGGACACCGAGACGTCGGACAGGCGGGCGAGGCGGCGGATGGCGTCATCCCAGGCGGCCACGCGCGCGGTCGTCTCCGCGCCGGGCTGCACCAGCACGAGGGGCACCTGCGCGCCGGCCGGCACGTTCATCTCCGCCCGCACGGAGCGGATCTCGGTGATGAGGTCCACCACCCAGCCCACCTCGGCCTCGGCGTCGGGCGCCTCGAGGCCCGTCAGGTCCGGCCACGGCGCCAGCGCGAGCAGGCTGGTGCGCGCCGGCCCCTCCTTGCCGGTCTCCGACCACAATTCCTCGGTGAGGAAGGGCATGAACGGGTGCAGCAGGCCCATGGCCACGTCGAGCACGTAGGCGGTGGCGGCGCGGGTCTCGTCCTTGGCCGCGCCGTCGGGGCCGGAGAGCACGGGCTTCGCCAGTTCCAGGTGCCAGTCGCACACCACGTTCCAGATGAAGCGGTAGACCGCGCCCGCCGCCTCATTGAAGCGGTAGGCGAGGATCGCCTCGCTGACCTCTGACGACGCACGCGCCGCCTCGCCGATGATCCAGCGGTTGAGAGTGCCCTCCACCTTGGCCGGATCGAAGCCGTCCGCGCGCACGCAGCCGTTCATCTGGGCGAACCGCACCGCATTCCAGAGCTTGGTCGCGAAGTTGCGGTAGCCCTCGACGCGGGAGGTGGCGAGCTTGATGTCGCGCCCCTGCGCCGCCATGGCGGCAAGCGTGAAGCGCAGGGCGTCCGCGCCGTACTTCTCCACGAGGTCGAGCGGGTCGATGACGTTGCCCTTGGACTTCGACATCTTCGCCCCCTTCTCGTCGCGGACGAGGGCGTGGATGTAGACGTCCTTGAACGGCACTTCGCCGTCCATGAAGTGCAGGCCCATCATCATCATCCGGGCGACCCAGAAGAAGATGATGTCGAAGCCCGTCACCAGCACGCTGGTGGGATAGAACTTTTTCAGCTCGGCCGTTTCGTCGGGCCAGCCCATGGTGGAGAACGGCCACAGGGCGGACGAGAACCACGTGTCCAGCACGTCCTCGTCGCGGGTGAGGAACCCTGCCCGCTTGTCCGCGTCGTCGATCAGCGCCTGCGCCTCCTCGGGCGACAGGCTCTCATTGCCGACATTGTGGGCCAGCGCCTCCTCGAAAGCCTGATCCTCGTCCTCGGCGACGAACACGTTGCCGAACGGGTCGTACCAGGCCGGGATCTGGTGGCCCCACCAGAGCTGGCGGGAAATGCACCAGGGCTGGATGTTCTCCAGCCACTCGAAATAGGTCTTCTCCCAGTTCTTCGGCACGAAGGTGGTGCGCCCCTCGCGCACGGCCGCCAGCGCCGGCTGGGCGAGGGTCTTGGCGTCCACGTACCACTGGTCGGTCAGCCACGGCTCGATGACCACGTTGGAGCGGTCGCCGTGGGGCACCATGTGGGTGTGCGGCTCGATGGTCTCCAGCAGCTCCAGCGAGGTGAGCAGCTCGACGATGTGCTTGCGCGCGGCGAAGCGGTCCATGCCCGCCAGATGGGTCAGCAGGCCCGCGGCGTCCGGCAGGTCCACATAGGCCTCGGGGCGCTCGGCGTAATCGTCCTGAATGCCCTGTGTATCGATCCGCGCCTCGGCGTCGAGCACGTTGATCATCGGCAGATCGTGGCGCCGGCCCACGTCGAAGTCGTTGAAATCGTGCGCCGGGGTGATCTTCACCGCGCCGGAGCCCTTCTCCGGGTCGGAATATTCATCCGCCACGATGGGAATGCGCCGGCCCACCAGCGGCAGAATGACGTGCTTGCCAATGAGATCGCGATAGCGCTCGTCGTCCGGATGCACCGCCACCGCCGTGTCGCCGAGCATGGTCTCGGGACGGGTGGTGGCGACGACGATGAAGCGGTCCTTCTCGCCCTCGATGGGATAGCGCAGGTGCCAGAGATTGCCCTTCACCTCCACCTGCAGCACCTCGAGGTCCGAGATGGCGGTGATGAGCTTGGGGTCCCAGTTGACGAGGCGCTTGTCCTTGTAAATCAGCCCTTCGCGATAGAGCTGCACGAACACCTTGAGGACGGCGCGGCTGAGCCCCTCGTCCATGGTGAAGCGCTCGCGCGACCAGTCGCAGGAGGCGCCGAGCTTCTTCAGCTGGTTGACGATGGTGCCACCCGACTCGGCCTTCCACGCCCACACCTTCTCGATGAAGGCCTCACGGCCGAGGTCCCGGCGACCGGGGAGCTTCTGGGCGGCGAGCTGGCGCTCCACCACCATCTGGGTGGCGATGCCGGCATGGTCGGTGCCCGGCTGCCACAGCACGTCCTTGCCGCGCATGCGCTCGAAGCGCGCCAGCACGTCCTGCAGCGTGTTGTTGAGCGCATGGCCCATGTGCAGGGAGCCGGTGACGTTGGGCGGCGGGATGACGATGGAGAAGCCTTCCGCGTCCTTGCGCTCGGGACGGCCGCAGCGGAACGCGCCGGCATTTTCCCAGCGATCGGCGATGCGATCTTCAACGGCGGCGGGATCGAAGACTTTTTCCAGCATGAACGGGACTCCGCGGCGCCGCTCGGCCGTCGCCAGCGCAGCGCGCCGGGCCGGCTCCGCGTCCGCTGTGGTCGGAACGGGTCAGCCGGCGTTTAAGCCGGACGCGCGGTCCGGCGTCAACACGCCGGTCGCACGGGAATGGAAAGAGAGGTGGGTGGTGACGCCCGCGACCCTAGCGCTGGCGGCGGGCGACGCGCTCGATCTCGGCCCGCACCAGATCCTCGACGATGGTCGGCAGGTTGGCGTCCAGCCAGTCCTTGAGCATGGGGCGCAGAATCTCCTTCACGAGATCTTCCACCGTGCGCTCCTTCTGCGGCAGCAGCACGTCGCCGAGATTGCGGAAGGCGGCCATCACCGCAGCATCCGCATTGGCAGAAAGCAGGTCGCGACGCCGCACGCTCTCCGCGGGATGGCCATCGCCGGCAGGCTGCGCCGGACGATGGTCCTCGAAAGCGGAAGACGCCGGCTGCGGGCGCAGGGGCCGCGGCTGGGGCTGGGCCGCGGCAGGCTCGTGGCGATCTTCCATTTCCTCCACCGGATGGTCGGGATAGGTCGGCTGCTGCACCGGGGGCGGTTCTGCGCGCTGTGACGCGGGAGGAGGCTCGTGGCGGGCTTGACGCAGGGCAGCGGCGGCCTCGGCGAAGACCGCTTCATCCTGTTCATCCAGCCACGGACGTTGCTGCCTTGCGGGCGCTTCTGCGGCAGGACGCTCGCCGGCGGGACGCACAGGCGCTGCCGGACGTGACGCGGGCCGCGGCGCCGCCGCATAAGCACCAGCGACCGGAGCGGCTTCACGCGGAACGGGACGGCGGGGAATAGGCGGCGGCTCGGGCGGCGCCTGCCGCTGCGTCACCACGCGGGGCTCCGGCGGACGGCGGGGGCGCCCATCGCCGGAAGGCGGATTTTCACCGCGGCGGGGAGCAGCCTCGGCGTGCGCCGCCGGCTGCTCGTCATCCGCCATGATCCGGCGAATGGAGGCCAGGATTTCTTCCATCGACGGTTCCTGCACCTTGGGGCTCGCAGCCATGTCCCGACCTCGGCCGAAGACGAACCGGCGGACTTCCGGGTGCGGAAACTATCCGCATCCGGAAGCCGACGGAGAGAATCGCCAGTTGTAGAGGGAGTATGGCACCGCCTCAGTTGGCAGCAACAACTGTCGCAGGGGCGTCTTGGGGATTATTTGCCGTCAGGCGTGCGAACACCGGCCCAGCTGTCGCGCACCTGATTGTAATGCACGCGAGGGTCGTAATAGTTCACCTTCAGACCCAGCGACAGGGCATCCAGCCGGCCTATGGTGGAGATCAGCGCATAGGCAGCCACTACCCGGTCGCGCTGGGCGACGACCAGGGACGACTGCGAGTTGGTGAGGTCGCGCTGGGCGTTCAGCACGTCGGTGGTGGTGCGCTGGCCGACCCGCCATTCCTCACGGACGCCCTCAAGGGCGAGCGTGTTGGCGGCGACGGACGCCTGAGCCGCCTGGATCTGCGCCTTCGCGGCCTCAAGCGCGCCCCAATACTGCACGGCCTGGGCGCGGATGGTGTCGCGGTTCACGTCCACCTCGATACGCGCCTGCGTCAGCAGTTCCTTGGCCTGACGGATGTTCGCGTACTCGACGCCGCCCTGATAGATCGGCACCGAGAGATTGAGCGTCACCGCAGCGCCGGACTGGGAGTCGACCGAGAAGCTCTGGTCATAAGACTGCGAGAGCTGGCCCTGCAGCGAGAGGTTCGGCATCAGGCCGCCCTCGGCGACCTTCACTTGGAACATCGCCGCGTCCACGGCGAATTCCGACGCCTTGACGGCCGGGTGATTGTTGAGGCCAGTGGAAATCACCTTGTCCACGGATCCCGGCAGCGTGGCCTCGATCGAGCGCGGCGTGGTGAGCTTGCCCGGCTCGACACCAATCACCTGCCGATAGTTCGCCCGCGCCGTGGAGAGGTTCGCTACGGCCTGGCTCACCTGATACTGGGCATCCGCCACCCTGGCCTCGGCCTGGGCCACGTCGGTGCGGGTCACCTCGCCCACGTTGAAGCGGTCGCGGGTGGCGCGCAATTCCTGCTGATAGGCCGCGAGGCTCTGCTTCTGCAGTTCAAGAAGGGCGATGGCCTGGATGACGTTCATATAGGCCGTGACGCCGTTCAGCATCACCGACTGCTCGGTGTTGCGCAGCGTCTCGCGCGATCCACGCACCTGCGATTCGGCGTTGCGCGTCTGGTTGGCGGTCACGAAGCCGTTGAACAGCGTGTAGGCGGCGTTGAGCGCGAAGGCCCGCGGCCAGATCCAGCCGTTGGTCTTAACTCCCGAGGCCTGCTGCTTGGCGTATTCGGGGCCGGCCTGCGCCGTGGCGTTCAATGTCGGGCGATAGCCGGACAGAGCCTGCGGCACGGTTTCGTCCGTAGCGCGGGTTCCTGCGCGCTGGGCGTTCAGCGTGGGGTTGTTTGTGTAGGCCATGGCCAGCGCCTGATCCAGCGACTGGGCAGACGCGACACCCATAGCCAAAGCAAAGACACTGACGCCCGCCAAACATGCAACACCGCTTCGGCGAATGCGCTTTGCAACCGACATCCCAATCTCCCGATCCGACACGGCCATGCAGACTCGCCGCACCGACTCTGCCGCGCGGTAACTTTTCGGTAAGATATCGGTCCCGCTCCCGATCCGAAACCGATCGGTTCGATGGAAGCGGCGTTTTCGGCCTACCGCGGCAAACGCGCCACAGTGGTCAGAAAGTGAAGCGGGGCGCGGCCTTGAAGCCGGGAAGCGCGGGAACGGCGGCGTTGAAGGCGACCCGTTCGCTCACGGAACCTGCCACCTTGGTAAACACGCAGGCCTTGCCCGCCCCGCCGTGACCAACGACGGCGACAAGGCGTCCGCCTTCCTTCACCTGATCGAACAGGGCGGCCGGCACCTCGTCCACCGAGCCGTTGAGGAGGATGAGGTCGTAGGGGGCTTCCGACTTCCAGCCCCCGTTCAGCGGGCCCTGCATCACCGCGACGTTGGCGACGCCGATCTCGGCGAGCGTGGCGGTGGCGGCGGCGGCGAGGCCGGCATCTTCTTCCACGGCCACCACCTGCTGGGCGAGGCGGGAGAGAACGGCGGCCGAATAGCCGGTGCCGCCGCCGATATCAAGCACATGGTCATGCTCCTGAACGTCCGCCTCCTGGATGAGGCGCGCGAGGATCATGGGCTCGATGAGGTAGCGGGTCGGGCTGCCGGAGGTCAGAGCGAGGTCGTCGTCGATATAAGCGAGCGACTTGAGCTGGGCCGGAACGAAAAGCTCGCGGGGGATTTCCAGCATCGCACCGACGATGCCCGGGTCGGTGACGTTGTTGGTGCGCACCTGGCTATCCACCATGCCGCGGCGCAGCTCGACGTAATCGATCATTTTCCCGTCTCCGGCCATCCCCTTGGCCCGGGGCGCTCAGCGGAGGCGTGTCCCGTGCCGTCGGGCTCAAGAGCCATATTGCCGCCCCTTTTGCAAGGCGCCCCTCGGGAACAGCGGCGGCGCGGACGGGCTCATGTGGCCGCAAGTCGCATGGTTCCCGGCCGGCAGCGGCGGGAGTGTCCTCAACCCTGACGAACGCGCGGATCGATCCGCGCACCGGCCGCGGCCGAGGAGGCGCGACGCATGACGGCAACCAACACCCCCTCCCCGCCTGCATCGCAGGAACCGCAGCCCGAGGGGCTCGACGAAGCCGCGGTCCGTCGTCTGGTCCATACCTTCTATGCACGCGTGCAAAAGGACGCCCTGCTCGGCCCGATCTTCGGCGGTCGCATCGCCGACGAGGCGTGGCCGGTCCATCTCGCCAAGATGTGCGACTTCTGGTCCTCGGTGCTGCTGAAGTCCGGCCGCTACGAGGGCCGCCCCCTGCCGCCGCACCTCGCGCTCGGCAGCGATGCGGGCGAACCACAATTCGCGCGCTGGCTCGCTTTGTTCCGCCCGACCGCCCTCGAGGTATTGCCGCCCGATGCGGCCCAGCAGGCCATCGCCCATGCCGAGCGAATGGCCTATTCCTTCCGGCTCGCCATCGGCTTTCACAAGGGCGAGGACACCACGCGGATCATCCCTTACGGCTGAGCGGAAGGCGGAGCCCGCGGGCGAACCCGCCTCCCCCGCCTTCCGGGCGCGCATCAGAGCTGCTTGTCGGTGGTGCTGATGAACCTCATGCCGCTCGTGGCTTCGAGGTTGGCAAGCGCCGCGTCGATGATCGAGAAGATGGTCGCCCGGGCCGTTGCCTTGCTCAGGTCAAGCTTGGCCGAGCTTGCGACGTTGAGCTTGGTCAGCGCCGACGAGAACGCCGCGCTCGCCTGCGCTGCGGTGTAGAACTGCGCGGGGTTGGTGCCGTTGGAATAGGACAGGGTCTGGGCAACCCTCGAGAAAACGTTGGCCAGCGCGCTCATGTTGAAGACGACGCTGTTGGTGGGCGTTGTCTTCAGGGACGGGCTCGTGGTCGGGATCGGGTTGTTGTAGAGCTGATCCAGGTAATAATGGACCTGATACGGATACTGAACGTAGGTATCCGAGCTTCCCCAGGCCGAACTATAGCTATTCACCGATGTGACGGTCGCGGCCGTCGCCGTGGCGCCGAGATTGCTGTAGCGGGACACGAGCGGTCCGTAGAAACCCTGATTGTAGGCGACGTTCAGGATCACATCGAGGAAACTGTTCGGCAGTGTCGTGAAGTTCTTCAGCGCCGTATCGAAGGCCGGCTCCCACGGGGTGGTCCAGCCCCCCGCGCCCTTTCCGGTGACGTTCAGGGCAACCAGGTCATTGTAGTGGAAGTACGCGACCAGGGCTGGGCCATAGTATTTGTTGTTGAAGGAGGCCGGCGTCGCCTTGGTGTATTGTGTGGCCGCATTGGCCATGGTGAAGCCGATGTTCTTCTGGATCGCCACATAATTTATGAGCGAATGGCCCTTGGGCTGGTAGCTGCCGGAGACCATGTCGGCGGCATAGTTGTTGATCTGGTACGGGCCGCCCTGGCCGACGCCCATGACCGCCTGCTGGTTTGCATTCGGATCAATGAGGTCGCTGCTCGACTTATAGTATTGGGTCGCGATATTTTCCTGAAGCAGCTGGGCGAAGATCGATCCGTAGAGATAATCCTTGTTGTACTGGATGCCGGGAAAGCCTTCATCAATGAGATGGCCCAGCAGCACGCCGGCGACGATATTCGACATGATCAGGTCGTCGTAATTCCCACCTGTGAGGGTGAGCGAGTCCTGGGCGGTGCCGACACCCAGCAGCAGATGGAAATTGATCGTCCCGGTGCTGGCCGTGCTGGGCGGCGGGCCACTGAGGGTGGTGACGGTGACCGGTGCCGATTTGGCCGACGCACCGACCGAATCCACCGCTGCAACGGCAAAGCTGTAGGAGGTGAGCGGCGTCAGGCCCGACACCGTCACGCTGGCGCCGGACGAGGTCGTCGTCAGGGCGCCATTCATATAGATCTGGTAACCGGATATGGTGCAATTCGCGACCGTCACCGGGGTCCATGTCAGCGTTGTGGCGTTGCCGGTGGTGCCGGATGCGGCGAGGCCCTTGGGGACCGGCGGCACGGCGGTGCAATTGGAGCAGGATCCGGACTGCGTCCACGGCTGCCCGGTGCCTGAACCCCCATTGTTGGTGGCGGGGTCCTGATTCTGGGTCCACCAATTGGCGCGATAGATGATGCCATTCTCGCTGGCCTGCGCGCCCGCCGTGTAGACCGATGACGAGTTCCAGGCTGCGGGGCAGGACTGGGCCCAAGCCGATCCTGCAAGCCATGGGGTGAAGGCGGACACCAGTGCGATGGACGTGGCGTGAAAAATCCTCATGGCAGCCCCCGATTTGACAGCCCTTTGGGCGGTACGGGTATAGGGGACTCCACGCTTGTGTTGATAGCTGAAAATGATGCGGTTTAGTAACGCCTAGCGCGGTGAAGAGATTTCGCCTTGGATCTATGGGCTGTGGCCGCCATTTACCATTTTCGATACCTTCGGACGCTGCGATCTATATACACAATTTAAAGTTGCGTTGCATGCGGAGCCTCGCCGCAACCGTCACGGGGGTGATTCCATTTTGTGACGGCGCGCCCCTTTTCCGGGACGTGCTGGAAAGCACTTTAAGCCCGACGAAACCGGCCGATGAGGTACTCGGAACCACCCGGCCCCCTCGACGCACATTCTTCCCTTGGGTAAAAGGGGCGGTGGGCCAATGGTTCGCCGATGCGAGCGCTGACGAGGAAGCCGCCGATTGTCGATTAGGATTGCTGCGGTCATTCCACTCTATAATGGCGCACCGTTCATTGAAGCGGCGCTCCACAGCGTACTGGGCCAGACCCGACCCGCTGATGAAGTGATTGTCGTCAACGACGGTTCCACCGACGAGGGCCCCGCCATCGTCGAGGAGATCGCGCGTCATCATCCCGTGCGCCTGCTGCACAAGCCGAATGGCGGGCAGTCGTCGGCGCGCAATCTGGCCATCCGCTCGACCACATGTTCCCACATCGCGCTGCTGGATCAGGACGACGTCTGGTACGAGGATCATCTGGCGGCGCTGCAGCAGCCGTTCGTCGACGCCGGGATTCGCCGGCTCGGGCTGGTCTACGGCAATCTCGACCAGATCGACCGGAACGGCCGTCTCATTACAGAGCATTGCCTGGATCAGGTCCCCACGCCGCATCCCAAGCGGTCCCTGATGCAGTGCCTGCAACACGACATGTTCATCCTGCCAGGCGCTTCGCTGGTGGATCGGCAGGCCATGCTCGACGCCGGCCTGTTCGACGAGCGCCTGTCCGGCTACGAGGACGACGACCTGTTCGTTCGCCTGTACTCCATGGGCGTGAAGAGCTGCTATCTCGACAAGTCCGTCACCATGTGGCGCATCTATCCGGAATCGACCTCCTTCAGCGCCCGCATGGCGCGCTCGCGGATGATCTATTTCCACAAGCTCATCGAGGCGCATCCGGACGAACCCCGACTCGGGCTCTTCTGGCGCCGGGATGTGATTGCCCCCCGCTTCACCAGCATCCTGCGCAGCGAGTTCCTGCAAGCCTCGAAGGCCGCCGACTTCGCCCGCGCCCTCCGCGCCTGGGACGACCTGAAAACGGTAGCCCCCCACATGAAGAAAAGCGTGCAGATGCGGATCAGGCTTGTGGGACCGCTGATCGAGGCCACGCTCGCCGGACCGTTGACCGGTGTCGCCCGCCGGCTCCTGCGGCACGCCCTGCGCTGACCCACCGCGTTTGCGAAGACGGGGACAATCCGAACCGGTGCTTGCGCGGTCTGGGCGAACGCCTTAAGAACACGCGCTCGTGAGGCCACGTGGCGGAGTGGTTACGCAGCGGACTGCAAATCCGTGTACGGGGGTTCGATTCCCTCCGTGGCCTCCAGTTCCCGCGAAGCTCCCGGAATGGAAGCTCCTGGAATGACCGAGCTTCTGCCCCATATGCGGCGCTGCGCTGCAGCATGCTCTCGGGCCGGAAAGTTGACTTAGCCTCTTGCTGGCAGTTCATGGGGACACCGAAGCGGTCCCGCATCCGGACGCCGCCGGAGATGTACATGAACGCGAAAGCCGCCCAGCGCCACGGGCCTCCGCCCACTTCGGACGAGACCAATGCCGTCCTGCGGCGCCTCCTCCTGTCCGATGGCCGCAAGCACTGGAAGGGCTATGTGCTGGCCTTCGTCTTCATGGGCGCCATGGCCGCCTGCACGGCGGGCCTCGCCTATCTGATGAACGATGCGGTCAACGCCATCTTCGTGCACCCCACCCCTGCGGCGGTGTGGGCGGTATCCGGTATCGTGATGGTGCTTTCCATCATCAAGGGCGCCTCGGCCTACGGGCAGAGCATCACCATGGCACGCATCGGCAACCGGGTGGTGGCGGACAACCAGAAGCGCGCCTTCGACCGGCTGATGCTTCAGGACGCCGCCTATTTCGGCCATCGCCACACGGCGGAAATCACCACCCGCTTCACCGCCGGCGCCGCGGGCGCGCGCGGCGCGCTGGACCTGATCGTCACCAGCATCGGCCGCGACTTCCTCTCGCTGGTGATGCTGGCCGGCGTCGCCTTCGTGCAGGATCCCTTCCTGGCCATCATCGCCCTCGTGGTGATGCCAGCGGCGGTGCTGGGCACGCGCAAGCTCATCAAGAAGGCCAAGACCATCTTCACCACCGGCTTCACCTCGGGCGTGAAGCTGTCCTCCATCGTCATGGAGGTGTTCCAGGGCATCCGCACGGTGAAGGCCTATACGCTTGAACCGGTGATGCGGGAGCGCACCCACAAGTTCATCGACGACGTGGAGATCAACGCCAACCGCCTCGTGCGCACCCAGGCCAAGTCCAGCCCCCTGATGGAGACGCTGGGCGGCCTCGCCATCGGCGGCGTGATTCTCTACGCGGGATACAACGTGATCGAGCTCGGCCGTTCGCCGGGCCAGTTCTTCTCGGTGCTCACCGCCCTGCTGCTGGCCTATGAGCCCGCCAAGCGGCTGTCGCGCCTCCATGTGGAGCTGGTCAGCCACGTGATGGGCGCACGCATGCTGTTCGATCTGCTCGACGCGCCCGCACCCGACGCCGACTCCCCCGGTGTCGGCGCCCTGCCCCGCCCCCGCGGCCGGGTGGAGTTCAAGGACGTGGTGTTCGCCTATCGCCCCGGCGAGAATGTGCTGCGCAGCCTCGATCTGGTGGCGGAGCCCGGCCGGACGACGGCGCTGGTCGGCCAGTCCGGCGGCGGCAAGACCACCATCATCAACCTCATCGAGCGTTTCTACGATCCCCAGTCCGGCGCCGTGCTGATCGACGGCGTGGACACCCGCACCGTCTCCCGCACCTCCGTGCGGGCCTCTGTGGCCCTGGTGAGCCAGGACGTCTACCTGTTCTCGGGCACCGTCCGGGAGAACATCGGCTTCGGCCGACCCGGCGCATCGGAGGAGGAGATCGTCGCGGCGGCCAAGGCGGCCCACGCCCACCCCTTCATCATGGGCTTCGAGCACGGCTACGACACCGCCGTGGGCGAGCATGGGGCACAGCTCTCCGGCGGGCAGCGCCAGCGCATCGCTATCGCCCGCGCCTTCCTGAAAAATGCGCCCATCCTGCTCCTCGACGAGGCCACCGCCGCCCTCGATTCCGAATCGGAAGCCGAGGTGCAGAAGGCGCTGGCGGAACTGGCCCACGAGCGCACCACCATCGTCATCGCCCACCGCCTTCAGACCGTGGTGCGCGCCGACCGCATCTGCGTGATCGAGGGCGGCCGCGTGGTGGAGAGCGGCACCCATGACGAGCTGATCGCCCGTCGCGGTCGCTACTACGGATTCTATTTCGCCCAGTTCGCCCACGAGAGCGAAAATGCCGGCTCCAGCGTGAGCGGCACGGCAGAGTCCGGTCCGGAAGGCGATTTGCTGCGCGCTTGAAAATCCAGCACCGGCGCCACTTTGCGCGCCGGTGGGGCAACTTCCCCCGGAAAAGCGCGTGTTACGGCTTCACAAGCGGCGATGTGGTTGCTATATCGCCGGCCTCGGTCGCGAGACCCACGGTCCCTGATAGCTCAGTTGGTAGAGCGTTCGACTGTTAATCGAATGGTCGCAGGTTCGAGTCCTGCTCAGGGAGCCACTTCTACCTCCACGTCGGAAAGCCCATCGCCCGCGAGGCCTCAACAGGCGATTGCACGCGGGGCGTGATCTTCGGACGCTCCGTGGCGCTGCTGGATCCGGGCCGGAATGACCTCCGGGACGTCTCCGGGACTTTGCGTCACGAACCGCCCGAAACGTCCACCTTGCATTCTCCTAATGGGCGCTCCGCCCCTTGCGCCCCCCGTCCTGAAAATGTAGCAACGAAGCCGTTCGGCGGAATGTCGGAGCATAGCGCAGCCTGGTAGCGCATCTGCTTTGGGAGCAGAGGGTCGCAGGTTCAAATCCTGCTGCTCCGACCACCCTCCGCCGCCCCTCCCCGCCGCAGGCTCAGCGGCCGGGCGGATCGACCTTCACCCCGTTGGGGCCGATCTCGATCTGCATGGTGTTCCGGTCGCGCTCATAGGCCTGATAGGCGAACACCCCACCAACCACGACGAGAATCGCGATCACGCCGTAGAGGACATTGCGCGGCATCTGTGTGCTCCTGTCGCTGCTTCGCTGACTGGAGCTGCAACGCCCCCGCTTTCCCGATTGTTCCGCTAAAGCCGGGTGGAGGCTAATCTTCCCGGGCGGTGTGACGGCACCGGGGGGATGCGACTCACCCGACTTGCGGGATGGTCTCGCGGCATCAGGCTCAGGCGGCAGGATTGCGCCGCCGGGCGGGATTTTGGGAAAGGACGATTGCAATGGCTTCGGATACGGAGCTTGCCGAGTGGCTCGGCTCGATGCTCAAGGCGGTAGGCACCACGCAGGCCCACACCATGGTGCAGCATTACATCCTGCGCGACATCGTCACCCAGCTCGCCGGGCAGCAGGATCGCCCGGACGGCTTCATCGCCGATATGTTCGAGCGCGTGAGCGGGCTCGTCGATCAGTGCGAGCTTGCGGGCAAGCCGGACATCGAAGCCGAGATGCGCTGGTACGCGGAGACGTTCTTCACCTCCATCGGCAAGACGCTGGAGCCCAAATAGGTCGCCGGGACCAAGTGGGGCACAGGCACGACCTCGCCTCCGCGCGCGAGGGCCCGCCGACCGTTCTGCGACGAAGGGGGTCGGCGTCTCGGGTCACGGAGGCGGATCGGCCGCGCCGACCTTGGATGGAGGCCCGGCCTCGCTCATGGCCAGACCTCCCTCGTGAGGAGGTCTGGCCGCTTCACGAGCTCTATTTGTGCAGCAGCGCGGTCTGCTGGGTCGACGCAGGCGGGTTCCAGAGCGGAACGATGATGCGGCCCCACAGGCGGGTATCGTTGCCACCGTAGTTCTGCTCATAGACGTCGGTGGTGAGATAAGCTTGCAGGATCACAGGACCAAAATCGTAGCCGACAAGGCCACCGATCGCGAACTGGCTCTGTTTCTGGTAAAATGGGATGGGATTGTTAAGGTCTGTGGAGTAATAGGCTACCGGGCCGATCTCGAACTTTCCGAACTTCTTGGTGGCGGTCAGATCGACGTTCAGGAAGTTCGGGTTGATCGTATTGCTCACGCCGTTCGCTTGGATGCCCCAGATGGCGTTTGCCGTCAGATTCCAGCCATCCGCCGTGTAGCTGAGGGCAAAACGCTGGTTGAACGAGGTTGAATCGAAGGCCACCCCCGTATTCACGCCGAGATAGAAGCCGGCCATGTAGCTGAAGCCGAAGCCGTTCCCCAGATCCCAGGCGACCTGAGCGGCGAAGAACGGATTATAAAAGCCGGACGTATAGTCTCCGTTCTGCACGCCGACGCCGACAACCGGCACGGCAGTCAGAAGCTGTAGCCGCCCGCCGAACAGGAATACCGGAGTAGCCCAGGCCAGAACGGGAATATCCACGCCGACGCAGGTGCTGTCGGGCGAAGTATTGCGGCAGCCATAGTCAGCCGTATTCACGGCATATACGCCTTCCGGCAGCGGCGCGCCGGCAGCCAGACCAACCGTTTCACCTGGCTGGGTCACGGAGCCGGCGTGCGCGGGCAGGGATTCGGGCAGCAAGGCTGCCGCAGACAAAGCGGCTACGGCCGCCATTCTTGCGAATGTCGTCATTTTTTCCTCCGAAAGGCGGAGCCCACGACCGCCGTCCCAACGGCGGGGCTCATCGCTGGCGCTTCCTCAGGCGCTAATGCGCCGCTCTCTTTTCGGTCCAAGGCGTCGAGGCCCTGGACGAGATCACTGCACGGCCCGCGAACGGGCGCGTACATCGTGGACACTTCGGACAACGGCCCGGAGTGCAGAGGCATCAACTGGGGAATGCTAACGGCAGCGTGTCACGACCTTAGCGGTGCGGGGATCAATCCCAGGCGCCGCTCGGGACCTTCGAGGATGACCGGTATCCCTTGTCCGGGTCCTTGAAGCCGAAGCGGCGTCAACGTTAGCTCAATTTAAGGGCACGCAATACTATTCGAGCGATCCATCCGCCCAAATCGGACGCAAACGCGCGCGATGTGACGTTCGCGCAACAGTTTCGGAACGTCGCCGGTGGCCGGTTGCGGGCAGGACATGGCGAGGCAGTAGACATCCGGTCGCAGGCGACGGAAGGTGTGCGCCTTATCGGATTCTGGGGTCCCAACGAATCCGACGTTACGCAAAGTGAGCACGACGCCATGCTCGACATCCACTATCGTGAATACAAGATTCTGCTCCGGCCGCAGCAATTCTACTCGCCCAAGCGTTTCGAGGATTACTGGAATGAAGTGAAGGCGGTCGCCAAGAAGCACGGGGTGGGCGTGGTCACCAACAAGGACGCCTTTCACCGGCAGGTCCGCGAAGTGCTGTTCTATGATACCCCGGACTTCGACCTCTACCGCAACTCCTTCATCCTGCGGAAGCGCACCTTCTACGACGACGGCTGGCCGCGCCCGGAGCATGAACTTGCCCTGAAGTACCGCAGCCCGGATCGGGAGAAGGCGACGGCGGTGGAGATGGCCCCCCGCATCACCGGCGCGGTTCAGGTGAAGTTCAAGGAAGAAATTCTTCCCCTCAAGGAAGAGATCGGCGGCATCCGCTCGCTCTATTCGCACAATTGCATCATTACGTCGCTCGGGGCCGTGCTGAGCCCGGCATTGAAGAACATCATGTCCATATTCCCCTCCATGTCGGCGGTGGATGCGGATGGGGATTCCCAGATCGACCTCGTGAACAGCATGGCGGTGGAGGAAATCCAGGTCGATCCCGGCCACTTCGATTTCGGCCACGGCTACGAGGCGAAGGCGACCATCGCCATCTGGCGCAATCGCGCGTCCGAGCAGTCGCTGGTGGGGGAATTCGCCTTCCAGGCGAAGTTCGATCACTACAGCGAGGTCAACGACAAGGCGAAGCGCCTCTCCGAGGACTTCTTCCGCGATGTGCAGAACATGGCGCCCGAATGGGTGCAGCTCGGCACCACCAAGACCGCCATGGTCTATGGCATCGGTGCCAAGGAAGTCGCGCACTCCGAATAGGGATCATGGCGGGCCCAACCGGCCCGCTCACCTTCACCCTCCCGGCGAAAATCCATGAGCGTCAAAGAGCCGCCGATCCCAGCACCGCCTCCCGAGCCCGGCACCCCGCAAGGCGCGGCCGCAACGCAGGTTTCCATCCTGGAAATCTTCATCACCTTCCTCATCATCGGCGGCATCAGCTTTGGCGGCGGCGTGGTCGCCTATCTGCGCAACGCGCTGGTGGTGGAAAAGGGCTGGCTGGACGAGGAGGAGTTCCTCACGGCGCTGGAAATCTCCCAGGCCCTCCCCGGCCTCAATGCGACCAACATGAGTGTCATCGTCGGTGACCGGCTGCGTGGTCCGGTGGGCGCGATCGCCGGCTTCCTCGGCATGACGCTGCCGGGCGGCCTGCTCGTGTTCGCGCTCGGCATCTTTTACGTGTCCAACCACGGCAATCCGGCCATGCACGCCATCCTTGCCGGCATCGGTGCCGCCGCCGTGGGGCTGCTCGCGGCGGTGACGGTGCAGATCGGGCACAAGCAGCTGGAGCACCTGCGCGAGATCCTGCTCATCCTCATCACCGTGGTGCTGGTGAGCTTCCTCCACGTCTCGCTGGTGCTGGTGCTGCTCACCGTGCTGCCCCTGGCCCTCTTCATCTACCGTCCGGGCCGCGGAGAGGTGGACGAGCCATGAACAATCCGCACACCGACCTCAGCGTCCTCGGCGTTTTCTCGCTCCTGTCGCTCCTCGCCATCGGCGGCGGCACGGCGGTGCTGCCGGAGATGAAGGCGCTGACCATCGATGCCCATCACTGGCTGACCGACAGCCAGTTCCGCGACATCTACAGCCTCGGGCAGGTGGCGCCGGGGCCGAACATGCTGATGGTGATCGTCATCGGCTATCACGTCGCCGGCACGCTGGGGGCGTTCCTCGCCTTCACCGGCTTCTTCCTGCCGGCGTCCGTTCTGGCGCTCGGCTCCTCCCGCCTGTGGAATCATTTCGACGGCTCGCCCTGGCGGCTCGCTTTGCAGATGGCGCTGGCGCCCATCGTCGTCGGGCTGATGGCTGCCGGCACGGTCGCGGTAGCGCGCACCGCCATCACCGGGACCGAGACGACGCTGATCGCCGTGGCGGTGTTCGTCCTCGTCTATTTCGGGCCGAAGATGATCGGGAAAAAGGTCAACCCGGCCCTCTACATCTTCGCCGGAGGGCTGCTGGGCTATCTGACGCTGAAATAGGGGAACTCCCCCTATTTCGCCGGGAACCCATTTGGCCGGAAATCTATTTGGCAGGGAACATGGGGTGGGCAATCTTGTCGCCGGCCTTCAAGCCCTGCCTGCGCGCCTCGCCCCCGCCGATCTCCAGCACCGCGCGCACCGGCTCTCCGGAGGAGATGGTCTCGGTCGACAGCGGGGTGGTCATGGCGGCGATCCGGGCGATGGAGCCGTCGGCACGGATGAACACCATGTCCAGCGGAATGAGGGTGTTCTTCATCCACATGTAGACTGGCTGGTCCACCTTGAAGTCGAACAGCATGCCGCCCCGCTCGGGCAGCGTCTTGCGGCACATGAGGCCCTGAGTGCGCTGCTCGTTGGTGCGCGCGACCTCCACCTGGAAGGCCAGCACCCCCTTGGCGGTGACGATTTCCAGCGGGTCCAGCACCGGGTTGGGATCGATCTTGATCTGGGCGCACTCGGCCTCGGCCGCGCGGGCGAGGCCCGGCAGCCCTGCGAGCGGAAGCGCGAGGGTGAACGCAAGCGCGAATTTGGCCGCCAGGGCAGCCCGCGACAGAATCTGGCTCATCAATTGTTCCCGCTGGGGCCGCCGTCGGCCTTCACTTCCGCGGCCATCAGTCCCTTGGACCCGTCGCCGTAGCGCACCAGGACGCTCTGGCCGGGGCGCAGCTCGGTGAGGCCGTGACGGCGCAGGGTTTCCATATGCACGAAGATGTCGGGCGTGCCGTCGCCCTGGGTGAGGAAGCCGAAGCCGCGCAGCCGGTTGAACCACTTCACCGTGGCCCGCTCGAAGCCGCTGGTGGGCTCCACCACGGCGCGGGTCCGGGGCAAGGCCGGCGCGGTGTGGACCGCGGTCGACAGGTCAAGCGAGAGCACGCGGAAGGCCTGCCGCCCCTTGGTGCGCTCGATGGCCTCGCATACCACGCGGGCGCCTTCCATGGCGGTCTGGAAGCCGTCGCGGCGCAGGCATGTCACATGAACGAGGACGTCGGGACCTCCATCGTCCGGCACGATGAATCCGTAGCCTTTCGACGCGTCGAACCATTTGATGGAGCCGGTGACTTCGACGAGCCCGGCAGGCTCCTCGGTCCCCTCCTCCGAGCCGGCGGTCCGTGGCCCCAGCCCCAGTGCGTCAGACCCCATGACCACCCCGAAACTAACGCGCGGCGGCGCACCCGTTGCCGCGGAGAAGGTAGGATAGCAACTGAATGGCGCAACGCCCACCCTCTTCGCGCGCCATTGTCACCCGTCACCGGCAAAGGGCGCGAGCGCGTCCCCGATCTCGTCGCGGACCACCAGTTCGGCCATGTCATCGAACTCCGTGGGCTCGCGGTTGAGGATGATCAGCCGGGCCCCCTTCTGCCGGGCCTTGAGCGGAAATCCCGCCGCCGGAAACACCACCAGCGAAGAGCCGATGACGATGAACAGGTCGCTGACCTTGGTCAGCGCATCCGCCCGCGCCATCTCGCGCTCGGGCATGGCCTGGCCGAAGGAGATGGTGGCCGCCTTCACCGGCCCGCCGCAGGCCGGGCAATCGGGGGCGATGCCCCCGGCGGCATCGAAGCGCTCCTTCACCCAGGCGAGCTCGTAGCGCGCGCCGCAATCGAGGCAGGTGGCATAGGTGCCGTTGCCGTGCAGTTCCACCAGCGCGTCGTCCGGCACGCCGGAGGCCTGGTGCAGGCCGTCGATGTTCTGAGTGATGACGCCGGCGATCCGTCCGCGTCCCAAAAGCCGGGCGAGCGCCCTGTGACCCCGGCCGGGCCGCGCCCCGGAGAAGGCCTCCTCCGTCGCGAACTTGCGCCGCCACGCCTCGTTGCGCGCGGCCTTGTGGGCGACGAACACGTCGAAGGGGATGGGCTTGTTCTGCGTCCACAATCCGCCGGGGGAGCGGAAATCCGGGATGCCGCATTCGGTGGAGATGCCCGCTCCGGTAAAGGCGACCGCGCGCGCCGACCCGTCCAGAAGTTCGCGGAGGCGCTGCTGCGCCCCCTTGAGATCGCCTTCATAGATCATACGTCACCTGCTACTTCACTCCGGCCGGCCCGCCGGCTTGCGCCCTCATACGGACGAGACCCCCCGATGCGCTTCCTGCACACCATGGTCCGCGTGACCGACATCGACCAGTCGCTGGACTTCTACTGCAACAAGCTGGGTCTCAAGGAGGTCCGCCGCAAGGAGGTGCCGCAGGGCCGCTACACCCTCGTCTTCCTCGCCCCTCCCGGGCAGGAGAACGTGGCCGAGATCGAGCTGACCTACAATTGGGACAAGGAGCCCTATGGCGAGGGTCGCAACTTCGGCCATCTCGCCTTCGAGGTGGAGGACATCTACGGCCTGTGCGAGCGCCTGATGGCCTCCGGCGTCACCATCAACCGCCCGCCTCGCGACGGCTACATGGCCTTCGTGCGCTCCCCCGACAACGTCTCCGTCGAACTGCTGCAGAAGGGCGGCCCCAAGCCCCCGGCCGAGCCGTGGGCCTCCATGCCCAACACCGGCAAATGGTGAGCGCCTGACACGCCGCTTTTGAGCCGCCGCAACCTCCCGCCGGCGCCCACCTGATCCCGGGCCGCGCCCTCTGCCCACAGGGCGGGAGGACGCGGCTTTGGATAATTTCCCCACAGGCTTGCAGCCAAGCCGCCCGCCCCCTATAAGGACGCCCTCTCCGGTGGCCAAAACCCCGGAACGGCCGCGCGCCCTTCGTCTATCGGTTAGGACGCCACCCTTTCACGGTGGAGAGAGGGGTTCGACTCCCCTAGGGCGCGCCAAAATACCTTCGCCAAAAATTCATAGTGATTTGCAAGGGGTTGCCGCACCCCTCCTCGACAATGGTACCCCAGCCGGGACCCAAATCGGGTCCCCAAACCTGCCCGAAGCGGCCATAGTCGGAGGTAGAGCGATGGCTGACGGAAACGCCTTCGACCCTGATATCGACGCGATGGATCTGGACGTTTTCGAGAAACACGGGTTGCAGCTCTACCGCAACTACACCCGTGCGTTTGAGAGCCACGCGGAAAAAAGGTTCGCCGAACAGATCGATAGCGGCAGCGCTAACCTATCTGAACTAGAACGTATAGCTCACCTAATCGTCCAAGAAGATCCCCGTTTTCTCCCAATGATCGTATGCGCCTACGCAGACGATGAATTGCGCAATATGTTCAAGATTTCAGTTCCCGAAGGCGTTCCTGGGGGAAAAAGTGACATTTTGGGCCGAATGGGCCCATTTTCGGATTTGGCGAAGAGAATTCAACTTTCGTACATATTTAGCATGATCTCGCATGATCTATGCATCGAATTCGATAAGCTTCGATTGGCTCGAAATAAGCTTGCTCATAGCTGGGACATAACGTCGCTTCGAGGATTCTTCGAGGAACCTCGCATTGCTACCATTAATGGGCCGACCGAAGCGCTACACGAAGGACGGGATTGGTTTCCCGACCCGCTCCTCGAACTGTCCGGGCTGCAACGCTTTCGCATTAACCTTCTCTGGCTAGTGGCGAGAATGGCATACGAAGCTAGGTTTTGGGCGAAGGCGAGAAAGCACCGCTTGCAGCCCCATCAGGCTCTTTACGGAAAAAACAGCCCGCGCCTTCTCGGAAAGATCTCCCATGTCGCGATGGTCGCTACTCAGCAAGTCGTTGATGAGGGGCGGAAGTCACCCATCCCTGCCGACAGCGACAACACGGCGGGAAGCCCAACAACCTCTGGAAGTCCCTAGGGGCGGGCAGACCAATCCAAAATAAACAGATCATCAAAGGTACGGACGAGGAAGTCCGGCGCCTCACCTCCCCAGCCTCTCCCGGACCCTCCCACCCCTGCCGCTATTCAATGGACCTTCCGGTCACTGTCGGCACGCCTTCGGCCTCCAGCACCGCAGCAAACGGCCTCAGGGGTAGAGCCCTGAGAGGCATCCTCGGCTCTGGCAGCATCCACCCCCGCAACCCGTCGAGCTTCACGCCCCCTCACACCTTCACCCGAAACGGCGTGAAGTCCGTGCCCACGTCGTACACGTCCACCCCCTCCCTCCGCTTCATGAAGCCGACGATCTTGTAGGTGACGGGGGTGAGCACCGCTTCCCAGCCCACCTTGAGCAGGTAGTTGGAGACCATCACAGTCAGCACGAGGTGGGTGTCCCACACGCCGAGGAAGGCGAGCGGGTAGAAGATGAGGCTGTCCACGGCCTGCCCGACGATGGTGGAGCCGATGGTGCGGGTCCACAGCATCCGGCCGCCGGTGAGCACCTTCATCCAGGCCAGCACGAAGGCGTTGGCGAACTCGCCGCACCAGAAGGCGAGAATGGAGGCGAAGAAGATCCGGGGCGTCTGGCCGAACACGCTGGTGACGGCGTCCTGCCCCGTCCAGCCCGGCGCGGGCGGGATGGCGACGACGATGGCCGTCATCAGCGCCGCATAGACGGAGGCGGCGAAGCCCACCCACACGATGCGGCGGGCGCGGGCATAGCCATAGACCTCGGTCAGCACGTCGCCGAGCACGTAGGACAGGGGAAAGAACAGCACCGCCGAACCGAACACGAACGGGCCGATGAGCGGCAGTTCCACCACCGACACCTTGGCGGCGCCGACGAGGTTCGAGCAGATCAGGATGACCGCGAAGGCCACCATGCAATAATCGTAATAGCGCAGGCGCTTGCCTTCGAGGGCGCGCGCCTCCACCGGCGTGATGCCGGCGCGGGTCTCGACGCCATCGACGCCGAAGGGTGTGTTGTCGGAAAGCATGTGGGGCAGCCTCGATGCTGCACCGCATTAAACCGCAAAGTTCGGCCCAAGCCCAGATCGCGCTTGGGAAGCACGCCGGACACCCTCAGCGCGAAAAGGTCGCCACCAACTCCACATGGGCCGAATAGCGGAACTGGTCCACCGGCACCACGCCCTCAAGCCGCATCCCGCCCGCGACGAGGAGCGCCGCATCTCGCGCGAAGGTGGCGGCATTGCAGGAGACATAGACGAGGCGAGGCAGCCGCGAGGCCGCAAGCTCACGCGCCTGCGCCTCCGCGCCCTGCCGGGGTGGGTCGATCACCACGGCATCGAAGGCGGCAAGCTCGGCCGCCATCAGCGGGCGGCGGAACAGGTCGCGTGCCTCACCGTCCACGCCCTTCAGGCCTGGCGTGTGGCCGGCCTTGAGCAGAGCGGCGAGCGCACCCGCATGGCTTTCGGCGGCGAACACGCGCGCCGTTTCGGCAAGGCGCAGGGCGAAGGTGCCCACGCCTGCGAACAGGTCCGCCACCTTGCGGGCGCCAGCCATGCCCGCCGTGACATGATCCGCCAGCACACGCTCGCCTTCGGCCGTCGCCTGGAGGAAGGCCGCCGGCGGCAGGTCCACCCGGGCCCGGCCCATAGCGAGGCGCGGCGGCTCGCGCTGGATGACGAGTTCGCCATGGCGCGTCAGCCGGGCGAGGCGGAAGCGGTCGGCGATGACCGCGAGGTCGGTGAGAAGCGCGGGCGGCAGGGGGCCGGAGCCGCGCACGTCCATGTCCAGCCCGGTGTCGGTGGCGATGAGCTGGAGATCGAGCGGCTTCTTCAGCGGCGCCAGCGCCTCGGCCACCGCACGGGCGGCCGGGAGCGCCTGGTCGAGCCCCGGCGCCAGCACGGGACAGGCGTCAATGGCGACCATGGCGTGGGACTTGCGCTCGGCAAAGCCGACGACGGTTCGCGCGCCATACTGCCGGGCGTGGAAGATCACCCGCCGCCGCCCTGCCCCATGGGCATCGATGGTGGGGGCAACGTCCGCCTCGATCCCCTCGCGGGCGAGGGCATCCACCACCATCTGCCGCTTCCAGGCGAGATAGGGCGCGCGCTCCCAATGCTGGAGCAGGCAGCCGCCGCAGCGGCCGAAATGCGGACACGGGGGCTCCACCCGCTCGGGGCTGGGCTCGACGATGGCATCGAGGAGGATGCGCTCGCCCTCCGCCTCCCCCCGCACCAGCTCCCCGGCGAGGGTGAGGGGCGCGAACAGGGGGCCGGAGGGGCCGCGGACGATGCCATCGCCCTGCGCGCCCATGCGCTCGATGCGGAACTCGGTCACGGTCGGATCGCCCCCACGAGATATTCCTGATTGCCGTCGCCGCCCGCGATGGGCGACGCAATGCGGCCGAGAAGGCGCCAGCCCAGCGACGTGATCTCCTGCTCCACCTTGGCGCAGACCTCGTCCCGCACCGCCGCGTCGCGCACCACGCCCTTGCGGACGAAGGCCCGCCCCGCCTCGAACTGCGGCTTCACCAGCGCCACCAGCCGGGAGGCGGGCGCGGCGAGCGCGAGGGCGGCAGGCAATACCAGCGCGAGCGGGATGAAGCTGACATCGATGACGACGAGATCGAAGCCGCCCGGCACCAGGGCGGGATCGAAGGTGCGGATATCCGTTTCCTCGAACAGGCGGACGCGCGGATCGTCCCTCAGGCGGGCATGGAACTGGTCGCGCCCCACATCGACCGCATGCACCCGTCGCGTGCCGCGCCGCAGCAGCACCTCGGTGAAACCACCGGTGGAGGAGCCGACATCCAGCGCCTCGGCCCCGGCGGGATCGATGGCGAAGGCGTCGAGGCCCGCCGCGAGCTTGAGCGCGCCGCGCGACACGTAGTCGTGGACGTCTTCGGCCTCGATGTGCGCACCGACGCCGACCTCCGCCGAAGCCTTGGCCACCACGACCCCATCCACCTTCACCAGCCCGGCGGCCAGCGCGGCCTGGGCGCGGGCGCGGCTGTCGAACAGGCCGCGCTCCACCAGCAGGCGGTCGAGCCGCATGCGGCGGCCGGCGTCCTGTTCGCCGTCACGGGCCATATGGGAATGGGGTTTCAACATTTTTTGCCGCAGGGCTCCCTGCCCGATGTCGCGGGCGGCCGGAGGCCGTGATATGCGATGGCTGCGGGGGACGCAAACACCAGTCGACAGTTGCGATTCGGAGACCGGAGGTGCGTCCGCCGGTCACCAGGCCTGTCGATCGTGCGGCGAGGGCGAGGACCCGGTGGCGATGGGTGGATGGTTCTACGGCCGGTGCGCGATCCTGGCGATAGCCGCAGCGTGCGTGCTCGCGCCGGTCTCGGGCGAGGCTGCCCCCAAATCCACCGGCAAGACCGGCGGGAAATCCGATTCCAAAAAGGCTGAGGCCAAGGCGGACCTCCGGATCTGGCTGGTCGTCAAGGTCGACGAGACCTATGTGCTGCGCTTCGGCCTGCCCCGCACCGCCGACCCTGTGTTCGCCGTCTCCTGCCAGCCGGGCGCGCAGCTGATCCAGTTCACGGCGGAAGTGGCCTCCGGCAAGGTGAAGGCGGGCGACGGCGTCGCCCTCTCCCTCGCCGCCGGCAAGCGGCATCTGGAGCTGGCAGCGTCCGCCTTCCGGGGTTCAGCCGAAGGCAAGGTGGTGGTGGAGGCGGCGGTCGCGCTGGACGGCCGCGTCCTCGACCTCTTCTCGGACGCGGACAATCTCGTCGTGCGCCTGCCCGGTGCTACCGAGACCTATCCGCTCGCCGGAGCCAAGCCCAAGCTGCCGGACTTCCGCCGCGCCTGCCTCACCACCATGCCCGCGCCGGCCGATCGCAGGTAACTTTACGGCAGGCTGGCATCTTTCCCTTTTGGATCGAGCCGGTATGATCCGCCGCCGCAAAAGGGACCCTGACATGCTTCGTTCCGTGCTCGCCGCCGCCCTGGTTGCCATCTCGGCCCCCACCATCGCCGCTCCCGCGCAGGAGAAGCCGGCGGAGAAGATGGTCTGGCACATCCAGGACAGCGAGGACACCGCCGCGCTGGTGTACGGCGTGCCCGACAGCGACAAGGCCGCGATCTTCTTCCTTTGCCAGAAGGACGGGTCCGCCATCACCGTCCAGTCCATGATCGGCTCGAAGGATCTGGCGCGCGGCGCCCAGACCGCCATCGTGCTGAGCGCCGGCAGCATGAAGAAGAGCTACCCCGGCAAGGCGGTGGCCATGGAGGAAGGCGACGCGGTGAATGTGGAGGCGCCGGCCCAGATGACGGACGTCAAGGCGCTCACCAAGGCCTCCGGCACCCTCACCATCGAAGTGAAGGGCGCCAAGCAGGCCATCTCCCTCTCCGGCATCGGCCCGGCCATCACCAAGTTCGAGACCGCCTGCAAGCCCAAGAGCTGAGCAGCCCTCGGGAAGCCGGCGGGCTGAAGCTGCCGGCTCAGGCAGCCCCGGCGAGGCCCCCGGCCTTCTCGATGAAGGCGGCCACCACCTCCACGCCCACGCCATTGCGGATGGAGGAGAAGACGTAGGGCCGACCCGCCCGCATGCGGATGGTGTCCGCTTCCATCACCGCCAGATCGGCGCCGACCATGGGCGCGAGATCGGTCTTGTTGACCACCAGCAGGTCGGACCGCGTGATGCCCGGCCCGCCCTTGCGTGGGATCTTCTCTCCCCCCGCCACGTCGATGACGTAGATGGTGATGTCGGCCAGCTCGGGCGAGAAGGTTGCGGCGAGGTTGTCGCCGCCGGATTCGATCAGCACCAGATCGAGGTTGGGAAAGCGGGCGTTCATGTCCGCCACCGCGCGCAGATTGATGGAAGCGTCCTCACGGATCGCCGTGTGCGGGCAGCCGCCCGTCTCGACGCCGAGGATGCGCTCGGGCGGCAACGCACCGGCCACTGTCAGGAGGCGCGCATCTTCCTTGGTGTAGATGTCGTTGGTGATGGCGCAGAGGTCGTAGCGCTCGCGGAAGGCCTTGCACAGCGCCTCCATCAGCGCCGTCTTACCCGAGCCGACGGGGCCGCCGACACCGACGCGCAGGGGATTCTTGCTGGAACTCATGAGCGGAACAGCCTTGTATATTGGGTTTCGTGGCGAAAGCTGCCGAGATCGGCGCGGAAGGTGGCCGTGCCGAGATCGTCCAGCGTCAGAGCGGGAATGTCCGCCGCAAGCGCCCGCAAGGCCGGTGCAAGGCCGGCGACGATACGGGTGCCCGCCGTCTGCCCCACCGGGGCGAGGCGGATGCCCGACGACACCAGCGCCTGCACCAGTGCCAGAAGGAAGCCTTCGAGCGTCGGGCCGAGCGGAATGCGGTGCGCACCCGCGGCTAATCCCACCGCGACGGGATAGGCGACCTCGCCGGAGAGGGCGCCCGCCGCCGTCTCGAGCGCAGGGGAATGCCAGGCCGCGCGAACGGCATCGAGGAAGGACCGGCCCTGCTGGCAGGTTTCCAGCCTCAGCTCGGCGGATGGTGCGAGGCAGACGGCGAGCGCGTTCACCTCGCCGAGCGCCGCCCCGTCTTCCGCCATCGTCGACCGCCAGGCGTGGGCCAGGAGGATGCCGTCCGAACGGCCGAAACCGAGCCGCATCAGGTCCGACACCTGCGCCGCGAGGCTCGCCTCGTCCTTCACGTCGCCGGCCTCCACCGCCCATTCCAGGGCGTGGGAGTAGGCATAGGCCCCCACCGGAAACGACGGCGAGAGCCAAGCGAAGAGGGGCAGCAGGTCGGGCTGGGCAGGCGTGGTGCCCTCACCCTGCGCGGTGTCGGGCTGGTCAGCCATGCTTGTGGTCATGTCCGCAGCCCGGGCCGTGGACATGACCTTCGGCGACATGGTCATGGCCGTGCTCGTGACCGTGCTCGTGTTTGTGGTCATTATGGGCATGGCCATGATGCGAATGATCGTGTGCATGATCGTGGCCGCACCCGCACGCGTCGCCGTGGGCATGGTCATGGTCATGGTCATGATGCTCATGGCCGTGCTCATGCCCATGATGCTCATGCCCATGATGCTCGTGACCATGATGCTCGTGACCATGGTGTTCATGTCCAAGGTGCTCGTGCCCGTGAGGCTCGTGCGCGTGGCCGTGCCCGCCATGGGCTTCCGCCGCCTCGTAGGCGCCCTTCTCCGGGCGGAACGGGCGAGTCACCTTGGCCACGCCGGCGCCCAGGCCACGCACCATCTCGGTCAGCACATGGTCGTCCACGAAATAGACAGCGGTCTCGGTGATCTCCGCCGGCACATGCCGGTTCCCGAGGTGCCAAGCCACCTTCATCAGACGCAGGGGATTGGCGGTGGTGACCTCCACCAGGTCCTCGGCGGCCGCCTTGATGCGGACGAGGCGCCCGTCCTCCAGCTTCACCGCGTCGCCGTCGTCCAGAACCGTCGCCTTGTCGAGGTCGAGCAGGAAGGAGAGGCCGCCGTCCGCCGTGAAGGCGAAGCGGCGGCGGTGGCGCGCGTGGTGATCAAGGGTGATCTCGTCCGCCACCTTTTCCGGGCGGACGGCGGGACGGCGGACGACGGTGGTGGCGCGGATCATCGGGTTACTCCGGTACAGCCACCCGAGCGCCCTGCCCCACCGCCTTCGCGGGTTCCGGCTGCGCTCAGGTGGCGCTGTCCTGCCGATTCTGGTTGGTCTCGAACAGGAACCACAGGCGCTTCTCGGCCTCGTCCACATATTCTTCCAGCAGGCTGGCGGTGGCAATGTCCTCCGCCTCGTCGCAGATCTCGTGGGCCTCGCGCATGGTCTTGATGGCCGCCTTGTTGTCGGCGATCAGCTCCGCGAACATGGCCTCGGGCGAAACGTACGGCTCGTTGTTCTCCTTGAGGCCGGTGAGCTTCAGGATCTCGCCATAGGAATGCACCGTGCGGCAGCCGATCTTGCGCACGCGCTCGGCGAGCGGGTCGATGGTCGCCTGGATGGTATCGGCCTGCTCGTCCAGCAGCAGGTGATAGTCGCGGAAGTGCTTGCCGCTGACGTGCCAGTGGAAATTCTTGGTCTTCAGGTAGAGCACGAAGCTGTCGGCCAGCACGCGGTTGATGGCGTCCGCCACCTTCTGCGCCTTGGCGCTGTCGAGGTCGGTGGGTGTGGCGAGGGCAGAGGTCTTCGCCGGCTTCTTGGACAATGAACGAACGACGGCCATGGGTGTGGCTCCTGAAAGAAAGCGTTGCAACACCCGCTGGAACGAGGCGCCACGGCAAAGGTTCCGCCGTGCCGCCGCGATATTCGCTCAAAACAGGAAGTAACGCTGCGCCATGGGCAGAACCTCCGCTGGCTCGCAAACCAGCAGCTCGCCGTCCGCCCGCACGTCATAGGTCTCGGGATCGACCTCGATATGGGGGGTCGCGTCGTTGTTGATCATGCTCTTCTTGGAGATGCCGGAGCGGGTGTTCTCCACTGCCACCAGCTCCTTAGAGATGCCGAGCCGACCAGCGAGGCCGTCCTCGAGGGCGACCTTCGACACGAAGGTGAGCGAGGTGTGGGTCCGCGCCCGCCCAAAGGCGCCGAACATGGGGCGGTAGTGCACCGGCTGGGGCGTGGGGATGGAGGCGTTGGGATCGCCCATCTGCGCCATGGCGATGGCGCCGCCCTTGATGACGAGATCCGGCTTCACGCCGAAGAAGGCCGGCGTCCACAGCACGAGATCGGCCAGCTTGCCCGCCTCCACCGACCCGATGTGCCGCGACATGCCGTGGGCGATGGCGGGGTTGATCGTATATTTCGCGATGTAGCGGCGGGCGCGGATATTGTCGCTGTCGGTCTCGCCGGGCAGCGACCCGCGCTGGCGCTTCATCTTGTCCGCCGTCTGCCAGGTGCGGATGATGACTTCGCCCACCCGGCCCATGGCTTGGCTATCCGAGCTCATCATGGAGAGCGCGCCGATATCGTGGAGGATGTCCTCGGCGGCGATGGTCTCCTTGCGGATACGGCTTTCCGCGAAGGCGAGATCCTCGGCGATGTCGGGATCGAGGTGGTGGCATACCATGAGCATGTCGAGATGCTCGTCGATGGTGTTGCGCGTGTAGGGCCGCGTCGGGTTGGTGGAGGAGGGCAGTACGTTCGGCAGGCCCGCCACCTTGATGATATCCGGCGCGTGGCCCCCGCCCGCCCCTTCCGTGTGGAAGGCATGGATGGTGCGGCCCTTGAAGGCGGCGATGGTGTCCTCGACGAAGCCCGACTCGTTCAGCGTGTCGGAGTGGATCATCACCTGAACGTCCAGCGCGTCCGCCACGGTGAGGCAGCAGTCGATGGCGGCCGGCGTGGTGCCCCAGTCCTCGTGCAGCTTGAGCGCGGCGGCGCCGGCCAGCACCATCTCCTCCAGCGCGCCGGGCAGGGATGCATTGCCCTTGCCCGCGAAGGCGAGGTTCATGGGGAAGGCGTCCGCCGCCTCGATCATGCGGGCGATGTGCCACGGTCCCGGCGTGCAGGTGGTGGCGAAGGTGCCGGTGGCTGGCCCGGTACCACCGCCGAGCATGGTGGTAACGCCGGAGGCCAGCGCCTCCTCGATCTGCTGCGGGCAGATGAAATGGATGTGGCTGTCGAACCCGCCGGCGGTGAGGATCTTCCCCTCCCCGGCGATGATCTCCGTGCCGGGGCCGATGATGATGTCCACGCCCGCCTGCACGTCCGGGTTGCCGGCCTTGCCGATCCGGGCGATGCGCCCGTTCTTCAGGCCCACGTCCGCCTTCACCACCCCCCAGTGGTCAAGGATCACGGCGTTAGTGATGACCGTGTCCATCGCCCCGTCGGCATTGGTGACCTGCGACTGGCCCATGCCGTCGCGGATCACCTTGCCGCCGCCGAACTTCACCTCCTCGCCGTAGACTGTGAAATCCTTCTCGATCTCGATCACCAGCGAGGTGTCGGCGAGCCGCACCCGGTCGCCCGTGGTGGGGCCGAACATGTGGGCATAGGCGGCGCGGGGCATGCGGCCGGTTGTCATGGTCTCGCTCCTGAAATCTCGCGCATGCGGGCCGGGGATTACTTGCTGGCGCCGTCGTACTCGATGGGGTGAAGGCTCTTCACATCCACGCCGTCGAGGCAGCGCGCGTTCACCGCCACCGTCTCTGTGCCATCCGGCGCCGTACCGCGGGCGAAGGATTCGATGCCGCAGGTGGTGCAGAACAGGTGATGGATCTTGCCGGTGTTGAAGAGATATTCGGTGGTCTTGCCCTCCCCCGACGTGAGGGTGAAGGCGCTCGCCGGGGCGAAAGCGAGGATGCCGCCGACGCGCCGGCAGCGGGAACAGTTGCAGGTGACCGTGCGATCGAGATCGACGTCCACTTCATAGTGGACAGCGCCGCACTGGCAGCCACCGGAATAGTGCTGCACCGCCATGTCAGAGCCCTCCCTGGATAGCGGCGCGGAAGCCGTAGACCTCCCGCTTGCCGCCGAACGGCACCAGCGTCACGTCCCGCGTGGCGCCGGGCTCGAAGCGCACCGCCGTGCCGGGGGCGATGTCGAGCCGCATGCCGCGGGCCTTGTCGCGGTCGAAGTCCAACGCCGGGTTGGTCTCGAAGAAATGGTAGTGGCTGCCCACCTGGATCGGCCGATCGCCGGTGTTGGCGACGGTGAGGTGCACCCGCTCGGCGCCTTCGTTGAAGTGGATGTCGCCTTCCTGCGGCAGCAATTCGCCGGGGACCGTCTCGGAGGGTATGCCACGGATCGGATGATGCACCGTGACGAGCTTGGTGCCGTCCGGAAAGGTCGCCTCCACCTGGATGTCGTGGATCATCTCGGCGATGCCTTCCATCACCTGATCGGAGGTGATCACCTTGGCGCCGGCCTCCATCAGCTCTGCGACGGTGCGCCCGTCGCGGGCGCCCTCCACCACGAAGTCGGTGATGAGCGCGACCGCCTCCGGGTGGTTGAGCTTCACGCCGCGGGCGAGGCGCTTGCGCGCCACCTCGGCGGCCATGGCGACCAGGAGCTTGTCCTTCTCGCGCGGCGTCAGCAGCACGGCATCTCTCCTCGAACGAGCATCAGGTGGCCCACACGCGGGGGAGCGGGGCCTTTCGGAAAGCCATCAGAAACGAGGTTGCGGCGCGGCGCAACGTCCCGATGTCGGGGGCGAGCCAGCGCACGGCGAGAATGCCGTTCCAGGCGCTGGCCCCGGCCTCGCAGGGCACGTTTTCCATGAGGGCGCGCGCCTCCTCCAGCCGCGCCTCGGCGTCGGGCGCAATGTAGAGGAGTGTCGCCAGCGCCCGCGCGCCGCCCGCGACGGCCGGCCGCTCCAGCAACGCGCCGATGGGGCCGGACAAGCGGAAGGCATCGGCGAACACAAGGGCGCCGCCGCGTCGGATGCGCCAATGATCCTCGAGATGCCCCTCCCCCATCACGTCGCCATGCGCGAGGCGGCCCAGCATGAGCGCCTCGAAGGAGAGGAAGGTGGCGTCCGGCGCGAGGTCCACCGCGTAGCGGCGCTTCAGCCGGGCGCGGTCGAACAGGATGGTTTCCTGTGGCAACCATTCCAGCCGCGCGCCCTCCTGCGCCGCCAGCGACACGGAGATTTCCGCCAAAGGGCCATCGGAGCGATAGACCTTCTCGGCGGCCGGGGTCGCGATGGTGAGGTGCGCGCCCGGCCCGGCCGAGGCTTCGATCGTGAAGCGGTCGCCGCAGCAGACCCCGCCGGCGGTGTTGACGATGACGGCTTCCAGCCCCGGCCCGCCGCGCGGCATCCGCACGCGCATGGCGCCGCCTTCCGCAAGGTCGGCGACCCGCGTCACCGCGCCAAACCGCGCACCGGCGATGCGGACGCGGCCTTCGCTGCGCTGGCGCTGGGGCGGAAGGGGAGCCGACGTGGCGTCAGATCGCCATGAGGCGGCGAACATCGTCGCCATCCAGCCCACTCCTGTCACCGCTTGCCACCACCTCGCCCCGGTCCATCAGGATGAAGCTGTCGGCGAGGTCGCGGGCGAACTCGAAATACTGCTCCACCAGCACGATGGCCATGTCGCCCTTGTCCCTGAGGTAGGAGATGGCGCGGCCGATATCCTTGATGATGGAGGGCTGGATGCCCTCGGTCGGCTCGTCCAGCACCAGCAGGCGCGGGCGGGTGACGAGGGCGCGGCCGATGGCGAGCTGCTGCTGCTGCCCGCCGGAGAGATCGCCGCCGCGGCGCCGGAGCATGGATTTCAGCACCGGGAAGAGGTCGAACACCTCCTGCGGCACGTACTTCTCCTTGCTGGACAGGCGGACGTATCCCGTCTCCAGATTTTCCTTCACCGAGAGCAGCGGGAACACCTCCCGCCCCTGCGGCACGAAGCCGATGCCCATCGCCGCGCGGTCGGGCGTGGAGAGCTTCGAAATCTCCTTGCCGTCCAGCGTGATGGAGCCGCCGGCGATGGGCCGCTGGCCGACGATGGCGCGCAGCAGCGAGGTCTTGCCCACGCCGTTGCGGCCGAGCACGCACGTCACCTTGCCCGCCTCGGCGGAGACCGACACCTTCTTCAGGGTGTGGGCGGCGCCGTAATAGAGGTCGAGGTTTTCCACCTTCAGCATGGCCTCACCTCCCCAGATACACTTCGATGACGCGCTCGTCGGCACTCACCTGATCGAGCGGCCCCTCGGCCAGCACCGAGCCCTCGTGCAGAACCGTGACCTTCACGTCGAGGTCGCGCACGAACTGCATGTCGTGCTCCACCACCACCACCGAGCGGGTCTTGGCGATTTCTTTCAAGAGCACGGCGGTGTCCGCCGTCTCCTGGTCGGTCATGCCGGCGGCGGGTTCGTCCACCAGCAGCAGGCGCGGCTCCTGCGCCAGCAGCATGCCGATCTCCAACCACTGCTTCTGCCCGTGGGAGAGGTCGCCGGCCCGGCGATGGCGGCTGTCCTTCAGGCGCACGCGCTCAAGCAGTTCCTCCACCCGCTCGCGCTCGTGGCGGCTCGGGTTCCACTCCATATTGGAGAAGGGGCGACGGTCGGCCTTCACCGCGAGGAGGATGTTGTCCTCCACCGAATGCATGTCGAACACGGTCGGCGTCTGGAACTTGCGGCCGATGCCGAGCTGGGCGATGGCGGCCTCGTCCAGGCTGGTGAGGTCGTTGGTGCCGGCGAACAAGGCAACGCCCTGGTTGGGGCGGGTCTTGCCGGTGATGACGTCCATCATCGTCGTCTTGCCGGCGCCGTTGGGGCCGATGATGGCCCGCATCTCGGCCTCGCCGATGACGAGGGAGAGCGCGTTCAGGGCGCGGAAGCCGTCGAAGGAGACGGTGATGTTGTCGAGATAGAGCAGCGCCGAGGTCAGGGCCATCCGGTCCGGGGCGGGCTGCTCCTCCTTCAGGAAGTCGAGTTCGGCCTCCAGCGAGAGCGCGCCCTGCGACTTGACGGCATAGGGATCGGTAGAGGGAGAAAGCATGCTCATGGGGCTCACTCCGCCGGGCTCGCGCTGGGGGTGGGGTCCGAGGACGGCCGGCGGGCCTTCCACTTCTCGGAGAGGCTGGCCGCGAGGCCGAGCACGCCCTTGGGCAGGAACAGCGTGACCAGCACGAACAACGCGCCGAGGGCGAACAGCCAGGCCTCCGGCAGCACACCGGTGAACCAGGTCTTGCCCGCATTCACGATGAGCGCGCCGAGCGCCGCGCCGACCAGCGTGCCGCGCCCACCCACCGCCACCCAGATCACCATCTCGATGGACTGTGCGGGGGCGAACTCGGACGGGTTGATGATGCCCACCTGCGGCACGTAGAGCGCCCCGGCGACGCCCGCCAGCATGGCCGAGAGCACCCAGGCGACCAGCTTGTAGTTCTCCACCCGGTAGCCGAGGAACCTTGTGCGGCTCTCCGCGTCGCGCACCGCCACCAGCACCTTGCCGTACTTGGAGGTGACGAGCGCCCGGCAGAGCAGATAGCCCGCCGCCAGCGCCACGGCGGAGAGGAAGAACAGCGTCAGGCGCGTCGAGGGCGCGGAGATGGGGAAGCCGAGGATGTCCTTGAAATCGGTGAGGCCGTTGTTCCCGCCGAAGCCCATGTCGTTGCGGAAGAATGCGAGCATGAGCGCGAAGGTCATCGCCTGGGTGATGATGGAGAGATAGACGCCGGTGACGCGCGAGCGGAAGGCGAACCAGCCGAACACGAAGGCCAGCGCCCCCGGCACCACAAGCACCATCAGCATGGCGAACGGGAAGATGTTGAAGCCTTCCCAGAACCAGGGCAGCTCCTTGTAGTTCAGGAACACCATGAAATCGGGCAGCACCGGATTGCCGTAGACGCCGCGCGATCCGATCTGGCGCATCAGATACATGCCCATGGCATAGCCGCCGAGGGCGAAGAAGGCGCCGTGGCCGAGCGACAGCACCCCGCAATAGCCCCACACCAGATCCACCGCCACGGCGAGCAGCGCGTAGCACAGATATTTGCCGAGCAGCGGGATCATGTAGTCCGGCACATGCAGGGGATTGCCGGCGGGGAGCAGCAGGTTGGAGGCGGGGATGAGCACCCCCGCCGCCAGCACCACGATGAGAAAGATGCCGCCGGTGCGGTCGATGATGCGGGTGCGGTTCATGATTCCACCGCCCGGCCCTTGAGCGCGAACAGGCCGCGCGGGCGCTTCTGGATGAACAGGATGATGAAGACGAGCAGCAGGATCTTGCCCAGCACCGCACCGGCGAACGGCTCCAGCAGCTTGTTGGCGACGCCCAGCGTAAAGGCGCCCACCAGCGTGCCCCAGAGGTTCCCGACGCCGCCGAACACCACCACCATGAAGCTGTCGATGATGTAGCCCTGGCCGAGGTTGGGGCTGACATTATCGATCTGCGAGAGCGCAACGCCCGCGATGCCGGCAATGCCCGAGCCGAGGCCGAAGGTCAGCGCATCAATGCGGCCGGTGCGGATGCCCATGGCCGCAGCCATGCGCCGGTTCTGCGTCACTGCCCGGACGTAAAGGCCGAGCGGCGTTCGCCGCAGCACCAGCAGCAGGGTGAAGAACACGATCAGCGCGAAGCAGATGATCCAGAGCCGGTTGTAGGTGATGGACAATTGCCCGATCTGGAACGCGCCGGACATCCACGAAGGCGCGCCCACCTCCTGGTTGGTGGGGCCGAACACGGACCGCACCGCCTGCTGGAGGATGAGCGAGACACCCCAGGTGGCGAGCAGCGTTTCCAGCGGCCGGCCATAGAGGAAGCGGATCACCGTGCGCTCGATGAGGATGCCCACCAGAGCCGTGAACAGGAAGGCGAGCGGCAGGGCGATGGTGAGCGACCAGTCGAACAGATAGGGCGCCTTCTGGCGGATCAGCTCCTGCACCACGAAGGTGGTGTAGGCCCCCAGCATCACCATCTCGCCATGGGCCATGTTGATGACGCCCATGACGCCGAAGGTGATGGCGAGGCCGATGGCCGCCAGCAGCAGCACGGAGCCGAGCGAGAGGCCGTACCAGACATTCTGCACCACGGCCCAGAACTTGAGGCTCTCCTCGGCCTTGGTGATGCCGGCCTCGGCGGCAGCTTTGAGGGCCGGAGACGAATTCACCGGCAGGCTGCGCAGCAGGCTGATGGACTCCTGATCGCCACGCGCGGCGATGAGTTGGATGGCGGCGCGGCGATCCGGCTCCGGTGCGTCAGCCTTGCCGATGAGGATGGCAGCACGGGCCTGCGCCAGCGCGGCCTTCACGGCCGGCACGGTTTCCTTGGCGATGGCCGCATCGACGGTGGGCAGCGCCGCAGCATCGCGCGACTTGAACACGGCGGCGGCGGCATCGAGCCGTTTCGCCGGATCAGCATTGATCAGCGTAAGCGCCCCGGCCGCGGCATCGAGCGCGCGGCGGACGCGGTTGTTGGCGCGCACCGGCGAGAGAGTGGCCGGCGCGCTGCCGACGATGGCACCCGAGGCCGGATCGACCATGCCGCTGGGGGTGCGGATGAAAACGGCCTTGCTCGCCGGATCATATAGCAGGTTGCCGGCGGCCAGCGCCTCGACCACGGCGGCCGCCTGCGGGCTACCCGAGGTGGCGAGCGCGGCGATCGCATCGGAGGTGTCGGAATAGCTGTCGTTGCCGAACTTGGCGATGATGCCGGAGATGTCCGGCTGGCTCTGCGCGCGGGCGGGGACCGAAGCCACAAGCCCGGCCAGCAGCACGGCAAGAAGGGAAAGAAGCAGGGTCCGCAGCGTGCTGGGCGAGGTTTTCGCCTTCGGTACGGAAGGGGGCAGCCGCATCATTCAGGTCATCCGCTCCGGCACGGCCGGACAAGCCGGCGGCCCTTATCGGGAGTGCAGCAGGGCTCCCCCTCCCCTTGCGGGGAGAGGGAGAGGCGCCCCAAGGGACGGTACGAGAGGTCGAGATGAAAACCGTGAAGAGCCTTGGGAAGGCCGCGGGGATCGATGATCCCCGCGCAATGGCAGCCGCTTACTTCGCTGCGGCGCCCAGGCACTTGTTCGTGGTGGTGTCGTAGTTGCCGCAATTGTACTTGACCCAGTCGGCAACAAGGTTCTTCGAACCTTCGAGGTACTTGGACCAGGCTTCGCCGGGGATCAGGTCCTTGGTCTTCCACACCACGTCGAACTGGCCGTTGTCCTTGATCTCACCGATGAAGACCGGCTTGGTGATGTGGTGGTTCGGCAGCATCTGCGAGACGCCGCCCGTGAGGTTGGCCTGCTGGATGCCCGGCAGGGTGGCGATCACCTTGTCCGGATCGGTCGTGCCGGCCTTCTCCACCGCCTTCACCCACATGTTGAAGCCGATGTAGTGGGCTTCCATCGGGTCGTTGGTGACGCGCTTCGGGTTTTTGGTGAAGGCGTGCCACTTCTCGATGAACGCCTTGTTCTCGGGCGTGTCGATGGACATGAAGTAGTTCCAGGCCGCGAGGTGGCCGAGGAGCGGCTTGGTGTCGATGCCGGCGAGTTCTTCCTCGCCCACCGAGAAGGCCACGACCGGGATGTCGGTCGCCTTGATGCCCTGGTTGGCCAGCTCCTTGTAGAAGGGCACGTTGGCGTCACCGTTGATGGTGGACACCACGGCGGTTTTCTTGCCGGCAGAGCCGAACTTCTTGATGTCGGAGACGATGGTCTGCCAGTCGGAATGACCGAACGGCGTGTAGTTGATCATGATGTCCTCGGCCTTCACGCCGCGGGACTTCAGATAGGCTTCAAGGATCTTGTTGGTGGTGCGGGGATAGACATAGTCCGTGCCCGCGAGCACCCAGCGCTCGACCTTCTCCTCGTTGGCGAGGTAGTCCACCGCCGGGATGGCCTGCTGGTTCGGCGCAGCGCCGGTGTAGAACACGTTGCGCTCGCTCTCCTCACCCTCGTACTGCACGGGGTAGAAGAGGATGTTGTTCAGCTCCTTGAACACCGGGAGCACGGACTTGCGGGACACCGAGGTCCAGCAGCCGAACACGGCCGCGACCTTGTCCTTGGTGATCAGCTCGCGGGCCTTCTCGGCGAACAGCGGCCAGTTGGAGGCCGGGTCCACCACCACGGCCTCAAGCTTCTTGCCGAGGAGGCCGCCCTTCTTGTTCTGCTCTTCGATGAGCATGAGCATCACGTCCTTCAGCGTGGTCTCGCTGATGGCCATGGTGCCCGACAGTGAATGCAGGATGCCGACCTTGATGGTGTCTTCGGCCCGTGCCGCGCCCACACCCATCGTGCCTGCGACGACGGCGGCAGCGGCAAGCGCTCCGAATCCCCTCCTGGTCGTCCGTCCCAGCAAACCGAGCATGCGCTCTCTCCCCTATTCCGACGGCCCGAGCGGGCCGACCAGTGGAGAGTGAGCAAGGCGCGTGCCAAGGCAGGCGGCGCCAGACGGGCAGGCGCCACGCAATACCTCGCTCCAGTCCAGCCTATGCCCATGAGAGCGAGGCTGGCGTGAATGCCTATCGATTGGGCAGAATGGCGAATTGCAAATGGCTAAATTTGCACCAACAGCAGCGCGCGATGCATGCAAGGGCTCGAAAGGGTAATTTTGTACTTCAGCACGCGCCCCCGCGCCCTGCCACAACGAGACTTCCTTCGGAAGCCATCTGCGCAGCGATTAATCAGCGGGCCGGGCGCAATTCACGCCCTTCTCTACTCTGCGCGGCATCCTGGAAACGCCGGGCGCAACAATCGCCACGCCCAGCTCCAGCCTCAGAGGAAGTTGAAGAGGTACAGGAGGACGATAACCGAGATCGGAACACCCATGATCCAAAGTAGAATTCCGCGCATGTCCTTGGCTCCACACGTTTTCAAGGCGTCGCGATGAGAACGTGGCAAGGCGAACTCCGGTTCCGCGCGGCATGCTCTTGACTTGTCAGGCGCGCTCAGACTTCCGTGGCCGAGTAAGCGAAGGGAGCGATGGCGTGGACGATCTGATCTCCGGCTACAAACGGTTTCGGGAAGTGGCATGGCCCGAACGCAAGCTGCTGTTCGAGCGGCTGGCGGCGCGCGGCCAGAAGCCGGAAACGCTTGTCATCGCCTGCTCGGACAGCCGCGTCGATCCGCAGATGATCTTCGACGCCGGCCCAGGCGAGATGTTCGTGGTGCGCAACGTCGCCAACCTCGTCCCGCCGTTCATGCCCGACGCCAATTATCACGGCACTTCGGCGGCCATCGAGTTCGCGGTGCGGGTGCTGAAGGTGAAGCAGGTGGTGGTGCTCGGCCACGCCCAGTGTGGCGGCATCCACGCCCTGCTCGATGGCGCCCCTCCCGGCGCAGAGGATTTCGTCGCCGACTGGATGAAGATCGCCGAGCCGGCGCGGCTCATGGCCGAAGACGCCAGGCTTCCGCCGGACGAGCGCCAGCGCTTCTGCGAGCAATGCTGCGTCAAGCTCTCCCTCGCCAACCTCGCCGGCTTCCCCTGGGTCGCCGAGCGGGTTGCGGAAGGCGACCTCAAGTTGCACGGCGCCTATTTCGGCGTGGCGACGGGCCGCCTCGAGCTTCTCGGCGACGACGGCACCTTCGCCCCCACCTGAGGCGGCCTTCGCTCCGGCGAGGCAGGTGACGTAAAGGCGTGCCGAAAGGGCAACGTGGCCGGTTGTCCCGGCCGCGTTTCATCCCCTTGTATCAAATGGCGATTATCCGATATGGGTCGGCTCGACCGGCACCTTGCTTTTGACAGGGCCGATCCAGCTTGCACATCCCCTCGAACCGGGACACACCCATATGACCGACGCGGCTATCGCATCGCGGCTCGGGCACGAGCACGTCGCTGACATCGTCGAATTCCTGAATGGCAAGACCGCCGAGGAAGCGACCGGCGTGGTTTCGCATATGCCGCTAAAATGGGCGGTTGAGGTGCTTGACCAGCCGCAGTTTCACGATGCGTGCGAGGTCATCGAGGCGCTGCCGCAGGAGAAGGCAGTCGGCATCCTCGAAGGCATGTCCGCCGACCGCGCCGCCGATGTGCTGCGCTGGATCGAGGAGCCGGCCAAGGGGCGACTCAGGGACGCGCTCAGCCCCGAGGCGCAGGTGGCCATCGACCACCTGCTGACCTATCCGGAGGGCACGGCCGGCGCGCTGATGACCACAGAGTTCGTCTCGGTGCCGTCCAACTGGACCGTGCAGCAGACCCTCGACCATATCCGCGAGGTGGAACGCAGTCGCGAGACGGTCTACGCGATCTACGTTCTGGCACCCGGCACCCGCCGGCTGGTGAACACGGTGTCGTTGCGCCGGTTGATCTCCGGCAATCCGGATGATTCGATCCTGTCGGTCGCGAACCCCTACACCCCAATCACCGTGCCGGCGAACCTGCCGCAGGAGGATGTGGCGCGCACCATCTCCAAGTACGACTTCCTCGCCGTGCCCGTGGTGGACACGACCGGCCATGTCCTCGGCATCGTGACCGTCGACGACGTGATCGACGCCATGATCGAAGAGCAGACCGAGGACGTCCAGCGCATGGGCGGCATGGAGGCCATCGACGAGCCCTATCTCGAAATCTCCTTCAAGGAGATGATCAAGAAGCGCGCGGGCTGGCTGTGCATCCTGTTCATCTCCGAAATGTTCACGGCGAGCGCGATGCAGTTCTTCTCCGACGAATTGGAGAAGGCCATCGTGCTGGCTTTGTTCATCCCGCTGGTGATGAGTTCGGGCGGCAACTCGGGCTCTCAGGCGACCTCCCTCATCATCCGTGCCCTTGCGCTGCATCAGGTGCGACTGCGCGACTGGTGGCGCGTCGCGCTGCGCGAACTGCCCACCGGCATCACGCTCGGTACCATCCTGGGTGTGATCGGCGTCATCCGCATCGTCGTCTGGCAGCAGACGGGATTGTTTGACTATGGCCAGTACTGGAAGCTGCTGGCGGTGACCATCGGCGCCGCGCTGATCGGCATCGTCACTTTCGGCTCGCTGGCCGGCTCGCTGATGCCGTTCCTACTGAAGCGCCTCGGCTTCGACCCCGCCTCCGCGTCTGCGCCCTTCATCGCGACGCTGGTCGATGTGACCGGCATCGTGATCTATTTCTCGGTGGCATGGCTGTTCCTCCACGGCACCATCCTGTGACACCTCAGGACTGCCGGACGAAGCGCATCAGCGCGACGTAGCCGTCCTCTTCAGCGTCTTCCGATTCCTCCGCTTCCGCCGGCGTCTCAGCGTCGCTGGCGGCGGCGGCGAGGTCGGATGCCGTCACCTCGAATCCGCGAGAGGCGAGGAAGCGCACCGCATCGTCGGTGGAGGAAAAGCCCTCCACCGCCTCGGCGAGGACCGCGCTGAGGCCCGTGTTGCCCGACGCATCGGACTTCAGTCGATCCATGTCGGCGTTCGTCATTGAAATACCTCTCGATGGTTTTGCGTCCTTAAGCGGAACACGAGACCCACCGCGAAGTTCCGAAAGCCAGCCCCCGACCGGCGCGGACGACTTGCGTTCTTGATCCCTTTACCGTCATCCTGCGACGGTTTCCGCTGAGTGATCCTCGCCCCGCCATGGTTAAGCTTGCCTTCCTGCTTGTGGGAGCCCGTGCATTGCGCGACCGCTGGTGGGTGCTCACCTTGCTCGCGGCCGTGCTGTTTTTCGTCGCCTCCCTGATCCTAATCGACGCCATGGACGGCACCATGTCGGTAGCGACTCAGGTGTTCGGGGGCGTCTTCGTGTTCGAGGGCCTGCTGGGGCTCCTGACGGCCTTCGCCTTCTCGGGCACGCGCAGCCGGCTGCTGGCGCTCGGCCGCGCGGCCGCGCTTGTGTTCCTGGGCACCTTCATCCTCGATTACCCCTCCCATAACGGAATGGCGTTGTCCCTTCTGTTCGGCACCGCCTTTCTCGTGGACGGAGCGGCCCGCATCGCCACCGCGGCGGTGGTCCGGTTCCGCATGTGGCGTTCGACCGCGGCGGTGGGGGGTGTTGAACTTTTTCTGGCGCTGTTCATCGGCAGCCACTGGCCCCTCGCGCATGAACTCAAGGTGCCGCTCGCGGTGGCCATGCTCACGCTGATGTCCGGCTGGATCATGCTGCGGGCGAGCCTGATGCTCAGAGCCCACCTCGCCGAAGTGGCCATCCTGAGCCTGCCCATCTATGGCGGCCGCGACTGGTACGAGAACGCGCCGGTGATCGTGGACGACACAGGCCCCCTTCCCCCCTGGGAAGGCCCCATGACCGTGCGCGTGTGGACCCCCACCGGCTCCGCCGACGTGAAGGACCACCACCCGGTGTTCGACCGCTACATCGCGGCGGTGGACCGCAACGGTGCGATTTCCACCGGTCACGCCTCGCTCGAGCTGAAGCCGGATCTCTACATCAGCCATTATCCGGCGGAGGAGATCGAGCATCCGCCGGATGAATTCGCCCGCATCCTGCGCGCCACGGCGGAGAACGACGTGAAGGGCCGCTTCCAGCCGTCCTACGCCTACGAATGCGCCAACTGGTGCGAGGCCGACCAGAAGGTGGAGTTCACCCGATTCGACACGCGGCGGCTCATGGCCTTCTGGGCCGGCTACCGTCAGGTGGACACCTACAACCTCACCGACCGCAATTGTTCGGTCGCGGTAGCCGCCGCGCTCGATTCGGCGTTGGAAGGGTGCCTCGCGACGCGGATGCCCTGGCTGCGGGTGGCCTCCCTCATGTTCAACCCGGACGTCTGGGCGGCCGCCTACATCCGCTCCCGGGCGGAGGCCATGAGCTGGACGCCCGGCCTCGTGCTCGACTACGCCCTCACGATGAAGCGGATCGTCGAGCCGGCGCCGCCGCCCTTCGCGGACCGGCTGAGGGACTTCCTGCGCCGCTTCGCAGCGGGACGCGCCGGCACCACCCCTCCTGTGCGCCAACGCGCCGAGGCTGCGGGGCCAGCCCATCCGTGACCCCCGAAAGCAGCGAGCCGATCCCCCCAGCCCTTCCCGACACATCCACCGTGCTCGCGCGCGGCGCGGTGATCGCGACGGCCATGGTCTTCGGCCTCACCTATTCCCTGACCGCCCCGCTCATCGCGTTCGATCTGGCCGCCCGCGGCCTCAGTGAAACCGTGATCGGTGCCAATGCCGCCATGCACGCCGTCGGGGTGCTGGCGACGGCGGTCATCCTGCCGCGGATGGTGGCCCTGCTCGGCCCCCGCCGGCTGATTCTCCTCGCCATCGCTGTCTCGGCACTGGCGCTCGCCGCCTTCCCGGTCATGCCGGCCATCTGGCTCTGGTTCGTGCTCCGCCTGTTCCTCGGCATGGCGGCGGAGGCGCTGTTCGTCACGTCCGAGACCTGGATCAACGCGCTCTCGACCGAGAACACCCGCGCCCGCTCCATGGCGGCCTACACCGCCGCCATGTCGGTCGGCCTCGCCCTCGGTCCGCTGATTCTCTCCCTGGTCGGCACCGAGGGGGCCTTGCCCTATCTGCTGGGTGCAGGCGTGGCGCTGGTCGCGGCGCTGTTCGTGGCATCGCCTAGGGTGATCGCGCCGCATTTCGACGAGCCGACCATCAGCAATCCGCTGCGCTTCGTGCGACTCGCGCCGCTGGCCCTGTCGGCGACCATGCTGAATGCCACCATCGAGACCGCCGGCCTCTCCTTCCTCGCGCTTTATGCGGTGGGGCTCGGCTGGGCGGAGGAGCATGCGACAAGGCTGATGTCGGTGATGATGATCGGCGCCATCCTGCTGCAACTGCCCATCGGCTGGCTCGGCGACATCATGGACCGCCGCAGGCTGGTGATCCTGCTCGCGGTCATCTCGGCGGTCGGAGCGGCGATCTGGCCGCTGGCGCTGGGGAATGCCGTGGCGACCTATGCCCTGCTGTTCATCTGGGGCGGTGCCTTCGTCGGCATCTACACCATCATGATCACGCTGGTGGGCAGCCGCTTCAAGGGCGGCGACCTCGTGGGCATCTATGCGGTCTCCGGCCTGTTCTGGGGCCTCGGTGCGCTCGTCGGCCCTCTGGGAGCGGGATTTGCCATGCAGGCCCACCCGCACGGCCTCGCCCTGTTCGCGACCCTCGCCTGCACCCTCTTCGCCGTCGCCGCCTGGCGACTGCGCGGGAGCGCGTGACGGGGCAAGCGAATCAGGGCGAGGGCGATTCGAACGTCTCGATCAGATCGTCGAATCGGAACTTTTTGCCCGATCGACAGGCGATCCCCAGCGCCCGGAAGGTTCGATTCCATCCGCGCTCGGAGCCGAGATCGTTGTGGTCGCGCAAGCGGGGCACCGACGCCGTCACAAGCCACGGACGGGGTCGAACCGGCGCATAGTCCAGGAGCAGCAGCCGCGGGTCTGTGGCGAGCGCGGCATGGAGGTGATCGATGGTCTCCTCCAGCCCTTCGTCCTTTGGATCGTGCTGCGGCAGGCACTTGCGCACGAAGAGGGTCGTGCCTTCGGCGCAGTCGTCCACCAGCCGGGCCTGCAGCGCCTCGTATTTGGGAATCAGCCGCCTGGCCATCTCCGCCTCGTCGAGGGCGAGATAGTCCTCGACCGCCGGAAACTCGTGGCGGTGAACGGTGCCGGACAGGCGCGAATAGAGGGCGCGGCTGCCTCCATAGTCGGGAACCTTCATGAGATTCGCGGCCTCGAACACCGCAGGGGCACCGACCTCCAACACCTTGAGGACGCTACCGAGCGGCGTGACCCACCAGTCAAAGGGATAGGCCCGCTCGGACCGGGAGAGGCGTCGCACCTGATAGGCCACCTCGCACACCGAACCAAGGCTCACGATTCGGTCCGGAACGAGCGCGGGAGTGCGGCGGAGAAGGCGGGACAACATGGCACCCGTCTACCATGCGACGGTAAAAGATGCCCTACGCAACCTCCCGCAGCAGAAAGAATCCGCGGGGTGTGACGCGTGCTTCGGCGCGCCCGGGGGCGGCGAACAATCATCGAGATGATGGGGGACAGGGTCTCCGGCCTGGCCGGATTTTCATCTGGTCGGAGTGGCAGGATTTGAACCTGCGACCCCCACGTCCCGAACGTGGTGCGCTACCAGACTGCGCTACACTCCGATCCAGAGGCGCCGCATCTAGCATCCGCTCTCGGGCGATGCAAGGGGGGCGACGCGCCAGCTTCGCTTGAACGGTGGATGGCCCCATGCCATAGGAAGCGCGCCCATGGTGCGTCCACTGGCCGACATCATGGGTTTCAATAGCTTGAGCATGTGGAGTGGGGTCTATGGCGACGGACGGTTTCGCGAGCGGTCTTCTGAAGGGCAAGCGCGGGCTGATTCTCGGTGTCGCCAACAACCGATCCATCGCCTACGGAATCGCCAAGTCGGCGCGGGCCCATGGCGCCGAGCTCGCCCTCACCTATCAGGGCGAGGCGCTGAGGAAGCGGGTGGAGCCGCTGGCGGCGGAACTGGGCGGTCATCTGGTCGGCCACTGCGACGTCACCGAGCCCGAGACGCTGGATGCCGTCTTCGCCGAGACCGAGCGCCTGTTCGGCACCCTCGATTTCGTCATCCATTGCATCGCCTTCTCCAACAAGGACGAGCTGGACGGCCGCTATGTGGAAACCACGGCGGACAATTTCACCAAGACCATGCTCATCTCCTGCTACTCCTTTACCGCTGTTGCGCAGCGGGCGGAAAAGCTGATGACCAATGGCGGCTCCCTCATCACGCTCACCTACTACGGCGCGGAAAAGTGGATGCCCCACTACAACGTCATGGGCGTGGCCAAGGCGGCGCTGGAGGCCAGCGTGCGGTATCTGGCCGCTGACCTCGGCCCCAAGGCGATCCGCGTGAACGCCATCTCCGCCGGCCCCATCAAGACGCTGGCCGCCTCGGGCATCGGCGACTTCCGCTACATCCTGAAGTGGAACGAGCTGAACTCGCCGCTGCGCCGCACCGTCACCACCGATGAGGTTGGCGACGCGGGCGTCTACCTCCTCTCCGATTTGTCGCGTGGTGTGACCGGCGAGGTGCATCATGTGGATGCCGGGTACCATATTGTGGGCATGAAGCATCCCGACGCGCCGGACCTCGCCCTCGTCCGCGATTGAACACGGCGCGCGCCCACAAAGGAGACAAACCATGACGGCGCTTGATTCCCGGGCCTCCCGTTTCGCCCTCGCCGTTGCCGTCTCCGCGGGACTGCTCGTGTCTGCCGGTGCGGCGCTGGCGCAGAGCCCGCCGACCTTCGAGCAGTATCCGTTCCGCGACCGCGTGTTCGGCCCGGGCGGCGCGATCTTCCCGGACTATGTGACGCCCTACGAGAGCGGCGTCAGCTTCATGATCGGGGGCGGCGGCAGCCGCAGCGCGCTCTTCGCCGCCGGCACTTCCGACTACAATTGCCAGCAGACGCAGATTCCGACCATCCAGGTCCTCTCCGCCCCGCCCGGCGGCAAGGTCGGCATCCAGTATGGCCGTTTCGTCGCCACGGGAATCGATGGCGGGCGCACCACCAAGTGCGTCGGCCAGCCGGCCAAGGGGCTCATCGTGAGCTACAAGGGCAAGGCGGCGCCGGGCTCGACCATCAAGCTGCGCGTGACCTACCCGCCGCGCGGCGAGTGGTACGACCACGTAATCACGATTCCGCCGCGGTGAGCGACGCCGCGCCCGACAGGGCGGGCCGGAGAGAGATGACGACGCGACGCTTTTTCCTCGTCCGCCATGGCGAGACCGACTGGAATGTGGTGGGCCGGCTCCAGGGGCGCCGCGACGTGCCGCTGAACACGCTCGGCCGCATCCAGGCGGGCCAGGTCGGACGCGTGCTCGCCCAGCTGGCGGGAGACACGCGCGCCTTGGCCTATGTCTCCAGCCCCCTGTCGCGGGCCGTGGAGACCATGCGCATCCTGCGCACCGGCCTCGATCTGCCTGTCAGCGACTTCAAGACCGACATCCGCTTCGCTGAAATCTCCTTCGGCATATGGGAGGGCCAGACCTGGCCCGAGCTACGCCGCCGCGACCATGATGCCGTGCGCCGGCGCGATCTCGATCCCTGGAACTTCGCGCCCCCCGGCGGCGAAAGCTATCGCACCCTGTGCGAGCGCGTCGGCGCGGCCTGCGCCGAGATCGAGGATGACGCCGTCATCGTTACCCACGGCGGCGTCATCCGCGCACTGCTGCACGTGAAGGCCGGGATGCCGGAAGCCGAAGCCTCCAATCTGCCCGTGCGGCAGGGAGCGGTCTACGTGGTCTCCCGCGGCGGCTTCGAAGTCGCGGACTGAGCTTCCGCGCTGTCCGTCCACATATTTCCCCTTGGCATTTTTCTTGCTGCGTCAAACCGGTAGACCCGGCGCCCGTGTCGCGAACGCGACGGGCAGGGTCGTTTGTTGACGCCTTTTCACCCGAGCCCCGGGGGGACTTTTCATGACCGACATGGCCGAACTGCAGAAGCGGAAGATGCCGCTCAACCTCGCCATCGTCCATGTGGATCCGGACGCCTTCATCGCCCACTACATGGGCTGGCTGGAAATCACCAAATTCATCACCGCCCTGCGCGCCGGCGATGCGACGGTTCCGGCTGATGGCAAGACCCCCACCCTCAGCCCGGCCGACCTTGCCAACGGCGGCGTGCACAATGTCGCCAACGACGCCATGTTCGCCTTCTGCATGACGGCCGCGCTGAAAGGCGACAAGGCGGCGGTCGACAAGGTGGAGGCCGCCTTCATCGACGCCTGGGGCAAGGAGTATCCGGGCAACTTCGCCCTCTGGCACTTCCGCACCAACATCGAGACGCCCATCACGCTCGAGGATTTCGTGGGACAGGCCGGCAAGAAGATGCTGCTGGGCGACATCCCGCCCCCGCCGCTGCGCTCCAAGGAGAACTGGAGCGCGGGCCTGCGCTTCTTCGAGAAGGCCCGCAAGTCCAACTTCGTCCACGAGATCATGTACCCGCTGGCCCTGTGGCACCGCGCCAAATGGACCGAGACGCTGGAGAAGGGCATCGCCTTCCTCAAGCATATCGAGGACACCGTGCCGGTCCTGCGCGAAACGCTCGAAGAGAAGCGCAACGATCAGCCCTTCATCGCCAACATCCTGCTGAAGAATGCGTTCGGCGTGGATATGGAGCTGACCGAGGAATACGAGGGTTTCCTGCGCTCCCTCGCCCGGCGGGACTGAAAAGCCAGGGCCCGAAGCAACAGGAGGGCGGGGCCTCAGCCCTGCCCCGCCACTTCCTGCCGGTGCAGCACGTGGGGCCGCGAGACGAGAAGCTTGTCGATGCGGCGGCCGTCCATGTCGACGATCTCGAACCGCCATCCCAGCGCCGTGAAGACCTCGCCCTCCTCGGGGAGTTCCTTGAGGTGGGAGAGGGCGAAGCCGGCGACCGTGTGGAAGCCCTCGTCGATCGGGAGGGCGACGTCCAGCAGGTCGCGCAGTTCGTCCACCGGCGTGTCGCCGGCCACCAGATAGCTGCCGTCGTGGCGCTCGACCACGTTGCGCTCCACATGCGCATCGCCCGGCTCATGGCTGGCCTCAACCGATCCGGTGATGGCGAGGAGCAGGTCGTAGCCCGTCACCACGCCGGCCATGTCGCCGTACTCGTCCACCACGATGGCCATGGGCACCTCGGCGCCGCGCAGCACGCGCATGGCCTCCAGGGCGCCCACGTTTTCCACGATGAACGGCACCGTCTGCACATATTGCCGCGGGTCGGGGCGCTCGCCCTTCAGATAGGCGTCGAGCACGCGCTTGGCCTGGATGACACCGATGGTCTCCTCGGGCGATCCGTCGCAGGCTGGCAGGCGCGAGTGGGGCGTGGTGAGGAGAACGTGGCGCACCTCCTCCGCATCCTTGGAGATGTCCACCCACTCCACGTCCGGCCGGGGGGTCATGATGGCCGTCACCGGGCGGTCGGCGAGGCGCATCACGCCGGAGATCATGCGCCGTTCGGCGGGGTCGATGACGCCCGCCGTCTCGGCTTCGGTGATGATGGCGCGGATTTCCTCGTCGGTGACCGAGCTGGAGCGGCTGCCGCCCCGGCCGAGCAGGGTCAGCACCGCGCGGGTCGAGGCATCGAGCAGCCACACCATGGGCGCCGACACCTTGGAGAGCCCGATCATGAGGGGCGCGAGAATGCAGGCCAGAGGCTCCGCATTCTGAAGCGCGAGCCGCTTGGGGATGAGTTCGCCGATCACCAGCGACACATAGGTGATGGCCACCACCACAGCCGTATAGCCCAGCGGGTGCGCGACACTGGTGGGCAGTCCGGCCTCCCGCAGCGTCTCGCCCAGGAGATCACCGAGGCTGGCGCCGGAGAAGGCGCCGGCCAGGATGCCGATGAGGGTGATTCCGATCTGAACGGTGGAGAGGAAGCGGCCGGGGTCTTCCGCCAGCCGTATGGCCGCCTTGGCCCCCTTGTTCCCGCGATCGGCCAGCGTCTTCAGCCGCGCGGGGCGAGACGAGACGATCGACAATTCCGCTGCTGCGAGAACGGCGTTGATGAGAACGAGGACGAGGACGATCAGGATTTCGAGTAGAGGCATGGCGGGGGTGTGGTGCTCCGTCGGCGCACGTCATAGCACAGGATGCCCTTCCTGTGTGACGCCGGAGCCACAAATGCGCGGTGGGCGGCGGCGACCCTTCCTCGTTCCCTTGCCGGCCGTCCTCGTTTATTGAGCCCGGAGCAGTACGAGGACTAAAGGCGCCATGTCGTTCAACACCTTCGGCCACATGTTCCGCGTGACCACCTTCGGCGAAAGCCACGGGGTCGCCATCGGCTGCGTGGTGGATGGCTGCCCGCCCAATTTGCGCTTCTCCATCGAGGAGGTGCAGGCGGCCCTCGACCGGCGGCGCCCCGGCCAGTCGCGCTTCACCACCCAGCGCCGCGAGCCGGACGAGGTGAAGGTGCTGTCCGGCACCCTGCCCCATCCGGAGGGCGGCCTCGTCACCACCGGCACGCCCATCGCGCTGCTGATCGAGAACGTGGACCAAAGGTCCAAGGATTATGCCGACATCGCCGGCGCCTACCGCCCCGGCCATGCGGACTTCACCTACGACATCAAGTACGGCATCCGCGACCATCGCGGCGGCGGACGGTCCTCGGCGCGGGAGACGGCGACGCGGGTCGCGGCCGGCGCCATCGCCGCCAAGGTGCTGCCCGGCGTCTCCGTGCGCGGGGCCGTGGTGCGCATCGGCGAGATCGAGATCGACCGGTCCCGTTGGGACTGGGACGAAGTGGGCAACAACCCCTTCTTCTGCCCGGACCCCGGCACCGTGCCGCTGTTCGAGGACTATCTCGACGGCATCCGCAAGGCCGGCTCCTCGGTGGGCGCGGTGGTGGAGGTGGTGGCCGAAGGCGTTCCCCCGGGCCTCGGCGCGCCGCTCTATGCCAAGCTGGACGGAGACCTTGCCGCCGCTCTCATGGGCATCAATGCCGCCAAGGGCGTGGAAATCGGCGAGGGCTTCAACGCCGCCCGCCTCACCGGCGAGCAGAATGCGGACGAGATGCGCCTCGGCAACGAGGGGCGGCCGCACTTCCTCGCCAACCACGCGGGCGGCATCCTCGGCGGCATCTCCACCGGCGCCCCCATCGTCGCGCGCTTCGCGGTGAAGCCCACCTCCTCCATCCTCACGCCGCGCCAGACCGTGGACCGCAGCGGACAAGAGACAGATATCTTCACCAAGGGCCGGCACGACCCGTGCGTCGGCATCCGCGCCGTGCCGGTGGGCGAGGCCATGGTGTGGTGCGTGCTCGCCGACCACCTCCTCCGCCATCGCGGGCAGGTGGGCCAGAGCCCGGCCTGGCCGTTCCCCCAAGGCTGACGCGGGAGGTGGGAATGAAGCAGCCGGCCCACGCACGGCGCCTTCTTCTGGCCGCGGCCGCGCTCCTCCTCTGCGCGCCCGGCCCTGCGCTCGCCTGCGGGCCGGAGGCGTTGGGAACGGGGCGGGTGATGGAGGTCGACCCCAAGGGCCTGCGTGTCGGCAAGAAGTCCTTCCCGGATACCTTGCCGCTGGCGCCGAAGGAGGTCGTGCTGACCTTCGATGACGGACCATGGCCGACCACCACCGCCGCCGTGCTCGATGCGCTGAAGGCGGAATGCGTGCGCGCCACCTTCTTCCTCATCGGCGAGAATGCCCGCGCCCGGCCGCAACTGGTGAAGCGGGAGCTGGCGGAGGGCCACACCGTCGCCCACCACACCATGACCCATCCCGCCGCGACCTTGGCGAAGATCCCCTTCGACGCGGCGGTGAAGGAGATCGAGCGCGGGATGGCCTCCGATGACGCGGCGGCTTATGGCGCGGCCGGGGCGGCGCCCCGCGTGCCCTTCTTCCGTTTCCCGGGATTCGCCTCGACGCCGCAGCTCCTCGAATATCTGGAGCGAAAGGGCATCGTCGTATTCGGCGCGGACCTGTGGGCCAGCGACTGGAACGTGATGACGCCGGAGGCCGAGCTGGATCTCGTGATGAAGCGGCTGGAGGCGACAGGCGGCGGCATCGTGCTGTTCCACGACACCAAGCCCTATACAGCGGCGATGATTCCCGCCTTCCTCAAGGCCCTGAAGCAGAACGGCTACACCATCGTCCACATGATGCCGAAGGCGCACGCGTAAGGCGCGGTCCGCCTATCGCGGCCGCATCCAGCGTTTGAGGGAAGCGCTTGTGGCACCGGGGTGTGCATATGCCTCCGCACGAACCGCGGAGACGACGGCATGTCCGACGAAATTCCCTCTGCCCTTCTGGTCTTCGCAGGCACCTACGCGGCCATGGTTTTGGTCCCGGGTGCGAACTTCCTGGTGGTCAGCCGCGCCAGCCTCGCCGGCCGGCCCATCGGACTGGCCGCCGCCCTCGGTGTCTCCGCCGGTGCAACGGTCAATGTCACCACCGTGGTCATCTGTCTCGGCCGGTTGAGCGGGATTGACCCTTCGGGTGATCTGGGCCGGCTGCAGCTGGTGTTTTGCCTGCTCTACGCCGTCCTTCTGCTGCGCGCCGGAATCAGCTGCCTGCTGGAGGTGTGGACGCTGCGCGGCCGTTCGGGACCGACGCCCCAGACCACCGTCCACCGGACCGGACGCGAGGCGTTTCGCCTCGGCTTCCTAACCGCGGTCACCAACCCCGTATCGCTGTCGTTCTTCCTGGCGTCCGGCGGGCTGCTCGCCGCCGCGGCCGGCCGGGGAGCGATGTTTGCCAGTCCGGTGCTGGTGTTTTCGGTGGCGGCCGGATGGTTCGGCCTGCTCGCCGTCCTCTTTTCCGCCCCGCCCGCCCGCCGGCTTTATCTGAAGGCGCGATCTGCCGCCGACACGTGCATCGGCGCGCTCCTCATCGTCGCGAGCAGCCTCGTGCTGCTGCGGGTGGTCTCCCGGCTCTGACCGGCGACAGGCTCGAAAACGAAAAAGGCCCTCGCCGAAATCCGGCAAGGGCCTTTTTCAAAAGCCAGATCAACCTGGTGCGGACGAGAGGACTCGAACCTCCACGGGTCTCCCCACTAGCACCTCAAGCTAGCGCGTCTACCAATTCCGCCACGACCGCAGTCAGGGATGGCACCGGCCTCAAGGTTCCTCGGGAGAGGACCGCTTCCGGCCGGGGGCCATCGTCTAACAGATCGAATGTGCCGCCACAAGTGCCCGGCAAAGGTAACGCGCCGCTCGTGCTGCGGCCTGTGGATGACGGTTCCGCGAACCCTGAGACGGCGGGGGCTGGACCCACCGTGCGGATGGATTAAAGCAGTTCGCATGAACGCCAGCGCCCCCACCCCCACCGTTCCCCGCGCCAGCCTTGAAACTGACTTCCGCCCGCTCGATTCTTCCGCTCCCCCGGTAGAGTGGGTGGTGAGCGACGCTCTCGTGCCCTATCCGGAGGCTCTCGCGGCGATGGAAGCACGCGCGGCCGCCATCGCCGAGGGCACGGCGGCGGAATGCGTGTGGCTGCTGGAGCATCCCCCGCTCTATACCGCCGGCACCAGCGCGCGGCCGGAAGACCTCGTGGACGCGCGATTCCCGGTCTACGAGACGGGCCGGGGCGGCCAGTTCACCTATCACGGCCCCGGCCAGCGGGTGGCCTATGTGATGCTCGACCTCAAGCGCCGCTCGGCGGACGTGCGGCGTTATGTGAGCGCCCTGGAAGCCTGGATCATCGGCACCCTTTCCGCCTTCAACGTCACCGGTGAGCGGCGGGAGGACCGGGTGGGGGTATGGGTCAGGCGGAAGGGCGGCGGGGAGGACAAGATCGCCGCCATCGGCATCCGCGTGCGCCGCTGGGTGACGTTCCACGGCATCTCGCTGAACGTGGAGCCGGACCTCAGCCACTTCGGCGGCATCGTCCCCTGCGGCGTGCGCGAGCACGGCGTCACCAGCCTTGCCGACCTCGGCCTGCCGGTGACGATGGCCGAGGTGGATGCGGTGATGCGGGTGGCGTTCGAGGAGGTATTCGGGCCGACGGTGGTGGGCGAACCGCTCGTCTGAGGGGGAGCTGATGACTCCCCTCTCCCCTTGCGGGAGAGGGGCTGGGGGGGGGGGGGAGAGGTGGTGCCGCCTTCCAGCTGCTGGGGGAAAGGGCGAGACACCCCTCACCCCAGCCCTCTCCCGCAAGGGGAGAGGGAGTGCGAGCGGCGCGGCGGCAACTACCGCGCTCCCCTCAGAGAGACCACGCCCTCAGATCCCGAGCTTCGCCTTCAGGATATCGTTCAGCGCCTGCGGGTTCGCCTTGCCGCCGGAGGCCTTCATGGCCTGGCCGACGAACCAGCCGAGCATGGTGGGCTTGGCCTGCACCTGGGCCACCTTGTCCGGGTTCGCGGCGATGATCTCGTCCACCACCTTCTCGATGGCACCGGTGTCCGTCACCTGCTTCATGCCGCGGGCCTCGACCACCACGCGCGGGTCGCCTCCCTCGGTGAAGATGATCTCGAACAGATCCTTGGCGATCTTGGAGGAGATGGTGCCCTCCCCGATCAGGTCCAGGATGGCGCCGATCTGCTGGGGCGTGACGGGCGAGGAGGTGATGTCCTTCCCCTCCTTGTTCAGCCGGCCGAACAGCTCGTTGATGACGAAGTTGGCCGCCGCCTTGCCGTCGCGCTTGGCGCCGCCGCCTTCCACCACCTGCTCGAAATAGTCGGCGGTCTCGCGCTCGGCCACCAGCACGCCCGCGTCGTAGGGCGAGAGGCCGTATTCGGCGATGAAGCGGGCCTTCTTCTCGTCCGGCAGCTCGGGAAGATTCTCTTTCAGCTCCTCCACCCACTCGGGCTTGATGTCGAGGGGCAGGAGGTCCGGGTCGGGGAAATAGCGGTAGTCGTGCGCCTCTTCCTTGGAGCGCATGGACCGCGTCTCGCCCTTGTTCGGGTCGAACAGGCGCGTTTCCTGATCGATCTTGCCGCCGTCCTCGAGGATCTCGATCTGGCGCCGCGCCTCCACCTCGATGGCCTGGCCGATGAAGCGGATGGAATTGACGTTCTTGATCTCGCAGCGCGTGCCGAGCGGCCCACCGGGCCGGCGCACGGAGACGTTCACGTCGGCGCGCAGGTTGCCCTTTTCCATGTCGCCGTCGCAGGTGCCGAGATAGCGCAGGATGGTGCGCAGCTTGGTCACATAGGCCTTCGCCTCATCCGCCGAGCGCAGGTCGGGGCGGGAGACGATCTCCATCAGCGCCACGCCGGAGCGGTTGAGGTCCACGAAGGAGAGGGTCGGCGACAGGTCGTGGATGGACTTGCCCGCGTCCTGCTCCAGATGCAGGCGCTCGATGCCCACGGTGAAGCTCTCGCCGTCCAGCAGATCGACGATCACCTCGCCCTCGCCCACCACGGGCTGCTTGAACTGGCTGATCTGGTAGCCCTGCGGCAGGTCCGGATAGAAATAGTTCTTCCGGTCGAACACCGAATGCAGGTTGATCTCCGCCTTCAGTCCAAGGCCGGTGCGGACCGCCTGCGCCACGCACTCCTTGTTGATGACGGGCAGCATGCCGGGCATGGCCGCATCCACCAGCGACACGTGATCGTTGGGCTCGCCGCCGAAGGCGGTGGAGGCGCCGGAGAACAGCTTGGCATTGGAAGCGACCTGCGCATGCACCTCCATGCCGATCACCACCTCCCAATCACCGGTGGCGCCGGAAATCAGCTTCTTGGCCTCCGCAGGCCGGGTGTGAAGGGTCATGGTCGTCCTATCGTCGTGCGCGGATGGCCCGCGCTGTCAGGTCCATTGCGGCAGCGCCGCCATCTGGTCGGTGTCGTACCCCTAGGCGACATTGCAGGCAACGGCCATAAGCTGCCGATACGTCATGACAGGCTTTGTTACACCAAGTTATCTGCGCCTCATTTCGCCCCCAAAACCGCCGTGCTCCCGCTACCGCCGTACCCAAATTCTGCTCCGCCCGCCTTTAGATTGGGCACCGGGGCTAGTAGGAGTAGGGCAGATGAGGCTGGCGGGGGTCTCCATCGTCCGCGACGAAGCGGACATCATCGAAGCTTGGGTACGCCATAATCTATTTTTCTTAGATCAACTTTACATTGTAGATGATGGTAGCACGGACCAGACAGCTCGCATCCTGGATATCCTGGTCCGCGAAGGTCTTCCGATATCGGTGACTTCCGAAAAGTCGTTGGCGGCTTATCATCAGGGTCAGCGCACGACGGCTTTGGTCGAACACGCCCTTAAGACCTTCAGCTGGGACTTCATCTTCCCGCTGGATGGCGACGAGTTCGTCGTCGCGGAGGACCGTTCGGTGCTTGAAGCCGATCTCGCTGCCCTTGGAGGGTACCGGGTGGGCGGCCTGAACCCACGCCATTATGTGATGACCCATCACGACGACCCAGACGAGCCCTGCCCCCTCACCCGGCTCCGGCATGTGGCGGTGCACGATCCCTATGTCTTCAAGGTCGTCGTACCCGGTCGGCTGGCCGCCGAGCGTGGATTCGGCATCGTCGACGGCAATCACGGCGCCACCAAGTGGGACGTACCCCTGCCATCGACGCTGCTCCCCAACGTCCAGCTCGCGCATTTTCCCGCTCGCTCGGAAGCTCAACTGGTGAGCAAGGGCATCGCCGGCTATCTGCGCTGGACCGCTCGAAGAGACTTTTCCCAGGGCGCGCCGATCAGGCTCCTCGAAGGTGTCGGCATCCTGAAGGAAGAGGACGATATAAAGGTGCGCGCTCTCGATCGGCTGGCGGAGGCGCTGGGCGCAGATCGGGGCAGTCACACCGCAAGGCTTCAGCCTTTTGTGGAACGCAAAGGCGAGGTGCGCTATCCAGAGTTGGCCCGCATCTTCCCCTATCGCCGCGTGCTTTCGGCGACCGATGACCTCGTCCACGCCTTCAAGGCCGCACTGGATGAGAATCGCGAGCTGAGACAGGGTGGCGCCACTTTCCAGTCGCGCCTCATCGCGGCGTTTTCCCGGCACCGGAAGTCACTGCGCAGGCGCCTCACCGCCCTCCGTCACGCCCAGGGCGCACCAAAGGAGCCGGTCGGGTACTCGTGACCGGACCGGCTCCGCTCCGGGCGGGGCGTCATTCGCAAGGTCGGGGCTAGGCCCCGACCTCTCTTGCGTGCTCAGTTCAGGCCTTCCACCACAAATCCTCGACCGGGAAGCGGCCAGCCGCTTCCTCGATCACCTCGGCGAGAGAGAACAGCGTCTCTTCCTCGAACGGCCGGCCGATGAGCTGGAGGCCCAGCGGCAGGCCGTCGGCCGAAAGGCCGGCGGGGACGGAGATGCCCGGCAGGCCGGCCATGTTCACCGTCACCGTGAAGACGTCGTTGAGATACATCTCCACCGGATCGGCCTTCAGCTTCTCGCCGATGCCGAAGGCGGGCGACGGGGTCGCCGGGGTCAGCACCGCGTCGACGCCCTGCGCGAAGGCGAGGTCGAAATCGCGCTTGATCAGGCTGCGGATCTTCTGGGCGCGCAGGTAATAGGCATCGTAATAGCCGGCGGAGAGCACATAGGTGCCGATCATGATGCGCCGGCGCACCTCGGGGCCGAAGCCGGCCGCGCGGGTGTTCTCATACATCTCCACCACGTCCTTGCCCGGCACGCGGGCGCCGTAGCGCACGCCGTCATAGCGGGCGAGGTTGGACGAGGCTTCCGCGGGCGCCACGATGTAATAGGCCGGCAAAGCGTACTGGGTATGGGGCAGCGAGATGTCGACGATCTCGGCGCCGGCCTCTTCCAGCCACTTGGCACCCTCGCGCCAGAGGGTGTCGATCTCGTCGGCCATGCCGTCCATGCGGTATTCGCGCGGAATGCCGATCTTCTTGCCCTTGATGGAGGCGCCGACCGCCTCCTCATAGTCGGGCACCGGCCGGTTGACGCAGGTGGAATCCTTCGGGTCGTAGCCGGCCATGGAGCGCAGCAGGATCGCCGCATCGTTCACCGTGCGGGCGAAGGGGCCGGCCTGGTCGAGGGACGAGGCGAAGGCGACGATGCCCCAGCGCGAGCAGCGGCCATAGGTGGGCTTGATGCCGACCGTGCCGGTGAAGGCCGCCGGCTGGCGGATGGAGCCGCCGGTATCGGTGCCCGTCGCGCCGGCGCACAGGAAGGCCGCCACCGCCGCCGCCGAGCCACCGGACGAGCCGCCGGGCACGATGGGGGTCGTGTCGCCGTCGCGCTGCCAGGGCGACACCACAGGGCCGAAGGCCGAGGTCTCGTTGGACGAGCCCATGGCGAACTCGTCGTTGTTCAGCTTGCCGAGCATCACCGCCCCGTCCCGCCACAGGTGGGAGGTGACGGTGGATTCGTACTGCGGCACGAAATTCTCGAGGATCTTCGAGCAGGCCGTGGTGCGCACGCCCTCGGTGGCGAACATGTCCTTGATGCCGAGGGGGATGCCCTCCAGATGCCCGGTGTCGCCGGAAGCGATGCGCTTGTCGCTTTCCTTCGCCATCTCGAGGGCGATCTCCGGCGTCTCAAGCACATAGGCGTTGAGCGGGCGCGCCTCTTCCATGGCCTTCAGATAGGCCTCGGTGAGCTCGACGGAGGTGAACTCGCCCTGGGCAAGCCCCTCGCGCGCCTGGGTGAGGGTGAGCTTGGTGAGCTTGGTCATTCCACCACCTTCGGCACGGTAAAGAAGCCACCCTCGGCGTCGGGGGCATTGGCGAGCACCTTCTCGGGGCAGTTTCCGTCGGTCACGGCGTCTTCCCGCATGGGCAGCTCCACGGGGACAACGCTGGTCAGCGGCTCGACCCCGGAGACATCGAGATCCGCCAGTTGCTCGACGAAATCGAGGATGGCGTTGAGCTCGTTCTGAAGATGGCCGAGTTCCTCCTCCCGCACGGCGATGCGTGCGAGATGGGCCACCCGGCGGACTGTCGCCTGATCGACGGACATGAGTAGGCTCCCAAAAGCTGCCTGCCGCTATAGCAAGGGGTATGCCGCGGTGGAAGGGTTTGGACGCGGGGGGCGGCCCGTCATAGGTGGCGTGGCAGGTTCCATCCGTTGGTGCAGAATTCGGACGACCTCCAGCGTTTCTTTACCTGCGAGCCGGAAAAAGACCACGTGCGATCCAACGGCGTGGCGCAGATAACCGGCCTTCACCGCAGCCTCACGTAGGTTTCAGCCTGCGCCGTGCCCCAGCGGTCTTGCGAGAACGTCCAGATGGAATCGAGATCCTGCCGCGCCTTGGGCGTAAGGATCAGGAGAAGGCGCGCCATATGCGGTCAGGCCGCGCCGGACCGCTTCTCGGCGAGGAAAGATTCGACATCGAAGGGCTGGGCCGGCCCGCTCGCCTCGCCCTCCGCCAGAGCCGACCGGAGCGCATCGAGTCGCGCCTCATGCTCCTCCAGCAGCCGCAGGCCGGCGCGCACCACATCGCTGGCCGAACTATAGCGTCCCGCCTCCACTTGGCGATCGACGAAACTGGCGAAATGGTCGCCGAGAGAAACGGACGTGTTGCGCGACATGGGTCAGCTCCGCCTCAAAGAATACCAAGGATTGGTACAGGTTGGTAGGCTACCCCCTTGCTCCGCTCCACAAATCCTCTACCCCTCACGCATGGTAGACGCGCCCCTCCCCGCCCCCGTCGGTCCGCTCGCGGACATCGCCGCCCTCCTGCCGCCGCGCGGGGCGCTGATCGGGCTTGATCTCGGCACCAAGACCATCGGCGTCGCGGGCTCCGATCCGGACCGCCGCATCGCGACCGTGATCGAGACGGTCAAGCGCACAAAGTTCACCGCCGAGGCCCTGCGTCTGGTGGCCCTCGCCGACGAACGGCGGGCGGTGGCCTTCGTGCTGGGACTGCCGCTCAACATGGACGGCACCGAAGGTCCCCGCGCGCAGGCGAGCCGGGCCTTCGCCCGCAATTTCGCCCGGCTGGCGGGGCGGCCGATCGCCCTGTGGGACGAGCGGCTGTCCACCGTCGCGGTCGAGCGGGCGCTGATCTCGGCGGACATGAGCCGGTCGCGACGGGCCGAGGTGGTGGACCAGCACGCGGCGGCCTTCATCCTCGACGGGGCGCTCGGCTTCCTCGACCGCCTCGCACAGAACGAGGCGGGAACCGACTTCGAAGACTGATTCGGTCCTCTCCTGTTCCCGGCAGGTTCTCCGCCCGCCGCCGACCCTGCCCCATTTCGGGACAATGGCGCTTTTCTTATCCCGGCTCCGGGCCTAAAGCGGGCGCGCGGCGAATTCACACCGCCGTGTAGGACTAATTGCCTGCCGCCGAACGGCCGGCACGGTAAGCGTCTGCCCCATGAGCCTCATCTTCACGGCCCTCGTGCCGGTCTTCCTCGTCATCGCCCTTGGCGCCGTGCTGCGACGCATCCTCCTGAAGGATGCGGCCCATTGGGCGGCGCTGGAGAAGCTGACCTATTTCGTGCTGTTCCCGGCGCTTCTGGTGGTCTCCGCGGTGAAGGCGGACCTGAGCACCGTGAATGTCGTGGCGGTTGCCGGCGCGCTCATCGGGACCGTTGTGATCCTCTCGGGCCTCATTGTTCTCCTGCACAAGCCGCTGATCGCAGCGCTGGCGGCGGACGGCCCGGGCTTCACCTCCCTGTTCCAGGGGGCGGTGCGCTGGAACACCTACATCGTGCTGGCGGTGGCGGGCGGCCTCTATGGCGCGGCGGGAATCACCATCGCAGCGCTGGCGCTGGTGGCGATGATCCCGGTGGTGAACATCATCGCCGTGCTGGTGCTCGCCTCCTTCTCCGGCCGCCACCCGCCCACCTTCGCCTATGTGGCCGAGCAACTGGCGCGCAATCCGTACATCTGGGCCTGCTCCGCGGGCGCCCTGCTCAATGTCACGCACGTCCCGGTGCCGCCCGTCCTGGTGGAGTTCGGCGATATCCTCGGCAAGGCCTCGCTGGCGCTGGGGCTGCTGGTGGTCGGCGGCGGCCTGATCCTCGACCGGCTGAAGCGGCCTCGCGCCATCGTGTTCGCCAGCCTCGCGCTGAAGTTGCTGGTGAAGCCGGCCATCGCGATCGCCCTGGCGCTGGCGTTCGGGCTGAGCGGCACGGAGCTTGTGGTGGTGGCGATCACCGCCGCCGTGCCGTCGGCGCCCAACGGCTACGTGCTGGCGCGGCAGATGGGCGGGGACGCGCCGCTCCTTGCCGAGATCCTGACCATCCAGATCATCGGCGCCGCCATCACGCTGCCGCTGGTGGTGACCATCGCCAAGATGCTGGCCTGACGATGCTGGCCTGATCCAAACGAAAGGGCGGCCGAAGCCGCCCTGACGAACCCCGCATCCCGCGACTCAGCAGGGCGAGAAGTAGCCCTGCCCGCCGGGGCCGGTCGTCACCCAGCAGCTGCGCGGGCGCGGCGGGGGAACCGGCTCCAGATAAACGCGCGGCGCGGGCTGGTAATAAACGACCGGCGGCTGCTCATAATAGACGACCGGGGGCGGCGGCGGCGCGGCCGCAGCGCCGGCAATGGCCGCCGCACCCAGTACGCCGATGGCGACACCCGCACCCAGGGCGGCGCCGTTGCCGCAATTCCAGCAGCCGCCGCGATAATAGCGGCCGCGATACCAGTAGCCGACATCGGTGACGCTCGCGGCCTTCGCCGGCGCCATGGCCAGCGCGCCGGTGCCGATGGCGGCCGCGTTGCCCGTGCCGGCACCGCCGGTGAGCACCACGGCGACGCCGAGCGCCATGAGGTTCGTCCGCATCAGAATGGACATAACGAGTAACTCCCAACCTCCGGGGCGACGGTCTGGCGGCTCGCCTCAGCCCGTCCGGTCCGGCTGCGCAAAGGCTCGGTGAGAGTTCGTTCCAAAGTGTGGCGACCCTGGGGAATCACCGGGACCGGCCTTCACGGTTGGTGAACGACCCGTAAATCTCAACACTCCCCGCCTTGCCGCGCCAAGCTTCATTCACAGGCTTCCCTTGCCGGGGCCGCGCTTGGCCGCTATGCCTCCCGCCTGCCATGCAAGATCCTTCCGCCTTCACGCTCTCCGGCCGAGACCTCATCGGCATCGAAGGGCTTTCCGCCGGCGAGATCACGGGTCTGCTCGACCTCGCTGAGGAGTTCGTCGAACTCAACCGGCAGATCGAGAAGAAGCGCACGACGCTGCGCGGACGCACCCAGATCAACCTGTTCTTCGAGGCCTCCACCCGCACCCAGTCCTCGTTCGAGATCGCGGGCAAGCGGCTCGGCGCCGACGTGATGAACATGTCGGTCGCCTCCTCTTCGGTGAAGAAGGGCGAGACGCTCATCGACACCGCCATCACGCTGAACGCCATGCACCCGGACATCCTCGTCGTCCGGCATCACGCCTCCGGCGCGGTGGCGCTTCTGGCGCGCAAGGTGGATTGCTGCGTGGTGAATGCCGGCGACGGCGCCCACGAGCACCCCACCCAGGCGCTGCTCGACGCCCTCACCATCCGCCGCAACAAGGGGCGCATCCAGGGCCTCACGGTCGCCATCTGCGGGGATGTGCTCCATTCGCGCGTGGCGCGCTCCAACATCGCGCTCCTCAACACCATGGGCGCCAAGGTGCGTGTGGTGGCGCCCTCCACCCTGCTGCCCTCGGGCGTGGAGAGCCTGGGCGTCGAGGTGTTCCGCACCATGGAGGCGGGGCTGGAAGGGGCGGACATCGTGATGATGCTGCGCCTCCAGCGCGAGCGCATGGCCGGCTCCTTCATCCCCTCGGTGAAGGAATATTTCCACTATTTCGGCCTCGACGAGGCCAAGCTGCGCTACGCCGCGCCCGACGCGCTGGTGATGCACCCCGGCCCCATGAACCGCGGTGTGGAGATCGATTCCGCCATCGCGGACGGGGCGCAGTCCCTCATTCGTGAGCAGGTGGAGATGGGCGTCGCCGTGCGCATGGCGGTGCTCGATTCCCTCGCGCGGAAGCTTCCCAATGCGTAACGGCCGCTCCCATTCCAACGATTCCCGGCCGCTGCTGCTCGCCAATGCGCGGGTCATCGACCCCTCGCGCGGCGCGGACTTCCACGGCGATGTCTTCCTCGCCGACGGCGTGGTGAAGGATGCCGGCTTCGGCATCGCCGCCGCCGGCATCCCGGATGGCGCCGAGGTGGTGGATTGCGCCGGCGCGGTCGTCGCCCCCGGCCTCGTGGACATGCGCGCCTTCGTCGGCGAGCCCGGCGCCGAGCATCGCGAGACGCTCGCCTCGGCCAGCCACGCGGCGGCGGCGGGCGGTGTCACCACCATCATCTGCCAGCCGGATACGGACCCGGCGGTGGACGATCCGGCCATCGTGGACTTCATCCTGCGCCGGGCGCGGGACACGGCGGTGGTGCGGGTGCATCCCATGGCCGCCATCACCAAGGGCCTCGAAGGCCACGAGATGACCGAGATCGGCCTGCTTCAGGCCGCCGGCGCGGTCGCTTTCACCGATGGCCACAAGTCCATCATGAACGCCCAGGTGCTGCGCCGCGCGCTCACCTATGCCCGCGATTTCGACGCCCTTCTGGTGCACCACACCGAGGACGCGTCCATGTCGCAGGGGGCGATGAACGAGGGCGCCTTCGCCTCCCGCCTCGGCCTCTCAGGCAATCCGAAGGCGGCCGAGACCATCATCCTGGAGCGCGACGTGCGGCTCGTGGGCGCGGCGCGCTCGCGCTACCACGCGGCAGCGCTCACCTGTGCCGAATCGCTGGAGGTGCTGGAGCGGGCCAAGGCGGCCGGTCTGCCGGTGACGGCCTCGGTCAGCATCAACCATCTGTCGTTCAACGAGCTGGATATCGGCGCCTACCGCACCTATTTCCGCCTCGCCCCGCCGTTGCGCGGGGAGGAGGACCGGCAGGCGCTGATCCGCGCGCTCGCCTCCGGCCTCGTGGATGTGGTCGTTTCCGATCATCTGCCGCAGGACGTCGAGGGCAAGCGCCTGCCCTTCTCGGAAGCCGAGCCCGGCGCCATCGGGCTGGAGACGCTGCTCTCGGCAGCGCTGCGCCTTGTCCATTCCGATCAGGTGGACCTCGTGAACCTGCTCGCCGCCCTCTCCACCCGGCCGGCGCAGATTCTGGGTCTGGATGCCGGGACGCTCCGGCCAGGCGCGGCGGGGGACGTGATCGTGTTCGATCCCGGCATGCCCTATGTGCTCGATCCCCGCTCCCTGAAGTCGCGCTGCCGGAACACGCCGTTCGACGAGGCGCGCCTCGACGGGCGGGTGCTGCGGACCGTCGTTGCCGGGCGCACCGTCTACGAATACGTTTGACCCACCGTGACCTGTGCCGTCCCGCCGCGGCGGCGCGGCGAGATCGTTCGAGGTGCGCATGCCTGATACCCCGCCCGCGCTCGTGCTGCTGATCGCGCTCACGTTCGGCTACCTGCTCGGCTCGGTCCCGTTCGGGCTCCTCCTCACGCGATTTGCCGGCACCAAGGACCTGCGCACCATCGGCTCCGGCAACATCGGCGCCACCAACGTGCTGCGGACCGGGCGCAAGGATCTCGCCGCCGCAACCCTTCTGCTCGATGCGCTGAAGGGCACCGCGGCCGTGCTCGTCGCCCGCCATTTCGCCGGAGAGACGGCCGCCATGGCGGCGGCTGTCGGCGCCTTCCTCGGCCACATCGCACCGGTGTGGCTGCGCTTCAAGGGCGGCAAGGGCGTCGCGACCTTCCTGGGCGTCACCATCGGCCTGTTCTGGCCCGCCGCCATCGCCTTCGCGGTGGTGTGGCTGGGGGCGGCCTATTTCACGCGCTATTCCTCTTTGTCCGCGCTCATGGCGTCGGTTGCCACGGTCATCGCGGCCATGGGCCTCGGGCATGACAAGCTCGCCCTGCTGCTCGCCGTCCTCGCCATCCTCTTGTGGCTGAAGCACCACGAGAACATCCGCCGGCTGCTGGGAGGCACCGAGGGCAAGATCGGCGCGAAGGGCTGAGGCGGCATGGCACGGGGCAGGGCAAAGGGTCCCGCCAGCGGGCCGGCAAAGGGCGAATTGCTCGGGCCGGAGCAGCGCCGCGACTGGCTGCGGCTGATCCGCACCGAGAATGTCGGCCCGCGCACCTTCCGTGCCCTCATCAATCAGTTCGGCGGCGCCGGCGCGGCGCTGGAGGCCCTGCCCTCCCTCGCCCGGCGCGGCGGACGGCTGATGCCGCCGCACACGCCCACCATCGCCGAGGCGGACGCAGAGATGGAGGCACACGCCCGCATGGGCGCCCGGCTGGTCGCGCTCGGCGAGCGTGACTATCCCCCTGCCCTTGCCGCCCTCGATGACGCGCCGCCCCTGATCTCCTTGCGCGGCGAGGCCGAGGTCTTGCGCCGGCCCATGGTCGGCATCGTCGGCGCCCGCAACGCCTCTGCCGCCGGCCGCACCTTCGCGGCGCGGCTCGCGCGGGATCTCGCGGCGGGCGGATGGGTGGTGGTGTCCGGCCTTGCCCGCGGCATCGATGCAGCCGCCCACGAGGCGAGCCTCGACGGCGGAACGGTGGGCGTGTTCGCCGGCGGGCTGGCCAAGCCCTACCCGCCCGAAAATCTCGGCCTGATGGACAAGGTGGCCTCGACCGGCGCCCTCGTCTCCGAGATGCCCATCGGCTGGGAGCCTCGCGCCCGCGACTTTCCCCGCCGCAACCGTCTGGTTTCGGGCATGAGCCTCGGCGTCGTGGTGGTGGAGGCGGCGGAACGGTCCGGCTCGCTCATCACCGCGCGCCTTGCCGCCGAGCAGGGGCGCGAGGTGTTCGCCGTGCCCGGCTCGCCGCTCGATCCCCGTGCGGGCGGCACCAACCGCCTGCTGAAGCGCGGCGCGACGCTCGTCACCGAGGCCGCCGATGTGATCGAGGTGCTCACCCCGATCGCCGGGCGGCGCGAGGAACCAGTGGTGGAGGCGGAGGCGCCGTTCGTGCCGGCGGGGCCGGTCACGCCGGGGGAGGATGCGCGCGCCCGGGTGATCTCGCTGCTCGGCCCGGTGCCGACGCCGACCGACGATCTGGTGCGCCTGTCCGGTTGCACGGTCGCGGAAGTCCAGATCGTGCTGCTGGAGCTTGAGCTTGCCGGACGCCTCGACCGCCCGGGCACCGGACGGGTTGCGCTCAAATAGGGGTGGAGCGGCTCACCGCCGCTCGGCGTCGGTGCTCCCCGGTCCGCGGGACGATACGTTGTCGGCCAACGCGCGCGCCTCCTGACGCGCCATATCGAGCACATAGGCGAGGGTACTGAACCCGTGGTTGCGGGCGAGACGTGACAATTCGGCGGTAATGGCGGCGACATAGGCAGCCGTCGCGGCCGCATCGTCGGCGATGTCGACGGGAGACCGTTCGGTCATGTCGGTTCCAAGCCCCGGTTGGTATCTGAGACTGGTCTTAAAGATTGAGTTCGATATTGAAACATACTCTGGGTTGTACTTTCATCAAACCCGGCGGCTGAGCCTGAAGGGGGGCACCATTTGACAGGCGCCCCTTGGCTCCCCATGTTGCGGCGCTCTCGGCGTCGCGATCCTCTTGCTGGGGTGAGCGATCGCGATCAGACGCCGGGCATCGGAGCCGGAGCTTCACGCTTCGCTTCCGGGATGCCAAACGGTATCGCGGGATGCTCCCTCCCCTTTCCAAGGCCGCGCAATGGGGCGGCGGCCCTTGATTGAGACACGGTTCGTCATGCAGGTCGTCATCGTCGAATCGCCGGCCAAGGCGAAGACGATCAACAAATATCTCGGTCCCGGCTACGAGGTCATCGCCTCCTACGGCCACGTTCGCGACCTCCCGTCGAAGGACGGGTCGGTGGATCCGGACGCCGACTTCCGCATGCTGTGGGACGTGGACCCCAAGGCGCAGAAGCGGCTCAACGAGATCGCCGCCGCCGTGAAGGGGGCCGATGGCCTGATCCTCGCCACCGACCCGGATCGCGAAGGCGAGGCCATCTCCTGGCACGTGCTGGAGGTGCTGCGGCAGAAGAAGGCGCTCAAGGGCCAGAAGGTCGAGCGCGTGGTCTTCAACGCCATCACCAAGCAGGCGGTGCTGGAGGCCATGAAGGCGCCGCGCGATATCGACGTGGCGCTGGTGGACGCCTATCTCGCCCGCCGCGCCCTCGATTATCTCGTGGGCTTCACCCTCTCCCCCGTGCTGTGGCGCAAGCTGCCCGGCGCGCGGTCCGCCGGACGCGTGCAGTCGGTGGCGCTGCGCCTCGTCTGCGACCGGGAGCGGGAGATCGAGACCTTCGTCCGCAAGGAATACTGGTCCATCCTCGCCCGGCTCGCGACGCCGCGGAACGAGGAGTTCGAGGCCCGCCTTTCCGGCGCCGACGGCAAGAAGATCACCCGCCTCTCGGTGGGCACGGCGGAGGAGGCGAAGGCCTTCCGCGAAGCGCTGGACAGCGCGGCGTTCCGGGTGCGCTCGGTCGAAGCTAAGCCCATGAAGCGGCATCCCCAGCCGCCCTTCACCACCTCGACGCTGCAGCAGGAAGCGAGCCGCAAGCTCGGCCTCGCCCCCGCCCGGACCATGCAGATCGCCCAGCGCCTCTATGAGGGCGTGGACGTGGGGGGCGAGACGGTGGGCCTCATCACCTACATGCGAACCGACGGCGTGGACATGGCCCCCGAGGCCGTCGCCGCCACCCGCGATGCCATCGGCAAGCAGTTCGGCCAGAAGTACCTGCCCGGCGTGCCGCGTAAGTACACCACCAAGGCCAAGAACGCGCAGGAGGCCCACGAGGCCATCCGCCCGACCGACCCCTCGCGCCATCCGCGCGACGTGGCCCGCTATCTCGATGGCGAGCAGGCCAAGCTCTATGAGCTGATCTGGATCCGCACGGTCGCGAGCCAGATGGAATCGGCCGAGCTGGAGCGCACCACGGCGGACATCGAGGCGAAAGCCGGCGCCCGCACGCTGGACCTCACCGCCACCGGCACCGTGGTCAAGTTCGACGGCTTCCTCACCCTCTACCGCGAGGGCAAGGACGACGAGGACGACGACGAGGAGGGCCGTCGCCTTCCGGCAATGAGCGCCAACGAGGCGCTGGCCAAGCGCGACATCAACACCACCCAGCACTTCACCGAGCCGCCGCCGCGCTATTCGGAAGCCTCGCTGGTGAAGCGGATGGAGGAGCTGGGCATCGGCCGCCCCTCCACCTATGCCGCCGTACTCGCCGTGCTGCGCGACCGTGAATATGTGAAGCTCGACAAGAAGAAGCTGGTGCCGGAGGACAAGGGCCGGCTCGTCACCGCCTTCCTCGAAAGCTTCTTCAAGCGCTACGTGGAATACGATTTCACCGCCGACCTCGAAGAGAAGCTCGACGAGGTTTCCGCGGCCGAACTCGACTGGAAGGAGGTGCTGCGCGCCTTCTGGCAGGATTTCCACGCGGCCATCGAGGCCACCAAGGACCTGCGCGTGTCGCAGGTGCTGGACGCCCTCGACGAGATGCTGACCGCCCACATCTTCCCGCCCACCGAGGACGGGACAGACCCGCGCCTGTGCCCCACCTGCGGCACCGGCCGGCTCTCGCTGAAGATGGGCAAGTTCGGCGCCTTCATCGGCTGCTCCAACTATCCCGAATGCCGCCACACCCGTCCGCTCACCGGCGACAATGCGCAGGAAGGCGACGGCACCCGCGTGCTCGGCCTCGATCCGGATTCAGGTGAGGAAGTCACCATCCGCTCCGGCCGCTTCGGCACCTATCTCCAGCTCGGAGAGGGCAAGGAAGGCGAGAAGCCCAAGCGCTCGTCGCTGCCCAAGGGCCTCGCCCCGGCGGACGTTGACCTTGAAACGGCACTGAAGCTGCTGGCCCTCCCGCGCGAAATCGGCCTCCATCCGGAGGATCGCGAGCCCATCCTCGCCGGCATCGGGCGTTATGGCCCCTATGTCCAGCACGGGCGCACCTACGCCAATATCGAGGACGGCGACGACATCCTCGCCATCGGCCTCAACCGGGCGGTGGCGCTGATCGCGGAGAAGCAGTCCAAGGGTCGTGGCGGACGCGGCGGCACGCCGGCCGGGCGGGTCGTCGGCGATCATCCGACGCTGGGCGGGCCGATCACCGTGCGTCCGGGCCGTTTCGGGCCTTACGTGAACCACGGCAAGGTCAACGCGACCCTGCCCAAGTCCACCGATCCCGAAACGCTGACGCTGGAACAGGCGGTGCAGCTCATCGACGCCAAGGCGGCGTCTTCGCCGGCCAAGCCCGCGCGTGGCGGCGCCCGCAAGGCGGCTTCGGCGGATGGCGAGAAGGCGGCACCGAAGAAGGCTGCCGCGAAGAAGCCGGCGGCCAAAAAGCCGGCGGCGAAAGCCGTGGCTCCCAAGAAGCCCGCCGCCAAGAAGGCTGCCGCAAGCAAGCCCGACGCGGCCGAATAGGCGCCGCGCCGTTCCGGCCGGGGCAGCATCACACGATGCTGCCCTCGCCCTCGCTGGCGTGGACCGACGTGCGCAGCGGCCGCTCCGGCAGGAACGCCAGCGCCACGGCCGCCAGCGCCGCCACCACCGTCATGGTGAGGAACACCCGGCTGAACGCGCTTGCGAGGCGCGCCGGGTCCGCGCTGCGCGCCAGGGTCTCGATATCCGCCGCCCCGCCCGTGGCCAGCGCGGCGAGAAGCACGGCGCCAAGCACGGCCACGGCCAGCGCGCCGCCAAGCTGGCGGAAGAAGGTCATGACGCCCGTGGTGGTGCCCATCAGATGCGGCTGCACCGCGTTCTGGATGGACACCGTGCAGACCGGCAGGGCCGTGCCCAAGCCCAGGCCGATGACGACGAACAGCGCCAGGGCCAGCGCCAGCGGCATGACCGGGACCAGACCGATCGCGAGGAGTCCCGCGGACGCGAGCGTCAGCCCGGCGAGGGCCGGACGCTTGTAATGGGCAAGGCGCGCCATGGAGCGCCCGGAGAGCACGGCCCCCATCACCACGCCACCCATGAAGGGAATGAGCCCTAGGCCCGACTGGGTGGCGGAGAGGCCGCGCGCCGTCTCGAAATAGAGCGGCACGAAGATGGACAGGCCGACCATTCCCCCGAATGCGAGGAACGAGGCGATCATGCCCCAGCCCACCACCTTGTCGGCGAGGAGGCCGAGGGGCAGGAACGGTTCCTGCGCCCACCGCATCCGCCAGATGAACAGGGCCACGAAAACCGCCGCACCGGCGAACAGGCCGAGGATGAGCGGCGAGCCCCAGGGCAGGCGCACACCACCCCAGCCGAGGGCGAGGAGAAGCATCAGGCTCGCCACCGCCATCAGCGCCGCGCCCAGATAGTCCATAGCATGGCGGCGCTCGTGGCGCGGCAGGTCGCGCAGCCGCCGCTCGGTGATGAGCAGGGCCGCAAGACCGATGGGCAGATTGACCCAGAAGATGAGGGTCCAGCTGAGATATTGCGCAAACAGGCCGCCCAGCACCGGGCCGGCAATGCTGGAGGCCGCGAACACGCCGGCGATCTGCGCCTGATAGCGCCCACGCTCCCGCGGCGAGACCAGATCAGCGATGATGGTCTGCGACAGGGAGATCAGCCCCCCGCCGCCCAGCCCCTGAACCGCCCGCGCGATGATGAGGGCAAGCAGGTTGGGCGCCAGCGCGCAGGCCACGGACGCCGCCGAGAACACGGCGACGGCCGTCAGCAGCATCACCCGCCGCCCGTGGATGTCGCTCAGCTTGCCGTAGAGCGGCGTCGCCACCGTCGCGGTCAGGAGATAGGCGGTGACCACCCAGGAGAGGTTGGCGAAGTCGCCGAACGCATCGCCGATGGTCGGCAGGGCTGTCGCCACGATGGTCTGGTCCAGCGCGCCGAGCAGCATCGCCAGCATCAGCCCGAAGATGATGCGGCGGATCTCGGCGTGGCTGGGTGGGGTCTTCTCCCCGGACGAAGCGTGGGGCGACTGCGGATCGATCTGGTTCATAGGGGGAATCGAACGACGGCGGAGGGACGACCATGGGTCGCCCGTTGCCGACCGATTGCAAGGCCGACGGGACGGAAGGGGCACCCCCATCCGCTCCCGCCCAGCTTCACGAGTGCGTGAAGGCGCACCCCGCCGACGCCTTACGCGACCGCGGCGATTGGGCTGCCTTCCGGCGCATCGGCGGCATTCTCGCCACGGCCCGGCGGCACCTCCTCGGTGACGGTCTCCGGCACCGGATCGGCTTCCACCTGCCGATGCACCAGGCTGTGGATGAAGCCAACCTTCTCGATCACGCCCGGGCCGAGGATGAACGGATAGGCGTCCGACATGCCGAGGCAGCGATTGAGATTGTTGAGCGCGAACGAGATGGGCAGCCAGGAATCCACCATCTGCTGGATGGCGCACGCGCGGTAGGGGTTGAAATCCACCTCCGCGCCAAGTTCGCCCGTACGGTCGAGCCGCGGCTTCACCCGCATGCCGAACGCGCCGGCCATCTCCAGCGTATCGACGATGTGGATGTAGTGCTTGAACGTCTCGGCGAAGTCTTCCCACGGGTGCGCCGTGGCGTAGGCCGAGACATAGTTCGTCTGCCAGTCGGGCATGGGACCGTTGGCATAATAGGCCTGAAGGGCCTCGCCATAATCTACCGTTTCGTCGCCGAAGAGCGCCCGGAAGGCCTGGAGGCGGCCCGCGTCGCGGACCAGCCGGTTCCAGTAATAATGCCCCGTCTCGTGTCGGAAATGGCCGAGCAGCGTGCGGTAGAGCTCGCCAAGCTCCCCCTTGCGATGCTCGCGCTCGGCGTCATCCGCCTCCGCGAGGGCGATGGTGATGAGGCCCTCGTCGTGGCCGGTCATGATCTTCGGGGCTGAGCCGTCCGGATCGTCGGCGAGGAAATCGAAGCAGAGGCCGCCCTCGCGATCCTCGTTGCTTTCCAGGGGCAGGTTGAGCCGCAGCAGGGAATAGATGAGCCGGTGCTTTGCCACCTCCACCTTGCGCCACTTGCGCAGGTTTTCGGGCACCGTGAGGTCGGGCACCATGCGGTTGTGGCGGCAGGCGAGGCAGAATTCGCCTTCCTCCTCCGCCGGCATCAGCCAGTTGCAGGCATCCAGCGCCGCATTGGCGCAGAAGCGGTAGCGCTGCTCGCCGCCGCGACCGATAGCGCGCCACACGCTGCTCTCGGCATCCCCTTCGCGCTCCAGCGGCACCAGAGCGTTGGCTTGCGGGATGTAGCCGAGATCGTGGCCGCACTTCTCGCAGCGGCGGTTTTCGAAATACAGGAGCTGATCGCAGGCGGCACAGCGAAACAGGCGCATGATGGGTCTCCCCCCAAGCCAGCGGCCGTCCTTGTACGACGCCCGCCCGGGTGGCTCTTGAACCCGAGAAGCGCCGCGCGGTTCCCCGTTCACCGCTGGCTGAGGCGAGAAAGTGGGCCTTTCGTCGGCTCAAGTCCATTTCGCGCCTGCAAAACGCGCTCCGGGCGGGGATGACGGGTCGTCCACCGCACGGCATGATCCCTTCCATGAGCAGCCGCAAAGCCCGCACCGCCCTCTTCACCATCGGCTACGAGCAATCCACCCCCTCGGCCTTCCAGGCCGCGCTGGATGAGGCGAAAGTCGGCCTGCTGGTGGATGTGCGCGCCGTCGCGGCGTCACGCCGGCCGGGTTTCTCCAAGACGGCGCTGGCGGCGGGCATTGCCGAGCACGGCGTCGCCTATGTCCACCTCAGGACGCTGGGCACGCCCAAGGAGGGGCGGCTCGCTGCGCGCAGCGGCGACCATGACGCGCTGATGCGTATCTATGACGCCCACCTCGCCACCGATCCCGCCAAGGCGGCGCTGGAGGAATTGGCCGAGCTGGCGCAGGGCCGGCGCATCTGCCTCATGTGCTTCGAGCGCCATGTGGAGGGGTGCCACCGGCTGCGGCTCGCGCAATTCCTGTGCGAGCGGCTGGACATCGGCGTCACGCACCTTCAACCGGCGCCGTTCTGAGCTGCCGCTCACCTTTGGCGGCGGCCTCGCGCGCCTCGGCGAGGAGGCGCGGCGTGTCCACGTCGAGGAAGGCGCCCTCCTCCGCCGCGACAGGCACTTCCGCCACCAGCTCGGCATTGGCGGCGAGGATGGCGCGGGCGCCCACATCCCCCTCCAGCGCCGCCAGTTCGGCGAAGAAGCGGCGCGACCACAGCACCGGATGCCCCCGCTGCCCGCCCTCCACCGGCGCCGCGATGAGCCGACCCGACGCAGGCGCGTAGGCCGCCATCAGGCGATCCAGCAGACCGGGCGCGAGCAGCGGCATGTCGCCGAGAACCACCAGCGCGCCGGCCGCCGTCTCCGGCACCGCGGCAATGCCGGCGCGCAGCGAGGACGCCATGCCCGTCGCATGATCGGGATTGTAGACGAAGATCACGTCCAGCCCAGCCAGCGCCGCCTCCACGCGGCCGCGCTCGTGCCCGGTCACGACGATCACCGGCCGCGCACGGGAGGCCAGCGCCGCCTCCGCCACGCGGCGGATCACAGGCCGGCCACCCACCTCCGCGAGCAGCTTGTTGATGCCCTCCCCCATGCGCGAGGAGCGGCCGGCGGCGAGGATGACGGCCGCGAACCCGTCCTCCGCCTCGTCGCTCTCGGCGCGGGGATGGGGGCGGGCGGCGATGTCCTGGAGCAGCCCGCCGGCGCCGAGGCGGGCGATGTCACGGGCGCTCACCTCCAGCCCCGCGAGGAGGCGGTGGAGGATGAAATCGAAGCCGTTTTCCTTCGGGCTGCGCGCGCAGCCCGGCGCGCCCAGCACCGGCACGGACCCAAGCCGGCCCAGCATCAGGAGATTGCCCGGGTCCACCGGCATGCCCAGCCGCTGGACTTCTCCGCCCGCCGCCACGAGCCCGGCGGGGATCACGTCGTTGCGGTCGGCGATGGCCGAGGCGCCGAAGACGATGACCAGTTCCGCACCGGCCGCGACCGCGTCCGTGAGCGCGACGGCGAGCGGCGCGGCGTCGTGCGGCAGGGTGCGGTGGGCGATCACCTCGGCCCCGGCGATCGCCAGGCGGGCGCGGGTGACGGCCAGCGTCTTCGCCACCACCTTGTCGGCGAGGCCCGGCAGCAGGGTGGAGAGCACCGCCACGCGCTTCAGGCGGAACGGCGCGATGGCGATCACGCCCTGCGCCGCCGCGGCGGCTGCGTCGACGAGCGCACCCGGAACGGCATAGGGGATGATCTTGACCGTCCCCACCATGTCGCCGGCCGCCACCGCGCTGAAGTCGCGCAGGGTGGCGAGGGTGATGGCTTCGTCCACCGCGTTGAAAGCGTCCAGCGCGGCATCCGAAATCCGCAGGACGCCGGAGGTGGCGGCATAGAGATTGGCGCGGCCGGTGAAGGCCGTGTCGGGCCGCACATGGGCGCCTGCCACCGCATCGGCGAGGCGACGCGCGGCGGCGTCCTCGGCCACATCCCCCGGCTCCATGCGGGCCGCGACCACCTCGGTGATGCCTGCCGCCGCGAGACGGGCGATGTCGGCCGCCGTCAGGCGGGTGCCCTTCTTGATGGTGCCGCCGGGGAGCCGCACCGAATGCGCGGCGACGGCGCCTTCGGCCTCGGCGAGCGGCAGGGGGCCGAATCTCACGCCGCCGCTCCTGCCGTTGCGCTGGCGCCGGTGCGCAGGGCGCGGATCACCTCCGCCAGCACCGCGACCGCGATCTCCGCCGGGCTGGAGGCGCCGATGTCCATGCCGATGGGCGCGTGGATGCGGCTGATGGCCTGCTGGGGCAGCCCCGCCGCCGCCAGCCGCTCCACACGCTTGGCGTGGGTACGCCGCGAACCGAGCGCGCCCACATAGAAGCACTCGGCCCGAAGGGCGGCGGCGATGGCCGGCTCGTCGATCTTGGGATCGTGGGTCAGCGCCACCAAAGCGGTGAACGGATCGAGCCCATAGGCCGGCAGCGCCTCGTCCGGCCATTCGGCGATCACCGGCACATCCGGGAAGCGCTCGGGGGTGGCGAAGGCGGTGCGCGGATCGAGGATGGTCAGGTCGAATCCCGCGAGCCGCGCCATGGGCGCCAGCGCCTGGGAGATGTGGACGGCGCCGATCACCAGCATGCGCGGCGGGGGCACATCCACCGCGAGGAAGACGCTGCCCTCCCCGGCCTTGCCGCTGCGACGCGCGGCCAGCGCCGCTGCGATCTCCGGCGCCAGCGGGTCGGAGGCGAGGGTCGCGGCAGTGGCGAGCCTTTGGGCGCCGGTGGCAAGCTCGGTCACGACAACCGCCGCGCGGCGGGCGGCGCGCTCCGCATTCAGGGCCGCGAGCAGGTCGAGACGCATGGTGGTCCTCCCTCAGGGAGCATCCGGATCATCTTCCCCACTGAATATAACGCTTGGCGGCCTGCGTCACCGCCCGGCGTGCTCAGTCCACCGGCTCCACATAGACCGCGATCTTGCCGCCGCAGGAGAGGCCGACCTTCCAGGCGGTCTCGTCGGCGACGCCGAACTCCAGCGTGCGCGGCGCGCCGGCCGCGATCACCTCCGCCGCCTCGCTCACGACCGCGCCTTCCACGCAGCCGCCGGAGACCGAGCCGAGGAAATTGCCCTCCGCATCGATGACGAGGCGGCTGCCCACCGGGCGTGGTGCCGAGCCCCAGGTTTCCAGCACGGTGGCGATGGCCACCCCCCGGCCCTCGCGGCGCCAGCGCTCGGCGGCTGCGAGAACATCGCTGTCGGTCACGTCCATGGGCGGCTCCCGTATCGATTTGGCATCCCGGCAGGCTTCCCATATAGCTGTCCGCCGAGCCGATGCCGAACCCTCTCAACAAACTTGTGTCCTTGGCCGCCCGCGATCAAGGGACGCTGCGCACCGCCGACGACCTGATCGGCGCTGGCCTCGCCGCGCCGGACGCGCGCGCCGCGCTGGAAGAGGTGGCCGCCCGCTATGCCGTGGCGGTGACGCCCACGCTGGCCGCCGCCATCGATACGACGGACGAAGCCGACCCCATCGCCCGCCAGTTCGTGCCCGATCCCGCCGAACTGGAGGTGCGCCCGGAAGAGCTGGCCGACCCCATCGGCGACGACGCCCACAGCCCCGTGCCCGGCGTGGTGCATCGCTACCCCGACCGGGCGCTGCTGAAGATCGTGGGCGTCTGCGCCGTCTATTGCCGCTTCTGCTTCCGCCGCGAGATGGTGGGGCCGGGCGCGGCCTCGCTTCTGTCGGACGATGCGCTGGAGCAGGCGTTCGCCTATTTCGCCGGGCATCCGGAGATCTGGGAAGTCATCCTCACCGGCGGCGATCCCTTCATGCTCTCGGCCCGGCGCATGGGCGAGGTGGTGGGGCGGCTGGCGGCCATCCCCCATGTAAAGATCGTGCGCCACCACACCCGCGTGCCCATCGCGGCGCCGGAGCGCGTGACGCCGGCCTTCGTCGCCGCGCTCAAGGCGCCGGGCATCACGCCCTATGTGGCGGTGCATGTGAACCATGCGCGGGAACTGACACCCGCCGCGCGGGCGGCGCTGGCGCGGCTCGCCGATGCCGGCATTCCCCTGCTGTCGCAGACGGTGCTGCTGCGGGGGGTGAACGACGACGCCGGGACGCTCGCCGAGCTGTTCCGCGCCCTCGTGGAATGCCGGGTGAAGCCCTATTACCTGCACCATCCCGACCTCGCCCCCGGCACCGGCCATTTCCGCCTGCCCATCGCCGAGGGGCAGGCACTGGTGCGGGCGCTGCGCGGGCGCCTTTCCGGCATCGCGCAGCCCACCTACGTGCTCGATATCCCCGGCGGGGCCGGAAAAGTGCCGCTCACGCCGGGCCATCTGGCCGCGACCGAGGGCGGCTATCAGGTGAGCGACAATTGCGGCGGCCTGCACGCCTATGCCGATGAGGGAACGAATGGCTGAGCTTCGCCGCATCACCCAACCCGGGCCGGTCGCCCCCCAACGCATCGAGAGCGCGGTGGGTGCGCTGAAGGTGCTGGACTTCACCCTCCAGCCCGGCCTCACCATCAACGCCGCCATCTGCGGGCCGCTGCTGGACGCCGGCATGGGCGCGGCGCAGGTGGAGATTTCGGGCGGCGCCTTAGGCCCCTTCACCTATGTGATGCCCGCCGCCTCGCCCGACGCCACCCACGCCGCATGGTACAGCCGCGCCTTCTCGCCCGAGGGCGTGACGACGCTGGAGCGCGGCAACGTCACCTTCGGACGGAAGGAGGGCGCGCCCTTCATCCATTGCCATGCCTTCTGGATCGAGCCGGACGGCACCCGCCACGGCGGCCATGTGATGCCCCACGAGGCGGTGGTGGCCGCGCCCATTCGTGCCCGCGCCTATGGCGCCGCCGAGGTGGAGACATCAGCCGATTACGACCCCGAGACCAACTTTGCCCTCTTCACGCCCCATGCGGTGAATGCGCCGGCCGATGGCCCCCGCATCGCCTTCGCGCGGGTGCGGCCCAACACCGAGCTGTTCGGTGCCGTGGAGGACATCTGCCGCCGCCACGGCTTCAAGGGCGGGCGGCTGCGCGGCGGGGTGGGCAGCATCATCGGCGCGCGCTTCCACGATGCGCCGGAGGTGGAGGACTACGCCACCGAGGTCTTCGTGACCAACGGCGTGATCGCCCCCGATGCGACGGGCGCGCTGGTCGCCGACATCTCCCTCTCCCTCGTCGGCCTCTCCGGCGTGCTCGCGGAGGGGCGGCTGGTGCGCGGCGAAAATCCGGTGCTCATTACCTTCGAACTGGCGGTGGAAGAGACCGCCGGCTGAGCGGGCCGGACAAAGCGGACACCAGGCTTTCAAGGCTCTTCAGATCGTGGACGGGGCGCATCTCGTCCACCTGCGGCAGCATGGCCGCGACGCCCTGCGCCTTCGGCTCGAACCCCTCGTAGCGCAGCAATGGATTGAGCCAGACGAGCCGGCGGCAGGAGCGCTTGAGGCGCCCCATCTCGCCCGCCAGCGTGTCGTCCACCTCCCGCTCCAGACCGTCGGTGAACAGCAGAACGACAGGGTTCTGCGCCGTCACCCGCCGCGACCACTCCACATTGAAGGCGCGCAGCGATGCGGCGATGCGGGTGCCCCCCGCCCAGTCCCGTGCCGAGGCAGAGACGGCGGCCAGCGCCGCATCGGGATCGCGCCGCGCCAGCTGCCGGGTGACATTGGTGAGGCGCGTGCCGAACAGGAAGACGGAGACCTTCCGTCGCCCGCCGAGCGCGTGGAGGAAAGACAGGATGGGCCGGGAATAGTCGGCCATGGAACCCGAGATATCCACCAGCGCCACCACAGGCGGCGGCTTCTCCTTCGGGCCGCGATGCTTCAGCAGGACGAGGTCGCCGCCCGTGGCCACGGCGGCGCGGAGCGAGGCACGCAGATCGAGGCGACGGCCCCTGGGATCGGGGATCAGGCGGCGGGTGCGGGCAAAGTCGTCCGGCATCCGCAGGTGCGCGATGCGGCGGCGCGCCTCGGCGAGTTCCGCGGCCGACATCTGGGCGAAATCCTTGGTGCGCAGCACGTCCTCGACGGAGGCGGAGAGGCGCGCCTCCACCTCCACCCTGGGCTTTTCCACCTGCCGCTCGGTGCCGACGCCGGCGAACAGCGCCTCCTCCACCCGCCGGAGCACGCTCTCGCGTTTCTGCTCGCGCTGCGGCACGGCCACCGGCGAGAGCATGGCGATGAGCCGCTCCTGATGCGCCCGGCGGCGCCAGAACAGGCGGAAGGCCTGATCGAACACCACGCTATCCTCATGGCGCGACACGAAGAGGGCGTGGAGGGTCCAGTAGAAATCCTCGCGCGCGCCGACGCCGGCCATCTCCACCGCCGCCACCGCATCGAGGATGCGGCCCGGCCCCACCTTGAGGCCGGCGGCGCGCAAAGCGCGGCCGAACGAGGCGATGTTCTCGGCGAGCCGCCCGTCTTCCGCAGCAGTCGCGCTAGTCACTCCGCCGCGCGCGAGGCCTGCCGCGCCTCCTCGATGAGGCGCTCGATGCGGGGCGCATCGGTGCGGGCGATGTCGTCCTGATATTTGAGCAGCACGCCCAGCGTATCGCCCACGAGACCCGGATCGAGCGAAACCGCATTCAGCTCCACCAGCGCGGACGCCCAGTCCAGCGTCTCGGCGACGCCGGGCACCTTGAACAGGTCTTCCTTGCGCAGCGCCTGCACGAAGGCCACGACCTCGGCCGAGAGTCGCGCGGGGGCGTCCGGCAGGCGGGTGCGCAGGATCTCCATCTCGCGGGCGGCGTCGGGATAGTCCACCCAGTGATAGAGGCAGCGCCGCTTGAGGGCGTCGTGGATTTCCCGCGTGCGGTTGGAGGTGAGGATCACGATGGGCGGGGCGGCGGCCTTGATGGTACCCAGTTCCGGGATCGTCACCTGATGGTCGGAGAGCACTTCCAGCAGGAATGCCTCGAAGGCTTCATCCGTGCGGTCCAGCTCGTCCACCAGCAGAACGGGCGGGCCTTCCGTGTGCGGCTCCAACGCCTCCAGCAGAGGACGGCGCAGCAGGTAGCGGTCGGAGAAGATGTCGGCGGCGATGGCGCCCTTGTCGCTCTCCCCGGCCGCTTCCGCGAGGCGGATGGCGATCATCTGGGCAGCGTGGTTCCACTCGTAGACGGCAGCCGAAAGGTCCAGCCCCTCGTAGCATTGCAGGCGGATGAGCCGGCGCCCGAGGGCCGCCGCGAGCGTCTTCGCCACCTCGGTCTTGCCGACGCCGGCCTCACCCTCCAGCAGCAGCGGGCGGCCCATGCGCAGCGCGAGGAAGACGACGGTGGACAGCGCCCGGTCGGCCACATAGCCCTGCCCGGCCAGCAGCCGGCCGGTGTCATCAATGGAGCCGGGCAAGGCGCCCCGTGTCGCGTCTGCGGTCATGGGGCGAGTAGAGCATGGGGCGGGAAACCGGCCAAGCGGGGGTAAGCCCCGCCGTCGGTCAGGCCGGATGGGCTGGCGCAGGCAGCGCCGGCAGCCCGTCCAGCAGCGCCTCAAGCTCGATCGGGCGGGAGAACAGGAAGCCCTGCGCGAAGCGGATGCCGCAACTGCGGATGCGTTCAAGCTGCCGCTCGGTCTCGATGCCTTCCGCGATGATGAGGACGCCGAGGTCGCGCAGCAGCGGCACCATGGCCTCCAGCATGTGCGGCTCGGTCCACGCCTCCTCGCGCAGGAAGGAGCGATCGATCTTGACGAAATCGACCTCGATCATGCCGAGCAAGGCGAGATTGGAAAAGCCGACGCCGAAATCATCGACCGCGATCTGCGCGCCGCGACGGCGCAGGCTGCGCAGCACCTCGCCGAGGGCCGGCGCGTCATAATCGAGCGCCTGGCGCTCGGTCAGCTCGAACACCACCTGGCAGAGCGCCAGGGGGCGCGTGCCGAAGGCCTCGTCCGCCATCTGCACGAGGCGCGTGTCGCTGAACTGGACGGGCGGCACATTCACGGCGAGCGAGAAATCGGGAACCTTCTGCGACATATGGGAGAGATCCCGCGCCGCCTGCAGCAACACCCACCGCGTGGTGTCATGGATGAGGGGGCTGGTCTCGATCCAGGGGATGAAAGAGTTCGGCATCAGCACGCCGTGGCGGGCATGCCGCCAGCGCAACAACGCCTCGGCGCCCACCCAGTTGCGCGACGCCACATCCACCAAGGGCAGATAGGCGAGGAAGAAGTCCCCGCGCCGCAGGGCATTGCGCACCTGCCCCTCCACCGAGAGGCGACGCCGCACCAGAGACATGGGGCCGAACCACAAAGCGAGCCCCAGCCCCGCTATCAGGCTGAGCTGTAGCGGCACAGTGGCCAGCCACTGGTGGACCAGGCTGGATTCCGGCACGCTGATGACGACCACCACCGGCCACTTGTGCGATGCCGCCGTGAGCTGCACCGGCGAGGCGAACATGGACCAGACACCGGAGTCGGCCCCATCGCCCGTGTCCTCCTCCGGCACCAACCCGGCCCGCCCCAGCTGGACGGGCATCAGGCGATGGCGGACGCCCTCGTCCGCCTCCGGCGGGACCATCGCCTCAAGGAGGCAGGCCCCGTTGAGATCGAGCAGCAGCCGGCGGTCGTCCCCCAGATCCAGCGGTATCTGCACCGGGTCCCGATCGGCTATTCCGGCGCACAACTCATCAAGGGTGACCACCGAGCGCAACGTGCAAGCGTCGCCCTGCCGCCCCTGGAACTCAACATTCAGCAGGGGAGCCGTACCCAATTGCTGTCTTAGGCCGCGAACACCTTCCGGGCTGCACAGATCGTTGGAGCGGCCGGCGACATCACGCACCAGTCCTGAAAGGCGGTCGAGATTGCGGTCGGTCCATTGGGCGAGGTTGACAGCCTGTGTGTGATAGCGCTGGACGACCCCCGATCTCATTCTCTGGAAGTCGAGCATGAGATAGACGGCCGCGACGAGGCAGACGGTCGCGAAGAACACGACAGGCACCATCATCTCGAGATGTTTCGGCCAGAGGCGCCGACGCCACGACTGCACTTCCCCCATCCCGCACCACCACCCCAGCGGAACTTGTTTCTCCAACCCAACGCCACGTTGTGACGGCTCCAGGATGTACCAGAACACCTAAAGCTACGCCATTCCTTTCCGGGCGGAAAGGTCGGCCAGCTTCTTCAGGACGGTCAGCGTGCCCTTCAGCCGGTGCTCAGCATTCGGCCAGTCGCGCAGGAACACGACCTTGAAGTCGGGCCGCACCTTGGCCTGGCTGCCCTCGTTGGCAATGAGCTTCACGAGGCCCGAGGGGTCCGAGAACTCGTTGCCGCGGAAGGTGAGCACCACGCCCTTGGGGCCAGCGTCCACCTTCTCCACATTGGCCTTGCGGGCCAGCGCCTTGATCTGGGTGAGCTTCAGCAGCTGGCCCACCTCCTCCGGCGTGGGGCCGAAGCGATCCACCAGTTCGGCGCCGAAGGAGTCGATCTCGGCATCGTCCTGGATATCGGCGAGGCGCCGGTAGAGGGCGAGGCGGACGTGCAGGTCGGCCACGTAATCCTCGGGGATCAGCACCGGCATGCCGATGGTGATGTTGGGCGACCACTTGTCGTCCACATAGTCGGTGATGCCGGCCTTGATGTGGGCGATCGCCTCCTGAAGCATCTCCTGGTACAGCTCGTAGCCCACTTCCTTGATGTGGCCGGACTGCTCGTCGCCCAGCAGATTGCCGGCGCCGCGAATGTCGAGGTCGTGGCTCGCCAGCTGGAAGCCGGCGCCCAACGTCTCCAGCGATTGCAACACCTTCAGCCGCCGCTCGGCCTGCACCGTCACGGGCTTGGTCGCCGGCACGGTGAAGATGGCATAGGCCCGCGCCTTGGCCCGGCCCACGCGGCCGCGCAGCTGGTAGAGCTGGGCGAGGCCGAACATGTCCGCCCGGTGCACGATGAGCGTGTTGGCATTGGGCACGTCGAGGCCCGATTCCACGATGGTGGTGGAGAGCAGCACGTCGTACTGGCCGTCGTAGAAGGCGGTCATGATGTCTTCGAGGGCGCCGGCGGCGAGCTGGCCGTGGGCCACCGCCACCTTCACCTCGGGCACCGAGGCGGCGAGGAATTCGCGCACCTCGGCGAGGTCTTCGATGCGCGGCACCACATAGAAGCTCTGGCCGCCGCGATAGCGCTCGCGCAGCAGCGCCTCGCGCACCACCAGCGGATCGAACGGCGTGATGAAGGTGCGCACCGCGAGGCGGTCCACCGGCGGGGTGGCGATGATGGAGAGTTCGCGCACCCCCGTCATGGCCAGTTGCAGGGTGCGGGGGATGGGGGTGGCGGTGAGGGTCAGCACATGCACCTCGGCACGCAGCTGCTTCAGCCGCTCCTTGTGGGAGACGCCGAAATGCTGCTCCTCGTCCACGATGACGAGGCCGAGATCCTTGAAGCTGATGGCCTTGCCCAGCAGCGCGTGGGTGCCGACGACGATGTCCACCGTACCGTCGGAAATCCCCTTCTTCACGGCGGTCAGGTCCTTGCCCGTGACCATGCGCGAAGCCTGCGCCACGTTCACGGGCAGGCCGTGGAAGCGGTCGGAGAAGGTCTTGAAATGCTGGCGGGCGAGGAGCGTGGTGGGCACCACCACCGCCACCTGCTTGCCGGAGAGCGCCACCGCGAAGGCGGCGCGCAGGGCCACTTCCGTCTTGCCGAAGCCCACGTCGCCACAGATCAGCCGGTCCATGGGGTGGCCGGAGGCGAGGTCGTCCAGCACCGAGTCGATGGCGGCTTCCTGGTCGTCGGTCTCCTCATAGGGGAAGCGGGCGCGGAATTCGTCGTAGAGGCCCATGGCCGGCACCAGCTTGGGTGCCTCGCCGAGCTGGCGCTGGGCGGCGATCTTGATGAGTTCGGACGCCATCTCGCGGATGCGCTTCTTCATCCGCGCCTTGCGCTGCTGCCAGGCGCCGCCGCCCAGCTTGTCCAGCTGGGCTTCCGTCTCCTCCGAGCCGTAGCGGCTCAGGAGTTCGAGATTCTCCACCGGCAGGAAAAGCTTGTCGCCGCCGGCATAATGCAGCTCCAGGCAGTCATGGGGCGCGCCCATGGCCTCCACGGTCTTCAGGCCGATGAAGCGGCCGATGCCGTGGTCCACATGCACCACGAGGTCGCCGGCGGTGAGCGCGGTCAGCTCCGTGAGCACGTCCTGCGGGCGGCGCGCCTTGCGCTTGGGGCGCACGAGACGGTCACCCAAAATGTCCTGCTCGCCGATGACGGCGAAGTCCGGCGTCTCGAAGCCCGCCTCCACCCCGAACACGGCGAGCGCCGCCTGGTTCTTCGGCAGGGCGGCGAGGCTGTCGAAGCGGGAGATGGCGGCGCAGCCCTTCAGGCCATGGTCGGCGAGCACCGTGCCGAGCCGCTCGCGCGAGCCCTCGGACCAGCCGGCGAGGATGACCTTCTTGGACTTCTGCAAATCCCTGACATGGGCGATGGCCGCGTCGAAGACGTTTGCGTCCTGGTCCGCCCGCTCGGACGCGAAGGAGCGGCCCTGCACACCGCCAAGGTCGATGACCTTCCCCGCCCCGCCTTCCGGCACGGCGAAGGGCGAGAGCCGGGCGAAGCGCATGCCTGCGAGGGCCTTCGACCATTCCGGGCCTTGCAGATAGAGCCGGTCCGGCGGCAGCGGATTGTAGATCGGTCCGCCGCTGAGGTCCTGCGCCTGCCGGCGGGCGTCGTAATAGTCGGCGATCTGGGCGATGCGCTCGCCGCCCGCCTCCTCGGCCAGCGGATCGAGCAGCAGGGTTCCGCCTTCCAGATAGTCGAACAGCGTGTCCATGCGCTCATGGAACAACGGCAGCCAATGCTCCATGCCGGCGTGGCGGCGGCCCTCGCTCACGGCTTCATAGAGGGTGTCGCCCTTCTGGGCGGCGCCGAACTGGGCGATGTAGGCCATGCGGAAGCGGCGCATGGTGTCGGTGGTCAGCTGGAACTCGGCCATGGGCACCAGTTCCAGCGCGCGGAGCTGGGAGGTGGTGCGCTGGGTCTCGGGATCGAAGGCGCGGATGCTCTCCAGCGTGTCGCCGAAGAAATCGAGCCGGATGGGCGCATCGAGGCCGGGCGGGAACAGGTCGATGAGGCCGCCGCGCACCGCATATTCGCCGGTGTCGCGTACGGTGGGGGTGCGCAGGAAGCCGTTCTGCTCGGCCCACTCGGTGATGCCATCCAGCGCGATGGCATTGCCGGGCGCCGCCACCAGCGACTGCGACGCCACCAGCCCCTTGGCCGGCACGCGCTGCACCGTGGCGTTGACGGTGGTCAGCAGCACGCTCGCCGCCCCGCCCTTGATGCGGGCGAGCTTCGCCAGCGCCGCCATGCGCCGCGCCACGATGGAGGCGTTGGGCGAGGCCCGGTCATAGGGCAGGCAGTCCCACGAGGGGAAGGAGATCACCTCCAGCTCCGGAGCGAAGAAGGCGAGGCCCCGCTCCAGCGCCGCCATGCGCTGCCCGTCGCGGCAAACCACCGTCAGGCTCGGCCAGGGCGCGTTCTTGCCCGCCGCGATGGAGCGCGCGAGGTCCGCGACCACCATGCCCTCCATGCCGTCGGCGACGCGCGAGAGGGTCAGCGGCCGGCCTTCGGCCAGCACGTCGGCGATGGGCAGGGGACGCTTCAAGACAGGAACTCCGGAAGGACGGCGGGGGCGGAAGATCAGCCCAGCAAGATCAGCCCGGCAGGCCGCGGCCCGAGAAATGGAAGGCGCAGATCTTGCGGAACAGCTCGGTGTCGAATTCCGGCGGGATCGGTTCGGTGCCGCTCACCCAGGCGAAGACCTTCTGGTCCTCGGGCTCCAGCAGTTCCTCGAAATCAGCGAGTTCCGCGTCCGACAGCGCGGTGATCTCGGCATCGGCGAAGCCGCCGAGAATGAGGTCCATCTCGCGCATCCCGCGATGGCGGGCCCGGAACAGGACGCGGCGGCGCCGCTCGTCGAGGCCGTCGCTGGACCTGATGATGCCGGACATGAGGGGACCTCCAAAGCAAGGCGACGGCCGGGCCCTGTGGCCCGTCCGACACCGGCATATAGGGGCTTGTCCCCCGTTTTGGCCAGTGGGCACGGGGGATGGCGGCTGGTCGCGGCTGGCCCCGCGACACTGGCCAAGCCCCCTCTCCCCTCGAAGTCGGCTGTTGCCGACTTCGACCTTTACGAACCGAACGCGGCAACAGCCGCGTTCGGGCGGGAGAGGGGCAATCCGCTCAGCCCACCGCCCGGGCGATGGCGAGGAAATCGGCCGCCTTGAGGCTGGCGCCGCCCACCAGCGCGCCGTCCACGTTGGCGGTGGCGAGCAGGGCAGCGGCGTTGTCGGGCTTCACCGAGCCGCCATAGAGAATGCGGATGCCGTTCGCCTCGGCGCCGAAGCGCTCGGCGAGGATGTGGCGGATGGCGCCGTGAACCTCGGCCACGTCGTCGGTGGTGGGGGTGCGGCCGGTGCCGATTGCCCAGATGGGCTCGTAGGCGATGACGAGGTTGGCCGCCGTCGCGCCCTCGGGCACGGACTGGCGCACCTGCCGCGTCACCACGGCAGCGGCTTCCCCGGCATCACGCTCCACCAGCGTCTCGCCCACGCAGACGACCGGGAGCAGCCCGGCCCGCCACGCAGCCTTGACCTTGGCCTTGACGATGGCATCGCCCTCCTGATGGTCGATGCGGCGCTCGGAATGGCCGAGAATCACCGCCACCGCACCGGCGTCGCGCAGCATCTCGGCGGAGATGTCGCCGGTATGGGCGCCGCTCTCGGCCGGGTGGCAGTCCTGTCCGCCGATCATCAGCTGGGTGCCCGCGACGTCGGCGGCGAAGGCGCCGATGAGGGTGAAGGGCGGGCAGATCATGGTTTCCGCCGAAAGGCCGGCAAGGCCGGCCGCCACGGTCCGCAACTCGGACTTGGCCGCGCGCAGGCCGTTCATCTTCCAGTTGCCTGCGATCAGGGGGCGGCGTTCGGCCGTCATAGCGGTTCCTCCGGGTTTTGCAGCAGCAGCAAGGCTCACGTAGGGGCCTCACGTACCAGAGCGGCGCGCCCGCTGGAAAGGGGTGCGACCATGCGCCGTTGCGAGGCCCCCTCCCCCTCCCTATGATGCGCCGCTTCCGCGCCGGGGCCCCCGGCGCTCTTTGAACGAATGAGCGATGGTCCTTCAGACACTCCGCAAGGGCGCCTCCGGCTGGATCGCCAAGATTTTCCTCGTCGTGCTCACCCTCAGCTTCGTGGTCTGGGGCATCGCCGACGTGTTCCGCGGCATGGGCGCGTCATCTGTCGCGAGCGTCGGCGGCACCGAGATTTCGGCGCAGGTGTTCCGCCAGCAGTATCTCGACCAGCTCCAGCGGATCAGCCGGCAGGCAGGCCGTGCCATCACGCCTGAGCAGGCGCGCGCTTTCGGGCTCGACCGGCAGGTGCTGAACCAGATGATCGCCGACGCGACGCTGGATGCGGAGGCCGCCCGCCTCTCGCTTGCCGTGTCGGATGCGCAGATCGCCCGCGAGATTGCGGAAAACCCGAACTTCCGCGCCCCCGGCGCCAAGGCGTTCGACCCCGGCTATTTCCAGCAGATTCTGCGCTCCAACGGCCTGACGGAGCAGCGCTTCGTCGCCAGCGAGAAGCAGCGCCAGGTGCGTGACCAGCTCCTGCAGTCGCTCGGCGCCGGCGTCTCGGTGCCGCAGGTACTGCTGGAGGCGGTCAACCGCTTCGAGGGCGAGACCCGCACCGCCTCCTATATCCGCGTGACCCCGGCCGCCGCCGGCACCCTGCCCGCGCCCACCGAGGAGGCGCTGCGCGCCTATTTCGACGCGCACAAGCTGGCGTTCCGCGCCCCCGAATACCGCAAGATCAGCGTGCTCGCGCTCACCCCCGCGACCCTCTCCGCCGGCATCACCGTGACCGACGCGGACGCCAAGGCCGACTACGACCGCACCATCGCCCGCTTCGGCAAGCCGGAGACGCGCGAAGTGCAGCAGATCGTCTTCACCAGCGCCGCCGATGCGGCGGCCGCGGAAGAGAAGATCAAGGCCGGCGCGACCTTCGCCGACATCGCCGCCGCGCGCGGGCTGACCGCCAAGGACACGGACCTCGGCCTCGTCGCCAAGTCCGCCATCCTCGATCCGAAGATCGCCGAGGCCGCCTTCTCCCTCGCGGACGGCGCGGTGAGCGGCCCGGTGGAAGGGCGCTTCGGCACGGCGCTGGTGCATGTCACCAAGATCGTACCGGGCGCCTACCAGCCGTTCGAGCTGGTGAAGCCGCAGATCGTCTCCGAGCTGCAGCTGGACAAGGCGAAGCGCATCATCCTCGACATGCACGACAAGGTGGAGGACGAGCGCGCCTCCGGCGCCACCCTCCAGGAAGCCGCGCAGAAGCTGGGCCTCAAGGTCCAGAGCTTCGACGTGGACCGCTCCGGCCACGACACGGCGGGCGCGTCGGTGGACGTGCCCGGCGGAGCCGACGTGATCTCCGGCGCCTTCGCCGCCCAGCCGGGCGTCGAGACCGACACGGTGCAGCTGCCCCAGGGCGGCGGCTTCGTGTGGTACGAGACCGCCGCCATCACCCCCGCCCGCGACCGCACCTTCGAGGAAGCCAAGGACGCCGTGACCGCCCGCTACACCGAGGCGGAGACGGAAAAGGCGGTGGAGGCCAAGGCCAAGGAACTGCTCGACAGGGCGAAGGCCGGCACCCCCCTCGCCCAGGTCTCCGCCGAGGCCGACATTCCGCTCCAGATCGCCGAAGGCCTGCACCGCGGCCGCGCCGAAGGCCCGTTCAGCGCCGAGAGCGTCACATCGGTGTTCGACGTGAAGGAGGGCGGCTTCGGCATCGCGCTGGCCACGCCCGAGCCGGACCGCATCGTGTTCCAGGTGACCAAGGTCGAGATTCCCCAGCAGATGCCGCCGGACACCAGCCGCGTCACGCAGGAGCTGTCGCGCCAGCTGGAGAATGACATGCTGGTGCAATATCTCGCGGCCATCCAGAAGGAGCTGGGCGTGAAGATCAACGAGCGCCTGTTCGCCCAGGCGGTCGGCACCAACCCGGCGAACTGAGGCCGGCGCCCGTGAACGCACCCACCGACTTCGACCTCTTCGCCTCGCGCTACCTCAGGGGCGAGGCACAGGTGGTCTCGACCACCCTCGTCGCCGATCTTGAGACGCCGGTCTCGGCCTTCCTCAAGCTCGCCGGCGACCAGCCCAACGCCTTCCTGCTCGAATCCGTCGAGGGCGGGCAGGCGCGCGGGCGCTATTCCATGATCGGGATGAAGCCCGATCTCATCTTCCGCGCCTCCGGCGACCTCGCCGAGATCAACCGGACGCCGGACGTCGACAAGACCGCCTTCGTGCGCTGCGCCGAGCCGCCGCTGAAGGCCCTGCGCACCCTTCTGGCCGAATCCGCCATCGAGCTGCCGGAGGGCGCCCCGCCCATGGCGGCCGGCGTGTTCGGCTATCTCGGCTACGACATGGTGCGGCAGATGGAGAAGCTTGGCCCCGCCAAGCCCGATCCCATCGGCGTGCCCGAGGCCCTGCTCATCCGCCCCACCATCATGGTGGTGTTCGACGCGGTGAAGGACGAGCTGACCGCCGTCACCCCCGTGCGGGCGAAGGAGGGCGTCTCCCCCAGCGCCGCGTGGGAGGCGGCGCTGGAGCGGCTCGACCAGGTGGTGGCGGACCTCGACCGCGCCATCGCCCACCCCGCGCCCGAGCCCTTCCACGGCGAGGTCTCGCAGGTCTCCAATACCGGCGCGGAGGAATTCTGCGCCATGGTGGAGAAGGCGAAGGACTACATCCGCGCCGGCGACATCTTCCAGGTGGTGCTGTCCCAGCGCTTCGAGAGCGCGTTCACCCTGCCGCCCTTCGCCCTCTACCGGGCGCTCCGGCGGGTGAACCCGGCACCGTTCCTCGTCTATCTCAACTTCGACGGCTTCTCGGTGGTGTGCTCCTCACCGGAAATCCTCGTGCGGGTGCGGGACGGCAAGGTCACCATCCGCCCCATCGCCGGCACCCGCAGGCGCGGCGCCACCCATGCCGAGGACGAGGCGCTGGCGGCCGAGCTGCTCGCCGATCCCAAGGAGCGCGCCGAGCACCTGATGCTGCTCGACCTCGGCCGCAACGATGCCGGCCGCGTCTCCCGCGTCGGCACGGTGAAGGTGACGGATTCGTTCTTCATCGAGCGCTACAGCCAGGTGATGCACATCGTCTCCAACGTGGAAGGCGCCATCGACCGGCGCTTCGATGCGGTGGACGCGCTCGCGGCGGGCTTTCCGGCCGGCACGGTCTCCGGCGCGCCGAAGGTGCGGGCCATGGAGATCATCGACGAATTGGAGAAGGACAAGCGCGGCATCTATGCCGGCGCCATCGGCTATTTCGGCGCCAATGGCGAAATGGACACCTGCATCGTGCTGCGCACGGCGGTGGTGAAGGACGGGCGCATGTTCGTCCAGGCCGGCGCCGGCATCGTCTACGACTCGGTGCCCGAGAGCGAGCACCAGGAGTGCGTGAACAAGGCCAAGGCCCTGTTCCGCGCCGGCGAGGAAGCCGTCCGCTTCGCCGCCCGCGCCGGCAAGGGGCAGTGAGGGGATGGAGATGGGGATGACACGTCGCGAGCGATGGTGAAGCGGGAGCAGCCCTGACTCCCTCTCCCCTTGCGGGAGAGGGCCGGGGTGAGGGGTTCGCGCCGTTTGCACAGGGGCCGGGATGGCGCAGCCACTCCCTCACCCCCGACCCCTCTCCCGCAAGGGGAGAGGGGAGCTACGCGAGTTACCTGCCCATCACCATTGACCGCCCGTCATTCCTCGCCTTAACACCCGCCATTCCCGCACAGCGCGGCGCGGGGCCGGAGTTCCAGATGTCCGCCACACAGGTTTCGGCCAATCCCTCCCCGAAGGTCACGCTGATCGATAATTACGACAGCTTCACCTACAATCTCGTCCATTACCTCGGCGAGCTCGGCGCTACCGTCACCGTCCACCGCAACGACACCGTGAGCGTGGAGGACGTGCTGGCCGAGAATCCAGACGCCATCGTGCTCTCCCCCGGCCCCTGCACGCCCAACGAGGCGGGCATCTGCCTCGATCTCATCGCCAAGGCGGGGGACAAGGTGCCGCTGTTCGGCGTGTGCCTCGGCCATCAGGCCATCGGGCAGGTGTTCGGCGGCGACGTGGTGCGCGCGCCCTCCCCCATGCACGGCAAGATGAGCGAGATCCTGCACGAGGGCAAAAGCGTCTTCCGGGGCCTCAACCACTCGTTCCAGGCGACGCGCTACCACTCCCTGATCGTCGAGCGGGACACCCTACCGGACGCGCTGGAGGTGACGGCCCACACCGAAGACGGCCTCATCATGGGCCTCGCCCACAAGAGCCTGCCCATCCACGGCGTGCAGTTCCATCCCGAGAGCATCGCCTCGGAGAACGGGCACGCGCTGATCCGCAATTTTCTCGAGATCGCCGCCGCCTTCAACGCTGAGAAGGCCAAGGGCTGAGACGGGGGCGAGGACACACCATGGACCAGTTCAAACCCCTGCTCGGCAAGGTGGCCACCGGCGCGAGCCTCAGCCGCGACGAAGCCGCCTTCGTGTTCGACCGCATGATGTCCGGCGAGGCGACGCCCTCCCAGATGGGCGCGCTGCTGATGGGCCTGCGCGTGCGCGGCGAGACGGTGGAGGAGATCGCCGGCGCGGTCTCCGTCATGCGCGCCAAGATGCTCACCGTGGAGGCCCCGGACGAGGCGGTGGACGTGGTGGGCACCGGGGGCGATGCCTCCGGCTCCTACAACATCTCCACCTGCGCCAGCTTCATCGTCGCCGGCGCGGGCGTGCCGGTGGCGAAGCACGGCAATCGGGCGCTCTCCTCGAAATCCGGCGCGGCGGATGTGCTCGCGGCGCTGGGCGTGCGGCTGGATCTTGATCCGGCGGGCATTTCCCGCTGCATCGGCGAGGCCGGCATCGGCTTCATGTTCGCCCCCTCCCACCATCCGGCCATGAAGCATGTGGGCCCGACGCGGGTGGAGATGGGCACGCGCACCATCTTCAACCTGCTCGGCCCGCTCTCCAATCCGGCCGGCGTGAAGCGGCAGATGGTGGGCGTGTTCGCGAAATCCTGGATCGTGCCCCTGGCCGAGGTGCTCAAGGCGCTGGGCTCGGAGAAGGCGTTCGTGGTCCACGGCTCGGACGGGCTGGACGAGATCACCATCTCCGGCGGCACCGACATCGCCGTGCTGGAAGACGGCCGCATCCACACCTTCACCCTCAACCCGGAGGATGTGGGCCTTGCCCGCGCCCCCGCCGAGGCGCTGAAGGGGGGCGATGCCGCCCACAATGCCGAGGCCCTGCGCGCCGTGCTGGACGGCGCCGCCGGCGCCTATCGCGACGTGGCGGTGCTGAACGCCGCGGCCGCCCTCGTGGTCGCAGGACGGGCGCAGGACCTGATGCAGGGCGTGGAGATGGCCAGGACCAGCCTCGACACCGGCTCCGCCCGCGCGCGGCTGGAACGCCTCGTCGCCCTCTCCGCCACCCTCGCCCCGGAGGCCGCGCAATGAGCGACATCCTCAAGAAGATCGAGGCCTACAAGCGCGAGGAGATCGCCGCCGCCAAGAAGGCCCGCCCGCTCAACGAGATCGAGGCCGCCGCCCGCTGCGCCCCCCGCGTGCGCCCCTTCGCCGGGGCCATCGAGCAGAGCCTGTCCGAAGGCCGCACCGCGCTCATCGCCGAGATCAAGAAGGCCAGCCCTTCCAAGGGCCTGATCCGCGCGGACTTCGACCCACCGTCCCTCGCTCGCGCCTACCAGCGCGGCGGCGCCACCTGCCTGTCGGTGCTCACGGATACGCCCTCCTTCCAGGGCGCGCCGGACTATCTGAAGGCCGCCCGCACGGCGGTGAGCCTGCCCGTGCTGCGCAAGGATTTCATGTACGACACCTATCAGGTGGCGGAAGCCCGCGCCTGGGGGGCGGACTGCATCCTCATCATCATGGCCGGGGTGGACGATGCCCTCGCCCGCGACCTCGCGGACGCGGCGGCGGCCCACGGTATGGATGCCATCGTCGAGGTGCATGACGACGCCGAGCTGGACCGCGCCCTCGCGCTGCCCTGCCGGCTCATCGGCATCAACAACCGCAATTTGCGCACCTTCGAGACCACGCTGGAGACCTGCGAGCGCCTCGCCCCCCGCGTGCCGAATGACCGCATCGTCATCGGCGAGAGCGGCATCTTCACCCCGCAGGATGTGGCCCGGCTCGCGCAGGTGGGCATCGGCACCATCCTCGTGGGCGAGAGCCTGATGCGGCAGGAGGATGTCGCCTCCGCCACGTGCCAGCTGTTGGCCACATAGGCCTCGCCACCTCGGCTTGCCGTATACGTGAAGATACTCTTTAATACGTGAGGCGGCCCGCAAGAGGCCGCACGCAAGGGAGGAGCTTCATGAAGACGTTTGCGATTGCCGGCCTCGCCGCCCTTCTCGCCACGCCTGTTTTCGCCGCGGACCCGACCGGCCTGTGGCAGACCCCCACCCGCAGCGGGCAGGTGGAAATCTCCAAGTGCGGCGCGGGCCTGTGCGGCCGCCTCGTTTCCTCCGAGGGTCTGAAGGCCGATCCGGCGCTGAAGGACGTGAACAATTCCAACGCCGCCCAGCGCGGCCGGGCGCTGAAGGGCCTCACCATCCTCACCGGCTTCTCCGGCGGCCCGCAGGAATGGACCGGCGGCAGCATCTACAATGCCGAGGACGGCAAGACCTATTCCGGCACCATCACCATGGATGGCGACAACACGCTGAAGCTGCGCGGCTGCGTGGTGGTCCCGCTGTGCAAGACGCAGGTCTGGACCCGCCTGCGCTGACCTGAACCCAACCCGGCAACACAGCCTTTCCGCCGCACGGCTCCTGCGGCGGTGGACAGGCGCCGCCGCGGACGCCATCTTCCCCCCGACATCGAATCCGGGAAGACCGCGACGGCCATGGCCAGCCTCACCCATCTCGACGAACAGGGCGCCGCCCGCATGGTGGACGTGTCCGACAAGGACGCGACCACCCGCGAGGCGCTGGCCGAGGGGCAGGTGGTGATGGCGCGCGAGACGCTGGATCTCATCCTCTCCGGCAACGCCAAGAAGGGCGACGTGCTGGGCGTGGCGCGCATCGCCGGCATCATGGCCGCCAAGCGCGCCCATGAGCTGATTCCCCTCTGCCATCCGCTGATGCTGACCAAGGTGGAGGTGGAGGTTTCCCCCGATCCCGCATTGCCCGGCCTCCACGTCACGGCCCGCGCCAAGGTGACGGGCCAGACCGGCGTGGAGATGGAGGCGCTCACCGCCGTCTCCGTGGCCTGCCTCACCATCTACGACATGGCCAAGGCCGCCGACCGTGGCATGCGGATTGAAGGCATTCGCCTGCTGGAGAAATCCGGCGGCCGCAGCGGCCACTTCCGCGCCACCGACGCGGCCTGAGCCGGCCCGCCACCATGACAAGACCTGCGTTCAGGCAGAGTGAGGGAGCCGCGCCATGGCGCTCATGACCGTCGAGGAGGCCACCGCGCTCATCACGTCCAGCGTGTCTGCGCTCGGGGTGGAGGATGTGCCGGTGCAGGCCGCGGCCGGCCGCGTGCTGGCGCGCGACCTGGCGGCCCGCCGCACCCAGCCCCCCGCCGACATGTCGGCCATGGACGGCTATGCCGTGCGCGGCGCCGATATCGCGCAGACGCCCGCCCGCCTCGCCGTCATCGGCGAATCCGCCGCCGGACGGCCCTTCGCTGGCACGGTGGGCGCGGGGCAGGCCGTGCGCATCTTCACCGGCGCCGTGGTGCCTGAAGGTACCGACACGGTGGTGATTCAGGAGAACGTCTCCCGCGAGGGCGACACCATCACCACCACGGCCCCGACCGCCACGCTCCGCAACGTGCGCAAGCGCGGCTGCGATTTTTCCGCCGACGCGCCCGGCCTTTTCGCGGGCCGGCGACTGACCGGCCGCGACATCATGCTGGCCGCCGCCATGGACCATGCGACGGTGCCGGTTGCCCGCCGCCCGCGCGTCGCGCTGCTCCAGACCGGCGACGAGCTGGTGCTGCCGGGCCAGGGCACCGGCAATGACAGCGAAATCGTCGTCTCCAACGCCTTCGGCCTTGCCGAGCTGGCCCGCCGCGCCGGCGCCGAGGTGACCGACCTCGGCCTCATCAAGGACGACCTCGCCGCCATCCGCGCCGTGGTCGCGCGGGCGCTCTCCGGCGAGTTCGATCTCGTTGTCTCCTCCGGTGGCGCCTCCGTGGGCGATCATGACCTGATGGCCCCGGCGCTGAAGGCGGAAGGGGTCGATCTCTCGGTCCACAAGATCGCGCTCAGGCCCGGCAAGCCGCTCATGTTCGGCCATCGTGGCGATGTGCGGGTGCTGGGGCTGCCGGGCAACCCGGTGTCGTCCCATGTCTGCGGGATGGTCTACCTCGTCCCCCTCATCCGCGCCCTGCAGGGCGATTCCCGCCCCGGCCCCGAGACCGTGCCGGCGCGCCTCGCGGCGGACCTGCCGCCCAACGACGTGCGGCGCGATTTCATGCGCGCGACCCTTGAGCGCCGGGCGGACGGCTCGATCCACGCCATTCCCTGCGCCTCGCAGGACAGCGCCATGCTGAGCATTCTTTCCGCCGCCGACTGCCTTCTGGTGCGCCCGCCATTCGCCCCGGCGGGCCGCGTCGGAGACCCCTGCGAGATTATTCCCTTCGCGGATTGAGCCCTTAACGGAGCCTTCACCACTTGCGGAACACAAAAGGAACAGATAAAGACTGTTCATGATTTGTTTCGCGGCGCGCCGGGCTGGATGCGCCTTGAATCGGGACCGGCCGAGAGTGCCTGTTCCGCGGCGGTGCGTGCAAGGAACGGGGCCAGGGAATGCTCACTCGGAAGCAATATGACCTTCTGCGCTTCATCCATGAGCGGCTGAAGGAGACCGGTGTTCCCCCCTCCTTCGACGAGATGAAGGAAGCGCTGGACCTGCGCTCCAAGTCCGGCATCCATCGCCTGATCACCGCTCTGGAAGAGCGCGGCTTCATCCGCCGCCTGCCCAATCGCGCCCGCGCGCTGGAGGTGGTCCGCCTGCCCGACAGCGTGGCGCCGGGCCTCGCCTCCGCCCGGTCCGCAGGCCGGGGCTTCTCGCCCTCGGTCATCGAGGGCAGCCTCGGCAAGGTCCGCCCCGTGGCGGAGGATGACGAGGCGGGGCAGGTGGTCTCGGTGCCGGTCATGGGCCGCATCGCCGCCGGCTCGCCCATCTCCGCCATCCAGAGCCGCAGCCATACGCTGAACATCCCGCCCGAGATGCTGGGCTCCGGCGAGCACTTCGCCCTCGAGGTGCGCGGCGACAGCATGATCGAGGCCGGCATCCTCGACGGCGACACGGTGCTGATCCGCAAGTGCGATTCCGCCGACACCGGCGACATCATCGTGGCGCTGGTGGACGACGAGGAAGCCACCCTCAAGCGCCTGCGCAAGAAGGGCGCCTCCATCGCGCTGGAGGCCGCCAATCCGGCCTACGAGACCCGCATCTTCGGTCCCGACCGCGTGCGCATCCAGGGCCGCCTGATCGGCCTCATGCGCCGCTACTGATCCTCATTTCTCCCGCGGGAGATCCGGGACGGGGTGAGGGGCGCGGTGGTCCACGCTCAACGGGCGCCTGCGCTTTTTTGAAGGCGTTGCCCCTCACCCCGACGCCTTGCAATTGTCGTATCAGGGAGCGGTGGCGTCGGTCTGCGGATCGCCTGCATCGACCGCCCCTCGCTCGGGTGCGAGGTCTGGCGGCAGCGGCGCCATCCACGGCCGGGACACTGAGGGGCTGCGGCTTCGCTCGGCCACGAGGGCGCCATCGCGCAGGGTGAAGGCTAGCGTTCCCGTCCGTGCGAGTTTTTCCGGTGTCAGCACCTCGGCCGGGCAGGCATGGGGCGGGGCATCGCGGGTGACGACCATGCGGGCATTCAGGCAGTCCGCCTCCAGGCTCTCGGCGCGCCGGGAGACGGCGATGGTGCCGCCGCCGGGCAGAGGCGCAGTGCAGCCGAGCGGGTCGCACATGAAGGCGGAGGCGAGGTCCTTACTGCCGGCCGTGCGGCGATCACCCTCCCGCGTCAGCCATTGCTCCACCACCAGCTTCTGGCCCGAGGCGCCGAGCACGGAAAGCCGCCCATCCGGCATCCGCACCGCCACCGTCTGCGCATCGGGCGCGATGAGGAGGTCCGGCTTCAGCGGCGTTCCCGCCACCAGCGCGGCGAGGCCGAAGGGCACCAGCGCCGCGAGGGTAAGCACGCCGCGCAGCAGGCAGAGGGCCAGCAGCGCGAGGGAGAGCCAGAGCAGCGTTCCGGCACCGATGAAGGCAGCGCGGATGTCGGCCCCCGGCAGCGTGCCCACCCAGTCGGACACCGCCGTCATGATCTCGATGCCCCGGCCCATCACCGGCCAGGCCAGATGATCCCAGCCGAACGGCATCAGCAGCACGCCCGCGAGCCCCGCCGGCATCACCAGGAAGGAAACGGCCGGCATCGCCGCTAGATTGGCGAGAAGCCCATAGGGCGCCACCCGCTGGAAGTGGAAGATGCCATACGGCGCCGTCGCCAACCCCGCCACCAGCGAGGTGAGCGCGGTGCCGGCCACCAGCACCGCCACCCAGGACAGCACGGCTCCGGCGATGCCCTCCGGCCGGGGTATCGCCCGCAAAGGCTGGAGCCGCTCATAGGCGGCGACGAGGGCGAGGGTGGCGGCGAACGACATCTGCGTGCCCGGGTCCAGCGCCGCCTCCGGCGTCAGCGCCAGCACCACCACCGCCGCGACACCCACCGAGCGCAACGACAAGGACGGCCGCCCCACCAGCACGCCGGCCAGCACCAGCCCCGTCATCACGAAGGAGCGCTGCGCCGGCACGTCGTTGCCCGACAGCACGAGATAGAACGCGCTGCCCGACAGCGCGATCAGCGCCGCCATGGACTTGATGGGCCATGACAAAGCCAGCCCCGGCACCAGCGCCAGCAGGCCCCGCGCCAGCGCGAACAGGGTGCCGGCCACCAGCGCCATGTGCAGGCCGGAGATGGAGAGGATGTGCGAGAGGCCGGACACCCGCATGCTCTCCTCCACCGCGCGCGGAATGCCGGAGCGGTCGCCGGCCACCAGCGCCACCGCCACCTCCGCCGGCACGCCGGAAAGCGAGGCGCGGATGCGGTCCGACAGGCTCTGGCGCACACCGTCGAGCGCCATGGCGAGACGTACGGACAAAGGCGGATCGCGCGGTGCCGCCGCCTTGGGCCGACCGAGCCCGTAGCCGATGGCGCCGATGCCCTGGAACCACGGCGTGCGGCCGAAATCATGGGCGCCCGGCATGGCCGGGCCGGAGGGCGGCAGCAATTGCGCCAGCTGGGTCACATGGCTGCCCACAGGCGGCGCCCACCCCTTGCGGAGCGAGAGGCGCACCAGCGCCGGCGCCTTTTTCAGCCCGCGCACGGCATCGCCATCGAGCCGCAGCAGGATGCGGTCGCCGGTGGTCCGCCGCTCCACCCGCTCGATGAAGCCGGAGAGGCGCACCGCGGTCTTAGGCGGAACCACCATCTCGTGGGCGATGAACGCGGTGCGCACCCCGCCGGCCGCGAAGCCGGCCATGGTGGCGAGGAGCACCGCGGCGGCCCCGAACATCACCGGCCGCGCCCGCGCGCCCCAGGCCGCCGCCGCGAACAGGGCCACAAGGCCGAGGCTCGCGGTGGGCGAAGGTTCGGTGGAGGCGCCGAAATAGAGCAGGATGCCGGTGGTGAAGGCGGCCGGCAGCCACAGGATCAGCCGGCCGGATGCCGCCTCGGCCGCAACGTCATGGGCGATGCGGGCCTTCAGCGCATCGACGAGGCGTGAAAGCCCGCGCGCGGAAAGCACCGGGAGCGCGCCCGCAGCTCCCCGCCCCCCTGCCCGCGCGCCGCCTGAAGCCCGCTCGTCCATCCCCGCCCGCCGCGGGGCCGGGCCGGGTCGCGCCCGTCCCCGCCCCATGTTCCTTGTGCCCCGCCTCTATGCTACACGGGCGCCTCCCGCGCGCCATGTGGTTCGGTTTGCGTTCCGCAGGGCCGCCCGCGCGTCTCCCGTCCAAGCGGACCCAATCCCGCCGAGCCCCGCCCGATGTCGCAGATCGTCACCCGCTTCGCCCCCTCGCCCACCGGCTTCCTGCATATCGGCGGGGCGCGCACGGCGCTGTTCAACTGGCTCTATGCCCGCCATACCGGCGGCAAGATGCTGCTGCGCATCGAGGACACGGACCGCCAGCGCTCCACCAAAGAGGCCATCGACGCCATCATCGAGGGGCTCTCCTGGCTCGGCATCGACTGGGAGGGCGAGCCCATCTACCAGTTCGCCCGCGCCGAGCGGCATCAGGCCGCGGTGGCGGAGATGCTGGCCAAGGGCAACGCCTATCGCTGCTACGCCACGCCCCAGGAGCTGGACGAGATGCGCGAGCTGGCCCGCAAGGAGGGCCGCCCGCCGCGCTATGACGGCCGCTGGCGCGACCGCGATCCCTCCGAGGCGCCGGCCGATCGCGCGCCCGTCATTCGCCTGCGCGCCCCGCAGGAGGGCGAAACGGTGATCGACGACATGGTGCAGGGCACCGTGACCTTCCCCAACAAGGACCTCGACGACCTCGTGCTGCTGCGGTCCGACGGCACGCCCACCTACATGCTGGCGGTGGTGGTGGACGACCACGACATGGGCGTCACCCACATCATCCGCGGCGACGACCACCTCACCAACGCCGCCCGCCAGACGCAAATCTATCGCGCGCTCGGCTGGGACGTGCCGCGCATGGCGCACATCCCGCTCATCCACGGGCCGGATGGGGCCAAGCTCTCCAAGCGCCACGGGGCGCTGGGCGTCGATGCCTATCGCGACATGGGCTATCTGCCGGCGGCGCTGCGCAACTATCTCGTGCGCCTCGGCTGGAGCCATGGCGACCAGGAGGTGTTCTCCACCGACGAGATGGTCGAATTCTTCGACCTCGACAAGGTGGGCCGCTCGGCCGCGCGCTTCGACTTTGCCAAGCTGGAAAGCCTCAACGGCCACTACATGCGCGCCTCCAGCGATGCGGAGCTGCTCGCCGCCATCGACGCGCTGGTGCCCTATCTGCCGGACGCCGCGCACCGCCTGCCGCGCATGACGGACACCCGCCGCGCCCAGCTCGCCGCCGCCATGCCGGGGCTGAAGGAGCGGGCGAAGACGCTGGTCGAGCTGCTCGACAATGCCGAGTTCATCTTCGTCGAGCGGCCCATCCCGCTGGATGAGAAGGCGACCACGCTGCTCTCGCCCGAGGCCCGCGCCCATCTCGGCCGCCTCGTGCCGCTGCTGGAAGCCGTGGACTGGAGCGCCGCCGCCACCGAGGAGGTGGTGCGCCGCTATGCCGAGGCGCAGGGCGTGAAGCTCGGCGCCGTGGCCCAGCCGCTGCGCGCCGCGCTCACCGGCAAGTCCACCTCCCCGCCGGTGTTCGATGTGCTGGCCGTGCTCGGCCGCGAGGAGAGCCTCGGCCGGCTCCGGGATCAGGCGATTTGAAGCCGGCCGCCGTCACCGTCGCGCTGGATCTGAAGGGGCTGAAATGCCCCCTGCCCGCTCTGCGCACCCGCAAGGCGCTGGCCCAGGCGGCGGCGGGCACGCGGCTCGTCGTCACCTGCACGGACCCCATGGCGGTGATCGACATTCCCCACCTCGCGCACGAGACGGGCGCGGTGCTGGAAAAGCAGGAGGTCGAGACCGGCCTCCTGACCTTCGTGCTGGTGAAGGCGTAGCTTTGGTTCGCTCAAACGCCGGGCGGGCCTTGCTTCTTCGCTCAAACACTCCTGCGGGAGCTTTGCCTCGCTCAAACGCCGCGCGGGCTTGGAGCCCTCACGCCGTCAGCGGCAGCGCCCGCTCCACCAGCCGCACCCAGTAGGACGCACCATAGGGAATGGCCGCATCGTCAAAGTCGTACTGCGGATGGTGCAGGCCGGCGGACGGGCCGTTGCCGATGAAGATGTAGGCGCCGGGCTTCTCCTCCAGCATGTAGGCGAAGTCCTCGGCCGCCATGAGGGGCGGGGCGGCGGCGTCCACCTCGGAGGCGCCGGCCACCTCGCTCGCCACCTCGGCGGCGAAGGCCACCTGATCGGCATGGTTGCTGGTGACGGGATAGCCTTCCTTGAAGCTCACCGTTGCGGTGGCGCCGTAAGCCGCCGCGACGCCTTCCGCCACCTGCCGGATGCGCTCGCGCAACTGCGCGCGAACCCCCTGGTCCAGCGTGCGGGCGGTGCCGACGAGGGTCGCCGAGGGCGGCAGCACATTGTCCGCCTCGCCCGCATGGAACATGGCGATGGAGACCACCGCCGCCTCCAGCGGGTCGACATTGCGCGAGACGATCTGCTGCAGGGCCATGACGATGGCGGCGCCGGTAAGCACCACGTCCACGCCCTGGTTCGGCCGCGCCGCATGGGCGCCGCGCCCGTCCACCACGATCTCGATATGGTCGGCCGAGGCCATGATGCCGCCCGGCCGCATGGCGAAGCGTCCCACGTCCAGCCCCGGCAGATTGTGCATGCCGTAGACCTCGCGGACGGGGAAGCGCGTGAACAGCCCGTCGTCGATCATCGCCTTGGCGCCAGCCCCGCCCTCCTCCGCCGGCTGGAAGATGAGCACAGCGGTGCCGGAGAAGGCGCGGGTCTCGGCGAGGTGGCGGGCGGCGCCGAGCAGCATGGCGGTGTGCCCGTCATGGCCGCAGGCGTGCATCTTGCCCGGCGTCTGCGAGGCATAGGCGGCGCCGGTCTTCTCCAGGATGGGCAGCGCGTCCATGTCGGCGCGCAGGCCAATGAGCGGGCCATCCCCCTTGCCGCGCACGATTCCCACCACGCCGGTGCGGCCGATGCCGGTGATGACCTCGTCGCAGCCGAAGGCGCGCAGCTTCTCCGCCACCGAGGCGCTGGTGCGGTCAAGGTCGTACATGAGCTCGGGGTTACGGTGGAAATCCTGACGCCAGGCCGCGATCTCGTCGGCGCGGGCAGCGATGTGGTTGTTGACCGGCATGGCAATTCCAGAAGCAATTGAACGACCATGGTGCGGAACCCATCCAGCCCGGTCAATGCCCGCGCCCGCGCTGCCCCCTGCCGAAATGCCGGGACATCCCGCCCGCCCGGCCTTGACCCCGCCGCCTTCGCACCCTAACCAACGCGTCAAGTGAGCCCGTAGCTCAGCCGGTAGAGCACGTGACTTTTAATCATGGGGTCTCGGGTTCGAATCCCGACGGGCTCACCACCTAACCTCTTCAAGCTCGACAACCGCCGCTCAACGGCCGTGGGCGTGCGCGACGTTGGCCCTCACGCGCACCATGATGGCCGCGTGAACCGCCACGGCGATGGCGAACGCGAGCGCGTGTTGACCGGGGCTTGCCGGCACGAACAGCGCGACGGCGACGCCGAAGGGAATGAATAGCAGCGCGCCAGTGCCGAGGCCCGGATTGTAGCTGCGGAAGCGCGCAGCCATGCCGAGATGGGCGATGCCGTTGACCAAGATCAGATAGGCCGCGGCCAGCCCCCATCCCGCGCCGGCGAGCCAGGCCACATAGACGGCGACGAGATTGATCCCCCACACGCCGGGGAGATTGATCAACAGCACGTCCGAGACGGTCAGCGCCTCCCCCCCGCCGAAGACCACCCGGTTCACGTAGGTGCGGAAGCGGTCGCCCGTGTGCTCCTCGATCTGGTGCAGCATGTAGATCGGCGAAGCGAGGAAGATCAGGACCACGCCGCGCCCGGCGCCGGAAACCAGCGGCGCGGCCAGCAGCAGCGCGACGGCCATGAAGCCCGCTCCGGCCACCCAATTGCGCGAGAGCCAATCCTTCATCGAATGTTTCCCGCAGTCCGCCGCAGCCGCGATCATCCTGCACCGTATGGCTTGCGCCAAGCCTCCGGACGGCAGATCCAGTCAATTCAGCAGGAGCGAACATGGCCAGCGAAGACGCCTCCGCACTTTTTCATTGTCACTGAAATTCGCTTTGCTATGCTTGCCCCATGAAGCTCGCGGAATGGCTCTCGGCAACCGGTACTAAGCGCAGCGCGTTCGCGCGGCAGGTGGGCATGTCACCGGCCAGCGTGACGGCCCTGTGCAATGACGAACGCGCCTGGATCTCCCGCGAGACGGCCGAAAAGATCGCCGAGGCGACGGGGCAGCAGGTGACGCCCAACGATTTCCTCGGCCTCGTCCCGCTCATCCGAGGTTTGCCCGTGACCGATACCACCCAGGCCCGCGTCCAGTCCGCCATCGAAGCCATCGCGCGCGGGGAGATCATCGTCGTCACCGACGACGACGATCGCGAGAACGAAGGCGACCTCATCCTCGCCGCCTCGCTGGCGACGCCGGAGAAGATGGCCTTCGTCATCCGCAACACCTCCGGCATCGTCTGCACGCCCCTGCCCCCGTCCGAGGCGAAGCGGCTGCGGCTCGATCCCATGGTGTCGAACAACGACGCGCCCATGGGCACGGCCTTCACCGTCTCCATCGACGTGCGCCACGGCACCACCACCGGCATCTCGGCCGAGGAGCGCACCAACACCGTGCGGGCCCTCGCCAATCCCAACATGGGCGCCGGTGATTTCGTGCGGCCGGGCCATGTCTTCCCGCTGATCGCCCGCGAGGGCGGCGTGCTCATCCGCTCCGGCCATACCGAAGCGGCGGTGGATCTCTGCCGCCTCGCCGGCCTGCCGCCCATCGGCGTCATCGCCGAGCTGGTGAACGACGACGGCACGGTGCAGCGCGGGCCGCAGGTGACCGCCTTCTCCGAGAAGCACAACCTCACCCGCATCTCGGTGGCGGAGATCATCGCCTATCGCCAGGCGCGCGAAAAGCTGGTGACGCGGGCGGCGGAATTCCCGGTGCCGACCATCGTCGGCGAGTTGCAGGGCTATTCCTACGTGACGCCCTTCGATCCGGTGAACCACCTCGCCCTCGTGAAGGGCCGCATCGGCGACGGCGAGAAAGTGCTGGTGCGCCTGCACCGGGCGGATGCCATCGCCGACGCCTTCAGCGGCGGCAAGGTGCTGCAGAAGAGCCTGGAACGCATCGAGGCCGAGGGCCGCGGCGTGCTGGTCTATCTGCGCGACGGCACCAGCGGCGTGCCGGCCGTGGCCATGGGCCAGAATTCTGAGAAGAGCACCAGCGAGCTGGAGCGCGACCGGCACTGGCGCGAGGTGGGGCTGGGCGCGCAGATCCTGCGCGATCTCGGCATCCAGTCGATCCGCCTTCTGTCCTCCAAGACCCGCACCTATGTGGGCCTCGCCGGCTTCGGCATCGAGATCCTCGGTACCGAAACGCTCGATTGAGTCCCGCACGACGGCGGCATTGCCGCCGCCTCTAACCCCTTGTGAGGGTTCAAAGACAATGGCGTGACGCTCGCAACGCACGCCATTGCAACGGTTCCGCCGCAAAACGTGACAGGCCTTAAGGCGGCAAAGCTCTTCTCCCCGCGGGGGAACGGTGTCAGCATTTCACGGACGTGAAGCCGCACTGTTTCTTCCACGGGAGGAAGCTGTCCATGTCCTCGCGCCGCCGCCTGTGTTCTCGTGCTTCCGGCCTTTTGGCCGCGTCTTTCCTCGCCCTCGGCCTTCTCCCCCACGCCCCCGCCGAGGCCGGCGGCTCTGGAAAGCTGGCGGTGGACGTGGAGCTGGTGCTGGCCGTGGACGTCTCCTATTCCATGGACGCCGACGAGCTTGCCCTTCAGCGCGAGGGCTATGCGGCCGCCCTCACCTCCCCCGAATTCCTTGATGCGCTGCGTCTCGGCCCCAACGGGCGGATCGCGGTGGAATATGTGGAGTGGGCCGGCGAGAACGAGCAGAAGATCGTTGTGGAGTGGCGCATCATCGATGGCCCGGACAGCGCGAAGGCGTTTTCCGAGGCGGTGAGGGCGGCGCCCATCCGGCGCATCTACCGCACCTCCATCTCCGGTGCCCTGCTGTTCGCCGCCGACCAGTTCGACCTCAACGGCTTCCGTGGCCTGCGCAAGGTCGTCGACGTCTCCGGCGACGGCGTGAACAATCAGGGTCCGCCCGTGGCGATGGCGCGGGATGCGGTGGTGCGCCGGGGCATCACGGTGAACGGGCTGCCGCTGCTGATGAAACGCTCCGCCTCGTCCGCGCTCGATATCCCCGAACTCGATGTCTATTACGAGGATTGCGTCATCGGCGGCCCCGGTGCCTTCGTCATCCCGGTTGAGAAGATGGAGGAGTTCGCCCGCGCCATCCGCACCAAGCTGGTGCTGGAGGTGGCCGGCGTGGTGCAAAAGCCCGGACCGGGCCTGATCCAGTACGCCTCAGCCCAACAGCCCCGCATCTCCTGCACCATCGGCGAGAAGATCTGGATGGATCACTGGGCGAACTGATCCGGCCGCGAGACCACCGGTGAGCCGTCTCTCAGCGCGCCTCGACCAGCGGCACCGCCCGCAGGTCCGCGAGGCTGCCAGCCCCAGCCGCGAAAGCCGCGATGCGTAGCTGCTCCGCGAGCAGCTCGAAATGCGCAATGACCGCCTCGGTGGAAGTCATCGCCGCCTTCAGCGTCGCCGCGGCCTGGCCCACCAGATCGGCACCGAGGCGGATGGCCTTGGCGGCGTCCACGCCGTCGCGGATGCCGCCGGACGCGATGATCGGCACATCCGGCAGCGCCGCGCGCACCTCGACCACCGCATCGGCGGTGGGAATGCCCCAGCCGGCGAAGGCGGCGGCCAGCGCCTGCGTGCGGCCCGTGCCGCGCGCGCCTTCCACCAGCGCCCAGTTGGTGCCGCCGGCCCCCGCGACATCCAGCGCGGCCACCCCGCACTTCACCAGCCGTCGCGCGACGGCGGCGGAGAGGCCGAAGCCCACTTCCTTCACCACGACCGGCACATGAAGGTTGGTGCAGAGGCCGGCGATGGCGTGGAGCACGCCGCGCCAGTCGCGGTCGCCGCCTTCCTGAATGGCTTCCTGCAAGGGATTGAGATGGATGACGAGCGCATCCGCGCCGATCATGTCCACCGCGCGGCGGGCATGGTCGCGGCCATCGGCGGCGAGGAGTTGCGCGGCGCCGAGATTGGCGAGCAGCAGCACATCCGGCGCCCGCTTGCGCAGTTCGCCGCCGAGTCCTGCGGACGCGCCGGTCTCGACCGCGATGCGCTGCGAGCCGACACCGAGGGCGATGCCCAGCGCCTGCGCCGCCTCGGCGAGATGCGCATTGATCGCCTCGGAGCGCGCCGGCCCGCCGGTCATGGCGGAGATGAGGAGCGGCGCCTTCAGCCGGCGGCCGAGCAGGCTGGTGGAGAGGTCCACCGCATCGAGGCTCAGCTCCGGCAGCGCGCAGTGGACGAAGCCCCAGCGGTCGAATCCCGCATCCACGCGGGAGGCCACGCGATCGCCGGAGAGAACGATGTCGATATGGTCTTCCTTGCGGCGACCGGCTGCGTTCTCGTCCATGCCTCTCCCGGCGTTTCCAGGGTGGATGCTTTTTGGCGCCGCTCATTCCGCGCCGCGGCGCTGGCGCCACACGCCGGCAAAATGTGCGACGCGGCGGAACGCACGCACTGGCATCATTGTGTAAGCGGTGATCTAAAGTCATTCAAGGCAACGTATGTGCCTGTTGCAGGGGGATGGTCGCCCAAGGTGGCCAAGAGCGCGGCCAAGAGCAGAGTGAGGGGGCGTATGGGGCAGAAGGGCGGACGGGACCGGCGGACCGAAGCTTCGGCGACGGCCCCGCGGGAAGCGCTGTCGGCGGCCGCTGGCGGTGTCGCGCTCGCCGTGGCGGCGCCGGACATCGACGCGACGCCGGCGCTCGATACCGCCTTGCCGGACTTCCCGCCCCGCTCCCGGGACCTCTCCTACCTCCGCGCGGTCGTGGATCGCCGGCTCGGCCTTCTCGTGCCGCCGGCCGCGTCCCATCCGGCCGTGCTGCACGCCGCCATGCGGCACATCCTGCTGGCGCCGGGCAAGCGGCTGCGTCCGCTGCTCACCATGGCGGCGGCCATGCAGCTCGACGCCTCCGAGCATGCGGTGCTGGATTTCGGCTGCGCGCTGGAGATGATCCACGCGTCGTCCCTCATCATCGACGACCTGCCGTGCATGGACGACGCCATGGTGCGCCGGGCCCAGCCGACCACTCATGTCCAATACGGCGAGGATGTCGCCGTGCTGGCGGCGGTGGCGCTTCTGTCCCGCGCCCTCGGCGTCGCCGGCGCGGCGGCGGGAACGAGCGATCATGTGCGGCTCGACGCCGTGTGCATCCTCTCCAAGGCGGTGGGCTCCCTTGGCCTGTGCGGCGGCCAGTATGACGATTTGCGCCCCAGCCCCGGCCGCTCCCTCGCCGCCACCGAGGACGTGAACCGCCGCAAGACCGGCGTCCTGTTCTCCGCCGCGGTGGAGATCGCTGGCCGCGCCGCTGCTGCCGACGAGGCGCAGGCCGGCCACCTCCGGGCGCTCGCCGGCCATGTGGGCAGCGCCTACCAGATCCTCGACGACATCCTCGACAACGCGGGCTCGGCCGCGGCGCTGGGCAAGGATGTGGGCAAGGACGCCAACAAGGCGACGGTCATCGCCTCCCTCGGCGCGCCGCGCGCGCGCAAGCTGTTGTCGGAGCACTTGGCGGGGGCGCTCGCAGCCTCTAAAGAACTGGGGCCCAACAAGGAGGGCCAGCAGCCCCTGCGAGACTTCATGACCGCTGCCTTCGGTGAACTGATGGGGCCGCTGGCGCCGTGAGCGCCGCCGCCCACCATTACGACGACCCGAAAGACGAAAGCCCGGCACCTCCCCTCGCCATTCTCGGCCTCACCGCAGGCTATGGCGCGCGCACTGTGCTGGCTGGCGTGGACCTCGTGCTGCGCGCAGGAACGGTCACAGCCCTCGTCGGCCCCAACGGCGCCGGCAAGAGCACCTTGGTCCGCGCCATCTGCGGACGCATCCCGCCGCGCACGGGCGTGATCCGCATCTGCGGCATCCCCGCCGCCGAGGGCGAGGCCCGCGCCCGCATCGGCCTCGCCCCCCAGGACATCGCCCTCTACCGCGCACTCACCATCGCCGAGAATCTCGCCGTCTTCGCCCGTCTCGCCGGCGTCCGCCGCACGGAGGTTCCCGCCTGCGTCGCGCGGGTGATGGCGCGCACCGGTATCGAGGAGCGCGCCAACGAACGCATCGACCGGCTCTCCGGCGGCTGGCAGCGCCGCGCCAACGTGGCGGCCGCCCTCGTCGGCAATCCGCGCCTGCTGGTGCTGGACGAGCCGACCGTCGGCGTCGACGCCCCCGCCCGCGCCGACCTTGCCGCGCTTGTGCAGCGGCTGGCGGCGGACGGGCTCGGCGTTCTCGTCATCACCCACGATTTCGCCTTCGCCGAAGAGGTGGCCGAGCGCGTCGCCATCCTCTCCGAGGGGCGGATCGCGCTGGAGGGGCGGCTCGCCGCCCTCATCGCCGCGCGCTTCCCCAACCAGCGCCGCGCCGCCGTCACCTTCGCCACGCCCCCCTCGCCGAGCGGGCGGCAGGTGCTGGCGCTGCGCGGGCTCAGCGGCGATGAAGGCGGTACCTCCTTCAGCGGCGTCGTCTCCGATACGCCGGAAGGCGCGGGCGGGCTCATCGCCGCGCTCAAGGTGGCCGGCCTCGTGCCCCGCACCATCGCCTTCGAGGCGGCGGGCCTTGATGCCCTCTATGCCGACGTGACCGGGAGCGGCCATCCATGATCGGCGCCATCGTCCGGGCCATGGCGCTGACCCTGATGCGCGACCGCGGTGCGCTGATGATGACGTTCGTGCTGCCGCCGGTGCTGTTCATCCTGTTCGCGGCGGTGTTCGCCGGCACCGGGGGCGAAACCTCGGTCATCAAGATCGCGGCGGCGCGCGCCACCGACGCGCCATCGGCCACCGCCTTCCTTACCGCGCTCGGCCACGCCGGCGACAACGATCTCGTGCTCGTCACGCCCGAGGAGGTCCGCGCCCGGGTGGCGGACGGCCGCGCCGACGTGGGGCTGGTGGTGCGGGGCGACGTGGCCGCCGCCACCGACAAGCCGCCGCTGCTCGTCATCACCGATCCCGCCCGCAATGTCGCTGCCGCCCTCCTCTCGGCGCGCATCCAGCGGGTGTTCACCGACGACCTGCCCGGCCTCGCCATCCGCCGTGTGGCGGCGCAGATCCAGGTTCTGGTGGGCGCCTTTTCCCCGGAACAGACCTCGCGGCTGGAGCAGTCCATCGCCCGGGCACCGGAACTGGTGGCGGGGGGCGGCGCCGAGCTGATGGAGCGCCAGCCGCTCACCCGCCGGCGGTCCGAGCCGGGCGTGAGCTATTACGCCGGGGCCATCGCCATGCTGTTCCTGCTGTTCTCGGCGGTGCAGGGCGCGGGCAGCCTGGTGGATGAACGCCGCTCCGGCGTGTTCGACCGCATCGTCATGAGCCGCGGCGGCGTGCTGGCGCTGGTGGGCGGCAAGCTCGCCTTCCTGATTCTCCAGGGCCTCGCGCTCTCGGCTGTGCTCTTCACGGTGGCGCAGATCGTCTATGGCGTGAACGTGTTCGTGAATTTCTGGACCTTCGCGGCCGTCGCCGTCGCCGCCTCGGCCGCAGCCGCCGGCGTCGCCTTGCCGCTCGCGGCGGTCTCCCGCACGCGCCAGCAGGCGCAGACGCTCTCCACCTTCGCGGTCCTGCTGCTCTCGGCCGTGGGCGGCAGCATGGTGCCGCGCTTCCTCATGCCCGAATGGCTTCAGCATGCGGGGATTCTCACCCCGACCGCCTGGGGCATCGAGGCGTTCCAAGGGGCGCTCTGGCGCGGCGAGGGCATGGCGACGCTGGCGCCCTCCCTCCTGATCCTGCTCGGCTGGGCCGCTGCCGGCGCCGCCGTCACCCTCTGGTTCATCCGCCGTCAGGTCCGGCTCGCCTGAAGTCTCGCCCCTGCGACACGAAATCCTGAACACCGTCTGCGCTTCCATCCGGCGCCCGCGCACACTAGAACGCGTTCATGGCGATCCTCGACCTTGCCAATCCGGTCCGCTTCCTCAGCCTGTCCGCGCGCATCCTGCCCTGGATCGCCGCCGCGGCGGCGGTGACGCTCGCAATCGGCTTCTACCTCGCCTTCCAGGCGCCGCCCGACTACCAGCAGGGCGAGACGGTGCGGATCATGTACATCCACGTGCCCTTCGCGTGGCTGGGCCTGTTCGGCTATTCCATGATGGCCGCCTCCTCCATCGGCATCCTGGTCTGGCGGCATCCTTTGGCCGATGTGGCGCACAAGGCCGCCGGGCCCGTGGGGGCCACCTTCACCGCTCTGTGCCTCATCACCGGCGCCCTGTGGGGCCGGCCCATGTGGGGCACCTATTGGGTGTGGGATGCGCGCCTCACCTCCATGCTGGTGCTGCTGCTGCTCTATCTCGGCCTGATGGCGCTGCGCGCGGCCATCGACGACCCCAACCGCGCCGGCCGCGCCGCCGCCGTGCTCACGCTGGTGGGCTTCATCAACGTGCCCATCGTGAAGTTCTCCGTGGATTGGTGGAACACCCTCCACCAGCCAGCCTCGGTGTTCCGCATGGGCGGCTCGACCATCGATTCCAGCCTGCTCTGGCCGCTGCTCATCTGCGCCATCGGCTTCACGCTGGTGTTCATCGCTTTGCACATGCTCGGCATGCGCACGGAAATCCTCCGCCGCCGCGTGCAGGCGCTGGAGGCCCGCGCGGCCGCGGAAGCCATGGCCTGAGCCCCCGCGCATGACCCATACCGTCTTCATCGCCGCATCCTACGGCGTCTCCCTCCTCGGCCTCGGGCTGCTCGCCCTCTGGCTGGTGCTGGACTATCGCAGCCAGCGGCGCACCCTGTCGGAGCTGGAAGCACGCGGCGTCGGCCGCCGCAGGGCCAATCGATCGGGAGAGGCGGAATGAGCGATCCCGTCATCACCCCCACCCGCCCGCGCCGCCGCCTGTGGCTGGTGGCGCTGCCGCTGGTGGTGTTCCTGGCCCTGGCCGGGCTGTTCTTCTCGCGCCTGGAGACCGGCGGCGATCCCTCGCGCATTCCGTCCGCGCTGGTGGGCAAGAAGGCGCCGGTCGTCTCCCTGCCGCCGCTGGAAGGCCTGAAGGGGCCGGACGGCGCGCCGCTGCCCGGCATCGATCTTGCTGCGCTCGGCGGCAAGCCGGCGCTGGTGAATGTGTGGGCCTCCTGGTGCGGCCCCTGCCGCGAGGAGCATCCCATCCTGATGCAGCTCGGCAAGGACCCGCGCTTCAGCCTCGTGGGCATCAACTACAAGGACGCGCCGGACAATGCCCGCCGCTTCCTCGGCCAGTTCGGCCTGCCCTACAAGGCGGTGGGGGTCGACCCCAAGGGGCGCGCGGCCATAGAATGGGGCGTCTACGGTGTGCCGGAGACCTTCGTGGTGTCCAAGGACGGCACCATCGTCCACAAGTTCGTGGGGCCGCTGACCCCCGAGGCGGTGAGCAACACGCTCCTGCCGATGATGGCGCGCCTCTCCGGCGGCTGAGGCATCAGCCGAGGCGTCGCCCGAGGATTAGAGATGGCCTTCTCCCCCGAAGAGATCGAGCGCTACGCCCGCCACATCGTGCTGCACGACGTGGGCGGACCGGGCCAGCAGAAGCTGAAGGCCGCGACCGTGCTGGTGATCGGCGCCGGGGGCCTCGGCGCGCCGGTGCTGCTCTATCTGGCGGCGGCCGGGGTCGGTCGGCTGATCCTGGTGGAGGACGATGTCGTCTCCCTGTCCAATCTCCAGCGGCAGGTGATCCACCGCACGCAGGACATCGACCGGCTGAAGACCGACAGCGCCCGCGACGCAGTGGCCGCCCTCAACCCCCATGTCGAGCTGGTGACGCATCCGGTGCGGATCGATGCCGGCAACGCGCTGGACTTCATCGCCCAGGCCGATCTGGTGGTGGACGGCTCGGACAATTTCTCCACCCGCTATCTGGTTTCGGATGCCTGCGTGCTGGCGAAGAAGCCGCTCGTGACGGCGGCACTGGGCGCGTTCGATGCCACCATCACCACCATCCGCGCCCATGAGACGGGGCCGGATGGCACCCCCAATCCCACCTACCGCTGCCTCTTCCCCGAGCCCCCGCCGGCCGGAACAGTCCCTGCCTGCGCCGAGGCCGGGGTGCTGGGGGCGCTGGCCGGGGTCGCCGGATCGCTCGCCGCGCTGGAGGCGCTCCGCGCCATCGTCGGTTTCGGTGAGCCTCTGGTGGGGCGCCTGCTGATGATCGACGCGCGCTCCATGCGCTTCGAGACGCTGAGCTATGGCTGGGACCCGGAAAATCCGCTGACGGGCGAAGGCCCGCGCATCGCCGACCTCTCCGCGCACAAGCGCAACGCGGCGGCCTGAGGCATGGCGGAGGGTTTCGGTCGCGCGTGCGTCTATACCTGCCTGATCGGCGGCTACGAGGCGCTGAACGAGCAGCCCATGGCGGCCGCCTCAGGGCTCGACTTCCTCTGCTTCACCGACGATCCGACCCTCACCAGCGCCTCGTGGAAGCTGGTGCCCTACGCCCCGGCCTTCCCGCTCGACCCGGTGCGCAGCCAGCGCATCGTCAAGCTTTCCCCGCACGACGTGCTGCCGGGCTACGACGTCTCGCTCTACATCGACAACAGCGTCATCCTGACGGTGCCGCCGGAAGAGGTGATCGCGCGCTATCTCCCGGATGGGGTGGCTGCGGCCATGCCGGGGCACAGCTTCCGGCCCAGTGTCCGCGACGAGTTCATGGAGGTCCTGCGCATGGGCCTCGACGATGGCGGGCGGGTGCTGGAGCAGCTCAACCATTATGTGATGACAGACCCGGCGGCGCTGGAAGCCGTGCCCTTCTGGTCCGCCATCATCCTGCGCCGCCACCACGACCCGGAGGTCATCGCCGCCATGCGCCTTTGGCTCGCGCAGGTGCTGCGTTACTCCCGCCGGGACCAACTCTCGGGCACCTACGCACTGGGGAGGTCGGGGCTGGAGGTGGCACGATTCGAGGTGGACAATCTGGGGTCATGGTTCCACCGTTGGCCGGTGACAGAGGCGCGCGACCGCGGCGCCTTCCCCTTCTCGCCCACCCATAGTCAGATACCAGCCGCTCTTCTGGCCGACGACTGGCGGCGCGACCGTGCGGCGCTGGAGGCGCGGATCGCGGCTCTGGAGCAGGTGCAGTCCGAGGGGTCGGCCAAGGTCGGGACTGAATGCGCCCCGAACCCGCCGATACCCGTACCGAATGGCCCCCGAACGTCACCGACATCGGGGCCTGTCAGCCGGCTCGCGCGTCTCGTGAGCCGTCTTTCCGGCCGCAGCCGGAGCTGAGGCGTTTCCGCCTCAGAGCATCGCCGGCAGCACGCGATCCGGCGGACGGTGGCCGTCCATGAAGGTCTTGATGTTGACGATGACCTTCTCGCCCATGTCCACGCGGCCTTCCAGCGTGGCGGAGCCAAGGTGCGGGAGAAGCACGACTTTTCCCTGCCGGGCGAGGCGCACCAGCTTGGGGTTCACCGCCGGCTCGTGCTCGAACACGTCGAGCCCCGCACCGGCGATCTCGCCGGCTTCCAGCAGGCGGGTCAACGCGTTCTCGTCGATCACCTCGCCGCGCGCCGTGTTCACCACATAAGCGTCTGGCTTCAACAGCTTAAGACGACGGGCGGAGAGCAGGTGGTAGGTCGCGGGGGTGTGCGGGCAGTTCACGGACACGATGTCCATGCGCGCCAGCATCTGGTCGAGGCTGTCCCAGTAGGTGGCGTCGAGCATTTCCTCGATGCCGGAATTGAGGCGGCGACGGTTATGGTAATGAATCTGCAGGCCAAATGCCTTGGCGCGCCGCGCCACCGCCTGGCCGATGCGCCCCATGCCGATGATGCCGAGGCGCTTGCCCCAGATCCGCCGGCCGAGCATCCAGGTGGGCGACCAGCCGGTCCACTCTTCCTTGTCCGCGATCATCGCCTGAGCGCCTTCGGCGAGGCGCCGCGGCACGGAGAGGATCAGCGCCATGGTCATGTCCGCGGTGTCCTCGGTGAGGACGCCGGGCGTGTTGGTGACGGTGATGCCCCGGTTGAGCGCGCTGGCGACGTCGATGTGGTCGACGCCGTTGGAGAAAGAGGCGATCAGCCGCAGGTTTTCCCCAGCCTGCGAGAGCACCGACGTATCGATGCGGTCGGTCAGAGTCGGCACGAGCACGTCCGCGGTCTTGACCGCCTCCACCAGCGCGGCCTGATCCATGGGCACGTCGTCGATGTTCAGTCTGGCATCGAAAAGCTCGCGCATCCGCGTCTCGACCGAGTCGGGCAGCTTGCGCGTGACAACGACGAGGGGCTTGCGACGCACCATCGTTACTCCCCATTCCCCATTTCTTAACGGTTCTGGTCCCGTCTATCAGACAGCCGGGGAAACACAAGGCGCGCCGGGACGCAGGGCCTTGACGTGCCCGCCACGTCGGCGCACCCCTCCGGTCTGTTAGGTGCGATGCGAAAGGACGATCCCATCATGCCCGCAAAGCGAACTCATCTGAAGCGAAGCCTCGACAGCCGGTCGGTGAAAGCCCTGGCCCTTGCGGCGGCGATGATGGTGGGAACGGCTGCGGGCGCAGTCGCCGCCGAGCCCGGCACCTCCGGCCTGCCGGTTCCCCGCTTCGTCTCGCTCAAGGCCGACAAGGTGAACGTCCGCAACGGACCGAACCGGGATCAGGATGTGGCCTGGGTGTTCAACCGCGCCGGCCTGCCGGTGGAGGTGACCGCCGAGTATGAGACGTGGCGCCGCATCCGCGATGCCGACGGCGCGGAGGGATGGGTGTACCACTCCATGCTGTCGCTGCGGCGGACCGCCCTCGTCGCCCCCTGGCTGAAGGGCGAGACCGTCCCCCTGCGCGGCTCGGCCGATGCCGATGCCAAGGTCGTGGCCAAGCTCGAGCCGAGCGTGCTCGGGGTGGTCAAGACCTGCGACGGCAAGTTCTGCCGCATCACCGGCGACGGCTTCGACGGCTATGTGCAGCAGAACCAGCTGTTCGGCGTCTATCCCGGCGAGAAGGTGGACTGAGGGGAGTCTCGCTCCCCTAGCCTCCCGGATTTCAGCCTTGCGTCTCGGGCGTGTGCAGCACCAGCCCGTCCAGCGCCGCCGTCAGCTTGATCTGGCAGGAGAGGCGGGAGGTGGGGCGAAGGTCGGTTGCAAAATCGAGCATCCCCTCCTCCATCTCGGAGGGCTGGCCGACCTTGTCCATCCAGGCTTCGTCCACATAGACGTGGCAGGTGGCGCAGGCACAAGCGCCGCCGCATTCCGCGACGATGCCGGGAACGCCATTGCGCACCGCCGTCTCCATGGCGGTAGCACCTTCCGGTCCATCAACCTTGTGGACCGCGCCCGTGTGTTCGATAAAGGTAATGGCAACCATAGATTGTCGCTTCCCGGCTTCCGCCGCGCAGGCGGCGGTGGCTTGATCGGACGGCTCGCGCGCCCCGGCCTGATGGCCGCGGCGGGGCCGCTTTCCGGCCACTGGCTATAGCGGCTTGCCTCGCGCCGCACCAGCGCGGGCGCCGATTGTCGCGGGTCCCGCCCGCGCAAACCGAATGGCCAAGCCCAAGCCAAGCCGCTCGATATTAACGATATCTTCATTAATGCGGCCGGGGCGGTTCAAACGGAGCCGCGGCCTGTCTAGGATAAGAAACGGTAAACCATCTTCGTCCGGCATGGCCGGATGACGGGGGCGTGTACGGGTATCGGAGCCTTGGGCGGCATCACGCCGGGGCACCGAAAGCGGGCAGAGGCGACAGCGAGATGAAGAACCCGAAGAAGATCCAGGACCCGACCGAGGCGGCTCTGTCGGCCATCCAGGAGGCTCTGACGCTCGAGCTCGACAATGCCGAGGCCAATGCGGCTGCGGCCAAGGGGGGCGAGGCGCCCCTGCCGCCCGATCGCGGAACCCCGCTGGATCGACCGCCCGCACCCGAGCGTGTTCTCTCCGGTCCCGGACCGCAGCGTGAAGGCCGCCCCATCAACCGCCGGCCGCGCCCCCCCGAGGGTGGCGAAGTTCGCGTCGACGGCGGCCGCCGCGAGGGTGCGCCCCGCCCCCGCAGCGAAGCCGAGCGCCGCGCCGCCAACGACGACCGCCAGCCCATCGGCCAGCTTCTCGGCCAGTTGCAGAAGAAGGCGCCGGTCGTGCCCTTCTACTGGGCGACGGGCGCCTCGCTCGTGTGGATCGTCATCGGCATCATCTTCGCCTACACCGTCCATCATAGCCTGATGGCAAGCTCGAACGGGCTCCAGTCGCTCGGCGACTCCCCGGCCCTGCTCGGCATCTTCGCCGGCATCCTCATTCCCCCGCTCGCCTTCTTCGGCATGGCCAGCATCGTGCGCCGGTCCCTGGAATTGCAGGGCATCGCCCGCTCCATGACCGAGGTCGCCCTGCGCCTCGCCCAGCCGGAATCCATTGCCACGGAGAGCGTTGTCACCGTCGGTCAGGCGGTGCGCCGCGAGGTCGCCGCCATGGGCGACGGCATGGACCGCGCCGTCGCCCGTGCCGGCGAGCTGGAATCCATGGTGCGCGCCGAGGTCGCCACTCTGGAGCGCGCCTATGAGGAGAACGAGACGCGCATCCGCACGCTGATCGACGACCTGCAGGCCGAACGCCACAACATCCAGATCGAGACCGAGCGCCTGCGCGAGGGCATCATCGCCGCCGAAACCGTGCTCTCCAGCGAGGTGAAGGACGTCGCCTCGCGCATCCACACCACCATGATGGAAGCGAGCGAGCAGGTCACCGAGATCCTCGGCCAGAAGGGCGAGCACATCACCGCCGCCCTCGCCCGCGTCGGCGACAGCATGATCGACAGCCTCACCGCCAAGGGCGGCGAGCTGATCGACCGCCTCCAGCTCACCGGCTCCGACATCCGGCAGGATCTGTCCGAATCCGGCGACCTGCTGGTGGAGACCCTGCGGTCGCGCACCGACGACCTCGCCTCCAACCTGCTCGCCACCACCACCGACGTGTCGCAGCTGGTCGAGCGCTGGGGCGACGAGGTGAACAACAATATCGACCGCCTCAAGCAGGGCATCACGGACACGCTGGCCGAAAACGTCGGCCGCTTCGCCGACGACATCGACGTGCGCGTGGCCGAGGTGAACTCCGCCTTCCGCGCCACCAGCGAGAGTGCGGTGGTGGAATTCTCCACCCGCGGCGGCGAACTCGTCCGCAAGCTTGAGGAGACCGGCGAACGCGTCGCCGAGACGCTGGCCGTGCGCGGCACCGATCTCGCCGACCGCATCGAAGCCACCGGCAACCGCATCTACGAGGCCGTCGCCGTGCGCGGCGAGGATCTACAGCAGCGCCTGTCCGAGACTGGCGAGCGCATCACCTCCTCGCTCGACCGCTCCAGCAACCAGGTGGTCACGGCGCTCGTGGACAAGGGCAACGAGGTCACCGCGTCCCTCAACGGTGCCGGCGAGGACATGACCGAGCGCCTGTCGCGTGTCGCCACCGAGGTCACGCAGGCCATCGGCGCCCGCGGCTCCAAGGTGACGGAACAGTTCCGCGAGACCGCCGACATCCTGGTGGCGACCATCGGCACCAAGAGCGACGCCATCAAGGAAATGCTCACCGCCCGCCTCAAGGCGATGGAGGAGACCATCACCGTGCGCGGCGCCGAGCTCGCCGACCGCATGCAGCATGATGCCGCCCACCTTGCCCGCGCCATGCAGGACGGCGTGAAGAACTTCGACACCACGGTGAAGGTGCACGCCCCCGAGCTGGTGGACCAGATCACCCACCGGGTGGCGCTGGTGAACGAGAACCTGCGCCTCGCCACCTCCACGCTGGACGAGCGCCTGTCCGCCACCACGGACACGGTGGCGACCATCATGGACCAGCGCTTCTCGCGTATCGAGCAGACGCTGGACCAGCGCGCCCAGAGCCTGACCGAGACGCTCGCGACCCGCACGGTCAACTTCGCGCGCACCATCGCCGAAGGCACGAAGAACGCCACCGAGTCCCTCGACAAGTCGGTGGAGACGCTGGAGAACTTCTTCGCCACCCGCTCCAAGGCGCTGGGCGAGGTGCTCACCGACCGTGCCGATGCGGTGAACCGCAACATCGGCGTCCGGGCGCAGGAGATCGCCTCCGTGCTCGACGGCCGCGTCCATCGCATCGAGGAGCTGGTGCTCGGCCGCCTCGACGGCGTCGCCACGTCGCTGGAAGTGCGGGGCACCGCCATCGCCGACGCCCTTGTCGGCCGCATCGAGACCGTCTCCGGCTCGCTGCGTGCCGAGGCGAGCGAAGTGGAGCGCTCGCTCACCACGCTGTCGAGCAACGTCAGCCGCACCCTCACCGAGCATTCGGAGAAGGTGGCGGACAGCCTCGGCACCCGCCTGACCGAGATCGCCCATCTCATCGACGACAAGAACGGCACCTTCCTCTCCGCGCTGGAGCGCACCAGCCAGCGCGCCGTGTCGGAGATCACCGCCACCAACGGCGCCCTGCGCACAGACGTGGGCGTCATCATTGAGCGCCTCGACGACGCCAACTCCACCTTCCAGGGCGCCCTCACCCAGGCAGTGTCCCACCTCGACGCATTCGCGGGCACCTTCGCCCGCCAGGTGGAGAGCTTCGGCGGCGCCGTCTCCGGCATCGCCCTGAGCGCCGACGCCACTGCCGAGCGCTTCCAGTCCCAGATCGGCTCGCTCAAGGAAGTCTCGACCACTGCGCTGGCCCAGATGTCCTCCCTGTCCGAGCGGCTCGAACAGAACCGCCGTCTCATGGACGAGGCGACCCAGACGCTCGCCTCCACCCACGACCAGGTGGACAGCACCCTCGCTGCGCGTCGCGAAGCGATGGAGCAGCTCGCCCGCTCCCTCGCCCAGCGGGTCGGAGACGTGGAGAGCCGCCTTGCCGCCTTCCACACCATGCTCGACGAGACCTATTCGGCCTCCCAGAAGCAGGCCAGCGAGATCGCCAGCGTCATCGCGGCGGCGACATCCGGCTCCACGGAGGCGGTCGCGCAGCAGCTCGCGCTGGTCCGCACGGCTGCCGACGCCGAGCGCGAGCGTTCCGCTGCGGCCCTGCGCGAGACCTACGAGGTGGCGCTCAACGACGTGCACACCCTCTTCGGCGAGACGGGCAACCGCTTCACCGCCGTCGCCACCGATCTCAAGCGGGTGGCAGAGGATGTGCAACAGGCCATCACCCTCGCCCGCGAGGAGATGAAGCGCGGCATCCTCGAACTGCCCGCCGAGACCGAGGCGAGCGCCGCCACCATGCGCCGCGCGGTCGCCGAGCAGATCAAGGCCCTGGCCGAGCTCAACGAGATCGTCGCCCGGCAGGGGCAGGCCCTCGACGTGGTGGAAGCGTCCGCCCGCGCTGCGCAGCAGGAGACGGCCCGCGCCTCCCGCGAGGCATCGCGTGAGGCCCCCTCCGCCCTGCGCAGCCGCCCCGAACGCGAGCCCCGCGCCGAGACCCCCCGCACGGAACTCCAGCGCTCCGAGCCGGCCCGCGCCGAGGCGAGCCGCCAGGATACCGGCCGGCAAGATATCGGCCGGCAGGAGTTGACCCGCGCCGATATCAGCCGCAGCGAGACCGGCCGCTCCGAGCCGGCCCGCAGCGAAGGCGGAAGCCTGCCCCAGTCGGAGCTGCGCCGCGCCCCGGCCAACCGCCGCGCTGAACCGGCCGAGCGTCCCGCTTCCCGGCCCGCCGCCCGCACCGAGACCAACGGTGAGGAACGCGACAGCTGGCTGACCGAGCTTCTCGCCCGCGCCTCCGGCGAGCTCAATGAAGACACTCCGCGCTCCCGCCCGGCGGCCCCCGCCCCCGTTGCGGCCCCGGAGAGCCTCGACGACCTCTCCGCCGACATCGCCCGGATGGTGGATCATCAGGCAGCCGTGGAGATGTGGGACCGCCACAATAACGGCGAGAGCCATGTCTTCTCCCGCCGGCTCTACACCCTGCAGGGCCAGCAGACCTTCGACGCCCTGAAGCGCCGCTACCGCGCCGATGCCGGCTTCCGCGAGACCGTCGATCGCTACGTCGCCGAATTCGAGCGGCTCATCGATCAGGTGTCGGGCGACGATCGCGGCAGCACGCTGGCGCGCACCTACCTCACCTCCGACACGGGCAAGGTCTACACCATGCTCGCCCACGCCTCCGGGCGCCTCGACTGAGGCAGCACGGATCGGGTCTCGTCGACGAGGCTGGACGCAACAAGGACCGCGCCGGGCCAAAGCCCCCGGCGCGGTCTTTCCATTTTCGGGGCTTGCTTGCAGGGCCGGGGAAACCGGCAGGGAAGAGCGAGATGCGCAACCTCATCACCGACGTGCCCGGCCTCCTGGTCGGCAACGCCACCGAACCGCACATCGGTACGGGTGCCACCGTCATCCTCGCGGAGGAACCGGCGGTGGCGGCGGTGGACGTGCGCGGCGGCGGGCCGGGCACGCGGGAGACTGATCTGCTCGACCCGGCGGCGACGGTGGAGCGCGTCGATGCCATCACCCTCTCCGGCGGCTCGGCCTTCGGACTTGATGCGGCCTCCGGCGTCATGGCGGGGCTCGCCGCGCGCGGGCGGGGCTTTGCGGTGGGCACCGCGCGCGTGCCCATCGTGCCCGGCGCCATCCTGTTCGACCTGCTCAACGGCGGGGACAAGGGCTGGGAGGGTCATCCGCCCTACCTCCAGCTCGGCCGCGATGCGCTGGACGCAGCAGACGTGGATTTCCACCTCGGCTCGGTGGGCGCCGGCACGGGCTGCACGACGGCGACCGTGAAGGGCGGGCTCGGTTCGGCCTCGGCCATGACCGGGACCGGCCATGTGGTCGGCGCCATCGTCGCGGTCAACGCCGCCGGAAGCCCGCTGTTCGGCGACGGCCCGCATTTCCGGGCTGGCCACTACGAACGGGGCGGCGAGTTGGGCGGGCTCGGCGTGCCGACGCATGTTCCGGATGAGGCGAGCGATCCCCGGCTCAAGGGCGGCGTCTCGCGCTTCGCCACCACCATCGCCGTCGTGGCGACGGATGCGGTGCTGACCACGGTACAGGCGCGGCGGCTTGCCATCATGGCGCAGAACGGCCTCGCACTCTCGCTGTTTCCCGTCCACACGCCGCTCGATGGCGACGTGGTGTTCGCCATGGCCACCGGCCGTAAGCATCTGGCGGCGCCGCTGCCGGACCTTGCCCGGCTCGGCGCCCTCGCCTCCATCGTGTTGGCGCGCGCGGTGGCACGCGCGGTGTACGAAGCCCGGCGCCTGCCGTTCCCGGATTGCCAGAAGAGCTGGCATGACCATTTCGGACGCTGACGCCGTTCGTCCCAGTTCCCGCCGGCGTTAGCCGGATGCACGGCGCGCGGGATCGGCTATAAGCCCGGGGTTCCGAGGATCCCCATGACCGCTCCTTCCACGCCCCAAGTTCCCCTCCGCAGCCCCACCTCCGGCAAGCCTGAAGGCGCGCCGCGCCTCGGCGGGGCACTGGCCTTCCTGTTCTGGTGCGCCTGCGGCATCGCCGCATTGCCGCTGGCCGGGCTGTTCACGCTGATCTCTGCACTGGGCGTCACAGGTGCGCGCTCCGCATTGTTCGATTCCTTTGCGGGTGCGGGCGTGGCGCAGCAGGTGCTGCGGCTGGGGCTGATGCCGCAGGTGGTCTTGTTCTGCTGGGCAGTGGCCATGGTGGTGCTCACCGTGGCCCGCGCGCGCATCGCCGTTCTCGTGCTGCCGTGGGTGCTGGTGCTCTGGCTGGCAACGACCGGCTACAGCCAGTTCGCCATTCGCGACGCCATCGCCCCGGATGGCGCCGATCTCGGCGCGTTCGCGGCGCTGATGCCGGGGCTTCTCGCGCAGGCGGCGGGCGTCGCTGCCTTCTTCGGCTATTTCCGGGAAGGCGCGCGACCGCAGAGCTTCTACCGCCGCTGAGGCGGCGCCTCGTCTTCCAGCTCGCCGTGCGGCTCGACCGGCAGCCGCCTGCGCCGGCGGCCGTTTTCGGATGCAGCGCGGATGGCAAGGCCCGACGCCCAGCCTGATGCTGCATGGAGCGCGGCCCGCGCCGCATGGCGGGAGGCCGACGCCGCCGAAGCGACGCTCCGCCGGGCCAGCGCGCCGGCCGTCGACGGTGCCGGAAGGTCCGGCTCCTGCGCCGGCGCGAGGGCTGGCGTGCCCTTCTCCATATGCAGGCGCGCGGCGAGGCGCACATGCCAGAAGGCCGCAAAGCGCGCCACCCGTCCGGTCCATCCCGAAAGGCCACCCGTGGCGAAGGGCTGGAGCAAGGCGATCCTGTCGTCCCGCTCGGCGATCGCACCCACGATCATGCGCGCAGCGAGGAAATCGAGCCCCAGCGATCCGGCACCGGGCGCAAGCGCGTACCAGACGCCGCGCTCGCCCTCATACAGCATCGGCATGCCGCCCGGATCGGGCAGGCTCCGCGCCCGCGCGCCCTCCACCAGCCCGCTGCCGACCGGATAGACCTCGGCCGCGTGGCGGCGGAGCACGCGCGCCGCACCGACGCGCGTCATCACCGGCAGGGCCGACTGGGCGGCGAGCGCCAGCCGGTCGCCGTCCAAATGATATGCGAGCCCGGTGAGGCCAAACTCCTCGACGACGCCGGCATAAGGCACGTTGCTGCCCGGCAGCCGGAAGCCGCCCGAAACCCACGGCGCCCGTGGCAACCGGGCGACGCCCGAGCCGAGGCGGGCAAACGCCGCCGGTCCGCACACGGCGACCTGGAAGGCGCGGACCCGCTGGTTCGCCATATCGAGATACTTGCGGACGCCCTTCAGATCGACCGAAAGCGCGCCCTCCACATTGACGAAACGCACGCCCGCCGCCCGGGCCGCATCTTCCAGCGCCGCGACGAGGGAAGCGGTGCGCACGCGTTCGGCCGGCACGACGCCGAGGCCGGCGGCAAAGGTTTCCGTGCCAAGCAGCGCCGCCAGATCGTCCGCGCCGACAAAGACGGTGGTATCGGGCGCCAGTTCCTGGCGCAGCTCGTGCTCTCGATAGAGGTCTTCGGCCGCGTGGGCTCGCGCCACGGTGAGCCGCCCGCGCGGGCCGATCTCGACGCCGAGTCGCTCGGCGAGGGCCAGCCCCGCCTCCGCCGCCTGAGCGGAGAGAATGAGCAGTTCCTGCGCATCGTCGCGGCCGACCCGGCTGGAAAGCTCGAGGGTCGAGAGCGGAAAGCCGGGCGCCACGACGCCGTCGAGCGGCCAGGAGGGCACGGCCGCCGAAGGGCCGACCATGGCCAGCAACACCACGTCGCGCCCGCGCCGGGCGAGGTCCGCCGCCAGAACGAGGCCGGCAACATCGCCGCCAACCACGCAGACATCGCAGTCGATGATCCGCTTGGGGCCCGCGGCGGAACGCTCGGGCACCATCGCATCGTGCGCGGGGGGCCGGGGCGCAGACGTCTGACTCATGAATTGGTCCAATAAGAGATGGGCAATGCTGACGCCGCCAGCTTGAGAAAGCGTTTATTTGCGGCGCTCTAATGGCGTTTGGCCGGCTATTGCGCCGGGGGGCGTGACGCTGCGGCGCGGCAGCGGTCATTGCGCTGCACAGGCCGCGTGCGTCATAAGGAGCCGCAATTCGTTGATCGGTTAGTAACCATGCGCCGTCTCATATTGCTGCGCCACGCGAAGTCGGACTGGCCGGACGGCATCGCCGACCCGGAACGGCCCCTTGCAGCCCGTGGCCGGAACGCGGCGCCCCGCATCGGTGCCTATATCGCGCAGGAACACCTGCTGGCTGATCGAATCCTGGTGTCGCCCGCCCGTCGGACGCGTGAGACGTGGGATCTTGTGGCCGCCCGCCTGCCGCCGCCGAAAGTGGTGGCGAGCGAGCCCCGCGTCTACGACGCCTCCGCCGCCCGCCTCATGACTGTGCTGCGCGAACAGCCCAAGGACGCCCACAGTGTCATGCTGGTGGGCCACAATCCCGGCCTCGAAGACCTGGCCGAGCTGCTTGTGGCTTCGGGTCCGGCGCCCCATCTTGCCAGCATGGCAGAGAAATTCCCGACCGGCGGCCTCGCCGTCATCGACCTTCCCGTGGACGAGTGGAGCGCGACAGCGCCCGGCATCGGCCGCCTCGACCGTTTCGTCACCCCCCGCGATCTCGGCGGAAACGACTGACGATGGCGTTCTTCACGGACGCTGTGGACGATGCGCGCATCGCGCTTCAGGCCCTGGCGGATCGGGTGGAGGGCATCGCCCATCCCACCCTGCGCCTCGGCGTGACCGGCCTGTCGCGGGCGGGAAAGACCATCTTCACCACGGCCCTCATCCACGCCCTCACCAAGGGCGCGCGGATGCCCGTCTTCGAGCCGTACCAGTCCGGCCGCATCGCCCGGGCGGAGCTTCAGCCCCAGCCGGACGACGCGGTGCCGCGCTTTGCCTATGAGGACCATCTGGAGATGCTGGGGGCGGAGCGGCGCTGGCCGTCCTCCACCACCCGCGTCAGCGAGCTGCGCCTCGCCATCCGCTATGCCACCCGGCGCGGCAGTCTCAAGACGCTGACCCTCGACATCGTGGACTATCCCGGCGAGTGGCTGCTGGATCTGCCGCTGTTGAACATGTCCTACGCCGACTTTGCCCGGCAGAGCCTCGCCCTCGCGCGGGCGCAGGCGCGGGCGGAGGTGGCGGCGCCCTTCCTTGCGGCAGTCGCCGATGCCCCCGCAAGCGGGCCAGCCGACGAGGCGCGGGCGCGGGAGGTGGCGGCGCGGTTCACCACATATCTCGCCGCCTGTCGCAGCGAGCGGCTGGCCATGAGCCTGCTGCCGCCCGGCCGCTTCCTCATGCCCGGCGACCTCAAGGGATCGCCTGCCCTCACCTTCGCCCCGCTGGAGGTGGAGGACGCACCCTCTCGCGCCGACACGCTGGGCGGGATGATGGAGCGGCGTTTCGAGGCCTACAAGCACGCCGTGGTGCGGCCGTTCTTCCGCAATCACTTCGCCCGGCTCGACCGGCAGATCGTGCTGGTGGATACGCTCTCGGCGCTGAATGCCGGGCCCGCCGCCCTCGCCGACCTGGAGCGGGCGCTGGACGGAATCCTCGCCGCCTTCCGCACCGGGCGGAACAGTCTGGTGAGCACCCTCTTCCGCCCCCGCATCGAAAAGGTGCTGTTCGCCGCCACCAAGGCGGACCACCTGCATCGGGCGAGCCATGACCGGCTGGAGGCCGTGTTGGGCCGTCTCGTGGAGCGGGCGCGCGAGCGGGCGCAGGACCGTGGCGCGACTCTCGATGTGGTGGCGCTCGCCGCCATCCGCGCCACCCGCGAGGCCCGCGTGCGGCGGGGTGGTCACGAGCTGGACGCCATCGTCGGCACGCCCGAGGCGGGTCAGGACGCCGGCGGCCACGTGTTCGATGGCGAGGAGGAGGTGGCAGTGTTTCCGGGCGAGCTGCCGGCCGATCCGGATGCCCTGTTCGATCCGTCCGGTGCAGGTTTCCGGGGTCTCGCCTCATCCATGGCAGGCGACGGGCAGGACGACGTGGATTTCCGCTTCCTGCGTTTCCGCCCGCCCGCAGGGATCGGGGATGGACCGATCCCGCACATCCGGCTCGATCGGGCGCTTCAGTTCCTGCTGGCCGACCGGCTCGTCTGAACTGGCGACCGGTTCCGACGCCTTCGGTTCAGAACTTGGTCGAAGCCCAGCGCACCATCTGCACCAGCACCTGCTCCTGCGCCTGATCGAGGGCGGCGGTGGCGGCGGGGCCGGCGGATGAGGCGGCCGGCACGGCGGCGCGGAACACCTGCGCCGCCAGAATGCGGCCGCTCTGCGTTCCGATGAGCTTGGCGGAAATCTCCACCACAGCCACCGGCCCCTGATCGGTAATGCGCAGCGCGAAGGTGCGGATGTCCGTCACCAGCGTGTAATCGGCATTCACGCCGTCGCCGGGACGGGCAACACGGCGCAGCTTGCTGGCATTCTCGAACGCCTGGATGGTGCGGGCGTGCAGCAGCGCCGGGAGATTGTCGCTCCACTGGGCATCGGCGAGGTAGGCGACCTGCCCCGCTCCGGGCTCCACCATGATCTTGTCGGTGTTGAGCACGGCAAGCGCCGTCGGCGCCACCACCACCAGCTGCCCGTTGCCGCTACCGCCGGCCGTAAAGCCGCCGGGCGCCGAGAGATTGTAGGTGGGAGTCGGGGTCGAACCACAGGCGGCGAGAGAGAGCGCGGCACCGACAAACAGGGACGCGGCAAGCAGGCGGCGCGCCAAGGAAGCGGCCTGGGTGAGCACAGCGGTACGGGAGACGGGAACGTCGCTCATGATCGGCTCATCGCCCGTATTTCGGAATGGAGTTGCCGCCGCCCAGGATGAATTGCTGAGGGTTGCGCTCGATGCCCCGCAGCACGCGGTCGATCTCGCCGAGGGTGCGGCGTCCGTCGGTGGCCAGCGCCTCGAACTGCTTCAGGCCGGGCCCGGTGAAGCGGCTGATCTCGGTGGTGAGGAGCGCCGTCCGCTGATCGAGATTGTCCGCCAGCTTGCGCACGGACGTGGCGGCCTCGGTGGCCTGGTTGAGCAGGCCGTTCTTGTCCTCAGTGGCAGCCTGGAGACTGGAAACCACCTTGTCCACCCGCTCCGCCACACCGTTAAGCTGCTTCACCAGCGCGTTCGACTGCTCGATCACGCTCGTCACATCGTCCGACTTGGAGGCGACCGCCTGGGCGAAGGTGTCGATGTTGTGGATGATGTTCTTGATCTCGTCAGGATTGATCGCGTCGAGAAGAACCTCGATCTTCTTCGCGGCTCCCTGCGCGGTATTGATCAGGCCCGACATGCCGGCCCCGCCATCGGACGCGATGCGGGGATAACCGTTCGGGCCCGGAGGCAGCGGGGGGGCGCCCGGTTTTCCGCCGCGGATCGACACCGCGATGATGCCGGTGAGCCCTTGGGATTCCAGGCCCGCTCGCGCATCGGAGAGAACCGGCACCTTGTTGTCGATGCCGATCTGGACCAGAACCTGCCCCGGCTGCCCCGGCACGAGGCCGAGGCTCGTCACCTGGCCGACCGGGATGCCGTTGAACAGCACCGAGTTGCCCTGGCGCAGGCCGGCCACCGAGCCGTCGAAGACGATCTCATAGACCTTGCGGGCCGTGGAATCGTGCGGTCCGGCGAACCAGTACACGAAGCCGAACGCGGCCGCGATGACGGCGAGCGTGAAGGCTCCGATGATGGTGTAGTTGGCCCGTGTTTCCATGCCTCATCCCGGTTCCGTTGCAGCCTGCCCCGCTTTACCGGCCCGCTCCTTTTCCTGGCGCACCCAAAGGCGCGCAATTGCCTCGATCGCGCCTAACGGCGCGCGCTCTGAACAGCCCGTGCCCGCGTGCCGTGGAAATAGGCCCGCAGCCAAGGGTGCTGTTCCGCCATCATGTCCTCGATCGTCCCCGCCGCGATCACCTTACCGTCAGCGAGCGCCGCGATCCGGTCGCACACCGTGTGCAGGCTGTCGAGATCGTGCGTTACCATGAAAACCGTAAGCCCCAAAGTCTGTTGCAGCGTCCGGATCAGCTCGTCGAAGTCGCCCGCGCCGATCGGATCAAGGCCCGATGTGGGCTCGTCGAGAAAGAGGATTTCAGGGTCGAGCGCCAGCGAACGGGCAAGTGCCGCGCGTTTTATCATGCCGCCGGAAAGCTCGGAGGGTAACTTTTCGGCCACATCGCATTTCAGGCCGACCATCTCGATCTTGGTGAAGGCAATCTCGTCCAGAAGCCGTTGGGATAGCTTGAGATTTTCCCGAAGCGGGAACTGGATGTTCTGCTTCACCGTGAGCGAGGAGAACAGCGCGCCCTGCTGGAAGAGCACGCCCCAGCGCCGCTCCAGCGCCGAGCGCTCGCGCTCGGAGAGGTCGTCGAGATTCTGCCCGAACACCTCCACCGTGCCCGAGGTCTTCGGTACGAGGCCGAGGATGGTGCGCGTCAGCACCGACTTGCCGCCGCCCGACGTGCCGACGAAACCGAGAATTTCGCCGCGGTAGACGTCGAGATTGAGGTGGTTCAGCACCACCCGGTCGCCGAATCCCACGACGATGTCGTGGACCCGGATGATGGCTTCCCGGCCGCTGGTCTGGAGTGTGGAGGGGGAGGTCTGCGCGTCCATGGCCGCTCACATGTCGATCGCGGCGAAGAACATGGCGAACACACCGTCCATGACGATCACAAGGAAGATGGCCTTCACCACCGAGGCGGTGGTGTGCTCGCCGAGGGATTCGGCGCTGCCGCCCACCCTCAGGCCTTCCATGCAGGCGACAAGGCCGATGGTCGCGGCCATGAAGGGCGCCTTGTACATACCGACCTTGAACTGATCGAGATCGATGGCGAGCTTCAGCCGATCGAGGAACACGTCGGGCGTGATGCCGCCATAGCCCCAGGACACCAGTCCGGCGCCGAAAATGGCGGACATGGAGCCGATGAAAGTGAGCAGCGGCAGGGCAATGACGAGGGCCAGGATGCGCGGCACCACCAGCACCTCGATGGGATCGAATCCCATCACGCGCAACGCGTCGATCTCCTCGCGCATGCGCATGGAGCCGAGTTCCGCCGTGTAGGCGCTGCCCGAGCGGCCGGCGATCATGATGGAGACGATGAGCACGCCCAGTTCGCGCAGCACCAGCACGCCGACCATGTCCACGACATAGATGTCGGCGCCGAAGCGGCGGAAATTGAAGATGCCCTGCTGCGCCAGGATGCAGCCGATCAGGAAGGTGATGAGCAGGATGATGGGCACGGCGCGGAAGCCCACCCGGTCGACCTGGTTCACCATGGAGGTGAAGCGGAAGCTGCGCGGGCGCGCCACCACCCGCAGCAAGGCGGCCACAGTGGCACCGACGAAGTTCAGCAGCGAAAGCGCGTCCTTGGCGGCGTTGACGACCTCGTGGCCGAAGCGCTCCAGAATGCCTTCGTGCCGGCGCTTGGGCGGCACCGGCTCGTGCCCCATGCGGGCGAGTTCGTCCAGGAGCACCCTGTAGCGCGGTGCCAGCCCGACGACCTTGGGCTCGATGCCTGCGCCCACCCACGAGCGGCGCAGCCGCTCCAGCAGCAGGGCGCCGAAGGTATCCATGCGCTCGACAGAGGCGAGATCGATCTCGACGTCCTTGGGCTTGGCATAGGAATGGGCGGTATCGTTGACCGCCTGTTCCAACTCGTCGGCATATTCAGACGTCCACGCACCGCGGCCGGCCACGGTCAGGCGGTCGTCCTGGCTGTGCACGGAAATCAACGAGGCGTGCGGCAACGCGGCGTCTCCAAAGGCGACCGGCGCGATACGCCGGATGGTCTCAACCCCAGAACAGACTTCGGACCTTACCGTCCGCAGCCCTACCACGACACCTGCCGCGGTCAAACCGTCGCCCCGCTCTTCTTCGGCAGCAGCCCAGGCTCCTGCCGAACGCGCTCCCGCCCCGCAAGGCAAGAACGCAATCTAGCCATACAGATGAGTAGAGGCGGCGTCGAGATCAGCCAGGACACACCTCGCCACCATCGTCACCTGCCCCGCGATGGGCGGCGCGGAATCGGCTATTAAGCTTAACCCATGGCCGAACTGTCTCTCAGCGTCGAGCGCTTTCCCATCGCCGGCACCTTCACCATTGCCCGTGGCTCCAAGACGGAGGCCGTGGTGGTGGAGGCGCGCCTCACCGCAGGCGGCATCACCGGTCGCGGTGAGTGCGTGCCCTATGCCCGCTACGGCGAAACCGTGGAAGGCGTGGTCGCTGCCATCGAGCAGCTCAAGGCGGACCTTGCCGCCGGCCTCAGCCGGGAAATGCTGCAGCACCGCCTGCCCGCCGGTGCCGCCCGCAATGCCGTCGACTGCGCCCTGTGGGATCTGGAGGCGAAATCCTCCGGCCTCGGCTGCGCTGAACTGGCCGGTCTGCCGCCCCTGCGGCCGGTGGTCACGGCCTATACCCTGAGCCTCGATACACCCGAGGCCATGGCCCGCGCGGCGGCCGCCGCCACGGACCGCCCGTTGCTCAAGCTGAAGCTCGGCGCCCCCGGCGACCGCGAGCGCCTCGCCGCCGTGCGGGAGGCGGCGCCGGACAAGCGGCTCATCGTCGATGCCAACGAAGGCTGGAAGGCCGCCGATTTGCCCACCTTGTTCGATGCCTGCGCTGCCGTCGGCGTCGAACTCATCGAGCAGCCCCTGCCGGCCGACGACGACCGCCGCCTCGCCCGGATCGACCGGCCGGTGCCGGTCTGCGCCGACGAGAGCGTCCACGACCGAGCCGGGCTCGCGGATCTGCGCACGCGCTACGACGCCATCAACGTGAAGCTCGACAAGGCGGGCGGCCTCACCGAGGCGCTGGCATTGGCGGAGGCGGCGCACGGGCTCGGCTTCACGGTCATGGTGGGGTGCATGCTGGCATCATCGCTGGCCATGGCCCCTGCCCTTCTGGTCGCCCAGGGAGCGAAGTGGGTGGACCTCGACGGGCCACTGCTGCTCGCCCGCGACCGCATCCCCGGGCTTCACTACGAGGGCGCTGTCGTCTCCCCGCCCGAGCCCCTGCTCTGGGGCTGAAGCCGCGCGGCGGCGAGGGCCACGCCCGCCCCCGCCAGACCCAGCGCGCAGCCGGCCAGAAAGGCCATGGGTCCGAACGCGGCCCAGAGCGGCCCGGCGGCCACGTTCGCAGCGGACGACATGAGGCTCGAGGTCCAGGCGGCGGTGGTCTGCCCCGTGCCGGAGCGATGCTCGCTCACACCGCGGGTCACAAGATCGACCATGGCGAGATAGGTCCCCGCGAAGGTCAGGGCGTGCAACATCTGCAGCGGTAGCAACACGGCGAGGGGCGGATCGCTCGCCATCACCGCGAAGCGCACCACAGCCGCCGCGCCGCCGATGGCGATCATTCCATAGGCGCCAAAGCGACCCAGCAGTGGCCGACCGAAGCGGAACAGCACCATTTCGGCGGCGACCCCCACCGCCCACAGGACGCCGATGACCGTGAGCGAAATGCCCTCCGACCGCCAGTGGACGGTGGCGAAGAGGTAGAGCACCGCATGACTCGCCTGCACCAGCCCGGCCGCGACGATGCCGGCGAGGAAGCCGAGCCGCGCCCGCCGGCCCGTGAGGGGCGACGGCATGGGCTCGGCCCGCGGCAGTTCCGGCAAGGCGAAGGTCGCGAGCACATAGGACATATGGCCGGCGACCATGAGCAGGACGACCGAATCCGCGCCCAGCGCCCCGACAATCACGCCCCCGGCGAGATTGGCCGCGAGGAAGCTCGCTGAGCCCCACTGCCGCGCACGGCCATATTCCGCCCGTCCGGCCCGGGCAAGGCGCGAGGTGTAGGAATCCAGCAGCGAGAAGCCGGGGAACCACGCAGCCGACATGGCGCCGAGGATCAGGAGGATCGCCGGAAGGCTGAAGGTAAAGGCGAGAAGCACCATGGCCGCGACCGTGGCCATTCCCAAGAGGGTGAGCAGCGCCCTCGGCCGTCCCAGCCGGTCCGAGAGGAGACCGAGCAGGGGGGTCGCGGCAAGCCGGCTGAGCATGGGCACGGCCAGCACGAGACCCATGGCCTCCGGTCCCAGTCCCCGCGCCTGCAACCAGAGCGGCAGATAGGGCTGGAAGATGCCGAGGGCGATGAAGAAGGTGCCGTAGGCCGCCCCCAGCCGCAGCGCGAGCGCGCGCGGCGGCAGATGGCCCTGCCCGTTCTCCCCGGCCTCGTCCACGATCGTCAGGCGGCGGCGAGGCAGCGGGTGAAGGTTTCGGCATCCACATTGCCGCCGGAGAGCACGATCACCGCCGTGCCGCCAGAGACGTTGAGCCGCCCCTCCAGCAGGCTCGCCAGCGCCACGGCGCCGCCCGGCTCCACCACGAGCTTGAGTTCGCGGAAGGCGTATTCCACCGCCAGTGCCACCTCGGCGTCGGTCACGGACGCCGCCTCGCCGACGATGCGGCGGGTGATTTCGAAGGTGATGGCGCCGGGGGTGGGAGCCAGCAGCGCGTCGCAGAAGGAGCCGTCGGGCTGGGCATTGCGCTCGCGCACGCCGGAGCGGAAGGAACGGGCGTGGTCGTCAAAGCCCGCCGGCTCGCAGACCACCACCCGCGCCTGCGGCGCAACCCGCTTCACGGCGAGCGCGATGCCGGCCACGAGGCCGCCGCCGGAGGCATTGGCCGCCACGAGATCCGGCACGCGGCCGAGGGCGGCGAGGTCCTGCACGATCTCAAGGCCCACCGTGCCCTGCCCGGCGATGATGTGCGGATCGTCATAGGGCGGAACCATGATGGCGCCGCGCTCCGCTGCAATGGCGCGGGCGATGGCGTCGCGGTCCTCGGTGCGGCGGTCGTAGCCCACCACCTCGGCGCCGAGCGCCCGGGTCCGGTCGCGCTTCAGCGCAGGCGCGTCGTGGGGCATGACGATGACCGCCGGCATGCCGAGGATCTTCGCCGCGGCGGCAACGCCCTGGGCATGGTTACCGGACGAGCAGGCGACGACGCCGGCGGCGCGCGCCTCCTCCGGAATCTGAACCATGCGGTTGAAGGCGCCGCGGAACTTGAAGGAACCGGTGCGCTGCAACGTCTCCGGCTTCAGGAACACGTCGGCGCCGGTGCGCTCGCTCAGCACCGGCGAGAACACCAGCGGCGTGCGGACGGCAAAGCCGAGGAGCCGCGCGGCAGCGGCATCGACATCTTCGGCGGTCGGAAGCGGGGCGGACGGAATCTGGGAGGCGCTCATGCGCCGGAAGCTACCCGACGCCGCCGCCGAAGGCGATAGCGCCGCGCGATGGGCCCGATGTCATGCGCGATCAGCACGTTGTCGAGGAACTGCCGGGCACTTTCCCGCCACGTATAGCGCAGCGCGAATCGGCGGGCAGCAGCGGGCGACAGCTCCAGCGCCTTCAGGCAGGCGGTGCGCAGATCCTCGTCGAGGATACCCACCAGTTCCGTCGCATCGGCCAGCACGTCGGTCGGGCCGGTGACGGGATAGGCGGCGACGGGAAGGCCGCTCGCCAGCGCCTCCAGAAGCACGATGCCGAAGGTGTCGGTGCGGCTCGGGAAGCAGAAGACGTCGCAGGCGGAATAGACCTGCGCCAGGTCCTCGCCTTCCTTCGAGCCGAGGAAGTGCACGGCGGGGAAGCGCTCCTTCAGGCTCGCTAGGGCCGGGCCGTTGCCCACCACCACCTTGGAGCCGGGCAGATCGAGATTGAGGAACGCCTCGATGTTCTTCTCAACCGCCACGCGGCCGACGAAGAGATAGACCGGGCGCGGCAGGTTCAGCGTCGCCTCGGGGCGCGGACGGAACAGGTCCGCATCCACACCGCGCGACCAGCGCATCAGCCGCTTGAAGCCGCGCGCCTCAAGATCCCGCTCCAGCGTGGCGGTGGAGACCATGACGCCGCCGCCGGCATTATGGAAGGAGCGCAGCCACGCATAGGTCAGCCGCTCCGGCACCGGCGCGCGGGCGGCGAGGTATTCCGGGAATTTCGTGTGGTAGGAGGTGGTGAAGGTGCGGCGCGAGGCGATGCAGGCCCGGCGCACCAGGATGCCGATGGGCCCCTCGGTGGCGATATGCACGAAGTCCGGCTGCAGCGCCTCGATGCGCCGCATGATCATGCGGGGCGTGGCGAGGGCGAGCCTGATCTCGTTGTAGGTGGGCAGGGGGACGGTGCGGAAGCCCTGCGGGGTCAGGAACTGCATGTCCGCCCCGAGGTTCTCGGCCTCGCGGGCGGTATGCTCCAAGGATCGCACCACGCCATTGATCTGGGGATGCCACGCATCGGTGGCCACGAGAACCCGCATCAGGCCGCCGCGCGCGCCCCCTCGACGACCTCGCCCTCCTGGGCCGGCGCATTCTTCTCCAGCTTGCGCGTCCAGGAAATGATCTCGAGGCGGCCGTCCTCATGCTCGGCAACGGCGGTGCAGCTCTCCACCCAGTCGCCGCAATTGACGTAGCGGACGCCGAACTGGTCGTGGATGGTGGCGTGATGGATGTGGCCGCAGATCACACCGTCGACCTGATGGCGCTTGGCCTCCTCGGCCACCGCCTCCTCGAACTTGCCGATATAGTTGACCGCGTTCTTCACCTTGAGCTTGGCCCACTGGCTCAGCGACCAGTAGGTGAGCCCGAGGCGGCGGCGGATCTTGTTGAGGTAGGTATTGATGCCGAGGGCGGCGGTGTAGGCCCAGTCGCCCAGGAAGGCGAGCCACTTGGCGTGGCGCACGACCAGATCGAACACGTCGCCGTGGATCACCAGGTAGCGCTTGCCGTCGGCCGCCTCATGGATAGCGGTCTCCACCACCTCGATCCCGCCGAAGTGAGTGCCGTAATAATCACGCAGGAACTCATCGTGGTTGCCCGGCAGGTAGAGCATGCGCGCGCCCTTGCGGCCCTTGCGCAGCAGCTTCTGCACCACGTCGTTGTGCTTCTGCGGCCAGTACCAGTTCGCCTTCAGCCGCCAGCCATCGACGATGTCGCCGACGAGATAGACGGTATCGGCTTCATTGTACTTGAGGAAATCGAGGAGCAGTTCGGCCTGGCAGCCCTTGGTGCCGAGATGCACGTCCGAGATGAAGAGGGCGCGATAGCGGCGCGTTTCAGGACTGTCGCTCACGCCCGAATACCTCCACCTTCCGCGGCCCACCGGTGCGACCGTAACAGCCAGCCCCGGCTAAGGCGCCATCGTGGCACCGGTAAGGCGCCCCGCTCAAGTTCGCCGGCAGGCTGGCCCATTGACCTTCCCGAGGGGCCGGCGCACTTGCTTTCGACGCTTCGGACTTAGCCGGAGTCGTGTATCCCTTTTATGACGTCCGCCCGCGAAAAGGAAGGCCACCTGCCCAATCCTGCGACTTGCACAGATTAGATGCAGATCATTGCTGCCTCGGGAAGGCGGCTAACAGTCGAGGGTCGAATCGTCCAAGTCATTCCCTCCCGTGCCCGGTCGGGCGACCTGTCAAATCGCAACATCTCATCTCTGCCGGCGGGCGCGCGCGACCAGCGCTGACCGTCGAGGGGCGCATCCCGGGGCGCGGCATATTCGCCCCGCTCCTTTCGTCGCATGCGGCATGCGTCGCCTCGGGGGCGCCGACGCAGCGCCTGCCGGCGAAAATTATCCGTTCCACCATTGACCTTGGCCGAAGACCGCGCCAGCGTGCCCCCGCCTTGGACGGGGCTGATCCTGCACCGCCCACACCAGAACAACGCCATACAATTCCATCAGGAGCTCCCCCGATGAAGCTGGTCCGCTTCGGCGATTTTGGACGAGAGAAGCCGGGTCTAATCGATTCAGACGGCAAGGTCCGCGACCTGTCCGGCGTCATCGCGGATCTCAACGGCGAGACGCTCGCGCCCGAGAGCCTGAAGAAGATCACCGCCCTCGACCCCGCGTCCCTGCCGCTCGCGCCGGAAGGCGCCCGCCTCGGCGCCTGCGTCGCCCGTCCGGGCAATTTCGTCGCCGTGGGCCTGAATTTCGCGGACCACGCCGCCGAGACCAACAATCCCATTCCCGAGGAACCGGTACTTTTCAACAAGGCGCCGAACTGCATCGTCGGCCCCAACGACGACGTGATGATCCCCAAGGGCTCGCTGAAGCTCGACTGGGAGGTGGAGTTCGCCTTCGTCATGGGCAAGCGCGCCCGCTATGTCGAGGAGAAGGACGCCCTCGACTACGTGGCCGGCTACTGCATCTGCAATGACGTCTCCGAGCGCCATTTCCAGATCGAGCGCTCCGGCCAGTGGATGAAGGGCAAGGGCTGCGAGACCTTCGGCCCGCTCGGCCCCTGGCTCGTCACCACCGACGAAATCCCCGACACCTCCACCCTCGCCATGTGGCTGGAAGTGAACGGCGAGCGCGTCCAGAACGGCTCCATGAAGACCATGATCTTCCGCATCCCGTTCCTGGTGCACTACATCAGCCAGTTCATGGTGCTGGATGCCGGCGACGTCATCACCACCGGCACCCCGCCCGGCGTCGGCCTCGGCTTCAAGCCGCCACGCTTCCTGAAGGCCGGCGACGTGATGCGCGTCGGCATCGAGGGCCTCGGCGAGCAGCTGCAGACCGTGGTTCCGTTCAAGCTCTGAACGGAGATGGCGGCGGGGCATTGGTCCCGCCGCTTCACGCCATCGCATCGTCGGGCACCAGCCATCCCCGGTAGTGGACGACCCGGCCAAGCCCCGGGAGGGACACCTCCACATCGAACACCGCGCGGCCCTCGGCATCGACGCTCTCGGCCGTCCGGCTCATCGGCAGAAGCATGCGCGGCAGTGGAAGGCCGCAGCAGCGGCCGGCGACGACGGGATATGTGAGCCGACCAGCCTCTACCCTGAGCGCGATGTCGAAGCTGAGCGGCCCGAACCTTTCCCGCATCACTCCGCCACTGCCCGGAGAGAGCCGCGAGCGGAGCGTACGGCCGCCGAAGCGGCGCTCCCATACCTCGCTCCCCTCGTGCCGCTCCATCCGGACCGTTACAGGGACACGTTTTCCTCCTGTTGGAAATCCCACTAGCACCCGGATCAGCCGCGCCATGCGGCCGTGGCCGGTCTCGATATCCGCCTCCCCCCGCCACCGCCGCACATCCATGACCGTGTGCAGATCGCGCACGGCGGGTGGGAGCAGTCCGAACGCCGGCCCAAGCACTTCGGCGAATACGAGCGGAAAGCCCTTGGTCGTGCGATCCGTGGCAATATTAAAATTCGCCATGGCCTGCTCCGCCTCGCCGAGCGCGAATGCCGCCACACAAGGCCGCGCACCGGCGGAGACCGCGCCTGCCCGCAGTCTGCCGAGCATGACCCGGGCTGGGATAGCGGGCACGTGGGGGCCATCGCCGGCGCCAGCGACAAGAACCCAGTCACGCAACTCCATGCCCCCCTCGCACGTGAGGCCGGCCACGCGCACGCGCATGCCGCCCGTGTCCGAGCCGAACGGCTCCAGCCGCTCCGCCACCCATTTCAGCGCAGGCGCAAGGGTCGCGAGGGTCCGCACCCATCCCCAGCGCACGGGCAGGGACAGGAGCAGCAGTCCCCCGTGCATGATTTTTAGCTCAAGGCCCGCGCGGAATAGAACCGACCGCGCCTTGAAATAGCTTGGCAGAAGCGCGGGATCGGGTGCCGCGTTGAAGCTCGCCCAGCGTCCGGCAACCGGGCTTTTGCCCGGCACACGCAACGACACGCGCGATAGGCCGCTCCATCCCGGCACCTGCTCGGGCCGGCCGCCCCGCCACATGCGCGTCGGTCGGCCTGCCTGTCCGACGATGGCGCGTACCACGGAGAGGCCGCGCGGAGCGCGGTTGCCCGGCACGATGACCGTGTCGATCAGATGGATATCGGCCATGTCCGACGCGAGCTCAGCCACGGCGGCAGAGGACAGCGCCGGGACGCTCGAAACGCCGGAGAGAATGCCCAGGCCGGCCTGACGCGCGGCGGCGTCCAGCACGGCGATGCCGATCGTGAAGGCCGGGTCGTCGGACAGATCGAGATAGTGCGCCCCGGCCGCGATCGCCGCCTCGGCAACCCGGTAGGGCCGCGCACCGTAGGACTGGAACGGACCTGCGGCGTCGATGACGAGAAAGGGCGACAGGAGCGCAACGCGATCCGCCAGCGCCGGATCCTCCCGATCGATGACCTCGGGCCGGCCACCGTAGATGGCGCAGAAAGCGGATGCGGCGTTCCTGTCCCGTCCGGCAACGACGAGGTCAACCCGCTCGTCCCGCGCAAGCGCCATGCAGATACGAGAGCCGAAGACGCCGTAGCCGCCGAGGACGAGGACGGTCTCACGCAATGAGACGCGCCTTCAGCTCCGCCGAAGGGGCCGGGCAGGCCTGCCTGCCGAAGCGATAGCGGTTGCGGGCGACGAAATCATACAAGGGGTCGGCGATCACTTTGGGAATCCACCCGAGCGGAGCCAATACGGCCCATGGCCAGCCGAGCGCCCCCATCGCTGCCGCGAATGCTTGCAGACGCACATACGGGCGGCCGGAGACGATGACGATGTTGGTCTCCATCAGGTCCGCATCGAGGCCGTGCTGCGCATAGAGTGCCCGCCCGGGTGCCGACTGGGCTGTGACGAACAGGAAGCGGCGCTTGCGATCATGGCGGGCGATAAAGCGCGCGAAACCCGAGCAGAAGACACATGTGCCGTCGAAGACGATGAAGTTCTGGGTGGGCGGAATGGAATCCATGGACATCGCCTGTCTCCGGGTCATCCATCCTATCCGACACCGCCGGCCCGTCCATGGGTCGGCGCCACGCCGACCGCATAGCGCTTCACCCTCTGCGCGCAGGCGAGATAGACGAGGGTGATGCCGGCGACGGCCGCGAGGGTGGTTGCCGGAAGCGGCACGAAGCCGAACCAGCTGCCAATCCCGGTTAGAGGCACCACGAAGGCGACGGCCAGGGCGCCCAGTGCGGAGATGATCAGCGTCCGGTCCGGCGGCGTCTCGCCGAGCGGCAGGCGGGTGCGGATGAGGAAGACCACCAGCACCTGCGTAGCGATGGATTCCAGGAACCACGCCGTGCGGAACGCCTCCACACCGGCGCCGAGCACTAGCAGCAGCACGGCGAAGGTGAGGAAATCGAACAGCGAGGAGAGCGGCCCCATCACCGCCGCGAACCGCACGAGCCCCTTCATGTCCCACTGCTGCGGCGTGGCGAGGTCCGCCTCATCCACGGCATCGAAGGGAATGCCGACCTCGGAGAGGTCGTAGAGCAGGTTGTTGAGCAGGATCTGCGTGGCGAGCAGCGGTAGGAACGGCAGGAAGAGGCTGGCCGCCGCCATGGACAGCATGTTGCCGAAGTTAGAGCTGGCGCCCATCCGCACATATTTCAGGATGTTGGCGAAGGTCCGCCGCCCCTCCTCCACGCCGTCGGCCACCACGTCGAGGTCGGGCGCGAGGAGGATCATGTCGGCGGCGGCGCGGGCCACGCCCGTCGCCCCATCCACCGACAGGCCGACATCGGCGAGCTTCAGGCCGGGCGCATCGTTCACTCCGTCGCCCAGGAAGCCGACGGTCTCGCCATCGGCCATCAAGGCCCGCACCACCCGCACCTTCTGGTTCGGCGTCATGCGGCCGAAGACGTTCACGCTGCGCACGCGCACCCGCAGGGCGTCGTCGGACAGGTGCGCCACTTCGGCGCCGGAGAGCATGTCCGCGGCATCGATGCCGAGTTCCCCGGCGACGCGGGCGACCACCGTGGGGTCATCCCCCGACAGCACTTTTACCCTGACCCCCGCCCCCGTCAGCCGGGCCAGCGCATGGGCGGCGGTGGGCTTGGGCGGGTCCTCGAACAGGCAGAAGCCTTCCAGAACGAGGCCGGATTCGTCCTCCGGCTCCAGGCTGCCGGTGCGGGCCATGCCGTCCGGGGTGCCGGCGCGCGTGGCGATGGCGATCGCGCGCAGGCCCTGCTCCGCGTGCCGCTTCAGCTGGGTCGCGATGGCGGCACGGGCCTCAGCACCCAGTTCGACGATTGCGTCTCCAACCCGGCGGCTGGTGCATACGTCCATCACCGCTTCCGGCGCGCCCTTGCAGACGAGGAGGCGCTCGCCGGCGCCATCCCCTGCCCGCTCCGCCAGCACGGAACCACGTCGGCGCTCATAGCCGAAGCCGAGGCGGGAGGGTGCCGACCAGCCGTCCGCCGCATCCGGCGCGGCGGCGGCAAGGGCCGTGTCCATCCAGCTGCGGTCGCCGGCCAGCTCCGCGCACAGCGCTGCGAGTTCGGCTGGCCGATGCGTCGCCTGCCCGCTTGCGTCCTCGCTGCCGGCGAGGACGATCTCGGCGGAGGTGAGCGTACCGGTCTTGTCCGTGCAGAGCACCGTCATGGCGCCGAGGTCGTGGATGGCGGTGAGGCGCTTCACGATCACCTTGCGTTGCGCCATGCGCACCGCTCCGCGCGAGAGGGTGACGGTGGTGATCATGGGCAGCAGCTCGGGCGTGAGGCCCACCGCGAGCGCCACCGCGAACATGAGCGATTCCAGCAGCGGCCGCCCCAGCACGAGGTTCACCGCCAGCACCGCCACCGACAAGACGCCAGCGGCGCGGGCGATGACGAAGCCGAGGGCCCGCAGGTCGCGCTGGAAGGGCGACAATGCGGACTCTTCGGCGAGCAGGGCAGCAGCGGCGCCGAACAGGGTCGAGCGGCCGGTGGCGACCGCGAGCGCCACCGCCTCGCCGCTCTGCGCCACCGCGCCGCGGAACAGCGCGTTCGTCGCCTCCGCCGCCACCGTGGAGGAGACGGCGCCGGGACGCTTCTCCACCGCATAGGGCTCGCCCGTGAGCGCCGCCTCGTTCGCGGCGAAGCCATCGGAGGAGAGGATCACCGCATCCGCCGGGATGATGTCGCCTGTGCGCACGCGGAACACGTCGCCGGGCACGATCCGGTCCGTGGGGAGCGTGCAGAAAACGCCATCGCGGCACACCTCGGCCGTCAGCGCGACCTGCTCGCGCAGGGCCGCCGCGGCCTTGGAGGCCCGCGCCTCCTGCACTGTGTCGAGACCGATGGACGCGACGATGACGAGGATGATGATGGCCGCGCTCGCCGCATCTCCCGTCGCGGCGGAGACGCCGGCGGCCACGAGCAGCATGAGGATCAGCGGTTCCAGCAGGCGGCGCAGCAGGGCGCGGATCGGTCCGCTCCGGCTCGGCGGCTTGTCGAGGTTGGGGCCGAAGCGATCAAGCCGCTCGGCCGCCTCGGCGGAGGACAGTCCGGTGGTGCCGCAGGTGAGGCGCAGGCAGAGGGCGTTCGGCGCCTCTGTCCAGAAGGCCGCCGTCCCCGCATCGACAGGTGCGCTCCCGATGGCGGAGGCCTTGTCCTGCGAACCCTGTCCGGCGATCTCCACGGGCGGCCTCCGGCGCTGTTCGAGCCGCCGGGAGCCTAGAGCACATTTGCGGCCAGCGGGTACCGGCCTCGATCAAGAAACGACGGCGAAGGCGACCTTCCACGGCGGTCTCATTGCATCGTGGTCGTGGCCAGCCAGCTCTTGACCGCGCCAAGGGCTTCGGTGCGGTTGCCGGTGCGGTGCTGGGCCTCCTGGAAGACAGCGAGCTGCACGTCGGCGCTGGTGCCCTCCTCAGCAATGGTCCGCACGCGCATGAGGGCATCGAGGCAGCCCAGCGCTTCCGCGTCCGAGGCCACGAGGTTGACGAGCCCATCCACCGCGTCCCGCACCGCCACGGCGCGGCGTTGGGCGAGGTCCACGAACGAGCCGTGGACGCCGTAGCGCTGGGCGCGCCATTTGTTCTCATCGGCAATGGCCCGGTCCACCGGCCCCACATCGCGGTTGTGGTGGGGATTGCGCACGAGGAACCGCACCAACGAGCGGTAGAGGGCGGCGATGGCCACCGTGTCCGTCGAGCGGGTGCAGCTGTCCGGCGCGCGCAGTTCCAGCGTCGGCAACTGGCGCGAGGGGCGGATGGCCCACCACACATAACTCGAATCGGTGATGGCCCGCGCCGCGACCATGGCTTCCACATAGCGGTCATAGGCGGCGCTGTTCTCGAACATCTCCGGCAGGCCGGTGCGCGGGAGCTCGTCATAGGCGGCGAGCCGGTAGCCCATGAGCCCGGTCTGCTTGGCGCCCCAGAAGGGCGAGGAGGTGGAGAGCGCGATGAAGTGCGGGATATAGGGGACGATGCGGCGCATCACGTCCACCCGCTCGTCCGGATCGGGTAGCTCCACATGCACGTGCAGGCCGCACACCATGTTGCGCTCGCCCAGCATCTTGAGGTCGTTCATCACGCCGTCGTAGCGGTTCGCCCGCGTGGCGCGCACACCGTCCCATGTGGCGGTGGGGTGGGTGCCGGAGGCGATGACGGCGAGGCCGTGCTCGCCCGCGACCTGCGAGACGGCGTGGCGCAGTCCGCGGATTTCATCCAGCGCGCTGCCGATGCCAGTGGCCGGGCGGGTCGCGATCTCCAGCTGCGACTGGAGCATCTCCACCGAGACGGCATCGCCCAGCCGGTCCTTCAGCTCGTCGAAGAAGCCCGCCGGCATGCGCCTTTGCACCGCCTTCGTCTGGGCATCGACGACGAAGAACTCCTCTTCGATTCCGAAGCTGTAATCGTTCGACACGGAGCCCTCCACAGAACCTGGCGTCACGGCGAGCCAGTAACGCCCGCCTTATTGCGAAGTTCCGCGAAGACTGACGCGAAATCAGTCCAAATTTGGGCACTGATTCACGCGCGAGAATGCACGTTGAGGTTCAATGTCTTCCCGCAATGCACGCGAGATGGACAAAATCAAAAGTAGTTCGCGAACGAATCGCAAGAACTATTTTGTGCCCCACGATGGAACAAAAGCCCCCTATGGGCGTTTAAACCGCCTCACCAGCGCGCCGCATTCACCAGCGCAAGGGCGGCCACGGCTGCCGTGTCGGCGCGAAGGATGCGCGGACCGAGGCTGAGGGTGAGGCCTCTCGGGACGATGCGCGTGCGCTCCTCGGGGCTGAATCCTCCCTCCGGACCGATCAATACGCTGACCGGGCCCGGACGGGCCTGCTTCAGCGCGGCGATGGGGTCTTCGTCGTCGGAGGCCTCGTCACAGAACACGAGGAGACGGTCCTCGGCGAGGGACGCGAGCCAGGCGTCGAGCGGGCGCGGCTCCTCCACATGGGGCAGGCTGAGGATGCCGCACTGTTCGGCGGCCTCGATGGCGTTGGCGGTCATGCGCTCGACATTGACGCGGGAGACCTGCGTGTAGCGGGTGATGACCGGGCTCAGGATGCCCGCACCCATCTCCACCGCCTTCTGCACCATGTAGTCGAGCCGCGCGTGCTTCAGCGGCGCGAATGCATATTCCAGCGTCGGCGCGGGCGGCTGGGCGCGGGTCTCGCGCAGCACCTCGAAGCGCACCTCGCGCTTGCCGCCGGCGATCCGCGTCGCCCGCCATTCCCCGTCCCGGCCGTTGAACAGGAGAATGTCCTCGCCGACCCCAAGGCGGATGACGTTGGCCACGTAATGCGCCGCCTCGCGCTCCAGCACGATCTCGGCGCCCTCGGCGAGATCGGCGGCGACGTGCAGGCGTTGGGCGTGGAAATCGTGCTCGGGCATGGCGGCTCCTCTCGCCGGAGGGACACCACGCATCGGCGCGCGTTGCAAGCTTGCGGTTTCCGACCCCCGGAAACGAGAACAGGCGGAGACCCGAAGGGCCCCGCCTGTCTCACCCCCCGAACGCCCCTCGGGAGACAACGCCCTGACCGGCGCTCAGGTATTATCCACAAGAGCAGCCTTTGGTTGCATCCCCCGAATGGAGGATGCGAGGGACGCAGATACCGTGTCAGACGCGGCACGGCGTCGCCCGGAGCCCCTCAAGGCTCGATGTCGACGCCTCCCTGTCAGAGCTTACTTGGAGCCGTCGGGCTTGAACTGGGCGAGGAAGGCGATGAGGTCCTTGCGCTCGTCCTCGTTCTTGACGCCCGCGAAGGCCATCTTGCCCTTCGGCACGAGGTGCTTGGGATTCTCGATGTAGTCGTTGAGGGTCGCCTCGTCCCACACCTTGCCGGCGGCGGCGCCGTCCTTGATGTCCTGGGAATAGGCATAGCCCTCGAAGTGCGCCCACTTGGCGCCGACGATGCCGTTCAGCGGCGGGCCGACCTTCACCTTGGCGTCGGGGCCGATGGCATGGCAGGCCATGCACTTCTTGAATACGGTCTCGCCCTTGGCGACGTCGGGGTCGGCATAGGCCGAACCGGTGGCGGCGGCGAGGACAAGGGCAGAAGCCAGAACAAGACGCATTGAGCTATATCCTCTCTGTCGGCCGGGCCCCGGCTGTGCATGGCGGTGGTGTTCGCACCTGCAGTTTCGCGGAAGCCAGCTTGGATGCTTTACCGGGCAGACGCCTCCACCTAGGACACGACATATACCCCCGGCGGAGGGGTCGGGTTCCTTAGCATGTTTCCAACCCGGCCTTCGATGCGACCTTGAGACCACCCGGAACGACGGCTTTAGCGTGACCCTTGTTGTCAAAATTGGTGGAAGCCTGACGCGGGGCGCGCCGCCCCGGCTTCTGCTCGAACGCCTCTCGGACCGGAAGGGGCTGGTGCTCGTGCCGGGGGGCGGAGCATTGGCCGATCAGGTTCGCTTGATTCAGCCGCAGATGGGGCTTTCCGATGGGGCAGCCCACCGCATGGCGATCCTCGCCATGGAGCAGATGGCCCACGCGTTCCTCGACCTGGCCCCGGGCCTGCGCCCCGCGCGGACGCCGGCCGAGCTGATGTCCGCCGCCGCCACCGGCACTGCCCTGTGGCTTCCCGCCACCATGACCCTCGACGCGCCGGACATCCCCCAGGGCTGGGACGTGACATCCGACAGCCTCGCCCTGTGGCTCGCCGCGCGGCTTCCGGCCCCACGGCTGGTGCTGGTGAAGGCGCCGGGCGTGACGATCCCTCAGACCGGCGACCGCGCGGGCGATATTGCGGCCTGGACCGCGGCCGGTCTGGTGGATGCGGCTTTTGCGACCATGGCACGGGGATATTCTGGCGATATTGTCCTCGTCCCCGCCGACGACGGGGCGCTGCTGGAACAGGCGCTCGAACCGCTTGCGCCGCAGAGCATCGAGGAAACAAGAAAAGGCCCACGCCAATCATGAGCGAGACCCGTTCCAGCAAGAAGCCGCCCCGCTGGGCCTGGGCCCTCACCGGCTCGGGGCACTATTTCACCGAGAGCATCGAGATCATCCGCGAGCTTCAGGACGTGGACCTGTTCATCTCCGACGCGGCGGACGAAGTGCTGCGCATGTACAAGCAGGACAAGGAACCCCTGCCGGCCCAGACGCAGGTGTTCCGCGACAATTCGGCGTCCTCCGCCTCCGTCGGGCGATTCTATCACGGCGAGTATCATACCCTCGTCGTCTCCCCCGCCTCCTCCAACACGGTGGCGAAGGCGGTGCACGGTATCTCGGATACGCTCGTCACCAATTGCTTCGCCCAGGCCGGCAAGTGCCGGGTGGCCTGCATCGTGTTTGCCTGCGACAGCCAGCCGGAGATGATCACCATGGCGCCGGAAGGCCCGGTGCCGGTCTATCCGCGCCGCATCGATCTGGAGAACACCGCGAAGCTCAAGACCTTCGAGGCGACCGTGGTGGCCGAGACGCTGGAGGAACTGCGCCTCGCCGTCGCCCGTCGCCGGGCCGAGCTTGCCACCCTCTATCCCGTCCCGGCCTGAGCCATGGCCGAGCGCGTCGCCCTCGTCACCGGCTCGCTGGCCGAGCCGCGCATCCGCCGCATCGCGGAGGAGCTTGCGGACGGCACGCTTGATCCGGTGGTGGTGAACATCGGCGTGAAGGTCGCGGCGCTGATGACGGCGGAGATTGTGGAGCGCCGCCTCAAGCTGCCCGAGGGCACGGACAAGGTGCTGATGCCCGGCCGCTTCCGGGGCGACTTGGAGCGCCTCGCCGCCCGCTTCGGCCTGCCGTTCGAGCGCGGGCCGGAGGAGGCGGCGGACCTGCCCACCTATTTCGGCCGCGGCAAGGGCCGCAACGTGCCCCTTGACCGCCACGACGTGACGCTGTTCGCCGAGATCGTGGACGCCACCCGCCTCACCATCCCGCAATTGCTGGACCGTGCCCGCTTCCTGAGGGGCGAGGGCGCAGACGTGATCGACCTCGGCGCCTTGCCCGACAATCCGTTTCCGCATCTGGAAGAGGCCATCGTCGCCCTCAAGGCCGAGGGCTTCAAGGTGAGCGTGGACAGCTTCGACCCGGAAGAGCTGCGTCGCGGCACCCGCGCCGGGGCGGACTATCTGCTCAGCCTCAATGAGACCAACCTCGCCATTGCCGATGAAGGCCCGGCCGTGCCGGTGCTGGTGCCGGCGCAGGCGGGCGACCTTGGCTCGCTCCTGCGCGCCATCGAGGCGTGCGAGGCGGCGGGGCGGCCCTTCCTCGCCGATCCCATCCTCGACCCCATCCATCTGGGCTTCACGGCTTCGCTGGTGCGCTATGCGGAGCTGCGGCGGCTGAAGCCGGACATTCCCATCCTGATGGGCATCGGCAATGTCACCGAGCTGACGGATGCCGACACCACCGGCATGAACGCGCTGCTGATGGGCATCATCTCCGAGCTGCGGCTCAATGCCGTCCTGGCGGTACAGGTGAGCCCCCATTGCCGCACGGCGGTGCGCGAGTTCGACCGGGCGCGGCGGGAATATTACGCCGCGCGCGAGGCCGGCGCCCTGCCGCAGGGCTTCGGCGGCGGGCTGATGGCCCTGCGCGACCGGCGCCCCTGGTCCACCAGCCCCGAGGAAGTGGAGCGGCTCGCATCCACGGTGGCCGACCGCAATTTCCGCATCGAGGTGACGGAACAGGGCATTCACGTCTACAACCGCGACGGCCACCATGTGGCGGCGGACCCCTTCGCCCTCTTCCCCCATCTCAAGGTGGAGGATGACGGCGCCCACGCCTTCTATCTCGGCGTGGAGACGGCGCGGGCGGAGATCGCCCACCACCTCGGCAAGCGCTATGCGCAGGACGAGCCCTTGAAATGGGGCGTCGCGGGCGAGACCGGCGGCAGCGCCGAGGAGGCCCATCGGTTGACATTCAAGGAAGCGGGCTCGACGCTTTCATCGAAGAAGAAAGGCGAAAGCGCGTGATCCGGGAGACCATCGTCACCACCGTCTCGGCCGCCGGGGAGGCGCACATTGCGCCTATGGGCGCGACCGTGGTGGAGGGCGGCTATCTGCTCCAGCCCTTCCGCCCCTCGCGCACGCTGGACAATCTGGCGGCGGCGAAGAGCTGCGTGGTGAACTTTTCGGACGATGCCCGCATCTTCGCCGGCTGCATCACCGGCCGGCACCGCTCCTGGCCAACCGTTCCCGCCACCCGCATCGCCAGAGGCGCGCGCCTCGCCGACTGCCTCGCCCATGACGAGGTGGAGGTGGTGCGCATGGAGGACGACCCAACCCGCCCCCGCTTCTTCTGCCGCACCATCCACCGCGAGACCCACGCGCCCTTCCTCGGGCTGAACCGCGCCGTCGCCGCGGTGCTGGAAGGGGCCATTCTCGTCTCGCGCCTGCACATGATGGACACGGACCGGGTGGACCGGGAGATGAACTATCTTTCCATCGCCATCGATAAGACCGCCGGCCCGGCCGAGCGCGAGGCGTGGGACTGGCTGTGCGAGACCATCGCTGACCACCGGGCGCGGGCGGCGTCATGACGGCGCACGTTCCGGCCCGGCCGGGCCTTCTTGCATCGGTGGCGACGCTCGACGAGATGAGCACCGCGCTCGCGGTGGGGATCGATATCCTGGACCTCAAGAACCCCTCCGAAGGCGCGCTGGGCGCGTGGGCGCCGGAAGCGCTGCTGGACGCCGTGGCCCTGTGGCGCGCCGCCGGCGCACCGGGCAGCCTCAGCGCCACGGTGGGCGACCACCCGCTGGACCCGGACGTGCTGCGCGCCGCCGCCGAGCGCACCTCCGCCACCGGCGTGCCGCTGGTGAAGATCGGCTTCGCCCTCGGCGATGGCGCCGCCCTCCCGCCCGTACTCGACGCCCTTCGCCCCCTCGGCCGCGAAACGCGCCTGATCGCCGTCCTCTTCGCCGATCAGGCGCCGGACCTCGCCGCCGTGCCGCTGTTCGCCGCCGCCGGCTTCCATGGCGTGATGCTGGACACGGCGGACAAGGCGGCCGGTGGCCTGCTTGCCCACCTGCCGGTGGAAACCCTCGCCCGCTTCGTCGCGGCTGCCCGAGCGGAAGGGCTGCTCACCGGCCTCGCGGGTTCACTGAAAGTGGCGGATATCACCCCGCTGGCGGCGCTGCGGCCGCATTATCTCGGCTTCCGCGGTGCGCTCTGTGCCGAGGGGCGGACCAGCGCCCTCGATCCGCTGCGTCTGGCCGCCGTGCGCGATACGCTGGCGGGGCGCATCCTCGCCTGAGGCCGGTCAGGCGGGCGGGATCGCCGCCACCACCGCGTCGATGATATCGCCCGCCGCCGAAATCTCCGCCTCCGTCACGGTCAGCGGCGGCAGCATCGCGAGCACGTTGCCGAGCGGGCGGGCGAAAAGGCCCCGTTCGGCCAGAGCCTCGGTCAGCGAAGCGGCCGGCCCGGCGCAGACCAGCCCCTGAACGAGGCCGGTGCCCGTGGTGTCGGTGAACAGATCCGGCCGGTGCCAGCGCAGGGTGGCCAGTCGGTCCTCCAGCTTCCAACCTATCTCCTGCACCCGCGTCTCGAAGCCGGGCACGAAAGCGGCCGCGAGAACCGGCAGCAGGCCGGCGGCTGCATCCTCGCCCAACAGCAGCAGGCTGGCGGGCAGGCTGCGGGCCAGACGGGCGCTGAGCACCAATGCCGAAGCCCCCTCCCCATCCTCGGCCTCGCCGGGCAGCCCATCGATCACCATCACATCCGGCGCCACGCCGCGCCATTCGTGGGCGAAGGCCATGCCCGTGCGTCCGAGGCCGGCGTCGGTCTCGTCGAACATCAGCACGACGCCATACTCATCCGCCGCCTGCCGTGCCGCCGCGAGGAGGAAGCCCGGCAGAAAGCGCAGGCCGGCATCGATGGAGGCGGGCGCGAGCAGCAGCGCCGCCACATTCGCCCCCATGGCGGCCTCGATGGCCGCTTCGTCCTCCGGGATGCGCCGCACGCCCGCATCCTGCGCGAGCACCGGGGGAAGCCGCGGGTCGTCGGAGACAACAATGATCTCCCGCCGCTTGGGCCGCCCCGCCGTGCGGTGGTGGAGACGGATGGCCTCGACCGCCCCACGCCACGCCGTCGCGCGATCGGCAAAGAAGCGGGCGACGTCGCCGAAGGAATGGTCCGTCAGGAGGGCGGCACATCTGGCGGAGGCGGGAGCGCCCTCCCCTTCGCCCACCTCTCCTTCGATGATCCGCGCGGGATCGAAGAGGACGGCGCCTGAGAAATCGAGTGCCGGCGCCGCAACGGCGGCTGCTCCGTCGAACGGCGCTTCGACGCCAGAAGCATCTGGGGCGGTTACCGACACGCTCTCCTCCATCCACCGGATGAAGCAAGGAGCGCGCCGGGATCAGTCGTACTTGATGTAGGAAAAACGCAGATCGTGCTGCGGCGTGCCCTCAAGCGGCGCATCCTCGCCGGCGCCGGGCTGCCACTGCACCACCTCCTCGATCTTCTTCGCGAGGGCGAGATCGCGCACGGTGATGCCCTTGGCGTCGTGAGACTGGAGCCGCACCTCCACCCATGCGTAGGAGGCGGTGAGGTCGGGATGGTGCCACGCCGCCTCCGCCAGATGGCCGACGGTGTTGATGACCATCAGCGTGCCCTTCCAGCTGTTGGTCTTGTAGGTGCGCTTGATCCAGCCGTCCTCATAGCGCCAATGGGGAAGCTCGGCGGCGAGGTGGGCGGCGACCTCATCCGCAGTGAAGGTCTTCTTGCGATCGACGGTCATGGTCGGCTCCGCGTCAGAGCCCGGGCGCACGGTTGATCTTGCCAGTTGATCTTGCACAGTGCGCCACGCGGCGGGTGATGCTGTATAAGGACGAGACCCGCGGCAGGCCCGGGGATATCCCGTTCTGCCGCAGCGGATGGAGAACCATGTCGAACGCGCTCGCCTTCCTCGTCAACACGTCGATCGTGCTCCTCACCGTCGCCGCCATGGAAGGCGTGGCGTGGGCAGCGCATAAATATGTGATGCACGGCTGGGGCTGGGGCTGGCACAAGTCGCACCACGAGCCGCGCGAAGGCGTGTTCGAGCGCAACGACCTCTACGCCGTCGTGTTCGCCGGCATCGCCATCCTGCTCATCTATTTCTACCGCAATGGCGGCCCCCTGCTGTGGGTGGGCGTGGGGATGACCGTCTACGGCTTCCTGTATTTCTTCGTCCACGACGGCATCACGCACCAGCGCTGGCCGTTCCGCTACGTGCCGCGCAACGGCTATCTCAAGCGCCTCGTTCAGGCGCACCGGCTGCATCATGCGGTGGAGGGCAAGGAGGGCTGCGTCTCCTTCGGCTTCATCTACGCGCCGCCGCCGGCCGCGCTGAAGGCCAAGCTGAAGAAGCTGCACGGCGGCAGCCTCAAGAACGGCGAGGCGGCGGAATAGCCGCGCAATTCCTGATCCTGAAACGAAAAGAGGCGGCCCGAGAGCCGCCTCTTTTTTTTGATCGGGAAGCCGTCAGGCCTTGACCAGCGGCAGCTTGGGCACCGGGCTGCCGGAGCGGCCCGGACCACCGGCCGGCCCGCCCTTCGGGCCCTTGCCCTTGGGGGTGGGCTTGGCCTTCGACTTGGCCGCGGGCTTGCGGCGCTTGGCGGGGGCCGGGACAATCTTTTCCGGCTTGGGGGTGACGGGGCCTTCGGGAAATTCGAAGCCGAGCTTCGACTCCTTGCCCTCGCCTTCCACCACCACGCGCACGTGGCCGCCATTCTTGAGCGCGCCGAACAGCACGAGGTCCGCCAGCGGAGTCTTGATGAACTCCTGGATGACGCGGGCCATGGGCCGCGCCCCCATCTGCTCGTCGTAGCCGCGCTCCACCAGCCACGCGCCCGCCTCGTCGGAGAGTTCGATGGTGACGTTGCGGTCGGCGAGCTGGGCCTCCAGCTGGAGCACGAACTTCTCCACCACCTGGGTGATGACCTCGGGCGGCAAGTGGCCGAACGGGATCACCGCGTCGAGGCGGTTGCGGAACTCCGGCGCGAAGGTCCGGTTGATGGCCTCCGAATCGTCGCCCTCGCGCTTGCTGCGGGTGAAGCCGTAGGCGGCCTTGGCCAGATCCGCCGCACCCGCATTCGTGGTCATGATCAGAATCACGTTGCGGAAATCGATCTGCTTGCCGTTGTGGTCGGTCAGCTTCCCGTGGTCCATCACCTGCAGGAGGATGTTGAAGAGGTCCGGATGGGCCTTCTCGATCTCGTCCAGCAGCAGCACGCAGTGCGGGTTCTGGTCCACGCCATCCGTCAGCAGTCCGCCCTGGTCGAAGCCCACATAGCCGGGAGGCGCGCCGATGAGGCGGCTCACGGTGTGGCGCTCCATATACTCCGACATGTCGAAGCGCAGGAGCTGCACGCCCAGGATGGAGGCGAGCTGCTTGGCAACCTCGGTCTTGCCGACGCCGGTGGGGCCGGAGAACAGGTAGCAGCCGATGGGCTTTTCCGGCTCGCGCAGGCCAGCGCGGGCCAGCTTGATGGAAGCGGAGAGCGCCTCGATGGCCTTGTTCTGCCCGTAGACCACCCGCTTCAGGGTCGTCTGCAGGTTGGCCAGCACCTCGGCATCATCCTTGGAGACGGTCTTGGGCGGAATCCGCGCCATGGTGGCGATGGTCGCCTCGATCTCCTTGAGGCCGATGGTCTTCTTGCGCTTGGCCTCGGGCAGCAGCATCTGGGCCGCACCCGACTCGTCGATCACGTCGATCGCCTTGTCCGGCAGCTTGCGGTCGTGGATGTAGCGGGCCGACAGCTCCACCGCCGCCTTGATGGCGTCGTTGGTGTAGCGCAGCTTGTGGTAGTCCTCGAAGTAGGGCTTCAGCCCCTTCAGGATCTCGATGGCGTCCGGCACGGTCGGCTCGGCCACATCGATCTTCTGGAAGCGGCGGACGAGGGCGCGGTCTTTCTCGAAATACTGGCGGTATTCCTTGTAGGTGGTCGAGCCCATGCAGCGGAGCGAGCCCGAGGCGAGCGCGGGCTTCAGCAGGTTGGACGCGTCCATGGCGCCGCCCGAGGTCGCACCGGCACCGATGACCGTGTGGATCTCGTCGATGAACATGATCGCGTTGGGATAGGCCTCGATCTCCTTCACCACCTGCTTGAGGCGCTCCTCGAAGTCGCCGCGATAGCGGGTGCCGGCGAGCAGCGCGCCCATGTCGAGGGCGAAGACGGTGGCGGTGGCCAGCACCTCCGGCACCTCGCCATCGTTGATGCGCTTGGCGAGACCCTCGGCGATGGCGGTCTTGCCGACGCCCGGATCGCCCACGAACAGCGGGTTGTTCTTCTGCCGGCGGCAGAGCACCTGGATGGTGCGGGTGATCTCGCTGTCGCGGCCGATGAGGGGATCGATCTTGCCCTCATGCGCCTTCTTGTTGAGGTTGATGCAGTAGGCGTCGAGCGCGTCGGCCTTCTTCTGCTTGTCGTCGCCGGACTTGGTCTCGGTCTCCTCCTCGGCGCCGCGCACGGGGCGGCTCTCGGACATGCCGGAGCGCTTGGCGATGCCGTGGGAGATGTAGTTGACCGCGTCGTACCGCGTCATGTCCTGCTCCTGCAGGAAATAGGCGGCATGGCTCTCGCGCTCGGCGAAGATGGCGACGAGCACGTTGGCGCCCGTCACCTCCTCGCGGCCCGAGGACTGGACATGGATCACCGCGCGCTGGATAACGCGCTGGAAACCGGCCGTGGGCTTTGAATCGTCGGAGCCGGACTGGACGAGATTTTCCAGCTCGGTGTCGACATATTCGATGAGGTTGCGACGGAGCTTCTCCATGTCGACGTTGCAGGCGCGCATGACGGCGGCCGCATCCTGATCATCGACGAGCGAGAGAAGCAGGTGCTCGAGAGTCGCATATTCGTGGTGGCGTTCGTTCGCGAGGGCCAGAGCGCGATGGAGCGACTGTTCGAGGCTGCGTGAGAATGTAGGCATCGACACCTCTTTCGCGCGTCGCACCGGACTTTCGGAATCTTCCCCCAGATCCGGAGCACGTGCACCATTCACACAAACTTCGTACTGGATGCCGCAGTGCGCAAGTCCCTCGGCGAAAGGAAAGCGCGCGGGCCCGCCGCCGAATTCCGCTTGACGACGGCACAACGCCCCGCCGGCCCGAACTTCCGCCCGGGTCGGGGCACGATCACTTTTCTGCGGGAAGTCTGAACGCCGCCTGTTGCGGCTCACTTCTTTTCCATCACGCACTGAAGCGGGTGCTGATGCTTGCGGGCGAAATCCATCACCTGAGTCACCTTGGTCTCGGCGACCTCGTAGGTGAAAACGCCGCATTCGCCGACGCCGTGGTGATGGACGTGGAGCATGATGCGGTTCGCCTCGTCCCGGTTCTTGCTGAAGAACCGCTCGAGCACGTGCACCACGAACTCCATGGGCGTGTAGTCGTCGTTGAGCAGCAGCACGCGATAAAGGCTCGGCCGCTTGGTCTGGGGCTTGGTGCGGGTGATGACGGCCGTACCCGGTCCGTCGCCCTTGCGCGGCGGCTCGCCCGCCATGGCACGCGGCAGCACGCGCGCGGGCATCACGCGGGCCGAATGGGCGCCAGCCGGAAGAGACGGATGGAAATCGTGCTTCATGATCCTCGCGCCCTGTCGCGATCCCCGGCGGCAAGCCGGAGCCTCGGCGCAGCCCCTGACGGCTGGCAATCATAGAAAAATCGATGCGTCCGCGCCAGTACCGCAGTGCGCAAGGAGGACACCAAGCGCATGCGGCCGTATGGACGTTCGGTCGGCTTCTATGTCGGGAGCAATGCTGACGAGCGCAAGGTCAGGTGCGCATATCCCGCGTGCGGCGCATTGATGCGCGGTCAGGGATCGGGCGCGACCGGGGCGTCACAGATGGGGGCGCCGGGGCGCGACGCGATACGAGCCCCCGGCGAAGAACCGGGAGGCCACCCCTGACGGGCCGGCCTCGCGGGATCATCCAGCCCCCGGCACGCAGTGCTGCGCGCCGGACGGGGCGAGCCTCAGGCCGCAAGCCCGAGGAATTTGCCTCAGCGGCCGAACTTGCCGAAGGAGGTCTCGAAGGGCTTGTAGCTCTCCTTCGCCAGCTCCGTGTAGAGCTCGCCGAGCTTGGTCGCCTGGGCGACGGCGCCCTCGTAGGCGGTCTTGAGGTAGGACTGCTGGATCTCGATGGCCTGCTCGAGGGTCTTGGCACCGAGCAGCTTCTCGAGGGCAGCGGTGCCCTGCTCGAAGGAAGCCTTGGTGTAGTCGGCGATTTCCACCGCGATCGCCTGCGCGCTCTTGGAAAGCGTGCCGAAGCTCTTCATCGCGGCTTCGACATTGTCCTTGCTGAGCTTCTGGAGCTCTTCAGCGCCCTGAACCATTGGATGTCCCCTTTCGCGCCAGCAAACGCGCCGGCCTAACGTCGAGTGGATTATGCCTCCGCTCAGTTGTGGATATTATGCACTGCACAACGAAAGTCAAGCGATATGGTGCACCGCACAATATGGCAGAGGCGCCCGGTTTACGCCTTGGTAACTCCGCGTTTTTAGGGTCAGGCACTGGTCGCTTCCCTGGACCTCCGGTGCGACGCACAAGCCTCTCACAAGGCTTCCCTGTCACATCGGTCTTCCGGAAAAGGGGCGGCGTCTGCGACCAGCGACACGGGACAAAAGTACATGCGTTACGCTCGCGGCGGTCTGCCACATTGCTCGAAAGCCCTTGCCCTTGCGGTGCTTGCGGCCTTCTCCCTGACGGCAACGGTGGCCGACGCGAAGCCGCGCAAGAAGACGCAGGTGGAGCGCAGCGCGAAGTCGTCCTCCAAGTCCGCGTCGAAGTCCGCATCCAAGTCGAAGCCATCCTCCAATACCAAGACCGCTGCCGCTGCGGACCCGGACGGTGGGCGCTGGCGCTACGGCTCCGCCGCCATCATCGTGGACGGGAATACCGGCAAGGTGCTGTACGAGGAAAATTCGGACGCCCTGCGACATCCTGCCTCAGTCACCAAAATCATGACGCTTTACCTCCTGTTCGAGCAGCTGGAGGCCGGAAATCTTCGCCTCGACAGCAAGTTGGAGGTATCCGCGAAGGCGGCGTCGCAGCAGCCCTCCAAGCTCGGCATGAAGCCCGGCCAGACCCTTGAAGTGGAAGACGCCATCAAGGCGATCGTCACCCGCTCGGCCAACGACGTGGCGGTGGTGATCGCGGAAAATCTCGCCGGCTCCGAGTCCGCCTTCGCCGAGGCGATGACCGAGAAGGCCCACGCCCTCGGCATGAGCCGCACGGTCTATCGCAATGCCTCCGGGCTGCCGAACGTGAACCAGGTGACGACGGCCCGCGACCTGTCCATCCTCGGCCGCGCCATCCAGGAGCGCTTCCCCAAGCAATACAAGTACTTCGCCACCCGCACCTTCTATTATCGCGGGCAGGCCATCGGCAATCACAACCGCCTGCTCGGCCGGATCGACGGCGTGGACGGCATCAAGACCGGCTACACCAATGCCTCGGGCTACAATCTCGTCACCTCGGTGAAGCGGGACGGCCGCTATCTCGTCGGCGTCGTGCTCGGCGGCTCCAGCGGCGGTTCGCGCGATGCGCGGATGACCAGCCTCATCAGCCAGAACCTGCCCACCGCCTATGCCGGCGGCCGCATCGCGCCGAAGATCACCGAAGTGGCGGACAACGCCTTCTCCATCAGCAAGCCCGGCACCTTCAACGCGCCCATGCCCATCGTCGCCGCCCGCGACGACGTCCAGCCCCATGCGGTGGCGCCGCTGCCGAAGCCGGCCGTGGTCGAGGCCAACGCCGAGCCGACCACCACCGCCTCCATCCCCGCCAAGCCCGCCGCGCGCACGGCCAATCAGACCGTCGCCGCCGCAGCGCCTTCGGCTCCCCTGCCCCAAGTGAAGCCCGGGTCGGCCGAGCCCATCAAGCCGGTGGCCGTCAAGACCGTCGCCATCCAGAAGCCCATCGCCGCCAACGTGGCTGCTGCGCCTGCCGCCGCCCCCGCCCCGGTCCAGGTGGCCGCCAACACCCAGTTCACCTCCGCTCCCTCGGGCGTCCTCGGCTATCTCGGCCCCTCCCGCCTTGCCCAGTCGCCTGCCGCCGCAGCCGCGACCGCCGCGGCCGAGGGCCGGGCCCACGCCAAGCCGCAGCAGGTCGCCGCGCGCACCGATGTGCCCGCTCCGGCCACCCCGCCGTCGGGCAAGGACAATTCACGGCTCGGCGCGCACGACGCCGCCGCCGAGCAGGCCATGCGCGCCGCGCGCATCGCCGCCATGGAGCCGGATGATCCCTATGCCCGCGCCCTGCGCGCCGCCCGTGAAGGCGTGGTGGACAACCGCGCCAACCCGCAGGCGGTCCAGCAGGCCGCAAAGCCGGTGCGCACGGCCTCCCTCGCCCCGGTGGCCGAGCCCCAGCCCGCGCCTGCCGCAGCCCCCTCCCAGCGCAGCCACGTGCCGGCTTCCGCCAAGACCGGCTGGAGCATCCAGATCGGCGCGTTCGATGCCGAGCGCGCGGCCCGCACCAAGCTTGATGCCGCCCGCACACGGGTGAAGTCGGCGCTGGCCGGCGCGGACCCCTACACCGAGAAGGTGACCAAGGGTTCGACCGAACTCTACCGCGCCCGCTTTGCCGGGTTCGATGAGAAGTCGGCCAAGGAAGCTTGTCGTTTACTCAAGCGTAACGATTTCGACTGCATGCCTATCAGGAATTGAAGTTCTGACAGAGAATCAGAGATGCTTGCGCAAGATCACGTCCTTCGCTCGGTTGATCCTCGCCGCGAGATAATCGGAGCCCCCATGATCGGGGTGGAGCTTCTTCATGAGGGAGCGGTGCGCCGCGCGGACAGCTTCCGCGCTCGCGCCCGGCTGAAGGCCAAGGATCTGATAGGCCTCCTCCTCGGGCATCGCAGCGTCCAGGCCACCGCCTCCGCCCATATCCCCCGCACCCGCGTTTCCCTGTGCGTTCTCACGCCAGGCGGGCGCCCGGCGGTCGAGATAAGCTTCGAGTAAGGCGAGCGACTGCGCATCGCACTGCGGGCGCAGCGCCACCAGGGAGGGGATGTCCAGCTCCTCCAAACGTCGCCCGGCATGGACGCCGGCAAGCACCGTTCCCCGCATGTCCCCGGTGGAATGGTCCAGTTCCATCTCGATCATCGCGGTGCGCACGCCCGAGGTTTTCGGTGCGCTCCGCCGTTTGAACAGCCCGCCGAGATAACCGCCGATCCCCTGCGGATCGAGCCGCCCCAGGAGGGCGATGCCCACCGCCCCGAGCGGAATCGCGATGCCGATCCGCCCTGTCACCAGAGCGCCTGCGGCGCCGAGAAGGGCGGCATAGGCCAGCGTCCGCATCATGGCGGCGATGAGGGCCTTCGGATCGGCTTTGGTCCAGACCGAAAGGCCATAGAGGCCGATCAGCAACAGCAACGCACCGGCGACAAGGCTAATCACGCGGAACTCCGGATCGGGTCGCCGCGCCCCTGCGCCGGCGGGATGGTTTCGAAAGACGGGCGAAACGCCACCGGTCAGCGGCCCATGGCGGCGATGAGGCGACGGGCCCCGTCGTCGCGGCGGGACGTCAGCGCCATCTGGCCGCCGGCCGCATAGGCGGCGACCGCCGCGAGCAATTGGCGAAGCTCGCCGGGGGCCGAGGGATCGAACCGACACCACACGCCACCTGTGACCTGCGCAAGGCCGCGGAAGACGTCTTCCACGCGCCCGTCGTGGCCTTCCTGGAACATGAACAGCTTCACGCCGCGCAGGGCGAGCTGCCCCGCGGCCTCCTTCAGCCCCGCCGGGTCTTCCTCCACCGCGTCGCCGACGAAGACCGCGGCACGCAGCCCCGAGCGCTCAGCTTCCTTGCCGAGATGGCCCAGGATGCGGTTGATCTGGGTGAGGCCGCCCATGCACGAGATGCGCCGCATCAGCCCGCCCAGCGTCGCGGCATCGCGCACGAAGGGGGAGGCGCGGCACTCATCCTGTCCCCGGTAATAGACGATCTGCATGTCGAGGCCGCCATGGGCGGCAGCGGAGGCGAACATGTCCGCCTGGATGTCGCACGCGAGCGTCCATGTGGGCTGGCGCGAGCCGGTGGCATCGAGTGCGAAGGACAGTCTGCCCCGCCCATCCGCAGGGCGGGCCGGCGGCATGCTGCGGGCCGCGGCCAGGAACGCCTCCACCTCGGCCGAACCGGAAACCGGAACCGATCCGGCGGCTTTGGTTTCCGCCAATTTCCCCTTGCTGTCGTCGCGCGTGGCCATGCGTTCCTCTCTGTTCCCACACATAAGCCGCATCGAACGGCGCACCAAGGCCCCTCCCCCACCCCTCCGGATGGCGGCAATGGCTTGAAGCGGACCGGCCCAGGGCCTATCTGCACCCCCCAGCGGCCGGACGCCGTATCGAGGGGATGGGACGATGGCGACTTTGCCGAGGGTTGTGGGCCGCGTGCGCGAACTGAGGTCGGCGGTGGCCGGCTTCCGGGCCGAGGGCTCCAAGGTGGCGCTGGTGCCGACCATGGGCGCGCTGCATGTGGGTCACATGGCGCTCGCCGAGAAGGCGCGGGAACGCGCCGGCCGCACCGTGGTGTCGATCTTCGTCAATCCCACCCAGTTCGCCCCGCATGAGGATTTCGACAAATATCCCCGCGCACTGGAGGCGGACCTCACCAAGCTCGCCGAAGTCGGGGTCGATCTCGTCTATGCGCCCACGTCGACCGAGATGTATCCGGCGGGCTTTGCCACCCGCATCAGCGTGGGCGGCCCCTCCGAAGGGCTGGAGACAGATTTCCGCCCGCACTTCTTCGGCGGCGTGGCGACCGTGGTGGGCAAGCTCTTCATCCAGTGCGCGCCCGACTACGCCATGTTCGGTGAGAAGGACTACCAGCAGCTCAAGGTGGTGACGCGGCTGTCGAGGGATCTCGATCTCGGCGTCGAGGTGGTGCCGGTGCCGACCATCCGCGAGGAGGATGGCCTCGCCCTCTCCTCCCGCAACGCCTATCTCGACGAGGAGCAGCGCAAGATCGCTCCTGTGATCTACGCCGCGCTCACACGCGCCGCCGAGCAGATTCGCGCGGGCACGGAACCGCAGGCGGCGGTGGCCACCGCCTCCGGCATGATCTCCGCGCTCGGCCTCGAGGTGGACTATGTGGCGGCGCGCAACGCCGAGACTCTGGCGCCGCTCAAGGACGCCAAGGAGCCCATCCGCCTGCTCGCCGCCGCATGGCTCGGCCAGACCCGGCTAATCGACAACATTCCCGTGTGAAGACCATGGGCGGCGGCCTAGACCGCCCCCATATAGCTCGCCGCGAAGCCGATCACGACCAATGCGATCCCGACGGACAGGACCACGAGCATGCGTCCGGATGTGAGGCCCTGCCTGGCCTTGGCAGCCGTCTTCACCGGCCCCCCGTCCACCGTGTGGCCATCGGTGCGGTGGAATTCCACGTCCTCGCGGGCTTCCTTCGGATCTTGCATGGCGTTCTCCTGACGGTGTTGTGTTCCGTTAGGAGAACGCTCCCCGGCGCCATGGGTTTCCCGTGGCGCCGGCGAAGGCTTTAGCCTGCGGCCACCTCGCGCATCCGGGCGAAGGCCTGGACGAGGTCGGCCTTGAGGTCGGCGGTGTCCTCGAGCCCGATATGCACGCGCACCGCCGGCCCTTCCACCTCCCACCGCGTCGCGGTGCGGTAGTCCTTGCAGTCGAAGGGGATGGTGAGACTCTCGTATCCGCCCCAGGAATAGCCCATCCCGAACAGCGTCAGCGCATCGAAGAAGGCCGCGACCGCCTTCTCGGGCACCGGCTTCAGGATGAGGCTGAACAGCCCGCTGGCGCCGCAGAAGTCCCGCTTCCAGATGGCATGGCCGGGATCTGACGGCAGCGCGGGATGCAGCACACGCGAGACTTCCGGCCGCGCGGCGAGCCACTCGGCCATCTCCAGCCCCGCCTTCTGGTGGTGGGCGAGCCGCACCGCCAGTGTGCGCAGGCCGCGGGCGGCGAGCGCGATGTCGTCGGGACCGACCGTCATGCCCAGCGCGCTGTAGGTGGCGCGCACCTTGCCGAGGGCGGAGCCGATGGCGGAGATGGTGCCGATGCTCACGTCCGCATGGCCGCAGATGTATTTGGTGCCGGACTGGATCGAGATATCCACACCGAACGCATGGGGCTTGAAGAAGACCGGCGTCGCCCAGGTGTTGTCGATAAGGGTCGTGATTCCGCGCGCCTTCGCCACCGCGACGATGGCCGGCACATCCTGCATCTCGAAGCTCTGGGAGCCGGGCGCCTCCAGGAAGATCGCCTTGGTGTTCGGCCGGATCAGCGCCTCGACGCCCGCGCCGATCAGGGGATCGTAATAGGTGGTCTCGACGCCGAGGCGGGCGAAGAGCCCGTCGCAGAAATTGCGGGTGGGCCGATATACGCTGTCTACCACGAGCACGTGATCGCCGCTGCCGGCGACCGCGAGCAGCGCCGTCGTCACCGCCGAAAGGCCGGACGGGGTGAGCACCACGCCGTCACCGCCCTCCAGCGCGGTGAGCGCGACCTGCAGGCTCTCGCTGGTGGGGTTGCCGTGGCGGCCGTAGGTGTAGCGCGCGCGATGGTGAATGAGGTCGTCGTAGTTCGGGTAGAGCACGGTGGAGCCGCGCACCACCGGGGTGTTCACGAATCCGTCGAAGCGGCGGGGATCGCGGCCGGCATGGACGATCTTGGTGGCCGTGCCCCGCCCATCGCCTGACGCTCCGTCTGCCCCGTGGTCATCCCTGCTTGCGTCCGACATGCGCATCTCCTGTGGTCACGGCAGCTTGCGACCGGCCGGCCGCTATTGACCGCTCCGCTGTGAGGGGTTGTGATGGGCGGGATAGACGGCCTTGATCCGTCCGTCGAGCCATCTCGTGCCGGATCGCGGCGGGAGGCGGCCGCGGCAGGGCTCGTCGTCGCGAAAAAAGGAACCTTCCGTGAAACGCATCCTCCTCGCAGCAGCAGGACTTCTGTCGCTGGCCGGTGCCGTGCAGGCCGCGACCCTCGACGACGTGAAGGCGAGAGGCGCCCTCAACTGCGGCGTGACGCAGGGCCTGCCCGGCTTCTCCAGCCCCAACGACAAGAATGAATGGAGCGGGCTCGACGTGGACTTCTGCCGCGCCATCGCCGCCGGCATCTTCAACGATCCCACCAAGGTGAAGTTCACCCCCCTCTCCGCCAAGGACCGCTTCACGGCGTTGACCTCCGGCGCCATCGACGTGCTGTCGCGCAACACCACCTGGACCATGTCGCGCGATACCACCCTCGGTTTCAACTTCGCCGGCGTGATGTACTACGACGGCCAGGGCTTCCTCATCCGCAAGTCGGTGGGCCTGAAGTCCGCGAAGGAGCTGCAGGAGGCCTCCATCTGCGTGCAGACCGGCACGTCGAACGAGCTGAATGTCGGCGACTACTTCCGCGCCAACAACATGAAGTATCGCGAGGTCATCGCCTTCGCGACCCTCGACGAGACGGTGAAGGCCTATGAATCCGGCCGCTGCGACGTGTTCACCTCGGACAAGTCCCAGCTCGCCGCCGTGCGCCTCAAGCTCACCAACCCGGCCGACCATGTGCTCCTGCCCGAGACCATCTCCAAGGAGCCCCTCGGCCCGCTGGTCCGCCACGGCGACGACCAGTGGTTCGACCTCGTAAAGTGGACCTACTTCGCGCTGCTGAACTCGGAAGAGCTGGGCATCACCCAGAAGAACGTCGACGAGATGGTGAAGTCCGAGAATCCGGACATCAAGCGCCTGCTCGGCACCGACGGCAAGTATGGCGAGGGCATCGGCCTCACCCCCGACTGGGTGGTGCGCATCATCAAGGCGACCGGCAACTACGGCGAGATCTACGACCGCAATGTCGGTCCCGCCACGCCGCTCGGCATCGAGCGCGGCCTCAACAACCTCTGGACCAAGGGTGGCATCCAGTACGGCCCGCCGGTGCGCTGAGCGCATCCGCGGCCTGATGGCCCACGCCTTGCTTGAGAACTTGGCTTGAAGACGGGGCGGAGGACGCGGGCATCGTGCCCTCCGCCACCAAGAACACAGGCCAAAGGCCTGAGCTTTCGGGGGTTTCATGTCTGAAGTCAGCCCTGCCGCGCCGCCGCGGCCACGGGGCCGTCGCTGGTCCTGGACGGATCCCAAGCTGCGGTCCCAGGTGATCCAGATCACCGTCGCGGTCATCCTCCTCTGGTTGCTGTGGTCGTTCTATTCCAACGCCCAGTCCAACCTCTCCAGGCTCGGCATCGCCTCAGGCTTCGGCTTCCTCGACAATCGCGCCGGCTTCGCCATCAGCCAGTCGCTGGTCCCCTACAACGAATCCATGTCCTACGGTCGCGCCTTCCTGGTGGGCCTTCTCAACACGCTGCTGGTGGCCTTCCTCGGCATCATCCTCGCGACCCTCATCGGCTTCCTGATGGGTGTGGCCCGGCTGTCGAAGAACGTGGTCATCAAGGCGCTGGCCTCCGCTTATGTGGAGATCACCCGCAACCTGCCGCCGCTGTTCCAGATCATGTTCTGGTACCTCGCCGTGCTAGCCACCCTGCCGGGTCCGCGCCAAAGCTGGGGCTTCGGGCTGCAACCGCTGCTCGGCGCCATCGGCTCGGGCCTGTCCTCCATCGGCCTCGGCTTCCTCGGCGGCCCGCTCTCGACCTATGCCGCCACCCTCGCGGCACCCGGCGTGTTCGTGAACAACCGCGGCCTCGTGGTGCCGCGCCCGATCTTCGAGGACGGCTCCATGGCCATCCTCTACGCCCTCATCGCCGCCTTGATCTTGAGCTTCCTGCTCGGCCGTTGGGCAAAGAAGCGGCGGGAGGCGACGGGACGTTTCTTCCCCGTCTTCTGGACCTCCCTCGGCCTCATCATCGTGCTGCCGCTCCTCGCCTCCGCCGCGATGGACTTCCCGGTCGGCGTCGAGAAGCCGGAGCTGCGCGGCTTCAACTTCGTTGGCGGGCTGCGCGTCATCCCCGAATTCGTGTCGCTGCTGCTGGCGCTGTCCATCTACACCGGCGGCTTCATCGCCGAGATCGTGCGCTCGGGCATCCTCGCCGTGTCCAAGGGCCAGACCGAGGCGGCCCATTCGCTCGGCCTGCGCAACGGGCCGACGCTGCGCCTCGTCATCATCCCGCAGGCCATGCGGGTGATCGTGCCGCCCTTGACCAGCCAGTATCTCAACCTCACCAAGAACTCGTCGCTGGGCGTCGCGGTGGGCTACCCGGACCTGTTCGCCGTGTTCGCCGGCACCACGCTGAACCAGACCGGCCAGGCCATCGAGATCATCGCCATCATCATGGCGGTCTATCTCACCATCTCCATCGTCACCTCGACGATCATGGGCTGGTACAACAAGCGCGTCGCGCTGGTGGAGCGGTGACATGACGGACATCTCCGCCTCCCGCCCGTCCATCACCCCCGCGACGCCCTTCGTCTCGACGGCGTTCCACGAGCCGCAGCCGGCCCCGGTCGCGACCCGCGGCCCCATCCTGTGGGCCCGCCAGCACCTGTTCGGCTCGGTGCCTCAGGTGCTGCTCACCCTGTTCGGCATCTGGCTGCTTTATGTGACGGTGCCGCCGCTCATCAAATTCTTCTTGATCGATGCGGTGTGGACCGGCACGAACCGCGACGCCTGCCTCGCTGAGAAGCTCGGGCGGCCGGTGGGCGCCTGCTGGCCCTTCATCTGGGCCAAGCTCGACCAGCTCATCTACGGCTTCTACCCGGCCAGCGAGCGCTGGCGGGTGAATGTGGTCTACTGGCTCGGCGCCATCCTGCTGCTGCCGCTGCTGATCCAGAGCCTGCCCTACAAGAGGCTCAACGCGATTCTCTTCTTCGGCGTCTATCCGGTGGTGGCCTTCGTGCTGCTCACCGGCGGCAACCTCGATCTCCAGCGCTTCGTCCTCGGCTGGCTGGGCGTCGATTTCTCCACCATCGGCGGCGCGCAGGGTCTGCGGATCGGCTTCTGGATCGATTACGTCCTCTCCACCGTCCTACTGACGGCCATCGCCTACGGCATCTCCCGCTTCCTTGCGGGGCCGGAGGGCGGACGCTCGGCGGCGCAGACGACGCTCAGCGTGCACGGCGTTCTTGCCGTGGTGCTACTGGCGGTGGACATCGACACCGGCCTGCCTCAGGTCGAGACACGCTTGTGGGGCGGCCTGCTGGTGACGCTGGTGATCGCCGTCACCGGCATCACCGTGTCCCTGCCCTTCGGCATCCTCCTCGCCCTCGGCCGGCGTTCGCGGCTGCCGCTGGTGAAGTGGCTGTGCATCATCTTCATCGAGTTCTGGCGCGGCGTGCCGCTCATCACGGTGCTGTTCTTCGCCACCTACATGCTGCCGTTGTTCCTGCCCGGCCGCTTCACCATCGACGGCCTGCTGCGGGCGCTGGTGGGCGTTGCCTTGTTCGCCTCGGCCTACATGGCGGAAGTGGTGCGCGGCGGCCTGCAGGCCATTCCCAAGGGCCAGTATGAGGGCGCCATGGCGGTGGGCCTGCGCTCGGGGCTGATGATGCGCCTCGTGGTCCTGCCGCAGGCGCTGAAGCTGGTGATCCCCGGCATCGTCAACAACTTCATCGGCCTGTTCAAGGATACGACGCTGGTGCTGATCGTCTCGATCTTCGACCTGCTCGGCTCCATGCGGGCGGCCTTCACCGACCCCAACTGGGCCTCGCCCACCACCCTGTTCACCGGTTTCGGCTTCGCCGGCATCATCTACTTCGTCTTCTGCTTCGGCATGTCCCGGTATTCGATGGCGCTGGAGAAGCGCCTCGACCGGGCCCAGCGACACTGAGAGGGACTTCATGAGCACCGATCCCATCATCGCCGAAGTCGAGGCCACCGCCCCGAAGATCGCGGTCGAGATGACCGGCGTGAACAAGTGGTACGGCGACTTCCACGTCCTCAGGGACGTGAACCTGACCGTGGAGCGGGGCGAACGCCTCGTCATCTGCGGCCCGTCCGGCTCGGGCAAATCCACCCTCATCCGCTGCATCAACCGTCTGGAGGAGCACCAGAAGGGCCGCATCGTGGTGGACGGCATCGAACTGACCGACGACCTCAAGCGCATCGACGAGGTGCGCCGCGAGGTGGGCATGTGCTTCCAGCACTTCAACCTGTTCCCGCACCTCACCATTCTCGAGAACTGCACGCTTGCCCCCATGTGGGTGCGCAAGATGCCGAAGAAGGAGGCCGAGGATCTGGCGATGCACTTCCTCGAGAAGGTGAAGATCCCGCACCAGGCCCACAAATATCCCGGCCAGCTCTCCGGCGGCCAGCAGCAGCGCGTGGCCATCGCCCGTGCGCTCTGCATGCGCCCGCGCATCATGCTGTTCGACGAGCCCACCTCCGCCCTCGACCCCGAGATGGTGAAGGAGGTGCTGGACACCATGGTCTCCCTCGCCCAGGACGGCATGACCATGCTGTGCGTCACTCACGAGATGGGCTTTGCCCGTCAGGTGGCGAACCGGGTGATCTTCATGGATGCCGGGCAGATCGTGGAGATGAACGAGCCCAACGCCTTCTTCTCCAACCCGCAGCACGAGCGCACCAAGCTCTTCCTCAGCCAGATCCTGCACTGAGGAGGCGCTGGTCCCACAGCATGCCGCCGCCCTCCGGCCTCGCCGGGGGCCGGGGCCTGCGCCGGTTGCGGCTTGGAAAGGCGCGGCTTACGTCACCGCGCGGTTCGCGCGCCGCTCGCGCAGGGCGAACTGCAGGTTGCGGATGTAGATGAAGGTGGAGAGCGCCTGTCCCGCGATGAACACCGGGTCCTTGCGGTAGATGGCATAGACCAGCAGCAGCGAGCCGCCGCCGAGGGAAAAGGTCCAGAACGCGAAGGGAATGACCGAGCGCTGCGCCCGCTCGCTGGCGATCCACTGCACCACGAAGCGCATGGTGAACATGAACTGCGCGACGAGGCCGAGTGCCACCCACCAGTCGAACTGGTCAATGAACACTTCGTGCAGGTAAGTCCCGATCTGCGACAGGTAATAGACCATCACCCGCGCTCCACCACATGCGGCGTGCGGCGGCGGCGGACCAGCCAGAACACGCCGAACATGTCGATGATGCCGACCCACAGGCGGTTCCAGAACCCGTATTTGGATACGCCGTGCCAGCGCTCGCGGTCCACCACCTTCACGGTGAGGATGTCGTAGCCCTCGCGCCGCACCAGGGCCGCCATGAAGCGGTGCTGGCCGTCGAACATGGGCAGGCGCAGCTGCACCTCCCGGCGCACGACCTTGAGGCCGCAGCCGGTGTCGCGTGACCCGTCGTTGAGCAGGCTGCGACGGACCCGGTTGGCGAGACGCGACTGGAAGCGCTTGAAGCCCGTGTCCTTGCGCCCCTGACGCTCGCCCTGCACCATGCCGATGCTTGGTCCGCCCGCGTCCATGACGCGGACCATCTCGGGCAGATAGGCGGGGTCGTTCTGGCCGTCGCCGTCGAGCAGCAGGAGAAGATCGCCCCGGGCCGCCCAGGCGCCGGTCTCGACGCCGGCCGACTTCCCGCACGCCTTCGCATGCACCACGATGCGCAGATAGGGCCGTGTCTGCTGCGCCAGCCGAAGATTGGCGAGGGTGGCGTCGGTGGAGCCGTCATCCACGAAGATCAGCTCGAACGGTTCGAACGACAGCGCCGCATCGATCTCTTCGATCAGCGGCAGCACGTTGTCCGCCTCGTCCTTGACGGCGATCACCACCGACAGCCGCGGGGCCGCTGGGGTTTCGGAAGAAAGGGAAGTCAAGGTCTCGCCTCTTGGGCTGGAACGGCTGTGCTCATGTCTTGCGGCGGCGGGAGGGATGCTCCAGCCCGAGCGGGATTGACGGGAGCGAGGAGCCGCGCGAGCCGTCGCGCGGACGGCCCCGCCATGGGCACGATCGTCCCGCCCGCGTCAACCGCGAAGACGACGCGGCGAGCAGCGAACAGCTTGACCGTCCACAAGGCGGCGGCGGTCCCCAGCACAGCGCCGGCCACCACGTCGCTCGGATAATGGGAGCTGAGCACGATGCGGGTCGCCGCGATGGGAAAGGCGGCCACGAGGAGGATCGTCCGCGCCCGCGGGAACAAAGCGGCGAACGCCACCGCGGCCGCGAAGGTGGTGGTGGCATGCCCGGACGGGAACGAGGCGAAGCTCGATTTCCAGATCATGACATCGAACGTCATCTCCGGGCTCGGCCCCTTGATGTGCATGGCGGCGTGGGGACGCGCCCGGCCGAGGCTGTGCTTGACGATGGCCACCAGCAGCCCCACCGGCGCAATGGCGAGGAACAGGAAGCCGAGGCGCGCGGCGACGCTGGCGGCGATCCTCCGGGTCATCTCGTCACCCGCGTGGGTGAGCATCAACGCATAGGCGAGGCCGATGCCGAGCGGCCACAGCACCACCCCGCTGAAGCCGAGGTCCGTGACACGGTCGCTCATGACGACGAGCCAAGACGGGGCCTTGAGCCTGAGGCCGAGGGTGAGCGGGTCGACCAGCAGCATCAGTGCGGCCACCACGCCGACCGTCAGCGCCGCGAGCGCCAGCGCCTCCCAGCGCCCGAGAAAGCCGAGGCGCGGGCGCGGCACGCCGATGCGGCGCCCGCGCAGATAGGCGAGCCCACGTCCGATGGAGATGAGGAGCAGGCGCACGGCTTCTCCCACCCACCGCAACCCTGCGGCGAACGAACCGGACGGAGCCGCGCCGGTGCCGGCCTCCGGGCTCACGGGGCGGCCTCATCGGAGCGGAACACCGTGATGGAGGTGGATCGCCCGCCGTTGTAGGTGAAGCCGGAGATGGTCGCGACCGCGTGATACTTCAGGGCGAGCAGGCCCGCGTGCCGCTCGAAGGCGGGGGTAAAGCGCGCGTCCATGAAGGCTAGGGCGCAGCCGCCCTTCTTCAGCAGCGCCGCCGCCTCGTTGGGCAGGACGTAGTTGATCTGCGTCCCCACCAGGAAGACGAGGCTCGGTTCCTGATAGGGGAAGGACGCGACCTTGGCGGCCGGGCAGCCCTGCTGCTTCACCACGGCTGCGAGGCGCTCGGAAATCCACAGCGCCCGCATCTGCGGCAGCATGGTCTGCCAGACGGCGAGATAGAGCACCATGGCGCCGGCCAGGGCAGTGAGGAACGCCCCCTCGATGCCGACCCGCGGGAACGCCCGCGCCGCCCACCACAAAAGCATGACGCCCAGCAGCAGCAACGGCCACGCAGCGAGGCCGAAGCCGCTGCCGAAATAGAGGTAGGCCCCGCCCAGCCCCAGCGTGACCGCGATGGCGAGCCCCGGCCAGATCCACACCAGCCCGGCCAGTCGCGAGCCCGCCTGGACCAGCCCGCCCCGCTCGACGACGAGGGCCGAGAGGATTGCCAGCGCCGGATAGACCGGCAGCACATAGTGCGGGAGCTTGGTGACGGCGATCTCGAACACCACCCAGCTGGGCACCAGCCAGCACAGCAGAAAGCGCTCCGCCCGCCCGCGCCGGTGGCGCCAGACATAGGGCGCCGCCACTGCGGCAACCACGATGGACGGCCAGAACGTGCCCCACGCAGCGAGGAAATAGGTGCCCGGCGGCCCCCAGTGGCCTTCCGCGCCTTCGGCCACCTTGCCCATCATGTCGACGCCGACGGCCAGCTGGTAGAAGGCGCCGTTGGTGAGGAGGTAGATGGCGACAAACCACGGCAGCACCAGCAACAGGCACCACAGCAGGCCCGGAAGGGGCTTCAGCGGCCGCAGGAAGGCACCCGAGCGGTCCGCGATGGCGAGTGAGGCGATGGCGGGGCCGATGAACAGCGGAGCCACCGGCCCCTTCACAAGGATGCCCGCCGCAAGGGCGGTCCAGAAGATGAAGGCGAGGGTCCAGTCGCCCCGGCGCGCCTCGGGCGGGCGGACATAGGCCCGCGCCAGCGCTCCGAAGCAGGCGAGAATGGTGAAGAGCAGCACCGCGTCGGTCTTGGCGAGCCGCGCCTCCACCCCCAGCAGCACGCATCCCGCCATCATAAGGGATGCGAACAACGCGCCGCGGCGGGACAGGAAGACGAGGGCCGTCCAGTAGGTGAGCAGCACGGCGCCGATGGCCGCGACCAGCGACGGCAGGCGATAGAGCCAGATGGAGGTCCGGGCGGACGGCCCGATCACCGCCTCGCCGGCTTTCACCGTCGCGGCTTGCAACCAGTAGATGCCGATCGGCTTCTTGTACCGCACCTGGGTGTGGAAGCGGATGTCGACGTAATTTCCGCTCTCCAGCATCTGCTTCGTCGCCTGGGCGAAGCGCGCCTCGTCGCGATCGACGGGCGGGAGGCTGAAGAAGCCCGGCAGAAACGTGATGAGGGCGACCACCACCAGCAGCAGCACGGCACGGCCATGACGCGCCGACGCCGTGTCGAGGATCCCCACGAGGCGCTGCGGCAGGTCAAGATCGAACGCCCGCCGGTCGTCGGATGCGGGCTGTGAGATGGCCATGCTTCGGTCTGGATCCGCTCGAATTGGGCGCGGACAATAGCAGAAACGCCCGTGCCGAAAAGGACCGGACGGTCGTGCGCGAAAGCCGCCTTCCGCCGGAGCGCCTCCTCATGAAGAGCAAACGCGGCGAAGGAATGGCACCGGCCAAGCTCAAGGCGGACCGCGGCGCCAGATGGGATCGAAGCGTGGGCTGCGCTATTTGGTCAGGATCAGCTTGTTCTGCGCCGTGAGCCGCAACTGATACGTGTGCTCGCCGTGGGCGATCGTCACCAGCCGCCCGGCCGCGAACAGGTCCCGGCTGTCGAGCTGCGCGTCCACCATGGGGATGGTCCGGCAGGTTTCATCCGCGGGACGATAGGTCCACTCGCCACCGGCCTTGTCGTTATCGAGATGAGCGCTCCCGTGTTCGTACCTGTTCATTTTGAATCGCTCCAGATCCGGGCGTGGGCCACGACCAATGCTGAGGGTCGCGGCTCACTTTAGAAGCATTCAATACTTGAATACCACTGACTTATCCTTGAGTAATGCATGCGGCCTCCGCGATCAATCCCCGCGAAGCGCGTGATGTACTGGACGCACGGCTTCGCGCCCGCAGCTTCCGCTGCGTTCGCTCCGGCCGGCCCGAATGATGGCTTGGAATCGGTGCGCGAAGGCGCGTCAGAAGGCCTTGAAGGTGATGATGGTGCGGGTGTCCTGGATACCCGGAATGGTCTGCACCTTCTGGTTCACGTAGTGGCCGATGTCGGTGCCGGGCTCCACATAGAACTTCACCAGCAGGTCGAACTCGCCGGCCGTGGAATAGATCTCGGAGGCGATCTCCGCATTGGCGAGGGCATCAGCCACCTCGTAGGACTTCCCGAGCTGGCATTTGATCTGGACGAAGAAGGGAACCACGGCGTGCTCCGCTGGCGGCGGGATCGGAAGGCCCTCGCGGGCCGCGCCAAGGTGGACAAATCCGCCGGGACTGGCAAGGGTGGCGGCTCGATCATCCCTGCCCCACCGGAGCCTCACCGCGTCCATGAGCCGGCCCATTCCCATCGCCCTCACCATCGCCGGCTCGGATTCCAGCGGCGGCGCCGGCATCCAGGCGGACCTGAAGACCTTCTCCGCGCTGGGCGTCTACGGCGCCAGCGTCATCACCGCGCTCACGGCGCAGAACACGACGGGCGTCAGCGCCATCCACGACGTGCCGGATGATTTCATCGCAGCGCAGATGGATGCGGCGTTTTCCGATCTCGCGGTGAAGGCGGTAAAGATCGGCATGCTGTCGCGCCCCGGCGCCATCCGCACGGTGGCGGAGGGGCTGGCGCGCCACAAGGCGCGGCCGGTGGTGCTCGATCCGGTCATGGTCGCGGCATCCGGGGCGCGGCTGCTGAGCGACGATTCGCTGAACGACCTGCGCACCATCCTCATTCCCGCCGCCGATCTCATCACGCCGAACCTGCCGGAGGCCGGTGCGCTGCTCGGCCTTGAGGCCGCGCACACGGAAGAGGAGATGCAGCGCCAGGGCGCGGCCCTGCTGGCGCTCGGCGCCCGTGCCGTTCTCATGAAGGGCGGACACGGCGAGGGGCCGGAGAGCGTGGACCTCCTCGTCACGCCGGACGGCACGCGGCGGTTCACCGCCCCGCGCCATGTCACCCGCAACACCCACGGCACCGGCTGCACCCTTTCGTCCGCCATCGCTGCGGGGCTCGCGTCCGGGCTCGGCCTGCCTGATGCGGTGGAGAAGGCCAAGGCCTACATCACCGGCGCCATCGCCGCCGCCGACCGCCTCGATGTGGGCGCCGGCCACGGCCCGGTGCACCACTTCTTCCAGCTCTGGCGCAGCTAGGACGCGGAAAAACGCCCCTTTGCCTTGCGTCCCCTTCCCTCCCGCGCGCCCGGACGGTAACGTCCGCTGAAGCGAACGCTCGTTCGGTTGAAAGGATATTGGGGCATGGCCGTCAGGGAACGCGGGGGCAGCTCTCTCGAAACCGGCGCGCAGGTGATAACCGGGCAGCTGGGCAAGACCATCCAGCGCCTGCGCAAGGCCTATAACCTGTCCCTGTCGGACCTCGCCGAGCAGTCCGGCGTGGCGAAGTCCATCATCAGCCAGATCGAGCGCAACGAGACCAATCCGACGCTGGCCACCGTGTGGCGCCTGTCGCAGGCCCTGGACATGTCGGTGGAGCGGGTGCTCGCCTCCTCCGACGATGCGCCCTTCGTGGAGAAGCTCTCCCGCGCCGACACGCCGATCCTCCTCTCCGAGGACGGGCTGGTGCGCCTGTCCATCATCGGCTGGATCAAGACGGTGGAGTGGCTCCAATATTACGACATGGAGGCCGCGCCCGGCGGGGAGCTCGATTCCGACGGGCACCAGCGCGGGTCGGTGGAATGCCTCACCGTCATCGCCGGCACGCTGGAAGTGGACGTCGCGGGCCAGGTGGAGACGGTGAAGGAGGGCGAGACGGTGCGCTATCGCTGCGACCGCCGCCATGTCATCCGCAACCGAAGCGGCGCGCCCGCCCGCGCCTTCATGGTGTGCCTGCTCAAGGCCGCGGTTCTGGAGTGAATGGGGAGGGGCGCCACCTCCCCTTCACGCAAGCTCACTCGTCGGTCAGCGGGCCGAGGATGAGCATCTCCAGCTTCACCCAGTTGGCGAGCTGCGCGTAGGTCAGCTTCTCCGCCTTGAGGTCCCAGGTCACTTCCGAGCGGGTGGGGCCGACGCACTTGTCCCGGCCGTTGTCGCCCTTCACCCTTTTGCAGGCGTCCTCGCTGTCGTTGTAAAAGACGCGGCCGTAGAGGCCGGGCTTCGACTGGTCCGCGGACGAGAAGAAGGCGTCAGACTGCGCCTGCGCCGCGCTTGCGTCGAAGAAGGACTGGTCGGTGTTCACCGCCTGCTCGTTCCAGCGCAGGTTGTACTCGTAATAACCGGTATAAGGCTTCTTCTTGCCGGCCTTGTCGGTGAAGTTGCCGTTCTCCTCCACATAGCGGATCGAGCCTGACACGCGGTCCGTGAACGACTTGTCGGCGACGGGGTAGGCGAAGGTCACGCCATTGGCGTCGGTCAGCCAATTGCCCAGCTCGTAGTCGTAATCGAGGTTGCCGGAGACACGCACGTCCGGGAGGAAGGAGAAGGGGCCTGCCGCGAGTTGGGTGCGCTCGAAGCGCAGCGGATCGGGGTTCTTCACCTGGATCGACACCACCTTGCCGTCGACCATGCGGGAATAGATCTTGTCCGCCTCCTTCTGCGCCCGGCGGAGCTGCTCGGCCACCTCCCACCAGCGCGTCACGTTGCGGCCCTGGATGGAGCCGCCGAAGGGCGAGGAGGTCTGGTTGCCCTTCACCACATCGATGCGCAACCGTCCGGCGTCCGGAATGTAGCGGCCGTTGGCGTCGATCTGCAGGTCACCGCGCAGGATCGCCACCTCCCGCGCCACCTGGGAAGGGTTGGACGGGTTGATGACGTCGAATTTCACCGAATAGACGAGGCTCTTGCCCGGCGTGCGCTGCACCGAGCCCTTCAGGATCATCAGGTCGGCCACCGAGAGGTCGCTGATCTCGTAGAGATCGGTGCCGCTGGTGGAGCGCATGGAGCGGGAGTTGTAGTCCACCGTCATGGCGCCGGTGAGCTTCGCCTTGTCGGCGGGAATCTCCTTCAGCGCCTGGCTCTGCTGGGCCATCGCGGCGCCCGGCGCCGTCAGGCTGGCCGCGCACAGGCCGGCGGCACAGGCGAATATGGCCGGCGCGAAGCGGATGGTCATGTGGATCTCCCTCGATGGCACCGGGCGCGGGGGCACCGGGTGCTTCGGGGGCGGACCATGGCGAAGGCTTCCTGAACGGCAGATGACCAAGCGTCATCCGCCCCGTTCAGAGAAGGCCCAGATCGCGCAGCTCGCGGCTGAGGGCTTCGGGCAGATCGGCGGTGCCGGCGCTGGTGCCGAGATCGCGGGGCGCCTCCCGGTCGGCGAGGTAGCGCCAGCCCTGGAAGGGACGCGAGGGACGCGGCTCCACGCGGATGACGGCGAGATCGAGCACGAGGCCGCAGCGGCGCACCCCGTCCGGATCGACCACGGTCCGCAGCTCGAGCAGGCGCTGGCGTGCCGCCACTTCGCCCTTGATGACCCAATAGAGCGAGCCGCCGTCGATTAGCTCGTCCTTGCGGCTGGGCACCATGCGGGTGACGTGGATCTGCTCGAACGGGACCCCGGCCCGCCGGGCGGTATCGGCACGGTCGGCGATCCAGCCTTCGAGGTCGGCGATGGAGGTCGCGCCGACGCACAGCTTGATGAGGTGGAGCGCCATCGCGCCCGCGCTATTGGCCGTTCGGGGCGGCGGGTGCGCCCTCGGCGGCGGGTTCGGCTTCGGCCGGCGCCGCAGGCTGGGGCCGCGGACGGGGCGCGGCGGGACGCGGGGCCGGATTGGCCGGGGGCGTCGCCTGCGCGGCCGGGGTGCGCGCCGGGCGGGCGGGCGGCAGCGGCGCGCTGGGAGGCGGCGCGATCACGTCAGGATCTTCCGCCGCCGGGGCTGGCGCCGCCGCGGCCGGAGCGGGAACGCCCGGGGCACCGGGCTGGGCCGGGTGGGCTGGGTCAGGCTGGGTCACCAGCATGCCGAAGGGGCCCGTGCGTGGCGGCGGTCCCCCGGTCATGCCGCGGTTGCGCGCGTTGCGCTCCCACACCGGGGTATATTTGCTGACGAGGCTGGCATAGCGCCCCTCGTTCATGTTGGCGATGATGTGCGTCGGATCGCCGAAGATCGCGGCCTGCGGACAATAGCTCACCGTGCAGCCGGAGAAATCCACCAGCGCGGAAGCGACGAGGCCGTAGGGGTCCTGCTCCAGCGGCCGACGCCAGGCGATGATGCGCTCGGTCAGGTAGTCGGCCTTGCGGCGGCGCACGAACTCGAATGCGTCTTCGACCAGCGCCATGCGTGCGCGCACCATGGCGCGGGCGGCGGCCACCGTGTCCGGCCGCTCGAACAACACCGCCTCGCACACCCCCGTCAGGGATGGATCGGCGCCGATACAGCCGAGGGCCGGTGCCTGCGCGGCTGCGGAATCAAGGCCGGCGGCGCGGGATTCCAGCGACCGCGCTTCCGAGATGGCGGCAGCCTGGATGATCTGCTTGACCATGGCGCTGCCCACCGACAGGCCACCCAGTAGGATGCCGATGAGCACGAGCAGGGTCAGCGGGTTTTCATTGGGCTCCGACCGCACGAACAGCACAAAGACGAACACCGCCCCGATGACCATGGCCGCGAGCACGACCCAGCCCGGCACATCGAAATTGCTGTTCAGAATGCTGAGCGTCCGGTTCATCCATTCCAGCATGGCGCCCTCCGCGACGCAGCCCTTGGGACGCGGGCGAACGCCTGCGTCCCTGTTCCGGTTCCCGCCCCCACGATACGCCTACGGCTGCCGGTCGGGGCGCGGATCATTGTCCGGTCCGCCGCACAAAGGCAACGCGGCGCACCGGCGCGCAATTCCCATGGTAAAGGAAAACCCGTTCCCCCGGCCGCGAAGCCGCCCGGTGTTCCCGGCGGCCGCGTTCAGTGGGGCCGAAGCGCGGAGGCGTCGAAGCCTCCGTAGAGATAGATCACCGCGACGGCGACCAGAAAGACAGCAAGCGCAGTGCGCGCGACGCCCCAGCAGGAGCGGCGATGGGCATAACCTTGGCTGAGATCCATGATGGATAGCGGCTCTTTCGACGAGTCCCCGCGGCACGACGAGCGTCCCGCAACGCAACATTCATTAAGAATTTATGAACGCCCCGGCAAGCCCTGCGTCATGCTTCCTACGAACGGCTCGCATGCGAGAGCCGGGACTGCCGCAATCCACAGGCCGCCGGATCGGGGGGCGCCGGGTTTGCCCATGCGAAAATCCGCGCGGATGGGGTAGGACTTCCCCATGACCGAGAGCCGCCCCTCCGATTCGACCGCCAGCCATTCCCCTCTGCCCGACGATGAGGCCGCCGCGGCGCTGCTCCTGCGTCTCGCGGGCGAGGCCGGGCCGGGCAAGAGCATCGGCCCCATGGATGCGGCGCTGGCGCTGATGCCGAAGGACGAATGGCAGCGGGCACTGCCGGTGGTGCGCCGGGTGGCCGTCCGCCTCGCACTGGAGGGCCGGCTGATGATCTATCGCAAGGGCAAGGCGGTGGACCCGGCCGATTTCCGCGGCGTCTACCGCATCGGCCTGCCGCGCGACGACTGAAGCCGACGAAACGCTCAGGGCGCCGGAAACAGCGCGCTGGTCTTGCCCGAAAGATAGTAGGCGACGAGACCCACCCACTCCTTGATCGACACATCCGCCATATCGAGCCCGACCGCCGTGCGCGAGAAGGTCTCGTTGAGCTCGTTCGGGCCGGCGGTGCGGAAATCGACCGGATAGGGGATCACGTCGAAGTCCACCTTGCGGAAGCAGCCGACCGCACGCGGCATGTGGAACGCGCTCGTCACCAGCAGCCATCGCTCGCCCGGCTTGGGCTTCAGCAATTCCTTGGTGAAAAGCGCGTTCTCTGCGGTGTTGCGTGAATGGCTCTCGAACTCGACCCGCTCCGGAGCAATTCCGAGTTCGGGCAGGGCGATCATCGTCATGCGCGCTTCGGTGAGCGTACTGGAGGTGCCCTTGCCGTTGCCGCCCGAGAAGACAAGCCGGACATCGGGGTACTTCCGCGCCAGCGCTCCGAAGGCGATGGCGCGCTCGCCGGCATTGGCATAGGCCGGCACGCCACGCGCGATGCCCACCTCGGCCACTTCCGCCCCGCCCAGGAGGATCACGCCGGTGATCGGCTCATCGCCCCGGTAGATGGGAAAGCGCTCCTCCAGGGGGTTGAGGAGATAATTGGACACCGGCGAGAAGCCCAGCACCCCCCAGCCGACGATGGAAACGGCGAGAAGCCCCAGTCCCCACCGACGCCCGCTGGCGATCGCCAGAAAGAGGCCAAAGCCGCCAAGCAGCATCAGCAGGTTGGACGGCGCGACGAGGAACCAGAACATCTTGGAGGCGGCGAAAAACGAATCCATTCCACCCTCTGGGAGCGCCCCGTGGCGCCCGTCAGGCCAGCTCCACCACCTTGCCTTCGCGCAGGGTGACACGCCGGTCCATGCGGGCGGCGAGGTCGAGATTGTGGGTGGCGATCAAGGCCGCCACCCCGGTGGCCCGCACCAGCTCCGACATGGCGCTGAACACGTGGTCGGACGTCTTGGGATCAAGGTTGCCCGTGGGCTCGTCCGCCAGCAGCAGCCGTGGCGCGTTGGCGAGCGCGCGGGCGATGGCGACGCGCTGCTGCTCGCCGCCCGACAGCTCGGACGGCCGATGGGTGAGGCGGGCGCCGAGACCGAGATAGGAGAGCAGCTCCTTGGCCCGCGTCTCCGATTCCTTCTTGGTGAGGCCGCGGATCATCTGCGGCATGGCCACGTTCTCCAACGCCGTGAACTCGGGCAGGAGATGATGGAACTGGTAGACGAAGCCGATGGAGAGCCGGCGGATGCGCGTGCGCTCGGCATCCGGCAGGCGGGCGGTGGGCGCGCCGTCGATGAACACCTCTCCGGCGTCGGAATGCTCCAGCAGCCCGGCGATGTGCAGCAGGGTGGATTTTCCGGAGCCGGACGGCGCTACGAGGGCCACCGACTGCCCCTGGGCGATGCCGAGGTCGGCGCCGCGCAGGATTTCCAGCGCCCCCTGCCCCTGCGCATAGCGCCGCACGACGCCGGCCAAAGCCAGCGCGAACTGGGGACGGGAGCCGGTGCCGGGGCCGCGACCGCGAACTTCGGGCGGGGTGGGCATGTCCATCACTCGTACCTCAGAGCTTCCACCGGATCGAGCCGGGCGGCCCGCCAGGACGGATAGAGCGTGGCCAGGAACGAGAGCGCCATTGCCATCAGCACCACGGAGGAGGTTTCGCCGAAATTCATCTGCGCCGGAAGGCGGGACAAATAATAGAGCTCGGGCGAGAACAGCTCCGTGGCGGTGAGCCAGGAGATGAACTGGCGGATGCTCTCGATGTTGAGGCACACGATCACGCCGAGCAGCAGGCCCGAGAGCGTCCCCACCACGCCGATGGAGGCGCCGGTGATGAAGAAGATGCGCATGATGGAGCCCTGCGTGGCACCCATGGTGCGCAGGATGGCGATGTCGTGCCCCTTGTCCTTCACCAGCATGATGAGGCCGGAGACGATGTTGAGCGCCGCCACCAGCACGATCAGCGTGAGGATGAGGAACATCACGTTCCGCTCCACCTGCAGCGCGCCGAAGAAGGTGGCGTTCCGTACTCGCCAGTCCACGAGATAGACTGGCCGCTCCGCCGCGCTCTGGATGGCGGCGCGCAGCTCGCCCACGTCGTCGGGATTATCGAGATAGACCTCGATGGCGTTCACGTCGGCGTTGCGGTTGAAATAAGCCTGCGCCTCCGGCAGCGGCATGAAGACGAAGGCGCTGTCGTATTCCGACATGCCCACCTCGAACACCGCGGCGATCTTGTAGACCTTGATGCGGGGAGAGGTGCCCATGGGCGTCACCGCGCCGCGCGGGGCGACGAGGGTGATGTTGTCGCCCGCACGCAGGGACAATTGGTCGGCGAGGCGCTTGCCGATGGCGATGCCCTGCCCCTGGTCGAAATTCTCCAGCGTGCCCTGGCGGATGTTATGGGCGACGGACGGCAGGCCGCGCAGGTCCTTCTCCGCCATGCCGCGCACCAGCACGCCCGAGGCGCCGAAGGGCGAGGAGGCGAGCGCCTGCCCCTCCACCAGAGGCACCGCGATGCGGATGCCGTTGAGCGCGGCGATGCGCTGGGCCACCGCCTTGTAGTCGGTGAGCGGTGATTCCAGCGGCTGCACCAGCACGTGGCCGTTGAGGCCGAGGATCTTGCCCAGCAGCTCCTGCCGGAAGCCGTTCATCACCGCCATGACGATGATGAGCGTCGCCACCCCCAGCATGATGCCGAGGAAGGAGAAGCCGGCGATGACGGAGATGAAGCCCTCCTTGCGGCGGGCCCTGAGATAACGCAACGACAGCATCCACTCGAACGGCGCGAAGGGGCGCGTACCGGTGGTGTCCCCGCCTGCCCTCGCCGCCGCCGCATGGGTTGCCGTCATGCCTTCAGCCTCTCCACAATGTCGCTCGGGGCGATCAGCTCGCGCGAGCCGTCCACCCGGCGCTTCAGTTCCACCTTGCCCTCGGCGAGGCTCTTCGGCCCGACCAGTATCTGCCACGGCAGGCCGATGAGATCGGCGGTGGCAAACTTGGCGCCGGCGCGCTCCTCGGTGTCGTCGTACAGCACGTCGTAGCCGGCAGCAGTCAATTCCGCGTAAAGGGCGCCGCAGGCCGCCTCGGTCGCGCTGTCCCCGACCTTGAGGTTCAGGATGCCCACCTGGAAGGGCGCGACCGCGTCCGGCCAGATGATGCCGTTCTCATCGTGAGACGCCTCGATCATGGCCGCCACGAGGCGCGAGGGGCCGATGCCGTAGGAGCCCATGTGGATGGTGTGCTCCTTGCCGTCCGGGCCGAGCACCTTGGCGCCGAAAGGCTCGGAATATTTGGTGCCGAAATAGAAGATGTGGCCCACCTCGATGCCGCGCGCGGCGAGGCGGCGGTCTTCCGGGATGGCCTCGAAGGCTGCCGTGTCGTGCTTTTCGGAGGTCGCGGCATAAAGCTGCGTCCAGCGGTCGAACACGCTTTGCAGGCCGGCGGGATCGTCGAAGTTCACATCGGCGGGGGGCGGCGCCATGTCGAGATAGTCGCCATGGCAGAACACCTCGCTCTCGCCGGTGGAGGCGAGGATGATGAACTCGTGGGAGAGGTTGCCGCCGATCGGTCCCGTGTCCGCCACCATCGGAATCGCTTTCAGGCCCATGCGGGCAAAGGTGCGCAGATAAGCGACGAACATCTTGTTGTAGGAATGGCGGGCCCCGGCCGCGTCGAGATCGAAGGAATAGGCGTCCTTCATCAGGAACTCGCGCGAGCGGTAGACGCCGAAGCGCGGGCGCACCTCGTCCCGGAACTTCCACTGGATGTGGTAGAGGTTGAGGGGCAGCGCCTTGTACGACTTCACATAGGCGCGGACGATCTCGGTGATCATCTCCTCGTTGGTGGGGCCGAATAGCATCTCGCGGTCGTGCCGGTCGCGGATGCGCAGCATCTCCTTGCCGTAGTCGTCATAGCGGCCGCTCTCGCGCCAGAGGTCCGCCGACTGGATGGTCGGCATCAGCATCTCGATGGCGCCGGCGCGATTCTGCTCCTCGCGGATGATGTTGCAGACCTTGTTCAGCACGCGCAGGCCGAACGGCAGCCAGGCGTAGATGCCGGCCGATTCCTGCCGGATCATGCCGGCACGCAGCATCAGCCGGTGCGAGACGATCTCCGCCTCCTTGGGCACCTCGCGCAGAATGGGAAGGAAATAGCGGGACAGTCGCATCGGGTGGCTCGGACTTTTCGTGCGGAGGGAAATCAGGCTGGCGGGAGTGAAAGCGGAAGGGCGGCCAAAACACAAGGGCAGTGGCGCGAATGCGGTGCCATGCAACCATATTGCGACGCAGCGAACGACTTATTGCGGCGCAAGGATGACAAACGACAGATTCTTGTTCTATTTTCCCCCCGCACAAGAAAGGGGACCGTCACCGGCCGGCCAGACGGCGGTGAATGCGGTTCAGGTCTCGGGAGGAGAGGTAAGAAAAAGCCGACCGACGGCCGCCTTTGATGGCGCATACGGAATCGGCATCACGGATTGGCCGCGCAGCCCCCAAAGCGGACTTAGATCTGCAGGCAGCGCTGGAGCCGTGGATTAAAAAAGGCGAGGCCCGCTCCGGGCCTCGCCTTTTTCTTTTGGGGCTTGGCGGTCGCACGACGATACCCCCTCCGCATCACTGATCGTCATCCCCCGCCTTGTGCGGGGGGATCCACGGTTCGGCCGGGGCGGCTCTTTCGATGATGCACCGGACGAACGGCAAAGTGGATCGCCCGGACGAGGCGGGCGATGACGGCGAATCTGTGCGCTAATAATTCTCCCAGAGCCCAGGGCTGGCGATCTCCGCGAGGTTTCCGTCCGGATCGCGGAAATAGAGGCTCGTGGAGCCCTTCGGCCAATGCACCTCGCCCTCGATGGCGACGCCGTGCGCCATCAGGTGCGCGCGCCGGCGGTCCATGTCGGCGGCTTCGGCGGAAAAGGCGAAGTGCAGGCGGCCGGCGCCATCGTGCGGGGGAATCGCGCCGCCGAAGGGCAGCGTGATGGACGCGTCGGCCGATCCGCGCAGGAACAGCAGAAGCACGGTGCCGCCGACCGGATAGGCGGCGAAACGCGCATCGTCCAGCATGGGCACGAGGCCCAGCACGCCTTCGTAGAAGCCGCGCGCCCGGTCGAGGTCGTCCACGTAGAGGCCGGTTTCCAGCACCCGGCCGAGGGGCGGCGCACTGCGCGCGGTCCCCTGCCCGTCAGGCATGACGCGGGCTCACCACAAGTTGAGCGTGGCGCGGGCTTCCTCGGACATGCGGCCCTGGTCCCACGGCGGATCGAAGGTGATGTCCACCTTCACGTCCGAGATGCCGGGCACGGCCGCGACGGCGCTCTCCACCATGCCGGGCAGTTCGGCGGCGGCAGGGCAGTTCGGCGTTGTAAGCGTCATCTCGACAGCAACGGTGCGGGCATCCGAGATATCGACCTTGTAGATCAGGCCAAGCTCGTAGATGTCCACCGGGATTTCGGGATCGTAGACCGTCTTGAGGGCGATCACGATGTCGTCGGTGAGCCGCGCAAGCTCCGCCTCCGGGATCGGAGACTGGATCTGCGGCTGGTTCGGCGCCTCGATCGACTTGGTATCGGTCATGCGAACAAATCCTGCGCCTTGACGAGGGCGTCAAAGAGACGGTCCACGTCGGCGCGCGTGTTGTAAAGAGCAAACGATGCGCGGCATGTCGCTGTCGCACCATATCGGGCCAAAAGCGGCTGTGCGCAATGGGTGCCCGCCCGTACCGCGACACCGTAGCGGTCGATGATGGTGGCCACGTCGTGGGGATGGGCGCCCTTCATCTCGAAGGAAATGATGGCGCCCTTGTCCGCCGCCGTGCCGATGATCCGCAGGGAATTCAACGCCCTCAAGCGCTCGTGGGCATAGGCCGAGAGATCGTGCTCGTGCGCGGCGATGCGCTCGCGGCCGATGGACTGGACATATTCCATTGCAGCGCCAAGGCCGATGGCCTGCACGATTGGAGGTGTTCCAGCCTCGAAACGGTGCGGAGGTACCCCGTATGTGACGGTCTCCTCCGTCACCTCGCGGATCATCTCGCCGCCGCCCTCATAGGGGGGCATGGCCTCCAGCAGTTCCTTCCTGCCGTAGAGCAGGCCGATGCCGGTGGGGGCATAGAGCTTGTGGCCGGTGACGGCGTAGAAATCGACGTCGAGGTCGCGCACGTCCACGGGCATGTGAACGATGGCCTGGCAGCCATCCACCACCACCTTGGCGCCGACCGCATGGGCCGCCGCCGCGATCTCCTTGATGGGCGTCACCGTGCCCAGCACGTTGGACATGTGGGTGATGGCGACGATCTTGGTGCGCGGCCCCAGCAGCGCCTTGAAGGCGTCGAGGTCGAAGGAGCCATCCTCCCGCACCGGCGCCCATTTGATGACGGCGCCCTTGCGCTCGCGCAGGAAGTGCCACGGCACGATGTTGGAATGGTGCTCCATGATGGAGAGCACAATCTCGTCGCCCGCCTCGATGGACTGGCCGAGGGAGGAGGCCACCGTGTTGATGGCGCCGGTGCCCGAGCGGGTGAAGATGATCTCGTCGATGCTGCCGGCATTCAGGAAGGCGCGCGCCGTCTCGCGGGCATGCTCGAACGCCTCGGTGGCGGCGTTGGCGAGATAGTGCAGGCCGCGATGGACGTTGGAATATTCCCGCTCATAGGCGGTCACCATGCGGTCGATCACCTGCCGCGGCTTCTGGGCGGAGGCGGCATTGTCGAGATAGGTGAGCGGATGGCCGTTCACCTCCAGCGACAGGGCCGGAAAGTCCGCGCGCACCCGCTCCATGTCGAAGGAGCCATTGGCGACGGCGGGGTGGGGCTCAGTCATGGCCAAATCCTTCTGGCAATGTCCTCAAGGAATGTCGGTCGGCCTCGTTGGCCTTGCGGCCTCGGAGCGCCACTATCTCTCGTTTGCGTCGCCCTCCGGCTCGATCGGAGGGTCCATCTCTCCGCTGGCCCCGGCGGCCGTGGGTCCTCCAGTCAAGCTGGAGGATGACGGTGGGGAGGCGGATGGATGCCGCGCTGCCTACCCCGCCCGCTTTTCCAGCCACCCGCTGATCCGCTCGATCAGCAGGTCGCGCAGGTCCGCATTCTCCACATATTCCACCGCCTCGCCGAGGAAGGCCTGGATGAGGAGCATCTCGGCTTCCTTCTCCGGCAGGCCGCGCGAGCGCAGGTAGAACAGCATGGAGCGGTCGAGGGCGCCGGCGGTGGCGCCGTGGCCGCACTGGACATCATCCGCGAAGATTTCCAGCTCCGGCTTGTTGTCCATCTCGGCGCGGTCGGAGAGGAGGAGCGACTGGCTCATCATCCGCCCGTCGGTCTTCTGGGCGGCCCGGCGCACCACGATCTTGCCCTGGAACACGCCGTGGGCATCGTCGGCGAGCACGGTCTTGAACAGCTCGCGGCTCTCGCCCCCCGCCACCGCATGATCGATGACAAGGGTCGTGTCCGAATGCTGGCGACCACGGGCGAGGGTCGCGCCGCGGATGCCGGCATGGGCGCCGGTGCCCTCGAAGCGGCCGTAGACGTTGTATCGGGCCAATGCAGCGCCCTGGGCGAGGGCGAACAGGTTCAGCTTCGCCTCGCGCCCCAGCTCCAGCATGAGGGTGCCGAAGTGGAAGGCGGCGTCGCCCTCCTCCTGGATGCGCACGAGATTCACGACAGCACCGTCGCCCACAACCAGCTCAACCGCGTGGTTGGACTGGTAGGCGACGCCATCGCGCCCGGCGAAGGTCTCCACCAGTGTCACCTCGGCGCCTGCGCCCACCACCACGACGGTGCGGGTGAAGCCGGCGACGGCCTCGGCGCCCGGAAAGGCGTGGGCGATGTGCACCGGCCGCGCGGCCTTCACCCCGGCATCGACGCGGAGCGCGACGCCCTCGCCGAGAAACCCGGTGTTGAGGGCCAGCGGCCCGTCATAGCGGCTCGGCGACAGGGCATTGATGCGGTCGGCGAGCGGATCGCCGGCGGCAATGGCGGCATCCAGCGGCAAGGCGGTGACGCCTTCCGAGAGCGCCGCGAAGTCCGAGCCGGCGCGGGAGAGCACGCCGTTCACGAACAGGATGCGGCCCGCGTTCGGCAGCGACGGCACGAATGGCGCAGCTTCCAGATCCTCCACCGTGCCCGGCGCGGGGGCGCGATTGGGCACGTCGCGGATGGCGGCGCGCAGGTCGGTGTACTTCCACTCTTCCACACGGCGGCTGGGCAGGCCGTGGGACAGGAAAGCGTCGCGGGCGGCGCGGCGGAGTTCAGGGATGCGCCCCTGCCCCGCCTCGGTGGCGATCGACGCCTCGAGCGCGGCGGCGATGGCCTCTTCCGCCGCCGTTCGGGCGGGTCGGACGTTAATGGTCATGGTGCCGTCCTTCACGCCGCGTCCTGCGCGTACGCCGCGTAGCCCGACTCTTCCAGCTCCAGCGCCAGCTCCGGCCCGCCGGAGCGAACGATGCGGCCCTTGTGCATCACGTGCACCACATCCGGCACGATATGGTCGAGCAGGCGCTGATAATGGGTGATGACCAGCATGGAGCGCTTAGGCGATCGCAGCGCATTAACGCCGTGAGACACCACCTTGAGCGCGTCGATGTCGAGGCCGGAATCGGTCTCATCCAGAATGCAGAGCTTGGGCTCCAGCAGGGTCATCTGGAGGATTTCGTTGCGCTTCTTCTCGCCGCCGGAGAAGCCGACATTGACGCCGCGCCGGAGCATGTCCTGCGAGATGCCGAGGTCCGGCGCCTTCGCGCGCACCAGCTTCAGGAAGTCGGGGGTGGAGATTTCCTCCTCGCCGCGCGCCTTGCGCTGGGCGTTCATGGCCGCCCGCAGGAAGGTCATGTTGGCGACGCCGGGGATTTCGATGGGATACTGGAAGGCGAGGAAGACACCCGCCGCCGCGCGCTCGCTGGCGTCGAGCGCGAGCAGGTCCGCGCCATCGAAGGCCACGCTGCCATCCGTCACCTCATAATCGGGCTTGCCCGAGAGGACATAAGAGAGCGTGGACTTGCCGGAGCCGTTCGGCCCCATGATGGCATGCACCTCGCCATCCGGGATGGTGAGGTCGAGGCCCTTGAGAATCTCGTTCTCGCCGATGCGGGCGTGGAGATTGCGGATTTCGAGCATGGTCGGTCCTTGAAATGTCGATCCGCGCGGCTGCGCCCCGAAGGACGCGCTGCGCGAGAAGGGATGGAGCCGGCGGCGCGCCGGCCGGTTCGTCAGCCCACCGAGCCTTCCAGGCTCACGGCGATCAGCTTCTGCGCCTCGACCGCGAATTCCATGGGCAGATGCTGGAGCACGTCGCGCACGAAGCCGTTGACGATGAGCGCCACCGCCTCCTCCTGCGAGAGCCCTCGCTGGAGGCAGTAGAACAGCTGGTCCTCGGAGATCTTGGAGGTGGTCGCCTCGTGCTCGAACTGGGCCGAGGCGTTCTTGGCCTCCATGTAGGGCACGGTGTGCGCCCCGCAGAGATCGCCGATGAGGAGCGAGTCGCAGTTGGTGAAATTGCGCGCGCCCGTCGCCTTGCGGTGGGCCGAGACGAGCCCGCGATAGGTGTTGTCCGAGTGCCCGGCGGCGATGCCCTTGGAGATGATCCGGCTCGACGTGTTCTTGCCGAGGTGGATCATCTTCGTCCCCGAATCCACCTGCTGGTGGCCGTTGGAGATGGCGATGGAATAGAATTCGCCCTGCGAATTGTCGCCACGCAGGATGCAGCTCGGATACTTCCAGGTGATTGCCGATCCGGTCTCCACCTGGGTCCAGGAGATCTTGGAATTGTCGCCGCGGCAGTCGCCGCGCTTGGTGACGAAATTGTAGATGCCGCCCTTGCCGTCCTTGTCGCCGGGATACCAGTTCTGGACGGTGGAATACTTGATCTCCGCATCCTTCAGCGCTACCAGCTCGACGACCGCCGCATGCAGCTGGTTCTCGTCGCGCTGGGGCGCGGTGCAGCCTTCCAGATAGCTCACATAGGCACCTTCATCGGCGATGATGAGGGTGCGCTCGAACTGGCCGGTGTTGCGCTCGTTGATGCGGAAATAGGTGGAAAGCTCCATGGGGCAGCGCACGCCCTTCGGCACATAGACGAAAGAGCCGTCCGAGAAGACCGCCGAATTGAGCGTGGCGTAGAAATTGTCGGACACGGGGACCACCGAGCCGAGATACTTCTTCACCAGCTCGGGATGCTCGCGGATGGCCTCAGAGATGGGCATGAAGATCACGCCCGCCTTGGCCAGCTCCTCCTTGAAGGTGGTGGCGACCGACACGCTGTCGAACACCGCGTCCACCGCCACCTTCGAGCCGCCCTCGCGCTGGATGCCGAGCAGCGCATCGCGCTCGCGCAGGGGGATGCCGAGCTTCTCGTAGGTCTTGAGGATTTCGGGGTCGATCTCGTCGATGGACTTCGGCGCCGCCTTGGGGGCCGAGTAATAATAATAGTCCTGGAAATCGATCTTCGGGTAGCTCACCCGCGCCCAGGTGGGCTCTTCCATGGTGAGCCAGCGCCGGTAGGCGTCGAGCCGCCATTCCAGCATCCACTCCGGTTCGTTCTTCCGGGCGGAGATATAGCGAACGGTGTCTTCCGACAGGCCCTTGGGGGCCTTCTCGCTCTCGATATCGGTGACGAAACCGTACTTGTACTGATCCACGTCGATCGCGCGGACGCGTTCGACGGTCTCCTGAACCGCAGGCATCTCTCTTCTCCTCTCCCACGCGGGGTCAAGGCCCGCGGGTCAAGTCCGTGTGCCGCACATCATGCGCGGCGTAATTCCCCTAACCGCGCAAAGCGCGGCTTAATCCGCTATGCCGCGCGCGAAGCGCGGCTTCTCAGCTGCGGCACGGCCTTTTTCAAGGCTTCGACCGCGGCATCCACATCCTCGATGGTGCTCGACCAGCCGAGCGACAGGCGAATGGCGCCCGCCGCCTCATCCTCGGGCAGTCCCATGGCCAGCAGCACCTGCGAGGCGCCGACCTTGCCGGACGAGCAGGCAGAGCCGGCACTGATGCTTACGTGGGCGAGGTCCAGCGCGATCACCAGTGTCTCGGCCCGAAGTCCGGCGAATGTGACCATGGTGGTATTGGGCAGGCGATCGGCACCCGAGCCCACAACCCTCGCTCCAGGAACGCCCTCCAGCACCGCCCGTTCCAGACGGTCGCGCAGCACGGCAAGCCGATCCGCCTCGGCGGAAAGCGCTGCCTTGACGGCATTTGCAGCCGCGCCGAAGCCGACGATGGCCGGCCCGTTCTCGGTGCCCGCACGCCGGTTGCGCTCCTGCCCGCCGCCAGATAGCAGCGACACGGTGCGATGGTCAGGTCCCGCCGCCACCAGCGCGCCAACGCCGGGGGGGCCGCCGATCTTGTGGGCGGAGAGGGCCAGGAAATCGGCGCCGAGTGCCGCCATGTCCAGCGGGATGCGCCCGGCGGCCTGCACCGCGTCGCAGAAGACGATGCCATCCACCTCACGCACCAGCCGCGCCGCCTCGGCCACGGGCTGGATCACGCCGGTCTCGTTGTTGGCGGCCATCACCGCGAGCAGGACGCGCCGGCCGGAGGCGCGATGGCGGGCCAGCGCCTCGGCCAGCGCGGCCAGATCAAGCCGCCCCTCGCCGTCCACCGGCAGGATTTCCAGCGCGTCGGAGGGGAAACGATGGCCCTTGAGAACGGCCGGATGTTCCACCGCGCTCGCCAGCAGCACGTCGCAGGGCTTGGCCCGGCCAGCGATCTCGACAGCGGGATGCAGCGCCAGCGCCGCCGCCTCGGTGGCGCCGGACGTGAAGACCACGCCCCGGACGGGCGCACCCGCCAGCGCCGCGACGGCCGCGCGGGCAGCCTCGATGCGGGCGCGCGCGGCGCGGCCTTCAGCGTGGACGGAAGAGGCATTGCCGCCGGCATCCAGCGCGGCGACCAGCGCGGCGCGGGCCTCGGGCCGAAGGGGGCTCGTGGCGTTGTGATCGAGATAGGCGCGGCGAGGCACCGCCGGGCGGGAAGCGATGGTCGCCTCAACCGTGCCCGCGATGGTACCCATCTGCCGTGACGCGTCGCCCGCGCTCATCTCCGCCTCCCGGCCGCATGTGCCAAACGCACCCGCGACCCGTGCCAGGCTTGCAATTGCCGGCGATCTCCGTCATAGGTCAAACTTCACCCGTTCTCACAACGCAGCGCCCCTCGGTTCGCGCAGCCGCCGGGAACAAATTAGAATTATTCTAAATAGATAGGTCTCGCGCGTCCGTTAGTCAAGCATTACCGTTCCGGCGTCAAGTCGACAGGGGTCATGCTGACGGGTTCCCGCGCCGGACCCGTCGTCCTATAGGACGGAACGGGCGCGCCGCGCGTCATTGCTACCCAGAGGTTGCAGACTTCCATGCCAGAAGTGATCTTCCCCGGCGAAAAGGGGCGCCTCGAAGGCCGCTACCAGCCCGCCAAGACCCGCAACGCGCCCATCGCCATCATTCTTCATCCGCACCCGCAGTTCGGCGGGACGATGAACAATCCGGTCGTGTACAATCTGTACTACCAGTTCGTGAACCGCGGATTCTCGGTGCTGCGCTTCAACTTCCGGGGCGTCGGCCGCTCGCAGGGCTCGTTCGACCACGGCCAGGGCGAGCTTTCGGACGCCGCCGCCGCGCTCGACTGGGCGCAGTCGGTGAACCCGGACGCCCGCGCCTGCTGGATCGCCGGCTTCTCCTTCGGCGCGTGGATCGGCATGCAGCTGCTGATGCGCCGTCCGGAGGTGGAAGGCTTTATCTCCATCGCAGCGCCGGCGAACCTCTACGACTTCTCCTTCCTCGCCCCCTGCCCCTCCTCCGGCCTGTTCGTCCATGGCGACAAGGATGCGGTGGTGCCCACCTCCGCGGTGCAGACGCTGGTGGAGAAGCTGAAGACCCAGAAGGGCATCGTCATCGAGCAGCAGGTGGTGCCCGGCGCCAACCACTTCTTCGACGGCAAGACCGAGGATCTGATGGGTGTGGTCGGCACCTATCTCGACAAGCGCCTCCCCGGCACCCGCAAGGACAGCGCCGCCTGAGCGCGGCTCTCCCCGCTTGAACGGCGCGCTTCGGCGCGCCGTTTTCGTTTGGGAGGTTGGTCTGGAGCCAACCGTGCTCCCTCTCCCCTTGCGGGAGAGGGCTGGGGTGAGGGGTATCGCGCCTTTTGCCCGGCCTGTTGGTTGGCGAACCCCGACCAGCCCCCCTCACCCCCTACCCCTCTCCCGCAAGGGGAGAGGGGTGCCAGAGACCCCTCAAGGCCGGAACAGCACCCCACCCGTCATCGGCGCCGCCACCCCGGTGGTCGTAGGAAACGTCAGCGGCAGGCCCCGCACGGAACGCGCGGCGAGATAGCCGAAGGCGTGGGCCTCCAGCGCATCGCCGGACCACCCCACCTTGTCCGCCGTGCGCACCTCCGCCCCGAGACGCTCCGCCAACATGGCGAGCAAAGTCGGATTGCGCGCGCCGCCCCCCGCGATGATCCACACCACAGGACGCCGGGGTAGGAACGGCACGATGGCCGCGACCGTCGCCGCAGTCAGGGCCGTCAGCGTCGCCGCGCCATCCTCGACGGACAGGCCCGCCAGCCCCATCCGTTCCGCCACGCCACGCCGAAAGGCGTTGCGATCCAGTGACTTGGGCGGCGGCTGTTGGAAGAAGGGGTCGGCCAGAACAGCCGCGACGCGCTCCTCGTCCACCCGCCCCCGCGCCGCCGCGCGGCCATCCGCGTCGAAGGGCACGCCGGTGCGGTCTTTCAGGAAATCGTCGATCAGGGCGTTGCCCGGCCCGGTATCGCAGGCGATGGGCGGGGCATCGCCATCGATGACCGTGACATTGGCGACCCCACCCACATTCAGCACCGCCACCGGCTGCGGCAGGGTGAGCCGCCGCACCAGCGCCTGATGGAACACCGGCACCAGCGGCGCCCCCTGCCCGCCCGCCGCCACATCCACCGCGCGGAAATCCGCCACCACCGGGATGCCCAGCGCCGTAGCCAGCCGCTGCCCCTCGCCGATCTGCACGGTCAGGCGCGCATCGGGCCGGTGGATCACCGTCTGGCCGTGGAAGCCCACGAGATCGATGTCGCCGGGGGTGAACCGCAGCGGCTCCAGCAGCGCCCGCACCGCCTCGGCATGGAGATCGGTGATGCGGCGCTCGGCTTCCGCCAGCGCGCCCGGCCTATCGTCCCGATGGTTCACGCCCCGCGCATCTTCCATGGCGGTGACGAGGAGGGCGCGGGTCATGGCGTCGATGGGACGGGTAATGGCCGAGCCGAGCCAGCCGACGCTCTCGCCGTCAGTCTCGATCAAGGCGGCGTCGATGCCGTCCATGGAGGTGCCGCTCATCAGCCCGACCACACGCATATCCGCCCCCTCGCCTCACGCACATGCATTCTTGCGCCGGACCTGATACACCACCGCTCCTTTCCGGCGCGTGAGCGCCAGCCTCAAGCCTCGATTTGTGTGATGACTTCTCCTTCCTTCCGCTCCGACTTCCTGCGCACGCTTCACGAGCGCGGCTACATCCACCAGTGCTCGGACCTCGAGCGCCTCGACGCCAAGGCCGCGGAAGGGCCCATCACCGCCTATATCGGCTTCGACGCCACCGCATCGAGCCTGCATGCGGGGCACCTGCTCTCCATCATGATGCTGCGCACCTTGCAGCGCACCGGCCACCGGCCGATCGCGCTCATGGGCGGCGGCACCACCAAGATCGGCGACCCGTCCGGCAAGGACGAGGCCCGTAAGATGCTGACGGATCAGCAGATTTCGGACAATATCGCCTCCATCCGCAAGGTCTTCGCGCGCTTCCTCGATTTCGATGGCGGCGCCATCATGGAGAACAATGCGGGCTGGCTCGACGAGCTGAAATACATCCCCCTCCTGCGCGAGGTGGGGCCGCATTTCACCATCAACCGCATGCTCACCTTCGATTCGGTGAAGCTGCGCCTGGAGCGCGAGCAGCCGCTCACCTTCCTCGAATTCAACTACATGATCCTGCAGGCCTATGACTTCGTGGAGCTGAACCGGCGCCACGGCTGCATGCTGCAGATGGGCGGCTCCGACCAGTGGGGCAACATCGTCAACGGCATGGAGCTGGGCCGCCGAATGCACGGTGCCGACCTCTTCGCTTTGACAACCCCGCTGCTCACCACCTCCTCCGGCGCCAAGATGGGCAAGACCGCCGGCGGCGCCGTGTGGCTCGATGCCGACCTGCTCTCGCCTTACGAGTACTGGCAGTACTGGCGCAATGCGGGCGATGCGGACGTGGAGCGCTTCCTGAAGCTCTTCACCGAGCTGCCGCTGGATGAGATCGCCCGCCTCGCCACCCTCCAGGGGCAGGAGATCAACATCGCCAAGGAGGTGCTCGCCACCGAGGCGACCGCGCTCCTGCACGGCCGCGAGGCCGCCGAGAAGGCCAAGGAGACCGCCCGCACCACCTTCGAGCAGGGCGCTCTGGCCGTGGACCTGCCCACCGTCGAGCTGCCGCGCGCGAAGCTGGAGGCGGGCCTGCCCGTCGCCAACGCCTTCGTGGAGGCCGGCCTTGTCGCCTCCACCAGCGAGGCGCGCCGCCAGATCAAGGGCGGGGGCCTTCGCGTGAACGACGCCGTTGTGACCGACGAGAAGGCAACGCTCGACCTCGCGGCGCTCACCCCCGAGGGCGTGGTGAAGCTCTCCATGGGCAAGAAGAAGCACGTACTGCTGAAGCCGGTGTGAGGCGCGGGGTCGGCGTCCGGCCCCTCCTCCCTCCTTCGGCCACAAAGGCCCGCCAGAGACCCGGCGTTGACGGCCCCGTCGCGCTGCCGTAAGCGCACGCCCTTCGCACAGCCACCTGTTTCAACGCATTTTCGTCACGCGAACCGGTACCCCTTCGCTGGAAAATGCTTCAGAAAGAACCTGCCTCCCCATGGCCGAGCCCGCGCCGCGCATCTCCTTCGTTTCCCTCGGCTGCCCGAAGGCGCTGGTGGACAGTGAGCGCATCGTCACGCGCCTGCGCGCCGAGGGTTACGAGCTGACGAAGACCCATCAAGGCGCGGACCTCGTCATCGTCAACACCTGCGGCTTCCTCGACAGCGCCAAGGCGGAAAGCCTGTCCGCCATCGGCGAGGCGCTGGCGGAGAACGGCAAGGTGGTGGTCACCGGATGCATGGGCGCAGAACCTGAGCAGATCCGCGAGGTGCACCCCAGCGTCCTCGCCATCACCGGCCCGCAGCAATATGAGAGCGTGCTCGCCGCCGTCCACGAGGCGGTGCCACCGCAGCACGATCCCTTCCTCGATCTCGTGCCCGAGCAGGGCGTGAAGCTCACGCCCCGGCACTATGCCTATCTGAAGATCTCCGAAGGCTGCTCCAACCGCTGCACCTTCTGCATCATCCCCAAGCTGCGCGGCGATCTCGTCTCCCGCCCCGCCGCCGACGTGCTGCGCGAGGCCGAGAAGCTGGTGAAGGCGGGGGTGAAGGAACTGCTCGTCATCTCGCAGGATACCTCCGCCTACGGGGTGGACCTGCGCTATGCGCCGAGCCAGTGGGGCGACAAGGAAGTGGCGACCCGCTTCCTCGACCTAGCCGCCGCGCTGGGCGACCTCGGCGCCTGGGTGCGCCTGCACTATGTTTATCCCTATCCGCACGTGGATGCGGTGATGGAGCTGATGGCCGCCGGCAAGGTGCTGCCCTATCTCGACATTCCCTTCCAGCACGCGAGCCCCACCGTGCTGAAGCGTATGAAGCGCCCGGCCTCGCAGGAAAAGACCCTCGCCCGCATCCAGGCGTGGCGGGCGGCGGTGCCGGACCTGACGCTCCGCTCCACCTTTATCGTCGGCTTCCCGGGCGAGACGGAAGCGGAGTTCGAGGAGCTTCTGGCCTTCATGGAAGAGGCCGAGATCGACCGCGCCGGCGCCTTCAAGTTCGAGCCGGTGCGCGGCGCCGATGCCAATGCCCTGCCAGACCCTGTTCCTGACGAGGTGAAGCAGGACCGCTACGACCGCTTCATGCGCACCCAGCAGAAGGTCTCGGCGCGGCGGCTGAAGAAGAAGGTGGGCACCCGCCAGCAGGTCATCATCGATTCCGTGAGCGCACAGGGCGCGATCGGCCGCACCAAGGGCGATGCGCCGGAGATCGACGGCACGGTGAAGGTGGTCTCCCGCCGCCCCCTGCGCGTGGGCGAGATCGCCACGGTCAAGATCGAAGCCGCCGGGCCTTACGACCTCACCGGCACGGCCGTGGGGTTCTGAGCGCAGCCTGCGCGCGCACGGCGGCCAAGCCCCTCCCCCATTCGTACGTCATCGCCCGGCTCGTCCGGGCGATCCACCCATTCGCCTGCGCGCTGCCCGAAGAACCGACCCGGCCCAACCGTCATTGCCCGGACGAGCCGGGCGATGACGGTATTAGGCTGCGATACCCCGTCTCCCGCGAGGGGAGAAGGGGGGAGCTCGCCCCTCACCACGTCGCCTTGAAGTTCCGGTAAAGCTGCTCCGCCGCCGCCGCGAAAACCGGCATCCGCTCCTTTGTCGCGGCCTCCAGCAGCGCCTGCCCGCCGGCTCCGGTGATGGCCTCCAGCGCGCAGCGGTATTCGGGAATCACGCCCCATTCAGGCACCGTCGCGTCGGTCAGCTCCACATGATACTGGATGCCGAACGCCTTTTCCCCGACCTGCAGCGCCTGAATGGCGCAATGCTCGTTCTCGGCGAGCACCACCCCGCCCGGCGGCAGGGCCAGCACGGCGGCGCCGTGCCACTGGAGGGTCGGGAAGGTGGGGGCGAGCCCCTTGAACAGGGGGGATTCGCGCCCGGCCGACGTCAGCGACACGTCGGTGACGCCCACTTCCGGCCGGGGCATGAGACCGACCTTGCCGCCGAGCGCATCGGCGAGCAACTGGTGGCCGAGGCAGACGCCGAGATAGGGCTTGCCGGTGGCCATCCAATCTCGGATCGCCGCCTTCTCGGCGACGAGCCAGGGCAGTTCCTCCTCCTGCCACACGTCCATGGGGCCGCCGAACACCATCAGGGCGGCATAGTCGTCGAAGGCCGGGATGGTCTCGCCCTCATCCAGCTCCACGGCATCCCATAGGACGCCATCGGCGCGCATGAAGTCGCGGAAGCGGCCGGGGTGCTCGCAGGCGACATGCTGGAAGACCAGGACTTTCACGGACGTTCTCCATGGACAACGCGGCTGTGGCGACGATCGCGCGTGCGGTGGCTGGTGCCCCGATAAGACCAGTCGCGCCACGGCCCGGCAACAGGTTTTCCTCCCACGCAAATCGCGATTGCGAGTTAGTTGCGCTAAAGAGTTCGGCCCGCGGGTTTACCGCGCTCCTGCGAAGCCGCTATCAGAGGCGCAATCGGGGAGTAGCCACCGCCTGGGAGACGCGCCGGGCGGGGTCGTGCCAACAGGCTTGCGCGGATTGCGCATGGCGCGGCCAGCCGAAATGTTCGGCCCGGCGAGACCGTGACGCACCGGTTCGCGCGCGGACGGGCTGGATGCGCCAGGGTTCTCAAAGCCTCCCCCTCCGCCTGGATAGATAAATGTCACCCGCCACGATCCTCGTGCTCGCCCTGAGCATGTCCGTTGATGCTTTCGCCGTCAGCGTCGGCCGCGGCGCCGCCATGGGCCGCCCGCGATTCGCCGAGGCCCTGCGCACCGGCATGGTGTTCGGCCTCGTCGAGGCCGCGACGCCGGTCATCGGTTGGGTGGCCGGCCTTGCCGCCAGCAGCTATGTGGAAGCGGTGGACCACTGGATCGCCTTCGCTTTGCTCGGCGGCGTCGGCCTGCACATGCTGGCCTCCGCCTTCTCCACGCGGGACGAAGCGGCGCCGCGCGGGCGCTCTCTGCCGGTGCTGCTGGCCACGGCCTTCGGCACCAGCATCGATGCCATGGCGGTGGGCGTCTCGCTCGCCTTCCTCGATGTGAACATCTGGATCACCGCTGCCGCCATCGGCCTGACCACCTTCATCATGTCGTCGGGCGGCATGCTGATCGGGCGCCTCGTGGGCGTGCGTCTCGGGCGGGTGGCGGAGGTGGTCGCGGGCCTCGCCCTGGTCGCCCTCGGCGCGACGATTCTCGTCGAGCACCTCACCGCCTGAGGGCGAAAAGCGCCGCCGGCGTTGACTCGACACGCTTTCGCGACTAAGAACCCGCCACCTCGCGGGCCGGAAGTGGCCCGCTTGGCGTTTCACGCACCCGTGGCTTCGCAAGGCAGCGCGCCGGGCGAGCCTGTCGGCGGAACGGTCCGGAACCTCTTGGTTCCCAAGCCATTTCGCAGAGGAGGGGCGCGATCCAAACCCGAACGAACCAACAGGGATTCGCGTTACATGAGCAAGCGCATTGCGGCCAAGCACAAGATCGATCGCCGTATGGGCGAGAACATCTGGGGCCGCCCCAAGAGCCCGGTGAACCGTCGTGAGTACGGTCCCGGCCAGCACGGCCAGCGCCGCAAGGGCAAGCTGTCCGACTTCGGCGTGCAGCTGCGCGCCAAGCAGAAGCTGAAGGGCTATTACGGCTCCATCGGCGAGAAGCAGTTCCACAAGGTGTATGTCGAGGCCTCGCGCCTCAAGGGCGACACCGGCGCCAACCTCATCGGCCTGCTGGAGCGCCGCCTGGACGCGGTGGTCTACCGCGCCAAGTTCGTGCCCACCATCTTCGCCGCCCGCCAGTTCGTCTCCCACGGCCACGTGAAGGTGAACGGCAAGCGCGTGAACATCCCGTCCTACCTCGTCAAGGTGGATGACGTGATCGAGGTGAAGGAAGCCTCCCGCCAGCTCGCCATCGTGATCGAGGCGCAGCAGCTCGCCGAGCGTGACGTGCCCGACTACATCGAGCTCGACACCCACAAGCTCACCGCGCGCTTCGCCCGCATCCCAGAGCTGAACGAGGTGCCCTACCCGGTTCAGATGGAACCGAACCTCGTGGTCGAGTTCTACTCGCGCTGATCCGGCGCGGGACCCGAAAAAGAAAAGGCCGCCCGGTGGGCGGCCTTTTTGTTTGGGCCGCCGCGTCACGGGACGCGGCGGGAAACCCTGTGCGGGCTCAGCTGCCGGACTTCACCTCGGCCGCGGCAGCGGCGAGGAACTCGTCCATGTTGCGGCGGATCTGGTGGTCGGAGACGTCCACCTGCTTGGCGTCGAAGTCGGCGCGCAGCTTGCGGAACACGTCGTCGTCACCGGCTTCCTGCAGGTCGGCCTCGACGACGGACTTGGCGTAGGCAAGAGCCTCCTCGCCGGCGAGACCGAGCTTCTCGGCGGCCCACAGGCCGAGCTTCTTGTTCCGGCGGGCGAGCGCCCGGAACCGCGTCTCCTCGTCGAGCGCGAAAGCCTTTTCGAAACCTTCCTCGCGCTTGTCGAACGTGGTCATGGCACCCCTCTTCCTGCGAATGGGCGGCCGGCGGCCGGCCTGATCTGTTTGCGCGGACATGGCTGATTTGGGTTGCCGCTGCACTCACGCAAGGGCAGCCGTCGTCCGCACGCGCGCCTTGAATATCCCCCGCCTCATATTAGATCAACGGCAGTGAGGCGCCGTGCCCCGTCCCGACCATGCGACCTGATGGCCGCCCGGCCTCTTCAAGGGGATGGCACGGGTGGGCGCATCGGGACGCGCGTTGTATCCAGCCGTCCAATCGGCTAGTGTCCGATCGGGCTTGGGATGTCCTTGAAACAGACATCCCCGGTCCAGCCGAGGAGCGTCACCCGAACGGAGCCTTGGCAAACCCATGGATTTCCTCAATCAGCGGTATATTCCCATGAGCCGCCGCCGCCGAATCTACGAAGGCAAGGCGAAAGTCCTCTATGAAGGACCCGAGCCCGGCACACTCATTCAGCACTTCAAGGACGATGCCACGGCCTTCAATGCGAAGAAGCACGATGTCATCGACGGCAAAGGTGTGCTGAACAACCGGATTTCGGAGTACATCTTCTCCCGGCTGAACGACATCGGGGTGCCGACCCACTTCATCCGCCGCTTGAACATGCGCGAGCAGCTCATCCGGGAAGTGGAGATCATCCCCCTCGAGATCGTGGTGCGCAACGTCGCCGCCGGCTCCATCTCGACCCGCCTCGGGATCGAGGAGGGCACGCAGCTGCCGCGCTCGATCATCGAGTTCTATTACAAGAACGACGCGCTCAACGACCCGATGGTGTCGGAAGAGCACATCACCGCGTTCGGCTGGGCCACCACCCAGGAAATCGACGACATCATCGCGCTCGCGATCCGCGTCAACGACTTCCTGTCCGGCCTCTTCCTCGGGGCCGGCATCCGTCTCATCGACTTCAAGATGGAATGCGGCCGCCTGTGGGAGAACGACATGATGCGGATCGTGGTCGCTGACGAGATCAGCCCCGATTCGTGCCGGCTCTGGGACATCAAGTCCAACGACAAGATGGACAAGGACCGCTTCCGCCGCGACATGGGCGGCCTCGTGGAGGCCTACACCGAGGTTGCGCGCCGGCTCGGAATCCTGATGGAGAACGATCCGACGCAGGGCAAGGGCCCCGTCCTCGTGAAGTGACGCGTCAATTCGGGCGGGGGCGTTGTTTCCCATACCCGAAAAGTGCTAGGCGGGGGCCGGATCGGCCCCCGTTTTGCGTTGCCGGGCCCTGTGCGGGCCAGGCGGTGCCCGGCGGCGGGCAAGCAACAGCGCGGGCGCAAGCGCGTGCCATGAAGGCGAGGTTTCCATGAAGGCCCGAGTGATCGTCACCCTCAAGTCGGCGGTGCTCGACCCGCAGGGCAAGGCCATCGAAGGCGCGCTGCGGTCGCTGGGTGTGGCCGGCGTGCAGAGCGTGCGGCAGGGGAAGGTGTTCGACGTGGAGCTGGCCGGCAACGACCGCGCCGCCGCCGAGGGCGCCCTCAAGGAAGCCTGCGACAAGCTCCTCGCCAACACCGTGATCGAGACCTACAAGGTCGAATTCGCCGAGTGACGGGCGAAGGATGTTATAGTCTGGCGGCCGCTTCAGGGAGCAAGGCCGCCGAGAGGGCATGATGGCCGAGATCACCAACGAGCTTCTCATCGAGGTTCCGAAGTCGATCCCGCAGGGCGCGGCCCTCGGCGCGCGGGTCCTTGAGGCTCGCGAAGGGCTTGAGGCTCGCGAAGAGGTGATCGCCCGGTGCGATCCCCGACAGGCCTTCGGGCAGGACATGAACACCATATACGGCATGCACGCGGGCCGTGACGCGCGGCTCGCTCGCATCGAACGCAGGCTCGGCCTCGTCGGCATCCACTGAGAGATCATGAAACCAGCCGTCATCCTCTTCCCCGGCTCCAATCGTGAGCAGGACGCCGTGCGCGCGCTGCGGCTCGTCTCCGGCGCCAAGCCCCAGGTGGTCTGGCACGCCGAGCACGAGCTGCCCAAGGGCACCGACCTCGTGGTCCTGCCCGGTGGCTTCTCCTATGGCGACTACCTGCGCTGCGGCGCCATCGCCGCGCGGGCGAACATCATGGAGGCCGTGCGCGCCCATGCCGCCCGCGGCGGCCTGGTGCTCGGCATCTGCAACGGCTTCCAGATCCTGTGCGAGGCGGGCCTCCTGCCCGGCGTGCTGGTGCGCAACGCCCGCCTGCGCTTCGTCTGCCGCGAGGTGCTGCTGCGCGTGGAGCGGGCCGACACGCCCTTCACCAAGGCCTATCGCAAGGGCGAGCTGATCCGCATCCCGGTGGCCCACGGCGAAGGCAATTATACCGCCGATGAGGCCACCATCGCCCGCATCGAGGGCGAGGGCCGCGTCGCCTTCCGTTATGCCCGGCCGGACAGCCGGATCGACGAGACGGACGGCCCCAACGGCGCCATCAACGGGATCGCCGGCATCTATTCCGAGAAGTTCAACGTGCTCGGCATGATGCCCCACCCGGAAAACTACATCGAGCCGGAGATCGGCCCCACCGACGGACGCGGCCTCTTCGAGAGCCTCGCCGGCGCCCTCAAGGCGGCGTGAGCCGCGGCCTCAATTCGGATCGACGCCCGTGAACCTCATTCCCAATACCCCCCGCATCACGCCGGAACTCGTCGCCGAGCACGGCCTGAAGCCGGAGGAGTACGATCACTTCGTGAAGCTGATCGGCCGTGAGCCGTCGATTACGGAGCTCGGCATCGTCTCCGCCATGTGGAACGAGCACTGCTCGTACAAGTCCTCCAAGGTCTGGCTGCGCACCCTGCCCACCACTGGCAAGCGCGTCATCCAGGGTCCGGGCGAGAATGCCGGCGTGGTGGACATCGGCGACGGCCTTGCCGTCGTGTTCAAGATGGAGAGCCACAACCACCCCTCCTTCATCGAGCCCTATCAGGGCGCGGGAACGGGCGTGGGCGGCATCCTGCGCGACGTGTTCACCATGGGCGCGCGGCCCATCGCGGCGCTCAATGCCTTGCGCTTCGGCGACTGCCACAATCTGAAGACCCGCCGCCTGCTGGCCGGCGTGGTGGCCGGCATCGGCGGCTATGGCAATTCCTTCGGCGTGCCCACGGTGGGCGGCTCGGTAGGCTTCCACAAGCGCTACAACGGCAACATCCTCGTCAACGCCATGGCCGTGGGCCTCGCGAAGACGGACGAGATCTTCTACGCGGCGGCCACCGGCGTTGGCCGGGCCATCGTCTATCTCGGCTCCAAGACCGGCCGCGACGGCATCCACGGCGCCACCATGGCCTCGGCCGAGTTCGGCGCCGACGCCGAGGAGAAGCGCCCGACCGTGCAGGTGGGCGACCCCTTCGCCGAGAAGCTGCTGCTGGAGGCCTGCCTTGAGATCATGCAGGCGGGCTGCGTGGTGGCGATCCAGGACATGGGCGCCGCCGGCCTCACCTGTTCCGCCGTCGAGATGGGCGCCAAGGGCGACCTCGGCGTGGAGCTGAACCTCGACGCCGTGCCCTGCCGCGAAACCGGCATGACCGCCTACGAGATGATGCTGTCGGAGAGCCAGGAGCGCATGCTCATGGTGATCGCCGACGGCAAGGAGGCGGAGGCCGAGGCCATCTTCAAGAAGTGGGGCCTCGACTTCGCCATCGTCGGCCACACCACCGACACCCTGCGCTTCGTGGTGAAGCACAAGGGCCTCGTGGAAGCCGACCTCCCCATCAAGGAGCTGGGCGACGAGGCGCCGGAATACCGCCGTCCCTACGAGGAGCCGGCCCCGCGCCCCGAGATCCTGCCTTCTGACGTGCGCACCACCGCCTCGGTGGCGGACGCGCTGGAGCGGCTCATCGCCTCGCCGGACCTGTGCTCCAAGCGCTGGGTGTGGGAGCAGTACGACCACCTCATCCTCGGCAACACCGTGCAGCGCCCGGGCGGCGACGCCGCGGTGGTGCGCGTGAATGACGGGCCGAAGGCCCTCGCCATGACCACCGACGTGACGCCCCGCTATTGCGAGGCCGGCCCCTTCGAAGGCGGCAAGCAGGCGGTGGCCGAGGCGTGGCGCAACCTGACCGCCGTGGGCGCGACCCCCATCGCGGTGACGGACAATTTGAACTTCGGCAATCCCGAAAAGCCGGAGATCATGGGCCAGTTCGTGGCCTGCGTGAAAGGCATCGGCGCGGCCTGCGAGGCGCTGGACTTCCCGGTCGTCTCCGGCAACGTCAGCCTCTACAACGAGACCAACGGCAAGGCGATCCTGCCCACCCCGACCATCGGCGGCGTCGGCCTGATCGAGGATCTCGACCAGACCATGACCTTGAACTTCAAGGCGGCGGGCGAGCCGGTGCTGCTCATCGGCAAGACCAAGGGCTGGCTGGGCGCCTCCGCTTTCCTCGCCACCGTGTGCGAGCGCGAGGAAGGGGCCCCGCCCCCGGTGGACCTCATCGCCGAGAAGCGCAACGGCGACTTCGTGCGCAACCTCATCCGCGACGGCGTCGCCACCGCCGTGCATGACGTCTCGGACGGCGGCCTCCTGGTCGCGTTGGCCGAGATGGCCATGGCCAGCGGCATCGGCGTCTCGCTGGAAGACGCCCCGGACGGCGTGGACCCCTATGCGTGGTGGTTCGGCGAGGATCAGGCGCGCTACGTGGTCACGGTCGCGTCCGGCCAGAGCGCCGAGGTGATCCACAAGGCGGAGATGGCCGGCGTGCCGATCATGAAGATCGGCAAGACCGGCGGCGACCGCTTGATCGTTCCGGACGACCGCTCGATAGTCGTGGAATCGCTGAAGGATCGGCACGAGACGTGGCTGCCCATCTATATGGGTGCCTCGTCCTGACGCTTTCGTGCACAGCAAGGACGTTTCGACCATGCCCATGAATGCCCGCGACATCGAGCAGCTCATCAAGGATGCGCTGCCCGACGCGACCGTGGTGATCGAGGATCTGGCCGGGGATGGCGACCACTACGCCGCCCGCATCGTCTCGGCCTCGTTCCGCGGCAAGAGCCGGGTGCAGCAGCACCAGATGGTCTATGCCGCCCTCAAGGGGAACATGGGCGGCGTGCTGCACGCGCTCGCCCTGCAGACCTCCGCGCCCGCCGAATAGGCGGGCCTCCGCGCCTCGCGTGCGCCGCACCATTGCGGCGTCCCAACACGCGCCTGTGCAAGCGTGTCGCCCCCGGTGCCCTTGCGCTTTGGGCCGCTTGGGCCGATCTTCATCGGCGGAAGGCCGCTGTTCTGGCCGCAGACATTGGATTTGAGACCATGGGCATTCGTGACGATATCGACGCCATCGTGAAGTCCGGCGATGTGGTGCTGTTCATGAAGGGCACGCCGCAGTTCCCGCAGTGCGGCTTCTCCGGCCAGGTGGTGCAGATTCTCGACCACGTGGGCGTCCCCTTCAAGGGCGTGAACGTGCTCGAGAACGACATGATCCGCCAGGGCATCAAGGACTACGCCAACTGGCCGACCATTCCCCAGCTCTACATCAAGGGCGAGTTCGTGGGCGGCTGCGACATCGTCCGCGAGATGTTCCAGTCGGGCGAGCTGATCCCCCTGCTGGAAGAGAAGGGCGTCGCCATCCGCGACCGCGCCATCGGCTGATTCTGGCCGCGTGAGCGCACCGCCATCGGCACCTGAGGCGGCCTTGCCGCCCACCCCACTCCCGCCGCCGCAAGCGGCGGGCTGGGGGCTCAAGGTCGCCATGGCCTTCGGACTGCTGGCGGATGCCGGCGTGGTCATCCTGCTCATCGCCATTTCCGGCTTCGTCTTCGGCGGGCCGGAAGGTGCGCGTGGCGAGATTCACGCCGTGATGGGATGGGCCGGCGCGGTGGCGACCTTCGTCGTTCCGCCAGCGCTCGGTCTCTGGTTCTGGCGGCGCGGCCGGCCCGACGTGGGCGTTGCGCTCGCATGGCTTCCGCCGCTGGCGGCACTCGCCGCCTTGGCCTTCGGGCTGCTCTAAATCACCTTGCCCGGCCAAAAGCCGGCGGCACGACGCCGCCGGCTTTTGCTTGTGACGCTCAGGCGAGGCCCTTCTGCCGCTTGGCCGCCGTCAGCGTGTTCTGCAGCAGGCAGGCGATGGTCATGGGCCCGACGCCGCCCGGAACCGGCGTGATGAGGCCGGCAATGCCCTGCGCTTCCCCATAGGCGACGTCGCCCACGAGGCGGGTCTTGCCGTCTTCCTTCGGCACCCGGTTGATGCCCACGTCGATCACGGTCGCGCCGGGCTTGATCCAGTCACCTCGCACCATTTCCGGCCGACCCACGGCCGCCACCAGGATGTCCGCCGTGCGGCATTCGCCCGGCAGGTCGCGGGTGCGGGAATGGGCGATGGTGACGGTGCAGTCTTCCTTCAGCAGCAGCTGCGCCGCAGGCTTGCCGACGATGTTGGAGCGGCCGACCACCACCGCCTTGAGGCCGGACAGGCTGCCGAGGTGGTGCTTGAGCAGCATGATGCAGCCGAGCGGCGTGCAGGGCACCAGCGCGTCAAGGCCCACCGCGAGGCGGCCGGCATTCACCACATGGAAGCCGTCCACGTCCTTGGCGGGATCGATGGCGGCGATGACCTTGTTGGCGTCGATCTGCGCCGGCAGAGGGAGCTGGACGAGGATGCCATGCACGGCAGGATCGGCGTTCAGCTTCGCCACCAAGGCGAGAACGTCCGCCTCGGGGGTGTCGACCGGCAGCTTGTGCTCGAACGAGGCCATGCCGGCCTCGGCCGTCTGGGCCGCCTTGTTGCGCACATAGACCTGGCTGGCCGGGTCCTCGCCCACCAGCACCACGGCGAGGCCGGGGATGAGGCCGGCGCTGGCCTTGAGCGCGGACACCTCCTCGGCGATGCGGGCGCGCAGTCCGGCGGCGAAGGCCTTTCCGTCGATTGGCTTGGTCTCGATCACGAAGCACTCCCCGGAATCATCGGGAGCCCGGCCTCGGCGGCGCCGGCTCCGCTCGCTGTGCGCAATTCCTGTCCTTGTCGGCAGGCGGGGCGGCTGAGGCAAGGCCAAAAGCATGCCGGAACGCCGCAGCTGTGGTGCTTACAGCGCGCATATGTTTCTTGTAAAGAAAATTGTCTTATCTCACGGAAAGGCCCGTCCTACCCCGCGCCGCCCGCCTTGGCCCGCAACATCCCGTCCGGCAGCGCCTCATCCTGCCGGCGCAGCATGTCGATGGCGGCGGCAATGGGCAGCGGCGGGGCGAACAGGTAGCCTTGCGCGGTCGGCATCCCGATCTCGCGCAGGAAGCGCAGCTGCTCCCGCGTCTCCACCCCTTCCGCCGTCACGTTGATGCGCAGCGACTGGGCGAGCTTGAGCTTGTGCTCGATCACCGCCGCGACGTCCGGATCGCTGCAGGCTTTCAGCATGAAGGAGCGGTCGATCTTGATGCGGGTGACGGGAAAGCGGCTGACATGGTGCAGGGAGGCATAGCCGGTGCCGTAATCGTCGAGCGCGACGCCGACCCCTTGCTCCCGCAGCGCCTCGAACGTGCGGCTCAGCTCCGCCGAGCTGTTGAGGACGATGGTTTCCGGCACCTCGATCTCCAGCCGTGCGGGATCGAAGTGCGTCTCCTTGAGGATGGCGCCGACCTGCTGGGCGAAATCCGCCGACCGCATGGTGGAGGGCGCGATGTTGACCGAGATGGACATGCCCGGCAGCGCCGCGGCCTCCATGCAGGCGCGGCGCAGGCCATACAGGTCGAGCCCGCCGATGATGTGCATCTCCTCGGCCATGGCGATGAACTGGGCCGGCAGCAGGCGGCCGAGCTTGGGGTGGTCCCACCGCAGCAGGGTCTCGAAGCCGACCACGCGCCCGCTCGCCACGTCCACCTGCGGCTGGTAGGTGATGACCAGCTCGCCCCGCTCCAGCGCCCCGCCGAGGGCGGTCTCGATCTCGCGGCGGGCGTTGCGCTCGCTCTCGAGCTGGGTCTCGAAGCGGCAGAGGGTATCGCCGCCGCTGTCCTTGGCCCGATAGAGGGCGATGTCCGCCCGACGCATGAGATCGCTGGCCGTGGCGGCATCCTGCGGCGCCTCGGCGACGCCGATGGAGGCGGAGACGCGCAGTTCGCCGGCCCCATCCGGCACCGGAGCCTTCAGCGCCGCCTGAAGGCGATCGAGCAGCGCGTCGATCTCGCCCGCGTTCGCGGCCGGAAAGAACGCGACGAACTCATCCCCGCCGAACCGCCCCACCACGCCGCGATCGCCCATGGTCAGGGCAACGCGGGTCGCCACCGCCTTCAGCAGCAAATCGCCGGCGCCGTGGCCGGCGGTGTCGTTGATGAGCTTGAAGTCGTCGAGGTCAATGAACAGCAGCACCAGCCGCGCGTCGGGGGCGCGGCCGGCAAGGGCGGATTCCAGCGCCTCGATGAAATAGCCGCGGTTGAAGAGGCCGGTGAGGTAGTCGCGGGAGGCCATCTCGCGGGCCTGCGCCTCGCTCGCGGCCAGCGCCGCGGCGACCCGCAGCGCGCGGAACATCATAACGAGGAAGGTCACGGAGAGCAGCGTGGTGAGCACCGCGAGCGCCGGCAGGGCATTGCGCAGCAGGCTCCGGCCGGGCTGTGCGCCGCGCCAGGCCAGTTCCGCCTCGGTGCCGTCGAAGAGATTGGGGATCGCCGTGCCGACGCGGTCGGGATGGTTGGTGGCGGTACGGCCGGTGCGCAGCTGCACGTCGTGCAGATGGGCGGGCGCGGCGAGGCTTTGCAGCAGCGAATCGTCCAGCAGGTCCACCGTCACCGCCGCCAGCGGTTGCGGGGCCTTGATGTCGTCCGCGCGCTCCGAGAAGGGGCGCACCACGAGGATGCCCGCGCCGTCCTTGCTGGCGACGAGGCCCGCGCGGCCGGCGCGGCCCTCCGCCAGCGCCCGCGTGATGGCCGGGCGGATCCACGCAAAGGCCTTCTGCTCCCCCGTCTTCCCGTTCTCGGACGAATAGAGCAGGTTCCCCTTGGCATCGATGATGTAGACGAATTCCAGCCCGAACCCGTCGTTCAGCCGCCGCCCGAAGCGCTCGTGCAGGTGCGCGATGTCGCCGCTGGCGAGCTGGCCGAGCACCTGCCGCTCGTCCTCCGAGGTCGCCATGGCCTGCTGGATGAGTTCCTCGTGGGCGTGGAGCGCGGCGAGCAGCGCCAGCCGCTCGCGCATCCCCGCCTTCTCGTCCTGCTTCATGCCGGCATAGACGAAGACGCCCACGAGCCCGGCCACCAGGAGCGCGAGCGCGCCGAGCCCGGCCAGGAGCGAACGGTGGACGTGACGGCCGGACGGGCGAGAAATGGCGATGCCTCCCTGGAACGCGGTCCAGAAACGTTGCTCCACCGCAGAGCCGCAGATGGCGCCGCTCGGCAGAAAATGCGGCGGTGTCTGCCGGATTTATCTCTATGTCCGATAGATTTGCACCTTGCGCAAGGTCGTTTCGACCTTCTCCAATCTGCGCAGCCGACCGGCGAGCGAGCAACCATCAGGGCTCAACCAGGGGGACGTCATTCCGTTGCGGCGCCACGAATACTGGCACCCCCCAGCCAGCGGGACGGCCTTGCCCGTCAGGCATTCACCTTGCAGTGCAGCACCTTGCACTGCACGCACCGGGCACCGGCGGCACAAAGCAAGGCCGCCCGGCTGATGATGTCTCAGCCGGGCGGCGAAGTATTCCCCAAGGTTAAGCCCCGGCGGCGCTCAACCGGCCGCGGGCACCAGGAAGCGGTCGGCATCGGCGCGGGTGGCGACGATCTCGGTGAGTTCGTTGACACCTGTCGTGAGCAGCACGCGCTCCACCTGCGGATCGCAGTTGAACAGCACCAGCGTGCCGCCGCGCTTGTGCAGCGACTTGGCGTTGGCGAGGATCAGCCGGATGCCGATGGAGGCGAGGAAGGTCACGCCCGCCATGTCCACCAGGGCCACATGGGCGTGGCTCACCAGGGCGCTGAAGGTGTTCTCGATTTCCGCGGCGCCGGCGATGTCCATGCGGCCGGCGAGGGAAACGAGGATCTGCCCGGAATCGAGCGGAGTGGATTCGAGTTTCATGGCGGTCCGCCGTGGTTCGCTGGGCCGTGCACCCGGAACCAATGCGGTTCCGGGTTATCCGGCTCCTCTTCCCACCCTGTCTTTACAGTTTTGTGACAGCGGCCCGGACCGGCTTCCCGCCCCGGCGGCGTCTGCCGCGCGGTCAGCCGAGGGCGGCAAGTCGGGCGTCCAGCGCCTCCCCTTCGGGCAGGTCCGACACCGCTTCCACGGCGAGGCCACCCGCCGCGAGATGGCGCACCATGAGGAAGAAGCGGTCGGCGCGGCCTTCGCTCCTGGCGAGCGTGTCCACCCAGAGCCTGTCGAACGTGTCGAGCACCGGCCCCAGCGGCTCCACGGGAAGTTGCTGGCCGGAATAGCGCGGGAATTTGTTGGTCAGCTTCTTCCAGTCGTCCTTCAATCCGTCGCGCAACACGGGATCGGCCGTGAGGCGCGCATCGCGGCCGCCGCGCTCGTAGCTGGCGCGGGTTTCCATCAACGACAGCAGCAGCGCATTCGCCCGGCTCCGCAGCAGCGGCCGGAGCCGCTCCACGAACAGACGGCGCAACGAACCCACGTATTCGGCATCGGCGAGGCCGATCTCATGGATGACCACCCCCGGTCCCGGACCGAACCGGCCCGCGGCGGCTGCGAAGCGCTCCGCCGGCCAGTCCTCGGCGGGGCGGGACGTGAGCAGAAGGACGACGCCCCCCGGCAGCGCGGCAGCGGCCGGCAGGAGGGAGAGGGTGAGGTCGTCCGCCGCCTCGATCCCGTCGATGCACACGACGAGACGCTTCGCGCCCTGCCCCCCCGCCACGACGGCGAGCGCGGCGAGCCAGCCGGCAAAGGCCTCCGGGCTTTCGGACGCGCCCGAGGCCTCGGGCGCGGGCAGGCCGTGCTCGGCCTCGAAGGCGGCCTTCAGGGCCTCTACGAGCGCGGCGGGGCTGGCCTGTGCCGTGAGGCCGGCAGCGATGGCGCGGGCACCGCTGGAGATGGCGCTGTCGATCCCCTCCGCGCTGCCGTCCTTGCCCGTCCGGCGCGCGATGATGCCGCGCACGAACTGGGTCTTCCCGGCGCCGCCCGGCATGCGGAGCCAGTAGACGCCGCGATCGAAGCTCACGAGGAAGGAACGGAACGGCGTCCGCAGATGGGCCGGCGAGACGTAATCGCCGTCGCTATCGAGGGCGAGCGCGAACGGCGCTGCGGCGAACTTCTGGGCGGAAGGCTGCTGGGTCATAGGGGGCACCCGGGGCGAGAGCATGGACCGCCTCGCGGCCGCCCTCGATCCCGGCGGGTTTCGGCCAACGATCCAGATGGAGAAGCCTGAAGCATTTAACGTGCCCCGGGCCGCCTCTTCGGGATCGCCCGCCCGTCCTTCCGACCTCCGGCGTCAGCGCTTGGGGCCGCCGCCGCCGAAATTGCTGGTGTGGCCTTCCTTCGTCGCCTGCGCGCGCCACGCCTTGGCCACCGCCTTCAGCTTCTGGTCGGGCGCGATGCGCGACACCATCTGCTCCGCGCGGGTGCTGCCGCACGAGGGGCAGACGGGCGTGTCGGACGACGAGATGAGGAGTTCGAACTCCTTGTCGCAATCGGGACAATGGAAATTGTAGAGCGGCACGCCGAGCCTCCTGTCCTGTTCCGGGGGCACGTCCGCGCGTCCGGCGCAAGTCCTTGAAAGACCACGCGCAAGCCGCTGCCGACGTGCTGCGGCGCCGCGCTGCCGCCGTCGCCCGGAGCGCGCGCCGGTCTCTCCCAAGCAGGAAGCGGGCCAGATGGCGGAGAGGCGTCCGTCAGCCCACCGTCTCGATGCCGAGCACTTTCTCCAGCACTCCGGCGGGGTCTTCATCCCCCATCAGGGCGGTGCCCATCATCAGCGCCTTGGCGCCCGCCGCGCCGAGCCGCGCGCGATCCTCGGCGGTGCCGAGGCCACCTTCCGCCACCACGAACGCCTTCTCCGGCGGAATGACCGGGATCAGCGCCTCGCAGGTGCCCGGCACAAGCTCGAAGGTGTGGATGTTGCGGTTGGTGACGCAGATGAAATCCGCCCCCGCCGCAAGCGCCGCATCCACGTCCTGCGGGGTATGCACCTGAACCAGCACGTCGAGGGCGATGGAGGATGCGCGCTCGCGATAGGCGGCCAGGTCCGGCCCGAGCAGCGCCGCCGACAGCACCACCGCATCCGCCCCGGCGAGGCGCGCCTCCAGGATCTGGTAGACGTCGTAGATGATGTCCTGCGCAAGGATGGTGAGGTCCACAGCGCCGCGCACGGTGGCGAGGTCCGAATAGGAACCGCGGAAGGACTGCCGCTCCACCGCCACCGAAAGGGCCGCCGCGCCCACCGCCTCGAAATCCTCGGCCAGCGCCTTGTAGGGCACCATGGTCTTCAGCGCCGGCTCGAACGGTGATCCGCCCTTCAGCTCGCAGATGATGCCGGGCTTGCCGGTGGCCCGGAAGGCGGCGGCCATCGCGCCGTGGAAGCCGCGCGTCATGGGCATCTCGCCCACCTTGCCCTGGATCTGGCCCAGCGAGCGGCGGGCCTTGGCCTTGGCGAGCTGATCGCGGCGCTGGAGGAGGAACGGCTTCAGCCGGCTGTTTTCGGGCAGGATCATGAAAGAACGTCCAGAGGCAAAGGTGAAAGGCAAAGGGGCAGGCGAAAGGAGACAGGCACCCGAACGGAGCAAAACGCTCCCGATGAATAAGCACCTACAGCTTCACAGATTTCGCGCGCTTTGGCCATGCCGCTTTCGCACCGCGGCAGAGGCGGCCGCGCGGTTGGCTCTTTCCTCTTGCAGCGCAACGCGCGATGATCCGCTCATTCTTAGCCGATCGAGTTTTTGAAGATGTTCACACGCGTCTGCAAAGCGGAAACCGTTGCCGAAGGCGGCATGCGGCTGGTGATCGCCGACAGCCACCTCATCGTCCTCGCCTGGCCCGACAATGGGGAGATCCGCGCCTTTCAGGGCGTCTGTCCCCATTCGAACACGCCGCTCAACGAGGCCGAGTTCGACGGCACCGTCCTCACCTGCCCCCTCCATCACTGGACCTGGGACCTGAATTCCGGCGCCCCCGTCGAGCCGCAGGAAAGCGCGCTCGCGGAATATCCGGTGAAGGTGGAAGATGGCGTCGTCTATATCGACACGGAAGGCATAGAGCCCCTGTTCGCCGCGCCCTGAGAGCGCCGCAGCCCAGCCGCAATAATCAGTCGAGGCGCCGCGCCGGGTGCATTGCCGGGGTGCGGCCACAGCCGGAGTTCGACCCGTGACAGATGAGACCGCCGCCCAGACCGCCATCATCGTCGGCGCAGGCAAGGGGCTGTCCGCCTCCCTCGCCCGCCGGCTTGCCCGCGAGGGCTTCCGCATCGCCCTCGTGGCGCGCGACGTGGACAAGCTCGCCCCGCTCGTCGCCGAGACCGGCGCCCGCGCCTGGGCGGCCGATGCCCAGGATGCGGCCGCCATCGAGGGCGTGTTCGCCGAGGTGGAAAAAGCCTTCGGACCGCCCGACCTCGTGGTGTTCAATGCCGCCATGCGCTATCGCGGCCCGGTGGAAGTGCTGGACCCGGCGGACGTGATGGACGCCTATTCCGTCGGCGCCTTCGCCGGCTTCCTCACCGCGCAGGCGGCGGCGCGGCGGATGCTGGCGCGGGGCAAGGGCTCGCTCTTCTTCACCGGCGCCACCGCCAGCGTGAAGGCCATGCCCCATTCGGTGCCCTTCTCCATGGCCAAGTTCGCTTTGCGCGCGCTGGCGCAGGGCCTCGCCCGCGAACTCGGGCCGCGCGGCATCCATGTGGCCCACTTCATCCTCGACGGCGGCATCGCCTCGTCCTGGGCGACGGCGGGGGAGCCGGGGCCGGCGGACAAGTGGCTCGATCCCGACGCCATCGCCGAGACCTATCTTGCCGTCCACCGCCAGCACCGCTCGGCCTGGACCTGCGAGCTGGACCTGCGGCCCTGGGTGGAGAAGTTCTGAGGCGCCCGCGTTAAGCCTGCCGCCGCCCGTGCATTGTGGCGGGCGGGGCGGCGTGCCATCTTCCGGTCCCAACGACGGGAGGATTTCGTGCCGCAATCCATGGTCAACGGCCGCCAGATCAAGGCCGGCCGCGCCCTGCTCGGCTGGTCGCGCAAGGATCTGGCCGAGCGCACCGGCGTGACCGCCGACACCGTGAAAGTGGTGGAGCAGGATGCCGTCACGCTGGAAGCCCTCTCCTCCACGCGCACCCGCCTGTGTGCCACGCTGGAGGCCGAAGGCATCGCCTTCCTGAACGGCGGCAGCATGGGCGTGCAGATCATCCCCAGGGACGAAGGCATTCGCGCCCAGGACCTCAACGCCTCCAACGACGACTGACGAGCCCCATGATCCTGCACAAATTCGCCGCCCGCCACTGGATCATCGTGGCGATCATCCTCGTCATCGCAACGCTGGCATATCTCGGCAGCTGGTCGTAACGCCGCCGTGGTCCGGCTGGACCGGACCACCCATGGCGCCATTTGCACCAACCGCCGCAGGCTGAGCCCGGTGGAGGAATGGGCCCTCCGGTCAAGCCGGAGGGCGACGAGAAACGGCTCCCGCCCTCACCCCACCAGCAGCAACGCAAACCCATCATAGCCTTTGGCGCCGACGGTCTGCACCGCCGTGGCGGTGAGGCGGGGCTCTGCGCCCGCGATCTCGTAGGTGCGGCGGATGCCGATGACCGAGGCGTCCGTACTCGCCGCATCGAGCACCCGCCCGCAGCGCACCACGTTGTCGCAGACGATGAGCGTGCCCGGCCGCGACAGGCGCAGCGCCCAATCGAGATAGGCGGGATTGCTCGGCTTGTCGGCGTCGATGAAGATGAGGTCGAACGGCCCCGCCCCTTCCGCCTCCAGCACCGGCAGCGTCTCGATGGCCGGGGCGACCCGCAGGTCGATGCGGTCAGACAGTCCCGCGCCGGCGAAATTGGCGCTGGCGACCTCGGCATGGTGGGCGTCCGCCTCCAGCGTCACCACCATGCCGCCCTCGGGCAGCGCACGGGCGAGGAAGAGCGTGCTGTAGCCCCCCAGCGTGCCGATTTCGAGGATGCGCTTCGCGCCCATCATGCGGGCGAAGATGTGGAGCATCTGCCCCTGCGCCGCCGAGACGCTGATGGCGGGAAGGCCGGCGGCCTCCGACGCGGCCTGCACGGCGTCGAGCACCGGGTCCGCCGGCAGCAGCTTCTCGACGATGAAGCCGTCCATCTCGTTCCAGAGCGCTTCGTCCATTCCCGCCTCCGTCACAGCATTTGCCGGCGCAAGGAATACCGTTTGCGTGAAGGAAATGCGTCAGTCTTGGTCGCTCTCCCGCGCGGCGCGGATGGAGAGAACGGCATAGGCCACCACCAGCGCCAGCTCCACCAGCGTGAACAGCATCAGCCGCGTCATGCCGGCCGGCGCCCAGATGCCGAGCACCACCTGCGTCAGCGTCGCCAGGAGCCAGAGCACGATCGCCCAGCCGGCGCGCAGCCACAGGCCGACGCCGGCGATGGGATCGATGATCGCCGCCCAGATCACCGCCGCCTGCGCCGCCATGGGCATGGCCTCGAAGCGGCTCGCCGGCCCGTCGCCGATGCCGAGGATCACCGCCCAGTGGATGATGCCTTCCAGCAGCAGGAAGGCCGCGACGCCGCGCAGGAACAGGAACAGCCGCCGCCGCCAGGGCGAGAGATTTTCCCATTGGGCGCGGGCGCTGGCGTCGATGGGATCGTAATGACTCATGTGCCGGGGGCCAGAAGTTCCAGTTCGTCGGGTATGGGATCGAAATGCGCCGCGATGACGGCCGGGTCCACCTCCGCGAGGGTCGCCGGCTGCCATTGGGGCGCGTTGTCGCGATCGACGAGCACCGCGCGCACCCCTTCGTAGAAATCATGCCCGGCCGCGACGCGGTTCACCACCCGGAATTCCAGCTTCAGACATTCCCCAAGGTCGAGCGCCGGCCCGCGCCGCATCTGCTCCATGGTGATGGAGAGGCTGGTGGGCGACTTGCCGGCGATGTCGGTGAGGAGCGTGGTGGCGAACGCCGCATGGGGTCCCTCGCCCTCCGCCGCCGCCTGCAGCGCGCCGAGGATGCCGGCGAGATGGCCCCGCCCGAAGGCGTCGGCGATGAAGTCGGCGCGGTCGGCGAAGGCGCCGGGGCCGGGCTCGATGCGGTGATCGGAGATGATGCGCTCCACATCGCCGCCCGCGCACAGGGCCTCTTCCAGCGCCGGGAAGGCGGCGCTCGGCACCACGTCCGTCGCAAGACCGCAGGCGAAGGCCTCGGCGGCGCGGATGCGCGTGCCGGTCAGCGCCAGGAACACGCCGAAGGCACCGGGCAAGCGCGGCAGCACATGGGTTCCGCCCACATCCGGGAACAGGCCGATGTTCACCTCCGGCATGGCGAACAGGTATTTGTCGCCCGCTACCCGGTGCGCGCCATGGGCCGAGAGGCCGAAGCCGCCACCCATGCAGATGCCGTCGATGAGCGCCACATAGGGCTTGGGGAAGCTGCCGATATAGTCGTTGAGGACATATTCCTCGCGCCAGAAGGAGAGCGATTCGGCGGTGTTGCCGGCGCGGCCGAGGTCATAGAGCGTGCGCACGTCGCCGCCAGCGCAGAAGGCCTTCTCGCCCGCCGCCTTGATGACCACGCGGGTGACGGCCGGGTCCTGCGCCCATTGCCGCAGGCGCGGCAGGATCTCGCGCACCATGGAGAGGTTGAGCGCATTGAGCGCCTTCGGCCGGTTAAGGGTGATGACCCCGGCTTCGCCCTTCACCTCGAGCAGGACTTCAGGCTCCGTGGTCATTCATCCCTCCCTTGCCGCCGCTGAGCGGCGAACGCCCGCCGGCAGGGTTAGACGCGGCCGGAGGGAGCGTCAACGCAGGCCGGCGCACCGTGGCCGTGCGGCGGCGCACACGCTGAAGGCTTTCCCACGCTGAATTTGCCGTGACCCTCTGCCGCGCGCCACTCGCGGGCAGCAGGCCGGGGGTCTATAAGGTCCGCTCGGTGCCCGTTCGCGGGCGAACGAAGAACGAGCGCATCATGCCCCTCTCCCAGCCCCGCCTGCATGCCGTTTCCGAAGCCGAGGCCACCGCCAGCCGGCTCGGCCTCGTCCACCGCCCCCGGCGGAACCGGAAGACGGACTGGGCGCGCCGGCTGGTGCGCGAGGCGACGCTGACGGTCGACGATTTGATCTGGCCGATCTTCGTGATGAACGGCCAGGCCACCCGCACCCCCATTCCCTCCATGCCCGGCGTCGAGCGCCTGACGGTGGACGAGGCGGTGCGCGCGGCCGAGATGGCGGCCAAGCTGAAGATCCCGGCCCTCGCCATCTTCCCCTATATCGACCCCTCCCGCCGCGACCCCACCGGCAGCGAGGCGCTGAACGACAACAACCTCGTCTGCCAGACGCTGCGCGCCATCAAGGCCGAGATTCCCAACCTCGGCCTTATCACCGACGTGGCCCTCGACCCCTTCACCAGCCACGGCCATGATGGTCTGCTGGAGGATGGCCGCATCCTCAATGACGAGACGGTGGAACTGCTCGTCCGTCAGGCGCTGGTGCAGGCCGAAGCCGGGGCGGACGTCATCGCCCCCTCGGACATGATGGACGGCCGCGTCGGCGCCATCCGCGCCGGGCTCGACGCCAACGGCTTCGAGGACGTGCAGATCATGTCCTATGCGGCGAAGTACGCCTCCGCCTTCTACGGCCCGTTCCGCGACGCCATCGGCACCGCCAAGACCCTCTCGGGCGACAAGCGCACCTACCAGATGGACCCCGGCAACGGGCTGGAAGCCATCCGCGAGGCGGCCCTCGATGTCGAGGAAGGCGCGGACATGCTGATGGTGAAGCCCGGCCTGCCCTATCTCGACATCGTGTGGCGGCTGAAGGAGACCTTCGGCCTGCCGACCTTCGCCTATCAGGTGTCCGGCGAGTACGCGATGATCGAGGGCGCCATCCGCAACGGCTGGGTGGACGGCGATCGCATCGTCCCGGAGAGCCTGCTCGCCTTCAAGCGCGCCGGCGCCGACGGCATCCTCACCTATTTCGCGCCGCGCGTGGCGCAGGCTTTGGCCGAACGGGGCTGAGGCCCCTCGCGGGAGAAGACTTATGACCGTGCCCGCGACGGCGCTGGAAATCGACCGGGAAAAGGATCTGCCCGTCACGCTGGCGGACGTGGAGGGCGCGTGGCCGCTGGTCCGCGCCTCCGTGCTGCGCACGCCGACCCTGCGCGCCCCGCGCCTCTCCGCCTTCACCGGCGCCGAGGTCTATGTGAAGTACGAGAACCTTCAAGCCACCGCCTCCTTCAAGGAGCGCGGCGCGCTGGTGAAGCTCTCGCGCCTCACGCCGGAGGAAGCGCGGCGCGGGGCCGTCGCCATGTCCGCCGGAAACCATGCGCAGGCGGTGGCCTATCACGGCACGCGGCTCGGTATCTCCACCCTCATCGTGATGCCGGAGACGACGCCGCAGGTGAAGGTGGCCGCCACCGAGGCCTTTGGCGCCGAGGTGGTGCTGTTCGGCGAGACGGTGGCCGACGCCTATGAGGAGGCCGAGCGCATCTCCAAGGCGCAGGGCCGCGTCTTCGTCCACCCCTATGACGATGTGGACGTGATCGCCGGCCAGGGCTCGGTGGCGCTGGAGATGATCGAGGACGGGCCGGCGTTCGACGCCGTGCTGGTGCCCATCGGCGGCGGCGGGCTCATCGCCGGCATGGCCGTGGCCTTCGCCGGCCGCTCCCCGCAGACGCAGGTGGTTGGCGTCGAGACCCAGCTTTATCCCGCCATGTGGACCGCCATGACCGGCGAGGCCCGCCCCTGCGGCGGGCCGACGCTGGCCGAGGGTATCGCCGTGCGCAATGTGGGCGAGATCACCGCGCAGATCGTGCGGCGCCTCGTGCCCCATGTGGTGCTGGTGGACGAGACGGCGCTGGAGCGGGCGGTGAACGCCTTCCTCATGCACCAGAAGACCCTCGCCGAGGGCGCCGGCGCCGCGGGCCTCGCCGCCCTTATCGCCGAGCCGGAGCGCTTCCGGGGCAAGACGGTGGGGCTCGTCGTCTCCGGCGGCAACATCGACCCGCGCATGATCGCCGGCATCCTGCTGCGCGAGCTGGAGCGGGAAGAGCGCATCGTCTCCTTCCGCCTCACCATCCTCGACCGGCCGGGCATGCTGGGGCGCATCGCCACCCTGCTCGGCAAGCTCGGCGCCAACATCCTGGAAGTCCACCACCGCCGCACCTTCCTCGACGTCCCCGCCAAGGGCACCCGCCTCGACCTCACGGTGGAGACGCGCGACCAGGCCCACGCGGAGCTGATCCAGAAGGCGCTGGAAGGTGAAGGGCTGCCGGTGCAACGGCTGGGGGCCGGCGGGGCGGACTGGTAGGGGCCTTAGCGCCACCTCACTGCCGTCGCCCTCCGGCTCGACCGGAGGGCCCATCCCTTCGCCGGGACAAGCCGCCGATGGCCGGGGCGAAAGGCGAGATGGGTGGTCCGGTCAAGCCGGACCACGACGGTGGTTTTGTTTTATGGGGTGCGCAGAAGAGCCTCAAGCCCGGCCGAACACCCGCTTGAAGATGTTGTCCACGTTCTTGAAGTGGTAGCCGAGGTCGAACTTCTCGTTGATGTCCTCTTCGGACAGATACTTGCGCACGTCCGCGTCTTCCAGAAGGAAGGTGCGGAAGTCGCCCTCGCCGCGCCAGACACGCATGGCGTTGCGCTGCACGAGGCGATAGCTGTCCTCGCGGCTGGCGCCCTTCTGAGTCAGCGCCAACAGCACGCGCTGGGAGTGGATGAGGCCACCCAGCTTGTCCATATTCTTCTGCATGTTGTCGGTGTGGACGACGAGCTTGTCCATCACCCCGGTGAGGCGCGACAAGGCGAAGTCCAGCGTCACGGTGGAATCGGGGCCGATCATGCGCTCGACGGAGGAATGGGAGATGTCCCGCTCGTGCCACAGGGCCACATTCTCCAGCGCCGGGGTCACATAGGCGCGCACCATGCGGGCAAGGCCGGTGAGGTTCTCGGTGAGCACCGGGTTGCGCTTGTGGGGCATGGCCGAGGAGCCCTTCTGCTCGGGGGAGAAATACTCCTCCGCCTCCAGCACCTCGGTACGCTGGAGATGCCGCACCTCGGTGGCGAGGCGCTCCACCGAGGAGGCGACCACGCCGAGCACGGCGAAGAACATGGCGTGCCGGTCGCGCGGGATGACCTGGGTGGAGACGGTCTCCACCCTCAGCCCCATCTTCTCCGCCACATGGGCCTCAACTGCCGGATCGATATGGGCGAAGGTGCCCACCGCGCCGGAGATGGCACAGGTGGCGATCTCCTCCCGCGCCGCCACGAGGCGGGCGCGCGAGCGCTGGAACTCGGCCGCGGCGATGGCAAGCTTCACGCCGAAGGTGGTGGGCTCGGCATGGATGCCGTGGGAGCGGCCCACCGTGGGCGTCAGCTTGAACTCGAACGCCCGGCGCTCCAGCACGGCGAGCAGCTTGTCCACGTCGGCGATGAGCAGGTCGGCGGCCCGGGCGAGCTGCACGGCGAGGCAGGTGTCCAGCACGTCGGACGAGGTCATGCCCTGATGGACGAAGCGCGCCTCCGGCCCCACGAACTCGGCGAGGTGGGTGAGGAAGGCGATGACGTCGTGCTTCACCTCGCGCTCGATGGCGTCGATGCGCTCCACGTCGAACTCGGCCTTGCCGCCCAGCTCCCAGATCTTGGCCGCGGCCTCCTTGGGGACGATGCCAAGCTCGGCCATGGCGTCGGCGGCATGGGCCTCGATCTCGAACCAGATGCGGAAGCGGGCCTCGGGGGACCAGATGGAGGCCATTTCCGGCCGGCTGTAACGCGGGATCATGGTTCGACGCTCGTCAAAATGTCAGGCAGGCGGCTCGTCTAGCAGATGACGGCGGCCGGGGGTAGCGGCGCGGCTCACGCCTTGCGGCGGCCGGCGGCGCTGACGCGCCGCGCCAGCGGCAGCATCACCACGGGCAGGAGGTAGATGGGGAATTGTGCTGCCGCTACGTAAAGCCACGTTTCGTGGGGCAGAACCGCGCCGGTGGCGGCGATCACCACCGCCATGTTGCGATGGCCGCCGCAGAAGCCGAGCATCATCGCATCCCCGGGATCGACGGCGCGGAAGACGAGCGCAGTCGCGCCGAAGCCCAGCAGCGAGACGAAGAAGGCCAAAGCGACCAGCCCCGCCATGAAGCCGGGCTGGTCGAGGAAGGCATGGGTCACCCCGTCCATCAACCCGACGGCGAGGAGGCCCAGCAGCACCACGTTCAGCCCGTCGAGATGGGCGGAGATGGCCTCCACGCGCTTGAGACCCAGCAGCCGGCGGATGAGGAGGCCCGCCCCAATGGTGCCGCCCACCACAGCAGCGAGCCGCAGGGCCAGCGCCAGCGGATCGAGCGCCAGCGCGCCACCGGAGAAGTGGAACACCAGCCCCGGCGCGGTCAGTGGCGTCAGCGCCATGCCGCCCAGCATGGTCACGAGCACCAGCCGCGCATCGAGGCCGAGCAGCGCCGCAAAGGCGGGGGCGGACATGATGGGCGGGGCCGAGGCCTGCATGATGAGGGCGAGCACGATGGCGTTGGGCTCGCCCAGAAGCCGCGTGATGAGCCCCATCGCCAGCGGCAGCACCAGCATGACCCAGGCGCACGCCAGCCCTGCGATGCCCGCACGCCGCACGGTGAAGGCTCCCGCCATGGAGGTGCGCACGAAGGCCAGCACCAGCAGCGCGAGGATGGTGGGCACCACCAGCGGCTTGGCCAGCGCCGCGAACGGCGGGAGGGCGAGCCCGATGAACACGCTCGCCGCCACCGCCGGCGCGCTCCGCCGGCCAAGCCAGGCCAGAAGGCGCGTCGGGGCGAGCGCGGGCAGGAAGCCGGGGCTCATGGGCGGGATCTTGTGCAGGAAAGGGGCATCGAATGGGCCTCGGTCGCTTCTAGCCCCTGCCGGTATCTAATGGAAGGCGCGGACGTGTCACCATGGTGATGGACGAGAACCGGCGGGCTCCCGCTCCCCCCGTCCCGCCGCCGAGAATGGCCCAACCAGCCCCCTCACCCCTGGCCCCTCTCCCGCGAGGGGAGAGGGGAGGAATGGCGGCCAGCACTGCGCGTGTCCCTGCTACGCCCGGCGCCAAGAGAAACCCGGCTCTGGCGGCCGGGGCGTGTTCCGGGTAGCGTCCACGGGAAACCGGAAACACCCCTTGCCGAAGCGCCCGACCAAGCCGCCCACCCGCACCCACGCCAGCAAGGACGGCCGCGCCGCCAAGCCATCCCACGCGGAGAGGCCAGCACGCGCGACGAAATCCCGTGCCGCGCGCAAGCAGGCCGCTGCGGCCCATGAGGCTGCGGCGCTCGCCGTTGCGCCGCTGGCCACCGGCGAGATGCCGACCAAGGCGCAGGTGCTGGCCTTCATCGCCTCGCAGAACGGCGAGGTGGGCAAGCGCGAGATCGCCCGTGCCTTCGGGCTCTCGGCGGCGCAGAAGGTGGAACTGAAGCAGCTTCTGCGCGACCTTTCGGAAGAAGGCACGGTGAGCCGCGAGCGCAGGCGCCTCCATGTGCCCGGCGCGCTGCCGGCGGTGGTGCTGGCGGATATCGTCTCCCGCGACGGCGACGGCGAGCTGGTGGCCATTCCGGTGGAATGGGACTCGGAGGCCCAGGGCGAGGCGCCGCCCATTCTCGTTCAGGTGCCGCGCCGCGCCTCCGGCCCCGCGCCGGGACTGTCGGACCGGGTACTGCTGCGCATCGTCGAAGGCTCCATCGAGCATGCGGTTCCCCATGTGGGCCGCGTCATCAAGGTGCTGGAGAAGGCCCGCAAGCAGACCATGGGCATCTTCCGCGCGGCCCCGCAGGGCGGCGGCGGGCGCATCATCCCCATCGACAAGAAGCAGCTCGGCCGCGAGCTTCAGGTGCCCCCCGGCGCCGAGCATGAGGCGCAGGACGGCGATCTCGTCACCGTCGAATTGATGCGCCAGCGCGTGTTCGGCCTGCCCACCGCGCGGGTGAAGGAAAAGCTCGGCTCGCTGAACTCCGAGAAGGCGGTGAGTCTCATCGCCATCCACGCCCACGGCATCCCCAACGCCTTCCCGGACGTGGTGGTGAAGGAGGCCGAGGCAGCGAAGCAGATCACCGTGCGCGGCCGCGAGGACTGGCGCGACCTGCCCCTCGTCACCATCGATCCGCCCGACGCCAAGGACCATGACGACGCGGTCCACGCGGCGCCGGACGAGGACGGCGGCTATATCGTCACCGTCGCCATCGCCGACGTCTCGGCCTATGTGCGCCCAGGCACGGCGCTGGACCGCGAGGCGCTCATTCGCGGCAATTCGGTCTATTTCCCCGATCGCGTCGTGCCCATGCTGCCGGAGCGCATCTCCAACGACCTGTGCTCCCTGCGCCCCAGCGAGGACCGGCCGGCGCTGGCGGTGCGGCTGGTCATCGGCGCGGATGGGCGCAAGCGCAGCCACAGCTTTCACCGCATCCTCATGCGCTCGGCCGGCAAGCTCGCCTATGCGCAGGCGCAGAACGCCATCGAGGGCCGCACCGACGACATCACCGATCCGCTGGTGGAGAGCGTGCTCAGGCCGCTCTATGCGGCCTATGCCTGTGTGAAGAAGGCGCGCGACGCCCGCCAGCCCCTCGATCTCGATCTGCCCGAGCGCAAGATCATCCTCAAGCCGGACGGCACGGTGGACCGGGTGGTGGTGCCCGAGCGCCTCGATGCTCACCGGCTCATCGAGGAGTTCATGATCCTCGCCAACGTCGCCGCCGCCGAGACGCTGGAGGAGAAGAAGACTCCCCTCATCTACCGCGTCCATGACGGCCCGACGCTGGCGAAGCTCTCGGCCCTGCGCGACTTCCTGAAGACGCTGGACATCGGCCTGCCCAAGACGGACCAGGTCCGCCCCTCCCACTTCAACCGCATCCTGGAAGAGGTGAAGGACACCGACGCCGCCCCGCTGGTGAACCAGGTGATCCTGCGCAGCCAGAGCCAGGCGGAGTACGCCTCGGAGAATTACGGCCATTTCGGCCTGAATCTCCGCCGCTACGCGCATTTCACCTCGCCCATCCGCCGCTATGCGGACCTCATCGTCCATCGCGGCCTCGTGCGGGCGCTGGGTGTGGGCAAGGACGGGCTGCCGGAATACGCGACCGTCGAGAGCCTCGGCGAGGTGGCGGCGGCTATTTCCGTTACGGAACGTCGCGCCATGGCGGCGGAGCGGGAGACGGTGGACCGGCTCATCGCCCATCATCTGGCGGACCAGATCGGCGCGACCTTCAACGCCCGCATCACCGGGGCGACCAAGGCGGGACTCTTCGTCGCGCTCGACATCACCGGGGCGGACGGCTTCATTCCCGCCTCAACCCTGGGCCAGGACTATTACCGGTACGACGAAGTGCGGCAGGCGCTGGTGGGAGACCGTACCGGCGAGATGCACCGCATCGGCGACCGGGTGGAGGTCAAGCTGGTGGAGGCCGCGCCGGTGGCCGGAGCGTTGCGGTTTGAGCTTCTGAGCGAAGGCTCCTATGTAAAGGGGCCGCGCGGGGGTGGCCCCCAGCGCCGCGGCGCGCCCTCCGGGTTCGCGGGCCGGCCGGGGAGATCCGCGCCGGGCCGTGCGAAAGCGGGCAAGGCAGGTTCCGGAAAGGCCGGCCCTGGCAAGGCCAAGCCGGGACCCGGCAGGCGCTGAGGCGTCCGGCCGATAAAACGTTGGAGAAGCGCGCTCCTCAGGGGCGACCGAGAGGTTCAGGACCGTGACCACGCCGACCGGCATGACCGTGACCCAGAAGCTGGCGACGCCCGAAGAGGCGGCGGCCGGCGAGGCCGCGGGTGCGCCCGGCGGCGCGTTCGAGCTTCCCCCGCCCCGCCGCGAGGTGCCCGGCGCCCTGATGCGCGGCGCGCGCGGCCTGTGCCCCGCCTGCGGCGCCGGCCGCATGTTTTCCAGCTACCTGAAGGTCTCGCCCTTCTGCGCCACCTGCGGCGAGGAGTTGTACCACCACCGCGCCGACGACGCGCCGCCCTATGCGGTGATCTTCGTGGTGGGCCACATCGTGGTGCCGTTGATGGTGCTGGTGGAGGAATTGTACCGGCCGGAGCTGTGGGTGCACCTCTCCCTCTGGCTGCCGCTGACGCTGGTGCTTTGCCTCGCCCTGCTACCGCCGCTGAAGGGCATGCTGGTGAACCTGCAATGGGCGCTGCGCATGCACGGCTTCGATTCCGGCAGTGAGGAACGGGAGGCGCCCCCCGAGGGTGCCGTCCGCCCCGTCATCCGTGCCGTCCGTCCGATACTCTGAGCATCATGAACGATTTTGCCACCCGCCTGACCGAAGCCGAGCGCCTTCAGGCTTCTCCCAACGTGCGCCCGCGCGACGCCGCCACCCTCATCCTGCTCGACAGCAAGGGCAAGAAGCCCCGCGTGCTGATGGGCCGGCGGCATCCCAAGCTCAAGTTCCTGCCGGGCGTCTACGTGTTTCCCGGCGGCCGGCTGGAGAAGTCCGACAAGGCCATGCCGGTCTATGGCTGCCTCGATCCGGACAGTGAACGCCGGCTGATGGCCCATGTGCAGCGCCCGAGCCTCGGCCGCGCGCGCGGCCTTGCCGCCGCCGCCATCCGCGAGATGTACGAGGAGACCGGCCTGCTCGTCGGCACCAAGGAGTGCGGCGCCCCCGAATCCCCCGGTGACGACTGGCGCGCGTTCGAGGAGCGCGGGGTGTTCCCCGATCTCGGCGCCCTCACCTTCGTGGCCCGCGCCATCACCCCGCCCCGCCGCCCCCGGCGCTTTGACACCCGCTTCTTCATCGCCGACGCCACGGCCGTCTGCGACGAGGTGAAGGGGCTGGTGGGCGAGGAGTCCGAACTCATCGACCTTGCATGGCTGACCTTCGCGGAGACGGAGAAGCAGGAGCTTCCCACCATCACCCGCGTGGTGCTTGAGGAACTGGCCGCCCGCATCGATGCCGGCTTCGGCCCGCGCCTGCCGGTGCCCTCCTACGCCATGGTCCGCGGACGCTTCGTCCGCACCCTCCTGGATTGAAGCCGACGCGATGCATGCTCCCCACGGGTCCCTCGGCCATATGAGCCGGACGGCCTCCATCGCGGCCGCCATCTCCGCCATCACGGTGGTGGGCGTCGGCATCAGCCTGTCCATCCCCCTGCTGGCGCTGGAGCTGGAATCGCGCGGGATCTCCAGCAAGTGGATCGGTATCAACACGGCGGTTGCCGGCATCGCCACGATCTTCACCGCGCCGTTCGTGCCGCTCATGGTGCGCAAGATCGGGCTGCGGGCGCTGCTGGTCGGCGCCATCGTGCTCGCGGCGGCCAGCCTCGTGGGCTTCAAGGCGGCCCCGTCCTTCCTCATGTGGTTCCCGCTGCGCTTCGCCTTCGGCGCGGCGCTGTGCATCCTGTTCGCGGTCAGCGAGTTCTGGATCAATGCCCTGGCCCCGCCCAACCGGCGCGGGCTCATCATGGGCATCTACGCCACCGCGCTGTCGCTGGGGGCGGCGCTGGGGCCGACCATGCTCAGCGTGCTCGGCGCCTCCGGCTGGGCGCCCTACCTCGCCGGCGCGGTCGTGCTGCTGCTGGGCGCCATTCCCATCCTGCTGGCGCGGGGAATCACCCCCCGAATCCATGACGACAGCCATCACGGCGTGCTCACCTTCGTGCGGCGCTCGCCCTCGGCGGTGCTGGCGGCGCTGGTGTTCGGCGCCATCGAGACGGCGGTGATGACCTTCCTGCCGCTCTACGGCCTGCGCCTCGGCCTCGCCGAGACCAGCGCCGCCCTGCTGCTGACGGCAGCGGTGCTGGGCAACGTCGCCTTCCAGATCCCCATCGGTCTCATCAGCGACAAGGTGGACCGGCGGGTGCTGCTGCTCGCCTGCTCGGTGGCCGGCGCGGCGGGGGCCTTCACTTTGCCGTTCGTGCCGGTGTCGAGCCCGTGGTTCCTGGCCATGATCTTCCTCGCCACGGGCGTGGTGGGCTCGCTCTACACGGTCGGCCTCGCCCATCTCGGCGAGCGATTCCACGGCGCGGACCTCGCAGCCGCCAATGCGGCGTTCGTGATGCTCTATTCCGTGGGCCTCATCGCCGGCCCGCCGCTCGCCGGCGCCGGCATGGATCTCTACAACCCGTACGGCTTCGCCTTCGTCATCTGCGCCATGCTCACCGTCTATGCGGCCATCGTCGCCGGCCGGCTGATAGTGCGGGGCAAGCGGGAGGCGTGAGCCATCGGAAGGGGACCCGCCCTTGACATTAGGGGCGCATTGAGAGAGTTTCCGCGCCCACGAGCCGCCGGAGACCGGCAGCGCGTCCGTTCTTCTTTTCGCCACCTCACGGTTTGCAAAAACCAGACGGTCGCACGCCGCACGCGGCACCCAGGGATCAAGACATGGCCAAGGCTGCAACCATCAAGATCAAGCTCCTGTCCTCGGCGGACACGGGCGTGTTCTACGTCACCAAGAAGAATTCCCGCACCAAGACCGACAAGATCGTGCTCAAGAAGTACGACCCGGTGGTGCGCAAGCACGTCGAGTTCCGCGAGACCAAGATCAAGTGATCTGGATCGGGTGATCGCAGCGGGTCTGGACAACCGGAACCGCGCCACCTACAATCTGTGGTTCATCGTGACTGGATAGGGCACCCACCGGGTGCCCTTTTCTTTTGCGCGAGAGGGGCGCCGCTAGGCGCCCGTTTCTTTTGGGCAGGCGGCTCGGGGCTGATTCCCCTACCGCCCCTGCCGCAGAGCGTTGAGAACCGTAAGCGAGGCGTAGCCGTCCGCCGGCGTGATTCCCGCCTTCTGCTGGAAGGCGCGCACCGCGCGCATGGTGTCGGCACCCACGCGGCCGTCGGAGCCGCCGGTGTTGAAGCCCGCCGCCGTGAGGCGCTGCTGGGTCTCCTGGATCTCCGCCAGCGTCAGCGCCCGCTCGCCGCCGGGCCAGGAGGCGACGAACGGCCCCTCCCCCATCACCCGGTCGCCGAGGTGGACCACCGCCAGGGCGTAGTTGGACGAGGGGTTGTAGGAGCGCACCGCATAGAAATTGTGGAGCAGCAGCAGTGCCGGCCCGCCGGGACCGCCCGGCAGCCAGAGCCGCGCCGGCTCGTCATAGGCGGACAGCGACTGCCCCTCGATGGTGGTGAGGCCGAGTTCCCCCCACTGGGAGAGCGGGCGGCGCGTCTTGTTGTCGGCGAGGTCGGAATTGAAATTGCCCGGCAGCTTCGCCTCGAAGCCCCACGGCTCGCCGCGCCGGTACTTGCCGCGCTTCACCAGATAATTGGCGGTGCCGGCCAGCGCGTCGTCCGGCTTGCCGAAGGGCGAGATGCGCCCGTCCCCGTCGAAATCGACGCCCATGTTGAGCCACACCTCGGGCATCCACTGGGTGTGGCCCATGGCGCCGGCCCACGAACCGGTCATCTCCTGCGGCGTGCCCCAGCCGCGCTCGACGATGACGAGGGCGTTGAGAAGCTCCGCCTCCCAGTATTTGCGCCGCCGCGCATCGCCCCACGCCAGCGCCGCCAGCGAATTGAAGATGGGCTTCATGTGCTTGGGATTGTCGAGCACCTCGCCATAGGCGCTCTCCATGCCCCAATAGCCGAGCATCACCCGGCGATCGACGCCGAACGCCTGCTCGATTCGATCAAACAGACCGGAATATTGCCGCGCCTTCTGCTTGCCGGTGGCGATACGCCAGTCGGAGACGCGGCGATTGAGATATTGCCAGGACTGCTCGGTGAACTCTTCCTGGTTGCGGTCCTGCGCATAGACCGAGGTGTCCGGCTTCAAGCCGCCAAAGACCTTGTTGTAGGTGGCATCCGACACGCCGCGGGCGCGCGCCCGGGCGCGGAAGGTCTCGACCCATTTGGGGAACGGTTGCGCCGCCTGCTGGGCGAAGACGGGCGGGGCCAGAAGCCCGGCACCTGCCAGAAATGCGCTCCCCGCGAGACCGAGGGTGAAGGCGCGGCGGCCGATGAGGAGGCGGGATCGGTCGTCGGTCATGGTTCCTCGGCGGGATCAGCTGGGGGAGGCGAACGGCCGGGCGGATGCCAGCACCTCGGGATCGGCCACGGTGAGGCCGACGATGGCGGTGACACGCTCCGGCTCGAACGGCCGCAGCGTGGAAATGAGGCGCACCGGCGCCGTATCGGGTGGTGCCACGGCCGGGCCGATGAGCTGCGTCACCCGCCGGGCGATGGCGGGCGCGGGATCGATCCAGGTGACGGGCCACGGCGCGAGGCGCTCGAAGCGGTCCACCAGCAGCGGATAATGGGTGCAGGCCAGAACCACCGTGTCGGTGCGCCGGCCGCCGGCGGAAACGAAGCAGGGCGCGATCTCGGCCGCGATGTCCTCATCGTCCACCGGATCGCCCGATATGGCCGCCTCGGCGAGGCCGGCGAGCCGGTCGCTGGGCACGAGGGCCACGTCGCAGCCCTGCGCGAACTCGCGCACGAGGCCGGCCGTATAGTCGCGCCGCACGGTGCCGGGGGTGGCGAGCACGCTCACCCGTTTCGTGCGGGAGGCGATGCAGGCCGGCTTGATGGCCGGCACGGTGCCGATGAAGGGCAGCGCATGGCGGGCGCGCAGGCTGGGCAGCGCCAGCGTGGAAATGGTGTTGCAGGCGATGACCACCAGATCGGGCGAAACGTCCGCGATCAGCCGGTCCACCACATGGACGACGCGCTCCAGCATCACGTCGTCGGTCAGCGCGCCATAGGGAAAAGCCGCATCATCCGCCGCATAGACGAGGCGCGCATCCGGCCGGGCCTTGGCCACCTCGCGGAAGACGGACAGCCCGCCCACCCCCGAATCGAATACGAGAATGGTCGGCGCGACGCCGGGATGGGACGCGGTCGCGGTCAGCGGGGCGGCGAGGGAGGTCACGGCGGAACTCTCGATGGCAGCGTGTGCCATGGCTTATCCTCAATAGCGCAGGCGAGATTGTGACCGCGCCATCGTAAAGGAAGGGTGAGCGTGGACGGAGGGACCTTGGTTCTCCCCTCTCCCCTTGCGGGAGAGGGGCCGGGGGTGAGGGGGGCGACCTCTCCACCTGCCCTCCATCGGCCCTTTCGGCACCATACCCCTCACCCCAGCCCTCTCCCGCAAGGGGAGAGGGGGCTCGGTCCGTTGGGGTGAAAAGGGCCGCCCCGCCGAAACGTCAGCGCCGTGACGCTTGACACACGCTATATCTGAACGAATATAGCTCTATTGCACAAGCGGGGCTGGATCGACGCCATGAAAACCGACGCCATGACGGACGAGAGCCTCCAGCGGGACGACATCATCGGGCAGGATCTCCTGTCGTTCGACGTCGCGGTGGACGGCAGCCGGTTCCGCATGAGCTTCAGCCAGCCGGATGGCTCCAGCGCGTCGCTCAACCTGCCGTCCGATTGCCTGCGCGCGCTGGTGATGACCCTGCCCAAGATGATGGCCGAGGTGCTGCGTGCCCAATACAAGGATGAGAGCCTGCGCCTCGTCTATCCCGCGCACATGGTGCGGGTGGAGCAGGCGTCCGAGCCCTCCACCCTGATCCTCACCCTCGCAACGCCCGACGGCTTCGAGGTGTCGTTTGCCCTCGGCGGTCGCCAGCTCCAGACGCTGGCCGCCGCCCACGCCAGCATCCGCCGCACGAGCGAGGCGGCTCCCGTCTTCAACTGATCCCCCTTTCTGCCGAGCGACCTCCCCCACCTGATCCGTTTGTTTTTCCGATCCCGTTTTCCCATCTCTCGTGTGGCATCTCGCAACGGAGGCACCGGGAGCCGAAAGGCCCCCGGTGCCATTTTTTTCGGTGCGTCAGCGGATCGGATAGGGACGCCGCGTCACGTATCGGTGGAAGCCGGTCGCGAGCAGCACGATGGCCATGGCACCCACCGCAACGGGCATGAGGGCGAACGTCCAGGACGCCCCCATGAGCATGGCGACGATCGGATCGGCCCCCGCCGGCGGATGCAAGGTGTCGGTCAGCAGCATCACGGCGATGGCAACACCAACGCCCACGGCCACCGCCCAGGGCGCCGCGCCGCAAAAAGCCAGCACGACAACGCCAACGGCCGTCGACAGCACATGCCCGCCCACGACATTGCGCGGCCGCGCCAACGGGCTTTGGGGGAGTGCGAAGACGAGGACGCAGCTAGCGCCGAAGGGCGCGATCAGCAGCAGCATGCCGGAGCCATCCTGAGCGAGGCCGAGGAGGAGAATCGCCAGGAAGGCCCCGAACCCGGCAAGGCCGGCGTCAAACGCGCGCCGGGCCAGCGGCGCCCCCTGGCCGGAGGCTCCTAACCCGGAAAACGGAAATGTCATGGGACAAGCACCCGAAAAGCGGGAGGATGACGGCGATGGCACGGCGGCGCCCCCGGAGACCCGCCGCCGCGCCGGCGGATCAGCCCGCCTTCTTGAACTTCGCCGCCTCCTCCGAGCCGCCGGTGGCATTGCCCTTGGAATAGGAGTGCGCACCGACGCCGGCGAGGTTGCCGCCCTCAACAATGAGATATTCGTCGCGGATGGGGCGCCCCTCGAAGAAGCATTCGAGGATTTCACGGGTGCCGGCCGCATAGCGGGCCTGCGCGGTGAGCGAGGTGCCGGACATGTGCGGGGTCATGCCGTTCCACGCCATGGTGCGCCAGGGGTGATCGGCCGGCGCCGGCTGCGGGAACCACACGTCGCCGGCATAGCCGGCAAGCCGGCCGCTCTCCAGCGCCCGGGCAATGGCGTCGCGGTCACACAGCTTGCCGCGCGCGGTGTTGACGATGTAGGCGCCGCGCTTGAACAGCTTCAGCGTCTCCTCGTTCACCATATGCTCGGTCTCGGGATGCAGCGGGCAGTTCAGCGTCACCACATCGCAGTGCGGATACATCTCCTCGCGGGTGGCGTGGAAGGTGAGGTTCAGCTCCTTCTCGATGGCTTCCGGCAGGCGGTGGCGGTCGGTGTAGTGCAGCTTCACGTCGAACGGCGCGAGGCGGCGCAGCACGGCGAGGCCGATGCGGCCGGCAGCCACGGTGCCGACGCTCATGGCTTCGAGATCGTAGGAGTGCTGCACGCAGTCGGCGATGTTCCAGCCGCCCTTCCGAGCCCAGTCATGGGCGGGGAGATAGTTGCGCACCAGGCCGAGGATCATCATCACCACGTGCTCGGCGACGCTGATGGAGTTGCAATAGGTGACTTCCGCGACGGTGACGCCCCGGTCGATGGCGGACTGCAGATCCACATGGTCCGAGCCGATGCCGGCGGTGAGCGCGAGCTTGAGGTTCTTGGCCTTGGCGAAGCGCTCGGGCGTCAGATAGGCTGGCCAGAACGGCTGGGAAATGACGATGTCGGCATCCACCAGCTCCTTCTCGAACACCGAATCCGAGCCGTCCTTGTCGGCGGTCACGACCAGCATGTGGCCGTTGGCTTCCAGATATTTGCGCAGGCCCAGCTCGCCGGAGACGCTGCCGAGCATGGTGCCGGGGATGAAGTCGATGGCCTTGGGCGTCGGCAGGGTCTGGCCGCCGGGATATTGATCGATCTTCGGCAGGTCGTCGCGGGCATAGGTCTTCGGCAGGCCGCCGATGGGATCGTCGTAGAGAACGCAGAGAACCTTGGCCATGGTTTCCTCCTTGAGGCGATGGAGGCGCGCGTCCGCGATCGCCGGGTGGGAGGCCGGCGCCGGTGGGAACGGGACGCATTTGGGACGATCCGCGGGGCAGCCTGAGGCCACCGCGCCGCGCTTCCATCTTGAGGCCGGCGCAGGTCGCGTCCGGCTTTTGCGAGTTAAGGACGGGGGCGGCGGCCGGTCCAATCGTTTGGCGGCAACGATTGATAGCCGCCTGCGATAAGCCCCCTCAGGCGCAGGCGGTGAGGGCCGGCGGGCGGGCGACGCTCTCGCCCATACGGCGCGCCGCGTGGCGCATGAAGGCGCCGGCCAGCGGCGATTGCGGATCGCGGTCCGAGGTCACGACGCCGACGCTCTGGCTGTGCACCGGGTCCACCAGCGGCACGGCGACGAGATGGTCCGGCGCATCGAAGGTTTCGAGATAGGTGTGGGGCACGATGCCGGACCACGCCCCGGAGCGCACCAGCGACCACACGCCGAGGAAGCTGTTGGCCTCGATGCGGGGATTGGAGGCAACCCCCGCCTCGGCAAGGATGCGGTCGACGATGCGCCGGTTCTGCATGTCGCTGGTAAGCAGGCACAGGGGATGCGCCGCCGCCTCCGACCAGCCGATGGCGTTGCGGCCGGAGAAGGCGCCGGCGGCGGTGACGAAGACATAGGTCTCGTCATAGAGCGGGAGGGAGCGCACGCGGGTCAGCGGCTCGTTCTCGGAATAGGTGACGCCGGCATCGATATCGAGCGTGTCGAGCCCGCGCTGGATGGCGGTGGAGGCGAGCGACAGCAGTTGCACCCGCACGTTGGGATAGCGGGCGCAGAAGCCGTTCACCAGCGCCGGCAAGGCGGGGATGGCGGCGGGGATGGCGCCGATGCGCAGCGTGCCGGACAGGCCGGTGGCGGCATCCGAGAGGTCCTGCCGCATGCCGTTGTAGTCCGCCACCATGCGCTGCGCCCAGGCGAGCACGCGCTCGCCCTCCAGCGTGAGCCCGAGGAAGCGGTGGGAGCGGATGACCAGCGGCAGGCCCAGCTCCTCCTCCAGCTTGCGGATGCCGGCGGACAGGCCGGGCTGCGACACCCGGCAGGCCTCCGCCGCCCGCCCGAAATGCCCTTCGCGCGCCACCGCCACCAGATATTCGAGCTGGCGCATGAACATGTGTGTGCCCTTCCTGTTCTGCGAGTCGATCTTATATATCGAAGGGAATAACGACAAGGCACCGTCCGGTTTGATAAGCTGCGCGCGGCGGATACAGCGCAGCGCCGGGCGTTCCGATGCGCGATTGCGTGTGTGAGGTTCCATGGCGTCGCTGAGCGTGAGAATCGACCTTGCTCCCGGAGGCCGGCTCGGCCCCGGCAAGATCGAGCTTCTGGAGAAGATCGAGGCGCTCGGCTCCATCTCCGCGGCGGGGCGCGAGATGGACATGTCCTATCGCCGGGCGTGGGAACTGGTGGAGGAACTGAACACGCTCTTCCCCGCCCCGCTCGTCTCCGCCCGCTCCGGCGGCAAGCACGGCGGCGGCACGGCGCTCACGGCGCTGGGGCAGTCGGTCGTCGCCAATTATCGCGCCATCGAGAAGGCCGCCGATGCCGCGACGCGCGCGGCCGTGGCGGAGCTGGAAGCGGAACTCGCCGCCACGCCCACCGCCGCCGAATAGTCCCTCCCCCAAGCCCGCGCGGCGCCTGAGCGGAACTCGCGTGAACTCCGCGCGGCGCCCGCGCTGCCTGCTTTAGGCCCGCGCCGCCCTCAGCGCCGCCGCAGCCGCCACCGGCCCCAGCACCAGCGCGAACAGAGCGAGCCCCGCCAGCACGCGGAACGGCGTGCCGAACGGCACCGGCCCCACCACCGCCGCCTGAGTCGCCGAGACGGCGAAGATCAGCACCGGGATGGTGAGGGGAATCACCAGCACCGCGATCAAAAGCCCGCCCCGCCGGAACGCCCCGGCGAAGGCCGCGCCGATGAGGCCGAGGAAGGTCACGGCCGGCGTGCCCACCAGCAGCGTCAGCACCACCGCGCCGATGGCAGCGGGTTCCAGATTCAGCATCAGCGCCAGCACGGGGGCGGCGAGCACCAGCGGCAGGCCGGTGGCGAGCCAATGGGCGAGGCCCTTGGCGGCGGCGGTCAGTTCCAGTGGCAGCGTGGAGAGGGTGAGGGCATCGAGCGAGCCATCCTCCGCATCGGAGGCGAACAGGCGCTCCAGCCCGATCAGGCTCGCCAGCAGCGCGCCGATCCACAGGATGGCCGGGCCGATGCGCGCCAGGAGCACGAGGTCCGGCCCCACTGCGAACGGCACCACCGTCACCACGCTGAGGAAGAACACCACGCCCAGCCCCGCGCCCCCGCCGGCGCCCAGCGACAGCGCCAGATCCCGGCGCACGATGGCAAGGAAGGCGGCGATCATGGGCGGCCTCCGGCCGGGGTGTAGAGAGAGGAAAGAAGCAGGCGCCTCCTTGCCCAACCACCGTTACCCCCTCTCCCCTTGCGGGAGAGGGCCGGGGTGAGGGGTGTGGCGCCGTTTGGCCCAGCAGGTGTTCCCTGCCCCACCAGCCCCCTCACCCCCGGCCCCTCTCCCGCAAGGGGAGAGGGGAGGAATGGGGCAGAGGCGACGAGAGCGAGCAAGCGAACGCGAGGCGCGAGACCGAGAAACAAAACAGCCATCACCCCACCCCTCCCAGCCGGAGTTCGTCCGTCTCGCCGAGGTCGAGCGGTGCGTGGGTGGCGGCGATGAGGAGGCCGCCGGCGGCGAGGTGGGCGCGGCCGAAGGCGGCGAAACGGGCCTGCGCCTTCACGTCGAGCGCCGTAGTCGGCTCGTCCAGCACCCACACCGGACGCCTGGCGACGAGGAGGCGGGCGATGGCGAGGCGGCGCTTCTGGCCGGCGGAAAGCACCTGCGCGCGCAGCCGGCCGAGCCCGCCGAGGCCCACCTCCTCCAGCGCCTCTTCCACCTGAAGTCCGCCGCCGCCGAGCACTGTGCGCCAGAAGGCGAGGTTGGCGGCCACCGTGAGCGCGCCCTTCACCGCATCCTCATGCCCGAGATAATGCAGATGCTCGCCGACGCTCTCCCCGCCCCCATCCAGGCGTACCGTCCCGGCGGTGGGGGCCAGCAGACCGGCGAGGATGCGCAGAAGCGAGGATTTGCCTGCGCCGTTCGGCCCGACCACCACCAGCGCCCGCCCGGCGGCGGCCGATACGGTGAGGCCTTCGAACAGGAGCTTGAAACCTCTTCGGCAGGAAAGGTTATCCCCTACCAGCGCCTTGACAGTCATGCGTTGCTCACCCCTGCCTTTTGGTGCATTGCACATTCAACGCTGTTATCGCATGACCGCGCTTTGAAATGGCTCTATAAAGCCCGCAGCCGCGCCGTCCAAGGTGGTGGAGAAAAGACCTCCACCGTCAAAGGAGGTGCTGTTTCGGTCGATCATCGAACCGGAGTTTTCAGCCGTGACCTCCCTCGACAGCTTCAAGTGCCGCACAACCTTGACGGTAGACGACAAGGAATACGTCTATTACGATCTCGAGCGCGCGGAGAAGAATGGCCTTCCGGGCATTTCCGCTCTTCCCTTCTCCATGAAGGTGCTGCTCGAGAACCTGCTGCGCTTCGAGGATGGCCGCACCGTCACGAAGGAAGACGTCATCTCGGTTGCCGACTGGGTGAACAACCGCGGCAAGGCCGAGAAGGAAATCGCCTATCGCCCCGCGCGCGTGCTGATGCAGGACTTCACCGGCGTTCCCGCCGTGGTGGACCTCGCCGCAATGCGCGATGCGATGGTGGCCCTCGGCGGCGATCCCGAGCGCATCAACCCGCTGGTTCCCGTGGATCTGGTCATCGATCACTCAGTGATCGTGAACTTCTTCGGTGACAACAAGGCGTTCGGAAAGAACGTCGAGGAAGAATACAAGCAGAACCAGGAGCGCTACCGCTTCCTGAAGTGGGGCCAGAACGCGTTCGACAATTTCCGCGTCGTCCCGCCCGGCACCGGCATCTGCCATCAGGTGAACCTCGAATACCTCGCCCAGACGGTCTGGACCCGCAAGGAAGAGATCAACGGCAAGAAGGTCGAGGTGGCCTATCCCGACACGCTGGTGGGCACCGACTCGCACACCACCATGGTCAACGGCCTGGGCGTGCTCGGCTGGGGCGTGGGCGGCATCGAGGCCGAGGCGGCCATGCTCGGCCAGCCCATCTCCATGCTCATCCCCGAGGTGATCGGCTTCAAGCTCTCCGGCAAGCTGAAGGAAGGTATCACCGCCACCGACCTCGTGCTCACCGTCACCCAGATGCTCCGCAAGAAGGGCGTGGTGGGCAAGTTCGTCGAGTTCTACGGCCCGGGCCTCGAGCACCTCTCCCTCGCCGACCGCGCCACCATCGCCAACATGGCCCCGGAATACGGCGCCACCTGCGGCTTCTTCCCGGTGGACCGCGAGACCATCGACTATCTCGACGAGACCGGCCGCAAGGACAGCCGCGTGGAGCTGGTGGAGAAGTACTCCAAGGCCCAGGGCATGTGGCGCAAGAAGGACACCCCTGACCCGGTGTTCACCGATACGCTGGAGCTGGACCTCGACACCGTGCTGCCGTCCATGGCCGGCCCCAAGCGCCCGCAGGACCGGGTGCTGCTCTCCGAGTCCAAGGCCGGCTTCCAGGCCGCGCTGGAAGGCGAGTTCAAGAAGCCCGGTGAGGCCGCCAAGCGTGTGCCCGTCTCCGGCACCGACTACACGCTCGGCCATGGCGACGTGGTGATCGCCGCCATCACCTCCTGCACCAACACCTCCAACCCCTCGGTGCTCATCGCCGCCGGCCTCCTCGCCAAGGCGGCCGTGAAGAAGGGCCTGCGCTCCAAGCCGTGGGTGAAGACCTCGCTGGCGCCGGGCTCGCAGGTGGTGGAAGGCTATCTCAAGGCCGCCGACCTGCAGGACGACCTCGACAAGCTCGGCTTCAACCTGGTCGGCTTCGGCTGCACCACCTGCATCGGCAATTCCGGCCCGCTGCCGGAAGCCATCTCCGAGGCCATCAACACCAACGACCTCGTGGCTGGCGCCGTCATCTCCGGCAACCGCAACTTCGAAGGCCGCGTGAACCCGGACGTGAAGGCGAACTACCTCGCCTCCCCGCCCCTGGTCGTCGCCTATGCGATCGCCGGCTCGCTGCAGATCGACCTGACCACCGAGCCCCTCGGCACGGACAAGGACGGCAACCCGGTCTATCTCAAGGATATCTGGCCCTCCAACAAGGAAGTGGCCCAGTACATCCGCGAGAACGTCACCAAGAAGATGTTCAAGGAAAAGTATTCCGACGTCTTCAAGGGCGACGAGCACTGGCAGAAGATCGCGGTGCCCACCGGCCAGACCTACGCCTGGCAGGACGCCTCCACCTACGTACAGAACCCGCCCTATTTCGTCGGGATGCAGAAGGAGCCGGAGCCGGTCAAGGACATCATCGATGCCCGGATCATGGGCCTGTTCCTCGATAGCATCACCACCGACCACATCTCGCCGGCCGGCTCCATCAAGCAGGCGTCCCCGGCGGGCCAGTACCTGATCGACCATCAGGTGCGCCCGGTGGACTTCAACCAGTACGGCACCCGCCGCGGCAACCATGAAGTGATGATGCGCGGCACCTTCGCCAACATCCGCATCAAGAACCAGATGGTGCCGGGCGTGGAAGGCGGCGTGACCATCCACTATCCGGACGGCGCGCAGCTTCCCATCTACGACGCGGCCATGACGTACCGGGCCGAAGGCGTGCCGCTGGTGGTGTTCGCCGGCAAGGAATACGGCACCGGCTCCTCCCGCGACTGGGCGGCGAAGGGCACCAAGCTGCTCGGCGTGCGCGCCGTGGTGGCCCAGTCCTTCGAGCGCATCCACCGCTCGAACCTGGTCGGCATGGGCATCGTGCCGCTGGTGTTCAAGGACGGCGAGAGCTGGCAGAGCCTCGGCATCAAGGGCGACGAGGTCGTCACCCTCAAGGGCATCGAGGGCGATCTCAAGCCCCGCCAGACGCTCACCGCCGAGATCAAGTTCGCCGACGGCACCGTGAAGAACGTCGAGCTGATCTGCCGTATCGATACGCTGGACGAGCTCGATTACTTCCGCAACGGCGGCATCCTGCCCTACGTGCTGCGCTCGCTGGCGGCCTGATCTTTCGGCGCCCCACAGGGCGCTGACGGAACCGTGATGAACGCCGGCCCGATGCCTGTCGGGCCGGCGTTTGCGCGTCTGGAGCGGCTCAAAGATACCGCCCCGCACCCCTTTGTGACTGGAGTGCGGTGCCTCCGTCCGCTATTGCGGAGACACATTCCAACAACGCATTGCGCTCCATGATGTTGAACCGCTCCACCCTCGCGCTCGTCCTCGCCCTCGCCGCCTCGCCGGCGCTGGCGCAGACCCAGCCGAAGGTGGTGGTGGAGTTGTTCACGAGCCAGGGCTGCGCCTCCTGCCCGCCCGCCGACGCGCTGCTGAACGATCTCGCCAAGGATCCGCAGGTGCTCGCGCTCACTCTCTCGGTGGATTACTGGGACTATGTGGGCTGGAAGGACACCCTTGCCCTCCACGGCCATTCCCTGCGCCAGAAGGCCTATGCCGAGCAGCGGCCGGACAAGAAGATCTACACCCCCCAGATGGTCATCGACGGCCAGATCGCCGCCAAGGGCAGCGACCGCGCCGCGGTGCAGCGCGCCGTCATGACCGCCCGCGCCTCCGGCGGCCTCTCCCTCCCGGTGGAGGTGAAGCGGGACGGTGACGCGCTGGAGATCACCCTGCCCCAGCCCCTCGCCATCGAGGATGGTGCCGAGCTGTGGGCCTGCCCCGTCGCCCGCACCCAGTCGGTCTCCATCGGCCGGGGCGAGAACGGCGGACGCAACGTAACCTATGCCAATGTGGTGCGCGGCTGGACCCGGGTGGCCCGCTGGCAGGGCGACGCCCGCACCTTCCGGGTGCCTCTGAAAGATATCCATCGCGATGGCATGGATGCGGTGGCGGTGATGGTGCAGACCGGCACCCCGGCCACCCCCGGACAGATCGTCGGCGCGACCCTCTTCCCGCTCGACTGAACCGGCATTCGACCGAACTGCCGTCGAACCGGCCTGAACGGCCCCTTTTACCCCCCTGAACTGCTCCTGACTCGGCGTGTCGATTCGACACACGCAATGCGTCGCCGCGCCGGCCAAAAAAAAGGCCATCCGCGGGGGATGGCCTACATCGGGGGTCTGAAGTCGGTGCGTAGCAGTGGCCGGTTCGGATGCACCCCGGGGGGCTGGGGGGCTGGGATAGACCGGAGCGCTTCACGAACCGGCCCTGCTACGCGAAGAAAGATCGCGCCGGGCCGCGGCACGCGATTGGCCGAATTCCGGCGACACTGTGATTCCATTGACGTTGGCGTGATCGGTATCTGGTTGCCGTCCAGCGATCGGCAGCAGCCGGCTACGGATTGCCCTTGAAAGGGGTCGCCGGTGGAGGGATCATGAGACAATGCATGCGTCCGATCCCCGGCAGCCCCGCCGGAAAGTGATGCCAGACAAGGACAAGGAGGCCCGATGGGAGACATCGAACCCATAGTCCTGCAGCGGCGCGGTGCCTCGCCGGTCCAGCCCTCCACGCCGTCCCCCGCTCCCCTCCGCGTCACCTTCGATCGCCGCGAGCTGGACCGGATTCTCGACCTCTACGGCCGCATGGTCGCCCAGGGGGAATGGCGCGACTACGCCATTGATTTCCAACGCGACAAGGCCGTGTTCAGCATATTTCGCCGCGCCATGGACGTCCCTCTCTACCGCATCGAGAAGGACCCCCGACTCGCCCGCAAGCAGGGCATCTACAGCGTGGTCTCGCAGACCGGCCTCATCCTGAAGCGCGGCCATGAACTGCCGCGCGTGCTGGCGGTGCTGGAAAAGCCGCTGCGCACCATCTGAGCCGGCGTCCGGACGCAAAAAAGGCCGGGACATGCCCGGCCTGACCCTCAGCGATAAAGAAGCGAATCAGGCGCGATTCGTACCCTTGCGGCGCAGGCGGACGACCACGTCCACGCGCGCCACCTCATAGCCTTCCGGCGGCTCGGGCAGCAGGTTCACGGCCACATCGGCGGCCGGGATATCCACGAGGTCGTTCTGGCCCTCGACGAAGAAATGGTGGTGGTCGGAGGCGTTGGTGTCGAAATAGGTCTTCGAGCCATCCACCGCCACCTCGCGCAGCAGGCTCACTTCCGTGAACTGGTGCAGCGTGTTGTAGACGGTGGCGAGCGAGACCGGGAAGCGCGCCTTGATGGCTTCCTCGTGCAGGATTTCAGCGGTCACATGCCGGTCGCCCTTGGCAAACAGCAGCCAGCCGAGGGCCAGACGCTGGCGGGTCGGCCTCAGGCCAACTTCCTTCAGCATTTCCCGGACGTCGTGGAACGGGCAGCCGGTGCGACGCGCCGTATTCACATCCCGAAGCTGTGCAACGGGAAGGATCGGTTCAACCTGCATGTCACCGCCCTGGGAGAAGGAGGTGCTGAAGGTGGTACGGGCGCGGGGCATCTCGGTCATTTCGGCTGCAATCTTCGTAGCTAAAACCAAAATATGCGCCGCCGAGGGAAACGCAATGCGAATGCCTCCGAAGACGACTAGCAAATTTATACCCCATGCTGCACAGCAGCGCCATACGGGAGGGGCTGAGTAAGAATATTTCCAAGGTAGGGGCGCACCATCGAACCTTGCGTCATGCCCGGTCACATGAGCGTCAATCAACGCACAGCGCATGGACAATGACGCCTCGCCCAAGCTATCGCGGGACCTTGCCGCCGACCGAGAACGGAGCCTGCCTTGTATCCGACCACGAAGGAAACCGCGTCCCTGCTGCTGGTGGCGGGCTCTGTCATGGCCCTCAGCGCTGCCTGGTATTTCCAGCTGGTCGTCGGGCTGGCGCCCTGCCCCCTCTGCCTCGACCAGCGCATCGCCTATTATGCCGCTATCCCCTTGGGACTGCTCGCCTTCCTCCTCGCCCGAAGCGACCGGTCCGGACCGGCGCGGGTGCTGCTCGCCCTGCTGGGCGTCGCCATGCTCGCGAACGCCGGCTTGGCCGTCTACCACGCCGGCATCGAGTGGCAGTTCTGGACCGGCCCCACGGCCTGCACCGGCGCCCCGGTGGCTACGAGCAATGTCCTCTCCGCCCTCAAGGGTGCCCGCGTTCCACGCTGCGACGAAGCGGCGTGGCGGATGTTCGGGCTGTCCATGGCGGGTTGGAACGCGTTGATCGCGCTGGGGCTGGCGGTGGTCGGGTTTGCGGGCGCGACGACCAGTCGCAAGGCGTGATCCCGGTGCGGACGAGACTATTCCCAGGGACATGATGGGCGATGCGTCTGGTCTTTGGATGAACGGGCTGACACGCCCGCCCGATCCGTATCACCGGCGTGAACGCCGCCGACGCAATTGAGGCGCACGCGCGACACATCGGCGCGACTTTGGCGGACGCTTCATAGGAAAGCGACGATGCACAAGACAGCATCTCCTTCGCCCGGGCAGATCACGCACGGCCCAAGAATGCTTCGCGCCACGACCTGCTCGTCGTCGTGGCCTATCACCCGGCGCGGCGGGGAGTCCGCAATCTGGATACTGCTGCGGCCAACCTCAGCAACCGAGCATCCTGCCCAGCGGATCGATCGATATTGGCGTCGCCAACCAACCTTCCCTACCGCCCCGAGCGCCCTGGCTCAGACAAATCGTACGCCTCGCCTTGGGACACCAGGTTGCTAACACAGGTCATTGCGGGCATCATGCTCGCCATCGACGTCGGACCACGTCGTTGCCGGTGCGTTGTTTTGGGAGCCGCTCAGGAACAGCAGACGCCAGTGCTCCAGCCAAGCCGCAACCATCGCTCAGTTTGGCTTCGGTCCAAATACCAAGAAAAACAGGTCTCCGGCAGGCGTGCACCTAATCGTTTCGCTATATTTGCTACACGGTATAGCAAGATAGCGCGCGACGGACCTGATCATCGTGGGCAATGGAGCCGATACACCGATGGCCGCTACCGTATCTTATTCTAAGATCGCCATACCTACGCTGACGATTATTCTTGTGACACTTATCGTGTCGATTGGCATCACCCCCCCAGCCTATGCCGACGAACAGGTGCCTTGCGGCCAACCCCTCCAAGGTAAAGTTGAATTCGGGCCGGTCAGTGCAGCAAACCCAGTCACCTATCGCTGGGAATTGAATGGCAATCTTGGTTCCGCGTGGATTGGCCGAATTGTGGCACGCGCAGCCGATGGTAGCGAAGCGGTCTGGGAAAGCGGTCCCGGGCCAGTTTGGTCAGCTGCCGCCGAGTGCGTCTCATTGACCTTCGCCAAGACACCTTCTGGAGGAAGCGTTACCAGAACTTATCGCATCAATAATAAACTACTCACAATCACCGCGGTGGCGCAGCTGCTCCAAGATTCAGTTCTGCTCAAAATCACCGCCTCGGATAGTGGCATCAGGGAAATTTCTGCAGGCCGGTGGAGCGGACAATGGCAAGCTATCGACGTACCGTATAATCCGATTTTCGTTAAATTCAATAAGAACACGCGCCTATTTTCTTCTGCATTCTTTGACTGGAGGAATAGTAACGCCTCCGTATTTGATGGAGACGTTGCGAAATACATCAACAAAACAGACGGGACTCAAAATAATGTCAGAGACTCTATAATCGTCACTGCATCTCCCTATTTTAAGTCCGCACTACCAAACCTTGATTTCAAGAAGTCCGCCTTCTATGACGAAGTGGCCGGCCGCCTTGTCCTCGACATCGTGACGACGGAGAAATTCGGCCCCATCGGCGCCAAGCTGAATAACTTGTTCGCCGCCGGCCTCCGAGACTGCGTCGTGATTATCCACAACTGGCAGCGCGATGGCTTTGACAACGGCTTCCCCACCGTCATGCCCCCCAACAAAGATCTGGGCGGCATGTACCTCAAGACTGTGTTTGACGCCATCAAATCACACGGATGCTACGCCACGCTCCACGAGAATTATATTGATTACTATCCAAACTACGAAAATTATAGTGAATCGGACATCGCCCGCGATGGCGCCGGCAGACTCATGAAGGCGTGGCTCAACCGCCATACCGGTCTTCAGTCCTACTCCGTCAAACCTTCGCGGTTCGTCGCCCTCGCGGAGCGGACGGCCCCGGACATTCGCGATCGGGTCGGCGCCAATGGCAGTTTCGTCGACGTGAATTCTAGCTTTGCGCCCTGGAAGCGTGTGGACATGGACGCCGGCGAACCGCTCGGAGGGCGTTTTGCAGGCTTCTACGAGAACACCTCATCGCTGTTTGCCTATCTTAACCGCGCATACAACGGTCCCGTTTTCGGCGAAGGCAGTGCTCATTTCTATTGGACTGGGCAGCTGGATGGCGTCGAGGCCCAGCTCAGCACCGGATTTCTCGGTGATTCGCGGGAGGCGCCGTTGCTGGTCGATTTCGACCTGTACCGAATGCACCCGTACCAGGTGAACCACGGCATGGGGTATTATTGGCGCTACTCGGAATCGCCATACACGAAAAACAGGACGCCATGGGAACGAATCCCCATGGAAACCGAGGAGCTTACCCGGGACATCTATCGCTCCCAGGAACTTGCGTTCGGTCATGCACCATATCGATCGGGCGTGAATTGGAGCGATGTCCGCCTGTTCACCCAAGAGCAGGCTTTGGCAGGCCCCCCGGCCACACTCTATGGCCGCTCGAAAGTGAAAGACATTGCCTACTGGCTGAACGGCAGCTGGCAGCCAACGGAACAGGTTATCATCACTGGCGGCACGTTTTCCGCAGTCCGGGTCAACTATGAGAACGGCCTCACCGTCACTGCGAACATCGGCGATGCACTTGTCAGAGATGACCGGGGTAAGGAGCTGTCGAAGGGTACGTGGACCGTTTATGGGCCAAGGATCGACGGCTATTCCCTATCGAAGGCGAATGGCAGAATCGACTATCTGAAAAGCGATCACTCGATCTACGCCGATGCCCGGTCGATTGCAGGTAACTGGTCCCCCGGTGACGCGCAGCAAGCTGCGCCGTTTGATTTCGGGCCTCTCAAAGCCGACGGGCAGGTCTGGTTTTCGTGTGAAGATAAAAAGTGGGTGGCGCGCGCCTATTCCACTCGCGGCACCGTAAATATAAGCATCCAGCCTAGCCTTTTGAGTGCACCAAGCGCCCTTACGGACCGCGCCGACAAGCGCACTGTGCCCGTCAAGCAAGCGACCAACGGTGAATGGTCGGCGCAGCTCACGAGTCACCGCACCTACGCTACCGATGCAACCTGTCCTTGAGGGGGATAATCTCTTCAAGCCTGTAGGGCTTGGGCATAGCAGTTTCAACTGAGCACCCCTGAGACAGCCTGGAGACGCGCCGCGGGTTTTCAAAGCGACGCGAGTGTCATTCACGACGGAGATGTGAACACCGGACGATCGAGAGCGAAGGCCTCAATCGCCGGCAATACCAAGCGGTGTCTGTCGGATTTGACGAATGACACTGGGCGCGTGACGTTTTTGACGCCCGCGCCTGGCCACGCCGGCCGATCGCGCGAGGTGGATTTCCGGGAGGTCCTCGACGCGGTGCGACAATTGATGCGCTCAGCTCGCCGCTACGCCTACCACCGGCCCATTACGAGTATGGCGTGCGGTCGATGGCCGCATGAACGACCGCAGCGCTTCCTGTTTCGTAAGCGGCGTCCTGACCCCACCTTTCGCCGACGAGGTTGAGGGGGCGATGTTCCGAGCCTGGAGGGCTTGGACATATGACGATTTCAAAGCTTACGCTTAAATCGAGTGCCGATGAGCCGGTGCGGCGGTTCGAGGTTTTCACCGGAGCGGGGCGTCGCCGGGAGTGGGCTCCCGAGGAGAAGGCGCGGATCGTCGCCGAGAGCTTTGAGCCTGGAGCCACGGTGAGTGCCGTGGCGCGGCGCCATGCCTTGTCGCCACAGCAGCTGTTCACCTGGCGCCGGGAGGCGCGCAAGGCGGCCGAGACGTTCCCGGCGTTCGTGCCGGCGGTGGTCACGCCGGAACCGGCTCCCGCATCTGAGCCGTCCGCCCCACCGTCACGGCCGAAGCGGCGAGGCCGGCAACGCCGGGCGGCGACGATCGAGGTCGACGTCGCCGGGGTCCGGATGACGATCGAGAACGGGGCCTCGCCGGCCACCATCGCGGCGGTGATCGGCGCGCTGAAGGCCGGGTCGTGATCGGCCCGAGCGGCGCGGTCCGGGTCATGGTGACGACGCGGCCGGTGGACTTCCGCAAAGGGGCGGAGGGGCTCGCCGCCCTGGTGCGCGAGACCATGGGCGCCGATCCGTTCTCCGGCACGGTGTACGTGTTCCGGGCCAAGCGGGCGGACCGGGTGAAGCTGGTGTTCTGGGACGGCACCGGAGTCGTGCTGGTGGCGAAGCGGCTGGAGGACGGGGAGTTCCGCTGGCCGAAGATCGAGGACGGCATCCTGCATCTGACATCGGCCCAGTTGCAGGCCTTGCTCGAAGGGCTCGACTGGCGGCGGGTGCATGAGGCACAGCGTACGACGACACCGGTCGCCGCCAGTTGAAGAGGCTCGCTGCCTCTCGGCGAATATGATTCATTGCGGGTTATGGCTTCGCTCTCCGCCGAGTTCCCCCGTGACCCCCGAGACGCTCCAGGCGATGCTGATCGCGCGGGACGCGGAGATCGAGCGCCTGCGCCAAATCATCAAGGAACTGCAGCGCCACCGCTTCGGACGGCGGGCGGAGACGCTGCCTGAGGACCAGTTGCTTCTAGCCCTGGAAGAGGCCGAGCAGGTCGAGGCCACTGGCTTCGCCGCGTCCGAGGAGCAGGCACCGGCCGAGAAGGCCGACCGGATCGCGAAGCGCCGGGCAAACGGCAGGGCTCTGCCCGCCCATCTGCCGCGGATCGAGACCGTGGTCGATATCGGGAGCGACATCTGTCCGTGCTGTTCCGGCAAGCTGCACCGCATCGGCGAGGACGTGGCCGAGCGGCTCGACATGGTGCCGGCCCAGTTCCGCGTCCTGGTGGTGCGGCGGCCGAAATATGCCTGCCGTTCCTGCGCGGACGTGGTGGTCCAGGCCCCCGCTCCGGCGCGGCTGATCGAGGGCGGACTGCCGACGGAGGCAAGCGTGCGCAGCCTGCGTAGACTTGGCTGCGGGCCTTCGCCTTCTTCAAGGGCTGTTGCACTCGCGGCATCTACGACAACATGAAGACCGCGGTCGATGCGATCTTCGTGGGCAAGGAGCGGGCTTATAATCGCCGCTTCCTGCAGATGTGCAGCCACTTTCTCGTCGATCCCGTGGCCTGCACGCCGGCCTCAGGCTGGGAGAAGGGGCAGGTGGAGAACCAGGTCGGGCTGGTGCGGGAGCGCTTCTTCACCCCCCGCCTTCGGGTGAAGAGCACGCAGACAAGTTTATGCAGTTTACGCAGTCTGCGCAGGCTTGACTGCGCGCGAGCTGAACGCCTGGCTGCTGGACCAGTGCATCGCCTACGCCAAGGGCCATCCGCACCCCGAGCGGCGGGAGGAGACCATCTGGCAGACCTTCGAAGCGGAGCGTCCAGCCTGGTGCCTTATGCCGGCCGGTTCGACGGCTTCCATTCCGTGCCCGCCTCCGTGTCCAAGACCTGTCTGGTCCGCTTCGATAACGACCGGTATTCAGTCTCCGCCAGCGCCGTGGGACGCCCGGTCGAGGTCCGGGCCTATGCGGAGCGGATCGAGCTGCGCCAGGATGGGTGGCAGGTCGGGTCCCACCCGCGCTGCTTCGGCCGGGACCAGACCATCTTCGATCCCTGGCACTATGTGCCGGTGCTGGCGCGCAAGCCCGGCGCCCTCAGGAACGGCGCTCCGTTCAAGGACTGGGTCCTGCCCACGAGCCTCGATCGCGTCCGGCGCAAGCTCGCCGGTGCCACCGATGGGGACCGGCAGATGGTCGACATCCTCACCAGCGTGCTGAGCGACGGGTTGCCCGCGGTCGATGCAGCGTGCGCCGAAGCTCTCGGCCAACCGCATCAAGCAGATGCGCGGCCCCGCCACGCGCTACGATCGCCGTCCGGACAACTTCCTCGCAGCCCTCAAGCTCGCTGCCGTCCGCATCTGGATCAATGCGTTATGAGTCCGCCGCCTAGAAGACGGACTTCAATCGGATGATGCGCTGCGCGGAGTCAACACCGTCGCGAGGGAACTATTCCTCAACGCACGTGCCCCCAGGAAGATTGCCCCCTGTCGGGTGAGGTGAACGCGATCCGGACTCAGCAAATGCCCGTCCGCATCTGTAATAGGAATGGTTTCCCCCTTGCGGATCGGGGCCATCAGCGAAATGAAGTTCGCCGGCGGGACGGCCACCGACATCTCCTGCTCAAGCGCCAGAGCCTCGGGAGGGATGGTATTGTATTGATTCTTGCGCTCTTCCAACGGCAGACGGATCAGCCAGTTCAGATTGGCTCCAAAATGCTTGGTACCGATATAGAACAGCTTTTTACCGTGCGTGCGCACGAAATCGAGATTTGGCGCCACGCAGGCAGGCTCGAACACATCCTTGGAGATGAAAATAACATTTGCCTCGTTGACCAGAGCCTGGTCAACCTTGGCCGGGCTTTTCGAGAAACAGTCTGGCGTATCATCGCGATAAACGACGTTGACATTGTCCACGTTGAACGTCTCGCGAACCATATTGACAAAATCACGGCCGAAGCTATTTCCAATAATCAAAATGTTTAGCTTACCATTATCGGGAAAGCTATCCACCTTGTACTTGAATGCACCTTGATTGTAAGACTTGAAAATATCATCAAACTGCATATTCTTAGCAGAATACATCCGACTTGGGATACCAAGACTGAAATTGAGATACCCCCCCATGGCAATGAAGACCACCGAAGCGGCCGCGGAGTAGGCGAAGATTGAGCGCTGGCCAAACAACCCCTTTGTACGGAACGGACGCTCGACATATTTCCAGCTGAAATAGGCGAGGATCATCGTCAGCACCGTCAAAATCGCCATCACCATGTAAGACGGCGGGGTCGGCGAATAGATGCGGGCGAGCACGAACAGCGGATTGTGCCAGAGATATGCGCTGTAGCTGACCAGCCCGATGCCGACCAGCACCTTAAGCGACAAGATCCTGTTCGCGAGCGTGCCATTGTGCGCGAAGACGATCACAAGCGCTGCACCGGCCGTCGGAATGAGAGTCCAGAGGCTTGGCATCGGCGTATGCGGGGTGAATACAACCGAAGGAGCCGCCACCATGATCAAGCCGAGCAGGCTGAGCGGCTGGCTGAAACGATGCACCAGCGGAGCACCGTCGCGCGACTGCAGCACGAAGGCGGCAATCGAGCCGATCAAGAGTTCCCAAGCCCGGGTCGGCAACAAATAGAAGGCCGCGTCGGGGTGGCGCGTCACACTCCAGCAAGCCAGGACCAGACTTGCCACGCCGATCGCTGCAAGCGAGGGGGCAAGGGCCTTCGGGAACAGCTTCCATCCAGCGTAGATGTATAGCGGGAACAGAATATAATATTGCTCCTCAACGCCGAGGCTCCACGTGTGAAGCAACGGCTTGAACTCGGAATCCATGTCCCAATATCCCGACGTCAGCGTCAGGAGAATATTGTTCGAGAACAAGGTCGTTGCGACGACCGACTGGCCGAACCGCTTGAGCTCGTCTGGAAGCATGAAGAAATAGCAGAAGACCGCGGTGACTCCCATGACAAGGAAGAGGGCTGGCAGAATACGCCGAGCTCGCCGCTCGTAGAACCGCAGGATGCTGTAGCTGTCGGTCGCGACTTCCTTGATCAAGATCGAGGTAATAAGGTAGCCCGAAATGACAAAGAAAATATCGACACCGATATAACCGCCGGTGAAGGGCCAAAATCCTGCGTGAAAAAAAATGACCGGCATCACCGCGAAGGCGCGCAGACCGTCGACTTCTGAACGGTATTTCATGCAGGAACTCCAAAAAGAACGTCAAACCGAGAGGACTTGTGGCGCGAATACAGATCTAATCGTCGGGATGCGGGCGATGCAGCCTGAAAGGGTTCGCCCATACGATAATGTAGCCCAGCATGATGGCGTGCACGACCACGATGGCGGCCCCGACTGCACTGATGCCGCCAACTATGGCCAGCATGTAACAGGCGATGATCGCGACAATCGACAGCGCGCCGAACAAGTTCGAGACCTTCATGTGCCGGTTGATCGCGGCAATGGGTGTGAACAGCGCCGCCCAGGCCATCTCGGCCGCGACCGCCGCGATCATCAACCCGAAGAACGGTTGCTCGGCCGGAACCACGCCGTGCGTCCACAGCCGCATGATCCAATCGCCGAGAAGGGCGAGGCCCAGCGCGTAGACGACGATGCCGGCCGCCCCGATGATGAGATGCAGCTTCTCGAGGCGCAGAAACCCGTTCCAGTTCTGCGCGCCCCACAGCCGCGAATATTCCGGAGAGAAGGAGAAATTGATCAGGTTGGCCGCCGAGGTGCCCATCCGCGTGAGCGTCCTCGTGGTCGCGAAGGTGACGACCGCGACCGGCGTGGCCACCATGCCGAGGATGATGACAGGCCCTTGGATCATCACGGCATTCGACAGGGAAACCAGCATATAGCTGATCGACGGAGAGAACAGTCGGCGGACCTCGTTACGATCGGCCTGACGGTAGCTCAAGGGTAGAGCCGGAGCGATCCTGTTCAGCCAGAACGCCAGACAGGCCATGCAAACAAGACGGGCCGCAAGAGAGCCCGCTGCAGCCACGACCACATTCGACGAAAGGCTGGCGCCTACCACGATCGCCACCGCCTCCAGCAGCTTTCCCGTCGCACCCCACAGTACCTCGGCGGCGGGCCGGCCTGCGGCACGGACACCGGCGCAGTAAAGCAGGAAGAACTGGGTCGCGACGACGTTCACCATCAACAGGCTCAGCACGAGCCGCGCCTGCGACTGAGTGATGGGGCCGAGCGCGAAAATACTGTCGAGCGGTGCCAGCCATATCCCCATCCCCAGCACCGCGACCAGCGCGACGCCGACAAGGCTCAGCAGGGCGAAGACGCTGTGGTATGTGCGGAGCATGCCTTCGTGGCGGCCGGACACCGCCTGCATCACCATCTCGTTCTTGGCGATGAAGGTGAAGCCGAAATCGCTGAGCGTCAGATAGATCGGTATGGCGGCGAGAACCAGCCAGCCGCCGTAGCGATCCGCCCCCCAGAACGCGATGAGCAGCGGCACGCTCGCCAGTTGCACGCCAACGGTGACGAGCTGGCTGTAAGCCTGCGCGCCCATCGTGCTGCCGAGACGCCTTATGGAATAGGATTGAGCCATGGTTCGATGTCAGCCCGCCTGCAGGCATGCCCCCATGAGAAGTCGCCGGCCGATCGCGGACCGAAGCTGGAAGGCGTCCGACGTCATGCCGCACTCTCCCGGAGTGACAGAAGGTCATCGGCCGCGGCCAGCACGTCATCGACGGTAATGAACGTCACCCCGCGCATATCGTGCAGGGGGCGGTTGACGCCGATATAAGGGTGCCACTTCCGCGGCGGGTTGTTGTCCCCGAACAGCCCCACGCAGGGGACCCCCACCGCCGAGGCGAGATGCATCGGGCCGGAATCGTGACCGATGAAAAGGCAGGCCTCGCGCAGCGCCGCGGCTGACTGGCGTGGCTTGAGCCGGCCGCAGGCATTCACTGCGGAACCTGGCCATAGCCGGGCAATATCATCGAAACGCTGCTGGTCCTCGGCCGCACCCACGCCCAGCAGTCCGAGCCCCGGATGGGTAGCGGCAAGGCGTGGCATCATTGCCCGCCAGTTCTCCAGGCCCCAGTCGTTCTTTGCGAGCTTGCCGCCCATGTTGATGGCAAGGAACGGCCGCCCCCCCAAGGGCGCGATCATGCCATGACCGACCGCGACTTCCTCGTCGTCCAGCCACAAATTCCAGTTCGCCGGATCCTTGAGGTCAATCGGTCCAAGATCGGAGAGCAGACGTCCCAGACGCTCGACCTCCGGCTCCATCTCCCCTGTTCCTGCATCAATCCGCGAGGCCGCCACACTGTGGGACTCGGGCACACCGATGATCTTCGGGAAGCCGCACGCCTTGAGGAAAAGATAGTCGCGCCAGATGTTCACGTTGCTGCGCGCGGGCATCATGTAGATGACGGCATCGGCTTTCAGCGCGCGAAGCTGGCGCCAAAGGGCCATTAGAGCCGAAACATCACGTGTTCCGGCAGGATAGGCGATGGCGTCATGGACGAGCTTCTTGTTGCCGAGGACGACGAGCAGCGGCGCCGCTTGCGAAGAGACGGGGACATTGGTCAGCACGATGCGCTCGTGGTCAGGATAAAGCTCGGCGATCCTGTTGAAGAACGGAAGCGCGACGACGGTGTCGCCGAGGCTGCCCAACCGGTAGATTACAATCTTGCTCATCACCCCACCCCGGCAGTCTGTTCTCCAATTGCGCTCCGGAACGAGCCGGCGGCGCGCGCTCGAAAGCAGCCGTCAGCCTTCCGGCTCCCTCTCGATCCTGGCAATCGCCCTGGACGTGCGGCTCCCGGAAAGGAAGTGGAAGCGCACGCCCTCGCCACCATGGACGATGTTCGCAGCCGGTGGCCGGTCGCTCAGATCGCCTGTCGTCATCATCCGCGTCTCTTGCCGACCGGCCGCGCGGGTTGGCCCACCACGACCGTCTCGGCTTCCACATCGTGCAGGACCAACGAGCGCACGCCCACCACAGCCCCCCGGCCGATGGTCACGCCGGGCATGATGAAGGACTGGGACGCGACCCAAGCCTCGTCGCCGATCACGATCGGCTTCTCGAATATGTCGAATGTCGTGGTCCGTTGGTCATGCGAACCGGTGCAGAGATAGGAATCTTGGGAAATACACACGTTGTTGCCGATGATGATCGGGCCGAGGGAATACAGGTCCACCCGCTGGCCGACCCAGCAATATTCGCCGACCTCGAGCTTCCACGGATAAACGATGCGCACCGTCGGCTTGATCCGCGCCTTGCGGCCGATCTTGGCGCCAAACGCCCGCAGCAGCCAACGCCGCCATCCATAGAGCATGGCCGGCGAGTAACGGAAAAGCGTCGCCTCGACGATCCACCACAAGGCTACGACATAGCTCGGACGGCCGCGAAACCCGGGCGGGACCTTGAAGCGGGAAAGGTCTTGGATCGCGTATTCGCGCAAGGCATCAATCTCCTATCACGAAGGCCGGTTGGTTCGACGAGATGCGCTCGCTGCGTCCATAAGGGCGGCCTTGATGGCGATGCCGGCACGGCCGATTTCGAAGCGATCAAGGAAGGCCTGCCGCCCGCGCTGCCCCATCTCCGCCTTCTGCGCCGGCGACAGTTCGAGGAAGCGCCGCAGCAGCCGGGTGATGCCGGGGACGTCGTCCGTCTCGACCAGCCCGCCGCCTGAGGCATCGACTTCGCGCCATATGTTCACCTTGTCGGTGATCAGCACCGGCTTGCCCGCCGCCATGCCTTCCGCCACCACGACTCCGAAATTCTCCTGGTGCGAGGGCAGGACGAACGCCTCGGCATCGCGGAAGGCGCCCCACTTCACGTCACCCATCAGCATGCCGGGCCAGTGGATACGGCCGGACATTCCAACCCGTGCGGACTGCGCCTCGAGATCGGCCTGCCAGCCCACGCGATCCGGACCAGCGATGACGAGATCAAGGCCGGGATAGTCCTTGGCGATGGCGGCGAAGGCGTCGATCAGAAGATCGCAGCCCTTCTTGGGATGGATGCGGCTCAAGTAGAGCAGGTAGGGCCGGTCTCCGAGCGACGGCATGGCGGCGCGGAAGGCGGCGATCTGGGCCGCCGCGTCGCCGGGGACATCCGCCGTGCCGAAGCCGACCACCTTCTCCCTGACCTTGTAGGGGCGGAACGACTGCCGGGCGAGCACCTGCTCCTCCTCGGTCGTGAAAAGCACGGCATGGGCGCCGGACAGCAGGGGTCCCTCGCAGGCAAACCACATCGCCTGCTTGAAGGCGGTCTTGACCGGATAGGTCTTGTTGAACCACGGATCGAGCATGCCGTGGGAGAAGACCACATAAGGCAACCGCGAGCCGACCAGAGCCCGGCGCGCGCCCATGACCGAGTAGTTCCAAAGCCCCTCGACCACTGCGACGTCGTAATCGTCCTGGTGTGCACGCAGCCAAGGGACGAGGCTCGGCTCATAGCCATAGTGCCGCAGCGGGTCGAAGCGCCGCCAGCCGCTGCGATCGACCGGGCGACCGAGCGGATAGAGCGTGAGCGGGAAGGTCTTGACGAAAGGCGCCGCTGGATCGTCGAGGCTGACCACCTCTGTGATGATCCCGTCGTCGGCCAGTTGCCGGGCCTGCTGCAACAAGCCTTCGATGGGCCCCCCCCCGCCCGGATTGACCGACTTGATGATGCGCAGAACCTTCATGCCTCGCCGTCCCCCTCTGTCGATGTTGCGGTCGCCTCAGGTCGCGAGCGCCGGGCGCGCGGTCGATAAGGCCGATGTGAGGGTGGCGAGCAGTTGGTCGGCGTCGGAGGTCGGCGGCGCCCCGTCCGCTCCCCAGGAGAACCAAAGAACCAGAGGCCGGATGCTCCCGCCCGCCGACGGCGCATAGGAGAACCGAGTGCCCGGAAACGTTTCGCCGAAGCCCCGGCAGTAGCTGGCGACGTCCGCCCCTTCGGCCGTCCCCTTGAGCACCGACACATCGAGCCGCCTGCCGCTCCCGTTCGTCGCGACGACGTGGCCCGCCTCGCTCCCCGGCTTCCAGGCGTTGGTGAAAGTGAAGCTCGACCGCTCCGGCAGGCCGGCCGTTCCCTGCCAGACATCAGCCACCAGCAGCCCGCGCCCTGGATAGAGTCTGACAGCGCGCGCGACCTTCAGGCCTTGCGGCGCATACCCGTCCTGCCAGCCAGCGACGGCCAGGGCGTCGTCTGCGAGAGGCAACCGGTAAGCATAGCCGCGCCGCCCGACCCGGAACGAGCTCCAGAACTCGATGGGTTCCGCACCGACGAGGCATGGCCCGTTATGGCTCGCCGCCGATCGGGAAACGTTCCGGGCAACGCCCTCGCTGTAGGTCGGCACCCCTGGATCGACAATGGTGCGAACCCCGTCCACCGACAGCTCGAATGAGAGGAAATCGGCGTGGGCGTGGCCCGGATTGGCGTCCGGCCCGCACGGCCCGTAATCGAGTACGAGCCCGTCTCCTCCTTGGGCGAGGCGAGCGTAGCCCACTGCGGGGCGCTCGATCTTCACCGGCGAAGCGGGATGAGGCTCGATCGCCTCGGTCAGGTCGATGGCACGCGGTGCCTCGCCAAGCCAGCTGTCGTTGAAGAGAGCAACGTCACCGTCCGCATGGACGAAGACGTTCACCACCTTCTCCGCCGCCGCTGCCGTGCGCGCGACCGCCGTGGCACTCTCGCCTCTCAGGACACCGCTGTCCCGAAGGACCCGGAGGTCGAGAAGCGACAGCAGATGGTACATCGGCGCACGTTCCGCATGCCCGCCGTCGGACAGGAACTGCTGCGCGATCGACTGCGCGACCTCATCCAATGGGCCCTCGGCAAAGCGGCCGGGCGTGACCAGTGCCGTTTTCACCACGGCGAGGCACACGAAATTCTTGAAGAGGTGGTTGAACTGCAGGTCGCGTTCGAGATTGTCCAGCACGAAGGCCGCGCCCAGCCGGATTTCGGCCTCGACGGCAGCCTTGACGGCCGGGTCCACGCGCACCCCCGCGCTTTCGAGCAGCGACAGGCACGCGATCAGGTTGATGACACGATGGGACGCGGAATAGGGGTGCCACACGTCCCGGAACACACCGCGCGATGACCACGGATTCTGTGCGGTCATCGACGCGATGAGGCTGCCGATCACCGGCACAGCGGCCGCTCCATGGCGCTCAACGAAGGGCACCAGATAGCCCATGTAGGACAGGTTCATCCGCCACAGGCGGTTGTTCTTCTCGCCCAGCTCCCGACGCCACTCGACAACCGCGAGATCGCCAAAGTCGATCTCGCGGTTGAGGAGGGTGAAGCGTCCGTCCGCGATGCCGTCGAGAAAGGCACCGTGAACGGTCTGCTGCAGCTGACGCACATGCTCGATCGTCGCGCGCAGCCGCGCCGACGCGAAGTCGAACGGCCCGATCCGGGCGCTCTGCCGCGCAAAATAGGCAGAGGCCTGCGACGGGAGCGACTCCATCGCGACGAACTTTCCGCGACAGACGGGCCGCCAAGCCAGCTGCGACGCCGTAAGGTGCCGCAACGTCCGAAATGTGCGCGCGAAGCTCATCGATCAGTCGCCGTCACCGGTGAGGGTGGAGAGGTCGATCGGACGGCCGAGACGCAGCGAGTCGAGCACGGCAAGGGTCGCGGCGCTCGAGTCCACAAGCGACTGCTCGTCGACGGGAGCCTGGCCCGAGATCACGCCGGACACGAAGGCCGCGATCTGCGCGTTGTGACCCTTGTCCTGCGACATGGTCGTCTTCTTCGTGACCTGCTTTCCGTTGGCCACCACCAGCAGCTCGCGGAAATTGTCGATGCTGCAAACCGCGCCGCCCTTGTAGCACTCGATCAGCTCCTTGCTGAACGAGGTGTCACCCAGCGCCGTGTAGATGATCGTGGCGAGGCTGCCGTCGGCGAAAACCAGCGAAGTGCTGACATCCTCGCACAGGCCGCGGGCAGCGGTGCCGCTGGTCGCCGACACCTGCTCGATCGGCGAGCCGACCAGGAACATGGCGAGATCGATGAAGTGGCAAAGCTCGCCGAGGATGCGGCCGTTGCCCTCCTCCGCGTCGCGCTGCCAGCTTTCCGGCGGCAGCTGGCCCGCATTCACGCGGATCGAGACGACGGCCCGTCCCTGCTTCGACTTCATGAAGTTCTGCGCTTCGATGACATAAGGCGCAAACCTGCGGTTGAAGCCGACGGTGAAGAAGGCCGGCGAACTGGAGCGGGCCTCAACCACCGCTTCGAGCTCCTCATGGGTCAGGGCCAGCGGCTTCTCCACGAAGACGTTCTTGCCCGCCTTCAGGAACTTGGCGACCATGCTCGCATGCGTCGCATGCGGCGTGGTGATGACAACGGCGGAGGTGGCCGCGTCGTTCAGCAGGTCGTCGAGGTCCGTCGACGCCTTGGCGAAATCGAACCGGCCGGCGCTGCCTTCAGACGAGACGCCGCGCGAGGTGACGAGGGTCGACAGCTCGGCACGCTTGTCGTCCTTGAGCGCCGGCAGGATCATCGTCTTGCCGAAGCTGCCAGCGCCGACTGCGCCGATCACCGCCTTGCCGGCCGCCGCCTTGGGGGCGTCGTGCAGGACGAGCGCCCGCGTCGGGGCGGGATCGGTCGAGTCATATTTCAGCACCACGCCGAGATGCGGCTCGGTGCCATTCAGCACGAGATCGTAGGCCTTTTCGGATTCGGAAAAGGCGAAACGGTGCGAGATCAGCTGATCGACATCCAGCCGGCTCGACAGCGACGGCGACATCAGCCGGGCGCATTCGCGCAGGTTTTCATTCTCCGTCCAGCGCACATAGCCGAGCGGATATTTGACGTGCTTGTTCTCGTAGTCGCGGTCGTAGCGCCCTGGGCCGTAGGAGCGCGAGACGAGGATGCTCAGCTCCTTCTGCATATAGGGGCGATACGGGAACTCGGTGCCGGTGATGCCGACGAGGCAGACCTTGGCGCGATCGCGCGCGATGTCGGCCGCCGTCTGGAACGGCTCGGAGGTCTTGGTCGCGGCGGCGACCAGAACGGCATCGCAGCCAATGCCGCGCGTGACGTCGAGCACGCTTTCCACCGGGTCGCCGGCCGAGAGGTCGATCGTCATGTCGACGCCGAGGCTCTTGGCCAGGGCAAGGCGGCCCTTGTTGAAGTCGAGCACGATGACGCGGGCGCCGTGAAGCTTGGCGAACTGGGCGGCGAGCAGGCCGACAAGGCCGGCGCCGAGCACCGCGACGACGTCGCCGAGGACCGGCGAGATCAGGCGCACCGAATGAAGGGCAATGGAGGACAGGGTCGAGAAGCAGGCCTGCTCCGCAGTCACGTCCTCAGGCACCGGAACCACCAGGTTCTCGGGCACGACGTTATATTCGGCATGGTTGGCGATGGCGATGCCGGCGCAGGCGACCAGCTGGCCAACCTTGTAGACGCCCTCCAGGCCGGGGCCGACCTCGATCACCCGCCCCGCCGAGGAGTAGCCAAGCGGCAGGGGCTCGTCGAGACGCGCCGTCACCGACTTGAAGGTCGCCATCGGACCGTCGCGCCGAACCTTGTCGACCACCTTCTTGACGAGGTCGGGCCGGGCCCGGGCCTTTTCGATCATGCTGGACTGGGCGAAGCCGACCATCTGGCGTTCGGTGCCCGAGGAGATGAGTGACGCCTCGGTCCTGACCAACACCGAACGCGAAGACACGCCCGGCGCCGGCACATTCTTCAGGCGCAGCTTACCACCCTTGGCATTCTGAATGACCTGCTTCATTATTCAAGTCCCTGCCCTAAAATTGGACTGCAGCCGCAGTACAGCACCAAGCGGATACTGGAGCCTCCCCGCACATGGGGGAGATATTCATCACTCCGATCCGCATCATTCATCGAGAGCAGCGTAGAAATCGCGCTCCAGCTTGAGGTAGTGAGCTTCCCAAGTCCATTTGGCGAGCACGTGAGCCCGCGCGCGCTGGCCGAATGCTTCGGCAAGATTTGGGTTTGCCAGGAAGTCGAGAACCGCGCGGGCAAAATCTGCCGGCTCGTCCGCGACGACAAGGGTATCCGCCGGGGCGGCGACGCCTTCATTCGCCACCGAGGTCGCGACGATCGCCTTGCCGCTGGCCATGAACTCGATCAGCTTGTTCTGCATGCCGCCACCGGCCTGCATCGGGTTCACGCAGACCGAGGCCTCCGCCATGAGCACGGCGGGATCTGGCACGGTGCCCGTGACCGTCACGCCGGGCTGCCGGCCCAGCTCCAGCACGTCGCCCGTCGGCTCGCGCCCGACGATGGAGAAGGTCGCGTTGGGGCGTTCGGCGCGGATCAGCGGCCATACACGGTTCACGAACCACTGCGCCGCCTGCACATTGGTCGGCGTGCGCATCACGCCCGAAAACACCAGATGATCGGTCTTGATCGGAATGTCTGTGCGCGGCTTGAAACGGCTGACGTCGGTCCCATGGGCGCCGAACACGAAGTTGTCGAGCTCCGGGCGACCACGACGGCGGCAGGCCGCCTTGATCTCCTCGACGTCGCTCTTGCCGATCAGCACCGAGCGGCTGAAATGCCGCCAAATCCGAGCCTCATACCCTTCGACGAGCCGGCTTTCGACTTCATAGAAGAGCTTGTGCGCAAGATCAGGCGCATTCTTGGCGATGCGGCGGGCGTTGAGCGTCTGCGACAGCTGGAAGGCGAGGAAGGAGGCCGGACGGCCGGCACGCTGCGAGCGCGGCGTTCCTGGCAGATAGCCGAGGTCCTTCGTGATCTCCGCGCTGCGGAAATAGTAGGTGTACAGGATGTCGTACTTGTTGGTCGCGACCGCCTTGTGCACCGCCTCCTTCTGGCCGGCATGGGAGAACAGCCCGACCTGGAAGGGCGTCAGCCCCGTGACGACCCGCGTCAGCCCGCGAAGCGCCAACAGCTTGTCCAGCTTGAACGCTTCCGCGCGCCGCGTGTGCGAGGCGATCCACTGCCGGTCTTCCGGCGTCGTTTCACCCCCCGTGTCGATGTAGAAGAAATCGACTTCATGTCCGCGGGCGTGGAGGAAAGCCAGCAGATGGGCGACCGTCATCTGGTCGGCGCGCCGCATCGGTAGCGGCGTACGCCCGTAGACGACGCATATCCGAAGAGGCCGCTCGGCGCGTTCTACGTCCTGCTGGCGCGGGAACTTGGCTGCATTGACGTCGACGGGCGCCGGAGAGCCGGGGCCCGTCGATCCTGCGGCCTGAAGCGCGCTCATGGCAGGTGATCCAGGCTAATGACGCTACTGGACGTGAGGGCAAGCGACCCGGCACGGCCATTGGTGTCGATCACGCGGTCATATGAACCCGCTTCGGCCTCATCCTTCGAGACCAGAAGTGCGTCCATAGACGGCAGGTGCGTGAAGCCATAGCCGAGGTTCTGGCCGACCAGCTTCGCCGGTTCGAGCGTGTCGTCCCAGATCGAGAGCTTGAACCCGGCCTGCAGCAGCTTGCGCGCCAGATCGAGATTGGGGCTCTCACGCAGGTCGTCGGTATCCGCCTTGAAGGCAAGACCGACCATCAGCACCTTGGCCCCCTTCGCCAGGCCCTCAGATGCGTAGGAGAACAGGTAGTGCTTGTGCGCATCGTTCGACCGGATCACGTTGTCGATCACCGGAACCGCGACCCCGATATCAGCGGCGATGTACTGCAGGGCGCGCACGTCTTTCGGCAGGCAGGAGCCGCCGAAAGCACCACCCGGGCGCAGATAATAGGGCGAGATGTTCAGCTTCGTGTCGGAAACGAAGATCTCGTGGACCTTCGAGGCCTGGATGCCGAGATCAAGGCAGAGACGGCCGATCTCGTTGGCATATGACACCTTCAAGGCGTGGAATGTATTGTCGACGAACTTGGTGAACTCGGCCTCACGGAAGCCGGTGTAGAAGGTAGGCGCGTTCAGGCCCCCATTCAGCTTTTCCATATTCGCCGAAGGCTGGCCGTCCGCAGTGCCGATCACGATCTTCGGCGGCGCGAAGAAGTCTTTGATGGCAATGGATTCGCGCAGGAACTCGGGATTGTACACCAACTCCACATAGGCGCCTGGCTGCTCCAGCACCGCAGCGAAGATCGGCAGCACCAGTTCCTCGATCGTGCCGGGACGGACCGTGGAGCGATAAACGACGGTGAGCGGCGTGGCGCGCGGCCCGGCAGCTCCCAGGGCGTGAGCGATCTGTCGCGAAACTTCAGCGATGTAGCCCATGTTGTGCGAACCGTCCGGCGCACTGGGCGTGCCCACGCAGACGATCGCCATGTCAAAATCTTTGAGACCGCCCTGTATGGACTGGACCGCACTCAGCTGCCCGCTGCTGACCGCATCGGCGATCAGCTTGTCGAGGCCAGGTTCTGAAATAGGAGTTTTGCCGGCGTTGATTGCTTCAACTTTATTGGCACTGACATCGACACCAAGAACTCGATGGCCGCTATGCGTCAGGCATCCCGCAGCTGTTAAGCCTACATAGCCCAAACCATAAATTGCAATATTCATGATTTCTCGCCACCTATCAGTTAGGCACTTACAGCAGTTTCAGAATGACTGGATCGTCCAATCAGTCGCACATATCAATCGACAATGAAACGTAGTTCTGACGCATATATGACGGTGCGACCTTATGCTCTAAGCGGGTTTTGACCGTGGCTCCAACTCCTGAGAATTCGGAGCCATGACGCGCAGGACGACGAACATATTCTCTCCGGACGCGCGTGAGCGGAAAGTTCAACTTCTGCCAAACCCCTTGACATCCGAGTTCGCGAGGCTGACCCAGACGACTCGGGCATCCATCGCCTGCTGCTTGAGCCCATCGGCGACGTGCCGCCGGCGGGCGTGGTGCGGGATGGAGATTGAGCGGCAGCATAAGGACGCCCGCCTCAAGCACTGACGCCGTCGGTCATGCGGCTGATGACCGTGGTGGTGCTGCGCCCCGGAACAAGCTCGAAGCGCAGAACACGCCCGCCCCGCGCGAGCACGCTGTCGGCCCCGACGATCTCGGAGACCTGGTAGTCCGCCCCCTTCACCAGAACGTCCGGCTGAAGTTCCTCGATCAGTTCCTTCGGCGTGTCCTCATCGAAAACCACCACAAGATCGACTGCACCGAGGGCGGCAATCACCTGGGCACGATCCGTCTCACCGTTGACCGGGCGGGTCGGCCCCTTGAGCCGCTTCACCGAGGCATCCGAGTTCACCGCCACCACAAGCCGATCGCAATTGGCCCGGGAGAATTCGATGATGCCCACGTGCCCCACATGGACGATATCGAAGCAGCCGTTGGTGAAGCCCACCGCCAGCCCGTGGCGCTGCCAGGCTTCGACCTGCGCCGCCGCATCCTTGCGCGAGACCACCTTCAAAGCCGAGGGATTACCCTCGGTCACGCTCTGCCGGTCCAGCTCAGCCAAAAGCTCATCGCGGGAGACCGTGGCCGTGCCGCGCTTGGCCACCACCACGCCGGCGGCCGCATTGGCGATATAGGCTGCTTCCTGCAGATCGCCGCCGGAGCCGACCACCAGCGACAAGGCCGCGATCACGGTATCGCCGGCACCGACCACGTCGGCCACCTCTCGGGCGGCGGTGGGGATGTGGACCGGATCGGCCGTGCGCTGCACCAGCGTCATGCCCTTTTCCGATCGGGTCACAAGCACGGCGCCAATGTTGGTGTTGTCCAGAACCTTGCGGGCTGCCGCCACGACCGAAGCATCGTCGTCGCCCTGGATTCCCGTCGCCAGATAGGTCTCGTTCAGGTTGGGCGTCACCACGCTCGCCCCGTCATAGCGGGCGAGATCGGAACTCTTGGGGTCAACGATCACGGGCGCCCCGCGCCTGGCCGCGAGTTCCACCACACGGCGGATCACGCCCGGGGTCAGCACGCCCTTGGCATAGTCCGAGAGAACGACCACGTCGTGCTCCGGCAGCGCGGCGGCGATCCGGGCGACCAGTTCCTCCTCCACGTCCGGCACGACGGGCGAGCTGTCCTCGCTGTCCGAGCGCAGCATGTGCTGCCCCTGGGCCACAAAACGGATCTTCTCAGTGGTCGGCCGCTGCGCCACCTCCACGAAGGCGGTCGCGACGCCCACGGTCTCATCGAGGATGCGCTTGAGTTCGGCGCCGCAGGCGTCCGTCCCGATGACGCCCACAAGCGTGCACCGGCCGCCGAGGGAGGCGATGTTCCGCGCGACGTTGGCAGAGCCGCCGGCAATGGTGGTGCTGCCCGTCACAGAAAGGACCGGCACCGGGCTTTCCGGCGAGATGCGGCGCGCCGCGCCCATCACGAAGCGGTCGAGCATGACGTCTCCGACGCAGAGCACACGCACGCGCTCGAAGTGATCGATAACCGACATCTCGCCTCCTCACGGCGATTAGAACCTTTGCCAAACCTTCATCCCGCCCCCCCCCCACTGGGGAAGGCAGGGCAGATCTTCCTGCGCCGGGACGACGCGGCCCGATCCGCTCGACCCCTCGGCCGCCCCCCCAATATCGCCCCCCTCGTCAGAGGAGCCTTGAGCGCCGCAGACCCTGCTGGCCAAGCTCAGCGCCGTGTCCAGGACCAGAACGAGGACCCAAGCCCGAGTGGGGGCCAGGGGCGGAACCAGGCCCAGAGGCTTGCCCTCGCCCAGGCCCGGAATTTGGCCCGGGAGATACATCCCCCACGGAAGAGGGGAGAAACTTGATCAAGACGTTCACGCCCCACAGAAACGCCAGGATGATGGGCATCTGCCGGCTGAACGTGGCAAACAGAGACGCAAGATCTCCCTCGACCGTGAGCAGCATGACGGACGTTAGGAAGAGCCCCGTCACGTTGTGCTTGAGGGGGCCGCATAGCTTGTCCAGCAACCAGAACATCAGCCAGATGAAGGGGCCGGTCAGCAGGAGGGCACCGACGATACCTCCCACTGCGATCGAGCTGGTGACGATCCCCATCACCGGCCGGCCAATGATCGGCTCCTTGCGATAGCCATAATACCAGGCGATGCGATCCACGCTGGCCACCACCGTCTTTTCGCCGACAAGGAATGACGGCAACAGATTGCCGAGATCCTGGAAGGCGTCATACGCATCCATGGCCCCCAGGCTCTCCCAACCGGTCACAACAACGTTGATCGGCTGGATCATCGCAAAGCGGTCATAGTTTCCCGTTTGCGGAAAGAAGTAGTTGTACGCCGGGTTCTTCGACACGCCGATGTCTGCCAGGGTCAAAGACAACTGCTCCTGGAGCGTGAATGGATTGTAGTCCGCCTTGGCGAGAACATCCTCTGCGAGTTCGATTCGGTCCATGACCGGCATCGTCTTCGCCTGACCTCGGGTGATGTGGATCGCCGGAGAGACATAGAAGATGAGCAGGAACGCAAGGAGCCCGCCACCGATCGCCTCCCGCCACAGGTTGATCCGGTTCGCATTCACGACGACGACGACGATCACCGCGGCGAAGTTCATCAGAAACGACTGTTTCACGTTTCCCGCGATGCCGAGCGCGAGAATAACGAGAAGCATCAGAGCGAGCCGGCCGATGCCCCGCGACGAGCGTCCATTCTTGTCAAAGACCAGTGAAGCCTCACAGACCACGGCAAACGTCGTCACGAAAGCAAAAGTGCCGAACATGCCGATGCCACCTTCCGTAGCGGCAGACGACACTTCGGCCACCGGCCTCAGCAGCACATGAAGCGTTTCGAACACGATACCGATGGGGAAGAAAACCAGCGAGCACCACTCAAGCGTCTTTTTGTGATTGAGGTTTTGCTCGAATTGGTAGGTCAGCTTGAAGCGCGTCTGCCCACGCGCGAGCAGATAGCCAATCGTGATCGAGGCAAAACCCAGGAAGAGCGCAAGGCTCGTATTGAGCGGGCTTGTGAGATTCTCGTCTACGGGCTGCGCGAGCACGGTCTTAACGACCAGACTGAAAAGCCCATAATAGATCACGAAAAGAAAATAGATCACATCCGGCGCGCGGATCACCTTTCTCTCGAACACGAGAACAGCGCACGCTGACACGACATAAAGGCACGCAAGGACAACGAGGTCCGCTTCCATCAAAAGCTGAATCACCGCGACAAGCGTGATCGCCAGCAGATAGAGCTTTGATATAGCCTTAGTCATTGCGCAGCTTTCGTAGCGGCAACCGACCCAACGATGCCCTGCGCGCGTCGATTCCACGACGCTGGCAAGCAAGGCGCGCGCCAGCATCATAGACGGATGCGCCATCAAGATCACACGGAGCGGTTAGGCACACCAATCCAGTTCCCATCGTGTTGCAACCAATGGCAGACGCGGCGGCGCGAGGCTGCCGGCACGTCACGAAGGAATGGAAGTCTGGACCGCCCTGAGCGCGAGCCGACCTCACCGCACCGGGAGCTTCGAGATATTGTACAGCCGCCGTACAGCGGAGCGTACTTTCACTAGGTTGAACCGCTGCTGCATGCACGCTAAGGAAGTCGAGATGACCCGCGTCAGTGCCGAAGGACGGATCGGCATCTGAGAACCCCCCCGTCATCATGCGTTGCCCCGCAAGGTTTTAGTAGCGCTCACAGGCGCTTCGAGGCAGCTGTCTCAGCGCCACGTCGCCCCCAACATGCCGTCCGCCTATTGTTCAATGCAATACAAAATGCGGCGGCATTTTGCAATGCAAAATCGCCCTCTGGACGCGCCGCGAGGCCGGGCCGACATGCCCCTGAATGCGAGCCCGCGCCATCAAACGAAATCGATGATTGACCCACGGCGAGAGGGACTTCTTTTTGCAAAATGCAGCGGAATTTCGTGCTGCAGTTCAGGGTTAGGCATTTGCTGTCCGGGCATTCGTAAGCGCGGCGCGGCACGCTCATCCACCGAACCCGGTGTGCGGTCACATACCCTTCCGCACGATGCGTGCGCCAATCTGGCCACCGCATTCCGACGCGAATGACGCGCCGCAAAAACGTCATTGAGAATTCACAGCGATGCCCCTAAGCAGCAGCCTGAGGCGCCGCGGTTCTGGTTAGCGAAATCCTGGTCGGGAAATTTATCATGCGTATCGCGATGATCGGAGCGGGATATGTCGGCCTGGTCTCAGGTGCGTGCTTCGCCGATTTCGGCCATACTGTTACGTGCGTCGACACGCATGCCGGCAAGATCGAAGCCCTCAAGCAGGGCGAGATTCCGATCTATGAGCCCGGCCTCGCCGAGCTTGTCGCGAACAATGTGAAGGCCGAGCGCCTCTATTTCACGACCAGCCTCGCCGAAGGAGTCAAGGACGCCGATGCCGTCTTCATCGCGGTCGGCACGCCCTCTCGCCGCGGCGACGGCCATGCCGACCTGTCCTATGTCTATCAGGCCGCGCGTGACATCGCCGGCGCCATCGGCCGCTACACGGTCGTGGTGACCAAATCCACCGTTCCGGTGGGCACGGGCGACGAGGTGGAGCGCATCATCCGCGAGACGCGCCCGGAAGCGGAATTCGCCGTCGTCTCCAACCCGGAGTTCCTGCGCGAGGGTGCGGCCATCACCGACTTCAAGCGCCCCGATCGCATCCTGGTGGGCACCGAGGATGAGCGCGCCCGCCATGTGATGACCGAACTCTACCGTCCGCTCTTCCTGAACCAGTCGCCGCTGCTCTTCACCTCGCGCCGCACCGCTGAGCTGACCAAGTATGCGGCCAACGCCTTCCTCGCCACCAAGATCACTTTCATCAATGAAATCGCCGACCTGTGCGAGCAGGTGGGCGGCAATGTGCAGGACGTGGCTCGAGGCATCGGCCTCGACAATCGCATCGGCTCGAAATTCCTGCATGCCGGTCCGGGCTACGGCGGGTCGTGCTTCCCGAAGGACACCCTCGCCCTCATGAAGACGGCGCAGGACTATGGCACCCCCGTCCGCATCGTCGAGACCGTGGTGGCGGTGAACGACCAGCGCAAGCGCGCCATGGCCCGCAAGGTCACCGAGGCGCTCGGCGGGTCGGTGCGCGGCAAGACCATCGGCGTGCTGGGCCTCACCTTCAAGCCCAACACCGACGACATGCGCGATGCCCCCTCCATCGCCATCATCACCGCCCTCCAGGACGGCGGCGGCATCATCAAGGCGCATGATCCCGAGGGCATCGAGCAGGCCAAGCTCGTCCTCGACAACGTCACCTATGTGGACAATCCCTATCTGGCGGCTGAGGGCGCCGATGCTCTGGTGATCGTCACCGAGTGGGATGCTTTCCGCGCGCTCGACCTGAAGCGGATCCACGGCATGATGGCGCAGCCGGTGGTGATCGACCTGCGCAACATCTATCGCCCGGACGAGATGGAAGCCCTCGGCTTTCGCTATTCCAGCGTCGGCCGGCGCAGCCTCGCCGACGCCTGAGCAGCATTGCCGCCCGGGCGCACTCTTTGTGCACCGAGCGGCCGCGTTGCGGTAAACTGCCTCGATTCAACGCCAGGCGCCTTCCATGACAAGCCAAACTCAGACCGAGACCCACCCCGCCGCCGGAAAGATCATTCCGGTCGTTCTGGCTGGAGGATCGGGAACGCGTCTGTGGCCGCTCTCGCGCAACAGCCTGCCCAAGCAGTTCCTGCCGCTCGCTTCGGAAAGGACGCTGTATCAGGACACGCTGCTGCGGTCGGCACCCGACGATGTGTTCGGTCCGCCCGTGGTGGTGGCCAATGAGGAGTTTCGCTTCTTTGCGCAGCGCCAGGCTCGCCAGATCGGCATCGATGCCACCGTCATGCTCGAGCCTGCCCGGCGCGACAGCGCCCCTGCCCTTCTCGCGGCGGCCCGCCATGTGGCTGACACCTACGGTCCCGAGACGCTGGTGCTCGCGCTCGCCTCAGACCATGTGGTGCAGGACAAGGCGGCCTTCCGGGAGGCCGTTCAGCTGGGTGCGAAGATCGCACGCCCCGGCCGCATTGTGACGTTCGGCATCTCACCCACGGAGCCGCGCACCAGCTACGGCTATATCCGGCTGGGCACCGAGCTTGACCCCCTCGGCGCGTATGAGGTGGATTCCTTCGTCGAGAAGCCGGATCGCGCGACCGCAGAGCTTTACGTCCAGGCTGGCTACCTCTGGAACTCGGGCAATTTCCTCTTTCCCGCCGGTCTCCTTCTGGAGGAGGCCGAACGCTATGAGCCGGCCATCTCGGCGGCCGTCACCTCCGCCGTGGCAAACGCCAAGGTGGATCTCGTCGGCTTCCTCAGGCTCGATCCGGCGGCCTTCAAGTCGTCCCCGGCCAAGTCCATCGACTTCGCCGTGATGGAGCGCACGCGCCTTGCGGCGGTGGTGCGCGGCAGCTTCGGATGGTCGGACGTGGGCGCGTGGGACGCGCTGCACGAGATTGGCGCGCAGGACCAGAATGGCAATGTGACGGTCGGCTCCGTCCAGTTGCTGGACACCTCCCATTCCTACGTCCGTTCGGATGGCCCGCTGGTGACAACCATCGGGATCGACGGCCTGTCCGTGATCGCGACCGACGACGCCGTGCTGGTCATGCCGTCCAACCGCAGCCAGGACGTCAAGCACCTCGTCAATCTGCTGAAGACGCACAACCCCCGGGAGGTCGACGAGCACCTCACCGTTCACCGGCCGTGGGGCACGCTGGAGAGTGTGTGCGAAGGCGAACGCTTCCAGGTGAAGAAGATCGTGGTCGAGCCCGGCGGCGTGCTCTCGCTTCAGAAGCACTACCACCGGTCCGAGCATTGGATCGTGGTGCACGGCACGGCCGAGGTCACGCTGGAGGATCGCACCTTCATCGTGCACGAGAACGAATCCACCTACCTGCCCATCGGCACCGTCCATCGCCTCAAGAACCCGGGCAAGATTCCGCTGGAACTCATCGAGGTCCAGACCGGCTCCTATCTCGGCGACGACGACATCACCCGCTTCGAGGACATCTACCAGCGCGCTTAGGCGCGCTGGTCCCGAGGAGCGGCGAGAGGGGTAGCCTAGGCGAGGCCGCCGGCCTTCAGCAGAACCACGAAGGCCGAGAGGATGTGGTAGAAGGACGAGGCGGGCGCCGCCTCTTCCAGGAAGGCGCCATCGGCCAGCCACTGGTCCCGCCACAGGCCGGCCACGGGCACGTCCAGATAGACTTTCAGAACCTCGAACGCCTCGCGCGCATCGGCAACGAAGGCCTCCCGCGCCTGCGCATCTGAGGTCGCCGCCGCAAACACCAGCGCGGTCCGCAGGCGCTCCGTCTGCGCCCACAGGCGGGCGCGCGGGTCCGTCGGCGTTCCCGCCGCATCCACGGCGAAGATCGCCGCGCGGCGATCCGGGGCGATGCCGAAGCGGGTACCGAAGGCATAGAGCCGATCCGCAGCAGCACGGTGATCCACGCCCAGCAGATCGCCCGCATGGCGGAACAGATAGGCCCACTCGAATTGGTGCCCCGGCTCACGCACTGCGCCCTGAGCGCCTTCCGCGAAGTTCCAGTCCCCATCGTAATATTCGCCGATGGCGCCGGTCTGCGGGTCCAGGAGGCGCGTCGCGCCGAGTTCGACGATCGCACGCGCGACACCTTCGAAGGGCTCGGTGATGCCCTCCGCGACCCACGCGAGTTGGGCCTCCAGAAGGTGCATGTGCGGATTGGAGCGCAGCGGGAGGACACGGGGCGTCGCCTCCTCGAAGCCAATCATCGGGTGCGCGCGCTGCGCCGTCAGTTCGGCCTGCAGCGAGCGGGCTGCCGTGAGCAGGTCCGAGTCTCCGATCCCAGCCGCACGGGCATGGGCGAGGGCGAACAGCACGAAGGCCTGATCATAGAGGTCGACGGTCTCGTCGAGGGGCGAACCATCCGGCGTCACGAGGCAGCGATAGAGCCCGTCCGCGCGCCGGTAATGGCTCATGAAGAAGGTGAGGCCATGCTCTGCTGCCTCGCGCCACGGCCCCTGCCAGCCCAGCCGTCCGCCTTCGATGAAGGCGTAGGTCTGTCGGGTCTGAACCCTGAGGCGGCGCGGCGCGATGACCGGCTTTCCATCAAGCGCGATCTTCTCGTAGAAGCCGCCCGCCGGGTCCGCCCCCACCTGCCACCAGAGCGGCAGTGCGGCATCGAACAGCCATTCACGCGCCCAGCGAGCTTCGGCCTCAAGCATCATCGCGATTCCCCAATGTCCGCAGTGGCTGATCTTGACGCCCCGATCCATACGTCGCCATTTCTGCCCTTATCGCACTGCAGCGACAAATTGTATCTCCTCGTGCCCCACGGGGCGGAGGAACGGGGCCGTGGCCTTGTGTTCTCATGGCCCGGCCCTTGTGCTAGAGCACGCGCCAATGCGGCTTTGTCGCGAGGCGAGCCCGATTCCATCCGGTCCTTGGAAAGGTGGATACGCTTGTGACGGCATTCCTCCCGCTTGGCCTGCCCGACGTCATTCTCGTCCAGCCGCGCCGCTTCGGCGATGCGCGCGGCTATTTCTGCGAGACCTATGTGAAGCCCGTATATGCGGCGAACGGGATCAGCGCGGATTTCGTGCAGGACAACGAGTCCCTGTCGGCGCAGGTCGGCACCATCCGCGGGCTGCACATGCAGGCTCCCCCCTTCGCCCAGGCGAAGCTGGTGCGGGTGCTCTCCGGTGCCATCTACGACGTGGCGGTGGACGTGCGGAAGGGCTCTCCCACCTACGGCCGCTGGGCCGGTGCACGCCTCACGGCCGAGGGCGGCGAACAGCTCTACATACCTCAGGGTTTTGCCCACGGCTTTTGCACCCTCGCGCCGGACACGCGCGTCGCCTATAAGGTGGACGCGGTCTATGACCGGGCGAGCGAATGCGGGATCATCTGGGACGATCCCGACCTCGCCATCGATTGGACCCTGGGTGACGGCGAGAAGATCCTCTCGGACAAGGATCGCGTCTTGCCGCGCCTCAAGGATTTCGACAGCCCGTTCGCCTATCAGGGGACGGCGGCGAACGAAAGGTAGCTTCATGCGGGTGCTGGTGACGGGTGGCGCGGGCTTCATCGGCTCGGCGGTGGTGCGACACCTTGTGGGGCTCGGGCACGACGTCCTGACCTTCGACAAGCTGACCTATGCCGGCAACCTCGCTTCCCTCGCGCCGGTGGCGGAGAATTCGCGCTACGCCTTCGTGCAGGCCGACATCTGCGATGCCGGTGCCGTGCGTGCCGCGCTGGAGGGTTTCAAGCCCGACCTCGTGATGCACCTCGCCGCGGAGTCCCATGTGGACCGCTCCATCGACGGGCCGGGTGACTTCATCTCTACCAACGTGGTGGGCACCTACACCATGCTGCAGGAGGCCCTGCGCTACTGGCGGACGCTGCCGGGACCGCAGAAGGAGGCCTTCCGCTTCCACCACATCTCCACCGACGAGGTGTTCGGCAGCCTCGGCGCAGAGGGGCTGTTCCGTGAGGACACCCCCTACCAGCCCAACTCCCCCTACTCCGCCTCCAAGGCGGCCTCCGACCATCTGGTCCGGGCCTGGTTCCACACCTATGGCCTACCGGCGGTGATGTCGAACTGCTCGAACAATTACGGGCCGTACCACTTCCCCGAGAAGCTCATTCCCCTCGTCACTCTGAACGCGCTGGAAGGCGCGGATCTACCCGTCTACGGCACGGGCGAGAACGTGCGGGACTGGCTGTTCGTGGAGGACCACGCTGAGGCCCTGTTCCTCATCGCCACCAAGGGCCGTCCGGGCGAGAGCTACAATGTGGGCGGCGCCTGCGAGCGGCGGAACATCGACGTGGTGCGCACCATCTGCGCCATTCTCGACGATCTGGTGCCCGACGCCGCCATCGGCAAGCGCGAGGGGCTGATCCGTTTCGTTACCGACCGACCCGGCCATGATGCCCGCTACGCCATCGACTTCTCCAAGCTGAAGGCGGAGCTCGGCTGGTCGCCGCGGGAGACGTTCGAGACGGGTCTCGAAAAGACCATCCGCTGGTATCTCGCCAACCGTCCGTGGTGGGAGCCGCTGCGCCAGCGCTATCAGGGCCAGCGGCTGGGGCTGGACAAGGCAACGGTGGCCGGCACGAAACTGGGGCTCGCATCTTGACGCGCATTCTTCTGTTCGGTGCCGGGGGGCAGCTGGGACGCGAAACCGTCGCGCTGGCCGGTGAGCGGGGGATAGATCTTATCGCCCTCGGCCATGCCGACCTCGACATTTCCGATCCGGTCGCCGTCGCCCGCGCGCTGGAGGCAGCGCGCCCCGATGCGCTCATCAATGCCGCGGCCTACACCGCCGTGGACAAGGCCGAGAGCGAGCCGGACCTCGCCGCCCGCATCAACGCCTTCGCGCCCGGCCTCATCGCCGAGCGGTGCGCCCGCTATCGCACGCCCTTCATCCATGTCTCCACGGACTACGTGTTCGACGGCACCAAGCGCGGCGCCTATGTGGAGGCGGACCCGGTGGCGCCGCTTGGTGTCTACGGCCGCACCAAGGCGGCCGGCGAGGCGGCGGTGCGCGCCGCGCACGAACGCCATGTGATCGTGCGCACCTCGTGGGTCTACGGCGCCCACGGCAACAATTTCCTGAAAACCATGCTGCGCCTCGCCGGCGAGCGCGACCAGTTGCGGGTCGTGGCCGACCAGCGCGGCTGCCCCACCGCCACGCGCGACCTTGCCGAGGCGGTGCTCGCCGCGGCGCTTGCGGCCGCCCAGGGCGATGCCCGCTGGGGCACCTACCATTTCGCCGGACGCGGCGTGACCACCTGGCACGGCTTCGCCAGCGCCATCGTGGCGGCGGCCGAACCCCACACCGGCCGCAAGCCGGAGGTGACCCCCATCACCACGGTCGATTATCCGACGCCCGCCAGCCGCCCGAAGAATTCGGAACTGGCCAGCGACCTGTTCGAGCGCACCTTTGGCGTGCGTGCCGCCCCGTGGGAGCAGCGTGCCCGCGAGGTGGTAGACGCGCTTCTCGTCAAGCCCTCCCAGCCGGCGGCTTCGGAGCCTGAGAAGGTGGCCGCCCTCTCATCCGCAATTCCCGCGCCGCAATCCGAGGAAGCATCGTGAAGGGCATCATTCTGGCCGGCGGTTCCGGCACCCGGCTTCATCCCATCACGCTCGTCGTCTCCAAGCAGTTGCTGCCGGTCTACGACAAGCCGATGATCTATTATCCCCTCTGCACGCTGATGATGGCGGGCATCCGGGACATCCTGATCATCACCACGCCGCATGATGCCGCGCTGTTCCAGGCGCTGCTGAAGGACGGCAGCCAGTTCGGCATCAACCTCACCTATGCGGTGCAGGAGCATCCGCGCGGCCTCGCCGACGCGTTCATCGTCGGCCGCGAGTTCGTGGGCAACGACCGCGTGGCCCTGGTCCTCGGCGACAACCTCTTCTTCGGCCATGGCCTGCCCGAATTGCTGGCGGATGCGGCGCGGCGGGAGACGGGGGCCACGGTGTTCGGCTATCCGGTCCAGGACCCCGAGCGCTATGGCGTGGCGGAAATGGACGCTTCCGGCAAGGTTCTGTCGCTGGAGGAGAAGCCGAAGGTTCCGAAATCGAACCTCGCGGTGACCGGCCTCTATTTCTACGACAACCGGGTGGTCGATATCGCCGCGAACCTCGCGCCCTCCCCGCGCGGCGAGATCGAGATCACCGACGTCAACAAGGCCTATCTCGAACTCGGCGAGCTGCGCGTGGCCATGATGGGCCGAGGCTTTGCCTGGCTCGACACCGGCACGCCGGATTCCCTCGTGGAGGCCGCCCAGTTCGTCCAGATCCTGGAAAAGCGGCAGGGCCTGCGCATCTCCTCCCCCGAGGAAGTAGCCTACCGCGCCGGCTTCATCGACCGGGCCGGTCTGGAGGCGCGGGCGCACGACCTCGCCAAATCAAGCTACGGCCAGTATCTGGCGCGCGTGGCCGCCGGCACCGCCTGACCAGGGGACGGGTGGGTTGAGGGCCCGCGCGGCCTGCGGACACCCGCCGCACTTTTGAAGCGCGGCCGCATCCTGTAGGGTGGGGGCTGTCTTCCCTTGAGCTTTGCGGGGTTCTCGCCGTTCCGGCGCGCCGCCCTTTGTCGAGACCGGACTTTCGAGATGAGCAATTTCAACGAAGAGACCGTCACCAGCGTCCACCACTGGACCGACAACCTCTTCTCCTTCACCTGCACCCGCGATCCCGGCCTCCGCTTCCTCAACGGCCAGTTCACGATGATCGGCCTTCGGGTGGACGGCAAGCCGCTGCTGCGCGCCTATTCCATGGCGAGCGCAAACTACGAGGAAGAGCTGCAGTTCTTCTCCATCAAGGTGCAGAACGGCCCCCTCACCTCCCGCCTCCAGCACCTCAAGGTGGGCGACAAGATCCTCGTCGGCCGCAAGCCCACCGGCACGCTGGTGCAGGATAGCCTGCTGCCCGGCAAGCGCCTCTATCTCCTCTCCACCGGCACCGGCCTCGCGCCCTTCCTGTCGGTGGTGAAGGACCCGGAGGCCTATGACCGGTTCGAGAAGGTCATCCTCATCCACGGCACCCGCACGGTGGCCGAGTTGGCCTATGACGAGTATCTGACCAAGACCCTGCCCGACGACGAGATCCTCGGCGAGGAAGTCAAGGCGAAGCTCGTCTACTACCCGACCGTGACCCGCGAACCTTTCCGCAATCAGGGCCGCATCACGGACCTTATCACCTCGGGCAAGCTGTTCTCCGACCTCGGCATGCCGGTCATGTCGCCTGAGGAAGACCGCCTGATGCTCTGCGGCAGCCCGCAGATGCTGAAGGATGTGGTGGACCTTCTGGAATCGCGCGGCTTTGCCGAGGGCAGCCAGTCGGCGCCCGGCCACTACGTCATCGAGAAGGCGTTCGTGGAGCGCTGAGCCGGCGTATCAACCGATCAGACGGTCAATGTGTTGCGCCGGGTCGCAGCGGCGGCAGTATCTCGTCGAAGCGCGCCGCCAGTAGGTCGTGCGCTTCTTTGGAAAGGTGAACCTCGTCGGTGGCGAGTTGCGGCGGCAGCGTCGCCTTATCACCGACGAGCAACGCATCGGCATCCAGGATCAGGACGTTGTCCGCCGCCATTCCGCGAATGTGGGCGTTCACCTCGTCGATGATGGCATAGACCCGATCGGACCAGAACGGCCGCCGGATCAGCCTCGGAGTCGTCGGGCGGACGATGGTGGACACGATCGCGACCGCGCCGGACGACGCGGCTTCCTGCGCGAACCGCGACACGTTGGCCTTGAGGTCGGCCACAGCCGCCCGCTCCATGCCGGGAAGATTGGCGGCGGCCACCGCATCGTTGATGCCCGTGACGATGAGCACCGCCCTTGGCCGCAGATCGATGACGTCGTTGCGGAATCGGTAGCTGGCCTGGACCGAACTCTCGCCCGACACGCCCCTGCTCACCACCTGCCATGCCGATGCAGTGTCCCCGCTGACGGTAGTCTGGTGCGCGCGGGAATCGCCGAAGATGACGAGGCGCGGCTTGCCGGAGGAAGGCAGCATCGCGTTCTCTTGGGCAAAGTGTGCGGGATCAATGGGGCGGAGCCGCAGCTCGGACCTGCCATCGAAGAAGTCCTTGGCGCCCTTCAGCGCGCCAAACAGCGCGCCACCGAGAAGCATGCAAAGGAGCGCCAAGACACCGAGACCTGCCGCCGGCCAATTCATCGCGCCCCGTCCACTCCCGTTACGCCCCTTCATCCCAGTCCGCATAAGCTCGGTGTGGACGCGATTCAGCCGGACGTGCCGTCGATACCCGCCTCATTTGGCAGGGCTTGTGGCCGGCACGGCCTCGGGGGTCCCGGTTGCCGATGGCCCGACCGGGCGCCGAACGACGCGCGTCTTGATGAACTTCCGCTCTTCCAGCGGCAGGAAAGAACGGCCAATGCCGATCCCGACGACCGAGAGATAGATGATCAGGAAGCCGGGGATCTGGAGCGAAAAATCGAAGCTCGTGTGCACGAGACCGATCAGTCCGACGAGAAGGCCCGCCAGGATGTAGGGATCGCTGGGCCGGCGTATCGCACCGCGCACAAGCAGGCCGCCGCAGAGCGCGACATAGGCGAACACAAGGAGAGCGAGCGGATATCCGCCTTCGAAGATCAGTTCGACGGCCGTACTGTGCCCGATGTCAAAAACCGCCGAGGTTCCAAGATCCTCGGTGCGGAACTGGGGAAAGCTTTCGGAGAAGCTGCCGAGCCCATACCCGATGAGCGGCCGCTCTTTGACCGCATCAAGCATCATCCCGTAGGCATCGAAGCGTCCCAGACTGTCGAAGCCGATCCGCGCCTGCCGCTCGCGCCAGGCACCGCCCGAGATACCGTAGATCAGCGAGAGCAGCACCAGGATGCCAAACACGAGTTTCCAGATGGATGCGCGCTTGCGCAGGCGAAGCTTGAAGACGACGGCGCCAATCGCAGCAAGGAGAGTCAGTATCACCCCGGCGCGCGAGAGCGTCAGGGGCAGCAGGACCAGCACGAACAGCCCGGCCGAAGCGGCGATCGCCCGCCGGCGGCCACCGGGGCCGGTGAACAGGCTGGACAAGGGCTTGCGCTCCCGCATGGCGTCGATGGCGGGGGGCAAAAGCATGGCCAGAACGATCAGGAAGGCTGAACCCAGATAGATCGCCGAGGTGTTCTTGTTCAGAAAGAAGGTCGTCAGCGCGCCGCTCTGGTCGAACGGCCTGAGACTTTCGGCATCGAAGGCGAAGCCGATAAAGCCGACCAACCCATAAAGGCAAGCGGCCCCGACAATGGCGCGCAGCACCTGCCCGGCCCTCTGCCGGTCCGAGCCGATCACGATCGCCACGGTCAAGACCAGCGCCGCGAGCAGGGGCCTCCCCAGAAAGATGAGAGGCGTGTGCCGGACCGAGCCGGACAGGGGCGCGATTTCGATACCTAGAATCGTGCCCGCCTCGGACCATATGGCGAGAGGGCTCGGGCCCGGCGAGATGGACTGGAGATAGGCCACCAGCCCGTACGCGGCGAGAACGACGAGAAGTCCGCCGAGCAGCAGTACTGCGCCGCGCGAGGCCTCGCGATAGCTGATGAGGAGCACCGCAACCGTGGCGAAGCCCGTCCATACCTGGATCCACAAGAGCGCAATCGAGCCGTCCGGCACGGGGGCAAGGATGACCATCGCCAGGAAAAACCAGAAGCCGATGCGGTCCGGAAAGCTTCGCACGCGGCGCCGGCGGACCGGTTCCTCCGCCGGGGCATCGGCCGGAGTCTCTGCGGTCACTTCCACGGCCGGCTCCCCAGAGGTTCGACTGCCGGGAGGTCGATATCCTCGCCGCCGTTGCGGATGACTTCCGCCGCCCGCTTCTGCGCCCTTTCAGGCGTCTCCGCGAGAATATCCCGCAGGGCCACCCGCGATTCCGGCTTGGTCGAAACATATTGTTCGCCGATGTACTCGGCCATGTCTTTGATGGCCAGCCAGTTCACCGACTGCTTCAAATCCGCCATCTCGCTTGCATCGAGCTTTGGATAGAGCGCCAGAAGGATCTCCATGCGGCGGACGAGCGACCATCCCTCATAGGGCCCGGAGCGAAAGGACTTCCTCAGATACGTCCGCAGCAGCGGCGTGTCCTCGTGCCGGATGTGCTCGATCCACGCCAGCACCGTCCAGGCGCGGGGGGAGCCGGGGCTGCAGGCAATGCTGGCCTTGGCCGCCTCCGCGGCGGCGGCAAGCCGCTTGTCCGCGAGATCGGCATCGTCTCCCTGGAAGGCGATCTCGGCGAGGGCGGAGCGAACGATCGCTAGATCCTGAAGCGCCTGATAATCGCAGAGGCGATCAGAAAGCACCACGGACATGTCGGCATCCATAGCGACGACAAGATCCGGATCGAAGGGCTCTCCGGCCATCATTCGGGTCGCGACGGGGCGCAGGAACAGGCCCGAATCCAGGCGCCTGATGCCCGCCGAATTCCAAAGCCAGATCACGGCGCCGATGGCGATGACCAGCCCGACAAGGCGGGCGTTGATCTTCACCGCCTTGCCGGAGCCGGATGACCGGCGACCGTCCCGAGCACCGCTTCTATTGCCGGAGCCGACGGCTGCGCCGGCCGCCGCTTCCGCCGTCCCGGCCGGATCAGGACTCTCGGCCATAGCTCGCGTAGTATTTGTGATAATAATACTTGCTGCCATAGTCCTCGAGACTGCGAAGCGCCTTCAGGTCGGCCTTGTTGAGAAGGCATCCGAGCACTTTCTCGTAGACCGCGTGCGCATTCTGCAGCGTATTCATAACGAGATCGCGATTGGAGGAACCCCAGTCGAGCACATAGACATAGCCATCGACGATATGTGTCGAGGCCAGAACGTCCACCACGGGCGCAAGCGGCGGAAAGTCGATGACGATGTAATCGACATCCCGCTTCAGCGCATCGAGCACAGCCGACATCTGCTCCGAAGCGAGGATCTCGTTGGTATGAACGATATCCCCCGGCACGACGGCGGGAATGAAGCGAAGCCCCGTCATCCGGTCGACGATGCTGACCTCTTCAAGAGTCGCCTTGCCGAAGACGAGATCAAGGAGCCCCACACTGCGGCCGGGCGCAAGGCGCCGTGTCAGCGTGGGATTGCGCAGGTCGCCGTCGATGAGCACGCAACGCTGCCCGCTGTGCGCGATCAGCTGGGCAAAGTTCGCGGAGACGGTAGACTTGCCTTCCTTCGGCAGCGTCGAGATGATGCCAATCACCTTCACTGCCCGGCTGTGAATGGACACATCCGCCGCGACCTTGACCGAGCGCAAAGTCTCGGAAAAACGCGAGAAGGGATCCGAGGTCACCTGACGCATGATGCCGGTGGAGCTGTCGAACGCGCTCTGGCCCGCAGGAACCGGCGTCGCCACCGACGAGGGCAGAAGCGGCAGAACCCCAAGGCAATCCAGCCCCAGATAGCGCTCCACGTCGGCCGGCAGCCGGAAGGTCCGGTTCATTCTCTCGCGCCACATGCCGACGCCGAACCCGGCCAGCAGCCCGATGAAGAGGCCACCCGCAACGATCAAAGTCGTCCGCGGAGAAGACGCGCGCAAGGGCGTCGAGGCGTCGGTGATCAGGCGCGCTTCTGTGATCGGAAACGACTGCTGCTGCGTCGCCTGCATGAAGCGCTGCAGGAAGTTGTCGTACAGCGCGCGATAGGACTGCGCGTTGCTTTCGAGCTCGCGAAGCTCAACCTGCGCCTGCCCGGTCAGCTTGGCCTGGACCATCAACTGCTCAAGGCTGGACGAAAGGCTCGCCTCGCGGGCCCGGGCGATTTCGTAATCGGATTTGTAGGTCTCGGCGATGCGCGACAGCTCGGTGAAGAGTGACCGCTGGAGCCCCTTGATCTCGTTGTTGAGATTAACGACCGCGATATGGTCGGGGCCATACCGCTTGGACCAGTCCGCCTCGCGCTTCACGGCGTCGAGATACTGGGTGCGCAGGAGGCTGATGACCTGATTGTTGAGCACATCCGACACGACTTCGTCGCTCGTGCCGGTTACGCCACCCTGCTTGATGATGCTGTTGACACGTTCGTAGCGCGCCTTCGCCTCGGCGACGGCCGTCCGCGCCGTGATCAGCTGAGTATTCAGTTCGGACAGTTGCTGGTCCGAGATCAGGCCGCGCTGCGTGTCGATGATGTTGTTCTTGGCCTTGAAGTCCTGCACCGCGCGGTCGGCCGCCAGCGCCTGATCGCGCAACTCGGCGATGCGGTCCTGCAGCCAGACGCTGGCGCGGCGGGTCGCCTGATACTTGGCCTCAAGCTGGTCGACAATATAGGCCTCGGCGAGCTGGTTCGCGACATCCGCCGCCTGAACCGCATTGGTGGCCCTGTAGTCGATGCTGATGACATAGCTCAGGCCAACGCGTTTGACACGCAGACGCTTGCCAAAATCGATGACCTGCGTCCGCTCGAGCTCGTAGTCGCTCATGGGCGTGTTGCTGACAAGGAAGGGCAGCAGGAACCCGGCCACGGAGCTGAACACCGAGTTGCCGTTCTCCTCGATTTCCTTCTTCTTGGCCTCGACGAGCTTCAGTTCCTTGATGACCGCCTTGGCGATGCGCTCGGACTGAAGAATCTGGACCTGGCTATCGATGCCACTGGAGTCCATCACGCCGGTCAGCTGAGGCATAACCTCCAAGCCGCGGGCCTGCTGCGTGTCGATCAGCAACTCGGCGCTTGCCGTATATTGCGGCGTCGCAACAAAACAATAGAGAGCGGCCAGACTTGCCACCGCGCCGGCGACGGCTGCGATGACCCACTTCTGACGCCGAACCACCTGAAGCAGATTGACCAGATCGAGCTCGCCCTCGGTCTGGATATTCAGAGACTTCCCCGGCCCAGACTTGTCGATACGAAGCATGCCGCTAAAGCCCCGCTAACATCAGATGCAGTCGAAGCACATGCATCGCCCAAGCAAAAGCCCGGCAATCCGACGCCCCGAAAGGATTCCTGCCGAGTACACCCGCGCGACTGAGCGCATCAAACGCAAGTGGCCCGCCTCACGCATCCCCTGACCAACTCAATCGCGACGGTCAAGGAACACAGGAAGTGGGCCACCAGATTGGACTTGTAAGGCCGATCAGCAGAAGAAGCGGCAGAACGGCGAAACCGGACGGCCGAGGAACTTGCTGATGCGCTGGTCATACTTGTAAGCGCGATACTGGATCAGCGACCACTTGTACCCACCGGTCGACTGAGCACCCAGACGGCTGGAAGACTGAAGATTCGCCTGGCTGCGCAGAGACGCAAAACGCTCACCCCAAAGGCCAGCAGCCTGCGACGGCATAACCGCCCCGAGGACCAGACCCGCGACAGCGGCGCCCGTGAGCGCCGCCTTGATCTTGGAAACTTTCGCCATCGCCCGCACTCCGATTAGGTGAGCCATGTTTACCACAAGCCCTGTGGCGCTGCAACAATCCCCGGAAGACGCATGCACGCTGGACGGCAAGTCTACTGGACTTTCACCAGAGGCAACCTACCGTGCTACCTAGAACATGCACGGCGGACCGGAAGTTCCTGGCCGCCTTCATCTTCCTCAGCGTAATCTTCAGGGCGGGCGACGGCCGGATCATCCAGCCTAGTACGTTGAGATATAACGGCCGCAAGCTTGGCAGTTTCTTCGGCCGCCTCTTCTGCCCGGGGCACACCGGGCGCCGGTACCTTCAGGCCGTGGCGCTCTCGCCACACCAGCACAAGACCTGCCGAAACGACCGCCCCCGCTCCGATCAGCACCAGGGAATCGGGCCATTCCCCGAAGGCGAGCACCCCGAACAGGGTGGCCCAGATCAAGGTCGCATAATTCAGCGGTGCCACGACCGAGGCCGGCGCATAGCGCGTGGCCGTGGTCATCAGGATCTGGCCGAGGCCGCCGGCGATGCCGGTCGCAATGAGAACGAGACTGGTACGCAGATCCGGAACGACCCATCCCAGCGGCAAGGTCGCGAGACCCGCGAGAGACGCGACGATGGAGAAGTAGAAGACGATCGCTTCGCTGGTCTCCGTCCGCGTCAGGTGTCGGACCTGGGTGACCGCGAGCCCGGCGATCACGGCCCCGACCAGGGCCATGGCCGCCCCGATCAGCGGCCCCGGCCCACTCCCCAGCGAGGCATGGGTGAAGGAGGGCCAAAGCATCAGGAGGATGCCGGCAAAGCCGACGCCAAGCACCGCCCAGCGATAGGCGGGCACACGCTCTCCCAGAAGAACGGCTGCGAGAAGCACGGCGACCAGCGGCGTCACATAGGTAAAGGCAACGGCCTCGGCGAGCGGGATGAAGGCAAGCGCCGCGAAGCTGAGCCACATGGCGCTCACGCCCACCAGCCCGCGGACCACATGGCCGAGCGGCTGGTGCGTCACGAGCGCACTGGTCATCCGCTGCTTCCACAGCAGCCAGATGACGAGCGGGACGAGACCGAAGGCGCTGCGCGCGAACACCACCTGTCCGCTCGGCACATCGTCTGCGACGAAGCGCACGAGCGCGGACATGACGGCAAAGAAGAACGTGGCGCTGATTTGCAGGGCAATGCCTGCTGGGACATTCATGAGGAAAATCCGATGGGTAGACGTCATATAGCGCCTTGAGGTCGGGATCGGCATGCGGATGCTGCAAGGCAGAGGTTCGAGCCCCGCGTCCAGGGAGGAGGAGCCGATGGCATCGCGGGAGCCGAGGAAAGCACTGATCGTTGGCCAGAACGTCCTGCGGGCGCTCACGTCGCGAGCGTTCCGTGCCCTTCATGAGGTCACGAACGACAAGGTCGAATGGGTCGTGGACCTGCGTTGGCTCGCCTCGCCGCTCGCCGGCTTCAGGCTCATCGGCGTGGCCAACAGGACGGACCGGCGGGATTTCCCGCGCTCACCGATCAGCCGTCGTGCGGCGAGGTCCGGCTCATCGACCGGCTCCAAAGGGCGCCACCACTTATGCGGAGGGCCGCACGCCGGAAACCTTCCGCCCGCTGTCCATGGCACCGCCGGCCGACTGGTCACGCCCGGAACCGCCTGTGGCCGAGGCCGCGGCGGCGACCATGGCCTGCCTCCTCCCGCAGGACGAGACGGCCTTCCGCACGGGCTGGCGATGCGGCGAAGGATACGCCTGTGAAGCGATCACCCACAACCCGCGCCTGCCCGCGGGGACCGGGCAATGCATGCCTAAACGCGCCGCCGGGATCGTTTCCGGCATGGCCTGCCTTTCATGCGAAGTCGTGCCCGGCGTCGCGCCATATCTTGATCGTTTTCGGGTCGTGCGGCAGATCAACAGCCCCTCCCCATCGGCTTCCCCGTCCTCCTATACCTGCCGCCCAGCCAAGCTCGGCGTTCCGGGGCTCCGCATCCGCCAATGCACCGAGGCGGAGCGCACCTTCGCAGGCGTCGGCAAGGGAGCCTCAGGCGATCAGCGCCGCCCGAGATCTGCGCCTTCGTGGGCGGAAGGGCCTTCGATTTGTGCATTGCAACAGATAATTTCGCAAAATGCATGAGCGCCAGCGTCGCCCGAGGCAATCGCCCGGCATGCGGCGAAGGGCGATTCTGCCGGGAGGATTTCATGTGCCAGGCCCTTCCGCCGAATCTGGCCGGTGCCGCGGCCTTTAGCCAGGGACACTGGATACTGCTCGCCCACCTACTTCGTGTTCCAGATGCGTATCGATGGTCATCCCGCCCCCCGAACGCGGCGTGCCATGATGAGGTATCACATTATTTTTCAAGATGTTGTGAGCCTCTCCGCGCCGTCAAGAATTTCGCTTGCGGGGGATGGCCGCCGCGCCCGCCGCGCGCCCTTACGGCGGCGAATTGACGCGGCGAGGCAGTCGAGAGAGCGAGATTGCGGAAGGTCCAAAGGGCTGTGTCCGGATAGGCTAAATTATTGATTCGATGGCGAAAGGCGGCGCATTGGCCGTTAGACAAAACTTGGGCTGCGAAAGGGAGCATTGCCGGTATCTCAATGCCAAAAAACGAGGCTTCCGCCGTCATGCTAAGCACTTGGAATTTATTCCGCAGCGCAGCATTGCCTAAAGATTGATCGCACGACTTGACCGACGTCACCGCGCAAGTCGAAATGCCACCTAGACGAGAACAAAGTCATCATTCCGCTTCCCTCTTCCGGCATTCAACTCACCGACACGCGATCCAGACAGGCATTGAGTTGGGTATTTTCGGATATTTTCACGATCTATTCTTACCGCACCAATTGTTTCAGGGATATGACACCCGTGTATACGCCATCAGGCCCACCTTTACTCACTTGTCGATCTCCCGCCGAAGTGCTATGTTCACCCCACAATTTCACATCTCCTTGCGGTAGCCATCTGCCGACTGAGGGACGAATGTCGCTTTCCACGGACAACATGCGGGTTGAACGGGCGAGCGAAGCGCAGCGGTCTGGGGTCAGCCCTGCGCTCGACTACGCGTCGATGCCGCCGCTCTTCGTTATGGCCGACGTAGCCCTTATCCTGGGACTGAGCGTCCTCGTGGATTTCCTGTTCTCGGCGCAATCGAGCAGCGGGTTCGAGGTGACGCAGCCGGTTGGGATCGGCATTCTCGCAGCGGTGGCCTTCGTGCTCACCACTATCTCGCGCGGCCTGTACAAGCCGTGGCGCATGGTGCGGGTGGTCGACGAGGTACGCGCGACGATGGTCAACTGGACCTTCGCGATCCTCGTCGTCGCAACGGTGATCTTCTGCCTGAAGGTGGCGGGAAGCACCTCGCGCATCTCTACCGGGGCCTTTGCCGTTCTCGGCTTTGTAGCTCTCCCGGCGTGGCGATGGGCGATGGGCGTCTGGCTGCGCCGGGCCATTGCGAGCGGCGCAGTGAAAGGTCGCGCGACCATTCTGGTCGGCGATGCTGGAGAACTCGCCAAGGTGGTACCGGCCCACATGCTGGTGCGCCTCGGCCTGAACGAGGTGCGGCGCTTCAGCCTTTCCACGCCGGATGGTTCGGCCACGGAGTTGCTCTCCGCGTCCGACAAGGATGCGCTGAAGGCGGCGCTGCAGTTTGCCCGACAGCACCGCGTCGAGGAAATCGTTCTCGCCATGCCATGGAGCGACGTGGATCGGCTCGATGCCGTGCGCGCCCGGCTGCGCTCGGTGCCGCTTCCGGTAAAGCTCCTGCCGGACGAGATCGTGAGCGAGCTGCTCGACGCGCCGCGCGTCGATTTCGGCTCGTCCATCGCCATTGAGGTCCAACGCGCGCCACTGTCGCGCTTCGAGTTGGCGCAGAAGCGCCTTCTGGACATTGCCGTCGCCAGTTGCGCCGTTCTCCTGTTGCTGCCCCTGTTCGCCATCATCGCTACCGCGATCAAGCTCGACAGCCGTGGTCCGGTGATCTTCCGCCAGCGCCGCAACGGCTTCGGCGGCCGTGAATTCACCATCTACAAGTTCCGCTCCATGACGGTGATGGAGGACGGGGCGAAGGTGGTGCAGGCGCAGCGCAACGACAAGCGCGTCACGCGCGTCGGCCGTTTCCTGCGCGCGTCGAGCCTCGACGAGCTGCCGCAGGTGCTGAATGTGCTGTTCGGGCAGATGTCCATCGTCGGGCCGCGACCCCATGCCATCGCCCATGACGACGAATATTCGAAGCTGATTTCCGGCTATGCGTTCCGCCACCACGTCAAGCCGGGAATCACCGGCTGGGCCCAGGTGCAGGGCTTCCGCGGCGAGACAGCGGAGCTTGAGCAGATGGAGCGCCGGATCGAGATGGACCTCTGGTACATCAACAACTGGTCCGTCTGGATCGATATCAAGATCATCCTGAAGACCTTCCTCGAGGTCCTGCGCAAGGAAGCCTACTGAGGCCCTGCTGGAGCGCCGGCTGCACAGCCCGCTCTGATCCCTCGGGATGCGCGAGTGAAAAGGCGCCTCATTCGCCTGCGACTTTACCTCTCCCGCTTCTCAGGCCAATCGGCTCTTCCGCTGAAGCACCGCAAGACCTAGCCGCCCGCGGTCGCGAGCCTCGATCTCCAACTCCGCCATTGCCGCCCCGCCCGCTCAGGCGCGCAATGTAGTCGCAAATCCCCAGCCCTATCTGATTAACCCTACCGTTTGATCAAAGCGGACACTGACCTGTTTTCCGTCGCCCCCTCCACAACCCTTTGAGTAAATTCGACGCCACAATCGCGCTAACGACTGCTGGGGGGCAGATAAAATGATAGCCGAATCCGTCCTAGCCCTGTGGGGCATGCTGTGCTGCTCGGTGGCCTATATCGTCTTCATGGTCCGCGTGAGCTGAGGTGAGAACGCGAGGCGCCAAAAGTCCGCCAGTGGTTCGCCCCGGAAAACCACGCCCCAGCCTAACCCCGCTCCTGGCCAAGGCCAAGCACCCGAGAAGCCTGGCGCGCTCCTCACTCCCGCTCGTGTCGCTCTCGCCTTCTGAGGTCGCTCTGAATGGGCTTGCCCCGCGCGGCCCGACCCCTGACGCCGCCGGTCCGACGCGCTCCTGCCCTTTGGGCGCGTTGATGCCGTGGGAGCGCTGATCTAAGAATGCGGGCGACCCCGGCGAAGCTTCCGCCGTCCGGCGCGTTCTGTCCGGGGACCGTTCTTGACCTTCACCACTGCTCCCATCTTCGTTACCGGCGCGGCCGGCTTCATCGGTGCCGCCGTCGCCGAGCGGCTGCTTGCGATGGGACAGGACGTCGTCGGTATCGACGACCTCAACGCCTATTATGACGTGCGCCTCAAGGAGGCCCGCCTCGCCCGGCTGCTCGGCCATCCCGGCTTCAGCTTCGAGCGCCTGACCCTGGCCGATCGCGCTGCCACCTCTGATGTCTTCGCCCGCCACCGGCCCAGCCATGTGGTCCATCTCGCGGCGCAGGCTGGCGTTCGCTACTCCATCGAGCATCCCGAGACCTATATCGACTCCAACCTCGTCGGCTTCGGCAATGTACTGGAAGGCTGCCGCCATGGCGGCGTCGCGCATCTCGTCTATGCCTCGTCGAGCTCGGTCTACGGCGCCAATACCGACCTGCCCTTCCGGGTGGACCAGACGGTGGACCATCCCATCAGCCTCTACGCCGCCACCAAGAAGGCGAACGAGCTGATGGCCCACGCCTATTCCCACCTCTACCGGCTGCCGGTGAGCGGGCTGCGCTTTTTCACCGTCTACGGCCCGTGGGGACGCCCGGACATGGCGGTCTTCCTGTTCACCGACGCCATCTGGCACGGCCGGCCCATCAAGGTGTTCAACAACGGCGACATGCAGCGCGACTTCACCTTCATCGACGATGTGGTGGATGCCGTGGTCGCGCTGCTCCCCAGGCCGGCGACGCCCGATCCTGCCTGGACCGGGGCGGACCCGGACCCCGCCACCTCGAATGCGCCCTATCGCATCTACAATGTGGGCAACCACAGCCCCGAGCCGCTGATGGCGCTGATCGGCCATATCGAGGAGGCGCTGGGCTGCAAGGCGGAGCTGGACTTCCAGCCCATGCAGGCCGGCGACGTGCAGGCCACCTTCGCCGACGTCACCAGCCTCGCCCAGGCGGTGGACTTCGCGCCGCGCACCCCCCTGAAGGAGGGCATCGCCCGCTTTGCCACGTGGTATCGTGAGGTCTGGCTCGGCCAGATCGCAAAGAACGACTAGGCGGCGTCAGCCGCCCGCATTGTCTTCTACCATCCGGGCGACCGCGTCTCCGGCTGCGGCGAGCAGTTCCGGCTCGCGCGCCCGCACCACGAGGTTGGTCTTGTAGCGCCCGTCCACCTCGTCGCGGAACGGGTAGGAGCCGATGATGGCGTCGGGATAGGTCTCGGCGATCTTGCGCAACGGGGCGGCGATGTCGCCCTCCTTCGCCTCGGCGAGGATGGTGCGCGAGAGCATGGGCCGGCCCTTGCGCAGCTCCGGCAGCACCGCCTCCAGCATCGACTGCATGATGCGCGGCACGCCGGCCATGACGATGACGTTCCCGATGCGGAAGCCGGGCGCCTTGGACACCTCGTTCACCACAAGGCTCGCCCCGGCGGGAATGCGCGCCATGCGCAGGCGCGCCTCGTTCAGGTCCTTCTCGGCGATATATTCGAGCAGCATGGCGCGGGCGCGCGGATCCACGTCGATGGAAACCCCGAAGGCCCTGGCGATGGCGTCGGCGGTAATGTCGTCATGGGTCGGGCCGATGCCGCCGGTGGTGAAGACATAGTCGAAGCGGGCGCGCAGCGCGTTGACCGCCGCCACGATGTCCTCCTCCACGTCCGCCACCACCCGGACCTCCCGCAGGTCGATGCCCACGTCGGTCAGCCGCTCGGCGATGTGGCCGATGTTCTTGTCCTTGGTCCGGCCGGAGAGAACCTCGTCGCCAATCACGATCAGCGCAGCCGTGACCGATCGCGCGTCGCCTGCCTCACCCATGTCTCAGATCCCTGCCCTTGCCGGCGTCAGCCGGGATAAAACCGCCCAAAATCTAGGCATATATAAAGCGTGAGCGGCGCCTTCGCTCCGCTTTCCCGTTTAGCACTTCTTTGGCACGATGTTTGTTAAGTTCATGGGGAGCTTCCCCGGGGCGTGGAGTGTCGATCCCAATGCCGCATGCGTTCGATGAAATGTCCAGTACCGACGGCGCGGTACGGCCGGCCTACGAGACCCTCCAGCGCTGGCTCGCCGAGGTGCCCCAGGATGTGCTGGACCACCGGCGCAAGGAGGCCGAATTCATCTTCCGGAGAATCGGCATCACCTTCGCGGTCTACGGCGAGCAGAACGCGCAGGAACGCCTGATCCCGTTCGACATCGTGCCCCGCATCCTCACCAAGGACGAGTGGACCCGCCTCTCGCGCGGGCTCGAGCAGCGCGTCAAGGCGCTGAACATGTACATCAAGGACGTGTACTCGAAGCGGGAGATTCTGAAGGCCGGTATCGTTCCGGAGAACCTCGTCTACCAGAACCCCGCCTTCCGCCCGGAGATGAACGGGCAGCGCGTGCCGCACGATCTCTATGTCCACATCGCCGGCATCGACATCGTCCGCACCGACCCCGACAAATTCTACGTGCTTGAGGACAACGCGCGCACCCCGTCCGGCGTCTCCTACATGCTGGAGAACCGGGAGATCATGCTGCGGCTGTTCCCGGAGCTGTTCTCCATGCACCGCGTCGCGCCGGTGGAGAACTACGCCGACGACCTGCTCGCCACCCTGCGCTCGCTCTCGCCCCACGGCGGGCATGAGCCGAACGTGGTGATCCTCACCCCCGGCATCCACAATTCGGCCTATTACGAGCACTCCTTCCTCGCGGACAAGCTGGGCGTCGACCTCGTCGAGGGCCGCGATCTGTTCGTGAAGGATGCGGTGGTCTACATGCGCACCACCGAGGGGCCGAAGCGCGTGGACGTGATCTACCGCCGCCTCGACGACGACTTCCTCGATCCCCTCGCCTTCCGCCGCGACAGCGTGCTTGGCGTGCCTGGGCTGATGAGCGCCTACCAGGCCGGAAACGTCACCCTGACCAACGCGGTCGGAACGGGCGTGGCCGACGACAAGGCCGTCTATTCCTACATGCCGGACATCATCAAGTTCTACCTCGGCGAAGAGCCCCTGCTCCCCAACGTGCCCACCTGGCGCTGCCGCGAGGCGGACCATCTGAAGTATGTGCTGGAGCACCTCCCCGAGCTGGTGGTGAAGGAAGTCCACGGCTCCGGCGGCTACGGCATGCTGGTCGGCCCCGCCTCCGACAAGGCGCAGATCGAGAAGTTCCGCGACAAGCTCAAGGCGGACCCGGCGAATTTCATCGCCCAGCCGACGCTGGCACTCTCCACCTGCCCGACGCTGGTGGAAAAGGGCATCGCTCCGCGCCATGTGGACCTGCGCCCGTTCATCCTCTCCGGCTCCGACAAGGTGCGCATCGTCCCCGGCGGCCTCACCCGCGTCGCCATGAAGGAGGGCTCCCTCGTGGTGAACTCCAGCCAAGGCGGCGGTACCAAGGACACTTGGGTGCTGGACGCATGAGCGGCGGCGCTCATGCTTCGGGTGCTGGACGCATGAGCGGGCACGCTCGTGCTTTGGGTGCTGGACGCATGAGCGCGGGCACGCGCGCTCTCGCTTTTCGGCGCGTGAGCGCTATCGTTGATGCAGGTTTCTCCCCGCGCACGGGCATCCCGGCCCGTGCCACTGCCGGAGCCGGGGCCCCGCCCGGTTCCGCCGCCTGAACCGCCCCCGGAGGCACCACGCCATCCGGGTGCAGGACGCCTGAGCGCGGATGAACCGCGCCGCGCACCCTCTCCTTCCGCAACGGGCTCCCCATGCTTTCCCGCACCGCCGACAACCTCTACTGGCTGACCCGCTACGTCGAACGCGCCGACTGCCTGGCCCGCATCCTCGACGTCTCCCAGCGCCTCGCCTACACGCCCGTGACCTACGGCGGCTCCACCAACGAGTGGAGTTCGGCCGTGCTCACCGCAGGCTGCGCCGACGAGTTCGTCGCGCGCTATGGTCCGCTGGAGGAGGCGAAGGAGGAGAACGTGGTGTCGTTCCTCGCCTTCGAGTCGGAGAACCCCTCCTCCATCCGCAACTGCTTCGAGGTGGCCCGCACCAACGCCCGTTCGGTGCGCACGGCGCTGACCTCGGAGATGTGGGACGTCATCAACTCGGCCTGGATCGAGCTGCGCAATTTCCCCAACCGCGCGCTCACCCGCGACGAGCTCTCGCGCTTCCTCGCCTTCGTGAAGGAAACGTCGCTGCGCTTCGACGGAGCGACGTTCCGCACCATGCTGCGCAATGACGGCTACTGGTTCGCCCGCTCCGGTGCCCAGCTTGAGCGCGCCGACAACACCGCTCGCATCCTCGACGTGAAGTATCACGTGCTGCTGCCGGAGAAGGAGCACATCGGCGGCCCGCTCGATTACTTCCAGTGGGCCTCCATCCTGCGCTCGGTTTCGGCACTCACCGCATTCCACTGGGTCTATCGCGACAGCGTGAAGCCCTGGCTGGTGGCGGACCTGCTCATCCTGAACCGGCAGATGCCGCGCTCGCTGGCCGCCTGCTACGACAGCCTCGCCCGCAATCTGGACGACATCGCCTCGGTCTATGGTCGGCAGGGTCCGTCCCAGCGGCAGGCGCGGGCCATGCTGGCGCGACTCACCAACAAGTCCATCGACGATATCTTCCAGACCGGCCTGCACGAGTTCATTTCCGAGTTCATCTCGGACAACAACAAGCTCGGCGCCGAGATCACCGAGCAGTATCTGACCTGACCCCGGGCCCCTCGCGGCCCCATCAGCTTCCCCGTCGGCGCGGCCGGCTCGCGCCGGGGGAATGTCAGTCGCGGCGCGCGCGCCGCATCGTCACCAGGGACGCCCGCAATGCGCATCCGCATCCGCCACGAGATCACCCAGCGCTTCGAGCCCGGCACCCGCAACATGGCCGTGACCGTGCGCATGACCCCGCGCGCCCACGAAGGCCAGTTCATCCTGCGCTGGGCGCTGGACCTCAATTCCGACTGCCGCCTGCACCCCCAGGAGGATGCCTTCGGCAACCTCTGCCACACCTTCTCCGTGGACGGGCCGGCCGATCACCTCACAGTCTGCGCCGAGGGCGAGATCGAGACGCAGGACACCACCGGCATCGTGCGCGGTACGGTGGAGCGCTTCCCGCCGTCCCTGTTCCTGCGCCAGACCGACCTCACCGAAGTCGACGCCGCCCTCGCCGCCCTCGCGGCGGACATCGAGGCGCCGGCCGACGACCCGCTGGCCCAGCTCCACGCCCTCATGGTCAAGGTCCACGAGACGGTGGAAGAGCAGGACGGGCCGACCCTCGGAGATCCCCTGAGCGCGGCCGAGGCCGTGAAGGCGGGCATCGCCTGCGCCGGCAGCATCGCCCATGTCTTCACCGCCGCCGCCCGGCACCTCGGCCTGCCGGCCCGCCATATCTCCGGCTATGTCGCGCCTGAGGACGGCGAGGAGGGTGAGGGCGAGGCACGCCATTGGGCCGAGGCGCATGTGCCCAAGATCGGCTGGGTCTCCTTCGATGCCGGCCGCAACATCTGCGGCACGGAGAACTACGTCCGCCTCGCCGTGGGCCTCGATGCCGTGGGCGTGCAGGCGCTGCGCAGCACCGGTCTCGATGTGGAGGAGCGCATCAGCGCCCTCGACGGCCGCGCGCCGCAGAAGCTGGCGCAGGCCCAGAGCCAGGGCCAGAACTGAGCAGAGGGACGCTGAGCCGGCGCAGGAAGCGGTCCTGCCCGGCGCCCCGGAAAAGCGGCGCCGTCGCTCGATTTTTCGCATTCCGCGTGCGCCGCATGAGCTGGCGCAAGGACGCCCCGCTGCAGACGATCTAGGCAGGATACATCAGCTCCTGCCGAGGATCGGTCGCCATGTCCATCCACACTCCGTCGTCGCTGCCCCCGGACGGCTCGGCCCACGCCGGCCTGCCCGCGCCGACGGTCTTCGCCAGCCGGCAGGCGACCCTGCCTCCGGTCAAGCTCTCCGTCCGAAACCTGAGCTTCTATTACGGCGACGCCATCGCCCTCAGGAACATCTCGGTCGACCTGCGCGCGCACTGCGTCACCGCCTTCATCGGCCCGTCGGGCTGCGGAAAATCGACGCTGCTGCGCATCTTCAATCGCATGTACGAGCTCTATCCGGACCAGCGGGTGGAGGGCGACGTGCTGCTCGACGGCGTGAGCATCCTCGGCGACGCCATGGACCCTGCGCGCGTCAGGGCGCGCATCGGCATGGTGTTCCAGAAGCCGACGCCGTTCCCCATGTCCATCTACGACAACGTGGCCATCGGCCTGCGCATCAACGAAGACTTGAAGCCGGCCGATCTCGACCTGCGCGTCGAGGAGGCGCTGCGCAAGGCGGCCCTGTGGGACGAGGTGAAGGACATCCTGCCCCAGAGCGGCCTCAGCCTCTCCGGGGGCCAGCAGCAGCGCCTGTGCATCGCCCGCACCATCGCCCTCAAGCCGGAGGTGATCCTGCTCGACGAACCCTGCTCGGCCCTCGACCCCATCACCACGGCACGCATCGAGGAGACCATCGAGGAACTGAAGGCGCACTACACCTTCGCCATCGTCACCCACAATCTCCAGCAGGCGGCGCGCATCTCCGATTTCACCGGCTTCATGTATCTCGGCGAGATGGTGGAGTTCGGCCCCACGCAGGACCTCTTCACCCACCCGCGGGATCAGCGGACGCAGGATTACGTCACCGGCCGGTTCGGCTGAGGTCGTCCGCGCCGCACCGGTGCGGGCTTGACCCTCCGCCCGCGCCCTGCAATCTCCTCCCCCAACAGGGAGACACGCGCATGACCGCAACGCCGGCTTACGATCCGCAGAACATCTTCGCCCGCATCCTTCGCGGCGAGCTGCCGGCGCACAAGGTCTATGAGGACGACAAGGCCCTCGCCTTCCTCGACATCATGCCGCGCTGCCCCGGCCATACGCTGGTGATCCCCAAGGCGCCGGCCCGCAACATCCTCGACATCACGCCCGAGGACCTCGCCTATGTGGCGACCATCGCCAAGAAGGTGGCCATCGCCGGCATGAAGGCCTTCGCGGCGGATGGAATCACCATCCAGCAGTTCAACGAGGAGGCCGGCGGGCAGGTGGTGTTCCACCTCCACGTCCATGTCATCCCGCGCCATTCGGGTGTGCCCATGAAGCCGCCGGCGAGCGAGATGGAGAAGCCCGACGTGCTCGCCGCCCATGCGGAGCGGCTGCGCGCCGCCCTCGCCGGCTGAGCCGCCGCGTGGATCTGCGCAACGCGGCCGGGGTGAAGGTGCGCGCGCCGGCGCGGCTGCATCTCGGCTTTCTCGATCTCGGCGGCTCGCTCGGCCGCCGCTTCGGCTCGCTCGGCATCGCGCTGGAACGGCCGGCCACCGAGGTGAGCGTCCTCCGCAGCACCAAGGATGCCGCCGAAGGACCGGACAGCGACCGTGCCGCCCGCGCGCGGGATCTGGTGCGCGACAAGCTCGGCATTGAAGAGCGTTTCGCCATCGACGTGGACGCCGCCTTGCCGGCCCATGGCGGGCTCGGCTCCGGCACCCAACTGGCGCTGGCGGTGGGAGTCGCGGTGGCGCGTCTCTCCGGGCATGATTTGTCGCCCCGCGAGGTCGCCACCGTGCTCGGGCGTGGCCGACGCTCGGCCATCGGCCTGGAGGCGTTTGCGGCCGGTGGCGTGATCCTCGACGGCGGCAAGGCGCTCGAAGGTCCGGCGGCCAGCGCGCCCCCGCCCCTGCTTGCGCGCTTCAAGATTCCCGAGAGCTGGCGCATCCTCCTGGTGTTCGACGCTGCCCGCGAAGGACTGAGCGGGCCGCAGGAGACGGCGGCCATGGCCACCCTTCCGCCCTTCCCGGCGGAACAGGCGGCCGAGCTCTGCCACATGATGCTGCTTCAGGCGCTGCCGGCGCTCGCGGCCGCGGATGCGGACGGCTTCGGCAGCGTCATCGGGCACTGGCAGCGCGTGCTGGGCGATCATTATGCCGCAGCTCAGGGCGGCGGGCGCTTCCTGAGCCCGCAGGTTGCGGAAGCCATCGCCGCAATTGAGGCCGAGGGCGTCCCCGGCGTCGGCCAAAGCTCCTGGGGGCCGACCGGATTCGCCATCGTCGATGGCGAGGAGGCAGCGACGCGACTGGCCGCCACCTTGCGCGACCGCTTCGCATCGTTCACAAACCTGTCATTCGATTGCGTGCGAGGAAACAATCAGGGCGCGGACATCATCGCTCTCTGAGTACCTCCGGCGCGGCACCGGACAGGACGGGAGGAGGCGCGCCCCAAAGGGCCGCGCCGCACAAAAGGCCCCGAAAGTGGGCTCCGAACCAACAGGCTGGGATCCATATGGATATTGCTCTGATCGCCATTTCCGCCCGGCCGCTGGCGGCCAGCGCCGCCCGTGCCGGCTTCGCCGCGCTCTCGTTCGACCTGTTCGCTGATCTCGATACCTGTGCTCACACTGCGCGCTGCGTGCGCGTGCACAAGAAGAACGGCTGCGCCTTCGATGGCGACGACCTGATCCAGGCGCTCCACTCCCTCGCGCCCACCGGGCTGCCGGTGGTGCTGGGCGGCGGGCTGGAGGACGACACCGCCCTCATGACCCGCATCGCCGAGCGCAACCCCATCCTCGGCAATGCACCGGCGATCGTGCGCGTGCTGAAGGACCCCATCGCCCTTGCCGCCCTCGCGGCCCATCTCGGCATTCCCTTCCCCGCCGTTTCGCTCGAAGCACCCACCGCCGAGACCTTCGGCGACGCTCCGGTGCTGGAGAAGAAGATCGGCGGGGCGGGCGGTGCCCACATCCGGCGGCGTGCGCCCGGCGACCTCTCCCCGCCCGCGCCGGGCCACTATCTCCAGCGCGAGGTCGACGGGCAGTCCCTCTCTCTGCTTCTCCTGTCCAATGGCAGCGCCGCCCGGGTCATCGGCGCCTCGCGGCAATGGCACGCGCAGGACGAGGAACATCCCTTCCGTTATGGCGGCGCCGCGGGGCCTGTCGCCCTGCCGGAAGCGTTCGCCGGCGAGATGCTGAAGGGCGCGCTCAGCGTCACGCTCGCCTGCGGGCTGGTGGGGCTGGTCTCGCTCGACTTCGTGGTGAACGATGACGGCTGGTGCCTGGTGGAGGTGAACCCCCGCCCCGGCGCCACCCTCGACATCTTCGACACCGATCCCCTGCCCCCCCTGCTCGGCCTGCATCTGGCGGCCTGCGGCGGCAGGCTGCCGGAAGTGCTGCCCGTGCCCGCGCAGGCGCACGCCGCCGGCGTCATCTATGCCGCGCACGACATGGTGGTGCCGCAGGATGCATGGCCCGAATTCGTGGCCGACCGCCCGCCCGCAGGTGCCTCGGTGCTGAAGGGGGCCCCGCTCTGCACGGTGCGCGCCACCGGCCCCACGCCGGAAGTCGCCGAGGCGCGCATGCGCGAGCGCACGCAGGCCCTGCTGCGCGACTTCGGACTCGGCGCGGTGATGGAACCGGCCCCGTGAGCACCGCCTGCGTCACCGCATGAGGGCTCTTGCGCCGGCCGAGGTGGCGGAGGCCTTCCGCGCCGCCTGCCTTGCGGAACTGTCCGCGCTGAAACCCGGCAACGTCCATGTCTTCGCCGCCGGGCACGGCATGGAAACCAATCAGTTCGAGGCGGCGGCCGCTGCCGCGGCCCCTGCCATCGCCCGCGCCGGCGCTTCCGTCGGCGCGCGGGTGCTGGCGGCGGTGGAAGCCTCGCTCTCGGTCGCCGGCTGCAACACCAATCTCGGCATCATCCTGCTCTGCGCACCTCTGGCCGTGGCGGCCGAGGGCGGCGGCCCGCTCCGGGAGCGGCTGGTGCGAGTGCTCGACGGGCTGGATCTCAGCGACGCCGGAAACGCCTTCCACGCCATCGCGGCTGCGTCGCCGGGCGGCCTCGGCGCATCGGCCGAGGCGGATGTGCGCGCTCCGGCCAGCGTCACGCTCAAGGAAGCCATGGCGCTCGCCGCCGATCGCGACGCCATCGCCCGCCAGTATGTGACCGGATATGCCGACCTCTTCGCGCTCGGCATTCCCGCACTTGCCGGCGGGCCGCTGGAGCGGCGGCGCATTGAGGACGCCTACCTCGCCTTCCTGGCGACGCTTCCGGACAGTCACATCGCCCGCAAGTTCGGGGCGGAGCAGGCGGAGGTGGTGCGGCAGGAGGCTGTAGCGCTGCGTGGCGGGCTCTCCGGCCTGTCACCGGGCGAACGTCACGACGCGCTTCTCGCCTTCGACACGAGCCTGAAGGCCCGAGGGCTCAACCCGGGCACCAGCGCCGACCTGACCGTGGCGAGCATCTTCGCCACGCTGATCGAGCAGCAGGCCAAGGGCTGAAGCCTTAGGCGCGTCCCTTGCTCCCCGTGGGCGACGAGACGGGCGCGCGATGCCGGGCATTCAGCCTTGCTCGCGCGCCCGATCTCCTCAGAACTTCACCGCCAGCGTCGCCTTGCCGGCGTTGTAGCTGGTGCCGTCACCGGCCATGCCCTCGTAACCCAGCGAGAAGGTGGCGCCGGTGGCGAAGGCGAAGTCGATGCCCGCCGAGCCGACGATGCTGTCCTCGGCGATGGCGAGGCCGTCAATGCCGAAGGCCGTGCCGGTGTTGATGAAGCTCAGCACCGTCTGGGGCGTCACATCACCGAAGGCGTGGCGCCAGCCGGCCGAGGCGTGGGGCGTCACGACGATGCCGGAAGCGTTGAAGCTGGTGGCGACGCGCAGGCCGAGGGTGGAATAGGCGGTGTCGAACGACGTGCCGGTGGAGGACAGGCCGGCGACAGGCGCGTTGTTCTCGATGAAGCTGCCGAGATCCACACTGGTCCAGCCGATGCCGGCGAAGGGCTCCAGCGCCACGCCGCTGAACGCGAAGGTGTAGCCGGCTTCGGCAAAGAGGTTGCCGGCGGTGCCGGTGTAGCTCGCCTTCGGGCTTTCGCCGGTCAGGGCGACGAAGCGGTTCTGGTCTATGCTGCTCCAGCCGTAGCTGGCGCCGGCGCGGAGCTTGATCGCGTCGAAGGTGGCGCCACCGTAGGCGGCGATGCGCCAGGTCTCGGTGTTCGCCGACGCCGCGTCCGCGCTGGTGGAGGCGGAGGAATAGCCGGCGGCGAGGCCCATCACCCAGTTGCTGGCCGAAACGTCCGCACCGATCAACAGGCCGCCCAGATTGGTGTCAGCCGCCGCGGCATTGCCGTTGGCCGAGGTGGAGAGCCACTGGCCGTAGCCCTGCGCCCAGGTGGTCCACACCGGACCGGGCTCGGGCGCCTTGATGGCCTTGAAGGCCTGCGCGCCCGGCGTCGCCGGGTCGGCGTAGGCCCGGGCCGGCCCGCCCGCGCCGAGCGCGGCTTCCGCCCCCTTGGCGCCGGCGTAGCCCGCCTGCCGCAGGCGGCCGAGGATGAGGTCGTTGACCATCATGTTCTCGGTGGCCATCTGCCCGGGCAGCGTGGCGTAGAGGTCACCGGAGAGCTGGGAGAGGGCCAGCGTCGGCTTGTCGTCGGCGGTCTGGGTCACGAAGGCGGAATAGAGCTTCGACGTGTCGGCCTTCGGACCCGCCCCGATGCGCTCCAGCGCACCGGCCACCGAGCGCTGGTTGGGCGTCACGGCGAAGGAAGAGAAGGCAACGCCGTTGCGTTCCAGCGCGAGGTAGACGTTGTTGGTGTCCTGGCTCAGGGCCGGATCGACGAAGAGATAGTCGATGGGGGTGACCACGTTGAGGGAGCCGAAGGAGCCGCTGATGCCGCCGTCGGAGGACAGGATCGTGTAGTGCGTCCCCCAGGCGAGCTCGCCGAACATGTAGACCTGGGCGCCGTCCGCGATGGTGGTCTTGCCGCCGACGCTGATGAGATCGGTATGGCCTGAAGTGTCCACGTCCACCACGTAGGAGCCGGCGATGGCGGCGTTGCCCACGACATTGAGCGTACCGAAACGCGTGGTCGCGGACGCGAGGTCGACGTTTGCCTCGCTTGAGATCGAGAGGCTGCCCACCGTTCCCCAGCCGAAAAGGTTGCCTTCCATGAGGGCGGTGCCCGTCACGCTGACCGAGGCATTGGCGAGGGAGGCGCCCTGCAGGGTGACGGCCGCCTGGTCGAAGACCACCGAGCCGGCGAAATCCGAGGTGCCATAGAGGGTCGTGAAGGTGTCCGTACCCGTCGTGAGGCGCTCGAAATTGCGATAGGTGGAGCTGTTGCCGAGCAGGCTCACATCGAAACGGACCTGCTCCCCATTGGCACCCAGCTGAAGGGTGTCGAAGCCGCCTTCGGCGTCCACGATGCCCACCACGCTGCCTTTGGGACCAATTACGAACAGATCATTCCCTCCACCCATCTGCACCGCATAGGTAGTGCCGGAAATGGTGCCGTAATTGTAGATGGTCAGCGACTTGGAAGTGTCGACACCGGAGTTCACATAGCGGATGCCGTAGCCGGCGAGGCCCTGGATGGTGCCGTAATTGGTGACGGTCAGGGCGGCGAAGGCGTCACCGCCGTTGCTGTCGTCGGCCAGGATGCCATTGTTGGCGCCGGAGATCAGCGCCGAGGTGTGGGCGGCGTCGCCGTTGACGATGAGCCCGCCGCCGATGGCGATGCCCTCTGACGTGCTGGGCTTGGTCTCGCCCGGCTTGATGCCCTTGGAGCCGAGCCCCTCGATGGTGCCGTAGTTGTAGACGGTGCCGGCCTTGTCGAAATCCACGCCGTCGCCATCGCCGAAGCTCGCGGCCGGATCGAAGGTGCCGGAGATCAGCCCGTAATTGACGACGGTGCCCGTGCCGTTCGAGTTCACGCCCGAGCCGTTGCGGCCCTCGATGGTGCCGTTGTTGGTGACGATCAGGTTGTCGTCGGTGCCGGTGGCCTTGATGCCGTGATAGGCGCCGGTGATGAGGGCGCCGGCATAATTGTTCACCTTGAGGGTGATGGCGTGGCCCTGGTCGTCGCCGCTCACCTTGACGGCGGAATTGTTCTGCGTGTCGGCAGTGCCGGCCGCGTAATAGGACGAGATGGTCCCGTAATTGTTGATGGTGACGCCGTTGGTGCCCTGGATGCCGTCATTGTCGGCGGCGGTAATCAGGCCGGTCTTCTGGTTGGTGATCGTGATCGTGGCGTTGGTGGAATAGATGTCGCCGAGGTCGATGCCCTGACCACCCGACTTCGACTGGATCGTCCCCGCATTGGTGATGGAGATCACCGGCGCCGCGGTGCTGCTGGTGGTGGACGAAATCTTGATGGCGTCGTCGGTGCCGGTGATGACGCCGCTCGCCTCGTTGACGATGGTGAGGCTCTTCAGCGTGTCGAAGTTCGAGGCCGTGTCGAACTTGATGGCGCGCTTGCCGGACGAGGTGGTCGCGATCGTCCCGGAATTGGTGATGCCGATGGTGCCGCCGCCGAGGCGGATGGCGTCCGAGCCGGCCGAGGAGATGGTACCGGTGTTGCCGATGGTGATGGTGGCCGTGGCAGCGGTCGCCTTGTCGAAGTCCAGCGCCTGCCCGGTCTGCGAGGTGATGACGCCGGCGTTGTTGACGACCACCGTGCCGTTGGCGAGCGGCCCGTTGATGCGGAAGGCATCATCCTTCGAATTGACCTTGCCGCCGGCCTTGTTGTCGAGCGTGAAGGTCCCGGTGAAGGCGCCTGTGGTGTCGATGGTCCGGTTGGTGGAGGTGATGGTGCCGGAATTGGTGATGACCACGCCCGGGGAGGCGGTGGCGTTGCCGTTCCACACGATGGAGGCGGACGAGCCCGTGCTCAGGATCGCATCAGCGTCGATCTTGCCGGTGTCGCTGCCGGAGACGGTCTGCTGGCCCGTGGCTGGCGGCACGGTGAACGATCCGGCAAGGGCGGGCACCGCAGAGCCGGTGCAGACGAGGGCCAGGACGATGCGGCTCGCGGACGAATGGAGCAGCGGCAGACGGATCATCATGGAGGGCAATTCCGGGCGCGAGGATCGTGAGGCTCAGCCCTGCCTAGGGGGGCCGCGCTACAGTTCCGTGACACGGGGCACCCTTGCGGCATCTCCATTTGCAAGTGTGGCGAGAAGGTAACAGTGAACCAGGCTCAAGGCTGAGCACACGCCCCGGCAGGCAAGCCCAATGGCGGCCTGCGCCTCAGGCCCACCGGCACGCGGTCTCAGGATCGATCCGCCCGTCGTGAAGGGCGCTCGCCACCAGCGCGCCGGCAACGCCGGCCCGGGCGAGGGCTTCGAGATCCGCTGGCCCCCGCACGCCGCCGGCGGCATAGAGCGCGGGCGCCGCCCCCTGCCCCTTGGCCAGCCGGCCGGTGTGCTCCAGCGCGGCCATGTCCGGCCCCTCGCCGCTGCCGACGCGGGCGAGCGTCATGACGATCACGCGCGTCGGCCAGAGGCGCGCATCGCGGTGCGCACGCTCCGGCCCGCGCGGCCCCGCAGCATCGTGGTCCAGGGAGAGAATCACCCCGTCCACGGCGAGCGTGGCCTCCACGTCGGCCTCGCCGAGGACTTCGGTGCCGACGATGCTCGTGCCGAGCCGGGATCTGGTGCGGGCGACGATCTGGGCCGGATCGCGCTCCCCGGCATCCACCCACAGGTCGAGGCCGGGGAAGTCGCGGACGAGTTCCGCGATCGCGTCATCGTTGCGGCCTGCCCCGGTTATGGCATCGATATCAGCCACATAGAGGGTGCGGAACGGGGCGAGCGAGAGCAGCCCCGCCACCACGTCCCGCGGCCGGGCCGAGGGGGAAAGCGGCGTGACGATGGGACGATAGGCCTCGCGTTCGCCCCTGTGGGCACGCACGACCACCCCTCCCTTCAGGTCAACGACGGGGATAAGCTGCATGTCGAGGTCCGGCTGAGCGTTTGCGAGAGGAGCCCCATGCGCGTCTTCATCTGCGAGTACGTGACATCCGGCGGCATGCGCGACAAGCCCCTGCCGGAGGCGGCCCTGGCGGAGGGTCGCCTGATCCGCGACGCCATCGTCACCGACCTCCAGGAGCTCGTCGGCATCAACGTGGTGCTGGCCTATGACGACCGCCTGCCGCCGCCCAACGAGGAGGCGGTGCCGGTGCGCAAGGGCGACGATCCCTGGATCACCTGGTCCGGCCTCGCCCAGGACGCCGACGTGGTGTGGCCCATCGCCCCCGAGGCCGGCGGCCTGCTGGCGCGCCTCGCCCGCCTGATGCGCGAGGGCGGGGCCCGCACGCTCGCGAGCTCCGGCGAGGCCGTCATCCTCACCTCAAACCGGCTGGCGCTGGCCCGCCGCCTCGCGGAGTACGGCATTCCGCACGTCCCGACCTACCCGCTCGATGCCCTGCCCTCCGGGCTCGACGGCGATCTGGTGACACGGCCTGAGGACGGCACGGGCTGGTCGGCCGCCCGCGCCTGGCCGAACAGGGCTGCCCTGCCCCGCGCCGGTGGCCTCGTCGTCCAGCCATTCCTCAACGGAAACCTCGCCAGCCTCAGCGTGCTGGTGCGGCCGGACGGGGTGACATTGCTCGCGGCGAACCGTCTCAGCATCAGCCACCTTGTGGGCGTGTTCGCCTTCGAGGGCGTGCAGGTCGGCGGCATCGCGGATGAGGACGGACGCCTTGCCGAGACGGCGAGACGGGTGGTGGAAGCCATTCCCGGCCTCTCCGGCATCGTCTGCATCGACGTGATCCTGACGCCGGATGGCCCTGTCGTGGCGGAGGTCAACCCGCGTGTCACCGCTTCCTATGCCGGACTTCACGCCGCACTCGGCGTCAATCCGCTCGCCTTCGTGCCCGAACTGATCCGCGAGGGCGTGCCGCCCTCCATGCCGCGGCTGCCGCGTCCGACTCCGGTCGAGGTGAAGATCCGTTGAAAGCAGCCGGCGAAACCAATAGGAAGGCATAGAGTTTGAGGCAGGGAGCGCGCCCATGGCGGCGCCTCCGCGCGAGGATGAGATGACCTCCGAAGATCCCACCGCCCTTGCGGACACGCAGGCCGACGCGAACCCCGCGCCCCGTACCCGGCCCCACAACACGGACCGGCTGTTCCTGCGGCAACTGCCCTTCTATGCGCGTCACGGCGTGTACGATGCGGAGCGGGAGCTGGGTCAGCGCTTCATCATCGACGTGGACTGCTGGCTCGACACCCGCCCCGCCGCCTGGGCGGATGATGCGGCCCTCACGGTGTCCTACCAGGGCATCTACGAGCAGGTCGCCGCGGTGGTGGGGGACGATCCCGTCCACCTTATCGAGACGCTGGCGGAGCGCATCTCCACGCGCCTTCTGGACCATTTCGAGATGGTCGAGCAGGTGCGCGTGGTGGTGCACAAGCCGGGCGCGCCTGTCACCGGCGTGTTTGGCGATGTCGGTATAGAGATCGTCCGCACCCGCTGAGACGGGGCAAGACGAAACCTGATCGGACTGCCGTCGGCCCTGCCGGCGGATCGAAGGAGAGCACAAGGTGAGCGTTGCGGTGAGCCTCAAGACCTATCTCGCGGACTGGGCAGGGAGCGACGCGTCGCGGCAGGCCGTGGCGGCCACCGTGACCGCCATCGCCGAGGCCGGGCTCGGCATCGCCGACCTCGTGGCGCGCGGCCCGCTGGAAGAGGGGCTGGCCAACATCCGCGGCGTCGATCCCAATGCCGGCGGCGACGCCCAGAAGGAACTCGACGTGGTGGCCGAGGAGCTGATCCGCGAGAAGCTCCTGCCGACCCCCACCGCCTTCCTCGCCTCCGAGGAGAGTGAGGAGCTGATCCCGCTCAATCCCGAAGGCCGCCTCGTGGTGGCGGTGGACCCGCTGGACGGCTCGTCCAACATCGACACCAACGTGTCGGTGGGCACCATCTATTCCATCATGCCCTATGACGCCTCAGCGTTCGCCAAGCCCGAGGACGCGGTGATGCGGCCGGGCTCGGCGCAGGTCGCGGCCGGTTTCCTCGCCTATGGCCCGGCGACCATCCTCGTCGCCACCTTCGGCGAAGGCACGCAGGTGTTCGTGCACGACCGCCGCACCGGCGAGTTCCTGCTGGCCCGCAGCGATGTGGAAATCCCCGCCGAGACTAAGGAATACGGGATCAACCAGTCCAACGTCCGGCACTGGGACGCGCCCATGCAGCGCTATCTCGCCGATTGCCTCGCCGGCAAGGAAGGCCCGCGGGGCAAGGACTTCAACATGCGCTGGGTCGGCTCCATGGTGGCCGACGCCTTCCGCATCTTCACCCGCGGCGGCGTCTACGTGTACCCGCGCGACAAGCGCAAGGGCTACGACAACGGCCGCCTGCGCCTGATCTACGAGGCCTTCCCCCTCGCCTTTCTGGTGGAGCAGGCCAAGGGCGCCGCCACCGACGGCACGACGCGCATCCTCGACATCACCCCCCACCACATCCACCAGCGCATCCCGCTGGTGTTCGGCTCCAAGGCCGAAGTTGAGGCCATCGCCTCCTATTATTGACGCGTGCGTCCCGCGCGCCTGTGGCGCGCGGGAGAGCCTTGACCTCTCCCGGAAAAAAACGTTCGATCGTTTCCTTAGAGCGCAGCCGCCGGCAGAGCGGCGCCGAGGGAGGTGACGATGCTCGTTCCGGCCGATGATTATGCGGGGCTGCTGCGCGCCTTTTCCTGGCAGGTGCCGGCCCGTTTCAACATGGGCGTCGCCTGTGCCGACGCCCATGCAAATGGCTCGGGCAAGCCGGCGCTGATCTTTGTGGAGGAGACGGGCGCTGCCCGGTCCTACAGCTTCGACGAGTTGAAAGCCCTCACCAACCGTTTCGCCAATGTGCTGGTCGCCAAGGGCCTCCAGCGCGGCGACCGCGTGGCGGTGTTCCTGCCGCAGGCGCCGGAGACGGCCATCGCCCACATCGCCGCCTTCAAGGCGGGGATGGTCTCCGTGCCGCTGTTCACCCTGTTCGGCGACGAAGCGCTGGAATTCCGCCTCGCGGCCTCCGGCGCGAAGGTGCTGGTGACGGATCTGGGCGGCCTCGCCAAGCTCATGCGGGTGCGGGACCACCTGCCCGACCTCGCTTATGTCTTCGTCATCGGCCCCGACGCAGGCGGCGCCCTCTCCTTCGACGCGGCGCTGGCGCAGGGCTCGGACCGCTTCACGCCGGTGGATACGGGGCCGGACGATCCCGGCATCATCATCTTCACCTCTGGCACCACCGGAAACCCGAAGGGTGCGCTGCACGGCCACCGGGTGCTGCTGGGGCACCTGCCCTGCATCGAGTTCGTCCACCAATACATGCCGCAGCCGGGCGACCTGCACTGGACGCCAGCCGACTGGGCCTGGATCGGTGGGCTGTTCGACGTACTTTTCCCCTCGCTCTATCTCGGGGTGCCGGTGCTCGCTCACCGGGCCAAGAAGTTCGATCCCGACGCGGCCATGGCGCTGCTGGCGGACCATCATGTGCGCAACGTCTTTCTGCCCCCCACCGCGCTGAAGCTGCTACGGCAGGCGGACGTGAAGCACAGCGGCCTGAAGCTGCGCTCCCTCCTCACCGGCGGGGAGACGCTGGGGGCCGAGCTGGGCGCCTTCGTCGAGGAGCGGCTGGGTGTCGAGGCGCGGGAGATCTACGGGCAGACCGAATGCAATCTGGTGGTCGGCTCCAACTCCAGCTTTTTCCCCATCCGCCCCGGCTCCATGGGCAAGGCCATCCCCGGCCACGACGTGCGCATCGTGGACGACGCGGGTGTTGAGCTTCCCCGCGGCACGGAAGGCCACATCGCCATTCGTCGGGGCGATCCGGTGATGATGCTGGAATACTGGAAGAATCCCGAGGCCACCGCGCAGAAATATGCCGGCGACTTCCTCCTCACCGGCGACATGGGCCAGCAGGATGAGGAGGGCTATCTCTGGTATGTCGGCCGCGCCGACGACGTGATTACGTCAGCCGGCTACCGCATCGGCCCCGGTGAGATCGAGGACTGCATCCTCAAGCACCCGGCGGTGGCGCTGGTGGCGGTGGTGGGCGTTCCGGATGCGCTCCGCACGGAGGCCGTGAAGGCGTGGATCGTGCCGAAGCCGGGCGTCGCTCCCTCCGAGGCGCTGGCGAAGAACATCCAGGACTTCGTGAAGACCCGCCTCTCCGCCCACGAATATCCTCGCCTCGTCGCCTTCACCGATGCCCTGCCCATGACCGCCACCGGCAAGATTCTCCGCCGTGAGCTGCGCGCCCGAGGGTAGCCCGGGGAGCGAGACCCGCATTCCCCGGAAAGACTGCGGCGGATCGCGCCTCAAAGCCGTAAGCCGGCTGTAAGCTTGGCTTCCTAGTGTCCTTGCCAAACGAGGGGGGAGGCTTGCGGTGCGCGCCCCCATCGCTTACGGGAGAAGCTGCCTGACATCCTTAGGCTGGCTGGTCAGCCGGACAGGTAGTGACATTCGACATGGGGGAGGCTTGCGGCACTCTCCCCCACGTTCCCGGAAGGATCTGCGCCGGCGGCCCCAGCGCGACCGTACCTTCGACCCGTCGTTTCGCAAGGCCGTAGGATAACGCACAAAGAATGCCGGATTCCGCGCCTGCTCCCTTCGGTTCCTCGTCTCCCCGCAGCTCCGGCGCCATCCGGCCGGGCAGCGCCGAGCCCGAATCCGATGCGACGGACGGCGTGACCGCCGGTGCGCTGCCCGCGGTGCCGCGGCTGTCCGTCATCGTCCCCACCTTCAACGAACGCGGCAACGTCGAGCGGATGCTCGCCGGCATCGACGGCGCGCTGAAGGGCGTCCCCTACGAGGTGATCTTCGTCGACGACGATTCGCCTGACGGTACGGCAGACACCGTGCGGCAGATCGGCGAGCGGGATCCCCGCGTCCGCTGCATCCGCAGGGTCGGCCGGCGCGGCCTCGCCGGCGCCTGCATCGAGGGGATGCTGGCCGCCCAGGCGCCGCTCGTCGCCGTCATCGATGGCGATCTCCAGCACGATGTGAACGTGCTGCGGACCATGCTCGATCGGTCCCCCGATGCAGACCTCGTGGTTGCCAGCCGCTATGTGGATGGCGGCAGCGCCGACGGGCTGAACCGCCGCCGCGGCGCCATGAGCCGCACGGCCACCGGCATGGCGCGCCGCATCCTCGGCATCAAGACGTCCGACCCCATGAGCGGCTGCTTCCTCATCCGCCGTGCGCTGGTGGAACGCCTTGCGCCCGCCCTCTCGCCCAACGGCTTCAAGATCCTCCTGGACATCATGACAGCAAGCAAGGAACCAATGCGGGTCGTGGAAGTGCCCATGGCCTTCGCCGCCCGTGACGAGGGTGACAGCAAGCTCGACAGCCGCACGATGCTCGATTTCGTCACCCTCCTGATCTTCAAGGTCAGCGGCGGCGCCATCTCGCCTCGTTTCGTCTGGTTCTCGGCCGTGGGCGGCGCGGGGCTGGTGCTGCACCTGCTGATGCTGAAGGGCGCGCTGCTCGTCGGGCTCGGCTTCGCCGTGGCCCAGTCCATCGCGACCATCGGCGCCATGACGTCGAACTTCGCCATGAACAACGTCTTCACCTATCGCGACCGGCGGGTGAGCGGCCTCGCCATGCTGCCGGCCCTGCTCAAGTTCTACCTGATCTGCGGCGCCGGCGCGGTGGCCAACGTGGGCGTCGCCAGCTGGGTGTTCGAGGGCGGATGGCGCTGGTGGCTCGCGGGCGTTGCGGGCTCCGTGATCGGCGCGGTGTGGAACTTCGCCATGACCTCCCTGTTCGTCTGGGGACCGTCCAAGTGAGCGTCTCCATGCCAGGTCTCGCAAGGCCTGGCGTCGGCGACCGGCCTGCAGGCCTCAAGACGCTGCAGGACCGGATTTCCCCCGCCTCGGCCCTTGCCGCCGTGCTCGTTTTCGCGCTGGCCGTGCGACTCCTGTTCGCGGCCACCACCGGCCTCGGCAACGACGAATCCTACACCGTCGTCACCAGCCGCATCCCGGCGCTAAGCTATTTCGACCATCCGCCCATGGCCTGGTGGCTGGCGCATTATTCCGCCGTTCTCTTCGGCTCGGAGGCGCCGCTCGCGGTGCGCGCGCCGTTCCTGCTGCTCTCCACCCTCTCGACCCTGCTCATGTATCTGCTCACGGCCCGGCTGTTCGGCCGCTGGGCCGGGGTGTGGGCGGCGCTGCTGATGGCCTGCGCGCCCGTGCTGGGCCTGACCAGCGCCACCTGGGTGCTGCCGGACGGGCCGCTTATTGCCTTCCTGCTCGCGGGAACGCTGGTGATCGCCCACGTCCTGTTCGACGAGCGGGCCCATCCTGCCCTGTGGCTTCTGGCCGGCGCCCTGGGCGGGCTGGCGCTGCTCTCCAAGTATCACGGCGTGTTCCTGTTCGCCGGAACCTTCCTGTTCCTGCTGCTGTGCCCGCGGCAGCGGAAATGGCTCGGCACCGTGTGGCCCTATGCGGGCGGCGGCGTGGCCCTCGTCCTGTTCTCGCCGGTGATTGCCTGGAACGTCGGCAACGACTTTGCCTCCCTCGCCTTCCAGAGCGCGCGGGCGTCGGCGGCGGGCTTCCACCCGTTGATGGCGCTGATGGTGGTGGGCGGCATCGCCCTGTTCCTGACGCCGTGGATCTGGGTCGGCCTCGTGGCGGCGGCGGTGCGTGCGCTCAGGGCCCGGCCCGTCAACCCGCGCGCCCTCCTGCTCCTATGCCTCGCGGCCGGGCCGGTGCTGGTGTTTCCGATGGTGGCGGCCTGGTCGGGCGCCAAGCCCTTCTTCCACTGGGCGGCGCCGGGCTATCTCATGCTCTTCCCCCTGCTCGGCCGGGCCACCGCGCAGCGCTGGGCCGCCAACGCCGCGATCCGGGGCTGGACGGTCTGGTCCGCGGGCTTCACGGCGGCGGGCGTGGCCGTGATCGCCACGGTCTCCATGGTGCCTTCCCTCGGCACGGCGGTCTCCGGCACCGGGGGCGACCCGCTGCGGGAACTCGCGACCTGGAGCGACCTCGACGCCGCCGTGCGGCGCCACGGCCTGACACCCGGCCCCTATGCCTTCGTGGCGACGCCCGTCTGGCATATGGGTGGAAAGGTGGGCTACGCGCTCGGCCCGTCCTGGCCTGTCGCCTGCATGGGCGACGACTGCCGCGGCTTCCTCATGAGCGACATCCAGCACGGCCGCCAAGGCGCCGATGCAGTGCTCGTGCTCGATGTCGCCGGATCGGAAGCCCAGATGAACGCCATGCGCCGGCGCTTCCAGAGCGTCGAACCGCTGGAGACGGTGGAAATCCGCCACGCCGGCACGATGGTCGCGCTGGTGGTGCTCGCGACCGGGCGCGGCTATCTCGGCGATCCCTCGACGCGATAGGACTGCGAGGGCAACTTTTTTTGGCCGCCCCGGTACCTCCTGTTCACAGACCCGGTCCATGATAGCTTGACCTTGAGCGTCGCGAGTGGGGGCGGGAATCGGCATGTCCGGGATTTTCGACTGGCTCGAAAAGGGAATGCCGGCGGTGCTCGACGCCATCCCCGTGCCGGTGTTCGTCAAGGACCCGGACAGCCGGTTCATCCTCATCAACCAGCGTTGCGAGGAACAGTGGGGCATCCCGCGCACCCAGGTGGTGGGCGGCACGGGGGAAGGCATCTTCCCGCCGGAGCAGGTGATGCGCCTCATGGAGAACGATCGCCGCGCGCTGGAGGGTTCTGCCGTCGCGTGCGACGAGGTGATGCGCAACGTCGCCCTCGGCCAGGACCGCACCCTGCACACGCTGCGGCGCGCCATCCGTGATCAGGTCGGGCGGACGCGTTCCCTCGTGGGCGTGTCCGTCGACATCACCGACATCAGGCGTACCGAGCTTGCCCTGCGCGACAGCGAGGAGAAGCTGCGCGGCCTGTTCGAGCGTTCGCCCCTCGGCATCGTCCTGAACGGAATGGACGGCAGCTACCTCGAGTTCAATTCCGCATTCTGCGCCATCTGCGGCTACAGCCCGGACGAGCTGCGGCGCCTGGACTATTGGACACTGACGCCGACGAAATACGCCGCGCAGGAGCGCGAGCAGCTCGATGCCCTGCTGACCCGAGGCCATTACGGGCCCTACGAGAAGGAATCCATCCGCAAGGATGGCAGTCTCGTGCCGCTGCGCCTCACCGGCGTGCGGCTCCATGCCAGCGACGGCGGGTCCTACATCTGGTCCATCGTCGAGGACATCTCCGCCCAGAAGAAGGCGCAGGAGGCGGTCTGGTATCACGCCAACTTCGACGACATCACCGCGCTCCCCAATCGGCGCCTCTTCTACCAGCGGCTGGATGAGGAGATCGCGCGGGCGCGCGGGGGCGGCCGGCGCATGGCGCTGCTGTTCGTCGACTTCGACCGCTTCAAGGAGATCAACGACGCCTTCGGCCACGACAAGGGCGACATGCTGTTGAAGGAAGCCGCGCGGCGTCTCGGCGAGCGCCTGAGCGAGGGCGATACGGTCGGCCGGCTGAACGGGGACGAATTCATGATCGTCGTCGCCGCCGAAGACGACATCCGGCGGCTGGGCGAACTGGCGGACGACCTGAGGCTGGCACTCGGCGCGCCCTACCGTCTAGGGGCGGACCTCGCTTATTCCTCGGTCAGCATCGGCATCGCCGTGTTCCCACAGGATGGCGAGAGCGCCGAAGCGCTGGTCCGCCATGCCGACCAGGCCATGTACGAGGCCAAAGGGCTGGGCCGCAACCGCTGCCGGTTCTTCCGCAGAGCGCTGCAAGAGGAGGCGACACGGCGCAGCCGCATCGCCAACGAATTGCGCGGCGCCATCGCCGGCGGCCAGTTCCGCCTATTCTACCAGCCCATCATCGACCTTGGGACGGGCGAGGTGGTGAAGGCGGAGGCGCTGCTGCGCTGGCAGCATCCGCAGATGGGGCTTGTCAGCCCCGCAGAGTTCATCCCGGTGGCCGAGCAGACCGGCGAGATCATCGCCATCGGCCAGTGGGTGTTCGAGGACGTGCTGCGCCAGATCACCGCCTGGGACGCCGCCGGCCTGCCGCCCATCCGCATCGGCGTCAACCGCTCCCCGGTGGAGTTCCGCCAGTCCGCTGACGTGCTGGACGCCTGGGCCGAGCGCCTCGCGGAACATGGACTGTCCGGCCGGCGCGTCCTGGTGGAGATCACCGAGGGGCTGCTGGTGGAACTGAGCGACACGGTACGCGACCAGTTCGAGCGGCTGCAGGGAATGGGGATCGCCCTCTCCCTCGACGATTTCGGCACCGGGTACTCATCCCTCGCCTATCTCAGGAAGTTCGACGTCGACTTCCTCAAGATCGACCGCGCCTTCGTGCAGGGCGTCGAGCGCGGCTCCGACGATCTCGCCTTGTGCGAGGCCATCATCGTGATGGCGCAGAAGCTCGGCATCGAAGTGGTCGCCGAAGGCATCGAGACCGAAGACCAGCGCGCGCTGCTGGACACGGCGGGTTGCCGGCTCGGCCAGGGCTTCCTGTTTTCCCGCCCCCTGCCCGCCGATGCCTTCGCCGCCTATCTCCGCGGGGCCGCACAGCGCGGCTGAGGCGGGAAAGACGGGCGAGACAACTCTGGGCTCGCTGTCCCGCAGCCAACACAAACCGCCCGTGGGCGGCCGGGCGAAAAGCGGCCCCCTCTGGGAGCCACGGGAACGCATTCCCGGCCTCAGAGGCCCTCGTTAGGGGCTCGTGGGCAGATCCAACGCTTGACCAGATAAAGTCCGAGAGCGGGCTGCGCAGGCCGATCACAGGCAGCCGACGGCGACAGGCCAGAAAACGTCTGTCCTGTCGATAATTCGAGACGGCAACTGCCCTCGCACTCACATCGTGAGCGGAACAAAGAACCGATTGTTTTGGGATGATAAATGGCGGGAGTGACGGGGCTCGAACCCGCGACCTCCGGCGTGACAGGCCGGCGCTCTAACCAACTGAGCTACACCCCCGGACCGGCGGAAGGTCTTGCCGACCGCCGAGGAGAGCGGCGTGGTACGGCACCCCTCCGCCCAAGTCAAGCAAGCCGCGCATTTTTTGCCGGGAAGTTGTCCACAGCCCCCTTAATATTGAGCGCTGGCAACGCTTTGCGGCGCTGCTGGCATTGCGGGTTCTGACGGATGTTTGCGGGGATTCGCGAGGCGCGCGGAGGCGCGAACGGCCCACGTACGCGTGGGTGGAATCGCGGATGCCGAAGTCGGGAGAGGATAGAGCTGGACATGGTGGGCGGTGACGGGCTCGAACCGCCGACCCTCTCGGTGTAAACGAGATGCTCTACCAACTGAGCTAACCGCCCGGTCGTCGCAGGACCTTCCGGCGCTATAATCCGCCCAGGCCGCAGCGGCAAGGGTGGGAATGCGGCTGGGGCGTGGAACAGCGGCTGCGCGCCGGCATGGCGCGCGTGCCCGTCCGCCGGGCGCCTTCGGGAAAAATGGCTTTGAGAAACATCGGCGCGATGGCCGGATCTCGCGCGTGGCGCGCTGGCGCTTCGTGCGCCCTGAATCCGCGAGGCCGGGGCTCGGCGGATCGGGGACGCTCCGCCCGGTACGGCCGGGCCGGGAGCGTCCGGATAGCCCCCCGGACATCGATCCGGAGAGGCACATGCAGCGGCATCACGGCCGGCGCAGCGTGCGCCCGGGCCGAGAGGGCCGGATCAGTCGTTGACGGCTTCCTTGAGACCCTTGCCGGGGGTGAACTTCGGCGCCTTGGAAGCCTTGATCTTCACCGGCTTGCCGGTGCGCGGGTTGCGGCCTTCACGGGCAGCGCGCGTCACCACGGAGAAGCTGCCGAAACCGATCAGCTTGACTTCCTCGCCATCCTTGAGCGCCTTGGCGATGATGTCGAAGGTCGCGTCCACAGCCGCAGCCGCAGCGGTCTTCGTCAGCTTCGCCTCTTCGGCCACGGCGGCGATCAGTTCGTTCTTGGTGGTCATCTGACCTTTCCTTCCGTTGTCAGAACGCGAATCGTGCAGGGCTAGCCCTGACGAACGGCGCGAGCATCACGGAAAATAAGGCTTTTGCAAGCGCGATTGGCGCCAAACCCGCACCAATGCACGATTTTGCGCTGTGCGCCTGCGAAGAGCCGGCGTGCGGGCGACACGCGGCGACACGCCGGAATCCCGTTTAAGTCATTGAAAAGACTGAGGGCGCGCCCCGCGCTCCCCGAACGTCCGGGGATGGCGGCGACACGCCCTCTGAAAAAGTTTCAGAAACTGTTGAAACAGGCCGGGTTGCGGACAATCCGGCCTGTTTTTCGCGTCAGTGGGCGACCACGCCCGCGTTGTCCTCGTCAGCGACCGGCGGGTTGTTCACCGGACGCTCTTCCCAGGTGATGGGCTCGGGCGGGCGAACCAGCGCGTTGGCCAGCACCTCGTCCATGCGCGACACCGGCACAATCTCCAGCGCGTTCTTCACGTTGGCCGGGATGTCCGCCAGATCCTTGGCGTTCTCCTCGGGGATCAGGACCTTCTTGATGCCGCCGCGGAGCGCCGCAAGGAGCTTCTCCTTGAGACCGCCGATGGGCAGCACCCGGCCGCGCAGGGTGATCTCGCCGGTCATCGCCACGTCGCGACGGACGGGGATGCCGGTGATGACCGACACGATGGCCGTGGCCATCGCGACGCCGGCGGACGGGCCGTCCTTCGGGGTCGCCCCCTCGGGAACGTGGACGTGGATGTCGCGCCGCTCGAACAGGGGCGGCTCGATGCCGAAGTCCACCGCCCGCGAGCGGACGTAGGAGGCCGCCGCGGAGATGCTCTCCTTCATCACGTCACGCAGGTTGCCCGTGACCGTCATCTTGCCCTTGCCGGGCATCATGAGGCCCTCGATGGTCAGCAGCTCGCCGCCCACCTCGGTCCAAGCGAGGCCCGTGACGACACCCACCTGGTCCTCGCTCTCCACCTCACCGTAGCGGAAGCGCGGGGCGCCGATGAAGTCCTCGAGATTCTTGCCCGTGACCTTCACCGACTTCTTCTTGGAGAGCATGAGCTCCTTCACCGCCTTGCGGGCGAGGGTGGAGATCTCACGCTCAAGGTTGCGCACGCCCGCTTCCCGCGTGTAGCGGCGGATGAGCAGGAGCAGGGCCTCGTTGTCGATGGTCCACTCCTTCTCGGTCATGCCGTGCTTCTGGAGCGAGTTGGGGATCAGGTGCTTGCGCGCGATCTCCACCTTCTCGTCTTCCGTGTAGCCGGCGATGCGGATCACCTCCATGCGGTCCAGAAGGGCCGGCGGGATGTTCAGCGTGTTCGCCGTGGTCACGAACATGACGTTCGAGAGGTCGTAATCCACCTCAAGATAGTGGTCGTTGAAGGTGTGGTTCTGCTCGGGGTCGAGAACCTCAAGCAGGGCCGAGGAAGGATCGCCGCGGAAGTCGGCGCCCATCTTGTCGATCTCGTCCAGCAGGAACAGCGGGTTGGACTTCTTGGCCTTGCGCATGGACTGGATGATCTTGCCCGGCATGGACCCGATATAGGTCCGCCGGTGGCCACGGATCTCCGCCTCGTCGCGCACGCCGCCGAGGGCCACGCGCACGAACTCACGGCCCGTCGCCTTGGCGATGGACTTGCCGAGCGAGGTCTTGCCGACGCCCGGAGGGCCGACAAGGCACAGGATGGGCCCGGTGAGCTTGTTGGCGCGGCTCTGGACCGCCAGGTACTCGACGATGCGCTCCTTGACCTTGTCGAGGCCGTGGTGGTCGCTGTCGAGGATCTCCTGGGCGTAGTTCAGATCCTTCTTGACCTTGCTCTTCACGCCCCACGGGATGGAGAGCAGCCAGTCCAGATAGTTGCGCACGACGGTGGCTTCGGCCGACATGGGCGACATCTGGCGGAGCTTCTTCAGCTCGTGCGTCGCCTTCTCGCGGGCTTCCTTGGTGAGCTTGGTCCGCTTGATGCGGTCCTCCAGCTCCTGCAGGTCGTCCTTGCCGTCCTCGTCGCCCAGCTCCTTCTGGATCGCCTTCATCTGCTCGTTCAGGTAGTACTCGCGCTGGGTCTTCTCCATCTGCCGCTTCACGCGGGTCCGGATGCGCTTCTCCACCTGGAGCACGGAGATCTCGCTCTCCATCAGCCCGAGCACCTTCTCAAGGCGATCTGGCACCTTCAGGGTTTCGAGCACGCCCTGCTTCTCGGGAATCTTCACCGCGAGATGCGAGGCCACCGTGTCGGCGAGCTTGGAATGGTCGTCGATCTGGCTGACGACGCCGACCACCTCGGGCGACACCTTCTTGTTGAGCTTCACATAGTTCTCGAACTCGGTGACCACCGAGCGCGCGAGCGCCTCGCCTTCGACGCGATCACCGACCTCGTCGTCGAGCGTGATGGCCTCGGCCTCGTATAGGTCGGTCCGCTCGGTGTAGCGGGTCACCTGGGCGCGGCTGACGCCCTCGACCAGCACCTTCACGGTGCCGTCGGGCAGCTTCAGCAGCTGCAGCACGGTCGCGAGCGTGCCCACCGGGAAAATGGCCTCAGGGGCCGGATCGTCATCCGACGCATTTTCCTGGGTGGCGAGCAGGATATAGGTATCGCCGCGCATGACCTCTTCGAGGGCGCGAATGGACTTCTCGCGACCCACGAACAGGGGGACGATCATGTGGGGAAACACCACGATGTCGCGAAGCGGGAGGACCGGGAAGGTCTGGGACACTCCGGCAACGAGCGGCGGGCGCGGCTTCTGGCTCGTCATGACGCAATCCTTTCAAGAAGTGCACGCGCTGGATTTGGGCGCAGAAATGCGTTGCCGCGCGTGCACGCGGCCGGAGACGGGTGTGGATTTTCAATGCTGAAGCGGCTTTCGCCGCAGGAGGCACGAGGTCCGACCCCCGAGACCGGAACTTTCGAAAAGTAGATGGACACGCAACCTGCCCGTTTCAAGGGCACACCATTGACCTCTGTGGAGGATTGGCCCTTCCGGGCAAACGCCCCGAGAAGAGGGCGGACCGGCGCCACGGCTCCGGCCGTCATCTCCCGCCTCATGCCCCGGGCCCTGACCCGAACCGGGACCATCCGCCGGCCGGAAAGGGTCCGGGCCGGTTGAACTCCGGTCGCGTCCCGCCCTCTCCCGAAACCGCGAGGTCTGGGGAGAGGCGCGGGGCCCGACACGTCACGCACTGGCGCCTGCGTCGCCGACGCGATCGGCGTAGATGTAGAGCGGGCGCGCATTCTGCTCGACGACTTCCCGGCTGATCACCACTTCCTCGACCCCCTCCAGACCGGGGAGATCGAACATGGTGTCCAGCAGGATGCCTTCCATGATGGACCTGAGGCCACGGGCGCCGGTCTTGCGCTCGATCGCCTTGCGGGCGATGGCGCCGAGGGCCTCCTCATGGATGGTGAGGTCGACGCTCTCCATCTCGAACAGCCGCTGGTACTGCTTGACCAGAGCGTTCTTCGGCTCGGAGAGGATCTTCTTCAGCGCCTCCTCGTCGAGATCACCCAGCGTCGCCAGCACGGGCAGGCGGCCGATGAACTCGGGGATGAGGCCGTACTTCAGCAGATCCTCGGGCTCGACCTCGCGGAACACCTCGCCGGGCCGACGATCCTCGGGCGGCGCCACCTTGGCCTGGAAGCCGATGGAGGTGGAGCCCTTGGAGCGGGACGAGATGATCTTGTCGAGGCCGGCGAAGGCGCCGCCGCAGATGAAGAGGATGTTGGTGGTGTCCACCTGCAGGAATTCCTGCTGGGGATGCTTGCGGCCGCCCTGGGGAGGAACGGACGCGACTGTGCCTTCCATGATCTTCAGCAGGGCCTGCTGCACGCCCTCGCCCGAGACATCGCGGGTGATGGACGGATTGTCGGATTTGCGACTGATCTTGTCGATCTCGTCGATGTAGACGATGCCGCGCTGCGCCCGCTCGACATTGTAGTCGGCGGCCTGGAGCAGCTTGAGGATGATGTTCTCCACGTCCTCGCCCACGTAGCCGGCTTCGGTCAGCGTGGTGGCGTCGGCCATGGTGAAGGGCACGTCGAGGATACGCGCCAGCGTCTGCGCGAGCAGGGTCTTGCCGGAGCCGGTGGGCCCGATCAGCAGGATGTTAGACTTCGCGAGCTCCACGTCGCCGTGCTTGGTGGCGTGGTTGAGGCGCTTGTAGTGGTTGTGCACCGCGACGGAGAGGACCTTCTTCGCGTGGTCCTGGCCGATGACATAGTCATCGAGGACCTTGCGGATCTCCTTCGGGGTCGGGATGCCATCCCGCGACTTCACCAGAGAGGACTTCGACTCTTCCCGGATGATGTCCATGCACAACTCGACGCATTCGTCGCAGATGAACACGGTGGGTCCGGCGATGAGCTTCCTGACCTCATGCTGGCTTTTGCCGCAGAACGAGCAATAAAGCGTGTTCTTGCTGTCGCTGCCGCCGGTCTTGCTCATCTCACGTCTCCTAACGCCCTCACGAACCGGACATTTGGACCGGCCGTCCCGTCAGGGCCTCTTATGGGTTTTGCACGAAGCAAAAACCTCGCCAAACCCGAATGTGGTGATCGACTTTGCAAAAGCCAATCACCCTGAGGCGACGCGATCAAGGCAGGCTGGCGACATTCCCCAGACCAAGGGATGCACCGCCGCCGACCCTGGGGTCGCGCCGTCCGCCGATCGTCTGCCCACGACCTTTCGCAAATCTGAACCCGGAACTCATTACGAACTCCGGACCCCGATGGTTCATGGCCCTGAAACGCGAAGGCCCCCACCATCAGGCGGGGGCCGACAACGCGGCATCCGATGCCGGCTTAACGACATGCAAGCGCGATCTTGCACCGCACGCAAGTGGGGCAATGCGAGAACGCCGGACGTGTTGCCCAACTATCGCTATCGCCCCGCCCGGCCTTACGGCCAAGCTCGTGCTCGACCTCAGGCGGCCTTGGCGGCCTCGTCGGTCGGGCGCTTGTCGATCACGGAATCGATGAGCCCGAACTCCTTGGCGGCCTCGGAGGTCATGAAGTTGTCGCGCTCGAGGGCGTTCTCGATGGCCTCGAAGGGCTGACCGGTGTGCTTCACATAGATTTCATTCAGCCGCTTCTTGAGGCTGAGGATTTCCTGCGCGTGAAGCATGATGTCCGTCACTTGGCCCTGGAAGCCGCCGGACGGCTGGTGGACCATGATTCGGGCGTTCGGCAGCGCGAATCGCATCCCCTTCTCGCCCGCGGTCAGCAGCAGCGAGCCCATGGAGGCCGCCTGTCCGATGCAGAGCGTCGACACCGCCGGCTTGATGAACTGCATGGTGTCGTAGATGGCGAGGCCCGACGTCACCACTCCCCCGGGGGAGTTGATGTACATCGAGATTTCCTTCTTCGGATTGTCCGCCTCGAGGAACAGCAGCTGCGCCACCGCGAGGGTGGCCATGCCGTCCTCGACCGGGCCGGTAAGGAAAAGGATGCGCTCCTTCAGGAGGCGGGAAAAGATGTCGTAGGACCGCTCGCCACGGTTGGTCTGCTCGACCACCATGGGGATCAGGTAATTCATATAAGTATCAACTGGATCACGCATCTTAAGACCCCCGGGGGCGCATAGGGAGGGCGCGGGTAGAGGCACGCCGCTGCCGGCGTGCCGCGCGAATTCGTCGCAGGACGGATCGCGACCCGAGCCTCAGGCCGCCTTCTCGTCCTCGTCATCCTTGAAGAGCTCTTCCTTGGTGACCGTCTTCTCGGTCACGTTGGCAAGCTCCAGAAGGAAGTCGACGACCTTCTCCTCGAACAGGGGGGCGCGCACGGACGCCAGAGCCTCGGGGGTGCGGCGGTAATAGTCCCACACCTGCTGCTCCTGGCCGGGGAACTGGCGGGCCCGTTCGACCACCGCGCGCGTCACCTCGTCGTCGGAAACCTGGATATTGTTGCGCTCCCCGATTTCCGCAAGCACCAGGCCGAGGCGCACGCGACGCTCGGCGATGCGACGGTAGTCCTGGCGGGCTTCGTCCTCGGTGGTGCCTTCATCGACGAAGGTGCGGCCCTGGGCGGCGAGATCCTCGTTCACCCGGCTCCACACGCCGTAGAATTCCTGCTCCACGAGGCCTTCCGGCACGTCGAACTTGTGAGTCGCGTCGAGGCCGTCGAGCAAAGCGCGCTTCACCTTCTGGCGGGCGGCGCCGGCATATTCCTGCGCGATGCGGGCCTTCACGGTCTCGCGGAGCTTCTCAAGGCTCTCCTGGCCGAGGGTCGCGGCGAAGGCGTCATCGAGCGCGATGGCGCCGGGCGCGTCGACGGACTTCACGGTGACTTCGAAGGTCGCGGCCTTGCCGGCGAGTTCCTTGGCGGCGTAGCCCTCCGGGAAGGTCACGTTGAGGGTGCGGTTCTCACCGGCGGAGGCGCCGACGAGCTGCTCCTCGAAGCCGGGAATGAAGCCCTTGGAGCCGAGCAGGACGTCGATGTCCTGGCCCTCGCCGCCCTGGAACTTCTCGCCGTCCACATAGCCGGTGAAGTCGATGGTCAGGCGGTCGCCGTCGGCGGCCGGGCCTTCCTTCGTGGCGAAGGGGCGGTTGGCGTCGGCGATGCGCTGCACCGCCTCGTCCACCTCGGCCTCGGTCACTTCGACCACCGGCTTCTCGACGGAGATGTCCTTGAAGTTGCCCAGCTCGATCTTCGGCAGGATCTCCAGCTCCACATCGTAGGCGAGGTCCTTGCCGCCATCGAGCAGGGTCTGGAACTGCGGGTCCTCCTCGGGACCCTTGATCCGGGGCTGGAGCGCGAGCTTGAAGCCGTGCTCCTCGACGATCTTGCCGTTGGTCTCGTTGACGGTCTGCTCGATGATCTCGGACATCACGGACTTGCCGTAGACGCGCTTGAGATGGGCCACGGGCACCTTGCCGGGGCGGAAGCCGTTCAGCTTCACCTGGCCCTTGAGCTCGTTGAGCCGGGCGTCGGCCCGGGCGTCGAGGTCGGCGGCGGACACCACCACACGGAAAGCGCGCTTGAGGCCCTCGGCCCCGGTCTCGGTCACCTGCATCGTCTTGCCTTCACATCCTCATCGCGCCAGGCGCGTTAACTTGAATTCAGCGCTGTCACCGGCATCCCGCGGCAATCGCCGGAGGCCGCGCGGCACGGTGGACCTGCCCCGACCGGACCGCCTTGCGGCGACCGACGCACGGGCTTGCGGCGGCATTGGTGCGGGCGGAGGGTTTCGAACCCCCACGACTTGCGTCACGGGAACCTAAATCCCGCGCGTCTACCAGTTCCGCCACGCCCGCGGCCCCGTCTCGCCAAAGGCCCGTCGCGCCCAAAGGCCCGTCATGCCTGCGAGGTGTCGCCGGGCACGGGAACGGCACCGAAGCGCTTGAGCGCACGACGCCTCCGGACACAGCTCCACCGCTCGCGCACGAGGCCGCACGCGCCGTTCGGGTCGCGGCTTATATCATGCCCGTGCGGCCGCGCAGCAAGAAAATGGCGCCCGCAACCGCACGCTCCCCATGGCGCTCGCCTCACGGCACGACGCCGCATCTCCGCCCGCGAAGCAGGCCGGCGGAGAGTATGGCCCAGCGGACGGAAGATTGAGAGCTGCCAAGCTCCCGCTCGCAGACACCATCAACCGACAAGTGGACCCGACGGCGCGGTTCGTGCCGCGGCGCTGGGGAGAGCGCGAGCAAAGCCGCTTGCCCTTTTTCCGGCCGCGTAACATGGTCCACCCACCCCGCCAGGAGATGCAGCGTGAGCCCGTCGATTCCCTCTCGTCGCAACGTTCTCAAGGGGGCTGCGGCCCTGTCGTTCGCCGGCGCTGCCGGTGCCCTGTTGCCGGACTGGGCGTTGGCGCAGGGCCTGGGCGCTAGCCCCGTGGCGCTCGCGGCCGCGGAAGGCAGCCGGCCGGAGATCGCCGGTCAGGGCAACCTTGCGCTCTTCAACGATTCTCTGCCGGGTCCTGTCCTTCGCGTGACGAAGGGGAGCGAGCTTCAGGTCCAGTTCGCCAATGCGCTCAAGGAGAGCGTCGCCCTCACGTGGCAGGGCGTGCGGATGCCGGCGGATGCCGCGGCTGCCGCCTCCGCTGCCGTCGCGGGCGGGCAGAACAAGCTGATCCGGCTCACGCCCAAGGATGCCGGCACCTTCTGGTACCATGCCACGTCCCCGGCCCTCGCCCGCCGCGCGCTCTCCGGCGCACTCATCGTGGCCGAGCCCGGAACCCCGGCCTACGCTTCGGACAATCTCCTGTTCATCCAGTCGTTTCCGCCCGAGAGCGGGGTGCCGATTTTCCCGGTGAACGGCGAGTTCTCGCCGACCTTTCAGGGCCCCGCCAGCGGCCGCAGCCGGCTGCGGCTCGTGAACGCAACGCCCCTGTTCCTGCGCCTGCGGCTGAAGGGCCCGGCCGCCTACGCCATCGCCATCGACGGGCAGCCGGTCGCCCAGCCGTTCGAATTGAAGGATGGCCGCCTCCAGATGCCGCCGGGCGGGCGGATGGACGTTGCCGCCACCATCGACGATGCGGATGCCACCATCATCGAGGTCGAGACCGCTCAGGAGCCGATCCGGCTCGCGGTGGTCACGCCCGTCGGCCCCGCCGGCCCGATGCCGTCCGGCCCGCCCGCGCCGCTCCCGCCGAATGATTTGCCAGCTGATATTCCCCTCAAGGACGCCGTTCGCGTGGAACTGCCCATCGGGGGGAAGAGTAGCGCCCCTGCCTCGCTCGGCACCGTGAAGTCTGGCAAGGCAATGGTTCTGACCCTTGCCAACAGCCTCGACGCTCCGGTTTCAGTCTATGTCGCCGGCCATGCGGTCCGACTGCTTGATAGCCTCGACGATGGCTGGAAGCCGTGGTGGCACGACACAGTTCCTGTGCCGGCTAAATCGACAGTAAGGGTGGCCCTTCTAGCCCAGGCGACCGGAACCTGGGGCGTCACGGCGCAGCGGGGCGGCGATGGCGAGGTGGTCGCCTCGGCCACCTATCAGGTCACGGCCTGACCGGTTTTCCCTGTCGAATCACAGATCTATCCCGCCGGGACCACCCGGCGGCCGGGCGCATGCGCTCGGCTGCGGCCGCGCGAGGACGTCACGGGCGAGACAGGGGTGCCGGTTCCGATTCGTTTTCGGACGTCAAGCTTTTTCGATGGCGTCATATAGCCGGCTATAGACCCCGCGCAGAGCCTCGGGCAGATCGTCGGCGATGAGTCCCGGACCCGCCTCGCGGGCGGCCTCTCCGTGAAGCCACACGGCAGCGCACGCCGCCTCGAAGGGCGGCATGCCCTGCGCCAGCAGGCCGCCGGCGATGCCGGCCAGCACATCCCCTGCCCCGGCGGTCGCCAGATAGGCCGGCGCATTCTCGGCGATGGCGGCACGGCCGTCGGGATTGGCGATCACCGTGTCGGCACCCTTCAGCACCACAACGGCCCCGAGCCTGCGCGCGGCGGCACGGGTGCGGACGAGCTTGGAGGGTGCCTCCAGCAACTCCCCGTCGCCACGGAACATGCGGGCAAACTCCCCCTCGTGCGGCGTGACGATGAGGGCGTCGCTGCACGCGGCCACAGCCGTCAGCGCCCAGGGGACACCCTCGTAGCTGGTCAATGCATCGGCATCGAGCACGAGGCGCCGCCCCGGGGCGGCCACGTCGATCTTGGCCCGCGCCTGCTCCCCACCGCCGAGGCCCGGCCCGAGCACCACCGCGTTCAGGCGCTGGTCGGCCAGCAGCTCCGCCAGCTCCCCTGCCCCGTCCACCGGGCGGGGCATGATGGCGGCATAGGAGGCGGCCTGCAGCGGCAGGGCATCCCGCGGCAGGGCAATGGTGACGAGCCCGGCACCGGCCCGCAGCGCCCCGCGGGCGGAGAGGCGTGCGGCGCCGGAGGTCCAGGCCGGTCCGCTCACCACGACGGCGTGGCCGCGGGAATATTTGTGTCCGCCGGCGGCGGGAACGGGGAAGGCATCGCGCCAGAGGGCCGGCATGTCGACGAACGTCTGCGGGCGAATCGCGTCCAGCGCCTCGTCGGGAATGCCGATGTCCGCCACCCGCACCCGACCGCACAGGCTGCGCCCCGGCTCCAGCAGATGCCCCGGCTTGCGGCGAAAGAAGGTGACCGTCTCCACCGCCTGCGCCGCTGCGCCGCGCACCTTGCCGGTGGCGCCATCGAGACCCGACGGCAGGTCCACGGCGACGATGGGCTTGCCGGACTGCACCATGCGCTCCACCAGCGCCCGCGCCGCGCCATCGAGGTCGCGGGCGAGGCCGGCGCCGAACAGGGCATCCACGATGACGCCCGCCTCGTCGAGATCGACGGCGGCCGGCTCCTCCACCGCGCCCCGCCAGCGCTCGGCGGCGCGGCGCGCGTCGCCGGTGAGCTTGTCGCGGTCCCCCAGCAGGGCGAGGCGCACCTTGAAGCCCCGCTGCGCCAGCACCCGCGCCGCGACGAATCCGTCGCCGCCGTTGTTCCCCGGCCCGCAGAGCACGAGGATGCGCGTGGGATAGGGGTAGCGCGCGACCGCATCGGCCACGGCGGTGCCCGCGCGGTCCATCAGCGTCATGGACGGCGTGCCCATTTCGACGGCGAACTTGTCCGCGCGCGCCATTTCGTGTGGATCAAGCAGTGCGTACACCGATGCCCCCGTCCTCAGATGCTCAGATCATGCTCACGGCGGCGAACTGAAAACCCGCAAGTAAGCCCAATATTTCATCATAACGACTAAGAAATATGCACATCATCCCACCAACGCCGCCTGTCTTCTGCATGGGCAAATGACGCAAGGCATGGCACATATCATGCTTACAAATGGCGTCTCGACCGTACGGCGGCGGATCGGGTCAGGGAGACGGAGCGGATGAAGAAGATCGAGGCAATCATCAAGCCCTTCAAGCTCGATGAGGTGAAGGAAGCCCTCCAGGACGTCGGCCTGCAAGGCATTACCGTTACGGAGGCCAAGGGATTCGGCCGCCAGAAGGGCCATACGGAACTCTACCGCGGTGCCGAATATGTGGTCGATTTCCTGCCTAAGGTGAAAATCGAGGTTGTCCTCTCCGACGATATGGTAGATCGAGCCGTCGATGCCATTCGCCGCGCGGCCCAGACCGGGCGGATCGGAGACGGGAAGATCTTCGTGTCGTCCATCGAAGAGGCGATCCGTATCCGGACCGGCGAATCCGGCCTCGACGCGATCTGACGCGTCCAAAACAAACCGTCCAAGAAACGAACTGCAGGCCAGCAGAAAGGTAGCAATCCCCATGACGACCAAGACGGCCAAGGACGTCCTCGACCTCATCAAGAGCGAGGACGTGAAATATGTCGACCTGCGCTTCACCGATCCGCGCGGCAAGTGGCAGCATGTCACGTTCGACATCAGCATGGTCGACGAGGAATTCCTGACCGAAGGCACCGCCTTCGACGGTTCGTCCATCGCCGGCTGGAAGGCCATCAACGAGTCCGACATGCTGCTCATGCCGGATCCGACGACCACCTGCATCGACCCCTTCTTCTCGGAGACCACGCTCTCCATCGTCTGCGACGTGCTGGAGCCCACCACGGGCCAGCCCTACGGCCGCGACCCCCGCTCCATCGCCCGGAAGGCCGAGGCCTATGCCAAGTCCACCGGCGTGGGCGACGCGGTGTATTTCGGCCCCGAGGCCGAGTTCTTCATCTTCGACGACGTGCGCTTCAAGGCGGACCCGTACAACACCGGCTTCAAGCTCGACTCCATCGAGCTGCCGACGAACGGCGACACCGAGTATGAGGGCGGCAACCTCGGCCACCGCGTGAAGACCAAGGGCGGCTACTTCCCCGTGCCCCCCATCGACTCGGCGCAGGACATGCGCTCCGAGATGCTGGCCGCCATGGCCAAGATGGGCGCCAAGGTGGAGAAGCACCACCACGAGGTGGCCTCCGCCCAGCACGAGCTCGGCCTCAAGTTCGGCTCGCTCGTGACGATGGCCGACCACCTGCAGGTCTACAAGTACTGCATCCACCAGGTGGCCAACATCTACGGCAAGACGGCGACCTTCATGCCGAAGCCGGTGTTCGGCGACAACGGCTCGGGCATGCACGTGCACCAGTCGATCTGGAAGGAGGGCAAGCCCCTCTTCGCCGGCGACAAGTATGCCGATCTCTCCGAGTACTGCCTGTGGTACATCGGCGGCATCATCAAGCACGCCAAGTCGCTGAACGCCTTCACCAACCCGCTGACCAACTCCTACAAGCGTCTGGTCCCGGGCTATGAGGCCCCCGTGCTGCTCGCCTATTCGGCGCGCAACCGTTCGGCGTCCTGCCGCATCCCCTACACCAACAACCCGAAGGCCAAGCGCGTCGAGGTTCGCTTCCCCGATCCCGGCGCGAACCCCTACCTCGCCTTCGCGGCGCTTTTCATGGCGGGCATGGACGGCATCCTGAACCGGATCGACCCCGGCCAGGCCATGGACAAGGATCTCTACGACCTGCCCCCGGCCGAGCTGAAGCAGATCCCGACCGTCTGCGGCTCGCTCCGCGAGGCGCTCGCCTCCCTCGAGGCGGACCACGAGTACCTGCTGAAGGGCGACGTGTTCCAGAAGGACTTCATCGAGTCCTACATCGACCTGAAGATGGCCGAGGTGATGCGCTTCGAGATGACGCCGCACCCGGTCGAGTTCGAGATGTACTACTCGGTCTGATCGACCTTCATCCCAAAGCAGAACGGGCGCCCTTCGGGGCGCCCGTTTTCGTTTGTGGTGTCTGTGAGTCAGCCCGGCTCAGTCCGCTTCGCCGCTCCCCGTGGTCCCGCTACCGGCCTTGCGGGCGGCGGCGCGGGCGTTGTTCTCGGCCTTGCGGGCCTCGCGCCCTTCCCTACCCTCCTCCAGTGCCGTCACCGCGCCATGCAGGGTGGCGAGATCCTGCCGGGTGAGACCCAGCCGGTGGAAGATGTTGCGCAGGTTGCGGATGGTGGAAGGCGCCTTCTCCGGCGAGCGAAAGAAGCCCGAGGTCTGGAGCGCCGTCTCCAGATGGTCGAAGAAAGCGAAGAGGTCGCCCTTGTCGGCAAGCGGCGAGCGGTCCGGCGGGGCGAATGGCAGGGCGCCGCCGCTTTCCGCCTTCGACCATTCATATCCCGCCACCGCCACGCAGGTGGCGAGGTTCAGCGAGGCGAACGCCGGGTTCACCGGAAGGGTGAGGATGGCATCGCACAAAGATACCTCCTCCGTGTAGAGACCGGTGCGCTCGCGGCCGAACACCAGCGCCACCTCCTCGCCGGCGGCCATGCGGCTGCGAGCCTCGGCCACGGCTTCATCCGCTCCGAGCACCCGCTTCGCCATGCCGCGCTCGCGGGCGGTGGTGGCGAAGGCGAACTTCACGTCATGGAGCGCCGCGCGCAGGTCCGGGAAGAGCTGCGCCTCGTCGAGGATGCGGTCGGCTCCGGCGGCGAAGGTGCGCGCCCGGTCGTTCGGCCAGCCCTGGCGCGGGTTCACGATGCGCAGGCGCGACAGGCCGAAATTGCCCATGGCGCGCGCCGCCGAGCCGATATTGTCCCCGAGCTGCGGCTCCACCAGGATGACAAGCGGCCCTCCGGCCGTCCACGGCTTGGTGCTGTCGGTACCCGAACCCGGCATGTGATCTCCTTGTCGGCGCCTTGGTCGCACACGGCGGCCGGACGTGTCGATACCCGGACCAAAGGCGGGCCGGGAGATGCGGATGGCCCGACCGTCAGGGCGGCCGGGCGTGGGAAACGATCTCACGGCATTAGCCGGGTTTCCGTCTTGCGCCGCACTGCACCGGTGCTATAGCGGCCCGTGCCGGAGGCCGGTGGCGCCGCAATGCAGCGCCATCGCCTCCCCCGATTTACCAAGGCTCATTGAGCAGTCGCGAAAGGCCGTCCCATGGCGAAGATCAAGGTGGCAAATCCGGTCGTCGAGCTCGACGGCGACGAGATGACCCGGATCATCTGGCAGTACATCAAGGACAAGCTGATCCACCCCTATCTCGACCTCGACCTCGAGTATTACGACCTTTCGGTCGAGAACCGCGACGCCACCAACGATCAGGTCACGATCGCCGCCGCCGAGGCCATCAAGAAGCACGGCGTGGGCGTGAAGTGCGCCACCATCACGCCGGATGAGGCCCGCGTGAAGGAATTCAACCTCAAGGAAATGTGGAAGTCGCCCAACGGCACCATCCGCAACATCCTCGGCGGCGTGATCTTCCGCGAGCCCATCATCTGCAAGAACGTGCCGCGCCTGGTGCCGGGCTGGACGCAGCCGATCATCGTCGGCCGCCACGCCTTCGGTGACCAGTATCGCGCCACGGACTTCAAGGTGCCCGGCAAGGGCAAGCTGACCATCTCCTTCGTGGGCGAGGACGGCACGAAGATCGAGAAGGAAGTCTACAGCTTCCCTGGCGCCGGCGTGGCCATGGCCATGTACAACCTGGATGAGTCGATCCGCGAATTCGCCCGCGCCTCGCTCAACTACGGCCTGCTGCGCAACTATCCCGTCTACCTCTCCACCAAGAACACGATCCTCAAGGCCTATGACGGCCGCTTCAAGGACATCTTCCAGGAAGTCTACGAGGCCGAGTTCAAGGCGGAGTTCGAGAAGCGCGGCCTCACCTACGAGCACCGCCTCATCGACGACATGGTGGCCTCGGCCCTCAAGTGGTCCGGGGGCTATGTGTGGGCCTGCAAGAACTACGACGGCGACGTGCAGTCCGACATCGTGGCCCAGGGCTTCGGCTCGCTCGGCCTGATGACCTCCGTGCTGATGACGCCCGACGGCAAGACGGTGGAGGCGGAAGCCGCCCACGGCACCGTCACCCGCCACTATCGCGAGCACCAGAAGGGCAAAGAGACCTCCACCAACTCCATCGCCTCCATCTTCGCCTGGACCCGGGGCCTTGCCCATCGCGCCAAGCTCGACGGCAACGAGGACCTCGCCAAGTTCGCCGACACGCTGGAGAAGGTGTGCGTGGACACGGTCGAGGCCGGCGACATGACCAAGGACCTCGCGCTCCTCGTCGGCGCCGACCAGAAGTGGCTCTCCACCACCGGCTTCCTGGACAAGGTGTCGGAGAACCTCACCAAGGCCATGGCGGCCTGAGGCAGATGACATTTGGCGGCAGCCCAGGCTGCCGCCGCAATCCCGAAGGGGTCGCCACGCGCGGCCCCTTTTCTTTTGGCGGGAGAGGTCAGGCGGCCGGCGTATCGCCCTCGGGCCTCACGTCCGGATGGAGTTCCGAAAGCCGGCCGATCACATCGGGATGGCGCAAGGCGAGCATGTACAGCTCGTTTTCCTCGATGGAGAGGATCTTGGTCTTCGCCACTGCCCGCACCGTCGCCGGATCGGGCTTCGTGTGACCGGGCAGGAGCCCGAACACCTCGCCCGGCCCCAGAGAGCGGATACCGTCGGGGCTCTCCATCTCCACCCTGCCCTCCAGCACCACGAACAGGTGGGCCGCCTCCTCACCGCGCCGCACCACGTGGTGGCCGCGATCATAGCTGCGGGAATGCAGAACCGGCAGGATGTCGCCCAGCACGGGCGCATCGAGGTCGGAAAAGGGCGGCAGCCGCGCGATCATGGAGAAGGTGACGACGAAATTGTGCTTCGAGATCACCTCGGCAAAGGAGCCGGCGATGATGGCGATGGGCAGTGCCAGCATCATCAGGCCGGAAATCATGGTGATGCCGCCGATCACACGGCCGAGATTGGTCACCGGCACCACGTCGCCATAACCCACCGTGGTGAGGGTGGTGATGGACCACCACATGGCGAGCGGGATGGAGCCGAACTTGTCCGGCTGGACATTGCGCTCCGTGAGGTACATGGCGGTGGCCGACATGAGCACGCCCGAGCACAGGATGATGAGGCAGGAGAGCAGCGCATAGCGCTCGCGCCGGATGGCGAGATAGAGCGCGTTGAAGCCGGAGGAGTAGCGCGCGAGCTTGAGGAAGCGCACGAGGCGCAGGACCAGCAAAGCGTGGGGGTCGAAATCGGTGGCCAGCGCCACGAACCACGGCAGGATGGCGATGAGGTCGATCAGCGCCGGAACGGTCAGAGCGTAGCTGAGGCGCGCACGGGCGTTCGACATGCTGCGCCTGAGCGGATGCTCCGGTGCCACCCAGAGGCGGAATCCGTATTCCACCGTGAAGATCAGCAGCGCGATGAATTCGCCGATCCTGAACCACCACGCGTCGCGGATTTCCAGGGACTGCACGGTCGCCAGCACCGCGCCGGTCACCGACAGCAGCACCATTCCGATCAGGAAATAATGGACGAAGTCCGCCGTGCGGTCGCCGGGAAGGTCTCGCTCCAGTATGTCGAACACACGTCGCCGGGCCGATTGCTCCTTCATCTCGTCCTCAAATCCCCTGCCCGCTTTGGCCTCGCGCGCCACCGAGCGCCGTCTCGATGCGGGCTCGGGCGCGCTCGGTGCGCGCCGCCACCACCTCGTCCGGCAGACCGAGCTGCGTCAAGAGGCGGGCGGCGAGCTGCAGGCTCGCTTCCTGCGCCTCCGGTATCACGCCTGACACCCCGAGCGCCGACAGCCGGTGGGCATGCTCGGTATCCTTGGCACGGGCGATGATCGCCGCGTCCGGCCAGTGCTGGCGCACGGCACCCGCCATGCGTTCGGCGGCGTTGGGCGCATCGAGGGTCACCACGAACACGGTCGCGCGCTCTGCGCCCAGGCGCGCCAGCATCTCCGCACGGCCGGCATCGCCGAAATAGACCGGCAGGCCTTCGACCCGCGCCTCGGCCACGCGGCGGGGATCGTTGTCGAGCGCCACATAGGCGACGCCCTCTTCCTCCAGCGCGTCCGCCACCATGCGGCCCACCCGCCCGAAGCCGCCGATGACCACATGGCCCGCCGCGCTGCTCTGCGCCGGAGCGGCGAGGTTGTCGTTGAGGCGGGCATCCAGCGTCCGCCCCAGGCGCCGGCCCAGGCGCGCGAGGAACGGCGTTGCCGCGAGGCTGAGGCCCACCATGGCGATGAGGACGCCGGCATCCGCCCGCGGCAGCGCGCCGCTCGCCGCCAGAAGCGCCAGCACCACGAGGGCGAATTCCCCGGTCTGCGCCAGCAACACGGCCGCCTCCGCCGCGGCCGGTGGCGCGACTTTCATCAGGCGGCCGGCGGCGTAGGTGAAGACGATCTTCACGGCGAGGATGCAGGCCACGCCGCCCAGCACCCAGCCGAGCCGGGGCAGCACCACGGCGAAATCGACGCTCATGCCCACGGTGACGAAGAACACGCCGATGAGCAGGCCCTTGAACGGCTCCAGATCCACCTCGATCTGGTGGCGGTAGGCCGTCTCCGACAGCAGCATCCCGGCGAGGAAGGCGCCGAGCGCGCTGGACAGGCCCGCCCGGTGGGTGATCGCGGCCGAGCCCACCACCACCACCAGCGTGATCGCCATGATGAGATCGCGCGACCGCGTGGAGGCCGCCGCGGCCACGAGCGGCGCCAGCACGAAGCGGCCCGCCACGAGGATCAGCGCCACGGCGCCCACCGCCTTGGCGAGCGCGAGGGCAGCCAGCGTCAGCACATCCGGCGCACTGCCGGTGAGAAGCTCCGCCGCCAGCAGGATGGGCACCACCATCAGGTCCTGAAACAGCAGGACCGCGATGACGAGCTGGCCGAGCGGAGCAAGGGCGCGGTGCTGGTCGATGAGCAGCTGGCTCACGACCGCCGTAGACGAAAGTGCGAGCGCCGAGCCCAGCACCAGCGCCACGGCCGGCGGGTATCCGACAAGCACCGCACCCAGCGCCAGCGGGACACCGCAGAACACGACCTGCAGGCAGCCGACGCCGAACACCTCGCGCCGCAGCGCCCACAGGCGCGCGGTGGAGAATTCAAGCCCCAGCAGAAACAGCAGGAAGACGATGCCGAGTTCGCCGAACGGCGCCGCCCGTTCGGGACTGGAAATGGTGACGAAGCGCACCAGCGGCAGCGTTTCGGCGAGGCGGCCGAGCCCGTGCGGGCCGACGAGCGCACCCACGGCGATGAAGCCCACCACGGCGCCGATCCGGGCGCGGTGGAAGAGCGGCACCAGCACCCCGGCGGCGAGGAGATAGACGAACGCATCCTTGAGGAAGCTGTCGTTCAATGCCCCGCCACTCCGCTACCGTTCGCCCGCGCCCCTTCCCTGTGTGGCAAGAATAACTGACGCTGCGCAAGGGGCCTGGATCAAATCACCCCCCAATACGTCAGAGAATGGTCTCCGAACCCAGCCCTTGCCGGACCCGGCCCGGCCCAGCGACAGTCATGTCCTCCGATGCCGCAGTTACGGCGGGGCGGCGAACCGCCCGGCCGTTCAGCCCGCGAGGGCCGCCTCGATGGCGGAGAGGGCCGCGTCCGCCTTGTCGCCGTCGGGTCCGCCGGCCTGGGCCATGTCAGGCCGGCCACCGCCGCCCTTGCCGCCGAGCGCCTCGGCGCCCCGCCGCACCAGCGCGACGGCATCGACGCGGGCGGTGAGGTCGGCGGTGACGCCCACCACGATACCAGCCTTGCCGTCGGACGTGACGCCGACGATGGCCACCACGCCCGAGCCGATCTGCTTCTTGCCCTCGTCCACGAGGCCCTTGAGATCCTTGATCTCGATGCCTTCCACCTGCCGCGCCAGAAGCTTGATGTCGCCGACCGTGCGCACGGCGTCGGCCGCGCCCTGGTTGCCACCCATGGCGAGCTTCTTGCGGGTCTCGGCCAGCTCGCGCTCCAGCTTGCGCCGCTCCTCCACCAGCGCAGCGACACGCGCCTCGACCTCCGCCACCGGCGCCTTGAGCGCGGAGGCGGTGGCGATGAGCGCGGCGTTGGCGCCGTTGAGGTGCTTGCGGGCCGAGCGGGCGGTGAGCGCCTCGATGCGGCGGACGCCGGACGCCACTGCGCCCTCGGAGACCACCGAGATGAGGCCGATGTCGCCGGTGCGCTTCACATGGGTGCCGCCGCACAGCTCCACCGAATAGGGCGCGCCGTTGCCGTCGTCGGTGCCCATGGAGACGACACGCACCTCATCGCCATACTTCTCGCCGAACAGCGCGCGGGCGCCGGACTTGATGGCGTCGTCCACCGCGAGGATGCGGGTCTCCACCGGCTCGTTGCGCAGCACGAAGCGGTTGGCGATCTCCTCAACTTCCGCCACCTCGGCCTCGCTGAGGGGCTTGGGGTGGGAGAAATCGAAGCGCAGGCGATCGGGAGCGACCAGCGATCCCTTCTGCGCCACATGCTCGCCGAGCACCCGGCGGAGCGCCTCGTGCAGGAGATGGGTGGCGGAATGGTTGGCACGCACGGCGGCGCGGCGGTCGTGATTGACCTCCAGCACGAGAGCGGTGCCCGGCTTGAGCGTGCCGCTCTCGACCTTAACATCGTGCAGGAACAGGTCGCCCAGCTTCTTCTGGGTGGCCCGGACCTCCACGACGATGCCGCCCTCGCCGGTCATGCGGCCGGTGTCGCCCACCTGGCCGCCGGATTCGGCATAGAAGGGGGTCTGGTTGAGCACCACGAGGCCGGTCTCGCCGACATTGAGGGCCGCGACCTCAGCGCCGTCGCGCACGAGGGCGGTGACCACGCCTTCGGCCTTCTCGGTATCGTAGCCGAGGAAGTCGGTGGCGCCCACCTTGTCGCGAACAGAGAACCACAGCGTATCGGTCGCCGCCTCGCCGGAGCCGGCCCAGTTGGCACGGGCTTCCGCCTTCTGGCGGGCCATGGCGGCGTCGAACGCGTCGGTGTCGACGCTGATGCCGCGGGCGCGCAGGGCGTCCTGGGTCAGATCGAGCGGGAAGCCGTAGGTGTCGTAGAGCTTGAACGCCACCTCGCCCGGGAAGCTCGCGCCGGCGACGAGGCCCTGGCTCTCTTCCTCGAGGATGGAGAGGCCGCGCTCCAGCGTGCGGCGGAAGCGCGTCTCCTCGAGCAGCAGCGTCTCTTCGGCCAGCGGCTCGGCGCGCACGATCTCGGGATAGGCCCGGCCCATCTCGCGCACCAGGATAGGCACGAGGCGGTGCATCAGTGGGTCCTTGGCGCCGAGCAGCTGCGCGTGGCGCATGGCGCGGCGCATGATGCGGCGCAGGACATAGCCGCGCCCCTCGTTGGAGGGCAGTACGCCGTCGGCGGTGAGGAAGACCGACGCGCGCAGGTGATCGGCGATCACCCGGTGGCTGGCCTTCTGTGGCCCTTCGGGATCGACGCCCGTGAATTCCGCGACCTCGGCGATGAGGGCACGCATGAGATCGGTCTCGTAATTGTCGTGCGTGCCCTGCAGCACGGCCGAGATGCGCTCGAGGCCCATGCCGGTGTCGATGGACGGCCGCGGTAGGCCGACGCGCTCGCCGCCCGGCAGCTGCTCGTACTGCATGAACACGAGATTCCAGATCTCGATGAAGCGGTCGCCGTCCTGGTCCGCCGAGCCGGGCGGGCCACCGAAGATGTGCGGGCCGTGGTCGAAGAAGATTTCCGAGCAGGGGCCGCAGGGGCCGGTGTCGCCCATGGACCAGAAATTGTCCGAAGACGCGATGCGGATGATGCGCTCGTCGGACAGGCCGGCGATCTTCTTCCACAGGCCGTAGGCTTCCTCGTCCTCGCTGTAGACGGTGACGAGCAGGCGGTCCTTCGGCAAATCGAAGGTGCGGGTAACGAGGTTCCAGGCGAGCTCGATCGCGCGATCCTTGAAATAGTCGCCGAACGAGAAATTGCCGAGCATCTCGAAGAAGGTGTGGTGCCGCGCGGTGTAGCCCACATTGTCGAGGTCGTTGTGCTTGCCGCCGGCCCTGACGCACTTCTGCGACGTCGCAGCCCGCGAATAGGGCCGCTTCTCGACGCCGGTGAAGACGTTTTTGAACTGCACCATGCCCGCATTGGTGAACATGAGCGTGGGGTCGTTATGCGGCACGAGGGGCGACGAGGCGACGGCCTCGTGGCCCTCCTTGACGAAGTAGTCGATGAAGCTCGACCGGATCTCGTTGACGCCGCTCATGTGCCGGCACTGTCCCTCGGAGGCCGGGCCTTGCGGCGGCCGGCTCTGGTGATCGCTGCGCGCGCCAGCGCCTCGGGCCGAGCTTGGGGCCATCCCTCGGGTGTCGCGCGGTTCCCTCGACCGATGCGGCCGGCGGAACCGGGTTCGTTTAACGATGGGCCCGCCGCTTGTCCAGAAACGCGAGGGCGCAAGACGAAACGGGCGGAGACCATCCGGCCCCCGCCCGCACCGAAATCCGTCAAGGCGACGTCCGCGCCCGGCGCATCAGGCGTCGGCGGCGGACCCCTCGGCGTCCTCCTCCGGATCGCCGGCGAGGATCTTCTCGGCGATGAGGCCGGCATTCTGGCGGATAGCGGCCTCGATACGCCCGGCGATCTCCTGGTTCTGCTTCAGGAAGGTCTTGGCGTTCTCGCGACCCTGCCCCAGGCGCTGGCTGTCGTGGGAGAACCAGGCTCCGGACTTCTCCACCACGCCGGCCTTGACGCCGAGATCGAGCAACTCGCCCGTCTTGGAGACACCCTCGCCATACATGATGTCGAACTCGACCTGCTTGAACGGCGGCGCCAGCTTGTTCTTCACCACCTTCACGCGGGTCTGGTTGCCCACCACCTCGTCGCGTTCCTTGATGGCGCCGATGCGGCGGATGTCGAGGCGGATCGAGGCATAGAACTTCAGCGCGTTGCCACCTGTGGTGGTCTCCGGCGAGCCATACATCACGCCAATCTTCATCCGGATCTGGTTGATGAAGATGACCATGGTGTTGGACTTGGAGATGGAGGCCGTGAGCTTGCGCAGCGCCTGGCTCATGAGGCGGGCCTGAAGGCCCGGCTGGTTGTCGCCCATCTCGCCGTCGAGTTCGGCCCGGGGGGTGAGGGCCGCCACCGAATCGACCACCAGCACGTCGACCGCGCCAGAGCGCACCAGCGTGTCGGCGATCTCCAGCGCCTGCTCGCCGGCGTCGGGCTGGGAGATAAGCAGGTCGTCAAGGTTCACGCCCAGCTTGCGGGCATAGATCGGGTCCAGCGCGTGCTCGGCGTCGATGAAGGCGCAGGTGCCCCCGCGCTTCTGCGATTCGGCGATCGTGTGAAGCGCGAGCGTGGTCTTGCCCGAGGATTCGGGCCCGTAGATCTCCACGACGCGTCCCTTGGGCAGGCCGCCGATGCCCAGTGCGATGTCGAGCCCCAGCGAACCGGTGGGAATGCTCTCGATCTCAAGGGCTTTCCCGCCCTTGCCGAGCCGCATGATGGAGCCCTTGCCGAAATGCCGCTCGATCTGCGAGAGCGCGGCATCCAGCGCCTTGGTCTTGTCCATGGAAGAACCTTCGACGAGTCGGAGTGTCGCCTGAGTCATCGCCGCGCTCCGGTGCGGGTGCAAGGGGAATTAAGAACGCTGTGTTTGTACCCTTTTTGTTCTCAGTTCGCAATATGTTCTCTTTGGTCCCGGCATGTGGTGGAAGCGCGGTCGCTCTTTGTCGCTGGAGCACCAACAGGATGCCGGAATAAATGTCGCTGATGTCGGACGGTGGACGACCTCAATGCGCTGATAACCGGAGCGGGTCGGCACCACCGCCGCCCTGTCGGGGATCGACCGGCAGAGCGACGTGGCATCGGCGTGGAGGCGTGAGCGCCTAGAGGGCGGCGTGGTCGCGCACGGCTTCGCCGAGGGCATCCTTCAGGGTGGCGAAGCGGGCATCTAGGGCGAGCGGGTCGGTGCGGTTGAGGGCGATCATCTGCGCCCGCGCCTCCCCGCCGCGCACCACCTCGAAGGCATCGGCCGCGATGCCAGCCACGACCGCTTCAGCCACCGCCTCGGCCGGCTCGCGGCTGAAGCCGCCCCCCGGACCGGCCCGGCTGCTGCGCATCATCGGCGTGTCGGTGGCGCCGGGATAGACGGTGAGGACGCGCACGCCTTCTCCCGCCAGTTCCCGCCTGAGCGCCTCGTCGAAGCGCGCGAGGCCAGCCTTCGCCGCCGCATAGGTGGCGTAGAACGGCATGCCGATGAGCGCGATGGCGGAGGTGATGTCCACGATCAGTCCCTCCCCGCTCGCTCGCAGCGCCGGCAGCGCGGCGCGGGTGAGGAGGATGGGCGCGATCAGGTCCACCTCGATCATGGCGCGGATGTCGGCCTCGCTCGTCTCCTCCAGCCGGCCGGCGCGCACGCCGCCGGCATTGTTGATGAGGATGTCGAGGCCGCCCAGGGCCGCCACCGCGCCGTTTAGCATGGCGGCACGGTCCGCGGGATCGGTCACATCGCCGGAGATGCCGTGGACCTCGGCTCCGGACGCCTTGAGTGAGCCGACCGCCTCCGCCAACACGTCCGGCCGGCGGCCGGTGAGCGCGAGGCGCGCGCCGTCTACCGCCAGAGCGGTGGCGATGGCGCGGCCGATGCCGCTCGATCCGCCGGTGAGGAGGATTCGCTTTCCCTTGATCTTCATGGCGTTGCCTGCCCCTTCACTCCGCTGCCGGCGGATAGTTGGAGGGGAAGAGCGCCTTGCGGGATTCCCCATCGCCCATGGGTTTGAAGGCATGATCGGTGCCCACCGCGCGGGCGCGGGCGGCGGCGGGGCGGGCGTCGATCTCGGCGAACCAGCGCTTGATGTGCGGGAAGCGCGCCAGGGGATCGTCCTCGCCCTTCAGCACACGCGCCGCACGAAGGATCCACCCCCAGGCCGACATGTCGGCGATGGTGTAGTCCTTGCCTGTGATGTAGGGGCGGGTGGCGAGCAGGTCGTCGAGCACCTGATAGTGCCGCTCCGCCTCGCGCCGGTAACGGTTCACGGCATAGCCGAGCCCCTCGGGCGCGGCGTCCTGGAAATGCACCGCCTGACCGGAGAACGGCCCGAGGCCGCTGGCGAGGAACAGCAGCCAGGAGAGCAACTCCGGCCGGTCCTTGGGATCTCCGCCAAAACGGCCGGTCTTCTCCGCGAGATAAATTAGGATCGCGGTGGAATCAAACACCCGCGCCTCGCCGCCGCCCGGCCCGTCCGTATCGACGATGGCCGGCACCTTGCCGTTGGGATTGATGGCGCGGAACGCCGGCAGGTGCTGCTCGCCCTTGGCGGTGTCCACCGGGACGACCTCGTAGGGAAGGCCCGTCTCTTCCAGGAAGAGCGCGACCTTGGCCGGGTTGGGCGTGGGATGGAAATAGAAGCGGATCAACGGGATCACCCTTCGCTGGCAGCCGCCGAAGCGGGCACGTTTGCGTTTTAGAACGACTGATATAGAATGCACGCATCGGGCACCTGCGCAAGCTGTCCAAATCGCAAAATACTGCTGCATGCCAGATCTCGGCAGCGGCATCACATGTCATGGATGATCCAGAATGATCGACCTGCATTATTGGCCGACCCCGAACGGTCACAAGATCACGATGTTTCTCGAAGAAACGGGCATCGACTACACCATTATCCCAGTCGACATCAGCGCAGGCGATCAATTCAAACCGGATTTTCTGGCCATCGCCCCCAACAACCGCATGCCGGCCATCGTCGACCATGCCCCCACCGATGGTGGCGCGGCCATCTCGGTGTTCGAATCCGGCGCCATCCTGCTCTATCTCGCGGAGAAGACCGGCCGCTTCGTTCCCACCGACGTGCGCGGCCGCAAGAGCGTGCTGGAATGGCTGTTCTGGCAGGTGGGCGGGCTGGGTCCCATGGCCGGGCAGAACCACCATTTCGTCCAGTACGCGCCGGAGCGCATCCCCTATGCCATGGAGCGCTACGTGAAGGAGACGAACCGTCTCTACGGCGTGCTCAACACGCGCCTCGGCAAGAGCGCGAATGTGGCGGGCGAGGAGTATTCCATCGCCGACATGGCCATCTACCCCTGGATCGTGCCGCATCAGCGCCAGCAGCAGGATCTCGACACCTTCCCGAACCTGAAGCGCTGGTTCGAGGCGGTGGCGGCGCGCCCGGCGACCATCGCGGCCTATGCGAAGGGCGAGCCCTTCACCAAGCGACCGACGGTGACCGAGGAAGGCAAGAAGATCCTGTTCGGCCAGACCGCACGCTAGGCCGGATGACGCCTCCCCCGGCGCAGGTTACGCTGCGCCGGGTGTCGAGGCGGAAATAAGCGGGAAAGACAGGGGACCATGGCGCGGCCGAGGGCGTTCGACGAGGGCGAGGTATTGGACGCTGCGCTGCGCTGCTTCTGGACCCGCGGCTACGAGGCGACCTCAGTGCGCGATCTCGCCTCCTCCATGGGCCTGACCGGCGCCAGCCTCTACAACGCCTTCGGCGACAAGCGCACGCTCTATGAGAAAGCGCTGGAGCGCTACGCCAGCCACAGCATGGCGGAACGCATCCGCCGGCTGGAGGCACCGGACATAGCCCCGCGCGACGCCATATCCTCCTTCTTCCGGGAGACGCTGGAGCGCGCCTTGGACGACCCCGAGATGAAGGGCTGTTTCGTGGTGAACGCGGCGGTGGAGATGGGGCCGCACGACCCCGAACTGCGCGCCGCCGCGCTCGCCTCCCTCGGCGAGGTGGAGGCCTTCCTCACCCGCCGCATCGAGGCCGGCCGCACGGACGGCACGATCCAGAACCGGGAGACCGCGCAGGAACTGGCGCGCATGCTCCTCGGCGTCCACCTTGGCCTCCGGGTGCTGGCGCGCCTGCAGCCCGGTCGTGAGCTGCTGGAAGGGGTGGTGAAGCCGGCTCTTGCAGCCCTCGATCCGTGAGGGTGAGCCGCGCTACTTCGGCAGTGCCTCGGTGAAATCTTCCTGAAACTCCTTCAGCTCCACCGGATTGAGGTCGGACACCGCCCAATAGGACAGCCCCGCCTCGCTCCAGCCCATGAGCGTGTAGCCGTCGCGGCCCTTCACCGTGTGCGCGCCGGATGCGCCCGGCCAGACGAAGACGTTGATGACATGGCCATTGCGGCGATAGACGAGCGCAGCGACCACCCGTCCCCCCACATAATCGAGGCGCCCGCCCACGAGCGGAAAGCCGCGTGCGGCGAGGTCCACCACCGGCGGGGAGAAATCGATCCGGCCGCCGAACCACGGCTTCACCGTGTGCTGTTTGGACGACGCCACGTCGGTGAGATGATCGGCGAGCAGGGATCGGACATGGCCGGCAACCAGTTCGTCCTCCAGGGCGCCCCCGCGCGGCGGCAGCACGGCGATGAAGAGAGCCACTGCGAGCACCGCGAGGGAGGGCACGAGGCTCCACCGCGCGAACCGTTCGCGCATCACGGTGCGCCCCGCGTCGCCCCACAGGCGGCGCCACAGCGTCGCCGGGCTCCAGGCCGCCGCCGGCGCGGCATAGGCCGCCTCCGCCGCGAGGGCGGCGACCACGCTCTCGCGCAGCCCCTCCGGCACCGGCCAGCGTGCCTCCCCGGAGGCGAGAAGCATGTGCGTGTTTTCCAGCCGCCGCAGGTGCGCGGCGCAGCCCGGACAGGATGCCAGATGCCGCTCCACCTCCAGGACGTGAACGGCGTCGAGTTCTCCGTCGAGGTAGGAATTGAGCCGCGTGTCCCAGTCGGCGCAGGGCTCCGGTGTGCGATCCGTACCTTCGCTCATCGCACCGCCTCCGGACCGGCGGCAACGCGCTCCCACAGATCAGCGAAATGACGCCGCGCGCGGGACAGGCGCGACATGACCGTGCCCACCGGCACGCCGGCAACTTCGGCGATCTCGCGATAGGAGAGTTCATCCAGCTCGCGCAGCACCAGCACCTCGCGCAGGGGCTCAGGCAACAGTTCGAGCGTGCCTCGCACCCGGTCGGCCTGCGAACGGCGCAGCAGGATGGTTTCCGGCGTCTCGCCGTCCACCAGCAGATCTAGCGCGTCGTCCGCGTCGCCGCCGTCTTCTGCGGCCACCGCGTCCGGCGCGCGGCGCTGCATCTCGCGACGCCTCAGATCGCGCCAGGTGAGATGGCAATTGCGCACGATGGCGAGCAGCCATGCCCGCGCGCTGCCGCCCTTGAAATCGGCGAAGGCGCGATAAGCGCGCAGATAGGCGTCCTGCACGATATCCTGCGCGGCATCCGCATCGCGGGTGAGATAGCGGGCAAGGGTATAGGCGGCGTCGAGATGGGGCAGCATGCTGGCGCGGAAGTGCGCCGCCTCCGTCGCGGTCAGCCGCCGACCGGGCCGCGCCTCCTCGGTTCGAGCAGCGCCCTCCAGCGATGCCGCGGCCACGGCGAAGAGCACGCGCATCGCATCCGCGACGGCGGCGAAGACGCCGCGCCTGCCGCCCGCGGCGGGGACCCGCCAAGAACGCGCGTATGCCTGCGGGAAGAGCGCAATCGAGATCATTCCATGTCCGTTCCGGATGGAGGAGGCGGCCGCAGCCGCCCCGGACCGAGCATCAGCCGCCCGCTTTCACGATGACCTTTCCGACCATATGCGGGTGAAGGGAACAGAAATACGAGTAATCTCCCGCATTCGTGAAGGTGAAGGAGAATTTGCCTTCCGTATCGAGAGCCTTTGACCGGAATGCCTGCTTCTTGTCCACCACCGTGTGGGGAATATCGTCATTGTTGATCCAGGTCACAGTGGTGCCCGGCGTCACGGTGACTTCGGCCGGCGTGAAGGTAAAATTGTCGATGCTGACCGTCACTTCCTCGGCGGCGGCGGGCGTCGCGAGAGCGCCGAGGGCGAGGCAGAGGGCGAGCGCCGCGGCCTGCGGCGGGATGAGAAGACCGAGCGGATTCACGGGAAAGCTCCTTGTGGGACGGCGCCGGCCGCAGCCGGCCGTAACGAGGCGGGCGAACGACGCCTCAGCCTTCGAGCGGCGTGTCGATGATGGCGAGCGGCTCGGAGCCGCGGACGAAATTGACCGTCGCGATGCCGAGATTCTTCCTCAGCTCGCCCGCCGGCAGCTTCAGCGGCCCAGGCGAAGGCGCGGTGCCAGGGGCGGGCTGCGGGAAGGCCGTGGACCGTGCGGTGTGGAAAGAGACGTTGCCCTCCACCTTCTGCATCACCTGATGGATGTGCCCGTTGAGCACCGTCACCGAGCCGAACCTTTTCAGATAGGACAGCGCTTCCAGCCCATCGGCTGTGCCCCAGCCCCATTCGGGATAGACGGTCCAGAGCGGGATGTGGGCGAACACCACCAGGGGGGTCGAGGACGGCAGGCCGGCGACGTCGTTCTCCAGCCATTCCAGCTGCTCGGCCCCGAGATTGCCGAGGCCGCCGGCCTTCAGGTTCACCACGTTCACCAGCGCGATGAAATGCACGCCGCCATGGTCGTAGCTGTACCAGCCGGCGCCCTTCGCGCCCTTGCCGTAGCGGTCGAGATAGGCCTTGCCCTGGCCATCGTCGAGCAGGTCGTGCTCGCCCGGCACGTAGAAGACGGGGATGCCGGCCTCCTTGATGATCTGGTCGGCGTCGTCGAATTCCTTGTCCTTGGACAGGTGGCTGATATCGCCGGTGTGGATCATGAAGGCGGGCTTCTCCTTCAGCGTCCGGATACGGGCCACCGCCTCCCGCAGGGTGCCGAGCGCGTCCGGATTGGCGGCCTTGTCGAAGCCCACATGGCTGTCGGAAATCTGCAGGAAGGTCAGGGCCTTCGGCGGCTCGGCCGCAAGCGCGCGCCCGAGGCCGACACCGCTCGCGACGCCGCCGGACATGGACCACAGGATGCCGGTTCCGGCCCAGGTCATGCATTCAAGGAAGCCGCGCCGGTCGATGCCGTCGGCGTCAGGCCGGGGAGCGGTCTCGGAAGACGGCCGTTCGTGTCTACTCATGGATCTCTCCGCATGGCGCCGGGTGCTGCCGGCGCTGCGACCGCGCGCCCGCATGGGGCGGCGCCGGCCGAGGCGTGGGCGTCGTCTCAGGGCGTCCCACATGGGCCAAGACCGGGGAGCGCGCCGGTTTATTCCCGACCGGAGAGATTTTTTGCGGCGGATGACACCGGCAAGGCGGCGAGCCGGTTTCGCAGGCGGGGCACGGTGAACGTCACGAAGGCCCGCAGCTTCGCGGCCGGCAGGCGCGCCTCGGGATAGACGATGGCCACCGGCAAGGGCGGGCCTTCATACTCCTCCAGCAGCAAGGCGAGGCGCCCGGCGGCCACCGCCTCCTCCACCTGATAGGAGAGCACCCGCGTAATGCCGCGGCCGCGCACGGCGGCATCGATGGCCGCCTCGGCGCCGTTGACCACATAATGCGGGCGCACCGTCACCTGCTTGCGCGAGCCGCCGCCGGGACCGGGCGCGAAGCTCCAGATGGAATTGTCGGTGATCTGGGAGAAGGAGACGATCCGGTGGCTAGCGAGGTCCGCCGGCACGAGCGGCACGCCATTGGCGGCGAGATAGGCGGGGCTGGCGCAGACCACTCGGCGCACCTCCCCCACCCGTGTCGCGACGAGGCTGGAATCCGGCAGATGGCCGATGCGCACCGCCGCGTCGTGGCCTTCGTCGATCAGGCTCACCACACGATCCACCAGCAGCAGGCGCGCTTCCAGCTTCGGGTTCGCCTCCAGGAGGTCCTCCACCAGCGGCGCCACATGCAGCCGGCCGAAGGTGACGGGCGCAGTCAAGGAGAGCAGGCCGCGCGGGTCGGTGCGCTCGCCCGCCGCGAGCTGATCCGCCTCGGCGAGCTCGGCGAGGATGGCGCGGCAGGCGGCGAGATAGCGCTCGCCCGCCTTGGTGAGGTGCAGCGCGCGCGTGGTGCGGTTAAGGAGGCGCGTGCCCAGCCGCTCCTCCAGCAGCGCCACCGCGCGCGTGATAGCCGCCGGCGAGCGCCCGAGCCGCCGCGCCGCGCCGGCAAGGCTCCCTTCGTCCAGCGCGGCGACGAAGGCGGTCATGGCGTCGATGCGGTCCATCGCTCAATTTCATAAAGTGAAACAATAGCTTTCAGATTATAGCCATTCTGCACAAGAGCGGGAAGCCCTAGCTATTCCTCACCGAGCCGCGAACAAACGCCGGCCCGAAGCGAAACGCGAAAGGCGCCCCCGTGAACCACTCTTCCAGCCGCATCCCGGCCCTCGACCCCGCCACCACCACCGGCAAAGCGAAGGACCTGCTCTCCGCCGTCCAGGCGAAGTTCGGCGCCACGCCGAACCTGTTCAAGGTCGCCGCCAACGCGCCCGCCGCTCTGGAAGGCCTCATCGGCCTGTCGGGCGCGCTGGGCTCTGGCGCACTGCCGGCAAAGACGCGCGAAAGCCTCGCCATCGCCGTCGCCGAGGTGAACGGCTGCGACTATTGCCTCTCCGCCCACAGCCTTATCGGCAAGGGCGCCGGCCTCTCCGACGCCGATATCACCCTCGCCCGCGCCGGTCGCGCGGCGGACAGCAAGGCGGAAGGCGCCCTCGCCTTCGCCCGCGCAGTGGTCGCCAAGCGTGGCCAGGTGAGCGATGCGGACCTTGCCGCCGCCCGCGCCGCCGGCCTCGATGACGGCGCGCTGGTGGAAGTGGTCGCGCATGTCGCCGTGAACATCTTCACCAACTACCTCAACAATGTCGCCGGCACCGAGATCGACTTTCCCGTGGTGCGCTCCGGCACGCCGCGGGCCGCCTGAGGCCTGCGGCCGGCATCCGAACGCGCTCCGCCGGACGAACCGCCCCTCAAACGGCGGAGCGCAGGCGAGTGCCAGCCGAAGCCTCACAGCCGGGCCCCTCCGGGGACCCGGCACCTCGTGTTTTCCGAAGGAGGCTGCCATGTCCGAACCCCTTGCAATCACGCCCTCCAGCGATGTCGCCTTCACGCCGGCGGTGAAGGCGGCGCAGCAGGCGCGCGGCTCGCGCCAGGCCTATGCCCGCGTCGAGGCGCGCGGCGGTTTCCGCACGGAGCTGACGCCGGATTTCGTGCAGTTCCTCGGCGGGATCGACACCGCCTTCCTCGCCACCGCGAACGCGGCCGGCCAGCCCTATGTGCAGCATCGCGGCGGGCCGAAGGGCTTCATCCGCGTGCTGGACGCGCGCACCCTCGGCATGGCGGATTTCAGCGGCAACCGGCAGTACATTACGGTCGGCAATGTCTCGGAAAACCCGAAGGCCTTCCTCTTCCTGATGGACTACACCCACCGCCGCCGCATCAAGGTGTGGGGCGAGCTCTCCGTGGTGGAGGGCGATGCGGACCTCGTGGCGCGCCTGATGCCGGAGGACTACGGCGCCATTCCCGAGCGTGCCTTGCTTTTCAAGGTCTCGGCCTGGGACATCAACTGCCCGCAGCACATCCCGCAGAAGATCGACGCCGCGCTCGTCGCCGCCGCCTTGCAGGAGCGTGAGGCGCGCATCGCCGCGCTGGAGATGGAGGTCGCGCGCCTGCGCGGCCTGGTCGGCGCGGACGACGCCGCAGGCGTGTGAAGCAAATCCTCCGTTCACTCGTTCGTGAACGGCGTAACGGGGGCCGCTTCCGCCGCGAATTCACTCACAGACAAGCAAAACCAGAACGGGGACGAGCCATGATCGACCTGCGCGAGGGCGTGCGCACACGCGCCCCGGGGTCTGGAGACCTGTGCGCCATCGCCGTGATGGCGAAGGCGTCGGCGCCCGGACGCACCAAGACGCGGCTCTGCCCGCCGCTCGATCCCACGGAGGCGGCGGCGTTCAACACCGCCTTCATCCAGGACATCGTGGGCAACATCCTCGCCGCCGGTCGAATGGCGCCGGTCTCTGCGTATGTCGCCTATGGGCCCGCAGGAGCCGCGCATTTCTTCGATGCCGTGCTGCCGCCGGGCGTCGGGCGGATGGAGGCGGTGGCCCCCGGCTTCGGCGCCTGCCTCACGATGACCCTCGCCCACCTCTTCGCCCTCGGACATCCGGCGGCAGCGGTGCTGAATGCTGACAGCCCGACGCTGCCCCCTGCCCTGCTCGCGGAACTTGCCGACGTGCTCGCCCAGCCCGGCGACCGCGCCGTGCTCGGCCCGTCCACGGACGGTGGCTATTACGTGCTCGGCCTGAAGACGCCGCACTGGCACCTGTTTGCGGACATCGACTGGAGCACCGAGCGCGTCTTCGAGCAGACGCTGGCGCGCGCCGCCGAGATCGACCTTCCCGTCCATGTGCTGCCGCCCTGGTACGACGTGGACGATGCGCACGCGCTGCGCCTGCTCCATGGCGAACTGATCGCCGGCGTGCCCTTCGGGACCGCCCCCCTCGCCCGCGGCGCGGCACGCAACAGCACGGACCTGCTCCGGCGCCTTCTTGCCCAGGGACGCCTCGCCGAACGGCTCGGCCTGCCCGTCGCCGACATCGATCCTCCCTGCCTCCGCGCGTCCTGATCGCGGCCGCCTCCCCCTTCCAGCAACGGATCTTGACGATGAACGCTCTCACCCCCGGCGCGCCCGCCGTCTCCCGCCGCTATTTCGAGCGGGCGGAAACGGACCGCACCAGCGTGCCGGTCCGAAAGCCGGTTTGCCTCTATCTGGAGACCACGAACCGCTGCAACCTGCTCTGCACCACCTGCCCGCGCACCTATGAGGAGCTTGAGCCGCCGGCGGACATGAGCTGGGAGCTATTCACCTCCATCGTGGACCAGATCCCCGATCTCGATCGCTGCGTACTGCATGGCGTCGGCGAGCCCATGCTGGTGCCCGACCTCGACCGCATGGTCCGCTATTTGAAGGACCGCGGAACCTATGTGCTGTTCAACACCAACGGCACGGTGCTGACCGAGAAGAACGGCCGCGCCATGATCGCCGCCGGCCTCGACGAGCTTCGCGTCTCCCTCGACGCCGCCAACGCCCATTCCTACCGCGCCATTCGCGGCAAGAACTATTTCGATCGCATCCTGAAGAACGTGCGCGCCTTCCGCGACCTTCAGGAGCGCGAGGGCCACACCAATCCCCGCGTCTCGGCCTGGCTGACGGGCCTCAAGGAGACCATCTCCGAACTGCCGGACTTCGTGCGTGTGGCGGCGGAGCTGGGGGTGCGGGAAGTCTATCTCCAGCGCCTCGTCTTCTTCGAACAGGAAGCCATCGGCCGCGCCCGCCCGGATCAGGCGCTCTACGAGCAGATCAATACCGATGAAGCCGCCTATATCGCCGAGGCGGCACGGGTGGCGGCGGAGCTGGGGATGGTCTTCTCCGCCTCCGGCGCGGCCTCCGAGCCGGGCATGAGCCTGAAGCGGCCGGAGGAAGGCTCGCCCTGGTCCATGTGCCGGCGGCCCTGGACGGTGATGTATTTCACCGCCAACGGACGGGCCCTGCCCTGCTGCATCGCGCCCTTTTCCCAGCGCGGCTACGAGAATTACACGCTGGGCGACGCGACGACCCAGTCCCTCTCCGACATCTGGCACGGCGATGCCTACAAGGCGTTCCGCGCCGGCCTCCTCTCCGAAACGCCGCCTGCCGCCTGTGCCAATTGCGGCCTGCGCTGGAGCCTGTAGATGGCCCGCGCAGGCGCTCCGAGGGTCGCCCTCGTCATCCCGACGCTGAACGAGGCCGAGGCCATCGCCGCGACGCTCGCGGAGATTCCCACCGGCGTCGTTGATCTCGTGGTGGTCGCCGATGGCGGCTCAACCGACGGCACGCAGGAGATTGCGGCGGCGGCGGGGGCCACCGTGCTCGCCTCCGGCCGCGGCTTCGGCCGCGCCTGCCTTGAAGGCGTGTGCGAGGCCCGCGACGCCGACATCATCGTCTTCATGGATGCGGACGGTGCGGATGATCCGGCTTTCCTTCCCGCGCTGCTCAGGCCGCTCGCCGAGGGCAAGGCCGACTTCGCCATTGCCTCCCGCACCCGCGGCGTGCGCGAGCCCGGCGCCATGGCCTGGCATCAGGTGGCGGCGGGGCGCGCGGCGGGCCTCGGCATCCGCGCGCTCTACGGCGTCGCCTATTCGGACATGTGCACCTTCCGCGCCATCCGCCGTGAGGCGCTGGTCGGGCTCGGCATGCGCGAACTCACCTACGGCTGGAACATCGAGATGCAGATGCGCGCCGCCCGCGCGGGGCTCGCCATCGTCGAGATTCCCGTCGCCTACCGCCGCCGCAGGGGCGGCGTCTCCAAGGTCGCCGGCAACCTCTCCACCACCCTGACCGCCGGCACCCGCATCGTCTCCACCTTCCTGCGGGTCGCGACCCAGAGCGCCGCGCCCACCGTCGCGCCGAACAAGATGTGAGTGATCGCCATGCTGCTGCAGCCCCTCGACGAAGCCGACGACATCTCGCGCATGCGCGCCGTGCCTGTTCCTTCCGGCTTCCTGCCCTCCGGTTTCCTGCCGCTGATCGAGCGGGCGGACCATCGCGCGCCATCGGTGTTCCGGCCCGAGAACATGATGCGCGAGGCGCGCCGCCAGAAAGGGCTCGACGCCGGCCCGGTGCCGCGCGTGGTGCTGCTCGATCCCGACGGTGACATGGTGGACTATGTGCGCGCGCATTTCGGCGCCGTCCGCTCACCCTACTGGGCCTGCTACCACACGGACATGTGGACCTGGGAGGCGGAGGGCCTCTCCTTCGGCATCGTCGGCTATGCGGTGGGGGCGTCCTTCTCCGTGCTGGTGGCGGAGCAGGCATTCGTCTGCGGCTGCGAGCTTTTGATCTCGGTGGCCTCCGCCGGGCAGATCGCCGAGCACGCGCCGCCCTCCTACCACATCATCATCGACCGGGCGCTGCGCGACGAGGGCACGAGCTACCACTATCTGCCGCCCGCGCCCTTCGCCCCGGCGAACCCGGAGGTGATCACCATCGCCCGCGCCGCCTGCAGCGAGGCGGTGGGACCGGTGCTAACCGGCGCCACCTGGACCACCGACGCCCCCTTCCGCGAGACCGAGGCGGCCATCGCCCGTCGCAAGGCCGAGGGCCTGCTGGCGGTGGAGATGGAGGCGGCCGCGCTCTACGCCTTCGCCCACGCGCAAGGAAAGCCGGTGCTGTGCCTCGCCCACGTCACCAACCAGCTCGGGCGGGTACATGGCGACTTCGAGAAGGGCGACCACAACGGCGCCTCCCGCTCCATCGCCCTCGCCGCCGGCTTCGCCACCGCCTGGATGGCGCACTGCGCCGAAACCGTTCACCCCCGCTGAGAGGCCGGCCCCGATGCTCGACCGCACCGCCTATCTCGCCCTCGACGCCGAAAGCCTGCCCCGCCGCCTCGGCGGACGGCCGGAGCTTCTGGACCGGCTCGGCCCGGCCGAGGCCTGGCAGGTGAGGGAAGTGGGGGACGGCAACCTCAACCTCGTCTTCATCGTCGCGGGGCCGCAGGGCTCCGTCGTGGTGAAGCAGGCGCTGCCCTATGCCCGCGTGGTGGGCGAGAGCTGGCCCATGTCCCTCGACCGCGCCTTCTTCGAGCATGAAGCGCTGTCGCGTCTCGGCGCGCGCGATCCCGGCCGGACGCCGGAACTCCTCTTCTTCGACCTCGCCCAGGCGATGCTCGCCATTGAGCACCTGACCCCGCACAAGGTGGCCCGCCGCGCCTTCATGGCGGGGGAGGAACTGCCGCTGCTCGGCACCCACCTCGGGCTCTACCTCGCCCGCACGCTCTTCCGGGGCTCGGACTGGTCCATGCCCACGACGGCGCGCAAGGCCGACCTTGCCCTGTTCGCGGGCAATGCGGAGCTTGCCGGCATCACCGAGGAACTGGTCTTCTCCGACCCGTTCAAGGCCGCCCCCCTCAATCGGCACACGCCGGGGCTCGATGACATCGCGAGCGCCTTCCGCGCCGACCGCCCGCTGAAGCTCGCGGCTGTGGAGATGAAGGCGCGTTTTGCGACCTGCGCCGAGACCCTGCTGCACGGCGACCTGCACACCGGATCGGTGATGGCGACGCCCACCGACACGCGGGTGATCGACGCCGAGTTCGCCCTCTACGGCCCCATGGGCTTCGATGTGGGCGTGTGCCTCGCCAACCTCTGGATGGCCGCCTTCGCGCAGGAGGGCCACCGCGCCGATGCGCGGGCGGCGGGCGCCTATTGCGAATTCCTGCTGGCCACTGCCGGCATCCTGTGGCGGACCTTCGAGGCGGAATTCTCCCGCCTCTGGGCGCACGAGCGCACCGGCATCCTCGGCGGCTCCGACCTGTTCGAGGCTCAGGGGGACGAGGCCGGCGCGAAGGTGGCGCTTGCGACCTATCTGACTTCCGTCTGGCAGGATGCTCTGGGCTTCGCCGGCATGGAAATCAGCCGCCGTATTCTGGGCCTTGCCCATATCGCCGAGTTCGAGACCATCACGGACATCGGCCTGCGCGCGCGGCTGGAGCGGCGCGCCCTCGCCTTCGGCCGGCATTTGGCGCTGAACCGGCGGCTGATCCCGTCCATCGAGGCGGCGAACCTGCTGGCGGAAACGCAAAGGGCGCGGCCATGACCGCACCCTTTGCCCGTCAGCGCCGGGTGATGGCGATGCGGATGATGTCGTCCGCCGGCACACTCTGGCCGGCAGCAGGCGTCCAGGAGGCGAGCTTCGGCAGGTCGTCGCGCGGGATGTCCAGAAGCGCGATCTGCCGGCCAAGGATCGCCACCGTCTCGAGGGGCACCGGCACCGGCCGGCCGCCATGGCCGAACCAGCCGCCCACCGGCACCACGAGCACGATGCCGCCCTCGGGCGTGCGCGCCACCTCGGTGACGAAGCCCAGCGTGCGGTCATCGAAATCGAGCAGCGGCAGGCCCACGAGATCGCCCACCCGCACCTTCTGGGGAAAGCGCTCCGCCATGCGCTCGGCGGGGGTGAGGTCGTCCTCCCCCGGCGCGGTCTGTGTGTTGGCGTGGGGCGCACCGCCCGCGAAGGCCGGCGCGCCGATACCGGCCGCGCCGAGAACAAGGGTGAGCGCAAGAACAGGACGAATGGGGTTCATGCAAAGACTCCATGAGTTTTTATCTGACGACACACATCGTCATATACGAATTTCTGCCAATATTTATTACAATACACAAAAATTAATACGCAAGATCCGAAACGAAAGCGATGCACATGAAAGAACACACATCAAGACGCATGCATCCGCTTGCCTTGCGGATCATGCACTGGACCAACGCCATCGCCATGATCGTCATGATCGGCAGCGGCTGGAAGATCTACAATGACGAGGTGATCTTCGGTTTCCTGCACTTCCCGCAGCCGATCGTGCTCGGCGTGTGGGCCCAGCACGCCTTGCAATGGCACTTCTTCGGCATGTGGGTGCTGGTGCTGAACGGCCTCGCCTATCTCGCCTATGGCATCGCGACCGGCCGCTTCGCCCGCCTGCTCTTCCCCATCCGCCCCCGGGAAGTGATCGCAGAGGCCGTCGCCGCCTTGACCTTTCGGCTGAAGCACCAGGATCTCACCCACTACAACGCGGTGCAGAAGCTGCTCTATGTGGGTGTCATCACCATCATCGTGGTGCAGGTGGCCTCCGGCCTCGCCATCTGGAAGCCGGTGCAGTTCTCCGGGCTCGTCTCGATGTTCGGCGGCTTCCAGTCGGCGCGGCTAATCCACTTCCTCGGCATGGCGGCCATCGTGCTGTTCATGGTGGTGCACGTGGCCCTGGCGCTGCTGGTGCCGAAGACGCTGCTCGCCATATTCACCGGTGGCCCGCGCCTCGCCGACCACGACACCCTCCCCGCCGATGGCGCGCCCGCGCCCGATCCCTCGCGCTGACCTGAGGCCACGCCAATGTCCCTCCGCTCCTTCTTCCGGCCAAACCGGGCTTCCGTCGCGCGGCCCGACCAGAGCCTCATGGTCGAGAACCGTGCCCTCCTCGAGCGCATCGACCGCCGCAAATTGCTGCGCGGTTCGCTGAGTCTGGGCGCAATGTCGCTCCTCGCCGGCTGCGACATCTCCAATCGCGAAGAGGTTCAAGGGGTTCTTCGAACCGTCTCCGACTTCAACGACGGCGTGCAGGCCGCCCTATTCGACCCGAAGCGGCTCGCCCCCACCTATTCCCGCGACCTCGTGGTGAAGCCGCCCCGCTTCAACGCCTATTACGAGATCGACGAAGTGAAGCCGGTGGACCTCTCCACCTGGCAGCTGGAACTCTCCGGCCTCGTCAAGGACAAGCGGCCGTGGACGCTGGACCGCATCAATGCCCTGCCGCAGCAGGAAGTGATCATCCGCCACATCTGCGTGGAAGGCTGGGACTATATCGGTCAGTGGTCCGGCCCGAACCTCAGGGATTTCCTCACCCGCGTGGGCGCGGACCTCATGGCGAAATACATCGCCTTCTACGGCAATGACGACTACATGGAGAGCATCGACATGGCCTCGGCGCTCCACCCGCAGACCATCCTCGCCACGCACTATGCCGGCGAGCCCATCACGGACCCGTTCGGCGCGCCCATGCGGCTGCGCACGGCGGTGAAGCTCGGCTTCAAGAATCCCAAATGGATCCGCGCCATCGAGGTGACCAACACCTACCCCCTCGGCTTCTGGGAGAAGCAGGGCTTCAACTGGTTCGCCGGCCTGTGACGGCCGGCGCCGCCCGCTGATGGTGTCCCTGCCGAGCCTTCTCTCGTGCATTCCGCTGGCGCTGCTCCTGTGGGGCACGCCGGGCTGGTTTCTGGCGCGCGGACTGGGCCAGGGCCGAACGGCGGCGTTGGCGCTCGCGCCCGCGCTCGGCTTGGCAACACAGACCGCCGCCGCCCTCGCCCTAGCTTATCTCTTCGGCCTGTCGCCCGCCGTGGTCATCGGATCGGCGGCGCTGGTGAGCCTGTGCGCGCTCGCTTTGCCGCGCACCTCGGCCGGAGCGCGTTTTCCTCTTCTCGCGCTCGCCTTCGCCGGCCTACTCGCGATGGTGCCGATGCTGGGCGTGCTGCCGAAGGTGATGCCGGACGGCGCCATCGCCCTCGCCTCGCCCATCTACGACCACGCCAAGATCATCCTCATCGACGAGATCGCGCAGAACGGATCCATCCCGCCCGCCAACCCGGTGTTCGGGGCGGACGGCACGGCGGGGACGGTGGCCTATTATTATCTCTGGCACTTCGGCGCGGCGGAACTCGCCCTCCTTTCCGGCGCGCACGGCTGGGCGGCGGATGCAGCCGCCACCTGGTTCACCGGCTTCGCGGCGCTCGCGCTCGTAGCCGGGCTCGCCTTCCGCCTGCGCCCCGGCGCATCCGCCCCGCTCCTCGCGCTGCTTGCCGTGTCGGCCGGCTCGCTTCGACCGGTGGCGGCGGCGATGTTCGGTGGGGCGCGGGTGGACCTCGTGCTCGAACCCGCATCGGGCCTCGCCGGGCTCCTCTACCAGACGAGCTGGAGCCCGCATCATGTCGCCTCGGCCATGGCCTGCGTAATCGCGGTGCTGCTGATGGCGCGGTTGCGCGCGGGGCCCGGTGCCGGGCAAGGGGCGGTGCTCGCGGGACTTATCGGACTCACCGCGGCGGCAGCCTTCGGCAGCTCCCTGTGGGTTGGCGGCATCACCTTCGCGCTGGCTGGGACGGTGGCGGCGCTGGCGCTGGCATTCTCGCGCCCGGCGAAGGGCCGCCTGTGGTTCCTCGCGGTGCTGGCCGGCGCGGCGCTGGTGGCGCTGGCGCTCGTCGCGCCACTGCTTATGGCGCAAATCCATGCGGCGGCAACGCGGGGCGGTGGAACTCCAATCCAGCTCACGCCGCTGTCCGTGTTGGGGCCGGGATGGCCGGATGCGGCACGCGCGGTGCTCGATCCGCTCGCCTACTGGCTGGTGCTGCTGCCGGTGGAGTTTCCGGGCATTGTCTTCGCAGGCGTCGCGGGGCTCGCGCTGGTGTTCGCCAGGCGCATGGGCGGTCGGTCGGCCCGGCAGATCGCGCGCCCGCTGGCGGCGCTGGCCGTCGTGGCGCTGGCGGTGAGCGCCACCCTGCAAAGCACGGCGGGGGAGAACAACGATCTGGGCTGGCGCGCCGTGCTCCCCGCCGTTCTGGTGCTGGCGGCCTTCGCGGGCGCGGCTCTCGCGGAGGCGCTGTCGATGGCGCTGCTCTGGGCCATGCAGACACTGCGCGCTCGGAAGGGCCCCGTCCTTCTCGCTGCCGGCCTCGCTCTTGTCGCCCTCGGACTGCCGGACACCCTCGCCCTCGCCCACCGCAACATGACGGGCGAACCGAGCGTGGACGGCCGTGTCTTCGCCGGTGATCCGGCGCTGTGGCGGGCGGTGCGGCGGGCGGTTGGGCCGGAGGTGCGGATCGCCAGCAATCCGGCGCGGCTGGAGAAGCTGACGCCCTGGCCCATCAACCTGTCATGGGCGCTCCTGTCGCGCCGCCGCTCCTGCTTCGGTGGGCAGGAGATGGCGCTCGCCTTCGCGCCCCTCTCCGCATCCGAGCGCGTGGACGCGGCAATGCTCTTCGAGCGGGTATTTGCCGGCACCGGAACGGCGGAGGACGTGGCGACCTTGCGCCGGACCTTCGGTTGCGGCGCCATCGTCGTCACCGCGCAGGATGGCGCCTGGAGTGCCGATCCCTTCGCGTCCAGCGCACTCTATCGGCTGGCGGAGGAAGAGGACGGGCGGTGGCGGATCTATGTGGCGAGCGCGGCCGCCCGCTGATTTCCCTGCCCCTTTCAGACGCAAAAAGCCGGCCGCGATGGAGAACCACCGCGGCCGGCCTTTGTGAGGCCCGATCAGCTGTTGCCGAGGCCGCGATCACCGAGCTTGAACAGCGAGCGGTCGGCATCGGAAAGGGTGTGCTCGGGCTTCTGCGCCCCGGCAAAGCCGTGGTGCACCCCGGTATCCGCACCATAGCCGAGCGGCGCGGGATCGGTGTGGGTGATGCCGGCGGCGACGCGCACGCTCTCGCGGTTCACGGCGGTCTCGGTCTCGTCCGCGAAGGCGGCAGTGCCGAGGGCCAGAGCAGAGGCGAGGACGGCGAGGGAGAGGATCGACTTACGCATGTATTTTCTCCAGTATCGAAGCGTTGATGCTGGATATTCCGCAAGTCGAGCCTCTCAGGTTACAGCCAGATCGGAAGACCTGTTCAACAGATTTTGAGATCACGAAAATCCTCCGCGCAACGGTGCCGAAACGCTGCCGGGACCAAGGTCTCCGCGGCACGTCCCGGCACCCTCGCATCCTCGTGATCGCGCCGCGTGTAACCTTTCAGCACCGCCCCGCGAATTCGTGCTCATGAGGGGGAATTTCATGAGCCGAGAACCCGACCTGGAAGCGCTAATGCGCGCGAGCCAGTCCGGCGATGCCGAGGCGCACCGGGCGCTTCTGCAACATGTGTCCGTGCGACTGCGCAGCTATTTCCGCAACCGCCTGCGCCGCAGCGGTGCCGGGACGGACGATGCGGAGGATCTGGTGCAGGACACCCTTCTGGTGCTGCACACCAAGCGCCATACTTATGATGGCTCCTCGCCCGTCCTCGCCTGGACCTACGGCATCGCCCGCTACAAGCTCATCGACCACCTGCGCCTCAACGCGCGGGCGCTGCGCAACGTGCAGATCGACGAGATGGACGATCTTGCCGACGTGGACAGATATGAAGCGGTGGATACATCGCGGGAACTGCACCGGGCGCTGGATACGCTACCCCGGCATTTCCGGCTCCCCATCGAATACGTGAAAATCGAGGGCCTCAGCATCGCCGAGGCCGCAGCCCGCATCGGCATGACCGATGCCGCGGTGAAAATCGGAATCCACCGCGGCATGAAAAAGCTCGCTGCCCTTTTGTCGGAGGCACGCCCATGAACACCGACGACCTCATCGATTTCCTCGCCACCCGCGTCGAGGCGGTGGACCCGGGCCGGCAGGATCGCCTGCTGACGCTCGCCATGGCCGGCTCGCTCTGCCTTGCGGCTCTCGCCTGCATCTTCGCGCTGGGGGTGCGGCCGGACCTGTTGCGGGCGATGGGCACATTCGATTTCGTGCTCAAGGTCGGCTTCCTCGCCGCGATGGTCGCCATCGCCGCGCACGGGCTGCGCCGGGCGGCGCGGGCCGGCCGGGCGAGCGGCAAGCTGCTCCGCCTCGCCCTTTTGCCGCTGGCGCTGGTGTGGTTCGCCGCGGTGATGCAGATCGTTGCCACGCCCGCGACCAGCGGCATGGCGACCATGTTCAACGACTGGTTCGTCTGCGTGCTCGCCATCCCGCTCCTGTCGGTCATTCCGCTCGTGGTGCTCGCGCTGGTGCTGCGCGAGACGGCGCCGACGGACCTGCACTATTGCGGGGCGATGCTCGGCCTTGTGGCCGGCGGCATCGGCGCCCTCGCCTATGCGTCCTTCTGCGTGAATGATGCGCCGGTCTATGTGGGCATCTGGTACGCGGCCGGCCTCGCCATCGTCACCGGCTTCGGCTGGCTGACGGGACCGCGTTTCCTCAAGTGGTGATCCCGGCCCCGGCCGCTGCCCGCGCGGAAAAAGCGGACGGCGGCCGGGGCGTACTCCCCTCAACGTGCGGCGGGCTTGCCGGGCGACGTTGCGGGGAGCGAGCGGGCGAGGAAGTCGCGCATCAGCACGGCGATCTCGGCGCCCCTGTCTTCCAGGGCGAAGTGGCCGCTGTTCAGGAGGTGAAGCTCCGCCTTCGGCAGATCCCTGAGATAGGCCCGCGCCCCGGCGGCCGGGAAGATCTCGTCATTGGCGCCCCAGACGATGAGCGTCGGCGGCTTTTTCTCCCGGAAGAAGGCGTGGAACTGCGGGTAGAGGGCGATGTTGCTGGCATAATCCTTGAAAAGATCGAGCATGATCTCGTCCACGCCGGGCCGGTCGAGCAGGGCCTGATCCACCAGCCAGGTGTCGGGATCGATGCGGGAGACGTCGGCAACGCCGTTCACATATTGCGAGCGGGTTGCCTCAGGGGTCAGGCCCGCGCGCAGCGCCTCGCGGTTGGCCTGTGATCCGTCCGCCCAATAGGCCTTGAGCGGCGACCAGAAGGGGCTCAGACCGTCTTCATAGGCATTGCCGTTCTGAACCACCAGCGCCGTCACCCGCTCGGGGCGCTTGAGGACCAGCCGGTAGCCCACCGGCGCGCCGTAATCCATCACGTAGAGCGCGTAGCGCTCGGCCCCGAGGGTGCCCATGAGGTTGTCCACGAGATCGGCGAAGGCGGCGAACCCATAGGTGAACTGCGCGCGGTCCGGCACGCCGCTGTGGCCGAAGCCCGGATAGTCCGGTGCAATCACGTGGTAGCGGTCGGCGAGCAGTGGGATGAGGTTTCGGAACATGTGCGAGGACGAGGGAAAGCCGTGCAACAGTAGGAGCACCGGCGCATCCACCGGCCCCGCCTCGCGATAGAAGATCTCGACGCCGGCGATGCTCTTCGAGCGGTAATGCACCGTGGGCGAGAGCACGGTCGGCACCGTGGCCGTGGCGGCGGGCGCGGGCGACGAAGCAGCAGAGGTGGGGGTCGGCAGCGACAGGGCGACGAGGACGGCCATCGCGGCGAGCGAAATCCGTCCCGACACCGAAGTTGGGGAAAGCGTCAAGGGCACGAGGCTGGCTCCATTGGAGGGCGGCCGCGCCGGATGGTCCGGCGCGGCGCTGTCGGGAACGATGTCAGGCGACGTGGGCGAGGAAGCCGCGGATGGCGCCGGAGATCTCCGGCAGGTGGGTTTCCAGAGCGAAATGGCCGGCGTCGTAGGCATGCACCTCGGTCGCGGGCACCAGTGCCTTGAACAGGTCGCGGCCCTCGGCGGTGAAGAAGGGGTCGTTGTCGCCCCACACCACCAGGATGTTGGGCTGGCGGTCCTTCAGATAGGCCTGGAAGGCGGGATAGGCGCCCACGTTGTCTTGGTAGCGATAGAGCAGTTCCAGCTGGATGCGGTCGTTGCCGGGGCGGTCGAGCAGCGCCTGGTCGTGGGTCCAGGTGTCGGGCGAGAGGCGGTCGGCGCGGGTGGACGAGCCGTGCTCGTACTGGAAGCGCGTGGTCTCGGCGGCGAGGAAGCCGCGGACGGGGATCTCAGTCTCCGCGTTGCGGTCGGTCCAGTAGGGGCCGAAGGCGGCGGCGGCATTGGCGTGGAAGCCTTCGAGGTTCGCCACCGCATTCTGCACGATGAGCCCCGTCACCCGCTCGGGATGCCGGGCCGCGAGCCGGAAGCCTACCGGACCGCCGTAATCCTGCATGTATAGCGCATAGCGGCGGATGCCGAGGCCTTCGAGCAGCGCCTCAACCACGTCGGCGAGCGTGTCGAAGCTGTAGGCGAACGCCTCCGGCGCCGGCGCGCTGGACTGGCCGAAGCCCGGATAGTCGGGCGCAATCACGCGGTAGCGATCAGCGAGGGCGGGAATGAGATTGCGGAACATGTGCGAGGAGGAGGGAAAGCCGTGCAGCAGCACGACCACCGGCGCGTCGGCCGGGCCGGCCTCCCGGTAGAAAATGTCGAGCCCCCGAATGGCGGCACGGTGATAGGCGACCTCGGTCCCGGCGCCGGGGCGCGCGACGGTGTTGACGGCATGCATGGGATGTCTCCACGTAACTTGCTTAATGCCAATTATGGGGTTACATGTCGCGAATAACCTGTCAATATAATTTTAAATGGTTACGTCGGCGGTGTGCGCTTGTGCCCGCCCGGTAATCGCCTATCTTTCCGGTTACACGCTAGCCGACGCAGCGCTGGCAGCGGGCAGGATCAGGCGGCTGACAGAGAAGAGGATCGTGTGAACACACCGCAGGAGAGCGACTTCCGCGACGGGATGCCCTTCCTCGGCAGTCGCCTGTGGATCGATCTCGTCAATTCCGCCCCCGCTGCGCTGGGGGATTTTCTGGCCACGGAGGATGGCTGGCAACGCTGGGTCAAGGCGGCGGGGCTCGATGCCGACGCCGCTCCCGCATTGCGGCCGCAGGCCCTCGCATTGCGTGAGGCGCTCACCCGCCTGTTCGAATGCCTCAGGACCGGCAGCAAGCCCAAGCCGGCCGACCTTGATTTGGTCAACGCCCTGCTGGCGGCGGGCGCACCCCAGCCGCACCTTGCGTGGCGGGGCGGCGCGCTTGTGGTGGAGGAACACCCGCCCGAAAGCGCTGGGCCCCTCCCCGCCATCGCCGCAGATTTTGCCGATTTTGCCGCCCGCCACGAGCCGGCGCGGCTCCGGCATTGCGCCAATCCCGAGTGCAGTCTTGTTTTCTACGACACCGCCCGCAACGGTACCCGTCGCTGGTGCTCCATGGCCGCCTGCGGCAACCGCAGCAAGGTGCGCAGCCACCGCCTGCGCGCTTCGGCGGTCACTGAGGGATAGGCCCCGCTCAGCAGGCCCGCGAGCCAGCGTCCCGTTCTGCCGCCCCCTGCGGCACGAAGGCTGCCGCCTGGCCAAGGCGCGCCTCGAACTCCTCCGCAGGCATCGGCCGGCCGAACAGATAGCCCTGCCCTTCCGGACAATGGCGCGCGGCGAGATAGGCACGCTCGGCCTCGGTCTCGATGCCCTCGGCGATCACGTCCATGTCGAGAGCCCGCCCCATCTCCAGGATGGCGGCGATGACCGCCGCCTCGCGCGGCGCCTGCAGCATGGCCTGAACGAAGTTGCGATCGAGCTTGATGCAGCTCACCGGAAACCGGGTCAGCAGGCTGAGCGATGCATAGCCGGTGCCGAAATCGTCGAAGGCGATGTGGACACCCATCTGCCGCAGCCGCGTCAACGCGTCGATGGAAGTGGAATGGTCCGAGAGCACGATATTCTCGGTGATCTCGAGCTCCAGCGCCTCCGGCGGCAACCCGTGCCGCGCCAGCGACTCCTCCACCTCGCGGGGCAGATCGCCGGTGTGAAACTGCGAGGCGAAGAGATTGACGGCCATGCGGAAATCGGCGGCGCCCTGCCGTCGCCAGCGGGCCGCCTGGGCGCACCCCTCCTCGATGACCCAACGCCCGACCTGGGGCGCCAGCGCGCTCCCCTCCAGCGCCGGCAGAAAGGCGGCCGGAGACAGCAGGCCGCGGCTGGGATGCAGCCATCGGATGAGCGCTTCCGCGCCGACCAGCACCCCGTCCGACAGGCGCACCTGCGGCTGATAGAAAAGCACGAACTCCCCGTTCGCCACTGCCCGATGGAGATCGATGCTGGAGAGGCGACGGTCCAGCGCATCGGTGCGCAGCGCCGGAGAATAGAGCGCGACGTTCGCGGTCGCCTCGGCCTTGGCCGCGTGGAGCGCGAGGTCGGCATCGCCGATCAGCTCCACCGGTTCCTGCGCGTCATGAGGGAACAGTGCGATGCCGCAGCTTGCACTGATCCGCATGTCTTCATGCCCCATGGGGGCGAGTTCGGATATCTTGGCGAGGAGCTGGCGGGCGAAGGGCTTGACCGCCTCGGCCGTCAGCCCGCAGACCCACATGGCGAACTCGTCTCCGCCTATGCGCGCGACGGCGGTACCGCTCCATGCCTCGGCGACCAGAAGCTGGCCGATCGCTCTCAACACATCGTCGCCCGCGGCAGGGCCGAGGATGTTGTTGATGTCCTTGAAGCCGTCCACGTCCACCATCAGCAGTCCGCAGGCCCGGCCCGGTGAGAAGCGCCGCCTCGACAGCCCGGTAGAACTGGCGGCGATTGGGCAGACCGGTCAAGGCGTCGATCTGGGCGAGGTGCGCGAGATGCTCCGGCCCCACCACCCGCTTGGGCACCGCCGTTCGGCCCGCCGACGCGGCCATGGCGATGCGGCGAATATCCAGCCGATCCATCACCATGTGGGCCAGATCGCTCAGGCGGACACGATCCTCGGCGCCAAAGCCGTCATAGGGCACCGTATCGAGGATGCAGAGCACGCCGATGGCGTGGCCGTCCGCCGAGAGCAGCGGTGCGCCGGCATAGAAGCGGATGTTGGTGGCGCCGGAAACCAGCGGATTGTCGTGGAAGCGCTCGTCATGCGTGGCGTCCGGCACGACCATGGTGGCGCCCTGAAGGATGGTGTGGGCGCAGAAGGAGACTTCCCTGCGCTTGTCCACGTCATCGCCGAACCCGGCGCTCGCCACGAAGAACACGCTGTCGGTGCCGATCATGTTCACGGCCGCCATCGGCACGTTGAAGATGCGCAGGGCCATCTCGACCAATGGCGTGAGGCCGGCGACGGCCCCCTGGCCGGCAAGGACATAGCTATCGAGCGCCGCGAGACGATCTTTCTCGTGCGGAGGTATTGGCGGGCACTTCATCCCTTTTCCCCCCTTTCGTCAGCAGCTTAGGCCAAGCGAAATCGGGCATTTATTCGCCTCAAAGTAGCACGATGCGACCTTGAACGCGAGCAAGGGGTGTCCTGAGCCGTCTCCGGATTGATGCGTAGCCGTGTGCCTACCCGGCTCCCACCCTCAGAGCCAAAACGCAAAAGGGCCGCCTTGCGGCGACCCTTTTGAGACCTTGAAACCAAGGTTTTGGTTGCGGGGGCCTGCAACCATCTCAACTTGCTGTTTCGATCCGCGGCATCGTAACGTCGCGCGGAACTTCATGTCCGCGCCTTCTACCGCCATCGGCATGAGGTGGAGCCTGTTCGCCAAACTCAAGAACTGGCGCAGCATCGCCAACCGCAACGCCCGAAGCGGGCATACCATTTTTCCACCCGCACATCGTCGCAGACGTCATCTCCTGGCATATATCCTGGCATATATAACGTGTCCTGAGCCAATCAGTGCTTGGGCATGGTTTCAGGGGCGGGCGACCTCATCACAATCACGATCGTGGCGGTGCGCGGCATCATAGGCCGTTTCGCAGAGCCCTCGCTTCCAGTAGCCGATCGCCACCAGAGCGGCGTGCGGCATTCCGCGGTCCCGGACGAGATGCGATCGAATGGTCCGCACCGACGCGGATTCGGCTGCGATCCAGGCTGAACAGCCGGCGCCGCAAGGCCCGTCCAGCGCAACGACCGCATCGGCGAGCAGGCGCGTGGTTCCCGGCGCCGCGCCGCGCCGCATGAGCCAGGCAACCTCCATCCCCACGGGCTTCTCAAGCGGCAGGCAATCCTCCTCGTCGTCCACCTCGATGAAGCAGGTGCCTCGTGCGCGGCCCGGCAGGCGTTCGAGAATGCTCGCGATCGATGGCAATCCGCATTCATCGCCAACGAGCAGATGAAAATCCGCATCGGGCAGGGTCCGTCCGCCGGGGCCGCCGACGCCCACCAGATCGCCGGGACGGGCGCGGCGCGCAAACTGCGCGGCCGGTCCATCGCCCCCGTGGCAGGCGAAATCGACCGTCAGCTCCCCCCCATCGGAATTGAACCGGCGGGCCGAGAAGGTCCGGACGGCTGGGCGCTGCCCATCCGCCGGCCAGATGGGGCGACCCTCGCGATCCGCCAGCGGCCATTTGGGTGGGGAAAGGCCAGCCGGGGGGATGAGCAGCTTGATGTTGGGGCCATCGCCGAACCCCTCGATCTCCGCGCCGCCGAGCACGATGCGACGCATGCGCCGCGCGACCTGTTCCGTGCGCAGCACCTCCAGCACCCGGATGCCGCGATAGCGCGCAGCGCGACCTTCCGCCGTCAACGGCGTCCCTCCCCTGCCGGCACTGGGCCGAGAAAGGCGGCAAGGCCCATGAGGAGGGCGTAAGGCGCAGCGGACGCATGCGTCTGGCCGGGAATAACGTTCAAGGTCACGTCCAGCGGTGCGCCAGGCAGGGCGGCAAGTTCGGCGGCAAGATCGCGCGCGCTGTCCACCATCCGCCGCTCAGCGAGCTTGCGCGCCACCGTTTCGGAATCCTCCCGGCCGCGAAGGGCGGGGTGCAGGTCTTGCTCGTAGGCGCCGACGGTGATGAGGACACGGCGGGGCGGCTTCGGTAGCCGCCCCGTGAGCCCTTCTGCCTCCTTGAGCACCGCGCCGTCCGCCCACCACAGGGAGGGGCTCGCGGCGACATAGGTGGAGAAGGCAGCCGGACGCGTGAACAGCACATGCAGCGTGAATAGGCCACCGAAGGAATGGCCGATCAGGGCTTGCCGCGCCGGATCGACACTAAAGGACGCGGCGATGGCCGGCTTGAGTTCGTTCTGGATAAAAGCAAGGAAGGCGTCCGCGCCCCCCGTGCCTTCGGGCGTGAGATAGGTCCATGAACCCTTCTGCGGCGTCGCCTTCACCGAGGTGAGGTCGAGCGCGCGCCGCGTCATGTTGATGGGCGCTTCGCCGGGATAGCCGATGGCAACCATTAGGGCCGGCTCCATCAATCCGCCCTGGGCGCGGGTCTGGGTGCGGGCGATATCGGCGATGGTGCCGGCGACTGAATTGCCGTCCAGCACATAGGCCACGGGATAGCCCGCAGCGGGCGGCGGCTCCTTCGGCACCGCGATGAAGATGCGATACGGCAGGCCGGCCTTGGAAACGAGGGTGCGTTCCTCGAGGCCCGGGATCGCCACTGGATCAGCCGCGACGGAAAAACCCGGCATCAATGCGAGGCCTGCGGCGAGCGCGAGGGGAGCGAGGGTCTTCATCATGGTCAGTAGGTCGCGCTCACTTTCAGCCAGTAGCCGCGCGGCTCGCCGTAGAAATTGAAAAGGGCCGTCGATCCGACGCGGGTGTAGTAGACTTCATCGAAGATGTTGGTGGCGGTGAGCGTGGCTTTCCAATTGTCGTTGAACTTATAGCCAATCTGCGCGTCCACCACCGTGTAACCGTCCTCGGTGAGGGTCACACCGCCGGACTTGGTGTAGAAGCTGGACAGGATCTTGACGCCCCCCGCCACATGCCAGCCCTTCAGGGTGGGGTCCTGGAACTCGTACTTGGTCCACAGATTGTAGTTGTGCTTCGGCGTATAGGTGCTGAAGCCCGCCTTCAACTGGGCCGGCGTGGCGGTGAGATATTCCGTCTCGGTGTAGGTATAGCCGGCATAGATCTCCCAGCCCGGCGCCAGCTTGCCGCTGACTTCTGCCTCCCAGCCCGAGACCTGCACCTCGCCCGAGGCCACGTAGACATTTGCCACGTCGGTCGCGAGCGCCCGGTTGTTGTCGCGGATGATGAACATGGCCGCCGAAGCATTGAGCGCCCCATCGAAGAAGGAACCTTTCAGCCCCGCCTCATACTGGTAGCCCTGGCGTGGCGGCAGCACGTCGCCGGCGGCGTTCAACTCGGTCTGGGGCACGAAGGTGGTGGTGTAGCTGCCATAGGCGGAAACCTCCGTGGTCAGATCCACCACGAAGCCCGCATAGGGCAGGAATTCGTTGTCGATATCCACGGAACTCGTGGTGCGCGTGAGGCTGCCGCCGGTTGCGGTGGTGACGTTTGAGGTCGCGTCGTACCAGGATAACCGCCCGCCGAGGATGATATGGACCTGTTCGATGGGGTTGATCTTGGCCTGGCCATAGACGCCGTACTGGGTCGGGTCGGTCACGCTCTCCCGGTTGTAGACGGTGACGGGTTCGGGCACCGCATAGGGATTGAAACTATAGATGTTGTAGGTGCCGGGCAGCGTGGTCGAGGTGGGCGAGAGCTGGGTCTGGTCCACGCTGCGGAAGTCGGCGCCGAAGGTGATGTTGTGCTCCTGGCCGAAGGCCTGGACCGGGGTTGCCACATGGGCGTCGCCGGAGAGGGAGGTCTCCCACACCTTCGCCGCCGTGTACTGCATGGTGAAATTGCCGAGCGTGGCCGGGTTGGTGCTCACGGCGGACCGGCCATAGGCGTATTTGTAGTCGATGTAGCGGTCCGAATAGCGCAGCGAGGCCTTGGCTTCGCCGCCGTTGGAAAGGTCGTGCTTCAGCTCGGCGAGATAGTCCGTGGTCTCGTTGTCGAAGCGGTTCCACAGGCCACCGACGAAGGTCGAGCGCGGCACGTTCAAGAGCTTGCCCTCGCCATTGCCGAGATTGATGGCCGGCAGGCCGTTGAAGGGCAGCATCTCGCGCTCCTGGTGCCAGGCATAGAGCGAGAGGGTGGTGTCGTCGGTGATGTCGAACGCCAGCGTGCCGTAGCCGACCCAGACCTGGTTCTGGTTGTAGTCGACGAAGCTGTCGCGGTCCTGGAACGCTCCGCCGATGCGCGCGCGCACCGTGCCCTTCTCGTTGAGCTTGCCGCCCGCGTCTACCTCGGCGCGCATGAAATCCCAAGAGCCGTAGCTGACGTTGGAATTGAGGAAATACTTGTCGAGGGCTGGCTTCAGCGTGCCGTTGATAACGCCGCCCGGCCCTCCGTTGCCGCCGCCGGCGCTGCCGTAGAACAGTCCGGCCGGCCCCTTCAGCACGTCGAGCCGATCGAAGATGAACAGGTCCGGCTGGGTGCCGAGGATGGACGAGAGCGGCGCCGGCAGGTTGTTCACCAGCAGCGTGTCGATCTCAAAGCCGCGGGAGAAGATGGAGGAGCGGCCCTGGTCGTTGGCAAGGATCACCATGCCGGTGGTGCGGCGCATGGCGTCTTCCAGCTGGGTGAAGTTCTGGTCGTCGATGCGCTGGCGCGTCACTGTGGAGATGGACTGGGGGATTTCCCGCACCGGCGTCGGCGCGCCGACGCCCACGGTAGTCTCGGAGGCCGTGTACGTGTCCTTGCCCTCGGTATAGACCCTCGCCTGTCCGCTCTCAGCATCCACCGACACCGTGCCGATGAAGGTTTCCGGCTCCACCGTCTGCGCAAGTGCCGGAACCGCCGCCAGCGCCGAGACCACCACACCGGAAATCAGCGCCGCTCCCGCGCGGCGTGCAGGCAGTTCGGGCGCAACCGCACCTTTGTCCGAAAGTCGAAAACGACGCATCACAATCCCCGCCTGATACCCATAAGCAAGACAAACCGTGCGGGATGGGAGTCTTGCCTAAATTGCCCGTAGGGTCCTTTGCGGGATGATGTAAATCCTTTGTGCGCTCACCTAAAGAATGGAACTGATAGAGCTTCAGGCGCACGAATTCTCATTGATTGGAATGATAATAAGTCAATCCTTTCTGGCACCGGTTGACAGGCGCGGGTGAGGCGCGCCCATTTGGACCATGAGCGATCCTTCACCGCATCGACGCCTGCAGGGGCGGCCGGTGGCCCCGCCGATGGGCGAGGACCAACTGGTGAGCTGCGCCCAGATCGCCGCCTTGTCGCGCCTCGCGGGCACCGCCTTTTCCGTAACGGCGCCGCAGTCCGTAGCCAACGTGCCAGTTCTGCGCGGCAGCTATGTGATGACCGCTCTGCGCAGCGGCGTCGTCGTTCACGCCACCGACACCTGGGATCTGCACGACCTGACAAGCCAGGTTGTGCATTCCGAGGGCATTACGCTCAGTCTGTTCCTGGAAGGTCATGCGGACGTGTCGCTCGGCGGACGGCCGTTCCGCTTTGGCCGGGCGGCTGGCGGCGATGCGGCGCTGCTGGTGCGCACCCAGCCGGACCTCTTCGTCCGCAAGGGCCGCCGCGGACTGCACGTGCGCAAGGTGAACATCACCGTTCCAGCCGAATGGCTTGCCGCCGCGGAGGCGGACAGGATGGATCGGCAGGGCCAGATGCGCCGCATCACCGGCGACCACCTCGCCAACGTGCGTTGGACCGCCTCCGCCCGGCTCGCGGGCATCGCCGAGCAGATTCTGCTGGCGCCGCCCTATGCTCCATTCCTGCGCGATCTCTATTTGGAGAGCCGGGCGATGGAATTGCTGTTCGAGGCGTTTTCCATGATCGGGGACGGAGCGGTCGAGCCAGAACGCCCACGGCCCAGGCTCAAGCAGCGCATGTGGCTCGTGCAGGATTATCTCGAAGCACGGCTCGGGGAGGGTCTCAGCCTGGAGCAGGTGGCGCAGGAGGCCGGCATGAGCGTGACCAGCCTCCAACGCGCCTTCCGCAGCGTCTTCGGTAGCACCGTTTTCGAATACGTCAGAAAGCGGCGGCTGGAGCGGGCGCGCGATACGCTGGTAGCGGAAGGCATCTCCGTGACCGAAGCCGCGACCATTGCCGGCTACACCTCCTCCGCCAATTTTTCGACCGCCTTCAAGCGCGCCTTCGGCGTTCCGCCCAAATCCATACGGTGACGCCGGTGCCTGATCCTCACGCCCGGCGCGGCAAAGGACTGCGGTACAAGTCGCGTGCGCCCGGATGTGCTTTCGCTAAAAGAAATGCTAATACTTCCAAATAGATCATGATCTTTGAGCAATCGTCAAAAACATTTGCGGGAACGGCGCGCGTATCCATGTCAGCTCTTGTTCGCACGTTAACTTCACTCGGCCTCGCCCGGCGGGCGTGGCTCTTGCTGACGATCCTCGGCGCGCCGCTGCTGGCGCCCGCGGCCGGCGCGGCCGAAGTCGTCGTGGAACACGCGCGCGGCAAGACGACAGTCCAGGCACCTCCGCAAAGGACCGTCGTTTTCGACATCGGTGCCCTCGATACGCTCGATGCGCTGGGTGCTGCGGTCGTCGGCGTGCCCGGCTCCAATCTTCCCGACTACCTTGCGACGTATCGTGACCGCCGCTACGCGAAGGTCGGCACTCTGTTCGAACCCGACTACGAGGCCGTGAACGCGGCAGAGCCGGATCTCATCATCGTAGGGCCGCGCTCCGCCGCGAAATATGCTGACCTGTCGCGTCTCGCGCCGACCATCGACCTCACCGTGCCCGCGGACCGCTTCGTGTCGGGCACGCGGGCGCAGGTTGAACTCCTGGGCCGCCTCTACGGCAAGCAGACGGAGGCGGCCGCATTGACGGCACGGCTCGATGCGGCCATCCGACGGGTCAAGGCGACGGCTTCCAAGGCCGGTACCGTCCTGCTGGTGATGGTCAACGGCGGCAAGCTCACGGCCTTCGGCGCCGGCTCGCGCTTCGGCTGGCTCTACGACGAACTGGGGCTGAGGCCCATCGCCAAGAGCGCCGCGGCATCCGCCCATGGCGAGGTCGTGTCCTTCGAATACATCCTCAAGACGGATCCGGACTGGCTTCTGGTGCTCGACCGCGATGCTGCGACTGGCCATGCAGGCACGGCAGCGCGCGCCGTGATGGACAACGAGATCATCGCCGCCACCCGCGCCGCGCGGAGCGGCCGCATCCTCTATTTGGACCCGGTCCGTTGGTACATCGTCGGCAATGGCGGCGCTGCTTTGCCGATTATTGTCGAGACACTCGCTTCCGCCTTCGAGGCGAAGCAGGGCCAATAGACATGCTGCCCCGCGAGGGATCTCCCGGCACCGCGCGCGTGTTCTGGCCGCCATTCGTCGGCGCGCTCGCCGGCCTCATGGCGCTGGCGGGGGTAAGCGTGCTCGTAGGGGTCGGCGCGACACCGATGGTGTTGCTCACGGGAGAGGCGGGACACGGTCTGCTGGTGCTGGCAGCGAGCCGTATCCCCCGCACGCTGGCACTGGTGTTCGCCGGCCTCGCCATGGGCGTCTGCGCGGCGCTCATGCAGATGATGTTCCGCAACCGCTTCGTGGAGCCGACCACGGCAGGAACAGCGCAAGCGGCGACGCTTGGCCTTCTCGTCGCCACCATCGCAGCGCCGGACTGGCCGCCGCTCGCGAAGATGGGGGTGGCGACCGCCTTCGCCCTCGCCGCCACATTGCTCTTTCTCAAGATCATCGCCCGCGTGGCTTTCCGCGGCGCGGTGCTGGTGCCGCTGGTGGGGCTGATGCTCGGCGGGGTCATCGACGCCCTCTCGGTCTTCATCGCCTATCGCTATGATCTCCTGCAGGCACTGGGGGCGTGGACGACAGGCGATTTCTCCGGCGTGCTGCGGGGGCGCTACGAACTGCTCTGGCTCACGGTTGTGCTGGCGGGCATCGCCTATGCCACAGCCGATCGCTTCACCGCCGCCGGGTTGGGCGATGCCTTCGCCACCAATCTCGGCCTCGATTACCGGCGCATCGTCGCCATGGGCCTCTCCATCGTCGCCCTCGCCACCGCCGCCTGCATCGCCACGGCCGGAGCCGTCCCCTTCCTCGGCCTGATCGTCGCCAATCTGGTGGCCCTGGCGCTCGGCGACAATCTTCGCCGGACGCTGCCCTGGATCGCGCTGGCCGGAGCGGTCTTCCTGCTCGCCTGCGACATCGTCGGGCGGCTGGTGCGCTATCCCTATGAAATCCCGGTGGGCACGGTGGCCGGCGTCGCGGGCAGCGCGCTGTTTCTCTATCTCCTCCTCAGGCGGCGGCTGCGCCTTGGTTGAGGCAGGACACGCCCGGGCACGCAACGTGCTCCTTCTCCTCGGCTTCGTTGCGCTGCTGGCGATGGCGAGCTTCATGATCGTGGGCGCACGCGGAAACTGGGGCTTCGTTCTCACCCTGCGCGGCGGAAAGCTGGCGGGGCTGGTGCTGGTGGGTATCGCGGTCGCGGTGTCCACGGTGCTGTTCCAGACCCTCACGGAGAACCGCATTCTCACGCCTGCCGTCATGGGCTTCGACGCCCTGTACGTGACGCTGCAGACGCTTGCGGTGTTCTCGCTCGGTGGAGGCGCCGCGACGGCGCTCGATCCCCGACTTCGCTTTTTCGCGGAGGCCGCGCTGCTGACCGCGACGGCGCTCGCCCTGTTCCGCTGGCTGTTCGACGGGCGGCGCGGACTTCATCTGGTGGTATTGTCCGGCCTCGTCTTCGGGGTACTGTGCCGCGGGCTCGCCAATCTCCTCCAGCGCATACTGGACCCGAACGAGTTCTCGGTGCTCCAGTCCATGATGTTCACCCGCTTCAACATGGTGGACACGACCCTGCTGCCGGTGGCCGCCCTGATCATTCTCGCCGCCTGTGTCGTGGTGGCGCGGCTCGTGCCGGTGCTCGACGTGCTCGCGCTGGGCCGCGACGCGGCGCTCAGCCTGGGCGTTGATCACGGCCGCACGGTGATGCTTCTCATCGTGCTGGTGGCGCTGCTGGTGTCCGTGTCCACAGCGCTGGTCGGGCCAGTGATGTTCTTCGGGCTGCTGGTCTCGAACCTTGCTTACATCGCCCTCGGCACCGACCGCCACCGCTACACCCTGCCGGCAGCCGCCCTCATCGCCATCGCCTGCCTTGCCGGTGGCCAGACCGTCTTGGAGCGCATGCTGGGCTATGACGCAGCCCTGAGCGTGGTCATCGAGTTCGGCGGCGGCATCGTCTTCATCCTGCTTCTGCTGCGCGGGGCGCGTGCATGATCAAGGTCGCCAACGTCTCCAAATCCTTTGGCACCACGCGGGTGCTCGACGATGTCAGCCTGAGCCTGCCGAAGGGCGGCCTCACCGCCCTCATTGGGCCGAACGGCGCCGGAAAATCCACCCTCCTCTCCATCATGGCCCGCCTGCTCTCGCCCGATGCTGGGACCGTGCATGTAGACGGGCTGAACGTCTTCTCGACGCCCGGCGCGGTTCTGGCCCGCCGGCTCGCCATCCTGAAGCAGAACAACCAGATCACCCCGCGCCTCACTGTGGCCGAGCTGGTCGCCTTCGGCCGCTTCCCCTATTCCCGGGGCCGCCTCACCCGCGAGGACGCCGAGCGGGTTTCCGACGCCATCGCCTATGTGGACCTGTCTTCAGTGCAGGACCGGCTCATCGACGAACTGTCCGGCGGGCAGAGGCAACGCGCCTTCATCGCCATGGTGCTCGCGCAGGATCCCGCCTGCCTGCTGCTGGACGAGCCGCTGAACAATCTCGACATGAAGCATGCCGCGGCGATCATGCGCCTGCTGCGACGCGCGGCTGACGATCTCGGCAAGACGGTGGTGGTGGTGATCCACGACATCAATTTCGCGTCGTGCCACGCGGACCGGATCGTCGCCATGAAGGAGGGGCGGCTGATCCTCCAGGACGCACCCGCGGCCGTCATGCGGCCGGAGGTGCTGCGCGCCGTTTACGACATGGACATCGCCGTGCACGAGATCGCAGGCATGCGCCTCGCGGCCTATTATCGATAGACGCGTTCCCTTTTCTTCGAGTTAGAGGCGCGGCACGAGCGCGAGCAGGGCATCGGCGAGGGCGCCGCGCCAGACCAGATAGTCGTGCCCGCCGGCATATTCGCGGTAACTCACGTCATATCCCTTCGCCTGCAGCACATCGCGCAGGTGGCGCGATGTCTCCAGAATGCCCGGCGTATCCTCGTGCGCTGCCTCGAACAGGCCGGCGGTCAGGTGAAAACGCACGGCGCGAACCGGCGTTGTCGCCACCAGCATAGCCACATGCTCCGGAGCGGTCTTAGGCGCGCTCTCCGGATGCCACCAGAAGGACCCGGACAAGGCGATGGCATTGCCGAAGCGGTCCGGATGGCGGAGCGCGACCGTCGCGGCCGCAAGTCCTCCATAGCTCGATCCCGCGAGGATGGTGCGCGAGGCCGGGATCTCCCCCCCGGTCCGGGCCTGGACGAGCGGCAGCATCTCATCGGCCACGAAATCGGCGAAGGCGTCATTGCCCGGTAGCTCCTGGCTGCGTGTCGGCGGATCGATTTCAGAGATGAAGATGGCAACCACGGGCGGAAGCCGACCCTCGGCCATGAGATTGTCGAGGATGGTCGGGGTCGGCACCTTGGTGAGATAGGCGCGGGCGTCGAAGACAATGAGCAAGACGTTGCGCGGGTCCTTCGGATCAAAGCCCGGCGGGGTGTAGATCGTGATCGTGCGGGTGTTGCCGAGGCGCCGGCTGGCAAGCCGAACCTCCGAAAGGGTCCCGGATGGAACATCCCTCTGCGTCAGGCCGGGCTGGAGCGGAGCCCCGGGCAGTTCCAGCGTCGAATCCTGATTGTAGGCGTCCGGCGCGTCGGCGGGCCAGGGCGCGTGGTTCAGCGGATCGGCTGCGGCCGTGGCCAAGAGAGCCATGCGGCGTTCCCTCCGGTTGGTCGGAAGGTCCGGCACGTCCGGCGCCAGCTTGTAGGACAGGCGGGAGTCGGGAGGAACCCGAAAGCTCTTGAACCAGACATCGCTGTCGCCAAGCCGCTGCAGCCATTCATGGTCGCCGGAGGGAGCGCCGACCAGACGGACGTTATTGCGGGCGGCGCGCGCGAGGAAGGTGAGGATGACGTCGCCGTCCCCGGCGGGCTCCACCAGCGGCGTGCCGCGCTGAAACGCCTCCCGCCAGAAGGTCTCCGTCGTCCCACCTTGTGTGATCTCTGCGGAGAGTGCGGCCATCCTCGGGCTCATCAGCGAAGAGGCCGGCGCCTTCTGGTCACCGGGTGCGAGACGCAACGTGATCTCGAGCGATGCCGTCCCCGCCGCGCGCGCCGTCGTCACCAGCCGCAGACCGGCCTGCGGCACCATGAACTGGAAGGTTGCTACCCCCTCGGCATCGCTGGCGAGCCGCCTGAGGTGACGTCCGTCGGCGAGGACGAGGTCGAGATCGAAGCGGCCCGCCTTGACCTTCAACAGGCCGCGAACATAGTCGCCCGGACGGGCATCGAGCGCATGGATCATGCTGCCGCCGGCAGGCAACTCCGCCAGGTCGACACGCCCACCATCAGCGAGACCGCCGGGTGCCAAAGGCCGATCCATCGCAGCCCCCGTGTCCGCCGCGCGCAGCGGCCCAGGCGCAAACGCCAGTATGGCCAGCGCGAACAGGATGCGGGCGGAGGGAAGAACGGGGCGTGCGCGAGGCCCACCCCGTTCTTTCGACCCGCCCCCGAATGATGCGGCGCGCCTCACCAATTGTATTTCACGCTCCCGGTCACCGAGAGACCCTCCCCGTAGAAGCACGAATAGGCATTGGCGCAGGAGGCCACATAGGTGAGGTTGCCGATATTCTTGGCATTGAGCTGCACCTGGGCCCCCTTCATCCGGGCGTCGAGCACGCCGAGGTCATACTTCAGCATGGCATCGAACAGGGTATAGGCGGGCACCTCGAAGGTATTGGCATTGTTGCCCCAGCTGGTGCCGATGTAGCGCACGCCTCCGCCCACCTCCAGCCCGCGCATTGTGCCGCTGTCGAAGGCGTAGGTGGCCCAAAGGGACGCCGTGTTCTGCGGGATGCGCGAGGGGGTCTTGCCCAGTTCGCTCGCCACGCCGGTCTCGGTGATGGTGCTGTCGATATAGGAATAAGCGGCAATGAGTGAGAGGTTCTTGTTCACCTCGGTCCGGGCGGAGAATTCGAAGCCGCGGTTATGAACCTCGCCGATCTGCTGATAGACATAGGCGCCATAGGTCGGGACATAGATGTTCTGCACCACGTTCTGCTGCCAGATGTCGTAATAGGCCGCAGTGAGCAGGGTGCGGGTGCCTTCCGGCGCATACTTCACACCCACCTCGAACTGCTGCGCCGTGGTCGGCTTGAACGGAGCCTCGCCGGAGGGCGGCGCATAGATTGCCGGCTCGAACGAGGTCGAATAGCTCGCATAGGGCGCGATGCCGTTGGAGAAGGTGTAGAGCGCGCCAACCCGATAGGTGAAGGCGCTGTCATTGTAGCCGAGGGCGCTCGGGCTCACATATTCGGTGATGGAGGTGTCGGCCCAGTCCTCGCGGATACCGGCGATCAGGTGCAGGTCGCCGATTTTCACCTGATCCTGGAGATATACGCCGAGCTGGCTCGCGGACAGATCCTGGTCCGAATAGGGGCTTAGCACCAGATTGGAGAAATTATAGCCGTAGATCGGGTTGGTGAGGCTGATGGTGGGAACGTCCGACCAGTTGTAGCCCCAATTATACTCGCGCGAGCGGAAGCGATAGTCGAGACCGGCAAGGATCGTGTGCTCCGCCGGGCCGGTGGAAAGCTTGAACTCGGCCTGGTTGTCGTTAGTGAAGGTGCCCCAGGTGTCGCCGCCGCCGGAAGCCGTGCGGTGAACCACGGTGTTCGCCCCCGTCTTCGGGTCTGCGCTGGTCCACCCCCATACCAGCGTGTACTGGTCATAATCCACCCAATAATAGCGCAGCTTCTGTCGCAGGGTCAGCGCGTCGCTCACCTTGTGCTCGAACTCGTAGCCGATCCACGCCTGCGTGCGCTCGGCGGTCTCGTAGTTCGGATCGGAGACGAAGAAGTCGCGCGGCACATAGCCATAGCCCTTGATGGGCCACACGGTGCCGGCCGCATCGAGGAAGTTACGGTATCCGAAGTCGGGCTCGTACTCGAAGCCGGAAAGAATGGTGAGGGTCGTGTCGGGGCTCGGCGCCCAGGTCAGCGAGGGGGCGACGGCGATGCCCTGCTGCTTCGCAAAATTCTCCTGCAGGTTGGTGGAAAGGCCGGTTCCGACGATCCGGAAGGCGAGCGTATCGCTACCGACGATGCGGTCGGAGAAGTCGAACGAGCCCTGGAACATCATGTTGTTGCCGACGGTCAGCTCGATCTCGCGCAGCGGGCGGTCGAAGATCGGCTTCTTGCTGACCATGTTGATGATGCCGCCGGGATTGACCTGCCCGTAAAGCACCGACGAGGGACCGGCGAGCAGTTCCACTCGTTCGAGCAGATATGGGTAGATCTTGGCATAGTCGACATCACCGCCCAGCAGCATGCCGTCGAGATAGCGAGGCACATAGGCGAAGCCGCGGACGATAACCTCGTCCCGCACGTTCGAGGCGCCGCGATATTCGGAGAACACGCCTGGCGTGTAGCGCAGCGCTTCGGCGACGGATTCGACCTGCTGGTCCTCCATCTGCTGCCGCGGCACCACGGAGATGGATTGCGGCGTCTCGGCGATGGGCGTGTCCGTCTTGGTGCCACTCAGGCTCTGGCGGGCGACATAGCCCTGCACCGGGCCGTCTCCGCGCTCATCAAGGGCGTCGACATTCACCGTTCCCAGCGCGACGTTGGCGCTCTCCTGCGCCTGAGCGGCACTGACCGCCAGCAGACTGACAGCCCCAAGGAGTCCGGCGCGAAATGCCGAGCGAAAACCGAAAGCGGATCGGCAATGAAAGACCATGGTCCAAGCCCCTGAAAACACGTCACGCGCGCCCCTTCGCGTGAGAAACCTTGACGCAGCACCCCATGTATAAGATTTAGTATTTCATGCGTCGATGTCAGTGGTCGTTGCGCGAGCAGCAAAGATTTTCGCAGAAACGGCATGCGGACAGCCCGAAATGCAGGTCTTGAATCTTAGGAATTCTAAAGTGCGGTTTTGAGAATGGATATCCCACAGCATTTGTTCGTCGGAACCGTCGACGGGGAGCCGAATTGCGCGCCCGACACAACGGTTTATGAGATTTGGCCCAAGTTCGTCGTCATGGTGCTCCTGCAGGGAGCCCAGCATTTCGTCATCGACGACGCGCCATTCCGGATCGACGCGGGCTGCGGCGACGATGCGCGTCCGGTTGTCTTCCTGCTCAATGTGGCCCGATTTGCCCGCCTGCGATTCGAGAACGACAGCAATATTCCCTTACGGAAGATCATGATCTCGGCCCCCCATCCCTGGATGGATTGGCTCATGCGGACCCGCGGAAACGGCAGTTCCGCCCTGCACGATTTCCTGTCCACGCATCTGGCCCATATGAGTTTTCCCGTCAGCGTCCACGTCCGGCAGCTCGCAGAGCAGATCCTCCAGCCGCCGCCGTCCATGGAAGGGGAAGTGCGGGCGCTCTACCGCAACTCGCGGGCTCTCGACATAATGTGCCTCGCCTGCGTGGCCATGTCCGAACGCTGCGAGGAGGAACGGCCCCGGCCACAGCTGGTGAGCCGGCGTCGTAGCGAGCGGGTGCGCGACTACGTGCTGGAAAATCTCGACAAGAGCCTGACCATCGAGGAAATCGCGGCGGAAGTGGGGGCCAGCGTCTCCTCAGTACAACGGCACTTCAAGGAACACTTCCAGATGACCGTGTTCGAGTTCATTCGCCGCGAGCGGCTGGCGCAGGCCTGCGCCTCTCTGGAGCGCGAGGGCGTCACCATCGCCCAGGCCGCCTATTCGGCCGGCTATGCCGACCCTTCCAACTTCACTGTGGCCTTCAAGAAGGTCTATGGCGTGCCGCCCAAGTTCAAGCGTCGGTAGGCGTCAGCCGAGATCGTGCGCCATCAGCCGCGCAGGGTCGCCCCGCCATCCACATAGAGGTCGGCCATGGTGATGTGGCCGGCCCGATCGGAGGCGAGAAACACCACAGCATCCGCCACGTCCTGTGGCGTCGCGAGCTTGCCGAGCGGAATCCCGGCCTTGAAGGTTTCCGGCGAGCCGGCGATGACGGCTGCGGCGCCCTCCGAACCGGGCCACATGCCCGTCTGCATGGGCGTCAGGGTCGATCCGGGGGCGACGATGTTGCAGCGGATGCCATGCGGCGCCAGTTCCAGCCCGAGGCAGCGGGTGAACATCGTGGCGGCGGCCTTGGAGGCGGCGTAGGCCGCCATGGCATGGCGCGGCACACCCGCGGCATTCGAACTGACCACCACGATCGCCCCTTCCCCGCGCGGGACCATGCGCCGGCCCAGCGCCCGGCCGAGGTGGAACACCCCGTCCACGTTTACGGCGAAGACGCGGCGCCAGTCGAAGTCGGAGGTCTCCGTCACCAGTCCTGTGGCCAGAATGCCGGCGACGCTGATCCCGGCATGGATCGGCCCGAACCGCGATTCCACCTCTGCCACCAGGGCTTCGGTGGCAGTCGGATCCGCGACGTCGAGCACCATGGGGTGCAGGTGATCGGAGGGCGAAAGTCGAGCAATATCAATGTCTGTAGCCACAACCCGCGCGCCTTCTGCAAGGAAGGCCTCGGCGACGGCGCGGCCGATGCCGCCAGAGGCACCGGTGACGAAGATGAGCCTGCCTTCAAGGCCGGACGGACGCATCAGCACCTCCTGCGGTAGCTCACAGATCATCCACGGCCTGCTGCGCGAGCAGTGGCACACCACACACGTCCGCGACGTAAGCAATTGCGGAATCGTGCTTTTCCCGAGAGAAGTCGGCCACCGCATCGGCGATGAAGAAGGGCTCGATGTCGCGCATGAAGGCGTCGGCGGCGGTGAGCAGGCAGCCGATGTGGGCGTAGACGCCGCAGATGACGAGCTGGTCCCGGCCGCGGGCGCGCATCAGCGGCTCAAGATTACTCCGCTGGAAGGCACTGTACCGGTGTTTGACAAGCACGATGTCGGTATCGTTCGGTGCCAGTTCAGGCACGATCGGGCGGTGTTCGGCAGTGTCAGTCATGCCGGGTCCCCAGAGATCGGCCTGGAGCCCCCGGTCGCGCCGGTCCTGTTTCACGTCCTGCGCGGTGTAGAATATCGGGATACCTACATGGCGGCAGTGCGCGACCAGACGGGCGATGTTGGCCACAACCGGCGCGAGGGGGCTCGCCTCCGCGGCGTAGGGACGCAGGAAATAGCGCTGCATGTCGTGCACCAGGAGCGCCGCCCGTTGGCGCTCGGCGACCCAGGGCGCGCGCGCCTTCGGCAGGTCGGACTGGGTGGGCAGCGCATAGGGCGCGATGGCGGGAAGGCCGGGCCGCGGGGCGGCGGGGGCAGCGGCACGGGCGGTTGCGGCGGACATCAGGCGGTCTCCTTCTCGCGGGCGATGAGCATGTCCCTCAGGCGGGCGCGCAGCTCCTTGCGGCTGACCTTGCCGGCGGCGGTGGTGGCGAAGGCGTCCACCAGCACCACCTGGTCCGGCACCTTGAACGGGGCGATGTCCCGCCCGCGCATGAAGGCCTTCACCTCCGACGCCTTCAGCCCCGGCGTCCTGGCGATGACGAAGGCACAGCTGCGCTCGCCTAGGAGCGGGTCGGGCATGGCCACCACAGCGGCGTCGAAGATGGCGGGATAGGCGAGGAGATGGTCCTCCACCTCCTCGGCCGAAATCTTCTCGCCCGCGCGGTTGATGTGATCGCCCGCCCGGCCCTGCACTTCCAAATTGCCTCCCGGCAGGCGCCGCACGATGTCGCCGGTGCGGTAGAAGCCGTCCGGCGTGAAGCTCCGCGCATTGGCGGCGCGATCGTCGTGATAGGCGCGGATGGTGTAGGGGCCGCGCGTCAAAAGATGCCCGGGCGTGCCGTCCGGCACTGGATGGCCAAGGTCGTCCACCACCAGCACCTCGTCGTCGGGGCTGATGGGGCGGCCCTGGGTCTCGATCACCACCGCGTCGGGGTCGTCGAGCCGGGTGTAGTTCACCAGCCCCTCGGCCATGCCGAACACCTGCTGAAGTGCGCAACCGAGGGTGGACCGCACCCGCCGCGCGGCCTCGGGCGCGAACTTGGCGCCGCCCACCTGCAGCACTTCGAGGCTGGAGAGATCGTGCGCCGTCGTCGTCGCCGCCTGCATCCACAGGAGCGCGAGGGGCGGCACGAGGCCGGTGAGCGTGACCTTCTCGCGGGCGATGAGGGGAAAGGCCACCTCCGGGCTCGGCGCCGGCGCAAGCACCACCCGGCCGCCCGCATGGAGCGTGCCCATGTGGCCCGGCGAGCTCATGGGGAAATTGTGCGCCACCGGCAGCGCGGCGAGATAGACCGTGCGGGCGGTGACGCCGCAGATCTCGTTGCTGGCGCGAAAACTGTAGATGTAGTCGTCATGGGTGCGGGGAATGAGCTTCGGCAGGCCGGTGCTGCCGCCGGAAATCTGCAGGAAGGCGACCGATGCCGGATCGGGATCGTCCGGCAAGGGTCCGGTGCCGGTCACGGCGTCCAGCGGCAGGAAGCCATCAGCGTCCGCGATCAATTCACCCCCAACCATCACCACATGGCGCAGCGCCGGGGCCTCGGCTCTGAGGGCGCGGGCGAGCGGGCGATAGTCGAAGCCGGCATAGTGCTCGCACGCCACATAGGCGGCCGCCTGCGAGCAGCGGGCGAGGTGCGCCACCTCTGCGAGCCGGTGGGCTGCCAGCGCATAGACCGGCAGCAGTCCGGCGCGGAACAGGCCGAACACAACGGAAAAGAACTCCGCCACATTGCCGAGCTGCACCAGCACCCGCTCCCCGGGCGCGAGCCCGAGGGCGAGGAAGCCGGCCGCATGGGCCTCGGCGCGGCGGTGGAGCTCGCCATAGGTCCAGCGCCGCGCCCCGTCGACGATGGCGATCGCATCCGGCCGTGTCGCCGCCTGTCGGCGCAGCAGGGCGGGAAAGGTCTCGCCGCGCCAGTATCCGGCGGCGCGGTAGCGCGCGGCAAAGGTCTCGGGCCAGGTCTGCCGGGGGGCGCTCACGAGCGGCCCCCGGCAGCGAGGGAAATGCCGAGGGCGTTCAACAGGGCGCCGAACTTGGCGGCGGTCTCCTCCGTCTCGGCCTTGGGGTCGGACCCCGCCACGATCCCGGCACCGGCATAGAGCCGGGCCGTCGCCCCCGAGATTTCGGCGCAGCGGATGGTGACATGCCAGGCGCCGTCGCCGCGCCCGTCGCACCAGCCCACGGCGCCGGCGTAGAAACCGCGGTCATAGCCTTCGAGCGGGCGGATGCGACGGGCGGCCGCCGCGCGCGGCACGCCGCACACGGCGGGGGTCGGGTGCAGCGTGGCGGCGAGCAAAGCGGCGGAATGGTCTGGGTCCCTCAGCTCGCCCTCGATACGGGTGCCGAGGTGCCACATGCTGGCCGTGCTGGCGAGCGCCATTCCCTCCGGACGGAACAGGCGGCGGCAGAACGGGGCCAGCGTGTCGAGGATGAACTCCACGACGAGCCCATGCTCGCGCCGGTCCTTGCCCGATGCGGCAAGGGCGGCAGCGGCAGCGGCATCCTCGGCGAGATCGGCCTTGCGGCGGGCGGACCCGGCGAGCGGGTGGGAGGAGATGCGCGCGCCGGTCTTCGACACCAGCAGCTCCGGCGTGGCGCCCGCCATCATGCGCGGCGCGCCCCCCTGCGCGGGGAGCGGGACAAGGAAGGCGGTGGCGGCCGGGTCGGCGGCAAGCCGGCGGAAAAGGGCCGGCAGGTCGATCTCCGTGCCGGCGGTGGCGACGAGGCTGCGGGAGAGCACGATCTTTTCCAGACCGCCGGGCTGTCCGGCTTCGGCGGCCATCAGGTCGAGGGCGTGTTGCACCGAGGCCGCGTAGGCGTCGACCGAAGGCTCGGGCGCGAGGGTCCATCCGGCCCGCTGCGCGGCAGGTGCCGCCGCGTCGGGCGCACCGGATCGCACCACCTCGGCGGCCTGCCAAAGGCAGTCCCCGGCGGCGCGGTCGAACGGGAGGGCCCCCGCCAGCAGGGCTTCGCGGCCGGCTTCGCGGAAAAAGGCGTCGAGCCGCCCCGCCAGCGTGTCCACCGCCCCGCGCGGCACCGGTTTGGCCGCGCCGATGCCGTGCAGAAGCCGTCCGCGCGACTGGAAGGCGAACAGGCTGCCCGCAGCGCCCGGCAGCGGAAAGGCGGGCTCCGCCCCCTGCGGGGCCGCACGACTGAAGGGCCGGGGCGCGGGACCAAAGGACGAGACGGTTTTTGGACGTGCCAGCGCATTCATGGCCGACCTCCGTGGGGTTGAAGGAGAAGCGGGCTAACCCGCCATCTGGCTGACGAGGCGCAGGCCTCTGCGTTCCCCCGCATCGCTCTCCTCGATCAGTGCGTTGAGCAGGGGACCGAGGATTTCCAGCGAGGCCGGGGAAACGATGTCCTCGTGCGAGCAGTGGGCGAGGCGGTGGATGGAGAGGCGGCCGACGCGGTGCGTCCACACGCTTTCGGGGTCGATCTCCGGCAGCATGGACTTGCACGCGACGAAGAGGGTGACGTGGCCGTCGTAGTCGTCGGTCCTTGCCTGCGAGAGCAGGGTCACGGCATCGCGATAATTCTCGAAGATGTGGCCGAACATCTCCTCCTTCTCGCGGCGAAAGTCGTCGTCCATCACATCGGCCATGGCGTCGTTGATGAACTTCTCCTGCTCGCGCTCGGCGCCGATATTGGCCTGCGCGCCCTCGGGATCGCTCCAGTCGTGGGCCTCGGCGGGATAGGTGTCGAGCAGGCCGAGGAAGCGCACGTCCTCGCCTTGCCGGCGCAGCCGCACCGCCATGCCGTAGGCGATGGTTCCGCCCAGCGAGTAGCCGAGGAGATAATAGGGGCCGTTGGGTTGCACCTCCCGCAGAATGGCGAGCTGGCGCTCGCACACCTCGTCCATGTCGGCACTGGTGGCGATGGGGCCGTGCGGCCGGGGCGACTGGAGGCCGACGATGGGCATGTCGCGGCGCAGGTAGCGCGACAGCACGCTGTACTGCCAGGACACGCCCGAGGCCGGATAGATGCACACCAGCGGCGTGCCGCGCCCCTCGCGCAGCCGCACCACCAGGTCGAAGCCGCTTTTCGCCATGCCGTCCACGATTTCGCCGGCAACCAGATGCTCGGCGAGCCGGGCGACGGTGGGCATCAGCACGATCTGCCCCACCGAGACCTGCCGCTTCAATTCGCGCCGGATGCGCGCCGCAAGCCGCATGGCCAGCAGGGAATGGCCGCCGAAGGCGAAGAAGTCGTCGTCCGCGCCGATCGTCTCGCGTTCCAGAAGGTCGGCGAAGATGGCGGCAAGCCGGCTTTCCAGCCCCGCCGCCGGCGGCCGTCCGCCGTCGCCCGCGCAGGGCCTGTCGGGCAGGGGCAGGGCCTTGCGGTCGAGCTTCCCGTTGGGGGAGAGCGGCACGGCATCGAGCACCATCAGCGCGGCGGGCACCATATGGGCCGGCAGTACAGCCTTGAGCGCCGCGCGCGCCGCATCAAGGTCGAGGGTGGCGCCGGGGGCGGGCACCAGATAGCCGACGATCTGGCGCGTATCGGCGCCTGTGGTGGCCGTCGCCCCGCCGAGGCTCGCCGCATGGGCGACGGCGCGGGCCACCCCCGGCATGCGCTCCATCTGCGCCTCGATCTCGCCCAGCTCCACGCGCTGGCCTCGGATCTTGATCTGGTGGTCGGTGCGGCCGAGATACTCCACCTCGCCACTGGCCAGCCAGCGGGCCACGTCGCCGGTGCGGTACATGCGCGCGCCCTCGGCGAAGGGATCGGCGACGAACCGCTCGGCGGTAAGTCCGGGGCGACTGAGATAGCCGTGGCCGAGCTGCACGCCGCAGAGATAAAGCTCGCCCGCACCCCCCACCGGCACCGGCCGCAGATGATGGTCGAGGATGCGCAGCGCGGTGTTCCACACCGGCCGGCCGATGGGCACGCCCCCCTCGCCCTCGGCGAGCGGCCCGCTGGCAGGCGCATAGGTCACATCCACCGCGGCCTCGGTGGGGCCGTAGAGATTGTGCAGCCGCGCGGCGGGAAGCGCGGCGGCGAAGCTGCGGGCGAGACCCTTCCCCAGCGCCTCGCCGCTGGCGAACACCGTGCGCAGGCTGCCGCACTCGGCCCCCCGTCCGGCCTCTCCCACCGCATCGAGGAAGAGGACGAGCATGGACGGCACGAAATGCAGGGTCGTTACGCCGTGCGCGGCGATGAGGCCGATGAGGGCATCGGGATCGCGGTGCGCCTCCGGCGGCGCCATCACCAGCCGGGCGCCGACGATGTAGGACCAGAAGAATTCCCACACCGAGACATCGAAGCCGCACGGCGTCTTCTGCAGCACCACGTCGCTGCCATCGAGCGGATAGGCGTGCTGCATCCACAGGATGCGGTTGACGATGGCCCTATGGGAGATCACCGCCGCCTTGGGCCGGCCGGTGGTGCCGGAGGTGTAGAGCACATAGGCGGGATGATCGGGCGTGAGGCCGTCCATCGGCACATATTCCCCGGCCTCGGCATCGGGGTCGGCGAGGGTATCGAAGAGGAGCGCCGGCACATGCTCCGGCAAGAGCGGACGCGTGGCGCTGTCGGTGACGACGAGCCGGGGCGCGGCGTCGTCCAGCATGTAGGCGAGCCGCTCGGCGGGATAGCCGAGGTCGAGGGGCAGGAAGGCGGCGCCGGCCTCGATCACCGCCAGCAGGGCGAGGCTGAGCCGCGCCGAGCGCGGCAGCGCCACAGCCACCACGTCGCCGGGGAGAACCCCGGCCGCGCGCAGTTCCCCCGCAAGGTGCAGCACCTGGTGGCGCACCTCGCTGAAGGTGAGCGCATGGGCCTCGTCCACCAGCACCACCGCCTCCGGCGTGCGCGCCGCCTGCGCCACCAGGAGGTCACGCAGGGTGAGCGCCGGCAAAGGCCGCTCCGTGGCGTTGATGGACGCCATGAAGGAGAGGTCCTCGGCGGAGGCCATGGGGAGCGCGGCGAGCGGCAGGCCGGGCGCGGTGGCGAGGGCATCGAGGAGGCCGGCGACGCGGCGGGCGAAAGCCCCGGCGTCGGCCAGCGCCCCCCGGTTCTCCACCAGCAGGGTCAGCGCGGCGCCGGGCAGCACCAGCAAGGCGAGCGGATAATGGCTGTAGCCGCGGTTGCGGATGTCGGCGAGCCTGACGCCGGCCATGTCCTGGTCGAGATAGTCGCTGTCGGGATAGTTCTCCACCACCAGAAGGGTGTCGAACAGGGCGCCGCTGCCGGCGGCTTCCTGGATCTCGCCGAGCCCCAGCCCGTCGTGCTCCATCAGCCGGGCGTGGCGGGACTGCATGGCCTCCATCTGGTCCCACAGGCTCGCGCCGGCATCGAGACGGACGCGGACGGGGACCGTGTTGAGGAACAGGCCCACCTGCGCCTCGATCCCGGGCACCTGCGCCGCGCGGCCGGAGACGGGGGTGCCGAACACCACGTCGTCGCGCCCGGCCATGGCGCCGACGACCGCCCCCCACACCGCCTGCATCAGAATGTTGAGCGTGACCCCGCGCCGCCGGGCCTCGCCGAGCAGCGCCTCTGTCCGCTCGGGGCTCAGCGTGAAGACGGCTTCCTCCACCGTGCCGGTGGGCGGCACCTGCTCGAACAACCGGCACGGCGCCACGCCGGCGAGCGCCTCGGCCCAGACCGACCGGCTCTCCGAGAGGTCCCGCGCCGCGAGGGTTCGCACCACCTCCCCGTAGGAGACCGGCAGCGCTGCAAGCGGGGCGTCCTCGCGATAGGCACGGACGACGTCACGGAGCAGCAGCGGCGTGGACCAGCCATCGATCATCAGGTGATGGACAAGGACGATGAGCACATGGCGCTCGGGCGCAAGGCGCACGAGGTCGGCATGGACGAGCCGCCGGAAGGCGGGCGCGACGAGGTTGCGCTCCCCTGCCCCGGCCTCGATCCGTTCGAGGGCTGCGGCGCGCGCGCCGGGCTCCAGCGCCACGAGGTCATGAACGGCGAAGGGCCACAGGGGCCCCTCACCCGCCCCCTGCCCAGGCTCCGGCACCACCAGCAGCGGCTCCTCGCCAGCCGTGTCGAACAGCCCGCCAAGCTGGGGATGCCGGCGCATCACGGTATCGAACGCCCGCCTGAGGCGCGCCACGTCGAGGGGACCCTCCAGCTCGATGCGGGTGAAGGCGTTGTAATTGTCCGCCTGACCGCCGAGCTGGGCGTGGAACAGCATGCCCTTCTGCGTCGGCAGCACCGGCAGCACCTCGGAGATGGCGCCATAGCGGGCCTTGAGGGCCATCATCTCCATCGGGGCCACCCGGTGCTGCGGCGCAGGCGTGGCCGAGGCGGCAGCGGGGGCGATGGCCGCCATGGCATGGGCCATGCGGCGGGGATCGCGGCACAGGAAGACATCGCGCGGGCGCAGGGAAAACCCTTCGCCGCGCAGCAGATTGCACAGCACGATGGCGCTGATGCTGTCGCCCCCCAGCGCGAAGAAGTCGCTTTCGGCGTCCACCGCCGGCAATTTGAGGGCCGCCGCCATGGCCCGGGCCACGCGCATTTCCTCGGGCGTCGATGGCGCAACGGCCACGGCCGCGGACGGCGACGGGAGGCGGGCACGGTCCACCTTCCCGTTCACATTGAGCGGGAAGGCCTCCAGGATCATGATGATGGCCGGCACCATGTAGTCCGGCAGGCGATCCCTGAGCGAGCTGCGGAGGTCCTGCGCGCGCCAGGCCCGCGCGCGGGGATCATCCACGCCTTCCAGCGTGCAATAGGCGACGAGACGGTGGCTCTCGTTGATGGGCTCGGCCACCACCAGCGCGGTCTCGACGCCCGGCAGCGCGGCGAGCGCGCTCTCGACCTCCGTCAGCTCGACGCGGTAGCCGCGGATCTTGACCTGATGATCGGCGCGGCCGAGGAACTCGATCTGGCCATCCGCCGTCCATCGCACCAGATCGCCCGTGCGATACAGGACCCCGCCGTCGGCGGCCGGATCGGCCACGAACCGTTCGGCGGTCATGCCGGGCCGGCCGCAATAGCCGCGGGCAAGGCCGGGGCCTGAGATGTAGAGTTCGCCCACGGCACCGGTGGGAACGGCGTCGAGCCGCCGGTCGAGGACCCGGACGCGCGTGTTGCCGATGGGCCGGCCCACGACGGGGGCCAGCGTCTCGTGGACGTCCGCGCGCAGCGTGTCCACGGTGTATTCGGTCGGTCCATAGAGATTGTGGGCGTGAAGGGCGGGATGGCGCCGCAGGGCGCTCCACAGGCTGGGCGACGCCGCCTCGCCGCCGATCAGCAGCACGGTCGGATGATGCTCGCCCCCCTCCATCAGCCCTGAGCCCAGCATCTGCGCACTGAAGGAGGGCGGCAGGTCGAACGCATCGATCGATCGATCGCGCATGTGCGCAACGAGGGCGTGCGCATCGCGCCGCAGGTCTTCGTCGATGACGTGCAGTTCCTGCCCCAGGATCATCCAGAACAGCTGGAGCCAGGAGGAATCGAAGGCGAAGGAATGGGTGTGCGCAGCCCTCAGCGCGCGGCCCGGATGCCGGGCGCGGAACGCTTCGAGGCCGGGGCCGTAGATATCGCGCCAATGGGAGGAGACAAGGTTGAGGAGCGCGCCGTGGGTGTTCATCACCCCCTTGGGGCGTCCGGTGGAGCCCGAGGTGAAGATGAGGGCCGCCACGTCTTCCGCGCGGATCGGCCGGGCGCGCTCGTCGGCGCGGATGGCCATGCCGGACAGGCCGGCGACGGCGGCGGAAAACGCCGGGTCATCGAGGCACAGCGCCCGGACGCCGGCCGGTACATGGCGTGCCGCCGCCTGCGTGGTCAGCGCCAGCCGGGGGCCGGCATCGGCGCACATGGCGGCGAGGCGATCCGACGGATGGTCAAGGTCGAGCGGCATGTAGGCGCCGCCGCTGGCCAGCACCGCCATGAGGACAATAACCGCATCGGCCGAGCGCGGCAGGGCGACCGCCACCGGCTCGCCCGGTCCTACGCCCTCCGCCATCAGCCGGCGCGCCAGCCGAAACGCCTGCGTAGACATCGCCGCGAAGGTGAGCCGCCGCGCCCCGCAGACGAGGGCGACCGCGTCGGGCGTGCGGCCCGCTTGCGACACGAAGAGGTCGAGGATCGTCGTTGCGCCGTCGAGTGGCAGCGTCGGCACGCCTTCGGCCCAGCGGGCGAGAGCGCCGGCCTCCTGCGGCCCCATGACGGGCAGCGCGCAGACCGGGGTTCGGGGCGCCTGCCGGAACGCTTCCAGCAGGCATTCCAGCCGGGCACCGTGGCGCGTGAGATCGGCCGGAGCGTAGCGGCCCGAATCCGCGCGCAGCTCCAATGTGATCCGCCCATCATGGATCTGGAGGCCGAACTCGATGTCGTCCACCGGGCCGGTGGCGATGTGACGGGTGGTGCCGCGCACCCCGCCGAAGGTGAGGTCGTAGTCGAACAGGCGATAGTTCACCACCGGGCCGTAGAGCGCCCGGCCGCTGCCCACATAGCCGAGGTCGCGCTGGATCTGCTCGGCATCGTAGCGCTGGTGGCGTCGCACCTCGCGCAGGGCGGCCTTCACCCGTTCCGACGTGTGCAGCAGCCCCGCGGCCGGATCGATCTCGATGCGCACCGGCAGAACATTGACCATCGGCGCCACGGCAGCGGCGGCGGCCGAACCCATGCGCCGCATGAAGGGCACGCCCAGCACCTGCTGCGTCCCGCCGCCCATGCGGTGGAGATAAGCCGCCACCGCGGCCATCAGGATGTCGAACACGGCGACACCGGCGTCTGCGGCGATGCCCTCCAGCGCCGGCAGCATCTCCTGCGGAAAGGTCCGGCTGGACGCGATGATGCGGGCGGGCGCGCCCTCCGCCGGGCCAGCCCCGAAGCGGGCCGAGAGGTCGCAGGGGGGGGGAAGATCCCGGCAATAGGCACCCCAGAAGGCGCGATCCCGACCACACGCCGGGGACGCCACATAGGCGCAATGCTCCTCCACCACCGCTGCCGCGCCGGTGAAGGGCGAGGAACCCGCCGGCCGCCCCTCCGCCCGCGCTGTATAGATCTCGGCGATGCGGCGCGTGAGGGCGGTGAAGCTGAAGCCGTCCAGCATCAAATGGTGATAGCGCTGGTACCACAGCCAGCGCGGCGGCGCCCCGTCGGGCGCAAGCCGCATGAGGACCTGCCGGCAGAGCGGGCGCGCGCCATTCGCGGGCAGGCCCTCGGCGATGTCCTCCGCCATCAGCGCCTGAGCCGCGGCCGCGGGATCGGCGGTGCCGGAAAGGTCCAGATGCTCCAGCCTCGCGCCGGCCGGCACGCCGGCCTCCGGCAGCACCTGCCAAGTGCCCGCCGCGTCCGAGAAGAAGCGCGCGCCGACGGTGTCCGCCTCGGCGAGGCCGGACACCACCGCATCCGCGAGGACGTCGATCGCGACGGGACCGTCGAGTTCCACCGCGTGGGCGATGACATAGGTGTTGCCCCGCCGGTCGATCTGGTCGGCGAGCCAGATGCCGAGCTGGGTGCTGACGAGGGGGAGCATGCGCATGGGAAACGTCTTCCGGTCAGCCGGCGATGGGCATCAGGTCGCGCCATTCGCTCTCGATGAAGGCGAGGCAGGCCGCGCGCGCGTCGGGTCCGTGCACGATGCGCCAGCCCGGGGGCGGCGCGCGGAAATTGGGCCACAGGCTGTACTGGCCGGCGGCGTTCACCAGCGCCAGGAAGGCGTGGCGCTCGTCGTCGAAGGGGTTGACGTGCTGGTCGTCCACCGCCGCCTCCTCACGCTGCGCCGGTGGACTTGCTCTTCAGCAAATCCCAGAGGGCGTCGAGGGTGGCGCAGCGGGCGAGTTCGACGAAGCTCACCTCCACGCGCGCCGCCTTCCACTCGCTGACGATCTGCATGGCGGCGATGGAGTTCAGGCCGAAATCCATGAGGTTGTCGTCGTCCGCGGGCTCCTCGTCGAGGAAGCGCCGCAGCTGGGCGCGCAGCGCGTCCTTGGACAAAGGAGCGGCAGGATCGGGCGCGGAAAGGCATGTATCGGAGATCAAGGCGTCATCCTTCCGGTGAAGGTGAAGTGCAGATAACCGCTATCTTGCACTCGTATCGCACCAAACCGTGATGCGCCAGGAAGGAAAAAAGCCATGAAAAATCGTCAAATACTGTAGATCTATTCAAATATACTTCCCTGTATTCGCAGATCGCTATTCGTGCGCCAGCGCCACCACAGGATCGAGCCGCGCCGCACGGCCGGCAGGCATGGTGCCGAACACGAGGCCGGTGCCGATAGCGGCGGCGAGCGCCAGCGCGATGGCCTTCAATTGAAACACCACGGAAAAGCCCAGCAGCAGCGCCGCGCCGATGCCGGTGCCGAGCCCCAGCACCAGCCCCGCGAGGCCGCCCACGGCGGCCAGGATCATCGCCTCGGCCAGGAACTGGCTGCGGATGTCGGCGGCGGAGGCGCCCACCGCCATGCGGATGCCGATCTCGCGCGTGCGCTCGGTGACGCTCATGAGCATGATGTTCATGACGCCGATGCCGCCCACCAGCAGCGACACCGAGGCGACCACTGCCAGCAGCCCGGCCATGGCCGACTGGGTCTGCGCCAACGCGGCGATGCGGCTCGCCATGTCGTTGACGAAGAAATCCTCCATGCGATGGCGCGCCGCCAGCGTCTCGGTGATGAGGCGCTTGGTCTCGGCGAGGCGCGCAGTGTCCTTCACCGTGACCTGGATGCCGCCGAGGTCGGTGGAGCCGTTGAGCCGGCTGGCGGCGGTAGACAACGGCAGCACCACCCGGTCGTCGCGGTCCATGCCGCGCTCGTCCGGCCCCTTGGGTTCGAGAACGCCGATGACGAGGAAAGGGATGCCGTTGGCGAGGATGTGCCGCCCGCTCGGGTCGGCAACGCCGGGAAAGAGCCGCGCGGCCACCGCGGCGCCGAGCACCATCACCGGCGCCCCTGCCCGCTCGTCCGCAGCGGTGAAGAAGGCGCCCGGGCGGGTCGCCCAGCGGAACGTCTCGGGATAGGCGACGGAGGTGCCGAACGCCTCCGAGCGGATGGAGACCGCGCCCGCGGTGAGGGTGACGGTGGTCCAGCGGCCGGGATTGACCGTCTTGACGTTGGGCAGGTCCTCCAGCGCCTGCGCATCGGCGAGGGTCATGCGTCCGCCGGGCAGCGCCGGGTTGTCATTGTCCGGCATCACCACGATCCAGTCGGTGCCGGTGGCGGCGGCGCGGGTGAGCACCTCGCGGCGGGTGCCCTCGCCGATGGCCATCATGGCAATCACCGAGGCCGTGCCGATGACGATGCCGAGCAGGGTGAGCGCGGTGCGGAACGGATTGCCCGAGAGCCCGGCGAGGGCGGAGCGCAACGCCTCGGACAAGGCGAACCAGGCGGGCGCGGCCCGCGCCGGCGCCATCGCCGCGGCGGGCGGCTCGATGACTTCCGCCCCGCGGGTGTCGCTGACGATCTGCCCGTCGCGGATCTCCACGATCCGCCGGGCGCGCCGCGCCACTTCGGGGTCGTGGGTGATGAGGATGACCGTGTGGCCCTCCGCCGCGAGGGATTTCAAGAGGTCCATCACAGCGGCGCCGCTGGCGCTGTCGAGGGCGCCGGTGGGCTCGTCGGCGAGGATCACGCGCCCGCCGTTCATCAAAGCGCGGGCGATGGAAACGCGCTGCTGCTGGCCGCCCGAGAGCTGGTCCGGCCGGTGGTCCAGCCGGTCGCCGAGGCCCAGCCGCACGAGCAGGTCGGCCGCGCGTTTGTCCCGTGCGGCGCCGTCGAGGCCGGCGTAGACCGCCGGCAGCGCCGCGTTGCTCCGCGCGCTCACGCCCGGCAGGAGGTGGTAGCGCTGGAACACGAAGCCGAACACGGCGCGCCGCAGCCGCGCCTGGGCATCGCGCGACAGGGTGCTCACATCCTCCCCGGCGAAGCGGTAGCTGCCGCCGCTCGGCCGGTCGAGCAGGCCGAGGATATGCATGAGCGTGGACTTGCCCGAGCCGGACTGCCCGACGATGGCGACGAATTCGCCGGCATGGATGGTGAGGTCGATGCCGCGCAGCACCTCGGTCGTCACCGCGCCTTCGGTGAAGGCGCGGCGGATGCCGGACAAGGCGATGAGCGGCTCGCCCGGCGCCGTCACTGGGTGAAGCGGATGGCGCTCCGCTCCTCCTGCGCGCGCTCGCCGGTGATGACGCGCTCGCCCTCGGCGAGCCCTTCCAGCACCTCCGCCTCGAAGCGGGTGCGCACGCCGATCCGGACGGTGCGGACGGCGATGCCTCCCGGCCCGATGACCCGCACGGTGGAGCGGTCCCGCGCGCCCTCCACCGGCTCCAGCGCCGCAACGGGCACGATGAGCGCGTTCTCCGCCCGCGCGGTGACGAAGAAGGTCTGCGCGCTCATCTGCGGGCGCAGCTCTCCGTCCGGGTTGGGCACGTCGAACAAGGCGGTGTAGAGCACCACGCCGTTTCCGATGGCGCTGCCGGCGGCGGGCGGCGGGGCGCCGGAGCCTGCCGCCTGCGCCGGACCAGGCAGGATCTGCCGCACCGTGCTCTCCCAGCGCTGGTCGGGATGGCCGAGGGTGGAGAACCACACCGGCATGCCGGCCTTCAGCCGCGGCACGTCTGCTTCGGCTACCTGCGTCCACACCGTCATCACCGAGAGGTCGGCGATGCGCAGCACTTGCGGCGTCTGGTAGGTTGCGACCAGGGTCTGGCCCTGCCGCGCCTCGACCGACACCACGGTCCCGGCCATGGGGGCGTAGATCTTGGTGTAGCGCAGCTGGGCCTCGTTGGAGCGCAGGGTGGCTGTCAGCTGCCGGATCTGCGCGCGGGTCATCTCCAGCTGCGCGGCGGCGGCGGCGGACTCCATGGCAGCGCGGTCGTTCTCCTCGGTGCTGGTGAACTGGTTGCGGGCGAGGCGCGCCTGCCGCTGGGCGCGGTCATTGGCGAAGCGCGCGCGGGCCTCCAGATCGATCAACTGGGCCTTGAGGCGGGCGATCTCGGCCTCGCCGGCCTCCACCTGCGCTTCCTGCAGGGTGGGGTCGATCTCGGCAAGTAGTTGGCCCTCCGCCACCCTGTCGCCCTCGTGCACATGGAGGCGCAGCAATTGTCCGGAAGCCTGCGCACCCACATCCACATAGTCGCGGGGCTGAAGACGGCCCAGGGCGCTCACGCTCTCCTCGATGCTGCCGCGGCGGACCACCGCCGTGTCGAAGCGCGGTTCCTCCGAATTGGCACCGGGCCGGGCGTCGAGGATGAAGGCCGCAGCCCCCAGCGCCACGCCCAACGCCAGCAGCAGGCCGCCGCGCCGGGCGATACGGGTGGAGAACACACCCATGGCCTAGCCTTCCGCCGCCGGCTGGCCCTTGCCGGCAAGCGCGGGGTCCGGCCGTCGGTGCGGGTTGAAGCCGAGGGTTATCAGCCCGCCGACGACCAGCGCGCCGAAGCCCATGACCATCAGGCCGGTCTTCGGCAGGGCTTGCGCCAGCGCGCCGATGCCGACCGCGCCGATGCTGTCGCCGGCCACATCCTGCGCGCCCCACAGGCTGTTGATGCGGCCAAGGAAGTGGTCCGGCGTGTGGTTCTGGATGATGGTGTATTGCAGGAGAGAGGCGATGGAATTGGCATAGCCATAGACCACCAGCGCCGCGAGGATGAGGCCGATGTGGCCGGCGGCGCCAAGCGCGATCACGCTGGAGAAGCCGAGCGCGCACAAGGCGGACATGGCAAGCTCCGGCCGGCGCAGCCCGTGTGCCCAGCCGCTCAGCATTGCGCCCAGCGTCGCGCCCAGCGGCACCGCCGAATACATGAGCCCGATCTCGAACGCGCCGCCTCCCAGCGTCTCGGAGACGATGGCCGGAAACAGGATGCGGATGGAGGTGGTGAAGGTCAGGAGCGTGCCCATGGCGAAAACGAGGAGCAGGCGCTGATGCCGGAACAGGAAAGCGAAGGCCGAGGCCATCATCCGCAACGGGTGCTGCCCCTCCTGCCGTTCGGGCACCATGGACGGCAGGGAGAGGAGCGTGAGCACGGTGACGAGGGTGCCGGCGGCCGCGCCCACATAATTCCAGAAGAGACCGTCCAGGGCGATGATGGCGCCGCCCACGGCGGGCGAGACGATGGTGGCAAATCGCGTCACCAGCATGCCAAGCGCCCCCGCCTGCATGATGTTCTCGCGCCCGACGATGAACGGCATAGCCGCCATCAGGGCCGACACGCCCAGCGCGCCGAAGAACCCGTCCCACAAGGCCAGCGCGTAGAGCAGGGTCAGCGACGGAGACTCCATGACGCTGTTCAGCGCGAGGCCGAGAAAGCCGATGCCGCAGGTGGTCCGCGCGAACAGGATCAGGTCGCGCCGGTCGCAAGTATCCGAGAGCACGCCGCCAATGAGCAGGCCGGCGAACATGCCGATGCCATCGAGCGCCGCCACCAGCCCCACCTGCACGGTCGAGCCCGTGAGCGTGAAAACCTGCACCGGCACGCTCACCGTGAGGAGGCCGAGGCTCATCAGCGAGATGCCACGGGCGATGAGCAGGTTGCGGAAAGTAGGATTGCGCCGGAGCAACGACGGATCAACCAGGAACCTCACGACGTGCCTCGCATCAAGAGCCCGGTCCGGCGCACAGGTGCGCGCGACGCCGCTTAGGCGGCCGGTTCAAATCTAGGATGCAAGAAGATAAACACGGCCGTCATTCGCGGTCCACGGACGCAAGGATGATTGGAGCGTCAAATATCCTTGCGCAAGCGTATATTTGCGCAACCGATTTTGGAATTTATAAAGTTAAAATATCTGAATGATTTACCTCAACAGAGTTATTTCGTCTGAGCGGAAGGAAACGCCGGGGCAAGGGGGGCCGATCTATGACCTGCCACCGCCGTGAGTAGGGCCCGAAACTCTAACTGCCGGCGGTCCAACAATGGTCTTGGATCAATCTCGGAATGCCTGATCGAACCATCAACTGTTTCGAACTGTAGGAATTAAAAACTATAGGCGTTGCTTTGGTGTGGATCCGTGCCCATGCTGCTTGGACGTCCTGTGGAAACAACGTTCACGAGCAGCATCGCGATGACCCGCGCAAGCAACATGGCCGGACTTTATCTCTCTGAGAAAGGGCAGCTTGCGCGCGTCATCCAGCGGATCGTCCGAAACAGCTCGACGGCCGAAGACCTCGTGCACGACAGCTTCGTCACCCTGATCGGCAAGGAGCCGGACGCGTCCATCCGGGACCAGGTCGCCTACCTCACACGCATCGCGCAGAATCTCGCTCTCGATCATCGCCGGCGCGAGGCGCGGATGTCGAGCTTGGAGGAGGCAGCCATCTTCGATCTGGCCGATGCCAGCCCCTCCCCCGAAACCGTCGTGGCCGATAGGGACGCGCTGGTTCAGACCCTGAAAATCCTCGCTGCGATGCCGGAGCGGACACAGCGTGCCTTCCAGATGCACCGCCTCGGGGAAATGACGCTTGCCCAGATCGCGGTGGAACTCTCGATCTCGACCGCTCATGCCGGCCGGCTGGTGATGGACGGCTATCGCCGCATCCGCGACGGGCTGCGCGCCGCCGGGGTGGAGTGACGCGGTTCGACACTGCACGAGAAATTTCCCCGCGCCGATCGTCCTTGATAAGCAGAGCCGGGTGCCTTGACGGTTTCCGCCGGGGCGTTCGCCCGAAGATGTGCAGTGGGTGCCTTGATGTCTGGGGAAAGTGACGACCTCTGGAACGAAGCGATGGCGCTGCTGCTGGCCTGGCACGAACGGCCGGACGACGAGGCGGCGCGAGCGGAGATCCGGCGGTTCTGTTCCCTCAGCGGTGAGCACCGCGCGGCGTGGGAAGAAGCAAAGCGTGTGTTCCGGGTCACCGGCGCCGCCGTAGGCGCCGACCGTCGCCAGCGGCGCGGGCGTGTCAGCCGCCGCCAGGTCACGCTGGGGCTGGGGGCTCTGGCATTGCTGGCCGGCGGGGCGCTGGCGGGTCCGCGGCTGTGGCGAGGATGGCGCGCGGACATCGTCACGGGCGTTGCCGAAGTCCGCGCGGTCCGGCTTGCCGATGGCAGCCTCCTGTCCCTCGGGCCGGACAGCGCGATCGCCGTGACACTCGGCCCTTCGGAGCGCCGGATCACTCTCTTGGAGGGCATGATCATGTGCGACGTGGCGAAGGATTCTGCTCGGCCCTTCGTCGTCGCCACCGTCGGGCTCACCGCAACGGCCATCGGCACACGTTTCGAGGTGGCGCGCAATGCGGATTTCAGCCGTGCGGCCGTCGAGGAAGGCCGCGTAGGAATAGCACTCGACGGTGCCGCCCCTTGGGCAACGCTGGAGCCCGGCGACTGGCTTTCGGTGGAAACCGGTAGCCGCTCCGTGCGACGCGGGCGCGGTGATCCGGCGCAGGTGGGCGCATGGCGGCAAAACCTTGTCACCGCCGACCAGGATACGATCGAAAATGTGGTGGCTCAAATTGCCCGCTGGCACCGCGGGCGGGTGCTTATAGCGGACCCCGGCCTTGCCGCGGCGCCCGTGAGCGGCCTGTTTGACCTAAACGATCCCGACGCCGCCCTGGCGGCGGTGGTCAAGCCTTACGGCGGCAAGGTCCGGCACATCTCCCCGTGGCTCACCGTGCTGTCGGGCATCTGAAATTTTTTCCGCGCGGCAGGAGAAATTCCGCGCCCTGATCCGTCGAGCATTCACGGGAACACGCGCCACGGCGCGCGTGCCGACCACGATGCGACGGAGACGGGGGAATGAGTTCAATGCACAGCAAGGCCTGGCGGCGCGCCATTGCTGCATCCCTGGCGCTATCGGGGGCGACATGCGGAAGCGCATGGGCGCAATCGCCGCCGGCGACGTCGACGGCGGGCCGCGTGATTGCCTTCTCCATTCCGGCGGGCAGCGTCACGACCGCCCTCGTGGCGTTTGGGCGGCAGGCGGGTGTCCAGGTCAGCTACATTCCCTCGGTTGCCGCGAACCTGACCACCCAAGGTGTGTCCGGCACCATGACAGCTGAAGCTGGCGCCGAGCGGATGCTCGTGGGTACCGGGCTGGTTGCGCACCTTTCCGGCCGAACCCTCGTCGTCGCCCGCCCGGGAGCCTCCGGGGACGGCGGTGCCGCATTTGCCGGCGGCGCCATCACGCTCGACCCAGTTGAGGTCCAGGCGGACACGCAATCGCCGATCGGACCAGGTGTCGGCTTCCTGGCAACGCAGACCCTCACGGGCTCCAAGACCGACACGCCGCTGATCGAGATCCCGCAGTCGATCTCGGTGGTTACGCAGGACCAGATGAAGAGCCAGGCGACACAGACGGTCGGAGAAGCCCTGCGGTATACGCCGGGCGTCCTTGCCGAGGAATATGGCGGCACCGACCTCAGGCTCGACCGCTTCATGATCCGCGGCTTCCAGGGCAGCATGCCCTTCCTCGACGGTCTGCCGACCATCAGCCGCTACACCCTGCTCTCACCCTATATCGATCCCTTTTCGCTTGAGCGTATCGAGGTGCTGCGCGGCCCCTCGTCGGTGCTCTATGGACAGAACATTCCTGGCGGCATCGTGAACGCGGTGTCGAAGCGCCCGACCGAGACCGCCTTCGGCGAGTTCGAGGTGGAAGGGCTCTGGCCGCAGGGCGGACAGGCCTCGTTCGATTTCGGCGGGCCGGCCAACAAGGACGGGACGGTGCTCTACCGCTTCACCGGCCTCTATCGCAACAGCGAGACTCAGGTGGATCAGGTCAACACCGAGCGCTACTTCCTCGCGCCGGCTGTGACCTTCGCCCCGGACGACAATACGACGCTCACCATTCTCGCCAACGCGGGACACTCCAACGACGGCGTCCTCGCGCAGAACCTGCCGGCGCTGGGAACCCTTTATCCGGCCGTGTTCGGCAAGATTCCGACCAACCTTTTCATCGGCGAGCCCGATTTCAACAAGGTCGAGCGCAGCAGCTATTCGATTGGCTACAATTTCGAGCACCGCTTCAACGATATCTGGACCGTGCGCCAGAACCTGCGCTATTCGGACACCACGGTGGAGGTGCAGCAGGTCGGAACGGCAGGCTACGTTCCCGGCAATCCCCTGGAGCTCAGTCGCTGGACCCTCGGAGCCGACGCCGCACAGCAGAATTTCGCCGTCGATAACCAGGTTCAGGCCGAGTTCAAGACCTTTGACCTCGCGCATAAGGTCCTCGTGGGTCTGGATTATTTTCATTCTCACGACACCTGGATCGAGCGAGACGGGTCCGCTTCGCCGCTGAATGTATTATTCCCGGTCTATGGCCAGCCCTACACCCTGCCGCCCGTTGACTTCGCGACCAGAGACACGCTCAACCAGACCGGGCTCTACGCCCAGGATCAAATCAAGTGGAACCGCTGGACCTTGACGGTAGGCGGACGACAGGACTGGGCGCAGACCGACACGACCAAGCTTTTGACCGCGACCACGATTCCCCAGGATGACTCCGCCTTCACTTGGCGCGCCGGCGTCGTCTATGAATTCGACAACGGGTTTGCTCCATACGTCAGCTATTCGACCTCGTTCCAGCCGGTCATCGGTGTGGATTCCAACGGGAATCCCTTGTTGCCAACCACCGGCACCCAATACGAGGTCGGCGTGAAGTATCAGCCGCCGGGCTCGCAGGTCTTTTTCACCCTTGCCGCGTTCAACCTCGAACAGAACAACATGCCGACCCTGCAGCCGACCCCAAGCAACCCCTACAACATCGCGCAGATCGGCTCGGTGCGCATTCGGGGCATCGAGGCGTCGGCGGTGGGCAATCTGGGTGCCGGGCTGAAATTGGTCGCCGCTTATACTTACAACGACGCTGAGATCACCGCTGACGGCCAGGGGAATGTGGGCAACACGCCGAAGGACGTGCCCACCAACATGGCCAGCCTGTGGCTCGACAAAACGCTGGAGGACGGCGACTTCAAAGGCCTCGGTGCCGGCGGAGGATTCCGCTATGTGGGCGATCGCTTCGGCGACAATGCCAACACGATCGCCTTGCCCGCGAACCTGCTGTGGGACGCAGCCATCCATTACGATCGGGACAATTGGCGGTTCGCTCTGAACGCCAAGAACGTGTTCGACACGACCTACGTCGCCACCTGTGACAGCGTCTATTTCTGCTACTATGGCCTCAGGCGGACAGTTGTCGGCTCCATCACCTACAAGTGGTGAGCCTGTCCCATGGCGAGATGGCCCGTTCCCCCGCCCCGCTCGGGCGCCATGAACCGCCGGCAGGCGCTGGGGGCGATTGGCGCCGGGCTGCTGATGCCACGCGCAGCCCGCGCCGAGGCCTGGCTCGACCGACCGGTGGTGGCGCTCAACTGGGGCGTCGCCGAGACGCTTTACGCCATGGGCGTGCGCCCGGCCGGAGCAGCCGAGATCCCGGGCTACGATGCCTTGGTCAGGCAGCCTGCGACGCCGCGGGGCGTTGCCGACGTCGGGCTCCAGGGCGCGCCGAGCATGGAGGCGCTGGTGGCGCTGGCGCCCGACCTGATCCTGATCCAGTCCTGGCAACAGCATCTGCACCGGGGCCTTGGACGCGCCGCCCGGGTCGACAGTGTCACCATTTTTACCGGCAAAGACGACGCCTATGCCAATGCCGGCGTCGCCACGCGGCACATCGGCGGCCTCCTCTCGTGTTCCGATCGAGCCGAAGACCTTATCGCCACCTGCGACCGGAGGATCGAAGGCGCCCGGACGCGGCTCGCCGGCTACGACGGAAGGCCGCTTTATCTCGCCCAAATGCTCGACGGCAACATCATCAGCCTCTTCTCGACTGGCAGCCTGTTCCATGCAGCGCTTTTGCGTCTCGGGCTTAAGAATGCGTGGCGGGGCGCTCCCAACCTTCTGTGGGGTGGCACGCGGGTCGGTATCGAACGTCTTGCCGATGATCCGGAGGCGCGTCTGGTGCTGGTCGATCCCGCCGGTGCGCCCGCAGCTCGCGGCCTGCTTGCCGGCGACCTCTGGGGGCTGCTGCCGGCGGTCCGCGCAGGACGGGTGGTCCGGATCAGGGGAGCCTGGGGCTTTGGCGCCCTGCCGAGCGCCACACGCTTCGCCGAGGCCCTCGCCACCGCGCTGGAAAAGGGGGGCGAATGACTGACCTCCCGGTCCTCCAGAAGGCCCCGCCAAGGTGGGCCGGCGCCGCGGTGTCGGCCGGAGCCGTGTTTCTCCTCGTCGCCGTGGTGCTGGCGCTTTCGGCGGCGCGGCTCGGACAGGACGCCTCTCCGAGCGCGTTCGGCCACCTCGCGACGGCGGCGCGCCGGGGGGACATGACGGCTGCCATTTTTCTCTATGCAGATCTGCCGCGCATCGCCGTGGCCCTGCTGGCTGGAGCGATGCTCGCATTGTCCGGGGTCCTGTTCCAGGAGGTCCTGCTCAACCCCCTGGCGGAACCCACCACCCTCGGTGTTTCCGCCGGGGCGCAACTCGCCCTGGCCCTGGCCACGCTGTACACGCCTGCGCTGGTTTCCTTTGGCCGGGAATGGGTGTGCCTCGCCGGCAGCACCGCTTCCCTGTGCGTGGTTCTGCTCCTCGGAATGGGCCGGGGCTTTTCGTCCGTCACGGTCATTTTGGCGGGCCTCATCGTGTCCCTGTTCGCAGGAGCGGCCGAGGCGATCCTCAATATTCTCAACCACGAGCGCCTCGTGTCGGTGGCGATCTGGAGCACGGGCGTGCTGACGCAGAACGGCTGGGCCCCGACGCTCTTCCTCGCCGAGCGGCTGCCGCTCCTGGCCGTCGCCGCCTGGGCGCTGGTCCGGCCCATGGCGTTGCTGGCCCTCGACGAGACGACAGCGCGTGGACTCGGGATCCCCGTCGCCGCGAGCCGCCTTCTCGTCCTCGCCGTCGCGGCTGCCCTTGCCGCGTGCGTCGTGAGCGCGGTGGGGGTCATCGGTTTCGTCGGTCTTGCCGCCCCTGCCCTGGCGCGCCATGCGGGCGGGCGCCGCCTTTCCGTCCGAATCTGGCTCGCTCCCCTGCTCGGCGCCGGTCTCCTGCTCGCAGCGGACCAGAGCGTGCTGGCACTCGCCCCATGGGTGCCATCTCTCCCCACAGGCACCCTCACCGCCCTGATCGGAGCGCCACTCCTGCTGTGGATGATGCGGCGGCGGCCCACGCCGAGCGGCAACAACCCCAGCATGGACGCGGGCAGCCCGCGGGCAGCGCGCCCTGCCGCTCGCCTCGCCGGGCTTGCTATAGCCGTGGCGGTGGCCGCACTCGTTGCCGTGCATTTCGGACGCGGCCCGGCGGGTTGGACGGTGGATACAGGTCCGACGTTCGATGCCCTGCTGCCCTGGCGATGGCCGCGGCTGATGGCGGCCAGCGGCGCCGGCCTGCTGCTGGCCGTGGCGGGAGTGGTGCTGCAGCGGCTCACGGGCAACCCATTGGCGAGCCCCGAGGTACTGGGTGTCGCGCCGGCCGCCGGCCTCGGCATGATCGCCGCGACGCTGCTGGTTCCAGCCCCCGACGCAGGCGACCGCTTTTTCGCCGCGGCATCGGGCGCGGCGCTGGCGCTCGCTCTGCTTCTCGCCTTTGCGCGACGGGCCCACGCGGAGCCGGAGCGCGTGCTGCTCCTCGGCGTGGCGATCGCCACCGCGTTCGGCGCCCTCGCCACGGCCCTCACGGCAAGCGGCGACCCGCGCCTTACGGGCCTTCTGTCCTGGATGGCCGGATCCACCACCGACGCAACGCCGCGGGACGCCCTCGGCGTTCTTGCAATGGCGGCCGCGGTCATGGCCGCGAGCCCGCTGCTGGCCCGGTGGCTCCTGATCCTGCCACTCGGGGAAGCGACGGCACGAAGCCTTGGGCTGCCGCTAAGGGCAAGCCGGCTGGTCCTGCTCGTCTTCGCCGCGGCAGCGACAGCGGCGGCGACGCTCGCCATCGGACCTTTCAGCTTTGTCGGCCTGATGGCCCCGCACATGGCACGGATGCTCGGGCTCAGGTCGCCGCTTCCACAGATCGCCGGTGCTGCACTGTGCGGCGCGCTGGTGATGCTCGCGGCGGACTGGCTCGGCCGTACCTTGGCCTTTCCCTACGAAATCCCGGCCGGCCTCGTCGCCGCCGGCATCGGCTGCCCTTATCTCCTCATCGTGCTGGCACGAAAGCCAAGAGAGACGCGTGCATGAGCGCCAACGCGCCGCTCTCGGCCTCCGCCGTTCTCCTGCATGCGGGCCAGCTTCTGGCGCCGCTCTGGCGACTGCTTGCCATTGCCACTGCGGCCGGCCTCTGCGGCGGCCTCGCCACGCCTTGGCTGCTGTCCACTGTCAATCTCGCCCTGCACGCACCTTCGGGCGAGGAAGCCACCCCGATCATATCGTTCGTCGCCTTGTGCGGGCTGAGCCTCGGTGGGACCGCCCTTGCCGGGGCGCTCAACAGCATCCTGGGGCAGAAGCTCATCGCGGCGTTGCGCAAGGACATTTCCGCCCGGATCCTGAGGGCGCCGATCGCAAGGCTGGAAGACTATCGCAGCCACCGGCTCATGGCCGTCCTGACCACAGACGTGGATACCGTCTCAGCCTTCACCTTCAACATGTCGGGCTATGCCATCGCGCTGGCGGTGACATTGGGCAGCATCGGCTATCTCGCAGCCCTGTCACCCGCCGCATGCGTGATGGCGATGCTCTTCCTCGGCCTGAGCGCCGCGGCCAAGCGCTTTGCCCAGCACCGCTGGATCAGGGACTACGAGGCCGTGCGCCACGCCCAGGACGACCTGCACCGGCAATACCGCTCCATCATCGAGGGGGCCAAGGAGCTGAAGCTCCACCAGCCACGCCGTGCCCTGGTATTCGGCACGCGGCTGGGCGGCGCCGCGGACCTCATCTGCAGGCACAAGAGCCGCGCCATGACCCTCTATTGGGTTGCGGACGTTGCCGGCACCGGGGGCATCTTTATCCTCATCGGCCTGCTGATCGCGGCGCATGGCGCGCTGGGCATGGACAGCGTCGCCCTGAGCGGAGCGGTGATCGTCCTGCTTTACGTGCGTGGCCCCATCGAGCTTCTCGGCTCTGCCCTGCCCATGCTCGACCAGGCGCGCATCGCACTGGAGCGCATCGCCCGGCTCTCCCAGGCCCTGGCCGACAGCGAGCCGGGGCTCATGCTCGCAAAGCGGGCGGCCAAAGCGCCGCCGACCTTCACGAGTATCACCCTCACTGCGATCATCTACCGTTTCCCCGCCATGGAGGGCGCTCCCTTCGTCCTTGGGCCGCTCGATCTGCGGCTTGAGCGCGGCGAGCTGGTCTTCATCGTCGGCGCCAACGGCTCGGGCAAGACGACGCTGGTCAAGCTGCTGCTGGGTCTCTACGCGCCGTCCTCCGGAACGGTGTGGCAGGACGGCGTGGCGGTAACGGCCGAACGCAGGGATGATTATCGCCAGTTGTTCAGCCCCATCTTCTCGGACTACTTCCTCTTCGATGAGATCGCGTGCGACCTGCGGGAGGGCGCCGCGAGCGCCCTCCTGGAACGGTTCGACCTCGCCGGCAAGGTCTCGCTCGAGGGCGGCCGCTTTTCGACGACGGACCTTTCGACGGGCCAGAGGAAGCGCCTTGCTCTCGTGGAGGCGCTTCTTGAGCGCCGGCCGATCCTGATCACCGATGAATGGGCGGCCGACCAGGACCCGGATTTCCGCCGCCTGTTTTACGAAGAACTTCTGCCGGAGCTGAAGCGCGAAGGCCGTACGCTGATCGTGGTCAGCCATGACGACCGCTATTTCCATCTAGCCGACCGCATCGTCCGCATGGCCGAAGGCCGCATCGTCGAGGACGCGCAAGCCGTCCGGCCGAGGATTGGAATGGAAAACGCGCCATGACGACCGACACGACGGACTTGTTCACCCTTGAAGACGTGACCTACGCTGTCGCCGGACGCGTGCTGCTCAAGCCCCTGACCCTGAATATCCCCGCCCGGCGCGTGGTCGGCCTGATCGGGCACAACGGTTCGGGCAAATCTACCCTGCTGAAGCTGCTCGCCCGCCAGCATCCGCCATCGGGCGGCGCCCTGAGGTTTGCGGGGAAGGCGCTCACCGAATGGGGGCATCGTCCCTTTGCTCGCAAGGTTGCCTATCTGCCGCAGCAGACGCCACCGGCACAGGGACTTCTGGTGCGTGAGCTGGTGGCGCTCGGTCGTTATCCGTGGCACGGGGCGCTCGGCAGGTTCAGGGCCGCCGACCGGGAGAAGGTCGTCGAGGCTATTGCGCTCACCGGAATGGAGGCTTTCGCGGACCGGCTCGTCGACACGCTGTCGGGCGGCGAACGCCAGCGAGCCTTCATCGCTATGCTGGTGGCGCAGGACGCCGAATGCCTGCTGCTCGACGAGCCCATCTCGGCCCTCGATATAGCTCACCAGATGGAGGTGCTCTCGCTGGTGCATCGTTTGGCCGCGGAGCGCGGACTCGCCGTGGTGGTGGTGCTGCACGACGTGAACATGGCTGCGCGCTTCTGTGATGAGATCGTCGCGCTGCGCGCCGGCGAGCTTATTGCTCGCGGCACGCCGAACCATGTCATGACCGCCGATACCCTGGAGATGATCTACGGCATAGCCATGGACGTGCTAACTCGCCCGTCAGGAGCAGCGCCGCTTGCCTTTGCGCACTGACATGCCAACACGTCCGACCAACACGTAGACCCCGTGACTGCGGTCGCCGCCTTCGAATGGCGAATCTCGATGAAGCAGATTGTCTGCCCCCGTCCCTACGCGAGCAATTCCGGTTCTGCTGGAGGCTTTTCGCCTCACGCTAAGGATCATCCAAGCCCCAGCAGTGCCGTGACTAGAGCCGACATCCGCTTCTAGGCGATCGACCATTGCACGGAAGTGGCGCGGGCGTCTCCAAGTTGGACAGCTGCGAAGCGCAGCACGTCCCGCCGGAGTGCCGGTGGCGACGACGCTCGCCGCCCGCACCCGTCCGAAGTGCGAGCGGCTCACCTCACGAACGCCGCCCACGCTTCCATGAGCTTCCGGCGCTTTTCGAGCGCATCGGAGCGCCCGTAGGACGGCATAGCGCGAAGTCGGGCGAAATCTGGCTTGGTGCGGACCGGGTGCGGACCAGAGCCCAAACGCAAAAGGGCCGCCTTGCGGCGACCCTTGCGAAAGCCTTGATAAATCAAGGATTTTTTGGTTGCGGGGGCGCGATTTGAGCGCACCCATACCTATCTCGCGCCCCTCGTGATCCCGCTTCGTTCCAGGGCGCAGGCCAGCGCGCGCGGCAGGAGAAGGTGAGGCGATTCGGCATGAACTGCCGCGCCCGCCGGATGCCAGCGCTACCCGAGGGTAGAAAGGCGGTAGACTCTCAACCTCTGCCTTGGCATTGTTCCCCTTAGGTCAGGGGACTTTCATGAATACGAAAATGAGGCTGGCGCTCGTCCTGGGCGCCGCGGCGGCGCTTGCCGGCTGCGCGACGATCACGCGCGGCACCACGAGCCAGGTCCAGATCCAGTCCGAGCCCACCGGGGCGGATGTCCGCACCTCCACCGGTTTCACCTGCACGACCCCCTGCACAATGACGGTGAACAGGAAAGACGAGTTCTCCGTTACCTTCTCGAAGGCGGGCTTTGAGCCGGAAGAGGTCGAGGTGAAGACCCGCATCGCGGGCGAAGGCGCGGCCGCCGGGATCGTGGGCAATGCGATCGTGGGCGGGGTGATCGGCCTCGCTGCCGACGCGGCGTCGGGCGCCACCCTCGAGCACACTCCGAACCCGCTGCGGGTCATTCTCTATCCCAAGGGGAAGAAGCCCGCAGACGCCGCACCGAACATCGTATGGCCGCAGGGGCACGCGCCGATGGCTAAGCCAGGCGAGCCGTCAGCACAGTCGGCAAGCTGAGCTTCGACGGGCGATCACTGCCCCACGGCATCCTTCACGCACTTGGTGGTGAAGCTGGTCTGCGCAGCGCCGTGGAGCTTCTTCTCCGTCGCCTGGGTACCGCAGGCCGCGGTCGCGTCCTTCTGGCACTTGGTGAGGAAGCTGGTGCGGGCCGCGCCGGCAAGCTTCTTCGCGTCGGCATTGGCGACGCAGGTGTCCGCCGAGGCGGCGGCAGCCGAAAGCGACAGCAGGGCGAACGCGATGGCGAGCGTCTTCATGATTCCCTCCCACGGACGAAGCCGATGGAGGGAGGCTATCATCGGCAGAGGCGCCGTTCGACGGTGCCGGAACGTCACTGAGCCCCCTTCCGCCAGTCCCACGGGGCCACGAATTCCATAGCCCACATGCCCGCGCTGGCCGTGCGCGCCTCTTCCTGCTGAAGCAGGTATTCCCGGCTGTACCGGACGAAGGCGAGCGCCCAGCCGGCGAGCACCATCGAGGCACCCACATCCTGCCCCTCCACCGCGCAATGGGCGAGCATCCGCCCGTAGCGGTCCTTCCCAGCCTCCGTGCAGGTGACGGCGTGCTCGGCCAGCAGGTCCGCGAGGAAGAAGGCGGCCCTCTGGCCGCAGCGGACCACCTCGCCCGACTGCTTGGACGTGCAAGTCTGCCGGCTCTCTGGCGCGTCGATCCCCTCCAGGCGGATTCGGATGCCATGGATCTCGATGGTGTCGCCGTCAATCACCGAGGCTCGGCCGGCGAGCGGCTCCGCATTGGCCGCCGTCGCGGCGAGGCACAGAATGGCCGCCAGTGTCGCCGCACGCCTCATTCTCGCCCCGCCCTGCTCGGCTCCGGCTTCGTCCAGTCCCGATCCAGGAAGATAGCAGCCTGCAAGATCGCGTCGAGGAACGCAGAGAGCGCTCGGTATTCCGGTGAGCCGATGGGTGCGATGGCCATCAACTGGAATACCGAGGAGCGAGCGGCTGCGACGGTGCGGATGAACTCCTCCGTCTGGGTCGGAGACCAATGCCGCTTGGTACGCCGGGTCATGACCCCGGCACCGCACGACCGCGGCGGAAGCCCGACGATACCTCCACCCTAAGGCGGGACATCTCGTGCTCAAGATAGGCTTGCCCGACCAAGAGCGCGCGGATTGTCGCCCGCGGATCCCCATCGCAGGCCGCCAAAGCCTCGTCTATCTCTGCATCGCTGACGTCAAAAGGGGCTCGCTCGGCGGGCTGTGGCTCGCTCGACATGGGTCATCTCCGGCGCTGATCTGCGCCTATGGATTCCATGAGAACGAACAGGGAACAAGCCACGAGATATAGGGGCTGTCGTGCGGCGGGCGCTGTGCGGTCGCTAAACGCTAGGTTCCATTCCCAAGGTCCAACCTCAAGCGGTCCAAGCGACGTTACTCGTCTTGAACGGATCGCATGCACCTTACGATCTGCTCCTCAGTATCGAGCGCCTTCTTCTGAATCTTCTCAATGCGTGGATCAGATAACCGCTCAAAATCCGGGCTTATACGCCTTACCGGAACCGGAATTTCAAACGTGATTTTACTAAACCGACTGCATTGATTTTGAAATAGTCGAACAATTTTCTGAGCTGTTTGCCGCTGGGGTTCGGGTATTTTATCGGCAGACTCCTGATAGAACTTGAGATAATGCGGCCAGATCACCTCTCTCCTAATGCGGGTCCTATTTTCATCCCAAAGGATTGTAAGAACCCATGGAGCAACAATCACTGCCTCCGACCGACCAGCCAACCGCTCCTTAATATAAGAAAACTCATTCTGTTTGGACTGGGACGCAGCTTCAACAACAGCCTTTGATAGATCCGATTGCTCCTGCTTTAGAGCTGCAATCTGCGCTTCCGCACTCGATCGGAGTTCGCCAAGGGAAGCAATTTCCGATTTCAATTTAGTCGATTCCTCATCTAGCTTGCGGAGCTCCCCCTCCTTGGAAGAGATATTTTTCTCAAGATTTTCTTTCGTATCCTGAAGATTGAGGATTACGCGATTACGATAAGCCAATTCTGATTGAAGATACTGAACAAGTGCCTGCGACGTCGAGGAAAAGAACAACGCGTAGACCGCCAGCGCGACAGTCACTAGCGAGGTTCCTGCTGAGAAGATCTGCGCCCAATTGGACAATGGCCGAGAGGGGCGTTTGGCGCTTTCAGAGGAAGATACGTCCATGTCGCAAACCCGGGAAGCATATGCCCTTACTAGGTTAAGGTATTAGCCCGCCAACACAATACCGGAGACGTAGCAGACCAGTCTCGTAAACTCTTTTTTAGTTAGCGTGGTGGCTTACACCGCCACTCATATGCACGCTTGACAGACATCGAGGCAACCGCAGAAGCTGGACCCATGACGACACCGCCCCGGGGTTTAGCCACCATGAGATCGCAGCGCACATGAAGTACGCTAAATTGGTAATGACCCTTGAGGGGCGCTATCGCCGGCCTTCTGCTTTCTAGGGAGCTCAAAATTCCCGAGGACCTCCGAGCGGCGAACACCACCATAATCGCAGAGCAGGCCTATGACGACCTTGGCCTCTATGCTCTTCAGCTCCGAAGGACGTATGCAGACTTTAGCGAAAGCGGCCTCTTCCAAGTCTTGGGCGGCCTTAAATAGCTCATGGCCTGAGTTCGCCTTTGAAAAGAATTCTACAAGCCCCTCGACCGGCAGCTCTGAGGTCGCACGTTCAAAGCCGCTCCTAATTTGCGCTGCGGCTGCGCCGCTCTGGTCAAGAAATTCAGTAGCTACACTCTCGGCAAAATCGAGGTACTTCTTCGCTACGGCGTCGTCATTCTGGCCGAAAATCATACCTGAGCGGAAATGATCCTTCCTGGTATCGTGGTCCGAAAAAACATGATCGCGACCAAGATAGTCTGCGCCAATCGCCACAAGGGCGCAACAATAGTAAAATGCCCTAGCAATCGGACCAGTCATAGGACGTTCCCGATCTCGCGCTTCCATTAAAAGTCGGACCGCGTCATCCACCCAGTGATTTAGAGCTGCGAAGTCTATACCCTTCGAAACCTCAAGCTTAGCACTCTCCATCAACGTTGCTACGTTTGACGTCCCGAGAGCGACCTGCCTCCACTGCCCTTCCAGATCTTCCAAAAATAGACGCTCGCTGTCCTTCGAGTACCGTTTGACGATCGCATCGAAGACGCCGACCGAAAGGACCTTTATTTTGAGCCGATTAGCAAACTTAAACGCGCTGTCTCGCGCGCCATGTGTAGCAATAACCGCATCATCCGCACCTACGGCAGCCTGGAGACCTTTCAGCCAAATGGCTCGTTCGAAGGCTTTTCCCCGCTTCTTGTTCTTGATATCAACGATGCTGACATGACGGGAGAGCGGGCTAGAGCGCGTGTAGACCCACAGATCGATGTCGGTCACCGTCTCGGAGCCCTCCTTAACCGGAATGCCTCGAAGGACAAACGACCCAAGCCCCCTGAAATACTCGCGAAGGGCCTCCTCGGCCGCGCCGCCTTTATCGATGCCATCGGGATTTTTCGCCATCACCGCTTCCTCAATATGTTCAGCGACCGGGCAGCCGCAGCCTTTGCCTCCGGTATCTCCTTCCGACGCTCTTCGGTTCTCACGGCTTCCGGCCCCACAAAGTCTGCCGCGCGATTGCCAATCACAAGCTCGGCCGCGATGTTGGCAGCGTTGCCCTTGAGAACCAGTTCGCGGGCCATTTTGCCGACCTCAGGCTTGAGAAGCGTCAGCCTATGCCCGCTTGACGACGAACTCACATGGACAACCCCTTTTCGCTCAAGTGGGATATAGTCTCGCGTGATCGCGTTTGCCCACCCTTCGACGTACCCTCGACCGATGAAAGCGTCCATCAGTACCTGCGGTGACCGTATCCTACCCCGCTCGGGAGGGCTCGCCAAAATGCCGAAAGTTAGGCTGCTGGACAGAGCCTTCGCGTCATCAAGCATATCGGCGAGCCCCGAAGGCACGAATTTTGTTAGAGCTTCCGGCTTCGTGACAAATTCCGTACTCCCGAATTCGTTCGAAACAATGCTGACCTCGAAATAGCCAATTTGGTGAAGCTTACTCCAAAGCACGTCACCTATGATTTTACGAACACTTGCAGCAGGCAAACAACCGCTCAACCGCAGCCGCTCGTCAGCTTCCATAAGGTTATTCTGCTCTACTGCTGTGAGACTCTCCAGAATCTTTCTGGCTTTCTCGGCGTGCTCCCGCTTAAACAATGATCCATTGAAATATAGGCGATCTTCACCCCTACCTTCATAGTCTACGAACCCAATGTGCTCGGATTGTGAAAATAAATCCTGAATCTCGACGCGCGAAAGATTATATGTATCTGCTATTTCTTCTGCGCAGTCAGCCTTCCTTACGGGACTTGTGCTTCCAAGCTCCGCAAGCTCGATCGCTGCATACTCGATCCCTGCTGGATCGTGAGCATCGAAAATGTTCGCCGCGTGCTCTAAAAGCCTAGCTTGTGTTACGCCCAATACCGAAACGCCATTATCCTCGCTGTGAACCAGTCCCTCTGATCCCAGCACGTCGAGCAGACCAGGGAGCTCGTGCTTCCGAATACCAAGCTGGCGCCCGAGCTCCACGACTCTCTCGTGAGTCACGGTCCATTCATCTTCCCTTGCGATGGCCGATAGCAAGCGGGCCGATCGGCCCGCGATTGCAATGTTATCGAATGCGACAGTCTTGCTGTTTAAGAGCTTCTGGTCGTGGTGCAAAAGCCACCCGCCCACGACACCCTTTGCCAACTTTCCTTTCCCGACTGACATTTCGCCACCCTACAATCCAGACTCCCTATGGGGCCGCAGATCAACCTAAGAGAGTTTGCCGGATTCGGCGAGCCAGAAAGCTCCGGCATTCGCCGCATAAGCCGCACCGTCAATGACGTAACTCCCCAGTAGGATTAGTGGTCGGCAATAGGGTCTATCAGGTAGCTTCGAGAGGCTAATTTCCCGCCGACGCTCCAATGAGATCAGTCAGGCGCGCGGCGGAGCGGGTGGGAGGCTTGGCGGAGGCCCGTCCCGCCAAATCCGCGCCCAACGCATCAGCGCCTCGCACAGCGACATTCCGATGAGGCCGAGGACGAACCCGACCATGCCCTCCATGGAGGCGACAGGGATATCCGGCACCCCCAGATATCGGGCGGTCACAGCCGCAGCGGCAGGCGTCCCGTAGCCCGCCACGATGGTGCCGACAACGGCCGTCGTGATGTGGCGCATGATCGATCCTCCTGGATTCGTGAGCGATCGGGCGAGGCCGCCGGCGGCGCCGGCGATGAGATGGGCCAGCTTGATGCCGAGGATCGTCGGCTCAGGGGGCAGGTCAGCCATGGGTCACTTTCGGCGTGAGGTGACGATGGAGGAAATCTTCTCGGCGCTGCGCCCGAAGAAGTAGGCTCCGACGACGGTCATGCAGACGTTCCAGAGCTGCGGGGACAGATCGTCGGTAGTGCCCCAGCCCAGCACCTTGTCCCAGATCACCACCTTCGCCAGGAAGATGATGAAGATGAGCGCGAAGGCAGGGCGCACCGCGGCGGTGTACCAGCGGCCCTGCTCCGCCACGATGATGGCGCGGGCCTCCGTCTGCGCCGCTGTCTCTGCCCGGATGGCCTCGATGGTGGCCTGCGTCCGGATGCGCTCGCGCTCCGTCTCGGTGTTCGCCTGGGCCTCCATGTGGCCCAGGACCTTGTCCACCACCCCACCGGAGAGGAGCTTCAGCACGAACCCGAGAATGGCGGTCAGCATGGGCTATTCCTTCCGCATGGGAGGCGTGCTGGTGGTCATGCGCAGGACCACGTTGCCGAGGCCGATGGCCGCCGCGACGAAGGCGCCGTTGCGCTCGCCCAGCAGGCTCACCCAGTCCACCGCTCCGAACTGATCGAGGACGTAGGGCACGCCCTCCAGGCCGATGGTGAGCCCGTTGAACACGAAGGTACGCCAACCCTTGGGAGCGAACAGGTAGGCAAGCGCCATGGCCAAGGCGACAAGGCCCAGGCCGAAGATGAAGTGTGCGACGGTCATCACTTCCTCCCCTTCAGGATGAGGACGATGGCGAGGCCGATCAGGCCGCAGCCGGCGCCGATAAGGCCGATTTCCCACCACTGCATGCCGGCGGAGGTCGCCACCACGGCACCGGTCACAGCGCCGGCCGCAGCGGACCCGGCCTTCTGTGCGGTGGTGGAGGGCGGCGCAGGCGCCACCTCAATGGGCACGTGATCGGGCAAAGGCGGAGTGTCGGCCGCCGCGGCCAGGGCACGGACGCGCTTCAGCAGCACGATGGCGCCGCACTGGCCGGAGACCGCGCTGGGGTCCCATTCGCCATCGGCCACATACTTCCCATGGAGGTAGTGGTTCGAATAGCTCCACAGGTAAGGCGAGAGCACCTCGGGGTGGTACTTCCGGTAGCCCCAACCGTTGTAGTCCTCCAGCACGAAGCACTCGCGCTCCTCGGACCAGTCCGTCACCTTGTCGAGGCCGTCGTAGCGCAGCGCATCGATGGCGCTCTCGTCCCAGGTGAAGGGAGGAGACCCCGCCTTCGGACGCCCCGCCGGCACCTGCCGCGTGCGCGCCGTCAGAGGGTCGCCATTGTGCAGGTGCTGCTTGAAGCTGAGGCCGCACTCCATCGCGTGGATGACGCCGATGATGGCCCATGGAACGCCGGTCGCCTTGGAGACCGCTTCATATCGGGGCCGGTTCGCCACGATCTTGCGCGCGACTGCGTCAGCGGCAGCGAGCTTTTCAGGGCGGATGGTCATGGTGGCGAGCAGGCGCGCGTAATCGCCCCTCAGCTCGCTGAAGGTCATGGACATGTTTGATCCTCTGGGTGCTGGAAAATGAAAAGGCCGCCCGGAGGCGGCCGTGTCAGATTGGGTTGTCTGCCCCTGGCCCTGACCGGGGCGGATGGAAGCCGGGCGGTCTGCCCCCATAGGTCGCCCGGCTCACCAGGTGAGACCTCAGCCGACCACCTTGCGGATCGAGACGTTGTCCGCGGTGAAGGACACGCCGGAAGCGCCGGCCACCATCTGGATGATGGCGTCTGCGCCAGGTGCCACGAAGGTGTATTCGACGACGCCCGGGCCCGCGTCGCCGGTCCATGCGGTGCCGATCCAGGCATAATCGCCCGCCGCGCCGCGGATCATCTGGACATCGAAGCCGGCGCCGACGAGCAGGCTAACGTCGGCGAAGACGCGATAGGTGGCACCCGCCTCTAGGGTGACGGCCTGTTCCATGCGCCCGTTCGCGCCGGTGGCCAGCACGGTGACGACGCCGTCGGCGACGCTGGCATCCGCATTGATGTGGGACCAGCCCGTCAAGCCGGCGTCGAAGGTGCCGTTGGTCACCAGCTCCGGGCCGAGGCCGGACCTCACCCCCATCGGCGCCGCCGACCACAGGGAAGGACCGAGCTCAAGCATCGATCCGCAGCCCGACGATATCGGTTGCCGTGGTGGCGGCGAGCACCTTGTCCACCTGCTGCGGCAACATCGTCCCGGCCGGCACGCCGACGAAGGTTACGGTGGACCCCTTGCGGGTGCGCACCGCCACGTCGCCGCCGCCGCCGACCCAGAGCGCCGCGAGCGGCGGGTCATAGACGGTGGCGTCGGACTTCACGACGGCGACGGCGTCCGTGGCCGTGCCGATGGTGCGCTGGATCTGGTAGGATTCGGCCATGGGGAACCTCCGGATGGATCAGGTGAGCCGCGGGATGAGGATGGCGCCGCCCGCGCCCAGGCCGCCGTCCGAGGCGAGCGGCTTGGTCGCCTCCGGCAGGTCGTAGAGCCACGCGGTGAGCTGGGCGGCCATGTTCCCGTCGGGCCAGGCGCGCGTGACGTTGCCCGGGTGTTCGAGGACCCCGCCCAGAAGCGAGTACATGAAGGCCCCCTTGCCGCCCTTCTTGATGACGAAGTTCAGCATCTCGGCCATTTCGCCATAGGAGCGGTGCACCCCCTCCCATTCCGGGGATCCCGTGCGCAGGCCCATGTAGAGGTCGAGTGACGGGAAGTGGAACTGGTAGGCGGCGAAGGCCCGCAGGGGATTGAAGGTCGCTCCGGCGTCATAGGTCTGGATGTGGAGACCATCCAGCGCCGCGAGCGCCTCGGCGTCCCGCTTCACGCACGCCATGTAGCCGCTGTTCCAACCCACGGGCGTCTCGTTGGCGAACTCGCCGAAATAGGCTCCGACGTGCGGCGGGGCGGCGGTGATATAGTAGTCCGGCCGGGGGAAATACTCCCGGTACAGCTTGATGACGCTCACCAGCTCCGCATCGTGGTAGCAGTGGCGCTCGCCATCCTCGGCGGTCCAGCAGTGATAGGTCGGGTCGAGGTTCTGGCTGAAGGTCTCGTAATCGATATCGATAGCTTGGATGCCCATGTCCTCGCAGAACTTACGGGTCGCGAGCATGTGCGCCTCGGTGAGCCCGCCCCAGCCGGTCGGGTCATAAGGCTCCGGCTTCCACGCATCGACCGTGCTCTGCTGGACCGAGAGCATGATCTTGATGCCCGGGTTGCGCGCCCGCAGCAGATCGAGCGCCGCCTTGAACTGGTGCCCCGTCCCGTTGAAGCGCACGGAGGTGGTGGCGGCAACGTTGTCCTCAAGCCCCGTATAGGTGATGAGCGGCTCGGCAAACGACAGGATGAAGTACCGCACATATTTCGGGACGTGGGTGAGGTAGAGGAGGTCGGGGCTCGCCGGCAGGTTCTTCTCCAGCCAGGATTCACAATAGACGTCGAACACTTGGCCGTCGGGCTCCAGCTTGCCGACGTTGGTCGCGGTCATGTCCACGCTGGGGGCGAGCATTCGCAGGGTCGCCGAGGCCGTGAGATCCGCCGCTGCCTCGGGGCGCGCCGCGAAGTCCATCAGCAGGACGCATTGGGCGGGATATGCGGCTTCCGAGACGGAGATCACCTCTACGGTCCCATCCGCCGGCGGCGGGCCGGAGAAGACCGCCATGGAGATGCTCTCGCCCTGGGTGTTGGCCAGCGGGCTCCATCCCCAGGTCATCCCCGGTGTGCCTGCACCCTGCCAGAGCGTGGTCACGAAGCCGAAGAGACCGCTGTTCGGCTCGGTGCCGGTGAGATCGGTGCGCACGAAGGGGGCCGATTCATAGTGGAAGGCCCGCGCCGGCACCTGTCCCGTCACCCCCGAGAGCGCCAGAGCCCCAAGGATGTTCGCGCCCCTGTAGCCTGAATAACCCGAGAGGTTGATGCTGATCGTCCCGGCCCCGGGGTGCGGCACCGGGAGGATTGCGACCATGCCGTCCCCGGCGTCGAAGACAAGCTGGTCCACGAAGCTGCGGGGCACATCGTTCACCGTCACCTTGGGCAGCGTCTTGCCCGTGCTCCCCAGCACCAGGACGAGCAGGTCGCAGGCGGCGACGGCGATGGTGTGGGTGACGCTGGTGTCGCCCAGAATGCCGTAGTCCAGCACCCCATAGGCTTCCACGGTCACCGGGCCAGCGGGCAGGGTCTCGCCCGCCTCGTAGATCTCCACACCGAGGATCATGAGGTTGGTGGAGCTGTCCGCGGTCAGCTCGAGCGGATCGGCGCTGCCCGGCGCCGTGTAAAGGTGGAGGTGTCGCCCCGCGACGCCGCCGGTGGCGAGGCCCGTCCAGCCCGCCGAGGGTGTGATGGTGGCGTTCCAGAACCATTCCGCCACCGCCACCAGCAGCAGCGAGGTTGCCTTGTCGGGATCGGCCCCTACCGGGGGAAAGGCTTCGGCGCTCGCGTCCTCCGACCAGCGCGCGCCGAGCAGCCCCGCGTCGCCGGAGATGCCCACCGCCGCCACCACCGTGTTGCCCAAAGAGAAGCTGACGCCCACGTGGAGCGTGTTGCTGCCGGCCGCCGGCGCCTTAAGGGCGAAGACCGCCGTCGTGGATCCGAGATCCGTGTCCACCACGCGCGGCGCGCCCACCGGCAGGACGGTTGCCCCGCCATAGGTCACGAGCGGGAAGTCCTCGCTGACGTTATTCCAGGTCACCACCACCACGAGGAGGCCTGCGCCTGAAAGGTCCACGGCCTGCGAAAACGGGCCGGCGTGCGTGACGTCCCCGGCATCCCAGACGCCGGAATAGGTGGTCGCGACCGCCATGGCTCAGACCCTGTACGTCAGGAGGCAGGAGAGAACCTCGATGAGCTGGCCGAAGGTCATGACCGGGTTGGAGACGACCACGTCGCCCCCTCCGCCCGGCCCCGACACGGTGCCGTTCACCGAGATGCTGGCGTCGGACGATTTCAGCTTGAACTTCGTCGCGGTGCCGCCGGTGGTGCAGGTCCCGAACCACTCGCCGGCAAGCTTCTGGCCGCCGTTCACCTCGTCGGCCTCGAAGGCGGCGAGCGGCAGACGTGTGCGCAGCAAGAGCGCGTCGGCGGCGCTGTACAGCTCGAGGAAGCCATCCGTCAGGCGCGCGGCGAGGAGCGCCGACAGCGAATCCGCCGAGGCGTTGTCGAGAGAAAGGGCCAAGGGGGCCTCCCTATCCGATCTGGAAGATGCGGCCGGCGCCGAACGTCAGGCCGCCGTCGAAGGAGAGAAGCTGGAAGGCATCCTTCCCACCGGCGACCGTGAGAAGCGAGGGCGCATAGTTGCCCGACCACTTCACCGCCTCGGGCCAGGTCACGAGATGGTTGCCACCGACGCCCTGGACGATCTGGAGCACCACCGACAGGCACACCGGCTGGCCGGCCAGCGAGGATGTGAAGGAGAGCGCCGCGTCGCCGGTGAGCGTGAGCGAGAAGGCGCGCGTGAGGTCGATGTTCAGGGCCACCGCCCCGGAGACCCCTGCCCTCGCGTCCACCTCCCAGCCGCCGGCGAGATCGAGGCCGGGCTGCTCCACGCCGTCCAGCACCAGCCGGGTAGGCTTGCCGGAGGAAATCCCCACCCTGTTGCCGAACAGGGGGACATAGTTCGGGATGGCCATGGTGCTGCCTCAGGAGGTGGGCGCGGTGATGCGCAGGTAGATCGCGGCGACGCGCACCACGCCGCCGGTGAAGTTGCTCCCGACCGCAGACAGGCGGATCGCGGTTGCTGCAGCGATCACGCCGGCGCCGACCGCCCCCTGGTTGGCCGAGCCCGCCCCGGTGGCGAGCGCAGCCGCGAAGGCATCCGGAGCGCCTGCCGTCCCCACATTGAAGGAGGCGGCCCCCGTCACGGCGGTGGTGACCCGAGTGGAGACGGCCAGCAGGATGGCGCTGGCCGGGATCTGCATGGCGGTGTCAGTAGTGGCCCCGGCGAGCGCGACCACCTCCTCCGCGACGATCAGGTCCACCTTCGCGCCGCTCGCCGACAGGAATGCGGGATCGGTGCCCGCGGCGCGCCGCTTCGCCATGTCGGAGACGAAGGTGGAAACGAGGGATCGAGCGGGACCGGGCGCGGCGGGATCATGGAGCGCGATCTGGTCCGTGGCGAAGTTGATGTTCGCCTTCGCCGTCACCCCGGACAGGTCGAGGGCGAGATCAACATCATCGGCCAGCGCTCCGCCGCCGGAGAGGCCTGTGCCGGCGATGATCTCCCGAGACGAGGGAACGCTGCCGGCCGCGGCGATCAGGCCGGCGAGCACCTTTTTCTGCTTGCCGGAGTCGCTGGCGTCCACCACCGCCACATAGTCGGCCGCCGGATCCACCTCTCCGACCGTGTCGAGACCAGCGATGTTGAGCTTAAGGGACCGGTTCTGCGTCAGGTCGCCGCCACCGGAGAGCCCCTCCCCCGCCTCCACCTTCCGCACCGGCGGCACGGCCGCGCCCGTCGTGGAGGCTTGAGCGAACGTGACGGCGCCGGTGCCCACCGGAACCGGGTTCAAGGTGGTGCACCACCACTCGGTGTTCGCGCCGGCGAATCCATCAGTGACGAAGACCCGCGTGCCCCGCGTCACCTCCTTGTTGCTATCGAAGTCCGCCGCCCGCTCCCAGTTGCCCGCCCGGGCGATCCAGATGCCGTTCTCGTGCTTCGCGGTCTGGTCCTTCACCAGCACCCGGTCGCCATCGATCAGCGTGATGGCATCGAGCACGGCGAGCCCGTTCAGCGTGATGTTCACGCCAGGGGTGGCCACGCGGCACGGCCCCTTGATCGCCGCGGCCGTGATGAAGCCGGCGGCAAGGTCAGTCATTCCCATGGTGGTGATCCTTGTGCTGACTCGACTCCACCATCGGCACATGCTTGGGTTGTGCGCCAAAATTGGGAGGGCTGAATGCTCAAGAAACTCGTTCTCGCAACTCTTCTCGCTGCAACCATTGTCCCGTCCGTGGCGACGGCCGGGCCTTGCGATAACCCCAGCGATCGAGCTTCCGACGGCTCTCGCTGCGGCGGCCGTGCCTCCAGCGAGCGACCGGGTGGCAAGTGACCGCAGGGACCGGGGCGCTTATTGCGCCCCGACCTTGAGCGACCGTTTGCGAGGCTTCAGGCCGAGCGACTTGGTGAGGCCGTCTTCGAGGTTGTCGATGGCGCCACGCAGGAGCCAGAAGTTCTGGCCGGGCAGGAAGGAGCGGCGGAGCTTGTTGACGTCATAGCCGCTGGCCGTGCCCTTCCAAAGGTTCTGGCTCACGTCATAGACGTCTTCCGTTTTGCCGGCGATTGGTCCCCCAACCGTGCCCCAGAAGCCATAGTTGCGGTGTTTCGAGGTCATCTCGCCGGTCAGGCGTGAAAGGCCGACGTGACCGCCGCTCGCCTTCTCCGCCACCGTGTTCACCTGATCGAGCCAGCCGAGCAGGCCCGACGTGCTCAGGCCCTCCACCACCAGTTTCACCGGATCGGTGGGGACCTCGCGCCCCTGGATGGCCTGACGCGCCGCAAAGCTCATCGCCCCGAGCCCGATCATGGCAGCGAATCCCATGATGGCGCGGGCGTCGCGCTGCTGGATCCCGGCCAGCGTCACCGTCTGGGCGGTGGCGGTCATGAACGATTGGAACTGAAAGACCAGCCGGCCCGCCTCGTTGCCCTGCGACCAGAAGGGCCGTTCCATGCCGGGCCGAACGATGGAGCGTTCGACCCCACGGCCCACTGCGATGCTCATGGCCTCAGCCGCGCTCAAGTCCTGCCAGGCGCTGGTGTTCGTGAGCCACAGCCCGTTGAAACGCTCGCCGCCGTTGTCCGCGCTGAAGGCCGCCCAGATGCGCGCCGCCATGGGCTCGGAAATGCCGAGGTCGGCGAGCATCTCCCGCTGCCGCGGCTTCAGCCGGCCCTCGGTTGCCGCCTGCGCCGCCTTCAGCGTCTTGCTCATCACCGTGTAGCCGACGACGCGCTCCCCCATGTCGGTCCACTGCGGCAGCATGGTCATGGCCATGAATTTGTTCACGCTCGCGCCCACCGCGCGCTCCAGCGGCGAGCCCCGGCCGTAGTCGTCCAGGACGTCCGAGAAGGCGGCCATCCGGGCGTTGAGCTCGAGGTCGAGGCCCACACCCATCAGCCGCAGTTCCTCCTTGGCCCGGCCGCCCACCTCCCGGCCGATGGAGGAGACGAAGGGCGCCCAGCCGTTGCCCAGCAGCTCGATCATTCCGTGACGCACCAGTGGGGTGGCGAGGTCGGACATGGAGGAGATGAGGACCGAGCCCAGCGACGTCAGGATGTTGAAGCCGCGGGCGACACGGGCCGCTTGGTGTTCGATGCCCTGCGGATTGTTGGGCATGCCGAAGAACCCGCGCTGACGCTCCAGCAGCTTCATGAGGGTCCTGATGTCGTCGTCGGCCCGCTTGCGGGTGCGCTCGTTCGACGCCTCGATCTCCTTGGCCGTCGGCTCCTTCCCATTCTTGGCCCGGTAATCGGCGGCGAACTGATCCATCTGCCGCTGGGCCTCGTCCGCGATCTCCCTGAACACCATGGTTCCATCGGAGCTGATCTGCTTCGCGCCGCCCATGTCCGTGACGGAGCCGAAGCGCTGGACGATGGCCATGTCCATCTCCATCTGCTCGATCATCACGCGGGCGACGTGTTCGATGTCCGTCTCCAGCCACTTCGCCTTGGTCTCGAACGGCATGGCGAAGGTGCGCCCCTGGAAGGTCCGGCCCAGCTCTTCCCGTCCGGTGCGGATCGCCGCGCCGGTGGCGGCCTGATCGTCATAGGGAAAGCGGCCGGCCGGCGTGCCCACTACGCGTTGCCACGTCTCGTTGGCGCGGCCCCGCAGTTCATCCGGCGTTAGGTCGGTGCGCGCCTTCAGGATGGCCTCCACCGCATCGTCCACCGAGCCGTCGGCGGTCCGGAGCCGCGGCGCGTCGCCCGGCATACCCTCGCCGGCCGCCTGCCTCTTCTCCAGCGCGCGCTTGGCGCCCTTCGAGCTGTTGCCGTTCCAGGCGCCCACCACCTCTTCCATCTTGCCGCGCAGGGCGGCCGCCTCCGCCTCGTGGTTCGCCATGGCGGCTTCGAGCATCTGCCGGCGCACGGAAAGATCGATGGCCCGGTCCGAAAGCGTGTCCATCCGGTCGGTGTTCGCGGTGAGCGCGCGCAGCGCCTCCTCTGCCTTCGTCTCGGCGCGGCCCATGCGGCGCCGCACGCCGGCCAGCGCCACCATGGCGTCGCGCACAGCGGCCCGCGCCGATGCGCGTTCCCCCAGAGCCCCTTCCAGCGCCTGCCGCGCCTCTTCCGCCATCGCGCCGCCGGTCATGCCCTCCGAGCGCATGTGCTCCTCGCCGGCGACGCGGCGCTCCAGGTCCTCAAGGGTCTGCGGCCTGCCTTCCTCGCCGCGCAGGAAGGTGGCCACGTCGTCGAGGGTGCGCAGCGTGACGCCGCGCTCGGCCGCCATCTGCTGGATCTCCTGGGCGACCCGCGACTGGCCCGCGTGCTCGGCATCGAGGTGGCGCGCTGTCCACCAGCTAGGCTCTTCACCCCGAGCCGCGTTCACGATCCAGTCCTCGACCTCGTTCGCACCCGGCCGACCCGGCAGGAGCCCGCCGGCCTCCTCGGCGATGCGCTCGCCGAGCTGATCGAAGCTGCGCCCCTTCTCCGAGACGACGCCCCGCAGGCCTATGTCGCTCCCCTTCAGCGTGCCGTTGGGATCGCTCACCCCGCCTTGCCGGGCGATCCAGCGCAGGAAGAAGGGCGGCTCGTAGGACCGCTTGCGGCCGATCACGATTTCCGCCGCGAGCCGGACGCCGGAGAGCACCGCATCCCGCTCGAAGCGCGCCGCGCGGGTGATGTCCGCCTGCGTCCGGGGCTTGGCGAGGCGGCTCATCTCCCGGGCCTGCGCCCTGAGGTCATCGATCTCCGCCAGCGCCTGCGGGCTGGTGAGGTCCGCCTTTACCGCCCCCACGAACTCATCGAGCGAGGTGGCCTTCTCCGCGGCGCCGGTCGCCTGCCCCTCAAGCTGATCCGCGCGCTTGCCGGCACGCGCGGTCTCCATGCCGCGCTCTTTGGTCCGGGCGGCAAGCTCCTGCTCCTGCCGGTCCACCGTGTCCATGCGGCCCTGGAGCTTGCGCTGGCGCACGTCCATTTCGTCGCGCTGCTGGGCAAGCTCCTGCATGCGGGACTGGAGACGGGCCTTCGCCTGCTGGTCCGCCGCATAGAAGGCCTGGGTGTCGGCGACGAACGCCTGCTTCCGCTTCCCCACCAGGCGGGTGTTGAACATATGCGTGGCATAGGAGAGCGTGCCCGCCGGACTGGGCTTCTCGTTCCAAATGCCGATCTCCACCGCCTTGTCGGCCAGGGCATCGGCGATCTTCCGGAACTCGCCGGCCGCCTTCGCCACCTCGGGGATCGCGTGCTTGTCGCCCATGTTGGCGGCGTGGAACACCTCCGATTTGAAGTCGGCGAAGTCGAGGTGCTGCTGGTCCGGGAACATCTTGAGCACGTTGTCCCCGAACCTCTTGTGCCGCCCGAAGCGGTACTGGCTGTAGAGGTCCTCCAGCGTGCGGGTGTAGGCGGCGTATTTCGCCCGGGCGAGGCGCCTCACGTCATCAAGGTTCCCGCGCAGCCCGATGGCCTCGTCCGCCGCCGTCGGCACGCCCTCGGCGTTCTTCGCGTAGGAGAGGCGCCCGTCGCCGATCCATTCCGCGGCCCGCCGAGTGGCGGCGATGGGCGACGTCTGCACGAAGGCGATGGGCGAGCCGTAGATGGGCGTCTTCCCCGCCACCTCCGCGGCGCCAAGGGAGGACTTCAGCCGGTTGCCCTCCTCCCATCGGTAAGCGGCGCCGCCGGAGGCACCGAGCCCGCCGGCGCTGTCCGGACGCTCTTCGGCGGCCAGCATCCGGTCCATGACGCCGCGGATTTCATCCGGGATCGGCTCGCCGAGGTCGGTCAGGCTCTTGTAGATGGCGGTGAGCCACGCCTTGAACTGGTCGAAGGCCCGCTGGAGCGCGGAGGACGGAGCCTTGCCGTCTCGCAGGTATTGCTCGAAGCCCTGCGCCCACTTCTCGTGCTCGGCCCGGCCGATCTTGGACGCATCGTCCACCCCGAACCAGGCGAGCACCTGATCCAGGTCCTCCTTCACGGCGGGGCTCACCTCGGCGTCCCGGATCAGCTCTGTGAGCCAGAGGTGCGAGGACTCGTGCATGAAGGTGGACTGATCGCGCCCGCGGAACAGCTCAATGAGCGCGCGGTTGCTCTCCATCGTGATCGCGCCGCGCGGCGCGCCCTCGCCGGACTGCTTCAGCTCCGAATTGAAAATATCGCGATGTTGGAGTACACGTAGCCCTTGCCGGTTCCTGGGTGAACCATCCTTGGGCAATTGTAGCCCTCTGGATCGTACCCAGGCGCCGGCTTTCCATTTATTGAAGTAGCGCGTCAGCCCTTGAGCCATCCAGTTCAGGATGTGGCCAGGAGACGCTCGCTCGTGGATCGAGGCGATGCGCGCGATCTCCGTGCGCCCGACCTTCTCGTTGTGGTGCAGAGCGACCACGATTGACTTCGTCGATCCCGGCACATCCACCAGTGCTACGAGACTGTGCGCCGAGGTGGCGCTATCGAACACCATGACCGGATTGGACAGCGCATCGACGGCGCCCTTGATCTCCGCAGGGGTCATGTGGTGCTTGTCCACTGCCTTCCAGATGACGCTCGGCGGCAGGACGACGGGGGTGTCCTTGACCCCCAGCGCCGTGAACACCTTCGGCGTCGAAGGGAACAGCGCGGGCTTGTCCTTGGACACCCCCGATAGAGTGTCGTCGATGACCTTGCCTTGAGCCTCGCCGAGGAACCCCTGTTCCGGCACGGACTGGTAGAACCGGTCATCGCCCTCACGCCCGATCTGGCGCTCGCGCGGGACATCCTCGGTGTCCCAAGGCGGGGAGGAAAGTCGCTCCTCGCCGCTCATCGCAGATCGGGCCTCAGTGTTCCGCGCCTCCACCTCGCCGGCGTTGCGGCGATACACCTCCGCCGGCCTGTTTTCGTCGTGGATCGCGCGCAGTTCCTCGGGCGTTTTCCCTGCCCACCGGGCCAGTTCATCGGCGTCGAGCCGCTCGTGCTTCGCAACGAACGCGGCAGCGCTCTCCGGGCTTTCCCCCAGCAGAGCCACCCGGGCCTGCACTTTCTCCGCGGCACCGGCCATCCGGCCAGATGCTGCCTCGGCGGAGGCTCCTGCAATCCGCGAGTTCGAGCCGCGCGCGAAGCCTTCTTCCGCCTGGATGGCGTGCTGAATTTCGTGGATCAGCGCGAGGCGCACCTGCTCAACCGGCGCCTCAGGATTCAGCCAGATGACCCCGGCCTTCTCATCGAAGGCCCCATCCCCGCGCGAAGTCGTCGCCACCGGCAGATCGAAGACCTGAGGATAGGCCTTCTCCAGATTCGGGTTGCGGTAGAGCTCCCTGAGGCGAATGCCATGGCCGGCAGGGACCGCGCGCAGCTTGTCCGGCACGTCGGCCCCGATGCCCTTCAGATCGTCGGGAATCTCAAACCGCCACTTGCCGTCCGCCCCCCTGCCCCAGCCGGTGGCCATCCACACGGCATCCTTGTCCCAGCCGAGCTTCTCCATGTCCTCGGCCGTCGCCAACTTGCCGGCATCTGCGGTTCGGGCGCTGGGACCTGCGAACTGGCCGAGTTGTTCCCCGCCCATCGCCTCCGGGGCCTCGCCCGCCTGCACATCGACCCGCTCCGTCCGATAGAGGTCAAAGGCGCTCTCGCCGAGGCCGCGCCGCTCGGCACGGGCCGCATAGCGCGCCTGCCAGATGGCTGCATTCGCTGCGGCTTCCTCCTCCGGCAGTCCTGCGTCCACAAGCTGGCGGCGCACATCGTCGAAGACCGGGCGCGGGCCAACCTCGATGTTCTGGGCCAGGCGGTCGAACTCCGTCTTGGAGAGCTGGGACGCCGAGCGGCCGAGCACCTCGCCGAGCACAGAACCTCCGATGCCGATCAGGCCGCCGAAGCCCGCGCCCATAGCGGTGCTGGTGAGAAGATCCTGCGGGGTGCGGGTGTGGAGGTTGTTCTGGGCGATCATCTCCGAGACTAGGCCACCGGCCGCGCCGGCCACCGCGCCCTCTGCCGCGCTGCGGGCAATGCCCAGGCCGAGGCGCCCCGACCGGTAGACCGCGCCTCCGGGCAGGAGGTTGGTCGGATCGTAAGGAGCGCCGAGAAGACCCCACACGAAGGTGGAAACCGGGTTCTGCGAGCGGATTTCGTCGTTCTGCTGCTCTTCAAGGTGACGCCGCTTCAGCAGGTCCAGCTCGGCGCGTGAGCCGACGAACATCGCCTCGCGCATGAAGTTCCGGTTGCCGGCAAACTCCGTGCCCTCGATGTCCGGCCACGGGTCATAGCTGTCGTCCCGCTTGAGGCCCCAGTGGTCCGCCACCGAGCGCGCCGTGGTCACCACCGGATTCTCGTAGCCGACGGTGCTCGCCACCTGCCTCTGGTTCTCGATCCAGTCCGCAATGCCGCCGCCGATGCCGCGCGGCGGGATGGGCGGCCCCTCCTCCTCCCGCAGCGGCTCGGCCGGCTGGATGAGAAAGGTGCCGCCCGGCGCGCGCGGGGTGAGGCGATAGCTCTTCGTTGGAGCAATCGGCCCCTGCTCCTCAGGAGCGGGCGCAGCCGGGCTCGCCTCGCCAGGAGACACCGGCAAGGTGGTTTCATCGACCATGAAGGATCACTCCGGGATCTTGGCGCTTCCGACGCCGCCCTTGGGGCCGAACCGGCGCTGCATGGCGGGGTTCACCTCGGGACCGGGCGCCACCTGTTCCTGCGGCATCAGCGCAAAGGGGTTGCCGCCGGGCTGGAAGAGGTCGTGGTTCGCATCCCCCGCCGCCGCCTGCCGCCCCGCCGCTGCCGCGGCATCCTGCTGGGCCTTGTCCTGGCTGGCGCGGCGACCGGGCTTGGCGTCGAAGTCGATGTGCAGCGGCTGGTTGGTCTGGTCCCGCAGCTCCGACCAGACGCCGGCTTCGTTCTTCACCATGATGCCGTAGCGCGGCGCGGAGCCGGCCTTCACGTCGGCAGCGGTCTCGGGCACCGGCAGCAGCTCCCAGTCGGCCACCGTCCCCGCGTTGCCCTTCACCGCGTCCTCCACGGCGCCCTTGATCCAGTCGTAGGAGCCGTCCACCGGCGGATAGAACCGCTCCGGCGGGTACTTCACCACCCGGTCGCGCAGGCCGAACACGCCCCAGGCCGAGGAGCCGCCGGCGCCATGCACCCGGGTCTCGCCCCACATGCGCTGCATCTGCTGGATGGTGGTCCTCTTCGCGGCATCGGCATCGCCGCCGAGTTCTGCATAGTTCTCCCGATAGAGCTTGGCATAGTCGAACTGCAGCTGGGCGGACTGGGCCGGAGCCAGCGGCGGTCCGCCGGCCCAGCGGTCCCGATCCCACGGGCCGAGGTCCTTCGATTCCGGCCCTTCGTAGTCAATGCTGCCGTAGAAGATGGCGGGCAGGTCGGCAGCCGTGATCGGCGCATCCTTCATCGCTTTGTCCGCAGCCTTCAGCAGGCGCTCTCGCTCTGCCGCAAATGCCGGATCGCTATTCCTCTTGATCATGTCGAACGATTTTTGGGCCGAATTATAAGAGGCCAGCTCGCCCCAGTTGGAGACGGTCTGGGCCACCTTCTCCCCAAAGGTCTTGGCGAACACGTCGGGGCTGCGCTGATACAGCGCCTGCATGGCCTGCATGCCGAAGGTGAAAGCGCCGACGTCCGTGGACCGAAACTTGGCCTGCAACGGGCCCACCACGTCCCGTGGGATCATGCCGGTGCGATCCACCACATTCACCGCCCGGTTGATGACGGAGGAATCCTGCTTCCCGATCCCCACCCCCAGCTTGTAGGCCTGCGAGTAGGCCTCCACCGCCTTCTTGTCGTCCTTATCGAGGGGGTCGAACGCATAGGCCTTGTTCTGGCCGTCGATCTTGTCGATGGCGTCGGCGAGGATATTCGTCTCGCCCTGCCGATCCTCGATCAGCTTCTCGAGCTTCTGGTACTCGCCCGCGTCGGTGACCAAGCCGTTGTCCCGCGCGAGCTGGAGGTCCGCCATCCCCACCTTTCCGTCGATCACGCCGAACTCGAACTGGTTGACCCAAGCCTCGTGCTGCTGCTTCTGCGCCGCGCGCTCGGCATTCTGCTGCTGGAGCTGCGCATGCTGTTGCTGGTTCTGCAGGGAGGTGGCGTAGGCCCCGAGGGTAAGGGAGCCCTGGACCGGGACGCCCGCCGCATTCCCCGCGCCGCGCTCCTCCATCCGCCGCGTCGTCCACTGCACGAAATCGGCATTCGTCTTGATATTGGCGAGCCAGGGGTTGGCGTCGATCACCTTTTGGCCGACCGTGGCGCGGAAATCGCCCTCCGGGTTGCGCAGGATCTTCGGCCCGGCGCCCTCGCCCTGGTAATAGACCACGTAGAACTCGCCGGGCGTCGGATCGCGCCCCAGCGCGTTCTTGGCGGTGCCATAGACCGATTGCATCTTGCGGACGCCAACCGGGATTTGCGCGTCCGGGTCGGTGCTGTCTCCGATTCCTGCGGCCTCCCGCTCAGCCTTGAGAAGCTGGAAGACACCGAGCGCCGAGGAGAGCTGTCTGCCATCCTTGACCGGGCGGAGCGACGGATTAAAGCCGCTCTCCTGAGCCACCACCGGCATGACGATGTCGAGCGGGAGGCCGGCCGCCTGCGCCGCGGCTGCGACCTTCTGCGCAATGGGGTTTTTGGCATATCGCTCGGGAACGCCGCCAGCACCGGGACGAGACGGAACTGGATCGACGGGAGAAGCCGACGTCACTCCAACCCGCGCCGCCTCCCGCGCGTCCTCCTGATCGGCGAAGGCCTTCGCCTCCTCGCCCCTGCCCTGGGCGACCAAGCCACGGATGCGGGCCTGAGCAAACTGACGCGTGCCCTTGTCCAGCACCGCCTCGCGGTCCTTGTCCGGGAGAGCCGATTTCGCGAGGAGCTGGGCGAAGCCGCCCACCACATCGTTCCAGCTATCCGGGTTCTTCTCCAATGCGACGGCCGTGGCGCCGCCGTACTTGTCGATCTCCGCCTTGTAGAAGCCGTTGCGCCGCTGCTCCACGAAGGAGCGGTCATTCGTCTCATAGGTCCGGTTCACCGCGGCGATATGCGGCTCGAAGCGGGCGCGCAGCTTCGGGTCCGTCAGACCGTTCAGGAACGAGGTGGTGTTGCGCTGGCGGATGCCGGCCGAGGTCTGGTCCCAGCCGGTGCCGTCGGGGGCCGCGCTCTTCCTGGCCTCTGCCGACTCGCGGTCGATGTTCCCCAGCATCTCGTAATAGCCGGTCTGGGCCTTGAAGCCGGCGAGCTGATCCTGCTCCGCCTTCTGCTTCTCCGCCACAGCCTGAAGGTCGCCGCCCAGCCCGGAGACGGCCCGCCCCACCCCGGCAAGCGCCGCGCCGGGCGCGCCCGCGTTGGAGATGTTGGCCTGCGTCATCGCCGGACGCACATCCCGGTCCACGCCGAAATCCCGGCGGGAGCTGAAATCCTCGATATCGGGAATCTTCACCATGGCGTCACCCGTAGGCCGTGGACCAGGACTTGGCGGCGCCCCCGAGCCCGCCGATGATCGTTCCTGCGGCGCCGAGCATCCCGGCCTGCTTCGCGTTCTTGGCCTGGATGTCTTCCGCCTGCGCCTGCGTCAGCCATTGGCGCTTCTTCTCCTGGCCTTCGTAAAGGGTGAACTGGTCCCGCAGCGAGCCCTCCTGCTGCGCGGCGCCGATCTGGTTCAGCGTAGAGGGATCGGCCGTGGTCCCGCCGGAGAGCCCGGCCGCCGCCTTCTGCGAGGAGATGAAGCGGTTCGTCTTGATCCGCTCGCCCTCGGCCTTGCGCTGGGCCGCAGCCTGCTCCTGGCTCGCGTTGATGAGGTCCTGCTTCTTCTGGTACTCGGCCGCCCCCGCCTGGGCATTGCCGGCGGCGATGGTGCCGACGGCAGAGACCGCCGATCCGAGGAGGCCGATCAAGGGCGCGAACATCGTCAGGGCTCCCAGGCGAAGAGGCGCATGCCGAAGCGGGTCCCCACCTCCCGGAACCCCAGGCGGGCGAGGAAGGCAGGCGCGGTCGGGATGATCGGCGAGGCGACGGCGAGGACGCGCTCGTGCCCGGCGGCCCGCGCCACCTCAAGCACCCGGCGGCACTCCCGCCAGAAGGCGACGCGATGGTGGCGCGCCTCGCGCGTGACCTTGCACCATGCAATGACCTCGCCGCTTTCGCAGTAATCGAGGCCGCCGGCGGCGACAAAGCGCCCGTCCACGAAACCGATCAGGCCCACGGTGCGATCGCCGGCGGCGCGGCCGCAGTGCCGGGGAAGGTCCTCCGGCAGCAGGGAGCGGATTTCAGGATTCATTGGTGGTGATCCCGAAGATGGTGCCCAGCACCGCGGCCGAATAGGGCGCGGCGCATTCGAGGCAGATGCGGGAATCCGTGTCGAAGCCACCTCCCCACATGCCCATGGGCGCGTCGTAGACGGTGTAGACGGCATCCTCCGCCTGGACCTCATCGCCCTCGATGGTGGGCATGGGGTCCATGAGGCCGAAGTCCGGCCCGTAACGCAAAGCCTTGCGATGCGCATGGGCGAGCGCGAAGCCGAACGACTTCACCGCCTTCTTCTGGAGCAGCGCCGTTCCGATCCTCCCGCCATAGGCGAGCTTCGGCGACTTGTACCGGGCGCGGTAGGGAAGCCCGACCTTCAGGTCCGCCGAAACCACCACCGCCGCGCCGTCCAGCACGAGGCGGCCGTTGCTGATGGTCCCATAGGGCTTGTACTCGCTGCCGTCGGCGAGCACCTCGTCCCCGCGCAGCGCCACCACCTGCCGGCCTTCAAGGTGGCCGAAGGCGTCGGGCGTGGACGGGCTGCGGACAAAGCAGTCGCCGCCGACAAGGCCGCCCCTGCCCTCCTTCTCCCGCGCCCACTTCTCCAGATAGCGGCGCGTGCCGTCGGCCGTGGTGCGCCGGACGATGTAATAGACCGCGTCCTCGCCCTTGGCGGGGAGCACCGCCACGTCCTCGATGACCCCATCCGTCTCCACGGTGGACCAGCAGTCCACCTCCTCGAGGAAGTCGGTCATGAACATGGCCACCGTCCCGTCCGGACGGATGGCGTGCACCCGCGTGTCGGGCTGGCGCTGGATGGCGATGGCGTCCACGCCCTCCAGGATTTCGTCGTTGAGCAGGTTCAGGTCGCGGGCCTGATAATCCTGCACCTGCGGGCTGTAGCTGAACTCCATCAGCCTGGTCTCGGAGCGGTGCACGTAGATCGCCCGCGCGTCGAGGCGGCAGGGCTGCACATCCGGCGACGTGCCGTGCGTGGTCGCCGGCCGCGGCGTGAAGGCGGCGCCGGTGAGGGGCTCATCGAAGGAGGACGAGCGGATGGACGAGACGCTCCCCTCGGTGCCCACCACCAGGCGGGACATGGGCAGGATGAAGCGGATATTATCGACGGTGCCGGTGGTGGAGACCGAGCGCGAGATGGCCGCCGCGTCGCCGCTGTCGTTCGCCTCGATGTCGTGGGAGACATAATTGTCCGACACCGAGCCGTACATCTGGTCACTCTTGGCCCAGAACAGCCGGCTTTCCGTGATGCCCACCGCCGTCGGCCAGCCGCGGTAATCCGACCATTCCCCCTCCTTCCAGTAGTCCGAGAAGGTGGAGTTGTAGAAGGGCTTGAGCACCTCGATCTCGCACTCCGTGGAGGAGATCACCCGCGTGATCCGGCACCGGCCCTTGCCGCCGCCCCAGGGGTATTGCTGGTTCACGGTGAGGGAACCCGACCGATAGGTGCCGTCCCGGAAGCCGAACTTGTGGAAATTGATAGCGTTGTTGTCGGTGATGAAGTCGGTGGTCTTCTCGCTCTTGTTGATCGAGGCGTTGTTCTTCGTGAAGGTGTTGCGCCCCATATTCGCAGCGTAGGGGTCGCCCTTGATCTTGTAGCCCCCGTCCGGATCGTCCCGGGACACCATGTGGTAGGCGGAACCGTCGTAGAACCCTTGGTAGTTCGTCACGATCCAGCGCTCGGAGAAGAGCTGATCGTTCTGGATGAAGCACGTCCCCGTCACGCGCATGGGGTCCGTGTAGGCGTTCGAGGCCCCGAGGGTGAAGGTCTGGTTGTAGTTCTGGTTGAACACCTCGAAGAGGGCGTTGAGGTGCCCGGCCCGGAAGAAGGGGCGGTCCGCGAAGATGTGGCCGTTGCCCTCGGTCACATCGACCCGGAGCTTCACCTGCTTCACTGTCACGTCGGCCGAGAACGGCCCGTCCTCCGGCCGGTAGATCACATGGGAGAAGGAGACCGGTGAGCGGCGCTCCAGGATGCTCGGCGCGCGCTTCTCCCGCGCCATGAACATCTGGTCGCCCGACTGGTACCAGCGCAGCCGCTTCAGGTTGGCGAAGTCGCCCGCGTAATAGTCCGCGTTGTACCCGCCATCGGCATAGTAGGGCAGAAGCAGCGGCCCGGCCGGCTCGAAGGCGATGGACTTGACGATGATCTCCCGCTGGAGCCGGCTCTCGAACTCGAACGTGTAGTCCCCGAGGTCCGGCGGGAGCACGATGGAGTGGTAGCCGGTGTCGAGTTCGGTATCGAAGACGGCAGGCCCGGACGGCGTGTTCACCCGGAAGATGACCGGCCCCCGGGTCACGTCGATGCGCACGCCCACCGCGGCGCGGCCGGCGCCGATGGGGATGGTCTGCCACACCCGCACCGATCCGCCCCGGGGGATCACATTCAGGACGAGGCCGCGGCCGTCGGCCACCGCCGTGGGATAGATAGGCGTGATGGTGCTGCCCGAGGAACCGCCGCCCGTCTGCGCCGCGCCCAGCCCATTCAGCAGGTTGTTCAGCCAGTCGGAGAGGTCGCCGATATCGAAGGAGGCGCCGTTATCCTCCTCCGGTGCCGGCGCGTCCGCAGGGTTTCCCGACACCCACGTGGACCAGCCGGTGAGGCCGTTGAGCCAGTTGCCGTTGACGAAGGCGGCGCCGGCGTCACCCCGCTGGATCGGTTCCAGGCGCTCGATGAGGTTGCCTGGGTGCTCGCCCACCGTCACGCCGTCACGCTGCCGCCAGAAGCGCATGCCCAGCCGGCAGAACTCCACCAGCGCCATGTCCTCCATGCTGAACACGAAGGGGACCATTTTGGAGCGCGCACCATGCTCGGCGATGGGCTCCAGATATTCCAGCGCCGGACGCATGAGCATCGGCCCATAGGTCTTGGGCACGAAGTTGCGCTGGAGTTCGGCGGCGAGGCGCATCTGGGCGAGATCGACGCGGGCGAGCGCCGTCTTCGCCACCTCGCCCCTGTTGAAGGTGACCACTTCGGGACGCAGCGTCGCCATCAGGACCTCGCGGAGCCGTACGCATTGGGCCAGCGTCCACGCCGGCTGTTCACCCAGGAGGACGTGGGGAGCGGCTGGGAGCCGAGGTTGCCGGCATCGAGCGCCAGCGCCTCCACCAGGGCCTTGTCGGCCGCCTTCTCCAGCGTGACCGCCGCTTCCTTGCTGCCGATGGCCTTGGGGGCGATCTTGGCGGCGAGCATCAGGCTCATGGCGTGCGCGAAGTGGGCGGACCACTGCCCCACGTCCCCGCCGAACTGATCGTGGCAGGAGACATAGCGCACATAGAGCGGGCTGATGTTCGCGTACCAGTGCCCGCCCTGGTCGAGGAAGGGCACGAGGCCGGCGCGCATTTGCTCACTGGCGGCGATCACGTGCGTGCGCTTCCAGTCGCAGGGCTTGGAGAAGGCATGGTCATAGCCGAAAGCGGGGGTGAACCCCTCTTCCGGGTCGATCATCACGGCGCGCAGGGCGAAGGACCAGGAGCCGGCCTCAAGGCACCGGTCCCGCACGTCGCACCAGTTCCGGTCGAGGAGGCGCTTTGCCTCCCCGCCGCCGGTGTCCTGCATGTCGGCGAGCGTGCGCTGGCCCAGCTCGGTCAGCGCGCTGTTGTAGATCGACAGCACGGAGCCCATGTCAGGCCACCACCGCCATGGTCTGGGCGGCGCTGAGGCGCGCCACCTCGGCCTCGGCATCCTCGCGGCCGGCCAGCTCGCGCATGACCACCTCCAGCGTCTCGGTGCGGATCACGCACCACTTGGCGGTCGGACCCTGCCACTTGGCGAAGAAGGCCGGCCGCTGGGCGAGCGCCTCGGCGGAGGCCTCACGCTGCTCCACCAGCCGCTCCATGGCGACAGCATCGGCATAGGCGCGCAGCACCCGCAGCTTGGGGCCGGCGACCTCCACGGCGAGCACCCGCAGCTCCACGTCCAGCGACTGGTCCAGCGCGAACACGTTCACCAGGTCGCCGGGCTTCAGCAGCGCGCGGATGTGGCTCCACCAGGAGGGGTTCGACAGATCGTCGATATGGACGCCCGCCGGCACCTTGATGGTGTAGGAGACGCAGGCGAAGGGCGTCTCCTTCAGGTCGTTCACGAACGGCTTGTACATGCTGGGCTCCAAAGAAAAGCCCCGCCGAGAGGGCCCGGCGGGGCGTGTGTTTCAGCGATGGTCAGGCCGTCAGGTGATCGACAGGCCGGCCGAGAGGGTGGCGCCCGAGCCCGCCACCGCGGTCACGCGATGGAAGGTGATGGCGTTGGTGTCGGTCTTCGACACGATGACGATGTCGCCCACCTTCATGCCCATCTTCAGCGCATCCGAGATGTAGCCGGCGCCGGCGACGGTCGCGGTCGCGTCCGTGCTGGCGTAGCGCCACATCTTGAAGTCGCCGCCGAGGGGCTCGAAGGAGACGGTGACGAGATTGTCCCGGTTGTAGGCCATGAGCTCACTCCGCCACGTATTCGGAGCCGTCGTGGGCCACCAGCACGAGAGCGCTGTTCTGCAGCAGCTTCGCACCGTGGAACACGGAGGCTCGGAAGAAGTAGAAGTCGTCTTCCTCGTTGTAGCCGGCGGCCGTGCTCATCCCGGCCGTGTCGATGGCATGGCCGAGGGCGTTCTTGTGGTACATGAAGCAGGTCTCGTTGGCCGTGCCGACGCCCGGAAGGCGGTTGTGCACGATCCACTTCAGGCCCGCGTACATGTAGCGGTTGCCCTCCTGCGGTGAGGCCCCGCCGGCGGTGAGCGGGGTGGCGCCGCGGTAGAGCGACGACGCGAACTCCGGCACCTGGAGCATGTAGGCCTCATAGGCCGGCGAGATGACGAAGTGGATGTTGCCATCCAGATCGATCTTGTTGTTCAGCAGGATGGTGCGCGCCCGCAGCGTGTTGCTGAGGTTCGCCTTCTTGGCAGCCCCGGTGTCCTGGGTGCCCTGCTGGAGCTCGGCGATGATGATGTCGTCGATCTCGCGGTTGATGACGCCCACCGACTCCACCTGCTGGAGCTGGCGCATGTCGGCCTGGGCGATGAAGAAGTTGAAGCGGGTCTGCTCCACCTTGTCGTGGGCCTCGACCAGCGGAGCGGTGATCTGCTGGACGTTATTCTTGCGGGCCGGAATGCGACCGTTCATGCCGCGCGTGGTCGCCGAGGCGCCGCCGGAGCCGCCCAGGGGGAACACCACCTGGTTGCCGGCGATCATGCCTTCGGTGATGCAGGTGTCGCGCAGCAGCGCATTGCGCTGCTCGAACACCTTCGTCCACTCGCGGCGGTAAACGGTCATGGGAGCCGTATCGGCCATGACTGTTCTCCAGATCTGACGATGTCGGGGTTCAGCCGCTCGACGCGGGGTGGCCGGCTGGCGCCGCTGCCGCTCTTGTGCGGGTGTTCCGTCTCAGGCGGCCGGCAGTGCCGGGGTGGCCCCGATCGGGAACGAAGTGCGAACTCTGTCTAACGGATATTGATGATTCACTCAAGAATCATCACGCAACCTTCTCGCCCCGCGCCTCCATGTAGGACAACAGGCGCGAATACTCGTCCTGAATGGCGGGAGACCGGTACTTCGACCAGTCCGAGGTCCGCAGATTTTCGATTTCCCGGATGCGCTCCGCGGCGCTCGCCGGCGTGACGGAGCCGTCACCGGCATATTCGCGGATCGAGGGGTTCGCATTGACGCCGATGTTCACCAGGAAGCGCAGGACATCCGGGTTGTTGCCGAGCTTCTTCCCGTCCGCGCCGCGCGCGCCCATGATGGCGCCGAACAGCTCCTCGTTGCCCTCGAACAGGGCCTGCACCGTCTGGATGTTGCGGTTGAACTCGTGGCCCCAGTCCTTGCGCAGCAGCTCGGCGCCGTCGCTCTGGTCCTTGCCGTCCTGTTCTGCCCGCTTCTCCACGGCCTCCTGCTGGGCGGCGAGATACCAGTTCACCTGGCCCTTCACGAGGTTGGCCGGGATGTTGTGCTCGTGGGCAAAGGCCCGGTAGGCCTCCAGCGTCGCCTTGGTGGATTCGTCCGGCGTGAAGCCGACCGGGAACTGGATATCGTAGCCGTCGGCCTTATCGGGCACCCCGTTGGCCTTGCGATATTCGGCGACCTGCTCCGGCGTGGGGTTCTCCGGCAGCTTCCTGGAGGCCTTCAGCTCCCCGGAGGCGAGCTTGTCCACCAGCTCCTTGTGCGCCTTCACGAAGGCCTTGCCGTCGGAATAGCGGTCCAGGACCTTGGAGGTGGCCTCGTCGCCGCTGGCCCAGTTCGAGCGCAGGGTGGCCCAGTCGGCGGCGGGGGCGCCCTTGCCGGCATCCTGCTGCGCCGGGGGCGCGCCGCCCTCGCCGATGGTCTTCCCGGCGGGCTTGGCGCCGTCCTGCTGCTGGGCCGCGGCCTGCTGCTGCGCGGCGGCGGCCGGCGCGTCGTTGCCCTGCTGCTGTGCCGGGGCCTGCTGCTGATCGCTCATTTCGGTTCCTCTGTGGCGGGCCTCGTCTTCAGCACGAGGCGGGTGTTGAGCATTCGGACGATTTGCTGGCCGGCGAAGGTCCGCCCCTGGGCGAAGGCCATGCCGAGGCCCGTTGGATCGTCAGGCCAGCGGAAGGACAGGTCATAGGTCCGGCAGGCCTTGTGGATGATCCAGTCGAGGGCGAGCTGCTGCTGATCCGCGCTCGCCATGCCGGCGGCCAGCGCCTGGACGGCGGCGTGCTCGGCGACGGAGAACGCCGCAGGCAGGTGCGGGGCATCGGCGCGCAGGGTGAAGCGCTTGGCCTTCGGCGCAACGACGCGCTCGCCGGCGGGATCAGGGGTCGGCTTCTTCATGCTGCGGCTCCGCCGAGGCCCTGAAGCAGGCTCGGGATGTTGATGCCGGCGGCGGCGGCGTCCTTCGCGGCGCCGGCCACCGCGCCGGCGGCCTCGCCGCCCTGCTGCACCTGCTGCATGGCCGCTTCGGCCTGCTGCTGCTTGGCCTGCGCCTCGCGCTCCTGCTGCACCTGATCCTCCGGCTTGATCCAGCCGGACGGCCAGCCGAGGCCGCGCAGTGATTCGCGGGTGGCTTTGTTGAGATCCACGTTCTGCGGAACGGTCGGGTCGAACGCCGCCGCGCCCTGCATGAGCTGGAGGCCAGTGCCGAGCTGCTGCGCCTTCACCTCTTCCGCCGCCTGCCGCAGGGGGGACTTGTAGGTGAAGGCCAGCTCCCGCCCGCGCAGGACCGCCGGGATTTCCTCGCGCGGCCCGAAGAGATCGGTCTGGAAGCCGATGGCGATGGACTTCTCCAGCACCCGCCCGTTGTACTCGGCCTCCAGCGGGCCGAAGAGCGGCGTCGCGGCGCGAGCGAACTCCTCCATCCGCTTCTGCACCTCGAACGCCGTCATGTCCTTGAACTCGGGCAGCGTCAGCTTGTTGAGGTAGAAGAGGTCCTTCATCATCGCCATGTGGCGGTCGTAGAATTCCTTGGCCGGCTCGAACGCCTGGGTCTCGAACAGCGCCTCCACCACCTTGCCGGTCCGGTCGTCGTAGTCCGGGTCCACATAGGTGACGCCGCCGGCATAGACGTTGACCCCGCCCCTCAGCTTCTCCCCGCGGGCGATCAGCGGCGGGTCCACGCCCTTCTCCGCCGATTCCAGCATGGAAAGCGTCATGCGCTGGAGAAGCCGAGCGTCCGGCAGGCCGATGATGGTCGGCGGCGCGAAGGCATACGGGGACAGGGTCGAAAGCCGCCACCGCACGATCACATAGGGATTGATGCGCAGCGGGGTCTCCCGCATGACGTGCTCGTGGGCCTTGTCCACCACGATCTGCATGAAGGGGAACGCCTCGCGGCGACGCGCCTTCGCGTTCTCGCTCTCCCCGGTATAGGCGTAGTCCCACACCTCCACCGGCACCACGACGGAGAAGCACGGCACGTCGCCGTAGGGGTTCTTCTCCATCATCTCCGCGACCTTGTCGCAGACGTTCTGCCGGCCGAACTCCTGCAAGAGGCCGCGCGCCGTGCCCTTGAAGCGGCGCGCCACCGTGTCCACCTCGCGCAGGGCGTTCTCCGCCCAGGCCACATCCCTCAGGTGCCAGTTCTGGAGCAGGAACCCGACGCCCGTGGGATGGCGCTCCACGGTGAGAACCGCGTTCCCGAACGCCACGAAGTCGTGGTCCGCCGCCGTGGTGGCGCGCATGAACAGCGCCTTGGGGTCTTCCAGCGCCCGCCACAGCCGCAGGCTGTTGCGCTCCAGCCAGGGGGCGGCGGAATCGTCCTGATCGATCTCTTCCCGGCCGGAGGACATGCCGAACCACTTCTGGCCCGGCGGGCGGAGCATCGCCTGGATCGAGGACGCCAGCTCCTCCCGCAGCTTCACCGGATAGGAGGTCATGAGGTGGTCGGCGAACTCGGCGCCCGGCGTGCGCTGGAGCGTGAACTCCGCCCGCTCCGGATAGAACTGGTCCGCGATCTGCTGCCACAGGCTTTCCATGGTGGCGCGGTTGGAGAACAGGCGGTCGCCAAGCTCGATCACCACCTTCGCCTTGTCTGAAGGGGTGCGTTCGTCTTTCCAGCGCTGCCTCATGCCGGCACCTCGATCACGGAATATGTGGAGGGGCCCACCACGCCGCCGGAGCGGCGCATCACGTAGACCGCGACATAGCCGGCCAGCTGGCCATAGGCCGCCTGCTGGTCGGCCTGCGAGAAGGTGAGGGCGGGCCCGGTGACCTCGGTGTAGGAAAGGCGCGCCCCGGTGGTGACGGAGATGTTGATGACGGCGAAGCCCTCCCCCGGGTCTCCGTCCCAGCTCACCGTGATGTCGTCGTTCGCCTCGCGCGCGGCGCCGATGCCCGTCGGCGGCTCCATCAGCGTCCAGGCGGGCGGCGCGCCGGCGCGATCCAGCATTTCCGCCACTGCCTCCGCCAGTTCGGCTGCCGTCGTCTGGTAGACCGGCGCGAGATAGTGGATGCGGCCGGGGCCGGGCATCTCCACCACATAGTTCTCCCAGTCCTCGGCTCCGGGCACCCAGGAGCCGATCCGGATGTTCGCGTCCGCGGCGGCGACGGCAAGCTGGACGTCGCGATAGGCCTTATAGGTGGCGCCGATGGGCTCCGGCGGCGGCTCGCCGGCCCCATAGAAGGCGCGGCCCAGCGTCTGGATCCAGATCGGCAGCGCTGCGTTGCCGAGGCCCGCCCTGAGGTCCGAGAAAATCCGCTCCATGGCGGTGCGGAAGCGCGTTGCGTCCGAATGGCGCGTGGTCTCGAACTCTGAGGTGGCGGAGGCGTCGTTCTCGCCCTGCGCCCAGATGATCGCGGAGACGGGCACGCCGAGCCCCGCGCCGATGGCGATGGCCTGCGACAGGCGCGGGCCGCTGATGCCGGCGTCGAGGTCCCACCAATAGTTCGTCCCGGAGGAGGGATTGTCGTCCGCCCAGCGATCCGCCGCGGAGGAGCCCCACGCCGCCTGCACCGGGATCACCTCCACATGGCTCAGGCCCAACGCTTCGGCCAGCGCCCGCCGGAACGCCGCTGCCGAGCCCTGCGCCAGCGTGGCGCCCGAGAGCGTGGTGAAGTGGCCGAGGGCGTTCGATTGCCCGCAGAACATCACCGCGCGCTTCACGATGGCCGCGTTGTCGATGGGCACCGCCCCCGAAAGGCCGGCGGCCGCCTCGCCGTTGGTGGCGACCCGCCAGACAAGGAATGTGGGGGCGAAGCCGAAGTCGTCGGCGGACAGCTCAACGGGGTAATCGAACCGCACCCGCCCCTCGACCACGGTCGGCGTGGCGATCTCCACTGTGCGCACGGCCGCGCCGGTGGAGGGATCATAGATCGTGAGCGTGTAGCTCACCTCGCCGGGATCCTCGCCGTTCGGGCTCCAGGAGAAGCGCACGTCGCCGAAGCTGTTGCCCACCATCTGGAGGTCGGACGGCGGCTTGCGGATATCGTCGAAGTCGCCGGGGTCCTCATAGGGCGGGACGGGATTGCCGCCGGTGCCCGGCGCCGGAATGAAGGAGAAGCCGCCGGAGCGGATGGGTCCGCCCTCATAGTCCGCGCAGCCGCAGGTGCAGGCCTCGGTCTCGGCGGACGCCTGCCACAGGAAGCCATCCCGCCACACCTGCGGCCGAGCCCACACATAGGTCTCGGCCACGCCCCACTGGAATCCGTCGTTCAGCGCCTGGTCAATGCGAGGCCAGATGGTGTCGGCGGTGTCGGCCAGGAGGTTGAAGCCGCCGAAGAAGTGGAGCCGGTCGAGGTCATAGCCGAGCTTGCCCATTCCCGCGGCGAGCGTGCCGGAATGGAGCGTCCACTCGCCGGGGATGACCCAGTCGTAATCCTCGAGCTGGACGATGTCCCAGGCCGGCGAGCGCCACGCGCGATAGGGGAAGTTCAGCACCTCGAGGATGGGCGCGGCCGGGTTCAGCACCTGCGGGGTGAAGATCAGGATCAGGCTCGTGGCGTCGGGGTGCGCCGCCTTCACGTGGTCCCTTAGGTAAAGCGTCGAGGCGCCGAGCTTGTCCCGGAGCCACGAAAGATAGGGACCGTGCGGCCCGACGGGATCGAAGGAGGACTGGAGGAAGGGCGTCGGCACCGCGAACCCGGTCTCGGTGGTGAAGAGCGCCCGCGTGCCGGCGTCGTAAATGCAGGGCGAGCCGTCGGTATAGGTCCCGTCCCACCACCAGGGCTCGCCCACCTGGAAGAACAGGGGCGCGCCCATGGCCTTCAGCGTGTCCATGCACCAGCCGAAGATGGCGGTGAGATAGTCGAGGCCCGCGGTGTTCGTGGGCGCGATCAGCGTCGAGGGCGGCTCCCAGCCGGTCTGGGCCGGCGCATCGTTCCACGCCCGCTGCATCCAGGCCGAGGGGCACACGCTCTTCAGAACCTCGTAGGAGAGCGAGACCACGATGCGGAAGCCGGTGCCAGCGAGCCGCATGAACAGGTCGGTGAGCCACGCCCGGGTGGGCGCGTTGAGCACGGGCTTGCGCGGATCGACGATGAACCGCCCCTCTCCCGCGTCCCAGCTCACCTGATGCATGTGGGTGATGCCGAGGTAGAGGACATACCAGCCGCGGTAGCCGAGCCGCCGGACGCCATCCACGATCCGCTGCGGGGTCAGGTGATAGGCGTCGTCGAGACCGTCGGCGATGCGCAGGCCATGGGCCGGCTGGGGCGCGGTGCACACGCTGAGGCTGGTCCGGGAGCCGGTGCAGAAGATGTTGTAGAGCTCCAGCGTCGCCTCCACCTCCTCGATGGGGAGCCGCGCCGCGCTGTCCTCCAACGGCACATAGGCCGATGGAATCACGCCGATGAAGAACCGCTTGATGTTGTGCCAGGGGATCGTCACCGCCTCCGCGGGAAGGTTGAAGCCACCCTGCACGGCCGAGAAGTCGAGAAGCACGCGCCCATTCATGGGCGTGCCGGCGATCCGATAGTTCTCCAGGCGGACGTAATAGGGCGTCTCCGCCTCGTTGTTCTCGATGGCGGTGAGCACCAGCCCACGGTCGTGATCGAGCGGCAGGAGGTTGGTGAGCCGGAAATCGAACCTGAGGACGCAGCCGCGATAGTCGGTGTCCGTAGCGTAGCGATAGAGCTGATGGCTCTCCGCGTCCACGCTGTGCCAGATCAGGCCGACCAGGTCCTTATCAGTCCTGAAGGTGCAGGAGAGCTCCAGCGCCCGGTCGCCGGCGGTCACCAGCGAGGCGGCGCACTGGATGTTGAAGTCGATCTGCCAATAGGCCGGGTCAAAGCGCAGGATGCTGCCGTCCTGCGGTCCCGGTGCTTTGGCGAGCAGGCTCATCAGGAGGTGCCCGACGCCTTGGTGGCGGTGTAGGGGCCGGTGCCGGGCGTGGCGATGGTGCCCTCCGACAGCGTCTTCGAGCGCTTGCTGGACGAGGTGGCGAGGGTGTCCTGCACCCGGCGCCGGCGCGCCTCGACGATGGAGGGATCCTCGCTGTCCGGCATGCGCTGGGGCGGCGGCGGATCAGGCACCTTGGTGTCGAAGCAATAGCGGGCCATCAGCCGTGTTTCCTCTTGATGTGGGCATAGCCCCGGTTGGCGGTGGTCTCCTGCCCGCGGGGCGTGATGCCCCATTCCCGGTTGCGGGCGGCGACGGCCTCGGCGCTGGCACGCTCGCCCTCGGACCAGGCCATGACGACGGCGTCGCCCTTGTCCGGCGAGCGGCCGATGCGCTCCTTGATGTCCTCCTTCGGCTCCACCTTGATGCCGGAGCGCGTCAGCTCGAACCGCGCGGCGCAGAGGTCGGCCCGAAGCTCATCGTCCGGCGGGAGCACCACATGGGAGCCGCCGGGCTGGGCTGGATCGAGCGCCTCGCGCAGCCGCCAGATGGCTTCGGCGCGCTTGTTGAAGAAGGCGAGGTTCGCGGCGTCCTTGGTGCGAGCAGTGCTCGGGGCCGAGCCGTTGAAACCCACGACGGTGAAGCCGTTGCTCTTGAGCATGTTGGTGGGCAGGCCGCCGTAGCCGCCGCCCATGTCCATCACGACGGGGCAGCGGTCGCGCATCACGGCCGCCACCTCGCGCACCACCGCCGATGCGTCATCCACCCGGATGCCCTTCACCTCCACCAGCGGCTGGTAGTAGCCGCCATACCGGGGCGCGAGGATGCAGCGGTCCCGCCCGCCGCCGTTGGGATCGCAGGCGATCACCGTCATGGGGATCAGCCCGAACGGGGTGTCCGGCGTCCACCGCTGCTGCGCCTCCATGACCCAGCGCGTGGGGATCACCTGGTTCTCGTCGTCCTTCAGGGAGACGTCGAAACGGCCTTCGAGATAGGCGGAGCGGTAGGGCTCCGGCATGGCGGCGAGCGTGTTCTGATAGCCCGCGTCGATCATGTCCGGGTTGTCGGCCACCCCGGAGCGGATGAAGGTGCGGGACCGCGCCAGCACCGGCTCGCCCGTCGCAGGGTTGATGACAGGCTGTCCCGTCTTCGGGTGGTAGACCGGGCCCGGCCCCCAGACCTCCGTGTCCTCGCCGTCGATGATGGCGTACCAGCGCAGCTCGCCGGGCCTGGCGGGGCGCGGGTGGCGCGGATCGAGCCACGGCCCCCACCGGCGGATGATCCAGTAGCCCTCCACCGTGGTGGGCGGATTGCCCGCGGAGACGACGCGGCAGCGCTGGCCCACCTTGGAGGTGCGGTTCCAGCCGGTCACAAAGGTGTACTGGCTCTCCGTGAAGTCGGGCAGTTCGTCGAAGCCGATCAGGTCGAAGGGCCGGCCTTTGAACGCCTGCTTGTCCTCTTCGCGCGCCATGGCCGCGAACTGCACGATGCGCTCGGGCAGGCGGAAGATGGGCGGCGGTGAGCGGTTGAGCCCGTTGGTGTGGCCGACTATCTGGCCGGAGCGGTCCACGAGTGCGCCCAGGTCCGTGTACTGGCGGCGATAGATGATGGATCGCTCGTGCTGGGTCAGGGCGAGGCCCAGCAGGAGGTCGCTCTTCCCCCCGCCTGCGGCGCCGCCATAGAACAGCTCGTCCGCCGGGCTGTTCTGGGCGGCGAGCTGCGGCCCGAAGTTCGGCACCCACAGGTCCGGCACCGCGGCGCGCACCTGTGCCTGGAGGCGGGCGAGCTCCTGGGGCGGGAGCCCGTCGAGCATCTGCCTCACCTCGGCGAGGTCAGCCACCCGTGAGCCTCACCACGTCGATGCCGCCGCCGAGCCCCGCACCAAGCATGCACGCTGCCTGCACCGCCTGGATGGCATCGGCGCCGACGGCCATGGCGCCCATGGCGTAGGGCTCGCCCCCGCCGATGGCGAAATATTCTCCGGTCACCTCAACCGGGAAGCCGTGGCCGTCGAAATAGTGCACCCGGCCCGTTGGCGAGACGAAGATCGCGTCCATGTCGGTGAGGTTGCCCTGCGGCGGCACGAACGCGTCGCCCATGTGCAGCATGGCCTCCGCCCACTCGCGGACGCCCGCCATGGCCGAGAGGTGCCCGCACGCCCCGACGAGCCAGCCGGCGGAGGTGCGCGTGATCTTGGCGACCCCGCCGGCCAGCATGCCTTGGGTGGAGGTGATGGCGCGGTCGGCCGCCATCACGCCAGCTCGATAGGCGATCACCGTCATGGTCAGGCCGCCGCGATGGTGGCGCCGGTGTCCACCCGCTTCCAGTTCGCCCCGTCCGAGTAGGCGACGATGGGAGAGCCGGCGGCGCCGTCGCTGACGTAGATCAGGGAGGCCGCGAAGCTGGCGGCCGCCGGCGCCGTGGCGACGGTGAAGGTGGGCAAGGCCACCGGATCGGTGCCGGCGAGCGGCTGGACGGCACCATCGAGCACCACCCGCGTGGGGTTGGAGCGGGTGATGCCGAACTTGCGCCCGTGCTGGGAGAGATAATCGTCGTAGGCCATTTGACCCTCGCTTGGTGCTGGTTGCTGTGGGCACAAAAAAGCCCGCACAAGGCGGGCGGGAACGCGTTGGATGCTCGGAAGCTCAGGTCTTCTCAGGCCTCAGCATGTGCAGGATGCGCCGGGCGAGGTCGTTGCGGCTCATGTCCGCCACCTCGATGGGGCCGCCCTCGCGGCCGGTGTGCTGGATCGCCTGGAGCCGGGGATGGATGTAGGGCGCGGCCATCTGCGCGAACTTCGCGGCTTCGGCCATTTCATTCCGCTCTGCCGCCTCCCGCATGGCCAGCAGCATGACCTCGATGGGCGTGATGCCCTCTGCGACCGCGCGCTGCGCGACTTCCCGCCGGCGCTTGGTTTTGCAGCCTTTCGGCCGACCCGCACCGGGGCGCTTACCTCCGCGGGGAGCAGCCATTTGATTATTTGAAATCCGTTTGATTTCTTCGCGTAGCTCACGCCGTGCTGGAGGGAACCGTGACCATCGCGCAAATCGCTTCTGGCCTATGCTCCGTTACCGCCGCAGTTTGCGGCCTGCTTGGCGCGTTTTGGCACATCCCCGACGTTCCGACGAAGATGTTCATGGGGGTGGGCAATGCCGGTGTGCCGGCCGTCATCAAAGCGATCAGGATGCAGTCGCGCTTTGCCGCGCTAGCTGCGCTCTTCGCGGGAGCTGGAGCGATCATCTCCCTCGTGTTCTGAGGAGCCCCGCCGCCGCGAAAGAGGGAGCAAACTCGGCGGCGGGGCTATGCGTCTGGTCCGTCCCGGAGGTCGACGCAAGAGCGATTCGTGGTCGATAAAGAGAACGAATCACGAACCGAGTCCTCAGTCAATTATTTGCGGGCGGGCAGCTCCACCACTTTGCCTTAGCAGCATCGAAGTCCCATATGAGGCAAGCCCCAGGCACAACCGAGAGGCTCGTGATTCCCCCATGGCAAAAAAACGAGTTCCTGCAAACCCGAAGAAGAGTTTCACCGATGGCTTTCTTGATGGCTTTCACACAATTTCTCCGGGAATAAATCCTGGCATCCCTTCACACGCAATTCCGGCTGGTAAGACGGAATACCAGCACGGCTACGATGAAGGCGTTGCCGAAGCGACGGAACGGAAGAGGGAAGAAGCTCCGAAAAATAGTCCGGCGAAGTAATCTGGCGTCAATTCAACTGGCGTTCCATTTCCGAGATCACAGCCGAGCAGGCTTCGAGGAGCGCATCCCGGTGGCGCACACCAGGGCTGTAGAAGGCCGCCACGCGGTTGAGTATGCGCTTGATCTCGGCGGAGACGATGACGTGCTGGGGAGCACCTCTCCGGTGGGCTTCCGCCGTCCCGACGCCGTAGACCACCATCGCCACCAGGACCGTCCAGTCACGGGACCCGAGCTGCTCCTCAAGGTTTCGGAGCCGGTCCTGGGCCTGCACGCGATGCAGGTGCTCGAAGACGGGTTTACCCGCAACGACCGGCTCGAAGCCGCGGCAGCGCATAGACCGAAGGGCCATCTCCCAATCGCGCGAGAAGTCCTCCACTGCTCGGCGCTGCTGCTCCTCTAGGCCGGAGCGCAAAGGCATACCGCGCACTTCAACCTTCCGCAGGATGCCGTCACCATCCACCACCATCTCCTGCTTCGGTGCGGCCTTCGCCCGGGCCTTCCGCTCCACCTTGCTCGGCTTGGCCGTCTTGGTGTGTCCCGTGAGGTTGAGGGGGTCGCCGGCCTTCCGCTTGGCGGTCTCGGCGCCCTCCACTTTGGCGCGCTGGGCGACGAAGGCCCGCGCCCACTCGGTATCCCGGCCAGCGTCCCAGTCCTGGGCGCCGTACATCATGGCGCGCGCGTGCTCCCGCTCCCGGTCATGGGCGAGCGAGCGTTCATAGCCCTTGCGGGCGCGGGCGAGGCGGGCGGCAGCAATGAGCTTCTCTGCGCGGGTCATGTCAGCTCCTCGAAGCGGGTGAGCTTGCCGATCCATTTCAGCGTTCGCTCCTCAAACGGCTTGCGGCGTCTGTGCTTGAGCGAGATCACCTGGGCCTTGCCGGCGCAGAGGGCGAGCTGGGTCTCCCAGTTGCCGTGCTTCTCGGCGCCAGCGTCCTTGTGCGGGCGGTTCTGGCGCAGCCAGCTCTCCTTGCGCCAGACGGCGAGCACGATGTCTCCGTCCCGCTCGATGGAAGGGGCGTCGGCATCGTTGATCTGCGGCGTGGGATCGTCCCGCCGCTGGGCGCCTCGGGTGCGCTGGGCGAGCACCAGGACGGGCACCATGAGATCCTTCGCCAGGACCTTCAGGTCGCCGGTGATCTCCGCCAGGCGCTCGAAGCGGTCCTTGTGCCGGCCCTCCGACTTGATCTTGTCGAGCTGGTCAATAATGAGCATGCCAAGCCCGCGGGTCCGCCTGAGGGCGATGCAGTGGGCCCGGATCTGGCGGATGGTCATGCGGGAATCGTCCAGCACCATCATGTCCGGGCCGGCGAGCCACTGCTGCGCCTGGAGCATGGCGTCGCGCTGGGCGAAATCGAACGCCCCCTCCTGAATATCGCCCACCGTGATACCGGACGCGGCGGCAAGCTCCCGGGCGGCCACCTGCTCCGCGGTCATCTCCATCTGGCAGAGGAGGACCGGGCGGGACATGGCGACGTGCATCCCCACCTGCATGGCGAGAGCCGACTTGCCGTCGCCCTGCGAGCCCACGAGGAAGATCAGGTCGCCGGCGAGCAGGCGGCCTACGATTTCGTCCAGGCTCGGAATGCCCGTGCCGAAGCCGGGCATCACGTCGCGCTCGTTGGCCATGCGGGAGGCGCCGGCGACGCTCTGGGCGAGGTCGCCGATCCGCTGGGGGCGCTTCGGGCTCGCCACCTGCATCACATCGAGGATGGCCGCGCTCGCCTCGGACGCGAGGTCCATCGCCCCCTTCTCGCCGGCCTTCACCCCCTTGAGCACGCTCTCGGCGAGGTGGATGAGCTGCCGGCGCGCCGCCGCCTCGGCGATGTCGGGCACGAAGTCTTCGACCGAGCCCACGTCCTCCGCGTCCTTCAGGAGCACCGCGAGGTAGCTCATCATGGACCGGCCCTCCTCGTCCTCCGCAGGCAGGCGGGAGGCGACGAGAGACAGGGACAGCCGGCCCTCGGTGCAGATGTCCCGGATCACGGAGAACACCTGCTGGTGCAGAGGGTGGAAGAACTGGTCGGCGCGCAGCCGATCCGCGACGCCCCAGAAGGCCGTGTCGCTCTTGAGGCAGGCGCCCAGGACCGCGCGTTCGGCTGCGAGGTTGTGTGGAAGCTCACGTTTCACGCCGCTGTCCACTCGCCATGGCCACTGATTGACGGTTCTGGGCTGCCATTTTCTGGGACATTTCCCCAGGCTCGCGGCGCAACGCTGCAACCGCCCTCGACAATCGCTACGGCCCGCGTAGGATAATATTTGCTATGGATTATTCCACCTTGAAAGACTTCGCCGGGCCGGCAGCAACCGTTATCGGCGCAGCAATCGCTGCGCTCGCCGCACTTCTTGCTTGGCGAATGGCGCTTAAGCAGCTCAATGTAACCGCGCTTCCCCACCTTATTAAGGAACGAGATCACATACGGGCAAGAATACCAGCAGACGACAGAGCGCTTACGCTCGCGGGAATGACACACGGGCTGCTGCAGGACTTTGAAAGCCCAGGAGACATTCCAGCGGAAATTGCAAAGCGTTTCAAAGTGGAGCCTGGAGCCCCGCTCATCGAACGCATCATCGAACAGGTGGTCCCAGACTGCGATGGAGAAGTGTGTAAAAAGCTGATCAACTGCATGTATGATCTCACATATAGAATAGTCGAGACCGACCCAGAGGCTGCCATGGAGGAATTTTTCCAGTTTATGAGAAAAAGAAATATTGAAGATCAACGCCTCCTCACTGAAATTGAGAAGCGAATTGACACAATAATTCGAGGTGACATCTAAGCTTTTCACATCACCCCCCGCACCGCGTTCCACACGTCCAGGAAGTCGCTATTGAACGGCGGCGTGTTGATCACCGTCGGGATCCCCGCCGGCGCGAGCCGGTCCCGTAGCTTCCACGCCGCGGCGATGCCGGGCGCCGCGCCGATGGAGCCATCATCCAGCCGGCGCGGAAGGTCGCCATCGGGATAGAGCCGCAGGCGCTGCACCTCGATCGGCGGCTCGAACGTCATCATCCCGGAGGTGGAGAGCATCGCCCACACGGGGTGCCGGTAGCCTTCCAGGCTCCAGGCGGCCAGGGCGGTTTCCAGCCCCTCCCCGCCCCCGATCATCTCGGCGAGCCCGCCGATGCGCACCGCGCCGCCCCGCGCCGGGCCGAAGCCCACCTTCGGATTCTCGACGGGCGCCTTCCCTGCGGTCTCAGGGTTGAGGAAGATGCGCCACACCGCGATGGTGTCGCCCGCCATGTCCTGCACCCGGGCCACGAGACACGGGAACACGCGACCGTCCCGGACCTTACGCCCGTCCTGCCACTGCGCCTCGAGCTCGTACTGGAGCCCGGCATGGAAGCCGAGCACGTCCGGCCAGCCCACTGGCGGCGTGGGGATGCCGCGGCCGTGCAGGTAGCGCTCCGCCAGCGTGCCGGCGATGGGCACGCACTGGGTCCACATCTCGCCGGCGGTGTCGGCGCGGCGGGCGCGGCGCTGCTCTTCCTTGCGAACCGCCTCCGCCCGGCGCTCCTCGCTCTGCTGGCGAGCACGGGCCACCGCCTCGTGGTTCACCTGCCCCCGGATGCCGAGGAAAGCGCGCGCCTCCTCGAAGGCGCGGCGGAAGTCCTCCCGGCCGGGCTCGCCGACGGTCCCGTTCATTAGGTAGGCGAGCAGCTTGATCGGCCCGCCGCCGATCTGCTGGGAGAAGCGGTAGAACTGCCCCCGGTGCTGGCCCTGGAGGTTCACCTGGAAGCTGCCCAGGTTCTTCGGCCCCTTCGAGGTCAGGTAGGCCTTGCCGCGGTGCTCGACCCAGCCGGGCGCATAGGTGTCGAGCACCTGCTCGATGCGCTTCGTCAGCTCGCCGGCGATGTGGTCGGAGTCGTCTTCCCTCATGACAACGCCCTCACCTTTGCCTTGTCCTCGTTGGTCAGGAACCAGCCCTGTCCCCACTGCGTCTGGATCGTGATGCCGAACCGGCCGAGCTTCTTCCGAAGCTTCACGATGAAAATCGCGATGATCTGGTCATCCGGCGGATCGCCCGCCTCAAGGCTGTACAGCGCCGTCATCAGGTCGCTCCGGCTGGAAAGCGGTCGCGCAAGCAGCACAGCTAGAATTTCGCCCTCTCGTTTGGTCAGCTTCAGGGATCGGGGCAGCACAGGCCGCAGCAGGATGCCTTCCAGCTCCTCGACCCTCAGCCGGAGGAGATCGTTCTCCTCCCGCAGCCGCTCCAGCTCTGTGGCCATGGCCCGATCATTCAGCCGCCGCGAAGAGCCCGTGCTTCATCGGCTCCACGATGCCACGCAGGTGCCAAACGACACCCACCGCGTCGGCGGCATCGGCGTTCTTCACCGCCACCCCGATCCGGCCGCACTGGGCCTTCGCCTGGGCCTTGAGCCACGCGGAGCCGTCCGTGGTGCCCTTCGGCGCCTTGGAGAAGCCGAGGAAGCTCTTGCGCCAGGCGTCCTGCGAGAAGACGTGCACGGGGATGTTGAGGCGGGCGCACAGCTCGCACGCCTCTGCCACGAAGCTGTAGATGCGGAAGATGGTGGCCATGGTGGTGCCGCCCTTCTCCTCGTAGCGGATCGCGGTGCCGGCCCACTCGGTGTTCCGATCCACGATGGGCTTGCGATAGGTGACGTTCGGGGGGAGCGGTTTCTCGATCCCCACCGCCTCAATGGCCTCGGCAACCAGCAGCGGCCGCAGCCAGTCCCGGAACTCGCGCGCCAGCCGGCCCTCATAGGCGAAGTCCACCTCTCCGGGGCCGAGGCCGAACGGCCGCTTCTCCCTCGGGCGAAAGCTCAGGGCGCGGACCTCCTCTCCGAGGATGAGACCCACGCCGGTGTTGGTCGCGATATCAAGGCCGGCGATGCGCATGTCAGACGCTCCCGGCGACTTCAGCGCCCTCCAGGGCGTCGTCGAACGGATCGGCGTCGTCCGGCGCCGTCTTCGGGCTCAGCGGCTTGAGGCTGTCCTGCAGCAGGGAGCGGTTCACCTCTTGCCCAGCGTCGTAGCCCTCCAGCCACTTGCGGAACTGAGAGGTCGCGGCGTCATAGGGCGCCCGGCGCTCCTTGCCGGCCATGCCGGCGCGCTTCCCCTCGCCGAAGGCGCGGTCATCGCCCGGCGTGCGGTCCGCGCCGAAAAGCTCGCCCTGGGTCCCCACATCGAGCCCCAGCCAGCGGGCGACACGGATCTGGCGTTCAACCCGCGCCTTGAAGCGGGCCTCGCCCTCCTCCGTCTCCAGCTCGATGGCGTCCTTGATGGAATCCACCGCGCCGTCGCCCAGCTCGGATTTCGCGAGCTTGCAGGCGTTCCTGAGGTCCGCGTCGGCCTTCTTCTTCAGCGCGAGGAAGTGCTCGTATTTCTTCTTGTGCTGCTCGAAGAGCGCCTGCTGCTGCTCGTCCGTGAGCTGGTTGTGGTTCGCAGGCGCCGGCGGCGACGCATTGGTGTTCGCAGGAATGACCTTCGGCTTGTTCCTCGATCCCTTGGGGCGACCTCGTGCCATGGTGTGCTCCTATGCGGCGGTGTTGAACTTCCCGGCTTCCCGCCCCCAGGCGTCCCAGCCTTCCCGCACTTCTCTCGAAAACAGGTCCGCGCGCCGGACAGCGGCGGGCGCGAGCGCCTCGGCGGCGGCATAGGCCGCGTCCGGCTTGCGTGAGTGCTCGCGGACCGGCGCCTCGATCACCGAGCGCACCGATCGCGAGGTGGCCGGCTTACCTATGGTCCCGATCAGGAAGGGCTCGCCGGCGCTGCGCAGCACGTAGCCTGTCCCGAAGGCGAGCTTTCCGGTGGCGGTGCGCTTCACCCAGTGGCCGGCGGTCTTGAAGGTGAAGCCCAGCGCCGCCATGACCTCGAAGGCCTGCGGCAGCATGGGATTGGTTGCCCACATCCACAGGAGGCAGTCGGGCGCGGCGAGCGCGGCAACCGGCAGGGCCTTCATGTCGGCTAGAGACATGCAGTCGTAATGGGCGACAGGGTTCTTCACCTCGCCCTTCGCCGACCAATTGGCGAAGCGCCAAGGGAAATCGACCATGATGAGCCCGTAGGACAGAGGCCGCAGGTCGCCGAAGGGCCAGCTCATGCCACCGCCCTCCCCGGCTGGGCTGCCAACCACTCCAGGCGGCGGGCCATCGAGTTGAACCGCGCGATGCGCCGCTCGATGCGCTCGCGCTTCTCGGCGTCGAAGACATCGGCGCGCAGCAACTCGGATTGCGCCTCATGCGCCGCGCGCCGGAAATCCTCCGGGGTGGCGAGGCCGGGCTCGCGGTCGAACCGGCTCATGCTGCCGCCTTCACGCGCTGCGGCGGCTTCCGCCCCACGCGCATCCGCTCCATGCCCTCGGGCGTGAACACGCGCTCGCAGCAGGCCGAGCACCACGAAGTGCCGAACGCCTTCTCCTGCCCACAGAAGCGATAGGGTTGCTCGGCGACGATGCGCCGGCAGTGCCAGTGCTCCAGATCAACCAGGGCGACGCCACCGGCCGGCGACAGGGGGCGCGGCGCCGGCGCGGAAACAACCTCGGGCTCCGGCTCGGCCGGCGGCGGCTTCCTCGGCGGACTGGCTTCCTTCGGCGCGCGCTTCCGAGGGGCCTCCTTCGCCGCCTTCGGCTCCTTCACCTTGCGCTCGGGGACCGGCGCAACAGGCTTCGGCTCTGGCGCCGGAACGCGATCCCGCACGAAGCCCAGGCGGTGCACGATCCCGAGGACCGCGCTGCGCGACCGGTTGAAGCCGGCATCGCCCAGGGTGTTCGCAATGTGCGCGCCCGAGTGGCCCTCCGCCCACATGCGGCGGATCACCTCCAGCTCGCCGTCAGTCCAGCGGGTTTGCACCAGCGTTCTCCCTCTTCTCGGCGGCCTCCAGGAGCATCGCCTTCAGCTTTTCGACGTCCGGCTTCAGGAAGAGCGCTTCCTTCGGCTTCAGGGACCTGTGTCGGCCGATGCACTCACGCAGGAGAACATCGACCGCGGCGGCGTAGCGGCGTAGCTCGGCGGCGGTCAGCATCAGCGCCCGCCGATCAGCGGTCCCGAAGGCCGCCCCAGAAAGCGATCCACCAAGCCGCCCGGTCCGACTGCCGCAGCGCTCGGTCTCGCAGCTTCTCCCGCGCGCCGATCGGCAAGAGCCGCCTCAAGAGCAGCCACGCGCGCAAGAACCTGGGCGAGTAGCTCGTCAGTGTCGGCACGCAGGGCCTCCTCTTGCTCTTGCTTCGACCGGACGGTCTCGATTTCGTGGGGGTCGATACGGCGGGCCTTGCCGTACCAAAGGTCGAACACCCGCCAGTAGGCGAAGCCGGTGCGACGCGCGGCGCGGGAAATGCGCTCCTTCACGCTGCCGCCCGGCCCAGCGACGGCGCGAAGGCCGTCCTGCATTTCCTCGGCGAGGGCACTCATGCGCTGCTCCCAAGACTTTTGGGACATCTCCCAATTTCTCCGTGCTTGGATGGGCCAAGCTGGGGAGATCGACGGGTGGGGTTCATCGCGGCACGATCGAGGGCTGGCAGGCGCGAGTCGTGACCGCACAGGACGGAGAACGGGATGACGAAGCAGGAGATGGAGGCGCGGCTGCTCGTGTTGGAGCGGCTCGCCCTCACCCTGTCCGCAGCCCTGGTGGAAGCTGAGATGCTTCCAGCCAAGGACATCGGACAGGCCCTGGAGATGACGAAGCGGGACGGCGATAACGACGCCATCCGCTTCGCCCTCTGGCTGCAGGACAACAGGTTCGCGAAACTCCTTGGGGAAGCGCCGAAGGGGCCGCGTTCGATGGCCGATATCGCCGGAGATCTCGAATTCGAGGAGAAGGAGCGACTGCGGATCTTCCGTCCGGTGCGATGATGCATGGTCAGCGCTCCGCCCAGAAAATCCGGTTCCGCTCGAACCCGCAGATGCCCTCGATAGCGAAAGCTTCAGCCCGGCTCGGACGCCGATGGACCGGTGTTGCGTTCCGATAGACGCGGAGTGCCTGGGCCAAGTGGACCCGGAATTCGGTGGCCCAAACCGCCCACCGGGGATCGCAGGGTGGAATCCCGCCGATCAGAAACCGGCTGCGCTGATACCAGAGCAACGAAGCGCCGGGGTTCGTGCGTGTGAAATGCCGGCGCGCGCAGAAGTGCAGGTCGTCGCGCCAACGTAGGGTGCCGGAGCTCGGCGTGTGGCGCTGAACCGGCCGCGCCGCCAGTGCGCTGGCGAAGATCACATTGAGATCGACGCGCATCACGCCACCTCGGAGGTGGGAGCGGGCGTCCGGGTGACGCGATTGTCGGTGTAGAGCGCGGCAAGGCGCTCATAGGTGATATCGGCGATATCGCGCGCTGCCGCCCCGTCGATCAGCCGTTGCCAATACTGAGGCGGGATCTGCCCGCGACGCTTCATCGCCTTCGCGGTGCCGTAGGACGTGCCCGCATCATCCGAGAATGCACGGAGGCTGGGCCATAGATCGAAGATGCGGGCATGACTCATACCCTATTGGGTACGATAAACACCCACCCAACGTCAAGCGGCAGGCATTACTCGTACCCACATTCACGGGTACGAATTGCACCATGGACAAGCATGGCGAGAAACTGGCGCGGGCCTCCCGCCTAAAACAGGCACGCGAGAAGGCTGGCATCAGCAGCCCGCGCGCGGCGGCGCGCGAATTCGGCTGGAACGAAGAAACCTACAAGGCTCATGAGACGGGCCGGAACGGCTTCGACAACGATGCAGGCCGCGCCTACGCGGCTGCCTTCGACGTCAGCTTCGCTTGGCTAATGACCGGAGAGACGAGCCACATCGAGAGTGACGATGTGGCCAACGGCCAATACAAAATTGAGGCTGACTTCCCCCCAGACCCGGACCAGGCGAAGGCAGCGCGCAAGAAGGCGCGACGTCAGCTGGAGCCAGGCGAACTGGTCGAAGTGGACGTCATCGGCGGCCTCGGCCCCGGCGGATTCGCACCAGAGATCGTCATCGACGGCCAGGTGGTCGATAATATGCGGGCCACATGGCGCGTCCCCCAGGACTTTCTCCACAGCGAGCTGCGCGCCCGCGAGATTGATGTGGAGATTTTCCCCGTTGAGGGCGATTCCATGATCCCTACCCTCACTGCCGGCGACCGGGTGCTGGTGAACCGCCGACAGAACATGCTGTCACAGGACGGCCTCTATGCCATCAGCGGCCCCACCGGCATCCAGGTGAAGCGGCTGCAATATGTCCAGGGCACGAAGGACCCCGTTAAAGTGATGGTCATTTCGGACAACGCATTGCACCGCAGCCCCGAGCTTTCGCTGGATGAAATCCATATTATCGGGCGAGTGATCTGCCGAATATCGAGGCTTTAAGCGATGCATCTTGTTGGGGGGCAAAAGCTTGCGGTGAATTTGACCGCTGTTCTTGGCGCGATCCTCATCGCAATCTTCCAAGCCAAGGCCGAAGTAATCGACCTTTCATCAAATGGATTGTGGAAAATATCAGCGGCTTTTGACGACAAAGCGGGCCGCTTCAGTCATTGCAATGCCGACCTCACCGCCCCCAACGGCGCGACAGTCCTTTTTCAAGTTGATAGAAATTATAATTTTATCATTAAATTAATAGACAGCTCACTACGCCTCCACCCAGGAAAACAATCTCGCGTATTTATCCATGTTGATAGAAGTTATGAGTATGAATACAATGGTTTCAATAAATCTAGCTCTGTTATTGTAACCGAGGAAATAGATAACGCATCTCTTATAAAGCTAATTGCAGATGGACTTAATCTCCACTTCGAAATAGACGGCAGAACAATATCATTTCCTCTGATTGGTTCCGCTGCAGCCCTTACTTCTCTGGGCGGATGTGTAAAGTATGCTCCAGACACGATAGCCCGAACGGCTAGCGCCCCGCAGACATTGCCAGCCACACCTCCGGGAGCGCAAACTCAGCCTGCCCCCTCTCCGAACGCAGCACGCAAACGAAGCGCATTCGGAACGGGCTTTTTCGTTAGGTCGGAGGGGACCGGCGTTACGAATGCCCACGTCGTCGAAGGATGCGCAACAGCTTCAATTGAGGGTTATGGCCGCGCCCGCATCACCGCACGGGACAAAACCAACGACCTCGCTCTGGTCCAGCTCGCTGAGCCCAAGAAGACGGAGGCCGTGCAGTTCGCGCGACGCTCGCTCAAGCTGGGCGAGTTCGTCTATGCCCTCGGCTTCCCCCTGCCCGGCATCATCGACAACGGCCTGAACTTCACCGGCGGCCAGGTGTCCTCCCTCTCCGGCCTAGGCGGCGACACGCGGCACTTCCAGCTTTCAGCACCCATCCAGCCGGGCAACTCCGGCGGGCCAGTGGTGAACACGTCCGGCCAGTTGGTCGGCGTGACCCGCGCCCGCCTAGACGACGTGGCAACCCTGGAGGCGAGCGGCTCCCTGCCCCAGAACGTGAACTACGCGATCCGCTCGGACATTGCGGCCAGTTTCCTGCGAGCGAACGGCATCGATCCGAGCGAAAGCGAGTCCGCCGCGAAGCTGGAGCCGACGGACATCGCCACTGCTGGCCGGGGATACACGTTCCAAATTCGATGCTCCGTGGAGTGAGCGATGGGTGAGGATGACACCCCGTGAGCTTTAGCCTTAGCGACCAACCGGCGACTCCCGAGGCGTGGATACGACTGGCCAAGAGGGAAATCGAAGCCGCACAGATCCTTGCCGGGCACAAGGCGCAAGCCATGCAGGCATGGAACCACGCCGGCTTCGCCATGGAATGCGCCGTCAAGGCAAAGATCATGGCCCACGAGAGGCTCAATACTTGGCCGTCAAGGGACGCGCGGCCCGAACTCTATGTCCACGATATGCGAGCGCTGATCAGCCTGGCAGCCATTCCCCTGGACGCGCAGAGCCCGCTCGCGCCGGCACTTCACCTGGCGTTGTCTTGGAACCGGCTCCAGAGCTATAATCCTGGTCGGATGCCCAGGAGACAGGCAAGGCAGTTGATCGACGCGGCGGTAGGCGCAAATGGATTGGTGACATGGATCGCTCAGCAATTACAGATCACTATCTGACCGCCGGGAGCGAGTATCTGGAGGCATTGCGCCGCCTGGAGCTCGACCCCGAGGGACTGATGTGGGCTGTTGACACTGTGTCGGGCCAGAAGGTGCTGCTGCTCATTACAAGCCTATTTGACATCGCCGGGCCCCTGAAGCTTTCAGAATTGCTGTTTCGCGCCTACAACGCCTCGGCCACGCCCAAGGACATATCTCCATTTATCGTGGAGATGCACAGTCCCCAGCAGGATTTTGTTGATTCCTTTTACTCTATTTACACCATAAGAATAGAAGAGAGCGGCACCGGGAAGATGATAGAACTCGGGCCAATGCACCTTGGTCCTTATACTATTTTCCGGGATTGGGTATACCAATTCCGCGCGCCGAGCGTAGCCAAGCCATCTCTGGATCATCGATTCAGGCGCTTCGAGCGCAAGGTGCAGGCGCTCAAAGCCGCATGACCTGCCTCTCGGCCTCGCCTCCCCTTGCCGCCAACAGGCGGTGGGGGCACATTTGACGGCATGGAAGCACGCGTTGCCAAGCTGGAGGCATCGTCAGATCATCTGGTCCGCAGCGTTGACGGGCTTCGGATCGATGTGCGTGAAGCGAAGTGTGGCGCCGAAAGGGATTTCCGCATCCTCTTCGGTGCCATCGTCGCCGTTGCCTTGGGCCTCGCCTACATGATGGCGAAGGGCTTTCACTGGATCTGAACGCAAACTTTGCTTTTGCAACGAGCGATAGATCGCGCTCGTTTGCCCGCCCGCGCATCTCTCACCTTAGGTGCCTGTGAACATTATAAAAATTGGATTCTGAGAGATATATTTTATCTATAATCCCGATTTTATTTCTATCCCGCAGATTTCAACCTCCCAGCCATACCACCCCGAAAGAACATGCAGCGTCTCCCGGCGCGTGCACGGCGCTGCGGCCTTCCGCCGGCGGACCATCGGGGGCCGGCCGGTCGTCGCACGAACCAGGTTCCGCTGCATGCTGGCCGAGGGGAGGCTTTGGACACCCCCACGTCTCGCATGCGAGCTGCGGCCCTATCGGGCGCTTCGCCGCAGCCTGCCGCCGTATTCGTCCGCAGCACCCTGCGTCGGGGTCCGCCGCTTTGGTTCGGCGTGGACTGTGACCCGCTCCCTCTTTCACCCGGCGCCTCGGTAATCCGCCAGACGATTCCCCGCCTACTCAGCCGGGACCCTTCTCAGGGAATCGTTGCCGCTGCACGCTTTAGCCAGCTCCACCGGAGTGTGGAATGCGGCGGCCGCGAGCGACCATAGCAAGGACTGGGTACGATTTCTAGCGATTGGGTACGAAACATACTTGACTGCAATGGGTACGACTGATACCCATTCTCCCCATCGAAAGGGGAGCGGACACCATGTTCATCATCGACTTCCAGGGGCGGGAGAACCTGATCGCCCAAGAGATTCCCTCCGCCGTCGGGATGCGCGGATTGGCCGTCCAGGGCCTCGGTGAGTTCGATTTCGACGCGACGCGCTTCGCAATGCTGCAGCGCTTCGGCCACATCCGCCCCGCCTCCGCCCTGCCGGTCCGCCGCCGCAAGGTCTCCGGCTTCTCCGCCCTCCGCGTCGGCGCTGTCGCCGGCCGCGAGTTCTGAGGAGGTGGGAATGGCCCTTCTCCGCTACAGCGCAGACGACCGCGAGGCTTTCGCCGACCCCCATGGGCGGACGCGCGTCCGGGAGCAGATCGAGCACCTCCAGGCCGTCCTCGACCGGATGAATGAGCTGATGGATCGCGCCATCTCGGACGGTCAGCGGCTCATCTGGGATGCCCACTATGCCGGCGCCGACTTCGGGGGCAACGGCCCGGGACAGGACCTCAGAGCCTTCCGAGAGTCCGTCGAAGCGGCCTTCGAGGATGCACTCGGAACGGTGCGGGCGAGCATCCGCGACCGCCGCGACGAGCTGGAGGCGCAGTGACCATGCGCCTCTCCCTCCCCTTCCTGCGCCGTCGCAGGTCCAAGACAAGCGCAGCCATCGTGGCCGCGCCTGAGCCGCCGCGCCTCCCCCCATGCCCTGATCTGGGCGCGGCGGCTCCAACCCTTTCCCCCTTCGCCGAAGCCGTGCTGGCCGGCGCGGTCATCGCCACCCAGGCGGTGGCGGCGGGGCTCACCCTCTCCCTGATGCCCGGCCAGTTCTTCGTCGCGGCCGCCTCCGCCTGGAGCGCCCGATGATCGCGGTCCTCGCCACCTGCGCTGTCGTGCTCGCGCTCGCCGTCGCGTTCGGCGTGCTGCTGGCGGACGCGTCGATGTGGATCAGGGGCCGGCGCCGGAACCGGCTTTGACCAATCTGCGCCCGGCGCTGTGCCGGTCGCACAACGGCCCGCGGGCCACCATGGAGTGAAAGATGGGACTTGCTGAAGCACTCGTTGCCGTGCTCGCCGAAGGCGGTACCCGGCCGTTCCGACTAACCTTGCCGGAAGAACAGGCGGCGACCCTGAAGGATGTCGCGCAGCGCTACGCCGCCGGTTGCCCGTTCAAGCCGGGCGACCTCGTGACGCCCCGCGCGCAGCACAACATCAAGGGCGCCGGCCTGCCGCAGGTCGTCCTCGAGGTCATCGACGATCCCTTGGACGCTCCGGTCGCCGGATCCACGAAGCCGTCCGATTACGGCAACCCGAGCTTCGGCGCCCGGCTCGACCTCCGCACGGCAGGCATCGCGGAAGACGGCACGGTGTGCGCCTGGTGGGGCGAGAGCTGGCAGTTCGAGCCCTATGTAGCCCCGGAACAGCCCCCCGCTGCGGCTCCCGAGCCCGCGGCCGCCTGAGGCCATCGCCCGATGAGCCGCCGGCCGCTGCCCCCGACCTTCAAAACCATCGGCGACGCCGCGGCCGGCGTCATCGCCAACATCAAGAAGGCCCCTCCCATGGACGTCGAACTGATCAGGATCGAGCAGCAGAACGCGCTCGCCGTCTTCACCACCCCAAACGCGCTCGATCCCTACCTCAACATGGTGCGCAAGGAGATCGACGCCTTCGAGCCGGACATCTCCACCGCCAAGGGCCGGGCCGACGTCAAGTCCTTCGCCTTCAAGATCACCAAGGTGAAGACCTATCTGGACGGCACCGGCAAGGCGCTGAACGACGCCCAGAAGGAGATCCCGAAGAAGATCGACGCGGCCCGCAAGCACGCCCGGGACACGCTCGACGCCTGGGCCGAGGAGGTGCGCAAGCCCCTCACCGACTGGGAAGAGACGGAGGAGCAGCGCGTCGCCGCGCACAAGGCCGCCATCGCCCGGATCGAGCAGCTCGGAGCCAAGAGCCAGCTGCAGATTCCCGCGGCCGAGATGCGCGCCGCCCTGGACGAGCTGAACTCCATCGTGATCGGCCCGGACTGCGAGGAATACGAGGCCGCCTATGGCCGGGCCAAGGAGATCGCCGTCTTCCAGCTCGATGCCGGCATCGAGGCGCGCGAGCGCTATGAGGCCGAGCAGGCCGAGCTCGCGGAGCTGCGCCGCCAGATGGAAGAGCGGCAGAGGAGAGACCGCGAGGAGCGGATCGCCCGCGAGGCGGCGGAGAAGGCCAAGCGCGACGCCGAGGAGAAGGCCGCCGCCGACGCCCGGCGCGCCGAGGAGGCCGCCCGGCGGGAGCGGGAAGCGGCCGAGGCGCGCGAGCAGGAGCTGAAGCGCCAGGCCGAGGCGGCAGAGCAGCGGGCCCGTGAGACCGAGGCGCGCGTGAAGCGCGAGGCGGAGCAGGCCAAGGCCGCGGAGGCTGCTGCAGCGGCTAGGCGAGAGGCGAACAAGCGGCACCGGGAGAAGGTCCACCGCGACGCGGCGCGCGCCATCGAGGGCGTCGGCATTCCCTCTGAGCTGGCTGCGCGCGTGGTGGACCTCATTGCGACGGGGCAAGTCCCGCACGTCGCGATCACCTACTGAGGCGCGCCATGGCCGGGACCTCGCACCTCCTCGAGCTCAACGTGGACCTCATGGCGCGCACCGACCGCGCCGTCCAGGTCCGCGACCACAACACCGGGAAGACCGTGTGGCTCCCGCTGTCCCAGATCGAACTCACCCGCGCCGACGAAGGCGAAGAGGGCTGGGTGCTCGATATCCCCGAATGGCTTGCGATCGAGAAGGAGCTGGTGTGACATGACGGCCGCTTTCCCCCTCCTCCACCTTCTTCCGTCCGAGCGCGTTAAGGAGCCGGGCGTCTATGCCCTCGACATCGAGCGCTACCACGGCGACTGCACCCAGGGCCCGGGCGTGTCCTCTTCTGGGTTGCGCACCATCGAGCTGCGCAGCCCCGCCCACTACTGGGCGACCAGCTATCTGAACCCGCAGAAGATCGAGCAGGAGCAATCCGACGCGCTCGACTTCGGGCAGGCGGCGCACACCCTGCTGCTGGGCGAGGCCGGCTTCCGCCAGCGCTTCGTGGTGCGGCCGGACGAGTACCCGGACTATCGCACCAAGGCTGCGCGGGAATGGCGCGACTTCCAGCGGGAGGCTGGGAGAACGGTTCTGACGCCCGATCAGGTTCAGCATATCAAGGGGATCGCCGCCTCGCTGGCGCGCCACCCGCTGGTGCGCCAGGGCCTCCTTCAGGGCGAAGTCGAACGCTCCATCATCTACCGCGACCCCGTCACCGGCATCTGGTTGAAGATCCGGCCCGACGTGCTGCCGGTGAGCGACGGGGTGGTGGTGGACCTCAAGACGGCCGCCGACGCCGCGCCGCGCGCCATGGAACGCGCGATTCTGGATCGCGGCTATGACATGGCCGGCGCGCTCACCGGCATGGGGCTCAAGGCCGTCTGCAACATCGACATGACCGCCTTCGTCTTGGTGTGCGTCGAGAAGGTGCCGCCCTATGCCGTGAGCATCGTGGAGGTGGATGCGAGCTGGATCGGCTATGCCCGCCGCCGGGTGCGACGCGCCATCGAAACCTTCGCGCGCTGCATCGAAAGCGGCGAGTGGCCGGCCTTCGAGGGCGAGGCCAAGCTCTTCATTCCCGAGTGGCTGCGCAAGCGCCTCGACGCCGAGACCGATGTGGGCCTCCTCCCTCAGGAGGACGCGGCGTGAACCAGGTCGCCACCATCGGGCCCTTCGACGCCTTCAAGGCGCAGGTGCTGCCGCCGGAGCGGGCGGGCGGGCTGTTCGCATCCCTGCCCGCCCACGTGAAGCCCGAGCGCTTCGAGCGCAACCTGTCCATTGCACTCCGCCAGCACCCGAACCTCCTAAAATGCGATCCAGAGGCGGTGTTCAACGAAGTGTCGAAGGCGGCGGCGCTGGGCCTGCTGCTGGATCCCCAGCTCGGCGAGGCCTACCTCATCACCGGCTGGAACAGCCAAGAGCGCCGCCTCGCGCCGCAGCTGCGCGTGGGCTACCGCGGCCTCATCAAGCTCGGCCGCCAGTCCGGCGAGATTGCTGCTTCCTATGCCCACGAGGTCTGCGAGCGCGACGAGTTCGAGTGCGTGCTGGGCGACAACAAGCGCCTGCACCACAAGCCGAACCTCGCGCAGGACCGTGGCGAAGCCTACGCCTACTACGCCGTGGTGAAGCTCACGAGCGGCGAGATGGACTTCGAGGTGATGTCGCTGCGCGATGTCCACCGCATCCGCGACCGATCCGATGGATGGAAGGCCTTTCAGGAAAAGAAGATCAAGTCCACACCGTGGGCCACCGACGAAGGCGAGATGGCGAAGAAGACCGTCATCCGCCGGCTCATGAAGCGGATGCCCGCCTCCCCCGAGCTCGCCGACGCGCTGCGCATCGAGGACGAGGCCGACTATCGCGACATCCGCGACGTGACGCCGGAGTACCCGACGCTCGCCTCCCGGCTGAAGGCCAGCACGCCGAAGCCCGGCTTCTCCCTCGATCATGTCGAACGCGAGACCGCCGCCGAGCCGCCGCATGAAGAACAGGGGGGTGTCGAGCAGGTGCTCGACACCCCCACCGAGACCTCGCCCGTGTCGCCGGGCGAGCAGGAGGACAGGCCGGGCCTATCCGCCCCCCAGCCCCAACCCGGCCTGTCCTCCGATTCCTTCCACGCCTATTCGCAGGCGCTCGCCCGCGCAACGAACGAGAAGTCCCTCGCCTCCTACGACACGGCGGCGAGCAAGAAGCTCCCGTCAGTCCCCACGCGCGAGGACATCGAGATCCTCCAGGAAATCTACGGGCTCCATGAGCGGCGCACCCGCGGCGAGCTGTCGGCCGAGGACGTGACCCACCAGGTCAGGGAGATCGCAGGAGCATGAGCGCGCTGCTGTTCGTGGACGCGGAAACGTCCGACCTACTGAAACGGGATCGCCCTCTCGACGATCCATCCCAGCCCTGGGCGGTAAGCATCGCCGCCCAGCTCGTGATCGACGGTGCCGACTCCGACCACTTCCAGGTCCACGTGAAGGCGGAGGGACGGCAGGTGCGCGCCGGCGCCGAGGCGGTGCACGGCATCTCCACCCGGTCCGCGGCGAAGCGCGGCGTCTCGGAGGTGGTCGCGCTCGGAATGCTCTGTGGCTTCGCGGCCCAGGCCGAGATGGTGGTGGGCCACGGCATCGACTTTGACCGGCAGGTGATCGAGGGGTGCCTCCTCCGGCGCGGGAAGGAAACGCGCCTCTGGACGCGGCCGGGGCTGGAATTCGTGGACACCATGAAGGCGGCCACGCCCTTCTGCCGGATCAAGGCCGACCGGGAAGATGGCTCCTTCAAATGGCCGAGCCTCGATGAAGCCTACTCCATCCTGCTGGGGGAGGCGCCGCGCGCCGGCGAGCATGGAGCGTGGGACGATCTCCAGCGCTGCCGGCGCCTCCACGCATGGCTCGCCGACCGTGGCGCGTTCGAGGTGGCAGCATGAGCCGCCCCATGCGCATCGTGCGCCCGGCCACCGCCTTCGCCGTCGCGCCGCCGAAGGGCAAGCGCCGGCCCCGCCGGCTGCACCAGCAGCACCTCAAGTTCATCCGCTCCCTGCCCTGCTGCGTCTGCGGCTCCCGGAAGCAGGTGGAGGCGGCGCACGTCCGCATGGCGTCCGCGATCCATGGGAAGCGCGAGACAGGCGGCGCCGAGCGGCCGAGCGACGAATGGACCGTGCCCCTCTGCCGGCGTCACCACCAGGACGATCCGCAGGCGCAGCACCGGATTGGCGAAGAGGCCTTCTGGGAGCTGCACGGAATCGACCCCTTCCTGCTGGCGCTCGCCCTGTGGTGCGCCACCGGGGATGAGGACCGGGCCGAGGCGGTCATCGCCGAGACCAGGGCGAGGGCAGCGCGATGACCGCGGCGTATCCCCTCTCCTGGCCCGAAGGCTTCCCGCGCGCGAGAACTCGGGAGAAGGGCCAGTTCCGCACCACTCTCGCGGGCGCGCTGGAGAACGTGCGCAGCTCCCTCATGGCCTTCGGACGCGACAGCGGGAGCCCGGTGGCGGGAATCGTCCTGTCCTCCAACGTGTCGCTCGGCGAAAGCCGGCCGGCGGACCCAGGCGTCGCCGTGTGGTTCACTTGGGACAGCGAGCAGCGCTGCATCCCTGTGGACCGCTACGACACGCCGGCCGCGAACCTGCAGGCGATCCACCATGTGCTGGAGGCGCGGCGTACCGAGCTGCGCCACGGGACGCTCTCGCTGGTGCGGGCGACCTTCAAGGGGTTCATTCCCGCACTGCCGGCACCGGGCCGTCGACCGTGGCGGGAGGTGCTCGGCTTCAACGTGGGCGGCGAGCCGATCACCGCCGAGATGATCGAGACGGCCTATCGCGGCCTCGCGAAGGAGCGCCACCCCGACCACGGGGGATCGGACGACGCCATGGCCGAGCTCACCGCTGCCCGAGCGGCCGCCCTCAAGGAGATTTCGCGATGAGCTGGGCCCGGGCCGAGGCTATGATGAACCACGACGTGGGATCGACGATGAAGCCTCCTTCCGATTACGAACGGGCCCGGGACGCGCTGATCGTCGCGGTGCTGATCGTCGTCGGCGTCTTCCTCGTCTTCATCATCCTGCTGTCTCAGACGCGCGGGGCTCCTGCACGGTCCATGCTCCCCGCCGTCGAGGAGACCAGGAGCTGATGGCGCGCCGCAGGCAAGTGCTGCTGCCCCCGCTATCCCCAGCTCGGCCGCCCCATCCGGACGTGATCGCGCTCGCCGAGGCCATTGCCCGGATGATGGCCCAGCGGGATCATGAGCGGGAAAATGGCGCGGGGAACGAAAAGTGAACCAGCAGCGACGCGCGGGCGTCTATGCCCGCTTCTCATCCGACAAGCAGGACGGGCGCTCCATCGAAGACCAGGCCGCCCTGTGCGCAGCCTATGCCGAGCGGCAGGGCTGGACCGTGGCCGAGGTCTATTCGGACTTCGCGGTGTCCGGCGCCAGCGTCCACGGCCGGTTCGCCTTTGAGCGGCTGGTGCAGGATGCGCGGCGGGGAGCCTTCGACGTCATCCTCACCGAGGACCTTGATCGCCTTTCCCGCAATCAGGCGGACATCGCCGCCCTCTACGAGCGCATGACCTTTGCCGGCGTGGAGATCTGGACCGTCGCCGACGGCCGGGTGTCGGAGATGCACGTGGGGCTCAAGGGCACCATGTCGGCCCTCTTCCTGCGGAACCTTGCCTTAAAGACCCACCGCGGGCTCCAGGGGCGGATCCGCGAAGGCAAGAGCGCCGGCGGCCTCTGCTTCGGCTATAGGGTGGCTGGAACGGGCCTGCGCGAAATCCACGAGGGCGAAGCCGAGGTGGTCCGCCGCATCTTCACCGAGTTCGCCGACGGCAGTTCACCGCGCGAAATCGTTGCCCGCCTCAATGCGGAGGGCGTGACCGGGCCACGAGGCGGGCAGTGGAATGCCTCCACCATCAACGGCTCCCGGGAGCGCGCGAACGGCATCATCCGCAACGAGCTCTACGCCGGCCGGCTGGTCTGGAATCGCCAGCGCTTCGTGAAGGATCCGGACACCGGCAAGCGGGTGTCGCGCCCGAACGCCGCCGGCGCGCGGCATGTGGTCGAGGTGCCGGAGCTGCGTATCGTCCCGCCCGAGCTGTGGGACCAGGTGCAGCGCCGACTCACCGGGCGGGGTCCCAACGCACCTATGCAGCGCAAGCCTCGGCACCTGCTCTCCGGGCTCTGCCGGTGCGGTACCTGTGGGGGCTCCTTCATCGTGGCCGCCCCGAACAAGCTCGGCTGCTCCACCCGGCGGGAGAAGGGCACCTGCGACAACCGCCGGCTCATCTCGCTCAAGATGCTGGAGCAGCGGATCCTCGGTGCCCTGGAGGAGCACCTCCTCCACCCTGACGTACTGGAGCGGGTGACCGCGGCCTATCTCGCCGAGCGCCGCCGGCTCCGCGCCGACTCAACGAGAGCGGAAGCGCAGCGCCTGAAGCGGCTGGGGGAAATCGAGCGCGAAACCACGCGAATCGTGGACACCATCGCGAAGACCGACCTTCCGGACCCCACCGCGCTGGTGGCGCGCCTCAACACCCTCACGGCAGAGGCGAAGACGCTGCAGGTGAAGGCGGAGGGGACGGAGCCGGACGTGATCGAGTTCCACCCGGCCATCGTCAGCCGCTATTCGGAGATCGTGCGCAAGCTTCGGGCCGAGATCGAGAGCCGGCCGGCCGAGGAGCGTGCGCCCGTCATGGAGATGGCACGCCGGCTCATCGAGCGCGTCGTGATCTTTCCGAACGATAATGTGGGGGAAAGGGACCTGGAACTACACGGCACCCTCGCCGCGCTGTTAGGCGCGACAGAGGGAAACCGAGATAGTATGGGTCGAATGGTTGCGGGGGCAGGATTTGAACCTGCGACCTTCAGGTTATGAGCCTGACGAGCTACCGGGCTGCTCCACCCCGCGTCAGAACCGAGAGTTTGCCGGCGAACCGGTGTTCGGCGAGGCGTATGTAGCAACCCCCGCCCCCGATGGAAAGGGCACGGGCGATAATTTGTGGTCTCGCCCCCCTGCCCTGTGGACGACGCACGCCTCGCGATACCACTCGCCCCGCGTCAAAGCCTTGCCCCGCAAGCTGCAGTGCGGAGATCGCCGCGTTTCAGCCGTGGAGAAAATAAGCGCCGCCCATGAGCACGATCTCGCCCACCACCACCCCGGCGAACACCGAGCGGCGCACCACAAGGAAGCCCGCCACCCCTGCGAGCACGGCCCCGAGGCGCAGCGCCAGCGGAACCTCGGCGAGGACGCCGGCCGGCGCGAACAGGAGCCGCGCGATCACCGCAGCCAGGAGGGCGGTGGCCACCGCCCGCACCCAGTGAAAGACGGTGCTGCCCTCCTCCACGCGGCGACCGGCAATGACCGCGAGGGTGCGCCACACCTCCGTCGGCAGGAAGCCGAGGAGAATCACCAGCAGCAGGGCGGTGCCCTCGCTCATCGGGGCGATCATCGACGCCGCTCCAGCAGGCGGCCGGCGATGAAGGCGAGCGTGCCGCCGCCGATGCCGGAGATCATCAGATCAAGCCCGCCCCCAAGGTTCAGCGTCAGCGGCATCAGGATGAGGCCGGCGGCAAGCGCCAGCCAATCGGTGGCGGAAACGGCGTTGCGCACCATCAGCACGGTGAAGGACAGGGGCGTGAGCAGCAGCAGCCCGGCAGCGATCCAGCCCGGCACCTCGCCGGCCATGGTGTAGCCCGTCACCGTGCCGAGGCAGCTCACGCCGATCAGCGAGAGGCCGAGCCCCAGCGTGAAGGGCACGCGCGCCTCACCGGGCAGGTGCGGCAGCATGCGGAGCCCTTCTAGCCAGACCGTCATCGCGACGAAATGGGCGCAGACCAGCTCCCAGAACAGACTGCGGCGCGGCCCGCGCATGTAGGGTGCCACCGAGACCACCATGGGCAGGAGGCGCATGGAGGAGAGCCCGACGGCGAGCGCGATGGCCGGCAGCGCCGTGCCCGCCGCAAGGCCGCCGATGAGGATCAATTGTGCCGGCAGGGCCCACACGAGCAAGGTCGAGGCGATACCGGCCCCGAGGGGAAATCCCACCCCATGCAGCACCGCGCCGAAGCCCAGATAGCTCGCGAACAGCACCAGCGCAGGCACCGACACGGCCTTGCGCATGCCCTGGAGGAAATACACCGGCGGCGCATGATGCGCATGGTGAAGGGAAGGCGGGGCGTTCACGAGGGAGGATCCGGGGCGAGGGGCAGATGGGCGCACGGGTCGCCCATAGCAGGGCGAATGCCTCCAAATAGCAGCTTCGCCCGAAGCCGGGGAGTGATCCCGCCGCAGGGCGCTAGCGCCGGCCATGCGGGAACGGAACGTCTGGTACGGGAATCTACGGCTGGTGCGGACGGCGGGACTCGAACCCGCACGCCTTGCGGCGCAAGATTTTAAGTCTCGTGCGTCTACCGGTTTCGCCACGTCCGCTATACCAGGCGCGGGGCCCGGCTGACGTGTCTTAGAGCATGTTTCGCGGCGGGAGTGTACCTCCTGCCGCGCCGGCTTCCACCGTGACCCGGCAGGTGCCGATGGGCTCGTGCCGTCAGGCGCGGGGTCGCGCTTCGCGCCGTCTCAGGCGCGGGGTCGCGCTTCGCGCCGTCTCAGGCGCGGGGTCGCGCTTCGCGCTCCAGGCGCCAGCACAGGATGGCACCGATCATCAGGCCACCGATCAGGCTGATGTGCTCCACCACCACGTGGAACTCGAACAGGCGCTGCTCGCCCTGCATGGTCCAGAAGGGATGGGCGATGGGAATGGTCAGCGCGGTGAACACCGCCAGCATCCCGAAGCCGAGCCAGGCCATGCGGTTGGCGATGACCATGGCCGAGCCGCCGAGCAGCACGACGATGGCGAGCGGCACGAAGAACAGGGCCGGTTTCACGCCGAAGAACTCGAACAGCGCCAGCGCCCCACCGAAGTTGAACAGCTTGTCCAGGCCCGCGCCCCAGAAGATGAAGGTGAGCAGGGCACGGGCGACGATGCCGAATGCGGGGCTCGACAGGAAGGCGGCGATGGGACGAGGGGTCAAGATGGCACCTGTGGGCAGTTATGGCGGCGCGCAACCGCCGGCCGAAGCCGGCATCCGCGCGATATGCCACTCTTGCCGCGGCCAAACTGAACGGAGGCTGAACCGCCCTGCCCCGTTCGGCGCAGAAGCGCCCCTCAGGACGCGTCGGCAGCCGCCGGCGTGATGGCGACGGATTCGCCGCAGCCGCAGGAGGATGTCTGATTGGGATTGTTGAAGACGAACTGGGACGAGACCTTGTCCGTCTTGAAATCCATCTCGGTGCCGATGAGGAAGAGCACCGCCTTGGAATCCACCACGACCTTCACGCCCTTGTCTTCGACCACGGAGTCGAGCGGGGCCACATCGGTGGTGAAATCGAGCTTGTAGGACATGCCGGCGCAACCGCCGTTCTCGATGCCCACCCGAACCGCGGTGCCCGGCTCGGCATCGGCGAGAATCTCGCGCAGGCGCTCGGCGGCGATGTCGGTGATGCGGATGACCGGCGGCGGGCTGCGCCGGGCGGGGCGCACGGGGGGTGTTTCAGCGACACTCATGGCAGACCTCCAGACCCGGCCGATTCAAGGTCGGCGGGCCAGCTCCCTACAAATGGTGGATGATCGCGGCAGGAGCAAGTCTCAGGATCGAGTCTTGCGATAAGGTATCGGCGGAAGGCTCTGGCCGCCGGGTAGTGGCTTTGCCGGCATTTGGCAGGTATTCTACAACCTTATCGAAGGGAAATTCCGCGATTTCGCTTTTTCCCACCAACGGCCAAGATATAGGTCTCGAAGCGGCGGCGGCTTGACTGCCGGATCGAGGGCAGCAGGACGAGGCATCATGAGGGCGCAACCGGCCAAAGGGCGGTTCCGCGCGGCGACCGTGCTCACGGCGGTGGCGGCGCTGTGGAGCCGTGCGGCCGAAGCGCAGCCCTCCCTCGCCACCGGCGGCTTCGGCGGCGCGCCGACGCTCAAGACCACCCTCATCGCCCTCGTCGCCGCAGCCGTGATCGGCACCGCAGCGTTCATGGCGACGCTCCTCGTCGCCCGGCGCCGGGCGGCGGCCGCAACGATGGCCCGGACCACCACCGACGTGGCTCCCGCGCCGCGCAGGACCGGCACGGTCGGTGTTGCCCCCGGTGTGCCGAACTCCATCGGCGCCATGCGCGCCGTGCTCCTGCTGCTGGGCCTCGGCGCCATCCTTCTCGTGGTGACGGTGCTCGTCTATCAGGCGAGCGTGCAGTCGGCGCTCTCCGAAACACGCAAGCTGCTCGGCACCCTGGCGGAGGTGCAGGTGCGCAACCTTGCCCAGGAGCGCCAGCGCCTGGAGACGGGCGCGCTGGCGCTAGGATCGAGCCGATTCCTCGCCGACGACGTGGCCGGCTGGCACGGCGAACCCTCCTCCGAGCGGCGGGAGCGCCTGCGCCTGCTGCTCGGCGAGAGCGCGCGCGCCTTCGGCTTCACCGGAGCCGAGCTGTGGGCCAACAACGGCGCCTTCATCATGGCCTCCGGCGCGGAGCCCGGCCGGCCTGATATGGCGGAGATGGTGCGGCAGGTGGCGGCCACCGGCCAGATGGCGGAAGCCCCGCCGCCACGCGATTCCACACGGGCCGGGGGCTTCGCCTTCCTGGTCAACGTGCCGGTGCGCGACGCCGAGCATGACCCCTGCTGCGTGCTGTTCCTGCAGTCGGCGGTGCGGCCGGAAGCCCATCCCATGCTCTCGGCCGTGTTCCGCACCGCCCGCAGCGCCGAGGCGCTGCTGGTGGGACCCGACCCGCGCGGCGGCGTGCGCGTCACCTCCGCCGTCTCGCGCGACCAGGCCGCGCCGCTGCCGCGCACCTTCGTGGCCGACCCCTACCCCTTTGCCGCCGCCAGCGACCGCCCGGGCCAGAGCGGCGCGGGCAGCGATCCCTCCGGGCGTGCCGTGCTGGCGGTGCGGACACCCATCCCCGGGGACCAGTCCTCCCTCGTGCTGAAGGTGGACCGCGACGAGATCCTGGGCGGCGCCCGCACCTCCGCCTTCTTCTCGGCGGCGCTTGCCTGCGTGCTGCTGCTGCTCGCGGTGGCGGTGGGGCGTGGCCTGCTGCAGAAATCGCGGATGCGCGAGGCGGCGCGCGAGCTTTCGGCCGCCCGCGCGGTGGGCGAGGCCGAAGCGCGCTTCCGCGCCGCCTTCGACCAGGCCGCCACCGGCATCCTCCACCTCGACCTCGACGGTACCATCCTGCGGGCCAACGGCAAGGCCTGCCGCATGCTCGGCCGGCCGGCGAGCGCGCTGATCGGCGAGCGCATGTGGCACTTGCGGGAGCCGGACCCCGCCTCCGGCGGCGCCGATGTGATCGGCCCGCTCCTCGACGGCCGGTCGGCCGAGATCGAGACGGAGGAAAGCCTCGTGCGCCCGGACGGCTCGGCCGTCTGGCTGGCCTTCACCTTCTCGCTGGTGCGCAACGCGGATGGCGCGGCAGACCACCTCCTGCTGGTGGCGCAGGACATCTCCGCCCGTCGCGCCGCCGAGGCAGCCCTGCGCGAGAGCGAGGAGCGCTTCGGCCTCGCGGTGAAGGGCTCGGACCAGGGCGTCTGGGATCTCAACATCCGCACCGGCAGCCTCTATCTCTCGCAGCGGGCGCGGGAGATGCTCGGCGTGGGCGCCGACGAGGCCGTGGACATCAAGCGGCCGTGGCACGAATTGCTGCACCCGGACGACCGCCGCAAGGTGGCGGCGGCGTGGAAGGCCTTCCTGAGCGGAGGGGCGCCCACGCTGGAGCTGGACATCCGCCTGCGCCGGCCGGACGGCAGCTATCACGACTTCCGCTGGCACGGCCTCGCCGCCCGCGACGCCGCCGGTGCCCTCAGCCGCGCCGTCGGCCTCCTCGCCGACATCACCAGATCGAAGCACACCGAGCGCCACCTCAAGCTCGCCGCGGCCGTGTTCGCCAATTCCTATGACGGGCTGGTGGTGACGAATCTCAAGTCCGAGGTGTCCGCCGTCAATCCAGCCTTCTCGCGCATCACCGGCTACAGCGAGGAGGAAATCCTCGGCCAGAACATGCGCCTCCTTCATTCCGGCCGGCACGACCGCGACTTCTACCGCAGCCTGTGGAGCGAGCTGACCACCGCCGGCTCCTGGCAGGGCGAGATCTGGAACCGCCGCAAGAACGGCGAGATCTTCCTCCAGCAGCTCAACATCACCACGGTGTATGACGACAGCGGCGCGGCCCAGAATTTCGTCGGCGCCTTCCAGGACATCACCCAGGCCAAGCATTCCGAGTTCGAGCTGGACCGTATCGCCCACTACGACCCGCTCACCGATCTGCCGAACCGCACGCTCCTCGCCTCGCTGCTCGACCTCGCGCTGAGCCGGCCCGGATCGCGCTGCGCGGTGCTGTTCGTGGACCTCGACCGCTTCAAGACCGTCAATGACAGCCTCGGCCACATGGCCGGCGACGCCGTGCTCCAGATGGCCGCCCGCCGCATTCAGGACGAACTGGAAGCCGGCGCCACGCTCGGGCGCCATGGCGGCGACGAGTTCGTCATCATCCTCGAGGGCATCTCCGGGCCGGAGGATGCCGCCACCCTCGCCAACCACGTCATCCAGGAGATGGGGCGCCCCTTCTCCATGCCCGGAGGCGGCGAAATCTATCTCGGCGCGAGCGTCGGCATCAGCCTGTTCCCGGAGGATGCCGAGACGCCGGCGAGCCTGCTCCAGCACGCGGATTCAGCGCTGGCGGAGGCGAAGTCCCACGGCCGCGGCGGCTACGCCTTCTATACCCAGGCGCTCACCCGCGGCGCCCGCGTGCGGATGGAGATGGAAGCGGACCTGCGGCGCGCCCTCGCCCGCGACGAGTTCATCCTGAACTTCCAGCCGGTGGTGAACCTCGCCACCGGCCGCATCACCGGCACCGAGGCGCTGGTGCGCTGGCAGAGCCCGACCCACGGCCTCGTGACCCCCAACCGCTTCATCCCGCTGGCCGAGGAGACCGGTCTCATCGAGCCTTTGGGCAATTGGGTGATGGAGGCCGCCTGCCGGCAGATGGCCGAATGGCTCGACAAGGGCGCCGACCTCGACTTCATCGCGGTGAACCTGTCCCCGCGCCAGTTCCAGCGCGGCGCCCTGTGCGAGTTCGTGGACGACGTTCTGCGCCGCACCGGCCTGCCGGCGCACAAGCTGGAGGTGGAGATCACCGAGAGCCTGCTGTTCGACGCCCGCGCGGCAGCCGAGCGCAAGCTGCGCCAGCTGAAGGACACCGGCGTGCGCATCGCCCTGGACGATTTCGGCACCGGCTATTCCTCGCTCGCCTATCTCAAGCGCTTCCCCATCTCCAAGCTGAAGATCGACCGCAGCTTCGTGCGCGACCTGCCCCGCGCCGCCGACGCGGAGATCGCCACCGCGATCATCTCCATCGCCCGCGCGCTGGGCTTCTCGGTGGTGGCGGAGGGGATCGAGGACCCGCGGCAGCACGACTTCCTGAAGGCGCGGGGCTGCGACTTCGGCCAGGGCCACCTGTTCAGCCGCGCGGTCACGGGCGACCGCCTGCTGCGCCTTGCGCTCAGCGGCCCTCTGGCGCCGGGGCCGGCCCCGGGCGCGCCGCGCGGCGCGGGCCCGATCAGCAGCACGTCCCTGCACTGATGCCGGAAGGTGGGCCTATTCCGCGGTCTTGAAGGGCAACGGAATGTCTTCCAGTGCGATGATGCCGCTGGTCATGACGTAGACGATGCCGGCGGTGACCACGAGCGCGATGAGGCTGGTGGCGATCACCTTGTAGAGCATCAACGGCCGCACCGGCGCGCCGGGATCGGTGCCCGGCGTGACGTCCGCGCTCTCGGCCTGGGAGCGCACGCCCCATGGCAGCACGGCGAACAGGCTGGTCCACCACACGATGAAATAGATGGCGACGACGGCACCGATCGACACGGCGTCTTCCTTGACTGGCGGCGCCGGGGTCCCGGCGCCGCGAATGGAATTTCCTGCCATCAGCACCGGTCTTCGACCGGCGCCAAATGGGCTCGCTCAGGCGCCGCGCGGGCTGGGCACGGCCCGTGAGACAAGCTCGCGGGCCTTTGCCTCAGGCCTGCTCCAGCTCCACCAGCGTGCCGTTGAAGTCCTTCGGGTGAAGGAACAGCACCGGCTTGCCGTGGGCGCCGATCTTCGGCTCACCGGAGCCGAGCACGCGCGCGCCCTTGGCCTTGAGCTGGTCGCGGGCGACGATGATGTCGTCCACCTCGTAGCACAGATGGTGGATGCCGCCGTCCGGATTGCGCTCCAGGAACTTGGCGATGGGCGAATCCACCCCGAGCGGCTCCAGGAACTCGATCTTGGTGTTGGGCAGGTTCACGAACACCGTGGTCACGCCGTGCTCCACCTGAGGCACGGCGGCGGAGACCTCCGCGCCGAGCGTGTCGCGATAGAGCGCCGAGGCGGCCGCGATGTCGCGCACCGCAATGGCCACGTGGTTGAGCCGTCCGATCATGTTTCCCTCCGGTTCGTCACCGATCCATAGCGCAACGGGGCGGGCCGAGAAACACGACCTCCGCAGGAGAGAAGGTGGAGAGAACTCACACCTCCAGCACGTGGACGTGGCAGACCGGCTTCTTGCCCCACACCGCATTGACCGCCGAGCGCACGGCCCGCTCCAGGCTCTCCGCCAGCGCTTCCGGGTCGCGGCGGCGGGCCTTGGGCAGATTGTCGAGTGTGGCAACCACCGTGTCGAGCACGTGGTCGAGCATGTCCACGCCCCCTTCCCCGCGCTCCGGCACGCCGGTGATCTCGACGGAGGGATCGCCGGCAAGGCCGCCCTGCTTGTTCACCGCGACGGCGATGGAGATGGCGCCCACGAAGCTCAGCTTGCGCCGCTCAGGAATGGCGCGCGCGCCTTCGGCCAGCAGCAGGCGGCCGTCCTTGTAGAGGCGGCCGAAGGGCACGTCGTCCACCCGCTCGGCCGGGCCGGGCGCGAGGCGGATGACGTTGCCGTCATAGCAGTTCAGCACCTCCGGCACGCCGAGGCGGCGGGCGAGCAGAGCGTGCTCGTGCAGGTGCAGCGCCTCGCCATGCACCGGGATCGCCACCTGCGGGCGGATCATGCGGTACATCTCCTCCAGCTCGCCGCGCCGGGGATGGCCGGAGACGTGGACGAGGGCGGTGCGATCGGTGATGACCTCCACCCCGCGCTTGATGAGCGCGTTGACGATGTGGTTCACCACCTTCTCGTTTCCGGGAATGGTGCGCGAGGAGAACACCACCTGATCGCCCGGCGAGAGGGCGATCTCGGGATGGTCGTCATCGGCGATGCGGCGCAGCGCGGCGCGCGGCTCGCCCTGGCTGCCGGTGAGGATGGCCACCACCCGCTCGCGGGGCAGATATCCATAGGCGTCCGCACCGCGGAAGGCGGGAATGCCGTCCAGAAGCCCCTGCTCGCGGGCGACGCCGATGACGCGCTCGAGCGCCCGGCCGACCAGCACCACCTCGCGGCCATTGGCATAGGCCGCCTCGGCGATGCCGCGGATGCGGGCCACGTTGGAGGAGAAGGTGGTGAAGGCGATGCGGTGCTTCGCCTTGGCGACGATGGCCTTCAGCGAGGCTCCCACGTCGGCCTCGGACGGAGAGATGCCGTCGCGGATGGCGTTGGTGGAATCGCAGATGATGGCGCGCACGCCCTCATCGCCCAGCGCCTTCAGCCGCGCGATGTCGGTGGCTTCGCCGACCAGAGGCGTCGGGTCGAGCTTCCAATCGCCCGTGTGCACCACCAGCCCCGCCTTGGTGCGGATGGCGAGGGCGTGGCTGTCGGGAATGGAGTGCGACACCGGCACGAATTCGACGCTGAACGGCCCGATCTGCACCGGCTGGCGCGCGCGCACCACCTCGATGGGCAGTTCGGAGGGAGCGCCGGGCTCCCCTGCCCGTTTTGCTTCCAGCAGGCCGGCGGTGAAGCGGGTGGTGTAGATGGGGCACTTGAGGCGCGGCCAGAGGTCCAGCACCGCGCCGATATGGTCCTCATGACCATGGGTCAGCACGAGGCCGGCGATCTTCTTGCGCTCGGATTCCAGGAAGCGGATGTCGGGCAGCACGAGGTCGACGCCGGGCGCCTCATCCCCGGCGAAGCTCATGCCGAGGTCGACAATGAGCCATTCCCGCGCCTTCTTCGGGCCGAAGCCGTAGAGGCCGAGGTTCATTCCGATCTCGCCCACGCCGCCGAGGGGCGCGAAGACCAGTTCTTCCGAGGGTGCCATCAAAGGGTCACTTCCAAACGCGGCGCCCGCAATCCCGGCTGCCCCGGAGCGCGTCTGCCCCGGGACGCACCGACAGCGCGTGGCGCGCCAAACACAAACAGCCCCACGGCGCGGGGCTCATGAAAAGGCGGGCGGCCGCATGATGGAGGCGCGCCGCCGCAATGCAAGCCTTCAGCACACGCGCGCGACGATACGCACGTGCGCGGGCAAGTCAGTCCGGCTTGCCGAGGGAGACATCGCCCGCGGTGATGATCTCGGCCACGCCGTCGCGACGCCGCAGCATCATGGCGCCGCGGGTGTCGATATTCTCGAAGCGGCCCACCACCTCGCGCTCGCCGATCTTGACGCTCACCTGATCGCCCATGCCCAGGGCGTGGCGCATCCAGTCCGAGCGAATGGCGGGAAAGCCGGCGCCGGCGTTCCACTGGTTGAGACGAACCGCCATGGCAAGGTCGAGCGCTTCCAGCATCCGGTCGGGCGCGGTGGGCGCGCCCAGCGCCTCGAGGCTGGTCGCTTTGTAGGGCAGGTCCTCGGGATGGTGCAGGCAGTTGACGCCGAAGCCGATGACCGCCGCCGGGCGTCCGTGCGGATCGGTGCCGCCCTCCACCAGGATGCCGGCGATCTTGCCGCCGTCGATCAGGAGATCGTTCGGCCACTTGAGCTTCATGTTGTCCGTCGCGATCTGCGGCGCGGCGGAGATCACCGCGTCACGCAGCGCAAGGCCGGCGACGAAGCAGAGCTGTGCAAGGTTCGCCACCGGCGCCGGATTGGGCAGCACGAGGGTAGCGAAGAGATTGCCGAGCTCAGACGTCCACGGACGGCCACGGCGTCCCCGCCCGGCCGTCTGGATGTCGGCGACCAGCCACACCGGGAAGGTCTCGCCCCGCTGCAGGCGTGCCATCCCCTCGGCGTTGGTGGAGCCGATCTGGGTGAAGCGGACGATGGGAACCGTGGAACCCTGGAATTCGTAATGAGCCATCGTTCAGAAAAGCGAACGGGCGGCGACACTCGCTGCCTCGATAAGAGGAGCGGGATAGACGAAATAGAAGATGGTGAAAAGCCCGCTCACCGCCAGCACCGCCTTCAGCTCGGTCGGCATGGGATCGAAGGCGTCCACCGGCTCGTCAAAATACATGATCTTGACGACGCGCAGGTAGTAGAAGGCACCCACCACCGAGGCGAGCACGCCCACCACGGAGAGGCCATAGAGGCCCGCCTGGATGGCGGCGACGAAGACGTAATACTTGGCGAGGAAGCCCGCGAGCGGCGGGATGCCGGCCAGCGAGAACATGAGCGCGCCCAGCATCAGCGCCATCAGCGGGTTGCGGCGGGCAAGGCCGGCGAGATCATCCACCGTCTCCACCGCCTGGCCCTTGCGGCGCATGGTGAGCACGCAGGCGAAGGTGCCGAGCGTCATCATCAGGTAGATGGCCATGTACAACAGCACGCCGCGCACGCCCTCGGCGGTGCCAGCGGCGAGGCCGACGAGGGCGAAGCCCATGTGGCCGATGGAGGAGTAGGCCAGCAGTCGCTTGATGTTGCGCTGGCCGATGGCGGCGAAGGCGCCGAGCACCATGGAGGCGAGCGACACGAAGGCGACGATCTGCTGCCACTGATGCGAGACGTGGGGGAACGCCTCGATCAGCACGCGCACGAAGATGGCCATGCCGGCGACCTTCGGGGCGGAGGCGAAGAAGGCGGTGACCGGGGTGGGCGCGCCTTCATAGACGTCCGGCGTCCACATGTGGAACGGCACCGCCGACACCTTGAAGCACAGGCCCGCCACCAGGAAGACGAGGCCGAAGATGAGGCCGATGCTCGGCTCCTTCGCGATCGACGCGATCTGCAGGAAATTCACCGAGCCGGTGAAGCCGTAGATCAGCGAGGCGCCGTAGAGCAGCATGCCCGAGGAGAGCGCGCCGAGCACGAAATACTTCAGGCCCGCCTCGGTGGAGCGCACCGAGTCGCGGTTGATGGCGGCCACCACATAGAGCGAGAGGCTCATCAGCTCGAGGCCGAGATAGAGGGCGATGAGGTCGCCGGCCGACACCAGCATGAACATGCCGAGCGTGGCGATCACCACCAGCACCGCATATTCGAACTTCGCCGGCTTCTCCCGCGCCTGCCAGTCCACGGACATGATGAGGGAGACCAGCGCGCCGATGGAGACCAGCACCTTCATGAAGCGGCCGAAGGGGTCGATCACCAGCGAGCCGTTGAAGGCGGAGATTTCGGCGCCCGGCTGAAGCAGCACCAGCACGCCCGCTGCGGCGAGCACCGCGATGGCAAGGCCCGTGACCAGATTGGCCGAGCCCTCCCCGCGGAACGCGCCGATGAGGATCAGCGCGATGGCCGAGACGGCGAGCACCAGTTCCGGCAGGACCGCGCCGAGGGGAGGCAGGAGCTGCGACATGAGGCGTCCTCGAAAATCAGAAGCTCAGCAGCAGGGCGGTCTTTACCGCGCCCGCCACGGAATCGGTGCGCGCGACGACCGCGTTCACCGCATGGGATGTCATGTTGAGGATGGGCGCGGGCCACACGCCGAACAGGATGGTGAGGATCACCAGCGGGACCATGATGGCGATCTCGCGGGGCGAGAGATCCATCATGGACTTCAGCTTCTCCTTCTCCAGCGGGCCGAACACCACGCGCCAGTAGAGCCACAGGGCGTAGGCCGCGGAGAGGATGACGCCGGTGGCCGCGAAGAAGGCAACCCAGGTGTTCCGCTCGAAGGCGGCGAGCATGGTGAGGAACTCGCCGATGAAGCCCGACGTGCCCGGCAGGCCCACATTCGCCATGGTGAACACCATCAGCACCGTGGCGTAGAGCGGCATGCGCTTCACGAGGCCGCCATAGGCGGCGATCTCGCGGGTGTGCAGCCGGTCGTAGATCACGCCGACACACAGGAACAGCGCGGCCGAGACGAAGCCGTGGGAGATCATGAGGAACATGGCCCCCTGCAGGCCCGCCTCGTTCATCGCGAAGATGCCCATGGTCACGAAGCCCATGTGGGCGATGGACGAATAGGCGATGAGCTTCTTGATGTCCTCCTGCACCAGCGCGACGAGCGAGGTGTAGATGATGGCCACCACCGAGAGGGTGAACACCAGAGGCGCGAAATAGTGGCTCGCCTCCGGGAACATGGGCAGCGAGAAGCGCAGGAAGCCGTAGCCGCCCATCTTCAGGAGCACGCCGGCCAGGATGACGGAGCCGGCGGTGGGCGCCTCCACGTGGGCGTCGGGCAGCCAGGTGTGCACCGGCCACATGGGCATCTTCACCGCGAAGGAGGCGAAGAAGGCGAGCCAGAGCCAGTACTGCATGCCCGACGGGAAGCCGAACTGCATCAAAGTGGGCACGTCGGTGGTGCCGGCCTTCCAGTACATGGCCATGATGGCGAGCATCATCAGCACGGAGCCGGCCAGCGTGTAGAGGAAGAACTTGAAGGCCGCGTAGATGCGGCGCGGCCCGCCCCACACGCCGATGATGAGGAACATCGGGATGAGGCCGCCCTCGAAGAAGAAGTAGAAGAGGACGAGGTCAAGGGCCGTGAAGGTGCCGAGCATCATGGTCTCGAGCACCAGGAAGGCGATCATGTATTCCTTCACCCGCTTATGCACGCTCTCCCAGGAGGCGAGGATGCAGAAGGGCATGAGGAAGGTGGTCAGGATGACGAAGGGCAGCGAGATGCCGTCCACGCCCATGTGGTAGGAGGCGAGATCGCCGAGCCACGCCTTCTTTTCCACGAACTGGAAGCCGGGCGCCGCCGAGTCGAAACCCGGCAGCAGCAGCAGCGACACCAGGAAGGTGACGAGCGTGGTCCACAGCGCCACCCAGCGGGCGTTGCGCGCGGAGACGTCGTCGTCGCCCCGCACCACGAGGATGAAGAGCGCCCCGACCAGCGGCAGGAAGGTGACGACGGAGAGGATGGGCCAGTCGGTCATCGTCACACTCCGGCGAACATGAACCAGGTGATGAGGGCCGCGACGCCGATCAGCATCACGAAGGCGTAGTGGTAGAGGTAGCCGGTCTGCAGCCGCACCACCCCGCGGGTGATGTCGAGCACGCGGGCGGAGACACCGTCCGGTCCCAGCCCATCGATGATGGTGCCGTCACCGCGCTTCCACAGGGTGCGGCCGAGCCAGAGGGCCGGGCGCACAAAGAGGAAGTTGTAGATCTCGTCGAAGTACCACTTGTTCAGGAGGAACTGGTACAGCGCATCCTGCGACTTCGCGAGCGCCGGCGGGATCTTCGGGTTCACGAGATAGAACCAGATGGCGATCAGCGATCCCACCACCATCATCACCGTGGGGGCGAAGGCCGCCCAGCCGGGGATGTCATGCATGGCGTGGAGAATGTGGTTCTCCGCGCCCATGAAGATGGAATGGCGGAAGAAGTCGTGCACACCCTCGCCCACGAAGATGCCGTGGAAGGCCCAGCCCGCGAAGATCGCGCCGAGGGACAGCACGCCAAGCGGGATGGTCATCACCAGCGGGCTCTCGTGCGCGGCCTCATAATGATGATGGTCGTGCGGGTGACCCCAGAAGGTGAGGAAGATGAGGCGCCAGGAATAGAAGGCGGTGAGCGCCGCGGCGATCACGGTCATCCAGTAGCCGTAGACGTGGAAGTAGTTGTGGCTCGCATAGGCCGCCTCAATGATGGCGTCCTTGGAGTAATAGCCGGCGAGGAAGGGGAAGCCGGTGATGGCCAGCGTGCCGATCACCATCACCCAGTAAGTGTAGGGGATCTTCTTCCGAAGGCCGCCCATGTGCCGCATGTCCTGCTCGTGGTGCATGGCGTGGATGACAGAGCCGGCACCGAGGAACAGCAGCGCCTTGAAGAAGGCGTGCGTGAGCAGGTGGAACATGCCGATGGAATAGGCGCCCGCGCCCATGGCCACGAACATGTAGCCGAGCTGGGAACAGGTGGAATAGGCGATCACCTTCTTGATGTCGTTCTGCACCAGACCGACGGTGGCGGCGAAGAAGGCGGTGGTCGCGCCCACCAGCATCACCACGTTGAGCGCGGTCTGCGACAGCTCGAAGATGGGCGACATGCGCGCCACCATGAACACGCCGGCGGTCACCATGGTGGCGGCGTGGATGAGGGCAGAGACCGGGGTCGGGCCTTCCATCGCGTCCGGCAGCCAGGTGTGCAGCAGGAACTGGGCCGACTTGCCGCACGCGCCGACGAACAGCAGCAGGGCGATCACGGTCGGCGCATCCCAGTGGTGGCCGAGGAAGGGAATGGTCTTGCCGGCAAGGCCGGGAGCGGCCGCGAACACCTGCTCGAAGCTCACCGAGTTGGTCATCACGAACAGGGCGAAGATGCCCAGCATGAAGCCGAAGTCACCCACGCGGTTCACCACGAAGGCCTTCATGGCCGCCGCGTTCGCCGAAGGCTTCTCGTACCAGAAGCCGATGAGCAGATAGGAGGCGAGGCCCACACCCTCCCAGCCGAAGAAGAGCTGGAGCAAATTGTCCGCCGTCACCAGCATGAGCATGGCGAAGGTGAACAGCGAGAGATAGGCGAAGAAGCGCGGCCGGCTCGGATCCTCGTGCATGTAGCCGATGGAGTAGAGATGGACGAGCGAGGACACGGTGGTGACGACGATCAGCATGATCACCGTCATGGTGTCGATGCGGAACGCCCAGTCGACCTTGAGGTCGCCCACATAGATCCACTTCATCACCTGCACGCGCGTGTCGTGGTCGCCGAAGCCGACCGAGAAGAACGCGATCCAGGAGAGCAGGCACGCGACGAACAGGAAGGAGGTGGTCACCACCTCGCTGGCGCGGTCACCGATCTTCTTGCCGAACAGGCCGGCGATGAGGAAGCCGAGAAGGGGGAGGAAGACAATCGCCTGATACATGGCCTCAGCCCTTCATGGCGTTGATGTCCTCGACGGCGATCGAACCGCGGTTGCGGTAGAACACCACGAGGATGGCGAGGCCGATGGCCGCCTCGGCTGCGGCGACGGTGAGCACGAGCAGCGCGAACACCTGGCCCGTCAGGTTCCCGAGGAAGGCGGAGAACGAGACGAGGTTGATGTTCACGGCGAGCAGGATCAGCTCCACCGACATGAGGATGACGATGACGTTCTTCCGGTTGAGGAAGATGCCGAGCGTCCCGAGCGTGAACAGGATCGCCGCGACGGTCAGATAGTGGGAGAGACCGATGTCCATGCCCATCCCCCTCAAAGGCCCTGGCCGGGACGCACCTTCACCACCTCGATGGTGGAGGAGCGCGTCACCTGAGCCGTGATGTTCTGCCGGCGCACGTTCACCTTGTGGCGCAGCGTGAGCACGATGGCGCCGATCATGGCGACGAGCAGCACGAAGCCGGCGGCCTGGAAGAAGTAGATGTAGTCCGTGTAGAGCACGGCCGCGATGGCGCGCACATTGCTCTCGGTGGCGATGCCGCCCGGCGCCGACTTCACCGCGGAGGCGACCCCGGGGCCGGTCGCCCATGCGCCGACCACCAGCACCAGCTCGGCGAGGAAGATCATGCCGACCACCACGCCCACCGGCAGATATTGCAGGAAGCCCTGGCGCAGCTCCACGAAGTCCACGTCGAGCATCATCACGACGAAGAGAAAGAGCACCGCCACCGCGCCCACATAGACCACCACCAGGATCAGCGCGAGGAACTCGGCGCCGATGAGGATGAAGAGGCCCGCCGCGTTCACGAACGCGAGGATGAGGAACAGAACCGACTGCACCGGGTTGCGGGAGGAGATCACCATGAAGGCGGACGCCACCAGCACGAAGGCGAAGAGATAGAAAAACGCTGCCGCGACGCTCATGCGCGTAGCCCCCCTGCCCGCGGCGCGTCCGCGCCGGTCATGTCCGGCCCCGCAAGGCGGCCGGCCCCTCTGATGTCCTGACGCATCCCGAAAACCCGACGCATCCCGAAAGTCCGATCTATGGCGCCGCGCGCATGGCGCGTCGCCGGTCCCGTTTCAGAAGGCCGGCAGGATGCCGGCCATGTTCATTTCGCCGCTCAGCGGTACGGCGCATCGAGCGCGATGGACCGCGCGATCTCGCGCTCCCACCGGTCGCCGTTCGCGAGCAGCTTTTCCTTGTCGTAATAGAGTTCCTCGCGCGTCTCGGTGGCGAACTCGAAGTTCGGTCCCTCGACGATGGCATCCACCGGGCACGCCTCCTGGCAGAAGCCGCAATAGATGCACTTCACCATGTCGATGTCGTAACGCGTCGTGCGGCGGGTGCCGTCGTTGCGGCGCGGGCCGGCCTCGATGGTGATGGCCTGCGCCGGGCAGATGGCCTCGCACAGCTTGCAGGCGATGCAGCGCTCTTCCCCGTTGGGATAGCGGCGCAGGGCATGCTCGCCGCGGAAGCGCGGCGAGAGCGGGCCCTTCTCGAAGGGATAGTTCAGCGTCGCCTTGGGCTTGAAGAAATAGCGCATGGCGAGGAAGAAGCCCGAGACGAGCTCGGTGAGAAAGATGGCGCGCGCGGCCTGATCGAGCTTCACAGGCGCTCTCCCCGAAGGCTGTGCGAAAGGGCGGAAGGGACGGTCATTGCGGCGCCGTCCCGGTGAAGTGCAGCACGCCCGCGACCACCACGACGGCGACGAGGGAGATCGGCAGGAACACCTTCCAGCCGAGCCGCATGAGCTGGTCGTAGCGATAACGGGGCACCATGGCCTTGGCCATCGCGAACAGGAAGAACATGAAGCAGAGCTTGATGACGAACCACACCAGCCCCGGCACCCAGGTGAAGGGCGCGAACGGGATGGGCGAGAGCCAGCCGCCCAGGAACAGGATGGTTCCCATGGCGCACATGGTCATGATCGCCACGTACTCGCCGAGCATGAACAGCAGGTAGGGCGTCGAGCCGTATTCGGTCATGAAGCCCGCCACCAGCTCCGACTCTGCTTCCACGAGGTCGAAGGGCGGCCGGTTCGTCTCGGCCAGGGCCGACACGAAGAAGATGACGAACATGGGCAGCAGCGGCAGCCAGTACCAGCCGAGGAAGCCGAAGCGGCCGTTCTGCGCCTCGACGATTTCGGAGAGGTTCAGCGAGCCCGCGCACATCAGCACGGTGATGATGACGAAGCCGATGGAGACTTCGTAGGACACCATCTGCGCCGCCGAGCGGAGCGCGGCGAGGAAGGGATACTTCGAGTTCGAAGCCCAGCCGCCCATGATGATGCCGTACACGCCGAGCGACGAGATGGCGAAGATGTAGAGCACGCCGACGTTGAGATCGGCGATGACCCAGCCCTGCGCGATGGGCACCACCGCCCAGGCGGCGAGCGCGAGCACGCAGGTGACGAGCGGCGCGAGCAGGAAGATCGCCTTGTTGGAGCCCGACGGGATGGTCGGCTCCTTCAGCACGAACTTCAGAAGGTCGGCGAAGGACTGGAAGAGGCCAAACGGCCCCACCACGTTGGGGCCGCGGCGCAGTTGCACCGCCGCCCAGATCTTGCGGTCCGCCAGCAGGATGAAGGCGATGAAGATCAACAGCGCCACGAGCAGAGCAAGGCTCTGCCCGAGGATGATGAGCACCTGGATGAGGGTGTCCTGCCAGTTCATGTCCGCGTTTCCGTGAAGCTCGCAGCCGTCCGGTTCACCGTGCCCATCGCCTACTCCGCCGCTTCCGCCGCCGCCGCAAGGCGCAGCGCGGAGCATTCGGCCATCACGGCGGAAGCCCGCGCGATGGGGTTGGTGAGGAAGAAGTCCTCGATCAACGGCGCGAACGCCGCCTTGTCCACGCCGCCGCCGACACCCGCGAGGGTCGACACGGCGCCCGCGTCCGCCACCGCCGCCTCGTCGATATGGCCGAGGTGGGGATAGGTGGAGACGAGCTGGGCGCGCAGCGCCTGCATGTTGTCGAACGGCAGGGTCTGGCCCAGCACCTCGGAGAGCGCCCGCAGGATCGCCCAGTCCTCGCGCGCCTCGCCGGGCGGGAAGGCGGCGCGGTTGGCGAACTGCACCCGGCCTTCCGTGTTCACATAGATGCCCGACTTCTCGGGATAGGCGGCGCCGGGCAGGATCACGTCCGCCCGGTGGGCGCCGCGATCGCCATGGGTGCCGAGATAGATGACAAAGGCACCGGGGGCGACCTCCACCTCGTCCGCGCCCATCAGGAAGGCCACGTCCAGCGCGCCGGGGGCGGTCATTCCAGCCACGTCCAGCCCGCCCGAACCGGGGACCGCGCCCACATCGAGGGCGCCGACGCGGGAAGCCGCTGTGTGCAGCACGCCGAAGCCGTTCCAGCCATCCTTCACCGCGCCCACCGCCACCGCCACGCGGGCGGCGAGCGAGAGCACAGCCGCGCCGTCCGGCCGCGCCAGCGCGCCCTGGCCGACGATGACCAGCGGCCGCTCGGCCTTGCGCAGGATGTCTCCGAAAGCGGACGAGCCGGCGAGGTCGGCGAGGCTGTCGGGGCCGGCGCCGAGATAATCATAGGCGTAGGTGAGGTCCACCTTGGCGCCGATGAGGCCGATCTTCAGCCCGCCCTGGCGCCAGCGCTTGCGGATGCGCGCATTGATGACGGACGCCTCATGCCTGGGGTCGGTGCCCACGAGGAGGATGGCGTCGGCCTGCTCGATGCCGGCGATGGTGGGGTTGAACACGTAGGACGCGCGGCCGAGCGCCGGATCGAGCTTGGCGCCATCCTGGCGCGCGTCGATGTTGGCGGAGCCGAGCTTGCCCATGAGCGTCTTGAGGGCGAACACCTCTTCCACGCTGGCGAGGTCGCCGATGAGCGCGCCGATCTTCGCGGGGGCAGTGCCCTTCACCTTGGCGGCGATGGCGGCGAACGCCTCGCTCCAGGTGGCTGGCACAAGCCGGCCGTCCTTGCGCACATAGGGGCGATCGAGCCGCTGGACCTTCAGGCCGTCCCAGACATAGCGGGACTTGTCGGAGATCCACTCCTCGTTCACCGCGTCGTTGTTGCGCGGCAGGAAGCGCATGACCTCGCGGCCGCGGGTGTCGATGCGGATGTTGGAGCCCACCGCGTCCATGACGTCGATGGACTCGGTCTTGATCAGCTCCCACGGCCGGGCGTGGAACTGGTAGGGCTTGTGGGTCAGCGCACCCACCGGGCAGAGATCCGCCACGTTACCCTGCATCTCGGAGCGCATGGCGTGCTCGAGATAGGTGGTGATCTCCATGTCCTCGCCGCGGCCGATGGCGCCGAGGTCCGGCACGCCAGCCACTTCCGTCGAGAAACGCACGCAGCGGGTGCACTGGATGCACCGGTTCATGGAGGTCTTGACCAGCGGGCCGATGTACTTGTCTTCCACGGCGCGCTTGTTCTCGGCGAAGCGCGAGGTGTCCGCGCCATAGGCCATGGCCTGGTCCTGCAGGTCGCACTCGCCGCCCTGATCGCAGATCGGGCAATCCAGCGGGTGGTTGATGAGCAGGAACTCCATCACCCCTTCACGGGCCTTCTTCACCATGGGGCTCTTGGTGAGCACCACGGGCGGCTCGCCGTTGGGGCCGGGGCGCAGGTCCTTCACCGCCATGGCGCAGGACGCCGTGGGCTTGGGCGGACCGCCCTTCACTTCCACAAGGCACATGCGGCAATTGCCGGCGATGGACAGCCGCTCATGGAAGCAGAAGCGCGGAATCTCGACGCCCGCCGCCTCGCACGCCTGAAGCAGCGTGTATTCGGCAGGTACATCGACCTCGGTTCCGTCGACGACGATCTTCGCCATCACTTCCACCTCACCTTGAACCGCGCCGGGCGCGGCCGGAGCCGGACGCATGGCGTCCGCTCCCTGAGACAACTCCCCTCCCCGCCCGTCGCGTCAGCGCGCCCGGCGGGGTGCTCTTCACTCCGCCGCGACCGGAACCACCGGCTCCGGATGCGGGTTGGCGGCATACTGGTCGATGCGCGCCTCGATCACATGACGATAGTGCCGGATGAGGCCCTGCACCGGCCACGCGGCGGCATCGCCGAGCGCGCAGATGGTGTGGCCCTCGATCTGGGTGGTGACTTCCAGCAGCAGGTCGATCTCGCGCTTCTGGGCGCGGCCCTCGGCCATGCGGTTCACCACGCGCCACATCCAGCCGGTGCCCTCGCGGCACGGCGTGCACTGGCCGCAGCTCTCGTGCTTGAAGAAGGCCGAGATGCGGGCGATGGCCTTGATGATGTCCGTGGACTTGTCCATCACCAGCACGCCGGCCGTGCCGAAGGACGACTTCACCGCGCGGGTGCCGTCGAAGTCCATGATGAGGTCTTCGCACTGCTCGCCGGGGATCACCGGGCAGGACGCGCCGCCGGGGATGATGCCGAGCAGGTTGTCCCAGCCGCCGCGAATGCCGCCGCCGTGCTTCTCCACGAGCTCCTTGAAGGGGATGCTCATGGCCTCCTCGATCACGCAGGGCGTGTTCACATGGCCGGCGAGGGAGAACAGCTTGGTGCCCACATTGTTGGGGCGGCCGATGGAGGAGAACCAGGCCGCGCCGCGCCGCAGGATGGTGGGCGCGACCGCGATGCTCTCCACGTTGTTCACCGTGGTGGGGCAGCCATAAAGACCCATGTTCGCGGGGAACGGGGGCTTCAGGCGCGGCATGCCCTTCTTGCCCTCGAGGCTCTCCAGCAGCGCGGTTTCCTCGCCGCAGATATAGGCGCCGGCACCGTGGTGCACATAGAGGTCGAAGGGATAGTCGTGGACGTTGTCCTTGCCGATGAGCCGGGCCTCGTAGGCCTGATCCACCGCCGCCTGCAGGCGCTCGCGCTCGAAGATGTATTCGCCGCGGATGTAGATGTAGGCCGCATGGGCGCCCATGGCGAAGGAGGCGATCAGGCAGCCCTCGATCAGCGTATGCGGATCGTTGCGCATGATCTCCCGGTCCTTGCAGGTGCCGGGTTCGGATTCGTCGGCGTTCACCACGAGATAGTGGGGGCGGCCATCGGACTGCTTGGGCATGAAGGACCACTTCATGCCAGTGGAGAAGCCGGCGCCGCCACGGCCGCGCAGGCCCGACGCCTTCATCTCGTTGATGATCCAGTCGCGGCCCTTCTCCAGGATGGCCTTGGTGCCGTCCCAGTTGCCGCGCTTGAGGGCGCCCTCAAGACCGAAGTCGTGGAAGCCGTAGAGATTGGTGAAGATGCGGTCCTTGTCGGCGAGCATGGGCGTCACTCCCCGGAGGTCGGCGCGGGCGCGCCGGATGTGGGGGCCTCGTCCGCGGGTGCCGCTTCCTGGCCGATCTTCACGTCGTGCGCATACAGCGCGGGATCGAGCAGCACACGCGGGCCGCCCTCGGGCTCCGAGCCCTTGCGCGAATTCTGCGGACCCACCTTCACCGGACGACCGGCGGCGAGATCGTCGAGCAGCTTCTCGAAGTTCTCGGGGGTCAGGTCTTCGTAATAATCGTCGTTGATCTGCACCATGGGCGCATTGGTGCAGGCGCCCAGGCACTCCACCTCAAGCCAGGAGAAGGTGCCGTCGGCGGAGACATGCCGCTCGTGGCCGATCTTCTTCTCGCAGACGTGGCGGATGGCTTCCGCGCCACGCAACATGCAGGGCGTGGTGCCGCACAGCTGGACGAAATACTTCCCCACCGGCTCAAGGTTGAACATGGTGTAGAAGGTGGCGATCTCCAGCACGCGGATGTTCGCCATGCCGAGGCGCTCGGCGACCGCGCGGATGGCGGGCTCGGGCAGCCAGCCGCCGGCGGCCTTCTGGGTTTCCCACAGCAAGGGCACCACGGCGCTGGCCTGCCGGCCTTCCGGATACTTGGCGATCAGCTTCTGCGCGATGGCCTCCAGCTCCGGCGTGAAGCTGAAGCTCTCGGGCTGCTCGGCGGCGAGGCGGCGAACGGACATGGTTCAGATCCCGGAAGAAGCCGCGCGCGGGCCGCGCGCAAGCATCGGGCAAAGGGCGAGAGGAAGGCGGGCCATCAGCGGTCCACCTCCCCGAACACGATGTCGAGCGAGCCGAGCACCGCGGAGACGTCGGCCAGCATGTGGCCGCGATTGAGGAAGTCCATCGCCTGAAGGTGCGCGAATCCCGGAGCGCGGATCTTGCAACGGTAAGGCTTGTTGGTGCCGTCCGAGACGAGATAGACGCCGAACTCGCCCTTGGGCGCTTCCACTGCGGCATACACGTCGCCTTCCGGCACGTGGAAGCCCTCGGTGTAGAGCTTGAAGTGGTGGATGAGCGCTTCCATGGAGCGCTTCATCTCGGCCCGCTTGGGCGGCGCGACCTTGTGGTCCTGGGTGTGGACCGGGCCGCTCTCCTTCAGCAGGCGCTCGACGCACTGCTTCATGATGGCGGTGGACTGGCGCATCTCCTCCATGCGGACGAGATAGCGGTCGTAGCAGTCGCCGTGCTTGCCCACCGGAATGTCGAAGTCGAGTTCCGAATAGCACTCGTAGGGCTGCGCACGACGCAGGTCCCACGCCGCGCCGGAGCCGCGCAGCACCGGGCCGGAGAAGCCCCAGGACAGCGCCTCGTCCACCGAGACGATGCCGATGTCCACGGTGCGCTGCTTGAAGATGCGGTTGTTGGTGACGAGGGCGTCGAGGTCCGCCACCAGCTTCAGGAACGGATCGCAGAAGGCGCCGATGTCTTCCACCAGCGCGCGGGGCAGGTCCTGATGGACGCCGCCGGGCCGGAAGAAGGCCGCGTGCATGCGGCTGCCGGAGGCGCGCTCATAGAAGATCATGAGCTTCTCGCGCTCCTCGAAGCCCCACAGAGGCGGGGTCAGCGCGCCCACGTCCATGGCGAACGTGGTGACGTTGAGGAGATGCGAGAGCAGGCGCCCGATCTCGGAATAGAGCACGCGGATGAGCTGGCCGCGGCGCGGCACCTCGATGCCCATCAGCTTCTCGACCGCGAGGCAGAAGGCATGCTCCTGGTTCATCGGCGCGCAATAGTCGAGCCGGTCGAAATAGGGCACGGCCTGGAGGTAGGTCTTGGCCTCGATCAGCTTCTCGGTGCCGCGGTGCAGGAGGCCGATGTGCGGGTCCACCCGCTCCACCACCTCGCCGTCCAGCTCCAGCACGAGGCGCAGCACGCCGTGCGCCGCAGGATGCTGCGGGCCGAAATTGATCTGGAAGTTGCGGACCTTGTCCGCGGGCTTCATCTCGTCGGCGACATCAACCATGAGACGCTCCCTCACCCGGCCTTGGGCGGCGCGGGCGGCTGGCCCGAGGCCTTCTCGTCACCGGGTAGGACGTATTCGACGCCCTCCCACGGCGAGAGGAAGTCGAAGTTCCGGAACTCCTGCGGCAGGCGGACCGGTTCGTAGACCACGCGCTTCTGGGCGTCGTCATAGCGCACCTCGACGAAGCCCGTGGTCGGGAAGTCCTTGCGCAGGGGGTGGCCGTCGAAACCGTAGTCCGTCAGCAGGCGGCGCAGCTCCGGGTGGCCGGTGAACAGGATGCCGTACATGTCGTAGGCCTCCCGCTCGAACCAGTTGGCACCGGGGAAGACACCGGTGATGGAGGGCACCGGGGTGTCCTCGTCGGTGGCGACCTTGAGGCGGATGCGCGCGTTCTGCTTCACGGAGAGCAGGTGATAGACCACGTCGAACCGCTTCTCGCGGGCTGGATAGTCCACGCCGCACACGTCCACGATGCAGGTGAACTGGCAGGCCGGGTCATCCCGGAGGAAAGTCACGGCCTTGACGATCTGCGACGGCTCGATGAAGAGCGCCAGCTCGCCATAGGCGATCTCGGTGCCGGTCACCACGCCCGGCAGGGCGCCCGATACGTGGGCGGCGAGGTCGTTGAGGGTCTCGTCCATCACACCGGCTCCCGATCAGCGCTCGATGGTGCCGATGCGGCGGATCTTCTTCTGCAGCAGCAGGATGCCGTAGAGCAGCGCCTCCGCGGTGGGCGGGCAGCCCGGCACGTAGATGTCCACCGGCACGATGCGATCGCAGCCGCGCACCACCGAATAGGAGAAGTGGTAGTAGCCGCCGCCATTGGCGCAGGAGCCCATGGAGATGACGTAGCGCGGCTCCGGCATCTGGTCGTAGACCTTGCGGAGCGCGGGGGCCATCTTGTTGGTCAGCGTGCCGGCGACGATCATCACGTCCGACTGGCGCGGCGAGGCGCGCGGCGCGAAGCCGAAGCGCTCCACGTCGTAGCGCGGCATGGAGGCCTGCATCATCTCCACCGCACAGCAGGCGAGACCGAAGGTCATCCACATGAGCGAGCCGGTGCGCGCCCAGGTGATGAGGTCATCGGCGGTGGTGAGGAGGAAGCCCTTGTCTGCCAGCTCGTTGTTGATCTCCTTGAAGAAGGGATCATCAGCGCCGACGGGACGGCCGGTGGAGGGATCGACGATGCCGGTGGAGGCGCGTGCGATCTCGGGCTTGGTGGCCGAAGGGGTCAGTCCCATTCCAGAGCTCCCTTGCGCCATTCATAGATGAACCCGACGGTGAGCACGCCGAGGAAGATCATCATCGACCAGAAGCCGAGGTCGCCGAGGCCACCGAAGCTGATCGCCCACGGGAAGAGGAAGGCGACCTCGAGGTCGAAGATGATGAAGAGGATGGACACCAGATAGAAGCGCACGTCGAACGTCATGCGCGCGTCGTCGAATGCGTTGAAGCCGCACTCGTACGCGGACAGCTTCTCCGGGTCCGGATTCTGGTAGGCGACGATGAAGGGCGACACCAGCAGGGCCAGGCCGATCACCGCGGAAACGCCGATGAAGATCACCACCGGCAGATAGTCCATGAGCAACGCGTTCATCTTGCTCGCACCTCGGAGCGCTCGGTCGGTGCCGTGGGCAGCGCGCTTGGCTCACCCATCAGGGTCAAAAGGAGCTTGAAACGGCTGATCGCCTGAAGCGTTACCGCGCCGTCCGGCTAGAGAAGTTCGAAACGACGCGAGAGCCTTATCGCAGCGCCAGAAGGGAGGCAAGTGCGCGGATCGGCCAAGGTGTCATGCCTTTGGTAGCGGATCGCGGGTGTGCCCGGCGCAGCCCGTCCGCGACCGCCGCGCCGCCCCTTTCGCAGCGCCGCGAAAGCTGGGCCGGAGCCGGCTTGCGGTTCTCTCACGGGAGGTAGATCGGGAGGGCCTCAATTCTGTGCAAGATGCAGTTGCGGGCGACTGTTGCATCCGTGCGACACAATGCCGTGTGCATCTTCCAGCCTTCCCCGGCCCCCGAGACCGGCAAAGGCTCCGGCCAGAAGCCCCAGCCCATCCATCAGCCAGCCTCCCGGCGCGAGCGAGTCGCACCGGGAGCGACCGCAGTGCCGGGGCGAATCCGCCACGGCGATTCTGCGTGAGGTCGGTGCCGGGGCGTGCCCGGCACCGGTTCAGCGATGGGGACGAGCGCCGCCCGCACGGCCACCGCCGCCGCCGGCGCGTCCGCCGCCACCCTGGAGCTTGGCACCACCGCCGCCACCGCTGCGGTACTGCTTCGGCGGCCCCGCCGGCCGGCCGGCGGGTTTCACGCTCGACTTGCCGCCGCCGCCGCCCTTCTTGAGCTGCTGCGACCCGCCGGAGGGCTTGACCGGCTTTGCCGTGGTGGCCGCGCCGCCCGGCTTGCCCGCGCTGCCCGGCTTGCCGGCACCGCCGGCCCCACCAGGCTGTCCGGGAGCACCGGGAGTGCCCGGCTTGCCGGGAGCGCCGGGGCCTCCCGGAGTGCCCGGTCCACCCGGCTTGCCCGGGCCGCCAGGACCACCCGGATAACCGGGACCGCCGGGACCGCCCGGCTTGCCAGGACCACCGGGGCCGCCAGGACCACCGGGATAACCCGGACCACCCGGTCCGCCGGGCTTGCCGGGATAACCGGGGCCACCCACGCCGCCGGGTCCGCCGGGATAGCCGGGCTTGCCGGGAAGGGGCTTGGCGGGATTCGGCTTCCACGGACCGACCGGGCCGCCGGGGCCGCCGGGATAACCGGGGCCACCCGGTTTGCCGGGATAGCCGGGACCGCCGGGCTTGCCCGGGTAGCCGGGATACCCCGGGCCTCCGGGATAGCCGGGAGGCGGCGGCCAGCCGGGATGGCCGGGACCACCGGGCCAGCCGCCCGGCGGGCGGGGCGGCGGCGGGCGCCAGCCGGGATAGCCCGGCCACGGCGGCGGATAGACCCAGCCGCGGCCCCAGTTCCACGGGTTGCTCCAGGCACTGCCCACGAGCACGCCGGCACCGAAGGCCAGCAGGCCGACGCCGGCCGCAGTGTAGATGGTGGAGGAATCGTAGGTCGGCACATAGACCATCGTGGGGTCGGCCGAGGTGATGTAGACCACGTTCCGGCCATCCTCCTGCCGGGTGGTCACGACCTGCTTGTCGTTGGTCTTCAGCGAGCCGGCCGCCTCGGCCTTGGCGCGCAAGGCCTGGATGGCCACCGACACATCCTCCGGCTGGCTGACGAAGGCGTAGCCGATGGACTGGGTGGCATCGAGGTTTTCATTCAGCTTGGAGATCACGGTGGGGAAGCGCGTCAGCGCCTTCACCGAGGGGTCCCACTTCTGGGCATCGGCGCCGGAGAAATCGCCCTTCTTCACCGCGCTCTTGTGCGATTCCAGCCAGCGCTGTGCCTGCACCAGCTCCAGCGGATAGGCGGTGGCCGGCAGCATCTGCGCGAGCAGCGTGTCGGGATAGAGCGCATAGGGCGCGAGCAGGGTTTCCAGCTCGGCGAGGCTGTAGAGCGCGGACGCCGGCGGCGCATCGGCGGGGGGCGCCCCGGCCGGAACGACCGGCGCCGGCGCGATGCCCGCAGGAGCAACGCCAGCAGGCGCGACAGGTGCGGGCGCGGGAGCGGCCGGTGGCGGCGCGACGGCCGTGGCGGCGGGCGGAGCCGCAGGAGCCGCAGGAGGCGCAACCTCGGGCGCCACTTGCGGCGCGGCCGCGGGCGGCGTCGTGGGTGGCGGGACCGGCGCCTGCGTTGCTGCCGCGCCGGTATCGGGCGCGCTTTGCTGGGCGAAGGCCGGATAGAGGCTCGTGGTCCAGCCGAAGGCCAGCGCCACGGCGATGCGGGACCAGCCCGCCAGCTCCCGGCGCCGCATGTTCATGCGTCTTGGTGTCAAGTCAGGGTCCTCCCCCTCGCCGGCCAGCCCGACCGCAGATCGGGCGCGGTGCCTGATCTGGCGACCGCCGGGCGGGCCGCGCCTTGACAATGCGCAAACGCGGCCCGCCCGTCTAGAGCGCGCCGCGCCTGATGAAGCGCCACCGCGAGGGGTGATATCCCTTCTCTCTCATTACGTTAGAGAAAGGCCGCCCCCGGCGGGCGGGTTCAGGCGCGCAGGGTCTCGCTCACGGCGGCGACCAGTTGCTTCAGCGAGAAGGGCTTGGGCAGGAAGGAGAAGTGCTCGCTCGGCGGCAGGTTGCGGGCAAACGCCTCCTCGGCATAGCCGGAAATGAAGATCACCTTCAGCCCCGGCTCGCGGCTGCGCAATTCCCGCAGCAGGGTCGGGCCGTCCATCTCCGGCATCACCACGTCGGAGATGACGAGATCGACCTTGCCCTCGCGCTCGATCAGTTCCAGCGCCTCGACGCCGCTGGCGGCGGCCAGCACCTCGTAGCCGCGATTGGCGAGCGCCCGGCTGGCGAAGGCCCGCACCGCGTCCTCGTCCTCCACCAGCAGCACGCGACGGCCCTGCCCCGTGGTGTCGCCGGCCTTCGGCTCCGGCTCGGCGGGCCTCGGGGCCTCCTCCGGCTCGATGCCCGCGAGATGGCGGGGCAGGAAGACGCGGAAGGTGGTGCCGTGCCCCATCTCGCTGTCGGCGAGGATGGTGCCGCCGGTCTGCTGCACGATGCCGTAGACGGTGGAAAGGCCGAGCCCCGTGCCCTTGCCCACCTCCTTGGTGGAGAAGAAGGGCTCGAAGATCTTGTCCATGATGTCGGGCGGGATGCCGGTGCCGGTGTCCGCCACCTCCACCATCACGTAATCGCCCTCCGGCAGGCCCTGCCCGTAGGCGGCGCAGCCGGCGGCCGGCACGTTGCCGGTGCGGATGGTGAGGGTGCCGCCGTCGGGCATGGCGTCGCGGGCATTGACCGCGAGGTTCACGATCACCTGCTCGAACTGGTTCACGTCCACCTTCACCGGCCACAGGTCGCGGGCGTGCTCCACGTCGAGGGTGATGCGCTCGCCGATGAGGCGGCGCAGCAAGGCGGCGGCATCCGAGATCACGTCGCCGAGCTCGATCACCTGCGGGCGCAGGGTCTGGCGGCGGGAGAAGGCGAGCAGCTGCCGCACGAGGCCGGCGGCGCGGTTCGCGTTCTGCTTGATCTGCATGATGTCCGGGAAGGACGGGTCGCTCGGCCGGTGCTTGGCCAGCAGCAGGTCGCAATAGCCGATGATGGCGGTGAGCACGTTGTTGAAGTCGTGCGCCACGCCACCGGCGAGGTGCCCGACCGCCTGCAGCTTCTGCGACTGGGCGAACTGCACCTCCAGCGCGCGCTGCTCGGTCATGTCGATGGCGCACAGGGCGATGTCGCCGCCCGGTCCCAGCGGGGCCGCATAGAAGCGCGCAGAGCGGGCGTTGCCGCCGGCCAGCGTCACGTCGCAGGGCGCGGGCGGCTCGCTGGCACTGGCGGTGGCGGCAAGCAGCGCCTCGGTGCCGGAGGCATCCGCCACCAGCGCCGACAGGGGGCGCCCCGCGGCATCGCGGCCGAACAGGCGCTCGAATGCCGCATTGGCGGCGCGCACCCCGCCGGAACGATCCACCAGCGCCATGGCCAGCGGTGCCCGGCGGAAGAACAGGTCGCCGAGAACCTCGGCATTGTCGCTCTTCGGGGCCTGGGGGGCAGTTGTCCTGGCGGAGGCGCCGAGGGCGCCTTCCACCGCATCGAGCGGCAGAGCGACGGCGCCGGTGCCATCGGGAGCGGCGGCGATGCGCAGCAGGACGGGCAGCGCCGCGCCATCCTTGCGCTTGAGCGATGCAACCAGCGAGGCGCGGCCGCCATTGGCCTGCGCCGCGGCCAGCGCCGGCATGCTTTCCGGGACGACGATGCAGCTGAGCGGCATGCCGTCCGGCCCCCAGTCGGCGAGGGCGTAGCCGAGCATGCGGCAGAAGGTGAGGTTGGGGTCCACCACCCGCCCGCCGACGATGCGCAGCAGGCCGGCGGGCAGTTCTTCCCACGATGCCACGAGGTCCGGCCCGGCATAGCCTTCGGGGGCCGTCGGCGACGGTGCAGGCGCCCGGGCTTCGGACACGGGAACAGGCGCGGCAACGGGAACCGGAGCGGCGACGGCCGGCGCGGGTGCAACCACCACCGGATCGGGCGGACGCACGGCGGGCGCGGCCGGCAGCGGCTTCGCCACGACCGGAGCCACAGGGAGAGGCGCGGCAGGGAGAGGCGCGACTGGATGCGTCGCGGGAGCAGGCCCCGGCGCGGGAGCGAAGGCCGGCGCCGCCTCGGCCTCGGCGGTATCGACCATGCGCAGCGTCCACAGCACGCGCCGTGGGCCGCCCACGGGATGCACCGAGACCTCGAGCTGCCGCCCGCGCGCTCCGCTCCCGAAGGGCATGGTGCTAAGGTGGGCCGTCGATCCGGCAACGGCGTTGAGCAGCTCGCCCACGGTCGTCTGGCTGCCGGGAATGCGGGAGAGGAAGCGCTCGGGCAGCGGCGGCTCGGCGGTGCCGCTGCGGCACATGCGCAGATAGGCGGCGTTGGCCTCGACGATGCGCTCGCCATCCTCGACCACGGCCATGGCGTCGCCGGATGCCGCAAGGGCAATCGCGCCCAGCGGGTCCTCCGGCTCGACGCCCTTGAAGGCGCGGCGGGCGGCCAGGAACAGTTCCACCACCCCCACTACGGCGAGCGCCGCGATGATGGCCGAGGGCACGCCGCCCCCGTCCCGCCCGAGGATGGTCGCGCCCACGAAGCCACCGGCCAGCGCGAAGACGACGATGAAAAGCCGGGTGCCCAGCGGCCCCGCCCCACGGCTTTTCCTGCGCCGGACGGTGGTTCCCTGGTCCTTCGTCTGGCGACCCCGCATGCGCTCTTTTACCATTCCGGCGATCCGTTCAGGCGATCTGCCGCCCTGATGCGTGCACCATTCGCACGGATTTAGGGGAGAGAATCGCCGGTGACTTAAATCCTGCCACGATTATCAACAAAACCTTAGGCCCTGAGGCTCACGATGCGCGACCGGCGCGGCTATTGGCGCGAGCGGGCGTCCAGGCATTTCGTGATATTGACGGCGTGAGGGTCCAAGGGGCATCGGTCCAAAGGGCATCGCGCGTTCCGGATGTGGATGCCGGAGGGAGGCAGCCGACGGGCCATGGCCCGGGGAGGCACCCGGTTCGAGTAAAGCGGAGGCATGATGCTACAGCAGTTGTTCGGTACCCAGCTCGCGTTTCCGATTCGGGTGGCCATCGCCGTCATCGTGATCGCCGCGCTGCTGGGCTTGACGGTGCTGGTGATGCGCCGCCTCGCCGGCCGCGCCGCCGGAGGCGACCGCCGCGGCCGGACGGGCCCCCGCCTGTCCGTGCTCGACAGCGTCTCCGTGGATCAGCGCCGCCGCCTCGTGCTCGTGCGCCGGGACGAGGTGGAACACCTGCTGCTGATCGGCGGCAACAGCGACCTCGTCATCGAGCAGAACATCGGCGCGACCGAAGCGGTGGAAACCGCGCCCGCCGCCGTGCCCCCGCCGCGCGAGGCGCCGACCCTGCAGCGGCCCACGCCGCGCCGTCCCCTTTCTGCCGCGCCCGCCCCGGCGGTGCTGGCCGCGGAGGCCGCCGCCAGCCTTCCGGCGCCCGAGCCCATCGCCGCGGAAGCGCCGGCGGCCGAAACCCGCGAAGATCGCCGCTCCGCTCTGGCGCGCCGGCCGCTGATGCGCGGCGACGGCACCCTCTCCGGCCGTCCCGCGACACGCGGGGCGGACGCCGCGCCCGAGCCCGCCGCCCCCAGGGAGGTGGCCAAGGAGCCGGCGCGGGACGCCGTTCGGGTTGAGGCGCCGCGCCCCGACCAGGCCCGGCTCGACGCCCTGAAGGCCGAATTCGCCGCCAGCGCGCCCAAGATCGATGCGCCCAAGACCGATGCCCCCAAGATCGATGCCCCCAAGATCGATGCCCCCAAGATCGATACCTCGAAGATGGACTCCCCGCGGACCGAGCCGGCCCGGGCCGAGGCCGTGAAGATGGAGGCGCCGCGGATCGAGGCCCCCAAGGTGGAGCCATCGAGGACCGAGCCCGAGGACGCGCCCCCCGCCGTCAGCGAGGTTGCTGCGGAGCTGGAGGATCTCACCCACCGTCTCGACGCCGCCCTCGTCCACCCGCAGCCGGCCGCCGCCGCGCCGCAGATCAGCCTTTCCGATCTCCTCGGCGACGAGCCCGCGGCACCCGCCGAGCCGGCCCCGCCGACCGCCGCCCGGCCGGAGCCGGTGATCGAGCCCCCACCGCCGCGCAGCGAAGGCCCGCTGACGCGCTTCCTGTCCCAGTCGCGCAACCGCTCGACGGAAGCTCGCTCGACGGAGGCCCGCCCGGCAGAGGTGCGCCCCCGCCCCGACGTCACGCCGCGCACCGAGAGCCCCCGTATCGAGGCGCCTCTGCGCCCGCGCGAGTTTGCCTTCCGCCCGGCCGGGGAAAACCGTCCGCTGCCGACGCCGGAGCAGCCGCGCCGCGAGCCCCTCGCTTTGCGCAACGTGAGCCGCGAAGACACCTCCCTGCGGCCCGAGACGACGAGCCCGCTGCTGCGCGCCTCGTCCCCGACGGTGACGCCGCCGGCGTCCGCGGAGGTCGCCGCTCCGGTGATCCATGCCCCCGCGCCGACCCAATCCTCGCCTTACGCGGCCCCGCCGGTGGCTGCTCCCCCGAGCGTGCCCCACGCCGAGGAGGCCCCCGCCGTCGAGCCGGAGGAGCCGCGCGATCCGCTGGACGATTTCGACGCCGAAATGGCGAACCTGCTCGGCCGCACCAACGCGCGCAGCCGCTGACCCTTCCGCCGGCTTCGGCCGGTCCCGGACGCAAGAAGGCCGGCGGGGCGATGGCTCCGCCGGCCTTCTTCACATTTGAAATCGCTCTGCCGAAATTGGCAGCCGGAAACAGCGGCTCAGTCGTCGCGGTAGACCCGCTCGCGCCGCTCGTGGCGCTCCTGCGCCTCCACCGAGAGGGTGGCGATGGGCCGGGCCTCGAGGCGCTTCAGCGAGATGGGCTCGCCGGTGTCCTCGCAATAGCCGTAGGAACCGTCCTCGATCCGCAGCAGCGCTGCGTCGATCTTGGCGATCAGCTTGCGCTGGCGATCGCGGGCGCGCAGCTCGATGGAGCGATCGGTCTCGGACGACGCCCGATCCGCCAGGTCCGGGTGATTCTGGTTCTCGTCCTGAAGGTGCTGCAGGGTCTCGCGGGCCTCCTTCAGGATGTCGTCCTTCCAACGCAGCAGCTTGAGGCGAAAATACTCGCGCTGCCGGTCGTTCATGAAGGGCTCATCCTCACGGGGCCGATAGTCCTCGTCGATTTGGATCGACATCAGCAAGGTCCTCGATATGCGTCGCTCTGCCGTCGAAGCAAGACGCTGCAAGGCGGATCATGCCCATCCGGCCTTGCGTGGAGCCAAGCATCGACAACGAACTCCCCGTCACGGAACTCAAGGGCTGCCGCCCCAGCGTCCGGGCCGGCGGAGCCGACCTTTCGGCCAGGAGGACGCCCCATGGTCGCCGCGCTTATATCGACGCCTTCGGGTTCCGACAACCGGCATGTCCTTGTCCAGCGGGCGCCGCCCCTTGACGGATGGACGCCGGGTGCCGACCTTGCTGCGGCGCGACAGGCGGCGGAAGGGATCAAGTCTCATGCGGTTCGAGGGCACGAAGAGCTATGTGGCCACCGACGACCTCAAGGTCGCCGTCAATGCGGCCCTCGTCCTCGAACGCCCCCTGCTCATCAAGGGCGAGCCCGGAACGGGAAAAACCGTTCTGGCGCAGGAGGTTGCCGAAGCCCTCGGGGCGCCGCTGATCGAGTGGCACGTGAAGTCCACCACCAAGGCGCAGCAGGGTCTCTACGAGTATGACGCCGTGGCGCGCCTGCGCGACAGCCAGCTCGGCGACCCCAAGGTCCACGATATCGCCAACTACATCCGCAAGGGAAAGTTGTGGACGGCCTTCTCCTCCCCCGTGCGGCCGGTGCTGCTGATCGACGAGGTGGACAAGGCGGACATCGAGTTTCCCAACGATCTGCTGCAGGAACTCGACCGCATGGAGTTCCATGTCTACGAGACCGGCGAGCAGGTGAAGGCGGCGCAGCGCCCCCTCGTCATCATCACCTCCAACAATGAGAAGGAGCTGCCGGACGCCTTCCTGCGCCGCTGCTTCTTCCACTACATCCGCTTCCCTGATCCCGAGACCATGCGGGCCATCGTCGAGGTGCACTTCCCCGGCATCAAGCAGCGCCTCGTGGGCGAGGCCCTGCGCATCTTCTACGAGCTGCGCGACGTGCCGGGGCTGAAGAAGAAGCCCTCCACCTCGGAGCTGATCGACTGGCTGAAGCTGCTGATGGCCGAGGACATCGAGCTGGAGACCCTGCGCGAGAAGGACGTGCGCAAGGCCATTCCCCCGCTCGCCGGCGCGCTGCTCAAGAACGAGCAGGACGTGCACATGTTCGAGCGCCTCGCCTTCCTCGCCCGGCGGGAGCAGCGCTGATCCATGGACGCGACGCAGATCCTCGTCGCCCTCCTCGTCATCGGCGCGCCGCTGGCGCTGTTCCTCAGCCTGCGCGGCAGCGGCAAGACCGGGGGCGAGAAGGCTGCCGTCGCGAAGCCGGACGCCGCGCCGAACCGGGCGAAGCCGCCGGCGGACTACGGGCTCGGTCGGGAGGATTCCCCCTCCCCCGCCGCATCGGCCGCCAACAGCGAGCCGGACACTGCCAATGCGCAGCGGGCAGCCGCGGCTGCGGCAGCCGGCGGCGCACTCATCATCGCGGCGGGATATGCCGCCCATCACCATTCGGGCGAGGCGGGGGGCGAATCCCCCCATGTGGGCCACAGCGGCGGCGGTCCCGATTCCGGTGACAGCGGCGGCTCGGGCGACGGGGACGGCGGCGGGGAATAGGGCCGCCCGGCGTCGCCCCGCGAACAACACTTAGCCAATCTGCGAAGTTTTCCTTGCAGGGATCGGCTGCGCGCATATACTTAGCTACATGGCTAAGCATGATCCCGATCTCTCGCTGCTCTTCCACGCGCTGGCCGATCCGACCCGGCGGTCGATCCTGACGCGCCTCGCCGAGGGGCCGGCGGCGGTGACGGATCTCGCCGGCCCCACCGGCCTGCGCCTGCCCACCGTGATGCGGCATCTGTCCGTGCTGGAGGAGGCCGGGCTGATCACCACGACCAAGGACGGGCGCGTGCGCACCTGCGCCATCCGCCCGGAGGCTCTGGAGCCCGCCCGCACCTGGCTCGACGAACAGCGCGCGCTCTGGGAGGCCCGGCTGGATCGGCTGGACGCCTTCGTGACCAACGTGATGAAGGGAGGACCCCAATGACCCTGCAGGACGCCCTTGGCCGCTTCGCTACGCTCACCTTCACGCGCGAGGTCGCCGCGCCGCTCGCGACCCTCTGGCAGGCCTGGACCGCCCCGGCCGCACGGGCGGTGTGGGCTGCCCCCACGCCCGCCGTCACGGTGGAATTCCTGGAGGCCGACACGCGCGTGGGCGGCTGCGAGGTCTCGCTGTGCAAGGTGGCGGGCGCGCCCGATATCAGGTGCGAATGCGGCTGGCTGGCGCTCACGCCCTCCGCGCGCAGCGTGAACTATGAGGTGGTCTCCACCTCAGGCGAAACCCGGTCGGCGGCGCTGGTGACGGCGGATTTCTCCGGCGATGGCGCACGCAGCCGGCTGGTGGTGACCGTCCAGCTCTCCTCGCTCGCCGGGGATATGGAGGCGGGATACCGTCAGGGTTTCGAGGCCGGGCTCGGCAATCTCGCCGGGGCGGCCGAGCGCACCATGGTGCTGGAGCGGGTCATCAAGGCCCCGCGAGCGGTCGTCTGGGGCGCGTGGATGAACCCGCAGTCGCTGCCGCAATGGTGGGGACCGGACGGCTTCTTCTGCCGCACCACGCGCATCGACCTGCGGCAGGGGGGCGAGTGGGTGTTCGACATGATCGGGCCGGACGGCACCGTCTTCCCCAACCACCATCTCTACCGGGAGGTGCGGCCGCAGGAGCGGATCTCCTATGCCCTGCTTTGGGGCGAGAACGGGCCGAAGCATGCCGACGCCTGGGCGGCGTTCGACGAACAGGACGGGGCGACCAAGGTCACGCTGGGCATGGTGTTCAGCACGGCAGCCGAGTTTCAGACCGCCAAGGGCTTCGGCGCGATCGAACTCGGCCAGCAGACGCTGGCCAAGCTGGAGCGGCGCGTCACGGACTGACGATCAGCCCGGAACCCTCACCACCAAATGTCTCACCACCAAGTCCCTCACCACCAGGCCTTGCCGATGTTGAAGGTGTAGCTCAGCGAGACGCCGGCGGTGAACTGGTTGGCATCGGTGGTGAGCGGCGAGGAGGCGGCATCGCCGAGGAGGCGGCCATAGCCGCCGAACACGCCGGTCTCGAAGCCGTTGCGGAAATTGTAGGTGAGCTGCGCCATGGCGCCCACCATGTCGAAGCCGGCGGAGGCGTTGTAGACCGGCAGCGGATTGCCGAACGCATTGGCGACGACGGCCTGGACCGGCGTGACGCCGAAATAAGTGCTCATATAGCCCGAGCCGCCATAGGTGAGGCGGGGGCCGACGGCGAAGCGCCACTGGCCGTAGGGCAGGATCACGTCCGCGCCGAGCAGGCCGCGGATGCCCTCGAAACCGCCGACGCCGTAGCGCAGTTCCGCTCGGGTGCGCAGCCAGTCGGTGATGTACCACTCGGCGAAGGCACCGGCTTCCAGCGCCGGATCGATGTTGCCGAGGCCGGTGAGGCGATAGGAATCGCCCGAGTCGCGGCCCCAGTCGACGCGGCCAACGGCACCGATGCGGAAATTGCCGGTGTCGAAGAGGGCCAGGGACGGGTTGTCGTCCACGCTGCGGAAGACGTTGAGCTGGCTCGCCTTGCGGACCGAGAAGATGAGGCCGGGCCGGAAGGAATAATTGTCCGCGCCGGGATAGCTCGGGTCCGCCGAGACGGACGCGCCGATGGTCAGGTACCAGTCCTCGTTGGCCGAGGGCGGGACCGGCGTGGGCGGCGGCGGCGTGAACAGGTCGGCCGCCTGCGCGACGCCGCACGCTCCCCCGGCGAGTACCGTGGCGAGGAGGAGGGAACGCAGCTTCGGGAACACGACCATCGGGAGACCTCTGTCAAAACCTGCGGCCATCCTGTGGCCGGGCGGCTTTACGAAATGCCAAAACCGCACGGCTGGTGCACGGCAATAAAGCCGGCAAATCCGCTTGTGCAAGGTGACGGTTAACCAAGCGTTGGGTCAAGGCCGCCGGGACGATCCCGGCCCCGCGTTGCCGATCGGCAACGCCCGCCCGGTGCGGCCGGCCACGAAGGCGCGTCAGGAGGCGCGGCGGCGCCGGCTGATGAAGACCGCGAGCCCCACCCCCACCAGCGAGGCCGCGAGGCCGTACCAGGTGAGCGCATATTCCAGATGCCGGTTGGGAAAGGCGATGCGCGTGCCGCCGCCGATAGGCAGTCCGCCCGGCACCGGCGTCGCATCGGCATCGATGAGGAAGGGCGCGGCGCCGGAAATGCCGCGGGCGGCGGCGATCTCGGCCGGCTCCATGCGGTAGAAGCCGCCGTGGGCGGGATCATTGGCCGGCACGAACCAGCTCGCCTCCTCGGGGAAGCGCAGCAGGCCGACCACCTCCACCTCGCCCTTCACCTCACCTTCCGCCCGCGTCGCGGGATCGCGCCGGTCGGACGGGACGAAGCCGCGGTTGATGAGGATGGGCGGGCCGTCGGCGCGAATCAGCGGCGTCACCACCAGGAACCCCTGCCCCTTCACCGGGCCGGCGGCGTCCTCTCCACGCACGGTGTAGACGAGGGCTTCCTTCGCGTGGTCGAAGGTGCCGCGCACCTTCACCCTTCGGTATTCGTCCTCCTCGCGGGTCAGCACGGGCCAACGGGCGGGGGGCGGCACACCCTGCGGGGCGGCGTGGACGCGCGCCTCCACGCGGGCGAGCAGCGCCTCCTTCCAGGCGAGGCGGTTGAGCTGCCAGGTGCCGAGGCCGACGAGCACGGCGAAGGCCAGGCAGGCGAGGACGAGCAGAAGAAGCCCGCGGCCGCGCCGCGCGGGAGACGGCGCGGTGGCAGGCGGCACCGGGGACGGCGCTTTGCCGGTCACTGGCCGTCCAGCCGGCCCTCGGAGGCCTTGTTGCGATACTGCAGCGCCACCATCAGCGCCTTCAGCGGCCGCAACAGGCCGAGGGTGACGATGAGGACGGCCGGGATCCACAGCAGCGCGTGCACCCACATGGGCGGCTCGAACTTCGCCTCCACCCAGAAGGCCAGCGCGACCACGATGAAGCCGGCGAACAGGATGACGAACACCGCCGGCCCGTCTCCCGCATCGGCGAAATCATAGTCGAGGTCGCAGGAGGTGCACTTGGGCGCGAGGTCCAGGAAGCCCTTGAACAGCGGGCCACGGCCGCAGCGCGGGCAGCGGCAGGAGAGGCCCGCCGCGAAGGGGGAGACCGGGGCGTGATAGGGATCGAGCGACACGGGGCACCTCCGGTGCCGAAATGAGAAGGCCGGCGCGTGGGTGCGCCGGCCTGAGGCTTGTCTCTGGCGCGGTGGAGCCCGCGCGGATCAGGCGTGTCCGCCCTGCGCCCACACATAGATGAAGGTGAACAGGAACAGCCACACCACGTCCACGAAGTGCCAGTACCAGGCGGCCGCCTCGAAGCCGAAGTGCTTCTGGGGGGTGAAGTCGCCCATGTAGGTGCGCATCAGGCACACGGCGAGGAAGATGGTGCCGACGATCACATGGAAGCCGTGGAAGCCGGTCGCCATGAAGAAGGTCGCGCCGTAGATGTTGCCTGCGAAGTGGAAGTGCGCGTGGATGTACTCGTACGCCTGGCACATGGAGAACAGGACGCCGAGCACCACCGTGCACCACAGGCCCCACTTGAGGCCCTGGCGGTCGCCGTGCACCAGCGCGTGGTGCGCCCAAGTCACCGTCGTACCCGAGGTGAGCAGGATCAGCGTGTTGAGCAGCGGCAGGTGCCAGGGATCGAGGCTCTCGATGCCCTTGGGCGGCCACACGCCCCCGGTGAAGTCCATGCGCATGAAGTTGATGGCCTCACCCGAGAACAGGGAGGCATCGAAGAAGGCCCAGAACCAGGCGACGAAGAACATCACCTCGGAGGCGATGAACAGGATCATGCCGTAACGCAGGCCGAGCACCACCACGCGGGTATGGAAGCCGGCGCGGCTCTCGCGGATCACGTCCCGCCACCATCCGAACATGGTGTAGAGCACGCCGAGGAAGCCGACGATCATGACGAGCGAGGTGCCGCCGTGCATCCACACCACGGCACCCGAGGTGAGGATCAGCGCCGCGACCGAGCCGATGATCGGCCACGGGCTCGGGTCGACGACGTGGTAATCGTGCTTGACGTGTATGTCGGCCATGGCGAACCGGCCTCCCCTTTTCCCAGTCTCGTCGAGCCCACCCGGCTTCACGCCGGGGGGCCGTTTGCGTTCTGGACGGCGACGCCGCCCGAATGTCATGCCCCGGTCGGGGCGGTGATCGTTGTGCCTAGAGCGGCTTTCGCGCGCCCTCCGCGTCGGCGCGAACCTTGTCCAGCGTGTCCGCGTTGGCGCGGACCAGCGGCTTGTCCGCCTTCGACGGGAAGAAGGTGTAGGACAAGGTGATGTCCTTCAGCGTCTTCAGGTCCGGGTCGGCGGCGATGGCAGGGTCGACGTAGAACACCACCGGCATGTCCATCTTCTCGCGGCCGGCCAGCGCCTGCTCCTCGAAGCAGAAGCACTGCAGCTTCACGAAATAGGCGCCGGCCTGGGGCGGCGACACGTTGTAGGTGGCGTTGGCGCGGGTGTCGTCGCCGGAGCGGTTCTGCGCCGTGTAATGGGCAAGGCTGGTGGCGCCGATCTTCACCGTCATTTCACGCTGCACGGGGGCGAAGGCCCACGGCAGGCCGGGCGACACGTTGGCATCGAAGCGGATGGTGATCTCGCGGTCGAGCGGCGCGGCGGTGGGCGTCGAGCCGACGCGGGTGGCGCCGCCGAAGCCGGTGAGCGAGCAGAACATGGCGTAGAGCGGCACGGAGGCGTAGGTGACGCCCACCATGGCGGCGATGAAGCCGACGCACGCGGCCGCCACCACCCAGTGTCGGGCGGCGCGGGGAGCGCTCTCAGCCATCTTGTCGTTCGCCTCGGCCATTCCTCGTCCTCGCGTCCGGAGCCCCCCGGACCCTCTTCCGTCTGATCCTGCCCGTTCCGCCAATCCCCTGCCCTGCCCTAGAGCGGGCGGTTGAGCACGTTGGGACCGAGCTTCACGATCGTCACCACGTAGAACAGCAGCGCCAGGAACCCCAGCACGGAGGCGATGGCGATGCTGCGCGCGCGCTGCCGCTTGAGCTGCTCGGGCGTCAGCACGACACCGTCCTCCTGCGGAGGACGCGGCTTTTCCTTCTTCTCACCGCTCATCGCAGCAGGCCACCAATGACCGCCTCGCCGAGCAGCGTCGCGAACAATGCAAACAGATACACGATGGAAAATCCAAACAGGCCCTTGGCCGCCTTCACCGCCGCCTCGCCCTGCCGGACGCGGAAGACGCGGACCGCAAGGACGATCATCCAGGCCCCGGCCAGCACCGAGACCGCGCCATAGGCGAGGCCGGCATAGCCGAGGAAGGCGGGGCTGGCGGCAAGCGGCACCAGGAACAGGGTGTAGAGGAGAATCTGGAGGCGGGTCTCGTCCGGCCCCGCCGTCACCGGCAGCATGGGCACGCCGGCGCGGGCGTAGTCGTCGGCCCGGTAGAGCGCCAGCGCCCAGAAGTGGGGCGGGGTCCAGAAGAAGATGATGGCGAACAGCAGCACAGGCTCCAGCGACACCGTGCCGGAGGCGGCGGCCCAGGCGACCAGCGGCGGAAAGGCGCCGGCGGCACCGCCGATGACGATGTTCTGCGAGGTCGAGCGCTTCAGCCACATGGTGTAGATCACCACGTAGAAGAAGATGGTGAAGGCGAGCAGGGCGCCGGCGAGCGCATTGACCAGAAGGCCGAGCACCACCACCGAGAAGGCGGAAAGGGTGAGGCCGAAGGCCAGCGCCTCGTGGCCGGTGACGCGGCCGGAGGGGACCGGACGGCCCCGCGTGCGGGTCATCACGGCATCGATGTCGGCGTCCCACCACATGTTGAGCGCGCCCGAGGCGCCCGCGCCCACGGCGATGCACAGCAAGGCGGTGAAGGCGATGACGGGGTGCACGTCGCCCGGCGCACGCACGAGGCCGACCAGCGCGGTGAAGATCACCAGCGACATGACGCGGGGCTTCAGGAGCTCGAAATAGTCGCGCGGCGCGGCAAGGCCCTCGCCCGCGGCGGCGACGCCGGCCGACGCAGCCCCGCCCGCCATAACGCCGCCCGACGCCATGGCGTACGGGTCGGGTCCGGTCAGGCTGGCACGCTCGTCACTCATTTCCAAACTCCGGACATCCTTGAACGCGACGTTCGAGACTTCATTTCGGAAACACCCGCCCCGGAGGGCGGTGGGAGCCGCGGTCGCCCGCGGCCCCGGAGCCTGGTTCCTGCCTCACTTGATGCGGGGCAGGACCTCGAACTGGTGGTAGGGCGGCGGGGACGGCAGGGTCCACTCCAGGGTGGTCGCACCCTCGCCCCACGGATTGTCCCCCGCCTTCTCCTTGCGCAGGAAGGCGAGCGTGGTGCCGGTGATGAAGATCAGCACCGCGACGCCCGAGATGTAGGAACCGATCGAGGAGACGAAGTTCCAGTGGGCGAACGCGTCCGGATAGTCCGCATAGCGGCGCGGCATGCCGGCGAGACCCAGGAAGTGCTGCGGGAAGAACACCAGGTTCACCCCGACGAAGGTGACCCAGAAGTGCAGCTTGCCCCAGAATTCCGGGATCATGTAGCCGAACATCTTCGGGAACCAGTAGTACCAGCCGGCGAAGATGGCGAACACGGCGCCGAGCGACAGCACGTAGTGGAAGTGCGCCACCACGTAATAGGTGTCGTGCAGCGAGCGGTCGATGCCGGCGTTGGAGAGCACCACGCCGGTGACGCCACCCACGGTGAACAGGAAGATGAAGCCGATGGCCCACAGCATGGGCGTGCGGAACTGGATGGAGCCGCCCCACATGGTGGCGATCCACGAGAAGATCTTCACGCCCGTGGGCACCGCGATGATCATGGTCGCGGCGACGAAGTAGGACTGGGTGCTGGAGGACAGGCCCACCGTGTACATGTGGTGCGCCCACACCACGAAGCCCACCACGCCGATGGCGACCATCGCGTAGGCCATGCCGAGATAGCCGAACACGGGCTTGCGCGAGAAGGTGGAGATGATGTGGGAGATCAGCCCGAAGCCGGGCAGGATCAGGATGTACACCTCGGGATGGCCGAAGAACCAGAAGAGGTGCTGGAACAGGATCGGATCACCGCCGCCGGCCGGGTCGAAGAAGGTGGTGCCGAAGTTGCGGTCCGTCAGCAGCATGGTGATGGCGCCGGCCAGCACGGGCAGCGACAGCAGCAGCAGGAAGCCGGTGATGAGCTGCGACCAGGCGAACAGCGGCATCTTGTGCAGCGTCATGCCCGGGGCGCGCATGTTGAAGATGGTGGTGATGAGGTTGATGGCGCCGAGCAGCGACGACGCGCCGGCAAGGTGCAGCGAGAAGATCAGCAGGTCCATGGCCGGGCCGGGATGGCCGAGCTTGGACGAGAGCGGGGGATAGATGGTCCAGCCGCCGCCGAATCCGTTGGTGCCCGGCGCGCCTTCCACGAACAGCGAGGAGAGCGCGAGGATGAACGCGGGCGGCAGCAGCCAGAAGGCGATGTTGTTGATGCGCGGGAACGCGGTGTCCGGCGCGCCGATCATCAGCGGGGCGAAGTAGTTGCCGTAACCGCCGATGAGCGCGGGCATCACCATGAAGAAGATCATGATGAGGCCGTGGCCGGTGGTGAAGACGTTGAAGGTCTGCGGATCCTTGAAGATCTGGAGACCCGGCTGCTGCAGCTCCATGCGGATGGCGATGGAGAGGGCGCCGCCCACGATCCCCGCCACGATGGCGAAGATCAGGTACATCACGCCGATGTCCTTGTGGTTGGTCGAGAACACCCAGCGCTTCCAGCCCGTGGGGATGTGCGCATCGTGGGTGTCGTGATCGTCGTGATGGCTGTGGGTGACTGCCTCGGTGGCCATTCCCGCTTTCCTCGTGTTCCCGGCGCCGGCCCCGTCCCGCCGCGCCGCATCTACCCTGGAAACCGCCCGGCCGTCGGCCGCGCGGGGAAACCTCAAGGGCCCGCCAGAGCGGGCCCGGAACCGTCAGCGCGCGGTCGCGGCACCCTCGAGGGTGCCGGCATCGGCGAACTTGCCCTCGGCATCCCTGGCGGAAGCGAACTTGGCCTTGGCCTGAGCGACCCAGGCGTTGAAGTCGGCTTCGCTCACGGCGCGCACGGCGATGGGCATGAAGGCATGGTCGCGGCCGCACAGCTCGGAGCACTGGCCGTAATAGACGCCCTCGCGGGTGATCTTGAACCAGCTCTCGTTCAGGCGGCCCGGCATGGCGTCGATCTTCACGCCGAAGGAGGGCACCGCGAAGGAGTGGATCACGTCCGCCGCCGTCACCTGGATACGGATGTTCTTGTTGATCGGGACCACGACTTCGTTGTCCACCGCGAGCAGGCGGGGCTGGCCGGGCTTCAGGTCCTTCTCGGCGACGAGGTAGGAGTCAAAGCCGAAGCCGCCATTGTCCGGATATTCGTAGGACCAGTACCACTGGTGCCCCGTCACCTTCACGGTGAGGTCGGGCTTGGGGATGTTCAGTTCCAGGTGCAGCAGCCGGAACGAGGGGATGGCGATGGCCACCAGGATCAGCACCGGCACCACCGTCCAGGCCACTTCGATCATGGTGTTGTGGCTGGTCTTGGAGGGCACCGGATTGGCGCGCTCGTTGAACCGCACCACCACGATCACCAGCAGCACCAGCACGAACAGCACGATGGCGGTGATGATGCTGATGAGCAGGACGTTGAAGGTGTGGATGTTCTCCATCACCGGGGTGGCGGCGTCCTGCAGATTGATCTGCCACGGGGCCGGCTGGCCCATCTGGGCATGGGCCGCCGCGCTCGCGAACACCACCGCGGCGAAAGCGCCGGCGGCGAGGGCAGCATCGCGCATACGGGTCGCGGTGCGAATGAGCGACATCATCTTCTACCCATCTCCCTGGCCGGCGGAAAACCGCCGGAAATTTCCCTGCCGCCGGTGCGCCGAAGGGGCGCGCCACGGGGCCCTTATTCGAGTGCGAGACCGCGTTCTGCAGCCGCATGCAACTGCGTTGTTTTTGGGCAGGCACTCTCCCTAAGATTCATCAAACACAATTGGGGGCGCCTTGCAATCGCCCGGGGTTTGCCCAATTGGACAAAACGTCCAAGCCCGCTCCGGCCGGCGCCGGAGGACGCGCCGATCGTTTTAGTAACCAATTGTTCTAACTCCACTTTAGCCAGCCCCGTACACCCCCTCGAACGAGTCGCACGGGGTTTGAAACGGGGCGCAAGAGACAAAATACCGCGCACCCCGTCCGTGGTTTACGCAAGGGCGCCGGGTCGGAATGCCGACGGGGGAAAGTGGGTCCTGCCCCATTGTTGACGCGATGCCTTGGGCATTAAGGCATTGGTTCACGAAATCAGATAAGGCAGGATCGCCCGGCCTCCCCCGCCGGACCCTGCCGGAGCTTGCGATGGTCCTGTCGTTCCGACCTTTTCCCGCCATTGAGACCGATCGCGCCGAAACGCCCGGCACGGGGACGCCTCGCGCCGGGGGGCGCGCGCTGGCGCTGTTCCTCGGGACCTTCGTGGCTGCACTGCTCTCCGCGGCGACCCCGGCGGCGGCGCAGGGCGTGGTGAAGTCGGTGTTCGGCGAATGGCAGATTCGCTGCGACACCCCGCCCGGCGCGCAGAGCGAGCAGTGCGTGTTGCTCCAGTCGGTGCAGGCGGAGGACCGGCCCAATGTCGGCCTCACCGTGATCGTGCTGAAGACCTCGGACCAGAAGAGCCGCCTGCTGCGCGTGCTGGCGCCGCTCGGCGTGCTGCTGCCCGCCGGCCTCGGCCTCAAGATCGACGACCAGGACATCGGCCGCGCCGGATTCGTGCGCTGCCTGCCCAATGGCTGCGTCGCCGAGGTGGTGATGGACGAAACCCTCGTCGGTCGCCTCAAGACCGGCAAGACCGCCACCTTCATCATCTTCCAGACCCCGGAAGAAGGCATCGGCGTCCCGCTCAGCCTCAACGGATTCGGCCCCGGATTTGATGCCCTTAAGTAAGATCGTGGGCCGTCGTCACGCTTCGGCGGACGGCCACCACCACGCCGCGTCGACGGCATGGTTTCGACACGCTCGCCCGTCATGAGCGATGAGCAGGGGCCACTGGGGATGTGTGGCTTCGAAGTTGCTTGAAGCAACCCTTGCGGAAGGCGCTCTGATCCGTCAGGGATCGGGACTGTCGGGGGAGGACGTCGCGCATGCCAGTCGATGAACACGCCTTGTTCGGTGGGGCGCTGGCCTTCATGTGCGCCGCCGTCATCGCGGTCCTCGTCGCCAAGCGCATCGGCTTCTCACCCATCGTCGGTTACCTGCTGGTCGGCATCGCCATCGGCCCCATCGGGTTCAATGTGGCCGACCCCTCGGTGGTGCACACCGTCGCCGAGCTGGGCGTGGTCATGCTCCTGTTCCTTGTCGGGCTGGAGCTGAAGCCGTCCCACCTCCTCTCCATGGGGCACTACATCTTCGGGCTGGGCACGGCGCAGCTGGTGCTCACCTCGCTGGCGTTCGCGCTGCTGGCCTATTTCGGCCTCGGCTTCGGCGTGGCGGCGGCGGTGGTCTCCGGCCTCGCGCTGTCGGTGTCGGGTACCGCCATCGCGCTGCAGCTCGTGGGCGAGCGCGGCGACCTCGGCAGTCCCTACGGGCAGCGCACCTTCTCCATTCTTCTGTTCCAGGACATCGCGGTGGTGCCGCTGCTGGCGCTGGTGCCGCTGCTCGCCCCCGGCAGCGAGACCGAGATCCACGATCCGAAGGCCACGCTGATGCAGGCGGGCATGGCGGTGGGCGCCATCGCCGTCATCGTCGTGGCCGGCCGCTACCTGCTCAATCCCCTGTTCCGGGTGCTGGCCCGTTCCGGCGCGCGCGAGGCGATGACGGCGGCCGCGCTGATGGTGGTGCTCGGTGCCGCCGGCCTGATGGAAATCGCCGGCATGTCGGCGGCCATGGGCGCGTTCCTCGCCGGCCTCCTGCTCTCGGAAAGCACCTTCCGGCACGAACTCGAAGCCAATGTGGATGCCTTCCGCGGCCTGCTGCTCGCCATCTTCTTCATGAGCATCGGCATGACGCTGAACATCGACGTGATCCTCCACCACATCCCGCGCCTCGTGGTGGGCGCGCTGGCGGTGGCGGTCATCAAGTCGGTGGTGGTCTATCTGGTGTTCCGGGCCGACAACATCGCCCCCGGTGATTCCCTGCGGGCCTCGGTGGCGCTGATGGCGGCGGGCGAATTCGCCTTCGTGCTGTTCCCCCTGGGCCTCGCCAACAACATCCTGCGCACCGAGCAGACGGACCTGCTCATCGCCCTCGCGGCGCTCACCATGGTGCTCGGCCCCCTGCTGTTCGCCGGCGTCTCGCGCTTCCTGCCGCGCTTCACCCCGCCGGCGCCGGAGCCGCCCGCCGACGACTTCACCGATGCCGACGGCTCGGTGCTGGTGATCGGCTTCGGCCGGTTCGGGCAGATCGTGTCCCAGTGCCTTCTGGCGCAGGACGTGAGCGTGACGATCATCGACAAGGACGTGGAGATGATCCAGAGCGCCGGCCGGTTCGGCGTGCACATCTATTATGGCGACGGCACAAGGCTCGACGTGCTGCGCGCCGCGGGGGCGGAGACCATGGAGGTCATCTGCATCTGCGTGGACAACAAGGAAGACGCCAACCGCATCGTCGAGATCGTGCGCACCTCCATCCAGGGACCGCGCCTGTTCGTGCGCAGCTTCGATCGCGTGCATTCCATGGAGCTGGTGCGGCTCGGCGTGGATTTCGAACTGCGCGAGACCCTCGAATCGGCCCTCTCCTTCGGCGCCCGCACCCTGGAGGCGCTGGGCGTGAGCGAGAGCGCCGCCGAAGCCCGCATCGCCGACGTGCGCGAGCGCGACCGCGCCCGGCTGGAGCGGCAGATGCAGGACGGCCTGTTCGCCGGTGCCGATCCCTTCACCCGTCCCAAGGTGGAGCCCGAGCCCCTCACCGAACCCGAACACCGCGCCCGTCCGCTCAACCCCGAGGCGCAGGACATCCTCACCCACGAGACCGAATTCTCGGGGTGATCGGTTCGGGGGCGCGCCACTTGTCCCAGCTGACCGCCCTCGCGCCCGGGACGCATGGAGCGAAAGCAGACTGCGAGCCGGGGCCCGGCGCAAAAGACGGCCGCAGGCGCTTCCGAACGTCAGCGCTCTCAGGCATTACCCGCTGCGCGGAAGTCGTGCGCTGCCCCCGGATCGGCGCTCCACCTGCGCCGTCGCTTGTCCGGGGAGACCGGCGCCCGGTACCGTCATCCGCGCTGGAAGCATCGCTTCCACCATCCCCTGTCAATTCCCGTAACGGAACCGAACCATTTCGTGATTTCGGCAGGACGATGGCGTAAGCTTGCTGCCAAGATTTCGGGCAGAAGCCGGAGCGGGACGCCTTCTCCCCTCGCACGCCCGCGATCCGACGGAGTTCGCGTATGGATCAGTTCGTGGAGATGCTGCGCGCGGCCCAGGGCGGGCAGGCGATGGAGAATATCGGCCGCATGTACGGCCTTTCCGCGCAGCAGGCCCAGCAGGTGGCCGAGGCGGTGATGCCCGCCTTCGGGGAGGCGTTCAAGCAGGCCTCGCAATCTCCCGAATCCCTTGCCGCGTTGATGACGCTGATGACGAGCGGCCCCTATGGCGCCTTCTATTCGCAGCCCGCGCCCCCCGCCGAGCTGACCCGCGCCGGCTCCGAGGCGCTTGATACCGTGTTCGGCTCGTCCGAGGTCAGCCGCGCCGTGGCCGCGCACGTCGCCTCCTCCACCGGCCTCGGCATGGCCATGGTGAAGCAGGTGATGCCAACCTACGCCACCCTGGTGGTGGGTGGCCTCGCCAAGTCGCTCGCCGCCTCCGGCGCGTTGCAGCAGATGCTGGCCGCCATGCTCAGCCGGATGCCGGGGCAGACCGAGCAGAAGATCGCGCCCATCTCCTCGGGCAATCCGTGGATCGACGCCTTCCTCGCCTTCACCAGCACCGCCACCGAACAGGGCGGCCGGTCCTACAGCACGGGCAATCCGTGGGCGGATGCCTATGCCCAGATGATGTTCCAGCGCGCCGCCCCGGCCCCAGCGCCCCAGCGCAATCCGGCCAACGCATGGCAGGACGTGGTGAATGCCATGTCCAAGACCATGATGCAGGCCGGCGTGCCGCCCACCCGCGAGAAGCCGCCGGAGCCGCCGCCCGCGCCGCTGCTGCCGTTCCAGAACTTCTTCGCGCAGATGTTCGCCCAGGGCTTCCCGCCGCCCTTCCCGCCGCCGGCCCAGCCCGGCGCGCCCGATGCGAGCCGGCAGGCTTATGCGGTGCCGGAATTCTGGCTCAACATCATGCGCTCGGCCGCAGCGTCCATGGCGGCCGCCACCCAGAGCATGAATGCGGTCACCCAGAACGGGCAGACTGTGCAGGAAGCCGAGACCCTCCCCCCCGACCGCCCCCGCCTCGGCCGCGCTGATGGCGACAAGCCCGCGGCGGACCGGTTCTCCGGCGGCAAGTGATTGAGCCCAATGAATTGATGGCCAGAAAAAAATCGACCCGCGCCGGTTGCGGACGGCGCGGGTCGAGGCACGGCGGAGTCGAGGGGCGCTTCCGCCGGATTCCTGTATTCAGTCGGCCGGATAGCCGCGCCAGGCGGCGAGCCGCGCCGCAGCCCGGCGCTCCTTGGCGCGTACCACCAGAAGCTGGGTCGGGTCCTCGAACAGCGGCGCGGAGACGGCATCGCGCACATCCGCCCGCGTCACCCCGATATCGCGCAGCATGTGGTCATCGAGATGGGCGATCTCGGCCATCACCTGCCGTCGCTCCATGACGCGGCCGATGGTCTTCACCTGACGCAGGCCCTTGACGGCGGCGCCGACGGCCGAGAGGCACAAGGCGGCGACCAGCTCGCCCGCGGGGGCGAAGGGGGTCCTGCGGGTTTCACCATGGTACGTCATCATCATCTCCGTTGCCTGGATGCGCTTCGCCGACCCTCCTTTCCGGGGCCGTGATGGTCTGAATACACCCGGCATGTACTGAACGGGCCTGAAACTGGCCCTGACACCCCGGTGAAACCACCCGATTTCGCGCCGCATCCAATCGGCAGGACCTTTCTGGATGCTTCGCACAAATCACGCTAGCGAATGTTTTTCATCTCTCGTATCGTTTTGTGTGATGATTGCGGCGACGGGGCGGCCGGCCCATGCGGCTGGCGCAGGGCTGCCCCACAGGAGCGCGACGATGACGGCCATGCTCGACCCCGACCAGCTGAGAACCTTTGTGGCCATTGCCGAAACCGGCAGTTTCACCAAGGCGGCGGAGGTGGTCCACAAGACCCAGTCGGCGGTCTCCATGCAGATGAAGCGGCTGGAAGAGCGGGTCGACCGCCCCATATTCGTCCGCGACGGCCGCGCCTCCCGCCTCACCGAAGACGGCGAACGCCTCCTCGACTATGCCCGGCGCATCGTGAAGCTGAACATGGAGGCCGTCTCCAGCTTCGCCGACGCCGAGCTTTCGGGGCGGGTTTGCCTCGGGGTGCCGGACGACTACGCCGACCGCTATCTACCTGATATCATGGCGCGATTTTCGCGCACGCATCCGTCCGTCGAGCTCACGGTGATCTGCGAGCCGACCGCCGAGCTGGTGCAATACATCGCCTCCGGCACCATCGATCTCGCCATCATCACCGCCACCGAGATCACCTCGCGCAACGCCCATGTGATCCGCCGCGAGCGCCTGCTGTGGGTCTCGTCCGCCCGCCATGCGGCGCATCTGGAAACCCCGGTGCCGCTGGCTTTGGGGCGGCCCACCTGCCAGTGGCGGGAGATCGCCGTGTCGCGGCTGGCCGGCGCCGGGCGCGGACACCGCATCCTCTACACCAGCCCCAATTGCGGCGCCGTGGTCGCGGCGGTTCTCTCCGGTCTCGCGGTGTCCGTGCTGCCGGAATCGGCGTTGCGCACCGGCATGCGCGTGCTCGGCGCGTCAGAGGGCTACCCTCCCCTACCCCCTTGCGATATCGGGCTTTTGCGCAATCGCCACGAGCCTTCCGCGCTGGCCGATGCGCTCGCCCAGCACATCGTACAGGGCCTCGACAACCTCACCGAAGTGGACGCGGCGGAGTAGGTCTGCGCGTCCCGTCACACCGTCTCGGCGTAGCGCTCGTAGGCGTCCTCGACCGTGAGGATATGCGAGCGCATGGCCTGCGCCGCCTCCGCCTTGTCCCCCCGCAGGATGGCCGTCACCACCCGGTCGTGCTCCTCATAGGAGCGGGCCAGGCGGCCGAGGGTGCGGAACTGCGCGCGGCGGAACGGCTGCAGGCGGGCGCGGGTCGCGAGCGTCAGTTCGGTCAGGTAGTCGTTGTGGCTGCCGGCATAGAGCGTTGTGTGGAAACGCTCGTTCAAGACCGTGTAACTGCCCTCGTCACCCCGCCGGGTGAGGTCGGCCAGCTCGGCATGGATGGATTCGAGCCCCGCCCGTTCAGCCGGCGTCATGTTCACCGCGCACAGGCCGGCGCACAAGGCTTCCAGCTCCGCCATCACGTCAAACATGCCGCGCAGACGATCGAGGGAAGGTTGCGCCACCAAAGCGCTGCGATGGGGGCGCGCCTCCACGAGGCCAGACGCGGCAAGGTCGCGCAACGCCTCCCGCACCGGCGTGCGGGATACGCCGTAACGCTTTGCGATATCGACCTCTTCCAGCGCCGTGCCGGGGGCGAGGCGGCCGCGCACGATGTCGTCGGCGATCTGCAGACGCAGTTCCTCGGTGCGCGTCACGGGGCGACCGACCGTCCGGCGCTTGCGCACGCGCGGGTTCGGGGCCGACGTCTTCATGGTGGGTGGCGCGAACAGGGTCATGTGCAGGATTTTACCGGGATTCCCGCCTGCGGCGAAATCCGTGAAACGTCGCAAGTCGATGGCAAGTCACGCTCCGGCAAGTCATGCCGTCGGCTCGTCGATCATGGAGACGTGGGCGGCCACCACACGCCAGCCTTGCGAGGTCCGCACCCAGGTCTGCTGCTGGCGCCCCACCTTGCCCAGCGCGTTGTCGCGGTAGAACAGGGTGGATGCCACGGCGAAGTCCCGGCCGTACGTGGTGATGACCGTCTGCGCCAGGTTGCGCGCGAGGCCCACCGGCGAGCGGGCACGGCGGAAGGCGCGGATGGCATCCATGCCGTAGAGGTTCTCGCCGCCGCCAAAGCGGATGGTGCGCGGATCGTCGCGAAACAGAGCCTCCAGCGTCTCCACATCGTTGCCGACGAGCGCGGCCTCGTAAGCCGCGAACGCCTCTTCGACCTCGGCCTTCACCTCGGGAATGTCGATATCCAACAGGTCCTCCTTCAAAAGGCTGCCGCGGGGGCGGCGGCGACGCCCTGCCGCTCCAGCTCCGCGGCCACGCGCAATGCCATGTCCTCCCGCCACGGGGGGGCGATCACCTGAACGGCGACGGGCAATTCGGGTGTGTCACCCACATCCACCCGCACCGGCACGGCCAACACGGGCAGGCCGATGAAGGAAATGGGCTGGGTGAACAGGCCGAGATTCGGCCGCACCAGCATCTCCTCGCCATCGAGCACGAAGGTCTTCTGCCCCAGCTTCGGCGCCCGGCAGGGCGTGGCGGGGGCGAGGAGCACGTCGTGAGTCTCGAACTGCTTCAGCATCTCACCCCGGAAGTGCCGGCGGAAGCGCTGGGCGGCATCGACCCACGAGGCGGGAATGGCGAGGCCGGCCAGCAACCGGTCGCGCACGGCGGGATCGAAATCCTCCGCCCGCACGGCGAGGCGCCGGGCGTGGAGGCTCGCCCCCTCGGCCGCGGTGATGATGTAGGCCGAGGCCCGGGCGCGGGCGGCGTCGGGAATGTCCACCGTATCTTGTGCGCCGAGCGCGGCGGCGACCGCATCCACGGCGGCGAACGCTTCCGGATGCGCCCTGGCGCGGAACCAGCCGCCGGCGATGGCGATGCGCAGCCCGCCGATCCCCTTCCCGATCAACCCGGCCACGGGCTCGCATGGTCGCGGCGCCTGGCCGGGATCGCGCGCGTCCTCGCCCTGCATGGCGTCATAGGAGAGCGCGAGATCGGCCACCGAGCGGGCGAGCGGCCCGAGGTGGTCCAGAGCCGTCACGAAGGGAAAGCTGCCGCCCCGCCCCAGCCGGCCATAGGTGGGCTTCAGCCCGAACGTCCCGCACAGGGAGGACGGCACGCGGATGGAACCGTTGGTGTCGGAGCCGAGCGCGAGCGGCACCATGGCCGCCGCCACCGCCGCCCCGGAGCCACCGGAGGAGCCCCCCGACATGCGGGTGAGGTCGTGTGGGTTGCGCGAGGACCCGTCGTGGACGTTCTCGCCGGTGAAGTCATAGGCGTATTCGCCCATGTTGAGCCCGCCGACGAGGACGGCGCCGGCCGCCTCCAGTTTCCCCACCAGAAAGGCATCTTGGGGGGACGGCGCACGCCCCCGGTTGATCTTGGAGCCTGCGCGGGTGGGCAGGCCGGCGATATCGAACAGGTTCTTCACCGCGAACGGCACGCCGGCGAGCGGGCCCAGCGGTTTGCCGGCGGCGCGGGCGGCGTCGATCCCGTCCGCCTGGGCGCGGGCGCGCTCCGCCGTGAGATCGGTGAATGCGTTGATGGCCGGATCAAGTGCCGCAATGCGGGCCAGCGTCGCCTCGATGACGGCGCGGGCGGTGACGGTGCCGGAAGCAACAGCCGCTGCGATTTCGGCGGCAGTCGCGCCGGCGAGGCGGGTGGCGTCGGGAACGGGGACGGGCGCGTTCATCACCACCTCACGGACGATAGACGGGGGCCGGCTCCTCGGCGTCGCCGAGGTCGAGGCTGCGCACCAGAGTCGCTGCATCGGCAATGCTGCGCAGATAGGCAAGCGCCTCCGTGCGCCATTCGGGGCGCGCGGTGATGCCGTGGGCGGAGAGCGCCCCGTCGAGAAGTTGCACGAGGGCGGCATCCTCGACCTTGGGCAGGGTGGTTTCGCTGGCCATGGTTTGCCTCAGACCGGGGGATGGGGAATGGCGGCGATCAGTTCGCGGGTATAGGCGTCCTTGGGTGCTTCCAGAACCGCCTGCGCGGTGCCCTCCTCCACGATCCGGCCTTGCCGCATCACGATCACCCGGTCGCACAGAAGGCCCACCACATGGAGGTCGTGGGAGACGAAGAGATAACTCATGCCGAGCCGCTGCTTCAGCTCCTCCAGCAGGTTCAGGACCACGGCCTGCACCGACACGTCCAGCGCCGCCGTCGGCTCGTCGAGGATGACGAGATCGGGATCGAGCGCGATGGCGCGGGCGATGCCGATGCGCGCCTTCTGGCCGCCGGAAAGCTGGTGCGGGAAACGCTCCAGCAGGTTCTGCGGCAGGCCCACCATCTCGGCGAGTTCCGCCACGCGGGCATTGAGTTTCGCGCCGCCGGAATAACCGCCCATGCGCAGCAGCGGATCGGCAATGGCCCGGGAGGCCGTGTAGCGGGGATTAAGGCTCTCGGTCGGGTCCTGGAACACCATCTGGATGCGCTTGCGCATGGGGTGGTGGGCGAAGTCCTTGGCCGGGATGGCGCCGATGTCCGCGCCGGCGAAGGTGATCTTGCCCGCCGTGGGATCGATGAGGCGCATCACCATGGTGGATGTGGTGGACTTGCCGCAGCCGCTTTCGCCCACGAGGCCGACGCTCTCGCCGCGCTTCACCTCGAAGGAGATGCCGTCCACGGCACGGAAGATGGTCTCCTTCGGCGTCAGGGGCTTGCCCTTGAGCTTGGCGAGGAAGGCCGAGGGGGCGCCCTGGCGGGGATATTCCCGGACAAGGTTCTCGACGGTGAGCAGAGGCTCGCCGGCCGAGGCCACGGGTGTCGACACCGTCGACGCGGCGGCCGGCGCCTCGCCCTCCGGGAGAAGGTCCTTCAGCGTGATGCCCGGGCGGGGCGTAGCACGCATGAGCTTGCGGGTGTAGGGGTGCTGGGGATCACGGAAGATGCGCTCGGCGGGCGCGGTCTCCACCACCTTGCCCTTCTCCATCACCATCACCGTATCGCAATAGGCGGCGGCGAGGCCGAGGTCGTGGGTGATGAGGATGGTGGACATGCCGCGCTCGCGCGTCAGCTCCGTCACGAGGTCCATCACCGCCTTCTGGGTGGTCACGTCGAGGCCGGTGGTGGGCTCGTCCGCGATCATCAGCTGCGGCCGGCAGGCGAGCGCGAGCGCGATGACGATGCGCTGGCACATACCGCCGGACAGCTCGAACGGATAGGCGTGGTAGCGGTCTTCCGGCCGGGCGATGCGCACCTGCTTGAGGATGTCGATGACCTTGTGCTTCACATTGCGCGGGTCGGCTTGGACATGCTGGAGCAGCACGTCGCCGATCTGCGCGCCCACGGTGCGGATGGGGTTCAGCGCCGCCCGCGGGTTCTGGAAGATCATCGACATTTCGCGGCCGCGCAGGTCGCGCATCTCGCTCTCGGGCGCATGGGCGACATCGATGCCGGAGAAGGTGATGGAGCCTTCCGCGATGCGCCCGGCGCGGTCGAGGATACGCATCACCGTGTAGGAGGTGACGGACTTCCCCGAGCCCGATTCCCCCACGATGCCCAGCGTCTCGCCCTTGTTCAGTGTCAGGTCCACCTTGCTCACCGCCGTGACGATGCCGCGGCGGGTGGCGAACTCGACGGTCAGGTCGCGCACCTCCAGCAGGGGGCCGCTCGGCGCTTCGGAAGACTTGGCGGCGTGTTCCTTCACATCCACGATCCCATGCATGGCGGCCTCCATCAGGTGCGGCGCTGGGGATCGACGATGTCGCGCAGACCGTCGCCCAGGAGGTTGAAGCAGAAGACCGCGAACATGAGCGCGAGGCCGGGGAACAGCGCGATCCACCATTCGCCGGAGACGATGTAGGCCGAGCCCTCGGCCACCATGATGCCCCACTCGGGGGTCGGCGGACGCACGCCGAGACCGATGAAGGAGAGGCCGGCAGCGTTCAGGATGGCGTAGCCCATGGTGAGCGACATCTGCACCATCATGATCGGCAGGATGTTCGGCAGGATGGTCGTCAGCAGGATGCGCCATTCCGAATTGCCGGTCAGCCGCGCCGCCTGCACATAGCCGGCATTGCGGCGGATGGTGGCTTCCGACTTCGCCACGCGCACATAGAGCGGGAAGTTGATGATGGCGGTGGCGATGACGATGTTCGTCACCGTATTGCCCAGCGCCGCAACGATGCCCATGGCCAGCACGAACAGCGGGAAGGCCATGATGGTGTCGGAGATGCGGCCGATGATCCGGTCCGTCCAGCCGCCGAAGAAGCCGGAGGCGATGCCGGCGATGCCGCCGACCGCGAACACCAGCGCCACCGAGAAGATGGCGATGGCCATGTCCAGCCGGCTCGCCACCACCACGCGGGAGAAGATGTCACGCCCCAGATTGTCGGTGCCGAACCAGTGCGCGAAGGAGGGCGGCTGCAGCGCCGCCGCGGTGTCGCTGGCAAGCGGATCGTAGGGCACGATGAACGGCCCGAGCGCCGCGCAGACCACCAGCACCAGAAACATGCAGAAGGCGATGCCGGTGACGGGATTGTCGGAGACGACATAGCGGGCGTGGGCGAGCGTCGCGGAAAGGCCGCCCGGGGCCTTCTGGGTGTCGGCCGTTGCGAGGGTCATGCTTCGCTCCGCGCGCGGGGATCGATGATGCCGTAGGCAAGGTCGATCAGGAGGTTGAGAACAACGTAGAGGATCGCCATCGCGAGCACGAAGCCCTGCACCGGCGCATAGTCCGAGGTGATGAGCGCCTCGACCGCGTAGGAGCCGATGCCCGGCCAGGCGAACACCTTCTCCACCAGCACGTTGGCGCCGAGTAGGAAGGAGAACACCATGCCCAGCGTCGTCACCACCGGCAGCATGGCATTGCGGAAGGCGTAGGTGATGATGACGGTGTAGTCCGTCAGCCCCGCCGCCTTCGCCGTGCGCACGAATTCCGAGGAGAGCACCGCCAGCATGGAGGCGCGGGTCATGCGGGCGATGGGGGCGAGGGCGAAAATGGCCAAGGTGATGGCGGGCACAGCCAGTTGCGCCAATGCCGCGCGGAAGGTCTCGAGATCCCGAGCGATCAGGCTGTCGATGAGATAGAAGCCCGTCACCGTCTCCGGCGCCGAATAGAACACATCAAGCCGCCCGAGCGGCGCCGGCGCCCAGCCCAGCTTGAAGTAAAAGACATAGACCAGCAGAAGCCCGGTGAAGAACACCGGCAGCGAGACGCCGGCCGTCGTGATGATGCGGCAGGCGTGATCGACCCAGGACCCCTGCCGCACCGCCGCCACGATGCCGAACGGCACGGCGATCACCAGCGCCAGCACAAGTCCCGCCAGCGTCAATTCGGCGGAGGCGGGCAGGCGCGCCGCGATCTCGGTGGCGACGGGCTGGCCGGTGGAGAGCGACGAGCCGAGGTCGCCTTTGGCGAGCGCGGAGACATAGTCGGCGAACTGCGCCGGCAAGGGCTTGTCGAGGCCGAGCTTGGCGCGGATTTCGGCGATGGCCTGCGGCGTCGCGGCAGGTCCCGCGAAATAGGCCGCGGTGTCGCCCGGCAGCACGCGCGTAAGGAGAAAGGTGACGATCACAACGCCGATCAGGCTGGGCACGGCTGTGGCGAGACGACTGCCTAGGAGCTTCAGCATGGTGATATCCCTGTGTGCGAACCGGGCTGCGGGGCATCGGGCGCCGTAGCCGCATTCTCGTCGTCCGGCGGGACGCGCCGGCATGGGTGAGGGGTGGCACCGATGCCGGCATCCGGGCCGAAACCCGGGCGCCGGATTCCGCCCCCGGCACCACCCCTCACGCCGCTTCCTCCTCACGGGGGAAGAGGAAAATCAGCCCTTCTGGAAGGCGCGATAGTCCAGCCGGCGGTGGAACCAGTATTCGTAGCCGGTGATGTTCTTCTGCATCGCGACGTTGACGAACGGCTGATAGAGCGGGATGCGCGGCACGTCAGCGAAGGCGAGATCCACCATGCCCTTCACGTCCGTGTCGTAGGCCGCCTTGTCGCCATTCGCCGCCGCCGCACGGGCGCCGTCGATGAAGGTGTCCATAGCCGCCGACTGGTAGCTCATGGTGTTGAAGACCGAATTGGAGCCGTGATAGCACCAGAAAAAGAAGTATTCCGGGTAGTCGAGCCAGCCTGAGAACACGTTGGTGTAGAGCGGAAGAACCTTCTTGTTCAGCTCCGTGCGCCAATTGGCGCCGGGGATCTTGTTGATGGTGGTCTTGATGCCGATCTGCGCCAGGTTTTCCTGCAGCAGCACGCAGATGGGCTCATTGACGCCGGCAAAGCCGAGATCGAAGGAGAGCGTCGTGTCGATGCCGCCGGCATAGCCCGCCTCGGCCATCAGCTGCTTGGCCTTGGCAAGGTCGGTCTTGAACTTGGTGGGCTGCGGCCAGGCCACCTTGGTGGCCGCATCGGCCGGCGCGCCGAACATGGGCTTGCCGAGTCCGTAGAGCACCGCCTCCATGATCTTGTCATAGGGGATGGCGTAGGCGACCGCCTCACGGACCTTCGGATTGTCGAAGGGCGGGTTCTTCACGTTCATGCCGATGTATTGCACGCCGTTGGAATACGGCACCGACGTGATGTTGAGCTTGCCGGCCTGCTTCAGCTCCACGAAGTCCTTGTTGGGCAGGTCGTAGGAGATGTCCGCGTCGCCGCGCTCCAGCAGCGCCCGGCGGTTGCCGGCGGAGGGCACCATGCGCCAGATCACGCGCTTGATCTTGGGCAGCGGGCCGCCCTTCCAGTCGTCGAAGCGCTCGAAGATGACCTCGGTGCCGGGCGTCCACTTGGTGACGCGATAGGCGCCGGAGCCGGCCGTGTTCTGCTTGGTGTATTCGAGACCCCAGGGGTCCTTCTCGGTGACGTTCTTCTTCACCAGCTCGGAATTGATGACGCACGGTACGATGACGGCGAGGTCGGGGATGGTCAGGCGATCCTTGCGCAGGAAGTCCACGCGCACGGTGTGGTCGTCCACCACCACGAACTGCTCGGGCTTCTCCAGCGAGCCGGCCTTCATCTGGAAGGTGGGGAAGCCACCCACGGAGACGGCGCGATCCAGCGACCACTTCACGTCCTTGGCGGTGACGGGGCTGCCGTCCTGGAAGGTCGCGTTCTTCTTCAGCTTGAAGGTGACGGACATGTCGCCGATGTTCATGTCCTCGGCAAGCTCGCCCTTGAGCTTGTCGCGGTCGTAGTAGCGCACGCCGTCCTTCTCGGTCATCTCGTGGGTGATGAGCCGGTCGTAGGTGTTCCAGCTCGCCTCGTAGCCGGGCACGTTGGTGCCGACACCGTGAATGTCGAGATTGTTGGGACCGCTCTCGGAGACGATCAGCAGCGTTTCGTTCCGGGCCTGCGCCTTCGCCGGGGAAAATACCGCCGGGGCGGCAACGCCCGTGCCGGTAGCAACGGCAGTGGCTGAGGCGGACTTCATGAATTCGCGGCGGTTCATCGGCGACGTCCCTGTGGTGGCGGTCGCCAAATGCCATTCAAGCCGCGTGCCAATTGCATACAGTTTTTGAAAGTTCATTACTTATTAGACACTTATATCAAACAAGTACCCTGCGGCCCTGCGGGTCAACCTACGTCTATGACCATAATTTAATCAACTGCATGCGCATTGTATGCAATTCAATGCGCAACGCTTCGGCAAGGCTTGCCCAGCGAGGCGCCATGCCGCCATCGCGCAGAGATCAGGAGGGCTGCACTTCGGAGGGGGCCGGCGCCGCAGCGGCACGCTCGGCCTTCCACGCCTTCATCTGGCGCCTGTAGCGCAGGGTCGAGACAGGCAGGAGAGCCAGATACAGCATGGTGCAGACCGAAAGCACCACCCATGGATAGCTCGCCAGCAGCGCGAAATAGATCGCCACCGCCACGAACAGCGGCAGCACCATGTCCCGCCGCACCCGCCGCCCCAGCGTCTTGCCGGACCAGGCCGGAACCGTGGAGATCATGAGGAAGGCGATGGCAAGGCAATAGACGAGGGCGATGATGGCGCTCACCCGCCCGTGCGGCAGGCCGATCAGCTCCAGATAGATCGGCAGCAGCACCGTAATGGCGCCCGCCGGGGCCGGAATGCCGGTGAAATAGTCGCCGGCGAAGGGCGGCTTGTTCGGGTCGTCCAGCATCACGTTGAAGCGCGCGAGGCGCAGGGCCGCGCAGATGGCATAGGCCAGCGCGGCGATCCAGCCGAACGAGCCGGCTTCGTTGAGGCCCCAGAAATAAAGCATCAGCGCCGGCACGCAGCCGAAATTCACGAAGTCGGCGAGGCTGTCCAGCTCCGCGCCGAAGCGCGAGGTGCCCTTCAGCGCACGCGCAAGGCGCCCGTCCACGCCATCGAGAATGGCGGCGAACACGATGGCCGCCAGCGCCAGTTCGATCCGCTCCTCGATGGCGAGCCGCACGGCGGTAAGGCCGGAGCACAGCGCGAGCAACGTCACAAGATTGGGCAGGAGCACGCGGATCGGCACCTTGCCGATGCTGCCGCCGAGACGCGGACGGGGCCGGCCTTCAGGATCGAACGGGGGAAAGGGGGTTTCCATCAGCTCACCCGATAGGCGGTCTCGCGCTGCTGCGGCTGGGAGAGATCGCACAGGACCGTCTCGCCCGCTACCGTCAACTGCCCTTCGCTGACCAGCACGCGCGAGCCCACGGGCAGATAGACGTCCACGCGAGAGCCGAAGCGGATCAGGCCGAAGCGCTCGCCGGAACCGATGGATTCGCCCTCCCGCACGAACGAGACGATGCGGCGCGCCACGAGGCCGGCGATCTGCACGCAACCCACCCGGCAGTAGGGCGTGGAGATGATGAGGCTGTTGCGCTCATTGTCCTCGCTCGCCTTGTCGAGGTCGGCGTTGAGGAAGAGGCCCGGCTTGTAGGCGATGCGCTCGATGCGCCCCGTCACCGGCGCGCGGTTCACGTGGACGTTGAACACGTTCATGAAGATGGAGACGCGCAGCAGCGGATCGTCGGAAAGGTCCAGCTCCCGCGGCGGCCGCGCCAGCCCCACCTGCGACACCCGCCCGTCGGCCGGCGCGATGACGAGCCCCTCGCGCACCGGCGTCACGCGCTCCGGATCGCGGAAGAACAGCGCCGTCCAGATGGCAAGGCCGAAGCCGATCATGCCGAAGAAGGTGGAGAACACGAACAGCACGAGCGCGATCACCACCGCGATGGCGATGAACGGATAGCCCTCCCGGTGGATCGGAACGAGGGTCTTGCGGATGCTGGCAATGATCGACAACAGGTGTCTCCACGGTCGCCCGGCAGGACGCCCCGGATGGCGCCGCACGGGCATAGACTGCGCACAGGTAGTCAGCCGCCGCCCCGCCGTCAAATGGCGGAACGCCGCTCTCCCTCAGGCCCGGGCCCGGCGGAAGGCACCCGGGCTCAGATCCGTCCACTTGCGGAACGCGCGATGGAAGGCGCTTGGCTCGGAAAAGCCAAGCTCCGCCGCGATCTCGCCCACGGGCCGGTCGGTGGCCCGCAGCAGATCCTCGGCCCGCAGCCGGCGCAGTTCGTCCTTGATGTCGCGATAGGCGGCCCCCTCCTCCGCCAGCCGCCGCCGCAGGGTGGAGGCCGGGAGGCGCAGCTGTCGGGCGAGTTCGTCGAAGGACGGCCACGCCGTGGCCGACTGCTCCCGGAGCCGGGCGCGGACACGGGCGGCTAGCCCTTCGTCGTGCCGGTAGCGCACGAGGATGTTGGCCGGCGCACCCCGCAGGAAGTCCCGCAGCGCCCGCTCGCTGCGGTGGGCCGGCAGCTTCAGGAAGGCCGCGTCGAAGGCGAGCCGGCTCTCCGGCGCGTCAAACCGCACGGGAGCGCCGAAGAACAGGCGATAGTCGGCTCCATGCTCCGGCGGACCGCAGCGGAAATCCACCTGCCGGATCGGAATGCGCCGGCCCACCAGCCAGCAGGTGATGCCATGAAGGATGATCCAGTAGGTGCGGTAGGCGAAGGCCGAGCGCGCGGCGCCCTTGTCCGAGAGCACGACCGACGCAAGGCCCTCCCCGACGACAAGCTCGCCGCTCGGGTCATCCAGCACCACCCGGAGGAACCGCAGCGCCCGCCGCAGCGCCTGTTCCAGCGTCTGCGCGCCCATGAGGGCATGGCAGAGCAGGGTGAAGCTGCCGCAACGCATGGGGCGGGCGGCGAGGCCGAAGAACTCGTCGTCCAGCGCCTCCGCGGCCGCGGTCCAAAGCGCCCCGTACTGTTCCGCGGAGACCGCCTCCGTCACCGGCAGCGCGAGCCCCGCCCGCGCCAGCACCGGGCCGGCGTCGATGCCCCGCGCCGTCAGGCAGCCCAGGGCATCTTCCACGAAAGTCCCGGATATCATGCGCCGTTCCAAGGCACGCTCCCGAATGGCAAAAACGCTCACCTGAATAGATCGCTAGCGTCATCGAATGTCACTCGGCTTTTCTGCTAGACGAGAGGCAACGGCCGCCAAAGCGGCGGCATGTCTCCCTGGGAGGGGCACCATGAAGATTGAAGGGCGCGTCTTTCTCGTCACCGGCGGCGGCTCGGGCCTGGGCGCGGCGGTGTCGCGAATGGTGGTGGACAATGGGGGCCGGGTCGTCCTCGTCGACATCAACGCCGATGCCGGTGCCGCCATGGCCGCCGAACTCGGCGACGCCGCCCGCTTCCAGCGCGCCGACGTCAGCAGCGAGGCCGATGGCAAGGCCGCCGTGCAGCTCGCCCTCGACAGCTTCGGCCATGTTCACGGTCTCGTGAACTGCGCCGGCGTCGCCCCCGGCGAGAAGGTGGTCGGCCGCGACGGCCCGCACCGGCTGGAAAGCTTCGTGCGCGGCATCACCGTCAACCTCATCGGCACCTTCAACATGCTCCGGCTCGCCGCCGACGCCATGGTGAAGGAGGCGCCGGACGCCGAGGGCGAGCGTGGCGTCATCGTCAACACCGCCTCCGTCGCCGCCTTCGATGGGCAGATCGGCCAGGCGGCCTATGCCGCCTCCAAGGGCGGTGTTGCAGCGCTCACCCTGCCGGTGGCGCGAGAGCTGGCGCGGTTCGGCATCCGCGTCGTCACCATCGCCCCCGGCATCTTCGAGACGCCGATGATGGCCGGCCTGCCGCAGGACGTGCAGGACAGCCTGGGCAAGAGCGTACCCTTCCCCTCGCGTCTCGGACGGCCGTCGGAATACGCCGCCCTCGTCAAGCACATCTGCGAGAACAACATGCTGAACGGCGAGGTCATCCGCCTCGACGGCGCGCTGCGGATGGCGCCGCGCTGAGCCCTTCCCGCTGACGACTTCCTCCCGCGACCGGAGATAAGACTCATGACGGCTTCCGACCCCATCGTCATCGTCGGCACCGCCCGCACGCCCATGGGCGGCTTTCAGGGCGACCTCAAGGATGTGGCCGCGCCCGCGCTCGGCTCCGCGGCCATCGGTGCCGCCCTCGCGCGCGCCGGCCTCGCGCCGGATCAGGTGGAGGAAGTGGTGTTCGGCTGCGTGCTGCCGGCGGGCCTCGGCCAGGCTCCGGCCCGCCAGGCCGCGCTCGGCGCGGGCCTTCCGCTCTCCACCAGCGCCACCACCGTCAACAAGATGTGCGGCTCGGGCATGAAGGCGGCCATGTTCGCCCACGACCTCCTCGCCGCCGGCTCCGCCTCCGTCGCGGTTGCAGGCGGCATGGAAAGCATGACCAACGCCCCATATTTGCTCGACCGCGCCCGCGGCGGCTACCGCATGGGGCACGGCAAGGTCATCGACCACATGTTCTTCGACGGGCTCGAGGATGCCTATGACAAGGGCCGCCTCATGGGCACCTTCGCCGAGGAATGCGCCGAGGCCTACCAGTTCACCCGCGAGGCGCAGGACGCCTTTGCCATCGCCTCCCTCACCAAGGCGCAGAAGGCCATGGCCGGGGGCGCCTTCGACAAGGAGATCACCCCCGTCACCGTGAAAGCCGGCAAGACCGAGCGCATTGTGACAGCAGACGAGCAGCCGCCCAAGGCGAAGCTGGACAAGATCCCGACGTTGAAGCCCGCCTTCCGCGACGGCGGCACGGTGACGGCGGCGAACTCCTCTTCCATCTCCGACGGCGCGGCGGCTCTCGTGCTCATGCGCCGCTCCGAAGCGGAGAAGCGTGGCCTGACGCCGCTCGCCGCCATCGTCGGCCATTCCACCCACGCCCAGGCGCCGAACCTCTTCACCACGGCCCCGATCGGCGCGGTGCAGAAGCTGGCCGGGAAGACCGGCTGGGATCTGAAGGACGTGGACCTGTTCGAGATCAACGAGGCGTTCGCCGTGGTGCCCATGGCCGCCATGCGCGATCTCGGTCTGCCAGAAGACAAGGTGAACGTCCACGGCGGCGCCTGTGCGCTGGGCCATCCCATCGGGGCTTCGGGCGCCCGGGTGATGGTGACGCTACTGGCTGCCCTGGAGCGCTACGGGCTCAAGCGTGGCATCGCCTCGCTCTGCATCGGCGGCGGCGAGGCGACGGCGGTCGCCATCGAGCGTCTGAGCTGAGGCAGAGGCCGCCAAGGAAACCTAACAACAAGAACCGGAGGAACCTGCCATGATCCTCACCGAAACCCAGGTTGCCATCCGCGACGCGGTACGCGCCTTCGCCTCCGAACGCCTCGCGCCCGGAGCGGCAGCGCGGGACAGGGAGCACCGCTTCCCCGGCGAGGAACTGAAGGAGCTGGGCGCCCTCGGCTTCCTTGGCATGCTGGTGCCGGAGGACCATGGCGGCTCCGCCACCGATCTCGCCTCCTATGCCCTTGCGCTGGAAGAGATCGCGGCGGCGGACGGCGCCTGCTCCACCATCGTCAGCGTGCATTCCTCCGTCGGCTGCATGCCCATCGTGAAGTTCGGCACGCAGGCGCAGAAGGAGCGCTACCTGCCCAAGCTGGCGAGCGGCGAATGGATCGGCGGCTTCGCCCTCACCGAGCCGCAGGCGGGATCGGACGCCGCAGCGCTGCGCACGCGCGCCCGGCGGGACGGCGACCATTATGTGCTCTCCGGCGCCAAGCAGTTCATCACCTCCGGCAAGAACGGCGATGTCATCATCGTCTTCGCCGTGACCGACCCGGACGCGGGCAAGAAGGGCATCTCCGCCTTCATCGTGCCCACCGACACGCCCGGCTACGAGGTGGTGCGGGTGGAGGAGAAGCTGGGCCAGCATTCCTCCGACACCTGCCAGCTCGCCTTCAACGACATGCGCCTTCCCGCCGACCTCCGGCTCGGGGCCGAGGGCGAGGGCCTGAAGATCGCGCTGTCCAATCTTGAAGGCGGGCGCATCGGCATCGCCTCGCAATGCGTGGGCATGGCGCGCGCCGCGTTCGAGGCGGCCCGGACCTATGCGAAAGAGCGCGTGACCTTCGGCAAGCCCATCATGGAGCATCAAGCCGTCGCCTTCCGCCTCGCCGACATGGCGACCCGCATCGAGGCGGCCCGTCAGATGGTGCTGCACGCCGCCGCCCTGCGCGAGGCCGGCCTGCCCTGCCTCACCGAGGCGTCCATGGCGAAGCTGTTCGCCTCGGAGACGGCGGAGCAGGTGTGTTCCGCAGCCATCCAGACCTTCGGCGGCTACGGCTATCTCGCGGACTTCCCGGTGGAACGCATCTATCGCGATGTGCGCGTGTGCCAGATCTATGAGGGCACCAGCGACGTTCAGCGCATCGTCATCGCGCGGGGGCTGTGATGGTGGAGGCCCCCTCCCCCGCCCCGCGCGGTCCCCTCGCCGGCATCCGCGTCGTCGATCTCTCCCGGCTCGCCCCCGGCCCCTATTGCACCATGCTGCTTGCGGATTTCGGGGCAGAGGTGATCGTGGTGGGCGGCGGACGGGCCGGCGTCGCCATCCCGGAATTCTCGCGCGGCAAGCGGCATATCTCCCTCGACCTGAAAGCACCCGCCGGCCGTTCCGCGCTCCATGCGCTGGTGAAGACCGCCGACGTGCTGGTGGAGGGCTTCCGCCCCGGCGTCGCCGACCGGATCGGCGCGGGATACGAGACGCTGGCGGCGCTCAACCCGCGCCTCGTCTACTGCTCGCTCACCGGCTTCGGGCAGGACGGCCCGCGCGCTCTGGAGGCGGGCCACGACATCACCTATCTCGCGCTGGCCGGCGTGCTCGGGTCCATGGGCCCGAAGGACGGGCCGCCCGAGGCACCGCTCAATCTCGTCGCGGATTTCGCCGGCGGCAGCCTGATCGCCGCGCTGGGCATCCTCGCCGCGGTGATCGAGGCGAAGAGCACCGGACAGGGCCAGAAGATCGACGCCGCCATGGTGGATGGAGCGCTCTCGCTGATGGCGATGCACTGGCCGCTGTGGAAGACGCCCCATTGGCCGGCACGGGGCGACGGGCTGCTGGGTGGCGGCGCGCCGTTCTATCGCTCTTACCGCTGCGCCGATGGCCGCTTCATCGCGGTGGGTGCGCTGGAGCGGGGCTTCTTTGAAGCACTGTGGCGACGTCTCGATCTCGGCGAACCGCCGGACCACATGCGACGCGACCTGTGGCCGGAAATCGAACGTACGCTGGAAGCGACCTTCGCGGGGCAATCGCGCGATCACTGGACCGCCCTGTTTACCGGCACGGACGCCTGCGTCGCGCCGATTCTGGCACCGGACGAGGTTTGGAGCGATCCCCACATCGCCGCGCGCCATCCGGACAGCGGGCCGAACCGCGTGCCCGCCGTCCCGCGCCTCTCGCGCACTCCAGCGCAGGCCCACCCGCTCGATCTTAGCGATTGCACGGAGCAGGTCCTGCGGGATGCCGGCCTCAGCGACGACGAGATCGCCGCCGCAGCCGCGCCGTCCGATCCGGCGGGTCGCTCCGGCCTCGACTGGCCGCCGGAGCTGCGCTGACCTCAGAAGGCGGGATCGGCCGCGGCGGCCTTCGCCTTGTGCAAAGCGCGGCTGTCGTCCGGCGCCTCGTCACGCTCGAACATGCCGTAGTCGCGCACCACGGCCGCGCCCCGCAGGCGATAGTCGCGGAACACGCCGGCCCGCCCGGCCGCCTGCGTCCTGCGATGGGAGGTGAGGTTGCGCCATGCCTTCACCGCCTCCTCGTCGCGCCACATGGAGAGCGAGAGCATCTTGCCCGGATTGGTGAGGCTCTCGAACCGCTCCACCGAGATGAAGCCGTCCATCTTGTCCAGTTCCACGCGCAGGCGCGCGGCAAGATCGAGATAGGTGTCGCGCTGGCCCTCGGCCGGCCACACCTCGAAAATGATGGCGATCATGCCCCCTCTTCCCCTGATTGTTTTGGGCCCGGACTAGACCTTGTCGCCCGGCCGACGCTGCACCTCGGGGAACACCCACATGGCGACGACCATGAAGATGCCGAGGAAGGCGACCGCATATTTGGGCCCCTCCTGCCCCAGCGCTGCCTGGAAGGCATAGCCGGCCGCAGCCACGGCGAGGACGATGAGGGAGAGGATGAGCTTGATGTGGGTGGGCATGGGATGTCCCCTCTTGCTGGCCGGACTGCGCCGGCGCTGACCTTCAGATGAGTGCGCCGCCGCCGGGAAGCGCGGCCCAGACGGCGAGCGACGCGCCTTGGAGCGCGACCAGGGTGGCAAGGCCCCGCCGGCCGTCGCGGAACGATGTCGGCAGCAGATCGAACGGTGCCGGGGCGAACAGCAGCACGAGGCCGCCGACGACGATCAGGCTGGTGAGGCGCAGGTTGGCGTAGCCATAGACCAGCGCCGCAGCCGCCAGCGCGAGCCACAGCAGGCTGTTCACCAGGACGAGGGCGCGTCCCCCCGCCTGTCGCGCGCCCGCCGGCCGGGTGCTCGCCGGGAACATGCCGGAGAGCACCAGAAAGCCCATGCAGGCCGCGGTCCACAGGCCCGCAAAAATCGCGAGCCCGCCGATATTGGGTTCGATCGACGCCATCGCCTCACTCCGCCGGAGCGACGTGGCCGGACGGGCCTGCCTTGCCTTTCGGCGTACGCGCAGTGCGGCGCATGTCGGTCTTCAGATGGCGGGTGTCGTAGCCGTTGAAGAGATGGCCAATGAGCCCGCGGTTGAGATCCGAGGTGCCGAACGCCCAGTCCATAATGGGGAAGGTGAGGTTCATGTTGCGCTCCATCATGAGCGACTGGTTGTGGTGCGCGGCATGATGGCGGCGGTTGGTGTTGATGAAGGGCACGTTCCGCACGAACCAGTTTTCGTCGATGTGCGTGGTGAAGTGCATAAATTCGTAGAGCAGGTAGACCGAGGTGGTGGTGGCGATGAACAGCCAGCCCACGTTCGGCGAGATCAGCCAGCCGAACACGATGGCGCCGGGAATGGACATGAGCGTGAACGTCACCAGCGCGTAGGGCGGGAAGAAGGTGACGCGCCAGTCGTGATGCCCGGCGAAGCGCATCTCTTCTTCGGTGAAGAACTGGTGGTGCATCAGCGTGTGGCGGTTATAGACCGCGCGGAACAGCGGAAAGCTCGACGGCCGGTGCATCACGTAGCGGTGCAGCCACCACTCGAAGAAATTGCAGAACAGGAACACGACTGGAATGGTCAAAAACTCCCACCAGCGGATCGCGTGCATGTTCGAGACATAGATGTAGAGGGCGGTGAAGCCGATCGTGTAGATGATGGCGATGTGCAGCCATCCGTTATACCAGCCGGTGACACGCTCACGGTAGGTCGCGCGATATTTGCGCTGCCGATCCGTCATGGGGCTCGAGGTGAGTTCCATCGCTCTCTCCCTTGCGCGCTGTTGGTGCGCGCCATTGTCTTGATTCTCTCGGCGCCGCGTCGGAGGCGCCGGCTCTTGAAGACACCAGCTGCTGAACGCGCCGGTGCCTTGAGCCGTCGCCCGCCCCAGCTCCCTCGCGCCCGGACGGGGGAAGGATGCTCCGCGACAGCGGATGCACCACTAATATGTTAGTCACACATCATATGCAAGGCGCCGATCCGGCTCCATCGAAAGCCTATCGTCCCGCGAATGCGACCAAAGTTCAACAATTTAAAATGTTGATTTAATTAGATTTTTTAGACCCATCTTCCTTAAAAATGATCCAGATCAAAAAAGCTTCTTGCAGACATTCTTTTGGCATATCTATGATATGTCAGATTACGAAGGCGGGCACGAGACCCGCCTAGGGGAGGACGCCAATGAACATTTCTCGCCGCACTTTGATGCGGGGGATCGGTGCTGCCGGTCTCGCTGCCGCCGCTCCGGGGGTCTTTTCCCCCGCCATCGCCCAGTCGAAGCCGGTTCGCATCGGCATTCTCGCGCCGCGCTCCGGGGCCATGGGCACGGTGGGCGAATGCGGCATCCGCGCTGTGCAGTGGGCGACGGAGCGCATGAACAAGGACGGCGGCATCGCCGGGCGCCCGATCGAGCTCGTCATCGAGGAGGAAACCTCTCCCAAGGACACCATCGAGCGCTTCCGCCGCCTGGTGCTGCAGGAGAAGGTGGATTGCGTCCAGGGCCTCATCTCCACCGGCGTGTCGCTGGGCGTCGCGCCCGTGGCGGAGGAGGAACAGGCGCTCCTCATCATGTGGGACGGCACCACGCAGGACGGCGTGAAGGAGGCGATGCCCAAGTCGCAGTACGTCTTCCGCTCCACCGACAATGAATGCGAGGCTGTGATGGCCTCCCTGCTCTCGATCAAATACTTCAAGGGCAAGATCAAACGCATTGCCGGCATCAACCCGGACTATTCCTACGGCCGCAACAACTGGGAGGCTTTCCAGCAGATCCTCAAGCGCGCCGGCGTGGAGGTCGAGGTCGTGGCCGAGCAGTGGCCGAAGGTCGGCACCATGGACCTCACGTCCCACGTCGCGGCGCTGAAGGCGGCCAAACCCGACTTCATCTTCTCGTCGATGCTGTTCGCCGACCTGCCCGTCTTCATGAAGCAGGGCTCCGCCGCCGGCCTGTTCGAAGGCGTGAACCTCGCTTTGCCCGCCGCCGGCTGGCAGATCAACCAGCTGAAGAAGGAGTTCATGCCCGAGAACATCGTGTTCGGGCACAACACGCTCTACTTCGCGCTGCCCAATGCGTCCCCGCTCCAGAAGGCGTTCGTGGAAGACTATATGGGCCGGTACAAGGAGGCTCCGAGCTGGGAGGCCGACCGCGCCTATTTCGCCCTGGCCGCATACAAGGCGGGCGTCGAAGCCGCGGCCAAGGCCACGGGGCGCTGGCCGAAGCTCACGGAGATCATCGAATCCATCCCCAAGCAGAAGATCGAGAGCCTGGGGGGGCCGGGGCAATTCCGCGCCGACAAGATCGCGGAGCAGACATTCTACCAGGGCCTTTCCACCAACCAGAACTCCTACGATTTCCCGACGCTGAAGACGGTGGACAGCTTCACCGCCGATCAGCTCCAGAAGCCGCCGGGCGTGGACTTCTGGGAATGGCTCAAGACCTCCAAGCTTCCCGTGTGAGGAGCGCCGCGTGACCGTCTTCCTCGACGTCCTCCTCGGCGGCGTGTTTCACGCCGCCATTCTCTTCCTCGTGGCCGCCGGGCTCCAGCTGGTGTTCGGCGTGCAGAAGGTCATCAACCTCGCTTGCGGCTCGTTCTACGCGCTGGGCGCCTATTTCGGCATCACGGCTGTTGGCCTCGCCTCGGCCGCCGGTTTCCCAGCCTGGACGGTGCTGCCGGTGCTCATCCTCGCGGGGCTGGCGATCGGCCTCGTCGGCCTGCCGGTGGAACGCATCCTGCGCACGGTCTACCGGCGGGACGAGAGCTATCAATTGCTCCTCACCTTCGGCCTGCTGCTGATGTTCCAGGACGTATTCCGCTTCTTCTGGGGCGCCACGCCCCGGACGCTGGACAACGCCTATCTCGCTTACGGCACGGCCGAGTTCATGGGCCTTCGGGTGCCCACCTACAACCTCCTCGTGATCGCCGCCTCCATCGCCATCGCGGTGGCGCTCGGCGCCTTCCTGCAGAAGACCCGCACCGGGCGCATCATCCGCGCGACGGCGGAAAACCGGGACATGAGCGAGGGTCTCGGCGTCAATTCCTCCCGCGTGTTCGCGGCCGTGTTCACGGTCGGCTGCATGCTCGGCACGGTGGGCGGCGCGCTGGTGGTGCCGGCCTCGGCCTCCTCGCTTGAAATGGCCGTGGAGCTGGTGGTGGAAGCGTTTGCCGTGGTGGTCATCGGCGGGCTGGGCTCCATGCGCGGTGCGCTGGCCGGTGCGCTCATCGTCGGCCTGATCCGTGCGGCGGCCATCATGGTGCTGCCCGAGGCCGAGATTCTCTCCATCTATCTGGTCGTCATCGCCGTGCTCATCCTGCGGCCGGCCGGACTTTTCGGAAAGGCAATGGCATGAGCACCCCGACCTCCGCCCCGGCCACGGTGGCGCCGGCCGTGTCCCCCAGCCTCTGGCGACCCTCGGGGCTCATATCCTTCCTGGTGATCATCGTCGCCATGGCGGGCCTGCCCCTCGTTGCCTCCACCTACACGCTCACTTTGATGGTGCCGTTCTTCGGCTTCGCTATCGCCCTGCTCGGCTTCAACCTGCTGTTCGGCTACACCGGCCTCCTCTCCTTCGGCCACGCCATGTTCCTCGGTATCGGCGCCTATGCGGCGGCGGTGATGACCTCGAAGCTCGGCGTCCAGTCGCTGGAGTTGATCCTGCTCGTCGCGGTGGCGGCGGCGGTGGTCATCGCGGTGCCGGTGGGCTTCCTGTGCGTGCGCTACACGCGCATCTTCTTCGGCATGCTGACGCTCGCCTTCGGCATGCTGTTCCACTCCATCCTGTTCAAGTTCTACGGCCTCACCGGCGGCGACCAGGGCATGCGAGTAATGCGCCCGCTGCTGTTCGGCATGGCGTTCGAGGGCGGCAAGACGGCCTTCATCACCGGGCCGTTCTACTACTACGCCCTCGGCCTGCTGACCCTGCTCGGCTGTGCCATGTGGCGGATCGTGCGCTCGCCCTTCGGGCTGCACCTCACGGCCATTCGGGAGAACGCGCAGAAGGCGGCCTATCTCGGCGTCACCGTCTCGCGGATGCGGCTCGCGGCCTACGTCATCTCCGGCGTCTACGGCGCCATCGGCGGGGTAATCCTGGCCGTCACCATCGGCCTCGCGGACCCGGAGATCGTCTACTGGACGCAATCCGGCAACCTCGTCTTCATGGCGGTGCTGGGCGGCTCCGGCGCCTTCGCCGGCCCCGTGGTGGGCGGCCTCGCCTTCGTGCTGCTGCAGGACACGGTGATGTCCGCCACCCAGTACTGGCGGTTCGTGATGGGCGCGGTGCTGGTGCTCATCGTCATCTTCTTCCCGCGGGGGATCGCCGGCCTGTTCGGCGACGCCTTCGCCCGCCTCAAGCGCGGGAGCTGACCCATGGCCTCACGCGCCCTTCTCTCCGCCCATCAGGTCTCCAAGAGCTATGGCGATTTCCATGCGCTCCGAAACGTCTCGGTGCATGTGGACGATGGCGAATTCATCTCCATCGTCGGCCCCAACGGCGCCGGCAAGTCCACCCTCGTCAACGTGCTGACGGGACTGCTGAAGCCAACGTCTGGCCACGTCCATTTCCGCGGGCAGGACATTGCCGGCATCGGACCGGTGGAACTGTCCCGCCGTGGCATGGCGCGGGGGTTCCAGCTTGTGAACATCTTCCCCGAGCTCACGGTGCGGGAGACGCTGGGTGTCGCCGCAGCATCACGCCTCAGGCGCATCGGCAATCCCTTCCGCAGCCTCGGCGCTGATCGCGAGATCCGCGATGCCGTGGAGGAGGTGGCCGACATCTTCAACCTGCGCCACCGGCTGGACCAGCAGGCGAGCGCCCTCTCCCAGGGCGAGAAGAAGCTGCTGGACGTGGCGAGCGCCTTCGCCCTCAAGCCGGAACTGATCCTCATCGACGAGCCGACCTCCGGCGTCTCCACCGGCGACAAGCACGCCATCATGGAGCTACTGGTTGCCGCGTCCCGCAAGGCCGGCGTGCGCGGCATCATCCAGGTGGAGCACGACATGGACCTCGTGGCCCGCTACTCGGACCGCATCGTCGCGCTCCAGGCGGGTACCGTTCTCGCCGATGAGAAGCCGGAAACCTTCTTCAAGGATCCCGCCCTCATCGCCGCCGTGGTGGGCACGCGCCCGCCGAAGATGGCCCCGAAAGCCGCCGTTCAGGAGAGCCGCCCATGCTGAGCATTTCGGGCCTCAAGGTGGATATCGCCGGCAGCCGCATCCTGTCCGGTATCGACCTCGCCGTGGAGCCGGGCGAACTCGTCTGCCTCATCGGCCGCAACGGCGCGGGCAAGACCACCACGTTCCGCTCCATCATGGGCTATCGCAAGCCCGTCGCCGGCTCCATCCGCTTCGCCGGCAAGGAGCTGATCGGCCGCGCCCCGCACGAGATTGCGCAGATGGGCGTGGGCTTCTCGCCGGAGGAATCGGAGGTCTATGCCGACCTCACCGTGGCGGAGAATCTGGAGCTGCCGACCTGGACGCGCCGCTCCAAGATGTCGGAGAAGGACCGCGTCGAGCGCTCCCTCACCGTATTCCCGAAGCTCCGGCAGTATCTGCATCGGGGCGGAGCGCAGCTCTCCGGCGGCGAGCGCAAGATGGTGTCGGTGGCGCGGGCACTCGCCCTCGATCCGAGCCTCCTGCTGCTGGACGAGCCGTTCGAGGGGCTGTCGCCGGCCATCATCCCGGTGATCTCGGAGGGCATCGCCTCCATCCGCGCCATGGGGCAGGCCGTGCTGATGGCGGAATCCAACGTCCACCACCTGCCGGATTATGTGGATCGCCTCTACGTGCTGGAGCGCGGCGAGATGATCTTCTCCGGCACGCTGGCCGAGGCGTACCGCGACAAGGCGGTCATGCGCGTCATCGCCGGCGAGGTGGAGCTGGAGCACGCCTGACCCATGCCCCTCACCTATCGTGCCGCGGTGCTCCACGCGCCGCAGACGCCGCTCGCCATCGAGACGGTGGAAGCGGCCCCGCTCGGGCCATCCGACGTGCTGGTCCGCATCAAGGCGGCCGGGCTGTGCCATACCGATCTCGAGGTGATCGAGGGCGGGCTCGTCTATCCCATGCCCATCGTGCTCGGCCACGAGGCGGCGGGCGTCGTCGAAGACGTGGGGCGGGAGGCCAAGGGCGTCCGCAAGGGCGACCATGTGGTGCTCTCCTGGAACCCCCATTGCGGCCACTGCTTCTATTGCGACCGCGCGCTGCCCATCCTGTGCGAGGGCTATCTCGCGGAAGGCCCGAAGGCCCGTGCCTTCGACGGCGCCGCCAAGGCGCGGCTCGCGGACCGGCGGGAGCTGGGGAACCTCATGTTCCTCGGCGCCTTCGGTGAATACTGCATCGTCACGGACCAGCAGGCCGTGCCCGTGCCCAAAGAACTTCCGTTCGAGGAGGCCTGCCTCATCGGCTGCGGGATCATGACGGGCGTCGGCGCCGCGCTGAACGTGGCACACATCGCGCCCGGCGATACGGCCCTCGTCATTGGCTGCGGCGCCGTGGGCCTCGCCGCGGTACAGGGGGCGAGGCTGGCAGGCGCAGAGACCATCCTTGCCGCCGATCTCGATGATGCCAAGCTCGCCCTCGCCCGCGCCATGGGGGCCACCCACACGGTGAATGCCCGCACGGGCGACGTGGTGGAGGCGACCCGCGCGCTCACCCAAGGCCGCGGTGCCGACGTGGTGCTGGAATCGGCCGGCAGCCCGATTGCCTTCCGCGCGACGGTGGAGGCGGTGCGGCCTGGCGGCGAGGTGATCTGGCTCGGCAAGATCGACGTGACGACGGACGTGTCCTTCCGCTGGGGCTCGCTGATGGCGGAAAAGCGCATCCGCCGCGTCTCCTATGGCGGTGCCCGCCCCGCCCGTGACTTCCCCTTCCTCGCCCGAGCCGCGCTTGCCGGACGGCTGGACCTCAAGGGCCTCATCTCACGACGGATCGCGCTGGACGAGATCAACGCGGGGTTCGAAGCGTTGAAGGCCGGCGAGACCATTCGCAGCGTCGTGATCTTCTGAGGGCTCAAGGCTCCCTCTCCCCTTACGGCGGAGGGAGCACCACCCCTCACGCATCCAGCGTCTTGCGGGCGAAATCCTCGATATAATCCACGAGGTTGGCGGCCGCGGTCTCTGCCCCTTTGCGGTCTCGGCGGGCCACCGCCTCGGCCACTTCGGCATGGAGCCGGGCTGCGAGCGGCAGGTCGGCGACCTCCCGGTAATGCTGGTACCAGAAGCGACGCGACAGGGCGTTCATGAGGCCCATGGAGCGCACCGCGAACTCGTTGCGCGACGCCTGCGCCATCAAAAGGTTGAAGCGCCGGTCGAGGCGCATGAAAGCGAGGTCGTCCTCCACCTCGGCCGCCTGCCGCATGGAGCCGGCGATCTCGGCGAAGGCGTCCCGCTCCTCAGACGTCGCGCGCTCGGCGGCGAGGCCGGCCATCAGCACCTCCAGCACGCGCCGCACCTCCAGCAGGCGAAGCTGGGTGCGCAGGTTGATATCCGACACCAGCACGCCTCTCCGCGGCAGCACCACGACCAGCCCGTCGCGGGCTAGGCGTTGCAGCGCCTCGCGGATGGGCGTGCGGCCGATCTTCAGCCGGTCGGAAAGCGTGAGTTCGGAAAGCACCGCGCCCGGAGGCAGTTGCAGAGTCGCGATCAGTTCCTCAAGGATGCGGTAGGCACGATCGGTGAGGCTCGCATCTTCCGTCACCGGCTCGTCCTTGCGAGCGCGACGGGCGGGGGTGCGAGGTTCCTTGCGGGTTTCGCGGAGCGGCTCCAACAGGAGATCAAGCGCGCCTTCACCTCCGGCCAGCGCGGATTGCCGCTTCTGGCGCCGCACCGGCGCCACGGAGCCCGCAATGGCCCCTGCCTTGGACCCCGCCTTTGCCATGCCGCTTGCTCCCCTGCCTTGTCTCTGAGACGACGGATTCGTCTCCTGCCGTCAAGCCTCGGGCGGATGCCGATCAGGCTGCGACGCGGTGGAGCGCGGCGTCGATATCGTCGGAGGTCATCTCCCACTCATTAGCGAAATTGGCGACCACGTCGCGCATGAACTGGTCGTGCAGCGAATAGGCGCGCCGGTCGTCGCCGAGGTGGTCGGCGAGCAAGGCGAGGGCGAGTTGGGCGGGGGCCTGCCCCTCATAGCTCCACTCGAAGCCGTCGCTGCTCAGTTTGGCGATGTCGGTGCGCTGCGGCAGCGGCTTGCCATCCACCGTCACCGCGATGCCGTCGATGGTGCGGTCTCCCCGATAGGTCTTCATGCGTCCTGCCCTGCCTGTTATTGGCCGTCCAATTGGGATTGCACTGATATGTTACATGAGCAGCAGGCACCATTCAACGGCCCTGCGACGCGAAAGCCGCGCGCGCGGCGGCGCGCCCTCGGGTAAGGTCGGTGCTTTCAGACGGGGGATTGCGATGACGACGACGATCTACGGCATCAAGGCCTGCGACACCATGAAGAAGGCACGCGGCTGGCTCGACGAGAAGGGCGTCGCCTATGCCTTCCACGACTACAAGTCGGCGGGCATCGATGCGAAGACGCTGGAGGGCTGGGCGAAGCAGGTCGGCTGGGAAAAGCTGCTCAACAGGGCCGGCACGACCTTCCGGAAGCTCCCCGACGCCGACAAGGCGGACATCGACGAGGCAAAGGCCTTGGCACTGATGCTCGCACACCCGTCCATGATCAAGCGCCCAGTGCTGGAGCACGGGCGTGATCTGATCGTCGGCTTCAAGCCGGAGGATTATGCGGCGAAGGTGAAGTGAGGCCGGCCTGCGCCGGCCTCGGGACCTTCGTGATGCTCAGGATGCCTCGGCCGCCGGAGGCGCCTCGGCCAGCGCGTTCAGCGCTTCGGCGAAGCTGGTGAAGAACTGGTCGGAGAGCTTCTTGGCGGTCGCCTGCACGAGGCGCCCGCCAAGAGAGGCGAGCTTGCCGCCGATCTGGGCGTCCGCCACGTAGGTCAGGATGGTATCGGCCCCATCCTCGGCCAGCGAGACCTTCGCCTCGCCCTTGGCGAAGCCGGCGATGCCCCCATTGCCCTGCCCGACGATGCGGCAACCGGCCGGAGCCTCCATGTCGGTGAGTTCCACCGAGCCGGAGAAGGTGGCCGAGACCGGCCCCACCTTCACCTGCACCTTGGCGGCATAGGCGTTGTCCCCCGTCTGCTCCAGCTCCTTGCAGCCGGGAATGCAACGCTTGAGCATCTCAGGATCAAGGATCGCCTTCCACACGGTCTCGCGCGGGGCGCTGATGCGATATTCGCCGGTCAGTTCCACGGGATGGTCCTCCCCTTGTTCTCGTTCGCGCGTGCCGCTCTTCGGCGATGGCGCTCAGACCGCACAATAGCGATCCTGGATGTCCTTGTCGGCGAGCAGTGCAGCAGCGCTCGATTGATGCACCAGCTCGCCCTGATCGATGATGATGGCGCGGCTCGCGAGATTGAGCGCCCATTCCACGTTCTGCTCCACCAGGAGCAGCGTCGTTCCCTGGTCGCGCAGACGCCGGAAAAGCACGCCCATCTCCTCCACCAGCACCGGCATGATGCCCTCGGAGGGCTCGTCCAGCAGCACCATCTTCGGCTTGGAGATGATAGCGCGGGCGATGGCGAGCATCTGCTGCTCGCCGCCGGACATGGTGGTCCCCTGCTGCTCCAGCCGCTCCTTCAGGCGCGGGAAGCTCTTGGCGATCTCGTCGATGGCCGCGCGCTCGTCGGTGCGGGCGGCGGCGACGAGGCCGAGCTGCAGGTTTTCCCGCACCGTAAGGCCGGAGACGATGCGCCGCTCCTCCGGCACATAGCCGAGGCCGAGGCGGAAGCGCGCATGGGCGCCGAGCGGCAGCAGATCCGTGCCGTCGAACCTCACCCGGCCCTCGGCGCGCGGCATCAGCCCCATGATGGCACGCAACGTCGAGGTCTTGCCCGCGCCGTTGCGGCCGACGAGGGCGACGATCTCGCCCTCGTCGATCCTGAACGTCAGATCATGGACGACGTGGCTCGGCCCGTACCAGGCATTGAGCTTTTCGACCTCAAGCATAGCCATCGTTCTGCCCCAGATAGACGCGGCGGACTTCCGGATCGGCCTGCACCGCCGACGGCGCGCCGTCGGCGATAAGCCGGCCGTGGTGCAGCACCAGGATGCGGTCGGACAGGCCGAGGATCATCTTCATCTTGTGCTCGACCAGGAGAATGGTGCGGTCCGCCGCGAGGCGCTCGATGAGCGCCACCATCTCCTTGGTCTCTTCCGGCCCCATGCCGGCCGTGGGCTCGTCGAGCAGCAGAAGCTCGGGATTCGCCACCAGCGCGATGGCGATCTCCAGCGCCCGCTGCTCGCCATGGGCGAGGTCGCGGGCGCGGCGGGCGCGGCGATGGGTGAGGCCCACTTCGGCCAGCGCCGCCTCTGCTTTCTGAGTCAGCTCGGGATAGTGATCGCGATGGCTGAAGACGTCGTAGCGCGTCTTCAGTGCCTGTGCCGCCACACGGACGTTCTCCTCCACCGACAGCTCGGGAAAGAGGTTGGTGATCTGGTAGGAGCGGGCAATGCCGAGATGGGCGAAGCGGTGCTGCTTCAGTCCCTTCAACTCCTGCCCCTTGAAGCGGATCGAGCCGGTGGAGGGCTGGAGCACGCCGGACAGCACGTTGAAGAAGGTGCTCTTGCCGGCGCCGTTCGGGCCGATCACCGCCGTCACCTTGTTGCGCTCGAACTTCGCCGAGATGCCGGCGAGGGCGACGAAGCCGCCGAAGGACCGGCCCACGTCCGTCACTTCCATCAGCGCGCTCATGACGCCCTCCTGCGGCGCACGATCTGGATCAGGCTGCCCCAGATGCCCTTGGGCAGGAACAGCACGAACAGGATGAAGACGATGCCGACGATGAGCTGCCAGTGGGTGGTCCACAGCGAGGCGACATCCTCGATGAGCAGGAACACCAGCGCCCCCACGAACGGCCCGAAGAAGGAGCCGGCGCCGCCCAGCATGGTCATCATCACCACGATGGAGGAGGTGTGAACGCCCAGCGCATCGAGCGGCACGATGGAGAGGTGCAGCGCGGAAAGCGTGCCGGCGAGACCGCACAGGGCGCCGGAGAGGACGAAGGACAGCAGCTTGGTGTGCTCCACGTCGAAGCCGCAGGCGCGGGCGCGGGTCTCGTTCTCGCGCACCGCCTCGATGGCCGCGCCGAAGGGGGAGTTCAGCACCCGCGACACGAACCACAGTGCCAGCGCGGCGAAGAACATGATGAAGTAGTATTTCGCCAGCGGGTTCAGCAGGTTCACCGAGAAGCCGCCGATCAGGTCGGCCTTTGCCACGGTGAAGCCGCGCAGGCCATTCTCGCCGCCGGTCCAGCCGGACGCCTGGAGCGCGACGTAATAGACGAGCTGCGCGAGCGCCAAAGTGACCATGCAGAAATAGATGCCGCGCGTGCGGATGGAGAGCGCGCCGATCACCACCGAGAGCAGGCTTGCGCCGACGATGCCCGTGAGCATGGCCGGAAACCAGCCGAAGCCGAGAAGGGCGATGGCCATTCCTGTCAGGTAGGCCCCCGTGCCGAAGAAGGCGGCATGGCCGAAGGAGAGAAGGCCCGTGTAGCCGAACAGCAGGTTGAAGCCGACGGTGAACAGGCCGTAGATCAGCACGTTCACCGCCAGCGCCTGCGACGGCAGCACGAAGGGCAGCACCGCCAGCACGGCGATGGTGAGCGGCACGCGCCAGCGATCCAGCGCGGCTCCGGCCTTCGGCAGAGTGCGCGGCGCCACGCCCTGCCCGGCGGCGAGGTCGGTTGTGGTCATGGTGTCGTCTCCGTTCACGCGCCGGGTTCCGTCAGGCGCCGGCCGGCCGGCCGAACAGGCCCTGCGGTCGGACGAGGAGGATGAGAGCCATCAGGCCGAACATGACGATGGTCGCCATCTCGGGAGCAAACAGCGCGGTCATGCTCACGGCGACGCCCACGAGCAGCCCCGCCACCACGGCCCCGAGCAGCGATCCCATGCCGCCGATGACGGTGACGACGAAGGCCTCCGCCAGCACCAGCGTGCCCATCTCAGGGCTCACGTTGCGCATGGGCGCGGCCAGCACGCCACCCAGCGCGGTGAGGCCGACGCCGAGGCCGAACACCAGCAGCCACAGCCGGCTCACGTCCACCCCCAGCACTTTCATGATGAGCGGATCGCGCGCGCCGGCCCGCACGATGAGGCCGAAGCGGGTCTTCTCCAGCGCCACCCAGAGCAGCAGCAGGATGACCGCCACCACGCCCATGACAAACAGGCGATAGATGGGGAAATAGCCGACGCCGAGATCCACCACGCCCTGCAGCGCGTCGGGCGCCGAGAAGGGAATGCCGTCCGTGCCGAAGGTGATGCGCACGGCCTCCACCAGCACATAGCCAAGGCCGAAGGTGAGCAGCAGCGGATCATCCGGCGTGCGGCCATAGAGCGGGCGGATGAGGAAGCGCTCGATGAGCATGCCCAGCACGCCGACCGCAAGGGGAGCGACGATGAGCGCCCACCAGAAGCTGCCGGTCTGCGCGGCGACCCACAGCCCCGCATAGGCCCCCACCATGAACAGGGCGCCATGGGCGAAATTCACGATGCCGAGCATGCCGAACACGATGGTGAGCCCGAGGGCGACCATCACCAGGATCGCCCCGAGCGCGAGCCCGGAGAACAGCTGCATGAGGATGAGTTCAAGGTCCATCGGGCGTCTCTCGGGGCGGACTTGCGGAGCGCTTCTCCCCTCTCCCCTTGCGGGAGAGGGGCCGGGGGGGAGGGGTTGGATCGCGCTCTGTTGCTGCCTTCCCCTCATCCGTCTCGCGGCTGCGCCGCGATCCACCTTCTCCCGCAAGGGGAGAAGGGATCAGGTCTCAGGTCGGGAAGCCCAGTTCGCCGCAGGAGCGCAGCATCTGTTCGGAGCCGGGGACGTTCTCAACGATGTCGAACAGGTCCTGCTCGCTCTTCATGTCGGCCTTGGCCTTGGACTTCAGGACCAGCACCGACTGCACCGACTGGTGGTCGCACTTGCGGAAGTATTGCGGCCCCTTGGCCACGTCATACTTGAGGCCTTCCAGAGCCTCGATCACCTTGTCCGTGTCCGTTCCGCCAGCCTTCGCCATGGCCAGCAGCAGCGCCGAGACACCGGTGAACCCGTACGCGCCGTAATCGGTCGGAAGCGAGCCGTACGCCGCCTTGTAGGCGTCGTTGAAGGCCTTGGCGGAGGGGATGGTGCTCTCCAGCGCCCAATAATAGTTGGCGCCGCCGATGATGCCCTCGAACACGTCTGGCGCCACGGCGATGCGCTGGTTGTGGAGCAGCACGGGCACCACGATTTGCATCTGCTTCTTCATGCCGAAGTCGTTGGCCTGCTTGATCGAATTGGCCTGGTCACGACCGAAGTTGCAGATGGCGAGGATGTCCGGCTTCAGGGCGCGGATGCGGGGCATCAGCGTGGAATAGTCCGCCGCGCCGAACGGATGCAGGATCTCGCCGACGATCTCGGCGCCGAGTTCGCCGGCGGCGCGCTTGAAGCCGCGCATCATCTCGTGGCCATAGGCGTAGTCGGCGCCGAGCAGGGCCACCTTCGAGCCCTTCTTGAAGGTCGCCCGCGCCACGGCGGCCGTGGTCATATGCGGGTTGAGCGCCTCGTGGAAGGTGTACTTCGAGAAGTCCTTCACCTCGTTGATGGTGTCGGACTGGCTGATGGAGACGTAGATGACGCCACGGGCGCGCGTCACCTCGTTCACCGCGAGCTGCACGGCGCTGGAGAGGGCACCGACCACCGCGTGGACCTTATCCTTCTCGATCAGCTCGAGGGTGCGCGTGGCAGCCTCGCCGGCGTTCAGCTTGTCGTCGCGGACCAGCAGCTCGACCTTGCGGCCGGCGATGCCGCCCTTGTCGTTGACGAGCTTCACGGCGAGTTCCGCGCTCTTCACCTGATCCTTCGCCTCGGCGCCGAAGGGGCCGGTGAGCGGGGTGGGGAAGCCGATGCGGATGGTCTCCGCCTGCGCCCGCACAATGGCCGGCGAGGCGATGAGGCCGACGCCAGCGGCGCCGAGGCCGGCGAGCACGGTGCGGCGGGATACGCTGGAGAGGGGATGGTCGGTCCGCTTGGTCATGAAATCCTCCCGGTGTGTCTTGTTTTTTGGCTGTGGGCGGTCGTCAGTAGGCGCCGAGCGCTCTCAGGATGCGCGCGGGGGTCATGGGAATCTGGGTCAGCTCCGCGCCCAGCGGCGCGAGCGCATCATTCACCGCGTTCAACGCGGCGGCGGACGACGCGGCGGTGCCCGCTTCCCCGCAGCCCTTGGCGCCAAGCTCCGTGTCGCGGGTCGGCGTTTCCATGTGGGCGATCAAGATGTCCGGCATCTCGCAGGACATGGGCACGAGATAATCGGCGAGCGAGCCGTTCACGAGCTGGCCGGCCTCGTCGTAACGGCATTCCTCGAAGAAGGCCGCGCCGAGCCCCTGCACCACGCCGCCGCGCACCTGCTCCTCCACGAGGAGCGGGTTGATGATGCGGCCGCAATCCTCCACCACGAAGTGCTTGAGGATTTTGACGAGGCCGGTTTCGGCATCCACCTCCACATGACAGCCGTGGATGCCGTTGGTGAAGGCGAAGGGATAGCCGGACGGGGCGAAATGGTGCGCCACGGTCAGCTGCGCATCGGTGCCCGGGGGCAGCGTGTCGGAGCGGAAATAGGCGATGCGCGCCACCTCGGCGAGGCTGAGGCGCGCCGAGCCGCCGGCCTTGTCGACCACTTCCGCATCGACGAGATCGAGGTCGCCCGGCTGCGCCTGGAGGATGGCGGCCGCCACGTTCAGCACGTTGGCCTTGAGCTTCTTCGCCGCCTGAAGGGCCGTCTCGCCGCCGATCCCGGCACCGCGGCAGGCCCAGGTGGCCCCGCCGTGGGGCGTCACCTCGGTGTCGCCGGTGATGACGCGCACGATGTCCCGGGAGACACCGAGATAGTCGGCGACGATCTGGCCGATGATGGCCTCGGTGCCCTGCCCCTGCTCCGTCACCGAAATCAGGCAGCGCACTTCGCCGGACGGGGTGATCTTGATGACCGCCCCGTCCTGCGCCGAGATGCGCGCCCCGCCGATGCCGTAGAAGGCGGGCGTGGGATTGGTGATCTCGACGAAGGCCGCGATGCCGATGCCGCGATGGATGCCGCGCCCGCGCAGCTCCGCCTGCTCAACGCGCAGGCGGTCATAGTCCATCAGCCCCTTGAGCTTCGCGAGGCAGGCTTCGTGGGAGAGCTGCTCGAACTTGTAGCCGGTGAGCGACTGGCAGGGATAGGCGTCGTCGGGAATGAGGTTGCGCGCACGCACCTCGAACGGATCGAGACCGGTCGCGGCGGCGGCCTTCTCCATCAGATGCTCGGTCACCGCGCAGGCGATAGGGTGGCCCACCGCGCGATACTGGCTCGTCTGCGTCTTGTTCTGGAACACCACCTTCAGGTCGGCCCGGTAGGCCTCCAGCCGATAGGGCGCGCCGATGAGGCGGATGACCTGGTTGCCCTCCACCGCGCTGGTGCGGGGATAAGTGGAGAAGGCGCCGATGGCGGTCTCGTCCTCCACCGCCATGGCGAGGATGCGGCCGTCTGCCCCCACCGCCGCCTTCGCCTTCACGCGATGATCGCGGGCATGGATGTCGGAGACGAAGGCCTCCAGCCGGTCCGCCACGAACTTCACCGGCCGGCCCGCCAGCATGGACAGGCCGATGACCGCCATGTCCTCGTGATAGACGTGCAGCTTCACGCCGAAGGAGCCGCCCACGTCCGGCGCCGCCACCCGCACCCGGGCTTCCGGGATGCAGTAGTGGCGGGAATAGAGGTCCTGGAACTGGAACGGCGTCTGGGTGCCGTGGTGAACGGTCAGCGCATGTTCGCTGGCATCATAATCGGCGATGAGCGCACGCGGCTCCAGCGTCACGCCGGTGTGGCGGCCGAAGGCGAGGTCCGCCTCGACGACATGCGCGGCTGAGGCGAAAAGGTCGTCAACGGCGCCGCTCTCCAGCGAAGAACAGAAGCACAGATTGTCGGCGAACTCCTCCACAAGGCGGGGCGCATCGGGCGCGAGGGCGGTGTCGAGGTCGGCGAGGACGGGCAGGTCCTCATACTCGATCTCCACCAGCTCGCAGGCGTCCTCGGCGGCAGCACGGCTTTCCGCCACCACAGCGACCACCGCCTGCCCGCTCCATGTCACACGATCGAGGGGCAGCGGAAGCTGGGGCTCGGACTTAATGCCCTTGAAATGGTCGAGCGTGCCCACCCACGGCGCGCACAGCTTCGCAAGGTCCTCCCCCGTCGCCACCAGAGCAACGCCGGGCGCCGCGCGGGCGGCCTCCACATCGATGCGCACAATGCGGGCATGGGCGAAGGGGGAGCGCACGAAGGCCGCATGCAGCATGCGCGGCAGCTTCATGTCGGTGACGTAATTGCCACGCCCGGCCACAAGCCGCTTGGCATTGGGGCGGGGCAGCGGGCGTCCCACATGAACGCCCGGCTCAAGATGGGGCGCCGCGCCAAGCGGACGGTCGAACGGGGCGTTCATTCTGCACTCTCCCCGTTCGCCTTGCGGGCGGCGGCCTCGATGGCGTCGACGATGGCCTCGTAGCCGGTGCAGCGGCAGTAGTTGCCCGAGATGGCGTCGCGGATTTCCTCGCGATCCGGCACGCCACCGCGGGCGATCAGGGCGTGGGCGTTCACCAGCATGCCCGGCGTGCAGAAGCCGCATTGCAGCGCATTGCGCTCATGGAAGGCCTGCTGGAGCGGCGCCAGCGCGCCGCTGGCCACCAGTCCCTCCACCGTCTCGACGCGCTGCCCCTGCGCCTGCACAGCGAAGACGAGGCAGGAATGCACTGGCACCCCATCCAGCAGCACGAGGCAGGCGCCACAGGCCCCCATCTCGCAGCCCACATGGGTGGCGGTGAGTTCGAGATCCGTGCGCAGGAAGTCCGCCAGCGTGGTCCGCGGCGCGACCATGCGGGCAATCTGTTCACCATTGACGGTGAGGGAGAGGGGGACGGCGCCCGCCATCATGTTCATGAGCAGGTCTCCAGCTTGCGCAGCAGGCGCCCGAGCAGGACGCGCGCGAGGTGGCGGCGCATGGCGGCGGGAATCTCGGCGTCGTCCAGCGGATCGATGTCCGTATCCAGCGCGCGCTGGGCGGCGGCGATGGTGTCGGCATCGAGCGCCTTGCCGGCCATCTCGGCCTCGGCATTGCGGGCGCGCACCGGCGTCGGGCCGACCGAAAAGAGGGCGATGCGCGGGTTCGCGATCACCGCGCCGTCACGCTCGGCGAGGATACCGCCGCCGACCATGGCGTAGTCGCCGCGACGCCGCGCCATCTCGTCGAAGGCACAGACATGGCGGGGCCCGGCGGCGGGCACATGCAGCGCCACGAGGATTTCCCCGGGCTCGATGGCGGTCTGATAGAGGTCCTGAAAGTAGTCGTCGGCGGCGACGCGGCGCATGCCGTCGACCCCGGAGATTTCCATCTCGGCGCCCATCGCCAGCATCATGGCCGGGAATTCGGACGCCGGATCGGCCAGCGCCACGCTGCCGCCGACCGTGCCGCGATTGCGGATGGCGGGATGGGCGACGAAAGGCGCGGCGGCCGTGAGCAACGGCGCATGGGCGCGGATCGATGGCTCGGTCAGCGTTTCGGCATGGCGGGTGAGCGCGCCGATGCGCAGGGTTTCCCCGTCCAGCCGCACGCCGCGCATCTCGGGAATCGCGGAGAGATCGATCAGCACCTGCGGCGCCTGCAGCCGCATCGCCAGCGCCGGCACGAGGCTCTGCCCGCCGGAGATGTAGCTCGCATCCCCATCGGCCCCGGCAAAGGCGGCATGCGCCTCGGCAAGGCTCGACGGACGCGCATAGGCGAAAGCGCGGGCTTTCAAGGGCAGGTTCCTCCCGGTCGTGGCTTCATTTTAGTGACCACTTGGTCACAACATGATCTCAGGCCGATGTGCCTGTCAATAGTGCTCTGCGACCATTGGCGAAGTGCTTGGGAAAAGCGCTGGCAGGGAAATCATTGCAGTGCAGCGCGACGCTATTCCCACCCGTATATATGATTATTGCCTTCCCTCATCTTTTCCTCGACTTCGCGCGCCACAGGAGCTGCCGCCGCGACGTGGGAGCGGGCGTCGCCGCGCTCGGAGACCCTTGGTGGCGCGGGAAGGTTGCGCTATCGCAGGACGGTGGGCGCCCGGCCCATGCGCTGAACGGACTCGCCTTGAAGCCCACTCACGACCAGAAGCCGACGCCGCCCACCCGCCCCCGTCGCCAGCACATGCGGGCGGCCGACCGCGAACAGGCGATCATCGAGGAAGCCGTGCGCTTCTTCGCCGAGCATGGATTCGAGGGACAGACGCGCGAGCTGGCGAAGCGGATGGGAATCACCCATTCCGCCATCTACCGCTACATCCCTTCCAAGGAAGCGCTCATCGAGCGGGTTTACGAGCACGTCTATCTCAGCCGCTGGAAGGCGGACTGGGCGCCTCTCGTGACCGACCGATCCAAGCCGCTGGAGGCGCGGCTCACGCAATTCTACCTCGAATATGTCGAACAAGTTTTCGACTACCACTGGGTGCGAATCTTCGCCTTTTCCGGCCTCAAGTCGTTCGACATCACCAGCCGCTACCTCATGATCGTCCGCGACCAGATCATCCTGCCCGCCTGCGCCGAGCTCAGGGCAGAGCTGAAGCTGCCGGCCCCCGGCGAAATTCCGGTCAGCGAACGCGAGGCAGAACTGTTCTGGGGTCTGCACGGACGCATTTTCTACCTTGCGATCCGCCGCTACGTGTACGGCACCACGACGCCGGAGGATCTCGATCCCATCGTCCGCGACGCGGTTCGCGCCTTCCGTGCCGGCGTCGCACCCGTGCTGAAGGACATCCTGGCGCAAGCCGGATCCTGAAGAATTAAGGGCCTCGGAAGGAGTTTGCGTAGATGACGCTACGTCATGCTCGCCCCTCGCCAAGACGGCGTTCCCTTGGTAAAGTTTCCGTGCGAACGGCCTTGTTCTCGCCGTCGTGATCTGGTCTAGCGTGGGGCGTAAAGGGAAAAGAAACCGAATTTCGGCAAGGTTGCAGGGCTGGCGGGAATGTGCGGCGGGGCCGCGCGGGCGCAGCGTTCAGAGCCGGTGGTCGGTCGGAGAATATCCGAACCGGGCAAGGTTTGTGCGATGCGTTAGACCGAGGGACCCTGCGATGGACGAACGGAGCCGGTACCGACCGGCAGCGCTGATAGCGGGGACCATGAGGCACTCGGACCGGCAGGAATACGCGGCTTGGCAGGACGATGCGAGCGAACACGACGCGCGCGCGGGCCATGACGCAGGCTTGCGCGACCACGGTGAATGGGACCGCGACGACGCTGATCCCCATGCCGACTGGCATGACCGGGCCGACTGGCACTGGACGCCGCATGTCCACGAGGAGGAGGTCGATGCCTCCGACTACGACCCCCACGCCTCGGATCCCCGGCCGCGCAGCACGTCCCGCCGCGGCACACTCGTCGGCATCGGCACGGGCGTAGTCGCCGGCCTGATGGTTGCCGCAGGGGCCGTCTGGTACACGCAAGGCTCGTTCGCGTTCGGCGTCTCCGCGCCGCCGCCCCAGATCGCCAACCGCCCCCTCGTCCGCGAGCTCAGCATGGCGGCCGCGGGAACGACCGTGACCGAAATTTCGCTCGTCGTCGGCTCCGGCGCGCTGGGCGTCGATCCGGGCAGCATCTACCTGACCAACGTGGCCATTGATGGCCGGTCCTTTGCCGCCGGGCCTGGGCCGTCGGACAATTCCGCGCGCCTCACCGGCCGCGTCGTGCCGCTGCCCATGGCCAATCCGCTGAACCGGAACCAGGTGGCTGCCGCCGACGGAATCAAGGCGCTGGAACAGTTTGACCAGGGCGCGGTGCCCCTGCCCCTGCGCAAGCCGGCCATGCCGAACCAGCGCCTCGCCTACGCGTCCCTGCCCGACGCCTCCCTGACCGACACGCCCTCCGCCGTCCCCGGCAGCCAGGCCCCGGCTCCAGAGACGCCGACGCTCTCAGAGGACGAGCCGGCGCTACCCACACCCGGCAGCGGCTATGCCATCTACGACATCAAGGCCAAGGTCGTTTACATGCCGAACGGGGATCGGCTGGAAGCCCATTCTGGCTACGGCGATACCTTCGACGACGTGCGTGCAGTCAACAAGCGCATGGTGGGTCCGACCCCGCCCAACACCTACCAGCTGACCATGCGCGAATCCCTGTTCCACGGCATCGAGGCGGTGCGCCTCAATCCCATCGGAACCGGCCGGATGTACGGCCGCGCCGGCATCCTCGCCCACCCCTATCTCCTTGGTCCGCGTGGAGATTCCAACGGCTGCGTGTCGGTCAAGGACTACGACAAGTTCCTTGCCGCCTTCAAACGCGGAGAGGTGAAGAAGATGGTGGTGGTGGCCGAGCTGAAGCATGGCCCCAAGAAGGAAGAGAACTTCCTCCTGTCCTTCCTGAAGCCCAAGGACCAGTAGGGCGCCGGGGCGCCCTACCGCTGCAGGGCAAACTTTGCGCTCTGCGCCATTTCGACAATCCAGCAATGGCAAGGGTGCACGCCGGCTTTCGGTAGCGGCCAACCTCAATTCAGGCTGCAGTGCAGCAGAATGCACGCCATTCTTGCGCCACATCAAATTTCGCTGGCTTTCCGGATACATACGGATGCTCCCGCACCCGTAGATCAACGGAATTGACCCGAGGGAGAGACGGGACCTTAGCTGCGGCCATTCGCACGTGCGAAAGCAACGTCCGGCCTGTCGCAATCGTTGGGCCGGCGAGAGACGGGAGCCCGTCATGGCCGCCGATACGCCTGCCCCCTCCCCCGTCCTTTCCCCTTTCCAGAACCTGCTGCCCTTCGACCCGAATGCCGCGATGTCGGCATTCCAGAAGGGACTTTCACCGGCATTCAACCCACAGTTCGGCATGGGTTCAGGTGCGAGTCAGGCCGGACCTCTCGGCGCCTACCTCGTGGACGCTGCCCAGCGCCAGGTCCTCTTCCTCGACCTCCTCCGCCGGAGGGGGAACGAGCAGCACGATATGACCTCACGCCCCATGGCGACGGTGCTCTCCTTCGACCATGAGGTGCTGGTGAGCGGGCGGGCGCTGCCGCGGCCCATCAACTACTCCCTGTCCCGCATCGTCCCGCCCGCCGGAGTGGTGGTGGACCCGCGGAAGCGGCCGGTGGTGGTGGTGGACCCGCGCGCCGGGCAGGGGCCGGGCATCGGCGGGTTCAAGACCGAGAGCGAGATCGGCGAGGCGCTGGCCACCGGCCATCCGGTCTACTTCATCGGCTTCGCCGCCGAGCCGGAGCCGGGGCAGACCTTCCTCGACGTGGTGGAAGGGCAGGTTACCTTCTTCGAGCGCATCCGGCAGATGCATCCGGAGGCCCCGCCCACCTTCGCCATCGGCAATTGCCAGGCGGGCTACCAGACGCTGATGGTGGCGATGCTGCGGCCGGACCTGTTCGGCCCCTGCATGGTGGCGGGCTCGCCCATGTCCTACTGGCAGGGTGTGCACGGCAAGAACCCCATGCGCTATTCCGGCGGCCTGCTCGGCGGCTCGTGGCTGACCAACCTCATCAGCGACCTCGGCGGCGGCAAGTTCGACGGCACTTGGCTGATCCTGAACTTCGACAATCTGAACCCGGCCAACTGGCTGTGGGGCAAGCAGTATGACGTCTGGTCGAAGGTGGACACGGAAGGCCCGCGCTATCTCGAATTCGAGAAGTGGTGGGGCGACTTCATCAAGCTGAACGGCGACGAGATCCAGTTCCTGGTGGACGAGTTCTTCATCGGCGACAAGCTCACCCGCAACGAGGTGCGCTCCACCGACGGCAAGGTGTTCGACCTGCGCAACATCTCCTCGCCGGTCATCGTCTTCACCTCGCAGGGCGACAACATCTCCCCTCCGCCGCAGACGCTGGGCTGGATCCTCGACCTCTACAAGGACGTGGACGACATCCGCGCCGAGGGCCGCACCATCGTCTATTGCATGAACCAGAAGGTCGGCCACCTCGCCATCTTCGTCTCCGCCAAGGTGGGAGCGAAGGAGGACGAGGAGCTGGTGCGCCTCATGGACCTCATCGACTGCCTGCCCCCCGGCCTCTACGAACTGGTGATCGAGCCGGCGTCGGAGGAGCAGGTGAAGGCCGGCGGCCCGGCGTGGCATTCGCGCTTCGAGCTGCGCTCGCTGGACGACATCCGCGCCTATGGCCGCAACAGCGTGGAGGACGATCGCGCCTTCGCCGCCGCGCGGCGGGTGTCGGAGATCAACCACTCGCTCTACCGCACCTTCCTCCAGCCCGTCGTGAAGGCGATGGCGACGCCGCAGCTTGCGGATGCGCTGTTCCGCTTCAATCCGCTGCGGCTCTCTTACTCCCTGTTCACGGATACCAACCCGCTGATGAAGGGGGTGGAGAAGCTCGCCGCCGACGTCACCGCGGCCCGCAAGCCGGCGGACGCCACCAATCCCTTCCTCACCGCGCAGAATTTCTGGTCCGACCAGATCAACGCCGCCCTCGACGGCTGGAGGGATGTGCGCGACCGGGCGGTGGAGCAGTCCTTCTTCGCGGTCTACGGCTCGCCGGTGCTGCACGGTTTTCTAGGCCTGAACCTCGACGGGAAGGTGCGCGAGCTGCCGGCCAACAGCCCGCAGAAGGAAGCCTTCCGCGATCGCAAGATCGCCGAGTTCCGCGCCCGCGTGGCCGAAGGCGGGTTCAACGAGGCGCTGGTGCGCGCCTCCCTCTACGTGCTCTCGGTGACGCGCGCCATGGACGAGTCCGCCGCGCGCTCGCTCAACGAGGCGCGCCAGAAGCTGATGCAGCTCTCTCTGCCCGAGTTCAAGACGCTGGTGCGCGACCAGTTCTACATCCTGCTCCTGGAACGGGAGACGGCGGTGGAGGCCATCGCTCATCTGGTCACGGACTCTGCCCAGCGGCAGGAGCTGGTGAACACGGTGGCGGGCGTCGCCACGGCGGATGGCGCCTATACGCCCGGCGAGCGGGTGCTGGTGGAGCGCCTTGCCGACATTCTCGGCGTCTCGGCGCCAAAGAACGTGGCGCTGGCGGCGGTGAACACCACGCCGGCCCCCGTTTCCGGCCAGAGCCTCCCCGCAGCCGTCTGAGCCGGGAAGACGGGCGCGGCGCATCCCCCGCGCCGCGCCCGCGCTTCCTCTGCCCCGTCTTCCCTGCCTGCGACGCGCCCGAGGAGGCCTGTCCGTGCCCACCATCGCCAATCGTCTGTTCGAGGACATCAAGGCGGGCGACCGCGCGTCCGCCATCCGCACCATCCGCACGCCAGACCTGCGCGCCTGGGGCGCGGCCTTCGGCGATGCCGGCATCATCGCCGGCGCCGGGGCGGGTCAGGCGGATGCCGGCCTTGCCGCCTCCCTGTTCGCCGCTCTGGTGGGCACCGCCCTGCCCGGCCCCGGCGCAATCATCCGCGCCTCCAGCGTGAGCATCGCCGCGCCGCTGCCCGCTGACGTGCCGCTCACCGTCTCCCTTGCCGTCCGCGAGACGAACGCGGCGGACCGCACGCTCGGCCTCGACGGCGAGATCGCCGCGCCGTCCGGCACCATCGTCGCCACTGCCGCCATCACCGTGACCGCGCCCGACAAAGCCATCAGCGTCAGCGTGCCCGAGCACCGGCTGGAGGCGCTGCTGGAGCGCTGCAAGGGGCTCGATCCCCTGCCCACCGGCGTCGTGCACCCCCTGAGCCTCGATGCCCTGTCCGGCGCGCTTGATGCGGCAGCTGCCGGGCTCATCAAGCCGGTGCTGTTCGGGCCGGAGGCGGACATCCGCCGCATCGCCGCATCCGGCGGCCTCGATCTTTCCGGCGCGCGTATCGTCTCCACCACAAGCGAGGAGGAGTCCGCCGCCAAGGCCGCCGCCGCGGCCGGGGCGGGCGAGGTTGGGGCGCTCATGAAGGGCAGCCTCCATACCGACGTGCTGCTCCATGCGGTCATGGCGAAGGAGGCGGGGCTGCGCACCGGCCGGCTGCTCAGCCATTGCGCCATCATGTCCGTCCCCACCTATGCCCGCCGCGTGCTGGTGACGGATGTGGCGCTCAACATCGCGCCCGACACCGACCAGAAGCGCGACATCTGCCAGAACGCCATCGGCCTCGCGAAGGCGCTGGGCATCGAGACGCCGAAGGTGGCGGTGCTGGCGGCGGTGGAGATGGTGCACACCAAGATGCCCGCCACCCTCGATGGCGCCATCCTCTCCAAGATGGCCGACCGGGGCCAGATCGCCGGCGGCATCGTGGACGGACCGCTCGATCTCGACGCGGCGGTGGATGCCGAGGCGGCGAAGGTGAAGCACATCACCTCGCCCGTCGCCGGCATGGCGGACGTGCTGCTGGTGCCCAACATCGAGGCCGGCAACATGGTCTACAAGAATCTCGGCTTCATGGCCGATGCCCAGTCCGCCGGCCTGGTGGTCGGCGCGCGCGTGCCGGTGATGCTGACGAGCCGCGCCGACAGCGCGGAGGCGCGGCGCTTCTCCGCCGCCGCGGCGATGATCTACGCCGACGCGCTCAAGCGCATGCCCGACGCCATCCTTCCCCATACCGCCGACTGAGCGAGGCTGCCATGACCGACGCCGTTCTGGTCGTCAATTCCGGCTCCACCAGCCTCAAGTTCGGCGCCTATGCGACGTCGAACGTTAAAGACCCGCCGCTGCTCTGCCGGGGCGGCGTCGACAGCATGGCGGGTGATCCGCACTTCATTGCCAAGGAACCGGACGGCAAGCCCATCGACGCCCACGAATGGGGTTCCGGCCATGCCCTGAGCCACAAGGAGGCGCTGGGCTACATCGTGACGTGGCTGGAGCAGCACGAGGCCAACATCAAGGTGGTGGCGGCCGGCCACCGCGTGGTGCTCGGCGGCACCCGCTTCGCGGGCCCGGCGAAGATCACGCCCGAGGTGCTGGACTATCTCGACGGCCTGTCCGCCATGGAGCCCTCGCACCAGCCGTTCAACGTGCGCGGCGCGCGGGCCATCGCCGAGGCCTTCCCCGGTTTGCCGCAGGTGGCGGTGTTCGACACCTCCTTCCACCGCACCATGCCGGAGGTGGCGCAGATCTACGCCTTGCCCAAGGCGGTGCGCGACACCGGCGTGCGGCACTGGGGCTATCACGGCATCTCCTACGATTATATCAGCCGGCAGGTGCCCAAGATCGCGCCCGGCGCGCGGCGGGTCATCGCCGCCCATCTCGGCGGCGGCGCCTCGGTCTGCGCGATGCTGGACGGCAAGAGCGTCGAGACCTCCATGGCGTTCGCCGGCCTCACCGGCCTGCCCATGGCCACCCGCTCCGGCGACGTGCCGGCCGACGTGATCTTCTATCTGCTGCGCTCCGCCGGCTACACGGCCGAGGCGCTGGAAAAGCTGCTCTACGGCCAGTCCGGCCTGCTCGGCCTCTCCGGCGACAGCGCCGACATGCGGGTGCTGCAGGACAGCGCGGCGGCCGACGACAGGCTGGCCGTGGACTATTTCGTCTATAGCCTCGTGAAGTTCATCGGCGCCTATGCGGCGGTGCTGGGCGGGCTCGATGCGCTCGTCTTCACCGCCGGCATCGGCGAGAACTCGGCCAAGGTGCGCGCCGCGGTGCTGGAGCGCCTTTCCACCCTCGGCCTCTCCCTCGATCCGGCGGCCAATGCCGCCAACGGACCGCGCATCACCACGGCGGACAGCGCCGTCGCGGCCTTCGTGATCCCCACCAACGAAGAACTGATGATCGCCCAGCACACGCTGGCGCTCACCCGTTCCGCCTGACCGGGAGAAGTCCAATGGCACAGAGCGCAGCCCTCGCCGCCGCAGCTCCCACCGAGGCCCCCGCCGCGAAGCCGGCGGCGGCCTCATCCTCCGGCGCCGTCCGGCTGGATGCGGCGGCCATCGCCGCCAAGTTCACCGAACTCGGCGCCTCCCCCAAGGGCCTCACCGCCGCCGAGGCGGCCGAACGGCAGGCGAAATACGGCCCCAACGCCATCGTCGCCCATGAGGACAGCCGGTGGGAGAAGCTGGTCGGCTATTTCTGGGGGCCGATCCCCTGGATGATCGAGGCGGCGGCGCTGCTCTCCCTCATCCGCCAGGACTGGCCCGACTTCATCGTGGTCATGGGCCTGCTCATCTACAACGCCATCGTCGGCTTCTGGCAGGACAGCAAGGCCGCGAGCGCGCTGGCCGCGCTGAAGAAGGGCCTCGCGCTGAAGGCCCGCGTGCTGCGCGACAACAAGTGGATGACGGTGGACACCGCCGCCCTCGTGCCCGGCGACGTGGTGAGCGTCGCCGGCGGCGAGACGCTGCCCGCCGACCTGCTCCTCATCGAGGGCAAGTATCTCTCGGTCGATCAGGCGGCGCTGACCGGCGAGTCGCTCCCGGTCTCCAAGGCGGTGGGCGACAGCGGCTATTCCGGCTCCATCGTGCGGCAGGGCACCATGACGGCCCTCGTGACCGCCACCGGCAACGCCACCTTCTTCGGCCGCACGGCGAAGCTCGTGGCCTCGGCCGGCGCCAAGTCGCACGCGGAAAAGGCGGTCATCCAGATGGGTGACTTCCTCATCATCCTCTCCGCCGCGCTGGCGCTGGTGCTGGTGGTGGCGCAGGTGCACCGCGACATCATCGCCGACGGGCATTGGGAATGGCAGCACGCCGGCGCCATCGTGCAGATCGTGCTGGTGCTGCTGGTGGCCTCCGTGCCGGTGGCGACGCCGGCGGTCATGTCCGTGACCATGGCGCTGGGGGCGCTGGCGCTCTCCAAGCAGCAGGCCATCGTCTCCCGCCTCTCGGCCATCGAGGAACTGGCCGGCGTGGACGTGCTGTGCTCCGACAAGACCGGCACGCTGACGCTGAACCAGCTCACCCTCCAGACGCCCATCCCGTGGGGCAAGGCGGCGCCCGAAGATCTCATCCTCGGCGCCGCGCTCGCCTCCCAGCGCCAGAGCGACGACGCCATCGACAAGGCGGTGATCGCCGCTGTGAAGGACCCGAAGGTGCTCGACGGCTACAAGAGCGTGGACTTCACGCCCTTCGATCCCGTCAGCAAGAAGACCGTGGCGAGCGTCGCCGGCCCGGGCGGCAAGACCGTGCATTTCGCCAAGGGCGCGCCGCAGGCCATCGCCGCCCAGTGCGGCCTCTCGGAGGCCGATGCGAAGGGCTATTTCGACGCGGTGGAAACCCTCGCCCGCAGCGGCACCCGGGCGCTCGGCGTCGCCCGCTCCGACGACGGCGAGACGTGGACGCTGCTCGGCCTCCTGCCCATGCTCGACCCGCCCCGGCCCGATGCGGCGGAGACCATCGCCAAGGCCAAGGCGCTCGGCGTCTCCGTGAAGATGGTGACGGGCGACGATGTGGCCATCGGCGGCGAGATTTCCCGCCAGCTCGGCCTCGGCGATCATCTCCTCGTGGCGAGCGACGTGTTCGGCCAGGATTCCGGCCCCGAGCACATCGCCATCGACGCCGCCCGCGCGGTGGAGGTGGCGGACGGCTTCGGCCGCGTCTTCCCCGAGCACAAGTTCCAGATCGTGAAGGCCTTGCAGGAGCGCGGCCACATCGTCGCCATGACCGGCGACGGCGTGAACGACGCCCCCGCGTTGAAGCAGGCCGATTGCGGCGTCGCGGTTTCCGGCGCCACGGACGCGGCCCGCAGCGCCGCGGCGCTCATCCTCACCGCGCCGGGGCTCTCCACCATCATCAACGCCATCATGGAGGCGCGGGCGATCTTCGAGCGGATCACCAGCTACATCTACTACCGCATCGCCATGACGCTGAACATCATGCTGGTGGTGGTGCTGGTTTATCTCGTCTACGACTTCATGCCGCTCACCGCGATCATGATCGTTGTCATGGCTCTGCTTGACGACATCCCGATCATGACCATCGCCTATGACAACGTGAAGGTTCAGGACTCCCCGGTGCGCTGGAACATGCAGCGCATCCTCTCCTTCTCCACCATCATGGGCATCATGGCGCTGGTGCAGAGCTTCGGCATCGTCATGCTCGGCATGTTCTGGATGAAGAGCCCGGAACTCATGGCGCGCCTGCCCATGGACCTCTCCCACATCCAGACCATGCTGTTCCTGCAATTGTGCGCCGGCGGGCACCTGCTGTTCTTCGTCTCGCGGGTGCAGGGCACGCTGTTCCGCCCGCCCTATCCCAGCCTGCCCGTGCTGGCGGCGGTGATGGGCACGCAGGTGTTCGCCATCTTCATGTGCGCCTTCGGCTGGTTCATGCCGGCTCTGCCGTGGCTGCTCATCGGCGTGGTCTGGGCCTACTGCCTCGTGTGGACGCTGGTGATGGACCTCGTGAAGGTCATCTACTTCCGCTTCGTGAATGCGCGGGAGCGGCGCCAGAGCATGATCGACGCCTCCATCGGCCCGGTCGTTCCGGGCTGAGGAGCGGCACGCCCCGGTAGCGGCGGTGCTCCCTCTCCCCTTGCGGGAGAGGGCTGGGGTGAGGGGTATAGCTCCGGCGGAACCGGAGCCGGGACAATTGGATAGGCTTGCCCCCTCACCCCCGGCCCCTCTCCCGCAAGGGGAGAGGGGAGGCATGTGCAAGCGGTTAGCCCCATTCACCGTCATCGCCCGGCTTGTCCGGGCGATCCACGGTCAGTCCGGGGCGGGTCTTCCGGCATCGCGCGAGCGGATGGGTGGATCGCCCGGACAAGCCGGGCGATCCACCCCAAGGAACGTGAGGCGGATGTCCCGGCACGCACCAGACCTGCCCCCTCTCCCCTTGCGGGAGAGGGTTGGGGTGAGGGGTATGCCTCCGGCGGAACCGGCATCTGGGACTAACGGGTGGGCCCGCCCCCCTCACCCCCGGCCCCTCTCCCGCAAGGGGAGAGGGGAGATGGGCCGCACCACGCCTGCCCCTGCGGCGCGGTTGCGTCGTCGGCGTGCGGCGAGGATGCTGCGGGCGCGGGGGAGACCTTCGCGCCTGTTTGCGTCACGACACCCGGACTGCCTTCGACGATGACACGCCTCCTCCCCGCCCTCCTCCTCGCCCTTCTCCCGGCCGCCGCCCACGCCAATGACGACGTGCTGAAGCGCACCGCCACCGGCGCGGAGCAGGTGCTGCAGACGGTGGATTACGCCAACACGCGCTTCTCCCCGCTCAGGCAGATCGACGCCGGCAATGTCGGCCGCCTCCAGGTAGCGTGGACCTTCTCCACCGGGGTGCTGCGTGGGCACGAGGGCGCGCCGCTGGTGGTGGGGGACGTGATGTATGTCCACACCCCCTTCCCCAACGTGGTCTACGCCCTCGATCTCAAGAACGAAGGCCGCATCCTGTGGAAATACGAGCCGCGCCAGAAGAAGGACGTGGCCGCGGTGATGTGCTGCGATCTCGTCAATCGCGGCCTCGCTTATGCGGATGGCCTCGTCTTCCTGCATCAGGCCGACACCACCATCGTGGCGCTCGATGCGAAGACCGGGGCGAAGCGCTGGTCTGTGGCCAACGGCGATCCGGCGCTCGGCGCCTCCAACACCGCCACCGTGATGCCGGTGAAGGACAAGCTCATCGTCGGCATCTCCGGCGCCGAGGCGGGCGTGCGCGGGCACCTCTCCGCCTATGACCTGAAAGACGGCCACCTCGTCTGGCGCGCCTACAGCACAGGGCCGGACAAGGACATGCTGTTCGATCCGGAAAGGACCACCGAGCTGGGCAAGCCCGTGGGCCGCGACTCGTCCCTCAAGAGCTGGTCCGGCGACCAGTGGAAGATCGGCGGCGGCGCCACCTGGGGCTGGTTCGCCTACGATCCCAAGCTCAACCTCGTCTATTACGGCACCGCCAACCCGGCCACCTGGAACCCCACCCAGCGGCCGGGGGACAACAAATGGTCCGACACCATCATTGCCCGCGACGCGGACACCGGCGTCGCCCGCTGGGTCTACCAGATGACCCCCCACGACGAGTGGGACTATGACGGCGTCAACGAGATGATCCTGAGCGAGCAGGAGGTGGACGGGAAATCCACGCCGCTCCTCACCCATTTCGACCGCAACGGCTTCGCCTATACGTTGAACCGCGAGACCGGTGCGCTCATCCGCGCGGGGAAATACGAGACCACCGCCAACTGGGCCACCGGCATCGATCTTGATCCCGCAAGCCCTGCCTATGGCCGCCCGAAGCGCGACCCCGCCTTCTCCACCGAGCGGGAGGGCGAGGATGTCACCTACACCGGCATCTGCCCCTCATCGCTCGGCGCCAAGAACCAGCAGCCCGCGGCCTTCTCGCCGCAGACGCGGCTGTTCTACGTGCCCGTCACCCGCATGTGCATGGATTACGAGCCGTTCCACGTGGATTACGTGCCGGGCCAGCCCTATGTGGGCGCCACCCTCGCCATGCACCCCGCTCCGGGCACCGAGGCCGGCACCGGCGCCTTCATCGCGTGGGATGCGCTGAAAGGCGAGGCGGTCTGGTCGAAGCCGGAGCTGTTCTCCGTCTGGTCGGGGGCGCTGGCGACGGCGGGCGGCATCGTCTTCTACGGCACGCTGGAAGGCTGGCTGAAGGCGGTGGATGCCAAGACGGGCCGGGAGCTTTACCGCTTCAAGACCCCCTCCGGCATCGTCGGCAACGTCACCACCTTCCTCTCCGGCGGCCGGCAATATGTGGCTGTGCTCTCCGGCGTCGGCGGCTGGGCCGGCATCGGCCTCGCCGCCGGCCTCAGCGACCCCGGCGACGGCTCGGGCGCCAACGAGGCCTATGCGGCGCTGAACCAGTATACGGCGCTGGGCGGTCAGCTCACGGTGTTCGCCCTGCCCAAGGGGGAATGAGGGGGAGGCGCTTCTCCCCTCTCCCCTTGCGGGAGAGGGGCCGGAGGTGAGGGGTGGGGCTGTGTCCACGCACCAGATCGCAGTCTTTGCGGCGCGATACCCCTCACCCCAGCCCTCTCCCGCGAGGGGAGAGGGAGTTCCGCCGGCACGCTGTACAGGGGGCAGCCCTCTAAGGGGCGTCAGGGCGGCGCCGGAATGCGAAAGCGCTCCCTCCCTCTGAACCGCCGTCATGCCCGGCCTTGTGCCGGGCCGAGGAGACGATGCCGCGGGAGGTGCCCCCGGCCGATCCACGTGGATGGCGGGAACCCGCATGTTTGCTGGTTCCGTTCTCTGAGGGCGGAAGTCGGCAACAGCCGACTTCCGGGACAAGCCCGGCCATGACGGAGAGGATGGGAATGACGATGAGCGCGGAATGACGGCCCGCGCGTGCCCCCTACTGTGCCGCCGGCGGAACGCGGCTCAGGCGGGTGGCCAGGGTGTCCCCGCGCGGCACGAGCCGGGCGATGGGGTCGCTCTTCAGGCGGGCGAAGAGGAGGTGGTCCTCCCACGTCCCGTTGATGCACAGATATTCCCGGGAATAGCCCTCGCGGGTGAAGCCGCAGCTTTCAAGCAGGCGGATGGAGGCCTGGTTGTGGGGCATGCAGGCTGCCTCTACCCGGCGCAGGTGGAGCACGTCGTGCGCCACCGGCAGCAGCGCCGTCACCGCCGCCCGCATGTAGCCCTGCCCGGCATAGGGCGCGCCCATCCAGTAGCCGAGGCTCGCCGCCTGGCAGACGCCACGCCGCACGTTGGAGAGGGTGAGGCCACCGACGAGTTCGTCGTCCGCGCGGCGGAAGATGAAGAGCGGATAGGCCTCGTCCGTCACCATGTCGCGGGCGTAGCGCCGCAAGCGCCGGCGGAACGCGCCGCGGGTGAGATCATCGGCCGGCCACAGGGGCTCCCAGGGCGTGAGGAAGCCGCGGCTGATGTCGCGCAGGGTCCGCCACGCCACGAAGTCCTTCATCTGCGGCACGCGCAGATAGACGCCCTTGCCCTCGATGGTGGGGAGGGGCTCGGCGGGGAAGGGAAAGAGTGCGGACAGCCACATCACGTTGCGCCCGAGCCAAACTCCGTTGCCGGCGCAGCCGGTTAGTGACCCCCAAGACGCTGCACCACCCGTGCAGCCGGTTCAAGCCCGCCCTTCGGCCCGATGACGCTGAGCGTCGGCCGGCCGCGGCCGATGAGGCGGGACGCCGCGGCGCGCACCGCCGCCACATCCACCGCCTCCACCCGGGCGACGATCTCCTCCACCGGGATCACCCGGCCGAAGCCGAGGATCTGCCGGGCGAGCTGGTCGGCGCGGGCGCCGGAGCTTTCCAGCGCGGCGAGCAGCCCCACCTTCATCTGCGCCTTGGCGCGCGCCACCTCCAGCTCGGTCACGGTCTCGGCCGTGTCGAAGATCTGGTCCACCACCGCGTGGGAGAGTTCCTCCACGTCGCCGGTGTCGGTGCCGGCATAGATGCCGAACAGGCCGGTGTCCTGATAGCTCCAGTGGAAGGCGTAGATGGAGTAGCAGAGCCCCCGCTCCTCCCGCACGTCCTGGAACAGGCGGGAGGACATGCCGCCGCCCAGCACGTTCGAGAGCACCTGAAGGGCGTGGTAGTCCGCATCCTTGTAGGAGCAGCCCTCCAGCCCCATCAGCACGTGCACCTGCTCGAGGTCGCGCGCGGTCAGCCGCGTGCCGCCGGCGTAGGTGGCGGGCGACAGCTCGGGCGCGACGCCGTTGCCGACGCCGGACAGGCGGGCGGCGGCCTCGTCCACGAGGCGGTCATGCTCCACCGCGCCGGCGGCGGAGACCACCATGCGCGGGCCGCGATAGGTACGGCCGAGATAGGCGCCGAGCTGGTCGCGGCTGAAGCCGCGCACCGTCTCCGGCGTGCCGAGGATGGAGCGGCCAACGCTCTGGCCGGGGAAGGCCTGCTCTTGGAACAGGTCGAACACCAGGTCGTCGGGGGTGTCCATGACCGCGCCGATCTCCTGCACGATCACGTTCTTCTCCCGCTCCAGCTCGTCGGGGGCGAAGGCCGGCTCGGTGAGGATGTCGGCGAGGATGTCGATGCCGAGGCCCACGTCCTCGCCCAGCACGCGGACGTTGTAGGTGGTCTGCTCGACCGAGGTCGCGGCATTGATGTCGCCGCCCACCTGCTCGATCTCCTCGGCGATGCGCCGGGCGGAGCGGCGGCGCGTGCCCTTGAAGGCCATGTGCTCCAGAAGGTGCGAGATGCCGTGCTCGTCGCCCATCTCGTGCCGCGCGCCGGCGCCCACCCAGATGCCCAGCGAGGCGGTGCCGAGATGGCTCATCTCGTCGGTGATGACGGTGATGCCGTTGTCGAGGGTCGAGATCTTCACGCTCATGCCGCGGCGCCCCGGCCGACGCGGGCATGGGTGCGGATGAAGGTCTCGATGGCCACGAGGTCGTTGGGCAGCACGCTCACGCTCTCCTTGCGGGTCAGAAGGTCCGCCATGTGCGGCGGCAAACCGGGCCGATGGCCGGTGGCGGCCTCCACCGCATCGGGGAATTTGGCGGGATGGGCGGTGGAGAGCACCACCTGCGGCACCTTGGCCGCGTGCTCCACCTTGTCCGCCACCGCCAGCGCGACGGCGGTGTGCGGGTCGGCCAGATAGCCGGCGGACTGGTAGAGCTTGGCGATGGTGTTCGCCGTCTCCGGCTCGTCGGCGCGGCCGGCGGAGAAATCGCTGCAGATGGCGGCCAGCGCCTCGCGCGGCACGGTGAAGGCGCCGGACTGGCCGAGCGAGGCCATGAGCTGGCGCACCGCACCGCTGTCCCGGTCCAGCGCCTCGAACAGCAAGCGCTCGAAATTCGACGACACCTGGATGTCCATGGAGGGCGAGGAGGAGGGATGCACCCCCTTCACCTCATAGCGCCCCGTCTCCAGCGTGCGGGCCAGGATGTCGTTGACGTTGGTGGCGATGGAGAGGTCGCGGATGGGCAGGCCCATGCGCTTGGCCACGTAGCCGGCAAAGATGTCGCCGAAATTGCCGGTGGGCACCACGAACGACACCTCGCGGTGCGGCGCGCCCAGTGCGGTGGCGGCATAGAAATAATAGACCACCTGGGCGACGATGCGCGCCCAGTTGATGGAGTTCACGCCCGCCAGCGCGAGGGAATCGCGGAAGGCGTGGTGGTTGAACATGGCCTTCACATGGGCCTGGCAATCGTCGAACGTGCCTTCCACGGCGATGGCGTGGACGTTGTGCGCGTTCACGGTGGTCATCTGCCGGCGCTGCACCTCGGACACCCGCTTGTGCGGGTAGAGGATGAACACGTCCACCGCGTCCGAATGGCGGAACGCCTCGATGGCCGCGCTGCCGGTATCGCCCGAGGTGGCGCCGACGATGGTGGCACGGGCGCCGCGGGCGGCGAGCACATGGTCCATCATGCGGGCGAGCAACTGCATCGCCACGTCCTTGAAGGCCAAAGTCGGGCCGTGGAACAGCTCCAGCAGGAAGCGGTTGGGGCCGATCTGCGTCAGCGGCGTCACCGCCGGATGGCGGAAGGAGGCATAGGCGTCGGCGATCATCAGGTCGAGCACGCGCTCGGGCAGCGCATCGCCGACGAAGGGGGAAATCACCGCCTTGGCCACCGCCGGATAGGGTTTTCCCGCCAGCGCGGCGATCTCATCCGCGCTCAGGGTGGGGAACGCCTCCGGCACATAGAGGCCGCCGTCGCGCGCCAGACCAGCCAGCAGCGCATCGGAAAACGACAGGACAGGAGCTTCGCCCCGGGTGGAAACGTAACGCACGGGCCCTCGACAGGTCTTGAGAGGCCCAAAGCGGGCCTCCCGCCAAACTAACCGCAAGCGCGCTCGCGGGAAAGGCGGGGTGGCGAGGGGTGTGAATGGAGGTGTCGTCTGCGGCACCAAGCCGGGGCGGCAGTGGGACGTCCTGCGCACGACCATACAGACCGTCATGCCTGGCTTGTCCGCGCGATGAGGGAGCGGTTCTCCCCTCTCCCCTCGCGGGAGAGGGGCCGGGGGTGAGGGGGGAAGGGCCTGTCCGTTTGTACCGGCGTCTGCGCGTGCGGGGTGATACCCCTCACCCAGGCCCCCTCTCCCGCAAGGGAAGAGGGGGCTTGGCCGGTCTAGGGGGAGGCGGGCTGATGCCGATGAACGTTGTCATCGCCCGGCTCGTCCCAGCCTTCCCCATGGATTGGCCGGGTATCAGTCTTGAGCCATCGTCCCATCGGTAAAACGTGGGTGCTCGGAACCCGCGTGTTCGCGGGTTCCGTTCTCGGGGGCGGACGTCCGCAACAGCCGACGTCCGGGACAAGCCCGGGCATGACGGCGGTGAGGAAGCGCGACCGCGCCCCCTCCCCTCAGCTCTTCTCGCGCACGTAGCGGCCGGGGGCATCTTCGATGGGGGTGAAGTGGCCGCCGCCGATGGGGCGGGCGGGCACGTCCTCGGGATAATAGCTGGAGAACCAGGTCAGCCAGTCCGGCCACCAGGAGCCCTTGTGCTCCTGCGCGCCCTGGAGCCACAGGTCGTAGCTCGGCCCGGTGGGGCCGTCGGCCCAGTACTGGTACTTCATCTTGGCCGGCGGATTGACCACGCCGGCGATGTGGCCGGAGCCGGCGAGCACGTAGCGCACCGGGCCGGAGAGCATGTTGGCGCCGATGAACACCGAATTGGGCGGGGCGATATGGTCTTCCCGCGTCGCCAGCGAATAGACCGGCACGTTCACCTTGGTCATGTCGATGCGCACGCCGGACAGCTCGGCGAGGCCGCGGGCGATGTTGTTGGTGAGATAGCAGTTGCGCAGGTAATAGGAGTGGTTCGCCGCCGGCATCCGGGTGGAATCGGCGTTCCAGAACAGAAGATCGAACGGGAACGGCGCCTTACCCTTCATGTAGTTGTTCACCACATAGGGCCAGATCAGATCGTTCGAGCGCAGCATGTTGAAGGCCGAGGCCATCTTGCTGCCTTCCAGATATCCCGTCTGCTTCATCTTCCGTTCGATGGAGGCGAGCTGCTCCTCGTCCACGAACACCTTCAGATCGCCCGCATGGGTGAAGTCGATCTGGGTGGTGAGGAAGGTGGCGGAGGCGATGCGGTCGTCACCCGTCGCGGCCATGTAGGCGAGCGTGGTGGCGAGCAGCGTGCCGCCGACGCAATAGCCCATGGCGTGGGCCTGCCGCTCGCCGGTGGCGACGGCCACCTTGTCGAGGGCGGTCATGATGCCCTCGCGCATGTAATCGTCAAAGCCCTTCTCGGCGAGGCGGGCATCGGGATTGACCCAGGAGATGACGAAGACGCTGATGCCCTGGTCCACCAGCCAGCGGATGAAGGACTTCTCCGCCGTCAGGTCGAGAATGTAGAACTTGTTGATCCACGGCGGCACGATGAGCAGCGGCATCTTCTTCACGCTGCCGGTCGTGGCCTCGTACTGGATGAGCTGCATCAGATCGTTTTCGTAGATCACCTTGCCCGGCGTGGTGGCCAGGTTCCGGCCCACCTCGAAGGCGCTCATGTCCGTCTGGCGGATCTTGAGCGAGCCGTTGCCGGCAACGAGGTCGCGCGTGAGGTTCTTCATGCCGTTCACGAGATTCTCGCCGGACGACGAGAAGGTCTCGCGGATCAGCTCCGGATTGGTCATCACGAAGTTGGAAGGCGAGATGGCGTTCGTCACCTGCTTCACCAGGAAGCCGGCCTTGTGCTTGGTGTGGGCGTCGAGGCCCTCTGCCTGCTCCACCATCTCCTCGGCCCAGCGGGTGGTGACGAGATAGGCCTGCTTGAGCGCGTCGAAAATGGGGCTTTCGCGCCAGCCCTCGTCCTTGAAGCGGGCGTCCTTGGCGTCCGGCGCGGTCACCGGCTCCACCTTCTCGCCGCCGAGGCGCTTGAGGGTGTTGGTCCACACCGAGAGATAGCCGGTCATGAGGCGCGTCTGCGCCTCCAGCGAGCGCTGGGGATCGGTCATCCAGTATTCGGCGACCTGGCCCACGGTCTTGAGGGCGTCGGAGATCTCGTCGGCGAGATCATCGGTCTTGGCCTGGGTGCGCGGGCCGAGATAGGCGGCGAGCGCCTTGCTGCCCTCGTCCACCATCTGCGCCAGATTCTGGGAGAAGGCCTCGATGTCGAGGCCGGAGCGGGCGCCTTCGCCCTTGCCGTCGCCGCCCTTGCCGTCAGCCCTGGACCCGGCACCGGCCTTCGGCGCGTCCGCCCTGGCCGCAGGGGGCGCCGATTCGGGCGCGGGATTCGGGGGGGTCTGGGCCGCGGGGGGGACGACGCTGAGATGCGCGGGGCCACCCGCCGCAACCGGCGATTCCACCGACATCATGGGGGCGGCGGATACGTTCGGCGTTTCCTCAACACGGGACATGCGCGTTTCCTCTCGCGGGTCTTGCTCGCGGGCCGTTACGAAACGTAGCCCATCTTTATCGCTGCCTGCGCTTCCTTCATACTCTAGAGTGTGAAAGTGACAGGATCGAGCCTCGCGGCCACGCCGCAGGCGCCCTTAGACACCCCTCCTTGGTCGAGTCTGCGGTATGCCCGCACGGCACCGGCCCCTCAGGAGGTATCTCGCCCCGGTATCGTCACCGCCGGGACCGGGAGCCATCCGGAACGGACAATGGACCTTTTCTCCCCGACGGCGCGAGGCCGTGCCGTCCCGACGCTGCGCGCCGCGCTTCTCCTCGCGCTCGTCGCGAGCCTCTCCGCCTGCGCCGGCTCGAGCATTCCGGGCCTCGCGCCGCCGCAGACCTCGGTGCCCGAGGTGGACGCCACCCACTTCCCCACGCTGGGCGCCCCACCCGCCGAGCGCCGAGACCCGCTCACCACCGAGCAGCAGCAGAAGCTGCAGCGCGACCTTGAGCGCCTCGCCCGCCAGCAGCAGGCCAAGCAGGTGCCGCAGGCGCAGTGAACCGCGCGCGGCGCCTGCGGGCGTTTCGCGTCATTGTGCGGTGCGATATGGCGGCCACCGCCCCATCGCCACCGCAATCAAGGCTTTTTCATTCACCGAACAGTGCTACAAAGCCCGACTGCCGCGCCGGGAGACAACATGCGCGGCCTCTGGAGCCATTGAGATGACGACCGATTTCCACCGCATTCGCCGGCTGCCGCCCTACGTGTTCGAGCAAGTGAACCGTGTGAAGGCCGCCGCCCGCAATGCCGGGGTGGACATCGTCGACCTCGGCATGGGCAACCCGGACCTCGACGCGCCGGCGCATGTCTATGAGAAGCTGAAAGAGACCATCGGCAAGCCGCGCACCGACCGCTATTCCGCCTCCAAGGGCATCCCCGGCCTGCGCAAGGCGCAGGCGGCCTATTACGAGCGGCGATTCGGCGTGAAGCTGGACCCCGACCGGCAGGTCGTCGCCACGCTGGGCTCCAAGGAAGGCTTCGCCAACATGGCGCAGGCCATCACCGCCCCCGGCGACGTGATCCTGACCCCCAATCCCTCCTACCCCATCCACGCCTTCGGCTTCCTGATGGCCGGCGGCGTCATCCGCTCGGTTCCGGCCGAGCCGGGGCCGGAGTTCTTCCACGCCATGGAGCGGGCGGTCCAGCACTCCATCCCCAAGCCCATCGCGGTGGTGCTGTGCTATCCCTCGAACCCCACGGCCTGCGTGGCGGACCTCGAGTTCTACAAGGACGTGGTGGCCTTCGCGAAGAAGAACGACCTGATCGTTCTCTCCGACCTCGCCTATGCCGAGCTCTATTTCGACGGCAACCCGCCCCCCTCGGTACTGCAGGTGCCGGGAGCCATGGACGTGGCGGTGGAGTTCACCTCCATGTCCAAGACCTATTCCATGGCCGGCTGGCGCATGGGCTTCGCCGTGGGCAACGAGCGGCTCATCGCCGCGCTCTCGCGGGTGAAGTCCTATCTCGACTACGGCGCCTATACCCCCATCCAGGTGGCGGCCACCGCGGCGCTCAACGGCCCGCAGGAGTGCATCGCCGAGATGCGCGAGACCTACAAGAAGCGCCGCGACGCCCTCGTGGAGAGCTTCGGCCGCGCCGGCTGGAACATCCCCGTGCCCCGCGCCACCATGTTCGCGTGGTCGCCCATTCCGGAGCCCTTCCGGGCCATGGGCTCCGTGGAATTCGCCAAGCTCCTCATCGAAAAGGCGGAGGTGGCGGTGTCGCCGGGCGTCGGCTTCGGCGAGCATGGCGACGAATACGTCCGCATCGCCGTGGTGGAGAACGAGCAGCGCATCCGCCAGGCGGCGCGCAACGTCCGCCGCTTCTTCGAGCAGGCCGGTACCACGCTGCACAACGTGGTTCCGCTCAGCGCCGCGCGCTGAGCCGACGCCCCCGCCCCTCTGACACCGGGGCCGAACGGGTTGGCGATCGAGCATTGACCGGTTCCGGCGACAGCCGGAACCTCGCGCCGGGCGGGCTGTGGTATGACGCCAGCCGAGGACAGGAACCGGACTGACAGATGAGCGATTTGAAAGTGGGCCTCGCCGGCCTCGGCACCGTCGGGGCCGCGGTCTTCCGCATGCTCGAGCACCGCGCCGGCGAGCTTGAGGCGCGCACCGGTCGCACCGTGAAGGTGACGGCGGTGGCCGCCCGCGACCGCAGCCGCGACCGCGGCCTCGATCTCTCAAGCGTGGCCTGGTTCGAGGATCCGGTGGCGCTCGCCCGCGACGGCGACATCGACGTTTTCGTGGAGCTGATGGGCGGCGACGGCGACCCGGCCAAGGCGGCCGTGGCGGCCGCGCTGGACCGTGGAATTCCCGTCGTCACCGCCAACAAGGCGCTGCTCGCCAAGTGCGGCGTGGAGCTCGCCCGCCGGGCCGAGGCCTCCGGCGCGGGCCTGCATTTCGAGGCGGCCGTGGCGGGCGGCATCCCCATCGTGAAGACGCTGCGCGAGGCGCTCGCCGGCAACGCCATCGAGCGCGTGTCGGGCATCCTCAACGGCACCTGCAACTACATCCTCACCCGCATGGCGGACGAGAAGCTGTCCTTCCACGTCTGCCTCACCGAGGCGCAGCGGCTCGGCTATGCGGAGGCGGACCCGACCTTCGACATCGACGGCTTCGACACCGCCCACAAGCTCGCCATCCTCACCTCTCTGGCCTTCGGCACGCAGGTGGATGCGGACGCCATCTATGTGGAGGGCATCCGCCAGCTCACCCTCGCCGACCTCGAGGCGGCGGACGATCTCGGCTACCGGGTGAAGCTGCTCGGCGTGGCGGTGAAGACCGACACCGGCATCGAGCAGCGGGTGCATCCCACCATGGTGCCGAAGCACTGGCCCATCGCCCAGGTCTCCGGCGTCACCAATGCGGTGGCGGTGGACGGCGATGCGGTGACGCTGACGCTGGTCGGCCCCGGCGCCGGCGGCGATGCCACCGCCTCGGCGGTGGTGGGCGACCTGTTCGACGTTGCGCGCGGTGCCAGGGGCTATGCCTTCGGCCTGCCGGTGGACCGCCTCGCCAAGGCGGAGCGCGCCGCCATGCAGCGCCACGAGGGCGGCTACTACATCCGCCTCGCCGTGGTGAACAAGCCGGGCACCGCCGCCACCATCACCCGCCGCATGGCGGACGAGCAGATCTCGCTGGAATCCATCGTCCAGCGGCAACCGGGCGGCGCGATGCCGTCCGATACGGCGCATGTGATTCTCATCACCTATGCCACGACCGAGGCCGCCGTGCGCCGCGCCATCGCCGCCATCGAGGCGGACGGCGTGGTTGCCTCCCTGCCCCAGGTCATCCGGATCGAGAAGGACTGATCCGGAGCGCGGCAACAGAACCAGAAGGACCGACGTCATGAGCGGTGCCCGGACCCAGAGGACGCCTGAGAAGTCTGCCCAGCGAGCCGAGCAGGTGCTCGACCGCCGCCTCGCCCTCGACATGGCCCAGGCCATGGAACGCTGCGCCGTCGCCGCCGCCCGCCTGCGCGGACACGGCGACGAGCAGGCCGCCGACATCGCCGCCATGACCGTCTGCCACCGCGAGGTGAACGAGATCCCGGTCTCCGGCACCCTGGTGATCGGCGAAGGCATCGAGGGCGATTGCGACCAGCTGTTCGTCGGCGAGAAGCTGGGGCGCGGCGGGGCCGAGGTGGACCTTGCGGTGGACGCGCTGGAAGGCACCACGCTCTGCGCCAAGAACATGGAGGGCTCGCTCTGCGTGCTCGTGCTCGCCGAGCATGACACGCTGCTGAAGATGCCGCCCTGCTACATGGAGAAGATCGCCATCGGGCCGGGCTATCCGGAAGGCATCGTCTCCCTCTCCCAGAGCCCGCAGGACAACATCCGCGCTTTGGCCGAGGCCAAGGGCGTGCCCCCGTCCGACGTCACCGCTCTCATCCTCGACCGGCCGCGCCATGCCGGCCTGATCGACGCCGTACGCAAGACCGGCGCGGCCATCAAGCTCATCACCGACGGTGACGTGGCGGGCGTGGTGCACACCGCCAACCCGCACGAGAGCGGCATCGACATCTATCTCGGCCTCGGCGGCGCCGCCGAGGGCGTGCTGGCCGCCGCCGCGCTGCGCTGCATCGGCGGGCAGATGGAGGGCCGTCTCGTGCTCGACACCGAGAAGAAGCGCGCCCAGGCCAAGGCGCTGGGCATCACCGACTTCTCCAAGGTCTACAAGCTGGACGAAATGGTGCGCGGCGACTGCCTATTCGCCGCAACCGGCGTCACGGACGGCGCGCTGCTGAAGGGCGTGCGCTTCGGCCGGGACGTGATCCTCACCGACACCATCGTGATGCGCGCCGCCACCGGCACCGTGCGCCGCATCGCCACCGAGCACCGCGACTTCTCCAAGTTCCGTCTCGCGTGAGCGGGGCGGCGGGGCTCACCCCGCCCCTTTGCTCGTCCGGCGCCAGCCCCCTCACCCGTCTCGCGGCGTCGCCGCGATCCACCCTCTCCCGCAAGGGGAGAGGGGTTTCCCTATCCTCCCTCCCCTCTCCCCTTGCGGGAGAGGGGCCGGGGGTGAGGGGTATTCCGGGCGCAAGACCCGCGCTGCTTTCGCGGCACCATCCCCATCCCCCACGAGGGAAGAAGGGAAATTGGCCCGAAAGCGGAACGGCCATGCGCACCCCTGTCTTTTCCCTGACGTGGGATTGGGTGTAAGCACCTTCGCCCCGTTCGTCGGCTGCGGCCGTGCGACGGGAGACCCCTCGGGAGAGCAAGATGTCTGACGCAAAGGCAAGGATCGCGGTATTGGGCGCCTCGGGCTACACCGGCTCCGAGCTGGTGCGCCTGCTGCTGCGCCATCCGCGCGTCGAGATCGTCGCGCTCACCGCGGACCGCAAGGCAGGCCAGTCCATGGCCGACGTGTTCCCCCAGTTCGCGCCCTTCGCGCTGCCCAAGCTCGTGACCATCGACGAGGTGGATTTCACCGCCGTGGACGTGGTGTTCTGCGCCCTGCCGCACGCCACCACCCAGCTCGTCATAAAGAAAGTCTTCGACGCGGCGCCCAACGTGAAGGTGGTGGACCTTTCCGCCGACTTCCGCCTGTCCGATCCCGGCGCCTACGAGGAATGGTACGGCCATCCCCACCAGGCGCTCGACCTGCAGAAGGAGGCGGCCTACGGCATCGCCGAGATCTATCGCGACGAGATCCGCAAGGCGCGCCTCGTCGCCAATCCCGGCTGCCATTCCTCCACCGCCATCCTGCCCATCGTGCCGCTGCTGGAAGCCGGCGCACTGGAGCCGGAGAGCATCGTGGTCGATTCCAAGACCGGCATGTCCGGCGCCGGGCGCTCGGCCAAGGAGGCAATGCTGTTCTCCGAGGTGTCGGAGGGCATCCACGCCTATGCGGTCGCCGGCCATCGCCACATGGGCGAGCTGGACCAGGAATTCTCCAAGGCCGCCGGCCGGCCGGTGAGGCCCATGTTCGTGCCGGTGCTATCGCCCATGAACCGGGGCATCTACGCCACCATCTATGTGCGCACCACCGGCGCCACCGCCGAGGACCTGCACCGCATCCTGACCGACTTCTACAAGGGCGCGGCCTTCGTCCACGTCCTGCCCTTCGGCCAGGTGCCCCAGTCGCGCCATGTGCGCGGGTCCAACATGGTGTTCCTGGGCGTGGTGGCCGACCGCGTGCCCGGCCGGGCTGTCATCATCTCCACGCTGGACAACCTCGTGAAGGGCGCGTCCGGCTCGGCGGTGCAGAACATGAACCTCGTCATGGGCTTCCCCGAGACCGAGGGGCTGGAGCAGATCGCGCTGATGCCGTGATCCCGACCTGACGCGAAAAGGCCGCGCCCTCATCAGGCGCGGCCTTTTTGTATCTGCGATCCAAGTCCCGCGGATCAGCCGCGGACCACCTCGACCGGGCCATGGTCGTCGCAATGGCCGCCGTGCGGGTGGTGCAGGTGGCCGTCCACCAGATAGTCGACATGGTCGCCGTGGGGCACCGCCTCATGGCCGCAGCCGGGGCCGTGGACATGGCCGGGCTCGTGGCCCGCGCAGGTGTGGTTGGGGGTGCAGCGGTCGGGATTGGTCTCGCTCACCGCGATGACGTGCTCATCCACATGGTCGCCGTGCATGTGGTGCAGGTGGCCGTCGTGGAGATAGTCCACGTGCCCCTCGTGGCGGATGGCGGTGTGGCCGCAGCCGGGGCCGTGCTGGTGGTCGTGGTTCGGGTGGATCTTGCAGGTCCCGGACATGGCTTGCTCCTCGCTTCAACGGTTCTCGGCTTCAATGATTCTCGCAGGCGTGCTCCACCGCGCTCGCCACGAGGGCGAGCACATGGTCGTCCGCCAGGTGATAGAGGATCGACTTGCCCTCGCGCCGCCGCCCAACGAGGCGCGCGGCGTGAAGCACCTTCAGCCGCACCGACACCGTCGAGAGCTTCTCCCCCTGGGCCTCCGCCAGCTCCGTCACCGAAGCCTCGCGACCGGCCAGCAGGATCAGCAGCCGCAGGCGCTGAGGATCGGCCAACGCGGAGAACATCCCCGCCGCCTCATCCACCTGCCGGCCCGTGAGCGAACGCTGCGCGTCGAAACTCATGTGAACACTCTATCAATCGCTGAAGTGTTAAAGTCAAGAGGTATCCGGGACCTTTTCGACTCGGCCCAGGCTTCATCGTGCGCCTTCTGCCGGTTACCGCAAGGTCCGTCAGGTCCCCATACCAATGGACAAGCTGTGTCCGGTCGCGGGCCGCACTAGTGTCCGGCCCGATCGCATTCTTACCTCCGCCGGATTCGTCCCATGAGCTTTGTCGTCTGCCTTGCGGCGCTCTTCTTCCTGATGCTCGTGGCCTATCGGGGCTTCAGCGTCATCCTGTTCGCCCCCGTCGCCGCCATCGGCGCGGTGCTGCTCACCGATCCGGCCGCGGTGCCGGTCGTCTTTTCCGGACTTTTCATGGAAAAGATGGTGGGCTTCATCAAGCTCTACTTCCCGGTGTTCCTGCTGGGCGCCGTCTTCGGCAAGCTCATCGAGCTGTCGGGCTTTTCCCGCTCCATCGTCGCCTCGGTGGTGAAGCTTTTGGGGCCGGGCCGCGCCATCCTGTCCATCGTGCTGGTGGGCGCCCTGCTGACCTACGGCGGCGTCTCCCTGTTCGTGGTGGTGTTCGCCGTCTATCCCTTCGGTGCGGAAATGTTCCGCCAGGTGGGCATTCCCAAGCGGCTCCTGCCGGCGGTGGTGGCGCTCGGGGCGTTCTCCTTCACCATGGACACGCTGCCCGGCACGCCGCAGATCCAGAACATCATCCCCACCACCTTCTTCCACACCACCGCTTATGCCGCGCCCATCCTGGGCCTCGTCGGAACCGCTTTCATCCTCGCGGTGGGATTGTCCTACCTCGAGTTCCGCCGCCGCCAGGCGGCGAAGGCCGGCGAGGGCTACGGCACCGGCCACCTCAACGAGGTGGTGGTGGACGAGACCGTGCCGCTCGTCTCGCCGATTCTTGCCTTGCTGCCGCTGGTCGTGGTGGGCATCGCCAACCTGATCTTCGCCCGCCTCATCCCGCAGTGGTTCGACGCCACCGCGACCGCCACGCTGGTTCCGGGCGCGGCCCCCGTCAGCGTGCCGACCAGCACCTGGGCGGCGATCTGGGCCGTGGAAGCCGCGCTGCTTCTCGGCATTTTCACGGTCGCGGTGTTCGGCTTCAAATCCATCGCCGGCAAGTTCTCCACCGGCTCCAAGGATGCCGTGTCGGGCGCGCTGCTCGCGGGCCTCAACACCGCCACCGAGTACGGCTTCGGCGCGGTCATCGCGGCGCTGCCCGGCTTCCTTCTCATCAAGTCGGCGCTGTCGGCCATCCCCAATCCGCTGGTCAACGAGGCCATCACCGTGACCACGCTGGCCGGCATCACCGGCTCGGCCTCGGGCGGCCTGTCCATCGCGCTCGCGGCCATGTCGGAGCAGTTCATCGCCCAGGCCAATGCGGCCGGCATCCCCATGGAGGTGCTGCACCGCGTCGCCTCCATGGCCTCCGGCGGCATGGACACGCTGCCCCACAACGGCGCCGTCATCACCCTGCTCGCCGTGACCGGCCTGAGCCACCGGCAGGCCTATGGCGACATCTTCGCCATCACGCTGGTGAAGACCGCCGCGGTGTTCTTCGTGATCGGCTTCTATTATCTCACCGGGCTCTATTGAGCGGGTGCAGCGTCGCGCACAGATCGCGGCGCTACATGGGCTGGCAGTGAGGCCGACCCGGCGGATGCCGGGGCGGCGTCAAGCCATTGCAGTGCAACAATTCTTATGAATTCCGAAGCTGGTGCTCGGCCGTAGGGCGCATTACTGTCCCGCTTGAGGACTCCCCTACCTGCGCCGGATTGACAGCCATGAGCTTCGTCGTCTGCCTCGCCGCGCTCTTCTTCCTGATGCTCGTGGCCTATCGCGGCTTCAGCGTCATCCTGTTCGCCCCCGTCGCCGCCATCGGCGCGGTGCTGCTGACCGATCCGGCCGCGGTGCCGGTGATCTTTTCCGGCCTGTTCATGGAAAAGATGGTGGGCTTCATCAAGCTCTACTTCCCGGTGTTCCTGCTGGGCGCCATCTTCGGCAAGCTCATCGAACTCGCCGGCTTCTCGCGCTCCATCGTCTCGGCGGTGGTGAACCTGCTGGGGCCGAGGCGCGCCATCGTCTCCATCGTGCTGGTGGGCGCAGTGCTCACCTATGGCGGCGTCTCGCTGTTCGTGGTGGTGTTCGCGCTCTATCCGTTCGGCGCGGAGATGTTCCGGCAGGTCGGCATCCCCAAGCGCCTCCTGCCGGCGGTGATCGCGCTCGGTGCCTTCTCCTTCACGGCGGATACGCTGCCGGGCACGCCGCAGTTGCAGAACATCATCCCCACCGCCTTCTTCGGCACCACGGCCTATGCGGCGCCCATCCTCGGCATCATCGGCTCCATCTTCATCTTCGTGGTGGGCATCTCCTACCTGGAATTCCGCCGGATGCAGGCCCACCGCGCCGGCGAAGGCTATGGCACCGGCCACCTCAACGAGAGCCTGCCGGACGACGGCGTCCCGCCCGTGCCGCCGCTGCTCGCCGTGCTGCCGCTGGTGGTGGTGGGCCTCGCCAACCTGTTCTTCGCCTGGCACATCCCCGGCTGGTTCGGGCCGCAGGCGAGCGCCACGCTGGTGGAGGGCGGCCCGGCGGTGAGCGTTGAGACCCACGTCTGGGCCGGCATCTGGGCGGTGGAGGCCGCGCTCCTGCTCGGCATCCTCACGGTGGTGGCGTCCGGCTACCGGGCCATCGCCAGCCATTTCGCGGGCGGCTCGAAGGAAGCGGTGAGCGGGGCGCTCCTCGCCGGCCTGAACACGGCGACGGAATATGGCTTCGGCGCGGTCATCGCGGCGCTGCCGGGCTTCCTCGTCATCAAGGCGGCGCTCACCTCCATCCCCAATCCCCTCATCAACGAGGCGATCACGGTGACGACGCTGGCCGGCATCACCGGCTCCGCCTCGGGCGGGCTCTCCATCGCCCTCGGGGCCATGGCGCAGCAATTCATCGCCGAAGCGCAGGCCTATGGCATCCCGCTGGAGGTGATGCACCGCGTCGCCTCCATGGCCGCCGGCGGCATGGACACGCTGCCGCACAACGGCGCCGTCATCACCCTCCTCACCGTGACGGGGCTGACGCATCGTCAGTCCTACGGCGACATTTTCGCCGTCACCATCATCAAGACCACCGCTGCCTTCGTCGTGATCGGCTTCTATTATTTGACCGGCCTCTATTGAGCAGGTGCAGCATCGCCTTTAGGTTGCGGCGCAACATGGGCTGCGAGGGGTGGTGCGGACATGGCCGAAGTGGGGGAGGCCGACGCCGGGGGGCGGGTGATCGCCGTCGCCAACATGAAGGGCGGGGTGGGCAAGACCACCACCGTCGTCATGCTGGCGGAAGGCTTCGCGGAGCAGGGCGCGCGGGTGGTGGTGGTCGATCTCGACGCCCAGGCCAACGCCTCCTACTGCTTCGCCCATGACGACGAGCTGCGCGCGATCCTCGACCGCCGCCAATCGGTGACGTCCTTCCTCGCCGACCGGCTGCTCTATGGCGACCGCACCTCCATCGCCCAGTACATCTCGCCGAGCATCTGCCACGTGATGAAGGCGGGCGAGGAACTGGCCATCGACATGGTGGTGGCGAGCCCCCGCCTGCGTCTGCTGGAGCGCGAGATAGTCCTGCGGCTGGCAGAGAAGAATTACGGGCTGCGCTCGCTGGAAGGCCAGTCCCTGCAAGTGCTCGACGAGGCGCTCGGCTACCTGCGCGCGCATTATGACGTGGTGCTGTTCGACTGCGCGCCCGGCATCTCCGCCTTCACCGAGGTGGCCATCCGCCTCGCCGACATGGTGATCGTGCCCACCATTCCAGACTATCTCTCCACCCTCGGCTTCGACGCCTTCCGCGCCTCGGTGTGGGAGAACGCCCACGTCACGCGCTCCGCCTTGCCCCAGCCGAAGCGCCGGCCGCTGGTGCTGGCGAGCCGGGTGCACGCCCAGAAGATCCAGCATCGCGACACCCTCATCAGCCTGCGGGACGAGGCGGAGGAAGCCGATGCGGTCTATGAGATGTTCGACACGGAAGTCCGCAATCAGGCCGCCATCGAGCGGGCTATGGACCCGGAAAACTTTCCCTACGCGCCCTCCTTCGAGCAGAAATGGTACAACGCGGTGGATGCTGTGCGCGATCTGGTGAACGAGACGCGGAGGCGGCTCCATGGCTGAGACTTCGGATTTCTTCGCTCTGCTCGCGGCCATCGGCGGCAAGGCCGGCCTGTTCCCGGCCGGCGGCAATCTCGCGCGCAAGGCAGTGAACGAGATCGTCCGCGCGCAACTGGTGGCGGAGGGCACGGACCTCGACGCGCTGCGCGCCATCCGCGCCTTGCTCGGCCCCACGGCCTTCGCCGAGGCACTGGATGGCGTGCCCGCCCCCAAGACCAAGGCGCTGCTCACCCGCGTCGATCCGAACGCCCCTGCCCTCGCCCAGCCCGGCGACCGGGTGAAGGCGCTCCTCGCCTTGGCCGACGGCAGCCGCGCCCCGGCCGCGCCCGCCGCCAAGCCGGCGAAGAAGGCCTCCTCGCGCAAGGCGCCTGCGGCGGCGCCCGCTCCGGCCGAACCCGCGCCCCTCGACAGGAAGCCCGCGCCGCGCAAGCGAAAGATCACCGGGCGGACGGCGCTGCGGGTGTCGGAAGAGCGCTGAGGCTCAGGATTACGCCTTGTCCTTCTGCGGCGCCGGGTCCGGCCCCAGCGTGAAGATCTCCGCCACCGCCACGAAGGTGGGCACGAACAGGCACCACATGCCCACCGCGCGATAGAGCAGCGCCGCCGAAAGGCAGCCGAAGAGGAAGGCGGCGAGGTACGCACTCATCCGCCCGAGGCGGGCGCGGGTGGCGGGGATGTTCGTGCCCTCCAGCGGCCGCCAGAGATTGGCGATGTCCACCAGCACCTGCGTGAACGTGCCCGTCATCACGGTGGAGGGCGGCGAGTCGGTGAGGTGGGTGCGGTGGAGCGCGTTCTGCAGCGCCATGGCCGCCACCAAAGTCATGCCCATCATCACGGCAGCGGGAGAGTCGTGGTCGTAGAACGGCCCGTTCTGCACCGCCACCAGCGCCGCATGGGCGAGCAGCACGAGCTTTGCCGCCATCAGGATGCGGAAATCGTCCCGCCCGCGCCGGGCGAGAAACAGGCTCAGCTCCCGCGCGCACAACACCACGATGGCGAACACCGGCAGCGCCATAACCTTCGCCAGCGAGGGCGTATCCCCGTGGGCCAGCGAGGCGGCGATGGTGACGAAATTGCCGGTGACATGGGCCGCGAACAGCCCGCCCAGCGCGACGAAGCCCGCCGCATCCACGAAGCCGGCGTTGAAGCAGAGGAGGACGGCGAGCAGGACCTTCACGGCAGCAACCTCACCCGGCCTCGGCCACGTCGCGGATGCGCAGCGCCACCCGCGTCTCGCCCTGCCAGGTGTCGATGTCGAGGCACCCGGCGACGTGCAGATTGCGCCCGCGCCCGGCCAATAGCGCCCGGCCCAGCGGCTCCTCGGCGCAGCGGAAGGCGGTGGCCTTCAGGGTCGTGCCGTCCGGCGAGGAGATGCGGGCGCGCACATGGCCGGCGCCGAAGCTCTCGACATAGCTGATGCGGTGGCCGGGAAAGGCGAACACCGGCTCGGGATTGCCGGCGCCGAACGGGCCGGCGCGGGAAACGGTCTCCACGAGATCCAGCGTGGCGCCACGTGCGGTCAGCGCGCCGTCGATGGACAGGGTGCCCTCGGCGCGGGCGCGCTCCACGTCCGGCGCGAGGCGCTGCTCCAGCTCTGCGCGCAAGGCGCCGAGCTGGCGGCGCTCCACCGTGAGGCCGGCCGCCATGGCATGGCCGCCGCCTTTCACCAGAAGCCCGCTTTCCACCGCCCCGCGCACCGCGCGGCCGATGTCCACGCCGGGAATGGAGCGGCCGGAGCCGGTGCCGGTCTCGCCATTGAAGGCGATGGCGAAGGCCGGGCGCTGGAAGCGCTCCTTCAGCCGCGCCGCGACCAGGCCGACGACGCCGGGGTGCCACCCCTCGCCGCTCACCACCACCACGGCGCCCTCCTCCGAGATGCCGAGCGCCGCCTGCGCCTCCGCCTCGGCGGCGGCGAGGATGGCGCGTTCCACCTCCTGCCGCTCGGCGTTGAGACGGTCCAGTTCGGCGGCGATGCCGCGCGCCTCGGCGGGGTCCTGCGTCAGTAGCAGGCGCGCGCCCAGCGTCGCCTCGCCGATGCGCCCGCCGGCATTGATGCGCGGGCCGATGAGGAAGCCGAGATGAAAGGGCCGCGGCGGCCCGTCGAGCCGCGCCGCGTCCATCAGCGCCGTGAGGCCGATGCGGGTGCGCCGGCGCATGGCGAGGAGTCCCTTCGCCACGAAGGCGCGGTTGAGGCCGATGAGGGGCACCACGTCCGCCACGGTCGCCAGCGCCACGATGTCGAGGGCGTCCAGCAGGTCCGGCGCCGGGCGCTCGGCATTGAAATGTCCGCTCTGGCGCAGCGCCCGCACGAGGCCCACCGCCACCACGAAGGCGAGCCCGGCCGCGCACACATGGCCGAGGCCGGAGAGGTCGTCCTCCCGGTTCGGATTCACGATGGCGGTGGCGGGCGGCAGGGTCTCACCCGCCTGATGGTGGTCGATGACCACCACGTCCATGCCGAGCCTTTTCGCGGCCACCAGCGGTTCAAGCGAGGTGGTGCCGCAATCCACCGTCACCAGCAGGGTCACGCCGCGCGCGGCGAGCTGCTCGATGGCCGGCACGTTGGGGCCATAGCCCTCGAAGATGCGATCCGGGATGTGGAAGAACGGGTCGAGTCCGCCGGCCTGGAGCACGCCCACCATCAGGGCGGTGGAGCAGGCGCCGTCCACGTCATAGTCGCCGAACACCGCCACCTGCTCGCCGGTCGTGACCGCGCGGGCGAGGCGCGCCACGGCGGCGGGCATGTCGGTGAGCGTGTCGGGATCGGGCAGCAGGGTGCGGATGGAGGGGTCGAGATAGCGCTCCACCTCGTCCAGCTGCACGTTGCGGGCGGCGAGCACGCGGGCCAGAAGCTCGCTGATGCCGAAGCGCTGGGCCATGGCCAGCGCCGTCTGCCCCCCGCGCACGTCCAGCCGCTCCCGCCAGGTGCGGCCGGTGGCGGAGCGGGCGACGTCGAGGAAGAGGCGATTCGGCACGGCGATGTTCACGCGCGCATGAAGCCAGAGGAGAGGCGCGGCGTCGAGCGCGGGCGGGCACAGCTCAATTGTTGCCATTCTGTTCCCCTCGCCCTCCGGCTCTGTCACTATGGGGAAATCAGGGGCCGCGGCGCCGTCCCGATTCGCGCCGGCCCTGCCGTTCTGCTATCTGGCGCCCAAACCTCCGACCTCAGAGACCCATGTCCGACAGCGATAATTCCGACGATCTCTTCGCCGCCCGCCCGCGCGGTGCCAGCAAGTCGCCTGCGCGGGAATCGACCGGCAGAGAGAGCGCGCGCAGCAAGGCCGCAGTCGTGCCCGCCATGGCGGGCGATTATACCGCCGCCCATATCGAGGTGCTGGAAGGGCTGGAGCCGGTGCGGCGCCGCCCGGGCATGTATATCGGCGGCACCGATTCCAAGGCGCTGCACCACCTCTTCGCCGAGGTGGTGGACAACTCGATGGACGAGGCCGTGGCCGGCCACGCCACATTCATCGAGGTGCAGCTCGGCGCCGACGGCTATCTCACCGTCTCGGACAATGGCCGCGGCATCCCGGTGGAGGAGCACCCCAAGTTTCCCGGCAAGTCGGCGCTGGAGGTCATCATGACCACGCTGCACGCCGGCGGTAAGTTCGACAGCAAGGTCTACGAGACCTCCGGCGGCCTGCATGGCGTCGGCGTCTCGGTGGTCAACGCGCTCTCCGACGATCTGGAAGTGGAGATCGCGCGCAACCAGACCCTCTATCGCCAGAGCTTCTCCAAGGGCGTGCCGCAGGGTCCGCTCAAGGAAGTCGGCCGCATCACCAACCGGCGCGGCACCCGCGTGCGCTTCCATCCCGATCCGGAAATCTTCGGTGCCGGCGCCCATTTCGAGCCGGCGCGCGTGTTCCGCATGGCCCGGTCCAAGGCCTACCTGTTCGGTGGGGTGGAAATCCGCTGGTCGTGCGACCCCGAGCTGCTGAAGGCCGGCGAGAACATCCCGGAAAAGACGGTCTTCCGCTTCCCCGGCGGCCTGAAGGACTATCTGGCGGCGGACCTCGAAGGCAACACGCTGGTCCATCCCGACATCTTCGCCGGCCGCATCCAGAAGACCGGCGGGCACGGCTCGGTGGAATGGGCGGTGGCGTGGGTGGCGGATGCCGACGGCAGCATCTCCTCCTACTGCAACACCATCCCCACCCCCGACGGCGGCACCCATGAGAACGGTCTCAAGGCGGTTCTGCTCAAGGGCCTGAAGGACTATTCGGAGCGCGCCGGACAGGGCAAGCGCGGCTCCGTCATCACCGGCGACGACGTGATCACCGGCTGCGCCGCCATGCTCTCCGTGTTCGTGCGCGAGCCGGAATTCCAGGGCCAGACCAAGGACCGCCTCGCCACCGCCGAGGCCGCCCGCATCGTCGAGCAGGCCCTGCGCGACCCGTTCGACCACTGGCTCGCGGCCAATCCGGTGCAGGCCTCGCGCCTGCTCGACCATGTGATCGACCGCGCCGAGGAGCGGCTGCGCCGCAAGCAGGAAAAGGAGGTCTCCCGCAAGACCGCCGTGCGCAAGCTGCGCCTGCCTGGCAAGCTCGCGGACTGCTCCAACACCGAGGCGGCCGGCTCGGAAATCTTCATCGTCGAGGGCGACTCGGCCGGCGGCTCGGCCAAGCAGGCGCGGGACCGCAAGACGCAGGCGGTGCTGCCCCTGCGCGGCAAGATCCTGAACGTCGCCAACGCCACCCGCGACAAGCTCGCCGCCAACCAGCAGCTCGCCGATCTCGGCCAGGCGCTGGGCTGCGGCACGCTCGCCCATTATCGCGAGACGGACCTTCGCTACGAGAAGGTCATCATCATGACCGACGCCGACGTGGACGGCGCGCACATCGCCTCCCTCCTCGTCACCTTCTTCTTCCGCCAGATGCCGAAGCTGATCGAAGAGGGCCACCTCTTCCTCGCCGTGCCGCCGCTCTACCGCATCACGCAGGGCGCCAAGACCCTCTATGCGCGGGACGACGCCCACCGCGAGCGGCTGCTGAAGAAGGAGTTTTCGGCCAAGGGCAAGGTGGATGTGGGCCGCTTCAAGGGCCTCGGCGAGATGATGCCGGCGCAGCTCAAGGAAACCACCATGGACCCGAAGACGCGCACCCTGCAGCGCGTCTCCGTGGAGGATGCCGAGCGCGCCGCCACCGTGGATCTCGTGGAACGGCTCATGGGCAACAAGCCGGAAGCCCGCTTCGCCTTCATCTCCGAGCGCGCCGCCTTCGCCGGCGAGGAGATGCTGGACATCTGAGCCGGCGCGGGGGCGCCGGGCGATTAACGCCGCCATCGCGGCACCGGAGGGGGAAGATCATGGGGGACGGGAAGAACGTACCGCGCGCAGGGCGCCGCGTGCGGATGGCTCTGGCGGGCGGCCTCGCGCTGGCGACGCTGCTGCCGGGGGCGGCGCGGGCGCAGTCGTTCGGCAATGACGAGCAGTCCTGCGTCTCTTACGGCTACTGGGCGGTCTCCGTCATCTATCTGGCGGCGAGCCAGGGCTGCGACTGGAAGCGCGCCAACGAATGGATCGACCCCATGCGCCACGCCAAATGGTGCATGGGCCAGTCGGCGCAATCCATGTCCAGGGCGCCACAGGTCCACCGCAACGGCGTCACCGCCCGCTGCGCCAAGCAGGGCGCTTCGGTGAAGATCAATATCTGACGGGAGCCGCCTCCCTCACGGGGTCCGCATCTCAAAGCGTCTCGGGGGGTGAAATCTGGCCCCGCCTCGGCTGGAGCAGCCCGGCAGGGCCGGCGAGCAGCAGCATGCCGATGCCGGCGGTGATGAACATGGCCCCCACCCCGGCAAAACCCGCCGCCTGCGTCAGCCCCAGCGCGCCCAACGCCTGGCCGATGAAGAAGGAGGAGGCGAACAGCGCCAGCGCCGATCCGCGCGCCTCGGGAGCCAGTTCCGTGGCAAGGATCTGCAGCACGTTGTGAATCATGTAGAAGGCGAAGCCCGCCCCGGCGAAGATCGCCGCCATGAGCACCAGCCCATGGGCGCGGGTGGCGAGAATGAGCAGCACGCCCACCCCCGCCGCGCCCCAGCGCACCATGCCGCTGAGGCCGAGATAGCGGACCAGCAGCGGCACGGCGAAGGTATAGACGGCGCCGCCGATGGCGAAGGCCGCGAGCGCGATGCCGGCCTCCTTGGCGTTGCCGATGCCCTGGTGGACCATCAGCGGCGCCACCAGCGGAAACACGCCGAAGCTCAGCGCCCCCTCGATCGCGACCACGCCGTAGACCTTGATGGACAGCGGGTTGCGCAGCACCAGCCCATAGCGGGCGATGGAGGCGGCGAAGGACAAAGGCTTGCGCTCGCCCTCCTCCGTCAGGCCGAAGGTCGTGGCGAGCGCCGCCAGCGCCGCGACGGCGAGGGCGCACCAGAACACCTCGCGCCACCCCACCAGTTCGGCGATGAAGCCGGCCAGCGCCGAGCCGGAGAGCTGGCCCAGCACCAGGGCGAGCAGCACGCGGCTGAGGGCCAGAGGCCGCCGCTCGAACGGCACGCGATCACCCACCGTAGCCAGCACCACGGGAATGATGCCGCCGGCGAAGGCGCCGCTGAAGACGCGGGAGGCCAGCAGCACCTCGTGGCTGGTCGCCGAGGCCGAGACCGCGAGGCCGAGGGAGAGCATGGCGAGGTTCACGCGGATGAGCCGCACCTTGCCCACCGCATCGCCGATGGGGCCGAACACCAGCTGCATCAGCGCATAGGGAAAGGTGAAGGCGCTGGCGAGCATCGCCACCTGCTGCAACGTCACCTGAAGCTCACTCGCCAGGATGTTCAGCATGGGATCGACGACGCGCATGGAAAACGCGCTCGCGAACGCCGCGAGGCCGAGGACGAGGAGGAAAGGCATGGGATCCGGAACGGCGACAGGAATGCCATCCGTGCGGCGTCGGCCGGATCGGGTCAACCCGACGAGACCGCATGGGTGCAGCGCACACTCATTCGCCGCGCGCATGGCGACTGCCCGCAAAGCGTGCATTTCCGCGCCACCGCCGGAAGATCGGCGCTTTATGCCCGCCGAATCGGCGAGACCGGGCGGAAAACATTGACACGGCGCATCATTTTCTTATGTTGCTATGCGTCGTCCGAGATATGTCGAATCCAAGCGCGCCGACCGACGACCACTCGTCTGACCCCGTACGGCACGGGACGTTCGATCAGCGGCGCGCCGCCGCATCCAAAAGATGCAATGTCATTTTCCGAGCTCGGCCTGAGCGATAAGGTTCTCGCGGCTGTCGCCGATACTGGCTACACGACCCCGACCCCCATCCAGGCCCAGGCCATCCCCCATGTTCTCGCGCGCCGGGATGTTCTCGGCCTCGCGCAGACAGGTACCGGCAAGACCGCCGCCTTCACGCTCCCCATGCTGACGCTGCTGGAGCAGGGCCGCGCCCGTGCCCGCATGCCGCGCACTCTCATCCTGGAACCCACCCGCGAGCTCGCGGCCCAGGTGGAAGAGAATTTCACGCGCTACGGCAAGTACAGCAAGCTCAACGTCGCCCTGCTCATTGGCGGCGTTTCCTTCGGCGACCAGGACACCAAGCTCGTTCGCGGCGTGGATGTGCTGATCGCCACCCCCGGCCGCCTGCTCGACCATGTGGAGCGCGGCCGCCTGCTCCTCTCCGGCATCGAAGTGCTCGTCATCGACGAAGCCGACCGCATGCTGGACATGGGCTTCATCCCGGACATCGAGCGCATCTGCAAGCTCGTGCCCTTCACCCGCCAGACGCTGTTCTTCTCGGCCACCATGCCGCCGGAGATCCAGCGCCTCGTCTCGCAATTCCTCTCCAACCCGGTTCGGGTGGAGGTCTCCAAGCCCGCGTCCACCGCTACCACGGTGACGCAGGAACTGGTCGCCTCCGGCCGCGAGGACTACGAGAAGCGCGACGTCCTGCGGGAGCTGATCCGAGGCTGCGAGAATTTGCAGAACGGCATCATCTTCTGCAACCGCAAGCGCGATGTGGCGGTGCTCCACCGCTCGCTGCAGAAGCACGGCTTCAATGCCGTCGCCCTGCACGGCGACATGGACCAGCACGCCCGCATCAAGGCGCTGGACGAGTTCCGCAACGGCGAGGCGACCTTGCTGGTTGCCTCCGACGTGGCCGCCCGCGGCCTCGACATTCCGGCGGTGAGCCACGTCTTCAACTATGACGTGCCCCACCACGCCGAGGATTACGTCCACCGCATCGGCCGCACCGGCCGCGCCGGCCGCGCCGGCACGGCCTACACCATGGTCACGCACCTCGATGCCAAGTCCCTCTCGGCCATCGAGAAGCTGATCGGCAATCCGATCCCCTGGCATGGCACGCCCTTGGGCGAGGCCCCGCCGGCCTCCGAGCGCCGTGGGCGCGAGGATGGCCGTCTGCGCGGCAAGCGCCGCATGGACAAGGAGCCCCGCGAGGGCCGTGGTGATCGCGAAGGTCGCGGCGAGCGCGAGCCGCGCCGTGAGCGCGAGCCCCGGGCCGAAGGCGCGGAGCGTGCCGAGCGTCAGCCGCGGGCTGAACGGGCGGAGCGTCCCGAACGCGCCGATCGTCCTGAGCGCACAGAGCGTCCCGAGCGCACCGAACGTCCCGAGCGTCAGGAGCGGGAACGCGCCGCACGTCCGGAACGGAGTGCCGAGCGTGGCGACCGCCCCGAGCGCAACCGCCGTCCCACCCGCGAGGATGCTGCCGAGGCGCGTCCCCCGCGCCGCGAGCGGGCGCCCGCCAACGAGCCGGCGGACATGTCCCACCTCCCCGCCTTCCTTCTGCGCCCCGTGCGTGTGAAGGCGGGTGCGTGAAGGCAGCTGCGTGAAGGCTTGCGCCGACCTCCGGGCCGGCGCATTCTTTCAAATGTTCTGATGGATCAGCGCGCCGCTCAGCCTTGGGCCGGCGCGCTTTTCTTTTTGGCGGCGGGCGTCTTCCCGCCCGCTCCGCCTGCCGGCTTCGGCATTTTCGCAGGCGCTCCGCCTGCCGGCCGGGCTTTAGCTTTGGCCTCACTGGCCGCGTGCGCCACGAAGAGGGCACGGCGGGCGAGGGCGGCGAGGTCGTCGGCATCGTCGAGTGCCGCCTCGGGCACGGACCAGTAGCCGCCCATGGTGCGCACGACGCCCTTGGCCTCGTAGCTGAAGGGGACCGAGCCCCGCACCTTCAGATCCTCGGCGAGTGCCGCATCGGCCTTGAGGTAAAAGGTCTCGCCCGCCCACAAGGCGAACATCAGCCCGTCCGCATAGAGCCCGGCCCCGCCGAACATGCGCCTGATGGCCACCGGGCCGAAGGCAGCGAAGAGATCGGCAATCGCGTCCTCGTCCATTCCCCCCTCCCCACTCAGGCGCCGCGCGGGCTTGTCACATTGCTTCGCTCAGGCGCCGCGCGGGCTTGAAAGGCGGCTCAGCCGAGCGCCAGCACCTGTGCCGCCGCGTCCATCTCGGTGCGGCGGGCGGCGCGGCGGGCGGTGGCGAGTTCGTCCTCGCCCCATTGCTCGCGGTTGAAATCCTCGTCCACATGGGCCGCCGTCCACGCCGCGTCGGCGGAGAGCGCGCCCTCGGCCACCGCAAGGGCGAGGAGGGCGGAGCCGGTGAGCGTGGTGATGGAATGCACGGCCGCGAGGCGCAGCGGATCGGCCGGCACCAGCGCCCGCACCTTCGCCAGCGCCTCCTCCGGCTGCTTTACATGGGTGATGCCCTCAGCGAGGAAAAAGCGCGCGCCGTGGGTGGCGCCCATCCAGTCCAGCACGGCATCCCAGTGCTTCGCCTGCCGGTCCAGCAGCTTCTGCGGGCCGTCGGCGCGATAGAAGAGCATGTCGGTGCCAGCGTAGTTCACCACCTCGTCCGCCACCGCCTGCGCCTCCGGCGTCACCCGGTCGAGGGCGACGTTGACGAGCCGGGTCAGCGGCATGCTGAAAGGGTCGATCTCGGTCTGCTGGGCCGCCCATTCGGCCGCCATGGCTTCCGCCAGCGCGCGGGTCGGCGCCTTGAGGAGGACGCGCGCGGGGGTGCGCACCGGGCGGCCGTCGAGGAGGATGGTGAAACCGCCCTCCCCCTCGCCCACGCTGACTTCCTTGTAGAAGCGCTTGGGCAGAGGCGCCTTCTGGGCGGCGCGGGCGCGGGCGACGGGATCGCCCAGATCGCCGCTCTCCACATCTTCCAGGAACTCACGCATCTCGAGCTGTCCTCAGATCACGACGCGGCGGCTAGAGCGCGATCCGATCAAGTTGAATCAACTTGATCGGTGAATCGCCCTCTCACTTTAAGAACGAGAACGCGTGATCCGATCTGATTGCGAGGCAATCAGATCGGCGCGTGCTCTCGCCAGAAGCTCCGCGATGGCGTCGGGCACCTCGCGGAAATGCTGGACGATGCGGTCGGCGCCGGCCCGCTCCAGCGCCGGCGTCTCATGATAGCCCCAGGCGACGCCGAGCGCCGAGGCCCCGGCCTGCAGGGCCATGGAGATGTCGTAGGTGGTATCGCCGATCACCACCGTGTCCTCCGGCCGCGCACCAACCTCGCCCATGGCCTGGAACACCATGGCCGGATGGGGCTTGGACGGCGCATCGTCGGCAGTCTGGATGGTGGAGAACCAGCCTTCCATGCCCTGCACGGCGAGGATGCGGTTCACCCCCCGCCGCGACTTACCGGTGACGATGCCGAGCACCACGTCCTCGCGCTGGCGCAGCCCCTCCAGCACCTCGCGGGCGCCGTCGAACATGGGCTCGGGGGCATCGGCGTTCAGCATGCGGTTGAAGGCGACCTTGTAGGCATCGACCATCGCCTGAATGGGATAGGACGCATCCCCCTGCGACAGCACGGCGAACGCCTGCGGCAGCGAGAGCCCCACCACCGAGAGCAGCTTCTCCCGGTCGGGCACCGGCACGCCGTAGGCGACGTGAACATCGTTCATGGCCGAGACGATCAGGTGCTGGCTGTCCACCAGCGTGCCGTCGCAATCGAACAGCACCAGCTTCAGGCCGGCGGCGGGGGAAGGATCGGTGTCGCCTGCTGCGCTCATTTCTGCGTCATCTGCTGGGTGGCGATATCATAAACCCATGTGGTGCCGGACGGATCGACGAAAAACACCTGCCGGAACCCGCGCTGCTCGCACTGCTTGGGGAAGGGGCCGCCGACGATCAGCTCGGCCGCCTCCTTTGCCGGGAAGTTGAACTTGATGGTGAGGAGCGTCGCGTCGTTGCCGCCGGCGGTCACCGTGAGATCGAGGCCGTTCTGGGCGAAGCTGTCCTGCTTGCTCTTGGCGAACGCCCGGCGCGCGGCGGCATCCGCCGCCGGAGCCGCGACGGGGGTGTTCACCGTGGGCAACGGCAGGGAGGCTTCCTGTCCCGGCGCGGCCGCGGGCGGCTCGGTCGGGCTCGGTGCAGCGGCCTGCGCCGGAGGCTGGGCGGGTGCCGGTTGCACGGGCGCAGGCTGTTGCGGAGCGGGGGTCGCGGGAGCGGGAGCCGTGGCCTGAACCTGCGGCTGGGCATCGGGCGTCTCGCCCGGCTCGGCCGACATGACCCACCAGACGAGGCCGCCCGAGATCAGCGCCACCACGGTGCCGCCCAGGCCCACGAGGAAGGGCATCACATAGCTCGTATGGAGCTTGCGGCCGCAGAAGGGGCAATGGGCCTCCTCGGGATAGACCTGCGCCCCGCAGCCGGGACAGAAGTCGGGCCTCGGGTTCATCGCAATCACCTCCGCACGCTCGGCCGAGTCCGTTTCGGTCGCCTGGCTGCGCCACGCTGGCGGTCGCCCCGGCCGGTCCAGCACCTTGATCGATCGATGGGCCCTGGGTCCCGCGGCGCGCCGCGAATCGCAAGGCCTCCCCCGTCACCACGAATGCACGACGGGGCGGAGGAACTGAAGCCCTCCACCCCGTCATCTCCATTCCGAATGCGCCCTTAGGAGGGCAAGGCCAGCCCGCCGGCGCCCGCTATTTCCCGAAGCCGAGGTCGAGGGGCGGCGGCGGCGCGGCATCGAGGCCCGGCGAAAGGTTCTCGAACTGCTGCTGGATCTGCTTCTGGTCCAGCTGGATGCCGCCGCTCTTGTAGTGGGTCACCATGCCCGGGAAGATCAGGATGAGCGCCACCATGATGAGCTGGATGAACACGAACGGCACCGCGCCCCAGTAGATCTGGCCCGTGGTCACAGGCTGCATCATCTTGCCCGTCACCCGGTCCACATAGGGCACCTTGGCCGCTACCGAGCGCAGGAAGAACAGGGCGAAGCCGAACGGCGGATGCATGAACGAGGTCTGCATGTTCACCGCCAGCATCACGCCGAACCAGATGAGGTCGATGCCCATCTTGTCCGCCGCAGGCCCCAGCAGCGGGATGATGATGAAGGCCAGCTCGAAATAATCGAGGAAGAAGGCTAGCACGAACACCAGCGCGTTCACCGCGATGAGGAAGCCGGTCTGCCCGCCGGGCAGCGACACCAGCAGCTCCTCCACCCACTTGTGCCCGTCCACCCCGTAGAAGGTGAGCGAGAACACGCGCGCGCCGAGCAGGATGAACAGCACGAAGGCGGAAAGCTTGGCGGTGGAATAGGTCGCCTGCCGCAGCAGGTCGAACTTCAGCCGGCCGCGGGCGAAGGCGAGGATGACCGCGCCGAGCGAGCCCATGGCGCCGCCCTCGGTCGGCGTCGCGACGCCGATGAAGATGGTGCCGAGCACGAGGAAGATGAGCGCCAGCGGCGGCACCATCACGAACACCACCTGCTCGGCGAGCTTGGACATCAGCTTCAGCCGGAACAGGCGGTTGATGACCGCCACCACGAAGGCGATGCCCACCGTGGCCGACATGGTGAGCACCACATAGTCCGCGCCGAACTTCACATGGCTGCGCTCCATCAGCACGATGCCGCCGGCGATGGAGAAGGCGAGCGCGATGAAGAGGGAAGGCGTCAGCAGCTTCGCCGTGCCCGACATGACGAAATAGAGCAGCACGAACGCCACGACGCCCCACACCGCCACGTTGGCGACGCCGGGAATGGCTCCGGCCGTAAGGCCCGGCAGCGAGCCCGTGGCGATGAGCCAGGCGAAGCCCGCTGCCGCCAGCGCGCCGAGAATGCGCGACGGCATCGTCTTCTGCTCGGGGTCGCGCAGGGTCTGCGCCTCCAGCGGCAGGCCGGGCGCGGCGCTCGGGAAGATCGAGGAGACGATGAAGATGTAGAGCGCGTAGAGGCCGGCGAGCAGCAGGCCGGGCACGAACGCGCCCTCGTACATGTCGCCCACCGAGCGGTTCAGCTGGTCGGCCATGACGATGAGCACGAGGGAGGGCGGGATGATCTGCGCCAGCGTGCCCGACGCCGCGATGACGCCGGAGGCGACACGCCGGTCGTAGCCGTAGCGCAGCATGATGGGCAGCGAGATGAGGCCCATGGAGATCACCGAGGCCGCCACCACGCCGGTGGTCGCCGCGAGCAGCGCGCCGACGAAGATCACCGCATAGGCGAGACCGCCGCGGATGGAGCCGAACACCTGCCCGATGGTGTCGAGCAGGTCCTCCGCCATGCCGGAGCGTTCCAGCACGAGGCCCATGAAGGTGAAGAAGGGCACCGCGAGGAGCACTTCATTGTTCATGGTGCCGTACACGCGCTCGGGCAGCGCCTGCAGGAACTTGGGCTCGAACAGGCCCAGTTCGATGCCGATGAGGCCGAAGATCAGGCCGTTGGCCGCCAGCGAGAAGGCGACCGGGTAGCCAAGCAGCAGGAACAGCACCAGCGCGCCGAACATGATCGGCGCCATGTTGTGGATGAACCAGCCGCGGAAGCCGGGCTCGGCCGCCATCGCCACGTCGGGCAGCGCGATGAGCAAAGTGGCAAGGAACGCGACGGCGAGCGCGGCGACGGGGCGGCGCTTGAGGAGCGTGCGGACGAAGGACATGAACGCGCTCCTACTTCTTGACGACCGGGGTGATGGAAGCGCCCTCGGGAAGCTCGGCATCCGCCAGCAGGCGCTCGGCCTCGGCCGCCAGCGCCGCATGGCTGCCGCCCGCGCCCTCGTGGGGGTCCTCCATCTTTCCGGTGAAGATGGCGATGCGCTTGATCAGCTCGGAGAAGCCCTGCAGCGTCAGGAAGAAGAAGCCCACCGGCACCAGCAGCTTCGCCGGCCACTGGGGCAGGCCGCCGGCGTTCAGCGACTGCTCGTTGATTCCATAGGAGGCGAGGAAGAAGGGCCAGGAGGTCCACAGCAACAGGATCGAGAACGGCAGCAGGAAGAAGATGTGGCCGAAGATGTCGATGCCGTCGCGCCAGCGCTTGGGCAGCCGGGAATTCACGATGTCGATGCGGATATGCTCGTTGTCGATGAGGGTCCAGGACGCGCACAGCAGGAACACCGCTGCGAACAGCACCCATTGCAGCTCCAGCCACGAATTGGAGCTCATGTCGAACAGCTTGCGGATGATCGCATTGAGCGCCGACACAAGGATGGAGAGGAGAATCAGCCACGCGGCGGCCTTGCCGATGCGGGTGTTGACGGCATCGATCCCCCGCGAGAGGGCGAGAAGGGCTGTCATTGAGATCAATTCCCTCGGGCGCGACCGGAGAGGCTCCGGAGTGCTTCTTCTTTGGCCATCAGGCCTTGGCCCGCACCATAGGGGAAGATGCCGCGACTTCAAGCCGGAGGCGGTTACCGGATTGCCGAATGCGGCAAGGGTCAGACCAAAGTCGAAGACGCCGGCTTCAGCGCGGCGCGGGCGCATCCGGCCAGGGCGGCGGACCGGGCAAAAGCTGCCCTTGCGTGAAGTGGGCGGTGGCGCGGTCCCATTCGAGCACCCGGCCGGTTCCCGCGACGGGGCTGGGCGCCACGCACCACACCGCAAGGTCGGTGCCCTGACGCGGCAGCAGGGTGATGGCCCGGCCGAGGCCCTCGAACGCGGCCGTACTTTCGTCCACCTCCTGCGGCCCGGTGCGGCAGAGGCTTTGGTCCTGCGACGGCATCACCGCGTCCGTGACCAGATTCCACCGCCCGGACGCATGGGAATAGAAGCGCACCCGCCCTCCGAACGGCACGCCGCCGCGCAGCGCGCGCTCGCTGAGGCCGAGCAGCGGGAATCCCTCCCGGTCGAACCACACGGCGACTTCCGTGACGAAAGGCGTCGCGCCGTCCCCATCGCCCCGGTCGTCGATGCGCAGATATCCGTGCGGAACATCAAGGGTGAGCGTCACCCGCGCCCGCGGCCCGTAGAGGCGGCCGCCCGAGGCCGTGGCGCCGGCGCCCTCCCCACTGATCCCGTAGTCGGGAAAGCCGGTCGCCTGGGCGATCTGGAGGTCGCGGAACAGATAGAGCACGCCGTCCCGCTCGGCCTCGGCACCGCCCACGGCAGCCGGGGCAACGGCCAATGCCACCGCCGCAAGCCACCCCAGGGCGGCACGCCTCATCCCTCGGGCGCTTCCAGGATCGGATCGTACTGGGAGGCGTCGAAGCCGAGCACCGCGAAGGTCTGCGCCATGTGCTGCGGCAGCGGCGCGGACACGTCGATCACCCCCTGCCCGCGCGGATGCGGGATGACGAGCCGTCGGGCCAGCAGATGCAGGCGGTTCTGCAGGCCGCCGGGCAATTCCCAGTTCTCGATGTCGAAATACTTGGGATCGCCGAGGATCGGGTGGTGGATGTGGGCGAGATGGGCGCGCAGCTGGTGGGTGCGGCCCGTGACCGGCTTCAGCGACAGCCAGCTCATCTTCTGCGCGGCCTGATCGACCACCGCATAATAGGTGATGGCGTGGCTCGCCTCGTCCTCGCCATGGCGGGCGACGCGCATCTTCTCCTCGTCCTCGTCGCGGGCAAGATAGGTGGAGATGCGCCCCTGCCGGGGCTTAGGCACGCCGGGCACCACGGCCCAATAGACCTTGCGCGCCTCGCGCGAGCGGAAGCTCTTGGCCAGCACTGACGCCGCCAGCCGCGACTTGGCGATGAGCAGGCAGCCGGAGGTGTCCTTGTCGATGCGGTGGACGAGGCGCGGCTTCTGCCCGTCCCTGTCCTTCAGCGCCTCCAGAAGCCCGTCCACGTGCCGGTAGGTACCCGAGCCGCCCTGTACCGCGAGGCCGAAGGGCTTGTTCAGCACCATCACGTCCTTGTCCTCGAACAGGGTGATGGATTTGATGAAGGCCCGGTCCTCCTCCAGCTTGCGCACGGCCGGGTCTTTCGACACGCGGGGCTTTGCCGGCGGATTGGCAGACGGATTGGCTCCTGGCTCTGCGGCGGTCGCGCGGGCGCCGTCCTTGCCGGCCTCGCTGCGCGCCCCCTTCGCCGCGGGGGGCGCCGCCTCGGGCTCTTCCATGCCGAGCGGGGGAATGCGCACGCTCTGGCCGGGCTCGACGCGGGAAGAGGTCTTCACCCGGCCGCCGTCCACCCGCACCTGCCCGGTGCGCACCAGCTTCTGCAGGTGCCCGAAGGAGAGGTCCGGATAATGCACCTTGAACCAGCGGTCGAGGCGCATGCCCGCCTCGTCCTCGGCCACGGTTCTGGTCACGACAGCCATATTCGACCTAGTCCTCGCGCAAACCCTTTGATGCCGCAGCAATAGAGCTTTCGCTGCGCCGTGGCCACCTCCGGCGAAAATATCCCGATCACGTCAGGCTGCGCACCAGCATGATGCCGGCCCAGACGCCGCCGAAGCCGAGCAGCACCGAGCCGAGGGCATAGGCGAGAGCCGTCCCCAGTTCCCCGCGCTCGGCGAGGTAGAGGAAATCCAGCGAGAAGGTGGAGAAGGTGGTGTAGCCGCCCAGCACCCCGGTGGTGAGGAACAGCCGCACCGGCTGCGTCCACCCCTCCCCGTCCTTGAACGCGAGATAGCCCGCCATCAGCCCCATGATGAGGCTGCCCGACACGTTGATGAGGAAGGTGGCGAAGGGAAAGCCTGTCCCCAGCAGCCGCGGCACAGCCATGTTCACGAAATGCCGGATGGTGCCGCCGAGACCGGCGCCGAGGAAGACGATGAGGGCGGGGGGCAAAGAGAACGCCATGGGAGGGTCAGGCCTTTCGGTCTCTGGCAGTGTGGAGGACGGCGATGATTTCGACATCTCCCGTCTCAAGCACGCGATAGGTCACGACATATCGCGTGCCGGGAATCGCTGTCGCGCGCACCCCCGTCCGCGAGGTCGGATGCCCCGAATAGGGGAAAGCGGAGAGTCGCTCGAAGGTCGTCAGGAAATACCGTGCGGCGCCGGTCGCTGCCACGGGGCTCTGCGCGCGCAGATAGGCATCGATCTGCTCGATGTGCCTGCGGGCTGTCGCGCGCAGACGAAAGCTCACGCGCCGAGCCCGCGCAGAAAGCGCCGCGCCTCCTCCTCTTCAAGGACGGGCTCCCCGTCCTCCAGCGCGCGGCGGACCTCCTCCTCCTGCTCGGGGGTGAGGACGTAGACATCGCCTTCCGCAGCGCCGGCCTCGATCACATGGAGGAATTCGCGGGCGAGCGCGTCCTGCTCCGCCTCGGGCAGGGCTTCGAGCTTCTCGATGAGTTCGCGCATCAGCCGGGTCATGGTGGTCTTCGTCGGTGCCAGCCTGTGGGCGGATCATATACGAAGGCCCAAACCCACGCTATTTGCCCACGCTATTTGCCCCACTATTTCCCGCCGCGCTCGGCCCGAAGGCGCGCCCAATACTCCAGGCGCTTCCTGATCTCGCGCTCGAAGCCGCGCTCCACCGGGCGGTAGAAATTCTGGCGGCCCAGCGCCTCGGGGAAATAGTTCTGGCCGGAGAAGGCGTCCGGCTCGTCATGGTCGTAGCGATAGCCGGTGCCGTAGCCTTCGGCCTTCATCAGCTTGGTTGGCGCGTTCAGGATGACCTTGGGCGGCACCAGCGAGCCGCCCTCCTTGGCGACGCGCATGGCGGCCTTGAAGGCGGTGTAGACGGCATTGGATTTCGGCGCGGTGGCCACATAGACGACCGCCTGCGCCAGCGCCAGCTCGCCCTCGGGGGAGCCGAGGAAGTCGTAGGCCTCCTTCGCCGCATTGGCCACCACGAGGGCCTGCGGGTCGGCATTGCCGATGTCTTCGATGGCCATGCGCACGATGCGCCGGGCAAGGAAGAGCGGGCTCTCCCCCGCATCCAGCATGCGCGCGAGATAATAGAGCGCGGCGTCCGGGTCGGAGCCGCGCACCGCCTTGTGCAGGGCGGAGATGAGATTGTAGTGGCCGTCCTCGCTCTTGTCGTAGATGGGCGCGCGGCGCTGCACCACCTCGCTCAGGCCCGCCACATCGAACACTTCGCCCGGCCGCGCGGCGCGCCACACCTCTTCCGCGAGCGTCAGGGAGGCGCGGCCGTCCCCGTCCGCCATGTTCACCAGCGCGAGGCGCGCCTCCTCGGTGAGCGGCAGCTCCCGGCCCTCCACCTCCTCGGCGCGGGCGAGCAGCTTGGCGACAGCCTCGGCATCGAGGGAGCGGAACACCAGCACCCGCGCGCGGGAGAGAAGCGCCGCATTCAGCTCGAAGGACGGGTTTTCCGTGGTGGCGCCCACCAGCGTCACCGTGCCGTCCTCCATGACGGGCAGGAAGCTGTCCTGCTGGGCGCGGTTGAAGCGGTGGATCTCGTCCACGAACAAGAGCGTCGCCGTGCCGGAGAGACGGCGGCCGCGAGCCTGCTCGAACACCTTCTTGAGGTCCGCGACGCCGGAGAAGATGGCGGAGATCTGCTCGAAGTGCAGGTCGGTCGCCGAGGCGAGCAGGCGCGCCACGGTGGTCTTTCCGGTGCCCGGCGGCCCCCACAGGATGAGCGAGCCGAGGGACCGCGTCTCCAGCATGCGCGAGAGCACGCCATCCGGCCCCACCAGATGGTCCTGCCCCACCACCTCCGAGAGGCGCGACGGGCGCAGCCGGTCGGCAAGCGGCCGCGCCACCCCCTCCCCCAGGCCCGCGGCCTCGAACAGATCGCCCATCGGAGCCCTCAGCCGCGCAGGACAGCGGTGATGCTGCGCCCGCCGCGCAGGACCGTGACCCGCCAGCCGCGCTGGGGCACGGCGGAAAGCTGTCCGAGATCGCCGGTGCGTCCCACCTTCTCGTTGTTCACCTCGACGATCACGTCGCCGGGGCGGAAGCCCGCCGCAGCGGCGGGGGAATTGTCCTGAACGTCATAGACCACGACGCCGGTGGCGTTGGCGTCCACCTTCAGCTCCTCGGCGACGGCGGGGGAGAGGTTCACGATGGTCGCCCCGGCGAAGGGGGAGCGGCCGCGCAGCAGCAGCTCCTCGCGCGGCACCGTCTCCGGCGCCACCTCCAGCACCACCACCAGGGTCTGCTCCTTGCCGGAGCGGTTCACCAGCAGCGCCGCCTTGCCGCCGATGGGGCGGGTGGCGAGGCGGTAGTTGAGGGATTCGGGATCATCGATCCCCTGCCCTTCCACCGACACCACGAGGTCGCCGGTCTTGAGCCCGGCCTTGGCGGCAGGGCTGCCGGCGGTCACGCTCTGCACCAGTACGCCGGTGGGGCGCGGCAGGCCGAGGCTCTCGGCGATGTCGGGCGTCACCCGCTGGAGCCGGGCGCCCAGCCACGGCCGGCGCACGGACTTGGACCCGCTCTTGGCCTGCTCCACCACCACTCGGCCCATGTTGGCGGGAATGGCGAAGCCGATGCCGTGGGAGCCCCCGGACCGCGAATAGATCGCGGAATTGATGCCCACCACACGCCCGGCCATATCCACCAGCGGTCCGCCCGAATTGCCGGGGTTGATGGCCGCGTCGGTCTGGATGAAGAACTGATAGTCGGAGACGCCCACCTGCGTGCGGGCCAGCGCCGAGACGATGCCCTGCGTCACCGTCTGGCCGACGCCGAAGGGATCGCCGATGGCGAGCACCAGGTCGCCCACGGCGAGCCCGTCCGAATCGCCCAGCTCCAGGAAGGGGAAGCGTTCCTTCGCCTCGGTCTTGATGCGCAGCACGGCGAGGTCGGTGCGCTGGTCGCGCAGCAGCACCTCCGCCTCGTACTCGCGCCGGTCGTTGAGGGCGATGCGGATTTCGTCCGCCCCCTCGATCACATGGTAGTTGGTGAGCACCAGCCCCGCGGGATCGACGATCACCCCCGAGCCGAGCGAGCGCTGCACCCGCTCGGGCGCGCGCAGTCCGGGACCGTCGCCGGGGCCACCGGAACCGCCGGGGCCGGGCATGCCGAAGAAGCGGCGGAAGAAGGGGTCATCGAAGATGGGGTTGACGCGCTGCTGCGCCGTCTTCAGCGCATAGACGTTCACCACCGCCGGCGCCGTCTTCGCCACCACAGGCGCGAAGGTGAGCGTTACCTCCGCCTGCGATGCCGGCACCCGCTGCTGCGCCGCCGGCTGGGCGAAGGCGCCCGTGGCGAGGAGGAGACCGAAGGCGGCCACAGCCGCCGGACGTGAGAGACGTGCGAACATTGCGCCACCCTTGAAGCCTGTTCCGCGCCCAATGCCGGTCGGGGAGATCCGTTCCCGCTGCGGCGGGAGGCACGGCCGATTCGCGCGGTTCAGCCGATCCCTGCAACGAAAGACGTTCTCTCGAACGAAAAAAGGGCGGTCCGAGGACCGCCCTTTTCATAGCCTCAAATCAGCTGAAGCTCACGCAGCTTCCGCGGCAGCGGCGGTGCGGGCGTGGTCGGCGGCGCCCTTGGCGTCCACGTCACGATCCACGAACTCGATCACCGCGACGGCGGTGTTGTCGCCATAGCGGAAGCCGGCCTTGACGATGCGGGTATAGCCACCCGGGCGGGCCGCATAGCGGGGCGCCAGCACGTCGAACAGCTTCTTGACCACGGCCTGGTCCTTCAGCTCGGCGATGGCCTGGCGGCGGGCGTGCAGGTCGCCGCGACGGGCGAGGGTCACGAGCTTCTCCACCACCGGGCGAAGATCCTTCGCCTTGGGCAGGGTGGTCACGATCTGCTCGTGGGTGATGAGGGCGCCCGCGAGGTTGGAGAACATCGCCTTGCGGTGCTCCCAGGTGCGGTTGAACTTGCGGTGTACCTTGCCGTGACGCATGACGGCGAACTCCTGAAGATGGCGACGGACGAGCCGGTCGATTGGTTGCGCGGCTCGGGCCGCTCGAAAGGGGTCGGGGCAGCGGGCCGCCCCGGATTGCGGATCAGTAGTGCTCCTCGAAGCGCTTGGCCAGCTCTTCGATGTTCTCGGGCGGCCAGCCGGGCACTTCCATGCCGAGATGCAGGCCGAGGGAGGCGAGCACCTCCTTGATCTCGTTGAGCGACTTCCGGCCGAAGTTCGGCGTGCGGAGCATCTCCGTCTCGCTCTTCTGGATCAGGTCGCCGATATAGACGATGTTGTCGTTCTTCAGGCAGTTGGCCGAACGGACGGAGAGCTCGAGCTCGTCCACCTTCTTCAGCAGGGCCGGAGAGAACGGCAGCGTCTGGATCGCGGTCGCCTCGCTCTCGCGCTTGGGCTCCTCGAAGTTGACGAAGATCTCCAGCTGGTCCTGCAGGATGCGCGCGGCATAGGCCAGCGCGTCCTCGGCCGTGATCGAGCCGTTGGTCTCGATCTGGAGCGTCAGCTTGTCATAGTCGAGGATCTGACCCTCGCGGGTGTTCTCGACCTTGTAGGAGACCTTGCGCACCGGCGAGTAGAGGCTGTCGATCGGGATCAGGCCGATCGGAGCATCCTCGGGACGGTTGCGGTCGGCGGCCACGTAGCCCTTGCCGGTGTCGACCGTGAACTCGATGCGCAGCTCCGCACCCTCGTCGAGGGTGCAGATCGGCAGATGCGGGTTCAGGATCTGCACGTCGCCGACGGTCTGGATGTCGCCGGCCACCAGCACGCCGGGGCCGGTCTTCTTGGCCACCATACGCTTCGGGCCATCGCCCTGCATCTTGATGGCCACATCCTTCACGTTGAGGATGATGTCCGTCACGTCCTCACGCACGCCGGGGATCGACGAGAACTCGTGCAGCACGCCGTCGATGTGGATCGAGGTCACCGCCGCGCCCTGCAGCGACGACAGGAGGATGCGGCGCAGGGCGTTGCCGAGGGTCATGCCGAAGCCACGCTCCAGCGGCTCGGCGACGACGGTCGCCAGGCGCTTGGGATCGTGGCCCGGATTGACCTGCAGCTTCTCGGGCTTGATCAGCTCTTGCCAGTTCTTCTGAATCACTTGCTTCACCTTGCTTTCTCGCCGGGCCACGGCAGCTGCCGGGGTGGTGAGCCTCAACCGGAGGCCGTCCACCAGAAGCCTGGCCCGTCCCGCTCGGGGGAGGAGAAACCGGGCTTGACCCCCGCGGACCGGGTCCGCGGAGGAACGAAGAGCGGATCAGACGCGACGGCGCTTGCGCGGACGGCAGCCGTTGTGCGGGATCGGCGTCACGTCGCGGATGGAGGTGACGAGGAAGCCCGCCGCCTGCAGCGCGCGAAGAGCAGACTCACGGCCGGAACCCGGACCGCAGACTTCCACTTCCAGGGTGCGCATGCCGTGCTCGGCCGCCTTGCGGGCCGCATCCTCGGCCGCGACCTGCGCGGCGTACGGGGTGGACTTGCGCGAGCCCTTGAAGCCCATGGCGCCGGCCGAGGACCAGGAGATGGTGTTGCCCTGGGCGTCGGTGATGGTGATCATGGTGTTGTTGAACGAGGCGTTCACATGCGCCACGCCGGAGGCGATGTTCTTGCGCTCGCGGCGCTTCACGCGTGTTGCTTCTTTAGCCATCTGTCTCTCAGATCCTTCAGGCGCGCCCGTAACTCCAGGCGCTCGGGATGGCCCTTAACGGGCCGGTCAACGGGGAAAGGCCGGCTTGGCCGGCCTCCCCAATTCTCAAGCCTTGCGGCCGATCACTTCTTCTTGCCGGCGATCGGCTTCGCCGGACCCTTGCGGGTGCGAGCGTTGGTGTGGGTGCGCTGGCCGCGCACGGGCAGGCCGCGACGATGACGCAGGCCGCGGTAGCAGCCGAGGTCCATGAGGCGCTTGATGTTCATCGCCACTTCGCGGCGCAGGTCGCCTTCCACGATGTAGTCGCGGTCGATGGTCTCGCGGATCTGCAGCACTTCCTGATCGGTCAGCTGGTTCACGCGACGCTCGGCGGGAATACCCACCTTCTCGACGATCTCTTCAGCCTTCTTGGGGCCGATGCCGTGGATGTACTGGAGCGCGATGACGACGCGCTTGTTGGTCGGGATGTTGACGCCTGCAATACGAGCCACTGCGCTCTCCATGTGCGCCGGAGCCCGAAGGCCGCCGGCCGGTTGTTGTCCCCGCGTCCGGTGGAGGCCGGCCCCTGCGGGATATTGACGAAAGCTGCCCCGGATACGACAAAGCTACCGCCCTGTCCGACCCTTCCGGGTGGACCGAACGGCACCTGTTCCGAAGCGAGGGAGTGCCCATAGCGGAGATTCCGCGATGGGTCAAGGCGGGCAGCTTCACGCCGACGCGATGGATTCGCCACAATGAGCGCAACGCGACGCCATCAGCCCCGGCCGAAACAGAAAGACCCTCCCGCCATCCGACGGAAGGGTACTCAATCTGTGACACGAGGGCCGGAGGCCCCTGCCCTCACACCGCCTCGGCGAGCACCCCGTCGATGGCGGCGGTGACCTGATCGATGGGCGCCATGCCGTCGATCTGCTTCAGCTGGCCGCGCGCCTTGTAGTAGGGCGCCACGACAGCGGTGTCGCGGTTGTAGGCTTCCAGGCGGGTCTTGAAGACCACCGGATCATCATCCTTGCGCACCGGCTCACCCTTGGCGGCGGCCTCGGCGGCGCGGTTGAGGATGCGATTGACCAGCTTTTCCTGGTCCACCACCAGCTCGATCACCGCGTCGAGCTTGAGGCCCTTCTCGGTGAGCAAATGGTCCAGCGCCTCGGCCTGCGCCACCGTGCGCGGGAAGCCGTCGAGGATGAAACCATTCTTCGCGTCCGCCTCGCCGATGCGCTCGGCGATGATGCCGATGACGATCTCGTCGGAGACCAGCCCGCCAGCATCCATCACCGCCTTCGCCTTCAGCCCCACCGGCGTACCCGCGGCAACCGCCGCGCGCAGCATGTCTCCGGTGGAAAGCTGGACAATGCCGTGACGGGCCACCAGCCGCTGTGCCTGAGTTCCCTTGCCTGCCCCGGGCGGGCCCAACAGCACCAGCCTCATATTACTTCCTCCTCCCCCCGCGCAGCTTGGCCTTCTTGACCAGTCCTTCGTACTGGTGGGCCAACAGATGTCCCTGGATCTGGGACACGGTGTCCATGGTCACGCTGACCACGATCAGAAGCGACGTTCCTCCGAAATAGAACGGAAGAGAGGCGTAGGAAATCAGCAGTTCGGGGAAGAGGCAAACCGCCGCAATGTAGGCGGCGCCCACGACGGTGATGCGGGTGAGCACATAGTCGATGTATTCGGCCGTGCGCTCCCCCGGACGGATGCCGGGAATGAAGCCGCCGTGCTTCTTCAGATTGTCCGCCGTCTCCACCGGATTGAACACGATCGCGGTGTAGAAGAAGCAGAAGAACACGATCAGCGCCACATACAGAACCATGTAGAGCGGACGCCCGTGGCCGATGTAGGTCGTGACGGTCTGCAGCCACTCCGGCCCCGAGCCCTGCATGAAGCTGGCGATGGTGGTGGGAATGAGCAGCAGCGAGGAGGCGAAGATCGGCGGGATGACGCCCGACGTGTTCAGCTTCAGCGGCAGATGCGAGGACTGGCCCTCGTAGATGCGGTTGCCCACCTGGCGCTTGGGATACTGGATCAGCAGCCGGCGCTGGGCGCGCTCCATGAACACGATGAAGCCGATGACGACCACGGCCATCACCAGCATGCCGAGAATCACCACCGTGGAGATGGCGCCCTCGCGGCCGAGTTCCAGCGTGCGCACGAACGCGCCGGGCAGCTCGGCGACGATGCCGGCGAAGATGATGAGCGAGGTGCCGTTGCCGATGCCGCGCGAGGTGATCTGCTCACCCAGCCACATCAGGAACATGGTGCCGCCGGTGAGCGTCAGGACCGTGGAGATACGGAAGAACCAGCCAGGCTCCGCCACCACGCTGCCCGAGCCCTCGAGACCGACAGCGATGCCGTAGGCCTGGAACAGGGCCAGCACCACGGTGAGATAACGGGTGTACTGGTTGAGCTGCTTGCGGCCCGCCTCGCCTTCCTTCTTCAGCGCCTCCAGCGTCGGCGAGACGCTGGTGAGGAGCTGGATGATGATGGAGGCGGAGATGTACGGCATGATGTTCAGGGCGAAGATGGCCATGCGCTGCACGGCGCCGCCCGAGAACATGTTGAAGAGGCCGATGATTCCCTGCTGGGCGTTCTTGAAGACGTCCGCCAGCGCGTCCGGATTGATGCCGGGCATGGGGATGTAGGTGCCGAGCCGATAGACGAGAAGCGCGCCGAGGGTGAACCAAATGCGCTTCTTCAGCTCCTCGGCCTTGCCGAGGGCACCGAAATTGAGGTTCGCCGCGAGTTGTTCCGCCGCCGAGACCATGCCTTGCTCCGATGGACGCCACCCTGGTGGGCGGCCCTTATATGAGGGCGCAACGCTCGGGTGCCAAGGCAGAGGGACCGGGCGGAGGGACAAGGGCTCCCCGCCGACGGTCCGGTACCAGGCTCCCTTGCCGAGGCGCTGGACCCTTGGCGGGAGTGCCATGGGCCGCTGCCCGGGCGCGTCCAGGACAGGAAGTCCGGAACGGAGCGTTGGGGCAAACTGGGGCCGGCGCGACGGAAGGCCGCAGGCCGGCAGGAAAGCCGGTTCCGCCCGGTGGCGCGCCACCCGGGCACGCGGGAGCGATCCCGACTCGGGCGCTTGAGGCCAAGAGGGCCATCGCGCCCGTCACACCTTCGGCGGCACCGGAGCGTCACCTGAACCCGAGCGCCCGAACGGCCGCCCGAGACGCAAAGACCCGGCCTTGGGCCGGGCATCCGCAAGAGGTTGGTCCGAACATGGGTTCGGCGCGGCGGCATGAAGCCCCGCGCCGTCCCCTGTTCCGGATCAGCCTCGGCTCACTCGGCCTCGACAGCCGCCGCGAGCATGCTCACCGAGCCACCGGCCTTCTCCACGGCGGCGACGGCGGACTTGGTGGCGTAGGCCACTTCCAGCGTCACCTTGGCGGAGAGATCACCGGTGCCGAGAACGCGCACACCATCCTTCACCCGGCGCAGCACGCCGGCGGTGACGAGGGCGGCCTCGGTCACGGGCTGGCCCGCGTCGAGACGGCCGGCATCGACCGCAGCCTGGATCTTGGCGAGGGAGACCTCGTTGTAGTCCAGACGGAAGATGTTGTGGAAGCCGCGCTTCGGCAGGCGACGATGCAGCGGCATCTGGCCGCCCTCGAAGCCCTTGATGGCGACGCCGGTCCGGGCCTTCTGGCCCTTCACGCCGCGACCTGCGGTCTTGCCCTTGCCGGAGCCGATGCCCCGACCCACGCGCATCCGCTTCTTGCGGGCGCCGGGATTGTCCCTGATTTCGTCGAGCTTCATGTCCCGCTCCTCACTCGACCACACGGACGAGGTGGGCGACCTTGGCGATCATGCCGCGGACGGCCGGGGTATCCTTGAGAGTGGAGCGGCGGTGCCGCTTGTTCAGCCCGAGACCGACGAGAGTGGCCTCCTGGTCGAACGGGCGGCGGATCGGCGAGCCGATCTGCTCCACGGTGATGGTCTTGTCGCTCATGGCGCAATCCTATCCTTCGGCCTGCGCCGCTCAGTCGGTCGCTTCCGCGTCTTCGACGCGGCGGCGGGACTGGAGCTGGGAGACCTTGATGCCGCGACGCGCAGCGACGGAGCGCGGCGAGTCCTGGTTCTTCAGGGCGTCGAAGGTGGCGCGCACCATGTTGTAGGGGTTGGAAGACCCGAAGGACTTCGCCACCACATCGTGCATGCCAAGGGTTTCGAACACCGCGCGCATCGGGCCGCCGGCGATGATGCCGGTACCCGCCGGCGCGGCGCGGAGCACCACCTTGCCGGCGCCGTGGTGACCATGCACGTCGTGGTGCAGGGTCCGGCCTTCGCGCAGCGGGACGCGGATGAGAGCGCGCTTGGCGCTCTCGGTGGCCTTGCGGATCGCCTCCGGCACCTCACGGGCCTTGCCGTGGCCGAAGCCGACGCGGCCCTTCTGGTCACCCACCACCACCAAGGCAGCGAAGCCGAAACGACGGCCGCCCTTCACCACCTTGGCGACACGGTTGATGTGGACCAGCTTGTCCACGAACGTATTGTCGCGGTCCTCGCGCTCGTGGCGCTGTTCCCGTTCACGGGCCATGTTCGCTCGTCCTTGCGTCAGAACTGAAGGCCGCCTTCGCGGGCGCCCTCAGCGAGCGCCTTGACGCGCCCATGATAGATGTATGCGCCACGATCGAAGACGACCGCAGTCACGCCCTTGGCCATCGCCCGCTCGGCAACAAGCTTGCCGATCGTCTTGGCGGCCTCGGTGTCCGCACCGGTCTTCAGCGACCCGCGCAGGTCCTTCTCAAGGCTCGACGCGGCGGCGAGAGTCTCGCCCTTCGCATCGTCGATGACCTGCGCATAGATGTGCTGCGAGGTCCGGTGCACCGACAGGCGCGGACGCCCGTTCGCAGCAACGCGGATCGCACGGCGCACCTTGGCCTTGCGGCGCGCCTGCGCCTCCAAATCCTTAGCCATGGTTCGCCTCCGTCACTTCTTCTTGCCTTCCTTGCGGAAGATGAATTCGCCGGCATACTTGACGCCCTTGCCCTTGTAGGGCTCGGGGCCACGGAACTCGCGGATCTCCGCCGCCACCTGTCCGACCTTCTGGCGGTCGATGCCCGTGACCACCACTTCGGTGGGCTTGGGGGTGACGATCTGGATGCCCTCGGGGATCGCGTAGATCACGTCGTGGCTGTAGCCGAGCGAGAGGTTCAAATTCTTGCCCTGCACCGCCGCCTTGTAGCCGACGCCGGTGATCTCGAGCTTCTTCTCGAAGCCCTTGGTCACGCCTTCGACCAGGTTGGAGACCAGCGTGCGGGACATGCCCCACATGGCCTTGTGACGGGAGGTCTCGCCGTTCATCGAGAGCTTGATTTCCGAGCCCTCGATCTTGGCGGCGATTTCTTCCACCAGGATCACTTCCAGGGCGCCCTTGGGGCCCTTCACCTTCACCGTCTGTCCGTCCAGGCTGGCGGTGACGCCGGCCGGAATGGCGACGGGCAGCTTGCCGATCTTCGACATCTTGTCCTCCGTCGTCAGAACACGGTGAAGAGCACTTCGCCGCCGACGTTCTTGTCGCGGGCTTCGTGGTCGGCCATCACGCCCTGGGGCGTGGAGACGACGGCGATGCCGAGACCGTTGGCGACGCGGGGAAGGTTCTTGACCGCCGCATAGACGCGACGGCCGGGCTTCGACACGCGGGAGATCTCGCGGATCACCGGCGTTCCGTCGAAATACTTCAGCTCGATCTCGAACTCGGTCCGGCCGTTGCCGTGGTCGGTCGAGGTGTAGCCGCGGATGTAGCCCTCGTCGCGCAGGACATCGAGGACCGAGGCACGCAGACGCGAGCCGGGGGTCGAGGTCTTGTCCTTGCGGCGCATCTGGGCGTTGCGGATGCGGGTGATCAGATCGCCGATGGGATCAGTTACAGCCATCGTTCCCTCCTCACCAGCTCGACTTCACGAGGCCAGGAACCATGCCCTGGTTACCCAGCTCGCGCAGCGCGATACGGCTCATCTTGAGCTTGCGGTAGAAGGCACGCGGACGGCCAGTCACCTCGCAGCGGTTGCGGATCCGGATCTTCGCGCCGTTGCGCGGCATTTCCGCCAGCTTGAGGGTCGCCTGGAAGCGCTCCTCGATCGGCAGGGTCTTGTCATTCACGATCGCCTTCAGACGCGCGCGCTTCGCCGCCTGGCCGGTGGCCAGCTTGCGGCGGCGCTCGTTCGTCTCGATCGCGCTTTTCTTCGCCATCTTAAGCTCCTGTTCTCCGCGTCTGAGCAGCTCGTCCTGAGCCACTCACGGCCGGAAAATCAAATCCTCACTCGTCTCGTCGTCCGGCCCCGGCCATAAGCCGGAACCGAAGAGGCGCTTCGAGCGAAGCGCCCCTCATACCCGCTCACTGGCGGAATGGGAAGTTGAAGGCCTTCAGAAGCGCGCGGGCTTCGTCGTCGGTCTTCGCCGTGGTGCACACGATGATGTCCATGCCCCAGATCTGCTCGACGCGGTCGTAGTTGATCTCGGGGAACACGATGTGCTCCTTCATGCCCATGGCATAGTTGCCACGGCCGTCGAAGCTCTTCGGGTTCAGGCCGCGGAAATCTCGGACGCGGGGAAGAGCCACGGTCACAAGGCGGTCCATGAACTCGTACATGCGCGCCTTGCGAAGGGTGACCTTCGCGCCGACCGGCTGGTTCTCGCGCAGCTTGAAGTTCGAGATCGCCTTGCGAGCCCGGGTGATGACCGGCTTCTGGCCGGCGATCTGGGCGAGGTCCGCGGCGGCGGTCGTCACCTTCTTGGTGTCGGCGGTGGCTTCACCAACGCCCATGTTGATGACGATCTTCTCGATGACCGGCACTTCCATGGGGTTCTTGTAGCCGAACTGCTCGATCATCTTCGGCCGCACCACCTCGTCATAGAAGGTGCGCAGCCGCGCGTTGTAGGTCGCCTCAGCCATCGATCCTCTCCCCGGAACGCTTGGCCACGCGGACCTTGCGTCCGTCTTCCAGCACTTCGAAGCCGACGCGGGTCGGCTGGCCGTCCTTGGGGTCGGCAATGGCGACGTTCGACAGGTGGATGGGAGCCTCCTTGGAGATGATCCCGCCTTCCTGGTTCGCCGACTGGCGCTGGTGACGCTTCACGATATTGACGCCGCGCACGAGAGCCTTCTCGTCCTTCGGCATCACCTGAATGACCTCGCCGGTGCGGCCTTTGTCGCGGCCGGCGAGGACGACGACCTTGTCGCCCTTCTTGATCTTCGCGGCCATCACAGCACCTCCGGCGCCAGCGAGATGATCTTCATGTGGTTCTTGGAGCGCAGCTCGCGCGGAACCGGTCCGAAGATGCGGGTGCCCACCGGCTCCTTGTTGTTGTTGATCAGCACGGCCGCGTTCTTGTCGAAGCGGATGACCGAGCCGTCCACGCGACGGATGTCCTTGGCGGTGCGAACCACCACGGCCTTCATCACGTCGCCCTTCTTCACGCGGCCGCGCGGGATCGCCTCCTTGACGGACACCACGATGATGTCGCCGACGTGGGCATACTTCCGCTTCGAGCCGCCAAGTACCTTGATGCACATGACGCGACGGGCGCCGGAATTGTCCGCCACGTCGAGATTGGTCTGCATCTGGATCATGACGCACCTGTTCTCGTCATCCAGCGCCGCCGGATGACCGGCATTGCCTCAACCCTTGTTCGCCGTGCCCGCTCATCGGAACACGGTGTTGCCGCGGTGCGGTCTCCACTCGATCCCCCCTTGGGACGATCGACGGACCCGGCACCGGAGCCCTCCCGGCCGGACGATCCATCCGGACGGGAAACTCTCTTATCAGACCTCGGCGCGCTTTTCGCCCTGGATCACGATCCAGTTCTTCAGCTTCGAGATCGGACGGTGCTCCTCGATCCACACCGTATCGCCCACGTGCCAGTTATTGGCCTCATCGTGGGCATGATACTTCTTGGACCGGCGCACGGTCTTCTTGAGCAGCGGGTGGGTGAAGCGGCGCTCCACCCGGACCACCACGGTCTTGTCAGTCTTGTCGCTCACCACGACGCCCTGGAGCACGCGCTTCGGCATCGCTTCCTCACTTCGCCTTCTGCACCGGCGAACCGGTGCGCTTGTCGGTCTGCACGGTCTTGATCCGCGCGATGTCGCGGCGGATCTGCTTGGACCGCGCGGTATTCTCGAGCTGGCCTGTCGCCTTCTGGAAGCGCAGGTTGAACTGCTCCTTCTTCAGCTTCAGCAGCTCATCAGCGAGCTGATCGGGGCTGAGGGCCCGAACGTCCTCGGCTTTCATGAGCCTCTCCTCACTCGGCGATGCGCTGGATGAAGCGCGTCTTGATGGGCAGCTTGGCCGCCGCGAGGGTCAGCGCCTCGCGAGCGAGTTCGACGCTTACCCCATCGATCTCGAACATGATACGGCCCGGCTTGACGCGGGCCGCCCAATACTCGGGCGCGCCCTTGCCCTTGCCCATACGGACTTCCGTGGGCTTGGCCGACACCGGGACGTCGGGGAACACCCGGATCCAGACGCGTCCGGCGCGCTTCATGTGGCGGGTGAGCGCGCGGCGGGCCGCCTCGATCTGGCGGGCAGTCACGCGCTCCGGCTCGACGGCCTTGAGGCCGAACTCGCCGAAGTTCAATTCCGTGCCGCCCTTGGCAACGCCGTGAATGCGTCCCTTGAACTGCTTGCGGAACTTGGTGCGCTTGGGTTGCAGCATGGCTTGATCGCCTTCTCTCTAGCCGGCCGTCAAGCCCGGGAGCCGCGGTCGCCGCGGTCGCCACGATCGCGGTCACCGCGCTCGCGACGCTGGGGACGCGACGACGGACCAGCTTCCTGTTCGGCCTGGCGCTTGTCCTGCGCCATGGGGTCGTGCTCGAGGATCTCGCCCTTGAACACCCACACCTTGACACCGCAGGTGCCGTAGGTGGTGAAGGCGGTGGCGGTGCCGTAGTCCACGTCCGCACGCAGGGTGTGCAGCGGAACGCGGCCTTCGCGGTACCATTCCAGGCGCGCGATCTCAGCGCCGCCGAGACGGCCCGAGCAATTGATGCGGATGCCCTCCGCGCCGAGGCGCATGGCGGACTGCACGGCGCGCTTCATGGCGCGACGGAAGGCCACGCGGCGCTCCAGCTGCTGGGCGATGGACTCGGCGACAAGGCGCGCATCGATTTCCGGCTTCCGGATCTCGACGATGTTGATGAAGACTTCCGAGTTGGTCATCTCGGAGACCTTCTTGCGCAGCTTGTCGATGTCCGCGCCCTTCTTGCCGATGACCACGCCCGGACGACCCGAGTAGATGGTCACGCGGCACTTCTTGTGCGGGCGCTCGATCACCACCTTGGACACCGCCGCCTGCTTGAGCTGCTTCATCAGCATCTCGCGGATCTTGATGTCCTCGTGGAGCAGCTTGCCGTATTCGCCCTTGTTGGCGAACCAGCGGCTGTCCCACGTGCGGTTGATGCCGAGCCGGAGCCCGACCGGATTGACCTTTTGACCCATCAGGCCCGCTCCTCGACTTCCCGCACCACGATGGTGATGTGGGCAAAGGGCTTCTCGATGCGCGAGGCGCGACCGCGCGCCCGCGGCGAGAACCGCTTCATGACCAGTCCCTTGCCCACGTGGGCCTCGGCGACGATGAGATCGTCGACATCCAGCTCGTGGTTGTTCTCGGCGTTGGCGATCGCGCTCTCGAGGCACTTCTTCACGTCGCGGGCGATCCGCTTGGAAGAAAACTCGAGATCGGCGAGCGCCGTCGCCACCTTCTTGCCGCGGATCAGGCCCGCGACCAGATTGAGCTTCTGCGGCGAGACGCGCAGGTTGCGCGCCACCGCCTTGGCTTCGTTGTCCGCGAGCGCGCGGGGCTTTGCCTGCTTACCCATGACCGATCACCGCCGCTTCGACTTCTTGTCGGCCGCGTGCCCGTAGTAAGTCCGCGTCGGGGCGAACTCGCCGAACTTCTGGCCGATCATGTCCTCGGTGACATTCACGGGCACGTGCTTGTGACCGTTGTAGACGCCGAAGGTTAAGCCCACGAACTGGGGCAGAATGGTGGAGCGCCGGCTCCAGATCTTGATCACATCGCGGCGGCCCGAGCCCGCGGCAGCTTCCGCCTTCTTCAGCATGTAGCCGTCGACGAACGGGCCCTTCCAGACAGAGCGAGACATAGCTCAGGCCCTCACTTCTTGCGCTTGTGGCGGCTGGACACGATGAACTTGTCCGTCGCCTTGTTGCTGCGGGTCTTCTTGCCCTTGGTCGGGATACCCCAGGGCGTGACCGGATGACGGCCGCCCGAGGTACGGCCTTCGCCGCCGCCGTGCGGGTGATCGACCGGGTTCATGACGACACCGCGGTTATGCGGCATCCGCCCGAGCCAGCGGCTGCGACCCGCCTTGCCCAGCGAGATGTTCATGTGGTCCGGGTTGGAGACCGCGCCCACGGTGGCGTAGCACGCACCGTGCACGAGGCGCTGCTCGCCGGAGTTCAGGCGCACGATCACGTAGCCCTCGTCGCGACCCACGATCTGCGCGTAGGTGCCGGCGGAGCGGGCGATCTGGCCACCCTTGCCGATCTTCAGCTCGACGTTGTGCACGATCGTGCCGACCGGGAGCGAGGAGAGCGGGCCGGCATTGCCGGGCTTCACGTCCACGCTTTCGCCGGCGATCACCTGATCGCCTACCGCCAGGCGCTGCGGCGCCAGGATGTAGGCCAGCTCACCGTCCTCGTACTTGAGGAGGGCGATGAACGAGGTGCGGTTCGGATCGTATTCCAGCCGCTCCACCGTCGCCGGCATCCCGCGCTTGAGGCGCTTGAAGTCGACCAGACGATAGGTCTGCTTGTGGCCGCCGCCGCGGAAGCGGACGGTGATGCGGCCATTGTTGTTGCGTCCGCCCGAGGAACTCTTGCCCTCGGTCAGGGTCTTGACCGGCTTGCCCTTGTAGAGGCCGGAGCGGTCCACGATCACGAGCTGGCGAAGGCTCGGCGTGACCGGCTTGAAATGCTTCAGCGCCATGGTCTTATTCCGTTCCCCTCGGCTCTCAGAGGCCCGTGGTGATGTCGATCTTCTGGCCCTCTTCGAGGGTCACGACCGCCTTCTTGACGTCGCTCTGGACGCCCTTGCGGCCCTTGAAGATCTTCGTCTTGCCCTTGCGGACCAGCGTATTCACGCTCTTCACCTTCACGTCGAAAAGCTTCTCCACGGCCTCCTTGATGGAAGGCTTGGTGGCAGTCTTCGCGACGTTGAAGACAACCTTGTTCTGCTCGCTCGCGGTCGTCGCCTTCTCGGTGATGACGGGCGAGACGATCACGTCGTAATGACGCGGTTCGATATTGCGCGAGCTCATTTGAAGCGCGCCTCCAGCGCATCCACGGCGGCCTTGGTCAGGACCAGGGTGTCGCGGCGCAGGATGTCATAGACGTTGATGCCCTGGATGGGCAGCACGTCCACGTAGGGCAGGTTGCGCGCCGCGAGCGCGATATTCTGCTCCACCTGGGCGCCGTCCACGAACAGCACGGACGAGATGCCGAGCTTCTCAAGCCGCTCCTTGAGCGCCTTGGTCTTGGGATCGGCGAGGTTGGCGGTGTCGAGCACGATGATCTGCTCGGCCTTCGCCTTCGACGAGAGCGCATGCTTCAGCGCGAGGGCACGGACCTTCTTCGGCAGGTCGATGGCGTGCGAGCGCACCACCGGGCCGAAGGCACGACCGCCGCCGCGGAACTGCGGAGCGGACGCGGCGCCGTGACGGGCGTTGCCGGTCCCCTTCTGCTTGTACAGCTTCTTGGACGTGCGGTTGATTTCCGAACGGCCCTTGGTGCGGTGCGTGCCGGCCTGGCGGCGCGAGAGCTGCCAGGTGACACAACGGTGCAGGATGTCGGCGCGCGGCTCGAGGCCGAAGATCGCGTCCGACAGGGTCACGGAGCCGGCTTCGGAGCCGTCGAGCGTCTTGACGGTGAGTTCCATCACGCGCCCTCCTCATTGGCGGCTTCGGCGGCGGGGGCCGCGTCCGAACCGTTGCCGAGCTTGAACGCGCCGGGCTTGGGGGCCTCGGCGGGCAACCTCTTCTTCACGGCGTCGCGAACGGTGATCCAGCCACCCGCGTGGCCGGGAACGGCGCCTTCGACTGCGATGAGGCCGCGCTCGACGTCGGTCATCACGACCTTCAGGTTCTGGGTGGTGACGGTGACGTCACCCATGTGGCCGGGCATCTTCTTGTTCTTGAAGGTCTTGCCGGGGTCCTGACGGCCGCCGGTCGAACCGATCGAACGATGCGAGATGGAGACGCCGTGCGTCGCGCGAAGACCACCGAAGTTGTGGCGCTTCATGCCGCCGGCGAAACCCTTGCCGATGGTGGTGCCGGTGACGTCCACATACTGGCCCACGACGAAGTGGTCAGCGGTGATCTCGGCACCGACGGGGATGAGCCCGTCTTCCGGCACGCGGAACTCGGCCATCTTCCGCTTGGGCTCGACCTGAGCCACGGCGAAGTGGCCGCGCTCGGCGCGGGTCACGTTCTTGGGCTTGCGACGGCCAGCACCAAGCTGGACCGCAACGTAGCCATTCTTGTCGAGCGTGCGGTGGGCAACCACCTGGCAGCTCTCAACCTTCAGCACAGTGACCGGCACGTGCTCGCCAGCATCGGTGAAGATGCGGGTCATGCCGACCTTCTGTGCGATGACGCCTGACCGCATGGTCGTGTCTCCTCGCACCACGTCAGAGCTTGATTTCGACGTCAACGCCGGCGGCGAGGTCGAGCTTCATCAGCGCGTCCACCGTCTGGGGCGTCGGATCGACGATATCGAGCAGGCGCTTGTGGGTGCGCATCTCGAACTGCTCACGCGACTTCTTGTCGATGTGAGGCGAACGGTTGACGGTGAACTTCTCGATCCGCGTGGGCAGCGGGATCGGGCCGCGCACCTGCGCGCCCGTGCGCTTGGCCGTGGCGACGATCTCGCGCGTCGACGCATCGAGGATGCGGTGATCGAACGCCTTCAGGCGAATTCGAATGTTCTGGCCGTTCATGGCTCAATTGGCTCCAGGAAGAGGAAACGCGCACGCCGGTGCGCAGCGCGTTTCGTTCTTGTTGATCACTCGATGATGGCAGCGACGACGCCGGCGCCGACGGTGCGGCCGCCTTCACGGATGGCGAAGCGCAGCTTCTCCTCCATGGCGATCGGAACGATCAGGTGCACGTCCATCGACACGTTGTCGCCCGGCATCACCATCTCGGTGCCTTCGGGCAGCGTGCACACGCCGGTCACGTCCGTCGTGCGGAAGTAGAACTGCGGGCGGTAGTTGGTGAAGAAGGGGGTGTGACGACCACCCTCTTCCTTCGTCAGGATGTAGGCTTCGGCTTTGAACTTGGTGTGCGGCTTCACCGAACCCGGCTTGCACACCACCTGGCCACGCTCCACGTCCTCGCGCTTGGTGCCGCGCAGCAGGATGCCGACGTTGTCGCCGGCCTGGCCCTGGTCGAGCAGCTTGCGGAACATCTCGACGCCGGTCACGGTCGTCTTCACGGTCGGGCGGATGCCGACGATCTCGACTTCCTCGCCGACCTTGATGATGCCGCGCTCGACACGGCCGGTCACCACGGTGCCGCGGCCGGAGATCGAGAACACGTCCTCGATCGGCATCAGGAACGGCAGGTCGATGGGACGCTCGGGCTGCGGGATGTAGGCGTCGACCGCCTCCATCAGCTTCAGCACCGCGTTCTTGCCCAGCTCCGGATCGCCGTTCTCCAGCGCAACCAGCGCCGAGCCACGGATGATCGGGATGTCGTCGCCGGGGAAGTCGTACTTCGAGAGGAGCTCGCGCACCTCCATCTCCACGAGCTCCAGGAGCTCCGGATCGTCGACCATGTCGCACTTGTTCAGGAACACCACCAGCGCCGGAACGCCGACCTGACGGGCGAGCAGGATATGCTCGCGGGTCTGCGGCATCGGGCCGTCGGCGGCCGAAACCACCAGGATCGCACCGTCCATCTGCGCCGCGCCGGTGATCATGTTCTTCACATAGTCGGCGTGCCCGGGGCAGTCGACGTGCGCATAGTGGCGGTTCGCCGTCTCGTACTCGACGTGCGCCGTCGAGATCGTGATGCCGCGCGCCTTCTCTTCCGGCGCCTTGTCGATCTGGTCGTACGCCGTGAACGTCGCGCCGCCGGACTCCGCAAGGATCTTCGTGATCGCTGCCGTCAGCGACGTCTTGCCGTGATCAACGTGACCGATCGTGCCGATGTTGCAGTGCGGCTTCGAGCGGTTGAACTTCTCTTTGGCCATGGGACTCTCCGTTGGGTCTCGCTGGCGGGATCCGAAAGGGTGAGGTGGGGTTCAGGCCTCTACGCTCAAGCGTATTTGGCCTGGACCTCCTGAGCGACGTTCGACGGCACCTGCTCGTAGTGGTCGAACTGCATGGTGAAGGTGGCACGGCCCTGGCTGAAGGATCGCAGGGTGTTCACGTAGCCGAACATGTTGGCCAGCGGCACCATCGCGTTGATGACGTTCGCATTGCCACGCATGTCCTGGCCCTGGATCTGGCCACGACGGGAGTTCAGGTCCCCGATGACCGAGCCGGTGTAGTCTTCCGGGGTCACCACCTCGACCTTCATGATCGGCTCCAGCAGCACCGAGGTGCCCTTCTGCAGGGCCTCACGGAACGCCGCGCGGGACGCGATCTCGAACGCCAGAGCCGACGAGTCCACTTCGTGGAACGCGCCGTCGGTGAGCGTCACCTTGACGTCCACCACCGGGAAGCCCGCCAGCACGCCGGCGCCAAGCACGCTCTCGAGGCCCTTCTGGACGCCTGGGATGTACTCCTTCGGCACCGCGCCACCGACGATGGCGCTCTCGAAGGCGAAGCCCTTGCCGGCCTCGTTCGGCTCCACCGTGAACTTCACCCGCGCGAACTGGCCGGTACCACCGGTTTGCTTCTTGTGGGTGTAGTCCACCTCGGTCTTCTTCGTGAGGGTCTCACGATAGGCGACCTGCGGAGCGCCGATGTTGGCGTCCACCTTGTAGGTGCGCTTCAGGATGTCGACCTTGATGTCGAGGTGCAGTTCACCCATCCCCTTGAGGATGGTCTGGCCGCTCTCGAAGTCGGTCGACACGCGGAAGGACGGATCCTCGGCAGCCAGCTTCGACAGGGCGATGCCCAGCTTCTCCTGGTCGGCCTTGGACTTCGGCTCGATCGCAATCTCGATGACCGGCTCGGGGAATTCCATCTTCTCCAGGATCACGGCCTTGGCCGGATCGCAGAGGGTATCACCCGTGCGCACATCCTTGAGGCCGGCGAGGGCGACGATGTCGCCCGCATAGGCTTCCTTGATGTCTTCCCGGTTGTTGGCGTGCATCAGCAGCATCCGGCCGACGCGCTCACGCTTGTCGCGGGTGGAGTTGAGCAGGCCCATGCCGGTTTCCATCTTGCCGGCGTAGACGCGGCAGAAGGTGATGGTGCCGACGAACGGGTCGTCCATGATCTTGAACGCGAGGACGGAGGTCGGCTCGTCGTCCGAGGGAAGACGCACGGTGTCTTCCTCGGTCTTGAAGTCGATGCCCTTGATCGCACCGCGATCGATCGGCGACGGCAGATAGTCCACCACCGCGTCGAGCAGGGGCTGCACGCCCTTGTTCTTGAAGGCCGAGCCGCAGAACACGGGGTTGAACTTGCGGCCGATGACGGCGAGGCGGATCAGGCGCTTGAGGGTCGCCTCGTCCGGCTCGGTGCCGTCGAGATAGGCAGCCATGGCGTCGTCGTCGAGTTCGACGGCGGCTTCCACCAGCTTGTTGCGGTATTCGGCGGCCTTGTCGGCGAGATCCGCGGGGATCTCCTCGTCATGGTACTTCGCGCCGAGGGCTTCATCTTCCCACACGACCGCCTTCATGCGGACGAGGTCGATGATGCCCTTGAAGTTGCTCTCGGAACCGATCGGGAGCTGGCAGCACACCGGGTTGCCGGCGACTCGGTCCACGATCATCTCGACGCAGCGGTAGAAGTCGGCGCCGATCTTGTCCATCTTGTTGACGAACACGACGCGCGGCACGTTGTACTTGTCCGCCTGGCGCCACACGGTCTCGGTCTGCGGCTCGACGCCCTGGTTGCCGTCCAGCACGCACACGGCGCCGTCGAGCACGCGGAGCGAACGCTCCACCTCGATGGTGAAGTCCACGTGCCCGGGGGTGTCGATGATGTTCAGGCGCTTGCCCTGCCAGATGGCGGTCGTCGCGGCAGACGTGATGGTGATGCCGCGTTCCTGCTCCTGGGTCATCCAATCCATGGTGGCAGCGCCATCATGGACTTCGCCGATCTTGTGGCTCTTGCCGGTGTAATAGAGGATCCGCTCGGTGGTCGTGGTCTTGCCGGCATCAATGTGGGCCATGATGCCGAAGTTGCGGTAGTCCTCGATCGCGTGAGTACGGGGCATCGCTCAGTCCTCTCCGATCACCAGCGGTAATGCGAGAACGCGCGGTTGGCTTCGGCCATCCGGTGCGTGTCTTCGCGCTTCTTCACGGCGGAGCCGCGATTGTTGGCAGCATCGAGCAGCTCGGCGGAGAGACGCTCCACCATGGTCTTCTCGTTGCGGGCGCGGGCCGAGGCGATGAGCCAGCGGATCGCGAGAGTCTGGCGACGCTCGGTGCGCACCTCGACCGGAACCTGGTAGGTCGCGCCACCGACGCGGCGGGAGCGAACCTCCACCGCGGGAGCAACGTTCTCGAGCGCCTGGATGAAGACCTCGACCGGATCGTGCTTCGCCTTGGCCTCAACCACGTCGAGAGCGCCGTAGACAATGCCTTCGGCGACCGACTTCTTGCCGTCGCGCATGACGGAATTCATGAAGCGCGACAGGGTGGTGGAGCCATACTTGGCGTCCGGGATGACTTCGCGGCGCTCGGCCTTGTGACGACGGGACATCGTTCAGATCCTCACTATCACTTCGGCCGCTTCGCGCCGTACTTCGAACGGCGCTGCTTGCGGTTCTTCACGCCCTGGGTATCCAGCACGCCACGCAGGATGTGGTAGCGCACGCCGGGAAGATCCTTCACGCGGCCGCCACGGATCATCACCACGGAGTGCTCCTGAAGGTTGTGACCTTCACCGGGGATGTAGCCGATCACTTCGTAGCTGTTGGTGAGCCGCACCTTGGCGACCTTACGAAGAGCCGAGTTCGGCTTCTTCGGGGTCGTCGTGTAAACGCGCGTGCAAACACCGCGCTTCTGCGGGCTCGCCTGGAGCGCCGGCGCCTTGTCGCGCGCCTTCTGCGCTTCGCGCGGCTTACGGATCAGCTGGTTGATCGTCGGCATGTACGCCTTCGCCTCGTCCTGATCTGCGGCCTCGGCCGCATTCCTTCATTTCGACGACCCATTTGAAGGATCGCCACGACTGGCCCCGAAAGGGCCTGAATTCCCTTCGCACCAACGAACACGAAAGGCGCCGTCCACCGCCCAAAAGGGGGCAGACACGCCTTTCTCGCGACAGAGGATCACAACGCGCTATACCGGGGCTTTTTTTCCCGGCCGGCGCCGCGATCATGCACCTGAAGTTATCGCAGTGCTGTTCCTGGCAGCGTTTCGGCTTCAAGATTGGCCCTTCAAGCACTTGGAAGCGCTGATTTCGAAGGGAACAATCACTCAGACGCCGACCGCCTGCCGCGAAAGTGGGCTGCTTCTAACCGGAGAGTCGCCGAACGTCAATAAGGAACGCGCCGACTTTCCCGTAATTACGCGGCTTTGAGGCTTACGAAGCCGTGACCGCCGTCATAAATCGCCGCCACCCTGCCGGCAATTCATGTTTTTTTAACAAATGCCCCCGCCCGCGGTGCGGGAGGGGGCGATCTGAAAGGAATCAGGCCAGGAGGGCGGCGACGCCGTCGCGCTCTTCCAGCAGCTCCTTGAGGGTCTTGTCGAACTGGGTCTTGGAGAAGTCGTCCATGGGCAGGCCCTGGACCACTTCATACTCGCCCGCGGTGCAGATGGCGGGCATGCCGAAAACGATGCCCTCGGGCACGCCGTAGGAGCCATCGGAGGCCACGCCCATGGAGACCCACTTGCCGGCGGTGCCGTGGATCCAGTCATGCATGTGGTCGATGGCGGCATTGGCCGCGGAGGCCGCGGACGACAGGCCACGGGCCTCGATGATGGCGGCGCCGCGCTTGCCGACGGTCGGCAGCAGGGTCTCGCGATACCAGGTCTCGTCGTTGATGAGCTCCGGCAGCGGCTTGCCCTTCACGGTGGCGAAGCGGTAGTCGGCATACATGGTCGGGGAGTGGTTGCCCCACACCGCCACCTTCTCGATGTCCTTGCTCTCGACGCCGGCCTTGGCCGCGAACTGCGACAGCGCGCGGTTGTGGTCGAGGCGGAGCATGGCGGTGATGTTGCGGGCCGGCAGGTCCGGGGCGCTCTTGGCGGTGATGTAGGCGTTGGTGTTGGCCGGGTTGCCGACCACCAGCACCTTCACGTCGCGCTTGGCCACCTCGTTCAGCGCCTTGCCCTGGACCTTGAAGATCTCGGCGTTGGCGGAGAGGAGGTCGGCGCGCTCCATGCCCTTCGAGCGGGGACGGGCGCCCACGAGAATCGCGGCGTCGATGTCCTTGAAGGCGACCTTGGGATCATCGGTGATGACCACGCCCGCGAAATTCGGGAAGGCGCAATCCTCGATCTCCATCACCACGCCCTTCACGGCACCCTGCGCCTGCGGGAGGTCGAGAAGCTGGAGGATGACCGGCTGATCCTTGCCGAACAGGTCGCCGTTGGCGATGCGGAAAAGGAGAGAATAGCAAATCTGACCGGCGGCGCCCGTGACTGCGACGCGAACGGCGGGTTTGGTCATGAGAAGAAGCCCTTTGCCTTGGATGAGCCCCGAAGGCTCGGGCGCGCAATCTATGCTGCGGCGCGGCCGATGGAAAGGCGCTCGCGCGCCCCTCAATCGGCCATGCCGCACGACCTTCGGCTAGGGCGTGCCGCGCCGCGTCAGAGCACCACCACGTGATTGGGCATCTCGTTGCGGTCGTCGGGCTTGCGCGGGAGGGGGCCGGCGAGGAGGTCGCCGGCTTTCTCGACGCCGGCGACCAGCCCTTCGGCGAGGCTCCCCTGCCGGGCGCGGGCGGCCACCGCATCGCAGATGTCGCGCCACGCGGCGGCGCCCAGCGGGCCGTGCGCGGCATCGTCCGCCACCACCTCCACCAGGCGCTCGCGCGCGGCGGCGAAGATGAGGATGCCGGTGCGGCCCCTGGTCTGCGGGATGCCGTAGCTCAGGAAGGTCTCGATGGCCGCGTTGCGGGCCGCCGCCTTGAGCGCGAGGCGGGGCACAGCCTTCTCCGCCATTCCGGGCATGAGCAGCGCGGCGGCGAGAATGACGAACAGCATGGCTTGCAGCGCCAGCGCCGAGAGCGCCGGCATGGGATAGGCGAGAACGATGAGCCACGGCAGCACCAGCGCCGCCAGCGAGGCCCACAGGATGGAGAAGAAGGGATGCTGCACCAGCGGCGCCCGCGTCACCACCACGCGGATTTCGGCCGATGTCTTCCCCTCGGCCAGCGTCACCGCCTCGGCGATGCGCTGCAGCGCGTGCTGTGGCAGGCCGTAGCGGCCCGCATCCTGGGTGGTGGTCGTCGTGGCGGATTGCTGGTTCACGCGAGCCCCTCCCCTGCACTGGCGCGACCGAAGTTTGCAGGTGCGCGGTAAAATCGCAAGGGCGGGCCTACCAATCCCCAGACGCGCCGCCGCCACCGGAGGAGCCGCCGCCGCCCGACCAGCCCCCGCCGGAGGAACCGCCGGACCAGCCGGAGCCGCTGCCGGTGCCCCATTCCCACGAGATCGGACCGCCAGCCACCGCGCCGCCGCGCCGCCTGCGGGCCGCAGGGCCGCCCGGCCCGCCGCCGCGCATGACGCGCCAGATGATGAAGCCCATGAAGATGACCATCACCGCGAAGAAGATGAGGTTGTCCACCTCCTCCTCGGTCCAGTCGGAGGATTCCAGCTGTTTCGCCCGCGCCTTCGCCTCGTCCGGATCGAGGTTCAGGATTTCGAGGATGGCGTCCGTGCCCTTCACGATGCCGGCCGCCATGTCGCCGGACTTGAAGGCGGGCACGATGGCGTTACGGATGATGGTCGCCGACACCGCATCCGTGAGGATGCCTTCGAGGCCGTAGCCCACCTCGATGCGCACCTTGCGCTCCGCGGGGGCGACGAGGAGGAGCACGCCGTTGTTCTTCTTCGCCTGCCCGATCTGCCAGGTGCGGAACAGGCGGTTGGCGTAATCCTCGATGGAGGTGCCCTGCAGCGAAGGGACGGTGGCAACGACCAGTTGGTCGGTGGCCTTCGCCTCCTGCGCCGCCAGCTTGGCATCGAGCGCGGCAAGGGTGCCGGGATCAAGCACATGGGCTGCGTCCACCACCCGTCCGGTGAGGGGCGGGAAGGTCAGTTCCGCCCATGCGGGCGCGACGGCTACGGGCGCGACGGCGAGGCACAGCGCCAGAAGGCCGGCCAGCGCGAGCGCGAAGCCCGCGACCGGTCTGTGGACCGCAAAGGCGCGCGGCCGGCCCATCTGGTGGCCCATCGCCGTCGCTCCCCGCTCAGTTGAACTTCACCTTCGGCACCTGCATCTGCTGCTCGGAGATGGTGAAGGTCTCCATGGGCTTGTAGGCGCGATAGAGGGTGGCGGCCCACAGGGCGCCCGGGAAGGTCTTCAGCTCGGTGTTATAGACCCGCACCGCCTCGATATAATCGCGCCGCGCCACCGCAATGCGGTTCTCCGTGCCCTCGATCTGCGACTGCAGGGCGAGGAAGTTGGCGTTGGACTTCAGGTCCGGATAGGCCTCCGACACCGCGATCAGCCGCCCCAGCGCGGACGACAGCCCCGCCTGCGCATCCTGGAACTGCTTGAACTGCGCCGGATCGGTGACGGTGGAGGCATCGACCTTGATGGAGGTGGCCTTTGCGCGGGCCTCGATCACCGAGGTCAGCACGTCCTTCTCCTGAGCGGCGTAGCCCTTCACGGTCTCGACGAGATTAGGAATGAGGTCCGAGCGGCGCTGGTACTGGTTCAGCACCTCGCTCCACGCCGCCTTGGCGCGCTCCTCCTCGGTGGGAATCACATTGATGCCGCAGCCCGCCAGCGTCAGCGCGGCCAGCATGGCGAAGAGCGGCGCCCGCAGGCGGGCAAATTCACGAAGAACGATGGACATGGTGACCCCTCCCCTGTCGCCGTATCCCGGCAGCGGCGTGCTTATAACACGGCAAAGGTCGAGAAAGGTTCCGGGACAATCCGGAGCCCCCATCCTCACGCCTTGCCCAGATACCCCGGCAGATCCTGCGCCTCGTCCAGCAGCGACACCTTCACCGCCAGCTTCTCGGCCAGCGCGATGTCGGTTTCCAGCAGCCGCGTGGTCATGAAGGAGCGGTAGTAATTGCCCCACATGAATTCCTGGAACGGCGTGTCCTCGTTGGCATAGGCCTTCCCGCGCACGCCGCGGGCGAGCGTGCGCCAGGGATTGTCGGTGAGCTCGCTCACATGGCCAGGGATCTTCAGGCAGGGACGGCGGTTGCCGTCCACGTCGATGGGCCAGCACAGGCCCTCGGTCTCCATGCGATGCCAGAAGGCCTTGAGGTCGAGGCTGGACCAGTCGGCCCGCGCCTCGCCCAGCAGCACGGTCTCGTCGCCGACGGCGAGGAGCGCCCGGCACAGATGGTGATGATCGATGATGTAGAGCCGGCGCTTCGGCCCCACGACGTAGGGCACCGGCCGACTCTCCTTCAGCGTCCTCAGCTCGCGGCGGGAGAGCTTGCGCATCTGCGCGGCCCGCCGCTCCACCTCCTGCAAGCCCAGCGTCAGCTGGGTGGGGTTGAGCGCCGCGATGTCGATCTCGGTGAGGTCCGCCATTCGATTCCCTGCCCTGCCTGCGCGACGGCTGGAGCAGGCCCGAAAACGAAGGCGGCGGCAACCCGTGCCGGGTGCCGCCGCCAAGCTTCAACGACCGGGGATGGATCAGCCGGGAGAGATCATCTTCTCCGGCCGCACCACCTCATCGAATTCCTCGTTGGTCACATAGCCGCCGCCCACGGCCTCCTCGCGCAGGGTCGTGCCCTTCTTGTGCGCGGTCTTGGCGATCTTGGCGGCGTTGTCGTAGCCGATCTTCGGGGCGAGCGCGGTGACGAGCATCAGCGAACGCTCCAGCGCTGCCTTGATGTTGTCCTCGCGGGCCTCGATGCCCACCACGCAATTGTCGGTGAAGCTGATGGCCGCATCGGCCATCAGGCGCACCGACTGGAGGAAGTTGTAGGCCATCACCGGATTGTAGACGTTGAGCTCGAAATGGCCCTGGCTGCCGGCGAAGGTGAGCGCGGCGTTGTTGCCGAATATCTGCACGCAGACCTGGGTCAGCGCCTCGCACTGGGTGGGGTTCACCTTGCCCGGCATGATAGAGGAGCCGGGCTCGTTCTCCGGCAGCGACAGCTCGCCGAGGCCGGAGCGCGGGCCGGAGCCGAGCAGGCGGATGTCGTTGGCGATCTTGAACAGGGAGGCCGCCACCGTGTTGATGGCGCTGTGCGAGAACACCATGGCGTCGTGGGCGGCGAGCGCCTCGAACTTGTTGGGCGCCGAGGTGAAGGGCAGGCCGGTGATGCCGGCGATCTGCGCCGCCACCTTCTCGGCGAAGCCGACCGGGGCGTTGAGGCCGGTGCCCACGGCGGTGCCGCCCTGGGCCAGCTCCATGAGGGCCGGCAGGGTCATCTCGATGCGCTTGATGCCGTTCTCGACCTGCTGGGTGTAGCCGGAGAATTCCTGGCCCAGCGTCAGGGGCGTCGCATCCTGGGTGTGGGTGCGGCCGATCTTGATGATGTCCTTCCACTCGGCCGACTTGGCGGCGAGCGCGCCGTGCAGGTGCTTCAGCGCCGGCAGCAGGCGGTGGACGATCTCCTCCGCGCAGGCGATGTGCATGGCGGTGGGGTAGGTGTCGTTGGACGACTGACTCATATTGACGTGATCGTTGGGATGCACGGGCTTCTTGGAGCCCATCTCCCCGCCGAGCATCTCGATAGCCCGGTTCGAGATCACCTCGTTGGCATTCATGTTGGACTGGGTGCCGGAGCCGGTCTGCCAGACGGCCAGCGGGAAGTGGGCGTCGAGCTTGCCCTCGATCACTTCCTGGGCGGCGGCGACGATGGCGTCGGCGAGCTTGGGATCGAGGCGGCCGAGGTCGCGGTTCACTTCCGCCGCGGCGCGCTTGACGATGCCGAGGGCGCGCACCACCGGCAGCGGCTGCTTCTCCCAGCCGATCTTGAAGTTGCCGAGCGAGCGCTGCGCCTGCGCGCCCCAGTAGCGGTCGGATTCAACCTCGATGGGACCGAATGTGTCGGTCTCTGTACGGGTGGTCATGGCGGGCCTTTCCTTAAGACGCGGGCGCGCGGCTCTTAGCACAGCTCACGCCCGCTGGGGGAGGCGGACCTCCACCCTAAAATAGTTCCAGAGAGGTAGCGGAGGGATGTTACCTCCTTGGAATTTAGCCATATCTTGACCGTGCTCAATGAGGTAAAATTCCTCTGCGGGCTAAGTGGCCTGACGCGTGACGCCGGCCGTACAGAAGATCATCTGCCGTCGGCGCGGAGGAATCCGACGGCAAGGTGAGGCAAGCGTTGGGCGACGTGGTCAATCTTCACCGGGCGCGCAAGGCGCGGGCCCGTCAGGCGGCTGATGCGGCAGCCAGCCAGAATCGGATCCGATTCGGTCGGACCAAGGCTGAGCGTCAGCAACAAGCGGACGAGCACGCGCGGCAAGAGCGCCACCTTGAGGGCCACGCCCTGACCGAGAGGGATGAACATGAAAAGCCCCGTGGTTAAAAGATCCATCGTTATTGCCGGGCACAAGACCAGCGTCAGTCTCGAGGATGCCTTCTGGGAGGCTCTGAAGGAGATTGCGAGCGGCCGCCGGCTTACCCTGTCCGATCTCGTGGCGACCATCGATTCCGGCCGTTCGCAGGGGAATCTCTCCTCCGCCATCCGCCTGTTCGTGCTCGACCATTATCGCGGCGCCGCCACCCAGGCGCGCGCCCAGGCCGCAGGAGAACGTCTCCAGGTCTCCAGCCCTCCCGTTGCGTAAGCGCGAGGTCAACCTTATCTGCGGACTGAGCTGACCGCGCATCGCGTTGAAAGGCGGTGCGCGGTTTCCTATAACCACCTGGCCCGGCGGGGCAGGCCTGACGCGGCGTGCCACGTCCAGGTCCTTCCCGCCGAACGGGTTTGCCCGGCAGATGTGCTCCCCAGCGGAGTCGTTTGCCTCGGGCGACCCGCTGCGGGCGGCGTGCTAGCGTGCGGCCAGTCCGCATCCGCGCCGGTGGCAGGATCAGCGACGCGGGTGCCGGTGGCGGCACCGCCCACGGGAGACGACGGATGTCGTGGAAGAATCAGAGTGGCGGCCCATGGGGTAATGGGCCGCGGGGTCCCTGGGGTTCGGGACCCTCTTCATCGGGACCGACGCCGCCAGACCTTGAAGACCTGATCCGCCGCAGCCAGGACCGCCTGCGCTCCATCATGCCCGGATCCTTCGGGACCAACGGCATCATCCTCGTCATCGCGCTCGTGGTGGCCGGCTGGTTCCTCTCCGGCTTCTATCGCGTGCTGCCCGACGAGCAGGGCGTGGTGCTGCGCTTCGGCAAGTTCGTCGGCATCACCCAGCCGGGCCTCAACTATCACTGGCCCTATCCCATCGAGAACGTGCTCACCCCCAAGGTGACGTTCGTCAACCGCATCGACATCGGCATGCGGGTGAGCGAGGACCCCCGCCGCAACGGCACCCGGACCACCGACGTGGCCGAGGAGAGCCTGATGCTCACCGGCGACGAGAACATCGTCGACGTGGACTTCTCGGTGTTCTGGGTGATCAACAACGCCGAGGAATACCTGTTCAACGTGCAGAATCCCGAGGGCACCATCAAGGCCGTGGCCGAGAGCGCCATGCGCGAGGTCATCGGCCGCACCAACATCCAGCCCATCCTCACCGGTGCCCGCCAGGGCATCGAGACCGGCGTGCAGGAGCTGATGCAGCAGGTGCTCAACGGCTACAAGGCCGGCGTGCAGGTCACCCAGGTGCAGATGCAGAAGGTCGATCCGCCGAGCCAGGTCATCGACGCCTTCCGCGACGTGCAGGCCGCCCGCGCCGACGCCGAGCGCGCCCAGAACGAGGCGCAGACCTACGCCAACCGCGTGCTGCCCGAGGCCCGAGGCGAGGCCTCCCGCGTCGAGAATGCGGCCCAGGCCTATCGCGAGCGGACCGTGGTGGAGGCCCGCGGCCAGGCCGCCCGCTTCCTCAAGGTCTATGACGAGTACCAGAAGGCGAAGGAGGTCACGCGCCAGCGCATGTACCTCGAAACCATGGAGCGTGTGCTCGGCAGCGTGGACAAGGTGCTGGTCGATCCCTCCGCGGCCCGACAGGGCGGCAGCGGCGTCGTGCCCGTCCTGCCCCTGACCGACACGATCCGCCGCGCCCCGGCGCCGGCCACGCAGCCCCAGGGAGCCGCCCGATGAGAAATCCGGTCTTCGGCGGCGTCATCGCCGTCCTCGGCGTCATCGCCCTCGTCCTCGTCTATTCGTCCGCCTTCATCGTCAGCCAGACCCAGCAGGCGCTGGTGCTGCGCCTCGGCGAGCCGCTGGCGCCCGTGACCTCGCCCGGACTGCACTGGAAGGTGCCGTTCATCGACAGCGTGGTCTATATCGACAACCGCATCCTCGACCTGGAAAACCCCCAGCAGGAAGTGATCGCGGCGGACCAGAAGCGCCTCGTGGTGGACGCCTTCGCGCGCTACCGCATCACCAACCCGCTGCGCTTCTACCAGTCGGTGGGCACGGTGCAGGGCGCCAATTCCCGCCTCTCCACGGTGCTCAACTCGGCGCTGCGCCGGGTGCTCGGCGAGAACACCTTCATCAGCGTGGTGCGCGACCAGCGCGAAGGGCTGATGCGGCAGATCAACGAGCAGGTGAACCGCGAGGCGGCCAACTTCGGCATCACCGTGGTGGATGTCCGCATCCGCCGCGCCGACCTGCCGGAAGCCAACAGCCAGGCGGTGTTCCAGCGCATGCAGACCGAGCGTCAGCGGGAAGCGGCGGAAATCCGCGCCCAGGGCAACGAGGCCGCCCAGCGTCTGCGTGCCCGCGCCGATCGCGAGGTCACCATCGTGGTGGCGGAGGCGACATCCAAGGGCGAGCAGCTGCGCGGCGAAGGCGACGCGGAACGCAACCGCATCTTCGCCGATGCCTACCAGCGCGACCCGGACTTCTTCGCCTTCTACCGCTCCATGCAGGCCTATGAGGCGAGCATGAAGTCGTCCGACACCCGCATGCTGCTGGCGCCGGATTCGAACTTCTTCCGCTTCTTCCAGAACCCGACGGGAGTGCCCGCGGCAGGCGCGCCCGTCGCTCTGCCCGCGGCCGGCAACTGACCGGCCCGGCAGGCGGCATGAAGGACCTTCTGGCCGCCCTCGGCCTCATGCTGGCCATCGAGGGCCTATGCCTCGCCGCCTTCCCGGGGGCGTGGCGCAAGGCCATGCGGGCGGTCCTCCACGCGCCGGAAACCCCCATGCGCCTCGCCGGCCTCGGCGTCGGCGCACTGGGGGTGCTGGTGGTGTTCCTGGTGCGCAGCTTCTGAAGGCGGGGCTTTCCGGCCCCGTTTTCTAATCCATCCATCCGCGTCATCGCCCGGCTCGTCCGGGCGATCCACTTTCGGGCCGCAGGTGTGCCCGCTTGCCGGGAGCACTCACTCGGCGCGGTGGATCCCCCGGACAAGCCGGGGGATGACGACAGGTGAGGAACGCGGACGCCCGGCAACTGAACGGGAAACGACCAGGGGCGGCATGGCGGGCCCTGTCGCAGGCTGCCGGCGGTGAGATTGCCGCAATCGTCCCTGACTGTGCGCCCTCCCCCGCCGGATCGTGAGCATCGCGGGGCTTGCGCCCGGAGCGCTGGCGTCGCAGCCTCTGGGGATGATCTCGAGGACAGCCATGCCTGCACCGTTCGTGCCTTCCCGTCTCCTCTCCGGCCGGTCCCGGCTGCCCGCGCTGCTGCTGGCGGCGGCGGTGGCCTTCACCGGCATCGGCAGCGCGCCGCTCCATGCCGCGCCCGGCAAGGGGCCGGATACGGTGGCGGACGTGGCCGAGAAGGTGATGGACGCGGTGGTGAACATCTCCACCTCGCAGAACGTCGCCCCCTCCCGCTCGGTGCCCGCGCCGCAACTGCCGCCGGGCTCGCCCTACGAGGATTTCTTCGACGAATTCTTCAAGCGCCGCCCGGAGGATGGCAGCGAGCAGCGCTCGCGCCGCGTCTCCTCGCTCGGCTCCGGCTTCGTCATCGATCCGTCCGGCTTCATCGTCACCAACAACCACGTCATCTCGGATGCCGACGAGATCTTCGCCAATTTCAACGACGGCTCGAAGCTGAAGGCCGAGGTGGTCGGGCGCGACACCAAGACCGACCTCGCCTTGCTCAAGGTGAACCCGCCCAAGCCCCTCGTGGCGGTGAAGTTCGGTGACAGCGAGAAGCTGCGCGTGGGCGACTGGGTGATGGCCATCGGCAACCCGTTCGGCCTCGGCGGCACGCTGACGGTGGGCGTCGTCTCCGCCCGCAACCGCGACATCAATTCCGGCCCCTACGACAATTTCATCCAGACCGATGCGGCCATCAACCGGGGCAATTCCGGCGGCCCGCTGTTCAACATGAATGGCGAGGTGATCGGCATCAACACCGCCATCATCTCCCCCTCGGGCGGCTCCATCGGCATCGGCTTCGCCGTGCCCTCGGCCACCGCCCAGCCGGTGATCGCCCAGATCGAGCAGTTCAAGGAAGTGCGGCGCGGCTGGATCGGCGTGCGCATCCAGCCCGTCACCGAGGACATCGCCGAGAGCCTCGGCCTCGGCAAGCCGCGCGGCGCGCTCATCGGCGTGGTGACGGAGAACAGCCCGGCCGCCCAGGGCGGCATCAAGGCCGGCGACGTGATCGTCAAGTTCAACGGCCGCGACGTCAAGGAAGTGCGCGACCTCACCCGCACGGTGGCCGACACCATGGCCGACAGCGAGGTGGAGGTGGTGGTGATCCGCAAGGGCAAGGAGGAGACCTTGCGCGTCAAGGTCGCCCGCATGCCCGAGGACGACAAGCCGGAAGCCTCCAAGCCCGCCCCCGAGGCGCAGAAGGTGCCGCCGAAGAAGGCGCTCGGCATCGAGCTCTCCGCCATGAGCGACGACCTGCGCAAGCGCTTCAAGATCAAGAGTGAGATTTCCGGCGTGGTCATCACTGACGTGGACCGCTCGTCCCCCGCTTCCGACAAGGGGCTGAAGACGGGTCAGGTCATCGTGCAGGTGGGCCAGGAAGCGGTGGCGAGCCCCGCCGACGTGGAGAAGCAGATCGACGCCCTGCGCAAGGCCGGCAAGCGCTCCGCCCTGTTCCTGATCTCCGACGGCGAGGGCAAGCAGGAGTTCGTGACGGTGCCGCTGAACTGAGGAGCTTCCGAATCCTGAGCAATCGCCGCGCCCGGCCCTGACGGGACGGGTTCGACACCGTCGTCCTCCGGCTTGACCGGAGGACCCATTGCGACGTTCGTCCCGGCCCCTGGAGCTTCGTACGTCGGCGGGATGGGCCCTCCGGTCAAGCCGGAGGGCGACTGCGGGAGAGGCGAGCGAGCGGGCATTTTCATCCCGTCCCGGCCATCTAAGCCGCTTTCTACCCCACCTCGCCCCTCAGCCGTGGCTCAGCCCGCGCGCGGCCCATCAGCGGCAGCAAAGCGGCGAGTTCCGGTCCCGTCTCCCGGCCCGTCAGCGCAAGGCGCAGGGGGTGGAAGAGCTTGCGGCCGGTGCGCTCGGTGGCCGCCTTCACCGCGCCCGTCCACAACTTCCAGGTGGCGCCATCCCACGGCTCGGCCGGGAGCAGGCCGGCGGCCTCAGTGAGGAAGGCGCGATCCGCATCGGCGATGACGCCCGCCTGCGGCGTGGCGACGATTTCCCACCAGCCCCGCGCATCCTCGAACAGGGAGAGGTTCGCCCGCACCGCCAGCCAGAAGGCCTCCCCGCCGCCGATGCCCGCGGCCTCAAGCCGCGCGGCGGCGGCGGAGAAGGGCATCAGGTGGAGGGTGCGGGCGGTGAGCGCGTCGAGGTCCGCCGGATCGAACCGGGCGGGCGCGCGGGAGATGGCGGCAAGGTCCACCATCCCCGCCAGCCCATCGAGGTCCGCGACCGGCTCCACCGCATGGGAGGTGCCCACGAGCACCGAGAGCGCGGCCACCGCCAGCGCCTCCTGCCCCGCCTCCCGCAGCGCCGACAACGAGAGGTGGCCGAGCCGCTTAGACAGGCCCTCCCCGGAGGGCAGGGTGAGCAAATTGTGGTGCGCGAAGCCGGGCACCGGGCCGCCCAGCGCCTCGAAGATCTCGATCTGCACCGCCGTGTTGGTCACGTGGTCCTCGCCACGGATCACCTGCGTCACCCCCAGCGCCAGATCATCCACCACCGAGGGCAGGGTGTAGAGGAAGCTGCCGTCGGCACGCACCAGCACCGGGTCCGAGAGGGTGGCCGTATCCACCTGCTGCGGCCCGCGCACGCCGTCATCCCACGCCACCACGCGATGATCGAGCCGGAACCGCCAGTGCGGGCGGCGGCCCTCGGCCTCGAGCCGCGCGCGGTCTTCGGGCGAGAGGGCAAGGGCGGCGCGGTCATAGACCGGCGGTAGGCCCCGGGCGCGCTGGAGGCCGCGCTTGAGGTCCAGCTCCTCCTCAGTCTCGTAGGCGGGATAGAGGCGGCCCATGGCCTTCAGCCGCTCCGCCGCCGCCGCATAGTCCGTGAGCCGGTCCGACTGGCGCACGGTGACATCCGGCGCAATGCCGAGCCATGCGAGGTCGGCGGCGATGGCATCGGCATATTCGGTGCGGGAGCGGGCGGCGTCTGTGTCGTCGAAACGCAGGATGAAGGTGCCACCGGCGCGGCGGGCGATCAGCGCATTGAGGAGCGCGGTGCGGGCATTGCCCACATGGATCAGGCCGGTGGGCGACGGGGCGAAGCGCAGCACGGGCGCGGGATTTCGCAGGGGAGCGGACATGGAGTGCCCATAACCCGCCTCGGGCCGCGCGTCGATGGGCGGGGCCCTGAAAGCAGAGAGCCCGGCCTTGCGGCCGGGCTCTCCTTTTCGTTCAGCGCGGTTGCGGGCAGTCCGGGCCCTGGCACCGGTTGCCGCCGCCACCCCCCTGCGGCTGCTGCTGCCGCTGCTGGGGCTGTTGCTGCTGCGGCTGTTGTTGCTGGCGCTGCTGCTGTTGCTGCTGCTGCGGCGGACGCTGCTGTTGCTGCTGCTGGATCAGCTGCTGGCGCTGCTGCTGATACTGCTGACGCTGCTGCTGCATCTCCTGCTGGCGCTGCTGGATCTGTTGCTGCTGTTGCTGCTTCAGCTGCTGTTGCTGCTGCTGGCGCTGCTGGTTCAGTTCCTGCTGCTGCTGGCGCAACTGCTGCTGGCGCTCGGCCGGCGACGGCTGCCCCGGACGCGCGCCCGGCTGGCCGGGCTGACCGGGTTGCCCCGGCTGGCCCTGACCCGGAGGCATGCCAGGCTGGCCCGGACGAACGCCGGGCTGACCAGGCTGGCCCTGTCCCGGAGGCACGCCGGGCTGGCCCGGACGAACGCCGGGTTGGCCGGGCTGGCCCTGACCGGGAGGCACACCGGGCTGACCCGGACGAACGCCGGGTTGGCCTGGCTGGCCCTGACCCGGAGGCACGCCGGGCTGACCCGGACGAACGCCGGGCTGACCAGGCTGGCCCTGTCCCGGGGGCACGCCGGGCTGACCCGGACGAACGCCGGGCTGCACCTGACCCGGACCACCGGGCTGGCCGGGAGCTCCCGGATTGCCGGGACCGCCAGGACCGCCGGGCTGACCGGGACCACTCGGACCACCAGGGCCGCCCGGATGACCGGGACCGCCAGGACCACCGGGCTGACCAGGACCACCCGGATAACCAGGACCACCCGGACCACCGGGGCCGCCCGGATGACCGGGACCGCCAGGACCACCGGGCTGGCCGGGGCCACCCGGATAGCCGGGACCACCCGGACCACCGGGGCCACCCGGTCCACCGGGACGGCCGGGCGGATAGCCGGGGCTGCCGGGATAGCCGGGCTGGCCCCAGTTGGGCGGCGGACGCGGGGCGTCCGGCGGCGGCCTCATGCCGGGAGGCGGCACATAGCCGGTGCGCCACCAGCCGGGCGGACGCGGGCCGGGAGGCGGCGGGCCCCAGCCCGGACGCGGCCGCGGGTTATAGCCTTCCCAGCGGTAGCGATCCGCGTACCAGGGCTGGTTCACATAGATCGGCCGGTTGACGTAGTAGGTATTCCAATATTGCGAAGCGGCGAACGCCACCACCGGAACGCCGACGGCCGCGAGGCCCCAATCGGGCAGCACGGCGGTGCGGCCCTGCTGCTCGTAGCCGATATATTCGCTGTACACCCAGCCGCGGAAATCCTGCCAGATGACGTCGCACCAGGATTCATCCTGGAGGCAGCCTTCCACCTCGATAGGCGAGCCGTCGGGAATGACGCCGAGGCTGGGGAATTCCGTATCCGGCCCCGTCCGGATGTTGACGTTTGCCGTGGAGAAGGCCGGCGCGGCCTGCGCCGATACGATCCCCGCCATGGCCAACCCGGCTACCCAGCCGGTCAGCTTCAGCACCCTCATGGACCACTCCCATGCGACTCGCATTGAGCCGATGAGGATACTTTAAACCCGCCCTCATGGCGTTTCGTGTGCGCAGGCGCGGCGTTTCATGAGCGCCGGCACGGCCGAATTGCGTCAGGAGATGGTGAACGGGACGATATCGCGCACGTTCTCGTCGATGCGGATGTCCCGATCGAGGGGCGGAAAGGCCCTGAGATCGCAGTCGCGGCGCGGGCAGATGCGGCAGGACACGCCGAGCTTCGCCACCGGCGCCGCCTTCAGGTCCAGCCCGTCCGCATAGACGATGTCATGGGCGAAGGAGACCTCGCAGCCGAGGCCGAAGGCAAAGGCCCGTGCCGGCTGGCCGTGGCGCAAAGCCGGGCTCGACACCGCGCGGGCCAGGCAGATGTAGCGCGCGCCATCCGGCATCTCGCCCACCTGCACCAAAGTGCGGCCCGCCACCTCGAACGCCTCATGGACGTTCCAGGCCGCGCAGGCGCCACCGTGGCGGGCAAACTGGAAGCGCGTCGCCGAATGCCGCTTGGTGATGTTACCGGCCCGGTCGACCTTGGCGAAATAGAAGGGCACGCCCTTCGCCCCCGGCCGCTGGAGGGTGGAGAGGCGGTGACACACCTGCTCCAGGCTCGCCCCGGTCTCCAGCGCCATGCGATCGAGGTCGTGTCGCAGGCGGCGGGCAAGCTCAAGGAAACGACGATAAGGAAGTATCAACGCACCTGCGAAATAGTTCTGCAGCGCCAGCCGGCAGATCTCCCCCGCCGTCTGGCTGCGGAACGCGCCGGAGGACACCGTGTGCTCCACCAGCGCCCCATGCTCCAGCTGGGCCATGGTGACGGCCATGCGGAAGGCCCGCGTCGCCGCCGGCAGCACGCCGGAGAGCACGAGCCGCCGCGCCCGCGGGTCGTAGCGGGAGAGGGGAGCGTCGGGGTCGGCCGGGCCGATCTCCACCTGCACCTGATGGCGGCGGGCGAGATGGGCGGCGATGGCCGCGGCAGGGTCGCCCCCTTCCATGATGCCGAGTGACGTTGCGGCATTTTCCGCCGCGCGATCAAGACCATCCACGTAATTGTCGATGTAATGGAAGAAGTCGCGAACCTCCTCATAGGGGATCAGCTTGGACTCGTCCGCGCCCGGCGTGACGCCGGCCGTGATCATATCGTCGAGGGAGGCACGCCATTCCGCCGTGCGGCGCAGCGCGACGTGCATCCGCAGAAAGGCGTGGGCGAAGGCGGGCGAAAGGTTCGCCACGGCCTTCATGTCCTGCAGGCCGAGGTCGAGGTCCTTGAACAGCGGGTCCGCCGCCGTCTCGCGCAGGTCGGCCACCAGGCGGTCGAGGTCTTCCGCGCCGAAGGAGGTGATGTCCACCGCGAAGGTGCGCGAGATGGCGATCAGCACCGAGGCGGTGAGCGGGCGCTGGTTGCTCTCGATCTGGTTGATGTAGGAGGGCGAAACGGCAAGGCGCTGGGCCAGCTCGCCCTGCTTCAGCCCCAGCTTCTCGCGCAGCCGGCGCACCGCGTGGCCGGCAAACACCTTCTGGCGCATGTCCCCTCCCGCACCTCTGAGCGGTAGTCGGCCGCGACTGACCTAACGTCCTGTACCGCCAGAGCTTCGAGTTCCGGAATGTGAATGATTTACAATTCGCAATGTCAATTTTTCACATATTCCAATGCATCGCAACTCCTGTTAGCCGAGTTGCGACGCACTTGCGGGAAACGCCTGCGGGCCTCGCGGGAAAGCCGGCGCGAAAGCTCTGGCGAGCGCGCGGGAACCCGCTAGTCTCAAATTTACCTCTGGCCTCATTGAAAGGCGCTCGGCATGAAGGACATCCTTGAGGAGCTCGAGAGCCGGCGGGGTGTCGCCCGTCTCGGCGGTGGCATCAAGCGCATCGAGGCGCAGCATGCCCGCGGCAAGCTCACCGCCCGCGAGCGCATCAGCCTGCTGCTCGATCGCGGCACGTTCGAGGAATACGACACCTTCGTGCAGCACCGCTGCGTCGATTTCGGCATGGAAAGCCAGAAGGTGCCCGGCGACGGCGTCGTCACCGGCTGGGGCACCGTCAACGGCCGCAAGGTCTTCATCTTCGCCAAGGACTTCACGGTGTTCGGCGGCTCCCTCTCCGAGGAGCATGCGCGCAAGATCACCAAGATCCAGGACATGGCGCTGAAGACCCGCGCGCCCATCATCGGCCTGTTCGATGCCGGCGGCGCCCGCATCCAGGAAGGCGTCGCGGCGCTCGGCGGCTACGGCGAGGTCTTCAAGCGCAATGTGATTTCCTCGGGCGTCATCCCGCAGATCTCGCTCATCATGGGCCCCTGCGCCGGCGGCGACGTCTACTCCCCCGCCATGACCGATTTCATCTTCATGGTGCGCGACACCTCCTACATGTTCGTCACCGGCCCCGACGTGGTGAAGACGGTGACCAACGAGACCGTCACCGCCGAGGAGCTGGGCGGCGCCAAGGTCCACACCTCCAAGTCCTCGGTGGCCGACGGCTCGTTCGAGAACGACGTGGAGATGCTGCTGGAGACCCGGCGCCTCATCGACTTCCTGCCCGCCAACAACATCGAAGGCGTGCCCGAGTGGCCCTCCTTCGACGATCCGGGCCGCATCGACGCCAGCCTCGACACGCTGGTGCCGGACAATCCGAACAAGCCCTACGACATGAAGGAGCTGATCCTGAAGGTCGTGGACGAGGGCGACTTCTTCGAGATCCAGGCGGCCTACGCCAAGAACATCCTCACCGGCTTCGGCCGCATCGAAGGGCGCACGGTGGGCTTCGTCGCCAACCAGCCCATGGTGCTCGCGGGGGTGCTCGACTCGGACGCCTCCCGCAAGGCGGCCCGCTTCGTGCGCTTCTGCGACGCCTTCGAGATCCCGATCGTCACCTTCGTGGACGTGCCCGGCTTCCTGCCCGGCACCGCGCAGGAATATGGCGGCCTCATCAAGCACGGTGCCAAGCTGCTGTTCGCCTATTCGCAGGCGACGGTGCCGCTGGTCACCGTCATCACCCGCAAGGCCTTCGGCGGCGCCTATGACGTGATGGCCTCCAAGCATGTGGGCGCGGACGTGAACTATGCCTGGCCCACCGCCCAGATCGCGGTGATGGGCGCCAAGGGCGCGGTGGAGATCATCTTCCGCCAGGACATGGGCGACCCGGACAAGATCGCCGCCCAGACCAAGAATTACGAAGAGCGCTTTCTCTCGCCCTTCGTCGCCGCCGAGCGGGGCTTCATCGACGAGGTCATCACGCCCCGCTCCACCCGCCGCCGCCTCGCCCGGGCGCTCGCCATGCTCCGCACCAAGAAGCTGGAGCAGCCCCCGCGCAAGCACGACAACATGCCGGTGTGAGCGGGCAGAGCTGAAGCTCGTTGCCTGAGGCCGCCGCTCTTTTGTGAACCGCCGTCATCCCCCGGCTTGTCCGGGGGATCCATCCCGCCACCCGAACCCGCGGATGGGTGGATGCCCCGGACAAGCCGGGGCATGACGGCACAGGAACGAGAGCGCGGCGCCGAGGAACCCGACCCGAGATTTTTCGCGCCGCTGGCGCAAAGGAACGAACGCCATGTTCTCCAAGATCCTGATCGCCAACCGGGGTGAGATCGCCTGCCGCGTCATCAAGACGGCGCGCAAGATGGGCATCAAGACGGTTGCCGTCTATTCCGACGCCGACAAGGACGCCCTCCATGTGGAGATGGCGGACGAGGCGGTGCATATCGGCCCGCCGCAGGCCGCCCAGTCCTATCTCATCGCCGAGAAGATCGTGGAGGCCTGCAAGAAGACCGGGGCCGAGGCGGTGCATCCCGGCTACGGCTTCCTCTCCGAGCGCGCCTCCTTCCCGCGCCTTCTCGCCGAGCACGGAATCGTCTTCATCGGGCCGAATCCGCACGCCATCGACGCCATGGGCGACAAGATCGAGTCCAAGAAGGCGGCCGCCGCGGCCAGGGTCTCCACCGTGCCCGGCTATCTCGGCGAGATCGCGACTGGCGAGGAAGCGGCCAAGATCGCCGACGAGATCGGCTATCCCGTGATGATCAAGGCCTCCGCCGGCGGCGGCGGCAAGGGCATGCGCATCGCCTATTCCCGCGACGAGGTGCAGGACGGCTTCGACCGCGCGCGCTCGGAGGCGAAATCCTCCTTCGGCGACGACCGCGTGTTCGTGGAGAAGTTCATCGTCGATCCGCGCCACATCGAGATCCAGGTGCTGGGCGACAAGCACGGCAACGTCATCTATCTCGGCGAGCGCGAGTGCTCCATCCAGCGCCGCAACCAGAAGGTCGTCGAGGAAGCCCCCTCCCCGCTGCTCGATGAAGCCACCCGCAGGAAGATGGGCGAGCAGGCCGTCGCCCTTGCCAAGGCGGTGGGCTACGACAGCGCCGGCACGGTGGAGTTCGTCGCCGGGCAGGACCGCAGCTTCTTCTTCCTGGAGATGAACACCCGCCTGCAGGTGGAGCATCCCGTTACCGAGCTGATCACCGGCATCGACCTCGTGGAGCAGATGATCCGCGTCGCCGCCGGCGAGCCGCTGTCCATCACCCAGGACGACGTGAAGCTCACCGGCTGGGCGGTGGAAAGCCGCATCTACGCGGAAGACCCCTACCGCAACTTCCTGCCCTCCACCGGCCGCCTCGTGCGCTACCGCCCCCCGGCGGAAGGCAAGGACGGCCCCATCACGGTGCGCAACGACACGGGCGTGTATGAAGGCGGGGAAATCTCCATCTTCTACGATCCCATGATCGCGAAGCTCGTCACCCACGCCCCCACCCGCGCCATCGCCATCGAGGCACAGGCGGATGCGCTGGATGCCTTCGCCATCGACGGCATCGGCCATAACATCCCGTTCCTCTCGGCGCTGATGTCCCATCCGCGCTGGCAGTCGGGCAACCTCTCCACCGGCTTCATCGCCGAGGAATATCCCGAGGGCTTCGTCGCCCGCGCCCCGGAAGGCGAGCTGACGCACACGCTTTCGGCCGTGGCGGCGGTGATCGACCACATCCAGAACACCCGCAAGCGCCAGATCTCCGGCCAGACCTCCGGCGTGACGTGGCGCTTCGCCAAGCGCCGCATCGTCAACCTCTCGGCCGGCGAGGCGACGATCTCCACCCCGTGCGAGGTCGAGGCCGTGGACGGCGGCTTCAAGGTGCAGATCTTCGAGGCGGACGGCACGCCCGGCCACATCCACCTGCTGCGCTCCACCTGGAAGCCCGGCGACGTGGTGTGGACCGGCACCATCGATGCCGATCAGGTGGCGGTGCAGGTGCGCCCGATCCCCAACGGCTACGTGCTCGCCCACCGCGGCATCTCCACCAAGGCGCAGGTCTACACCGAGCTGTCCGCCTCGCTGGCGGCGCTGATGCCGAAGAAGGAGAATGCGGGCGGCGGCAAGGAGCTGCTCTGCCCCATGCCCGGCCTCGTGGTCTCCATCGCCGTGGTGCCCGGCCAGGAGGTGAAGAACGGCGAGATCCTCGCCATCGTCGAGGCCATGAAGATGGAGAACGTGCTCCGCGCCGAGCGCGACGGCACGGTCAAGGCGGTCCACGCCAAGGCGGGCGACAGCCTCGCGGTGGATGCGGTGATCCTGGAATTCGCGTGATGCTTGCGGCGCGGGCTGTTCAATTTCCCCCTGCCATGGCAGGGGGAAGAGAACGGTCGCTGCGGTGGCGGGCCGCGTTGGGAGATCAGGTCATGACCCGGTCGATGCGATTGTCACGTCTGGCTTATGCCCTGTCGGTCGCGGTCCTGATTGGCGGAAGCATCGTTTTCGCACAGTTTCAGGACCAGTTGGTGCCTCAAAGCTATGTAAACCATATCGGGACGGCTATCGGCGTCACCTACGTGATTATCTCCAGCGCCCGGCTGGCAGACGCCGGCTTCCGCTACTGGCGCAGCTTCATCTTGATCGCCATTGCCCTCGTGGCGCTGCCAACCGCCGCCATTATCGCTTATATCCACTTTGTCGGCCCGCCCCTGGACCAAGCCGCACTGGAGGTCATGACCATCGCCCTTGGCCGGGGGGCCATCGTCCTGCTGGGCGTCATCTCCCTTTTCTGTCTTGCCTTCCCCACTGCGACTGCGGCGGCAGGAAGGGGGCGAGGCCGCAATGACGACGACATCCTCCAGTGGAATCCGCCCGGCTCCGGGCCGATCCAGGGCAAACAAGAGCCGAGGACCTGACCATGCGCCTCCTCTCCCACCTCCTCAGCCGCTTCGTGGAAAAGGGCCAGCTCACGGTCATCACGGCCGATGGCCAGCGCTACGTGTTCGGCTCGGGCAAGGACGGCCCGTCCGTCACGGTGCGGATGCACGACAAGAAGCTGGAGCGCGACCTGTTCTTCAATCCAGAGCTGGTGGCGGCGGAGGCCTATATGGATGGCCGCCTCTCGTTCGAGGACGGGGCCGGCGCCTTCGAGCTGCTCAATCTCTTCTCGGTGAACCGCAAGGGCCTCGGCAGCCACCCCGTGCAGCAGGCGCTGCGCAAGGCGTGGCGCTCGGTGCGCAGGTTCCAGCAGGCGAACCCCGTCTCCAAGGCCAAGGAGAACGTCTCCTCCCACTACGACCACCCGGCCGATTTCTACCGGCTCTGGCTGGACGAGACGATGGCGTACAGCTGCGCCTACTTCACCCATCCCGACGAGCCGCTGGCCGATGCCCAGCGCAACAAGTTCCGCCACATCGCGGCCAAGCTGAACATCTCCCCCGGCATGCGGGTGGCGGAGATCGGCTCCGGCTGGGGCGGGCTCGCCATCTACATGGCGAAGGAATGCGGCGCGCAGGTCACCGCCATCAACGTCTCGCCCGAGCAGCTGGCCGAGAGCCGGCGTCTGGCCGAAGCGGCGGGCGTGATCGACCGCATCGACTTCCGCGAGGTGGATTACCGCAACCTCACCGGCAAGTATGACCGCGTGGTCTCCATCGGCATGATGGAGCATGTGGGCGTCACCCATTTCGACGAATATTTCACCACCATCCGCAACCTGCTGGACGCGGGCGGCTTCGCGCTGATCCACGCCATCGGCCGCATGTCGCCTCCCGGCACCACGGCGCCCTTCATCCGCAAGTACATCTTCCCCGGCGGCTATGTGCCGGCGCTCTCCGAGGTGTTCGCCTCCACCGAGCGCACGCATTTGTGGGTGGATGACTGCGAGGTGCTGCGCCTGCATTATTACTGGACCATCCGCGCCTGGCGCCGGAACTTCATGGCCCGCCGCGCGGAGGCCGACGCCATGATGGGCGAGCGCTTCGGCCGCATGTGGGAATTCTACCTCGCCGCCGTGGAACTGGGCTTCCTGCACGGTTCCAACATGGTGTTCCAGCTCCTCCTCTCCGAGAAGCGCGACGACGTGCCGGTGATCCGCGACTACATCGTGGACGCCGAGCGCGCGCTCGCCGCGCGGGAGCAGCGGTGATGGGTAAGGCGGGAGCAAGCGCCGCCCTTTGCGCCCCCTCTCCCCTCGCGGCAGAGGGGCTGGGGGTGAGGGGGCCTAGGCGTCTCCGCCCCGCATTTCCGTCTAACGTCGAACACCCCCTCACCCCGGCCCTCTCCCGCGAGGGGAGAGGGGGCGCGAACGCTTATGCCGGCTCATCATTCGTTGCTGCTTTGCCGCCGTCGCGAAGCAAGCGAACGACTCCCCTCCCTCCCGAGGTCCTGACATGACCGACGCCACCGCCCTCCCCTTCGCAACCGACATCGCTCCCGTCACGCGCGCGGACTGGCTGAAGCTGGTGGAAGGCGTGCTGAAGGGGGCGCCCTATGACAAGCGGCTGGTGACGCGCACCTATGAGGGCCTGGCGCTCGATGCCCTGCCGGAGCGCAAGGCGGATGCGCCCATCGTCGCCGGGCGGCCGGCCGGGGCGCCGTGGATCATCTCCATGCGGGTGGACCAGACCGACGCCGCGCAGGCCAATGCGCAGGCGCTGGAAGACCTCGATGGCGGCGCCTCGGGCCTCGCCCTCGTCTTCGCCGCCTCGCCCTCGGCCCACGGCTTCGGCCTGCCGGAGGGCACGGACCTCGCCGTCGTGCTGAAGGACGTGCTGCTCGACCTCATCGACGTGCGCATCGAGAGCGGCGCCTTCCAGGGCCGCGAGGATGCGCTCGCCTTAGCCGATCTCGTGGAGACGCGCGGCTTCAAGCCGGAGGGCGTCTCCGTCTCCTTCGGCCTCGATCCCTTAAGCGATTTCGCCGCCCACGGCACCCTGCCCATGGCGTGGCCGCTGCTCGCCAAGCGTTTCGCCGAGACCTCGGCCATCCTCAAAGCGCGCGGCTTCGCCGGCCCCTTCGCCCGCGCCGACGGCGGCGTCTATCACGCGGCCGGCGCCTCGGACGCGCAGGAGCTGGCGGCGGTACTCGCCACCATGGTCGCGTATCTGAAGGCCTATGCCGAGGCCGGCATCGCGCTGGAGGAAGCCGCCGGCCGCATCGAGGCGGCCCTCGTCGCTGACGTGAACCAGACGGCCACCATCGCCAAGTTCCGCGCGCTCCGCCTGCTCTGGGCCGCCGTGCTGCGCGAGTGCGGCCTGCCGGAAAAGCCGCTGAAGCTGCACGGCATCACCGCGTGGCGATCCCTCACCCGCCGCGATCCTTATGTGAACCTGCTGCGCAACACGGTCGCCGCCTTCGCGGCCGGCGTCGGCGGGGCGGACAGCGTGACGGTACTGCCCTTCACCCAGGCGCTGGGCCTTCCGGATGCCTTCGCCCGCCGCCTCGCCCGCAACACGCAGGTGATGCTGCTGGAGGAGAGCAACGTCCACCGCGTCGCCGATCCCGCCGCCGGCGCCGGCGCCATGGAGGCGCATACGGACGGCCTCGCCGCCAAGGCGTGGGACCTCTTCCGCACCATCGAGACGCGCGGCGGCATGGCCGATGTGCTGGAGGACCGCTGGTTCAAGGCCGAGATCGCCGAGGTGAAGGCCAAGCGCGACGCCGATGTGGCCACGCGCAAGGCGCCCATCACCGGCACGTCGGAATTCCCCATCCTGGTGCAGGAGGTACCGGAGGTGCTGGCGCCCCTCTCGCCCACCCCCGCCCCGGTGGCGGACGGGGCACTCTCCCCCCACCGCATCGCCGAGGCCTTCGAGGCCCTGCGCGATGCCGCCGAGGCCGCGCCCAAGGCGCCGGTGGCCTTCCTCGCGACACTCGGCCCGGTGGCCGCCTTCACCGCCCGCGCCACCTTCGCCAAGAACTTCTTCGAGGCCGGCGGCATTGCCGCACCAGTGCCGGACGGCTTCGCCGACCTCGACGCCCTCGTCGCTGCCTTCAAGGCGTCGGGCACGCCCTTCGCCTGCCTCGTCTCCTCCGATGAGGTGTACGGCGCCGATGGCGCGGCGGCGGCCGAGGCGCTGAAGGCCGCCGGCGCCACAGCCGTCTGGCTCGCCGGCAAGCCCGCCGCCGAGCTTCAGGCGACGCTTGCGCCCGCGGGCGTCTCCGACTTCATCTTCGCCGGCTGCGACGCGCTGGAAACACTGACTCGCGCACAGGTTGCGGCCGGCCTAGAATGACTCCACTGGCATTCATCCCCTCAGGGCAGGGACGCAATGACATTGGCCTTGAATCTCAGGTTCGATCTGGCCCGGCTCACCGATGCCGAGCTGGCGCAGCGGTGCGACGCCATCTGGGCCGATGTGGATCAGATGCAGGACGACCGCGGAATCATCCGCACCTCGCCGCGCTGGCGCGGGCCGGTGCGCCATCCGCGCGCCTATCTGTTCTGGGCCATGGTGCGGGGGAGCAGCGCGGAGGAGCTGGAGATCCTGCTCTCCGCCTTCGCCGCCAACACCTCGCTTGCGGATGTGGTGTCGCGCCTGCCGCGCATCCGGCTGCATCTGGCGCTGTGCGAGATGCAGGACATTCTGGACGAGATGAAATCCCGGACCCGGTCGCCGCTCAGGCCTGCGCCGTCGCGACCCGAGTCCATTTGAGCTAGGATGGATGCCATGAGCCGGATCCCCAATTTCGCCGAAATCGACTGGCGCGCCGCCGCCCCCGCCGTCCCGTCCGCCGCCGCCGAGGCGTGGACGACGCCCGAGGGCATTCCGGTGAAGCCGCTCTACGGCCCGGCGGACATCGAGGGGCTCGGCTACATCGATACCTATCCCGGCATCGCGCCCTTCCTGCGCGGGCCCTACGCGCCCATGTATGCCACCCAGCCCTGGACGATCCGCCAGTATGCGGGCTTCTCCACAGCGGAGGATTCCAACGCCTTCTACCGGCGCAACCTCGCCGCCGGCCAGAAGGGCCTGTCGGTGGCCTTCGACCTCGCCACCCATCGCGGCTATGACTCGGATCACCCCCGCGTCGCCGGCGACGTGGGCATGGCGGGCGTCGCCATCGACAGCATCTACGACATGCGCACCCTGTTCTCCGGCATCCCGCTGGACCAGATGAGCGTGTCCATGACCATGAACGGCGCGGTGCTGCCGATCCTGGCGCTCTATGTGGTGGCGGCGGAAGAACAGGGGGTGGCGGCCTCCAAGCTTTCGGGCACCATCCAGAACGACATTCTCAAAGAATTCATGGTGCGGAACACCTATATCTATCCGCCCGCACCCTCCATGCGCATCATCTCGGACATCTTCGCCTTCACCTCGAAGGAGATGCCGCGCTTCAACTCCATCTCCATCTCCGGCTACCACATGCAGGAGGCCGGGGCGACGCAGGATCTGGAGCTGGCCTACACGCTGGCGGATGGCGTGGAATACGGCCGCGCCGGTGCCGCCGCCGGCCTGCCCATCGACGTGTTCGCGCCGCGCCTCTCCTTCTTCTGGGCCATCGGCATGAACTTCTACATGGAGGTGGCCAAGCTGCGCGCCGCCCGCCTCCTGTGGACGCGGCTGATGACCGACCTCGGGGCCAAGAACCCCAAGTCCCTGCCGCTCCGCACCCATTCCCAGACCTCCGGCTGGTCGCTCACCGCGCAGGACGTGTTCAACAACGTGATGCGCACGGCCATCGAGGCCATGGCGGCGACGCAGGGCCAGACCCAGTCGCTGCACACCAATGCGCTCGACGAGGCGCTGGCGCTGCCCACCGACTTCAGCGCCCGCATCGCCCGCAACACCCAGATCCTGCTGCAGCAGGAGAGCGGCACCACCCGGCAGATCGACCTGTGGGGCGGCTCCTATTTCGTGGAGAAGCTCACGGCGGATCTCGCCGCCAAGGCGTGGGCGCACATCCAGGAAGTCGAGGCGCTGGGCGGCATGGCCAAGGCCATCGAGGCCGGCATCCCGAAGCTGCGCATTGAGGAGGCCGCCGCCACCACCCAGGCCCGCATCGACGGCGGGGCGCAGACCGTGGTGGGCGTCAACAAGTTCAAGCCGCTCAAGGACCGCCTCATCGACGTGCTGAAGGTGGAGAACGCCACCGTGCGCGCCGCGCAGATCGACAAGCTGAACCGCCTCAAGGCCGAGCGGAACCCGGCCGAGGTGGCCTCCAAGCTCGAAGCCCTCACCAACGGGGCCGCCGGCAACGGCAATTTGCTGGCGCTGGCCATCGAGGCGGCGCGGGCCAAGGCCACCGTGGGCGAGATTTCCGATGCGCTGGAGAAAGTGTTCGGCCGCCACCGCGCCGAAATCCGCGCCATCTCCGGCGTCTACAAGCGCGAGGCTTCCGCCATGACGGACAAGGTGGGCAAGGTGCAGAAGCTGGTGGAAGCCTTCGAGACCGCCGAAGGCCGCCGCCCGCGCATCCTCGTCGCCAAGGTGGGCCAGGACGGCCACGACCGCGGCCAGAAGGTCATCGCCTCCGCCTTCGCCGACCTCGGCTTCGACGTAGACATCGGCCCCCTCTTCGCCACCCCCGAGGAAGCCGCCCGTCAGGCGGTGGAGAACGACGTGCATGTGGTCGGCATCTCCTCTCTGGCCGCCGGCCACCTCACCCTCGTGCCGGCGCTGAAGGCGGCGCTGGAGGCGGAAGGGCGCGGCGACATCATGGTCGTCGTGGGCGGCGTCGTGCCCCCGCAGGACTATGAGGCGCTGAAGGCCTTCGGCGCCGAAGCCATCTTCCCGCCCGGCACCGTCATCGCCGATGCGGCGAAGGAGTTGCTCGGCACCCTCTCCCACCGGCTCGGGCACACTCTCGAAGCGGCGGAGTGAGCGCAGACGCCATCGCCCCCGGCTCCACCCTGCGTGTGCTGGAGCCGGTGCCGGGCGTGATCGCCTTCTATGACGGGCGCATCCCCGGCGTGCGGCTGCACGGGCCGCAGGAGAACTGGCTGGACGACGGCGCCTTCGCCCTCGGCATCGCCTCCTATGCGGTGATCGATGGGGACGACGCCCTCGTCTACGACACCCACATCACCCTCGCCCATGCCCGTTTCATCCGCCGCACGCTGGAAGAGCGGGGCGCCCGGCGCATCCGCGTGGTGCTGAGCCACTGGCACGACGACCATGTGGCCGGCAACGAAGTGTTCTCCGATTGCGAGATCATCGCCAATCGCGAGACCGACGCTCTGCTCCGCGCCAACCGCGCCCGGCTGGAGGCGGCGGACCCGCCCATCAATCCCCTCGTGCTGCCCAACCGTCTGTTCGAGGACCGGCTTTCACTGACTGTGGGCGCCCTGCCCGTCGAACTGATCCAGATGGACATCCACAGCCGCGACGGCACCGTCGCGCTGCTGCCCGGCGGGGTGATGCTGGCCGGCGACACGCTGGAAGACCCGATCACTTATGTGGACGAGCCCGACCGCCTCGCCGCCCATCTCGAAGGCTTGAAGCGGCTCGCGGCGCTCGGCGCGACGCGCATCTTGCCCTGCCACGGCGCACCCGAAGTGATCGCCGCGGGCGGCTACGGGCCGGCGCTCATCGACGCGACGCGGCTCTATGTGGAGAAGCTGCTCAGGCTGAAGGACGAGCCGACGCTGGCGGGGCTCGACCTGCGCACCTTCGCGGCAGAGGCCTTTGCCACGGGTGCGATCTCCTATTTCGAGCCCTATGAGGCGGTGCACCGGAGGAATGTGGAGGCGGTGGCGGCGGCACTCTGACACAGCCATGACGTGCGGCAGCAACTATGCTCTGCTTTGGAATATCGGGGGCGGGAGCGAGTCGTCATGTGGTCATGGCTCAAGGGCCTGTTCGGAGGGCGCCGGCCCAAGCTGGATCATTCGGCCGAGATGGTCCTCAAGGAAGAAGCAGACTGGCAGCGCCTCATCGCCGAGTGGCCCTACCCGCTGCGGCTCGTGCCGGGCACCGAGGCGACGGCGGCATGGTTCGAGGAGGCGGCCATCGGCGCGCGCGAGGGCTTCTCGCCGATCCTGATCACGCCACGGACTCTGAAAATTCCGAAGGATCTGCGGGAGATTGCCGATGAGGACATCGCATCTCCCGAGACGATCGTGGACACTTACGTGCGCAAGCTCCTCTTTGAGAGCTGGGCCCTCGATAATAAAACGGGTCCCTACGATATCAGGGATGCCTCTCCTGAGCAGGTCGCTGCCGCGCTGGCAGAGGCGGAAGATTATAACCGGGGAGGGGCATACAGTTTCGATCGCGAATTCTTTAACGATGTTCAAGAATTGCCACCTGACGCTCCGGAGCCCCAGCCACAAACGGAGCAGTTCAACGACATAAACTCGTTCTATCTCAATGCCCCCTACCCACAGGTAGCGATCACCCGCCTGCCCACGGCCGACAGCTGGCGTATTCCCCTGCTTCTCGGACTCGGCGGTTGGAACAATTGCCCTGACACGGCCGCACTGGCAGCCTTTGCGCGACGCTGGAAGCTGCTTTACGGTGCGGAACTCGCCGCCGTCACCTTCGACACGCTGGAATTCGTGGTCGCCCGACCACCCGCCACCTTCGACGAAGCGACGCGCCTTGCGAAGGAACATTACATCGCCGGAAACGAAGTCTATTTCGAGCAGATCAGCGACTACATCGCCGGCCTGCGCACCGCGCGCCGCTGGTATTTTTGGTGGGACTGAGGACGAGCCACGCCCTGCCCCGAAGCCCTGAACCGGAGCAATCTTAAAGCGGGGCGGCCGAGGCCCTATCTCAATCCACGCCCTTCCCGTTCCAGCGCTTCGTCGTCGGCAAATCGAGGCCGAACAGGTCGAGGGCGCGGGCGACGGTCTGGTCCACGATCTCCAGGATGGACGTGGGCCGGTGGTAGAAGGCCGGCACGGGGGGCATGAGGATGGCGCCGTTGCGGGTGGCCTGGGCCATCAGCTCCACATGGCCGGCATGGAGCGGGGTTTCCCGCAGCAGCAGCACCACGCGGCGCCGCTCCTTCAGGCACACGTCGGCAGCCCGCACCACCAGCTCGTCATTGTAGCAATGAGCGATGCCGCTCAGAGTCTTGATGGAGCAGGGCGCGACCAGCATCCCCTCCGTCACGAACGAGCCGGAGGAGACGGACGCGCCGATGTCCTTCGGATTGTGGACGTGGTGGGCGAGGGCGCGCACCGCGTCCGGCGTGAAATCGGTCTCGGCGATGATGGTGCGGGCGCCGGAGGGCGAGAGCACGAGATGGGTCTCGACCCCACCCCGCTCCCGCAGAAGCTGGAGCGCACGGATGCCGTAGATGGCGCCCGACGCGCCGGTGATGGCCACCACGAGACGTTTGGGGCTTTCAGGCTTCATCGCATCAATCCGGCAGCGCCAGATCCAACCATATCGCCTCGGTCAATTCGGTGAAGGCGGGATCGCTGCGCGTGCAGCGCATGTGGCGGGGCCGCAGCAGCTCGACCCGGTATTCGGCGACGATGCGGGCCGGGCGGGCGCTGAACACCACCACCCGGTCGGCCAGCGCCACCGCCTCCTCGATGTCGTGGGTGACGAAGATGATGGAGCGGCGCTCCGCCTCCCACACCCTCAAGAGTTCGAGGCCCATGGCGATCTTGGTCTGGTAGTCGAGCGCGCCGAAGGGCTCGTCCATCAACATCAGGGACGGACGATAGGCCAGCAGGCGCCCCAGCGACACGCGCTGGCGCATGCCGCCCGAAAGCTGCTTCGGCCAGGCATTCTCGAAGCCGTCGAGCCGCAGCAGCTTGATGAGCCTCGCCACCTGCGCCGCCTGCTCGCCGGAGGGCGTGCCGCCCAGCTCGGCGCCGACGCGGATGTTCTCGGCCACCGTCCGCCACGGCAGCAGCGCGTCCTTCTGGAACATGAAGCCCACCCTCGGCGGCGGCGACGTGACCGCCACCCCGTCCACCTCGACCCGCCCGCCGGACGGCTTCAGCAGCCCGCTGATGGCCCGCAGGATGGTGGATTTGCCCGAGCCCGACGGCCCCACCACGGCGACGAACTCGCCCTCCGCCACATCGAGCGAGATGCCGGAGACCACCTCCAGCGGCGGCATGTCCGGCCGGGGGAAGGAGATGGAGAGGTCTTTCAGCGCGGCACGGGGCCTCGGCGTTTCGGCGGTCAGCGCCAAATTGGTCAGCGCCATGTGATCATCCTCCGCTCGACGAAGCCGACAAGCTGATTGGCCAGCATGGCCAGCACCATCAGCACGATGAGGCCGGTGAACACGCCTGTTGTGTCGAGCTGGCCGCCCCGGCTTTCCACGTACCAGCCGAGGCCGCGATTGGCGCCGATCAGCTCGCCCACCACCGCGCCGATGAGCGCGAGGCCGATGCCGATGCGGAAGGAGGCGAGGATCCACGGCGTCACCGCCGGCAGCAGCACCCGCCGCACCAGATAGATCCGCCCGGCGCGCATGGACTTCATGAGGTCCAGATGGTCGGGATCGATGGTGCGGATGCCCTCCATGACGTTCATCAGGAAGATGAACACCACCATGGTGAAGGCCATCATGATCTTGGAAAACAGGCCGATGCCGAACCACAGGATGAACAAGGGCGCCAGCGCCACGCGCGGCAGGCCGTAGAGCCCCATGATGACCGGATCGAGGGTGCGGGCAACTTCCGGCGCGCGGGCCAGCACGATGCCGAGCGGGATGCCGATCACCGCCGCGAGCACGAGTCCGGCCCCCGCCTCCTCCAGCGTGGTGCTGGTGTGCAGCCACAATTCGCCGCTCAACGCCAGTTCCCACAGCCGCGCCGCGATCAGGCTCGGCCGGCTGCTCCAGAACGGGTTGAAGAGGGTGTAGGAAGCGAGTTCCCACAGGCCGAGCAGGACGGCGATGAGGCCGATCTGCCTCAGCCCGGTGGCGCCGATGCCCAGAGAGAGGCGCCGTCCCGGCCGGGCGAAGGCCGGCCCGCGCGTGGTGATGCTGTCGCTCATGCGTCGCCTCATTTGGGCAGATAGGAGAGGGCCACGATGTCGGCGTAGGGCATCGGCTTCAGCTTCGGCTCGGCGATCGTCATCATCGCCATGAGGAAGTTGAAGCTCTCCGGCGACATGACGCCGTCCTTGGAGAGATAGCCGGCGGCCAGGTCATCGGCGAGCTGGGCGACCATGGCGTCGTCCTTCATCTCGGGGAACAGGGACTTGATGGCGGGATAGAGCACCGTCTTGTCCTGCTGGATGAGGCGCAGCGCCTTCACCACGGCCCGCGCCACCTTGCGCGCGTCTTCCGGGTGCGCCTTCAGCCAGGTATCGGTGGCGATGAGATCCTGTGCCGGATAGGGCAGCTTGCGGAAATCCTCGATGATCCGGTAGGCGCCCTTCTCGGCCATGACGATCTGGATATCGGGCGTCGAGAACATGCCGCCGGCGATGGCGCCCGCTTGGAGCGCGGCCTTCTGCGCGCCCGCGCGGCCCACCGAGAGCAGGACGAAGTCCTTGTCCGGGTCGAGGCCCGCCTTGCGGATGGCGTAGCGCACGGTGGTGTCGGTGAGGCTGCCGGCCGTGGTGATGCCGATCTTCTCGCCCTTGAGGTCGGCGATGCTCTTGGCGGTGGAATCCGCCTTGCCGATCAGCGCGTAGCTGTGCTGCTCGGCCAGCGCCACCAGCACCTTTCCGCCGAGCCCGCGATCCTGGAGATGGACCGCATGGTCGGCGGCGCAGATGCACAGATCGATGCTGCCGGAGGCGAGCGCCTGCGCCACCGGCCCGCCGCCCTTGAAGTCGAGGCGCTCATATTTGAGGCCCTCTTCGGCGAAGAAGCCCTTCTGGTCCGCCACGAGGACGGGCAGGCCGCCGGCCGAGAGCTGGGCGACGCCGATCTTGAGAAGCGTCTCGGCGGAGGCGGCCATGGACGACAGGCCGGCCAGCGGCAGAAGCGCCGCCGCGAAAAGAAGAGACTGGAACCTGCGACGCATGTGTTCACCCTCTGGAAGAGTGGAAGAATGCTTCACCAACCTCAAACGCTCTCGCCGTTTCTATTTTCCGGGCGATGATTTTTCTTCGGGCCGGACTTGCCGGAAAGCTGGTCTTTTCTGATTTGAAAACGAGGGGCGTGGTGTCCCCGCAGCCACCATGCCCATCGTCTCGGCCGCCCGGCTCACGCGCCCGGCGGCTTGGCGGCAAAGCGCGAGCCGCGCAGGCACATGGCGCCCTTCGCGTCCTGCCACAGGCGTTCGGTGGCGTGGAGATGGCCGAGGGCGCGGGCGATCACGGCGAAGTTGTAGTCGCTGAACGCTTCCGCGATATCCGTGTAATAGCGCGGCGCCTCGCCGATCATCTGCGCGATCTTCTCGGCCAGCGCCGCGACATCTTCCTCGCTCGCCGGGGCGCCGGGCTGGTCGGCCTTGCCGGAGACGTAGTCGCCGATCTTCGCCGTGTCCGCATAGGCATAGGCGATGCGCTCGTAGCGCTCCTTCGGGATGCCTTCGGAAATGGTGGCATCGATGCCGACCTTGGCGGTGGTGGGCACCACGCCGGGCGGCGTCGGCGGCAGGCTCGGGTCCAGCGGCTTTCCGCGCGCGCCGGTGACGATCATGATGTCCTTGTCACCCTGCACGCGGGTGGCGATGGCCCATTCCACGTCCATGGGATTGAAGACGTCGATGTCGTCATCCACCACCACCACATGCTTCAGGTCCATCACCGAGAGGGCGGCGAGAAGAGCGTTCTTGCCCTCCCCCGGCTGCTTCTTGATGGAGATGACGGCGTGCCAGAAGGCGCAGCCGCCGAGGGTGACGTTGATGTCCTTCACCTGCACGCCGGCCGTCTTCAGCGCCTGCCGGATGAGGGCGTAGCGGGTGGGCGCGGCGAGCCAGGTGTTCTCCCACGGCATGTGGAGCGCGTAATAGACCGCATCCTTGCGCATGGAGACGGACTTGATGCGCACGATGGGGTTCCAGTGCAGCCCGCCCATGAGGCGGGTGAACTCGCCGAAGCGGCCTTCCGGATAGATCCAGCCGTGGGGCAGGATCTCCGCCTCCAGCACGATCTCGGCGTCGGCGATGTAGGGCACGTCGATGGTGCGGCACGGCGCAAGGTCCACCGGGCCGCCGCGCAGGCCGCCGGAAATGGCCATCTCGTCCACGCCGAGGGGCGCGCGGAAGCCCGAGCCCATGATCTCGTAGGGGTGGGTGCCGATGGAGATGGAGATGGGGCACGGCCGGCCCGCCTCGTAGGCCCGCTGCGCGAACAGGCGCATGTTGTTGGGCGTGACGATGTCGATGCCCGTGAGGTTCTTTTCCTTGACGATGAAGCGGTAGATGCCCGCGTTGAGCCCGAATTCCGGATCGCGCGCGATCACCACCCCGGCGGTGATCATCGGACCGCCGTCATAGATCGAGCTCATGGGGATGGGCAGCTTGTAGAGATCGACCGCATCGCCCTCCATCACCACTTCCTGCGTGGGCGACGTGTTGACGATGTTGGGGTTGACCGGCCGGTCGATGGCCGCCCTCAGCTTCATCTCGATTTCGGGATAGGCGGTGCAGCCGAGCGACATGATGGCCCGCTTCTGCGAGCGGATGATGCCGGAGACGACGGGCACGTCGTAGCCGATGACGTTATGGAAGAACAACGCCTTGTCGGACTGGTCCACGAGCGTGGCGATGTGGCGGATGTCGATCGGCTGATGCAGGTCGATCAATTCGCCCTGATCGCGAAGCCGGCCCAGAAACTCGCGAAACGTCTCGGTATCGTGCCGCATCTGTCACGCTCCACGCGCGCCACGTACCGTGGCCACGCCACTGAACAGGCACGGCATGACGCCGCGCCCTCCCGATTTGATGGACTTTTTCACGCCGCCATCGCCAACATCGGCCACACGACCGCCGGACGCCGCGACAGAAATTCCAAGCTTATTTTCAGTTGTTCAGGGCACTCGCAGCCAATTCGAGCTGCTGAACTCTAACCCCACGGCAGTTATCGCATCACTCATGATACGGAACCCCTCGGAAACGCCGCCCATGGCGAGCCGTTCACCTTCCGATGCCGAATGGGCTCAAGAGGTGCTGTGCTCTACACAATCAACACACTGTCACGTTGGTGCGGACACGCCGGAGCCCAGCGACCACGGAAGACATAATACATAGCTTGGTATGCAAGTCTACAGAATGGTCATGCGCTAATTTTAGGCAGAGCCTTAGTCGCGCTGCTGGATATCGGCCTCCAGCCGCTCCGTGAGATCGATCAGCATGTCTCGCAGAGCCTTCTGCGCCGCCGGATCGAGCCCTTCCAGCGCCACGCTGTTGACTTCGGCGGCGTTGCGGACGGCATCGCGGGCGAGCCGCACGCCCGCCTCGGTGAGATGGATGGTGGCGAGCCGGCCATCCTCGGCGCTCTGGCGGCGGGTGATGAGGCCGTCGCGCTCCATGCGCTTCAGGGTGTTGGCCATGGTGGCCTGCTCGATGCGCACCACCTCGCACAAATCGCGCTGGCTCATGCCGTCCTCGGCGAGCAGTTCCACGGCGATGGGATACTGGCCGGGGAGGATTCCATCCGGCCCGTTGCGCACCTTCAGGGACTGGGCGAGGAGCCGCGCCAGCAGGCTGATGAGATAGCCGAGCGTCATCCGATGCAGCGGGGCGACCTCGAAGCCCTCCGGCGCCGCCATCTCCTGCGCCTGATGCTTGCCCTTGGCCGCCATCACCACCCCTCCGCTCGCCTGCAAACCCGTCCGGGCGGGCGTCGAGCGCCGCGCACCTTCTTCCGCAGCCCTCCGGGCCGCGGACCCCTTTTCGGTTTTAGAGGGAGAGACGCCAGGTTTCCAAGGCCCCACGCTCACGCCCCCTCCGGAGCCAACCGCCGGGGCCGGGACTGGCCCTTTCTTGGGCAGCCCCCTGTGAGCCTCCCACCAAAACCGCCCGCTTTTGCGACAGATGCGCATTACTACATTGATTTATATTGATAAATTTTTTCATAGCGTGCTATCTATTTAGCCTTCTCCCCAGCTGGGTGGTTCTGTAGGCTTCTCACCAGTCAGCCGAGAGGTGATGAGCGTGACCGAGGAGCGCGACAGCGACCGGGGATCGGAAACGGGGCATGTCCTCGAAATTCCGAGCGCGACCCTGAAAGGCCGGCAGGCCTACGACCTGCTCCGGCGCGAGATCGTCTCCTGCCGCATCCTGCCGGGCACCCGCTTCACCGAGGCGGAACTGATGGAGCGGCTGGAAATCGGCAAGGCCAGCTGCCGCATCGCCCTCCAGCGGCTCATCCAGGATGGCTTCGTCGCCTCCATGCCGCGCCACGGCTACCGCGTCACGCCCATCACCGTGAAGGATGTGGAAGAGGTCTTCGCGCTCCGCCTCGTGCTGGAGCCGCTGGCCGCGCGCGGCGCCGCCGGGCGGGTCAACCGCGCCCATCTGGAGCGCCTGGAGCAGGCCTGCCGGGTGAAGCTGCCCACCGACGTGGGCAACCAGATCGACTTCTTTCTCGAAGCCAACCGCAGCTTCCACATGGCCATTGCCGAAGCCGCTGGAAACCAGCGCCTGTGCCGCACGCTTTCCGGTCTCCTCGACGAGATGACGCGCCTCGTGGCGCTCGGCTTCGGCGTGCAGGGCGTGCGCCCCAACATCGCCAACGATCACGTGCTGCTCATCGAATATCTGTCGGCCGGCGATGCGGCGGCCGCCGCCGAGGTGGCACGGCGGCATGTAGAGACGTTCCGCGAGATGACCATGGAGAAGGTCATCGCCTCGCTGAGCGACTCCGCCGCGGTGGTTCCGGTCTCCCCGCTCTCCAGCCTGAGCGGGAGGGAACGGTGAGCGTCGTTCAGCTGGAAAGCGTCGGCAAGAGCTTCATGCGCCGCGACGGCGAGCAGCTCGAAGTGCTGCGCAACATCGATCTCGACGTGCCGGAGCGCTCCATCGTCGCCCTCGTCGGCGCCTCGGGCTGCGGCAAGAGCACCTTGCTCAACATCGTCGCCGGTCTCATCCCGCCGGATCAGGGCACGGTCTATCTCAACGGCCAGAAATCCAGCGCCTTCAAGGATTGGCGCACCATGACCTACATGTTCCAGGAGGACCGTCTGTTCCCCTGGCGCACCACCGCCCAGAACATCGCCCTTGGCCTCGAGGCCGCCGGCATGGCCCGCGCCGAGCGGCGCAATCGCGTGATGCAGGTGCTGGAGCTGGTGGGGCTCGAAAAGTTCGCCGACTCCTTCCCCCACGAGCTGTCCGGCGGCATGCGCTCGCGCGCCGCGTTGGGCCGCAGCCTCGTCACCGAGCCGTCGATCCTGCTCATGGACGAGCCCTTCTCCAAGCTTGATCCCTCCATCCGCACGCAGATGCACGACGAGGTGCTGCGCATCGCCGCCCTCCGGCAGATGTCGGTGCTGTTCGTCACCCACGACGTGGAGGAGGCGGTGGTCCTCGCCAACAAGATCGTGGTGCTGATGCCGCGGCCCGGACGGGTGAAGGAAACCCGCGAGATCGACCTGCCCTACCCGCGCAATCCGCTCTCGCCCGAGGTCGCCGAGGAGGTGCGCCTGCTGCGCCTCAGCCTGTGAATACGTTCCCTGCCGCGTTCCGCCGCGTCCGTCCTCCTTCGCAGAAGCCGAGCCAGATGAAGCGCTCCACCCTCCAGATGACCCAGGACCGCCGGCTGCGCCTCATCGGCCTCAGGCTGCTGCTCATCATCATCGTGGTCGGCATCTGGGGGATCGGCTCTCTCGGGGCGCCGGCCTTCATCTTGCCGAGCCCGCGCCGGGTGTTCGGGGTGTGGACGCAGCTCGTGGTCACGCCCGACTTCTGGGCGGATTTCGGCATCACCTTCTACCGCATCGCCATGGGGTTCATCTTCGCCACTGTGGTGGGCGTGGTGCTGGGCCTGCTGCTCGGGGCGAGCCGCACGCTGGGCGACTTCTTCCAGCCCCTGCTGGTGGTCATCAACACGGTGTCCTCGTCCATCTGGGCGATCTTCGCGCTCATCTGGTTCGGCCTCTCCAACTGGTCGACCATCTTCGTGGTGTTCATGACCGCGATGCCGCTCATCCTCACCAATGTCTGGCAGGGCACGAGCACGGTGAACCGCGATTTCATCGAGCTGGCGCAGACGTTCCGCATGTCGCGGCTGCAGGTTCTTCTGAAGATCTACCTGCCCACCATCCTGCCCCAGTTCTTCGCCGGCGCCCGCCTCGCCTTCGGCTTCGGGGCCCGCGTCTCCATCGTGGCGGAGGCCCTCGGCGCGTCGAGCGGCATCGGCTATCGGCTGCGGCAGGCGGCAGACCTCGTGCAGACGGACCAGGTGTTCGCCTGGACCCTCACCCTCGTCATCCTGATGATCTTCATCGAGGCGGTGCTGCTGAAGCCCCTCGAAACCCATCTCTTCGCCTGGCGCAAGCCGCGCCCGGCCTGACATCCATAAAGACAAGAAACATTACAACCTTCCGTTACGGGGATTCGATATGAAGCGTCTTGCTCTACTGGCCGCGGCAGTCGCAATCGGCCTGTCATCTCTTCCCGCCGAGGCCGCGAAAGTGCGGATCGGATACTGGAGCTCCGGCGTCAGCCTCGGCTTCGGCTCCTTTCTGGAAGCCGGCAAGTTCATGGAAAAGCAGGGGCTCGAAGCCGAGTTCGTGAAGTTTCCGGATGTGAACGCGCCCACCAAGGCCATGGCGGCCAGCGCCATCGACTTCGCCATCGGTGCCAGCGCCGGCAGCGCCTTCTCGGTGGCCGCCGACGGCCTGCCCATGAGCATCGTGCTCGCCACCCAGGTGGCTGACCTCGACTTCGTGGTGATGGCGGATTCCCCCATCACCAAGATGGAGGAGCTGAAGGGCAAGAAGATCGGCATGTCGCCGTCTGGCAGCGCCACCGCGGCCATCAGCTCGGCCATCCTCATCAAGAATTACGGCATGACCGCCTCAGATTTCGAGGCCGTGCCGGGCGCCGATCCGCGCCTCGCGCAGTTCCTGGTGCAGAAGAACATCGACGCCGCCGCCTTGCGCACCGTCACCATCGCCCTCCTGCCGGACGTGAAGCTGCGCAAGCTGTCCACCTTCCGCGCCGAGTGGGCGAAGATCACCGGCAAGCCGGCCGCGCCCGTGCTCGGCGTCGGCCTCATGCGCAACGAGTGGATGAAGGCGAACCCCGAGGCCGCCGCCAAGGTCATCGCCGGCATGCGCAACGCCTTCGAGGCCGGCAAGGCGGACAAGGCCGCCGTCGCCAAGGCCCTCATGGCTGCCGGCAACATCCCCGAGGACGACGCCAAGGCCTACGCCGCCCTGTGGGACGGCATCTACACCGTCTCCATGGAGCCCGCCGACATCGCCTCGATGAAGGCCGAGTTCGAAGTCTTCAAGAGCGTCGGCGCAGTAAAGGGCGACCTGCCCGACGCGGCCCTGAATCCTTCTCCCTACGAAGCATCCAAGGCCATCAAGTAGTCGCCCTGGCGCAAAAGCCGCCACGACGTCCCCAAGAAACGTTCCAAGCAGAGAGAAAGAGAAATGACAAAAACGATGAAGGCCCTGCTGCTGAAGCAACATGGCGACGTGAGCGATCTCGTGGTCGTCAACGACTATCCCGTCCCCAGCGCGAAGCCGGGCGAGGTGGTGATCCGCGTCGGTGCGTCGTCCTTCAACTATCACGACGTGTTCACGGTGAAGGGCATGCCCGGCATCAAGGTGCCTCTGCCCGTCATCATCGGCCTCGACATGGCCGGCGAGATCGTGGAGCTGGGCGAGGGCGTCACCGGCTGGTCGGTGGGCGACCGGGTGCTGGTGAACCCGCTCAACCCCAAGGTGGGGCTGATGGGCGAGATGATGGACGGCGGCATGGCGGAATACTGCGCCGTCACCGCCGGCCAGCTCATCAAGATGCCCGACGGCGTGAGCTTCACCGACGCCGCCTCCCTGCCGGTGGCCTACGGCACGGCGCACCGCATGCTCGTCACCCACAACACGGTGAAGGCCGGCGACAAGGTGCTCATCCTCGGCGCTTCGGGCGGCGTGGGCACGGGCTGCGTGATGCTCGCCAAGCAGATGGGCTGCGAGGTGATCGCCTGCGCCGGCTCCGACGACAAGATGGCCCGCCTCAAGGAACTGGGCGCCGACCATGTCGTCAACTACCGCACCACGGACTTCTCCAAGTGGGCGGTCGAGAAGTATGGCAAACCCCAGCGCCGCACCTATGAGGGCGGCGTGGACGTGGTGGTGAACTTCACCGGCGGCGACACCTGGGTGCCCTCGCTGCGCTGCGTGAAGCGCGGCGGCACCATCCTGGTCTGCGGCGCCACCGCCGGTCACGATCCGAAGGAAGATCTTCGCTACATCTGGAGCTTCGAGCTGAAGATCATCGGCTCCAACAGCTTCTACCATGAGAACCTCTCCGCCCTCATGGACATGATCCAGAAGGGCGAGCTGAAGCCGGTGGTGGACAAGGTTCTGCCGCTCGAAGAGGCCGCCGAGGGCCTGCGCATGATCCGCGACCGTGAGGTCATGGGCAAGATCGTCGTCACCCCCTGAGAGGCCGCACCATGTCTGACGCTCCCCTGACCAAGGAACAGGTCCAGGCCCTTCTGCTGAAGGGCCCCTTCCACCAGTGGCTCGGCCTCACCGTCGAGGACGTGGGCGAGGGCACCATCCGCCTGCGCGCCAAGTGGCGCCCGGAATGGGTGGTGAACGCCGACAAGGGCTACGCCCATGGCGGCATCCTCGCCACGCTGGTGGATCTCACCGCCGACTGGGCGCTGGTGTCCAAGACCGGCCGCGGCGTGCCCACCGTGGACCTGCGGGTGGACTACCACCGCGCGGCCATGCAGCACGACCTCATCTGCGTGGGCAAGGTCATCAAGTTCGGCGGCCAGCTCTGCGTCTCCGAGGCGCAGATCCTGGACGAGGACGGCAAGCTGCTGGCCTCCGGGCGCGGGGTCTACATGATCCCGCCCAAGGCCTGAGGAGGCGCCCGTGGCCGCGCTCGACCATGTGGTGATCAACACCCTCAAGTCCATGGACGCGGCCGCGGACCTCTTTGCGGCGCTGGGCTTCACGCTCACGCCGCGGGGGACCCATTCGCTCGGGTCCATCAATCATCTCATGATGACGCCCGGCGCCTATCTGGAGCTGGTGGGGGTGCCGGACACCGGCCGCCAGCGCCAGGAGGTGCTGGACAGCCCGTTCGGCCTCAACGGCCTCGTGCTGCGGACCTTCGATGCCGACGCGACCCGCGACCGGCTCGCCGCCGCCGGCTTCGCCCCGGCGGGGCCGGTGGCCTTCTCGCGGCCGGTGGAGGTGGACGGTGCGCAGCACGATGCCCGCTTCCGCACCGTGCGCGTCCCGCCGGAGACCTTCCCGGCCGGGCGCGTCTATTTCTGCGAGCACCTGACGCCGGAGCTGGTCTGGCGGCCCGAGTGGATGACCCATCCCAACGGCTTCCTCGCCATCGACGGCTTCACCATCGCCTCGCCCGACCCGGACGCCGAGGCCCGCCGCCTCGCCAGGGCCTTCGACAGCACCGCAACGCCCCACGCCGACGGCTGGCGCGTGCCGCTGGACGATGCCGACGTGCTGGTGGTGCCGGGCGAGACAGCCGCCTTCCGCACCGCGACGCTGCGCTTCGCCAGCCTCGACGACATCGCGGCCCGCGCCGGCCAGCGCGACGATGCCGGCTGGCAGCCCCTTTCCCCCGATGCGGGCCTGCTCAGCCTGCCCGCCTTTGACCTGAACCTGACCTGCAGGAGCAGCCGATGAGCTTGCCCGCGAACCTCGGGGATTTCGTCTGCCGCACCCATGCGCCGGACCATCCCCTGTTCATCGGCCTCGATTTCGACGGCGGCACCACCGTGCTCACCCGCGCCGCCTTCGACGCCCTCGCCGACGCCGTGGCCCGCGGCCTTCTCCGCCAGGGGCTCGTGCGCGGCGACCGCATCGCCATCCTCGCGGCCAACCGCCCGGACTATGTGGCGGTGGTGATGGGGGCCATGCGCGCCGGCATCGTGCCGGTGCCGGTGAACTTCAAGTTCCCGGCCGCGACCATCGCCGACGTGATCGCCGATTGCGGCGCGCGCCTCGTCGTCCACGATGGTGAGCGCCGCGCCCTCCTACCCCCCGAACCGCCCGAAGGCGTCGCCTTCGTGGATTTCGACGGCACCGGGCCGGGCACGCTTTCCGCCCTCCTTGATCCGGGCCCGTTCGAGCCCGTGGTGCCCGCGCCCGACGAGCCGGCGCTCAGCCTCTACACCTCCGGTTCCACCGGGCGACCGAAGGGCGTGCTGCTCTCCCACGCCGCGCACCGGTGGGTGGCGGACACCCGCCGCAGCGAGACCGACCTCTCCCGCGAGCGCATGCTGATTGCCGCGCCGCTCTACCACATGAACGCGCTGGCGCTGGCCCTGCTCACCTGCGCCTCCGGCAGCACGGCGGTGCTGCTGCCCCAGTTCCGCGCGGTGCCCTATATCGAGGCCATCGCCAGCCACGGCTGCACCTTCCTCACCGCCGTGCCGCCCATGATCGCCATGATGCTGCGGGAGAAGGCAGCGCTGGCGAAGGCCGACCTCTCTGGCGTGCGCATGCTGCGCATGGGCTCGGCGCCGGTGACGGATTCGCTGGCCCAGCAGATCCGCCAGCTTCTGCCCAACGCCGCCATCATCAATGCCTACGGCACCACGGAGGGCGGCCCCATCGTGTTCTCCGGCCATCCGAACGGGCGGCCCGTGCCCATGGGCTCGGTGGGCTATCCCCACCCGCAAGTCGCCGTGCGCCTCGTGGGGCCGGAGGCGCCGGAGACCGGGGAACTGGAAATGAAGAGCCCGGCCGTGATGCTCGGCTATCACAACCGCCCCGACGTGCGCTCGCCCCTCACGGCGGATGGCTTCTACCGCACCGGCGACGTGTTCCGGCGCGATGCGGATGGCTTCTATTATTTCCTCGGCCGGACCGACGACATGTTCGTCTGCGGCGGCGAGAACATCTTCCCCGGCGAGGTGGAGGCGGTGCTCGACAAGCACCCGCAGGTGCTTCAATCCTGCGTCGTGCCGGTGCCCGACGACATCAAGGGCGAGAAGCCCGTGGCCTTCGTGGTGCGCCGCGCGGGCGCCGACATCGGCGAGGAGGCCTTGAAGCAGTTCATGCTCGCCAACGCCCCCGCCTACCAGCATCCGCGCCGGGTCTGGTTTCTCGACCAGATGCCGCTGGCAACCACCAACAAGATCGACCGCAGCGCGCTGAAGCGGCGCGCGATCGCCGATGTGAGCGCGGCCGAGATGAGCCCCGCAGGGAGCCCGGCATGAACGTCATCGCCCCGCCCCGCGCCGTCCCGGATCAGGCGTGGGTGGCCGAGGCCATCGCGCGCATCGAGGCGGACATCAACCGCTCGGCCGACACCCACCTCATCCGCATCCCGCTACCGCGCGTGCCGGGCATCACGCTCTATCTGAAGGACGAATCGAGCCACCCCACCGGCAGCCTCAAGCACCGGCTGGCGCGCTCGCTCTTCCTCTATGCCCTGTGCAACGGCTGGATCGGCCCGGACACGACCATCATCGAATCCTCCTCCGGCTCCACCGCCATTTCGGAAGCCTATTTCGCCCGGCTGCTGGGCCTGCGCTTCATCGCGGTGATGCCCCGGCGGACCTCGGCGGAAAAGGTCGAAGCCATCGCCTTCGAGGGCGGCGAGCCCCACCTCATCGACGGCTGGAACACGTCGGAAGAAGCCCGTCGCCTCGCCGAGGAGCTGGACGGCCATTACATGGACCAGTTCACTTTCGCCGAGCGCGCCACCGACTGGCGCGGCAACAACAACATCGCCGAGAGCATCTTCTCGCAGATGGCGTTCGAGCCACACCCGATTCCCGATTGGGTGGTGTGCAGCGCCGGCACCGGCGGCACGGCGGCGACCATCGGCCGCTTCATCCGCTACCGGAAATTCCCGACCCGGCTCTGCGTGGCCGACCCGGAAGCCTCCGTCTTCCACCGCCACTATGCCGACCGCTCGGTGATGCAGGTGGATGCCTGCAAGAGCGTCATCGAGGGCATCGGCCGCACGGTGGTGGAGCCCTCCTTCATCCCCTCGGTGGTGGACCGCATGGCGGTGATTTCCGACGCGGCGAGCATCGCCGCCGCCCGGCGGATCAGCGCCGTGATCGGCCGGGCCTGCGGCGGCTCCACCGGCACCAACATCTCCGCCTGCGTGGACCTCATCGAGGAGATGGCGGCGGAGGGGAAAGGCGGGTCCATCGTGACCCTCCTGTGCGATTCCGGCGCGCGCTACCGCTCCACCCTGTATGACGATGCCTGGCTCGCCGAGCATGGCATCGACCTTAAGCCCCATATCGCGCGGCTCGATGCCGTGTTCGGCCCTGAACGCTGAGCTTCTCTTCTTGCGGGACTGCACCATGACTGCGTCGTTCGATTGGTCCGCCGGCTATCCCTCGCGGCGCCTGCCCGTGTTCGGCAACAATGTGGTCTCCACCTCCCATCCGCGCGCGGCGCAGGCGGGACTGTCCATGATTGCGCGGGGCGGCAATGCGGTGGACGCCGCCATCGCCGCCGCCGCCGTCATGGCCATCGTCGAGCCGTGCAGCAACGGCCTCGGCTCGGACGCCTTCTGCATCCTGTGGGACGGCAAGGGCCTGCACGGCCTCAACGCCTCGGGCTTCTCGCCCGCCGCATGGACGCCCGACTACTTCCGCGCCAAGTACGGCGCCGACGCCAAGACCCTGCCCCAGCGCGGCTGGGACGCGGTGACCGTGCCCGGCGCCGTGGCGAGCTGGGTGGCGCTCTCGGAGCGCTTCGGCAAGCTGCCGTTCGCGGACCTCATGGAACCGGCCATCGCCATCGCCGAGCGCGGCTTCCTCGTCTCCACCAACGTGCAGCACAAATGGGCCGCCGCCGCGACCCTGCCCCAGCTCACCTCTCAGCCCGGCTTCAAGGACGTGTTTCTGCCCAAGGGCCGCGCCCCCTTCGTGGGCGAGCACGTGACCATGCCCGGCGCCGCCCGCGCGCTGCGGCTGATCGGCGAGACCAAGGGCGAGGCCTTCTATCGCGGCGAGATCGCCGATGCGCTGGAGGCGAATGCCAAGGCCAATGGCGGCGCCCTCACCGCCGCCGACATGGCCGCCTATGCCCCGGAATGGGTGACGCCCGTCGCGCAGGATTATCGTGGCTACACGGTGCACGAGATCCCGCCCAACGGACAGGGCATCACCGCGCTGATGGCGCTGGGCATCCTCTCCCATTTCGATCTTTCGGGCCTGTCGGCGGACAGCGTGGAGGCGCAGCATCTCCAGATCGAGGCCATCAAGCTCGCCTTCGCCGACGTGTATCGCTACGTGGCCGACCCCAGGGCCATGGAGATCAGCCCGGCGGACATGCTGGACAAGGATTATATCGCCGGCCGCGCCCGCCTCATCGACCCGCGCCGGGCGCAGCCCTTCGCGCCGGGCAATCCGGTGCGCGGCGGCACCATCTACCTCACGGCGGCGGACGCCTCGGGCATGATGGTGAGCTTCATCCAGAGCAATTATCAGGGCTTCGGCTCCGGCGTGGTGCTGCCGGACTGGGGCGTGTCGCTGCAGAACCGTGGCTTCGGCTTCGGCCTGAACCCGGAGCGCGCCAACGTGGTGGCGCCGCGCAAGCGGCCCTTCCACACCATCATTCCCGGCTTCCTCACCAAGGACGGCCAGCCGGTGATGAGCTTCGGCGTCATGGGCGGCAACATGCAGCCGCAGGGCCATGTGCAGACGCTGGTGCGCATGCTCGATTTCGCCCAGAACCCGCAGGCCGCCTGCGACGCCCCGCGCTGGCGCTTCGACGAGGGCCTGTCCATCAACCTGGAGCCGGGCAACACGCCGGAGCTGCTGGACGGCCTCGCGGCGCTGGGCCACGAGGTGGCCGTGCTCAACGACACCTATCAGGATTTCGGTGCCGGCCAGTTCATCTGGCGCATGGGCGATCCGGCGGTGGAAGGCTATGCGGCCGCGAGCGACCCGCGCCGGGATGGACAGGCGGCGGTGAGCTGAGGGGGGCGTTCGGCGCCCTCACCCCGCCCGCGACAGCTCGCGCCCGGAGAGCCCCGCCGCCTTGGCCTTGCCCAGCAGCCCCTCCACCTTCGCAACGATGGCGTTGGCGTCGAGGCCGGCTTCCGCGATCTGGCGGGCCTGCGTGTCGTGGTCGATATAGATGTCGGGCAGCACCATGGAGCGCACCTTGACGGTGCCGCGGTCCAGGACGCCCTCGTCGGTGAGGAATTGCAGCACCTGGCTGCCGAACCCGCCGATGGAGCCCTCTTCCACCGTCACCAGCGCGGAATGGCCGGACGCCAGCTTCAGCGCGAGATCGCGGTCGATGGGCTTGGCAAAGCGGGCGTCGGCCACCGTCACGGCAAAGCCCGCCGCCTCCAGCCGCTCGGCAGCCTCCAGCGCGGCGGCAAGGCGGGTGCCCAGCGAGAGGATGGCCACATCGCCCTCGCCGGTGCCGCGCACCATGCGGCCCTTGCCGATGGGCAGCGCCTCGGCCCGGTCGGGCCGCTCCACGCCCACGCCCTCGCCGCGCGGGAAGCGCACGGCGGAGGGGCCGTCGTCATAGGCCACGGCGGTGGCGATCATGTGCATCAGCTCCGCCTCGTCGGCGGGCGACATCAGCACCATGCCGGGCAGGCAGCCGAGATAGGCAAGGTCATAGGCCCCCGCATGGGTCGCCCCATCCGCGCCCACGAGGCCGGCGCGATCCACAATGAAGCGCACGGGAAGGCCCTGCAGGGCCACGTCGTGGATCACCTGGTCATAGGCCCGCTGGAGGAAGGTGGAATAGAGCGCGCAGAACGGCTTGAAGCCTTCCGCCGCGAGGCCGCCCGCGAACGTCACCGCATGCTGCTCGGCGATACCCACGTCGAAGGTGCGGTCGGGATAGGCCTGCCCGAACAGGTCGATGCCGGTGCCCGAGGGCATGGCGGCGGTGATGGCGACGATCTTGGGATCGCGCCGCGCCTCGGAGATCAGGCTCTCGGCGAACACGCGGGTGTAGGACGGGGCGTTGGACTTGGCCTTCACCTGCGCGCCCGTCACCACGTCGAACTTCACGACGCCGTGGTACTTGTCCGCGCTCTGCTCGGCCGGGCCGTAGCCCTTGCCCTTCTGGGTGACCACATGGACGAGGATCGGCCCCGTCTTGGCGTCCCGCACGTTCTTCAGAACGGGGAGCAGGTGGTCGAGATTGTGCCCGTCGATGGGGCCGACATAATAGAAGCCCAGCTCCTCGAACAGGGTGCCGCCGGTCCAGAAGCCGCGCGCGAACTCCTCGGCCCGCTGGGCGCCGCGCTCCACGAACTTGGGCAGGTGCCCGGCGATCTGCTTGCCGATCTCGCGCAGCGAGCGATAGGTCTGGCCGGAGATGAGCCGCGCCAGATAGGCCGACATGGCGCCCGTGGGCGGGGCGATGGACATGTCGTTGTCGTTGAGGATGACGATGAGGCGCGAATCCATGGCGCCGGCATTGTTCATGGCCTCATAGGCCATGCCCGCAGACATGGCGCCGTCGCCGATCACCGCCACCACATTCCGCTCGCCGCCGCCGAGGTCGCGCGCCACCGCCATGCCGAGGCCGGCCGAGATGGAGGTGGAGGAATGGCCGGCGCCGAAGGGGTCGTATTCGCTCTCGGCCCGGTTGGTGAAGCCGGAGAGGCCGCCGCCGGTGCGCAGCGTGCGGATGCGCTCGCGACGCCCGGTGAGAATCTTGTGGGGATAGCACTGGTGGCCCACGTCCCAGATCAGCCGGTCGTGGGGGGTGTTGAACACGTGGTGCAATGCCACCGTCAACTCGACCACGCCGAGGCCCGCGCCCAGATGCCCGCCGGTGACGGAAACCGCATCGATGGTCTCGGCGCGCAGCTCGGCCGCAAGCTGGGCCAGCTTCTCTTGGGGCAGCCGCCGCACATCTGCGGGTTCGCGGATGGTATCGAGCAACGGGGTCTTCAGCAAAGTCACGGACCACTCCGACCGGAACGAACCGGGAAACCGAGCCTTACACAGGGGCTCGCTGGTATGCAACGTACAAAGGAAGGCGCTACGGCGGCTTTCCGGTGACCTTCGTCTAGGTCGGAAATCTATACGTGCGGCGGGGCATTCCGGCGCACTCCATCGAGGCAGCCGGCGAATTTTCCGGCCCGGATGGCGACACGGTGGAGGTCGAACAGCGCCAGCGCCAGCGCGCAGCCGGCCCCGAGCCAGAGGAGCCGCGAGGCCCGCCCGCCGGCGGCGCCGTATTTCTCCCGCACATAGAGTTCCGAGTGCATCTTGGCGCGGTTGATGCGGAAGGTCTGGCCGAAGGAGGGCGTGCTGGAGCGCCCGCCCGCATGGGTCACCCGCGCCTCCGTCACCACCACGATGGGGATGCGGCGGGCCAGCGCGCGGAGCGAGAGGTCGTCATCCTCATGGTAGAGGAAGATGGCCTCGTCGAAGCCGCCAAGCTCAAGGAAGGCGGCACGGGACACCATGAAGGCGGCGCCATGGACGAAGCGGGTGCAATAATCCCCCGCAATCTCCTCCGGCGCGAGGCGCGCGCTGCGCGGCACCTTCTCCAGGATGGAGCCTTCCTTGCGCATGAGCCGGCCGTTCTCGCCCACGATGGCAGGCATGAGAATGGACGGCTCGCCATAGAGCCGAGCCGCCGCCAGCAGACGGGGGATGGTATCCGGCCCCAGCACCGCATCGGGATTGAGGAACAGCACATAGGGCGTCGCCGCCCGCCGGGCGCCAGCATTGCAGGCCGTGCCGAAGCCGGCATTCGCGGGCATGGCGACAATGTCGGCGGGGCGGGCGAGCGTCGCGGTCCAGGCGGTCCCCTCGGGGCTCGCATTGTCCACCACCACCACCGGGCATTCGGCCGGAACGCTCGCCACCGCCCGGCCGATGACGGCCGAGCTGTTGTAGGTGACGAACACGACCGTCACGTCGGCGGGACCGGGCCTTGGGCCGTCCTCATCGGGCGGGCCTTCCGCCACGGTCGGAAAGGGGCGCATCATGGGCGCTCTAGTGCAGCGGAACGCCGGCAAACTCAAGGCCGAGGGCGGCGAGCCCCGCCAGCGCGTGGTCCGGCGTGAGGCTCATCATGCAGCCGTGGCCGTGGGTGCAGTCGGCCACATCGTTCAGGAAGCACGGCGCGCAGCTGGCATGGGCGCTCAGCACCGCCACGCGCGGGCCGGCAGGCGCCCAGCTCTGGATATCCGCAAGGCCGGAGAAGAGGCAGAGCGTCGGCCGGCCGAGCGCCGCCGCCATATGGGCCGGCGCGGAATCCAGCGCCACCACGGCCCGGGCCCCGTGGATGACAGCGGCGAGCCCGGCCAGATCCTGCCGGCCGGCCAGGTTGACCACGCGGCCCGCCGGCAGTCCGGCAGCGATGGCGGCGCACAGCGGCTCCTCTTCCGCCGTGCCGGTGAGCACGAGGCCGAGGGCGCCAGCGCCCAGCAGCCGCTCCGCCAGCGCCCGCCAGTGTTCCATGGGCCAGAGCTTGATGGCGAGGCGGGCACCGGGGGCGAGCACCACATAGCCATCGGGAAAATCCGGCAGAGCCGGCGGGGCACCGAGGGGGATGGGCTCCGCAGGACCGGCGTGCACAGCCCGAAAGGCGCTGGCCAGCACCTCGGCGAGGGCGGAGAGGCGCACCCCCGCCGGCAGCGGCGCCAGCAGGCCGCTTGCGCGGGCCGAGGCCTCCATCTCCGGCAAGGCCAGGTCGAGCGCGTGACGGGTGCCGAGCCCGGCGAAGCCGACGCGAAACCGCACAGGCAGCGCGGCGAGCAGCGCGCGGGAATCGTCCGCGTGGCGCAGGTCGATGGCAATGTCGGCGGGTGGCAGATCAAGCGCCGCAACCGCCGCCAGCGCCTCGTCCGGCACGGAAGCGGGCGGATGGCCCCGCGCCGGGTAATAATCGAAGCCGTGCACCGCATCGAAGAGGCCGGTCGTGGCAGCGAAATCGCACATGAAGGGCGCGCACAGCAGCGTCAGGCGCGAGGCGGGAAAGGCCTCCCGGAGCCGCCGGATCGCCGGCAGCGCGGTGACGAAATCCCCCGCATGATCAAGCTTCACCACCAGCAGCGACGGCGCCGGACCAAGCGCGGCGAGGCGAGACAGGGGGCTGTCCCAAAGACCGGGCGCGAAGCTGGGGGGAAGTTGCGGGACGGGCTGCACCGGCTCCGCCTCGGCCCGGGGCAGCGCCGGAGGCTCGGGCATCGAGGGGGCGCCTGCGTCGCCGCCCGTCGGCGCCGATGGCTTCCACATGGCGGTCAGCAGATCCCGCAGCCTCGCCATGCCCTCTCCATGCCCGCCGCGCTGAGGGGCCTGCCCGCCACCCCTGCCCTGCCGAGGTGGGACGGCTCCAATATCCCGGCGCCTGCCGTTGCCGCAACTAGCCACGCCCGGCCATCTTCGCTAGAAGGCGCCCCATGCACGACGCCGAGGGAACGCTCGCAGGCCCCACCGCCGGGACCGACGCCGAAGCGCGCGGTATCCCGCCCCAGGACGCGGACGCGCGCGCCCGGGTCCGCCGCCGCCACGTCTTCTTCATCGCCGGCTTCGACCCCATGGCGGTGGAGGGACACCACCGCATCTTCGTGCGCGAGCTAAAACGCTTCGGCGACGTGTGGAATGTGCGGACCCACTGCCGCGACTCGGCACCCGTGCCGACCGCCACGGGCGGATTCTGGCGAACCGAAGCTGACGGCCCCAACTGGCATACCGAAACCGCGTTCGAAAACCTGGGGTGGCATGACCTGACTCGGGCTGACATGGGCCGTTCCGTCTGGAGCCACATGAGGGGCTCGGTGCGGGCCATGGCAGACATGGTGTCGAGCGGCACCATCGCCAACTACTTCCGCTCCAGCCGGCGCTACGGCCTGTTCTTCCTCTTCACCTACATGCTGCTCGCCCTGTTCTGGGGGCTGGCAGCGGCGGCGGGCTTCATTGTTCATCAATGGCTTGTGGCGTTCGACCTTGTGCTGGCGACGGTCGCCGGACTTGCCGCGACCCTCGCCGGCGGGCTCCTCCTGATGCGCTGGCCGGGGCGCCGTTTCCGGCTGAAGCAGTCGCTGGATCTCGCTGAATTCTCAGTGGATTTCGTCCGCGGCCGGCACCCCGAGGTGGAAACCCGCATCTGCGCCTTCGCCGATCGTCTGCGGGCGGTGGAAGCGGAGGCGGCGGCGCAGGGCGTCGACGAGATTATCGTTGCAGGCCATAGCCTTGGTGCCATGCTCGCGGTCAGCGCGGTGGCCGCGGCGCTGGCCGCCGATCCTGCCTTCGGCACCCGCGCCCGCGTGCGCATCCTCACCCTCGGCTCGACCACCGCCAAGTTCGCCCTGCACCCCGCCGGCGGACGTTTTCGCGAGGCGGCAGAACGGGTTGCGGCTGCGGAGCAGATCGGCTGGGTGGAGGTGCAGTCGCGCGACGACATTGTCTCCTTCTACAAGGTGAACCCGGTCACCCTCGGCCCCGTCAGCTTCGCCCCGGTGCTGCTGCCGCCGGGGGACTATTCCCTCAAGCCATTGATCCGGCATGTGGAAATCCGGCAGATGATCTCGCCGGCCATCTACCGCCGCCACTGGTTCGACGTGATGCGCCTGCACTGCCAGTGCTTCCTCGCCGGCGACATCCGCTCCACCCACGATTTCTACGCCTATGTGTGCGGGCCCCTCTCATTCGACGTTTTGGCCTCGCATACCAACAGCTTACGGGCCTATCTCCTGCCCGACGGAACCCTGCGCCCGCTCGTCTATGACGACGCCGGCTGCATCCTCCCCCTCCCGGAACCCGAGACCGCCGCATGAGCCTCCTGACCTTCGCCAAGATCGCCTGGGCCGTGGGCGTTTTATCCTGGTACGTCCTGCGTATCCCCTTCGAGCGAAAGGCAAAACGCCAGCGCGTGGCGGATGCGCGGCACCGCAATCTGCGGGAGATGATCCTTCTGTCCATCTCCACGCTGGGGCTGGGCATCATCCCCGCGATCTATGCGGCGACAGGCTTCCCCAGGTTCGCCTCCTACCCGCCGACCGCGCTGCAGGTGGTGGCGGGCGTTGTGGTATTCGCCGGCTCACTTCTGCTGTTCTGGCGCACCCATCGGCAGCTTGGAAAGTATTGGTCGGTGACGCTGGAGATCAAGGACAAGCACGAGCTCATCACCTCGGGGGTGTATCAGAAGGTGCGCCACCCCATGTATTCGGCCTTCTTCCTGTGGGCTCTGGCGCAGGTGCTGCTTCTGCCGAATTTCATCGCCGGACCGGCCGGCCTGATCGGCTTCGGCATCCTCTTCTTCTTCCGCGTCGGGCGCGAGGAGCAGATGATGCGGGAAGCCTTCGGCGCCGAGTATGACGCCTATGCCCGGCGCACCAGGCGCGTCATTCCGGGCATCTACTGAACAGACCGGGAAAACGGGCGCGGCAGCGATTCGGTCCCGCTGCGTTCCCCCACTGTCCCCGACAAATCCTGCATCCGTCCCGTTTCGGGACGCTTGTCAGGCGTCCGGATCAAGCGGCTGGGTGCCCGCCGGGCGGCCGGCGGCATCCCGGGTGATAGTGTCGACCCGCGCCTCGGCGGCCTTCAGCAAGGCCTCGCACCTCTGCTTCAAGGCTTCCCCGCGCTCGTAGATGGCGATGGATTCCTCCAGCGGCACGTTGCCCCGTTCGAGATTGGCGACGATGGCTTCCAGCTCGGCAAGCGCCTGCTCGAACGAGAGATTTTCGACGCCGGCCACCGCCGTGCCGCCCTTTGCTCCGCTCGCGCCTGCCATGGCCGCCTCCTGATTCGACAGGCGCTCACCATAGACGACACCCGCCGCCACCCGAAGCGCGGCGCTTCAGTCCCCGGGAGGCGGGCCAAGTCGGCGCCGGGGTGGCCGTAAGGCGCCGGCTTTGCTAGAAGCCCGCAAGAACTCACGGAAACCTTGCACCCATGTCGCCCGCGGCGCCCGCGCCCCTCACCTCCCGCACGTCCCCGAGCCTCGAGGAGGCGCTGGTCGCCACCTTCGCGGCCGCCGGCTTCGCGCGCCTCGATCCGCCCATCCTCCAGCCGGCCGACGTATTCCTCGACCTTTCGGGCGAATCCATCCGCCGCCGCATGTATCTGACGGCGGACGCCGAAGGCCACGAGCTGTGCCTGCGGCCGGACCTCACCATTCCGGTCGCCCGCGCGGTGCTGGCCGAGGGCATGGCGATGCCGGCACGGGTGAGCTACCTCGGCCCCGTCTTCCGCTTTCGTGGCGAAGGCCCCGGCGAGTTCCGGCAGGCCGGCGTGGAATCCTTCGGCCGCACCGACATCGAGGCGGCAGACGCGGAAATCCTGTCCCTCGGCCTCAATGCCTGCGCGCTCTACGGCCTGCCCCAGCCGGACATCCGGCTCGGCGATGTGGGCCTGTTCACGGCGCTGCTCGACGCACTGCCGCTGGCGCCGGCCATGCGCCGCCGGCTGCTGAAGGATTTCGGCCAGGGACGGGTGAACCTCGATCTCGCCCAGCTCAACGACAAGAGCCGCGAGGGCGCCCCCGCCCATGCCGGCGTGCTGGCAGCGCTCGATGGCGCGGACCCCGCGGCAGCGCGCGCGCTCATCACCGATCTGCTCTCCATCGCCGGGATTTCGACGGTGGGCGGGCGCAGCGTGTCCGAGATCGCCGAACGGTTCCTGGAGCAGTCCTCCCTCGATGCAGGTGGCGGGCTTTCGACGGAGACCTCGGAAATCCTGTCGCGCTACCTCGCCATCTCCGGCACGCCGGACGACGCTTCGGCCCGGATGCGGGCTCTGGCCGCGGATGCGGGCATCGACCTCAACGCCGCTCTCGACTTGTTCGACCGCCGCACCGGCTTCTTCACCGCCTATGCGGTGAACCTGTCGTCCGTGCGTTTCTCAACCGCCTTCGGGCGGCCGCTCGATTATTACAGCGGCATGGTGTTCGAGTTGCACGACCCGGCCCGTCCCGGCGCTGGCCCGCTGGTGGCGGGCGGGCGCTATGACCGGTTGCTGTCGCGGCTCGGCGCGGAGGGTGCCATCCCCGGCGTCGGGCTTGCCGCCTGGGTGGAGCGCCTCGCCGGCCTCTCAGGTGCCGCGGAGGACGCCCGATGACCACGCCGCTCATCCTCGCCGTACCGTCCAAGGGGCGGCTTCAGGAAAATGTCCACGCCTTCTTCTCCCGCGCCGGCATGCCGCTGACGCAGGCCCGCGGCGCCCGCGACTATCGCGGCGCGCTGGGCGGCGTTGAGGGGGTGGAGGTCGCCTATCTCTCCGCCTCGGAAATCGCCGCGGCGATGGCCTCCGGCACCGCCCATCTGGGCGTGACCGGCGAGGACCTGGTGCGCGAGAACATCCACGAGGCGGACAGCCGCGTGGCGCTGCTGGAAAAGCTCGGCTTCGGCCATGCCAATGTGGTGGTCGCGGTGCCGCAGGCGTGGATCGACGTGCGCACCATGGACGATCTCGACGACGTGGCGAGCCACTTCCATGGCCGCACCGGCCGGCGCATTCGCGTCGCCACCAAATATGTGAACCTGACGCGCGGCTACTTCGCCCGCCACGGCATCATCGACTACCGCATCGTCGAGAGCGCCGGCGCCACCGAGGGCACGCCCGCCGCCGGCACGGCAGAGCTGATCGTCGACATCACCACCACGGGCGCGACGCTGGCCGCCAATGCGCTGAAGGTGGTGGATGACGGCATCATCCTGAAGTCCGAGGCGAACCTCGTCGCCTCCCTCACCGCCAACTGGAGCGGCGGTCCCCTCGCGGCGGCCCGCGCCATGTTCGACCGGCTGGGAGCCGAGAAGCGCGCCCGGACCATGCGGGAGGTGCGCACGCGCTTTGCCGATTGCGATGCCTCGCTAGTGGACGAGGCGGTGGCGGCCTATCGCTGCGTGGCACCGTTCGGAGGCCCCACGTCGTCCGGCATGCTGACGCTGCACTGCCCGCCGGACACGCTGCACGCGCTTGCCACCTTCCTTCGCCAGCGCGGCGCCAGCATGGTGACGGTCGGCCCCATCGAATACGTCTTCGCCGCCGACAATCCGCTCTACGAGGCGCTGGACGCGCGGCTGAACGGCTGACCCTCTGGAATGCCCCCGGCCGGCGCAGGACGCCGGCCGGGGGTTTTCGTCAGTTGGTGCCGAGGCCGCGGTCACCCTGCGCCAGGAACAGGCGGTCGGCTTCCGAGAGCGGGCTCCGCTCCTGACCGGCGGAGAGCGCCACGAAGGCCGGATGGCCGGCGCGGGGCGTCGCATAGCCGAGCGGCTGGACCTGCGAATGGAGGGTCGCAGCGGCCTGCGCCTCAGCATCGGCGGCGGCGAGGGACGGTTCGTCACCCGCGAAGGCCGCGCCGGAAGCAAGGAGGGCGGCGAGCGCGACGGCGCTAAAAGTCAGATTACGCATGTTGATCTCCTTAAATACCAACCCCACCACGCCCTTTGATGGCTAGGAGCTAGGGTGCGCCGCAAAATTCGATAAGGCTCCCTTAGCGAAACAATCGGTGGGGATTTCTGGACAATCGACGAGAATTCTTTGATCTCAATGGCTCGCGTCCTATTCTGAGACCGAGGTGACGGTGCGAAGCGGCCCGTTCAAGGGAGCGTGATCGGCATGTCTTTCGAGCCTTCCGCAGCGTCCCAGCGGCGTCGCCTGCTGCACGGATCACTGGCCGGGCTGGCCATCGGGACCGTCGGCGGGCTCATCGGCCTCGGTGGCGCGGAAATACGGCTGCCGGTGCTGATCGCGCTGGGGTTCGAGGCGCTGCCCGCCATCATCATCAATCGGGTACTCAGCCTCGTGGTGGTGGCCTTCGCCCTGCCGTCCCGCGCCGCGACCATTCCCTTCGCCGAGGTGGCCGAGCACTGGCGGGTGATCGCGACCCTGCTGGCCGGAAGTCTCGCGGGGGCCTGGACGGGGGCGACCTACGCCACGCGGTTCGCCTCGCGCACCCTGTTCCGCACCATTGCGGCCATGCTCGTCTTCACCGCCGTCCTGCTGGTGCTGGGGGACGATCCCGATCTCAAGCACATGGCCATCGACGGCACTGTGCGGCTGGTGGTCGGGGTGCTGGCGGGCTTCATCATCGGGCTCGCAGTGGCGCTCATGGGGGTTTCGGGCGGGGAATTGCTGGTGCCGACGCTGGTTCTGCTCTTCGCCCTGCCGGTGAAGCTCGCGGGCAGCGTCGCGCTGGCGGTGAGCCTGCCCACCCTCATCGTCGGCTTCGCCCGTTTCGGCCGCGACAACACTGTCGGCGTCGTGCGGGAGAACCTGACGTTTCTCGGCGTGATGACGGCCGCCTCCATGCTTGGCGCGTTTCTCGGCGGGCAGTTGCTTGGTGTCGTGCCGGCCTCCATGCTGCTGCCGCTGCTCGGGGCCATCCTTGTAATGTCGGCCTGGAAGATCTGGCGGCACGGCTCGGGCTCGGGGGCATAGCGGCGCGCTTCCCTCCCGGCGCGCCGGGCCTTACTCTCCGCCCAAGATCACATCGCACAAGGCGACGCGCCCAATGCGGCGGCGCGCGGGGAGTTCATGTTCATGCGTGATGCCGAACCCAAGGCCATCCACCTTTCCGACTACCGCGCCCCGGACTGGCTGGTGGACAAGGTGGACCTTGATTTCTCCCTGCACCCCTCGCAGACCCGCGTCACGTCGAAGCTGGCCCTGCGCCGCAACCCGGCGGGTGCCCCCGGAGCGCCGGTGGTGCTAAATGGCGACGGCCTGACGCTGGTGCGCCTCGCCATCGACGGCAAGCCGCTGGCCGGCCCGAGCTTCGAGGCGACGCCGGACCGCCTCACCCTCGCCCATCCCCCGGCCGACGCCTTCGTGCTGGAGGTGGAGACGCTGGTGGACCCCACCGCCAACACCCAGCTGATGGGGCTCTACCGCACCTCCAGCAACTATTGCACCCAGTGCGAGCCCGAGGGCTTCCGCCGCATCACCTATTATCCTGACCGGCCGGACGTGCTCTCCGTCTTCACCACCCGCGTCGAGGCGGACGAGGCCGAAGCGCCCGTGCTGCTCGGCAACGGCAATCTGGTGGAAAGCGGGAAGGTGGACGGCACCACCCGCCATTATGCCGTGTGGCATGATCCGTGGCCGAAGCCCTCATACCTCTTCGCCCTCGTCGGCGGGCGCCTCGCGAAGATCTCGGACAGCTTCCGCACCCGTTCCGGGCGCGAAGTGGAGCTGGGCATCTATGTGGAGCACGGCAAGGAAGCCCGCGCCGGCTATGCCATGGACGCGCTGAAGCGCTCCATGCGCTGGGACGAGGAAGCGTTCGGCCGCGAGTACGATCTCGACGTGTTCAACATCGTCGCCGTGTCGGACTTCAACATGGGGGCCATGGAGAACAAGGGCCTCAATGTCTTCAACGACAAGTATGTCCTCGCCACGCCCGAGACCGCGACGGACGCGGATTATTCCGGCATCGAGGGCGTCATCGCCCACGAATATTTCCACAACTGGACCGGCAACCGCATCACCTGCCGCGACTGGTTCCAGCTTTGCCTCAAGGAAGGCCTCACCGTCTTCCGCGATCAGGAATTCTCCTCCGACGAACGCTCCCGTCCGGTGAAGCGCATCGCCGACGTGCGGGCGCTGAAGGCCGCCCAGTTCACCGAGGACCAGGGGCCGCTGGCGCATCCAGTGCGGCCACAAACCTATCGCGAGATCAATAACTTCTACACGGCGACCGTCTACGAGAAGGGCGCCGAGGTGGTCCGCATGCTGAAGACCCTGCTCGGCGAGGCCGGGTTCCGGGCGGGCATGGACCTCTATTTCGAGCGCCATGACGGTGAGGCAGCCACCATCGAGGATTTCGTCGCCGCCTTCGCCGACGCCACCGGCCGCGATCTCACCCAGTTCGCGCTCTGGTATGCGCAATCGGGCACGCCGGTGCTCACCGTGAGCAGCGCGTGGGATCCCGACGCCGGCACCTATCGCCTCGACGTGGCGCAGGAGGTGCCGCCAACCCCCGGCCAGCCCACCAAGAAGCCCATGCTTATCCCTCTCGCCCTCGGCCTCGTCGGCCCGGATGGGCGCGACCAGCCGCTGGCGCTCGGCAATGTGCCGGTGGAGAACGGTGTGGTGGAGGTGAGCGAGGCGCGCCAGAGCTTCCTCTTCACCGGCCTCGACGCGCGTCCCGTGCCCTCGCTCAACCGCGGCTTCTCGGCCCCGGTGAACCTCGTGAGCGACCTCACCGAGGCCGACCGCGTGTTCCTCGCCGCCCATGATGCGGACCCGTTCAATCGCTTCGACGCCATCCAGCGCATCGCTCTGGAAATGCTGAAGACCGGCGCCCGCACCGGTAGCCTGCCGCCGACCGAGGCGCTGGTGACGGCCGCCCGCGCCATCCTCGCCGACACCACGCTCGATGCCGCCTTCAAGGCGCAGGCGCTGGCCCTGCCCGGCGAGGGCGAGGTGGCCCGCGAACTGGCGAAGGACGTGGACCCGGACGCCGTGTTCGCCGCCCGCAAGGCGCTGCGCATCGCGGTGGGCACGGTGCTGGAAGGCGCCTTCGCCACCACCTATGCGGCCATGGCCGCCACCGGCCCCTTCTCACCGGACGCCTCCTCCGCCGGGCGGCGGGCGCTGCGCAACCTGTCGCTGGATTTCCTTGCGGTGACCGGCTCGGCCGAGGGCATCGCCCGTGCCAAGGCCCAGTTCGAGGCGGCGGACAATATGACCGACCGCATCACCGCCCTTGCCGTGCTGACCCAGCACGAGGTGCCGGAGCGCGAAGCCGCGCTTCAGGCCTTCTACGACCGCTTCGAGCGGGACGCGCTGGTGATCGACAAGTGGTTCACTTTGCAGGCGCAGATCGCAGATCCAGGCACCCTCGACCGCATCAAGGACCTGATGCTGCATCCCGCCTTCTCGCTGGGCAATCCCAACCGGGTGCGCTCACTGGTGGGCGCCTTCGCGGCCACCAACCCCACCCAGTTCAACCGGGCGGATGGTGCCGGGCACGAGTTCGTCACCGACGTGGTTCTGACGCTGGACGGCAAGAACCCCCAGGTGGCGGCCCGCCTCCTCGCCTCGTTCAAGACCTTCCGCCAGCTGGAGCCGGTGCGCCGCGCCAGCGCGGAGCGGGCCCTGCGCAAGGTCGCGGAGACGCCCGGCCTCTCGCCTGATGTGGCCGACATCGCCACCCGCGCGCTGGGGTGAGGGCACCGGACGGGGTGCCCTCACCGGTTAACCTGTAGGCAACGCAGGGTGTATCGGCTTTCGTTCGCATATCCTGTTGGCTGTGCTAAAGCCGAACCATGTGTCCTGAACCGCCCAGCGATCAGGACACATGGTGAGCTCGCCTCTTTTCGAAGCGAGAGCGGGCTCCAGCCGGCGGTCGGGGTCCAATGAACGAAGCAAGCATAATCCCCTATAGCTGCGTGCGGCGGCTGATCGAGGGTGCCGCCCTCGTCCTCGCGCCCCATCCTGACGACGAGATCCTCGGCTGCGGCGGCGCGGTGCTGCGCCATGTAGATGCCGGCGACCCCGTCACCGTGGTCATCTTCACCGACGGCGCGGCGGCCTCGGGGGCGGCCGACCATGCCGGCGACTACGTGGCCATGCGCCAGGCGGAGTCCCGCGCCGCGGCACAGGTGCTCGGCTATGGCGCGCCGCATTTTCTGGACTATCCCGACCGCGGGCTCGTCTACGACGAAGATCTCGTCGCTCGCGTCGCCTCCCTCATCGCCATCCACCGCCCGGCGATCGTCTATGCGCCCTCCATCTACGAGGTGCATCCCGACCACCGCGCGCTGGCCTTCGCCGCCATAGAGGCGGTGCGCCGGCGCGGCGGGGCGCTTGCCGTCGCGTGCTACGAAATCGGCAATCCGCAATTGCCGAACCGCCTCCTCGACGTGACCGACCTGACCGACACGCTCAAGGCGGCCATGCGGTGCTTTCCCTCCCAGCTCGCCGAGCGGCCCTATGACAGCTACGTCCTCGACGGCCTGAACCGGTTCCGCGCCTATACGCTCGGGCCGGGCGTGGATGCGGCCGAGGCCTACTGGATGGCGACAGGCGAGGAGTTGCGGGCGCGCCCGCCGGGTCTCTACCGCGCCCTTATGGGCGCCTGGGCCGATGCGGGGGTGCCCCCGAACATGGCTGCCCCGGCCGCCACCATCGCCCCTCTCGTCTCCATCGTCACCCGCACCATCGGCCGACCCAGCCTTGCCGAAACGCTGGATTCCATCTGTGCCCAGACCTATCCCCGTATCGAGATCGTGCTGGTGGAGGCGGATCCCGCCCAGGCCGGACGATCCGGCGAGGGGTGCTGGCGCTATCCTCTGCGCACCGTCGGCGGCACCGCCCCCCTCGACCGCTCCGTGGCCGCCAATCTGGGCCTTGCCCACGCGCGCGGCGAGATGATCCTTCTCCTGGACGACGACGACTACATCGACCCGGACCATGTGGCGACGCTGGTTGCCCTGCTGCGCGGCGCGGAGGATGCGGTCGCGGCCTATTCCGGCGTGCGCGTGGTGGCGAGCCGCGAGCCGGGGCAGCCCCCTGTCGCCGTCTTCCATGAACCGTTCGACGCCGACCGCCTCGCCTACGACAATTACCTGCCGGTCCATGGCGTGCTGTTTCGCCGGCGCGCCCTCGACGCCGGCTGCCGGTTCGACGAGAGCCTCGTCCTCTATGAGGATTGGGATTTCTGGCTCCAGGTGTCGCGCCACGGGCGCTTCCTGAGGTCGGACGGCGTGACCGCGACCTATGTGAGCACGGGCGGCTCGGGCGCTGGCACAGGGGCCTTTGATCCGGCGGTCGCCCAGGCCGCCCGCCTTGCCGTCTACCGCAAGTGGCTGGGGCTGTGGCAGCCCGAGGACATCAACCGCGTCCTCGGCCTCCATCGCAACACCGAGCATCGCCTGCACCAGGCACAGGCAGAGAATGGCATGCTGCGTGGCGAGGCCGCGACACTTCATAGCCGGATCGCCGCGCTGGAGGCCGAGCTGGCGAGAGCGGCCGCGGCGCCCCCTGGAACGACGGCAGTACCGCCCGAAGCGCAGCCGACGGACGCGCAGACCGCTGAGGTTCAGCCCGTCTGCGATGCCCCGCCCCTTCCAAGCCAAGAAGAGGGCGAGGAGCCGGCGGTGGCCGATGCCTCGACCGAGCAGCCGGAGACGCAAGAGACGGCCGGGACCCCGCCGGCCGAGCCCGCGCAGCCGACTGATGAGGCCGGCATCGATCACCATGGACCGGACGGCGCTCTGGAACTGGAACGCCAGGCGTCTTCCGAGGCCGACGCCCCGTCACCAGACGCGCCGGCGGACACGGGGCCTGGCGATGCCGTGGCGACGCCCGCCTTCGCCACCGAGACCGCGGAGCACACGAGCGAAGCCGGGGCGGACGGGCCGCCGGACCTGTCCGCGTTCAAGGCCCTGCCCTTCCCGCTCAATGTCTATGGAGCATTGCTGCAGATCGAGGTGGGCGAGGTGGCCTGGCTGCACTTCGCCCTGTTCGACCATCCCGGCGAACCGATGGTCACCGCCCAGCGGCGCTCCACGGATCTGCTGCTGGCGCAGCTCCCGCCGCCGCCGGCGCGTATTCTGGAGGTCGGCACCGGGCTCGGCACCTTGCTCGCCGAGCTTGTGGCCAAAGGCTACGACGTGACCGGCATCAATCCCGACCCGGCCCAGGTCGCGGTGGCGCAGGCGCGCTTCGGCGCCGACCTGCCGCTGGTGGAAGCCACCTACGAGGGCTGGACCCCGCCGCCCGATGCCGAGCCCTTCGACGTGATCCTGTTCCAGGAAAGCGCACAGTATATCGACACGCTCACCCTGTTCGACCGCGCCCTAGATCTCCTGCGGCCCGACGGGCGGATCATCCTTCTCGACGAGTTCGCCATCCGCCGCACCTCTTGGTCGCCGGAGCCCCTGCATCTGCATGACCATGTGGTCGCCCTTGCGGACCGGCTCGGCTTTTCGGTGGAACGGGACGAAGACCTCAGCGCGAAGGCGGCGCACACCGTCGACAAGATGCTGGAGATGACCTCCCGCCACCATACCACGCTCGAGGAGTCGCTCGAGGTGCCGGCGGAGCTGATCGCCAAGCTCGACGCCTCAAATGCCGCCTACCGCGCCGCATATGCTGAGGGCCGGTTCGGTTACCGCCTGCTCGTCCTGCGCCGGGACCGCGAAACCCCGTGGCGACTGCGCGCAATCACGAACGCGCATCACGATGCCTTCGCCGCCTTGTTCCGCGAAACCTTCGGCCACGACATGCCGCTCGCCACCTGGGAGTGGAAATATGGCGAGGGGCGTGGCCACGGCATAGGCGTCTGGATCGACGGGCAGCTCTCCGCCCACTACGGCCATTGCAGCCGTCCCGCGCTCGTGTTCGGCCACCCGAGCCGCCTCGGACTGCCTGGGGACGTGATGGCCCGCAAGAAGAGCCACCGCACCCTCGGACGGCGCGGGCCCTTCTTCGCCGCCGCAGCAACCCTGCAGGAGGTGCATGGCGGCTTCGGCACGGACCACCTCGTAGGTGCCGGCTTTCCCAATGCCCGCGCCAATCGCGGGCCGCGCCTGCTGGGACTCTACAGCGACGCCACGGACCGGGTGGTGGAACTGCACTGGCCGCTCGGCGACACAGACGCGGCGCCCGACAGCCGGCGCGTGGACGATCCCGACGACGCCGAAGCGCGGCGCGAGATCGATGCCCTGTGGCAGCTCATGGCGCAGGACCTCTCGGCCCACGTGGTGGCGATTCGCAACTTCGACATCCTCGTCCAGCGCTACCTGCGGCATCCTGAGAAGACCTACGAAATCCATCTCATCCGCGACGGCGGCGTCCCCCTCGGCGTGGCGGTGTTGAGCCGGACAGGGCCGGACAGCTTCGAGCTCATGGACCTGGTGGGTCCCCTCGACGCCATGAACCGCCTGCTCCAGGCGGCGCGCAGCATCGCGGCGGCGGGCGGTGCGCAGGATCTTTGGGGCTGGTTCGCGGAAGCATGCGTCGCCGGACGTATCGCCACACCCGATTGCGAAGTCAGGGACATCTCCGTCGAGACCCCCACCTTCATCTGGCGCCCCGGCATTCCGCCCGAGGACCTGATCGGGCGCATCTGGCTCACCAGCGGCGACACCGACTTCCACTGAAGTCCTGCGCCTCGCCCCGCTCTAATGCGTCCAGTGCGCCACCCTACTCCGCCGCCATCTCCAGCACGCGCTCGAAGATGGCGCGGACCTTCTGCTCGGTCTCGAACAGATCGGCCTCCAGCGTGGCGAAGTCCGGCATCTCGCCGGCGCGGGCGAGGAGTGCGCGCAACGCCGGGCTCGCGTCCTGCGGCACCACGTGGGCGTCCACCGACAGGCGCAGCACCTGCGTCAGGTTCTGGTAGAGCCGGCAGGCGCGCAGCAGCACGTGCGCGTCTTCCGGCTCAAGCAAGGCCAGCCGCTCGGCGGTGGCGAGCACACGGGCGGTCGCCGTGTCCACGATCTCGGGATGATCGTGGGCATGGGCCAGCACGAGATATTGGGCGAGGAACTCCACATCCACCTGCCCGCCGGCCGCGTGCTTCAGGTTCCAGCGGTCGTCCTCGCCCTTCTCGGCGGCGATGGCGCCGCGCATGTCGAGGATGTCGCCCGCCAGCCGGCGCTGGTCGCGCGCCTGGCCCATGATGCCTCCGATGACGTCGCGCACGATGGCGCCGAACTCCGGCGTGGCGGCGATCACACGGGCGCGGGTCAGCGCCATATGCTCCCACGTCCAGGCTTCCGCCTGCTGATAGGTGGCGAAGGAGGAGAGCCGCGTCGCCAGCGGACCCGAGCGGCCCGAGGGGCGCAGCCGCAGGTCCACGTCATAGAGCTTGCCGGCATTGGTCAGCGAGGTCAGCGCCGTGACGAGGCGCTGGGTGAAGCGGGCGAAATACTGCGCGCCGGTGAGCGGGCGCGGACCGTCCGAGGTGGGATCGGCCTCGGGATCGAAATCATAGAGCAGGATGAGGTCGAGATCGGAGCCCGCCGTCATCTCGCGGCCGCCGAGTTTGCCCATGGCGAGCACGGCCGTCTCGGCGCCGGCAATGCGGCCGTGGGCCTCGCAAAAGCGCTCCCACACGCGCCGGTGCAGGGCGCGGATGATGACCTCGGCGAGCGTCGCATAGGCCTCGCCCGCCCGCGCCGCCGGCAGCGTGCCGGAGGCGATGCGCACGCCGATGAGCACATGCTGCTCCTGCCGGAAGCGGCGGGCGCGGTCGAACTGCTCCTCGTCGGTCTCGGCCGTGTCGAGCAGCAGTTCGAGATGCTCGGAGAGGCTCGCCTCGTCGGGCAGTACGTCGAAGAAGGCGGGATCGAGCAGTGCGTCGGTGAGGGAGGGGCGGCGGGCCAGGGTCTCGGCGAGGCGCGGGGCGGCGGTGAGGATGGTCGCGAGTAGCCGCACGAGGTCCGGGTGGCGGTCCAAAGCGGTGAGGAGGAGCGGTCCCGGCAACTCGGTGAGGAAACGGTCGGCCGCGATCAGCGCGCCGTCCGGGTCGCCGCCGCGCGAGAGCGCCTCCAGCATCAGCGGCGCGATGCGGGCGAGATGGGCGCGGGCGGGCTCGGTCTTCAGCGCGCGCGGCCCTCCGGCAAGCCAGCGCCGGACGATGCCGCTCGCCGCCGCCGGGTCCTTGAAACCGAGGCGCGAGAGGGCGGCGAGCGTCGGCCGGTCGTTCTCGTCCGGCGGAAAGAGCAGGTCGGCGTCGAGCACGGCCGGCGGCGGCGCATCCTCGAACAGATGGGCGTAGTGGCCCTGAACCGTCGTCAGGCGCTGGACGAGGGCGGCAGCGAAAGCGTCCCGGTCGGGATAGCCCATGAAGCGGGCGAAGCCTTCCATGGCCTCGCGGCTTTCGGGCAGGGAATGGGTCTGCGCATCCGCCACCATCTGGATGCGGTGCTCCACCCGGCGCAGGAAGAGATAGGCCTCGGCGAGATCGTCACGGACCTTCGGCTCGATCCAGCGATGGGCGGTGAGCGCATCGAGGGCGTCCAGCGTGCGGCTGGTGCGCAGCAGGGGGTCACGTCCGCCGGCGATGAGCTGCTGGGTCTGGACGAAGAACTCGATCTCGCGGATGCCGCCGCGACCGAGCTTCACATTGTGCCCCTCCACCGCCACCACGTCATGGCCGCGGAAGGCGTGGATCTCGCGCTTCATGGCGTGGACGTCGGCGATGGCCTGGAAGTCCAGCATGCGGCGCCAGACGAAGGGCGAGAGATCGGCGAGGAACTGCCGCCCCACCTCCGCATCACCCGCCACGGGGCGCGCCTTGATGTAGGCCGCACGCTCCCAGGTGGCGCCCTCGCGCTCGTAATAGTCGAGGGCGGAGACGGTGGAGAGGGCGACCTGCGTCGAGCCGGGATCGGGGCGCAGGCGCAGGTCCACGCGCAGCACATAGCCGTCGGCAGAGCGCTCCTGCAGCAGCCGCACCAGCCCCTGCGTGATCTTCACGAAGAAGGGCGAGGCGGACACGCTGTCGGAGAGCTGCGCCTTCTCGCGGTCGTAGACCACCACGAGGTCGATATCACTGGAATAGTTGAGTTCCCGCGCGCCGTGCTTGCCCATGGCAATCGCCGCGAGGCCGGAGCCGGCCTGCGGATCGGCGGGATCGGGCACCATGAGCCGCCCGGCCTTCACCGCCTCGCCGAGGAGGAAGGACAGCGCCTTGCGCACCGCCGCGTCGGCCACGTCGGTCAGCGCCGCTGTCACCTCCACGAGGCCGAACACGCCGCCCATGTCGGCGATGGCGATCAGCAGGGCGGCCTCGCTGCGCATCCGCCGCAGCGCGCGCATCACATCGGCTTCCGAGCCTTCGACTGCCGCGCATTCGGCGATGAGCGCTTCGAGTTGGGCGTGTGGCAAGCGTCCGAGCACGCGCAACAGCCGCTCCGGCTCGGCGCGGACCACTTCGGTGAGGAAGGGCGAACTTTCGGCGATTCCGAGACAGACCTGTTCGGCGCAGAGCGCCTCGGCGAACAGCGCATCAAGGGCGGCGCGTGCCTCCGGCGCCAGCCGTTCGATGGCGTGGGAAAGCTTAATCTTTGCCGCCTTCGCATCCGCCACGACGGGCGCTTCCCGCATCTGCAGGGCGAGGGGCGGCCGGTCCGCCGAATCCGGTTCCGTGGGCCAACGCATGGTCAGGTCTAAAGGCACCAGTGACTTGCCGCGCGCAAGCCTTCTTTCATCGAAGTGCCGCAGCGGGAGGCACGGCACGCATCATAGTGAGTGGGGAATGAAGAGGTCATTACGGAGGTTAACGCCCGCGCCGACGGCTTGGTTCATGCCCCGCTGTCATTTCGTCGGCAAACGGAAGGTCGCCACGAGCCCCGGCTTGTTGTCGGAAAAGGCCAGCGTACCGCCGTGCAGCCGCGCCACCGCCCCCACCAGCGACAGGCCGAGGCCGGAGCCGGGACGGGTGCGGCTCGCCTCCAGCCGCACGAATCGTTCCACCACCCGCTCCCGGTCGGCGGCCGGGATGCCCGGACCGGTGTCGGCCACCGCCAGCACCGCCTCTGCCCCGTCGCGCGTCAGCGTCACGGCGATGCGCCCCCGGCCCCCGTCGGCCGGGCGGCCGTATTTGATGGCATTGTCGATGAGGTTGGAGAGGGCCTGCGCCAGCAGTTCCTTCACCCCGTGGACGGTGGCCGGCACGGCGCTGACGGTGAGGTCAAGCCCCTGCTCGTCCGCCAGCGGCTCGTAAAGCTCGGACACCGCCTCGGCTATCTCGGCGAGGTCCACATCGCCCATGGTCGCCCGCCCCTGCCCCGCCTCGGCGCGGGCGATCATCAGGAGGGCATCGAAGGTGCGGATGAGGCCGGCGCTCTCCTCGATGGTGGCCTCCAGAGCCGCCCGCCAGGCTTCCTCAGTGTGGGCGGTGCGCAGCGCCTCCTCGGCGCGATTGCGCAGGCGGGTGAGCGGGGTCTTCAGATCGTGGGCGATGTTGTCGGAGACTTCCTTCAGCCCCACCATCAGCCCCTCGATGCGATCGAGCATGGCGTTGAGGGAGTGGGCGAGGCGGTCGAACTCATCCTCGGTGCCGGCCAGCGCCAGCCGGCCGGAGAGGTTGCCGGCCATGATGGTTTCGGCCGTCGCGGTCATGGAATCGATGCGCTTCAGCACCCGCCGCGTCACGAACACGCCGCCGGCGAGGCCCAGCACCACGATCAGCACCACCGCCCATTGGGCGGGCCGCGCCACGAGATCGCGCAGGGTGTCGCGCTCCTCGATGTCGCGGCCGACGAGCAGGCGATAGCCGCCGGGCAGGAACATGGTCTGCACGAAGGCCACATGGCTCTTGGCCACGGGATCGTCCGGCCGGTTGTAGGTGGTGAAGCGGGTGCCCTCCTTGTCGAGGAGGCCGATGGGCAGGTCCGTCACGTTGGCGGCCAGTACCTCGCCCTGGAAATTGGAGAGCACGTAGATGGACGAGCCCGGCCGCCGCGTCCGCCGGTCGATGACATAGACCAGCCGCTGGATGCCGCCGATGCGGTACTGGTCGGAGAGCCCGACGACCTCGCGGTCGAGGTCATCCGCCACCTGCCCCTGGATCAGGGCGCGGGTGTGCCACGCGGTGTAGACGATGACCGACACCGCAAACAGCGCGAAGACGACGAGATAGGCGGCGAGCAGCTTGAACGCCGTGGTGCGCACCAGGCGCGCTGCGTGGGCGATGGGACTGGCAATCGCGCCGTGCGCCCTCCCCCCGTTGCCGAGTGGACCCGTACCGGTCGCCGGGGCGCCCTCCCCCTTCACGCCACCAGCCCCGCCCGCACCATGTAGCCGGCGCCGCGGACGGTGTGGATGAGCGGCACGTCGAAGCCCTTGTCGATCTTCGAGCGCAGGCGCGAGACGTGGACGTCGATGACGTTGGTCTGGGGGTCGAAATGATAGTCCCAGACGTTTTCGAGCAGCATGGTGCGCGTCACCACCTGGCCGGCGTGGCGCATGAGATATTCCAGCAGCCGGAACTCGCGTGGCTGGAGCGGGATCTCCTTGCCGGAGCGGGTGACGCGGTGGGCGAGGCGGTCGAGTTCGAGGTCCGCCACCTTGTACACCGTCTCCGCGCCCTGGCTGACGCCGCGCCGCGACAGCGCCTCCACCCGCGCCAGAAGCTCGGTGAAGGCGTAGGGCTTGGGCAGATAGTCGTCGCCCCCGGCGCGCAGGCCCTGCACCCGGTCGTCCACCTGCCCGAGCGCCGAGAGGATGAGCACGGGCGTCGTGTGCCCCCGCCCCCGCAGCTCGGTGACGAGGGAGAGGCCGTCGCGGGCGGGAAGCATGCGGTCCACCACCATCACGTCGTATTTGCCGTCGAGCGCGAGGGCGAGCCCCTCCTCGCCGTCTGCGGCATGGTCCACCACGTGACCGGCCTCGCGGAAGGCCTTGCGCAGATATTCGGCGGCGTCGCGGTCGTCCTCGACCAGGAGAAGGCGCATGGCGGAGAGCGGACCCGGATCGAGATTCGTTGTCATCACTCTAGCTCACCTTTCAGGCAGGTCCATGCGAGGCGGGGACGACGCTACTCCCCTCTCCCCTCGCGGGAGAGGGGCTGGGGGTGAGGGGGCTGGGCGGACAGAAGAGCCGATGGGACCAACGGCACCACACCCCTCACCCCGGCCCTCTCCCGCAAGGGGAGAGGGAGATCGCCCGCCAGCACCAGGCGCCACCTAAAAAAGTGGCGCGGGAAGCCCTCTGGAGCTTCCCGCGCCTGCGGAGCCGAAGCGGCATCAGGGGCGATGGCGATATCCACCTCGGTCCGGAGGCCCGTCGCCGGGGGATTGCCCCCGGCGTGTCATGCGGTCGGGCCTTGTCTCAGGCCGGCTAAGCGGGCTCAGCCGATTTTGGCTCAGCCTTTGGCCTTGCCTTCCAGCGAGATGGCGACGAAGCGCACGCCCTCGCCGCTCTTCACCTGGATGAGCACCGCCTTGCGGTTCTCGGCCTTGGCGGCTGCGAGGCCGTCGCGCACGTCCTTGGGGGTGGCGACGGTCTTGTCGCCGACCTTCAGGATCACGTCGCCGGTCTTCAGGCCGCGCTGGGCCGCCGGGCCGTTGGGCTCGACGCCGGTGACCACCACGCCCTCGCCGCCGGCACCCTGCACGCTCTTGGAGGGAGCGAGCTGCAGACCGAGGCGCGGCATGTCCTTGTTGCCGGCGCTGTCGTCCTCACCCTGCGGGGTGTTGGTGCGGGAGGCCACCTGCTCGTTGGGCAGCTGATCGAGCACCACCTTGATGTCCATGGGCTTGGTGTCGCGGATCACCGAGAGCTGGACCTCGGCGCCCGGCTTCATCATGCCCACCTTGCGGGACAGCTCGCGGGCTTCCTTGATCGGCTCGCCGTTCACCTTGACCACCACGTCACCGGCCTTGACGCCAGCCTTGGCGCCAGCGGTGTTGGGCTGCACCTGGGCGACGAGGGCGCCTTCGGCGCTCTTGATGCCGAGGCCGGAGGCGAGATCCTCCGTCACCGGCTGGATCTGGACGCCGATGTAGCCGCGGGCCACCGAGCCCTTGTCACGCAGCTGGGTCACCACGGTCTTCACCGTCTCGGAGGGGATGGCGAAGGCGATGCCCACGTTGCCGCCCGAGGGGGAGACGATGGCGGTGTTCATGCCGATCACCTCGCCGTTCAGCGAGAAGGTCGGGCCGCCCGAGTTGCCCCGGTTGATGGGGGCGTCGATCTGGATGAAGTCGTCATAGGGGCCGGAGCCGATGTCGCGGCCGCGGGCCGAGACGATGCCGGCGGTCACGGTGCCGCCGAGGCCGAACGGGTTGCCGACCGCGATCACCCAGTCGCCGACGCGCGGCGCGCCATCGGCGAGCTTCACCCACGGCATGTTGGTGACGTTGTCGATCTTGAGCAGGGCGACGTCGGTGCGCGGATCGGTGCCGATCACCTTGGCGACGTATTCCTTGCCGTCGGTGGTGGTCACGTCCACCTCGTCGGCGCCATCCACCACGTGGTTGTTGGTCACCACATAGCCGTCAGCCGAGATGATGAAGCCGGAGCCCTGGCCCACCACGGGGCGCTCACCCTTGGGACCCATGCCGCCGCGCGGGCCCATGCCGGGACCACCCGGGCCGCCGGGACCCATGCCGGGGCCACCCTGGCCGAAGCCGAAGCGCTTCAGGAATTCCTCGATCTGGGGCGGGACGTTGCCGCCGAGGCCCTCGCCGCCCATGGCCATCTGCTGGTCGCCGATGTCCTTCTTCACCTTCACCGAGACGACGGCGGGCGAGACCTTCTCGACGATGTCGGCGAAGGAGAAGGTGTTGGCCGGCTGGCTGGTGGTGATCTGCGCGAGGGCAGGCGTATTGGCAGGCGGGATGAACTGGCCGGCAACGACGCCGGCGAGGGCGAGACCGAAAACGCTCGCGAGCATGGCACGGCGGTTGCGCTTCGTCACGGAAGGGATGGAGGGGGAGCGGGTCATGCGTCGCGTCTCTCTGTTGCCTGCCATGCCGGGCAGGTTCGAGACGCAACCTATGCGTTGGATCGTTACGGCAATCTGGCGGCCGGATTAAGCTTCCGTAATGTCGCTCGCGATGCCGTGAGCCGCGCTCCGGCGCGGGATCAGCCGACCCCGCGCGACATCAGATGCAGGCCCAGCACCATTATGCCCACCGCCGCCACCCAGCTTCCCGCCGCCCGGAGCGCGATGGGCCGCCAGCCGCCGACCCCGGCGAGGAAGGCGATGGCGCAGCCGAGCACGAGGGTGACGAAGGCGTAGCCGATCACCGTCACGCCGGACAGGAACAGGAACCGGTCCGTGGTGGCCACCATGGCGGCGCCATTCTGGTAGCCGTCCAGCAGGCCGAGCCCCACCGCCAGCACCAGCAGGGCGGCCAGCGGCAGCCTCAGCTGCGCGGCGACGGCAAGGCCGGTGAGCGCCACCAGCGTCACGCCCGCCACCGGCGCGAACGGCGGCGGCGGCAGCACCAGCGACAGCGCGCCACCGGCGGCCAGTGCCAGCGGGAAGACCAGAACCACCCAGCGGGCCGTGCGCGGCCCCTGGAAGGCGGCGAGCACCGCCAGAGCGAGCCAGGGCAGCACCTGCTCGAAGTCCGTCAGCGGATGCAGCGCGCCGGAATAGAAATCGCCGAGCCGCGTGTCCACGAGATGGGCATGGGCGAGGCCGGGGGTGAGCGCGAAGACGAGAGCAAGCGCGCCGGCCAACCCGGCGCGCTGGACAAGGCGTGTCATTCGATGATCCCGATGGCACCGAGCAGGAAGTAAACGCCGAGACAGCCGATGGCGGCGCCACAGGCGCGCACCGCCTTGGCCCCCGCCTCCCAGCGCACCGCCACGCCGATGAGGATGCCGAGCAGGTGGAGCATGCCGGTGGCCACCACGAAGCCCACCGCGAACGCCACCGCATCGGCCGCATCCGGCAGCTCCTTGCCGTGGGCATAGCCGTGGAAGATGGCGAACACGCCGACGATGGTCGCCGCCACCCACAGCGGCGGGCGGATGTTCAGGGCCACCATGGCGCCGAGCGCGATGCCGGACAGCGCGATCATAAGCTCGACGAAGGGCAGGTCGATGCCCATGACGCCGAGCAGGCCGCCGACCGCCATCACCAGCGGGAAGGTGATGGGCAGCACCCAGATGGCCGGGTTGCCGAGCTGCGCGCCCCACAGGCCCACCGCCACCATGGCGATGATGTGGTCCGCCCCGGAGAGCGGATGGAGAAAGCCGCTCTCAAGGCCGATCTGCGTGCCCGTGCCCGTATGGGCGAGGGCCGGAGACAGCGGGATCATGGCGAGAAGGCCGGCGAGGACGAGCGCCGGGTTCGGGCTGTGGGACTTCATGACGAATGTCCTTCCAAGGTGTGCGCCCCAGGCAGGGTCAGATGCGGATGAGGAACCAGAACGAGGCGACGGAGCCGATGACATAGGCCGGGATGGCCGCGCCCCAGCGGGGCAGCAGCGCCTGTGCCTGCCGGTGCGCCCACATGAGAGCGAGCACCACCATCACGAACATCAACTGGCCGATCTCCACGCCCACGTTGAAGAACAGAAGGGCGATGGGCAGCGTCGTCTGCGGGATGCCCAGCGCCGTCAGCGCGCTGGCGAAGCCGAGGCCGTGCAGGAGGCCGAAGGCGAAGGCGACGATCCAGGGATAGCGCGCGGTCAGCCCCGGCTCGCCCCGTTGCAGCTTCACGATCTCCACGCCGACGAAGACGATGGACAAGGCGATGGCGGCATTGAGCGGCCGCTCGGGCACGCCGACCCAGCCGAAGGTGGCGGCGGCGAGCGAGATGGAATGGCCCACGGTGAAGGCGGTGATGGTCTTCACCAGCCGCCAGCCCCCCTTCACGATCCAGATCAGGCCCAGCACGAACAGCAGGTGGTCGATGCCGCGCAGGATGTGGTCGATGCCCAGATTGACGTAAGTGTCCGCGAGATCGGCCCACACCGCGAGATTGGTGCCGGGCTCGCTCGCCACCATCATGGTGGGCTTGGCGGCGCTCACCGTGTAGGCGACGGTCGCCCCCTCGCGCGGGACCACCCGGATGGTGGCCACCGACTGCTTGCTGCCGAGGCCCATGAAGCTGAGGCGGCCGGTGAGCCCGCGGTCGCCGCAGACCAGTTCGGGCGGGTTCCATTGGCAGTGGGCGGGAAAGATGGGCTGCAGGGTCACATCCACCGGCGGCATGGTCCACTGGCCGATGAAGCGGCCGGGCGCGATCTCGCGCAGGGTGATGACCGCCATGGTCGCCTCATGCGCCCGCGCGGCCAGCGACGGCAGGAGGAGCGCGCAGAACAGCGCCAGGACCGCGAGCAGGCCGGACCGGAAGGCGCGGGGTGCTCGCGCCGTTATGGCTCGGGCGATCATGGCTCGCCACGCCGGATGACGTAGGCGTTGCCCAGGTCCTTGGTCGCGGCGATGCCGAGGATGCGGCGGCGCTCGTCTTTCCACGCAAGCGCGACCTGGGCGGACACCTCGTCGAGGTCGGTCGGATGGCCGGGCGCATAGGCATCGAGCCGCACCACGTTCCAGCCGTCCTTCGACGGGACCACCCGCCACTCGCCCTGCGGCAGCGCCACCAGCGTCTCCACGAACGGCGTGCCGAACGACGGCTCCAGCGACTTGCGCGGCCGCTCGCCGAAGATGAGGGCGCGGTTCTGGGTCTCTTCGGATTCCTCGCCGGCGACGATCTGCTCCAGCGTCGCGCGGGCGTCCGCCTCGGCGTTCGGGCCGGTGAAGGGCACGGAGATGAAGCTGATGGTCTCAGGCACGTCATACTGCGCCCGGCGCTTCTCGTACCAGGCTTCGAGCTCGGCGTGGGTCGGCTCCTTGACCTCGACGCCGTTGAAGATGAGCAGGCGCATCTTGTGGACGATGCGGTCGCGGATCATCTCGTCGCCCTTGTCGAGGCCCTGCGCCAGCGCCTCGCGGAAGGTGATCTCGTTCAGGATCCACACGTCGACCAGCTTGCGGTACTCGTCCGCCCCCGGCTCGCGGCCCTCGTGGGTGGACTTGAAGGCATCGACGATGCTCTGGCGCACCTCGGGGGTGACCTCAATGAGCTTTTCCTTCGGGATCGCCGGCGTCACCGCCGCATGGGCCGCGAAGATCATGGCGCCGAGCACCATGAACTGAAGCAGCGGCTCGCCGATCAGCCGCCGGATGAGGCTCTTGTTCCTGGTGCCGGCCGGGGCATCCGCGCCCGTATTCAAACCCGATGACGTCAAGACTCGTCCCCCGCCCACAGGGACACGAAAAAGCGCATCCCCGCCACGTCGTGCTTCCACGCCTGCTGACGGCGCATCCCCTAGCGGCGGACCGGTGTCGGCTTGATGACAGCGTTGCGGCGGACGCAGGGTCCGAAAGGTCTCGCAAGGTTTCCCGGCTCACCTTCCCCGGCGTCACAGAACCTTCAGCACGCGGTCACAGAACGCGGCTAGGAGGCCCCTACGGGCGGACTGGCGTCCGTGGGAAATTAGGGGTTGGAGCATGAAGGGCGGGGTGCTGACACAGCAGCTCATCGCGGGGGCGTCGGTCCTCGTTGTTGCCGGCGGAGCGGCTTTTGCGCCGACGCAGGCGTTCGCCGACAGCTACATGGCCGGCGACTTCCACAATCACACGCCGTGCTCGGACGGACGCTCGTCGGTCGAAACACTGGTGAAGAAGGCGGTCCAGAGTTACGGCCTGGAATGGCTCGGCGCGGCCGATCACGGCGGCTCCAGCCCGCGCGACTGCCGCGTGGACGACCCGGAAGGTGACGGCTCCACCACCGGCAAGGGCCGTTTCTTCGATCAGGTCAGCGGCCTCGTCATCAAGGGCGACACCGCCACCTCGCAGGGCCACCGCTCCATGTGGCGCTGGCAGAGCGCGGAAGAGATCATCTTCCCCGAGTTGGTCCGCCTCGCGAAGGAAACCGGCGTACCGATGCTCTACGCGGGCATCGAGACCAACGTGCCCGGCCACGAGCACACCTCCATGGCGGTGATCGGCAATCAGAAGCCGCAGAACGCCATCGAGAAGAAGGGCCTGTTCGGCAACAAGAACAAGGACAAGGACACCGGCAACGCGAGCGCCGTGGCCGAGTTCGAATACCGCTTCGACCGCTCGGACACTGATTTCAGCCTCGGTGCGCCCACCCATAACTGGACCGGCAAGGTGGCCAATGCCTCCGGCTCCGGCTCGGGCACGGCAAACCACCAGAACAAGGCGGTTCCCTCCGTCCAGTGGCTGCAGAAGTATTATCCGCTCGACAGCTACTACGTCCCCGCGCATCTCGAGCGGGCCGGCGTGTTCAATCCGAACGGCAACAACGGCTTCAATATCGAGCACCTGCGCGACTTCAACAATGCCGGCCCGACCGTCGCGGTGGGCTTCGAGAGCCAGCCGGGCCACCAGGCCTCCAACAACCGCGGCGAATACCGCGCCGGCTTCTGCGGCACGGGTTGCGACTCGGTCGGCGTGACCACGTTCGGCGGCACGGGCATCTATGCCGCCAAGGTCGGCGGCGTGTGGGACGCCATGCTGGGTGAAGGCCGCAACTGGTTCTTCTTCGCCAGCTCCGACTGGCACAATCGCGGCGCCTTCTCCATCTACGAGAAGGGCACCACCAACGACTTCTATCCGGGCGAGTTCCAGAAACTCTACATTCTGCGCCCGAAGAAGTCCGTCACGCTCCGTCCCCAGGTGATTGTCGACGGCGTGCGATCCGGCAACTCCTACTCCGTGCAGGGCGACCTCATCACGGGTGAGTTCACCTACAACGCCAAGGCCGGCCTCGGCGCCAAGGCGGGCATGGGCGACACGCTTGTGGTGAAGCGCGGCAAGTCGGTGACGCTGACCCTCGAGGTCAACGTGCCCACCGGCACCAATTACTCGCCCTACTCCTTCAACAACCCGTCGCTGGCGCAGATCGGCATCCAGGAGCCGCTCAACAAGCCCACGCTCCGCCAGGTGCAGTTCATCAAGGGTGACGTGACCGGCGTCGTGGCGCCCGGCAGCGCCAACTACACCGCCGGCACCAATGCTTCGGCGGCGATCATCGCCACCTTCGGCCCGACCACATGGAAGGCGCGCGGCACCAAGCGCACCATGACCGTCACCATCCCGAACGTGCAGAACAACATGTACGTCCGCGTGCGTGGCTCCAACCTGCCGGCCTCCGTGCCGGCCGAGACGGACGCCCAGGGCAGCCCGCTCAACGACTGGGATCCGGAGAACGCCGCCCAGGGCCCGTTCGTGCCCTGCAACGACGCCGCCTGTCCCTCGCATCTGGTGGTGCGCGACGGCCAGAAGATCTCCAGCTACGACGTGGCCGCTTGGTCGGACCTGTGGTTCTACGCGAACCCCATCTTCATCCGCGTCTCCGACCAGCCGGAACTCCTCGTCGAGACCAACGAGAAGCTCGCGGTCTCCCTCGCCAAGTGATGGTGAACTGACAGAAGACAAGCGCCGGCCAGGGCCGGCGCGAGACCTTCGGATGCCGGGGGCCTTCGGGCCTCCGGCTTCTTTCGCTTTCAGGGAACGGTTTCTGTCATGTCCCAGGTTCAGGCTTCGGAACCCGAATCCGCCGCGCCGCAACGCCTGACGCTCGGCCGAAATGCCCGCACGGGCATCGCCATCGCGCTGGTCGCGACCCTCTCGGGCTTTGCCGGCCTCGGCTACGAGATCGTGTGGACCCGGATGCTCGCGGTCAGCCTCGGCCATGAGCTGGTGGCGGTGCTGGGGGTCATCTCCGCATTGTTCGGCGGCCTCGCGCTGGGCAGCCTCCTGCTCGGCCGCGCCATCGCCGGGAGCGGCCGGCCTGCGGTCTGGTATGCGGGGCTGGAGCTGGTGATCGGCGCGTGGGCGCTGGTTCTCATCGGCGCGACCCCGCTCTTCGGCGACCTCGTGCCCGCGCTGGTACCGGTGGATGCCTCGGCGCTCCGGCAATGGTCCGTCGCCTTCGCGTTGCCATTCGTGCTGCTGCTGCCGGCGACCCTCGCCATGGGCGCCACCCTGCCGGCGCTGGAGGCCGTGCTGGCGCCGCGTCTCGCCTCAGGCGCGGCGGTGGGGCATGTCTATGCGGCCAACACGTTCGGCGCGGTGGCGGGGACAGTGGCCACCGCCTTTCTCATCATCCCCGCGCTCGGCCTCTCCGCCACACTGGTGCTGTCCGCCGTGCTGAATGCGGTCTGCGCCGCGGCCATGCTGGCCGTGGCGCGCGAGTCGGCCCCGGCGCCGGCGGCACGCCCGATTCGCGCGCCCGAGACCGACTCGGCCTCGCTCCCGGTGCTGGCGCCCCTGTTCCTCACCGGCCTCCTCGGCATCGGCTACGAGGTGCTGACGGTGCGGGTGCTGAGCCAGATTCTGGAAAACACCATCTACACCTTCGCCGTGCTCCTCGCCTGCTACCTCGCGGGCACCGCGCTGGGCGCCGCCCTCTATGCCCGGTGGCGGTCGATTCGCGGGCCGGGCGCGGACGGCTCAGTGGTCCTCCTCGTCACCCTCACCGCCCTCGCCTGCCTCGCCGGCGCGGCGCTGCTCGGGGCGTCGGGGCAGATTCTCTCCACCCTCAAGGCCGCGTTGCCGGTGACGGTGGCCGGACGTCTCTCCGCCGAACTCGCCATGGCCGCCGTGGCCTTCCTGCCGCCGACGATCGCCATGGGCGCCCTGTTCACGGCGCTTGCCCAGCGCGCATCCGACCGCCTCGGCGGCGTCGGGCCGGGGCTTGCGGCCAATACGCTTGGGGCGGCGCTCGCGCCCATGCTGTTCGGCCCGGTGTTGCTGCCTCTGATGGGCGCGAAATACGCCTTCGCGCTCCTCGCCGCCGCCTATGTGCTGGCGCTGCCGCTCCGGGGCCGCGCCGCGCTGGCCGGTGGCGGGCTGACGCTGGCGGCGACGCTGGCGCTGATGCTCGCACCCGTCTCCCTGCGATTCGTGCAGGTGCCGGAAGGCGGCGCGCTGGAGTGGCACCGCGACGGCGTGATGGCGGCGGTCAGCGTGGTGCGCAATGCCGCCGGAGACCGCCATCTTCAGGTGAACAACCATTTCCGCATGGGCGGCAGCGCCTCCATGCGCTCGGACCACCGGCAGGCACACATCCCCCTGCTGCTGCATCCCAACCCGCGCAGCGCGCTGTTCCTCGGCCTCGGCACCGGCGCCACCCTCTCCGCTGCCGGAGACCATCCCGGCCTCAGGATAGAGGGCGTGGAGCTTGTGCCCGAGGTGGTGGAGAGCTTCCCCTATTTCGAGCGCAGGCCGCCGCGCCTCGCCGGCAACCCGGACATCCGCATCCATGTGGCCGACGCCCGCCGTTTCGTGCGCGCGGGCACCGCGCCCTATGACGTGATCGTCGCCGACCTCTACCACCCCTCCGTGGACGGCTCCGGCGCCCTCTATGCCCGCGAGCATTTCGCCGCCATCCGCGACCGCCTCGCGCCGGACGGCCTGTTCTGCCAGTGGCTGCCGCTGCACCAGCTCGACATGGAGACGCTGAAGGTGATCGTTCGCACCTTCCTCGACGTGTTCCCGGACACGACGGCGTGGCTCGCCCAGTTCAGCGTGGAGACGCCCCTCGTCGCCCTGATCGGCCGCCGCACGCCCGCGACCTATCCGTCCGACTGGGTGGAGCGCCGGGTGCGCGACCGCGCGCTCGCGACGGGGCTGAAGGCGGTCGACTTGGACGGCAACTTCGCCCTGTTCGGCCTCCACCTCGCCGGCCCGGCGGACCTCGCCCGCTTCGCCGGCAATGCCCCCCTGAACACCGATGACCGGCCGGTGGTGACGGCGTCCGCGCCGCGCACCGCCTATGCCGCAAGCGAGCGGCCCGCCGACCGTCTGGTGGCGCTCCTCGCGGCGCTTCACCCGGCGCCGGAGATCCTGCTGGCGGGCGCCGATCCCGCCACGCAGGCGCGCCTCGCGGCCTACTGGAAGGCGCGCGACGGCTATATCGGCATGGGCGCCCGGGCGCTGGCGGCGAAGGGCCCGCGGGACGTCATCGGCACGCTGGCGCCGCAACTCATCGAGCTGGTGCGCATCAGCCCGGATTTCGAAGCCGCCTACGCCCCCGCGCTGGCCATGGCGCGCCAACTCGCCGTCACTGATCCTTCGGGCGCCCGGCGGCTCCTAGAAGCATTGGATAGGGCGAACCCGAGCCGCCCCGACGCCCGGCGGCTCTTGGCTCAACTGCCGCCGGCGTAGCGGGAGGGATCTCCCCGGGCTTCGCCACGGTAAAGGCGATGGAGCCGCCATCCGCATGGTGGTGGCGGCGCAGATAGCCGTTCCATTCCACCAGATACTTGCCCGGCGGCAGAGGCTTGGTCATGCGGAACGCGGTCTGGCGCACCTCCTCCGACGGGCGCGCCCAGTCGGTCGGCCACTCGGCCTTGTCGTCGAGGCTCACCACGCGCACGTCGTCGAGGCGGAACTCGTCGGTGAAGTCGATCTTCACTTCCGGCTCCGTCTCCGTCAGTACGTCGTTGGCGTTGGGAACCGACTGGTCGAACGCGCACTGGGCCTGCGCCCCCGTCGCCGCGAGGCTTGCGAGGAAAAGCACCGCGATTGCTGCATGAAGGCGCATGGGCCTCTCCCTGAAAAGGCGTGCTCTTGCGTTCACGAGAAGTGGATGGCGTAGCCGAAATTATCGAGCCGGTCGGGGATGGCGTTGAAGGCCACCGAGATGCGCCGCCCGCCCTTGTTCACCGGCACCTCGTGCAGCAGATAGCTCGGGAACATCACGAGGTCGCCCGCCCCGGTCTGCGGCATGGCGAACTTGCCGCCGTTGAAGGCGTTGATACGCGCGCCCGGATTGGTGTTGCCGAAGATGAAGCCGCTGCCGCCGATCGCCTTGTGGAAGACGATGTTGGCGGAGGGATGCGCATCCGTCAGGTAGACGACGCCCGAGATGAAGCTGTTGGCGTGGGTGTGGATGGCCTGATGGCCACCCGGCTCCAGCACGTTCACCCAGATTTCCTTGATCTGCCAGCTCAGCACCTCACCGAACAGCACCTCGCCGAATTCCGCCACCTTGGGCAGCACCAAAGCGCCGAGCCGCGACAGCAGCGTATCGGACTGGTCGCCCGCCACCGGGGTGTGGGAGAGGAGGTCCGAATAGGCGTTGGTGAGGGAGGTGCGGTCCGCCACCTCGGCCGCGAGCGCCTCCACATCGGCGGGGCCGATGAGGCCCTCGACGCGCATCACGGGGGTGGGGAAAAGTCCGATGAGCTGGGTCACGACAGGCCGGCCGATGTGCGCGAGACGGGGAGACGGCGCACTTTCCCCATGGGCCATGACCCGACGATGACGCCCTGACGATGAACGTCGGCGTCAACCTCAGTGGCTGGAATCGAGATCCGCTGGCGAGGGCTTCGTGCGGCGCGGCACCACCACCTGCCCGGCCACCGGCTTTGCATTGCCGACCTGCGCGGCGGCGAACGGGCCTTCGGTGCCGCGTGGCGGCTGAGGACCGCCCTTGCCCGGCGCCGGAAGGGCGAGCGTCACAGCGTCGGCGCCCGTGTGCAGCACCGCGTCGCGCGGGCCGACGCTGCGCAGGGTCCAGCCGCCATGGGCGTCGCCCACCTTCAGGCGCACGATCTGCCCGCTCGCCTGATCCGTGAAAATGCCGATGCTGCCCGCCGTGCTGACCACCGTGCCCGTCAGCGCCAGTTGCGGCCGCGGCGAGACGGCGGCCGGGGGAGCGGAAGGCAGCGGCGGCGGTGCGAGGGCGACCGGCTGCTCGGGCGGACGGCGCGATGGCGTGAACAGCGGGCGATCCCGCGTCGCCGAAAGGCTTTCGATGGGAACGGCCCACAGGGGATTTCCCCGCTCGCGATCGGCCGGAGCCGTCGCCGCGCGGGCGGAGGGCTGGCCGGGGACGAGGAAGTCCACCTGCGGCGCCGGGGCCTCCACCTCGGCCGAGGCCGCCGCGATGCCGGCGATCAGGCCCGCCACGACGAGAGGGAGCCGGCGGAAGCGGCGCGCGGGCAAAGGGCGCGCGGGAGTCTGAGCTGTCGCGATCATCGCGCCCCCCGCCAGCGGCCATGGACGGTCAGCATCACCTGGATGCGGCCCTCCTGCCCCCGTGCTTCCGCGCCATCCCCCTGCATCCGTCCCTCGGTCCCTTCGGTGTCCAGCTGCCCCAATGCGGCACCCTGCCCCTGCGCCTGGACCACGAGCGGGTCGATGAACAGGAAGGGCTGGCCGCTTTCGATATCATATAGCAGGTTCTGCAAATCCTCCTGCCCGATATCGACGGTCGCGGCCACCGCCACGAAGCCCGGCCCGAGCGGCGAGGCGCCCAGCTCCACGCTGGAGGAGACGAGATGCCCGCCAGCCGCATCGGCCGCGGCGGCGACGCGCTCGGCCAGCGCGGCGCCGGCCACCGTCACACTCGCGCCTTCGAGGAAGGGCGAGCCGCGCTCCTCGGCACCGGCGGCGCCGGGCCTCGGGGGCCTGCGCCCCTCCAGCCGGTCGAGCAGGTCCTGCGCCTCCGCCACCGCCGCGCGCTTGGCGAGCATGTCGGCCACCTCCCCGAACGCGACGGCCAATAGGACCGCGACCAGCGCACCATAGCCGAGCGCGGCCAGCGCCAGCGTGCGGCGGGAACGGGCGGGCGCGGCGGGGGTCACTGGCTCACCTCGAACGGCAAAGTGATATCGGCCTGGATCTGGAAGCGCTCGCCCGCATCGCCCGGCTGGCGGGTGGTGGGGGCGACGAAGGTGGCGGCGGAGAAGTGCTTCGACTCCTCCAGCAGCCGCACAAGGGAGGGCGCCTCCCGCGAGACGCCGGTCAGCTCCACCTTGCCGTTCTGGATGGTCAGCGCCGTCAGATAGGTATGGTCCGGCAGCACCTGCGACAGAGCCTCCAGCACGAGGACGGTGGGCGCATGCTCCCGCTTCGCCCTCTCCAGACCGCGCAAGGCCGCGCCCTCCGCCCCCTGCCCGTCGCGGGCGGCGGCGATGGCACGGCGACGGGCGGCAATGGACTGATCCAGCGTCTGCTGCTCCTCGTCGAGGCTGCCGCTGAGGAAGCCGGACACACCGGAGGCCAGTGTCCCGGCAAGGGCCGCAGCCGCAAGCACGCCGAGCAGCACCTGCCTGAGACGCACCGTGCCCGCGCCTTCGCCGGAGGCGCCGGCATGGACGGTGATCGGCTCTTCCGCGCCCTGGCGCGTGGTGAGCAGCAGATGGCCCACGCCGAGCGGCTTGAGCGCATCAAGGGCGGGGGCGAGACGGGCGCGCGGGGTGGCGGCCACCATCACGCGGATGCGCCCGTCGCCAAGGGGCTCGGGTGCGGTCCAGCCGAAGGCGGCCTCGGCGGCGCTCCACGGCGTGAGCCGGTCGATCTGCGCCCGCACGATGCCGTCGAGATAGGGCCTCGCCCCCTCGGGCAGATCGAGCGGACGGAACAGGAAGCGGGCGGGATCGAGCGCAAGCTCCACCTCCCGGCCCTTCAACGCGGCCGTCACTTCCGGCGGCACGGCGCGCGCCACGTCGCCGGGATCGGGATGGAACGGGGCGGCGCCGGGCAGGTGGAAGGCGCCGTCCTCCCCCTCCTCGATGCGCACCGCGCGCAGCCGGCCAAGGCGCGCCCGGCCGCTGGCGATGGCGGTGTCCACGGCCGTCGCCGTTAGGTCGATGAAGGCCGAGAAGGCGTCGATGAAGCGCGTCAGCAGCGATGCATTGGGCGCGCCGGGCACCATGCTCATGGCCGTCCTCCCGTCGTCTTGCGCCGCGCGGCGGGCGCCGCATCGAGGTCGGCCAACTCGCGCCAGGACAGGTCGCGCCAGAGGAGCACGCGGTAGGGATCGATCCCGAAATCCCGCAGCAGGATCACCGCTTCGGCGCCCTGCTTGCGGCCATTGTCGAAGGCGACGCGTACCGTCACGCGCGCCGTGTCGCCGGCCACCGTGGTGAGGCCGGAGGCGCCGGCGATGGCGGTTCCGTCGCCGCCTGTCTTGTCGTTGCCTGCCTTGGCGTCGCCGGAGGACTCGCCAGTATTCGCGAACGTGGCGTTGTCGATATCGTTCATCCCCTGCCCCGCCTTCGCCAGCGCCGCCCGCACCACCGGCCCCGCCAGTTCGGGATTGACCTCCCGCCGCCCGGCATAGACCGTGAGATAGGGCAGCGCCGCGGCGACCACATCGGCTGGCAGGCCGGGCACGCGGGCCAGCTCCGCCGCATGAGCGAAGGCGCCCTGCCCTTTCGCGGCCTCATCGTCGCCCAGAGCGGACGTCTTGGTGCCTGACGCCGCGCCGCCCGCGCCGGCGCTGCTGCCCCGGGGCGGAGACCGCCATGCGGCGATGCTCGCGGCGTAAGTTTTCGCCGCCTGCTCGGGCACGCCGAGCACCTGGAACAGGCCGGCCAACACGGGGGGCGCGGCCGAATTGAGATCGATACGGGCGGCCTCGTCGGCGAAGCGGGCGGAGACGTTGGCGTCGCCCATGCGGAACCGCACCTCGCCACTGATGGGCCGGTCCTGCGCCGGCACGGAGAGCAGGCGCAGCGCCGCCAGCTCCACCGCCGCGACCACCAGCCCGTCCGCCCGCAACGTTTCCGTCCGCACCGCGGAGGCGGATGCCGTGTCGGACACATAGACCGCATAGACCGCGGTGAAGGCGGCGAGCGCTGCGAGAATCCACAGCACCGTAACCAGAATGAAGCCGCGCTCCGGCCCGCGCGGGGCACGCATGAGAGAGGCGCCCGTCATTGCGCGGCCCCCCCGTTATTTGACCCTGCGCCCGAGACGGCTTGCGCGCGCGATCCACTGAAGCCGACGGATGATCCGCACACCGGCTTGGTGACATCGGCGGCGCAGAAGGCCGGCACATCCGAGCGGATGGAAACGGCGGTGGAGGCGGCGGTTACCCGCCCGCCCTCGCGCACCACCATGCGCACGGCACGCGGCAGCTCCTCCTCGCCGCGCCACGCCTCGTGCCACACCCCGTCGCGGCCGGCATAGGAGAAGGTGACGCGGGTCGGCGGGCGCAGCAGCCGCACCGGGGCGCCGAAGGGCGGCAGGCTCCCGGCCTCGGCCTGCGGCGCATAAGGCGCGGTGCGCCGGACCATGGCGGAGCCGCGCCCGTCCGGCACCGGGGCCAGTTCGACGATCTCCAGCCCGCGCGCCGCGCCGGGAGCAAGCACCTCGCGCACGAACACGACGCGCTCCGCCGATCCGTCGAACAGCGGCTTGGCGCCGCCACGAACGACAGGGAGGACGGCGGCGGCGGAAAGGTCCGCCGCCATGCGGTCGAGGGCGAGGGCGACGAGCTCGCTCTGCTGCACCCGCCCGAGCCCGCGCTGCCAGGCCGGCAGCCATTTCGCCGTCACCATGGCGATGGCGGCGAGCACGAGGCCGGTGAGCGTCATCGCCACCAGGATCTCGATGAGGCTGAAGCCGGCGCTGCGGCGGCGCGACGATGCGAGCGCGCTCATTGCGGCTGGCTCCGCACGATGCGCACGGTCTCCAGCGCCACCATCTCGCCGCCGGGACCGCGCACGCGGATGCGCACGTCGAGCGGCGTCCAGGGGCCGGTTTCCGGCAGGCCGGCGATCTTGAGCGGCTGCACGTCCATCTGCCAGCGATAGCCGGCGATCTCGCCTTCGGTGCGGCCGGGCTGGAGGAGATCGCGGCCGGGAATGCCCGTCTCCACCGCACGGGCGGTCTGCAGCAGCGCCACCCGCCGCTCCAGCGCCCGGGTGCCGCGAATGCTACTGCCCGCCACCATGGCGATGGCGCCGAGGGAGGCCGCGACCACCGCCAGCGCCACCAGCACCTCGATGAGGGTAAAGCCGGCGGTGCCGCGCCGCCCGCGCGGATCAGGAGCGGCCACGGGGGACAATCTCGACGCCTCCGGTGAGCCAGTTTACCCGCACCTCATAGCCCGCCCCGCCCTTGAGCATGGCCACCACCCCGCCGCAGGAGAGGCCAGAGGGGAAGAACTCCACCGAGGCGCGCGCCGGACGGCCGTCGCAGGTCGCGGGCAGCACGGCGTTCATCTGCACGTCGCCGGGCACGCGCACCACCCGCCCGGCCGAGCCGGAGGTGATGCGCCGGCCGGCCGCATCCACCACCGTCGCCACCGGCACGCCCCGGCGGATGGCGGCGGCCCGGTCGGCCTTCAGCAGGGCGGCGGCCTCCACCGCGAGGGATTCGAGCTTCGCCCGCGAGGTGCCCGGCGCGAGGCGCGGCAAGGCTAGGGTCGCCAGCGCGGCGACGATGGCGAGGGCGCAGACGATCTCAAGCAGGGTAAACCCCGCCTCGCGATCATCCCTGCGCGCCCGCTGTGCCATCGCCCCGATCCCGCCGCCTCAGCGCGCCCAGCTCGTGATGTCGGCGGCGTTGCCGGTGCCGCCCTCCTGCCCGTCGGAGCCGAGGGACACGATGTCGAACGGCCCGTGCTGGCCGGGCGCGCGATAGATGTAGGCCTTGCCCCAGGGATCGGCGGGCACGGTGCCGCCCTTCAGATATGGCCCGTTCCAGGTGGAGACGTTGCCCGGCCGCTGCACCAGCGCGTTCAGCCCCTCCGACGAGGAGGGATAGCGGCCGGCATCCAGATAGAAGAGATCGAGCGCGCTGGAGAAGCCCTGGATCTGGATCTTCGCCGTCTTCACCTTGCTGTCGCCGAGATAGCCGAGCACGCGCGGCCCCACGAGGGCGACGATGAGGCCGATGATGGTGATGACCACCAGCAGTTCCACCAGCGTGTAGCCGCCCTCGCTCTTCCGGCGGCGGGAGCGGGAGGGGGCAGTGTTGGCCATCATGGGGGCTGGACCTTGATTCACATCTTCACCCGATGCTTTGGCTGACCGACAGCAACGCGGTCATGACCGAGACGATGAGACCGCCCACCACCACCGAGATTGTGACGATGGCGGCCGGGCCGATGACCGCGACCACTTTGGCGAGGGCACGCTGGAGCTTTTCCTCGTAGAAATCGGCGATGCGGCCGGAGAGCAGGGCCAGCTGGCCGGTCTCCTCGCCGAGGCGCAGCATGCGGATGGCCATGGGCGGCAGCACGTCGCCCTCGGCGAAGGCGTCCGACAGCCGCCCGCCATGGCGCACCCGGTCCGCCGCCTTGGCCCAGACGGAGGCCTCTTCGCCCGCCGCCATCACGTCCACGATGATGCGCAGCGCGGCGGTGAGCGTCACGCCGTTGCCGAGCAGGATGGAGAGGTTGCGGCAGAACACGGCCGAGCGGCGGAACAGCAGCACCGTGCGCACCAGCGGCAGCTTGGAGAGCGCGCCCGTCACCGCCCCGCGCACCTCCTTGCGTCGCAAAGCGAGGAAAGCGAGGGCCGGCAGCACCACCGCGGCGATACCCACCGCGGCGGCATGGGCCTGCAATCCGTCCGACAGGTCCAGCAGCACCTGCACCATGGGGTCCAGCTTCGCCCCCATGTCGCGCAGCACGGAGGAGAATTGCGGCATCACGAACATGAGGAAGAAGACGAGCACACCCCCCGCCGCCACCAGCACGAAGGCGGGATATTGCAGTGCCGACACCACCTTGCGGCGCAGCTCCTCGGCCCGCTGCCGCTCGGCGGCGACCAGTTCCAGCATCCGGTCCACGGTGCCGGAGGCCTCGCCCACCCGCACCAGCGCCACATAGACCGGCGGGAACAGCGCGGGATGGGAGGCCAGGGCCTCCGCGAGGCTTTCGCCGGCCAGCACATCCGCCCGGATCTTGCGGGCGACGGCGCGCATGCGGCCGAGGTCGGTGTCCCCGGTGAGCAGCTCCAGCGCCTCGTCCAGCCGCGCGCCCGCGCGCAGCAGCAAAGCGAGGTCGCGGGTGAAGAGCGTCACGTCCTCCGCCTTGGGCGCGCCGAAGGTGAAGCCGAAGGCGCTCTCCTTCTTCTCCTTGAGCGGCGTCGTCTCCACCGGCACGAGGCCGAGGAATTCGATGCGGCGGCGCACCTCGGCCTCGGTGGGCGCGGCAATCTCGCCGCTCACCATCTGCCCGGCCTGGGTCAGCGCCCGATAGGAGAAGGTGGCCATGGGCGTCAGCGCACCGTCGTCACGCGCAGCACCTCGGCGGCCGAGGTGAGGCCGGCGCGGCACTTGGCGACGCCGTCGTCCAGCATGGTGGTCATGCCGCCGGCGATGGCGGCGCGGTCGAGGGCGGCGGCGCCGGCATGGCGGTCGATCATCTCGCGGATGTCGTCGGAGAGGGTCAGTACCTCGAACACGCCGATGCGCCCGCGATAGCCCGCCCCGCCGCAGCGTTCGCAGCCGACCGGCTCGTACACCGTCTCCCCCGCCTTGAGGCCGAGGGCGGCATAGCGGGGATCATCCCGCACGTCGCTGGCGGACAGCGTATGCGGCCGCTTGCAGCGTTCACAAAGCTGGCGGACGAGGCGCTGGGCAATCACCGCACGCAGGGTGGACTTCAGCAGGAAGCCCTCCACGCCGAGGTCCAGCAGGCGCGGCACCGAGGCGGCGGCCGTGTCCGTGTGGAGCGTGGTGAGCACCAGATGGCCGGTGAGCGCGGCATGGACGGCGATGTGCGCCGTCTCCGGATCGCGCACCTCGCCCACCATGATGACGTCCGGGTCCTGGCGCAGGAAGGAGCGCAGCGCCGCCGCGAAGGTGAGGCCGATCTGCGGGCGCACCTGCGACTGGAACACGCCGCGGATCTCATATTCCACCGGGTCTTCGATGGTGAGGATCTTGCGGGTGGGCTCGTTCAGCACCGAGAGGATGGTGGCGAGCGTCGTTGTCTTGCCCGAGCCGGTGGGGCCGGTGACGACCACCATGCCGTGGGGCAGCGCGAGCAGCTTCATGAGCGTCTCGCGGTCGTGCGGGGCGAGGCCCAGTTTATCCACCGTAAGCACGCCGCGATCGCGCGCCAGAAGGCGGATGACCGCGCTTTCCCCGTGCTGGGTGGGCATGATGGCGACGCGCACGTCGATCTCGTCCCGCCCGAGCTTCAGGCGCGCGGCGCCGTCCTGCGGCAGGCGGCGCTCGGCGATGTCGAGGCCGGCGAGGATCTTGATGCGCGAGATGACCGCCTGCGGCAGCACATCGGCCAGCGCATGGATGGGCCGCAGCATGCCGTCGATGCGCAGGCGCACCTCAAGGCCGGTGCGGAACGGGCCGATATGGATGTCGCTGGCGCGCAGCTCCATGGCCTTGTCGAACAGGTCGTTCACCGCCCGCACCACCGGCGCGCCGGAGGCGAGGTCGCGCAGGCTGTCGATGTCGTCCTCGGCCCGCGCCGTGGCGGGGCCGGCGGCCTCGCGGGCGGCGGCTTCATCCGCGCCGAGCCGTTCGGCAAGCGCGGTGGCGATGTCCTCGAAGGAGGCGACGACGAGCGTCACCTTGCCGCCCAGTACGATCTCCGCCGCGCGCACCACCGTCTCGTCGGTGGGATCGCCGACGGCGAGGCAAGCTGTACCGTCCGGCGCGCGGAAGGGCAGAACCGTCATCTCGCGCAGGAAGCGCGGGGTGAAGTGGGAGACGAGGGAGGGCGCCGCCATCAGCTCCGGCAGGGCGATGCGCGGCAGGCGATAGAAGCGGGCCACCTCATCGGCGAAATCGCCGGCGGTCAGCTCGCTCGCCTCCCACACCTGACGCAGCGGACGGGCCTGCGTACCGGCCGTTCCGGACCCGGCGGGATGCGCCAGCCCGCTCGCGGCGAGGAAGCTCAGGAAATCGCCGCCCCCCTCCCCGCTCATGCCCGCGCCCCCGAAAGCCAGCATTCAAATCCAGCAGTGCAATCCAGCGGCGCTATTCTACAGCTGGACCTTGGCTGCTATTAACATGGGCCGCATCATCGGCGAAGGTTGCCCCCGGAAAGCAATTTGCGGGTCCGCCGTCGGCCCGGAGCAGGCTGCCGACACGGAGCACCCGGCCGCCGGCCTTGGTATTCCCGCCTCCCGTGACGCTCGCGCGTCACCGTGATGACAATGTCACGACATCCGGACACGGCTGCGAACCGGCGATAGCCAGCTAACTGAAGCTTGGCAGCACTGCCCGTCAACCCTTATATATCCGTCACATGCTGTCGCTAAGAGAGGCGCGCCGAGGGTCGTCTGGCCATCTCCTGCGACCGGCGGCCCTTGTAGCGGCTCTCGGATTCCGCGGCTCTTGCGTTCGGAAGTATTCAGGTGATGCGTGATTGAGGATTGGCGCGGCCGGTCGAGCCCACGACCGGGCACTCTCGTATTGACGTGCGCGATCCTCTTCGCCGCGATCCTGTCCGGCTGCTCGGGCATCATGGATGACACCAAGCCCCAGAGCACATTCGATCAGGTCCGCAACATCGACCTGTCGCCGAAGCCCATGCAACCTGTGGCGCAGCCGCAACAACCGTCCGACAATCGTCAGCCCATCGAATATTTCGCCACCCCTGGCGCGCAGCCGGTGGCGGACCCGACGACGGTCGGCGCGGCGGGCACCGCGCAACGCGGAGCTGACGGCGGATACGATCTCAACTTCGAGAATACGCCGGTGACCACCGTCGCCAAGGTGGTGCTCACCGACATCCTCGGCGCCAACGTCATCATCGATCCGAGGGTGCAGGGCACCATCAGCCTGTCCTCGGCGCGCCCCGTCGCCCGTACCGATCTCGCTTATGTGCTGGAGAGCGCGCTGCGCGCCAACGGCATCGCCCTCGTGAAGGACGCGTCCGGCTATCAGCTGATGCCGCTGACCGAGGCCGCCGGCTCCGGCGCCACCGATGTGGGCACCTCCCGGCCGGAGCCCGGCTATGGCGTCTCCGTGGTGCCGCTGCGTTATGTCTCGGCCGAGACGCTGATGCCGGTCATCGACAGCTTCGCCACCCGGGCCGGCATGGTGCGGGTGGATCCGGGCCGCAACGTCCTGCTCATCCAGGGCACGGCGCAGGAGCGGCAGGCGGCCATCAACACGGCCCTCTCCTTCGATGCCGACTGGATGCGCGGCCAGTCGGTGGGCATCTACCCCCTGCGCAACAGCGCGCCGGAACCGCTCATCGCCGAGCTGGAGACGCTGCTCGATGCCGGCGAGGGCGGCCTGAGCCACAAGATGGTGAAGTTCCAGGCCATCAACCGGATGAATTCGGTGATGGTGGTGGCCAAGAAGCCGGAGCTGCTGCGCACCGCCGCCACCTGGATCGAACGCCTTGACCGCTCCGACAGCTCGGTGGGCGTGCGCGTCTATCGCCTGCGCTACGGCGAAGCCCGGCAGACGGCGCGGGTGCTCAACGAGCTGTTCAACGGCACGTCCTCGCAGGGGCTGGACCAGGCCTCCAACCAGATCGCGCCGGGCTCCGGCTCATCTGCGTCATCCAATGGCGGCGGCTCGAACGGCCCCATGTCCGTGCAACAGCGCCTCGGCCAGACGCCGACGCAGAACCAGGGCCAGGGCGGCCAGAACGCCCAGCCCGTCAATCGGGGCGAGACCGACAACGAGCTGCAGGGCGGCTCCGGCCCCTCGGGCGGTGGCGGGGCCATCCTTTCCGGCATCCGGATCACCGCCGATCAGGTGAACAACTCCCTGCTCATCTATGCGAGCCAGGAGAACTACCGGATCATCGAGCGCACCCTGCTCCAGCTTGACCAGCCGCAGTTGCAGGTGGCCATCGAGGCGACGGTGGCCGAGGTGACGCTGAACGATCAGCTCGCCTATGGCGTGCAGTTCTATCTCACCAGCAATAATCTGGGCCTCGGCAAGAACAACGGCTCGGTGATGAACACGCTGTCCAGCGACATCACCAATCAGGCCATCAGCCGCGTGCTGCCCGGCTTCAACCTTCTGATCGGCCGCGAGAACCAGCCGCGGATGATCCTCGACGCCCTGCACACCGTCACCGACGTGAAGGTGCTGTCCAATCCCTCCGTGGTGGTGGTGGACAACCAGAAGGCGACCCTTCAGGTGGGCGACGAAGTGCCGGTCTCCACCGGCAGCGCCACCGTGCTTACCTCGTCCAACACGGTGGTGAACACCATCGAATACAAGAATACCGGCATCATCCTGCATGTGACGCCGCGGGTGAACGTGAACGGGCAGGTCCGGCTCGATATCGAGCAGGAGATCAGCAACGTCAACAAGACGACGACAACGAGCAGCAGCAGCACCGACAGCACCACCCTGACCCCCACCGTCTCCCAGCGCCGGGTGAAAAGCACCATCGCGGTGACCAGCGGGCAGACCGTGCTGCTCGCCGGCCTCATCAGCGAGCGCAGCGAGGGCGTGCGGCAGGGCGTGCCGGTGCTGGACCAGATCCCGGGCGTGGGTGATGCGTTCGCCCACAAGGACACGACGGTGAAGCGCACCGAGCTGATCATCTTCATCCGCCCCCAGATCATCCGCGACAACATGGATGCCCACACGGTGGCGGAGGAATTGCGCGCCAAGCTCAAGGGCTCGGTGGGCGTGCTGCCGGGCGGCCCCCAGCCGCTCATCAACCGGTGAGGCCCGCCATGGCCGACGCCGCAGCGGGCGAACCGATGGCCGAGCCGGCCCCGCGCGCCCCCGTCGCCAGAGGCCTCGGCGCCCAGCCGCGCGCCGGCAGCCGGGCCGAGACGGCGGCGCTTGCCGCTCTCTGCCTCGCCGCCGTGGGCGCGAGCCTCGCGGTGGCGGGACTTCCCACCGGCCTGCCCCTCGCCGCTCTGGCGCCGGTGCTGGCGGCCATCGCCGTCATCGATGCGCGGCACTTCCTCATTCCCGATGCGCTCAACGCCGCCGGCATCGCCCTCGGCCTCGCCTATGTCGCCCTCGCCGCTGACGACGTGGCGGAGGGGCTGATCGCTGCGGGCGTGCGCGGCCTCCTCCTCGGCCTGCTCTTCCTCGGCCTGCGCACGGGATATCGGGCGCTGCGCGGGCGCGACGGCCTCGGCCTCGGCGATGTGAAGCTCGCGGTGCTGGCGGGCGTCTGGCTGGACGTGACGGCCATCCCCATCGCCATCGAGATCGCCGCCCTGTCCGCGCTCCTCGCCTATGCCCTGCGCCGCCGCACCACGGGACGGGCGCTGCGCTTCGACGGGCGCCTGCCGTTCGGCCTGTTCCTCGCGCCGGCAGTGTGGATCGCCTTCATGATCGACGCCCTCCTCCTTAAGGCGAGCTGACCCATGCGCCCGGAAGAGACCTTGCGCCCGGAAGAAACTTCGCGCCCCACCCCACTCCGCCGCATCGCAGGTGCGCTGACGCTGGCACTGGCGTTGGCATTCACCGGGCCGGCCCTCGCGGGCGGCAAGGACGGCACCCAGTCCCGCGCCTATGCGGCCTATGCCAAGGGCGACTACGTGACCGCCGCCGCTCTGCTCATCCCCCTCGCATGGCAGGGGGATGCCAAGGCGCAGGGGATGGTCGGCTATCTCTATGAGAACGGGAAAGGCGTGCCGCAGGATTTCGTGGTCGCCGCCCAGTGGTACGGCTGCGCCGCCGAACAGGGCGACCCCACCGCGCAATACCTCCTCGGCCTCGCCTACGACAAGGGGCGCGGTGTGCCCATCGACGTGGTGCTCTCGCAGAAATGGCTGATCCTCGCCGCCGCCCGGGCCGGCAAGCAGGAGCGCGACACCTTCACCCGCATCCGCGACGCCGTCGCCACCAAGATGAGCCGGGCGCAGATCGCCGCCGCGCAGGAGCAGGCCATCCTGTGGATGCCGGCCCCGCCTTACGTGCCCCAGCCCCTGTGGCTGAACCGGCCGCGCTCGTTCACGCCCTTCTAACCTCAGCGGGTGTTCAATCCGGGCCGTGATCGCAGATTGCGGAGGCGGCATGGCCCTGTTCGACCAGATGATTGGTGTCCTCGTTTCGAGTGTCACCAGCCAGATCCGGAAGACCGGCGCGGTGGGCGGGCTGCTCGACGGCCTCTTGAACAGCCCGGCGGTCGCGGCTTTGCCCGGCTGGATCGACCAGACCATGGCCGGCACCAGCTTCGGCGGCATCGCGGGATTCGCGGACCCCCTGCGCGCCGGCGGCCTCTCTGATGCGCTGGACAGCTGGATCGCCGAGGGGCCGAACACCCCGGTTGAGGCCGAGGCCATTGTCGCGGCGCTGGGCGAAGAGCGCATCGCCGAGCTCGCCGCCGCCTTCGGCCTGCCCGCCGGACCGTTGCCGGGCCTGATGGCGCGCTTCCTGCCGATGATCGTCGATCGCCTGAGCCCGGACGGCACGTTCGAGCTGCCGGAGCGCTCCGCCGCCTGACGGGAAGGAGGCACGAGGGGTGTGCGGCGGGAGGCTCGCGCCCGCCGCCGGGGGACGCTATATAGGGCAGAGGTCCGGTCGCGGCGCGGGGGCGCCATCGGGCCATCGTTGAGAAAGACCAGAGCCCGCACCGTGACCGAGCGCAAGCGTCCTTCCCTTCTTGAGCGCCTGCGCGGGCTGATGCTCGATTTCGACGCGCTGCTGGACAGCTCGCTGTTCAGCCTCGGCGCCCGCACGCGCAATATCCTCTCCGCCTATGCCGCCTTCACCGAGCGGTTCAACGTCACGGGCGTGGGGCGCTGGGCCATCGGCGCGGCCTCGGAAGGCTTCACCCTGGGCGTCGCCGGCGCCATGGTCATGCTGGCGCTCGCCATGCCGGCCTTCCGCGAGACCTCCGACGACTGGCTGAAGCGCACCGAGCTCGCCGTCACCTTCCTCGACCGCTACGGCAATTCCATCGGCGAGCGCGGCGTCAAGCAGAACGACACCATCCCGCTGGAAGACATCCCGGACAACCTCATCAAGGCGACGCTCGCCACCGAGGACCGGCGCTTCTACGAGCATTGGGGCATCGACGTCGCCGGCACGGCCCGCGCCCTCGTCACCAATGCCAAGGCGGGCGGCGTGCGGCAGGGCGGCTCCTCGCTCACCCAGCAGCTCGCCAAGAACCTGTTCCTGTCCAACGAGCGCACCATCGAGCGCAAGATCAAGGAAGCCTTCCTCGCCATCTGGCTGGAAGCGCGCCTGTCCAAGAGCCAGATCCTGAAGCTGTACCTCGACCGCGCCTATCTCGGCGGCGGCGCCTACGGCGTGGATGCGGCGGCGCGCTATTATTTCGGCAAGTCGGTGAAGGAGGTGAACCTCGCCGAGGCGGCCATGCTCGCCGGCCTGTTCAAGGCGCCGTCCAAATACGCCCCGCACATCAATCTGCCCGCCGCCCGCGCCCGCGCCTCCACCGTGCTCGACAATCTGGTCGAGGCCGGTTTCATGACGGAAGGCCAGGTGTTCGGCGCGCGGCGCAATCCCGCGACGCCGGTGGACCGCCGCGACGACGAGGTGCCGGACTTCTATCTCGACTACGCCTTCGGCGAGGTGAAGAAGCTGGTGGACCAGTTGCCGCCGTCCGTCGTCGAGCGCAACTTCATCGTCCGCACCGGGCTCGACCCCAACATCCAGAAGGTGGCGGACGCCGCGCTGGAATCCTCGCTCAACGAGTTCGGCCGCGACTACAAGGTCAAGCAGGGCTCCATCGTGGTGATGGAACCCAACGGCACGCTGCGGGCGCTCGTGGGCGGGCGGGACTATGGCGAGAGCCAGTTCAACCGCGCCACCGATGCGCTCAGGCAGCCCGGCTCCTCGTTCAAGCCCTACGTCTACACAGTGGCGCTGATGAACGGCTACCGGCCGAACACCATCGTGCAGGATGCCCCGATCTGCCTCGGCAACTGGTGCCCGCAGAACTACGGCCGCTCCTACATGGGCTCCATCACGCTCAAGACCGCACTCCAGCATTCGCTGAACACGGTGGCGGTGCGTCTCGCGGAGAAGTTCGGCCGCAAGAAGATCGTGGACCTCGCCCACCAGATGGGCATCCGCACCCCGCTGCCCATCTCCGCGCCGCTGCCGCTCGGCGCCGCCGAGGTGACGCTGTTCGACGCGACCACCGCCTATTCGGTGTTCGCGAACGGCGGCAAGAGCGTCTATCCCCACGCCGTGGTGGAGATGCGCATCGGCAATGGCGATGTGATCTGGCGGTTCGACCGCGACGCGCCCAAGCCCGTCCAGATCATCCCGCAGCAGGCGCTCTACGATATCAACGACATGATGAACAACGTGGTGGAGAACGGCACCGGCCGCCGCGCCCGCCTGCCCAACGCCAAGGTGGCGGGCAAGACCGGCACCACCAATGCCTACCGCGACGCCTGGTTCATGGGCTTCACCGGCAATTATGTCTGCGGCGTGTGGTTCGGCAACGACGACTATGCCGTGATGAACAAGATGACCGGCGGCACCCTGCCCGCCATGACCTGGCAGAAGGTGATGGCCTATGCCCACCAGGGCATCGAGATCAAGCCGATCCCCGGCGTCACCACGCCCATCCCCAAGCTCGACGAGCCGCCCGCCACCCTGAACGTGCCCGGCCTCGCCGACAGCGAGCGGCCGGTGACCCTCTCGCCCCGCTCGGCCGAACGGCTGGCGGCGCTGGAGCGCATGTTCAAGGAGGCCGAGGTGAAGATGACCGACGCCGGCGCCGCGGCAAAGCCCGTCCCGGCAGCGGCACAGACCGCCCCGGCCGCCGCGCCCACCCCGGCGGTGCCCGCGACGCCGATGCCCACGGCGGTGCGCCGGAACTGATCCTCCGCGCCGAGGATCAGTCCTCCGCGTCCGGCGCCTTCGGCGTGCGCCAGATGCCGTAGGCCCAGGGCTTGTACCAGCGGCCGCCCGTGGGCAGGCATTTGGGCACCGGATCGTATCCATGCCCGCCCCAGGGATTGCAGCGGCAGATGCGGGCCGTGGCCATCACCGCGCCGGGCAGTGCGCCGTGCCGCATCACCGCCTCTTCCGCATATTCCGAGCAGGTGGGCAGATAGCGGCACTGCCGGCCCATGAAGGCGGAAAAGGTGTAGCGATAGACGAGGATGAGCCCGCGCAAGGCAAGGCGCGGGACGCGGGCGATCAGCGCGCTGATCCTGCGCACCGGCCCCACCGTCTCGTTCAGCCCGCCTTGATCCGCCGCCATGTCCGCCCCTGTCCCCCGCCGCCCCATATTCGCCACCCTCGGGGAGCGGAATGCGCCTATCCAGCCTTCATGTCGAAGTCGGGGCCGAGCTGGTCCCGACGACCCGCGCGGCTCCTGTTTCGGGGGCTATATTGTCGCGCGAGGTGATCGACGATGCCTGATGTCTTCCCGCACACGCCTTCCGTCCCTCCCCTGTCCACGGTGATGCGCGCGCTCGCCTTCGCGACCCTGCGCCACACCGACCAGCGGCGGAAGGGCCGGCGGGCGCAGCCCTATGTGAACCACCTGGTGGAGGTCGCCCTGCTGGTGAGCGAGGCGACGGGAGGAGCCGATCCCGACCTCGTTGCCGCCGCGCTGCTGCACGACGTGGTGGAGGACCAAAGCGTGACGCCGGAGGAGATCGCCACCACCTTCGGCCCCGACATCGCGAGCCTCGTGATGGAAGTCACCGACGACAAGGCGCTGACCTCGGTCGAGCGCAAGCGCCTCCAGGTGGAACACGCGCCGCACCTGTCAGCGCGTGGCAAGCTGCTGAAGCTCGCCGACAAGACCTGCAACCTGCGCTCCCTCGCCGACGACCCACCCGAGGACTGGCCGCAATCGCGCGCCCGGGCCTATGTGGAATGGTCGCAGGCGGTGGCGGCGGGGCTGCGCGGCGTCAATCCGGCGCTCGAAACCGCCTTCGATCAGGCGGCGGCCGAGGCCATCGCCGCCATCGAGACCCGGCGGGCCGAGGAATGGGCGGCGGGCTAAAGCATTTTCAAGCGAAGTAGGCACCGGTTCGCGTGAAGAAAATGCGTTTCAGCACCAATCCCTACTCGGCCGCGGCGCGGGCGGTCTCGATCTGGCCGATGGCGTCCACCACCGCGTCGAAGGTGAGCATGGTGGAGGCGTGGCGCGCCTTGTAGTCGCGCACCGGCTCCAGCACCTTGAAGTCCTCCCAGCGGCCGGCGGGCGGCGAGCCGTTCTCCCGCAGCATCTTCCACATGATGTCGCGCACCTCGCGCAGCTCCTGCGCGCTGGCCCCGATGATGTGGCTGGCCATGAGGGACGAGGACGCCTGCCCGAGGGCGCAGGCGCGCACCTCATGGGCGAAATCGGCCACGGTGTCGCCGTCCATCACGAGATCGATGGTGACGGTTGAGCCGCACAGCCGGGAATGCGCCCGCGCGCTCGCCTGCGGCGCAGCGAGCCGGCCGAGCCGCGGGATATCGGCGGCGAGGGCGAGGATGCGGGCGTTGTAGACGTCATTGATCATGGGCGAACCAATCCGGCGGCGCGAACGAGGCCCAGAGGCCTGCCGCGCGAGCATTCCGATCTTATATAGAGACGGGAGGAACGGACGCAAAGGCGGCGCATGCCGTCTGGTCGCGTGGTGTCATGGAACCGCTGTGCGGGACATTCGGGCACCCTCACCCTTGCGAAAACGGCCCTTCGGCCCCATCATGGAACTTGGGCCCGACTTTGGGCCTTCATTTTTGAAACGGACGGCAAAGCCGCCGCCGGCAGGTCCGGCGGGGCGCGGTTTGAGCGACACCGCGCAAGCGAGCCGACAACCGGTGACACTCCCGCCTTTCCCGGCAGCTTCGCGGCTCCGGGGCGGCGGGTCGAACGGAGTTGGTCATGGACGCGGTTGTTAAGTTGTTCAAGGCGCAGGCCGAGAACGAGGAGCGGGAGCGTCAGCTGAAGGCCAAGGCTGCGGCGGCTCTGCGCGCGCCTGCGCCGGATGGTGCCCCTGCCCTCCCCAAGGTCCACCCGCCCCTCTCCGACGGCAGCCCCCGCCCCTCCCGGGCCGAGGCGGAAGCCGCCGTGAAGACGCTGCTCGCCTATATCGGCGAAGACCCAGCGCGCGAGGGCCTGCTCGACACGCCGAAGCGCGTGGTGAAGGCCTATGACGAGCTGTTCTCCGGCTACGGCGAGGACGCCGACGAGCTGCTGGACCGCACGTTCGGCGAGATCGGCACCTTCGACGACTTCGTGCTGGTGCGCGACATTCCGTTCCATTCCCATTGCGAGCACCACATGGTGCCGTTCGTGGGCAAGGCGCATGTCGCCTATTTCCCGGTGGAGCGGGTGGTCGGCCTCTCCAAGATCGCGCGGGTGGTGGACATCTTCGCCCGCCGGCTGCAGACGCAGGAGCACCTGACCTCGCAGATCACCAATGCTCTCGACGAGGGGCTGCGCCCGCGCGGCGTAGCGGTGATGATCGAGGCCGAGCATATGTGCATGTCCATGCGCGGCATCACCAAGCAGGGCGTTTCCACCCTCACCACCCAGTTCACCGGCGTCTTCCGGGATGATCCGGCCGAGCAGGTGCGCTTCATCACCCTGGTGCGCTCCAAGGGCTGAGGTGTCCGGCTGACGCAGGACCGCCGCAGAAGGGCGTTTGATGAGTCCTCTTGCGCGGCGGGAGCGCCCGACATGCGAGCGAAAGTAACCGAGCGATCATGAGCGCCGAAACCACCGCCTTCACCTTCCCCGTCGCCGGCAAGGGCGCCGCGCTGGAGGAGGACACCATCCTCTCCCCGCGCTTCGACGCCAACGGCCTCGTCACCTGCGTCGCCGTGGATGCGGAGACCGGCGAGGTGCTGATGCTGGCCCACATGAATGCGGAGGCCCTCGCCCTCACCATGGCGACCGGCGAGGCGCATTATTTCTCCCGCTCGCGCGGCAAGCTCTGGAAGAAGGGCGAGACCTCCGGCCACACCCAGAAGGTGCGGCAGATGCTGATCGACTGCGATCAGGATGCGGTCGTCATCAAGGTGGAGATGGGCGGCACGGGCGCCGCCTGCCACACCGGCCGCCGCTCCTGCTTCTACCGCTCCGTGCCCATCGGCGCGGCGCCTTCGGCCGAGACCCGCCTCGCCTTCACCGGCGACACCCCACGCTTCGACCCCGCCGCCGTCTACGGCAAGGGCCACGACGGGCACGACCACTGACCGGGCAAGATTACTGACACTGCCGCCCGAACGGAAATAGCCGGCACAGTGCCGGCCCGCCGCCTGCGAGAACGCGGCAACGGAAAAAGCACTGCACCGGCCGCGGAGGTTTTCAGGCGATCGCCCTGACGGAAGCGCTGAAACTGTGGTCCGCTGCTTCTTATCCGCCACTCCCGGCCACGTTGCTCGGCATTACGCGCATTCCCCCTGTGCAAGGCGCGAAACGCACTTCTTCCGGTGCAGAAAATGCGGTCCACAACCGCGCCGCGCGCGCCCGGGACATTGACGCGGCAAAGCTTCCCCTGCATTCCTTTACGAAGGCAAGTCGTCGCCCGCTTCAGGCAGGCGATTGCCGCAACCTCTTCGACGGCACGGGGGACAGATGACCCCGGTCGCCGATCGGACCAGATTTCAAGCTCCGTTTCGATGCCCCAAGCCGCTGAACAGGCCGCTGAAAAAGCCGCGGACACGCCCCCCGATCACGCCAGTGCCTTTGCACCCGTGCGGTTCAACACCGCCGACGTGCCGGAGGCCGAGCGCATGGCCTATGTGCGCGAATTCTACGGCCCCGTGCTGACCGGCCTCGACCTCGCGCCGGCCCCCGACGATCCCTTCCGCATCTCGGTGAGCTTCCTCGAACTTCCCGGCGCCTGGGTGGCGCAGGGAACAGCCAGCGCGATGGTCTCGACGCGGACGACCGCGCTACTCTCCGACGGCATTGATGACCTCACCATCTGCCGTGCCGAGCGCGCCTATCGCGTCACCACGCCGGACGGCCGCGAGATGAATGTCGGCGCAGGCGAAACCGGCGTGTGGAATCTTGGCCAGCGCTCGTCCTCCATCATCCAGCCCGACACCGTGTTCCGCAGCGTGCAGGTCTCGCGGCCGCTGCTGCGCGCTCTGGTGCCGAACCTCGACGACCTCGACATGGTGCGGTTCGCGCCGAGCGATCCGGTGCTTGACCTGATGTTCGGCTATGCGGAGCTGGTCGAACGCCAGCACATCGGCTCGGAGGAAGCCGGCCGACTGGTGGCCGGGCAGCTCGCCGAACTCGCCGCACTGGCCCTCAAGCGCAGCGCTCCCCCGCGTGAAGCGCCCGGACGCAGCGCCGTGAAGGCCGCGCGCCTCGCCACCGCCAAGGCCGCGACCCTGGCGGCCCTCCACCGCCACGATCTGTCTGCGACCACCATCGGCACCCAGCTCGGCATCAGCGCACGATATGTGCAGGTGCTGTTCGAGGAAGGCGGCGAGACCTTCTCCGCTTATGTCGCCCGGCTCAGGATGGAATGGCTGCGCCGGATGCTCGACGATCCGCGCCACGCCCACCGGCGCATTTCCGACCTTGCGTTCGAGGCCGGCTTCCGCGACCTCTCCACCTTCAACCGCCAGTTCCGCCGCCATTTCGGCGAGGCGCCCTCGGCCGCCCGGCGCCGAGAGGTGCCATAGGGTGCCACGCTTCGGACACCAGACCTTAGTAAACGTGACGCCATAGTAGCGGTGCGCCGGAAACGCTTCGGTGCCGACGGAGGCTCTGCTTCCACGGCGCCAGAAGCGGGCGGCGCGACGGGAGGCGTCGATGTTTCAGTCCCTCCACTGGCGATCCGGCCCCACCGCAGCGGCCGCCCCCAAAACTGCGGCCTCCAGTTCTGCGGCCTCCAGTTCCGCGACCTCCGAGGCGAAGAATCCCGCGTCGCAGCCGCCCGATGCCGGCCCGCCCGATCTCGGCACGCCCGCCCACGCGGCGCCGCGCACCTCCGCGCCCAACGGCCCGGCCATCGGCCTTGCGCTCGGCGGCGGGGCGGCGCGGGGCTTTGCCCATATCGGCGTGCTGAAGGCGCTGGATCGCGCCGGCATCCGCCCCTCGGTGGTGGCGGGCACCTCCATCGGCGCGGTGGTGGGCGGCATCTGGGCCGCCGGCAAGCTCGACACGCTGGAGGAGTGGGCGCTCAGCCTCACCAAGCGCAACGTGCTGGGCCTGCTCGATTTCAATCTCGGCGCCGCCGGCCTGATCGGCGGGCGCCGCCTCGTGGAGCTGATGCGCCGCAACGTGGGCGGCATCTCCATCGAGGACCTGCCCATCGTCTTCGCCGCCATCGCGACGGAGCTGGGCACGGGCCACGAGATCTGGCTCACGCGCGGCGATTTCGTGGACGCCATCCGCGCCTCCTACGCCCTGCCCGGCATCTTCACGCCCGTGAAGGTGGGCGGGCGCTGGCTGATGGACGGGGCGCTGGTGAACCCGGTGCCGGTCTCCGCCGCCCGTGCCATGGGCGCGCGCATGGTGATCGCGGTGAACCTCAATGCCGACGTGTTCGGCCGTGGCACGGTCATCCAGGACCATGGCGGCGTGGTGGAGCGAGTCGCCGAGATGGCGGTGGCGGAGAAGAAGGACGGCCTCGCCGGTATCCTCAGCCCCGACCGGCTGCGGCGGCAGTTCTTCGCCGGTCCCTCGGGCGACGGCCCGCGCGGGCTGACCACGGTCATGATCGACGCCTTCAACATCACCCAGGACCGCATCGCCCGCTCGCGCCTCGCCGGCGATCCGCCGGACGTGATGCTCTCCCCCAAGCTCGGCCGCATCGGCCTGTTCGAGTTCCAGCGGGCGAAGGAGGCCATCGCCGCCGGCATGGAGACGACCGAGCGGGCGCTGGAGGACATCACATCGACCATGCTGGCGCTGGGCTGAGGCCCCGCACCATGCATCAGTATAGCTGCCGCCCGGCGGGCGGAGCGGATATGGTCCGGGATCTCCCGGATCAGGATTTGCCCCGCAATGTTCTACGAGCCGTCCAAGCGCAATCACGGCCTGCCCTTCTCGCCGCTGAAGGCCATCGTGGCGCCCCGCCCCATCGGCTGGATCTCCTCGCTGACGCCGGAAGGCGTGGCGAACCTCGCCCCCTATTCCTTCTTCAACCTGATCTGCGAGGCGCCGCCGCTGGTGATGTTCTCGTCGGCCGGCCACAAGGACAGCGCCGCCAACATCGAGGCCACCGGCGAGTTCGTCTGCAACCTCGCCACCCTCGATCTGATCGACGCGGTGAACCTCACCTCCGCCCCCGCCCCGCGCGACGTGAGCGAGTTCGACCTCGTGGGCCTCGAGCGCGCGCCCTCCCGCCTCGTGAAGCCGCCCCGCGTCGCCGCGAGCCCCTGCGCCCTCGAATGCGTCTATGTGGAGACCTTCCGCCCCAAAGGGAAGGACGGCACGCTGCCCGACCAGCACATGATCATCGGCGAGATCGTCGGCGTTTACGTGGACGATGCCGCCATCGTGGACGGGCGGGTGGACATGCGGGTCATGAAGTCCCTCGCCCGCTGCGGCTATCTCGATTACTCCTTTGTCGATGAACTGACCGAGCGCGAGCGCCCCCCGGGCGGCGGCATGGACCTGAAGGCGCGGACGCCGAAGGACTGAGCCTCGTGATTTTGAGCAGAAGCCCGCGCACTGCGCCGTCATCCCCCGGTTCGTCCGGGGGATCCACGGTGTGGCTGGTTCCCATCGTCGGCCACTGCACAAGCGGAACGGTGGATCGCCCGCACGGCGCGGGCGATGACAGCAGTGAAATGGAGCGGCACGCTCCTCACTCCGCCGGCGTACCCTTGCAGGGCATCGCCCGTTCGGTAGGCGCGTAGATGAGGATGTCGGGCTTGAAGCGCTCGACGGCGCCCATCTCGAAGCGGCAATAGCGGTGGTGCATCCAGGCATAGGCTGATGCCTGCGACACGCCGAGGCCGCGCCAGGAGCCCTGCGAGAAGCTGTCGCCGATGACCATGATGCGCGGGCCGGCATGGCCCGTGTCGATGGCATAGGGCTGGAACGGGTCACTGTCCGGCACCGGCTTGAAGATGCCGGGGATGAGCTTGGGGTCCTTCGGCGCCACCATGGGCCCCTTGGGCGGGAACATCACGTCCGGCGGGTTCGGCACGGGGGAGCCCGTCGCGCGCAGCAGATCGCCGGTGAGGCGCGGCTCGGGCGGGCCGAGGGCATCCTCCGGCTCCACTTCCAGATCGGGACGGCCGGCGGCGGCCATGGCGGCGTTGAAGCCGAGGAGCTGGCCGCGCTGGTTCCAGTGGGTGTCATAGCGCCAGTGCACCGGCCCGGTCTTCTTCGCCTCGGCGAGGATGGGGCGCATGTCCACGAAGGTGATGCCGGCCGCCTTCATCTTCTCGGCAACGAGGTCGTACTCGGTGGGAGAGACCTTCATGCGCCGCGCATAGGCGGGCAAATTCTCGAAATTGGTGGTGTGGCCGTTGGGCGGGATGAGCACCACGAAGCGCCCGCCATGGGCCTTCATGTAGGCGTTCATGCGTTCGGCGAGCGCGACGATGCCCGTCACCGCCTCCGGCCGCACCAGCTGGCCCAGCGACTGCTCCAGCGCGTGCTCGTCCTTGAGGAAGAGCGAGCCGTTCTCGCCCTTCAGCGCGAGGTCGCCCTGGGTGTCGCCGATGAAGCGCACATAGGAGCGGTGGGCGGTGAGCACCGCGCCGCGGAAGCCGAACACGTTGTTGATGTAGGGATCGAGCCGGCGCGCCGCGTCCTCCCACCAGCGCGCCTCGGGGGCGGCGACGGTGCGCAGCGGGGCCGGCAGGTCCGGGGCGATCAGGCCGATGGTGGGCAGGGTGAGGATGGCGAAGAAGATCACCGCCCACCAGCGGCGGAAGGACATCAGAAGCGGCATGGCGTCCCTCCGGATCTAGAAGCGGAAGTACAGGAAGGGCGAATAGGTCGCCGCGCCCACCGAGAGCACGCAGAGCACGAACAGGCCCCACACCACGAGACTATCCACCGCGCTGAACACGGCGAGGCGCACTTTCGGCTCCATGGCGCGCCCGCCCGGACGCGGCAGGCCGAACATGGCCAGCGGCCAGGCGAGCACCAGGATGGCCAGCGTCACCGGCTTCAGCTCCACCTCCAATTGGGTGGAAAGATAGCCGGCGCCGTTCATCCCCACGAGGCCCTGGAACAGCTCCAGCGCCTGCGGCAGGCTATCGGCGCGGAACCACACCCAGCCGGTGAGCACCACCAAGAGCACGTAGAGGTGGGAGAGAAGGCGCGGCGCGCCCTTCATCCACGCGCCGAAACGGGTGCGCTCCAGCACCAGGAAGGTGCCGTGGTGGGCGCCCCAGATCACGAAGGTCCAGCTCGCCCCGTGCCACAGGCCGCACAGGAGGAAGACGGTCCACAGGTTCGCCGCCGTGTGCCAGTGGCCGTGCCGGTTGCCGCCGAGGGGGATGTAGAGATAGTCGCGGAACCAGTTCGACAGGCTCATGTGCCAGCGGCGCCAGAAATCCGAGATGGAGCGCGCGCCATAGGGCAGGTTGAAGTTGCGCGGGAACTTCAGCCCCATGGCGATGGCGAGGCCGATGGCCATGTTGGAATAGCCGCCGAAGTCGAAATAGATCTGCAGCGCATAGGCGGTGACGCCGAGCCATGCCTCGCCGAGATTGGGCGTGGCGGTGTGGTCGAACACCGCGCTGACCACCGGGGCCACCTCGTCGGCGATCAGCACCTTCCAGGAGAGGCCGATGACGAAGATGCGCAGGCCCGCCGAGACCCGGCCGAGCGTGGTGCGCCGCTGCCGGATGCGCCGGTGGATGGTGGAGTAGCGCACGATCGGGCCGGCCACCAGTTGCGGGAACATGGTGATGTAGACCGCGATCTCCTCGAACCGCCCATTGGCCGAGGCTTTCCGGCGGTACACGTCCACGAGGTAGGAGATCGCGTGGAAGGTGAAGAAGGAGATGCCCAGCGGCAGCGCCGGATGCACCACCGGCAGCGCGAGGCCAGCCGGCGCCAGCAGCACGTTGAAATTTTGCGCCAGGAAGCCGGAATATTTGAAGGCGATGAGGCCGGCGAGGTTCGCCGCCACCGCGAGGCCCAGCACGCGGAGCCGCCAGCGCTCGCTGCGGCCGTCGATGGCGAGGGCGAGGAAATAGTTGCCGACGATGGAGGCCGCCAGCACCAGAACGTTGGGCAGGCCGCCCCAGGCGTAGAACACCAGCGAGAAGGCGAGCAGCACCATGTTCTTCGCGCGCACGCCGGGCGTCGCGAAGTAGCACAGCAGGAATGCCGGCAGGAAATAGAACAGGAAGGTGACGGAAGAGAAGACCATGGCTCGCCGGCGCCCGGGGCGTCAGTAGACGAACTGCTCGCGCAGGATGCGTTCGTCGAGACCATGGTCGGGGTCGAACAGCATGTCCACGGAGGAGGTGGTATCGAGCCGGGCCGAGACGGCGATGATGTCGCGCACCTCGAAATGGTCGGCCGCCGCGCTCACCGGGCGCTTGTCGGCCTCCATCACGGCGATGTCGATCCGCGCGCGGTCCGGCACCAGCGCGCCGCGCCAGCGGCGGGGGCGGAAGGGCGAGATGGGGGTGAGCGCCAGGAGCGCGGTGCCGAGCGGCAGGATCGGGCCGTGGGCGGAGAGGTTGTAGGCGGTGGAGCCGGCCGGGGTCGCGACGATGACGCCGTCGCAGATCAGCTCCTCCAGCCGCATCTTGCCGTCGATGGAAATGCGCAGCTTCGCCGCCTGGTAGGACTGGCGCAGCAGGGACACCTCGTTGAAGGCCGGGGCGCGGTGGCGCATCCCGCTGGAGGTCACGGCCTCCATCATCAAGGGATGGATGGTCACAGACTGCGCGGCGGTGAGGCGCTCGGCCAGCCCCTCCTCGCGATAGGTGTTCATCAGGAAACCCACCGAACCGCGGTGCATGCCGTAGATGGGCAGGTCGCGCTCGCGGAAGCGGTGCAGGGTCTGCAGCATCAGGCCGTCGCCGCCGAGGGCGACCACCACGTCGGCCTCCTCCTCCGCCACCATGCCGTAGCGGGCGACGAGGCGCTCGCGCGCGGCGTCGGCCTCGGGCGTCTGGCTGGAAACGAAGGCGATGCGCTGGAAACGGGGTTCGCTCATCGGTGCGTCGGTCAGGAGGATCGTCCGGTCGGCGGGCCGGGAGCGGAAGGGGCCGGGAACGGTCTAGCCCTCCCGCCGCCGTCTGTCGAGGCGCCGGGAGGGATGGTAGGGTCGCGTTTGAGGCGCATCGGCCGTTTGCCCTGCCTCGCGCCCCGGAGGAACCCATGCCCGCGCGCATCGTCTACGCCACCTTCCCCAGCGTCGCGGAAGCCGAGGCGATGGCCCGCACGCTGGTGGAGGCGCGCCTCGTCGCCTGCGCCAACATCCTGCCGGAGATGGTTTCCATCTACCGTTGGGAGGGCAAGATCGAGCGCGGCACCGAGGCGGTGATGATGCTGAAGACCACATCGGAGCGCGCGACCGAGGTGGTGGAGGCGGTGCGCGCCGCCCACCCCTACGACGTGCCCGCCATCGTGGTGCTGCCGCTGGAAGGCGGGCTACCGGCCTATCTCGCCTGGATCGCCGGCGAGGTGGCGGCGGGCTGACGCGCCCGCCGCCTTGCCCTCAGAGGCTCACAGCACCGGGCGCCAGTAGACCGGCTGGTAGCGGTAGCCGTCGCCCTGCTTCTCCAGATAGGCCGCGCCGGGGAACGGGAAGTGATAGCCCGCCACCAGAATGCGGTCGGCCGCGAGCCGGTCGTAGGTCTTGCGCCGCACCGCCTCGGCCGCTGCCGCATCCATGTCGAACATGGCATGCCAGCCGGGATTGGCCACGAACAGGGCCGGCAGATTGGTGATGTCCGACTGGATGAAGAGGGTGTCGAAGCCCGAATCCAGCTCGAAAGAGGTATGTCCCGGCGTATGGCCGGGCGTGCCGACCGCCTTGAGGCCCGGCGCCACCTCCTTGTCCCAGGCGTAGCGCTCCACCTTGCCCTCGAACGGCTTGAACACACGGCGCACATTCTGGAAGCCGGCCTTGAGGCCATCCGGCGCGCGACTCATCTGGCCGTCGTCCATCCAGAACGCCCATTCGCGCTCCGGCACCATCAGCTGCGCCTTGGGGAAGGCGGGCGTGCCATCGGCGGCCAGCAGGCCGTTGATATGGTCCTGATGGAAATGGGAGATGACCACCTGATCGATGGAGGCCGGGTCGATCTGAAGATCCTGCAGGGTGCCGCGCACGAGGCCCACGGGGCCGGCCTGCCCGCCATTGCCGGTATCGATCAGCACCTTCTTGCCGCCGATGTCGAGCAGCAGGACGGTGAAGGAGATCGGCACCTGGTTTTCCGGCAGATAGGCCTTCTTCAGAGCCGCATTCACCGCGTCCTTCGGCTGGTTGCGCACGAAGGTGTCGGACAGCGGGATCGTGCGCATGCCGTCGGAGATGGCCGTCACCACCACGTCGCCGACCTTGTAGCGATAGGCGCTCGGCACCTGCACCGGGCCGGATGCCTTGGCCGTATCCGGATTGGGGGCGGGGGTGGATTGGGTGCCGGCGACGGGCTGGGCGGGCGTCTGGGCGGCAGCGCCACCCAGTCCGCCGGCAATGGCACCGGCCATGCCGGCCGTACCGGCCAGAAGGGTCCGACGGGAAACCTCGGTCATCCAATTCTCCTCGGGGCGTGACGCGCCGGGGAGATTAGGACACGCCTTCAAGGCAGGTCGATGCCGGAACGGAAACGCCGCGCTCACATCCCTGCGAGCGCGGCGTTTCGAATCGTAAGCGGGACCAAAAGCTTAGCCGCAGGGATCAGCGCACCGCCGATCCCGGGACCCGATCAGCGCACCGGCGGCGCGTACTGGATGCCGCCCATGCTCCACAGCTGGTTGATGCCGCGCGGGATGCCCAGCTTGGAGGCGGCGCCCACGTTGCGCTCGAAGCTCTCGCCGTAATTGCCCACCGCCTTCACGATGCGCACGACGAAGTCCTTCGTCACGCCCAGCTCCTCGCCGTAATTGCCCTCATTGCCCACAAGGCGCTTCACCTCGGGCTTCTGGGACTTGATCGCGGCATCCAGGGTGTTGGTGGCGACGCCGAGTTCCTCGGCATTGATCATCGCGTACACCGTCCACTTCACCAGATTGAACCACTGGTCGTCGCCCTGGCGGACGACGGGGCCGAGGGGCTCCTTGGAGATCACGTCGGGCAGCACGATGTGGTCACCGGGCTTGGCCATGGTGAGGCGCAGGGCATAGAGCTGCGACACGTCGGTGGTGAGCGTGTCGCACTTGCCGTCCTCGTAGGCCTTCACCAGCTCGCCGGAGGTGGGCAGGGTGACCAGCTCCAGCGTCATGCCGTTGGCGGCGAAATAGTCCTTGGTGTTGCTCTCGGCGGTGGTGCCCGCCTGCACGCAGACCTTGGACTTGTCGAGTTCCAGGGCGGACGTGACCTTGCGGGCGTCGCGCACCAGGAAGCCCTGGCCGTCATAATAGTTGATGGCGGTGAAGAGCAGGCCGAGCTTGGCCTCACGCTCCAGCGTCCAGGTGGAGTTGCGTGAGAGCACGTCGATGTCGCCCTTGGAAAGGGCGGGGAAGCGCTCATCCGCGGTCAGCGGCACGTACTTCACCTTGTTCGGGTCGTCGAAGATGGCCGCCGCCAGCGCCTTGCAGACGTCGACGTCGAAGCCCGTCCACTTGCCGGAGGCATCCTGCGCGGAGAATCCGGGGAGCCCCTTGGAGACGCCGCAGACCAGTTCGCCGCGGTCCTTCACGGTCTTGAGGGTCTGCGCCGTTGCCGCCGTTGCGCCGAGCGCAAGGGCCGCGCCGGCCAGTAGGGCCAGGATCGTCTTCATGAAGTCCCCCAGTGAAAATGTGTCGGAAAGGGCCGCTCTCAGAGAGCGGCCTGCTGGCGAACCACGACCTTCGTGCCCACCGGGACACGGCTGTAGAGGTCGATGATCTCGCTGTTCACGAGGCGGAAGCAGCCCGAGGACACGGCGTAGCCGATGGTCTGCGGCTGGTTGGTGCCGTGGATGCGGTAGACGGTGCCGCCGATGTAGAGCGCGCGGGCGCCCATCGGGTTGCCAGGGCCGCCGGCCATGAAGCGCGGCAGGTAGGGCTGGCGCTGGATCATCTCGGACGGCGGGGTCCAGTCCGGCCACTCGGCCTTGCGCTCGATGGTCTTGAGGCCCGACCACTGGAAGCCGTCGCGGCCCACGCCAATGCCGTAGCGCATGGCGCGGTTGTCGCCCTGCACCAGGTACAGGAAGCGCTCGTTCGTGTGGATCACGATGGTGCCGGGCTTCTCGGTGGTGCGGAAGTACACCGGCTGGTGGCGGAACTGCGGGTCGAGCTGGGCGACGTCGTCGTCCGGCGCCGTGAGGCCCGGCTGCTCGTCGATGTCCATCACCGCGCCGGGGCCGCCGCGCGGGCCGACCTGGGCGCTGGCGCCGGTCGCAAAGGCAAACACGCCCACCTGAAGCAGGGCGGCGAAGGTCAAGGTCTTGATCGTCACAGGCATCATGCCGGCCTCTTCTAGACGCATCCCGGGATATGAACCCGGTCGAGCGGTGTCCTCCCCGATCGTGCCGCCACCAAAGGCGCCCCGACCGGTTTCCCACCCCGCGTGACCCGCCCTGCCCTCCGAAAAAAGGCCCTCCCTGGACCTTTCCGGAACGACGCCGGCATGGCGAACACTCACGACCCCGCATTCCGATTAGCCGAGGCCGCGCGCGAGGGAAAGGGGGGACGCAGCCGAAGCACTGAAGCATTTTGGTCCTGAAGGATTGCTGAACGGTATCCGGAGCGTGGATCGCGCGTTTTTCCCGATCCGGAGCTGTCGCCGGCCTTGCCTGGGCACCCCGTTCGCCCCCGGCGCCGGGCGGGCGCGCTTTACGCGGCGCCATGGCCTCGCCTAAAAGGGCGCGCTTAACGAAAAGGCCTACCTGCGAGGTGCGCAGGAGTGGGCCGCAAGGAGCCGAGACATGATTTCCCTGACCTTCCCCGACGGCGCCAAGCGCGATTATGCCGAGGGGACGTCCGGCGCGGACATCGCCGCCGCCATCTCCAAATCCCTCGCAAAGAAGGCCGTGGCCGTCACCCTCGACGGGGAGCTGGCCGACCTCTCCCAGCCCATCACCCGCGACGCGAAGCTCGAGATCGTCACCCGCGACGATCCCCGCGCGCTGGAGCTGATCCGGCACGACTGCTCGCATGTGATGGCGGAAGCGGTGCAGGAGCTGTGGCCGGGCACCCAGGTCACCATCGGCCCGGTGATCGAGAACGGCTTCTATTACGACTTCGCCCGCAACGCCCCCTTCACCTCGGAGGACCTGCCGGTCATCGAGGCGAAGATGCGCGAGATCATCGCCCGCGACCGCGCCTTCACCCGGGAGGTGTGGACGCGCGAGGAGGCCAAGCGCGTGTTCGCCGCCAAGGGCGAGAATTACAAGGTCGAGCTGGTCGACGCGATCCCCGAAGACCAGGACGTGAAGATCTACAAGCAGGGCGAGTGGTTCGACCTCTGCCGCGGCCCGCACATGCCCTCCACCGGCAAGATCGGCAACGCCTTCAAGCTGATGAAGGTGGCGGGCGCCTACTGGCGCGGTGATTCGAACAACCCGATGCTCACCCGCATCTACGGCACCGCCTGGCAGGACGAGAAGGAGCTCGGCGCCTATCTCCATCGCCTGGAGGAGGCCGAGAAGCGCGACCACCGCCGCCTCGGCCGGGAGATGGACCTCTTCCACTTCCAGGAGGAAGGCCCCGGCACGGTCTTCTGGCATCCCAAGGGCTGGACCCTGTTCCAGGAGCTGGTCGCCTATATGCGCCGGCGGCTGAAGGCCGACTACAGCGAGGTCAACGCCCCGCAGGTGCTCGACCACTCCCTGTGGGAGACCTCCGGCCACTGGGGCTGGTACAAGGAGAACATGTTCAAGGTCCAGTCGGCCGGCGACGAGACCAAGGACGAGCGCGTGTTCGCGCTGAAGCCCATGAACTGCCCCGGCCATGTGCAGATCTTCAAGCACGGGCTGAAGAGCTATCGCGACCTGCCCATGCGCCTCGCCGAGTTCGGCGCGGTGCACCGCTACGAGCCCTCCGGCGCGCTGCACGGGCTGATGCGCGTGCGCGGCTTCACCCAGGACGACGCCCACATCTTCTGCACCGAGGAGCAGATGGCGGCCGAGTGCCTGAAGATCAACGATCTCATCCTCTCCACCTATGCCGATTTCGGCTTCGAGGAGATCGTGGTGAAGCTCTCCACGCGCCCGGAGAAGCGCGTCGGCTCGGACGCCGTGTGGGATCACGCCGAAGAGGTGATGACCCGCGTGCTGGCCGAGATCGAGGCACAGTCGGGCGGGCGCATCAAGACCGGCATCCTGCCGGGCGAAGGCGCCTTCTACGGTCCCAAGTTCGAGTACACGCTGAAGGATGCCATCGGCCGTGAATGGCAGTGCGGCACCACGCAAGTGGACTTCAACCTGCCGGAGCGGTTCGGCGCCTTCTATGTGGATGCGGACGGCCAGAAGAAGACGCCGGTGATGATCCACCGCGCCATCTGCGGCTCCATGGAGCGCTTCACCGGCATCCTCATCGAGCACTTCGCCGGGCACTTCCCGCTGTGGCTCGCGCCGACGCAGGTGGTGGTCGCCACCATCACCTCGGACGCGGACGACTATGCCGCCGAGGTGGTGCGCGAGCTGAAGGCGGCAGGGCTCCGGGCCGAACTCGACCTGCGCAACGAGAAGATCAACCTCAAGGTACGCGAGCACTCGCTGGCCAAGGTGCCGGTGCTGCTGGTGGCCGGCAAGAAGGAGGCGGCCGAACGCACCCTCTCCATCCGCCGCCTCGGCTCCAACGCCCAGACCTCCGGCGCGCTGGATGAGGTAGTCGCCGCGCTGGTGGACGAGGCCGTGCCGCCGGACCTCAAGCGCAAGGCGCTTGCCGCGAAGGCGGCCTGAGCGGGATCGCGGGCGGGGCTTCGGCTCCGCCCGTCTCGCGCCCCTGTCAGAACTTGTAGCCGATGCCCATGCGGACGGCCTGCTGGTTCAAATCCTGCAGGAGCGTGGAATTGGTGCCCACCGAGTTCTCGGAGCTGTCGAAGCCGGTGTAGCGATATTCGAGGCGGGCGGTGAAGTGGTCGGAGAGGGCCTGCTCGACGCCGGCCCCCACGGTCCAGCCCGGACGGGTTTCGCTATAAGAGTGGAACGACTTGCCCAGCCGCCACACATCGTTGAAGACATCGGCATAGGCGACGCCGCCGGTTACATAGACGAGCGTGCGGTCGAACGCATAGCCGAGGCGCGCGCGCAGCGAGGCCTGCCAGCTCTGGTCCACCGCATGGCCGAAAAGGTAGGACGCAGACGGGGTGGAGAAGGTCGAGGTCCCGGCGACGGCGGAACCCTCGATATCGCCCTCGATGCCGAGCACGATATGGTCCACCTGCCAGTTGAAGGCGGCATAGGCACCGCCCACGATGCCGTCAGCCCCGGTGGAATAGGCCGGGCATATGGTGCGTGCCCAGTTGCAATCATGCCCGCTCGCCTGCGCCCAGGCATATCCGACGTCCAGGCCGACGGTGACGCCGGTCCAGGAAAAGGCCGGCTGCTCCGTCGGCGGCGCCGCCAGGGCGCCAAGGGGCGCACCAAGCGGGGCGCCGAGGAAGACGGCGAGCAGGCAAGCAAATGAGGCAGCCGAAGTACAAGCGCGCATGGGCGGACCTCAAGGGGGAGCTGAAAGCAGAAGGGAAGGCGCTACCGCAGCGCAGCGCAGCGCGTGCAGCATGCGGGCGCACCCGCTACCCCCGCAAGACGGCAGGCAGCTTGACCTGAACAGTTTCGCCCAGTGTGTCTTTTGGGAAACGGCTCGCCTGCCGAGCGGCCGGCTACTTCTTCAGCGTCGCGAAATAGGCCGCGAGGTCCGCCGCTTCCGTGCGGGTGAGGGAGACCTGCGGCATCTGGGGATGCGGCTTCAGCAGGCGGAAGGCGAGCCACGCGCCGGTGACATCGCCGTCACGGGCGGCAATGGCGGCGAAGGTGGGCGCGTCGCTGGCGGCGCTCTGGGGCGCGGTGCCGACCACATGGCAGCCGGCGCACCAGCGCTCGGCGAGGCTGCGCCCGGCCGAAGCGTCGGCGGCGAGGGCGGAGGTGGCGGCGAGATGCGGCAAGGAGACGAGGCCGAGAAGCGCGACAGCACCGGTCACGCGCAGGAAGAGGCGCACCATGGGAACCCTCCGGACAGGGTGGCGGCCGGGCGTCACTTCGCCAGAACCTCCACCTCCTGATTCTTGCCGGCCTCGACCTTGATGTCGCGGCTGAAATTCTTGCCGTCCTTGCGGGCGATGACGGAATAGTCGCCTTCCGAGAGCACGAGGGTCGGGAAGGCGCCGATGGATTCCTTGATGGTGTCGCCGCCGGGCGTGATGACCGTCCACTGGGTGTCGGCCTGCGCCTCGCCGTGCGCCACCTTCACCAGCTTGAGGCTGACCTGCGCCGCCCGGTGGTGGACCGTGGCATCAGTGAGCTTGCCGGGCTGCACCACCACATCGGCCCGCACCACGGCGTTGGCGTCGCCATAGGTGGAGACCACGTGATAGGTGCCCTCCGGCAGCAGCACCACGTCGCCCGCGGCGGCGCCCCTATAGTAAGGCTGGCTGGAGGTGCGGCCCTGCAGGAAGGAACCCTCGAAGATGTCGAAGGTGAGCTTCTGGGCAGGGATGGGCTTGTCGTCCACGTCGGCGGCGAGGCGCAGGGCGCCCGCCGGCACATCGAACGCCTGCCGGCGCGAGACCGGCCCCATCTGCACCCGCTGCGCCGAGGTGGCGAAGCCGTAGGTGACATGGACGATATAGCCGCCCGGATTGAGGAAGAAGACGGGCGCGTGCTCCGAACTTTCCGCCACCAGCGGGAATGCGCCGGTGGAGGCTTCGGGCTGGTCGGCGAAGACGCGCCAGACGAGGCCGCGCGTAATGGCGCCGCCTTCCGCGCCGAAACGGGCATAGACGCCCAGCGCCGCCTTGCCGGGAGGGGCCGGCGGCAGCACGGAATGCGGCTCGCGTCCCGACTGGCCGGCCTGGGCTGACGGACCGGGCTGGCCGGGCGGGGGAGGCAGGCCCGGCGGCAGGCCGGTCGGCCGCACATTGGGCGGCGCGCCGAACGGACCGGGCGGCGGGGGCGCGGTGGGCGGGCCGAGGAACTGCATGGACTGCGCCGCGGCCGGGGCCGCTCCCGCAACGAGACCCGCAGGCGCCAGCACGGCCCAGAGCCCCAGCGCAGCCACCCGCATTGCGCGCCCGGCCGCCAGCATCCGCGCGGCCGGCGTCCGCGTCACCTGGACGGGCAGCCGGGGGCGGCGGAAGCGGGAGAAGGCGTGAGCGAAGCGGATCATGCGTCTTGACGTGCACAAATTTCGGGGCGGTTTCAAGTCACCCCCCACGCTGCCCCCGCCTCGGCCTGCGGCCGGTTGCCGCCGCGCCCGCGCGGTTCCTTCGCGGGCGCCCCGTCTGTAGATTGCCCCGCAACCTTTCATCGGAAGCCATTGCCCCATGACTGTCGTGAGCCCCGAGACCATCGCCCTCCTCGCCGCCCGCCGCTCCTCCCGCGTCATCGATCTCGTCGCCCCCGGCCCCTCGGCGGAGGAACTGGACACCATTCTCACCATCGCCGCGCGCGTACCGGACCACGGCAAGCTCACGCCCTGGCGCTTCATCGTGCTGGAGGGGGACGGCCGCGCCCGGGCCGGGGAGAAGCTGGCGGAGGCGCTGGCGGCCTCCGATCCCGGCGTCGGGGAGAAGCGGCTGGACGACGAGCGCGCCCGCTTCCTGCGCGCCCCGCTGGTGGTGGCGGTGGTGTCGCGCGCGGCGCCGCATGTGAAGATCCCGGAATACGAGCAGTTGCTCTCGGCGGCCGCCACCTGCCAGAACATCCTCGTCGCCTGCGCGGCTCTGGGCTACGGCGCCACCTGGCTCACCGAATGGACGACCTACGACGCCAATGCCCGCGTGGCGCTGGGCCTCGACGAGTTCGAGCGCTTCGTCGGCTTCATCTATATCGGCACCGCCACCCAGAAGCTGGAAGACCGCCCCCGTCCGCCCCTCGCGGCTGTGGTGACGCGGTTCTGAGCGCACGCGGGCGCATGAACCGCCAGCGGAATGCGAGCCGGGGTCGAGCGCAAGGCGCCGCTGCAGGCGCGTCCTGATTCCCCCGCTCATGGGCATGGCCCGCTGCGCGGGAGTCTCGCGCTGGCCCCCGGATCGGCGCTCCGGCTGCGCCGTCGCTTGTCCGGGGAACCGGGGCGCCTCAGCCCCCCTCACTCATCCGCCAGCGGATGCAGGTCGCGCACCATGCTCTTGAGGCGTTCGTCCAGAACGTGGGTGTAGATCTGGGTGGTTGAGACATCGGCATGGCCGAGCAGGGTCTGCACCACCCGAAGGTCCGCGCCATGCGCCAGAAGATGACTCGCGAAGGCGTGGCGCAGAACGTGGGGGGAGAGCTTCGCGGGATCGAGCCCGGCTGCGAGCGCCAGCTCCTTCAGGTCCCGCGCCGCCTGCTGGCGGGTCACGTAGCCGCTTTCGCCTGAGGACGGAAATAGCCAGCGCGACGCCTCCAGCCCCGCCGCCTTGCGCGCATCGAGATAGGCCGCCATGGCCGTCCGCGCGGGATCGGACAACGGCACGAGCCGCTCCTTGCGCCCCTTGCCGGTGACGAGGATGGCATCGCCCCGCGCCCGCGCTGCGGCGGCCGGCAGCGACACCAGCTCGGAAATGCGCAGGCCGCTGGCATAGAGCAATTCGACCACGGCGGCGGTGCGCCGGCGCTTCAGCATCTCCGCGCGCGCCTTGCCGGCGGCCTCGCCCTCCCCCGCCGGAACCTCGGCCGCGCGGGCGTGGGCGGTCTCGATCAGAGTGGAGACCTCCTCCACCGTGAGCACCTTGGGCAAAGGCCGCCCGCGCCTCGGGCCTTCCAGCACGGCGGCGGGATCATCCCCCCGATGCCCCTCGGCATAGAGGAAGCGGAAGAACTGGCGCACGGCGGAGAGGCGACGCGCCACGGTGGTCGCCTTGAAGCCCCGGGCGGAGAGATCGGCGAGCCAATCGCGAAGGGCCTGCGTGTCGGCGGTCGCGATGGCGCGGGGGGCGAGGAAGTCGGCGAGGTCGGTCAGGTCGCGCCGGTAGGCGTCCAGGGTGTTGGCGCCCGCGCCGCGCTCCACCGCCTGCATGTCGAGGAACAGCGCGAGCGGACCCTGGGCCGTCGCGCCGGGCGTGGTCATTTGCCGATCTTTTCGGGGGCGACGGTGAAGGAGAGTTCCCGCTCCTGCGGCTCCACCCGCGTGGCGAGCGCCCACAGGGCGGCATAGCCGAGGCCGCCGAGCACGGCCAGCACCACCAGAATGCGGAAGAGCGTGGGCATCGCTGCCTCCATCAGGTGCGGGCGCGAATCGCCCGCGGGCACCCCTCTTTCGCCAGAGGTGCCACGGCCCGCGCCGCCGTTCAAGGCGAGGCGCTGTCCCCATGCCTTTCGGCACCAGCGACGCAGCGTCGCCTTGGACGGGCGGGGCGGCGGGTGCTTTGCTGCCGCCTCCCTACTAGGAGGAAATGATGAGCGACATCTGGTTCAAGGCGGGCGAGGCGACGGTGCTGGCGGCGGACGGGCAGGCGACGGATGCCATGCCGGAGGTGCTGATCGGCTCGGTGCGCGGCCCGGTGGGTCAGGCCTTCGCCTCCATGATGGGGCAGGTGCAGGGCCACACCCGCATGTTCGTGGTGCGCGACCTCAACCAGATGGTGCGCCCGGCGACGATGATGACCACCAAAGCCACCATCCACACCGCCGAATATGTGGAGCTGCTGGGCGGCGTGGTGCAGGCGGCCATGGGCGACGCCATCGTCGATTGCGTCAGCGAGGGCATCATCCCCAAGGACCAGGTGGATGAGCTGGCCATGATCATCATGGTGTGGCTGGACCCGCGCTGCGCCGAGGACCCCAACCTCGACAAGGCCGACCTCTACCGCACCAATTACGAGGCGACCAAGCTCGCCATCTCCCGCGCGCTCAAGGGCGAGCCCGCCATCGACGAGCTGATCGCCAACCGCAAGAGCGTGAAGCACTACGCGCTCGAGGGCATCATCGAGTACTGACGCCCGGTCACGGTGACGTTGGTGGAGCCGGACCCGCCGCTCGGCTAGGGTCCGGCTTGCGCCGGTGGGTCAGGGGGCGGGTCGGGACGATTTTTTCCGGGCCGGCCCCATCATCCGCCCGGCCGCGTTCCGCGTATCGAGAGCATGAATGTCGCCGAGCCCAGTCTCATCTTCGAACTGCCGAAGCCGCGTCGCACCCGAACGCTGCCGAACGGCGGCGTTCGTCCGGGCGGAGCCTCGGCCATGAGCGTCCAGCCTGCCGAGCCACGGGTCGCCGCGTCCGGCGCCGAGCTGAGCGCGCTCATCGTCGCCATCGCCACCCGCGCCGATCGCGAGGCGTTCGGCCGGCTGTTCCGCCATTTCGCGCCGCGGGTGAAATCCTATCTCGTGCGCAACGGCCTCTCCGCCAACGCCGCCGAGGAGCTGGCGCAGGAAACCCTGCTGACGGTGTGGCGCAAGGCGGCCTATTTCGACCCCACCCGCGCCGCCGCCTCCACCTGGATCTTCACCATCGCCCGCAACCTCTCCATCGACCTCAAGCGCCGCGAGCGCTATGGTGATACCTACAAAGCAGAGACGCACGAGGACGAGGTGGACGAGACCTCCGGCGAGACCATCCTCATGACCGCCGAGCGGGAAGCGCGCGTGCGCGCCGCCCTCGCCAAGCTGTCGGAGGAACAGGCCACCATCGTCCGCCTCTCCTTCTTTCAGGAGAAGCCCCATTCGCAGATCGCGCAGGAGCTGGGCATTCCGCTGGGCACCGCCAAGTCGCGCGTGCGCCTCGCGCTCAATCGTCTGCGCGCTTTGCTGGAAGACCTGAAATGAGTGCTTCGACCCATCCCGGCACCGAGACCCTGCTGCGCTACGCGGCGGGCACGCTGCCGGCCGGTCCCCGCCTGCTGGTGGACGTGCATCTCGAAGGATGCCCCGAATGCCGGGCAATGGTGGCGCGGCTGATGTCCGTCGGCGGCGCTTTGCTCGAGGCCTGCGAGCCCCTCGCCCTCGCCCCCGATGCGCTCGAGCGCGCACTGGCGCGGCTCGACGGCCTCTCCCCACGCCGCAATCCCGCCGCGCTCCATCATGCGGAAGCCGCCGGAGCAACATCGCCGAAGCGCTGGCCGCTGCCCGAGGGGCTGAAGCTGCCGCCCGGCGTGGTGCTGCCGCCGGCCATCGCGTCGCGCCGCATCGGCCGTCTGGTGCCGGTGGCGCCGGGGGTACGGCTCGGCCTCGTGCATCTGGAAGAAGACCCGGACGCGCAGGTGCTGCTGTTCCGCATTGCACCGGGGCGGGCCATTCCCCAGCACACCCATGCGGGGCTGGAATTCACCCACGTGATCTGCGGTGGCTTCAGCGATCCCGATGGGCATTACGGCCCCGGCGATCTGGTGGAATGCGATGGCGACGTGGACCACTCCCCCCGCGTGGATGATGACGGCGAGTGCATCTGCCTCGCCGCCTTCGACGGCCGCATCCGCTTCCGCGGCCTGCTCGGCATGGTGACGCGGCCGTTTATATGAGCGGTTGGGCGTTGCCTTCGCTCAGGCGCCGCGCGGGCTTTAGCGCGGCATCCGCTCAAACGCCGCGCGGGCTTTAGCGCGGCATCCGCTCAAACGCCGCGCGGGCTTTAGCGCGGCATCCGCTCAAACGCCGCGCGGGCTTGGCCCCCGCCCTCAGAAGTGACTACGCGTCACGCCCTTCTTCACCACCGCCAGCGCCTCGGTGAGGTCGCTCGCCAGCTCCGCCTTCTGGACGGGGCCGAGGAAGCGGCCCACCGGGACGGTGCGCTTGCCGCTGATGAGGGCGACATCCAGCGTCCCGTGCTCCTCGTCGTCCTCGCGCCACAGGCGGGTCCAGAACGGGTTGAGCCGTGTGGTGGAGGGGCGCCCCGCCGCCGGCTCGCGGCGGATTTCCACGAGGCTGGGCGTGACGAGGATATGTTCGCGCGCCCGGGCCGAGCGGAAGCTGGCGCGGAAAGCGATATACATCAGCAGCACGTCGAGGCCGAAGAAGCCGAAGATCGGCCACGCCCCCATGGCGAGGAAGGCGACGCCCGACACGAAGCTCACCGCCCCGATGCCCGCCATCACCCAGAAGAAGCCGCGCTTGGAGAGGGAGCGGTGCGGGGCGAGCGTGACCGCATAGACGACGGGCTCGTCTTGAGCCTGCGCGTCCGTCTCGGGTGCGATGTCTCGGTCGCTGGTCTGGGGCATTGCTCGGCAGTATACCCGAAAAATGCCGCGCAGGATCAATCCGCCCAAACCCGCCGTCCTCCCGGAGGCTGACGCCGCCAAGCCCCCGCGCCCAACGAAGGGGGCAAAGGTCGCGGCCGGCGCGTCGGGAACCACCGGGAAGGGGGCGAAAGCCCCGCCCGTGGCCCCTGCCAAGGGCAAGGTCGCCAAGGCTCCGGCAAGCGGCACGGCGAAGGCGGCCCCAGCGTCAAAGACTTCGGCCGGCAAGGTCGCGGGCGGAAAGACGTCTACCGGGACCAAGCCCACCGGCAAAGCCGCCGCCCCCCTCCCCCGCCGCAACAAGGCGGTGGCCAATGCGGCGGCGGCGGTGCATGGCAAGACCGTCTCGCCGTGGTCCGATGCCGAGATCACCGAGGCCTTCACCCGCTTCGAGGCGCAGGACCCGGAGCCCAAGGGCGAGCTGGACCACACCGACGCCTTCACCCTGCTGGTCGCCGTGGTGCTCTCCGCCCAGGCCACCGACACCGGCGTGAACAAGGCGACCAAGGGCCTGTTCGCCGCCGCCTCGACCCCCGCCGCCATGGTGGCGCTGGGGGAGGATCAGGTGGCCCACCACATCCGCACCCTCGGCCTGTTCCGGGGCAAGGCGAAGAATGTGGTGGAGCTGTCCCGCCTGCTGCTGGAACGCCATGCCGGCATCGTGCCCAAGGACCGGGAGGCGCTGGAGGCCCTCCCGGGAGTCGGGCGCAAGACGGCCAATGTGGTGCTGAACATCGCCTTCGGCGTGCCCACCATCGCCGTGGACACCCACCTCTTCCGCGTCGCCAACCGCACCGGCCTTGCCCCCGGCGCGACGCCGCTGGCGGTGGAGCTGGGGCTGGAGGCCCGCATCCCCGACCGTTTCAAGCTGCACGCCCACCACTGGCTCATCCTGCACGGCCGCTACATCTGCAAGGCGACGAAGCCCGCCTGCAGCCGCTGCCTCATCACCGACCTCTGCCGCTGGCCGGAGAAGAATTTCTGAGGGGTTGAGGGTAGCGCCGCCCCTGGTGCATGTCCGGGGACTTCTATCCCCGCGTCATCCCCCGGCTTGTCCGGGGGATCCACGCCTCCGCCGGGGTGGGTCTCAGGTTTCCTGCACCCCACATGCGGAACGGTGGATGCCCCGGACAAGCCGGGGCATGACGGTGTGAAATAGGCCTCCCCCGCCCGAAGGCGCCCTCGGCCTTTGTCGTCACATCGCGCCCCGGACCAGCGACGGCGCAGCCGGAGCGCCGAGCCGGGGCCCAGGGGACAGTCCGGCGCAGCCGGCGATGCCCGACCGCCTTTCCGCTTGAGCCGCCTTCGGCGAACTCTTGCGCTGGGCCCCGGCTCGCATTCCGCTATCGCTGCATGCGTCCGGGGCGCGAGGACGGTGAGGGCACGCCGGCCGCATCACGCCGCCAGCCCCTTGGCCAGCTCCATGGCCTGCCGCTCGAACAGGCGGCGGTAGAGGCCGCCTTCGCGGCGGACCAGCGTGTCGTGGTCGCCCTCCTCCACGATGCGGCCCTTGTCGAACACCATCAGGCGGTCGAGGGAGCGCACCGTCGAAAGGCGGTGGGCGATGACGAGGGTGGTGCGCCCCACCATCAGCCGCTCCATGGCGTCCTGGATCGCCGCCTCCGATTCCGAATCAAGGCTGGAGGTGGCCTCGTCCAGGATCAGGATGGGCGCATCCGCGAGGAAGGCCCGGGCGATGGCGATGCGCTGGCGTTCGCCGCCGGAGAGCTTCACGCCCCGCTCGCCCACCAGCGTGCCGTAGCCGCGCGGCAGGCGGGCGATGAAGTCGGCCGCATTGGCCAGCTCCGCCGCCCGCCGGATCTCCTCGAAGGAGGCATCCGGCCGGCCATAGGCGATGTTCTCCATCAGCGAGCGGTGGAACAGCACCGGCTCCTGCTGCACCACGGCGATGGCGCGGCGAAGCGAGCCCTGCGTCACGTCCCGCACATCCTGCCCATCCACGGTGACGCGGCCGGAGGTCACGTCGTGCATGCGCTGGATGAGCTTGACGAACGTGGTCTTGCCCGAGCCCGAATGCCCCACGAGGCCCACCCGCTCTCCCGCCGGGATGGTGACGGAGAGGTTCTCGTAGAGCGGCTTGTCGTGGCCGCCATAGTGGAAGGTCACGTTCTCGAACGCGATGGTCCCCTTCTCCACCTTGGCCGGCACCGCGCCCGGCGCATCGGACACGCCCACGGTCTGGTGGTGGATCTCCACCAGTTCCTCCAGCTCGTTCATGGAGCGCTGGAGATTGTGGACGTGCATGCCGATGTCACGCAGGTAGGAGTGGATGACGAGGTAGGAGGTGAGCACATAGGCGACATCGCCCGCGCTCGCCTGCCCCTGGTGCCACAGCACCAAAGCCGTGCCGATGATGGACGCCTGAAGCGCCACCAGCGCCAGAAGCTGCGCCGTGCCGGCCCAAGTCGCGGCCATCCAGGTGCGGTAGGTGCGGGCGTTCCACTTGCCGAGCACCCGCTCCAGCCGCTCCTCCTCGCGGGCCTCCGCGCCATAGCCCTTCACCACGGCGTTGCAGCCCACCGCATCCGCCAGCACGCCGCCCACCCGCGTGTCCCACGCATTGGAGAGGCGCGCCGCCGGGGCGACGTAGTTCAGCGAGAGGGTCAGCGTGAGCCCGATGAAGGCCACCGCCCCCACCGCCACCACGGCGCCCAGCACCGGCCAGTTCCAGCCGAGCAGCAACGCCGTGCCGCCCAGCGCCACCACGGACGGGAACAGCGCCACCAGCAAAGTGTCGTGCAGCACGTCGAGGGACCACATGCCGCGCGAGATCTTGCGCACGGTGGAGCCGGCGAAGGACGAGGCGTGCCAGTCCGACGAGAAGCGCTGCACCCGCGCGAAGGCATCCGCCGCCACATCCGACATCATGCGCAAAGTGAGCCGCACGATGATGAAGTAGGTGACATGCCGCGCGCTCACCATCGTGACGCCGAGGCCGACGATGGCGAGGAAGGCCATGGTCGCGAGGTGCCAGGCCGTCTCCCGGTCGGCGAGGGACAAGGCGTCGATCAGCCGGCCGGCGAACAGCGGCACCAGCACCTCGGCGAGGGTGGAGACGAGGACGGCGGCCAGAGTGGCCGCGATGATTCCCTTCCGCTTCGCCCAGTGGGTGAAGAGGAAGGCGAAGATGGCGCGGAACGACACCCCGCGCTTGTGGGTCTGGAACAACGACATGACACGATCCGGCCGCGCCGCATGGGGCGCCAGAGGCCGGTCCCTGATTCGAACGGGGACACACGGCGCATGGCGCCGCTAAGGGGAAGAGGACGGGGCGCGTCAGCGGCCGCCCGCCCCGCGCAGGAGCGCAGGCGGGTGGCGGACCGCGGGCCCCTGGATGTCCGAAAAGCTAGCGGCGGGAGCCGGGCTGGCGGGGAATCACATCCGTTGAGTGGGCGCGGCGCAGAATGCCGCGTGGCACGGATGGGGTGGAGAACATGGTAGTGCTCATGGACCTGACCCCTCCCTGCCGGATGTTGATTCCGCGCGGCCCCAAGGCGGGGCTGCGCCTGCGGTATGGACGGCCGATCTGCCGCGGTCCAGACCCTTTCGCAGGCGGCCATGAGACGCTAAGGTCGCGGCGCTTTTTTGGACAAGCATGGGCGGAACCATGGCGGACACCGGCATTCCCCACTTCTGCAACGACCTCGGCGTCACCGTCATCGAGGTGGGCAGCAAGGAATTCATGTGCATCGGTGCGAAGCCGCCCTTCGACCATCCGCACATCTTCATCGACCTCGGCGACGACGACGAGCACGTGTGCCCCTACTGCTCCACGCTCTACCGCTACAACCCGGCGCTCGCCGCCGGCGCGGCGAAGCCGGAAGCGGCCGTGTGGCACGGCGAGCCCGCGGCCAAATCCGCCGCGTGACGCGCCGGCCCGGTAACGGCCCCGCTCACAAGACCTGCGGCCTGACCGCCGCGGAACACCCGTCTGACCTTATCCTGGGCCTGCTGCCCCCTGGCCTGATCCCCGCGGCCTGATCGCCGCCGCAAAGAAAGACTATCCGGCCGGCTCCTTCACGGAGCCGGGTCCTGCCATGGCCGATCCCATCCCCTTCCGGGCGAAACCCCGCACCGCCGCGCGCAGCGCCGTGGTGGTCGGCGCAGGCATCGGCGGGCTCGCCTGCGCCATCGCCCTGCGCCGTGCCGGCCTCACCGTCCAGGTGGTGGAGCAGGCGCGCAAGCTGCGCGAAGTGGGCGCCGGGCTCCAGCTGACCCCCAACGCCACCCGCATCATCCGCGAGTTCGGCCTCTTGCCGCGCCTCGAACAGGTGGCGGTCACGCCGCGCTCCCTCGATGTGAGGAGCGGCGCCAGCGGCGCCACCATCACCCGCGCCCATTACGGCCCCGCCGCCGCGCGCTATGGCGCGCCCTTCCTCGTCGTGCACCGCGCCGATCTGCAGAACCTCCTCGCCGAGGCGGCGCAGGCCGAGGGCGTGCTGATCGCGCTCGGGGCCGAACTTACCGCTGTCGAGCCCGCCTTCGGCGGCGTGCGGGCGGTGGTGAAGCAGGGCGAGAACCTCATCGCCCACGGAGCGGACATCCTCGTCGGCGCCGATGGCGTGCGCTCGGCCGTGCGGGCGCATCTCGGGGTGGCGAAGCCCCCCGTGTTCGCCCAGCGCCTCGCCTATCGCGCCACCATCCCCGTGCCCGCGCGCCATCCGCCGGATGTGCGGCTCTATATGGGGCGCGATGCCCATCTCGTGGTCTATCCGGTGAAGGGCGGGGCGACTCTGAACCTCGTCGCCATCGTCAAGCACACCGAGCCAGTGGCCCGCTGGAGCGCGCCGGGCGACGGCGCCGCCGTCCACGCCGCCTTCACTGACTGGGCGCCGGAGGTGCGCGAGCTTTTGAAGGCGGCGCCGCATTTCCTGTGCTGGGGCCTCTACGACATCGATCCCCTGCCCCGCTGGAGCACCGGCCGCGTGACGCTGCTGGGCGATGCCGCCCACGCCATGCTGCCCTTCCTCGCCCAAGGCGCGGCGCAGGGCATCGAGGATGCGGCGGCCCTCGCCCGCGCCCTCCAGAAGGAAACCGACGCCGCCACCGCCCTGAAGGCCTATGAGGCCGAGCGGCTGGGGCGCACCGCGCGCATCCAGTCGGAAGCGCGGCGCAACGGCATGGTCTACCACCTCTCCGGCGCCCCCCGCCTCGCCCGCGATCTGGTGCTGCGCCGGCAGGGCGCGGGGCTGCTCGACCGCTACGGGTGGATTTATAAGGCTTGAGGGGAGCGTGAGCGTCGGGTTCTTCGGCTCCGGAGGTAGTCGCACAGGTCCGAAGGCCCGGCCCCTCTTATTTCGCGTGTCACGCCGGCGTCCGAGGAGGTCCACGTGCAGACCTCGCCGACCGGCTGGACCAGATGAAGCTCGATCCGAAGCTCTATACAAAGGCCATTCAGCGCCGAATGGCGCTCGCCTTCTTCATGAGGCTGGCCGTTCTTCAGGATGCATTGAACCATGGCTCATGAGCGATAGGCGCTGGCTTTCAGCGTAGCACATCGCAGCGACTGTCCCCGCAGATACCGCGATCGCCATGCACTCTTTGACTGTACGCCCCAACACGGGACGGGAACTAAACAGATCTCTCCTTGAAGCATTGTTGAAATTATCGAAAAGCAACTGGGCACGACGCACTTCTCCAGAAAGTTTAAAATCGATTCGCCAGAAATCGGGATCCGTGATCACCTCTGTAAGCCCGCCTCCTGCGATCGGATCGCACTCCTCCATCGGGAAAGAAGAAGTTCGCAGGATGCGCATTGGGCTGGCCGCCTCGTTGATCGCCTTGTGCGCGTCCTTCTGGAGCCGACCTGCGGCGTGAGCGATATTGTGGAGCATCCGATAAGTTCTTTTGAGATGCTCATCCGTTGTGAGCTGCAGTATGGTCATCTGGGTTGCGATCTGACGTTGCGCGGCGGTCCACGCGAGCCAGCCGGCCGCGAGCGTCATCGCGCCGCCAACCATCCCGCCAGCAATGCTGCCCCAAAATCCAACGATCTCCACACGGTCGGAAAGCACGGGCGCAAGGGCACACGCCACTGTCAGACCAGACACAATGAAGCTCGCAGCAAAGACGTATCCCAGTTTTTTCCAATCCACGGCCGCCCCCAATAACGACGACGCTCGGCGCGATCGGCCTGCGCTTCTACGAGGCCGCCTTCCTGCGGCAGAAGACTAACGTCACATCCGAGAACTACACCGACCTATGGGCAAGGCCAATGTGAAGCCCTATCCCCCCGCTGGACCTTCCGCCCGCGCCATGCTATCCGCCCGGCCCATTCTCGTGAGGGGACCATGGGCCTTCGGCTTCAGCGACGACGACCGGACACGCCGCGCATGCGCGCACGCGCCGTCACGCCCGCCTGAAGCCGGCCCGCCGAACTCGCGGGCCTTCTGCCCTGCCTTGCGAGTTTTTCCCCATGACCGAGCTTCCCTTGTCCATCGCCGTGGAGACGGCCGCCGACGACGCGGCCATCGACCGGCTGCATGAGCGCACCTTCGGCCCCGGCCGGTTCGCCCGCACCGCCTTCCGCATTCGGGAGCAGACGGGGCACGAGCGCGCCCTCTCCTTCACTGCTCGGGTCGGCACCATGCTGGTGGGATCGGTGCGGCTCACGCGGATCAGCATCGGCACCACGCCGGCTCTGCTGCTCGGCCCGCTCACGGTGGAGCCGCCGTTCCAGTCGGTGGGCATCGGCGCGCGGCTGATGGAGCACGCGCTGGACGTGGCGCGGGCGCAGGGCCACCGCCTCGTCGTGCTGGTGGGGGACGAGCCCTATTACGCCCGCTTCGGCTTCCGCCGCGTGCCCTTCGGCCAGGTGACGTTGCCCGGCCCGGTGGACCCCGGCCGCCTGCTTGTCGCTGAGCTGGTCGAGGGCGCCTTCGCCGGCGTGTCCGGCATGGTCAGCGGCAGCCGCTGACACGCGACGGTTACGCCCTTGGTCTAAGGCACAACTGGCGGGGCGGCTCGCGCTCCGTTAGCGTGGTAGCGAGATGCGAAACGGTTTGGCCTCAGGCCGATCGGACGACGGGGAGGACGGCACCGCCACGGTGTCGCCAAAGGCGTTCCCGCGCACCGCATCCGCGATGAAAGAGGGAGGAAGGACGATGACGTCTGGGATCATGCGGCACTCGCGCGCCCTGTTGGCGGCGGCGGCGATCGGCGCCCTGTTGACGGGCGCGGCCAAGGCCGAAGACACCACAGTGAAGCTCGGTGTGCTCAACGACATGTCCGGCGTCTACGCCGACATTTCCGGGCCCGGCTCGGTGGTCGCGGCGCAGATGGCGGCCGACGACTTCATGGCCAAGAACAAGGGCTTCAAGGTCGAGGTCGTGGGTGCCGACCACCAGAACAAGCCGGACGTGGGCGCCTCCATCGCCCGCAAGTGGTACGATCAGGAGAATGTGGACGCCATTCTCGACGTGACCACCTCCTCGGTGGCGCTGGCGGTGAGCGACATCACCAAAGAGAAGAACAAGATCTTCCTCGTCTCGGGTGGCGGCACGTCCGACCTCACCGGCGCCAAGTGCTCGCCCAACACCGTGCACTGGACCTACGACACCTGGGCGCTCGCCAACGGCACCGGATCGGCGCTCACCAAGCAGGGCGGATCGCCGTGGTTCTTCATCACCGCCGACTACGCGTTCGGCGCGGCGCTGGAGCGTGACGCCTCGGCGGCGGTGAAGGCGGCCGGCGGCAAGGTGGCGGGCAGCGTGAAGCACCCGCTCTCAAACACCGACTTCTCCTCCTTCCTGCTGCAGGCGCAGTCCTCCGGCGCCAAGGTCATCGGCCTCGCCAATGCCGGCAACGACCTCATCACCGCGGTGAAGCAGGCCTCCGAGTTCGGCATCACCCAGGGCGGCCAGCAGCTTGCCGGCCTGCTCATCTTCTCGTCGGACGTGAAGGCCCTCGGCCTGCAGGCGGCGCAGGGCCTCGTGCTCACCGACGCCTTCTACTGGGACCTGAACGACGACACCCGCGCCTTTTCCAAGCGCTTCGGGGCCAAGTTCAACGGCAAGATGCCCACCAGCGCCCAGGCCGGCGTCTATTCCAGCGCCATGCACTATCTGAACGCCATCAAGGACGCCAAGACCAAGGACGCGCCCAAGGTGATGGAGCAGATGCGCGCCACCCCCATCAATGACCCGCTGTTCGGCAAGGGCGAGATCCGCATCGACGGCCGCGCCATCCACCCCATGTACCTGCTGAAGGTGAAGAAGCCCGCCGACAGCAAGGGCGAGTGGGACCTGTTCGAGGTGGTCTCCACCATCCCCGCCAACGAGGCCTTCCGCCCCCTCAAGGACGGTGGCTGCCCGCTGGTGAAGTGAGCCGCGACGCTTAAGGGCCGGCGCCGCCTCGCGAGGGCGGCGCCGGCTTTTTTGTTTGATGTCAGACACATCAACAGGTCAGTCAGGTTTTCACCCGAACTGTTGCAACGGGTCCATAGCCCTCACCCCCGCGCCAGCACCACCGCCCCCGCGAGCACAACGGCCATGGCGAGGTCGGAGACCATGGCGATGGTTTCGGTGCGGGTCTTGCCCGCCCGCAGCGCGTGCTTCACGCCCGCGAGGAGATAGAACAGCCCGCCCCCCACCGCCGCCGGCAGGAGGAAGGACGGAAAGGCGAGGGAGAGCAGGCGGAGGAGGCCGAAGGTCAGGTTGGCGAAACCCAGCTCCTGCACGATCACCTGCGCCTTGGGATCGGAGATCTCGAAGATGGTCTCAGCCGTGAAGGCCGGCTGCGTCACCTGCTTCAGTCCGGCGAGGCCGAGCCGCGCGCCGACGCCCCAGACCACGAACCACTTCAGCACCAGTGGCGCCAGTGGCCCGCCCGCCACCAGCGCCTCGACGAGGATGCTCGCGAGCGGGGCGATCAGCATCAGCACGAGGATGGCGGCAAGATACATGGGGGTGGCTCACGGCGGGGGGCCGGGAAGCTCCGGCGTTCCTCCACAGTAACGAACGCGGACCTGATTGGCAGTGTCATCCCCCGCCTCGTGCGGGGGATGACACTGCGGCTGGGCCGGCTCTAGGCATTGAAGCGCTGGTAGAGCGGCGAAGTGGATGGCCCGGACAAGCCGGGCCATGACGGCGGTGAAGTGCCCAAGAGCGCGACACGTCCCGACACGGTCGCATCGTCTCAAGCCCAAAACGAAGAACGGCGGGCCAAGGCCCGCCGTTCATAGACTTTCAGCGTTGGTCGAACCCGCGGATCACTCCGCCGCTTCGACCTCGTGGCGTTTTGTCGAACCCGCGGATCACTCCGCCGCTTCGACCTTGTGGCGTTTTGTCGAACCCGCGGATCACTCCGCCGCTTCGACCTGCGGCCGGCCACGGGCAAGGCGCTCGCGCTTGAGCAGTTCGGCCACGAGGAAGGCGGTCTCGATGGCCTGCTCGGCGTTGAGGCGCGGATCGCAATAGGTGTGGTAGCGGTCGCGCAGGTCCTCGTCCGAAATGGCGCGGGCGCCGCCGGTGCACTCGGTGACGTTCTTGCCCGTCATCTCCAGATGCACGCCGCCGGCGAAGGTGCCCTCGGCCGCATGGATGTCGAAGAAGGAGCGGATCTCCGACTGCACCCGCTCGAACGGGCGGGTCTTGTAGCCGGAGGCGGCCTTGATGGTGTTGCCGTGCATGGGATCGCACGACCACGCCACGGTACGGCCTTCCTTCTCCACCGCGCGGATGAGGCCGGGCAGGTAGTCGCCCACCTTGTCGGCGCCGAAGCGGCAGATCAGCGTGATGCGGCCCGCCTCATTGTCCGGCTGGAGGATGTCCAGCAGGCGGATGAGGCCCTCCGGGGAGATGGACGGGCCGCACTTGATGCCGATCGGGTTGCGGATGCCGCGGAAGTACTCGACATGCGCATGGTCCGGCTGGCGGGTGCGGTCGCCGATCCACAGCAGGTGGCCGGAGGTCGCGTACCAGTCGCCCGACGTGGAATCGACGCGGGTCAGGGCCTGTTCGTAGCCAAGCAGGAGCGCCTCGTGGCTCGTGAAGAAATCCGTCGAGCTCATCTCGGGATGGCTCTTGGGATCGATCCCGCAGGCGCGCATGAAGTCCAGCGCCTCCGTGATCCGGTTCGCCAGTTCCTGATACCGCGAGGACTGGGGCGAATCCTTCACGAACCCCAGCATCCAAGCATGGGCGTTGGCGAGGTTGGCATAGCCGCCGTTGGCGAAGGCGCGCAAAAGGTTGAGCGTCGCCGCCGACTGGCGGTACGCGTCGAGCTGCCGGCGCGGATCCGGAATGCGGGCGGCTTCCGTGAAGGCGATGTCGTTGATGATGTCGCCGCGGTAGCTGGGCAGCGTCACGCCGTTCTCGGTCTCGGTGTCCGAGGACCGGGGCTTGGCGAACTGCCCGGCGATGCGGCCGACCTTCACCACCGGCGAGCCGCCGGCGAACGTCAGCACCACCGCCATCTGCAGGAAGACGCGGAAGAAATCGCGGATGTTGTCCGCCGAATGCTCGTCGAAGCTCTCGGCGCAGTCGCCGCCCTGCAAAAGGAAGGCCTCGCCGCGGGCGACCTTGGCGATCTCGGCCTTCAGGCGGCGCGCCTCACCTGCAAAAACAAGCGGCGGGTAGGAGGCGAGCTTCTGCTCCACCTCAGCCAGCTGCGTCTTATCCGGATAATTGGGCATCTGGAGGCCGGGATAAAATCGCCAGCTATCCGGACGCCAGCCTTCGGCGCGGCGGGAAGCCTCGGCGCCAGGGACGGGAGCGGACTGCGGGCGGGTCACCATTTGACTCTCCATTTGATAAGGCCGGCCGGGTCCTCCGGTCGGTCCGTCCCGTTGGTGCGCCTCCGGCGTTCCTCTTGTGTTCACGGGATCGGAAGGCGGGCTTATACACGAAGCAAGTGCGCACCGAAAGGATGCGGCGCAACGGTGGTATTCCGCCCTGCGGCATGAACCCGAGGCAGGGCTGAAGCTCGACGGGCGCACGTCCGACCGCGCCCTGCCGCAGAGCCGTTCGCGCAGGGCTTCTCTTGGCCACGCCCATCGCCTATGAGGGGAACGCGCAAGCGCGCTCCCGCCGTCATCTCCGGCACCCCCCTGAAATGTCCGTGTCTGTTGCGGGACACGCCAACGCCCGAGCCTGTCATGTCACAGTCCCATCGCGCGCCGGCGCCGGCCTCCGCTTCTGCCTCGCGTCCGCGCGGTCCCGCGCCCGGACAGCCCGGCGCGGTCGGTCCCGGTTTCGTGGAGTTCGTCGCGCTCATCGCCCTGCTCATGGGCATGACCGCCTTCTCCATCGACAATCTGCTGCCCGCCTTCGGCGCCATCCGGGCCGATTTCGCGCTAGAAAATGCCAATCACGTCCAGGTGATGGTCTATGCCTATCTCATCGGCATCGGCGGCGCGCAGTTCTTCTACGGCCCCATTTCCGACGTGCTGGGGCGCCGCCCCATCCTGTTCGCCGGCCTCGCGATCTATGCGCTGGGCAGCCTCATCGCCCTGTTCACCCGCGATTTCGACGTGCTCATCGTCGCCCGCCTGATCCAGGGCATGGGCGCGGCGGCGGGCCGGGTGCTGGCCATCGCCATCGTGCGCGACCGCTTCGAGGGGCGCGACATGGCGCGGATCATGTCGCTGAGCATGATGGTGTTCCTCACCGTGCCGATCATCGCGCCGGCGCTGGGCAGCCTCATCCTCGTCTTCGGCTCGTGGCACCTCATCTTCGTGGCCATGCTGCTGCTGGCGCTCGCGCTGTTCGCCTGGTTCGGGCTCCGGATGCCGGAGACGCTGCATCCCGAATACCGCATCCCCTTCTCGATGCGCTCCATCGGCAAGGCCGCCATGCTCACGCTCACCACCCGCCGCTCGGTGGGCTATGCGGTGGCTATCGGGCTGATGATGGGCTCGCTCATGGCCTATGTGGGCTCCGCCTCGCAGGTGTTCCAGACCGACGTCTACCGGCTCGGCAACCTCTTCCCCATCGCGTTCGCGGCGGTGGCGGGCATCATGGCGGTGGCGTCCTTCCTCAATGCCAGCCTCGTGCATCGCATGGGCATGCGGCGGCTGTCCCACGCCGGCATCCTCGGCTTCATCGCCGCCGGGGCGCTGATGGTGGCCTCGAGCCTCATCTGGGACGGCAAGCCGCCGCTGATCCTGTTCTGCGCCCTCGTGGCGGCGGGGCAGTTCCTGTTCGCGCTCACCGTGCCGAACTTCAATTCCATGGCCATGGAGCCGCTGGGCGCGGTGGCGGGCACCGCCTCCTCCTTCATCGGCGGCTTCACCACGCTGCTGGCCGCCGTGCTCGGCTTCGTGGTCGGCAGCAATTTCGACGGCACCGTGCTGCCGCTGGCTCTGGGCTATCTGGTGCTCGGCGCCATCGCGCTGGTGTTCGTGCTGTGGGCGGAGAAGGGCAAATTGTTCGGCCACCAGCCCTAGGCGGCCGAAGGCGGGCGGCGCTCCGGCGGCATGGCTGCCCTGCGCCAGCCACGCTCAAGTGTGTCGGGGAACTGTCCGCAAGCCGTGGTAGAACACGCGCCAAAGCCGACACGCCTGCGCCATTCCGCGCCTGCCGATCGCACGACCCCAGGAGCCCCGATGCCCCAGCTCTCGCCCGAAGGCCAGGCGGCCATCAACGCCATCTCCCAGCGCACCGGCTTCAGCCCGGATGCCGTCACCTCCATGCTGTACTCGGTGATCGCCGGCAACGGCTCCATGGCCCAGTTCAACCACCCCGAATTCGGCGGCTCCGGCCAGTGGATGGCGGGCGGGATGACCATGGTCTCGGACATGTTCAACAGCTACCTCAAGGGCCGGGTAGACGGCCTGTGCAGCGAGCTGTCGAGCCTCGTCGCCAGCCAGCCCGGCCTCACCCAGAGCGGCAGCTTCCAGTCCCAGAACCAGGGCGGCGGCTATTCCGGCGGCGGCCAGTGGCAGACGAGCGGCGGCGGCGGGTTCGGCGGCAACATGGGCGGCAGCTTCGGTAGCAGCCAGCCCAGCCTGTTCGTGCCGGATGCCTCCGGCAGCTTCAACTGGTGGCCGGCCGATCTCGGCCAGCCGGCCAGCACCGGCGCGCAGAACGGGGTGCGCTACGCCTATTTCCCCGGCACGCGCCGCCTCGCCATCGATCTCAACGGGCAGGTGACGGTCTATGACAGCCTCGACCACCAGATCGGCGGCTTCTCCCAGCAGCAGGGCGGATCGGGCAGCCTGACCTTCACCAGCCAGTACGGCACGGTGTTCGTCTCCAGCCTGCCCATCGTGAGCGGTGCGCCGCAGGCACCGGCCTATGCGCCGCCGCCGCCCGTCTACGAGCCCGCGCCGCAGCCGCAGTCCTTCGCGCCCCAGCCGCAGACCTATGGCGGAGCCCAGCCTCTGGGCCAGAGCGAGATCATCTCCGCCATCGAGAAGCTGGCCGATCTCCACGCCAAGGGCATCCTCAGCGACCAGGAATTCAGCACTAAGAAGGCCGAGCTGCTCAGCCGGCTGTGAGGGCTGCGCTTCTCCATCCGCGTCACCCAAGCCGCCGTCGCCCACCGGCTTGACCGGAGGGCCCACCCCTCCGCCGGCACAGGCCTGCGAAGTCCAGGGACAAACAGCGCCAAGGGTCCTCCGGTCAAGCCGGAGGACGACGGCGGCAACAGTCTTCTTCGCTTACGACGCCTTGGTGCGCAACGTCACCAGTTCCTCGGCGGCGGTGGGATGGACGGCGACGGTGCGGTCGAAATCCGCCTTGGTCGCCTTCAGCCCCATGGCCACGGCGGCGAGCTGGATCATCTCGGCGGCGGCCTCGCCCATGATATGGACGCCGAGCAGGCGGTCGGTCTCGCCATCCACGATCAGCTTCATGAAATTGCGGGTCTCGCGGCCGGAGAGCGTCGCCTTCAGCGGGCGGAAGGTGGTCTTGTAGATGTCCACCGGCCGCCCGGCGGCCCGCGCCGCCTCTTCCGTGCAGCCCACGGTGCCGATCTCCGGCTCGGAGAAGACGGCGGTGGCCACCAGCGAATGGTCCACCGTCCACGGCTTGTTGCCGAACACCGTATCGGCGAAGGCGTGGCCCTCGCGGATGGCGACGGGGGTGAGGTTGATGCGGTTGGTGATGTCGCCCACCGCATAGATGGAGGGCACGTTGGTGCGGCTGTGCTCGTCCACGATCACCGCGCCCAGCGGGTCAAGCGCCACGCCCACCCCCTCAAGGCCCAGATTGCGTGTGCTGGGGATGCGACCGATGGCGAGCATCACCTCATCCACCTCCAGCTCCGAACCATCGGAGAGGACCACCTTCTTGCCGCCGGAGATGGCCTCGATGGAGGCAAGCGTCTTGCCGCTGACGAGCTTGATGCCGGCGCGAGTCATCTCGGTTTCCAGATGATCGCGCAGTTCCATGTCGAAGCCGCGCAGCACCTTGTCGCCGCGATAGACCAAAGTCACCTCGGCTCCGAGCGCGCGGAACAGGCCGGCGAACTCCACCGCGATATAGCCCGCGCCCTGGATCAGGATGCGATCTGGGAAGCTCCTGAGGTTGAACGCCTCGTTGGAGGTGATGGCCAGCTCGCAGCCGGGAATCTGTGGCCCGAGCGCCGGATGGGCACCGGTGGCGAGCAGGATATGGCGCGCCGCCACCTCCTCGCCGGTGTCGAGGATGCGCACGCGGTTCGGCCCCGCCACCACCGCGCGGGAGGCGACGATCTCCACCCCGGCGGCTTCGGCATTGCGCTTGTAGATGCCTTCGAGCCGGGCGATCTCCTTGTCCTTGTTGGCGACCAAAGTCAGCCAGTCGAACTCGGGCGCGCTCACCCGCCAGCCGAAGCCGGCCATGTCGTCGATGTCGTGGGCGTAGCGGCCGGCATAGACGAACAGCTTCTTGGGCACGCAGCCGCGGATGACGCAGGTGCCGCCCATGCGGTATTCCTCCGCCATCATCACCTTGGCGCCATGCTGAGCGGCGATGCGGCCGGCGCGCACGCCACCCGAGCCGCCGCCGATCACGAACAGGTCCACCTCGCGCTGTGTCATGTTTGGCTCCCGCCAGATCCCGATGCGTGGCGGGTGGCTTGAAGGAGCCGCGCCGGGGCGTCAAGCAAACTCGCCGTGGGCTGGCCGCTTGCCGCGTCCGCGCTTCGGTGCTTCAACGCGGCAGCCGATCCGGCCGCCATCGATACGCAAGCCATGCACGACACCGAGATTCCCCCGCTCTGGCTGAAGTGCGCGCCGGCCGGCAGCGGCGGCACGGGCTTCGCTTTGCCCGCCGTGCTGCGGCTGCGCGCCCGGCGGGGAACCCTTGCCATCGTGCTGGCGGGCGAAGGGGCGGACGCCCCCCTCCCCTTCACATTCGCCACCGCGACGGGCGCGGCCCAAGGCGTGGGCGACGGCGAGACCCTGCTGCCCGGCGTGCCCACGGTCGCGCTGGTGCCGGCCGGGGCGACGCGGATCCAGGTCGCGGGCGCACCGGCCGGTTTCCGGCTCGGCTATTACCCGGTCCACAAGGTGGCGCTGAAGCTGCATGCCTTCGCCAACGGCCGGTTCGAAGGTCTCGGCCTGCCGCGCCGCTGGAAGGCGGCCGGCACCGCCGCCCGCACCCTGCGCGGGGCGCTTCATGCCCTCGTCTCCGCCGCGCCCGCCCGCCGCCGGGCCGAGGCGGCGCGCTACCGCGCCTTCCGCGCCCGCTTCGTCGGCGACTTCGCCGAGGTACCCGGCGCGGCGCCCAGGCTCAGCCTGCTCACCGATGGCGGCAGCGCCAGCGCAGCGGATCTTTCCGCCTGCGCCGCCGCCCTCGCCGCGCAGACCGACCGGAATTTCGAGTGGGTCGTGGCCCTCCCCCCCAGCGCGCCGCCCGCGCTCATGCAAGCCGCCGCCGGCGCGCGCGTGGTGACGGCCGAAGGGGCCCCCGCCCAGCGCCGCGCCGCCGCACTCACCGCTGCCGAGGGCGGGCTGGTGCTGTTCCTCGATGCCGCCGCCCAGCCGACGCGAGACGCGGTGGCGCTGATCCGCGATGCGTTCGCGCAGCACCCCGACTGCGCCCTCGCCTATGCCGACGAGGAGCGGCTGGACGACGACGGCGCGCCGCTCCACGGCGTCTATCACCCCGCCTTCAACCGGCATCTGTTGGAGTCCTCAGGCTATCTCCGGCATTTCGCCGCTTTGCCCCGCGCGGACGCCCTGCGCCTCGGCCTCAATCCTGCCGCCGGCCCGGCCGCCGTGTTCGACCTGCTGCTGCGCCACGCCTCGGCGTTGCCCGACGCCCGCATCCGCCATGTGCCCCGCGTGGCGGTGGGGCTGAAGGATCATCCGCCCGGCTTCGCGCCGGAGGAGATCGAGGCGGCGGCCGCCGCCCTCGCCCGGCTGCGCGGCGTGGAGGTGGACATCATCGGCCGCCACCTGCGCCCGCTCTATCCCACGCCCGCGCCGGCCCCGCTCGTCTCCATCGTCGTCCCGACCCGCGACCGCGCGGCGCTGCTCGCCGTGGCGCTGCGCTCGCTCATCGCGCGCACCGCCTATCGCGCCTTCGAGATCATCGTCGTCGACAACGGCTCGGTGGAGCCGGCGACCTTCGCATTGTTCGAGGAGATCAAGGCCCTGTGGCCGGCGACGCGTGTGGTGCGGGACGACGGCGACTTCAACTTCCCCCGCATCTGCAACCTCGGCGTCGATGCGGCGCGGGGCGAGATGATCCTTCTCCTCAACAACGACGTGGAGGTGATCGACGCCGGTTGGCTGGACGAGATGGTCGCCCTCGCGTCCCTGCCCGGCGCCGGGATCGTCGGGGCGAAGCTGCTGTTTCCCGATCGCACCATCCAGCACGCGGGCGTGATTGCCGGACTGTTCCGCTATGCGGACCACTGGTTCGCCCACAGCGCCGCCGATGCGCCGGGCTATGAGGATCGCCTCAAGGTGCGGCAGAACCTCTCGGCCGTCACCGCCGCCTGCCTCCTCATCCGCCGCGACGTGTGGAACGCCATCGGCCCGCTCGATGCCGAGCGCTTCGCCGAGGATTGCAACGACATCGATCTGTGCCTGAGGGCGCGGCGGGCGAGCTTTGGGGTGGTGTGGACGCCCTTCGCCACGCTCCTCCACTACGAATCCGCCTCGCGCGGCAGGAAGCGCTCGCGGGAGCACCGGGCGCGGCTGAAGGCGCAGCGGGCGCGCATGGAAGCCATCTGGCACACGTCCACGCTGGTGGACCCGCACTACAGCCCAAACCTCGACCGCAAGAGCCTGTTCGCCGCGCAGGCCGAGGCGCCGCAAGGCCCGCGCACGCCGCGGACGGGCGGGGTTTAGGCGGTAGCGAACCCATAGGGAGGATGTCATCCCCCGGTTTATCCGGGGGATCCACGTCGTGGCCGGGCCGGCTATCCCTTATCGCGCACCGGACCAGCGGCCGGGTGGATGCCCCGGACGAGCCGGGGCATGACGGCGCAAGGCATCACGGCGCAAAGGGATGACGGTGCCAAAATGAAAAAGGCCGGTCCCAGCGGGACCGGCCTTTTCCGTACCTTTGAAACTGCCGCGCGATCAGAGATCGACGCCGCGCTTCTTCATCTCGGCGCGCACGCGCTCCACGGCCTGGGCGTTGATCTGCGCGCCCCACGCCTGGATGCCCTGCACCGCCTCCTGGACGATCACCGGACGGTCCTGCACCAGCTTGATGCCGGTGGGGCTGCGGAAGAAGGCGATGGCCTCCTTCAGCTCGGTCTCGGTGAAGCGCGCGGCGTAGGAGGTGGCGAGGATGTCGATGACCTCGGCCTGACGCTTCTCGAACTCGGGCCGCACCAGCACCGCCACTTCGCGCAGCTGCTTGGCGAGGTCGGGGTTGGTCTGGAGGAAGGAGAGGGCCGCGCCGTCCACGATGTTCGGGATGACGCCGTCGAAGGCCCGCGCCTCGCCATTGGCGGTCACCAGGTCGCGCGCGAGCTGGAGCAGCGCCGGGGACGGCTTGGCCACGGGCGCGCCGGCGGGGGGAACCGGACGGGTCTGTGCCTCGGCCACCGGCGCGAGGAGCGCGGCGGCCGGAACCGACAGGGCCGCAGCGAGGAAAAGCTGCCGGACGAAGCGGCCGGAAAGGGGGTGACGCATGGAAGTCTCCGGAAAGGGAAAAAGCTAGAAGCTGCCGGGCTCCAGCTCGGTGATGCCGTCCTTGCCCGCGAGCACGGCGCGCCGGGCGAGGCCGATGAACAGGCCGTGCTCGACGACACCGGCCACCTGCGCCACCGCTGCGGCCAGCGCGGCGGGGTCGGGAATGCGGCCGAGATGGGCGTCGAGGATCAGGTGCCCCTGATCGGTGACGAAAGGATGACCGTCGCCGTCGCGGCGCACGGTGATGTCACCGGCGCAGCCGGCGCTGCGGATCGCCTCGATGACCTGGCGGGTGATGGCACCGACGCCGAAATCCACCACCTCGATGGGCAGCGGGAAGCGGCCGAGCACGTCCACCTTCTTGGTGGCGTCGGCGATGACGATCATCTCGCGCGCGGCGCTGGCGACGATCTTCTCGCGCAGCAGCGCGCCGCCGCCGCCCTTGATGAGGGCGAGGCCGGGGCCGATCTCGTCCGCGCCGTCGATGCACAGATCGAGCGGGCCGGCCTCGTCCAGCGTGGCGATCGGCACGCCGAGGGACACCGCCTGGGCTAAAGTCTGCTCGGAGGTGGGCACGCCGAGCACGGTGAGGCCGCCGTGCACCTTCTCGGCCAGAAGCTCGACGAAATGCCGGGCCGTGGAGCCGGTGCCGAGGCCGAGGCGCATGCCGTCGGTCACGTAGGTCAGAGCATGGGCGGCGGCCCGGCGCTTCAGGTCTTCGGCGTGGACCATTGGATTTTTGCCTCGATGTCCTTGAAACGTCGCCGCGCGCCGGCCCGACGGGCCTTGCCGCAACGGCGCTTCTTTTCTGGCGGAACGGTTTCAGCCGTCCCCGCTCCGGCTCTAGCCCCGATCGGCGCCGCCGACAAGCCGGCGCGACGCCTCAGCGCGCCGCCGGGGTGCAGACGAGGCTCGAATCCGTGCCGCCCGCGGCGCGCGCGGTCTCCCGCACGTAGCAGATGCTCATCTCGCCGGTGTCGCGATTGACCCGGAAGATGCCCGTTTCCCCTTCGTAATGGGTGGGCATGAGCGCGTAGTTGCCGGCCTTCTGCGGCCCCGCGCCCTCGCCCTGGGCGAAGCAGAAGGTGACGCCCACGCCGGTCGCGCTGGGCCGCTCGAACTGGCAGACGTTCATCTCGCCGGTCTGGCGATTGATGCCGTAGACGCGGTTGGCCTGGGCGGAGGGGGGGGCGGCGAACTCGAATCCGGGTCCATTCGCCCCCTGCGCGGCCGTGGGCTGGGCGGCGGCTGCGCCGATCCCGCCGAGACCCGCGGCGGCGACCGCCACCGCGAGCAGCACCGCCGGGTTGCGGCGCGCCGCGCGCCCGGTGCGAAGGGGAGTGGTCCGCATTCATGCCTCCTGGTTGCGGGCATCCGGCTTGGGGCTTCCGGCTACCGGCTTCGGCGGCGAACTCGGGCGCAGCCGTGAACTGCGCGCCGGGGCCGCAGCCCTCGAATCCCCGCGACGCTGGCGCGAAAAAGCGGCAGGATTTAAGGCAGAAGGCGAGGATATCCTCCTCATCGCCCCTTTCCCCGCTGCCGGCGCGAGCGCAACGGAAGGGGCAGCCGACCGGAACCTGCGGATATCATCTGCTCCGATACCGCCACGCTGAAGGACCGCGCCCGATGACCCAGCCCGCACAGCCCGCCTCCCGCCCGCTCGTCGCGTTCGATCTCGACGGGACGCTGGTGGACACCGCGCCCGATCTGCTCGACGCCCTCGACCTGGTGCTCTCCGCCCACAAGATCCCGCCCGTGGACCGCGCCGAGGCGCGCAACATGATCGGCGGAGGCGCGCGCCTCCTCATCGTGCGGGCGCTGAAGAGCGAGGGCATCGACCTGCCGGACGACGAGATCGCCGCCATGACGCAGCGCTTCATCGCCCATTATGCGCAGAACATCGCCGTGGGCTCCCGCCCCTTCCCCGGCCTGCTGGAGGCGCTGGACCGGCTGGAGGCCAAGGGCGTGGCGCTGGCGGTCTGCACCAACAAGCTGGAACACCTCGCCCGCCTGCTGCTCGACGCGCTGGAGCTGACGCCGCGCTTCGCCGTCATCACCGGCGCCGACACCTATCCCCGCTCCAAGCCCGATCCGCTGCCGCTCATCTCCACCATCTCGGCGGCGGGGGCGGACGTGGCGCGCTCCATCATGGTGGGCGACAGCATCACCGACGTGCTCACCGCCCGCGCCACTGGCGTGCCGGTGGTGGCCGTCTCGTTCGGCTACACGGAGACGCCCCCCGGCGAACTCGGCGCCGACCGGCTGATCCACCATTTCGACCAGCTGGAAGAGGCGGTGGACGCCTTGCTGGCCAACGCTTCGGCGTAGGTTCCGGCCGGGCGTCGGCGCGGGCTCCGGCCCGAATGATCCACAGGCAGGCGCGGTCCTCGTCGCGCCCGCCCTTGACAGGGGAGGCCCTGCGGCTCTAAACGGCCCTCCTCGCAATGGCGCGGGCGATTAGCTCAGCGGGAGAGCACTCCCTTCACACGGGAGGGGTCGCAGGTTCAATCCCTGCATCGCCCACCATTCCGCGCTTGGCGAACTTCAGAGTTCGATGCCCTCATTCTCGGCCCAGTCGCGCAGGACCTTGATCCGCCTGACCGTTTCGTCTGCCAGCGATCCAGCCCAGACGAGACGATACATCGTTCCGCCCAGAACCGCGGACGCCTCGAATTCGGCGAGTTTTTCAGCGTACTCTTTCCATGAAATCTGACTTTTCTCGAACAATTCGCCATTTATAGCTGGATTTAATGCAATTTTTTTTGCCAACATCTCCAGTTCTTCCGTCTTATTATCCAATCTTTCGACTGCACCCCTATTCATCGAGAACTGCGTCTTAGGAACAGATCCGCTAATTTCTCCGACAATTACCCATTGAATAGCATCCAAGAAACTAATAGCCGCTTCAAAAAAACCATCAATCTCCGCGAGCTCGAAGCTACGCCCCTGGGGCAGCTCATGAGTAACGACGTGTCGCACGATAAAAATTCGACCCAGACGCTCCATCACGAGGTTATAATCTGACATAATTGGCTTAAGCGGCCACTCCTCCCGCTGCTCCTCCCAAAGTTCATGAGAATTTTTTATTTTATCAACAAAATTTGGAATTAACGCAGAGAAATATGCTATAATACGCGATGGCTCGTTGATCGATAAGCTATGGGCAACGATGTCTCCGGCAGACAGTTTTTTGCCATGCAATCCAACTATCACAGCAAAATCGATCTTTGCGCCCTTTGCGATAGACTCTGACCGCTCCAAAAATGGAGACCCGTAATCTATAAGATCTTTGATCGACTCTCTCACAAATACTTCAATGTAAGTCACCAATCTCATCGGTATAAAATCACATAATTCCGACAAAATACCTTCTTTCTCTTCCCATGTTCTTTTTAATTTCGGGATTTCCCATTCTACAAGTGAAGCTGCGGTGTCGCGACCGCGTCGCTCCTTCCATTCAATAATCTTGTCCGCTTCTGGACGAGCCATGGAATCAGTCCTTCGAATCAGCCCTTGCTTTAATCTAGCGAACGGGACGAGCAGGGACCAATTCCACGGCGATTTTCGTTTTTTACAGACGCTTGCCCCCGTCACTGGCAGCGGCACTCGTAGTCCTTCGCGGCCACTTCCATAGTGCATCAGGCTCGGCCAGGAGAATCGCGCACCGCGACCGGGCCAATAAAAAACCCCGCCGGCGGACCGGCGGGGTTTTTGCGTGGGCAGGTGCGGCGGCCTATTCGGCCGCGCGCATGTTCAGCCTGGCCTCGGCGAGGCGGGTGAGCTTGGCGTCGGCGGCCTTCTCCTCGTCCAGGTTGCGCTGGAGCACGGAGGCGCAGTCGTTGCGGCCGAGCTGCTTGGCCCATGCGATAAGCGTGCCGTAACGGGTAATCTCATAATGCTCCACCGCCTGCGCGGCGGCGGCGAGCGCTGCGTCCATCACCTCGGGATCGGCAACCTCGGAGGCGACGTCCTCGGCCTCCTCAATGATGCCGTCGATGGCCGGGCACTTCACCGTGCTGGCCTCGACGCCGTGCATGCGGAACACCTCCTCGAGCCGCTTCACATGCCCCTCGGTCTCGCCGAGATGGGACTGGAAGGCCTGGCGGAGCGTGGAATTCTGCGCCTTCTCGATCATGGTCGGAAGCGCTTTGAGGATGCGCTTCTCGGCATAATAGATGTCGCGCAGCGTGTGGACGAACAGGTCGTCCATGGTATGGATGTCCTTGGAGAAAAAGCCCATCTGGCAGCTCCCGGTCATATGAATGAAGGGGCGCGACCCGAAGGCCGCGCCCTGTTCGGCCTCAGCTCTGGCCGCCCTTGCGACCGGCTTCGGAGGCGAGGTCGTGGTCCTTGGAGAAGGAGCGCTTCTCGTCCGGCACGCTCTGGCCGCCCTTGCGGCCCGCCTCGGAGGCGCGCTCGCGGTCCTGGGCGTTGCCCGAGCCGCCCTGCTGGCCGCGATCGTGTTCCTGCTGGCTCTGCTGGCGGTTGTCGCCGCCCTGCTGACCGCCCTGCTGGCGGTTCTGGGCGCTCTGCTCGCCGCCCTTGCGACCGGCCTCGGAGGCGCGCTCGCGATCGTTCTCGAAATTTCCGGCTCCGCCCTGCTGACGATTGTTCATCGGTTCGCATCCTCTCTTGTGCCCCCGTCAGAGAACGGAAGGTGGGGAGGATGGTTCCGCCGCAGAAAATGACAAACACAAGCAATCGTGGCCGGAATGTGCAGCTTGAGCCCGACGACAGCGCTTTCCGAAAAGTAATCGAACGCCAGACTGGCGCAACAGAAGCCGCTACATCTTGACCGGAACAGCCGAACTCCAAAACGTGACTGACACACTGAAAACAGAAATGCCCGGCACGTGGCCGGGCATCTGGCGACATCGAACGGCGGCGCAGATCCAGCCGCCCGTTCAGCTTCAGTTATCGTCGGCGGCACTCACGTCGTCGAGGGCGAGGTTGGTGCAGGAGAGGCTGCCGTCCGGCTCGTCGAACGCCGTCTGGGTCAGGAAGCTGCACCGCGTGCCTTCGGCGGCGGCGATGTAGGAGACGAGGCGGTGGCTGATGGCCGCCACCTGCGTGGAATCATCAGCCGGCTTGAAGGCGGCATCCGCCGGCGCCTGCGGGCCGGACTTCTTCGCCACCTTGAGATCGATGACGAGGGGCACCAGCGACACCGATGCGGCGGTGTCGGCCGGCGTCACCACCGGCTGGAGCAGCACGGTGAACTGGTCCCAATTGCCCTTGGCGAGACGGCTCGCCTCGGATTCGGCGGAGACGGTGGCCTTGTAGGCCGGCCCCGCCTCGCCCGGCACCACCGATCCGGCCACCTTGAACTTGCGCGTGCCGTTGCCGCCCTCGGGCGCGGCGCCGGAGAGGACGCGCGCCAGCATGGCGTCGCCATAGGCCTTGAGCTTCGCCTCGGACACCTTGTCGCCGTCCATCAGCTTGGCGCGCGGAACGGCGGCGAACGCCATCTCCCCGCACACGGAGGGCAGCGTGACGGTGGCCACCAGCGGCACCTTGCGCAGCTCCTGCGCGATCTTCGCCTCGGCGCCCAGCGGCACGGCCACATCCACCGAAACGTCGTCGCCGTCGCGGGCAGCGAGGCGCAGGCGGCTCCAGGCCTCCTTCAGCTTCACTTTCGCGGTGCCGCCCTGCTGGGGCGTGACCACGAGATCGATCTCGGCAAGCTCGGCAGGCGCCACCGGCGTGCGGGCGAGGTCGGCCGCCTTGAGGTCCACGGCGAGGCCACCGGTGACGAGGCCGCACCAATTGTCCTCGTCGTGCTGGAGCACCAGCGCCGGCTCGGAGAAGCCGCCTTCCGGGCGGAACACCGTCACCGCCGCGAGGCCGGGGATGGCCGCCGTCTCCTCATAGATGTGGTGCAGGCCGCGCTGGTTCTCGGTGAAGGCGAGGGCGTAGCTGTCGTCCCCCTGGCCGATGGTGAGCTTCAACGCCCCGCCGGCCAGCGTGCCGGACACCGGAATCGCGGCCCGCGCATCGCCCGACGGCGGCGCGAGGGTGCCGGAGACCTTGCCGGCGCCGTCCACATCGAGGGTGGCGATGGCCGCCCGGTACGGCTTGAAGAAGGGGAGGCCCAGCACCATGAAGCGCTCGCTCGCGGCATCGGCCACCGTCGGCATGACGAGCGCGGGCACGAGCGCAAGGGCGGAAAGGGCGGCGAGAACCGTCCGGCGGTGGGCGGTGCGTGTCACGGCTGAGGTGCGCATTCCGTCGCCTCTCCTTGTGATGCTGGTCTTCGATTCGAGCTGTGCTGTGCGAGGCGTTGTATAGCACTGCCACATGGCGCCCCAAAGGCGGCGGCTGGTCGGCCGGTAGGAGGAAGGCGATGGCCTGGGAACAGCCTCGCGCCCCGGACAAGCGACGGCTTAGCCGGAGCGCTGATCCGGGGCCCAGCGCAAGGGTACGCCGCAGGCGGCTCAAGCGGAAACGGTGTCGGGGCATCGCCGGCTTCGCCGACTTTTCCCCTGGACCCCGGCTCGGCGCTCCGGCTGCGCCGTCGCTGGCCCGAGGCAAGAACGGCTTCCACCCCTTAAGCCCGCGTCCCGGCGATGCTAAAGCGGTCGCCGAACACCTCGCGCCGGAACCCTGCCATGACCACCCCTCCCCCCGCCGACCGCGAGGTCCGCCGCATCCTCACCCCCGATGGCGTGGGCATCGCCAGCGCCGCCTTCGGCCCGCCCGGGGGAACGCCGGCGGTGTTCATCCATGGCTTCTCCCAATCCGGCCTGTGCTGGAACCGGCAGACATCCAGCCCGGCGCTGGCCGGCCTACGGCTCGTCACCTACGATTTCCGGGGCCATGGCGCCTCCGACCGTCCGTCCGATCCCGCCGCCTACCAGTCGGCCGAGGTGTGGGCGGGGGAGCTTGATGCGGTGATCCGCGGCTGGGGGCTCACGCGGCCGGTGCTGGTGGGCTGGTCCTATGCCGGGCGCATCATCGGCGATTATCTGGCGGTGCATGGTACGGCGGGCATCGGCGGCATCGTCTTCGTGGATGCCGTGACCGCCAACGAGCGCCGCTTCTACGGCACCTGCAACAGGCTCATGCGCCTCATGTGCAGCACGGATGTGGAGGAGAACATCGCGGCCACCCGCACCTTCCTGCGCCGCTGCTTCGCCGCCCCCATCCCCCAGCCGCTGTTCGAGCAGTTGCTGGCGGTGAACATGATGGTGCCGCAGCAGGTGCGCTCCGCTTTATTCGGCCGGACGGCGGATTATGAGGGCCTGCTGAAGCGCCTGGACGTGCCCACGCTGGTGGTGCAGGGCGCGCTGGACGAGGTGGTGGCCCCGGCCATGGCGGAGCATATCGCCGGGACTATTCCCGGCGCCCGGCTGGACCTTTATGCGGGGGTCGGCCACGCCCCCTTCATCGAGGCGGCGGACCGCTTCAACACCACGCTCGCGGCCTTTGCTGCCGCTGCGGCAGCGACTTCAGGGATGGTAGCGCGTTAGGAGAAGACGGCTTCACACTCCCGTGGGACGGGAACCCGTTCGCCACAAAGCGGTTGCAGTCTTGTCCGTTTTGTGGCGACAAAGCGGTGTTGCCGACGTATCCGGGCGTGCTCGATGGTCGTTCGCGCTCCGGTCCATCCGAGACGCAGAGCCATGATGAAGCTGAAATCGCTTGTTTTTGCAGGCATCGCCGCGCTTGTGGCGACGGGCTCGGCCAAGGCCGACGATCGCTACGACATCTTCAATTTCAACAAGTTCTTCGGCGGCGGAAATGTCGGCGTGGTGGGCAGCACCTCGCCCATCGGCCGCCAGATGGTCTCCATCGATCCGAAATATGCGCCCGGCAACATCGTCATCAACACGTCGGAGCGCCGCCTTTATTACGTAACGTCGCGTGGCCAGGCCATCCGCTACGGCATCGGCGTCGGCCGCGACGGTTTCCGCTGGTCCGGCGTGAAGACGGTGAGCGCCAAGAAGGAATGGCCCTCCTGGACGCCCCCGTCCCAGATGCTGCGGCGCCGCCCCGATCTGCCCCGCTACATGCCCGGCGGCATCGACAACCCGCTCGGCGCCCGCGCCATGTATCTCGGCTCCAGCCTCTACCGCATCCACGGCTCCAACGAGCCGGAGACCATCGGGCAGGCGGTGTCGTCGGGCTGCTTCCGCATGACCAACGACGACGTGGTGGACCTCTACAACCGCGTGCGCGTGGGCGCGACCGTCTACGTGCTGCGCTGATCTTCCGTTGAGGCACGAAAGTCGAGGCACGAAAAAGGCCCGGCCGTCTTGCGACGACCGGGCCTCTTCTTGTCAACGCCTGGACCCATCGATCCCGGTCCGCGATCAGCGCCGAGCGGGTTCGCTCAGGCACCGCGCGGGCTTTGCCGCGGGCCTAATGGCGGACTTGGCCGAAGGGTCGTGAGCAGGCTCACGCACCCTCGGCTTCAAGCCGCGTCAGAGGGCGGCGAGGTTCGCAGCCTTGCTCTTGCCGCGGTTGTCCGGGACGACATCGAACGAGACCTTCTGGCCGTCGTTCAGGCTGTACATGCCGGAGCGCTCCACGTCGGAGATGTGGACGAACACGTCGGGGCCGCCCTCATCCTGAACGATGAAGCCGAAACCCTTCTGGGCGTTGAAAAACTTGACAGTACCCGTGGCCATGGAGGCCTCCTGTGGAAACGCTCTCCGGGAGTTTCCCGAAAAGCGCCGATCGTCCCGGCAACACGCGACCACGAGAGAGTCACGGCGCAACGGGACGCAGTTCAGGACAGGTTCGTACTTGGGGAAGGCTTTTGCGTCGCGGCCCGAAGGAAACGAAGAAGGCCGTCGACGAACTTGTCCGCTCGGCTCGCCCCTCCGCACATCCATGAAATGGAAAGCGGAGGAACGAACGCCCCATGCCTTGGTGCAATCTGCTCAGGCGGGATCGGAGTACATCCGTCCGTCTCCCGGAAGCGTCTGCGCTCAAAAGCGCGCCGCATCCATCGGCTGGGGTTGATGGGAAGATAGGGATCAATCGCGGCGGTTCAAGGGCGGCGGGGAAGATTTTTGCCCGCCGCTCCTGAACCTTTTGCCGAACCCACCCGATACCGGGGGTGAACGCCCACCGGCAAGGTGGTGAAACACACCCGAACCGGACCGGACTATTTGCCTGCCGCCGCCTTCGCCACGAAGGTGCCGTCGAACGTCTTGCCGAGGTCGATCTTCGCCGCCTTCAGCTCAGGATCGAACTCCACCAACATGTTGAGGGCATTCTGCATGCCCTTTTCGGGGATGAGGCCGGTGCGCGAATAGATCGGCAGGGAGTTCTTGACCGCGTTGAGGTAGAGCGCCTTGTCCCCGAGCAGATACTCCTCCGGCACCACCGCCGCCACATCCTCGGGCGTGGCGGTCTTAAGCCATTGAAGCGCCTTGTAGAAAGCGTTCACGAGCTTCTGCGTGGTGACCGGATTCTGCTCCATGAAGTCGCGCTTCATGTAGAGCACGGCAGCCGGGTTCGCTCCGCCGAAGATCTTGTCGTTTCCGGCTTCTGTTCGGCTGTCCGCCAGAACAATCACGTCCCCGTCGTCTTCCAGCTTGGTAATGACGGGGTCGAGATTGGACATGGCGTCGATTTCGCCCCGCTTCATCTGCGCCACGGCCGAAGCGCCACCGCCGACACCTACGTAGGAGGCATCATCCGGCTTCAGGCCATCTTTCGCCATCAGGAAATTGACAAAGAAGTTCGTGGAGGAGCCTGGCGCCGTGACGCCGATCTTGGCCCCCTTCAAATCCTTCACCGACTTGATCGGCCGATCCTTCCGCGCCACCAGGACGATCCCCGGGAAACGGCCCAATTCGATAACGGAAACAATGTCTTGGCCCTTGGCCTGCATGCGGATGGTGTGCTCGTAAGCCCCCGTCACCACATCGATCGATCCGCCGATAAGTGCCTGCAAAGACTTGGCTCCGCCGCCGAAATCGTTGATGGCGACGTCCAGCCCCTCCTCCTTGAAGAAGCCCTTCCGCTCGGCGATCGTCAGCGGCAGATAATACAGCAGCGGCTTGCCGCCGACGCCCAGCGTGAGCTTCGGCTTCTCGATCTTGGCGGCCTGCTGGGCCGCCGCAGGAGCGGCGAAGGCGAGCGCGAGGGCAGCCACCGCGAGCTTGAGCATCTTCATGATTTTCCTCCCGTTTTTCTTCAACTCTGCGTCGCCGGCGCGGGGCGCCAGACGAGCAGGCGGTTCTCGATTGCGCTCACCACCGTGTCGATGATGATGACGAAGATGGAGAGCACCAGCATGCCCGAGAACACGCCGGTGACATCGAACACCCCTTCCGCCTGATGGATGCGATAGCCGAGCCCCGCCGCAGAGCCGAGATATTCCCCCACCACCGCCCCCACCAGCGCAAAGCCGACGGCGGTATGGAGCGAGGAGAACATCCAGGTGAGCGCGGAGGGCCAGAACACGTTCCGCATCAGCTGTCGCTCGCTCATCCCCAGCATCCGGGCGTTGGCGAGCAGCGTCGGGCTGACTTCCTTAACACCCTGATAGACATTGAAGAAAACGATGAAGAACACCAGCGTGACGCCCAGCGCCACCTTGGACCAGATGCCGAGCCCAAGCCACAAGGCGAAGATGGGCGCCAGCACCACGCGCGGCAGCGCATTGGCCATCTTCACATAGGGGTCGAACACCGCCGCGATCACGGCTTTGCGGGCAAACCAGAAGCCTACCAGCACCCCGCCGAAAGCGCCGATGGCGAAGGCGAGCATGGTCTCCAGCAGGGTGATGCCGAGGTGATACCAGATCACCCCCGTGTAGAAGTCCTTGAACGTGCGCTCGAAAACGGCGAGCGGCGTCGAAAAGAAGAAGGGGTCGAGCGGGTAGAAGGGCTTCGGCGAGAGCGCCGGGATCGAGACCTTCACCGTGGAGCCGAAATGCCAGATGGCGATCAGCACCACCGCCACCAGCACCTGCAGGGTGAACAGCATGAAACGGTTGCGCATGGTTCAGCTCGCGACCTCGGACTGGCGATATCCCTTCACCACCTCATCCTTCAGCGCCGCCCAGATCTCGCGGTGAAGGTGGTGGAAGGCGGGCTCCAGCCGCACGTCGATGTCGCGCGGGCGGGGAATGGGCACCCGCCACTGGCCGATGATGCGCGAGGCCGGCCCGGCGCCCATGATGACCACCCGATCGGCCAGCGAAATCGCCTCTTCAAGATCATGGGTCACGAACATCACCGCCTTGCGGTCCTGGCTCCACAGATCGAGCAGGAGGTTGCCCATGATCTGCCGTGTCTGGGCGTCGAGGGGGCCGAAAGGCTCGTCCATGAGCAGGATCTTGGGGTCACGGATCAGCACCTGGGCAAGGCCCACGCGCTTCCTCTGTCCGCCGGACAATTGGTGGGGGTAGCGATCGGCGAAGGCCGCGAGCCCCACGCGGGCCAGCCACTTGCGGGCGCGGGCGCGCGCCTCGTCCGTGTCGGTGCCGGCGACCTCAAGGCCGATGGCCACGTTGTCGAGCGCCGTCTTCCAGGGAAACAGGGCCTCGGCTTGGAAGAGATAGCCGGCCGCGCGGTTGAGGCCTGAAAGGGGCGTGCCGTGGATGGTGACGGTGCCCGATGCCGGCTTCAGCAGGCCGGCAGTGGCATTCAGCAAGGTGGACTTGCCGCAGCCCGTAGGGCCGACGATGGCGACGAACTCGCCATCCGCAACCTCGAGATTGACGCCCTGCACCGCGACGAAGGGCAAAGCCGCACGGCTGGCACCGGGGAAGGCGATGGAGATGTCGCGCAGCCCGACCGCGCATGCCTGAGCCATGCGGCCTCCCTGGACCACGCTGAAGGGTTGCACCACTGAACGTCTCCCGATCCCGCGCCCCGACCGCGCGTCCGGTTGGCCCGGATCAAGCGGACAAGGTAGCCCAGGGCGCGCGGGAGGCAAGGGTGGAGGATCGCTGGTGGAGCGAACCTCATCCCGGTCGCGAGAAGGTGAGGATCTCGCGCTTTCCGGCGTGGTTGGCGGGGCCGACGATGCCTTCGGTCTCCATGCGCTCCATGAGGGACGCGGCCTTGTTGTAGCCCACCTGCAAACGGCGCTGGATGTAGGAGGTGGAGGCCTTGCGGTCGCGCATCACGATAGCCACAGCCTGCTCGTAGAGGTCGCCGCCCGCATCGGCGATGCCGGAGCGGTCGAACACCGCCTCGTCATCGTCCTCGGCCACGGCATCCTCGTCCAGCACCACCTCGTCGATATAGTCCGGTCCGCCCTGGGCCTTGAGGAAGGCGACGACCTTCTCCACCTCGCCGTCGGAGACGAACGGGCCGTGGACGCGGCTGATGCGGCCGCCGCCGGCCATGAACAGCATGTCGCCCTGCCCCAGCAGCGTTTCCGCGCCCATCTCGCCGAGGATGGTGCGGCTGTCGATCTTGCTCGTCACCTGGAAGGAGATGCGGGTGGGGAAATTGGCCTTGATGGTGCCGGTGATGACATCCACGGAGGGCCGCTGCGTCGCCATCACGAGGTGGATACCGGCGGCGCGGGCCATCTGGGCGAGGCGCTGGATGGCGCCCTCGATCTCCTTGCCCGCCACCATCATCAGGTCGGCCATCTCGTCCACGATGACGACGATGTAGGGCAGCGCGGTGAGGTCCATCTCCTGTTCCTCGAACAGGGCCTCTCCGGTCTCGCGGTCGAACCCAACCTGGACGTTGCGGGTGATGATCTCAGCCCTGGCTGCCGCCTCGCGGACGCGGGCGTTGTAGCCGTCGATGTTCCGCACGGCGAGGCGGCTCATCTTGCGATAGCGCTCCTCCATCTCCTTCACCGCCCACTTCAGCGCGATGATCGCCTTCTTGGGGTCGGTGACGACGGGGGTGAGCAGATGCGGGATGCCCTCGTAGACCGAGAGTTCCAGCATCTTCGGGTCGATCATGATGAGCCGGCAGGCTTCCGGCGTGTGCCGGTAGAGCAGGCTCAGGATCATGGTGTTGATGGCCACCGACTTGCCGGAGCCGGTGGTGCCGGCGACCAGCAGATGCGGCATCCGCGCAAGGTCTGCAATCACCGGAACGCCGCCGATGGTCTTGCCGAGACAGAGGCCGAGCTTGGGGTGGGTGTCGGCGAACTCATGACTGGCCAGAAGCTCGCGCAGCCACACGGTCTCGCGCCGCCGGTTGGGCAGCTCGATGCCGATGACGTTGCGCCCCTCCACCACCGCCACGCGGGCGGACACCGCGCTCATGGAGCGGGCGATGTCCGGCGACAGGCCGATGACGCGGGAGGACTTCACCCCCGGTGCCGGCTCGAACTCGTAGAGCGTGACGACTGGGCCGGGATTGGCGTCGATCACCTCGCCGCGCACGCCGAAGTCGCGCAGCACCTGCTGCAGCATGGTGGAGGACTGATCGAGGAACTCCTCGGACAGCTCATAGTCCGGCTCCACCACCGGCGGCTCGCGCAGCAGGTCGAGGGGCGGGAGGAAGTAGGGGCCTTCCGTGCCCTCCGCAGCTGCGGGAGCGGCCTCGGGCGGGAGGGTTGTAACGGCCTGCACCGGAACGGGTGCGACGGCATCCAACGCTGCAGGCACTGCTGCCGAGGTCGCGGGAGCGGACGTCGCAGCCGAATGCAGGGCACCGAAGAACTGGGCGCTGATGCTCTGCTGGTAAGGCCGCCAGGACGCGAACGCCTCACCCGAAAGGATCGGCGCGGCCGCGAGGGGTAATGCTTCGTCCTCGGCTTCGGCCTCGCCCTGATCCTCGTCTTCAAGCGCGGCGGCGTCTTCCGCCTCGTCCTCGTCGAATTCGGTGTCGAGCGCCTCGCCGTCCTCGTCCGTCAGCTCCGCGTCCTCAGAGGCTTCGTCTTCGAGTTCGTCGTCTTCGAGTTCATCCTCCTCCAGCTCGGAGGAGAGCTCCGCGTCGTCCTCGTCCAGTTCGTCGTCGTCCTCGGAAAGGTCGACCTCATCGCCCTCCTCCTCGGCGTCGTCCGTGTCGCCGTCCAGTTCGGCGACCTCATCATCCTCGGAGTCCTCGTCCTCGAACGCGTCATCCTCGAGCTCGTCATCCTCGAGTTCATCCTCTTCGGAGGCGGCCGCCTCTAAGACCTCGTCTTCGTCGAAGTCGGCAACCTCCTCGGCGTCGGACAGCGCCTCGAAAGCCGTGTCCTCGTTCTCCACAAGGTCGTCTTCAGCATCGACCGTCTCTGCGGGCGCCGGATCAAGGTCCTGCTCCCCGGCCGGAGCGGGCGGGGTGGCGGCGCGGCCGAGAACTACGAGGCGCAGCAAGCTCCACAGGTGGTCGGGGACATCAGCCGTGTCGACCTCCGAAGCTGCCTCAGCCACAGCCTGCGGCGCGGTGTCGGCTTCGAGGAGCGCAGGCGTTGCCGTTTCAGTCAGAATCTCCTCCCCCGGGGCTGCCTCTGCAAGCGCGACCTCGGAAGCGGAGGGCTCACAGGCCGCCACGACGGTTTCTTCCTCGACGGGAGGCAGGACGACGGGAGCCGCCGTCACCTCTTCCGGCGCGGAGGCGGGCGCGGCGAAGGCGGTCTCCTCGGGGATATCCGCAAGCTTCGCGACGGGCTGTGCCACCGGCTGGACCACGTCGTCCGCCGGCTCGAACAGGAAGTGCCAGCCGCGGCTCGACCCCTGGGTCGTGACCGGGGTGGGGACCTGCGGCAAGACTGGCGGCAACGGGGTCGCGCCCGGCTCGCGGGGACGCAGCAGATGGTCCGGGGTGCGGGTGAAGCGGGTGTTGGCGTCGAGGGTGAACGGCCGCAGCCAGCTCGGGACCAGCTCCAGGTCGATCCAGCTGTGGGTTTCGGCAGCCTCGAAGGCGCCGTCGTGGATGGCAGGGTCGTATTCCGGAATCCGCTCGTAGAACGAGGGCAGGCAACGTTCGGCGCCGGAATCGGCTGGTGGATCGAACGAGTCGTCCGGAGCGTAGGAAGGATACGCAAGAGGTCTCGGAGGACGGTTGAAGGAAGACATGGGAATCCGAAATCCGCAGCACCGGCGCCGTTTCGAGGACACTAGGGCAGGGGCGTTAAGGGGAGGTTTGCACCTCGCAACAACGGTTTCAGGATACCTTATTTGTGAATTACGGGGACAAGGCCGCGCCGCTTCACCTGCCTGCGAAGGCCTCGCTCCAGCCCCCCGCAGGCCCTGCTGCCGGACCTCCATACGGTTGACATTCCGCCCTCCCGGAGTCCTTTTAAAGAGAACAAAATAGGAACATTGGTCCTTCATCCATGCACCCCGAGCAGGCTCCCCGCGAGGATCTGGCGGCCCTTCGCCGCCGCATCGTCGAGATGGAACGGCTGTCCGGCCCTCCGGACGGTCCTGCCCGGCCGCGCCTGTCCCTTGGGGGGCCGCTGGACGAGGCGTTGGGGGGTGGCCTCGCCCGCGATGCGCTGCACGAGGCTTTTCCGGCGGAGAAGGGCAATGCCGCCGCCGTGCTCGGTTTCGCCCTCGCGCTCGCGGCCGCTACCCGCAAGCCGGTGCTGTGGGTGCGGCAGGATATGGCGGCGCTGGAGGGCGGCGACATCTACGGCCCCGGCTGCGCCGCCTTCGGGCTCGATCCGTCCCGCCTGATCCTGGTGGCCGCCGCAGACGCCGCCGACACGCTGGGCGCCGCAGAGGAAGCCCTTGGCCATGGCGCCCTCGGGCTGGTGGTGGCCGAGCCCTGGGGATCCCCGCGCCTCATCGATCTCACCGCCACCCGCCGCCTCGCCTTGCGCAGCGAGCGCTCCGGTGTGCCGTCCCTCCTACTGCGGCCCGGGGCGGACCCCGGTCCCTCCGCCGCCGCCACCCGCTGGCGGGTCGCCGCTGCCCCCTCCCGGGTGGCGGGGGATGTGCCGGCCTTCTGCCTCGGCCCACCCGCCTTCGCGCTGGAGATCGAGCACAACCGCCTCGGACCCACCGGCCGCTTCACCGTGGAATGGAATGCCCATGCCCGACGCTTCGCCCCGGCGCCTCGCCGCGCTCTTCCTGCCGCGCCTGCCGACCGACCGGCTGCACCGCAGCCGGCGGGGACGTCGCATGTCGTCGGCTGGCGACGCACCGGCTGACCCGCCTCTGGTCACGGTGGAGGTGAAGGCCAATGCCCGCCGCCTCGCCGCGGTGGACGCCGCCGCGGCCCGCCTCGGCCTCCATCCCGGCCTCACGCTGGCGGATGCGCAGGCCCGCGTACCGAAGATCGAGGCGGTGGAGGCGGATGCGGCGGCGGACACGGCGCTGCTCGCCGCCATCGCCTCATGGTGCGAGCGCTGGACACCCTTCGTCGCCGTGTCCGGGCCGGACGGCATCGTGCTCGACATCACCGGCTGCGCCCATCTGTTCGGTGGCGAGGCGGCCCTACTGTCTGCCATGACGGAACGGCTCGCCGCCACCGAGCTTGCCGCCTGCGGCGCGGTGGCTGGGACCGCGCGGGCCGCCCTCGCCCTCGCCCGCTGGAGGCCGGGTCGGGTGGTACCGGCGGGAGGCGAACGGGAGGCCGTGGCACCTTTGCCGGTGGAGGCACTCGGCCTGAATGCGGAGGCGGCGCGCAGCCTTTCCTATCTCGGGCTGGTGCGCATCGGCGACATCGCCGGCAAGCCCCGCGCGGCCCTCGCCGCCCGCTTCGGCAGCACCCTGGTGGAGCGGCTGGACGAACTGTGCGGCGCCGCCTCTCCGCCCATTTCCCCGCTCAATCCCCTGCCGGTCTACGTGGCGGAGCGGCGCTTCGCCGAGCCCATGGGCGACGAGGCGACCGCCCGCGCCGTACTCGCCGACCTCGCCCGCGACCTCACCGGCGTGCTGGAGCGGCATGGCGAGGGCGGACGGCGCTTCGAGGCCGCCTTCTTTCGCAGCGACGGTGCGGTGCGGCGGGTGGCGGCGGGCACGGCTGCGCCACTGCGCGACGACGCGCGCCTCGCCGCATTGTTCCGCGAGCGGCTGGCGGCGCTGGCCGACCCGCTCGATCCCGGCTTCGGTTATGACGTCATCCGCCTGTCCGTCACTGCCGCCGAGCCGCTCACCGCCACCCAATCCGGCTTCGACGCCGAGCCGGACGGCGCAGGGCTCGACCAGTTGGTGGACATTCTCTCCGCCCGGCTCGGGCCACGACGCGTCACCTGCCTTGCCGCGCTGGACAGCCATATTCCCGAGCGCGCCGCCGTGCGGATGCCAGCACAGAAAGCGTGGCGCAGCCGGGAAGCACGCGCCCAGACCTCCCTGGCGCACGACTGGGTTGAACCTACCGCCGCCGGTGCGCCCCTCGCCCGCCCGCCGGCCTTGTTTCCCGCGCCCGAGCCGGTGGAGACGCTGGCCGAGGTGCCGGACGGCCCGCCTTTGCGCTTCCGCTGGCGACGCGTGCTGCACGAGGTGGCGCGCGCCGAGGGGCCGGAGCGCATCGCGCCGGAATGGTGGACCGCCCTCGATGGCAACCGGCCGGGTCTCACCCGCGACTATTTCCGCGTAGAGGACACTGAAGGACGCCGCTTCTGGCTCTACCGCGAAGGCACCTACGGAGGGGAGACGTCGGCACCCCGCTGGTTCCTGCACGGGCTGTTCCCGTGAGCGCGCCCTTCTATGCGGAGCTGGCGACGGCCTCGCATTTCTCCTTCCTGCGCGGGGCGAGCGCGCCGGCCCATCTGGTGCGTACCGCCGTCGCTCTCGGTCTCGACGGTCTCGGCATCGCCGACCGCAATACGGTGGCTGGCGTGGTGCGGGCCTATAGCGCCCTGGAGGACCTGCGCGCCCTCGACGAGAATCTGGAAGCCGACGATCCCGAGGCGGAGGCCAAGCGCGCCGTCGCCACCCGTGCCCACACTTTCCGGCTGGTGACGGGCGCACGGCTCATCTTTTGCGACGGCACGGCGGATATCATCGCCTATCCCTCGACCCGCGCCGGCTGGGGCCGGCTCTGCCGTCTCCTGACCACCGGCAACCGGCGGGCGAAGAAGGGCGAATGCCACCTTTCCCTCGCCGACCTCCTCGCCGACGCGCGCGACCTGATGCTCATCGTGCTGCCGGGCGAAGACGGAAGCGATCTTCCGCCCCTCCTCTCCCGCCTCGCCGAGGCCGCCCCCGGGGCGGTGTGGCTTGGCGCCGACATGCTTTTCCATGGCGCCGACCGCCGCCGCCTGGCCGCGCTGAAATCCGTCGCCCACACCGCTGGCGTGCCTCTGCTGGCGATGAACGAGGTGCTGTATGCGACGCCCGAGGAGCGCGACCTGCAGGATATTCTCACCTGCGTGCGCGAGGGCACCACCATCGCCGAGGCCGGGCGGCGGCTCATGGCGAATGCCGAGCGCCACCTCAAGCCTGCCGCCGAGATGGCACGCCTGTTCCGCGACGCCCCCGAGGCGGTGGCGGAAAGCGCGTCCCTCCTCGCCCGCATCGACTTCACCCTCAAGGAGCTGAAATACGACTATCCCGAGGAGCCGGTGCCCCCCGGCTGGACGCCGCAGGCGTGGCTTGAGGAATTGACCTGGCGCTGTGCCGCCGTGCGCTATCCCGAAGGGGTGCCGGAGAAGGTGGAAAAGCTGCTGAGGGACGAGCTGGCCCTCATCCGCAAGCTCGAGTACGCGCCTTACTTTCTCACCATCCACGACATCGTGCGCTTCGCCGAGAGCCAGGGCATCCTCTGCCAGGGGCGAGGCTCGGCGGCGAATTCCGCCGTCTGCTACGTGCTCGGCATCACCGCCGTGGACCCCGCCGACAACGATCTTCTCTTCGCCCGCTTCATCTCCGAGGAACGGCGCGAGCCGCCCGACATCGACGTGGATTTCGAGCACGCGCGGCGCGAAGAGGTGATCCAACACATCTACGAGAAATACGGCCGCCACCGCGCCGGCATCGTCGCTACCGTCATTCACTACCGTCCGCGCAGCGCCATCCGCGACGTGGGCAAGGCCCTCGGGCTGACCGAGGACGTCACGGCGCGCCTCGCCTCCACCCAGTGGGGCAGTTGGGGACGGGACATTTCCGACGCGCATATCCGGGAGGCGGGGCTCGACCCGTCAAATCCCTTCATCCGCCGCGCGGTGGAGCTGGCCGGCAGGCTGATGGGCGCGCCGCGCCACCTCTCCCAGCATGTGGGCGGCTTCGTGCTGGCCCGTGAGCGGCTGGATGACACGGTGCCCATCGGCAACGCCGCCATGGCGGACCGCACCTTCATCGAATGGGACAAGGACGACATCGACGTGCTCGGCCTGATGAAGGTGGATGTCCTGGCGCTCGGCATGCTCACCTGCATCCGGAAGGCGCTCGACCTGATGCGCGACCACGAGGGCATCGACTGGGGTCTTGCCGACGTGCCAAGCGGGCAGGCGGACGTCTACGCCATGCTCCAGCGCGGGGATTCCATCGGCGTGTTCCAGGTGGAGAGCCGGGCGCAGATCAACATGCTGCCGCGCCTGAAGCCGAAGGAATTCTACGACCTCGTCATCCAGGTCGCCATCGTGCGGCCGGGACCGATCCAGGGCGACATGGTCCACCCCTATCTGAGGCGCCGCAACGGGCTGGAGGCGGTGGATTACCCCTCCCCCGCCCCTCATCTCGGCGACAAGGACGAACTGCGCGACGTCCTCCACAAAACGCTCGGCGTGCCGCTGTTTCAGGAGCAGGCCATGAAGCTCGCCATGGTCGCCGCCCGTTTCTCCCATGTGGAAGCCAACAAGCTGCGCCGGGCCATGGCCACCTTCCGCAACCTCGGCACCATCCACGAATTCGAGAGCCTGATGGTGGAGCGCATGGTGGCGCGCGGCTACAAGCGGGAATTTGCTGCGCGGTGCTTCGAGCAGATCCAGGGCTTCGGCAGCTACGGCTTTCCCGAGAGCCACGCCGCCTCCTTCGCCAAGCTCGTCTACATCTCCTCCTACATCAAGTGCCGCCACCCGGCCGCCTTCGCCTGCGCGCTGCTCAACGCCCAGCCCATGGGCTTCTACGCCCCGGCGCAGATCGTGCGGGATGCCCGCGAGCATGGCGTGGAGGTGCGCCCGATCGACGTCAACTTCAGCCATCACGACAACACGCTGGAACACCGCGACGATGGCACCCTCGCCTTGCGCCTCGGCTTCCGGCAGGTGGATGGCTTTCACGAGGACTGGGGTGGGCGCCTCACCGCCGCCCGCGCCGTTCCCTTCGCAAGCATCGAAGACCTCGCCCGCCGTGCCCGCCTGCCCACCCGCGCGGTGAAGCTGCTCGCCGATGCGGATGCCTTCCGCTCCATGGGCCTCGACCGCCGCGCGGCGCTGTGGCACGCCCGCCGCCTGCCGGACGACGACGCTTTGCCCCTGTTCGCGGCGGCGGACGCCCGTGAGTTGGGCGTTGAAGAGGAGGTGACGCTGCCGCGCATGGCGCGGTCGGAGCACATCGTCGCCGACTACCAGACGGTGCGCCTCTCCCTGAAGGGGCATCCCATGGGCGAACTGCGCGAGCATTTCCGGAAAGAACGCATTCTTTCCTGCGCCGAGACATCGGCACTGAAGGACGGCGCCTTTGCCCGCACCGCCGGCGTGGTGCTGGTGCGCCAGCGGCCGGGCAACGGCAAGGCCATCTTCATCACCATCGAGGACGAGACCGGCATCACCAACATCGTTCTGTGGGAGCGCACGCTGGAGCGCTTCCGCCGCGAGGTGATGGGTGCGCGCCTGCTTTTGGTGGAAGGACGCATCCAGAAGAGCCCGGAGGGGGTGGTCCATCTCATGGCCCAGCGCCTCACCGACCGAACCGCCGACCTCGCCTTGCTCTCCCGAGTGCGGCAGCCGCGGATGGAGGTGACGCGAGCCGACGAGTTCGCCCACCCCCAGCATCCGCGCAAGCATCCGCGTGACGTAAGGGTACTTCCCAAGTCGCGGGACTTTCACTGAGCGCGCCGCCCGCGATGCCGCAGAGGTATCCAGCAGCCCAAGTCCGTAAGGGGGCAGGCGAAAACCCGATAAATCGGGCAAAAAAGGCACGAGGGCCCCGCGCACTTCACGATTTATCCACAAAAACCCGTGAGGCTTCAGAGCATATGGAACCTAAGGCCGGGATACCGTCGCCGTGAAGCCGCTCCTCATCGTTACCGGATTTGTGGCCGCCGCCGCCGTGGGCGCCGGCATGGCCATCAGCCCGCTCCTGTCCGCCAAAGACGACGGCCCGGCGACCACCCAATCCATTTCCCAGCCGGCGAACCCGGCTGCCGGACAGGCCGCCCAGGGCAAGGGCGCGACCGCCGCGCAGAAGAGTGCGGCCGCATCGGCCCAGCCGGTGCCGGCCCCCGCGCCGGAGCCCGCTGCTCCGCCGCCGGTCACGCCGCGCAAGAACTACACCTACAAGTCGTTCGACGTGGATGGCTCCTACATCGCCATGACCTTCGACGACGGCCCGAACCCGGAGACGACGCCGCGGCTCCTGCAGATTCTGCGCGAGCGCAACATCAAGGTGACCTTCTTCGTGCTCGGCAACATGGTCGCCAAGCACCCCGAAGTGCTGAAGATGATCGCCGACGAGGGCCACGAGATCGGCAGCCATTCCTGGAGCCATCCGCAGCTCACCCGCATCAGCCAGGCGGCCGTGGACAAGGAGCTGGGCAACACCTCCGAAGCCATCGTCCAGGTCACTGGCAAGCGCCCGATCTATCTGCGCCCGCCCTACGGCTCCATGAAGCCGTCGCTGCGCAGCTACATCGAGGACAAGTACGGCCTCACCATCGTCAACTGGTCGGTAGACCCCAACGACTGGAAGAACCGCAACAGCCAGGCTGTGCATGACGCCATCATGGCGCAGGTGAAGCCCGGCGCCATTGTGCTCTCCCACGACATCTACGCCACCACCGTGGATGCCATGCCGCGCATCCTCGATGAGCTGGCAGCCAAAGGCTACAAGTTCGCCACGCTGTCGCAGATGGTGGCCATGGACAAGCCGCTGAAGGTGGCCCTCGCCACCCCCGGAACAGCCGCCGCCAAGAAGCCGAAGCCCGCTGGCGCGAAGCCCGATGCGGCGAAGCCCGCCGGCACCTCCAAACCGGCCGCCGCCGCGCCGAAGCCGGCCGCGTCCCCTGCCCCGGCCCGCAGTGCCGGCGTCTACTGACGCGAGAGACGTACCTCGTCGAACGGCGCTCCGGTCCCGGGGCTCCGTTTTTCGTTCCGGGCCGGTCAGTCCTCGGTCGGATGAGCATGCCCGTGATGGTCGTGGTGGGCATCCGGCGCGGGGAGCGTGAGGCCGAAGGTCTTCACCAGATCGTCCACCTGTGCCGGCGACAAATAACGCGGATTGAGGCCGCGCAGCAGCAGATAGAGCTTCGCCGTCTCTTCCAGTTCCTCGGTAGCGAAGACCGCCGCCTCCAGCGTGTCGCCCGCAACCACCGGACCGTGATTGGCCAAGAGCACTGACGTGTACCGGCCGGCAAGGCCCCGGATCGCGTCGGCGACGGCGGGATCGCCCGGCCGATAATAGGGCAGAAGCGCCGTCTGCCCGGCACGCACGAGGTAATAGGGCGTCATGGGCGGCAAGGCCGCCCGTGGGTCGATCTCCGGCAGCATGGTGAGCGCCACCGAGTGGGTCGAGTGCAGGTGCACGATGGCCCTTGCCGTGCCGCGGGTCTCGTAGAGCGCCGAATGCAGCGGGATTTCCTTGGTCGGCGGATCGCCACTCAGGAGCTGTCCGGCGGCATCGAGACGGGAGATGCGCGCGGGATCAAGGAAGCCGAGGGACGCATTGGTGGGCGTAACCAGCCATCCGCCGTCGTCGAGCCTCAGGCTGATATTGCCGGACGAGCCGGGCGTCAGCCCCCGCTCGAACAGGGAGCGCCCGAAGCGGCAGATCTCCTCCCGCAGTCTGGTCTCGTCCATGGCCGGCCTCCGCTTGTTGCGCCGACGCACAAAAGCGAAGCGGACCCCCCTTGGCAAGCGTGAACAGCGCCGAGGCTAAAACGATTTGATCCCCTGTCGGCAGGCTCCTACAAAAGGCTCCGGATGCCGCCCGGCCAACAGGCGGCCGAGACACGGGGAAACGGCCATGGTCGAGCAGGCGGAAGGAACAGCGGGCAACCAGGGCGCCCGACGCGCGGGCGTGATCGGCCTCGGCTCCATGGGCTTCGGCATGGCGCAATCGCTGCTGCGGGCGGGGCTCCATGTGGCCGGCTGCGATGTCGGCGCGGCCGCAGTGGAGCGCTTCGTTTCGGCGGGCGGGCGTGGTGCAGCCTCCCCGGCTGAGGCGGCCGAAGGGGCGGACATGGTGGTGAGCGTGGTGGTCAATGCCGCGCAGACGGAGGCCATCCTGTTCGGGCCTTCCGGCGTCGCGGAGACGCTGCCCGAGGGCGCCGTCTTCATCTCCTCCGCCACCATGGACCCGGACATCGCCCGCAGCCTCGCCGCGCGGCTGGAGGCCACCGGGCGCCACTATCTCGACGCCCCCATTTCCGGCGGCGCCCAAAGGGCGGCGGAAGGGGCGCTGACCATCCTCGCCTCCGGCAGCCCCGCCGCCTTCTCCAAGGCGAAGCCAGCCCTCGACGCCATGGCCGCCAAGCTCTACGCGCTGGGTGACGCTCCCGGTCAGGGTGCCGCCTTCAAGATGATCAACCAGCTCCTCGCCGGCGTGCACATCGCCGCCGCCAGCGAGGCCATGGCCTTCGCCGCGCGGCAGGGGCTGGACCTGAAGAAAGTCTACGAGGTCATCACCGCCTCGGCCGGCAACAGCTGGATGTTCGAGAACCGCATGCCGCACGTGCTCGACGGCGACTACACGCCGAAAAGCGCCGTGGACATCTTCGTGAAGGACCTCGGCATCATCCAGGACATGGCGCGCAGCGCGAAGTTCCCGGTACCGGTCTCGGCCGCCGCCCTGCAGATGTTCCTCGCCACCTCCGCCGCCGGCATGGGCCGCGACGACGACGCCTCCGTCGCCCGCCTCTATGCCCGCATCACCGGCACGAAGCTGCCCGGCGAGGGGAACTGAGGCGCGGCGGGTGTCGCTTTTCTGCCGCGGCAGGGAGGTTACACTCCGTCGCGATTCGTTACCCTCGGGGAACGCCCGTGCAACCTCGCCCAGCGAGGTTCAGGCGTCGACCCGACGCAACAATACGAGGATCCTGCCGATGACCCTCTCGCTCCGCGCCACTTTCCTCGCGCTCCCTCTTTTGGCCCTCTGCGCCGGCCCGGCTCCGGCGCAGACCGCCGCCAATCTCACCGCAGAGCAGGCCCAGGCCCTGCGTACCGCCTGTTCGGCGGACGTGAAGAAGCTGTGCGGCGACGTGCAACCCGGCGGCGGCCGCGTGGTCCAGTGCATGCAGAGCAAGAAGGAACAGACTACCCCGCCCTGCCAGGCCGCCCTCGGCGCCCTCGGCAAGAAGTAGTTTCCTCAGCGAACCTCAGGCGCGCGAGGCTGGCGTTATCTGCCGCAGCGCACGGCGGCGCGCGCGCTGACTTGCTCTGCTCTCCATCCGTCAGCGCGACGGTGGTTTTGCGGCATTGCATCATGGCTCACGTGGCGTTTCACTGGAGGTGAATTCGGAGCCTGACCTTGCCCCATCCCTCGACCACCCTCGAGACCCCGTTGCTGCGGTTCCTGAAGGACACGCACGCGGACTTCTCCCGCATCGACGAGGGCGAGGTCGCCTCCTACATCCCCGAACTGGGCAAGGCCAATCCCGACCATTTCGGCATCGCCGTCGCCACCACGGACGGGCATGTCTACGAGGCGGGCGACACGCAGGTGCCGTTCACCATCCAGTCGGTGTCAAAGGCCATGGTGTTCGCCCTGGCGCTCGATCTGCTGGGGGCGGAGCGGGTGGAAGCGGCCATCGGCGTGGAGCCGAGCGGCGAGGCGTTCAACTCCATCCGCCTTCGAGCCGACAACAAGCCGTTCAACGCCATGGTGAATGCGGGCGCCATCGCCTGCTCGGGCCTTATTGCCGAGAGCACCGGCGGGGATGCGTTCGAGCTGATCCGCCAGGCCCTCGGCCGCTTCGCCGGGCGCGACCTCGGCCTGGATGAGGCGGTGTTCGAGAGCGAGCGCTCCACCGGCGACCGCAACCGCGCCATCGCCTACCTCCTGCGCACCTATGGCGGCGTCACGGGAGACGTGGACCGGCTGCTCGATGTCTATTTCCGCCAGTGCTCCGTGCTGGTCACCGCCCGAGACCTTGCCGTGATGGGCGCGACCTTCGCCAACCACGGCGTCAACCCGCTCACCGGCGTCACCGTGGCCTCCAGCTACGCGGTGGCACGCACGCTGGCGGTGATGAGCTCGTCCGGCATGTACGACTTCGCCGGCGAGTGGATCTACCGCGTGGGCGTGCCGGCCAAGAGCGGTGTGGGCGGCGGCATTCTCGCGGCGCTGCCGTCCCAGCTCGGCCTCGGCACCTTCTCTCCGCGGCTCGACATGCACGGCAACAGCGTGCGCGGCATCCGCACCTGCGAGGCCATTTCCGAGGCCTTCGACCTGCACATGCTCTCCCGGCGGGACGATGTGCGCACCTGCATCGTCGCCGACTACGATTTCCGCACCGTGCCCTCCAAGCCCGGGCGGCAGCCGCACGAGCAGGACATCCTTTCCGCCCGTTCCGGCGCCATCCGAGCCATCGAGCTGGCCGGCAAGCTTTCCTTCGCCTCCATGGATTATGTCACGCGACGCCTCACCGACCCCGGTGACGTGCCGGAGTTCCTCATCCTCAACCTGCACCGCGTCGCCACCATCACCGATGCCGGCCTGAGGCTGCTGACCGGCCTCATCAAGAACCAGCTGCCGGCCGCCACCACCGCGGTCATCGCCGGCGTCGAGGCCGCCTCCCCGCTCAATCCCCAGCTGAAGGCGCTGCGCGAGCAGGGCGTGCGCGTGCGCATCTTCCCCACCTACGACGCGGCGGTGGAGTGGGCCGAGGACCAGGTGGTGTACCGCCATGGCGGGTTCTCGCGCATAGAGGTGGAAGCGGACCTCAGCCGACAGGCGCTGCTCGCAGGCCTTTCCCCTCAGGAGCTGGCTGATCTGTCCCGGCTCGGCACCCGCGTCGTATTCCCGGCCGGCACAAGGATCATCTCCGCCAACGAGCCGCCGGCCAGGGTCTATTTCCTGCTGCGGGGCATGGTCAGCGCGCGCTCGGTGGGAGACGTGCGGCTCTCCACCATGATCCCCGGCATGGTGTTCGGGGAAATGGCGCTCATCGAGCAGCCGCGCAGCACGGACGTCTGGGCGGACACGGAGGCGGTGTGCGTGGAGGTGACGGCCGACCAGTTCCATGCCTTCCAGGAGACCCACGCCCGCGCCGCCGACAAGATCATGCGCAACCTCGCCATCCTGCTTGCCGGGCGCATCCGCATGGCCACCGCCCGCATCGAGATGCTGACCGGATAAGCCCTTCCGCATCATTGGCTTGCATCATCACAGGCGCGGGGCCCAGGAGGCCGTCCGGTCGCGCACCGCGCCTAGCACTTTCGGCCAGCCTTGAGCGAAGCCCTTTACAACCCCCCGTTCCCCTCCCAGTCTTCTTCCAAAGAGAAGAATTCGGGAGGTGAAGATGGTGGATACGGTGGAGAACCGGCCACAGGCCGTGCAGGCGATGCCGGCGGTCCGGGCGGTGACGTTCGCGGACGTGAAGGCCTCGCTCATCGAGGGACTGTCGGACTTCGCGCAGGCTCCGGCCTTCGGCCTTGCGTTCGGCGCGCTCTATGCGGCGGGCGGTCTCGCCATCGTTGCCTGCGTCTTCTTCTTCGAACTGGGCTATCTCGCCTATCCGCTTTTCGCCGGATCCGTACTGATCGGGCCCTTCGTGGCGGCCGGGCTCTACGATGTCAGCCGGGAACTCGAGGCGGGCCGCCAGCCCACATGGCAGGGCGTCCTGTCCACCATCTTCGCCCAGCGCCAGCGCGAGCTTGGATGGATGGCGTTCGTCACCATCTTCGCCTTCATCATCTGGATGTATCAGGTGCGGCTGCTGCTCGCGCTGTTCCTCGGCTTCTCCTCCTTCGCCACACTCAACGACTTCCTGAAGGTGCTGTTCACCACCTCGGACGGCATCGCCTTCCTGGCGGTGGGCCACGTGATCGGCGCCGCGCTTGCACTAGGGCTCTTCTCCATTACCGTCATCTCTTTCCCGCTGCTCATGGACCGGGATCTCGACGTGGTGACCGCGATGATCACCAGCGTGCAGGCGGTGCTCACCAGCCCTGGTCCGATGATCCTGTGGGGCATCTGCGTCGTGGCGCTGATCGCCATCGGCACGGCGCCGGCCTTCCTCGGGCTGATCTTCGTGCTGCCGGTTCTGGGGCACGCCACATGGCACCTGTACCGTCGGGCCGTGGCGCCGCTTCCCTGAAACGGCCACGCCAACGCGAAGGCGGCGTCGGCGCACGCCGCCTAGCGCTTCGGCTTGGAGGGAGATTTAGGCGCGGCGGCCTTGCGCGCCTGCGTCTTCTTGCTGGCGGTAGCACTCTCCGTGGCGGACGCGAGCGCCTTAGCGGGCTTGGGTGTCGTTGTCTTGGGCGTCGTGGTCTTCGCAGTGGCGGTCTTGGCCGTCGTAATCTTGGCAGCCGCGGTCTTGGCAGCCGGTTTCCTGACCCGCGCAGCTTTGCCCGAGGCGGTTTTGACTGCCGCAACTTTGGCCGGCTTCGCTGAGCCCTTGGCCTTCGCCACCTTCGGCTTCACGGCCTTGGGTTTCACCGACTTTGCGATCGTCGCTGTCCTCGCCGCCTTGGCGACCGTCGTCTTGGCAACGCCCTTGGTCCTCGCCCCCGTTTTTGCCGGGTTGGCATCGGCGGCAGGCACCGGGGCCTGAGCAGCCTTCGCCTGTGCTGCAAGCGCCTTGCTCACCTTGCCCTTGGCGCCCTTGGTCCGGGCGGGCGGCGCAGCGTCCTTCTCCTGCGCCTCACCGGCCAACGACGGGTTTTCCGGCTCCATGGCAAGCGCCGCTCCGCCCTTCGCGGACTTCGTCTTGGCCGTTTTCGCCTTGCTCGCCTTCGCCTTTGCCGACTTCGGGGCAGCCTTTACCGGCTTCGGCTCCTTCGACGGCTTTCCCGTCGGCGCCTCGGGCTCGGCCTGCTCGGTCGCAGCGTCCGTGCCCTTGGCCACCTTAGCCTTGCCTTCCCGGACCTTGGTCGCCTTCGCTTTCGTCGGCTTCGCCTTGGCGGCGGCTCCTTCGGCGGCGCTCGCGGCTTCGGCCTGCGCCTCCTCCCAGCGCCGCGCCATGATGGCGCCGAAGGACAGGATCAGCTCGGAGAGATCCTCCTCCTGAACCGCCGCAGCAGCAGTTTCGACGGAGAACCAGAATCCATAGCGCTGGAACCGTTCCGGCCACTTCTGCAGCAGGCGCTTGACCTTGAGCGGGAACACCAGCACGTCGCAGAGCACCGAGCGGGTGCCGAGGCGCTTCTCGTAGGTGTATGCGCCGAGCGGCTCGCGGGAGACCACGCCGACGAGGCCAGCCTCCTCATAGCACTCGCGGGCGGCCGTCTTTGGAGGAGTCAGTCCCTTGATGGGCCATCCCTTGGGGATCACCCACCTGCGCGTCTCGCGGGAAGTAATGAGGCGAACCTGCACCTCGCCATCGCGCCGCACACGGTAGGGCAAGGCAGCATATTGCACCCTGCGTCCCGAAGGCCCGCCGGTGACCGCGAGATGGGGCCATTCCGACGAAGGCGCCATGACGATCCAACATCGGCGGTACGTGAAAAACAGACGCAATACACGGGGGACCCGTTCTCCGCCCGCCGACGGTAGAATCGGTCATTATGACTGATCTATCACAAAGCATTCCTGCCAAGAAATCGGCCTGGAACGCGACGGCCGGCCCCTATTGGGGCTCGGCCTCATAGACCAGGACGGTGCGAGCCCGCACCTCGATCTCCCCGGCCTCGACCGGCACGGCCATGCGGGCCGAATCCGCCTTCATCATCATGGGCGCCGGCATGATGGGACCGCCGCTCTGCCCCTCGGGCTGGATCGACATGATGCGCGTGAGCCGAAGCCCCGCAGCCGCCGCGACGCCCTTCGCCTGCTCGATGGCATCCTTCACGGAGGCGGCGCGCGCTTCGCCTTCCAGACGGTCGGTGTCGGCGAGGGCGAAGGAGAGGCCGGAGGCCTGGTTGGCTCCGGACTGCACCACCTTGTCGAGGAGCCCGCCGAGCTTGCCTAGGTCGCGCACCGTGATCCGCACCGAATTGCGCACCTCGAAGCCGATCAGCTTCGGCGTCTCGCGCGACGGCGGCTGCGGATAGGACTGCTGCGGCTGGATGGAGAAGGAGGAGGTGGAGATGTCGTTCGGCGCAATGCCGGCAGCCTTCAGCGCTGCAATCACCTCCGACACCGCCTTGGAATTGGCGGCAAGGGCGTCATCGGCGGTCTTGGCGTTGCTGACGACCCCGGTGGTGAGTACCGCCATATCCGGCGGCGCGGTGCGCTTCGCCTCGCCTACCACCGTGATGGTGGCCGCCGCTGCCGCAGGCCCCGCAACGGCAAGCGTTGCGGCCAAGGCCGCCGCGAACACGGCCGCCGTGCTGGCAGCGGCGCGCGGAAGGGAAACGATGCGGGCCGGCGAATGACGCATGGAGGTATCCTCGTTCGGCCCCGGGCGTTCTTTCACCGGGACATGAACCCGCAGACGACAGCGCGAACACGGCGCCATTGCGGCGAGCCCTCCCCCGTCCCCACCCTAAGGGCATGCGTCTCCCGGCTGGACGGGAATCTGTTGTTCCCGAGAGGCAGGATTGGTAGAGCAGCAGGGACATGCCGCACTTTGGGGGCCTGTAGCTCAATGGTTAGAGCTGACCGCTCATAACGGTTAGGTTGCAGGTTCGAGTCCTGCCGGGCCCACCAATTTCCATTACCATAAGATAACACGACGTCACGCGGAGCACCGACGGGCGCCCGCCGTTGCTTGTCTCTTTGCCACGCAAGCTATCAGGGGCTAACATGACATAACGTTCGATTGGCGGTATTTTTGACAGTACCGTCAAGTGCGATGGGAGGGGGAAATACCGTCACTCTCAGATGCGGCGTGCCGGAATGCAAAGGCCGGGGACAAGCCCGCCAAGATCCATGATTCCGGCGGGCTCTACCTGTTCATTTCGCTTGCCGGCGGAAAGCTCTGGCGAGTGGACTACCGCCATCAAGGGAAGCGCCGTACCGCCAGCTTAGGCGCGTATCCTGGCGTCAGCCTCGCTGCCGCACGCAAGGCGCGGGACGATCTCAAGAGCCACCTGTCTGCACAGTTGGACCCTGCCCAGGTGAAAAGGCAGGAAAAGCGGACAAAGCAGGCATTGGCCGCGAACACCTTCGAGAAGATCGCCCGGGAATGGTTCGCGGCGAAGGTGCCGAGCTGGGTTCCCTCCTACTCCGATCGCCTTATGAGCCGATTGGAGGCGGACATATTTCCCCCGCTCGGCCGGCGCCCGATCGCGGAGATCGAGCCGCCGGACGTCTTGGAGGCAATACGGAAGGTTGAGGCACGTGGCGCGGTGGAACTCGCCAAGCGCGAGATGCAGGTGGTGGGTCAGATTTTTCGTTTCGCCATTGCCAGTGGTCGCGCGAAGCGGGATCCGACGCAGGACTTGCGTGGCGCCCTCAAGTCACCAGGCAGACCGCAACACCATCGCGCAATGCCGCGAGACGACCTGCCCGGCTTCCTTCGTGCACTGGACGCCTACGACGGCGAGCCCATGACGAAGCTCGCCCTCAAGCTCATGGTGCTGACCTTCGTGCGCACCGGTGAATTGCGCGCCGCGCGATGGGCCGAGTTCGAAGGGCTCGACGGACCAGAGCCGCTGTGGCGGATCCCTGCCGCTCGGATGAAGATGCGATTCGAGCACCTGGTGCCCATCGCGCCTCAGGTGGTGGCCGTCCTGCAGGACCTTCGCCCGCTCGCCGGACGCAACCCGCACCTCTTTCCCTCCCCCAGCAAGGAGGGCTTCATGTCGAACAACACCATGCTCTTCGCCATGTACCGCATGGGCTACCACGGGCGGGCGACAGTGCACGGGTTCCGGGGCATGGCGTCCACTTGGCTAAACGAGGCGGGATACAACCCGGATTGGATCGAGAGGCAGCTGGCACATGACGAACGGAACGAGGTGCGCGGCGCATACAACAGCGCCCAATACCTCGCCGGGCGCCGACAGATGATGCGCGATTGGGCTGACTTCCTTGACCGCGCGGTGGCAACAGCTTGATCCCGCGGGCCGGGACACGACGCCCCTGCCGCGAGACCTCGGCTGGCTGCCACCGGGACACAATGAGCGATTTCCGGGACACCAGCGGCGAAATGCGGGACATAGCCATTTCGGGCAGGTGCAGGCGCGCCCTCTCCACCACCGAGACTTGCGAACCTTTCACGCGTACGCGCGCGTGCGCGCCGTTAGTATAACCCTATAAAAGGAAATGGATTTCAGGACAGTTCTTAGGGGCGCCCAGCGCCCCCATAGAGCAGCTCTCCAATCCACGACGCTCCCGACCCACCATTGTCCCCAGCCCCGCGCGAGGATGTCCCGTCGTTGTCCCGGCATCGCGTGGGCCGAGCGCTCGCTTGAGGCTCGCTCGCGTCGGCTGAGGGGCGGAGGCGTCAGCGTCGGAAGTCCCCTGCTCTGCGTCGCGCCGAATCCCTGCGATGCGATCGGCCGCCCACGGCCACGCCAATCGATCTGAGGCGGTAGGCCCCCGGGGGTGGTTTGCGACTTGAGGGTGTGGATCCCGGACCGGCGGGGGTCCATCGCGCGACATGGAGCCCAAATAGGGTTTTTCGCCCCCCACCACAAAGATCGCGACGGATCGTCAAAGTTCAGCAGACGGGATTCCCCAACCCGAGGCGCTGCGATTCCCTCGCCGCATGCTCAACCGCCTTGACCGCGCCCTCAGCTCGATCGGACTGCAGCGAAAATCCCTCGCTGCGCCAGACGCCGGCACCGCTGCTCTGTTCGGCGTTTCGACGCCGACGGCCTCCGGCGTGAACGTCGGCCCCGGCACCGCGCTCCAGGTGCCCGCCGTGAAGTGCGCGGTGCAGGCCATCAGCGAGGCGGCGGCGACCCTCGATGTGAAGGTGATGCGCCGGGACGGCGGGGCTGAAACGGAGGTTCCCGACCATCCGGTGCTCGGCTTGCTGCGTGACCGGGCAAACGACTGGACGCCTGGTTTCGAATTCGTCCGCGACCTCGTGGCGTCGGCGCTGGTCCATGACGCGGGTGGCCTCGGCTGGATCAATCGCGTCGAAGGTCGGCCGGTGGAGATCATCGCCTACGACACCGCCCACCTGACTGCGCAGCGCCATGAAGACGGCACCGGCGCCTATCGTTACCTCCTCAACGGCCGCGAAGAGCCGGCGGCGAACATCATCCACCTGCGCAGCCCTTACGGCCGCTCGCCGGTGTCGCTGGCGCGGGAGAGCATCGGGCTCTCGATCACGTTGGAGCGGCACGCGAGCAAGCTCTTTGGCGCCGACAGCCGGCCCGGCGGCCTGGTGTCTTTCAAGGAGCGCATGACGCCTAAGGCGTTGATGGAGGCGGCCGAGGCATTCGCGGCCATGCTGACGAGCGCGAAGACCAAGGGCACCGCCTTCCTCGACAATGAGGCGGAGTACCACCAGCTCGTGCTTTCAAGCGTTGACGCGCAGTTCATCGAGTTGACCGGTTTCCAGATCCTGCAGATCGCCCGCGCCTTCCGGGTGCCGCCGCAGATGCTGTACGACCTGACCCGCGCCACGTGGTCGAACGGCGAGCAGATGGGGCGAGAATTTCTCGTCTACACGCTGGAGCCATGGCTTCGCGCGCTGGAAGGCGCCCTTCGCCTCGCGCTCTTCAGCGAAGAGGAATACCCGACCCACCGGGTTCATTTCGAGCGGGACGACCTTACCCGCGCCGATCTCGGCACCCGCGCCACCGCCTATTCCACGCTGATTTCCGCTCGCGTCGTGAATGCCAACGAGGTGCGCCAGTGGGAAGGCCTCGCGCCCTATGATGGCGGCGACGCCTTCGCCAATCCGAACACCGGCAGCAATCAGGCCGGCGCGGCGGCGCCGCAGCAGGATGGCGGCCGGCCCGCGGGAGGGACGGCGTGATGGACCGCCTGTTCTTCGAGACGAAGATTGCGGCCGACGACGCCGGCACCATTCGTGGCGTGGCGTGGAAATTCGGCACCCCCGATCGGGTCGGCGACGTGATCGAGCCCGGCGCATTCGCCAAGGCCGCGCTCCCCATCCCGATGCTCTTCGGCCACGACATGGGCGACCCCATCGGCACGTGGGACACCGCGACCGAGAAGGCGGACGGCTTCCACGTTGAAGGCAAGCTCCTTGTCAACGAGGTGGCCCGCGCCCGCGAGGTGTTCGCCCTGGTGAAGGCCGGCGCGGTGCGCGGCCTCTCCATCGGTTTCGTGACCAAGAAGGCCATGACCCGCCCCGGCGGCGGCCGGACGATCAAGGCGCTGGAGCTGTTCGAGGTCTCCCTCGTCACCGTGCCCATGCACCCCGGCGCGCGCGTCACAAGCGCCAAATCGGCCACGGCGGCGCTCGCCATCGCCGGGGCTCTCCATCGCGCCACCACGGCGATCAGCAAGAGGTGAACATGCTTCAGGACACTGCGGCGCCGCTGGGCGTCATCGAACACAAGGGCGAGGAGGACGATCCCGCCGCCGCCGTCACCGCCGCCCTCGAAACCTTCAAGGCCGAGGTGATCGGCCGCATCGAGAAACTGGAGGCCGGCGCCTCGCCCGATCCCCAGCCGGAGACCAAGGGCTTCGACAAGCTCAACGACCGGCTGGACAAGATCGAGGCGAAGATGAACCGCCCCGGTATCATCACTGAGCAGGGCAGCCGCACGCCGGAGCAGAAGGCTTTTGAGACCTTCCTTCGCTCTGGCAAAGAACTGGTGCCGGAGGTGGAGCGCAAGGCTCTGGTGGTGGCCAACGATGCCTCGGCCGGATACCTCGTGGCCCCGGAGCCGCTGACCGCCGAAATCCTCAAGAAGGTGGAGCAGCTCTCCCCCATGCGCCAGCTCGCGCGTGTGGCAGGCATCTCCTCCTCCGGCGTAACGATCCCGAAGGAAACCTCAGCGCCGACCGCCGATTGGGTGGAAGAGACCGAGGATCGCCCGGAGACCGGCGCCACCTATGGTCAGCAGACCATCAACGTCCACGAGGCGGCCGCCTGGATCGACGTGAGCCAGCGCCTCCTTGAAGATGCGGCCTTCGACATCGAGGCCGAGATCATCTCCCGCCTCGGTGCCGCATTCGCCAAGCTGGAAGCACCCGCCTTCGTGAATGGCAACGGCTTCAAGCGGCCGCTCGGCTTCATGGTGGACCCCACCGTGTTGGACGTCGCCGGTGGCCACGCATCGCAGCTGCAGGCGGACGGGATCGTGGACCTCTACCACTCCATCCCCAGCGCCTACGTGGGCCAAGCGGTGTGGGGCATGAACCGCAAGACCATGGCCGCGGTTCGGAAGCTGAAGGACACCACGGGCCAGTATTACTGGGCGGATAGCCTTTCCGCCGGCAATCCGCCCACCATTCTCGGCCGGCCGGTGGCCGAGTTCCCCGACCTCGGTGACGTCGCAGCCAACGCCCGCCCGATCGCCTTCGGTGACTTTGGCACGGCCTATCGGATCTTCGATCGCGTTGGCGTCACCATCATGCGTGACCCCTTCACGCAGGCACAGAAGGGCGTCGTTCGCTTCCATGCCCGTCGGCGCGTCGGTGGCGCCACCGTGATGGGCGAAGCCCTGCGCACCATGAAAATCGCCACCACCGTTTGAGGAGGCTCGAATGCGCGACCTGAAGAACAACATCGGCGTGGTGAAGGCCATCACGCCCGCGGTCCTCGCGGCGACGACCACGGGCGACGCCATCGACCTCCTCGGCTTCAACTCGGCGGTGCTGGTGGTGAATACGGGCGCCATCACCTCGGCCGGCGATTTCACTGCGAAGTTGCAGGAGAGCGACACCACCACGTCGGGGGACTTTACCGACGTGGCAGCGGATGACCTGCATGGGACGTTCCCCGCGAGCCTCGCGGCGGACTCGGTTGTCCGCGTCGGATACGCCGGAGCGAAACGCTACGTCCGCACCGTGGTGACGAAGAATTCGGGGACCTCCATCGCCGCCGGCGCGGTGCTGGTGAAGGGCAACCCGGCGGAGAAGCCTGTTCCCTGATCTGGCGCCTCATGGATGAGGGCGCGTAGCGGCCCGCCCAACAGCGGAAACCCCGCCTCCCTGGCGCCAGGCCTTGGAGGGTCAAGGCGGGGAAGGTCGCGAGCACCGGCAGTGCACTCCTTTCGGCTGCCAAGGGCTCAAGGGCGGGGCTTCGCGATGAAGCTCCGCCCACCCACCAAAGGAATTGATGATGGACCGGCATGCCTCAGAAGCCGACACGGCGATCAACCTTGGCCGCAGGGCGCGCAATGTCACGCCCTCCGGCTCCGACGTGAACCTGGATCCCATCCCGAAGACGGTCCTCTGCACCACCGACGGCACGCTGGCCTATGTGCCGGTGGACAATGCCGACGGCGAGGTGGTGAGCCTGGTGGTTATGGCGGGATATGTCGCGCTCCACCGCCCCCGCCGCATCAAGGCCAGCACCACCTGCACCGTCTGGACGGTCGAATAGCCATGCCCGTGCGCGCTCCTCGCATCTGCGGTTGCGGCTATCGCATCCCCTCCGGCGAGCGGTGCCCGTGCGAGCGTAAGCGAAAGGCCGAGGCGGATGCGCGGCGGCCGGCGGCGCGCCAGCGTGGCTACGATTCGAAATGGGACGCGGAGCGCGCAGCCTACCTGAAGACCCATCCGAAATGCGTCCGCTGTCCCAGCGCCGCGACGGTGGTCGACCACAAGATTCCGCACCGCGGGGACATGAAGCGGTTCTGGGACCGGAGCAACTGGCAGGCCCTCTGCCGCAACTGTCATGACCGGTGGAAGCAATCTCAGGAGCGAAGGGCGGTACCATGAGCGACACCCTCACCATCGTCTCTCTGGACGACCTGAAGGCGCACCTCAACGTCACATCCGACGATGACGACATCCTGTTGACGGCCCAGCTGGGTGCCGCGCGCGGCTATGTGGAAGGTTGGTGCGGCCCGCTCGACGACTTCACCGCCGGCGTCCCGCCGGCTCTGGTGCAGGCGATGAAGATGTATGTCGCGCACCTCTACGAGAACCGCGAATCCACATCCTTCGCCGCGACCGCCTCCGAGATGCCGATGGGATTTTTCGACCTCATCAGCCCGTGGCGGAAATGGAGCTTCGGCGCATGAGCGAGGACAACGGCCTTGCCCGCCTCAACCGTCGCCTCGCGGCCATCCCCAAGGCCGCGCGGGAGGCTGTGCAGCCAGCTCTCAAGAAGGCCGGGGACACGTTGGCGAAGGACGTGGCGCACCTGGCGCAGCGCTCCCGCGACACCGGCGACCTGATCGACAGCATCGCCGTCACCACCGCGGGCAATGCGACGCCGCCCTATTCGCAGCCGGGTGGTGGGCAGGTGGTGCCGGAAAATCAGGTGCTTGTGACCGTCGGCAACACGTCGGTCCGATACGCCCACCTGGTCGAGTACGGCACCGCGCCGCACGAGAACCGCGGCGAGTTCGCGGGAACCCGACACCCTGGCACCGAGGCGCAGCCGTTCTTCTGGCCCGCCTTCCGCCTCAACAGAAAGAAGCTGGCGCGCAGCATCAAGCGGGCCGTCGGCAAAGCAGTGAAGCAAGCGAGGTGAACCATGACGGCATCTGCAACCACGAACGCCAAGATCTACGTCGGCACCACGGCGGTGATCGACTTCACGACCGACGCGGGGGCGATCGACGACTTCGAGGCCGACACCTGGAAAGAGGTCAAGAATGTCGAGGACCTCGGCGAGTTCGGCGACGAGTCCAATGAGATCAGCTATGGCGTCATCGGCGAGAGCCGCATGTTCCGCCTGAAGGGTGCTCGCGACGCCGGCACCATCGCCCTCGTCTGCGTCCGTGACGCCTTCGATGACGGACAGCGCGCCCTGATTGCGGCGGAGAAGACCTCCCACGACTACAACTTCAAGGTGGAGGTGGGCGACGATCCCGCCGGCGGGACGCCGACGATCTATTATTTCCGGGCGCTCGTCATGAGCGCGAAGAATGCCTTCGGCGGCGTCGGCGACGTCGTGAAGACCACCTTCAACATCGGCGTGAACAGCGCCATCCTTGAGGTGGTCGCGACCGAGGCGACGCCGTGATGATGGACGGGCATGTCACCATCGCGCTGGCGGGCCAGCCCGCCACGCTGGCTCCCACCCTCGGCGCGGCAATCGAGCTATCGCGCCGGCATGAGAACTTCGGCGCGCTCCTCGCCAAGATCGAGGCTCTCGACTTCCTCGCCTCGGTTGACGTCGTACGCATTGGCCTCGGCCGGCCGGAGCGGGAGCACGAGGCCACTGCGCAGGAGGTCTTTGAATCCGGCCTCCTGGACCTCATGCCCAGCATCGCGCGGTTCGTCTTTCTCCTCGCCAACGGCGGCCGGCCGCCCAAGGAGGAGGACACGGCGGAAGCCGGCACCCCTTTCGGCGCGTGAGCCACGCGGAGTTTTTCGCGTCGCTCTTCCGGTCCGCAACCGGCTGGCTGGGCTGGCCTCCTGCGGTGGCCCTTGCCACCGCCATCCCTCACATCGAACTCGCCATGGAGGGCCGGGCCGAGATGCTCAAGGCGATCTTCGGCGGCGGAGACAAGCCGGGCGGCGGCGGCTCGGTCGGTCAAAAGGCGAAGCTGGCGTTCGGGTCGCTTGGGGCCCGGCGCGTGGAAAGGAAAAAGTCGTGAGCCCCGACCTCGCATTGCAGAAGGCGCTCCTCGCCCGTCTCGCCACCGCGGCCGACGTGACGGCGCTGGTGCCTGCGGCGAACATGGTGGACGGTTTCGGCATCCCGCAGCGCTTCCCCTCCATCGTGCTCGGCGAGGGGCAAGTGGTTCGCGAGCCGCTCACCCTGGAGGCGCGGCACCGGCGCATCTACGCCACGGCGCACATCTGGACCAAGAGCGCGCCGACCGCCCGCGCCATCGCCGGAGCGATGACGGCGGCGGTGGAGGGCCTGCCCTTCTCCAACCTTGAAGGTGGGCACCACGCCATTTCTACCGTGGTGAGCAGCACCCGGTTCCTTCGCGATCCCGACGGCGAGACCGCACACGGTGTGCTGACGGTGGACTGCCTGATGGAGGTCGCGCCGTGAGGGCCGGGACACTCGATCGCGCCATCTCTATCCAGCGTGCCACGGAAGCGCGGGATGACCTTGGCGTTGTGACCACGACGTGGGCGACGCTCGCCACCATGCGCGCCGCCCTTATCCAGGCGAGCACCAACGAATATCTCCAGGGCGCCGGGCTCCAGGGCGACGCCGCGGTGATCTTCCGCACGCGCTTCCTGGACGGCGTGACCGTGCGTGACCGCGTGCTCTACGACGGCATCGCGCACGACATTCAGGAGGTGAAGGAGATCGGGCGCCGGAAAGGGCTCGAGATCCGCACCGTGGCGAGGGCCGTCCAATGAGGGGACGCAGGCCCGCCACCGTCTCGCCGGGAACCCCTGCCCTGAACCGCGCGCCGCCCGCGCCCGCCTGGCTGTCCACGATCGCGAAGGGGGAGTGGCGGCGGGCGTGCCGGATCCTGATGGAAGAGCGGCGCACCCTCACGGCAGCCGACCTCCCGACGCTCGCGGCATATTGCGCGGCGGTCGCGCAGGTGCAGGAGGCGACACAGATACTCGCGCGCGAAGGTCTCACCTTCTCCGGGCCCCAAGGGCCCAAGCGTCACCCGGCGGTGGGCATCCGCCACGACGGCATGACGCAGGTGCGCCAGCTTGGCGGCGAACTTGGCCTCACCCCCATGAGCCGGAGCCGGCCGGGCCTCAGGAGCGACGATGATCCCGAAAACACATCCGGCCTGGATCTTTGACGGCTCCCCCATCCCCGACCCGCTCGGCTTCGGGAAGCGGGCGGCGGACTGGCTGCGTCGTCTCTGTCACCCCAAGAGCACGGCGCGCGGGAAGCGCTTCCAGCTCGATCCCTGGCAGGAGCGTATCGTCCGCCGGATCTACGGCCCGCGGCATCCGGATGGCTCCCGCGTCGTGAAGACAGTGGTGCTGCTGCTTCCGCGCGGGAACCGGAAAACCTCTCTCGCCGCCGCGCTGGCGCTGCTCCACACATTCGGCCCGGAGCGAGTGGACAGCGGCGAGGTGCTCAGCGCGGCGTCGGACCGGAAGCAGGCGCGTCTCGCCTTCGCCGAAGCGCTGGGCATCATTCGGCAGACGCCGCCTATCGATGACGTGACGGCGCCGCAGGACTACAAGAACCGCCTCGTTAACACGAAACGCGGCAGCTTCTACGAGGCAATCAGCTGCGACGCCGGCACGCAGCACGGCCGCACACCGGCCTTTGTGCTTGCCGACGAACTACACGCCTGGAAGAAGCGCGACCTGTGGGATGTGCTCCGCTCTGGCCTTGTGAAGACGCCCGGCTCCCTCCTGATCGTCGCCACCACGGCGGGCCGGGGACAGGAGAACATCGCGCACGACATCGTGGAGGATGCCCGAAAGGTGGCGCGGGGCGAGGTGGATGACCCTTCGATCCTGCCCATCCTGTTCGAGGCGGAAAAGGGCGAGGACTGGCGGGACGAATCGGTGTGGCACCGGGTCAATCCCGGCCTCGCCCACGGCTATCCGGATCTTGAAGGCCTCCGCCAGCTGGCGCGCGAGGGCGAACGCCGGCCTGGCGATCGAGAGGCCTTCCGCCAGCTCAACCTCAACGTCTGGCTAGATCACTCCTCCGACCCGTTCGTGGACATGGGCATCTATGACGAGGGCGCCGCGCCGGTGGACCTCGCCGCCTTGGAGGGCGAACCTTGCTGGCTCGGCGTCGACCTATCGTCGAACGGCGACCTCACGTGCATTGTTGCGGCTTGGCGTGATGGTGAAGACGGCTACATCGTTCACCCCTGGTACTTCTGCCCAGCCGACAACCTGCGCGCCCGGGCGGAGCGGGACGGAGTGCCCTACCCCGCTTGGGCGGATGGCGGCTTCATCAATCCCACCGCCGGCAACGTGGTGGACTTCCGCCATGTGGAAAATGTCATCCGCGACCTCTGCGCCCGTTTCCGTGTGCAGGAAATCGCCTTTGACCCGCACCTCGCGCGCAACACCCTGAACACCCTGCTGGAGGAGGGATTACCCGCGGTGGAGATGCGGCAAGGCTGGGTCACCATGGCGCCGGCGGTGAAGGAGCTCGAGCGCGCAATCGTCGGCCGGCGCTTCATCCACGGCGCCCACCCGGTGCTGCGCTGGAATTTCGAGAACATCGCGATCCACACCGACCCGGCCGGGAACCGCATGTTTCACAAGGGCAAGAGCCGGGACCGCATCGACGGTGCCGTTGCCTGCGCGATGGCCGTGGCGCGGGCGGCGGCCGGGTCCGCCGGCGCCAGCATGTTCGAAGATCCGGCGGCGGTGGCGAGCTTGATGGAGTTTCTCAATGGCTAGCGAAGACGAACGGCTTGTTGTTGCCCTTGAGGCCCGCATCCGGGATTTCGAGAAGAATTTCGAGAAGGCGCAGAAGACCGCCAACACCCGGTTCACGGCGATCGAGCGCCGCGCCGAGGCCTCGGCCGAGAACCTCAAGGCGGCATTCTCGGGCGCCGGCGCGTCCATTGCCTCGGTGTTCGGCACCCTCGGCGGCGCGGGCATTCTCGCCGGCGGCGGCATTGCCGGAGCCATCACCACGCTGAAGACGGCGGCTTCCTCGGTGGCGGACCTGGCGGCCGAGGCCAAAAAGGCTGGCGTGGCGTTCGAGCCGTTCCAAGAGCTGAAATACGCCGCCGAGCAAGGCCGCGTTGGCGTCGACGCCCTGACGGACGGCCTGAAGGAGATGCAGCTCAGGGCCGACGAATTCATCCGCACCGGCGCCGGATCGAGTGAGGAAGCGTTCAAGCGGCTCGGCTACAGCGCGGCCGACCTCAAAAAGAAGCTGGAGGATCCCGCGGCCCTCTTCGAAGAGATCATCGACAAGATGAAGCGCTTTTCGAAGGCCGGGCAGATCCGGATCGCTGATGAGGTTTTCGGCGGCACCGGCGGCGAACAGTTCGTCAAGTTCATGGATCAGGGCGTCGGCTCGATCAGCCGGGCACGTCAGGAGGCCCGCGACCTCGGCGTGATCCTTTCGCGCGATGTGGCGGCCGAAGCGCAGCGGGTGACGCAGGAATTCGACAAGCTGTCACTCCGGATCGAGGTGGCGCTGAAAAGCGGCGTCATCGAGGGCGCGGCTGCCCTGCGGGAATACAAGACGGAGATCATCGGCATCGCCGCCGCCTTCGGCGCGCTCGCGGCCGGCGCGACGCTCGGTCCGGTCGTCGCCTCTATCAGTGCAGCAGCGGCCGCGGCTGTCACCGCCGGCGTCCAGATGACCGCGCTGAATGCCACCATCCTCTCGGTAGCGGCCGCGCAGCGGGTGGCGACGCTCGCAAGCGCAGGCCTGGCGGCGGCGCTCCGGCTGGTGGGAGGGCCGTGGGGCATCGCGATCACCGCGCTGGTCGGCACGTTCGCCGCGCTGGCGATGCGGCAGGACAAGGCCAAGGTGGCGACCGAGGCTCACCGCGACGCAATGGGCCAGCTGGACAAGGCAATTTCCGAGGTCAAGGCGCGCGTCCCCGGCGCCGAGGCGGCACTGAAGGCCCTCGGCGATCAGCATGTAGAGAATGCGGAGAAGGCGCTCGCCGACGCCCGGGCGGAGCTCGAATATGCGAAGGCCGTTGCGGCAAACCAGAACGTGGGCGGATGGGCCGGGAAGTACGGCGCCAAGATGCCGACCACCGACACCGCGCAGATGACGGCCGCCCTGCAGCAGTACATCAAGGCCGTTGAGGAGGCGCAGGCGCGGCTCGATCAGCTGAAGGCGAAGATGGCGAGCGCGCCGACCTCGGCGCCGGCCGCGATGCCGGATCCGTCCATCGGGTTCGGCTACAAGGATATCGAGAAAGCCTCTGCCCAGCGCCTGCGCGACCTTCAGCAGGAACAGGCGCAGCTCGGCATGACCACCCAGGCGGCCGCCGAATACAAATTCATGATGGACGCCATCAACACGGCGGCCGAGCACCACATTCAGCTGACGCCGCAGCAACTCGAACAGCTTCGCCAGCTTGCGGCGCGGTATGCCGAGGTGAGCGTCAGCATTGAGAAAACCAAGGCGTCGCAGCAGCGGATGAAGGAGCTTCAGAGCGAGCTTGGCAGCCTCGCCCAGAACTCCATCATGGGGCTGGTGGACGGCACGAAAAATTGGAACGACGTGCTGAAGGACAGCCTGAAGCTGCTCGCTGAGCTGATCCTGAAGGCGGCGCTCCTCGGCGAGGGGCCGCTTGGGACGGGCGGCGGTGGGCTGATCGGGTCTCTCTTCAAGGGCGCCGGCTTCGCCGAGGGTGGGTACGTCAAGGCCGCGTCCGGCGGTTTCATCAGCGGGCGGGGAACGGCAACCTCAGACAGCATCCGGGCCAAGCTCAGCAACGGCGAGTTCGTCGTGAACGCAGCGTCTACCAGGAAGTACCGGAGCCTCTTGGAGGGCATCAACGCCGGCCGGATGCCAAGCCTGGCGGCCGCAGGGGCTGGGACGGGCGCCATGGTCTCGTCGCCAGTGACAGCAAGCTTCTCGCCCACCTTCAACATTGACGCCTCTGGAGGTGGCGGCGCGTCACCGGAACAGCTTCAGCAGCTGACGCTCTCCACGATCAAGGCTTGGTGGAAATTGGCTCGCATCGACGTGGTGAACGTCGTCCGCGAGGCGCGGGCAGCGCGCATCAAGGGGGTCTAGTGTCCTACCGCGCCGTTCGACTTGCGGGCAGTTCGCGCCCGACGAATGCGGTGGGCCGGGGCGACTTTCACCTCTCGGCGGGCACCGTATCGCGTTATGTGGCTGCGCTCGCTCCGATCCTAAAACGCGCAGATCCCACCCCCTTCGCCTTAGAAGGGGCGCTACGAGCTCACGTCCGCTCCCGCCTATGCCTTCGGGGCTGGGGATGGCCGGATGCAGACGCAGTTGCAGAAGCCGTGCTTCTGAGCGCTTTAAATCGGATTGGATCCCATCGGCCCTCATGGAAGGAAGGTCAGCCGGAACATACGCAGGATGGCTATTCGAGAGGACAGCGATGGTTCTGCGTAAACTGCGGATCACGCCTGCCAGAAGACAAGTTCAAATACTGTAGCAAGAATTGCGCCTGGCGCTGGCAGCACCGCATTTACGCGCATTACTTGGAATCTGAGCAGCGGGCGGCGCGAGAGTTTGAAGATGCAAAGCCTTGATGATCTCCGTGGCGATGTTTGTCCTGGCTGTGGAGCGCCCTTGCCTGACGAGCGGCATCCGCATCGACGATATTGCTCGTCGGCCTGCTACGCGCGGGAATTTCGCGAGATGGAGAAGCAGGCTCGTCGAGAGGCTCGCGGCGTTCGGCATTGCGCCACCTGCGGCGAGGAGATCGATCAGGGCCGCCCCGTGGGCACCCTTTATTGCTCACGAAGGTGTTCGAGAAAAGCGAGCCACCGGCGCCGAACCGAAGTGCATCGCAACACCACCAATGCGCGGGCACGTGCCAACTATCTTGCCAAAAGCTCGCAGCGTCTAAAGGAGCGGCAGGGTCGCCTCTGTGCCGCGTGCGGCGGACCTATCGGCGATGACCGGAACATGCGTGCCAAGTTCTGTTCTGAGGCATGCGGTCAGCAACATCGGGAAAATCTGCGCCGCGCTCGCATCGTTGAGAGACGGCACGGGAGGGTGTGCCTATGCGGAACGCCAATCGGTGGTGAGAAGAATGCGAGGGCGCTTTACTGCAGCCGCTCCTGCCACTGGAAGGCCTACTACGGGCGTCACCATGAACGGATGATTTCCGCGATGCGGGATCGTCGTCAGAGGGTGAAGTTGCGCTGCGATCCTGTCCCGACGTGAGGCAGATGCCGCCTAATCTGATCGAGGGGGTGGGGCCGCTCTTTGCTTGGAGGCGGCCGAGCGGCCCCGAAGTGCACTTACCGCAGACGCCGTGGGCAACGGCGTGTCCGTCCACGACCAAGTTTTAGGACACCGAATCGTCGCACAGCCGAATCCACCTGTCTAGCGACCGCCGTGCTGAAGGAGACGCCTCCCGCGCTGGCGCGCCGCGGCGACGTGGGCGTGGTGCTGGAGCACGGCGCCGAGGCCGGCGTGGTGGTGCTGGGCACCGAGCTCGCCGGCATGGCGCCGGCGGGAATGACCATCGTGCCTCGCGAGCGGCTGGTCAGGGCGTTTCGAGTGGGATGAGAGAGGAGCATCGGGGCCGCTTCAGCCGGCAAGCTTCAGAGCGGCCCCGATGAATGCAGCAAGGGCGCTCAATGCGCATCAGGAGATAGCAAGAGCACTCGCCACGAGCACACCGTTTGTCTCATAGCCGGCCTCGGTCGTCCAGAAGGATGGCCGGGGCCGGCCGCATTGGTGTGCTCGGATGCCCTTTATCGGAGTGGCGATTGCCGCCGCGGTTGGCCTCCCGGCCATCGCCGGAACCCTCATCAACATCGGCCTTGCGGTTGGTCTGTCGTTCGTCTCGCGGGCGCTCACGGGCGCCGCGTCGGCGACAAGCAACACGGGCATCCAGACGACAATCAAGCTCGGCGGCGACGTGCCGCGCGGGCTTCATTCCAGAGGAGAGTATTCAGATGACGAACGAGACAGGTATCGCATGATCAAATTCTGAATGCCGAGAGTTTTCCAGACACGCCCTAGAGAGAGTTCATACTCGTCGTTTGTTACGCCATCTCTCCCTGCGTAAACTCCTACTAAAATAGGATCTCTAGATGTATAATTTATCACGTGTCCATCGTCTGTCCTTATTACTTCATTTTGTCGTGGAATATACAAAACAGGTGACCCTGACATTCCGCGCCTTGTGCTTCCATCAACATAAAATAAATTATCAATATCGACACCATTTACTCTCACAGGACACAATGGCTCAGTAACAATGGAGGCTCTTTTCCAAATTGGGAGGATACCGGTAAGCTCTAGGCCGTGAGGGTACCCAAGTACAAATACATCAGAACCTATCGTTGGATTGAAATTTGTAAACAATGCTCGTGGTTCAGGCGGATCACCATCGATCACGTGCATTACATTTCCGGCGCTGATTGATGTTATATTTTCGCCATCCCCTAATTTTATGGACTGTATCCGCTCGACAGGGATGATCGCGAAATCATCGAATGGTCCGGTGTCCCTCGAATCGATCCACACTGGGGCGTCGGAACTATCTTGCAAATCAACCTCAGCGCTCCTCAAAGAAATTCTCTCGACAACACCCACGGCCTCCCCAAATCTTTCCGACACTGGAACGTGAAACTCAATGCGATTTGGTATAGCTCCGCTACGTTCAAGACATGCTTCGGTGACTGCATGTCTCCCGCTCAGCACGTGCCAGTTTGTTACCAGGTAATATTGTTTTGCAAAATTAACATAAAATCCGGATCCGCTGCCTAATTCTATATGGTTGCGGAAAACCCTAATTCTGGTTGTTGTCCAACTTAGCGGATGGATAGCGCTTTTGTTAAATGTTTGCATTCTGCGACTCACCGATTTTCGCTTAGCTTAGACAGTGACATTTTGGCATCGGCATACGAAAGCCTCAACCAAAACGCGCAAGCCGACGAGGCGGGGTGTCGCTGACGGATGGGACCAGAAAAGCTTCCGTTTGTCCGTTGAAGATGTGGCGGGGGCGAGCGGCACGGTTGCCGCTCCTATTTCACCCGGCCGCCGTCAAGGCTCCGCGTTCGCGCAGGCCCTCTGTTCCTCTTCCTCGATCCACCTCAGCAGCGTGGCCCTTCGAGCCATGAGCGGCCCATTCTTGCCGAGACGAACGACCGGGATCTTTCCGGCCTGGTGCAATTGGCGGATTTTCCAGGCCGAACCGCCGACGAAATGGGCGATCGCAGCAGCGCCGATCAAATCGAACGCGATGCTCCGGGTCGCCTGGATGGACTCAGGACATGTTGCCGCTGAGGTATTGGGTGAGCCCGTCGAGCTGGTTGACGACCGCGCGCTCTTCATACCCGAACTCCGCCCCGACGAGATCCTTCATGAAGTACATGCGAACGAAATGCACCGCCGCGAGCGCATCGTGACAGCTCGCCGACTGCACCTCCCCCAGCTCCTCAAGAATGCGGCGAGCTGCCCGCCTCGCGGCCTCCGAGCTCTCGCTCATATCATCTGCGTCGTGGCGGATCGCAGTCTGGTCAGCTTCGCGAAGCTTGTGGCACAGCTGAACGACACGATTGCTGTGGCTGTTGGGCTGCAGCTGAATATCTACGTCGGACGATGGGTTATCGGCCTTCGGGGAGCGTAGAAATTCCGGGAAGGGAACGGGCGCATAGTCATGCTCCTTCAAGAGCACCGCCTCTACGGTTCCGTCGGAATTCCGGTACACCTTGATGCAACCAGCTGCAGCATCGGTGCGCAGAGAGGAGTCATCGGCGAAGAGCATCAATGCCGCAGCGAGCGGCAACTCGCCGCGCTCCTTCTTGAACGCCTTAATGATCGTCGCACACTGTTGCTCTGTAAGCGCCAAGACCATTCCGATTTTGGACATGAGAGCCACTCCTTTGCCGTTCGGGATAGCGGTTCAACTGTCGAAGCCGATGTCGTCGAGATGGCTGGCAGAGCCCGGGGGGCCGTCCCGCTCAGCAGCGCGAGCCCTTAGCCAGTCGTCGACCTCACCGGACAACCAGCCGACGCATCGCGGCGAGATGTGCACGGGCTTTGGAAATTTGCCGGCACGCCATGCTCGTTCAAGCCACATGTGCGAGACGCCGAGAATGTTCAGAACCTCAGGCTTTCGCAGAATGCGGGTAGCCGGGGGCACTCCGGTGGAGCCCGTGTTCATTGCTGTTAACTCGTGTTATTCCGTGATATTTGACATCATGCGTATCTCTTTCAGATAGTCAATGGATCAGATATCGAAGAGAGGAAAAATATCATGGAAAAGGCACAGGTCAGGGCCGCCCGGGCGTTGCTGGGGTGGTCGCAGGAGGATCTTGCCGCGCGCGCAGGGGTGTCCGTCGCGACCATAAGGCGGCAGGAACCCGGTCATGGCCAATTCAGTGCGGGCGAGGAAGTGCTGCGCAAAATCGCGGCCGCTCTTCAAGATGCAGGGGTTGAGCTGATATCCAGCGACCTAGCTAAAGGGCACGGCGTTCGCTTGGCCCGGGCCTCGCGTCGCGACCTATATGACATCCTTCTTGAAGAAGTGGACGGTGCAAAAAAATCACTGGAGAAGGCTCAACAGGCCGCGCGTGACATGCCAGACGCGGCATTGGTGCGGGCCATTGCGGCGGCTCTTCAATCGGTTGCCATCGTCAGCCAAGAGGCCTTCGCCGCGACCGACGCATGGGGCGACTTCATCACCGAACTCGACGAGCGCGATCCAACGAGAAAGCCGTGACGGCATAATGGGCGGTATTCTGCGATCAGGTTGATTTTCATAACATTGATTTTACGGATGTTTTTTAGGCTTGTGTCCGTCCTGCCGGGCCACCAAATCTCAATGGCTTGTGGACGAAGTGCGATCTGGAGCGCTCACGCCTTCGGCGGCTAGGCACGCCATCTGTGAATGGCTTTCGGGTGTCGCGTTCACTCTGTTGGCTGAGAGCGGCTACCGCAATGTCCGCAGACGGCGTCCGAAGTTGTGAAGCTCAGACTCGCCGGGAAGGCAAGCCTAGTTCTTCGCCCGTCCGGTCGGGGCGCCGGCCACGTACTGGATGGCGCGGTGAATCAGCTCGGCCAGATTCGTTGCCCCGAGCTTGGCCTTGAGCTGGGAGCAGGTATTGGCCACCGTCTTGTAGCTGACGCCCAGTTCGTCGGCGATCTGGCCATAGGCCTTGCCCTCGGCAAGCAGCGCCAGTGCCTGCAGCTCGCGCGGGGTGAGATCGGCCATCACGCCGCTGCGCCCGCGTGTGCCGAGCAGGGCCACTTCCAGCGCCAGGTCGTGGCTGATGTAGGGCTGGCCCCGCCGCACCTTTTCGAAAGCTTCGAGGAGGTCGTCGGGCGAGGTGTCCTTCAGGAGATAGCCGGTCGCGCCGGCCTCCAGCGCGCGGCTGGCGATCACCGGGTCGGCGTGCATGGAGAAGACCAGGATGGGCATGCGCGCCGCCTGCGCCCTGAGCCGCCGCACCAGAGCAAGGCCGGCGAGGCCGCTGCCGTTGAGCGCGAGATCCACGATCACCACGTCCGGCCGCTTGCGCCGGAACAGGCGGTAGCCGGCCAGCGCCGTCTGCGCCTCCATCAGGTCGCTGATGCCCGCGTCCTCCAGCAAGTGCCGGCAGCCCTGCAGCACGATGGGGTGGTCGTCGATGAGGAGAACGCTGGTCATACCGAATGCCCTGGCCCTGAACGCACGCGCCTGCCCTCGGCGGAGGCCGAAGACGCAGAGGCAGAGGCAGAATGCCCCAACGAGATGGGAAGCTCCACAAAAAGGCGCGCCCCTCTTTCGCTACCCCGCTCCAGTCGACAGATGCCGCCCAGCGCGCGCACCCGCTCCTTCATGCCCGAGAGGCCGTGGCCCATCGATGGAATGGCCGGTGGCCCCTTCCCGTCGTCCGCGACGACAAGGCGCAGCATCCCCCCTGCGCCGCGTCGCCCCTCCTCGCCGACGATGATGCGCACGGATCGGGCATTGCCGTGCTTGAGCGCGTTGGTCACACCCTCCTGCGCGCAGCGATAGACGGTCGCGTCGAAAGACGGCTCGTAGTGATCGGCGAGCACCCCGGTCTCTAGTGCGAATCGCCGCTCGGGATCGTGCTGGCGGAAATCGGCGACGAGGCTGGAAAGCACGTCCTTCAGCGGCACGTGGTCGAGCGCGGCGGGGCGGATGCGGGTGAGCAGGCGGCGGTTGGCGACCTGCATCCGCTCGACGATTTCGATCAGGCTCTTCGCCCGCGCCACCATGCGCTCGGCATTCTCCGCAGGAGCGGTGGCCGCGAGGCGGGCGAGCGAATCGGCGCTGGCCTTCAGGCCGAACATGAGCGGCCCCAGCTCGTCATGCAGATCACCGGCGATCTGGCGCCGCTCGTCCTCCTGCAGGCTCACCAGGCGGGCATAGAGGTGGGCATTCTCCTCCCGCGCCGCGCCGAGGGTTTCGGCGAAGGCGTTGAAGCGCTCCGCCACCTCGGCGAGCTCGCGGGTGCGGGGCGGCTCGACGCGGCAGGCGAACTCGTTGTGCTCCAGCTCGTCCAGAGCGCCGCGGAAGCGCGAGAGATCCCGTCGCACCTGTCCCAAGGCGACGAACAGGGCAGAAAGGATGGCGAAGTTCACCGCGAGGGCGACGCTGGCGAAATCGAATACGTCGTCCCAGACCTCCGCCACCTCGTCATCGGGAACGCCCTCGATCCGCACCCGGCCGATGAGACGCCCGTCGGCCACCACATCGATCCGGCGCGTGACCTGTGACACGCCGATGAGCCGGGCGAACCAGGAGGGTGCCGCCTCGCTGTTTGCCGGCGCACCGTCGGCGGGCAATACGGCCGGGTGCCCGTCCGGCCCCTCGAGGGAGATGCGCACATGGCGCAGGTGGCGCAGGTGGGACGGAAAGGCCGCGGCGAGGGTCGTTCCCTGTTCCGTGGCCACACGCTCGGCCACCTCGCGGACCATGTTCTCGGCCATCTCGATGGAGGCCACCATCTCGCGCCCGGCCGCGACGCGCGCATTCACCACCACCACGGCGCCCGCAACCACAGCGGCGACCAAATTGATGGCGAGAACGGCGCCGAGCACGCGGGTGCGCAGCGACACGCGGCGCACCGACGCCTCCGCTGTGCTCGCCTGTCCCGCCTCGTCTTTCGCGCCCGCGATGCCCCGCGGCAACGAGGCGCGCGTGGCGGGGTGGACGCTCATGGGTTCCTCCATTCGGCCGCCGGCGCGGCAAGCGCGGCGAGGGCGTCCTCGCGGCTCGCCCCGGCGGCCCGCAGATTGAAATAGTGCTGGCACAAATCACTATAGCCGATCCGCCGGACCGCGCGACCGACGGTGATGAAGCCCCCGAGCAGCGCCTGCGGGCTTTCGACCACGGAAATTTCGCCCAGCATCCGCTCCAGCTGGAGCGTCCGGTTGGCGAGCATGCGGCGGTTCTCGTCGAACACGGTGTCGGCCTCGCTCAAGAGCGTCGCAATCTCCGCCACGGCCTCGGCCGACGCGGGCGCTCCGGCCGGCGCGGACCGCGTGGCGAGAAAGACCTCGGGCGGAGTATTATCGCCGACATCCAGCCACTCGCGCGCCGCACCGCCTCGCGGGACGACTCCTTTGGCGGCGCTGCCGGCCCCGGGCGGTGGCGCGGCCTCCGGCGCCGAAGCCGCACTGGAGGCAACCGGCCGACGCTCCTCCTCCTCGCCACACGACGCCAGCACCAGCGTGCCCGCCGTTGCCAGAAGGCACACTGCGAAGAGCCGGGCGATGGACAGCCGATGGGAAGCACGGCCAAGGCGCATCGGCAAAGCAGTCTCTCCCACGTAATCTGCCGTCTCCGCTGACATCTTTATCGCCCGGCCATCTGCGTAGGCCGCGTCGATCTCTGAATATTTTCTCAGAACAAGAGGCATTCAGATTCCATCTTGGCGAAAACACGAATGATATAAAGCACAACACCTCCGACAACAGCACAAATAAACGAACCCGGACGGGGCTTGGAACGCTGCGGCATCGGTCGGCAAACAACATACTTATCAGACACTTATGGAAGTCCGGCAACCGTCTTTGCCAAGTGTTCCCACAATGAATTGCCGAATGATCGGCAGACAAAGGTGCGGATACCGCTTCAACTGGTGCCACACAAGATAACGAAACATAAGAATTCAATAAGAAAAAGAAGAACGGGTCTCAGGTCGCAATCGGAGGACGACCGCCACCCTGGCCATCACCAGCTCTGCTTCCCGCGAGGTGCGATCTCCTGCGTCCCGGCCATGGGGCGGAGGTGCGGACCATCTGCGCAAGCGGGGGGGAAGCTTCGGCTCCCGTGCTGCTCCTGCTGCCATCTGGCCGCGTGGGGCATGCACGGGTGCGGGAGGGACAAGTCCAACCGAGTGAGGAACCACCCAAGGAAAACGCCAAATGACGAGATTGTTTTCTTCCGTCTCCCTCTGTGCCGTGACCCTCGCCCTGGCGGCGGGTTCCGCGGCCGTTAGTTCGCAGGCGCTCGCCAACGACAAGCTCGTCGAACTCGCCAAGAGCGACGACAACTGGCCGATGACCGGCAAGAACTACGACGCCAACAACTACAGCCCGCAGAAACAGATCAACAAGGCGAACGTGAAACAGCTTCGCCCGGCCTGGTCTTTCTCGACCGGCGTGCTGTCCGGCCACGAGGGCACCCCGCTCGTCGTCAACAATGTGATGTACATCCACTCGCCTTACCCGAACACGACGTTCGCGGTGGGCCTGGATGATCCCGGCCACATCCTGTGGCAGCACAAGCCGAAGCAGAACCCCACCGCCCGCGCGGTCGCCTGCTGCGACGTGGTGAACCGCGGCCTCGCCTACTGGCCAGGCGACGGCAAGACCCCGGCGCTCATCCTCAAGACCCAGCTCGACGGCCACATCGTGGCGCTCAATGCCGAGACCGGCGCGGAGTTCTGGAAGCTGGAGAATTCCGACATCAAGGTCGGTTCCACCCTCACCATCGCCCCCTATGTGGTGAAGGACACGGTGCTGGTGGGCTCCTCGGGCGCCGAGCTCGGCGTGCGCGGCTACGTCACCGCCTATGACGTGAAGACCGGCGCGCAGAAGTGGCGGGCCTATGCCACCGGCCCGGACGAGCAGGTGAAGCTCGCCGACGACTTCAACAAGGCCAATCCCCAGTACGGCCAGAAGGGCCTCGGCACCGGCACCTGGGAAGGCGACGCCTGGAAGATCGGCGGCGGGACCAACTGGGGCTGGTACGCCTTCGATCCCGGCACGAACATGATCTACTACGGCTCCGGCAACCCCGCGCCGTGGAACGAGACCATGCGTCCCGGCGACAACAAGTGGACCATGACCATCTGGGGCCGCGACATCGACACCGGTGAAGCGCACTTCGGCTACCAGAAGACCCCCCACGACGAGTGGGACTATGCCGGCGTCAACGTCATGATGCTCTCCGAGCAGAAGGACAAGGCCGGCAAGATGCGCAAGCTCCTGACGCATCCGGACCGCAACGGCATCGTCTACACCCTCGACCGCACCGACGGCTCGCTCGTGTCCGCCGACAAGATCGACGACACGGTGAACTGGGTGAAGCAGGTGGACCTGAAGACCGGCCTGCCCCAGCGCGATCCGGAATACGCGACGCGCATGGACCACAAGGGCCGCGACATCTGCCCCTCGGCGATGGGCTACCACAACCAGGGTCACGACAGCTACGACCCGGAGCGGCAGTCCTTCTTCATGGGCATCAACCACATCTGCATGGACTGGGAGCCCTTCATGCTTCCCTACCGCGCGGGTCAGTTCTTCGTCGGCGCCACGCTGTGGATGTATCCCGGCCCGAAGGGCAACAAGCAGACCTATGAAGGTCTCGGCCAAGTGAAGGCCTACGACGCCATCAACAACAAGTACAAGTGGGAGGTGATGGAGCGCTTCGCGGCCTGGGGCGGCACGCTCGCCACCGCCGGCGGCGTGATGTTCTACGGAACACTGGACGGCTTCATCAAGGCCCGTGACAGCGACACCGGCGAACTTCTGTGGAAGTTCAAGCTGCCGTCGGGCGTCATCGGCCATCCCATGACCTACACCCACAAGGGCGTGCAGTACGTCGCCATCTATTACGGCGTCGGCGGCTGGCCGGGTGTGGGCTTGGTGTTCGACCTTAACGATCCCACCGCCGGCCTCGGCTCCGTGGGCGCGTTCAAGCAGTTGCAGAATTACACCCAGATGGGTGGCGGCGTGATGGTGTTCTCGCTCGACGGCAAGGGCCCCTACGACGACCCGAAGGTGGGTGAATACGCTTCCGGCGGCTGACCTCCGACAACCGCCCCTTGCCGGCCGCCGTCACCTCGGCGGCGGCCGGTTTCTTCTTTCGCCACAAGCGCATCCATCGCCACCCTGATCGCCTGCCGAACGACGGCGCGACCGGACGCAAGCCAGACGGAGGCCGAACCGATGACCTGTTCCGCGAGCACCACCGCGCGCCACGCCGCGACGTCCGCCACCAGCCATTTCGTCGCCGGAGCCCTTGTCGCCGGGACACTGGCCCTCTTCGCCGCGCCAGCGCTCGCCCAGACGGCGGAATCCGGCAAGATGTCGCCGCAGACAGCCGCCGGCGGCTCGACCGCGCCGGCCCAGGCCGCGACTCCTCCCGATCCCTCGATCCTGCGCGTCTGCGCCTCCGAGGTGGAAGCCCCGTTCTCGCAGAAGGACGGCAAGGGCTTCGAGAACCGCATCGCCGGGGTGCTGGCGCAGGCCATGGGCCGCAAGGCCGTCTTCGTATGGACTTCCAAGCCCGCCATCTACCAGGTGCGCGACCAGCTCGACGCGAAGCTCTGCGACGTGGTGATGGGCGTCGACACCGGCGACGCGCGGGTGCTCAGCTCCAAGCCCTATTACCGCACGTCCTACGTGCTGGTGACGAAGGCCGACCGCAACATCACCGCCACCGACTGGAACGACCCGCAGGTCAAGGCGCTCAACCGCTTCGTCGTCCGCTTCTACTCGCCGGGCGAGACCGTGCTGAAGCGCCTCGGCAAGTATGAGGACAATGCCGCGTACCTCTACAGCCTGGTGAACTTCCGCTCGCCGCGAAACCAGTATGTGCAGGTGCCCGGCGAGCGCGTCGTCTCCGAGGTCGCCAACGGCGAGGCCGACATCGCCTTCGCCTTCGCGCCGGAAGTGGCGCGCTATGTGAAGTCCTCACAGGTGCCGCTGCGCATGAGCCTTGCCGGCAACTCCGTCACCAAGTTCGACGGCACTGAGATGCCCCTCCACTACGACCAGTCGGTCGCCGTTCGCCTTGGCGACACCGCGCTTCTCGCAGAGATCGACGCGGCGCTGGTGAAGGCGCGGCCGCAGATCGACGAGATCCTGGCGGACGAGGGCATCCCCCTGCTCAAGCCCAATTCCTGATCCGGCCCAAAGTCGTCATTTCCATCGGAACTTTTCTGGAAGGTCCAATGCACAGCCGTTTTCTGTCGCGGGGCGTCAAGGCCCTCCTCGCCGTCGCGTTCGTGTCCGGCTTCGCCCTTGCCGCGCAGGCGACGCTCAACTTCACCAATACGGTGACCGGCCAGCCACTGGACCTGTCGGACGCTCCTGCGGAGGGCCGCGATACCGAAGCGGTGAAGAAGTTCCTCGCCACCGGCGTGAACGTCTACGTGGAGAATCCCACCTGCCTGCCCAAGGGCAAGGACCTGTTCCTCTCCATGTGCTCCGGCTGCCACGGTCATTACGGCGAGGGCAAGATCGGCCCTGGCCTCAACGACAGCTACTGGACCTACCCGAAGAACATGACCGATCAGGGCCTGTTCGAGACCATCTTCGGCGGCGCGCAGGGGCAGATGGGGCCCATGTACGGCGCGCTCAATCTCGACGAGATGCTGCTGGTGATGGCCTGGGTGCGCCACTTCTACAAGGACGATCCCAACGACGCGGTGTGGCTGACCCCGGCCCAGCGCGCGGCCTTCAAGCGCTTCAACGAAAAGGAAGATCAAACGCCGGATCTCGACAAGGCACCGGTGTGCAAGGCGACGGCCGCGAGCGCGGCCGGGAGCAAGTGAGAAGGGAGGACAACAGATGAAGCATAAGGTTCGCATGCCCATGCTCGCCGCCGCTGCCGCGTTCGCGGTCTCGGCCCTCGCTGCCAGCGGTGCCGCTGCCTATGACGGCACCAATTGCAAGGCGCCCGGCAATTGCTGGGAGCCGAAGCCCGGCTATCCCGACAAGGTCGCCGGCAGCAAATACGACCCCAAGCACAACCCGGCGGAGCTGGCGAAGCAGGGCGAATCCATCACCCAGATGGAAGCGCGCAACAAGAAGCGCGTTGAGTATTTTCAGAAGACCGGCCAGTTCGTCTACGACGTGAGCAAGATTCCGTCCAACTGACTTGGCCTTTCCCGACCCCCACCAGCAAGGCTGAGCCTTTCCGCGAAGCCGGGCAATCCTCCGATGGATGGTGGGCAACTGGCGCGGCCGCTCGGGACCTCCGCGCGGGACCAACATCCCCCGCTCCCGTCGGCTGCGCCTTTCTTGCCGCAAGGCCAAGGGGACATCTGATGCACGCCATCGCCGATCCGGACGGCGCGCTCGCCCAGTGGCGCGACCGCGCGCTCGATTTCGAACGGGCGGTCGGGCGCATCGTGCTCGGCCAGGAGCGGGTCATCCGTCTCCTGACCATCGCGGTGTTCGCCCGCGGCCATGTGCTGCTGGAGGGCGACGTCGGCGTCGGCAAGACGACGCTGCTGCGCGCACTCGCCCGCGCCATCGGCGGCGCCTATGAGCGGGTGGAAGGCACCATCGACCTCATGCCGGCCGACCTCGTCTATGACGCCCGCGTCGGCGAGGACGGACGCCCACGGGTCGATCCCGGCCCGCTCCTGCGCCGGGGGCCGGAGCTCTCCGTCTTCTTCTTCAATGAGATCAACCGCGCGCGGCCGCAGGTCCACGCCATGCTGCTCAGGCTGATGGCCGAGCGCACCGTCTCCGCGTTCGGGCGCGAATACGTCTTCCCGTTCCTTCAGGTGTTCGCCGACCGCAACCGCGTGGAGCGGGAGGAGACCTTCGAGCTGCCCGCCGCCGCCCGTGATCGCTTCTTCATGGAAGTGCAGGTGAAAGCGCCGGAAGATTTCGCCGCCCGCCGCGCGCTGGTGTTCGACCCGCGCTTCCACGACACCGACCTCCTGATCGCGGAGGTGCCGGAGGCGATCATCGACTACCGGAGCCTCGATCAGGTCTCCCGCGAGATCCAGAACGCGATCCCCGCCAGCGACGCCATCGTCGCCTACACAATCGCGCTGTGGGATGCGATCCGCACCCCCGACAAGGCCGGCATCGCCCTTCCCGGCGTGCGGATGGATCGCCTAGTTCAGGGCGGCGCCAGCCCGCGCGGCATGTCCTACCTCATCCGCGCCGCGCGCGTCCGTGCGTGGCTGGAGGGGAGGGCCATCATCGTTCCGGAGGATCTGCGCGCCGTCTTTCCCGAGGTGATGGCCCACCGCATCTTCTTCGATCCGGTCTATGAAATGCGGCGCGAGGAGATTTCCGCCGATCTCTGCCGCGCCGCCTTCGCCACGGTGCCCGCGCCATGAGCCGCATCACGACCGGAGAACCCGAAGGGGAATACGGCGGCAACGTCGTGCCTTATCGCCTCAAGTGGCGCCCGCGCGGGGTGCGGCCCGGCGCGCATCCGGGCCAGGGCGATGGCGGTGACGGCACCTTCCGCACCCTCGTGCCGCTGGTGGCGCGGCCGGACCCGCGCCGCATCGACCTGCGTGCCTCGCTGCGCGACCCGTTCGAAGGCGTGCATGTCCGCACCTTCGCCCCACGACGCGCCACGACCGTCGCGGTGCTCACCGATCTGTCCGGCTCCATGGGTTTCGACGGCACGGGCGCTGAGGTCGCGCGCCTCGCCGCGACACTCGCAGCTTCAGCCGCCGCGACGGGGGATGAATTCACCCTCATCGGCGCCGGTGGCGACCTGCGGGAGGGTGCCTTCATTCCCGCCACGCGACGCCGGGGGCTCGGCGCGCAGGTGGCGGCCGCCATCTCGGACGCGACGCCATCCGGGACGAGCACGAGGGGCCTCGCCACCGTAGCCGAGCGCCTGCCGCGGCGCCGCTGCCTCGTTTTCCTCGTCTCCGACTTCCTCATGCCCGAGGCCGATCTCGACCTGACCCTCGATGCCCTGTGGCGGCACGATGTGGTGCCGGTGCTGGTGCGCGACAGCCGCACCGAGGGCGACGTGCCGGCCTGGGGCCTGATGGAAGTTGCCGATGCGGAGACTGGCGGGCGGCGGCTGGTGTTCATGCGTCCGGGGCTGAGGGCTAGGTGGCAGGCGACGGCGCGGGCAAGGATCGCCGCCCTGGAGGCCCGCTTCGTCACGCGCGGATACGCGCCATTCCACCTCGTGAACCGGTTCGATGCCGATGCGCTGGTCGCGTTCCTTGCCAGCCGCTAGGCACTGTCGCAGGGCGGCCCTGGCGCTCTTCGGCGCGCTTCTGGCAGGTGCGCCCGCCCACGCGGCGGGGGTGGACCTCTACGCACCGCGCGCCTTCGGCTATCTCATCGGCGACATCATCTCGCTGGAAGCGGTCGTGACCCTCGATGCCGGCTGGCGGCTCGACGAAAGCGCCCTGCCCCGTCCCCGCCCCGTCACCTACTGGCTCGACCTGAAGCGCCTCGACGTAAAGCCGGAAACCACGTCGGATGGCGCCCCGCGCTATCGCCTCACCCTCACCTACCAGACTTTCTATTCCCCTCTGGAGCCGCGCGCGCTCGACATTCCCGCCGTGCCCCTCGCCGCCCGCAAGGGCGACGCGCGACAGACGCTGACCATTCCGGCCTGGACCTTCGTCTCTTCACCCTTGCGCGAACTGGTCGCCAGCCAGCGGGGCAACCCCATGGCACTGCAACCGGATATCCGCCCCCGCCCCTATCCTCTCGCCGGGGATGCGCAACTCGCCGCTGCTGCGGCGGCCGTGGCCGCGGCAAGCCTCCTCGTCTTCGCGGCAGCCTCGGGATGGGGCCCGTTCGCCGGCCGAAGCCGGCCATTTGCGACCGCCCTGCGCCACATGCGGCGGCTTCCCGACCTCGACGCACAGCTCGGCTATGAGGACGCCCTCCAGCTCCTCCACCGCGCCTTCGACGAGGCCGCGGGACAACGGCTGTTCGCCGAGGATGTACCGGGCTTCCTCGCGCTACGACCCGCGCTCGCGGGCGAGGCTGAGGCGATCGACCGCTTCTTCACGGCCTCCCGCATCGCCTTCTTCGGCGATGCGCCTGAGACGGCCATGGCCTTGCTGCCGCCCGAAGCGCTGATCGATTTCGCCCGCAGGCTCTCCGCCGTCGAGCGGCGGAGCGGTACGGGGCCGGGAACGCGAAAGGAGGCGGCCTGATGCTCGGCCTCGATGTGGATCATCCCGCGCTCCTGTTCCTGCTCGCGCTCGCCTTGCTCCCGCTCGGCGCATTGCCCCTGCGCGGCGCCGCGCTGCCGTCGGTGGCGATGGTGCCGCGCGACGGACTTTCGATCGCTGTTTCCCTCGGAATACGCCTCGCCGGCACCTTCGCCATCGGCGCCCTCGTTCTCGGCCTCGCCGGGCTGAACCTGAAGGCGCGGGAGGTCGAGCGCATCGGCTCCGGCGCCAACCTGATGTTGCTCATCGACCGCTCGGCCAGCATGGACAACACCTTTGCCGATCGCGCGCCGGGCGCCGGGGAGGAATCGAAATCCGCCGCCGCCAAGCGCCTGCTCACGGAGTTTCTGGGTCGCCGCCCGCGGGATCGCATCGGCATCGCCGCCTTCTCCACGTCACCCATTCCGGTGCTGCCACTGACCGACCATCACGAGGCCGTCGCCGCAGCCGTGGCCGCCATCGACCGGCCGGGCCTCGCCTTGACCGACGTGGGGCGGGGCCTCGCCCTGGCTCTCGACAGCTTCGACGCATCAGCCGCTTCCGGCGGCTCGCGCGCCGTTCTGCTGGTGTCGGACGGTGCCGCCGTCATTGATCCACGGGTGCAGGCCGCGCTGCGCGATTCCCTGAAGCGCTCGCCGGCGCGGCTCTATTGGCTGTTCCTGCGCACCGTTGGCTCGCCCGGCATCTTCGACAAGCCGCGCGTGCCCGGCGAGGACACGCCGCAGGCCATGCCGGAGCGCCACCTCAATCTCTTCCTCGCCAGCCTCGGCGTGCCCTATCGCGCCTTCGAGGCCGGTAGCCCGCAGGCCGTCGCCGACGCCATCGCCGAGATTGACCGGCAGGAGAGCCAACCCATCCCCTATCTGGAGCGCATCCCGCGCCGCGACCTCACGCGGCTCTGCTATGGGCTTGCCGCCGCCACGTGCGCATTGCTCCTCGCCGCCCGCCTGGCCGAACGCGGCCTCGGCGCCCGGCGGCGTACCGCCACCGACCTGCCCGGCATCGACACGCGGAGGGCAGCATGAAGCTGCACATCCTCAGCCTCCGCCGCATTGCCGCACTGGCCTCCCTCGCGGTGATGACAGTGGCGCTGGCGGCGTTGGCCATAGCGGGCACCCGCATGGCCCTCCATGCCAAAGCCAACTTCACCATCGCGGGACTCTCGGCCGGCCGAGACCTGCCGGTCGAACTTGATGCGCCGGATCGGCTGCTCATGGCCCGCGCGCACTTCCTCATGATCCGCGACCGGCTGGACGAGGCGCAGCCGCTCGTGGATCGGCTCGCCGCAGACCGCAGCCCGCTTGCGGTGGCTACACTCTACGATCTCGCCAATGCCCGTCTCGCCACCGCCATCTCGTTTCTGGAGCGCACGGAGATCGACCCCGCCGTGCCGCAGGTGCGCCTCGCCAAGGCGGGCTATCGCGCGGCGCTTGTGCGTGCGCCGGACTTCTGGGACGCCAAGTACAATCTGGACATCGCCATGCGCCTCGTGCGCGACTTCCCGCAGATCGAGCAGGACCAGCAGGACGAGGCGCAGGAGACGCCGAAGCGCCTCTGGACCGACCTTCCCGGCCTGCCCAAGGGATTGCCGTGATGGGGCGACCGGATGTCCGCACGCTCGTCCTCGCCGGGGCATTCCTTCTGGCGCTGGCGGCCATCGTCGCGCCGCGGCTCCAACGGCCGACCGACGCCTACCGGCTGCTGGCAGTGGTGGACATTACCGGCTCCATGAATGTGCGCGACTATAGCTTCGAGGGCCGCCCGGCCTCGCGGCTCGACACCGTGAAGCGGGCTCTCAGCGGCCTCGCCGCCCGGCTGCCGTGCGGTTCGCGCATGGGGCTCGGTATCTTCACCGAGCGGCGCACCTATCTGCTGTTCGAGCCGGTCGAGGTCTGCGCCGACTTCGCGCCGCTGGATGGGGCCATCGGTGCGATCAACTGGCGGATGGCGTGGGAGGGGGACAGCTACATCTATTCCGGCCTCTATTCCGCCATCGACCTCGCCGGACCGCTCGACGCCGACCTCATTTTCGTCACCGACGGACAGGAGGCGCCGCCGCTGCCAGCCTCGGGCGCGCCTGCCTTTTCCGGAGAGCCGGGCAAGGTGCACGGCTTGGTCGTCGGCGTCGGCGGCATCGAGCCGGCACCCATTCCCAAGTTCGACCGGGACGGGCGAGAGATCGGCTTCTACGCCATGACCGACGTGCCGCAGGAGAACCGCCACGGCCTGCCGCCCTCCGGCTCGGAGCAGCGGGAAGGCTGGCACCCGCGCAACGCTCCGTGGGGCGCCGACGAGGCGACCGGGCAGGAACATCTCAGTGCCGTCCGCACCGACCATCTCAAGGATCTCGCCGAGGCGACGGGCCTTGCCTACGCGCGTCTGGCCGATGCCGCGCCCCTTGCCGCCGAAGTCGAGGCATCGGCCCGCCCCCATCCGGTCGCCGGCACCATGGACACCGCGCCACTGCCGGCCGCCCTCGCCTTGCTGCTGCTCACCGGGCTCTACCTCGCCCAAGTGTGGGACCGGCGCCCGACTTTCCAGCGCAACCGAAGGATTTCCACTTCATGATTTTTGCCCGCCTCTCCCGTCGCGCCCTCCTGCCCGCCCTCGGCGTCCTCCTTGCATTTGCCGCGCCCGCACACGCCCACGGCCCGACGCCGCAGAAGGCCGAGGCCAAGGCCACCATCGCCGCGACGCCCGACGCCGTATGGAAGATCGCCGGTGACTTCGCCGGCATCGGCGCCTGGCATCCCATGGTGAAGGCGGTCAGAGCCAAGGGCGGTAACGTGGCCGGCGCGGAGCGTGTGCTGGTGCTGGAAAAGGGCGAGATCACCGATGGGCTCGATGATGTGGATGCCGCCCAGCGCAGCCTCTCGTGGCGGCTCAACACCGAGAATGTGGAGGCGCTGCCGGTCAGCTTCTACACCATCACCCTCTCCGTGAACGATGCCGGTGGCGGCAAGAGCGAGGTGGTGATGGCTGGCCGCTTCTATCGCGGCGATACCTCCAACTTCCCACCCGACGAACTCAACGACGAGGCCGCCGTCGCGGCCATGACGGCGTTCTTCGAGGCCGGCGTCAACGGGCTCAAGGCCAAGGCCGAAGGCAAGTGAAGTTACTGACGGCGCTTGTCTTTTACTCCCTCGCCGTCCTGCTCCTCGGCTGGAGCGCGCCCGCGACCGCCGGCACGCTCCTCGCCCTGTGCCAGGGGGCCGCGGAGGTGGATGTGATCGACACCGCGGCCGGTGCGGTGTCGACGCGGGTGAAGGTGGACAAGGTGCCGGCCGGGATCGCGATTTCTTCTGACGGCACAGCCGCTTACATCACCCACCCGGACATCGGCCTTCTCACCCGTCTCGATGTGAAGACATGGACGGTCGCGGCCACAGCCCATATCGGCGGCCAGCCGTTCGGCATCGCGGCGGCGCCGGATGGCGGGGCGCTGTATGTAAGTGACTGGTCTGGCGATAGAATTCTGCGCATTGACGCCCGCAGCCTCGCCGTCACCGGCACCCTTGCGGTGGGGCGGTCGCCGGCTCATCTCGCCATCGATCCGGATGGGCGCACGCTCTACAGCGCCGATCGGGAGAGCGATAACGTAAGTATTATCAACACATTAGACTTCACCCGAACAGCCGTCATCCCGGTCGGACGGGCGCCTTATGCGCTGGATGCCTCCCATCCGGAGCTGGTGGCGGTGGCGGATGTGCGGAGTGGGGATATCGCCCTGATAACAAAGGAAAAACGGGACATTAAACGCATCACCGGCATGAAGATGCCCTATGGCGTCGCGTTCGTGCCCGGCCGGGGGCTGCTGCTGGCGACGGACCAGCAGGCGGGCATGTTATATGTCATTGATATCGCAGAAGAAACCATCATCAACCGCATCCGGCTGGGCGGTTCCCCGGAGGGGGTGGTGGTGGATGCGTTGGCGGGGCGGGCCTATGTCGCCGAATGGTTCGCCAACCGCGTAACCGCCTTGAATCTCGACGATTTTTCCATCACGACGCGCATCCCGGTCTGCGACGGGCCGCGGGTGATGGCGCTCGTGCCCTGACCCTTCCCCGGCACGGCTGGATTCAGCTGCATTCGGCTGCGTTTCACCACCGGAATCGGTATGTTCAGGCCGGTGTCAGCGGACAGTCAGCGCGAGAGTCAGAGTCTCGCGCCAGCCCCCCGCCCGGAACGGATGAAGAGTCGCACATGAACGCATGGGTTGCAGCCGGGGTTGCATTCGTCACCATGGCCGTGACGATGGCGGCGGGGATGGCCATCGGCAGCCGGCTGTCGGTCTCCCGCTACGAGGACGGCTCGGTCAAGAATCTGCGCACCAGCGTCGCCATCATCGCGACCATGTCGTCCCTGCTGCTGGGTCTGATGGTGAACTCGGCCCGCTACAATTTCAGCGACGCCTATTCCGACGTCCAGAAATACGCCGCCGTCCTCCAGATCACCGACCTCAACCTGTTGAGCTTCGGCGCGCCCGCCTGCCCGCTCCGGGGCGACCTCCAGGCTTATGCCCGCCAGCTCGTGGCGGAGACATGGACCACGGGCGAGGATGACGCCTCAAGCTCCGCGCAGGTGTCGGCCCTCACCGCGCTGCTGCGGTTCGATGCCGGCGTGCGGAACCTCAAGAGCGAGACCGCCGACCAGCAGGACGTGCGGGGCACCCTGCTCGCTCTCTCGCGGCAATTGGTGGAGTATCGCTGGAAGGTGACGGGCGTCGCCCGCACCACCACGCCGGCCGGTTTCATCTTCGTGGTCATCTGCTGGTTCGCGCTGATCTTCCTCTATTCCGGCGTGTTCGCGCCACGGAACGCGCTGGTGCTCACGGGCCATGCGCTGGGCATGATCGGCATCTCCGCCGCCATCTTCCTGGTGATGGAGATGGGCCAGCCCTTCACCGGCCCCATCAAGGTGTCGCCGGCGCCTGTCGAGCGGCTGCTCCAGCGGATGCAGGCGCAAACCTGCCCCACCCCGCCGCAGGGCTGAAACGGCGACGGCCGGATCGCGCAAGGCACGACCCGGCCGCCGACAACTCCTTGAGGGAAGCCGCCTCAGTTAAGGCGCGGCTGCTGCGACGTGCCCTTGTACCAGTCGAACGGCTTGCCCTCGGTGGAGAGCATCACCGACTTCACGTCGAAATGGTCGTTGAAGCTCTCGATGCCGAACTCGCGGCCGATGCCGCTGTCGTCCACGCCGCCCCACGGCGAGGCGGGATCGAGGCGGTGGTGGTCGTTGATCCAGACGATGCCGGCCTTCACCTTCGCCGCCACGCGGTGGGCACGGTGCACATCGCGGGTGCGGATGGCGGCGGCGAGGCCGAACGGGCTGTCATTGGCGATGGCGAGGGCCTCCTCCTCCGTCTCGAAGGGGATCACCACCGTGAAGGGGCCGAACACCTCCTCGCGGGCGATGCGCATGTGGGGCGCCACATCGGCAAACACGGTGGGTTCCACGAAGAAGCCGTTCTCGTGGCCGGGAACGATGCGCCGCTGGCCGCCGGCCACGAGGCGGGCGCCATCGTCATGGCCCGCCTGCACGAAGGAGAGCACGCGGTCGAGCTGGCGCTGGGAGACCACGGGGCCGAGCTGGGTCTCGGGATCGCGGGGATCGCCGATGCGGATGGCCTTGGTCTTGGCGGCGAGGCGCTCCACGAACTCGTCATAGATGGTCTTCTGCACGATGTGCCGGGCGGCGCAGACGCAGGTCTGGCCGGCGCCCACGAAGGCACCGAAGGCGGCATAGTTCACCGCCTGCTCCACATCGTAATCATCGAACACCATCACCGGCGTCTTGCCGCCCAGCTCCAGCGTCTGGTGGGCGAAGACCTTCGCCGCCGCCGAGCCGGCGATGCGGCCGGCCTCGGTGCCGCCGGTGAGCACCAGCTTGTTGATGTCGTGATGCTCGGCGAGGAAGCGGCCGGAACTGGCGCCGATGCCGTTGACCACATTGAACACGCCGGGCGGCAGGCCGTTGTCGCTCATCAGCTTCGCCAGGCACAGCGTGGTGAGGGGCGTGTATTCCGAGGGCTTCACCACCGTGGTGCAGCCGGAGGCGAGCACCGCCGCCAGCGACTTGCACAGGATCATCAGCGGGTGGTTGAAGGGCGTGCAATTGGCCACCACGCCGATGGGCGTGCGGCGGGTGTAGTTGAGATAATTGCCTTCCACCGGGATCACGTCATCGCGGCGGGCGAGCGCAAGGCCGCCGAAATAGCGCAGGAAATCCGGCAGGCGGCCGAGCTGGGCGCGAGTCTCGTTCACCGGCCGGCCGTTGTTCTGGGTTTCGAGCTGGTACAGCTCGGGCAGCGCGGCCTCGAAGGCATCGGCGATGCGGTTGATGAGCTTCACCCGCTCGCGGATGGCCATGCCGCCCCAGGCGTCGCCGTTGAAGGCGGCGCGGGCGCTTTTCACCGCCGCATCCACGTCCTCGCGGGTGCTGTCGGGAATGATGGCGATGACGGCGCCGGTGGCGGGGTTCTTCACCTCCACCGTGCCGCCGCCGATGCTCTCCACCTCGCGGCCATCGATGAAATTGCCCCGCGCCGCGACGGCGGCTTCGGCTTTGGCGTTCATGACGTTTCTCCGGTTTTTTCTCAAAGGACGACGGCGTGGCGCGACAGGGCCGCGACCACCCGTTTCTCGGCATCGGCGATATGGTCCCGCAGCAGGCGGGCGGCCTTGCGGCCGTCGCGGGACTGGAGCGCCTCGATGATGGCGACGTGCTCGGCGATCAGCCGGTCGGGGTCGCGCCCCTGCATGGTGCCGATGCTGACCAGCACCAGCCGGTCGGCCTGCGCGACCAGATCCACCACCTCTTCCCGCATCCGACGATGGGGGGAGCACATGGCCACCGCGACATGGAAGGCGCGGTTGTAGCGGATGAAATCGGACTTCGACGCATCGAAGGTGCGGAAGGAATCAAGGGCGGCCAGCGCTGCGTCCGGCGCGTGGCGGGCGGCGTCGGCCGCGCAGGCCGGCTCCATCACCTCGCGAAAGCGGAAGATGTCGCGCGCATCGGCCAGCGACACCGGATTCACCCGGTAGCCCTGGCGCGGCAGCACGGTGATGAGGCGCTCCTGCTCCAGCCGCAGCAGGGCCTCGCGCACGGGCTGCTTGCTCACCTCGAAGCGGCCGGCCAGCTCCTGCTCGCGCAGCTCCTCGCCGGGCTGGAGATGGCAGCCGAGAATCTCGTCCTTCAGCCGCGCATAGACCGCGTCCCGCAGCAGGCCGGAGCCGCCCATGGCCTTATCAGAGGCGATGTTTTGATCGATCAACATATTTCATGCCCTGACGAACTGGCGGAAGTTTGGAGGAGAGATAACGACAGAACAACGGAAAAATGTCGCTTGACGTGGGTTTTCGGTTCTGTCTGAAATATCACGACAAAAAATTTCGCCGTCAAGAGCATCTCAGGGAGAGAAAAAATGCCCACACTCACGAAGCGCACAACAGCCTCGTGGCTCGCCGCGACGGCGCTGTCCGCGCTCGCGGCCCTGCCCGCGGCGGCGCAGCAGCCGCCCATCAAGATCGGCTTCATGAGCGTGCGTTCCGGCGCGCTGGCGGCCGGCGGCAAGCAGATGGAGCAGGGCATGGAATATTGCCTTGCCGAGCGGAACGGCATGATGGGCGGCCGCAAGGTGGAGCTCATCACGGTGGACACCGCCGGCCAGCCCGCCACCACCAAGACCCGCGCCCAGGAGCTGGTGGAGCGCGAGCGCGTCAACGCCATCATCGGCCCGCTGGCCGCCTTCGAGGCGCTGGCCATCGACGACTACATCCGCCAGGTGGGCGTGCCGGTCATCTCGCCCTCGGCGGCGGCGGAAGACCTCACCCAGCGCAAGCAGAATCCGTGGTTCGTGCGCGCCGTGGGCACCTCGGCCCAGGCCAACCATGCGCTCGGCGAATATGCCGCCAAGGATCTCAAGCTGAAGCGCGTCGTCACCATCGGCGACGACTTCGCCTTCGGCCACGAGGCCACCGCCGGCTTCCAGCGCGCCTTCGAGGACAATGGCGGACAGGTGGTCCAGAAGCTCTGGCCGCCGCTCAACGTCGCCGATTACGGCAGCTACATCAGCCAGATCCGCACCGACGTGGATGCCGTCTACGCCGCCTTCGCCGGCGGCAACGGCCTGCGCTTCCTCCAGCAATACGCCGAATACGGCGCGCCGGTGAAGGTGATCGCGCAGATGACCACGGTGGACGAGGGCATCCTCAAGTCCATGGGCAAGGAAGCCGTCGGCGTCATCTCCTCCGGCTGGTACACAGCGACCCAGGACGTGCCCGGCAACAAGGAATTCGCCGCCGGCATCCGCGCCAAGTACGGCGCCGACCCCGGCTACTACACCGCCGGCGCCTACGAGGCGTGCGCCTTCCTCGATGCGGCCGTGAAGGCCATCGACGGCAAGGTGGAGGACAAGCAGGCGCTCATGAAGGCGCTGCGCGCGGTGAAGCTGGAGAAGGGACCGTACGGCGAGGTCACCCTCGACGCATACGGCAACCCCATCATGAACGTCACCATCCGCAAGACCGAGGAGAAGGACGGACGGCTGCAGAACGTCGTCATCAAGACCTATCCGAAGGTGACGCAGTTCTGGACCTACGACCCCAAGGCCTTCCTCGCCGAGCCGGTCTACAGCCGCGACTACCCGCCGGCGAAGAACCTGGGGAAGTGATCGTCAGACCCGTCATACCCCGGATGAGACCCGTCATGCCCCGGCTTGTCCGGGGCATCCACCCGGCCGCCAGCGGGGTGCATGACATTTGACAGCGGGCCCAGCCACACCGTGGATCCCCCGGACAAGCCGGGGGATGACGGCTCGATAAGCGTCGACCGGTCTCCATTTTCGCACCTTTCCGAGGACCAATCATGACCTTCTGGGTCAGCCAAAGCCTCAACGCCCTCGCACTCGGCGGGCTCCTGTTCATGCTGGCGTCGGGCTTCAGCCTGATCTTCGGGCTGATGCGGGTGGCGAACCTCGCCCACGGCGCCCTGTTCATGCTGGGCGCCTATCTCGGCCTTGCCGCGGTGAAGGCCGGGTTCGGCTTCTGGGCGGCGGCGGCTTCGGCCGCGGTGGCCGTGGGGCTGCTGGGCGGCATCATCGAGCGCACCCTGCTGCGGCGGCTCGCCGGGCGCACGCTGCCGCAGGTTCTGCTGACGCTGGGGCTCGCCTTCATCATCGCCGACGCCTGCCTGATGACGTGGGGCGGCGACCCCATGCGCCTGCCGCCGCCGCCGGAACTGTCTGGCGCGGTGCGCATCGGCGATGCGGTGTTCCCACGCTACCGGCTGTTCGTCATCGGCGCCTCGGCGGCGGTGGCGCTGGGGCTGTGGCTGCTGGTGGAGCGCACCCGCGCCGGCGCCATGATCCGCGCGGCGGTGGACGATGTGGGCATGGCCCGCGCCATCGGCGTCTCCGCCTCCACGCTCTTCACCGCCGTCTTCTGCCTCGGCACGGCCCTCGCCGGCCTCGGCGGGGTCATCGGCGGCCCCATCCTCTCAGTCTATCCCAGCCTCGACCAGGACATGCTGCCGCTGGCTTTGCTGGTCGTGATCCTCGGCGGCGCCGGGAGCCTCGCGGGGGCATTCGTCGGCGCCTACGCCATCGGCTTCATCTACACATTCGGACAGGTGCTCGTGCCCGACCTCGCCTATGTGATCCTGTTCCTGCCCATGATCGCGGTGCTCTCCGTGGCGCCGCAGGGCCTGTTCGGCCGGAGGCTCGGATGAGCGCGCGCGCCCTCCCCTTCGCGGTGGCGCTGGCCGCCATGGCCATGGTGCCGCTGTTCTCCACCTCGCCCTTCTACGTGAACCTGACCAGCCAGGTGACCATCGCCGCCATCGGCGCTCTGGGGCTGAACGTGCTGGTCGGCCACGCGGGTTTGAATTCCCTCGGCTTCGCGGTGTTTCCGGGCCTCGCCGCCTATCTGGTGGCGTGGCTCTCCACCGTGGGCGGGATCGATCCGGTTTTCGCGGCGCTGGTGGCGCTGGGCGGGACGCTGGCGGTGTCCGCGCTGTTCGCCCTCGTCGCCCTGCGCACCACCGGCCTCGGCTTCGTAATGATCACCATGGCGCTCTGCCAGATCGTCTGGGGCGCGGCCTATCGCTGGACCTCGGTGACCGGCGGCGACAACGGCCTCTCCGGCGTGCCGCGCCCCGGCGGCGCGTGGCTGCCGCTGGAAAAGCCGGAATATTTCCTGTGGCTGTGCCTCGCGGTGCTGGCGCTGGCCCTCGTCCAGCTCGGCCGCTTCTTCGACAGCCCGCTCGGCGTGGCGCTGCGCGGCACGCGGGACCAGCCGCGCCGCATGGGCGCGGTGGGCTATGACGTGTGGCGCATCCGCTTCGTCGCCTGGATGCTCGCCGCCGCCTGGGGCGCCGCCGCCGGCCTGCTCTATGCCTGGTACCACCAGTTCGTCAGCCCCCACATGATGGCGGTGACGGCCTCCGCCGAGGTGCTGCTGATGGTGGTGGCGGGCGGGGCCGGCACGCTGGCCGGCCCGCTCATCGGCGCGGCGCTGGTGGTGCTCTTGAAGAACCTCGCCTCCATCTGGATCGACCGCTGGGTGATGCTGCTCGGCTTAACCTTCGTCGTCATCGTCCTCCTGATGCCGGACGGCATCGTGCCGGGCTTCAACCGCCTCACCGCGTCGCTGAAGCGGCTCAGGCCCGGCCCCGCCCCCAAACTCGTGCCGAGGGAGCGCGCCGATGGCTGATCCGGCTCTCCACATCGACGGCCTGACCAAGCAGTTCGGCGGCCTGCCCGCCATCGCGGACGTCAGTCTCGACATCATGCCCGGCGAGCGGCACCTGCTGCTCGGCCCCAACGGCGCGGGCAAGACCACGCTGTTCAACCTGATCTGCGGCGATCTCACGCCGACCGGCGGCTCCATCCGGCTGTTCGGATCGGAGCTGGTGGGCCTGCCGCCGCGCAAGCGCACCGGCTTCGGCCTCGCCCGCACCTACCAGATCCTCACGCTCTTCCCGCACGAGACCCTCTGCCGGAACGTGATGCTGGCCCTCAACGGCCTCAGGCGCGACAAATGGCGGGCCTGGTCCCCCTTCGGCGCCGATGCGTCGCTGCGGGCGGAGGCGCTCGCCATCCTCGACCGGGTGAAGCTCGCCGACCTCGCGGACCGGCCCGTGTCCCAGACCGCCTATGGCGACCGGCGGCGGCTGGAAATCGCCATGGCGCTGGCCCTCGCTCCGCGCGTGCTGCTGCTGGACGAGCCCCTCGCCGGCCTCTCCCGCGACGAGCGGGTGATGGTGCAGGACCTGCTCGCCAATCTGCCGGAGGAGATGACGGTGGTGCTCATCGAGCACGACATGGATGTCGCCCTCGCCTTCGCCGAGCGCATCACTTTGCTCCATCACGGCCGGGTCGTGACCACCGGATCGCGCGCCGACATCGCCGCCGATCCCCGCACACGGGAGGTGTATCTCGGTGCCTGAAGCCCTCACCCTGTCCAACCTCCACGTCTATCACGGCGAGATCTGCGCCGTGCGCGGGCTGGACATCACCTGCGCCGAGGGCGCCGTGACCGCCCTGCTCGGTCGCAACGGCGCGGGCAAGTCCACGACCCTCTCGGCCATCGCCGGCCTCAACGACGCCCGGCAGGGCCGCATCGAACTGTTCGGCACGGCGCTGGAAAACCGCAAGCCGGAGGCCATCTGCCGGCTCGGCGTGGGGCTGGTGCCGCAGGGGCGGCGCATCTTCCCGTCCCTCACCGTGCAGGAACACCTCGCCATCGCCTACCGGCCGCCGCGCCACACCGCGGCGCGGGTGTTCGACATCGCCTCGGTGGAGACCCTCTTCCCGCGCCTCAAGGAAAGGCGCCGGCAGCTCGCCGGCTCCATGTCCGGCGGCGAGCAGCAGATGCTGGCCATCGCCCGCGCGCTCGTGACCAATCCGCGCGTGCTGCTGCTGGACGAGCCGGCGGAAGGGCTCGCCCCGCAGATCGTCGCCGAGGTGGCCGACGCCATCGCCGCCCTCAAGGCGGATGGGCTCTCCATCCTCCTCGTGGAACACAATTTGCCGCTGGCGCTGCGGCTCGCCGACACCTGCGTCGTCCTGTCTTCGGGGGAGGTGGTCTGGCGCGGACCGCCTCAGGTCCTCGCCGACGATCCCGCCCTCATGGCCCAACATCTGGGAGTGCACTGATGCTCACCGCCAACACAAGCGCCGCCGGCCTCTCCGCGCACGTCACCGGCACCGGCCCCAGCATCGTCTTCCTGCACTCGCTTTTGTCCGATCGCGGCAGCCTCGAACCCATGGTGCCGCTGCTGTCCGAGAACTTCCGGCTGGTGCTGCTCGATCTGCCGGGCTTCGGCGGCTCGCCGCGCGTGGAGGGCGGGCTTGAGGGTCAGGCGGATGCGGTGGCGGCGGCGGTGGCGGCGGCATGCCCGGGCGAGACGCCGATCCTGTTCGGCAACGGCTACGGCTCGTTCCTCGCCCTCGCCACGGCGCTGCGCCATCCGCAGCTGTCGAGCGGCCTGTTCCTGGCCGGCTGCGGCGCCGGCTTCACCGAGGAGGGGCGCGGAGCGTTCCGCTTCATGGCAGCGAAGGCCGGTACGGACGGGCTGGAGGCCATCGCCCAGACCGCCATGCTGCGCCTGTTTCCCGCCGCCATGGCGGCGCGGGTGCCGCAGACGCTGGCGGAGCGGCGCGCCGCCTTCGTCGCCACCGATCCGGAGGTGTTCGGCGAAGCGTGCGGAATTCTCGCGACGCTGGATCTGAAGGACGCGGCGCGGCATCTCGCCGTGCCCGTGTTCGCCTGCGCAGGGACGCTGGATGCGGCGACGCCGCCGGTGATGGCACGGGAACTCGCCGACCTCGTGCCCAACGGCACGTTCCACGAGATCCCCGATTGCGCGCACGTGCCGACCCTTCAGGCGCCGGCCGAGGTGGCGGTGCTGCTCACCGGGTTCGTCCGTACCGTGGAGGCGCCGCCGGAGCCGGTCGCCGCCTCCCAGGCGGGCTGAGCGCGCGCGTCAGGCGACGGTCGGCACGTCCATGGCGAGGGCCACCAGCGTGGCCCCGAGCGCGAGCAGGAAGTTGAGACCGCCGCTGCCGCCGAACACAAAGGTGACGCCGACGCTCAGCAGACCGGCGACGACTGTGAGGAGAATTCCGAAAGCGATGCCCTTCATGGGTCTTGTCCAGAAACACGATCGGGCCAACCTGCCCGCTCTCGTCTGATGCTCCGGACGGCGGGCGGAATTTCGACGGCAAAGCGGCGACTTTGCTGCGGGCGGAGCGGGCGCCCACAGATCGACGAAACGTGATCTTTTCGCCACGGTGGACGCGGGGGCTCAGTCCGTGAAGCCGGCGACGCCGTGCGGCACGTAAGGCGCCTCCAGCGCCGCGATCTCCTCCGCCGTCAGGGTCAGCGAGAGGGCGGCCACGGCGTCGGTGAGATGGCCGGGCTTGGACGCGCCGATGATGGGCGCGGTGACGCCCTTCTTCTGCAGCAACCACGCGAGGGCCACCTGCGCGCGCGGCACGCCCCTGTTGGCGGCGATGGCACCCACCGCGTCCACCACCTCCCGGTCGCCGGCCACATAGAGCGTCTTGCCGAATTCGTCGCTCTCCAGCCGATAGGTCGCCTCGTCCCACGCCCGCGCCAGCCGGCCGCGCGCCAGCGGGCTCCATGGGATGACGGCCACCCCTTCCTCGATGCACAAGGGCAGCATCTCCCGCTCCTCCTCGCGATAGAGGAGGTTCATGTGGTTCTGCATGCTCACGAAGCGGGTCCAGCCGTTGAGGCGGGAGATGTAGATCGCCTTGGCGAAGCGCCATGCCGGCATGGAGGAGGCGCCGATGTAGCGCGCCTTGCCCGCCTTCACCACGTCGTGCAGCGCTTCCAGCGTCTCCTCGATGGGGGTCGCGTGGTCGAAGCGGTGGATCTGGTAGAGGTCCACATAGTCCGTGCCGAGGCGCCGCAGGCTGGCGTCGATCTCGGCCATGATGGCCTTGCGCGAGAGGCCCGCACCATTGGGGCCGGGACGCATGCGGTTGAACACCTTGGTGGCGAGCACCACCTCCTCGCGCCGCACGAAATCCTTCAGCGCGCGGCCGACGATCTCTTCCGACGTGCCGTCCGAATAGACGTTGGCGGTGTCGAGGAAAGTGATGCCGAGGTCGAGTGCCTGGCGGATGAGCGGGCGGCTCTCCTCCTCCTTGAGGGTCCAGGCGTGGGAGCCCCGGTTCGGCTCGCCGAACGTCATGCAGCCGAGGCACAGCTTCGAGACTTCGAGGCCGGTCGCGCCGAATTTCACGTAGTCCACTGCCCGTCTCCCGCGATTGACGCGCCTACCATCGCCGCCGGCGGCGGACTTGCAAGCACTCAATGCATCACGATACCGCGCTCTTCGCGCGCGGATGGGCGCGCACCAGAGCGCCGGCGGCGGCGCCCGCCTCCTCGAACCAGCTCGCATCCCGATGCACCAGCGAGGCGGAGAAGGCGCCATCCAGCAGCAGCAGGATCTGCCGCGCGAGGGCGGTCGGCGCATCGAAGCCGGCGCTCTCCAGTTCACCCGCGAGCCACGTGGCGAAGGCCGCCTTGTGGCGGGCGCCGATCTTCACCGCCGGATGTCCCGGCAAGGCGGCGAGTTCCGCCGTGGTGCGCAGGAAGCCGCAGCCCTTCCATTTGGGATGCCGCGCGCTCTTGGCGAGCGCCGCGAAAATGGCCGCGACCTTCGCGTCCGCCCCGCCCTCGGCGGCGGCGAACCACGCCGCCATAAGCGTCAGGTTCGGCTGGTCGCGGGCGTCGAGATAGGCGGCGACGAGGTCGTCCTTGCTGTCGAAATGATAGTAGAGCGTGCGCTTGGTGACGCCCGCCGTCTCCGCCACCGCATCCATGCTCACCCGGCCGATCCCCTCCGCATAGAACAGCTTGGAGGCGGCCTGGACGATCTTCGCCCGTGTGTCCTTGGCGCGGATGTCCTGGGCACGGCCGTCCTGGGCGCGCCTGTCCTGGGAGCGGGCATTTTGGGCGCGGGCTTCTTGGGCACGCTTGTCTTGAACACGGGCATTGGGGGGCTTCGGCATGGCCGCAAGGTATACCGTACAGTGAGTATACTCAACCGGACGCCGCGGGCATGGTCGGGGCCTCATCGAACGGGGAGTTCCCTCATGACGGACCTTGTGCTGAAGACGGTCGACGGCGCCATCGCCACCCTCACCCTCAACCGCCCGGAAAAGCTCAACGCTTTGAGCTACGCCACCATCGAGACGCTGCTGCGCCACCTCGACGAAATCGAGGGCGACGACGGCATCCGCGGCGTCATCCTCACCGGCACCGGACGCGCCTTTTCGGCGGGCGGCGACATTCCCGAATTCTCCCGCTCGGTGGCGCAGAGCCCCGAGGCGGCGCTGCGGGATTTCGTGGCGCGCGGGCAAAGGCTGACGGCGCGGGTGGAGGCGTTCCGCAAGCCGCTGGTGGTGGCGGTGAACGGCCTCGCCTATGGCGGCGGCTGCGAGGTGACGGAAGCCGCGCCGCTCGCCATCGCCAGCGACCGGGCGGTGTTCGCCAAGCCCGAGATCCTGCTCGGCATGCCGCCCACCTTCGGCGGCACCCAGCGCCTGCCGCGCCTCGCCGGCCGCAAGCGGGCGATGGAGCTGCTGCTCACCGGCGAGACCTTCACCCCGCAGCGCGCGCTGGAGCTGGGGCTGGTGAATGCCGTGGTGCCCCACGACGAGCTGCTGCCCCGCGCCCGGGACCTCCTGGAGCGCATCCTCGTCCACTCCCCGCTCGCGGTTTCGACCATCCTCACGGCGGTGACGCGCGGCATCAATCTGCCCATCGCCGAGGGCCTGCTGGTGGAGGCCGAGCAGTTCGCCCGCATGGCCCCCACCGCCGATCTGCGCGAGGGGCTGGATGCCTGGATCGCCCGCCGCGCGCCGGCCTATCCGGGGCTCTGGACGGCTTCGGCGGAGGGCTGAGCCATGGAGGGACACACCAGCTTCTCCCGCGAGACGTTCGCCGCCTTCGCCGCCAACGACCGCCCCGGCCCGGTGCACCTGCTGAACCTGATCCGCCTGCGCCCGCGCGTGACTTATGCGGACGGCCGCGTCACCACCGGCGCCGAGGCCTATGAGGCCTACAGCCGTCTCAGCGCGCCGGTGCTGGCGGAGATCGGCGGGCGCATCGTGTGGCGTGGCGACTTCGAGCTGTCCCTCGTCGGGCCGCCGGAGACCCGCTGGGACATCGCCTTCATCGCCGAATATCCCAGCCCCGATGCGTTCGTGCAGATGCTGCGCGATCCGCGTTATCGCGAGGCCATGGCGCACCGGCAGGCCGGCGTCGCCGACAGCCGGCTCGTGCGCTTCGATCCGCTGCCGACCGGCAGCGGCTTTGCGGGATGATTGGCGGCGCGGCATCGCAGGGTGCCGCGCCGCTCCCTTAGTCGGCAGCGCCCGGCGGCCACCCGGCTTGCGGCGCCGCCTGGCCCTCGTCTGCCAGCCAGCGCGCGAGGGCATCGATGTTGCGCGGATTGCGCGGCGCCCGGCTGCGGACGAAATAAAAGCCGCTCTCCAGCGCGATCACCGGCCCCAGCACCCGCAGCCGCCCGGCGGCGAGGTGCGTGTCCAGATAACGCGCGTCGGTGAGGACGACGCCGGCCCCGGCCAGCGCCGCCTCCAGCGCCTGCGCCCGGTTCTCCACCACCATGCCGCCGGCCGGAGCCTCCCCCTTCTGCCGCGTCTGTTGCCACCACAGCGGCCAGTCGCGGAAGCGGGCACGGGCGCGGATGACCGGCCAATCGGACGGCCGGCCCAGCGCCAGACCGGGCGCGGCGGCGGGCACCAGCGTCTCGCGGAAGAGAAGCCGTGCCTGAATGCCGGGCCAGTCGCCCATGCCGTTGCGGATGGCGCAGTCCACATCCTCGCCGTCGAGGTCCACCACCCGCTGGGTGGTCAGCACCGCGATCTCGATGTCGGGATGGGCGCGCTGGAAACGCGGCAGGCGGGGCAGCAGCCAGTTGGCCGCCAGCGTGTTCACGGTGGAGAGCCGGATCTGCCGCAGCCGTCGCTGCAAGGGCGCCACCGCCGCCTCGATCCGGCCGATGGCATCGCCCATGGCGGCGAGCAGCGCGGTGCCCTCGTCGGTCAGCATGGAGACCCGGCCGGAGCGGGTGACGAGCCGCGCGCCCAGTTCCGCCTCAAGGTCGGCGATGCGGTGGGAGAGAGCCGAGCGCGAGATGCCCAGCGCCTCGGCCGCCGCCCCCTGCCTCTTGTGCCGCGCCAGCGCATCGAGGGCCGCAAGGCCCCGTAGCGAAGGCCGATTGGACGACATGGACGCTTCCCCGCACGCATCGGACAGGTGAGAATTTCTCACCCATTTGAGCCCAAACATCCGCTAGCTTCCAGCAAGTTCTTGATGAGGACGTCTCCATGACGCGTGTGCCATGACCGGCCCCGCCCGCACCCCTCTTTCCGCCGAGGACGTGCCGCCGCGCACCAAGCCCTCGAACTATCCCGCGCCCTTCGCCGCGCGCATGGCGGGCCGGGAGAAAAGGCAGCTCGGCGATGCGTTCGGCCTCTCCCGCTTCGGCGTGAACCTCACGACGCTCGCGCCGGGTGCCCAGTCCGCGCTGCTGCACCGGCACTCGAGGCAGGAGGAGTTCGTCTATATCCTCTCCGGCACGCCCACTCTGCGCACGGACGAGGGCGAATTCCCGCTCGGCCCCGGCATGTGCATCGGCTTTCCCGCCAACGGGCTCGCCCATCACCTCGTCAACCGCAGCGAGGCGGAGGTCCGCTATCTGGAAATCGGCGACCGCGACCCGCAGGATGCCGGCACCTATCCCGAGGACGATCTCGTGGCGCATTTCTCCGCCACCGGCTGGTCCTTCACCCGCAAGGATGGAACCCCATGGTGAGGCCCGCATGATTTCCCACGTGAATGTCGGCACCAACGACATCGTCGCCGCGCAGGCCTTCTATGACCCGCTGATGGCGCGGCTCGGCTGGCGCCTGCGTTTCTTCAACCCCGAAAGCGGGATGGCGGGGTGGGAGCCTGTGGCGGGCGGACGGCCCCTGTTCCTGCTGTGCCGGCCCTTTGACGGTGGCCCTGCCACCCCCGGAAACGGCGCCATGGTCGCGCTCCTCGCGCCGGACCGCGCCAGCGTGGACGACATCCACCGCATGGCGCTGGCTGCCGGCGGCACGGACGAAGGCGGCCCGGGCCTCAGGCCGCACTATCACCCCAACTATTACGGCGCCTACTTCCGCGACCGCGACGACAACAAGATCTGCGTGTGCTGCCACGCGGCGGAGGCGCCATGAGCCAGTCCGAGGACCCGACCGTGACGCTCACGCGCGAGCAGATGCTCCACCATGCCGATGCCTGGATCGCCGCCTGGAACCGGCGCGACGTGGAGGCGGCCCTCTCCGCCTTCACCAACGATGCCCGGTTCCGCAGCCCCATCGCCCTGCAGATGACCGGGAGCCCCACGCTGGAGGGCCGCCCGGCCATCGAGGCCTATTGGCGCGCCGCGCTGGCGCGGATCGAGCGGCTGGAATTCCGCCTCCTCGCCGCCATCTGCGACGAGCCGGGCCAGCGCATGGTGGTCCACTATGAGGCGACCCTCGGCGACACCGCCCGCCGCGCGTGCGAAATCTTCGTCTTTCGCGGCGGGCTGAAGAGTGAGGCCGAAGCGCTCTATGGCGATACGGTCGCGCTGCCGGGCGGCGGCACGGCGGGTTCCTTGGTGCCCGCAGCCCCCGTCTCCGGCATGGCGAACAGATAGAGCAGGAAGCCCGCCGCCCCGATGGCGGAGAGGGTGAGGAAGGCGGCGCTGTAGCCGGCGGCGACGATGATGACGCCGGCGATGGAGGCCGAGAAGGCCGCCCCCAGCCCCTGCGCCGTGGCCACCGCCCCCTGGCTGACATTGAAGCGCCCGGTGCCGCGCGTGAGGTCCGACACCACCACGGGGAAGAGCGCGCCGAAGATGCCGGCGCCCACACCGTCGAGGCACTGCACGGCGAACAGCCAGAACGGATCGTTGGACAAGGGATAGAGCGCGCCGCGCAACGCCAGCACCGCGAAGGCGACGAGGAAGATGGGTTTTCGGCCCCACGCGTCCGCCTTCGCGCCCACCATGATCGCCATGGGCACCATCACGCATTGCGCCGCCACGATGCACAAGGCGATGAGGGAGGTCGCCTGCTCCTTGCCCACCACATAGGTCAGCAACTGCCCGGTGGTGGGCAGCATGGCCGCGTTGGAGAGGTGGAAGAGGAAGCAGGTCAGCGCGAAGATCAGCAGCGGCCGGCTCGACAGCAGCATCTTCAGGCCGGAGGGCTGCTCGTGGTGGGCGGGATCATGGGAGAGGCCGCGCGCCAGCGTGTCGTCGATCTCCCGGCGCGGCACCGCCAGCATGGCGCCGATGCTGAGCACGGCCAGCACAGCCATGAGCCAGAACACCACGATGGGGCCGAAGATCACGGCCGTCCCGGCGGCGATGGCGGCGGAGACCGCGTTTCCGAGATGGTTGAACGCCTCGTTGCGCCCGATGCGCCGCGCGAACGCCTTCGGCCCCACGAGGCCCAGCGTGATGCCGGAGAGCGCGGGCGGAAAGATCGCGCCCGCTATGGCAGCCAGCGACTGGCTGCCCGCCACCAGATAGAAATTCGACAGGAAGGGCAGCGAGAGGCAGGTCAAAGTCACCGCCAGCGCACCGGCGATGACGATGGCCGGCTTGTTGCGGCTGCTGTCGATGAGCGCGCCGGCCGGGGTCTGCGCGAGCAGCCCGGTGAGGCCGGCAATGGTCATGACGAAGCCGACGGTCGCCTCCGTCCAGCCCTGCTCCGGCCCGCGCACGGCGAGCAGATAGATGGCGAGATAGGGCCCCAGCCCGTCGCGCACGTCCGCCAGAAAGAAATTGAGCGCATCCAGCCCCAGCATCGCGCGGCGCGACGGCACTTGATGGGACGTCTCTCCAAGGTCGCCCCGCCCCGTCCCCTGAACCTCGCCCGCGACCATCGGCAGCCCCCCGGAACTCGTCGTTCCCCAACGCGGAAAAAGCGGCCGAAGCCCCCGCCATGGCGGCAGGAAGCAGCGGCAGCGTGACAACGCCGGCGGATACGGTCCAGATCCCGCTCGCCATGCGGCCAATTTCGCTGACATAGCGGACGCTGCGTCACCCGCCCCCCTTTACCTTGGGAGGAGACAACCTTAGGTTCCGCTTCCGCCGTGCGGGGGACCTGCGCGCGGGGAAGCTGCATGCGGGGACCTGGGAGGGGGACGCAGCGCGATGAAGCGCTCTACTCAGATCAGTCTTGGCCTCCTTCTCGGCGGAACGGCGCTGACCTTCTATGCCTGCAGCGGCCCGGACGAGCCCAGCGAACTCATCTATGAGGGCAATCGGGCGGACGCGGTGCGCCAGTGCGTCGCCGACGACGTGCCGGCGCAGACCTGCGCGACCGCCTATGCCGAGGCGCAGCGCGCCCATGTGCAGAGCGCGCCGCGCTTCACATCCCGCGCAGAGTGCGAGCGCGCCACCGACAGCGCCTGCGACTTCACTGTGGTGAAACGGTTCGACGGCACCCTCGCCGACGTGGTGGTGCCGGTGATGACCGGCTTCCTCCTCAGCCAGGCCCTCCCCGGCCGTGAGGCAAATTCGGGCACCGCGCTCTATCGCTCGCTGCGCGATCCCACCTCCTACCGGCAGCTCTCCGCCTTCGTCAGTGTGGGCGCCGGGGGCGGCGGGGGCGCGTTCCTCGGCCCGACGTCTGTGGGCGGCGGCAAGAGCATCGGCGCGGGGGGACGCGGCGGGTTCGGCGCCCATGGCGGCGGAGGCAAGGGCGGCGGGGGAAAAGGCGGCGGCTCCTGATGCGTCGCCATTCCATCTCCCCGCGCCCGGACTGGCGCGCGACGGCCACGCGGCTCGGCTTCCACTTCGCCGACATGTATGGCGCGCCCTACTGGGACGAGAGCGCCATGTTCTCGTTCTCCCTCGCGGAGATCGAGGACGCCATCGAGGACCCGAGCCGCGACCTCCACCGGATGTGCCTCGCCCTCGCCGAACGCGCGGTGGCGGACGCGCGCATCATGGCGCGCCTCGGCGTGCCGGAGGCCCATCGCGATCTGGTGGCGGCCTCATGGCGCGCGGCCGAACCCACGCTCTACGGCCGCTTCGACCTCGCCTATGACGGCACGGGGCCGGCGAAACTGTTGGAATACAACGCCGACACCCCCACCGGCCTCTATGAGGCCGCCGTCTTTCAGTGGATCTGGCTGGAGGAGGCGCGCGGCCTCGGCATCGTTCCGGCCGGTGCCGACCAGTTCAATTCGGTGCACGAACGCCTCGTGGCACAGTTCGCCACCATGGGCACCGGGCCACGTCTCCACCTCGCCGGCATGCTGGACGACGTGGAGGACGGCGGCACGCTGACCTATCTCGCCGATTGCGCGCAGCAGGCCGGAAACCGGGTGCAGCTCATCAACATGGCCGACATCGGAGTCGATGTGCGCGGGCGCTTCATCGATCTCGACAATCTCGTCATCGCGCGGATGTTCAAGCTCTATCCGTGGGAATGGATGTTCGACGAGGCCTTCGCCGTCCACCTCGCCGGCGCCCGCTGCACCTTCATCGAGCCGCCGTGGAAGGCGATGCTCTCCACCAAGGCGATCCTGCCCCTGCTGTGGGAGATGTTCCCCGGCCACCCCAACCTGCTGCCGGCCTATTTCGCGGGAGATCCGCGCGCCGATGCGCTCGGCGATCATGTGGTGAAGCCGCTGTTGTCCCGCGAAGGCGAGAACGTGACGCTGGTGCGCGGCGACCACGTAGAGACGACGCCCGGCCGCTACGGCGAAGAGGGCTATGTGGTGCAGGCGGCCGCGCCGCTCTTCGAGTCGGCGCACGGCTATGCAGTGATCGGCAGCTGGATCGTCGGCGACACCGCCTGCGGCATGGGCATCCGCGAGGACGCCTCGCCCATCACCGCCAACCTCTCCCGCTTCGTGCCGCACATCATCGACGGCTGACAAGCGCCCTCAAGCCTCGGCGCGGTGCTCCTCGCGGGCGGCTTCCCAGACTTCGCGGGCGGCATCGAGATTGAGGGCGGCGATGGCGAGGCCGACGATGAGGTCGGGCCACGCGGAGTGCCACAGGAAGGCGGTGACGGCGCCCGCCGCGATGATCGCCACGTTGGCGAAGGCGTCGTTGCGGGCGGAGAGGAAGGCGGCCTTCGTCAGGCTGCCGCGATGGTCCCGGTAGCGGGCGAGGAGGAAGGCGCAGGAAAGGTTCACCACCAGCGCGCCGAGGCCGGTGAGGGACAATGCGAGGGGCTGCGGCGCCACCGGATCAAGGAATTTGTCCCAGGCGGTCCAGAGCGTGGCGAGGCCGGGAATGAGCAGGATCAGCGCCAGCGCCATGCCCACCTTCGCCCGCGCCCGCGCCGACCAGGCGAGGGCGACGAAGATCAGGAGGTTGACGCTGGCGTCCTCCAGAAAGTCCACGCTGTCGGCGAACAGCGAGACTGAGCCGATGGCCAGCGCCACCGCGAACTCCACGCCGAAATAGGTGAGGTTCGCCAGCGCCACCACCAGCACGGTCCGGCGCAGGCCGGCTTGGTCCGCAACCTGCCCTTCCGTCATCGCGCCCCCTCTTTCCTCTCGGCCGTGGCGCAGAGGTTACGCGAGGCGCCCGGTGTGTCGAGCGCTCAGGAGAGCACGCCCCGCCACACGGCAACCAGCAGGAACACGCCCATGCCGATGCGGTAGAACACGAAGGGCCAGGAGGAGAGGCGCTCCATCACCCGCATCAGCGTCCAGATGGCGATGAAGGCGGAGAGCGAGGCGGTGAGAAGGCCGACGCCGAGCACCTCCCAGCCCTGCATGTCGAGGCCGGCGTGATGCAGCTCCAGCAATTCCTTCACGCCCGCCGCGAAGATGGCCGGCAGGCCGAGCAGGAAGGAGAAGCGCGCGGCATCCTCGCGGCGCAGGCCGAGGAACATGGCCGCCGTCAGCGTCGAGCCCGAGCGCGACACGCCGGGAATGAGCGCGCCCACCTGCGCGAGGCCCACCACCAGCGCGTCCGGCAGCTTGATCTGCGCGAAGGTGCGGGTGTGGCGGCTGGTCATTTCCGCAATGCCGAGCAGGAGACCCATGACGAGGCTCGCCGCGCCGATGACCCACAGTTCGCGGAAGGACGAGCCGCAGGCGTTCAGCTTGCTCTTCAAGAGCACGCCGGCGATGACGATGGGGATGGTGCCGAGGATGATGCCGAGCACGGTCTTCGGCGCATGGGCGGTGAAATCCCCCGTTCGCACCGACGAGATCGTGCCGCAGGCGAGCGCACGCAGGTCGCTCCAGAAATAGGTCACCACCGCGAACAGAGCAGCGAGCTGCATGGCCGCCGAGAAGGCGGAGCCGGGATCGGGCCAGCCGAGCACCGCCGGCACGAGGCGCATGTGCGCCGTGGAGGAGATGGGCAGAAGCTCGGTGATGCCCTGGACGACGCCGAGGACGGCCACCTTGCCGGTGCCGAGGGCGACGAACCCGGTGTCCACCCCATTGGTGCAGACGCTGGCCATGGTGTCGAATTCCGCTTGCTGTGAGGACGGCGTGGCGCCTGCAGGAAGAGCGCGCGCAAGCACGAGCAGGCGCGCGCGGATACAGGCGTCCCTTGCTATCTGCTTCGCACACGCGACGGAACCGGGCGGGGTGCGCGTTGTCACCGCAGTGCCGCAGCGGAAGACTTGCGCAACGGTGGTTGCCGGCTCCTCCCGGTGCGCCACCTCGCGGAACGGAAGGGATGCCCCGCGCCGCCGGCCAGGCCCCAGAAGCATCAGCCAACACACTGTCAAATAGAATAAAATTGCACATCACCGGGGCCGGAACCGGGGCCGCGAGATGCCGCACCCAAGGCGAGACGCGGGCAATTGCGAATGGAGATTGAAATCTTCTATGGTCCGTCGCCATCCATTGGGCCTGCGCCGCCCATTACTTTAGGTAATATCAAAAATTACCTGACCTGAGGTCAGCCTGAATGGCGAATATTGAAGCCGTGCCGCCTACTGAAGAGACCCCACCGCCTGCGACCGGTCCCGAACCGGCTCGTCCGCAGCCGTTCGAGGGGCTGGCGCGGGAGCAGGTGTCGGAGATGCTGCGGCTGCCCCATTTCGGGCGGCGCGGGGCGCTGGTGGCGGCGGGGCTCATCGCGGTGCTGTGGGCGGCGAGCGGCTTCTACCGGGTGCAGCCGGACGAGCAGGGCATCGTGCTGCGCTTCGGCAAGTGGGTGGCGACTGAGCCCTCCGGCGTTCACTACCACTGGCCCTACCCCATCGACACCATCCTCCTGCCCAAGATCACCCAGATCAATCAGATGGTCCTCGGCTCCCGCGATGGACGGCGCGAGCGCAGCCAGATGCTGACCGGCGACGAGAATATCGTCGAGGTGGATTGCGTGGTGTTCTGGCGCATCCGCGATGCCGGCCAGTTCCTGTTCAACGTGGCGGACGCGGAAGGCACGCTGCGCGTGACCGCCGAAAGCGCCCTGCGCGAGGTCATCGGCCAGAACCCCATCCAGGCGGCGCTCTCCGACAAGCGCCAGCAGATCGCCCAGCAGACCGAGGTCGTGCTCCAGCGCCTGCTCGACAAGTATCAGGCCGGCATCGTCATCACCCAGGTGCAATTGCTGCGCATCGATCCGCCCGCCGCCGTCATCGACGCCTTCAACGACGTGCAGCGCGCGCGGGCCGACCAGGAGCGGGCGCGCAACGAGGCCGAGGCCTACCGCAACGACATCCTGCCCCGCGCCCGCGGCGAGGCCGAGCGCATCGTGCAGGAGGCGCAGGCCTATGGCGAGCAGGCGGTGGACCTCGCCAAGGGCGAGGCGCAGAGCTTCCTCGCCGTGGAGGCCGCCTATGAGCGACACAAGGACGTAACCCTGCGCCGCCTCTATCTGGAAGGGGTGGACGAGGTGCTGAAGCACTCCGGCCGGGTCATCGTGGACCTCTCCGCCCACGGCAGCAGCATCGTGCCCTATCTGCCGCTCACCGAGGCGGAGAAGCGCGCCGCCACCCTCCCCGCCCCGCCCGTCGCGGATCAGGCCAGCACGGGAGGCGCCAAGTGAAGCGCGCCGGTTTCATCGCGCTGGGGGTGGGCATCCTCATCGTCGCCTTCGCCTCCTCCTTCGCCTTCACCGTGCAGCAGACCCAGCGCGCGCTGGTGGTGCGGCTCGGCATGCCCATCGCCATCCACGATCAGCCGGGGCTCTATTTCAAGGCGCCGTTCATTGACACGGTGATCACTTTCGAGCGCCGCCTGATCTCGCTGGAGCCGCCCGCCGAGCAGATCATCCTCGGCGACCAGAAGCGCATCGAGGTGAGCACATACACCCGCTTCCGCATCACCGATCCGCTCGCCTTCTACCAGGCGGTGGGCGGCGTGGAGCAGGGCCAGTCGCGGCTCGCGCAGATCGTCAGCTCGGCGGTGCGCCGGGAGCTGGGACAGGCCAAGCTGGTGGATCTCCTCTCCACCGAGCGCGACCGCATCATCGACAAGATCCGCAACGAGGTGATCGAGCGCGGGCGCTCCCTCGGCGTGGACGTGGTGGACGTGCGCCTGCTGCGCGCCGATCTGCCGGCCGAGACCAGCCAGGCCATCTACGACCGCATGAAGTCCGAGCGCCAGCGCGAGGCCAAGGAGCTGCGCGCGCAGGGCTTCGAATGGGCGCAGGAGATCCAGGCCCGCGCCGACCGCCAGCGCACCGTCATCCTCGCGGAGGCGCAGCAGAAGTCCAAGGTCGCCCGCGGCGAGGCCGACGCCAAGGCCTCCCAGATCCTCGGCGAGGCCTATGACCACAGCCCCGCCTTCTACACCTTCATGCGCACCCAGCAGACCTACCGGCAGACGCTTGCAGGCGCCTCGCCCATGCTGCTGCTCTCGCCGGATGCCGACTTCCTCGGCGCCCTGACGCGCGGACCGACCCTCGCCGACGGCATGAGCGCAGCAGGCGTGAGCGCGACAGGCACGGGCGGACCGGCCAAGGGCACGCCCCTGCCCGGCCCAGCCCCGACCGGCACCCCGAAGCCCTGACCGGCCGCCCCCCGACGCATTTGAGAAGGACACCCGGCGATGGATCTCGGCGCTGACCTTTCCTGGTTCGGCACGAGCCTGAAGATCTTCCTGATCGACATCCTGCTGAGCGGCGACAACGCCTTGCTCATCGCACTGGCCTGCCGCAGCCTGCCGGCGGAGCAGGTGCGCAAGGCGGTGATGCTCGGTGCGGCGGGGGCGGTCTTCTTCCGGCTGGTCATCGCGGCCCTCGCCGGCACGCTCATGGCTATCCCGCTGCTGAAGATCGGCGGAGGGCTGCTGCTGGCCGTCATCTCCATCAACCTATTGGCCGGCGAATACCGGCGGCGGCGCGAGGGCGACCGGGAGATGGAGTTCGACCCCTCCCTCGGCCAGGGGGGCGGCCTGCTGGGCGCGGCGCTGGTGATCCTCATCGCCGACGCCATCATGAGCCTCGACAATGTGGTGGCGCTGGCCGCCGTGTCCGAAGGCCATCTCAGCCTTCTGGTGGGCGGCGTGCTGTTGTCGGTGCCGCTCATCTTCTTCGGCAGCTTCGTGATGGCCGAGGCGATGAAGCACATCCCCGCCCTCACCTTCATCGGCACCGCCTTCCTCGGCTGGATCGCCGGCAGCCTCATCGTCACCGATCCGCTGTGGTCCGGCTGGGTCGCGGCCAATGCGGAAGCCCTGTTCGTGCTGGTGCCGCCCGCCGCCGCCATCTTCGTGCTCGCCAACGCGCGCTTCACGGCGGATGCGCGGACCGCCGGAGACGGGAAAAGGCAAGCCCCACCACCCAGGCGCGCGCACATCGTACCGACGCCCGTGGCAGTGGCGGCGCCGGTGGCAGTGGCGGTGCCCGTGAGTGCGGCCGCAGCCGCCCCCGTCCCCGCCCCCATGGCCATTGCCGTCGCCGAACCCGTCCGCACGGCGGAACCGGTCCTCCCTGCCGCGCCCGTCGTCGCGGTGGCGGAAATCCCGGCGGCCCCGCCTCCCGCGCCTCCCGCCCGGCCCGCCGCCCCGGTGCGGCGGCCGTCCCAGAACCTGCCGCCTGCGCCCGACTATTCGGACAAGGTGATGATCTACGGGCTGATCGGGCTGTTCGGCCTCGTCGCCGTGGTCATGATCAGCGTGCTCATCATGGCCCACGGGGTCGGCTGAAACGGTGCTCTATCTGCGCCGCGCCCACGGCAGCACCACCGTCTCGCCGTCATGGGTGAGGCGCACGGCGTCCACGCCGAAGGCCTCGGCGAGATAAGCGTCATCGAGCACCGCGGCCGGCGCACCCTCGGCGAGGAGCCGGCCGTCCTTCATCAGGGCGAGGCGATCGCAGAAGCGGCCGGCCAGCGTCAGATCGTGCAGCACCGCCACCACCACCGCGCCGCGCCGGGCGGTGTCCCGCAGCAGCGCCATGACTTCGAGCTGGTGCAGCGGATCGAGCGCGGCGGAGGGCTCGTCGGCAAGCAGGATGGGTGCTTCCACCGCCAGCGCGCGGGCGAGCAGCACCCGCGCCCGCTCGCCGCCGGAGAGGGTATCGGCGGAGCGCCGGGCGAGCGCCTCCACCCCGGCCGCCGCCATGGCCCGCCGCGCGGCCTCATCCACCGCCGCCGTGCCATGGGGCAGGCGCCCCAGCGCCACCACCTCCTCCACCGGCAAAGGCCAATGGATTCGCCCGTCCTGCGGCAGGTAGGCGATGGTCCGCCCGAGCCCGCGCCGGCCGATCTCGGTAGCGCTGCGGCCATCGTAAAGAACGTCGCCAGAGGCTGGCACTTCGAGGCCGGCCAGCACCCGCATCAGGCTGGTTTTGCCGGCACCGTTGGGGCCGAGCAGGCCGAGGAAGGTGCCGCCCTCGACATCGAGGCTGAGGTCGCGCACCAGAGTCGCGGCGCCGCGCGTGACGGAGACGGAACGGGCGGCAAGCCTCATGCTTCCCTCCCCCTGAGACGGGCGAGGAGGAACAGGAAGAAGGGCGCGCCGATGAGCGCCGTCACCACGCCGAGCTGAAGCTCCGGCCGGGTGGGCACGAGCCGCACCACGATATCCGCGCCGAGGGTGAGGGCCGCGCCGGCAAGTCCGCTCACGGCCAGAAGCCGGCCCGGCCGGTGGCCCACCAGCGGGCGCACCAGATGCGGCACCACCAGCCCCACGAAGCCGATGGCCCCCGCCACCGCCACGCTCGCGCCCACCGCTGCCGCCGTGCCGCCGATGACCAGCAGCCGCACCCGGCGCAGCGGAAAGCCGAGGCTTTCGGCGGCGTCCTCGCCCAATGTGAGCGCATCGAGCGCCGGGCCGGTGGCGAGCACCAGCCCCCAGCCCACCACCATGAAGGGCAGCGCCAGCGCCACATGCACGAGGCTGCGGTCGGCGAGTGAGCCCATGAGCCAGAACACCAGCTCCAGCGCCGCATAGGGGCTCGGCGCGAGGTTCAGCGCCAGCGCGGTGAGCGCGCCCGCAAGGCTGGAGAGGGCGACGCCGGCGAGGATCAGCATCACCGTCCCCGCCCCCCGCGCCGCGAGCGCCAGCAGCACGGCGGTCGCCGCCGCCGCGCCCATCAGCCCGCCCAAGGGCAGCGCCAGCGCGAAAGAGGCGGAGAAGCCGAAATAGAAGGCGATGACCGCCCCCAGCGCCGCCGCGCCGGACACGCCCACCACGCCGGGATCGGCCAACGGATTGCGCATCAGCCCCTGCAAGGCCGCCCCGGTGAGGCCGAGGCTGAAGCCCACCGCCGCGCCGAGAATGGCGCGCGGCAGGCGCAGTTCGGACAGCACCAGCGCCGCCACGCTCGACCGACCGGCGAGGAGATCGGCGAAAGCGGCGCGCAAATCGAGCGGCGCATAGCCCACCGCCACCGACGCGCAGAACAGCACCAGCACCAGAAGGCCGAGGGCGAGGACGACGCGCGACGGCATCAGCGCACACCCTCGGCGGACGCGTGGTGGATGGCGGCCGGTCGCGCCGCTTCCGGCCCGGCGAGCCGCGCCCGCGCCGCCGCGAGTTGCGCCGCCGCCTCGGCGAGGTCCGGCCCGGCGCAGGTCCACAGCTTTAGCGGCAGCGCTAGCGTGCGGTCCTTGAAGGGGGCGAGCGCGGGGTGGTGCAGCAGGGCGTCCGCGAGCGAGGGCGGCGCCGCCTCATCGGCATTCACCACCACGAGATCGGGCGCGGCGCGCACGATCTCCTCCAGCGCGAGCTGGCCCATCTTGTCAGTGGGAAGCTGGGCCGCGAGGTTGGTGAGGCCGGCCTTCTCCATCAGTTCGTCCGCCAGCGAGCCGCGGCCGGTGGTGAAGCCGTTGGGCCGCAGCACCACGGCGGTGGGGCGTGGACCCGCCACCGGCGGCAGGCGGGCGAAGGCCTCTTTCATCTCCCGCACCATGGCCGCGCCCCGCTCCGGCACGCCGAGCCGCGCCGCCACCATGCGGATCTGCGCATAGGCCTCGTCGAGGGTCTGCGGTTCCTTCAGCTCCAGCACCTCGAAGCCGAGGCGGCGCAGCACGGCGGTGGCGGTGCGGGTGGTGTAGGCACCGGCGAGGACGAGGTCCGGCTTCAGCGGCACCACCTCTTCCGCCAGCCCGCGATTGACCGGCACGTCGCGCGCGCGGTCCGCCACGTTGGAGGCGAGCGGATCGCGCGCGAGATGGGTGACGGAGAGCACCTGCCCCGGATCAGCGAGCCGCAGGGCCAATTCGTCCGTGCACAGATTGAGGGAGACGACGCGGGGCCGGGCGTGCGGCGGAACACGCGGCTCCTGCGCCCCCGCCGGAGCGGAGGCGAGAAGGGCCGCGAGCATCAGCCCGGCCGCCTTGCCCCTCACTGACTCACCATGGGCGCTTCACCGATCGGGCCTCACCATGTGAGCTTCACCCCGCCATAGGCACCGAAGCCGGGGGCGAGGAAGCCGTTGGGGTTCTCGTAGGTCTGGTTGAACAGATTGTCGATGCGCCCGAACACGGTGGTGACGGCATTCATCCGGTAGTTCGCGGCCACATTCACCACCGTATAGCCGGGCTGGTCGATGTAATTCGACGTGAGACGCACGATGTCCCACCAGGAGGAGGCATAGACGAGGCTCGCCGACAGATCGAGCTCGTCGGTGGGACGCCAGCCGAGCGTCAGGCTCACCTTGTTGTTGGGCCGCCGCAGGGGATAGCAGGAGGTGGCATTGATGGGCGCGCAGGCGGCGCCGAAGGGCTGGCCGGGCGGCACGTAGCCCACCACGTCGGTGTAGGTGTAGTCCACCCGCGCATCGATGCGGTCCGTCACCTTGACCGCCACGAACGCCTCCACGCCCTGCGACACGGCGCTGGAGATGTTGACGTTCTGGTACGTCGCCGGATCGTAGCTGATGAGGTTGGTGATGTTGTTGTGGAAGTACGTCACCCCGAACAGCACCCGCTCGCCGAACGCCTTCTGCTCGAATCCGGCATCCCAGCCTTCGCTCTCCTCCGGCTGAAGGTTCAAATTGCCGTAATAGGGCGCGTAGAGCTGGTAGAGCGTGGGCGCCTTGAAGCCGGTGCCGTAGCTCGCCTTCAACTTGGTGCCGGTCTCGTCGAAGAGCAGCGCCGGGGCGAGGCGGAAGGTGGTGTGGTCGCCGAAGCTGTCGTCGGCGTCGTAGCGCACATTGGCGGCGAAGAAGAGCCGGTTCCAGAGGTTGCCCTGGTACTCCGCATAGACGCCCGTGTCGCCGGTCGAGGCGTCCACGCTGGCATAGGCGGTGGAGGAGGTCATGGACTCGTTCCGCCGCTCGGCGCCCACCAGCAGGTTCTGGCCCGGCGCCACCAGATAGTTGGAGCGGACATAATAGACCTGCCGGTCGCCGTCATAGGTGCCGTTCACGTCCGGGTTCGGCCCCACCGTCGGGTTGGAGCTGGACAGATCGCTCACGCCGAAGGTGGTGACGAGACTTCCGTCCAGCGCCGTCCACACGCCCTCCCCCTTGGTGAAGAACATGCTGGCATAGGCCGTGGAGCGCAGCGCCGCCGGGATGCCGGCATAGGTTGGCGGCGGATAGGTGTCCGGCGTGAAGGCGAGGCTGGTGTCGATGTAGCGGGCGACGAAATTCACCGCGAAGGTGTCGGTGGCCTGCCAGTCGAGCCGGGTGGAATAGGTCCAGTTGTCGTAGGCATTGGGATTGAGGGGCCAGCCGGGAGGCGCGATGTTCTGCGGCGTCACCGGAATGTCGGTGGACGAGAAGTGAGTGACGTTGAACGAATAGGCCAGCTTCTCAGTGGCGCCGGTGAGGCTCGCATACTGGTTGAAGGTGCCGAGCGCGCCGCCCTCCGCATAGGCGGAAACCTTGGGCGGCCCCTCCCCCTTCTTGGTGGTGATGGAGATGACGCCGCCGATGGCATCCGAGCCGTAGAGGCCGGACTGCGGGCCGCGCAGCACCTCCACCCGCTCGAGATCGGACGCCAGCAGCTTGCCGAAGTCGAACGCGCCGTTGGTGGCGGCGGGATTTCCGGCATCGATGCCGTCGATCAGCACCTTCACATGGTTGGAATTGGTGCCGCGGATGAACACCGAGGTGGTGCCGCCCGGCCCGCCCGTCTGCACCACGTTGAGGCCGGGCAGCGATTGCAGCACGTCCGGCAGGGTGCGCTGCTGGTTGCGGGCGATGTCCTGCTCCGTGACGATGCTGACGGAGCTCGCCACCTCGTTCTCGGGCGTGGGAATGCCGGTGGCGCTGACGACGATGGTGGGCAGGTCGCCCGCATTCTGGTCGTCCGCCGTCTGGGCGAGCGCGGGCGCAACACAGGCAAGCGGAACACAGGCGAGCGTGAGCAGGGCCGCGGCCGGCAGCGCGCGGCGGGATCGGGATTGGACGGCGGAAGACATGAAGGCACTCGACGGCACGGGTGGTCCGTCACCGCGAACGAGGCATCCCCGGCCACATTAGGCCCGGAAAAACCGCCATCAGGAGAACCCCGCCCGACGTGCTCGCGCGTGACCACGGCTGACGGCAGGTCTCCTGGCTCGCGGGTCATCGCCCAGACTGCCGCCTTCCCAGGTCTCGCGACCCAGTGGCTGATGGCAGAGGACTCGCCGCTTACAGTTGCGGGGGCAGCCACGGCATTTCCGGTGAGACCGGAGCACCGCGTTCCCTTTTGATCCCTTGCGGGAACCGTCACCGCGACCATAGGCGGCGGCCGCCCCCTGCGTCAACGGCACCTTCGCAGATGCGAAAGACTGCGCGCACCTGCGGAAAGACCGCGTCGGGAGGCGTATCGCGCGATCACATCTTGCTCATTGCTTCAAAAATGCGTGGTCCGAAATCACCGGCGACCCGTATCGCGAGCGTGTGGCTGCCTGCAAAAACGGCAGCAGCAAAGGCCGCACCCGACATTCCGCTAGGTTATGGTGGCGCGCCCCGCTCAATTCGCTTAAACGATTGAGAGCCGCCCCGCCACCGAGCGGGCGGGCACTACAAAAGTATAATAACCGAATAATCGGGAACACAGGGAGTAGAAGATGCGACTGAGGAGCATGGTCGCGGCTTTGGCCGCAGGCGTTGCCGTTTTCGGGCTTGCCTTTTCCGGTGCAGCTTACGCCGCCGACCCCATCAAAATCGGCCTGACCGGCCCCTTCACCGGCGGCTCGTCCTCCATGGGCGTCAGCATGCGCGACGGCGTGAAGCTCGCCGTGGACGAGGTCAACAAGGCCGGCGGCGTGCTCGGCCGTCCGTTGCAGCTCATCGAGCGCGATGACGAGGCCAAGAACGAGGTGGGCGTGCAGATCGCCCAGGAGCTGATCAACAAGGAAGGCGTCGTCGCCACCCTCGGCTACATCAACACCGGCGTGGCCCTCGCCTCCCAGCGCTTCTATCAGGAAGCCGAGATTCCGGTGATCAACAACGTGGCCACCGGCACCCTGATCTCCAAGCAGTTCGTGCCGCCGGACAACAAGAACAACTACATCTTCCGCACCTCCGCCAATGACGCCATCCAGAGCGCCATGATCGCCGAGGAAGCGGTGAAGCGGCAGGGCTTCAAGAAGCCGGCCATCCTCGCCGACTCCACCAATTACGGCCAGCTCGGCCGCGCCGATCTGGTGAAGGCCCTCGCCACCATGGGCGTGAAGCCGGTCGCCGAAGAGAAGTTCAACATCGGCGACACCGACATGACCGCGCAGCTGCTGCGCGCCAAGGAAGCCGGCGCCGACGTGGTGCTGACCTACGCCATCGGCCCCGAGCTGGCGCAGATCGCCAACGGCATGGCCAAGCTCGGCTGGAAGGTGCCGATGATCGGCTCGTGGACGCTCTCCATGGCCAACTTCATCGACACCGCCGGTGCCAACGGCAACGGCGCGATGATGCCGCAGACCTTCATCCAGCTGCCCGACACCCCCAAGCGCAAGGCGTTCATCGAGGCCTATCAGGCCGCCTACAAGATCGACCGCATGCCCTCGCCGGTGTCGGCCGCGCAGGGCTATGATTCGGTGCTGCTGCTCGCCGCCGCCATCAAGCAGGCGGGCTCCACCGACGGCCGCAAGGTCCGCGACGCCTTGGAAAACCTCAACACCAAGGTCGAGGGCGTCGTTACCGTCTACGACAAGCCCTTCTCCGCCACCGACCACGAAGCCATCACCGCCAACATCCCGGTGTTCGGCCTCGTCAAGGACGGCCGCGTCGTCGCCGCCCATCCCGAAGACATCGCCGGCGACAAGGCGGTGCGGGTGAAGCCCAAGAACTGAGGCTGAGAGGGCTCGAGTTCCGGTTCGCTGACCCAGCCACCGTGTGCACCGTCGTCCCCCGGCTTGTCCGGGGGACCCACGGAAAGTCGGGGAGGCCGCTCTGATGAAAGGGCGCCGGCCCAGCGGCGAAGTGGATGCCCCGGAACCCGGCTGTTGCCGGGTTCCGACGCCAGAGACGGAAGTCGGCAACAGCCGACTTCCGGACAAGCCGGGGCATGACGGCACTGGGAGGGGCCGGCGGGGGTGGGCTCTGGCAGCCCCTTCCCCCGACCGCCACCCGCCCCTTCGCCCACACCATTCGGATCGCCGCGCCAATAGAGCGTGGCGGCCGGTTCGCCCGGAACCCTGCCCCGACGCGGGGGCCGCGCCCCCTTCCGGAGACCGTCATGAACGTCCTGTCGCAGCTCATCGTGAGCGGCATCGCCGTAGGCATGATCTACGGCGTCATCGCCTTCAGCTACCAGCTCACCTTCGCCACCTCGAAAACCCTGAACTTCGGCCAGGGCGAGGCCCTGATGCTGGGGGCTCTGGTGGGCCTCACCACCATCAATTTCCTCATTGGGCAGGCGCTCGGCACCCTGTGGGCCTACCTGCTCATGCTGCCCATCGTCTTCGCCTTCGGCCTCGCGCAGGGCGCGGTGGTGGAATGGCTCGGCGTGCGGCAGGCGGTGAAGGCGAAGTCGGAAGCCGGCTGGATCATGGCGACCATTGCGCTGGGCATCATCTTCCGCAATCTCGCCGAGAACATCTGGGGCCGTGACGCCCTGCGCTTCCCCTCCCCGCTGCCGGAGGCCGCCCTCACCATCGGGCCGGTGCGCATCCAGCCCATGGAGATCGCCATCGTCCTCGGCGCGCTCGCCATCATGCTGGCGGTGGAAATCTTCAACCGGCGGTCCATCTTCGGCAAGGCCGTGGTGGCCACCGCCAATGACCGCGACGCGGCGGGCCTGATGGGCATCGACACGCGGCGCGTCATCACCTTCTCCTATGCCCTCTCCTCCATGACCGCCGCCTTTGCCGGCGTGCTCATCGCCCCCGTCACCCTCACCGGCGCCACCATGGGCGCGGTGCTGGGGCTGAAGGCGTTCGCGGTGGCCATCATCGGCGGCCTGTCCAGCGGCATGGGCGTCATCGTCGGCGGCCTCATCCTCGGCATCACCGAGACGCTGACCGGTTATTACATCTCCACCGGATACAAGGACGTGCCCGGCCTCGTCCTGTTGCTGCTGGTGCTCTCGCTGAAGCCCTCGGGCCTGTTCGGCCGCGCCACCATCAAGAAGGTCTGAGCCCCATGCTCGCGCGCCGCCTCCTTTCCTCCACGGGGTCGCTCCTCGGCCTCGCGGTGCTCGTCGTGCTGCCCTTCGTGGTGACGAGCCCCTATTACCTGCACCTGCTCGTCACCATCGCCATCTTCTCGATCCTGCTGCTCGGGCTCGATGTGGTGTTCGGCTATACGGGCGAGGTGTCCATCGGCCATGCCGCGCTGTTCGGCATCGGCGCCTACACAGCCGGCTGCCTCGCCATGCATTTCGGCATCGGCTTCTGGCCGGCGCTGCCGCTGGCGATCATCGTCGCGTCGGTGTTCGGCGTGGTGCTGGCGCTGCCGGCGCTGCGCGTCACCGGCCCCTATCTCGCCATGGTGACTTTGGCCTTCGGCACCATCGTCCAGATCCTCATCAACGAGATGACGGATCTCACCAACGGCCCGCTCGGCATCAAGCTGACGACGCCCCTCTTCCTCGACCTGCGCTGGCTCGGCGACAGCATTCCGCTGTTCGACATGTCGCTGAAGCGCATGAAGGAAGTGGAATATTACTACATCGCCGCCATCGCGCTGGTGCTGACGCTCATCATCATCAACCGCATCCTCGCCTCCCACCTCGGCCGGGCGTTCGAGGCGCTGCGCGACAGCCCCATCGCGTCCGACTGCATGGGCGTGTCGGTGTACAAGCACAAGGTGCTGGCCTTCGTGGTCTCCGCCGGCCTCGCGGGCCTCGCCGGGGCGCTGTTCGCCTATTCCGAGCAATATATCGCGCCGAACAATTTCGGCTTCGAGCTCTCGGTGCAGTTCCTGCTCGCCGTCACGGTGGGCGGGCGCAAGTCACGGCTGGGGCCCATCCTCGGCGCGGTGATCATCGTGTTCCTGCCGAACCTACTCTCCGACATCGAGCTGTTCCGCTACATCGCCGGCACCATCGCGCTCATCGCCGTCATCGCCGGCGCGCGGGCCTTCGTGAAAGACCCGGAGAACCGGGTGCGCAACGCCATCCCCGTGGTGCTGTGCCTCGCCTTCTTCGTCTTCTCGCTGCTGCTGCAGAAGATCACGGACTACAAGCTCGCCGTCTTCGGCGTGATGATCCTGTTCGTGGTCTACTACCTGCCGGATGGCATCGTCGGCTTCCTGAAGCGCGCCGCCGCCCAGCTCTGGCCGAGCCTCGTGCAGACCCACGCGGTCATCCATGCCGACACCCACGGCAAGGCCGTCACCGCCTCGCATGAGGGCCATGAGGGCGTGCTGCTCCACGTGGACAATGTGGTGATGCAGTTCGGCGGCCTCCGGGCGCTGGATCAGGTGTCCATCGAGGTGAAGCCCGGCACCATCCACGGCCTCATCGGGCCGAACGGCTCCGGCAAGAGCACCATGATGAACGTGCTCACCGGCATCTATGTGCCCACCGCCGGCGCCGTCCGGTTCAAGGGGCAGGCGGTGACCGGCAAGACCTCCGCCGACATCGCCAGTGAGGGCATCGCCCGCACCTTCCAGAACGTGCAGCTCTTCGCCGAGCTGACGCTCATCGAGAACGTGCTGGTGGGCCTCCACCACACCTATCAGGCGACTTTCGCCGAGGTTGCGCTGGGCCTGCCGCGCATAAGGCGGGAGGAGAAGGCGGCGCGCGAGCGGGCCATGAGCCTGCTCCACTTCGTCGGCCTCGCGGATCTCGCCAACGAGGAGGCGCGCAACCTGCCCTACGGCAAGCAGCGCCTGCTCGAAATCGCCCGCGCGCTGGCCCTCGACCCGGCTCTTCTGCTACTCGACGAGCCGGCCGCCGGCCTCACCGCGCCTGATATCAAGCACCTCGTGGAGATCATTCGGAAGGTGCGCCACGCGGGGCTCACCATCGTGCTCATCGAGCATCACATGGATGTGGTCATGGGCCTGTGCGACACGGTGACGGTGCTCGATTTCGGCCAGAAGATCGCTGAAGGAAAGCCGGCCGAGGTGCAGGCCAACGAGCGCGTCATCGAGGCCTATCTCGGCGGCGTCGCCGCTGCGGCGGAATGAGGAGATCGCCATGCTCGAAGTGAACGATCTCGTCGCCGGCTACGGCAAGGTGAAGGTGCTGCACGGCCTCTCCCTCCATGTGGAGGAGGGCCGGCTCGTCACCCTCATCGGCTCCAACGGTGCCGGCAAGACGACCACGCTGCGCGCCATCTCCGGCATGATCGTGCCGGAATCGGGCACGGTGCGCCTCGGCGGGGAGGACCTCACCGGCCAGCCCTCCTTCAAGATCACCAAGAAGGGCCTCGCCCACTCGCCCGAGGGCCGGCGCGTGTTCCCCACCCAGAGCGTGAAGGACAACCTGCTGCTCGGCGCCTTCCCCCGCCTCACCGGGGCGCGGGAGCGCGGCGACGTGGAGGGCGACCTCGACCGCATGTTCACCCTCTTCCCGCGCCTCGCCGAGCGCCGCGCGCAGCTCGCCGGCACCCTCTCCGGCGGCGAGCAGCAGATGCTCGCCATGGCCCGCGCGCTGATGCTGAACCCGCGCGTGCTGCTGCTGGACGAGCCCTCCATGGGCCTCGCCCCGCGCCTCGTGGCGGAGGTGTTCGCCACCATCGCGCGGCTCAAGGAGCAGAAGATCACCATGCTGCTGGTGGAGCAGTTCGCCGCCGCCGCGCTGGAGGTGGCCGACTTCGGCTATGTGCTGGAAAACGGCCGCGTCGCCGCGAAAGGCCCGGCCGAAGCCCTGCGCAACGACGCCGCCGTGCGCGCCGCCTATCTCGGCCACGCCCACTGAGGGCAACCGCCTGAACCCATGCGAAGGGCGCCCCCACGGGCGCCTTTTTTCTTTTGCGCAGGCCTCCGCGCCGCGCTTTTCTTTATGCGATTTTTATTTCGGCCCATCGCGGCCCGTCTCGAATCTTTATGCGCAAGGTGACACCTTCCCATCGCTGAACAGCGGCCGGGCAAAAGGTTCCCGGCGCTGCGGCCGACCGCGACGCAGGTCTTCCCGCGTCGTCGCGGCCCGACACTTCTGCGAGACCAACGTCCCATGCTCGACATTCTGATGCTCGCCCTGGCGGCAGGGCTTTTCGCCCTGGCCATCGGCTACGGCTACGCCTGCGAGCGGCTCTAGAGGCGGCCGAATACAGGCCGCGCGCGGCCGTATCGAAGGAAACTCCAATGACCCTCGATTTCGCACTGGGAGGCCTCATCACGGTGGGCCTCCTCTTCTACCTCACCCTCGCGCTCCTGAAGCCCGAGCGGTTCTGAGGAGGCCCCGATGACTCCCAACGGCTGGATCCAGATCGCCCTCTTCTGCGCCATCATCCTTGCGCTGACGCCGCTTCTCGGCGGCTACATGACCCGCGTGTTCGCGGGCGAGCGCACCTTTCTCTCCCCCGTGCTGCGCCCGGTGGAAGGCGCCCTCTACGGCCTCGCCGGCGTGGACCCGAAGCGCGAGCAGACCTGGCTCGGCTACACCCTCGCCATGCTGGTGTTCCATGTCGGCGGCTTCCTCATCCTCTACGCCGTGCTGCGCCTGCAGGACCTGCTGCCGCTGAACCCGCAGGAGATGGCGGCCATGCCGCCGGACCTGTCGCTGAACACGGCCATCAGCTTCCTCACCAACACCAACTGGCAGAACTACGGCGGCGAGAGCACGCTCAGCTATCTCGCGCAGATGCTGGGGCTGACCCACCAGAACTTCCTCTCCGCCGCCACCGGCATCGCGCTGGCGGTGGCGCTGATCCGCGGTTTCTCCCGCGCCTCGGCGCAGACGGTGGGCAATTTCTGGGTCGATATCACCCGCTGCACCCTCTACGTGCTGCTGCCGCTCTGCATCCCCTACACTCTGTTCCTGGTGTGGCAGGGCATCCCGCAGACCCTCGGCGCCTATGTGGATGCGACCACGCTGGAAGGCGCGAAGCAGACCATCGCGGTCGGCCCCGTGGCCTCGCAGGTGGCCATCAAGATGCTCGGCACCAATGGCGGCGGCTTCTTCAACGCCAATGCCGCCCACCCGTTCGAGAACCCCACCGCGCTCTCCAACTTCGTGCAGATGATCTCCATCTTCGCGCTGGGTGCCGGCCTGACGAACGTGTTCGGCCGCATGGTGGGCGACGCGCGCAAGGGCTGGGCCATCCTCGCCGCCATGGGCGTCATCTTCGTCGCGGGCGTCGCCGTCACCTACTGGGCGGAAGCATCAGGCACGCCGGGGCTGAATGCGCTGGGCCTCACCGGTGGCAACATGGAAGGCAAGGAGGTGCGCTTCGGCATCGTCGCGTCCGCCCTGTTCGCCGTCATCACCACCGCCGCCTCCTGCGGCGCGGTGAACTCCATGCATGACAGCTTCACGGCCCTCGGCGGCATGATCCCGCTCATCAACATGGAGCTGGGCGAGATCATCGTCGGCGGCGTGGGCGCGGGCATGTACGGCATGCTGCTGTTCGTGGTGGTGGCCATGTTCGTGGCCGGCCTCATGGTGGGCCGCACGCCCGAATATGCCGGCAAGAAGATCGAGGCCAAGGAAGTGAAGATGGCCATGCTCGCCATCCTCGTCCTGCCCCTGATGATGCTCGGCTGGACCGCGGTCGCGACCGTGCTGCCGGGAACGGTGGCCGCCATCAGCAATCCCGGCCCGCACGGCTTCTCCGAGATCCTCTACGCCTTCACCTCGGCGACGGCGAACAACGGCTCGGCCTTCGCGGGCCTCTCCGCCAACACGCCCTTCTACAACGTGACGCTCGCCGTCTCCATGTTCATCGGCCGCTTCATGATGATCGTGCCGGCCATGGCGCTGGCGGGATCGCTGGCGGCGAAGAAGACCGTGCCGGCCTCGGCGGGCACCTTCCCCACCCATGGCGGGTTGTTCGTCGGCCTGCTGGTGGGCGTCATCCTCATCGTCGGCGGCCTCACCTTCTTCCCGGCGCTCGCGCTCGGGCCGATCGTGGAGCACCTCGCGGCGGTGGCCGGCCAGACCTTCGGGGGCTGAGATGGCACGCCGCACCCTACATGCGCAGGCTTCGGCCCTGCGCACCTCCGAACTCATCCTCCTCGCGACACTCGCCGCCTTCGTCCTGGTCGCCGCCATCCAGATGGTCGCGCTCGTGGCCGGCGATGTCGGCAAATTCTGATCTTTCGGGAGCCATAAATGGCCAAGCCCCGTTCCAGCAGCATCCTCGACCCGGCCATCCTGGTGCCGGCCATCGGCGCGTCGTTCAAGAAGCTCGATCCGCGCGCGATGGTGAAGAACCCCGTGATGTTCGTGGTGGAGGTGGTCGCCCTCCTCACCACCGTCCTGTTCATCCGCGACCTCGCCACCGGCGGGAGCGGCCTCGGCTTCTCCTTCCAGATCATCCTGTGGCTGTGGTTCACCGTGCTGTTCGCCAATTTCGCGGAAGCCGTGGCCGAAGGGCGCGGCAAGGCGCAGGCGGATTCGCTCCGCCGCACCCGCACAGAGACGCAGGCGAAGCTCCTCACCGGCTCCGGCGATGACTGGCGGGAGGTGCCCGGCACCTCACTCAAGGTCGGCGACGTGGTGCTGGTGGAGGCGGGCGACGTCATCCCCTCCGACGGCGAGGTGGTGCAGGGCGTCGCCTCGGTCAACGAGGCCGCCATAACAGGCGAGAGCGCCCCGGTGATCCGCGAGAGCGGCGGCGACCGCTCGGCCGTCACCGGCGGCACCACGGTCATCTCCGACCATATCAAGGTGCGCATCACGGCGGCGGCGGGCTCCACCTTCCTCGACCGCATGATCCACCTGGTGGAAGGCGCCGAGCGGCAGAAGACGCCGAACGAGATCGCCCTCAACATCCTGCTGGCTGGCATGACGCTGATCTTCGTCTTCGCCACCGCCTCCATCCCCAGCTTCGCCGCCTATGCGGGCGGCACCATCTCCGTGGTCGTGCTGGTGGCGCTATTCGTGACGCTCATCCCCACCACCATCGGCGCGCTGCTCTCGGCCATCGGCATCGCCGGCATGGACCGCCTCGTGCGCTTCAACGTGCTCGCCATGTCCGGCCGCGCGGTGGAGGCGGCAGGCGACGTGGACACCCTGCTCCTCGACAAGACCGGCACCATCACGCTCGGCAACCGTCAGGCGGCGGAATTCCGCCCGGTGCGCGGCGTGAGCCCGCAGGAGCTGGCGGACGCGGCACAGCTCGCCTCGCTCGCCGACGAGACGCCGGAGGGCCGCTCCATCGTGGTGCTGGCGAAGGAGAAATACGCCATCCGCGGCCGCGACATGGCGACCCTCAACGCCCATTTCGTGCCCTTCACCGCCCAGACCCGCATGAGCGGGGTGGACGTGGACGGCACGGTGATCCGCAAGGGCGCGGTGGATGCCATCCTGAAGGATCTCCAGTCCCCCGGTTCGGCCATGCGTCCCGTTTCGCCGGAGACGCTGCGCGAGGTGCAGGCCATCGCCGAGGAGATCGGCAAGGCCGGCGGTACGCCGCTCGCCGTCGCCCGCGACGGCAAGGTGCTGGGCGTCGTCTATCTCAAGGACATCGTGAAGGGCGGCATCCGCGAGCGCTTCGCCGAATTGCGCCGCATGGGCATCCGCACGGTGATGATCACCGGCGACAACCCGCTCACCGCCGCCGCCATTGCCGCCGAGGCGGGCGTGGACGACTTCCTCGCCGAGGCCACCCCCGAGGCGAAGCTGAAGCTCATCCGCGACGAACAGGCCAAGGGCAAGCTCGTCGCCATGTGCGGCGACGGCACCAACGACGCCCCGGCGCTGGCCCAGGCGGATGTGGGCGTCGCCATGAACACCGGCACGGTGGCCGCCCGCGAGGCCGGCAACATGGTGGACCTCGACAGCGACCCGACCAAGCTCATCGAGATCGTGGAGATCGGCAAGGCGCTGCTGATGACGCGCGGGTCGCTTACCACCTTCTCCATCGCCAACGACGTGGCGAAGTATTTCGCCATCATCCCGGCCATGTTCGTGGCCTTCTACCCGCAGTTGGGCGCGCTGAACGTGATGGGCCTCGCCTCGCCGCGGAGTGCCATCCTCTCAGCCATCATCTTCAACGCCCTCATCATCATCGCCCTCATTCCGCTGGCGCTGAAGGGCGTCACCTTCCGGCCCATCGGCGCGGCGGCGCTGCTCAAGCGGAACCTGCTCATCTATGGCCTCGGCGGGATCGTGGTGCCGTTCGCCGGCATCAAGATCATCGACGTGGCCGTCACCGCCCTGCACCTCGTCTGAGGAGAGCCCTCATGCTCAACACCCTTCGCCCCGCCTTCGTGCTCCTCCTCCTGCTGACGGGGATCACCGGCCTCGCCTACCCCTTCGCCATGACCGGCGCCGCGCAGCTCGTCTTCCCGTCGCAGGCCAATGGCAGCCTCATCGAGAAGAACGGCACCGTGGTCGGCTCCGCCCTGATCGGGCAGACCTTCACGTCCGACCGCTACTTCCACGGCCGCCCCTCCGCCACCACCGGCGCCGATCCGGCGGATGCCTCCAAAACCGTGCCGCAGCCCTACAATGCCGCCAACTCCATGGGATCGAACCTCGGCCCCACCAATCCCGCGCTGTTCGACAGGGTGAAGGGCGACATGGCGGCGCTGAAGGCCGAGAACCCCGGCGCGGCGGTGCCGGTCGATCTCGTCACCACCTCCGCCTCCGGCCTCGACCCGGACATCTCGCCGGAGGCCGCCTTGTTCCAGGTGCCGCGCATCGCCAAGGCGCGCGGCCTCAATGAGGACGTGCTGCGCCGGCTGGTGACGCACGAGACGGACGAGCGCACCTTCGGCCTCCTCGGCGAGCCCAGGGTCAACGTGCTCGCCCTCAATCTCGCGCTGGACCGCTTCGCCGGCGCAAAATAGAACAGGCGGGACCTGAGCGGCCCGGCCGGGAGACGGCAATGCCCGAAGAGCGCGAGAGCGACCACCGCCCCTCGCCGGACGCCCTCCTGAAGGAGGCGCAGCGGGAGAGCCGTGGCGAGTTGAAGATCTTCCTCGGCGCCGCCCCCGGCGTCGGGAAGACCTACGAGATGCTCGCCTCCGGCCGCACCCGCCTGAAGGAAGGCGCCGACGTGGTGATCGGCGTGGTGGAGACCCACGGCCGGCGCGAGACGCAGGCGCTGGTGGAGGGCTTCGAGATCGTCCCCCGCCGGAAGGTCGCCTACAAGGGCCGGCAGCTGGAGGAGATGGACCTCGACGCCATCCTCGCCCGCAAGCCCGACCTCGTGCTGGTGGACGAGCTGGCCCACACCAACGCCCCCGACAGCCGCCACGCCAAGCGCTACATGGACGTGGAGGAACTGCTCGCCGCCGGCATCAATGTCTATTCCACGCTGAACATCCAGCATGTGGAAAGCCTGAACGACGTGGTGGCGCAGATCACCCGCATCCGCGTGCGCGAGACGGTGCCCGACGCCATCATCGACCGTGCCGACGAGATCGAGGTGATCGACATCACCCCCTCCGATCTCATCCAGCGCCTGCACGACGGCAAGGTCTACGTGCCCGACACCGCCCGGCGCGCGGTGGACAATTACTTCTCCCCCGGCAACCTCACCGCCTTGCGTGAGCTGGCCCTGCGCCGCACCGCCCAGCGGGTGGACGAGCAATTGCTCAGCCACATGCGCGCCCATGCCATCTCCGGCCCGTGGGCGGCGGGCGAGCGCGTGCTGGTCTGCATCAGCGAGGACAAGCGCTGCGCCGCGCTGGTGCGCTATTCCAAGCGCCTCGCCGACCGGCTGCGGGCACCGTGGGTGGCGCTCTACGTGGAGACGCAGCGCAGCTTCCAGCTCGGCGACGTAGAGCGCGACCGCATCGCCGAGGTGCTGCGCCTCGCCGAGCGGCTGGGCGCCGAGGCCGTCACCGTGCCCGGCGGCGCGCACATCGCCGACGATGTGCTCGGCTATGCCCGCTCCGCCAACGTCACCCAGATCGTCATCGGCAAGTCGGACCGCTCGCGCTGGTTCGAGATCCTGCACGGCTCAGTGGTGCACGACCTCGTGCGCCGCTCCGGCAACATCTCCGTCCATGTGATCGCCGGCGATGCCGGACAGCCGGCCTCCGAGGAGGCGCGCGCGGCCACCCCGCTGCCGGTGCGCCGGGAGGTGCGGGCCTATGCGGAGGGCGCGTTCCTCGTCGCGGCCGCGACCCTCGTGGGCGTCGCCCTGCAACGGCTGCTGGGGCTGCAGAACGTCGCCCTCGTCTTCCTCACCGCCGTGCTGGTGAGCGCCGTGCGCTCCGGCCTGTGGCCGGCGCTGGCGACCTCGGTCGCCGCCATGCTGGCGTTCAATTTCTTCTTCATCCCGCCGCTTTACACCTTCACCATCGCCGATCCGGAAAACGTGATCGCGCTGTTCTTCTTCCTGGTGGTGGCGGCCATCGCCAGCAACCTCACGGCGCGGGTGCGCGGGCAGGCGCTGGCGGCGCGGGCGCGGGCGAAGACGACGGAAGACCTCTATCTCTTCTCCAAGAAGCTCGCGAGCGCGGTGAGCCTGGACGATCTCCTCTGGGCCACCGCCTTCCAGATCGCCTCCATGCTGAAGGTGCGCGTGGTGATGCTGCTGCCGGAGGATGGCGCACTCACCGTGAAGGCCGGCTACCCACCGGAAGATGCCATCGACGCGGCGGACCTTGCCGCCGCCAACTGGACCTACGAGAACAACCGCCCCGCCGGCCGCGGCGCGGACACGCTGCCCGGCGCGCGCCGCCTGTTCCTGCCCATGCACACCGGGCGCGGGGCGGTGGGCGTGGTGGGCATCGACAAGGACAAGGAAGGCCCGCCCCTCTCGCCCGAGGAGCGCCGCCTGCTCGACGCCCTCGCGGACCAGGCGGCGCTGGCCGTCGAACGCGCCAACCTCGTCTCCGATGTGGAGAAGGCCCGGCTCGACGCCGAGACCGACCGGCTGCGCTCGGCGCTCCTCACCTCCATCTCGCACGATTTGAAGACGCCGCTCGCCTCCATCCTCGGCGCGGCGGGCACGCTGAAGAGCTTCGCCGCCGCCCTCACCGAGGACCAGCGCGGCGAGATGCTGGCGACCATTGAGGAGGAGGCGTTGCGGCTCAACCGCTTCATCGCCAATCTGCTCGACATGACGCGGCTGGAATCCGGGGCCATCGTGCCCAATGCCTCGCCCAACGACCTCGCCGAGATCGTCGGCAGCGCCATGCGGCGGGCGGCCTCCATCCTCAAGGACCACCGGGTGGAGATCGATCTGGCGCCGGACCTGCCCATGCTGAACGTCGATCCGGTGCTGTTCGAGCAGGCGCTGTTCAACCTCCTCGACAATGCCGCGAAATACGCGCCCGCCGGCTCCCTCGTCTCCCTGCACGGCTGGGCCGAGAATAGCCAGGAGGGCGGCCATGTGACGTTGCAGGTGCTGGACGAAGGGCCGGGCATCCCGGACGAGGACGTGGACAAGGTGTTCGACAAGTTCTTCCGCGCCCGCAAGCAGGATCAGGTGCGCGCCGGCACCGGGCTCGGCCTCGCCATCTGCCGGGGCTTCATCGAAGCCCTGGGCGGCACCATCGCGGTGGCCAACCGGGCTGACCGTTCCGGCGCCGTCTTCACCATCGACCTGCCCGCGCGGGCGCTCGCCCCCATGCTGGAGGCGGCCCCGTGAGCGCGGCGGTGAAGCTCCTCGTGGTGGACGACGAGCCCGCCATCCGCCGCCTGCTCGCCACCGGCCTGCCGACGCAGGGCTACGGGGTGGAGAGCGCCGCCACCGGCGCCGAGGCGCTGGCGCTCATGGCCGCGGGCGCGCCCGATCTCGTCATCCTCGACCTCGGCCTGCCCGACATTCCCGGCCGCGACCTGCTGCGCCGCTGGCGCGAGGAGGGGCTGACCTGCCCCATCATCATCCTCTCCAGCCGCACCGACGAGCCCGGCATCGTGGAGGCGCTGGAGGCGGGGGCGGATGATTACGTCACCAAGCCCTTCGGCATGAACGAGCTGGTCGCCCGCATCCGCGTCGCTCTGCGCCACCGCCTCCAGCAGCAGGGGGAGAAGCCGCTGTTCGTGGTGGGCGACCTCTCGGTGGATCTGGTGCGGCGGATCGTGAAGGTGAAGGACCGGGAGGTGAAGCTCTCGCCCAAGGAATACGCCATCCTGCGGGTGCTGGTGCAGCATGCGGGCAAGGTGCTCACCCATCATTACCTGCTCTCGCAGGTGTGGGGCGAGATGCACGATCTGCAATATCTGCGCGTCTATGTCCGCCAGCTCCGGCAGAAGTTGGAGGACAACCCCGAAAAGCCCCGCTACATCCGCACCGAGACCGGCGTCGGCTATCGCCTCGCCGAGCCGGAGTGAGCTTCGAGGAAGGCTAAAGCTGCGGGTCGCTCATGCCCAGCAGCGCGGCGAGGAACACAGCGAGAAGCGCCAGCGCCACCTCCATCCGGCTGTTCAGCGCGATGCGCGCGAGGTCCGCCGTCGGCGCCTGCGACCGCACGAGGCCTAAGGCGATGTGGCGGTTGCGCAAAGCGAGGCAGACGAGGCCGGCGAAAACCGATGCCTTCAGGAGCACGATGCGGCCATAGATCGTCCCCGGCAGCGCCGCCGGCATCTCGATATGCAGGGCCGCCGCCAGCGCGCCGCCGAGGCCCACCATCAGCACCGCGCCGATGCCGACGCGGGAGAACCGCCGCAGTACCGCACCCGCCGCCTTTCCGTCCTCCTCCGGCGCCTTTGCCCACCCGTCCAGCAACACGATGAGCGGCAGCAGCCCGCCGATCCACACCGCCGCGCCCATGCCATGGACCGCATGGACCGCCACCAGCACCACCGCCCGTGCGCCCTCGGCGGCACCGGGATGGCCGAGGAGGCTTTCGCTCGCCATCAGCACCACCCCCGCCGCCGCGATCGCCGCCAGCCTCCGCCGTCCGCGCAAAGCGAGAGCGGCGAGCGCGGCCACGACGAGCACGACAAGGCGGAACGTCATAGCCCGGCCGAAGCCGGTTTCCAGCAGGAAGCCGGAGATGAGGCTCGGGTCGGCAAGGCTCGCCGGCGTGCCGGTGATGTCCACCAGCGCCGCCCCCGCCCAGACCAGCGCGGAGACGAGCGCGACCGGCAGCGCGCGGAAAACCATCCGCTCCACCGCCCGCGCGGCTTCGGCGCCCGCCGCTCCGGCCGACGCCGGAACGGCGGTGAACACGAACAGCGGCGCACCGAGCAGCACCAGCCCCACCGCGAAGTGCACGACGCGCGCGGCGAGGATGAGGGGAAAGACGTCCACCCTATTTGCCGACCTGGAAGCCGAAGCTGCCCTCGGTCTTGTGGGTGTCCACGGAGACGATCTTCCACTGCACCTTGTAGGCGCCGGCCGGCAACGCCGCCCCCAGCTTCAGCACCAGCGCCTTGGGATCGGAGGCATCGGCCGCCGCGCCCGAGGCCACGGCGGAACCATCCGCGCGAGTGACGACGATGGAGGAAAAGCGGGGCTCCACCGCCTCACTGAAGACGAGGCGGACCTCGCTGGGGCCAGCGGAAACGGTGGCGCCGACGCCCGGCACGGCCTTTTCCAGATGGGCATGGGCGAAGGCGGCGGTGGCGGACATGAGGCCGAGGGCGGCCGCAGCGAAAAGGGTTGCGATGCGCTTCATGATGGGTCTCGCGAAAAGGGGATGAGGAAGGGAATGGCACCTCAGGGAAAGAGAGGCTTTCCGATGCCGTTCGGGAAGATATCATCCAGGAAGAAATGCAACTGGCCGATCACGCCCACATGGCTGCCGCTCTGGACATTGATGGGGATGAGCGCCTCAAGGCCCACCTGCACCGCGCCGTTGGACCAGATGACGCCGGGATTGATGGTGCCCGTGGTGATGCGCGCACCGTCGCCGATGTTGGAGACCGGCGACTGGAAGCTCGCTTCGATGATGGGCGTGAGCTGCTTGATGAAATCCGGCTGGCCGGTCATCTCGCGCACGTTCTGATTGAGGTAGGGCAGGCTGTATTGCAGCGACAGGCCCCAGGTGAGCACCCGCGGGTTGGATTCGAAGGTCAGCGGATCGGTGAGCTGGGTGGGCAGGCCATAGCCCAGCTGGCCGGTGATGGCGAACGGCCGCAGCAAAGCGAGGCTGTCCGGCAGGTCGCCGAAGCCCTTGCCGAAATAGAGGTTCGGCGAGACCGTGGTGTAGCTGTCCACCACCTTGGAATTTCCGGTGCCGCCCCATTCGATGCTGAGGCCCACCGAGAAGATGAATTCATGCTCCGCATTGTTGAGGAGCATCCATTTCAGCGTCGTCTCGATATTGTCGAAGCCCGAATGGCCGGGGGTATTCTGCAGCCAACCGCTCTCGACGGAGATGCCGAGCCAGGGCGTGATGGTCTTGGCATATTCGAACGAATAGCCGGTGCCGCCGACGCCGTCGCCATCCTTCAGATACTGCACCGTGGGCAGCGCGAGCTCGTCGGCCACGGCCGGATCGTCGAAGGTGAGGGTCGCCGGGAACACGCGGTCGCCCGCGATACCATGGGCGTGCGCGGAGGGTGGATGCGCAGCGAGAAGAAGGCCGGTCAGCGCGCAAAGGCTGACGGCACAGTGAAGCCGGGTCATGAAAAATCCTCGTGAGAAACCGAAGGCGCGCGCTCGCGCGCCGGTTCAGGCGGCCGTGATGGCGGTCACGAGGTGGGGAGGTGCGCGCGGCGGCGGCCCGCGCTTGAAGGGAAATTGGGTGGCAAGCTGGGCGGCCGGAAGATCGGCGCGCACCATGTGGAATCTGCCCACGGCACCGAGGGCGACGGGGGAAGGCGGCGGCGCCAGCATCCCGTCAGCACAGGGACAGGCGATGCAGTCCGCACAGCAGGGATGGGCGGGGGATTGATCGGGGGCGGAAGAGCCCGCCTGCCCGCTCTCGTGCTCGCACAGCAGGCCAGCGGCGACGAGCCCTTCGACCTGGACCGCATTCCATCTGAGGCCCGCGGCATTGCCCGCCTGAACGAAGGTGGCGACACCGTTGACGAGGATCAGGACGACGAAAAGCAGGCGCAGCGCAACGGGAAGGCGCAGGACGACCGGAAGGCGCAAAGCCGAGCGCGCGCGCCCGGCCCATCCGGCCGCGCGGTCACGCGCCTCACTGCCTGCCCCGCCCCGCATCTCACCCTGCGTGTGTTCGTGTCCCGAAGGCCGCGAGAATACCAGCGAAGATGAGGATGACGCAACCAACGGCTCGGTTCGTCTTGCGGCATTCGTCGAATTACAGAGAAAAACAGGAAATGACGCTGGGTAAAACTACGTCACCCCTCCCCGCACAACCTGGGCGCGCACAGCCCCTATCCGCCGAAGAACACCCGTTCGGCTGTTCCCCGCAGCAGAAAGTCCCGTTGCTGATCGTCGAGGGGCGCGCGGCGGGCGATGAAGTCGAAAGCCGCCTGGAGGGTGTTGGGCGGTTCGCGCTCCAGCACCGGCATGTCGCTGCCCCACATCAGCCGGCCCGCGCCGAAGGCGGCGATGAGGGCGACGAGTTGCGGGATCACCCGGTCGTAAGGGGGCGCGTCGAACTTGTTGAGGCCGGAGACCTTCACCGTCACGCCCGGGAAGGCGGAGAGCGCCAAGAGCCGGTCCAGTTGGCGGGTGTCGCCGGGCATCACATGGGCCATGTGGTCGAGGCAGACGCTGGTTGCCGGATAGCGGCGGCACAGCTCGGCCATATGAAGGAGCGCATCGTCGCTCATGTCCGGGCTGTCGCGCAGCAGCGGGCATAGCACGAGGTTTTCTTCCGCCGCCGTCGCCCAGATGGTCGCCATCACCGGAAAGGCGAGCCAGGATCGGGTATCGACGCCCCTCAGGCGGAAGCCCTTCACCCCGGTCGCTTTCGCCGCCCGCATGGCCTCGGGCGCGTCGGCCCGCCGGTCGTCCACCGCGCCGACCACCGCGAAGGTGCCGGGATGCGCCCGCGCGGCATCCGTCAGATAGGAACTGTCGAAGCCGAAATAGCCGATGTGCTGAATCAGAACGACCCGCGACACCCCGATGGCCGTCTCCCGCGCCAGCACGGTGTCGATGTCGTAGTCCGGCGGATCGCGGTCGCGTGCGGTCTGGCCGTTGACCATGGGATAGCGGGCGAGGTCGCCGCCCCAGCTGTGGCTGTGCGCATCAATGAGCCCGCCGGGCGCAGCCCGTGCGCCCGAACCGACGCCGCCGGCAACCGCCAGCGCCGCCGCGCCCTTCAGCAGGCTGCGGCGATCAAGGCCGCCTCTGTCCCGCGCCCCGCCCCGGCCCTCGCTTTGCGACATCGCCTGCCTCCCGCCCGGAACAGCCGCGCCCTAGATGGGCACGGTGCGCGCCGTTCTGGCAAGAGCACCGATGGCCGCCGTCCGCGGATCAGATCAGCGCATCCGCGCTCCCGTGCACGGGATGAAGCACGTCATGCACATGCGCCGCCAGCGCCTCCGCCCGGTCGGACAGCTCGTGCACCAGCGCGGGGTGCGCCGACTGGGCATGGTCGAGGAGGGACGAACCGATGGCGTCGAGATAGTCGGCGACCGCCGCCGGGAGATGGAGGTCCGGCAGATGATCCGCGGCCAGCGCCCCATGAGCGTGCGACGCCGCCTCCAGCAGCCCCGCCGCCCGCGCTTCCAGCGTGGCGAACACGGCGGAGAGATCGTCCGGCGCACCGGACGCGGCCGCCTTCAGCGTGGCGAAGGGGTCGGAGACGATGCCCTCCGTGCCCACCGATGGCTGCGCGGAGAAGGAAAGGGCCGAAACCTGCGGGCCCGCTCCACCGCCGGTACCAACCAGCGTGATCGTGACATCCTGTGTCACGGCCGCACCGGATGCATCCGTCAGCTTGACCACAAACGTCTCCGCCCGCGTCTCGCCCTCGGCCAGCGGCGCCACCTTGGCCTCGTCCACCGAATAGGACCACTGGATGACGCCGGCACCATTCGCATCGCTGACGATCTTGGCCGTAAGCGTGCCCAGCGCATCGGCGGGGCTGGTGACACTGGCGGTGTGGGTGTCGGAGGTGTCCGCATCGGCGAACTGGATGGCACCCGAGGTAGAGAGGCTCTTCAGACCGCTCTGGTCGATGACAACTGGCCCATGGACATTGGGCGCGCCGATAGAAGCGATGAAAATATCACTGGATGAATTCGTGTCTCCGGCGACAATATTCGAGGCATACGACTGAAATATAATATACCGCCCATCGGGCGTAAAAACAGGGCATGAGCTTTCACCATCGCCTCCAAATCGAACGATTTCGCCCGTATTCAGGTCCTTCACAAAAACACTCATATATTGATTATCGTCCCCAACTACGAGATTCGTCGCGTCCGAGCCGAAAGCCAATTTCGTACCATCGCCCGAAAATGACATACTTCCGTAGCTCGAATCGTTGCCGAAAACACCTTGCGCACTCGAGCTCGCTACGGCCACATCGCTTGTATTTAGATCTTTTACCAATACCTGAATCGATCCGTGCGATGACCCGACAGTGGGATCCGCCACATAGGAAAGGAAGGCCAACTTGGTGCCATCCGGAGAAAAGACCGGGGCTATCGGCGTGGAGCCGCCAGCGTAGGAAATGAACTTAATTTCGCCGGTCACGAGATCTTTAATGTAATATGCTGATTTTCCGACAGCTCCCGGCCCTGCCTCCGACCCCGTTGCAACAAAGGCGATCTTGGTCCCATCTGGAGAAAAGACGGGATCATCGCTGTTGGCTCCGAATTCTTTGCCGTCGGCATAGGTCGAGACACGGGTGATCGCGCCAGTCGACAAATCCTTCACGAAAATGTCGTTGTGCCCAGTATCTCCGGCAACGAAGGGGGAATAGGATTGGAAAGCGATTTTGGTTCCATCTGGCGAAAAAACCGGCCGCTCGCTTGAAGAGCTCCCTTGCCCGCCTTGCGCGTCGGTGGAGACGCGAGTGATGGAACCAGTATCCAAGTCTTTGATAAAGATATCAGCGACGCCGTTCGTATCACCTTGAATCAGATTGGATGCAAGCGACACAATCGCAACCTTGTGGCCATCCGGCGAAAACACGATATCGCCGGTGCTGCTCTCGTTACTGATCCGCCCTTGGGAATCCGATGAAACGACCACCACGCCGCCCGTCACGAGATCCTTGATCATGACCTGCTGATTAAAGACAGACGGAAAATCTCCACCGGCCGGCACCGCCACGAGGTTCGCGGCACCGGACAGAAAGGCCACTTTGGTGCCATCCGGCGAAATAACCGGCGTCCAGCTCGCTCCGCTTCCCGGTTGCCCTGTAGCGGTCGCCGAAAGCATTACAGGATCCCCTGCCCAACTGGTCGCCCCGATCGTTGGCGCATGGTTCTCGAACGACAGCGAGACATGCCCGCTCGCCACGCCCTTGTCGGCGTCGGTGACGGTGAATGTCACGTCGCGCGCGCTCGTCGGCGCCGTCGGAGATGTCGAACGATAAGACACCTGATCCAGTAGCGCGCTCATCTGGGCATCGGAGATGCCGGACTTCAGGCTGAAAGCGAGATCGTGGCCGGACAGCCCATTGGCGGACACTGTGCCGACCTGCTTGCCATCGAGATACAGCTTCGTGCCGGTGATGCTGAACGCCCCGGCCGAGAGATAAAACTCATCCGTCGATGTTCCACCCGCCAGATGCACACTCAGCTTGCCATTCTTGAAGCCGGTGCCATCGGGATTGGTCACATGGGCGTCGGCGTCGATGACAACGCCGGCTGTCGCGGCTGCAGGCCGGAATGCCTGCGTCGGGCTGAGATTGGAGAATTTCGGCGCATCCCCTTCCGGCTTGAGCTTGAGCTGCATGGTGGCGGAGGAGGTCGCGCCAGGGGAAGAAAACGAGAATATCACCGCTCGCGCAGCAGTCGATGGCACGTCGCCCGAATATGAGTAGGAGATCGCACGCGCGAGCGCTGAGACTTCCTCACCTGTCACACCCTGTACAAGGCTTATATTCATAGACTGATCGGTTCCGGCCGTTGTCTCCCTGCCGATATAAAAGTCATTATAGTATATTTCAGCCGTATGATCAGAATTCTCGTAGAAGGTGATGCCCCCGACTTGGGATATGCTGAAATGATCGAGGGCGGTTGAGTTGGCCATGCTCACCGTGAATGAGGCATCCATAAAAGCGGCATTCGCTGGGGCCACAAACGTCACATTCGAATCCAGCACCACCGGACCCGCATTCACCGTGTTCTCGGCCAGCGTCTTGCTCTTATCGAGCCCGCTGAAGCCGGTTTTCGCCTTTGCCGCCATGACCGCAACTCTCCCTGACCAGAGTTGCAATTAGGGGTAGCTAAGCGCCGTGGCGCGGTCTAGGCGGTGACGGAACGGCAGGCGGAAGACGGAGCCGGCAAGCGACCAAAGGGCAACAGTGCCGGGCGGCGGCGCCGGCCGCCGAAGAGCCGCCCGTTCGCAACCCGCGGCAACGGCGGCGCGGGAACCGGAGCCCCTGCCCTACCAGCGCAGCAATCGGCTACCCACGAGCGCGCCCACCGCCGTCACCACCGCCACCGCGATGCTGTACCAGGCGAGGACGAACAGCGGGGAATCGTCCACGCAATGGAGGGCGTAGAGCGCGGCGCCGATGCCGCCCGCCGCGAGGCCCGCGGCGGCGCCGGCCAGCGTCGGGTGGGTGGGGGCGCCGCGCCGCAGGGCGAGGAGGAGCGCGCCCAGTGCCGGGGCGGCGATCATGGGAATGAGCGTCGTGCAATAGATGGCGTAGCGGCCGACGAGTTCGGCCCGCCACTGGCTCGCGGGCGTCGTCACCAGCTCGGACGCGACACCCGCCGCAAGCAGAAGGGCCGGCACCAGCAGGGTCCGCGCCGCCCGTCCCACCGGCGCGCCGGGCTGCGACAGGCGCAGCGCCAGCACCACCGCCGATGCGGCGAGCGTGAGCGTCACCGCGAACTTGAAGGCGAGGCGCCATTCCACCAGCTGGGTCAGAAGATGCGGCCGCGGCGAAAGACGCAGGGCGAAGACGCACGCCGCCGCCACGACGCCGACGACGAGCGCCAGCACCAGCGTGCTCCTGAAGCTGCGCACCGGCCGCGCATCGGCGGCGAGGGCGCGTATGAGGTCATCCGTCTTCACGTCTTTCCTTCACTCCTCCCTCAGGCGGGCCGAAAGGCTCGCAAAGGCGCGATGCAGCGCCACGCGCACCGCGCCGGGCGTCATGCGCATCCGCTCCGCCGTCTCGGCCACGGAGGCGCCCTCCACCGCCACCGAGCGCAGCACCGCCTGCTGCTTCTGCGGCAGCAGGGCCAGGTGCTGTTCCACCTCCATGGCCCCGGTGTCGGGCCGCTCCTCCGGCGCCGGGAGAAATTCGGCGAAATCCTCCACCGGCACCTCCACCCGCCGCCCCCGCCGACGCAGATGGTCCACCATCTTGTTGCGGGCGATGGTCCAAAGCCAGGGCCCGAGGGGGTCCTCGGTGCGCCAGGTGTGCCGCTTCAAATGCACCGCCAGCAGCGTCTCCTGCACAATGTCCTCCGTCTCCGCCGTGGGCGCTCCAAGGCGAACAAGGCGGCGCTGGACCACCATGCGCAGCGCGGGCGCCAGCTCACGGAGCAAGTGCTCATAGGCCGCGCCATCGCCGGCAAGCGCGCTCCGCATCAATTGCGCCCACCGCAGTTCGCGGTCGTCCATCTACACGTTCCCGAGGGTCAGTTCGCACGCGCCCACCCGAACGTTACAGCCCGAACCGGCGACGCGCTCATTTTTCGCAAGGATCATTCTTCGCCGCTTCCCGCAAGGCAATGGGCGAAGGCGGGGCGCTTGGCCGCGCCACCCGGATATTGGCCGCTCCCGAACCTCGCCGCGCCATCGGAAATCTTGCAAGGCGCGGTGCGCAAAGAGGGCGATGGTCGGCCCGAAGGCCATCCTTTGCGCACCGCGCCTCATCCAGAGGCGGCGCGCAGCCGGGCAATTGCGCCCTGTCGAGGCAAAGCACCCCCGGCGCCGGCCCGGGAACCGCGCCCACACCTGCCGCATAGGAATATGCGCAAGTGCCCCTGCACATTTGCGCCCTTCCGCGCACGGGACGCCACGCCATCATGAGCCGGCGTACCCACCGCCGCCCCACTGGCAGAAGAGCCCGATGACCGTCCAATATCCCCGCTTCAAGGCCGCCGCCTGCCACGCTTCGTCCGTGTTCCTCGATGCGGACAAGACCGCCGAGAAGGCCTGCGACCTCATCGCCGAGGCCGCAGCCAACGGCGCCGCTCTGGTGGTGTTCCCGGAATCCTTCCTGCCGGGCTTCCCGGTGTGGGCGGCGCTGCAGGCGCCCATCTACAATCACGGCTTCTTCCGCGCGCTGGTTGCTGAGGCGCAGAAGCTCTCGGACGGCGCCATCCGCACCATCCGCATGGCGGCGCGCCGGCACGGCGTCCACGTCTCCCTCGGCTTCACCGAGGGCACCGATGCGAGCGTCGGCTGCATCTGGAATTCCAACGTGCTGATCGGGCCGGACGGCGCGATCCTCAACCACCACAGGAAACTCGTCCCCACCTTCTACGAGAAGCTGGTGTGGGCGAATGGCGACGCGCGCGGCCTGCGCGTCACCGCCACCGAGATCGGCCGGGTCGGCATGCTGATCTGCGGAGAGAACACCAATCCCCTCGCGCGCTATGCCCTGATGGCGCAGGGGGAGCAGGTGCACATCTCCTCCTATCCACCGATCTGGCCGACCCGTCCGCCCGAGGAGGATGGAGCCTACGACCTGAAGCGCGCCATCGAGATCCGCGCCGGCGCCCATGCCTTCGAGGCTAAGGTGTTCAACATCGTCGCCTCCGGCTTCGTCGATGCCGCCATGCGCGAGGCCATGGGCAGCATGGGGAAGGCGAGCCTCGACGTGATGGACAATTCCCCGCGTGGCATCTCCATGGTGCTCGATCCCACCTCCCAGGTGGTGGGCGAGGTGCTGGGCGAGCACGAGGGCATCCTCTACGCCGAGATCGACACCGCCCGCTGCGTGGAGCCCAAGCAGTTCCATGACGTGGTGGGCTATTACAACCGCTTCGACGTGTTCCACCTGGAGGTAGACCGCTCCGCCCGCGAGCCGGCCTATTTCTCCGAGGGCGCAGCCATCGCCCGCGCCGCCGAGGACGGGGCGCTCGACCCCACGGCGGACATGCTCTTCGCCGACGGCGCGGCCTGATTTTTCCTCGACCGGGGCCGGCAACGACCGGCGCCGCACGGCCTCACCAGAACAAACCCTTCCAGAGGATCATCACATGGCAACGGATCAAATGCTTGCCCGCCGAAAACTGCTCAACGTCGCCGGCGCGGCGCTCGCCGCACTGTCGCTGGCGACGGCGCCCGCGCTGGCCCGCGACACGGTGAAGATCGCCTTCATCGGCCCGCTCACCGGCGGCAATTCCGCCACCGGCCTCGGCGGCCGCAATTCCGCGTCGCTGGCCGTGGACGTGCACAACGCCAAGCCCGACGCCAAATACACCTACGAGCTGGTGCCCTTCGATGACGAGTGCAAGCCGAACGTGGGCGTGCAGGTGGCCACCAAGGCGGCCTCCGACAAGTCCATCATCGCCGGCATCACCCACTACTGCTCGGCGGTGGCCATCGCGACGGTGGACACCTACAACCGCTTCGGCCTGCCGGTGGTGGTGTGGGGCGCGGTGCTGCCGGAGATCACCTACGGCAACGACTACAAGGAGATCCACCGCGTCAACGGCACGATGATCAACGAAGGCAAGATGGCCGCGGAGTTCCTGACCAAGCAGGGCTTCAAGACCTTCGTGGTCATCCACGACACCACCGACTACGGCAAGGGCCAGAACAAGTATTTCGCCGAGAATCTGAAGCCCCAGGGCGGCGAAATCCTCGCCACCTTCCCGGTGCCGCCGGACCAGCAGGACTTCACCGCCGAACTCACCAAGGTGAAGGAGCTGAAGCCGGACGTGGTGTTCATCGGCGGCCTCACCCCGCTTGGCGTGCGCGTGCGCTCGCAGATGGACCGGCTCGGCATCCCCGCCCAGCTTGCCGGCGTCTCCGGCATCATGAGCGCCGGCTTCATCGAGGGCGCCGGCCCTGCAGCCGAGGGCACCGTCTCGTTCCACAATGGCGCGCCGCTGACCAAGTATGCCGACGGCAAGGCCTTCATGGACGCCTATGCCAAGGCCGGCTATCGCGAGGACCCGGACGCCTACGGCCCGTTCGCCTTCTCCGCCGCCAACCTCATCATGGACGCCATCGAGAAGGCCGGCCCGGACCGCAAGAAAGTGCGCGACGTGCTCAACACCACCAAGGGCTACAAGGCGCTGGTGGGCGAGATCAATTTCGACGACCACCGGCAGAACATCGTCTCCGCCAACGTCTATGTCTCGCAGGACGGCAAGTGGGTCTACTGGCCCGACAGTGCCTATGCGACGGGCACCAAGAAGCTGCCGGGCAAGGCAGCGAGCAACTGAGGGGCCTCGCGGATACCTCCGCCCAGGGATAACGGCCGCTCCCCGTCGTCCCGCACCGTCATCCCCCGGCTTGTCCGGGGGATCCACCCGGAAGCCGGGGCCGGCGCATCCTTCGCAGACGCGGCGTTTTCGGCGAAGTGGATGCCCCGGAACTCGGCTGGCGCCGAGTTCCCACGCGATGAGCGGAAGTCGGCAACAGCCGACTTCCGGACAAGCCGGGACATGACGGCCGGGAAAAATCTGAACACGCCCCCGGCGCCCTTCTTGCAGCGCGCCGGCCTATGCTCCCCTTGAGAGACCCGCCATGGATCCCGGACTTCTCGCCCAGTACCTGTTCAACGGGCTGATGCTCGGCACCATCTACGCCATCGTCGCGGTCGGCTTCTCGCTGTTCTTCGGCGTGCTCGACGTGATCAAATTCTCCCACGGCGACGTGGTGACGGTGGGCGCCTTCTCCGCCTTCGGGGCGGCCGGGCTGATGGCGGGGCTCGTCAGCCTCTCCGGCCCGCTGGCGCTGGCGGTGGGGCTCATCGCGGCGCTGGGGGCGGGCGCGCTCTCCGGCGTCATCATCGGCCGGCTTTTGGTGCTGCCGCTGAAGAACGCGCCGGGCGTCAACGTGCTGCTGGCGACGCTGATGGCCGGCACCGTGCTGCGCGAGGCCATCCGCCTCGGCGTGCCCAATGGCGGCAATCCCAAGCCCTTCCCGGCCCTGCTGCCGGACGGCGTGCTGAAGGCGGGATCGTTCAGCGTGGGGATCGACAGCGTCATCATCCTCCTCGCCGGCCTCGCGGTGGTGCTGGCGACCCACCTCGTCATCACCCGCACCCGCCTCGGGCTCTCCATCCGCGCGGTGGCGCAGGACGAGGAGGTGGCGCAGCTCGCGGGCGTCAGCTTCAACCGCACGGTGCTCGGCACCTTTGCGCTGGGATCGATGCTCGCCGGCCTCGCGGGGCTGATGCTCGGGCTCTACTACCGGGAGATCAATTTCAACATGGGCGTCATGCTGGGCATCATCGGCTTTGCCTGCGCGGTGGTGGGCGGCCTCGGCAGCCTCATCGGGCCGATCATCGGCGGCTTCCTGTTCGCGGGCGTTCAGACCCTCGTCACCGTCGTGCTGCCCTTCACCAGCGCCTACAAGGACGTGGTGGCCTTCGCCGTCATCATTGCCCTTATCGGCCTGTTCCCCACCGGCCTCATCGCCGAGAAATCCAGCGAGCGGGTGTGAGATGAGCATGGCGGACCTTGCCCCCTCCCTTCCCGCCGATACGGCCCGAACCGGCGGCCGCGCGCGCCTCGCCGTGGCCGCCACCGTGGCCCTCCTGTTCGCCGGCGGCGGCTTCCTGCTCCATGCCGAACAGCAGGGCCAGGTGATCGCGCTGCTCACCGCCTTCGTCGCGGTTTTCGCGCTGGCCGAGAAGGTGCCCGTGGGCCGTCGTGTCGTCGGCCTCTGCCGCGCCCATCCCGGCACGGTGAATCTCACCGCTGCCCTCAGCGTCCTCGCCATCGCCGCCGCGCTGCGCGAGGAGCATTACACGCTCCTGATGATGGCCACCGTCGCCCTTTTCGCCACCGCCGCCGCGGGCCTCACCTTGCAGATGGCCTTTGCCGGCGTGCCCAATTTCGCCGGCGCCGCCTTCTTCGCGGTGGGCGCCTATGTGGCGGCTCTCTTGGGGAATACGGGCATCCCGCACCTTCTCGTCCTGCTCATCGCCGGCCTCGCGGCGGCGGTGCTGGGGCTGGTGCTTTTGCTGCCGGTGCTGCGCACGCGCGGCCATTACGCCGCCCTCGTCACCATCGCCTTCGGCCTGCTGCTGCGCGCCTTCCTGGAGGTGAACGACGTGCTGGGCGGCCCGCAGGGCATGAAGGTGAAATCCTTCTCATTGTTCGGCCTCGACTTCAGCCGCGTCACCGAGATCGGCCCCTACGACGTCTCCTTCTATCTGCCCTATGCGCTCGCCTCCTGCGCCCTGTTCGGCCTCGCCTTCTTCCTGGTGCGGCGGCTCGAAAATTCGTTCGTCGGCGTGGCGCTCGATGCGGTGCGCTCGGACGAGGTGGCGGCGAGCGTGTTCGGCCTCTCCATCGCCCGCTGGAAGGCCACGGCCTTCCTGCTCGGCAATGCCATGATCGGCGTCGCCGGCGCGCTCTACGGCATGATGAACGGCTTCGTGAATCCCAACAGCGCCAATTTCGGCGACAGCCTCATCATGCTGTCCATCCTCGTGCTGGGCGGGCTCGGCAATCTCTGGGGCGCCGTGGTGGCGGCGGTGGTCATCCTCGTCATCCCGGAGAAATTGCAGGCGATCCAGGAATTCCGCCTCGTCATCTTCGCCCTGCTGGTCATCGCCATCCTGCGCTTCCGCCCCTCCGGCCTCATGCCGCGCGCGGTGCGCGACTTCTCCGCGCTCGTGAAGGGAGGTTCCCGATGAGCCCGCTGCTCGCCTGCTCCGGCCTCACCATGCGCTTCGGCGGCCTGACCGCGCTCGACGCCCTCGACATCCGCGTCGGCAAGGGCGAGACCATCGGCCTCGTCGGGCCGAACGGCTCGGGCAAGACCACCTTCTTCAACGTGCTCACCGGCCTCTACAAGCCCTCGGCCGGGGCGGTGCAGCTCGCCGAGCAGGACCTGTTCGCCCGCTCGGCGCAGGAGATCGGACGGGCCGGCGTCGCCCGCACCTTCCAGCGCTCGCGGCTGATGCTGGACCTGACGGTGTTCGACAACATCGCGCTGGGGGCGCTCGGGCGGCTCGACCTCAGCCTCCTCTCCGCCCTCGTGCTGCGCGGCCGCTTCCGTCGGCAACTGTCCGAGCTGGTGGAGCGGGCGACCGCCCTCACCCGCCGCTTCAATCCGCAGATCGCGGCCAATCTGTTCAGGCCGGCCGGCAGCTTCACCATGATCGACCGGCGGCGCATCGAGATCTGCCGCGCCCTCGTCGGAGCACCCCGCCTCCTTTTGCTGGACGAGCCCTCCGCCGGCATGACCCATGAGGAGACGCGGGCGCTGATGGACGACCTCCTCGCCTTCCGCGAGGAGATGCCGGACCTCGCCATCGTCCTCGTGGAGCATGAGATGGACGTCATCCGCCGCATCTCGGACCGCTGCATCGTGCTGAACTTCGGCAGGAAGATCTTCGAGGGGCCGTTCGATGCCCTTATCGCCGACCGCGAGGTGCAGACCGCCTATCTCGGAGGCGCCCAATGAGCCGCCCCGAAACTCCCCGTCCCGAAGCCTCCCGCCGCCTCTCCGTCTTGGGCGTCACCACCGGCTATGACCGGGCGGACGTGCTGCACGATGTCTCCATCGAGGCGAAGCCCGGCCGCATCACCTGCATCCTCGGCGCCAACGGGGCGGGCAAGTCCACCCTCATCCGCTCCATCCTGGGGCTGACGCCGGTGCGGCGCGGATCGGTGGCGTTCGGCGGCGATACCATCACCAACCTCGCCACCCACCGCATCGCCGCGCTGGGCATCGCCACCGTGCCGGAGGGCAACCGCGTGCTGCCGCGCATGACCGTGCTGGAAAACCTCAAGGTGGGCGGCCTTCTGGAGAAGGACCGCCACCGCCTCGCCGGGCGCATGGAGCGCATGTTCGAGACCTTCCCGCGGCTGAAGGAGCGGCGCAACCAGCTCGCCGGCACCCTCTCCGGCGGCGAGCGTTCCATGCTCTCCATCGCCCGCGGTCTGATGACCGATCCGGAGCTGATCGTGTTCGACGAGCCGTCCCTCGGCCTGTCGCCGCTGTTCGTCTCGGAGGTGTTCCGCATCGTGCGGCAGCTGAAGGAGGAGGGCTACACCATCCTCCTCGTGGAGCAGAACGTGCGGCAGACGCTGGATGTGGCGGATGACGGCTACGTGCTGGCCCAGGGCCGCGTCGTCGCGTCCGGCACCAGCGCCGCGCTCGCCGCCGATGGCGAGCTGCACAAGGCCTATTTCGGCGTTCACTGAACAAGATCACGAACAGCCCGCGCGGCGCATGAGCGGGCCCACTTGGCATCGGTCGAAGACCGAGGCCGATGGCAATAGAGGAAAACGACACCCATGGCCATGCCCGTCTATGACCGCGTCCATCCCCTGCGCAAGCCGAAGGGCTTCGAACCCGTGGTGCAGCGCTGGTCCACCGCCTTCGCCAACAATTGCCGCGCGCTCTGCGTCGCCTTCCACGGCGTGCAGGGCAAGAGCGCGGAGGAGGTCCACGCCTCCCCCTTCTTCGGCTGGATCGAGGCGGCGCTTGCCCTGCCGGATGGCCCGACCGTCAGCGACCATGCCGCCTTCGTCGACCAGAACGGGCTCTATACCCACATCCTTGCCGCCTACTGGCTGGACGAGGCGAAGCGCGACCGCTTCCTCGCCCACCCCACGGTCGCCGGCTGGTGGGACGACGCCGCCCGCCTCACCGAGCCCACGGGCTATTTCCGCGAGAGCATGACCGTGCCGGTGGAGCGGCAGGAGAGCATCTACTGGCAGGACTATGCCGGCGGCCTCTCCGCCGCACCGGACGTGGCGCTCTATCCCACGCCGTGGTGCGGCTATTACGGCGCCATGCGCGACCGCATTCCCCTCGCCGCCGCCGACACGCTGGAAAGCCCGCTAGCCGCCCTCACGCCGGTTGAGCGGGAGACGAAGGGGGCGCGCTGGCGGCTCGCCATTCCGCACAATTTCGCGGTCATCCGCTCCGCCGCCTTCTGGGGCCGCTGCGATCCCGAGCAGGCGGAGAACTACATGCGCGAGCTGCGCGAACCGCTGCTCAAGGGCATGGACTTCCTGAAGGAGAATGGCGAGGCGGCCGGCTGCGCCTCCCTGCGCTTCCAGCAGACCTGCGACGCGGCCGGCGTACCGGTGCTGGAGACCCATGCGCTGGGCTATTTCCTCTCCCTCGGCCATCTGGAGAACTGGGCCGAGCACCACCCCACCCACGAGGCCATTTTCAGCGCCGCCATCGCCCGCTATCGCAAATACGGCAAGACCAACCAGCTGCGCACCTGGCACGAGGTGTTCGTGGTGCCCGAGGGCGACACGCACCAGTTCGAATACGTGAACTGCGCGCCGGGAACGGGGCTGCTGGGATTTTTGCCGGGGGAGCGGGTGTAGGGGCGCGTGGGCGGGACACCGCGATCCACGTCGGCTGCGACGCCGATCCTTCCTGCCCGTCGTCCTCCGGCTTGACCGGAGGACCCATAGCGGTGCTTGGCCCGGCGTTCGCGTGATGGCTCAGGCGGAGGGATGGGCCCTCCGGTCAAGCCGGAGGGCGACGGCTGCCCACTGGAGCAGCGCCCTCCCTCCTCCCCCTCAAAACTCCGTCAGATACGCCGCGTCCCGCTGCACCACCTCGGCGAGGTGCTGGAGCACGGCGCGGAAGCGGCCCATGAATTCCAGATCCTCGTGGACGCTCACATAGATGTCGCGCATCACCACCACCTCGTCGGTGAGGATGGGGATGAGGCGCGGATTGCTCTTGGCCGAGAACAGCGGCAATAGGCCGATGCCGGCACCGCGCGCCACCGCATTCTGCTGGGCGTGCATGGAGGTGGAGCGGAACGACACCTTCAGCGGCTCCAGCACGTCCAACAGCCAGTGCACCGGCTGGATGGCGACCAGATCCTCCACATAGTCCACGAAGGTGTGGGCGGGCAGCTCCGCCCGCGTCCGCGGCATGCCGAAGCGCCGCACATAGTCCGGCGCCGCATAGAGCGCGAGGCGGAAGGCGCCGAGGCGGCGCACGGCGAGGCGCTGGCCCTGCGGCGGCACGAAGGAGATGGAAATGTCCGCCTCGCGCTTGGTGAGGTTGATGAGGTGGCGCTCGGTGACCAGCTCCACCACCAGCCCCGGCTCCTTCTCCGCCAGCTCGGCGAAGCGCTCGGCGAGGTAGAAGGCGCCGATGCCCTCCATGGAGGCGACACGCACATGCCCGCGCGGCGCGCTCGGGGCCGCCTGCAGGGTTTCCTCGACGCCCACCGCCTCCTGCTCGATGCGCTCGGCCACCGCGAACAGGCGATGGCCCGGCTCGGTCAGCACGAAGCCGTCGGGCTTGCGGTCGAACAGCTTGAGGGAAAGATCCTTCTCCAGCTCGCTGATGCGGCGGGAGACCGTCGTGTGGTCCACCTTCAGCCGCCGCGCGGCGGGCATCAGCCGCCCCTGCCGCGCCAGTTCGAGGAAGAAGATCAGGTCGTTCCAGTTGAACATGGCTGAAGATCCTCGGGCGCCCGCCCGGTGATAGCAGCAGCAGGCGCCCCGCCCAACCCCGCCCCGGTTGCAGCACACGGCACGCGAAGCCACTGGAGCACGCGGAGACACGGGCGCGCGGATCGGATAAGCCTTGTCACCTCACCCTGCCCTCTCGCCACCCGCCGCCCCACGGATCGCTCATGCCGGTGAATGACACGCTCGACGCCTTCGTCTCCCATGGCCATTTCGAGCTTGCCCCCACAAGCACGGGGCCGCTCGAAGGCCTCACCTTCGCGCTGAAGGACCTGTTCCATGTGGCCGGCGTGCCCACCGCGGCCGGGAGCCCGGCGTGGCTGGCGAGCCATGGGGTGCCGGCCGAGAATGCGCCTGTCGTGGACATGCTGCTGGGCGCCGGCGCGCGCCTCGTTGGCAAGACCCATACGGATGAGATGGCCTGGAGCCTCAACGGCGAGAACCACCATTACGGCACGCCGATCAACCCGGCCGCGCCGGGGCGCATTCCCGGCGGCTCCTCCTCCGGCTCGGCAGCGGCGACAGCGGGCGGGCTGGTGGATTTTGCCATCGGCTCCGACACCGGCGGCTCCGTGCGGCTGCCCGCCAGCTATTGCGGCCTGTTCGGGCTGCGGCCGACGCACGGGCGCATCTCCATCGCGGGCGCCGTCCCGCTGGCGCCCTCCTACGACACGGTGGGCTGGTTCGCGCGCGATGCGCAGACCTTCGAGAAGGTCGGCGCCGTGCTGCTGGGCGATCCCGTGGTGCCCCCCGCGCCGCGGCTGCTGCTGGCCCGCGACCTGTTCGAGGCCGCCGGGCCGAAGGTGACGGCGGCGCTGGCGCCGGCCGTCGCGCGCATGACCGCGCTCCATGGGCCGGCGGAGGCAGTGGACGTGGCCCATGGCGCCCTGCCCCACTGGCGCAATGCCTTCCGCATCCTGCAATCGGCCGATGCCTGGGCGGCGCATGCCGACTGGGTGCGCGCGGCGCAGCCGGACTTCGGTCCGGGCGTGAAGGAGCGCTTCGCCGCCGCCGCCACCCTCGATCCCGCCGAAGTGGCCGAGGCGCGCGCCTTGCGGGCGCAGGTGCGCACCCGGATCGATGCGCTGCTGGGAGAGGACGGCATCCTCCTTCTGCCCACCGCGCCCGGCATCGCGCCCCTGCGCGGCACGCCCTTGGCCGATCTGGAGGCGTTCCGCGCCCGCGCCATCGAGCTTCTGTGCCTCTCCGGCCATGCCGGGACACCGCAGATCTCTCTGCCGCTGGCGACGCTGGAGGGCTGCCCGCTCGGGCTCTCCGCCATGGCGCCGCGCGGCAAGGACGAGATGCTGCTCGCCTTGGCCGTCGCCGTCGCTCGCGCTCGATGATGGGCTCGGGCAGAGCGTCCTTCGGCGGATAGCACTGCCCCCGCCTATTCCCTTGAGGTGAAGCCCAAGCCATTGTCCCGGGGATTGGCGGCGCCGCCCCGGGGGGAGGGGCATCGGGATGCACGAGATTTCCTTGATCGTCACCTGCCTCCTGATCGGCGTCCTGCTGCGCTGGTCCGGCCGGCTGCCCGACACCGCCACGAAGGCCTTCGGCGGCTGGGTCATCAATGTCGCGCTGCCGGCCACCGCCCTGCGGAGCGTCCATCACCTGAAGATGGATGACAGCTGGTGGCTGGCCGCGGCCACGCCGTGGATGGGCGCCCTCCTCGCCATCCTCGTCATCGTGCCCCTGTGCCGCGCCTTCGGCTGGTCGCACCGGCGGGCGGGCGCACTGCTGCTGGTGGGCGGCTGGGGCAACACCTCCTTCGTCGGACTGCCCATGATCGCGGCCTTCGCCGGCAGCCAGTGGCTGGGGCTGGGCATCGTCATCGACCTCTTCGGCTCCTACCTTGCTCTGTCAACGCTGGGCCTCGCCATTGCCGCCGTGGCGAGCGCGGGGCATTTCGACTGGCGGGCGGTGGCGAAGCGGATCGCCACCTTCCCGCCCTTCTGGGCCATCCTCATCGCCTTCGCCACCAACGATCTGCAGCGCCCGGAGTGGCTCGACCATCTGGTCGAGGCGCTGGCCCAGACGCTCACCCCCATCGCCCTCGCGGCCGTGGGCTTTGCCCTTCGACTGGACCGCATTTCCGGCCGGGTCGGGGCGCTGGCGGTGGGGCTCGGCTATCGGCTGCTGCTGGCGCCGCTGGCCATCTTCCTGATGTATGCGGCGCTTGGACGGACCGGCGATCCGATCGCGCAGGTGGCGATGCTGGAAATGGCCATGCCGCCCATGCTGGGCGCCAGCATCATCGCGCTGGATCACGATCTGGAGCCGGACCTCGTGGCGCTGGTCATCGGCATCGGCGTGCCGCTCTCCATGCTCACGGCGTGGATGTGGTGGGGCCTCGTCATCCACCCATAAGCAGCGGGGCACCGGCCGCAAAGCCCTGGCAGTTCAGCGATTTCAGCCGGCAGGCGCTTAGTCGTCAGGCCACCTTCTCAGGCGACTTGCGCCATTCGGTGGATCACCTTGTCGGCGATCAGGTCTCCCCCGCCGGCCGCGGCGAAGTTCGCCAGCGCCGCGCCGTCGATATGGGCGCGCCACTTGGCCTCCGTCTCCCAGGTCTCAACGAAGATCAGGATGCGTCCGTCGTCCAGCGACTGGTTCAGCTCGTAGCGCAGGCAACCGTCTTCCTTGTGCGTCTCCACCACCAGCTTTTCCTGAAGCGCGCGCAGGGCGCTCTCCTGCCCCTCCTTCGCGGTGATGATGGCGATAACGGTGAGGGGCGCTGCGCTCATGTCTTAATTCCCTAAAGCGTTTCCCCGCGAAGGGGGTACCGGTTCGCGGACAGGAAACGCGGTCTCGATCTCGGCCGCCCGGTGCGGCCGGCGCCACCATAGCGCAAGCCCCGCGGGACGCATCCCCTCCCCGGCCCCGTTCTTGCTCGGCCATTCTCCACGCCCGCGCCCCGAGGAGCCGTGATGACCGAAGCCGACACCGCCACCCGCCTGCGGACCATCGCCTGCCCCGCCTGCCACAAGGTGACGCCCGTGCCGGCCGGCGCGGATGCCCGCGCGCTTTCGTGCCCGGCCTGCGGCGGGCCGCTCTTCACCGGCAAGCCCATGACGCTCACCGCCGAGAGCTTCACCGCCCATACATCCGAGAGCGATCTGCCCCTCGTCATCGACTTCTGGGCGGACTGGTGCGGCCCCTGCAAGACCATGGCGCCGGTGTTCGAGGCGCTGGCGGCGGAGTTCGAGCCGCATGTGCGCTTCGCCAAGGTGGACACGGACAAGGAGCGCGAGCTGGCCGATTATTTCCGCATCAGCTCCATCCCCACCCTGAGCTTCATCGCCAACCGCAATGAGGTGGCGCGGGTGGCCGGCGCCCTGTTCGCGGGCGACCTCAGGCGCTGGCTCTATGACGCGCTTTCCCGTGCCGGGGAGGCGAAATAGGAACGTCGGATTTCCGACAATTGGAGCGGTTCCGGGCTGGCCCTGATCTTGCGATGCGCCCTGCCGAAGCTTCACCGGACAGGACCCGAGCGCCATGGCCTTCACTGTCATCTGCAACAAGGATGCCCTCGCCGAGGGCGCGATGGGCCTTTTCCAGGTCGGCAAGAAGAGCGTGCTGCTGGTATGGCCGGCGGGCGGGGAGATCAAGGCCTATCGCGGCCGCTGCCCGCATGCCGACATGCCGCTGACGGAAGCCACATTCGACGGCAAGACCCTCATGTGCACCCACCACATGTGGGGCTTCGACTGCGCCACCGGCAAATGCTCCACCCACCTCGTGCGCAATGCGCTGCACCCCTATGAAATCAAGATCGAGGGCGACGAGATCCAGGTGGATGTCGGCCCCGTGAAGCCCGCCCGCGCGCCCGCCTGATCCCCGTCGCCGGCCCGCCGCGCCTGCCCTATGCTGGCGCCGGGAGGCTCCGGCAATGACACAAGACGCGGGTAAACGGCGCATCATCGTGGTGGGAGGCGGCTTCGCCGGGCTATGGGGTGCCGCGGCGGCAGCGCGGGCGCGGGAGCTGTTCGGCCTCGATCCCGCCGCGCTGGAGATCGCGCTCGTGGCGCCGGAGGCGTTCCACACCATCCGCGTACGCTGCTACGAGGACGACCTCGGCCCCATCCGGCTGCCGCTGGACGATCTGCTCGCCCCCATCGGCGTGACACGCATCGCGGCGGCGGTGAGCGCCATCGATCCCGCCGCCCGCACCCTCGCCACGGGGGCCGGGCCGCTTTCCTATGACCGGCTGATCCTCGCCGCCGGCAGCGCCCTGACGGTGCCGGACATTCCCCGCGCCCAGCCCACCTTCGACGTGGACAGCTATGCCGGCGCCGAGCGCCTTGCCGCGCATCTTGCCGCCCTGGCCTCCGGCCCGCGCGACGGGGCAGCCGGAACCGCCGTCATCATCGGCGGCGGACTGGCGGGGGTGGAGATCGCCTGCGAACTGCCGCGCCGGCTGCGCACCGTGCTGGGCGCCGGCGCCCCGGTGCGCGTCGTTCTGGTGGATCATGGCGAGATCGGCGCCGCCATGGGCGCGGGGGCGGACACCGTCCGCAGCGCCCTCGTGGCGGCCGGGGTGGAGGCGCGGGACCATGCGGGCGTCGCCTCTGTCGAGGCGGACGGAGTGACGCTCTCCGACGGCACGATCATCCCCGCCCGCACGGTCGTCTTCACCACCGGCGCCCATGCGAGCCCCCTCGCCTGCCAATTAGGCGTGCCGCTCGACCGGCTGGGGCGGGTGGCGGTGGACGCCTTTCTGAAGGTGGAGGGCGTCGCCGCTGTCTTCGCCGCCGGGGATTGCGCGGTGGCGGCGGCAGATGATCTCGGCCACGTCACCGTCATGTCCTGCCAGCACGCCCGCCCCATGGGCCGCCTCGCCGGGCACAATGCGGTATGCGATCTCGCCGGCCGGCTTCAGGACCGCGTCGCCTTCTCCGCGCCGGATTATGTGACGGTGATGGACCTCGGGCCGGAGGGCGCGGTCTACACCTCCGGCTGGGACCGCGGCACGCTGGTCGCCTCCGGCGCCGCCGCCAAGACGGTGAAGCAGACCATCAATTGCAGCCGCATCTACCCACCTGTGCCGCCCACGAAGGAAGCTCTTTTCGCCACTGCCGCACCGGTGCTGCAGGCGCCGCCGGCGGCGAGGTAAGCCACCGCGCGCCCCGGACGCATACAGCGACAGCGGAATGCGATCCGGGGCCCAGCGCAAGTGACCGCCGAAGGCGCTTCCGAACTCCGGCGCTCCCCGGCATTGACCGCTGCGCGGGAGTCTTGCGCTGGACCCCGGATCAGCGCTCCGGCGTCGCCGTCGCTTGTCCGGGGAGCGGCCTCACCGCATCTCGGCGAGGAAGGCGCGGACCTCTTCGGGGTTCACGTCCTTGGCGATGAAGGCTTCGCCGATGCCGCGCACGAGGATGAAGGTCAGCGCGCCGCGGCTCACCTTCTTGTCCTGAGCGATGAGTGTCATCAGCCCGTCGGTGTCGGGCAGTTCGCCGGGCACGTCGGAGATCTTGGCCGGCAGACCCACGGCCTCCAGATGCCGCACCACCCGCGTCACGTCCTGACCCGAGCACAGGCCGAGCTTCGCGGAGAAGGCGAACGCCAGCGCCATGCCGATGGCGACGCCCTCGCCGTGAAGCAGGCGCTGGGAATAGCCGGCGCCGGCCTCCAGCGCGTGGCCGAAGGTGTGGCCGAGATTGAGCAGCGCGCGGTCACCGGTCTCCTTCTCGTCGCGGGCGACGATGGCGGCCTTGGCCATGCAGCTCGCGGCGACGGCGGTGATGCGCTCCTGCCCGCCGCCGATCACGCCCGGCCAGTCCCGCTCAAGGGTCTCGAACAGCGCGTAGTCGCCGAGCAAGCCGTATTTCACCACCTCGGCATAGCCGGCCTTCACCTCGCGCACGGGCAAGGTGTTCAGCGCCGCCGTGTCGGCCAGCACCAGAACCGGCTGGTGGAAGGCGCCGATGAGGTTCTTGCCCTGGGGCGAGTTGATGCCGGTCTTGCCGCCCACGGAGGAATCGACCTGGGAAAGCAGCGTCGTCGGCGCCTGCACCACGTCCACGCCCCGGCGCAGCACGGCGGCGGCAAAGCCCGCGAGGTCGCCCACCACGCCGCCGCCCAGCGCGAGCACGAGGTCGCGGCGCTCGATGCGGGCGGCGATCAGCCCCTCCACCACCTGCTCCAGCCCCGGCCAGCCCTTGGTCTTCTCGCCGGGCGGCACGACGATGGCGGTGTGAGTGATGCCGGCAGCGTCCAACGAGGCGGCAACGGTTGCGAGGTGGCCGGCGGCCACCACGTTCTCGTCGGTGACGATGGCGACGCGCGCGCCCTTGCGCAGGGCCGTCACATGGGTGCCGGCCTCGGCCAGGAGGCCAGGGCCGATATAGATGTCATAGGGCTTGCCGGCCACGTCCACGCGCACGGTGCTGCGGGTGATCTCGCCCATGGGGAGGCCTTCCGCCTCGGCGGAGATGGCGGTGGCGGAGGAGAGAGGCGCCATGGCAGTGCTTTCGGGATGCGCGACGAGATGGGCGTGGACGGCGCCGATCACCTCTTCCACCACCAGCTCGTGGACCACGTCGCGGCTGTCCACGGTCACGTCGGCGAGGGCGTAGGTGTCGGCCCGCTGGGCGTGGAGCGCGGCGAGCTTCTGCGCCGGGTCGCCCTGGGCGAGGAGGGGGCGGTCGGTGCGCTTCTTCACGCGCCGCAACAGGGTGTTGAGATCGGCCCGCAGCCAGACCGAGACGCCGTGACGGCCCACCGCCGCGCGCGTGTCCGCATTCATGAAGGCGCCGCCGCCGGTGGCGAGCACGCAGGGGCCGGATTGCAGCAGCCGCGCGACCACGCGCTTCTCGCCCTCGCGGAACTCGGCCTCGCCGTGGCGGGCGAAGATTTCCGGAATGCTCATGCAGGCGGCGCGCTCGATCTCCTCGTCGGCATCGACGAAGGTGAGCCCCAGCCGCTTGGCGAGGCGCCGCCCCACGGAGGACTTGCCGGCGCCCGGCATCCCCACCAGCACGATGGAGCGCCGCCCCAGCCGCTTCAGCATCTCGGGGGAGGAGATCGGCCCCGTCGTCTCGGTCTCGCCGGTGCGGGGCTCGGGGAACTTCTGCGTCTGCACCGGTGGGCCTCGTTCAGCGCGCTCAGGACGGATGGGGGATCGGGCCTCAAGGATTTCCACCCTTGCCGAGCCTGCGGCTCTAGCATCCGCCGCGCGAGCCGGCAATCAGGGCTGTCCCCAACCCCGGCGTCCGCAGGCCCCATCCCTCCCCAGCCGACAGCCCTGCCACGGGCAACGCCCCGATCACCCTCCCGGCCTACCGCCGCAAGGCTTTGCCCCTTCACAAACCGAGGCGTGGCCGTAGTTTTGTGCCTCTTGACTCACGCGGACTCTAGACAACAGCCCCCCGATTCGATTCCAATGGCCTTGATTCGGAGAGATGCGGCACGTCCCTCCAGATCGAGGACGTGGGGGCGTGGGACTTAGGCCGTCCGGTGCCCCCGGAGACCCGGAGGAGACCGGCGATGGCACGCGCCAACGCTGCGAGCGTAGGCGCGCGCGACCAAGCCATGCGAGGCCTGGCAAGGTCGATCGCGCGCCCTGCCTACCAGCGCCTGCTGGATGCGGAGCCGGTCCTGCGCCGGATCGTCCCGGCCCTCATTGTCACCTTCCTTGGCGTCATCGGCGTCGGCGCGGTCGTGCAGGTGCACGCCCACCGTGTCGCCGAGCTGAACAACGCCAAGGACGACATCGCCCTGCTCGCCCTCGCCACTGCCGATGCGCTGACGCTGCGCGCCGGCAATGCGCTCGCCAAGGTGCCCGGCGCCCTCGCCGAGAGCCTGCCTCCCCGCGCCACCGAGGCCGGACGGCGGGTGTTCGTCACCGACGGGCAAGGCCACGTCATCGCCGCCGCCCCGACTGGCGAGGCCCCGGCCAACCTCTCCGACATCCTCGATCCCTCCCAGCCCCTCGTCATCTTCGCCGAGCGGGCGGGCGTGCTCGAAGTGCCCTACGGCACCGGCACGGCGCTCGCCACCGTGCGCAACCTCCAGGCGCCGCTGGGCCAGATCGTCTATCTCCAGCCCACCGAGAAGGCACTCGCCGCCTGGTCGGACACCACCACCCTCACGGTGACGCTGTTCACCACCACCGGTGCGGTGCTGCTCATCCTCGGCTTCTCCTTCCACTGGCAGGCGAGCCGGGCGCGTGAGGCGGACGTGATCTACGAGACGGTGCGCCGCCGCATCGACACGGCGCTGAACCGCGGCCGCTGCGGCATGTGGGACTGGGACATGGCGCGCGGGCGCATGTACTGGTCCGACACCATGTTCGAGATCCTCGGGCTGGAGCACCGGGACGAACTCGTCTCCTTCGGCGAGATCTCCCGCCTCGTCCATCCCGACGACGGCGACCTCTATGAGCTGGCGCAGGAGCTCGCCGAGCGGCCCGGCACCCCGGTGGACCGGGTGTTCCGCATGCGCACCGCCAAGGGCGACTTCGTGTGGCTGCGCATGCGCGCCGAAGTGGTGCAGCAGGCGGGCGAGGACGGCCCCCACCTCATCGGCATCGCCATGGATGTCACCGAGGCGCAGCGCATGGCGGAACGCACCGTCACCGCCGACATGCGCCTCAGAGACGCCATCGAGAGCATTTCCGAGGCGTTCGTGCTGTGGGACAGCCAGAACCGCCTCGTGCTGTGCAATTCCAAGTTCCAGTCGCTGCACGAGCTGCCCGACGAGACCATCGTCGCCGGCACCCCCTTCGACACCATCGCCTCGGTCGGCCGCCACCCGGTGACGCGCACCCCGCTGAAGCCGGAAGACAAGCCGGAGGAAGGCTCCCGCGCGTTCGAGGCGCAGCTCTCCAACGGCCGCTGGCTGAAGATCGCCGAGCGCCGCACCAAGGATGGCGGCTACGTCTCGGTGGGCACCGACATCACCACCATGAAGCGCCACGAAGAGCGCCTCATGGACAACGAGAAGCGCCTGATGGCGCTGGTCGCCGACCTGCGCAAATCCCAGCAGACGCTGGAGCACCAGGCCCAGCAGCTTGCGGAACTTGCCGAGAAGTATTCGGAAGAGCGCAACAAGGCCGAAGACGCCAACCGCGCCAAGAGCGAATTCCTCGCCAACATGTCCCACGAGCTGCGCACGCCGCTCAACGCCATCATCGGCTTCTCGGAGATCATGGAGAGCGGCATGTTCGGCCCGCTCGGCTCGGCGAAGTACGCGGAATACTGCTCCGACATCAAGGGCTCGGGCACCTACCTCCTCGACGTCATCAACGACATCCTCGACATGTCGAAGATCGAGGCGGGCCGCATGCAGCTCGAAGTGGAGGACGTGGCCCTCGGCGAGATCATCGCGGACGCCATGCGCGTCACCGCGGTGAACGGCGACGAGAAGGGCGTGGCCATGACCATGGAGGCCGCGGACAACCTCGTCATCAAGGGCGACCGCCGCGCGCTGAAGCAGATCCTGCTCAACCTGCTCTCCAACGCCGTGAAGTTCACCCCCGAGGGCGGCCGCATCGCGGTGAAGGCGCGGGTGAACGGGGCGGCGGCGGTGATCGCCATCGAGGACACCGGCATCGGCATCGCCAAGGGCGCGCTCGCCCGCATCGGCCGGCCGTTCGAGCAGGTGGAGAGCCAGTTCACCAAGACCCACAAGGGGTCCGGCCTCGGCCTCGCCATCGCCAAGTCGCTGGTGGAGCTGCACGGCGGCGCCATGCGCATCCGCTCCATCGAGGGCTCCGGCACCACCGTCTTCGTCCGCCTGCCGGTGGATGGACGGGCGGCGAACTCCAACGAGACGCCAAGGCTGGCTGCGGTGATGTGAGGGGTGGGGTCGTCCACGTCCCTCCCTCTGACCAGCCCCTCCCATCGGCCGACGTCCCACCTACCCTCCGCCGTCATCGCCCGCCTTGTGCGGGCGATCCACTTCGGGGCCAGAGGAGTGCCCGGATTTTGCGATGGGCGGACGAACGGAAGGGTGGATTGCCCTGACGAGCCGGGGGATGACGCCCCCCAAAGCGTCACGGCCGCATCACCCGTTGTCATTCCCCGCCGCCTGCCCGAACGGCCCGGCTGTGATCCTGAGGCAGAAGCCGACGCCCGCCGCATAATCGATCACGCCATCGGCCCAGCGCCCCGGCGGCACGTCCGACAGCACCAGCGACAGACCGGCCGCCTCCAGAGACGGCCCGGCGGGCGTGGGATCGCCCGGCCGCAGGAACACCGCCCCCACCTCGCGACACGGGCTGCCCAGCGCGGCCAATCCGAGCCGCCGAGAGCGCGGAAGCGGTTGTCCGCCCCGCTCACAGGATCGCGCAGGAAGAAGCCGTCGCCCTCGGCATGGTCGATGATGCGGCCATCAAGAGCCGCGTGGTCCCCGTCGTCGGTGATGAAGAGGATGAGGAGGTCCTCCACCGTTTGGGCCAAAGCCCGCAAGTCCGCGCTGCGCGAGGCCGGTTCGACGACGACATGGAGCACCTCCGCCTCCCCATCGCCGTCACGCGAAACGGAACCGACAGAGACGATCAGCAGCCCCGGCCCGCCCTCCTTGGCCGATGCCTCGGCTATCCCCGCCATCTGCCGGAGCGCGTCCGGCGTGAGGCGGCAGGTGACGGAACGGAGCCCCTCCAGCATTGCGATCCCCCCAAAAGGCGCGCCACGCTAACCCCCGCCCGGTGCCGCAGCAATGGCACCCTGCCCTTGCGCGCGACCGCGCCCAGCCATTAAGCCTGTCGTGTGCGGGCGCACGGCACGATGCCCGCCACCGGAGGCCGCCCACGATGAACCCGCACCGCCTCGCCCGCCCCCTCCTCGCCCTCGCCACCCTCCTCGCCATCTCCCCCCTCCCCGCTTTCGCCCACGACCCCATCGACGGGTCAAAGCCGCCGCCGCAGACCTCGGGCGTCTCCATCCCGCCCGGCCAGATCGCGCGGGCGGTGAAGGAGATCGACTCTCTGGCGCAGGAGATGATGGCGCGCTCCGGCGTGCCCGGCCTCGCCGTGGTGGTGGTGCAGGACGGCAAGGTGCTGGCGCTCAAGGGCTATGGCGTGCGCAAGGCGGGCGAGGCGGCGCCCATCGATGCCGACACCGTGTTCCAGCTCGCCTCTTTGTCGAAGGCGGTGGGCGCGGGCGTTGTGGCGCATGAGGTGGGCAAAGGCCGGGTGAAGTGGGACACGCCGGTGCGGACCCTGCTGCCCTGGTTCGCCCTCAGCGACCCCTGGGTCAGCGATCACGTCACCCTCGCCGATCTCTACAGCCACCGCTCCGGCCTGCCGGACCATGCGGGCGACGAGCTGGAGAGCATCGGCTTCGACCGCCGGCAGGTACTAGAGCGGTTGAGGCTGCTGCCGCTGGCGCCGTTCCGCGCGAGCTATTTCTATACCAATTTCGGCCTCACCGCCGCCGCCGAGGCCGTCGCCACCGCCGCCGGCAAGGAGTGGGCGGACCTCTCGCAGGCGGTGCTCTACAAGCCCCTCGGCATGGCGGCGACCTCCTCCCGCTTTGCGGATTTCATGGCTCGCCCCAACCGCGCCTTTCCCCATGTGAAGACCGACGTTGGCTTCGTCTCCAAGTTCCAGCGCGACCCGGACGCCCAGGCGCCGGCGGGCGGGGTGTCCTCGTCCGCGCGGGACATGGGGAAGTGGCTCGCCTTCGTGCTGGGCAACGGCACCTTCGAGGGCAACGAGATCGTGCCCGCCGCCGCGCTGCTGCCGGCCATGCGGGGCGAGACCATCTCCTCCCCCGCTTATGCCGTGGATGCCCGCCCCGGCACCTATGGCTTCGGCTTCGGCGTCGGCGTCTCGCCGGCCGGGCGGGTGACGCTGGACCATTCCGGGGCCTTCATCCTCGGCGCGGCGACGAATTTCGTGCTGCTGCCCTCGGAGAGGCTCGGCATTGTCGTGCTCACCAATGCCCAGCCCACCGGCGCACCGGAGGCGCTGGCCATGAGCTTCATGGACTTCGTGCAGTTCGGCGGGCTCACGCGGGACTGGTACGCCGCCTACCAGCCCCTCATCATGCCCATGTACAAGCCGACCGGCGAACTCGTGGGCAAGGCCCCACCGCAGAAGCCGGAGCCGGCCAAGCCGCTGGCGAATTATACCGGCACCTATGGCAACGCCTATTTCGGCGACGCCACAGTGGCGGAGGAGGCGGGCGGCCTCGTGCTCATCATCGGCCCCCTGCCCCGCCGCTACCCCCTCGCCCACTGGAGCGGCGACACCTTCACCTTCCGCCCCGTGGGCGAGGAGACGTTCCCGCCGGGCACCATCTCACAGGTGAAATTCGCCGACGGGCGGATGAGCGTGGAGATCTTCAACGACAACGGGCTCGGCACCTTTGCCCGCAAATGAGAGCGCCTGAAGGGAGAGCGCCATGGTCTTCTGGGTTCCGCTCATCGCCTATGCGGCGGTCGTCCTGCTGACGGCGCTCTCCTTCGCGCGCAGCCCGGAGCCGCGCCGGCCGCTCGACCTCGCGCGGGCGCTGCTGCGCTATATCAATCTCTTGCCCGTGGGCCTCATGGGCCTGTGGGGGGCGCTGGGGCACATCGTTTTCCCGGCGCAGTCCGCCGCCGCCATCGGCTGGGCAACCAGCCCGTTCCAGACCGAGGTGGGCCTCGCCAATCTCGGCATGGGGCTCGCCGGCGTCATCGCCGCCTTCTGGCGCGACTGGGGCTTCCGCGCCGCCGTGGCGGTGATGATGGCCGGCTTCCTCGGCGGGGCGGGCATCAACCACATGGTCGAGATCGCCAAGACCGGCAATTTGGCCGCAGGCAATGCCGGCCCCATTCTCTATACGGACCTCCTCACGCCGCTTTTGCTCGTCATCCTCCTCGCCCTGACCTACCGATCCGACCGGGCCGCGCGCCCGTAGGACGCGATATAGCTGGAGCGCCTGGACGGGCATGGTGGACGAGGAAAGAAACCGCTTCTCCGCGCGCGCCGCGCGCTATGCCCGGGTGGGCGCCAATGTGGGCGGGGTGGCCGCGCGCATCGCCGGTGCCCGCCTCATGGGGCTCGACCGCGACGGCAACAACGCAGCGGCGCTGGCCTCCGCCCTTGGCGGCCTGAAGGGTCCGCTCATGAAGGTGGCTCAGCTCATGGCCACCATTCCGGACGTGCTGCCCCCGGAATATGCCGCCGAGCTTCAGAAGCTGCAGAGCGATGCGCCGCCCATGGGCTGGGCCTTCGTGCGCCGGCGCATGATGGCCGAGCTGGGCCGCGACTGGGAGCAGAAGTTCGCCAGCTTCGAGCACGCCCCCTCCGCCGCCGCCTCCCTCGGGCAGGTGCACAAGGCGGTGACGCTGGCGGGCGCGCGTGTCGCCTGCAAGCTCCAGTATCCGGACATGCAGGCGGCGGTGGAGGCGGACCTCTCCCAGCTCGACGTGCTCTTCTCCATCCACCGCCGCATGGACGGCGCCATCGACACCCGCGAGATCGCCCGCGAGATCGGCGAGCGGGTGCGGGAGGAGCTGGACTATCGGCGCGAGGCCAAGCACGCCGCGCTCTATGCCCACATCCTGAAGGACGAGCCCAAGGTCCGCGTACCCGGCACCCATGCCGACCTCTCCACCGGCCGGCTGCTGACCATGGACTGGCTGGACGGCGAGAAGATCCTCGGCTTCACCGAGCATCCCCTGGCCGAGCGCAATGCCCTCGCCGAGGCCATGTTCGCTGCCTGGTGGCAGCCCTTCTCGCGCTTCGGCGTGATCCATGGCGATCCCCACCTCGGCAACTACACGGTCTTCTCGGTGGAGGGGCGGCCTGCGGGCATCAACTTGCTCGACTATGGCTGCATCCGCATCTTCCCGCCGGCCTTCGTGGCGGGCGTGGTGGACCTCTATCGCGGGCTGATGGCCGGCGACGACGCGCGGGTGGTGCACGCCTACGAGACGTGGGGTTTCAAGGGGTTGAAGCGCGAATTGATCGACGTGCTCAACATCTGGGCGCGCTTCATCTACGGCCCGCTCATGGACGACCGGGTGCGCACCATCGCCGACGGGGTGTCGCCCTCAGCCTATGGCCGCAAGGAGGCCTTCACCGTCCACACCGCGTTGAAGCAGCTCGGGCCGGTGACGGTGCCACGCGAATTCGTCTTCATGGACCGCGCCGCCATCGGCCTCGGCGGCGTCTTCCTGCACCTCAAGGCGGAGCTGAACTTCCATCGCCTGTTCGAGGATGCCATCGCCGACTTCTCAGCCGAAGGCGTCGCCGCGCGGCAGGCGGAGGCGATGAAGGTGGCGGGGCTCTAGGCCTGTCGCGTCCCGGACCAGCGACACCGGAGGTGGAGCGCCGATCCGGGACCCAGGGGAGAAGGCGGCGAAGCCGGCCATGCCCGTCGCGATGCTGGGCCGGGCCGCCTTCGGCGAATTCTTGCGCTGGACCCCGGCTCTCCCTCCGCTCACGCTCCGGTCGGCCGGGGAACGGAGCCGCTAGACCGCCCGCCCCTCGATCACCAGCGCCCCGTCGGCGCCGCGCGCGGCCGGCAGCGGGGCGAGGCGGCGGTGGAGGTGCACCATGAAGGCGGTTCCGAAAACCGGCAGGATCAGGTTGAGGATCGGCACGAACAGGATCGGCGCGATGAGCAGGCCGGCGACGAACACCGTCACCCCGTTCGCCCGCCGCAGCGCCCGTGCCTCTTCCGGCGAGCGATAGCGCATGGCGGCCAGCTCGAAATATTCCCGGCTGATGAGATAGGCGTTGGCCACATAGAAGATGATGACGTTCACCCCCGGCACCAGCAGCAGGAGCAGCGCCGCGAGGTTCACCAGCAGCACCAGCCCGAAGAAGCGCACGGAATAGAAGAGCGCGCGCAGGAAGGGCTGCGGCTGGCCGGGCGGGTCATTCGGATAGCTCGCCGTCTCTACCCGCTCGGCCACATCGTCAAGGAACAGGCCGGCCACCAGCGAGGACACCGCCGGCATCAGATAGACGATCCCGAAAACCAGCCCCAGCCCTGCGATCACGGCGAGCGTGGTCTCAATCCAGGGATAGGACGCGATCTCGACGAAGTGTGTCAGCGCCGCCTCCAGCCCCACGGCGAGGGCGATGAGCAGCGCCAGCGCCAGCCCCATGGATTTCAGCAGCACGCCGCGCAGCAGCGGCGAGAAGGTCTGTCGCAGGGCGAGGATGGCGGCAGCGAGCATGATCGTTCCCGGTGAGCGCGGACCTTCAGGCGCAGGCGAGAGGTAGGGTGTGCGGCCCTCCCCCTCAAGTGGTCACAGCGTGACGCGCACCGCGTTCGTCACTTGCAGAACGCCCCACTGGTGGAAGCGTTCGGAATAGACCTTGCGGATTTCGGCGAGCTTGGCCGCGGCCTCCGGCGTGTCCGGGTGATAGATGAGCACGAGGCGCATGCCCTCGCGTACCACCTGCGCCGTGCCGTGGGCCTCGCCCTTCACCTGCCCGTAGGCGGCGACGACGGTGAGGCCGTCCGGGAAGCGGGGCGTCACCTCGCTGGCGAGGAAGCCCTCCCATTCCTGCTCGCTCACCCCGCTGCCGTCGGCGCTGGCGAGGCCGAACAGCAGTTTGGTCTCGATCATCACCACGCTGATGCCCGGCTTGAGCGTCGCCGGGGAGGCCTCCTCCGCGCGAGCGTGGGCAGGCGGGAGGCCGGTGGACAGGAGGAGGACTGCGAACAGCAGCGCGGCGCATCGCCACGCTTCGCGTCTGCTGGCAGGAAAGGGCGTCGGAAGCGGCATCGGGAATCAGGGCTCCGCTAAGGAAGCCTGAGCATTGGCGGCCCCGCGCCCGGCCGCAAGCACCCGCCGCCGTGCGCGCGGGAGCGGTCCTCGCCCGGACCGAGAACGAACGTTCACTCTTGTGCCGCAATCGCGCCCGCAGTATTGCGAACGAACATTCGCTCTCGCCCATATCCCAAGGTGCCGATCCGCTCTGATGTCACGCCCCATCCCAGAGACCGCGTTGCGCGCAGCCGCCGCCCCGCGCCCCGACCACCGGCAGGAGCAGCGCAAGCGCATCCTTGATGCCGCCAAGGCCTGCTTCGGCCGCGACGGCTTCCATGGCGCCTCCATGCAGAAGATCTGCGCCGAGGTGGATATGAGCCCGGGGGCGCTCTACCGCTATTTTCCCTCCAAGGAATCCCTCATCGCCGCCATCGTCGAGAGCGAGCGGGCCGAACGGCTCGGCATGTTCGACATGATCACCAGGGCGCCGTCCGTGCTGGGCGCCCTGTCGTCCTGCCTCGCCCTGCTGCTGACCGAGGATCACATGGCCTCGGCCCGGCTCGGCCCGGAGATCATGGCCGAGGCGATCCGCAATGCCGACCTGCGCAAGACCATCGACGCCTGCGAGGCCGAAACCAGCACCCTCCTGGCCGATGCGCTTGCGGCCGCCGTGAAGCAGGGCGAGATCGACCCCGCGCTCGACATCGAGAGCGTCGCCATCGTGATCCAGCTCATCGGCGATGGCGTGCTGCTGCATCACCAGCTCCATCCCGAATGGAAACTGGAGGAGCGGATGCCGGCCATCGAGGCGATGGTGCGCCGGATGCTGGCCCCGGCCCAACCGAAAGCGGTGCCGGAATGACACGCACCATCGAGAACTGCATCTTCGCCCCCTTACGTCACGGGAATGCCGCGGTTGAACCGCACGTTCCCGCGCCCATCCGGAACGAGGTTCTTTCCGCCATGTCCGCGTCCGTCCGTCCGGCGCTCCGTCCCGCCCGCTCCGCGGCGTCCCGCCTTGCCGTCTCGGCCTTCGCCGTCCTCGCCGTCCTCGCCGCCGGCGCCCTTGCCGCGCCCCCTGCGGCTGCGGCCGAGCCCGCGAAGGCGGCCGACGCGGCCCGCGCGGCCGCGCTCTCGGTTACGGTGGTGAAGCCCCGGCCCGATACCCTGACCGACACGCTGCTCGTCACCGGCTCCATCAAGCCGCGCGAGGAGATCGAGGTGGGGCCGGAGATCGAGGGCTATCGCCTCATGGAGATCCTGGTGGAGGCCGGCGACCGGGTCCAGAAGGGCCAGGTGCTGGCGCGCCTCTCGCGCGACGTGCTGGAGACCCAGCTCGCCCAGAATACCGCCTCCGCCGCCAAGGCCCGCGCCGCCATCGCCCAGCAGCAGGCCGCCCTCGACCAGGCCATCGCGCAGGAGACCGAGGCCACGTCCGCCGTGGAACGCACCCGGCAGCTCAGCAAGACCGGCACCTCCTCCCAGGAGCAGCTGGAGCAGCGCGAGCGCGCCGCCAAGGTCGCCACCGCCCAGGTCGCCGCCGCCCGCGAGACGCTGATCGCCGCCCAGGCGGAAGCGGTGTTCGTGAAGGCCCAGCGCGACGAGATCGAGGTGAAGCTGAAGCGCACCGACGTGCGCGCCCCCGCCTCGGGCCTCGTGCTGTCGCGCGAGGCGAAGCTCGGCGCCATCGCGCTCTCCACCCGCGCCGCGCCGTTGTTCCGCATTGCCGAGGACGGCGCCATGGACCTCGACGCCGACGTGCCGGAAGGCGCCATGCCGCGCATGAAGGACGGGCTTTCCGTCCAGGTCGTGCCGGCCGGCTTCGACGAGCCCATCGGCGGCAAGGTGCGCCTCGTCTCCGCCGAGGTGGATCGCGCCTCGCGCCTCGGCAAGGTGAAGATCGCTTTGCCCGACGACCCGCGCCTGAAGTCCGGTGCCTATGGCCGCGCGGTGATCGCGCTCGGCGAGGTGAAGGGCCTCAGCCTGCCCCAGTCCGCCGTGATGTTCGACGCGGAGGGCGCCTATGTGCTCACCGTCACCGACGGCATCGTCGGCATCCAGCGCATCACGCCCGGCCTGAAGAAGGAAGGCCGCATCCTCGTCACCGAGGGGCTCTCCGCCGACGCGGACGTGGTGGCGCGAGCCGGCAGCTTCCTTCGTGACGGCGACCGGGTAACGCCGGTGACGGCGCCCGTCTCCCTGGGCGAGGCGCGCTGATGGCCCTCAACGTCTCCGCCTGGGCGATCCGCAAGCCCGTCCCCGCGCTCGTCTTCTTCTTCATCCTGACGGCGCTCGGCATCGTGCATTTCCGGGAACTCCCGGTGACGCAGATGCCGAACATCGACCTGCCCATCGTCATGGTCACCGTCACCCAGTCCGGCGCCGCGCCGAGCGAGCTGGAGACGCAGGTGACGAAGAAGGTGGAGAACGCCATCGCTGGCATCTCCGGCGTCAAGCACATCACCTCCTCCATCAGCGAGGGGGCGAGCGTCACGCTGGTGGAATTCCACCTGGAGACGCTGGTGGACCGCGCCGTGAACGACACGCGCGACGCCATCACCAAGATCCGCATGGACCTGCCCCGCTCCATCGACGAGCCGCAGATCCAGCGCATCGACATCGAAGGCCTGCCCATCGTCACCTACGCGGTCTCCGCACCCAACATGACGACGGAGCAGGTGAGCTGGTTCATCGACGACACCCTCGCCCGCGCCCTCCAGGGCGTGCGCGGCGTGGCGCAGGTGAAGCGGCAGGGCGGCGTGGACCGCGAGATCCGCATCTCCCTCAATCCCGACCGGCTGATGTCGCTCGGCATCACCGCCGCCGAGGTGAGCCGGCAGCTGCGCGCCACCAATCTCGACGTCTCCGGCGGCCGCGGCGAGGTGGGCACGCAGGAACAGCCCATCCGCACGCTCGCCGGCGCGTCCTCGGTGGAGGCGCTGGCCGATACCCGCATCGTGCTCTCCAACGGCCGCTCGGTGCGGCTCGGGGAGCTGGGCACCGTGGTGGACGGCGCGGCGGAGCAGCGCGTGTTCGCGCGGCTCGACGGGAAGAGCGTGGTGGCCTTCGGCGTCTACCGCGCCAAGGGCTTCTCGGACGTGACGGTCTATGACCGCGTGACCGAGGAACTCGCCAAGCTGCGCGCCGCCCATCCCGACGTCACCATCACCGAGATCGACACCACGGTCCGCTTCACCAAGTCGGACTACCAGAGTGCCATGCACACGCTGATCGAGGGTGCCATCCTCGCGGTCATCGTGGTGTTCCTGTTCCTGCGCGACATCCGCGCCACCATCATCACCGCCCTCGCCATCCCCCTGTCCATTTTGCCCACCTTCTGGGTCATGGACATGCTGGGCTTCTCGCTGAACGCGGTGAGCCTGCTCGCCATCACGCTCGTCACCGGCATTCTGGTGGACGACGCCATCGTCGAGATCGAGAACATCGTCCGCCACATGCGCATGGGCAAATCGCCCTATCGCGCGGCCATCGAGGCGGCGGACGAGATCGGCCTCGCGGTGGTGGCGACCACGCTCACCATCGCCGCCGTGTTCGCGCCCGTGTCCTTCATGGGCGGCATTGCAGGCCAGTATTTCAAGCAGTTCGGCCTCACGGTCGCCATCGCCGTGCTGTTCTCGCTGGCCGTGGCGCGGCTCATCACGCCATTGGTGGCGGCCTATTTCATGAAGGACACCGGCCACCGCGAGGGCCGGGACAGCCTGGTCATGCGCGGCTATGTGCGCCTGCTGGCGTGGTCGGTGCGGCACCGCTTCGCCACCATCGGCATGGGCATCGCCATCTTCGCCGGCTCCATCTGGCTGTCCACGCTGCTGCCCTCCGGCTTCCTGCCCACCAATGACATCTCCCGCGCCCTGCTCTCGGTGGAGCTGCCGCCCGGCAGCACCATCGCCGAGACGCAGAAGGTAGCAGATGACATCGCCCGCGCGGCCCTGAGCCTGCCCGAGGTGAAGAGCGTCTATGCCACCGCCGGCACCGGCGGCTCGGGCGGCCTCGCCCTCACCTCCGGCGAGGTGCGCAAGGCGCAGGTGGTCATCAACCTGAAGCCGCGCAGCCAGCGCACCATCGACCAGAAGACCTTCGAGACCCAGTTCTCGAAGACGCTGGCGGCCATGCCGGACCTGCGCGTCTCCTGGAGCCAGAACGGGCAGAACACCCAGCGCGGCTTCCAGGTCATCCTCTCCGGCAGTGACGGCGCGGCGGTGGCCGAGGCCGCGGTTGCGGTGGAGAAGGCGGTGCGCGCCGACGTACCGGAACTCGCCAACGTGGTCTCCTCCGCCGCCCTCGACCGGCCGGAAATCCGCATCGTGCCCAAGCTGGACGAGGCGGCCGAGCTCGGCGTCTCGGTGGACACCATCGCCGAGACGGTGCGCATCGCCACCATCGGCGACATCTCCGCCAACCTCGCCAAGTTCTCCGCCAAGGACCGGCAGATCGACATCCGCGTGCAGCTCGCCGAGAACGCCCGCACGCGCCTCAGCACCTTCGACGCGCTGAAGGTGCCCACCGCCTCCGGCGGCGCGGTGCCGCTCTCCGCCGTCGCGGACATCCAGTTCGGCAAGGGCCCCACGGCCCTCGACCGCTATGACCGCGCCCGGCGCGTGGCGGTGGAGGCGGACCTCGTGGGCGACACCCCGCTCGGCGACGCCCTCGCCAAGGTGAAGGCCCTGCCCGCGGCGCAGAACCTGCCCGCCGGCGTGACGCTGAAGGAGGCCGGAGACGCGGAGATCATGGGCGAGGTGTTCTCCGGCTTCGCCATGGCCATGGCCGCGGGCCTCATGCTTGTGCTGGCGGTGCTGGTGCTGCTGTTCCACGACATCCTGCAGCCCATCACCATCCTCGTCTCGCTGCCGCTGAGCGTGGGCGGCGCCTTCATCGCGCTGCTCATCACCGGCAATTCGGTGTCCATGCCGGTGGTCATCGGCTTCCTGATGTTGATGGGCATCGTGACGAAGAACGCCATCCTTCTGGTGGATTTCGCCATCGAGTCCATGCACCAAGGCGTCGACCGCTTCACCGCCCTCATCGAGGCCGGCCGCAAGCGGGCGCAGCCCATCGTGATGACCACCATCGCCATGGTGGCGGGCATGGTGCCCTCGGCCATGGCGCTGGGCGAAGGCGGCGCCTTCCGCGCGCCCATGGCCATCGCGGTCATCGGCGGCCTCATCACCTCCACCGTGCTGTCGCTGGTGTTCGTGCCGGCGGTGTTCACGGTGATGGACGATCTGAGCCACTTCCTCGGCCGCATCTTCGGCCGCTTCATCGGCGGCAAGGACGAGCCGGACGGCCACGACCTGCCCCAAGGACTGCCCCCTCGCCTCCACCATCCGGCCGGCGAATAGCCCGCGCTTCATCCCCCAAGGCAACGGCCCTCCCCTCCATCCGGACGGGAGGGCCGCTTGACTCGTGTCGGTATCTGTACCATTCAGTACATTATTGACTGATCAGTACAGGAGAGACCCATGGCCCGCCCGCCGCTGCCGCCCTTCACCGTCGAGACCGCCACGCACAAGGTGCGCATAGCGGAGGATGCCTGGAACACCCGCGACCCTGAGCGCGTCTCTCTCGCCTACACGCCGGACAGCCGCTGGCGGAACCGCTCGGACTTCCTCACCGGCCGGCCGGAGATCGTCACCTTCCTCACCGCCAAGTGGCGGCGGGAGCTGGATTATCGCCTCATCAAGGAGCTGTGGGGGCTGAACGACAACCGCATCGCGGTGCGCTTCCAGTATGAGTGGCACGATGCCGATGGCGCGTGGTACCGCTCCTATGGCAACGAGCAGTGGGAGTTCGACGCCGAGGGCCTGATGCGCCGGCGCGAAGCCTCCATCAACGACGTGGCGATCGCCGAGAGCGACCGCCGCTTCCTGTGGCCCCTCGGCCCGCGTCCGGCGGACCATCCGGGCCTCACCGAACTGGGGATGTGATGGCACGAACGGTGGCCGAGCGCGCGGACATCCTGCCCCTCCTGGGCGAGGTGTTCCGCGAGCACGGATACGAGGGGGCGAGCCTCGCCCACATCACCGCCCGCACCGGGCTTGGCAAGGGCAGCCTCTATCACTTCTTTCCCGGCGGGAAGGAGGAGATGGCGGCCGCCGTGCTCGCCGAGATCGACGGCTGGTTCGAGGCCAACGTCTACGCCTCCCTGCGCGCGGAAAGCGATCCGGCCGCCGCCGTGCAGGACATGCTGGCGCGCACCGACGCCTATTTCCGTTCCGGCCGGCGGGTGTGCCTCGTGGGCGTGTTTGCGCTGGGCGAGGTGCGGGACCGGTTCGGCGCGGCGGTCGCCTCCTATTTCGCCCGCTGGCGGGAGGCGCTGGCCGCCGCCCTCACCCGCGCCGGCCTCCCCTCCGCTGAGGCGGACGATAGGGCGGAGGAAGCGGTGCTCGCCATCCAGGGCGCGCTGGTGCTGGCCCGCGCGCTCAACGACCCCGCCGTGTTCGGCCGGGCGCTGGAGCGGCTGGGCCGGCGGTTGCTGGACGGGCTATAAGCCCACCAATATAATCGACTTAATTCAGACTTGACGCGTTCGATAAACCGAACGATATTGCCGCCATGTTCGCCCCGGAACGGATGGCCCCTGCCATGATGATGTGTCGCTGACAGCCGCTGGAGCGGCGTGAAACCGCCGAATGCCGCGCCAAGCGTGGCCCAGTCCCGGTTGCGCCGACACCCATCCTTTCCCAAGCCGCCTGTTCCCGCCTCCGCCCCTACCGCCGCTTGAATGCGCCGGGCGAAGGACCGGATTGACGAACAGCCGGTGATGCCGGAGCCTTTCATGAACGCCCCCCTGACTTTGGCGGCCGCCGTGCCTACCCTCCCCGAACCGTCCGTTTCCGCCGCCGCCATCCCGGTGCCCGCGCGCTCCATCATCCGCTTCGAGCGGGTGGCGAAGACCTTTCCGGCGCGCCGCGGCCATGCGGCGGTGCATGCCCTCTCCGACATCACGCTGGACGTACCGGAAGGCGCGATCCTCGGCGTCATCGGCCGGTCGGGGGCGGGCAAGTCCACGCTCATCCGCCTCGTCAACGGGCTGGAGAAGCCCTCCGGCGGGCGCGTGCTGGTGGACGACGTGGACATCGGCGCCCTCGACGAGGCGGCGCTACGCAAGGAGCGCCGCTCCATCGGCATGATCTTCCAGCACTTCAACCTGCTGGCGCGCCGCACCGCCTTCGACAATGTGGCCCTGCCGCTCGAGATCGCCGGCGTCCCGAGCGCCGAAATCAAGGCGCGGGTGGAGCCGCTGCTCGACCTTGTCGGCCTGTCCGACAAGCGCGACCGCTATCCGGCCGAACTCTCCGGCGGCCAGAAGCAGCGCGTCGGCATCGCCCGCGCGCTCGCCACCCGCCCCCGCGTGCTGCTCTCCGATGAAGCGACCTCGGCCCTCGATCCCGAGACCACCGAGCAAATCCTCGCTTTGCTGCGCCGGGTGAATGCGGAACTGAACCTCACCGTGCTGCTCATCACCCACGAGATGGCGGTCATCAAGGCGGTGGCCGACAAGGTGGCGGTGATCGACGGTGGCCGCATCGTGGAGGACGGCGCCACCTATGAGGTGTTCGCCCTCCCGCGCCACCCCACCACCCGCTCCTTCCTCGCCGCGCTGACCGCGAAAAGCCTGCCGCGCCGCGTCGCAGAGCAGCTTTCCGCGGAGCCGCGCGAGGGCCGCGACCAGGCGGTGCTGCGCATCGTCTTCACCGGCGAGCACGCGCAGGACCCGGTGCTGTCGCGGGTGTCGCGCCTGCTCTCGGTGGACGTGAACATCATCCAGGCCCAGGTGGACGAGATCGCCGGCACGCCCTTCGGCGTCATCGTGGTGTCGGTGCCGGGCGACGCACCCACGCTCAGCGCCGTCATCAACGCCGTCGAGCGGCTCAACCTGACGGCGGAGGTCCTCGGCTATGTTTGACATCACCTTCGGCCTGCTGCCGCCCACCATCGTCGACCTCATCATCGACGCCACCCAGCAGACGCTCTACATGGTGGCTGTCTCCGGCGCGCTCGGCACGCTCATCGGCCTGCCGCTGGGCGTGTTCCTCGCCACCAGCCGGTCGGGCGAGCTGTTCGCGGCGCCGTGGCTCAACCAGACCCTTGGCCTCGTGGTGAATGCGGCGCGCTCGACGCCTTTCATCATCCTCGTGGTCGCCATCATCCCCTTCACCCGCCTCGTGGCGGGCACCTCCATCGGCACCAGCGCGGCCATCGTGCCGCTGACGGTGGCGGCGGCACCCTTCATCGCCCGGCTCATCGAGGCGGCCATCCGCGAAGTGGACCAGGGGCTGGTGGAAGCCGCGCGCGCCATGGGCGCGAGCCCCATCCAGATCGTCGCCAAGGTGCTGCTGCCCGAGGCATTGCCCGCCATCACGCTGGCCCTCACCCTCGCGGCGGTGTCGCTGCTCGGCTACTCGGCCATGGTGGGTGCGGTGGGCGGCGGCGGTCTCGGCGACCTCGGCATCCGCTTCGGCTACCAGCGCTTCATGCCCGAGGTGATGGCGGCGGTGGTGCTCGTGCTCATCCTTCTCGTGCAGGCGGTACAGACGCTGGGCGACCGCCTCGCCCGCCGCCTCGACAAGCGCAGCCGCGGCTGAGCCCCGGCGCGCACAGACCCTTTCAAATTCAGATGGAGGTTTCCATGAAGGCCCTCGCTCTGGCGCTCGCCGCCGGCATTTCCCTCGTCGCGTTCTCCGCCGCCGCCGAGACCATCAAGATCGGCGTCACCCCCGGCCCCCACGCCCAGATCCTGGAGAAGGTGAAGGAAGAGGCGGCCAAGAAGGGGCTCGACATCAAGGTGATCGAGTTCTCCGACTATGTGGTACCCAACGCCGCGCTGTCGTCCGGCGACATCGAGGCCAATTCCTTCCAGCACCAGCCCTATCTCGACAACCAGATCGCTGATCGCGGCTACAAGATCGTCTCCGTCGGCAGCACGGTGAACTTCCCGATCGGCATCTATTCCACCAAATACAAGAAGTTCGAGGACATCCCGGCCGGATCGTCCATCGGCATTCCCAACGATCCCACCAATGGCGGCCGCGTGCTGCTGCTGCTCGCCGACAAGGGCCTCATCAAGCTGAAGCCCGGCGTGGGCGTGAAGGCCTCGGTTCTCGACGTGGTGGAGAACCCCAAGAAGCTGAAGTTCGTGGAGATCGACGCGGCGCAACTGCCCCGCTCCCTCCCCGACCTCGCGGCGGCGGGCATCAACACCAACTACGCCAAGGAGGCCGGCCTCGACCCGGTGAAGGATCCCATCCTGCGCGAGGACCCCAAGGGGCCCTATGTCAACGTCATCGCCATTCGGGCGCAGGACAAGGACAAGCCGTGGGTGAAAACCTTCGTCGAGACCTACCAGTCGCCGGAGACGCGCACCTTCATCCTCGAAACCTTCAAGGGCGCCGTTCTGCCGAGCTGGTAAGCGCGGGCTCTACTTCACCGCCACGATGAAGAAGCGGGGGAAGGCGAGGAGCACCTTGCCATCCACCCGCGGCAGATAGGAATCGGAGAGGCGGGCTGCGTATTCCTCCAGGAACTGCGTGCGCTCGTCCCCCTCCAGCGGATCGATGAACGGGCGCAGGCCCGTGCCCTTCACCCACTCCACGATGGCCGGAATGCCATCGAGCGGGTGGTTGTAGATGGTGTGCCACACGTCCACCGCCCCTGCGTGGGGCTTCAGCATGTCGTAATAGGCGCCGGGCTCCGGCAGCACGGTGCGGGCGCGGGTGGCGGCGTGGAGCGTGTCCGCCCACGGCCCGGCCATGGCGGTCTCGCGCATGGCGACGTGGGACGGCTCTTCCAGATTGTCCGGCATCTGCACCGCCAGCACCCCGCCGGGCGCCAGCAGCGACATGAGGCGCGGCAGGAGGGTGGCGTGGTCCGGCACCCATTGCAGCACGGCGTTGGCGTAGATGAGGTCCGCCGGCTTCGGCAACGTGAAGGTTGAGGCGTCGCCGAGCGCGAAGGTGACGCCGGGCAGGCGCGCGCGGGCGGCCTCCAGCATGGCCGGCGAGGTGTCGAGCCCGAGCAGCTCCGCGCCGGGAAAGCGCTGCGCCAGGATTTCGGTGGAATTGCCGGGGCCGCAGCCGATATCCACCACGAACGCCGCCTTCTGAAGCGGCACCGCCGCGAGAAGATCGCGCGCCGGGCGGGTGCGCTGGTCCTCAAACTTCAGGTATTGGCTGGCGTTCCAGTCGGCGGGCATCGGCGGCTCCGGGCGCGAGGGGGTCGGCGGCGCCACGGCGCGGCGCCGCAAGGGATATTCCTGCTTATACCAGCTTCACCGCAGAGGCGACCGGCACGGCGCAGGTTCTCATCCCCAGGGGATGGGGTTTGACGGAGATCGGAAGGAAGATGGGGCGCGAAATGCGCGGGCTCGACGGCGAAGGCCGGAGGGGGCGCGAGAAGGAAGGCGCCTGCGGAAACGCCGGAGGCCGTCGACTGAACGAAGAGGCCGTCACGGCCACAAAAAAACGCCACGGCGCGCGGAGGGCGCCGTGGCGAAGGCGTCAGGCCGCGGCCGAGACGTCGGTGGAAACCGAAGAGATGGTCTTCAGGATCTGGGAGGCGATCTGGTAGGGGTCGCCCATGGAGTTCGGGCGGCGATCCTCAAGATAGCCCTTGTAGTCGTTCTTGACGAAGGAGTGCGGGACGCGGATGGACGCGCCACGGTCCGCGACACCGTAGGAGAACTTGTTCCACGGCGCGGTCTCATGCTTGCCGGTGAGGCGCATGTGGTTGTCCGGGCCATAGACGGCGATGTGGTCGTCGAGGTTGGCCTCGAACGCCGCCATCAGCTTCTCGAAATACGCCTTGCCACCCACTTCACGCATGTAGGAGGTGGAGAAGTTGGCGTGCATGCCCGAGCCGTTCCAGTCGGTGTCGCCGAGCGGCTTGCAGTGGAACTCGATGTCCACGCCATACTTCTCGGTGAGACGCAGGAGCAGGTAGCGGGCCATCCACACTTCGTCGGCGGCCTTCTTGGAGCCCTTGCCGAAGATCTGGAATTCCCACTGGCCCTTCGCGACTTCCGCGTTGATGCCCTCGTGGTTGATGCCGGCGGCGAGGCAGAGGTCAAGGTGCTCCTCGACGATCTGGCGGGCGACGTCGCCCACGTTCTTGAAGCCGACGCCCGTGTAATAGGGGCCCTGCGGCGCGGGATAGCCGGCCTCGGGGAAGCCGAGCGGGCGGCCGTTCTTGTAGAAGAAGTATTCCTGTTCGAAGCCGAACCAGGCGCCGGCATCATCGAGGATGGTGGCGCGCTTGTTGGTCGGGTGCGGGGTGACGCCGTCCGGCATCATCACTTCGCACATCACCAGGGCGCCGTTGGTGCGGGCCGGGTCGGGATAGACGGCGACCGGCTTCAGCACGCAATCCGAGCTACGGCCTTCGGCCTGCTGGGTCGACGAACCGTCGAAGCCCCAGAGCGGCAGCTCCTCGAGGCTCGGGAACACGTCATATTCCTTGATCTGGGTCTTGCCCCGGAGATTGGGAACCGGGGTGTAGCCGTCGAGCCAGATATACTCGAGCTTAAACTTTGGCATTGCAGTCTCTCTGAGCCGATGACGTGAAATTCGGGACTTTGCTTCTCGAACTCTTTGATTCAGGAACTCTTTGCAGCGTCCGGCCGTGAAGGGTCCACCGGCCGCGGGGGCCGGTGCATATCTAGCAATCCGCGTGCCAGCGGCGACCCCGTAGCCGGACAACGGCTTTTTGACCGCCGCCGCAACGTCAGCTGCCTATTACTGCATCAGGATTAGGCCGAACCCTTAGGCGCCCCGCACACCCGCTGTGCAGCCACCCGTGCGCAGCGCGGCGCGAGGAACATTCGCCATCGCCCGGGAACAAAAGAGCGGCGCCCGCGCTTGGAACAAGGCATTCCGCTGCACTGCGAAAGACGCGCGCGGGCCATGCAGCAAACGCGCAAATAAAAGAGATAAGTGACGTCAATTTATATCCGCCTAAAAAATAGGCAATAAACTAAAATATACCGGCTTTTATGTATATGCAGGATGCAAATCATGTTATGAAGTTCTCAAGTGATGGCGCCCAGGAGGCTCATCGGACAGGAGACCGGAGTGATGACTGCGAACCACGAGCGCGAGACCGCAAAAATCTATGTCTTCCCGGTGAAGAATGACGCGAAGAACGGCATGCCCTCCAAAGAGGCGAAATGGGCTGCCGAGATCGCTGCCGTGGGAGCCGCGCAGGCCGTGATCGGAAGCAGCTGGTATCACGAAGAGGCGGTGAAGGCCGCCGATCTCCCCAACCGCCGCTGAACCATCGGGCTTGGGTCGGCGCCCTGCGCGCCGGCCATCCCGCGTCCGCGATGGACCGCTTCTTGCGTGACGTCCTCCCCGAGACATCATCGGGTAGGACTTGCGACAATGGCCCTCGACCTCAACACAGACTGGACGAACGCGGAGCTTGCGGCCCTCATCGGCTCCGTGGTGGATGATCGCGACTGGCGTCTGGAAGTGAGCAAGGACGGCATCGCCTCCCTCGCCGACAAATCAGCCAATCCCACCGGCGCGGACTATGACGAGGGCCTGCACGGCTTCTTCGAGACCTGGATGGCCGGCACCGATTTCGTCGGCCCCTCGGCTGCGGGCGACAAGGACCTGATCGGCAAGATCGCCACCGCGCTCCGCGCCAACTACCCCACCCTGAAGGCCGACAAGTTCATCTACGTCGCGCTGTAGGCGCGCCGCACGCTGTGCCGGCAACGGTCCCGCGCGCAGCACGCGGGACAAGCCTCTGGAGCGCTTTCCCCTTTTTCCCAAACCCTTTAGGTTCACCCGGCCGGTTTCCGCCGGATCGCCTCATGCCGTCACGCGCCATGCGAAATGAGTCGCGCGCGCCGCCCTGAGCGAGGTCTCGGCAGAGCAGACAAAGAGCCGCCAAGCGGCCGGGTTCGGGAGGGGCGCGTGGGAACGGGCAGGCTGCGATACGATCACGAGTCCCATCCGCCGTTCGCCGTGCTCGTCGGCTCGGTGGCGCAGCACATGGGCCTGATGGCGGTGACGCTGGTGTTTCCGCTGCTGGTGGCGCAGGCGGCCGGCGTCGATGCCGAGATGCAACGGCGCTATATCGATCTCGCCATGCTGGCCATGGGGGTTGCGACCCTCTTCCAGTGCTGGGGCCGACCTGTCCTCTTCCTGCCCCGCATCGGCTGCGGCTATCTCCTGCCCGCGGTCTTCACCGCCGCCTATCTGCCCGCCGCCCTCTATGCCGCCCGCGCCGGCGGGCTGGGCGCGGTGGCGGGCATGACCATCGCGGCCGGCCTCGCGCAGGTGCTGTTCAGCCGCGTGATGCATCGGGTCCGCCCCTTCCTGCCCATCGAGATCGTCGGGCTGGTGGTGATGCTCATCGGCATCATCCTCGGCGTCGTCGCCATCAAGCTGATGGTGGGCTACAGCCCGTCGATGGCGCAGGTGACTCTCACCGGCACCGGCGGCGCATTGGCCGGCCTCGCGGTGATGGTCGCCCTCGCCGCTTGGGGCAGTCCGCCGCTGCGCGCCATGGCGGTGCTGGCGGGGCTGGCCGCCGGCACGCTGGTGCATGTGGGCCTTGGTTTCGGCCTCGGCGCGCCGCGGCCGCCCGTGGCGGTCGCGCCCCTGCTGGAGCTGATCCGCTGGCCGCTGGCGGTGCCGAGCTTCAGCGTCGGGCTGTTGCCTGGCTTCCTCGCGGGCGCCCTCGCCTGCATCCTGCGCAGCTTCGGCGACATGGTGGCGAGCCAGCGCGCCAATGATCCGAACTGGCGCCGGCCGGACTATGCCAACATCGAGGCCGGCGTGCTGGCGGACGGCCTCGGCACGCTGTTCGCGGGGGTCATCGGCACCATGGGCCTCAACACCTATTCCGCCAGCGTCGGCCTCTCGGTCGCCACCGAGGTGAAGGCCCGGCGGGTGGGGCTGGGCGTCGGCCTCGGCTGGATCGCTCTCGCCTTCATTCCCGGCTCGTCCGTGGTGGTGATGGCCATTCCCCGGCCGGTGCTCGGGGCCGCCTTGCTGTTCGCCTCCGCCTTCATCGTGCTGTCGGGCATTTCCATCCTCGGCCAAAGGATGCTGGATGCGCGGCGCACCATCGTGGTGGGCCTCGGCTTCCTCGTCGGCATCTCCTTCGACGAGATTCCGGATTTCTACGCCCGGGCGCTCTCCGCCTCGGCGCAGGAATTGCTCACCTCGTCGCTGGTGCTGGGCCTGTTCACCGCGCTCGGCCTCAATGCCTTGTTCCGCATCGGGGCGGTGAAGAGCCGCCACCTCGTCTGGACGCCGGCGGAGGGCCATGCGGTGCTGCGCCAGTTCCTCATGGATAGTGCCGCCGCCGATGGCGCCCGCACCGAGGAGGTGGGGCGCATCGCCCAGATCGCCGAGGAATTCGCCACTGCCGCCCCCTCCCTCGTGGAGGGGCCGGTGGAGGTGACGACGCGGTTCGACGAGTTCGTGCTGGACGTGGCCTTCGCCTGGACCGGCGGCGCACTCCAGCCGGGGCCGGTGCCAAGCTTCGATGCCGGCGTGGACGAGGAGGCCATGCTCAACGGCATCACCTTCCACCTCATCCAGCGCCTCGCCGACCGCACCCACCGCCGCACGTTGCCGGATGGCCGGCAGGAACTGCGTTGCGAGGTGGACCAGTAGGCGGATGGCGGGCAGCAACTGCGGGTGGTATGCCTGACGCGGTTGGTCGCAATATCTTTCGGGGGCAGGATGATGCCGGACATGCGCGCTGTCGGGGCAACCCTTGTCACCCTGGCCTTCGGACTTCTCGTCCCGGCGGGCGCCACCATGGCAGCGACAGCGCCGGGGGCGACCGATTCGAAGAAATTCCAGAGCTATCTCTATTCGGACGCCTACCGGGCCGCGCTGGCCGCGGCGTGGAAGAAGGTGCCCCCGGTCTCGCTGCCCGCCTGCACCAACCTCTCGGATGGCGATGTCTCGGTGACGCTGCAGCAGGAAGTGTCCTTCGACGCAAAGGGCCTGCCCAAGTCCGGCGCGTGGTGGGGACATTATCCCATCAAGGGCTGCGGCACGGAGCGCACCATCAACATCCTGTTCCGGGCCGAGCCCTCGGGCGTGCGCTTCCTGGTGACGCTGCCGGGGCACACCCGCGCCAACATCGTGCTCCAGCGCGATGCGCTCACCTATGCCTTCATCGGCGCGGGCACCAAGGTGCGCGACTGCAAGGACATGGAGGTTGCGGACACCGCGTTCGACGGCTTCGGCCTCACTCCCGGTGACAAGTCGGCGCCAGAGAGCGGGCCATGGCGCGAGACCTGGACGGTCGCGGCCTGCGGCAAGATGCTGGCGGTGCCGCTGGAATTCATCCCGGACGCCACCGGCACCACCATCAACCAGCGCCCCGCCGAGGTGCGGGAGCTGACGAAGTAGACCTCAGCCGAATTCCCGCGCCGCGTCCTGAAGGAAAGCGTGCACATAGGGCGCAAACGAGCGCCAGCATTCCAGCCGGAACGCGTCACCCGCCCGCACCACCACCACCTCGGCCTTGCCGAGCAGCGTGCGCGTGGCCGAGCCGGGTGGGAAAGCGGCATCCGAGAGGTCGAGGGCGATCCCGGCGTTGAGGATGTCCGCCGCATGGGGACCGCTCAACAGGAACGCCGCATTGCGGTGCCCCACCGCCACCAGCGAGAAGCGGCCGGCGAGATCACCGGCGATCGCCGGCCCGGCGGCAGCCCCCTCCCCTGCGGGACAGACGAGCAGCCATTCCCCCGGCCCGAGGCGGGCGGCGAAGCGCTCCGGCGTGCCGCGCACGCTGTTGAGCGGACCGGAGAGATCGAAGCCCCCGACCGCTGCCGGCAGCGCGGCGCCGCGCGGTGCCTTCATCTGCAGCACGAAGCGGTCGGCGGACGGCAGCACCCGCACGGCTCCGGATGCCGAGGGGGCGAGGATAGGCGCGCGCCGCGCGTGGATGGCAACCGGCTCAGGCATGAACGCCTCCTTCCACAAAACCTTCCACCCTTTTGCCCTCGGGATCGAGGAACACCGGGGCCACCACCTTCACCGCCGTGAAACCGGCCGGCGTCGTCACAAAGAGCGTCTCGCCCATCCGCGCCCGCCCGCCGGAGACCACCGCCAGCGCGATGGGATGGTTGAGGGCGGGGCTGAGATAGGAGGAGGTGACATGCCCCAGCATGGTCATGGGCAGCGCCTGCTGGGTATCGGCGACGATCTGCGCCCCCTCCTCCAGCACCGTCCGCCCATCCGCCGAGAGCAGGCCGACCAGTTGCTTGCGATCCGCCCGCGCCATGTCCGGCCGGGCGAGCGAGCGCTTGCCGACGAAATCCTTCTTCGCCTTGGAGACCATGCCAGAGAGGCCGACATCATCCGGCGTCACCGTGCCGTCCGTCTCCTGCCCGACGATGATGAAGCCACGTTCCGCACGCAGTACATGCATGGCCTCGGTGCCGTAGGGCGTGATGCCGAAGCGCTGACCGTAGCCGAACAGCGCCTCCCACACCGCTTGAGTGAAATCCGCCGGCACGTTGATCTCGAAGCCCAGCTCGCCGGTGAAGGACACGCGCATGAGCCGCGTCGGCACGCCGAGGATCTCCCCCTCGCGCACCGTCATCTGGGGGAAGGCCTGGGGCGAGAGGTCGATGCCGGTCACGAACGGCGCGATCACCTCCCGCGCCCGCGGCCCCTGCACGGCGATGACGCCCCACTCCTCGGTGATGGAGGTGAGGAACACGTCGAGGTCCGGCCACTCCGTCTGGAGATAATCCTCCATGTGCGCCATCACCCGCGGCGCACCGCCGGTGGAGGTGGTGACATGAAAGCGGTCCGGCGCCATGCGGGCGACGATGCCGTCATCGAGGATGAAGCCGTCTTCCTTCAGCATCAGGCCATAGCGGCACTTGCCCGGCTCCAGCTTGGTCCAGCCGTTGGGATACATGCGGTTCATGAACTCGGCCGCATCCGGCCCCACCACCTCGATCTTGCCGAGGGTGGAGGCATCGAGCAGGCCGACGCTCTCGCGCACCGCCCGGCATTCGCGGGCCACCGCCGCGTGCATGTCCTCCCCCGCCTTGGGGAAGTACCAGGCGCGGCGCCACAGGGCGACGTTCTCGAACTTGGCGCCCTGCTTCACCGCCCACTCATGCACCGGCGCGGTGCGGATGGGGTCGAAGGTCTCGCCCCGCGCCGTGCCGACGATGGCGCCGAAGGTCACGGGCGTATAAGGCGGGCGGAAGGTGGTGGTGCCCACCTGCGGGATGTCCTTGGCGAGAATCTCCGAAACGAGGCCGAGGGCGGCCATGTTGGAGGTCTTGCCTTGGTCGGTGGCCATGCCGTTGGTGGTGTAGCGCTTGACGTGCTCGACGCTCTCGAACCCCTCGCGCACGGCGAGGCCGATGTCCTTGGCGGTCACGTCGTTCTGGAAGTCGAGGAAGGCGCGCACCTTCTTCGGGTCGGCATCGGTGGGCAGCACGCGCGCCGCCTTGAAGCCGGTGGGCGTTGCGGGCGCCGCTGCAAAAGCGCGGGTTGACGGCACGCCGGCCGCATCCGCGCCCGCCGCCCAGCCTTCGGCGAGGATGCTCGCGAGGTCATAGGTGCCCTTGCACGCGCCGGCCGAGCGCTCCGCCTGCACCGAAGTGCCCGGCACGAAGGCGTCGATCTCGGTGCGGAAGGTGAGTTTGCCGCGCGACTGGGAGAAGAGATGCACCGCCGGCGTCCAGCCACCGGACATGCCGACGCAATCGCAGGCCAGCGTCCGCCGCGCGCCGACGCGCCCGCCCGACAGCGGCGCCACGATCAGCCCCGTCACCCCCTTGCCGCCGGTGGAGCCGACGACCGTATGGCCGGCGAGAAGCTCGATCCCGGAGAGGAGCGCCCGCTCGGGGCCGATCTCGGCCTCGGGGCGCAGGTCCACGAGGGTCACATCCAGCCCCACCGCCTTGGCATCCGCCGCCGCGCGATAGGCGGAGGCACCGTTGGTGGCGAAGACGATGCGCCGGCCAGGCGCAACGCCGTAGCGGTTCACATAGGTGCGCACGCTCTCGGCCAGCATGATGCCCGGCCGGTCGTTGTCGGCGAAGCCGAGCGGACGCTCATGGGCGCCGGTGGCGAGCACCACCTCCTTCGCCCGCACCTGCCACAGCCGCTCGCGCGGCAGCTTCGTGTCGGGGGCGGCGATGTGGTCGGTGACGCGCTCGGTGAGGACCACGTGGTTGTGGTTGTAATAGCCGAACGCCGTGGTGCGGCTGAGCAGTGTCACGTTCGCCCGGGCGGCGAGCGTCTTCAGTGCCTCGGCGACGAAGGCCGAGGCGGTCTTGCCATCGATGGTGGAAGTGAGATCGGCGAGGAGGCTGCCGCCCATCTCCGCCTGCTCGTCGGCGAGGATCACCCGCTTGCCCGCCTCAGACGCCGCCAGCGCGGCCGCGAGGCCGGCCGGGCCCGCGCCGACGACCAGCACGTCGCAATGGGTGTGGCGATGGACGTAGCGGTCCGCATCCGGCGCGTCCGGCGCGACGCCGAGGCCGGCGGCGGCACGGATGGCCGGCTCGTAGAATTTGTCCCAGAAGGACCGCGGCCACATGAAGGTCTTGTAGTAGAAGCCCGCCGTCAGCACCGGGGCAACGAGGTCGTTCACCTGCCCGATGTCATGCTCCAGCGAGGGCCAGTGGTTCTGCGAGGAGACCTTCAGGCCGGCCACCGCCTCCACCACCGTGGCGCGGTTGTTGGGATCGGACCGGCCGGGGCCGCGATCCACCTGGAACAGCGCGTTGGGCTCGTCCGCGCCATGGGTCAGCACGCCGCGCGGGCGGTGATACTTGAAGGAGCGGCCCATCAGCCGGATGCCGCTGGCGAGCAGCGCCGAGGCGAGCGTATCCCCTTCATAGCCCTCGACGGTGCGGCCGTTGAAGGTGAAGGCAATGGGCTTGGCGCGGTTGATGCGGCCGCGGCCGGGAATACGGAAATCCTGCGCCATCAGCGGCCTCCCGTGATGTCCGGGCGCGGCTGGCCCATCTCGTAGGTGGTGATGAAGGCGTCACTCACCGTGTTGCGCAGTGCGTTGAACCAGCGTCCGCAGCCGTGGGCGTGCAGCCAGCGCTCGGCATGGACGCCCTTCGGGCTGGTGCGGGCGAAGAGATATTCGGCCCAGGCGGCGTCATCGAGGGCGTCGGGATCAGCCGGGCGGGCGATGTGCGCCTCGCCGCCGCAGCGGAATTCCACCTCGGGGCGCGGCCCGCAATAGGGACAGGGAACGAGCAGCATGGCCTGATCTCAATGCGCCACCGCCGCCGCCGCCGCCTCGTCGATGAGGCGGCCGGTGCGGAAGCGGTCGAGGGTGAAGGGGGCGTTGACGGGGTGGGGCTCGTCGCGGGCGATGGTGTGGGCGAACACATGGGCCGAGCCCGGCGTCGCCTTGAAGCCGCCTGTGCCCCAGCCGCAATTCACATAGAGGCCCTTCACCGGCGTCTTGCCGATGATGGGCGAGCGGTCCGGCGTCACGTCGACGATGCCGCCCCAGTTGCGCAGCATCTTCATGCGCGTGAACTGGGGGAACAGCTCGCAGATGGCGTCCAGCGTGTGGGTGGTGATGTGGAGGCCGCCCTGCTGGCTGTAGGAGACGTACTGGTCCGTGCCCGCGCCGATCACCAGCTCGCCCTTGTCGGACTGGGAGATATAGGCGTGCACCGCGTTGGACATGAGCACGCAGGGGAAGCACGGCTTCACCGGCTCGGAAACCAGCGCCTGCAGCGGGAAGCTCTCCAGCGGCATCCGCACCCCGGCCATGGCCATGACTATGGAGGTATGCCCCGCCGCCGAAACACCAATCTTCTTCGCCCCGATCGGCCCGCGCGTGGTCTCCACCCCGGTCACGGCGCCGTCCGGCCCGCGATGGATGGCCGTGACCTCGCAGTTCTGGATGATGTCGACACCGAGCGCGTCGGCGCCGCGGGCATAGCCCCACACCACCGCGTCGTGTCGCGCCGTACCGCCGCGCCGCTGGAGGGCGCCACCGAGCACGGGATAGCGGATGTCCGGCGAGATGTTCAGCTGCGGGCAGAACTCCTTCGTCTGTTCCCGCGTCAGCCACTCATTGTCGATGCCGTTGAGGCGGTTGGAATAGACGTGGCGCTTGAAGCTCTGCACGTCGTGCTGGTTGTGGGCCAGCATCAGCACGCCGCGCTGGGAGAACATGACGTTGTAGTTCAGCTCCTGCGAGAGCCCTTCCCACAGCTTCACCGCGTGCTCGTAGAGGGCGGCGCTTTCGTCATAGAGGTAGTTGGAGCGGATGATGGTGGTGTTGCGGCCGGAATTGCCGCCGCCGATCCAGCCCTTCTCCAGCACCGCGATGTTGCGAAGGCCATGCTCCTTCGCGAGGTAGTAGGCGGCACCGAGGCCATGGCTGCCGCCGCCGATGATGAGGACATCATAGGCCGGCTTGGGCGTCGGATTGCGCCACTGGCGGCTCCAGCCCTTGTGGGCATTCAGCGCCTCGGCGAGGAGGGTAGGAAGGGAGAAGCGGCGCATGGGGGTCTCTGAATGGAGAAACCGGGGGTGTCCCCTGTTCGACCGCGACAATGCGCCTGCCCGGTGCCCGGCTCTCGTGGAAATGCGACGGCAAACTGGAATGAAAGCGACACAGACGCCCGTCTGCCGCTGCGCCGTATGCCCCTCCGGCACCGGCGCGCCCGGGCAGAAAATGGCGCCATCCCTCAAAAATGAACGCAAGATAAGGTGTGACGCGGAAGCCGCGACGCTATAAGGAGCCGATGAGGCGCTCTCCCGGCGGTGGTCCAGGGGGGATAGCCGCCCCGCCATGGCGCCGACGGGCCCTGTGGCCGAACCCGAGAGTCGAGCGCGAGCAAGAGATGAGCACGAGCCGAGACGCGTCCTTCCTCGATGCCGCACGCCGGGAGCCGCCGGCCGCCTCGTCTGCCCGTCCGCGCCCGCCGGTCATCGACCGCACCAGCCTCGCCCGCGCCTTCGACGACCTCTCGGTCTATATGAATGCCTGCATCCTCGGTCAGCCGGCCTTCGTGGAACTGCTGCTGATCGCCGTGCTCGCCGACGGCCACCTGCTGGTGGAAGGCGCGCCGGGCCTCGCCAAGACCAAGGCCATCAAGGCGCTGGCCCACGCCATCGACCTCACCGACCAACGCATCCAGTTCACGCCGGACCTTCTGCCCTCCGACCTCACCGGCACCGACATCTACCGGCCGGAGGACGGCAGCTTCCAGTTCCAGGAAGGGCCGGTGTTCCACAATTTCATCCTGGCGGACGAGATCAACCGCGCGCCCGCCAAGGTGCAATCGGCACTGCTGGAAGCCATGGCGGAGCGTCAGGTGACGGTGGGGCGCACCACCCGCCGCCTGCCGCCGCTGTTCATGGTGATGGCCACCCAGAATCCCATCGAGCAGGAAGGCACCTATCCCCTGCCCGAGGCGCAGCTCGACCGCTTCCTGCTGCATGTGCGCATCGACTTCCCGGACCTCGACGCGGAGCGCCAGATCCTGCGCCTCGTGCGCGGCGAGGCCCGGGGCGAGTCGCCGGATTTCGGCGCGCCCTTGCCGCAGGAAGTGGTGTTCGCCGCCCGGCGCGAGGTGCTGGCCGTGCACATGGCGGAGCAGGTGGAGGAATATCTGCTCCAGCTGGTGCAGGCGACGCGCCGGCCCGAACTCTACGGCGCCGACCTTCAGGGCCTCGTCGGCTTCGGCGCCAGCCCGCGCGGCACCATCGCCCTCGACCGCTGCGCCCGCGCCCATGCGTGGCGGCGCAAGCGGGACTATGTGATCCCCGAGGACGTGCAGGCCATCGCCAAGCCCGTGCTACGCCATCGCGTGCTGATGACCTTCGAGGCCGAGGCCGACGGCGTGACCAGCGACGACTTCATCGACCTGCTGCTCGCCCGCGTGCCGGTGGGCTGAGGCGACACACGCCATGGCCGAGCGCGATCCGCTCCGGGGCGTCGTCGCCCGCCTCGCCGACCTGGTGGCGGCGCGTCCGCGCGTCCAGGGCGGCTTCTCGGGCGGCAAGCGCGTCAGTAGCCAGCTCTACGGGGGCCACAGCTCCTCCTTCCGCGGCCGCGGCATGGAGTTCGACGAGGTGCGCGTCTACCATCCCGGCGACGACGTGCGCACCATCGACTGGCGGGTCACGGCCCGCACCGGCAAGACGCACACCAAGCTGTTCCAGGAGGAGCGCGAGCGCCCGGTGCTGGTGCTGGTGGATGCCCGCGCCTCCATGCGCTTCGGCACCCGCGACTGCTTCAAGTCGGTTCTGGCGGCGAAGGCGGCGGCGGTGCTGGCGTGGATCGGCATCGGCGGCGGCGACCGGGTGGGCGGGCTGGTGCTCTCCCCCTCCGGTATCATCGCGCTGCGCGCCGAGCGCACCCGGCGGCGCATCCTCGCCTTCGTGCGCTCCATCGCCGACGCCACAGCCGAGCGCCTCGGCCCACCCGGCTCCGAACCGACGCTGAGCGAGGCGCTGGCGCGGCTGCGGCCGCTGGTGAAGCCCGGCACGCTCATCTTCCTCGTCTCCGACTTCGCCGACCTCGACGAGCACGCCGCCCGCGAACTCGGCCGCATCGCGCTGGACGGGCACGTCACCTGCCTGTTCGTCTATGACCGGCTGGAGACGCAGATGCCCTCCGGCGGCGTCTTCCCCGTCACCGACGGGATAGCGGTCGCCCGGCTCGACGACAGCCGCGCGGCGCAGCGGGAGGGCTATGCCCGCCGCTTCGCCGAACGGCGCGGCGCGCTGGAGCGGCTGTGCCGCGAGCGCGGCCTCACCTTGATGGACCTCGAAACCGGCTGCGACCCAGCGGAAGTTCTCAATCCCGAGCGGATGCGGCAGGCGGCGGCCTCCGCCCGAGCGGGCGCAGCCGGGGCCATCGCGCCCGGCGCAGGACGGACGGTGGCGCGATGACCACCCCCGCCATCCCGCCCGCACCCACCGCACCAGGGGCGGCCGCCGGCCCCACCCAGCTCATTGCGCCCGGCGGTGCTCCGGCGGCGACACCGCCCAATTTCCAGACGCCCGATTTCCTCAACGGAGCGCCGCCTGCCCCGCCCGTGCCGGGCTCGGCCGAGGACCCGCTGGCGGCGCTGCGCGACATCCATCTGCCCCCGGACGTGCCCCTCTTTCCGCTGGCGCCGGGCTGGTACGTGCTGGCCGGGCTGGTGGTGCTGGTGCTCATCGTCCTCGCCGTGCGCGAATGGCGCTGGCGGCAGACGCTCGCCTACAAGGCCCTGAAGATGTTCGATGCCGAGGTTGGCCGCGCCGAACCGGACGACACCCACGCCGTCGCGGTCGCCGCCTCGGACGTGCTGCGCCGACTGGTGCGCGCCGAGTCCGGCGAGGCGAAGGCGACGCTCACCGGCGAGGCCTGGGCCCGCCTGCTCGTCACCGGCCGCGCGCCCTTCGCCCCGCGTGAGGCCGCCTTCCTCGCCCGCGCCCCCTACATGCCGGCGCAGACGGCGGAGCAGGTCGCCGCCGGCAGCATCACCCCCGACACCCTCGCCGACGCGGTGCGGCGCCATATCCGGGCGCGCCGATGATCACGCTCGCCTGGCCCTGGATGCTGGCACTGCTGCCGGTCCCCCTCCTCGCTTACTTTGCGATACCCCGCGCCCGCGAGCAGAAGGCCGGCGCGCTGCGCCTGCCCTTCTTCGCCGCGCTCGCCCGGGCCGGGCTGGTGACGCCCGGCCGGCCAGCCTGGAGCAAGACGCGCCTTGCCGCGCTCGCCTTCATCTGGACGCTGCTCGTGGTCGCCGCCGCCCAGCCCATGTATGTGGGCCGGCCGGTGGAGGTTCCGGTGGAGGGGCGCGAGATCATGCTGGTCATCGATCTCTCCGCCTCCATGGCGCAGCGCGACCTCGCCCTCAACCAGCCGATGGACCGGCTGCAGGTGGTCAAGAAGGTGGCGGACGATTTCATCGCCCGCCGCGCCGGCGACCGGGTGGGCCTCATCCTGTTCAGCACCCGCGCCTATGTGCAGGCGCCCCTCACCCTCGACCGCCGGGCGGTGCGCGAACTGCTCGCCCAGGCCACCATCGGCATGACCGGGCGCAACACCTCCATCGGCGACGCCATCGGCCTCGCGGTGAAGACGCTGCGCGACGGGCCGGAGAAGGAGCGGGTGGTGGTGCTGCTGACCGATGGCGCCAACACGTCAGGCGTGCTCGATCCGCTCCAGGCCGCGGCCATCGCTGCCAAGGAGCACCTGCGCATCCACACCATCGGCGTCGGCTCCGATGCCGGGGAATTCATCCCCGGCGCGCCCATGAACCCGTCCTCGGACCTGGACGAGGGCGCGCTCAAAGCCATTTCCGGCCTCACCGGCGGCAAGTATTTCCGCGCCCGCGACCAGCAGGCCCTCGCCGGCATCTATGCCGAGATCGACAAGCTGGAGCCGGTGGCCGGCGACCCGCAATATGTGCGGCCGGCCCTCACCCTGTTCTTCTGGCCGCTCGGCGCCGCGCTGGTCGCGAGCTTCCTGTTCGCCGCCGCCTTGCTGCTGCGGCTGCCGGCGCGCGGCGCCGCCGAAGCGCCCGCGCCGCAGGACGGCCCGGCGGCCGATGCCCGGGCGCTGCCGGTTGCGGAGGCGCGCTGATGGCGAGTTTCCACTTCCTGCGGCCGGAATGGCTCCTGGCGCTGCTGCCCGCGGCAATCCTCGCGGGCCTGCTCCACCGCCGCCTGCGCGAAGGCAGCAACGACTGGGCGCGCGAGGTGGACCCGCACCTCCTCGCTCACCTCGCCTTGCCGGGACGGCGTGCCTCGGGCCAATGGCCGGCCGTGCTGCTGTTCGCCGGCTGGGTCGCCGCCGCCTTCGCCATGGCCGGCCCCACCTGGCAGAAGCTGCCGCAGCCGGTGACGAGCCGGCTCGATCCGCTGGTGATCGCGATCAACCTCTCGCCGACCATGAACGCCCCCGACGCCAGCCCCTCGCGCCTCGTCGCCGCCCGCTACAAGATGGCCGACGTGCTGCAGCAGATGCGCGGCAGCGAGGTCGCGCTGGTGCTCTATTCCGACATCCCATTCGCCGCCGCGCCGCTGACCGAGGACGCGCACGTGGTGGCGCAGATGCTGCCGGACCTCTCCACCAGCCTCATGCGCGGCAATGCCAACCGCCCGCAGGCCGCCATCGCCATGGCCGTCGACCTGCTGAAGGGGGCCGGGGCGGCCAGTGGGCGCATCCTGCTCGTCACCGACGGGCCGGGCGACGAGCCGGGCAAGACCCAGGCGGCGGCGAAGGCGGCCGCGGCGGAGGGCTATAAGGTCAACGTGATCGGCGTCGGCGCGGATGGCGCCAACGGCGCGCCGGCGGTGGACACCGCCGCCCTGAAGGCCATCGCCACCGCCGGACAGGGGGCCTATACGCCGCTCACCGCCGATGACCGCGACATCGCCGCGGCACTGCCCCCGGTGGCGACATCGAACAGCGCCGTCACCGACAGCGAAGGCTTCACCGCCGACGTGTGGGCGGACATGGGGCCTTACGTGCTGCTGCTCGCTCTGCTGCTCGCCCCCCTCGCCTTCCGGCGCGGCTGGATCGCCGTCCTCGCCATCACGGCCCTCGGCGGCCTCACGACGCCGCAGCGGGCGGAGGCGCAGACGATCCAGGAGACCGTGTCGCAGAACCTGCCAAAGAGCTGGGCCGACCTGTGGTGGCGGCCCGACCAGCAGGGCGCGGCGGACTACGCCCGGGGCGACTATTCCGCCGCTGCGCAGAAGTTTGAAGACCCCGCCTGGAAGGCCGATGCGCTCTACAAGGCCGGCGATTATTCCGGCGCCTCCGCCGCGCTCTCCCGCCTGCCGGGCCGCGACTACAACCACGGCAATGCGCTGGCGCGCGCCGGGCAGCTCAAGGAGGCGGTGGCCGCCTACGACAAGGCGCTGGCCGCAAACCCCGACGATGCCGACGCCAAGTTCAACCGCGACCTCGTCCAGAAGCTGATCGACGCGAAGAAGAAGCAAGAGGAAGAAAAGCAGAAACAGGACCAGAAGCAGAACCAGGCCGGCGGCGGCGGTGGGCAGGACCAGAACAAGGACCAGAAGCCCGACCCCAAGTCCGACCAGAAGCAGAAGCAGGACCAGAAGCCCGGCGGGGACAAGCCGCAGGACGCACAGAACAGCCCGCAGCCGGGTCCGCTCCCCCCGCCTGCGCCGCTGCCGCCGCGCCGTCCGTCCGAGCTGGCGCAGCAGCAGCCCGCCCCGCCCCGGCAGCCGCCGCAGGAGCCTCCCCCGCAGGAGCAGGCGCCGCCGCCCGCTTCCCCGCCGGCCCAGCCGCCGCTGCAAAATCCCCAGCAGCCTCCGTCCGAGCAGCCGGAGGCCATGGCCGGCGGCATACCCGCCGCGCCGGTGACGCCCAAGGAGCCGCCCCCGCCCATGCCGGACGACAAGGGCGACGGGCAGGAGGCGGGCAAGCAGGACCCCAACTCAGCCTTCGCCGCGCCCCCGCCCTCGCCCGCCCAGGTCGCCCAGCCCAAGCCGGCCCAGCCCGCGCCCCAGACGTCACCGACCGTGGCGTTCAGCGACGACGACCAGAGCCGCGAGCAGGCGCTGCGGCAGGTGCCGGACGATCCCGGCGGACTGCTGCGCGCGCGCATCCGCTCCCAATATACCGGCGCGCCCGTGTTCCTCTCCGAGGGGGACGCGCAATGATCCGTGCCGCGCTCCGTACAGGCCTGTTCTCCCTCGCCCTCGCGCTGTGGGCGACGGCAGGCCTCGCCGCATCCTTCAAGGCCACGGTGGAAAAGCCGCCGACGGACCAGGGCGACACCTTCGAGCTGGTGCTCAGCGTCATCGGCCGGGACAGCCTCGAGCCGCCCAACATCGCGCCGCTCAACAAGGATTTCGAGATCCTCGACCGCGGCAAGCGCAGCCGCATGGAGAGCCTGAACGGCCGCATGGTGGAGGTGAACGAGTGGGTGCTGACGCTGGCGCCCAAGCGGGCCGGCCATCTCGTCATCCCGGCGCTCACCCTCGGCAGCGAGACGAGCGCGCCCATCGAGATGAACGTGGCGCCGGGCTCCACCGCCGAGCCGCCGGACGACGGCCCCATCGCCCTCTCCGTGGATGTGCTGGGCACGCCGCCCTTCTATCTCCAGAGCGAGATTCCCGTGGTCGTGCGCATGTATGACCGCGTGGGCGCCCTGGAGGCGTCGGCCGACCAGCCGGCGGCGGACGGCGCCACCTTCACCCCCGACGGAGCGCTGAAGCGCTTTTCCCGCATCTACGGCCGCCAGCGCTACCGCGTGGTGGAGCTGCGCTATATCATGCGGCCGCAGCGCACCGGCACCATCCAGATCTCCTCGGTGGCCCTGCGCGCCTCCATTCCCACGTCCCCGCCCGGCGCGCAGGAGCAGGCGCGGGCGCTGGGCCGCCCCGCCATGCCGTGGCTCGGCGGCGGCTTCGATTCCGGCCGCAAGGTCACCGTATTCGCCAATCCGGTGGAGGTGACGATCCTGCCCCGCCCCACCGGCGTCACCGGATGGTTCCTGCCGGCCCGCGCGGTGCGCCTCAAGGAGACCTGGAGCAGCCCGCCGGCCAAGGCCAAGGTGGGTGTCGCCCTCACCCGCACGCTGCGGCTGGAGGTGCAGGGCGCGAGCCCCGCCCAGCTGCCGCCGCTGAAACCGGCGGAGACGGACGGCGTGCGCCAGTATGCCGACGAGGAGCATCCCGAGGCGGCCCAGGTGGGCGGCGCGCCCGGCGCCATCGCGGAAGTCCACATCAGCGTCGTGCCCACCCGTGCCGGATCGATCACGCTGCCCGCCATCACCGTGCCCTGGTGGAACATCACCACCAACCGCGCCGAGACGGCCCAGCTGCCGCCGGTGACGCTGCAGGTGGCGGGAGCGGCCGATCACGCCGGCATCACCCCGCCCCCGGCGCCGGCGGCGAAGTCCGCGCCCAAGCCGCAGGCGACGCCGGCCGACGACGACGCCCCCCTGCCCTGGCGAGACATCGCCGCCATCGCGCTGGTGGTGGTGATCATCGCCAGCTTCCTGCTGTTTTCCGGCCGGCGCGCCGGACGCAGGGCGAGCGCCCTTCCCCAGCCGCCGGAGCGTCCCGTCGTCGCCCCGCCTGCGAGGCCCGGCCGCCCGACGCCGCCGCGCCCCGCCGTGCGCCGGCCTAGGGTGATAGCGCCGGATGAAAGGGCCGCCGCCGGTGCGGTGGAAGCCGCGTGCAAGGCCGGCCACGCCACGGCCGCCTATCGCGCCTATCTGGACTGGAACCGCGCCTCAGGGCCGGGCCATGCGGGCACAGCCTCAGTCCGCACCCCGGCCATGGCGGCAGCGCTGCATGAGGTCAGCCGCCACCTTTATGCAGGGGAAGGGGACACCTGGGACGGCCGCGGCTTCCGCTCCGCCTTCGCCGCGGAGCGCAAGGCTGCCCTGAAACCGACGAAGGCACGCACCGCGCGGGGCCTCGCCCCGCTCTATCCGAAGGCGCGCTGAGGGGGCTGCGCTGCCCCTTCCCAGCCCGCGCGGCGCTTGAGCGAAAGCAACGCCAAAATCCCGCGCGGCGCTTGAGCGGAGGCAACGCTCAAGTCCCGCCCCACTCCCGTCGCATGTAATCGGTGAAGACCGTCACGGCCGGCGCGCGCACCGGGGTGGCCCAGGCGGCGCAGGTGATGAGCTTGTCGGCCACGTCATCGAGATCGCGGATGACGATGCCGCGCCGCTGCACATTCCGCACGCAGCTCGCATAGACCGACACCCCCGCCCCCGCCGCCACCAGCCCGAAGATGCCTTCGGAGGACGACGCCTCCTGCACGATGCGCGGGGTGAAGCCGGCACGGTGACAGACGGCGAAGAAGGCGGTGCGGAAGGCGCCCCAGTTCTCGCCAGAGCCCAGCACGAACGGCTGGTCGGCAAGGTCGGCGAGGCGCAGCACCCGCACGTTGGAGAGGGGATGGGTGATGGGGAGCAGCGCCACATAGCGATGGTCGTCGAAGGTGTAGCTCTCCATGCCCACCTCCTCGAACGGGCCGATCATGAAGCCGATATCGAGTCTGTCGGCGAGCAGCGCCTCCTGCTGCTTCAGCGTCGGAGAGAACGACAGCTCCAGCCGGATCTCCGGCCGGTAGCGGCTGAAGGTGTTGAGAAACTCCGGCAGGCGGCCGTTGATGGCAAAGTCCATGTAGCCGATGCGCAGCACGCCCACCTCGCCGCCCGCCGTGCGGCGCGCGCTGGTCACCGCCCGCTCCAGCCGGGCCAGCGCCTCGCGCCCCTCGGTGAGGAAGGCCTTGCCAGCCTCGGTGAGGGCAACCGTGCGGGTGGTACGGGCGAACAGCGGCACGCCCACGTCCTCCTCCAGGTCGCGGATGAGGCGGCTCATGCCCGGCTGGGTCATGTGGGCGCGCTGGGCGGCGCGGCCGAAATGCAGCTCCTCGGCAAGAATGACGAAGCAGCGGACATGGCGGAGGTCGAAGCGCATGCTCAATTCATACCACAAAAGATATCAATATGAGCCAAATTAGAATTTCCCATCGCGCCCGCCCTTGCCCAATCTCTGTCCTGCGAGCCCGGTGGCAACGGGCGTAAAACCATCAGGGATCAAGGACATGGCGTTCGAGGAAGACCTCGAGGCGGCGCTGGCGCGCGCCTTCGAGCAGGCAACCCAGCTCTACCAGCGCAACGGCTTCCAGCGGCGCGTGGGCTTCGGCCGACGGCCGGCGCTCATCAATGTGGACCTCGCCAATGCGTGGACCCGCCCGGGCAATCCCTTCACCTGCGACAAGATCGATGACGAGATCATCCCCGGCGTGCAGGCTCTGCTCGCCGCCTGCCGGCGTAACGGCCATCCGGTGGTCCACGTCACCACCTGCTACCAGGTGACCGACGAGACCAAGGCCGCCACCGACATGGGCCTGTGGCACCACAAGATCCCGATCGACGTGGTGGACCAGGCCAAGCCCGAGCTGTGGGCCATCGACAGCCGCATCGAGCCGGTCGCCGGCGAGCAGGTGCTCATCAAGAAGCGGGCCTCGGCCTTCCACGGCACCTATCTCGCCGGCTTCCTGCGCGCCAACAACGTGGACACCATCCTCGTCACCGGCGTCACCGCCTCGGCCTGCGTGCGCACCACCCTATGCGACGGCCTCGCCGAGGGCTTCCGTACCATCGCGGTGAAGGAGTGCATCGGCGACCGGGTGCCCGGCGCCGTAGCGTGGAACCTGTTCGACATCGACGCCAAGTTCGCCGACGTGGAGCCCCTGGAGCGCTGCATCGCCTATCTCGACGAAGTGGGCGGCAAGTCCAAGGCGGCCGCGTGACCCTCTCGAACCGCCGTCATGCCCCGGCTCGTCCGGGGCATCCACTCGACCGCACAAGCCCCCTCCGTCGGACGGGAGCCGTCCCGGCCTGCCCGTGGATCCCCCGGACAAGCCGGGGGATGACGGTTGGTCGTGGGGAAATGGCGCTTGCACACGAGTGATTTCCCGGTGGCGCCCCCCAGCGCCGCCGGCTTTCAGCGTTCGACTTCAAATCATAATCCAGAGGCGAACATGACCAAGCTCATCGACCAGTTCACCGGCGCCCCTTCCCGCCGCGCCGTCCTCGCCGGCCTCGGCGCCGGTGCGGCTGCGTTCTCCCTGACCGGCATCGCCCGCGCGCAGGACAAGACCCTCGTCGTCTCCAATTGGGGCGGCGATTGGAACGAGCGCACCATCAAGTTCGTGGAAGCCCCGCTCGTGGAGAGCAAGGGCATCAAGATCGTCCGCGACCTCGGCATGGAGCCCGAGCGCAAGGCCAAGCTCATCGCCGAGAAGCGGCTGCGGCGCGGCACCATCGACGTCATCCACATCAACGAGGGCGACAGCGTCGAGCTGTACGGGCAGGAGGTGATCGAGACCATCGATTTCTCCAAGGTGCCGAACTATGCGGACGTGGTGCCGGCGCTGAAGTCCAAGCCCTTCTTCGTACCGTGGCTCTACAGCGGCGTGACCATCATCTACAACAAGGACAAGGTGCCGAACCCGCCCAAGTCCTATGCCGAGCTGTGGGACAAGAAATGGGCCGGCAAGATCGGCCTCACCAACCAGCTCTATTTCAACTACATCATGATGGCCGGCCTCATCAAAGGCGGCAACGTCACCAATACCGAGGAAGGCAAGGCCCGCCTCATCGAGCTGAAGGAGCTCACCCAGCCGCGCATCTATGCCGCGCACCAGCAGCTCGGCGCAGGTCTCGTCAATGGCGAGGTGGACATCGCGGTGAACTACAAGGCGCGCGGCCTGCAATGGGCCAATGACGGCGCCCCCCTCGCCATCGGCTACCCGTCCGAAGGCGCCATCGCGGTGATGTTCGGCGCCGCCCTGCCGAAGAAGGCACCGAGCCCCGAGTTGTCCTACATCTATTTCAACGCCATGCTGGACCCGAAGGCCATGGCTGGCCTTGCCGGGGCGAGCTTCTACGCGCCGGCCAACGGCAAGGCGGAGCTTTCGCCCGAACTCAAGGCGAAGGTCGACTTCACCGCCGCCGAAGCCGCCGCGCTGAAGTTTCCCGATTACGCGCACGTGGCCAAGAATACGGCGGAATGGCTGGAGTGGTGGAACAAGAACATCGCCCGCTGAGCGAGGCGCCCATGACCTCCTCGGCAACCTCCGGTGCCACCGCGCCGGTGGCGACAGCTTCCCCGCCCGCACCACGCGGGCGGGAGGGGCGGCTGCTCGCCCCCGCCTACGGCCTCACGGCGCCGGCCACGATCTTCGTGCTGCTGGCGCTGATGGGGCCGCTCGCGCTCATGTTCCGCTATTCACTGAACCGGTTCGTGCCGGGGCAGATGATGGTGGAGGCGCTGACGCTGGATAATTACGCCCGCTTCTTCGCCGACAGCTTCTACCAGGAGGTGCTCGGCACCACGCTCTGGATCTCCGCCCTCTCCACCCTCCTCTGCCTCGTGGCGGGCTTCCCGGTCGCCTACTTTCTCGTGCGGCAGGCGAGCGACAAATGGAAGGGGCGCCTCCTCCTGCTCATCGTGCTGCCGCTGCTCATGGGCAATGCCGTGCGGACGGCAGCGTGGATGGTCATCCTTGGCGACAAGGGGCTGTTCAACGCGGTGATCGAGACCGTCGGTCTGTCGCCGGTGAAGCTGATGTACACGCCCACCGCCGTGGTCATCGGCCTTGTCTCGGTGCTGCTGCCCTTCATGATCGTGACGCTCCAGAGCGTCATCGAGGGCATCGACGCGAACCTTGAATCCGCCGCCCAGTCGCTCGGCGCCTCGCATCTCACCGTGCTGTGGCGCGTGGTGCTGCCGCTCGCTTTGCCCGGCATCCTCGCCGGAACGATGCTTTGCTTCATCCTCTCAATGAACGCCTATGCGACGCCGGTGCTCATCGGCGGACCGAGCTTCCACATGATGGCGCCCACGGTCTACCAGCAGGTGGCCAAGGCCATGAACTGGCCCTTCGGCGCGGCGCTCGCCTTCGTGCTGATGGCGGTGACTTTGGTGCTCACCACCACCGCCAACGTCCTGGTGCAGCGCCGCTACCGGCGCTGGAGCGAGTGAGGAACCGATGGGACTTCTCGCCGTCAACCGCATCTATGCCGCCATCACCGCCCTGGTGCTCGCCTTCGTGGTGCTGCCGCTGGGCGCGGTGATCTGGGTCAGCTTCTTCGCCAACCGCATCCTCTCCTTCCCGGCCACCGGCTACACGCTGGACTGGTACGTGCGCGCCTGGCAGCTCGACTCCTTCCGCAACGGCTTCACCACCAGCGTCGAGACGGCGTTGGTGGCGGTGGCCCTCTCGCTGGCGCTCGGCGTGCCGGCGAGCCTTGCTCTGGTGCGCTACCGCTTCCCCGGGCGCGACGCCATCCAGACCCTGCTGCTCTCGCCCATGGTGGTGCCGGGCATCGTCGGCGGCGCCGCACTGTTCATGGCCTTCATCGAGCTGGAGATCCTGCTGGACGTGGACATTTCCGGCACGCTGCCGGGCCTGTTCGTCGCCCACGGCCTCATCGCATTGCCGTGGACCGTACGCCTCGTCACCGCCTCGCTGGTGGGCATGAGCCCCTCCTACGAGGAGGCGGCGCAATCGCTGGGGGCGGGCCGGCTCACCACCTTCTTCCGGGTGACACTGCCCATCATCAAGCCGGGCATCGTGGCGGCGGCGCTGTTCTCCTTCGTCATCTCCTTCATCGATCTGGAAAAGTCGATCTTCCTTGTGGGGCCGGGGCGCACCACGCTGCAGATCGCGCTCGTCTCCTATCTCGAGTGGAATCTGGATTCGACGGTGGCGGCGGTGGCCACCGTGCAGATCCTCATCATCGGCGTGCTGCTCCTGGTGTCGGACCGCTACGCCCGCCTCTCCCGCGCCTTCTGAGGAGCCAGCCACATGTCCGATGTCGTGCTGCAATCCATCGTCAAGCGCTACGACGCCATGACCGCCGTGGACCATGTGTCCCTCACCATCGGCGAGGGGGAGCTGGTGGCGCTGCTCGGCCCCTCCGGCTGCGGCAAGACCACGACGCTGCGCATGGTGGGCGGCTTCATCCCCGTCACCGAGGGCCGCATCCTCGTGGGCGGGCGTGACCTCACCCACCTGCCGCCGAACAAGCGCAACATGGGCTTCGGCTTCCAGAACTACGCGCTGTTCCCGCACATGAGCGTGGCGGAGAACGTCGCGTTCGGGCTGGAGATGCGCAAGCTTCCCAAGGCCGAGATCGCGGCGAAGGTGAAGACCGCCCTCGACCGGGTGAAGCTCTCCCACCTCGCCGAGCGCCTGCCCAAGCAGCTCTCCGGCGGCCAGCAGCAGCGCGTGGCGCTGGCCCGCGCCCTCGTGATCGAGCCGGACGTGCTGCTTCTGGACGAGCCGCTCTCCAACCTCGACGCCCAGCTGCGTCACGAGATGAAGACCGAGATCCGCACCCTGCAACAGCAGCTCGGCATCACCACCATCTTCGTCACCCACGATCAGGACGAGGCGCTCTCGGTGGCCGACCGGGTGGTGCTCATGCGCGCCGGCAGGATCGAGCAGCAGGGCGCGCCGGACGATCTCTTCGGCCGTCCCGCATCGCGCTTCGCCGCCGAGTTTATGGGGGTGACGAACCTGCTTCCCGGCGAACTCACCGGCGTCGGCTGCTTCCGGCTGGCGGGGGGCCAGGAGGTGCGCGTGGCGCCGGCCGGCGTTTCCGGCGACCTCTCCCTCGCCGTGCGGCCGGAGCGGCTGGTGCTGGACGGCGCGGAGGAGGACCACAACGCGCTTCCCGCCGTGGTGGAACTCGCCACCTATCGCGGCCTCGTCATCGACTATCGCGTGGCGACCGCCTCCGGCCTCGTCCTCATCGCCCGCCGCCCTTCACCCGCCGTCGGCGGCCCAGCGCCGCTCCAGCCTGGCCAGCCCGTGCGCGTCTCATGGCACCCAAACGCCGGAACGCTGGTGGCGGCCTGAGCTTTCCCGAATTTTCGCGTCCCAATAAAGGGGAAAACCCGGTGTCCGACCTCCACGACAAGCTCATCGTCATCGACGGGCTCATCATCTCCGACTTCTCCCGTCCGGTCTTCGAGGACATGCGCAAGGGCGGCCTCACCGCCGCCAACTGCACCTGCTCCATCTGGGACAACTTCACCGAGACGATGCGCAACATCGCCCGGTGGAAGAAGGATTTCGCGGCGAATGCGGACCTCATCTCGCAGGTCTACACCACCGCCGACATCCTGAAGGCGAAAGAGGAGGGCAAGACCGGCATCATCCTCGGCTGGCAGAACACCACCGCCATCGAGGACCACCTGGAATATCTCGAGCTGTTCCACGAGCTGGGCGTGCGCATCATCCAGATGACCTACAACACCCAGAACTGGGTGGGCTCCGGCTGCTACGAGGGCCGCGACAGCGGCCTCTCCGATTTCGGCCGCGACGTGGTGGCGGAGATGAACCGCCTCGGCATCCTGTGCGACCTCTCCCACGTCGGCCCGAAGACCTCGGAAGACACCATCCTCGCCTCCAAGCAGCGCGTCGCCTATTCGCACTGCCTGCCGGCCGGCCTCAAGGCGCACCCGCGCAACAAGACCGACGAGCAGCTGCGCTTCATCGCCGACAAGGGCGGCTTCATCGGCGTCACCATGTTCCCGCCCTTCCTGAAGAAGGGGCCGGCCTCCACCGTCGCGGACTATGTGGAGGCGATGGAATACGTCATCGATATCGCCGGCGAGGACATGGTTGGCGTTGGCACCGACTTCACCCAGGGCTACGGCAAGCCCTTCTTCGACTGGATCACCCACGACAAGGGCAATGGCCGCAAGCTCACCGACTTCGGCGAGGTCATCAATCCCGAGGGCTTCCGCGTGATCGGCGACTTCCCCAACCTCACCGCGGCGATGGAGAAGCGCGGCTGGTCCACGGGGCGCATCGAGAAGGTGATGGGTGGAAACTGGCTGCAATTGCTGAAGGATGTGTGGGGGAAGTGAGAAGGACACGTCCTTTGCGTTTGCCCGCTTTGATGCTTTGAGCGGTCGTCATCCCCCGGCTTGTCCGGGGGATCCACCGGGCCGACAAAACGGCGCATCCATTCGTGAAGCGGGCAAGCGGAACAGTGGATCCCCCGGACAAGCCGGGGGATGACAGTGCACAAGCGAGGCACCCATGGCGAAGCCCGAAGTCGAGATCGACGTGGACCCCGAGACCGGCCGCTGGTTCGTGGACAAGATGCCCATGATCCTGGTGCCGCAGCACTTCTACAACAACAACCACTTCGCCATCGAGGCGGCGCTGGGGGCGGAGGGGTTCGACGCCGCCCTCGCGCCGGCCGGCCGGCTCTCGGCCTTCGTGTGGTGCGAGCGGCAGGCCGAGGTCTATGGCCTTTCCGGCGCCGACGTATTCGCGCACTACATGAAACGGCTGTCGCAGCGCGGCTGGGGGCGCTTCTCCATCCGCGCGCTGGACTCGGCGGCGGGGACGGCGACGATCCGGCTCGATCACTCCTCCTTCGTCACCGAGGCGACAAAGGGCGCGGGCCGCAAGCTCTGCTACATGTTCGCGCCGTGGCTGGCCGGAGCGCTGGAATTCGTCTGCGAGCAGGCGTGCGCACCGCGCCGGCTTCAGGCCCGCGAGGTGCAATGCGCCGCCGAGGGCTTCGACCACTGCCTGTTCGAGGTGGCTCCCGCCGCAGATTGAGCGCCAGCCACGACGCCGGACGCAAAAAAGCCGGGCGACCTCGCGGCCGCCCGGCTTTTCTTTGGATCGATCAGTAGTTGATGGTGGTGCGCACGCCGAACACGGCGGCATTCTTCACGAGCGAGATGCCGAGGGGATCGTTCGGGTTGAGCACGCCGCCGCCGGGGTTCCAGATGTACTGGAAGTCGGGCTGGATGGTCCAACCGGGCATCACCTGCGCCGAATAGGTCACTTCCAGCACCGTCTCGCTGCTGCGGATGGGGTAGTAGGACCCGTTGTAGAGCGCGGTGTAGAGGTCGGCCTGCTGGGCCGCGTTGGTCACACGCGCATTGCCGAAGGCGACGCCGAACGAGTCGTCCTCGCGGCCCGGGACGAGGCCCTTGAAGGTGATGCCGCCATCCCAGTAGAAGCCGAGCTGATTCTGCTCGCTCGGCGCCGCCGTCACACGCCCGAAGACGCTGATGCCCTTGTCCTTAGTGCCGGGCTTGCGCCAGATCATCTGGTCGATGATGGCGTAGAAAGCGTAGTCACCCTGGATCTGGTTGGGCAGGCCGATGGAAGCGGGGCTCGCCAGCGGCACGCCGAAGATGTCGTAGACTTGGCTGTTGAACGAATTGGAATTGTACCAGCCACCCACCTTCACGGTGCCGGGCAGCCAGGCGGCGTTCTCGGCCTTGTTGTAGCTGTAGGCCACTTCGCCGATCACGAACACGCCCTGATCGACGATGAAGTTCAGGCCATACTTGTTCTCTTCCTGGGGGTCGCCGCAGCAGGGCGCGGGATTGCCGTTGAACAGGCCGACGAGCACCGTCCACTCGTCGTTCGGCACCCACTTCACGCGCACGCCGGGGGTGGCGAGGGGATAGGCGGGACCGCCGCTCGGCAGGTCGGCGGCGAACAGGGCCGGCCAGCCGAAGGTGGAGTTCAGGAACAGCGAGCCGTTGTCCGAGATGGCGAATTCCGAATCGGCGGAAAGCTGGCCGAAGCGGATGGAGGACTTGCCGTCACCGAACGCCTGCTCGATGTACAGCTCGAACAGGCGGGTGGTGGAGAGGGCGTCCACGTTGCTGACGCCCATGATGTTGCCGAGATACTGGCCGGAGAAGCCCGAGCCCTGGATCTGCAGCACGCTGGCGTGGAAGGTCGCGCCCTTCCAGTTGAACAGCTTGTCGAGGTCCGCATCGAGGGAGAACTGGAAGCGGCCGTTATAGGCGGTGCCGGTGCCCAGGCCGCCCTCGGTGTTACGCCAGAGTTCGCCGATATAGTTCACGCCGATCTTGATGCCCGCTTCGGCGAGCTTGGGACGGTAGCCGCCCCAGTCGCCCAGCCAGCCGAGCTGCGGGGCGATGGAGGGCTCGGCCTCCTCTTCGGCGGGAGCGGCTGCGGCCGGCGCCTTGGTCGCCATGTCGGCGGCGTGCGCGGTGCCGAGCAGGGGGGCGCCCAGCAGCGCACCGGCGGCGACGCCGGCGAGGAGATAGCGGGCAAGGAGGGTCCGCGTACCCGGAAGGTCCCCGCGGCTGCCGCGGGCGGCGGTCCGAAACACGGTGTCCAGCATCTTAAATTCCCCCACATCGCAAGCCGGCGGCGAAGCCCCGATCAGGGTCGCGCGACTGCCGAAAGCCTGAACAGCACCCGCCCGGCCCACGAAGGCCCGCAAATCGCCGCTAATGAGCCCGGATTGGGGGTGAGCGGCCCCGCTTTGTCAATCGCCGAAGTCCCCTTATTGATATAGAATATCTCTAAACTAGCGGTATCGAAATGCGGGCCCAATTTCGGCCTGTGTAAGAAAAACGTCGATATCCATTAGACTTGCCTGACATCAATCTGTTACCACCAATCTCGCTCGCCCTCGCGGCGGCACCGAGAGGCATGATCGATCGTCCGGGAATGTGGTAACTATGCAACGCGCCTCGCTGGCAAAATGCCGAGGATGGCCCCCGAGCGCGCCATGACCGACGCCACATTTTTGCTGCTCATCAATTGCGCGATCGGCCTGACCTTCGCTGCGGCATTTCTTGCCATCTCCTGGCGCTCGTCGGTGGAACTGGGGCGCTGGTGCGCCGCGGCCTTCGTCTGCGCCGCCGCCACCGTGCTCATCGAGGCACTGGCGCCGGATATCCCCTCGGTCAGGCTCGCCTCGACCCTCTCGTTCGGATCGCTCATGGCGGCGCTGTCCCTGATCGCGGCGGGGCTGCGGCGCCATTACCGGCCTGATTCGCGCCTCGGCTGGCTCGGCGCGGCGGCGCTCCTCGCTGCGGCCTTCACGGCGCTTGCGGGCGTCGACCTGCCGCGCGGAGGCTGGGCGCAGGCGCTGACCTATCAACTGCCCTTCGCGGCCATCCTCGCATTCGCCGCCGGCACCGTGCTGCGACACGCGCCCGGGCGGGCGGTGGACCTTGTCCTCGCGGGCGTGCTGGGGCTCTGCGCTCTGCAGTTCGCGGCGAAAGCGGTTCTCATTCCGCTCGACGGGGCCGATAATGGGGTGCGGGACTATCTGACGAGCGCCTATGCCCGTTATTCGCAGACGGCCGGCAGCATCCTGTCGCTCATGCTCGGCGTGGCGCTGCTCGCGCTCGTGGTGAGGGAGGTCATCGCCGAAGCCACCGGGCGGCTGGAGCGGGACGGCCTCTCCGGTGTCCTCACGCGCACGGCCTTCCTAGAACGCGCGGAGCGCCTCGCGGAAGCCGCGCCGCCGGGCACCCGCATCGGCCTGCTGCTCTGCGACCTCGATCATTTCAAGGCGATCAACGACAGGTTCGGCCACCCGGCCGGCGACGAGGTGATCCGGCGGTTCGGCGCGCTGCTCGCGGCCTGCGCGCGCCCGCGGGACCTGTGTGGCCGCATCGGCGGCGAGGAATTCTGCCTGCTGATGACCGCCGCCGATGTCGAGGCCCTCGCCCGCATCGCCGCCGCGCTGAGAACCGGGGCGGAGCAGATGCGCTTCGCCTGGCTACCGGAGGAGCGGCGCATCACCGCCAGCCTCGGCGGCACGCTGATCGCCCCCGGCGAGCCCCTCGCCTCCGCCATCCGCCGCGCCGACATCGCCCTCTACCAGGCCAAGGCGGACGGCCGGAACCGCTACCGGATGGCGGAACGCCCGGAAGCCGCCTGAGCGCCCTCCCCCAGCGCCGCCGCGCGCGCGAGCAGCCGCTTGGCCGAGAGATAGAACGGCACCTCGATGATGAAATCTCCCAGCCGCGCCCGGTCCTGACCGGCGGCGCGGGCCGCTTCGAAGGCCGCGACGATCTCCCCCGCCTCGGCGACAGCGGCGGGGGAAGGGGTCATCACCGTGTTGATGAGCGCGATGTGGCCGGGCTCCACGGCGCTCTTGGCGCTGTAGCCCAGCGCCCGGCCGGCGCGGGCATCGGCCTCGCAGCCCTCCAGATCGGCAAAGGTGTAGGGGCAGTCGATGGAGAGCACCTTCGCCGCCCGTGCTTCCAGATGCAGGCGCTGGCGGGCATAGGCCAGCTCCACGGCCGCGCGGCTGCGCGGCGCGTCGAGGTCTTCCGCGAGATCCTCGGTGGAGCACAAAACGGCCGTCACGCGCGGGCTGGCGGTGGCGATGGCATAGGTCTGCATGATGCCGCGCGCGGTCTCGATATTGGGCACGATCTCGATGGCGCCCGGCGGCAGGCCGAGCCGCGCTTCGTGCCGCGTGATCTCCGCATCCAGCGCTGCAACCTGGGACGGCTCGGCGATCTTCGGCAGATGGATCACGTCCGGCCGCCCCTCGATCACGCCGGCAAGGTCCGCGAGGCCATCGCCCTCCAGCGGATTGATGCGGACGCAGGCAAGGATGCCGGCCGCGCGCCACGCCGCCATCACTTCCGCCGACATGGCCCGGGCCGCGCCCCGCAGCTCGGGCGGCGTGAAATCCTCAAGCTCCTGGATGAGCGCATCCGCACCGCAGGAGGTCGCCTCCATGAGCGCACGCCGGGCGCCGCCGGGCGCGAACAGCCAGCTGCGCCTGAGCGCCGGCGGTCGGCGGAGCAGTTCCTGCGGCATCGGGCGCCCTCCCCTGTTTTCAATCGCCCACATGGCGTGTCCTCCCCGAGATAGGGAGATCAAGCCGGAAAGCGGGCGCGACACAAGGCATCCGCCAGGATGGAGCCCGGCGGGCCGTCACCCCTCCGGCGGCGCACCGCGGAGCTTCTCGGCGAGGAAGTCCACGAACACGCGCAGACGCGCCGGGGTGGTGGCGCCGCCGACAAATACCGCGTGGATGCTCTCCCGGTCCTGCGGGTTGAACGCTTCCAGCAGCGGCACCAGCGCTCCGCTCGGAAACTCGCCACGCGCGTGGGCTTCGTCGATGTGGAAATTGCCGACACGGGTGATGCCCACGCCCTGCGCGGCCAGTTGCACCAGCGTCTCCCCATTGTTGGCGGTGATGTTGCCGCGCACGGCGAGCATGTAGTCGCGCCCGTCCTCGCGGAACGGCCATCCGGGCTCGATGCGGCGGAAGCTGAAGTCGAGGCAATTGTGATCCGCAAGGTCGGCCGGCACGCGGGGCGTGCCGTGGCGGGCGAGATAGGAGGGCGCGGCGATGACGGTGCGCCCTGTTTCGCCAAGGCGGCGGGCGGTCAGCGGGCTGTCGGCGAGGGGGCCGAAGCGGATGGCCACGTCCACCCGCCCGCCGAGCACGTCGGCGATCTCGTCGCTCAGCTCCATCTCCACCTCGATGTCGGGATAGCGCGCCACGAATTCACCGAGCAACGGCACGATGACGAGGCGGCCATGGGCCATGGAGGCGCTAACGCGGATGCGCCCGCGCGGATTGGCGCGGTCGGCCAGCGCCGCCTCCGTCTCGTCGATGTCGGCGAGGATGCGCCGGGCGGCGCGGGCATAGGCCTCGCCTTCTTCCGTGAGGCGCAACTGGCGGGTGGTCCGCACCATGAGGCGCACGCCGAGCCTCGCCTCGATGCGGGCCAGGATGCGGCTCACAGCCGAGGGGGTGAGGCCCAGCTCGCGGGCCGCTCCGGAGAGGCTGCCGGCACACGCGACCTTGAGGAAGGCGGCCATCTCTCCGGTCCGGTCGGGGCGGTCCATTCGTGACTCCGGCGCACAGATGCTGGTCTCGGATGCTCTCTATTGCTGCACTGCAATGTCAACCATATTCCGGAGCAACACGATCTGCCCCGGAGTTCCTCCCATGAAGATCAACCTGCCGCTGGTGGCGCTCGCCATCGGCGCCTTCGGCATCGGCGTCACAGAATTCTCCCCCATGGGGATGCTGCCGATCATCGCCACGGACCTCGGCGTCTCCATTCCCGCCGCCGGCCTGCTGGTGAGCGCCTATGCCTTCGGCGTTCTGGTGACCGCACCCATCATGACGCTGGCCTTCGCCAGCATGCCCCGCCGCCGACTGCTGGTGCTGTCCATGGGCATCTTCACCGTGGGCAACCTCATCTCCGCCTTCGCCGACGGCTACTGGATGCTCCTCGCCGGCCGCCTCGTCACCTCCTTCAACCACGGCGCCTTCTTCGGCGTCGGCGCGGTGGTGGCGGCGAGCGTGGTGCCGGCGGACAAGCGCGCCGGGGCGGTCGCCGCCATGTTCTCGGGCCTCACCATCGCCACCATCGGCGGCGTGCCGCTCGCGGCGTGGGTGGGCGAGGCGGTCGGCTGGCGCATGGCGTTCTTCGGCATCGCCGTCATCGGCGCCATCGCCATGGTGGCGGTGCGCCTCTCCCTTCCTCCGCTCGAAGTTCAGGGCGAGAGCGACATGCGCTCGGAACTCAAGGTGCTCATGCGGGGCCCGGTGCTCGCCGCGCTGTTGCTGACGGTGGTCAGCTCCAGCGCCATGTTCACCGTCTTCACCTATATCGCGCCGATCCTGCAGGTGGAGACCGGCGCCGCCTCCGGCTTCGTCACCGCCATGCTGGTGGTCTACGGGCTGGGGCTCGCGCTGGGCAACTGGCTGGGCGGGCGATTCGCCGACCGCTCGCTAGACGGCACGCTCATCGGCTCGCTAACGGCGGTGGCGGTGCTCCTCGTGCTGTTCGTGCCGGGCATGCACTCGCACCTCGCCACGGTGCCGCTGGTCTTCCTGTGGGGCATCGCCAGCTTCGCCCTCGTGCCGCCGCTGCAGATGCGGGTGGTGCATGAGGCGGCCGAGGCCCCGCACCTCGCCTCGGCCATGAATATCGGCGCCTTCAACCTCGGCAATGCGCTGGGCGCGGCGCTGGGCGGCGCGGTGATCGATGCCGGCCTCGGCTATCCCGCCGTCTCCCTCGCGGGCGCGGGCACGGCCCTCGCGGGCCTCGCCTTCACCCTGCTGCTGCGGCGCGGCCGCCGGGGGCTCGAAGCCGCGCCCGCCCGGGGCTGACGACCAAGGGATGGCCGCTACGGAAGCGGCCATCCATTCCCCAGCGGAAAAGACCGGCGCCGGATTGGTCCGCTGCGCGCGGAAGGGACGCGCCCCCTCCGTATCATCCCGAGGGGAACCGGCGTGGCCGTGGAAATGCCTTAGTGCAGCGCATGGTGGTGCCGTGCGCCCTCAGGCGCACCACTTCCCCGGACGGTCGATGCGCGTTCTCATTCTCGAAGACAATTCCCGCTTGCGGGCGCTGACGGCCGGAGCCCTGCGCGCCGCCGGCTTCGCCACCGACGCTTTCGAGACCCTCGCCGATGCCCGCGCGGCGGCCGAGACCACCGCCTATGACTGCATCGTGCTCGACCTCGGCCTGCCCGACGGCGACGGCATGGACCTGCTGGAGGCGCTGCGCCGGCGCGGCTCCTCGACCCCGGTGCTGCTGCTGACGGCGCGGGACGACAAGGCCTCCGTGGTGCAGGGCCTCAACCGGGGCGCCGACGACTATCTGCGCAAGCCGTTCGACGTGGACGAACTGATCGCCCGCATCCGCGCGTTGCTGCGCCGTCCGGGCACCGCCTTCCAGACGGTCCTTGCGGAAGGCAACATCGCCCTCGATCCCTCCGAGCGGCGCGCCGTGGTGGATGGCACGGCCATCGACTTCAGCCGCCGCGAGGTCGGTGCGCTGGAGATGCTGATGCGCTCCTCCGGGCGGGTGGTGCAGAAGTCCGCGCTGGAGGAAGCGCTCTACGGCTATGACGAGGAAGTCAGCGTCAACGCCATCGAGGTGCTGGTGCACCGGCTCCGCAAGAAGCTCTCCGGCGCCGGCGCCAACCGGGAGATCGTGACCCTGCGCGGCATCGGCTATCTGCTGGCAGAGCCGCGGGCATGAGGCAGGAGCCGTGAAAATCCTGCCCCGCGACGTGTTCGGCCGGCTGGTGCTGGGCCTCGTGGGGGTGAGCCTCGTCGCGGTGGCGGTGGGCGCGTTCTATCTCTACACGCGCTTCCACAATACCCATTCGCTGTTCTTCGAGGGCACGCTGCAGGCCTTCATCGGCGACATCGCCGACGACATCCATGTCGTCAACGGCAAGCTCACCGCCAATGTCGACGCCACCACCCGCAAACGCATCGCGGATGAATCCGGGCGCTACGTGGTACTGGATGAGAAAGGCGACATCGTCGCCGCCTCGCCCGGCGTGACGGAGCGCTTCACCTCGTTCCGCACGGTTCGCCCGCTCTATTTCTGGATTCCCCGGCAGGCGGAGGAGGGGGAATATTACGGCCTCTCGACCCGCATCCCGGAGGTGCCCGTTCCCGTCTATGTGCAGCTGATGTTCCCCAAGGGGCACATCATCTTCGAGTCGGTGCTGCACGAATTCATGAAGGACATCGCCTGGATCTGGCTGCCCTTCCTGCTCGCCATTCTCGCGGTCAACGTCATCGTCGTGCGCATCGCCCTCGCCCCCCTCTCGCAGACGGTGGAGGAGGCGCGCGCCATCCAGCCCGGCGGGCCGGCGACGCTCACCGAGAAGGGGCTGCCGGACGATCTTCTGGCGCTGGTGCGCACGGTGAACGCGGCCTTTGAGCGGCTGCGGGAGGCCCATCGCCTTCAGGAGGAGTTCGTCGCCGACATGGCGCACGAGCTGCGCACGCCGCTTGCCGTGATGAAGGCCGAGTTGGCGACCATGAAGGACCCGCACGCCCGCATCCTCGAACACGACCTCGGCGCCATGGAGCGTCTGGTGGAGCAGTTGCTCGACCGTGCGCGGGTCGGCCGCTTCAATCTCGAGACGGGCAAGATCGTGGACCTCAGGGAGGTGGCGCGCGAAGCCTGCGCCTTCCTCGCCCCGCGCATCGTTGGCCGAGGCCGGATGATCGAGGTGATCGCGCCGGATGTCCCGGTCCTCGTGGCGGGCGGCCGGGACGACGTGTTCCGGGCCGTGCGCAATCTGGTCGAGAACGCCCTGGAGCACACGCCCGACAAGGGGCTGATCTCGGTGGAGATCACCGGCGAGCCGGCCATCGTCGTGCGCGATCAGGGACCGGGATTTCCCGCGCAAGTGCTCGACCGCGAGGCGAGGCGTAGCGGGCGGGTGCGCAGCGAGCGCCGGGAGGGGGTGGGCCTTGGCCTCTCCATCGTGGAGCGCACCATGATGGCGCACGGCGGCGACCTCACCTTGTCCAACGATCCCGGCCCCGGCGGCCGCGCCATCATGCGCTTTCCCGATGCCGGCTGGCTGCCGGCGGCCTGACCGCTCACGCAGCCCGTGCGACGGCGATCAGCCCCTCGACCCCGAACGGCAGCCGGTGGGCGACGACGCGGATATCCGCATCGCGGAACCCGCCTTGGACGAGGAGGCGCCGCAGCTCGGCCGCGTCATAGGTTCGGTGAGTATCCGCCCCGGCGAACGGCCAGCGCGCCATGGTCGATCGGTCCGTCACGTAGAGCACCGCGCGCCCGCCGGGCTTCAGCACCCGCCGGATCTCGAACGCCGCTGCGCCCCCCGCATCGAAGAAATAGGCGACATTGACGGCGAGCACCCCGTCGAAGCTCGCACCGGCCCACGGCAGAGCGCGGAAGTCCCCCTCCCTCAGTTCCACCTGACCGCCCGCGACGGCACCGCGATTGCGAGACGCCGCCAGCCGGAGCATGGCCGGCGAGCCCTCGATGCCGGCCACATGGCCACCCGGCACGCACGCCGCCAAGGCCGCGATGCCGGCACCGGGCCCGAAGCCGATTTCCAGCACGCGGTCCTGCTGCGCGGGGCGCAGGGCCTCAATGGCCAGCCGGTAGGGCTCGCGATTGGCGAGCGACATCGCTCGCCCCACCAGCACGCCCCCTCCCCCCTCGGGGTGGGCGAGCTGGTGGCCGAGCCAGTGCCAGAGGGGGGCGATGCCCTCGGAGGCGATGTTCGCCATCAGTGCTTGGCCTTGATCTGTTCGAGCTTCTCGGTGATGACCAGCCGGCGGTTCTCGTCCCACACCTTCCGGTCCGCGCGCACGGGAATGGCGAGCGCGTGGATGAAGGCCTCGCGGGCCTTCCCATACTCGCCCTGGGTCATCAGGAAATCGCCGTAGAAATACCAGGCGTCGAGCCCGTCCGGCGCGGTCTTGGTGGCCTGCTCCAGCAGCGCCCGCGCCTTCGCCTTGTCGCCGAACGCTACGGGAAACCCCGGCACCCGGTAGTAGAGCACGCCGAGGCTGGTGGGCGCGCCGGCATCGAGCACGGTGGGGTTCATCTTGTAGGCCTTCTCCAGCGTGTCGCGGGCGCGGCTGGCGAGCGACAGCGCCGAGATGGGATTGACCAGGGAAGCGCGCTCGCTGGTGACGATGCCGTCCCAGATCAACACTTCCACCCGGTCGGGATATTTGGCGGCGAGGCTGTCGGCATCGGCGCCGAGGGCGGTCATCTCGTCGGTCTGCTTGGCGCCTTCGGGCACGGTGAACTTGATGGTCTCCCATCGGGTCTGGATCTGCTTCACCTGCCCGAGGACGGGATCGTCGGCGGGGGCGGAAGCGGCCGGTGCCGCATGGGCGGAAACGGCGAAAGTGGCGGAGAGGAGAGCGCCGAGGAAGAAGGTTGCGCGCATGGTGATGTCCTTGGTGTGCAATGCGTGGACGTGATCCGCCGGCTCAGGCGCCGAAGCGCGCGAGGGACCGGTCGATCAGCTTCGGGAACAGGCGCTGGAGCAGCACGAACAGGCGCTCGGGTCCGGCGGGATAGACGGCATCGCGGCCCGCATCCACCGCCCGCCAGATGTGGGCGGCGACCTTCTCCGGCGCATCGAGGCGCATACCGGTTCTGGCGATGAGGTCACTGAAGGCCGCCGCCGCATCGGTCAGCGTCGCCCGCGGCGCCGCATAGGTGACGGCGATGCCGCGCCCCTTCCATTCCCGCCGCAGCGCGCTGGAATAGCCGCGCAGGGCGAACTTGGAGGCGGAATAGGCGGCAAAGCCGGGATAGGCGATGTCGCCGAACACCGAGCCCACGTTCACCACCCGCGACGGCCGGGCGGCTGCCAGCAGCGGGGCGAGGTCCCGCGTCAGCGCCATGGGGGCGATGATGTTGGTGCGGAACAGGTCTTCCAGCACGTCGTCGGCCATCTCTTCCACATCGCCGCCGTCCACGCGGCCGGCATTGTTGAACAGGAGGTCGAGCCGGCCCCAGGCCTGCTTCAGCCCGGCAGCGATGCGGGCGCGGTCCTCGGCGCGGGTGAGATCGGCCGGGATGACGATGGGGCGGGCGGAGGGCGGCAGCGCCGCCGCCGTCTCCTCCAGCGCCGCAGCGCGGCGGCCGCACACCGCCACGAACATGCCGCGCCGGCCGGCCTCCAGCGCCAGCGCCCGGCCGATGCCGGAGCCGCCGCCGGTGACGAGCACGCACTTCACCTCGCGCGGCAATCCCGTGCGGGGCGCACCCTGGCCCGATATGTCCTCACGCCGCATGGCTCAGCTCCGCGCGGGCGCCAAGCTCGCGGAAGATGTCGCCGTAGAGGCGATAGAACATCCTGGAATGGTCGATGATGATGTCCTGGACCGCCGTGTCCTCGATGCCGTCCGCCAGCGAGCGGAAGAAGGCCACGTGCGCCTGATCGAGGCTGCCGTGGGAGGTGAGGTAGGAGAAGCCGGCGCCGCTCGCGCTCCCCAACGTCTTGGCCAGCGTCGCCGCGAGCTGGTCGGCGAGCAGCACCGACATGCCCTCCAGCACATGCACGCTGCCGAGCATGGCATAGGGGCTCACATGCTCGATGGCGTAATAGGTGAAGCCCACCATCACGCGGCAGGCCTGCCCCGGCTGGCCCGTGCGGACCGCCTCGGCATCGCCGCCCATGGCGCGGATGTCGTCGAGGATCCATTTCTCGTGCCCCCGCTCCTCCTCCATGTATTCGAGGAGGGCTGCCTGATAGCGCTCGTCCGTGGTGCGGGAGGCCGCCAGCGCCAGCAGCGGGAATGTATGCTTCACGTGGTGGTAGGCCTCGGTCAGAAAGGCCAGATAGAGTTCGCGCGTGCCGCCCGTGCGGGGCGCGTTGGCGACGAGGGGAATGGCGAGGAAGCTCTCGCGCGCCGCCGCGGTCTCGCGGGTCAGGCGTTCATGGAAGCTCATGGCCGATGCCTTTCTGATGATGGCCGGGAAGGGAGTGTCAGACGGCAACGGCCACGTCGGCAGCGAGCAGATCGTGCGCCACGCGACGGCGGATGCGGCCGTTGTCGGTGAAGAGGCCCGCAGCCCTGGCGGGGGCCATTTCGATGACGCGCACACGGGCCGGCCGCGCATAGGGCGGCAGCCCGGCGCAGGCGGCGGCGATGCGTGCCGCCACCGCCGCGCGGCCCGCATGGGCAAACCATTCGGCCGCGGGGGGAACCGGCACCACCAGAGCCGCGAGGCCCTCAGGATCCGCCGCGACGGCGCAGGCGGCGATGAAGGGATCGGCGAGGAGGGTCGTCTCGACCCATTCGGGACTGATGTTGCGCCCAAGCGGCGTGACGATGAGATTGTCCTTGCGGCCGGAGATCGTCAGCCGGCCGTCCGTATCCAGCGCCGCCAGATCGCCGGTCGGCCATGGCCGGAGGGCCGGCGCGCCGCGCAGATAGCCGTCCGTGACGCACGGCCCGTCCACGTGCAGCTCCCCATCGACGACGGCGAGGGTCAGGCCCGGCAGCGGCTCGCCCACGGTGCCGGCCACGCGCCGTCCCGGCCGGTTCACCGCCACCACGGAGCAGCATTCGGACAGGCCGTAGCCTTCATGTACGGGAATGCCGAGATTCCATGCCGCCTCCGCCACCGCAGGGGGCACAGCGGCGCCGCCAACGGCGACGAAGCGCAGGCTGTCCGGGGCGCGGGCCCACGCGGCGGCAAGCTCCACCACCCAGAGCCGGAGCAGCTCGGGCACCAGCACGCCGGTGGTCGGCTGATGGCGCGCGAAAGCCTCGGCGATGCCGGTGACCGCGCCGCGGCCGATCCGTTCCGAGACGGCGGTGTCGAAATGCACGCGTCCGCCCACGAGGGCCGGGATGAACAGCGCACAGATGGTCTCCAGCAGCAAAGAGAGCGGCAGCACAGAGAGATAGGTGTCGTCCTCCCGCGCGCCGATGGCTTCCGCCAGCGCGGCCGCGGACCAGCCCACCTGCCCGCTCTCATGCCGCACGCCCTTCGGCTGGCCGGTGCTGCCGGAGGTGTAGATGAGCGTGCCGTAGCCCTCGCGGAAGGCCGGCATGTCGCCCGGCGCGCCGGTGACGGCGACCGCCTGGCGGGCGATGCCGTCGGGCACAGCCCCCTCCCCGCCCGGCGAGACGAGGATCAGCTCGATGCCCGCATCGCGCACCACATGGGCGATCTGGGTCGGGCTGAAGAAGCCGGGCAGCGGCACGGCGATGCGCCCTGACGCTACCAATGCGAGCTGAGCCACGGCATAGGCCCGCCCGTTCGGCAGCAGCAGCCCGACCACCCGCGCCGCGGGAGGCAGCGTGGCGACGAGGCGCGCCGCATCGGCCAGCAGCCCGGCGCGGGTGATGGCGCCATCCGGATCGGTGAAGGCTACGCGATCCGGTGCGCGGCGGGCGTGGCCCGCCACCGCCTCAAAGAACGTCTGCATGGTGCAGCACCCGATCGGCAGCGGACGGGACGCAGACGGAGGCCGCCTGGGCCCGGCGATAGGCGGCGAGCATGTCCACGCCGCACACGCCGAAGACCTTCGGCTCGGTCTCGTAATAGCGCCCCCAGACCTCGGGATGGGCGACACGGGCGGGATCGGCATCGCCGAGATAGATCGGCGACAGGCCGCGCCGCCGCACCAGCAGGCTCAGGCGGCGCGTGAGGGTAAAGAAGCACCAGGACAGGCCGTTGGCGCCACCGAAGGCCACGATATCGGCGATGAACGGCACGAGGTCGTGCGGCGCGCCGCTGGCCAGCGTCGTCACCTCATAGACGTCCGCACGCCGGAGCCTGCGTCCGGTGGCGCGGGAGAGCGCGGCTTCCACCGGTCCGTCCAGATAAAGCTCGGAGAAGAAGCCGTCTTCGGCGAGGCGCAGGCCGGCGGCACACAGGATGTCGCCCGTTGCGTTCCGCCGGCACAGGAGGCGCTCGGCAAACGTGCCGACGTGAGCGCCGTATTCGCGTGCGTAAACCGATCGGATGAAAGCTTCGACCTCGGCGCGCTCGGCGTCGCCGGGTTCAATAATATGTGCAGATCCCATGTCCGCTCGTCCGTCCGCTCGTGCGTTGATTGCTCTGTCACGGACGTTGCAAGGCTGAGCTTACGCCTCGCTTACAGGCGAGCGGTCAGGGCGGGGAGAATTTGAGGCGGTTTCGGGGCACCGGAAGGCCCTCGCGCCACGCGACGGGGCGAGCGTCGCGCGGCGAACTTCCGCCGCGTCCGCACCCCAGGTGGCGGATTTCCGCCACCCCCATGCGGACGGGCATGTAAAACATTGTGTTATTTCAAAGAGTAATGCCAGACCCGCGCATTCCGCAGGGGTGGCATGCGCGGTGCAAAGGCAGGGGCATCATCCGAACCGGCACCAATGCCGGGCTCCCTGGGAGAAACGCCGTGCTGAAACGACTTCGCATCACCGCCACCCTTGTGTCCGCCGTCCTGATGTCCGCTGTCGCGGCGGGGGCGGTCTCGGCGCAGGAGACGGTGCGGGTGGGCAACCTGAAGCTCGCCCATTTCGCCGGTGTCTCCTACATGAAGGAGATCGCGCCGAGCTGCGGCATCAACATCGACCTCAAGCTCTTCCCCAAGGGTCCGGACGTGATGCAGGCGATCCTCGCCGGCGAGCTGGACGTGGGCGCCACCGCCTCGGAGGCCGCCATCTCCGGCCGTGGCAACGGCGCGCCGATCTATATCGTCGGCGGCTTCGCCAGCGGCGGCGCGCGCCTGCTGGCGACGTCCGACAGCGGCATCAGGTCCGTGCCCGACATGAAGGGCAAGCGCGTGGGCGTCACCCGCGGCTCCATCCAGGAAGTGCTGCTGGCCGCGGAGCTGGGCAAGAACGGCATGTCCGCCAAGGACGTCACCATCGTCTATCTCGGCTATCCCGACCTCAACCAGGCGCTGCTGCAGAAGCAGGTGGACGCCATCATGCAGACCGAGCCGCAGTCGGCGCAGGCCATCGCCCGCGGCTTCGGCGTTGAGGTGCTGAAGCCCTACGACACGCCCATCGGCTCGCCCATCCGCACGCTGGTGATGAGCGAGAAGTTCTACAAGGAACACCCCGAGACGGCGAAGAAGCTGATGGACTGCTTCGTGAAGGCGCAGAAGACCTTCATGAACGACCCCAAGGCTGCCGAGAAGTTCGTGACGCAGGACGTGTTCAAGGGCCAGCTCACCGGCGAGGAATTCCAGGAAGCCCTCGCCAACTCGCCCTACTCCCTCGACATGAGCGCCGACCACATCCAGAAGACCACGGACGTGATGGCCAAGTACGGCGTCGGCAAGATGTCCGCCCCCGCCAAGGCCGAGGACTGGGTGAAGCTGGACCTGCTCAATGCCGCCAAGGCGTCCAACGGCATCAAGTGAGGGCGGCGACATGAACATCTCGCGCTTCAAGGCGCTCGGCGAGGGGCTTCTCGTGCCCGTCGCCGTGTTGCTCCTCTGGCAGGTGGCCTGCTCCGCAGGCTGGGTGAACCCCATGGTCCTGCCCTCCCCCGCCGCCGTCGCAGCGCGCTGGTGGAGCTATCTTGCCCCACTCGAAGCCTATGATCCGGCAACGGAAAGCTGGGTCGCGTGGATCTTCTCCGGCGAGTTGATCCACGATTCCCTCGCCAGCCTCTCGCGCGTGGTGATGGGATTTGCCGTGGGTGCTGGCCTCGCGCTGCCGCTGGGCCTGTTCATGGGCACGAGCGATTCCATCTATCGCTATGTCAATCCGCTGATGCAGCTGCTGCGGCCCATTCCGCCCATCGCCTATATCCCGCTCTCCATCCTGTGGTTCGGCCTCGGCAACGCGCCGGCGGTGTTCCTCATCGCCATCGGCGCCTTCTTCCCGGTGCTGATGAACACCATCGCCGGCGTGCGGCATGTGGACAGCATCTACATCCGCGCCGCCCGCAGCCTCGGGGCGAGCCGCCTCACCATCTTCCGGCGGGTGATCCTGCCGGCGGCGACGCCCTACATCCTGTCGGGCGCGCGCATCGGCATCGGCACCGCCTTCATCGTGGTGATCGTGGCCGAGATGATCGCCGTCAACAACGGCCTCGGCTTCCGCATCCTGGAGGCGCGGGAATACTTCTGGTCGGACAAGATCATCGCGGGAATGCTGACCATCGGTCTCATCGGCCTCGCCATCGATCTCGCTGTCAGCCGCCTGAACAATCATCTGCTGCGCTGGCATCGCGGCCTGGAATCGTGAGGACCGACATGCCCATCGCAGCTCCCCTCGCGGCCAGCCCCGCCCCCTCCCCCGCCGCACTCGCGCAGGCCACCCGGCCACACATCGTGGTCTCTGGCGTCGACAAGCGCTTCGTCATTCCGGGCGGCGAGATCGTCGCCCTGAAGGACATCGACCTCACCATCAATGAGGGCGAGTTCGTGTGCCTGCTCGGCCCCTCGGGCTGCGGCAAGTCCACCCTGCTCAACGCCATCGCCGGCTTTTCCGCCCCCACCACCGGCACCATCACGGTGGACGGCCGCGCGGTGAAGGATCCCGGGCCGGACCGGGGCATGGTGTTTCAGGAATACGCCCTGTTCCCGTGGATGACGGTGGCGCAGAACATCGCCTTCGGCCTTGAGATCAAGGGCATGAGCCGCGCCCAGATCGAGCCCAAGGTGAACGAGCTGCTCGCCATGCTGAAGCTCGCGGAATTCCGCGACCGCTTCCCGAAAGACCTCTCCGGCGGCATGCGCCAGCGCGTGGCCATCGCCCGCGTACTGGCCCTCGACAGCCCTGTGATGCTGATGGACGAGCCATTCGGCGCGCTCGACGCCCTCACCCGCCGCTCGCTGCAGGATGAACTCATCCGCATCTGGTCGGCGACGGGCAAGACCATCGTCTTCGTCACCCACTCCATCGAGGAGTCCATCTATCTGGCGGACCGCATCGTCGTGCTCACCTACCGGCCGGGCACCATCAAGCGGGACATCAGGGTGGAGCTGCCGCGCCCGCGGGATTCCGCCTCCACCGCCTTCAACGAGCTGAAGCGGGAATTGTCCGCCCTCGTCACCGCCGAGCAGCACCGCTTCGAGGAGGTCGAGGTCAAAGGCTTGACCACCGACTGAGGGCGGACCAGCATCCCCGCGACATGGCCGGGCCGCACGAGGCCCGGCCGCACCACCTTGAGGACGCGGAATTTTCCATGCGATCGAACCGCATCACGGCCCTCGGTGCCGTGCTGTCCGCCGTGCTGGCGGCGGCTGCGGTGTTCGCCGTTCTCGAAGCCGGCGAGATCGCGGAGGCGCGGGTGGGCGAGCGCCTCGCCTCGGACGCGCGCCACCGGGCGGAGATCTATGCCCAGAGCCTCGAAGGCGCCATCGAGCGCTTCGGCTATCTGCCCACCGCCGCCGCCCTCGACGATAATGTGAAGCGCCTCCTCGCCGCCCCCCACGACGCAGAGCAGGTGGCGCGCGTGAACGCCTATCTCGAGACGCTGAACCGCGCAGCGGGTGGCACCGTGCTCTATCTGCTGGCGCCCGGCGGCATGACCATCGCCGCTTCCAACTGGAACACGCCGCAAACCTATGTCGGCGCGGATTTCAGCTATCGCCCCTATTATACTGAGGCCATCCTCGGCCAGACCGGCCGCTTCTATGCGGTGGGCACCCTTACCGGCGTCCCCGGCTATTTCATCAGCGCACCGGTGATGGTGGACGGCAAGGTCGCCGGCGTGGTGGCGACCAAGGTCAATCTCGACCCGCTGGAATCCGTCTGGCACGAGGCCGCCGATACCGTTCTGGTGGCGGACGGGCACGGCATCGTCTTCCTCACCTCGGATCCGAAGTTCAAGTTCCGCTCCCTCCGGCCCATCGACGCCGCCGCCGCCGCCGAAATCGCCAAGACCCGCCAGTACGGCCACAAGTCCTATCCCCTGCTGCGCATGGGGCAGGCGCAGGACGAAGGCGGCCTGAAGGTGCTCTCCGGCTCGGACCTGAGCCCCGCCGGCCTCGTCATCCGCGATGAGAAGGACCTGCCGACCTACGACTGGCGGCTGCTGCTTTTCACCGATGCCGCACCCGTGGTGCTGGCGGGACGTTCGGCGCGCATCGGCATGACGCTGGCGCTGGTCATCCTCGGCCTTGTCGGCCTCTATTGGCGCCAGCATCTCAGGCGCGCCCGCGAAAGCCTCGCCGCGCAGGCCGCGCTCGCCGCCGCCCATCGGGAGCTGGAAGGCAAGGTGGCGGAACGCACCGCCGACCTTTCCGCCGCCAACACCCGCCTTGCCGCCGAGATCGAGGAGCGGCGCCGCGCCGAGGGCGAGCTGCGCGCCGCGCAGGACGAGCTGGTGCAGGCCGCCAAGATGGCGACCCTCGGCCAGATGGCGGCCGGCGTGACCCACGAACTGAACCAGCCGCTCACCGCGCTCCGGGCGCTGGCCGACAACACCGCCAAGCTGCTCCAGCACGGGCGCGAGGAGGATGCGGAGGCGAACCTCACCCGCATCGCCGCGCTGGTGGATCGCCTCGGCAAGATCACCGGCCAATTGCGAGCCTTCGCCCGCCGCACGTCCAGCGAGAAGGGGCCGGTGGACGCCGCCGCCGTGCTGGCGGAAAGCCTCGCCATCCTCGCCCCGCGCCTTCGGGCATCGGGCGCACGCGTCGTCAGTGATCTCGCTCCCGATGCGACGCATGTGATGTTCGAGCCCATCCGCCTCAGCCAGGTGCTGGTGAACCTCGTGGGCAACGCCCTCGACGCGGTGAAGGGACAGCCGGAGGCAATGGTGCGCATCGCTTCCCATTGCGACGGCAGCCGCATCGTGCTGACCGTGGAGGACAACGGGCCGGGCCTCGCGGAGGGTGCAGCGGAGCGCATCTTCGATCCCTTCTTCACCACCAAGCCGGCGGGCGAGGGGCTGGGGCTCGGCCTGCCCATCTCGCTCGCCATCGCCCGCGACTTTGGCGCTACCCTCGTCGCCCGCAACCGGGTGGAAGGCGGCACCGCGTTCGATCTCGTCATGGACGCCGCCGAGGCCGAAGAGCACCTGACCCTTCCTGCGGAGCCGCTGCGCCATGTTTCCTGAACGCGCCTTCTCCGCCGAGGCCGAAGCGCCCCGCCACGCCAACCGCCCCCGGGTGCTGCTGGTGGACGACGAGGAGATGATCCGCCTCTCCATCGAGCAGACCTTGGACCTCGCCGGCATCGACGTGACCGCCTTCGCCAGCGCCGAAGCCGCTTTGCCCGCCATTGGCCGGGACTATCCTGGCATCGTCGTCACCGACGTGCGTCTGCCCGCGCGCGATGGGCTGGAGCTGCTGGCGGATATCCGCCGCCGCGATCCGGAGCTGCCGGTGGTGCTCATCACCGGCCATGGCGACGTGGCCATGGCGGTCAGCGCCATGCGCGAAGGCGCCTACGACTTCATCGAGAAGCCGTTCGTGAGCGATGCCTTCGTGGAGGTGGTGAAGCGCGCGCTGGAGAAGCGCGCCCTCGTGCTGGAGAACCGGCGCCTGCGCACCGCCCTCGACCGGGGCGACGCCATCGAGCGGCATCTCGTGGGGCAGTCCGCGGCCATCCGCCGGCTGCGGGATGATGTGGCGCAGCTCGCTTCCACCAGCGCCGATGTGCTGGTGCTGGGCGAGACCGGCGCCGGCAAGGAGCAGGTCGCCCGCGCCCTGCACGAGGGCGGTGCCCGGCGCGACAAGCCGTTCGTGGCGGTCAACTGCGGCGCCATCCCCGAGAGCATGTTCGAGAGCGAGATGTTCGGCCACGAGGCCGGCGCCTTCACCGGGGCCGGCAAGCGGCGCATCGGCAAGATCGAGCATGCCTCCGGCGGCACCCTCTTCCTCGACGAGGTGGAGAGCATGCCCCTCGCCATGCAGGTGAAGCTGCTGCGCGTGCTGCAGGACCGGCGCATCGAGCGCCTCGGCTCCAACACGCCCGTGCCGGTGGATTTGCGCGTCATCGCCGCCACCAAGGAAGACCTCGGCGCGCTGGCCGATGCCGGCGGCTTCCGGAAAGACCTGTTCTTCCGCCTGGACGTGGTGAAGCTCGCCTTGCCGCCCCTGCGCGAACGGCGGGAGGACATCCCGCTCTTGTTCGAGCTATTCCTTGTGCAGGCGGCGGTGAAGTACCAGCGGCCGGTGGTGGAGGTTCCGCCCTCCCTGCGGCGCGTGCTGATGCTGGCGGACTGGCCGGGCAATGTGCGCGAGTTGAAGAACGCCGCCGAGCGCCACATGCTCGGCTTTCTCGCGCCGGATTTCACCGGGGGCGCCGCTGCAGCGCCGAGCCTCAACGAATTGCTGGACCGGGTGGAACGCCTCGTCATAGAGGATGCACTGAAAGCCTCCGGCCACCGCGTCTCCGCCGCCGCCCTCGCCCTGAACATCCCGCGCAAGACCCTGCACGACCGCATGAAGCGGCTGGGCCTCACCCCCACCGACTGACCTTCCGGACCCTCCATGACCCTGACCGCCGCCCCCGCCGAGGCCCTCCTCTGGCCGCCCCTCGTCATCGCCAACGCACCCAACGGCGCCACCCGCACCAAGACGGACCACCCTGCCCTGCCCATGAGCGCCGGCGAGCTGGCGCGCAACGCGGCGGAGATCGTCGAGGCGGGCGCCGCCCTCATCCACATCCATGTGCGCGACGCCGATGGCCGCCATCTGCTGGATGCGGACGCCTATCGCGAGGCCACAGCCGCCATCCGGCGCGAGGTGGGGGACAGGCTGGTGGTGCAGGCCACCTCCGAGGCGGCGGGGCGCTACAAGGCGCCGGAGCAGATCGCCGTGGTGCGCGCCGTGCGGCCGGAGGCGGTCTCCCTCGCCTTGCGCGAGATCATCCCGGACGCGGCGCACGAGGCGGCCGCCGCAGACTTTTTCGCCTGGCTGCGGCGCGAGCGCATGCTGGTGCAGATCATCCTTTATTCGGCGGAAGAAGTGCTGCGCTATCAGGCGCTGAAGGGGCGCGGCGTGCTGGGCGACGGTGAGGACTTCCCCCTCTTCGTGCTCGGCCGATACACCAGCGGGCAGGTCTCGACGCCAGCCGATCTCGTGCCCTTCCTCGCCACCGCCGGCACGCCGCCCCGCCTGTGGGCCATGTGCGCGTTCGGGCCGAAGGAGAACGCCTGCGCCACCGTCGCCGCCGGCCTCGGCGGGCATGTGCGCGTCGGCTTCGAGAACAACCTCTTCGCGCCCGACGGCAGCGTGGCGCAGAACAACGCCGCGCAGGTGCGGCGGGCGGCGGAGGGGGCGCAGCTGCTCAATCGACCGCTCGCCACTGCCGACACCCTACGCGGGCTCTACGCCGGCGCCTGACGGCGTTCGCGCGGGCGGCGAAGATGATCTAGAACGGCAGCGATCCTCTCACCGGGCGTGCCGCTGCCATGCATGATTCCGCCGTCCTCGCCTGGGTGTTCTACGCCGCCCACCTCAGCCTCCAGATCATCTTCGTCATCCGCGCGCTGCTGCGCCCCCATCGCGAGCCCGCCTCGCGCATGGCATGGGTGCTGGTGATCCTGCTGGCGCCGGTGGTGGGCATGCTCGCCTACGTCCTGTTCGGCGAGGTCAATCTGGGGCGCAAGGCGGTGGAAAGCCTGCGCGCGGCGGTGGCCGCCCTGCCGCCTGCGGAGGGTGTCGCCGGGCCTTCGGCGGAGGCGGACATCCCCGAGCGACATGTGCCGCTGTTCCGGGTCGGCCAGTCGGTGAACCATTTCCTCCCGGTGGCGGGAAACCGCGCCGAGCTGCTCCCGGATTCCGCCTCTGCCATCGCGTCCATGGTGCGGGACATCGACGCCGCGCAGCTAAGCGTGCACGTGCTCTTCTATATCTGGCTCGACGATGCGAGCGGACGCTCCGTGATGGAGGCCCTGAAACGCGCGGCGGCGCGGGGCGTCACCTGCCGGGCGATGGCGGATGATCTCGGCTCCCGCGCCCTCATCCGCTCCCCCTTTTGGCGGGATATGGCGGCGGCAGGCGTGCGGCTCGCCACCGCCCTGCCTATCGGCAACCCGCTGCTGCGCCCGTTCAAGGGCCGTATCGACCTGCGCAATCACCGCAAGATCGTGGTCATCGACAACGCCATCACCTATTGCGGCAGCCAGAACTGCGCCGATGCCGCTTTCGCCGTGAAGGCGAAGTTCGCCCCCTGGGTGGACGTGATGGCGCGGTTCGAGGGGCCGGTGGTGCGTCAGAACCAGCATCTGTTCGCCAGCAACTGGATGGCGCAGATTCAGGAAGACCTCGCCCCCCTCTTCGCCGAGCCCCTGCCGCCGCCGCAGCCCGGCTTCATCGCGCAGGTCATCGGCTCCGGCGCGGGCGTGCGCTACTCGGCCATGCCGGAGATGTTCGTGGCGCTGATGAATGCGGCACGGCGCGAACTCGTCATCACCACGCCCTATTACGTGCCGGACGAGCCGCTTCAGGCGGCGCTGTGCTCCGCGGCCCGGCGCGGGGTGGCGACCACCATCGTGTTCCCGAAGCGCAACGACAGCTGGATCGTCGCCGCCGCCAGCCGCAGCTATTACCACGACCTGCTGGAGGCGGGCGTCGAGATCCGGGAATATGTCGGCGGCCTGCTCCACGCCAAGACGCTGACCCTCGACGGCGAAGTGACCCTGATCGGCTCGGCCAATATCGACCGCCGCAGCTTCGAGCTGAATGCGGAAAACAACATCCTCCTCTACGACCCCACCTTCACCCGGACCCTGCGGGCGCGCCAGCAGGTGTTCCTGGATGCCGCGACGCCGGTGACGCAGGACGATGCGGACGCCTTCAGCGCTCCCCGCCGCCTGTGGAACAACACCATCGCCATGCTCGGCCCGGTGCTGTAGCCGCCGCCGATTTTCCAGTCGCCCATTTCTTAGGCGCCAACGACCGAAATCAGAGCAGATCGGACGAGGCCTGCCGCCCGCCATGGGCCGCAACGATTTTCTTCATGGCTTCAATGAATTGCCGACGCTCCTCGGGCGCCAGCATCTCCACCGTCACCGCATGGGCGCGCCGGGCGCCGGCTTCCATCTCCTCCAGCATGCGGCGTCCCTCCTCGGTGAGCGAGCAGCTTTGCGAGCGGCGGTCGGTGGCCGACGTGCCGCGCCGCACGAGGCCCCGCGCCTCAAGGCGCTTCAACGCTCCGGTGGTGGTGGTGCGATCCAGCGCGACGATGCGCGACAGGGTGGTCTGGTCCGCCTCGGTCCGGTCCGCGAGCGCCGACAGCAGGCTGTATTGCACCGGCGTCACCCCGAACGGGGCACACAGCTCAGAAAACAGGCTGACATGGATCTGATGCACCCGGCGCGCGAGGAAGCCGGGGCGGTCGGCAAGCGGCCAATCCTCATGCATCCCAGCCTCGGGCTCCACCGTGGAGCCCTTTGATTTTTCACGCGATCTCGTCACGTCCATCCCCTCCGGCGCGCGGCGCCGCTCTCGAAAAATTGATCTAAATCAAAACTGGCACGCGCCCTGCATTTGAAAAATGCGACGTATGCTTCGCTTTTCCAAGGCGGTCCCGAGACCGCACATGCATGGACGGAGACCCCTGATGGCTGAACCCGCCGGCTACGATATCCTCCTCAAGGGCGGACATGTCATCTGCCCCGCCACCGGCATCAACGGCATCCGCGACGTGGCCGTCCGCGACGGGCGTATCGCCGCAGTGGAGGAGACGATCCTCCCGTCGAGCGCCACCGAGACCATCGACGTTTCCGGCAAGCTGGTGCTGCCGGGCATGATCGACACCCACGGCCATATCTACCAGTACGTGACCGGCCGCTTCGGCCTCAACCCGGATATGGTGGGCGTGCATTCCGGCGTCACCACGGTGATCGACCAGGGCGGCCCCTCATGCATGACGCTGCCGGGCTTCCGCAAGTTCATCGTCGAGCCTTCCGACACCCGCATCTACGCCTTCCTCTCCGCCTATCTCGTGGGCGGCCTTGAGGGCCATTACTACCCCAACCTCTACAGCCCGGATTGCGTGGATATCGATGCCACCGTGCGCTCGGCCATCGCCAACCGCGATCTCGTGCGCGGCATCAAGGGCCACGCCGAGATCGGCGGCTTCGCCCGCTGGGGTATCAAGGTGATGGAAATGGCGGCGGAGATCGCCCGCCGCGCCGAAATCCCGCTCTATGTCCATTTCGGAACGCTCTGGGGCTTGCCGGAGAGCGGCGCCAACGGCGAGGATGCCGACACGATCCTTGAGCGGGTCATCCCGCTTCTGAAGGAGGGCGACGTACTGGCCCACCCCTTCACCCGCCATCCCGGCGGCTTCGTGAACCAGCAGGGCGAGGTCCATCACGTCATCCAGGCGGCGCTCGACCGCGGGCTGAAGGTGGACGTGGGCCACGGCAGCCACTTCTCCTACCGCCTCGCGAAGAAGGCCATCACCGCCGGCGTCGTGCCCCACACGCTGGGTGCCGACATGCACGGCTACAACACCCATGTCCCCGCCCCCGCCGGCACGCCGGAAGAGCATTATGACGACGAGAACCACCCCTTCAAGGGCCAGGCCCGCTTCAGCCTGACCCAGGCCATGAGCTCCATGATGGCGCTGGGCCTCTCGCTGGAACAGGTGGTGCCCATGGTCACGATCAATCCCGCGAAGATGATCGGCCTGACCGACCGGGTGGGCTCGCTCACCGTGGGCTATGCGGCCGACATCTCGGTGCTGGACGACAATCGCGGCCGCTTCCTGCTGCGCGACAACGAAGACACGAAGGTGGTGGCCGAGCGCCTGCTCACCCCCGCCTTCTGCCTGCGCGCCGGCAAGAAGTACGATGCCGATGCCGTCATCCTGCCCCGGGCGGTGGCGGCGTGAGCCCGGCATCCGCAGCCGTTCGGCCGGCCCCGCAGGAGGTCTGGGACACCCTGTCCCAGACCGAGCGGGATGCGGCCTACAACAACAATGCCGCGGTGAAGGACAGCGCGGCATGGGTCGAGGCGCGCGACAAGGCGGCCCCGCTCTTCCGCGCTGCCACGCCCGCCCATCTGGACATTCCCTACGGCTCCGGCGCCCGGCAGAAGCTGGACATCTACCCCGGCACGCCGGGCGCGCCCTGCCTCGTCTTCATCCATGGCGGCTACTGGCAGCGCAACACGCGCGAGGCCTTCGCCCACTACGCGGAAGGCCTCCTCGCCCAGGGCTGGTCGGTGGCCATGCCCAGCTACACGCTGGCGCCGCAGGCGCGCCTCGGCGCGATCGTCGATGAGATCGGCGCCGCGCTCGACCTCATCGGCAAGGACGGCGCGCAATATGGCCTCACCGGTCCGGTGGTGATCTCCGGCTGGTCGGCCGGCGCGCAGTTGGCGGTGATGCAGCTGGACCATCCCACTGTTGCTGCCGGCCTCGCCATCTCCGGCGTCTACGAGCTGGCGCCGCTGCGCGACACCTTCCTCAACGCCGCGCTCGATCTCTCGGACGCGGAGATCGCCGCCTGCTCGCCGCTCCGCCACGACCCGTCGCCGAAGCCGCTGGCCATCGCCTACGGCACGGCGGAAGTGCCGGCGTTGGTGCATGATTCCCGCGCGCTCGCGGCAAAGCGCGTGGCCGCCCACGCGCCGGGGGCGCTTCTGCCCATTCTCGGCGCCAACCACTTCTCGATCCTCGACGAGCTGCGCCGTCCCGACGGCCTGCTGGTGCGCGCCGCGCTCGACCTGATGCCGGGAGCCCACGCATGAGCGAACCCCGGTCCCACGAGGGCGTCGGCGCCCGTCTTCCCCGCAAGGAAGACGATCGGCTGATGCGCGGGCGCGGCCAGTTCATCGCCGACATCCGCATGGCGGGGATGCAGGATGTGGCCTTCGTGCGCAGCCCGCTCGCCCATGCGCGCATCCGCGCCATCCATGTGCCGGAGGATCTGAAGGGCCACGTCTTCACCGCCGCCGACCTCGACGGGGTGAAACCCATCCGCGCCGTCTCCGGCCTGCCCGGCTTCAAGGTGTCGGAACAGCCGGTGCTCGCCACCGGCAAGGTGCGGCAGGTGGGCGAGCTGATCGCCATGTGCGTCGCCGACACCCGCGCCGAGGCCGAGGACATGGCCGCCCGCGTGGAACTCGACCTGGAAGAGCTGCCCGCCCTCCATGACATGCTGGACGCCCGCAAGCCCGGCGCGACGCTGGTGCATGAGCACTGGGGCGACAACGTCTTTCTCGAAAGCCTCTCGAACATCAACATCGAGGCCGCGTTCGACGCGCCGGTGAAGGTCTCGCGCACCATCTCCACCGCCCGCCAGTGCATGGCGCCCATCGAGGGGCGCGGCACGGTGGTGCATTTCGATCATCGCTCCGACCAATTGGTGGTGCACACCGCCAGCCAGATGCCGCACATCGTCCGCTCCGGCCTCTCAGAATGCCTGGGGCTGGAAGAGGGACAGGTCCGCATCATCTCGCCGGATGTCGGCGGCGGCTTCGGCTACAAGGCCATCCTGCTCAGCGAAGACGTCTGCCTCGGCTGGCTGGCGCGGAAGATCGGCCGGCCGGTGCGCTGGCTGGAGGATCGGCGCGAGCACCTGACCGCCAGTGCGAACTGCCGCGAGCACCATTACGAGATCACGCTCTATGCCGAGCGCGACGGCACGCTGCGCGGCATCGATTGCGAGGCGAGCGTGGATAGCGGCGCCTATTCCGCCTATCCCTTCTCCGCGTGCCTCGAGGCCGCGCAGGTGGCGAGCATCCTACCCGGCCCGTACGATTTCCCGTCCTATCGCTGCCGCACCTGGTCGGTCGCCACCAACAAGTGCCCGATCCTGCCCTATCGCGGCGTGGCGCGTACCGGCGTGTGCTTCGCGCTGGAAGTGGCGCTGGATGCGCTGGCCGCTGAGTTGGGCCTCGCCCCGGAAGTGGTGCGGCTGAAGAACCTGGTGCGGCCGGAGCAGATGCCGTTCGACAATATCACCAACAAGCATTTTGACAGCGGCAACTACCCTGAGGTGCTCAGGCAGGCGCTCGACGCCATCAAGGCCGATGCGGTTCGCAAGCGCCAGCTCGCGGGGGAGCCGGACGGCCGCCGCATCGGCCTTGGCCTCTCTATCTATTGCGAGCAGGCGGCCCACGGCACCTCGGTCTATTCCGGCTGGGGGATTCCCATGGTGCCCGGCCACGAACAGGCCGGCGCGCGCCTCACACCCGATGGCGGGCTGGAATTGCGCATCGGCGCCCATTCCCACGGCCAGGGGCTGGAGACGACGCTGGCGCAGGTGGCGCACGAGATCCTCGGCATGCCGGTCGCCCGCACCCGCCTCGTTCATGGCGACACGGCCATGACGCCCTATTCCACCGGCAGCTGGGGCTCGCGGGTGATGGTGATGGCCGGCGGCGCCGTGGCGACCGCCTGCACCGAGCTCTCCGAGCGCATCCGCCGTATCGGCGCGCACATGCTCCAGGCACGGCCCGAGGATGTGCGGCTCGAATCCGGGCGGGTCATCGGCCCGTCCGGCGACGTGACCATCCAGCAGGTGGCGCACACCTGGTATCGCCGCCCGCAGGACCTGCCGGCCGACGTGGACCCCCACGGCCTCGAAGTCACCGCCGGCTACAAGCCGGTGCGCGACAGCGGCACGTTCAGCTACGCGGCTCACGCGGTGGTCGTCGCGGTAGACCCCGACCTCGGCGAGGTGGAGATCCTCGACTACGCTATCGTGGAAGACGGCGGCACGCTGGTGAACCCCATGGTGGTGGACGGCCAGATCATCGGCGGCCTCGCCCAGGGCATCGGCACCGCGCTCTATGAGGAGATGGCGTTCGATGCCTCCGGCCAGCCGCTCGCCTCGACACTGGCGGACTATCTGCTGCCCGGCGCGCCGGAAGTGCCCATGCCCTTCATCGGCCATATGGAAACGCCTTCGCCCTATACCAAGTTCGGCGTGAAGGGCATCGGCGAAGGCGGGGCCATCGCGCCGCCCGCCGCCATCGCCAACGCCATCAACGACGCGCTGCGCCCGCTGGGCGCGGAGATGTTGCGCTCCCCGGTGACGCCCCGGCGCATCGTGGGGCAGGTGCTGGCGGTGCGCGCCGGTGAAAGGAGCGCGGCATGAAGCCCGCCCCCTTCCGCATCGAGCGCCCGCGCACCATCGCCGACGCCGTCGCGCTCCTCGCCTCGGGCGGGGACGGCGCGAAGGTGATGGCCGGCGGCCAGTCCCTCGGCCCCATGCTCAATCTGCGCCTCGCGACGCCCGACCTCATCGTCGACCTCTCCGGCATCGACGATCTGCGCACCGTGCGCGAAGAGGCCGGGCACATGGTCTATGGCGCGCTCGTCACCCACGCCGATGTGGAGGACGGCCGTGCGCCGGATGTGGGCACGAACATCCTGCGGCGCGTGGCCGGCGGCATCGCCTATCGCGCGGTGCGCAACCGCGGCACCATGGGCGGCAGCCTTTCCCATGCTGATCCTGCCGCCGACTGGGTGAACGCCCTGTCCGTACTCGGTGCCGAAGTTGAGATCGCTGGCCCGGCCGGCGCGCACCGCCTCCCCATGGGCGCCTTCCTTGCCGGCGCGCTCGCGACGGCGCTGGAGCCGGGCGAAATCCTCGTCGCCGTGCGGGTGCCGAAGGTGCCCGCCACCGCGCGCTTCGGCTATGTGAAGCACTGCCGCAAGGTGGGCGAGTTCGCCCACGCCATCGGCGCCGTGCTGATCGATCCCGCCACCGGCACCGGCCGCGCGCTGATGGGCGCCATCGACGCGCCACCCCTCGTCTTCGCCGACGCCGCGCCGCTCTTCGGCGACCGGATCGATGCCGGATTCGCCGTCCGCTTCGACGCATCCGCCGCCGATGCCGCGCTCGTCGCCGCCGGCCTGACGGACGCGGTGGACCTCCATGTGCATGTGGAGGTGCTGCGCCGCGCCGCCACGCAGGCCGCCAGCCTCTTCACCGACACGCGGAGCGCCGCATGACCGCTTCGCCAAGGCCCGAGACAATCGCCATGGGCGCGTCCCGCATGATTTCGCTGACCCTCAACGGCCGCCCCGTGACGGCCGAGGCGGAGGGGCGCACCAACCTCGCCGATTTCGTCCGCGACACGCTGAACCTCACCGGCACCCATCTGGGCTGCGAGCACGGCGTGTGCGGCGCCTGCACCATCCTCGTGGATGGCGAGCCGACGCGTGCGTGCCTCTCCTTCGCCGGCGCCTGCCAGGGGGCGGATGTCGTCACCATCGAGGGGCTGGACGACGATCCCGTCACCGCCGAGCTGCGCGCCGCCTTCAATCGCGAGCACGCGCTCCAGTGCGGCTTCTGCACGCCGGGGATGCTCGTCTCGGCCCGCGACCTCGTGCTGCGCCTTCCGGAAGCGGACGAGACGCGCATCCGCCTCGGCCTCGCCGGCAATCTCTGCCGCTGCACCGGCTATGCGGGCATCGTGAAAGCGGTGGCCTCCGTGATCGCCGAGCGGCGGGCGCAGGGCATCGGCCCGATGACCGCCGAGCGCCACCTCGGCCCGGTGGGCGCGCGGACGGGCGGGGCGGTTTCCGCGGCGCTGCCGGCGGCCTTCGCCACCACTGCAACGCCCTCGGCCGCGATGGTCCTCGCGGACGATTTCACGCCCGCCCACAGCTTCGAGCAGAGCTTCGAGGTGCCCTTCCCGCCGGCCGAGGTGTTCGCCTTCTTCGGCCGCATCGAGGAGGTCGCCGCCTGCCTGCCCGGCGCCGTCATCGACGCCATGTCGTCGCCGGAAAACGTGCAGGGCGGGATGCGGGTGAAGCTCGGCCCCATCGCCACCACCTTCCGCGGCAGCGCCCGCATCGGCCGCGATGACGCCGCCAGAAGCGGCACCATCCATGGCGCGGGGGCGGACGGGCGCTCGCGCACGGAAGGACTCATCCGCTATCGCGTCACCGACGGCGCAACGCCCGGCACCGCCCGCGTGGTGCTCGACGTGGGCTACACGCTGAAGGGGCCGCTTGCCCAGTTCGGCCGCCCCGGCCTCGTGCGCGAGGTGGCGGGTCGTCTCATCGCCGAGTTTGCAGCCAACCTCGAGGCCCGCCTTGGCGGCACGCAGCCCTCGCCGACGCAGGCGCGCGGCCTCGACCCGCTCAAGCTTCTCATCTCGCTCGTTTCCGACCGCATCGGCCGCCTGTGGCGCCGCGGCGGTCCCACTTCTTGACCCTGACTGCCCTTCTCGAGACTGGAGACCAACCATGTTGATGTCACGCCGGACGACACTCGCCGCTCTCGCCTTCAGCCTCCTCGCTGGCACGGCCTTCGCCGCCGACACCATCAAGATCGGCGTCAACGAGCCCCTCACCGGCGCCTTCGCGGCCTCCGGCACCTATGTGGTGAACGGCGCCAAGATCGCCGCCGACGAGATCAACGCCAAGGGCGGCATCCTCGGCAAGAAGGTCGAGCTGGTCATCGAGGACAACAAGAGCAACCCGACCGAGGCCGCCTCGGTGGCGGAAAAGCTCATCACCTCCGACAAGGTGCCGGTGCTGATGGGCGCCTGGGGCTCCTCGCTCACCCTCGCCACCATGCCGAAGCTGGAGGAATATTCCGTGCCCATGCTGGTGGAGACCTCCTCCTCCGGCAAGATCACCACCTCCGGCAACCCCTTCATCTTCCGCATCTCGCCGCCCTCCTCCGTCGAGGCCGACGCATTCGAACCCAGCGTCAAGAAGCTCGGCCTGAAGAAGGTGGACTTCCTCGTCATCAACAACGACTGGGGCCGCGGCGCCGCCGCCGACTTCTCCAAGATGCTGAAGGCCAACGGCGTCGAGGTCGGCCTCGTGGAGACCATGGACCAGTCGGCCCAGGACATGAGCGCCCAGCTCGCCAAGCTGAAGGCTTCCGACGCCGACACCATCATGGTGACCAGCGCCGTGGACCAGCTCACCCTCCTGTTCAAGCAGATGGCGGCGCTCGGCCTCAAGAAGCGCATCATCACCACCGGCGGCTCGCAGAATCCGGACCAGATCATCGCGCAGGCCGGCGCGGCGGCAGACGGCACCATGCACCTCACCACCTTCCTGCCCTGGTGGCCGGAAAAGACCCCGAACCCCGAGGCCACCGCCTATTTCCTCAACGAATGGAAGAAGCGCGGCTTCGATTTCGCCGGCGCCACCGAGAGCTTCCGCGGCTATGACGGCATCCGCACGGTGGCGGCCGCCATCGCGGCCGGCGGCGGCACCGATCCCGCCTCCATCCAGAAGGGCTTCTGGAAGGTGGACTTCAAGGGCCTCAACGGCCCCATCAAGTTCAACAAGAGCGGCCCCGCCGGCAAGGAGAGCGGCCAGTCCAAGCCCAACGTCTACATCATCGAGATTTCCGGCGGAAAGGTGAACCAGGTTCAGCTCGGCGGCTGATCCGGCGCCTCGCGCATTCCCCCGCCTTCGGGCGGGGGCTTCGGGGTGAAGGCGGGCGCGCGGGGCCGACTGCCCGGCCGCGCCGCCCGCCCTCACCCCGCTCTCGCCGAGCGGACATGCTTCAGCCCCGAACGCCAGACCGGACAGGCCAGATGGACCAATTGCTGCAACACATCTTCAACGCGCTGGTGCTCGGCGGCACCTATGCGCTGCTGGGCATCGGCCTCACCTTGATCTTCGGCATCATGAACGTGGTGAACTTCACCCATGGTGCCCTCTACACCTTCGGCGGCTACGCCATGTATCTGGCGGCCGTGGCGCTGGGGCTGAACTTCTTCGTCGCGCTGCCGGTGGCCCTCGTGGCGGGCCTCCTGGTCGGCGCGTTCATCGAATTCACTTTGCTGCGGCCGCTGCGGCGCTCCGACATCGACACCACCATGCTGGTGATGATCGGCGCCGGCATCATCATGCAGTCGGGCACGCTCTGGATCTTCGGCGGCGTCGCCAAGGCCGTGCCGACCCCCTTCCCGGCGCAGCCGCTCACCTTCGGGCCGGTGTCACTCTCCTATGTGAACCTGTTCGTGCTGTGCGCGGCGGTGGCGCTCATCGCCATCACCTATTTCACCATCAACGGCACCAAGCTCGGCCGCGCCATGCGCGCCACCTTCCAGGACCACGACACGGCGTCTCTCATGGGCGTCAACGTCTCTCTCATCTACACCGCGACCTTCGCCATCGGCTCGGCGCTGGCATCGGCCGCCGGCGCGCTGCTGGGGCCGGTCTATGTGGTGACGCCGCAGATGGGCGACCTCGCGGCAGTGAAGGCCTTCGCCATCGTCATTCTCGGCGGCCTCGGCTCCATCTCGGGCGCCACCATCGGCGGCTTCATCCTCGCTTTCGCGGAGGAGCTGGGCGCCGGCTACATCTCCTCGGGATATCGCGACGCCATGGGCTTCCTCATCATCATCGCGGTTCTGCTGGTGAAGCCCACCGGCCTGTTCGCGCGCGCGGAGCGGATCGGATGACGCGCCTCATCGCCCCCCTCTTCCTGGTGGTCTTCGCCCTGCTGCCGCTGGGCCTCACCGACCCCTACCTGCTGAATGCCCTCATCATCACGGGCATCCTCACCATCTGCGCCATGAGCCTCAATCTGCTGCTCGGCTTCACCGGGCAGCTCAGCCTCGGGCATGTGGCCTTCTTCGGCATCGGCGCCTATGTGAGCGCGCTCACCGCGCTGGGCTTCGACGTGAGCCTGCCCTTCGGCCTGCGCGTGACCCACGAGGGCGGCTCGCCGCTCCTCGGCTTCGTGCTTGCCATCGTGCTCACCGGGCTCTGCGGCTATCTCATCGGGCGGCTGTCGTTCAGGGTGCGCGGCGCCTACTTCGTCATCGTCACCATCTCCTTCGCGGAGGTGGTACGGCTGGTGGCGCTGAACTGGGTGGAGCTGACGCAGGGCCCCCTCGCCCTCACCGCCATTCCCAACATGGTGCTGCCGGTTCCAAGCCTCGGCGACGTGGCGATGCGCTCCAAGATGCAGAACTATTATCTGGTGCTGGCGGTTGGGGTGGCAAGCTATCTCCTCATCGCGCGGCTCGTCGCCTCGCGCTTCGGCCGGGCCATGCGGGGGCTGAAGGAGAACGAATCCCTCGCTTTGTCCCTCGGCATCAACGCCACGCGCACGCTCACCATCGCCGCCACCGTCTCGGCCGCCATGGCGGGGGCCGCGGGTAGCCTTTATGCCCACTACATCCGCATCATCGATCCGGACGTGTTCCTGTTCTCCTACACCGTCACCATGGTCATCATGGTGGTGTCCGGCGGCAAGGGCACGCTGGCGGGGCCGCTGGTGGGCGGCATCATCTTCGGACTGCTGCCGGTGGCGCTGCGGCCGGTGATGGCGCCGGAAGCGCAATGGATCGTCTACGGCGCCATCCTCATCGCCATCCTGTTCCTGATGCCGCGCGGCATCGTGCCGGCATTGGAAGGCCTCGGCGAACGCATCGCCGCCCGCCGGAAGGCCGGCGACAAGCCGACGGACGTGATGCCTGCCAAGATGGGAGCGAACCCATGAGCACGACGAGCAGCAACGCCATCCTGAACGTGGAGCATGTGGGCATGAAGTTCGGCGGCCTCACGGCCATCGCCGACCTGCATTTCGACGTGCAAGAAGGCGAGATCCTCAGCCTCATCGGCCCCAATGGCGCCGGCAAGACCACCGCCTTCAACATCATGACCGGCTTTCTGAAGCCCACGCAGGGCCGGGTGCTGTTCCGGGGCCGCGACCTCTCGCAGACGCGGCCCAACGAGATCGCCCGCCTGGGCCTTGCTCGCACCTTCCAGCGTACCAGCGTGTTCGCCGATGACAGCGTGCGCGACAACGTGCTCATCGGCCTCCACCGCTTCGGCGACGACACGCGCGCGTCGGCTCTCGTCGACCGCCTCTTCCCCACCCCCGCCGCACGACGGGCAGAGAATGCGGTGCGGGAGCGCGCGGAGGCCATCATCGACATGGTCGGCCTTTCCGCCCGTGCCGGCGACAAGGCGGGCTCCCTCTCCTATGGCGAGCAGCGGCTCGTGGGCTTCGCGCTGGCGCTGGCCGTGGAGCCAAAGATGCTGCTGCTGGACGAGCCGGTCTCCGGCATGAACGCCTCGGAGACGCAGGGCTTCGTGCGCCTCATCCGCAAGGTGCGGGACGAGGGCGTCACCATCCTCCTCGTGGAGCACGACATGCCCATGGTGATGGAGGTCTCCGACCGCATCGTCTGCCTCAACTACGGCCGGCTGATCGCGGAAGGGCCGCCCGAGGCCATCCGCACCGATCCCAAGGTCATCGAGGCCTATCTCGGCAAGAGTGCCGCGAAGCTGGAGCAGCGGGAGGTGGCCCATGCTTGAGATTTCCGATCTCGTCTGCGGCTACGGCCAGGTGGCGGCGCTCCGGGGCATCTCGCTCAGCGTCGGCGAGGGGCAATTGGTGGCGCTGGTGGGCGCCAACGGCGCGGGCAAGTCCACGACGCTGCGCACCATCTCCGGCCTCGTGCCGGCGCGCGCCGGCTCCATCCGCCTTCAGGGCGACGACGTGACCCGCGCCGGGCCGCAGAAGATGCTGAAGCTCGGCGTCGCCCACTGCCCCGAAGGCCGGCGGGTGTTCCCGCACATGAGCGTCTCGGAAAACCTCGCCATGGGCGCCTATCTGCGCGCCAGTGATGCCGGGCTGAAGGCGGATTACGAGCGCATCTATACGAGCTTCCCCCGCCTCGCCGAGCGCCGCCACCAGATGGCCGGCACCCTTTCGGGCGGCGAGCAGCAAATGCTCGCCATCGGCCGCGCGCTCATGTCGAGGCCCCGCCTCGTGCTGTTCGACGAGCCTTCGCTGGGTCTCGCGCCCAACATCGTGGAGCAGATGTTCGCCATCATCGGCTCCATCCGCGATGCCGGCACCACGGTGCTGCTGGTGGAGCAGAACGCCTTCGCCGCGCTGGAACTGTGCGACTACGCCTATCTGCTGGAGGCCGGGCGCATCGTCATGTCCGGCAAGGGTGCGGACCTCATCGACGATCCCCACGTGCGGGCGGCGTATCTGGGAAGCTGACGCCGGCATCCTGCCCCGCCGGACGCGTCCGAACGCGGCAAGCGCATGGAGGGCAACGCGTTCAGGGCGCGGGCGCGCCGATGGTGGCGGGTTGCAGCCGGTCGCGGTGGCGGACGATCATCGCCCGGTAGAGGCTTTCGAGGGCGAGGGTGTAGGCTGACACGTCGAACAGAGGCGTCGCCAGCCGGTTGGCGTCCAGCCGCGCCTTGAGGGCCGCGAGGCGGCCGGGCTCCGTGGCGATGCCGTAGGCCAACTCGAAATAGTCGGCGTGGTCCTCGGCGACCAGTTCGCCGAGACCGACCGCGTGCAGGATGGAGCCTGCCACCCGCGAGGGAAAGGTTTCCCCCGGACAAGTCACGATCGGCACGCCGGCCCAGAGCGCGTCGCTCGCCGTGGTGTGCGCATTGAATGGCGCGGTATCGAGCATCAGGTCGGCGAGCTGGAGCCGGGCGAGATGGGCCGCCTGTGGCAGGTTTGCGCCAAAAACCAGCCGCCGCGCATCCACGCCATGGCGGATTGCCTCCGAACGGAGGTTGCCGGCGGCATGGGGATGGTCGAGCAGCCACAGCACGCTGTCGGGCACCAGCGCCAGCAGCCGGCACCAGATTGCGAAGATGTCGGGGGAGATCTTGTAGGGCTGGTTGAAGCAGCAGAAGACGAAGCCCTCTTCCGGCAACCCGACCTCCCGCCGCCCCGGCCTGGTGCCGGGCGGCGTCCGCCGGCCGTGGGGATGATAGGTGTGCGGCATGTAGGCCAGGGCCTCGGCATAATCCGGGGCGTTGGCGGCGGGCGTGAGAAAGCGGTCGGTGATGAGGTAGTCGCACATCCCCGCGCCCATGGTGCCGGGATAGCCGAGATAGTTCACGATGATCGGCGCCGGCCGCAGGAGCACGATGCCGCTCCGCGCCCCTGACGTGAACCCCTTCAGATCAATGAGAATGTCCACGCCGTCGGCATGGATGCGCGCGGCCGCAGCCTGGTCGTCCATGTCCGAGATGTCGATGAAATGGTCGCAGGCGGCCATGGTTCGCCGGCGCATGGATTGGCCATCGTCCGCGCCGAAGGAATAGGCAAGCACCTCGAAATCCGCACCGGCATGGGCCTCCAGCACCTCGATCAGGAGGTGGGCAGTGGCGTGTTCCTGAAAATCGTTGGAGAGATAGCCGAGGCGCATCTTGCGGCCACGCCCGTCATCGAAGGCATAGCGCGGCCCGGAATCCGCCGTCCCGGCCGCGGTCCGGCGTGCATGGGTCCACAATTCCGAACACGCCCGCTGCTGCTTCGCGCTCACGCCGGGCGTCGACAGAAGATGGAAGGGCGGCAGCAGATGATCGCCCTCACCCGCGAGGATTGCGCCGACGGCGATATCTTCTGGCGCGAGATCTTCCCATTCGCAGACGCTGCGTTGCCGCGCCGAGGTGGCCATGCTCACACTTCCCGTTCGCGCGTATGGCCTGCGCAGGACAGCGACGGCCATCTGAAGTGCCGAGCGGAGGAAGTCAGCCTCGATCTCGAAAGTCAGACCCTATTGGCAGGCAAGGATCGCGCCGCGGCGGGGAGCTGAAGGCTAATCCTGAAGCAGCGCCGTACGGTCCGCGCCCAATTCTCCCGTCTCCCCGAGCCGTGCGGCAGCGGCGGCGAGCAACGGCGCGAGCCGCTCGGCCCATTGCCGCTGGCCATCGGGCTCCGCAACCAGATCCTGCCGGATCTCGATGCCGACATGGGGAATGCCGCGCCGCTCGCCGTGCTCGGGAATGGTCCAGTCCGTCGCCTCGCTGACGGCATAGGGCTCGTTGTCGCCCACATTCAGCGCGGCATCGGCGCGCAACAGGGGCATCAGGGCCTGCGCGAACCGGGCGTCGCGATGATAGAGCAGGCCGGCGTGCCACGGCCGCGCGAAGCCGGCGAAGACTGGCGTGAAACTGTGCATGGCGAGGAGGATGGTCGGCGCGCCCGCCGCCTGCCGCCGGTCGAGCTCAGCGGCGATGCGGGCATGATACGGCAGGAAGATCCCGGCCTCGCGTGCCCGGCGCTCCGCCGCGCCGATCCCCTGATTGCCGGGAACTCGCGACGCATCACTCTCCGCCGGGATGGACTGCGCGGCGCCCAGTGGCCGGTTGCAGTCGATCAGCAGGCGAGAATAATTCTGTTGAATGAGCGTGGCATCGAGTAATTCTGAAAGCGCGTGGCAAACGCCGGCAATGCCGATGTCCCATGCGATATGGCGCTCGCGGTCCACTGCCGGGAGGCCCAGCGTTCCGACCGAGCGGGGCAGCCTGTTTCCCGCGTGATCCGAGACGATAAGGAACGCGGAACGCCCTTCTGGATTTATCACAGTGACCGGCGGAATGTCGTCCACCGTCAGTAAGGAAACAGGCGCGCTCACGTCAGGACCTTTCCGGCACGGGCCACGCACCTGACGCGACAGCCCCGAGGCTGCGCGCACCATAACCGATCTGCGGGCCATGTCCGCACAGAGCTGAGGCCCAGATGCTGATTCACGCCGGCTACGAAATTACCTACGGCTGCCCGCAGCCGACACCCATGATTCTCACCCTGAGCGTCCATCCCTCCCGGATCACCGATCTCCTGAATCCGGACCGGGTGATGTTCGACCCGCCCATTCCCGCCAACACCTATCACGACAGCTTCGGCAATTTCTGCCACGTCATCTCCGCGCCCGCCGGCGGGCTCACCATGCGCACGGACTTCAAGATCCGCGACAGCGGACTGCCCGACGACGTGGCCCCCGACGCGCCCCAGCATGCCCTCGGCGACCTGCCGGTGGACGTGCTCCTGTTCCTTCTGGGTAGCCGCTATTGCGAGACCGATCGCCTGAGCGCGTTCGCCTGGTCGCAGTTCGGCCATCTGCCCAAGGGCTGGCCACTGGTGCAGGCGATCTGCGATTTCGTCCACGGTCACATCGTCTTCAACTACGCCCACGCCAGCCCGCTGAAGACCGCCTTCGACGCCTACACCAGCCGGCAGGGCGTGTGCCGCGACTTCGCCCATCTCGCCGTCACTTTGTGCCGGTGCATGAACATCCCGGCCCGCTATTGCACCGGCTATCTCGGTGACTTCGGCGTTCCCGCCGATCCCGCGCCCATGGATTTCAGCGCCTGGTTCGAGGTCTATCTGGGCGGGCGGTGGTACACATTTGACGCGCGCCACAACAAGCCGCGCATCGGCCGTATCCTGATGGCGCGGGGGCGGGACGCGACCGATGTGGCGCTCGTGACATCCTTTGGCCCGTCAACGCTCACCTCCTTCAAGGTGATGACCGTCGAAGCCCCCGAAGCGCCGTGAGGCGATGACGCAATAGGGCGCATCGCTTTAGCGGCCATATCGCTCTACACTCACCACACACCGGCCACGGCCGGCATCCGGGCGAGCGGTCAGACATCTGGCCGGGGACCCGGGACGACCTTCAGATTGGATATCTTTTGCAGGTTCTCGTCAGAGACAACAATGTTGAGCAGGCCCTCAAGGTTCTCAAGAAGCGCATGCAGCGCGAGGGCGTTTTCCGGGAGATGAAGCAGCGCCGGGCCTATGAGAAGCCTTCCGAGCGCAAGGCGCGCGAGCATGACGAGGCGATCCGCCGGCATCGCAAGGCCGCCCGGAAGAAGGCCCAGTGGGAAGGCCTGATCGCCGCCCCCAAGCGCCGCGTCCGGCCCACCAACGCCCGAGGCCCGGCACCCGGCACCACGCCGACCTTCACCGGCCGCTGATCCCTTCAGCCGTCAGAGGGCCGGGGGCACATTGTCCCGGCCCCTCGACCGCGTTCAGTAGAACGGCCGCGCGAGGCTGGCGGAGGCGAGGAGCTTGCCTTCGGCGTCGATGGCTTCGACGGTCCAGGTGTAGATTCCCCCGACGCAAGGCGACCGGTAGGAGACAGCGCCCTTGGGGATGGCTCCGCGAGCGGGAAGCTGCACATCGGCCCCGCCAAGCTCACGTCCGCTGGGGCCCATCAGCGCAAACCGCAGCCGTGCCGTCCCGGACGGGACGTTATCCACCTGGAATTCCGGGCTGCTTGGCCGCGGCGCGCACAGGGTCGTTCCGATCCATGTGAAATCCAGCGTCATGACGGGGGAGTTCGCCCAAGCGGGTGATGCACCTGCCCAGAGGAGGCAGATCAAGACGCACGCTTTTTTCATGGCAGCTCCTTCGGTCTCGGCATCGAAACCGTTTCAATCCTATCATGAACATGCTCGGACGAGTGATTAAAACTGTCCGATAAATCTCTCATCTCAACGAGAATTGAGCACGCCTGGGCGAAAAAGTGTGCTAAAGGAAAAGCATGGTTACGAAATTTAACGCCAATGGCTGGGTTGAGTTCATTGCGGGCTTCCGATCCCCGCAAGGGCGGTTCCAGATCGTCCGCATCATGCCTCAGGACAAGGGCGAGCCGAGCTATCGCGTGAAGGGCGAGAACGAGGCGTTCGAACGCATCGCTCGCGAATCCGAACTTCGCCATCCCGGGGAAATATAGGCGGAGAAATATAGGCGGCGGACAGAGAAGCTGGCCGGACATAAATCAAAGCCTTGCTATCAACACAATAGCCCCCTATGTTCCGTTTGTCTGAATTTGACGGCTGATTTTCTGACGCCAAGCCGCGTCTGACGATACCTCCCTTCAATTTCTAACTCTTGTTCTGCTCGACCTCTCGGGCGGAACTCCTACGCGCGATTGAAAGGAAATCGTCATGAATATCGGTACCGTGAAGTGGTTCAACGCCACCAAGGGCTTCGGCTTCATCCAGCCCGACAACGGCGGCGCGGATGTGTTCGTGCATATCTCGGCCGTCGAGCGCGCTGGAATGCAGGGCCTCGCTGAAGGCCAGAAGCTCCAGTTCGACATCGTCCGGGACAACAAGTCCGGAAAGAATTCGGCCGGGAATCTCCAGGCCGCGTGACATTGCTCCGGCGGACCACGGATGTACTGGCCGCTGGACTAATGCATCATGAAATCAAAAAAGGCTCCGCCTGAACAGGCGGGGCCTTTTTCTTTATCCATTTTTCTCAAATCTTAGTTCTCGGGCTTCGACCCGGATCATGATATCCTTCGGAATGACCCCAATCACGACACATCAGAACACGCTCTCCAGCGCGGAGAGCCGCCGCCAGTTGGACGAATCCATCGAGCGGGCCATGGAGCGCAACAAGGGCGAACTGGAAGCGGTGCGCGAGAAGAGCGCGCGGCTGCGGGCCCTGCGCGAGGCCAGCGAACGGGAAGCCCCGGCCGCGCCGCCGCCCAAGCGCCGCCGCAAGGCCTGAAGCAGGAAGACCTGAAGCAGCACGACCTGAAGCAGCAAGACCCGCCAAAGCTCGGGGCAAAGCCTGTGATCCCTGCCGCCGGTGCGCCGCGGCATCCGGGATGGCGACGGGCATAATTGCCGCACCTCACGCTTGGACACCCTCTCCCCGCCCCCGTCGCAACTTGGCCGAAACGGCGCCGATGCTGGCGTCTCTGGTGCATGGCTGCCCTGCGCGGCGAAGGCTGCCGCTTGCCAGCCGCGCCGCTTGGCGGCAAAGTCCGCGCCGAAAAATGCTTAACGGTTGCGTCTGGTGTGCACACACCATCGGCAACGGGATCAAGGGACACTGCGAGATCATCATGAGGGACGAAGTTGCCATGTCCGGGCTCGGGTCCGGCGCTCTCAGCCGCCGCTCTTTCCTGCTCGGCTCTGCCCTCGGCATCGGCGCGCTCGGGCTGGCCGGCTGCTCGTCGGATGTCATGAGCCTTGCCGAGGCGCAGAAGCTCTATGGGCCGATGCCCAACGAGAAATTCCCGATCCCCGCGCCGGACATCAGCAAGGTCAACCCCAAATATTACCGCCGGACCGTCGCTTACGAGAGCAATGAAGCGCCCGGCACGATCATCGTCGATCCCAGCAATTATTACGTCTACCGCGTCGAGGGCGAGGGCAAGGCCACCCGCTACGGCGCCAATGTGGGCCGCGCCGGCTTCCTGTGGAGTGGCGACGCCTATGTGGGGCGCAAGGGCGAGTGGGCGGTCTGGACCCCGCCCAAGGAGATGATCAAGCGCCAGCCCGAAGCGGCCAAATGGGCCAACGGTATGCCGGGTGGCCTGGAAAATCCCCTCGGCGCCCGCACGCTTTACCTCTATCAGAACGGGCAATATACGCTCTACACGATCTATGCGAGCAGCGACCCCGAGTCGATCGGCACCGGCGTCACCAGCGGCTGCGTGGGCCTGCTCAGCCAGGACATGATCGACCTCTACGACAAGACGCCGGTCAAGACCAAGGTCGTCGTCATGCCGGCCTGACGCCGGGGTAGACTCAAAACTCCAGCTTCAGCCTCCACAGCGCCCCCTGTTGCACGGCGTCGAAGACGAAGCGGCCACGATCCCGACTACCGCCGAAGGTCGGCACATGGCGCATCCTCGACGCGCTCGCGCTGCGGAATGAAGGCTGTGTTCTACACCAGCGGCATCCTCGCCGGGCGCGCCATCGCAGCGCGCCCGCTTTGTCCTCTCAGATGCGCACCACCGTGCGCCCGCGCACGCCGCCGGCGATGATGTCTTCGGCCACCCGCGGCAGGTCCTCGAGCGTGACCTCGCGGGTGACGAGATCGAAGTCGGCCTCGGTGAGGAGTTCGCCGAGCCGGGTCCAGGCGGCGAGGCGGCGCGGGGTCGGGCAGTTGACGGAATCGACGCCCAGCAGCGCCACGTTGCGCAGGATGAAGGGGAAAACGGTGGTCGGCAGATCCGTCGCCGCAGCGAGGCCGCAGGCGGCCACCGCGCCGCCGTAGCGGGTGGCGGCGAGCACATTGGCGAGGATGGTCCCGCCCGCCGTGTCCACCGCGCCATGCCAGCGCTCGCCCGCCAGCGGCTTGCCCGCGGCGGCATAGGTGGGGCGATCGACGATATCGGTGGCGCCGAGGCTCTTCAGGAAGTCCGCCTCGGCCGGCCGGCCGGTGAGCGCGCTCACCTTGTAGCCGAGACGCGAGAGCAGGCGCACCGCGACACTGCCCACGCCGCCGGCCGCGCCGGTGACGAGGACATCACCACCCGCCGCGATGCCATAGCGCTCCAGCGCATCCACACAGAGCATGGCGGTGAGGCCGGCCGTGCCGATGGCCATGGCCTGGCGTGCGGTGAGGCCCTCGGGGAGCTTCACCAGCCACTCACCCTTCACCTTCGCCCGCTCGGCGAAGCCGCCGGACCAGTTCTCGCCGACGCCCCAGCCGGTGAGCACCACCTTGTCGCCGGGCACGAAGCCAGGATTGTCGCTGGCGCGCACCGTGCCGGCGAAATCGATGCCCGGCACCATGGGCAGCGCGCGCAGAATGCGGCTCATGCCCTTCAGCGCGAGGCCGTCCTTGTAGTTGAAGGACGAATATTCCACGTCCACCGTCACGTCGCCGGCCGGCAGCTCGGCCTCGGTGATGGTCTCGATGGCAATGGCCTGCCCGGCGTCGGTCTTGCGCGCCATGAGGGCGCGGAAGGTCTCGGTGCTCATTGGACGTTTCCCTGTGATGTGCGTGGACCGCGCGGGCGCGGATCAGGGGCCTCGGCTCAGGGCCGGATGGCCTTGCGGGCCTCTTCGGCCTTCTCGTACTGGGCGCGGATGTAGCGCACGAGACCGCCGAGCGCGGCCACCGCCGCCTCGCCATCGCGATCCCGCAGCGCCGCGAGGAGCGTCTCGTGGTGGGCGACGATCTCCGTCCGGTCGCGGACGCGGAAGATGATCATGTTGCTCACCGGCATGAGCGCTTCCACCACCGCATTCATGAGGAAGCGCAGCAAAGCGTTGCCGGCGGCATCCACGATGGTGCGGTGGAAGCGCACGTCGGAGGCGCAGAAATCCTGATCCGAAAGGCTGGCGGTCCGCTGCAGGGCGATCTCCGCCTCCAGCGCCGCAAGATGCGCGTCCGTGCGGTTCAGCGCGGCGAGACGGCAGCAGACGGCTTCCATCTCCAGCCGCGCCGTCGCCATCTCCTCCAGCGAAACGCCGCCTGTGGCGACGAGGAGCGTGACGGACGTACCGAGGCTGGTGGCCAGTTCCTCCGGCGACGGGCCAGTGACGAAGGTTCCGCCGGTGGGGCCGCGCCGGGAGCGGATGAGATGGCGCGCCGCCAGCCGCTTCAGGGCCTCCCGCACGGTGGGCCGCGAGACGCCGAACTGCGCGGCAAGCTCCTCCTCGGTCGGCAGGCGCTCATCCACCTTCAACCGGCCGTCCATGATGGCTTGCTGGAGCTGATCGGCGATCTGGCTCGCCGCGCTGGTGGTGACGATCTGGCCGTAGCTCGGTTCCATCTGATCCGTTCCGGGGACGCCTGTGGTCATCCCCTTGGTCTCAGATCGGCGGCTTCAAATCAACCTAAAAATTATTCGTTTGACAAATCTTCAAATGAGCCTTTTGGTTCCACAGATCGCGGACGGAGATGCCGCGGCACAAGAAGACACTGGAAACGCCGGGAGAGAAAAAATGCGCGCTGCCCTCGTAGCGGCGACCGTGCTGTCGTGCGCCGTCGCCGTCCCGATCACGACCGCTCACAAAGCTTCGGCCCAGGATCTGCCGACGTTCCGCATCGGCGTCATGAACGACCAGTCGAGCCTCTATTCCGACATCGCCGGCCCCGGCTCCGTCACCGCCGCCCAGATGGCGGTGGCCGACTTCCAGCCCGAGAAGCACGGCTTCAAGGTGGAGGTGGTCTCCGCCGATCACCAGAACAAGGCGGACATCGGCTCCTCCGTCGCGCGGCGCTGGTACGATCTCGACAAGGTGGACGCCATCGTCGACGTGCCCACCTCCTCGGTGGCCCTCGCCGTCGCAGATATCAGCCGCGACAAGAACAAGGTCTTCCTAGTGGCGAGCGCCGGCACGTCCGACCTCACCGCGAAGTCCTGCACACCGAATACCGTGCACTGGACCTACGACACCTGGGCGCTCGCCAACGGCACCGCCCGCGCCATGATCAAGCAGGGCGGCGATTCCTGGTACTTCCTGACCGCCGACTACGCCTTCGGCCATGCGCTGGAGCGCGACGCCGCCGAAGTGGTGAAGGCCAACGGTGGCAAGGTGCTGGGCCATGCGCTCGCACCGTTCCAGAGTTCGGATTTCTCCTCCTTCATCCTCCAGGCGCAGGGCTCTGGCGCGAAGGTGGTGGCGCTGGCCAATTCCGGCGGCGACACCATCAACTCGGTGAAGCAGGCCGCGGAGTTCGGCCTGTCGCAGAAGCAGAAGCTCGTCAGCCTTCTCATCTTCCTGTCAGACATCCATTCTCTGGGCCTGAAGACGGCGCAGGGCCTGATGCTGACCAATGCCTTCTACTGGGACCTGAACGACGGCACGCGTGCCTTCGGCAAGGCGTTCGGCGCACGCAACAACGGGCGCATGCCGACCATGAACCAGGCGGGCACCTATGCCGCCACGCTGCACTGGATGAAGGCCATCGCCGCCATGGACAAGGCGAAGGCCCATGAGGGTACCGCCGTGGTCGCACAGATGAAGGCCATGCCTACGGACGATCCCCTGTTCGGCAAGGGTCAGATCCGCGCCGACGGCCGCACCATCCACAACATGTACCTGTGGCAGGTGAAGACGCCGGAAGAGTCGAAGGGCCCCTACGACTATCTCAAGCTGGTTGCGACCATCCCCGGCGACGAGGCCTTCCGCCCCATGTCGCCCGAGGCCTGCCCGATGCTGAAGAAGGCCGGCTGAGGTGACAACGCCGGCGACAGCCGCCCGCACGGACGGCAAGGCCTTTTCCCTTGCGATCCTCGTGGTCGCGGAAGTGGCGGCGATGGCGACATGGTTCGCCACCACCGCCTCCCTGGGGGCGATCCGGGCGCAGTGGAGCCTGTCGCCCTTCCAGGAGGCCTTGCTCACCAGTTCCGTGCAGGCGGGCTTTGTCGCCGGCACCCTCCTCAGCGCGCTGCTCTCTCTGGCGGACCGCGCGGACCTCAGGACCCTCTTCTCCGTCTCCGCTCTTGTAGCCGCGCTGGCCAACGGAGCCATTCTGTTGTTCGAGCCCACCCATCCGGCGGTGCCGCTGCTGCGGTTCCTTACCGGCATGTGCATGGCGGGGGTCTATCCCGTGGGCATGAAGCTCGCGGCCACCTGGGCCAAGGGCGATCTCGGCCTGCTCATCGGCATGCTGGTGGCGGCCCTGACCCTGGGCTCGGCCTCGCCCCACGCCATGGCGGCGATGGGCGGGCTCGACTGGCGGGCGCCGGTGGCGGGCGCAGCCGTGAGCGCGCTGGTGGCCGCTTTCCTCATCCGCTTCGCCAAGGTCGGCCCCAACCACGCGAAGGCGCCGCCGCTGAAGCTCTCCAACGCCCTCGATGCGTTCCGGCGGCCGGCGCTCCGGCTCGCCAATCTCGGTTATTTCGGCCACATGTGGGAGCTCTACGCCATGTGGGCGTGGATCGGCGCCTTCTTCGCCGCCAGCTTCGCCGCGCGCTATGGGGATGCCCCGCCCCTCGACCCGCGCCTTGCCACCTTCTGCGTGGTCGCCATCGGTGCTGTGGGCGCGCTGGGCGGCGGCTTCGCGGCCGACCGGCTGGGGCGCACCTTTGTCACGGCGCTGTCCATGGCGGTGAGCGGGCTGTGCGCGGCAGGCATCGGCTTCCTGTTCGGGGCCTCGCTCTGGCTGGTGCTGCCGCTGGCGCTGGTGTGGGGCGTGACGGTGATCTCCGATTCCGCCCAATTCTCCGCCGCCGTGACGGAGCTGTCCGACCGCAGCCTCATCGGCACCATGCTGACGGTGCAGACCTGCGTCGGCTTCCTCATCACGCTGGTGAGCATCCACTTGCTGCCCTACGCGGTGGATGCCTTCGGCTGGCGCTTCGCCTTCCTCATCCTCGCCATCGGCCCCTTCCTTGGGGTCCTCGCCATGCTGCGCCTACGGCTCCGGCCGGAAGCCGCCGCCATGGCCGGCGGCCGGCGCTGATCCCTCTCAACGAGGCTTCCATGACCTTCACCAAGATCGCCTACGAAACCCGCGACGGCATCGCCCTCCTAACCCTCAACCGGCCCGAGCGCACCAATGCGCTCGACCAGGAGATGCTCGGCGAAATCAACACCGCCATGGACCGCGCCGAGGCGGATGCGGACGTGAAGGCGGTGATTGTGCGCGGCGCCGGCAATGCCTTCTCTTCCGGCTTCGACCTGAAGGCGCAGATGGAGGCCCGGCCCGTGGGCGTCGATGCGTGGCGGCCCGTGCTGCGCAAGGATTTCGACACGGTGATGCGCTTCTGGCACTGCCCGAAGCCCACCATCGCCATGGTGCGCGGCGCCTGCCTTGCCGGCGCGTGCGAGCTGGCGCTCGCCTGCGACATGACCATCGCCTCGGAAGATGCCTTCTTCGGCGAGCCGGAGCTGAAGTTCGGCGCCGGCATTGTGGTGATGCTGCTGCCGTGGATCGTCGGCCCGAAGATCGCCAAGGAGATCATCCTGCTCGGCGAGGACCGGGTGAGCGCCCGGCGCGCGGCCGAGATCGGCATGATCAACCGCGTCGTTTCCGCCAACCGGCTCGAGGATGAGGTGCTGCGCATTGCCCGGCACATCGGCGCCATCGACCCCAGCCTCGTGAAGGAAACCAAGCGCGCCCTGAACCGCGCGCTCGAAACGCAGGGCATGTTGCAGGCGCTGGAGAGCGCGCTGGAGATCGACCTCGCCATCGAGGGCGCGGGCTCGGCGGACAAGATCGCCTTCTTCGACGTCGCGCGCCGCGAGGGGCTGCGCGCCGCCATCGCCTGGCGCGACGCGCGCTTCCCGACCCGCGAAGGCTGAGGAGGCCGTGATGGCGAAGACGGGCGCGCTCTGCCGCATCCTGGACCAAGCGGCCGGCACCGTGGCCGAGGACGGCGGCGCGGCTCACACCGCCGACGCCCTGCGTGCCGCTGCCTCCGGCCTCGCTGCGCAGCTGCGCGCGGAAGGGCTCACGCCGGATGAGCCGGTGATCGTCGCCGTGGCCAATCGCGCCGCGGACCTCGCCTCTTTCTTCGGCGTCTGGCAGGCGGGCGGCGTCGCGGTGCCGCTCCACGCCGGGGCGGCCGAGACGACACGAACCGCGATCCTCGAACAGACCGGCGCCCGCTTTCTCGTGGCGGATGGGACGTTGACCCGCATCGCGGAGGCGGCACCGCCCGCCCGACCGCTGCTCGACGGCGCGGCGGTCATCGTCTTCACCTCCGGCTCCACCGGCAAGCCCAAGGGCGTGGTGCTCGGCCACGACCGGTTCGCCGGAAAGCTCGATGCGCTTCAGGGCTTGCTCGCCCTCACGCCCGGCGACAGGGTGGAGCTGCCGCTCCAGTTCATCTTCATCTTCGGCCTGTGGGTGGCGCTGCTCTCCCTGAAGACCGGCGCGCGGCTCGAACTGGTGGGCAAGTTCACGCCCGCCGGCCTCAAGGCGCGTCTTCCCGACACCACCGTACTCGCGACCGTCCCCTCCATGCTGCGCACCCTGTTCGGCGAGGGAGAGGTGGCAGCGCCGCACCTGCGGACCATCCTCACCGGCGGCGAGGGGCTGGGGTCGCATCTGTCCGAAGCCATCGCAGCGCAGTTGCCCGGCGCGGGCGTGTTCGACCTCTATGGCCTCACCGAAACAGGGTCGTGCGACTTCTGCCTCACACCCGCGGAGGCGGTGGCCGGGCGCGGCTCCATCGGCCGGCCGACGCCGGGGATCGATTACCTCATCTCGGACGATCCTGCCGCCGGCGCCACGGGCGCGGGGCCGGACGCGGCGGGCGAACTCCTCATCCGCACCCCCTTCGGCATGATCGGCTACCTCGACAATCCCGACCTCACCGATACCGCCTTCCGAGACGGCTATTTCCGCACCGGCGACGTGGCGCGGCGGCGCCCGGACGGCTGCGTGGAGATCGTCGGCCGTATCAAAGAGATCGTCTCGCGCGGCGGCAACAAGATCGCCCCGGCCGAGATCGAGACGGTGCTGTGCGCCCATCCCGCCGTCGCCCAGGCCCTCGCCGCCGGCGTGCCCGACCCGCGCCTCGGCGAGGCGCTCCATGCAGCCGTGGTGCTGCGCGCGGGAAGCTCTGCCTCTGCGGATGAACTGCGGGCGTGGTGCGCGGCGCGCATCGAGCGGTTCAAGGTGCCGGACGCCATCCATGTGGTGGCCGCGCTCCCCACCGGCCCCACGGGAAAAGCCTACCGGCCGGGCATCCGCGCCCTCGCCGACGCGGCAGTTCCGACCGGAACGCAAGGCCGCTAGGACCGGGGCGGCGGTTCTTTCACGAACCGCCGTTGCCCGCCGCCCCCCGCCTGCGAGACCCAATGTCGCGCTCCCGCCGTGGAACCCGGACCCACCTTCGCGCCTTCCTTCAGAGATGCCGCAGAGGCATGTCCGAACATCCGGGGGCGAAGGGACGCATTGCTCGACCGCCGATCATTCATGCTGGGTGCGACTGCGCTTTCGGCTCTTCAGGCCGCCGCAGCTCATCCCGCGCTTGCCCAGGAGGGCGAGCGGTTCGATGCCGACACGGTACGCAACACGGCGCGCCAGCTTGCCGCCAAGCCCTTCAAGCAGGGCAACCAGTCGTTGCCGGCGGAGCTCGACAAGCTCAGCTATGACGACTACCGCAACATCCGATTCAACGCCGATCGTTCGATCTGGCGCGGCCAGCGGCTGCCCTTCGAGATGCAGCTGCTGCATCGAGGCTTCCTGTTCCGCGATCAGGTGGATCTCTTCGTGGTGGCCGAGCTGCGGGCACGGCGCATCGCCTATGATCCGAGCCTGTTCCGCTTCGAGCACGGGCTGAAGACGCCCCAGCCCGGCACCGACCTCGGCTTTTCCGGCTTCCGTCTGCACGGCCCGTTGAACCGCTCCGATTATCTCGATGAGATCGCGGTGTTTCAGGGCGCGAGCTATTTCCGCGCCGTCGCCAAGGGGCAGGGCTACGGCACCTCAGCCCGCGGTCTGGCTGTGAAGACGGCATCGGCCTCCGGCGAGGAATTCCCTGTCTTCAAGGCCTTCTATGTGGAGCAGCCGCGACCGGACGTGCCCTCCATCGTCGTTCACGCCCTGCTCGACAGCCCGAGCGCCACGGCGGCCCATCGCTTCACCATCCGCCCCGGCGATGCGACCGTGATGACCGTTGAGATGGCACTCTACCCGCGCACGGACCTCACCGAAGCTGGTATCGCGCCGCTCACCAGCATGTTCCTGTTCGGCCCGGCCGATCATGCGGGCTTCGACGATTTCCGTCCCGCCGTCCGTGATGCCGAGGGCCTCGCCATCACCGACGGCACGGGCGAGCAGCTCTGGCGCCCGCTCGCCAATCCCGGGCGCTTGCAGATCAGCGTGTTCTCCGGCTCGAACGTGCGCGGCTTCGGCCTGATGCAGCGCCAGCGCTCCTTCTTCGACTATCAGGATCTGGAAGCACGCTACGAGAAGCGGCCGAGCGTGTGGGTGGAGCCCATCGGCGACTGGGGCGAGGGCGCGGTGCATCTGGTGGAGATCCCCACGCCGCAGGAAGTCCACGACAATGTCGTCGCCTTCTGGCGCCCCAAAGACACCCTGCGCAAGGGCAGCGAATACACCTACACCTATCGCCTGCACTGGACGTGGGACGTGCCCACTCCGCCGGCCCTCGGCCGCGTGGCAGGCACGCGCGCGGGTGGCACCGACGAGCGGCGACTGTTCGTCATCGATCTGGTGGACGGCCCCATGGCGGGGCTGACGCCGGACGGCATCCGGCTGGACGTCGCCGCCAGCGCGGGAGAGGTCCGCGACGTGGTGCTCCAACCCAATCCCGAAATCTCCGGCGCCCGTCTCTCCTTCGCCTTCGAGCCGAAGGGCGCGAACCTCTCGGAATTGCGGGCGCGTCTCATGAAGGGCGATGTGCCGCTCACCGAAACCTGGCTCTATCGATGGACGCCCTAGCGCACGCCCGGCCGGCCACGCGCCAAGCCCCGGCGCCCGCTTTGCCGCCCGAAGCGCCCCTCGCCATGCCGGCGCAGGATTTCCGTCGCAGGCTGGAGCAGGTCAGGTCCGGCACGCATCTCGGCGCAGCGCTTATCGCGCGCCGCGCCTTCGTGTTCGGCGGCGCCATCGCACTGACGGGGCTTGCCGCCTACGAGATGTACAAGGTGCTCGACGTGGGCGGGCTCACCTACCTCGAATACGCCGTGCTGGTGCTGTTCGTCGTCCTCTTCGCGTGGATCGCCCTCGCCTTCACCACTGCCCTCGGCGGCGCCATCAGCCTCCTGTCGGGCCGCAAGGCGCTCGACATCGACCCGGACGCGCCCCTGCCCGCCCCGACCATCCGCACCGCCCTCCTCATGCCCTGCTACAATGAGGAGCCGAACCGCGTCTTCGCCGGCCTGGAAGCCACATGGCGCTCATTGGAAGCGACCGGGTACGCCGGCCTGTTCGACGTGTTCATCCTCAGCGACACCACCGATCCGGATGTCTGGGTGGCGGAGGAAGCCGCCTTCCTCGCCCTGCGCCGGCGCACCGGCGGCCGCTTCTTCTATCGCCGCCGCGCGCAGAACACGGACCGCAAGGCCGGCAACATCGCCGATTGGGTGACGCGCTTCGGGGCAAGTTACGAAGCTATGCTGATCCTCGACGCCGACAGCGTGATGACCGGCGACTGCATGGTCCGCCTCGCCGACGCGCTGGAGCGCAATCCGGACGCAGGGCTGATCCAGACACTGCCGGTGATCGTGGGTGGCCGCACAGTGTTCGCCCGGCTCCAGCAATTTGCCGGACGCCTCTATGGCCCGCTCATCGCCCACGGACTTGCCTGGTGGCACGGGCCGCAGAGCAATTACTGGGGCCACAACGCCATCATCCGCACCCGCGCCTTTGCCGAAGCGGCGGGCCTGCCGCACCTCAAGGGGCGCAAGCCGTTCGGCGGGCATATCCTGAGCCACGATTTCGTGGAGGCGGCGCTGCTCGTGCGTGCGGGCTGGGGCGTATACATGGTCGCGGGGCTTCCCGGCAGCTATGAGGAAGGCCCCCCTTCCCTCACCGATCTCGCCGTGCGCGACCGCCGCTGGTGCCAAGGCAATCTCCAGCACGCGGCCGTGCTGCCGGTGCGCGGGCTCAGCGCAGCGAGCCGCATCCATCTCCTCACCGGCATCGGCTCCTATGTCTCGGCGCCGCTGTGGCTGCTGATGCTGCTGGCTGGCCTTCTCACATCGCTCCAGGCGCGCTTCGTGCCGCCAGACTATTTCCCCTCCGGCTTCGCCCTGTTCCCCGTCTGGCCGGCGCAGGACCCTGTGCGCGCGGCGTGGGTGTTCGGCGGCACCATGGCGGTGCTGCTGATGCCCAAATTCATCGCCTTCGCGCTGATGCTGGGGGACGGCACGGTGCGTCGCGGCTTCGGCGGCGCCGGAAGGACCTTCCTCGGCATGATGAGCGAGATCCTCCTGTCTGGCCTCATGGCGCCGGTGACCATGGTGTCCCAGTCCTTCGCCGTGGGCAGCATCCTCATGGGGCGGGACGGCGGGTGGAACCCGCAGCGGCGGGACGACGGCAGCCTCGGGTGGCGTCAGGCGTTCCGGCACTTCTGGCCCCACACGCTCCTCGGCCTCGGCTTCGCGGCCGCGACCGCCGCCATTGCGTGGCCGCTCATGGCGTGGATGTCGCCGGTGATCCTCGGGCTACTCACCGCCGTGCCGCTTGCGGTGTGGACCAGTCGCCCTGGCCGTCCCGGCGGACTTCTATCGACGCCGGAGGCGCAGCCGCCGCCGCCGGTGCTGCGCGCGGCGACCGACCTGCGCGCAGCGCTTACGGGAACCGATGGCCCGGCGGAGGCCGTCGCGCGCCTTGCCGGCGATGCCGATCTTCTCGCCTTCCATCGCAATGAGCTGCCCGTGCAGGGCAAGCGCCTGCCCGGTGATGTCCGACCCGATCGCCTCGTCGCGCGGGCGAAGATCGAGGATGCCCGCGCGCGCGGCGAGGCGCTGGCGCTGCTCTCGCCCAAGGAAAAGGCCGCCGCGCTTGCCGACGATCAGGCCCTCGCCCGGTTGCTAGCGCTCACCTGAACGCCCCCCCCCCCACCGGGACCGGCGCGATCAGTCCCGGTCCGACACGGACCGGCGAATGTGGGCGGCGAGGTGATCCGCCGCCGACGAGCCGCCGGGGTGGCGCTCCCACAGGATGAGATCCACGCTTTCGAGCGGCGGCAGACCTTCCGCGCTTCCAAGACGCACCAGCCCCGGCGTGCGCACGGATTGCGCGAGGACGCATACGGCGGAATCCGCCAGCGCCATGGATTGCAGCCCGGCGATGCTTTCGGAGATGCAGGCGATGCGCCAGCGCCGGCCGATATGGTCGAGCGCCGCCAGCGCATAATCCCGGTAGAGATTGCCGTCCGGCAGCATGGCCAGCGGAATGGGGTCCGCAAGGTGGGCGCTGCCGCCCTCCGCACCCAGCCAGATCAGCGGTTCGGGCCGCAGCAGCGTGCCGGTGCCGACGCGTGGGGAGACCCCCGGCATGCGGGTCGCAATGGCGATGTCGAGAAGGCCCTCGGTCATATCCTGCGCCAGCTGCCGCGACAGCGCGCAGCGCACCGTCACCTCGACGCCCGGATAGGTGTCGCGGAAGCGGGCCAGGGTCTCGGGCAGGAGGAAGGCGGCATAGAGATCCGGGCAGCCGAGCGTGACGCGGCCCGCCACATCGTCGGCGGAAAGCCGCAGCCGGGCTTCCTCATCCAGCCGCAGCATGGTGCGCGCATGGGGCAGCAGCATCTCGCCGTGCCGCGACAGCTTGAGATGCCGCAGGTCCGGCTCGAACAAGGGAAAGCCCGCCGCCGCCTCCAGCCGCCGGATCTGCAGGCTCACGGCCGGCTGGGTGCGGTTCAGGCGCCGGGCGACACGGGTCACGCTCTTCTCCTCGACCAGGAGAACGAAGGTGCGCAGCAGGGCGATTTCCAGCGGCCGAGACATGCCACTCATTAAAATAACTTTGGCAAGAGCAAAGCAATATAAATTTGATTTGATCGCGATGCATCTGTCTAATCTATGAGCGGTCCAGATCGACTGTCCAATACCTGCTCAAGATCTGCGATTTTGATGCACATCAAAAAGGCATTTGCGCAACCGCAGGGCATTGTCGCCCTGCGCCGTGGAGGCGATGTGAACCCCAGCCCCTTCCTTCAGGTCCACGGTCTGACCCGGCGCTATGGCGGCGTCGCCGCACTCGACGGCGTCACCCTCGATCTCGCCCGCGGCCAAGTCACTGGCCTCATCGGCCCCAATGGCGCCGGCAAGACGACGCTGCTCAACGCACTGACGGGGCTCGCCCGGCCGGAGGCCGGCACGGTGCTCCTGGAGGGCGAGAATGTCACCGGCCTGCCGGCCCATGTGATGGCCGCCAAGGGCGTGGTCCGCTCCTTCCAGATCGTGCGGGAACTCTCAAGCCTCACCGTGTTCGAGACCCTTCTCGCCGCCCCGCCGGCCCAGAGTGGGGAGACGGTGACGGGCGCCCTGTTCGGCCGCCGCAAATGGTGGGCGCAGGAGCGCGCCAATGCCGATCTCGCCCGTGCTCTGCTGGAGCGGGTGGGGCTCGTGAAGCTCGCCGACCAGTCGTCCGCCATGCTCTCCGGCGGCCAGAAGAAGCTGCTGGAAATGGCGCGGGCACTGCTGATGAAGCCCAGATTGATCCTGCTCGACGAGCCGGGTGCCGGCGTCTCGCCGCCGCTGCGGCTGGAGATCGTGCGGCTGGTGCGGGAGCTGAAGGCGGAAGGCCTGTCCTTCGGCATCGTCGAGCACGACATGCATCTGGTGGAGGAGGTGTGCGACCACGTTCACGTCCTCGCCCAGGGGCGCGCCCTCGTCTCCGGCACCTTCGCCGAGGCCACGGCAGACCCACGCGTCGTCTCCGCCTATCTCGGGGTGGCGGCATGACTTCGCGCCCCTGCGATCCGAAGGCGGAAGAACTTTCCCTCGCGCTCGCCGTCTCGGGCCTGCGCGCCGGCTACGGCCGGGGCGGCGATATCGTGTGCGGCATCGATCTCGCCCAGACGGCGGAGAGCATCGTCGCCGTCATCGGCCCGAACGGCTCGGGCAAGTCGTCCTTCATCAAGACCATCGCCGGCCTCGTGCCGACGCGGGCCGGAACGGTCGCGGTGACGGGGCGGGACATCACCACCCTCTCGCCGGCGCGCCGGGTGGCGTCGGGGCTCGCTTATGTGCCTCAGGAAGCCAACATTTTTGCCACCCTCACCATCGCCGAGAACCTGAAGCTCGCCACCGAATTCCTGCGCGGGCGCGCCGGCGTCGGGCCGGAGCAGCGGGAGAAGGTGCTCGATCTCTTCCCCGAACTGCGGCAGCGGCCGCGCACACTCGCCGGCAACCTCTCCGGCGGCCAGCGGCAGATGCTGGCCTTCGCCTGTGCGCTGCTTGCAAATCCCGAAGTGCTGCTGCTCGACGAACCCTCGGCCGGTCTCTCGCCCAAGATCGTCGGCGAGACCATGGAGGCGGTGGTGCGCGTGCGGGAGGCCGGCGTCACCGTGCTGCTGGTGGAGCAGAACGTCGCCGCCGCGCTCGGCATCGCCGACGAGGTGGTGGTGCTGGTCGCCGGCCGGCTCACACTCCGCGCCTCCGCCGCAGACATCCGCCAGGCGGACCTCGCCGGCCTCTTCTTCGGAAAGGCGGCCTGAGCCATGGCGCTTCAGCTCTTCCTCAACGGCCTCGTCACCGGCCTGCTGCTGGCCCTGCCAGCGCTGGCGCTGACATTGGTGTTCGGTATCCTGCGCTTCGCCAATTTCGCGGTGGGCGCCTTCCTCACCCTCGGCGCCTATGCGGCCTATACGGCGAATGTGGTGCTCGGCCTGCCGCTGCCCATCGCCGCCGCTTTCGCCGCGGGGACGGTGGCGCTCGCCTCCCTCATTGCCGATGCACTGGTGTTCGAGCGGCTGCGGACGCGCGGCTCCATCACGCTGCTGGTTGCCTCCATGGGCGTGTCGCTGGTGGTGGAGAACATCTGCCGCTTCATCTTCGGCAATGCCGCGCGAAGCTTCGATCTCGCGGTGGCGCGGCCCATGCGATGGAACGGCCTGCGCATCAACCACGAACAGCTCATTACCGCCGGCGTGGTGATCATCGCGCTCGTTCTGTTGCACCTTCTCATCACCGCCTCGCCGCTCGGCCGGGCCATGCGGGCGGTGGCGGACAATGCCTCCCTTGCTGCCGTGCGCGGCGTCGAGCGGCGCACCATCGCCCGCATCACCTTCGCCCTCACCGGCGCGCTCATCGGGCTCGCCGGCGTGCTGGCCGGGCTTGATCGCGCCATCGATCCGCTGATGGGCTGGAACTACCAGATCCCCATCTTCGCCGCCGCCATCCTCGGCGGGCTCGGCAGCCCCATCGGCGCTGTGGCGGGCGCGCTGCTCATCGGCGTGGCGGAGGAAATGTCCGCCCTTGTCCTGCCCGTCTCCTTCCGGCAGATCGTCAGCTTCGGCGTCATCCTGCTGCTCCTCCTGTTCCGCGCCAATGGCCTGTTCGGGGCCAAGGCCATCCGAAAGTGAGGGCGCGGCAATGTTCTCCTACCTCGTCACCGTCGTCATCCTCGTCGCCATCGCGGCCCTCGTGGGGATGGCGCTGAACCTGCAATGGGGGCTTGCCGGGCTGGTCAATTTCGGCGTCGCCGGCTTCGTCGCGCTGGGTGCCTACACGCTGGCCATCAGCGCGCCGCACGTGGGCTGGCTCGCCGGCATGGTGCTGGCCGCGGCCGTTTGCGCGGGCCTTTCCATGCTGCTCTCGCTGCTCACCATCCGACTGGAGGAAAACTACCTCGCCATCGTCACCATCGGCTTCGCGGAGATCGTGCGCATCCTGCTGCTCAATCTCGGCGAGCTGACCGGCGGCGCGCTCGGCATCGCCGATATTCCCCGCCCGTTCGCGGGCATCACGCCGGCGGGATGGGGCGATGCGGTGATCCTCGCCTTCGCGCTGGGGTTGGTGGCGATCGTCTTCGCCTTCAGCGAGGCGCTGGTCCGCTCGCCCTTCGGTCGGGCGCTGCGGGCGGTGCGTGACGATGCGACGGCCGCAGCGGCACTCGGCAAGCCGGTGCTGGCGCTGCGGGTACGCGCCTTCGCCATCGGCGGGGCGATCATGGGGCTGGCGGGGGCGCTGCACGCCTTCTTCCTCACCTATATCGACCCGAGCCAGTTCACCCCCATCATCACCGCCTATGCCTTCATGGCGGTGATCGCCGGCGGACGCGGCTCTAACCTCGGCCTCGTCCTCGGCGCCGGCTCGATCATGCTGATCCTGGAGGCGACGCGCTTCCTCAAGGACGTGATCCCGGGCGTTGATGGCGTCCAGCTCTCCGCGCTGCGGCTGGGGATGATCGGGGTCGGCATCGTCCTCCTGCTGATCCTGCGGCCGGACGGCCTCGTCGCCGAGCCGAAGCGCCGCTTCGCCGATTTCTTCCCGCCCGAAAGCGAGAAAGCCTGATGCCCCGCGTCGCCCCCCTCACTGCGGCCGACCTGCCGCCCCCCTATGCGGAGGTCTTCACAGCCTTCGCCGGCGGCTATTCCGATTTCCGCGACCAGGCGTCGGTGCTCGCCCATGTGCCGCCCGCGCTCGACCATCTCTACCGGATGCTGATGGAGCTGCGGGCGCGGGAAGGCGTGCCGTTCCGCTACATCGAACTGGCGGTCGTGACCGTCTCGAAGCTCAATGCCTGCCCCTATTGTGTCTCCCACCATACCCCCCTGCTGGAGGTGGAGGGCGTGCCCGAGGAGGCGGTGGCCGCCCTCCCCGCCAGCGACCATCCCGCCTTCGATGGGGCCGACCGCGCGGTGATCGATTATGCCCGGCTCGTCACCCAGCGTGCCTGGGGCATCCGCGACCACGTGTTCGATGACCTCCGGCAGCATTTCACCGAGGCGCAGATCGTCGAGCTGACGCTGCGCGCGGCGCTGGCCGGCTTCTTCAACCGCTTCAACGACGCACTGCAGATCGACGACGGCGCCGCCGAGGCGCTGCTCCACCTCCACCCCGAACCCGATACAGCAGCAGGAGAACAGCCGTGACGCGCAGTCTGCCCCTCACTCGCCGGCACGTGGTCGCCGGCCTCGCCTCGCTTCCGGCGGCCGCCCTGCTGGGCCGGCCCGCGGCGGCTCAGGCGGCGGAGATCCCCATCGGCATGGTGCTGCCGTTTTCTGGCGCCACCGGACCCTACGGCCCGGACATGAAGAAGGCCGCCGAGATGGCGGTGAAATGGGTGAACGATGCCGGCGGCATCCTCGGCGGACGCCCGCTGAAGCTGTTCATCGAGGATTCCGAGACCAATCCCACCGTCGGCGTCACCGGCACCAAGAAGCTGCTGGAAGTGAACAAGGTGGAGCTGGTGGGCGGCTTCTGGGGCAGCCCCATCGCGCTGGCGGCCAAGCCCATCATCCTCGCCGCCGACAAGGTGCAGATGGTCTCGTGCTCGGCCAATGCCGTGACTGAGGGCGACACCAAGGGCATGGTCTTCCGCTTCCAGGCGAAAAGCACGTCCTGGGGCCCGGCCGGCGCCAAGGTGATGAAGACCATCGGCGCCAAGACGGCGGTGGTACTGGCCCAGCAGAACCCCTTCGTGGTGGCCATGATCGAGCCGTTCAAGGCGGAGTTCGCCAAGCTCGGCGGCAAGGTGCCCGACGTGGTGATGTACAACCCGGACCAGCCCTCCTACCGCTCGGAAGTCGAGAAGGCGTTCGGCGGCGATCCGGACGCGGTGTTCTGCCTGTCGCTGCTGACGGATTTCGTCTCCATCGCCAAGGAGGTCTATCGCGGCGGCTTCAAGTCCAAGATCGTCGCGTTGTCCATCGGCGCCGATGCGGAGGGCAAGTTCCTCCAGGCGGTCGGCCCGGAGGTGGCGAACGGCATCTATCATCTCCAGCCCGCGCCGCCGCTGGACTCGCCGTCCTACAAGAAGTTCGTGAAGGAGATGGCCGCGGCGCCCGGCACCGTCTTCCTTTTCGCCGGCAATGCCCACGACCAGATGTGCGTCACCGCCCTCGCCATGGAGCACGCCAAGTCCTCCGACGCGAAGGTGTGGGCGAAATCCGTATTCGAGGTCTGCAATCCGCCCGGCGAGGAGGTGGACGACGTGGTGAAGGGCCTCGAACTCATCCGTGCCGGCAAGAAGATCAAGTTCGTCGGTGCCGGCGCCACCTGCGATTTCGACGCCCGTGGCGACCAGATCAACCGCTCCTTCCTCGTTCAGGAGATCAAGGGCGGAAAGAACGTCTCCCTCGGCATCATTACCTGACGCCGATTGCAAGCCCGCCCTTCCCCGGCGAGGTCGGGGAATGGCCATTCAGTCCAAACACCAAGTTCTCATCCTCATCAGCATGCGCGGGGCATCCGGCGCGTGAACCGGAAAGCCTTGCCCGAAATCGGGACAGGGAGGATCAACCATGCCAAGACCCATGCATCTGTGCGGCTTCCTGATCGCCGGCCCGGTGGTTCACAGCCACGCCATCTGGCGCAATCCGGCCCATGACACGCCGTTCCTCAGCCTCGACCACTACGTGCGCATCGCCCGTCTGCTGGAGCAGGGGTGTTTCGACTTCCTGTTCTTCGCCGACCGCCTCGCCATCGCGGACCGTTACGGCGACAGCCACGCCGCCGGCATCGCACGGGGCGACCAGGACGCGACCCGCATGGACCCCATGCCCATCCTCGGCGCCATGGCAGCCGTGACGCGCCATATCGGCCTCGGCGCCACGCGCTCCACCACCTATGACGCGCCCTACAACATCGCTCGCGAGTTCGCGACGCTCGACCACATCTCCGCCGGACGGGCCGCGTGGAACGTGGTCACCTCCATGAATGACGGCGAGGCGCTGAACTTCGGCACCGTGCCCCATCTGGGCCATGACGAGCGCTACGACCGCGCCGACGAGTTCATGGAACTCGCGTTCCGCCTCTGGGACAGCTGGGACGAAGATGCCCTCGTCCTCGACCGGGCGGCGGGCATCTATGCCGATCCCGCCAAGGTGCATTACGTGAACCATCGCGGGCCGTGGTTCCAGTCGCGCGGGCCGCTCAACATCCCGCGCAGCCCGCAGGGGCGGCCTGTGATCGTGCAGGCGGGCTCCTCCGGGCGCGGCAAGGCGTTCGCGGCACGCTGGTCCGACGTGATCTTCGCGCTCCAGCCCAATATGGAGCGGATGCGCGCCTTCAAGGCCGATGTGGCGGGCGCGCTCGAAGCGGCGGGCCGTCCGCCGGGGGCCAGCAAGGTGCTGATGGCCATCATGCCCTTCATCGGCGCCACCCGCGCCGAGGCGGAGGCGAAGGAGGCCCTGCACGACTCCCTGGCCGATCCGGTCGCCGGCCTCTCGACGCTGGCCGCCCACGCCAACACCGACTTCTCCAGCCTGCCGATGGATGCCACGGTGAAGGAGATCGCCGCCTCGGGCAGTCAGGGCAACCTTGCCGCGCTCCGCAGCATCACGCCCGATGGCGGCATGACCATCGCCGAGGCGGGCGGCGTCTATGCGCGGGGCGTCATGTGCCCGCGCGCCGTGGGAACGGCAGAGGACGTGGCGGACCAGCTCATCGCCATCATCGACAGCGGCGCGGCGGACGGCTTCGTGGTGTCGCCGGCCTTCCTGCCGGATACGTTCGAGGATTTCGTGAGGGAGGTCGTGCCGCTCTTGCAGGCGCGCGGCTACCTGCGGTGCGGGTATGGCGGTGGGCAGCTGCGCGACCTCCTCACCGAGGGGGCGGCCTGATGAGCCGCGCCGCCGCCACTGAGAAGCCGCCCGTGGATGCGGCCGACTTCAAGGCCGCCATGCGGGTTATGGCGGCGAGCGTCACGGTCATCACCTCGCGCCGCGGCGACCAGCTCAATGGCATGACGGCGACGGCGGTGTGCAGCGTCAGCACCGCCCCGCCGCAGATCCTCGCCGTGGTGAACCGTGAGACCACCTCCCACGGCCTGATCGCCGACAGCGGCGCCTTCGCGGTGAACATCCTCGCCGCACACCAGCAGGAATTGGCGGGCCGCTTCGCCCGCCGGCTCGACCGGCCGTTCGAGGACGTGGCGCATGGACTGGGCGAGACCGGCTGCCCCCTCCTCGCCGAGGCGGTGGCCGTGATCGAGTGCCGGCTGCGCGAGCGTCACCACGCCGGCACGCACACCATCTTCGTCGGCGAGGTGGTCGGCATCAGCTGCCGTGGTGCCGAGCCGCTGCTCTATTTCGACGGCAGCTATCGCCGGCTCGCGGCGGCGGATGGCACCCCGCCATCTTGGCGGTGAACGTACGCGGCGGGCTCAGGCGTGCGCCGACGATCTCGGCGATGTCCCCAGGCGCTCAGGGCTCGCGCCCGGCCAGGACGGCCGTGCGAACCCTGAGACACGCCCGCCAAAGCTAGCGGTTCACGACGCGGCCGCTGAAGGTCAGGACCATCACCGCACCGAGCACTAGAATTGCCGCCAGAGTGTGCAGGGCAACCATGCCACCGTCAACGACGTGATCGCGCAGCCACCCGATCGCGAACGGCGCGGCGAACCCGCCCAGCGCGAGGGCGGAATTGATGAGCGCGAGGCCGCCCGCCAATGCCGGGGTGCCGAGGACAAGGCCCGGCAGCGTCCAGAACGTGGCGATGGCCGAGCTTATTCCCGCCACACCCATCGTCAGCCCGATCAGCACCGTGGTGAGATCGCCGCTGGACTTGACGGCGATCACGATGCCCAGGGCTCCGACGAGGATGGGCACGACGAGGTGCAGGCGCCGCTCCCGGAAGCGATCCGAAGACCACCCCGCACCGATGATGACAACGATGGAGAACAGGTGCGGAATGGCAGACAGAAGGCCGATCATTGTATTCGACCCGGCTCCCGCCTCCTTGAGCAGGGTGGGCATCCAGAATGCAATTCCGAGGAAGCCTGCGCCCAGCGAAAAGTAAATGAAGGTCAGCTTCCACAGCGCCAGGGACGTCAGCGCGTCGCGGAATGAATGGCCCGGGGTCGCATGGGCTTCCTCCACCTTGATCTGCTTCAGCCGCCCCCGGTCGGCCGGCGAAAGCCATTCGGCATCCTCGGGCCCGTCGCGCAGGACGAAAAGGCAATTCCCAGGAGAATGGACGGAAAGCCCTCGACCAGGAAGAGCCACTGCCACCCCTTCAGCCCGCCGACCTGATGCAGGGCGTCGAGGAGCCAGCCCGAGACCGGGCCGCCGATCAGGCCGGAGATGGGAATGGCGCAGATCAGAGCCGCCATGATGCGCCCGCGCAGCCTGCTCGGGTACCATGTGGTCAGAAAGTAGATGATGCCCGGAAAGAAACCGGCTTCTGCAACCCCGAGCAGGAAGCGCAGGATGTAGAATGAGACCTCGCCCTGCACGAAAAGTGTCGCACAGCTGATGGCGCCCCAGCTGATCATGATGCGCGCCAGCCAGAGCCGGGCGCCGACGCGATCGAGGATGAGGTTGCTCGGCACCTCGAGGAAGAAGTATCCGATGAAGAAAATACTTGCGCCGAACCCGTAGACGGAGTCGCTGAATTGCAGGTCCTTCGCCATGGATATCTTGGCGAAGGACACGTTCACCCGGTCGATATAGGCGAACAGGTAGCAAAGCATGATGAACGGGATGAATTTCCAGCTGATTCTTGCGAACAGCCTCCCGTCCTCGTCACTGGCGCCCGCGCTGGCGATTGCTGTTGTATCGGAGCTCATGTGGCTTCCCCCGAATTCATATTATCGTTGTTTGCACGTCACGCCGCGTATCTCGACTGCCGTCGCTCCAGCAGGCGCAGCAGAGCCTTCCAGTCGCGCTCGTCGATGAAGGGGTCGATATCCTCGAACTGCTTCGCCGTCCGCCGGGCGACGGCCTCGGACGGAAAGATGAGGGACGAGCCGGCAGACTGGGCGGCCACCTGGATCTTGCAGGCCGTCTCCAGGTAATACATGAGCTCGAACGCGTCCCGGACCGTCTTTCCGCACGTCAGAAGCCCGTGATTTTCCAGAATGAGTGCGTTGTGCGAGCCGATATCGCGCACGAGACGCGTCTGCTCGTCGAGATCGAGGGCGATGCCTTCGAACGGATGATAGCCGATCCGCTCGAAGAAGCGCAGGGCGTGCTGGGAGATGGGCAACAGCCCCTCCTTCCGCGCGGAGACCGCGACGCCGGCGGCCGTGTGCGTGTGGAAGATGCATCGTGCGTCCGGTCGCGCGCGGTGTATGGCCGAGTGGATGACGAAGCCGGCGGGGCTGACATCCAGCGGGTCGTCATCCAGCTGGTTGCCGTCGATATCCACCTTCACAAGGTTCGATGCATTCACCTCCTCATAGAGCAGGCCGAAGGCATTGATGAGGAAATGCTCGTTCTCGCCGGGGATGCGCAGGGAGATATGATTGTAGATCATATCGGTCATCCCGTAGTGGGCGCACAGATGGTAGCATGCGGCAAGCTCGACGCGCGCCGCCCATTCCCCGTCGCTGACCCGGTGGCGCAAGGTGGCGCGACGCAGCAGTGACTGCTGCATTTTATCGTTGTTCATCACCCAGGATGCTCCCTATCATCTCTTTCAGCCATGTTTGGGCGGGGGTGAAGCTGCAGCAGCCGTCCTGCGAAATCCAATGCCGTGTGAGCTAAGGACATAACCAAAAATCATGCCCCTGGATTCGAGATTGGTCACGGCCTTCCTCGCGGTCGCCGAGCAGGGCTCTCTCAGCCGCGCGGCTCAGGTGCTCAACCTGACCCAGCCCGCCCTGACCCGCACGATCAAGCGCCTGGAGGCCCAGGTGGGCGCACCTTTGTTCGAGCGCCAGCCGACCGGAATGACGCTGACCGCCTACGGCGAAGTGCTGCTGCGCCGCGCGCGCATCCTTGAAAGCGAGACCCAGACCACGCTTTCGGAGATCCGTGCGCTGCGGGGTATCGGGCAGGGCAGCGTCCGGCTCGGGGTCGTGTCCAGCGCGGCCGAAGTCCTTCTTCCGCCGTCGATGATGCGCATGGGGACCGCATTTCCGGAGACGGTGTTCTCCATCGTCGTCGGGCTCGAAGACGAATTGGCCGTGCGCCTCGTGCACGGCGAGCTGGATCTGGCGGTGGCCTTCCATTTGCCGGAGGGACAGGACATTCAGTGTCTTGTCCGCGGCCCCTCGCACGAGGGCTGCTGCTTCGTCTCCGGCAGGGGGCACGCGCTCGGATCGCGCGCCAACCTGTCGCTGGAGGATATCCGGGAGGCCAATTGGGTGCTTCCGCCCGAAGGCACTTCGGTGCGCTCCCAGGTCAGCGAGGTATTCGCCCGCAACGGCATTCCCGCCCCCGACGTTCGCGTCGAAACGCAATCCCTGCTGGTCATGAAGGCCCTGGTGGAGCGGGCGGGCTTTTTGACCTGGCTACCACCGATGCTGTTTGAAGGGGTCGCTTCGCCTCTCGTCGCGCTCGATGTGAGACAGGCGCAGATGCAATCGAGCCGGAGCTTCTCGATCTATTGCCGGACGAACAGCTTGCTGACGGTCGCCGCATCCCGCGCGCTGCAGCAGCTGCGGAAGGAACTGGGCTTCGGCCACCAGGCGGGGGGCGCCCGCGGTGCGACATGAACAGCGGCCGGCGCTTCCCGCACCGTCGCCGCAGGCCTATCGCAGCGCGCGCATGGCGCGGACGATCCAGTCGATCTGCGGCGCGTAGTGCGTGCGCACGTCCTGGCTGCGGCAGGCGAGGTGATAGGAGAAGATGCCGGGCACCGAGAGGTCGAACAGGCGCACGAGTTCGCCCGTCCTGAGATAGTCCCGCACGACAAGGGAGCGCGCCATGGCGATGCCCTGCCCGGCCAGCGCGCCGCGGATGGTGAGGGCGATGTCGTCCAGAAGCGTGGACTGAGTGGGATAGACGATGGGCAGGTCCGCCTTTTCCAGCCACAGGTTCCACGTCACCTGGGAATGCAGCAGCAGCGGCACCTCGGGCATCCGTTCCAGCGATAGGTCCGGATAGCGCGTGAGGAAGGCGGGGCTGCAGACCGGAAACACCTCCTCGTCCGCGATCTTCTCCACGATCATGCCGGGTACGTCGCCGGTGCCGTAGACCAGCGCGATGTCGGTGTCATCCGGGCACTTTTCCTCAAGGTCCGCGAGGCTCGTCATGCGCAGCACGACGGGGCCGAGCACCTGCTTGAACTCATTGAGGCGCGGCAGCAGGAAATGCTCCGCCAGCGCTACCTGGAGCGACAGGTTCAGCATCTGCGGCCGCGGCACCGCCTCGGCGTGGGCCACCGCATAGGCCTGGCTGAGATAGTCGAGCGCACGCCTCGTCTCCGCCGCAAGACTCCGGCCGACCACGGTGAGCGCCATGCGGTTGCCCTGCCGTGTGAAGAGCGGCTGGCCGACGGCCTCCTCCATGGCGCGGATCTGGTGGCTCACGGCGCTGTGGGTGATGCACATCTCCTCGGCCGCCGACGTGAAGCTGCCAAGGCGCGCCGCCGCCTCGAAGCAGCGCAGCGTCTGGAGCGACGGCAGGGAGCGATAGAGTTGAGACATTCCAATTTCACACGCGGCCACGGACAAATGCCCTTGAGGCATGGGGCCCGGCCGCCCGCATGTCAATTCCGCTCACATCCCGCTTGAAAATTGACCAATTGCGGCGCGCACCCGCCATTCCTATCAAGGTCCAAAGCCCTGTTCGCCAAGGCATTTCGTGGCCGAGGCGGAAAGGCCCGCGCAAGAGGCGCGGCAAGCAATAATCGTGGAGGAATACCGATGAGCCTCGATGTCTCTGGCAGCCGCCCCGCGGCCGCCGGCGCGCGCTGGTATGTGGGCGCCACCAAGGCCCAATGGCAGTCGTTCTGGTCCGCCTATCTCGGCTGGGCGCTCGACATCATGGACCTGCTGCTGTTCGCGATGCTGATCAGCCACATCAGCGCGGACCTCGGCATGGAGCGGTCCACGGCCGGCATGATCGCCTCCGCAAGCCTCGTGGCCACCGCCTTCGGCGGCCTCGTATTCGGCTTCCTCGCCGACCGCATCGGCCGCACCCGGTCCATGGTGCTCTCCATCCTGTGCTACTCGGTGGGCACGCTGCTGTGCGGCTTCTCCCAGAGCATCGCGCAGTTGCTGCTGTTCCGCGTTGTCGTCGGCCTCGGTGTCGGCGGTGAGTGGTCGGCCGGCGCCGCGCTCATCACCGAGACCTGGCCCGCCCAGCACCGCGGCAAGGTGATGGCCTGGGTGCAGAGCGCGTTCGCGTCGGGCTATGCGCTGGCGGCCATCGTCGCAGCGGTGCTGCTGCCGGTGATCGGCTGGCGCGGCGTGTTCTTCTTCGGCATCGCCCCGGCGATGCTCGCCTTCTGGATTCGCCGCCACACGCCGGAGCCGGAGATCTGGAAGCAGCAGACCCGCCGCCTGACCTTCATGGAAACCGTGCGGATGCTGAGCGGCGAGCATGGACGCAGCACGCTGGTGTGCTTCGCCTTCACCGCGGCGGCCATGTGCGGCTACTGGGGCCTGTTCACTTGGATTCCAACCTGGCTCGCCACCCCCGTCGCCAATGGCGGCCCCGGCCTCGACCTCGTGAAGTCCACCACCTGGATCGTGGTGATGCAGGTGGGCGCGGCGCTCGGCTTCATCTCCTTCGGCTACGTGGCGGATTCGCTGGGCCGCAAGGTGGCGTTCGTCGTCTACTTCGTGCTGTCGGCCATCGCGGTGCCGGTCTACACGATGATCTCGACGCCCACGGCGCTGCTGGCCTTCGGCCCTGTCGTCGCCTTCTTCGGCACCGGCTTCTATTCCGGCTTCGCCCCCACCTTCGCCGAGATGTTCCCCACCAACGTGCGGGCCACGGCGCAGGGCTTCATCTACAACGCGGGCCGCGCGGTGAGCGCCCTCGCCCCCATGATGGTGGGCTTCCTCGCGGCAAGCTACGGCCTCTCCGGTGCCCTCGCCTTCACGGCCGGCTTCTTCCTGCTCGCCGGCCTCATCGTCCTCATCTTCCTGCCCGAGACGAAGGGAGCCAAGCTCCAATGAATGCCGTCACTTCCGCGCCGTCCCGCAGCTTCGATTTCGAGGACTGGCTGAAGGCCGCCGAGGCTGCCCGCAGCATCGACCTCAGCCACCCCATGCAGAAGGGAATGCCCATTCACCCGGCGCATCCCCCCTTCCACATCACCCTCAACAACCGGCACGGCGACGTGCTGCGCTCCTGCGGACACTCCTCGTCCAACGAGCTGATGGTGACGAGCACCCACTCGTCCACCCACATCGATGCCCTGTGCCATGTCTCCGAGCATGGCGCGCTCTATGGCAAGTATGATGCGGGCAAGGAGCAGCAGGGCACCGGCCTGTTCAAGGTGCACGGGGCGGAAACCATCGCCCCCATCTTCCGGCGCGGCGTGCTGCTCGATGTGGCGCGCGCGCTGGGCGTGGACGCGCTCGATCCCGCCCATGAAATCACCGTGGCAGAGCTGGAGGCGGCCGAGGCTGCGGCCGGCACGCGGGTCGGGGAGGGCGATGTGGTGCTGGTGCGCACCGGCTGGGCCGCCTACTGGCAGGATTCGCCGAAATATCTCGGCCTCGATTCCGCCGGCGCGCCGGGACCGGGCGTCGAGGGCGGGCGCTGGCTCGCGGCGCGCAAGCCGTTCTCCGTGGGCTCGGATACGTCCGCATTCGAGGTGATGAACCACCACAACATCACGTTGGAGGTGCACATGATCCTCATCGCCCAGAACGGCATCCACATCATCGAGAACCTCACCCTCGACGAGCTGGGCGCGGCGGGCCAGGGCTCCTTCGCCTTCGTCGCCCAGCCGCTGCGGATCACCGGCGCCACGGGCTCGCCGGTCCGCCCCCTCGCCCTCTTGTGACCCCGCGCCGGAACACGCACCCATGATGACCGAAGAGGAGCGCCGCCTCGGCGCCGAATCCATTCTCAAGGCCGAGCGCGAGGGCAAGCCCGTCGTCCAGCTGAGCCGCACCTTCCCGCACATGGAGATCGAGGACGCCTACCGCGTGCAGGATCTGTGGGCGCAGGCGCGCATCGCCAACGGCGCCCGCGTGGCCGGCCACAAGATCGGCCTCACCTCCCGCGCCATGCAGATGGCCTCGAAGATGACCGAGCCGGACTATGGCCGCATCCTTGACGACGCGCTGTTCAACGACGGCGCCCAGATCCCCGCCGCGCGCTTCATCAAGCCGCGTCTGGAGGTGGAGCTGGCCTTCGTGATGGGCGAGGACCTCGAAGGCCCGGGCGTGCGCATCTATGACGTGATGCGCGCCACCGAGTTCGTCGTGCCGGCGCTGGAGATCATCGACTATCGCACCGAGGTGCCCCGTGCCATCGTGGACACCATCGCCGACAACGCCGCCTTCGCCGCCATCGTGGTGGGCGGCCGCGTCATCCGCCCCATGGACATCGACATCCGCTGGGTGGGCGCGACGCTGAGCAAGAACGGCATCATCGAGGAAAGCGGAGTCTCGGCCGCCATCATGGGCCATCCGGCGGCCGGCATCGCCTGGCTGGTGAACAAGCTGTCCGCCGTGGGCGCGAAGCTCCAGAAGGGGCAGATCGTGCTGGCGGGGTCCTTCACCCGGCCCGTGGACATCGCCGCCGGCGACGTGATAACGGCCGATTATGGACCGGTGGGCGCCATCAGCGTCTCCTTCACCTGAGGCTTTCACCTGAGGCTTTCCCATGGACCTGCCCCGCAACGCCTTCAAGGCGGCCCTCATCGAGGGCCGCCAGCAGCTCGGCCTCTGGTGCACCCTCTCCAGCGCCTATGCCACCGAGGTGGTGGCCGGCGCCGGTTACGACTGGCTGCTCCTCGACACGGAACATTCCCCGGCCGAGCTGACGACGGTCCTCGCCCAGTTGCAGGCGGTCTCGGCCTATCCGGTATCCCCGGTGGTGCGGCCGGCGGCCAATGACACGGTGCTCATCAAGCGCCTGCTCGACATCGGCGCGCAGAGCCTGCTGATCCCCTACGTGCAGAATGCCGAGGAGGCCCGCGCCGCGGTGGCCGCCACGCGCTATCCGCCCGATGGCATAAGGGGTGTGTCCGCGCTGACCCGCGCCACCCGCTTCGGCCGGGTGAAGAACTATGCCCACACCGCCGCGCAGGAATTGTGCCTGCTGGTGCAGGTGGAAACGCAGGAGGCGCTGGACCAGATCGACGCCATCGCCGCTGTCGAGGGGGTCGATGGCATCTTCATCGGCCCCGGCGACCTTGCCGCGAGCCTCGGCCATGTGGGCGACCTGAAGCATGCCCGCGTGGTGGATGCCGTGGAAAATGCCATCGTCCGCATCCGCGCCGCCGGCAAGCCGGCGGGCATCCTCACGGGCGACCCCGCCTTCGCCAAGCGCTGCATCGATCTCGGCACCACCTTCACGGCCATCGGCGTCGATGCGGGCATCCTCGCGCGCCAGTCGGAGCAGGCGCTCGCGGCCTTCCGCTAGACCGGCGCTGGATTTAGACCGGGGAGCCAATCGCGTCAGGCGCACCGGAAACTGCTCCCGCAAATCAGCCTTGGGTACGGGCGGTTTCGTGACCGGGCACCTCGGGACCAGGCCGTCTCAGTCCTCTGCCGGCGGGCGGTTGTAGCCGGGCGGCTGGGCGCGCTCGAACGCCGCCGCCGCGCGCACCACATCGTCCTCGCAATAGGAGCGGCCGACGATCTGAAGGCCAATGGGCATGCCCTGCGGCGAGAGGCCGGCGCAAACTGCCCCGGCGGGCTGGCCGGTGAGGTTGAAGGGGTAGGTGTAGAACACCCAGGACACGAGATTGCGGTCCTCCAACCCCTCCGGCAGGTTCCGCCCCGCCTCCAGCGCGCTCACCGGGAGCACCGGGGAGATCAGCAGGTCGTAGCGCTCGAAGAACAGGCGCATCTTCTCGCGCAAGGCGTAGCGGGCAAAGACGCTGGCGTAGTAGCTCTTCATCTCCTGGCCGAGGGCCGGCATCAGGATGTCCGCCACCGCCGGGTCCAGAAGCTCGCGCCGGTTTTCCAGCACATCGCGCAGGCGGGTGCCGACGCCGGCATAGAATTCCGCCGTCCACAGGTCGCCGGGGTCGGTATCGAACACCGCGTCCACCTGCTCCACATGGCAGCCCAGCGCCTCGAAGGTGCGGGCGGCACGGTCGGTCGCGGCAATCACTTCGGGCGCGGGGCGGGCGTAGCCGAAGGTGGGGCTGTAGGCGACGCGCATCCCGGCCACCGAGGCCCGCGCTGCGCCCATCACGTCCGGCACCGGGCCGGCGACGGCGAAGGGGTCGCGCCGGTCATGCCCGGCCACGGCGGAAAACAGCAGCGCCGCATCGCTCATGGAGCGGGCGATGGGGCCCACATGGGCCAGCGTCGGCGTTGCCGAGGTGGGCCATACCGGCACCCGGCCGAACTGGCCCTTCAGGCCCGAAAGCCCGCTGAAGGCACAGGGAATGCGGATGGAGCCGCCGCCGTCGGTGCCCAGCGCGAACGGGGTGATGCCCGCCGCCACCGAGGCCGCCGCCCCCGCGCTCGACCCGCCCGGCGTCATAGCGAGATTCCACGGATTGCGGGTGATGCCGGTGAGCGGGCTGTCGCCGATGGGCTTGCAGCCGAACTCGCTGGTGGTCGTCTTGCCGATGAGGATGCCGCCCTGCGCCTTCGCCCGCTCCACGGCGGGGGCGTCCACCTCGGCGATATTGTCGGCCATGGCGCGGGAGCCGGAGGCATAGCGCACCCCCTTCACCGCCATCAGGTCCTTGGCGGAAAACGGCAGGCCATGGATGAGGCCGAGCGGCGCGCCCTTCATCACCGCGTCCTCGGCGACGCGGGCGGCGGCCATGGCCTCCTCCTCCAGGATGACGAAGAAGGCGTTGAGGGTCGGCTGGGTGGCGATGGCGCGATCGAGGGCGCGGCGTGTCAGTTCCGCCGGGGAGACGTCGCGCCGGGCCACCAGGGTGCGCAGGGCCGTCGCGCTCAGGGTGTCGAACTCGGCGGACATGGGGCTGCTCCGGCGCGGGATTGATCTTGGAGTTGGACCGCAAGGGGAGTGCTGCTGGATGGTCGGCAGTGACCATCCAGCAGACCCATACGTCTAGTCAGGGCAGAAGAGACGTATCCGCAATGATCAGTTGAGGATGGCGAAGGCGCGCACCGGCGATCCGGAGCCGCCCTTGAACTTCAGTGGCACGCCGAAGAACTGGAATTCGCCCTTGCCCACCAGTTCCTCCAGATTCACCAGCCATTCCCAGTGGCTCATGCCGAGGTCGCGGCACAGGCGGTGCTGGGCGAAGATGTTGTCGGAGGGCTTGTCGGTGGAGGGGCCTTCCACACCCTGCATCTTCGAGCCGCGGTCATACAGCCACTTGGTAGCTTCCGCCGTGAGCAGCGGATTCTTCCACACGGAATCCAGGCTCGGATAGTTGCGGTTGTGGAAGCCCGTGCACAACAGCACGATGTGCCCATCCACCTTCACGCCGGCGGCCGCCTCGGCCTTCTCCATGTCCTCGACGGTGATCTCGCCGAGGTCCGGGATGTGGCGCAGGTCGAAGCACACCGCCTTGCCCATGAACATCTCCAGCGGCATCTCGTCGACGGGCGCGCCGTCTGGCTTCACATGGCGGAAGGCATCCACATGGGTGCCCACATGATCGAGCATGGCGATGAAATTCGTCTGGAAGGTCATGGCGTCGCCGGGCACGCCGAGGCCCAGCGCCTTCGAGCTTTCGTGGCTCATGTGGGTGGTGATGACCGGCCGCTGAAACAGCTTGTGGGCCGGCATGTTGTCTTCGATGAGCAGGCTGAGATCGACGATTCTGGACATGGGGGCTCCTTGGACTGGACGGACTTGCAAAATGATGAGGCTCAGGCCGCCGGTTTCTTGCGGCCGAGAAAGGCTTCCATCACCTCGGGATCGCGGGCGAGCACCTGGCTCGGCCCCTCCCGCGCGACGCGGCCGTTGGCGATGACATAGGCATGGTCGGCGATGGCCAGCGCATAGGAGGCGAGCTGTTCCACCAGAAGGATGGTGAGGCCGGCCCTGTTGAGGGTGGAGAGCACGCCCATGAGCTGGTCGACGATCTTGGGCGCGAGGCCGAGCGACAGCTCGTCGATGATGAGCAGCTCCGGCTCGGCCATCAGCCCGCGGGCGATGGCCAGCATCTGCTGCTCGCCGCCGGACATGGAGCCGGCCTGCTGGGTAAGGCGCTCCTTGAGGCGCGGGAACAGCTCCAGCACCTTGTCGCGGGTCTGTTTCGCCCGTGCGCCCTTCAGCCCGCCATGGACGTAGGCGCCGAGGATGAGATTGTCCTCCACGCTCTGGTCGGGGAAGATCAGCCGGCCCTCCGGCACCATGACGAGGCCTTGGCTCACCTTGGCATTCGCGCTCATGCGGGTGGTGTCGGCGCCGCGAAACAGCACCTTGCCGCCGGAGGGGGCGACGAGGCCGGTCGCGCCCTTCACCATGGACGACTTTCCAGCACCATTGTTGCCGATGACCGCCACGAGCTGGCCGCGCTTCACCTGAAGGGATATGTCGCGCACCGCCACCGCCGCGCCGTAGCGCAATTCCATGGACTGGATGTCGAGCAGCACGTCCGCCGTGTGGGTATCGGGAGGGGTCATGCCGTCACCTCGGCCGGGTTCGCGTGATCGAGGGAGGTGCCGAAATAGGCCTCGATGACACGCGGGTTCTCCTGCACCACGGCGGGCGTGTCGCTGGCGATCACCTGGCCGTAGTCCAGCACAGTCACCGTGTCGGCCACCGCCATGATGAGTTCGACGTGGTGCTCGATGAGCAGCACCGAGACCCCGAGCGCCGCGATGCGCCGGATCATGGCTTCCAGCTCGTCGATTTCCTGGGTGGTGAGGCCGGCGGCGGGCTCGTCGAGCAGCAGCAGGCGGGGCCGGGGGGCCAGCGCCCGGGCGATCTCCAGGCGGCGCTGGAGGCCGAAGGGCAGGAAGCGCGCCTCCTCGTTGGCATAGTCCTCAAGCCCCACGAACACGAGCAGTCCGATGGCGGCGCGCCGGCATTCCTCGTCCTGCCGACGCATGGCCCCAGTGCGGAGCACCGCGGCGAGGAGCCCGTAGCCGAGGCGCTGCTGGTAGCCCACCATCACGTTCTCCAGCACGGTCATCTCGCCGAACAGTTCGGTGTTCTGGAACGTGCGCGAGAGGCCGGCGCGGGCGATCTCGTGGGAAGGCTTGCCGGCGAGCTGGATGCCGTCCAGCTCGAATGCGCCCTCGCTCGGCTGGTAGAAGCCGGAGATGGTGTTGACGAAGGTGGACTTGCCGGCGCCGTTCGGCCCAATGAGGGCATGCACCTCGCCCGGCTTCACCCGCAGCGAGGCTTTCGCCAGCGCCGTGAGCCCGCCGAACCGCACGGTGAGGTCGCGCGCCACCAGCTCGGATTTCTGCGCGCGGGGATCGAGCCGCAGCGTGTCCTCGGCGGGCAGGCCTTCGGACGCGGCGACCGCGCGAGGCACAGGCACGAGCCGTTTCAGGCCGGCGGCGAGCGAGCCCATGATGCCGCGCGGCATCACGAACATGACGACCAGCAGCAGCGCGCCATAGGCGAACTTCTGCCACACCGCGAATTCCTGCAGGTATTCCGGCAGATAGGTGAGGATATAGGCGCCGAGCACCGGCCCGAAGGTGGAGGCGGCGCCGCCCAGGATCACCATGAGCAGGAAGCGCACGCTGTCCGAGAAGGTGAAGATGTCGGGCGAGATATAGGAATTGAGGAAGGCGTAGAAGGTGCCGGCCAAGCCCGCCGTCACCGCCGCCGCCACGAAGGCCAGCGTGCGCATGGCGGTGGCGTCCACGCCCAGCGCCCGTGCCGCGATCTCACTCTGGGACACCGCCAGCATGGCGCGGCCGTAGCGCGAGACCTTCAGATTGTGCGCGGCCGCGGTGGCGAGGAAGAGAACCACCGCCAGCACGGCGTAGAAGGCATAGCCGGACAACCGTACCCCGAACGCATTGGGCGCGGGAATGGAGGTGATGCCGGTGGTGCCGCCCGTGAGCGACTGCCACTCGATGGCGACATTCTCCACGATGAGACCGAAGGCGATGGTGACCACCGCGAGATAGACCCCGCGCACCCGCACCGTGGGATAGGCGAGGAGCACGCCGAACCCGGCCGCCACGATCGCGGCGATGAGGCTCGACGAGATCATGTCGAAGCCAAGCCGCGTCGCCACGAGGGCGCCGGTGTAGGAGCCGAGCGCGAACAGGCCCGCCTGTCCAAGGGAGACGAGGCCGGTCAGCCCCACCAGCACGTTCAGGCCCACGGCGATGATGCCGTAGATCAGGAACAGCATGAACAGGCGAAGCTCGTACTCGTTCCCGGAGGTGAGGGGCACGATCACCAGGATGGCGGCGAGGGCCGCGAAACCCAGCATGGTGAGATGGCGGGTGAGGTGTCTCATACTTTCATCACCTCCCGCTTGCCGAACAGGCCCTGGGGGAACACCAGCAACGTGAGGATCATGAGGGAGAAGCCGATGATCTCGCGCGCGGCGGTGGAGATGTAGCCCTCGACGAACTTCTCCATCACCCCGTAGACGAGGCCGGTGATGACCACCCCGGGCGCCGAGGTGATGCCGCCGATGATGGCCACGGCGAAGCCCTTCAGTCCCGGCAGAACGCCCATGGCGGCGGAGGCCTGCACCACCGGCGCCACCAGCACGCCCGCCGCCGCGCCCAGAAGCCCGGCGAGGGCGAAGGAGAAGGCGACCACGGCGTTCACGTTGATGCCCATGAGGGCGGCGGCATTCTTGTTGTGCGCCACCGCCCGCATGGCACGGCCCACCAGGGTGTGGCGCTGGAGGGCCCGCAGGCCCAGCATGGCCACCACCGCCACCAGCGGGATCACCAGTTCCTGCGGATAGATGCCGGCGCCGAGGATATGCACCGAGGAGGCCACCCCCGGCGAGGGCAGCGGCCGGGCGTAGCCTTGGGTCTGGATGGTGGCGAAGCTCTCCACCATGATGCCCACGGCGATGGTGGTGAGCATCCAGCCCACTGAGCCTTGCTGGGACAGGAAGGGGCGCACCGCGATGCGTTCCAGCACCAGCCCGAACAGGCCGCCGGCCAGCACCGCCACGAGGCAGGCGAGGCCCAGCGGCAGGCCGGCAGCGAGCAGATAGACGGCCAGCAGGCCGCCGATCATCAGCGTGTCGCCATGGGCGAAGTTCACGGCCTTGGCGGACGACCACATGATGTGGAAGCCGAGGGCTACCAGGGCGTAGATGCCGCCGATGGCAAGGCCGGACAGGATGTATTGCACCACTGTGGTCATTGCGGGCGACCTGTCGATGGGAGGGGACCCGGCCGTGGCCGGTCGCGGCGGGGAATTGCGGCAAGGGGAGAAGGAAACGGGAGGCAGCGAGGGAAACCGCCTCCCGCGCGGGCTCACTTGTCGTAGGGCGAGCCCTTGAGGGGGATCAGCTTGCCGTCGTGCCAGACGGTCAGCAGGTAGTATTGCGGCAGGATGGCGTCCTGGCGCTCGGGATCGGCCTTGTCGAAGGCCGGCTTGTAGGGGGCGACGAGGCCGTCGCGGCTCACCTGGTAGAGGGCCTGCTGCACCTTCTTCCAGTCGAAGGAGCCGGCGATCTTGATGGCGTCGGCCAGCACGTAGACCGCGTCATAGGAATTCGCGATGCCGGAGGGCGCCTTGATGTCCTTGGGGTCCTTGATGCCGGTCTTGGCCTCGACGGCGGCAAGCAGCTTCTTGCCGGCCTCGCTCTGCGGGGTGAGGAAGGAGTAGGTCTGCATCACCCGCACGCCGTTGGCGAGAGGCCCGGCCAGCTCGCCGAGATTGCCGGAGATGCCCCAGGCGCCGATGATGGCCGGCTTCCAGCTCGCCTTGTCCATGGACCGCAGGATCTGGTTGGCCTCGCGGTCGAGGGACCACACGATGACCACGTCCGCCCCGGCGTCGCGGGCGCGGATGACCTGAGGCGACATATCCTGGTCGTTCCAGTTGAAGGTCTCGGCGACGACCAGCTCCTTGCCCTTGGCGGCAAGCGCGGCCTTCACGTCCGGCAAGGCGCCGTTGCCCCAGCCGGTGTTCTCGTAGAAGAACGCCACCTTGCCAGTCTTCGACGCCTTCAGCGCCTCGTCCACCAGGAAGCGGGCGACCCACTTGTCCTTGGCGGAGACGCGGAACATGAAGTTGGGATCGCGCCCGTTCTCGATGGCCTTGGTGTTGGCCGCCCACACGCCCATGTAGGGAATGCCGATCTCGTGGATCGGGTCCACCTGCGCCAGAGCGACGGTGGAATGGAAGCCACCGAGCACGGCGATGCACTTGTCCGCCAGCGCGATGCGACGGGTGTTGTCGACGCCGCGCGGCGGGGCGCCGGCATCGTCATACTGCACCAGCCGCAGCTTCTTGCCGAGCACGCCACCGGCCGCGTTGATCTCGTCGATGGCGATCTCGGCGCCCATCTTGATGGCGAGGCCCGAAAAGGCGGCCGGGCCGGTGACGGCGGCGGAATTGCCGATACAGGGTTCCTGATCGGCCAGCGCCGTGGCCGAGTGGCCGGTGCAAAGGCCGAGCGCCACCGTCGCAGCCAGGAGCTGGCCGCGCAAAATGCTCTGTGGAGGCATGTCTGTTTCTCCTGCCGTGTACAGGACGCGCCGGGCATGACCGCCCGAAAATCATCTGCGAGATGAGGCTGATATAGGCGCCGCCTCAGGACAAAGATTATTTTCCGATCGTATATATAGGAAGAGCCTATAGGATGTTTTAATAGGCTGCATCAAACCCAAAACGACAGCATCAAATCATTGATTATTATCGGTTTATTCCACTTTATCGCCAATAGTTTGTGCATATGGCTATATATCATGCAATTTGACAATCGCCTTTAGGCAATGCCATTTCAGATAATGCAAAGGTGAGCCATGGACCTTCGTCAGCTCAAATACTTCGTCCAGATTGCAGAGAGCGGGAACTTCTCGCGTGCGGCAGAGATTTTGCGCATTGCTCAGCCCTCGCTGAGCCAGCAGATGAAGAATCTGGAGGAAGAGCTGGGGGTCGAACTGCTCATGCGCCATGCGCGCGGTGTCACGCCCTCCGAGCTTGGACAGCAATTCTACGACCATGCCCGCCGCATCCTTGAGGAGGTGGACCGGGTGAAGGACCAGGTTCGCTCCACGTCGCTCAATCCATCGGGACGGGTGTCGGTGGGGCTGCCCACCTCTGCCTGCCGCGGCCTCGGACTGCCGCTGATCTCGGCGATGGCCGAACAGCAGCCCAAGATCGCCCTCCACGTGGTGGAGGCCATGACCGGCTATCTCGACGATCTCCTCCAGGCCGGCCGGCTGGACGTGGCCCTGCTGTACGACCACAAGGCGTTCGAGCATGTGGCATGGACCGAGATGATGGTCGAGGACCTCATGCTGTTCACAGCGCCCGATCACCCTCTGGCGGCCAAAGGCGCCATCGCGTTCCGCGACATGTTCGCGTGGCCCATCGTGCTGCCCGGCGCGCCCAACGTGATGCGCACGGTGATCGAGCAGTTCGCCGCCCGCAACGACGTGGAACCCATCGCCACGGCCTGCGACAGCCTGCCCACCATCGCCCGTCTGGTGCGCTCCGGCCGAGCGCTGGGGGTGATGCCGCATTTCGCCTTCATGGACGAGATGGCACGCGGCGAGATGGTCGCCGTCCCCATCCTCGATCCGACGCCGTCCTGGCGGCTGTCCGTCGTCGTCTCCCAGCGCAGCATGAACCCGCGCGGCTCCGAGGCGGTGGCCAAGGTGATGGCCAATGTCATCGCCGAAATGGTCGAAGCCGGAACCTGGCGCGCCAAGCTCAAGGGCGAGAAGGCCCGCGCCAGCGTGAAGTGAAATCGCGGAAATCAACCCCTGCCAGCCGTCGAGGCCCCCCATGGACCTGATCGTCAAGAACGCCCGCCTGCCGGACGCGCCGGACCATATCGTCGATATCGCCATCACCGCCGGCCGGATCGAAGCCATCGCGCCCGAGATCACGGCTGACGCCGAGGTGGTGGATGCCGGAGGATGCCTCGTCGCCCCCGGCTTCGTGGAAACCCACATCCACCTCGACAAGTCCTGCATCCTCGATCGCTGCTCTTCCCGGCGAGGCGATCTAGAGGAGGCCATCGCCGAGGTCGCCCGCGCCAAGAAGGACTTCACTCCGGAGGATGTGTACGCCCGAGGCCGGCGCACCATCGAGAAAGCCATATCCCAGGGCACCACCCACATGCGCACCCACCTGGAGGTGGACCCCGGCATCGGCCTGCGCGGCTTCGAGGGGGTGATGCAGCTGGTGGCGGATTATCGCTGGGCCATCGACATCGAGGTCTGCGTGTTCCCGCAGGAGGGCCTCACCAACAATCCGGGCACCGCAGAGCTGATGGTGGAGGCGCTGCAACGCGGGGCGAAGGCGGTGGGCGCGGCACCCTATACGGACACCGACCCGCATGGACAGATCGACCGGGTGTTCCAGATGGCCCGCGACTTCGACGTGGACATCGACATGCATCTGGATTTCGGCGCTGATCCCACGGCGCTCGATCTCGAATACGTCTGCACACTCACCGAACGCTTCGGCTGGGGCGGGCGGGTGGCCATCGGCCATGTCACCAAGCTCGCCTACGTGGAACCGGAGCGGCTGGTGGAGATCGCCACGCGCATGCGCGATGCCGGCGTCGCGCTCACGGTGCTGCCCTCCACCGATCTGTTCCTGATGGGCCGGGATCGCACCTTCGCCAAGACGCGCGGCGTCACCCCGGCGCACCTGCTGCTGCAGCAGGGGGTGAACTGCTCGCTCTCCACCAACAATGTGCTGAACCCCTTCACCCCGTTCGGCGACTGCTCGCAATTGCGGATGGCGAACCTCAACGCCAACATCTGCCACGTGGGCTCGGCCCACGACATGACCGAATGCTTCCACATGGTGACGAGCCGCTCCGCCCGCCTCATGAACCTTCCCGACTACGGGCTGGAGGTCGGCAAGGCGGCGGATTTCGTCATCATCGACAGCCCCTCCCCGCGCGATGCAGTAGCCGAGCTGTCGCCTGTTCTCGCGGCCTTCAAGGGCGGTCGGCGCACCCTGACGCGGGAGCGGGCGAAACTGCATTTTCCCGGCTGCGGCTGCGGACGATGAGCCGTGCCGATGCGTTCGGCGCCTTCATCCCCGGCCCCGCCTCACCCGGCCCAGCGCCGCATTCGGCCCCCGCGTCGGCCCTGGTCTAACTTGCCTCATGCCTGATCGTGACCACTGTCGTCACAACGCCTTGCAGGCGACCAAGAAGGTATCCCAAGCCTGCCGTCAGGATGAGGATCACCGCCGCCGAAAAATCGGGAGAGACTCCCGTTCGACCGCCGTGCTCCCCCGCCCCAGCCCCTGAAAGGAAATAGGCGGAAGCGACGAGCGCGGCCGCGAAGATACCGAGCCCGGCGAGGCGCATTCCGGCGGACATGGCATGGGGCCGAGGCGCCGCGGGTGAAGGTGCGCCAAGCGAATGCACGACAGGAGCGGCGGGGCTGAGTGGCGGCGGAGGCATGGCAGCCGATGCCGGCTCATCCCCTTGCCCGAGAGGCCGGCGCGCGATGATCTCCTGCGCGAAGCGCTTGAAGAAGGCGCCCGACATCTGCTTCGCGGTCGCGTCGATGAGGCGGGCGCCGAGCTGGGCCAGCTTTCCGCCCACCTGCGCATTGACCTCGTATCGCAGGATGGTGTCCGCCCCGGCCGCCTCAAGCGTGACCCTCGCCTCGCCCTTGGCGAAGCCGGCCATGCCGCCCTGCCCTTCGCCGCTGATGCGATAGCCGTTGGGCGGATCGAGGTCCGAGAGGGTCACGGCCCCCTCGAAACGGGCGCTGACCGGCCCCACCTTGAGCACCACCTTGGCGCTCATCTGCGTATCAGAGCTTTTCACCAGCTCCTGGCAGCCCGGAATGCAGAGCTTGAGGATTTCCGGATCGTTGAGCGCCTGCCAGACCACCTCGCGCAGGGCCGGGATCAACTGTTCGCCGCTCATGTCCATGTGCGTGTCTCCCTTCCCCTTCAGGCCGGGGCGTCGATGCCGCCGAGGCAGTCCGCGAGGCCGAGCAGGGTGGCGGAATGCTTGTCGGTCATTGCGTTCTCTCAGCCCTGGAAGTCCACAACGAGCCGCACGACGGAGCCGTCGTGCAGCCGGTCGAAGCCTTCGTTGATGTCCTCAAGCGGGATGCGCCCGCTCATCAGGCGGTCCACGGGCAGGCGGCCGGCCTTGTAGAGCTCGACGTAGCGCGGCACGTCGCGCACCGGCACACAGGTGCCGATATAGCTGCCCTTCACCGTGCGCTCTTCCGCGACGAGGCTGACGATGTTCACCGGCAGCACGGCATCGGGCGGTGGCAGGCCGGCGGTGACGGTGGTGCCGCCGCGCTTTGTCATCTTGTAGGCATTCTCAAGCGCCCGCGCGGAGCCGGCGAACTCGAACACGAAATCCGCGCCGCCGCCCGTGAGCGCCCGCACCTGCTCGATAGCATCGGGGGCACGTGCGTCCACGACGCCGGTGGCGCCAAGGTCTTTGGCGAGCTGCAGCTTTTCCGGCGACAGGTCCACCGCGACCACCCGCGCGGCGCCCGCCGCCAGAGCCCCGAGGACGGCAGCGAGACCCACGCCCCCAAGACCGACCACAGCCACAGTCTCGCCCGCCTGCACACGGGCCGTGTTCACCACGGCGCCGACCCCCGTCAGCACCGCGCAGCCGAACAGCGCCGCGACGTCGAGCGGGATATCCTTGTCTATTCGGACCAATGAGCGGCGCGACACGACCGCATGGTCGGCAAAGGCGGAGCATCCCAGATGATGATGGATGGTCTCCTCGCCCTCGTGTAGCCGGATCGCTCCGGTCAGCAGCTCTCCCTTGCCGTTGGCCACCGCGCCCGGCTCGCACAGGGCCGGGCGGCCCTGCGAGCAGGGCTGGCAATGGCCGCAGCTGGGCATGAACACCATGACCACGTGGTCGCCGGGCTTCAGGTCGTCCACCCCGTCGCCGGCTTCGATCACCACGCCAGCGGCCTCGTGGCCGATGGCCATCGGCATGGGCCGCGGCCGGCTGCCGTTGATGACGGAAAGATCCGAGTGGCACAGGCCCGCCGCCGCGATCTTCACCAGCACCTCGTCCCGGCCGGGTCGATCGAGTTCCACCTCCTCGATATGGAGCGGCTGGCTTTGCGCGTAGGGCATCGGCGCGCCCATGCTGCGCAGGACGGCGGCTTTGATCTTCATGGCGTGGCGCTCCCTTACGTCCTTCAATCGCGCATGCCGCCTCTGGCCCGGGCAGCTTGACACCGATTAACATAGTCTAATAATGCAAGTCACTAGGGAACGGAACCAGACATGCCGGAAATGCGCCGATGAAGCCCGCCCGGTTCGATTATGTTCGCGCCGAGAGCATCGCCCACGCGCTGGAGGCGCTTGCGGGCGCGGGCGGCGACGGGAAGGTGCTCGCCGGCGGGCAGAGCCTCATGCCCATGATGAATTTTCGCCTCGTGAAGCCGTCAGTCCTCGTGGACATCAACCGCATCCCCGGCCTGGACCGCATCACGCATGAGGCCGGCGTGTTGCGCCTCGGCGCGCTGGTGCGCCACCGCATGACGGCGGAGGACGGGCTGGTGGCGCGGCACATCCCGGTGCTCCACGCCGCCGTGAAGCATGTGGCGCACCTCACCGTCCGCAACCGCGGCACCTTCTGCGGCAGCGTGTGCCACTCGGACCCCGCTGCCGAGATGCCCATGATGACGCTGCTGCTCGACGGCACGGTCCATATCGCTTGCCCGCGCGGCGACCGGACCATGACGGCACGGGACTTTCTGGTCGGCTCCCTCTCCACCGCATTGGAGCCGGACGAGATGGTCGTGGCCGTCGATCTGGCCATTCCCGAGGACGGCACGGGCTGGGCATTCGAGGAGTTTTCGCGCCGCCACGGCGACTATGCGCTGGCAGCCGTCGCCGTGCTCATGGCGCGGGCGGATGGACGGATGCGGAACGTGCGCATCGCCATGATGGGCATCGCGGACACCGCCTTGCGGTTCGCAGACGTGGAAGCGGCTCTGGAGGGGCGCGAGGGCACCCCTGCGGCCTTCGATGAGGCCGCAGCGCTGCTCCAGGCGGCCATCCAGCCGAACTCCGATCTCAATGCCTCCGCCGACTATCGCCGCCACCTCGCGGGCGCCCTCGCACGGCGCGCGCTCGCCGACGCCTGGCAACGGGCGAGCGAAACCGCCGGCGGGGCGGCGTGATGCAGGACCAAGCCACCATCACGCTCACCATCAACGGGCTCACCTATACCCGCGCGGTGGACGCGCGGCTGTTGCTGAGCGATTTCCTGCGCCACGGGCTCGGCCTGACAGGCACGCACGTGGGCTGCGAACACGGCGTGTGCGGCGCCTGCACCATTCTTCTGGACGGGCGCAGCGCCCGCTCCTGCCTCACCCTCGCCATTCAGGCGGACGGCGCGACCATCGAGACGGTGGAAGGGCTCGGCCGGATGAGCGATCTCGGCCGCGTCCAGCAGGCCTTCCGCGAGCACCACGGCCTCCAGTGCGGCTTCTGCACGCCGGGCTTCCTGATGACCATCACCGACATGCTGCGCCACCACCCGCTGGAGACCGACGACGCGATCCGCGAGGCGCTCTCCGGCAACATCTGCCGCTGCACGGGCTATCAGCACATCGTGGATGCGGTGCGCGAGCTGGCGCGCGAACGGGGGCCGCTGACATGACCGCCTTCGACGCTTCCGTGGAGATGCGCCCCAGGCTGGTCGGCCAGCGCATCAAGCGCACCGAGGACCCGCGCCTGCTGACCGGCTCGGGTCGCTATGTGGACGACATGGCCCCGCAGGGCCTTCTGCATGTGGCGGTCCTGCGCAGCGACCAGCCCCATGCGCGCATCCGGTCCATCGATGTCGGGGAGGCCTTCGCGGTGCCGGGCGTGGTCGCGATCTTCGATGCCGGGGATATCGTCTCCGACTTCAAGCCGGCCATCCCCTCCTCCCGCATGAAGGGCTATTACGCGACGCCCTTCCGCCCCCTCGCCGAGAGCAAGGTGCGCTATGTGGGCGAGCCCGTGGTCGCGGTGGTCGCCGAAAGCCGCTACGCCGCCGAGGACGCGCTGGAGCTGATCTCCATCGACTACGAGCCGCTGCCCGTCGCCGTCTCAAAAGACGACGCAGCGATGGACGATGCCCCGCTTCTGCATGACGAGGCCGGCACCAACGTCATCATCTCCCGCACCTTCGCCCGCGGCGACGTGGATGCAGCCATCGCCGCGGCGGCAGTGGTGGTGAAGGGGCGCTTCCGCATGACGCGCAAGACGCCCATGCCCATGGAAACCCGCTCCTACCTCGCCGAGTGGGATCGGCGGCGGCAGGCGCTGACGCTGCATTCCTCTACCAACATCCCCGGCATCATCTGCGACGTGCTCGGCGCCTGCCTCGACCTTCCCGGCAACCGGGTGCGGGTGGTGGCGCCCGACGTGGGTGGCAGCTTCGGCGGCAAGGGCTCGCTGAACCACGAGGAGATGCTGGTCTGCGTGCTCGCGCGCAAGCTGGAGCGGCCGGTGAAGTTCGTCGCCGACCGCATGGAAGACCTCACCGCCATGAGCCAGGCCTTCGATGAAACCATCGAGGCGGAGCTGGCGGTGGATGCGGACGGGCGCCTGCTCGGCCTCCGGGCGGACGTGATCGGCGATATCGGTGCCTATTCCATCTACCCATGGACCGGCGCGCTGGAACCCGTGCAGGTGGTGAGCTTCCTGCCCGGCCCCTACCGCATGGAGCATTATCGCGGCCGGGTGCGCGGCGTGCTCACCCCCAAGCCACCCACCGGTCCCTATCGCGGCGTGGGCCGCCCCTCCTCCGCCTTCGCCATGGAACGGCTGATGGACATGGCGGCCCGCAAGCTCGGCATGGACCCCGCTGAAATCCGCCGTCGCAACCTGGTGACGGCCGAGGAGTTTCCCTACCGCACCGGCTCCGGCATCATCTGGGACCGCTCCGCCTTCCAGGAATGCCTTCAGGGCGTTTGCGAGCTGGTGGACTACCCTGCCCTCCTGCGCCAGCGCGACGCGGCCCGGGCCGAGGGGCGATGGGTGGGCATCGGGCTCGCGAGCTATGCCGAGCTGACGGGCATCGGCTCGCGCATCGCCGTCGCGCCGGGGATGCCCATCAACACCGGCACGGAGACCGCCTCCATCCGCATCGATGCCACCGGTGCCGTGACGGCCGCCTTCGGCATCTCCTCGCACGGCCAGGGGCTGGAAACGACGCTCGCCCAGGTGGTCGCCGACGAGCTTGGCTGCCGCATGGAGGACATCGAGATCCAGCACGGCGACAGCGCCCTCGTGCCCATGGGCACGGGCACCTATGCCAGCCGTTCGGCGGTGCTCGGCGGCGGCGCCGCCACCAAGACCGCGCGTGTGGTGAAGGCGAAGGTGCTGAAGGCCGCCGCCTTCCTCATGGACGTTCCGGTGGACGACCTTGAGGCCGGAGGCGGCGTCATCCGCGCCCGCTCCTCCAATGCGACAATGACGTTTCGAGAGGTTGCCCACGCGGTCTATGCGCAGATGGGCCGCATTCCCCACGCGCAGCGGGAGGATCTCGTCGCTTCCGAGACCTACGACCCCTATCTCGGCACGGCCTGCGCCTCCACCCATCTCGCCATGGTGGAGATTGATCCCGCGACCTTTGCGGTGACGGTGAAGCGCTTTGCGGTGGCGGAGGATTGCGGGCGCATCATCAATCCGCTCATCGTCGACGGGCAGGTGCACGGCGCCGTCGCTCAGGGCATCGGCGCCGCCCTGCTGGAGGAAGTGGTTCACGATGAGGGAGGCCAACTGCTGACCGCGAGCCTCGCCGACTATCTCGTGCCCATCGCCACCACCATGCCTGAGATCGAGATCCTCCATGTGGAGGCGGAGCTGCCGAACAACATCGGCGGGTTCCGTGGCATGGGAGAGGGCGGCACCATCGGCGCCCCGGCGGCCATCGCCAATGCGGTATCGGACGCGCTGGCGCCGCTCGGCATCGAGATCGACACGCTGCCAGTGACGCCAGATCGGCTCTTCCGGCTGGTGCAAGCCGCGCGTAGTTCGACATCCCGCTGACGCAGGCTCCGGCGACGATGGACAGAAACGGATCGGGCGCCGAATCCTGAGGATCCGGCGCCCATCTCTCCGCGGAAGTCTCTGATGCCGCCTGTTCAGGGCAACGGCAGCACCATCTCCTTCAGCCGGAAGCGGATGATCTTGCCGGAGCCGGTGCGCGGAATCTCGTCCACCTCATGCACCACATGGGGCACCTTATAGGACGAGAGGTGATGCCGGCAGTGGTCGAGCAGCAGATCGGCGTCGAAGCTGCCGTCGCGCGGAACCACGTACAGCGCCGGCACCTCCCCGAGCTGCGGATGGGGCACGCCCGCGACCGCGCAGTCGAGCACGCTGGAGAACAGCAGCACCACCTCCTCGATCTCCGCCGGGGCGATGTTTTGCCCGCCGCGGATGATCAGTTCCTTGAGCCGGCCAGTGATGGTGACGAAGCCGTTGCGGTCGGCGCGGGCAAGATCGCCGGTGTGGTACCAGCTGTTGCGCAGCGCCTTGTCCGTCTCTTCTGGCTTGTTGTGATAGCCGAGCATCACGTTCGGCCCCCGCACGATCAGTTCGCCCTCCTGTTCCGCATCGAGGTCGCGCAGGCTGGCCGGATCGACGATGCGCAGCGCCACGCCCGGCAGGGGGAGACCGCACGATCCCATGACGCGCGAGGACGAGGCGGCGTTCATCGTCACCATGGTGGAGGTTTCGGTGATGCCGTAGCCATCCAGCAGAGGCACGCCGAAGGCCCCTTCGAACGCCGCGTTCAGCGTCGCCGGCATGATCGCCCCTGCCGAGACACACACGCGCAGACCCGGCAGGGTGTTGCGTCCCTCCGCCTGCGCCGCCTCCATCAGATAATGGAACATGGTGGGCACGCCGGGGAAGACGGTGAATTCTCCGGTCTCCAGCAGCCGCATGACCTCGCGCGTCGAATATTTCTCCAGGATGTATTCGCTCGCGCCAGTGGCGAGGATGGACAGAACCGAGAAGTTGAGCGCGTAGGAATGGAACAGGGGCAGCGGCGAGAGCACATTGTCCTCGCTGCCGAGACCGACCACGGGGCTCCAGCATGCCGCCGTCACCCACAGCATGCTGCGGCAGGTGAGCAGCACACCCTTGGCACGTCCAGTGGTCCCGGACGTGTAGATGATGAAGGACGCCGCATCGATATCCGCGGGATCGCGGGCAGGCGTGGCGGGCGGCAGCTCCGCCAGCGCCTCGAAACTGCGCAGATCGCCGGCGGGGGCGTCCACCAATAGCAGGCCGGCGACGCTGGGCGCCTCGGCGCGCAATCCCTCCACCATCTCCGCGCGGGCGGCGTTGGTGATGACGATCCGGCATGCGGCATCGGACAGGCGGTAGGAGACTTCGCCCGGCGCCGCATCGGCGCTGATGGGCACCGCGACGGCCCCGGCCCGGACGATGGCAAGGCAGGCCTCTACCCAGGAGACGCAGTTCGGCAGCAGGATCGCCACCCGGTCGCCGGCCCCGACGCCGAGCCCGGCGAGATGCCCGGCGAGGTTCGCCGTGCGCCGCTCCAGCTCGGCATAGGTGACGGCTCGCCGCGCATCGCGGAACGCGACTTTCGCGCCGCGCTCCGTCGCATGCCGCCGCAACAGCTCCGGTACCGGAGCGATCAGATCCGCCTTGAGCATCCGTTCCTCCCCATTGATCACCGCGTTCTTGTGCGCGGCTGTCCTCACACCATGCAGAAGCCGCCGGAGATGGAGATCACCTGCCCGGTGATCCACGAGCCCTTCGGCGAGGCGAGCAGGGCAACTGTGGGTGCGATGTCCTCCGGCTGGCCGAGACGCCGCAGCGGATAGAATTTGGTGAGCTTGTCGCGGTTGGCTTCCACCCACGAGCGGTCATGGGCGGTCTCGACCAGACCAAGGGACACGGTGTTGGCCGTCACGCCGCTGCGGCCCAGCTCCCGTGCCAGCGACTTCATGAGGGCGATGGTGCCCGCCCGCGCCGCAGCAACGATGGCGAGGCCGGATTCGCCGACGCGCGAGGAGTCGCCGACGATGGCGATGAGGCGCCCGTCGCCTGCCTTTTCCAGATGCGGCACGGCCGCGTGGGCGAGATGGATGGCGCCATAGAGGCAGGTGTCAATCTGCGCCTTCCACTCCTTCTCGGTGGAGTCGGTGAATTTCTGCCGGATGGCGAGGCCGGCATTGTTGACCACGATATTCAGGCCGCCGAAGTCGGAGACGATGGCCTCGACCATCGCCCTGACGGCGGCGAAATCGGCGACGTCCGCCTTGTAGGCCTTGGCCTCACCGCCAAGCGCGCGGATTTCGTCCACGACCGCCTGCGCCTCTTCCGCCGAATTGCGATAGTTCAGCGCGACGGTCGCCCCCTCCGCAGCGAGGGCGAGCGAGATCTCGCGCCCCACATCGCGCGCCCCGCCGGTGACCAGCGCAACCTTGCCCTTCAGATTGAGATCCATGGAAAATCCGCCTTGCGTGAGATGATGGATGGAAACGGGCCCGCGCCTCACTCGTAGGCGTCCGCCCCCTTCCGCAGGGTCTGCCACTGGGCGTCGTCATGGCCGCACAGGACGGTGGCGCCGCCCGCCTCGATCCTGCGGATTTCCGCGATGGAGCGGTTGTGCAGATCGACGTTCCAGGTGTTCTTCGGCACCACGCCGGGGTGGAGGCTGGTGCGCACGCTCACCGCGTCCGAGGCGAGCAGGAAGGGGCCGTCGCGGTCCAGCGTGACGAGCGCGCCGGTGAGGCCCGGCGTGTGGCCGGGAAACGGGATGAGGGTGATGCGTCCATCACCGAACAGATCCTTCTCCCCCTCGATCAGCTCAAGCGGATTGCCCTGATCCCACTCCACCGGGAGATAGCCCGCGGAAGCGGCATTGTCCGCCTTCGCTGCGGCGAGTTCCGCCGCGTGGACGATGACCGTCGCCTTGCGGAAAAAGCCGTTGCAGCCGCAATGGTCGGGATGGAAGTGCGAGCACACCACCACGTCGATGTCATCCGCCCCAAGCCCCACGCAGGAGAGCTGGGAGACCACATTGTCCTCGCGCCCCATGATCGGCGTCATGGCCCGCGCCATCCCGCCCCAGCGGGCCTCGGCGTCCTCCACCACGGAGGGGTGGCAGCCCGTGTCGAACAGGACGTTGCCCTGAGCGTGGCGCAGCAGGATGGAGGCAACCGGCAGCTCGATGCTCTCGCTGCGGTCGGCGTCGGGCTGGTAGATATGCCGCTTCATCCGGAGGCGGCCGCCCGAAAGCACGTGCATCTTCATGGCTGTTCCTCCCGTGCGGGACCGCTCACCGCCCCTCGAAGCGCGGCGGGCGCTTCTCGGCGAAGGCGTTGCGCCCCTCCTGATAGTCGAAGCTGCGGGACGCGCCGTCGATGCGCGCCTGGGCGGCATCGAGATCGAGCGCGCCGTGTCCCATGGCGAGGCCATCGAGGATGAACTTCGCCCCGCTCACAGAGAGCGGTGCATTGGCCGCGATGCGTCCGGCGAGGGTCCGGGCCGCAGCCATCGGGTCGTCGGCCATCTCGTCCGCGAAGCCGATGCGCAGGGCCTCCCCGGCGGGGATGCGATCCGCCGTGTAGAGAATGCGCTTCGCCTGCGTGAGCCCGACGAGGGACAGCAGGCGCTGGGTGCTGCGCACGCCGTAGACGATGGACAGCTTCGCCGCCGGAACACCGAAAATGGCGGTCGGCGCGGCGATGCGGAAATCGCAGGCCATGGAGAGGTGGCAGCCGCCGCCGAGACAATAGCCGGAGACCACGGCGATGGTCGGCTTGCCCGCCCCGGCGATGGCGTCGGACGACGCATCCACCGCGACCTCGTAGTCCACGCTCTGCTCAAGCGTATGGCGCACCACCGGAAATTCGGAAATGTCGGCGCCGACGCTGAAATCCGCGCCAGCCCCTGCGAGCAGGATCGCCCGCACGTCACGGTCCGCGCCAAGCTCGGAAAATATCCGCGCCACGTCCCGCCACATGGCAAGCGTCATGGCATTGCGCTGCGCCGGACGATTGAGCGTGACAGTCGCGATGTGGTCCTCGACAGCGACTTCGATATCCGCCATTCAGCCCTCCTTGGCCCCGGTGCCCGCCTCGTCGACGACGAGGGGCGCAAGAACTTGGCGCAGCTTGTCCGGGAGTGGAACAGGCCGGTTGGTGGCGCGGTCCACATAGACGTGGATGAAATGCCCCTGCGCGGCCGCGACCTCGTCCGCATCGCGGAAGATGCCGATCTCGTATCGCACGCTGGTGGTGCCGAGACGCCCGACGCGCAGGCCCGCATGCACCATCGAGGGAAACGACAGGGATGAGAAATACTGGCAGCGCGTCTCCACCACGAGCCCGATGACAGGGCTTGCCTGGACATCCAGCACGCCCGTCTCGATCAGGTAATGGCCGACAGCCGTATCGAAGAACGAGTAGTAAACCACGTTGTTCACGTGCTGGTAGACGTCATTGTCCATCCACCGCGTCGCGATTTCCCGAAAGTGTCGGTAGTCCTGCCGCCGGTCCGGCGTTGTGCGCGCGCTCACCTGACGCCTCCCTCCAAGGACTGCCCGCGGGCAGGCACCTGCGGCTTTTGCCCGCCGCTCCAGGCCGCCCGATGGCGATCGCGGTGATCGGTTCCGCTGATCAATTCGTAACTTGCATTAATAGACTGAAAGTGCTGTTGTCAATGCCGCACCGACCGACACGGGACCAACTGCCCGGCCTTCGACAGCATTTCCTGCAGCAAGCACCAATCCATACTGCATTGCAGGATAGGGTGACCGAGACGCGGCAATTCAAACGTCCATTTATGAAAGACATCGGTCGGCGCAGGGACAGACCAGCCGGACGCTAAGCCGGAAAGGCGCGCCGGATCATGCAGGAGGAAGACGGATGTCCAGGATCGCACACGTGGCGACGATTTGCGCCGCGCTTGCCATGTCGCTGCCGGCCTATGCCCAGAGCCCCGCGGCTCCGCCAGCCGCCGGCAAGATTTCCAACGACGTGGTGAAGATCGGTGTTCTCACCGACATGTCGGGGCAGTTCTCCCACGAAGCGGGCGAGGGATCCGTCACGGCGGTGAAGATGGCCGTCGAGGACTTCGGCGGGAAGGTCCTCGGCAAACCCATCGAGGTCATCGTCGCCGACCACCAGAACAAGACCGAAGTCGCCATCGCCAAGGCGAAGGAATGGTTCGACGTCGACAAGGTCGACATGATCGCCAACCTCATCAATTCGGCCGTGGCCATCGGCGTCGCCGGGGTGGCGAAGGAGAAGAACGGCATCGCCATCATCAACGGCTCGGGCTCCTCGCGCCTCACCGGCGACATGTGCACGCCGAACTCGATCCATTATGCCTATGACACCTACGCTCTGGCCGTCGGCACCGGCAATGCGCTCATCAAGCAGGGCAAGAAGAACTGGTTCTTCCTGACCGCGGACTACGCCTTCGGCCACGCCCTGGAAGCCGACACCGCATCGGTGGTGAAGGCCGGCGGCGGCAACGTGGTGGGCTCGGTCCGCTACCCCATCAATACGCTCGATCACGGCTCCTTCATGCTTCAGGCGCAGGGATCGGGAGCGGACGTGATCGCGGTTGCCGGCTCCGGCACCGTCTTCATCAACGCCGTGAAGGCCGCGCATGATTTCGGGCTGACGCAGTCCGGCAAGCAGTCCCTCGCCGGACTTCTGGTGTGGATCACCGACATCCATTCCATGGGCCTTGAGAATGCCCAGGGGCTTGTGCTCACCAATGCCTTCTACTGGGATCGGGACGACGAGACCCGCGCCTTCTCCAAGCGCTTCGAGGCGCGCATGGGCCGCAAGCCGCACATGGGCGACGCGGGCGACTACTCCTCCACCATGCACTATCTGAAGGCCGTCGAGGCGGCGGGGACCGACGAAGCGCAGGCCGTCATGGCCAAGATGCGCGAGATGAAGGTCAACGACTTCTTCGCCAAGAACGGCTACATCCGCGCGGACGGCCGGTTCATCCACGACATGTACGTCTATCAGGTGAAGAGCCCGTCGGAATCGAAGGGCCCGTGGGACTATTACAAGCTGGTGCAGGTCATCCCGGGCGAGCAGGCGTTCCGCCCGCTGTCCCAGAGCCAGTGCCCGCTGGTCAAGAAGTAGCGCGCGCCGGGCGGCCCCGGCGCGGGGCCGCCTGCTTCTCCGGCCGGGCCACGTCCTGCGCCGGCGCATCCTCGCCCGGCACCAGAACAGCAACCATCCGGTCGCCGGCCTGCGGGGCGCCATACCGCGCAGGATCGTAATTGAGGCGGTAGCGCATGTCCGGCGCCTCGATCGGCTTGCGGCACTTGTCGCAGACGACAACGGCGGAAAAATCGTGGCCGCAGTCGAGATGCGTCAGGATCAGAGGCGGATCGCCGGAGGACAGCCAGCGGTCGCCCCAGGCGCCCATGGTGATGAATGCGCCGTAGAGGTCCTTGCCCATTTCGGTCAGCCGATATTCGTAGCGTTCGGGCAGATCCTGATACTTGACCCGATCGAAGACCCCGCGCGCCACGAGCCGGCCGAGCCGCTCGGTGAGGATGTTGGGCGCGATCCGCAGCTCGGTCTGCATCCGGTCGAAGCGCCGCACGCCGAAGAACGCCTCGCGCAGGATGAGAAAGCTCCAGCGGTCGCCGATGATCTCCAGCGAGCGCGACACCGAGCTCGGGCGCCCACGCGAGAAGCTCGCGGATTCTGCGGTGCGCCGCGCCCGTTTCGCAGGTTCCACGGGGGTGCGGCCGGCGCCGGGCCCGTCGCGGTAGCGCACGCGGTTCGCCTTCACCTCGCCGAGGCAGTGGGAACACGCCACATAGGGTTCGCATTCCTGCCCGCAGGTGGCGTGGATGAGCTTGAGCGGCGGCCCCTCCGGACCCGACAGCCAGCGGTCGCCGAACCGGATGAGCGCGACGAAGCTCGGATAAAGCTCCATCCCGCAACGGGTGAGGTGATACTCCGCCCGGCTGGAACTGGCCGAATAGCTGACCTGCCGAAAAATTCCCCGCACCGTGAGGCGCTTGAGCCGTTCCGCCAGGGTGCCGCGGGGCAGCCCGAGCGCGGTGCGGAACTCCTCGAAGCGGCGCGCGCCGAAGAACGCTTCGCGGATAACCAGGAAGCTCCACGCATCCGACATGATCGAGATCGTGCGTCCCACCGAGCAGTTGCGTTCAAACAGCTGAAGCACGGCACGGTTCCGCGATGCGGCCTTCGCATTCGATCCAGGGCCCGCACGCTTTTCGTTCGGCATCTGGACGCAGACTCCATGCATCGGATTATCGTCTACTTATAGTACCAACCACTCGTCTCGTCGCGCGAATCGCGCCGTCGCGCAGCGCGGGTTGCGCGCTGAAAATTCCAACGAATGCCGGGCCGCTTCTGCCGCGAGGATTTCATGCGCCAAGCCCAGCCGCCAACATTCCCGTTGTCGCGGCCATCGCCCGCGACAACGGCTTCTGCTCGCCCACCTGTTTCGCTTTCCAGATGCGGATCGACAGGCATCCCGATCCAGTCCAAGGCGTGAAGTCGAGCCGCTGACCGACAGTCGACGCCCTCCGGCCGCCGCGTCGGTCCGGGCCTATCGCGGCGGCGGCCACCTCACGGCATCAGGCGCTCAGGAAGCGCATGCGCAGGGCCTCGTCGGCCATCAGCTCCTGCGAGCTGCCGCTCCACACGATGCGTCCCTTCTCCAGGATGTGGTGCCGGTCGGCGAAGCGGCACAGCATGTCGATGTTCTTGTCGATCACCAGCACCGACTGGCCGCGCTCGCGGATGCGCACCAGCGCATCCCAGATCTCGCGGCGGATGCGGGGGGCAAGGCCTTCCGTCGCCTCGTCGAGAATGAGCAGGCGGGGATTGGTCATCAGTGCGCGGCCGATGGAGAGCATCTGCTGCTCGCCGCCGGAGAGCAGGCCGGCGCTGCGGCGGGCGAGGGAGGCGAGCGCCGGGAACAGGCCATAGACCGCCTCCAGCGTCCACGGTGATGGTGCCCGGCCGCGGTTCGCCGCCGTGGCGACGAGATTCTCCTCCACGGTGAGGTTGGGGAACACCTGCCGGCCCTCCGGCACCAGCGCGAGACCGTTGCGCGAGACCTTGTAGGCCGGCAATCCGGAAATACGGGTGCCGCGGAAGCTGATGTCGCCCTGGGTGAGGGAGACGAGGCCCATGATGGTGTTCACCGTCGTGGTCTTGCCCATGCCGTTACGGCCCAGCAGCGTCACCACCTCGCCCTCGGCGATGGCAAGGTCGACGCCGAACAGCACCCGGCTTGAGCCATAGGCCGCTCCTACCTGCCGCAGCTCCAGCATCACAGATCCTCCCCTTCGCCGCCGAGATAGGCGAGCTGCACGCGCGGATCGGCGCGCACCATTTCCGGCGGCCCATCCGCCACCCGCGCGCCGGATGCCAGCACGAAGACCCGATCGGCGAGGCTGAAGACCGCCTCCATGTCGTGCTCGACCAGAAGAATGCTGAACCGCCCCTTCAGCCCGGCGATGAAGTCGATCATGCGGCGCGCCTCGGCGATGCCGAGCCCGGCCATGGGCTCATCCAGCAGCAGCACCCGCGGCTCGACGACGAGGGCCATGGCGATTTCCAGGAGCCGCTTCTCGCCGTGGGAGAGCTGGGACGCCGGCCGCTCGGCGCACTCCGACAGGCCGAGGCCCGCGAGTTGCGCCTGCGCCTTGCGGCGCAGCGGCGCCTCGTCCGCCACCTCCCGCCAGAAATGGAAGCTGTGGCCGGCGTGGGCCTGGGCGGCGAGCGCCACGTTCTCGATGACGCTCAGCTCGGGAAAGATGCTGGCGATCTGGAAGGAGCGGACGATCCCGAGCCGGGCACGGGCATCCATCGGCAGGCGGGAGATGTCCCGCCCCTCGAACAACACCGCGCCAGCATCGGGGCGGAGCGCGCCGGAGAGGAGATTGACGAAAGTGGTCTTGCCCGCCCCGTTGGGGCCGATCACCGCCACCAGCTCGCCGGCGGCCAGGTCGAAATCCACCGCATCGACCGCATTGAGCCCGCCGAACCTGCGGGTCACGCCCGCGGTCTGAAGAAGGGTCTTGCCCATCGGAATGATCCCTTGAGAACAGGCGCAGGCTGCCCTGCCGGACCCGGCGCGAACAGGGCGCTGAGCCCGCCCCGGCCGAGGAAGACGAGGAGGATGAGCAGCGCGCCGAAGCCGAGCCGCCAGTGGATGGTGAGATCGGAGAGATATTTCTCGATGCCGAGATAGGCGAGCGCGCCGATGATGGCGCCGAAGGGCGTCGCGAGGCCGCCGGCCACGACCATGATCATCAGCTCGGCCGAGCGGGTCCAGTCCATGTATTGCGGACCGACGAACTCCGCCGCATTGGCGAGCATCGCCCCCGCCAGCCCGCACACCGCCGCCGAGAGCACGCAGGCCGCGAGCTTGTAGCGGAAAGTGGGAAAGCCTGCCGCCTCCATGCGCCGCTCATTGATGCGGATACCCTTCAGCACCGTGCCGAAGCGCGCCCGCGCGAGGCGCATGTTGAGGCCGGCGAGCACCACCAGAAGGGCGAGGGCCAGATAGTAGAACTGCCGGGAATCGTAGAGATCCACCAGTCCACCGAAGGTGCTGCGGACAGCGAGGTGCATCCCGTCGTCGCCGCCATAGTCGTAGAGGCTGGAGGCGCCGTAGAACATCATCTGCGCGAAGGCGAGGGTGATCATGATGAAGAAGGTGCCGGAGGTGCGCAGCGCCACCACCGACAGCGCCGCGGCCAGCAGCGCCGAGATGCCCATGGCCAGCGGCCACTGCACGAAGCCGCTCTCCACCCCGGCTTCCGCCAGGATGCCCACCACGTAGGCGCCGATGCCGAGATAGAGCGCGTGCCCGAAGCTGACGAGCCCGGTCTGGCCGAGGATGAGATCGAGGCTCAGGGCGGCGATGGCGAAGATGATGACGCGCAGCCCCATATCCACCCAGAACGGCTGGTCGGCGAGCCCGGCCACCAGCGGGAGCAAAAGGAAGGCGCCGCAGAGGAGACCGATGGCCGGCACGCGCCAGCGGGCGAGCACGCCGGGGCCGGAGGGGCCGTGTTCGGACGCTTCCGGGGGCGCCTCGGGCCGGCGCAGGCCGGCGGCCGGGATGAGACCCTGCGGGCGGAAGAACAGGATCACCGCCATCAGGATGTAGATGAGCATGGAAGCCAGAGCCGGCGCCACGGTGTTGGCGGCCACCGGCGAGAGGACCAGCGCCATGAGATCCTTCAGATAGGCCCGGCCGATGGTGTCGATGACGCCCACCAGCAGGGCCGCCACGAAGGCCCCCTTCACCGATCCCATGCCGCCCACGACCAGCACCACCAGCGCCAGGATGAGCACGTTGTCGCCCATACCCGGATAGACCGTGAGGATGGGCGCCGCGATATAGCCCGCGAAGCCGGCCAAAGCCGCGCCGATGCCGAACACCACGGCATAGATGGCGCCGATATTGACCCCCAGCACGCTCGTCATCACTCGGTTGCTGGCGCCGGCGCGGATGAGCATGCCCATCCGCGTCCGGCCGATGAGGACATAGAGCAGTCCTGCGATGGCAAGGCCGGCCCCGATCATCGCCAGCCGGTAGGCGGGATAGGGCGCGCCGGGAATGAGCTCCACCGATCCGGCAAGAAAGGCCGGGAGGGGCGCGTGCAGCGGCTCCGGCCCGAACACCATCCGCGTCGCCTCGTTGAGCACATAGACGAGGCCCACCGTGCACATCACCTGGTCGAGATGGCTGCGGGCATAGAGATGCCGGATCACCAGCCGCTCCAGCACGAGGCCGATGAGGAAGGTGGCAAGGCCCGCCGCGACGAAGCCCGCAATGAATGAGCCCGTGACCAGCGCGAAGGTGACGCCCAGATAGGCGCCGAGCATGAACAGGGAGCCGTGCGCAAGGTTCACCAGATTCATGATGCCGAAGGTGAGCGTGAGCCCCGCCGCCATCAGGAACAGGATCACCCCGAGCTGAACTCCGTTCAGGAGTTGCTCGACGAACAAGAGTTGCATGGCCGCCTTCCCGCTGTGTCAGGAGTTCTCTTCAAGATCATCCGCGATCACTTCAGCGGGCATTCCTGGTAATAGGCGTCCTTGGCGTCGGTCATCACCTTCTCGACGGTCTTGGTGACGAGGGTGCCGTCCTCGCCCTTCACCACCTCGCGGACATAGTAGTCCTCGATGGGAAAGTGGTTGGTGTTGAAGGCGAACTTGCCGCGGTTCGAGGCGAAGTCGGCTTTCTGCAGCGCCTTTCGGATGTCGTCCTTCCGGCTCATGTCACCGCCCACCGCCTTGACCGCGCTGGAGACGAGCAGGATGGAATCGTAGGCGTGGGCGGCGTAGTCGTTGGGCAGGACTCCGTTCTTCTGCTTGAAATCGGAGACGAAGCGGGCGTTGGCGGCATTCGGCAGATCGACGCTCCAGACATTGCCCGAGCGCACGCCGATGGCATCGTCGCCCACCGCGGGCAGCGTCGCCTGATCCACGGTCCACACGGTGTAGAGCGGGGTCGACTTCGCAAGGCCCGCCTGGGCGTATTGCTTGACGTATTGCACGCCCATGTCGCCGGGGTAGAAGATGAAGGTCGCTTCCGGCGCGGCGGTGCGCAGCGCGCTCAGCTCGGCGGCGAAGTCGACCTGTCCGAAGCGGGTGTAGACCTCGCCCACGAGGTCGCCCTTGAAGTTGCGCTTGAAGCCGGAGACCATGTCCTTGCCGGCCTGGTTGTTGACCGTCATGACATAGACGCGCTTGACGCCGAGCTTCTCGAGATAGGCGCCGAGCGCCTCGGCCTGCTGGTCGTTCTGGGACGACACGTTGAAGAAGTTCACCGAGCAGGACTTGCCGGCGATGGGCGCCGGTCCCGAAATGGGCGAGATCACGAAGGCATCGGTGCGGGCGAGGCCGCCGTGCACTGCCATCATCTCCGAGGAGAAGACCGGACCGACGAGGAAGTCCACGCGCTTCGACTTCACCATCTCGTCGGCCAGTTGCTTGGCCACGTCCGCCTTGCCCTGGCTGTCGCTCCAGAAGAACTCGACCTGCTGGCCACCGAGCTTGCCGCCCTCGTGGGCGACGGCGAGTTCGATCGCTGCCTGCATCTGCTTGGCGAGCACCGCGCCGACGCCGGTCTGGGGCAGGATGACGCCCACCTTCACCGGATCGGCCAAAGCGGGGGCGGCGCAGAGAAGGGACAGGGCTGTGCTGAAAAGGATGCTGGCTTTCATGGAATGCGCTCTCGGTTTCAAAGGGGGCAGACGGACGCGGCTTCCAGATGGCTGAGACTCCGGCCGCGGCATGAGCCGGGCCGGAGGAAAGGATCAGGCGAGACGCGCGGCCTGAACGGTCGTCGCGTCGTCGCGATAGCTCGCCCAGACCTCCTCCATGAAGGCGAGGCTTTCAGGGTCGAGATCGAAACGCGGCTCGGGGTCCTGGTCCCAGTGGCCGTGGCGATCTTCGCCGGCGATGAGCAGGGCGGAACGGCGCCCCAGCATCGAGCGGCAATGGGCGGGCATGTAGAAGAAGGCGATGCCGATGCGCCGGTCGTCGGACATGTTGGCGGGCGATCCATGCACCGTGCGCTCATGGTGCATGGAGAACTCGCCCGGCTCGAGCGGCATGTCGACGGCAAGGCTCTCATCCACCGTCACCTTCTGGCCGCGGGCGAGCAGGTTGTCGGCATCGAACGTCTCCTCGTGGACGAGGTCAGGCCCGAGATGGCTCTTCGGGATAACCTTCATGCAGCCGCTCTCGGTGCTGGCGCGCGACAAGGCGAGCCAGACGGTGACTTCCTGGTGCGGGTTCAGCCCGTAATAGGCGGAATCCTGGTGCCAGGAGACGAAGCGCGGATCACGCGCATTCTTGGCGAAGGCGGAGGAGCCGAACAGCAGGACATCCGGCCCGAGGATGGCCTGGACGGCCGACACGATGCGCGGGTGCCGCGCCAGCTCCACCAGCCATGGGAAGGCGAGATGCGCCTTGATCTTGAGGCGCTTGTTGACCTCCTCGCCCGACTGGGCCTCGAAATCTTCGACTTTATTGCGATAGAGGCGTGCCTCTTCCGCGCTGATGGCCCGGACCGGACAGAGATATCCCTCGGAATTGAAATGCGCGACCTGTTCGGGGCTGAGCACGCCAGTCATTGCGCTTCCTCGCTGTGTTTGCGTATGCCTGCGCATGTGCAGGCGGTTTCGGGGCTTCACAGGAAGGCGGCGCCGGCCGACGCGCACCATGGGCTTCGCTCTCTGAATCCGGATAAAAGCGACAGTGTGTAGTTTTAATCAGCCCGATTGATTGTCAAGTTGAAGGGCCGGCGATAATCTGGGCAAAATCTCGATGATGGGCGTCAAAATTTGAGCACGAGCAATAAAACCGTTCGCCGCCGCGGTCGCCCGCAAGGTGACGAAGTGAAGATCGCAATCCTCAAGGCAGCGAACGAGCTGCTCGAGGAGCAAGGACTTTCGGGGTTTACGATCGATGCCGTTGCAACCCGGTCGGGTACGGCGCGCTCGTCCATCTACCGTTGGTGGCCAAACCGCGGGGCGCTGGCGATCGCCGGCTTTCTCGCGGAGACTGCTCAAAAGATCGGCTACCCGGTGACGGCCTCAGCCGTTGCCGACGTGAAAAGCCAGATGATGCGGGTCGCAGAGGTCTACGGCCAGAAGGTCGGACGCACGATTTCCGCGCTGGTCGCTCAGGGCCAGAGCGATCCGGAGGCGCTGCGCGCGCTTCTGGACGGCTATGTGCTTCCGCGCCGGGAAGAGGCGAAGAAGGCTCTCCTGCGCGGCATCGCCAACGGCGAACTGCGCGCCGATGTCGATCTCGACGTGGTGATCGATGCGCTCTACGGGCCGATCTGGTACCGCATCCTCGTCCCGCACGCGCCATTGACGCCGGAATGGGCCGGGCACCTCGCCGACTACGTCTTCAACGGCCTGCGGCCGGCTGCGGAAGTCCTGACGAAACGCGCATGAGCATCTACGCGCCAGCCTCTCCACCAAACCGCAAGCCGGATCAGAGGAACGGCCTAGCGGATGCCTCCTCCGGCTTCCGCCGGCACCGCCTTCAGCGACGGATGTGGCGATGGCGCGGTGAGCGACCAGCAGAGTGGCGCCATCGTCGGCGATCGGCCGTGCGGAAAGCGCAGCCGACGTGCGCAGCTTCGCGTGCGGTCTCATGACCGGCGGGACACCGCGCTAATCCTGGATGGTGTCCGCGAAGGCCCGGGCGAAGCGGACGGCAAGGGCGCGGGCGTCGGCCTGGAGTTGCTCGGTGCTCTTGGGAGCGGCCGCGCTGTTGCGGACAGGCATCTCGAGCGTGAGGCTGCCGCCGCCACTGTCCTGCTCGCGCCAGATGACCCGGGCGAGGACGTGCTCCGCGTCGAGCGACTGGAAAACGATGTGGAGGCCCTTGTTCATGCGATCGAACGCCTTTCTTGCCGGAGGCACGGCGTGCGACGCGCCGCTCGCGTGCGATCGCGCGAAGGGGGCCGGGGCGCCGGCCGATGGTGGGCCCTAGAAGTCGGACGTAGACAGGCGGTGGAAGCTTTGCCGCCGCCGCGCATACACACCGCTCGCGGCGCGCTCGATCCGCTGCCGGTTGGTGTCGAAGGTGCGCAGGGAGGCGGCCTCGTCCTGGCCGCTCTGAGGACTGAACCGCGTCAGCACATCGGCGTCGAGATGGAATGCGATCTCGAACGCGGAATCGTGTCCCCAGAAGGTCACGCAGCGCCTGACGGGATCAAAGACGCGGCTCGCGTTGGGAAACTGAAGGGTCATGGAAGCCTCCTGTTTGCGGGCCGTCCGTCAAAGGAGGAGCGCGTCCGCCGACGGCGCTTCACCCGCCCTCGCGGATGTCTGCTGGTCCTTCAACACGGCGGCATCGAGTTCGGCGGCATTCACCGAGAGACACTTGCTCCGACCCGCAGGCGCCGCGAGGGCGGGCGTGTGCAGCATCGTCGCCATGCGCCGGTAGGCCAGGAATGAGACGCCGAGAAGCTGCTCCTCGTCGATGACGAGACGGTAGGTTCCCGCCGGGAGGTCGCCGTCCGCGTCGCTGAGGTGGAAGGCGTGGTCGAACGTGACCGTGGTTTCACGGGTGCGGACGTTCATGACAGCACCTCAGCCCTTCTTCTTGGGCGGACCCAAGGATACGGGGGATCCCTTCACGAACGACGCCGGCGGCTCGGGCACCTTGACCTTCTTCGGCTTCTTGGTTTCGCGATTGCCGCGCATCTGTCCTTTGGCCATGGCCGTCTCCTCTCGGGCACGTGGGTCGATCCTGCCGACGAAACGAAAAACGCCCTGCGACCATCAAGGGCCACAGGGCGTCGGGCGCTCTGCCAGGCAAAGGGATGGCACATCACCACCGGAGCTGCCGGTACATCCGCGGTCAGCCTTCGGCAACAATGATCAGTCCGGCATTCCTGAAAGACTCGGGCTGCCGGCCATCAGGTCAGCTCAGATCCTTGAGCATGTCCGCGGACATCTTCCCGCTCTTGCGATCGGCGACGAGCTCAAAGCCCACCTTCTGGCCTTCGCGCAGCTCGCCAAGGCCGGAGCGCTCGACAGCGCTGATATGGACGAACGCGTCATTGCCGCCCGCATCAGGAGCGATGAATCCAAAGCCCTTCTGGGCGTTGAACCACTTCACGGTTCCCTCAGTCATGGGAAACCCTCTCAATTTCGATAATTGGCTCACCGGCCCATGGCCAGTCGTCGACATCGCATTTTCTGGCGAGAATTTCTGGATGGGCGCAAAATACAAATCTGCGCGAAACCAATTAATCAGGCTTTGTATCGACCAGATCACTATGCTCCGATATTCGCGAGTGTGCAACATTATTTATACGTCAATCAATTCAACAAGGCGGCAGCCCGCCCATGTGCTAAGCTGATGGGCCAGTCCCCTTTGAGCAGACCTGACCCCAGGCTAGCCAGAAGCGCTTTTGTTTGCGCAGCCTGGCCAGACGCTCGAGCGCGGCAGAGCCCCACGGAGCGCCCTTGATCCCTCTCCAGATCCGCCACACCACCACCTATCGCTTCCATCGGCCGGTGACCTTCGGACCGCATCGACTGATGCTCCGCCCCAGGGAAAGCCGCGACCTTCGGGTGACGTCGAACCAGCTGTTGCTGACCCCCACGGCAACGGTGGACTGGGCTCAGGATGTCTTCGGCAACGCAGTCGCCACCGCGACCTTCGCGACCTCCGGCGATCAACTGGTCATCGAGAGCACGACAGAACTCCAGCTCGATGCCGTGCCATGGCCGGTTTTCGCCATCGCGGGCACTGCCACGTCCTTTCCGTTCAGCTATTCCGCCGACGAATGGACCGATCTCGGCGCGCTGGCGGCCCCCCAGTTTCCCGATGCCAGCGGCCGGTTGCGGAGCTGGGCGATGGGTTTCGTCCGGGGGAATTCCACCGACACCCTCTCGCTGCTGAAGGATCTGAGCGCCGGCGTTTCCCGGCAGATCTCCTATCAGAGCCGCGACGAGGAGGGCACGCAATCGCCGACGGAAACCCTCGATCGCGGCTGGGGCTCCTGCCGCGATTTCGCGGTGCTGTTCGTGGAGACGGTCCGCAGCCTGGGCTTCGGCGCGCGCATCGTGTCGGGCTATCTTTACAATCCGGCCGGAACTTTCGTGGGGTCTCAGGGCATGGGCTCCACCCACGCATGGGCGGAAGTGTTCGTGCCCGGAGCAGGCTGGATTCCGTTCGATCCCACCAATCGCAGCATGGGCGGGTTTAATCTCATCCCGGTCGCGGTGGTGCGCGACATCCGCCAGGCCATTCCGGTGCAGGGCAGCTTCGTCGGGGACAGCTCCGCCTTCGGGGGCATGACGGTGGACGTCCACGTCACGTCTTGACGGGACGGGGCGCCGCGGCCCGGAGGAGGTCAACAGGATCAAGGCAGGGCCAGGAGCCCGCCAGCGGCCGAGGTCGGCCCACCAGAGGCGCAGGGGGAGTGAGCCGGAAGCGCCGACTGGCCCTTACGGCCTGTTTGCGGGACTGCGGAGGGATCACCGGCGGGCTCATCGCCATGGAGCGGGTCCGCGCGTCGCCGTTCCTCCATGGCAACAACGACCGTGGATGGCGGGCCAGCGTCGATGTCCTGTTGAAGCCCGAGAGCTTCGCGAAGCTGTTGGAGGGGGTACACGACCCGGTGCCGGGAGAGAGGCGTCGACGGCCGGAGGCTCGGTCCTCGATGGTCACGGCGATGGCTGAGGTTCTCCTTGAGCATTCCGATTCCGAGTTCGGGAAGCGCGCCAGGGCCGCCGGCTTCCGGAGCGGCGATCTCCGTGGTGGCGTCGCGATCATGGCAGGCATGGCGCGGGTGGCAGAGTAGAGGTTCGGGCAGTGGCCGGGATCGTCGGATGGACAGGTGATCGATGGAGCCGCAGACGAACTCTTCGGCGACGATGCTGACGTCTGATATCGGGTGCTCGATTTCGGCTACAGCAGGTGAATACCTGCGAGGCATGAAGTGTCTGAAGAGTCGTGGAAAGCCGACGAATAAGTACTCGCCAAAACAAACGGCGTAGGCCAAGGATGATGTGGTCAGGCTTATTGTCCCCGCCGTGGCACCAAAGCGAGAGGAGGCGCCATGATACCGCACGCCTGCCCCAGATTCCCTTGTCCGTCTCCAGGCTGCGAACACTGCGACCCGCTCATCATGAGCCTGCCCGTCCCGGATACTACGCCGCCACCCTACCGGCCCGGCTGGGAATGCCCGCGCTGCCACAAGATCAACGCGCGGGGGGTGGCTGCATGCGATTGCCAACCGCGGACAAAAGAAGGCGAGCGATAGTGCCGGCCTCCCGCGCAAACGCCCCCGCCGCCGAGCGGCTCTCGCAAGGCGTTCCGATCGCGATGATGGCGAGGTGATCGACGGCGCCGACAAGGGACTTGTCCACGGACCGCCCAGGATATGGGCTGAGCCGCCGTTGCCGCCAGCGCCGTCGCGGCGGCATTCGGCAAACGGCACCGGGGACCTTCCATGGTCTACGTTCGCCGCCTGTTCAACACCGATTTGCGCGGCCCCCACCGTCTCACAGGTTTTGCGCGGCCGGTTGCATCAGCAGGGCGGCTTCGTTGGCGAGTTCCTGCGTGATGAAATCCGCGGTGATGCGCACCCGCGCGATGTTCTTCTGCTCCTCGTGGACGATAATCCACCATGACCGCACAAGGCGCACCGCATCCGGCAGCACCAGCTTCAGGTCCGGACAGCCGGACGCGAGGAAGTAGGGCAGGATGCACACGCCCAGCCCCGCCCGCGCCGCATGCATCTGGGCAAAGAGGTTGGAACTCTGGAAGGCCGCATCTATGCCCGTGGCGACTTCGCCGAGATAGTCCAGCTCGCGGGTAAAGATGAGGTCGTCGATATAGCTGATGAAGCGATGGCGGCGCAGGTCGTCCACGCTGCGGATCGCGGGCCTCGCCGCGAGATAGGCGGCGCTGGCGAACACGCCGAGCCCGTAGGTCGCCATCTTACGGGTTACGAGACGGCCACGCTCCGGCATGGTCAGGGCAATGGCGATGTCGGCCTCGCGCTTGGTGAGGTTGAAAGAGCGCGGCGTGGCCACGAGTTGCACCTTCAGCGCCGGGTTCTGGTCCAGGAGGCGGGTGAGGCGCGGCGACAGGAAATAGGCGCCGAAGGCATCCGGCGCGCCGATGCGCACCGTTCCGGAGATGGACACGTCGCGCCCCGATATCTCGTCCTGCGCAGTCTGGGCCTGAAGCTCCATGGCCTCCGCGGCCTCCAGCAGGCGCAGGCCCGCGTCGGTGAGCGTCAGCCCACCCGGCGCGCGCACCACGAGGCGGGTGCGGATCTCGGCCTCCAGGCCCGCGAGATGGCGGCTCACCGTGGAGTGCTTCACGCCGAGCATCTTCGCCGCGGCTGATAGCGTGCCGCCGCGCGCCACCGCGATGAGCGCCCGCAGATAGTCCCAGTTCATACCGCGCCCCGCTGCCCATTTCTGCACAACTATGGCGGAAACATAAGCAGCGCCTGTCCGTGGAGGAACAGCTAATCCTCGTTGCGGCACATTCGCGCGCGGCCCTTCAGAGGCGTCGGTCGCGTGAGAGGGGGATTTTCGGCGTGGCACATATCGTCTTCATCGGCCTCGGCAACATGGGCCGCCCCATGGCGGCCAACCTCCAGAAGGCCAATCATTCGGTTACCGGCTTCGACCTGTCGGCCGAGGCGCGCGCGGCAGCCGCCGAGGCGGGGCTGAAGGTCGCTTCGTCGGAGGACGGCCTGTTCGCCGGCGCGGACGTGGTCATCACCATGTTGCCGAGCGGCGCGGCGGTGCGCGATGTCTGGGCGCGGGCGGTGCCGCAGATGGCGCCGGGCGCGCTGATGATCGATTCCTCCACCATCGACGTCACCAGCTCCCGCGCGGCCCATGATCTGGCCGCGGCGGCGGGGCTGCTCTCCCTCGACGCGCCGGTCTCCGGCGGCACGGAGGGCGCGACCGCCGGCACGCTGACCTTCATGGCGGGCGGCACGGACGAAGCCTTCGCCGTCGGTCAGCCGCTGCTCGCGGCCATGGGGCGGCGCATCGTGCATTGCGGCGGACCAGGCAATGGCGAGGTGGCCAAGATCTGCAACAACATGATCCTCGGCGTCTCGATGATCGCCGTCAGCGAGGCGTTCAACCTTGCCGAGTCCCTCGGCCTTTCCCATCAGTCCCTGTTCGAGGTGGCATCCACCTCCTCGGGCCAGTGTTACGCGCTCACCACCCATTGCCCGGTGCCTGGCCCGGTGCCCACCGCCTCCGCCAACCGCGGCTACACGCCGGGGTTCGCCACCGAGCTGATGGCGAAGGACCTTCGCCTCTCGCAGGAAGCCGCCGACGCCAGCGGCTCCCGCACCCCCCTCGGCGCGGCGGCGGAAGACATCTTCGGGCGCTACGCGGCCAATGGCGGGCGCGGTCGGGACTATTCCGCGGTCATCTCCTACCTGAAGACACTCTGAACTTCGGCGCCAAACGAAGCTCAGGGCCATAACGGGGAACCCGCAAGCAGAACGAACAAAAACAAGGGAGGAAACAAGATGAAATCACGCATCCTTATGGGACTTGCCATTCTTCTCGCCGCAACGACAGCGGCGAGCGCGCAGGCCGCGAAGACGGTGAAGATCGGCGTCCTCAACGACCAATCCGGCGCCTATGCCGACATGGGCGGTGTCGGTTCCGTCGTCGCCGCGCAGCTCGCCATCGAGGATTCCGGCCTGAAGCAGAAGGGCTGGACCATCGACGTGGTCTCCGCCGACCACCAGAACAAGGCCGATATTGCCGCCAACGTCGCCCGCGGCTGGTTCGACGTGGACGGCGTCGACATGATCACCGACGTGACGAATTCGGCGGCCGCCCTCGCCGTCAACCAGATCACGCGGGACAAGAACAAGGTGATGCTGGCCTCCGGCCCCGCCACCTCCGATCTCACCGGCAAGGCCTGCTCGCCCAATACCGTGCACTGGACCTCCGACACCTGGGCCTTCGCCCACGGCACCGGACAGGCCATCGTCAAGACCGGCGGGGACACCTGGTTCTTCCTCACCGCCGACTATGCCTTCGGCCAGGCGCTGGAGCGCGACACGGCGGACGTGGTGGAGAAGAACGGCGGCAAGGTGGTCGGCCGCGTGCGCGTTCCGCTCGGCACGTCCGACTTCTCCTCCTTCCTCGTGCAGGCGCAGGGCTCGAAGGCAAAGATCGTCGGCCTCGCCAATTCAGGGGCAGATACCACCAACTCCATCAAGCAGGCGGCTGAATTCGGCATCGTGGCCGGCGGCCAGAACCTCGCCGGCCTGCTCATCTATATTTCCGATGTGCACTCCATGGGCCTGCCCGTCGCGCAGGGGCTGATCCTGACCTCGCCCTTCTACTGGGACATGAACGACAAGACCCGCACCTTTTCCCAGCGCTTCGCCGAGAAGATGCGGGGCGCCAAGCCCACCATGGTGCAGGCCGGCGTCTATTCCGCGACCCTCAACTATCTGAAGACCGTGGCGGAGCTGGGCGATGCCAAGGATGGCCGCAAGGTCGTGGACGCCATGAAGGCCAAGCCCATCAAGGACCCCCTGTTCGGCGAGGGCCGCATCCGTGCGGACGGACGCAAGATCCACGACATGTACCTGTTCGAGGTGAAGAAGCCCGCCGAATCCAAGGCGCCGTGGGACTACTACAAGCTGCGCGCCACCATTCCCGCCGAGGAGGCCTTCCGCCCGCTCTCCCAGAGCGAATGCGCCCTGCTGAAGAGCTGACCGAGGTTTCGCCCGTCATCCAAGTCCGAAGGAAATGTCATGTCATTGCTGAAGGTGCGCAAGCTCGTGGTGCAGGTGGAAGAGACCCATGAGGAAATGGGTCGCGAAGTTTCCCCGCCCAGCCGCAAGGTCACGGTGGCGGCCGTCATCGCCAACCCATACGCGGGCAAGTATGTCGAGGACTTGACCCCGCTCTACGACCTCGGCGCGGAGGTGGGCGGCCTGATGGCGACCCGTGGCGTCGCGGCGCTGGGGATCGCACCGGATGAGGTGGTGAGCTACGGCAAGGGGGCCGTGGTCGGGGTCAACGGGGAGCTGGAACACTCGGCCGCCCTGCTGCACCCGCGGTTCGGCGCACCGGTCCGGGCCGCGGTCGGCACCGGCAAGGACATCATCCCCGGCACGAAGAAGATGGGCGGGCCCGGCGCTCCCCTTCTCATGCCGCTCACCAACAAGAACAATATCTGGAGCTTCGACGACATGGACTCGGCGGAGATCGCCATCCCCGATGCGCCGCGGCCGGACGAAATTCTCATCGCCCTGTGCCTCGGCGTGGGCGGGCGCCCGCTCCACCGCATCGGCAAATAGCTCCTCGACGCGAGCGGCGGCGTCAGCGATTGGGAGGCTGTTCCCCACCCTTCCAGGCTTCCCTGGCGCCCCCGCCCGAGGAACGAGGATCCGTGCCCTGGCATGGAGGAGATCCACGCCAGGGCACGCTCACGGGATCGGCGCTGGCCACCTGTGGCAAGCTGCCGTCGAGGTTGAACGGCTGGCACTGGCGAAGGTGGGCTGTCCGACTGGCGGCCGTACTTGCCCAGCACGCGCTTACAGGTCGGCCAGTTTCAGACTTCGTTCCTCTGAGGTCTACGGCACCAGCAGCAGCGATCCGGTAGTTTCACCCCGTTCCAGCATGATGTGGGCATCGGCGACGCGGGCGAGCGGCAATTCAGCGCCGACCATCACAGGCAGGCCGGCCACGAGCTCACCGAACAACTCCTCTAGGCGAACCAATGATTGATCTTCTTTGATTTTTCAAAGTCGATCGACGTCAGCAGATGGTCAAATGGTGCGCGGAAGGGATGCGATAAAATCGAATAACCATCTGAATTTTCGTTTTATTTCTGCGCACACTATGTGTAAATGCCAACTAATATGCCAACAAGCCTGATCGCTGCCCGTAGACGGCGCTATCTGGGATTTGCCGGGACCAGGTGGGATTGGGCGGGACGCAGCTCCTCGGGCCGCCTCCCATACCCGGTTCAAGATCTGAGCGGCGAGCGCGGCCTTGTTCACAAGGGCAGTGCTGCCGGGACCGACGGCCGGCTCACCTAGCCCAGCGCTGCGAGCGCCACCCCCGCCATGCCACAAGCGGCGAGGGTGGGAAGCATCCCGAGCTTGAACCTGAACATGGCGAACATGGCCATCGCCGATAGGCCGGCCGCACGCCAGTCGATGGAGGAGAGCACGGGCAGGTCCGGCCCGATGCCGCGCCAGTCCACGCTCACCACCTGCCGGAAGACGACGTGGATGGCGAACCACAAGGCGAGGTTCAGGATCACACCCACCACCGCCGCCGTGATCGCGGACAGGGCTGCCCCGAGCGCGCGGTTGCCGCGCAGGGCCTCCACGTAGGGCGCCCCGAGGAAGATCCAGAAGAAGCAGGGCGCGAAGGTCACCCATAGCGTCAGCAGGGCGCCGAGGCACCCCGCCAGCATCGGGTTGAGGATGCCGGGAGCACGATAGGCGGCGAGGAAGCCGACGAACTGCAGCACCATGACGAGGGGGCCGGGCGTGGTCTCGGCCAGGCCGAGGCCGTCCAGCATTTCGCCGGGCGCGAGCCAGCCGAAGCCGTCCACGGCCGCCTGCGCCACATAGGCCAGCACCGCATAGGCGCCCCCGAAGGTGACGACCGCCATCAGGCTGAAGAAGGAACCGATCTGCGTCCATACGCTCCCTCTGCCGAACGCCGCCCACAGCACCGCGACCGGCCCGAGCCACAGGGGTAGCCAGACCGTGATGATACCGGCCGCACGCCGCAGCGACGGCTCGGCATGGGCCAGTTCCCCCCGCTCGAACATCTGGTCCACCACACCATTGGTGTCGGCCTTCGCGCCGGCGTGGCCCGCGCTCTGGAACAGCACGGGCGCCACCCGGCTGCCTACCCACCCGGCGAGGCCGGCGGCGAGGATGATGAGCGGAAACGGGATGTGCAGGACATAGATGGCCAGGAAGGCGAGGCCGGCAATTCCCACCATGGGGCGGTTCTTGAGCGCGCGGCGGCCGATCCGCAGCAGTGCCTCCACCACCACAGCCAGCACGGCGGCCTTCGCGCCGAGGAAAGCCGCATCGATGAGCGGCACGTGGCGATACAGGGCATACAGAATGCTGAGGGCCAGCATCACGACGGCGCCGGGCAGCACGAACAGCAGGCCGGCCACTAGCCCGCCCGCGGTGCGGTGCATCAGCCAGCCGATATAGGTGGCGAGCTGCTGCGCCTCGGGGCCGGGCAGGAGCATGCAGTAGTTTAGAGCGTGCAGGAACCGCTGCTCGCCGATCCAGCGGCGCTCCTCCACCAGCTCCCGGTGCATGAGCGCGATCTGCCCCGCTGGGCCGCCGAAGCTGAGGCAACCGATCTTCGCCCAGATTTTCACGGCCTCCCGGAACGTCGGCCGCGCGGGTGCTGCGGCCGGGCCGCTCGTTTCGCAGGTGATGGTCATGGCGCGCCCCTCAGCCCTGCTTCTGCTGGCCCGCAGGCCAGTTATGGGTTTCCTCCACGGCGTCCCGACACCAGCGATAGAAGGCGTCGTAGAGCAGCATGCCGGCGTCGAGCTGCTGCAGGTCTTCCCGATACATGCGGGAGAGGCCCAGGGAGGCCGCGAGGAAGCCTGCCGCCTGGGGTGACAGGTCGAGGCGTGCCGTATCCGCGGCGCGGACAATGACGGCAAGGCGGTCGAGCACGGGTGAGCTGAGCCCGAATTCCTCGATCATGGTGTCGAAGGTGCAGCCTTCCCCGCGGTGGCTCCAGAACGCGCCGTCGATGTCGAAGGGTGTGGCGCCGAAAGTCGCTGCCACGCTTTCCACCTCGGACGCACCGACGTAAAGGAACGCCGCGTCGGGATCGATGAAGCGGCGGATCAGCCAGGGGCAGGCGATGCGGTCCACCTTCGGGCGGGCGCGCGTGACCCAAACCGTTCGCCCCGCCAGATCGCGCGGCGGCAGGGCGGCCTCGGAGAAGAGCACGCCCCGTCCGTCCCGCCACGCCGCGAAGCCGCCTTCCAGCGTTTCCGCCGCGATGCCCTGGATCCGAAGCCACGCGGCCACGCCCTGGCTGATCTTGTGCCCCCTCTGGCAGACCACGACGACGGATCGTCCCGCCAGCGTGGGGCCCCATTCCCGAACGTCGGAGTGGGAGCGCCGGCGGGCCGCTGGCAGCATTCGCCGGTCGGCGGCGAAGTCGTCGTCGGTGCGCACGTCGATGATGACGGGCGCGGTCGGCAGGCCGACGAGGCGGCCGAGCTGCGCCACGGTGATTTCAGTGTTTGAAGGCACGAGCGTCCATCCCTGGGCAGAGGGGAGAAAGGACGCGATTTCAGGCTGGCGCCTCACGGGGCAATCGCGGGAGCCCCTTGAGGCCAGATTAGCCAGACCGGCGAGGCGCGCGCAACCCTGAAGCAGACCTAACACGCAGGGCCCGTGCCTCTGGAGGCATCGCGTTCACTGCGCCTCCAATTCTAGCGGTCCGAGTGGGGGACGCCACCTAGTCGGGTGCTGTTGGCAACCGGGAAGGCGCCGCCCGCCACTGATCGCCGGCCAAGTGGCGCGCCCATATCGATGGTGTGGCGCTGGCGAACTTCGCCGCGGCGGGGGGCGGCACGCTGATCGCCGACAAGGTGATCCACCGCATGGCCCAAATCGCCTGACCCGAAGGTGGCCTGACGAAAAGCGCCCGCCGATCTGGGCGGGCGCGTTGCTTTCCGGGCGGATCGGTCAGTGGTCGAGATCGCCCTGGGCGAAGAAGTGCTTGCGGATCTCCTGCGTGTAGCGGACGAACCGGGGCTCGCCCATCACGGTGAGGTCGCGCGGGCGGGGCAGGTCGATGTCGTAGACGGCCTCGATGCTGCCCGGCCGGCTGGACATGACCACCACCCGGTCGGCCAGGAACACCGCCTCCGGGATGGAGTGGGTGATGAGCAGCACGGTCTTGCGCGTCTCGTACCAGATGCGCTGCAGCTCGGCGTTCATCTTCTCCCGCGTCATGGCATCGAGCGCGCCGAACGGCTCGTCCATCAACAGCACCTCGGGGTCGTGCACCAGCGCCCGGCAGATGGCGGCGCGCTGCTGCATGCCGCCCGACAGCTCCCACGGGAAGCGCTCCTCGAAGCCGTCGAGGCCGGCGGTGTGGAGCAGGCGCGCCGCCGCCTCGCGATAGGCGGCGACGGGCCGCCCGCGCATCTCCACCTGCAGCAGCACGTTGTCGCGCACCGTGCGCCAGGGCAGCAGCACCGGGCTCTGGAACACCATGCCCACCCCATCCGGTGGCTGCGTCACCTTCACGCCGCCGATGGTGATGGTGCCGCTGGTGGCCGGCAAAAGGCCGGCGACCAGCTTGAGCAAGGTGCTCTTCCCGCAGCCCGAGGGGCCGACGATGGCCACGAACTCACCCTTCGAGATGTTGAGATCGATGGGCTTGAGCGAGGGCACCGAGCCGCCGCGCGTCTTGTACGTCTTGGTGAGGCCGGAGATGGCGATATGGGTGCCGGCGGCCTCGGCGCGGGGGGCGGGAGGGTGTGTTTCGATCCTGTGCAGAACAGCGCTCACGGAAGGAACTCCAGCGTGAAGTAATCCTGCGCCTTGCTGCGCGCGGAGGGGTCGAGGCCGCCGTACTGGGTGAGGATCTCGAGGCTCTCGTCCATCAGCGCCGGGTTCATGCGGAAGGGGCGGGTGCTCTTGTCGTCGGAGGCGCGGTAGAGCGCCTGCGAATATTGCAGGCTGCGCAGCTGGGCGTCCGGCAGGCCGATCTTGGGATAGGCCTCCATGAGGATGTCGATGGCGGCCTTGGGGTTCTTCTCCGCCTCTTCCACCGCGCGGGTGGTGGCGCGCATGAAGCGCTTCACCATGTCGGCGCGCTTGGTGAGCGTGTCGGTGTTGGCGACGATGCCGAGGGACACGAGGTTCACCCCCGCATCGGTGTAGCGCAGCATGGTCACCGGCTTGTTCATGATATCAGGCAGGCGCGCGCCCTGCTCGGTGGTGAAGCCGATGAGGCCGTCGGCCTGGTTGTTGACCACCGCGTTCAGTTTGGCCTGAGCGTCCGCCGCCACCATCTTCACCGCGCCTTCGGGGATGCCGAGCTTCTTGAGGTAAAGCGGCCAGATGGGCGTCACGGCATCGCCGGGCGTGAACATGATGGTCTTGCCGGGAAGGTCCTTGGCGCCGTTGATCTTGCCCTCGGGGGCGACCACGGCGCCCGGCGTGCGCTGGAGCAGCACGCCCACCGTCTTCACCGGCGCGCCCTTGGCCACCGCCTTGATCATCACGCCGATGTCCGCGAGGCCGAAGGTCGCCGTGCCGGCGCCGACCGCCTGGATGGTCACTGCGGAGCCGCGGCCTTCCTGAATGTCGAGGTCGATGCCCTCTTCCGCGTAATAGCCCTTCTTGAGGCCGAGGATGAAGGGCGCGTGCTCGCCATAGACGTACCAGTTGAGCATCAGCACCGCCTTGTCCGGCGTCTTCTCCGGCATCTTGCCCGCCTGCGCGGCCGCCGGCAGCGTCGATGCCGTGGCTAGGCCGAGGGCGAACGCGCCGGATAACAGATGCGTGGCGAATGTCCTTCGAGAGATCTTGCGCGAGATCATGGTTTCCTCCACCGGTTTTTCTGGTTTTGCTTTGGTTCTTGTTGCTCGCAGCCTCTTATGGGCCGCCGTTGATGTCCGGACGGCGCGAGGCGTGCCAGGGGATGAGGAAATGCTCGATAGCGTCGAGCGCCATGAAGAGGATCACCCCCATCATGGAGAGCACGAACAGCGCGGCGAACATGAGCGGCAGGTCGAAATTGCCGTTCGCCACCTGCAGCACGTAGCCGATGCCCGAGTTGGAGCCGACGAACTCGCCCACCACCGCGCCCACCACCGCGAGGGTGATGGCCACCTTCAGCCCCGAGAAGATGCCGGGCAAGGCATGGGGCAGGCGGATGCGGATGAAGGTGCGCAGGCCCCCGGCGCGCATGGAGCGGGCGAGGTCGATCATCTCCTTGTCCACGCTCTTGAAGGCGAGCACGGTGGAAACCACCACGGGGAACACCCCGAGCAGGAAGGCGGAGATGATCTTCGGCAGCACGCCGAAGCCGAACCACACCACGAACAACGGCGCCACCGCGATCTTCGGCACCGACTGGGAGAAGACGAGGAGGGGATAGAGATAGCTCTCCACCGTCTTCGAGGAGGCGATGAGCATCGCGAGCGGAATGCCCACCAGCGCGCTCAGGGCGAAGCCGCCCAGCGTGGCGTATAGGGTGGGCATGGTCTCGCGCAGCAGCATGGGCCACTGGGCGACGACCTGCTCGATCACCAGGGTCGGCGCGGGGATGAGATAGGGCGGAATGCGCAGCAGGCGCACCGCCAGATCCCACCCCACCAGGATCACCGCAACCAGGATGAGCGGGCGGATGGCATCCATGCTCATCAGCTTGGAGAGCACGTTGGCGCGCGTGCTCTGGACGAGAAGGGTGTCGGTCATGGCATGCCTCCTCAGACCACGGATTGGCGCTGCTCGCCGAGGCGGGCGATGCCGAGGCGCACCTCCTGCCCGCGGGCGAGATAGACCTGCGGCTTCAGCCCCAGCCCCACCCCCGCCGGCGTACCGGTGATGATGAGGTCGCCGGGCTCCAGCGTCATGAAGCGGCTGACATAGGAGACGATCTCCGCCACCTTGAAGATCATGTCTCCGGTGGAGCTGTTCTGGCGCATCTCGCCATCCACCGCGCACCACAGATCGAGGGCCTGCGGGTCGCCCACCTCGTCCGCCGTCACCAGCCAGGGGCCGATGGGGCAGAAGGTGTCGTGGCTCTTGCCCTTGGTCCATTGGCCGCCGTGTTCCAGCTGGTGGGCGCGCTCGGACACGTCATGGGCGATGCAATAGCCGAAGACATGAGCCAGCGCGTCCGCCTCCGACACCTTGCGGGCGGTGGTGCCGATGACGACGCCCAGCTCCACCTCCCAATCGGTCTTTTCCGAGCCCTCCGGCAGGCGGATGGCATCAAAGGGGCCGCAGAGCGATGTTGTGGCCTTCATGAAGAGGATGGGCTCTTCGGGAATGGGCAGGCCGCATTCGCGGGCGTGGTCGTGATAATTGAGGCCCACCCCCACGATCTTGCCGATGCCGGTGAAGGGCGGCGCGAGGCGCGCCTCCCCCTCCACCACGGGCAAGGAGAGCGGGTCCACCGCCTTCAGCGCATCGAGGCGGGCAGGAGCGGCGATGAAGGCGGCGTCGATGTCAGCAACGACACCGGAGAGGTCGCGGACCGTGCCGTCGGCGGCGAGGAGGCCGGGCCGCTCGGCGCCGGCCGCGCCATGGCGCAGGAGCTTCATGGGGTGAGCCTTTCGGGAATGCGGGTGTCCGCAGCTGCCGCCACTGGCGCGGCGACGGGCCGGCGCAGTTCGGCGGACTGGATGCGGTTCTCCAGCCAATAGAGGCCGGGATTGATCTCGCTGGCGCCCTCGGCCATCAGGGCGTCCAGACGGCGTCCGGCCGCCTCCGCCTGGTCGCGGTCGAGGGCTTCGATGGTGAAGAGATATTGCTGGCGCCCGGGCCCGCCGGAATAGATGCGGCGCTCGGCCGTCATGATGCCGGAAATGGCCTCGTCCACCTCATAGAGCCCGCCGGACAGCGTGCCGGAGGTGTCCTCGCCCACGACCGTGCGAACCATCCCGGCCAGCGTCGCGGCATCGGCCTTATGGTCGAACCGGCGCTGGAGGATGTAGGGCGCATAGCCCCCCGCACGCCCGACCCGGCAATGGTTGCGGTAGAGCGAGCGCACCGGGTTGCGGAAGTGGGTGAGGGCTTCGCCGGTCCAGGGCGTGGGCCGGTTCAGCGCGGCAAGATAGGCCGGGCTGCCCAGCACCTCGGGGCCGGTCGTCACGTAGCACATGAAGAAGCGCGGGCTGCCGTGGACGGCGCGATAGCGCCGCCCCTCGATGAAGCCGGGAATCCCCACCCGCTCCGGCATGTGCTCGCAATTGTGCCATTCCTGGTAGCGGAGTTCATACTCCGCATCGATGTCGGCCCAGAAGCCCATAAAGCCGAGGGCGGGGCCGGGAGGAGGCTGTTCGCTGACCATGGCGGCGGCCCTCAGAACAGGCCGTCGCGGACTTCGTACCGCGTGGGCTTGCCATAGACGGCGCCGCCCTTCTCCACCCAATGGGCCACCCAGTCGATCATCCGGGCGAGCGGCACGTTGGGATAGCCGAACAGGCGCTGGGCCTGATACGTGCTGTTGATCCAGCCGGTCGGCTCCTCTTCGCCCTCGAAGATGGGCGCCTTGCCGAACTTCTCGCCGAAGGCATGGGCAATCGCCCGAACGCTCGCCTGCTCCGGCCCGCCGATGTTGATGGGCGAGGTGGGCACCGTGCAGTGCTTCAGGCAGCGCAGGATCTGCGCGTTGGAATCCCCCTGCCAGATCACGCTCGCATGGCCGGTGCGGATGGGGATCGGCTCGCCGCGATGGACCCAGCTGGCGATGTCGTGCAGCACGCCGTAGCGCAGGTCGATGGCATAGTTCAGCCGGGCGAGGCGGCCGGGCGTGCCATGAACGTGGGAGCCATATTCGAACGCCCGCTCGCGACCGACGCAGGAGTTCGCATAGTCGCCCACCGGGCGCGGCTGCACCCGCTCGTCCCAGCCGTTATGGGCGACGACGCCGAACGGATAGACGCACAGGGTGGAGAAGGCGACGATCCGGCTGTCACGGAAGTGCGAGGCGACGGTCGCGGGCACCAGCGTGTTCATGGCCCAGGCGAAGGAGGGATCGTCATTGGTGCCGAACTTCTTGCCGGCCATGTAGACCACGTTCTTCACCTTGGGCAGCTGCGCCACCGCCTCCTGATCCAGCAGGTCGCAGCGGATGGTCTCGATGCCGAAGCCCTCCAGCTCCTCCTTGAACCCGGCTTCAGAGAAGCGCGCCACCCCGATCACCCGCTTCTCCGGCGCCGCGCGCTTGGCCATGCGGGCGAGGGAGGGGCCGACCTTGCCGGCGACACCCAGAACGATGATGTCCCCGTCCAAAGTGGCGAAGTCGTCCACCAGCCCCTGGGTGGGACGGGAGACCAGCTCCTCGAGCTGCTCCTCGGTCTCGATCAGGTCCGGCACGGTGTCGAAGGTCAGGCGTTCACTCACGAATCCGCTCCCATTTTTGCTGACAGGCCTCGAATGGCACCTGAACGGTGGGGTGAACCGCACCGAACCGGGGCCTGAACCGCCCCGAACATGGAGGGGTTCGGGTGCCGGCCTGCTCATTTATTGGGTAACGCCGTTACCCACATATATAGGGCTAGATTCGTCCAAAGTCGGAGTCAAGCGGGTATTTTCAGAGGAAGTCCGCTGTTTCGGCGCCGATCTGGCCTTGCCATGCTCGAAATCATGGATAACATCGTTATCAGTGAAAGCGTGGCGCGTCGAAGGGTAGATGAGATGGCGAAAGTTGCGGCCGGGGCCCGTCCCGAAAAGATCGACGAGACCATCGTCTCCGTGGAGCGCGCCTTCGACATCATCGGGATGCTGGCCGATTCCGTGGACGGATTCCCCCTGGCGGAGATCGCGCGGCGCCTGGACCTCAACAAGGCCATCGTCTCCAAGCTGTTGAATACGCTGGAGTCCCAGATGCTGGTGTGGCGCGACGAGCGCGCCCAGCGCTATTACCTCACCTACCGCATCAGCAATCTCGGCCTGCGCCACCTCCAGACCAGCCGTCTGCTGGACCAGTGCTCCGCCGCGCTCCGCCAGCTGGCGGAGGAGACCGGCGAACTGGTCCGCCTCGCCATCGTCGAGCCGGGTGGGCAGAGAATCGTGTGGGTGCAATCCTTTGCGGGCAGCAAGAGGTCGCTGCGCATCGATCCCAACTACACGCTGGAGATCGGCCTCCACACCCACGCCACCGGCAAGGCGTGGCTCTCGACCCTGCCCTTTGCCGATGCGCTCAAGCTGTTGATGCATCAGGGAATCGAGGCGTCCACCGCTTATTCCAAGACCTCCATTTCCGACATAAGGGCGGAGCTGGAGGAGGTGGCGCGGCGTGGCTTCGCGCTGAGCTATGAGGAGAACGAGCTGGGCGTGGGCGCCGTGGCGGCCCCCATCCTTGCCTCCACGCTCGGAGGTGCGCCGGAATGCGTGGGCGTGGTGAGCCTCGCCGCCCCGACCAACCGCATGAGCCGGGCGGATCTCGAAAGCTGCGGCTCCTTCGTGATGGCGACCACACGGCGCCTGGGCGAGACCTGGCCGCTGGAGGCCCGCGCCCGCAGCGGCGCCTTCCCGCGCATGGTGGAATAACCAGCTAAATTCAAAGGATAAAATCATGGGAGCGAACGCGGCGCCGCGTGTGCGGCTGGCCGAGGCGAACCTGCGCGAGCGCGCGGCGAAGCTGCGGATGCCGTTCCGCTTCGGCGTCGCCACGCTGCGAGAGGTCCGGCAGGCCGAACTGACGGTGCGGATTGAGGCGATGGACGGGCGCGGCGCGGTCGGCATCGCCGCCGAATGCCTTCTGCCCAAATGGTTCGACAAGAACCCCGCGCTCTCCGACGACGACAATGTGGAGCAGCTGCGCACGGCGCTGGGTATTGCACTGGATCTCTATTCCGGCCTGCCCGCCGACACCCCGTTCGGCCTCTCCGCGGCGGTCTATCGGGAGCAGCAGGCGCGCTGCGCCGCGCTGGGCCTCAATCCGCTGGTCGCGTCCTACGGTCCGGCACTGGTGGACCGGGCCATCCTCGACGCCACCGGGCGGACGCTGGGGATGTCCTTTTCCCAGATGATCCGGGGCAATGTGGCAGGTATCACCGTTAGCTCCGGCCTGACGGAGGACCTCCAGGGCTTCGACATCCCCCAATTCCTGGGCAACTTGCGGTCTCATGATACCATCGGCGTGCGTCACACGGTGGGCATGGTGGATGCCCTCACCGCCTCCGACCCGCTCGAAGGACTGGCCGACGGACTGCCGCAAACCCTTGAGGATGTTGTTAAAATCTACGGCTGCCGCTTCTACAAGCTGAAGGCGGGCGGTGACATCGCCGCCGATCTCGACCGCCTCACCCGCATCGCCGCGGTGCTGGATGCCGGCCCTGCCGACTATCGCGCCACCTTGGACGGCAACGAGCAGTATTCGGATGTGGAGGGCATCGTCGAACTGTGGCGGCGCATGTCGGAAACACCTGCACTTTCAAGGCTTTGCGCGTCCACCCTCTATATCGAGCAACCCATCCGCCGCGCCGTCGCGCTGGAGCGGGAGGTGGGGGCTTTGGCCGTCCTCAAGCCCGTGATGATCGACGAATCGGACGCCACTCTGGATGCCTTTCCCAAGGCTATCTCATTGGGATATCACGGCGTTTCCAGCAAGACCTGTAAGGGCTTCTACAAATCCATCATCAACGCCGCCCGCATCGCCAAGCGCAACGCGGCACTGGGCGAAGGCCGATTTTTCCTTTCCGCAGAAGACCTTTGCACCTGGGCCGGCATCAGCACCCAGCAGGACCTCGCCCTCGTATCCCTCCTGGGCCTCACCCATGTGGAGCGCAACGGCCACCATTACCTCGACGGCATGTCCTTTGCCCCGGAGGACGAGCAGGCCGCCTTCCTCGCCGCCCACGGCGACCTCTATCACCGTCCCCCCGGCGGGCCAGTCCGCCTCGCCGTCGCCGATGGGGCCGTGCGGCTGAAATCTCTGGACTGCCAAGGCTTTGCGGTGGGTGTTTCCCCCGTCATGGGTTGATGTCGCACCCCGGTTGGAGGGGCCGCAGCAGTTTCACGTTCGCCCCGGCCCGCGCGTCAACTTCCTCGCAGCCCTCAAGCTCGCTGCCGTCCGCATCTGGATCAATGCGTTATGAGTCCGCCGCCTAGTTTCGTTCTCGTGAAATCCATAGGCGCAGATCAGCGCCGGAGACGACCCATGTCGAGCGAGCCTCAGCCCGCCGAGCGAGACCCTTTTGACGTCAGCGATGCAGAGATAGACGAGGCCTTGGCGGCATGCGATGGCGATGTCCGCGCGACGATCCGTGCTCTGCTCGTCGGACAGGTCTACCTAGAACACGAGATGTCCCGCCTCCAGGCAGATGCGTCGCCCGGCTTCCGCCGGCGCCGCCACGCGCTGGGAGACGGAGCATGAGGCGCAAGGGCGAGTTCAGCCGGATGCATTTGGAACGGGACTATCCGTTTCAGGTCGCCATCCATCCGGACCTGGCAGGGGAGATTTCCCAGTTGCGCTTTTATCCATCCATCGCGCCGCGCACGAAGACGATGGTGCTGCGCGGGGAACACCGCGTCGTTGTGTGCTTCGGGACGGAGGGCGCCCTCCACGGGGAGCGCCGTCTCGTTCCGAATGCGGTCGGTGACAAGCCAGATCTCAAGCTGCGCAATGGGCCGTAGCCTAGAAGGCCCTGAGTGGAAGCCTGCGCGGATCCATGGCGCCCAGGTCTTTCCTGAGCGCGCGGAGCCTCACCTACCGTCATTTTGGGCGGGGGTTACGCTGACCGGAAAGGAGATGAGCCCGAGGCATTCGACCTGCGCCAATGGGATCAGTGCCCTCCTGCTCTTTCCTCGCGACGAGGCCCTTGAGGATGGAGAGGAATTCGGCCGCGTTCGGCGTCATCATCACTCCCTTTCGCGTGACGATGCCGTAGGGTTCCAGCTCCCCCCTCACCTCCAGTGGCAGACGGACGAAACCGCCGCCGGCCACTTCCTGCGCCACGATTGTGCTCGGCAGCATGGAGACCATGCCCGCGTGCCGTACCAGATTGAGCGTGGCGAAGATGGAGGAGGTCTCCACGAGATTGTCGAGCGTCCTGAGGCCCGCCGCGGCGAATGCCGTATCGATGAGCCGACGCATGGGGCTCGGGGTCGGCTGGAGCACCCAGGGCAGATCGCCCATGTCGGCGAGGTCGAGATGGGGCCGCCCGGCCAGCGGATGCGAAGCCGCCGCAAACGCCCACAGATCCTCCATAGACAGCGGCTCGAAATCGAACTTCGTCCGGTCCTCGCTGGTGGGCAGGCGGCCGATGACGAGATCCAACTCGCCCCGCCCGAGCGCCGCGATCAGCTGATCGGAGGTGGTGGCGAGCACCTGGATTGTCATGAGCGGCCGCTGGCGCTTCAGTTCGGCGATGGCACGGGGCAGGAGGTCGGACGCGGTTGCCATGATGGCACCGAGCGCCAGCGCGCCATATCCGCCACGCTTGAGATTGGCGAGGGCGCCGGCGAAGCGCTCGCCATCCGTTAGCGCGCGGCGGGCATAGTCCACCACGTGGCTGCCGATCTCGGTGGCGAGCATCGCACGCGGCGTGCGCTCGAACAGCTTCACCCCAAGCGTGTCCTCAAGATCCTGCAGGATCTTGGTGGCAGCCGGCTGCGTCATGTTCAGCTCCGCTGCCGTGCGGCGAAGATTTCCCGTGCGTCCAAGAACGTCCACGAGGCGCAATTGCTTGAAGCGCAGGCGCGAGAGAAGGGCGGCAGGTCCGAGGTCGCGCATAGCGATAACCTGATGGAATAGGCTGAACAGATTTTCTCATTATCCCGTTATCGCGCAGTCGGCTAGCGTCCGCCCGAATTGGCTCGAACCGGTCCGGCCCATAACGGACGAACGGCGGACCGATGGGAGGAAATACATGAAGCTCGTTCGCCATGGCGCAGCGGGGCAGGAATGCCCTGGTCTCATCGATGCGGAAGGCCGCCTGCGCGACCTCACCGGCATTGTCCCGGACATCGCCAGCGCCGCCCTCCTTCCCGAAAGCCTCGAGCGCCTGAAGGCCATCGACCCGGCGACCCTGCCGCTGGTGGAAGGCCATCCCCGCATCGGCGCCTGTGTGGGTTCCGTGGGCAAGCTCGTCTGCGTCGGCCTCAACTATTCCGACCACGCGGCCGAGAGCGGACTTCCGGTGCCCTCCGAGCCGGTGCTGTTCATGAAGGCCACTAGCTCCATCGTCGGCCCCAATGACGACGTGGAAATCCCCCGCGGCTCGAAGAAGACCGACTGGGAAGTGGAGCTGGGCATCGTCATCGGCAAGCCTGCGAAGTACGTGAGCGAAGAGGATGCCCTCTCCCACGTGGCCGGCTATTGCGTGATCAACGACGTGTCCGAGCGCGAATTCCAGATCGAGCGCGGTGGGCAGTGGGACAAGGGCAAGGGCTGCGACACCTTCGGCCCCATGGGCCCTTGGCTCGTCACCGCCGACGAGATTGCCGATCCGCAGGACCTCCACATGTGGCTGGAGGTGGATGGCACGCGCTTCCAGGACGGCTCCACCCGCACCATGATCTTCGGTGTCGCGCACCTCGTGAGCTACATCAGCCAGTTCATGAGCCTCCAGCCGGGGGATGTGATCTCGACCGGCACGCCGCCCGGCGTCGGCCTCGGGCAGAAGCCTCCGCTCTATCTCACGCCGGGCCAGACCATGCGCCTCGGCATCCAGGGCCTCGGCGAGCAGCGCCAGACCACCGTGCAGGGCTGAGGAACAGAGCCATGACCAACATCGATCTCAAGGGCCGGGTGGCCATCATCACCGGAGGCGCCCGTGGCATCGGCTATGCCACGGCCCAGCGCATGCTCGCCTCCGGCGCCAAGGTGTCGCTCTGGGACATCGACGCCGCCCGCCTCACCGAGGCCGCGGCTGAACTTGGCAAATTCGGGACGGTCTCCACCGAGACGGTGGAACTGACCGACGAAGCCTCCGTCACCGCCGCCGCCGCGAGCGTCGTGGCGAAGCTCGGCAAGATCGACATCCTCGTCAACAATGCCGGCATCACCGGCGGCAATGGCAAGACGTGGGAACTCGCCACCGACGTGTGGCGGCGGGTGGTCGACGTGAACCTGGTCGGCCCCTTCCTCACCTCCAAGGCGGTGGTGCCCCACCTGCTTGCGAATGGCTGGGGACGCATCGTCAATGTCGCCTCCATTGCCGGCAAGGAAGGCAATCCCAACGCCTCCCATTATTCGGCGTCGAAAGCCGGCCTCATCGGCCTCACCAAGTCGCTGGGCAAGGAACTGGCGCAGTCGAACGTGCTGGTGAACTGCATCACGCCCGCCGCAGCGCGCACCGAGATCTTCAACCAGATGAAGCAGGAGCACATCGACTTCATGCTGTCGAAGATCCCCATGGGCCGCTTCCTGGAAGTGGACGAGGCGGCCGCGCTCATCACCTGGCTGTCGTCCGAAGACTGCGCCTTTTCCACCGGCGCGGTGTTCGACATCTCCGGCGGCCGCGCGGTGTATTGACCGCAGCCCGAGAGTTACTGGCGGCATGACGCCGCCGTCTCCCCGCGCGTCCCGCCACCTTGGGGCGTGCCAAGACAAGAGCCGTCCGGGAATGAGCCCGAGACGGCCGGAGGCAACGTTTCCCATGGAGAGGCTCATGCCCGCCCCGTCCGCGTCGCTTCAGGCGACGATTTCCAAGGTTACCAAGCGGCTCCTGCCGTTCCTTTTGCTCATGTACGTGCTCGCCTTCCTCGACCGGGCGAACGTGGGCTTCGCCAAGAAGGCGTTCCAGGCCGACACTGGCATCTCGGACGCCGCCTTCGCGCTCGGCGCCTCCATCTTCTTTCTCAGCTACGCGCTGCTGGAAGTGCCCTCGAACATCATCATGCACAAGGTGGGCGCGCGCATCTGGATGGCGCGCATCATGGTCACCTGGGGCCTCATCTCCGCCGCGATGATGTTCGCGCACAACGAATTCACCTTCTACGTGCTGCGCGTTCTGCTTGGCGCTGCCGAGGCCGGCTTTTTCCCGGGCGTGATCTTCTATCTCACCTTGTGGTTCCCCTCCTTCGCCCGCGGGCGGGCCATGGGGCTGTTCTATTTCGGTGCGCCGCTCGCCTTCATCTTCGGCTCGCCGCTGTCCGGCCTGCTGCTGGACTGGCACGGCCTCGGCGGCCTGCACGGCTGGCAGTGGATGTTCATGGTGGAAGGGCTGCTCGCCACCGTGGTGGGCGTGTGGGCCTATTTCTATCTCGACAACAAGCCCGCCGACGCCAAGTGGCTCAACGCCGCCGAGAAGGACGAACTGGGCCGGGTGCTCGCCGCCGAAGAGGCCCACAAGACGACCCACGGCCCAGCGCATCTGCTCTCCGCCATGCGCAACATGAAGGTGCTACACTTCGCGCTCATCTACTTCCTCATCCAGATGAGCGTGTACGGCGTCGTCTTCTATCTGCCTACGCAAGTGGCGAACCTGCTCGGCACCAAGGTCGGCCTTCAGGTGGGCTTCGTCTCGGCCATTCCGTGGGTTTGCGCGCTGGTCGCCGCCTACATTCTGCCGCGCATGGCGGACTCCTCCGGCAACCGGCGCGGCTATGCGGCGGCGATCCTCGCGGTGTCGGGCCTCGGCATCGCGGCATCGGTGGCCACCACCTCGCCGGCGCTCGCGCTCATCGCGCTCTGCTTCGCGGCGGCGGGCTTCATCTCCGTGCAGCCCATCTTCTGGACCTTCCCCACCGACTATCTCGGCGGTGTGGCGGCGGCGGGCGGCATCGCTCTCATAAACTCGCTCGGCGCGCTGGGCGGCTTCGTGGCGCCGAACGTGAAGACCTGGGCGGAGGCGTTCTTCGCCTCGCCGGCGGCGGGCCTCTATCTCCTCGCCGGGACGACGCTCATCGGCGCGGTGCTGATCCTCGCCATCGGCCGGTCACGGGCCCTTCCCGTTGCTCCGGCCACGCGCCGGGCGTGATCCCCGACGCCTGATTTCGACCATGTGACGCCTCGCGCCAAGAGCGGGGGGCGAAGAGGAGACAAGACTATGGCCATGCCGACCATCAAGGCGGTCCGCGCCTACACCGTGCGCGGCGGCGGCGCCGACTATCACGATACCCAGGGCTATCACTGGATCGACGACCACATCGCCACCCCCATGGCGCGCTATGAGGAATACCGGCAGAGCCGCCGCTCCTTCGGCATCAACGTGCTCGGCACGCTGGTGGTGGAAGTGGAGGCTTCCGACGGCACCATCGGCCTCGGCGTGACCACGGCGGGCGAGATCGGCGCCTTCATCGTGGAGAAGCACCTCTCGCGCTTCCTCATCGGCCGGCAGGTGACCGAGATCGAGAAGATCTGGGACCAGATGTATTTCTCGACCCAGTTCTACGGCCGCAAGGGCGTGGTGGTGAACACCATCTCCGGCGTGGACATCGCCCTGTGGGACCTGCTCGGCAAGCTGCGCGGCGAGCCGGTGCATGCCCTGCTCGGCGGCCCGGTACGCGATGAGCTCCAGTTCTACGCCACCGGCGCGCGGCCGGACCTCGCCAAGGAAATGGGTTTCATCGGCGGCAAGCTGCCCCTGCTGCACGGACCGGCCGAGGGCGACGAGGGCCTGAAGAAGAACATCGAGAAGCTGGCCGATATGCGATCCAAGGTCGGCGACGACTTCTGGCTCATGTACGACTGCTGGATGAGCCTCGATCTCAACTATTCCATCCGCCTCGCCCAGAAGGCGCAGGAATTCGGCCTGAAGTGGATCGAGGAATGCCTCTCCCCCGATGACTATTGGGGCTATGCGGACCTCAAGCGCAACGTGCCCAAGGGCATGCTGGTGACCACCGGTGAGCATGAGGCCACCCGCTGGGGCTTCCGCATGCTGCTGGAAATGGATTGCTGCGACATCATCCAGCCCGACGTGAACTGGTGCGGCGGCGTCACCGAGCTGATCAAGATCTCGGCGATGGCGGACGCCCACGGCAAGCTCATGGTGCCGCACGGCTCGGGCGTCTACAGCTACCACTTCGTCATCACGCGCCATAACAGCCCGTTCACCGAGATCATCATGAGCGCGCCCAATGCGGACGAGGTGCGCCCCGCCTTCAGCCCGCTGCTGCTCGATGAGCCGGTACCGGTGAACGGCCGCATGAAGGCCTCCGCCCTCGACAAGCCCGGCTTCGGTGTGCGCCTCAATCCCGAGGTCGAGCTGCACCGCCCTTACGATAACTGAGCTGCGTTCCGTCTCTTCCCAGGCAGGCCGGTGCCGCGTGCGCCGGCCTTTTCTATTGGGCGTCCTCCCACCCATTCCGGGAGGCGTCCCATGGCTGATGACCTGAAGAACCGTCGCGCCGTGCTCAAGGCCACCGGCGCCCTCGGCACCATCGCCGCGCTCGAGGTGCCCGTCGTTATCCTGCCGAAGGAGGCGGAGGCGGCCGCGTTGATCAACAGCCCAGTCCCCGCGCTGTGGGCGAGGTGGCGGGCCATCAAGCCTGAGTACACGCGCCTCGCGGCGGAAGCAGAGGCGGTCCGGGATCGCTACCTCGCTGCTGAACCGGCCCTGCCTCGGGAAGCCTATGCCGGACCACAGCATTTCGGCTTGGGGGTCATCTTTTTGGACAGCACACCTTCGGGTCAGCTCATGCGGTGGGGAATGGCCAGCCACTGGAGAAGTGTGGCGTCCGCATGCGACGGTGATGAGCATTCGCACTGGGTGCCCATCGAAGCTTTCAATCGCGCGGAGCAACGCGCCAAGACCCTTCGGATCCGTGATGGCTGCGCGATGCGTCACGGTCGACGCAGTAAGTGCACCCTTGAGCACATAGGTCGGGTCGTTCTCGGCACGGGTAGTGGCAATGGCGTATCGGAAGACGCCACCGATCGTCGCGCGCAGGCGCTTTGCCGTCTCGTGATTTCCTCGTTCGTCGACCGATCTCAGGACTTTGAGCACTTCGGCAGCGGTGATGTCCGAGATCGGACGTGTCCCTAGATCGGGGCGCGCGATGCCGAGCAGCCAAGTCACCTTGGCGATAGAGCCAGCGCGCCGACGTGCTGAACGTGGTGCGCGACGCCCGCTCGCGCCGCGTCCCCGGCGTCTGAGGCTGCGGACGGCGACGGATTATGAGAGGGCGGCTGGTGCCCGCCTTGTGTGAACGGGAGCATGACGATGGGCGAGCTTGCGAACGTGTCCGCCTCGGCCGCCGGCGCCGGGCCTCTGACCATGACGAGCCTGGAGATCGCCGAGCTGGTGGACAAGCGCCATGACAATGTGATGCGCGATATCCGAGCCATGCTCGCGGATCTGCATGGCGAGGGGGGTCTCCTCAAATTTGAGGACACCCACCACAATGCGCAGAATGGGCAGGCCTATCCCATCTTCCGCCTGCCGAAGCGCGAAAGCTTGGTGCTCGTGTCCGGCTACAGCGTCGAGCTGCGCGCGCGGATCGTGGATCGGTGGATGGCGCTGGAAGCCCAGGCCTCCCTCCCCGTTGATCTGCTCAAAGTGCTGAACGACCCCTCGTCTCTGCGCGGCATTCTCCTCAGCTATGCCGAGAAGGTGCTGGCGCTTGAGGAGAGCAGCCGCGCCCTTGAGGAGAAGGCTGGAGCACTGGACCGCATCGCCGACGCGGCGGGGAGCTTCTGCATCACCGATGCAGCCAAGATGCTCCAGATCATGCCCAAGGAGCTTTTCGCCTACCTGCGGTCCCGTGGCTGGATCTACCGCCGGCCGGGCGCCGAGCATGATGTGGGCTACCACGAGCACCTTGCCAACGGCGATCTGGAGATGAAGCTCACGACGCTGGTGCGCACCAATGGCCGCCACAAGGTGACAGAACAGGTGCGCATCACCCCCAAGGGCCTCGCCAAGCTCGCGAAGGTGCTGAACGCGCAGGCGCTCCTACTGTGAAGGCTGAAGAGGGTGCCAATTCGTGTATTGCAAAGTCCTAGCCGACAACGCCGCCGCTGCCGATAGCGGACGCGCACATCACTCGTCAGCTCTGTGACCTCTCCTTTAGAATGTAGTGGGCCTTTGAGTCCCGCGTATAGCTGCCCGAAACAAATTCGAGCACACCTTTACGGGCCAACCGCTCTAGATCTTTTTTCGATGTAGCCCAAGTCCTGCCCGTTATTCGAGATGCATCGGAAACATGGATGATGCGATTACGGTAGACGTGAGCTGCCAGCGAAATTTCATGTTCCTGAAGCGTTTTCCAGACCTCCACCCCGAAATAGAGAGCTACATCCCGGTCAGAGGCGCGCTTACGTGTAATATGATCATTGAAGAGAGTTACTCTAACGACGACACCGTGCATTGCCTCTTGCCGAAATTGGGGCTCCGGCAAGCTATAATTTTCCATGCTTTGCTTAATTCTTCGGGTTCCTTCACGTGCCATTTGAACATAACCGAGGTAGCGCATTGCATCCATAAAGTGATGATTCCGAGCAGCTCGAGTATGATAAAGATTGCGCTCATTTACTGGCGGCACAAACCCGCCAGGACTTTCAATTTCCATGCGATTAGCGAATAATTTTACCGTTATTTCCGTTCCCGAAAAACTATACGAACGATGAACGCAGGCATTTACCAGAGCCTCAAACCAAGCCCACCTAGGATATTCCGGGGTTGTTTCAAATTTTCCATCCTTATTCAACCACGTAACATCGTAGACAATTTCATCTAGCTCCTGCGCCGCAGCCTTTACTATTGTGACAACGTTGCCCTCAAAAAATCTATCACGCAAAGGCGCATAGTCCACACCGGACCCTTCAGACTCTCCAGCAAATCTCTGCACTCGAACTCTACATCCCGGAATGCTCTTCCTTGGCTGCTTCGCAGCAAGGAGAACAAGAGCATTCGTAGGACGAAGTTTACCTTCTACATCTACGAGGAGATACCTGTCCTTGAGTATCTCGTCATTTGCCCACTCTTCTCGGCGCTCACGAGAGCGGAATCCATCGCAAAAGTCTTGAATTAGAGCCAGATCAAACTCATCTGGATACACGTATGGAGCAACACTCAATTCAAAAGTAAGCTCTTGCCTTGTGGATCGAAAGTCTTGCTTCTCCTCATCACTCATCTTATGAATCTTATCACCGTATCGGATCCAAGCTTCCTGCTTATTTGTTTCTACTAACCTGCCAATGTACGGTATATATACAGCAATACAAAAATCTTTCTTTCCGTTGACTGTTGACTCTATTCGGCGGAACTCCGGGCGAGCCTCAGGGCAGAATGAGGTGTGGCAGGTTTCAATACGATTCTGTTGATCTGTGGAAAGGGTCGAGCAACCCGATGGTACCCCGTCCGAGCCAGCTCCGAAGACGAGCACGCCACCGTCGGGCGTGTTAGAGAAGGCACTTAGATACTTCGCCATATCGGCGAAATCGATCCTTGCCCCGCCCTTATAGTCAATGCGCCGGCTTTCGGCGAAATGTGGCATCATCTGCGCCGTGAGCCGCACCCATATCTCGCGCGGCGTCCACAAGTCGGGTAAATCATCGACCGCGAACGGCCCTTCAAATGGTAGTTCGTATTGAGTCATGGCCACAAGATATGGTGTGTCGACGATAGCGTCGACACACCATATCTGACGAACCGGGCAGAAGATAGCGCCGCCGCCTTGATAGACCTGGCGCCCTACGACGCCGACTTCAGCCCCGCCGCCTTGCGCAGGGCGGCATTCATCCGTCCTTGCCATCCTGGCCCGGTGTTGCGGAAGGCTTCCACCACGTCGGCGTCGATCCGGAGCGAAAGCAGCTCCTTCGGGTTCCTGGCCTTCGGCCGGCCGCGCTTGATCGTGGCGGCGAGGTCGGGGAACGCCTCGGCGAAGGGCTTCGCCGTGCGGATTTCCTCCTCGGTCCATTCCGGGTTGTCGGACACCGCGTCCCAGTCCGCCTTGCTGAAGCCGTGCCCCGGCTCGAATTCCTTCATGGGCTTTTTCGTCATGGTAGGAACCTCCGTTCCGCGGTTGAAGCCGGCCGCATGCTGATGACCGAAATGGCCTCGGCGCCGCGCGTGGCGAAGATCACGGCGAGGCTGCCGTCGGCCCGCCGGCCGATGGCCTTGAAGCGACCGAGTTTGGCGGGACGAACCACAGCGCCGGCAAAAAAGGCCTCGTCCAGATCGGCGAAATCCAGCCCATGCTTGGCGAGGTTTGCGAGGCGCTTCGGCTCGTCCCAAAGGATCTTCATGGGAGATTATTTGTAGCTACGGAAATTGGCCTGTCAACGTAGCTACAAAAAATTAGGCATGCGAGCGCGACCCCTTGCGAGGTCCGCTTGCGGAACATGGCGAATATGTGCAACCTGCCCGGTGGGTGTGAGAACCCGGACTTGGACTAGACCGCATATCCTTTGGCGAGGATTTCGCACGTCCCTTGGCGGGGATGGCGACGGTCGAACTGCGACTGCCGGTAACGGCAGAGCGACGGACGCGCTTGGCGGCGCGGCTCCGAACCGGACCATATTGTCCGGGGGCGGGCGTGCTGTCCAGCGCTTAGGCGTAAAAGCGCCCGACCTGTCGTCCAGGCAGGTTCTCACCCCCCGGATGCTGGCCCGCTGCCGGCGACCGCTGTGAGAGGCGGAAACCTGGACCAACGATCATGAATAACCGCAAGGAAGTCTCGGGCCCTGCGCCCACGGGCACGCACGTCGTCCCTTTGCCTGCCCTCCCCGTCCCCTTCCAGCACCAGCCCGAGCTACGCGCCTTCCTCGTGCTCAACGAGGTGCCGCCCGGCCACATGACGTTCGAGGTACCGGACGATACCTTTGCACCGCACCTGCAGAAGGGTGAGTTCGCGGTGGTCGACCTGTCGGACCATGAGCCGTGGGACCGCGAGCTTTACGTCATCTCCTTCACCTCGCCGCGGACCCGCGTCGGCCTCGCCTGGCGCATCGTCCAGATGCGGGCGCGCTCGATGTTTCTTCAGCGCGGAAGGGGGTGGACCACGCGGCCGGAGCCAGGTTCCGTGCCTGCGACGTGCTGGACCGCGTGTTTCTGGATGCCGCCGGATGATGCCGCCGAACGCGAACGACTTCGGCGCGCCGGCATGGTGGGCACATCGGATGGTCCGTACACGACTGAACATGCCGCAGAGTGCCTTGTCGGCCGCATCGTCGGCGTCTTTGTCCCCGCCGTGCGCGACGCCCGTGCCGGAGGGCTTCGCCATGCATGACACCTCCCCCTCCCGCCGCGCCCTCCTGAAGGCCACCGGCGCCCTCGGCACGGTCGCCGCACTCGCCATCTCACCTGCCGCGGCACGCCTCGGCGCAGACCCCGTTCTCGCCCTTATCGATGCGCACCGGCGGGCATGGGCGCGCCTCACCCTAGCCCTCGATGATCTATGGAGGGTCGAGATGGCATTTGGCGGCGGGAGCAGGGAAGCCGAGGAAATCGAACCCCGTGTCGACGATCTGCGTGCCGACGAAGCATGCGCCCGCGTCGCCTTACTCAAGACCGTGCCTGCCACCAACGTTGGGATGACGGCCGTTCTCGATTATCTGAGGCAGGCCGACCTATACCAGGATCTCACCGAGCACGATGATGAGATTGCCCTGCTCCTGACGACCATCCGCGCCTTCGTGACGAGGGAGGTGCGCCATGGCTAGCCCTCTCGTGACGGCGGCTGATCGCATGAGCGACCTCCGCGACCTCAGTATCGCGCTCAACATCGTCCTTGGCCAAGGCGAGCCGGGCGCCGTGGTGGATTCCGCGTCTACCCTGTCTCGCGTCATCGAGGAAATGGCCGATCAGATTATCGGCCTCATAACAACGGAGCTTGATCGGCAGAATCCCCGCCTGGGCGGACGCAAGGGTGCCGCCGACGGCTGATCTGGCCTTAAGGGCCGGCTGGGTCCTTCGTCAGCGCAGGTCGATGCTCTTGCATCGCCGTAGGGTCCGACCGCTCAAAGCGGCCGGGCCTGCTCACTGACAGACGCTGAAGGCGCGGAACGGCGGCCAATCCTAAGCTTCCCGGCTCGGGACGTTGGGGGCGTTGCCATCATGGCAATGGCTGATTTCGGAGCGCTGGTGTGACGCGCAGGACCGGGTGTCATCGGGCACTTAACCGGGAATAGCCGGGATCAAGCGGGAAATGACGGCGGCACCCGAGCATTGGCGGTGGTTTGTGGGCGGTGGCGGGGCGTCCAAGCCCAAGAAGGTTGGCGCATGATCGAATGTCATCGGTCTCCCGTCCGGCGGCGGCGCGCAGGATCACATGTCACCGGGGAAGTCAGCGGCGGCGAGACCGCAGGGGCTCCACGGTACGAAGAACGCGGCCTTCGTCGAGGTCTCGGAGGGAGCCGTAGACCTCGATGGACAGGTCGGGGCGCAGCACCTCGACTTCGCCGTCGCTAAGCACCCGGTACGGGTCAGCGCCCTTAGATCCCGTTCTCAGCCCAAGGTCGGCTGCTTGCGCGAGGAACGTTTCTGGCGACAGCCGGGCGATCCTTGTGGGCGCAACCTCGATCGGACCAAGCGGCATCGGTGCAGGCGAAGGCGCCTTGGCAGCCACGCCCTCAACGACCTGCTGCTGCCTGATCGCCGCCGAAATGGACTGAAGAATTTCGCTTTGCCGCGCGAGTGCCTCGTGCACCGGATCGACGCGTCTCGACCTCATGGCGACGCAATGAACAAGGGCGATGGGGAATAGCAGGACCCCATAGAGAAAGAACCAGAAGCGCGACCTGCCTTTTTGAGCCGCGATGCCCATCGTGACCGATCCAAGCACTGCCCACACCGTCAAAACAACGAAGAAATTAACCATCGAATCCAACGCGGACAGTCCAGGCACGGCCCCCTCCTTTACGGCAGCTTAAACAGAGCCATAAAACGATACACGCAGTGGTAGCAGGATGACGAGAATCACGATCATTAAGCCGAGGCTTTGCCGGTTCCGGGTTCTGCCGCCGCGGCTCGGAGTTCCATCCGTAGTTGAGCAGTTACCAGTTTGACCATAGCAAGCCGTTCATCGGCTTGATCCGTTGCTGCCACTATCTCCGCGTACTTCCGGGCTGCGAGACGACCAAGGTCGACAGGCGCGAGAGCAACCCGCTCCTCCTTGTACAGGCGAACAATTGCGTCTGTTACCCTCCCCATGAGTTCCTGATCCAGTTGCAGCGGCGCGGCAGGCGTTACGACAGCAAGCTCCTCGCCGTTCACCAGCCAGTTCAGCTCCACGCCATAGCGGTCACAAACTGCCATAAGAAACGAGAGTTTTGGCTCGTTTCTGCCTGAAAGGTAGTTACCCAAGGTGCGGCGCGGCGTATCGGTCTCCGTGGCAAGGGCGTCCAATCCGCCCACCCGCTTCGCTACGATTCGCAGTCGTGCGGCGATCCCCGCGAACTGTTCCGACCTAATCATTTGAGCCCGGAACGCTCACGGTAGAACCGTGCGCGAGTTCCGCCCTCCGAAATCGCATGCCAGATCAATGAGATAGGCAAAAACGAGCCAGCCCGGCCCATCTCACAGGCCGGAACGGCAATTTTGGGCTTGTGAAACTGGCACAAACGAGCCACCTTTCCTCACGAACGCGATCGCGGTTGTGACCCGAAAAAACCGGCCCTGGCAGGGGCCGGCTTCCGGAGGACGGCATGCGCCGAAGGCAGTGGGATAAGCACGAAATCAAAGCCGAGGTGGCCCGGAGAGGATCAACCCTCACCGGCATCGCCATGGTGGCGGGCCTTGAGCCCTCCGCGTGCCGCGTGGCGTTGTGCCGCCGCAACATTCAGGGGGAGCAGGCCCTCGCGGACTTCCTCGGCGTCGATCTCGCAGTGCTGTGGCCCCAGCGCTACCCGGTCACGACGTCCAGCACCAAATCTAGCGCGGGCGGCGGGGGAGGCACCAGCCAAAACGTGCGCCGGGTCGCTGACCAAGCGGTGGCCGCATGAGCGCACTTCGATCAGCCCCTCGTCATCCTGCTGACGACAACCTGCATCCCATCCACCGCGCGGACCGCCGGCTCGCCGAAATCCGAGCCGCCTCCCTGCGCGTGCTGCTCGTGGTGGCGGCGGCGCCCTTCGCCGCGTCCCTCGTCTCCATCCTTGTCCTGGCGGTGCGCCCATGAGGCCGGGTTCCAACGATCCGCGCGAGGCTGATGCCCGCGGAATGCGCCTTGTCGCGCACCTGCTCACCGCCCTGAGCGGGGGCGTCGTGGGCTTTCTGGTGGGGCTTCTTGCCGGCCTCCCCTGGCGGGGCTGCCTTTGATGGCCCGCGCGCGAACAGAGTGGACCGTCTGCCGCCTGTCGCCGCGGGCGATCGGAGGCGTCGAGTATCTGGTGGATATCCGCCTTGTCGATGCGTTCTGGCTTCGCAACCCGATCGCCAGCGCTGTCCGCGAGGAGGCGTGGACGGGATCGCGACAGACTGCCGGAGAGGTGGCCGACATCCTCAACCTTCATGGCGGTGGGCGCGAAGATCGGGGGGCGTGGACCGCGCTCCCCGCCGCCATCCACGTGCCTGCCATTGATCGCCAGCAGCTCACAACCGAGGAGGCCTGCTGACCATGGCGCGCGGGCGGCGGGATTCGAACACGCTGGACCTGCTTTCGTGGGAGCCGCCGCGCGTCGCGGTCGGCTACGACGCGCAGGAGACGCGTGGCCCGCTTGACCTTGCCATCGCGCGCCTTGTCTCCGCAGCCCTCAAGCGCGCCGCCGAGGCGAAGAAGTCCCGTGAGCAGATCGCGGAGGACATGAGCGCCTTTCTCGGTCGCTCCGTGTCCAAGGCGACGCTCGACACTTGGTCGAGCCCGGCCCGCTCCAGCAACCGCATCCCGCTCGACGCCTTCGCCGCCTTGATCGAGGCAACTGGCGATCATGACCTCCTCGGCTTCCTGCCGGCCCAACATGGATACGTGGTGGTGCCTGAGAAATACGCCGACCTGATCGAGCTCCACCTCATCGAGGAGAAGGAAGCCGAGATCGCCCGCCGTAAGGCCGCGCTCACCGCCCGATACAAGGGAGGGCGGTCATGAGGGAGTGGTTCACCGCCCGCGAAGTCGCAGAGTTGAAGCTTCCAACTCTCCCCGAGACAGAACGGGGCATCCGCAAAATGGCGGATCGAGAATGTTGGCCTGCTCGCGACAGGGCCGGCTCTGGTGGCGGCCGGGAGTTCCCCCTATCGGCTCTCCCGTCCCCTGCTCGGGCCGCCTATGTGGCGCGAGAAATGACCGCGCTCGACGTTCCCGTCGCCGTCGCTCGCATCGCCGCGGCCGAGCCCGAGGCGGAAGCAGCCGCGCCAACGGCCCTAGAGCAACGCGACAGCCGGCTGGCGATCCTTGCGGCCGCCGATCGGTTCGCAGAAGCCGCCCATCTCGGCCGAAAGGCGGCCGATGGGGCCTTCTGCACCGCATACGACTGCGGATCAATCGAGGTCGCGGCGAGGGTGCGGGCCGCGGTCAAGAGCGTGACGCCCCGCACGCTCGCCCGGTGGCGCGCAGCGCAGCGCCAGGGCGCCACCCATCGCCTTGCCGTGGACAAGGGCGCCGCGCGCCGTGGGAAGGGCATTCTCGATACGGCAAACCGTGGCGATGTGAAGATTTTCGTCCTCGCCTGTCTCACCCGGAACCCGCTTTTCACCGCCGATCACATCCGCGACCTCGTCGGCGGGCAGTTCGGCGACGAGTTGGTCGCCCCGTCGGGCGCCCTCGTGCCGCTTCCACCGATCCGGACGTTTCAAGCGGCTTTGAAGGGCTGGAAAATCGCCCACAAGGTCGAGCTCACCGCCATGACGGACCCGGACGGCTTCAAGTCGAAGTATCGGTTCTCCGGCTCCAATTCCATGGCGCACGTTCGCGCGCCGAACCAGCTCTGGATGATCGACGCCTCGCCGGTGGACATGCTGTGCGTCGACGGGCGGCACAACGTCTATGTCGCAATCGACATCTTCACCCGCCGGCTCATCGTCTACGTCACGCGCACCCCGCGCGCCGAGGCCGTCTGCCTGCTCATGCGCCGCGCCATCATGGCCTGGGGCGTTCCCGAAACAGTGAAAACAGACAATGGGTCCGACTTCGTCGCTAAGGCGACGCAGCGAGTTTTCGCGGCAGTCGGAATCGGCCGTTGGCTCTCCGACCCGTTCAGCCCCGAGCAGAAGGGGCACGTCGAACGCGCCATCCGCACCTTCCAGCACGGATGCGTGCGCCTCCTGGATGGCTTCGTCGGGCACAGCGTGGCCGATCGCAAGGTGATTGAAGCGCGCAAGAGCTTCGCCCAGCGCCTCGGCGAGGATGTGCGCGAGGCCCTGTGTGTCGAGCTGACGGCCGCCGACGTGCAGCGCTATGCGGACGAGTGGGTGGCGAAGAAGTACGACCACCGGCCCCATGAGGGCCTTGCCGGCTCGACTCCCTTCCAGGTCGCGGCTGCGTCGCGGGAAACCATCCGCACCGTCGACGAGCGCGCCCTCGACATGCTGCTCGCGCCCGCGGCGGGCAAGGATGGGCTGCGCGTCATCACCAAGCGCGGCATCCGCATCGACCATGCCTTCTACCTCGCGCCGCACCTCATGCCCGGAACGCAGGTGTTCGTCCGGATGGACCCCGCCGACATGGGCCGCGCCTTCCTGTTCGGCGCCTCCGGCGAAGAGTTCCTCGGCGAGGCCACGTGCCCCGAGCTCGCCGGCATCGATCCAAAGGCCGCGGTGGCGGCCGCACGGGCCGAACAATCGCGCATCATCGCCGAGCGCACCGCCGATGCCCGCAAGGAGGCAAAGCGCCTGACGAAGGGGCCGGTGCGGCTGATCGACCTCACACTGCGCCACAACGCCCGGCAGGCCGGGACGCTGGTCGACTTCCCCAAGCGGAGCGAAATCCACACGACGCCCGCGCTCGACGCCGCTGCGCTGGCGGCCGCCCCGCCGGCCCCGCCGCGGCGCACCGTCTCTCCGGAGATCGAGGCCACGCTCGCCCGCCTCGCCGCCGAGCCGGCGGCCGCGACCGTCGTGCGCCCGCTCCATTCCCTCGACACGGCCAAGGGCCGCTGGCTTCGCGCCTGCGACCTGGAGGCCCGCCTCGCCCGCGGCGAGGTCCTCGCGGCCGACGATACCCAATGGCTCGTCGGCTACGCCTCAGGCCCCGAATACCGGGGCTTCCGGATGACCTACGGGCCATCCGAGGAACAGAACCCGGCATCGGCCGGCTGATCTGAAGTCATCGCTCAGGGGGATATTGATGTTGCAGAATGATGCGGCAATCAAAGGGCCGGTCGCGACCATGAATGTCGCGGCCTTCATGACACTCGCCACCAAGTTGATTGAACGCGACCCGAATGCGCCGGGGCTCGGCGTCTTCTACGGCCCTTCGGGATACGGGAAGACCTATGCGAGCATCTTCGCGCAGAACAAGACGCGGGCGATCCGCGTGGAGGTCGGCGACTACTGGACGCGCAAGACGTTGCTCAAGGCGATCCTGGCTGAGGCCGGCCAGGTCGCCCGCGGCACGATCGCCGACATGGCCGAGGAGACCATCCGGCTCCTGGGCGACGAACCGAGCCGCCCGCTCATCATAGACGAAGCGGACCGGGCCGTTGACCGCGGCATGATCGAGCTCATCCGCGACCTTCACGACAAGTCCACCGCGCCCATCATCCTGATCGGTGAGGAGCGCCTCCCGGCGAAGATCGAGCCTCACGAGCGGGTGCACAACCGGGTGCTCGACTGGACGGGCGCACAGGCCGCCGACCTCGACGACGCGAAGAAGCTCGCGGCCTCGATTTGCCGGGGCATCAAGCTCGGCGACGATCTGCTCGCCGCCATCGTGAAGGAGTCGGACGGCCGCGCCCGCCGGGTGGTGGTCAACCTCGTGAAGGCAGCCGAGATCGCCCGCAATCGCGGCCTCAAGAGCCTCGACCTCGCCACCTGGGGCCAGGACGCCTTCTTCAGCGGCCGCGCGCCCAAGCCGAGGGCGCGCTGATGGCCACGAAGGGCGAACTCTCGTCTCAGGCGCTCGCGGTGCACGTCCCGCGCGGGCCGGACGCTTGGTGGCCGGCCATCTCCAAGCTCGACACCATCGGCTCACCGTGGATGGTCGCCGAGGTGGTCACGCTGACCGGCAGCGACCGCCGCTCTATCGCAGATTACGTCGGCCGCCTCTGCGCGGCCGGCATCGCCGAAGCCGTGCGGCCGAACTGCTATCGGCTGCTGCGCCGTCCCGCGGAGACCCCGCGCCTGGAGCGCGACGGCTCGGTGAGCCCGCCCACGGGGCAACAGCAGATGTGGACGGCGATCCGCGCGTTGCAGTCGTTCTCCTATGTCGAGCTCGCCCATGCGGCCTCGACTGATACGCAGCCGATCTCTCCTGTCGCCGCGCAAGCCTACGTGAACCTCCTCGGCCGGGCGGGCTATCTGGCGGTTCTCCACAAGGCGAAGCCCGGCACGCCTGCGGTGTGGCGGCTGAAGCCCAGCATGAACACTGGCCCGCTGTCGCCGCTGGTGATGCGCACCAAGTTCGTATGGGACCAGAACCGCCGCGCCGTCGTCGGCGCGGCCGAGACGTCGGCGGAGGTGCGGCCATGACCGCGCGCCCCCCTGCCGACTTCCATGCCCGCGCCCGCGCCGGCTGGAACCCCCCGCCGGATTGGATCATAGCCCTCGCCGACGCTTGCGCCCGCGAGACACAGGCCGGCGTCGCCCGCAAGCTCGACGTCTCCGGCTCGCAACTCTCCCAGGCGCTCGCCGGCAAGTATCCCGGCGACATGGCGAAGCTGGAGGAGGTCGTGCGCGGCGCTCTCATGGGCGAACACGTCACGTGCCCCGTCCTCGGCGAGATCGGTCGCGACCAGTGCGTCGCCGAGCAAAAGAAGCCCTTCATTGCATCCAGCAGCGTGCGCACGCGGCTCTACCGCGCCTGCCGCGCCGGGTGCCCCAACTCCCGTGTGGTGAAGGAGCGGACATGACGGCGCCGAAGCTCTCCGACGGCCTACGCGCCCTCGCTCTCGATCTACGGGGACACGAGCTTGTCGGCCGGAGCTTCACGGCCGGCGAGCTGCGGCTCCTGGTGGCGACGCTGGAGCAGCACTTCGCCTCGGCGCTCTGCCTGGAGCAGGCCGCAGCGGAGCGCGACGAGCTCGCCGCCGTTGCCGCCGACCTCGACCTGGTCGGCGGCCCGACCCTCAACGCCTTGCGCTCCACCATCGCGGCCGCCTCGGTCGCGATCACCGGCACCAACGTCATCACCTTTCCGCTCGCGCCCATACGCCGGGCCTCCGACGATGGAGATGCAGCATGAGCCGCAAGCCTCACATCAACGAAGCGCAGGTCCAGGACATCCGCAGGCTCGCAGCCGAGGGCCTGGACGCGATCGAGATCGCCCAGCGCTCCGGCCTCTCCATCACGACAGTGCGGCGGCACGCGAAGGCCAACCGCATCCAGATCGCCAAGCGAGCCGTGGCCCGCACGCTCCTGGAGGATGCAGCATGAGCCTGGCCGGCAACTCTCCCGATCCGAGCGTCCGCCTCATCATGGAAGTGGTGACCGAACTGACCGGCCTTTCGGTCTCGGCCATCCGATCGGCCCGCCGCGACGCGGACGTGGTGGTGGCACGTCACATGACGTGCTGGCTCGCCCTTCGTCTCACCAGCCTCACGCTGCCGCAGATCGGCATGGAGATGGGCGGCCGCGACCGCAGCAGCGTGGAGTATGGCGCCCGTCGTATGGACGAACTGAGGGCCTCCCATCCGGAACTGCGGGAGCGCCTGGACGTCGCGCTCGGCCTCCTGCCGATGCTGGCAGCGGCGAAGGAGATCGCCCGCGCGAGCAGCGGGCCGGACCCGGCCGCCACTGTCTCGCGCATCCTGTCCCATCGCCGGCCGGAGCTGGCCGCCGGCCTCGCCTCGACGCAGGAGGTCGTGGCGTTGGCCGTCCGCGTCCGCCAGCTCGACCTGGTCGCCGAGATTGCCGCGCGGTTCCTCTCCGCCCAGGACCGCGCCTTGGCCGGGACCGAGGCCACCATCGTGCCCGCCGATCTGCCGGCGTCAGACGCCGACGACGCGGCCTGTTCCGCCCAGCGCACCCACCTCGCCGAGGCGCTCGCTGCGCTCGGCTACGTCACCTTCAAAGACGAGGAGAAAGCCCTTGGAAACGCAGATTGAATACATCGCCGCACCGCCGGCCGGGATCATCATGGTCGAGGGCAAGCCGCACATGCGCGACGCCGGCGGGCGCCTGGTGCCCGAAGAACTGGTGAAGGCAGAGCACAAGCTCGAAGACCAGACGGTGCGCAAGATCATCGGTTTTGCGGAAGACCTGAGCGCCCGCATCTCGCGGTTCCGCGGGCACACCTTCGACGACGTGGCGTCCTTCGTCGAGCTGCTGGCCGAGAAGTACGACGGGAAGCGGGGCGGCGCTAAGGGCAACACCACCATCACGTCCTATGACGGGTGCCTGAAGGTGGTCGTGGCGGTGCAGGAACAGCTCTCCTTCGGTCCCGAGCTTCAGGTGGCGAAAGACCTGGTCGACGAGTGCATCGCCGCCTGGTCGGACGGCGCCACGCCCGAATTGCTGGCGCTGGTCGCGCACGCCTTCCAAGTAGATAAGGAGGGCCGGATCAACCGGGCGGCCCTTTTTCAGCTCCGCCGGCTCGACATCAAGCGCGAACCCTGGCCGCAGGCAATGACAGCCTTGGGCGACGCCATCCGCGTGATTGGCTCCCGCGAATACGTGCGCTTCTACAAGCGCCCGAACCCGCGCGGCCGGTGGGAAGCCATCACCATCGATCTGGCAGCGGCTTAGCTGCAGTCTAACAGGAGAATTTGGCCATGGAAGTCGCTCTATTTGAACAGACTGCGATACCAACGTCTGAGGAGGCGACGGTGCCAACGACGTCGCGCATCCCTCTCTACTTCTTCGTACGTTTTCCATTCAAACGGAGTAGACGGAAAGAGGAATCCAATAACTCTCATAAATATAGAGATCTTAATCAAATCTCCGTAGCCACCGCCCATGGTTTGACATGCAGCGTTGTGCGCCTCTGCGTCGGCGACTTGGACGGTAGGGGGCTCATCTGCGTATATTTTAGTCAAATCGCCGGCCAAAGACTTGATCGCTGCAGTGTCGGCACCATCGATCGCTTCGGCTTGAGCCAATATTTGGTAGTATTCTTTCTGAAGGCCCTGATGCGTACGGGCACGTCCGCCCCAATCGAAAACCAACTGCACCGAGCCGACCGCAGCCGTTGCAATACCCAGCCAGACATCGGCCCCGTCGACCCCAGTCAATTCGGCAGCATCCGCCGCCGCAGCAGTTCCCAACAAAATCACGAGAAGATTAAAAAAGCGATTTCGCCTTTCCAGAACCTGCCTTCGGGCCGTGTGGTACAGAGCGTTTCGCAGGGTATGGAACCTCACACCCTCAAGGGTGCTCAGATCACTCATCCTTCTGCCTTGTCGTCAGGCCCAAGCCTAGGGCTCGGCTCCTTCGGTTTCGATTTTTTCACTATAGAGTTAGGCGCCGGACGAGGGCCTGCACTCGAAATGTGCAGGTCCCACCTGCGGATCAATTCAACCTTTGATTCGTCGCGTGTACGAGACGACTTGCGCGTCCCCGAAGAGCTAGGGGGCTTCTTTGCCATAGGGTCTCACCAGCACCAGTCACTTGGCGGACTTGGTCGAGGAAGGCGCCGGAGCAGGCTTTGTGGAGGCAGAGCTCGCGGGTTTGCTAGCCAGAGAGCTGGGCATTGGCCGAGGCCCCGCAGACCGTTGGACCACAACAGGTGCCGGCGGCGATTTACCCCGATTGTCTGTCATTGCAGACCTCCGAACGTCTGGTGGACTGAGGGACGATCTCGAAATGCACCACGATTCTCTCCTTTTGGGAAGCCGTGGTCGGTAGCCGCCAATACACTTTTTGCGCGGCGCAACCCTCAGCCCCCTTGCGAGGCGGTGCCGCCGGCATTGCGGGATTAGCCGCCATGCCCGGCGCCTCCCGCCTCGCCCCGCGTTCCGCTCCCCTCTTGTTGTGGGGAGACGTTCAGGACGCCCAGGCGCTGCGGCAGGAGCGGGCGCGCCTCCTGGCATCGCTTCGGCGCTGCCCGCCCTTCGCGCGGCGCCGGGCCTATTTGGAAATCCGTCTGGCGGAAGTCACCGCCCGGCTCATTGCCGCCGAGCTGGAAGCCGGCAGGGACCTGATCTTGAGGAGGGATTGATGGCTCTCGACTTTGACGACGATGAAGATGCTGAAGTGAGCCGGTACAAGACGATTGGATGGAGGGGCAAGGGGGCGCGCCTCAAGAATTATTCGTCGGCGACGAAGATGGGCGGTCCCGGCATCATCAAGATCGAGATCGAAACCTTCGACTCCTTCACCATGGATGATCTCGTCAAGGATCTGGAGCGGATCGAGGCCCGCGAGAAGAAAGAGAAGGCTGCGGCTGCTCGTCTCCGCGCATCAAAGCCGCGGCGCGAACTGCCCGCGCCGCCCCTCCAGCTGACTTACAGGGGCGACGAATGAACACCGCCACCGCGGCGCAGAAGGGCGCCATCCACTCGATCAGCAAGAGCCTCGGCCTGGACGAGGAGAGCCGGCGCAACGTCATCGCCTCGGTGGCGGGCGGCAAGCGCTCCTCCTCCGAGCTGTCGGCCGGCGAGGCCATCCTCGTCATTGACCGGCTGAAAGCCTTGCAGGGCAGCCAGGTGGGCGGGGCAAAGGGCGCGCGCGTTATGGACGGCCCCTATGCGCCGAAGCTCCTTGCCCTCTGGATTTCCGGCTGGCACCTCGGCGTGGTGCGGGACCGGAGCGACAGCTCCCTCCTTGCCTTTCTGGAGCGGCAGACGGGCCTCTCCCATGTCCGCTTCCTTCGGGATTCGGCGCAGGCCCGCGGCGTGATCGAGGCGCTCAAGGCGTGGCTCGCGCGGGAGGCCGGCGTCGACTGGCCGCCGCGCGGCGAGAAGGAAGACGTGCGGGCCAACAAGCTTGGCGTCCTGTTCGCCCAGCGTCGCCTCCTGGAGCAGGCCGGCGCCGACGTTACCGGCCTGCCGTCCGGCGCCGGCCTGGCGGAGCGCGCCATCGACGCCGAGATCCGCTCCGGTGGCGCCTTGCTCCGCCGCCTGCTGAAGGAGGCGCGCCGTGGGCGTTGAAGGGCTGTTTAAGGACGCGCCCGTCCTGCGGTGGAGCCACGAGGAGAAGGCCAACACCTGGTCGGCTGTCGGTCCGCGGGGCATCTCCGCGCGCCTCTATCTGTCCGCTATCTCCGGACGGTGGGTGCTCACGGTGGAGGTGCCGCCCGGCTTTTCGCGCACGCGCCAGCTCCTCGCACAGGACGAGTTCCGCACCCTTGCCGAGGAGTGGATTCGGGAGGCCGCCCGTGCCTGACTCCCCGTCCACGCTGTTCGACGACATCGCCTCTGTGATCGGCGCCAGCGCCGCGCTGGCCTTGTTCCGTGCGCGTGGGGGCGGGCGGGTCACGATCCCCGCGTATGCGCAGAGTGGTCACTGGCTGGTCGAACTGATCGGCTGGAAGGCCGCGCACGCACTCTGCGATTATTTCCGAACCGGAAGTCCGAACCTGAACACCATGCGCGGGGCGGAGATCGACTTGCCCCGTGGGCCGACCGGCGTCGTCGGCGAGTTCGCCCCCACGCTCGCTCGCGCCAAGCGCGTCATGGCTGAAGCGCTTGAAAATGGCGTCTCCGCGGATGAAGCTGCGCGCCGCGCTGGCCTCACGCGCCGCACCGCCTACCGGATGCGCAAGCGCTCAAAGCGCGATCCTCGGCAAGGCGAGTTCTTCAAATAGCGGCCTAGATCCTCTTTCCCGAGGGGCCTCCCCGGTGACCGTGTCACCGGCAACACGGGAAGCCCATCCGGCATCGTCCCAACGTCAGCGCGCCCGGCGCGCGTCGCGCGTTGGGAGCCGATGATGCCGAAGCAGGAATTCGTGGATGCCGTCATTGGCGCGGCAAAGGCGAACGGCATTCCGGCCGCCGCGCTCCTCGCCGTAGTCGAGATCGAAGCCGAGTGGAAGGCGTTTGAAGACGACGGTGTAACGCCCTGTCTCCTGTTTGAGCGGCATGTCTTCTATCGCGAGCTGAAAGAGCGCGCGCCCGACAAGCTCGGTGCCGCGGTGAAGGCCGGCCTTGCCCGCCAGAAGTGGTCGCCCTCGACGCAGTACAAGGATCTGGGTCCCTCCAAGGCGCGTCTTGCGATCCTCTCCCGCGCCCGCGGCATCGACGAGGAGTGCGCCAACCGGAGCTGCTCCTGGGGCCTCGGCCAGACCATGGGCTTCCTCGCCGAGGAGCTGGGTTACACCTCGGCCACCGTCATGCTCGATCGCATGGTCGCCGGCGGCGTCGCCGCCCAGGTCGACATGATGATCGCCGAAATCAAGCGCAAGAGCTTGGTCGACGAATTGCAGCGCGGGGATTGGGCGGGCTTCGCCCGTGCCTACAACGGCGAGGGCTACAAGAAGAACGAATACGACACCAGGCTCGCCGCCGCCTGCCGCCGCTGGGAGGCGAAGCTTGGCGGCGCGCCGGTGGGCGATCCCGATCTGCCCAAGGTCCAGAGCGACCTCATCGCCCTCGGTTACGACCTCGGCCCGGCTGGCGCGGACGGTGTGCTCGGCCGGCGCACCCGAGAGGCGGTGCTCCGCTTCCAGGAGGAGCAGGGGCTTGCCGTGGACGGCAAGATCGGGCCGCAGACCAAGGCGGCTATTCTGGCCGCCATACAGGCCAAGGAGTCGCCCCGGAGCGCCGCGCTGGCCAAACCGCCTGTCGCCTCGCCGCCGCCGGCTCCCGTTCCTGTGCCCGCGCCGGCCAACGCCCCATCCACGCCCGAACCGGTGCAGCCCACCAAGGAAGTGATTGAGTTCGTACAGCGACGCCTACGCGAGCTGAACTATAGCCACGTCGGCAATGTGGACGGGGAGCTCGGCGGCTGGACGGAGGACGCTATCCTCGCGTTCCGGCGCGGCAACAGCCTGCCGCTGGTTCCCATCATCGACAGCCAGCTCCTGGTGGCGCTGGCCGGCGCGAAGCCGAAGGTGATCGCAGAGACCCGCGCGAACGCGACGCCCGCTCAGGTGGCAAGGAAGATCCCGGCCGTGGCCGCTGCCCGCGCCGCCGTCATGTGGTCCAAGGTCCAGGCGTTCGGGGCTCTGATCGTCGCGGCGATCACCGGGATGCTCCAGTGGACCGGCGAGGCCGTCGACAAGCTTTCGCCGCTCCAGGCCACGTTCGGCTCCGCGCCCATGTGGCTCCTGATCGCCGCCGTGGCGGGCGTGTCGTTCCTCCTGTGGCGCAACTCGCGTGCGGCCACCGCCGACACGGTGGATGCCTATCGCTCGGCGAGGCTCATGTGATGGGAGCCCTGGTCTCCTTCCTCATCTACGGCATCGACTGGCGCCTCCAGGCGGTGGGGGGCCTCGTTGCCATCGGCGGGCTCGCCATCGTCCTGATCCGCCTTCTGGGGATGAAGCTCGCCCTCAAGGTGCTCGCCGGAATCGGCGCCGTCTATGCCGCGCTCGTCTACGGCCGGCGCGAACGTCAGCAGGGGCGGGCGGACACGCTCGCCGAAGGAGAGCGCAATGCTCAGGAAGCTTTGGACCGCGCGGCGCGTGCGCAACGTGCTGCTCGCGATCAGTACACCTCTCGCCCTGACCGCCTGCGTGACAACGACGGGTACCGGCGCGACTGAGGTCTATTGCGGGGCGACCTCTCCCGCCCGGTGGTCGGTGCACGACACCGATGGGACCATCCAGTGGTCAAAGGAGCACAACGCGAAGCGTCGCGCGCTGTGTGGCGCCTGATGGCGGACGATGGCGACGTTGCCCAGGCGCTCGACGAGCGCATCCGCGCCGGAATGATCGCCGCGGCACGGGCACAGATCGAGGGCGAAGGTACCGACGATTGCGAGGACTGCGGCGCGCCGATCGGGGCCGCGCGCCGCGCTGCGTTGCCTTCGGCCTCGCGGTGCGTGGATTGCCAGGAGCGCCGCGAGCGCCGGAAGGAGTTCAGATGATCGAGGTTCCCCACCTGATGCAGGCGCTCATGCTGTTGCTGGCCGCGGCAAGCCTTGCGACCACCATCATCATGACGCGCGGCAAGGCGGCGGCCGACAAGGTGACCGCGCTGGAAGCCAAGCTCTCCGACCGGGCAAGTGACGGGCGTGTCGAGACGCTGGAACTGCGCATGAGCAAGGTCGAAGACCGCATCACGCGTACCGAGAGCGTCCTCGGCAACGTGCCGGACAAGGAAACCAGTCACCGGCTCGAAATGGCGATCGCCCGGCTCGAAGGTCGCTTGGAAACCATGGACGAGCGGATGAAGCCCGTGGCCGCCATGGCCAACCGGGTTCACGAACGCCTGTTTGAGGAGGCCGCGCGATGAGCAAGGAGAAGCTGAGCCGGGACGAGTGGCTGCGCGAGGAGGCGCGGCTCATAATCCTGAGGATGCTCGGCGAGGAGCCGAACTGGAGCCTGCACAGCCCCATCATCCTGCGCGAGCTGAGGGAGCGCTGGATGGTCACGCGCGACCGTCCCTGGCTGCATATCGAACTCGACTATCTTGCCGAGCTCGGCGCGATTTCGATCGTGAACGTCGAGACGATCAAGATCGCCACGCTGACCGAGCGCGGCAAGCGTCACATCGATGGCGAGATCGTCCTGACCGGCGTGAAGCGCCCCTCGCAGCAGGTGCTCTGACATGGCCCCGCCGCGCGGCCGCGGCCGCCTCTCCGAGATCGATCGTCTCCCGGAGTGGGCCGACGAGGCGAAGATGGCCGCGCTGGTGGCGCTCAAGGAACGCAAGCTGACGCAGCTGGAAATCCTTGAGCAGTTCAACGCTGCCCTGCGCGCCGCCGCCTGGGAGCAAGGCATCGCCACTCCGCCGCAAATTTCCCTCTCCGCCTTCAATCGCACGGCGGTGCGCCTGGCCGTGCATGGCCGGCGGATGGAGGAGACGCGGGAAATCGCGGCCGTCCTGGCGCCGAAGATCGACGAGGCCGGCGACGCCTCCCTGACCCTCCTCATCTCCGAAACCATCAAAACGCTGGTCTTCGAGATGCTCGGCAATGCCGGCGAGCTCTCGGCCGATGGCGACACAGCCGAAATGCTCATGTTCACGTCGCGCGCCCTGAAGCACGCCGAGGAGGCGAAGAAGATCTCCACCGAGCAGCGGCGCAAGTTCGAGCTGGAGTTCAAGGCCAAGACGGACGAGGCGGTCGAGAAGGTGGTCAAGGCCCGCGGCGGCACCGCCGATGACATCGCCGCGCTGCGCGAAGCCATCGGCGTCCAGATCGCCAAGAAGGGGTGAGCGGGCATGATCCACGCCGATCCCGAGGAGCTTGTCGCCCGCGGCCGCGCCATCTCGAAAGAGGACTGGATCAAGCTCCGGTGGGAGGACGTGCGGGCGGGGCGAACCGGGGAGGAGGCCGGCCAGCCCCTGTTGCGCTATCAGCGCGAGCTCCTCGCCTCCACCGCCGCCCACCAGGTCACCGTCTGCGAGAAGTCCCGCCGCACCGGCATGACCTGGGCGGCTGCGGCCGACGCAGTGCTCACGTCCGCCGCCAGCCGCGAGGCCGGCGGCATGGACACGCTCTATATGGGCTACAACCTCGACATGGCGCGGGAGTTCATCGACACCGCCGCCTTCTGGGCCGAGAGCTTCGGCGAGGCGCTGTCCGAGGTCGGCGTCCAGGACTTCCTGTTCGACGACGACGGCAAGCCCATCCAGGCGTTCCGCATCTCCTTCGCCAGCGGGTTCGAGATCGTCGCCCTGTCGTCGCGGCCGCGATCCCTGCGCGGCCGCCAGGGCTATCTCATCCTCGACGAGGCGGCGTTCCACGAGGACCTTCAGGCGGTGGTGAACGCCGCCGTGCCGTTCCTCATGTGGGGCGGCAAGATCCTTATCATCTCCACCCACTTCGGCGAGGACAACCCCTTCAACAAGCTGATCCAGGACTCGCGCGCGGGCCGCAAGCCCTATGCCGTGCTGCGCGTCGACCTGGACGAGGCCCTGCGCGACGGGCTGTTTCAGCGCATCTGCCGGAAGACAGGGCAGAACTGGAGCCCGGAGGCGGAAGGCGAGTGGCGGGCGACGCTCATCGCCGCCGCCGCGGACGCGGCCGACGAGGAGTTCTATTGCATTCCCTCCCAGGGCGGCGGCGCGGTGCTCAACGGCGCCCTGATCGAGGCGCGCATGGGCCAGGGCATTCCCGTGCGGCGCCTGGAGCGGACGGCGGAATGGGGCCTCCTTCCGGAAGCCTATCGGCGCGCCGAGGTGAAGGACTGGTGCGAGGAACACCTTGCGCCCGTGCTGTCCGCCATGGACCCGCATCTGCCCACGTCGTTCGGCGGGGACTTCGGGCGCGTGGCCGACCTGACCGTCTTCTGGCCGCTCCAGACGCTGCGAACGTTGAAGCGCGCCACGCCCTTCGTGGTGGAGCTGCGGAACATCCCGTTCGACCAGCAATGGCAGATCGGCAAGTTCATCTGCGACCGGCTCCCGCGCTTCTCGGCCGCGAAGCTCGACGCCATCGGCATCGGCATGCAGCTTTCTGAGCAGTTCGCCCAGACCTATGGCGTGCTGCGGGCCGAGCCGGTGAAGCTCTCCGCCACCTGGTACATCGAAAACGTGCCGGCGCTCAGGGCGGCTTTCGAGGATGACGCCATCCTCATTCCCGCCGATCTCGACATCAAGGGCGACCTTCAGCTCCCGGTGATGAAGGGCGGCGTCCCGACCATGCCGCCGGTGCGCACCACCGGCGCCGACGGCAAGAAGCGCCACGGCGATGCGTTCGTCGCCCTTCTCCTCGCCCATGCGGCGAGCCGGGCCAATGTCATCTCCTACGACTACACGCCCGCCTCCGACCTGGACGGCGGGGACGAATCCATCTTCGCCGAACCCTCCGGAGGTCGTGCACTATGGTGAGCCGCCCCCAGCTCCTCGGCCCCAACGGTCTCCCGATCGACCGGTCCCTCCTGTCGCAGGAGGTTGCCGCGCCCACAGTCATGGGCGTACGCGCGACGCATCACGAGGCCATCGCCTCCGGCCTGAAGCCGGAGCGCCTCGCCCATGTGCTGCGGCAGGCGCAGCTGGGCAATGCTCGCGACTATCTCACGCTCGCGGAGGAGATGGAGGAACGCTACCTGCACTATGCCAGCCAGGTGCAGACGCGGCGGCTCGCCATCGAGAGCATCACGCCCACCGTGGAATCGCCCAAGGGGATGGACACGCGCATCGTCGACGCGGTGCACGAACTCCTGGACGATGCCGGCCTCCTCGACTCCCTCGGCGAGCTGACGGACGGCATTGCCAAGGGCTACGCGGTTGTGGAGCCCATCTGGGAATACGACCGCAAGCTCCTGCGCCCCGTGGAGTTCAAGCCCCGCGACCAGCGGTTTTTCCAGTTCGACCGGGTCACCCTGCGCGAGCTTCGCCTGGCGCGGGACGGGAGCCTCGACGGCGATCCCATCGAGAAGCCGACCTTCATCGTGCACATGCCGCGCTCCAAGAGCGGCATTCCCATCCGCCGCGGCTTCGCGCGGGCGGCGTGCTGGGCCTTCATGTTGCAGAGCTTCGCACTCAAGGATTGGGCAGCCTTCGCGGAGATCTATGGCGTGCCGTTCCGCGTCGGCAAGTACCACCCCGGAGCGTCCGAGAAGGATAAGAAGGCCCTCCTGCGCGCCGTTGCCTCCATCGCCAACGATGCCGCAGCCATCATCCCGCAGGGCATGGAGATCGAGTTCGTCGAGGCCGAGGGCGCCAAGGGCGAGGCGGTGTTCGGTGGCCTGCTCGAATATCTCGACAAGCAGGTGTCCAAGCTGGTGGTGGGCCAGACCATGACGGCCGACGATGGCTCGTCCATGGCCCAGGCGGAGGTGCACAACAAGGTCCGCATCGACATCATGCAGGCCGATTGCCGCCAGCTCGCCAACACCCTCAACCGTGACCTGATCCCGTGGTTCGTCGCCTTCAATTTCGGGCCGCAGGATGCCTATCCTCGCGTGACCCTCCCTGTGCCCGAGCCAGAGGACCTCAAGGAGCTGACGGAGGGTGTCGCCCGCCTGCTCCCGTACGGCCTCAAGGTGGGCCAGAAGCAGATGCGGGAGAAGCTCGGCCTGTCCGAGCCCGAGGAAGACGACGAGCTGCTCACCCCGCAGGCCCCCGCCAGGCCCGACGCGAAGGCCCCTTCAAACCCGGTTCAACAGCCGTCGCCGGCCGACCCGAATAAGCCCGGCCGTGCGGGCCTCTCGGCGGACGGCGGCTTCTCCCACCCACGCGGATGCGCCTGCGCCGGCTGCCGCTCCTTCGCCGCGTTGGCGGCCGGGGGGCAGGGCCTTGACGTGGAGGCGGAGCTGGAGACCCTGTTCGCGGAGGAGATGGCGGATTGGGAACAGGTTACCGACCCGATGTTCGCCAAACTGCGGGCCGGCCTCGCCAAGGCCAACTCCTACGACGAGCTCATCGCCCTGTTGCCGGAGATTGCGGGACAGGGCGGCGCCGAGCAGCTCGCCGAGCGCCTGGCGCGGCTCACCGCCATCGCCCGCGGCCTCGGCGACGTGGCCGACTGAGCCGCCGTGCGCCGCCGCCAGTTCCTAGGCCTCCTCCTCGCGGCTCTTGCCGGCGAGGTGAAGCGCGGCATGGATGCGCCGCCGGAGGTGCTCGACTATTTCCGGCGCAAGGAGCTGGCACCGCACTTCTCCTGGCAGGACATGTGGGGCGAAGAGCACGCCCACGCCTTCACTGTCGCGGGCGTGACTGATGCGCGCGTCCTGGCGGAATTCCGCGCGGGCATCGACAAGGCCATCGCCGAGGGCAAGGGCTTCGAGACGTTCCGCGAGGAGATGCGCGCTCGCCTCACGCCGCACGGCTGGTGGGGCGCGCGCGACGTAGTCGACCCGGCGACGGGAAAGGCGAAGCGCGTGGACTTCTCGGTTCCCCAGCGCCTGGAGACCACGTTCTGGAGCAACATGCGCGCGGCGCGCGCGGCGGGCCAGTGGGACCGTGCCCAGCGGACCAAGGCGGCGCTGCCGTATTTCCTCTATGTCCGCACTACCTCGGCACACCCGCGCCCGAACCATCTGCGCTTCGTCGGCGTGATCCTGCCGGTGGACGATCCGGCCTGGAGCTGGATGTTCCCGCCCAACGGCTGGGGCTGCAAATGCTCGGTGCGCCAGATCTCGCTCGGCCGGCGCGACCGGTACCTAGAGGGCACGAAGGGCGAGGACGGCGTCTGGTTCACGGACGAGGCCCCACCCCGGAACGACAAGAGGTTCGTGAACAAGCGAACGGGCGAGGTCACGATGGTGCCCGACGGGATCGACCCCGGCTGGCACACCAATCCCGGAATCGGACGGGCGAAGACGCTGGGGCAGCAGCTGGTGGCCCGGCTCGGCGAACAGGAGCCCGCCGTCGCGCGGGCCATGACGCGCCGGTTCGTCCGCACGGACGGGTTCGAGAGCTTCGTCTGGCGCGCCCACCGGCGCGAGGAGCAATGGAGCAAGCTGCCCGCGGCCACCAGGGCGACCGCCGCCGGCCGCCACGCGCATTGGGACGATGCGCCCATGCCGGTGGCCGTGCTGCCGGCAGACCTCGCCGGCGGCCCCGCTGTCACCTCGATCGTCACCGCCACCGATTACGCCGTCGCCCACAATGCCAGCCATGCCATGACGGCGTTCGAGTGGGCGCGGGTGCAGCAGCTCCTGGACGTGGGGGAGGTCCGGCGGCGCCGGCGCGACGACGCGCTCCAGGTGTTCGTGCCGCGCAGCGCTGATCGTTCGGCCTGGTGGTACGTCATTCTCCAGCGGGACGGCGACCGCTGGCGGATTGGAACGCAGATGCGCGCCAGTGTGCGCTATGTCGCCAAAGAGAAGGGCGCTGGTTTGCTCCTGCGCCAGGGCGGCGCGACCGTAATCGAGGAAGGAGTCGGGGAAATCGCGGCGGAGGAGAGGCCGTGACCTACCTCCCAGCGGAGCTTCCTGCAGTCCCTAGTGGCACCTACGCAAGACGTCTATAATGCCATCGGGAATTTATAGGGAGGCATTGTATCAACATGGGCTTGATGGCGTCTTCATGGCGAGCTCTTGCTGCGATTTACAAAAACGGCATCGTAAGGTTTGCGTCTTTGCTGGGATTGATATTGGTGTTGATGTCGCTTGTGTTTGCGTTGGTTGGTATCTATGGAGACATGAAAGACGCGCGAGAGCTGGTAGAGAAAATATTTGAAATCTCAAGTTCGCCATGGATTGGTATTATTTGCGTTGGCTTTATCATTCTTATTTTAATAGTAGGAGTGTCACAGGTAATTGAATCTCAAAGAAAAGGATCAATCGAAGACAGAAATATTCTTGAGCGTGAAACGGCGGCTCAGCGGGAAGCAGTCAGAATCCCAAATGCGATAGCGTTGAATTTCATGAAACTTCGTAATGTGATTTTGGCAGAAGATATTCTAATTCGCCTTCGGGGCGAAATTGATGTCTATGCGGGGAAAGCATCTCACATGGAAATTCAGCCCGAACTCAGGCAATTTGAATGGTCATTTGGAGAATATCAGTTCTTTAACTTGCCAGATTATTTCAATTCGATGTCAGGGGATATCTATAAATTATTACGTCAGCAGGAATCCCCCGTCCGATTCAGGGTTGTGGAGCCGATTTGGGTAGACGAGGACACGTTTCACTTGATGGGGCGCCGAATGGACGATGCAGCTCGAAGAGACTATCAGAGCGCAAATCGACAAAACATCGAAATGATGAATGAAAAAATAAGTTCGATATCTCAAATTGTCGCGAATCAGAAAGCCTCTCTTCTGCAAGAAGGGAACCAGATATCGTCTTCAATTGAGGGCTGATCGTCCAGCGCCTTGCCAACGGGACGCCACTCTTGTGCTCTGGCGAAGAAAATCGCGGCGGAGGAGAGGCCGTGACCCCTCTCACCGGACTTGCCGGAAGGAACGGTGCCCGAAGGCTGATTCTCCGCCGCAGTTCAAGGATAACGCCGAACGGGGCGGCACTCAATCGCCGCTGCGGATTGACCGTGTTCCTGTTTTGTTCTTTTTTCTTGAGATGGCGGACCGGCTGTCGAATTACCCCTACGTCCTCGTGCGGATCGGCTGCACCCTGTGCGGCCGGCGTGGCCAGTACCGGCTTGCCCGCCTTGCCGCGAAGTTCGGGCCGGAGACGTCGCTTGAGGACCTCCTTGACCAGTTCGCGCTCTCCTGCCCCTATCCGCGTCCAGGCCGTCTCCCGAAGCGCAGGAAGTACCAGGCGGTTTGCGGAATCGAGCTTGTGGACATCGGCAACCCATCGCCCCGTCCGCCCGATCTTCCGCGCCGTGGGCTGGTGGCTATCCCCGGCGGCAAATCGGATGCTCCGGAGAAACCCGATAAGAAGGCGGCTGGAGGCGGCTAAGGCGGCCGGGACGGGCCGGACTGCCGCCGGGAGGCCAAATGCCGCCCCACGGCTTTCAATGGTGCTTTAAATTCGGTCGTGGCGTATTACGAACGGGCGCAGGCGCATCCGGATTGATCCTGCGAACTGAACTGGCCCGGTGACACTGTCACCGGCGCAGCCTCTTGGGCGAGCACCTAGCGTGCCCCCATGTCTCGCCGCTCCGCAACCCCCACCACGCCCCTCGCCACCGGCGTCATCGCCGGAGAGGTCGCCACGCTTGCGGCCGGCGATGCCTTGCCGAGCGAGATCAAGATCGCGCCGGCCGGGACCGTGACCACGCGGGACGGCCGGAGCTTCTCCTTCGATCCGGCGGTGCTGGTCGCGCGGTTCCAGGCCGAGGGCGTGGACCTGCCCATCGATCTCGATCACGCGATCTCCCGCCGCTCGCTGTTCGGCGAGCGGGCGAACGCCGTGGGATGGATCAAGGGCCTCTCGGCTCGCCCCGATGGGCTGTACGCCACAGCCGTCGAATGGCTTCCGGAAGGCGAGGCGGCCCTCGCGGCGCGGAGCCACCGCTACGTCTCCCCGACCTTCCACCACACCGACACCGGCGCCGCGACCTGGCTGCATTCCGTCGCCCTGGTCGCCGCGCCTGCCTTGTCCATGCCCGCCGTGGCGGACGCCAACGGTCACATCCAGGAGCCTTTCGTGCTGAAAGCCATCGCCAGGGCGCTCGGCCTCGCCGAGACCGCCGACGAGGCCGCGTGCCTCTCCGCCATCGCCACCATGACCATCGGGAAGGTGGACAAGGCGGTTCACGACCAGGCGCTCGCCAACCTCGCAGCTGTCACGACCGAGCGGGACAGCGCGGCCTCCAAGCTCGCCGAGCTCGCCGCCACCTCGCGCAAATCCAAGGTGGACACGATGATCGAGGGCGCGCTCGCCGCCAAGAAGATCGTGCCCGCCCAGCGCGACCAGTACGTCGCCCTGTGTGCCACGGACGCGGGCCTCGCCCAGGTCGAGGCACTGCTGGCGGTGACGCCCGCCAATCTCCAGGCCTCCACCCTGGACGGCCGCGTTCCCAGCGACGCGGATGCCCCCGCCGATCCCGTGGCGCTCGCTGCCGCCGCGTCCGCCTATCAGAAGAGGCTCGCGGAGGCCGGAACGAACATCGCTTACGCCGATGCCGTCATTGCCGTGAAGGAGGGCAAGAAGTGAGGCCGCTGATCAAGTCCTACGTGGGGGCGGTCGCGATCGCCCCCTTCCTCATTGTCAAGGCGGCAGCTGCTGCCATCGACACCACTGTCCGCGCCGCCGCCGCCGCCACCGATGCGCTCATCGGCATCACCGGCTCCATGGGCGGCGATGCCGGCGATGCCGTCGACGTGACAATCCTCGGGCCGGCCGAGGTGCGCCTGGGCGGCACCGTGGCATTCGGTGATCCGCTCACCTCGGATGCCAACGGCAAGGCCATCAAGGCCGTGGGCACCGCGGCCACCACCAAGTTCATCGTCGCCTATGCGCTCGCCCCCGGCGTCGCCGACGACGTGATCCCCGTCCGCGTCGCGCCCGGCATCCTCGCCCTGGCCTGACCCCCAACCCGTCAACGAGGTTCCCATGGCCAAGCGTCCCTTCGTCGTCGATCCGGTTCTGACCGCGATCGCCATCGGCTACACCAACCCGGCCGACACCCTGATCGCCGACGAGGTGCTCCCGCGCGCCCAGGTCGGGCAGGAGACCTTCAAGTGGACCAAGTACCCGCTTGAAGACGGGTTCTCGATCGACGAGACGCTCGTCGGCCGCAAGGGCAAGCCCAACGAGGTCGAGTTCTCCGGTGACGAGGCTGAATCCTCGGTGCAGGACCACGGCCTTGATGCCCCGGTCGTCAACAGCGACGTGGACGCCGCCCGCGCCGCCCGTGAGAAGGGCCTCTCGACCTACGATCCCGAAGCGCGTGCCGTCGCTGGTCTGACGAACCGCATCCAGCTCGCGCGCGAGGTCCGCGTCGCCTCCGTCATCCAGAACCTGAACACCTACGCGGCGAGCCGCCGGGTCACGCTGGCCGGCACCTCGCAGCTCTCTGACTTCAACAACTCCGATCCGATCGCGACCATCTCGGCAGCAATCGACGGCACCCTCGTGTTCCGGCCGAACACCGTGGTGATGGGGAGTGGCGTGTGGTCGGTGCTCCGCCGCCACCCCGTCCTGGTGAACGCCATCCGGGGCAACCTCACGGACAAGGGGCTCATCACGCGCGAGGAGTTCCAGGAGCTCTTCGAGATCAAGAAGCTGCTCGTCGGCTCCTCCTTCGTGAACACCGCGAAGAAGGGACAGGCGGCGACGCTCGCGCGGTGCTGGGGCAAGAACATCGCCTGCCTCTACATCAATCCGGAGGCGACGACCCAGGAGGGCATCACCTTCGGCCTCACCGCCCAGTTCGGCACCCGCATCGCCGGCCGGATCGAAGATCCCGACATCGGCCTGCAAGGCGGCTACCGGGTGCGCTCCGGCGAGCGGATCAAGGAGCTCGTCGTCGCTCCCGACGTGGGCTTTTTCATCCAGAACGCGGTGGCCTGACCATGGCGAAGGCCACGACCAAAGCTCGCGCCGCCGCCGCCACACAGGCGACCACGGCAGACCCCGCGACGCTCACCGCGTCCGAAGCGACCGCAAGCGAGGCGGCCGCGGGGGCCGGCGAACAGCCGCTGACCACCGATACCCTCCCGAGCGAAGACCCGGCACCGGCGGCGGAGGACGGGCAAAACCCGCCCTCCACCAGTCAGCCCGAGGGACGGGGCGTGGAAGAGGATACCAAGGGGGCGCCGACGGGCGATGGCGGGGAGGAGCCCTCGGGTTCCGAACCGTCCGAGCCCGATGCCCCGGCCACGGCCGCAGCGGCCGGAGAGGACCCGGTCCCTCCGGAGCCGGCCCCTCCGACCGAGAACACGGCGGGGGAAAGCGGCAAGGCGCCGGAGGCGGCGGCGGCCGTCGCCTCCGAGCCGACAACCACCCTGGAGTTCGGGGTGTGTTCTCCCATCGAGCTCGACGGCACGCGGTATGAGCCGGGCTCCAGCATCCTGCTCACGCACAAGCTGCATCGCGAGTTGAAGCCGGGCGGCGCCATCCTCGGCGACTGGCCGGCCGAATAGGCCCACCTCAGGCGGTCCTGCGACGGCACCACGAGTGCCCCCGGACGGGACGGTTCGCCGCCCCGTCCACCTTTTCCAGCCGCAGGGGAGTGTCGCCATGAGCGATCGCGTTTCGTCCGCGTCCGAGGACCGCACCGTCAACAACGTGATGCGGCACGAGTACCGGGTGCTCGCCGAGGAGGAGAGGGCGCAGATGCAGGCGATCAAAGACGCCGGCGCCGACTTCCACCGCCTCATCATGAGCCTCGGCGCCAGCCGTGAGCTCTCCCTGGCCGCGACGAAGATCGAAGAGGCGGTCTTCTGGGCGGTCAAGCACGTCACGCGGTGACGCCATGACCTACGCCACCCTCGCCGACGTCCTCACGCGCTATCCGGCGGAAGCCACGGTCCTGGCGGCTGACGAGCAGACCCGCCAACGCTCGGACGTCCGGATCGAGGCGTCCCTGGTGGACGCGGCTCTGGAGATCCGTGCGGTGCTGACCGCCCGTTATACGCCCGCCGAGCTCGCGAATTTGGACGCGGACAGCCGCGCGGTCCTCTCCATCTACCAGATCGACATTGCCCTCTATCGCGTCGCGCTCTCCTTCGGCCGAAGCAATGAGCGCGTGAAGGAGCGGTACGACGCCGCGATCAAGCGGCTGGAAGCCATCGCCGCCGGAAAGGGCGCGCTGACGTTCGAGGGTAGCTCCGGCGGCGTGACCCAGCCTGGAGAGCCCAGCTCCATCGGCCCCGGCGAGCCCGTTGTCGAGGCACCGGAGCGCATCTTCACCCGTGATCGCCTGAGGGGGTGGTGATGGCCGGCATCCGCCTTGTCGTCGAGCTGGACAATGTCGTACCCGAGGCGGTGATGTCGCGCCTGGCCGGCGCCGACTTCGAGCCTCTCCTCACCATTATCGGTGCCGTGCTTGAGTCCTCGACCCGCGAGCGGATCGAGGAGACCAAGACCGCGCCGGACGGTACGCGCTGGGCGCCGAACCGCGAAGGTACATCCACGCTGCTGCGCACTGGCCGGCACCTGCGGGATTCCATCGCCTTCATCGCCTCGGCGAGCGAGCTGGATGTGGGCTCCTCCTGGGAGTTCGCCCACATCCACCAGGACGGCGCCGTCATCAAGCCCAAGAATGCCAAACGCCTGTCCTTCGTCGTCGGCGGGCACCGGGTAAGCGCGAAGCAAGTCACGATCCCGGCCCGCCCTTTCGTCGGCGTCTCCAAAGAGGACGAGGCGGAGATCCTGCGCGTCGCCACCGACTATCTCCGAACCCTCGTTGGAGGCGCGCCATGATCACCTGTCGAACGCTCGTCGAGCGGCTTGCCGACGCCCGCATCGCGCAGCTCGCTCCTGCCGTTGAAGCGACCTTGAAGCCGCTTTTCCCGGATGTGTCCGTGGTGACCCTGGCTGGCAAGATCGACGTGTCCGACGTGATCGAGGGCTCGATCTTCCAGCCGCCCGTCATCGCCGTGACCCTCACCCGCTGGCACGGGCCGGTGGACGTCGGGGGCGGCTTCGCGGTGCCCGTCGAACTCGCGGCCTACGTGGTGACGGAGGAGATGGCCATCGGCGACCTCGCTGTCCGGCGCGAGGTGGTCGCCCATGCCCTCAGCATGGGCCTGCTGGAGATCCTCGCGGATTTGGACGTGCCACGCTGGGGCCTCGACCGCATCGGGTCCCCGGAAGATGCCGAGGCGCGCCCCATTTTCACGGCCCACGCCTATGCCCAGGGCATCGCCTATTACGCGGTCACCTGGCGCCAGAACCTCCTCGCCCTCGGCACCGATCCGCTGGCACGCGTCCCCTACACGATCGTCGAAAGCTTGGACGAGGGCGTGACCACCGTTTGGCCGCCGGATCTGTCGGGGGAGCCCGTATGAACCCCTACATGCGCCGGCTGGCCGCGCGCCTCGATCGCATCGAAAAGCGCCTGGTTGAGCAGGACCAGCGCCTCGCCCGCACCATCCTACGCGGCAAGGTGTCGGCCGTCCGCAAGAAGGACGGGGACTGGCAGGTCCGTCTGGAGCTGGCACAGGACGAAGACGGTGGCGGCCGCGTCCTCTCGCCATGGGTTCCGGTGCAGCCTGCGAGCGCTGGCGCATTGAAGATCAAGGTCAAGCCGACCCAGGGCGAGGGCATGACCCTGCTTTCGCCGTCTGGCGTCGTCGGCACCGCCTCCTGGGCGATCCGCTCGCCCTTCGATCAGGACCACCCAGCGCCCGAGGGCGACGAGGATGTGGTGCTGGAGCGCGGGCGCAGCCGCCTGACGATCGAGGATGGCAAGATCGTCATGACGACGGGCAATGGCCGGATCGAGCTCGACGGCGAGGATCTGAAGGTGAACGGCAAGACGGCCTTCACCGGGGACAAGCTCACCCACAACGGCGTCCCGGTCGGGGACAAGCACACCCACAAGAACGTCATGCCCGGCCCCGGCCTCTCCGGCCCGCCGGTGGAAGGAGCTACCTCGTGACCGAAAAGACGGCGTACCGCCTCACCAAGGACCGCCCCATCCATGGCCGCGCGCGCAAGGATGGCGACACCGTGCACCTGACCGCCGCCGAGTTCGCTGCCGAGTCTGTGTGGGGCGGGCTGGAGCCCGTCACCATCGAGACCCGCGCCGATGCGCCGGCCGAGCGGACCGAAGCGGAGGAGGCCGGTGAGGCCAAGCCCGCATCCCGCCGCACGAAGGGGTGACGGCCCATGGTCGTGCGGACGCAGCGCACCGGAACTGACCGGCTCACGGGGCGCCTTCTGAGGGGGCGCGCCCATGCGGAGCAGTCCGTCCGCGACATCCTCGCGACCCGGACCGGCACACGCTGGATGCGGCTCGACTATGGCTCGGACCTCGCGGCCCTGCGCGGTGAGAACCTGACGGCCGAGAACGTGTTGCGGGCCTATGCGGAGATGGTCGAGGCCATCCACAGCCAGGAGCCGGCGGTGCGCGTCGCGAAGATATCGCCGGCCAAGCTTGACGGCCGGGCCGGTGTCATCGGCTTCGACCTCTATCTCAGATTCTACCCCTACGGGCACCTCGGCGATTACTCGGTGGTCGAGGACATGGACTTGCGGGTACCCGTCACGGCGCTCACTCGCGGGACGGGAGCGGTGGCATGACGGACGGCGTCACCAGCGCGGATCTCGCCGGCCTCCCCCCGGCCCAGGCGATCGAAGAGTACGACCATCAGGCCATCGTGGATGCGTACCTCGCAGACTTCACGGCGCGATGGGAGGCGCTTCGAGCCGCAGATCCCGACCTTCCGGCGATCGACGTCCTGACGCTTGGAAGTGAGCCCACGGTAAAAAAGGCCGAAGCGGCGGCCGGCCGGGAGGTGCTGTTAAGGGCACGGATCAACGATGCGCTGCGCTCCAACCTGCTCTTCTACGCCCAGGGCACCGACCAGGATCATCTGGTCATCTTCTACGACGTGCTGCGCATGCTCGGCGAAAGCGATCCCGCCCTGCAAAGCCGTACGATCCTTGCCATTCAGGGCCGCTCGCCGGGCGGGCCGGAGGAGCGCTACAAGGCCATCGCCCGGGCGGCGGACGTTCGCGTCGCGGACGTGGCGGTCTATCGCGTGGGCCGTGACCCGACCATCCACGTGGCGATCTACGCGACCGACAATGACGGCGTCGCTGACGCCGCGCTGATCGCGAAGGTTTCGGCGGCGCTCCACCATCCGGGTGTCCAGCTCGTCAACGACACCATCGTCGTCGGCGCCGCGATCTTCCAGACCGTGGATGTTGCCGCGGACGTCTGGCTCCTGCCGTCCACCTCGATCACCGTCCTGGACGAGCTTCCCGGCGTGCTGCGCAAGGCGTGGGCGGCGGAAACCGGGATGGGCTTCGACTTCGAGCCGGAGTGGGCCGGAGCGCGCATGAGCGTCTCCGGCGTGCGCAAGATCAAGGTCACGACGCCCGCCGTGGTGGCGGAGCCCTTCCAGGCTCTCACCCTCGGCACCATCACGCCCACCTTCAAGGGGAGGTCCTATTGACGGATCTCCTGCCGGATACGGCCTCCCTGTTCGAACGCACCCTGTCGCAGGCCACGGACCCAACGGCGCGCCTGTCCGAGAGCATCGCCTCGCTGCACGGCCTCAAGGTCGGCAACCCGCCGCCGAGCCTCTTGCCCTATCTCGTGTTTGAGTACGGCCTCGGCCAGCTCACACCCTATCTGCCGAACCTCTATGAGCTGATCGGCGCCGGCATCGACTGGCAGCGCATCCGCGGCACTCACGCGGCCGTCGCCCAGGCGCTCGGCTGGCTCACCTATGCCGGCGCGATCGAGCAGGCGCCCACCCGCCGCCGCTGGTGGAACGCCTGGCAGCTGGCCCTGTCGCGCCTGCGCGATGACGAGGGAGACCTCATCCGGATCGAGGGCCTCGCGAACCTGTCGGCGCCCAAGCGATCCGATTTCTGGCGCGGCCATCACGGCTATGACGCGCGCGAGCTGGAGCTGGGATACGCCCGCTGGGGCGCGACGCTCTTCAGCGACCAGAGCGGTGTCACTGTCGCCCCCGGCGCCGCGAAATGGAGTTTCGGCCGGTCCGTCGAGATCGACCACGACATGACCGAGGCTGAGCTGACCGCCCTCGGCGTGTGGGTCCCGCCCGTCAGCGCCGAGGAACTCGCATGGACCGACCTGGACGCCTCCTGGAGCGAGCTCGACATCACGTGGGTGGACGATGCGGCGGTGACCCGCTCGCTGCTGATGGTCGGCGGCACAGGCACCGGCCCGGCCTGGGCGGTGTTCAAGGATTCGTCAGGCGCGGTGATCGGCTATCGGCGGGCACGGGCGCGCCGCACCGTCATCCCCGACGCATCCGGCGTCTACAGCATCGGGGGCAGCCGCTTCTCTCCCGGCAGCGGCACAGCGCTCTTCGTCGAGGCCCTCACCGATTTCGGCGACGGCGCCGGACGGGAGGCCTCCAGCGTCGGCTTCATCCTGACGGCCGAGCCAGGGCCGGGCCACAAACCCGGTGTCCGGTGGCTTGAGGCCGGCGCACTCGTGCCTGCCGGCCCGATCGTCGCCGAGCGCGCCGTCTCCATTCCCTTCGGCCTCACCGTACGTGACCGCGTCGCCGCCATCCTGAGGTTCTGAAAATGGCCTTTGAACACCCCTCGAACCTCCCCGGCGCCTACGACCGCGCGCGCAGCAACGCGCAGTGGGATGGGCTCGTCTTCGCCGAAGGTCACTTCGCCCAAGGCGCCGAGCTCAACGAGATGCAGACCATGATCGGCCGCCGGGTGAACCGGGTGGGCGACCTGGTGGCGCGGGACGGCGATCGCATCAGCGGCGCCGATATCGTCGTGGATACGGGTGCCGGCCGCATCTCGCTCGCCTCGGGCGCAGTCTATGTCCGGGGTGACACGCGGCCAGTACCAGCCCGAGTCATCGAGGGCGTTGCTCTGGCCGGCGACGTGACGGTCGGCGTGCGCCTGACCACCTCCTATGTCACCGAGGAGGATGACCCGACGCTCGTGGGCCTCGCCCCCGGCAGTCTCGGCGAAGGCGAGCCTGGCGCCGCCCGCATGGTCGAGAGCATCGCTTGGGCATTGGCGACCGATGGCGCGCCCGGCGACTTCTTCGGCGTGTACCTGGTGCGCGACGGCTCGGTCATCGACCAGGCGCCGCCGCCGAACCTCTCCAACGTGAATGCGGCGATCGCCATCTACGACCGGGACGCCAACGGCTCTTATGTCGTGGAGGGGTGTCGTGTCACGGCGCTGGGCGTCGCCGCGGGCGCCCAGGTGTTCTCGATCTCCGAGGGCGTCGCCAACATCTTCGGGTTCAAGCGCACGCGTGCCACCTCCCTGCGCCATGCGGAAGTCGAGGCCTGGGATGTGGAGACCGTCGACGCGGAGCCGCACACCTTCGACGGCGCCGGCTCCGCCACCATCGCGCTCAACCACGGTCCCATCGATACAATCAACAGCGTCGTCATCACGAAGCAGGCGACCGAGACCGTCGTGCGGGGATCGCCGAACAACTCCTCGGACGCCCTCGGCCACAGCGGCGTGACCCTGATCGTCTCGGTGACGCAGGGCGCCACCACCTATGTTTCCGGGGCCGACTACACGCTCGCAGCGGACCGGGTAAATTGGGCGCCGGGCGGGGCGGAGCCGGCGGTGGGCTCCTCCTATCAAGTGACCTATCGCTACCTCGACGCGGTGGCGGTGGACAGCCAGACCACGGACACGATCACCGTTTCGGGCGGGGTCACCGGCTCGGCCGTGATCGTCGGCTACGACTGGCGGCTCCCGCGCGTGGATCTCGTCTGCCTCGACCAGTCGGGCGGGGCGGTCTATCTGAAGGGCACATCGGCCCGCACCACGCCCATCGCGCCGATCTCGCCGGTCACGCTCCTGCCGCTTGCGGAAGTGACCAATGACTGGCGCGGCACGCCGAAGGTGGTGAACACCGGCGTCCGGTCCATGCACTACAGCCAGATCTGGCGCATGTGGAACCGCCTGGTCGACGCCCTCGACCTGATCGCCCTGGAGCGGCTGAAGAGCGATATCGACACGCGCGAGCCGGTAGCGAAAAAGGGCGTCTTCGTCGATCCATGCGTGGACGACAGCTATCGCGACAGCGGTGTTGCCCAGGACGCGGCTGTCTTCCTCGGTTCGATCCAGCTCGCCATCGACCCGACCTTCCACCCGGTGGAGATCGCCGCGCCGATCATGCTTCTCTTCACCGAGGAGGTGATCGTCTCCCAGCCGCTGAAAACCGGCTGCATGCGGATCAACCCCTATCAGGTGTTCGACCCGCTGCCGGCGCGCATCGGCCTCACACCCTCCATGGACTTCTGGACAGAGAGCCGGGACGAGTGGCTCTCGCCGCAGACGCAGGCCATCACGAACCGGCGCATTGGCTGGGGGCACGGCAATCCAACCGTCACCCGGCGCACCACCGTTGCCGACGTGCTGGTGGACGAGCGCGAGGAACTGGTGGAGTTCCTGCGGCAGATCGAGGTGGCGTTCCACGTCCAAGGCTTCGGGCCGGGGGAGACCCTTGCCGCACTTACTTTCGACGGCGTCAATGTGATGCCGGCGGGGCTGGTGGCCGATGCGGCCGGCGAGCTTTCCGGGACCTTCATAATCCCGCCGGGCATCGTCGCCGGCACCAAGGAAGTGGCGGCGACCGGCGGCAGCGGCACCACGGCGCGCGCGCTCTTCGTCGGCCAGGGTGAGATCGATATCGACGTGATGCAGCGCCAGACGCTGGTCGAAACGACCATCACCTATTGGACCGATCCGCTCGCGCAGACCTGGGCCCTGCCGGCGGAGCGGCATGTCGTGGGCGTCAACCTCCACCCCTGCACGATCGGTGACCCGGCGAACGCGGTGGTGCTCGATCTGGTGCCCACCGCCACCGGCCTGCCGACGCAGGACGTCATCGCCTCGGCCTACAAGCCCATGCTCGGCGTGGAGGTGGGGGATACGCTGGCGATCCGGTGGCGTGCCCCTGTCTACACGCCGGCCGAGGTGGAGCGGGCGTTCGTGGTGAAGACGGATGACGGCTACCACGCCCTGTCCATCGCCACCCTTGGAGACTTTGACGCCACCCTCCAGCGGTGGGTCAGCGCGCAGCCCTACAGCGTGGGCACGCTGCTCTCATCCGCCAACACCTCCACCTGGACGCCGCACCAGGCGGCCGACCTCGCGTTCGAGCTCGTCGCTGCGCGCTTCGGCCCCACCACGCGGACCGTACCGCTTGGCTCGTTCAACCTGGTCGACTGCTCCGACCTCATCATCCTCGCGACCGTGGAACTGCCGACCGGAGATTGCAGCTTCCGTTTCGAGCTGGTGCGGGCGGGCGGCGAGGTGTTGGCGCTCCAGCCCAACCAGGCGATCGAGTTCGCCACCTACGTCACCGAGACGGTGCAACTGCGGGCAGTGCTGACAGGCACGGTGTTCGTTTCTCCGACCCTGTTCCCTGGCGTGATGCTGGTGGCCGGCAAGATGCGCGCGTCCGGCTCTTATGTGAGCCGCCAGTTCGCCGCCGGGGCCGGCGTCCGCGTGTCCGCCAACCTGAAGGCGCTCCTCCCGGCGGGATCGAGCGTCACGGTCGATATGGACGCAGGAGGCGTCTGGACCCCTGTGCCGCTCACCCACACCGAGGCGCTCAACGACGGCTGGGCGGAGCGCGAGCACACCATCGACCCGCTCACCGGAGCTCAGACGCGCCTGCGCCTGACCCTCAATGGAACGCCCGCCGCTCGGCCGTCCCTGGCCGACGTCCGCGCGGTCTCGATCTGAGGATAGCGACCATGCCTGTGATCGATGATCGGACTTCGCGGAACTATCCGCTCCCGCACGCCAGCAACAAGATCGCCGACGATGTGGTCCGGCTGCGCGAAGCGCTGACGGCCGTCGATGGCGACGTTGTGGCTCTCCTCGTGGAGCTTGGCGCGAAAGCGGCCATCGGCCACGTCCATGCCCTTGCGGACATCACGGGCCTTGTCACTGCGCTGGCGGGCAAGGCGGCGAGCGGGCATCTCCATGCGCTTGCCGACCTCACAGACGTCGACGTCTCGACGGTCGCAAACGGGCAGCTCCTCAAGCGGGTCGGGACGAAGTGGCAGCCCGCAAACCTCTTGCTGGGCGACATCGGCGGATGGGAGGCCACCGTCCAGGCGATGATCGCCACCAACGTGTCGGCGCTGGTGGGCTCCGCACCCGCCACCCTCGACACCCTGGCGGAGCTGGCCACTGCACTCGGCAGCGATCCCAACTTCGCGGCCACCGTCATGGCGGCAATTGGCGGCAAGGCCCCGCTCACCCACGGCCATGCCATGGGCGATATCACGGGCCTTGTCACCGCGCTTGCAGGGAAGGCGGCGAGCGCCCATGCGCATGTGGCGGCCGACATTTCCAACTTCGCCGGGGCCGTCGCGGCGCTCATTCCGCCGATCTATTTCGAGAAGCTGTGGGACACCACCATTTCGACGCTCGTTGCGGGCGTGGAACACAGCGTCGACTTCGGCACCTACACCGCGGCGCTGACCTTGGTGCTCGGCGTTTCCGGCGATACCGGCGCGACCAACGGTTTCCACCGAATCAACATGCTCGATAGTTCCGGGACTGTGCTGGAGAACGCACAGTCGGGCGTGTCCATCGGCGCTGCCAACCACTCGTCGAGCGCCACCTTCTGGAGCAAGTACGGCATCATGGGCGCGGGCGCGCCCAGCAACGCAAAGACCTTCGATACTGCCCAACGCATGCGTTACGCCCTCAACGGCTCCGGCACCAATCTGGATGCCGGCCGCATCATCACCTTCGGGATCAAGATATGATGCAGGTCTACATCGACGACGAGCTCGTCACGCTCACACCCGAGGATGCCGCCCTATGGCAGGCGGCGGCATCGGCCGCGCTGCTGCCGGACAAGATCACCCGGACCCAGGGGCTGCTCGCCCTCCTGGAGCGTGATCCGCCCATCACCGAGGCGCAGATCCTCGCCTTCATCGCGACCATCGAACCCGAGATCGAGCGCGAGCGGGTGCGTATCCTCTTCGCCAATCCCGACTGGCGGCCGAATGATCCCCTGTGGTCGCAGCATTGCGCGACGTTCGGGCTGACATCCGCTGACGTCGGGGACCTGTTCCGCCACGCAGCTACACTCTGAAAGGCATTGCCATGGACTACAGGGGCTTTCAAAGCGAGGCAGGCGGCATCGCCGTGCGGCATTGGCCAATCGTGCCGGCGGCAGCCGACTTGAACCCCAGGCCGTGGGCGATCTTCGTCGCCGCAGATGGCAATGCGGTGATCCAGGACGAAGACGGGAGGCAGCTGACCTATCCCGTCTACGCCGGGCAAATCCTGCCGTTTTCTCCGGTGCGGGTTCTCGCCGGCACCACCGCCACCCTCTTTGGATGGAAGTGAGCCATGCTGCGAATTGGCATTGCGCTTCGGAACATTGCCATGCGTTGGCGATGGCCGCCGCCCCCGCCGGCAGGCATGGTTTATCTCGTCGACGGCGATGGCGCCTACTTGCGTGACAGCGATGGCGCCTTTTTGGTAGAGGCGATCTGAGCCTTGCTCTCGCCCGAGCCCGAAATTGAGCTGATCCCCGGCGAGACGTGGACCGCCGCGATGCTTCGGGAGTTGCGGCGTGGATGCCGGGACGGGGAGCCGGTGACGGTCCTTGCCGCGAGGCTACGATCAAGTGTTCGGGCCATCAGCCGGCGGATCGAGCGGTACGGTTTCGAGCCGCTGGAAGATGGCCGGGTGAAGAGCCGGCGACTGACCGAGCATGAGATCGGGCAGTTTCGACAGTTGCGCGATTCCGGCGTTCCGAAGGGCGTCATAGCCGATCGCCTCGGTGTCACCCAGGTCCAGTTGAACCGAGCGATCCGATACTTCGCACTCGGCCGGCCCAAGGTTCGGCTTTTCCGCGGCCACAAGGTGTGCTGGCCAGGACGGGAGCTGACGGAGGCGGAGAAGCGGGAAGCCGCCGCGCTTTATGCTGACGGCGTGGCGACCTGGTACATTGCAGAGCGATACGGCCGCGGACCGAAATTCATCCTGCAGCTCATGAAGCGAATGAACGTTGCTCGGCCTCCCGGATGGCATGATGCATTGATCCGGAGAGGCGGGCACATCTGGTCCGAGCGAGAACGTAACCGGCTTTCGCTCCTGGTTGAGCAGGGGCTTGGTATCTGCTCCATCTCGGAAGATCTCTGCCTGCCCACCAAGACGGTAGCGAAGGAGCTGAAGCGGATCGGCCTGAAGCCACGGAACCGGCGAGGGTTCAATGCATCGAAAGCAAGGGCGGAGGCGCGCGACCATCGCGTGTATGCCCTCCATATCGAGGGCCTCGACAACTCTGTGATTGCGGCCCGTCTCGGCGTTGGCGGGAAGGCGGTCGCCGCGTCCCTGGAACGCAGCAGGGGCAAAGGGCTCAACGTCCGGCAGAGCGATCGCGCGGCGCGATGGTCGCCAACAGACAGGGAAATCGACCTGATCGCGGTCGGCTACAAGCTAGGGGCCTCAGCCGCCACCATCGCGTCGCATTGCACGGCTGAGAGACCCGGTCAGGTTAAGGACGTGGCCCATGCTGAAAACATCCGCCATCCCCTGTGGAGGCGGCCGCACCTTCAGGCGATCCGGCCGGAAACCCTGCTGTATCACAGGATTTCGGGGACGTTGGATCAGCATCTGGATAACTGCCTGCTGGTCTATTACCGTACCCTGACTTGGCAGATCATTGAGGCTGCCGTGTCGCGCGCAGCAGAGGCGCTGGCCTACTTTCCGCACATGCGCCCCGTGCCGTTCCCGGTTATTGACGCCCGTGCGAGCCAACTCCGTGCCAGCCTCGCGCGTCACCTGGCCGAAGGGCGTGTTCCCCAAGCCCTGGCCCGGTGACATTGTCACCGGGGTTGCGTGTCCGACGCCCACATAGCCTCGCCTTCGATCCTCCTCAGGTCAAGGCGATCCCATGGCTGCGCTCACCAGGAACCACGGCGTCCGGTTCATCGACTCCGGCGAAGACGCGCGCACCGTCGAGGCGCCGGATTTCTCCACCATCACCATCGTGGGAACGGCCGAGGACGCCAACGCGGATACGTTTCCGCTCGAAACCAACGTGCACATCTACGGCAATGAGAGCGACACCATCGCCCTCCTCGGCGAGGCTGGCGAGATCCCGGCCGCCATCGATGACATCTTGTCGGAAGGCATCAACCCTTCTCTCATCATCCGCCGCGTCGAGAAGAAAAGCACCCGCAATGAGTTGCTTGGCTCTGTCATCGGCGACCCCTCGGACCGGACCGGTCTTTGGGGACTCCTGGACGCCCGCGCGCAGACGTCCAAGCGCCCTGGCCTCATCATCGCGCCCGGCCTGACCAACGACATTGTGGTTGGCGCCATGGGCGTGACCATCACCGCTCAAGGCAATGGCTACACCCATGCCGAGGTGACGTTCACCTCGGCCGGCGCGGCGGTGGTGCCCACCGGCTCCTGCACCGTTGCCGGCGGCAAGGTGACTGCCATCACTCTCGACAATGCCGGCTTCGGGATCGTCGCGGCGGTGACTGCGGCGATCACTGGCGATGGCAACGGCGCCACCGCCACCGTGGCCACCGGTGCCGTGGCAAACCCCGTCGCCCTCGCCCTGTCTGCCGTCTGCAAGAGGTTGCTCGCTATCGGCATCCCGGATGGCCCGAACCTGACGCGGACAGAGGCCGCGGCTTGGGCGGCCAAGCTGAAGAGCGACAATGGCCGCTACCTCTACGCCATCGACCCGGCCATCCGCCGCTTCGTGACCCTCAGCAACGGGGACGACAGCATCCTGACCCGGCCGGCCTCGCCCGTGGTCGCGGCCCTCTTTGCGAAGCGCGATCGGGAACGTGGCGGCCCCTACTGGAGCCCCGAGAACCAGACCGCGAGCGGGATTGTCGGCACCGCACGGCCCGTCAGCTACTATGACGGCGAGACGGACCATGAAGCCAACTTCATGATCCAGAACAGTCTCAACACCTGGATCGACGGGAACGAGCTGTTCGGCTCGGAAACGCTGGCGACCGATTCCAACTGGCGGTTCATCAACAAGGTGCGCACCGAGAACGCGATCCGCGCCTCGCTGCCGTCTGCGCTGCGCAAATGGCGTGGCGACAACTTCACCGCCCACAACGCCCTCATGATCGTGAAGACGATCGAGCAGTTCCTGGACGAGCTCGTCGGGCTCGGCGCCGTCGTGGGCTACACTCGCTATTTCGACCGCGTGCTCAACCCGAACGCCAACATGCGACAGGGCATCCTGCGGATCGAGCTGCCGCACGAGAACACGCCCGTCATCTCCGACATGCAGATCGGGATGCGCCCCTATCTCGCCGCCTTCGACATCCTCGCCGAGGACATCCAGCAGGCGCTCGGCACCCTCACGGCCTGACCGGCCCCTTAGGAGGCACCCATGGAATTCGTCCGCAAGGCCGGCAACCTGTATTGCGAAGGCATCAACGGCTGGCTCGCGCTTTCGAGCTACCAGCTCCCCAGCCCGCGTGTGAAGACCGAGACGCACCTTCCCGGCGGCGGGATCATGGAGCTGGAGGTGCCGATCGGCGCCATCGAGCCGCTGGCGCTCAACTTCAACATGAAGGGGGCGGACCCGCGCTTCCTCGGCCAGTTCGGCCTCGAGCTTCAGCATGCACGCCTCTACACCATCTACGAGCTCATCCAGGATGACCTCACGGGCGTGAAGCGGGAGCGCATCATTACCATGCGCGGTGTCTTCTCCGAGGCCAGCCCTGAGGAGATGCAGGGCCGCGGCATGAAGGGCTACGGCTACCAGATCAAGTCCATCACCGATTTCGAGGACGTGATCGAGGGTTACGGAATCATCGCCCGCTTCAGTTTCCGGACCAACACCTGGCAGGGCTACGGGGTCGACGTGGGCACCTACGACAACCGCATCCTGCGCATCTCCGGCTGATCTTTGCCCTGCCTTCAACCGCGTTTGAAACCGGAGTGACCGCCCGTGGAAAACCTGCCGCCGCCCATCGCCGACGCCCCCTCTCTTCCCCCTATCGCTCCGCCGGCCGGCTCGCCCGATGCGGCGCGCCGCAACGGCGGGCCTGCGGCCCCGGTCACGCCCGCGGCATCCCCTCAGCCTCTGCCGCCTGTCGCCACCGCGTTGGATTTCGTGCAGCGGCCGTCGCGCACCGTGCCGCTCGATTATCCGTTCGTCCTGGACGGGTGCCTCATCGATCAGATCACGGTGCGACGCCTGCTGACCGCCCAGGTGGCCGCGCTGTGCGAGGGCGGCAAGGCGCCCGATCCCTTCGATTGCTATGCGGTGATGACCGGCCTGCCGACGCCTGTGCTGCGGGGCCTGGATGGTGACGACGGCCAGGCGGTGGCGGAGGCCGCCTTCGATTTTTTGCCCCGACTGTTAAGGGACGCCCTGTCCGCCTAGCCCTCACCGACTGGCGCGATGTGGCCGGCCGCGTCTCCTCCACCTTCTCGACCAGCCTGAGCGAGGTCATGGCCATGCCGTGGGATGAACTCACGCACTGGTGGGTCGCAGCCAAGGATATTGATGGCGAGCGCTGGGCGCTGTTGCGCCGTCTGGTGAGGGGCTGAGGGATGGGCAACAATCTCGACGTCTCCCTCCGGCTGAAGCTCGTGAATATGCTGCGCGGCCCGGCGCAGCAGGCGAAAGGTGATCTCAAGAGCGTCGGGGAGGCGGCCCGCAGGCTCAACGGCACGCGCGGCGGCGAGAAGCTGGAGAAGGACCTCAACCGCGTCAGCGGCGCGGCCAGAAAGGCCACGGGAGACGTCCAGAAGCTCGATCGGGCAAGCCGTGCCCTTGGCACGGGCGGGCGGATCGGCAGCCCTGGTGGTGGGGCTGCGGCCGCTCGCATTGGGGCGTTTGCTGCCGGCTCGGGCGAGGTTGGTTCGGCGCTTGGTGTGCCCGGCATGGCGCTGGGCGCCGGCGTCGCGGCCGGAGGGGCGATTGCAGGAGGGGCCATCGCGGCCGGCCTCGCACTCAAGGCCTCCGTTCGCGAGGCCATCAAGTTCGAAGATGCCATGGCCGAGGTGAGAAAGGCCGTTGATCTCGACCCGAAAGGCCTCGCAGAGATCGAGCGCACGATCCTCAAACTCAGCCGCACCACCCCGTTGGCGAAGGAAGAGATCGCCCAGCTCGTGGCGCAAGCGGGCTTCGCCGGCCGTCCGACTGAGGATCTCGTGCGCTTCGCCACCTTCGCGGCCAAGGCGGCCGTCGCTTTTGGCATGACTGCGGAGGATGCTGGTGACTCCCTCGCCAAGCTCGGCAACGTGTTCCACCTGACCCAAGACGGAATCGAGCAGCTTGGCGATGCCATCAACACGTTGGGTGACAACACCGCCAGCAAGGAACGGGAGATCGTCGACTTCCTGAAGCGGGTAGGCGCGAACGCGAAAACGTTTGGCTTGGCGGAAAGGCAGACGGCGGCTTTCGGCGCCGCCATCATATCCCTGGGCGTGGCTCCCGAGGTGGCATCGACGGGCTTCACCTCACTCATCACGAAAATGAGCACGGCCGAGAAGGGCGAGAAGAAGTTCCACGCGGGGCTGAAAGCACTCGGCCTCAATGCGAAACAGGTCACCAAGATGATCAAGGATGGCCCCGCGACGGCCGTGCTTGAGGTGTTGAAACGTATAGATAAGCTGGCGCCGGACAAGAAGGCCGGTGTTCTGGTTGATCTGTTCGGCCTCCAATATCAAGATGACGTGGGCCGCATGGCCGGGGCGCTCCCGGAATTCATCAAGGCATTGGAGCTGGTCCAGGACAAGTCCAAGACCGCCGGGAGCGTGGACAAGGCGTTCTCGATCTTCGACGAGCTGACTTCGTCCAAGATCAAGAAGATGGAGCATCAGTTCGCATCGTTGGGCACGCGGATCGGCAAGGCCATCACGCCGGCCCTCGGGGACGCAGCCGATGCCATCGCCTCCTTCCTGGAGAAGATCAACACCGCCCTCGACCGCACAGCGGAGGCGAAGGAGCTGGCCGACAAGCTCGCTTCCGGCCAGTCGCTCACGGCGGAGGAACGCGGGCGCCTGAAGGGCGATCCGGAGCTGAACAAGAAATTCCAGGGGGACGTCGCGGCCAAGGATCATCCGCTGATCGGCCTGCTCCACCAGCAGATCGAGCTGGAGAAGGAGCTCGCAGCCGCGCAGGCCGCGGGGGCCGGGGGCGACCTAGGCGCGCAGAACAAGGCCATCGCCCTGCAGGCCGCGCTGGCCCAGACCAAGGCCGAGGTCGAGGAGGCGATGAAGCTGCCCGGCGCGGCCGATGCGGTCTCGCAGTCCATGCGGGCGGTTACCGAGGCGGTGAGCACCGAGGGTGAAGCGGCGGTCCAGAGGGCGCAGGAGATTGCCGACCGCATCAAGGCCCTGTTCAACTTCACGGCCTCGCCGACCATCTCGCCGCAGTTCGCCCCCTCCGGCGACACCAGCAAGATGCCATCAGCGCCGCTGCCCCCATCACGGCCGAAGATGGGGGCCGCCGCGGCGGACGGGCGCGGCTATGCACAGACCAACACGTTCCACATCACGGGCAGCGATCCCGAGGCCACTGCCGCGGCCGTGCATCGCCAGCTGGCGCGCCTCGGCAATTCCTCGAATGCCCTCTTCGATACGGCTTGATCCATGGCGCAGCTCATGTCCCTTGGCCCCCACGTGTTCCGGGTGATTGGCCTCAACGGCCGCGCCGTGGAGATCGGGTCCGAATCTGTGTGGGCGGAGTTCGGCCGGTTCGGGATGACGGACGGCGCGCACTTCACCGGCATGAAACGCGCGACGCAGAAGATCAGCGGCATCCTGTGGCCGAACGCCATCGGCGGCCTGCCGGACTATGAAGCCATCCGAGCCAGCCAGTACGCCGGCAAGCCGCTGCCACTGCTGCAGATGGGCCGAGGCTTCTCGGCAAGCATCCTGGGCCGCGTGACGATCGAGAGCGTCTCGGACCTCTCCGAATTCGGCGGGCGCAAGATCGCCTTCGACATCACCTTGAAAGGGTTCGTGTGATGGCGGTGGATCGTATCTACACCGTCAGGCGCGACGGCGAGCGCCTGGACAAGATCGCCCGTGCCGAGCTGGGCAGCGAGCGCGGCGGTACGTTGGAGGCCATCCTCGACCTCAATCCGGGCCTCGCCGCTCTGGGCGACACACCGCCGCCAGGTACAAAAATCCGCCTGCCTCCTCGGCCGACCTCGACAAGTGTCACGACGGTGCCGCGCATCTGGGGGGAGCAAGAGTGACGACGCCCCTCTTCCAGCTATTCAAGGGCGGCACCGACCTCATGGTGGCGATGGCTCCTTTTTTCATCTCGGCCACCTACAACGACGAGGCCGGCCACACGAACGACACGTTGGAGGTGGTGCTCGCCGATCGTGCTCGCGAACTGCCGTTGCCCACGGAAGATGACCTGCTCGTCGCATTCGGAGGCTATGTGGGCGGGAAGGTCGCCATGCTCGGTGCGTTCAAGGTGCAAGGGTGGACGGGCGAGTGGGAGCCCGGCAACCCCGAGACCATGACCATGCAGGCGCGCGCCGCGACCTTCACCGGAGAGATCAAGGCGTTCGGATCGAAACACTGGGATGACGCAACGCTTGGCAGCATCCTCCAGGACACGGCGAAGGCGGCCGGCCTGACCCTTGCCATCGATCCCGAACTTGCCTCCACCGAGATTCCGTACGCCCTGCGGTGGGAGGCGAGCCCTATCGACTTCGCCACGCGGCTGGCGGACGAGCACGGGGGCATTGTGAAGGCCGCCGGCAAGCGCCTCGCTGTGGTGAAGAAGGGAAGCGGGAAGGGTGCGGACGGCGCCCAGCTCCCCGTCATCCGCGTGACGCGGTCGGGCAGTTCGGGCTGGAGCATCGAAGCTGAGCCGAGGCCGCGCCAGGGCGACGTTTCGGCCTCCTGGATTGATCCGGCCACAGGCCGGCGCGAGCTGGAGACCGAGAAGACGGGCAAGAAGGGGCCGAAGCACTCTCTTATTCATGTGCGGGCGAGCCGAGCGGAGGCCAAGGCTGCGGCCAAGGCGAAGGCAGCCGAACTGAACATGCTGACGGGCTCCGGCCATTTCATTGTGCCGTTCGACCCGGCCAACGTCGCCGGGGCATTTGTGCAGGCCTCCGGCTTCGGCAGGGGGATCGATGGCCAATGGTCGTCGGAATCCATCTCCACCACCTGGGCCAAGGGCAAGGCCACCCTGTCCACGATCAACGTCAAGGCCAAGCCGGACGAAGAGGAGGAGTGACAACCATGTCCGAGGACACCACCGATGCCCCCGCGGGCTTCGCCAAGGAGCAGCTCCAGTCCTTCATCGAGCGCATCGAGCGCCTGGAGGAGGAGAAGGCCGGCATCGCCGACGACATCAAGGATGTGTTCGCCGAGGCCAAGGCCAACGGCTTCGACGTGAAAGCCCTGCGCACCATCCTGAAAATCCGCAAGGAGGATATCGACGAGCGCAAGGAGCACGAGGCGATCGTCGACCTCTATCTCCAGGCCCTGGGCATCTTCGTCTAGCGGGCGTGGGGCGGGGCGCCAGGCGCCCCAACGCGGGACAGCCGGCAAGCAAGACCCGCGCGACCGGAAGTAGCTCACGGTCCCCCAGGAGGGACCTAAGAGCTGGATGTTAAGGAGTGGAAAACGTACGATGCCGCTGCGGTGCCTTGCTGTTCCGCACCGACCGGGGGGCCATCAGGGGCCGCCTCGAAATCAAGTGCCGCCGCTGCGGCACGCTCAATGCCTTGAGGCCCTCCGAGCCCGCCCCCGAACGCCCCGAGCGTCCCCAAGACGGAGACGCACGTTGTGGCTCTACATCCCGTTGAAGACCCTCTCGCCGGCCGAGCAATCCGAGGCCTCGCGCTCTGCGCAGGGGTGGGAGGCCTGGAGCTCGGCCTCGGCATCGCAGAACCCGGATACCGCACTGTTTGTTACGTCGAACGGGACAGTTTCGCGGCGTCCGTTCTCGTGGCCCGGATGGAAGACCAGGTGCTATGCGAGGCGCCTATCTGGGACGACCTTGCCACCTTCGACGGCGGCGCGTGGCGTGGCTCGGTGGATCTCCTCACAGCGGGCTACCCCTGCCAGCCGTTTTCTGCCGCAGGCCGAAAGCTCGCCGAGAAAGACCCGCGACACCTTTGGCCCCATGTCGCCCGCATCATTGGCGATTGCGGGCCCGCCGTCGTCTTTCTCGAAAACGTCGCAGGCCATGTCGATCGGGGATTTCATCAGGTCGCCCGAGAGCTACAGGGAATGGGCTTTGTCGTCGAAGCGGGCCTGTTCTCAGCGCTTGAAGTCGGCGCTGCGCATTGGCGGGTCCGCCTTTTCGTGCTGGCCTACGCCGACCGCCTGCTTCATGGCGAATCGCGCGGAGCTGCGCCTCGGCGTCGACGGCATTCTCTGGGTGCCGGCGGCCGACCAGGTGGGCAGCCAGGTATCGATTGGCGAGGTGGCGAAGAACTGGGCGGTGTTCCGCCGGGTGGCCGTGGCGCTGGGATGGAGGCCGGGTCCGATGCCTCCCTTCCCCTTTTCGCGCCGCGTCCTGGGGACCATCAGACCTGGGAGCGGGTCCTCGCCGGGCGAATGGACCTTGAACCCTGCTTTCACGGATTGGCTGATGGGCTGGCCCACCGGGTGGACCGATACCACGCAGCCGGTAACGGGGTTTGCTCACTGGCTGCGGCGCTCGCGTGGCGCACTCTCAACGCTCGCCTGCAACACCGCTTAAACGGGGGGTGAAACGGGGCTCCAGCCGGGTGACATCCGTTCCTGCGCGCGATGACACGCGATTTTGCGCGCTACAGCTGGCGCTTACAAGCTGCTTACATAACTATGTAAGCGAACCCGAAATTTGCCGTAAGTCCTTGATTTTATGGTGCCGCGGAAGGGATTCGAACCCCCGACCCACGCATTACGAATGCGTTGCTCTACCAGCTGAGCTACCGCGGCACGCGCGCCCTCTATTACGGGGAGGACGGGCGGTTTTCAAGGGTCCGCCGCAATGCATCCCCACGCGCGCCGCACCGGCGGGCGGGTCCGGTGCGGCTGGTGCGGGATGGGACAGGCTCAGTAGGTGAGCACTGGCGGCAGTTCCTTGGCCTGCGCCACCCACTTCTCCACCATGCTCTCGGTGGGCAATGCGCGCACCAGCTTGCGCTTGGCGTTCGCCTCGGCCATGGCCTTGGTGAGGTTGGCTGGCACGCGGGTCTTCAGTTCCTTCACCGTGTCGACGCCTGCCGCCTCCAGCAGCTCGGAATATTCCTCGCCCACGCCCTTGATGCGCATCAGGTCGGCCATGTTGGCCCATTTGAGGACGCGGCTCTCGTCGATCCCCGTGGCTGCCGCGAGCTCCTTGCGCAGCTTGGGCGACTTGGCCCTCTCCAGCAGCCCCTCGGTGGTGGTGATTCCGGCCGCTTTCAGCTTCTCGGCATAGACCGCGCCGACGCCTTCGATCTCGATGATGGGATAGGACATGCGACCCCCCTTCAAACCCGGCTTGTGCATGCCGGCATCAAGATCAGGCCACAATTGTGGGCCGAGTCAACTGCTCCGAGACCCTAGCCGTCACACCACATGGGTCAGGCCGGGCACCGAGCGCACGAGAAGGTTCACGGGTTCCGCGCCGACAGTCTCGCGGGCATAGGCCACGGTCTCGCGGACGGCCAATTGTACCTGCGGCATGGTGAGCCCATGGGCCATCATGCGGTCGGCGACCAGCATGAGCCGCGCCATGCCGCCGAAATGGCGCTCGGAGGGCAAGGTCGCATCCTCGCGGGGGGCAGCATCGGCAAGCGCCCGCGCCCAGGGATGGGTATCGTAAAGGGGCGCCATGGCACTGGCCGGCGCCTCTCGGGCGAGAAACTGGATGACGATGGCAACCAGGGCCTCGGCCGTCGGGCCATTCACTTCGACACGCTCGGTCAGACGCGCAATCAACTCGTCCATGCCATCTCCTTGCGCCGCAATCGCAGGCGAGACTGGCGTGAGATTGCCGGGCATGGCGCACTTTCGCAAGCATGGCCGGCCGCCCGCGCTGGACGGTAGCCTCAAGCGCAAGCGGTGCAGCGACGGGCTTGCCCGCGTCCCGAAGGCGGGTGAAAACTCCCCAATGCCGCGGCCGGACCCGAACGCGCGATTCGGCTGGACTACGTGCCCCGAGAGAGGACGCCGCCATGGTCAAGAGCCCAGGGACGAATTCCGGGACGAGCGCTGGACAGAGCGCCCCGGCCGGTGCCGCGCCGCCGGCCGGCCCCTGGAGCCGCACGTCAGTTCCAAGAACCTCGTCCGCAGCGTCCACCGGCGGGCGGGCGCCGGCGCCCGAATCCGACGGCCGCATCCTCGTGGGACGCAGCTTCCTCGGCCGCAGCGAGGCGGCGGCGACCCACGCCAAGTCCAAGGATGAATATCTCACCCTGCGCCTCGCCAACCGCCACGGCCTCGTCACCGGCGCCACCGGCACCGGCAAGACGGTGACGCTGCAGGTGCTGGCGGAGGGCTTCTCGCGGGCCGGCGTGCCGGTGTTCGCCGCCGACATCAAGGGCGACCTCTCCGGCGTCGCCGCCCAAGGCGAGGCCAAGGACTTCCTGCTGAAGCGCGCCGAGGAGGTGGGCATCACCTACACGCCCGACAGCTTCCCGGTGATTTTCTGGGACATGTTCGGCGAGCAGGGCCACGCGGTGCGCGCCACCATCTCCGAGATGGGGCCTCTGCTGCTCGCCCGCCTGATGGGCCTGAACGACACGCAGGAAGGCGTGCTCAACATCGTCTTCCGCATCGCCGACGAGCAGGGCCTGCTGCTGCTCGATCTGAAGGATTTGAGGGCCATGCTGGCCCACGTCTCCGCCAATGCGGCGACCCTGACGGCCACCTACGGCAACGTCTCGGCGCAGAGTGTCGGCGCCATCCAGCGCCAGCTCCTCGTGCTGGAGAACCAGGGCGCGGACAAGTTCTTCGGCGAGCCGGCACTCGACATCGCCGACATCATGCGGGTGGACCGCTCCGGCTACGGCACCATCAACATCCTCGCCGCCGACAAGCTGATGGGCTCGCCGCGCCTCTATGCCTGCTTCCTGCTCTGGCTGCTCTCGGAGCTGTTCGAGCGCCTGCCCGAGGTGGGCGACCCGGACAAGCCCAAGCTGGTCTTCTTCTTCGACGAGGCCCACCTCCTCTTCAACGAGGCGCCCAAGGCGCTGCTGGAGAAGGTGGAGCAGGTGGTGCGTCTCATCCGCTCCAAGGGCGTCGGCGTCTATTTCGTTACCCAGAATCCGCTCGACGTGCCGGAGACGGTTCTCGCCCAGCTCGGCAACCGGGTGCAGCACGCGCTGCGCGCCTTCACCCCGCGCGACCAGAAGGCGGTAAAGGCCGCCGCCGAGACCTTCCGGCCCAACCCGGACCTCGACACGGCCAAGGCCATCATGGAGCTGGGCAAGGGCGAGGCGCTGGTGTCCATGCTGGAGGGCAACGGCATTCCCTCCATGGTGGAGCGCACGCTCATCCGGCCGCCCTCCGGCCGTATCGGGCCGCTCACACCCGCCGAGCGCGCGGCCATCCTGGTGAAAAGCCCGGTCGGGCACCTTTACGACACGCCGGTGGATCGCGAATCGGCCTTCGAGATGCTGCAGGCGCGGGCTGAGGAAAAGGCCCAGCCGGAGCCGGAGGGCGCCGCGCCCTCCTCCGGCGGCGGCGGCATCCTCGACAGCATCCTGGGCGGCGTCCTGGGAACCGCCACGGGTGCGCCGACGCCGCGCGTCCCCTCCCCCCCCGGGCGAACCGCCGGTACCGGCTCCACCGGCACCCGGCCGAGCACGCGCATGTCCACCACTGAGGTGGTGGTGCGGCAGGTGGCGCGTTCGGTGGCGACTCAGGTCGGCTCCCAGCTGGGAAAAGCCATCCTGAGAGGCATTCTGGGCAGCATCAGCAAACGGTGACGGGCGGGTAATGGCGCCGATCCGGCCACAGCACGGCTCAAGGTGTTGTCGCACCGCCCGTCGGTACCTAACGGCAGCTTGGCCGCGATCGCGGCAGTCCGGTAGGGCAGCTCAACGGTCGCGGCGTCGAAAGTGTTGCGTCAGAAGACTCCTAGCGGTAGTGTCATAGAGTGTCGGCGGGATTGCGGGGTCGCGTCGGCAGGGATGCTCACCACGCGTGCCCGAGCCTTCTTCCCGTGCGGATGGGGACCGAGGCGCGCCATGACCTGGAGCGCCTCATGAAGGTGTTACCCACTGCCCGCATCGTCCTCCTTGATGCCAATATGGAACGTCGCCAGGCGACGCGCCTCGCTCTGTCCGCCCTCGGGGTCGGATCCGTGCGCGAGGTCGCGTCCATCGACGAAGTGACCGATCCTTCCGCCCTGGGCACCGCCGATGTGCTCGTGGTGCAGGTGGACGATCCCGAGGATGCCCCCACCAATCCCTTCCGCTTCGGTGCCGGCATTCCTGCCGTGCTCGTTGCCGAAGTTCCGGCGCAGCAGCTCGTGCGCATCGCCGGCCGGACCGGCTATGACGCCGCGCTCGGCACGCCCGTCGCGCCGCGGCTGCTCTATCGCCGCATCGGCTCGGTCCTCCAGCGCGCGCGCCGTCTAGGGCGCCCGGCTTCTGCAGTGATCGCCACGCCCGCCGATCTCGTCACCGCTAGCTGATCCGGCGCCCGACCGTCTGGCACCTTGCCAGACGGTCCCGCTACCGCCAGCATCCCAGCGATTCCGGGTCCATCGCGGCCCGTGACAGAGGTTGCGCTGGCGGAGGGCGAGATGGCGGCAACGGAACTTGATCCGGTTCTGAAGGCGGTGGATGCGGGGCTCGACGGGGCGCTGGAGCGTTTGTTCGACTTCCTCAGGATCCCGTCCATCTCCACCGACCCCGCCCACGCGGCCGCCTGCCGGAGCGCAGCGGACTGGGTGGCGGGAGAGCTTGAGGCCCTCGGCTTCACCGCCGTCGTCCATCCCACCGCCGGCCATCCGGTGGTGGTCGCCCGCACAGACACCGGTGCATCGCGGCGCGTGCTGTTCTACGGCCATTACGACGTGCAGCCGGTGGACCCGCTGAACCTGTGGGAAACTCCTCCGTTCGAACCCCGCCTCGGCACCACGCCGGACGGGAGGCGCACCATCGTCGGGCGCGGCGCGTGCGACGACAAGGGACAGGTGCTGACTTTCCTCGAGGCGCTCCGGGCGTTCCGTTCGACCCGCGGGGCATTGCCGGTGGATGTCACCGTTCTGCTGGAGGGCGAGGAGGAGTGCGGCTCGCCCAACCTCCCCGGCTTCCTCGCCGCCCATGCGGGCGAGCTTTCGGCCGATCTCGCGCTCGTTTGCGACACCGGCATGTGGGACCAGCGCACGCCCTCCATCACCAGTTCGCTCCGCGGCATCCTGCACACCGAGCTGACCATCGAGGGTGCCGACCGCGACCTGCATTCCGGCCTGTTCGGCGGCGCCGCGCGCAACCCCATCCATGTGCTGGCCTCCATCCTCGCCGACGCTCATGACGCCGACGGCCGGGTGACGCTGCCCGGCTTCTACGATGACGTACGCGAGCCGCCCGCCGAGGTCCGCGCCCGTTGGCAGGCACTGGGGCTCACCGCCGAAGCCTTCCTGAAGCCCGTGGGCCTTTCCGTCTCGGCCGGCGAGAGCGACCGGCTGGTGATCGAGCAGATCCAGTCGCGGCCGACCTTCGAGGTCAACGGCATCTTCGGCGGCTATACCGGCGCCGGCACCAAGACCATCATCCCCGCGCGGGCGACCGCCAAGATCTCGTTCCGCCTCGTGGCGGACCAGGATCCGGCCAAGCTGCGGGCCGGCTTCGAAACCTTCGTGGCGGCGCGCGTGCCCGCCGATTGCCGGGCCGTCTTCCACTGGGGCGAGGGCGCCCGCGCCTTCCTCGTGCCGCCGGAGAGCCCGGACCTCGGCCACGCCGCCGGAGCCCTCGAAGCGGAGTGGGGTATCGCTCCGGTCACCATCGGCTCGGGTGGCTCCATCCCCGTGGTCGGCCAGTTCAAGGACCGGCTGGGAGTGGACACCCTCCTGATCGGCTTCGCCCTGGACGACGACCGCGTCCACTCGCCCAACGAGAAGTACGACCTCACGTCGTTCCACAAGGGCACGCGAAGCTGGGTGCGGATTCTCGACGCGCTCGCGCAGCGGTGAGCTGACGCAACGCCAAGACTTTTGCGCGTCGTGCAATCGTGCGAGGAAAGGCACGATACGTCAGCGACGGAACCTGCCATGGCCTCTACCGCCTCCACCATCGACACGCAGGGCCTCGTCTCGGCGTGGTGGTTCGACGGAAAAGGGGGCGCCGGGCGCATCAAGCCGGAGGAGGCCGTGTCGGCCACCGCCCCCGACGGCGGCTTCATCTGGCTGCATTTTCGTCATCTGCCCCGGATGTCGCAAACCTGGCTGCGGCAGGATGTCGGTCTCGACGCACCGGCTCTGGAGAGCATGGCGGAGGACCAGTGCCGCCCGCGCTGCGTGATGTTCGCCGATGGTGCCCTGCTCTCCCTGCGCGGCATCAACCTGCAGCGAAACGCGCTGCCGGAGGAGCTCATCACCGTCCACCTGTGGGTGGACGCCCGCCGCATCGTCTCGGTGCAGCACGACTTCCTCTCGGCCATCGCCGACTTCGAGGATGCGCTCGGCCGCGGTCGTTGCCCGCGCTCCCAGGGCGAGTTCGTAGCGGATCTCTCCATGCGCCTCGTGGAACGGGTGGATGCGGTGGTGACGACGCTGATCGAGGAGGCCGACGAACTTGAGGACGCCGTCCTCATCACGGAGACGTCCGAGCTTCTGCCCAAGCTCGCCGTGCTGCGCCGGGTGGCCATCAAGCTGCGCCGCCACATCGCGCCCCAGCGCGAGGCGCTCAATCACTTCGCGCTGGAAGACGACCCCTGGATGGGACCCAAGGACAGGAACCGCCTGCGCGATGCCGCCGACCGCGTCGCCCGCTTCTCCGAGGAGTTGGACAGCGTGCGCGAGCGCGCCGCCGTCATCCGTGACCAGATGGTGGACGCACGCGCCGAGCAGATGAACAAGTCCATGCTGGTGCTCGCAGTGGTCACGGTGGTGTTCGCGCCCATGACGCTCATCTCGGGCATGTTCGGCATGAATGTGGGCGGCATTCCCGGCAGCAGCGATCCTGCCGCCTTCTGGGCGCTCAGCGTGTTCCTGCTGCTGCTCGGCTTCATCCTCCTGTGGAGCTTCCGCCGGCTGAGATGGATCTGATCTTCCTCTAGGTCATGCAAAGTTCGCGGGGCTGTCGCCGCTGCGTCAAGGATGATGCCGCAGATGCGGTGCGCACGGACCTTTGGAGGTTTCCCATGCGCACCCTGAAATGCTTTGCCCTCGCGCTGCTTGCCGGAGCCGCGTTTGTTTCGCCGGCTCTTTCCCAGGATAAGTCCAGCCAGGACAAGGCCGCGGAAGGCACCGCCTTCCCGGCCGTCCTCGCCGGCCACGTGGTCCTGCCGGCCGCGACCTTCGTCCCCGCCCCTGCCGACGCGCCGGACGCGCTCAAGACGTCGGGCAAGTTCACCGGCGCCAATCGCGTGCGCATCGATGCCATCGGCAGCGTGAAGGGCGCGAGCGTCCTGTCCAACGCGTCCGCCCCGCGCGAGACCGGCCTTTCTCTGCCGTTCGAGGGACAGCCGGTGCAGGGCTTCTCCGGCATCGTCTCCGAGGGCGACGGGAATTTCCTCGTCCTCACCGACAACGGCTTCGGCTCCAAGGCCAACTCGCCGGACGCCATGCTGACCACCCACCGGCTGAAGATGGACTTCAAGGCCGGCACCATCGAGCGCCTGAAGACCATCTTCATCAGCGACCCGGACCGCAAGGTGCCCTACCCGATCACGATGGAAGGCACCGCCACGCGCTACCTGACCGGGTCGGACTTCGATCTCGAGTCGATCCAGCGCGTGGGTGACAGCCTGTGGTTCGGCGACGAGTTCGGCCCCTTCCTCATCGAGACCGACCTCGACGGCAAGGTGAAGGCGGTGTTCGAGACCAAGGTGGACGGCAAGGTGGTGCGCTCACCCGATCACCCGGCCGTCACCACGCCCGGCGCGCCGGACGGCAAGGTAGCGTTCAACGTCTATCGCTCCAAGGGCTTCGAGGGCATGGCGCTCTCCCCGGACAAGACGAAGCTCTATGCCCTGCTCGAAGGCCCCCTGTTCGATGCGGCCGCCGGCGGCAAGGAAAAGGTGGGCGAGGCCGAGGTGCTGCGCATCGTTGAGTTCGATCTCGGCAAGCGCGAATGGACCGGCCGCTCGTGGAAGTATCCGCTGGCGGTGGCGGGCAATGCCATCGGCGACTTCAACATGATCGACGACACCCACGGCCTCGTCATCGAGCGTGACAGCCTGGAAGGCTCCCGCTTCAAGGCCTGCGCCGCCGGCAAGGCCGAGCCCTCCTGCTTCGACAAGCCGGCGCAGTTCAAGCGCGTCTACAAGATCGCCTTCTCGCCCGAGACCGCCGGCCAGGTGGTGCGCAAGGTCGGCTATATCGACCTCCTCGCCATCAAGGATCCGAACGGCAAGGCGAAGCAGGGCGGCACCGAGGGTGTGCTGGACCTGCCCTTCTTCACCATCGAGGACGTGGTGATGGTGAGCCCCACCGAGATCGTGGTGGGCAACGACAACAACCTGCCCTACTCGGCCGGCCGCAGCCCGCAGAAGAACGACGACAACGAGTTCGTCCTCCTCAGCGTGCCGGAGCTGCTCGGCGCCAAGTGAGCCTGGAGGGCCGCGCACGAAAGCAAAAGGCCGGGCGAGAGCCCGGCCTTTTTGATTCGCGGGTGGCGGATCGCGTGGAGTGGATCGGCCTACTGGCCGGCCGCGAAGACGCTCGGGAAGGGCCGGCCGCGCACGTCGTAGACGGTGGCGTAGGTGACGCCCTCGCGCTCGACCTTGACCAGCAGCGGCGCCTTCACGTCGGCGCAGTAGAACTCGCCGAGACGCATATAGAAGTCCGCGTTCTTGCTGTCGTACGTCGTCTCATAGCGCGGACCGAGTTCCGCGGCGGCGGCGAAGTGCGGGCCACAGACGGCCACGCGCAGCTTGCGCCCCTGCGGCAGAGTGCGCCGGTGCTGTTCCACATATTCGTCTAGCTCTTCCGTGGCCTGCTTGAAGGCAAGACCCCAGTAATCGAGCATGAACAGGTCGTCCGCGCCCTTGATGCCGCCGACGAAATGGTTGTAGTAGGTATATTCGTAAGGGTGCAGGTTGTGGAAATCAACCGCCGGCACCGCGAGACCCACCGCGAACGTTGCAGCCACGGCGCCCCGGGCGAGGCGCGGAAGCCCCTGCGCCTTCTGCCACAGCCAGGATGCGGCGTAGCCGCCGAGCAGCGCCAGGGCAGGAGTGACGAACACGAAGTGGCGGATGCCGTTGTACATCACCGGGCGGGTGACGACGGTCAGCAGCACCGGGAAGGCCGCCGCAGTCACGATGAGCACCAGCCGGGCGCGCTTCGCCGGCGTATCCTTGCCCACGAACGCCGAGACGATCGCCCCCGCCGCGCCGCCCACCGCAAGGCCGAGGAACAGCTCGGGCATCTGCACGGAGAAGAGCGTCGGCACATAGGTACGCGGCATGTCCGGCACGAGGATGGGCCGGCCCTCGAACATCTCGCGCCAGGGCACTTCCCAGAAGTGAGAATAGTATTTCAGCGCCACGAGCGGATTGAGCGGCTCCGCGACGCCCCAGGGCCACACGATGCCCAGCACGAAATAAGCGAGCGGCAGCCCCAGCATCAGCAGGCCGGTGAAGCGCAGGGTGCGCAGAAGCGCCGGCTTGATCCCGAGGCGCACACATTCCACAGCCAGCACGAAGGCGATGGCCGCCGCCAGATACACACCACAGAGCAGCCCGAGAACGCGCGTACCGATCGCCAGGCCCAGGAACAGGCCGAAGAGCGTCACCGTGCGCGGCGAAGGCTGCGGGAATTCATCGAACGCGCGGATGCAAGCATAAAGCACGCCGGCCACCGCGACGGCGAAGGGCGCGTCCTTCGCATTCATGAACATGTGCCCGTAATAGAGCGGGCAGATCATCAGCAGCGCGACGGCAGCAACGCCGCCCCAGGGCCCGGCAAGGCGCCGGCCGGCCCGCCACACCAGCACGAAGCCGATGACGCCGACCAGGCCCCCCAGAAGCCGGCGGATGTCGAAGACATCGACGAAGGGCAGCGCCTTGGCGATGGCCGCGGCGGCGAGGTCGAAGCCGCCACCGTAATAATACAGGTTGACGAAGGAAAAGACTTTCCGGTGCGTCAGCCCTGATGAGAAATAGGAATAGAGCAGGTCGCCATACTGGGAGTGGGTGAAGTCATCCCAGCCGAGGCCGTAGTCGGAGAAGGTGAGCGCGGCGATGACCGCCACACCGGCGATCAGGACTAGGGCGCAGGCGTCCGCAATCGCGCCCGGCCGACGTTCGATATCGAGGAACGACATTGATGGAGGATCCCGAACCCAACTCCTGTCGCGCCGATTCCAGGATCGCTCCCGGGCCCCCAGCGCGATACGCCACCATAATACCGCAGATGGCTACGCGGATCACAGCTAAGATGGAGTAGAGGAGGATCGCAACAAAATTATGCTGTAGGTTGCAAAAAATTAAGGCAGCTTCGGGAGCAATTGCGGCAGCGTCGCTGACCAATGGTAAGGTTAAGCGGCTAAATGTTCTTGGGAGGCAGAGTCGATCACTGGCGAGAAAAGAAGAACGCAGCCGCCGCGTCTTAGATGGGCACTTGCGCGCCGGAGTTGCATCAGCGCGTTGCCCCCGCCCCGAATACCCCATGCGGGCCCGCGCGATCCGAGGAGGCGCAGGCCCGGGAGGGAAACCGTCAGACGGCCTTGCCGTAAAGCTCGGCCACGTAGTCCCAGTTGATCAGGTGGTCGACGAACGCCTTCAGGTAGTCGGGGCGACGGTTGCGGTAGTCGATGTAGTAGGAGTGCTCCCACACGTCGACGCCGAGAATCGGGGTCGCGCCCTGCACCAGCGGGTTCTCGCCATTGGCGCTCTTCAGCACGACGAGCTTGCCGTCCTTGAGCGCGAGCCAGGCCCAGCCCGAGCCGAACTGGCCGACACCGGCGGCGATGAAGTCCTCCTTGAACTTCTCGACCGAGCCGATGTCCTCGATGATCTTCTTCTCGATCTCACCGGGGATGGGGCCGCCGCCGTTGGGCTTCATCCAATTCCAGAAATGGAGGTGGTTGTAGTGCTGGCCGGCATTGTTGAAGAGCGGGGCGTTCTTGCCGAACGAGCCCACGACGATCTCCTCAAGGGTTTTCCCTTCAAATTCAGTTCCCTTTAGGAGATTGTTGCCATTGTTGACATAAGCGAGATGGTGCTTGTCGTGATGGTATTCCAGCGTTTCGCGCGACATGTACGGCGCAAGCGCGTCATAGGCATAGGGCAGGTCGGGCAGCGTGAAGGACATGAAACATCTCCGCAATCTATCCGGCATTTCGCCCGGGGCGAAATCGCTGCCCCGGTGCCATACCGGGTATACGACATGTCCGAGCGTGGACCTAGATAGGGTCGTGCTCGCCATCAAACAACCTTGAAGCGGCCGATTTTCGCGCCGAGGTACCACCTTTGATTAGACCGGCTGAGTCCGGCATGCGGAAGCGGGGTGCGAGATGTGGTGGTTCCTGGTCCTTCTCGGCGTTCTTATCGCTCTGGCCGGGCTTGCGGTCATCGGCCTCGGGGTGACGATCTACGTCTCGGCCTTCGGTAATACCCTCATCACCACTGGCGCCGTCGCCGCCTCGGGTGGCTTTGTCATCACCGCAATGGGGTTGGTGCTGCGCCAGCTGGACCGGCTGACCCGGCAGATCGAGCGCTCCTATCCGGCCGGTGAGGCCGAGGCCGAGGAAGCCGCAGCGCAGCCGGCGGCCCGTTCCGCCCGCGCCGGCCGCAGCGCGACGCCTCGCCTCTCCGTGGATGATCTGCTCTCCCCCGAGGAGGCGGACGCCGAGGCCGCACCGCCTCCGGCCCGTGACCGCGCGGCCGAACGGCCGCAGGAGCGTCCGCAAGAGCGCGCCCCCGAGCGCCAGCAAGAGCGCCAAACTGACCGGCCGCCCGCGCCTCGCCGACCCGCCGGCCCCTCCCCGCTGCTGCCTCCCCCGGAGGCCGGCCAGCCGGCCGACCCGATGGTCGAGGCCCGACGCCAGCGGCTTCAGCGCGGCCCCGAGCCCGCCCCCGAGGCGCCGGCCGCCCCGCCTGCGCCGCCCCGTCCGCGCACCGGCTATGAGCCGCCGCCCCGCCCGGCCCGCGCCGCCCCCGAGACGCCGCCTCCGGTGCCCGCGCCGGCTCCCGCCCGCGAGCCCGACGAGCCGCGCATCTTGAAGTCCGGCATCGTCGGCGGCATGGCCTACACCCTCTATTCCGACGGCTCGATCCAGGCCGAGCTGCCCACGGGCGTGGTCCGCTTCGCCTCGCTTCAGGAACTGCGCGACCACGTGGCCCAGGCCCAGCAGGGCGGCTGAGCGGTACCCGTCGCCCCGCCGGGCGGCGGGGCGGATTTGCCGGATCGGGACGCCCGCTCTATTGAGCGGCAGCGTTCCCCGCCCGGCGAAGCCGGCGCCCAGAGGTCATTCCGTCCGATGTTCCCGCAAGATACCGGCTCGCCCTTCGACGACATCCGCCAGCTCGTCGCCACCCTGCCCGGCCCCAACGAGGGTGCCCGCGAGGCGGCGATCGCCCGGCAGGAACAATTGGTGAAGCCGCCGGGCGCGCTGGGCCGGCTCGAAGCCATCGCCGCCCATCTCTCTGCCTGGCAGGGCAATTCCATGCCCACGGTCAATCGCCCCATGGTCGCGGTGTTCGCCGCGACCCACGGCGTGGCCGACCGCGGCGTCTCGCCCTATCCCGGCGCCGTGACCAAGCAGATGATGGCCACCTTCACCGCCGGCAAGGCGGCGGTGAACCAGATCTGCGCCACCTTCGACGCCGGATTGCGGGTGTTCGACCTCGCCCTCGACTATCCGACCCCTGACATCACCACGAACGCCGCCCTCGACGAGAAGGTCTGCGCCGCCACCATGGCCTTCGGCATGGAGGCCATTGCCGGCGGCTCGGACCTGCTCTGCCTCGGCGAGATGGGCATCGGCAACACCACGGTCGCTGCCGCCATCTGCCACGGCCTCTATGGGGGCACGGCGGAGGAATGGGTGGGTGCCGGCACCGGCGCCGCCGGCGAGGTGCTGGAGCGCAAGATCGCCGCCGTGCGCGCCGCGGTCGCCTTCCACAAGGACCACTTGTCCGATCCGCTGGAAGTGCTGCGCCGCCTCGGCGGGCGGGAGATCGCCGCCATCGCCGGCGCCATCATCGCCGCGCGGCACGAGAAGGTGCCGGTGGTGCTGGACGGCTTTGTGGTGACCGCCGCCGCCGCCGTGCTTCACGCCCTGAACCCGACCGCCCTCGACCATTGCCTCGCCGGCCATGTCTCTGCGGAAAAGGCCCATCGCCAGTTGCTGGACCGGCTCGGCCTCGTGCCCCTGCTCGATCTCGGCATGCGGCTGGGCGAAGGTTCGGGCGCCGCGCTCTCCATCGGCGTGGTGAAGGCCGCCGTGGCGTGCCATCGCGGCATGGCGACCTTCGCCGAGGCCGGCGTCTCAGAGGGTTGAACTCAGGCCCCGCGCAAGGTCCGGGCGGGCGGGAACGTCACGCGCGCCCGCGTTCCGCCTCCGGCGCGGCGGGAAAGCTCCAGCTCCCCGCCATGCAGGGCGGCGAGCCCCCGGGCGATGGCGAGGCCAAGGCCAGCGCCACGGCCGGTCGCGAGATCGAGCCGGCTCTCGCGGGCATGGGCGCCCCCCAGCGGCAGCTCGCTGTCCGCTATGCCCGGTCCGCTGTCCTCAACGATGAGGACGGCGCCGCCCTTTGCGTCCACGGCCGCGACGAGCCGCACCTGCCCCTCCAGGGGCGTGAATTTCACCGCATTTGCCAAGAGGTTGAGGGCGATCTGCCGGATCGCCCGTTCGTCGCCCCACAGCCGGGGCATGCCAAGCCGTTCCAGGGAAAGACTGAGGCGCCGCTCGGCCGCGAGGGGGCGCATCATGGCGAGGCAGTCTTCGGCCAGCACATCAAGCCGCACCGGGGTCTCCACCAGCGTGCGGTGCCCGCTCTCGATGCGGGCGAGGTCGAGCAGGTCGTCGGCGAGCGCCAGCAGGTGCCGGCCGGCGCCGTGGATGTCGCGGGCATAGCCGGCATAGGCGGGCACCCGGTGTGGGCCCAGCACCTCCTCGGCCATCATCTCGGAAAAGCCCATCACGGTGTTGAGCGGGGTGCGCAATTCGTGGCTCATCTCGGCGAGAAAGCGGGATTTCGCAAGACTTTCCGCCACCACCCGCCGGCTTTCCGCTTCGGCGGCCAGGGCCCGCGCCTCGGCGGCTGCCCGCTCCGCATCGAGGCGCCGGACATGCCGGGCCACGCACATGAAGGCGAAGGCCGCGCCTGCTGCGCCCAGGATCGCACCCGCAAACCCCGCGGCAAGACCACCCGCCAGAGCGAGACCACCAGAGGCGAGGATCGCCAGCAGGATCAAGGCCTTGGACGTGACCCTCGGCGCCGCGAATCCCTCCCCCGCTTGCGCCGGCTCCGGTTGGGAGGCCGCGGCGTTGCCGAGCGGGAGGCAGAGGGGGCCGGACATGCGGCGGGAGCCCTTCGCGGTCGGAGTGTCGGTGGAATCGACGCCCCTGCGTGACGTCACCTTGGTCCCGACTCCTGCGGCAGGTAGGTTAACGATTGGTTAACGCCCCGCCCCCATCCTCCCGGCCAACCGTGCGACACCCATCGCGCAACCGAGGTCAGATCATCCAACCCCATGCGTTTGTTTGATATTCTGCGCGCCGCAATCATCCTCGCCGTGCTGGCCGCCGCCGTGGAAATGCTCTCGCGCGCCGAGCATCTGGAGGGGCGTGCCGAGGCGGTGGATGGCGACACGCTGGACATTGGCGGCACGCACGTCCGCCTCGCCGGCATCGACGCGCTGGAGCTGCGCCAGACCTGTGAGAGGGATGGCCGCCTTTGGCGCTGCGGGGAGGCGGCGCGGGCTGCACTCGACGAGGCGCTGGCCAGCGGCCCGGTGTCCTGCCGGGCCGAGAAGCGCGACAAATACAGGCGGCCGCTCGGTTTCTGCACTGTCGGCGGCACCGACATCGCCGCGCTGATGGTCCGGGAAGGACTGGCCGTCGCCTATCTGGGTAAGGCCTACCAAGGCGAGGAGGCTGAGGCCCGGGCGGCGCGGCGGGGCCTGTGGGCGGGCAGCTTCCAGCCTCCCGCCGACTACCGGGCCGCGCATCCGCGCGCGCCCTGATCGCGGAACGGGCGGACCTTGCGCGGTCGCCGCAGGCATGGTTTTTCGCTGGCCATAAATGTCACGATAGGGGAAACGCGCCGCCATGAAGCTCTATGACACCAACCGGGCGCCGAACCCGCGCCGGGTTCGCATCTTCCTGGCGGAAAAGGGGATTTCCGTCCCCCTGGTGCCCGTCGACCTGGGCAAGGGCGAGCACAAGAGCACCGAATTCACCGGCCTCAATCCCCGCCAGCGCGTGCCCCTGCTGGTGCTGGACGACGGTACCGCCATCGCCGAAACCATGGCGATCTGCCGTTATTTCGAGGCCTTGCAGCCCGAGCCCAACCTGTTCGGCCACACGCCGCAGGAGCAGGGGCTGGTGGAAATGTGGCAGCGGCAGGTGGAGTTGGACCTGTTCTATCCCATCATGATGGTGCTGCGGCATCTCAACCCGGCCATGGCCCAGATGGAGGTGCCGCAGGTGCCGCAATGGGGCGAGGCGAACAAGCCCAAGGTATTGGCTGCGCTTGGCTTTTTCAACGATCAGCTGGCCGACCGGGCGTTCGTGGCGGGCGCCCGATTCTCGGTGGCGGACATCACCATGCTGGTGGCGGTGGATTTCCTGCGGGTGATCCGCACCGAGGTGCCCGAGCACCACACCCACCTCAAGCGCTGGTACGATGTGGTCTCCCAGCGGCCGAGCGCAAAGGCTTGAAATCATGAAGCTAAAGGTGGTGGGTTGCGGGGATGCGTTCGGCTCGGGCGGGCGGGGAAACTCCTGCTACCGCATCGAGACGGACGGGCATGTCGCAACCCTCGACTTCGGTGCGAGTTCACTCGTTCAAATGCACCGGTTCGGCATGGATTCCAGTGCGGTTCGGCAGGTGTTCATCAGCCATCTGCATGGCGATCACTTCGGTGGCCTGCCCTTCCTCCTGCTCGACGGCCAGTTCGTCCACCGCCGGAGCGAGTCGCTGACCATCATCGGCCCGCCCGGTACCAGGGTACGGATGGACGCGGCCATGGAGGTGCTGTTCCCGAAGATGGCCAGCAATGCCTGGCGGTTCGACTTCGAGGTCAAGGAGGTGGAGCCCGGCTCGACCTCCCGGCACGGCCCCTTCACCCTCACCACCGCCGAGGTGATCCACGGTTCGGGCGCGCCCTCCACCGCGCTCAGGATCACCGACGGCAAGCGCACCCTCGCCTTCTCCGGCGATACGGAATGGACGGACGCGCTCCTACCCGTCGCCAATGGCGCCGACCTCTTCATCTGCGAGTGCTTCGCCTTCGAGGGCAGCCCGCACGGCCACATGGCCTACGAGACCATCGCCGCCAAGCGCGAGGCGCTGGGCGCGAAACACATCCTCCTCACCCACATGGGCGACGAGATGTGGGCGCGGCGGGGCGAGGTGGACCAAACCCATTTCACCGTGGCCGAGGACGGGCTTGAGCTCAGCATCTGAGGACGACCTCGACGCGCTGGTCGCCCGCATCCGCGCTTGCCGGGTCTGCCGTGAGGCCCCGCGCGGGGCGCCCCTGCCGCACGAGCCGCGGCCAGTGCTTCAGGTGTCCGCCGCCGCGTCCATCCTGATTGCAAGCCAGGCGCCGGGGACGAAGGTGCACCTTTCGGGCCTGCCCTTCACCGATGCCTCGGGCGATCGGCTGCGGGCCTGGATGGGGGTGGACAAGGACACCTTCTACGATGCCGCCCACATCGCCATCGCCCCCATGGGCTTCTGCTTTCCGGGGCAGGATGCATCAGGGGGCGACCTGCCGCCCCGGCGGGAATGCGTCGCCACCTGGCACGACACGCTGTTCGCCACTTTGCCGCCATTCCGGCTGATCCTTGCGGTGGGGCGGCCGGCGCAGGCCTATCACCTCGCCCGCCTCGGCCTCGCGGCGCACCTGAAGCCTAGCCTCACCGAGACGGTGGCCAACTGGCGGGCGGTGCGCGCGGCGGGGGAAAAGCTCGCCCATCCGGTGGCGGTCTATACGCTGCCCCATCCCTCGTGGCGCAACACCGGCTGGCTGAAGAAGAACCCCTATTTCGAGGCCGAGCTGCTGCCGCAGCTCCAGGCGGACATCGCGCGGGCGCTCGGGCGGAGCTGACCGGACGGGCGCTCCGGGAGGACGACGGCCACGCCCTTGCGCCGGCAGCACTCCCTCTCCCCTTGCGGGAGAGGGTTGGGGTGAGGGGTATTGCTCCATTTGCCCCAGCACCGGGATTGCGCGGCCAGCCCCCTCACCCCCGGCCCCTCTCCCGCGAGGGGAGAGGGGGGCCGCCCCATAACCGCCCTCGCGCCCCGGACGCATGGAGCGCCAGCGGAATGCGAAGCCGGGGCCCAGTGCAAAGGGCCGCCGAAGGCGCTTCCAAAAACCAGCGCTCTGAGGTTTTGCCCCGCTGCGCGGGACTTTTTGCGCTGGACCCCGGATCGGCGCTCCACCTGCGGTGTTGCTTGTCCGGGGAACGAAGGCGCCGGCTGCGCCCTCCCTGCCGGCTCCCCCTTTGCCCCTCAAATCCGCAGGCGGGCCCACAAGATGAAGCCGGCGCCGGCCACGGCGGCAGCGCCCACCAGCGCCACGAAGAGGGCGGACTGGTCGAGCCATGCCACGGCCGGCACGCAGAGGGCCATGAACACGCCGTTCAGCCCCATGCGCCACGACTGGGTGTGGACGCCTGCCACGAAGCTGCCCAGCGCCAGCAGCAGCAGCACGATGAGGCTGGTGGAATCCGCATCCGCCACCGCCTGCACGCTCGGCAGGAACACGAGGTTCATGGCGGCGAGGAAGGCGCCCCAGTGGAGGAGCTGCGTCACCACCAGCCGCACGCGCTGCTCCTTCAGCGTGGCGCGCCCCCAGCCGGCGAAGATGCCCACCGCGCAGCTCGCCAGCGCCACGAATTCCCAGAACGTCACCAGCGGCCGGCGGGTCATCGCCACATAGGCGACGCCGCCCACGGTGAGGGCGAGGATGGCGAGATAGGGCCCTTCGCGCAGCCAGAAGTCGCGGCCTGCGCTCGCATCCATGGATGAGCCACCCGGCGTGCGATTGTCCACCATTCCGATCTCTCCCGCCTCGCGCCGCGCGCACCCTCTGGACGTGCACCCGCTAGATCGATTCAATCTGCTCGGATCATCCACCCGAACGCAACGGAAGTCCCATGCCTATCCCCAGCACCGATGTCGTGACCGAAATGGCGGGTTTCGGGTGCTGCTGTGTGCCGCCGAAGCGGGAGAGCCGCGGGACATCGCCATCCCGCGCGCTCGTGGTCGTGTCTCAGGTGGGAATTGCCTCAGGCGGCAGCGGGGCGGTCCACCGGATGCAGCATGCGCGAGGAGACCGCGATGCGGTTCCACACATTGATGGTGCCGATGGCGATGGTGAGCGTGGCGATCTCCTCGGTTGAGAACGCCGCCGTCACCGCCGCATAGGCGCTGTCGGGAATGCCGGTCTGCGCGATGAGCGTCACGCTCTCGATCCATTCCAGCGCCGCCCGGTCGCGGGCGCTGTAGAGGGGCGATTCGCGCCACGCGGTGAGCATGTGGAGATGCTGGGCGGGAATGCCGTCGGCGAGCGACTCCTTCACATGCATGTCGATGCAATAGGCGCAACCGTTGATCTGCGACGCCCGGAGCTTGACCAGATGGAGCAGGCGCTTCTCCAGCCCCGACTTCATCACCGCCCCGTCCAGCGCGCGCACAGCCGCGTAGAGCGCGGGCGCGGCCTCGGCCACGTTCATCCTCGATTCCATGCCCTCTCTCCTGTCTGTCTCTTCCGATTTGCGATCCCGCCCGTCCATGGCCGAGAATCATAGATATATTATATCTATGATTATCGGAGTAGGAAAGAGTCCGTGCCGGTCGTGGACCTTAGGCAATCCGGAGCAGGCATGAGGCGGTTGGGAGACGGGGTAGAGGCGGCGCTGCACTGTGCGCTGGTGCTGTGCTGGCTGGAGCCGGGCAAGGTGATGCCCGGCAAGAGCCTTGCCGAGATGCATGGCCTGTCGGAGAGCTATCTCCTTAAGCACATGCGCGCCCTCACCGAAGCCGGCCTCGTGGAGGCGCTGCCCGGCCCGCGCGGCGGCTACCGGCTGGCGCGGCAGCCGGGCGAGATCACGCTGCTCGACATCGTGGAAGCCATCGACGGCAAAGAGCCCGCCTTCACCTGCAAAGAGATCCGCCAGCGCGGCCCGGGAAAATCCAAGGACCCCTGCGCCTACAGGACCGACTGCTTCATCAAGCGCCGGATGCTGGCGGCGGAAGAGCTGTGGCGCCAGTCGCTGCGCGCGCAGACCCTCGCCGATCTCGCTCAGGATGGCGACGCGCTGATCGACGCCGAGAGCAAGAAGACAATCGCCGCCTTCGTGCGCGACGCCCAGCGCTAGGCGCCGCGCCGCTGCGGAACTTCGCCGCCGCTTGCCCGTTGTGCTCGCAGCCCGGTGCGTATTTGCGCGGGTGATCGCCCAAGGACAGACCCGATCCACCCGTAGCCGCCGCGGATGGATGCGCGCTGGCGTATGCGGCGGCGCGGCGGTGTGAATTGGGTCGGCGACACCAGAACAACCGGCGGTAACGCGAACCGAAAGGAACCCCCACATGGCACAGGCCAAGTCCTTGCACGACCTTTTCTCCGAAACGCTGAAGGACATCTATTACGCGGAAAAGCAGATCCTTCGGGCGCTGCCGAAGATGGCGAAATCGGCCCAGTCGGAAGAGCTGAAGACCGCCTTTCTCACCCATCAGGAGCAGACGGAAGGCCAGATCGAGCGCCTGGAACAGGTGTTCGAGATGATGGGGAAGGCGGCACGCGGCAAGCACTGCCCGGCCATCGTCGGCATCGTGGACGAGGGCAAGGAGATCATGGAGGACTTCGCCGGCACCGACGCGCTGGATGCCGGCCTCCTCTCCGCCGCCCAAGCGGTGGAGCATTACGAGATCGCCCGCTACGGCACGCTGAAGACCTGGGCCGCCCAGCTCGGCCTCGCCGATGCGGTGCCCCTGCTGGAGGCGACCCTCAAGGAGGAGAAGGAGACCGACCAGCTCCTCACCCGCCTCGCCTCCGCCGACGTGAACAAGAAGGCGGCCTGACGTGGCCCACCCGGCGCCCGCTCCGGCGGGCGCCGGGTGTCACGAAAGAGCGGCCCGCTCCGGCGGGTGCCGGCTTCATGAGAGGGGGCGTCCTTGCGCTGGCATTCGCCGCCCCGCGCCCTATGCTCCGGATCGAGATTCACCGGAGAGTCCTGCCCGCGCCCCCGCGCGGACCCGGGACGACAGGGACGCGATGCGAGACTACCGCTGCCTCTACCGCCACGACTTCCTGCGCATTGCGGCCTGCGTGCCGCGCGGGGCCGTCGCGGACCCGAGCTTCGCCGTTGCCGAGACGCTGGAGATGGCCACCCAAGGCCATGAGGACGGCGTCGCCCTGATGCTCTTCCCCGAGCTGGGCCTGTCCTCCTACGCCATCGACGATCTCTTGTTCCAGGCCCCGCTGCTGGATGCGGTGGAGGGCGCGCTCGCGACCCTCGTCGCAGCCTCGCAGGATCTCTCCCCCGTGCTGGCGGTGGGCGCGCCGCTCCGCCATCAGGGGCGGCTCTACAATACGGCGGTGGTGATCCATGGCGGGGTGATCCTCGGCGTGGTGCCGAAGAGCTACCCGCCCAATTATCGCGAGTTCTACGAGCGCCGCCACTTCACGCCCGGCCTCGACGAGCACGGCGGCTTCATCCGCCTGCTGGGCGAAGACGTGCCGTTCGGCGTGGACCTCCTGTTCCGGTCCGAGGGGGAGGTGCCCTACACCTTCCATGTGGAGATCTGCGAGGACGTGTGGGTGCCCCTGCCGCCCTCCACGCGGGCCGCGCTCGCCGGCGCGGAAGTGCTGCTGAACCTTTCCGCCAGCAACATCACCATCGGCAAGGCGGAATCCCGCCGCCTGCTGTGCGGCGGCCAATCCGCCCGCTGCATCGCCGCCTATGCCTATTCGGCGGCGGGGCCGGGGGAATCCACCACCGATCTCGCCTGGGATGGCCACGCCGCCATCTTCGAATATGGCGACACCCTTGCGGAGGCGGAGCGCTTCGCCCCCGACGCCACCATGGCGGTGGCGGACATCGATCTCGGGCGGCTGCGGCAGGAGCGCATGCGGGTCAACACGTTCGGGGAGTGCGCGCGGCTGGAGCGCGACAGCGCCCCGCCCTTCCGCACCGCCCAATTCGCCTACGAGCCGCCCGCCGAGCCCGTGCGCCTCGCGCGCGACGTGGCGCGCTTCCCCTTCGTGCCCAACGATCCGGCGCGCCTCACGGAAGACTGCTACGAGGCCTACAACATCCAGGTGCAGGGCCTCGCCCAGCGCCTCGCCTCCACCGGCATGTCGCGGGTGGTCATCGGCGTCTCCGGCGGCCTTGATTCCACGCAGGCCCTCATCGTCGCCGTGCGCGCCATGGACCGCGTCGGCCATCCCCGCTCCAACGTGCTGGCCTATACCCTGCCTGGCTTCGCCACTTCCGACGAGACCAAGGGCAACGCCTGGGCGCTGATGCGCGCGCTCGGGGTGAGCGCCGAGGAGATCGACATCCGCCCCGCCGCCCGGCAGATGCTGGCCGATCTCGGCCACCCCTTCGCCGAGGGCCGGGCGGCCTATGACGTGACCTTCGAGAATGTGCAGGCGGGCCTGCGCACGGACTATCTGTTCCGCCTCGCCAACCACCATCGCGGCCTCGTGGTGGGCACCGGCGACCTCTCCGAACTGGGGCTCGGCTGGTGCACCTATGGCGTCGGGGACCAGATGTCCCACTACAACGTCAACGCCTCGGTGCCGAAGACGCTGATCCAGCACCTCATCCGCTTCGTCGCCGCGTCCGGTGACGTGAGCGAGGAGACGGCCAGCATCCTCCACGCCATCCTCGCCACCGAGATTTCCCCGGAGCTGGTGCCGGCCACCGAAGGGGGCACCATCCAGTCCACCCAGAGCATCATCGGCCCCTACCCGCTCCAGGACTTCACGCTCTTCTACCTGACCCGCTACGGCTTTCCGCCGTCCAAGATCGCCTTCCTCGCCGAGCACGCCTGGGCGGACAAGGACGCGGGGCGCTGGCCGCGCGGCATCCCCGAGGGCGAGAAGCGGGCCTATGACCTCGCCGAAATCCGTCGCTGGATGAAGGTGTTCCTCTCGCGCTTCTTCACCAGCCAGTTCAAGCGCTCGGCGCTGCCCAACGGGCCGAAGATCTCCTCCGGCGGCTCCCTCTCCCCCCGCGGCGACTGGCGCCAGCCCTCCGACAGCGGGCCGGGCGTGTGGCTCGCCGAGCTGGAGCGCAACGTCCCGGAGGCGTAGCGGGAAAGGCGCGGACCGAACGCCAGCTCAGGTGTGCGTAAAGCAAGTCTGTGTCGCAGGTTGTTGATGCCGCATGGTCAAGCCCTCGCTTGCAGCATGGAAGTACAACGCACCCTCGCACCGCCGCGCCCCAGCGTGGAGCGTGCATTTCATGAAAGAACAACCAGAAATGCGGCGACGGCGAGCGCGCACGGCCAATACTATACTTTCCGATTAAACCTGAATAATTCTAATAATCTTTCTTGGAATCGAACCATACAAAACATCATTTAAGCATAAGCAACACGTTTCCCGATCAAATTTTTACTGTATCAACCATTGATCATGGCTTCGCCAGACCTATAATCCCCCAAGCCGGTACAGGGGGATGGCATGGCAAACGTTACACTGACGTGGACTTGGGGCCTTCACGAGGTCGACACTTTCAATCCGGCTACGGAGGTCATCGACTTCGGCTGGGTGAGCGCGGACTACGTCACCATCGCTGAGGTGGCGGGTTCGGTGGTGATCTCGCTGCCGTCCACGGAGCAGACCTATACGTTGCAGGGCGTTACCCTCGCGGATCTCTCGATCGCCAACATCGTCGCCAATGACGGCTCCATCTTCGCCGCATGGACGGCGGCCCTTGCCGACAGCCATCCCGTCACCGGCCAGACGGTGACGATCGCCGCCGACTACGGCACCAACACCCTGGTGAATTTCAACCCGTCGCAGGACGTGCTCGATTTCGGTAACCTGGCGGCGGCCGACTTCGCCCTCGCCGAGGTCGATGGCTCCGCGGTGATTTTCCTGCCCGCGTCCCAGCAGACCTACATTCTCGTCGGCGTCAGCCTCGACGACCTCACCCTGGCGAACATCCACGGTACGGTCGGCTCCACCTTCACGGAATGGAACACCGAGCTCGCCGTCGACCATGATACGACCGCGCCCAGCCCCACCTATCACGCTCCGACGACCTACACCGTGGGCTGGCAGTGGAACACGCAGACCACCCTCGACTTCGACCCGGCGCAGGACAAGCTGGACTTCGGCTGGCTGCTGCCGCAGGACTTCACCATCGCCGAGGTGAACGGGTCGGTCGTCATCGTCCTCGCCGCCAACCAGCGCACGATCACGCTGGAGGGGGTGAGCCTCGCCAACCTCTCCACCGACAACATCACCGCCCAGACCAGCCTGGTGACGAACGCCTGGGCCGATGCCATCGCCGACGCGACGGGCGGCTCGTCCGGCTCGGGTGGGACCCTGCCCGTGATAGATGATGCACCCGACTGGTCCGCCACCACCGCCTACATCGCCGGCGATCAGGTGACGGTCGGCCATGTGGTCTATGAAGCCAAGTGGTGGACGCTGGGCAGCGATCCCGAGCACGACTACGGTCCGGCAGGGTCCGGCCATGTCTGGACCAAGGTCGGCTATGCCGACCTGATCCCGGTCGCTCCCCAGACGCCGGATGATTTCCACGCCGCGACCACGACCGACACGTCTGTGACGCTCACCTGGGACGCCGCGGAAATCTTCAGCGTAGGCACGATCTCCGCCTACGACATCTATCAGGACGGCACCCTCGTCGGCAGCACGACGGAGCGCAGCTTCAAGGTGGCCGGCCTGTCGGCGGACACCGGCTACAGCTTCACCATCGTCGCCCACGACGAGGCCGGTGCATCGACCGCCTCCACCCCACTGTCCATAACCACCGACGCGGCCGGCAGCCATGCGGCCGACGGCCAGGTTTTCTCGCCCTATATCGACCTGTGGCTGGCCTCCAGCCAGCATACCGATATCGTGCAGGCGGTCGCCGATGCCGACGTCTCGGCCGTCACGCTCGCCTTCATCGTCGGCACCGGGACGAACGAGATCGGCTGGGCCGGTGTGGGCTCCATCGCCAGCGATGCGCTGGCCGACGGCACCTCCATCAGCGGTGTCATCGCGGACCTCCAGGCCAACGGGGTGGACGTGACCATCTCGTTCGGCGGCGGTCATGCCGAGGAACCGGCGCTCTATTTCAGCAGCGCCACGGCGCTCACCGCCGCCTACCAGTCGGTGATCGACACCTATGGCGTGACCTCACTCGACTTCGACATCGAGGGCGCTGCGCTGACCAACGACACCGCCAGCGCCCTGCGCAATGCGGCCCTTGTGGCGCTGGAAGCCGACAATCCGGACCTGTCCGTCTCCTTCACCCTCCCGGTCCTGCCCACCGGCCTGACCCAGGACGACCTCGACCTGCTGACGGCCGCCCACGCGGCGGGAGTCGAGATCGACACCGTGAACATCATGGTGATGAATTACGGGACGGAGAACGACACCGGCGACATGGGGCAAGACGCCATCGACGCCGCCGAAGCCACCATCGCCCAGCTCCAGACTCTCGGCATCGACGCCAAGGTGGGCATTACCCCCATGGCCGGCATCAACGATGTGCAGAGCGAGGTCTTCACCCTGCAGGATGCGCAGCAGCTGGTGGATTTTGCGGATGGCAACGACCACATCGCCTCGCTCGCCATGTGGTCCCTCGGCCGCGACCACGGGGATGCGGTCGGGCACCTGACCTACACCAACAGCGGCGTCGCACAGGACGACTGGGACTTCGCCAAGATTTTCGCGACGGTCTGATCTTCGCGGCGGTCTGATCTTCGCGACCGTCTGATCGGCGCGGAAGGCCGCCTACGGCGTCTCGAACACCCGCCCTTCGCCGTCGCCCTCGATCCGCTCGGAGCGCGGCGAGAGTGTCCGGCGGAAGGCGGCGGGGGTGGCACCAAAGCGGGCCTTGAAGGCGCGGCCGAAATGGGAGCCGTCGGCAAAGCCGAGGTCGGCGGCGATACGGGCGGCGGAAAAGCGCGTGTTGGCCAACATCCAGCGCGCATGGCGCAGCCTGAGCGCCAGATAGCTTTCCTGCGGGCTTTCCCGCAAACGGTCCGCGAACAGCCGCTCCAGCTGCCGCACGCCGACGCCGAGGGCATCCGCGATGTCGGCGATGGCCAAAGGCTCGGCGAGGTTCTGCTCCATCAGCAGCAGCGCGCGGGAGACGCGGGCGTCGTCCACCGTCCCCTCCGCCCGGCGCGGGGCGGGCTGGGCGCTCTCGGCCGCGCGGGGGCGATCAATGAGGAGGATGTTGAGCGCCTTCTGGGCCGTGGCGGCGCCGAGATGCTCGGTGACGAGGCGGGCGGCGAGGTCCGCGACGCCGGCCCCGCCCGAGCAGGTGATGCGATCGCCATCCACCACGAACAGCTGGTCCGCCACCGGCACGAGGGTGGGGAATTCATCCAGGAAATCGCGGTAGTGATACCAGCTCACGCAGCATTTGCGCTGCGCCATGAGCCCCAGCCGGCACAGGAGGAACGAGCCGGTGCACACGCCGATGAGCGGTACGCCCGCCGCCGCCGCGCGCCTGAGATAGGCCGCCAGAGGGTCGGCCTGCGCCGGCACCCCGCGCAGCAGCCCGCCCACCGCCACGATGTAGTCGAACGCCTTCGGGTCCAAGAGGTCCGCGGTCGGCTGGATGTCGATGCCGCAGGACGAGCGGACGGGACGCAGGCGCGGGCTCATCACCTGCCAGGAGCAGTCGATGGGGCGGGAGCGGTCGCCCTTGTCGGCGGCGAGGCGCAGCATGTCCACGAAGCTGGAAAAGGCCGTCAGCGTGAAGTTGGGCAGCAGCACGAACCCCACCCGGAGCTTGGCGGACGGGCCGGGACGGGCGGAGAGAACGTGTCGCATCTGTTCCAGACGAAAGTCGCAAGGGGACGAGCAGGCGCCCCCGCCGGCAAGCATGATGAAGCTTCGCCCCGCCCTGGACGCGGGTCAAGTGATGCGCGACAAGTATTTGAAAAAGCGGTAGAATAATCGCACCGTTCCCGGAGGGAGACGGATGACCAGCGTGTTCGACCTGTTCAAGATCGGCATCGGGCCGTCCTCGTCCCACACCGTGGGGCCGATGGTGGCGGCGCGCCGCTTCCGGGAGGCGCTGCCCCCTGGCACCGCCCGCATCACCGCCGAGCTGTTCGGCTCGCTGGCCTGGACCGGCAAGGGCCACGGTTCCAACCGGGCCATCGCGCTCGGCCTCATGGGCGCGCGGCCGGATACGCTCGACCCGGACGACGTGCCGGCGCTGGTGGCGCGGCTGTTCATCCGCAAGTCCATCGAGGTGGATGGCGCCCGCGTCGCCTTCGATCCCGAGGCCGATCTCATCTTCGATTTCGACACGCTGATGCCGCTGCACTCCAACGCCATGCGCTTCCGCGCTTATGACGCGGACGGCGCGCGGCTCGACGAACGGGTCTTCTATTCCATCGGTGGCGGCTTCGTGGTGGCCGAGGGCGAGCCGCGCGAGCCGGAGGCGATGGAGGTTCCCCACCCCTTCGCCACCGCATCCGAGCTGCTCTCCGCCTGCGCCCGCACGGGCCTCACCATCGCCGGCCTGCAAATGGCCAATGAATGCGCGCTGCGCCCGGCGGAAGAGGTGGAGGAGAAGCTCGACGCGATCCTCGCCGCCATGTTCGCCTCCATCGATCGCGGCCTCGCGCAGGAGGGCACCCTGCCCGGCAGCCTGCGCGTGCGGCGGCGGGCCAAGGCCATCCGCGACCAGCTGGAGGCGGACCGCCACGCCAACCGCCGGCCGCCCCACGAGATCATGGATTGGGTCTCGGTCTTCGCCATGGCGGTGAACGAGGAGAATGCCGCCGGCGGGCGCATCGTCACCGCCCCCACCAATGGCGCGGCGGGCATCGTGCCGGCGGTGCTGCGCTATGTGCGCGACATCTGCCCGGACACCACCCACGCCCAGCTGCGCGCGTTCCTGCTGACCGCCGCGGCGGTGGGGGCGCTCATCAAGCGCAACGCCTCCATCTCCGGTGCGGAGGTGGGCTGCCAGGGGGAGGTCGGCTCCGCCGCCGCCATGGCCGCGGCGGGGCTCGCCTGCGTACTCGGGGCGAGCCCGGCGCAGATCGAAAATGCCGCCGAGATCGCCATGGAGCACCATCTCGGCATGACGTGCGATCCCATCGGCGGGCTGGTGCAGATCCCCTGCATCGAGCGCAACGCCTTCGGCGCCAACAAGGCCATCGCCGCCGCCTCCCTCGCGCTCCGGGGCGACGGGGTGCATCACGTCTCGCTGGATCAGGTCATCGAGACCATGCGCCAGACGGGGGCGGACATGCAGTCCAAATACAAGGAGACCTCGCAAGGCGGTCTCGCGGTGAACGTCCCGGAATGCTGAACCGCGGCCCTCTCCCCATGCGGAAGAGGGGCAGGGCGAGGGGTGTCCGCGCCCTTTGCCATGACGCCGGGAAGACCGGGGAAGCCCCCATCCCCGCCCCCGTCTCCCGCGACGGGAGAGGGAAAACTTTGTCCGAATGCCCCCCAAACGAGGAAACCGCCCATGACCCTCCACGTCTCCCCCTCCTCCGCCGAAGACACCGCCGTGTTCGATGCCATCCGCGCGGAGCTTCGGCGCCAGCAGGATCAGATCGAGCTGATCGCCTCCGAGAACATCGTGTCCGAGGCGGTGCTGAAGGCGCAGGGCTCGGTGCTCACCAACAAGTATGCCGAGGGCCTGCCCGGCAAGCGCTACTACGGCGGCTGCGAGCATGTGGACGTGGTGGAGGAGATCGCCATCGACCGCGCCAAGGCGCTGTTCGGGGCGGGCTTTGCCAATGTGCAGCCCCATTCGGGCGCGCAGGCCAATGCGGCCGTGCTGATGGCGGTGCTGAAGCCCGGCGACACCCTGCTCGGCATGTCGCTGGCGGCCGGCGGCCACCTCACCCACGGCGCGCCGCCCACCCTCTCCGGCAAGTGGTTCAACGCTATCGGCTACGGCGTCACGCCGGACACCGCCCTGATCGACTATGACGCGGTGGAGCGCCTGGCGCGGGAGCACCGGCCGAAGCTCATCATCGCCGGCGGCTCGTCCTATCCGCGCATCATCGATTTCGCCCGCTTCCGCGCCATCGCCGATCAGGTGGGCGCGCTGCTGATGGTGGATGCCGCCCACTATGCCGGGCTGATCGCCGCCGGGGCCTACCCGTCCCCCTTCCCCCACGCCCATGTGGTGACGACCACCACCCACAAGACCCTGCGCGGCCCGCGCGGCGGCCTGATCCTCACCAATGACGAGGCGCTGGCGAAGAAGCTCAATTCGGCTGTGTTCCCCGGCCTGCAGGGCGGCCCGCTGATGCATGTGATCGCCGCCAAGGCCGTGGCGTTCGGCGAGGCGCTGACACCCGAGTTCCGCGCCTATGCCACGCAGGTGGTCGCGAATGCGCGGGCGCTGGCGGCCCGGCTGTCGGAGTGCGGCGCGGCCATCGTCTCCGGCGGCACCGACAGCCATATGGTGCTGGTGGACCTGCGGCCGTTCGGCGTCACCGGCAAGGCGGCAGAAGCCGCGCTGGAGCGGGCCGGCCTGACCTGCAACAAGAACGGCATTCCGTTCGATCCGGAGAAGCCGGCCGTGACGTCCGGCATCCGCCTCGGCACCCCAGCCGGCACCACGCGCGGGTTCGGCGTGGCCGAGTTCGAGACGGTGGCCGACCTGATTGCCGACGTGCTCACCGGCCTCGCGGCCAACGGCGCCGAGACCAACGGCAAGGCCGAAGTCGCGGCGCGCGCGACCGTGCGCGACATCTGCGCCCGCTTCCCCCTGTATGCGGGGATGTGAGGGGCGATGCACTGCCCTCCTCCCCTCTCCCCTCGAGGGAGAGGGGCCGGGGGAGAGGGGGCGGCCTTTCCCGAAAGCGCCGGCCCGTCCCCTGTCGGCGAAATCCCCCTCCGCACGGGGAAAGAGGGTAGCCGTGGAGCGCCCTCGCCCCGCCATTGCCTCGGCCGCCGGTGTTGCGCATGGTGGCAGCCCATGGATGCCGAAGAGTGAGCGCATGAGCCTGCTTTCCGCCCGAGATCTTGCCGCCGATATCCGTTCCGGCCGGACCACGCCTGAAGCCGTGCTCGAACAGGTCGCCGCCGCCATCGCCGCGCACGAAAGCGAGGTCGGGGCCTTCGTGACGCTCGATCTCGATTCGGCCCGCGCCGCCGCCCGCGCGCGCGGCCTCGCCGCGACGCCGCTGGCCGGCCTGCCGGTTGGGGTGAAGGACATCCTCGACACCCGCGACCTGCCCACGACCTACGGCAGCCCCATCTATGCCGGCTACTGCCCCCGCACCGACGCGCCGGTGGTGGCCATGACACGCCGCGCCGGCGGCCTCGTCGTGGGGAAGACCGAGACCACCGAGTTCGCCTTCCTCCAGCCGACGCGCACCCGCAATCCGCGCCGCCTCACTTTCTCCCCCGGCGGTTCGTCGGCGGGGTCCGCTGCGGCGGTGGCGGCGGGGATGCTGCCGCTGGCGCTCGGCACCCAGACCGGCGGCTCGGTGATCCGCCCGGCCGCCTTCTGCGGCGTCACGGGCTACAAGCCCACCTTCCGCCTGCTGCCGACGCTGGGGATGAAGACCTTCTCCTGGCATCTCGACACCGTTGGCCTGTTCGGCGCGCGGGTGCGCGACGTGGCCTTCGCCGCCAATGCCATCGCCGGCCGCGGCCTCGATATCGGCGAGGAGACCGCCGAAGCGCCGCGCATCGCCATCGTGCGCACCGCCCGCGCCAGCGCCGCCTCGCCTGACGCCCACGCCGCGCTGGACGCCGCCGCCCGCGCCGCGGAGGCAAGGGGCGCCCGCATCTTCGATCTGGAATTGCCCGAGGCGCTGGAGGCGGCCGACGCCATCCATGGCACCGTGCAGGACTTCGAGGCCGCGCTCTCCCTCGGCGACGAGCTGGACTATGACGGCGACCGGCTTTCACCCCTGCTGCGCGGCCATCTCGAAGCCGCCCGCGCCATTCCGCCCGACCTTTATGACGGCGCGCGACGCACGGCGAAGCGGGCGCGGCATGCGCTGGGGGACGTGTTCGCGGAGGTGGATGCCATCCTCACCTTCTCCGCCCCCGGCCCCGCGCCGGAGGGATTCGCCACCACCGGCTCGGCCATCTTCAACCGGCTGTGGACGCTGATGGGGTGCCCGGCGATCAATGTGGCGGGGCTCTCCGCCGCCAACGGCATGCCCGTGGGCGTGCAGGTGGTGGGGCGTTTCGGGCGGGATCGGCAGGCGCTGGCCGTCGCGAGCCTCGTGGAAGCCGCCGTTACCGCCTGACATGCAGTATTCCACCGCGGCCGACCGTGCGCCGCAGCGGAAGGGAAAGCGTAGAAGGGGGCGCGACTTGGCGCGCGCCGCACTGCGGAAAGTCATGCGCTGCAATACTTTGCAGCGGCGATGCAGCACAACTTACCTCTTTCCGCATTTTGAGAGTTTGTTAAAGTTCTCTCAAGATCGACCCTGCGAGGCATAAGGTGACACTTGGCCATCTCCTCACCGTGATCGAGACGTGCGCGGCCTTCGGCTTCGTTGGCGCTGTGCTGCTCGGTCTGGTCTGAGGTCAGGACCCGCCACCGCCCTCATGGGACCCGAGAACAGCAATAACCGGGGTCCGGTCGATCGAAGGCGCCGGGGAGCCAACCTCCCCGGCGCCACTCGTTCCAGGTCCGGAAACACGGGCAGTCGCGCCGCCGGATACCGCCGCCCTTCTGCCTGCCCTTCATGACACGTCGTTGACATCGCCGCCGTCGCGCCCGCGCGCGCCGTCACAAACCGCCTGTCACAGACGCGCCGGCGCGACGATTGGCGGTGCCCTGGCTGTTGGCGGCGCCTTGGCCCAACGGCGCAGCGCTTGGCGCGGCATCGTCACATGGGTGTTGCGGAGCCGCGCTATCCAACCTCCCGACGCGCTGGTGTGGATCGCCTTGGCTCAGGCCGACCGATTCTCCACCGGCCAGTGATCGAGACCGCGCTGTCCGGCCGGCTTGCCCTGCAAGCGGGCCGGCGCGTGCTCTGGGAGCCTCCGGATGCTGGTGATCGAGGGCCTCACCCGACGCTTCGGCGACAAGGAGGCCGTATCCAACGTGAACCTCGCCATCGGCCAGGGCGCCTTCGTGGGCGTCATCGGCCGATCCGGGGCCGGCAAGTCCACTCTGCTGCGCATGGTCAACCGCCTGCAGGACCCCTCTTCCGGCCGCATCTCCTTCGACGGACGGGACGTCACCGCCCTCAAGGGCCACGCGCTGCGCCAATGGCGCGCCGAGGCGGCGATGATCTTCCAGCAGTTCAATCTGGTCGGCCGCCTGGACGTGCTGACCAACGTGCTCATGGGCCGCCTCGCCACCGTTCCCGCCTGGCGCGCCCTCACCAAGAGCTGGGGCGCGGATGACCGGGCCATCGCCCTTTCCGCCCTCGACCAGTTCGACATCGCCCCCCTCGCCGCCCAGCGCGCCGACAGCCTCTCCGGTGGCCAGCAGCAGCGCGTCGCCATCGCCCGCGCGCTGGCGCAGGAGCCGGCGCTGATCCTCGCCGACGAGCCCATCGCCTCGCTCGATCCGCGCAACACCAAGATCGTGATGGATGCGCTTTTGCGCATCAACAAGCACTTCGGCATCACCGTGCTGTGCAACCTGCACTCCCTCGACCTCGCCCGCACCTATTGCGACCGCCTCGTGGGCATGGCGCAGGGCCGCGTGGTGTTCGACGGCGCGCCCGCGGCGCTGACCGAGCAGGTGGCGCACGATCTCTACGGCCTGGAGGCCGGCGAGGTGATGGACACGCCCGCGCGGCGTCCCGTCGCCGCCGACGACGGCATCCCCGAAGCGGCCGCGCTCGCCTGAGCGCGTGCCTTCCGCGCCGACCCGCGACCGCGGGCCGGCCGACCCTGCTTGCCCAGTTTCGATTTCGTCCGACAGGAGCACGAGACATGCTGAACCGTCGTAGCCTGATCGCGGCCGCCGCCGCGCTCGTGATGTCCGCCGGCGCCGCCGCCGCGCAGGACTGGAAGGCCAAGTATCCCGAGCTGGTGTTCGCGGTGATCCCCGCCGAGAACGGCAGCGGCGTCACCGATCGCTACCAGCCGCTCATGGACTATCTCACCAAGCAGCTCGGCACCAAGGTGACGCTGCGCGTCGCCAACGACTATGCCGCGGTGATCGAGGGCCAGCGCGCCGGCAACATCCACATGGCCTATTACGGCCCCTCCTCCTTCGCCCGCGCGCTGATGACCGGCGCCAAGATCGACGCCTTCGCCATCGAGGTGAATGCGGACGGCACCAAGGGCTATCACTCGGTGCTCTATGTGAAGGCCGACAGCCCCTACAAGTCCATCGAGGACCTGAAGGGCAAGAACCTCTGCCTCGTCGATCCCAACTCCACCTCCGGCAACAACGTGCCGCGCTTCGCCCTGAACAAGATGGGCATCAAGCCCGACGACTTCTTCGGCAAGGTGGTCTATGCGGGCTCGCACGAGAACGCGGTGATCGGCGTGCAGCAGGGCACGTGCGATGCCGCCTTCAACTGGTGGAACGACGAGAACGAGTCCAACCTCCGGCGCATGGAGCGCAAGGGGATGGCGAAGTACGGCGACTTCCGCATCATCTTCAAGTCCGACCAGATCGTGAACTCGCCCTACGCCTATCTCTCGGACCTGCCGGCCGACCTGAAGGCCAAGATCCGCGACGCCTTCTTCTCCATCGAGAAGAACGACAAGGCCGCCTTCGACAAGATCTATGAAGGCAAGAGCCAGCTCTGGCAGCCCATCGACAATGAATCCTACGTGGGCATCATCGAGCTGAACAAGTTCGTGGACGAGCTGCGCAAGAAGAAGAGCTGAGGCTGTTCCAGCCGCCCTCTAGAGCACGCGCCGATCAAATTGATTCAATTTGATCGGATCGCGCTCTGGGCGGCCGGTTCCCCGGACAAGCGACGGCGCAGCCGGAGCGCTGATCCGGGGTCCAGGATCAGGTCCGGCGCAGCCGTCCATGGCCCGCCGGCCTCATCGCTTGAGCCACCTCCGGCGCAGTATTGCGCTGGGCCCCGGCTCTCCTTCCACTGCGCTCCCGCTCCGTTCCAGTCGGCCGGGGCGCGAGGGAGAACATGGTCTTGTCCCACGCCATCACCCGGCTGCCCGACGAGCAGATCGCCCCGCTGATCGCCCATTACGATGCGGCTGTGCGGGCGCGGCGGCGGCATACGCTGATCATGTTCGGCGTGATCGCCGTGTGCACCGTGCTCGCCGCCTGGATGGGCGAGGTGAAGCCGGACGTGTTCTTCGCCCACGCGGACCGTCTGCCCAACTATTTCTGGAGCATCACGCCGGTCCTGCACTGGAACACCCTCGGCGCCGATCTTTCCGAGTGGTACTGGAACCTCGACCACTGGCTGAAGCTGCTGCTGGATACGATCCTGATCGCCTATCTCGGCACGCTCATCGGCGCCATCGGCGGCTTCTGCCTGTGCTTCCTCGCCAGCGCCAATCTGGTGAAGAGCCCGTGGATACGCCTCGGCGCCCGCCGCTTCCTGGAATTCTGCCGCACGGTGCCGGAGCTGGTGTTCGCCCTGCTGTTCGTGGTGGCTTTCGGGCTCGGCCCGCTGCCGGGCGTGCTGGCGCTGGCCATCCACACCATGGGCGCGCTCGGCAAGCTGTTCGCCGAGGTGGTGGAGAACATCGACATGAAGCCGGTGGAAGGCGCCACCGCCTCCGGCGCCTCCTGGCTCACCACCGTGCGCTTCGCCGTGGTGCCGCAGGTGCTCTCCAACTTCGCCTCCTACGGCCTGCTGCGCTTCGAAATCAATGTGCGCGAAGCCTCCATCATGGGCTTCGTCGGGGCCGGCGGCATCGGGCAGGACCTCGTGGAGGCCATCCGCAAGTTCTATTACTCCGATGTCTCCGCCATCCTCCTCCTCATCATCGCGGCGGTGATGATCATCGATCTCGTCACCGAGCAGGTCCGCCACCGCCTTCTCGGCTTCGGAGGCCAGCGATGAGCCGGGCCCGCATCCACCTTTCCGGAGACGAGCGCGCGCGCCTTGCCGCCACCCATCCGCACCTGGTCGCGCCGCCCGTCGGCACGCGGGTGCGCGCCGGCGTGGTGATCGCGGCATTCGCATCCATCGCCGCCTTCGGCTTCTGGCAGCTCGGCTTCAATTTCGACCGGCTGGGCAGCGGCATCGCGCAGCTCGCGCGCTTCGTCACGCTGATGATGCCGCCCGATCCCGGCACGCAGCTGCCGCTCTACATGCACGCGCTCGGCGAGACGCTGGCCATCGCCTTCCTCGGTACGCTGGGCGGCGCCATCATCGCCTTTCCCTTCGGCTTTCTCGCCGCGAAGAACGTCATTCCCAACATCTTCGCCCATTTCACTGTCCGCCGCGTGCTGGACACCGTGCGCGGCGTGGACCGGCTGATCTGGGCGCTGATCTATGTGACGGTGGTGGGCCTCGGCCCGTTCGCCGGCATCCTCGCCATCGCCACCGCGAGCTTTGCCGAGCTGGGCAAATTGTTCTCGGAGGCCGTGGAGGCGCTGGACAGGAAGCCCGTGGAGGGCGTCGTCTCCACCGGCGGCTCGCCCGTGGAGGCGGTGCGCTTCGGCATGCTGCCGCAGGTGCTGCCGGTGCTGGCGAGCCAGTTGCTCTATTACTTCGAATCCAACGCCCGCCAGTCCACCATCGTCGGCATCGTCGGCGCGGGCGGCCTCGGCCTGCACCTCGCCGAGCAGATCCGCGTGCTGGAATGGCAGAAGGTGTCGTTTCTCGTCCTGATGATGCTCATCATGGTGGCGGTGATCGACTTCATCTCCTCCCGCCTGCGCTTCGCCATCATCGGCAAATCCCGCATCGGGTGAACGCGCGGGCAGATCGCCTTGGTACGGACCCGCGCCATTTCCTCCACTCCCCCACCTTCTCCGCAGTCATCCCCGCCTTGTGCGGGGGGATCCACTTCGCAGCCGAATCGGTGTGCGGTTGTTCAGACACCCGGCTCGGCGGAGGGGTGGATGCCCCGGACAAGCCGGGGCATGACGGTGCACTCAAAGGGCGTCTCGCTCAGCCTCAGTACAGAATCCCGCGATAGCGCGCGACCATCTGCTCCTGGCTCTCCGGCGCCTCGGTGACGAACGGCGAGGCGGCGCCGGCGGCGTCCTTGGCGGCGATCTGGTCGCGCAGCATCTCGCCCATGGTGGGCAGTTGGGTGCGCTCCACCTGCGCCTCCGGCTCCCACAGGCGCGAGCGCATGAAGGCCTTGGCGCAGTGCAGGTAGGCCTCCTTCACCTCCACCCGCAGCACCGTGCGCGGCGCCTTGCCGCCGACGGTGAAGAGGCGCGTCAGCTCCTCATCGTCATGGATGAAGGCATTGCCGTTTACCCTGAGCGTCTCATCCACGCCGGGAATGAGGAAGAGCAGGCCGACCTGCCCGGTGGCGAGGATGTTGGTGAGGGAATCCAGCCGGTTGTTGCCCGGCCGGTCGGGTATGAGCAGGTCGCGCTCGCGCGCCGCAACGAAGCCCGGCACATCCCCGCGCGGCGAGACATCGGCGGCGCCGGAGGCATCGGTCGTGGCGATGAGCACGAACGGGCTCAGCGAGATGAAGTGCCGGCAGTGCCGGTCCAGCCGGTCCAGCTGCTTGGCGACGCTGCGTCCGGCAGCAGCACCATAGAGACGGCGCAGGGCGGCTTCATCGGCGACGACGGCCATGGGGCAGAACCTCCTTCGGATACCTATTTCTCGCGCAAACGATTGGGCTGACGCAAGCACCTAGGGCTTGAAAACCAGCTGTACCCGATCGGCGGCGAAGGAGGAGCGGCCCCATTGCAGCGGCGCGCCGTTGGCCTCCACGTCGAGCCGCTCCAGCACCATCACCGCGCGGCCGGGGGCGAGGGAGAGAATGTCCATCTCGCGCGGATTGGCGGGGCGGGCGGTGATGCGGGTCTCGCGGCGGCGGAAATCCTCGATGCCCAATGTCGCCAGCGCCCGCGTCAGCGATCCGGTGGCTTCATAGATGAGATCGAGGTCGCGGCAGCGGGCGGCGGGAAACCAGGCCGAGCCGCAGGAGATGGGTACGCCGTCCGCCTCGTGGGTGGTCTCGATGCGCAGCACCGGCGTGCCGATGGCGAGCTGCAACTCGCGCGCCACGTCCGCATCCGCCGCCTCCACCGTGGAGCCGCGGAACCGGCCGGACGGCTCGCGCCCGCCCGCGGCCACGATCTCGGAAAAGCGCGTGCGCGGGCCGATGGGATAGCGCAGCGGCGGCTCCTTCACGAAGGTGCCCCGCCCCGCCGTCGCCTCGATGAGCCCGGCCTCGGAGAGATGGGAGAGCGCGCGGCGCAAAGTGTGGCGATTGACGCCGAAGCGCTCGGCCAGCTCGGCCTCCACCGGCAGGCGCACGCCGGGCGCGAGCGTGCCGGCGAGGATGTCCGCCTCCAGCTTCTCGGCGATCTGCCGCCACAGCGTGACGCCACTGCCCCGCGCGACGGAGGGCGCGGCTGGCGATGCCTCGTCCTCCGTCATCGGGCTGTGACCATCGGCGGCGAGACTGCGCGGCGCACCAGACATTCCTGCCTCTCAACGTCCGCCCCGCGAAATCGCAAAGGGCGCGGATACCTTCTTGCACATTTGTATAGACTATTATACAAACAATGTCCAGCAAGGCCCCGCGACAGGGTTCGCCCGTTTGCGCCAGGGTCAGGGACATCTGGAGACCGCCCGTGAGGTCCGAACCGCCGCACATCACCGAGCCGCAAATTGCCGCCGTTTCCGACCCCGCCGCCGAGCAGGCCGCGCGGGAGGTGATGATGGGCCTTTATGCCCGCGCCACCCGCGCCGAGCTTCAGGCCGCCGTGGAGCGCTTCCAGCCGCTGCCGCAGCTGAAAAGGCTGCGCCCGGCGGAGGCCGGCCTCATCATGGTGCAGGGCCGCACCGGCGGCGACGGCGCTCCCTTCAATCTGGGCGAGGCGACCGTGACCCGCGCCGCCGTGCAGCTCGCGGGCGGTGCCACCGGCGTCTCCTATCTGCTCGGCCGCGACCCGGCGAAGGCGGAGGCCGCCGCCATCCTCGACGCTTTGTGGCAGGACGCGGCGCTGCGCCTCGCCGTCACCGACGCGCTCACCGCCGTGCGGCGCCGCCTCGCGGTGGAAGCGGCGCGCGCGGCGGAGGAGACGGAGGCCACCAAGGTCAATTTCTTCACCATGGCGCGGGGAGAAGACTGATGGCCGAGATTGCCCCCGCCGTGACTGCCCTCGCCGTCCCTGCCCTCGCCGCCGGCTTCGCCGATCCGGTGCATGACGCCCAGCGCAGCTTTGCCGCCGTGATGCGCGCCATGGCCGAGCCGGGCCTTCCCGTGCCGCTGGCGAGCGACCTCGATCCGCCCGCGCCGCTCTCCCGCGAGGCCGCCGCCTGCGCCCTCGCGCTGCTCGATTACGAGACGCCGGTGTTCCTCGACGCGGCGCTCTCCGCCGCGCCGGCGGTGGCCGCCTTCCTGCGCTTCCACACCGGCGCGCCGGTGGTGGACGACCCCGCCGCCGCCCGGTTCGCGTTCATCGCCGACGCGGCGGCGCTGCCCGATTTCGGCGCCTTCGCGCAGGGCGAGCCGGACTATCCGGATCGCTCGGCGACGCTCATCGTGCAGGTCAGCGATTTCGGCACCGGCGCGATCGTCATCGAAGGTCCGGGCATCAAAGGCCGCCGGAGCTTTTCCGCCGCGCCGCTGCCTTCCGACCTGCCGACGCGGCTCGCCGCCAACCGGGCGCTCTACCCGCTCGGCATCGACCTCATCCTCACCGCGCAAGGGCTCGACGGACTTGGGGCCGTGCTCGGCCTGCCGCGCACGGTGAAGCCCGTGATGGAGGACTGATCCATGTACGTGGCCGTAAAGGGCGGCGAGGCCGCCATCCGCAATGCCCACGCGTTGCTCGCCAAGAAGCGGCGCGGCGAGGAAAGCGTGCCGGAGATCGGGCTCGACCAGATCGCCGGCCAGCTCTCCCTCGCCGTGGACCGGGTGATGGCCGAGGGCTCCCTCTATGACCGGGAGCTGGCGGCCCTCGCCATCAAGCAGGCACGGGGCGATCTGATCGAAGCCATCTTCCTCGCCCGCGCCTTCCGCACGACCTTGCCCCGCTTCGGCGCCTCGGTGCCGGTGGATACGGGCGCCATGCGCATCGAACGGCGCATATCCGCCACCTTCAAGGACCTGCCCGGCGGGCAGGTGCTCGGCCCCACCTTCGACTACACCCACCGCCTGATGGACGAGCGGCTGGCGACACACGCGAGCGATGCTGACGCGCCGCGCCAGCTCGCCCCCTCTCCCCTCGCGGGAGAGGGCTGGGGTGGGGGGGAGGAGCGCCGGAAAGCGAGCACCGCTTTGGGGGAGAGGCCTGACCCCTCACCCCCGGCCCCTCTCCCGCAAGGGGAGAGGGGGGAAACGCGCATGCCCCGCGTCACCGATCTGCTCGGCGGCGAAGGCCTCATCGAGCCCTCCCCGGCCGATGACGGCACGCCGCCGCGCGACCTCACCCGCGAGCCGCTCTCCTTCCCCGCCGACCGGCCGTTGCGCCTGCAGGCGCTGGCGCGGGGCGACGAGGGGTTCCTACTGGCGCTCGGCTATTCCACCCAGCGCGGCTATGCCCGCACCCATCCCTTCGTGGGCGAAATCCGCTTCGGCACGGTGGAGGTGAGCCTTCCCGTGGAGGAGCTGGGCTTTGCGGTGCCCCTCGGCGACATCGCCGTCACCGAGTGCCAGAGCGTGAACCAGTTCAAGGGCTCGGCCACCGAGCCGCCCCAGTTCACCCGCGGCTATGGCCTCGTGTTCGGCCAGTCCGAGCGCAAGGCCATGTCTATGGCGCTGGTGGACCGCGCGCTGCGCTTCAAGGAGCTGGGCGAGGAGAAGAGCGCCCCGTCGCAGGACGAGGAATTCGTCCTCTCCCATTGCGACAACGTGCAGGCCACCGGCTTCGTGGAGCATCTGAAGCTGCCCCACTACGTGGACTTCCAGGCCGAACTCGACCTCATCCGCCGCATGCGCGCGGAGGCCGAAGCCCCTGACGAGATGAAGGAGGCCGCCGAATGACTGCCGTCGCCACGTCGCACGCCAATTGCGCCTCTTCCATGCCGGCCATCACCTACAATTTCGCCTATCTCGACGAGCAGACGAAACGGATGATCCGCCGGGCCATCCTGAAGGCCATCGCCATCCCCGGCTATCAGGTGCCCTTCGCCTCGCGCGAGATGCCCATGCCCTACGGCTGGGGCACCGGCGGCGTGCAGGTGACGGCGGCCATCCTCGGCGCCGACGACGTGCTGAAGGTGATCGACCAGGGCTCGGACGACACCACCAATGCGGTGGCCATCCGCACCTTCTTCGAGACCACGGCCGGCGTCGCCACCACCACGCGCACGCAGGACGCCACCATCATCCAGACCCGCCACCGCATCCCGGAGGCGGAGCTGAAGGCCGGGCAGACCATCGTCTTCCAGGTGCCCATCCCCGAGCCGCTGCGCTATCTGGAGCCGCGCGAGACCGAGACGCGCCGCCTGCATGCGCTGGCCGATTACGGCCTGATGCAGGTGAAGCTCTACGAGGACATCGCCCGCCACGGCCACATCGCCACCACCTATGCCTATCCGGTGAAGGTGGAGGGCCGCTACGTGATGGACCCCTCCCCCATCCCCAAGTTCGACAATCCCAAGATGAACGACAGCCCGGCCCTGCAATTGTTCGGCGCCGGGCGCGAGAAGCGCATCTACGCCATCCCGCCCCACACGCAGGTGGTGTCGCTGGATTTCGAGGACCATCCCTTCAAGGTACAGGCCTTCAAGGAACCCTGCGCCTTGTGCGGGGCGACCGGAGTCTATCTCGACGAGGTGATCCTCGACGACAAGGGCGGGCGCATGTTCGTCTGCTCCGACACCGACCATTGCTCCACCCGGCAGGCGGAGGGGCACACGGGGACCATGAGCGCGCCCTATGCCGCTCAAAGCGCCCCCCTCACCCCCGGCCCCTCTCCCGCAAGGGGAGAGGGGAGCGATACCGCGGGTACCCCCTCTCCCCTTGCGGGAGAGGGTGGATCGCGGCGCAGCCGCGAGACAGGTGAGGGGTTCCCCGCCACCGGGAACGGAGAGGCGCGATGACCACCGATACCCCCCTCCTCACCGCCCGGGGCCTCGCCAAATATTACGGCCACCGCCTCGGCTGCCGCGACGTGGACCTGACCCTGCACGAGGGCGAGGTGCTCGCCATCGTCGGGGAAAGCGGCTCCGGCAAGTCCACCTTGCTCGGCCTCCTCTCCACCGAGCTGGCCCCCTCCGCTGGCAACGTCACCTACCGGATGCGGGACGGCGCCACGCGTGATCTCGCCTCCCTCTCGGAGGCCGAGCGCCGGCTGCTGCTGCGCACCGACTGGGGCTTCGTGCGCCAGCATGCCGAGCAGGGGCTGCGCATGGCGGTCTCGGCCGGCGGAAACGTGGGCGAGCGACTGATGGCGGTGGGCTGGCGCCATTATGAGAACATCCGCAGCGAGGCCACCGACTGGCTTTCGCGCGTGGAAATCGCCGCCGAGCGCATCGACGACGACCCGCGCACCTTCTCCGGCGGCATGCGCCAGCGCCTGCAGATCGCCCGCAACCTCGTCACCCGCCCCCGCCTCGTCTTCATGGACGAACCGACCTCGGGCCTCGACGTCTCGGTGCAGGCCCGCCTGCTCGACCTCATCCGCCAGCTGGTGGAGGAGTTCGGCCTCGCGGTGGTCATCGTCACCCACGACCTCGCGGTGGCGCGGCTGCTCTCCCACCGCATCATGGTGATGAAGTCCGGCCGCGTGATCGAACAGGGCCTCACCGATCAGGTGCTCGACGACCCGCGCGAGCCCTACACCCAGCTCCTCGTCTCCTCGGTGCTTGCGGCATGATGATCCCTTATTCCGGCACCCCCGCGTCCACTTCCGCAAAGCGCATGACCGATGGTGAAGGCAATGCGCCGGCGCTGGTCGGGGACACGCAGGACCTCCTCCTGTCAGTCGAAAACCTCGCCAAGAGCTTCACCCTGCACCTGCGCGGCGGGCTCACCCTTCCCGTGGTCTCCGGCGTCACCTTCGATGTCGTGGCGGGAGAGTGCGTGGCGCTGGGCGGGCCGTCGGGCGCGGGGAAAAGCTCCATCCTCAAGATGGTCTATGGCAATTACCGCATCGACACCGGCTCCGTGCGCATCGCCGATGGCGAAGCGTTCGCCGAGGTGGCCGACGCCGAGCCGCGGCAGATGCTGTCGCTCCGGCGCACCCGCGTCGGCTATGTCAGCCAGTTCCTGCGGGTGATCCCCCGCGTCTCCACCCTCGATGTGGTGGCGGCGCCCCTGCGCGCCGAGGGTGTGGAGGAGGAGACGGCCAAGGCCCGTGCCGGCACGCTGCTCGCCCGCCTGAACCTGCCGGAGCGCCTGTGGTCGCTGCCACCCGCCACCTTCTCCGGCGGCGAGCAGCAGCGCGTGAACGTGGCGCGCGGCTTCATCGGCTCCCAGCCGCTGCTTTTGCTGGACGAGCCCACCGCATCGCTGGATGCCGCCAACCGGCAGGTGGTCATCGACCTCATCCGCGAGAAGAAGGCGGCGGGCACCGGCCTGCTGGGCATCTTCCATGATGCCGAAACCCGCGAAGCCGTCGCCGACCGGGTGGTAGACGTCACCCGTTTCGAAGCCTGATCCCCACACCCGCGAGCCGGGCTCGCGGGTCGAGCCCGCGTAGCGCCTGAGCGCCCCCTCGGCACCCGTCGAAGACCGGGGCCGCTGGAATGATCCCGGAGCCCCTTTCATGAGACAGGTTTTCGCCAACGCCCGCCTCGTCCTCGCCGACGAGATCGTGCCCGGCCACGTGAGTGTCACGGACGGCGTCATCTCCGCCATCGGGAGCGGCGTGGTGCCTGCCGGCGCCGAGGACCTGGAGGGCGATTACCTCCTGCCCGGCCTCGTGGAGCTGCACACGGACCATGTGGAGGGCCACCTCGCGCCCCGCCCCAACGTGCGCTGGAACCCCCTCGCCGCCATGCTGGCCCACGATGCGCAGATCGCCGCCTCGGGCATCACCACCGTGTTCGACTCGCTCAGGGTGTGGCCGGACAAGAAGGCGGTGGGCATGGACGGCGACGCGCCGCTCCTCATCGCCGCGCTGGAGGCGGCCCGCGCCGCCGATGCGCTGCGCGCCGACCATTTCATCCACCTCAGGTGCGAGGTGCCCACCGACACGGTGGTTCAGGACGCCGAGGCGATCCTGAAGAAGACGCCCGTGCACCTGATCTCGCTCATGGACCACACGCCGGGCCAGCGGCAGTTTGCGACCATCGACCAGTTCCGCTCCTATTACATGAAGAAGAGCGGCATCAGCGCCGAGGAGATGGACGTGATCGTCACCTCGCGGCTCGACTTCCACGAGCGCTACGCCCGCGAGAACCGCGCGGGGCTGGTGGCGCTCGCCCACGCCCACCGCTGCGTGGTCGCCAGCCATGACGACGGCACCCCCGAGCATGTGGCCGAGGCCATCGGCGACGGCGTAGCCATCGCCGAATTCCCCACCACCGAGGAGGCCGCCCGCCTCTCCCACGAGGCCGGCATCCGCGTGCTGATGGGCGCCCCGAACCTGGTGCGCGGCGGCTCCCACACCGGCAACGTCTCGGCGGAATCGCTGGCGCGCGGCGGCAGGCTGGATATCCTCTCCTCGGATTATGTGCCCTCCTCCCTCCTCTGGGCGGCGTTCGACCTCACCCGCAGGGTGCCCTCCATCCAATTGCCCGAAGCGGTGCGGATGATCACCAAGACCCCGGCCGAGGTGGCCGGCCTTGCCGATCGCGGCGAGATCGCGCCCGGCCGCCGCGCGGACCTCGTGCGGGTGGCTTTGGCCGGCGACATGCCGGTGGTGAAGGGCGTGTGGCGGGAAGGACGGCGCGTGGCATGACGAACAACGCGGCCGGCGCAAGGGAAGGCGACAGGTTCGGCCCCGGCACCCTGCTCCTCGTGGTCGGTCCCTCCGGTGCCGGCAAGGATACCCTCATCGACATCGCCCGCGCGCGCTTTGCCGGCGACCCGCGCGTGCTGTTCGCCCGCCGCCTCGTCACCCGGCCTTCGGGCACGGGGGAGGCGCACGGCACGCTGTCGGAAGCCGAGTTCGACGCGCTGCTGGCCGAGGGGCGCTTTCCCCTCTTTTGGCGCGCCCATGGGCTCAGCTACGCCCTTGGTCCGGAGGTCGCCGAGGTGATCGCACAGGGCGGCGTCGTGGTGGCCAACGGCTCCCGCGCCACGTTGCCGGAGGCCCGCCGCCGCTTCGGGCGGGTCAGGGTGGTGCATGTGACGGCGCCGGTGCCGGTGCGCGCCGCGCGCCTCGCCATGCGCGGCCGCGAGAGCGCCGACGACATCGCCGAACGCCTCGCCCGCGCGCCGGAGCTGGACGTGGCCCCGGACCTCAGCATCGACAATGTGGGCACGCCCGCCGAGGGCGGCGCGCGCCTGACCGATTTCATCGCGGACGAACTGGTCGCGGTCGCCTGACCGGGGCCTCCCCCAAAAGCCCGCGCGGCGCTTGAGCGTAGCAACCCAGCCAAAAACCGCGCAGCGCCTGAGCGGGCCCGCCTGGCCCCGGTCAAGGACCGGGGCTGACGGCAGGGGCCCTACCGCCGCTCGCCGGCCGGCAGATAGGGCTGGAGCGCGTGGGCGAGCTTGGACGGGGTGAGCGACTGGAGCCACACCGTGCCGGGCCCGGCAAGGCGGGCGAGGAAGAGGCCATCGCCGCCGAACAGCATGTTCTTCACGCCCCGCACCGTGGTGATCTCGAAGGCGACGCTGTCCTCGAACATGCCCACATGGCCGGGATGCACCAGAAGATCCTGCCCCGGCTGCAGCGTGTAGCTGACGATCTCGCCGCCCAGCTCGATGAAGGCCGAGCCCTCTCCCGTGAGGTGCTGCAGGATGAAGCCATCGCCGCCGAACACGCCGGCCCCCAGCGTCTGCTGCACCCCGACGCCGAGGGAGAGCGTTGGCGCCCCAGCGAGGAAGCCGTGGCGGTGGATGAGATAGCCGCGCCCCGGCGCCACCTGCATCTCGAAGATGCTGCCGGGCACCGTGGCGGCGAACGCCACCAGCGCTTCCCCGCCCTCGGCGGTGAACTCTGTCATGAACAGCCCGCCGCCGCCCAGCGCGCGGCCGATGGCACCGAAGAAGCCGGTGGAGCCGCCGGTGGCGGTGGTGGTGCGCATGGCGACGTTGGACGTCATCCAGGAGAGGCGGTCCGTCTCGGCCAGCACGGTCTCGCCCGGCGCCAGCGTGAAGGTGAGCACGGGCAGCGTCGTTCCGGAAATCTCGTGGCGCATGTTATCTCTCCCGGTAAGGCCGCACCGAGATTAAAGCGTTTCCGAGCGAAGTGGATACCGGTTCGCGTGCAGGAAACGCGTCACATCAAAGACCTAGGCTCAGGACTCATTGATCAGAGCCAGAAGATGACGGCTGCTGCGATGCAGATGGCAGAGAAGAAGGTGTGAGCGCATCGGTCGTAGCGTGTGGCGATGCGGCGCCAGTCCTTGAGCTTGGCGAAGAGGTTCTCGACCTTGTGGCGCTGCCGGTAGAGGGTTTTGTCATAGGGATAAGGCCGCTTGCGGCTCCGTGATGAAGGAATGCAGGGATCGATGCCCTTGTCGGCCAGTGCCTCGCGGAACCAGGCACTGTCGTAGCCCCGGTCGGCGATCAGGCATCTCGCCGGCGGCAAGGCATCGATGACGAGGCGGGCACCCTTGTGGTCGCTCATCTGGCCCTCGGACAGCACCATGATGATCGGACGGCCCTCGCCGTCGCAGACGGTGTGGAGCTTGGAGTTCAGGCCGCCTTTGGTGCGCCCGATACGACGGGGAACATCCCCTTTTTAAGCAGGCTTGCCGCCGTGCGGTGGGCCTTCAGATGGGTGGCATCGATCATGATGCGCTCGGGTCTCGGCCCTTCACCGGCGAGGTTGGCGAAGATACGGTCGAAGACCCCGAGCCGGCTCCAGCGGATGAAGCGGTTGTACAGCGTCTTGTGCGGGCCGTAGTCCTTCGGCGCATCCTTCCATTGCAGGCCGTTGCGGATCACATAGACGATGCCGCTCACCACCCGGCGGTCATCGACGCGCGGCACGCCATGGGCCAACGGAAAGAAGGGCGAGATCCGAGCCATCTGCCGCTCGCTCAGCAGGAACAAATCACCCATGCCAGTCTCCTCAAGGGAGACTGTGAATCACATCTCAAGGCAGATTAATAGGTCCTGAACCTAGGCAGTGGCCCCATAAATTTGCGCGCCTGAGCGTGTCATGATTCAAGCTCCCGAACTGGGAGGCTAACAGATGCGCCGCCACGAGCTGACCGACGAGGAATGGGCGATCATCGCGCCGCTGCTGCCGAACAAGGTGCGCGGCGTGGCGCGGGTGGATGACCGTCGGGTGATCAACGGCATCCTCTGGCGCTTTCGGACCGGTGCGCCGTGGCGGGATGTGCCGGAGCGCTATGGACCGCGTACAACCCTCTACAACCGTTTCGTGCGCTGGAGGGCCGCGGGGGGCTGGGACAAGCTGCTGGAAGCGGTCTCGGCCGCCTGTGACGGGGACATCGTCATGATCGACAGCTCCTGCGTTCGCGTTCACCAGCACGGCGCCGGGATCAAAAAGGGGGCGATGACGATGGTTGCATGGGACGCTCCCGGGGTGGACTGACAACCAAGATCCACCTCTTGCTCACCGCAGGGCAGGCCGGCGACGCACCGGCCGGGCGCGAACTCCTGGCCCGGCTCGCACCCGGCAGCATCCTCCTCGCCGACAAGGCCTATGACACGGACGCCATCCGCGCCGAGACGGCGGAACGCGGCGCTTTCGCCAATGTGCTGCCTCGCACGATCCGCAAGCGCACCTTCGCCTTCAGTCCGTGGCTCTACCGCCAGAGGAACCTTGTCGAGCGCTTCTTCAACCGCATCAAGCAGATGCGCGGCCCCGCCACGCGCTACGATCGCCGTCCGGACAACTTCCTCGCAGCCCTCAAGCTCGCTGCCGTCCGCATCTGGATCAATGCGTTATGAGTCCGCCGCCTAGAGGGTCTCCCCGGTTCCGTGGAACGGGGAGACCCTCTAGGGTGAGGAAAGGCCCACGCAAGCGAGCCTTCCGGCCAAGCCTGAAACAAGCTGAGGAAAAGCCCATGCGCGCCGCAACGCTCCTTCTCCTCTCGCTGATTGCGACCCCCGCTCTGGCGCAGCAGCCGGCCGTCCTGCCCTATCTCAACGCGCCGGCCGAGGGCGCGCCCATCCTGCGCCCGCCGACGCTCTCGCTCTCCATCAATGGCGGCCCGGCGCGGCGCGCGATCATGGATACCGGCTCCACCGGCGTGGTCGTCTCGGCCAGCGCCATCCCCGGCTTCGACCAGCTGACGCCGCTGGGTCCGGGCGAGCTCACCTACACCTCCTCCGGCCGCATCATGCGCGGGGTGAACGTGATGGTGCCGGTGACGGTGGCCGGGGCGGACGGCACCAGCATCACTACCCAGCCCATCCCGGTGCTGGCGGTGACGCGCATCGACTGCCTGCGCAATGCCCGCAGATGCCGGCCCATGGATGCGCCGCGCCGCGTCTCCATGCTCGGCATCGGCTTCGCCCGCGCCAAGGACCACCAGCCGGGCGCGGGGCCGGGGCGCAACCCCTTCCTCAACGTGGCCGGCATGGGCACGCCCGCCTTGGGACGCGGCTACGTCGTGACGCGGCGCGGCGTGCAGGTCGGGCTGGCGAAGGACACCGGCGCGGGCTTCCAGAAGGTGAAGCTCGCAGCCGACCCGGCCACCGGCGACTGGCAGCCCATCCCCGCCTGCCTCGCCCTCAACGCCCGCGCCCCCGCCGCCTGCGGCACGCTGCTGCTCGATACCGGGGTGTCCATCATGTACCTGACCCTGCCGCCGGCGCAGACGGACGGCCTCGCCGTGCCCGGCCTGCGCGGCGGGCGGGTGGTGGCGGACGGCGCCAGCCTCGCCATCTCCCCCGGCGCGGGCCAGCCGGCCCCGGCCTACAGCTTCACGGTGGGCGACCGGAGCAATCCGGTGACACCGGAACGCGTTATCCTCGTCGGCCGCGGCGACCGGCCGCCCTTCGTGAACACCACCGTGCGGGCGCTGAACACCTTCGACTATCTCTTCGATGCTGACGCCGGGGAGGCGGGGTTCCGGGCGGCGGGCGGGCGATAGGGGGAGCGAACAAAGCCGGAAGACCGGGCGGCGTCCGATTCGGTCACGCCCTGTTCGTGCTGCGTGCACGCGGTGGCCGGTGGTTCGTCCCAATCAGGGACACATGCGCGCTGTCTCGCCGTCATGGCGCCCAAGCGACCTCTCCCCGAAACAGTCGCCGTGCCATGAAAAGCGCTGGCGCGAACAAATCCCGAAAACCGGCCGCCGCCTGATTCGGTCACGGCCCGTTCCCGCTCCATCCCTGTCCCGCCCGACGCCCTGTCCCGTTCCGGGACAGGCTCATGGCTTCAGATAGAGCGCGAGCCGCGTGGCGGCGTTGCGCAGGTGCTCCTCGGCGGCGGCGCGGGCGGCGGGGGCGTCCTGCCGCTCGATGGCGGAGAAGATGGCCACATGCTCGTCCTGCACCGCCTGAGCGAGGCCGCCGAGGCGGGCGGTGTTAGCGCGGGCGGTGCGGATGAAATGGCGCACCCGGTGGTCGAGGAACTGGGAGAGGTCGCGGAAATAGGGATTGCCCGTGGCCTCCACGATGGCGCGGTGGAAGGCCATGTCCTCGTCCACCCCCGGCTCGCCGCGAAACACCGCCGCCTGCATGGCATCGAGCTGGGTCTGGATGCGGCCGAGGTCGTCCTTCGTGCGGCGCACCGCGGCGTGGGCGGTGGCGTTGGCCTCCACCGCCATCAGCAGCTCCACGATGGCGCTCATCTCCGCGCGGTCGCTGAGATCGGCGATTTCCAGCCGGAAGGACGAGGCGGCGCCGGGATCGGCGACGAAAGCCCCCGCCCCCTGCCGGCTGGTCACGAGGCCGTCGTGCTTCAGCCGGCCCACCGCCTCGCGGACGATGGGGCGGCTGACGCCGTAGGTCTCCGACATCTGGTGCTCCGTGGGCAGCTTCTCGCCGGGCTGGAGGCGGCCGGAGGCGATTTCCTCGCGCAGGCGCTGGGCCAGCGTGTCGGCGAGCGAGGGCGCGCGGCCGAGAATGTCGCGGGGCATCGCGCGGGGCGTTTCGCGGGGGTCCGCCATCCTGTGTTCCCTCACCTCCGGCGGCCGTGTGTTGTTGTTGCGCCCGCTGCTGGTGCGGCGCCCCACGGCTCAGCTAGCAATATAAAGACCACCGTTCACATGCACTGTCTCGCCTGTGACGAAGCTCGCCCAATCGGACGCGAGAAAGGCGACGACCCGCGCCACCTCCTCCGCCGTACCCAGCCGCTTCAGCGGCGTATTGGCGAGCAGCGCCCCGCCATTGGCCGCCATCAGCGGGCGCACCATGGGCGTGTCGATGAGGCCGGGCGACACCGCGTTCACCCGCACCTTCGGTGCCAGCTCCTGGGCCAGCGTGCGCGAGAAATTCAGCACCGCGCCCTTGGCCGCCGCATAGTCCGCGCGGCCGACGCTGCCCCTGTGACCGGCCATGGAGGCGACGTTGACGATGGACGCGCCCTCCACGAAATGGGGGATGGCGGCGCGGCAGGTGTAGAACACCCCGTCCAGATTCACCGCGATGCCGGTGCGCCAATAGTCGTCCGTCATCTCCGCCACCCGCCGCTCGCGGTAGAGGCCGGCCGAGGTGACGAGCACGTCCAGCGCGCCGAACTTCGCCGCCAGCGCCTTGAGCGCGGCATCCGCCTCCTCGGGCTTCGCCGCATCCTGCCGGAGCGGGAGCACGCGGGCGCCGATGGGGTCCAGCTCCGCCGCGAAGGCGGAGACGCCCGCATGGTCGAGATCGGTGAGCACACAATTGGCGCCGAGGTCGAAGAACACCCGCGCGATGGCGCGCGAAATGCCGCCGTTGGCGCCGGTCATCAGCAGGGTCTTGCCCGTAAAGTCGATCATGACGCGCCTCAGGTCATCAGCCAGCCGCCGGCCACGTCCACCACCTGTCCGGTGACGAAGGCCGAGGCATCTGAGGTGAGGAACACGCAGGTCGCCGCCACCTCCTCCGGCTGGCCGAGACGGCGCAGCGGGGTGGAGAGGCGCACCGCCTCGTTGGCGGTGGAGGCGGTGCCGCGCATCATGGGCGTGTCGATGCGGCCGGGGGCGATGGCATTCACCGTGATGCCGTAGGGGCCGAGTTCGCCCGCCAGATGCTTGGTGAAGCCGATGAGCGCGGCCTTGGAGGCGGCATAGTGGACGCCCACGATGTCGCAATAGGTGCGCCCCGCCACCGAGGCGATGTTGACGATGCGGCCCCGCCCCAGCGCCTTCATGCCGGGCGAGAGCGCCCGCACGCAGTTGAAGGCGCCGGTGAGGTTCACGTCGATCACCCGCCGCCATTCCTCCGGCGGCATCTCCCAGGCTTCCGAGCGGCGGCCATCCGCCCCGCTCTTGGGCGAGATGCCGGCATTGTTCACCAGCACCTCCACCGGACCGAGCGCCGCAGTTGCGGCCTCGGCGGCGGCCGCGACGGCGGCATAGTCGGAGACATCGGCGGCAAGGCCGATGGCGGCGACGCCGCGGGCGACGGCGGCTTCCGCAGCCTCGTTCGCCAGCGCCGCATCATGGTCCACATAGGCGACGGCGAGGCCCGCATCGGCCAGCGCATCCGCCTGGGCGCGGCCGATCCCTCGGCCGGCGCCCGTGACGAAAGCAACCCGCGCGCTCACCGGCCAGTCTCCAGCATGATCTTGCCGAGATGCGCGCTGGATTCCATCAGCGCATGGGCCTCGCGCGCCTGCTCCAGCGGGAAGGTGGCGTGGATGAAGGGCTTCACCTTGCCCGCGTCCAGCAGCGGCCACACGTCCCGCGTGAGCAGATCGGCGATGGCCTTCTTCAGCGCCACCGGGCGGGCGCGCAGGGTGGAGCCGGTGAAGGTCAGGCGCTTCAGCATGACAGGCATGAGATCGATGGTGACTTCGCTCGGCTGGAGGAAGGCGATCTGCACGAGGCGCCCCTCCACCGCGAGGGCCTGGAGGTTGCGCGCCACATAAGGGCCGCCCACCATGTCGAGGATTTCCTCGACGCCCTTGCCGTCGGTGAGCGCCTTCACCTCGGCGACGAAATCCGTGTCGCGATAGTTGATGGCCGCGTCGGCCCCCAGCGAGAGGCAGAAGTCGCACTTCTCCTGCGAGCCCGCCGTGGCGATGACCCGCGCGCCGGCATGGTGCGCGAGCTGGATGGCGGTGGAGCCGATGCCGCTCGATCCGCCATGGATGAGGATGGTCTCGCCCGCCTTCAGCCCGCCGCGGGTGAAGACGTTGTCGTAGACGGTGTAATAGTTTTCCGGCAGCCCGGCCGCTTCCAGAAGGGACAGCGGCTTGGGGATGGGCAGGCACAAGGGCGCCTCGGCGATGCAGTATTCCGCATAGCCGCCGGAGATCACCAGCGCGCAGATCTCGTCGCCGATCTTGGGAGAGGTGACGCCCTCGCCCAGCGCGACCACGCGGCCGGCGATCTCGAGGCCGGGCACGTCGGTGGCGCCGGGGGGCGGAGGATAATTGCCGGCGCGCTGGAGGCAGTCCGGCCGGTTCACGCCCGCCGCCACCACTTCCACCAGCACCTGGCCGGGGCCGGGACGCGGCACGTCCGCCGTCTCGACTGTCACCACCTCGGGTCCGCCTGCGCCCGCAAAGCGGACCTGGCGCATCGTGCTCGAAATCTCTGCCACCGGCTTCCTCCCTTGCGCCTTCTGCGAGGCTTTCCGGCACCTGTCGGCGGCGGCCTTTTCGGCCGCGCCCGGTCCCGGCGGCGCCCTCATCACGGCGCGTTCTGGTCGCCGAGGAAAATACATAGGTCGTACTTGTCAGGCAACTTGGTTATCTGCATTATCCGCGGCGCCAGAGGGGAAGGCGGCCACGCCGGACCTCAGCCGAAGGGCACGAAAACCGTGCCCGAGCAACGGTTTGAATCGCCCGGCCCGAACCGGGGTCGGCGGAGGGAGGAAACCATGAAGTTGTTTGCGCGGGCGGCGATCGCCGCCGCAATGCTTGCTGCCGTGCCGCTGGCTGCGACCCAGCCCGCAGCGGCGCAGGGCACCGTGAAGTTCGGCGCCCTCTATCCCTTCTCCGGCACCCTCGCGCTGCTCGGCGACGAGAGCTTCCGCGGCTTCGAGCTGGCGGTGGAAGAGCGCAACGCGGCCGGCGGCCTCAACGGCCAGAAGATCGAGTTCATCAAGGGTGACGCGGTCGATCCCAACCAGGCGGTCGGCGAGGCCCGGCGCCTCACCTCGGTGGACAAGGTCTCGGCCATCTTCGGCACCTATTCCTCGTCCCTCTCGCTGGCGGCGACGCAGGTGACGGAACTCGCCAACATTCCGTATTTCGAGCTGGGCGCCATCTCCGATCCCATCACCGAGCGCGGCTTCAAGTACGTGTTCCGCACCAACGCCACGGCGCGCGATTTCGCCAACCGCATGGTCGATTCGATCATCGAGGCCATCGCCCCGGCGCTGAACGCCAAGCCCGGCGATCTCAAGATCGGCATCATCCACGAGGACAGCCTCTACGGCCAGACCGTCTCCGGCTATCAGAAGTCCCGCGCCAAGGAGAAGGGCCTCAACGTGGTCGAGGTGCTGCCCTATTCGGCGAAGTCGGTGGACCTCACCCCGGTCATCCTGCGCCTGAAGTCCGCGGGCGCCGACGTGGTGCTCCAGACCTCCTATCAGAACGACACCGTGCTGTTCTTCCGCCAGATGAAGGACCAGGGCTACAAGCCCAAGGCGGTTATGGGCGCCGGCGGCGGCTATTCCACCCGTGACACCATGCAGGCCGTGGGCGCGGAAAACATGGAAGGCGCCCTCGACGTCGACTTCACCCAGTACAACACCAACCCCAAGGCGGCGCCGGGCATCACCGAGTTCGCGGCGAAGTACAAGGCCAAGTACGGCATCGAGCCGCGCTCCGGCCACTCGCTCGCCAACTACATGGGCGCCAAGGTGTTCTTCGACGCCATCGCCAGCGCCAAGAGCACGGACGCCGACAAGGTGCGCGCCGCCGTCCTCGCGGTGGACATCCCCGTCGGCCAGACCGCGACCGGCTGGGGCGCCAAGTTCTCCGAGCAGGGCCAGAACACCCGCGCGGTGCCCTTCCTGATGCAGTGGCAGGGCGGCAACCTCGTCACCGTGTTCCCGACGGACGCCGCTGTCGCCAAGATGAAGACCGGCATCGGCGCCAACTGAGCATCAAACTGAGGCGGCGGACCTCCCGCGCCGCCCTGCCCCGCCCGGTCTGGCTCCGGGCGGGGCCCTTCGACACCGGACCGGCGCAGCCCGCTGCGCCCTCGGCCGAAGCCGCGCCCCTGCGCCGGCGCGGCGCCGGTTCGCTGCGCCCCGACGGCACGCCTCACCCACCTGCGCACTGGAGCCAAGCGCGATGGACGTTCTTATCCAGCTGGTGCTCAACGGCATATTGCTCGGCAGCATGTATGCCATCATCAGCGTCGGCCTCACCCTGATCTTCGGCATCGTGCGGGTGGTGAACTTCGCCCATGGCGAGTTCCTGATGGTGGGCATGTATGCCGCCTATCTGCTGGCCGCGAAGTTCGGCCTGCACCCCTATGCCGCCGCGGTGCCCATCGTGATCCTGCTGTTCGCCATCGGCGCAGCGGTGCAGCGCTTCCTCATCCAGCCGCTGCTGGGGGCCGAGGAGCACATCCAGATCTTCGCCACTGTCGGCCTCTCCACCGCGCTAGTGAACCTCGCGCTGCTGGTGTTCGGCGCCGACCTCTATTCCATCCCCCCGTCGGCCGCGCAGGGCTCGGTGATGGTGGGCGGCTTCTCCCTGGTGAAGGGACAGCTCGTGATGTTCGTGTGCGCCCTGGCGCTGGTCGCCGGGCTGCACCTCTTCATGCAATCCACCGCGCTCGGCCGCGCCATCCGCGCCACCGCGCAGAACCGCAATGCGGCGCTACTCATGGGCGTGAAGGTGGACCAGATCTACGTCATCGCCTTCGGCATCGGCGCCGGCTGCGTGGGCCTCGCCGCGGCGCTGGTGATGCCGCTCTATCCGGTGACGCCCACCATCGGCACCTACTTCGTGCTCACCGCCTTCGTGGTGGTGGTGCTGGGCGGGATGCGCTCCATGTACGGCGCCTTCTTCGGCGCCATGATCATCGGCCTCGTGGACAGCCTCTCCGGCTACTACATCGCCCCCGACCTGAAGGAAGTCGTCTATTTCGCGCTCTTCCTCGCCATTCTCATCTTCAAGCCCACCGGCCTGTTCGGCCTCGGCCGCGGCACGGAGTGATCCGATGAGCCTTCAAGACTCCTCGCCCGCCTCCACCGCCCCGGTGTCGGCTGGCGGCCCCTCGCTCCTCTCCCGCATCACCAATCCGCGGGTCTATTGCGCGCTCCTCGCGCTCTCGCTGCTGGTCATCATCCCGGCCTGGTCGGGCTCGACCTTCGTGATCCACGTCTTCGTCACCATCTGCGTGTTCGGGGCGCTGGCGACCGCGTGGAACATCCTCGGCGGCTACGCCGGCCAACTCTCGCTCGGCCACACCGTGTTCTACGGCATCGGCGGCTATACGGCGGCGCTGCTGCTGGACGGCTTCGGCCTCTCGCCCTGGATCGGCATGATCGGCGGCGCGGCGCTGGCGGCGCTGGTCTCCGTCGGCATCGGCTATCCGTGCTTCCGGCTGCGCGGGCCGTTCTTCTCGCTGGCGACCATCGCCTTTCTTGAGGTGGTGCGGCTGCTGGCCATTCATTTCAACGGCCTCACCGGCGGCTCGGCGGGCCTCGTGGTGCCGCTGCAGATCGGCTGGCCGTGGATGATCTTCCGCGAGAAGATCAACTATCTCTACATCGCCTTCGGCCTGCTGCTCCTGTCGCTCGCGGTCAGCTACGCCATCCGCAACTCGCGGCTCGGCTATGCGCTCACCGCCGTGCGCGAGCGCGACAGCGCGGCCCAGGCGGCGGGCATCAACATCAACGGCGTCAAGCTGTGGGCCATAGCCGCTTCGGCGGCGCTCACGGCGACGGTCGGCACCTTCCACGCCATGTACATGACGTTCCTGGAGCCGGCGACGCTGTTCTCTCTCGCCACCGCCATCGAGATCGCCATGTTCGCCCTGATCGGCGGTCTCGGGACGGTGGCGGGGCCGCTCCTCGGGACTGTGCTCGTGGTGCCGCTGGCGGAACTCGCCCGCGGCTGGCTCGGGGCCTCGGCCAACGGCCTGCACGGCTTCGTCTATGGCACCGTGCTGGTCGTCATCACGCTGACCCTGCCCGGCGGGCTGGTGGGCACCTTCGGCCCGTTCGTCACCCGCCTCATTGACCGGCTGCCCGGCGGCGGGCGAGTGCGGCCGGAGACCGTTGCGCCTCCCGCGAAGGTGGTGGGCGGCACGGTCGGCGAGCCGGTGCTGAAGGCGACCAACCTCGTGAAGCGCTTCGGCGGTCTGGTGGCCACCGACAACGTGTCCCTCACCCTGAAGCGCGGCGAGATCCTCGGCGTCATCGGCCCCAACGGCGCCGGCAAGACCACCGTCTTCGCCCAGCTCTCCGGCTTCCTCGCGCCCAATGCCGGCACGGTGGAGCTCCTGGGACAGGACGGCAAATGGCACCAGCCGAAGACGCCCGACGCCTTCGCCCGCCTCGGCATCGGCCGCACCTTCCAGATCGTCCAGCCGTTCGGCAAGCTGACGGTGCTGGAGAACATCATGATCGGAGCCTTCCTGCGCCATCGCTCGGTGGACGACGCCCGCGCCGTGGCGCTGCGCGTGGCCCGCACCGTCGGCCTCTACGAGGTGAAGGATATGGAGGCCGGCACCCTGCCCATCGGCGGCCTGAAAAGGCTGGAGGTGGCGCGCACGCTCGCCACCGAGCCGACCATCCTCCTCCTCGACGAAGTGATGGCGGGGCAGAGCCAGTCCGACACGCTGAAGATGGTGGAGCTGGTGCGCGCCATCCGCGACAGCGGCGTCACCGTCATCGCCATCGAGCACAACATGCAGGCCATCATGAGCCTCTCGGACCGCATCGTCGTCATCGACAGCGGCAAGGTGATCGCGGAGGGCGCGCCGGAGACCGTCGTGCGCGAGCGCCGGGTGATCGAGGCCTATCTCGGGGAGGATTTCGTCCATGCTCAAGGTCTCTGACGTGACCGCCGGCTACGGCCGGACCGTCATCCTCCAGGGCCTCTCGCTGAACGTGGGGCGGGGCGAGGTCGTCACCATCATCGGCTCCAACGGCGCCGGCAAGACGACTCTCCTGCGCACCATCTCCGGCCTGGTGAAGCCCACCTCCGGCTCCATCGAGTTCGACGGCAAGCGAATCGACCGCATGAGCCCGGACGAGATCGTCGGCTCCGGCCTCATCATGGTGCCGGAGGCGCGCCAGCTCTTCCCTGTCATGACCGTGCGCGACAACGTGCTGATGGGTGGCTACCACCCGAACGTCCGCGCCGGGATGATGGAGCGCTTCGAGGAAGTGCTGGACATCTTCCCCCGCGTCCGCGAGCGCCTCTCCCAGCTCGCCGGCTCCCTCTCCGGCGGCGAGCAGCAGATGGTGGCCATCGCCCGCGGGCTGATGGCGAAGCCGAAGCTCTTGATGCTGGACGAGCCCTCCCTCGGCCTCGCGCCCATCATCGTCGGGCAGATGTTCGATGTCATCGACCGCATCTGCAAGAGCGGCACCACGGTTCTCCTCGTGGAGCAGAAGGCGTTCCACGCGCTGAAGATCGCCGACCGCGCCTATGTGATCGAGAACGGCGAGATCGCCATCGAGAACACCGGCGCGGGCCTACTCGCCGACCCGCACATCAAGACCGCCTATCTCGGCATCTGAGACCGGACCTTTGCCCATGACCGCCCCGACATCCCGCGAGATTTCCGGCCTCACCAAGGTCTACGGCATCCTCGCGGACCCCATCCATCACGTGAAGACGCCGCAGATGCTCAACGCGCTCATGGCGCGCGAGGGCCGCGACGGCGTGATGGTGCCCTTCCACGTCTCCTCCGAAGAGCTGCCGCGCCTCGTGGATGGCCTGAAGGCCATGAAGAGCCTCGGCGGCTTCGTGGTGACGGTGCCGCACAAGACCGCCATCGTGGACCTTCTGGACGAGGTCTCCGACAGCGCCAGCCGCATCGGCGCCTGCAACGTGGTGCGCCGGGAGGAAGACGGGCGGCTGGTCGGCGACATGCTGGACGGCAAGGGCTTCGTCGGCGGGCTCATCGCGGCCGGCATCGATCCGAAGGGCAAGAGCGTCTATCTCGCGGGCGCCGGCGGGGCGGCCAATGCCATTGCCTTCGCCTTTGTGGAGGCCGGCGTCGCCCGCCTCACCATCGCCAACCGCACGCGGGCCAAAGCGGAAGACCTCGCCCAACGCCTCGCGGAGGCCTTCCCGGGCGCGCCGGTGGAGATCGGCACGGCCGACCCTGAAGGCCACGACATCGTCGCCAACGCCACCTCGCTGGGACTGAAGGCGGGCGATGCCCTGCCGCTCGACGCATCGCGGCTGGCGAGCGACCAGATCGTCGCCGAGGTCATCATGCAGCCGGAGGAAACCGCCATCCTCGCCGCCGCCAAGGCGAAGGGCTGCCGCACCCATCCCGGCAAGCCCATGCTGGTGTGCCAGCTGGACCTGATGGCCGACTTCCTCGGCATGCGCTCCCTGGGAGCGGCCTCGTGACCGGCGCGCTGGCGGGCCGCTGCGCCTTCATCACCGGCGGCGCCTCGGGCATCGGCCTCGCGGTGGCGCGGGCCTTCCGGGCGGAGGGCGCCTCCCTCGTATTGCTCGATCTTGATCCCGCCGCCGCGTCCATCGCGGAAGAGCTGGGCGAGACCCTCGCCGTCAAGGGCTCGGTGACGCGCAAAGCGGATATCGTGGCCGCCTTCGATGCCGCCGAGGTGCGGTTCGGGCCGGTGGACATCTGCCTCGCCAATGCCGGCGTCTCGCAGAATGCCCCCACCCTCTCGGTGAGCGAGGAGGAGTGGGAGCGCGTCATCTCCATCAACCTCACCGGCGTGTTCCTCACCGCGCAGGAGGCCGGCCGGCGGATGATCGCGCAGGGCGGCGGCTCGCTGCTGCTCATGGCCTCCATGTACGGCATCGTCGCCGCGCCGGAGCGCATCGGCTACTGCGCCTCCAAGGCCGGCGTCGCCATGATGGCCAAGGCGCTCTCCTGCGAGTGGGCGCGCGAGGGCGTGCGGGTGAATGCCCTCGCCCCCGGCTACGTGCGCACCCCCTTCCTCGACGACCTCGCCCAGCGCGGCCGCCTCGACCTCGACAGGCTCCGCGCCCGCACCCCCATGGGCCGGCTGATCGAGACCGAGGAGGTGGCCCGCATGGCGGTCTTCCTCGCCTCCGATCAGGCGAGCGCCGTGACCGGTCAGGTCATGGCCGTCGATGGCGGCTGGACCGCCTACGGCTACCTCTGAACACGTCTGCGGCGGGTGCCGCAGGCCCAGGAACGAAACGTTTTAATTGACGGTCCCGACGCCACTCCGAGCGCAGGAGGACGCCGCGGCACGGAGACAAGAGATGCCCGAGACCATTGCCCTTCATCCCGTCGCGCCCTGGGTCGAACTGAAGTCCACGGAGGCCGATTGGGCCGCCGCCGACCCGGCTTTGCTGAAGGAGCTGCTGGCGCAGATGGCGCTCATCCGCGCCTTCGAGGAGAAGGTGCTGGAGCTGGCCGGCGAAGGCCTCGTGCACGGCCCGGCCCATTCCTCCATCGGCCAGGAGGGCGGCGCGGCCGGCTCCATCGTGGGCCTGCGCCCCACCGATCAGGTCAACGGCTCCCATCGCGGCCATCACCAGTTCCTCGCGAAAGCCCTCGCCTACGTCGCCCCCGGGCTCGATCCCACCGCGCCGCTCAGCGATGACACCCACGCCCTGCTCCACCGCTCACTCGCCGAAATCCTCGGCCTCGAGCCCGGCTTCGGCCACGGGCGCGGCGGCTCCATGCATCTGCGCTGGGGGGAGGCGGGGGCCATCGGCACCAATGCCATCGTCGGCGGCGGCGTGCCGCTGGCAGCGGGCGCCGCCTTCGCCCACAAGCGCGCGGGCACGGGGGATGTGGCCATCTCCTATTTCGGCGACGGCGCGGTGAATATCGGCGCGGTGCTGGAGACGATGAACCTCGCGGCTGCGTGGGATCTGCCGCTGCTCTTCTTCATCGAGAACAACGGCTATGCGGTCGCCACCACCGTGGACGAGGCGACCCGCGAGACCCGCCTCTCCGGCCGTGGCACCGGCTTCGGCATTCCCTCCTGGAAGGTGGATGGCATGGACCCGCTGGCGGTCCATCTCGCCACGCAGGAAGCGCTGAAGATCATGCGCGCGGGCAAGGGCCCGGCAGTGATCGAGGCGGACGTCTACCGCTATTTCCACCAGAATGGCGCCTTGCCCGGCTCCGCCTTCGGCTATCGCACCAAGGAGGAGGAGGCTTCCTGGCGCGCCCGCGATCCCATCAAGCGCACCGGCGCGGCGCTGGTGGCGCGCGGCGTGCTCACGCAGGATGATCTCGACGCTCTCACCGAACGCGCGCAAGCGGCCATGGCCGACGCCGCCGCGCAGCTCGTCGAGACCGTGGGCAACAAGCGCCGGGTGATGCCCGGCATGTGGCCGGACGTGTCCTTCGTGGACGAGGGCATCCGTGGCGATCTCTCCGAACTTTCGGGCAAGCGGGCCGAGGAGGAGGCGACCTATCGCGGGCGCCTTGCCGAGCGCAAGTTCGTGGACGCCATCGCCGACGTGCTCCACCGCCGCTTCGAGACGGACGAGCGCTTCGTCATCATGGGCGAGGACATCCACAAGCTGAAGGGCGGCACCAACGGCGCCACGCGCGGCCTCGCCGCCGCCTTCCCCGACCGCTGCCTCGGCACGCCCATCTCCGAAGGCGCGTTCGCGGGCCTTGCCGGCGGCATCGCCATGGACCGCCGCTACCGGCCCATCATCGAGTTCATGTATCCCGACTTCATGTGGGTCGCCGCCGACCCGGTGTTCAACCAGATCGGCAAGGCCCGCCACATGTTCGGGGCGGACGTTCCGGTGCCCCTGGTGCTGCGAACCAAGATCGCCATGGGCACGGGCTACGGCTCCCAGCATTCGCTGGACCCGGCGGGCGTGTTCGCCACCTCCCCCGGCTGGCGCATCGTCGCGCCCTCTACCCCGTTCGATTACGTGGGCCTGATGAATGCCGCACTGACCTGCGAGGACCCGGTGCTCGTGATCGAGCATGTGGACCTCTACCAGACCTCCGGCGCCATTCCCGACGGCGACCTCGACTACATCATCCCCTTCGGCAAGGCGAAGGTGGTGCGGCCCGGGGCCGAACTCACCATCCTCACCTATTCCGCCATGGTCCACCGCAGCCGCGAGGCGGTGGAAGAGCTGGGGCTCGACGCCGAGATCATCGACCTCAGGTCCCTCGACCGCGCCGGGCTCGACTGGGACACCATCGGCGAGAGCATCATGAAGACCAACAACGTGCTCATCGTGGAGCAGGGCTCCCTCTCCACCTCCTATGGCGGCTTCCTCGCTGACGAGATCCAGCGCCGCTATCTCGACTGGCTGGACCAGCCGGTGCAGCGCGTGACCGGCAAGATCGCCTCGCCCACCATCTCCAAGGTGCTGGAGCGCGCCGCCTTCGCCGGCAAGGAAGAGGTCATCGCGGGCCTGGCCGTCACCATGGCCGCGAAGGGCATGCCGCTGCCGGGAATGCCCGGCGCCGCCCGCTAATTCGATCGGGTTCAGAACGATGGACAGTTTCGATTACATCGTGGTGGGCGGCGGCACCGCTGGGTGCATCCTCGCCGCCCGGCTCTCGGAAGACCCGCGCCGGCGCGTGCTGCTGCTGGAAGCCGGCGGCACCGACAAGGGCTTCTGGGTGCCCATCCCGGCCGGCTTCTCCAAGCTCCTGTCGGGCCGCGCCTTCAACTGGCGCTTCAACACCGAGCCGGAGCCCAACACCTATAACCGCCCCATCGTGGTGCCGCGCGGCAAGGGACTCGGCGGCTCGACGCTCATCAACGGCATGATCTTCGTGCGCGGGCAGAAGCAGGATTTCGACGGCTGGGCCCAGCGCGGCGCCACCGGCTGGGGCTATGACGACGTCCTGCCCTATTTCAAGAAGTTCGAGCGCTTCGACGAGCCGGATGCAGACCCCAGCGTGCGCGGCACGGACGGTCCCATCAGCATCGTGCGCGTGACCGAGCGGCCGGTGCTCTCCGAGGCCTTCCTCTCGGCGGCCGAGGAGGCCGGCTTTCCCCGCAATCCCGATTACAACGGGAAGGATCAGGAAGGCTTCGGCTATTATCAGGTGAACCAGCGCGGCGGCCGGCGCTGGACCGTGGTGGACGGCTATCTGCGCCCTGCCCTCTCCCGCCCCAACCTCAAGGTCGTCACCCACGCGCAGGCCCTGCGCCTCGCGCTCGACGGGCGGCGGGTGACCGGCGTGGTGTATCGGCGGGATGGGAAGGAAGAGACGGCGTTCACGGCCGGCGAGGTGCTGCTCACCGCCGGCGCGGTGCAGTCACCCCATCTGATGGAACTCTCCGGCATCGGCCATCCGGACGTGCTGAAGGCGGCGGGCATCCCCGTGGTCCATGCGCTGCCGGGCGTCGGCAACAATTATCAGGACCATTTCGCCACCCGCATGAACTGGCGGGTGAAGGAGCCCATCACCCTCAACGAGCAGACGCGCGGCATCGCCCTCGCCAAGGCGGTGGCGCAGTATTTCCTCACCCGCAAGGGCATCCTCACGCTGGGCACGGGCCTCGCCCATGGCTTCGTGAAGACGCGGCCGGGGCTGGCCGGGCCGGATGTCCAGTACTTCTTCATGCACGCGAGCTACGCCAACGCCGCCGACCGGTCGCTGGACCATCTGCCGGGCATGACCATCGGCGTCACCCAGTTGCGGCCCCACTCGGTGGGCTCGATCCATGCGAAGAGCGCCGACCCGCTGACGCCGCCGGCCATCCGGCCCAACTTCCTCGCCGTGGAGGAAGACCGTGCCTGCCTTGCCGCCGGCATGCGGATCGCCCGCGACATCGTCGGGCAGACGGCCATGGACCCTTACCGCGCCTTCGAGATGAACCCCGGGCCGGACTGCCGGAGCGACGCCGACTTCGTGGAGTTCGCCCGCCGCACCGGGCAGACCATCTACCATCCCGTCGGCACCTGCAGCATGGGCACCGGGCCGCAGGCGGTGGTGGACCCGCATCTGCGCGTCGTCGGCCTTTCCGGCCTGCGCGTGGTGGACGCCTCGGTGATGCCGACGCTGGTCTCCGCCAACACGGCGGCGGCGGTGATGATGGTGGCGGAGAAGGCGGCCGATCTCATCAAGGCGGACGGCAGGGCCTAGCCAGCGGCTGCGCTACGTCAAACGCCAAAAGCCGGCGCGGGGATTTCCCCGGCCGGCGCCGAATGCCCTGTCCGCGATCCCGAGGGATCAGCGGCGGCGGAAATTCTGCTGACGGCGTGCGCCGGGCGGCGGGGCGTTGCCCTCGGCCTTGTGGCGGAAGTTGATCCGGCCGCGATCGAGATCGTAAGGCGACATCTCCACCACCACACGGTCGCCCTCGATGGTGCGGATGCGGTTCTTCTTCATCTTGCCGGCCGCATAGGCCAGGATCTGGTGGTCGTTGTCGAGCCGGACCCGGAAATTGCCGTCCGGCAGCACTTCGGTCACAGTCCCCTCGAACTCCAGCAGTTCTTCCTTCGCCATATAGTCGTCTCCAGCTGTCCCGCGCCGCGGGACGAATTTGGCGGGCTTATCTCACAAAATCGCCCGATTTCCCATAGGTGGGATACGCCGGCCCGGGAAAAAGGCCCGGCGTGTCCTGTTCAACGCAGTGTGACGCGCGAGCGGATGCTCAGTTCACAGGCCGCTTGGCACCGGCAGGGCGGCCCGCAGGACGCTCGCCCCGGTTGGACACCGCCTTCATGAAGCCAAGGCCGCCAAGATCGTTGCCGGGACGCGAACCACGCTCACCGCCACGATCGCCCGCCCGCTCGCCGCCACGGCCTTCGCCCTGGGGACGCGCGCCACGGCCTTCACCGCTGCGGTTCTGGCCGTCGCGACGGCCGGCGCCGTTGCCGGCACCCTGGCCATTGCGATGACCCTCGGCGGCACGCTCGGCACGCGGCTGGGCGGCACGGGCCGGACGGCCTTCGCCGGCCGGACGCTCACCGCGCGGCTCACGCTGCTCGCGGCCTTCGGCGCGCTGGCCCTGGCCACGCCCACCTTCACGGCCTTCGGGACGCGGCCCCCGCGAACGCTGCGGGCCACGCTGGCCGGGACGGCCGCCGCGACCACCGATGAAATCGTTGCGCTCGGCGGTCTCGTCACGCTCCTCGAGCTCGATCGGCGGCGCATCGGGAATGTTGAAGCGCATGCCTGCGCCGCGACGGTCGGTGGCCGGGATCTGCAGCTTGATGAGCCGCTCGATGGACTTGAGATACGCCCTCTCCTCGTGATCGCAGAAGGAGATGGCGATGCCCTCGCGGCCGGCGCGCGCGGTGCGGCCGATGCGGTGTACGTAGCTTTCGGGCACGTTGGGCAGGTCGTAATTGATGACGTGGCTGACGCCGGTCACGTCGATGCCGCGGGCTGCAATGTCGGTGGCGATCAGGGTGCGGATCTTGCCTTCGCGGAAGGCGAGGAGCACGCGGTCGCGCTGGTTCTGCGACTTGTTGCCGTGGATCGCCTCGGCGGCGATGCCGCACTTGGCGAGCACGCGCACTACCTTGTCCGCGCCGTGCTTGGTGCGGGCGAAGACGAGGGCGCGGTCGATATCCTCGGTGGACAGCACCTCGGCGAGGAGCTGGCCCTTGTTGGGCTTGTCCACGTGGATGACGCGCTGCTCCACCCGGTCGGCGGTCTTGGCCACCGGGGTGACGGCGACGCGCACCGGATCATGCAGCATGCCGCCCGCCAGCTCGGCGATGGCCGGGGGCATGGTGGCGGAGAAGAACAGCGAGTGCCGCTTGTGCGGCAGCCGGCGCACGATGGCGCGGATGGCATGGACGAAGCCCATGTCCAGCATCTGGTCGGCCTCGTCGAGGACGAGCACCTCGACCTGATCCAGCTTCACCGCGTGGTTTTCCACGAGGTCCATGAGCCGGCCGGGGGTGGCCACGAGCACGTCAACGCCGCGGGCAAGGGCCCGGATCTGCCGGCCCATGGGCACGCCGCCGATGGCGAGCGTGACCGAGATGTTGGCGTGGCGGCCGAACTTCTCGAAATTGTCGACGATCTGGCCGGACAATTCGCGGGTCGGCGAGAGCACCAGCGCACGGACGGACTTGGGGTCCGGACGGCGGGGATGGCGCACGAGGCGATCGAGGATGGGAAGGGCGAAGGCAGCGGTCTTGCCGGTGCCGGTCTGGGCGATGCCGATCAGGTCGCGGCCGTTGAGGACCTGCGGGATGGCTTCAGCCTGGATGGGGGTGGGAGTGACGTGATTCGCTTCGGTAAGGGCGCGAACGATGGGCTCGGCAAGGCCGAGGCTCGAAAAAGAGGTCAAGCTCTGACTTTCATATGCGAGCGGCACCGGCGCAGCCTTTTGGGCGCGGCGCGGCTCGCGGGATTTCGACATCCCGCGTGGCCAGGGGTGTCCAGGGCAAAAGATGATATCGGGCAAAGCCGCTTGCGATGCCTCACCGACGAAACGCCATGTCACGGCGTCGTCCAGATCGAAGCTCCAGCGGTCTCCGCTACGCGGCCCGAGCGCGCTAAGGGGAGGAAAGCAACTGCCTCCATCGGCGCGATGCACCGCATATGGACGAGACCCGTGACGATTTCAAGGCGAATGGTTGGGCAGGCGCAGCTTTGTCGGCTTCCGGATGCGCCCCGTGGCGCCATTTCGCCCGAATGTGCGTCCAGAAGGTAAGGAACCAGCAGGCGCCGCGGGAGTAGAATGCGGCGGGGCCTTGGGCCCGGGGGCCGCGACACCGATCCTTGCGGCAGGAGAAGACATGTTCGATCTGTCCGCCATCGTCGCCACCACCACCGCCTTCGTCGAGCAGCACCATTACCTCGCGCCGGCCGTGGTGTTCGGGCTCGCCTTCGGGGAATCGCTGGCGCTGATCTCCTTCTTCATTCCCGCCACCGTTCTGCTGCTCGCCATCGGCGCGCTGATCGAGGCGGCGGGGCTGCACTTCTTCCCCATCTGGCTCGCCGCCGCCGCAGGCGCGGCGCTGGGCGACGCGGTCTCCTACTGGTTCGGCTTCCACTACAAGGAGCGTGCGAAGGACTTCTGGCCGCTCTCGCGCCGGCCGGACCTCGTGGCCCGCGCCGAGGACTTCTTCCAGCGCTTCGGCATATGGGGTGTCGCCATCGGCCGCTTCTTCGGCCCCCTGCGCGCCGTGGTGCCGCTGATCGCCGGCGTGCTGGCCATGCGCCAGACCCACTTCCAGGTGGCCAACGTCGCGAGCGCCGGCCTGTGGGCCTTCGCCATGCTCGCACCCGGCGCCGCCGCGCTGAAGCTGATGGGGCTCTGAGCGCGCCACGCCTGTGCGCGGCTTCATGCCGCACTGCAGCAAAGACGATCCCACGCCAGAGCCTTGGCGGTATCCTGAACCGCTTCCTGCCCGTAGGTGCCCCTTCGGAAGGGGAGAGCCTATTGTCTCGCAGCGGCATCCTGTATATCGATGGACATATCACAGGCCCATTGCCGAGGTGCCATTGCCATGTCCGGATTTCCCGCCTCCTTCCTTGCCTCCCGCCGCCTGATCGTTGGTCTCGTCCTCTCGGCGTTTGCCGCCGCGCCGCTGCCCGCGGCCGCGCAGGAGACCGTGACCGTGTTCGCCGCCGCGAGCCTCACCAACGCGATGCAGGACATCGCCAAGGCCTATGAGACCAAGGGCAGCAAGGATGCCATCAAGTTCTCCTTCGCCGCCTCCTCGGCGCTGGCCAAGCAGATGGAGGCCGGCGCGCCCGCCAACATCTTCGCCTCCGCCGACTTGAAGTGGATGGACTATACCGACGGCAAGGGCCTGACCCTGCCCGCCACCCGCGTGAAGCTGCTCGGCAACGAGCTGGTGCTGGTCGCCCCCGCCGACAAGGCAAAGCCGGTGACCATCTCCAAGAGCCTCGATGTGGACGCCCTCCTCGGCCCCAACGGCCGCATCGCCACCGGCCTCACCGACAGCGTGCCGGTGGGCGTGTACACCAAGCAGGCCTTCACCAATCTCGGCCTGTGGGACAAGATCGCCCCCCGCATCGTCGGCGCCGAGAGCGTGCGCGCGGCGCTGGCGCTGGTGGAGCGCGGCGAGGTGCCCTACGGCGTCGTCTATGCCACCGATGCCGCCATCGCCAAGAATGTGAAGGTGGTCGCGACCTTCCCGGCCGACAGCTATCCGCCCGTCGATTACCCCTTCGCCCTCGTGAAGGGGCAGGACACCCCCGCCGCCAAGGCCTTCTTCGCCTTCATCCAGAGCCCCGAGGCCAAGGCCATCTTCAAGAAGTACGGCTTCTCGGTGAACTGATCCGCCCGGCGCGGGGCAGCGCGCAGCGGAACGGGAATTGCTTATTGGGGGCAAAAGACCGAGCCTGATCTGGAGCGAGGCGAGGCCTTTTCGCAGGCGGATTTGTTCGAGATGTTGCTCACTCCCGAAGAATGGACGGCCGTGCGGCTGAGCCTGGAGGTGGCCTTCTGGGCCACCCTTTGCAGCCTGCCGCCGGCCATTCTCATTGGCTGGGTGCTCGCCCGGTTCGAATTCCCCGGCAAGGGCATCTTCGACGGCATCGTCCATTTGCCCCTCGTTCTGCCCAAGGTGGTGGTGGGCTATCTGCTGCTCATCGTCCTCGGCAATCGCGGCTATCTCGGCCAGTATCTCCACGAGTGGTTCGGCATCTCGCTGATCTTCTCCACCGCTGGCGCCACCGTGGCGGCGGCGGTGGTGAGCTTCCCGCTCACGGTCAACGCCATCCGCCTCGCCATCGGCGGCATCGACAAGGGCATCGAGACGGCGGCGCGGACGCTGGGCGCCAGCAGGCTCGATGCCTTCTTCACCGTGACCTTGCCGCTGATGATGCCCGGCGTGCTCTCCGGCTGCCTCATCTCGCTCGCCTCGGCGCTGGGCGAGTTCGGCGCCACCATCACCTTCGTCTCCAATGTGGAAGGCCAGACGCGGACCATCCCGCTCGCCATCTACAGCGCCACCCACATGCCCGACGGCGACGCCATGGCCCTGCGCCTCACCGTGGTCTCGGTGATCCTCGCCCTCGGCTCCCTCATGCTGGCGGAGATGGCGGACAAGCGCATCCGCGTGGCGCTGGGCCAGATATGATCGAGATCGACGTTTCCCTCGCCCGCTCCACCGGCTTTCACCTAAAGGCGGATCTCCGGGCACCCGAGAGGGGCGTGACGGCCCTGTTCGGCCGCTCCGGCTGCGGCAAGACCACGGTGATCCAGCTGGTCGCCGGCTCGCTCACGCCGGACAGCGGGCACATCCGCGTCGGCGATACGGTGTTCTACGACAGGCAGGCGGGCATCAACCTGCCCATGGAGCAGCGCGCGGTCGGCTACGTGTTCCAGGACGCGCGGCTGTTCCCGCACATGACCATCGAGAACAACCTGCGCTACGGCGAGCGCCGCACCCGGCGGCCGCGCACCATCCAGTTCGATGCCGTGGTGGAGATGCTGGGCGTCGGCCACCTGCTGAAGCGCCGGCCGCACACCCTCTCCGGCGGCGAGAAGCAGCGCATCGCCATCGGCCGCGCGCTGCTCTCCCAGCCCCGCCTGCTGCTGATGGACGAGCCCCTCGCCTCGTTGGACGAGATGCGCAAGGGCGAGATCCTGCCTTATCTGGAGCGACTGAGGGACGAGCTGAACCTGCCCATCCTCTATGTCAGCCACTCCATCGAGGAGGTGCTGCGCCTCGCGGACGCGGTGGCGGCGCTTTCGGATGGCAAGGTCATCGCCTGCGGCCCCCTCGCCGACGTGCTGTCGCGGCCCGAGCTGCTGCCGGTGATCGGCCGCTTCGACATCGGCACCATCCTCGACTGCACGGTGACGGCGCACGACCCCGACCTCGGCCTCTCCACCGTCTCGTTCGCCGATGGTGAATTGCGGGTCCCGCTGGTGGGCCGCCCGGTGGGGGCACCGGCGCGGGCGCGCATCCGCTCGCGCGACGTGTCCCTGTCCCTGTCGCGGCCCATGGACGTGTCGGTGACGAACCGGATTTCCGGCACCATCTCCGCCATCACGCGGGCGGAAGGCCCGTTCTCCGAGGTGGAACTGGCGCTGTCCGCCGGCCGCCTCAGCTCGCTGGTGACGCAGGAAAGCGTGCTGCGCCTTGGCCTTGAGCCCGGCATGCAGGTGTGGGCGATGATCAAGGCGGTGACGGTGGACAGCCGGCCGGCGGGCTTCCACTCACCGGGCGCGGAGATCGTCAGCCCGCCTGCTTCACGGCCGGCCCGGCCAGCGGCGAATCCGCCTCAGGATCCCCCGGCTCTGCGTCTGATTTCGGGTGGTAATCCGCCGCAAGGGCGGACGTGAGCTCGTCCAGCGCCCCGCTGGTGGCCTTCGCCGCCTGCCGCTCCATGGCGCGATAGAGCGCGATCACCCGCTCGCCGAAGGCCGTCACCTCGGTGCCCGCGCCACGCCGGCCCGGGAACGTGACGATCACGCGTTGCTCGAACATGCGGTCCAGCTCATCCACCAGCAGCCAGGCGCGGCGATAGCTCATGCCGATGGCCTTGGCGGCGGCGAGGATGGAGCGGTGTTCGCGGATCGCCTCCAGCAGCTTGATCTTGCCCGGTCCGAGGCGCCGGCCGTCGGCGAAGTCCACGCGCAGGAACAGGCGGGTGCCGTCACGGCCCTGTCCGGCCTTGGCGCGGCTTTCCTTGCTGCTCGTTCCGCCGCTCATGTGCTTCTCCTCGGATGCCGCCCGGCGTTCCGCCTGCGCCGCGTGTCCCGGAGCCCGGAACATCGCGCGTCAGCATACCGGAAGCCGGAGACCGCGGAAACGCCGGCGGGCACCGGAAAGTGCGTCGAGCACTCAGGCGCGGGAAACGTGGCCACCGGCCGAGCGGCCGGTGCTCTGCCGGCGCGGAGCCGAAGCGAGGCGGCCGTTGACGATGGCCGACAGGCCGAGGATGACCGCCACCGTCGCCACATAGGCGATCACCTGCATGCCCGTGGGCTCGGCGCGGTAGCCGATAAGCGTGCGCAGCACGCGGCCCAGCGCGCTGTCGTCCGCCAGCAGCCAGCTCGAATTCCACACCGGCTCCGCCAGCGACTGGATGAAGCCGGAATCCTGCAGGATGCCCACCACCTGCGCGGCAAGGCCGGCGGCGAGAAGCGTGATGAGGACGGACGTGACCTTGAACAGATGCTTGAGCGGGATGGCCACGAGGCCGCGATAGAGCAGCAGCGAGAGGGCAGCACCCGCCGCCAGACCGCCGAGACCGCCGAGCACGATCGCACCGGGCGAATCGGCGCCCGTGCTGGCGATGCCATAGAGGAAGAGCACGATCTCCACGCCCTCGCGCAGCACGGCCATGCCGACGACGATGGCCAGCGCGGCGAGCGGCTTGCGCCCCTCCTTCACCTCGCGGCCGACCTCCCGCATCTCCATGACCATGTGCTTGCCGTGGCTCGCCATCCAGACGACCGTCCACACCAGCATGACCACCGCGACGGAGAGGATGGCGGCATTCAGGATGTCCTGGCCCGAGCCGTCGAAGGTGGAGGCGATGGTATCGGCGAAGAGGGCGAGGACCGCAGAGCCGGCGATGCCGCCGAGAATGCCGAGGCTGATCCACAGGCCGCGATGGCGAATGCCCTCGGAGGCGGCGAGCACCACGCCGGTGACGATGCCGGCCTCGAGGACTTCACGAAAAACGATCAGAAGCGCGGCAATCATCGCGGCCTGTCCTTTTTGTCCCCGACGGCCGCTGCCGGCACGCACGAGCGGGCATAAACGCTGCCCTCGTGGCCTTCGCCCTTCGGGAGAGATCGCCGTCGGGACGAAAACCAATTGAATATGACGAAACCTTATCACCCGCCGGCAGGCCCTGTCACCGCAACGGCAGAGGTTTGGAATTGTTCAAATGAAAAGCTGCGCGCTCGCTCGGTGGCCATTGAGACTATAGTTCAAGGGCGTCGGCATCCGGCCCGCGACCCCGCCGTGTCCAGCGTTTGCAGCCGGGCGCGACGAAACGGCCCGGCGAGGCACGGATATAGAGTGACGTAACGTCTTCTACTAAGGGGTGCGTCGCTTTGACTTGGGAGAGACAAGTCGAGCCCCCGCACTCTGGACATGGAACAATTCCATTATTGTCTCAAGCGCTTGCCCGCCATCGGCCCGGCTCATACTCTCCGCCGCGATGGGGCAATGGCCCCGGTTCCGGTTTTCGAATTTCAAGGAGAGAAGGTCGATGCGCGCGCATTTTCTCGGCGCCGTCATCGCGTCAGTCGCAGCATTCGCGAGCCCCGTGCTCGCGGATGCGCCGAAGCCGCGTGATGTGATTGTCCACTACGCCGACCTCGCCGAGGTGATGTACGGCTCGTCCGCCGCCACGGCCAAGGACATGCAGAAGGCCATCGACGCCTTCCTCGCCGCCCCCAGCGCCGACAGTCTCGGCAAGGCGCGCGATGCGTGGAAGGCGGCCCGCGTCTACTACCAGCAGACCGAGGCCTTCCGCTTCGGCAACAAGATCGTCGACGAGTGGGAAGGCAATGTGAACGCCTGGCCGCTCGACGAAGGACTCATCGATTACGTGGACAAGAAGAGCTACGGCGAGAAGTCCGACGAGAACCCGCTCTACACCGCCAATGTGATCGCCTCGAAGTCCATCCGCATCGGCAAGAAGACGGTGGACGTCACCAAGATCACGCCCAAGCTGCTGCACGAGCTGAATTCGGCAGGCGGCGTCGAGGCGAACGTGGGCTCCGGCTGGCACGCCATCGAATTCCTGCTGTGGGGCCAGAACCTCCACAATGCGACGCCCAGCCAGGGCCAGCGCCCCTACACCGACTATGACCTGAAGAACTGCACCAACGGCAACTGCGACCGTCGCGGCGAGTATCTCAAGGTCGCCACCCAGACGCTGGTCGCCGATCTCGACGAGATGACCGGCCTGTGGGGCGCCAAGGGCAAGGCCCGCGCCGCGCTCATCAAGAAGAACGACAAGGCCGGCCTTGCCACCATCTTCACCGGCCTCGGCTCTCTCTCCTACGGCGAGCTCGCCGGCGAGCGCATGAAGCTCGGCCTCATCCTCCATGATCCGGAGGAGGCGCACGACTGCTTCTCCAACAACACCCAGAACGCGCACTATTACGACGAAGTGGGCATCCGCGACGTCTATTACGGCACCTTCGTGAAGCCGGACGGCTCCAAGGTCACCGGCCCCTCGGTCGCCGACCTCATCCGCGCCGCCGACCCGAAGATCGCCGACGAGATCGACGCCAAGTCCGACGCCGCCCTCGCCGCCCTCAAGGCGCTGAAGGACGTGGCGGATTCCGGAGAGATCACCTACGACAAGATGCTGGAAGAGGGGAACACCAAGGGCGCCAAGCTGATCCAGGACGGCGTGGATGCCCTCGTGGCCCAGGCCCACGCCATCGAGCGCGGCGTCTCGGCCCTCAAGCTCCAGATCAAGATGGAAGGCTCCAAGAGCCTGGACGACCCGAAGAACGTGAAGAAGAAGTGAGACCATGACGATGGGACGGACGCGATGATCTCGCGTCGGGCGCTGCTGGCCGGCGCAGCGGCTGCGGGGGCGGTGGGGTTCGCCCCCTCCGCCCTCGGCCGCGTGCCGGCCTCCGTGGACACCCTGCCGAAGAGCGCGCCGGTGCGCCGGCTCGCCCTCTCGGCGGCGGAAATGGAAATGCCGCTGCTCGGGCCGGGCAAGCCGGTGACGAAGGATTTCTGCGCCTATAACGGCACGCCCTTCCTCACCCTGCGCGCGCCGGTGGGCACACGGCTGATGGTGGATTTCGAGAACCGCCTGCCGGACCTCACCACCGTCCACTGGCACGGCGTGCGCGTGCCCTATCTCTCGGATGGCGTCTCGCCCATCACCCAGGCGCCGATCCCCGCGGGCAGCACATTCACCTACAATGTGCCTCTGCCCGATCCCGGCTTCTATTTCTTCCATCCCCATTGCGACGAGACGGGCCAGGTCGGTCGCGGCCTCGTCGGCCTGCTGGTGGTGGATGATCCCGCCGAGGCGAAGCTCGGCTTCGATGCCGAGCACTTCATCGTGGTCAAGGACTGGCGGCTGGACGAAAAGGACGGCCGCTGGCTGGAGATGTTCACCGACGAGGGCGCCTCCACCGCCGGCACCTTCGGCACGGTGCGCGCCACCAACGGCTCCATCGTGCCGCCCCGCGTCGAGGCGCCGGCCTATGGCGACGTGCGGCTCAGGGTGATCGTCGCCGATTCCACCCGCACCATCGATTTCGGCTGCGAGACGGAAGACGCGGCCATCATCGCCATCGACGGTCAGGCCCTGACGCCCCTCCCCTTCTCCAAGCTGCCGAACGAGATCTGGCGCATGGGCCCGGCCATGCGTATCGACGTGCATGTGCGCATGCCCGGCCCCGGCGAGGAGGTGAAGGTCTACGACTACCGCACCGCCGAGCCCTATCTGCTCACCACGCTGGTCGGCGTGGACAAGGGCCGGAAGAAGACCGCCTTCCGCCCCAAGGCGCTGCCCCCCGCCAAGGTGCCGCTGCCGGACGTGAAGCACGCGAACCGCATCGATTATCTGGTGCAGACCGCCGCCGGCCCCATCGTGAGCGGCGATCCCCTGCCGCCGGACGATCCGCTGGCCAAGGCGCTGATTGCCTCAGCCTGCGTCGGCAGCAAGACCTTCTGGGCCATCAACCGCAATTCCTGGGGCGCCGGCGCGGACCTGCGCCTGCCGCCGCCGCTGGCGACGCTGAAGGACGGGGCGAGCTACATCGTCTCCATCACCAACGTCACCAAGCACGTCCACCCCATGCATCTGCATGGGCACGTCTTCCGCGTGCTGTCCTCCTCCAAGAAGAAGGACATCCCGCCCTATCTTGCCGATACGGTCATGACCGAGCCCAACGAGACGGTGGAGATCGCCTTCCGCGCCACCAGCGGCGACTGGGTGTTCCACTGCCACATCCTGGAGCACATGGATTCCGGCCTCATGGGCTGGATCAGGGTGGTGTGAGGATGCGCGTGCGTCTTCTCCTCGCGTTGCTTGCCGCCCTCTCCGCGACGCCCGCTGCCGCCGAGACCCTGGACAAGCTGGACCTCGCCATCGGCAAGGCCCTGTTCAAGCGCCCCTGGGTGCCTGCCCCCGCCTCGACCCGTGGCGATGACGGCCTCGGCCCGCTGTTCGACGCCCGCTCCTGCGCCACCTGCCATCCCGCCGACCGCCGCGCCCCCGCGCGTCTGGAGAACGGCACGGCGGAGCGCGGCTTCGTGCTGATGATCGGACGGCCGGACGGCAGCGGCGATCCCGTCTATGGCCGCCGGTTCCAGATCGATGCGGTGCCCGGCATCCCAAGCGAGGGCATGATCGGCGTCACCGACACACCGCTGCCGGACGGCCGCATCGCCCGCAAGCCCCATCCCGAGGCGCTGGGCTACGGACCGCTTGATCCCGCGAGCGGCCTGTCTCTCCGCGTGGGGCCGGACCTCAAGGGCCGCGGGGCGCTCGCCGCCGTGCCTGATGCCGCCATCCTCGCGGTGGAGCGGGAGCAGGCGAAGGGCAAAGACGGCGTGAAGGGCATGGCGCGGCGTGTGGCGCAGGCCGACGGCAGCACAGCCATCGGCCGCTTCGGCTGGAAGGCCTCGCAGCCGACCCTCGCCGGCCAGTCGGCGGAAGCCTTCTTCCTCGATCTCGGCCTCTCCAACCGCTTCCATCCCGAGCCGTGGGGCGATTGCACGCCCACCCAGACCGCCTGCCGGCAGGCCCTCCACGGCAATGCCAATGCCACCTCCGGGGATGCGGACGACGAACTGGAAATCGGCTCGGCGGTGCTCGACCGGGTGGTGGCCTATGTGGCCTCCCTGCCCCAGCCCGAACCGGAAGACATGCCCAGGGCCGAGGCCAAGCGTGGCGCGGCGCTGTTCGCCTCCACCGGCTGCGCCCAGTGCCACCGGCCGTCCTTGCCCACTGCCGACGGCGAAGCGCGCATGTACACCGATCTTCTGCTGCACGAGATGGGGCCGGACCTCGGCGATACCATGCCGGAGCCCGGTGTGGGGGCCTCGCAATGGCGCACCGCGCCCCTCGCCGGCCTCTCCGATGCGCGCGCCGCCAACACCGGCCTGCTGCACGATGGCCGCGCGCGGACGGTGGAGGAGGCGATTGCCTGGCACGGCGGCGAGGCGGCCACCGCACAGCGGCGCTTCGGCGCGCTTCCGCCCAAGGACAGGGCGGCGCTGGTGCGGTACGTTTCTTCCCTGTGATTTTTGCCGGCCGCAGCCGGTGTGGGCCTGATATTGCGGATCGACGTCATGATTGAAGCCACGCGCCGTTATTCCCTCCGCCTTGCTGGCGCAGCACTCGCGGCCGCGCTCGCCCTTGGGACAGGCCCGGCCGCCGCGGCCGATCCGAAGCTCGATCCCCTGCCGCTCATCGAGGGCTGGCTCTTGCCGCGCTACGATGCGCTGGTTGCTGCCACCGCCGCGCAGGCGAAGGCGTGGGCCGCCTTCTGCCCCGCCCCCTCGGCGGCCGGCGTGGCGCCGCTGAAGGAGGCCTATGGCAAGGCGGCGGATGCGTGGAACGCGGTGGAGTTCGTCACCTTCGGCCCCATCACCCTGTCGCTCCGGGCCGACCGCATCTCCTTCTTCCCGGACCGGCGCAACGGCATCAGCCGCGGGCTGTCCGAGATCATCGCCGACAGCGATCCCGCCCGCCTCGCGCCGGAGCGCTTCATGCAGTCGAGTGCCGCGGTGCAGGGCCTGCCGGCGCTGGAGCGGCTGCTTTACGAGGAGGGCGCCGCCGAGGCGCTGGTCGCAGGCCCCGAGGCGGCGCGGCGCTGCGCGCTCGGCACCGCCATCGCCAACAACCTCGCCACCATCACCGGCGAAATCCGCACCGCGTGGGGCGACAAATCCACCGGCGCGCTGGGCGCCATCGTCTCCGGCAAGGGCGATCCCGCCCTGTTCCCGGATGTGGGCGCCCTGCCCGGCATGATCCTCACCGACCTGTCCGGCGCCTACCAGCGCGTGACCGACACCAAGCTGCTGCCCGTGCTCGGCGCCAGCCCTGCCGATGCGAAGCCGACGGTCGCCGACAGCTGGCGCTCCGGCCGCTCCGGCCGCGTCGCCGCGAACATGATCCACAGCGCCGACGCCCTCCTCGTCGCCGTGGGCACGCAGATGCCGAGCCGGCCGCAATTCGTGGTCAACAAGGCCGCCACCGCCGCCGATGCTGCCGCCGACAAGCTGCCTGCCGATATCGGCGCCGCAGCCGCCACCGCATCGGGCGCGCAGGGCATCCACGCGACCATCAAGACCTTCAAGGCGGCGCAGCTCGCCGTCTACAAACCCATCGCTTCCTATTTCGGCATCTCGCTGGGCTTCAACGCCCTCGATGGCGACTGAGGCCATGGCGACGGACATGCGCGCCCGCCTCGACCACGCCCCGCTCATCGGCCGGCGCGGCCTGCTGCTCGGCGGAGCCGCGCTTCTCGCAGCCTCCGCCTTGCAGGGCGGCCTGCGCGCCGCCGAACTGGACGAGGGCTGGCTGGCGACGGCGGGCGTAGGCGAGGGATTCGCCGCAGTCGGCCTCGACACCAGCTTCGCGGCCACACCGGAGGCCCCCTCCGACGCCCGGCTGCATGGCATCGAGGCGAGCCCCGTCGGGCCGCTCGCAGTGGCGGTGGGGCGGCGGCCGGGGCGCATCGCACTCGTGTTCGACCGGCGCAAGGGCGGCGTCGTCGCGCGCTTCGGGCCGGGCGAAGGCCGCGTCTTTTCCGGCCATGGCCGCTTCACGGCGGACGGCCGGCTGCTCCTGACCAACGAGATCGAGCATCCCGCGGACGGCGTTCGCGCCATGGGCCGGGGCGTCGTGGCCGTGCGGGCGGTGGACGGCGGCTTTGCCATCCGTGACGAATGGGGGAGCGGCGGCGACGGCCCGCACGATCTGATGCGCTCGGGCGCTGCCCTGGTCATCGCCAACGGCGGCATCGAGCCCAACACGCCGGAGGCGCGCGACGCCGAGGTGACGGGCTCCGGCGTCACCCTCGTCGATCCCGCAACCGGCGCCGTGCGCGGCGAAGGCAAGCTCTCCGCCGACCTCGCCAGCCTGTCGCTCCGCCACCTCGCCCGCGACGGCAATGGCGGCACGGTGGTGGCGGCGCAGGACCTCTTGAAGGACGGCGAGGCCCGCCCCCTCCTCTTCCGCATCGCCGCCGATGGCGCGCTCACGCCCTTCGATGCGCCAGACGAGGCGTGGCGGGCGCTGCGGGGATATGTGGGCTCGGTGGCCTATGACCCGTCCGGCCGCTTCGTCGCCTGCGCCACCCCGCGCGGAAACCAGGTCGCCATCTGGCAGGCGGACGGCCGCTATATCGGCGCGGTGCCCCTCACCGATGGCTGCGGCCTCGCGGCCGGTGCGGAGACGGGCACCTTCATCGCCGCGTCCGGCTATGGGGAAGTGATCGTGGTGAAGGCCGCGCCCGAGGGCGTCGCCATCACCGCGCGGCGCACCGGCGGGCCGCGCTACGACAACCACATGGTGCGGATCGGCTGATTTTCACCAGTGGTTTTCACCTGGGCCCACGCAACCTTCCCGGTTTTGCGCCATTATCCCCGGCGAGCCCATGGCGGGCAGCGGGAGAATGGCGATGAACTGGGTCGTGCTTGTCGGCAGCGTTCGCAAGGGGTCCCTCAATGCCGCTCTCGCCCGCGCACTGGCCGGCATCGCGCCGGAGGGGACGACGCTCACGATTCTGCCCTCCATCGCGGAATTCCCCATCTATGACGGGGACATCGAGGCGGAAGGCTTCCCGGCCCCGGTGACGGCCATGGGCGCCAAGGTCGCGGCGGCGGATGCGCTGGTGATCGTCACGCCGGAATACAATTACTCGGTTCCGGGCGGCCTCAAGAATGCGATCGACTGGCTCTCGCGCCTGAAGCCGCAGCCGCTCGCCGGCAAGCCCACCCTCATCATGTCGGCCTCGCCCAGCACCATGGGCGGCGGGCGCGCGCAATATCACCTGCGGCAGGTGCTGGTGGCGCTCAACGCCCACGTCATGAACGTACCGGAGGTGATGGTCGCCCAGACCCACACCAAGATCGCCGACGGCATCGTAACTGACCAGGGCACGCTGGACTTCGTGAAGAAGCAGCTTGCCGCCTTCGCGACCTTCGTGAAGAAGGCGCAGGCGGGGGATGCCGCGGGCTGAAGCCCGCTCAGCCCTCCGCGTATTCCGCGTAGGACATGGGCGTCTCGTAGACCCGCACGGACGCGAGCGTGGGCAGGAGCGGCTTCATCCGCGTCCAGATCCACGCCGCGATGATCTCGGCGGTGGGATTTTCCAGCCCTTCGACGTCGTTGAGGCAATAATGGTCCAGCTGCTTCAGCAGCGGGCCGAAGGCGTTCTCCACATCGAAAAAGTCCACCACGAAGCCGGTCACGGGGTCCACCGGCCCCTCCAGCGCGAGGTCCACGCGATAGGAATGGCCGTGCACGCGCCGGCAGCGGTGGGTTTCCGGCACGTTGGGCAGAAAGTGCGCGGCCTCGAAGGTGAAGCCCTGGGTGATCCGCACGCGGCCGGGCAGCGCCGCCGGGGTGTCAGGGGTGGTCATGGAATTCCGATCATCTTGTGGGTCTGGACGGACAGGCGCCAGCGCGGATTGGCGAGGCAATAGGCCACCGCCGCATCGGTGTTCGCGCGGCGATCCGGCCCGTCCATGGGCTGCAGGAAGAAATGGGTGAAGGCGAGGCCCGCGACGCTGTCGGGGTCCAGGCCGGCCTGCGGGAAGACGAGCTTCAGCTCCTGCCCGGCGCGCTGCTTCATCTCGGTGCCGGCCTTGGGGCTGACGCAGATCCAGTCGAGCCCTTCCGGAGCGGCAACCGTTCCGTTGGTCTCCACCGCAATCTCGAAGCCGCGCGCATGCACCGCCCTGATAGCCGCCGGATCGAGCTGGAGCAGAGGCTCGCCGCCGGTGAAGACGACGAAACGGCGCTCGGCGCCGGCGTGGCCCCACACGGAAGCGATGGCCTCGGCCAGGGCGTCGGCATTGGCGAAGCGGCCGCCGCCTTCGCCATCCATGCCGACGAAATCGGTGTCGCAGAAACGGCATTGGGCGGCGGCGCGATCCTCCTCCCGCCCGGACCACAGGTTGCACCCCGCGAACCGGCAGAAGACGGCAGCACGCCCCGCCTGCGCCCCCTCCCCCTGCAGGGTGAGGAACATTTCCTTGACTGAATAGGCCATGAGGCGACGCCTTTAGACCGAACGCGCCCGCGAGGGAAGCGCCGGCCGGGCATGGCACATCCGCGAAAGGCTCGCCGGCCCGGCTCTATTGCGCCGGAGCCGGCTGGGCGGTGGCCGGCAGTGCCGGCCCGGGCGGCTGGGCCGCGCGGGCCTGATCGAGGCCAGTGATGCGCACACCCTGCATCTGCACGCTGTTGGACGCCGCGGTTCCATTGGCGCTGGCAATGGTGCTCTGCAGCTGCGGCGCCATCTCGGCGAGCTGGGCGAACTTGCCATGGTTGAAGCTGTCGAGCGCCTTCACGTCGGTCATGTCCACCACGACGGCGCCCAGCTCCACCAGCTCGGTGTCGTTGGCATATTCTCCGAGGCGCGGCTTCTTGCCGGCGAGGAAGTCGGAGAAGCCGAGCGCCTTGTCGTCGCGGGAGATGACGACGATGAACGGCTTCGGCGGCTTGCCGAAGCGGCGAAGCTGGGTCTTGAACACGTCCACGTCGATGTCGGGGGCGGCGAGGATGATGTTGCCGATCTTGTTCACCGGCAGGGTCTTGCCGGAGATGCGGATCTGGCGCAGCGCCTCCACCGTCAGCCAGTTGCCCATGGAGTGGGCGAGGATGCTCACCTGATCCGCGCCGCTGCCGAAGGCGAGACGGATGGTCTCCTCCAGCTGGTCGCGGGCAGCGGTGGCGCTGTTGTTGTCGTAGACGTAGCCCTCGGTGGTCGCCCGCGAGGCCCAGGTGAAGAGGACGGGCACGGCCGGCGCGTCGGAATCCGTCGCCATCTGGGCGAGGCGATAGAGCGCCTCGGAGAACATGGTGTTGTAGCCATGCACGAAGATGAAGACGTTGCGCTTGCCGGCGGGCCGGCGAGCCAGCTCGCTCTTCAGGTCGCGCAGAAACTCGCCTTGGGTGTCGCGGTAGATGGCCTCGCGCACCACCATGTCGGTGGCGGGATTGCCGAGGCCGTTCTTGGGCCACTCGATCTCACCCGGCCTGTGCGCGGGCGGCACCGAGAGGTCGATCTTCGCGAAATTGAGCTGGGCGGAGCGCTCGCCGTTGAAGAAGACGCCGGGGCGCGGATCGCGCTCGCGGGTGGAGGCGACGAGGATCACCTGCTCGCGCGCGCCCTCAGCCAGCGGAGCGGAGACCGGAACGAGCGCATCGATGCCGGGGCGGTCGGAGCAGCCGGCGACGAGCATCACCACCGTCGCAGCCGCCACGAGGCGCAGAACCAGATTGCGCTGCGTCATGCGCCACATCCCCCGAAATCTGCCGCTCGCAAGTGCATGCCCCCCCGCATGGAAGGACTTTCTTGGCACAAACAATGAGGCGGATGAACGGCGATCGCGGGAAATGCTGAACACCGGTGAAATGGTGCCATCGCGGCCACGCTCCCGGTTACCACAAATTGCATGAGAGAGGCGACCTAGCCCTATTCCATTCAATCGACTTGCAAATTAGCAAACCCGGATTGCGAACGTGGTTCTCGTCCCGAAGCGGCTGCGCCCCTATCTCTGGCACCAGACAGATACCAGACTCCGCACGCCGGAGGAGGACGCCATGCAAAACACCACCGAGACCACCGGGCCGCTCACCGGACTTCACCACGTCACGGCCATCACCGCGGATGCGCCCTACAACCACCGTTTCTATACGCAGACGCTCGGCATGCGCCTCGTGAAGAAGACGGTGAACCAGGACGACGTATCCGCCTATCACCTCTTCTATGCCGATGGGGAAGCCAACCCCGGCACCGACCTCACTTTCTTCGACTGGCCGGTGCCGCGCGAGCGCCGGGGCAGCCACGCAGCCGTGCGCACCTCACTGCGGGTGCGGGATGAGGCGGCGCTGGAATACTGGGCGGCGCGCCTCACCGACGCGGGCGTTTCCCATGCCGGCATCGAGACCCGCGACGACCGCCACCAGCTTCCGTTCGAGGACCGCGAAGGCCAGCGCCTCGCCTTGATCGTGGATGACGGCAAGGGGCCGGGCGTGCCCTGGGCGAAGAGCCCGGTGCCGGAGGCGCACCAGATCCGCGGCCTCGGGCCGATTCTGATCTCGGTGCCGGACCTCGCGCCCACGGCCGCCGTGCTCCTCCACGTGATGGGCATGAAGGAGGTGCGCATCTATGCCGCCGAGGACGGCCGCGCCATCCATGTGTTCGAGATGGGAGCCGGCGGCCCCGCCGCGGAAGTGCATGTGAAGGTGGAGCCGGGCCTTTCCCCCGCCGGACAGGGCGCGGGCGCGGTGCACCATGTGGCTTTCCGCGTCACCACCTTCGACCAGTACGAGGAGTGGGCGCGCCGGCTGAAGGAGCTGCGCATTTCCAACAGCGGCATGGTGGATCGCTTCTACTTCCGCTCGCTCTATTTCCGCGAGCCCAACGGCGTGCTGTTCGAACTGGCCACCGACGGGCCGGGATTTGCCGCCGACGAAGACGCCGCCCATCTGGGCGAACGCCTCGCCCTGCCGCCCTTCCTGGAAGGTCGCCGCAGCGCCATCGAGGCCGGCCTCAAGCCGCTCTGAGGGCAGCTCCAAACGCAAAAAAGGCCGGCCGGACGGGGAGATCCCGTCCGGCCGGCCTTTTGTTTGCGTCTCAGGCGGACGTCAGGCCCGCTCTTCCAGCGGATGCGTGCGCAGCCGCATGGGATCGTAGAAGGGGGTGCGCACCACGTTGGCCTCGAAGCTCTCGTCCCCGTCCACCACGGTGAGCGCGGTGCCGAGCGCGGTGACGTCGGGCCGCAGCGAGACCAGCGCCAGCGACTTCATGAGGTGGCGGCTGTAGGTGGTGGAATTCACCACGCCCACCTCGGCGCCATCCTTGAAGATCTTCGCGCCGGGCGTGATCGCCTTCGCCACCAGCACCTCCAGCCCGGCCTGATGGGTGCGCTCGGTGCCCTTGCGGGCGAGGAGAGCGGCCTTGCCGCGGAAGTCCGGCTTGGAGAGGTCCACGGACCAGTCCATCAGCACCTCGAAGGGCGTGGTGTCCTTGTGCGGCATGTCGAAGGGGAAGAAGAGCAGGGAGCCTTCGACCCGCACGATGTCGAGGCAATCCCACGACACGGGCATGGCGCCGAAGGGCTTTCCGACCTCGAGGATCTTGTCCCAGAGGAACACCGCATCCTTCGCCGCGCAGAAGACTTCGTAGCCGCGCTCGGCCGAGTAGCCGCCGCGGGCGAGCGATACCGGGATGCCGAACAGGGTGGTCTTGCCATGCCCGAAATAGGGCAGGTCCTTCAGCACCATGGGTGTGTGGGGGGAGAGGATGTCGAGGGCGAGGGGGCCCTGCAGGGAGAGGATGTGGACGTCGTTGTCACGGGAGAACGTGACATCAAAGCCCTGTGCCACCACCGGCAGCGCCTCTTCCAGCGCGCCGCCACCGTGGGAGAGGCGGAACTTGCCGTCGCCGTCCACATAGACGAGCACGTCGTCGATGAGCCCGCCTTCGTCGTCCACGATGGAGGATATCATGGAGCGGCCGGCCGGGATCTTGGCGATATCGGCGGTGAGCAGCTTGTTGAGGAAGGCGAGGGAGTCCGGCCCCGAGAGGTCGATGATCTTCAGCGCGGACACATCGAACAGGCCGGCGCGGGTGCGCACCGTCTCCGTCTCCATATAGGGATCGGTCGCGTAGTGCTGGGGGATCGCCATGTCGTTCCAGGATTCCTCGAGCTTGGAGCCGAGTTCCCGGTGGCGGTCGTTGAGGATCGATTGGCGCAGAATGGTCGCGCTGGTCATGTGCCCTCTCTTGAAGGATGCCGGCCCGTAGCCGGGCCCGTCGTTAAGGCGGGCGGCTCAGGCGGCCTCAAGGCCAGCCATGCGCGCCGCGACGACCGCATCCTGATGGCGGGCCAACGCTCATGTCAATTACTTTTCCTCAGAAGAAATTTCTTTGGTAGCATGGCGCAAAAGGCGGCAAAGAAAACCGAGGAAACCCCATGCGTCGCCCAGATCATGTTCATCGAACGGGCCAGAACCGCCCAACTAATGGGCTTGCACCAAAATTGGCCCGTGGCACTCTCGTTTCTACCGCGTCAAAAAAGTTCACTGAGGGGAACAGGCGCGCCACAGCGTGATCGCAAATGGCAGGGACGGCCGCGGGGACTGCCCGCGCGCCGGCCCGGGCGGAGCTTGAGACATGTCCGAGACGAAGATGTGGGGCAAGGAAGAGTTCTGGGGGCTTGGCTTCGAGTGGGACCCCCAGTGGCTGCTGAGCGCCGAGCAGAAGGATCTGCAGGCGAAGCTCATCGCCTTGTGCGAGACCACGCTGCGCGCGAACGCCGTGGAGAGCGATGCCAACTACATCTACCCCCGCAAGAATTTCGAGGCGCTGGCCACCCTCGGCCTGCTCTCGCTGAACGTGCCGAAGGAGCTGGGCGGCCTCGGCCAGAACCATGTCTGCGCCGCCATGGTGGTGGAGACCATCGCCCGCTACGGCTGCCCCTCCACCGCCATGTGCTACACCATGCACCTCGGCGCCGTGGCTGCCGCGCTGCTGCGGCACCACGACAATGCGCTGCTCACCGACATCCTGAAGCGGCTGGACAAGGACGTGCTCATCGGCACGCTCTCCTATTCCGACCCCGAGACCGGCTCGCACTTCTGGTATCCCATCTCTTCCAAGGCCGAAGCCCATGGCGAGGGCTGGAAGGTCACCAAGAAGGCCTCCTGGACCACCTCCGGCGGCTTCGCCGACTGGTACATCGTCCAGACCACCAGCCCCGGCTTCTCCGGCGATTATTCCGACCTCTCCTGCTTCCTCGTCACCAAGGACGAGGTGAAGGCCAACCCCTCCGAGTGGGACGGCCTCGGCCTGCGCGGCAACCAGTCCGGCCCCATCGTGGTGGAGAATGCGGTGCTGCCGAAGGAGGCCCTCGTCGGCCCCATCGGCGACGGCGCCAAGTCCAACGACGAGGTGGTGGACCCCTTCTTCCTCACCTGCTCGTCGGCCTGCTGGAACGGCATCTCGCTGGCGGTCATCGACATCGCCAAGCGCCACACCACCCGCAAGACCCACAATGACGTGGGCATGCGCGTCGCCGACTACCCCACCATCCAGGACTATGTGGGCGAGGCGATCATGGACACCAATTCCTGCCGCGCCTTCGACTACCAGATGGCGCAGGCGCTGGATTCGGTGACCAACAATTGCGACTGGTCGATCCACAAGGACATCGACGCCCTGCCCCGCTCCTCCCTGCTCCACTGGCTGTGGCAGGTGAAGTTCGAGGCGGCCAAGAACGTCGCCCATGTGGTGGACAAGATGCTCCACGCCACCGGCGGCACCGGCTTCCGCCCGGCGCTCCAGATCGAGCGCTATCTGCGCGACGGCAAGGCCGGCTGGGTGATGGGCCCCACCAACGAGGTGCTGCGCCAGTTCGTGGGCAAGGCCGCGCTGCTGGGCTTCGGTTCGCTGGACTACTGGAACAAGTCGATCAACGAGCGCGTGCTCAACAACGAGATCAAGAAGATGGACGAGGCGGAGAAGCGCGCCTTTGCCGAAAAGCTGCTGGCCGAGCTTCAGCCGGCCAAGGTGGCGTAACGCGGGACGCCACCACGCGGAGCCTTCGTCCCTCTCCGTCGCTCAGGAGAGGGGCGAACGCCCGCGCGCCCGCCATCGAAGGGGATTATCATGGACGGGCTGTCGCATTTCAGGAAGTACCTTGCCATGACGACCATTGATCTCGACGCCCGTTTTGATCCGCGCGAACTGCGCAACGCCCTCGGCCGCTTCGCCACCGGCATCGCCGTGGTGATGGCGCAGGACGAGGACGGCCCCATCGGCGTGACGGTGAATTCCTTCTCGTCCGTCTCGCTGGACCCGCCGCTGATTCTCTTCTCCATGGCCCGCTCGCTGCACTCGCTGGCGCGGCTGGAGAAGGCGAAGGCCTATTCAGTCAACATCCTCATGGAGAGCCAGCAGGACATCTCCAACCGCTTCGCCCGCGCCGGCGAGGACAAGTTCTCCGCCACGCCCTGGGAGATCGGTCCCTCCGGCGCGCCGCGCCTCGTGCCCGCCCACGCCACCTTCGAATGCGTGCCCTACGCACATTATGACGGCGGCGACCATGTGATCTTCGTCGGCCGCGTGGTGCATCTGCACGCCGAGGGCGAGGGCGATCCGCTGCTCTATTACCGCGGCAGCTACCGGCTGCTCGCCTCCATCGCTCAAGAGGGGTGAATGGACGCCTCCCTGCTTCCGCCCGGTCCTTCCCCGACCACCGCCGCCCGAGAGCGGGTGGTGGTGCGCGGCGGCGGCATAGCCGCCGTCACGCTCGGCGCCGGGGACCGCATGACCGTGCTGGACCCGGAAGGGCTCCAGCCGGCGCTGGTCTTCGTCACTGATGGACATGCGGTGGAGGGTTGGGAGGGCGCCGGCGTGGAGACGCTGCCGGCGTTGATGGACCAGGGGGAAGAGGGCAGCACGGAGGTCGCCCGGCTGCTGGCGGAAAACGGCTGCGCGCCGGCCTCGCTGGCGGGACGGGCGTTGCTGTCGCGAGATGGTAGTGCGGGCGCGACGGCGGAGATCGTGGCGCGGGCCGATGTGCTCGTGGTGATCGCTGCCCCCGGCGGCCCCATGTCGCCGGATGCGCAGGACCCACCCACCGACCTCATCGTGACCGTGACCCGCACCCGGGGCCGGGGCCGCCCCCTGCCCGCCCCGCTCGCGCCGCCGAAACTGGACGTGCGCGTGCCCGCGGCTGAGGCCCGGGCCTATCGGGTGAAGGCGGGCGATTACATCCAGATTATCGACGTGGACGGCCGCCAGTGCGCGGACTTCCTCGCCTTCGACGCCGCCGCGCTGGAGAAGGGCGCGGAGTTCGGGCTCGACGCCACCACCACCCGCACCCTCATGGGCGCCGCCTATCCGGGGCCGGGGCTCCATTCCAAATATTATGACGAGCGCCAGCTCCCGCTGGTGGAGGTGATCCGCGACACGGTGGGCCGGCACGACACCTTCGCCCTCGCCTGCTCGGCGAAGTACTACGAGGACATGGGCTATCCCGGCCATGCCAATTGCACGGACAATTTCAACGCCGTGCTGGCGCCTTTGGGCATTCGAGAGCGCGCCGGCTGGCCGGCCATCAATTTCTTCTACAATACGGCCGTGGACCACACCAACGCGATCACCATGGACGAGCCATGGTCGCGGCCGGGCGACTATGTGCTGCTGCGGGCGCTGAACGATCTCGTGTGCGCCACCTCGTCCTGCGCGGACGACATCGACCCCGCCAATGGCTGGGAGCCCACCGACATCCATGTGCGCGTCTATGACGGCGCCGAAAACTTCTCCAAGGGGATCGCGTTCCGCATGAGTGCCGACGCCGAACCGCGCCTGACGCGCGAGAGCGCCTTCCACCAGAGCCTTGCCGCCCACACGCGCAACGTCGTGGAGTATCGCGGCTTCTGGCTGCCCACCTGCTTCACCGGCGAGGGGCCGATTGCCGAATACTGGGCCTGCCGCGAAAAGGCGGCGGTGATGGACCTGTCCCCCCTGCGCAAGTTCGAGGTGACGGGGCCGGATGCCGAGATCCTGCTCCAGCGCACGGTGACGCGCGACATGCGCAAGCTGGCCGTGGGGCAGGTGGTCTATACGGCGCTGTGCTACGACCACGGCGGCATGATCGACGATGCCACCATCTTCCGCCTGTCGCCGACCAATTTCCGGGTGGTGTGCGGCGAGGAATTCACCGGCGCCTGGCTGCGCACCAAGGCGGCGGAGTGGGGCCTCAACGTCCATGTGCGCTCGTCCACGGACCAGTTGCACAACATCGCCGTGCAGGGGCCGCTGTCGCGGGCGATTCTCGCCGAGGTGATCTGGACCGGGGCCACCCAGCCCGCCGTCACCGAACTGAAGTGGTTCCGCTTCGCGGTCGCGCGCCTTGGTGGCCCCACCGGGCCGGCACTGGTCGTCTCGCGCACCGGCTATACCGGCGAACTGGGCTTCGAGATCTGGTGCCATCCCAAGGATGGAAAGGCGCTGTTCGATGCGGTGTGGGCGGCCGGCGCGCCGAAGGGCATGAAGCCGCTCGGCCTCTCCGCGCTGGACATGCTGCGCATCGAGGCGGGGCTGGTCTTCGCCGGCTACGACTTCTGCGACCAGACCGACCCCTATGAGGCCGGCATCGGCTTCGCCGTGGCGGACAAGGACGAGGATTTCGTGGGGAAGGCAGCGCTGGCGCGGCGCAAGGCGAACCCGGCGCGCAAGCTCGTGGGCCTCAAGATCGATGGCAACGACGCCGTGGGCCATGGCGACCCGATCTTTGTGGGGCGGGCTCAGGTGGGCGTCGTCACCAGCGCCACGCGCTCGCCCATCCTCAAAGCGCAGATCGCCCTGGCCCGCATCGATGTCGCCCATGCCGCGATCGGCACGGGCATCGAGATCGGCAAGCTGGACGGACACAGGAAGCGCATCGGCGCCGAGATCGTGCCCTTCCCCCATTTCGACCCGCAGAAGACGAGAGTGAGAGCCTGACCTGTCATCGCCCCGCGACGACGCCTTGGTCCTTGTAGAAACAGCCCGGCCCCGCACGTTGCGCTGCGGGGCCGAAGGCATTTCCTTCCCTAATGACAGAATGCTCATGCATTGGGCGGGGGATGCGTGCAATTTGAGCCGCTTTTACCGTCCAGTCGGCCAATTTATACATTGACAAAAAAGTTTCTTCTCCGGAAACTCCCCTCATAATTCGAGGGGAAAAACAATGAGTATCGCAGCAACCAACGAGGCGGTCGCCGCGCCTGAGGCCGGCTCGCTTCAACGCAAGATCAGCTGGACCGGCGCCTTCTGGATCGCGAGCGGCGTGCCCGCCCTCGTGCTCTTCTCCATCGGCGCCATCGGCGCCACGGTGGGCGCGCCGGCATGGTTCGTATGGATCCTGTCCATCGTCTTCGGCTTCATCCAGGCCTTTTCCTACGCCGAAATCGCCGGCCTGTTCCCGCACAAGTCGGGCGGCGCCTCGGTCTATGGCGCCATCGCCTGGGTGCGCTACGGCAAGCTGCTCGCGCCGTTCTCGGTGTGGTGCAACTGGCTGGCGTGGTCGCCGGTGCTGTCCATCGGCTCCGGCCTTGCGGCGGGCTACGTGCTCTCCATCCTGTTCGCGCCGGATGCCGCCATCAACACCTGGCAGCTCACGCTGGTGGATCTCGGCTGGCTGAAGGCGGGCCTCGCGCTGCGCATCAACGCCACCTTCCTCCTCGGCGCGGTGCTGCTGCTCATCGCCTTCGCCATCCAGCATCGTGGCATCAGCCAGACCGCCAAGGTGCAGGTCATCCTCGGCGTCGTGGCACTGCTGCCCCTGATCCTCATCGGCCTCGTGCCGCTGTTCACCGGCGACGTGCTCGCCGCCCATCTCGGGCCGTTTGCCCCGCTCGCCAAGGACGAGGCCGGCCGGGTGATCGCCGGCGAATGGAACATGGCGGGCCTCACCCTGATGGCCGGCGGCCTGTTCATCGCCGCGTGGTCCACCTACGGCTTCGAGACCGCCGTCTGCTACACGCGCGAGTTCCGCGACCCGAAGAAGGATACCTTCAAGGCCATCCTCTACTCCGGGCTCCTGTGCATCTTCGTGTTCACCATCGTGCCCCTCTCCTTCCAGGGCGTGCTCGGCCTCGGCCAGCTCGTGACCCCGGCGGTGGTGGACGCCTCCGGCACCGTGACCACGCCGGCGGTCTATGACGGCATCCTGTCCGCCGACATCTATTCCGGCATGGGCGTCGCCAGCGCCATGGCGGGTATGCTCAAGGGCGGCCCGCTGGTGCACAACATCATCGTGGTGATGCTGATCCTCGCGCTCATGCTCGCCATCATCACCTCCATGGCCGGCTCCTCGCGCACGCTCTACCAGGCGTCGGTGGACGGCTGGCTGCCCAAGTACCTCAGCCACGTGAACGAGAACGGCGCCCCCACCCGCGCCATGTGGACGGACCTTGGCTTCAACCTCATCCTGCTGATGATGTCGGACTATGTGTTCATCCTCGCCATCTCCAACGTCTGCTACATCCTGTTCAACTTCCTGAACCTCAATTCCGCCTGGATGCACCGCATCGACCGTCCGGCCTGGGATCGCCCCTTCAAGGCCCCCATCTGGCTCATCGGCATGGGTACGGTGCTGGCCTACGTGAACCTGTTCCTGCTCGGCATGGGTGCCGACATCTGGGGCGCGGGCACGCTGGTCACCGGGCTCATCGTATCGGCCGCCATCATCCCGGTGTTCCTGTTCCGCCATTATGTGACGGACAAGGGTCAGTTCCCCGCGGCGATGATGGAGGACATGCACCTCAAGGCCGAACCCGGTGCCGGCACGCGAGCGGGGATGCTGCCCTACCTCGCTCTCGTGCTTGGCGCCGTTGTCATCATCGTGGCCCGCAGCATTGCGGTCTATTGAACGGAGACGAAATGAGCGACCAGGGTATGAAGAGCCGCCCGACGTACGCCCCGCTGGCCCCGGACCCGTCCGGACGGCACCACCTTCTGGTGGTCGAGGCGGCCGAGGTTCCGGCTGAAGCACTGGCGGAGGGGGTTGTCCCCTCCGCCTTCGAGGTCTGGACGGTGGCCCGGCGCAGCGCCGTGCCCTCCGCCCCGGCCATGGAGGAGGCGCCGGGCAGCGTCGCCACCTTCCGGTCCGTGACGCACCTCTTCTCCGCGCTGGAGGAGCGGCTCGCCCGCGAGACCATGGGGCTGCGCCTCTATGCGGCGGGTGCCGAGCCGTTCCTGTGGGACGTGTGGGGCCGCGCCGAGAAGGCCGGCCTCAGCCGGCAGGAGACGGCGTTCGCCGAGGTCGGCCCGAAGGCGCGGCGCATCTATTGCGTCCACTGCCGGACGGTGACCGAGGGTGTCACCACCTCCATCTTCACCTGCCCGGGCTGCGGCGCATCCTTGTTCGTGCGCGATCATTTCTCACGGCGGCTCGCCGCCTTCATGGGCGTCCAGGTGGATGCCGAGGTGCCGGGTGAGGTGCCTGAGGCCGAGGAGCTCTACGCATGACCGCCGCCCAGCCCTTCAATGTGCGCGTGCGCGAAATCGTCGAGCTCGCGCCGAGCCTCAAGCGCTTCTCCTTCGAGCCCGTCCATGGCGGCGTGTTCCCCACCCCGCCGGCGGGCGGACACGTCCTCCTCACCCTGCGCGACGGCGCCCGGGTGATGAAGAACGCCTATTCCCTCGTCTCCCCGCCCTCCGAGCGGAGCCGCTACGACATCATCGTGCGCCTCGTCGCCCAGTCGCGCGGCGGCTCGTCCCATCTCCACCGCAAGGTCGCCCCCGGCGACGTGCTGGAGATGGCCAATCCCGTGAGCCTGTTCCCCCTCATCTCCACCGCGAAGAAGCACCTGCTCATCGGCGGCGGCATCGGCATCACGCCCATGCTCTCCTTCCTGCCGGAGCTGAAGGCGCGGGGCGCCCGCTTCGAGCTGCACCAGCTCGCGACGCTGGAGGAAGTGCCGGTGTTCGAGCGCCTGCTCGCGCCTTATGCGGCGGGTGAGGAAATCCGCGTGCACGGCGGCGGCCGCGCCGCCTTCGATCTCGCCGGCCTGCTCGCGCGCCAGCCGCTCGGCACCCATGTCTATGTCTGCGGGCCGCACAGCCTGATGGAGGCGGTCGCCTCCATCGCCGCGGCCCTCGGCTGGCCCAAGACCAAGGTGCACAAGGAGAGCTTCGGCGGTGACATCACCGGCCTGCCCTTCCGCGCCGTGCTCCGCAAGTCCGGCATCGAGGTGGAAGTGGGTGAGAGCCAGAGCCTGCTCGAGGCCATCGAGGCGGCCGGCGTCGAGGCCCCGTGCCTGTGCCGTGGCGGGGCGTGCGGCCAGTGCGCCACCCCCCTCGTCGAGGGCGAGGCGGAACACCGCGACGACTTCCTCTCCGCGGAGGAGAAGGCGGCCGGCACCCTCATCATGACCTGCGTGTCGCGCGCCCGCGGCCCGCGCATCGTCATCGACCTGTGATCCCGGGAGGTCCCATGACCGTTCAGTTCAAGCCCGCAGAGACCTTCCGCGACACCTTCACCTACAAGAAGTCGCCCGAGGACCTCCTGCGCTTCCCCTTCCCGTTCCCCGAAGACAGCTACATGTATTCGGTGAACATCGAGCCCCACGTGCGCGGCGGCCCCACGGCCGCCTTCCAGGCGCAGTTCGACGTCGACGAGCACTATATCGCCGAGTGCAAGGAGCGCGCCCGCATCCTCGCCGAGGACCCCAAGCGCTGTCAGGTGCTGCCGCACATGATGACGGCGGAGTGGGACAGCCTCGAGATGATCATGGAGAACCTCGCGGCCGACTATCCCGAGCACTTCACCTTGTCGAAGGACGGCGACGCCTGGACCTGGGTGAACCGGCCGCTCGGCATCCAGCAGAGCTTCATCTTCGGCAAGGCGGAGACGCTGCCCTGCGGGCCGTTCGAGTACATCACCCGGCAGGCGCAGGGCGATTTCACCCTTCAGGACCAGCGCGAGGACAACCTCTTCGTTGACGGCGGTATGGTGACGAGCCAGGCCGACTGGTCGCTGGAATTCGACATCGGCATGAGCTTCCAGGAGTGGCACGGCCCGGTACCGCTGGCGCATGAGAAGGGCGTGTTCGACCGCGCCCTGAAGTATCTCCTGCGGCTCCAATACGGCCAGCCGGTGCGCCGCCTCAACTGGACCATGACGGTGAATCCGCGCCTTGATACCTCGCCGGAGAATTATCCCGTGTGGGGGCCGGACAAGGCGTCGGTCACGCCCGAGAACGTGGCCGACAAGGTCTATCTGCGCGTGGAGTTGCAGACGCTCTATCGCCTGCCCCGCTCCAACGCCATCCTGTTCGGCATCCGCTGCTATCTCACCAGCGTCGCCGACATCGCCAAGGTGCCAAAGTGGCGCCGGCGGCTGCACCGGGTGCTGCGCGACCTGCATCCGGATATCGCCGCCTACAAGGGCATTCCCCGCTATCAGCAGATGGTGGTGGACTATCTGGCGCCGCTGGATGACGGCTCGGCCACCTCGCCCGGCATCGCCCCGGATATCGAGAAGATCGAGGCCTGATCCTCAGGCCCCGCGACAGCCAGCCTGCCGCCGCTCAGATCGGCGGCAGGTTGAGCCATTTCTGGAAGGCGTTGAGCACCAGATTGACCGAGAAGGCGGCGAGCAGGATGCCCATGATCCGCCGCAGCAGGCTCGCTCCGCCCTCCCCCAGCACCTTGGCGATGTAGTCGCCCAGCCAGAAGATGGCGAACAGCACCAGCGACATCAGCACCAGCACGCTCACCGTGACCAGATGCTGGGAGAGCGGCGCGCCGCGGTTGTTGTCGGAGAACAGCACCATGGCGAGGATCGCGCCCGGCCCGGCCACGATGGGCGTCGCGATGGGATAGACCGCGATGTGGACCAGCCGCCGCTCGGGATCGGGCGTCACGGCATGCTGCGTCATCGCCCCGAAAATCATGGTCATCGAGAAATAGAACAGGATGATGCCGCCGGAGATCTGGAAGGCGAGGATGGAGATGCCCATCGCCTCCAGCAGCATCCGGCCGATCAGCGTGAACACCACCAGGATGAGGAAGGCGAAGGCGGTGCCCATCGCCGCCACCTTGTGGCGCTCCTGCCGGTCGAGGTGGGAGGTGGTGGCGAGGAACATGCTGAGATGGCTCAGCGGCTCCAGCACGACCCAGAGCGTGACCAGCTGGCTCGCGAACAGGTTCAGATCATCGATCATGGGCGCTCCCTTGCGCCCCTTATTACCTCAAGGGAAATGGCTGGCAACCGGCAGGCGGGAATGACGAGCCTTGACATGACGCAACGACAAGCTGAAGCCTTCGGGTACCTTGATCTTGTGTCAGGAGGAAACGCCAAATGGTGCAGAACATAAAAAGCGTGCTCATCGGCATGACAGAGGAGGGCATCGACGAGCCGTCCTCCGCGCTCGCCTACGGCCTGTCGCTGGCCCAGCAATCGGGCGCCCACGCGACCATTCAGGCGGCCTCGCTCAAGGTGGTGATGGGCAACACCTTCGTCAGCAATGTCGCGACCGGCCTCGTCGCCGCCCACAACCGGCGGCTGAAGCAGCTGGCGCAGGACGTGGCGGAGCGGGCGCGGGGCGATGCGGCCGCCGCCGGCGTCGCCGCCTCGGTGGAGACACCGCAGCTCGGCTATGGCCAGCTGGTGGAGCTGTTCGTCGCCCAGGCGCGGGTGCACGACATCGCCGTGCTGGACGCGGAGGTCGCAACCGTCAACGCCGACCGGGGGCTCATCGAAGCGCTGCTGTTCGAGAGCGGCCGGCCAGTGATCGTGGTGCCGCCGGGGGTGGAGACCTTCAAGCACGACCGCGTTCTCATCGCCTGGGACGCGAGCGTACGGGCCACCCGCGCCGTCAACGACGCCATGGGCATCCTGAAATCCGCCGCTTCGGTGGAGGTGCTCGCCATCGGCTCGGAGAAGGAGCTGGCGCATGAGATTCCCGGCGCCGAGCTGGCCCCCCACCTTGCTCGCCATGGCGTCCATGTGGACGTGAAGAATTTGGTGGTGAGCCCGGACGGCGTCGCCGAGACCCTGCGCGAGCAGGCCGGACTGATCGGCGCCGACCTCATCGTGATGGGCGCCTTCAACCACTCGCGCATTCGCGAATGGGTGCTGGGCGGCGTCACCGAGTCGCTGCTGGAGGACTGCAAGGTCCCCCTGCTGATGTCCTACTGAGGCCAGCCAGCGCGGCGCGCCTCAGGCCGCCTCGCGTCGCTTGTCCAAATCACCCCACGAAGCCACGCCCCCGCTTTGCGCCCGCACCGCCTCAGGCGGCGGGCCTTCCACCGGTGCTCAGCTCACCGGCTGCCAGCGGCCCTCCGCCGTGCGGCATGCGGCGCCGCGGGCGATCTGGGGGCGGTTGTCGATATAGATGGTGTGGGAATAGTCGCGGCAGCTCTGGTAGCCGGCGCGGTTGTAGGGCGGGCCGGCGATGACCGTGCCGCGCGCGGTGCCGTCGCCCTTCCAGCCGATGGGATAGCCGGGGCCGCCCGTCTCCAGCGCCGAAATCTCGGCGTCGTAGGCGCGCTGGCGGTCGGCGTCGTCGAGCCCGTTGCCGATGCCACCGCTGATAAGGCCGCCGGAGACCGTGCCCGACATGACAGGCGCCGTGGGCAGGGCCGCGAGGGCCGCCGTCGCCTTGGTCCCGGTCGTGTCGGTCGCGCACCCGCCCAGCGCAAGGGCGAGGACCGCTGCGGATGCGGGAGAAACGCGGAACACGCGGACGGACATGAACGGGCCTCAGACAAAACAGCGGGGCGACGCAGAGGCCATCTGCCTTTGCGGGCAAATCGCCGTGCACGTCATCAACGATCGGGCCACCACATCGGATCATCGAATGGGGCGACGGAGAGGCTGACGGCCTCTCTTAGGCGCCGCAAGCCTCAGTGTGAAGACGGTTTGCCGCAGGCTGTGGCGCCACGGTGTCACCCCTTGGCCCGCGTCGTCCCGAAGCGTCAGGTGGTCGGGGGCGGCGCCGCGGCGGCGGGCAGCACCAGCTCGGTCCGAAGGCCGCCGATGGGGGCAGAGCTCAGCTCGAACCGCCCGCCATAGAGCAGGGCCAGTTCGTGGACGATGGAGAGGCCGAGGCCGGAGCCGGGCTTGGATTCGTCCAGCCGCCGCCCGCGCCGGCCCACATCCACCCGCCGGGCGGGATCGAGGCCCGGGCCGTCATCGTCGATGCTGACATGGAAATAGACCCGGTCTCCCGGCGTGCGCGGCCGCTCCACCAGCACCTCCACCTCCACGCGGGAGGAGGCCCATTTGCAGGCATTGTCGATGAGATTGCCGAACATCTCCTCGAGATCCTGCTGCTCGCCGCGGAAATGCACGTCTTCCGGGATGCGCACGTCGATGGCGAGGTCCTTGGTGCGGTGGATCTTCTCCATGGTGCGGGCGAGCGAGGTGATGACCGGCGTCACCTCGCACACGCTCGCCACCACCGAGATGCGGGCCGCCATGCGGGCGCGTTCCAGATGGTGGGCCACCTGATCCCGCATCACGCCGGCCTGGTCGCGCACGCGCACGGCGAGCGGGTCGTCGCGGGTGCCGGCCTCGTTCATCAGCACGGAAAGGGGTGTCTTGAGCGCATGGGCGAGGTTGCCCACGTGGGTGCGGGCGCGTTCCACGATCTCGTGGTTGGCGTCGATGAGGGCATTCACCTCGCGCACCAGCGGCACGATCTCGATGGGATAGGTGCCCTCCAGCCGCTCGGCCTTGCCGGAGCGCACGTCCGACAGCGCCTCCGAGATGCGCGTGAGCGGCTTCAGCCCGAACCGCACCTGCACGATGACCACCAGCAGGAAGGCGCAGGCCAGCACCACCAGCGTGGCCGCGAGCGAGAAGTTGAAGGCGGAGATCTCCGCCTCAAGGTCGGATGCCACCGCTGCCACCGAGACCACGTAACGGGCATCCGCCCCGAGGTCCACGTCGCGCTCGACGATGCGCAGGGCTACGCCACCCGGGCCGGTCGCGTAGCCCTGCCGCATCAAACCGGGGCGACCTCGGATGCCCTGCTCCGCGAGCAGCGGGAGGCTGGCGCCCACCAGCGAGCGGGACATGCGCCGCTCCAGCTTTTCGCCGGACTTGAGGGCGATCTGCCAGTACCAGCCGGAATTGGGGAAGGCGAAGAGCGGGTCAGCCAGCGCCTCCGGCTCGGGCAGGCGCTCGGAAGCATTGGCGACGTCGGCGACGATGATCTTCAGATAGATGTCGAGCTGCCGGTCGAACGCGCGCTCGGCGGAGCTGCGGTAGAGGGAGGCAAGCACGAAGCCCACCACCAGCAGCACCACCACCGTGATGGCCATGGCCGAGAGCACGAGGCGGAAGGCGAGGGAGCCGGGCGTGTATTCCGGCGGGCGTCGCGCGGCGTCCATGGCCATGTCAGGCGGCCGGCATGTCAGGAGGTCGCCATCTCAGCGCGGCTCCTCGGGGGCGGCGAGCAGATAGCCGAGGCCGCGCACGGTCTGGATCACGTCGCAGTCGAGCTTCTTGCGCAGGCGCCCGACGAACACCTCGATGGTGTTGGAATCGCGGTCGAAATCCTGATCGTAGAGGTGCTCCACCAGCTCTCCGCGTGACACCACCCGTCCCGCATGGTGCATGAGGTAGGAGAGCAGGCGATATTCGTGCGACGTGAGCTTGACCGGATTGCCGTCCACCGTGACGCGGCCGGAGCGGGTGTCAAGCCGCACCGGGCCGCAGGACATTTCGCTGGAAGCATGGCCGGTGGCCCGGCGCAGCAAAGCGCGCAGGCGGGCCAGCACCTCCTCCATGTGGAAGGGCTTGGCCACATAGTCGTCGGCGCCGGCATCGAAGCCCTGCACCTTGTCGCTCCAGCGGTCGCGGGCGGTGAGGATGAGGACCGGGGTGGTCTTGCCCGCCCGCCGCCAGCTCTCCAGCACGGAGATGCCGTCGAGCTTGGGCAGACCGATGTCGAGCACGATGGCGTCGTAAGGCTCGGTCTCGCCCAGGAACTGCCCCTCAACGCCGTCATAGGCGCGGTCCACGGCATAGCCGGCATCGCCGAGCGCCTCGACGAGCTGTCGGTTCAGCTCGGGATCGTCCTCGATCACCAACAAGCGCACGGTGCCCCTCCGCCTTCGCCACAACCTCCTTAAGCGAGAGAGACAAAGAATGACAGAGCCTTGCGCGCCTGTCAGCGATGACGGGGCGCCGCAGGCGGGACTTGGGCCATCGGCCTCGGTCGGTGGACCGGGGCCGAGTGGGCCACGCTCAAGCGCCGCGCGTTTTTTTTGGGAGGGCACGCTCAAGCGCCGCGCGGGCTTTCTGGGGGCAGCTCGCTCCATGGCAACTCGGGCGCGACCGTCACCGCCAGCCGCACAGCCGCCGCCCCACCGCATTGGCGGCCTTGGCCTGGCGGATGGTCTCGTCGGTGTCGGAGAGCGACCAGCGGATGGGCGCGGCGGCGCCGCAATAGACCCTAGTCGCGCCGGAACCCGTCGTCGTCGCGCAGCCGGCGAGCATCGCCGTCGCGGCGAGCGGCAGCATCCCGCGCAGACCGCGCGGCAGAAAGGCTTTCCGAGACATCACGTTCTCCTTCCTTGAGGGCGCGCTGGTAGCCGCGCTGGGCGGCGCGCCGCGTGACGAGCACGAAAGCGAGGACGGCGGCGGCGATCCCCGCCGCCCGCACCCCGAACAGGCGCAGCAGCACCGCCACGGCGAGGACGCCGGGAAGGCCCCAGGCCCACCACGGCACGCCATAGCCGAGGATGCCGGCCACCGCGTCGAGGGCGCCGCTCACGGCTTCGCCCCGGTTCCGAGGTCGAGCACCTCGGCCCGCTTCGCCCCGGCGTGCGCGCTCCACCAGACCCAGGCGAGGCCGGCGAGGGTGGCGGCGAGGCCGAGGAGCGTGAGCGCGGCGAACACATTGGCCAGCAAGGGCGAGCCGGTGGCATGCGGCTCGATCTGCCGCGCCGCCTCGGCCACGGTGGAGGCGACGATGCCGCCGGCCACGGCGCCCGCCCCCGCCTCGGGCCGGGGCGCCGGCCGGGCGCTGGCAAGCGCGCCCTTGGCCCCCTCCCCGTCCTTCGCAGGCACGGCGACGGAGGACGTCCGCCCCCCGGTCGCCCAGGATTTGCCAAGCTTGCGCACATCGGCGACGCGCCGGCCCCAGCCCTTGCCGAACACCGGCCAGGTGCGCAGCGCCTGGAGCATGGCGAGGCGGCGGTCGCAGATCTCGTCCACGAGGCGGCCCGGCGCGTGCTCGGCGGCGGCGCGGGCAGCGGCGAGCGTCACCTCCCCCACCTGCCCGTCGGCGGAAAGGCCAAGCGCACGCTGGAGCCATTTGGCGGATTGGGCGGGGCCGGAATTCACCGCGCCGTCGAACACCACATAGTCGATGCCGGCGGGCAGTTCGTCGGCCCGCACCGCGTCCCAATACTGGCGGCGGTAGATCTCCTTCAGCTCGGCATCCTCGATCTCGCGGACCGGGCGCTCGGGCAGCCCCTTCGAGCGGCGCCAGGCGTCGTAGACGCGCTGGATGATGCCCTTCATGGTCGGGCCGCCGGGATCGTCGGGATGATTGGAATACCCGCCCTCGTGGCGGAGCACGGCGGCAAGCGCCGGCGCGAAGCTTTCGGCAGCCATGGCAAGCTCTCCGGGAGAAAGGATGTCTGCGGAAACGAAAAAAGCGGGGGCGCCGGAGCGCCCCCGCCTCTTCGATGACCGGCTTCAGGCGACGAGCGGCAGCATCTCGCTGGCGTAGGCGGAGGCCATGCGCTGGGCGAGATAGATGGTGCCCTTGTCGATCGGGTGCGTGTTGTCGCCGCCGATGTACTGGGCGAAGTTGGAAGACCAGCTGTAGTTCGCGTTGTTGTGCGAGCCGGTCAGCCACGGCGGTGTCGCCGTGACCATGGACTTGTAGAAGATGTTGCTATTCGGCCGGGCGGCGACCGCCACCGCGAGGGCCGTATCCACCGTCTGGATGGCGGAATAGCTGCCGGACAGGGGCGCCGGGCCGAACCAGAACACCGGGGCCGACGTGCCGGCCCGGATGGCATCGAGGAAGGCCAGCGCCTCCGTGGTGATGGCGGCCTGCGTGTAGCTGGCGTCGTTGGTCGATCCCTGAACGAAGATCGCATTGGGCGACTGGGACAGCAGCTCCGGCACGCGTTCGCGGTAGGTGTAGAAGGGGCCGGAGCCGGGATTGAGAAGCCCGGTCCCGCCGATCCCGAACCGCCACATGTCGTCGATGCCGATCAGCCGGCCGAAATGGGCGGAAAGCGTGTTGCCCAGGAGGAACGGCCCATAGCTGGAGCCATCGAGGTAGCTGTCCCCGATGAAGACGCCGCGCATCGCGATCGGACGCGGGGCGGGCCAGACCTGATCGGCCGACGTGATCGCGATCGTCTGGAAATAGCTGTCCTGCTTGCCGTAGACCAGCTCCCACAGGCGCGGCTTGCGCACGCCCCAATCGACGGTGAACCAGGTGCTGTTGCCCGTATTCACATTGATCGGGTCGACCGTGATCGGCCGCCCATCCACGAAGACACGGGCGCCCTCGTTGCCCCCCAACGGCTTGAACCCGATCTTCGGGGCGTCGGACCAGAAGGCGACGGAGCCGCCTCCGCTCTTGGTGGTGCCGGACTTGCTGTCGAACACCTTGAGGCGGATGTTGGACGTATTGTACTGCGCCGCATAATACCCGTTGAGGGTGAAAAGCGACCGGTTCACCCACACATCCAGCGCCGTCAGGCCGGAGGGAGTGGACGTGGTGCCGATGGTCACGGTCGGCTTGGCCGTATCATCGGCGTCCGCCCAGTCGGCCGCACCGCCGAGGTGGGTCCACAGCACGCTGGCATTGGCCGTGCCGTCCCACGCTGCGGAGCCGTTGGTCTGGCTCGGCTCGGTGGCGCCGCAGACGCCGCCCTGGGCGATGGCGATGTACCACTGCGCGGGCGTCGCGGAGTTCTTGCGCACCTCGCCCACCTGCACGGTCTGGCCCGAGGTCCAGGCGGTGGGGGCGATCCACGGACGCACCCAGAGCGGGCGGCCGGCATCCACCGCCTGCTTCAGGCGGATCTTCAGCGCGGCGGTGCTCTGGTTAAAGTTGCGAGATGACATGAAACAACTCCCTTGGCTAAAGCACAGGCACGCCCGCGCCGGGGTGTCCGGCGCGGGTGATCGGGGGATGGGGAAAGAGGTGAAGCGGCGGCTCAGATGCGCTCGATGAGGCGTGCGCCGTCCGCGTCGGTCAGCGGCGTGCCATCGGCATCGACGAGAAAGATGAAGCCGCGCGGGGGCCGGCGGCCGCGCCGGCCGCGCAGGGCCGCGCCCGCGAAGAGGGAGAGGGACAGCATCGCCGCCGCTCCGCTCAGCGGTCGATCAAGGCGTAGATATCGATGCCCGTGCTGGTGCCTGTCGCCCACACCCGGCGCACCTGGCACGGCGGCAAGGGCTGAAGGCCCGGCAAGGCGCGCACATCGATGCGGGTGGCATCGTCGGCGCCGACAGGGGTGAGGCGCACGGTGGCGACACCGCCGGAAATCTCCTCGGGCACGAACACCCACAGGGCCTTGGCGTAGGCGGGAAGTTCGTCGCTGTCGGTGGGGGTGACGCGGGTCATCAGCCGCGTCGGCGAGGAGAGCGAGGCGGCGAGCCCCCGCATGGGGTCTCGGGCGGGATCGTAGGCCATGGGACGTCTCCGAAGGCGCGCGTCAGGCGCCGGGAATGGCGAGGAGGAGGAGGTGCAGGCCGACGCGCACCGCGCCGCCGCCGAAGCTGCCGCCGATGGCGGTGAGGCGGACGGGCGTCGGCGCATAGAAGGCGGTGGGGCCGATGACCCCCATGTTCGTGGCGCCCGCCGCGACACCGAGGCTGCCGCCGAACTTCGCCTGATCCCCGGCGATGCCGCAGTCGTAGGCGGAAGCGCCGCTCACGGCGGTGAGCGTGCGGCTGGAGACGCCGAGCACGATGGCGCGATCGGGAATGACCAGCGCGGTATCCACGAAGGCGCCGGAGAGGAGCACATCCGCCTCCCGTACCTCGGCCGAGATGGCGCCGCGGTGGGCGCTGGCCGCCAGCGGCGAGACCCACGCGCCGCCGTCGAATACCGCGAGCCGGCCTTCGTCGCGGATGAAGGCGAGGAAGCCCGCCGCCACGGGCAGGAAGTCGAACGCCCCCGCCTCATAAGCCGCGATCATCCCCGCTCGGCCCGCGAAGGCGCCGGTGGCGCCGGTCGGCACGAACCAGCGCGCGCCCTCGGCGGGCGAGGTGGGCGGGGCGGTCGCGGTGGCGCTCTCCAGCACCAACTGCACGAAGGCATCGAGGCGGCGGATGGCCTCGTTGTGGGTGACATGCTTCTGCGCCTGGGCCGCCGCGATGTACGGCAGCGCCAGGTTCGCCGATTGCTCGGACATGGCTGGACCTCGATGGAAGGAGAAGAGCCCTACGGCCGCACGATCGTCGTGATGGCCGCACCCGCCCCGACGCTGGCCGAGAGCTGCGCGACGCGGACGGTGAGTTCGCCCTGCGGCGCGCCGAAATCGGCGATCTCGTCGGCGGCCGCATAGAGAGCGTCAGGCGACGCGAGGGTGAAGCTGCGCCGCACAGTCTCGCCGTCGAGAATGTCGAGCCGATAGGCCTCACTCGCCTCGCCCAGCGGCACCTCCACTGCCTCCCATCCGTCGCCGGCGATGCGGGTGCGGCGGATGAAGGAGAAGGCGACGCCCGCCTCGGTCCGCCGTCCCCGCACATGCACCGGCGAGAGCGGCGTGAGCGCGCGGCCGGATACGGTGGCGGAGACCTCCGTCACCTCCTCCGCGCCCTGGTCGTCCCGCGCCGAGCCGACGCGGTAGAGGAAGCTGCGCCCCAGCGCGGCGACGCCGCTGGCGACGCTCACCAGCGTGCCGTCGAGGCGCACGAGGCGTGTGCCGGCCGGCCACGTCTCCGCCCCCGCCGCCTCCGTTCCGGAGAGGCCGCGCAGCAGGCCGGTGAGGCGATAGCTGCCGGCATCCACCAGCTCGGCCTCGGTGAAGGTGACGATCTCCGGCGCGCGGTCGTCAGCGAGGAGCACAAGGAGGTTGGCGCCGGCCAGCACCTCCGCCTCGCTGGCCGAGACGAGGAGGGAGGTCTCAAGCGTCACCTCCATCCCGTTGTGCCGGTCGAACCGCCAGAGCGGCCCCGGCGCCAGCGGCGCGGTGAGGGTGCCGAAGGTGGCGGAGGCGGTGATGGGCGCGAGCGTCTCGAAGCTCGCGCCATCGGTGGAGCGCCAGATGGCGAGGGTTCCCGGCCACGGCGATGCCGCCGCGGCGAGCCATTGCAGGGGAACGGGTTCCGCCTCCGACAAGGCCGGCAGGTCGAGCACCCGCACGGCGGGCGGGCCGGAGGCGCCGGGCAGCACGATGGCGCCCGCCCCCTCCTCCGTCAGCGCCACGTCGAACACCTCCGGCTCGACGGTACGGGCGGTGATCGCCAGCGCCTCCGCCTCCTCCACGCGGACGATCTCCACGAGGCGGGTGCGGCCATCGAAGGTCAGCCGTACGAGGTCGCCGGGCGCGAGCGCGAGCAGCGAGGGTGGCAGGGAGAAGGAGAGCGTCTCCCGCCCGGCCCACAGGTCCTGAAGCCAGACATCGGCGGCGCGCACCATCACGGCGTCGGAGGCGACCACGGCGAGGTCCGCCTGCGTCACATGCCGGCTGCGACCCGCGAGGCGGCGGGAGGAGACGGTGGCGCGGCGGTAGTCGCGCAGGGCATCGACGAAGCCCACCGTCACTTCCAGCGGCAGCTCGGTCTCCTGCGCACGGGTGACGGCGAGGAGGGGCGTGCCCTCCACCTGCACCAGATCGTCGGTGGCGATCTCCGCCATGTCCCCCTGCCCGCGCGGGCGGAACACCATGCGGCCATCCTCCTCCCCCGCCTCGAAGGCGAAGGCGCGGGCGAGCGGCTCCAGCGCCGCGCAGGCGGTCATGGGCTGCTCCACCACATAGCCCTCGACGGCGCCGGAGAGGTGCGCGCTGTCCACGTCGGCAATGCCGAAATCGGCGGCCAGCGTCGCCACCAGCGCATCCAGCGGTGCGGCGCCGAGGCGGCCGGTGAGCCAGTGGCCGGTGGCCCAGTTGGCGCCGTCTGCCCACACCTCGGTGGCGTAGGGGAACTGGGGATAGGGCCGCGCATCCCAGCTCCACAGGAACAGCGCGTTGGGCTCCACCATGCGGCCGGAATAGAGCGGCGCGGCCGGGTTGTCGTCGGTGTCCGCCTCCGCGCCGAAGGTGGCGAGGATGGCCTCCAGCGTGCGGCGCTGGATGAGGTCGTCCCGCGCGCCGGAGGAGAAGGGCGGCAGGCGGTTCTCGGCGGATTTCGCATCCGGAAACGCGCTCGGCCGGTTGGCGCCCTTGTCCACCGCCGGGCATCCCGCCTCCATCAGGCGGATGGGCTTGGCGCCGGGCCCGTAGGCGGTGGGCGAGTCACCGCGCACTCCCGCGACGCGCTCGTGATGGGCGTTCGCCCACCAGGACCAGAGATCCTTCTGCCGATACACCCACGGCTCGCCGAAGGCGCCGTCGGTGATAGGGCTGCGGGCCTGCGCGGCGCGGGCGTCATCATCCGGATAGAACCAGTCGAAGGCCTCGCCCCGGCGCAGGTTGGCCTTGAGGTAGGCGCTGTCGTGGATGGACTGCGCGAGCGCCGCATCGAGATGGGCGGAGCCGTCCCGCCAGTCGGCGAGCGGGGGGTAGTAATCGATGCCGATGAAGTCCACCGCCGGGGCGCTCCACACCGCATCAAGAGGAAAGCGCACGTCGCCGGAGGCGAGCACCTGCGCGCCGTATTCCGTCCAGTCGGCGGCATAGGAGACGAGGGTGGATGGCCCCACCACCGCCTTCACATCGGCGGCCAGTTGCGCCAGCGCTTCAGCGGCGGGGAAGGCGCCGGCGTCGTCGGTGAGGCGGGTGAGCGCGGCCATTTCCGAGCCGATGAGGATCGCCTCCACGCCGCCCGCCGCGACGGCGAGATGGGCGTAGTGCAGCACCATGCGGCGCAGGCTCCATTCCTCCGGCCCGTGATAGATCACGCTCGTGCCGATGCGGGTGAAGTCGCCCGCCACCGCCGTGCCGAACAGCGCCGCCACCTGCGCGCGGCAGGCGGCGGTGCCGTCCACCGTTCCCACCCGCCCCGGCGCCGGATCACAGACGATGCGCCCGCGCCAGGGATGGGGCGGCTGGGACGCGACGCCGGTCCACGGGTCGGGGCGGGTGTTGTCGGCGGGGATGTCCATCATGACGAAGGGGTTGAGCGTCACCTTCAGCCCCGCCTCGCGCATGCGGGTGATGGCGCGCACCATGCTGTCGTCGGAAGGCGTGCCGCCATAGGCCGCGCGGCCCTCATACTGGGAGACGGCGGGGGTAGTGAGGCGCGTCTGCCCGCCCACGCTCCACAGCGCCGGGGCGGTCGCCTTGTTGAGGCGCTCGCACTTCGGCCGCACGGCGCATTGGCCGGCGCGCAGGTCGTCGCCGAACCAGGACACCACCAGCGAGACGCGCGCGAGGTTCGGGCACGCGCCGAGGAGCTGGTCGAGGGAGGCCTCGAAATCGCTGAAGAAGCTGGTGACGTGCCGGTTCTCCGGCCCGTAGCTCGCCTCGCCATAGACCTGGCGGATGTTGCGCGTGTCGTAGCCGAACTCGGTGGCGCCGGGGATCAGCGTTACCGCCCTCACCTGCTTCTCCAAGGCGCCGATGGCGCGCTCCACCTCCACCGTGATCTGTGGCAGGCGATTGCCATAGTCGGTGAGGTCGAGATTGCGGAACGTGAGATAGGCGACGCCGCGATAGGCCGGCGTTCCCACCTCGCCCTGCTTGGCCTCGATCCATGAGTCCGGCGCCTCGTCCGCCCCACCGAGATGGGAGGTGATGTGCAGGCGTCGTGTGTCGAGCAGCTTGCCATCCGCCCAGATGCGGCCGATGCGCGAGACCGGGCCTTCGCACAGGGCGACCGCGAAATTGGCGTAGTAGGTGTAGGTGGTGGTGCTGGCCGAAAGGCTGCCGCCCTTGCCGCCGACGGATTGCGTCTCCTCCTTCTTCACCTCCTTCAGCTTCAACGCCCAGATCACCTGCCCGGCGAGGCGCGCACGGCCATAGATGCGGGGCAGCGGCGCGCCGGCGGTGGAGGCCATCACGTCGAGATCGGTGAGGCGCGGACCTTCCGCGTGGCGCGAGCGGTTGCCGCCCAGCAGCGCGCCGTCGATGACCGAGCCGCCGAGCGCGCCCAGCGCCCGCCCCGCCACCGCGCCGATGGGTCCGAACAGCGCGCCGCCGATAAGGCCGCCGGCCGCGCCGAGAAGCAGCGTCGCCATGGGTGAGGCTCCGGGATGGGAGGGGATGGATGAGAGAGCGAATGCGGACCGCCATCACCGGCGAGGCCTCCCTCTCCCCTTGCAGGAGAGAGCCGGGGTGAGGGGTGATCTCGCCGATCGCGCGGTGATCGAAAAAGAGGTCCGGAAGGTGCGACAGTTGGAGGCGCAGCCCCCCTCACCCCAGCCCCTCTCCCGCAAGGGGAGAGGGGAGCGGAGAGGCCGGCTCAAGGAAGGAAGAAGCCCCCTACCCCGCACCCGGAAATGCGAAGGCATAGGCCAACCGTCGGCGCCACCACGGCGTCAGCGCGGTTTCGCACACGCTCGCGCCGTCATAGGCGTGGATCATGCGCCCGCCCTCGGAGAGCAACGCCGCGTGTTTGGCCGGAAGGTGCTCGCGGAAGCGGAACAGCAGCACGTCGCCGGGCTGCGCCTCGGCCAGCCGAACGGCGACGAGATGGCGCCGTGCGGTATCGGCCAGCGTCTCGCGCCGGCCGGCCTCGGCCCAGTCGGGCGCATAGGCGGGAAGCGCCTCCGGCTCCGGCCCCACCACCGCCCGCCAGATGCCGCGCACGAGGCCGAGGCAGTCCGCGCCGTGGCCCTTCAGGGAGGCACGATGGAGATAGGGCGTGCCGATCCAGGCGCGGGCCTCGGCCAGGATCGCGACGCGATCAGGAGCCGCGCTCATTCCCGCAGGCTCCCGTCGTATCCACCCTCGCCGGGGATGGCGACGGAGATCACCGCGTCGTTGCCCGGCATGTGCGGGAAGCCGCGAAAATTGAGTGCGTTTGAGAAGCGGTCGCGACAGGTCGCAAAGCGCTTGTCGCAGCCGGCGGTGAGGGTGATCTCGTCGCCCGCTGCCACATCGAACGGCGGGCGCTGCCACAGGCGCAGGACCACCCCTTCCGCATCCACCAGATGCGCCTTCACCTCGGTGGCGAAACCCGCGTTGGCGCCGCTCGCGAACACCGCGCGGCCCCGCGCGAAGGCGCCGGTCGCGAAGCCGTCGAGGCCGGTGACGCGCAGGCGCAGCGCGCCCTCCACCGCGCTGACCGCCACGCTCGCGGAATGGGCCGGCGCGGCGAGGTCCACGCCGCAGCGGGCGTCGCCGAGATCGGCATCGCAGGTGGGCGTGAAGAGGCGGCCGCGCGTCTGGTTGAAGCCATCCGCGAGGGCGCGGATCTCGGCGGTGAACACGCCATCCTCGCAGCGCACCTCGCCGATGGTTCCCCGCCGCAGCAGGAGATGCTGCGCGGGGGCCTGCCAATTGACGAGGAGGAGGTCCACGCCCGCCCCGTCATAGAGGCCGGCGGCGAGGTCCGCGGCATCGAGCGCGTCGGCGCTGAGGGCGCCGGAGAGTTCCGCGCCGGTGACGGAAAGCCCTTGCGCCTGCGTGCTTTCCGAGCCCGCGATGCCGGAGGCGGCGAGGAAGGTTACGCCCTCCACGCGGAGGTCGCGATCATGGTCGGTGAAGCCCAGCACGGTGCCGTCGCGGCGGGTCACGCGCCAGGCGCGGCACAGCGTGGTGACGCCGCTCGCGAGATGGTCGGCGAGGGCGGGATCGAGAGTGCGCATGGCGAGCCTCACACGCGGATTTCGATGATGGGGATGCGTGGGATCGCGCCGGCCGCGAAGGCGGAGAGATCCACCTCGAGAAAATCGGTGTCGAAGCGCACCGGAACGTCGAAGCGGAAGCCCGCCGTGACGACCGCGGAGGAAGCCGGGATGGCGCCTTCCGCGAAGGTGATCTCGCCGCGCGTCGCATCGAGCGAGAAGTGTGCGCCTTCAACGTGTTCGATGCCGTTCACCGCAACCTTCACGCTGCCCGCGACAGGCTTGGTGATGGCGCGCAGATGGGGCGCGTGGAGCGCGCCGTAGCGCTTCGTCAGCGCGAAGGTCGCGCGCGCTCCGTCGCCCGCACCGATGAGCTGATCGAGGGCGCTCACCTCGTCTTCCGGAGCGGCCGAGGAATGGTCGAGACGATCGCGCCAGCGGAAGCCGTGGAGACGCCCTCGTCGCTCCTCGAAGAAGGCCACGATTTCGGCCAGAGCGGCGAAGGTCTTCACCCCGTAACCGGCATCCCATCGCCGTCGCGAATCAGCCTGTCGCGTGTTGCGCTCCTCGCGTCCGGAGGCCGTCGTGACCACCTCGGTGACGCGCTCCGGACCGCCCGAAGCGCCGAGAGCGACCTCCAGAGGAAACAAAATCTCATGAAAGGCGGCCATATGATGCCCCCATCCCCTAATTCTTGGCCGAAAACAGTAGAGATGGCCTTGACATAGTTGAACGTGACGCCTTGACTTTCCTGTGCCCCGTTGAGCATGGAGCGAAAGCATGGCTACCAAGCCCGCGAAGAAGCCGGCCGCCGCCGCCGAGAAACCTGCCGAGAAGAAGGCCGCAGCCCCCAAGGCCGCAGCCAAGACCACAGCACCCAAGACCACAGCACCCAAGACCACCGCCCCCAAGGCTGCCGCGCCGAAGGCCGAAGCCAAGGCCGCTACACCGAAGGCCGCTGCACCGAAGGCTCCTGCCAAGAAGGCCGCCGCCCCGAAGGCTGCTGCCCCGAAGGCCGAGGCCAAGGCCGCTGCCCCGAAGGCTCCCGCCAAGAAGGCCGCCGCTCCCAAGGCTGCTGCCCCGAAGGCTGAAGCCAAGGCCGCTGCGCCCAAGGCCGCCGCGCCGAAGGCTGCTGCCAAGAAGGCTGCTGTCCCCAAGGCCGCTTCCGCGAAGGCTGCCGCCAAGCCCGCCGAGGCTCCGGCCGCGGAGAAGAAGGCCGCCGCTCCCAAGGCCGCGAAGGCGCCTGCCAAGGCTGCGGCTCCCAAGGCCGCTGCCAAGCCCGCCGCTGCGCCCAAGGCTGCCGCTCCGAAAGCTGCTGCCAAGCCCGCCGCCGAGAAGAAGGCTGCCGCCCCCAAGAAGGCTGCTGCCCCCAAGGCCGCTGCGAAGCCTGCTACTGCTGCTCCCGCGCCCGCGCCGGAGACCAAGCCCGCCGCCCCCAAGGCTGCCGCCAAGCCCGCTGCCAAGAAGGCCGCTGCGCCCAAGGCTCCCAAGGCTCCCGCGAAGAAGTGATCTTCGCTCCCCGATGGCGGCGTGCGGCTCAGGGCCCGCGCCACCGCCATCGGAGCGCCGCCGGATGCGGCGCAAGCCATATGGCCGCCCACGGGCGGCGTATCAGGTCGCCAGGACCCTGCCGCCCACGGGCGGCAAGATGAGACGAGGCCGCCTCACGGCGCGTCATCACGCAAGGCGCCTCAGGCGCAGCGGATGTGGGGATTGCCGCCATCGGTGGCAGGCAGGCTGGGCCGCAGGCACGATCGGCGCCCAGCCTTCATGTCCGGGCTCTTCATGTGTTGCACCCTGTGCGCCCAGGCACTGTGAGGCCTGGGCCTTTGTGTGTTCGGGCCTCCCGATGTCCGGGGGGCTGATCCGGGTGGACGTCGTATCCGTTCAGGCATCGGCCAGTGGGGCAAGGCTGGAATGCCGCGAGCGGAACGACGGCGCCATCGCGCATGTCGCGCCGGAGTTTCCCCGCGCCTTTGGGCCGCGCCTGGGTGCAGGACCTTGGCGCAGGACCTTGGCGCAGGACCTTGGCCAAAGATCCGGGCGAAGGATGACGCACCCGTCGCCCAGCTGAGGCCGGACTGCGCGCAGGCCTTCCCTCGCCGGGCGCCCCTGTTGATCGACTGCGGGTCGGTCGCGACACGTCTCGGCCGCGATACGTCGCCATTACCGGCAAGCTGCCGGTCCGTCAGGGGATTTCCCGGTGGGCGCGGCCACGCTATGGTCCGATGGCTCGCACCGGGCGAGCTGCCGGACCGCCACTCTTCGTGCCATGACGATCAGCGCCCCCCGCCCCCTCTCCTCCGCACGACGCTCCGGCGCCGCCTTCGACCTCGCGCGCCTCTGCGGCGCGGTGGTGCTCGGCGCGACGGTGGCTGCGGCCGCCGCAAGCCCGGCGCTGGCGCAGGCCAGCGGCAAAAGCAGTCCTTCCGGCAGCAAGAGCGACAGCTTCTGCGCCAGCTACGGCCCGGGCTTCCAGCGGGTGCCGGGCTCGGATTCCTGCGTGAAGACCGGCGCCGTCGTGCGCAGCGATGCCTATAGCGGCAGCTCGGTGAGCAACGCGCCCAACCAGTTCAACAACTCTTCGTCCGCGCTGCCCTCCACGACGGCGACGGCGACGGACCCGTGGAAAACCGCGCGCTGAAGGCTCACCCGCCGCGCTGGCCCCGCGCCACCGCCCGCGCCACCAAGCCCGAGACATAGGCGTCCGAGCGGCGGAAGCCGGAGATGTCGGGCGTCGCGATATTCACCGTCACCGCCCCGCGTCCCGCCCCTTCGGCGCTGCGCACGCCGAGCCGCCCATCGGCCCCGCGCGCCAGCGGCAGGATGGCTTCTGCTCCCTTCTCCCCCATCAGGCCGAGAGAGGTGCCGAGCGGAAAATAGGTGGGCGCCGCCACCACCCCGCCGCGCGCAAACGGCTTCACCTGCCCCTCCCCGATCACCCCGCCCTTTGCGAAGCCGAGGCCGGCGCCGGCGCCGGAGAGAAGCGACGTGAGCGAACTCTCCAGCGGCTTCAGGGCCGCCGTGAGGGCGAGGTTGGCGAGGCGCGTGGCGAGTTGCTCCAGCACCGTGCCGAGATCCTTGCCCTGCACGGCGAGGCCGGTGAAGGCGGAGGCGAGCGCGGAAGAAAAGCCGCGCGCGGAAACTTCCGCCGCGCCCAGCGCCGCCATGGCGCTGCGGGTGTCCACCTGGAGGGCGATATCGACGGTCTCGGTCACAGAATCATCCTCTCATGCGATCGGGAAACCGCGCCATGAGCGCGGCAAGGCCGGCGCGGTCGATGGCCTCGGGCGCGGCGGGCAGCAGCGCGGAAAGAGCGGCCGCGAGTTCCCGCGGCGTCATCCGCCAGAAGGCATCAGGAGCAAGCCGCAGCAGGCCGAAGCCGGCGCCCATGGCGAGCGCCCAGGGAAAGGCGCGGGCCGCGGGCGAAGGCATCACGCCGGCTGCGGTGCGGGAGGGGAAGCGGGCGCCTCCTCGCCGCCGAAGGTAGCCGCGAGCAGGTCCGCGACCATGCGCGCGAACCCCGCAGCGCCGCCATCCGCCCGCATGCGCTCTACCTCCTCGACACTCACCTCCGCCCCCGCGCCGTTCAGCCCGGCGGCGATGATGCGCGCGGCATCCCGCGCCGAGAGGCGCCCCCGGCCGAAGCGCTCGGCCAGCGCCATGAGATCGTCCGCGCCGAATGCGGCTTCCAGCTCCGCCAGCGCGCCGAGGGTGAGGACGAGCACGCGCGGCGTGCCGTCGAGCACCGCCGAAATCTCGCCGCGCCGGCGGTTGGGCATCCCACCGCCCATCACAGCGCGGCGAAGGCGATCTCGCCCGCGCTCTCCAAAGTGAGGTCGAAGGTGATCTCGCGGTCGTGCTCGGCGGCGATCTCCAGCGCCGTCACCTGGAATGGGCCGGTGAGGGTGCCGAAATCCGGGATCAGCAACTGGCAGCTCGCCAGCGCGCCGGAGAAGAAGAGCTGGCGGACGAGGGCGTCGGACGCCGCGTCCTTGAACACGCCGGAGCCGGAGACGGACGCGCGCTTCACGCCCGCCCCGTCCAAAAGCTCGCGCCAGCGGCCGGCGCTCTCGGAATGGGTCACGTCCACGCTCTGCGCGTTGAAAGCGAGGGTGCGCGTGCGCAGCCCCGCGACGGTGATGAAGGAGGTGCCATCATGCACCTTCAGGAGCAGATCCTTGCCCTTCTGCGCGGCCATTTTCGTCTCCGGTCAAACGGGCTCGGTGACGGCGCGGAACCGCACCAGAGCGTGGAAGGTGCGCCCGTCGCTCTCGCGGCGGACCTCGGCGGTGGTGGCGCGCAGGTTGGCGAGGCGATGGCCTTCGAGCGTGAGCGCCGCATCGTGCAGCGCCGCCTGCAATCGCGCGGCGATGGCGAAGGCTTCCGCCCGCCCGCCGGAGCGGGAGAAGACGTGCAGCGTCAGTGCCTGCTCGCTGCCCGCCTCGGTGGCGGTGGACCAGTCCGCCACCACCGCCTCGCCGAGGGTGACGAAGGGAAAGTCCGCATCGCCCGGCGGCACGTCATGCACGCGCGGCGCGCCGAGGAGCGCCACCAGCGCCGTATCGGCGACAAGCGCCGCATGGATGGCCGCGCGGAGCGCGAGCGCGGGACTGTCGAGGGGCAGGCTGTCGAGTGGGGAGCTCATGCGCGCCTCCGTCGGGCGAAGAGCAGGCGGAGGCGGTCGAGCACCGGATCGCCCGGCCGGTCGAAGGCGCCGCGCACGCGATCGAGAAAGGAGGCCCCGGACACCTTGACCAAGGGCCGCGCGGGGGTGCCCGCGACGGTGGCGACGGCGCCCCGCTCGGCGCCGATCTCAGCCGCGAGATCCTCGGCGGCGCGGGCGGCCGCCGCCGCTTCCGCATCCGGAAAATGGCGGGCGGCGATGCGGCGGGCAAGGCCGTCGAGGCCGCGGGTGCGGACGCTGAGTTCCGTCCTCATGTCTGCTCCTCGCTGCAACGGAGGCGATGGAAGCGGCCGCGCCCGTCCGCATCGGCGATGGATTCCACCGCCAGCACGCGGCCGGCATGGATCAGCCGGTCGCCCGCCGCGATGGTGTTGGGCGCCCGCACGCTCACGCGCAGCACGCGCGCGGCGCGGGGGCGATCCTCGCCGAGGCCATAGGTGGTGGAGACCTCCTCCACCGCGCCCCACAGCACATCGACGGAGATGAAGGAGCGCGTGACGCCGCCGGCGCCATCAGGCACCTCCAGAGGCGTCTGGTGGGTGAGGCGATGGCGCAGCGCGCCGATCCCCGTCACAGCCGCACCACGCGATAGGGCGCGATCAGCGCGCGGGCGGCTGCGGGGAGTGCCGTGGCGTCCCCCGGCCCGTCGCGATGCTCATAAAGATGGGCGAGCATGAGCCGCACCCCCTGGACGAGATCCGCCGGCACATCGGCCGCCTCCGCGCCATAGCCCGCGAGGAGCGTGATGACGATGCCGCCATGGGAGACGAGCGGCGCCGAAACCTGCGCGGGCGAAACGCGGATCAGCGCGGGCGCCCGGTCCCCCACCAAAGCGAGCGCGCCCTCAGGCAGCACCACCGGCGTGCCGTCCACCGCCGCCACCGTGGCTTCGAGGATGGCCCGCACCGGGGCCACCGGCGCCGGGATCACGCCGCGCAGGGGCCAGTGATCCAGCGAGAAGCGCCAGGTCTGCTCCATCAGGATGCGTCCCGTCTGCGCCTCCACATGGCGGCGGGCGGCGGCGATCAGGGCATCGATGAGGGCATCCTCGGCGTCGGTCTCGACACGCAGGAAGGCCTTCGCCTCCGCCCGCGTCAGCGGCTCGGCGGCGGGGCCGGAGAGAAGTTCGGCCATGGGGGGCTCCGGAGAGAGGGTGGGCGAATGGCGGATGCGCGGAAGGCGGCCCCTTCCGGCACCGGCCGTGCTCCCTCTCCCCTTGCGGGAGAGGGTTGGGGTGAGGGGTGTGGCGCCGCAGGGACAGGCGGCGGGTCTTTCGGAGAGGTCTCTCCCCCTCACCCCCGGCCCCTCTCCCGCGAGGGGAGAGGGGAGGAAGAACGTGCGCCGTCATCGCCCGGACACGCCGGGCGATGACGCGGTGAGCGAGGTCTCTGCCTTTCGGAGCAATTGCCCCGCTGCACGGGTGTCTTGCGCTGGTCCCCTGATCGGCGCTCCACCTTCGGTGTCGCTTGTCCGGGGGACCATTGACGCTGCTGGCCACGGGCGGCAGAAACGGGGGATGAAGCCTTTCCGCCTCGTCGCCCCAGCGCCGTTTCTGGCGCTCGCCCTCGCGCTCATCGGCCCGAACGCCGCCCAAGCCATCGTTGGCGGAGGGCCGGCGACGGCGGATGTGGCGGCGCAGACGGTGCTCATCGTCTCCACCCGCGGCGCCTCCTGCACCGGCACGGTGCTGGCGCGCGACCTGGTGCTCACGGCGGCGCACTGCGTGGCCCCGAAGGCGGACTATGCGGTGGCCATCATCGGCGATGGCGAACCGAAGCTGGTGCCAGCGGCGCGCATCGCGGTTCATCCGCGCTTCGACGCCACCCAATTCCAGACCCGGCGGCCGACGCCGGACCTCGCCCTCGTGAAGCTCGCCGCGCCTTTGCCCGCGCGGTTCCGCACGGCGCGCCTCAGCACGGCCTCGGAACTGCCGGAGAAGGGCGCCTCATTTGTTCTCGCAGGCTACGGCTTCATCGCCGATCGCGCGGAGAAAAGCGCCGGCACGCTCCGCGCGGTGGAGGTTTCCTCCATCGGCACCACCGGCGGCATCATCGTCCGGCTTTCGCTCCCGCAGGGGCTCGCCGGCGCCTGCACCGGGGATTCCGGCGGGCCGGCGTTTCGCGAGGGCGCGCTGGCCGGCGTCATCGGATGGGTCACCGCGCCGGGCGGCGCAGATGGCTGTGGCGGCGTGACGGGCGTTATCCTCGTATCGCCCCATCGCGACTGGATCACGGCCACGGCGAAGGCCCTGGGGAGCCCCCTCCCCGCCACCGGGCTCTGACATGCACACCGCCGCCCTGCATCACGCATGGCGCGGCGGCGTTGTCCTGCTCGCGCTCACGGCGCCGGCCAATACACAGGCACTTGCCCAGTCACCCGGCGGCGAAACCGTCGATCACGCCATCTGCCGCCTCATCGATGGAGCGGCGGCGAAGGAGGGGTTGCCCGCCTCCTTCCTCACCCGCCTCATCTGGCAGGAAAGCTCGTTCCGCCCGGATGTGGTGAGCCGCGCCGGAGCACAGGGCATCGCCCAATTCATGCCGGGCACGGCGAAAGAGCGCGGGCTCATCGATCCGTTCGATCCGGAGGCGGCCATTCCGGCGTCCGCAGCGCTCATCGCCGATCTCAACCGGCGGTTCGGCAATCTCGGCCTCGCGGCGGCGGCCTACAATGCCGGGCCGGGGCGGGTGAACGGGTTTCTGGCCGGCGGCGGCCTGCCCAATGAGACGCGCGCCTATGTGCGCATCATCACCGGCCGCACGGCCGAGGATTGGGCCGGCCTGAAGAAGCAGGGCACGGCTGCCTTCGGCCCGGCGGATTTCCCGCCCGAACCCTGCCTCGCCACCGTCGCCTCATTGCGCAAGGGCGCGCCTGCCCCCGCCGCCGGCCAGCCGGCGAATACGCTGTTCGCGCCCTGGGGGGTGCAGATCTCCGGCAATTATTCGCGCGACATCGCCCTCGCCTCCTTCCGGCGCGAGGCGGCGCGGGCGCCGCAGGTGTTCGCGGACCTGACCCCGGTCATCATCTCCACCCGCGTGGGCGGGCGCGGCCCGCGCACCTTCTATCGCGTGCGCCTGCCGGCCCAGTCCAAGGCCGAGGGCATGAAGATGTGCGACCGCCTCCGCAAGGCCGGCGGCGCCTGCCTGGTGCTGCCGAACTGAGGGCGAAGAACAGCAGGATCGGTCGAGCGCGCGCCGCCGCGACGCGGTTCACTGGCGGGGCCATCAGGGAAGGAGCCAATGACCAACGCCGCACGCGAGCGCTACCGGGCGAGGATGCAGCGGGTGCTGGACCACATCGACCGGCATCTCGATCAGGATCTCGGCCTTGAGGCGCTCAGCGCCGTCGCGGCCTTCTCGCAGGCTCACTTTCACCGGCAGTTCACCGCCACGTTCGGTGTCACCGTGCACCGCTATGTCCAGCTCGCCCGCCTGAGGCGCGCCTCGTATCAGCTGGCCTTCCGGGCCGGGGCCAGCGTGACCGAGGTCGCCCTCGATGCCGGCTACGATGCGCCCGACGCCTTCGCCCGCGCCTTCCGGCAGCGGTTCGACCAGTCGCCTTCGGCATTCCGGACGTCGCCCGAGTGGCAACCCTGGCTCGCGGCCTGCGCGCCGCTGACCAATGCGAGGACCAAGCGCATGACCACCTGGATCACAGGCGATATCGAAATCCGCGACTTTCCGGCAACCCCGGTCGCCGTCATGAGCCACCGGGGCGATCCGGCCGCCGTCTACGAGACGGTCCGGCGCTTCATCGAATGGCGGCGTGCGGCGGGGCTCGGGCGCAGCGTCGCCGCGACCTTCACGGTGTTCCACAGCGACCCGCGCACGACGCCCCCGGAAGACTTCCGCCTCGACCTGTGCGCCGCCGCCGATCGCACCATCCCGGACAGTGCGCGGGGCGTCGTCGCCGGCCTCATCCCCGCCGGCCGCTGCGCGGTCCTGCGCGTCATCGGCCACAGCGAGGATCTAGAACCCGCGGCGCTGTTCCTCTATCGCGACTGGCTGCCGGACAGCGGCGAGGAGGCCGGAGACTTCCCGCTGTTCTGCCAGAGGCTGAGCTTCTTCCCCGACGTGCCGGAACACGAGACCGTCACCGACCTGTTCCTGCCCCTCAGGTCGCACCCGGCCGGCTGAAGCGTGGGACCTCCGGACCGTCACGGCCGGGCTTGCTCCCGGCCGTGACGGCAGACCCGGGCGTTCGCCTCAGCTCGCGGCGAACTTCAGGAGCTTGGCGGCCTCGAAGTTCTGCACGCCGCCGCCCACGCGCTTGGTGGTGTAGAACAGCACGTAGGGCTTGGCGGAATAGGGATCGCGCAGCACGCGCACCCCGGCGCGGTCCACCACCAGGTAGAAGCGGCGGAAGTCGCCGAAGGCGATGGCGAAGGCATCGGCCGCCATGTCCGGCATGGCTTCGCTCTCGGCCACCGGGAAGCCGAGGAGGCTCGCCGGCTGGCCGACGCCTGCGGGGGGCGACCAGAGGTAGTTGCCGTTCTCGTCCTTCAGCTTGCGCACGGCGCCTTGGGTCTTGCGGTTCATGACGAAGGTGGCGTTCTGGCGATAGCCGCCCTTCAGCGCATAGACGAGATCGATGAGCGGATCGGCCGGCGTCGCGGAGGGGAAGCCGCCCGCCGCGCCCGTGGCGACAAACCCCACCTTGTCCCAGGCCCAGGCGCTGTCGGCGACCTTGGTATAAGCGAGGAAGCCCTTGGGCTTGGCGACGCCGTCGCCGGTGACGAAGGCTGTGCCCTCCTGCTCGGCGAAGGCGGCGTCCACCTCCTGCGCCAGCCACTCCTCGATGTTGACCTGCGCATCGTCCAGCAGCGCCTGCGTCGCCGCCGGCATGGCGTAAAGCTCCATGGCGGGGAAGGCGAGCTCGGCCAGCACCGGGCTGTCGGTCTGCGGACGCGCGGCGGTCTCGGCCGCCCAGCCGGAGACGGGACCGGAGGTCATGAAGGGCTTGCGATAGGTGCCCGCGCCGATCACCCGCACCGAGGCCAGCGCGCGAATGGGCGACAGCGCGGCGAGGCGCCGGCCGATCTCCTGCTCCGCCTCATAGGGCACGAGATAGCCGCCGTCCGCGCCGGAGCCGGCAGAAAGCGCCTTCGCCTCCAGCGCCTTCAGGCCGCCGGCCTCGCCGTGGCGGGCATAGGTATCGAAGGCCGCGCCGTGCTGGGAGGCATCGGCCGTGCGCTCGGGCGCCGCGCCCAGCGCCGGGCGGCGGGCCTTGGTGGCCAGGGCATCGAGCCGCGCCTGGTGGGCGTCCAGCGCCGCATCGATGCGGGCGAGCTGCTCGGTGGTGAGCACGTCGGCGCCGCGACGCTCCATCTGCGCGAGACGCGCGTCGTTGGTCTCCTTGTAGGTCTCGAAGGCTGCGAGGAAATCGGCGACGGCGATGCGCTGCTCGGCGCCGGCCACCTTCGTCTCAGGGGCGCCCGCGGGGACGCCGCGGGTTTCGGGAGCGCCCGCGTGGGCCTCGGTGAGGAACGACATGGGAAAGACCTTCTGTTGAAGAGGGATCAGGCGCCGGCAGTGGCGCGCAGGCGGGCAGCGGCCGCCGTGAGCAGGGCGGCCGGCGAAGGAGCCGGGCGCCGGACGCGGGCGTCAGGCTGCATGGGGAAGGTGACGATGGACACCTCCCACAGATCGATGCGGGCGATGCGGCGCAGGCGGGTGCGCGGATCGGTGCGCGCCGATACCGCCTTGAAGCCGATGGAGAGGCCGTCGAGCGCGCCGTCGCGGATCAGCGCCGCCACCTCCCGCGCACGGGCGACGAAGGGCGAGAGACGGCCCCGCGCATAGAGCCCGCGTCCGTCCTCGATGAGGTCGGTCCATACGCCGATGGGCTCGGCCGGATCGTGCTGGTAGAGCATGCGCACGCCGCCCGCGCCCTGGCGGGCGAGGCTCGCCGCGAAAGCGCCGCGCTCCACCAGGTCGCGGCCGAGGTCCGGCACCTCGAACAGGCAGGCATAGCCCTCGATCGCATAGCCATCGGCCGGAAGATCAGAGGCCGCCATGGCTCACGCACCCCCACCGGGCGCGCTGGGCTTCTTGCGGCGGCGGCTCTTCTCCAGCCGCTCCAGCGTGGCGACGAACTCGCGGAAGACGGCACCCGCCGGGGCGGCGGGCGCGGGGGCACGGGCCTTGGTTTTGGGTCCGCCGGTGAGCGCGCGGATGCGCGGCGCGGACGCCTTCTGGAATGGCGATCGCATGGGTGTCTCCGAAGATGTGTTGGGGGTCAGGAGAGGTCGTCGAAGCGCGCGTTGAAGCGCGCCAGCTCGCGCACCAGCTCGTCCATGCGGGCGTTGGCGCGGGCAAGCTCGGTGAGCGTCCGCCACAGGCCGGCGGTGGCCGCCAGCGCCCACAACAGCAGCGCCAGATGCGCCAGATCGCCCCGCTCGGCGAAGATGCGGATGAGGGTGTCCATGGGGGCTCGCGAGAGTGGGATGAAGCGGGGCGCGGTGATCGCAAACCGCCGCCGTGGTCCGGCTTGACCGGACGACCCATGGCGCCGTTTGCCCGCTCGCCTGTGCAAGCGGAGGGATGGGCCCTCCGGTCAAGCCGGAGGGCGACGGCGGTGTGAGGAACCGCCCTCGCGCGCGGGACGCATGCAGCGTCCGCGGAATGCGAGCCGGGGGCCAGCGCAAGGGACCGCCGAAGGCGCTTCCCGATGCCGGCTGCGAGCGAGTACCGCCGTCGTGGTCCGGCTTGACCGGACCACCCATGGCGCCGTTTGCCCGCTCGCCTGTGCAAGCGGAGGGATGGGCCCTCCGGTCAAGCCGGAAGGGCGACGGCGGTGTGAGGAACCGCCCTCGCGCCCGGGACGCATGCAGCGTCCGCGGAATGCGAGCCGGGGGCCAGCGCAAGGGACCGCCGAAGGCGCTTCCCGATGCCGGCTGCTAGCAAGTACCGCCGTCGTGGTCCGGCTTGACCGGACCACCCATGGCGCCATTTGCCCGCTCGCCTGTGCAAGCGGAGGGATGGGCCCTCCGGTCAAGCCGGAAGGGCGACGGCGGTGCGAGGAACCGCCCTCGCGCCCGGGACGCATGCAGCGTCCGCGGCATGCGAGCCGGGGGCCAGCGCAAGGGACCGCCGAAGGCGCTTCCCGATGCCAGCTGCGAGCGAGTACCACCGTCGTGGTCCGGCTTGACCGGACCACCCATGGCGCCATTTGCCCGCTCGCCTGTGCAAGCGGAGGGATGGGCCCTCCGGTCAAGCCGGAGGGCGACGGCGGTGTGAGGAACCGCCCTCGCGCCCGGGACGCATGCAGCGTCCGCGGAATGCGAGCCGGGGGCCAGCGCAAGGGACCGCCGAAGGCGCTTCCCGATGCCGGCTGCTAGCAAGTACCACCGTCGTGGTCCGGCTTGACCGGACCACCCATGGCGCCATTTGCCCGCTCGCCGGTGCAAGCGGAGGGATGGGCCCTCCGTTCAAGCCGGAGGGCGACGGCGGTGCGGGCATCAGATCAGCGCTCCGGCTCCGCCGGCGCCTGTTCGGGGAACCGCCCTACCCCTGATACCCCACCGCCGCCCTTTTCTCCGCGTCGGTGAGAAAGTCCGCAGCGCCCACCCGCGCCCAGAGTTCCGAGCGCTCGGCGGCGAGGGCCTCGATCTGGTCGAGGTCGGGCACCAGCGTCAGGCCGCCGCCGAAGGCCGGGGCGAGCCATAGAGCGAGGGCGTCGCACACGCGGCGCACCAGCGGCACAACGCTCTGGCGCCACAGGGCGCGGTTGGCTTCGGCATAGTTGGCATAGGTGTTGTCGCCGGGGATACCGAGCAGCATGGGCGGCACGCCCACGGCCAGCGCGATCTCCCGCGCGGCGGAATTGCGGGCGGCCTCGAAGTCCATGTCCTTGGGCGAGAGGGAGAGCGGGCGCCAGTCCAGCCCGCCTTCCAGCAGCAGCGGGCGGCCGGCATTCACCGCGCCCTGGAAGGAGGCTTCCAGCTCGCCCTTCAGCCGCTCGAACTGCTCCTCGGTGAGCGCGCCGGTGCCGCCATAGACGAGGGCGCCGGAGGGCCGGGCAGCATTGTCGATGAGCGCCTTGTTCCAGGCGCTCGCCGCATTGTGGAGGTCGAGCGCCTGCGCCGCCGCCTCCAGCGGGGCGAAGCCGTAGTGGTCGTCCAGTGGGTTGAAGGCGGAGAGGTGCAGGATGGGCGGCAAGTCGGCGCCGGGCACCAGAGTGTCCTGCGAAATGCGCACCGTCTCGCTGCCCAGCGTGTAGTCGAACGCCTCGGGCCAGCCGTCCGGCCCCGGCACCACGCGCACCCGGTCCGGCCGCAACAGGTGCAGCTCGCGCACGGCGCCGTCCAGGGCCACCGCCTCCACATAGGCATTGCCGGCCACCAGCAGATGGCAGCCGATGGCCTCGAACAGCGCGGCGCGGGTGAGGCGCGGATTGGGCCGGGCGAGGAGGTCGAGGAAAGGGTGGGTGTCGTGCTCGCGCCCGTTCACGGTGAGCACCAGCGGCACGGTCGCCGCCGCCTCGCCGATGAGCCGCACAGCGCGGTAGGCGATGGCGTTGCGGGCATAGCCCTCGCGGGCCAGCGAAGCGTAGTTGCGCGGCGTCCAGCGCGGCTGGCCGGCGGAGAGCAGCGCGATGAGGCGGCCCGTGCGGCTCGCCTTCGCCTCCTCTGGCGCGCGGCGGAAGGGGGCAAGCAGGCTGGCCAGCATGAGGGGGCTCCGAAATGAAAACGGCCGCCCCCCCAAGGCCGCCCGTCCGCGCAGATCGGGGCTTCTGCGGGACGTGCGGATCAGGGAGCGGCCGGAGGGTGCGAACCGGCGAACCGGCTGCAGGCCACAGGATGGGCCGGCGGGGCCGCCGGCGTCAGATGTGTCGTGGGGCGGCGACCGGCATCAGCCGGCGCGGCGAACAGGTGGTCAGCCGGCGCGACGGGGCAAAAGGGCGTCAGCCCGCCCGGCGCGGATAATCGTGATGGCGCGGCGGCAGCCGGTGGTAGAGGCTCGCCACCGCCACGAGGCAGACCGCGCCGGCAATCACGATGCCGGACAGTTCGAACGGATCGATGGGCGAGGCCGCCATCAGCACCGGCACGGCGCCGGCGGGCGGATGCGACACCCGCAGGAGCAGCATGGCGAGGATGGCGAGGCCCACCCCCAGCGCCGCCGCCCACCAGGCACCGGGAAACAGCAGGGTGAAGACGATGCCCACCGTCACCGACAGGGCATAGCCGCCGATGACATTGGCCGGCTGCGCCAAAGGCGAAGAGGGATGGCCGAACAGCAGCACCGCGCTCGCGCCGAACGGCGCGATGAGCAGGGGCAGGCTGGTGAAGGCGGCGGCGCCACCCACAAGCCCCATGCCCAGCATGCCGCCCGCGCCGGACTTCAGCCCGATCTGGACGGAGCCGCAATGGGGCTCATGACGTGCGAAGAATGCTTTCCAATGATGTCTCATGGCTCCAGACGGGGCAGAGAGGGCCAAGGGAAGGCAAATGTCTGCACACAACGCTGTCATGCAGCCTCATTTGTAGGCACATGATGGACGTATTCTGGATGCCACGCAAGGGTCGTCACCGGAAAGGCGCCAACAAACCGGTTCGCGCTGGGGCAGCACAGGCGTAGAATGGTTGCGGGCCGTGGGTTGGGAGCAGATCGGGAGGGCGTCATGCTCTATGCCCTGGTCCTCATCGTCACGACCACCACGGTCCAGCCCGCGGCGACGTCCGCCATGGGCTATGCGGGCGGCCCCTATGCCGGCGCCCGGTTCGTCACCACCGAAACCTCGCAGCAGATCATCGGCTATTTCCGCAGCGAGCGCGGCTGCCTCGGCGCCAGCCTGAAACGCAACGAGCGATGGCCGGACTTCGCGCCCGGACAGAGCGTCACCGGCCTGTGCGTGCAGGTGGAGATCCCCGTCGGCGGCATCGTGGTCGGCAGCTGAGGCCTAAAGCCCCCGCACCCGCGGCGCGCCTGCCCTCGGGCCGAGCGCCAGCGCCGTCACGGCCCAGACCAGCGCGTCCAGCCGGTCGGGCGAGCGGCCGGAGGAGAGGCCGTCCGTGCCGAAGTCGCACATCTCGTCTTCCAGCTCCGGGAAGGCGCCGGCGTGGCGGACGCGGGCCTGTTCGTAGAGCGCGGCCACCGGCTCGGCGCGCAGGAATTTGCCGCGCGTGGCGCGCACCTGCTCCACCGGCACGGCGGGGTCCACCTCGGCGATGACGGCGCGCACCATCTCGCCGCCCTGGTTCACCTCGGCGACGATGCGGTCGGCGGAAAAGCGGTGGAACAGCGCCACCGCCTTCGCCGCCCATTGCGCCGGGCGCAGGCCTTGCTCCGTGGCATCCGCCAGCACATGCACCACTCCTGAAGCGTCCACCCCCGCCGCCACGAGGCCGCAGGAATCGGCCCCGGCGCGGGAGGAGGCGGGCGGGTCCACCGCCACCACGATGCGGGCGAGCGGCGGGGCCTCTTGCTCGCGCAGCGCCTCCAATTGGGGGCGGGAGAACAGCGCGTCAGATCGGTCCTCGATGATCTCGCCATCCAGCTCCTGCCGGCCGAGGCGGGTGCCGCCATAAAGGGACATCACCTGCCCCAGGAAGGTGGGGGCGAGGTGAAAGGCATTGTCCGCCGTCTTCGCCCGGCTCACCGCCGTGGTGGGATCGGCGAGGAGGCGGCGCAGCAGCGCGGTGGGGCGCGGCGTGGTGGTCACCATCTGGCGCGGCTGGGCGCCGAGGCGCAGCGCGAATTGCAGCATGTCGAACGTGGCCTCGCCACGCTTCCACTTGGCCAGCTCGTCCAGCCAGGCGGCGGCGAATTGCGGGCCGCGCAGGCTTTCGGGATCTTCGGCCGAAAAGCCCTGGGCCACCGCGCCATTGGGCCAGACGAGGCGGCGGCGCGTCGGCTCCCAGCGCGGACGCTCGCCGCGCGGGTGGACGGCGAGGACACCGGAGACGCCCTCCACCATCACCTCGCGCACATCGGCCATGGTCTCGGCGATCAGCGCGATGGGGCTCACCGGGGCCGCCGCGAAGGGGGCCGTGCCGGCGGCGAGGCCCCGCACCCATTCGGCGCCGGCCCGCGTCTTGCCGGCCCCGCGCCCGCCCAGCACCAGCCAGGTGGACCACGGCCCGCCGCCTTGGGCCTCCGTGGGGGGGAGCTGGTCCGGCCGCGCCCACAGGGCCCAGTCGGCGAGGAGGCGGCCGGCATCTTCCTCGGGCAGGGCCTCAAGAAACGCCCGTGCCGTCCCCGCCCTCGCGCAGGCGATCAAGGCGGCGCGCAAGCTCGCGGCGGAAGGTGTCGAGGTCGCGGACGGTTCCATCTTGGTCTTTCGCCTTGCGCCGTTTCTTCGCCTCGGCCTCGAGCGCGGTGAGTTCCCGCAGGGTGCGCGCCAGCACGGCGAGCGCCCGGGCGTCCTTCTCTGGCTCGGGACGGGGCGCCTCGTCGGCGGGGTCGGCGGCGCGGGCGAGGCGGTCCTCGATCTCGTTGATCTGCCGCTCCGCCGCCCGCCACAGCCGCTTGAGCAGGCCGCGCCGGTCCGGCTTGCCGGAGGGATTGGAGGAGCGGTTGTTGGAGGCTTGGGCGGCGCGCGCCTTCGCCGGCTGCCCGCCCACGGGATGGGCGGTGCGGCGCGGCACGGGATTGAAGAGGAAGCTGCCGTCCGGCCCCATCTCGCGGTCGATCCAGTAATAGACGCCGGCGCTGGAGAGGCCGGTCTGCCGGCGGATCTCCGCCATGCTGGCCCCCTCCAGATAAAGCCGCCGCGCCAGCGCCCCCCGCGCCGGACGCGCGGACGGCACGGCGCTGCCGTGAGGCTGCTCCATGGCTGGACCCCTGAGGTGAGGACGGAATGGGGTGGGAGGCGCGTCGGTTCGGCGGGATGGCTGCGCCGCGGACACTCGCCGTTAGGCACACGTCTCGAACATGGGGAAAATATACTCAAACAGCGTCACGCTGTCAAGGATAAAAATCCTATTCCAGCCCATAAACGAAAACTCCGGCCAGCCGCACATTCGAAAGCCCTAACGGCCACCATCTATAAAGCGCTCAGCCGAACGGACCACCCTTTCCGTCACCGAAATGATAACCTTTATAATATCCGCTATATTTCCATATTTAAGCATACCGACACCACCAAACCTAAGATCAAAATTAATAAAAATATGGTGTTCAAACATAGATATTTTAGAGTTTATACGGAAAACTTCGCATCTCCCGGCATTTAACTTAACAACCCGCGCCCCCTCTGGCATCAAAAGGCCCCACTGATGGCCGAGAAGAGCACCCCCTGGAGGGCAAGCGCCAATCCCGAAGCGACCTTCCTGCGTAAAAAATGCCATCGGCACCCCTATTCGAGCGCGGACCTCTGGAGTTGCGACTGCAATGGGAACAATATCACTGTGTTTATCTGTATTGTTTAATTTACTCAACAACCAGAGCGCCTCGCACCCTCCAGCCTTATAGGGCTTAAGGCGAAGAACGAATTCTTTCACGCAATCAGGAGCCCCTCTTAGCTTCCTATTTATTATCTTATCCAGCATCTCCTTGCTATCAACGATGGGAAATCCATGATCCCACTTAATATCGATATTATTTTTTCTTAATATGCATGCAATCACCTGGTCAAGAGACGACCTAAGATTATGCACTATATCACCGATTATTACGTTTAAATTCTTCGGTATAGGTATGTCATTATAAACGTATACAACTATTTCATCAGATTTTTCTTCATAATAATATTTTATATTATTCTTAATTTTATCGATAAAATCTGGCAGCTCCTTTTCAAATTCGATTAAATGCTGCTTCGCTCTTTCAATTTTTATAGCCGGACCCGGAAATATGTCAGAATTCAACGATATACTTCGGAACGAAATATTCCTCTTTTCTCGAATTTTCCCAAACTTGAATTCAGTCGTATCAACACTAAACGACATTTCAGCCTCATCGGCCATTGCCAACCCCTATGGATATTTACAATGATATGTGGCGGCCAAATTGACGGCAGCGACCAAAGTCGCAGCCCCCGTCTAGTACGCGAGGCGATAGAGGATTTTTTTAGTGCTCTGATAGGCATTTCAATCATCTCCCTCCCCCCTCACCCCACCCTCACCCGATCCCGCCCCTCCACCTTCGCGGCATAGAGCGCGCGGTCGGCGCGGCCGTAGGCTTCGGAGAAGGTGTCGCCGGGGGGTGTGAAGGTGAGGCCGGCGGAGAAGGTGTAAGTGAAGTCCGGCAGAGCCGGCAGCGGGCGGGAGGCGCGCACGCGGGCGAGGAGGTCGGAGACGCGGCGCTCGGCCTCCGCGAGGTCGGTCTGCGGCAGCACCAGCATGAATTCCTCGCCCCCCACCCGGCCGAAGCAGTCCGAGCGGCGGATGGCGCCAGCCATCAGGGCGCAATAGGCGCGCAGCAGATCGTCGCCGGTCTGGTGGCCGAAGCGGTCGTTCACATGCTTGAAATTGTCGAGATCGATGACGCAGAGCGCGCCGCCGGGGCCGTGCGGCGCCATCATCTCGTTGGCGCGGTGGATGGCGAAGCGGCGGTTGGCGACGCCGGTCAGCTCGTCCGTGTGGGCGGCGCGGATGGCATGGTCGCGGGCCTGCCGGATGTCCCGCGTGTCGACGCGGAAGGAGGTGACGTCCACCCCCACGGTGAGCATCCAGCCGTCGGCATCCATGGTCTCGTTCACCAGCAGCCAGCGGCCGTCCCTCAGATCGCTCTCGAAGCTGCGGAAGCGCATCTTGCCGCGGCGCGACTTGGCGGAAGCGAGCCAGGTCTCGAAATCATCGGCCGTGATGATGATGCCGACCCCCGCCGCGTGACTGCGCCGGACCAGTTCCTCCCAGGTGGGGAAATCGCCCTCCGGAATCCCGAAGGTGGCCCGGTGGGCCGGATTGGCGTACCGCAGCCGGTCGGTGGGATCGTAAAGGCCGACGAGCAGCGGCGTCGCCTCGTAGAGGGCGCGGATGCGGGTCAGGAGGCCGGGCATGCCATCTTCGGCGCCCGCGTTTCCGAAGTCACGGATGTCAAACATGGCCGGGCAGAGCATACCGCATGTGGAGGCCCGACAGGCAGTGGATTTGTAACACCTGCCTCTTGCTTTCGGGTGAGACGGAAGCTTGAGCGTGCAGAGTCGCGTGCCTTGTGCCCTAGCCCCGTGCCGCCATGACCGCGGGCGGCGCCTCGCCGTCCACCTGGATGCGGTTGCGGCCACCCATCTTGGCCATGTAGAGCGCGCGGTCGGCGCGGCCGTAGAGATCGGTGAAGGTGGTGCCCGGCCCGCCCGTAGCGATGCCGGCGGAGAAGGTGTAGGCGAAGTCCGGCCATTGCGGCAGCGGCCGCGACTGGCGCACCAGCGAGAGCATCCGCTCCACGATGAGCACCGCCTCCGCCGCCGAGGTCTGCGGCAGCACCAGCACGAACTCCTCGCCGCCGATGCGGCCGAAGCAATCCTTGCGGCGGATGAGGCCGTTGATGCGGGCGGCGAAGTCGCGCAGTACGGTGTCACCCGCAAGGTGACCGACCAGGTCATTGATATATTTGAAATTATCGAGGTCCAGCACGCACAGCGCCCCGCCCAGGGCGCCCGGCGCGAGCATGTCGTCCACCCGCGCGGTGATGAAGCGGCGGTTGGCGATGCCGGTGAGGTCGTCGGTCTGCGCCTCCTTGATGGCGCGGTCGCGGGCCTGCCGCACATCCCGCCCGTCCGCCTTGAGGGCGGTGATGTCGCTGGCGATGGAAAGCATCCAGCCGGAGGCGGAGACGCTCTCCGTCATCAGCAGCCAGCGCCCGTCATAGAGGTCGGTCTCGAAGGAGCGGTAGGGCACCTTGCCCCGGCGCGAGGAGGTGGAGACCAGCCAGGCGTCGAAGTCGGGGGCGGCGATGATGGTGCCCCGCCGCTCGGCATGGTTGCGGCGCATGAGGTCGGCCCAGGTGACCTCCTCGCCCGGCGCCAGGAAGAAGGCGGCCCGGAACGCGGCGTTGGCATAGCGCAGCCGATCGAAGGAATCGTACGCCGCCACCAGAACTTGCGTGGAGTCGTAGAGGGCAGCGAGCTGGTCGGGGACAAGGATCATACTGTAAGCATTATACTTGATGCTTGGCCGTTTGGGGGCGCAACGATCCGGGTTGCGCTGCGTGCTGCTGTCTCAGCCAAAGGGCGGGGGCGGCGGCGCCATGGAAAGCGGCTTCGCGCTGCGGTATGGAGAGGGGCGGCGCGCTGGCGCGTCGCTCTGGAGGGTGCGCGATCCCATGTTTCCGCCCGGCTTTCCGTCCGGCCTGCCGTTCCTGGTGCCGCTGATGCTGGCCGCCTGCCTGATGGTGCCGGCCCACGCGCTCGAGGCCCAGTGGCCGGACACCGCCTCCGCCCGTCAGCAGGCGCAGGAGCTGGTGGAGGCGCTGAACGCCGACCTCCTCTCCCATCCCAGCGCCACTGCCACCCTGGAGCGCTGGTGCGCCACCCGCGGCATCTCCGATCCGTCCAAGGTGGTGGCCGAGCGGGTGTACGAGCGGGAGGGCGCCGCCCCCCCGGAAGTGCGCGTTCTGCTCGGCGCCGGACCCGACACGCCGGTGCGGCATCGCCGGGTGCGGCTGGTGTGCGGACCCACGGTTTTGTCGGAGGCGGATAACTTTTATCTGCCGGAAAAGCTGACACCCGACATGAACCAGGTGCTGGACACCACCGATACCCCGTTCGGCAAGGTGGTGAAACCGCTCGATTTCCGGCGCAAAACCCTCGATTCCACAGTGCTGTGGATGCCGGCGGACGAAACCGGTTTCAAGCCCGCCCCCGGTGCCGCGCTGCCCCTGCCGGCCTTCGTGCTGAGCCACCGGGCGGTGCTGACCCTGCCCGACGGCACCCCCTTCAGCGCCCTGATCGAGCGCTATACGGCAGGCATCCTCGGCCCCCCGCCATCGCGCTGAAGCGCCTCGCCGGGGGCCTTTCCCCCTCCCGCGCGGGGAGGAGGAAAGCTCCGTCTTTTCAGATGCTTGTCAGTCCGTCTGCGCCTCGGCGACGGCCACGGCGGTCATGTTGACCACGCCGCGGGTCGTCACCGACGGGCCGAGGATGTGGGCCGGCTTGGCGGTTCCCATGAGGATGGGTCCGACCGGAAGGGCATCGCCCAGCACCTTGATCATGTTGAAGGCGATGTCGGCCGCGTCGAGGTCCGGCATCACCAGAACGTTCGCCACGCCGGAGAGGCCGGAGTGGGGGAAGGACTTCTTGCGGATATCTTCCACAAGTGCTGCATCCGCCTGCATTTCCCCGTCGACCTGAAGGTTCGGGTCGCGCTCGCGGATGATGGCGAGGGCAGAGCGGACGCGCTTCGCCGCAAGCGTCTCGTGGCTGCCGAAATTGGAGTGCGAGAGCAGCGCCACCCGCGGCTCCAGACCGAAGCGGCGGACGTGGGCGGCGGCCAGCACCGTCATCTCGGCGAGGTCGGCGGCGGTGGGCTCGGTCTGGATCTGCGTGTCGCAGATGAAGAAATTGCCCTTGGAGGTGATGAGCAGCGAGAGCGCCGCCAGTTCCTTGACGCCGGGGGCGAGCCCGATGATGTCACGCACCTGCCTGAGGTGACGCACGAAACGGCCCTCGATGCCGCAAAGCATCGCATCCGCCTCGCCGCGATGGACGGCGAGCGCCGCGATCACGGTGGGATGGGTGCGGACCAGCGTGCGGGCGGCATCCGGCGTCACCCCGCGGCGGCCAGCCACCTCGGCGTAATCGCGCACGTAGTCGCGATAGCGCGGATCATCCTCGGGATTGATGAGGTCGAAGTCGCGGCCGGGCAGAATGGAAAGGCCGAAGCGCTTCAGGCGGGTATCCACCACGCTCGGACGGGCGACGATGATTGGCCGGGCGATGCCTTCCTCGACCACCGCCTGCACGGCCCGCAGCACGCGCTCGTCCTCGCCCTCGGCATAGATCACGCGCTTGATGGACTGCTTCGCCTTGGCGAACAGCGGCCGCATGATGAAGCCGGAGCGGAACACGAAGGTGTCCAGCCGGTCGATATAGGCGTCCATGTCGGTGATGGGACGCGTCGCGACGCCGGTGTCCATGGCCGCCTTCGCCACCGCCGGCGCGATGCGCAGGATGAGGCGCGGGTCGAACGGCGAGGGGATGAGCGAATCGGAGCCGAATGAGCGGGTCTCGCCGCCATAGGCGCGGGCCACCACGTCCGACGGTGTCTCGCGGGCGAGCGCGGCGAGGGCTTCCACCGCCGCCATCTTCATCTCGGCGTTGATGTCGGTGGCACCCACATCCAGCGCCCCGCGGAAGATGTAAGGGAAGCACAGGACGTTGTTGACCTGGTTCGGGAAGTCCGACCGGCCGGTGCAGATCATGGCATCCGGGCGCGCCTCGCGGGCAGCCTCGGGCATGATTTCGGGCATGGGATTGGCGAGGGCGAGGATGAGCGGCTTGTCCGCCATCTTCTTCACCATCTCCGGCTTCAGCACGCCGCCGGCGGAGAGGCCGAGGAAGATGTGCGCGCCCTCGATCACCTCGTCGAGGGTGCGCTTGTCGGTCTTCTGGGCATAAATCTCCTTGTAGGGATCCATGAGGGTGTTGCGGCCGTCATAGACCACGCCCTCGATGTCGGTGACCCAGATGTTTTCCTTCTTCGCGCCGATGGTGACGAGGAGCCCGAGGCAGGCGAGCGCGGCGGCACCGGCGCCCGAGGTGACGATCTTCAGATCCTCGATCTTGCGGTTGCCGATCTCCAGCGCGTTGCGCACCGCAGCCGCGACGATGATGGCGGTGCCGTGCTGGTCGTCGTGGAAGACCGGGATCTTCATGCGCTGGCGCAGCTGGGCTTCCACCTCGAAGCACTCGGGCGCCTTGATGTCCTCGAGATTGATGCCGCCGAAGGTGGGCTCGAGCGCGCTCACCACGTCCACCATGCGCTCGACGGTCAGGGCATCGATCTCGATGTCGAACACGTCGATGCCGGCGAACTTCTTGAACAGGACGGCCTTGCCTTCCATCACCGGCTTGCCGGCGAGCGGGCCGATATTGCCGAGACCGAGCACGGCGGTGCCGTTGGAGACGACGCCCACGAGATTCGAGCGGATGGTCAGCTCGGCAGCCTGCAGCGGATCGGCGGCGATGGCCTCGCACGCGGCGGCGACGCCGGGCGAATAGGCGAGCGCCAGATCGCGCTGATTGCCGAGGGGCTTGGTGGCCTGGATCTCAAGTTTTCCCGGCCGCGGCGTGCGATGGTAATAAAGTGCGCCCGAACGCAGATCCTCGGAAATGTTGGACGCCATACGCCTCCCCCTTCGTGAATAACGATCGCCGCGGAAAATCGGCCGGCAACCTAGCGGCCACGCATGCTTATGTCACGGGCGACCGCACAAATTAGGTTATGTTGCGCACGCATGGCGGGTCTGACGGGCGCAGGTGCCGCGATCTTGGGCGTGTCTGATGCGCGCTCGCAATTTGGGCGCCTGCGATTCGCCCTTTTGGCGGCGAGTCTGCGGGTATGATGCGGGCGGATGCCTGGAAGGAATGGATATGACCGAGGGGAAGGCGGGGCGCGGAATCGGGACGAAGGTTGCCGTTGCGATCGGTATCGTCGCCGTGCTGGGGGCGGGCGGCTGGTTCGGCTTCGCCGCCTGGTCGCGGGCCAAGGTGCGGTCGGAAGTGGACCAGGCGTTTGCCGGCATCCGCGCAGCGGGCAGCAAGGCGTCCTTCACGGATGCCGGCTTCGACCCCGCCGACCGGACCGTCACGGTCTCGGGCATCGCCATCGCCTCGGCCGACGGCACAGCGGCCGTGAAGATCGCGCGCCTCGTCGCGCGGGGCAGCGAGAAGCCCATCGACCGGCGGGTGACGCTGGAAGCCCTCGACCTCGACGGCGTGGAAGTGACGCTCACCGGCGATTCCGCACAAGGCGGGACGGTCACCTACAGCCTGCCGCAGGTGATGATCGACCGCTACAATGGTCCCATGACCCTGATCGCGGCTGGCGAGGGTGGCGGCGCCTATGGCGCCTTGCGGGTGGCCCTGCGCCAGTTGGCGGCGACGACCGCCGCCAAGGTGACCATCCCCGAGGCTCGCGTGCGGATGGCGCCGGCCGGTGCTCCGCCCATGGAGGCCACCTACACCAATCTCGCCGCCGAGGGCATCAATGCCGGGGCGATCCGCAGCCTCATCATCGACCGCTCGACCGCCTCCTATGTACTGCCGGCCGCGGCGCCCGCCGATGGGCAGGCCGCGCCGGGTAAGTTCAGCCTGCGCATCGAGGGACTGGTCGCGGCGCAGATCGACACCGCGCCGCTGCTGCTGATGACCCAGCCGGGCGGCCCCGCCGGCAAGGCGGCCGACGCCTACGGGCGCATCTATGGCAAGGTGGTCACTGGCCCTTACGTCATCTCCCAGGACGGCGGCCCCACCCAGGGCGGCGCCTCCATGCTGATGGAGAATTTCTCCATCCGCCCGTCGGCCTTCGATGCCGGGCGGCTCGCCAAGTTCCAAGCTCTGGTGACTAAGCCGCCGGCCAATCCGTCCGTCGAGGACAGCCGCCGCGCCGCCGAGCTGGTGCGCGATACCATCGGCGGCATCTCCTTCACCACCGTCGCAGTCACGGAAGCCTACACTTCGGAAAAGGGCGAGACGGGGCGTGTCGGGCTGATCCGCATGGACGGCCTCGCCAACGGCGTGCTCGACGGGTTCGTGCTGGAACGGGCGGACGGCAAGACGCCCGAGGGCGGCACCGGCAAGATCGGCCGCATCGCCGTGCGCCAGCTCGATTTCAACCAGCTCGCGGCGCTCGCCGCCGAAGCGCAGAGCCCCTCCCCCACCACGGCGCTGGTGTTGTTCCGGGTGATCTCGGGCATCGAGATCAAGAATCTGGAAGTGCCGTACGGCGAGGGGGATGCGAAGGACGAGCCGGTGAAGATCGGCAATTTCTCCCTGTCCTGGGGTGGGTCGCTGGGGGTGCTGCCGTCCTACGTGGACTTCGCGCTGACCGACGTCTCGGGCCCGATCCGGCCGGAGGATGGCGAGCCATTCATCTATCTCATCAACGCAGGCATGAAGCGGGCGACCGTCTCGCTCGGCGCCAAGGCATTTTACGACGTCAACGAGAGCACGCTCACGCTGGCGCCCATCACCACCGAGGTGAAGGACGCCTTCCGGGTCATCATCGAGACCAAGCTTTCCGATGTGCCGCAGTCGGCCTTCGCCGACGCCGGCGGCTTCGTCAACGAACTGCCGGCGATCGGTGCCGGGCCGGTGACGGTAACGCTGACGGACCTCGGGCTCGCCAAGCTCATGTACGCCCAATTCGCCAAGGCGGCCGGGGTGAGCGAGGCGGACTATCGCGAGCAGGTCGTGGCGCTGGCCGAAAGCTTCGTGGCCGAGATGGAGGAGGGCCTGCCCGAGATGGCGCCGGTGGGTGCCGCCCTGGTGTCGTTCCTGCGCAATCCGGGCACGCTGAAGGTGACGGCAAAGCCGAAGGGCTTCGTGCCGCTGATCGCCCTCGTCTCCTCCGGCGACCCGACCGTTATGCTGGAGACCTTCACCTTCGAGGCGACCGCCACGGTGCCCTGAGGGCGCTCAGGCGCGCGATGGAAGCGCCGGGTTCAGAACCCGGCGCTCCTCACCGGGGGGCGCCGGTGGCCGCGCTCAGGAACGCCACCAGCTTCACGATCTGCTGCTGAACGGCCATGTTGACGGCTTCCGGTGGATTTTCCTGGACCCGCACCATCTTCAGGCCGAGGGGGCTGCCGTAGAAGGCGGCCAGTTCCTTGAGTTCGGCCAGGGTGTAGGCATCCGCATAATAGCCCACGAAGACCCCCACGAGATCCTCGCGGATGCTGGCGGATTCCTTTGTGAGCACGTCACGCGCGGCATCCCGCTTGTCAGACGGGATCTTCTCGGCAGCCTGGCCGATCATCCGGCCGAAATGCTTCTCCAGGCCCGGCACGACCGCGAGGTCGACCACCTGCCGCGCCAGCGCGGCCTTGTCCGAAGCCTCGTCAGCTGCGGCGCCGGCGGGGAAGGCGAGAATCTGGACCGCGAGGGCCGCGGCCAAGAGCATTGGATAGGCGAACCGCATCTGCATCCTCCCGGGAGCGCCCGCGGTTTCGTCCCACGGTGATGTCCCGAAGAGGATCTATATCGGCTTCGGCGCGGCCGCGCTTCTCCCCCAACTGGGGGGCCGCATCACTTCTGCTGCGGCGCAGACCGGATGTGGAGTTCGCGCAACTGCTTCGGGCTCGCCTCGTTCGGGGCGCCCATGAGCAGGTCGAGCGCCTGCTGGTTCATGGGGAAGATGGAGATTTCGCGCAGGTTGGTGGTGCCGCACAGCAGCATGACGATGCGGTCCACGCCCGCCGCCATGCCGCCGTGAGGCGGCGCGCCGTACTGGAAGGCCCGATACATGCCGCCGAACCGCTCCACCACGGTCGCCTCGTCATAGCCGGCCAGTTCGAACGCCTTCACCATGGCCTCGGGGCGATGGTTGCGGATGCCGCCAGAGGCGATCTCGTAGCCGTTGCAGGCGATGTCGTACTGGAATGCCTTGATGGTGAGCGGGTCCTGCGTGTTCAGCGCTTCCAGCCCGCCCTGTGGCATGGAGAAGGGATTGTGGGAGAAGTCCACCTTCTTCTCCTCCTCCGAATATTCGTAGAAGGGGAAGTCCACGATCCAGGCCAGCTCGAAGCGATCCTTGTCGACGAGGTTCAGCTCCTCTCCCACCTTGGTGCGGGCAAGACCTGCGAACTTCACGAACTTGTCCGGATCGCCCGCCACGAAGAAGGCCGCGTCGCCGGCCTTGAGGCCGAGCTGTTCGCGGATCGCCTCGGTGCGCTCGGGGCCGATGTTGTTGGCGAGCGGGCCGGCGCCCTCCCCGCCTTCGCGCCACATGATGTAGCCGAGGCCCGGCTGGCCCTCGCCCTGCGCCCAGCTGTTCATGCGGTCGCAGAAGGCGCGCGAGCCGCCGCCGGGGCCCGGGATGGCCCACACTTCGTTCTTCTCCACCTCCAGCATACGGGCGAACACCTTGAAGCCCGAGCCGCGGAAATGGTCCGACACGTTCTGCATCACCAGCGGGTTGCGCAGGTCCGGCTTGTCGGTGCCGTACTTGCGCAGGGCCTCCGCATAGGGAATGCGCGGCCAGTTCTTGGTCACCGGCTTGCCGCCGGCAAACTCCTCGAACACGCCGGTGATGACCGGCTCCACGGCGGCGAACACGTCTTCCTGCTCGACGAAGCTCATCTCCAGGTCGAGCTGGTAGAACTCGCCGGGCAGGCGGTCGGCGCGGGGGTCCTCGTCGCGGAAGCAGGGGGCGATCTGGAAGTAGCGATCGAAGCCGCTCATCATGATGAGCTGCTTGTACTGCTGGGGCGCCTGCGGCAGCGCGTAGAACTTGCCCGGATGGAGGCGCGAGGGCACGAGGAAGTCGCGCGCGCCTTCCGGCGAGGAGGCCGTGAGGATGGGCGTCTGGAATTCGAAGAAGCCCTGATCCTTCATGCGCCGGCGCATGGCGTCGATGATGGCGCCGCGGGTCATGATGTTGCGGTGGAGCTTCTCGCGGCGCAGGTCGAGGAAGCGGTACTTGAGCCGCGTCTCTTCCGGGTATTCCACGTCGCCGAACACCGGCAGCGGCAGCTCGGCCGCCGGACCGAGCACTTCAAGGTCGGTGGCATAGACCTCGATGGCACCTGTCGTGAGGTCCGCGTTCTCCGTGCCTTCGGGGCGCAGGCGCACCTTGCCGTCGATGCGGATGACCCACTCGGAGCGCGCCTTCTCGGCGTCCTTGAAGGCCGCGCTATCGGGGTCCACCACCACCTGGGTGAGGCCGTAATGGTCGCGCAGGTCGATGAACAGCACGCCGCCGTGGTCGCGGATGCGGTGGCACCAGCCGGACAGGCGGACGATCTGGCCCACCTCGGCGGTCGAAAGCGCGCCGCAGGTATGTGAGCGGTAACGGTGCATGGGGTCGCCCTTTCAAGGCTGAACGGGGAAGACACGGGGCGATCAGGCCCTGCAGCCCGGACGCCCGCGCGCAGGCCATTGGCGCGCACCGGACGCCCGAGGCGCCGCTTGCGCACCGGGCGCCGCGTCACCGCGCGCCACGGCTCGAAAGTCCGCGTCTAAGGCGGGGCGAAGGTGCATGCGATCCCGCCCGTGTCAAGCGCGCAGTCTTGTTGAGCCATGCGCGAAGGATGTAGGCTCGGTTCTGCCGTGTCTTAATCGATGGGTCGTACGGGTGCGGGCGTGACAGAGAGCGAGGCCGGCATGGAGACGCCGAACGGGCGCGAAACCGGGTCGCAGGAGGTGGCGGGACCAGCCCTGCACGGACCTCTGTGGCTGGCCCTGATCGCCGCGGCCCTGGTCGGCTGCGTGATCGCCGCCACCAGTCTCCTCGTGACGAACCTGTGGCACGATGGGGCCGCCGACCGCACCCGTGAGCTCGAAAACCTTGCCGTGACGCTGTCGGAGCAGACCACCCGTGCGTTCCAGAGCGTGGGGCTCATCCAGGACGACCTTATCGCCCATGCGCGGGAAAGGGACATCGAGACACAGGCCCAGCTCGCGGAAATTATGTCGACGGAAGACGTCCATTCCCGGTTGCGGGAGAAGATATCCGGGCTGCCCTTCATCGATGCCATCACCGTCATCGATCAGATCGGCCAGCTCCTCAATTTTTCGCGCTATTGGCCGATTCCCAAGGTCAACGTATCCGACCGCGACTATTTTCTGGCCCTCGAAGGGATGAAGGGACCGGATGTTTTCGTGAGCGAGCCGGTCCCGAACCGCGGGAGCGGCTCCGTTACCATCTATCTCGCCAAGCGCTTCGCGAACAGTTCGGGCCGCTTCCTGGGTCTGGTGCTGGGAGCCATGGAGCAAGCGTATTTCGAGCGCTTCTACGGCGGCATCCGGCTTGGACGCGACGGCATGATCGCGCTGATCCGTTCCGACGGCGCGCTGCTCGCCCGTTATCCCGGCTCGGCCGGCCTCTCCCCGCGCGATTCCGCCGTTCGTGCCCGGACCGCTACGGCGGTGTTCGGCAGCGGCCAGATGACCCAGCTCCCCGCCGGAACGCTGGATGAAAAGACGCGCATTGCTGCCGTCCACCCCGTGGGCGATCTGCCGGTGGCCGTGGTGGTGAGCGACAGCGTCGCCGCTCTGGATACCCTCATGTGGCAGCGCGCGACGCCGCTGATCGTCGCCTCCGTGCTGCTTTGCCTCAGCATCGGTCTGGCCGCCTGGGGCCTCGGCCGACATCTGCGGGATGAGCGGGCCTTCGCCGTGACCCAGCATGCCATGGCACGGATCGACATGCTGACCGGCCTGCCCAACCGCCTCGCCTTCGCCGAGCGTCTGGCCGCACTCCTGAATGCGCGAGGCGGCGGAACGCCCTTCGCCCTGCTCTATCTCGACCTCGACTATTTCAAGGCCGTCAACGACACCCTCGGCCACGACGCCGGCGACACCCTGCTGACCGAGATCGCCGAACGCATCCGCGCCATGCTCGGCCCGGACGATTTCTCAGCCCGCCTCGGGGGCGACGAGTTCGCCGTCGTTCTGGCGGGGCTGACGCACGAGACAGAAGCAACGGAATTTGCGCAGCGTCTTATCGAGGCGCTGCGCACGCCGCTCCACATCGGACTCCACCGGATCATCAGCGGCTGCAGCGTCGGCATCGTGATGTCGCCGCGGGACGGGACCGGGGTCGCTCAATTGCTCAAGAACGCGGACCTCGCCCTCTACCGCGCCAAGACCGACGGCCGCGGCATCGCCCGTGTCTTCGTCGAGGAGATGGAGCGTCTGGTGCGCGAGCGCCGCGAGATGGAGGTGGATCTCCAGACCGCGTGGCGAGAGCGCCAGTTCTTCCTGGTCTACCAGCCCATCGTGGAAGCCGAATCAGGCCGTATCGCCGGGTTCGAGGCGCTGCTGCGCTGGCGGCATCCCGAGCGCGGGCTGGTCAGCCCCTCGGACTTCATCCCGGTCGCCGAGGAGACCGGGCTCATCCTGCCGCTCGGCGCCTGGGTCCTCACCGAGGCCTGCGTCGCGGCCACTGCCTGGCCAGAGGGCCTGTTCGTCTCAGTCAATCTCTCGCCCATCCAATTCCGGGGGGCGGAAGCCTTCCGGCAGGTGCGCAGCGCGTTGGAAAGCTCGGGTCTCGCCCCCTCCCGGCTGGAGGTGGAGATCACCGAAAGCACCCTGCTGCATGAGGGGCCCATGGTGCGGGCAACGCTGGAGCAGTTCAGCGAGGAGGGAATCACCGTCGCGCTCGATGATTTCGGGACCGGTTACTCCTCCCTGGGATACCTCAGAACGCTCAGCATCGGCCGCATCAAGGTCGATCGCTCCTTCATCGAGCAGGTGGAGACCTCGCCGCAGAGCCTCGCCATCGTGCGCGCCATCGTCGGCCTCGCCCGCACGCTCGGGCTGCGCTGCACGGCTGAAGGCGTTGAGACCGAGGGCCAGCGGCGGCTGCTCACGGCCGAGGGCTGCTCGCATCTTCAGGGCTATCTGCTGGGCCGTCCGGGCTCCGCAGAGGAAGCCCTCCGCCGCGCCCGCGCCTCGGCCGCCTGACGTCTTTCCGACAAGATCACGCCACATTCCCTTTGCCGAACGCGTCGGCGTGGGTATGTTTGACGGATGGACCCCATCACCTCGACCGAGGCGCTGGCAGCTGCCTGCGAGCGTCTTGCGCGACACCCCTTCGTCACCGTCGACACCGAATTCCTGCGGGAAAGCACCTTCTGGCCGAAGTTGTGCGTGGTGCAGGTTGCATCCCCCGATGAGGCCATCCTCATCGATGCGCTCTCGGAAGGGCTGGATCTCGCCCCCTTCTACCGGCTCATGGGCAATGAGCGGGTGATGAAGGTGTTCCATGCCGGGCGGCAGGATATCGAAATCATCTGGCATCAGGCGCGGCTGATTCCCCACCCGGTGTTCGACACCCAGGTGGCGGCCATGGTGCTGGGGTATGGAGACAGCATCTCCTACGACCAGCTGGTCCAGCGCACCGTCGGCCACAGCCTCGACAAGTCCTCCCGCTTCACAGACTGGTCGCGCCGGCCGCTGAGCCAGGCGCAGATCACCTACGCCATCGCCGATGTCACCCATCTGCGGGACATCTACATCAAGCTCACGGCGGATCTGGACGCCCGCGGCCGCGGCGAGTGGGTGGGCGAGGAGATGCACGTCCTCACCTCCCCCGCCACCTATGAGCAGCATCCCGAACAGGCGTGGGAACGGCTCAAGTCCCGCGTGCGCAAGCCGCGCGAGCTGGCGGTGCTGGTGGAAGTCGCCGCCTGGCGCGAGCGCGAGGCCCAGACCCGCGATCTGCCGCGCGGCCGGGTCATCAAGGACGAAGTGATCGGCGAGATCGCCGTGCAGCAGCCGCAGACCCCGGAGCGCCTCGCGGAGCTGCGGTCCCTGCCCAAGGGCTTCGAACGCTCGCGCTACGGCGAGGCGGTGCTGGAAGCGGTGAAGCGCGGTGTCGCGCGCGATCCCAAGACCCTGCCGCGCATCGAGCGGGACAAGCCCCTGCCCAACGGCGCCAGCGCCACGGTCGAACTGCTGAAGGTGTTGCTGCGCATGACTGCGGAGCAGAACGCCGTCGCCGCCAAGGTGATCGCGACGACCGAGGATCTGGAGCGCATCGCGGTGAGCGACGAGGCCGACGTGCCGGCTCTGAAGGGCTGGCGGCGGGAGTTGTTCGGCGTGCACGCCCTCGCGCTCAAGGCCGGGCAGCTCGCCCTCGCCGTGGACAAGGGCAGGGTGGTGGCGGTGCAGAAATAGCCGCTACCGGACCGGCGCACCTCAGAGGTGGTCGCGCAGGCCCTTCACGAAGCTGGAAAGCCCGGTGAGCCGCCGCCGCTTCAGCCGCTCCGCCTGGAGGATGGCGGTGAGCTTGGCGAGGCTGTCTTCCACGTCGTGATTGATGATGATGTAGTCGTATTCGGTGTAGTGGCTGATCTCGTCCGAGGCCTTGGCCATGCGCTGGTGCACGACCTCCTCCGAATCCTGCGCCCGCGACCTCAGCCGCTGCTCGAGGTCGGCGGCGGACGGCGGCAGGATGAAGACCTTCACCAGATCCTGCTGCGCGCTCTCGCCCAATTGCTGGGTGCCCTGCCAGTCGATGTCGAACAGCACATCCCGCCCGGCGGAAAGCGCCTGCTCCACGGCCCCGCGCGGGGTGCCGTACAGGTTCTCGAACACCGTGGCGTGCTCCAGCAGTTCGCCTTCGTCGCGCATGCGGTGGAAGGTGTCGCGATCGACGAAGAAATAGTCCTTGCCGTGTTCCTCGCCCGGCCGCGGCGCGCGGGTCGTCACCGAGACCGACATGGTGATGCGGTCGTCGCTCTTCAGCAGCAGACGGGACAGGGTGGTCTTGCCCGCGCCCGACGGCGAGGAGAGCACCAGCATCAGTCCGCGGCGGGCGAGCACCCCGGCGCCCGGCTTCCAGCCTGGCAGCGCGAAGTGCGACGACACGGAAGATGAGGCGGAATTGGGCATCGCGGCGGACTTCACTCTAGATTCTGGATCTGCTCGCGGAACTGGTCCACGAGCAGCTTGAGGTCAAGCCCGATCTGCGTGAGCGCCACGGAATTGGACTTCGAGCACAGGGTGTTCGCCTCGCGATTGAACTCCTGGGCGAGGAAATCCAGCCGCCGCCCCACCGGGCCGCCGGCGGCCATCAGGTCGCGCGCTGCGGCAATGTGGGCGACGAGGCGGTCGAGTTCCTCGCGGACGTCGGCCTTGGTGACGGCGAGAATGGCCTCCTGGTGGAGCCGCTCGGGATCGAGGGAGGCGGCCTCCATCAGCACCCGGACATGATCGGCGATGCGCGCCTTCACCGCCTCGACCGAACGCTCTGGCAGGCGCTCGGCGCGGGAGACGAGGCCGGTGATGGTATCGAGCCGCTCGGTCAGGATGGAATTGAGGGCGCTGCCTTCCCGCTCGCGCATGGTGCCGAGTTCGGCCAGCGCCCGGTCGAAGGCGTCCAGCACCGCGGCCATAAGGGCGCGGCGCTCCTCCTCGCTGTCCTCGGCCTCGGTGATCTCCACCATGCCCTTCACGGCGAGTAGCGAATCAAGGGTCGGCGCGGCGGCGCCGAGGCGGCGCGCGCTTTCGGCCATGGCGCGGTAGAGCGCCTCAAGCGCCCCCTGGTTGACGCGGACGGTGGAGGCCTCGCCCTCGCGGGTCGCGGTGAGGTTGGCGGCGACGGAGCCGCGCGAGAGCACCTGCCCGGTGCGGCTGCGCACGTCCGATTCCAGTGACTCGAAGCCGGGCGGCAGGCGCAGGCGCAGGTCGAGGCCCTTGCCGTTCACCGAGCGCACCTCCCAGCCGAAGCGCCACGGCCCGTGCGAGCCGGAGACGCGGGCGAAGCCGGTCATGCTGGCGAGCGGCGTCCTCGGCTCAACCTTTCCGGCCGAGACGGCTGCGCGCTTGATGATCGGTCCCGCGGCCATTGCCGTCTCCGTGTCTTTCAGCGGCCGGGAGCGGCCGGAGGTGTGGCGGCCGGCGCGGCAGGCGGCTGTCCGCCCTGCGCCGGGGCTGCGCCCTGCTCGATCGCCCGCCAGCGGGCGACGTTCTTGTTGTGGTCGGCCAGCGTCTCGGCGAAGGCGTGTCCGCCGGTGCCGTCGGCGACGAAGAACAGATCCTTCGTCTTCGGCGGGTTGGCCGCCGCCATCAGCGCGTCCTTGCCCGGATTGCAGATGGGGCCGGGCGGCAAACCGTCGATGGCATAGGTGTTGTAGGCGGTCGCCGTGGCGATATCGGTGCGCGAGATCGGACGCCCGAGCGAGCCCCTGCCGCCGACGATGCCGTAGATGATGGTCGGGTCGGACTGCAGCCGCATCTTCTTCGTCAGGCGGTTGACGAACACGGCGGCGACTTTGGGCCGCTCGTCGGCCTGCCCGGTCTCCTTCTCCACGATGGAGGCGAGGGTGACGAGTTCCTGCGGGCTCTTGAGCGGCACGTCCGGCGCGCGCTTGGCCCAGATGGTCGCGAGCAGCTTCTTCTGCGCGTCCGCCATCTCCTGCAGCACCGCATCCCGGGTCATGCCGCGATGGATGCGGTAGGTCTCGGGCAGGAGCGTGCCTTCCTGCGGCACGGCGGGCGTGCCGGTGAGTAGGTCATTGTCCATCAGCCGCTTGACCACCTGCTGGCTGGTCAGCCCCTCGGGGATGGTCACCTGGTGGAGCACCACCTTGCCGGAGGCGATGGTGTCGATGATGCTCGCCACCGACTGGCCGGGCTTGAACACGTATTCGCCCGCCTTCAGCGAGGCATCCGGCCGGGCGAGCTTCTGCCCGGCAACGAACAGCACCCAGCTCTGGATTACGCCCTCGCGTTCCAGAATTTCGGCCATGTCGCGCACGCCGGCGCCGCGCGGAATGTTCACCACCTTCTCGGTGGTCAGCGGGCCCGGCTCGGTGAAGGCGCGCTGGCCATACCAGCCGGCGAGCCCCACCGCGACGAAGACGAACAGCAGGAAGGTGAAGATGCCGCTGCCGATGGTCACGGCCGGATGCCGCGCGCTGCGCGACGGCCTCGGGGGTTTGGGCGGAGGCCGGCGCGGCGGCGCCTTGCCCGGGTTCGAACTGCGGGCAGGACCGGTCGGCATCGGAGGAGCGGCGGGCGGGCGCGGCGGAGCGGACACGCCGGCAGCGCTCGGGGGCGCGGGCGGACGGACCGGCCCCTTGAGCAGAAGCGGCGATTCCTCACCGGCGCCGACGTGAGATTGCGCAGCGGCAGACTCGGAAGATGCCGGCGTCGGGGCTGCCGTGCCCCCGGCCTCCGCCGGCTCCTCGCGCGTCGATGATCCGTCGTTGGACTGGGCCATCCCGGGCTCCCTTGTCGTCGGCGAAGGCTCCCGCCGTGTCGGTGGGGCAGTCAGCCACCTTTTGGCGGCTTGCTAAAGGGACATTCGGGCGTGACGGGGGCAGGCTGTCCCAGCGTCGTGCGGCCGGGCGCGAGCCCGGCCGTCGGACCGCATCAGGCGGCGTAGCGGCGGAAAACGAGCGACGCGTTGGTGCCGCCGAAGCCGAAGGAATTGGAGAGAACGGCGTCGATCTTGCGCGGCTTGGGCGTCAGCGGCACGAGATCGATCGGCGTCTCCACCGACGGATTGTCGAGATTCAGCGTCGCCGGGGCGATCTGGTCGCGGATGGCGAGGATGGAGAAGATCGCCTCCACCGACCCGGCCGCCCCGAGCAGGTGGCCGATGGACGACTTGGTCGACGACATGGCGGTCTTGGCCGCCGCGTTGCCGAGCAGTCGCTCCACCGCCTTGAGCTCGATCTCGTCGGCCATGGTGGAGGTGCCGTGGGCGTTGATGTAGTCGATGTCATCCGCCGTCATCCCCGCGCGCTTCAGCGCCGCCGACATGCAGCGATAGGCGCCGTCGCCGTCCATGGACGGGGCGGTGATGTGGAACGCGTCGCCCGACAGGCCGTAGCCGACCAGCTCGGCGTAGATCTTGGCGCCGCGGGCCTTGGCGTGCTCCAGCTCTTCCAGCACCACGACACCGGCGCCCTCGCCCATGACGAAACCGTCACGGTCCTTGTCGTAGGGGCGCGAGGCGTGGGTCGGATCCTCGTTGAAGGCGGTGCAGAGCGCCTTGCATGCGGCGAAGCCCGCGATGGCGAGCCGGTTGATCGGCGATTCGGTCCCGCCTGCCACCATCACATCGGCATCGCCGAGGGCGATCAGGCGTCCGGCGTCGCCGATGGCGTGGGCGCCGGTGGAGCAGGCCGTGACCACCGCGTGGTTCGGCCCCTTGAGGCCGTGGGCGATGGAGACGTAGCCACCGGCAAGGTTGATGAGCCGGCCGGGAATGAAGAAGGGAGAGATGCGGCGCGGGCCGCGATCCTTCAGCAGCAGGGAGGCATCCGCGATGCCCTCGATGCCGCCGATGCCGGAGCCGATCAGCACGCCCGAGGTGATCTGGTCCTCGTAGGACGTGGGATGCCAGCCGGCGTCGTCCAGGGCCTGGGTGGCCGCAGCCATGGCAAAGACGATAAATTCATCGACCTTGCGCTGTTCCTTCGGCTCCATCCACTGGTCGGGATTGTAGGTGCCGTCCGACCCGTCGCCGCGCGGGATGTTCGCTGCGATCTTGCACGCGAGGTCGGAGACCTCGAAGTGGCTGATCGTCTTGACACCGCTTTCGCCGGCAAGAAGCCGCCGCCAGGTCGGCTCGACGCCGCAGGCGAGCGGCGTCACCATGCCGAGGCCGGTGACGACAACACGTCTCATGGGAAAAACTCCGGGAGGCGGGCGAACAGCGCGCCTGGCGCGCGGCCCGGTGCAACAACGGCCGCGGGCGCCGAGCGCCACGCGACCGCCAGATGGACACGCGAATGGATCAAGCCGCGTTCTTTTCCAGGAACTTGATCGCGTCGCCCACAGTCAGGATGGTCTCGGCGGCATCGTCCGGGATCTCGCAGTTGAAGGCCTCCTCGAAGGCCATCACGAGTTCCACGGTGTCGAGGCTGTCCGCGCCGAGATCGTCGATGAAGGAGGCGCTCTCCGTGACCTTCTCGGGTTCAACCCCCAGATGCTCCGCGACAATCTTCTTCACCCGCTCGGCGATGTCACTCATAGATCGAACCCTCGGTTGTTCGGATAATCCCGTTGCCGTTCGGCGGCTGGAGGAGGGCATAATGCCTTTTTTCCGCCGTGCCCAGCCCCCCTCCGTCGCGAAGGAGACGAGATCGCGTCGGCCCGTCCTCGCGCCGCGCGCGGATGGTGGAGCGCCTGAACGCCCGCGTGCCCCCGGCCCAGCAATTGGGCTCGTTAGCACACTCCCTGCGGCAAGGCCAGCAATGCACGCAAAGGTAAGGAGAAAGGGTGCCCTTGCGCCGGTTCGCCCGCGCCTCTATTGGGACGAAAGGGGAACATCATGGCTTCTGACACGGATCGATCGGACCGCCTCGCCGCTGCATTGCGCGCCAATCTCCAGCGCCGCAAGGCGCAGGCCCGCGCCCGGCGCGCACCGCAGGAGGAAAATGCCTCGCCCGAGGCTTCTGGTGGAAATCCCGCAACGAGCGGTAGCAGCGCCCCGCCCGAGGGGAAGCTCGCGATTGTGCCGGACGGCGAGGCGGGCTAGAGCTTCTCTCTTACATCCGCTTACGGCCGGCTCAGGGGGGCGCCGCCCGCAAGGCAAGGACAGGACGGCATGGACAAGATTCGCATCGTCGGCGGCAACGAGCTGAAGGGCACCATCCCCATCTCGGGCGCGAAGAACGCAGCCCTGCCGCTGATGATCGCCAGCCTCCTGACCGAGGAGAAGCTGATTCTCGAGAACGTCCCGCGGCTCGCGGACGTGGCGTTGCTGCAGCGCATCCTCGGCAATCACGGCGTGGATATCACCACCAACGGCAAGCGCAACGGGGACGACCCCTATGCCGGCCAGACGCTGGAGATCGACGCCCGCGTCATCGTGGACACCATTGCTCCCTACGAGCTGGTGTCGAAGATGCGCGCTTCGTTCTGGGTGGTGGGGCCGCTCCTCGCCCGCATGGGCGTCGCCAAGGTCTCCCTGCCCGGCGGCTGCGCCATCGGTACGCGGCCGGTGGATTTCCACCTCGACGCCCTGCGCGCCCTCGGCGCCGACATCGAGATCGACGCCGGCTACGTGCTAGCCAAGGCGCCGCGCGGGCTCACTGGCGCCCGCATCGTCTTCCCGAAGGTGTCGGTGGGTGCGACCCATACGGCGCTGATGGCTGCCGCCCTCGCCCGCGGCGAGAGCGTGATCGAGAACGCTGCGCGCGAGCCCGAGATCGTCGATGTCGCCGACTGCCTCATCAAGATGGGCGCGCGCATCGAGGGGGCCGGCACCTCCACCATCCGCATCGAGGGCGTGCCGCGCCTCAAGGCCGCCCGCCATGCGGTGCTGCCCGATCGCATCGAGACCGGCACCTATGCCATGGCCACCGCCATGACCGGTGGCGACGTGATGCTGGCCGGCGCCCGCCCGGACCTGCTGGAGGACGCGCTTGAGACCCTGCGCCACGCCGGCGCGGAGATCGACGCCACCAACGAGGGCATCCGCGTGCGTCGCAACGGCGCCGGAATCCTGCCGGTGGAGGTCTCCACCGCCCCCTACCCCGGCTTCCCGACCGACCTCCAGGCCCAGCTCATGGCCCTGATGACCAAGGCCAAGGGGCGCTCGCGCATCACCGAGACCATCTTCGAGAACCGCTTCATGCATGTGCAGGAGCTGGCCCGTCTCGGCGCCCGCATTCACCTTGATGGCGACACCGCCGTGGTGGAGGGCGTCGAGCGCCTGACCGGCGCCCCGGTGATGGCCACTGACCTGCGCGCCTCGGTGTCCCTGGTCATCGCCGGCCTCGCCGCCGAGGGCGAGACCATGGTGCAGCGCGTCTACCACCTCGATCGCGGCTTCGAGAAACTGGAAGAGAAGCTGTCGCGCTGCGGCGCGGAAATCGAGCGCATCAGCGGCTGAGGACGGCGCGGAGCACCGCGCCCCCTCTCATTCGACCGGCCTTTCAACGCTATCAGGGTGGCGGAAGAGCCTTGAGCATCCCCAACATACTCACTTTGCTGCGAATCTTTCTGGTGCCGGCCGTGGTGTGGGCCATCGCCTCCGGCGAGCCGCTCCTTGCCTTCTGGCTGTTCCTCGCCGCCGGAATCTCGGATGCGCTCGACGGCTTCATCGCCAAGCGCTTCCAGATGCAGACGGAGCTCGGCTCCTATCTGGACCCGGTGGCGGACAAGGCGCTGCTCATCTCCATCTACGTGACGCTGGCGGTGGTCGGCCTCATCCCCCGCTGGGTCGCCATCGCCGTGGTGTCGCGGGATGTCATGATCATCGGCGCGGTGGTGCTGTCGCTGGTGATGGCCAAGCCGGTGACGATCAGCCCGCTTCTCATTTCCAAGGTGAACACGGCGGCGCAGATCAGCTTCGCCGCCCTTGTGCTGGCGAGCGCCGGCTTCGGGGTGACGGTGTCCGGCCTGTACGATCTGGGGCTCGTGCTTGTCGGCCTCTTGACGGGCCTTTCCGCCGCTGCCTATCTCGCCGCATGGACGCGCCATATGGCAAGCTGAGGGGCAACGGTTCTGGATCGGCGCCTCCACGGGCGGCCGGTTGAAAGGCGCAAGGTGATGGACGGCGACCGCACCCGCATGCCGGAACTCCGCAGCGACCCGACGTCGCCGGCGCGTCGCGGTGCCGCGTTTGCCCGGCTTCCGCGCATGCCCGTGCCGATCCATTCCGGGATGGAGGGGACCTCCGTGCGCATCCAGGCCCGCTTCTGGGTGGGCGCACTGCTGCTCACCGCCTTCGTCCTGTGGCTGCTTTCCGGCATCCTCCTGCCGTTCGTGGCGGGCATCGTGCTCGCCTACTTCCTCAATCCGGTGGTCGCGCGCCTTGAGCGCATCGGCGTCGCCCGTACCCTCTCCGCCCTCGTGGTGGTGGGGATCATGCTGCTGCTGGTGATGCTGTTCTTCCTGCTGGCGCTGCCCATCCTGTCGTCCCAGCTGTTCGAGTTCATCCAGCGCCTGCCGTCCTACGTGACGCGCCTGCAGGGCCTTCTGACCGAAGAGAACCGGGAATGGCTGAGCGGCATCGTCGGCGACCGGCTGCCGGATATGCAGCGCTCCATCTCCGACCTGATGACCCAGGGGGTCAGCCATGTGCTGAGCCTGCTCTCGTCGGTCTGGTCCGGGGGGCAGGCGCTGATCTCGCTGTTCGCGCTGCTGGTGGTGACGCCGGTGGTTGTATTCTACATCCTGTGTGACTGGAACGAGATGGTCGGGCTGGTGGACCGGTTGGTGCCCGTGCCGCACCGCCCGGTGGTGCGGAGCCTCGCCCTCGCCATGGACAGCGCGGTGGCCGGCTTCGTGCGCGGCCAGGCCATGGTCTGCCTGCTGCTCGGCGGATTCTATGCCGTCTCCCTCTCCATGGTGGGGCTGAACTTCGGCCTGCTGATCGGCATCGTGTCCGGGGTCATTACCTTCATCCCCTATGTGGGTTCGCTGACCGGCTTCGTGCTGGCCATGGGCGTCGCCATCGTCCAGTTCTTCCCGGACTGGAGCATGATCGGCACCGTGCTCGCCATCTTCGTCGCCGGCCAGACCATCGAGGGCTATGTGCTCTCGCCGAAACTGGTGGGCGACAGCATCGGCGTGCATCCGGTGTGGCTGATGTTTGCCCTGTTCGCCTTCGGCTACCTGTTCGGCTTCGTCGGCCTGCTGCTGGCTGTGCCGCTGACGGCGGTAGCGGGCGTTCTGGTGCACTTCGCCATCGCCCGCTACATGCAATCCTCGCTCTACCAGGGCGCGGCGGACGATGATCCTCCGGCAGAGACCCGCTGACCCGATGCCCCGCCCCCCGGCAGAACCGCCGCGCCAGCTTGCCCTCGACCTGCCGAACCAACCGGCGCTGCGCCGCGACGACTTCCTCGCCGCGCCCGGCAACGCGGCGGCGCTCGCCTTGATCGACGCCTTTCCCGACTGGCCGTCGCGCGTCGCCTGCCTCGTCGGCCCGGAAGGCGCGGGCAAGAGCCACCTCGCCGCCATCTTCGCCGAGCGGTCGGGCGCCCTGACGCTGGCCGCCCGCGACTTGGTGCGCGAGGCGGTGCCGGCGGCCCTTGCCCGCGACGCGCTCGTCCTGGAGGACCTCGACCCGGCGACCTTCAGCGAGCCGGCCCTGTTCCACCTGCTCAATCTCGCCCGCGAGCAGCAGGCCTACCTGCTGATGACGGCGCGCACGCCGCCCTCCGGCTTCCCCCTCGCCACGGCCGACCTCGCCTCCCGGCTGCGCGCCATCCCGGTGTTCGAGATCGCCCCGGCGGACGATTCCCTGCTGGCGGCCGTGCTGGTGAAGCTGTTCACCGACCGCCAGCTCGCGGTGGACGAGGCGACCGTGCAATATCTGTTACTGCGCATCCCGCGCTCGGTGGCGGGGGCCCAACGCATCGTCGAGGCGCTCGATCAGGCCGCGCTGGCCGCCCGGAGGCCGGTGACGCGCGCACTGGCAGCCCAGGTGCTGGCGGCCGGCGATCTGGCGGACGAGGCCTCCACCGAGACCGATCCGGACGCGGACGATTGAGGAACGCGCAAGGCCGGCGCAATGTCATAGAGTGGTCATGCAAGCCGGCCATGGTCCGGCCGGTTTCCGCCAATGAGGCATGAGGGAGCGACGGGAGCGAATGGGCATGAACGAGGCTGTGGCTCTCTCCGACACCGAAATCGTCTCCGAAGTGGGAAGCCCGCTCGCGCAGTCGCCGCAGCGGTTCATCAATCGCGAGATTTCCTGGCTCGGCTTCAACCGCCGCGTGCTGGAGGAAGCGGAGAACCGCAATCATCCCCTGCTGGAGCAGTTGCGCTTCCTCTCCATCTCCGCCAACAACCTCGATGAATTCTTCATGGTCCGCGTCGCCGGCCTGAAGGAGCAGGTGCGCGAGGGCGTGCAGACCCAGAGCCCGGATGGCCTCACCCCTTCCGAGCAGCTCACCACCATCCTCGCCGCCGCGGCACAGCTGATCTCCGACCAGCAGGCGCGCTGGCGCGAGCTGAGGCGCGACCTTGCCGGTGCAGGCATCGTGCTGGTGGATGGCGGGGACGGGACGCCCGAGGACATGGAGGTGCTGGAGCGGCACTTCCTCAACCACGTCTTCCCGGTCCTGACCCCGCTCGCCATTGATCCGGCTCACCCCTTCCCGTTCATTCCCAACCTGGGCTTCTCGCTGGCCCTCCAGCTGGTGCGTCAGTCGGACGGGCGGGGCATGAACGCGCTCATCCGCATCCCGGCCAAGGTCGACCGCTTCATCCGCCTGCCGGATCAAGGCACCGGCACGCTGCGTTTCATGACGCTCGAGCAGATGATCGGCCTGTTCATCGCGCGCCTCTTCCCCGGCTATGCGGTGAAGGGACAGGGCGTGTTCCGGGTCATCCGCGACAGCGACCTCGAAATCGAGGAAGAGGCCGAAGACCTCGTCCGCCTGTTCGAGACCGCCCTCAAGCAGCGCCGCTACGGCGAGGTGATCCGCATGGAGGCCGACGCCGCCATGCCGGAGGAGCTGCGCAATTTCGTCGCCCGCGAACTCGGCGTGAACGACGACGAGATCTTCGTGGTGGACGGCGTGCAGGCGCTGAACGAGTTCTCACAGCTCGTCTCGGTGGACCGGCCGGACCTGAAATTCCAAGCCTACAACGCCCGATTTCCCGAGCGCATCCGCGACCACGGCGGAGACTGCTTTCTCGCTATTCGCGAGAAGGACATTCTGGTTCACCACCCTTATGAATCCTTTGACGTGGTGGTTCAGTTTCTGCGTCAGGCCGCCCGCGACCCCAACGTCGTCGCCATCAAGCAGACCCTCTACCGCACCTCCTCCGACAGCCCCATCGTGAAGGCACTGGCCGAAGCGGCCGAGGCCGGCAAGTCGGTGACCGCGCTGGTGGAGCTGAAGGCGCGCTTCGACGAGGAAGCCAACATCCGCTGGGCCCGCGACCTGGAGCGCGCCGGCGTGCAGGTGGTGTTCGGCTTCATCGAGCTGAAGACCCATGGCAAGCTCTCCATGGCGGTGCGCCGGGAAGGCTCCCAGCTCGCCACCTACGTGCATGTGGGTACCGGCAACTACCACCCCATTACCGCGCGTATCTACACCGACCTCTCCTTCTTCACCGCCGATCCGGTGATCGCCCAGGACGTGGCGCGCATCTTCAACTTCATCACCGGCTATGCGACGCCGGGCGAACTCGACGCCATGGCCGTGTCGCCCTCCTTCCTCAAGCCGCGGCTGATGAAGCACATCGCGGACGAGATCGAGTTTGCCCGGGCGGGCCGTCCGGCGGCCATCTGGCTGAAGTGCAACTCGCTGGTGGATCCCGAGATCATCGACGCGCTCTATGCCGCCAGCGCCGCCGGCGTTCAGGTGGATTGCGTCATCCGCGGCATCTGCTGCCTCCGGCCCGGCATCCCCGGGCTTTCCGAGAACATCCGGGTGAAGTCCATCGTCGGGCGCTTCCTGGAGCACTCGCGCATCTACTGCTTCGGCGGCGGCCACGGCCTGCCGAGCCCGAACGCCATCGTCTACATCTCCTCGGCGGACCTGATGCCGCGCAACCTCGACCGCCGCGTCGAGACCCTGTGCCCCATCACCAACCCGACTGTGCACGAGCAGGTGCTCGACCAGATCATGGTTGCGAACCTTATCGACAACCAGCAGAGCTGGCGCGTCTTGCCGGATGGCTCCTCGGAACGCATAGTCCCGGCGCCGGGCGAGGAGCCGTTCAACGCCCATCAGTATTTCATGACAAATCCGAGCTTGTCCGGACGTGGAAAGTCTCTCAAGGATTCTTCGCCGCGCAGCCTCTTCGTCCGCCGCGGAGGCGGGCGCTGAGTTGACGCATGCGCCCGGCCGGCTGTCCCAGGGGGCGCCGGTCGCAGTTATTGACATTGGCTCCAACTCGGTGCGCCTCGTCGTATACGAGGGGCTCAACCGTGCCCTGACGCCGGTCTTCAACGAAAAAGCCCTGTGCGGGCTCGGCCGGGAGGTGCTCTCCACCGGCCGGCTCCCGCAGGATGCGGTCGATCGCGCCTTCGTCGCGCTGAGGCGCTTCCGTGCGCTCTGCGACGCGATGCAGGTGGGCGAGGTCCATGCCCTCGCAACCGCCGCCGCGCGCGACGCGCAGAACGGCCCTGCCTTCATCGCCGAGTGCGAGGCCATCTGCGGTACCCGCATCGAGCTGCTCACCGGCAAGCGCGAGGCGGAGCTTGCGGCCTATGGCATCGTCGCCGGCGTCCATGCGCCGGACGGCATCGTCGGCGACCTGGGCGGCGGCTCGCTGGAACTGGTTGACGTGAAGGCCGGCAGCGTCGGCACGGGCGTGACCCTGCCTCTGGGCGGCCTCGCCTTGCAGGACCGCTCCTCCCGTTCGACGCGCAAGGCGGAGAAGATCGTCCGCGACACCATCCCCGAGGCGCAGGTTCTGGAAGGCCTCGCCGGCCGTACCTTCTACGCGGTGGGCGGCACTTGGCGGGCGCTGGCGCGCCTGCACATGTTCACCAAGGGCTATCCGCTGCATGTGATGCACGGCTACGTGATACCGGCCCGCGAGGCGCTGGATTTCACCCGCATCGTCCATCGCGCCGATACCGAGGCGCTGGCCCATATCGACGTGATCTCCGACGCGCGCCGCCCACTTTTGGCCTATGGCGCGCTGGTTCTGGAGAACATCGTGCGGCAGGGCCGCCCGTCCGAGGTGGTGATCTCGGCACTCGGCGTGCGCGAGGGCCTGCTCTATTCACTGCTACCGGAAGCCGAGCGCGCCGGCGACCCGCTTCTCATCGCCGCCGCGGAGATGAACGTCCTGCGCTCCCGCTCGCCGCTGCACGGCGAGGAACTGGTGGCCTGGACCGACGGCTTCTTCGCTTCGGCGCCGGTGCTGGAAGAAGCGGAAGAGGAGCGCCGGCTGCGCCGCGCCGCCTGCCTGCTGGCGGACGTGGGCTGGCGCGCCCATCCCGACTATCGCGGCGAGCAGAGCCTCAACATGATCGCCCATGCCGCCTTCGCCGGCATCGATCATCCGGGCCGGGCCTATGTGGCGCTGTCGGTCTATTTCCGCCACGTGGGCCTCGGCGCCGACGAAAGCGACACCCGTATCCTTGAGCTTGTCACCACCGGAATGCTGGATCGCGCCCGCATCCTCGGCGCGGCCATGCGGGTGGCCTATGTGCTATCCGCCGCCATGCCCGGCATTCTGCCCCGCATGCCGCTGAAGGTGCGCGGCGACCAGCTCGCGCTGAGCGTGCCGAAGCAGCTGGTGCCGCTCATCAACGAGCGGGTGCAGAACCGCCTGCGCCAGCTCGCCCGCCTCATCGGCCGCGAGCCGGCGCTGGAGCAATACGAGGAGGGCGCGGCGGACTGATCCGCCGTCCCACCCGGCCAATCACGAAGCGGTTGAGCGCGCAGCGGCCTCGCCGCACGGATTTCCGCCTGAATTGGCCGGCAGTCTTTCAGCTATGAAACAGCTCGTGAACATCTTCGGCGGCATCGCCGGCCTTGTGGTGGCGGGTCTCGTCGGCCTCGCCCTCTTCACACTCGTGGGCGGCCTCATCCTGGTGGCGGGCATCGTCATCACCGCCCTGATTCTGGGCGGCGGCGTTTATGCCCTCGTCACCGGCCGCGCGCCGGGCATGAAGCGCGACGGCGTCTTCTCCTTCCGGGTCATCGACCTGCGCGAGATGCGCACCTACGGGACGGCGGACGAGAGCGGGATGATCGACGTCACTCCGCCCAAGGACCCTCGCCGCAACGTGTGACACGTCTTCTCCGACGGAGAGAAAGTGAGCCAGTCCGACACGTCGAGCCTGCTCAGCTCGGCGAAGCGGATCAGATCGCCGGAATAGGCCTCGGCCAGATACGCGGCATCGTCCTCGCGGACGTGCGTCGCCGCGTCGCCGCTGAAAACACGCTGCGATGCGACCTCCTCGCCTTCCAATTCAAGAAAGTCGAACACCCGCGCAAGCGTCTCGCCATGTCGCAGGGCCAGATCGTCCTGCCGCAGCATTAGGACTTGCGTGCGCGGGAAGATGGACAAAAGCCGCTCCACCTGCGCGCCGTAGAAGCCCCGCTCCACATAGGAAAAATGCCGCCTTCGTGGATCGTCGGATGCCGTTGTGGCGAACCGGCGGCGACCCGCGCGGATCGCGCTCGAAAAGTCGAGGCACTCCCGCCCCATGGACCGGCTCATGCGCCAATGGGCGTGTGCCCGGTCCACCGGATCGCGGAACAAGGCGATGACTTTGACCTCGCGATTGTGCGCATGAAGCCGCTCCAGCGCTTGAGGCCACCAGATGTAGGAGGGCGTCGCTTCTCCACGGATGCAATCGCGGCGCTTTGGGAAGCGGCACAGGTAATCACGGTAATCGGGGCAAGCCCAGCAGCGGCTGTCGTCGTCGAAGAAGTGCAACTCCTTCGTATCAGGCGCGCAAATCCGGGAATGCTGGGAAAGAAAGTGGAAGAGCGCCGTCGTTCCGGCCTTCTGAACGCCAATGACAGCAAAATCCACGCGCCGAGCGGGTCCGGGCATGAGTGAGCGGCTCCAGGGCAAAGGGTCTGCCCGGCGCCGCCATGCGGTGCCGGCACGATCCCCTCATGCGCCGCCCCTGTCCGATAGGGCTAACCTTAGGTATCCCGCAAGGGAAGCGAGAATTGGTTACCTTTCGTTAACTTCCATTTCGTCAGGTTTCCATAACGTTCCGGCCAGTCGCCGAACGCCACGCTGGCGCACACCTCACCCTGCAGATGTATGCTAGCAGGCCCATCAGTCACGAAAGGTCGACTAGGGACATGGATGGGACTAACGGTTCGGGCGCGGTTCTGGCGGTGGTCGCAACCTGCGTCGTTCTCGCGATGCTGACGGTTGTCACCCATGCGATCGCGCTGACGGTCATCCGTCGGCGCCTCACGCACCGCATAAGAGGGAAGGTCTACGTCGACCACGTCTTCGTCGAGGCCGCCATCATCAGCGCGACGGTGCTCAGCCTCAGCCTCGTGCATCTCGCCGAAGTCTGTATCTGGGCCGCCGCCTATGTGCTGCTCGACGCAATCGGCGACCCGCGGGACGCCATCTATTATTCCCTGTCCACCTACACCACGCTCGGCCCTGACGGCGTGACCATCGCCAAGGCCTTCCGGGCCGTGGCCGGCTTCGAATCGCTCATCGGACCGATGATGGTGGCCTGGTCCACGGCCTTCCTGGTGGAATTCGTGGTCCGGATGCGCGGTGGCAATACCGGCACGGGCTGAGCCGCGCCGGTATTCATGTAGAGGACCTTCGCCCTTAGACGCTGGTCGGGTAGTTCGGGCTCTCGCGGGTGATGGTCACGTCGTGGACGTGGCTTTCGCGCAGGCCGGCCGAGGAGATGCGCACGAAGCGGGCGCGCTCGCGGAACTCCTTCAGGTTGCTGCCGCCCACATAGCCCATGGCCGCCCGCAGGCCGCCGGCGAGCTGGTGGAGCACGGCGCCCACCGGGCCCTTGTAGGCCACCTGCCCCTCGATGCCTTCCGGCACCAGCTTCAGGGTGTCGCGCACCTCGGCCTGGAAGTAGCGGTCGGCCGAGCCGCGGGCCATGGCGCCCACTGAGCCCATGCCGCGGTACGACTTGTACGAGCGACCCTGGAACAGGAACACCTCGCCGGGGCTCTCATCGGTGCCGGCGAGCAGCGAGCCCACCATGGCGGCGGACGCACCGGCTGCCAGCGCCTTGGCGAGGTCGCCGGAGAACTTGATGCCGCCGTCCGCCACGACAGGCGTTCCGGTGGCGAGCGCCGCCTCCACCGCGTCCATCACGGCGGTGAGCTGGGGCACGCCGACGCCGGCGACGATGCGGGTAGTACAGATGGAGCCGGGGCCGATGCCCACCTTCACCGCATCCGCGCCCGCATCGATCAGCGCCTTGGCGCCGTCCGAGGTTGCGATGTTGCCGGCGAGGATCTGGGTGCGGTTGGAGAGCTTCTTGATGCGGGAAACCTGGTCCAGCACCTTGCGCGAATGGCCGTGGGCGGTGTCCACCACCACGAGGTCCACCCCGGCGTCGATCAGGCGCTCGGTGCGCTCGAAGCCGTCCTCACCCACCGTGGTGGCGGCGGCGACGCGCAGGCGGCCCTGCTCGTCCTTGGCGGCGCTGGGGTAAGCGACCGCCTTCTCGATGTCCTTCACCGTGATGAGGCCGACGCAGCGGTCGTCGGCGTCCACCACCAGCAGCTTCTCGATGCGGTACTGGTGCAGCAGGCGCTTGGCCTCGTCCTGGTTCACCTGGCCCTCGCGGACGGTGACCAGCCGGTCCTTGGTCATCAGCTCGGCGACGCGCTGGGCGGGATCACGGGCGAAGCGCACGTCACGGTTGGTCAGGATGCCGACGAGACGGCCGGCGATGCCGCCGGTGCCCCGCTCCACCACCGGAATGCCGGAGATGGAATAGCGCTTCATCAGGTCGAGCGCGTCGGAGAGCGTCTGGTCGGGGTGGATGGTGACGGGGTTCACCACCATGCCCGATTCGTACTTCTTCACCTGCCGCACATGCTCGGCCTGCATCTCGGGCGAGAGATTGCGGTGGATGACGCCGATACCGCCGGCCTGCGCCATGGCGATGGCGAGCCGCGATTCGGTCACCGTGTCCATGGCCGCGGAAATGATCGGCATGTTGAGGCTGATGGTCTTGGTAAGCTGGGTGGTGATTTCCACCTGACCGGGCATCACCTCGGAGGCGCCGGGCGTCAGCAGCACATCGTCGAACGTCAGCGCCTCGCGGAAGCGCGAGCGGCTGTCGATTGCGGACGAATGCGCAGTCCCATTGGGGGTCGTCATGGCCAACTCCTGGTGGCGGCGCGGAACGCGACCGCTGGATCGGGGCCGGAACGAGGGACTGAGCCTGGACCCAGCCGTGGGCTGGCCGAGGGGCTTAAGAACCTCGCTACGAGTTGGCAGTGGCCGATACCATGGGTGCGCGACGAATAGAAGACCTGTTGCGAGGGATTCGCCGCAGGGCACGCATGCGCCGGACGAGGAGCCGGAAAAGCGGCGTCTCAGCGGGTGACGAGAATCAGCGTGTTTCCCGCCCCGTAGGTCTGCACCAGGGAATAGAGCGTCGCGGCATTCGACGGGTGCAGCCGCACGCAGCCGTGCGAGGCCGGCGCGCCGAGGCGGCTGACCTCATAGCTGCCGTGGATGGCATAGCCCCCGTTGAAGAAGATCGAGTACGGCATGGGCGAGTTGTAATATTTGCGCGAGAAATAGCTGCGGTACATGCGCTGGGGCCGGTAGGCGCCGGTGGGCGTGACATAGCCGCGGCGGGCGGTGGAGACCGGCCAGGAATATTGCGGCATGCCGTTCACGCTCACGGTCATGGTCTGCCGCGACAGGTCGATCCGCGCCACCACGGCCGCGGTGCCGGCGGAGGCCGGCGCGGCACAGGCCAGCAGCCATACGAGCGAGACCGCGAGGAGAAGCGACGCCAGCCATCTGCCGGAGGCCGCCGACGGGTGCATCGCGGGTAGACGCCTTGCCTCGGCCCGGCCGGTACGCGGCCGCACAACCAGCGGTAGACTCATGCCCGTTACCCTCCCGTCAGCCATAGTGCCACGCTTGCAACCGCGCGCAAGGTGTTGCTGCCGCAGGGACATCTGGCCGATGCCGGCGGCCGGGCGTCGGTGCCCCGTTTCCATCCGGCTCCAGCCCCACTAAGGTCCGCCCGTCGGCGGCGGATGTTTCGGGTCCGCGCCTGAAGGAGACCTGCCCCATGGTGATGATGCTGCTCGGCCTCGTGGTCTTCCTCGGCATCCATCTGGTGACGACTGTCCGGGGTCTGCGCGCCGGCCTCATCGCCCAATTGGGGGAAGGCCCCTACAAAGGCTTCTATTCCCTGCTGGCAGCGTCCGGCCTCCTGCTCACGGCCTATGGCTATGCGCTGTGGCGTGCCTCCGGCCCCATGCAGGTGTGGAACCCGCCGGTGGGGATGCGGCACCTCACGCTGCTCCTGATGCTGTTCGCCGCCATTTCCATCGTCGCCGCCTATGTGCCGAGCCATGTGAAGGCCTGGCTCAAGCACCCCATGCTGGTGGGCGTGAAGACGTGGGCCGTGGCGCATCTGCTCGCCAATGGCGACATCGCCTCCATCGTGCTGTTCGGCGCGGTGCTGGCCTGGGCGGTTTTCGACCGCATCTCGCTGAAGCGGCGCGACCTGCCCGTGCCGGTGGCGCCGAAGAACTGGGCCGGCGACGCGCTGGTGGTGGGCGGGGGGCTGGTGCTCTATCTCGCCCTCGCCTACCTATTCCATCCCTACGTCGTCGGCGTGCCGGTGATGTAGAAGCGGCCAACGCCGCAGGGGAACAAGAACAACGCACAGGTGAGGACGGCTCCCGCCGGAGCCGCGAGCGACCCCGGCCGCAGCCAAGACGGCGGCCAAGCCAAGAGGAACGCCATGTCCATTCAGGCCGACGCCCGCCGCGTCACCGCGCCCGAGATCCAGGCCCGCAAGGGGGGAGAGCCCATCGTGTCGCTCACCTCCTACCACGCGCACACGGCGCGCCTGCTCGACCGCCACGTGGACCTGATCCTCGTCGGCGACAGCCTCGGCATGGTGATGCACGGGCTGGAGACCACCGTCCCCGTCACCGTGGAGATGATGATCGTGCACGGCCGCGCAGTGGTGCGCGGCACGCAGCGCGCGCTCATCGTGGTGGACCTGCCCTTCGGCAGCTACGAGGCGAGCCCCACCGAAGCCTTCCACACCGCCGCCCGCGTGCTCAAGGAGACCGGCGCAGGCGCGGTGAAGCTCGAAGGCGGGCGCCGCATGGCCGAGACCGTGCGCTTCCTGGTGGATCGCGGCGTGCCGGTGATGGGCCATGTGGGCCTCACACCGCAGGCCATCAACACGCTCGGCTCGTTCAAGGCGCGCGGCCGCGACGATGCCGAGGCTTCCATCATCCTCGACGACGCTCGCGCCATCGCCGAGGCCGGCGCCTTCTCCATCGTGCTGGAGGCCATCGCCGAGCCGCTCGCTCGCCGCATCACCGAGGAAGTCCCCTGCCCCACCATCGGCATCGGCGGCTCGCCGGCCTGCGACGGACAGATCCTGGTGCTTGAGGACATGCTCGGCCTCGGCGACCGGGTGCCGAAGTTCGTGAAGAAATACGCGAACCTCGGCCCGGCCATCGAGACGGCGGTGGCGACTTATGCCGAGGAGGTGCGCGCCCGCACCTTCCCGGCCAAGGAGCACACCTACGCGCCCCGCCTGGTGGACAAGCCGGCCAAGGCCTCCTGATGGGGCGGATGCGATCCGGGGCGGCAACGCCCCTCGCCCGTCTCGCCTTCACCCTGTCCCTCGTTTTGGCCCCGGCGCTCCTCGGGATGCGCCCGGCGGCCGCGGCGGAGGACTGCCTGCTCGTCACCGATCTCGACAGCGGCCGGGTGCTGGCGAAGCAGGGGCTGTGCGCCGCGCGGCATCCGCCCAACTCCACCTTCAAGGTGGTGCTGGCGCTGATGGGCTACGACGCCGACATCCTCAAGAGCGACAGCAAGCCGGTCTACGAGCCCCCGCCCGGTGCCGACCTCGAGCGGGAGGTGACGCGCGGCCCCCAGACGCCCCGCTCCTGGATGAAGAACTCGGTGGTCTGGTATTCCGAGGTGCTGGCCGCCGAGCTTGGCGGCGAGCGGATGGCCCACTATCTCAAGGTCTTCACCTACGGCAACGAGAACATGGGCGGGGTGAAGGGCGAGGCGGAGCCCGGCAAGCGCTACTGGATCTCCTCCTCCCTCGTCATCTCGCCGCGCGAGCAGATCGACTTCCTGCGCCGCATGCTGAAGGGCCAGCTGCCGGTTTCGGCCGACGCCGTCGACGAGACCATCCGCATCATGGCCATCGACGAGCAACCCGCCGGCTGGCTCACTTTCGGCAAGACCGGCTCCGGCTTCGGACGCTTCCCGGACGGACGCATCGACCGGTCGCGCCCGTTCGGCTGGTTCGTGGGCTTCGCGAGGAAGGGCGGCCACACCGCCGTGTTCGTGCGCTACACCTCCCTCGACATGGCCTCCCCCGAATCCCTCGGACTGGTGGCGCGGCGGCAGACGCTGGCGGCGCTCGTCCCGGTCCTGTCGGCTCAGGCCCCCTGAGCCTGCCGGCGGAGGCCTTCCGATAGATATCCGCGAGGAGTTGAGCGTGCCGGTCTCCGCCATCGTGTCGGCCTTCGTCGCCGCCCTCGTGGGCTTCGGCGGGACCCTCGCCCTCATTCTCTCCGCCGCCGCGGCAGTGGGCGCGAGCCCGGCGCAGGCGTCGTCCTGGGTGGCGGCGCTCTGTCTCGCGATTGCGGGATCGAGCGCGGTCCTCTCCATCCGCCACCGCCTGCCCATCATCACCGCCTGGTCCACGCCGGGCGCGGCCCTGCTCGCCGCCTTCGGGGCGGGGATCGGCATGGAGCGGGCGGTGGGGGCCTTCCTGGTGGCCGGGCTCCTCATGGTGGCTTGCGCTGCGGTGAAGCCGCTCGGCACGCTGGTGGCCCGCATTCCCGTGGCGGTGGCGGCAGCGATGCTCGCGGGCGTGCTGGTGCGCTTCGTCACGGCGCTGGCAGAACATGCGGTGAAGAGCCCACTGCTGGTGCTGCCGGTGGTGGCCGCCTTCTTCCTGACCCGCCGGCTGGCGCCGAGCTGGTCCGTGCCGGCGGCGCTCGTCGCCGGCATCGGCGCGGCCCTCGGGCTGGGCGTGGTGGGACCGATGCCCGCGCCGGAGCTGTCGGCGCTGGTGTGGGTGACGCCGGAGTTCGACGGCGGCGTGCTCCTCAGCATCGCATTGCCGCTGTTCCTCGTGACCATGGCGTCGCAGAACCTGCCCGGCTTCGCCGTGCTCACCGCCAGCGGCTACGTGCCGCCCGTGCGCTCCATCCTTGCCACCACCGGCATCGCTTCGGTGCTCACCGCGCCGTTCGGCGCCCATGCCTCGAATCTTGCTGCCATCACTGCCGCCTTGTGCACGGGGCCGGACTGCGACCCGGACCCGCGGGCGCGATGGAAGGCGGGGCCGGTCTATGCCCTGTTCTATCTGCTGCTGGCCGCGGCGGGGGCCTCCCTGGTCGCGGTGTTCGCGGCCCTGCCGCCGGCGCTGGTCGCGACCATCGCGGGGCTGGCGCTGATCGCTCCCCTCACCGGCTCGCTCACCGCGGCGCTCAGCGTGGACAAGGACCGCACCGCTGCGATCGTCACCTTCGCCACCACGGCGTCGGGCATCAGCGCCCTCGGCCTCGGCGCCCCGGTGTGGGGGCTGGCCGCCGGCCTCGCGGTCTTCGCGATGGATACCGTGCGCCGCCGCTGACGGGAACGCGCCCTGAAATGAAAAACCCCGCGAGCGACGGGCGCCCGCGGGGTGGGAGGATGTCGGGCCGGCCCAGGGCCGGCGACTGACGGCCTAGCTGTTGGCCTTGCGGGCCTTCATCTGCTGCCAGATCGCGATGACCTCACCGACGAAGCCGCGGCGGAACAGCGAGACGGCGAGCACGAAGATGACGCCCTGGATCACCAGCACCCACTCGCCGAGACCGGCGAGATAGTTCTGCATGGTCACGATCACCGCCGCGCCCACCACCGGGCCGAGCACGGTGCCCATGCCGCCCACCAGCGTCATCAGCACCACCTCGCCCGACATCTGCCAGGCGACGTCGGTGAGCGAAGCGAGCTGGAACACCAGCACCTTGGTCGAACCGGCGAGGCCCGCCAGCGCCGCCGAGAGCACGAAGGCGAGCAGCTTGTACTGGTTGGCCCGGTAGCCGAGCGAGATGGCGCGCGGCTCGTTCTCGCGGATCGCCTTCAGCACCTGCCCGAAGGGCGAATGGATGGTGCGGTAGATGACGAAGAAACCGAACAGGAAGATCGCCAGCACGAAGTAGTAGAGGTGGATGTCCTGGCTGATGTCGATGACGCCGAACAGCGGCCGGCGCGGCACCGCCTGAAGGCCATCCTCGCCGCCGGTGAACTTCGCCTGCAGGCAGAAGAAGAAGAACATCTGCGCCAGAGCCAGCGTGACCATGGCGAAGTAGATGCCCTGCCGGCGGATGGACAGCAGCCCCGCGAGGAAGCCCAGCACCACCGAGAAGGCGACACCGGAGAGAATGGCAAGCTCGGGGGTGAAGCCCAGCACCTTGGTGGTGTGGGCGCAGATGTAGGCCGACCCGCCGAAGAACATGGCGTGGCCGAACGACAGGAGGCCCGTGTAGCCCAGCAGCAAGTTAAAGGCGCACGCGAACAGCGCGAAACACATCACCTTCATCAGGAACACGGGATAGACGCCGAACGGCGCCACCAGCAGCACCGCCACCGCGGCGACGGCGAACAGGAGCATGACGTTGGAGCTGGCGCCGGAGGTGGCGGGGGCGGAGGCGGGATGGGTTGCGGAGCTCATGTAGCAGCCCTCACTTGGCCGTGCCGAACAGGCCGGCGGGCTTCACCATGAGCACGATGGCCATGATGACGAAGATCACGGTGGACGACGCCTCGGGATAGAAGACCTTGGTCAGGCCCTCGATGACGCCGAGGCCGAAGCCGGTGACGATGGCGCCCATGATCGAGCCCATGCCGCCGATCACCACCACCGCGAACACCACGATGATGAGGTTCGAGCCCATGGTGGGGCTCACCTGATAGGCCGGGGCAGCGAGCACGCCGGCGAGCGCCGCAAGGCCCACGCCGAAGCCGTAGGTGAGCGTGATCATACGCGGCACGTCGATGCCGAAGGCCTGCACTAGGTCCGGCCGCTCGGTGGCGGCGCGCAGGTAGGAGCCGAGCTTGGTGCGCTCGATCACGAACCAGGTGGCAAGGCAGACGACCAGCGAGGCCACCACCACGAAGGCGCGGTAGTTGGGCAGGAACATGAAGCCGAGATTGGTGCCGCCCGGCAGCGGGTTGTTGTACGGCAGGCCCGAGGAGCCGTACTGCCGCCGGAACAGGCCCTCGAGGATGAGGGCGAGGCCGAAGGTCAGCAGCAGGCCGTAGAGATGATCGAGATGGTACAGCCGTTTGAGCAGCGTCCTCTCAATGACCATGCCGATGATCGCCACGATGATGGGCGAAAGCACGAGCGCCCCCCAGAAGGGGATGCCGGCATAGTTCAGCAGCATCCACGCCCCGAACGCGCCCATCATGTACTGCGCGCCGTGGGTGAAGTTGATGACGTTCAAAAGGCCGAAAATCACCGCGAGCCCGAGGCTCAGCATGGCGTAGAACGCGCCGTTAATTAGACCCAGGAGCAATTGCCCGAACAGGGCCTGGGGGGGAATGCCGATGAGCTCGAACATCGAAGACCCGTCTCGTCAGGAGGAAACGGCGGAAACCGCAAGCGACAACCGGAACTGGGGGTACCGGACACGGAGGAGAAGGATCGGGCGGGCCCTGAGGACCCGCCCGATCCGGATTCTGGATCAGCCCTTCTTGACGAGCGGGCAGTCGCTCTCGGAGAGCGGACGGAACGCCTCGTTGGCGGGGATGGTCGCCTTCAGGGTGTAGTAGTCCCACGGCCCCTTGGATTCGGAGGGCTTCTTCACCTCATAGAGATACATGGGATGAATGGTGCGGCCGTCGACGCGCACCTCGCCCTTGCCGAACAGCGGGTCGTCGGTGGGGATTTCCTTCATCTTGGCCACAACGGCGGCGCCGTCCTTGGCAGACTTCAGGGCCTCGACCGCCTTCAGATAGTGCAGCGTGCCGGCGTAGACGCCCGCCTGCACCATGGTCGGACGCTTGCCGCCGTTGGCCGCGGCGAAGGCGTCCGCGAACTTGCGGTTGGCGTCGGTCTGGTCCCAGTACCAGGCTTCGGTCAGGGTCAGGCCCTGGGCGGTCTTCAGCCCCAGCGAATGCACGTCGGTGAGGAAGATGAGGAGGCCGGCGAGCTTCTGGCCGCCCTCGACGATGCCGTATTCCGCCGACTGCTTGATGGAGTTGATGGTGTCGCCGCCGGCATTGGCGAGGCCGATGACCTTGGCCTTGGACGACTGCGCCTGCAGCAGGAAGGAGGAGAAGTCGGCGTTGTTGAGCGGCACCTTCACGGAGCCGACCACCTTGCCGCCATTCTCCGCCACCACCTTCGAGGTGTCGCGCTCGAGCGCATGGCCGAAGGCATAATCGGCGGTCAGGAAGAACCAGGTGTCGCCGCCGGTCTTCACGATCGCCTTGCCGGTGCCGTTGGCCAGCGCCCAGGTGTCGTAGGTCCAGTGCACGGTGTTGGGCGTGCAGGCCTTGCCGGTGAGGTCCGAAGTGGCCGCGCCGGAATTGATGAAGACCTTGTTCTTTTCCTTGGTCACGCCGCTGACCGCCAACGCCACGCCGGAATTCGGCACGTCCAGGATGACGTCCACACCGTCCACGTCGTACCACTGGCGGGCGATGGAGGTGCCGACGTCGGCCTTGTTCTGGTGATCGGCGAAGATCACGTCCACCTTGAGGCCCTTGGCGGCGGCGCCAAAGTCCTCGACCGCCTTCTTGGCGGCCCACACGGAGCCCTGGCCGCCGAGATCGGCGTAGAGGCCCGACTGGTCATTGAGAACGCCGATCTTGACGGGAACCTGGGCCTTGGCGGCGCCAGCGGCAACGACGACGCTGGCGGCGGCCAGCAATACGGCTGCAAGACGCATGATGTGTCCTCCCTCCGGCTGGAACCGGATTTTCTCGCTGTCGGAAACCCGGCGTCAGACGCCGAGAAAGGCTTCGAGACGAGCCGCGTTTTCCGCGATCTTGTCGTTTTCCACCATGTCCACCACACGGCCGTGCTCCACCACGTAGTGGCGATCGGCGACAGTGGAGGCGAAGTGGAAATTCTGCTCCACGAGCAGCACCGTGAACCCCTTCTTCTTGAGGTCCCGGATGATCTGGCCGATGTGCTGCACGATCACCGGCGCAAGGCCCTCGGAGGGCTCGTCCAGCAGCAGGAGCTTTGCCCCCGTGCGCAGGATGCGGGCGATGGCCAGCATCTGCTGCTCGCCGCCCGACAGCTTGGTGCCCTGGCTGTTGCGGCGCTCTTCGAGCCGCGGGAACAGCTCGTGCACCTCGTCCACGGTCAGGCCGCCGGGCAGCACCACGGGCGGCAGCAGCAGGTTCTCGCGCACGGAGAGCGAGGAGAAGATGCCCCGCTCTTCCGGGCAGATGGCGATGCCGAGCCGGGCGATCTTGTTGGGCGCCAATCCAACCGTTTCAGTGCCCTGATAGCGGATGGAACCGGCGCGCTTGCGCAGCAGGCCCATGATGGCCCGCATGGTGGTGGTCTTGCCGGCGCCATTGCGGCCAAGCAGCGTCACCACCTCGCCCGGATGGACGTCGAAGGTCATGCCGTGCAGCACATGGCTCTCGCCATAGTGGCCGTGCAGGTCCTTCACCTCGAGGAGGGGCGTTCCGTTCGCGGCCATCTCAATGCGCTCCACCGGTGCCCATATAGGCCTCGATCACCTGCGGGTTCTTCGACACTTCGGCATAGGGGCCTTCGGTGAGGATCTCGCCGCGCGCCAGCACGGTGATCCGGTCCGAGAGATTGGCCACGACCGAAAGATTGTGCTCCACCATGAGGATGGTGCGGTTGTCCGAGACGCGCTTGATGAGGTCCGCCGTGCGGGCGATGTCCTCGCGGCCCATGCCGGAGGTGGGCTCGTCCAGCAGCAGCATTTCCGGCTCGAGCGCCAGCGTGGTGGCGATCTCCAGCGCGCGCTTGCGGCCGTAGGGCAGCTCCACCGCGAGGTGCTTCGCGTACTGGGTCAGGTCCACGTCGGCGATCAGTTCCATGGCGCGGTCGTTGAGCGCTTCGAGGCTCTTCTCCGACTGCCAGAAGTGGAACGAGTTGCCGATGGGCCGCTGCAGCGCGATCCGCACGTTCTCCAGCACCGTGAGGTACGGGAACGTGGCGGAGATCTGGAACGAACGGACCATGCCCATCCGCGCAACATCCGCTGGCGGCGTGCGCGTAATATCGCGGCCGTTCAACTTGATGGTGCCGCGCGTCGGCTCCAGAAACTTGGTAATCAGGTTGAAGCACGTGGTCTTACCGGCACCGTTCGGCCCGATCAGGGCGTGAATGGTGTGTCGGCGGATCCTGAGGTCAACGTTCTTGACCGCAGCGAACCCCTTGAATTCCTTCGTAAGACCTGAAGCTTCAACGATGTAGGGCACGTCTGAGACGCTGTCCATGATCGTAAGGCGCCCTCGCTGTTCCCCGGCCGCACATCGCAAGCGATGCGCTCCAGCCGATCTCCGCAACATTCGGCACCTTGGCTGGTGCGCTTGATCTTGGGGCGCAAGCTATCATGCTCCGCCGCGGCTGCGTCAATAGACCGGGGCGCTGACGAATGTCTAGCTCGATCTTACCACTATTGTCTGAGAGACGCTGCGGCAGGAGGTAATCAATAGCCATACCCGCCTTGGTTGAGCCGAAGTTGTTTCTGCTCTCAAGGCCCAACGGGATCGATGACCACGCCGAGACCAGAGCCTGCGGCATCGGTCACGACCAGCACCGCCTCGCCGGACGGCAAACGAAAGCGCAGGCTCTTGCGCACGCCCGGGCAGGCATGCACGCCGGTGAAGGCGAGCGGCGCCAGCGGCCTGCCGTCCGCGAACACGTTGAGCCACGCGCCGTCCGACACTGTGATCTGATAGTCCCCACCGGGCGGGGGCACTGCGATGCGGGCGAATCCGGCCCGCGATTCCCGCCCCTGCCGGGTCGGCGGGAACGGCAGGGCCGCGGAAGCGCGATCCGACAAGGCGAGCGTCACGGCGCCCTCCAGCGGCAAGGACAGGCGTCCGCCGACCTCCACCGTGCGAGCCGGCGCCGCGAGGCGGGTGCGGGCGGATGCGAGCGGCCATGCCGCCTTGCCGCAGTCCTCACCGTCCGCCTCCGCCGCAGTCGAGGGCAGGTATCACAAGCATGAACAGACGGCGTGCCAGAGCCATGCTGCGCCTCAAGATCCGGAAAACTATATCTATATAAATATACCTTTCCGGACCGGCAGGCGAGCCCTTCGGCCGGGCCTCACCCCTTCGGCGTACGTGCCTGGACGTGATATTCCTCGTTCGGGCGCATGTCCGTGGCCGAGGCGATGCGGTTGGACATGTTGAAGAAGCCGACCACGGCGCCGATGTCCCAGATGTCGCGTTCGGAAAAGCCGACCTTGCGCAGCGCCTCCCGGTCTTCTTCCTCCACTTCATGGGGTCGCTCGGTGAGCTTGGCGGCGAAGTCGAGCATGGCCCGGCGGCGCGGGTCGAGCCGGGCGGCGCGATAGTTCATCACCATCTGCTCGCCGAGGATGGGATCTCCGGAAAGCTGACGCACCGCAGCTCCGTGCGCGGTGAGACAGTAATAGCAGCGGTTGATGCTGGAAACGACCACCGCGATCATCTCCCGCTCCAGCTTCGAGAGGCCGGATGGCGCGAGCATCAGATCATTGTACATGCCGGCGAAGGCGTTCAGCTTCGCCATGTCGAGCGTATAGGCCTGGAGAACGTTCGGCACGAAGCCGATCTTCTCCACGCACTTGTCGAAATAAGCCTTGTTCGATGCATCGAGTTCGGCGGGCGGGATCGCGAGGGCGACGGCGGGAAGATCGTCGCGCCGGCGGGCAGGCTCGGCGGCCGGAACCGCCGTCTTCGGCGCAGAAGTTTTGGCCGAAGACTTTCGGCCGGACGGCGCCGCCTGAGTTTCGGGCCTGCCTTTATTTGCGGCAGTCGCGCTTTTGGCCTTTTCCACGCCCCCTACTGCCTTCACTTTCGATGCCATTGGGTCGCCTCGTCATTCCAGCGTCGCCGCTCCGGGCCACAACGTCATGCTCGCCGTAAGCGGGGGACCCGCAGCCGGCGGCCACACAGTGAGGAAAGGCCATGAACGTCATGGGATTTCAAGCCGGCGCGCACGGACTCCACGACGAGACGGCTCTGGCCGCGGTGAAAGCGCTCGTCGAACGCGAGGCGCCCCATCTGCCAGCCGGCTTCGCCGACATCTTCCTCGCCGCCGTGGCGCCGGAGGATCTGGCGCCTCTCCCGGCGGCCTGCGTCGTCCTGCTGCTGCGCGAAGCGTGGGCCCATGTGGCTGGCCGCCCCAAGGGGCAGCCGAGCGTGCGCGTCTTCAATCCCGATCTGCCGGGGGCGGCCATCACCGTCATCGAGGCGGTGAACGACGACATGGCCTTCCTGTTTGACTCGGTCGCCGGCGAGCTGGCCGACCGCGGGCTGGTGGTGAAGCTCGCCGCCCACCCCATCCTGCATGTGGAGCGGGACGGCGACGGCACGGTGCGGGGCCTGGAGACCCCCGGCCCCCGGGGCCTGTCGGAGGAGAACCGCGAAAGCCTCATCCACATCCACGTCGCCGCCATCGACGAGACCGCGGCGGCGGAGCTGAAGGCGGGACTGGACCGAACCCTCGCCGACGTGCGCGCCGCCAATCTCGATTTCTCCGCCATGCGCAAGCAGGTGAAGAGCCTTTCGAAAGGCTACCGGCGCGAGAAGCGGCCCTATGGCGACGACGCCCGCGAGGAAGCCGCCGACGTCCTCGAATGGCTGACCGAGGACAATTTCATCTTCCTCGGCCTGCGCCACTACGAGCTGAGCGAGGATGGCCTCAAGGCCGAGGCCAACAGCGGCCTCGGCATCCTGCGCAATCCCGACGTCCACGAACTGCGCCTCGGCGATGCGCCGGTGGTGACGACGCCGGAAATCCGCGCCTTCCTGGAAGGCCCGACCCCGCTCCTCTTCACCAAGGCCAGCCTGCGCTCTCGGGTGCACCGGCGGGATGTGATGGACTATGTGGGCATCAAGGCCCACGATGAGAAAGGCCGGCTCATCGGCGAGGTGCGCCTCATCGGCCTGTTCGCCTCCACGGCCTACACCCATTCCCTGCGCGAGATCCCCTATCTGCGCCTCAAGGCGGATTCGGTCATCCGCGGCGCCGGGCTGGAGCCGGACAGCCACTCCGCCCGCGCGCTCTCCACCGTGCTGGAGACCTATCCGCGCGACGACCTGTTCCAGATCGACGTGCCGACGCTGCTCGGCCACGCCCGCGAGATCCTCTCGCTCTATGACCGGCCGCGCCTGAAGGTACTGGCGCGGGCCGACCGGTTCGACCGCTTCGTCTCCGTGCTCACCTTCCTGCCGCGCGAGCGGTTCGATGCGCAGGTCCGCGACCGGGTGGGCGCCATCCTCGAAAAGTCCTACGGCGGAACGGTCACGTCCTTCGAGCAGGCGTTCGTCGCCGGCCTGCCGCTCACGCGCGTGCATTACGACATCGGCCGCACCGAGGGGCGCATCCCGGAGGTGGACAAGGGGGAGCTGGAACGGGCGGTGGCGGACGCCATCCTCACCTGGCGCGACCGCCTTTCGGCCGCAGTGTCGGCACTGCCCGGCATGACCAGCACCGACGCGGTTCGCCTCGCCCGCCGCTACGTGGAGGCGTTCGATCCCGGCTACCGCGCGGCCTACGGCGTGCCCACGGCGCTCGCCGACATCGAGCTGCTCGAACGCCTCTCCGAGGAGCGGCCCGTCGCCCTCGATTTCTACCGCCGGGAAGGCGACGACGACCGGCGCATCGCCCTGCGCCTCCTCTCCTTCGGCGCGCCCCTGCCGCTGGCGGCCCGGGTGCCCATGCTGGAAAACATGGGCCTCAAGGCCATCAACGAACGCACCTTCCGCATCGAGCCTGCCGGCGGCCCCAAGAGCTGGGTCCACGACATGTCGCTGGAGCGGGCGGATGGCGGCACCATCTCGGTGGAGGGCTCCGCCGTCCGCCTTGAGGATTGCCTCAACGCCGTGCTGCGCGGCGCGGCGGAGAATGACGGCTACAACGCCCTCGTGCTCGATGCCGCCCTCGACTTCCGGGAGGCGGCACTGGTGCGCGCGCTCGGCCGCTACCTGCGACAGGCGGGCATCCCCTTCTCGCAGGACTACATCTGGCAGACGCTGAACTGCCACGGCACCCTCGCCCAGGCCATCGTCGGCCTGTTCCACGCCCGCTTCGACCCGGCTCTGGACACTGCCGCCGAAGCCCGCGCCACCCGCGAGGCGCCCTTGCGCGCGACCATCGACGAAGCCCTCGCCGAGGTGTCCAGCCTCGACGAAGACCGCATCCTGCGCCGCTTCGTGAACCTCGTGGATGCGGCGCTGCGCACCACCTACTACCAGAAGGACGCGCAGGGCCGCCTGCGCGAGCCCATCGCCATCAAGTTCAAGAGCGCGAAGGTGGAAGGCCTGCCGTTGCCCCGCCCGCTCTACGAGGTGTTCGTCTATTCGCCCCGCGTCGAGGGCGTGCACCTGCGCTTCGGCAAGGTGGCGCGCGGCGGCCTGCGCTGGTCCGACCGGCCGCAGGATTTCCGCACCGAGATCCTCGGCCTCGTGAAGGCGCAGCAGGTGAAGAACGCCGTCATCGTGCCGGTGGGCGCCAAGGGCGGCTTCGTGCCCAAGCGCCTTCCGGTCGGCGGCTCCCGCGAGGCGGTGTTCGCCGAAGGCACGGCAGCCTATGAGGTGTTCGTCTCCTCCCTCCTCGACCTCACCGACAATCTGAAGGGCGGCGCCGTGGTGCCCCCGGCCGACACGGTGCGGCTCGACGGGGACGATCCCTATCTCGTGGTGGCGGCCGACAAGGGCACGGCCACCTTCTCCGACACCGCCAACGCCATCTCGGAGCGGCACGGCTTCTGGCTGGACGACGCCTTCGCCTCGGGCGGGTCGGTGGGCTACGACCACAAGGCCATGGGCATCACCGCCCGCGGCGCCTGGGAGGCGGTGAAGCGCCACTTCCGGGAAATGGACATCGACATCCAGACGACGCCCGTCACCGTGGCCGGCGTCGGCGACATGTCGGGCGACGTGTTCGGCAACGGCATGCTGCTGTCCTCGGCGCTGAAGGTGGTGGCGGCCTTCGACCACCGCCACATCTTCCTCGATCCAGATCCGGACCCGGCCCGCGCCTTTGCCGAGCGGCGGCGCCTGTTCGATTTGCCGCGCTCCTCCTGGGCCGATTACGACGCCGGCCTCATCTCGAAGGGCGGCGGCATCTTCCCCCGCAGCGCCAAGAGCATCGACCTCTCGGAGGAAGTCCGCGCTCTGCTGCGGTTCCCGAAGGCGAGCGCCACCCCGGCGGAGCTGATCAACGCCATCCTGAAGGCGCCGGTGGACCTCCTGTTCTTCGGCGGCATCGGCACCTATGTGCGGGCGTCCGCCGAGACCGACGCCCAGGCCGGCGACCGCGCCAATGACGCGGTGCGCATTGCCGCGGCCGATCTCAACGCGAAGGTCATCGGCGAGGGCGCCAACCTCGGCATGACCCAGCGCGGGCGCATCGAGGCGGCGCGCAAGGGCGTGCGACTGAACACCGACGCCATCGACAATTCCGCCGGCGTGAACACCTCCGACGTGGAGGTGAACATCAAGATCGCCCTCGCCAAGCCCCTGGAGATGGGCGACCTCAGCGTGCCGGACCGGGCGGCGCTGCTGAAGCAGATGACGGACGAGGTGGGCCGCCTCGTCCTCGTCAACAATTATGCCCAGACCCTCGCGCTGTCGCTCGCCGAGCTGAAGGGCGCCGACGACCTCGCCTTCCAACAGCGCCTCATGCAGATGCTGGAGGCGCGCGGCGAGCTGGACCGCGCGGTGGAGTTCCTGCCCTCGGATGCCGAGATCGCTGACCGGCGCTCGCGCGGCGAGCATCTCACCCGGCCCGAGCTGGCGGTGCTGCTCGCTTATGCCAAGCTCGCCCTCAAGGCCGATCTCGTCGGCTCCAGCGTGCCGGACGACGCCTATCTCTCCGGCGAGCTGGTGCATTACTTCCCGCACGAATTGCAGGACCGCTATCCCCACGCCATCGAGACCCACCGCCTCCACCGGGAGATCATCGCGACGGGCCTCGCCAACGCCATCGTCAACCAGGGCGGCCCCTCCGCCATGGCCCGTATCTCCGACCAGACCGGCGGCGATGCCGCCTCCATCGCCCGCGCCTTCGCGGCGGTGCGCGACAGCTACCATCTCGCGGAACTCACCGCCGCCATCGACGCGCTGGACAACAAGGTGGACGGCCGCGTCCAGCTCAAGCTCTACGCGGCGGTGCAGGACCTGATGGTGGGGCGCACCATCTGGTTCCTCGGCAACGTCTCCTTCGCCGATGGCATCGCCGGCGTGGTGGAGCGCTATCGGAATGGCGTTGCCGCGGTAGCCGCTGCGCTGGACGAAAGCCTGCCGGAGGTGTGGCGCAAGGACCGCGCCGGGCGCGTGGCCGATCTCGTCGCCCAAAGGGTGCCGGAAGAACTCGCCCGCCGCGTCGCCTCCATGCCGGCGCTCGCGGCGGCCTCCGACATCGCGCAGATCGCCGAGACCACCGGCAAGGCCATCCCGAGCGCGGCCAGCACCTTCTTCGCGACGGGGCGCTACTTCGCCATCGACGACCTCATCACCCAGGCGCGCAGCATCATGGCGCCGGACTATTACGACCGGCTGGCGCTGGACCGCTCGCTGGCCCAACTCGAGACCTTCCTGCGCCGCGTCACCGAGGCGATGCTGGCGGAGGGCGTCTCAGGGGAAGCCGCGGTGGAAGCCTATGTGGCTCGCCGCCGCGAGGAGGTGGAGCGCATGCGGCGCACGGTGCGCGACATCGCCCAGTCCGGCCTCAGCCTCTCCAAGCTGACGCTGGCCGCGAGCCTGCTGGGCGATCTGGTGAAGGGCTGAAGGGGGGCGCCCCCTTCAGGCCGCTCCCGCCCGCGCCGGGACCAATGCGGGAGCGGAAGGCCCCGACGCGGGCTCCTCCACCTGCGCCGCCTCCACCGCGCCCCTCACGGTGGACACCGCCGCCGCCTCGCCCTGAAGGACGGGCGGCGGTCCCTCGGCCATGAAATCGGCCACCACCACGCGCCGGCCGGTGCGGTCGCGGGCGAGGCTGCGGATGGTGTAGCGGCGGTGCGCAGGCGTCGCGGGGGAGAGATAGGCGAGGACGATCACCCCCGCCTGTCCCGTCGCCAGCCGCCGGGCACCGCCGGGCGCCGCCGCCTCGGCGGCGACACCATCCGCCGTCAGCCGGTAGACCAGAAGCTGAGCCGCCGCCTCGTCGAGGGCCGAGCGGGCGGGAAAGACCAGCACGGAGGGGCCTTCCGGCCGCGGACGGGCATCGTCCTCATCCTCCGCGTCAGCCGCGACCTTCTCCTCGGGCGCCGGCAGATGCTCGAGCAGATCGGCGAGGGTGTCGCGGATGCGGGCCTGACGCTCGGCATCGAGAGCGCCGCGCGCCGCATCACGCTGGGCCAGCTTCAGCGCCGGCAGCACCACGCCGTCGCAATAGGCGTCGAGATCGGTCTGGCGCAGGACATCCTCAGCGGACGCGGCGGCCTCTACGGGGTCGCCCGCCAGCAGGCGCTGGTAGAGAAGTTCGCTGTCCGAAAGCGGCGGCCGGTCGCCCAAGGCGACGTCCAGGAATTCGAGGCTCTCCACATGACGCCCGAGCACCACCAGGCACAAGGTGAGCGGAGTTGAGAGAAGCAGCCCGATGGGGCCCCAAAGCCAGGTCCAGAAGGTGGCGGCGGCGATCACCGCCACCGGCGACAGGCCGGTGGAGCGGCCATAGAGCAATGGCTCGATGACGTGCCCCACCAGCGGCTCCACCACGATGAACAGCACGGCCGCCGACAGAACCATGGTCCAGCCGGGGTCCACCGCCAGCGCGAAGCCGATGGGCAATGCAGCGGCCACCGCCGCACCCACATAAGGCACGAAGCGCAGCACCGCGGCGGCGATACCGAACAGGAGCGGGCTCGGCACGCCGATGAGCCACAGGCCAAGGCCGATCACCGTACCGAACGCCGCATTCAGCGCCACCTGGGTGAGGAAGAAGCGGGACAGCCGTCGCCCCGCATCATCCAGCGCCGCCGTGGTGCGCTGGATGTCGTGGGCGCCGGCGAGGCGCACGAAGCGGTTTCTGAGGTCCTCGCGCTGGAGCAGGATGAACAGCACGAAGATGAAGATGATGCCGAGCGTCGCGAGCGGGTGCAGCAGCGGCGCCATCACGGCGGAGAGGGTGCCGAGCGTGCCCGGCGGCGGCTCGCGGATTTCCACCGGCAGCGGCCGCCCGCCGGTCGCAAAGGGGCCGCCTTCCTCCTTCACGGCTTTGGCCGGGTCCGGCGCCTCAAGTTCCCGGCCGAGGTCCTGGATCATGTCCATGGTCCGCTCGAAGGTGCCGGAACCGCCGGTCGCCTCCTTCACGGAGCGGATCTTCTCGCTGAGGTTCAGCCGGTATTTCGGCAGTTTGGCCACGAGATCGGAAGTCTGGAGCGCGATCACGGAACCCAGCGCGAGCAGGCCGACGAAGGTGGCGATCACCACCACCACCGCCGCGGCCGTCCGCGGCACCTTCACCCGCCGCAGCACCAGGATCACCGGCGCCAGCACGAAGGACAGGAGGATGGCCACCGCGATAGGCACGAACACGTCGCGCCCTACATAGAGCACGGTCACGATGGCGATGGCGGTGAAGAAGGCGAGCAGCCGGTCCCGTCCGGGCAGATCGGCGCCTCTGGCCGGGCCGGACAACGACGGATCCTGTGACTGCAGCATCGCCGCCTCTCCCCAATCAGGCGCCCGCGGCGCCGAACACGGCATTAACGCTGCGGCGTGGCAGTTGATCCATAGGAATGCAGGAGGATCGGAACGAGGGGCTCCACCGTGGCGTTCAGGGGACGGATGTCCGCAGGGAGCAGCGAAGCGCCATGTACATCTACAAGGTGGTCTGGCGGGCCTCAGGCGAGGAGGAGCCGCTGCACGTGCGTGACAAGCGCCCACCCAAGGCCATCGCCCGCGATCTCGTCAAGGACGGCTACCTCGTGACCGAGGCGGTCGCCGTGCGTGCCGCCTCCTCCGCCTTCAAGGACGAGGACGGCCGTGCGGTGCAGGAGGAGTTCTTCTCCGCTGCGCCCGTGGGCGCCGCCGTGCTGGTTGCATCCGCGATCGCCGCGCTGGTGGAGCATGTGGTGCCGGCCGGGGCCGAGCCCATGCCCGACTTTCCCGCCTGAGGTTTCGCGACGGAGACGGTTTCCCTCGGGCGCGGCGGCTGCCATGGTGGGCCATCGCTCGCCAGCCATTGCGGATTTGCCCTTGCCCTCCTCCCGGCCTGCCTCCCGCCTCCCGCGCCGGGCCGTGGTCGGCTGGATCCTGTTCGATCCCGCCTGCCAGCCCTATTTCACCCTCATCACCACCTTCATCTTCGCGCCCTACTTCGCCTCCGCCGTGGCCCCGACGCCGGCCGAAGGGCAGAGCCTGTGGGGTTTCGCCACCGGGGCGGCGGGGCTCGTCATCGCCATCTTCTCGCCCATCCTCGGCGCGGTGGCCGATGCCTCCGGCCGGCGCAAGCCGTGGATCGCGGTGTTTGGGCTGATGCTGATGACAGGGTCGGCGCTGCTGTGGTTCGCGGTACCGGGTGATACGGCACGCATCCCGCTGGTGCTCGCGGCCTTCGCCATCGGCACCATCGGCGTCGAGTTCGCCACCGTCTTCAACAACGCCATCATGCCGGACCTCGTGCCGCCGGAGCGGCTGGGCCGGCTCTCCGGCACCGGCTGGGCGGCGGGCTATTTCGGCGGGCTGGTTTCGCTGGCGCTGATGCTCGGCTTTTTCTCCACCGCGCCGGACACCGGCCTCACCCTCATCGGCCGGCCGCCGGCGCTCGGGCTCGACGCGGCGACCCGCGAGGGCGACCGTTTCTCGGGGCCGCTCACGGCCGTGTGGTTCGCGGTGCTGGTGCTGCCCATGTTCATGTTCGTGCCCGACCGCAAGAAGGGCCTGCCGCTGCGCGAGGCGGTGCGCAAGGGCCTCACGGAAATCCGCGGGCTGGTGCCGAAGCTGAGGACGCGCCCGGCACTCGCCCGCTTCCTCCTCGCCAACATGATCTATGCAGACGGGCTCGTCGCCCTGTTCGCCTTCGGGGGCATTTATGCCGCCGGCACCTTCGGCTGGGGCTCCATCGAGATCGGCATCTTCGGCATCCTGCTCACCCTCACCGGCACGGCCGGGGCGCTGGCGGGGGGCTGGCTGGATGATGCCTTCGGCCCGCGCCTCGTCATCCTCGGCGCGCTCCTCGGGCTGCTGTTCGCCTGCATCGGGCTGCTGTCGGTGGACCGGACATCCATCCTGTTCGGCCTTGTACCAACGGCGCCGGGAACCGGCCTCTACGGCACGGTGCCGGAGAAGGTCTATGTGGGCCTCGGGCTCCTCATCGGCGCCGTCGCCGGCCCGCTCCAGGCGGCCTCGCGCACCCTTCTGGTGCGCCTCGCCCCGCCGGAGAACATCGGCGAATGCTTTGGCCTGTTCGCCCTCTCCGGCAAGATCACCTCGTTTGCCGCGCCGACCTCGGTGGCGATCGTCACCGCCCTGACGCAGAGCCAGCGGGCCGGTGTGGCGGTGCTGGTCGCCTTCTTCGGAACGGGCGTGGTGCTGATTGCAGGGTTGCGCACGCCCTTGCGGCAGGACGGCGGACGGGCGAAGGATGGGCCACACACAGCGAGCCAGACGCGCCGGGAGTGACCCCCATGACCATCCGCTCCATCCGCTTCGATCCTTCCCCGCCGCTGCACCCCGATGCCGCCACGACCGTGCATGAATGGTATCAGGATCGCACCGGCGCCTTTTCGGCGGGGTTCTGGGCCTCGGCACCATCGGAGATCGAGGTGAGCTATGACGAGGACGAGTTCTGCGTCCTCGTGGAAGGCACCGTCGAGCTGACGGACGCTTCGGGCCATACGGAGACCTTCCATGCCGGCCAGTCCTTCGTCATCCCCTCGGGCTTCAAGGGGGTGTGGAAGAGCGTGACCGCAGTCCGCAAGTTCTACGTCGTGCATCTGCCCGTGGCGCCGGCCGCCGATCCCAAGGCTGCCCCCACCCTGCCGGATGCCGCCGCCGACCTCGCGGGAACCTGAACACCGCGCGGGGAACCCCGGTCCACGTGGGCCGGTTGACCTTCCGAAATGACCGTCTCGGAAGGAGGCTCAAACCATGTCGATCCGGCTGCAACTCGCCGCCATGCTGTTCATGATGATCCAGGCGGTCACGTTCTTCGCCGCCCTTCTGGGGCTCCTGCTGTCGCCGCTGGCGCGCGAGGCCATGGGCCTGATGCCCTTCGTGGTGCTCGGCTCGTCGATCGTGTCCGCGCCGCTGTCCTGGTGGCTGGCGCCGCGGCTTCGGGCGCGCACTTGGCGGCGCGAAGGCACCGCCGAACTGCTCCGGTAAGGGCTCGCCTGCGGCCAAGCTCGCAATCCGGCGCGCGCGATGCCATTTTGTTCCCTTGAGCGAATCACGCGCACCGAGACCTTTTGCATTGAGACCGCCTGAATCCCCGCGCCGTCCGGGCCACGAGCCCGGTGGAGTGCCAGAGCTTCCCGGCCTGAAGCCCGGCGGCATCGCCGCGCGTGCGCGCGCCGCCATCGCCCCCGCCGGGCCGCAGGCGTCCTATCTTGCCGGCCTCAATCCCGAGCAGCGCGAGGCGGTGGAAACGCTGGACGGCCCGCTGCTGGTGCTCGCCGGCGCAGGCACGGGCAAGACGCGCGTGCTCACGGCCCGCGTCGCCCATATCCTCGCCTCCGGCCGCGCCTTCCCCTCGCAGATCCTCGTGGTGACCTTCACCAACAAGGCGGCGCGGGAGATGAAGGACCGCATCCACGGCATGGTCGGCGACCAGATCGAGGGGATGCCCTGGCTCGGCACCTTCCATTCGATCGGCGTGCGCATCCTCAGGCGCCACCATGAGCTGGTGGGGCTGAAGAGCGGCTTCACCATCCTCGACACGGACGACCAGATCCGCCTGCTCAAGCAGCTCCTCGCCGCCGAGAATATCGATGAGAAGCGCTGGCCGGCGCGGCTGCTCGCCTCCACCATCGACGGCTGGAAGAACCGCGGCCTGTCCCCGAAGGACGTGCCGCCCGGAGAGGGCGCGGTCTTCGCCAATGGCAAGGGCGGCATGCTCTATGCCGCCTATCAGGACCGGCTGAAGGCACTGAACGCGGTAGATTTCGGCGACCTGCTGCTGGAAGGCATTCGCCTGTTCCGGGAGAACCCCGACGTGCTCGCCGAATACCACCGCCGGTTCAAGTACCTGCTGGTGGACGAGTATCAGGACACCAACGTCGCCCAGTATCTCTGGCTGCGCCTGCTGGCGCAGGGCTCGAAAAATGTCTGCTGCGTCGGCGACGACGACCAGTCCATCTATGGCTGGCGCGGCGCCGAGGTGGACAACATCCTCCGGTTCGAGAGCGATTTTCCCGGCGCCAAGGTCATCCGGCTGGAGCGCAACTACCGCTCCACCGGGCACATCCTCGCCTCCGCCGCCCATCTCATCGCCCATAATGAGGGGCGGCTGGGCAAGACGTTGTTCTCCGAGGGCGACGAGGGCGAGCGCGTCAGCGTCACCGGAGCGTGGGATTCCGGCGAGGAGGCCCGCGCCGTCGGCGAGGAGATCGAGGCGCTGCAACGCGCCGGGCATCGCCTGTCGGAGATCGCCATCCTGGTCCGCGCCTCCTTCCAGATGCGCGAGTTTGAAGACCGTTTCGTCACGCTCGGCATGCCCTACCGCGTCATTGGCGGCCCGCGCTTCTATGAACGGGCGGAAATCCGCGATGCGCTGGCCTATCTGCGCTGCATGAACTCCACCGCCGACGATCTCGCCTTCGAGCGCATCGTCAACGTGCCCAAGCGCGGCATCGGCGATGCCACGGTGAAGCAGATCCATGATGTCGCCCGCGCCGCCGGTGTGCCGCTGCAGGAAGCCGCGCGTGTGCTCACCGAGAGCGAGGAGCTGAAGCCGAAGGTGCGCGGCACCCTGCGTGGGCTCATCCAGGCGTTCGAGCGCTGGCGCGAGCAGGCGCGCGTCATGTCCCACACCGAGATCGCCGAGATCGTCCTCGACGAGAGCGGCTATACCGAGATGTGGCAGAAGGACCGTTCCGCCGAGGCTGCCGGGCGGTTGGAAAACCTCAAGGAACTCGTGCGCTCCATGGAGCCCTTCGAGAACCTCCCCGGTTTTCTGGAGCACATCTCCCTGGTGATGGACGTGGACAACGGCGCCGGCGAGGATGCGGTGCAGGTGATGACGCTGCATTCCGCCAAGGGGCTGGAATTCGACACCGTCTTCCTGCCCGGCTGGGAGGAAGGCCTGTTCCCCCACCAGCGCGCCTTGGACGAACAGGGCAAAGCGGGCCTCGAGGAAGAGCGGCGGCTCGCATATGTGGGCATCACCCGCGCCCGCGCCTCCGCCCGCATCTGGTTCGCCTCCAACCGGCGCATCCACGGCATGTGGAATTCCACCGTGCCCTCCCGCTTCCTCGACGAACTGCCCGACGCCCATGTGCAGGTGGAAGAAAGCCGTGGCGGCATGGGGTGGGGCGGTTCGTCCTATGGCGGCGGCGGCAGCTACGGCCAGAGCCGGTTCGACCGGGCCGAGCCCTTCGCCGCCTCCTCCTATTCCACGCCCGGCTGGCAGCGGGCACAGACCCAGCGTGGCCGCACGGACAGCGGCGGGAGCGGCGGCGGACGGGGCGGCTTCTCGGAGCGCGGCGGGCGCTACGATGCCGGCGCTTCGGCGCGGCGCGGACCGATGGTGATCGAGGGCACGCTGGTGGCCTCGTCTTCCGCCCCCTCCTCCGCCTTCAAGCGGGGCGAGCGGGTGTTCCACATCAAGTTCGGATATGGCGAAATCACGGGCATCGACGGCAACAAGCTGACCGTGCAGTTCGACAAGGCGGGCGAGAAGCGGGTGGTAGATACCTTCGTCGAAAAGGCCTGACGCAATATTTGCGGGCGACGAGAGATGGCGTCTCGGTCCGTCGGGGCGGCCCCTCATCTTTGCCCCGATCTTCCCCTAGCGTCGCCCGCGCCGCAGATTTCAGATCGATGATCGCACTCAACATCCTCCTGCTCGGCGCCGAAATGCTGGTGTATTTCGGCGCCATGCTCGCGCTGTTCCGCCTGCGCGGAACGCTTGGCATCGGCGTGTTCTTCTGCGCGCTCGGCTCGCTCCATTTCATGGAGACGTATCTCGCCGCCGCCTATTACGTGCAATTGCCGTTCGGCGTCTCACTCTCGCCCGGCTCCATGGTATTATTTTCCGGAAAACTGGCACTTCTGCTGCTCGTGTACATTCGCGAGGACGCGCTGGTGGCGCGCCAGCCCATTTATGGGCTGTTCCTCGGCAATCTGGTGCTGCTGGCGCTCATCTTCCTGCTGCGCCAGCACAACGTGGTGCCAGCTCCCGGCGCGCCGGCGGACATCACGTTCATGGACCAGCTGGGCGCGCTGGCGGTGTGGAGCACGCTGCTGCTCTTCATCGATTCCATTGCCATGATCCTCGTCTACGAGCGCCTGTCATCCCGGGCGAAGCGGTATCCGGTGACAGTCGTCTGGGCGACGCTGGCGCTGGTGCTCACCTTCGATCAGGTCGGCTTCTTCGGCGTGCTGCATTTCGCGCTCGACGTGCCGCTGTCGGCGGGCATCGGCGGCTGGGTCGGCAAGCTGGTGGCGGCGGGCTTCTATGCCCTGATGCTCGCGCTCTATCTCGACCGCTTCGAGATGGCCGGCGATCCGCTGCGCCCGCGCATCGCCGATGTGTTCGACACCCTCACCTACCGCCAGCGCTACGAGCAGCTGGAGGTGACCTCCCGGCTCGATCCACTCACCGGCGTGCTCCACCGCGGCCAACTGGAGCCGCTGGGCCGCGACCTCGTGGCCATCGCCCGCAAGACCGGCCGGCCCATGAGCCTGCTGCTGGTGGATGTGGACGACTACAAGGAGGTCAACGACCTCCACGGCCATGCCACCGGCGACGCGGTGCTGCGGCAGCTGGCCGGCGCCATCTCCGAGAGCCTTCGGCAGTCGGACCATGTGGTGCGCTATGGCGGCGACGAATTCGCGGTGCTGGCGCCGGGCGTGTCCCATATCTCGGCGGTGACGCTCGCCCACATGCTCAATGAAAGCGTGACGGCGCTGGCGCTGCCCGACGGCGTGCGGCAGCAGACCCTGTCCATCGGCGTCGCCACGCTGCCCGAGGACGGCCAGACCTTGACGGCGCTGCTCGAAGCGGCCGACAAGCGCCTCTACGCGGCCAAGGCCGCCGGGCGCAACCGCGTGACGGGAGCGACAGGCGACGGCGGCCACAGCGACAACGGATGACGTTTTCCCCATGCTCGAAGGCCTCCCCCCCAACGACGCCACCCATGTGATGCGGGTCGAGGCGCCCCGCCGGCAGGCGCAGCGCATCGCCGACCTGATCTCGGAAACATTCGACCCCGCAGAGGTGGCGGTGGCCAATTTCGAGCGGACGGACGACGACTGGGTGGTGGAGGTCTATGCGGGCTCCGCCTTCGATCCGGAGATGCTGCTCGAACTGGTGGAGATCGCGGCCGGCCCGGAGATGGCCGCCGCCGTCACGTTCGGCGAGATCGAGCAGAAGGACTGGGTGGCCGCGAGCCTGGAAGGCCTCGCCCCCGTGGCTGTCGGCCCGGTGGTGGTGCACGGCTCGCATGATCGCGGCCGGGTGGGGCCGAACCGCATCGGCATCGAGATCGAGGCGGCGCTGGCCTTCGGCACCGGCCACCACGGCACCACGCAGGGCTGCCTGCACGCCATCGTCAACGCCGCACGCAAGGGACGCCCGCAGCGCGTGCTGGACGTGGGCACGGGCACGGGCGTGCTCGCCATTGCCGCCGAGCGGCTGTTTCACACCGAGATCGTGGGAAGCGATATCGACATCATCGCCGTGCGTACGGCGAGAGCGAATGCGGCGGCCAACAAGGCGCCGGGGGTACGCATGGTCCATGCGGCCGGCGCCGGGGCGCGGGCGATCCGCATCCACGGACCCTACGATTTGATTCTGGCCAACATCCTGCTGCCGCCGCTGAAGCGGCTGGCGCGCCCGCTCGCCTCCCTGCTGGCGCCGGGAGGACGCATCGTGCTGTCGGGATTGCTCACCGCGCAGGTTCCCGCCGCTCTGGCGGCCTATCGCGCGCAGGGGCTGCACCTCGTCAACCAGCGGCATATCGAGGGCTGGGCCACCCTGACCCTCGCCGCGCGGTCGGATCGGCCGCGCGGATGAGGGGTCTTACATAGAGAGTGTCAGTTCAGCGGGTCACGGCCGTTGAGCTGCACGTAGCGGGACAGCTCGCGCTCGGCCTGCTCCATGCGGGCGGCGATGATGGCGCCCATCAGGCGGGCGAAGAAGCCCTTGCCAGCGGTCTTGCCGGCCGCAGCCTTGCCAGCCTTGGGGGCGGCAGCGCGGGTATCGCGGGAGAGGGTGTCGGGAGAAAAGGTAACGGCGCTCATGGAGGCCTCCTGCACTGGCCCTACGGGGCTTTATCGCAGTGCAATATATGCCGCTGTGCAGCGCACCAGAACTACGGCGTTGGCATGCCAGACCTGCGCGGAGCGCACGGTAAAGGCATGGTTGCCGATTAGGCAGTTCACCGACCATGACCCCAAAGAGAATGGCGGCCGGGCGCGATCGCCTCAGCCGCCATCGGCGCACAGCGCCGCGAGAACCGCGATGGACACAAGGACCATGCGGCCTCGAAAGTCGCGCCTCAGGAGCGCGACGGCATGGACACCTTGCGGCCCACGCCGTTCAGCGGCGGCAGGCCGGCATGGGCGGCGCGCATGGTCGCGATCCGCTCGAGCACGTCATCCGGGAACGGCACCACGCGCCGCGAGCCGAGATCCACATGGAGCGTGATCTGCTCCGACGTGGCGGACACCCAGCCATCGGTGGCATGATGCAGCGACTGGAAGAGGTGCAGCCTCTTCTCGTCATAGTCGAGCAGCCGCATGGTCACGCGCACCGGCGATTCGGGGGCCAGTTCACGTTCGTAGCGGATGTGGGATTCGCCGGTGAAGAAAGAGGCGCGACGCGCCCGGGCGTAGGACGGTCCCAGACCGAGCAGGCCGAGCGCCTCGTCGAGCGCCCGGTCGAAGATGAGCGTGTAATAGGCCACGTTGAGGTGGCCATTATAATCGATCCAGTTGGTCTCCACCTTCATGGAGGAGGACACGAACGGGGCAAAGAACACGGGTTCAAAGTCGATTCGGTCGAGCATGGCCGCCTCGCTTCGCTGGTTGCAGATTTTGCCGCTTGTGGAAGCACTGTGCCGTGCTAGGAGGCATCCGTCACCCTGAAATCGCGTCCCGCACAGAATCATAAAAGTCACTGTCAAGTCGAAACTGTTCCTAAAACGGTTCAATCCACTTTCGCGTCATCCGGGAGCCGCTCGCCTGACGCAGACAAAGGTTAAGGATTTGTAAATGGTTGCCGCAGCCGCGAAATCCGACAGTGCAATGCCCGATCGCATCGCCCAGGCGGTGCAGCGCCTGCAGGCCGCACTGGATCACAAGGTCGTTACGAATCGCTCGGTGCGGGAACAGCACGCGAACGTGACGACCTACCTGCCCAACGAGCCCGCGGACGCCGTTGTTTTTGCTGAATGCACGGAAGACGTGCAGGCCGTGGTCCGCGTGTGCGACGAGCTGTCGGTCCCGGTGATCGCGTGGGGCGCGGGCACCTCGCTGGAGGGCCATGTGAACGCCCCCTTCGGCGGCATCTGCATCGACCTCTCGCGCATGAACCGCATCCTGGCCGTCAACACCGCCGACCTCGACTGCGTGATCGAACCCGGCGTCACCCGCAAGCGGCTCAACGAGGAGCTGCGCGACCAGGGCCTGTTCTTCCCGCTCGATCCCGGCGCCGACGCCTCGCTGGGCGGCATGGTCTCCACCCGCTGCTCGGGCACCAATGCGGTGCGTTACGGCACCATGAAGGACAACGTGCTGTCCCTGAAGGTGGTGACGCCCACCGGCGAGATCCTCACCACCGCCACCCGCGCGCGCAAATCTTCCGCCGGCTACGACCTCACCCGCCTTTATGTGGGCGCCGAGGGCACGCTCGGCATCGTCACCGAGATCACCCTGAAGCTCTACGGCATCCCGGAGGCAGTCTCCGCCGCCGTCTGTCCCTTCCCCAGCATCGAGGCCGCCTGCAACACGGTGATCGCCACCATCCAGAGCGGCATCCCGGTGGCGCGCATCGAGCTTCTGGACGAGGAGCAGGTGAAGGCCTCCAACGCCTACGCCAAGCTCACGCTGGCCGAGACCCCCACCCTCTTCCTCGAATTTCACGGTACCGAGGCGAGCGTCCACGAGCAGGCGGATCGCTTCGGCGAGCTGGCGGCGGAATATGGCGGCGGCCCCTCGGTGTTCGCGGTGAAGCCGGAGGAGCGCACCAGGCTCTGGCAGGCGCGGCACGACGCCTATTGGTCCGTCCTGCCCATGCGGCCGGGCGCCAAAGCGGTGGCCACCGACGTGTGCGTGCCCATCTCCAGCCTCGCCGAGTGCGTGATGGAGACCAAGCGCGACATCGTGGAGATGGGCCTCATCGCCCCCATCGTCGGCCACGTGGGCGACGGCAATTTCCACACCACGCTGATGGTGAACGTGGACGACCCGGAAGACCTCGCCAAGGCCAAGCACTACATGAAGCGTCTGGTGGAGCGCGCCCTCGCCATGGGCGGTACCTCCACCGGCGAGCACGGCGTCGGCCAGGGCAAGATGAAATACATGGAGGGCGAGCACGGCGCCGCGGCGCTGGAGGCCATGCGGTCGATCAAGCGGGCGCTCGACCCCAAAAACATCATGAATCCGGGAAAAATCGTCGCGATCTGATCGCATTCCCTGCGCATAGGGTTAAGCGGCCCTTTATGATCGGGGCCTCATCGGGAGACGCGTGTGCAGGGCATTCTCATCAGCCTCGCCTCGGCCATAGTCCTCGCCATCAGCGCGGCCTTCGCCGCGCCGTTCGTGGTGGACTGGAACCAGTGGCGCGGCACGTTCGAGACCGAGATGGGCCGCACGCTGGGCCTGCCCGTGGTCATCCGCGGCTCCATCGACGCCGAGATCCTGCCCGCCCCCCGCATCGTGCTGCGCGACGTGACCCTCGGCGACGTGGTGTCCACCGGCGGCACGGTGAAGGAACTGACCGCCGAGCTTTCCCTCGGTGCCCTGATGCGCGGCGACATCCAGGCCACCGGCGTCACCCTGCGCAAGCCGCAGATCCGCGTGGTGCTGGACAGCGCCGGCCGCGTCGCCATGCCCACGGGCAGCGGACGGGCGGCGGAACTCTCCATCGCCCGGCTGGAGGTGGAGGACGGCAGCCTCGATCTGCTCGACCGCGCCTCGGACCATCGCGTCAGCATCGACGATGTGGACCTCAAGGGTGAGGCGCGCTCCCTCTCCGGCCCGTTCCGGCTGGATGGAGAGGTGCAGGCCGGCGCGGCGCGGTTCGCCGTGCGCTCCACCCTCGGCAAGATCGGCGATGACGGCGCCGGCAAGCTGCGCATCGTGCTGGACGGGCGCACGCGCCCGTTTGCCCTCGATCTCGACGGCAGCCTCAACGTGGCCGGCGCCAAGCCGCGTTTCGACGGCCGCGCCACTCTTTCCCGCCATGCCGGTGACGGGGCGGAGGCGTGGCAGCTCTCCGGCACGCTGAAGGCGAGCCCGGAAGCGGTGCTGGCGGAAAGCCTCGACCTCGCGCTGGGTGGCTCGGCCACCCCGGCGCAGCTCACCGGCTCCGCGCGCCTCGCCCTCGGCCGCGCCATCGGCCTCGATGCGGTGCTGAATGCCCGCAGCCTCGACATCGACGCCGTGCGCGCCGCCACCGGCACCAAGGACGCCGACGCCGGCAGCGGCAGCCCAGCCGCCTCGCTTGCCCGCTTCCTCGGCGGCGTCGCGGCCCTGCCCGCGCCGGACATCGCCTCGCGCATCGGTCTTTCCGTGGAGCAGCTGGTGCTCGGCGGCACCATGGTGCGCGATGTGCGGGCCGACATCTCCGGCTCCGCCGCCGGCTGGCGGGTGGACAGCGCCGAGGCGCAGCTCCCCGGCAAGGCCTCGCTCCGCCTCTCCGGCATGCCGACCCGCGCCAATGGCGGCGGTGGCTTCGACGGCAACGTCTCCTTCGCCGCCGATGACCCAGCCGTTTTCCTGCGCTGGGCCGCGCCCACCGCGCCGCGCGACTATGTGGCGGCAGCGAAGGGGCCGGTACGCATCTCCGGCCGCGTCACCGCCGGTCCGTCGCGCATCGCGGTGGACATGCTGGACGCCACCTTCGCCGCCAGCCGGGTGCGCGGCTCGGCCTCGGCCGCGCTGCCGGACAACGCGCCGCCCAAGCTCGACCTGCGCCTGTCGCTGGACGGCTTCGACCTCGACCCGCTGATCGCCGCCGTGCAGACCGCCTCCGCCGCCGTGGGTGGGGGCGCGGACGGGCAGGTGGCCATCGACGGGCGCAACCTCACCCTGTCCGGCCTGCCGCTGCGCGGCCTGAACCTCGAAGGCTCCGCCACCGGCGGCAACTGGCGCCTCGCCCGCATGGTGATGGACGATTTCGCCGGTCTGCGCGTCGAGGGCGCCGGGCGCATGGAGAATTTCTCCACCACCCCGCGCGGCGAATTCAACATCACCGCCTCCGGCGCCAGGGCCGACGGGCTCGTTCCCGTGGCGCGGCTTCTGGCTGGTGAGGAAACGGCGCAGGTCATCGGCAACCTCCTGCCCATCGCCTCCCCGGTGAAACTCAACAGCACCGTCGTCTGGGCCGAGGCCGGCGGGCGCAATGTCACCATCGCCGGCACCCTCGGGCAGATCTCCGGCGACGTCGCCTTCGCCCGCACCACCGCCGGCGTGCCGCTGCGCATCGCCCTGAAGGCAGACGCGACGGATGGAGGCCGCGCGCTCGCCGCCCTCGGCGTAGACGGGCTCGGACAAAGGCTCGGGCCGGCCCGTGTGGAACTCTCCGTCGATCCGCTGACGCAGGACGAGGCGCAGGTGCGCGGCCGCATCACGGTCGCCGACCTCACGGCGCAGGCGCAGGGCACGGCCCGCCTGTCCGGCGGCAGCATCGAGCCGAACCTCGCCATGCGCCTCGATGGCGCCGACCTCGGCCGGCTGCTGCCGCAGGCCTCCGCCGCCGTGGAAGGCCCGGTGCCCACCGCCCTCGCCTTCACCCTTTCCCGCCGGGCCGGCGCGTGGCGTCTGGGCGAGCTGACCGGCTCGCTGGCGGCGGCGCCCGTCTCCGGCAGCGTGGAGTTCGAGCCCGGCGCGGTGCCGCGCCTCTCCGGCAAGCTGGCCTTCGATACCCTGTCTGTTCCGCGCATCCTTGGCATGTTCGCCGCCCGTGCCGCGGCGGAGAGCGGACCGGCCGGTCTGTGGAACACCGCCCGGCTCGCCCCCGCCTCGGCGGGCGGTATCGGCCTCAATCTGGAGCTGTCCGCCGGACGTATCGCCGCGCTCGGCCCCTATGCGCTGGACAAGGGCCGCGTCGTGCTCGTCAGCGACGGTACGGATTTCGACCTGCGCGACCTCTCCGGCAGCCTCGGCGGCGGGCGGGTCGTCGCCTCGCTCCGGCTGAAGCGGCAGAACGACCTCCTCCAGACCGACGGCCGCCTCGTGCTGGAGCAGGTGGACGCAAGCGCCCTCATCGCCCCGACCGGCGCCCGCACCCCGCCCAAGGGACGGGTGAACCTGCTGCTCGATCTCGGCGGCTCGGGCCGCAGCGTGCAGACCATCGTGCAGAGCCTTTCCGGGCAGGGCACCCTCGGCGTGCGCGACCTCGTGATCGAGAATGCCAGCCCCGCCGCCCTCGACGCGGTTCTGGCCGAGGCCGCCCCCCTCTCGCCGCCGCCTGATGAGCGCCGCACCGCGCAGATGCTGGATCGCGCGCTGGCCAAGGGGCCGCTCAAGCTCGCCTTCGTGGAATCGACGCTGGGCGTGGTGAACGGCGTCGCCCGCCTTTCCCCCGCCCGCACCACGGCGGACAATGTGCGCGTCGGCCTCTCCGGCAGCCTCGACCTGTCGCGGCTGGTCCTCGATGCGGGCATGGACCTTGAAGGCGCCGAGAGTGCCGGCGGCGTGCCCGGCGGCGCCATCTCCTGGCGCGGGCCGGTGGCTTCGCCCGAGCGGCGGGTGAGCGCGGCGGCCGCGACCAGCGTCATCGCCATGCGGGCCATCGAGCGCGAGACCCGCCGTCTGGAGGACCGCCAGCGCGGCGGCACGCCGGCCCCCGAGCCGGCCACCGCTCCAGCGACCCCCGCGCCCGTCGCGCCTGTGTCCGTGACCCCGGCGCCGGTTTTTCCTGCTCCGGTCGTTCCCGCCCCTGCCCCAGCTGTGGTCACCCCGGTGACGCCTGCGGCGAAACCTGCCGTCATCCCTCCGGCGGCAGCGACGCCTGCTGTCCCGGCAGCCCCTGCTCCGGCGCCCGCGCCAGCCCCTGTGGCCATAGCTCCGCCCGCGCCCCAGCCGGCTCCTGTGCCGGTGCCCCGTGCGGTGGATCGCAATCAGGAGATCGAGCGACGGGATGTGCCCGCGTCCGGCTTCGGCGTGCCCACCGCCTCCGGCACCGCCGGCACCGCGACGCCGGGCGAGGTCCAGTCCCGCCAGACCCATCAGGCCGCGCCGGCCCGCGCCGAACCCGAGCGCCAGCTGGAAAGCCACGCCACGCCCGAGCCCACGGGCGAGCCTCGCCATCAGCCTGTGGTGCGCCAGACGCAGCCCCCCGCGCCGCGCCGCACCGACCGGGTCGAGCCGCCGCCCCCGCCGCGCTTCAGCGTGCCGGCGCCCACGGACGGCCAGTTGCCCCCCACCTCCGGGTTCGGCGACCTGCCGCGCCCGCCCGGTCTGGTGGGCGCGCGCTGAGCGGGCCGATCAGACCCGTTCGAGCGTCACATAGGTAAAGGCGGCTTCGTCCTTCTCGCCGCGGATCGGCCCCTCGCGGCCGGTCTCCCGCCATTGGCTGCGCTCAAAGGCGGGGAAGAGCACGTCGCCCTCGGGGGCAGCATCCACCTCGGTGAGGTGCAGCCAGCGGGCGATGGGCAACGTCTCGCGAAAAAGCCGTTCGCCGCCAATGACCATGATGGCGTCGGCGCCCATGGCGTCCGCCGCATCGTCCGCCAGCGTGAGCCCTTCCGCCAGCGAGGCCCCTTTCAGCACGCCCTCGGGCGGCGCAAAGGCCGGATCGGTGCTCACCACCACGGATGTCCGCCCCGGCAGCGGCTTGCCGATGGATGAGAAGGTGCGCCGTCCCATCAGCAGCGGCTTGCCCCAGGTGATGGCGCGAAAGCGCTTCAGGTCCGACGGCAGGCGCCACGGCAGGCCGCCGCCGACGCCGATGACGCCGTTCCGGGACACCGCGACCACCAGCGCGAGGGGATGGCGGGTCGCGCTCATGCGGCATGCTCCAATTGTGCGAGGGCGGTCTCGGCGGCGGCGATCCCGGAAATGTGCGCGCCGTGGCAGGTGGAGAAGGCCGGGCCGCCCAAAGCCTCCCCGGCGAAAACGACGCGCGGATCGAACGCCTCGTGAAGCTTCGCGCGCAGATGGGCCTTGCCCGGCAGCGCGCAGGAATAGGCGCCGCCGATGAAGGGCATTCCGGCCCAGTCGGTTGTCAGGCGACGCACCACATGGCGCCGCACATCCTCCCCGAAGGCGGACGCCAGCACGCCGACGGCGAAATCGGCCAGCGCATCCGGCCCCTCGCCCGCCATCGCCTGCGCTTCCGGCCCGGCCACATGGACGAGGGCCGCCGGCGCGCCACCCGGCCGCAGCATGACCGAGGCGCCGGCTCGCCCGGGATGGGCCGGGTCCACCGCATCGAGGCCGGTGCGCACGGGCACGCCGAACACGTCCTGGTCGAACAGCAGCGCCACTTTCTCCGCGAAGCCGAGCGGCAAAGCGGCGAACGCCTCCGCGACGTCAGGCGGCAAGGCGGGATCGAAGGCGAGCCGGCCGGCGGCGATCACCGCCGTGGACACCGTGACCACCACCGCGCGGCAGGCGATGGCGCCCCGCTCCGTCTCGATGGAGAGACGCCGACCCCTGCGATCGATGCGCCGCACCGGACAGCCGAGCGTCACCTTCAGATCGCCCGCCACCGCCAGCACCAGCGCGCCATAGCCGTCGAGCACCGGCCAGTTGTCGTCCGTATCGCGATAGAGCGCGAAATCCACGGCGGAGATGTCCGCCGGCCCGGCGGCCGACATCAGCTCCAGCCAGTGCCGGGCGAGGACGCCATAGCGCCCGGCACCCCGCTCCGCGATCACCGCGGCGGCGGAGACGTCGCGGCCGGCCCGGCCGGCGGCGTGAATGGCGTCGAAGACGGCATCCACCTCCGCATCGGCGGCGTCCTTTTCCGCGTCAGTGGAGAAGCGCTCGCCGAGGAGGAGGCGCCTGCGCGGCACGGCGCTGCGGCCGACACGGAAGCCGTGGGCATCGGCGAGGGCGGTGAAGGGATTGTCCCGCGCGTCGTGCAGCCAGTGGCAGCCGAGGTCGAAGGGCACGCCGAGGGTGGTGGTGTCGGTTGCCGCCCGACCGCCGGCGACGGGGGCGGCCTCAATGATCTCGAAGGGAACACCCGCCGCCCTCAGCCGCGCTCCGGCGGCAAGGCCGGCGGCGCCAGCCCCGATCACGACCACATCGGTCTCGGCGGTCACCGGCGGCGTCCGGCCGGCTACTTCTTGTTGCGGAAGACGTCGAGCTGCACCACCTGCGCACCGCCGGCGGGCTTTTCCGCCCCCTCGGCGGTGGACGCCGCACTGGCCAGCGCCGGTTCGGAGGCGGCGCCGGGCGCGGGCTTGAGCGGGGTCGGCGCATTGGAGGCCGCGCCATTGGCCGAGACGGGCGTCTCCAGCGGGGCGTCGTCCGTCTCTTCCCCGTCCGCATCGGCGGTGAGGGTCTCGAACTGGAGGCCGAACTTCACGGCCGGGTCGAAGAAGCCCTTGAGAGCGGTGAAGGGCACCAGCAGGCGCTCGGGAATGCCGCCGAAGGAGAGGCCGACCTCGAACGAGGTCTCGGTGACGATCAGGTCCCAGAACTGGTGCTGGAGCACGATGGTCATCTCCTCCGGATATTTCTCCAGCATGCGCTGGGAAAGCCGGACGCCGGGGGCGCGGGTGTCGAAGGAGATGAAGAAATGGTGGTCGCCCGGCAGGCCGGTCTTGGCCACGTCCGTGAGCACACGGCGCACCACGGAGCGCAGGGCCTCCTGTGCGAGAAGATCGTAGCGGATGTGATCGACCGTCATGAGCCCGCTTAAGTCCCTCCGGCCTGATGACGAGCCAGGCTCCGGAGACCTTCCGGGCGGCACCGTGAACAGGTGGCGCCGCGGCCGAAAGGACGAACGAAGGAGCGCGCTTCCCCCCTTCGGCCGGTCGGGAGGGAAGTGGAGGCTTCTGTTGCCAGGTGCCTCCGAACCCCGCCTATCCAGTGCTACCCGGTAGGACTTTGATTTCGATCGTCAAACCGCTCACGCGGCCAGAGCAACCGGAGCATAGTTGTCGTTGGCAACTATAAGTTTAGCCCGATAACGGCGGTACAATGCCGAGCGAAAGAATGCTCTTTACACCCTCGTCGATCCTATTTCGCCCCCGCCGGAACCCGCCTTTCCCAAGGGAAAAACGGGCTTTGGTGGAGGCGCCGGGTACCGCCCCCGGGTCCGAAAGGCTTATTCCAACACCGATTTATCGCCATAGCCGACTTGCGCCGGCCCGGTGAATATAGGCGCCGCCGTCCGCCGATGAAAGGGGCGCAGGGCGAAATGTGCCACCCTGTCCCCGGTTCCGCGCGGCCCGCCCGTCAAGCGTCACGCTTTGGTGCAGTGGCAGCCTTCCAGATGGTCGTCCACGAGGCCGCACGCCTGCATGGCGGCATAGACGATGGTGGGACCGACGAACTTGAAGCCCGCCGCCTTGAGCCGCTTGGACAGGGCCTTCGATTCGGCCGTCTCGGCGGGCACGTCGGCGATGCGACGGGGGCGGTTCACCTTCGTCTCGCCGTCCACCGCATCCCACATGAAATCGCTGAACGCGATCCCCTTGTCGCGCAGATCGAGATAGCCGCGGGCGGAGAGCACCGCGCCCTCCACCTTCGCCCGGTTGCGCACGATGCCGGCATCCTGCATCAGCGCCTCCACCTTGGCCGCGTCGTAGCGGGCGATGATCTCCGGCTCGAAGCAGTCGAAGGCGCGGCGGAAATTCTCCCGCTTGCGCAGGATGGTGATCCACGACAGGCCGGCCTGGAATCCATCCAGCAGCAGCTTCTCGAACAGGGTGCGGCTGTCGCGCTCGGGCACGCCCCATTCATCGTCGTGATAGGCCATGTAGAAGGGATCGGTGCCGCACCAGAAGCAGCGGGCATGGCCGTCCGCATGCGCGATCAAGGGCTGGCGCACGGGTTTCGGCGCGGCATCGTCCATTCTCTTGGGCTCCTCAGGTGGCTTTGAATTTGGCGTCCAGCGCGCTGACCTTCTTTTCCCAGTCCAGCGGGAAGGTCGCCCATTCGGGCTTGCGCAGTTCCACCTCCACCGCCCCGGCCGTCAGCGGCACGCCCTCGGCGCGGGCATCGGTGGCGCGGTCGAGGCGGACGGTGGCGATGCCCCGCCCGTCGGTGACGGAGGTGAGCTGGCCGACGCTCTTGTCGCCCGCCACGATCTCCTGCCCGACCGCGAGCGGGGTGGGAAAGATCACCTCCACCAGCCGATTGCGCGGGGTGGAGCGGTGCTCCATCCGGCTCACCACCTCCTGCCCGACATAGCAGCCCTTCTTGAAGTCCACGCCGCCGAGCTGGTCCATGTCGGCCTCGTGGGGGAAGGTGTCGCCATAGGTGAAATCGGCGCCGCCTTTTGGGATGCCGAGGGCGATGCGGTGCGCCTCATACGCGGCAAGATCGCTCGAAAGCCCGTCCGCGACGGCCTTCTCCAGCACCAGCCGCTGGCCGAGGCCGGGATAGCGCGGATCGGTGAAGAGCCGGCCTTCCGGCAGGGCGCCGTGATCGCCGAAGACAGCCACAACCGCGAGGTCGGCCGCCACCTCGAACGTCACCTTGGCCCGAAGGCGATGGAAGATCAGCCGCTTGAGGAGATCCTCCGCCCGCTCCGCGGGGACGTCGAACAGGAAGTTCTCCTCGGCGAGGCCGTAGAACAGGAAATCGGAGATGATCTTGCCCTGCGGGGTGAGCAGGCCGCCATAGCGGGCGTCTCCCGGCGCCATGGTCTTCACGTTGCAGGTGATGACGGAATGCAGGAGCTTCACCGCATCGGGGCCATCGGCACGAATGAGGGTACGATCGGTCAAATGAATGAGCGGCATGGGGGCCGTCCTTGTCAGCAAAATAAAAAACAGATTTAAGGCCGCCAGCCTGTCCCCATCAAGAGCGAGCCCGTCCCATGCCCGTGACTTTCGATCTGCTGCTCAAGGGCGGCGCGGTCGCGACCCCAGCCGGCATTGCCGTTCAAGACATCGGCGTCACGGGCGGGCGTATCCGCGCCATCGGCAATCTCTCCGCCGCGAGCGCGGGCGAGGTGGTGGACTCCACCGGCCTGACCATCCTCCCCGGCGTCATCGACACGCAGGTACATTTCCGCGAGCCGGGGCTGGAGCAGAAGGAAGACCTGGAGACCGGCTCCCGCGCCGCCGTCATGGGCGGCGTGACCGGCGTGTTCGAGATGCCGAACACCATTCCCCAGACCACCAACCCCTCCGCGCTGGAAGACAAGATCGCGCGGGCGACGGCCCGCATGCATTGCGACTTTGCCTTCTATGTGGGCGGCACCCACGACAATGTGAAGGACCTGCCGGAGCTGGAGCGCCTACCCGGCGCGGCCGGCATCAAGGTGTTCATCGGCTCGTCCACCGGCTCGCTGCTGGTGCCGGACGACGACGGGGTGCGCAACATCCTGAAGGTCATCCGCCGCCGCGCCGCCTTCCATTGCGAAGATGAGCCGCGCCTGCAGGAGCGCAAGGGCCTGCGCGTGCCGGGCGATGCCTCCTCCCACCCGGTGTGGCGCGACGAGATCGCGGCGCTCACCGCCACCCGGCGGCTGGTGAACCTCGCCCGCGAGACGGGCGCGCGGGTGCATGTGCTGCACGTGACCTCGGCCGAGGAGATGGATTTCCTCGCCGACGCGCGCGACGTCGCCTCGGTGGAGGTGACACCCCATCACCTCACCATGGCCGCCCCGGAATGCTACGAGCGCCTCGGGACGCTGGCCCAGATGAACCCGCCGGTGCGCGGGGCGCGCCATCGCGACGGGCTGTGGGCGGCCATCGCCAACGGGGTGGTGGACGTGCTCGGCTCCGACCACGCGCCGCACACGCTGGAAGAAAAGAGCAAGCCCTATCCCGAAAGCCCCTCGGGCATGACCGGCGTGCAGACGCTGGTGCCGCTGATGCTGGATCACGTGGCCGCCGGGCGCCTGACGCTGGAGCGCTTCATCGACCTCACCAGCGCCGGCCCGGCGCGCCTGTTCGGCATCGCCGGCAAGGGGCGCATCGTGGTGGGCTACGACGCCGACTTCACCGTGGTGGACCTGAAGCGCCGCGCCACCATCACCAACAGCTGGATCGCCTCGCGCGCCCAGTGGACGCCCTATGACGGCAAGGACGTCACCGGCTGGCCCGTGGGCACCTTCGTGCGCGGCCGCAAGGTGATGTGGGAAGGCGAGCTGACGGGGCCGTCGAACGGCCAGCCCATCCGCTTCCTGGAAACGCTTCAGCCGCAGGGGTGAGACTTCTCGCAGCGCATACCGTCGCCCTCCGGCTTGACCGGAGGGCCCATGCTTCCGCTTGTGGAAGCTGCCGTAAGCTGGGGCAGATGGCACCATGGGTCCTCCGGTCAAGCCGGAGGACGACAGCGCGTGAGATACGGAAAAGGCAGAAGCCCTCACCCCTGCCGGGGCTGCTCGCGCACGCGGGTGAGCACTGCCTCGGGGCTGGCATAGGCTTCCTGAAGATCGACGCTCCAGTAGCGCAGTTCGTCGAGCGGGATGGTCTGCCCGGTCACGGCGCAGCGCACGAAGCTGCCGGGCCGCAGGATGCGGAATTCACCATCGAGGTAGCGCACTTCCGCCTCGCCATGGGGCTCGGGGAAGCGTTCGAATCTGTTCATCACCTGGGGAGCGTCCCGAAAACTGGTTTGCCGGGAGGATAGCCCTTTGCGCCGCAAAGCGAAAGGGGCGCACGATCAGGGGTCGAAAAGTGTCGGCCCTTCTACCTTCTTCGGCTTGCGGCCGGCGGGGCGCGGCGCCGGCCGAGGGGGCGTATCCAATGTCGGAGTCCCCTCCCCGGCGTGCACGGCGACCCGGCCATCGGCGAATTCCAGGCTCAGGGCCGCGCCGTCCGCGATGTCCGCCGCCCGCCGCACGGCATGGCCGCCGGCATCCCGCACCAGCGCGAACCCCCGACCCAGCACCTCTTTGTAAGAGAGTGCCTTGAGAAGCTGAGAGAGCGAAGCGAGGCGCGCCGTGCGGCGCTCCTTCTGCACCTCCAGCGCCCGGCGCATGCGCCCGTCCAGCACGTCGAGCCGTTCACCCGCCCGCGCCAGCCGTGTGCGCAGCGCCTCCGGCGAGAGGCGCGCCTGCACCGCCGCCAGTTGCAGCCGGTGGGCGGAAGCGTTGGCCCGCAAGGCGCGCGGCAGCCGCTCGGCGGCAAGGTCGAGGCGCTGGCGCGGCTGGGCCAGCAGGGTTTCCGCCGCCGGGAGGAGCCGGGCGAGGCCGCGCAGGTCGGCACGGCGCCGGTCGAGGAGGCGCAAGGGTGCGGCGATGAGGCGGGCGCCGAGATCTTCCACCGTGGCGATCAGGTCGGTGCGCACCGGCACCACCATTTCGGCCGCGGCCGTGGGGGTGGGGGCGCGCACGTCGGCGGCGAAATCAATGAGGGTCACGTCGGTCTCGTGGCCCACGGCCGAGACCAGCGGGATCATGCTTTCCGCCGCCGCCCGCACCACCGCCTCGTCGGAAAAGCCGAGCAGATCCTCCAGAGCACCACCGCCGCGCGCCACCACGATCACGTCCGGCCGGGGAATCGGCCCGCCCTCGGGCAGATCGTTGAAGCCGCGGATGGCGGCGGCCACCTCGGCCGCCGAGGTCTCGCCCTGCACCCGCACCGGCCACACCAGCACCCGACGGGGGAATCTGTCGTTGAGCCGGTGGAGAATGTCGCGGATTACCGCCCCGGTGGGCGAGGTGACGACGCCGATCACCCTGGGCAGGAACGGCAGCTCCTGCTTGCGGGCGGGATCGAACAGGCCTTCGGCGGCGAGGCGGCGCTTGCGCTCGTCCAGCATGGCCATGATGGCGCCGGCGCCCGCGAACTCCAGCGACTCAATGACAATCTGGTACCCGGATTTTCCCGGATAGGTGGTGAGCTTGCCGGTCGCCACCACCTCCAGCCCCTCCTCGGGCTTGAGGCGCAGGCGCTGGAAGGTGCCCTTCCAGATCACCGCATCCAGCCGCGCGCCGGCATCCTTCAGCGAAAAATAGGCGTGACCGGAGGAATGAGGGCCGCGGTAGCCGGAAATTTCGCCCCGCACCCGAACGTGGCCGTAGGCGTCCTCCACCGTCCGGCGCAGGGCGGCGGACAGCTCGGAAACGCTCCATTCGGGCGCATTGGCCCTGACTTCGGCATCATCGGTCATGCGAATCGGAACCCGGACGGGTGGTGTACCAGCATAACGGGAAGGTGCCCCATGCGGCGAGCGCAGAGCCCTGCCCCTTGTTTGCGCGGCCTTGAGCCGATAGGCGAAGAGAACAGAAAACCAAGATCCGTCGGAAACTCGGGGGAGGCCGCATGAACATCCTGCTGCTCGGTTCGGGAGGGCGTGAGCACGCCCTCGCCTGGAAGCTGGCGCAGAGCCCAACCATCGGTCAGTTCTACGCCTTGCCCGGCAATCCGGGCATCGCCGAGTTCGCGGACGTGGTGGAAGGCATCCCGCTGTCCGCCCACGACACCATCGTGAAATGGTGTCAGGAGCACACCATCGACCTGGTGGTGGTCGGCCCCGAGGCGCCGTTGGTGGCCGGCCTTGTGGATCGCCTCGCCGCCGCCGGCATCCTCGCCTTCGGTCCCACCGCGGCGGCCGCCCGGCTGGAGGGCTCCAAGCTCTTCACCAAGGAATTGTGCAAGGCGAACGACATTCCCACCGCCGCCTTCGGCCGCTTCACCTCCACCGCCGAGGCCGCCGCCTACATCCGCGCGCAGAGCGCGCCCATCGTGGTGAAGGCGGACGGGCTGATGGCCGGCAAGGGCGTGGTCGTCGCCCTCACCGTCGAGGAGGCGGTGGACGCGGTGGAGCAGGTGTTCGCCGGTGGCGGCACCGAGGTGCTCATCGAGGAATTCATGGAGGGCGAGGAGGCGAGCCTGTTCGCCCTCGTGGACGGCGAGACCGTCGTCGCCTTCGGCAGCGCCCAGGACCACAAGCGCGCCTATGACGGCGACCTCGGCCCCAACACCGGCGGCATGGGCGCCTATTCCCCCGCTCCGGTGCTGACGGAAGAGCTGGAGCGCCGCGCTCTCGAAGAAATCCTCGTCCCCACCGCCCGCGCCATGGTCAAGGCCGGAACGCCCTATCGCGGCGTGCTCTATGCCGGGCTCATGCTCACCGCCGACGGCCCCAAGCTGGTGGAATACAATTGCCGCTTCGGCGATCCCGAGTGCCAGGTGCTGATGCCGCGCTTCGCCGGGGATCTGGTGGAAGTGCTCCACGCCACCGCCGCCGGCCGCCTCGCCGAGGTGACGCCCCTGTGGTCCCCCGTCGCGGCCATGACGGTGGTCTATGCCTCGCGCGGCTATCCCGGCCCGCACCAGATCGGCTCGCCCATCGGCGGCCTCGGCGAGGCCTCGGCGCTGGAGGGCGTCACCGTGTTTCAGGCCGGCACGCGGATGAAGGGCGGCACGCTCGTCTCCAACGGTGGGCGGGTGCTGAACGTCACCGCCACCGGAGCGACGCTGGCTGAGGCCCGCGAACGCGCCTATGCCGCCGTCGCCCGCATCGACTGGCCGGACGGATTCTTCCGCTCCGACATCGGCTGGCGGGCGCTGGGGAAGGCCGGCTGATGGCCGAAAAGGCCCCCCTCCCCGTCCTCGACGATTTCCCGGTGAAGGCGCGCGACACCATCCGGTATGGCGACACCGACATGCTCGGGCACGTCAACAATGCGGTGTTCTCCACCTTCCTGGAGACGGGGCGAACCCACCTGCTGCTGACGCCGCGCCGTCTGGCCCCCCAGGGCATGGGCTTCGCGCTGGTCCGGCTCGTGCTCGACTACCGGGCGGAGATGCACTGGCCGGGCGAGGCGGATATCGGCACGGGCGTCATCTCCGTCGGCCGCAGTTCCGTGGGCCTCAGGCAGGCCATCTTCCAGGAAGGCCAGTGCATGGCCACGGCCGAGACGGTGATCGTCCTCTTCGATCTCACCGAACGCCGCGCCGCGCCCCTGTCCGACGAGATGCGGGCCGCCCTGGAAGCGCTCCGGATCGCCTGACCGGCGCCACAGTCCCCCCATGTTCCAGGAATCGCGGCGGCCGCGCCGGGTTTCCATGCGCATATAATTCACATTACAATAATGTTTTTGACGTGGATTCACATTAGATATTAAATTCGGCGAAATAGTCGAATGTGAAATCCACGAGGCTCATCATGACAGCGGTTCGCGGACAGGTCCTGCGGGACAGCCTGCTCTTCCTCACCGCCTACGGCATCATCGCCGCGGCGGTCATCTTCGGCTGAAAGGCCTGAGGCTAAACGGCTTTCGGCCGGGCCAGGCCGAATCGCGCGGCGAGGCGGTCGAAGGCCTCGGCAGTGGCGGGGTCGATGGGGATGCCGTCGCGGCGGCGCTCGTCCGCCACCTTCCATTCGCGATCGCCCGGCGCCATCACCATATCCCCCGGCGCGGGACGTGAATTGCGCAGCGTGTGGCGATAGCGCTGCATGGCGGCGCCGAACTCTTCCTCCGGCAGGAAGGCGCCCGGCTTCATCGCCATCACGAAGGCACCGACATTGCGCGGGGTGCCGAAGTCGGGCCCGCCCATGGGCGGGATGTCGAACGAGAGCCGCGCGCCCGCCAGCACGGCGCTGAACACCTCCACCACCCCGGCCAGCGCCGCCCCCTTGAAGCCGAAGGCGGCGCCGAGCGGGGCCAGCATTTCCACATTGTGCGGATCGATGGTGTCGAAGCCGTCGCCATCGGAGGCGACCTCCGGCGGCAGGGATTGGCCGAGGCTGCGGTAGAGCAGCACCCGATTGTAGGGCACGGCGCTGGTGGCCATGTCGAGGAACCACGGCGCCTCCCCCTTCACCGGCACACCCATGGCGATGGGATTGGTGCCGTGGAAGCGCTCCGCCCCACCGTGCAGGCGGACAAAGCTGTCCGAATTGCAGAAGGCGAGGCCGATGAAGCCCTTCTCCGCCGCCGCCAGCGCATAGGCCCCCGCCGCGCCGAAGTGGGACGAGTTGCGGATGGCCACGGCGCCGATGCCGTAGAGGGCGGCATTCTCCACCGCCCTGTCCATGGCCGCGTAGGCGGCACGGGCCCCGTGGCCGTGGTTGGCATCGAGCGTCGCCACCGCCGCGGCACCGGCGCGGAAGTCGAGCGTCGGATGGCCGTTCACCCGGCCGCCCGTGATCACCGCCACATAATGGTCCAGCAGCCGCACGCCGTGGCTGTCCACCCCGAAGCGCGAGCCGTGCAGCATGGCACGGGCCGCCGCCTCGGCGCTGGCCGCATCCGCCCCCGCCGCCGCAAGGGCCGCGCTGCAGAAGGCGAACAGCGCGTCCTCCCGGTGCCGTTCGAGGGCGGAGGAGCGGGCGGAAGCGGGCGCGGCAGTGGGCGCGGACATGGGGCAATCCTTGAGGCGGCGCTGGGGCGGCTCAGCGAACGTCCTTTGTATGCAATGGACGATGATGGTGTAAACTCCCTTTCACACGGCCAACGGTGCGGCATCCGGTCAGCCGGCAAACAGGCAGGCAACCCTTTGGACAACTTGGCATTTGCACCAGCGTGGGGCACCTTGCCGCCGGGCCGCGACGGGTGCGGCTGGAACGATGGACGCGGAGCGTGAGCGGACGGGACGTGACGAGTGAGGCCCCCACGGCGTCTGCGGGCAAGGCGTTGCCCTCAGGCGAGCGGCGACCACGCCCGGTGGCCGGCATCGCTCCGCGTCTGCATGAACGCGCCTTCGACATCCTCGCCTCGCAGATCGCCTCCGGCGCGCTCGCGCCCGGCGAGCGCCTGCTCGAATCCCGCATCGCCGAGCGATTCGGCATCTCCCGCGCACCGGCGCGGCAGGCGCTGGCGCGGCTGGAACGGGTGGGGCTGGTCCGCCGCAGCGAGGGCCACGGCTTCGAGGTCATGCCCCTCGCCGGGCCGGCGCCCGCCGTCCGCTCCGTCGATGTGAGCGGCGCGGCGCCGATCCAGCTGGCCCCCGAATCGACCTGGCAGCGCATCTATGCGGACGTGGAGCAGGAGGTGGTCTCGCGCACCGCGCTCGGGGCCTTCCGCGTGGTGGAGAACCATCTCGCCGCCTATTACGGCGTGAGCCGCACAGTCGCCCGCGAAGTGCTCTCACGCCTCAACCAGCGCGGCGTGGTGCGCAAGGACGCCCGCCTGCACTGGTATGCCCCGGCGCTGACGCCCGCCTATGTGGCCGAGCTGTTCGAGATGCGCGCCATTCTGGAGCCGGCGGCGCTGCGGCTTGCCTTTCCACGCCTCGCCCCCGAACAGGTGGCGACGCTGCTGGCAAACCTGCGCGATGCCGCCGCCCACCCCGACGCGGTGGACGGCGCCCGCCTCGGCGCGCTGGAGACCGAGTTGCACGTCGGTCTGCTCGGCCGCTGCGGCAATGCCACGCTGATGGAGGCGCTGGCCACCTGCCAGACGCTGCTGGTCGCCCTCACCTTCCTCTATGTGCGCGCACCCCAGCCCCATGGCCGCGAGCCCTTCATCGCCGAACATCTCGATGTCGCCGAGCGCCTCGCGGCGGCGGACGTGGAGGGTGCGGCAGACGCCCTGCGCGACCACCTGCGCGGGTCATTCGGCCGCGCGGTGGAGCGGCTCGACCGGGTGCGGCGGGAGTTCACCCCGGGCCCCCTGCCCTACCTCTCGCCGCTCTGAGCCTCTCAAATCGCCGTGACAGGTCTTCCGATTGCGCCAAAACGGAACATTTCTTGATCTGAACGGGTGGCGAAGCGCGCGAACCCGGTTAAGATTGCATTGTTCGCCGGCGCATCGGTCGCACCCTCCCTTCGGAAATGTGCGGAAAATACGAGCGCCTGCGTGGTGGTGGAGGATCTGATGTTGTCCCTCGTTGCCGGTTCCGCCCTCGTCCTCGCTGGTCTTGCCGCGGTTGCGCTCGCGCAGCTCGCCGCCAAGCAGAGGCAGATGGTACCGGTGCGCGTGCGCGCCCGCCGCACCCATCGCTGAGGCGCGACGCCCCGAACCTCCCGCCGTGACCCCGGTCGCCGGGCCTTGTTCCGCAGGCTCCACAATCGAGATTCGCGTCGAGCGGGTCCCGCAGCTCTTCAACATGCTGGACCCGTTCCCCTTCCGGGAACGCGACCTCGACGTAGAGGCGGAAGCCTTTATCGTCGACTGGGCGCGCGAGCTGCCGCGCGGCGCGCCGATCTCCATCGTCGTCCACCTGCCGCCCGACGAGGCGCTGACCAGCGAGGCGGCGGGCCTGCCCGACGCCATCCGCGGCTATTTCACCCTGAGGGCGCGCGCGCTCTCGGCCGAGCTGTCGGAGCTGTTCCGGGTCGGGCGCGTCTCGCTCGCCATCGGCATCCTCGTGCTGGCGCTGTGCCTGGGCATTGCCGGGCTCATCGCCGAGCCGCGGCTCGAAAACCTCGCCAGCCTCGCTGCCGAGGGCCTGCTGATACTCGGCTGGGTGGCGCTCTGGCGGCCGATGGAAATCTTCCTCTACGACTGGTGGCCCATCGCCGGACAGCGCCGGCTCTGCCAGCGCCTCGCCGAGGCCAGCATCAGCGTGCGCGCGGTGCCCTGATAAGGGTTGGCGAAACCTAGCGGACGGCGGGAGCTGGGCCGGCCCGGAGGCCGGCCGGCAGCATCAGGCCGCAGCCATCGCATTGCGGGCATGGCCGCGGATGCGCTCCACCATGGACCTCAGCCCGTTGGAGCGCTGCGGCGTCAGATGGCCCTCAAGCCCGATCTGGCGGAACACGCCGAGGATGTCGGTCTCCATGATCTCCTTGGGCGTGCGCCCGGAGACCAGTTGGAGCAGCACCGCCACGAGGCCGCGCACGATGTGGGCGTCGGAATCCCCCTCAAACTCCAGCAGCGGGCCGGCGGGGGTCTCTTTTACGTGGGAGATGAGCCAAACCTGGCTCGCGCAACCCTGCACCTTGTTGGTGTCGTTGCGCTCGGCCTCGGGAAAGGGCGGCAGCTTCTTGCCGAGCTCGATCACGTGCCGGTAGCGGTCTTCCCAATTGTCGAGAAATTCAAAATCCGCAATCAGATCGTCAGCGTTCATGAGGCCAATTCCTCGTCACCAGATGACGGCCGGGAAAAAGGGCAGGGCCGCCTGTCCTTGCGCTGCAGCATAGCACAGCCGGCAAGCAATGCCTGCCTAATCCACATCCCGAACATGGTACCAAATCGGCGCGACGCAAGCCGCCGCGCCATCAACCTCAGGCCGGGCGGCGAGGCGGCAGCGGCGGCAAAGGGGTGGGGGTCATGGTCTGCGCCGGCTGCCCGGCAACGGGCTGGAAGCCCTGCGGCACCACCATCTTGGCCGCGTCACCACCGCCCCACAAAGGCATCAGGTCCTGCGGCGTGAGGTCGAGAGCGCTGCCCCTTTCCGCCGAACTCCTGCCCGGCTGGGCGGGGGCCGCACCTTGCACGGGGGCCGGCGGCGCGCCTTCGTGATGGCCGATGGACTCATAGACCCAGCGCGCGCCGACCTGAGCCTTCTCCACCAAGTGCCCGGCCATCTGCCCGCCCACCGCGCAGGCCTGGGGCTGGCGACCGCAGAAGCCGCGCAGGTCCGCCACCAGCGCCTGGGCGGCGCCGAAGGCATCGAACACGCTCACGTCCCGTCCATCCGAGCCCTTGAGGCCGAAGGGGAGGAGGAGCAGCACGAGGCCGACCCAGAAGGCGAGGCGGAACAGGAAGAACATCGCTCCCTCTTGAAACGGTGGCGAAACTGAATTCGCGCCCTTCGACACTACCACCGACGCGCCCGCCCGTGGGCCGACGCGCGCCGACCATGCCCCGACTTTTCAAGACATCGTTAACGCTGACAGCGCGCGATCGGCGGCGGCTTAGCGTTCGCTTAAAGCCCACCGTGGCAAGGTTTTGCGAAACGTCATGCCAGGGCGGCGACACGCGCTGGCGAACAACGGCACTTGACAGGGGGCGACGTGGCTCACGTCTTCGGCGATGCAGCGGCCGGTGCGCGACCTCTCCCGACCCGCGACGGCGGGGACCGGGAAGCGTTGCCGCGCCTTGCCGGCCTCGGCCGCCTGACCGGCGCGGTGCTGAGCGGCCTCGGCCTGCTCGGCCTCGGCTCCGGCGGTCTGGTGCTGCTCGCGGAAGTTTCGGGCCTCGCCACCGGTGGCCTCCTCAACGCCACGCCCCTTCTCGCCAGCGGTTTCGTCTGCGCGGCCCTCGCGGCGGTGGCCGGCGGCCTCGCCCGCGCCGCGACCAAGGCGAGCGCCGCGCCGCCCTCCGACATGCTGCTCGTCACCTGCCACGGCCCGCGCGGCGAGGTGGTGCGGGTGGAGCGCCAGGGCGGCCCCTTCGCCACTTCTCCCGCGTCGGCGCTGGAGGGCATGGCCCTGTTCGAGCGGGTTCTGGTGGCCGACCGCCCCGCCTTTCTTTCCGCCGTGGAAGCGGCCTCGCGCGGCCGTGCCGCCACGCTGGAGCTGCGCCTGCGCTGCGACGCGGCCGGCGACGGCGCGCCGGCCTTCCTCACCGCCGAGGTCCGGTGCCGGGCCATGCGGGGCGGCATGGTGCGCGTCTCCTGGCGAGCGCCGTGGCAGCAGGCCCAGACCGAGCAGATGAAGGCCGAGCGCCAGAAGGCCGACGCCGCCGCCCGCGCCCGCGCCGAGGCAGAAGCTGCGAACGCCGCCAAGAGCCGCTTCCTCGCTGCCATGAGCCACGAGCTGCGCACGCCACTCAACGCCATCCTCGGCTTCTCCGAGCTGCTGGCCACGCCGACCGGCGCGCCGCTGGACGATGCGCGCAAGGCCGACTACGCCCGCATCATCCATGAAAGCGGCCAGCACCTGCTCGGCCTCGTCAACGACATCCTCGATCTGTCGCGGGTCGAGGCCGGCGCCTATGTGCTGGAACGCGAGGCGGTGGACGTGGGCGCCCTCGTCGCCGGCTGCGCCGAGATGGTGGCGCTCGATGCCGAGCGTACCGGCGTGAGCGTGAAGACCAAGGTACCGGCGCGCCTGCCGCTGCTCGATGCGGACAAGCGCGCGCTGCGCCAGATCGTGCTCAACTTGCTCTCCAATGCAGTGAAGTTCACCCCCGCCGGCGGGCGGGTGCAGGTGGGCGTGAGGATGCAGGGCGACGAACTCATCATCCGCGTCCGCGACACCGGCCCCGGCATGCGGCCGGAGGATGTGGCGCGCCTCGGCGAGCCCTTCTTCCAGGCCGGTGACTGCATCCAGAAGGCGCGGGGCTCGGGCCTCGGCATCGCCGTGGTGAAGGGCCTCGTGAAGCTGCACGACGGCGATGTGCGGGTGGAAAGCGCGCTCGGCCGGGGGACGAGCGTGTCGGTGAGCCTGCCGGTCGCGGCCGCGATCGAGGCCCCAGGGTACGGACAGGGACAAGGGGTCGTGGCGCCGTTTCCGGCGCGGACCGAAGACACACGGGCAAAGAGGACGGCATGAAGCTGGAAACGGCCACCGCAAACGCAGCGCCCCCGGAACTTGCCGAGGCCGCCAAGGCTGAGGAGACCGCACGGCAGGCGCGCCGGCTGCGCCGCATGGACGTGATGGCGGCGCTGGTGGCGCTGGCCGGCAGCGCCGCCTTCCTCGCCAACGTGCTTGTCCTTCAGACCTCGCCGCCCAGCGCGCCGCTGCCCATGGCCCGACCGGCCGGGGCCGGAAAGGTCAACCACACCACCGTGCCGCTCACCGCCACGGGCACCGGAACCGCGACGACGTCGACACCCGCGGGCGGCGCCACCACCGGCTCGCTCGGCTATCTCTCCATCCGCACCTCGGTGACAGGCACCGCGGCCCCCCTCGTGCCGGCGACCGGCGCGCGCACCGCGGATGCCCGCGGCGAGCCGCCGCCCAGCCGCCCGCCCGCGGGCCTCGTCTCGTCGGGGGACATTACCGGCGCCGTGCGTCCGCCGGTGGATGTGGGCGCCTCGCCGCGCATCCTCTCGGTGCAGAAGGCGCTGTCCAAGCTCGGCTACGGCCCCATCAAGGTGGACGGCCGGCCCGGCGGCGAGACGCGCGCCGCCATCGTGCGCTTCCAGCGCGACCGCAACCTGACCGCCGACGGCGAGATCACCGACAAGCTGGTGCGCGAGCTGGGCTCCGTCTCCGGCATGGCGCTGAACTGATGGCTTTGACCTGAATGCGCCTCAAGAGCGCGATCTTCGTCTCCGCCCTCATCCGCCGCTGCCAGGTGGAGGGGTGCTATGCGACCCTGGTGCGCAAGGGCGCGGAAGAGGCCGGCGCCATCTTCGTCAAGGTGGCCCACCTCGACGGCACCGCCGCGCTCTACGGCCCGGCGCCGCAGTCCGCCTTCGATGAATCCTTCCCGGCGGACCGCAAGTTCTCGGTGCTGGTCGTCCCCGGCAGCCCAGAGGCCGACGCCGACGCCCGGATCGCCCGCGAGTTGAAGTTCGACCCGGACATCTTCGTGCTGGAGATCGAGGACCGCCAGGGGCGGCACTTTCTCGATCTGGTGGAGTAGCGCCGACCCGCCTCCCCTCCCCCATCGAGCGACCGGCGGGGGCCTCGCCCCGCTGCCGGCCTACCTCTCCGTCAGCTTCAGCTCGATACGGCGGTTGCGGGCGCGGGCCTCGTCGGAGGTGCCGGTGTCGAGGGGCTGGTATTCGCCGAAGCCGGCGGCAATGAGGTGATTGGGGCTCACCCCCTTGGCGATGAGATACTGCACCACCGCGATGGCGCGCGCCGCCGAAAGCTCCCAGTTGGAGGGGAACTGGGCGTTCGAGATGGGCCGGTTGTCGGTGTGGCCGTCGATGCGCAGCGCCCAGGAGATATCAGGCGGGATGGCCTTTTCGAGGTCGAGGATGGCGCCCGCCAGCTTGTCGAGGGAGGCGATGGCCTCCGGCTTCATCACCGCCGAGCCGGGATCGAAGAACACTTCCGACTGGAACACGAAGCGGTCGCCCACCACGCGGATGTCCGGCCGGTTGCCGAGGATGTCGCGCAGGCGGCCGAAGAATTCGGAGCGGAAGCGGGTCAGTTCCTGCACCCGCTGGGCCAGCGCCACGTTGAGGCGGCGCCCGAGATCGGTGATCTTGGACTGGCTCTCGGCGTCGCGCTTCTCGGAGATGTTGAGCGCCTCCTCCAGCGCCGCCATCTGCCGGCGCAGGGCCGCGATCTGCTGGTTGAGCAGCTCGATCTGGGCGGCGGCGCGGGCGGCCACGTCCTTCTGGAGATCGAGTTCGCGGGACAAGGCGTTGGCGCGGCCGGTGTCGGAGGGGGCCGGCACGGCGATGGCCTGACCGCGCAGCTTGTCGCGCTCGCTCTCGCTGGCCTCCAGCGAGGCGCGCACGGAGGCCAGCTCGCTCTCGGAGGACTGGCTGTTCGCGCGCTCCAGCGAGAGCAGGTCGGTGAGCTGGCGGATCTGCGCCTGAAGGCGTTGCATCACGTCGTCCTTGCCCGCCATCTCCTGCGTCAGGAAGAACTGGGTGAGGATGAACACCGACAACAGGAAGGTGAAGACGAGGAGCAGCGTGGACAAGGCGTCCACGAAGCCGGGCCAGTAGTCGATGGGGCGGTCGCGCCCGCGCCGGCCGAGGGCCATGGGTTCTGCCTCCGCTCAGTTGCGCCGCGGACCGGCGTCGTCCTCGACCTTGGAGAGCAGGCGCCGCATCTGCTCCTGCTGCGCCTGCTGCTGCTCGATCATCTGCTTCAGCAGCGCCTGCTCGGAACGCATATGGGTGACGAGGCCCTGCAGGCTCTCGGCAAGCTGCGCCAGCGCCGTGGTAACGCGCTGGGAGCCCGCCTCCGTCATGGTCTTCTCCAGCCGCCCCATGGCCGAGACCAAAGGATCGAGGTCCAGCACCGGCGGGGGCAGCGCCAGCGGCGCGGCGGCGGCAACCTGTGCCGGAGCGGGGGCGGCGGGCACGCGGGGGGCGGCCTCGCGATCGGCGGCGAGCGCGCGGTCGCGCGGGCCGTCGTCGAGATCGCGCACGGTGGTGGAGAGCCAGTCCTCGAGGTCCGTATAGAAGCGGTTCTGCGCCTGCCCCGCCTGCAAATCGAGGAAGCCCAGCACCAGCGAGCCGGAGAGGCCGAACAGCGAGGAGGAGAAGGCCGTGCCCATGCCGCCGAGGGGGGCGGCGAGGCCGCTCTTCATGTCCTCGAAGATGGAGCCCACGTCCGGCCCCACCTGCAGCGCGCCGATGACCGCGCCGATGGAGGAGACGGTCTCCAAGAGGCCCCAGAAGGTGCCGAGCAGGCCGAGAAAGACGAGGAGGCCCGTGAGGTAGCGCCCCATGTCCCGGCTCTCATCGAGGCGCGTGCCGATGGAATCGAGGATGGAGCGCATGGTGGCCTGGGAGATCGACATGCGCCCCAGCCGCTCGCCGAGAAGCGCGGCCATGGGCGCCAGCAGCGTCGGCGGGCGCGACACCGCGAGGCCGGGGTCGGCGAGGCGGAAGGAATTCACCCAGTCCACCTCCGGGAACAGGCGCGACACCTGCCGGAGCGCGAGGATGATGCCCACGGCGAGCACGCCGAAGATGACGCCGTTGAGCCCCGGATTGTTGAGGAAGGCGGCGACGATCTGCCGGTGCAGCACCGCCGCCAGCGCCGCGCACAGGGCCAGGAACACCAGCATCCGCACCAGAAAGATGCGGGGCGAGGAAAGCTTGATGAACGGATCGACGACGCGCGCCATGGTTCTCCCCGAGCGAGTGTGTCCCTCGAACGCTGAAGGGCCCCCTTGAAGGCCGCCGCGCGGGCGGCCCCGGACGGGGGCGTCGGCCGGAGAATCAGGCCCGGCCTCTGGCAAGCGCCGACGCCGACTATGGCACAGGGACACCGCGCGGCGAAACAGTCGCGACCTTCCGGAACACCAGCGACAGGTTGTTCGCCGGCATTTCCTCCACCCGAGCCAGAGCGAGGCCGTGCTTCGCCGCCTCCCCCGCCACCTCGGCGAGGTGCCGCAGGCCGAAGCGCGGGTCCTGACGCCTGAGGTCCGCATCGAAGGCGACGTTGCTCGGCGCCGTCTCCACCCCGTCGCGCACATAGGCGCCGTAGGTGAAGAGGATGCCGTCCGCCGGCAGGCGCGCGCCGGCGCCGCGCATCAGCCCCACCGTCGCCTCCCACGGGCTGATGTGGATCATGTTGATGCACACGACGGCATCCACCCTGCCCACCGGCCAGTCCTCGCCCGCCGCATCGAGGGCGAGGGGCTCGCGCACGTTGGCGAGGCCCTCGGCTTCGGTCCAGGCGGCGATGGAGGCGCGGGCGAAGGGCGAGGGATCGGACGGCTGGAAGATGAGATGCGGCGCGCGGCGGGCGAAATGCACCACATGCTCGCCGGTGCCGCTGGCGATCTCCAGCACGGTGCCGGCGCGCGGCAGCAGCGGCAGCAGCAGGTCGCCGATGGGACCGCGGTTCTTGAGCGTCGCAGGCGCCGAGCGGCGGGCGTCGAGGTCGGGTTCAGTCACGGATATCTCCGGCAGGGATCGTTCACGCGATCTTGGCCCGCCCGGCGCGGCGGCTCAACCGGATTGCGCCGGGGCGCTTTCCCGGCCCAGCGACGGCGCAGCCGGAGCCGTTCCCCGGACAAGCGACACCGAAGGTGGAGCGCTGATCCGGGGTCCAGCGCAAGGCTCCCGCTCAGCGGGGCAATGCCCGAGGTGGGTGGGGTTCGGAAGCGCCTGCGGCGGGCCATTGCGCTGGGCCCCGGCGCTCCTTCCCCTGCGCTGACGCTGCGTTGCAGTCGGCCGGGGCGCGAGGGTGATTTGGGCGCAGGGGCTTGCGGATGGGGGAGAAGGTGGCAAGCTGGAGCGGTGCAAGCCTGAGTGGACCGGGAGGGGTTATTGCTAAAGGGCGTATTTGTGCAAAATTTCATGCGCATCGACGAAAGAGTCGATGTAGACCTCGGCCCCGTCACCGTGTTGGTGGGAGCTAATGGCTCAGGAAAATCCTCGATCCTTAAAGCGATCCACTGGGCCGTGAGATGCGCGACACTACGCGACCACAACAACAATACAAGCCTCGAACAAATGGATTATACGCCTAGCAGAGATTTTCTACAGCTTGGACACAAACGTAGATTACAAAACCGCGAAGAAATGCCCAAGATTTGCGTCGGATTTATTGACCAGAACGATCAGGAAACAATCATTCAAATCAGCGCAGCCAGGAACGATGCCGGCGCGAAAGCACCTATTTCTGGTCCGCTTTCATCGGTTCTCACCGCTGAGACGCCGCAAACAGCCTATATTCCCGGCCTAGCGGGGTTAGCCGAGACAGAAACGTTGCTAGCGACCCCTATATTGCATCGCCGCGCTGCGTCGGGCGAGGGAGGATCTGTCCTAAGGCACATACTTCTCGAACTTGCAGGCGGAAGCACCGGCACAGGGAAGGACTACGTTCCCCTCACCGAGTTAGCCGGTTGGGTCGGAAAAGTGATCCCAGGCGTTGAATTCTGGGTGAAATTTGACCGACTGAGAGACGTGAATATTGACGCACAATTCTTAACCCCTGACATGGCCATACCGGGGAGGTCAATTTCACAGCAGAGACGCCCACTTGAAATGGCAGGAACCGGATTCTTACAAATTGTCCAGATTTTCGCATGCCTTCTTAAGTTCAAGCCTCGCCTCCTACTCATAGACGAGCCTGACGCGCACTTACATCCGGGCACGCAAGAATTACTAATTAAGGCAATCGAAGAAGCTACACTTGAATTTCCGGACACGCAATTTGTTCTAACCACTCACTCGCCAAGCATGATTCGCGCATGCGGCGAAAAAACCAAGGTGCGATGGATGGATAAAGGTTCCATGCGAACCGAATCCGAAAGAATGATTCGACAGAGAATGGGGTGGGGAGCGCTTGACAAAGAATTAATATTATTCACAGAAGATGAAGATATATCATATATGAATTCATTGTTATCGCAATGGCCAGAAATTGAGAGAAAGTGCTTGGTTTGGTCGACATTTGGCTCGGCGGGCCTGCCACATGGCGATGCATTGCTCAAACTCCGCGACTCTTTAGGCGTCTCAGTACTGGTGCATCGAGACCGCGACTTCATGTCTGACCGAGATATTGAAGGTTGGATGCAAAAAAGAGGATATATTTCAGGAGACATACCGGTTTGGCTACCGGATGGATCAGATATCGAATCTGCATTCTGCAATCCAGAACATATTTCGAAAGTTATGAACATAACTCCCGATGAATCTGCTGAAATAATTCACGATGCACTCCAATCATTAGACGCCGATCGAGTCGAGAGTCTTTTCAATTTAGCCTTGATGGGAGCCGTTTCTCTGTTGCCGGCAACAGAGCGAAGCGTGCCTTCCGCCCGCTGGCGGGAAATGGGCGAGTATTGCCCGCGCACTATCAAGGGAAAGATATTTCTGGATGCCATAAAGAATTCAATAAAGCAAAAATATAGAGGAACAACAGAATCAATTAAACTGTCCAACCTCAATAAAATATCGACACCCCAACCAGGACGCACACTGGAGCCATCTTTGCAAGACGCCTTGAGGAGGGCCCTCCAGAGAGAGTCCTCCTCTTGATCTAGCCAACTATCTCGAAAACTTCTTGTACTGAATCCGTTTCGGGATCACCGAGTCCGTGCCCAGGCGGCGCTTCTTGTCTTCCTCGTAGTCCGCGAAGTTGCCCTCGAACCATTCCACGTGGCTGTCGCCCTCGAAGGCGAGCATGTGGGTGGCGATGCGGTCCAGGAAGAAGCGGTCATGCGAGATGATGACGGCGCAGCCGGCGTAATCCTCCAGCGCCTCTTCCAGGGCACGCAGGGTGTCCACGTCGAGGTCGTTGGTGGGCTCGTCGAGCAGCAGCACGTTGCCGCCGCGCTGGAGCACCTTGGCGAGGTGGACGCGGTTGCGCTCACCGCCGGAGAGCATGCCCACCTTCTTCTGCTGGTCGCCGCCCTTGAAGTTGAAGGCCGCGCAATAGGCGCGCGAGGGGATCTCCTTCTTGCCGACGTAGATCACCTCGTTGCCGTCGGAGATTTCCTCCCACACGGTCTTCTTGTCATCCAGCGCGTCGCGGCTCTGGTCCACATAGCCGAGCTTCACCGAGTCGCCGATCTCGATGGAGCCGCCGTCCGGCTTCTCCTGCCCCGTGATCATGCGGAACAGCGTGGTCTTGCCCGCGCCGTTCGGCCCGATGACACCGACGATGCCGCCCGGCGGCAGCTTGAAGGAGAGATCGTCGATCAGCATCTTGTCGCCGAACGACTTGCTGAGATGATCGAAGGCAATGACGTTCTGCCCCAGCCGCTCGGCCACGGGGATGACGATCTGGGTGGCGGAGGGCTGGCGCTCGGACGCGCGCTGCAGCAGCTCCTCGTAGCGCTGGATGCGCGCCTTGTTCTTGGCCTGACGGGCCTTGGGCGAGGCGCCGATCCACTCCTGCTCGCGCGAAAGGGCGCGCTGGCGGGCCTCGTCTTCCCGGCCCTCCTGCTGGAGGCGCTTCTGCTTCTGGCCGAGCCAGGAAGAGTAATTGCCCTCGTAGGGAATGCCGCGGCCGCGATCCAGCTCCAGAATCCAGCCGGTCACATTGTCCAGGAAGTAGCGGTCATGGGTGACGATCAGGATCGCGCCGGGATAGGTGCGCAGGTGCCCTTCCAGCCAGTTCACCGTCTCGGCGTCCAGATGGTTGGTGGGCTCGTCGAGGAGCAGGAGTTCCGGCTGCTCCAGCAGCAGGCGGCACAGGGCCACACGGCGGCGCTCGCCGCCCGAGAGGCGCGTCACCTCCCAGTCGTCCGGCGGGCAGCCCAGCGCGTTCATGGCCTGCTCCACCTTGCTGTCGAGGTCCCACAGGCCCTGCGCCTCGATCTCGTCCTGCAGGCGGGTCATCTCGTCCGCGGTCTCGTCGGAATAGTTCATGGCGAGCTCGTTGTAGCGCTCCATGATGGCCTTCTGCTTGGCCACGCCCTCTTCCACGTTCTGCCGCACGTTCTTGGTGGCATCGAGCGGCGGCTCCTGCGGCAGGTAGCCCACGCGCACGCCTTCCGCGGGGCGCGCCTCGCCGGTGAAGTCCTTGTCGATGCCGGCCATGATGCGCAGCAAAGTGGACTTGCCCGCGCCGTTGTTGCCGAGCACGCCGATCTTGGCGTCCGGGTAGAAAGAGAGGTGCACGTTATCGAGCACCTTCTTGCCGCCGGCATAGGTCTTGGTCATGCCGTGCATGTGGTAGGCGTACTGATAGGGGGCCATGGGCCGCCGTCTCCTGAAAAGGGGTGCGGGAAAGTTGGCGCCGTTCTAGCCTCGCAGGCGAGGCGCGGCAAGGTTCGCAGCTTGTTTCGCGAGACGAATGCCGCCGGCGCGCTCTGGAGGAAAAGATGGGTTCCGACCACCACCACCACAAGGACTGGCGCACCGACGGCGTGCAGGTGATCCCCGGCGACCGCCTCGATCCCAATACCGCCCAGACCCCGGGCATGAACCGCGCCACCGCCATCAACCGCGCCCGCGCCGGGGCGGAGAAGATCTGGGCCGGCACCGTCCACATCCACCCCGACGCCAAGACCGGCGCCCACCACCACGGCGATCTCGAGAGCGTCATCTACGTGGTCAAGGGCCGCGCCCGCATGCGCTGGGGCGAGAATCTGGAGTTCGTGGCCGAGGCCGGTCCCGGCGACTTCATCTTCGTGCCGCCCTTCGTGCCCCACCAGGAAATCAACGCCTCCGCCGACGAGACGCTGGAATGCGTGCTGGTGCGCTCCGGCCAGGACCCGGTGGTGGTGAATCTCGACATCGAGCCGGTGGAGAAGCCGGAAGCGGTGAAGTGGATCGACCCGATCCATCGGGAGTGAGGGGTATTGTGGCCTTGCGCTGCAAGGCTTTGCGGCGGCGCAGCGGCCAAGCCATCCACAGGCCGGCGGAGAAAGAATGCAAAGGGGTGTTGCATTCGCCGCCGGCATTTTCTATAGAACCGCACCTGCCGCCGACACACTGTCTCGCCGGCAAATGGATGCGGGTGTAGCTCAGGGGTAGAGCACAACCTTGCCAAGGTTGGGGTCGAGGGTTCGAATCCCTTCGCCCGCTCCAGTTTCTCTCAAGAAAATCAGTGACGTACCTTAATTGGTACGTCGCGTTCGCTGGAGACAGCGACGAATTTGGGACCCGTTGTCTCCATATTGTCTCCGAGAGAAATCGAAAAAACGGATCTTTTCGGAAATCCTGGAGCAGGCTGGGGATCACGCTGCTCCAAGTTCACACTGCCCTTTTCACTTCCCGCTCCTCCCGTACCACAGGCTTCGCAGTCCCGACCTGCGTTGCCGGCTTCGGGGGCTGACGGCGGGATGGGAGCCTACGCCTTGTCCTAGGCATCGACCAACGCACCGACGGTGCTGATCATAGCAAGGGTGCCTGAACCTTCGCGTTGGCTGAATGCACGTGTGCATAGTTGCTGGCACGATTCGCTCCGCAAAGATCTCCGCTGCTGATCGAAGAAGGCTAGGGCGAGGTCCGTTAGAACCGCCAGGGGCGTTAGGATGTCGGCAGAGGAAAGGTCGAGACACGCGGCTTCTTCTCGCGCACTAGAGGCTGACGCATGGAATATCCGGATACCCTGACGAATCGCCCCTGCATGACGTCGAGGTAGAGCGGGTAGCGGCCGCGCTCGGCAGCGAGATCCACCGACGCGGAGATGGCATGGAAAGAGATTGCCTCCATGCTCTCATCCGCGAAACGCACCGCCGCGTCCGAGCCGTAGGGGAGGCGAAGCGCCTGAAGCGCATCCTGGAAGCCCATGATGCCGAGGCCGACGGGACGATGCCGGAGGTTGGAGCGGCGCGCCTCGGGGATGGTGTAGAAATTGATGTCGATGACGTTGTCCAGCATGCGCATGGCGGTGCGCACCGTGCGCGCCAGCTTCTCCATATCCAGGCGGCCATCGGCGATATGGGAGAACAGGTTGACCGAGCCGAGATTGCAGACCGCCACCTCGTCGTCCGAGGTATTCAGCGTGATTTCGGTGCACAGGTTGGAGGAATGCACCACGCCCGCATGCTGCTGGGGTGAGCGGATATTGCTCGGGTCCTTGAAGGTGATCCACGGATGGCCGGTCTCGAACAGCATGGTCAACATGCGCCGCCACAGATCGAGCGCCCGCACCTGCTTCCAGACCGTCATCTCGCCCCGCGCCGCCTGCGCTTCATAGGCGAGATAGGCGGTTTTGAAGGCCGGCCCATAAAGGTCGTGGAGATCTGGCGCCTCGTCGGGCGAGAACACGGTCCTCGCGATAGAGCACATAGGCGCGTGCCACCTTGTGGTGTTCGCCGCGCATCGGGGCCAGTTCCACCTGATCCTGGATGTCCTCGATATGGAAGGTGCGGCCACCGCGCCGCGTGAGGCCCGCCACGATCTGGTCGGTGCGCACCGCGCCGTACAGTTCCGACAGGGACAGATAGCGCTCATCGTCGGGCCGGGAGAACCACTCGGATGACACGCGGCCGATCACCCCGCCGCGGCTCGCATCCACCCTGTATCCGCCCGCCGCATCGCGGTGCCCATCCAGAACCTGAACCTCAGTCATGGGACCAAACTCCATGACGGGCGCCGGAAGCCTCTTCCCCGGTCCTCAACCCATCACGGACATCCGGTCCAACCTCTCACTCTCGACAATGCGGTCGGAACGCCGGCCGAATACCCGCAGGCAGGGGTCCACCGTCATAGGTATCCACAAATCGCCCGGCGAGATCGGCGAGAAGGCGCGCCGCGGCGGCATTTTCGCGATGCTCAACGCTGGCCATGTGCATCCGCTTCTGAAACTCGAGATAGGTAGCCGAGCGTCGATCCTGCCAGGGCTTTCCACCCTGGCCTTGGCGTCATAGCCCTTGTCAGCGAGAGCCGCGCGCGGCGTGATGTCGGGGCCCAGATCCAGCAGCAGCTTGAAGATCGGACTGTCGCCGGCCTCACCACCGGTCAGGTGGAAGGCGATCGGCTGGCCGTCGAAGTCGCTCTTGAGGTGGATCTTGGTGGAGAAGCCGCCGCGCGAGCGGCCGAGGGCCTGGCCCTGCTGCCCCCTTTTGCCCCGGCGGCGGAGACATGGGCGCGCACGACGGTGGCCGGGAGGAGCGGAAGACGATGAAGGCATCGAAGTTTTCGGAGGCCCAGAAGGCGTTCATTCTCAAGCAGGGCGCTGATGGGATGCCGGTGGCGGATATCTGCCGCCGGGCCGGCATCAGCCAGGCGACCTATTTCAACTGGAAGAAGAAGTACGAGGGGATGGCGCCGCTGGAGATCCGCGTGCTGACCGTGGTCGATACCTTCTCGCGTTTCTCGCCGGTGGTCGATCCGCGCTTCAGCTATCGTGCCGAGGACGTGGTCACGACGCTGGAGAAGGTCTGCGGGCGGGTGGGCTATCCACGGACGATCCGGGTCGACCAGGGCTCGGAGTTCGTCTCCCGGGATCTCGACCTATGGGCCTATGCGAGGGGCGTCACGCTGGACTTCTCCCGGCCGGGAAAGCCCACCGACAACGCCTTCATCGAGGCCTTCAACGGGCGCTTCCGAAGTGAATGCCTGAACACCCACTGGTTCCTGACGCTTGCCGACGCGGCTGAAAAGATGGAGGCTTGGCTCAGATACTACAACGAGGATCGGCCGCATGGGGCCATCGGCCATAAGCCGCCGATCACATTGCAGAACTCCGGCGGCGCACCCAGCCCACCGCCGTGAGCCGTGCCGGAAACTCTAACTTCCGGCGGTCCAACGAATGGTCTCGGATCACTGATCGATGGACTCTACCCAAATCTGGAAGAGGCTCTGGGGCTCAGGTCACCAGACCTGGTCCATCAACGGCATCGATCAGAGTGTCTGACTGAATCGCGCGCTGGGAACGCTGGGCGAACGGATGCAGTACTTGAAGTGGGGGGCGTCCCTCTGGGAGCGGAACGCAGATCCTTGGCAAACAGCGACGGCCTGCCTCACGGCGCGAAGGGAGAATGACCTTGCGCGCCGCGGTCTCGCGCAGCGCTCATGCTTCTCCATCTACACTCACGGCATCAGGCGGAGATCCTCCAATGGCCGGTCCCGCCGCAGCATCCTCTGCACGACCCGGTCTCGCGACAGCTTGATATGCTCGATCACCGCCCTGCGAGCCGCTGGTCCATCCCGTCTTGCGAGTGCCGCGATGATGTCGTCGTGATCGTGCCTGAGATCGTCAGCCTCGATCTCGCCCAGCCCAGCAAACAACACCCTCTGGATCTCGTCGAACGTCTGCGTCGTCACCTTCAGGAGTCGGGTGTTGTCAGCGACGGATGAAATCAGCTCGTGGAACGCCTGGTTGGCGCGCATGAAGTTCCTGTAGCTCTGGGCATCGCCGACCACAAGGGTCGCCGATGACAAGCGCTGCATCTCGGCGACATGCTGTTCCGTGATCCGCGGGGCCGCCAATTCCGCGGCGGCCCCCTCCGCAATCATGCGCATTTGCACCAATTCGTGGAAATCACGCAGAGTGAGTTCAACAACCGCGTAACCTCGCCGCGGGATGACCTTCACGAGTCCGTCTTGCCGCAGCCGGGTCAGGGCTTCGCGCAACGGTGAGGTGCTGACCTTGTAGCGCGCGATGAGATCGGCCTCGTTGAACACCTGGCCCTGCGGGATCTCGCCGAGCGTGATGGCCACGCGCAAATCCTCGTAGACACGCTCTCCGAGGGAAAGTTTGGGTTCAGCCCTGCTCTCGTTCATTGATCGATCCGACCTGCATCCTTAGCGGAGCACAGCCGCCGGCAACTGGGCGTGAGCGGCGTTTCCGCCGCATCATACGGTGCCCGGGGGAAAAAATCGCCGGGCGGCAACGATCCCCAGGGCGGCCACAAGAACGACGAGGCTGACTGCGAACAGGCCTCCGGCGATGTCGCCGGTCTCGCTCGCCGCAAGGCCGAGCCCATAGGGCGCGAGGAAGCCGCCAAGGTTGCCGAACGAATTGATGACCGCGATTCCGCCCGCAGCCGCGGTGCCTGCGAAGAGCCGGTTGGGCATCTGCCAGAAGACCGGGATCGTGCCGTAGGCCCCCGATAGCGCGAAGGCGAAGGCAATGATCGTGACCGCTGCAGTGCTGTGGAGGCTTGCCGCCATGGTGGCAAGCGCGGCGCTGGCCACCAGAAGGGACAGAACGCACAGGATGAGCGGGCGGCCGGTGCGGTCGGCGATGAAGCCGTTGAGGATCATGGTGGCGGAGCCGAGCAGCGAGGCTCCGGAAACGATCCATCCGATGGTCGGCAGATCGGCCACTCCCGCTCCACGAATGATGGTCGGCCCCCAGAAGGCAACCGTGGCATTGGCGACGATCACGCAAAAATAGATGGCCGTGAACATCCATAAGCGCCGATCGCGGATGACCGCCAGGAAATCGTGCTCGCGGTCGCCGAGCAGGATGTGGTCGCGTTCCAGGTCGGCGGCGACGGCGGCACGCTCCTCCGGCGAAAGCCAGCGCGCATCTTCCAGCCGGTTGGTGAGATAGAAGAGGCAGAAGACGCCGATCAGCACCGTCGGCCCCCCCTCCAGGACGAACAGCCACTGCCATCCCGACAATCCCAGATGGGTATGAAGCGCGCTCATGATGACCCCGGCGAGCGGCCCGCCGAACACGCCCGAGAGCGCCACCGAGGACATGAAGATGCCGAAGACCTTGGCTCTCCGGTCACTGGGAAACCAGAGCGTGAGATAGAGAATGACGCCCGGGAAGAAGCCTGCCTCGAAGGCGCCGAGGAGAAAGCGCAGCGCATAAAAGGCCGCCGGTGTCGTCACGAGGGACATCAGCGCGCAGGTAACGCCCCATCCGATGGCGATCCGCGCGATGGTGCGCCGCGCGCCGATCCTCTGGAGCAGAAGGTTGCTCGGCACCTCGAACAGCAGGTAGCCGATGAAGAAGATGCCCGCGCCCAGACCGTAGACGGCATCGCTGAAACGCAACTCGTCTATCATCTGGAGCTTGGCGAAGCTCACGTTGACCCGGTCGATCCACGCCATGACCCAAAGCAGCATCAGGATCGGGATGAGCCGCAAGGCGATCTTCCGGTAGATCGGACTCAGATCGTCCGACACGCGTGTCGGCATGGCGGCGGTGTTCTCGACGCTGCTCATTCTCCCATCCCCATCTGTCTTTGAATCTTGGACGCGTCCCCGCGCTCTTCATAGAAACATCAAAAAAATTTCAATTAGTCAACCTGGTGCCATACGCTCGCGATGGCGGAGGTCGCGTCGCGCGACGGGGGTGGCGGAATTTTCCTCTTGACGGGAATATTTCAACGCGCATCAATAAAACATCAAAAAAATATGGATAAAAAGATGCGCGATTTTCCGGTATTGGCCGCGGCAGGTGACATCGTCATCAGAAACAGGCTGTTCGACGAGCGGGGGGCGCTCCACCCGGGCTACGCCGGCACGCTGGCCTACCTGCGGCAGTCCGACCTTGTCTGGGGCTCCTGCGAGGTCCAGTTTGCGCGTCAGGGTTACCGGACCGATGCGCCCATCGCCTATCTCGCCGACCCCGCCATCGCCGGCGATCTCGGGCAGGCCGGTTTCGGCATCATGACGGTCGCCACCAACCACACCTGCGACTTCGGCCCCGCAGCCTTCCTGGAGACGCTCGACCACCTGAGGGCAGCCGGCATCGCGCCCGTCGGCGGAGGACGCACGATCGACGACGCGATGACGCCGAAGGTGGTCACCGCCGCCGGACAACGGATCGGCTTTCTCGCGGTCTCGTGCCTGCTGCCGCCGGACTATGCCGCGACCGAGGCGCGTCCGGGTATCGCCCCGCTCCGGGTGGACCAGTGGGCGGAGCTTCACCCCATCCTGCTGGCGACCGAGCCCGGGGCACCCATTGCTGTGCGCAGCCGGGTCCGGCCGGAGGACGTCGCGCGTCTCGTGGAGGCCATCCGCACGCTGCGCCCGAGCGTCGATCATCTCGTGGTCAGCGTCCATTGGGGCTACGGCCGCGGCGACCCGCAGGCGGAGTATCAGCGTCCGCTCGGCCACGCCATCATCGACGCCGGCGCCGACCTCGTCCTCGGCAACCACCCCCACAGCCCCGCGGGTATTGAGACCTACCGGGGCCGACCGATCCTCTACAGCCTCGGCAACCACATCGCGCAGCAGGACTGGGCGAACGCGACCCCGGTTCAGCGGGAAATCTTCGCGCAGATCGATCCCTGGTCGCTGGTCAGCCGGATCACGTTTGGGGCCGCGGGTGTCCAAGCCATGGAGTTTCGCGCCACCGAATGCGACGCGCAGGGCATGCCCGTCATCATCGCGAACGAAGAGGCCGCGCGGCCGATCCTCGATCGGTTCCGGCGTCTGTCGGCGACCATGGGCACCCGGATCGAGATCGACGGCTCGGAGGCGGTGGCCTGTTTTGCCCGGGCCGCTGCCGTTCCCGAATCGGCCGCATCCTGACGACGCTCAGGGCAGCAGCGAACGCCATGACCAACAAACAGCGCATCCTGATTGCTTCGCTCGGCGGAACGATCGCCATGACGAAGGCCGCGGCACCGGGCCTCGTGCCGACGCTGGCGCCGGATGATCTCCTGCTTAGGACCCCGGTGCTCGCGTCCCTCGCCGAAATCGAGACCTGGCCGCTGGCGGCGCTGCCCAGCGCCTCCCTCGGCATCGCCCAGATCATCGCGTTGGCGCGCGGCCTGCGACAGCGGTTCGCCGAAGGTTGCGACGGCGCCGTCGTGGTCCAGGGGACCGACACGCTGGAGGAGACGGCCTTTCTTCTCGATTGCCTCATGTCTGGGGATCAGCCCGTGGTGGTGACGGGCGCGATGCGCGGGAGCGACGCCCCCGGAGCGGACGGCCCAGCCAACATTGCCGACGCGGTGCGCGTCGCCGCCGATGCACGGAGCGTCGGCAAGGGGACGCTCGTTGTCTTCGACGGGGAGATCCATGCCGCCCGCTTCGTCCGCAAGGCCCACACCATCAGCCTCGCCGCTTTCCGTTCTGTCGGACGGGCAGCGCTGGGGTCCGTAGCCGAGGATGAGGTGCGTGTCTCGGGCTGCGTCGGGCGTGTGGCGCCCATCCATTCCATCGATCCGGCCCGCGAGGTTCCGGTTGCCCTGTTCCGCTTCGCGATGGGCGCCGACGACCGAATTCTGAAATGCCTGCCAGACCTTGGTTATGGCGGCCTCGTCATCGAGGGGGCAGGCGGCGGGCACGTCTCTGCCGGGCTCGTGCCGGCGGTTCGCGAATTGGCCACGAAGATGCCGGTGGTGCTCGCGAGCCGCTGCCCGGAAGGGCCCGTCCTGCGGGCCACCTATGCCTATCCGGGCTCCGAGATGGACCTTCTGTCCGCCGGCGTCCTGCATGCCGGCGACCTGTGCGGCCTCAAGGCCCGGCTGCTCCTTTCCCTGCTGCTGATGTCGCAGGACGACGGGGAGGACGTCGCAGCCCGGTTCCTCGCCCGGGCCTCGGGCAGCCCCCAGCCCCATCCGGAGACGATATCGTGAGCATTCAGAACCCAGCCATGCGGATGGAGCGGGATTCGCTCGGCGACGTGGAGGTGCCTTCAGATGCCCTTTACGGCGCCCAGACTGCGCGGGCCCTCGCCAACTTCAATGCCTCGGGCATTCCCATCGGCCACTTCCCCGATCTGGTCCGGGGGCTCGCTCTGGTCAAGAAGGCGGCGGCGCGCGCCAACCATCGCCTCGGCCTCCTGCCGGAGCGCCTGGCGGTCGCCATCGAGGATGCCTGCGACACGATCATCGCCGGGCGCCACATGGAAGCGTTCGGCGTGGACGTGCTCCAGGGCGGGGCGGGCACCTCTTCCAACATGAACATGAACGAGGTCGTCGCCAATCTCGCGGCGGATCGGCTCGGCGTTCCGCGCGGCCGCTACGACGTCGTCCACCCCAATGACCATGTGAATTTGTCGCAATCCACCAACGACGCCTATCCCACCGCGATCCGCATCGCAGTGCTCACGGGCAACGCCCGCCTGTGCCGGGCGCTCGACGCCCTGGTGCGCGAACTGGAAGCGCGGGCGCGCGATTTCGCCGGCATCCGCAAGCTCGGCCGCACCCAGCTCCAGGATGCGGTGCCCATGACCTTGGGCCAGGAGTTCCGTGCCTTCGCCTCGACCCTGCGGGAGGACATCGCACGGCTCGCCGAGATCGGCACCTTGCTGAACGAGGTCAATCTCGGCGGAACGGCCATCGGCACCGGCGTCAACGCCCCGGCGGCCTATCGCGCGATGGCCGTCGCGGAGCTTGCCGCGCTCTCCGGCCTGCCGCTGACCTCGGCGCTCGACCTTGTCGAGGCGTCCTGGGATACGGGCGGGCTCGTCCTCTATTCCGGCATGCTGAAGCGGACGGCGACCAAGCTCTCCAAGATCGCCAACGACCTCAGGCTGCTCTCCAGCGGACCGCGCGGCGGCCTCGGCGAGATCAGCCTCCCCGCCATGCAGCCCGGCTCGTCCATCATGCCGGGCAAGGTCAATCCCGTGATCCCGGAAATGGTCAATCAGATCGCCTTCCAGGTGATCGGCGCCGATCTCGTCGTGACGCTCGCCTCCGAGGCCGGTCAGCTCCAGCTGAATGCCATGGAGCCGGTGATGGCCTACAACATCCTCACCTCGCTCGACCTTCTGACGCGCGGCTGCCGGGCTCTGGCCGACAAGTGCATCCGCGGGCTCGGCGCGAACGCCCACACCTGCGCGCTTCATCTCGACCGCAGCACCGCCATGGCGACGGAGTTGGCCCCGCGCCTCGGCTATGCCAGGGCGGCGGAGATCGCCCACCGCGCGCTGTCGAGCGGACGCAGCATCGCCGAGGTTCTGGCCGAAGGCGCGGATGTCAGCCATGGATGATGTGATCGAGACCTGCGTCGCCTGGCGCCACCACCTCCACGCCAACCCGGAGTTGCTCTACGACCTGCCCGGGACGACACGCTTCGTCTCCGAGCGCCTCGTGGAGGCCGGCGTCGATCGCATCGAAACGGGAATAGGCGGGAGCGGCATCGTCGCATTGATCGGCGGCGCCGGGACGTCCGGCCGCGTGGTTGGGCTCCGCGCGGACATGGACGCGCTGCCGATCAGCGAGGCAACCGGACTGCCCTACGCCTCGCGGGCTGCCGGACGGATGCATGCCTGCGGCCACGATGGCCATACGGCCATGCTGCTCGGCGCGGCAAGGCGCCTCGCCGCGACCCGCGACTTTTCCGGCACGGTGGCCCTCGTCTTCCAGCCGGCCGAAGAGGGCGGCGCCGGAGCCAGGGCGATGATCGACGATGGCGTGCTCGACCGCTTCGGCATTGCTGAAATCTATGGTCTGCACGCCATGCCGGCCCTGCCCGTGGGCCATTTCGCCACCCGCGCCGGCCCGCTCATGGCGGCGTCCGACCTCGTGACCATCACACTGGGCGGACGTGGCGGACATGCCGGGGCGCCCCACCTCGCCGACGACGTGGTGCTTGCCGGCGCCGCCATCGTGCAGGCCGTCCAGCGGATCACCGCGCGCACGCTCGATCCGATCGAATCTGCGGTGGTTTCGCTCACCTGCTTCCAGGCCGGCGAGCGGGAGAACGTCATCCCCGCAACGGCGACGATCAGGGGCACCGTCCGCGCCCTCCACGAGCCGGCGCGCCGCGCCATCGAGGAGAGGCTCTGCGACATGGTGCCGAAAATTGCAGCCGGCTTCGGTGTCGCGGCGACAGTCCTCTACCGGCGTGAATACCCTGCCACCGTCAACGCCGCAGACCAGGTGGCGCTCGCGGTGGAGGTGGCCGGCGCACTGGTCGGCGGCCAAGCCGTCGATTCCAACGCCCGACCGATCCTCGCTTCCGAGGACTTCGCCGATTTCCTGGCGGAGCGGCCCGGCGCCTTCACCTTCATCGGCAATGGCGACAGCGCACCCCTGCATTCCCCGCGCTTCGACTTCGCCGACGCGGCAATCCCCTTCGGCATCGACTTCCTGTGCCGCGTCGCCGCCGCGGCGCTGGCGCAGGATCCCCGGCGTCTTCCCGGCGGCGACACCCATCGAAAGGCCCGGCCATGACCCATGTACGCGACATGATCGGCTATGGCGAGGCGCCACCCGACCCGAATTGGCCAGGCGATGCCTACCTCGCGCTTCAGATCGTCCTGAACTACGAGGAAGGCGGCGAAAACTCCCCGCTTTACGGCGACGCGGCGTCGGAAAGCTATCTTTCCGAGCTTGTCGGCATCCAGCCCTATGTCGGCCAGCGAAACCTCAACGTCGAGTCGCTGTACGAATATGGCTCGCGGGCCGGCTTCTGGCGCCTGTGGCGCCTCATGACGGATCGCGGCCTCAAGCTCACGGTCTTCGGCGTCGCCTCCGCCCTGGCGGCTAATCCGGCGGCTGTCGCGGCGATGCAGCACGCGGGCTGGGAAGTCGCCTCGCACGGGCTGCGCTGGATCGACTACAAGGACTTCGCCCGTGCCGAGGAGGAGGCGCATTTCAAGGCCGCGCTCGACCTTCACCGCCAGGTGACGGGCACTCTCCCGCTCGGCTGGTACACGGGGCGCATCTCGGAGCAGACCCTCGACATCGTGATGGACCACGGCGGTCTTCTGTATTCGTCGGACTCCTATTGCGACGATCTCCCCTACTTTGTGGAGAGGAACGACAAGCGCCACCTGATCGTGCCCTACAGTCTCGACGCGAACGACATGCGCTTTGTCTCGCCGCAGGGCTTCAATTCGGGAGACCAGTTTCTCTCTTACCTGCAGGACAGCTTCGATTTTCTCTATGAGGAAGGCCGAAGGGGCGCTCCGAAGATGATGTCCGTGGGACTGCATTGCCGGATCGCCGGCCGCCCGGGCAGGACCGCCGCATTGGCGCGGTTTCTCGACCGGGTGGCGGAGAAGCCGCGCGTCTGGATCACGACCCGCGCGGACATCGCGCGCCACTGGCACGCCGCCCACCCGCGCTAGTGGTTCGACCACGACAGATGGAACTCGTCTGTCGCGGTCGAACCACTAGCCTTTGATCCACGAGTGGCTGCGGCATCCGATCATTTCGCGCTGAGAAACATCGCTCCCGGCGGACCGCTTGGTTCGCCGGAATTGCGGCGTCACACCCCGCGCAACCACGATCCTCCAGGAGGATTAAGCATGACCAAAACAAGTGAAAGGAGAAAATCCAATGATGTTCCAGTTCATCACCTTCGCCGTAAACACACTATTTGCAACCGCGACGATCGCCTCGATCGCCGTGATGCCTCTCGCCGCGCACGCGGGTGCGGTCGGAAACACCGTGAAGCTTTCCCATCTCGACGGCAGCCCCGCCGAAACAGGGATTGAAAACACGAACCGGGTCCTGCGGCAGATCGGCGTCCATGTCAGCGAAGTTCCCATTCCTCCGGAAGCGCGCCCCATCCTCGAAGCGTCCAGGACTCGCGCCATTTCCGCCGATGAAACCGGGCGGATCAGCGCGCTCTTCGCGATGCACCGCGGGCAGCTCCTGCAGGAGATCGCCACCGCGGGGCGCCAGCCCGAGGCGCACCGCGGCGGCTATCTCTCGACCTCGGAGATCGGCGATACGCCGTATCCCAAGGTCTTCGACATGAAGGCCATCCCCGCGAACATCCTGTACGCGCTCCAGGCCAAATACGCCAAGCTCCACGTCAACACATCCGACGACGGATTGGGCATCGACGAGGTGATGACCGTTGTATCCGGCGGCCCCTGGACCTGGTTCTTCCGGCTGACCAGCGGCGAGATCGTGAAACTCACGGTGGGTCCCGTGGATGGCGGCGGGAATGCCCTGCGGCTGAGCTATTCCGGGCTCGTGCCACACGCGGCTTTCCTCAGCGCCCCCAGCGGCCTGACGGTGGCCCACGCCCACGGCCCGCAGCATTTCGTCATGCGCTACGACGATCCCAGCGTGGCCGGCGCCGATGTGCTTGGCACCAATCCGTGGATCGATTTCAGCGGTGACCGGCCGAAGCTCGTCAAGCCGTGACGTCCGTCTGACGAAGTCCCGCGATGCGCGCCCCATAACCGGGCGCGCACGCCAAACCTCAAAAACACAAAACTCCAGAGGATAAGCCAATGAACTCCCTACTTAAGACATGTGCCGGTGTTGCATTCACGCTTTTGACCTTTCTCGGAAGGACAGAAGCGGCAGATCAGCTGTTCGATTACCTCGATAACAGAATCAGCATATCGTACATATTTGGGGCGACGGACGCAGGGAACTATACCGTACATCCAAACGGCCAGATCACCGGCACGACGGACATGTACGCCTTGGAGTACACGCACTTCAGCACATGGAAGTTTGGAACCAATTTCTTCTATGCGGGCCTGTTTCAGTCAACTTCGAGCGATCCCGCCGGCCCCTGCACGAATGCGGGGCAGATTTTCACGGGCAGCGCAGTCGTTTACGCCGATTGCGCTGGAGGGAGCGATTTTTACGGCCTGTTGCGGAGTACCCTGGGCTTCAATGAGATTTTCAATACGAACATGTTCCATGTCGGCCCACTGAAGGATGTATCGCTTGAGGTGGGCCTCGATTTCGACAGCCAGAATACCTACTACGCGTCGGCGAAACGGATGTTGGTCGCCGGCATCCAGTTCGCCTTCAACCTGCCGTATGGGGGATATCTGAACGTCGCCCCCCTGTTTAAATTCGAGACAGGGCATAACGGGTTCACTCAGTGCGGAGGTCCCTTTGCGGCGGCGGCTCCGAATTGCAATTCGGACGGCACCATCAACTACAAAAATACATGGGCCTTCGAACTGAACTATTACCTTCCGCTCGGGTTTCTGCCTGAGTCCGTGAGGTATTTTTCGATCAGCGGCCGGGCGGGCATCTACGGCCCCAAGGGGCCGTGGAACGGGCTGCCGGCGTATATCACCGGATCCAAGGGGTATCAGGTCGAAGTCAATGCGGAGCCGGTCCGTCTGATCTTCGACGCGGGCAAGGCCATGTTCGGGGAAGTGCGCTCCCATACGCTGGATGTGTGGGTCGCCTACCGCTACTGGCAGAACCAATACGGCAATCCGGCGGATTCGGCGCCTTATGTCTGCACGCTGCACGGCGTGAGCACGAACAGCTGTATGATGAACGCCGTGGCCACTGGCATGACGGCGAAGTTCTGACGAGCGCCGAGCGGCGGCCGTAGACATGCAAGCTGCGTCGTCCGCTAGTCGCCGCCATCCGAAAAGCCAGGCGCCGTCGCAGCCGTCGGCGCCCGAAGACAAAGCTCTCTTCCGGCCTGACCGCTCACGTCCTGAGCGATCCGGCCGGCTGTGAGTGTTGCTACCCGCCAGCATCCGCGCTACGGCGCAATATCCGCATCCGTGGAGGTCGACGTCAATCATAAAGGGAACGTAGCGCGACTTTAGTCCGTATTGAGCGTATCCCCAGACGTCACCGCCTACTTGGAGATGGCGGCTCCGCGTTCCCTTCCGCCATGGTGTCGAACGCGTGAAGTATGACACTCACCATCGCATCGAGCCGCCGTCGGCTGACTCCGTCGCGTGCCTGCACCGAAAGGCCATGAAGCAGCGTGGCGCAGCAATCGCCGGTGGCGATTTCGTCGAAGGTCGCCGGAAGCTCGCTCGACTGCTTCGCCTGCCTTCACCGATCAATGAGTGATTGCTTGCGGGCTCTTCGATGGTCTGCAAGCCAGGCGCCTAGGGCCGTGTTCCCCGGCGCGCAATTGGTCGCCGCCGAAAGGCCACCCGCAGCGCATCCTGGAGGCCGGCGACCGTGGTCTCCAAGCGGGTCCTGGCCTGGGTGACGAGGGCGGCATCCGAACTGCTCAGGGAGACCGAGCCGTACTGGCCCTGGAACGCCCGGTCGATGGCGCCGACGTCATAGGCGATCTTGGGCCTGCCCGAGCAACTGCTGCGTGCGCTGGGCCGACTGCTGCAGCGCGCTGAGGGAGGAGTATGGCAGGCTCGCGAGGTTGCGGGCCTGGTGATCAGCATCTGCGCCTCGTTCTGCAGCGAGGTGATCTGGTTGGTGACCTGCTGCAGGGCGCGCGCCGCCTGGAGGAGGTTCTGGGCATAATTCGAGGGGTCGTAGACCACATATTGCGCGGCCGCCGGCGCCAGCGCGCACAGGAGAAGCGGCGCGGCGACGAGCGCTGCCCGCCGCATCGAGCGGATCATGAGCGTGGCTCCAGATTGTCGAGGGTGGGGATGAGGTCGGCGGCCCAACTCAGTCCCCGATGGCGCAGCCAGGCAGCGAGGAAGCCGTCGCGCCCTTGCTCGGCGAGGATCTGCGAGTGCGCGGCCTGGTCGGTCTTGGACGCGGCGGCGCACAAAGCGAGCGCCACCTGCGACAGGCCAAGCTCGAACAGGCGGTTGCCGCGCCGGGACTGGCAGTAATAGTCCCGCTTCGCTCAAAATTTTCCCAAGAAAATCAAATTCTTAGCAAGCGTCCTTCGGGGCGTTTTCTGCTTACCGGCAACGGCTCAGTCATATCGGTAAGCTGGCGGTAAGCGCGGCAGGGAAAGCCGTGGCGCGCTCCAGCGTAGGCGACCCCCCTGCCCGACCGGTCAGCGAAAGCGCGGAAAAGCCGTGCGGCTGTCCGGCAGACCACCTCTCCCGCGTACGGGAGGTCCTTTCGCCTACCGAGAGTGAGAGGTTGGACCAGATTTCTGTGACGTGTGAAGGCCGGGAGAGAGGCTTCCGGCGCCCGTCATGGAGTTTGATCCCATGACTGATGTTCAGGTTTTTGACGCGAGCCGGGCAGTGGCCGGCGGATACAAGGTGGATGCGAGCCGCGGCGAGCGGAACGGACGGGTGTCGTCGGAGTGGTTCTCCCGCCCGGCGGACGAGCGCTACCTGTCCCTGTCTGAGCTGTATGGCGCCGTGCGCCGCCGCTCCGACCGGAGCCGGACGCGAACCGTCGAGAGCGCGTCGATCCGCGTCGAGGCGCGGCGAGAGGCGCCGGACCGGATCACGCTCGCTCTACCGGGGGCGGAGGCTCCCGTGGCGCCCACCCATTGGAGCTTCGGCCAGCTCGCCAGCCTCATTGGGGCACCGGCGTCCTATCTGCGCCAGCTTCCCGCGTCGCTCGCCAGCATCAACCTGCAGCACGGCCTGCTGACGCACCGCGCCGAGCAGGTCAAGACGCTGGAGGTGGAGGATGGCCGCGTCGAGCTCCGGGCCGTCACCGGTCCCGAATACGGCCGCATCTACGATCATGAGCTGGTGGATGCCGTGCGCCGGATCGCGGGCAATGGTACCGGCGACACCCGCTGGAAGGTGCCGGGCGTGCTCGATTGGTCGACTGGCATCTACAATCCCCGCGTCGACATCGCGAAGGACACGACCACGCTCTACGCCTCGGACCGAGACGTCTTCCTGTTCCTGGTGGACGACCTCAACCCCATCGAGGCCGGGCGGCTCCCGGATGGCTCGCCCGACCTGTTCTTTCGGGGCTTTTATTGCTGGAACTCAGAGGTGGGGGCGAAGGCGCTGGGGATCGCCAGCTTCTATCTGCGGGCCGTCTGTCAGAACCGCAACCTCTGGGGCGTGGAGGATTTCGAGGAGATCACCATCCGCCACTCAAAATACGCTGCCTCCCGTTTCGCCCATCAGGCAGCGCCCGCCCTTGAGCGCTTCGCCAATTCCTCGCCCATGCCCTTCATCAACGGCATCAGGGCGGCCCGCGAGCGCATCGCGGCCCGCACCGACGAGGACCGCACCGAGTTCCTCCGCCGCAAGGGATTTTCCAAGGCCGAGACGCAGAAGGTGATCGACACCGTGCTCGCCGAGGAGGGCCGGAAACCCGAGAGCATCTTCGACTTCGTGCAGGGCATCACCGCGGTGGCGCGGGACAAGCCGCACCAGGACGCCCGCCTCGATCTGGAGGCGAGGGCGAAGAAGCTCCTCGACCGGGCTACCTGAGATCCGCAGTGCCGGAGATACGGAATGCCGTGTCTCCGGCCGTACGGCGTCCCAGCTTTCTGGATTGTCGGTTCTACGGCGCTGCCCTTCGAGGAAGAGGGCGGCGCCGTGTTTCGTGACGGGTTGGAGGTCAGAGAGAGGTTCTCCGGCTGCCCGTCGTGGAGCAACGTCCCATGGCCACGGCCGTTCAGAAGATCACCCTTTCGTCCTCGCGGGACATCCCCTTCAACAAGCTGGTGCTGAGCCAGTCCAACGTGCGCCGGGTGAAGGCGGGCATTTCCATCGAGGAACTCGCCGAGGACATCGCCCGACGCGGTCTGCTCCAGGGCCTCAACGTCCGCGCCGTGGTCGATGCCGATGGCGTCGAGACCGGCATGTACGAGATCCCCGCCGGCGGGCGGCGCTATCGGGTCTGACTCACTTTTGATGATGTTTGGGACCGAAGTGGTGCGGATCTCGATGGAGAATCAGCGCCATGTGGCCCGAGCTTCGCCTGTCCAATCTAATCCCACCCGATCTGGTGACCGAGCAGGTCACGGAGGCGGGTGGCACCCTCATCGTACATGCCAGGGCCGCCGCCGCGAGCCGCTCTTGTCCGCGATGCTCGGCGCCATCGAGGCGCATTCATAGCCGCTACATCCGTACTGTTTCAGATCTGCCCTGTAGCGGGCGGCGCCTGGAACTGCGTATTACCACTCGGCGCTTTGTCTGCACAGCATCCCGTTGTCAGCAACGGATCTTCGCGGAACGCTTCGGAGAGGGACTGTTCGGGATGCGGGCGCGCCGGACAACACGTCTCGAAGTGCTGGTTCGTCATCTCGGTCTCGCTCTCGGCGGGCGGCCCGCGGCCAACTTTGCCAGGAGGCTGATGCTGCCCGTCAGCAATGATACCCTTTTGCGGGTTGTGCGCCGTCACGCCCAAAGCCCCACTGAGGCGTTAGTGATCGTGGGGGTCGATGACTGGGCGTTTCGGCGCAACCATCGATATGGCACCATCGTTTGTGATCTGGAGCGGCACCGGGTCGTCAAGCTGTTGCCGGATCGTGACGCCGCAACGGTCAAGGCATTCCTGGCGCGGCATCCCACCATCCGGGTGCTATCGCGCGATCGCGGCGCCGGATACGGCGAGGCTGGTACACAGGCCTTACCGGATGCGCTCCAGGTTGCCGACCGCTGGCACCTTATCGAAAATGCCAGCGCGGCCTTTCTCGACGTCGTGCGCAAGTCCATGCGGGCCATCCGGGGCACGATTGGCGCGACCACCATCAGTCCCAGGCTGCTGACCGCCGCCGAGCGCCTTCAATATGATGGCTACCTGCGGCGCGAGGACGACAACGCCGCCATTCTCGCCCTGCACCGGGAGGGTGTGTCGATCAAAGATATCGTGCGCCGTCTGGGGCATAGCCGTGGCCTGGTCCGCAAGGTGGTTCGGGGTATGCGGACCGATCTCTTCTTCACAAATGCCAGCACCCTGGAGCCCTTTTTGCCCGTTCTCGATGAAGCCTGGACCGGTGGCTGCAGGAACGGCGCCGAGCTATGGCGCCATTTACAGCTCCGTGGGTTTGGCGGTTCCTTGCGTGTGGTGACGGAATGGGCCACCCGGCGCAGACGGGCCGAACAGGTCAGTCATCAGGGTATGCAAAAAATCCCATCTGCCAGGATGATCGCCCACCTGATGACAACCGGTCGTGATCACCTCGGTAGAGCTGCGACCGTGACCGTCGCCGCCATCGAGGCTGGCGTGCCGGACCTCGATGCGGCCCGCAAGCTCATCATGCGGTTCCACCATATGGTCAGGACCAAGGCTGCCGCCGGCCTGGACGCCTGGATCGCGGCAGCACAAGAGAGTCTTCTGCACGCATTTGCCCGCGGCATTCTCAAGGATCGCGAGGCGGTCCTTGCCTCCATTCGCGAGCCATGGTCCAACGGCCAAACAGAAGGGCAGGTCAACAGGCTCAAGCTGGTCAAGCGCCAGATGTACGGACGCGCCAAGCTCGATCTCCTCGAAGCCCGCCTCATCGGCGCCGCCTGACCCCTCCGATCACCAGACATGCGTCAGACCCAATATTCCATGCCGAAACACAGTCGGGAGAAACCTCGATGCCGTAGAGCTCGCGCAGGTGCCCGACGATCTCCCGGGCGCTCATGCCGCGGGCATACATGGACACGACCTTGTCGTCGAAGCCGGGGAAGCGCCGCTGGTACTTGGCGATGAGCTGGGGATCGAACGTCGCCTGCCGGTCCCGCGGGATCTCCAGCTCGATCCGGCCGGTCTCGGTGGTGACCGTCTTCCGTCCATAGCCGTTGCGGCTGTTGCCGGTCTCGTCGCCCGCCAGGTGATGATCCATCTCGCAGCAGGTCGGCCGGCGAGCAGGCCTCGGCGGGGTCGGCGGTGTCCTGCAAGGATGAGGCGAAGGCGTGATAGAGGTCGCTCACTTCGATCAGCTGGCGCATGACAATGAAGATGCCCAGGGAGCCATCCGATTGGATTTCATCCTTCAGGGCAGAGATCTCATCATCAAGGACAGCCTTGAACAGATCGGCGCGATCAACAAAGTTGCGATAAAGCGCTCCCCGTGTAATCCCGGCGGGTTCCGCGATCAATTCGAGCGGAACATCATGTCCCCGCTCGCGCATGATGGTCCGCGCTGCTTCGATCAGGCGCCTTCTGTTTTCCAGAGCATCCTTGCGCAAGGCTGTTTCTTCCTCCTGCGGCGCTTCGAAACCGGCTTGCCCCTATTCGCAAGCAGGCGCCCATTCCACCCATACATATTCCTGCCGTTCAAGGCTTCGGCTCCGCCTTGTAGAAGTCGAGGAACATCGCGATGCCGGTCTCGATCAGGCGATCGGCCGCGCCACTGCTTGGGGAAGGGAAACCCAGGGCTCCGCTCAGCTTGATGTCTTCGGTGACCAACGCGAGAAACTGGTGCGCCGCCAGTTCGCCATCGGGAATCCGCAGGCGGCCGGTGTCGCTCAGCGCGCCGAGATAGGCCGCGATCTGACGGATCGCGGCACCTGGCCCTTCATCATAAAAAACCTGAGCGAGACGGGGAAAGCGGGGCGCGACCGGGATCAGGATGCGGAAGATGTCGAGGCCCTCCCGATGCGCGAAGATGCGACGATAGTTGGTCGCCACCTTGTGCAGCTCCTTCGAGACGAAGGCGCTCTCCGGGGCCGGCCTGTAAAGGCCGGCGTTGACCGCCCGGCACTCAACCCGGATCAGCTCCTCGAAGAGGGCGGCCTTGCCGGGGAAGTGCGCATACAGCGTGGCCTTGGACAACGCCCCGGCGCGCGCGATCGCATCCATGGTGGCGCCGTCGTAGCCCGCCTCCAGGAACACGGCTCGGGCCGCCTTGAGGGCCTCGCGGGCCTTGGGTCTGAGGCTGCTGGAGTCTTGCGGCTCAAGGGATGAAGCGTTGCATTCCGACATGCCTTCAACTTAATCGAACTGTACGGTTCAGTCCATATTGACTCTCGATTTATCTGGCCCTACTCGTTTGCCGAACTGAACGGTTCGGTTCAGATCGGCTGTATGCGGGTGCCTTCAAACATGCGAGACCTGTCTGCCCTCTCCCGGCTCGCCCCCCGCCTCAAGGGGGGCGTCTTCGCAGCTTCCCTGCTGCTCATGAACGGCTGCACGGTGGGGCCGGACTTCGCGGCGCCCGATGCGCCACGCGTCAACGGCTACCTGCCCGAAGGCACGCCCCTGCCCACGACGTCCGCCAATGTCCATGGCGGTAGCAGCCAGGTCTTTCTCCGTGGCCGAGATCTGCCCGGCGAATGGTGGCGGGTGTTCCGCAACAAGCAGATCGATGCGTTCGTGGCGGAAGCGATCCGCAACCATCCGGACATCGCCGCCGCTCAGGCTGCGCTTCGGGCGGCGCGCGAAAACGCGCTGGCAGGAGAGGGCAGCCTGTTTCCGCAGGTGTCGGCAAACGGCAGCGCCACGCGGCAGGTCACCTCGCTGGCGAACCAGGGCGAGAGCGGCAACACCAGCCCCTACAATCTCTACAATGCCTCGGTCAGCGTCAGCTATGTGCTCGACGTATGGGGGGGCACCCGCCGGCAGGTGGAGGCGCTGGAGGCGCAGGCGGACTACCAGCGCTTTCAGCTGGAGGCGACCTATCTCAGCCTCACCTCAAACGTGGTCACGGCCGCCATCACCGACGCCTCCCTGCGCGCGCAGATCGAGGCGACCAACGACATCATCAAGTCCGAGCAGGAACAGCTCAAGCTGGTCCAGCGCCAGTTCGAGCTGGGCGCGGTGGCCCAATCCGACGTGCTATCCCAGCAGTCGAACCTCGCCCAGACCCAGGCGACCCTGCCGCCGCTGCAGAAGCAGCTCGCCCAGCAACGCAACCAGCTGATGGCCTATCTCGGCCGGCTGCCCAGCGAGGACCGGGGCGAGCACGTGACCCTCGCCAGCCTCACCCTGCCCCGCGACCTGCCGGTGAGCGTGCCGTCCGCCCTGGTGCGGCAGCGGCCCGATATCGGCGCGGCGGAGGCGAGCCTGCACAAGGCCACCGCCACGGTGGGCGTCAACGTGGCCAACATGCTGCCGCAGGTTCAGCTCACCGGCAGCTACGGCCGGGCCGGCCTCACCCCCGACAGCCTGTTCTCGCCGGGCACCGCCGCCTGGAGCATCGCGGGCAGCGTCGCACAGACGGTATTCGACGGCGGGACGCTCTATCACGACAAGGAATCCGCCGTCGCCAGCAACGAGCAGGCGTTGGCCCAGTACAAGAGCACGGTCATCACCGCCTTCCGCGACGTGGCGGATTCGCTGCGCGCCATCGAGGCCGATGCCAGCACGCTGAAGGCCCAGCTCGCCTACGAAAAGGCCGCGCAGGAGAGCGTGAAGATCTCCCGCACCCAGTATCTCGCCGGCGCGGTGACCTATCCCTCGGTGCTCACCGCCGAGCAGAACTTCCAGCAGGCGGTGGTGGCGCGGGTGAAGGCGCAGGCCGCCCGCTTCACCGATACGGCGGCGCTCTTCCAGGCCCTGGGGGGCGGCTGGTGGAACCGTGTGGATCAGACGGCGCAGGCCGAGCCCCGCACCAACGCCGGTTATTTCCAGGACCACTGAGCGGGCTGCAAAGCCCCCCTCCCGGGTGCGCCCTCAAAACGACCCCTGCGCCGCAGCCGCAAGAAGAGACGTCAGATGAAGAAACGAATGATCATCATGCTGGCCGCCGTCGCCCTAGTGTTCGGGGCGCTGTACGGCTTCCAGCTCTTCAAGGCGAGCATGATCAAGCAGGCGCTGGCCTCACTGCGCGACCCGCCACAGACCGTCGCCACCACGGTAGCTGCCCTCTCGCCCTGGCAGTCCACCGTCAAGGCGGTGGGCAGCGTGCGCGCAGAGGCGGGCGCAGATCTGGCGCTTGAGAGCTCCGGCACGGTCGCGAAGATCAATTTCAAGTCCGGTGACGAGGTGCGCGAGGGACAGGTGCTGCTCCAACTGCGCGACGAGCAGGAGGTGGCCAATCTCGCCGCCCTGAAGGCGACTGCGGATGTCAGCGCCATCATCCTCAATCGCGATCAGGAGCAGTTGAAGATCCACGCGGTGAGCCAGGCGACCATCGACAGCGACACAGCGAACCTCAAGAAGGCGCTGGCCCAAGTGGCCGAGCAGCAGGCGGTGGTGGACAAGAAGACCCTAAAGGCGCCCTTCTCCGGCCGCCTCGGCATTCGCTCCGTCGATCTCGGCCAGTATGTGAGCGCGGGCACGACCGTGGTGACGCTCCAGTCCCTCAACCCCATCTTCATCGACTTCTACCTGCCGCAGCAGGCCCTCGCTGAGGTGAAGGCCGGGCAGACGGTGAAGGCCACCGTGGACACCTATCCCGGCCAGGCATTCGAGGGCACGGTGACGGCCATCAGCCCCAAGGTGGACGTCACCTCGCGCAACGTGCAACTGCGCGCCGAGTTCAGGAACGACGACCACCGCCTCACCCCCGGCATGTTCGCCACTGTCGAGGTCGCTGTGGGAACACCGGACGCGTTCGTCACCGTGCCGCAGACGGCCATCATGGCCAATCCCTACGGTGACATCGTCTTCGTCGTGGAGAAGAAGGAGGGGTCGGCCACGGGCCTCGCCGCGCGTCAGGTATTCGTGAAGACGGGCGCGACGCGTGGCGACCAGATCGCCATCCTCTCGGGCATCAAGGCGGGCGACCAGATCGTCGCCGCCGGGCAGATGAAGCTGCACAACGGGTCCCTGGTCAGCGTGAACAATGCGGTGCTGCCGGCCAACGACCCCGCTCCCTCCATCGTCGATCGCTGAACGGAGGCGCCCGTGTCATCCTTCACCGACATCTTCATCCGCCGGCCGGTGCTGGCGATCGTGGTCAGCCTGATGATCCTGGTGCTGGGCCTGCGCGCCATGAGCTCCATGCCCATCCTGCAATATCCGCGCACGCAGAATGCCATCGTGACCGTCTCGACCACCTATCCCGGCGCCGATCCGGACGTGGTGGCGGGCTTCATCACGACGCCGCTGGAAAATGCCATCGCCCAGGCGAACGGCATCGACTACATGACCTCCACCAGCACCACCGGCACCAGTACCATCACCGCCAACCTGCGGCTCAACTACGACACCGGCAAGGCGCTCACCGAGATCAACACCAAGGTCAACTCGGTGCTCAACCAGTTGCCCTCCGGCACTCAGCAGCCGGTGCTGACGGTGAAGGTGGGGCAGACCATCGATGCCATGTATATCGGGTTCCGCAGCGACGCCATCGCCGGCAACCAGATCACCGATTACCTGATCCGCGTGGTGCAACCGAAGCTGCAGGCGGTGCAGGGGGTGCAGACGGCGGAACTGCTTGGCAGCAAGACTTTCGCCATGCGCGCCTGGCTCGATCCCATCCGTCTTGCGGCCTATGGCGTGACCGCCTCGGAGGTCTCCACCGCACTCACCCGCAACGACTACATTGCGAGCCTCGGCAACACCAAGGGCCAGATGGTGCAGGTGAACCTGACCGCCTCCACCAGCCTGCACAATGTGGAGGAGTTCAGGAACCTCATCGTCAAGGAGGCGAACGGCGCCATCGTGCGTCTGAAGGACGTGGCCAACGTCACCCTCGGCGCCGACGACTATGAGTCCGCCACCATGTTCGACGGGCGGGAGTCTGTCTATATCGGCATCCAGATCGCTCCCACCGCCAATCTGCTCGATGTCATCAAGGGCGTGCGCGCGGTGCTGCCGGACATCGAGAGCCAGCTACCCACTGGGCTTTCCATGGGTGTGATCTACGATTCCTCTGCCTTCGTGAATTCCTCCATCGAGGAGGTGATCCACACGCTGGTGGAGGCGCTCGCCATCGTGACCCTGGTGGTGTTCGCCTTCCTCGGCTCCTGGCGCTCGGTGCTCATTCCCGTCATCGCGATCCCACTGTCGCTGATCGGCACCTTCCTGATGATGCTGGCCTTCGGCTTCAGCATCAATCTGCTCACGCTGCTCGCCCTCGTGCTTGCCATCGGCCTCGTGGTGGACGACGCCATCATCGTGGTGGAGAGCGTCAACCACCACATGGAAGAGGGGATGAGCGCGCTTCAGGCCGCCTTCGCCTCGGCCCGGCAGCTCGCCAATCCGATCATCGCCATGACCGTGGTGCTGATCGCGGTCTATGTGCCCATCGGCTTCCAGGGCGGGCTCACGGGTGCGCTGTTCACTGAATTCGCCTTCACGCTGGTGGGGGCGGTGACGATCTCAGCCGTGGTGGCGCTGACGCTGACGCCGATGATGTCCGCCTACATGCTGAAGCCGGTGGACCATGCGGGCGGGGATCTGGAATCCCGCATGGTGCTGGCAGTGGACCGGGTGATGGGCGCTGTCACCGCCGCCTATTCTCGCTCGCTCAGGGGCGCGCTCAACTACATGCCCGTCACCGCCGTGTTCGCCGGCCTCGTGCTGTGCAGCGTCTACTGGCTATACGGTACGGCGCAGAGCGAGCTGGCCCCTGAAGAAGACCAGGGCATCATCCTCGCCCAGAGCATTTCCGCCCCCAATGCGACACTGCAGCAGAAGTTGCTCTACAATCGGCAGACCTACGAGACCTTCGCCAAGCACCCTGAGACCGAGACGGTATTCCAGGTGGAGAGCACCGGCACCAGTATCGCCGGCTGGGTGCTGAAGCCCTGGGACGAACGCAAGGCGACCACCAAGACCCTCCAGCCGATGATCCAGCAGGAACTGAACGCCATCGCCGGCCAGAAGATCGTTGCGTTCCAGACCTCGCCTCTACCCGGCTCCAATGGCTTGCCCATGCAGATCGTGATCGGCACCTCGGATGGGTTCGACAAGCTCAACGAGGTGGCCGCGAAGTTCATGCAGGAGGCGCTGGACACCGGCCTGTTCATCTTCCTCAACAACGATCTCAAGATCGACCAGCCGCAGGCCTCCATCGTCATCGACCGGGAGAAGACCTCGCTCCTCGGCCTCTCCATGAGCGACGTGGGCGGCGCCCTCTCCTCGCTGCTGGGCGGCGGCTATGTGAACTATTTCAGTCTGGACGGGCGGTCCTACAAGGTCATCCCGCAGGTGAAACAGGAGGCCCGGCTCAATACGGACCAGGTGCTCGACTATTACATGCGCATGAGCGACGGGACCATGATTCCGCTGTCGACAGTGGCACGCATCGAGACCAAGACCGTGCCGGAATCCCTCAACCACTTCCAGCAGGTGAACGCGGCTACGATTGCCGGCGTAGTTGCACCCGGGATTACCACGGGTGATGCCATCACGGCGCTGAAGGATCTCGCCAAGCGCACCCTGCCCACGGGCTATACGCTCGATTTCGGCGGTGCCTCGCGACAATATGTGCAGGAGAGCGGCGGGTTCGTTACGACGTTCGCGTTTGCGCTGATCGTGATCTTCCTGTCGCTGGCCGCCCTGTTCAACAGCTTTCGGGACCCGGTGGTGATCCTACTGTCGGTGCCCATGTCGCTCGCCGGCGCGCTGCTGTTCATCAGCGTCGGCATCGGCGGAGCGAGCATCAACATCTATACCCAGGTAGGGCTCACCACTCTCATGGGGCTCATCAGCAAGCACGGCATTCTGATGCTGGAGGTGGCGAACGAGTTGCAACTCGAGGGCAAATCCAAGCGCGAGGCCATCATCGAGGCCGCCACACTCCGCCTGCGGCCGATCCTGATGACGACGGCGGCTATGGTGCTCGGCGTCGTACCGCTGATCTTCGCGTCCGGCGCGGGCGCCGCCTCGCGCTTCAACCTTGGCCTCGTCATCGCCACCGGCCTCGCCATCGGAACGCTGTTCACCCTCTATGTGGTGCCCACCGCCTATGTGTTGATGGGTCAGACCCACCGCCGCGAGGAAGCTGAAGGTGCGGCGGTTCCGGTGCTGTGAGCCCCGTCTCTCATCCAGCTGAGGCGGAGTCCTCGGGTGAGTTTGGCGCTGATGCGCGGGGTAAGCAACGGTCGATCGGCGGAGCTGGTCGGGATTGCGCAGCCGATCGTCCTGAACCGCCCCGAGTTTTCTAGACGCCTTCGGGGGTCGCTTTGTGCTGCCGTTCGAACTCGATGGGTGGCGGCCTTCGCCCGGGACTGGAAGGCCGCCCGACTGCGCGAGCAGCAGACTAGCGGCCGCGGCACCTTCGTGCCGCTGGCCTTTGTGCCAGGCGAGGCCTTCCAGTTCGACTGGTCGGAGGACTGGCCGCGCAGGCCTTGCCTGCGATCTCGATCAGATCCTTTACCGCGACGGGAACGCATCCAGGTGCCCGCGCGGGGCATTGGCGGCATAGCGGTCGGCGGCGGCCCGAGCCGCCGCCCGCGCCTCGTCTACAAACACCTCGGTGAAGGCATGGATGACGGGATCAAGCGTGGCGATGCGGGCGAGGTGGGCCTCGGTGACCGCCACCGGCGAGAACCGCCCGCCGCGGTAGCCGTCGGCCAAGGCGGTGGCGACGAGGAAGCACAGGCCGTCGGACATCATCGCTCGCTTCGAGATGGTGCCAGGGATGCGAGCAACTCCGGCGCCAGGGTAATGGGCAGCCCGTGGGGCGTCGCCTTCGCCGCGGCCCGCCAGGCGTCGCGCAGCATGTCGATGAGGCCGCGGCCTGCGGCGGCCTTGGTGATGAGGAGGCCCTCGAGCGTGTCGAGCCACACGTCGTAGGTGGCCTCGCCGCACGGTGAGGCCTTGGTGCGTGCCACCAGCGCCTCGGTCCATTCCGGCCAGGTGAAGAGGCCGGACCGGCTGAGGGAGACGGCGAGCGCGAACACGCGCGCTTCCCAAGGCTCCTCGAAAATGGGCCCTTCGGTCGGCACTCTGGCGGGGAAGAGGGGATCAGGCGAGGGGTTCAAGATAGCTCTCCCAAGCTTCGATGGTGACGGAAAGAGTGGGGTCGGCGTCCGCGCCCCACAGCTCGCGCCCCGCAAAGCGGACCGTGTAGAGCCATTGCGGCTGAGGCCCGAGGCCCTGTGCATTGGCATCGGCGAACACGAAGAAGCCGCGCACGGCTTCGATCACCCCGGTCTTGCCGCGCGCGTACCGGGGCAGGCGAGTGTGGTGGGAGGGGTTCATCTCGCGGGCGCGGACCGGTGCGCCAACGGCAAAGGCGACAGGGCGGTCCGGCTCGCGGGTGTATTGTGAGCCGGCCGCGAGCGCAGGCGCCACCTTGTCGGCGGTCAAGACGTTGGGCACCGGCCGGCCCGGCTCCATGGCGACGCCGCTTTCCACCTCAGCTGCGGTGACGAGCCCCTCCTGGATGAGGCGGGAGACGAGGCCCTTAAACCAGATTTCGTAATAAGAGGAGGTGAGGTATTCGGGCGGCGGCAGGTTCTCCCGGCCGGCGCGCATGGCGTCGATGTTCCACACTCCCATGGCCATGCAGGCGAGGGTGTTGGCGAGCACGCGGCGCTCCCACCGGGCATGGAATGGGGCGTGCGCGGGGTCGGGAGTGACCGGGCCGAAGCCCTCCATGCCGCCGAGATCGTGGGCGCCGTTCATGCCGCCGCTCCCGGCAGGGTGACGAGGCCGGTGCCGATCATGGAATCTCGGGTGACGATGGCCGCGAGCGCGTCATGGTCCCAGCCCTCGGTGCCGGCCGGCCGTTGTGGGATGACGAGGTAGCGCACCTCGGCGGTTGAATCCCACACCCGGATCTCCCTTTCGGCCGGCAGGCTCACGCCGAAATCCGCCAGCACGCCGCGCGGGTCGATGACCACACGGGAGCGGTAGGCGGCGCTTTTGTACCAGGCGGGCGGCAGGCCCAGCACCGGCCAGGGGTAGCAGGAGCACAAGGTGCACACGACCATGTTGTGCACGCTGTCGGTGTTCTCTAGCGCCACCATGGTCTCGCCCTGCCGGCCGCCATAGCCGAGGGAGGCGATGGCGGCCGAGGCGTCGCGGCGCAGGTCGGTCATGAAGTCAGGATCGAGCCAGGCGGTGGCCACTACTCGGGCCCCGTTGTGCGGGCCGATGCGGGTCTCGTAGCTCTCGATGATGAGATCGAGGGCCGCCGGGTCCACATAGCCCTTCTCCACCAGCAGCGTCTCCAGCGCCCGGACCCTCAGGTCCATCTCGGACAGCGAGGTGCTTTCGTGGTGGTCATGGTCATGGTGCTCATGGTCGTGCTCGTGACGGCCCGACATGCAGTTTCTCCCTGGCTATGGACGCCTCCGGCCCGCCTTGCGGCTTATGCGACGGTCCGAAATTCCGGCTCGGCCAACGCATTGTCCTCAATTCGGTTGATGAGGCCATAAACATCGCCCAGCACCCACAGATCGCGCACGAGAGGCCCCTCGAAAGTGAAGATGGGCGCGCCGTTCCACCACACATGCCGGCCACTGGCCGCGTGGCCGAACATGGACTGGCGATGGATGCCGTGAAAGCGCAGCTTGGCGGAGACCTTCGCGCCTTCCTCGATCATCACGAAGATGTCCGACGTATAATTGTCGAGGCACGCGGTGACCCAGCGTACATAATCCGCGAACTGCGCATGGCCGACGACCGTAGGACCCAGAGAACCGCGGAAGGTGAAGTCGGGGTGGAAGATTTCGGGAATCAGGCTCACGTCCGCATGGTCCCACATATCCTTGTAGAACTTGCGCACGATCTCCTTCTGGGGGCTGAGGGCATAGCCCTCGAAAGTCATCGGCACCTCATCGTCCATGGTCGGGTTCATTTCTTCCTCTTGGGTTGAAGGGAGGCGCAAGGGCGGGACGCTCAGCGGCTCGGCGCGGTGGTGGCGGCATCATGGGCCGGGTGGTCGGGCGCGCGGGCGTGGGCCGGCTGGTCTTCCAGGCTGCGCAGGGTGCCGATCACCCCGCGCCCGAAGAACAGCGAGACGATGATGAGCACCAGGCCCACCAGGATCGGCACGTAGATGAAGTAGAGCGAGATTACTTCGGTGATGGGATAGATCAGCAACACGCCCACCAGCGGTCCGAATGCGGTCCCAAGGCCGCCGATGGCCGAATAGAGGATGGCGTTGATAGAGAGGCCGACCTCCAGGCTCGACGTGCTTACATGCTGCATCATCAGCGCGTAGAAGACCCCACCGAGGCCGGCGATGGCCGCGCTCGCCGCGAACATGATGAGCCGCCAGGCCCGCGCGTCGAAGCCGAGCTGGCGCGCACGCGTCTCGTTCTGCGCCACCGCGCGCACCAGCATCCAGGTTTCCGTGCGCTGGAGCAGGAGCCGCCCCACCGTCAGGGCGACCAGGGGAATGGCCGCCAGGTAATAGAGCGCCATGGTCGGCCCCATGCCGATCTCGATCCCCAGAAAGCCGATGGTGCGGGCATGGACGATGAGGCCGTCCTCGCCGCCGGTCACGCCGGTCATGGAATTGGCCGCCAGCAGGACGATGGAGGACAGGATGACGGTGGCGATGGTGGGGTTGTGGTTTTCCATCCGCACCAGCACGGCCCCGCTCACCAGCCCAGCGAGGCCGGCCGCCGCCGTGGCGACGAAGAGGGTCACGGGCAGCGACCAGGGCGCCGCGGAGACCAGCGGCACCGCCAGATAGGCCCCGAGCCCGAAGAACAGCGCATGCATGAAGCTGAGGATGCGCGCATAGCTGTAGGACAGGTCGAAGCCGATGGCGAGATAGGCCATCACCACCATCTGAAAGAAGAAGAACCGCCAGTAGTCACCGGCCAGGAGCGGTGCCAGGAGCAGCAGCGCAACGGCGGCCGCCTGGAGGGTGTTGACGAGGGTGGAGATCGCGTTGTGGCGCATGGTCAGCGTCTCCCGAAGATGCCGTTGGGCTTGAAGTAGATGACGCAGAGCAGCGTCGAGAAGGCTGCGACCTCGGACCAGGTGGGGCTGAGCACGGTGCTGTAGAGACCGCGGATCAGCCCCAGCGCGATGGCCACCACCACCGCTCCCCACAGATTGCCCATGCCACCGATGACCACGACGATGAAGCAGGCGGCGATGACCGATAGGCCCATCTGGAAATGGGCGCCGCTGATGGGGGTGGCAAGGGCCCCCGCCAAGCCCGCCGTGAGCCCAGCGAGGGCGGCGGTGATGGCATTGACCTTCAGGATCGGGATGCCGGTGACGGCCGCGAGATCCCGGGCCTGGGGCACGGCGCGCATCCATAACCCATAGCGGGTGAAGTGCAGGAACAGGGCGACAGCGACGAGGGTCAACAGCGCGATGCCCGCCGCGACCAGACGGTAGACCGGATAGTAGACACCGGCGAATTCCAGCACGTCGAAGATGGGCGGCATGACGCTCTGCGGATCCGCGCCGGCGAGAGCGAGCACCGTATTGTCGAGGGTCAGGAACACGCCGGCCGTGGCCAGAAGGCTCACCGCCGGGTCGCGGTGCAGCACGCGCTCGAAGATGGCGGTGTTTAAGGCCAGGGTCAGCAGGCCCACGGCCACGGCGGCGATGGGCAGCACCAGCCAGAAATCGAGCCCGGCGCGGTTGATGAGAAGGGCGGCGCACATGGCCCCCGCCATGTAGAGCGAACCATGGGCCAGGTTGATGATGCCCATGAGGCCGTAAATGAGGCCGAGCCCGAGGGCTATGATGGAGAGGATCAGCCCCCATATCACCCCATTCAGGAGCTCGAAGAGAATCTGGTCGAAAGCCATTTGAGACAGCGTCCTTCGGCTGAGCCGCGGGAAAGGGGAAGATGAGGGCTCAGTGGGGCGCGTCGTTGACGCCCAGATAGCGCTCCAGAAGGCCGCCGGAGACGATCTCCTGCGGCGTGCCCTCGGCCACGAAGCGGCCCTTTTCCAGGATGTGGATGCGGGTGGAGATGGCGAAGGTGAGCTCCACGTTCTGCTCCACCAGAAGCACCGCCACCTGGCTCTCCGCGAGCCGGCGCACGATTTCGCCGATGCGGGTGACGATGGAGGGCATCAGGCCTTCGGTGGGCTCGTCGAGCATCAGCACCCGGCAGCGCACGGTGAGATTGCGGGCGATGGCGACGAGCTGCTGTTGGCCACCGCTGAGCCGGCCCGCGGCACGGCGCCAGTGGGGCTTCAGCTCCGGGATCACCTCCAGCACCTCCTCCAGCGGCAGGGGATCCCGCACCGTGGCGGCGGCGGCGCGGCAATTCTCTTCCACCGTCAGCTCCGGAAACACCCGCATGTCCTGGGACATGAGGGCGAGGCCGGCGCGTGCCCGGGCATCCGCGGCGAGACCCGCCAGGGGGGCGCCGAACAGCTTAAGCTCGCCCTCCACCTTGGCCTGGAGGCCCATGATGGCGCGCAGGAGCGTGGTCTTGCCTGCACCGTTGCGGCCGATAACGCCCACCACCCCGCCAGGCTCCAGTGCCAGGTCCACGCCCTGGAGGATATGGGCCTTGCCGTAGAAGGCATTGAGACGGCGAAGCTCAAGCGCGGCCAAGATAGGCCTCCCTCACGAAGGGGTTCTGCATGATGTCCTGCGGCGCGCCGTCGGCGAGCACGGCGCCGTCGGCGAGCACGCAGATGCGGTCTGCGGTGCCCATCACCACCGCCATGTCGTGCTCGATGAGGACGATGGTGACCTTGCCGCGCAGGCGCGTGTTGACGAGGCCGATGAAGGCGCGGGTCTCCGCCGGGCTCATGCCGGCGCTCGGCTCGTCCAGCAGCAAAAGGCGCGGCCAGGCCGCCAGGGCGACCGCCACTTCCAGCAGCCGCTGGTCGCCATGGGACAGGACATCGGCTTTCACCGCTTCCGCCCATTGAAGGCCCACCGATTGAAGGAGGCCCGAAGCGCTCGTCGCCTCGGCCTCGGCACGGGTCACGGCATCGAGCCGCGCGAGGCGGTGGCGGCGCGTGCCTGCCAGCGCCACCTCCACGTTTTCCTGCGCGGTGAGGTCGCCGAACAGGTTGGTCATCTGGAAGGTGCGCGCCAGCCCGCGCCGGGCGCGGTGATGGACCTCCAGGTCGGTCACGTCCTCGCCGGCGAAGGTGATGGCGCCACCGGAGGGGCGGTGCACCCCGGTGATGACATTCACCAGGGTGGTCTTGCCGGCGCCGTTGGGGCCGATGATGGCGTGCACCGTGTTGGTGCCTACCTTGAGATCGACCCCCTTCAGCACGCTGTGCGCGCCGAAGGACTTGGTCAGTTCGCGGATCTCCAGGAGCGTGGGCGGAAGCGCGGGCGAGGTGCCACCCGGGCTCTGGCTGGTGGTGGCGGATGCGCTCATGACCTCAGCCAGCGGCAAGGTTCATCTTGGTGGGATAGAGGCCGGCGTCGGCCGGCAGCACGCGGCGGGTGCGGATGCGCCCCTGTTCGATCTGCAGCAGGTCGATTTCCGGAAACGCCTGGTGGTCCTGCGGGCGCAGGTAGAGCGGACCCTGCGGGAACAGATCCCCTTCGGCGTGCCTGGGGTGGGTTTCGATGAACTTGATGAGGGCGGAGGTGTCGTCACGTCCTTTCCAGTTCGCCCCTTCCACCGCCAGTTTCAGCACCGAGAGGCTTTCCCAGACCGGCCAGGTCTCGCCCATGGCCACATTGCGGCCGGTGCCCACCTCACGGCCGTTGGCATTGATGCCGAGGCGTTCGCGGAAGGCCTTGAGAGAGGGCGTGTCCTTGTCGGCCAGTTCCCACGGCAGGGTGTCGATGCCCCAAACGCCTTCCACATACTTGCCGTTGCTGAGAGGATCGAAGGCGCCAAAGACGAAGTCGGCTGTGACAATGGGCTTGCGGGTGAAGCCGAGCTGCGGCAACGCCACGAACGCTTTTGGCAGATCGGTGCCGATCAGCGCCACGAAGATGCCCTCCGCCGAGCGGTCGAGCTTGGAGATGTAGGAGATGGGGTCGTTGCTGTTCAGCGGCAGGGCGATGGACTGCACAACCTCGCCGCCAGCCGCGGCCATGGCCTCGCTCCACGCGGCGTTGTGGGACTGGCCCCAGACATAGTCTGCATAAAGCACCGCCCACTTCTTCCCGACCATGCCTGTCATGGCCTTGGCGGCGGCGAGGTCGGTCTGGCGGGTGTTCACGATCAGCCGGAAGACGAAGGGATTGCCCGAGCCCTCGGTGACGCCGTCGCTGCGGCTCATGGACATGTAGGGGATGCCTTCGTCCCGCACGATTGTGGTGCTGGCGAGGGCGATGCCGCCTTGCTGCGAGCCGATGATGAAGTCCACCTTCTGATCCTGTATCAGCTGGCGCAGGCGGGCGATGCCGACATCCACCTTGGTCTCGGTGTCGATGCCGATGATCTCGATGGGCCGGCCACCGAAGCCGCCATTGGCGTTGAACCAATCGGCCGCCACGTTGATGGTCTTGCGGTGCCAGTAGCCCGAGCTGGCGAGGCCACCCGTCACATCGCATTGATGCCCGATGCGAATGGGTGCACCCGCTGCCGCCTGTACGCGCCGGGGCGCGGCAAACAGGCCGGCGGTGGCGGCGGCGGCGGTGCCAAGCAAAACGGATCTGCGGCTGGGATGCCAGGGGGTCATCGACAGGGTCTCCAGTGATGCAGCCCACTATATTCGGCATATCTGAGTCTTAAAGACAAAATCATTGGCATCATCCGTCTAAATATTCACAAAAAGCTTTGTCGTGTATAGTATAGATAAGTAAAAATGAGCGGACGACTGGGTCGTCCGCTCTCATGGGGCGGTGTTGTAGATGAGCGCCCCCGGCGGCGACGGGCGCGCGCCGAGGCAGCATCCTCACTTCCGGTCCGGTCCGCGTGGAGTGGGCCAGGAGTCCGTTCGGTTGAGTAAAGATATGTCGTGCAAATATGCTGTTCTATGGATAATTATGCATTCTAATCGGGCGTTTTTGCCGTTTTTTGGGGTGCCCCATGGCGACCGGCTTGAAGCGGTTCGACTGGACCGATCTGCAGACGTTCCTGGAAGTGGCGCGCGGCCGGGGCACAGCGCCGGCCGCGCGCTCGCTCAGGGTCGACGCCACCACCATCCGCCGCCGCATCGCCGCGCTGGAAGCCTCCATCGGGGTCCGGCTGCTGGTGCGCAACGGCCGCACGCTCCAGCTCACTTTGGATGGCGAGCGCATCTTCGCCATCGCGCAGCGGATGGAAGAGCACGGGGATGACATTGCCCGCGACGCCACCGATGCCGCGCGTGACCTGAGTGGCGTGGTGCGGGTGTCCACCATGGAGGGCTTCGGCAGCAGCTATCTGGCCGGTCGCCTCAGCGAGTTCGTGCGGCAGCATCCAAATCTGACGGTGCAGCTGGTCAATGCTCAGCACATCCTGAATTTGTCGGAGCGGGAAGCCGACATCTCGATCAACATGATCAATCCCCAGCGCGGCCGGCTGATGGTGCGGCGGGTGGGGCAGTTCGGTGTCGGCCTTTATGGCGCGCCCTCCTATCTGGAACAGGCCGGGACGCCGCAGACCATCGGGGACCTTACGGCCCACACCTTCATCACCTATGTGGACGAGCTCATCGCCGTTCCTCATGTGCGCTGGCTGCCAGATGTGATCGAGGCGCCGCGCACCCGCTTCGCCTCCACCAGCCTGATTGCCCAGCAGGCGGCGGCCCAGGAGGGCGCGGGCCTCGTCATGCTGCCCCATTTCATGGGCGAGATGGATCGGCTGCTCGTCCGTCTCCTACCGGAGGAAATCAATCTGTCCCGCGACTGGTGGCTGGTGGTTCACCAGGATCTGCAGTCGGTGCCGCGGATCCGGGCGCTCATCGACTTCATCGTCGATGTCATGCGGCGGGATCACAAGATCCTGCAGGTTTGAATCAAGCCGCGGCGTGCCGATCGTGCCCAAGGCTCATCGCTGACGGCTGGCGACGTCCGTGTCCGGATCGACGACAGGCCATTTCGGGGGAGTTGGTGATGCGCCACGACGACAGAGGCAGTCCGTCGAGCGATACAGCATAGTCAAGAGAGCCTGAGGGCTCTGGCCAAGCGCTACGGGATCAACCAGAAAACAGTCGCCAAATGGAAGAGGCGGACCTCCTGCGCGGATCTTCCGACCGGTCCGAAGGACGCCAAGTCGACGGTCCTGTCCCAAGAGGAGGAGACGATCGTCGTCGCCTTCCGCAGGCACACCCTGTTGCCGCTCGACGACTGCCTCTACGCCCTGCAGGCGACGATCCCCCACCTGACCCGCTCGTCGCTTCACCGATGCCTGCAACGCCATGGCATCTCAAAGCTTCCCGATGTGGCGGGCGACAAGCCGGCGAAGAGGAAGTTCAAGGCCTACCCGATCGGCTTCTTCCACATTGACATCGCCGAGGTACAGACGGCGGAAGGCAAATTGTATCTGTATGTCGGCATCGACCGCACCTCTAAGTTCGCCTTTGCCCAACTCGTTGACAAGGCCACCACGGCGACAGCACGCGCTTTTCTCGATGCGCTGGTGGCCGCCGTTCCCTACAGGATCGAGATCGTTCTGACCGACAACGGCATCCAGTTCGCCGACCTGCCGAAGAACCGTTCCGGTCCGACCGCCATGTGGCGCGGGCATCCCTTTGATCGCGCCTGTCAGGCTCATGGCATCGAACACCGGCTGACAAAGCCAAAGCATCCCTGGACCAACGGGCAGGTCGAGCGGATGAACCGTACGATCAAGGAGGCGACCGTCAAACGCTTCCACTACGACGACCACGAACAGCTTCGAGCCCATCTCCAAAGCTTCGTTGCCGCCTACAACTTTGCCCGCCGCCTCAAGACCCTGAAAGGGATCTCGCCCTACGAATTCATCTGCAAACGATGGACAATCGAACCCGACAGATTCATCATCAATCCAATCCATCAAATGCCGGGACTAAACAACTAGCGGCACAGGCCCATGGGCCGCAATCACCGGGGAGGGGGGCGGGCTTGCGGAGATGATGGCGTGGCGGACCAACTACCTCATTGGTGGGCCGCCCCCTGATGATGGCCCAGATAGGCGCTCACCAGCTTCTCGTCGGCCATGAAACGGGGCCAGTCGCCTTCGCCGATCTCGTGGGCGACCCGTCCGGTCGCCATCACATAGGCCCGGCTGGTTGCGCTCGATGCGATGGCGATGTTCTGCTCCACCAGAATGATGCTCATGCCGTCGGCGCGTAGCCGGCCGAGAACATCCAGGATGTCCTTGACCACCTTCGGGGCAAGGCCGGTGGAGGGCTCGTCCATCAACATGATGTCCGGCTGGAGGAGAAGTGCGCGGCCGATGGCGACCTGCTGTTGCTGGCCTCCGCTGAGCAGGTCGCATCGCACATTCAACTTTTCGCCCACCGCAGGGAAGAGATCGACGATCCGCTCCAGGGTGAACACGCGCCGGCGCCCGCGCCCTGCCCGTTCGGCCAGGGCCAGGTTTTCCCGCACCGTGAGCTCACCGAACAGGTTCCGGTTCTCAAGCACCACGGCGAGACCGAACCCGCTGCGCAGATGCGGCGGGATGCGTGTAATGTCCTTGCCGCCCAGGCGGATCTCGCCGTCCCGCGTGGGCAGGAGACCCGCCAGCGTGCGCACCAGCGTTGTCTTGCCGGCACCGTTGGCACCCACCAGACCGACCACTTCCCCCTTGCCGATGCTGAGATCGATCCCCTTGAGGATCGTCAGCGCGCCGTAGCCGGCGCAGAGGCCCTTCACGCTCAGCATCTCACACCCCCAGATAGGCCTCGCGCACGGCCGCATCCTCCTGGACCTCCGCCATTGTGCCGGAGGCGATGATCCGCCCGAAGTTGAGCACGTGGATGGCTTGCGCCACCCCCATCAACTCCATGTCGTGCGAGACGAGCAGGATGGCGATGCCCTCCTCGGCAAGAAGCTTCAGCTTCGTGATGAGGACCTCGATCTCGGTGGTGGTGAGGCCAGAGGACGGCTCGTCCAGCATCAGGAGCCGGGGCCGGCCCTGAGAGGCCCGCGCGAGCTCCAGCAGGCGCCGCTGGCCGGCCGTCAGCAGGGGCGAAGGGCGATTGAAGACGGCTCCAAGATCGAAACGCTGCGCAGTCTCGTAAGCCCGCGCCCGCATGTCCGCCATTTCGCGCCGCACCGAGGGAAGGCCGGCAAGGCCGGCGAAGAAGCCCGAACGGCCGGACTTGAAGGCACCCACCATCACATTCTCAGCGACGGTCAGGCGCTCGAATATCTTCGGCGTCTGGAAGGTGCGCACCAGGCCGTCGAGGCTCCGCCGGCGCACGCTCTCGGCACGGATGTCCCGGCCGTCGAACAGCACCGCGCCCGAGGTGGGCGTGAGAAAGCCGGAGATGATGTTGAACAAGGTCGTCTTGCCGGAGCCGTTGGGGCCCATCAGTCCGGTAATGCCCACGGCCGGAGCCGCGAAGCTCACGTCGTGGAGCACCTGGAAGCCGCCGAAGCGGTGGGCGATGGCCTTCAGCTCCAGCAGCGGAGCATCTGGCGCGCTGGGGGCTTTGCGGGGCGCAAGGTTCATGGCGTGGTCTCCGCGCGGGCGGCGCCAGACCTGCGCCTCACCAGCCCGGTCAGGCTGCGGCCGAGGCCCCACAGGCCGTCCGGGAAGAACACCACGGACGCGACGAGTGCGAGCCCGAAGAGGACGCGGTGGATGTCGCCGAGCGCGCTGAGGAATTCCGGCACGAGGCCGATGAACAGGGCGCCGACGATGGCACCGGCCGGAACTGAGGCGCCGCCGATGACCGGGACGAGCAGGAACATGATCGATTTGTCCACGCCGAAGCTGTCCACGTTCACGAACCCCACATAATGGGCAAACAGGCTGCCCGACAGCGCGCCAAGCCCGCTCGACAGCATGAAGATCCAGAGCTTCAGCCGGGCATTGTCGATGGCCATCACCATGGCCGCATCCGGGTCGTCGCGCATGGCCTGCAGGGCAAGGCCGATGCGGCTGCCCATCAGATTGTGCATGGCAAGGATGATCGCGAAGGCGATGGGCCAGACCAGGTAATAGAACTTTTCCGGGGTGTCGAAGACGAAGCCGCCGATCGCCAGCTTCGGCACGCCAGGCACACCGAGCGTGCCGCCGGTGATGAAGTCCGCCTCGAAATAGATGTTGGTGCAGATGATTCCGAGGGCGAGGGTCGCCAGTGCCAGGAAGTAACCCGACAGCCGCAGGATCGGCCGGCCGATGAGCGCGGCGATAGCCATCGAAAGCACGATGCCGATGGCGATCCCCGCCGGCGCGGGCCAGCCCAGCCGCGCCGCGCAATAGGCGCTGGCGTAGCCGCCGATGCCGTAGAATGCAGCCTGACCGAGATTGACGATCCCGCCCTGCCCGAGGAGGAAGCCGACGCCGGCGCCGGCGATGGCATAGAGCCCGCAGAACACCAGGAGGTCCACGGCGTGGCGCTCCAGGACCAGCGGCAGGATGAGGTACAGGCCGGCTGCGAGTGCGAGGGCGGACAAGGCGGCCGCCGACGGGCGGGCGGTCTGCACCTGTTGCGCAGGCAGCGCGGCGGCAATGCCGGGCGGGACCGGGGAGGTCTTGTTCTGCACCATGGCTCAGCCTCCCTTGCGGCCGGCGCGGCCGAGGATTCCATCCGGAACGAAGATCATGATGACGATGAGCAAGGTGAGGGCGACCGCATCCTTCATCCCGGATGAGACGAAGACGATGGACATCGCCTCGAGGATGCCGATGACGAGCCCCCCCACCAGCGCCCCGAGCGGATTGGAAAGGCCGCCGAGGATGGCCGCCGCAAATCCCTTCAGCGTGAGCAGCGGCCCCATCTGGTAGCCGACTCCGATGAGCGGGGCGACGAGGAGGCCCGCCAGCGCCGCCAGCAGGCCGCCCAGCGCGAAGGTGGCGGTGCGCATGGCGCGGACATTGATCCCGGTGGTGGCGGCGCCATCGGGGTCGATGGAGGCCGCCATCATGGAGAGCCCCAGGTGGGTGTGCCGGTAGAACAGGCGCAGCGCCAGGATCAGCGCCGCGGAGATGGCGATCACCCAGAGGGCATGTTCACGGATGATGGCGCCGAAGACCTCGTACACCTCGTCTCCCAGCGGAGGCAAAAGGTGCTCCTCCCGTCCGAACAGATAGAGCACCCCGGCCGAGAAGGTGAAGCCGAGGCCCACCGTGAGCAGGAGGAAGGATTCCTCCCGCGCCCGCCGCGCGAACAGGGCGCGGATCGGGCCGAGCTCGACGAGGATGGCGATGGCCATCCCCGTGAGCGCGCCGGCCACGACGGCCAGCCAGAGCGGAAGGCCCCATATGTCAGCCGCAAACACGGCCGTGGCTGCGCCGACCACGGCGAGTTCGCCCTGCATGGCGTTGATGACGTGGCTACCCTTGAAGATGACGGCAATGCCGAGCCCCACGAGGGCGTAGACGAAGCCGTTGGTGACGCCGGCGAGCAGCGCCTGGGTGATGAGCATCAAGGCCAAGGGATTTCCCCCACTTTGGGTTCAGGAGCCGGCCTTGAAAGGCAGGCGGACAAACTGGCCTTTGTCGAGCTTCGAGAAGACGTAACTTTTGAGCGTGAGCCCGGTCATGTCCTCCTGGGAGAAATCGAACCGGGCCATGGCGCCATCGAAGGGCCTGCGGATCGCCTCGCACAGGGCGCCAGGCTGGGCCTCCGGCCCGACCTTGGCGAGCCCGGCCGCCACCGCGTTGAAGGCATCCCAGGCGCTTGCCTCCATGGTCTTCGGCAGCACCCCGTATTCCTTGCGGAAGGCATCCACGAACGCGGTCTGGCCGGGCAGAGGATCCTCGGCAACGAGAAATTCGGCGAAGACGATGTTGTCCGCCGCATCGCCCATGGCCTTCACATACTCATAGGTGGCGGTGCCGAGAGCCGAGAGGAGCGGCGCGTTGAGGCGGATCTGGCGGGCATTGCGGAAGGGCGTCGCCGAATTGCCGATGACGGCGACGGCATCGGGAGCCGCGGCCTTCACCTTGGCGGCTTGGGTCGTGGCGTCGGTGGCGCCCACTTCCCACTTTTCCACCGCCACGATCTCCACCGGATAATCGGGGCTCACCTCCCGGATCTTCGTCATCACGATGTTGCCGTAGGCGGAATCATGCAGCACGCCGAGCTTCTTCGCGCCCAGCGCCTTGGTGGCGACCTCGAGCAGCGCGCGGGCGTTGAGGTCCTGCGACGGCAGCATGTGGAACACGCAGCGCCGGGTCTTCTCCATGGGAACGCCAAGGCCGGTGAAGGCCATGACGGGGACCTTGGCCGGGTCGGCGACACCGCCCACGGCGAGGGTGGAGGCTGTCAGCGTCGGGCCGATGATGGCCTGCACTTTCTGCGAGAAGATCAGGTTGTTCGCTTTGGTGACCGCGACGTCCGGGCTCGATCCATCATCCTCCAGGATGAGTTGGACGGGGCGGCCGTCGATGCCGCCCTTCTCGTTCACAAGCTTCACAGCCAGCTGCAGCCCGTTGCGCTGCGGGATGCCGGCTCCTGCACCGGGTCCGGTGGTCGACAGGATGGCGCCGATGCGGATGGGTTCCGCCGCCTCGACGACGGCGGCCGTTCCTGCAAGAGCGAGGACGAGCGCGGGCAAGGCCAGGAGCGCCCGGCGCGACACGGATTGCTTCATGTTCTTCCTCCCAGATTTTATGATTGTTCGACACTTCAGAAACCGACGCGGTCACCTCCCTTGAGGGCGAGCATCGACCGCGCGTCGCTTGGCGTCGCGATCTCGTGGCCGAGCTCTTCCAGGATCTTGCGGACTTTCCTCACTTGCTCGGCATTGTTCGCAGCGAGCTGTCCGCGGCCGATGAAAAGGCTGTCCTCCAGCCCCGCGCGCACATTTCCTCCCAGCATCGCCGCTTGAGTTGCGACCGGAATCTGGTGCCGCCCGGCGGCGAGCACCGACCAGACATAGTCCGCACCGAACAGACGGTCTGCGGTGCGCTTCATGAACAGCACGTTGTCCATTTCGGGACCGATGCCGCCCAGGATGCCGAATATCGTCTGGACGAAGAACGGGGGTTTGACGAGCCCCCGGTCCACAAAGTGGGCGAGGTTGTAGAGGTGGCCGACGTCGTAGCATTCGTGCTCGAAGCGTGTGCCGTGCTCCTCGCCGAGGAGCTTCAGAATCCGCTCGATGTCACGGAAGGTGTTGCGGAAAATGAAGTCGTCGGTGCTTCGAAGGTAGGGCTCCTCCCAATCGAACCGCCAGTCCTTGTAGCGATCGGCCAGCGGGTGGATGCCGAAATTCATGGAGCCCATATTGAGCGAGCACATTTCCGGGCGCGCCGCCAGCGGGGCGGCGAGGCGGTCCTCGACGCTCATGTTCAGGCTCCCGCCGGTCGTGATGTTCAGCACCGCATCGGTCGCCTGCTTGATGACCGGCAGGAACTGCATGAAGACCTTCGGGTCCGGCGTCGGGCGGCCGTCTTTCGGATCTCGGGCGTGCAGGTGCAGGATGGCCGCGCCGGCCTCCGCGGCGGCGATGGACTGGGCCGCGATGTCCTCGGGCGTGAACGGCAGGGCGGGCGACATGGTGGGGGTATGAATCCCCCCGGTGATGGCGCAGGTGATGATGACCTTGTTGACCCGTTTCACGCTTCTTCTCCTTGGCCGGGGACTCCTTGGCCGGCCTTGCGCACTGCGTCCTTCAGATGGTGCACGAGCGCAGCGCGCAGCTGATTGGCATCCCCCGCCTCCCAGCGGCGAAAACCTTCTCCGGACTTCATGCCGAGCCGGCCTCGCGCGACGAGATCGCGCAGATAGGCCGAGGGCGCGGGATCGCGATTGAGCGCGGGCAGGATCGTCTCATGGATGGCGAGGGTCAGGTCGGTGCCTACGAGGTCCGCATTCTCCAGCGGCCCGAGGACTGCGAGGCGCAGCCCGAAGCTGGCCTTGACCACCGCGTCCACCGTCGCGGCATCGCAGACGCCCTCTTCCACGAGGGAGATGGCCTCCCGCCACAGCGCGTGCTGCAGCCGGTTCCCGACGAAGCCCGCCACGTCCCGACGCACATGGACCGGCGTCTTTCCCGCTGCGGCGAGGATGTCCATGGTGCGCGCGACGATGTCCGGCGCCGTGCGCTCCGTCCCGATCACCTCGACCAGCGGGACCAAATAGGGCGGGTTCCACCAATGGGTGCCGAGCGCCCGTTCCGGCCGGGCGAGGCCGGCCATGATGCTGCCGATGGGGATGACGGAGGTGTTGGTGGCGAGAATGGCATCGGCCGGGACGCCGGCCTCGATTTCGGTGAACAGGGCGCGCTTGGCGTCGAGGTTCTCGGTCGCCGCTTCGATGACGAGGTCAGCGCCGGCAACGGCATCCGCGAGCTTCTGGCAAGGCAGAACCCGCTGCGCGGCGGCAGGGTCCTGCCCCAGTGCGGAGAGATTGGCACCGATGCGCGAGCGCAGGGACGCCAGCGCCTCTGGCATCGGGTCGAACACCCGGACCTCGTACCCCCGCGCCGCGAACACCTGAGCGATGCCATGGCCCATGAGGCCGGCGCCGACAATGGCTGTGATTGGCTGTGTGGTCATGCCCTTCTCCTCCTGCATCTGCTGCAGGGTGCGACCCGTCCCGGCTGGATGCCGGAACAGGTCAGGTCGGGTGCTGCTTAGAGGGGGGTGCCCGCCTCGATGCGGTACGCCTGCTGGGGATCTTCAATGGCGACGAGGCGGATGATGCAGCCGTCGCCTCGGTCCCAGTTCCAGGGGAAGAAGGCGAAGGTCACGCGCTTTCCGGTGACGGCATCGAGATCGCCGCCTACATTTTCGATGCCGAGAATGCCGTTGGTGAAGAGCTTGCGGTGGACCGGCTCCCACTCGGGGTGGTCCTCCTTCCAGTCCCGGCCGCCGGACCACGCCTTGTATTCTTCGGCAAGGTGAGGATGCAGCGGGCCGTTGCGGTGGGGTCCGATGGCGGTGGCCAGCGGATGGTCATTGGCCTGGGTATCGTGGCCGACCACCTTCACCCGCTTTTCGACGAACCAGTCACCGGCCGAGGCAACAAAGCCCGGCGCGTAGCAGAAATACTCCGCATTGTCGTCGTAGAGCTTGTGCCAGCCGGTATTGACGATGACCACGTCGCCCGGGCGCACATGTACCCCGGCGGCCTCTTCAAGATCCTCGTAGGTGATGGGCTCCCACTTCTTCTTCGGGATCGAGACGACGATCCCGGTGCCGAAGAAATGCGGCAAGGGAACTTCATCGATGAAGGGTGTGCCTTCCACCACGTGGGCCGGGGCATCGATATGGGTCGTGTTGTGCATCGTGGTGGTGATGCGCTGGGTCAGGACCCCCGATTTTGCCATGTAATGGATGCGTTCGATCTGCACATCCTGGAAATACGGCCAGTTCGGAGACTGGAAACCGAAGCGGTGTGACAGATTATAGAACTTGAGTCCCATGTCGTTGTGAAGATTCGACTGGAACTCGATGCCACGGATCGTGACACTCATTCAACGCCTCCCAGCGTCTTGCCCTCGGCGAGGGCGGATCTTTTTCGTTGCTTCAGGGATATGGCGCACGAAGGGAGTGGTCAAACAGAATGATACATGTGTATTGTGATGCGATACACATCCATGGAGCGGGCGATGACGGAGGAGGGAGCGGCCATCCGCGAAGGGGGCGGGATCCAGGTGATTGCGCGGGCGGCGGCCATCCTGCGGTCGCTGAAGAACGTGCGTTCCGGCCTAAGCCTTGCGCAGATCGCAGGCCGGGTGGGTCTCCCGCGCTCGACCGTGCAGAGGATCGTCAATGCCCTGCTGGAGGAGGACCTGGTGATTTCCGCAGGTCCGGAAGGCGGCTACCGCCTCGGGCCGGAGATCCACGCGCTCTCACGCTCGGGAAAGATCGACATCGTCGAGCAGGTGCGCGCCCACATCGTCGCGCTCTCCCAGGCGACGGGCGAGACCGTGGACTTCTCCGTGCTGCGCGGGAGCGAGGTGCTCTTCCTCGATCAGGTGACGGGAACGCACAGGCTGCGGGCGGTCTCGGCGGTCGGTGACATTTTTCCGCTGACAAATACGGCCAACGGCAAATGCTGCCTTGCTCTGCTCGAACCCGAGCGAGCACGGGCCCTGGTTCGCAAGGAACTTCCCGGCACGAAACGACTGGACGCCGTGCTCGCCGAAATCGCCGAGGTGCGACGGACGGGCATCGGCTTCAATCACGAGGAGCACACCGTCGGGATCAGTGCCGTGGGCATCGGCTTCCGCGATGCCGCAGGCGGAATCTATTCGATCTCCATCCCCGTTCCCACCTCACGCTTTGAACTCGTGCGAGATGATGCAATCCGCCATCTGCAGGCTCACAAGAGCCAGATCATCGAAGAGTTGGGGGCTGGTAACAAAAATTTCCGCGTGGCGTGACTTATCTTGGATCCGAATATTTGAACAATATTCGGCTGCCAAGCAGCGCTTACGCGCCGCCACCCCCGAAGCGATAGACCGGGATGCCGAGCTTGCGGGCCTTGTCGGCAAGATTGTCCTGGATTCCCGTGCCGGGGAAGATGATGACCCCGATGGGCATGACCGACAGCATCTGATCGTTGCGCTTGAAGGGAGCGGCCTTGGCGTGCTTTGTCCAATCGGGCTTGAAGGCCACCTGCGGCACTTTGCGGGCATCGGCCCAGCAGGCCGCGATCCTCTCGGCGCCCTTGGGCGAACCGCCATGCAGCAGCACCATGTCCGGGTGCTTGGCATGGACCTGGTCGAGCTTGGCCCAGATGAGCCTGTGATCGGCCGTGTCGCCACCGGAGAAGGCGATCTTCGGACCTGCGGGTATCAGCACCTCGCTCTCAGCGCGCCTGCGGGCAGCGAGGAAATCGCGGCTGTCGATGAGGGCTGCGGTGAGGTGCCGATGGTTCACCAGGGATCCGGTGCGTGGGCGCCAGGCTGAGCCGGTGTGGCGCTCGAAGGCATCGGCGGCCTCGTCGCGCATTTGCTCGAAGGCGTCGCGCCGCTCCACGAGGCTCTGCCCCTCGGCGATGAGGCGTTCCAGTTCCACCGAGCGCACCTCGCTGCCGTCCTGCTCCTGTTGGCTGCGGCGCTGGCCCTGCTCGTTGTCGTCAAGGGTGCCCGAGAGTCGGCCGGCGGCACGGTGGAAGAGATGGACCGTCGACCACAGGAGATCGGGAAGATCCGGCTCGAGGCGGGTATCCTGCAGCGTCGCGATGAGAGCGTCGAAGATGTCGACGATGGCGCCGGTGACACGGGCGGCCTCGGGAAGCGGCCGGGGATCAGGCTCGTCGTTGAGCGGGCGATAGCCGTAGAGCTGAAGCTCCTGCAGCAGCTGATCCGTGGGCGAAGAAGCGTGGTGGGGCTCGTCGTGCTCGGTGCTCATGGGAGGCTCTGTCGGTTGGACCGCAGCCTTGCGGCCTTCATGGCGACGAAGCCGGCGGGCGGGACGTACCTGCACCCCGCGGGAAGCGCGGGGCCGGAGCGTGAGCGGAGGATGGCGGAGGCCGGCGATTTTGTTTCGCGATGGAAAGGCGCGTGTCGGGGCCCCGCGACGCCCGCGTCGTGGGGAAGCACCGCCGCCGGAAAATCGTCGGCCGCAGCCATTGCCGGTCGGGCCCGCTTGCCGGCCGATCGCCCTCTGGAAGGCCTGGCTGCGGGCTTCTCCGATGTCGGTGGGCACCAGAGCGCGGTGTGAGAGCATCCCCGCTCCCTGCCACTCCAGATTACGAGCTCCGCAGCATGAAGCGGGCGACGTCTTCGGGAGCAAGCTGGCATCTGATTTCAGCTCGCATAGTGTCGACGCCAAAGGCGCGCAGATCCTCGTTGAAGTCGCCGAGCGTGGGCGAGAGCACGATGGCCTCGACTCCGGCGGAGTTCGCTCGTGCGGTGAGGCTGCCTCGCGCTTTGTTGCCGGCCGGATCGGTGTCGCGGACGACGTAGAGCCGTCGCAATCCAGATGGGAAGGCGATGGCGGCAAGGTGCGCGGCCGAGAGCGCCGCGGCCATGGGGAGGTTGGGCAGCGCCGTGCGCACGGAAAGGATGGTTTCGATGCCCTCGCCGGCGGCCATCACATCGTCAGCCCTGCCGAAGCGAACCGCATGCTCCAGCAGGTGGCCCATAGCGCGCCGGGGTGTGGCGATGGTGGCCTTGTCCGATCCATCCGGAGCGAGCCATGTCCGGTGGATGCCCATGATCCGTCCCGTGAGATCGGCGACGGCCGCGATCATGGCTGGCAGGAGTTGAGTGGACCCGTGTGCATCTGGACGATAGTAGCAGCGCGGGTGAAAGCGCAGGCTGCCGGTTTCGTGCAAAGCCGTGATGCCGCGGTTCCGCAGATACGTCTCCACGATTGTGCCCGGAATAGGCTGTGCTGCAGCGAACAGTCGATGTGCCGAGATAACCGGATCTCGCGGGGAGCATGGCCGTGTGCGAGGGGGGGCTTCCGCGTATCGTAAGGCTGGCGGAAGGCGCAGAAATGCTTGGGCCTCGGCGACCACATCGCTGAAGTTGGATAGGCCCCGGCTTTCGCGGATCACGTCGAGCAGGTCACCGTGCTCCCCCGTGGCCGCATCGGTCCATTTTCCGGCCGGGCCATGTGCACTGTCTCGCAGCCGCACGAACATGGAGCGGCCGGGCGCATTGCGGGCATCTCCCACCTGCCAATAGTGACCCTGCCGCCGGCCTGCGGAGAGATAATGGCGGCAGACAGCCTCTGCCTGCCGCCCCAGCCGCCGGGTGAGGTCGTGCGCAGCATCCTTCATGGGGAAGCTCCAATAGAATGGCCCGCCGTCCGGGCCACGCGACAGGGGGAGCGCGAGGCGACGAGCGGCGGGCCAGGTTGCCCGGGAGGATTATTCGGCAGCGATCGGGGGAGAGACCGCTTCGGGCTCCTCACTATCGGCGAGGTCCCCGCTGTCGCCTATGGCCGTTTCGCCGTCGATCTCCGCCGTCTCTTCGCCAGCGGTGTCGCAGGGCTGGGTCCGCAGGGCTTCCGGGAGCCAGCCGCTGTCGGCGAGAAGCGTTTCGGCCTCCCGGGCCATGTCGCCCTTCTTGAGGTGGGCGATCCGCTCCGCCAAACGTTCCCCCTTGGCCTCGGTCAACGCCTGCAGAATGCGGGCCTTGGTCACCCGGCCGAGGAAGGTGTCGACGGTGGGCTTCCATCCGGCGGCCGCCATGTCGAGTGACACCGCCTGCGCCAGCCGGTCGGCATGGGCGAAGGCGCGTGGACGCCGGTTCCACGCCTCATGCACCGCATTGACCGAGAGGCTCACCACATGGGCGAACAAGGCGGCGCGGCTGTCATGGTCCCAGCCGCCCAGGGTGTCCCAGAGCGCACCCGGCTCCTTGGGCAACGCCTTCGCCCAGCTCTCGTGCCGGACGCGGATGGCCTCAGCCGAGACGCTGCCGTTGAGGCCCGGTGCTTGGGCGTTGAACGACACGCTCTTGAGATCGAGCTCGAGGCAGCTATCCGAGCCATAGGCGTAGAAGGCCTTCAGCGTCAGGGCGTGGACCGCCGCGAGGAATGCGATGTCGGGCTGTTCGCCCAGCGCATGGCGCAGGCCGAGGGTCCGATGGGTCGTCAGCTCCGTGAGCAACCGGTCGGAGATCGGAGTGAGGCCGTCCTCCTCCTCGGGCTCAGCAGGGGCATCGGGTGTGGCCGCCTGCTGGAGAGAAGTCGATGCCACATGGTCTGCATCATCGGTCTCGGTGGAAGTGGCATGCTCCTCTTCGACCGGCACCTCGTCCTCCGGGCGGACATAACCCCGCTCCACCCGGAGCTTGCCGTCCTGGGCGATGCTGACGAAGGCGCCGGCGCGGCCACCTCCGCCGGATCGAACGCAAGGGGCCGCGTCTCGAAGGCCTCCAGCATCGCTTCAAGCTCGCCGAGCCGTGCATCCACCTCCTCCGGCAGATCGTCGGCATCGGCATGTTGGTCGGACAGACGATCGTATTCCGCCTGGGCGGTCTCTCGTGCAGCCTCCTCCTCCTCGGTCACCGACGCGGGCTCGCCCCGCAACTGGCGCAGGCCGTAAGTGTGGCCATAGGCGAAGTCCGGCGCCACCTCGATCCACTTCCAGCCTTCACTCCGGATCGCCTCGGCATCAGCGGCAAGCTTCTCCGCCACCATCCGGTCGACGAGGGTTACGTCCTGCAGCCAACCGCCATCATCACTCTGGAACAGGTCGCGCAGCACCGTGCCGCCGGCCGTCCCGTAGGCTTCGATGCCGATGAAGCGGGCCCGCTTGTCGCAGGCCCGAACCGCGCCTTCGGTCAGCATGCGCCGGATGGCATAGGGCTGCTTGTCGTAAGTCTGGGCGAGACGCTCCAGCACCTGCTCCTGCCGCTCATGGTCGCCCGACACGGTGAATGCCATGAGCTGGTCGAGGCTGAGGCCATCCTCGGCATAGGTGTCGAGCAGCTTTTGAGAAAGGGAGGCGAGCTTCAGCCGCTGCTTCACGACCGCGACGGAGACGAAGAAGGCCGCCGCGATCTCCTCCTCCGACTGGCCCTTCTCCCGAAGGGCGAGGAAGGCGCGGAACTGGTCGAGGGGATGCAGCGGTGCGCGCTGGACGTTCTCGGCCAGGGAATCCTCCTCGGCGATGCCGCCCTCGCGGACGATGCAGGGCACTGGCGCGGTCCGGGCGAGGCGCTTGCGCTTCACCAGAAGCTCCAGCGCCCGATAGCGCCGCCCGCCGGCGGGGATCTCGTACATGCCGGTCTCGACGCCATCGGCATCGACCACGGCGCGGACGTTGAGGCCCTGGAGCAGACCGCGTCGGGCGATGTCCTCGGCGAGTTCCTCGATGGAAATGCCCGCCTTCACCCGGCGAACGTTGGACTGGCTGAGCACCAGCTTGTTGAAGGGGATGTCCCGCGAGGACGAAAGGGTGATCTTCTGAACAGCCGTGGCCATGGGGTGCGTCTCCGCGACGGGCGGCCGGAGAACCTCTCTCTGACCTCCAACCCGTCACGAAGCACGGCGCCGCCCTCTTCCTCTGAAGGCAGCGCTGCAGAACCGACGATCCGGAACAACGCAAAGCCGGAGACACGACAATCCGCATCTCCGGCTTTGCGGATCTCAGGCGGCCCGGTCGAGGAGCTTCTTCGCCCGGGCCTCCAGATCGAGGCGGGCGTCCTGGTGCGGCTTGTCCCGCGCCACCGCGGTGATGCCCTGCACGAAGTCGAAGATGCTCTCGGGTTTCCGGCCCTCCTCGGCGAGCACGGTGTCGATCACCTTCTGCGTCTCCGCCTTGGAGAAGCCCTTGCGGCGCAGGAACTCGGTGCGATCCTCGTCGCTGCGTGCCACGATGCGCTCGCGCGCCGCCCTGATGCCGTTGACGAAGGGCATGGGGGAGGAATTGGCAAAGCGCTCCAGGGGCGGCGCGGCCTGATGGGCGAAGCGGGATGCGGCATACTTCGAGTGGCGGATGGTGATCTCCTCGAAATCCTCGACACCCCACAGGTTCCGGTTCTGGCAGACCGCCCGGAGATAGAAGCTGGCGATGCCCAGCGTCTTCGCCCCCACCTCGGAGTTCCAGCAATAGAAGCCTCGGAAAAACAGGTCGGGGGAACCGTCCGGCAGCCGACCGGCCTCGATGGGATTGAGGTCATCCACGAGGAACAGGAAGACGTCCCGGTCCGAGGCATAGAGGGTGGTGGTGTCCTTCGTGATGTCGACGCGGGGATTGTAGATGCCGGTCGACCAGTCGAGCACGCCCGGCACCTTCCAGCGGGTGTCGCCGGTGCCGTTGCCGGCGATGCGGCGCACGGCGTCCACCAGCTCATGGTCATAGATGCGGCCGTAGTCAGGGCCGGTCACTGCCCGGAGTTCAACCCGGCCGTCCTCCACCTCCAGCGTCTTGACCTGCTCAGCACGGTGCGTCAGCAGGCCGTGCTGCAGGTTGATGCCGGCGAGCGGCGCCGGGAGCTGACGCAAATAGGCCGCCGGTGCCCCAATGAGGCTGGCGAGCTGGCCGAAGCTCCAATGGGTGGGGGCAACAGGAGCCTCCGTCCCTGGCAGCGCGAGCGTCAGCCGGTCCGGCGCCTCGCGGCTCGCCTCGACGCGGATGGCGGCGCTCTCCACGGTTCGCGTCCGGCTTCGGTCGGAGCGACCTCGCACCGCGCCGTACAGCTCAGACAGGGACAGGTAGCGCTCGTCCGCCGGCCGGGAAAACCATTCGGATGACACACGGCCGTTCCGCTCGCCGCGGCTCGCATCCACCCTGTACCCGCCCGCCGCATCGCGGCGTCCATCCAGAACCTGAACATCAGTCATGGGATCAAACTCCACGACGGGCGCCGGAAAGCTCTCTCCCGGTCCTCAACCCGTCGAGAAATTCCGATCCAACCTCTCACTCTCAGCGGACGACCTGGCTCGTCCAGGGTGGTCGATTTGCGTCCGCCGAGAGCTTCCACCAAACCCCATCGAGGCTCTCGGAGATGTCTTCGAGCAGGCAGCCGCGCGGGACCGCAACAGAAGTACGCCTGACATATTATCCGGCTGCTTCCCGGCATGGCTAAGCCTTAGGTCCCGCTGGCCCAGCCTAAAGTCGGCGCGGAAAACCCTTTTCCGATCGCCTTCGGAGAAGCGCTGGCTATTGCCTACAGCCACATCCGACCGACGTGTGGAAAGCGCATCGTAGAGGATCGTGGGCAATGCGGCCCAATGGCAAACTTCAGCCAAAACCGTTTCAAATCCGGAAACTGAAACGGTGAACTTGGGCTAAGTCATTGATTTAATGGCGCGCCGGACGGAATGAAACCGCGAACGCATATGTGATTGACGTTATTATATAATATACTGGCCTCGCTCAGACACGCCGTACGAGCGCCTTCCACTCCCCGCGCGCGACATCAACGAACGCATGGCCGCGGTCACCCTGCCCTCGCGCTTTGTCGTCCGAATGTAGAGCGTGGCATCTGAATGCCGTGTTCGGCACACGCCGGCCACGCTCGCCGAAGCGATCCGCTATGCGCGCTCGCGCTGGGAGGGCCTCACCCCCGTCATCGCCTCGCTCGTCGAGACCTGCAAGCTCAACGGCATCGACCCCCAGGCCTACCTCGCTGACATCATCACCCGCATCGTCAACGGCCATCGCAACAGCCGCATCGACGACCTCATGCCATGGGCCTATCGCAAGAGCGAGCTCGCCGACGCAGTGCGCAGCGAGGGGCAGGTGTCGATCCAGGGGGCCTGCGCGATCCGTGACCAATGATGGGATCGCAACCGAGGAGATTGCGCGCCCCTGCTGAACGGACGGACGCAACAGATTACCAAGTATGAAATCGCATCAGGCGAAGCGCTTAAGCGTCACAATGGGAATTGTCGGGCAAGCCAGGTGGAGCGGTACGACGCCCCTCGCCAGGTCCACGCTCGCAAATGTTCCGGCGTAGAACTCAGCGATCCTCGTCGCTCCAATACACACCCAGCTTCTGTCTGCGCTGATGAAAACTCTCAATGTGTGACACGACGTCCGTCGGCGCATCGGCAACGATAAAAGCCATGAGGGTTTCGAAAAGTGCCGTGAGAGCAACGGTAGAAGTGAAAAATTGAGCTGTATGCGTAGGCACTGTGAAAACATATGCTGCACCCGCGGCAAATGGGGCTGCCATACTATCCGTTACGGCAATAACGTAAGCCCCGCGTTCGCGGGCTAGTCGAGCCGCCTGAACAACTTCACGTCGATAGGGGTGAAAATTTACCGCGACCAGCACGTCGTCCGGCTGCACCCTATCGATATCATCGATCGGCAGGTTTCCTTCACGAGGAAGTGCGGTTACAGTTTCAATCGCCATGCCGCACAAGTACGCGAAGTTTCTTGTTACCGAGTTCGATACCCCAACGCCAAGAACAAAAGTGCGCCTCGCGTGCAGAATCAGCTCCGCGGAGGCTTTAACGTTCTCAAGGGTAATACCGGCATATAGCGCCTCGATGTTGGAAAGAGCGCCGTTAGCCATATCCCCGAACAACTCACCATATCGCCCCTTCCGCGCGATGGATTGCAGCCAGCGTGCGCGATCGGGGAAGTCCTGGCGCTCTTTCAGAATCGCCTCGCGAAATGGCTCACGAAAGGCCTCATAGCCTTCGTACCCGAGAGCGCGAGCAAGCCGAACGAGGGTGTTTGGCTTGATCTGCGCGGCGTCGGCGAAGTCGCTAATTGAACTGACGCCTACCAGGCTCGGATTATCCAGCACGAACGTTGCGGCCTTCCTCAGCTGGGGGCTGAGATTGGGAATCGATTCAACCATCCGATTTTGAAGATCGCGCATACTCGTGTCCCGCTTTATTGTCATTTTTGCTCGTCCTATTCACATATGGTACGATGTGCTCGTGCTGGAAATTCGCGCTCGACCATCCGCAGGAAGCTGCCTGCGTTGGCCAGTCTTCGTAATTCCGGATTATTGGAGGGCAAGTAGGCTAGCCGTCATATCCCCTTTGATAGGCTTTGCCGCTTCCAATGCTGTGGCCCAGCGTGAAAACATGCCTAAGGCGTCTCTTTCAGGTCTCGAACCATAATAGGGCTCTCTCGATCGTCGATCGTCGATACCACGAAGGCCACCATGAGGCACCAATTTTCATGGCGAACGGCACGAACGTTTGTATTTCGGCCACGATCGTCGCGCCTGGCCGCAGTCAGATCACGGGGCCCCCGACGCCGAAATCTCCCTTGCCTCTCATTCGGCATCATTCGCTGGCGGCAAACTGGGAGAGAGCGAATATACCAATTAAACCAGCATTCGAATGGCGCCATTGCGAGATGCTGACGGCCGCCCATAACGCTAAAACGCCGGAGGTTGAGCGCCCCAGATCCGAAACTCGGCAAAAGGGGCTGTACAAGGGATGAAATTTTTGTACCATTACGTTGTCAAAGACGTTTGCTCATGGATACCATATCGAACATTTTGACCAAAAAATGAGGGGAATGACGATGACATTGAAGCGCGTGGCCGTGCTCGCGATCGCGATGGCGGCATTTTGTGGGGCCGCGAAAGCCGAGGAGTCCACTTGGGACCGTATCCAGAAAACCGGAAAAATACGGGCCGGCTGCGCAGTTTCCGAGCCGTGGTTCTACAAGGATCCCGCGACGGGTGAATGGAGTGGCGTCGGCCCCGGGATCGCTGCAAAGCTCGCCGAGGAACTCCAGGTCAAGTGGGAGTGTGTCGAGACCACCTGGGCCAATGGCGTCGCCGGACTTCAGGCGAACAACTACGACATGATGGTTGCGCTGGACGCTACGCCTCAACGAGCGCTGGCGGCAGATTTCGCGGAAGGAACGCTTCTCTACTACGCCGTGGGCGTGCTACTGCCCAAGGACAGCAAGATCACCACGTGGGCCGAGTTGAATAATCCGCAGACGACGATCGGCGTTGCCTTGGGCAGCTCGAACGACCGGGCGATCACCAAACTGCTACCAAAGGCCAATATTGAGCGGTCCAAGACCTACGCGGAGTCGCTCGCTTCGTTCTATGCAGGCCGCTCTCAGGGGGTCGGCGGCCCCTCGATGTCGCTACTGTTCTCGAATAGAGACCATCTCGACAAATACAAAGTCGTCCTGCCGATGCCGGCTAGCGTATCCACCATGTCGATCGGCGTTCGTAAGGAAACCGACAAACGTTGGCGTGACTGGCTGACGGTCGCCATGCAGTACTACTACTATCGTGGCGATACCGCGGAGATCTACTACGACTTCGTCAAGAAGCGGGGTCTCGATCCATCGTTGGTTCCGCCGATCACGCTCGAAGAGATGCGCGCCCCGGCCGCGCAGGCGAAGTAAGAACTCGTTATAGGGGCAGTCTCGTGGCATACGAGTGGAACTTCGGTCTTGTTTTTAAGTACAGTGATGTCCTCGTCGTAGGATTTATCAACACGCTGCGGCTTGGATTTTCGGCTCTGGCAATTGCCATTGTTCTCGGGCTTGTGCTGGTGATCCTTCGGCTGTCTAGATTCTGGTTCCTACGGTATCCAGTTATTGCCCTGGTCGAGTTTTTGAGAGCCTCACCGGCGATGGTGCTGCTCTTCTGGGTGTATTTCGCCCTGCCAATCGTGATTGGAGTAACACTTACTCCTTTCACGGCCGCGTGCCTCACGCTGGGGGTGCAAGCGAGTGCGTTCTTCAGCGAGGCCTATCGCGCGGGTATTGTCTCTATCGATAAGAGCCAATGGGAAGGTGGCCGAGCGCTCGGCATGAGCAGTGCCAAGCTGCTCCAGCGCATCATCCTGCCGCAGGCCTTTCGCCGAATGATCCCGCCGCTAATGGAACGCACCTTCGAGCTCACGAAGGCGACGACACAAGCGTCGGTCATCACCTACGGGGAGCTCCTGTATAACTCGCTTGTCCTAAGCGCGCAGCTTTTCCGGCCGATCGAGATTTTCTCGCTCCTCGCCGCGTTTTTCTTCGTGTTTCTCACTACTTTGTCGATGATCATGCGTCGTATCGAGGCAAAGCTTCATCTTTCGAGATTCTAGAATGATCGACACCCCGTGCCAAAATACGGAAAATTCCAATGCGTGATTTTACCTGGCGATGGGAGGCGATGCCTCAGTATTATCGCGTCTTTCTGGATGGACTTCTCGTCACGATCCAGCTTAGCGTAGCAGTCTTTTGCTTCGCGATCGTCGGGGGTATGCTGATCGGCATCGCGCGACATTCTGAGCGACGCATTTTGAACTGGCCCGCCACTGCATTCATCGAAGTCTTTCGCAACACACCCATCCTTGTCCAGCTTGTCTGGTTCTATTATGCGCTTCCTGTCATTCTGGATCAGCACATCGACGGCTTCTCATCCGCCGTGATCGCGATCGGCTGCAACACGATGGCCTACTTCGCCGAGATCTTTCGAGCAGGCATCCAGTCGGTCGAACGCGGAAGGTGGGAAGCAGGATACGCCTTGGGCATGCAATATCCCCAGGTGATGCGCAGGATTGTCCTTCCCATCACGGTTCGACGGATGCTCCCGGCGTTCGCGAACAGAGTAGTGGAAGCTGTCAAGGGAACTTCTCTGGCATCGACCATTGCAGTCGGCGATTTGATGTTCCGCGGTCAGGAGCTCGCGAATACAATCTACATGCCGTTTGAGGTATACACGGTCGTCGCAGGCATGTACTTTTTGGCGATCTATCCGCTGATAGTGGCGTCTTACTGGCTGGAAAGGCGTCTCGCACTCACCAACGGGGTCACGCTGTGATTGATCGAGAAGGTGCTATCATGCAGAATGGCAATTTGGCCTCGGCCGAAGGGCAGTCAGGCCAGGACGGTCCGATTCTTAAAGTCAGTAATCTCCACAAAGCTTTTGGAACACTACATGTTCTTAAGGGCGTGGATATGGAGGTGCGCCGCGGGCAGGTTATCTGCCTGATCGGCTCAAGCGGCTCCGGTAAGAGCACCTTCTTGCGCTGTCTCAATTTCATGGATCACCCGAGCGCCGGCTCCATCCAATTGAGAGGCAAGACGATCGGCCGCGAGAATGGTATACTCAACGGTGTCACGACGTACAAATATAAAGAATCCGAACTCGCCCAATTGCGTACGCACGTGGGAATGGTGTTTCAGCAATTCAATCTTTTTCCCCATATGACGGTTATGCAAAACGTCATGGAAGGGCCAACTACTGTTCTCAAAATCGGCCGCGCAGAATCAGCAGCTCGGGCGGAGGAAAACCTCCGCAAGGTCGGACTGCTCGAAAAGGCAAATGAATACCCATCCCGTCTTTCGGGTGGCCAGCAACAGCGTGTTGCCATAGCGCGCTCCTTGGCAATGAAGCCAGATGTTATGCTCTTTGACGAAATTACATCGTCGCTCGATCCAGAACTGGTCGGCGAAGTTCTTGGAGTGGTGCGCAATCTGGCTGAGGAAGGCATGACGATGATATCCGTCACGCACGAGCTTGGATTTGCATATCACTGTGCCAATCACGTGATGTTTCTACACCAGGGTAAGATCCTCGAAGAAGGACCTCCGGACCAGGTGCTCAAGAACCCGAATGCCGAGCGGACGAAGAAGTTTCTCGAGGGATTCACTGATTTCTACTTCTGACGCGCACGTCGGTCACGGTGGGCGCGATAAGAAACGCGTCTCGTGATGCGCTGCGTCGAAGTCGTACGGCCTGACGGGCTCTATCTTGATAGAAATGAACCGAAAATGACCAACACGTACCGCTCCAAGGTTCTCATCATCGGCTCCGGCGCCGCCGGCTACACGGCTGCGATTTATGCGTCCCGTGCCAACCTAAAGCCAATTCTGATTCGCGGCATGCAGCAGGGCGGGCAGCTCACGATAACCACCGACGTTGAGAACTATCCCGGCTTCGCGCAGACAATCCAGGGGCCGTGGCTCATGGAGCAGATGCATGCGCAGGCCCTCCACATGGGCACCCAGACGGTCGATGACAGTATCACTGCGATCGATTTCTCCGCGCGGCCCTTTACGGCTCGCGGCGAGTCCGGCGATAAGTACATCTCCGAGACCGTGATCGTGGCTACTGGAGCGAGTGCCAAGTGGCTGGGGCTTGAGAGCGAAAAGAAGCTCATGGGCTTAGGCGTATCCGCCTGCGCTACCTGTGATGGCTTTTTCTACCGGAACAGGCACGTTGCGGTTGTCGGAGGCGGAAACACCGCGGTTGAAGAGGCGCTTTATCTGACCAATTTCGCGTCGAAGGTGACGTTGATTCATCGACGCGATAGCCTGAAGGCCGAGCAGATTCTTCAAGAGCGACTGTTCGAGAACAAGAAGGTCGAGCTCATATGGGATAGCACTGTTCATGAGATTCTCGACGATCCTGCTTCTAAGCTCGTCAGGGCCGTTCGGCTTCGCAACGTAAAGACGGGAGAGCTTTCCGATACGGAGCTCCAGGGCGTGTTCGTGGCGATTGGACATCAGCCCAATACGGACCTCTTCAAAGGCCAGCTCACGCTTGATGCCGAGGGCTACATCGTTACGACGCCAGGCACGCAGAAGACGAACATCCCAGGCGTCTTTGCGGCTGGAGACGTCCAGGATCCGGTCTATCGTCAAGCTATTACGGCGGCCGGATCTGGTTGCATGAGCGCACTCGACGCCGAACGTTTCCTGGCTCATACGCGGACGGCCAAGGAGCATCAGCTGGCTCAGGTGACTGTCTGATCTCACATCTGGGGATTGCGGAAGAGTATCGTCTCCGGTGGGACGCGCGGACTTCAAATCCGTCGAGGGGTCGCTTGCGGTCCCTTGGGTTCGACTCCTAACTCTTCCGCCACTTGTTAATCTGGCCGCGGTCGCAGCGGCTGCACCGCCCCGAGTCTTCTTGACGCCGTCGGCTTTCGCATTGTTCTGCCGTTCGAACTCCATGAGTGCAGCAGGCCGTTGCGCGTCTGGTTTGGGATGCGGCGCAGATTTAGAAGCCTCGCAGCAATGCCGATTGCTCCACATTTTCAACCAGGCCTGACGGCGCGAAAGCGTCAGCCGCGAGAAGTGGGCGCACGGCAGACTGAGCCATCCGGCCTGGATCAGACCGCAATGACACAAGCAAAGGAGCATTGAATGACCAACGGTGTGGGAGCCGAGGAAGCCGCTCTCGTCGATATTGCCAGGTCTGTGCTGCCGGCCGGCACCTTCGGCAACATGCCGACCGACACTGTTATCCGACGGGGCGCTGGCGGTCGCATCTGGGATGTCAGCGGCAACGAGTATGTCGATTTGCTGATCGGCTCCGGTCCGATGTTGATCGGCCACGCCCATCCGGACGTCAACAAAGCCGTCCGCGAACAGTTGGAGCAAGGCAGTACCTTCTTTGCGAATAATGAACACGGCATTCGCCTCGCCCGGAAGATCGTCGATGCGCTGCCTTGCGCGGAACTGGTTCGGTTCACGACTAGCGGTACCGAGGCCGACGCGTATGCGATGCGTTTGGCCCGCGCCTACCGCAAGCGGAACAGGATCCTCAAGTTCGAGGGCGGTTACCATGGCATGAGTGATTGGGCGCTCATGAGCACCTGGCCCGACAAGCCAAGCAATTCAGGTCGCCCCGCGTCCGATACTGCAGGCGTGCCGGAGCACCTCAAGGACGACATGCTAGTGGCGCCTTACAACGATCTCGATGCGGCGTGTACGCTTATCCATCAGTACCGGGACGAACTCGCAGGCGTAATCGTCGAGCCGATGCAGCGACTGTTGCCTCCTGCTCCAGGCTTCCTGAAAGGGCTGAGGCAGATCACCAAGGAGTACGGCATCGTCCTGATCTTCGACGAGGTCGTGACAGGGTTCCGTCTCGCGTATGGCGGTGGGCAGACGTACTACGATGTCATCCCTGATGTCTGCACACTGGGCAAGGTTGTCGGAGGCGGCTTTGCACTGGCTGCGATCGCGGGGCGTGCCGACATCATGGCGCATTTCGATAAAACTCGTGTGGGTTCCGATGGATTCATGCCGCAGCTCGGAACTCTAAGCGGCAGTCCGGTCGCCGCTGTCGCGGGCCTTGCGACGCTGGAGGTCCTGGAGCGGCCTGGTACATACGAGCGCCTCTTTGCCACCGGCCGCGCAATTTGGAAGGGAATCGAGAACGCCTTGAAGAATGCTGGCCTGCCTGTCGCCATGACGGGCGAGTCACCAATGTTCGATGCGCTGTTCACTTCGAAGCAGGAAATCCGCAACCACCGCGATATGACGGATGTCGACGTGCCCCTCACTCGCCAGCTGAACGCACTGGTTAGAAAGAGCGGCGTCTTCAAGAGCGACAATAAAATCTACGTCTCCCTCGCCCATACGGAGCAAGACGTCCTGGACGTCATTTCTGCCTATGAGCGGGCTGCCGGACAATTGCGCTGGGACGGTCCCTGCAACTGACTCCATCTTCAGGATTTTCCTGGCGGAGGGAGTCTGCCAGCCGATTGCGGAGTGCGGGCGTGATCCGTTGTAGTCGGACCGGGCGCGAAGCTCAGGGGCACGTAGGCGCAGCGCATCGTAGCTGCCCTCATACCCCTGGCTGCGCAGATACTCGTAGATGCGGATCCGCCCACGAGGCGGCTGGCCGTGTGGGCGAGTTCTGCCCCGAGGGGGCCTCCGTCCAAGGGCCGTCCGAGATAAAATGGTGGAAGCGGTCGTACCGTGCCGGATCGATCCGCTCGGCCATGGGCTGCATGCTCTTGCGCTCGCCCGGACCGATCAGGCCCAACACATAGAGGGGACACATCTGCCGCCGCTTCTTGTGCCCCAACCGGGCGACGAATGGCTTCAGAAACTCCCTCAGCGCCCCATCCCCGCTCGCCATGGTCTGCGCTCCAATTCGGGCGCGAACCTCAGCGCGTCAGCGTTATCAATCCGTTAATCCGCGAAAGTAGTGCTAGGTTCGGTTCCGCCTGACCGCAAGATTCCTCCTGGCGGATTAAGCTCGGATTTTGACCAATGCGGGACCAGCTTCCGCGCGCCCAATCAATCGTGCAGACGTATCTCCCTGAGCGACGATGGCCTCCAACACGGCGGACGCGCAACACTCGTCGCATGCAATGAGAAGTCCGCCCGACGTTTGCGGATCGGTGAGAAGATGCCTCATCCATTCCTCACATCCCGTGGGGAGGTCGACCTCGTGGCCATAGCTCTTCCAATTGCGATGCGAGGCGCCCGTTACACAGCCTTGCTGTGCGAGGGATTTCGCATCAGGAAGTAACGGAAGCTGCCTGGCGTCGAGCTGAATCGTGAGCCCTGAGCCCCGCGCAACCTCGAGACAGTGACCAAGCAGCCCAAACCCGGTTACGTCCGTGATGGCATGCACCGATTTGTTGCGCGCCAGGTCGCTACCTACGCGGTTGAGCCGGGTCGTGGTCGCTACGAGATCAGCGTATCCCTGATCGGCCAATTTTCCCTTCTTCATCGCCGCGGAATAGACGCCGACACCGAGCGGCTTGGTCAGGATGATTGCGTCACCAGCCTTTGCATCTGTGTTTCGGCGGACGTGCTCCGGGCGGCAGGTGCCAATTACAGCGAGCCCGTAAACCGGCTCGGGCGAATCAATAGAATGCCCACCTGCTACCGGGATTCCAGCGGATGCGCATACAAAGGCGCCGCCTTCGAGAATTTTCCGGACCGTTTCTGGCGCGATCTTTTCGATCGGCATACAGAGGATGGCAAGAGCCATCACCGGCGTCCCGCCCATGGCATAGACATCTGAAATGGCGTTGGTCGCGGCGATCCGTCCGAAGTCGAAGGGATCATCAACCATCGGCATGAAGAAATCTGTCGTCGCAATGATGCAGGTGCTCTCATCGACCTGCCAAACAGCCGCGTCGTCCCCTGTTTCGACGCCAACAAGCAGGCTTTTGAAGCTCTCTTGCTTTAGCGCGGGCGAGAGAAGCTCGTGCAGGACGCTGGGCGCTAATTTGCAGCCACAGCCGCCGCCATGCGCCAAACTCATCAAACGGATCTGCTTATCGCTCATTGCCGCATTCCACTGCATACGTATCTCTATGCTTATCGCTGCGTGTGACCGCTGCTCGGACCACCAGCCGGGCTGATCTCCCAATCATTCACATGGGAGATGAGAAACGATGGCGGAAGAATTAAGAGTCGAGCCCAAGGGACCGCAAGCGCCCCTTCGACGGATTTGAAGTCCGTCGCGTCCCACTGGAGACAATACTTTTCCTCGACGTTGGCATTCGAAACCGCCCGCGCCGGCCTAGGAAAGCCATTGACCCGTCACCCTAGCGAATAATCATTCGATAATTGCCTCGACGACGAGTCACTCCAACCCTGTCCCAGTATTCGAGCAGTACCACAGCCAAATTCCGGCCGATCCCGGCGGCCTCCTTGAACGCAATGACCGACAGCTCCCGCCGCATCGCAAGGTCATCGCGAATGTCGGAGACTCTCTGCATCGTCTTCGGTAAGAAGAAACGATTATCCGCGACCGGAATGACAAATCCGCACTTCGATACCCTTACCAGGAGGTTTCGGATGCTGTCGGGTGGCATTTCAAGCTCGCTTGCAATCTCGACCACTCGCGGCGGGCAGTTGGTATCAACGTCAAGAATCCGCGAGATTTTATCCCATGCGGCTTCTTCCTTGACGTCCAACCTTGCCTCGTAATGATGAAGCTGCAGGTACGTTCCCCGAAGCTGGAAGAGCCCCATTCTTACCATCGACCGAACGCTCGCTGAGAATACCGACCTATCGAAGTCCATTGCGATTTTTTTTCTCAGCTGATGCTCCGAGAGGCCCGGCTGATCAGGATATTTCATATGAAAAGCCTCCAGGCCCCTCACCGCACGATCACACAGTTCGTCCCAGTTGCGCGCCGATAATGCTACAAGGCAATCGTCAGCTTCGACCCATTTCAGAGGCAATTCCCGGATGGCCTGCGACGCCATCGTCTGCAGATTGCGGTCTCGTTCGAACGCGCCCACATCGACACCGTCCATTTTCTCATCGGCGAGTGCACGAATTGCCCGGGACGGGTCTTTCAGCTCCATAGCCCTCAGAGCATTCAGGAGGCCAGGAGCTCGTCGGCCTTCCATAGCAGGAAGCGGATCGATCACAGAGCCGCCGCCAATCGTCCTAGATGCAGACGCGTCGCGCAGCAGGAATTTGTCACCCCACAGCGGAGCGATTTCCCGCTCGCAGTCGATCTGCACCAGGGATGCAGTCCCAGGCAGCATAGCATCTCGCTCCAGCGGAACCACCTTTGCAACGACGTCCGCAGTCCCAATGTGGAGATGAACTTTGCTTCTTGACCTCAGCGGCCGTGCCTCCGTGCCTAGCAACCTGACTTTGGCGTGAAACCGATTGGTCGAGACGTGAGCCGCAGGCGCCGTCAAAGTCTGCCCGCGCCCCAAAACGTCAGCGAGCTTGAGCCCGACGCCGACGATGTTGATACCCAACCGTTCGCCTGCAAGGCCCAGGTCCGCGCTCTCATTCTGGGCGCGGATCGAGCGAACGCGCACACTGATTCCCGACGGGGAAATCGTCAGCCGATCGCCAACTTGAACCGAGCCGGCGATCGCCGTTCCGGTCACGATGATGCCGACACCTGATAGGGTGAAGCAGCGATCGATCGGCATCCGGAAATTGTGCTCGGCATCGATCGGGCGCCGCTTCTTCGCCAGATCGACCAGGTGCCGCTTAAGAGCCTCGATGCCCTGCCCCGTGAGGCTTGAGACGCAGAATATGCCGACGTCTCCATAGCCTTTCGAACTCAGCAGCTCTCCAACCTGCAGCGACACCTCTGCCGCCCGCTCCGAGCTGACGGCATCGATCTTGGTCACTGCAACGGTCAGACTCCTCACCTCCAGCAACTCTAGAATGACCAGATGCTCGGACGTTTGCGGCATCACGCCGTCATCGGCGGCCACAACCAGCAGCACCGACTCGATCCCCATCACGCCGGCGACCATATTGTGGATAAACTTCTCGTGGCCGGGGACGTCTACGTAACCAATGACCTCGCCGTCCGCGAACGTTTGGTACGCGAACCCGAGGTCGATGGTAAGGCCCCGCTTCTTTTCTTCGGGTAGACGCATAGTGTCGCGTCCGGTTAGCGATTTGACCAGCGACGACTTGCCGTGATCGACGTGACCCGAAGTGGCTAGGATCATGACGCAGCCGCCAGCGCGTCTACCAGCTCGGGCAATTGCGAAATGAACCCATCCTCATCGTCGAGGCAACGGAGGTCGAGCAAGAGCCCGCCTTTGCTTATCCTACCAATCACCGGCTTGCGAAGAGTACGGAACGCCCTAGCAACCCTTTCAGCCTCGCGGCTAGCTGAGCGCCGATTGGCCACCGGTTCGACGGAGAGTCCGCAGCTCGGTAAAGTATCGACCGGTAACGATCCACTGCCGATTTGGCTCGAACATGCCACTATTTTTATGGTCGCAATTCCTGCCAGGACCGGAGCGAGCAAGGAACATAACCTGGCGGCGCTGCTTTCTATTTCTAAAAGCGGTCGGGTAAGCATCGCAAAGGCCGGAATATGCATGCGCACCTGACTTGGATCTGTATATAAGCGAAGCACCGCTTCGAGTGCGGCGATTGTCATTTTATCCAGTCTAAAACAGCGTTTAAGGGGATTCTTGTTAATTTTATCGATCAGCTCGCGCTTACCGACGATCAAACCCGCTTGAGGACCGCCGAGCAATTTGTCGCCGCTGAACGTAACCAGATCTGCACCAGCCGCCACATTGGCGGACACTGTGGGTTCGTCCGGCAACCCATACTTCTTTAAATCGACGAGTGTGCCGCTCCCAAGGTCCACCATGAGCGGAATGTTATGCTCCCGGGCAAGGCCAGCCAGCGCTTCAACCCCAACTTCCTTGGTAAAGCCATTGATCTCGTAATTGCTCGTGTGCACCTTGAGAAGGAGAGCCGTCTTCGCGGAGATCGCATTCCGAAAATCGGCGGGGTGGGTTCGGTTTGTCGTCCCTACCTCCCGGATTCTCGTCCCAGCGCGAGTCATGATGTCAGGCAGTCGAAAGGCGCCGCCAATTTCGACCAGCTCTCCTCGTGAAACGGGAACCTCCCTGCGAAGGCCAAACGTATTGAGACACAGGAACACTGCCGCCGCGTTATTGTTAACGACAGTTGCAGCCTCGGCGCCGGTCAGATATATCAGCAACTGTTCCAAATGACTATCGCGGTTGCCTCTCTTCCCCGTCTCCAGATCGAACTCCAGATTCGTGCTTGATCGTGCAGCTTCGCAAACGGCATCGATTGCTTGAGCAGGCAGCGAAGCGCGACCCAGATTGGTGTGCAGAACAGTGCCGGTAAGATTGAACACGGTTCGGAGTTTGGAACCCACCAATTTCTCGACACTGTCAATAATGAGCGGAGCTAACTCTTCAATGGTGACACCGGTCAAAAGACCGGTATCACCGCCCTGCAGCCGCAGCTCGTTGAATAGCTGACGCACTGTTCGCAAAACCAACTCCCGGCCGTGGCAGGAAACGAGCCGTTCCAGCTCGGGCGCAATTAGAATGCGCTCGACGGAGGGCAGTGTTGGTCGACCGACGGAGCTGGTTTGCGACACTGTAATTACTCAGATGAGGTTCGCGTCGGTAAGCACTTTCCGCGCGACCCGGAAGCACTCGAGGGCCTGCGGCACGCCGCAATAAATGCCGATGACATGAACGATCGAGCGGATTTCGTCCTTCGAAACTCCGTTGTTGAGAGCTCCTCGACAATGAGTCTCCCACTCGGTCATCTTGCCCAAAGCCCCAATCATCGTCAGGTTCATCATCGATCGGGTTTTGGCATCAATCGTGTCATCGCCCCACCCAAAGCCCCAACACCAAGCCGTCATTTCCTTTTGGAACGGCATGGTGAAGTCGTCAGCCGACGCGAGGTTCTTCTCGACGTACTCAGCGCCAAGCGTGGCCTTCCGCCGCTGAAGGCCGATATCGAAACGGGTCTGGTCCATACCTTTTATTCCTTTGCTCGCACGTGATTTCGTCATTTTTATCGCTCAGGCCTCAGCATACCGGTCAGCCAGCTCAAATGTTCGATCCAGAACCTCGCAGCCGAAGTCGAGATCTTCCCGCGAAATGTTCAGCGGCGGGGTGATCCGCAGCACGTTGGAGAAAGACGATAGATACAATCCCTCCTCCATCGCGAACTTGACCATCGCCGACATCGGAGTCGCCTTCTCGCCGGTGGCGTTGAAGGGAACGAGCAGCTCGCGCGTCTTGCGGTTCTTTACGAATTCAACGCCAATGAAGAGACCCTTGCCTCTCACATCACCCACTGAAGGATGATTCTCGGCAATCTTCTTGAGGCGCGAGATCAGATACTCTCCGCTCTCAGCGGCTCGCTGGACGATGTTCTCTTCGATGGTCGCGCGGATTGCCGCGACGCCAGAAGCGCACGCCAGCGGATGACCGGCGTAAGTCAGGCCGCCTGGGAACTTGTTCTCCTTCAACCAATCGGCGATGGGCCTAGAAACTGTCATCGCGCCGAGGGGCACATATCCAGAGTTCAGCCCCTTAGCGGTCACGAGGATGTCCGGAACCACGTCCCAGTGGTTGCAAGCAAACCACTTGCCGGACCGTCCGCAGCCGGCCATCACCTCGTCAAGGATCAGTAGGATGCCGTGCCGGTCGCACACTTCGCGAATGGACTGCAGATAACCATCGGGCGGCACGATAATGCCGTTGGTTCCCACGATAGACTCGAGGATGACCGCGGCGACGGTTTTCGGATCCTCGTACATCAGGATCTCTTCCAGATGGGGACCGCCGCTGCAAATGGGGCACTGATCTGTGCGCCCTGTCGAACAGGCCGAACAGCGGTACAGATAGGGGTCAAACATACGCACGACGCCACCCGGAGGAGTAGCCAAGTGATGCCGGGGGTCACCCGTCAGCCCCAGAGCACCTGCCGTCGCGCCATGATAGGAACGGTAGCGAGCCACGATCTTTTGCCGGCCGGTATAGTGACGGGCCAGTCGAATTGCGTTCTCATTGGCCGCAGCGCCACCGGTTGTGAAGAACGTCGAGCGCAGATCACCTGGTGTGATACCGGCAATCAACTCGGCGAGCTCAGATCTCGCATCGTTTCCCATTGCAGGACCGATATAGCAGAGCTTCTCAGCCTGCTCTTTGATAGCCGATACGATCGCCGGATGCTGATGCCCGAGGTTCAGATTCACAAGCTGAGATTGAAAATCGAGGTAGCGCTTGCCAGTCGAGTCCCAAAACCAGCTACCCCGCCCGCCGGTAATGACTAGTGGCTTCTGTCCTTGAACTGACCAGCTCTGGATGTAGTGGTCAACGTGAGCCTCTTGAACCCAGGATAGGTCGTTGGCGAGTTCAGCCTGCGGTCTCGGCACCGGGAATCCCCTTCTGAGCTACGATCGCGCCGAAACCGTTGGGAGCTACAGGCGCAAACTGCTGGTTTGATCCAACGAAAACTCGGCAGCTCCGAGGGGCAACGCCGCTGCGCTATCCATCGTCGCCACGCAGAATCATTATACCCTATCTCGATATTTATCAACAACTCATACCATCTTTGAGAGGTCTTAGCCTCTCGCGCGAGACGCGAGCGCCAATTTCTCCCAATATTTCAGTTCATTATTGATGTTGAAGCCCCACCCGGCCACGTTTGCCAGGGCGCCGCGGGTGTCCATTTATGTTCAGTTCCATTGACATGGGCCGACATAATGATATGTTCATACCAGAACTGGCGCGTCCGCCAGGCTCCGCGCGCGTTCGCAAAAATCTGCCTAAGGGGTCAGTTGGTCATGGATCGTTTCGCGGCGTTTAATGGAGAGGGCAAGAATGCAGAGCTGATTGCGGTGGTCAAAAAGGAATGCGACACCTGTCGGCTTGTGGAACCCGTCCTTGCAGAACTTCAGAACTCCGGTGCCAAGATAACGATCTATACTCAAGATGACCCGACATTCCCCGCTAGTCTCCGTGGCGTAATCGACGACACCGAGCTTGAGAAATCGTTTCACCTCGACATTGAAACAGTTCCGACGCTGATCAAGATGGAGTCCGGAGCTGAGACCGGCCGAGTCTTCGGCTGGCATCGCGAGCAGTGGAAGAATCTCCTCGGCGTCGACGAGCTTTTTGAAGAGCTGCCCGTTATGCGGCCGGGCTGCGGCTCCCTGTCGGTTCAACCCGGGATGCCCGAAATCCTACGCACTCGCTTTGGCGACACGGGCATCGAAGCGCGCAAAATCGAGGTCGACTTTTTCGCGGACCCTATCGAGGCCTGCTACGATCGTGGATGGACCGACGGACTGCCCGTTGTGCCGCCCACACCAGAGAGAATTCTGCGTATGCTTGAGGGGACGAGCCGGCCTCGTGACCAGATCATTGGCCGTATTCCGCCCAATCTTTCCGAGTGCACGATCGAGAAGGTCGCGATAGCGGCGGTAATGGCCGGCTGCAAGCCTGAATATATGCCTGCCGTCATCGGCGCCATCGAAACCGCCCTGGAGCCTAACTTCACTTGGCACGGGATCATCTGCAGCACTTGCAGCACCAGCCCGCTGATCATTGTGAACGGCCCGATCGCCAAGCGCATCGGAATGAATTCCGGGCTGAACGTGTTGGGCCAGGGAAACCGCGCGAACGCGACGATTGGCCGAGCGCTCAATCTGCTCTCCAGAAACTTCGGCGGCGCGAAGCCAGGTGAGATCGATCGATCCGCATTGGGCGCACCGAGCAAGTACACCTTCTGCTTCGCCGAGGATGAATCCAACGAAGAGTGGGAGCCGCTCTCCGTATCGCGTGGTATCGAACGCGGTAAGAGTGCGGTGACCCTGTTCCAGGGCGAAGGCATTCAGCTCATTATCGACCAGAAATCCCGGACTGCGGAGCAGCTCGCGAAATCCATGGCGATGAGCCTTTGCGCGGTTGGCCATCCGAAGATGTGCCAATGGTGCAACGCAGTTCTGGTCATTTCACCTGAGCATTACGCTGTTTACAAGCGAGACGGCTGGAACCGGCAAATGATCCACGACGCGCTGGTCCGCCACTGTCGGCGGCCGGGCAACGACCTCCTGGAATTCACTCACGGTGTCGGCGAAGGCGTGCTGCCGAAGTTCAAGGACCAAATGGTCGACAAGTTCAACCCCGAAGGCCTCCTGTTGGTTCGCGCCGGCGGCCCCGCTGGGCTCTACTCGGCAATTCTCGCTGGATGGCCGACCGGGCGCGACAAGGACGACACGTACCCCATCACCCGCGAAATCGCGGACTTCTGAATGCGGCATCTGGGCACTTTGTCATCGATCAACATTTACTCAGTGTGGAGATAAAGCAAACCCTGCGATCGACGCATGCGAGAGCTGGCAACGGACATCGCCAAAATACTGCGTGCGACTTTCTAAACAATCATACCGCCACGACGAGAAGGAGCAGCCAATGGCGAAAAAAAGGGATCCCATTATTCTTCACGATCCAACCGCGGAGGGCTCCGCGACGATCAGGGAGCGTCGGCCCCCTCTGACTACCTTGGACGGGAAGGTGGTCTGTCTTATGGGCATCGGAAAGACCCGTACTGAGGAATTTCTGGATTACCTGGATAAGCGGTTCAAAGCGCGTGGCATCACCACGATGCGCGCGAGGAAACCCACGAACGCAAAGCCGGCGACGGTAGATATTTTACAGCATGTCGCCTCTAATGCGGATGTGGTGGTCCAGGGCTTGGCCGACTGAGGCTCCTGCACGTCGTGCGGTCTGCATGACATGAAGGAGTTCGACGAACGTGGCCTGCCAGGTTGTTTCGTTGTTACCACGGAATTCTATCAGGGTGCCGTCACGCAGATGGCAGCGCTTGGATACGAAGCCGCGATCATCTGGGCGCCTCACCCAATTCAGAACAAGACTCCGGAGGAGCTTGATCAAATTGCTGATAGTCTGATGGATCAGATTATTGCTGCAATCTGCACCCAAGCTAAATCGGAGTAGAGGCTCCCTGAACCGCCGATGTTGGTGAAGCCCTGATCTCGAAAGGGCAAAGAGGCCCGGATTGCCAATTCCTGAGCGGGAGTAGCAGTCCGGGTTTTGATCACCGCTCGGCGTGTAATCGAAGGACCGGAGTCGTGGCGCCCCCACCCCATTCGAAAATTGGGGGGGCACCTGTTTTGCTGCGGTCCGCATATGATCTCCGCTTCGGAATGGCCTCAACCGGTTGCAGCAGCAGGAATGATTATGAGTGGCATCGTCATGGTCGGCTCCCAGTGGGGCGACGAGGGAAAGGGCAAGCTCGTCGATTGGCTCGGTGAACGTGCGGACGTCGTTGTGAGGTTCAATGGCGGCCACAACGCGGGCCACACGCTCGTTGTCGATGGCGAAAAATTCAAGCTCGCTCTGCTGCCCTCCGGCTTGGTTCGAGGCAAGCTTTCTTTGATCGGAAACGGCGTTGTGGTCGACCCGAAACATTTCAATACTGAAGTCGCAACCTTGCGCTCCCGCGGCCTCGAGGTGACGCCCGACAACTTGATCGTCTCGGAAGGGTCTGCTCTCATCCTGTCCCTTCATCGAGAGCTGGATGCGGCTCGGGAGAGTTCCGGAGGCCGGTCGATCGGCACCACTCAACGCGGTGTCGGTCCTGCCTATGAGGACAAAATCGGACGACGCGCTGTTCGGGCCTGTGACCTTCGTGAGCCTCTAAGCCTTACCGGCAAGGTAGAAAATCTGCTGCGTCACCACAATCCACTTCGCATCGGCTTCGGTCTGCAGCCGGCAGAGGTCGACACCATCGTTTCGGAAATTCAAACCGAAGGGGCCACACTGATCCCGTTTATCGGATCGGTATCGACCACATTGGAGGAATTTCACCGACAGAATGCGCGCGTCCTCTTCGAAGGCGCACAGGGCGCGCTTCTCGACAACGATCATGGCACCTATCCCTTCGTGACCTCATCGACGACGACTGTCGGCGGTGCATTGACCGGGAGCGGTGTAGGACCCGCTCACATTCGGTATGTGCTGGGAATTACAAAGGCCTACTCGACCCGAGTCGGAAATGGATCGATGCCGACCGAACAGCTGAACGAGGCCGGCGAATTGCTGGGAACGCGGGGCGCGGAATTCGGCGTCAATACTGGACGGAAGAGGCGCTGCGGTTGGTTCGACGCCGTGGCTGTCCGCCAGACCGTCCGACTGTCAGGCATCAATGGTCTGGCCCTGACGAAGATCGACGTCCTCGACGAATTCAAAGAAATCCAGGTCTGCGTGGGCTATTCGCTGGATGGTCGCCGCATCGACCGCATTCCCATGACGCAGGAAGAACAGGCCCGCGTCCAGCCCATCTACGACACTCTGCCGGGCTGGGACCGCCCAACTGCAGGCCTCCGTACCTGGGATGACCTGCCTAAGAATGCGGTGGCGTATATCCGCTTTATCGAAAAGCAAACGCACGCGCCAGTTGTAATTCTATCGACCGGTCCCGACCGTCTGGAAACGATCCTGCTCCGCGACCCGTTCCTTGATTAGGCCAGATCAAACACGACCATGGGCGCCACGCCGGGGTACATTGGCATGGGGCCTCACTGCCAATATAGATAAGTAAACGAGGCTTTGGGACTCGAAACTTGGCCACCGGCCTCTGCGCGGAAACAGCTCCGCACCTGATCAACAACAGCAGATGCCTTCCACTTTCAAGCGGCCTCAGAGGGTCGAACCTTCGCAGCCAGAACAGCAGCGCGCAAGAAGGGTGAGTCCAAGGAAGCCGAGCCTGCTGACGCGGTGGAACAGGAGCTGGCCTTCGGACGGGACGAAGTGCGGGCAGCCGAGTTCGTCGAGGAAGATGAAGGCCTTAGGGGAGAGATCGCCGGCCATTTGTTGCGTCCTTTGCTAGCCCTGGCGGCCGGATCGGGCCCCGGCCTCCAGCTTGTTGACGAAGCCGAACACATTGGAGAAACCCCCTCCTGCGCCGCCACGGATGGCGGAACGCGCGATGGCGGCGCCCAAGGGGGTGGGGGTATTGCCGATCTAGCCAACCTAGACAGGGGTATACTGAAGCACCTCTATTCTGGAACGTTCATACCATCTATTAATCTGGCCAGCTTCGCTGAAGCCTTCGTACGGAGCTCATGCGCAATCGGTTTTGGTGCCGCAAAGGCTCGGAATACTCAGGCCGAAGCGCGATCTTTTTAAAAAAGTTCTTTTGATATTCTGGTGTTTAATGATATGATCATACCATTATCACGAGCCTGATGTCGCTTAGCGACAATCTGTTAATGCTCCGCCTTCCAATAAGTGGACGAGGTCACCCATGCTCGTTTGTAAGGTTTCCGACGCGGACTTCGAAGCCGAAGTGCTCAAGGCAAATGGTTCGGTGGTGGTCGATTTTTGGGCCGAATGGTGCGGCCCTTGTAAAACTATCGCACCCGCGCTTGACGAAATCGCCCGCGAGATGGGCGATAAGGTGAAGATCGTCAAAATGAACATCGACGAAGCCCCCCAGACGGCGACGGAATACGGTGTTATGTCGATCCCGACCCTGATGATTTTTAAATGCGGCGAAGTCGCTGCCCGTCAGGCCGGTGCCGCCCCGAAGGCGAAGCTCTACCAGTGGATCGCCGCCGCAGTCTGATCGCGGCTTGCCTGCCGTCGCCCTCGACGGACCATATGCTGGATCAGGCCTCTTCTCCTAACCAGACATGCCCGGTCTGCGATGCTGTACGCGCGGACGGGCGGGGATGGCGCATGGACACTTTCCGGGCGATCGAAACCTATGACACAGGCTACACCGGGTGCGGAGATCTGGCGCTGCTTCTTCGCATCAAGCTGAGGAGCATGCCCGGCGAACTACTGCGCATCGTAGCGCATGATCCAGCCGCGCCCGAGGACATTCCCGCTTGGTGCCGCTTGACCCGCAACGAACTCGTCCGTCACGAGCCCGGCACCCATTCCTTCTGGATCCGTTCGCGGACTGATTGGACTTAATTCCCCTATCCGAGGAAACAACAATGGCAGGCAAGTTTGTCGTCAGCATTAGCGTTGGCAAGAATGACACCGACAAGGCAACAGTCGGCTTCGTCGTTGCTAACGCGGCCGTCGCCTCGGACAAGGAGACTGTTGTTTTCCTGTCGATCGAGGGCACGCGCCTTTCGCAAAGGGGGTATTCTGATGAAATTCATGAAGAGGGATTCGCGCCGCTCTGTGAATTGATGTCGAAGTTCGCGGCCGCGGGTGGCGCCATCTACGTCTGCTCACCGTGTTTCAAGAAGCGCGGGCTTGACGAGGACAGTCTCGTTGCCGGGGCGAAGATCGTCGGCGGCGCTAAGCTTGTCGAGTTCATGGGCGAAGGCGTTCCCTCCCTCAGCTATTGAGGCCGTCTCATGAGTCCCCGCAATATCGCTCTTGTGCTCGCCCTTGTCGGAGGGGTCGGTTATCTCGGTTTAAGCTACTTGTTCTTCGAGATGCCGCAGACCGTCTCAGCTGCCGAGGATTGCGGCTTCCTCCCTGAGGAGTTCGTCGGCGCGGGCCAGCTGACTTACGAACGGCGACAGGCCTGGTGGGTCAGCTTTCAGCGGAAGGAAGAGGCCTACGTCGCGCTTTCGGTCGCGGCAGCCCTCGCCTTTGTCGGCTTCGCGCTGGGAACGGGCCCGCGCAATAGCGCGGGCGCTACTACGGGCGCCGCACTCGGTGGTGGCGTGCTCGCCGTGTCAGCTCTCTGTGTAAGCTGCCTGGCGCCGGTACTATCGGTCGTTGGGCTGGGTGTCGCGGGAAGCCTGCTGGCAGGCGTGCCGAAATGGCTGATCCTCATCAACACCCTGCTGTTGACCGGCTGGGGGACGCTCGCCCTCTCACGTCGCCGCCACACCGCCTGCCCCCTCCCCGCGCGGCGCGGCGCAAGCCTGGAATCGAGATGAAGAAGGGAAGTATGGTAATGCGTCCCACCGCTCACCTGGTTGCCGCCGCGGTTTTGATTGCCAGCACACCCCTCGCCGCACAGACCGATCCGCGACTGACGCCACTAGCGCCGGGCGTGCCGATCGCCCATCCAGTGGCAAAGGACGATATTGCCCCGCCTCCCTTCTCGCTACTCGCCGACCGGCCGGTGAATCCGGCCTTTGTTCCTGGCCTTCCAGGGCTCAGGCAGGCAGTGCCGGTGAAGGACGATTTCGGAGTCAGCCGGCCCCCGAAGTTCGACTCCGTGTTGATCCGCAAGAGTCGTGTCGAAAACGGCGAGGTCGTCATTCCGCCCGGCGGGCTGGCCTATCTCGAGGACACCTGGGGCGGTGAAGTGGCACTGCGCGGCGAGCCACTGCCCGTGCTGGGTCGCATGCCGACATACATCGACTACGACATGTCGATCGTCATCAAGGAGAACGTGACGATCCCGGCTGGTGGCAGCCTGGATGTCGGAGGGCAGGTCTACCACTACTTCGCGACCGTCGGCCACGAGCGCACAGCCAACCACGCGCTGCATGTGCGCACCGTCGCCGGACATGATTGGGAATGGGCCTTCGGCGCGCCGGTATTCTCGGCCAACCAGCCGGGATGGTGGGCAGGCCAAGGCACGAGTGGATTCACTCAACTGTATAACCAGGGTAAGCTTCGCGAGGCGGGGCCGCAGAAGCTGGTTTTCGACTGGCTTTCGGGCGTCCGGACGGACCGCATGCTCGCCGGCGAGAAGCTCTTCGCGGGCCAGGCGGCCGTTGGTGCGAGCTGGACCAGTGGCGCCAAGATAATCCGTGTCGCCGCAATCGACCAGGCCGCCGGTACCGTGCGCGTAGAAGTCATTGAGGGCGGCAAGGCCGTCTTCGACAAGATGCTCGGCCCGATCGATCCGCAACGACTTATCGAGGACACCACCGCACGTAAGGCTCTGGTATTCGAATACGACGGAGTCGCAGGCTTCCTTTCGCCTTGGCCCGAAGGCTTCAAGGACGGAAATGCCAATCTCAAGATTTACGAGAAGGCCTTCGCCCTCGAATACGGCAAGCCCTACCCGTTCGATCCCAAGTTCACCGCCTATCCCATTGGTTGTCCGACCGGGCACAATTTTGGGTTCATGCTGGTGAATCGAGACGAGATCCGCATCAAACCGGGCCAGAAGGCCGATGGACCAGAGGGCTTCTTCCGGATCGCGGTCAATCGTATCGACGGGGACAAGGTCATCGACTGGAACGTCGAGGATAAGGACGGGAACCGTTCGCTCAATCTCGGCGGGCCGGCTGTTCAGAACGTCGACATGGTCCTTGGCCAAGGTCGCGTCGCCGGACAGTCGATCCTGAAGGATGTCGGCCGGGCGATGCTCGTACGCAACTATCACAACATGGCGTCGATGGCGGCCGCCGGCACGCATGCTGCAGCTCCGACTTCTGCGGTCGCGTGGTCGGCGCAGGCGGCAGTCGCACCCGCTCACCCTGCGGCAACTTCCGCAGGCTTCTCTCCCGGGGTCGTCGGCGCTCTCGGGATCGCGGGCATCGCCGTCGGCGCGATTGGTTTCGAGATTGGCCGTCGCCGCCGGCCAGCCGGGGCTGGCGTAAGCCGACCGGACAGAGGTCAACGATAAACTCATCGGGTGATAGTGATGAAAATCGACCGTAGGACACTCATCGGGTCGGGTGCGGGCCTCGCTGCCGCGACGTTGTTTACTCCGGCTATCGCACAGGGCCACAAAAAGCTCCGATTTGGCGTGGGACCTTTGCTGCCCTCTGCCGACGACACGAAAAAAGCGTTCACGCCGATCTTCGCCCACTTGGCAAAGGAACTCGACGCAGATTTCGAGCTCGCGGCTACGACCGACTGGGCGGGCATGGCCGTAGCGATGGGCTCGGGTCAGCTCGACGCCGCCTGGATGGGGCCTTGGGGTTACGTCATCGCGAACAACGCCACAGGGTGCCAAGCTGTCGCTACCGTCAAATATGACGATAAGCCGACTTATCTCGGCATCATCATCGGGCGCCCGGACCTCAAGGTCTCAAAGTTTCCGGACGATACCAAAGGCATGTCCATATCGTTCGCCGATGTGGGCTCGACCTCGGGCTGGCTCATTCCTACCTATTGCGCCAAGGAGGTCTGGAAAATCGATCCCAAAACGTTCTGGAAATATTCCGAAGGTGCCACACACGCCGCCAACGAGCTGTCCGTCAGCACCGGGCAAGTCGATCTCGCGACGGATTTCGATCGTAATCGTAACGCGATGATCGCCAGCGGACGCATCAAGCCGGATTCCAACAAGGTCGTGTGGACCTCAGATCCGCTGCCGAACGATGCTATCGTAGTACCCGCGAACGCGGCCAAGGGGCTCGGGGTTGAGGTCCAGAAGATCTTGACCGCTATCACCGTCGAGCAGGCCAAGGCACTGCTGCCGGATCGTTACACCGGCTTCGTTGCCTCCACGCACGCTTTCTATGACGTCATCGAGAAGGCCGGCATTGCCGTCGGCAAGATCAAGGCGAAGGCCTGAGCGCACTTGCTAACGGAACCGACAGCCGCGGAGCGGGCACTGCGTACCCTGGAAAGGAAGGGTCGCGGTTGCTCGCGCCGACGCATCCGACTCGCGCTCGTCGCCGCGGCCGTTATGATATTTTACGCCGTTGCATGGCGACTTGCCGGTATCGACCCGGGCAAATTGATTACCGGTCTGCCTCGGCTTGGCCACTGGATCGCCAGCGCCTGGCCTCCGTCAATGAATGAAGTTCCCCTATTTGCGCAGCGCACCGCCGAAACCGTTGCGATGGCGGCAATCGGCACGACGCTGGCCACAGGGCTAGCGATCCCGATGGCTTTACTCGCTAGCCGCAACATCACGCCCTGGCCCGCGTTCTATCATCCCGCCAGGTGGATTCTGAACTTGCTGCGCGGCATCGACTCTTTCGTTTTCGCCTTAATTTTCGTAGCTGCGGTCGGCCTGGGCCCTTTCGCGGGAGTGCTCGGAATCGCTCTCCATACCTGGGGCAGCGCCGCCAAGCAATTCGCCGATCACATTGAGAATGCCCAGATGGGCCCCTTCCACGCGGTAGGCACCGCTGGCGCTGGCCGCATCACTGCGATCCGCTACGCGATCTTGCCCGATGTCGCGCCAGTGCTGCTTTCGACTGCTTTGTTCTGGTGGGAGTTCAACGTTCGCGCCTCGACGGTGCTCGGTGTCGTCGGAGCGGGTGGCATCGGCCAGGAGCTCAAGAACAGTCTCGACCTCCTCGACTTCTCCCGCCTTTTCACGATCATCGCGTTCATTTTCATCGTGGTGACGGCGCTCGATCAGCTATCCGGCTGGCTTCGGCGGGGGCTTGCCTGATGGAAGCCGACAGTAACCGAGACGTCCGCATGGACGTGCATAGCGTGTCCAAGGAATTCGGTGGCCAGGGTGCCCTCGAGGAGATTAGCTTCTGCGTCAGAGCCGGCGAATTTGTGGCGGTGCTTGGTCCGAGCGGCGCCGGCAAGACCACGCTGTTTCGCTGCATCTCAGGTCTGCTGGCACCCGACCGTGGCACCGTCACGGTGTGCGGCGAGGATGTTGCGCATGCCGCCAACCATCGCCGTCGTCGCAAAGTAGCGGTGGTATTTCAGCAGTTCAACCTAGTCAGCCGATTGAGCGCGCTCGACAACGTACTCGCCGGCCGCCTCGGCTATGTACCTGCCTGGCGAGGCTGCCTGCGCCTGTTCTCGCGCGCTGACCGCCTGCTGGCGCTCGAATGCCTGGAGCGCGTCGGCCTGCTAGAAATGGCCGACCAGCGTGCCGACCACCTTTCGGGAGGCCAACAACAGCGCGTCGCCATCGCGCGCGCATTGGCGCAAAAGCCAAGTGTTGTCGTGGCCGACGAGCCGGTTGCCAGCCTGGATCCCAGAACAGCGGCCGAGATCCTGGACCTGCTGCGGCTGATCGCCCGCACGGAACAGGTCAGCGTGATCTGCAGTCTGCATCAAGTTCAGTTCGCCCAACGATATGCCGATCGCATCATCGGCCTCTCTCAGGGCCGCATCGTGATCGATAGGCCAGTCGGGCAGTTCGGCCGGTCGGCTTATGTGCGGCTGTACGGGGCGGAGGTTGAACCGGACACCATCTTGGAGGGCGTCACATGAATCCGATCGATAGCCATCTGCATGAGCCCGACACCAGCTTTGACGGCGGCGATTTGGATTGCGGCAACGGCCTTTTGCTGTTGATCCGCAAACATATCGACCCTTTACCGCGGGGTGGGCTGCTTGAGATCCTCTCAACCGAGATCTCTGTAGATGAAGACCTGCCAGCTTGGTGTCGACTGACGGGCAACGAACTTCTCTCCTGGACGAAAGTGAAGAAGCAGCGCTCTTTCCTGGTCTGCAAGGGGAAGCTGTCGGATCGTTCGGTCGATGCGAAAATCGCTGTCACCCCTGCCGTCACGGAGGCGAAGATTGAGCGACTACTGCGCGTTCCGATCTCACCGCCACCGATCCCTCCCCTGTCGGTAATGGGCATCGGCTCCTGGCCGCGGCCGCGCTGGATGATTGAGGCGATGCATGCTCACGTCGAGGGGCGGCTTCCAGAGGCCGCCTTTCAAGAGACCGCCGACGACGCCGTGCGCCTTGCAATCTCCGCGCAGGAGAAGGCTGGCGTAGACGTCGTCACGGATGGCGAACAACGTCGTGATTCCTATGCGAGTTTCGTCGCGAGCCGTCTCGACAACTGCCAGCTGATCCCGCTGGTCGATCTACTGCCACTTGTCGATCATCCGGAAGAGTTCGAAGCAGAGCTTCGCGCCCTCGACATTCCAGCTGGCGACGTGCGTCACCCTGCTGTATTCGGAAAGCTCCTGCGCTCGCGCCCATTGGTGGCTCACGAGCTCGATTTCGCGCGCAGCGTGACCGCCAAGCCGATCAAAGCCGCGCTGCCTGGTCCTTATCTGCTCGCCCGCACGATGTGGATGGAGTGCATTTCCAACCAAGCCTATGGCAGCCGCGAGGAAGTCGCCGAAGACATCGTGCACATACTGCGGGAGGAATTGGCGGAGTTGATGGATGCAGGCGCGGCCCTGGTCCAGCTCGACGAGCCTGTATTATCCGAGGTCGTCTTCTCGGGCGCGAAAAACAAGCGCTCATTTATGTGCGGGGCACTTTCCGAGTCTCACGACCCCGAGCATGAACTAGGCTTCGCTCGGGATCTACTCAACGCCGTCCTCGAAGGGTTCCCTCAAGAGCGCACGGGGCTGCATGTCTGCCGAGGCAACTGGACCCCGGATGAGAGCGTGGCCCTGGCTGGAAGCTACGCCCCACTGGTGGACATGCTCAGCCAAGTGCGTGTCGGCGCCTACTTGCTGGAGATGTGTACGCCACGGGCGGGCGAGATGGAGATTCTGCGCGCCCTACCTCCAGACGCACGGGTTGGCGTCGGCGTCGTAAACCAGAAGGCCCCGCATACTGAAGCCTTCGACGCTGTGTCGGCGCGGATCGAGCAGGCCATCAACCTCTTCGGCCGGGAGCGCGTGCTACTGCATCCCGACTGTGGCTTCGCGACCTTCGCAGACAGCCCAATCTGCTGCACTGGCTCGGCTCAGGAGAAGCTCGCCGCAATCGCACGCGCTGTAGAGCCATTCCGCCGATGAGCTCGGATCCAAGCTATCTAGACTACAACTGGACAACACCGGTCGCACCCGAGGTGCTCGACGCGATGGTGTCCCATCCGCAAAGGCACTTTTGCTCTTCGACGGCGCTCGCAACGCGCGCTGCAACGGCTGATTGCCCCTGTCCAGCTGAGTAGAAGGGCTGCGCTGAATGCACGCCCAAGGAGCTACGAGATGACGACCAGCTATGAAAAGCTTGCCATGCTCATTGACGGCGAGTGGACCGCCGGTAGCTGCTCCCGGAGTACCCCAGTCATCAACCCCGCAACGGAGGAAACGCTTGGCGAACTTCCGTTCGCGGCGACCGCCGATCTCGACCGGGCGTTGGACGCCAGCCAGCGCGGCTTCGCGATCTGGAAGCGGGCGCCAGCAATCGAACGCCAGGCTATAATGGAGAAGGCCGCGCGGCTGCTGGAAGAACGTCGTGACGCAATTGCGCGTAACTGCACACTCGAAATCGGTAAGCCCATCAAGGAATCGCGGGCGGAGCTGGATTCCGTAGTCGGGATCATTCGGTGGTACGCTGAGGAGGGTAAGCGTGCTTACGGGCGCGTCATACCCTCACGCTCGGACGCCGTGCGCAACATGGCTCTTAAGGAGCCCATCGGACCAGTGGTCGCCTTCGCAGCCTGGAATTTTCCCGGAGTGAACGTCATACGCAAAGTGGCCGGCGCCCTCGCCGCGGGTTGCTCCATTGTCGTCAAGCCGAGCGAGGAAACACCTGCGACGGCCATTGCGATCGCGCGTTGCTTTCAGGATGCAGGGCTGCCTGACGGTGTGCTCAATGTTGTGTTCGGTGAACCAGCAGAGGTGTCCCGGCACCTGCTGGCTTCCCGCATTCCAAAGAAGGTCACATTCACGGGCAGCGTCCCGGTCGGCATTCATCTGCAGAAGCTGGCCGCGGACACGCTGAAGCGGTGCACTCTGGAACTCGGCGGGCATGCACCCTTCATCGTGTTCGACGATGCCGATGTCGAGGCAGCCGCGCGGCTCGGAGCCCAGTTTAAGTTTCGCAATGCCGGTCAGGTCTGCACCACGCCAAGTCGCTTTTTTGTCCAGTCAGGCGTACATGACCGCTTTCTCGACGCATTGCGGCAATCTGTATCCGAGATCGTCGTCGGCGATGGTCTAGACCCCGCGACGACGATGGGACCGCTGGCCGCCCGCCGGCGCCTCGATGAGATGGAGCGTATCGTTCACGACGCGAGCGACTACGGCGCATCGGTTGTAACGGGGGGCATGCGGCTGGGCAAACGCGGCTGGTTCTATGCGCCAACCATCCTCGACGATGTGCCGGACGGAGCCTTGATTATGCGCGAAGAACAGTTTGGACCGGTGGCACCGATTGCCCGCTTTGACGATCTCGACGAAGTCATCGAGCGTGCGAACAGCGTCGATGTCGGGCTCGCCTCTTACGTCTTCACGGGCAGCGGCAAGCGTGCCAACGTTGTATCTAATGCCCTCAACGCCGGCATGGTCGGGGTGAATGGTACAATGATCTCGCTGCCGGAGACGCCCTTCGGCGGCGTTGAGCAGAGCGGGTACGGTTCCGAAGGTGGCGTCGAGGGTCTCAACGATTTTCTGCGAACCAAACTCGTCGCCGAGACGCATTGAAGCGGTCCCACCTTTCTCGGAGGCTTGCTGACGCTTCGCCCTGCGGTGAACAGCTGATGCATCCGTTCTTCTTCAACATCCTCGCCCGGCGCCGTGAGCCTGCAGCCCCCGTCACCATCATCACACCCGACGCCTTGCGTCTCCGCCACGCCCCGAGCGCCGACTGCTCACGATACGACCTGCTGAGGAGACACGCCCATCAACGATACTCTGGTGCGCGACCTCGCCGGCGGCAACTTCCTCGCCAACCAGCGCAACGTCGTGCTGATCGGGGGCACCGGAACCGGCAAGACCCATCTGGCCATCGCCATCGCGCGGTCCGCCATCCGAGGTGGCGCCAGAGGCCGCTTCTTTAACGTCGTCGACCTCGTCAACAAGCTGGAGGCCGAGGCCCGATCCGGCCGCCAGGGTCGCATGGCCGACTATCTCTCCCGCAAGGACTTCATCGTCCTCGACGAGCTCGGCTACCTGCCCTTCGCCCAGTCCGGCGGCCAGCTCTTGTTCCACCTTGTCAGCCGGCTCATGGCAGCGTTCTGCGCACGGTCGTGGATGCAGGCAAATGCTCTCTTCAGGCGGCCGAGCTGACCAATTACCAGGAGCGTCAGGCTCGCACCGTTCTGTCCGCGCACCTCCAGGCCGGATTGCTCACCTCGGATACGGAGCGGGGCAAGGTCCGTCTCGCCTTTCCTGCAACGGTCGTCGACCGCTGGCTTCCACGCCTATACCCAGGCATAGGCTGAGATCTCGCCTGTATGCCCTTCCCTGTGGGACGGGCGTCGCCGTCGAAGGCGGCGCGGCGACTAATCCTTGCCGAACAGCCGACCCCAGAACCCGGGCTCCTTCGCGGGAACGGGCTGGCGGCTCACCGCTTGCGGCTGGTGCCATGCGGCCGGGAGATCGGGGCTTCGATCCTTGGCCGGCTCTCGCGGCCGCTCCTGCGAGGGCGTTGGGGCTTTGCGCAGGGCTTCCGCGGCGACCTTCCCAAGAAGGTCGGTCAGCTCCTGCTCAAAGCCGATGGTGACGTCTGTCTCCCCGCTTCTGGCGTGCCCGATCTCATGCAGTAGGACGGCGGCGTAGGCCTCGACGGAGGCGAGTTCGCTCCGCTTGACGATGATGTCCTCGCCGTTCCAGAGCCCGCGGGCTTCCGAGAAGCTTCCCGTCTCGGGCCGCATCGTCTCGGAAATCTTCACCTTCCGAACGCTCGAAGGCAGCCCGCCGACGAGGCCGGCGATCCGGCCGGTCATTTCGAAGACCGACCGCTCCCCGGGAGCGAGCGCGTCGGCCGAAACGAACTTGAACTCGAAGCTGTTGTTCCACGCGGAGACGAAGTTGCCCAAATCCTGGATGGCGTTACCCCCCACGTCGACTTGGCCCGAGAGCTTGTCCTTGACGGTGCTTGGGATTGTGATGATTTGCCGGCCGCTCGCCCGAGCCTCCTCGACGAAACGCGGAGCGTCCATGATCTCCTCGTCCGTCAGGAACAGGACGTTCCCCGAGACATTGATGATCTTCGAGGCATGCACGGAGACATCCGTCCACTTCATCTCGTCATGCAGCGTGCCGCTTCCGAAGTGTCCCAGATCGTCGACGAGGGCCTTGGCGACGGCCTCCGAAGAGGACGTCAGCAGGATAGACTTCACCCGGTCGGAGTAGGCCGTCCGCCCGACGTTCGTCCTCTCGCGGTTGAGGGCCTTCTTGATGGCGGCCGTCAGCGACGTGATGTTGTAGGAGAAGAGGAAGTTCCCCTCCTCGGCGACGCGGATACCGTTGATGTAGATGTAGGCGACGGAGTCGGCCTTCTGTAGGACCTCTCCGTAGGGCGTCCGTTCGAGCGCCTCCTCGCCGGAGAAGCGCAGGAACAGCCGCTTGGCCTTCTCGATGTCCTCGTCGGAGCAGCCTTTGAGGACGAACTCGGTTCCGACGAATGCGGGGTCGGACGGATCGGAAATGCATGCGTGCAAGGTAATGACGTCGGAGAAGTCGTGCTTCTCGGAACGGTCGAAGGCGACGTCGCAGAACTTGGAGCGGATGCTGGTTTCGATGCCCAGCCGGTCGAATGTGGCCAGCGCGTCCTTCAAGCCCACGCCGAATTTGCCGATGAGGCCTGGATGATCGAGCTTTTCTTGGCTCTCGTTCATCGTGAAGTGCTCGTGGCGCAGGCCTCGGCCGAAGTCCCGAATCCGCCAGATGCCCTCGCCGTCGCGGGCGATGGAGATTTCCGGCGTGCCGGTCAGGGCCTGCTCGTCGAGAGCGTTGGCTATGATTTCCCGGATGGCGTGGAATGCGTCCCAGTTTTCGAGCATCCGGTCGATGTTCAGGTCGAACTTCTTCATCGCCTGGCCTCCTACGCCACTTCGACTTGGCGGACGTTGTATTCGTCGATTAGCCGTCGAATCCGTTGCAACCAAGCCATGACGCTCTCGCCCTTGTTCGGCGGCGCCTGCGGCAGAGCATCTGGCGTGCGTACGACCATGTCCATTTTCGTGGTGAGCGCGATGTTGCGCAGGGCAGGTTGCCGGTACCGGCAGGAAGGGACAGCGGCCGGCTCAAGGCGTGGATCTCCGCCCAAGTGTACGCCCGAGAAAACCGGCTGCACGTGCCGTGTCTCCGCTTCGACCGTGGTGGTGCCCCGCTAAATCGCGTGCGCACAACGCAAGCCTAAGCTACCATGCAACCCACGGTATGTGGAAAACCATCTTAGAAGGGCGAGCTGACCGGGATTCTAGAGCCCAGAAAAAGCTTGCCCCAGCGGTATACAAGCAGGGACCGACTGGGGGATACGCCCTTCTTATGGCGCACCCTTCCCGCCGCCCGGTTGATCCGAGCCCCGGCTGATCGCTTGCCCGGGAGGCGCGGACTATTGGATTATCCGCAACAATCACGGGCAGAATCATAGTCGCTCCGGGGGGATCGTAATGACTGCAGAGCCGATCGACGACGTCTTGGACTGGGCAAAGAAGCTTTCGTCCTGGAAACAGGACGCATTGCGCCGGCTCGCGATCAGCAACGATCTCACCGATACGGACCTTGGCGAACTGCTTGCCATGGTCAAGATGGCCGCAGGCTTCAGTCCTGCGAGCCCTCCTCCTGGCGCGATCCCATTCGCCAAGGCGCATTTCGGGGGCGGAAAGCACCAGCCCATCATCCTGAAAGGGATCGCCAACGTCGACAACGTCAACCGTCTGGTTCCGAAGGCGGCCCTTACTTTCTGCCCGAAGGCCTTGACGATCGTGTATGGCCGCAACGGAAGCGGCAAGAGCGGTTTTGTGCGGATCCTGCGAACTGCTTGCCGCACGCGCGTCGAGAACCCCGCCAAGCTTAAGGTTCTGGCTGACGTGTATGGGGCGTCCTCCGGACCGCAAACCGCCGACATCATCATCGACGCCGGCGCCGGCGACACGCCAATTTCCTGGTCTCCCGGGAAAGCCGCATCACCGCAGCTTATGCAGGTGGCGGTCTTCGACACAGCCTCGGCGCAGCTCTATGTCGACGGCGGAAATCAGATTCGCTTTCTTCCCTTCGGGCTAGCCCTGCCGCATCGGCTCAATACCGTCTGTCTCGGCTTGAAGGACAGGTTGGAGACGGAACGCGCAACCGAGGTTGGCGACAAGGTCAGCCTGACGACGATCGCCTTTGTACCCATACGCGATACGGGAGCCCAACGGTTCGACAAGGCGCTGAGCAAGTCCACGACCGACGCTCAGATCGACGCGGCGGCGGCGTTCGCCGAGACGGATCAGCTGCGTCTCGATGAAGTCACCGCCGTGCTGTCAGCCGGCGCAGCCGCAGCTGCTGACGTTACCGCATTCGCCAGATGGGCCGACACCCTCGCGACCGAATGTGCGGCAGCCGGATCGGCGTTTACAGATGCGGCGCTCGAGCAGCTCGCGGGTCTGCGCGCCACCGCCGTGGCAGCGCGCGAAGCTGCCACGGTCGCCGCCGACGCGTTGTTCACCGACGACCCGCTGCCCGGAGTCGGGAGCGACACCTGGCGGGCGCTCTGGGCGGCGGCCCGCGACTACTCCCTCAAGGAAGCCTATGCAGGCAAGCCGTTCCCTGTGGTGTTGGAGGATGCCGAACCTGCCGCGTGCGTGCTGTGTCAACAGCCCCTCCTGCCCGACGGCGCCAGCCGTATGCAGCGTTTTCAGAAGTATATGGACGACACGCTGGATACCGCCGCGACGAAGGCAGAGCAGGCGGTCGCCGAAACGCTCGCCAATGTGAACGAGCTCTCCTGTCTCCGCGCCGCGGACTTCGCCGACCGGCTCGAACAGGTACGAAAGCGCGATGCCGGGCTGGCTGATCTACTCGCGAGCTTTCAGGCAACCGCGGTCGCGCGCCGTGAACAGGCGGTCGCGCGCCTGAACGGAGAACCATACGAGGCTGCTCCCGCCATCGCAGTGCCGTCTGAGGGAGTAAAGGCGTTTGCGCTCAAACTAAAGGCCGAAAAGGACGGGTTGGCGCAGGCGAGCAATGTCGACGAGAGGGCCAAGCTCACAGAAGAGAAGGCTGAGCTCGAAGATCGGAAGACACTCTCCGCCAACAAGTCTAAGCTTGTCACCCGCCGCGATTTGCTGATCATCGACGCCGCATATGGGAAGGCTCTCGCGGACGTCCAGACGAGGGGCATCACGCAGCGTGCAAACGAGCTCCTGGATACACATCTGACGACGGCCGTGGTCACGCAATTCGATGCGGAGCGCACGCGTTTCGACATCATGCATCTCAATGTCGGGCTCGCACGCAAGAGCGGTCAGACCAAGGCGGAATTCGAGGTCAACCCGAACACTAAGCTGACCAAGGTGACGTCGGAGATCCTCAGCGAAGGCGAGCAACGCGCTTTGGCCCTGGCAGGCTTCCTGACCGAGATCGCCCTCACCGACGGATCAGGCGCGATCGTGATCGACGATCCCGTGTCCTCGCTCGACCGCGACCGAAGCGCCAAGGTGGCGGAGCGCATCGCCGAAGAGGCCTTGAAGCGTCAGGTGATCGTGTTCACCCACGACATCGTCTTCTTCAACGAGCTCTGCCGCACCGCCGACGCCCAGGGGATCGAGCCTGTGACGGTCGCGCTGTTCAGCGACAAGAACGCGGCGGGCAAGATCGATGCCGCAGGTATGCCCTGGAAGGGGCTGAATGTCGCCAAGCGCATCGGCCGGCTCAAGAACGATTCAGCGCAACTTTCGAAAGTTTATGCGAGCAGTCCGGCCGATTACGAGGTCGCGGTGAAGAATTTGTATGGACGCCTTCGCGATACCTATGAGCGCGTGGTCGAGGAGATCATTTTTAGGGATATCGTCCGGCGCGGCACCGACGTCATCCAGACGCAGTTGCTGCGTTATGTCTGTCTCTCCGATGTGCTCGCTATCCGCTTCCACGAGGGCATGACGCGCGCGAATACCCACAGCCATGACAACCCAGCGGCGGATACCGTTGCGGTACCATCTCCTGCCGAGTTCGGGAAGGATATCGAGGAGCTCGAACTTCTGATCGCCGATCTTAAAGCGGACAGCGAGACTGCCGAGGCAGCCCGCCCACAGATGAAGTCCAAAAAATAGGTATGGAGCGAGCCCGCGTATGACGCTTCCGCGACGGCGGTGGTGGTGCGTTGGCCTGCGCCGCCGGTGGCCGCTGTTCGTCCTCAGGCCAAAAGACCCTGGCACAGGACGGTGAGCGGAACGACGGCGCGAGGACGGCATTTGAACTCAGACTTGGGAGCCGCGATTTCCTTCGTCAGGCGCTCGGCCTCCCGCGCATTTCGGACGAAGACGGCCTGTGGAGCCCTGGGAAGCGCGAAGTTGCCCTTGCAACGCCATTCCCGCTCGTGGAGCCAGCTGATCCAGCCTTTTTTACTGACCTCAAGCCGGACCACGCGCCAGAGTTCGTCGCGGGGAATCTGCAGCTTTGCGGTTTCAGCGTCCGAGAGGTAGAGAACGGGACGGCAGCCCTCGCCATACGCGTAGCGTTTTGTTATCGCGATTCCATATGGTTCGTAGCGTGGAGATTGGGGATCGGAGTTCTCCGGCGTGAGGACATATTTGAGCGAGGCGAAGGGAACATCCATAAAGCAGGCCGCCTTGTTCGGCCCCTTGATGAATCCTTTCTTGGAGCTGCTACCCCAGATTTTGCCAGTCTTTAGAATGCTGACGAGATTGTCAAAAGCCGAGAATTCGTCTTCAGGTTCGGTATTCTTCGTCAGGTGAATAAGATATGGTGTCAGGTCGGGGCGTGCATTGAAAGGCAGCTCGTCGAAAGCGAGAAGCGGCGTCTCTTAAATCTTCTCTTTGGGGTTGGTGCGGACTCATATTCGAAGATCAGACGAGGATGATGTCTATCGAAAATCTGTTTCCGTTCCCTTTATTCTCGCTTGTCATTTATCCCTCGTCGGACGCTTGGACTCGGTTTCGGTTCCGTGGCGCAAGTTTAACATAACAAAGAATCCTCATTGCATCCCGCCCACAGGGCGGCCGGGCTGTCGTGAACCGGGCCCGCTGGGCGGTCCCGGCGGCAGGCCGCTTCCGTCCCTGATGCAGCATCGTCCGGCCGCGGACGCGGCCCAGGGGGAGGACGGGGCGCTGCCCCATCCCTCCCCCGCAAGCCCCGCCGGGGGCCTCCCCGGTCTTCCTTCGCTTCGCTCCGTGCAGACACGCGCCGCCGGCGCGCCCCTTCGGGCGGGTGATCCCCCTCCCCCCGCGGCGCTATCGGCGCCGAATGTTGACCCCTGTCTGGAGCATTGACCCCACTGCCGCGGAGCGTTGATTTGGCGCAGCGGCAGTGGGGTCAATGGTGGCGGAGGTCAGGCGCGGTTCTTGAAGCGCCAGCTCTCGTTTCCGGTCTCGACGATATCGCAGTGGTGGGTGAGGCGATTGAGGAGCGCGGTGGTCATTTTGGGGTCGTTGAAGACGCTTGGCCACTCGCCGAAGGCGAGGTTCGTGGTGACAATGACCGAGGTCTGCTCGCAGAGCCGGCTGACAAGGTGGAACAGGAGCTGGCCGCCGGACTGGGCGAAGGGCAGGTAGCCGAGCTCGTCGAGGACGATGAAGTCCTTGCGGGAGAGATAATCGGCCATGCGCCCCTGGCGGCCGGATCGGGCCTCCGCCTCCAACTTGTTGACGAGGTCGACGACGTTAAAGAAGCGGCCTCTGGCGCCGCCTCGGATGGCGGACCGCGCGATGGCGATGGCCAGATGGGTCTTGCCGGCGGAGGTGCCGCCGGCCACCAGAATGTTGGCGCGTGAGGCGACAATCATGACGGAGAGCCGGCCCAATGGCGATGTCGATCTTGCGCCGCCTGGCGCCTATGTCGGACTTCATTCGATGCGCTCATTGAGGAGATCGTCGATCTCTTAGATGCCGTCTCGCGACTGGCGGGGAGCTTGCGGTGCGAGCGGCCCAAGCCTTCCTCTTCGCTCCTGGGTCAGAGCGTCCCTCACCGGAACCGCGACGGCGAGCTTAGGCCACGACAGTCCCTCTCCATGGTCGGAGCCCAGGGCTTAATGCATTCCGCACTCAACGAGATTGACAAAAATACTGATTGGTACCAAAAAGTCCTAGTTGGTATTTTGGACCAGCTAGGACACGCCAAACACGCTGGCCGGCCACCGGCAGGGGTAAATCCGCAAGAAAAAAGAAGGGATCCGCGCCGACGTCCAGGTACCGCATGGGCGATGCGATGCGCACCCAATGCGTCACGCACGAAAACAAAAATACAAGGAGGGAACGTAGTGTCGATCAATCAGCTGAATGCTGCGCCGTCACAGCCATACTCAAAATTAAGCGGGGATTCGCTTTACAAGAAAATCACGTGGCGATTCGTGCCATTGCTTTTTTTGTGTTACGCGGTCGCCTATCTGGATCGCGTGAACATCGGCTTTGCCAAGCTGCAGATGCTCACGGATCTAGGATTTTCGGATGCCGTCTATGCCTTTGGTGCGAGCATCTTTTTCGTGGGCTATGTGGCCTTCGAGATCCCCAGCAACATCGTGCTGCACAAGATCGGCGCCCGGATCTGGATCTCACGGATCATGATCACCTGGGGCATCGTCTCCGCCGCCATCGCCTTCGTCGACCCCATCGCCGCCTGGACCGGTCTCGGCAAGGAGACGACCTTCTACATTCTGCGCTTCCTGCTCGGCGTGAGCGAGGCGGGCTTCTTTGCCGGCATCGTCCTCTATATTAGCTATTGGTTCCCGGCGGAGCGCCAGGCCAAGGTGATGGCCGGGTTCATCGTCGCCATCCCCATCAGCCTGATCGTGGGCGGGCCCATCTCGGGGGCGCTGATGGACCACTTTCACGACATGCACGGCCTGGCCGGCTGGCAGTGGATGCTGGTGCTCGAAGGCCTTCCGGCCGTGATCCTGGGGACCGTCGTCTTCATTTATCTCGATAGCTCCGTTGCTGATGCCAAGTGGCTCACGGACGGCGAAAAGAAGACGATTAACAACAATCTGCAGATCGACGACCGCCACAAGCGCCACAATTTCTCGGCGGTGATCGGCGATTACAGAGTCTGGGTGATGGCCGGCATTATGGTCTGCTACAGTACCGGCATCTATGGCCTGTCTTTCTGGCTTCCGACCATCATCAAGAATGCCGGGGTGAAGAGCGCGTTCGACATCGGCCTGCTCTCCGCCATCCCGTGGCTGGTCTCAGCCATCGCCATGATCCTGAACGCGGCCCATTCGCGGAAAATGAACGAGCGGCGCTGGCACGCGGCCATTCCTTCTTTCATCGCGGGCTTCAGCTTCATCCTGGCAGCGCTCACCGCCAACAATTTGCCGGTGGCCCTGTTCTTCCTGTCGGTGTCGGCGGGCGGCGTCATGGCTCATGCGCCGGTCTTCTGGACCTTCCCGGCCTCCGTGCTCTCCGGCACCGCCGCTGCCGCCGGCATCGCCCTGATTACGTCCATCGGGTCTACGTCCGGCTTTGTGGGCTCCTATGCCGCGAGTCTCGCCAAGGATCTCACCGGGGACATCAATAACGGCACCTATGTGCTGGCTGCCCTGATGCTGCTCGGCGGCGTGCTGGTGCTGGTGATCCCCAAGCAGACCCTGTCTTCCCGCCTCGAGAAGTGACGCCATGCCTTACAAGACCATAGAACTGAGCGTGGCGGGTCCCGTCACCACCTTGCGGATGAACCGGCCCGACGTCATGAACGCCATGGACGCCGCGCTGCTGGAAGACATGCTGGAAGCCACCGAGGCCACCGTGGCGGATCCGGACTGCCGCGTCATCGTGGTGACCGGTGCGGGCCGGGCCTTCTGCTCCGGCGGGGATATCTCCACCGGCCTGGAGACGGTGAACGGGGAGGGCACGCTGGACCAGCAGGCCGCGCGCCTGCGGCGCTTCATGCGCATCAGCGAATTGCTCTACACGACGGACAAGGTCACGGTTGCGGCCATCAATGGAGCGTGCGCCGGCGCCGGCCTCTCGGTGGCCTGTGCTTGCGATTTCCGGCTGGCGGCGGACAATGCCAAGTTCGCCACCGCCTTTCAGAATGTGGGCGTCTCGGGGGATTTCGGAATTTCCTGGCTGCTGCCGCGCATCGTCGGTCCCGCTCCTGCGCGCCAGCTCATGCTCGATCCCAAGACGCTCAACGCCGAGCAGGCACACGCGATCGGCCTAGTGGGGGAGGTGCATCCAGCAAGCGAACTTACCGACGCGGTCGAGGCGCTGGTGGGACGCCTTCTGTCCCGCACGACGCTTTCCCTCGGCTATGGCAAGCTCAATCTCGCGGAGACGTTCGACCTGAGCTTTGCCGACCATATGGACAGGGAGGCCCGCCGCCACGCCGAATGTTGCCGAAGCACGGAAGCCAAGTGCGCCGCGAGCGCCTTTTTCGAGCGCCGGGCGCCCAAACCCGCCGGCGCTTGAGAACTGCCCGCCCCAAAAGGACGAACGTGCCATGGCCGATGACAGCAACCCGGTCGCAGGGCAGGCCCAGCGATCCCTCAAGGACGAAATAGAGGAACTGAAGCGCGCCCGCGTGCTGGAGGCGGCGACCAAGCTCTTCTTGTCGCACGGCTATGTGGGCACCTCGCTCGACGCCGTCGCGCAGCTGGCTGGCGTACACAAGCCCGTCATCTACAACCATTTCGGCAACAAGGCGGACCTCCTTGCCACCGTTGCCCGAAGGGGCCTGTGCGGCGCCTTCGAATGTGCCACCGCCCTGAAGGCCAGGAGCGGTACGCCCACGCAGCGTATGCAAGCCTTTCTCCGGGACTTTGCCCGCTCGGTGATCCAGAACCGCGCGTCGCTGGCCATCTATTTTCGGGAGGAGATGCAATTGCCCGAGGACTCGGTGGATTCCCAGTCCCTCCTGCGCGCCGAGTTCGATGCCATCGTGACCGAAGTGATCCAGGAAGGCGTGCGCACCGGCGAATTCTCGGTCAAGGACACGAGCCTTGCCACGCTAGGCATCGGCGGTCTGATGACCTGGATGTTCCTCTGGTACAAGCCCACCGGCCGCCTGTCGGAGGACGAGGTGGTGGACTGCATGGCGGATCTTGGACTCCAGATGATCCTGAGGACGCGCGCCGATGCCGCTCAGTGACTTCGAGACCTTGCAGCTGAAGCGCGCGGGCTCCATCGCCCAGGTGCAGCTGAACCGCCCCGAGCGCTACAACGCGCTCAATCGCCAGATGCTGCGCGATCTAGACGCGGTCTGCGCCATTCTGGAGCGCGCGCAGGACGTGCGGGCCGTGGTCATCTCCGGCAACGGCAAGTCCTTCGCCGCGGGGGCGGACATCACCGAATTGCAAAAGATGACGGTGGATGAAATCGACCGGCAATGGGCTGGCGGCTGCGCCGTCTATGAGCGCATCCAGGCGCTTCCCCAGGCGGTGATCGCCGCTATCCATGGCTATGCCTTGGGGGGCGGGCTGCTGATCGCACTGTCGGCCGACGTGCTGATCGCCGCGCGCGACGCGAAGCTGGGCTTCCCGGAAATCAAGCTGGGCTTCTTTCCGGGCAATGCCGGAACGGTGCTTATCGAGCATCTGGCCGGGCCCGTGGTGGCTCGGGCCATGTGCATCACCGGCGACCCGATGGATGCGGAGCGCTGCCTGACGCTCGGCCTCCTTCATGCCCTCTACGCGCCCGAGGCCTTGCAGGACGAGGCCTATGCCTTGGCGGTGCGCTTGGCGTCCTATCGCCCGGCGGCCATCACCCTCACCAAGCAAGTGCTGAGCGGATGCGTCCGCGAGAATTACGACGCATCCAAGAGGCACGAGCGAGACCTCTATCGCATGCTGTTCGAGAGCCCCGACGGCAAGGCGGGCATCGATGCCTTTCTCACCCGGCGCACGGCCAAAACCCAATAAGAATCGGACATCGCATGAACATGGTCATGGACTGGATCGCCCACCATGCGATCAACCGGCCCGACAGGCTGGCGGCGGTGGATTGCTTCTCCCAGCGCCGCTATACCTATGCTGACTTCCACCGGCGCGTGGATCGGGCAGCCTCCCTCCTGCACGCCCATGGGGCGCGGCCGGGCGACCGGGTGGCGACCCTCTGCTATAATTCCACGGACCTTTTCGAGCTTCAGTTTGCTTGCCAGCGCATCGGTGCCATCTATGTGCCGCTGAACTGGCGGCTGACTCCCGTGGAACTGCAGCGGCTAGTGGCCGATTGCGCGCCGGCCGTGATCCTCGCGCATGTGGAGTTCGAGAAGAACCTCGCCGCCGTAGACCAAGCGGGCGCCCCACTCCTCACCCTGAACGATGGCGGCGCGAGCGCCTATGAGGACTGGCGCACGGAGGGGCCGCCTGCCGAACGCGCGCTGCTCGACAGCGACGATACCTGGGCGATCGTCTATACGTCAGGCTCCTCCGGCGTGCCCAAGGGAGCACGCATCACGTATGGCATGACCTTGCACAATTGTGTGCACGCGGGCATGCACTTCGATTTCGACAGCACCTCGAACACCCTCACCTTCCTCCCGATGTTCCACATTAGCGGCCTGAATGCCTATGGGAACGTGGCATTCCACTGGGGCGGCACGGTCCATGTCATGCGCACTTTCGATGCGCGGGAGGCGCTGGCGCTCCTACGCGATCCCCAACTGGGCATCTCCCACGTCCTCGGCGTGCCCACCAACTACCTTATGATGTCGGAGCAGCCGGGCTTCGAGGATATAAAATTGCCCCATGTGAAAGTGTGTGCCGTGGGCGGGGCGCCCTGCTCACAGACGCTGCTGGAGACTTACGAACGCGGGGGCATTGTGCTTCAGAATGTCTGGGGCATGACCGAGACCACCACTGCGGCGACTGCCCTCTCCAAGACGGCGAGCCTGTCGCGGCTGGGCTCATGCGGGCGGCCGCTGCTCCATGTGGAGCTGCGCCTCGCCAACGCCGGCAGGGTCGTGACCGAGGCGGGCGTCCATGGCGAGATCGAGGTGCGCGGGCCAACCATCACGCCCGGCTATTGGGGTGCGATGCCGCGCGGGGCTTGCCAGTGGTTCGGCACTGGCGACATCGCTCATTACGATTCCGATGGCTATCTTTATTTGGTGGGACGCGCGAAGGACTTTTACATCTCGGGTGGAGAGAATGTCTATTGCGCCGAGGTCGAACAGGCCCTTTGCAGCCACGATGCCATCTCCCAGGCTGCGGTGGTCGCAGTGCCGCACCCTAAGTGGGGCGAGGTGGGGCGAGCCTATGTGGTGTTCAAGAAGGGCCGGTCCCTGACCTCGCAGGAGGTGATGGAGCACTGCCGCACGCGCCTTGCCAAGTACAAGCTGCCGCAGGAGGTCTCCGCTCTCCCAGAAATGCCGCTGCTTGCGAGCGGAAAGATCGACAAAGTGCGTCTCAAGGGCGCTTCGAGCCTGATGTGATCCGTCGGTGCCTGCCCTAACGTAAGCGTCGTCCTTGGGGCACCTTCATAGGTCTGGCGTGAGAGCGCAGTCTGACGATCCCGATTGGAGGATCGTCTTGTGTCTGGGCTTGACCATAGACTTGAGCCGGAGGGTGAGGTCCGGCGCTTCGAGGTGATCAACGGCGCGATGGGGCGCCGGCGTTGGACGGCGGACGATCGGGCTCGGATCCTGGAAGAGACGCTCGCCCCCGGCGCCGTGGTGTCCGCGGTTGCCCGCCGCCACGGACTGACGCCGCAGCAGTTGTTCACGTGGCGCCGTGAGGCACGCAAGGCAAGCGAGACGATCCCAGCGTTCGTGCCAGCTGTGGTCACGCAGGAGATTGCTCCGGCATCGGAGCCTTCGCCCACATGCTCGCGGCCGAAGCGGCGTGGCCGGCAACGTCGCGCGGCAGCCATCGAGGTCGACGTCGCCGGGGTTCAGGTGATGATTGAGGTGGTCCCGCATTGGCGGACAGTTTGGCGGCTTCACTAAGCTTGGTTCTGGTGTGTGTGTGTCACGCCGCCATGTTGATGCCGTCGAAGGCCATGTGGACCACCTCAGTAGCCGCACAGCGGACTGACGTGCCCCCAGCGGCAGCGGAGTTGCTCAACCTCGGACAGCACGATCGGTGCACAGGTGTGAACAGAACATCCCCGAACAATTTGTAACAAGGTCGCGACGTCGACAAATGGTGCGATAGTGTATATAAGAGGGCATGAACCGTCCGGGCCGACTCGTTCGAGAAATTAGGGCAATAATTGCCACCCAGACGGGAATAGCTGGTCCGAGGTCATTGCAGCGCGTGGTCCGCGAGAATTTGGCGATATTCGAACGCCTCAGAGCAGAGGGAGCGACTTGGGATCAAATTGCCAATTTGCTGCGGGCACACGGGCTTAGATCCCGGCATGATCGGGCGGTGGGGGGCGATGTGCTGCGCGTCCTAGTCTCGCGGGCTGTCGCCGGCACCTCAACTCCATCGGCACTAAACCGAGAGGCGCCTCAGAAACACCAACCTATGTCCAATTCCATTGCCAAAAGCAGCGCTAACCCCGCTGTCGTAACGGCCCGTTCCGATCTCAGTGCAATTATCCGGCGAGCCGAAAAACTGCGCCGGGAGTCATGAGGAACAGGCATGGGATTCGATATGCATAATTTCACGCCGCCTGACGCAGACTCGCAGCTCATGGATAGCTTAAAGCGCGATATTCACAATTTTGATATAGATATTGAGCAGGTCTATATTAAATTATATGACATATCTGTCCAATATTTATTTAAATACACCAGATACGAAAGAAGTCCAACACGAGGATCGATCATAAAAGATTTGAAAAAACTGTCGTCACTTTCAAACAGTCGCCTTTATGCGCTTGGCGAGACCCTCTCTGAGGAGGCAATGTGCGCGCTCTTTGGCTTGTTCCCGGCACCACTGATCAGCCTGGGTGAAAAAGATCTATTTTTAGTTCCAAACGACGCGGCCGTTTCAGCAGGCGAAAGCGAATCATGGATCGCGCGAGCGCATCGGCGCGACAAATCCCCCCTAAGAACGCTGCCCATTTCCGTAAGGTCTGCCCTATTGAACGTCGAAGGGTGCTACAGCCACGACAAAGCCAAACAAATTCTGTTATCCGCGATGAGGGAAAATCCAGAGCGTATCCGCAGTTGGGCCGGATTCATGAGCGATCTGCTGACTGATACGTTCCAAGTTCGAAATTGTAAGGGAAGACGAAATATCAAAGTTATCTCGGGACAGGAGCCCAAGCCAGATTGGTTCCTTGTCACGTCCGTTTTGGATGTAATCTGGCCGCGGGAGCGCGGTTCCTTGCACTCGCGAAAAATGGGGGCCGCCCGCGATATAATCGATGCAGTTCGGGCATTCTCATTTGAAAAATGGAGAATTTTCAACAGCGCCATTGAGGAAACATATTTTGACAAAAATATATTACGTCACGTTCTGACACTTAGAAAGCAGATAAACATTCTGGATATGTCCAGACTTTTTATTAACGATATTATATTTGATATCAACCAAATCGAGAATGATCAACATATCTCACTATCCGACATCATAGAACCTATTTACGCAAGAGCTCTATATCCACTGGATGATTGGCATAGGGAGCTTAGTCGTCGCCTTTTATTTGGCGATGAACGAACCTTCGATTCTAATGTTGGTCGATATACGGGTCTCGTGGAGGTACCGCAATTTCCGACGATAAGAAAGGACATGAGCCTCGAGCAGCGGACCCTACTTCTAATCTGCCGGGCGAGGCGGATGAGGTCACAAAAAAATAGCGCGTGCACGGGTCTTTAGCCCAGCTAGATGGCCCGGTTCGATCAAGTTCGCCCTGCAGCGCGCGTGTGCGCTGTGCATCAGGGAGAACTCAATGGCACGCCCAGCTCAACAACCTCTCCTTAAACCACGGCCAGATCTAATTTTCATTGGATCTGAAAAGGGAGGTGTCGGCAAATCATTCGTCACTTCGCTCTGCGTTGACCTCCTGGATGTTGTCGGTGTGGCCGCTCGAATCGTTCAAATCGACGATCAAGAGCGCCTACCCACCCTATACCCGGGTCGGGTTACGACGGTCCCCACGCCAAAACTCGCGGACCTGCGGCGCGACCCCGGTGTGATCGTAAGTACGTTTGACCCGCTCTTCTCAGCAATCGAGCAAACGGTATCCGACAAAGTGCCGACCGTCATCGACATTGGTGGCCCGCAGCAATCGCTCGTTGAACAATATTGCTCGTTGGTTGATCTCGACGAGGAGCTAACGCACGCCGGGCTGAACACCATTTGGCTGGTGCCCACGACAGCCGAACCAGAATCGATGAGAGGCGCAGTCCGAACAGCTACCGCGGTTAGACGCGTACTCCCCGGGGTTACGAACCGACTGATCCTCAATCTTCGTGACGGGCTTTTCCACTTCTATCCAGGTGCCCCAGCAGACCTTCTGTGGAGGGAGCAACTGCTTCCCCTCGGCAAAGCGACGGGTGCCATCGAACTTCCGGCGATCGCCCCAGGCTCTTGGCAGCCGTGTGAGGCGGCAGGCCAGCGCTTCTTGGACATCATCGCGGCGGACGTTGCCAACATCCAGGCATTAACTGGGCGAAGCCGACCGATGGCTAAGGTTTTGCGCGGCGATATCGCCGCATTCATGGCTGCGGCCAACCATTCGCTCGGACCTGCCATCGGTGTCGACATTGGAGGCGCCAATGACCACTGACCGCGCTCGGGATCGCTTCATAGCCCAAATGCGAAAAGCAATCACTGAAGGGGCTATCGGCAGACGCGATCTAATCCAACAGGTCGTAGCCATGCCCGCCGAGGAAATTCTCGAATTACCTTCCGACGTGATCTCGGCCCTTGGAGCCGACGGTCTATCCGCTGTCGCCAAACGGCATCGGCAACTGACCGATTTCGCGCCGAAACTTTCATCATCAACCGACGAGGAGGCGTCGTCGCGAAGCGAAGCACGGCATGCTCGGCCGCAGAACCGGTGGGCAATAGCCATGACTTTGGCGACAGCGGTCTTCTTCGCTGGCGTCATCAGCGATCGGGCGCGTCCATGGATAGCAACATTGTTCGACACGGGGGTGCGAACGATGTCGACGGGCTACTGGCCCACCTGTCTGCGACTCGACGCGTACGTGGATGGCTGCCTTTATCACGTAGCTTCGACCGGGCTCTCTGTTCCTCGCGCCACCCAACTCCTCAATCAGCCGCCTGACGACTTCCTGAAGGTTAACCCTCAACTTGCGCGCGCTGACGTGATCCCCCCGGGAACGACACTGGTCGTCTGGCGCGGCACTCTCAAACTGAAGGATCAAAACAAATGAGCCTGCACCCATTGACCCCTCGCAGGGACACCTTCCCGGCCACCGTCCTCGCTTTTATCGCGTTTCCACCGCTTGCTGTCGCCGTCTTCTTGCTTTCGCTCTACGTCCTGCCGCCGCAGGCTTGGGTGCCGACGTTGAGCGATGTCCGGGCAGCAACGCCTGGCTTCTTTCTCGACGTTCTGAGCACACTACTGCGCAATGCAATTCAGGCCCCGACACTTCCCGCGCGGGTTCTTGCATTAGTTGCCATACCCGGAGAATTCTTGCGCAATTTACAATGGTTTGAGCTGACCTCGTCGCTTATGCTTCGCGGGAGCGCTGCGCTTCTCGCGACCCTTTTACTGTGTGGGCAAATTCGGTCCAGCCTCGTTACCGGAATCGTCGAAACGCCAGCGGTGAGGCATATCCGTGGGCATCGTCTCCGCATGGGGCGCGCCGCAATCCGTTCGCTGATGGCCTCCTGGCAGAAACGGTTCGGCGCGTCACACCCCGGAGTCCGCTTAACTGATGATCTGACCTTGCCACGCGCGGTCGAGATGGAACACATTCTCATTGTTGCGGGGACGGGTGCCGGCAAGACGACCATCATGCAAAGGCTTCTGGATGGCGCTTTGCGCCTAGGTGACCGGGCGCTTTGCATCGATGTTAAAGGTGACTTCACCGCGCGATTGCCGTCGGAGGCCTTTGCCCTGTTCTCAATCGATGATGCACGCAGCGTCAGTTGGGCAATCGGCCAGGACATAGCAACGGCGGAGGACGCGGCGGAGCTTGCGATCGAACTCATCCCGGAGAGTTCCGACCCCTCGTGGAGCAGCGGTGCTAGGCAGGTATTCTCAGCCCTCGTCAGATATCTTCAAAGCCAGGCGGATGGCGGACCTTGGAGTTGGTCGGATCTCGACGACCTGTTGTCTAGGCCTATCGAGGAGTTACATGCTCTCCTTGCCCCCATCGCCCCCGTCGAGGCGTCATTCATTGATGTCACGGGTGACACCAGGAAGACGGCAATGAGCTTCTATTTGGTCCTGGTCGCGTGCGCCGGACAGACCGCTAAATCCTTCGCGGCGCTGGACCGCAACGGCACAGATGAGGTCTCGATCAAGCAATGGGTCTTGGGTCGTGGCGGCCAACAGCAGGTGCTTATCCTGAGCCAATCGCCACGGAGCCCAGCTTTGTCTGCACAAATGTTACGGATCGTGCTGAAGATTGCCGCGGACGCTGCCGCCGACCTCGCGGCTCACGCGACGCCCGGACCACTCTGGATGTTCCTGGACGAGTTGCCGCAAATCGGCAAAAGCCAGGCTATCCTTCGACTTGCAGCAATTGGACGGTCTGCAGGGATCCGACTTGTCTCCGCCATCCAATCTCCCGCTCAACTACGAGAGATTTATGGTCGCGATGCTGCGCAACATTTCCTGGACAATATGACGACAAAGATCGTGGGCCGCGTCGCAACGGGTGAGACCGCGGAGGAAATATCCTCCACCTGGATCGGTGACAGGACAGTGAGCTGGCGCGAGCGCGTGGGGACGAATCAAAGCAGTCGTCCGCAATTCGAGACCTTCACCCAGGAGATTCCAGTCGTTGCTCCCGAGCTGTTGTCCGATCACCTGGGACGTGGATTCGACCCGTTCGGGCGGCCTGTGGTCTCGGCTCTGGTTTTGGGCCATGGCGATGTTGCACGCCTGGACTGGCCCGTTGGCCAATGGCGCGATCGCCGCCCTCCATATGTACCGCGGTCTTGAGGGCCTACAAACGCTGCATTCCGGCGTCCGCTCTCATGGGTGGACGCCGCTATCTGGCAATAAATCAAAAATGGCGCGGTCGTTAGCCCAGCTGCTTCTTGGCGCCACTTGCACCTTGCTCCGGATAAATTCGGAGCAAGCACATGGTCGCAACCTGGAATGTCGCTGCAGCGAGCAGCTATTATGCGCGCCAGACGGAATACTATCTCGGCGGGGTGGAGCCGGACGGCGTCTGGTACGCCCCCGCCGGCGACCTCGGTTGTACCGACCGCGGCAGCGTCGACAAGAATGACTTCGCAGCTCTATACGAGGGCATCGTCCGGGGGCAGAAATTCTCTGACCGAGGCGGCAAGAGTGTAAGCAGGGTCCCCGCTTATGATTTTACCTTCTCCGCCCCGCGCTCAGTCTCCCTAGCATGGGCATTTGCCGACGACCAGTTGAAGGGTCATATCGAGAATAGGCACGCTGAGGCCGTGCGCTCAGCTCTGGCTATCATCGAGCGCGAGGCAGCTTGTGCTCGACGAGGGAAATCGGGCACCAGAATCGAGAAGGTCACCCTGACCGTCGCGATCTTCAGACATTCGGAGAGCCGACCAGCCAAACACAGCGATGGCCGCGTGTTCGCCGATCCAAACCTTCATTCCCATTCCGTGGTACTCAATCTTGCCACACGCGCCGACGGCACCCTGGGCGCGCTGCACTCCACAGTATTGCGCGATTGGAAAATGGCAGCTGGGGCAGTCTATCACTCCGCCCTAGCGGAAGGTCTTGTGCACCTGGGGTTCGAGCTCGATCGTGAAGGTTATAATGGTACTTTCGAACTGAAAGGAATTTCAGACCAGGCCATTCAGTATTTCTCGGCTCGGCGCGAGGACATCAAGTCGGAGCTCGCCGCAGTAGGAACCACGAGCCGGGACGCCTCGGCCTTCGCCGCGGCTGTTGCCAAGACATCGCGGAACGCCAAACTCTCCCTCGGCGAACACAAACGGGAGACCGCGTGGCGGGAAGCAGCCTCTGCGAATACTCTGGACGACGAAATCGGGCCGGCACTCGGTCGTCTACATGAAACTCACCGCCATGTTGTGAACGCACGCCAGCGTCTGGCCGACCGGCTCAAAGCCCTGCCCGCAGCACTGACACAGACCGAGAGCGTTATCGAACGGCGCGAGCTCTTGCGCGCCACCTATGCAGCCTTCGTCGGGCTAGGCCTTCCCACGTCGCAGGCCGATGTGGAACTCGATCGCATGATGGTATCCCGCAGTGTCATCGAGATCGGCCGCGACGCGCTCCGCGCCCCGCTCTATTCCACGCCCGAGGCCCTGGCCGTCGAGCGAAACCTCGTCGCCATTGCTCGTGCGCTCGCCTCTACCACGTGGCACAAGGTCGACGGCAGCGACGTCGAGAAACTCTGCTCCGCCCGCGGCTTGAATGAAGAACAAATAGCCGCGGCCCGTGCTGCAGTCGGAGGTTCCCGCCTTGCGATCATCGAAGGGGCACCGGGCGCAGGCAAAACCACCACCCTCGCCCCCATCGTTGCCGCCTACCGCAAGACCGGATGCCGCGTGATCGGCACTGCTAGCGCCTGGCGTATTGCTCAAACCCTACAAAGCGATCTGCAGATCGAGGCCCGCGCGACGGCGTCGTGGATCGAAAAACTGAAGCATGGGAGAGAGTTCCTCGACAAGAATTCCCTTCTCATCGTCGACGAGGCGGGGCTTCTGTCAGCGCGCGAAGCCCATACGCTGCTCAGCGCGGCGCACCGAGCCGGGGCCAAGGTCATCTTGGTCGGGGACCGTCGCCAGCTTCAATCCATCGGGGCAGGTCCCGGCCTCGATCTCGCCGCCAGAGGTGTGGCTCCAGTCCGCGTCGATACGATCGTGCGGCAACATCATGCATGGGCGCGAGACGCGGTCACCAGTTTTGGCTCTGGGGATGCTGATACCGCACTCCAAGCCTTCGCGGCCCATGACGGTCTTGAGGAGGTGCCGTCCTATAAGGACGCGATCCACAGCATGGTCGAGGGGTGGGCCTCGATCCGCTGTGAACGACCTGCACACTCCCTCCTGTTGATCGCTCGGACCAACACGCAGGTCGGCGACATCTCCAGGGCTGTCCGGGCGCAGTTGAGACGAGACGGAGTCCTCGCCGGCCCCGAGGTCGCAATCAAGGCTGTAACTCCGTCCGGGCAAGGCACCCAGATTGATATTTCTGCCGGAGACCAGATCCGCTTCCTGGCCCGGAACGATCGCCTCGCTGTCGTCAACGGCACGGTCGCGAACGTCATCTCCGTCCATGTCGACAGGTCGCCGGGACTGGATCGGGCCGAGTGCGTGCACTTCGAAGCAAAAATCGGCTCTCGGCAGATCCGCTTTACCCCGTCGGAGCTCGCCGATGAACAGGGGCGCGCCCGTCTCGGATGGGCCTATGCCACGACGGTCTACGGGGCACAGGGGCTGACCGTCGATCAGGCCCTCGTGCTTCTCGACGCCAACTACAGTCGTCAGGCCATCCATGTAGCTGCAAGCCGGGCGCGCGAGGCAACGCGGCTGGTGGTCGATTGTTCGCAAATCGACACCATCCTGCAATCCCATCGGCCCCTCGACCAGGATCCGGGTGGAGCGCCGATCTCGCCGGATCAACGGCGGGCCTTTCTTGGTCACCGGCTTTCCGTCGCCAGCACAAAAAAATCGGCGCTCGCCGTCTTGGAGCAGTCCGAAGCGCTCGAGCAGCTGGGCCTCAGTCCCCCTGGCATCCGCAAGGAACCCTCACACGCGGTAGGGCGTGAGGGGCGGCCTCATCAGCGTGCGCGCGAGATCGACCATGAGCGGTGACCCGACGCGCTCCGGTCCAGCCGCGAGGCGCAGAAAGCACGCGTACCACGAGCTGACCCCGTCGGATTGGGATGTGACCGTCCATGGTCTTTCGCCGTCCCCCCGGGCCAAGGAGCTCTCGGTCCTCGAAACCTATTTCTCGCCCCAGCTGGCCGCGTTCTTCGCGCAGGTCGCGCCCGGCATACCGGGCGCGCCTGTTGATTGTCCGGGGAGTCCTGGCCTGTCAGACTGCAAACGACCTTGAGGCGATTTTGGAGAGCTGCACATGCGCGGGAGCAAGGTGAAAGGGCGCCTGCCCATGGAGCGATCCGAGGCCTTACGCGCGGCTCTGTACCTGCGCGTCTCGACCGGGCGGCAGGCGGAAGGGGATGTCTCCATTCCCTCCCAGCGGGATCTCACCAGCCGGCACTGCGACACCAACGGCTGGACGGTCGTCGACGAATATATTGAGCCTGGGGCCAGCGCGACGGATGACCGGCGTCCCATCTTCCAGTTGATGCTGGAGCGCGCGTGCGATGCCGATCGCCCTTATGATGTGATCGTGGTGCATTCCTTCTCCCGCTTCTTCCGCGATGGCGCGGCCATGGAGCTGACCATCCGAAAGCTCCGCCGGCACGGCGTCGAGGTGGTGTCCATGACGCAGCCGACGGGCGCTGATCCGAGCCAGGAGATGATGCGCCAGATCATCGGTATCTTCGACGAGTACACCTCCAAGGAGAACGGCAAGAACGTCACCCGCGCCATGAAGGAGAATGCCCGCCAGGGTTTCTGGAACGGCGCCTCGCCGCCGCTGGGCTATCAGATCGTCGAGGCCGAGCGGCGAGGACAGAAGATCAAGAAGCGCCTCGCCGTCGACCCCGTTGAAGCGGAAACCGTTCGTCTGATCTTCCGCCTGTATGCGGAGGGCGATCCAGCCACGAACACCCCTCCCCTCGGCATCAAGCAGCTCGCCATATGGCTCAATGGCAGGGGGTTCCGTACCAGGAAGGGAGGCGCCTTCGGAGTCGGGCCCCTACACCACCTGCTCACGAACACGATCTATGTTGGGCGCTGGCGCTACAATGTGCGTTCAGCCAAGACGGGAGACCACAAGCCCGCCACCGAGATCGTGGAGATCGAGACGCCTACGATTATCGACGCCGCCTTGTTCGACCGAGTGCAGGCCAAGCTCGTTGCAGGCAACCCCAAGGTGACGCCGCCGCGGGTGACCACCGGGCCGATCCTTCTCACCGGCCTTGCCAAATGCGCCCACTGCGGTGGCGGGATGACCCAGCGCACCGGCACCTCATCCACGGGCCGGGTCTATGCTTATTACACCTGCGCCGCGCGGGCGCAGAAGGGTCCGTCGGTCTGCAAGGGCAACTCCATCCCGATGGCCTTCCTCGACACCCTGGTGCTCGATGCCCTGAAGGAACAACTGTTCACCCCGGAGCGGTTGTCCGAACTGCTGGCCGCTCTCGTGGAACGGCGGCAGGCACGGGATGCCGCCCTCCACCGCCGACTTGCGGCACTGAAATCCGAGGTACTCGCGGTCGAGGAGCGCTTGACGCGGCTCTATCGCAGCATCGAGGAAGGCATCGTCGAGCTCGACGATCTTCTCAGAGCGCGCGTCGCAGACCTCAAGGCTGAGCGAGAGAAGGCGCAAGCGGCTTACGCCCGCGAGGCAGCCCAGACGAACCCGACGGGCTTCGTAGCCCCGGAAAGCATAGCGGCGTTCTCAAACCTGATGCGCGATTTGCTCGACCATGGCGAGACGCCCGCACGCCGCGCCTACCTGCGCTCGCTAATCAGCGCCATCATCGTTGGCGACAAGTCCGTCCAAATCATCGGGGATCGCGACGACCTGCACGCCGCAGTCCTCGGCAAGCCGAAACCGCCTCACGGCGTTCGTGGTTTTGTACCGAAATGGCGCGCCGGGGAAGATTCGAACTCCCGACCCCCAGATTCGTAGTCTGGTGCTCTATCCAGCTGAGCTACCGGCGCCTGTGCCCGTGACCGGCGGACCGGTCGGGAAAGCGAGGAGCTTCCCAGGGCGTTCGCGGCTTGGAATTCCGCGAGGCCCGTCTGCTACCCCTTTTTATGGGAGGGTGCAAGGCCCCCGGCCCGCATCGCTCATGAGACCGGCCGGAAAGAGCGCGCCTTGTGGAAAACTCGGCCCGATCACGCCCGGATGCGTTCCCGTCGGTGATGCCGGCTCTCCGGCTGGTCGGGGATGGTGATGCGGAAGGCGGTGCCGATCTTGGTGTCGAGCAGGCGGATGTGGCCGCCGTGGGCCCGCACCAGTTCGTCGGCGATGGGCAGGCCGAGCCCCGTGCCGCCGCGCCGGGCGGAGGAGACGAAGGCCTCGAACAGATGCTCGCGCCGCGCCGCGGGAATGCCCGGCCCGGTGTCGCTGAGATCGATCTCCACCACCGGCCCCTTGCGGCGGGCGCGGACGCGGATCTGGTCGCGCTCGGGATCGAGCGGGGCACGCGCCTCGAGCGCCTGGAGGGCGTTGCGGGTGATGTTGAGGATGACCCGGAACAGTTGATCGGGATCGGCATCGGCGGTGAGCCCGCGCTCCACGTCTGCCACCCAGCCGACCCCCGCGCTGCCACCGGACGAGAGGCCGAGGGTTTCGCGCACCTCCTCGAACAGATGGGCGAGTTCCACGTCGCGCCGCTCCGGCAGGGGCTCCTTGGCGCGACCGTAGGACAGAGTCTGCTCGCAATAATGGATGGCGCGGTCGAGGGCGGCGAGCAGCTTCGGCGCGAAGCGCTGCACGGTCGGGTCCGGCACCGAGGCGAGGCGGTCCGAGAGCAGTTGCGCCGAGGATAGCAGATTGCGCAGATCGTGATTGATCTTGGACACGGCGAGGCCCAGCGCCGCGAGGTGGCTCTTCTGGTGCAGGGTGTGGGAGAGCTCGCGCTGCAATTCCTCGAGCGCCTCCTCGGCGGTGCCGATCTCATCGGAGCGGCCGGAGGGCACGATGATGCGCGAGGCGTCCTCGGGATCCTCCCGGAAGGCGGACATGCGCTCGGTGAGGCGGCGCATGGGCCGCACGAACAGCCAGTTGAGGCTCACATAGACCAGCACGCCCGCCACGACAGCCACGGCGAGCGAGATGAGCAGTACGGTCGCTGCGAAGCGCAGCAGCGCGACGCGCAGCGGGGTCTCGCTGAGCACGATCTCGATGAAGTCGGCCCCCCGCGGCGGTTCGCCGACGATGCGCAGGATGCGGCCGTTGTCGGCGACGAGGGTGTCGAAGGCATCATGCACCGCGCCCCAGAGCGTGGTTTCGCGCATGTCGATGTGCACGTCCGCCTCGGGCGGCATGTCGGAGGCGGCGAGGAGGCGCCGGGTGCCCTCCCGCTTCACCACGATCACCTTGGCGCCCACGCTGTCGAGAAGCTCGCGAGTCATGTCCACCGTGACGCCATCCTGTGGCGCGGCGTCGAGCACGAGGGCGGCGGTGCGGGCGGCGGCGAGGCGGTCGGACAGCCAGGCGATGCGGTAATTGGCGATGGTGGGCACCAGCACGGCGATTTCCGCCGTGGCCACCACCGCCACCGTCAAGGCGAGCAGTTTTGCCGACAAGCCGAGGCTCCACCGGCGGCGCTTGGGCGCCGGTGCCTCCTCGGGCTTATGGCTCCTCGGCTCGAACATCGCATCTGATACGGGGGGAAGGCCCGTCCCGGATCCCTCGGGCCCATTGCACGAAGGGATCAGCGTTAAGACATAGGCAACCATCGGGGAACGGGCCAGAGCAACCTCAATTTGAGGTAAACGGCCGAAACGGCAGCGCTTTCGCTTGCCAGCCCGTCAGCACACGGGCGCGGGGCTTTCGCCCTACTCTTCCTCGCCGAACCGGTCGCCGACGAGGGTGCCGAGGGCGTCGAGCACGTCGGACGCCTCCCGGCCGGTGGCGGTAACGGTGACGCAGGTGCCGGGCCCGGCAGCCAGCATCATCAGGCCCATGATGGAATTGCCGCCCACCGCCTCGCCGCTGCGGCACACCGTGACCATGGCGTCGAAGCGCTCCACGGTCTGTACGAACTTGGCGGAGGCGCGGGCGTGGAGGCCGCGTTTGTTGATGATGGGAAGGACGCGCACCAGCGCCTCGGGCGCGATAGGCCGGCCGCAGGCGATGGCCGGATCGTCGGAACAGCCGCCCGCCGCGCAACCGGCGTCGGCGAAAAGCTCAGTTACCGGAGAGGACGCGGCTTGCGACATTGATGTATTTCCTACCGGCTTCCTGGGCGACGTCCACGGCCTGGGCCAGCGGCATCTCCCCACGCACCTTGGCGAGCTTGACCAGCATGGGCAGATTGATGCCCGCGACCACCTCGACATCCGGCGTGTTCATCACCGAAATCGCGAGGTTGGAGGGGGTTCCGCCGAACATGTCGGTGAGGATCACCACCCCGTCGCCGGTGCGAACGCGATCCACCGCCTCGATGATGTCCTGGCGCCGCCGCTCCATGTCGTCTTCGGGACCGATGGTGACAGCGGCGATCTGGGCCTGCGGGCCCATCACGTGCTCCAGAGCGGAGCAGAATTCGTCTGCCAGACGGCCGTGTGTGACGAGGACGAGACCGATCATGCTTCCTCCGCCCTCATCTTCCCCCTGATGAAGGCCTCCCGCGCTGCGGGACGGCCATATTCAGAGCGGCTCAAAAATTACGCAAGGGGTGCAACGCACAAAAGCACATTTAGTTTTCGTAAGCCCGCGTCTTGAGAATGCAAGCGATTACGACAGGCGCCAGGTCCAGGCCAAAGATCGAAGTTCTAGGGATTTCAATGCCTTGAATCTGTTCCCGAAGCTCGGGCGGGTCGGGCATGCGGACCATTTCCGATGCCGCCAGATCGACCACATGCCGCACTGCGACGGAGGGACGGTGCTCCATCCGCCTCACACCAATACCGCGCAACTCGATCAGCCCTGCAAGTAAAGGAGGCGGCCGGGCGATCAGCATACCATCCTCCACGGCAAGCACCACCCGGTCGTCCGCCACCAGCTCGGCCGGCGGCAGGGCGCGGGGGGCATCGAGGATGAGCCTCAGCGCGAGCATGGACTTGCCGGAGCCCGACGGGCCGCGGATGAGGAGCCCCACGTCCCCCACGGCGACGCAGCTTGCGTGGATGGTGGGTGGCGCGGCCCCGGTCACGGTCACGGTCAGCCGGTGGGCAGGCGCACGACGAAGCGCGCGCCGGTGACGTGGGGGGTGCCATCGGGATCGGTAGCAGTGCGGTTCTCGGCCCAGATGCGCCCGCCGTGGGCTTCCACGATCTGCCGCGAGATGGAGAGGCCGAGGCCGGAATTCTGGCCGAAGCCCTGGTGCGGGCGATCCGTGTAGAAGCGCTCGAAGATGCGCGAGAGGGCATCGGGGCGAATGCCCGGCCCGTCGTCGTCCACGGTGATCTCCGCCCCGTCCTTGAGGCGGCGGCAGGTGACGCGCACCGAGCCGCCCTGCGGCGAGAAGGAGCGGGCGTTGGAGACGAGATTGTCCACCACCTGGCCGAGGCGCGAGGAATGGCCGGCGATGTTGTAGTCCTGCGGCGCCCCCACCGCGCGATCGAAGGTGAGGGAGACGATTACTCCGTCATCCTTGCGCACGTCCTGGGCGAGGCCCACCACCATCTCTAGAAGCTGCTTCAGGTCCACCGTCACCGCTTCCTGCCGCTGCAGCTCCGCGTCCAGGCGGCTGGCGTCGGAGATGTCGGAGATGAGGCGGTCGAGACGCTTCACGTCATGCTGGATCACCTCAAGCAGGCGCGAGCGGGAAGAATCAGTCTTGGCCAGCGGCAGCGTCTCCACCGCGCTGCGCAGCGAGGTGAGCGGATTCTTCAATTCGTGCGCCACGTCCGCCGCGAAACTCTCGATGGCCTCGATGCGATTGTAGAGCGCGCTGGTCATATCGCGGAGGGCGCCGGAGAGATGGCCGATCTCGTCGGCGCGGGCGGTAAAATCGGGAATTTCCACCCGGGTCTTGATGCGCCGGCGCACCCGCTCCGCCGCGGCGGCGAGCTTGCGCACCGGATCGGCGATGGTGCCGGCCAGCAGCACGGAGAGCAGCACCATCACCGCCGCCGCCACCAGGAAGACGCGGACGATGACGAAGCGTTCGGCCTTCACCGCCGCATCGATCTCGCCGCTCTGGGTGGAGAGCAGCAGCACGCCGAGGATGGCGCGGAAGCGCTGGATGGGCACGGCGACCGAGACCACCACCTGCCCGCGCTCATCCACCCGCACCTCGCTGGCCTTGGTGCCGAGCGCGGCGGAGGCGACCTCCGGATAGTTCTTGCCGGCCTGCGGCCCCATCTCGCGGTAAAGCGGCAGGTCGCCACGGCCGAGCCAGAGCTGGATGCCGAGCCACGCGCGCTCCAGGAACCCGGGCTTGGGCTCATTGGGCGAAGGCAGGTCGAAGCGCAGGATCTCGCCGCGGGAATAGAGCGAGCGGGAGTCCAGCAGCAGCTGGCCTTCCCGGTCATAGATGCGGGCGCGGGTCCGGGTCGGGCCGACGAGGCGGCGCAGCACTGGGGCCACGCGCTCGGGATTGATGGGGAATTCCAGCGGCGCGAAGCCGTCCTCGGGGCCGTAGCTCTCGCCCGCCTGCAATTCCAGCAGGCGATCGGGGTCGAGCGTGATGGCGTTGGTCTCGACCTGCGCCGAAGAGGCGATGGCGGCGGCGATGATCTCGCCCTGCACCAGAAGGCTCTGGATGCGCGCGTCGATGAGGCCGGAGCGGAACTCCGAGAGGTAAAGGATGCCGGAGACCAGCGCGCACAGGCCCGCAAGGTTCAGGAGCACGATGCGCCGCGTGAGCGACGAGAAGCCCTTGAACGCCACGAAGCGGCGCACGCGCCGAACGGTGGCGAGAATGCCCGCCGGCTCGCTCGGACGCTCCAGCGGCGCCTCGTTGGTCTCGACCGTCATATGGTGCCGAACCTACCGCGCGCGGCCCGGATCACTCCTTGAACCGGTAGCCGACGCCGTACAAGGTCTCGATCATCTCGAACGAATCGTCCACCGACTTGAACTTCTTGCGCAGCCGCTTGATGTGGCTGTCGATGGTGCGGTCGTCCACATAGACCTGATCGTCATAGGCCGCGTCCATGAGGGCGTTGCGGCTCTTGACCACGCCGGGACGCTGGGCGAGCGCCTGGAGGATGAGGAACTCGGTGACGGTGAGCGTCACCGGCTCGGCCTTCCAGGTGCAGGTGTGGCGCTCCGGGTCCATGCGCAGGTTGCCGCGCTCCAGCACCTTGGCGCTGTCCACCTCGCGCGGGGCGGCGCCATCCTTGGCGCCGACGCGGCGCAGCACCGCCTTCACCCGCTCCACCAGCAGGCGCTGGGAGAAGGGCTTCTTGATGAAATCATCGGCGCCCATCTTGAGGCCGAACAGCTCGTCGATCTCCTCGTCCTTGGAGGTGAGGAAGATCACGGGCATGTCGGTCTTCTGGCGCAGGCGGCGGAGCAGCTCCATGCCGTCCATGCGGGGCATCTTGATGTCGAGGATGGCAAGGTCCGGCGGGTTGGTTTTGAACCCGTCCAGGGCCGAGGCGCCGTCCGTGTAGGTGTCGATGCGGTAGCCCTCCGCCTCCAGAGCGATGGAGACCGAGGTCAGGATGTTGCGGTCGTCGTCGACGAGGGCGATCGTGGGCATGACACCTCTTTAAAGCCGTCCGGAAAGCGGACCGTTGAACACGGGCCTTCAAGCCAGCCATCTGTTGCGGCCTCTCACTGCGGTGAACCGCGTTCGCGTGGCCGAAATGTGACACACAAGACTCGATCGACGCAAAATAGCGGGATTCTCCACCGACACCAAATGGCAGCCGCCGAATACCCTTAATCAGGCTTCCCTTTCCGTATGTCCCTTACGGAAGGGCGGGCGTCCGGTCGCGCCCCTCCCCTTGCGCCCGGCCGCCGCGCCGGAGCATCGTGGCACCGCCCCGCAGGAGGAGCCCCATGACCAAGCCGTCCGCGACCGCCGTCCGCCACCTCGTGCGCGAGGCCCGCTTCGGCGCCCTTGCAACGCTGGAGGGTGACGGCGCGCCCTACGCCTCTCTGGTGGCAATCTCCACGGACCCGGAGGGCCGCCCGACGCTGCTCATCTCCCGCCTCGCCCGGCACACCCGCAACATCGCGGGCGATGCGCGCGTCTCCCTCCTTGTCTCGGCGGCCGGCGCCGAAGACCCGCTGAACGCGCCCCGCGCCAGCCTCATCGGCCGCATCGGGCCCGCCCCGGCCCCGGAGGTCCGCGCGCGCTATCTCGCCCGGCACGAAGCGGCGGCGGGATATGCGGATTTCACGGATTTCGCCTTTTACGCCATCGACATCACCGAGGCGCACCTGGTCGAAGGCTTCGGCCGCATCGTGGACGTACCGGGCGAAAAGCTGCTCACCGGCTGGCAGGGGGCGGAGGCGCTGGCCGAAGGGGTGGACGGCGTGATCGCGCACATGAATGCGGACCATGCCGATGCCGTGCGCCTCTACGCCACCGTGCTCCTCGGCGCGCCGGAGGGCGACTGGCGCCTGCTCTCCCTCGATCCCGAGGGGTGCGAGCTGATCTGCGGCGATCTCGTGCGCCGGCTCGATTTTACCAGACGGGCGGAAGACCTTGCTGCAGTGCGGCAAGAACTGGTGAAGCTGGTGAACGACGCACGGCGTGGAACCGCGGCCTGAATTTAAACGTTTAGCCTCCGTTTGTCGGAGTTTCCTTGGCGGCGAACTCCCTCTAGCTTGCTCGCCGCGGCTTCGAGGGATGCGCAAAGACGTCCCCGGCCCGACACCTCCCGCATAACTCTACGAGAGCGGGACGGCGGATGAATGCCGGCGTCACGCCGGCGGGAACTGTGGAGGAATCTTCCGTGCTCGAAACCGGTCACCGGAACAGCGCCTGCGGCGCGGACACTTTCGGCCTCAAGCATCTTACGGCGGTCCACTGGAATCTTCTGGAGCCCGAGCTCTACGAGCACGCGCTGGCCCACAAGGAAGGGCACCTGTCCTCCGGCGGCGCCCTGATGGCCGAGACCGGCGCCCATACCGGCCGCAGCCCCAAGGACAAGTTCGTGGTGCGCGACGCCACCACCGAGGGCGAGGTCTGGTGGGACAATAACGGCGCCATCACGCCGGAGCAGTTCGAGACGCTCTATCAGGACTTCCTGAAGGAGGCCGAGGACAAGACCCTGTTCGCGCAGGACCTTTATGGCGGCGCTGATCCGGCCTCCCGCATCAAGGTGCGCGTCTATACCGAATTCGCGTGGCACTCCCTGTTCATCCGCACCATGCTGCGCCGCCCCGAACGGGCCGAGCTGGACGGCTTCGTGCCGGAAATGACCATCATCGACCTGCCGTCCTTCAAGGCCGACCCGGTGCGCCACGGGGTTCGCTCGGAGACGGTGATCGCGGTGGACTTTACCCGCGGCATCGTCCTCATCGGCAACTCGTCCTATGCGGGCGAGATGAAGAAGTCGGTGTTCACCGCGCTCAACTACATCCTGCCGAAAAAGGGCATCATGCCCATGCACTGCTCGGCGAACGTAGGCGACGCGGGCGACGTCTGTCTGTTCTTCGGCCTGTCGGGCACCGGCAAGACCACGCTGTCCGCCGATCCCAACCGCACGCTCATCGGCGACGACGAGCACGGCTGGAGCCAGGACGGCGTGTTCAATTTCGAGGGCGGCTGCTACGCCAAGACCATCCGCCTCTCCGCCGAGGCCGAGCCCGAGATCTTCGCCGCCTCCAACCGCTTCGGCACGGTGCTGGAGAATGTGGTGCTGGACAAGGTGACGCGGGTGCCGGACTTCGACGACGGCAGCCTCACCGAGAATACCCGCTCCTGCTATCCCCTCGCCTTCATCCCCAATGCCAGCCCCACCGGCCGCGCGGGCCAGCCGAAGAATGTGGTGATGCTCACCTGCGACGCCTTCGGCGTGCTGCCACCCATCGCGCGGCTGAGCCCGGCGCAGGCCATGTATCACTTCCTCTCCGGCTACACCGCGAAGGTCGCGGGCACCGAGAAGGGGGTGAAGGACCCGGAAGCCACCTTCTCCACCTGCTTCGGCGCGCCCTTCATGCCGCGCCATCCCTCCGTCTACGGCAATTTGCTCCGCGATCTCATCGCGGAGCACGGCGTGGACTGCTGGCTGGTGAACACCGGCTGGACCGGCGGCAAGTTCGGTACCGGGCGGCGCATGCCCATCAAGGTCACGCGCACGCTGCTCACCGCCGTGCTGGACGGTTCGCTCAAGGGCGCCTCGTTCCGCACCGATCCCTATTTCGGCTTCGAGGTGCCCACTTCCGTGCCGGGCATCGAGCCGCACATCCTTTATCCGTCCAAGACCTGGGCCGATAAAGCGGACTTCGACGCCACCGCGCGCCGGCTGGTGAACATGTTCCGCGAGAACTTCGCCCGCTTCGAGACCCATGTGGACGCCGCCGTGCGCGACGCCCAGCCCCAGGTCCGCATCGCCGCCGAGTGAGCGGCGGTCTTCGCAGGCTCCAGACGCAAAAAGGCCCGGCGCGTTGCGCCGGGCCTTTCCGTTTGAGAGGGAAATGCTTCAGCCGCGACGGCGCTGCTGGCCGAGGCCCATCTGCTTGGCGAGCTCCGAGCGGGCGGCGGCATAGTTGGGGGCGACCATGGGATAGTCGGCCGGCAGGCCCCACTTCTCGCGATACTGCTCGGGGGTCATGTCGTAGCGCGTGCGCAGGTGGCGCTTCAGCGACTTGAACTTCTTGCCGTCCTCCAGGCAGATGATGAAGTCCGCGTTCACGGAACGCTTCACCGCCACCGCCGGCTTGAGCGGCTCGGCGTCGGCCGGCGCCTCGCCGGTGCCGAGGCGCGTGAGCGCGTTGAAAACGTCGTTGATGAGGGCCGGCAGCTCGGCCGCGGCAACCGTGTTGTTGCCGACGTAGGCGGAGATGATATCCGTCGCGAGCTCGATGAAGGCCGTCTGTTCCGTGGTGTCGCTCATGGGACCTGCTTCGCGTTGAGATGGCGTGAGATGACGAATGCGCGGTCGGTCAGGTTTCGCGCTTCCGAACAATCAGGACATGCAATCGGCGGGCGGATCGGGAGAACTCGGCGTATGCGATCAAGGTGGGGTCCAGTGCTGCCAAGGCGTGACCAAGACGCAAGGCACCACCAGGACGCTTTCGCCGCGCCCCGCTGCGCTCGTCCGCAGACACACAGTGTACGAACCTCGGACAGTGTACGTACCCTGAACAGTCGCCCGCGCACGGATGCTGCGAAGACGGCTATAAGTCCGTGTTAGTTTCGTGTTTTCAACTTTGCAACCGATATTTCCGCAATACGGCTCGTCTTCTTGATTTGTCGCAATATCGCAAATCTGCACTACCGACCCGGCGTGCTGCCGCCCGGGACAGCCGCAGCGGCATGTCGCGGGCACCCCAGGCCATCCGCCCCCATCGATCCACCCGCGCGCATGTGTGATCGCATGCAGCCTTGCCGTCGCCATATGGAATGCCTACCTCTGCGACAAATCAGACCGGGGTTCTTCCATGTCCACCTCTGCCCCTTCCGACGCGGACCACACCAAGGTCGTGAAGAGCGAAAGCGAATGGCGCTCCTGCCTCACGCCCGAGCAGTTCAGAATCGCCCGTCAGGCCGGCACCGAGCGCGCCTTCACCGGCCCCTACTGGGACGAGAAGCGCGCAGGCCTTTATTCCTGTGTCGCCTGCGGCACGCCGCTGTTCCGCTCCGAGAGCAAGTACAATTCAGGTACGGGCTGGCCGAGCTTCTTCCAGCCGGTGTCGCCTGAGGCGGTCGTGACCCATGAGGACGTCTCCCACGGCATGCGCCGCATCGAGGTGCGCTGCGCATCCTGCGACAGCCATCTCGGCCATGTCTTTCCTGATGGCCCGGCGCCGACCGGCCTGCGTTTCTGCATGAACGGCACCGCCCTCTCCCTGAAGCCGGACGACGGGGCAGACCGTGGCGTCTGAGCCGCCGCGCGCCCCTCGCCGTCCGTCGACCCGCACCGTCCACGGCTTTTCCCTCACCGACGACTACGCCTGGCTGCGCGCCGACAACTGGCGCGCCGTCATGCGCGACCCGTCCGTGCTCGACGGCGACATCCGGACCTATCTCGAGGCCGAGAACGCCTATGCGGACGCCTGGTTCGCCCCGCTCGGCGATCTCAAGGGAAAGCTGGTCGCCGAGATGCGCGGGCGCATCAAGGAGGATGATTCCTCCGTGCCGGCGCCGGACGGCCCCTTCGCCTATTATTCCCGCCACCGGGAGGGGGGCCAGCATCCCCTCGCCTGCCGCAAGGCGCTGCCGGACGGGGCGGAGGCCATCCTCCTCGACGGCGACAGGGAAGCCGCGGGCAAGGCCTATTTTCACTTTGGCCACTGGCGGCACAGCGCCGATCACCGCCGCCTCGCCTATTCCGCCGACACCTCCGGCTCCGAACTCTATTCCCTTCGCGTCCGCGACCTCGCGACCGGTGCCGACCTTCCCGACGCCATCGAGGAGACCACGGGAGACCTCCTGTGGAGCGCCGACGGCAGCGTGCTCTATTACATCCGCCGGGATGCCGAGCACCGCCCGTCCCTCGTCTTCCGCCATTTCATCGGCACGGCGCCGGAGACGGACACGCTGATCTACGAGGAGCCGGACAAGGGCTTCTTCGTCTCGCTGGGGGAAACCCAGTCCCGCCGCTACGGGCTGATCGCGTGCGGCGACCACGAGACGTCCGAGGTCCACCTTATGGACCTTCAGGACCCGGCCGCCACCCCGCGCTGCGTCGCGCCGCGTACCGAGGGCGTGCGCTACGAGGTGGAGCACCATCCCGACCTTGGCGGCGTCGATACCCTGATCTTCCTGACCAATGCGGACGGCGCCGAGGATTTCAAGATCACCACGGCCCCCGTCGCCACGCCGGGGCGGGAGCACTGGAGCGATCTGGTCCCGCATCGCCCCGGCTGCATGATCCTGAGCCACACGGTGTTCAGCGGCCACATGGCGCGCCTGGAGCGCGAAGGCGGACTGCCGCGCATCGTCATCCGGGCGCTAGCCGACGGCGCGGAACACGCCATCGCCTTCGACGAGGAGGCCTATGCGCTGGGCATGTCGGCGGGATACGCCTTCGACACCACCCAGTTGCGCTTCACCTATGCGTCCATGACCACCCCGTCCGAGGTCTGGGACTATGACATGGCGAGCCGCCGGCGGGAGATGCTGAAGCGGCAGGAAGTGCCCTCCGGCCACGACCCGGCGCATTATGTGACGCGCCGCCTGATGGCCCCGGCGCCGGACGGCGAAACCGTGCCGGTCTCCCTGCTCTACCACAGGGACACGCCGCTCGACGGCTCCGCCCCGCTGCTGCTCTACGGTTATGGCGCCTACGGAATCACCATTCCCGCCGGCTTCGCCACCAACCGGCTGTCGCTGGTGGATCGTGGCTTCATCTATGCCATCGCCCATATCCGCGGCGGCACGGACAAGGGCTGGCGCTGGTATGCCGACGGCAAGCTGGCGAAGAAGACCAACACCTTCACGGATTTCATCGCCGCAGCCGAGCATCTGGTCGCCGAGGGCTTCACCCGGCCCGAGCGCATCGTCGCCCAGGGGGGCTCGGCGGGCGGCATGCTGATGGGGGCGGTGGCGAATCTCCGGCCCGACCTGTTCGCCGGCATCGTCGCCGAGGTGCCGTTCGTGGACGTTCTCACGACCATGCTGGACGACACCCTGCCCCTCACCCCGCCGGAATGGCCAGAGTGGGGCAATCCCATCGCCGACGAAGCGGCCTTTCACCGCATCCGGGGCTATTCGCCGGTGGATAATGTGAAGGCCCAGGCCTACCCCTCCATCTTCGCCCTCGCCGGGCTCACCGATCCGCGCGTGACCTATTGGGAGCCGGCGAAGTGGGTGGCGCGGCTGCGGGCGGCGGATACCGGAGCCCGGCCGATCCTGCTGCGGACCAACATGGATGCGGGCCATGGCGGCGCCGCCGGGCGGTTCGACAGGCTGGACGAGGTCGCCCTCGTCTACCTCTTTGCCCTGAGAACGGTTGGCCGCGCCGGCTGAGGCGTGGCCATTCACAGGGGAAGAGCGAGCCTTTCCCCACGGACATTTGCGCGGCGGACGGCTTCCGGCTATCCAGAGCGCGCTGTCGATCGACATGCGAGTGAGGGGGCGGCTCCGCGCATTTAAAGGCATGCTGTGATGGGCCGTCTGGATCGCTACATCTTCTCCACGGCGGCTGTTGCCTTCCTGGGGGTCGTGGTCGTGCTCGCCGGGATGATCTGGGCGACGCAGGCGCTGCGCCAGCTCGACCTGGTGACCAGCCAGGGCCAGACCATCATCGCCTTCATCGCTATCACCAGCCTCACCATGCCGACTCTGGTGCTGGTGATCGCGCCCGCCGCTTTGTTCATCGCCACCGCCTACACGCTGCTGAAGCTCAACGGCGACAGCGAGATCGTGGTGATGGCGGCCGCCGGCATGGGGCCGTGGCGCCTGCTGCGCCCGCTCATCCTGCTCGCGATTCTCGTCTCCCTGTTCTGCTCCTCCCTCGCCGTCCATGTGGTGCCGGCCAGCCTCACCAGCTTCCGCGAGCAGGTGACGAAGGTGCGCGCGGACGTGGTGTCCTTCGTCGCCCAGCCCGGCCGCTTCGTGAACCTGACGCAGGGCCTCGTCTTCCACGTGCGCGAGCGCTCCGCCAACGGCGTGATGCGCGGCATCTTCATCAATGACGCCCGCGAGAAGGAGGTTTCTACCTACCTCGCGGATCGTGGCCAGATCGTCGAGAGCAAGGCCGGCATCTTCCTGGTGCTGGAGAACGGCTCCATTCACCGGCGCGGCGGCGACCTCTGGAAGACCGAGGCGACGCCCCAGCCGACCCCCGAGGAGGCCCGCGCCGCGGCCCGCGCCCGGCTCGCCGTGCAGAACGGGGGGGGACAGGCCACCAAACCCGCCGATTCGTCCGCGCCCGCCCCGGCGGCTCCCGCAGCCCCGGCCGGTGACCAGAAGCAGGGACGCTCCGACAGCAAGGCCGCCAATTCCTCGGTGGTGGAATTCCAGCGCTACGCCTTCGATCTGTCGTCGCTGGCGCCGGACAACAAGGGCGTGGACATCAAGCCCATGGAACGGCCGCTGTCCTATGTGATGAACCCGCCGGCCGAGGACATGTACGTCCGCTTTTTCCCCGGACGATATCGGGAGGAGTTGCACAAGCGCCTCTCGGCGGGGCTCTATCCCATGGCCTTCTTCGCCATCGCCGCCGCGGCGCTCGCCCAGCCGCGCACCACCCGCCAGAGCCGGGGCGCGGCGCTCACCGCCATCATCCCCGCGATGGGGCTGGTGCAGATCGGCAATTTCGCCATCGCCGGTCAGTTGAAGGCCAATGCCGCCGCGGTGCCGCTGATCTATGCGCTGCCCATCGTCACCGTCATCATCTGCGCCATGGTGCTCCAGGGCTGGATCCGCCTCGCGCCGCCGGCGGCGCTGACGGCGCTCGGCGCCTCGATCCGCGCGCGTTTCTCGCGGCGGGCAGCGGCCTGACGATGATCGGACGCATCCTCGGCTTCTATTTCGCGCGGCGCTTCGCGCACGCAGTGGCGGTCATCTTCCTGTCCTGCGTCACGCTGATCGTGCTCGTGGACTTCCTGGAGATGGCCCGGCGTACGGCGGACCGCGAGCAGGTGACGGTGAGCCTTCTCGCCCTGCTCACCCTCTACCGTGCCCCCGCCTTCACCGAGCAGCTCCTGCCCTTCGCCGTGCTGTTCGGCGGCATGGTCACCTTCGTCATCCTGTCCCGCCGGCTCGAACTGGTGGTGGCGCGGGCGGTGGGGCTTTCGGTCTGGCAGTTCATCACCCCGCCGGTTCTGGTGGCCTTCCTGGTGGGCGTCTTCGCCACCTGCGTGTTCAACCCCATCTCGGCCGACTTCAAGGAGCGGGCCAACCAGATCGAGGGCGACATCTTCGCCAGCGGCGGCGGTACCCCCGGCTTTACCCAGGGGAAGAAGGACTTCTGGATTCGCCAGCAGAGCGTGGACGGCCAGTCCATCATCCAGGCGCAGTCCTCCCGCCAGGGCGGCCGCGTGCTGTCGGGCGTGGTGATTTTCGAGTTCGATCCGGCCGGGAACTTCATGGAGCGTGTGGAGGCGAAATCTGCAACCTTGGGAGATGGTGCATGGATTCTTACCGGCGCCAAGGTGCTCGTTCCGGGCCTCGACCTCGCCTCCTATGATACCTACCTGATCGCCACGAAACTGGACCCGAAGCAGATCCAGGATTCGCTGATCGCCCCGGAAACCGTGTCGTTCTGGCAACTCCCGTCGGCTATTCGCAGTGCAGAACAATCCGGCTTCGGCGCGGAAAAATACCGTTTGCAGCTCCAGAGCCTTCTCGCAAAGCCGTTTCTGCTGGTGGCAATGGTCCTCATTGCCGCGGTCGTGGGCCTCCGCGTGTTCCGCTTCGGCGGGGTGGGCCAGACGATTCTCGGTGGCGTGCTTGCGGGCTTTCTGCTTTATGTTGGGACCAAGCTCGCCGAGGATCTTGGTGAGGCTGGAATCGTTCATCCCGTTGCTGCTGCGTGGTTTCCTGCAGTGACCGGGATTTTGTTGGGGGCGCTCATTCTGTTGCACCGGGAGGACGGATGACGGTCGGGCATCCCCCCGCCGTAGGGATGACTGCCAAGGGCCTTCGCGCAGCGGCGCGGGGAACGGGCGGTCGCGCGTCTCGACGCGCCTCCTCGGCTGCCGCCTTCAGCTTGATCTTTGCTGGCCTCGTCGCGCTCCTCGCGCCGATGGGGAGCGCCCGCGCGCAGACCGCTCAGCCAGCCGCCAGCCAGAACACGGCGCCCGGCGGCAATCTCCTCTCCGCGCGCCAGCTCGACCCGAACCAGAAGATGCTGGTGACGGCAGACCAGCTCGAATACGACTACCAGAAGGACACCGTCTCGGCTGTCGGCAACGTCCAGATCTATTATGACGGCTCCACCCTCGAGGCGCACCGCGTGGTGCTGGACCGCAAGGCCAACACCCTGCGCGCGGAAGGCAACGCCCGCCTCAAGGACAAGGACGGCAAGATCGTCACCGCCGACACCCTGCAGCTGACGCAGGACTTCAAGCAGGGCTTCATCGATTCCCTGCGCCTCGACACGCCGGACAACACCCACTTTGCCGCCATCCGGGCCGACCGGACCGACGGCAACATCACCGTGTTCCAGAACGGGATCTACACGGCCTGCGAGCCGTGCAAGGACGACCCCTCGAAGCCGCCGCTGTGGCAGATCAAGGCCAAAAAGATCATCCACAACGACGACGAGAAGATGGTCTATTACGAGGACGCCTGGGTCGAGTTCTTCGGCCTGCCGGTGGCCTATTTCCCGTACATGTCGTCGCCCGACCCGACGGTGAAGCGCAAGACCGGCTTCCTGATGCCGGAGTTCTTCTCCTCAAGCCAGATCGGCTACGGCGTCTCCGTTCCCTTCTTCTGGAACATCGCGCCCGACCGCGACCTGACACTCACCCCGTCCATCGTGACCCAGCAGGGGGTGCTGATGCAGGGCGAATGGCGCCAGCGCCTCATCAACGGCAGCTACACCATCCGCGCCGCCGGCATCGTGCAGCAGAACCCGCAGGACTTCATCACCACGTCCAACGGCATCACCGAGATCCTTCCCGGCTACCGTGAGGACCGCGGCGCGGTGGAAAGCTCCGGTGCCTTCGCGCTGAACAAGTTCTGGACCTTCGGCTGGGATGCCACCGTGGCGTCCGACCGCGCCTTCCTGCGCGACTACAACCTGATCCCGGACACGACCACCACCAAGACCTCCACCGTCTACCTGACCGGTCAGGGCGACCGCTCCTATTTCGACCTGCGCGGCCTCTACTTCCTCGGCCTTGGCGTGACGGATGACCAGGCGCGCCAGCCCGTCGTCGGCACGCTCAACTACGACAAGGTGTTCAACAACGCCCTGTGGGGTGGCGAGGCCGGGTTCAAGGTGAACCTCACAAGCCTGACCCGCCAGCAGGCCGACTTCATCGGCACTTCCGAACTCACCTCCGCCATTGGCAGCGTCGGCGTGCCCACCGGGGCCTGCACCCTGTGGAGCCCGAACGCGAAGGAATGCCTGCTGCGCGGTGCGCCGGGCGACTACACGCGCCTGTCCGGCGACGTCTATTGGAAGAAGACCATCACCGATTCCATCGGCCAGCAGTGGACGCCGTTCGTCACGGCGCGCGTGGACGTGGCCTCGGTCAACACCTCTTACCTGCCCGCGAGCTACCAGTTCGGCCCCACCTTCCCCGGCCAGAACCCGCTCCAGTCCGGCAGCGATGACCTCATCCGCGCCATGCCCGCGGTGGGCGTGGACTATAAATATCCCTTCATCTCGGCGGAGAGCTGGGGCACCCAGACCATCGAGCCGAGGGCGCAGGTCATCATCCGCCCGAACGAGAGCAACATTGGCAAGTTCCCGAACGAGGACGCCCAGAGCCTGGTGTTCGACGACACCAACCTCTTCGAGATCAATAAGTATTCCGGATATGACCGGGTCGAGGGCGGTAGCCGCCTCAACCTCGGCGTGACCTACACCGCCGCCATCAATGGCGCCGGCCTGTTCACCGCCGTCGTCGGCCAGTCCTACAATCTGTTCGGCAAGAACTCCTACGCCTACGGCGACATGGCCAACACCGGCCTTGAATCGGGCCTCGAGACCTCGGCTTCGGACTACATCGCCAAGTTCGGCTACTCGCCCACCAAATATCTCGAATTCGTGACCCGCTTCCGCTTCGACGAGCAGAATTTCTCCATGCAGCGGTTCGAGCTGCAAGCGCGGGCCGAAATCGACAAGTTCAACATCGCCGTCACCTACGGCCGCTACGAAGCCCAGCCGCTGCTCGGTTATTATGACCAGCGCGAGGGCATCTACACCAACGCCTCCTACAAGCTGACCGACAACTGGGCCGTCCGCGGCGCCATCCGCTACGACTTTACGGCAGGTGATGTGGACTACACCCTGGTCGGTCTCAGCTACATCGACGACTGCTTCACCCTCGCCCTCAACTACATCTCCGACTACACCATCAACGGCCCCAATTCGCCGCCGGTGACGAAGGTGATGTTCCGCATCGGCCTGCGCACCCTCGGCGAAGGCGGGTTCTCCACCAGCTTCGGCTCCGAATCCTCGAATTGATGCCGGCTGCGGCGGCGAACGTTACGGCCACGCTCGCGAAGCCGCATTGCCGCCACAGGATGAAGACAAAAGTCGCAGGCAGCCCCCGGACAGGACCATGCCGCTCGTACGCCTTCTTCTCCTCGCCATCGCCCTCCTCGTGCCCGTGCTCACCTTGGGTACGCCGGCGCTTGCGCAGCAGGTCGTGGTCGTCGTCAACGGCGATCCGATCACGAACTACGACGTCTCGCAGCGCCAGCTCCTCCACAGCCTCATCGAGCGCAAGCCCATCGGTGCAAAGGAAGCGCTGGAAGAGCTGATCGACGAGCGGCTCAAGATCCAGCAGGCCAGCCGCCTGAAGCTCGACGTGGATCAGAAGGACGTGGACCGCATGTTCGCCTCGGTGGCCGAGCGGTCGGGCCGCACGCCCGAGCAATTGTCCTCTGGCTTCAAGCAGCAGGGGCTCGACGACCGCACCTTCAAGCAGAAGCTGCTCGCCGATTATGTCTGGGGCCAGTATGTCCGCGCCCGCTCCGGCACGGTGAACATCCGCGACGCCGACGTGATCGCCGCCTTGCAGAAGCGCGGCGAGACCCAATTGGTCGCCACCGAATACACCCTCATGCCCATCGTCTTCGTGGTGCCGCGCAATGCCAGCACGCATCAGGCGCGACTGGCCGAAGCCAACGCCCTGCGTGCCCGCTTCACCGATTGCGACAGCGGCGCCCAGATGGTGAAGTCCATGAAGGAGGTGGTGGTGCGCCCCAAGGTGACGCGCCTGTCCTCCGAAGTCCCCGCCCAGCTCAAGCAAATCCTGGACAAGACCGAAATCGGCCGACTCACGCCGCCCGAGGTGGCCCAGGCCGGGGTCGAGACCTTCGCCATGTGCGGCAAGCGGGAGGTGCGCGGCGAGAGCTCGCAGAAGCGCGAGATCAAGGACGAGCTGACCACCAGCCAGTTCACCGCCGAATCGAAGAAGTTCATCGCCGAGCTGCGCAAGCAGGCCCTGATCGAATACCGTCGCTGATCCGCGCGGCGGGACTTCGCGCCAGTTCCCGCGTGCTATGGTCGGCCCGCGCTCGCACCCGGCGCAGAACCGTACTGCTGACGAATCGCTGATGCCCGCCGTCTCTCCCCTTGTTCTCGCCCTCGGCGATCCGGCCGGCATCGGCCCCGACGTCACGCTCGCCGCCTTCCTGCGCCGTCGCGCGGCAGGTGGCGCGACAGGCGGCACCGCGGCCGTCCCGGCCTTCATCGTCGCCGGTGATCCCGCCGCGCTCGCCGCCCGCGCCGACCTCCTCGGCCTCGACGTGCCACTTGTCGAGACGACACCCGAGGGCGCAGTTGCGCACTTCGCCAATGCCCTGCCGGTGCTCCCCGCCGGCCCTGCCTTCACCGGCCGGCCCGGCCGGCCCGACGCCTCCTCCGCCGCTTGCGTGGAGGCGAGCCTTGAGGCCGCCCTCGGCCTCGTGACAGCCGGGCGAGCCGCGGCCCTCGTCACCAATCCGCTCGCCAAGTCTGTGATGTACGAGGCGGGCTTTCCCTTCCCCGGCCATACCGAATGGCTCGCCGACCGCGCCGCCGCGCCGGGCCGGCCAGCGCCGCATCCGGTGATGATGATCTGGTCGGAGCAGCTCGCGGTGGTGCCGGCCACGATCCATGTGCCCTATGCCGAGGTGCCCGGCCTTCTCACCGTTGACCTTCTGGTGGAGACCGGTCGCATCGTCGCCCGCGACATGGCACGGCGCTTCGGCATCGCCCGGCCCCGCCTCGCCTTCTGCGGCCTCAATCCCCACGCCGGGGAAGAGGGCACGCTGGGCAGCGAGGACGAGGCCATCGTGCGTCCCGCCGTGGAAGCCCTGAAGCGCGAGGGCATCCTCGCCACCGGCCCCCTGCCCGCCGACACCATGTTCCATCCCGAAGCGCGGGCGCGCTATGACGTGGCAGTGGGCATGTATCACGATCAGGTTCTGATCCCGGCCAAGACCCTCGCCTTCCACGATGGGGTGAACGTGACCCTCGGCCTGCCCTTCATCCGCACCTCGCCGGACCACGGCACGGCCTTCGACATCGCCGGCACGGGCCGGGCCGATCCCTCCAGCCTGATCGCCGCCCTGAGGCTCGCCCGCCGCCTCGCCGACGCAGAGAGGGCGATGACCGAAACCCCAGTTCCCGCACTGGCGCGCGCATGAGTGCCCTCGACGACCTGCCGCCACTGCGCGATATCATCCGCAAGCACGGCCTATCGGCGCAGAAGTCGCTGGGGCAGAACTTCCTGCTGGACCTCAACCTCACCGGCCGCATCGCCCGCGCCTCCGGGCCGCTGGAAGATGTGACCATTGTGGAGGTGGGCCCCGGCCCCGGCGGCCTCACCCGCGCGCTGCTGGCTCTGGGGGCGAAGCGCGTCATCGCCATCGAGCGCGACCGGCGCTGCATGGATGCGCTGGCCGAAGTGGCGGCGCATTATCCCGGTCGGCTTGAGGTGATCGAGGGCGATGCCCTCAAGGTGGATGTGCGCCCCCTCATCGGCGAGGGCGAGGCGCGGGTGGTGGCGAACCTGCCCTACAACATCGCTACTGTGCTGCTGGTGGGCTGGCTCTCCACGGACCCGTGGCCGCCGTGGTTCTCCTCCCTCACCCTCATGTTCCAGAAGGAAGTGGCGGAGCGCATCGTGGCCGAACCGGGCTCGAAGGCCTACGGCCGCCTCGCGGTGCTGGCCGGCTGGCGCACCAAGGGACGGATCGCCTTCGACGTCGCCCCCTCGGCCTTCGTGCCGCCGCCCAAGGTGACGTCCTCGGTGATCCACCTCGTGCCGCGCGCGGAGCCCCTGCCCTGCGCGCTGTCCGCTCTGGAGAAGGTGACGGAAGCCGCCTTCGGCCAGCGCCGCAAGATGCTGCGCCAGAGCTTGAAGACCCTTGGCGTCGATGCGATGGCCCTGCTCGCCGCCGCCGGCGTGGAGGAAACCGCCCGCGCCGAGGAAATCGACGTCGCCGGCTTCGTCCGGCTGGCCAACGCCTTTTCCGAGGGCGTCGGGCGTCCGTTCGGCGCGCTGTCCGCGCTGAAGTGAGATGATGCGGCGGCGCTACTCCGCCGCCTCCACCCGCGCCGGATTATAGTTGAGGATGGGGGCGAGCCAGCGCTCGGCCTCCGCCACGGTCCAGCCCTTGCGCTGCGCGTAGTCCTCCACCTGATCGCGCTCGATGCGGCCGACGCCGAAATAGGCGCTCTGCGGGTGGCCGAAATAGAGTCCGGACACCGCCGCCCCCGGCCACATGGCGAAGCTCTCGGTGAGGTGGATGCCCGCCTTGTGGGTGGCGTCCAGAAGCTCGAAGATCGTCGCCTTCTCCGTATGGTCGGGCTGGGCCGGGTAGCCCGGCGCCGGACGGATGCCGCGGTAGCGCTCGGCGATGAGGTCGTCGTTGGGGAGCGCCTCGTCGGCCGCATAGCCCCACAGCTTGGTACGCACCAGATGGTGCATCCGCTCGGCAAAGGCTTCGGCGAGGCGGTCGCACAACGCCTTGAGCAGGATGGCGGAATAATCGTCATTGGCGGCCTTGAAGGCCGCCACCCGGTCCTCCTCGCCGATGCCCGCCGTCACCGCGAAGCCGCCCACATAGTCGGCGACCCCGCTCTCCAGCGGAGCCACGAAATCCGCCAGCGCCAGATTGTGGCGCCCTTCCCGCCGCGCAAGCTGCTGGCGCAGGGTGTGCAGGGTGGCGAGCGGGGTCTTGCGGCTATCGTCGCGGAACAGGAGGATGTCGTCGCCCACCGCGTTGGCCGGCCAGAAGCCCACAACGGCGCGGGCCGTCACCCACTTCTCCGAGACCATCTTCTGCAACATGGCCTGCGCGTCGGCGAACAGCGCGCGCGCCGGCTCGCCCACCACCGCGTCCTCCAGGATCGACGGATAGCGCCCGGTCAGCTCCCAGGACTGGAAGAAGGGCGTCCAATCGATGAAGGGCACGAGGTCGGCGAGGTCGTGGTCCTCAATCACATGGGTGCCGAGGAAGGAGGGCTTTTCCGGCGTGTGAGCCGAGAAATCCAGCTTCAGGGCGTTCTCGCGGGCCTTGGCCAGCGTCAGGCGCTGCTTGTTGGCGTCGGCGCGGGCGTGGGCCTCGGCGAGCTTGGCATATTCGGCGCGCACGTCGGCCACATAGGCGCCGCGCGTCTCGGCATTGAGCAGGTTGGAGACCACGCCCACCGCGCGGCTCGCGTCGGTGACATAGACCGCCTGCCCGCGCTCATAGCGGGGTGCGATCTTAACCGCCGTATGGACGCGCGAGGTGGTGGCGCCGCCGATGAGGAGCGGCACCGAAAAGCCCTCGCGCTCCATCTCGGCCGCGACGTTCACCATCTCGTCCAGAGAGGGGGTGATCAGGCCGGAGAGGCCGATCACGTCCACCTTCTCGTCCTTGGCCACCTGCAGGATCTTCTGCGTGGGCACCATCACGCCGAGGTCGATGACCTCGTAATTGTTGCACTGGAGCACGACGCCCACGATGTTCTTGCCGATGTCGTGCACGTCGCCCTTCACGGTCGCCATCAGCACCTTTCCGGCGGCCGAGGCGGTGGTGATGCCCTGCTCTTCCTTTTCCTTCTCCATGAAGGGCATGAGATAGGCCACCGCCTGCTTCATCACGCGGGCGGACTTCACCACCTGGGGCAGGAACATCTTGCCGGCGCCGAACAGGTCGCCGACCACGTTCATGCCGGACATCAGCGGGCCTTCGATGACGTGCAGCGGACGCGCCACCTGCTGGCGGGCCTCCTCTGTGTCGGCCTCGACGAAATCGGTGATGCCGTTGACCAGAGCATGGGCGAGGCGCTTGTCCACCGGCCAGGTGCGCCAGGCGAGGTCAGCCTCCTTCTTCTCCTTGCCGGCGGTGCCCCTGAAGCCCTCGGCGATCTCCAGCAGGCGCTCGGTGGCGTCGGGACGGCGGTTCAGCACCACGTCCTCGCACGCCTCGCGCAGCTTGGGCTCGATCTCGTCATAGACGGCGAGCTGGCCGGCATTGACGATGCCCATGTCCATGCCCGCCTTGATGGCGTGATAGAGGAACACGGCGTGCATCGCCTCGCGCACCGGCTCGTTGCCGCGGAACGAAAAGGAGAGGTTGGAGACGCCGCCCGAAACATGGGCGTAAGGCAGGCTCTGGCGGATGAAGCGGGTCGCCTCGATGAAGGCGACGCCATAGCCCGAATGCTCCTCGATGCCGGTCGCCACCGCGAAGATGTTGGGATCGAAGATGATGTCTTCCGGCGGGAAGCCCACCTGTTCGGTCAGGATGCGGTAGGCGCGCTCGCAGATGGAGGTCTTGCGGGCATAGCTGTCGGCCTGCCCCTCCTCGTCGAAGGCCATCACCACCACGGCGGCGCCATAGGCGCGCACCAGCCGGGCCTTTTCCAGGAAGGTTTCCTCGCCCTCCTTGAGGGAGATGGAATTGACGATGCCCTTGCCCTGCAGGCGCTTCAGCCCCTGCTCGATGATCTCCCACTTGGAGCTGTCGACCATAACCGGCACCTTGGCGATGTCCGGCTCGGCGGCGACGAGGTTGAGGAAGGTGATCATGGCGGCCTCGCTGTCGAGAAGGCCTTCGTCCATGTTGATGTCGATCACCTGCGCGCCGTTCTCCACCTGGTCGCGGGCCACCGCGAGGGCAGCGGGGAAGTCGCCGGTGGTGACGAGCTTGCGGAAGCGGGCGGAGCCGGTGACGTTGGTGCGCTCGCCCACGTTCACGAAGGGGATCTGCGGCGTCAGCTCGAACGGCTCGAGGCCGGAGAGGCGCAGGCGCGGCTCCAGTTCCGGCACGGCGCGCGGCGCCTTGCCCTTCACCACCTCGGCGATCGCGCGGATGTGGGCGGGCGTCGTGCCGCAGCAGCCGCCCACCACGTTCACGAGGCCGGAGGCGGCGAACTCGCCCACGAGGGCCGCCATGGCCTCGGGGCTCTCGTCATACATGCCGAATTCGTTGGGCAGGCCCGCATTGGGATAGGCGCACACAAGGGTGTCCGCTACCCGGCCGATCTCGGCGATGTGGGCGCGCATCTCGCGGGCGCCCAGCGCGCAATTGAGGCCGATGGAGAAGGGCTTGGCGTGACGCAGCGAATACCAGAAGGCGCTCGGCGTCTGGCCCGAAAGCGTGCGGCCGGAAAGATCGGTGATGGTGCCGGAGATCATCACCGGCAGCCGGAAGCCCCGCTCCGCGTAGAGCTTCTCGATGGCGAAGATGGCCGCCTTGGCGTTCAGCGTGTCGAAGATGGTCTCGACGAGAAGGATGTCCGCGCCGCCGTCCACGAGGCCGCGCGCCTGCTCGTGATAGGCCTCGGCCAGTTCGTCGAAGGTCACGGCGCGGAAGCCGGGGTCGTTCACATCCGGCGAGATGGAGGCGGTGCGGTTCGTCGGGCCGAAGGCGCCGGCCACGAAGCGGCGGCGGCCATCCTCCTTCTGGGCGATATTCGCCGCCTCGCGGGCGAGCTTCGCGCTCTCGAAGTTCAGCTCATAGACGATCTCCTCCATGCCGTAGTCCGCCTGGGCGATGGAGGTGCCGGAGAAGGTGTTGGTCTCCACCATGTCCGCGCCGGCGCGGAAATATTCGAGGTGGATGGCCCGAACTGCGTCCGGCTGGGTGAGGCTGAGAAGGTCGTTGTTGCCCTTCACGTCCCGCGGCCAGTCCTTGAACCGCTCGCCCCGATAGCCCGCCTCGTCCAGCTTCAGTTGCTGGATCATGGTGCCCATGGCCCCGTCGAGCACCAGGATGCGCTCGGCGGCGGCCTTGGCGAGATCGGCGAAGATGGTGTCGGCGTGGGTTGAAGAGGCGGTGGTCGGGGCGGTCATGGGCGCGGTCATGGGGCGGTCTCGAGGCTCGGGGCGACGCACTCGCGCGCCTCCGTGAAGGACAGGCCGGCGCACCGCGCCGGCGGGAATGACGTCGCGCTCAGACCGCCATCGCCTGCACCGCCGGCGCTGCATCCGGGCGCAGCCCGAGCAGATGGCAGATGGCGTAGACGAGGTCGGCGCGGTTCAGGGTATAGAAATGGATATCGGTGACACCGCGATCAACGAGGTCCGTCACCTGCTCCGCCGCCACGGCCGCGGCGATGAGCTTGCGGGTCTCGGGATCGTCGTCCAGCCCCTCGAACCGCTTCAGCAGCCACGCGGGCACGCTCGCCCCGGTACGGGTGGCGAAGTTCGACGCCTGCTTGAAGTTCGTCACCGGCAGCAGGCCGGGCAGGATGGGGATGTCGATCCCCCTGGCGCGCACCTTGTCGAGGTAGCGGAAATAGACGTCGTTCTCGAAGAAGAACTGGGTGATGGCGCGGGTGGCGCCCGCGTCCACCTTTGCCTTCAGATAATCGATGTCCGCGTCGAGGCTGGCGCTTTCCGGGTGCTTCTCGGGATAGGCGGAGACCGAAACCTCGAAATCGCCGATGCGGCGGATGCCTTCCACGAGGTCACAGGCATAGGGATAGCCGTCCGGATGCGGCTCGTACTTCGTCCCGACGCCGGTCGCCGGATCGCCGCGCAAGGCAACGATGTGCTTCACGCCGGCATCCTTGTAGGCGCGCACCACGTCGTCGATCTCGGCCCGGCTGGCCCCGACGCAGGTGAGGTGCGCTGCCGGATGAAGGTCCGTCTCCTTCACGATGCGCGCGACCGTCGCATGGGTGCGCTCACGCGTGGAGCCGCCCGCGCCATAGGTGACGGAGACGAAGCTCGGGGACAGGGGCGCCAGCCGGTGGATGGAGGCCCAGAGGGTCTTCTCCATCTCCTCGGTCTTGGGCGGGAAGAACTCGAAGGAGACGTTGACCGGCGGCCGGTCCATCTCCCGGCTGGCCCGCACGGGCGCCGCGGCGGGACTGGGAGCGGGGGTGGTCATCAGGCAATCTCCCTGTGGGCGAGGTCGGCGTCGGCCACCACGTAGCGCGGATCGCGGGCGAGCCAGAGCGAGACGGTGAGGCCGTCGCCGGCGCCGCCATCGGGGGTAAGGGTGTCGAAGGAGACGAGCTCAAGGCCCGCGGCGGCAAGCCAGCCCTCCACCGTCGCCCGGTCGAAGCCGAGGTAGCGGTGGGCATGGGCCTCGCGCAGGAATTCGAGGCCGTGGGGGGCGAAGTCCACCACCAGCAACCGGCCGCCCGGCGCCAGCACCCGCGCCGCTTCTTTCAGCGCGCGGCTGCCGTCGTCGAGATAGTGCAGCACCTGATGGACGATCACGGCGTCGAACGCGTCGCGCGGGACCGGGACGGCATAGATGTCGCTCTGGCGCAGCAGGCAGTTGCGGACGCCCGCGCGCTCCAGATTGGCACGGGCGACGCCCAGCATGTCCGGGGAAAGATCGACGCCCATGCCGCGCTCGATGTCGGGCGCGAACAGCTCCAGCATCCGCCCCGTCCCGGTCCCAAGATCGAGCAGCGCGCGGACGGGCATACCCGCGAACGCACGGCGCACGGCGGCTTCCACCGCCGCCTCGGGCACATGCAGGCGGCGAATCTCGTCCCACTGGCGGGCATGGGCCGCGAAATAGCCCTGCGCCGCAGCGGCGCGGGCGGCGCGCACCGCCTCCAGCCGCGCCCGGTCGCCGACGAGAACCGGATCGTCCCGGTCGAGCAGGTCGAGCAGGCTCCGGGCGATTCGCCCGCCCGGCCCCTCCGACGCGCGGCGGTAGAAGACCCAGCTGGCCTCCCGGTGACGGTCCACCAGCCCGGCATCGGCCAGGAGCTTGAGGTGGCGGGAAATGCGCGGCTGCGACTGGCCAAGGATTTCGGTGAGATCGGAGACGGTGAGCTCAGCCTCCCCCAGCACCGCGACAAGACGCAGGCGCGTATCCTCCCCGGCGGCCTTGAGGCCCTCAAGGACGGCGGCGAACGATGAAGCTGCGGGCGTAGACCGATCTGACATAAAGATATCTTTATATCCTTACCGACAGGCATTCAAGCCCGCGACCTATGCCCCGCGCGCCACAGTGCGATCACGATCGCGAGCCACCGGGAATCTCGCATTGCCGGGGATCTCTTGCAGGCCTAAAGGCGTTTCAGGACAAGAGCTGCAAAGCTGGAACAAGTTACCGCCGGACGGGCCAAATTTTTCCGCGACCCGTTTCCAATTTCGTCACGTTTCACGGTTAACACCTCAAGCATGACCCTTCGCAACACCCTCCTCGCCGCCGTCGGCGCGTGCGTTCTTGCCGCTCCGGCCTTCGCCCAGGGGCCGTACGGTGGCCCGAACTACAGCCTGCCCGGCGGGCAGCAGGACGATGCTACCGGCACGCTCCCGCCCGCGCCTGTCGGTGGCTATGGCGAGGCGCCTCCCGGCTATTCGGATCCCTATGCGCGCCAGCAGGCGCCGGTGCGCCGCGATCAGGTGGAGCGCACGGAGCTTCCCGCGCCGGGTCAGCCCTATCCCCAGCAGGCCTATCCCCAGCCGGCGCAGCAGGGCTATCCGCAGCCCGCGCCCGGTGGCCCTGTTGCGGTGGCCCCCGATTCCGGTCCCTACCCGACCGCCGTTCCGGCGCAGGGTCAGCAGGCCTATGGCGGCCAGCCGGTCTACAATTCCGCGCCCGACCTCTACGGCCGCCAGGCGACCCCCACCGCCTATGAGCCCCAGCAGCCGGCCTATGGCCAGCAGCAGCCCGGCTATTCCGGCTCCGGCCGCGGCGCGGTGGATCAGGATGCGCTCTATGCCAGCCTGAACAACGCGCCGGCTCCGGCGGGTACGTACGGCCCCAACTCCGCCGTGGTGCCCGGCACCACCGAGGCGCCGTCCGGCCCCCGCATCGAGAATGTCGATCCGACCGAGCCCGTGCCCGAGCGCTTCCGCCGCCAGACGGTGGATTACGTGACCACCCAGCCGGCCGGCACCATCGTCATCGATACGCCGAACACCTACCTCTACTTCGTCCTCGGCGGCGGCAAGGCTGTCCGCTACGGCATCGGCGTGGGCCGCGAAGGCTTCACCTGGGCCGGCACCGAGAAGATCACGGCGAAGAAGGAATGGGCCGACTGGCGCCCGCCGTCCGAGATGATCCAGCGCCAGCCCTACCTGCCGCGCTTCATGGCCGGTGGCCCGGGCAATCCGCTCGGCGCGCGCACCATGTATCTCGGCGGCACCGTCTACCGCATTCACGGCACCAACGAGCCGCAGACCATCGGCAAGTTCGTGTCGTCCGGCTGCTTCCGCATGCTGAACGCGGACGTGGAAGACCTCTACGACCGCGCCAAGGTGGGCACCAAGGTGGTGATTCTCCCCAAGGGCAGCTCGGCCCCCCAGGCCAATGCCGCTCCGGCACCGGTTTCCACCGCTTCGGCCGGCAAGCCCGCCGCCCAGCGCTGAGCGCAGAGCGTCCCCGCGGGGAAAAGACCTGACCGAAACGGCCCGGCCCACGCCGGGCCGTTTTGCGTTTGAGGGCCGTTCAGCCTCTGTCTTGGGCTCCGCAATCTGCCGGAGCCCAAGACCACTGTGCGTGACGTTCCGCTTCGATATGATGGCCCCGCAGCGATCAAGCTGACAGGAGAGGCCCATGTCCACGCCTGCATCTGCGCCCACACCCGCTTCCGCCGTCGCCGACCAGCTGCACGCCATACGCGCCAGCTGGGGCTGGTTCGCGGTGCTCGGCATCGCCTTCATCGTGCTCGGCTTCGTCGCCCTCGCCCATGTGCTCGCCTCCACGGTCGTCACCGTCCTCTATGTGGGCGCGCTGATTCTGGTGGGCGGCGTGGTGCAGGTCATCCACGCCTTCCGGGTGCAGGGCTGGGGACGCTTCTTCTACTGGCTGCTGGCGGGCCTGCTCTACGTCGTGGCGGGCGGCCTGATGATGTACAACCCGCTGCTCGGTGCCGGCGTGCTCACGTTGATGATCGGCGTGGCGCTCGCCGTCGAGGGCATCTTCCGCGTCTTCGCCGGCTTCGGCTCCCAGCACGGCAAGGGCTGGGGCTGGATCGTGGTGTCCGGCATCGTCACCCTGCTTTTGGGCCTCATCATCATCGCCCGCTGGCCGGTGAACTCCGTCTATATCCTCGGCCTGTTCCTCGGCGTGGACCTCATCGTCAACGGCGTCGGCACGCTGATGTTCGGCCTCGCCCTGCGCGACAAGAAGAACTGAGTCGCGGCACACCGTCCGAGACGAAAAACCGCCCCGCCCGTCCGCGGCGGGGGCGTTGCCGGGAACGGGCGAGGCGGACGGCCCCGGGGGGCGTCGGGGCGCGTCTTGATTCAGTCGAAGGGCATCATTCCGCCGGCTGCGGCAGCGCGGACGGCGCGGTCTCCCCGTCCGTCACCTTCACGCGGAACCAGGTGGCGTAGAGCGCCGGCACCACCAGCAATGTGAGCACGGTCGCGACCAGCAGGCCGCCCATGATGGTGACGGCCATCGGCCCCCAGAACACGCTCTCCGCCAGCGGGATCATGCCGAGCACGGCGGCCAGCGCCGTGAGCACAACGGGCCGCGCCCGGCGCAGGGTCGCCTCCACGATGGCGCGGTGGGGCGTCGCGCCGTCGCGGATATCGTGGTCGATCTGGTCCACCAGGATCACCGTGTTGCGCATGATCATGCCGGCGAGCGCGATGAGCCCGAGCAGCGCCACGAAGCCGAACGGCCGATGCGCGATGAGCAATGCCGCCGCCGCACCGATGAGGCCGAGGGGCGCCGTCGCCAGCACGAGGGCAAGGCGCGAGAAGCTCTGCAGCTGGATCATCAGCAGCGTGAGCATGACAATGATCATCACCGGAAACACCGCCGCGAGCGAGGCATTGGCCTTGGCGCTTTCCTCGATGGAGCCGCCGGTCTCGATGCGATAGCCGGGCGGCAGCTCGGCCTTGAGCTGCGCCAGCTTGGGCAGGAGGCGGGTGGTCACGTCCGGCGGCTGGACGCCGTCCCGCACGTCGCCGCGCACGGTGAGCACGAGGTTGCGGTCGCGCCGCCAGAGGATCGGCTCCTCATGGGCATAGCCGATGCGCGCCACCTGTCCGAGCGGCACGGCAAGCCCGTTGCGGGTGGTGACGGTGAGCGCGGCGAGATGCTCGAGATCCACCCGCTCCTCCGGCACGGCCCGCGCCATCACGTCGATGAGCAAATTGCCCTCGCGCAGCTGGGTGATGGCGTAGCCCTGAAGCAGGGTCTGCAGCGTCTCGGCGATGTCGCGCGGCGAGGTGCCGAGCGCACGGGCGCGGTCCTGATCGACGGTCAGGGTGATGGACTTGACCTGCTCGCCCCAATTGAGGTGCGGGTCGATCATGTCCGCGTCCGATGCCATCACCAGTCGCACCTTCTCGGCGATGTCGCGCACCGCGATAGGGTCCGGCCCCACCACGCGGAACTGCACCGGGAAGCCCACCGGCGGGCCGAACACGAAGCGGTCCACACGCACCCGCGCTTCCGACAGCGCGCCTTCGGCCAGCTCCGCGTCGAGCCGGGCCTTCAGCCGCTCGCGGGCCGCCACGTCCTTCGCCACGATGACGATCTGCGCGAAGTTCGGATTGGGCAGCACCGGATTGAGGCCGAGCCAGAAGCGCGGCGCGCCGCGTCCCACATAGGTGGTGCTGGTGGCGACGTCGGGGTCCTCGCCCACGAGAGCCTCCGCCTTCTTCGCCGTCGCCTCGGTGACGGTGATGGAGGTGCCTTCCGGCAGGCGGATCTCCAGGAACAGCTCGGGCCGGGTGGAGGTGGGGAAGAACTGCTGCTGGACGAAGCCGAACGCCACCACCGAGCCCGCGAACATCGCAACCGTCGTGCCGATGACCATGAAGCGGTGGCGCAGGCAGAATTCCAGCGTCCCGCGCAGCATCCGGTAGAGGCGGCCGTCGTGCATCTCGTGGTGCCCGCCCGCCTTCTTCATGTCCGGCAGAAGCACGGTGCCGAGATAGGGTGTGAAGATCACCGCCACGAACCACGAGGCGATGAGCGCGATGCCCACCACCCAGAAGATGCCGCCGGCATATTCGCCCGAAGACGACTTGGCGAAGCCCACCGGCAGGAATCCCGCCGCCGTCACCAGCGTGCCCGTAAGCATGGGAAAGGCGGTGGAGGTCCAGGCGAAGGTGGCGGCGGACATGCGGTCCCAGCCCTCCTCCATCTTCACCACCATCATCTCGATGGCGATGATGGCGTCGTCCACCAGCAGGCCGAGGGCGATGATGAGCGCGCCCAGCGTGATGCGGTGGAGGTCCATGCCCGCCGAGAACATGATGAGGAAGACGATGGCGAGCACGAGCGGCACCGAGAGCGCCACCACGATGCCGGTGCGGAAGCCCAGAGACAGGAAGCTCACCACCAGCACGATGACGAGGGCTTCGAGGAAGGTCTTCAGGAACTCGCCCACCGATTCGCCGACGATGTGCGGCTGATCGGCCACCTGCGTCACGTCGATGCCATGGGGCAGCTCGGTGATGGCCTCGGCCATGGCGCCCTTCAGGCCTTCGCCCAGCGTGAGGATGTTGGCGCCCTGCGCCATGGACACGCCGATGCCGATGGCCGGCAGTCCATGCTGACGCATGAGGAAGGAAGGCGGATCCTCATAGCCGCGACGTACTGTGGCGATGTCGCCAAGGCGCAGCAGCGCGCCGTTCACCGCCACCGGGACCTCGGCGATGGCCTCGACGCCGGTGAAGGCACCGGTGACGCGCAGATTGATGCGGTCCGAACGGGTATCCACGGCTCCACCCGCCACCACCGCGTTCTGCCGGGCCACGCTGTCGAACAGTTGCTGCGGCGTGATACCGAGATTGGCGAGGCGGGCGTGAGAGAACTCGATGTAGATCTTCTCCGGCCGCTCGCCGATGAGGTCCACCTTCTCCACGTTCGGCACGCGCAGCAGGCGCTGGCGGATGACCTCCGCCTGACGCTTCAGCTCGGCCGGCGCCGCGCCCTGCCCGCTCAGGATGTAGAGGGCGGAATAAACGTCGCCATATTCATCGTCGAAGCCCGGGCCGATGACGCCGGCGGGAAGATCGCCGCGCACGTCGGAGACCTTCTTGCGCACCTGATACCAGAGGTCCTTCACTTCCTTCGCCGGCGTGTTGTCGCGCAGGAACACCTGAACGAAGGAGACGCCGGGGCGCGAATAGCTCTCCACCCGGTCGAGGTGCGGCAAAGACTGCAGCTTCTTCTCGATGGGATCGGCCACCTGCGCCTGCATCTCGGAGGCGGTGGCACCGGGCCAGGCGGCCTGCACCACCATGACCTTGATGGTGAAGGAGGGGTCCTCGGCGCGGCCGAGATTGAAATAGGAATAGGCCCCCGCCGCGCCGAGCAGCAGGATGGCGAACAGGGTCAGCGCGCGATGGGTGATGGCCCAGCGCGAAAGATTGAAGCGCGAGGCGCTGTCCGGGGAAGAGCCCGCGGTGCTCACGGCCGCTGCTCCGCCACGGTGGAAGAGCCGGCCGGCGCCTGCGCGCGGCGGGTTTCGACGGACGGCAGGCGCTCGGCGACCTCGGTCACGGAGGGGGCCTGAACGGTGCGCACCTTCTGGCCGGGCAGCAGCGTCTGGACCCCGAGGATGACCACCGCATCCCCCGGCGCGACACCGCCGGAGAGCAGCACCTCGTCGCCGGTATAGGCGGCGATCTCCACCGGGCGGGCGACGATGGCATGGGTCGCGCCATCCACCACGAACACCTGCGGGCCGTGGCCGCGATCGATGAGCGCGGACAGGGGCAGGCGCGCCACCTGCTGCTGGTCCTTGGAGCGGAGCGTCACGGTGGCGGTCATGCCCAGCGCCACGGTCTCGTCCGCCCCGTCCAGGGTGAAGCGGGCAGGATAGGTGCGGGACGTGGCGTCGGCCTGGGGCGACAGCTCCCGCAAGCGGGCGGGAATGCGCCGGCCGGGATCGGCCCAGAGGGTGACGACCGCATCGGCCGTGCGGGCGTCGGCGAGGGCGGTTTCGGGAAGGGAGACCAGCGCTTCCTTCTCGTCGAGGCGGGCGACACGCACGATGGTCTGGCCCGAGGCCACCACCTGCCCCGGCTCCGCCGAGGTCGCGACGACGCCGCCGGCCGCATCGGTGACGAGGTCGGCATAGGACAGGCGATTCTCCGCCAGCTCCAGCGAGCGCTTGGCCCGTTCGAGGCGGCCGACGGCCTCGTCCTTGGCGAGGGACTTGCGGTCGAGGTCGGCGTTGGAGGCAGCGCCCTTGGCGGTGAGCGCGCGATAGCGGGTGTCCTCGGTGGTGGTCTGCGCGAGATTGGCGGTGGCCGCCTGCATCTCCGCCTTGGCGCTTTCCAGCTCCAGCTTGAGGTCTTCCCTGTCGAGGCGCGCCACCACGGTGCCGGGCTCGATACGGTCGCCTACCTCCACCAGCCGCTGTACCACCTTGCCGCCCACCCGGAAGGCGAGGTCGATCTCGCGGCGGGCGCGGACCACCCCGACGAAGCTCTTCTGCGTCTGCCGCGGCCGGAAGCTCACGGTCGTGACTTGCACCGGCCGGGCGAGCGTGGCTTCCCGGGAGGCGGGAGCCTCGCCAGCGTTGGCGGGGTTTTCCTGCCCGCAGCCGGCAATCAGCAAGGCGGACCCGGCAAGGAGCAGCGCAGCCATCCCCTTCAGGTGGCGGCCGGATCGGATCGGAACGGCGAGGCGGGGCATGGGACGATCCTGTGGCTCGGGCCTGCGGAATACGAACTTAACACTGACGGTTTTCGTCGATCATCACTTTTACGGCGCACGGAAGCTTTTCGCTCACTCCGATCAGGGGAGAGGCGAACGCTCGACCTCGATACTTCTCAGAATGAACTGGAGGCTCTCACGCAGAGCGCCCTCCTGGTCCTCGTCGATGTGCTGCGCCACCAGGACCGGATGGCAGAAGCGGATGAGGGCGCTCTGGATGTACCGGCCGACCTTCGAGGGGTCGTGGGCCACAAACACCCCCTCCGCGATGCCCTCTGCCAGCACGCGCGCGGTCAGGTCGCACAGGCGTGCCTTGTGGGCCTCGATGGCTTCCCAATTGTTCTCGATGGCCACCAGCACCATGTCGTGCACACGCCGCTCCTCGAGGAAATTGTCCTTGTGGTAGCGCATGATGGAGAGATAGGCGGTCAAGATGCGCTCCTGCGGGGAGCCGTCTCCCGCAGTTGCTTCGGCGAATTCGGCCTCGCTCTCGCACAGGCAACGGCCGCAGATGGTGGCGACGATGGCGGTCTTGGACGGGAAGAAGCGGTAGACATTCGCCGGAGACATGCCGAGCTCGGCGGCGATGTCGGCCACCGCCGTCTTGGCGAAACCCATGCGGCGGAACAATTCCTCCGCCGTGCGCGCGATGCGCTCGCGGGTCTCGTCCGCCGTCTCCTTCACCCTGACGTTCACCATGCACTCCTATAAACTGACGATTATCATAAATCGTCAGTTCTAAATTTCCAAGCCCGCGATTCGCCCGCTGCGCAAAATCTTATCCCCGCCGTGTCGGCGCGTCGCCTGCGTCCGCGTCCTCCGTACGGCCTGCTGCCCGGGGCCGAGGGAGGAAAAAATGGCGCAGAAGGTGCTCATCCTGATCGGAACGAAGAAAGGCGCGTTCATCCTGGACAGCGACCCCGCCCGGAAAAGCTGGTCGCTGCGCGGGCCCTTCTGCGACACCTGGCCGACCAATCACATGGTGGGCGATCGCGCCTCCGGCCGCATCTATGCGGGTGGCGGCAACGAATGGTTCGGCCCCGCCGTGTGGCAGTCGGACGATTTCGGCGCCAGCTGGACCCATTCCTCCCGTGGCCTTGCCCATGCCGAGGGCGAGGCACCGGTGAAATCCGTCTGGAGCCTCGCGCCGGGGGCGGACGGCGTGCTCTATGCCGGGGTCGAGCCCGCCGGCCTGTTCCGCTCGGATGATGGCGGCCAGAGCTTCACCGCCCTCGACGGCCTGCAGAAGCACCCGTCCCGCGGCGATTGGGGTCCCGGCGGCGCGGGCCTCATTCTCCACTCCCTCGTGCTGGATCCGGACAATCCGGATGCGCTGTGGGTGGGCATCTCCGCCGCCGGCGTCTTCCACAGTGCCGATGGCGGGCGCACCTGGAACGCGCGCAATCGCGGCACCCGGGCGGACTACATGCCCGAGGACCAGCGCTATCCCGAGCATGGCCAGTGCGTGCATTGCGTGGTCAAGGCGCCGGGCCTGCGCCACCGCCTCTACCAGCAGAACCATTGCGGCATGTACCGCTCCGACGACGGCGGCGTGTCGTGGCAGAGCATCGAAAAGGGACTGCCCTCCAGCTTCGGCTTTCCCGCCGCCGCCCATCCGCGCGATGCGGAGACGCTGTTCCTCGTGCCGCTCAACGGCGATACCGCCGGCCGCTTCATGCCGGAGGCGAAGGCTGCCGTGTGGCGCACCCGCGACGGCGGCGCCTCATGGCAGGCGATGCGGTCCGGCCTGCCCCAGAAGGATGCCTATTTCAACGTGCTGCGGCAGGCCATGGCCACCGACACGCTGGAGCCGGCCGGCGTCTATTTTGGCACCGGCTCCGGCGAGATCTACGCCAGCGCGGACGAGGGGGAGAACTGGACGCGCCTCGCCGAGCACCTGCCCACCATCTCCTCCGTGGAGACGCTGGTGGTGGAGACCTGAGCGGTGACTGATGACACAGCGCCGGCGAAGGTGCGCCTGCCGGCTCACCTCGTGCGGCTGTTCCCGGACGGGCAGACCTATCTGGAGCTTCCCGCCACGACGGTGCGCGAGCTGATGGATGCGCTGGAGACGCTCTGGCCCGGCATGCGCGACCGGCTGTGCGACGAGCGCCCCGCCATCCGCCGCCACATCAACGTGTTCGTGGACGGCCGCCGGGCGCGGCTGGAAACGCGGCTCCCGCCCGGCGCGGACGTGTTCGTGCTCACCGCCATCAGCGGCGGCTAGAGCGTTTTCGAGCGAAGTGGGTACCGGTTCGCGTGAAGAAAACGCGTTGTAATGGGGAACCTCAGCGCCCGTCGGCGATGAGGCAGCCGGGCGGGAAATCCGTCCCGTCCAGCGCCGCCACCACGCATTGCGCCGAGATGAGGTTGCCGCGGGCCAGCGCCTCGGCGCTGGAGCCGGAGGCGTGGGCGGTCGCTACCACATCCGGGCGCGCCGCCAGCGCAGCGGCAACCTGCAGCATCGCAGCGTCCGCCTCCGCCTCGAACACGTCGAGGCCGGCGCCGCCGATGCGTCCCGCCTCCAGCGCGGCCAGCAGCGCGCGGTCGTCCACGAGGCCGCCGCGGGAGGTGTTGATGACCAGCGCATGGGGCTTCATGGCGGCCAGCGCGTCGGCGCCGATCAGGTGGCGGGTCTCGGGGGTGAGTGGCGCATGGACGCTGATGATGTCGCTCTGCGCGATCAGGTCGCCGAGCGGCACATAGTCCACGAAGGGGAAATCCGGGTCGGGGGTGCGGGTCGCGACCAGAACCCTGGTCCCGAAGCCGTGCAGGCGCCGCGCCACCGCCTTGCCGATGCGGCCGAGCCCGACGAGGCCCACCGTCTTGCCCGTGAGGTCGTATCCGCTCAGCACCCGCCAATTGCCGGCGGCGATGGCGCGGTCACTCTCCTTCAGCCGGCGCAGCAGCGCGAGGATCATCGCCAGCGTGTGATCCGCCACCGCATCGTCATTGGCCCCCGCCGCGATGGTGACAACCCGGCCGAGTGCCTTGGCGGCAGGCACATCCACCCGCTCATAGCCCACGCCGCGACGGGCGATGACCTTGAGATCGGGATGGGCGGCAAGGATCTCCCGCGTCACCGCGCGCATGCCGACGATCCAGCCCTCGACGCCTTCAAGCAGCGCGCTCAGCGCGGCGTTGGAAATGTCGGCATCAAGCGCGTCGCCCGGCAGGCCGGACGGGACCGCGACGCAGCCGTGCTCGGCGAGATATTCGGCAGCGGCGGCATCGAACAGGCGGGTGGTGATGAGAACCTTGCGGGGGGCGGACACGGCGGGCGACCTTTTCCGGAGGGAACGAACGGGAGCGTCCCCCCTCCTCTCCCGGCCGCGCGCCGAGATCAAGCCCGCACGCGACATCGGCGCCATGCAAAAGCGCCGCACAAATCCACCATGCAAAAGGGCGGCGCATGCGCACCGCCCTCAAGTCCGAGGGGCGGAAACCCGCCCCCGTGTCGAAAGGCAGGGCGGGCCTCGGCCCGCCCCTCAATCCCGCCCCGTCAGGCCGCCTGGGCGGCGCCCCCTACGGTCGAGCCCTCGATGGCTTTCGGGGTCGACATCGCACCCGCGATGGGGATGATGCGGGGCTTCTTGGCCTCGGGAATGTTGCGCACGAGATCCACGTGCAGCAGGCCATTCTCAAGCACCGCGCCCTTCACCTCCATATGGTCGGCGAGCTGGAAGCGACGCTCGAAGGCGCGGGCGGCGATGCCGCGATAGAGCACCTGGGCGCTCTCGGACGCCTCGGACGACGTCTTCTCGCCCTTGAGGGTGAGGGTGTTCTCCTTCACCTCGATGCTCAGCTCGGCATCGGTGAAGCCCGCCACGGCCACCGTGATGCGATAGGCGTTCTCGCCCGTACGCTCGATGTTGTAGGGCGGGTAGGTAGGCGCCGCATCGACGCCGCCGACGGAATCGAGCAGCGAAAACAGCCGGTCGAAGCCGACGGTGTTGCGATACAGCGGAGCAAGGTCAAACGTACGCATGGCATATCCTCCTTTGAAGCGACATGCGGGACCCGCATAAAGCCGGGTCCGGTCAGGGCGCCGTCAGGTCTCTGCCCGGCGCCTTTTCGGATGTGGGTAGGCCCGTTTCTGGCGTCAAGGGGGAGCCACGCCGCCAATCTGAACGGGCGATGAACGCCTTTGCCGGTCGGCGTTCACCCGCCGCGGCTAGACTTTTCCCCAACGACATCTGCTCCGTCCGCGGCGTACTCCGGTGAGGAGGCGGGGGGCAAGGGGAGGTCGGGCGATGCGGGCCTGTGCGGCCGCCTGTGCGGCCTTCTTCCTGATGGCACTCGCGCCTCCGGCGACGCGGGCACTCGCCCAGTGCGGCGGCGAGGTACCGGCAGCATCCAATGCGCACGGGGCCGTTCCGGCCAAGCCCCCGCCCCTTCACACGTATCGTCCGCCAAGCGAAGCCGGGACGATCGCCCTGCCTGGCCTGCCGCTCGCCCGCGCCGCCTCCGTCACCGCGACCCAGATGCCGGACGAGGCCGCAGCGCTGCCCGGCGCCATCGCGCCCCGCGCCTACCGGCCCTACCAGATCGCCCCCGCCGGCCCCCATCCGCTCACCGCCGAGACCGTCGCACCGAGCCTCGAAGCCCGCGGCTTCCGCCAGATCGGCGCCGTGCGCCAGCGCGGGCAGAGCTTCCTCGCCGAAGCCACAGGGCCGCGCGGCGAGCGGGTGCGCCTCGTGCTGGATGCTGCCAGTGGCGACATCAGCGGCATGCAGGTCATCGGCTCGGACGAGCGGCGCTAGAGAATCGTCCGGTCCATCGAAGCGCATAAGTCCCCAGGCCTTCGAATTGGTACGTCCATTCGGCTGCAGCGTCGGACGGCGAGCGCCGGGTGGAGACTCGGACAGAACAAGCAAGGCGGTACTTAAATACGCCGCAATCACGCCCCATTCCCGACTGCGGGGGCTTTGATCGGCGGCTTGCACGGGCGTGCGGGCCAGACTGACGGAGCGGGGAAATGATGGCGGCTGCCTTAAGCCGGGCCATGGGCATGTTCGGCATGTCGCTTCTGGTCACATCGTGTGCCAATGCCCCGCTGGAGCAGGGCGGCTCGCTCACCTCCTACACGGACCTCGAACCGGCAGACGGCATGCTGGCGAAGTCCAAGATCCTCATTCACAAGGACCAGGTGCTCGCGGCCAGGACGGTGCGCATCGTTCCCACCGTCTTCGCGGCCGGAGCCCAGAACGAAGGGATTTCCGACGAGCAGCGGAAGCTCGTGGCCAATGCTATTGACCGTTCCATCTGCTTCGGCCTCAGCGATCGCCTTGAAGTGGTGCCGGCGTCGCAGCCCGCCGATCTCACGGTGCATGCCGTCGTCACCCACATGGATGCCACCGACGAAAAGGCCGTTGCGGCGACCAAGATTGCGTCGGTGGCGAAGACGGTGCTCCTGCCCGGCGTCCCGGTGCCGACGCCGCGCCTGCCCATCGGGCTGGGCAGCCTGTCCCTGGAGGCAGAGGCCCGCAGCCCCGACGGCCGCCCGGCGGCGGCCATGGTCTGGGGGCAGGGCGCCAACATGCTCTCTGGGTCGGCGCGGGTGTCCGCCGCTGGCGATGCCTATGATCTGGCGAGCACCTTCGGCGACGATTTCAGCAAGATGCTCGTCACCGGCGAGAACCCGTTCAAGTCCCTTTCCGGCCCACCGCCGGCGGAACGTATCCAGTCTCTGACGGGTGGCGCGCCCAAGTTCGCCGCCTGCGACGTCTTCGGTCGCGCGCCCGGCTTCAACGGTCTCGTCAGCGGCGTCGTGGGCGCGCCCCCGGAATGGACCGACAAGGGCAGCGATGCGGCAAGCACGCCTTCCGCGGCGCCGCCAGCCGCGCAATAGGTCTGCGCACCGCGAGCGCGGAGCGAGCGACTGCGCGGCCCGAACCGTGCGAGGCGATTGTGAAGCGGGGCTCCGACGTGTAACCCTCGCTCTCACGCCCGACGCCGGCCACCGCCGCGCTCTCCACCGCCGCGAGCCTCATGACGCTCTATTCCCTGCCGAACAATCCGGCGCCTGAAGGCGCGATCGAGGGCGAGATCGTCGCCCGCGACGGCGTGCGCCTGCGCTTCGCCCGCTTCATGCCGCAGGGCCGGGCGAAGGGCACGGTGGCTCTGTTCAGCGGCCGCTGCGAGTTCATCGAGAAATATTTCGAGGTGGTGCGCGAGTTGAGGTCCCGCGGCTTCGCGGTGGCGCTGCTCGACTGGCGCGGACAGGGCGGTTCCCAGCGCCTGCTGCGCAATCGCCTGAAGGGTCATGTCACGCGTTTTTCGGACTATCTCCTCGACCTGGAGGCCTTCGCCCGCGAGGTGCTGCTGCCCGACTGCCCTCCGCCCCATTTCGCACTGGCCCATTCCATGGGCGGCACGATCCTCCTGTCCTCGGTGCTGGAGGGGCAGCGCTGGTTCGACCGCATGGTACTGAGCGCCCCCATGCTGGGGCTCGATTCGGTGCCGTTCGAGGGCATCGTGCGGCCAACCGCCACCGTTCTCTCCCACATCGGCTTCGCCCGCGCCTTCGTGCCGGGCGGACGCGGGCGCACGCTGGCGCGGCTGAAGTTCGAAGGCAACCCGCTCACCTCGGACCGGAGCCGGTTCGACCGCACGCAGGCACTCGTCACGGCCTATCCGCAGCTCGATCTCGGTGCGCCGACCGTCGGCTGGCTCGCAGGCGCCTACGCCGCCATGGCGGAATTGACCCATCCCGACGTGATCCCGCGCATCCGCCAGCCGCTGCTCATCATCGCCGCCGGAGGAGACCGGCTCGTCTCCAACAAGGCCATCGAGCATTTCTCGGCGCGGCTCATCGCCGGCGCCCATGTGGTGGTGCCGGCCAGCCGGCACGAGCTGCTGATGGAGCGCGACATCTTCCGCGCCCAGTTCTGGGCCGCGTTCGACGCTTTCATCCCCGGGACGCCGATCTGAGAAGCTTTACGTTGCCACACTCAGGCGCCGCGCGGGCTTAGGCTTTTTGCGTTGCCACACTCAAACGCCGCGCGGGCTTAGCCGCCGGTGAGCTGGCGCAGCGCCGCCTCGTGCACCTTGCGGCTACCGGCGGCGACCACGCGTCCCCCCGCAACCGGCGAACCGCCTTCCCAGCTGGTGACGACGCCCCCCGCGCCCTCGATGATGGGCACGAGGGCGATCACGTCGTGATCCTGCAGGCCGGTCTCGATGACGAGATCGATGAGGCCGGCCGCCACCATGCAATAGGCGTAGCAATCGCCGCCGTAGCGCGAGAGGCGCACGCGCTCCTCCACCGTGCCGAAGGCGGCGCGGTCTTCGGCGTTCATGAGGCGGGGGCTGGTGGTGTAGAGCACCGCGTCCTCCAGCCGCCCGCAGTCGCGGGTGGCGAGGGTGCGCTCGCCGGCCGGGCCGCGATAGCGCGCCGCGCCGCCGTCGCCGAAGAAGCGCTCGCCGATGAACGGCTGGTGCATCATGCCGTAGACGGGATCGCCGTCCTTCAGAAGGCCGATCAGCGTCCCCCAGGCGGGCAGGCCGGCGATGAACGACTTGGTGCCGTCGATGGGGTCGAGCGCCCACGTATAGGGCGCGTTCGCCGCCACGTTCTCGAACTCCTCGCCGATGATGCCGTGGGCGGGGAAGGTGGAGCGGATGAGCTGCCGCATGGCCTGCTCGGCCGCCCGGTCCGCCTCGGTGACGGGATCGAAGGCGCGGCCCGCGCTCTTGTCCTCAATGCCAAGCGCCGTGCGGAAGAAGGGCAGGATGGCCTCGCCCGAGACGGTCGCAAGCTGATGGACGAAGGCGTCGAAATCGACGGCGGTCATGGAGACTCCGGAACGGTCGGGCGGGCCGACGATGCCCGCGCCGGCAAGAAAGCGCGGGTGGTGGCACCTGCCAAGGAAAATCTGCGAGGAAAATCTGGGAGGGAAATCTGCGCGGGAAGGCCGGCTCCATCCGCGGCTGCCCGATGCGGCAGGCCGGCCGAATCCGCCAGGCCGCGATCCCTACGGCACAACTGCGGTGCGGGATGATCTCACCTAGGGCAGGCGTGGCGTGCAGGACGCGCAAAAATTGGGCAGCTAGGCCGCAATGGGCTGAAAATAAATGGTTTTAAATGTTGGACAGTTGCACAAACTATCTGCCTGTCACGGACTTGATGCAGAGGGGGCCATTCGTCATATTGATGCAGCGCGGCATTGCTTGTTGCGGTGCCGCTGCCCTCCTTGGGCGTTTCCTCCCTAGACTTGGGCCGCTGTTCTCAGCGGCCCCTTTCTTTTTTCGGCCCCTCATGCCGAGGCAGGAAATGCGCGCCGCCCGGCAAAGGCCCGGAGCCTGCGCCCGCCTGTTCCGCCCGCCTTTTGCGCCCTGCCCGCGCCCCATGCCCAGCCAGATCCATTTTCCGCGCGCGTGGCGCCTGACGGGAATCTGGCGGCTGTGTTGACCGCGCGCCTATCCCTGCGTGCGCGCAGCTCTGATCGACCGGCCGTCACTATGGGTCCCGGCACCGGGCGACACCCGGACATGCCGTGTCCTGGCCATCCCCGGCACAGCCGAGTCGGACCAAGCGCACGCTTCTATCGATTTTTTTGAGCGGCCTGCTCTTAGCGGCCACAGCCCGGGCTTAGCCGGGAGAAATAAATTCCTATAAAAATCAATGAGTTGTCGTGGTATACCAGACTGCGACAAACGCGCACTTGATTTATGGCACTGCACTCGGCTATTTGTGCATTGCGACACGGCGATTGGCGTCGCTGTGTCGCTGCCCTCCTTGGGCGTTTCCTCCCTAGACTTGGGCCGTCTGCTCACGCGGACGGCCCCTTTCTTTTTCGGGCTGGCCGATCCGGCATTCGCCGTCACCCGCCGCCCTGTCTAGGCCCCTCTCGTTCCATCCCTGGATGCGGTCTTGCGCCGCCATATTCGATCCCGTGTCTCGCGGATGTCTTCGCAAGGCGAAGCCTGCCCGGGCCGGAATTCGATGGTGCCTGAGTAATTCCTCGGCAACCGTGCGCAATTGGTAGCCTTGCCATACGAAAAACGCAAGGCACCTTATGCAAAAATGCAGAGCTTTGTCATTCGGCTGCCGCACGGAGCGGGGCGAGGCCCTCCGACACCGCGATGAACAGATCCCCCATCAGGGCCCGAAGATCGGCCTGGGCGCTGGAAAATCCGCTATTCCGCTCATAGCCGGCCTCGTCCATGTAGAGGCTGCGGTTGAGCTCGATCTGCACGGCGTGCAGCCCGGCGGAGGGGTTTCCGTAGTGCTCAGTAATATAGCCGCCGGCATAGGGCTTGTTGCGCACCACCCGGTAGCCGCGGGCGGTCAGCGACCGCTCGATGGCGTCCGTGACCACCTCGCTGCAGCTCGTGCCGTAACGGTCGCCGATGACGAAATCGGCCCGCGCCACCTCGTCCCGTGCTGAAGTGGACGGCATCGAGTGGCAATCCACCAGCACCGCCATCCCCCATTCGCGCTGGATGCGCCCCACGAGGCGGCGCAGGGTCTGGTGGTAGGGCTTGTAAAAGGTCTCGATGCGCTCCAGCGCCTCGTTCACCGCGAGGCGGCGGGGATAGATCTCCTGCGCATCACCCACCACCCGCGCGATGGTGCCGAGGCCACCGGACACGCGAATCGACCGCGTGTTGGCGAACGGCGGCAGCCGGCCGTCGAACATGCGCGGGTCGAGCTCGTAGGGCTCGCGGTTGAGGTCGAGGAAGGAGCGCGGGAACAGGGCCCGCATCATCGGCGCGCCCAGCCCGACGCAATCGCCGAACAATTCATCGACGAACGTATCTTCCGATCGGCGCAGGGTCGAAAAGTCCAAGCGCGTCTGTTCGACGAAGCTGCGGGGATAGATTCGCCCGGAATGCGGGGAGTTGAAGAGGAAGGGCGCGCGCGCCTCGACCGGAGTGAGCACCTCGAATGCGGGTTCAATGGTGTCGGCGAGGCAGGCAGTCATCAAGAACCCAGCACCTTGGAATAGTTCCGGAATTCCCACCGGCGGGCGGCGGAATGATGGCCCGGCGAAACACCTTTTGGAAAGGGGTGGCGCGGCTTTCACTTCGAATTTACCCGAATGCGGCAGACAAGTCATATGAACCCCCTGCTCTGGCCGGGGGTGGACAGAACATGACATCAGGGGAAGCGGCGTGGCCAAGATCCTGCTCGCTGAAGACGACAACGACATGCGACGCTTCCTCGTGAAGGCGTTGCAGAATGCGGGCTACTCCGTCGCGTCATGCGACAACGGCCGCTCCGCCTATGAACGAATGCGGGAGGAGCCGTTCGAACTGCTCCTCACCGACATCGTGATGCCCGAGATGGACGGCATCGAGCTGGCCCGTCGGGCCACCGAGCTCGATCCCGACCTCAAGGTGATGTTCATCACCGGATTCGCCGCGGTCGCCCTCAATGCCGACGGCGAGGCGCCGAGCGAGGCCAAGGTGCTCTCCAAGCCCTTCCACCTGCGCGACCTCGTGAGCGAGGTGGGCAAGATGCTGGCGGCCGCCTGACGCGTCATCCACAGGCCGGAACATCCTTCGACACACCCGCCTTGCCTCCGGCGTTTCGAGCCGATATAGAGGCGGCTCCTGCGAGGGGGCGCGTAGCTCAGCGGGAGAGCACTACGTTGACATCGTAGGGGTCACAGGTTCGATCCCTGTCGCGCCCACCATCCCTCACCTCATCATCCGGCGATTGATCCGTCCGGCGGCACCAGCCGTCCGGGCCGTCATCGCGTGTGGGGCACCGGCCATCCAGCGCGCACCCGATCGCGTAAAAGAGCGGCGCCTGCGGGCGCATTGACGCGCCCCGGCCGAGGCGCCATCTCACCGGCAGCAGCCGAGGACCTGATGATCGACGCTCCCGCCTTCTCCGCCGATTCCACCCATCTGCCCAAGGACCACCCGAAGGTGGCGTTCGGGCGCGTCGGCGTGCTCATCGTCAATCTCGGCACGCCGGAGGCGACGGACTACTGGTCCATGCGGGCCTATCTGAAGGAATTCCTCTGGGACCGGCGGGTGATCGAGGTGAACCGGGCGCTGTGGTGGTTCGTGCTCAACGCCATCATCCTCACCAAGCGCCCAGGCCCCAAGGGCCGCGACTATGCCAGCATCTGGAACAACGAGCGCAACGAAGGCCCGCTCAAGACCATCACCCGCGACCAGGCCGAAAAGCTCGCCGCCCATTTCGCCGGCATCGATGAGCGCATCGTGGTGGATTTCGCCATGCGCTACGGCAAGCCGCCCATCGCCGAGCGCCTCGCCGCGCTCCAGGCGCAGGGCTGCGAGCGCATCCTGCTGGTGCCGCTCTATCCGCAATATGCCGCCGCCACCTCGGCCACCGTCTGCGACAAGGCCTTCGATGCGCTGAAGGAGATGCGCTGGCAGCCGACGCTGCGCGTCGCGCCGCCCTGGCACGATGATCCGGTCTATATCGATGCTGTGGCCCGCGATCTGGAGCGGCATCTGGCGGCGCTGGACTTCGAGCCGGAGGTGATCCTCGCCTCCTTCCACGGCGTGCCGAAGTCCTACCTCATGAAGGGCGACCCCTATCACTGCCAGTGCGCCAAGACCGCCCGCCTGCTGCGCGCGCGGCTCGGCATGGACGAAAAGCGCTTTCGCCTCACCTTCCAGTCCCGCTTCGGCCGCGAGGAATGGCTGAAGCCCTATACGGACGAGACGGTGAAGGCCTTGGCCGAGAGTGGTGTGAAGCGGCTCGCCGTGTTCAACCCCGGCTTCGTCGCCGACTGCCTGGAGACGCTGGAGGAGATCGGTGTCGAGAACCGCGAGATCTTCGGGCACGCCGGCGGCGAGAGGTTCGCCGCCATCCCCTGCCTCAATGCCGGCGATGAGGGCATGCGGGTGCTCAAGACCGTGGTGGAGCGGGAACTGCGGGGCTGGGTGGGGTAACCCCGCCCTTCACTCCCCGCCCTTCACTCCGCCTTCGGCTCCACCTTCGCCGCTTCCCACCCGAGTATGGCGCGCTTGCGCGTCAGGCCCCAGTGGTAGCCGGTAAGGTCGCCACTCTTGCCGATGACGCGGTGGCAGGGCACCACGAAGGAGATGGGGTTCTTGCCGATGGCCGCGCCCACCGCCCGTGCCGCCTTGGGCCGGCCCACATGCTCGGCGATGGTGGAATAGGTGGTGGCCCGGCCCATGGGAATGCGCAGCAGGGTCTCCCACACCCTTATCTCGAAATCCGTGCCGATGAAGACGATGCGCAGGGGCTGGTCGCCGCGGCAGGAGGCGGGATCGAATATCTGTGCCACCAGCGGGGCGGTGGCGGTCGGGTCTTCCAGATAGGTGGCATTGGGCCAGCGCGAGCGCATGTCGGCGAGCGCCGCCGCCTCCTCCCCCAGATCCGCGAAGGCGAGGCCGCACAGGCCGCGCGGGGTGGACATGGCCAGCGCCTGCCCGAACGGGGACGGATGGAAGCCGAAGCGGATGACGAGGCCAGCGCCGCCGGTCTTCCACTCCCCCGGCGACATGGCCTCGTGCACCACGAACAGATCGTGCAGCCGGCCGGGACCGGAAAGACCCAGCTCCAGCGCGGCATCGAGCACGTTGGGGCATTCGGCGACGATGCGCCGGGCGCGATCGAGCGTCACCGCCTGGAGGAATGCCTTGGGCGTGAGGCCGCACCAGCGGCGGAACAGGTCGGTGAGCGCGCGGGCGGAGACGCCGGTGGCGGCGGCGATCTCCTCCACCTCCGGCTGCCGGCGCACGTTGCAGGAGATGTACTCCACCGCCCGGCGCACCACGTCATAGTCGCGGGCGGCGATATCGAGCTGCGCGGCAGGCGTCGCCGTCAGCGTCGGCGCCGCCGCGGACAGGATGAGATCGGGGGCATCGAGCGCCAGCACGGCACGTCTCCTTCTGATCGAGCGTTGCCCATCTCAGCAGGCGCCGCAAGCGCCGGCCACCCGATTTCCCCCGAGCCGACCGTCCTCAGGCCGGATCGCGCCGCACGGTGAGCCCGTTGAAGGTCTGCTGACCGGCCATGCACTGGATGCGGTTGATGTTGACGTGGCGGGGCATGGTGCAGGCGAAATACACCTGCTCGGCAATGTCCTCGCCGGTCATGGGCGTATAGCCGGCATAGACCTGATCCGCCTTGCCCTTGTCGCCGGAGAAGCGGACCACGGAGAATTCCGTCTCCACGAGGCCCGGCTCGATGTTGGTGACGCGCACCCCGGTGCCGGCCACATCCGCCCACAAATTCAGGGAGAACTGCTTCACGAAGGCCTTGGTGGCACCGTAGACGTTGCCGCCGAAATAGGGGTAGTCGCCGGCGACGGAGCCGGTGAACACCACATGCCCCTCCTTGCGCGCCACCATGGCCGGCAGGCTCGCGCGCACGGTGGTGAGCATGCCCGTGATGTTGGTCTCCACCATGGTCTTCCACTCGTCCAGCTCCGCCTTCTGCGCGGGCTCGAGCCCGAGCGCGAGGCCGGCATTGGCGAAGACGATGTTGTAATCGGCGAACGGCGCCGGCAGGCTGGAGAAGGCGTCGAACGTCGCCTTCTCGTCGCGCACATCAAGCTCCAGCGGGAGGATCAGGTCGCCGAACTCGGCCTTGAGACCTTCCAGGCGGTCGGCCCGGCGGCCCACGGCGACCACCTTCGATCCCGCGCTCGCAAAGCGGCGGACGGTGGCGGCGCCGATGCCCGAGGTGGCGCCGGTCACGACGAGGGTCAGCGTGCGGGGATCGAGCATAGCCATGGAAAGCTCCGAGCAAGGCAAGGACGGGAGAAGGGCGCGGAAGAGCGTGCCGCAAGGTGCGCCGGTGATTAAACCGCCTTAACCATCGCGTCCATCCGCCGCCACGAAACGGTATCTTGATACATCACCAGCCTTGCTGCTGCCACGATCTCACGAAAGGGTGCGTTTACCCGCAGCCGGCTAGGGTTCGCGCCTGTCAGCTGTGGTCCGAACGTCGATGCGTCCCGTGCGAGCCACTCAGGGGCGGGTGGCGGTTTTCGCGTGAAGGCGCTAGGTTGCGGACACGTCCGGAGAACAATGGATGAAGGTGGTTCTGGTTTCGGCGGCTCTGGCGCTGGCCCTCGGCGGGTGCAGCACGGAGCTTGACGGCTTCGGGGCGAAGCCGTCCGCCATGGCGGCCAATCGCGTGCTCACGGCGCCGACTGGTGCGGTCGAATCCTCGCCCGTGCCCGGCAACGTGTCCACGGCCGCGGCCGATACCGCCACCGGCGCCATCACGCCGCGCACCACTGCCTCCAACGTGCCTCTTACGCCGCCTCCGGCCAATCCCGGCGCCACCGCCTTCGCTCCCAGCGCGGCCAAGGAACAGGTTTCCGGCGCCTGGAGCTTCTCGTGGGATGGCGGCAAGGCCTCCTGTCCGGTTCGGCTCGGCACCGACCGCGGCCTCAGCGGCCTTTCCGCCCAGGCCGACGTCTCCTGCCCCAGCGAGATCTTCATGACCAAGGGCTGGGACATGATGGGCTCGGACATCGTGCTGCAGAACCATCAGGGCAAGGTCACCGTCCGGCTCCAGCCGGATGGCCCCAACCATTACGTCGGCACCATCGCCGAGACCGGCCAGCAGGTCGCCCTCGCCCGCTGAGGCGGGCGGCCCAACGTCCCGCTGAGGCGGCAGCCGCTTACGTCCCGGCCTTCTCCCGCGCACCGAATCGCTCCGCGAATACCAGTTCCTCCAGCGGCAGGCGCTGTCGCCATCCGGCCCGCTCGAGGTCGGGCGTCGCCGCGAACCCCTCCACATAGCCCACGCACAGCAGCGCGATGGGCACGATGTGGTCCGGGATGGCGAGGATGTGGCGGAGGTCGGCAAGGTCCAGGATCGACACCCAGCCGACGCCCAGATTTTCCGCCCGCGCCGCCAGCCAGATGTTCTGCACCGCGCAGACGGTGGAATAGATGTCCATCTCGCTCTGGTGGGTGCGCCCCAGCACCACCGGCCCCGCGCGGTCGCGTTCGCAGGTGATGCACAGCAGGAGCGGCGCCTCGCGCAGGCCCTCCAGCTTCAGCGTGCGATAGAGCTGCGCCCGCTCGCTCTCGAACATCTCCGCCGCTTCGGCATTGGCGCGCGAAAAGGCGTCGTGCAGCGCCGCCTTGGTCTCGGCTGAACGCACCACGATGAAGTTCCACGGCTGCAGGAAGCCCACCGAGGGCGCCGCATGGCCGGCGGCCAGCACGCGGGCGAGCACCGCGTCGGGCACGGGATCGGGCAGGAAGTTCCGGCGCACGTCCCGCCGCGCGGCGATGCATCGATAGATGGCGGCGCGCTCGTCCGCCGAGAAACTGTCGTCCCGGACCATGGCGCTCTCCCCGTATTCATTCGGTCAATTCGGCGCCGACGCGCCGGCAAGATCAATCCCGAACCCTGCGTCCTCATACCCCGCCGATCAGCCGCCCCACCGCATCCCGCCACTGGGCGATGCGGCCGGCGCGCACCTCGGGCAGCATCTGCGGCGTGAACCGCCGCTCCAGCCGCCACTGGCCGGCGAAGACGTCCGGCGGCGGGAAGAAGCCACACTCCAGGCCCGCGAGATAGGCGGCGCCGAGCACGGTCGTCTCTTTCTGCACAGGCCGATCCACCGGGGCGCCGAGGAGGTCGGCGAGGCGCTGCATGGTGAAGTCGGAGACGGTCATGCCGCCGTCCACGCGCAGCACCGTATCGCCATCCGGCCAGTCGGCGCGCATGGCGTCGATGAGGTCCACGGTCTGGAAGCACACGCTTTCCAGCGCCGCGCGCGCCAGTTCCGCCGGGCCGGTGGCGCGGGTGAGGCCGAACAGGGCGCCGCGCACCTCCGGCCGCCAATAGGGCGCACCGAGCCCGACGAAGGCGGGGACGAGAATTACGTCCTGTCCCGCGTCCGCCTCTGCCGCGAGGCGGTCGCTCTCGCTGGCGGTGGAGATGATCCTCAGCCCGTCGCGCAGCCACTGCACCGCCGCGCCGGCGACGAAGATGGAGCCCTCCAGCGCATAGGTGCGTTGGCCGCCGATCTGGTAGGCGATGGTGGTCAGGAGCCGGTTGGAGGAGGCGACGGGCGTCGTGCCGGTATTGAGCAGGGCGAAGCAGCCGGTGCCGTAGGTGGATTTCACCATGCCGGGCGCAAAGCACGCCTGCCCCACCATGGCCGCCTGCTGGTCCCCCGCCACGCCACGGATGGGGATGGGCCCGCCGAACAGCGCCGGATCGGTGGTGCCGAAATCCGCGGCGCAGTCCTTCACCTCCGGCAGCAAAGCGCGCGGCACGCAGAACAAGGCGAGGAGATCGTCGTCCCACGCGCCGCGATGAATGTCGAAGAGCAGCGTGCGCGCGGCATTGGTGGCGTCGGTCACATGCACGCGGCCGCCGGTGAGGCGATAGAGCAGGAAGCTGTCCACCGTGCCGAAGGCCAGCTCCCCCGTCTCCGCCCGCTCCCGCGCGCCGGGCACGGCATCGAGGATGTGGGCGATCTTGGTGGCGGAGAAATAGGGATCGAGCAGAAGGCCGGTGCGCGCATTCACCAGCGCGCCATGGCCGTCCGCCTCCAGCTGGGCGCAGGCCTCGGCCGTGCGGCGGTCCTGCCAGACGATGGCGCGGTGGATGGCGCGGCCGGTCGCCCGCTCCCACACGAGGGTCGTCTCGCGCTGGTTGGTGATGCCTATGGCGGCGATGTCGGACGCCGTGGCGCCCGCCTTCGCCAGCACCGCGCGGCAGCAATTGAGCACGGTACCGAAGATGTCCTCCGCCTCCTGCTCCACATGGCCGGAGGCGGGGAAATGCTGCGGCAGCTCCTCCTGCGCCAGCGCCGCGACGGAGCCGTCCCGCCGCACCAGCAGCGCGCGCGAGGAGGTGGTGCCCTGGTCGATGGCGAGAATGTAGGCGGCCACGGCGTCCTCCCTTGTTCTGTTTCAGGCGCGCCGCGCCGCCATGTAGGCGTCGAGCGCCTCCACCGCATGCGGCGCGGTGCGCAGGCCAAGCTTGGAGCGCCGCCATAGCACGTCGGCGGCGGTCAGCGCCCATTCCCGGTCCATCAGATAGTCCACTTCGCGGGCGCACAGATGCGCGCCGAACCAGTCGCCGAGGTCGTCCTCGTCGCTCACTCCGTCCAGCAACTGGAAGGCGGACGTGCCATAGGCCCGCGCGAGCCGCGCCAGCAGGGCGGGATCGAGCGCCGGGAAAGCACCGCGCAGGGTGCGCACCAGAGTGTCATAGCCCTGACGCGGGAAATCCCCGCCGGGCAGCGGTGCGCTGGCCGTGAAGGGCGCGCCGAGATGGGGAAAGTGCGGCGCGAGGCGCGTCAGCGCCGCCTCGGCCAGCCGGCGATAGGTGGTGATCTTGCCGCCGAACACGGTGAGGAGCGGCGCCCCTTCCTCCGACGCATCGAGGGCGAGCACATAGTCCCGCGTCGCCGACTGGGCGGCCCCGGCGCCGTCGTCATAGAGGGCGCGCACGCCGGAATAGGTCCACACCACCTGCTCGGGGGCGATGGTGGCGGCGAAATATTCGCTCGCCGCCGCGCACAGATAGGCCACCTCCTCCGGCGTCGCATGCACGTCCTCGGGATGGCCGGAGAAATCGCGGTCGGTGGTGCCTATAAGGGTGAAATCGCCCTCGTAGGGAATGGCGAAGATGATGCGCCCGTCCGCGTTCTGGAAGATGTAGCAGCGCTCGTGCGCATAGAGCCGCGGCACCACGATATGGCTGCCCTGCACGAGGCGGAGTGGCGCGTGCGACTCGCCCCTACCGGTCTTCAGCACGTCGAGCACCTCGCCCGCCCAGGGGCCGGCCGCATCCACCAGCGCCCGCGCCTTCACCGTCTCGGGTCGACCCTCATGCTCGCTCTCGATCACCCACAGCCCCGCCTCCCGTCGTGCGCTGGTGACGCGGGTGCGCGGGCGGATGGCGGCGCCCCGGTCCGCGGCGTCGCGGGCATTGAGCACCACGAGGCGCGCATCCTCCACCCAGCAGTCGGAATATTCGAAGGCCCGGCCATAGCCCGGCCGCAGCGGCTGGCCGGCGGGATCGTGCCGCAGGTCCAGCGTGCGGGTGGGCGGCAGCAGGCGACGGCCGCCGATATGATCGTAGAGCCACAGGCCGAGCCGCAGCAGCCACGCCGGGCGCAGGCCCGGATGGTGCGGCAGGACGAAGCGCAGGGGCCAGACGATATGAGGCGCGATGCCCCACAGCACCTCCCGCTCGGCCAGCGCCTCGCGCACGAGGCGGAACTCGTAATATTCGAGATAGCGCAGGCCGCCGTGGATCAACTTGGTGGAGGCGGAGGACGTGCCGGAGGCAAGGTCCCCCTTCTCGAACAGCACCACGGACAGGCCGCGTCCCACGGCATCGCGGGCGATGCCGCAGCCATTGATGCCGCCGCCGACGATGGCGAGGTCGAAGACCTGACCGCTCTCCTCCATCTCGGCCTCCCCGCACCGGAATCGGTTCGCTCCGCCCGACGATGCCCGAGACCCGCGGCAGGTCAACGCCTGCGCCGCCGATCCATGTGGACGAGCGGGCGCCCGGCCGCCTCAGACGTTGATGAGACCGCCCGCCGAGAAGCCGCCGTCCACGGCGATGGTCTCGCCGGTGACGTAGGACGACACCCGCTCGTCCAGAAGGAAGGAGATGGCGCCGCACACCTCCTGCGGCGTGCCGTTGCGGCGGAGCGGCAGGGTTTTCAGCCACGCGGCGCGGGTCTCGGCCGTCAGCAGTTCGCGCACCAGCGGCGTCTCGATGGGGCCGGGCGCCACCGCATTCACGCGAATACCCAGCGGCGCGAATTCCACCGCGAGGATCTTCGTCAGCGTCATCACGCCGCCCTTGGAGGCGCCATAGGCGGAGCGGCCGAGATTGCCGCGCAAAGCGGAGATCGAGGCGATGTTGACGATAGAGCCGCCGCCCGTCTCCCGCATGGCCTTCGCCGCCTCCCGCGCCACGACGAAGCTGCCGACGAGGTTGATGTCCAGCACCTTGCGGAACAGTTCCACTGACGTGTCCAAGGCGGGAATATCGCGGGCGATGCCGGCCGAGTTCACCACCCCCTTGAGCGGGCCGAGGGCCGCCGCCGTGCGCGCGACGGCCGCCACCACCGCGCTTTCGTCGGTGATGTCCACCGTCTCGAACCGCACCCGCGCGCCATGTGCCGCGAGATGCTCCCGCGCCTTGGCGATGCTGTCGGCGGCGAGGTCCAGCGCGACGACGCGCCAGCCCTCGGCGAGCAGGGTTTCCACCACGGCGAGACCGATGCCGGAGGCACCGCCGGTGACGATGACGCTGCCCTTCATCTCATCCCCCGTCACGGCCGGATCAACCCGCCGGCGGTGAAGCCGCCATCAACGTTGATGGTCTGGCCGGTCACGTAGGAGGATTTCTCGGGGTCCAGCAGGAAGGCGATGGTGCCGGCCATTTCCTTCGGCTGCGCATAGCGGTTGAGCGGTACGCGGGCGAGCCACGCGGTGCGCGCCTGATCGGTATGCACCGCCTGCACCAGCGGCGTATCCACCGGCCCCGGCGCAATGGCGTTGACGCGGATGCCGAGGGCCGCGAACTCCACCGCGAGAACCTTGGTGAGCACCACCACCGCACCCTTGGACGAGCCGTAGGCGGCGCGGCCGAGATTGCCCTGGATGCCCGAGACGGACGCGATGTTGACGATGGAGCCGGCGCTGCGCGCCTGCATCACCTTCGCCGCCTCGCGCGCCACCAGGAAGGTGCCGATGACGTTCACGTCGAGAATCTTGCGGAAGATGTCCGCCGACGTGTCGAGGGCGGGGATATCGCGGGCGATGCCGGCGGAGTTCACAACGCCCCACAGGGGACCAAAGCCGCTCTCCGTCTCGGCGACGAGCTTCACCACCTGCGCCTCGTCGGAAATGTCGGCCTGGACGACCCGCACCTTGTCGCCATGGGCGGCGAGCGCGGCCCGCGCCTTCTCGATGCTCTCCGGCACGAGGTCGGCGGCGACGACGCGCCAGCCCTCGGCCAGAAGCTCCTCCACCACGGCGAGGCCGATGCCCGAGGCACCACCCGTCACGATCACGCTTCCCGGTCTCGACACGGCAGTCTCCCTGAGGGTGTTTTAGGTAGGTCCACGGCTCAGATGAGCCCGCGCTCGGCCAGGGCCTCGCGCACCATCTTCTTGGTGATCTTGCCGTAGGCGGACTTCGGCAGCGCGTCCCAGAAATGCACGCGCCGGGGCAGCTTGTAGCGGGCGACCTTGCCGTCGAGGAACGTAACCAGTTCCTCCTCGCTCACCGCCTGTCCTTCGCGCAGCACGCAGACGGCGACACCCACCTCGCCCCACATGGGGTCCGGCACGCCGAGGATGGCCACCTCCGCGATGGCCGGATGGGTGAGCACCTTCTCCTCCACCTCGCGCGGATAGACGTTGGAGCCGCCGGAAATGTACATGTCCGAGGCACGCCCCGTGATGTAGACGAAGCCCTCGGTGTCCATGTGGCCGAGGTCGCCGGTGCGGAACCAGCCGTTACGGAACGCCTTCGCGTTGGCCTCCGGATTGTCGTAGTAGCCAGCCAGCACCGCCGGGCCGCAGACGCAGATCTCGCCGGTCTCGAAGGGCGCGACCTCGCTGCCGGCATCGTCCTGGATCTGGACCTGCATGCCGGTACGCTCGAAGCCGCAGGTGCCGAGCTTCACATGCGGGCCGTCCTCGGGGTCGTGCAGGTAGGGCGGCAGGACGGTGATGTTGCCGGTCACCTCGCCGAGGCCGAAATACTGCACCAGCACCTTGCCGAGCTTCCTCAGCGCGAACTTCTGGTCCTCCCGGTACATGGGCGCGCCGGCATAGATCACATAGCGCAGGGAGGAGTGGTCGAATGCATCCACCGAGGGGTGCTCGGTGAGGAGCTTGGTGATGGTGGGCACGGTGAACATGTTGGTCACCCGCCAGTCCTGCACCAGCCGCCAGGCCTCGGCGGCATCGAACCGCTCGGAGGGCATGAGGATGGTCTTCACCCCGCGCGCCACCTGCACCAGCTGATGCACCCCCGCGCCGTGGGAGAGCGGCGCGACCACGAGGGAGGCGTCCTGCTCGGTGGTGCCGGGCATCAGGTCGCAGAGGTGGTTGGTGATGACGAAGGCCATCTGGCCATGGGTCAGCACCGCCGCCTTGGGGCGGCCGGTGGTGCCGGAGGTGAAGAAGAACCAGCAGGGGTCATCATGCTCCATATCCGCCACCGGAACAGTCTCGCCGAGGCGGGCGGCGACGATTTCCCCATAGTCGGCGCCGAAGGGTGCGGCGCCGATGGCGATGACCTCGCGGATGGCCGGCGCCTCGGCGCGGGCGGCCTCCACATGCTCGGGAAAGTCCCGGTGGCAGATCATGAGGCTCGCGCCCGACGCGGAGGCGAGATAGGCGACCTCCCCCGGAGTCTGGCGGAAATTGGTGGGCACCCACACCGCGCCCAGCCGGAAGGACGCGAACATGCTCTCGAACATTTCGAGGCAGTTCTTCGACTGCACGAGGATGCGGTCGCCCTTGACGACGCCGCGGGCGGCCAGCTCCGCCGCCATGGCATCCACGCGGGCATCCATCTCGGCCCACGTCACGGTGCGCTCGCCCTCGACGAAGGCGATATGGGCCGGCAGCCGCCGCGCCGCCTGGCGCAGGAAATGGGAGAGGTTCATCACCCGGCGGCTGGTGCGGGCCACGCCGCCACGCGGGGCCTCGGCGACGGTCTGGGCAGGTGCGGACATTCACTTCACTCCGGGATCGGAAACAATCAGGGGGCCGGGCGGGCCAAGGGGCGGGCGATGGGACGAGCCGAGCGCGGTGGCGGCCCCCGCTCACTGCCGCCGAGCTTCGCCTCCAGCGCGGCGGCTTCGCGCTGAAGCAGCGGCACCAGCTCCGTCTGCCGCTCCGCGCCCAGCCGGCTCTCGATGGCTGCGAGCGAGAGCGCGCCGAGCGGGCGCCCGTCCGCGCCCCGCACCGGCACGCCGATGCCCCAGGAGCCGGCGACGTAGAGGCCGGGATTGAGCGCATAGCCGCGCGCGCGGGTCTCGCCCATGGCGGCGCGCAGCAGATCGGGGGAATAGCCGGGATAGGCCGCGAGCGCCGCCGCATTGGCCTCGATGATGCGCGCCGCCTCGGCCTCGGGCAGCGCGGCGAGGATGGCGAGGCCGCCGGCACCGATGCCGAGGGGGTGCCGGTCGCCGGCCTGGAGCACATGGGTGCGAATGGGCCAGGTGCCCTCCTCGCGGTGCAGGCACACGGAAAAGGCCCCGCGCGGCACCGAGAGGAAGGCGCAGTCGCCGCTCTGGCGGGCGATGCGGGAGAGCCCGTCGAGGGCGAGTGCGTGGATGCCGAAGCGCGGCGCGGCCAGCGTGCCGAGCACATAGGCTTCGGGGCCCACATGATAGCGGCGGCTCGCCTCGTCCTGGTCCACCAGCCCGGCGCGCACCAGCGCCAGCAGGACGCGGCGCACGGTGGGCTTGGAAAGGCCGGAACGCGCCACGAGATCGGCGAGGCGGGCACCCTCCGCTCCCGCACGGCCCACGAGCATCAGCAGCGCCACCGCGCGCGCGATACTCTGGGTGCCGCCGGCCGACTCAGGCGCGACATCCGGGGTCCCGCCCGACGGATGCTCCGGCCCGCTTGCTCCGGCGGCGGGTGCTTTCAGTCCCCCTGCCACACGCGCTCCCTTGATCCAGAATATGGACCTGATTTATCTGGCAAATTGGGATCGCCGCCGCGCGGCGTCCAAAGGGACCATAATCTGCTTGCGAAATGCCCACAAGCGGGCCAGCATGGGCGGCGGGAAAAGAGGTCCATATATTGGACCCAAGGAAACCAGTCGGGCCGGGCCGGAGCCAGTCGGGGCACCGCGCGAAACGGCCGCAAGGAGGAGCACCGATGACACTGACCCGTCGCACCCTCATCAAGGCGAGCGCCGCCACGGCGCTGACCGGCGCCATTGCGCCGGCCCTGTTCGCCCCCACCGTCGCGCGGGCCCAGAGCGCCGAATTCTCCTACAAATACGCCAACAACCTGCCGGTCACGCACCCCATGAACGTGCGCGCGCAGGAGATGGCGGCGAAGATCAAGGCCGAGACCAAGGGCAGGGTCGAGATCAATATCTTCCCCTCCAGCCAGCTCGGTGGCGACACCGACATGCTGAGCCAGCTGCGCTCCGGCGCCATCGAGTTCTTCACCCTCTCGCCGCTGATCCTCTCGACGCTGGTGCCCAACGCCTCCATCAGCGGCATCGGCTTCGCCTTCCCGGACTATGCCAGCGTGTGGAAGGCCATGGACGGCGACCTCGGCACCTACGTGCGCGGGCAGATCTCCAAGGCCGGCATCGTCGCCATGGACAAGATCTGGGACAACGGCTTCCGCCAGATCACCACCTCCACCAAGCCCATCGAGACCGCGGCCGACCTCAAGGGCCTGAAGATCCGCGTGCCGGTGTCTCCGCTGTGGACCTCCATGTTCAAGGCGTTCGACAGCGCCCCCGCCTCGCTCAACTTCGCCGAGGTCTACACCGCGCTGCAGACCCGCGCCGTGGACGCGCAGGAGAACCCGCTCGCCATCATCTCCACGGCGAAGCTCTACGAGGTGCAGAAATACTGCTCCCTCACCAATCACATGTGGGACGGCTTCTGGTTCCTCGCCAACCGCCGCGCCTTCGAGAAGCTGCCCGACGATCTGCGCGCCATCGTGGCGAAGAACATCAACGAGGCGGGCCTCAAGCAGCGCGATGACGTGTTCGCCCTCAACAACACCCTGCGCAAGGAGCTGGCGGAAAAGGGCCTCACCTTCAACGAGCCGAAGGTGGACAGCTTCCGCGACCAGCTGCGCAAGGCCGGCTTCTATGCCGAGTGGAAGGGCAAGTACGGCGACGAAGCCTGGGCCACGCTGGAGAAGTATACCGGCCAGCTCTCCTGAGCCGCCGCTTTTCCTCAAGTTTCAAGGGGCGGCTTCGGCCGCCCCTTTTCGTTCACGGCGCCAGTTGCACCACGATGCCCTCATTGGGCCGAAGGTCGATGGTGTCGCCCACGCGCTCCCCCACGCGATCGCAGAAGGTGGACAGCACGAGGCGTCCCCCGCCCACCGCTTCCGGCAGCGTCACCGACAGCGGGTCGCCGCCGAGATTGAGCGCCACCAGCATCGTCTCCCCCTCCCCCTGCCTGAGATAGGCGACGAGATCGCCCACCGCCGCCACCGGGGACCACAGACCCACGGACAGGGCCGGATGCGCCCGCCGCAGGGCCAGCAGCGCGCGGGTAAGGGTGAGCAGGGATGCCGCCTCCCCCCGCTCCCGCTTCACGTTCACCTCGGTAAAATCGTCCGCCAGCGGCAGCCACGGCTCCACAGTGGAGAAGCCGGCGAAGGGGCCATCGTCCCACTGCATGGGCGTGCGCGCGCCGTCGCGGCCGAGGCCGAGGCCGGGCACGTTCTTCTCGAACGGGTCCTGCACCCGCTCGGGCGGTATGGGCACCTGCGTCATGCCGATCTCGTCGCCGTAATAGAGCGTCGGCGTGCCCCGGAGCGTCAGCAGCAGCATGGCCGCCACCCGCGCCTGATCGGGACCGAGCCGGCCGACGACGCGCGGGCGATCGTGGTTGGAGAGCACCCAGTTGGGCCAGCCGCCCTCGGGAATGGCGGCCTCATAGGCGGCGATCAGCGGCGCCAGTGCCGCTGCATTCCACGGTGCCGCGAGGAGCGTGAAGTTGAACGGCAGATGCACGCCGCGCCCGTTCTCGCCGTAATAGGCGGCGATGCGGTGGAGCGGCAGATAGGCTTCGCCGATGAGCACCCGGTCGCCATCGTAGGACTCGGCGAGGGCGCGGAAGCCGGCGATGACATCCATCACCTCCGGTCGGTCGCCGGTATAGAGCTGGGTCAAAGCGGAGTGCGGGTTCATGCCCTCGCGGAAATCAGGGTTCGGCGGATTGTCCCGGAACTCCGCATCCTTGATGACATGCCAGAGCGCGTCGATGCGGAAGCCGTCCACGCCCCGGTCGAGCCAGAAGCGCAGGACGTCGTGTATGGCTTCGACCACGTCCGGGTTGCGCCAGTTGAGGTCCGGCTGCTCCTTCAGGAAGGCGTGATAGTAATACTGGCCGCTCGCCGCATCATATTCCCAGGCGCTGCCGCCGAATTCCGAAAGCCAGTTGTTGGGCGGGCCGCCATCCGGGCCGGGAGCGCGCCAGATGTACCAGTCGCGCTTGGGATCATCCTTGCCCGAGCGGGAGGCCTTGAACCAGGGATGCTCCTGCGAGGAGTGGTTGGGCACGAAATCGAGGATGATCCTCAGCCCCCGCGCGTGGGCCTCCTGAACCAGCCGGTCGAAATCCTCAAGCGTGCCGAACAGGGGATGGATGGCGGTGTAGTCGGCCACGTCATAGCCGAAATCCGCCATGGGCGAGGGATAGATGGGGGAGATCCAGATGGCGTCGATGCCGAGGTCGGCGAGATAGGCGAGCCGGGAGATGATGCCCTTGAGGTCGCCCACGCCATCGCCGTTCGAATCCTGAAACGAGCGCGGATAGATCTGGTAGACCACGCCGGACTGCCACCACAGCGGCCCGGCCTTCAGCCGCTCGCGTTCCTGCTCCGCCATTGGCATCTTCTCCCGCTCTGCCGGAGCACTCTGGCGCTCCGGCTCAGATTGGAGAAGTACGGCCGGCCCGGTTCGGTTTCATGACCGGCCGTCGGGAAGGGCTGGAACGCCCTCCCCTCAGGCCGCGCGGCAGCGGTCGATGGCCCAGCGCACCAGCTTGCGCACGTCCGGGTCCGGGTCGTCATAAACGGCTTCAAGCGCGGGCACGGCGGCGGGATCGGCGATCTCGCCCAGCGCCGCGGCGGCCTCCTTGCGGACGTTGGACAACTGGTCGCCCAGCGCCTCCGACACCACCGGGACGGCCGCGCGGGCCTTCAGCTTGCCGAGCGCGTTCACCGCCTTGGCCTTCACCTGCCAGGCATCGTCATTGGCGGCGACGATCAGCGGGTCCACCGCCTCGAGAATCTTCGCCTTGCCGATGGAATAGGCGGCTTCCTCGCGCACCTGCCAGTGGCCGTCGCTGAGCCCGGCGATCAGCGCGGGCACGCCCGCCGTTCCGCTCCGCACGAAGACGAGGGCTGCCATCACCGCCCGGCGCACCGCCGGCTCGGGATCGGTGGCGGCGATGAGCAGCGCCGGGAGCGCAGCGTCGGCCTTCAGATAGCCGAGCACGCCCAGCGCCTCGCGCCGCACCGCCATGTCGGGATCGGTGAGCGCGCCGAGGGCCACCGGCATGGCCGAGGCATCCTGCATGTCGCGCAGCGCCCGGAGCGCCGACGTGCGGACGAACGCGCTCAGGGGGCCACCCGTCTCCTGCGCCCGCTCGATGAGGCGGGGCGCGGAGGCCGGCTCCTTCTTGTCGGCGAGGCTCTCGGCGGCAGCGAGGCGCACCGCCTCCTCCGCGTCGTCCAGCGCATCGATGAGGCCGAGGGCGGCCGGCAGGCCGGAATGCTCGTCCAGGGACTTGGCGGCGGCTTCCCGCACGCCGGCATCGGCGTCCTTCAGGCCGGCCAGCAGCAGGTCCACCGCGCCCGGGTCCACGCTCTCGGCGAGGCCCAGCATGGCCACGCGGCGGATGCCGGCATCGGGATCGCGGGCGCGATCCGCCACGGCGTCGAGGTCGTCGTCGAAATCGTCGAAGATGGCCATGGCGCTCACCGCAGCAGATAGGGGATTTCGACCTTCACCGCGCCGGTGGGGCAATCCACCTCGCACGGCATGCAGTACCAGCACTCGTCATACTTCATGTGCGCCTTGCCGGAGGCCGGGTTGATGGCGAGCACGTCGAGCGGGCACACGTCGATGCAGACGCGGCAGCCCTTCTCGGCGATGCACTTGTCGTCATCGACAGTCACGGGAACGGAAGTCGTGTGGTTGGCGAAAGGCATGGGGCAGCTCCGGAATTCGGTGTGAGGGGCTCACTCGGCGGCGATGGCCGGGGTGCGCAGCTGGTGGTAGGCGCCCATCTCGTCCTCATCGATCTCGACGACATAGGGGTCCACCGCGCGCTTCTTGTGCGCCATGCGGCCCATCTCGTCCTTGTAGAGGAGGGTGTGGCAGAACCAGTTCTCGTTGTCGGTGGCGGGGTGGTCCACGCGCCAGTGGTAGAGACCCCAGCGGCTCTCGGTGCGGTAGAGCGAGGCGGCGGCGGCCATGTCGGCGCAATCGAGGATGGATTGCAGCTCCAGCGCCCGCATCAATTCATGCGGATCCTTCACGCACAGGGCCGAAAGATCGTCGCGCACTTCGGCGAGGCGGGCCTGGCCGATCTTGTACTTGGCCGTCACCTTCGGCGGCTGGAGATAATCGTTCACGAGGCGGCGCGCCTTGTACTCCATCTCGAAGGGGGTGAGGCCGTCGTCGCGGCGGGTGGGGGCCATCACGCGCGCCTGCTCGCGGGCGATGTCGGCGGCGTCATAGGCCGGCAGGTCGGTGGAGGCGCAATAGTCCGCCGCGTCCTCGCCGGCGATGCCGCCGTTCACGAAGGCGCCGAGCATATAATTGTGCGGCACGCTCGCCATGTCGCCGGCGGCGTAGAGGCCGGGAACGGTGGTGCGGGCATTCTCGTCCACCCACACGCCCGAGGCCGAGTGGCCGGAGCAGAAGCCGATCTCGGAGATGTGCATCTCCACCATCTTCTCGCGGTAGTTCGTGCCGCGCTTCTCGTGGAAGCGGCCGCGCGAGGGGCGCTCGTTGGAGTGCAGGATGGTCTCGATTTCGGAGATGGTCTCCTCGGCGAGGTGGGTCATGTTGAGGAAGACGGGGCCGTTGCCGCTGAGCAGCTCGCCATAGAACTCCTTCATCATCTGGCCCGACCAGTAATCGCACTCGATGAAGCGCTCGCCCTTGTTGTTGGCGGTGTAGCCGCCGAACGGGCCGGTGACATAGGCGCAGGCCGGGCCGTTGTAGTCCTTGATGAGCGGGTTGATCTGGTAGCACTCGAGGTTCGCGAGGCCCGCGCCCGCATGGTAGGCCATGGCATAGCCGTCGCCGCAGTTCGCCGGGTTCTCGTAAGTGCCGAAGAGATAGCCGGAGGCCGGCAGGCCGAGGCGGCCGGCGGCGCCGCAAGCCAGCACCACCGCCTTGGCGCGGATCACCAGGAACTCGCCGGTGCGGGTGTTCACCCCGATGGCTCCGGCGACGCGGCCGTCCGTGCCAGTCAGGAGACGGGTGGCCATGTAGCGGTTCGTCACCAGCACCTGGTGCTTGCGCAACTGGCGGTAGAGCGCCTTCTTGACGTGGTGGCCTTCCGGCATGGGCAGCACATAGGTGCCCATGTGGTGCACCTTGCGCACATTGTATTCGCCCGAGCCGTCCTTCTCGAACTTCACTCCGATGGAATCCAGATACTGGATCATCGGGTAGGAGCCGGTGGCGTAGGCCATCACCGCCTTCTGGTGGACGATGCCGTCATTGGCGACGGTGATCTCCTTCACATACTGCTCGGGGGTGGCGTAGCCGGGGATGACGGCGTTGTTCAGCCCGTCCATGCCCATGGAGACCGCGCCGGAGCGCTTCACATTGGCCTTCTCCATGAGGACCACCTTGAGGCCGGGATTCTTCTCCTTGGCCTTGATGGCCGCCATCGGGCCGCCGGTGCCGCCGCCGATGACGAGGATGTCGGTCTCGACGATCTCGGTCTTCATCTCGCTGTCGAACGCGCTCATGGGTTCATCTCCGGAAGGTCGTTGGCGGCCTCCGCGGCCAGCGCCGCGAGATAGGCGAAGGGATAGACCCCGCGCTTGTGGCCGTCGGAAAAGGTGAGGTTCAGGCCGTGCGCGCCGAACGGCTCCACGCCGGTGAGGGCGACGCCGGGAAAGGCGGCGGGGAAGCGGTCGCGGGCGCGGTCCGCCGTGCAGGCAGCGCAGCGGCAGGCGGAGCGCAGGCGCTCGGCCGAGAATTCCGCCCGCGTCCCGCCATAAGCGAGGGTCAGGCGGCGCCGGTCCCGGTCGAGGCGGATTTCCTCGACTTCAAGGGGGAGGGGTGCGGGGGCGGACGTCATCATGGCCCCGATTGGACCTCGCGGGCCCTCCGGCCGATAGCAACTAGTTGCTGGCTGGAGCACTTCCAGGAAGCCGCTCCCCGCAGGCCCGGCCTGCGCTATGGTACCGGCCGCGGATCACGGGAAGAGCGGCATGGATCAGGTCGAGTGCATCGTCGCCGGCGCAGGCGTGGTAGGCCTCGCCATCGCCCGCGCATTGGCGCTGGCGGGCCGGGAAGTGGTACTGGTGGAGGCGGCGGACGCCATCGGCACCGGCACCTCCTCGCGCAATTCCGAGGTGATCCACGCCGGCATCTATTATGAGCCCTTAAGCCTGAAGGCCGAGCTGTGCGTGCGCGGCCGGGCGCTGCTCTACGCCTTCTGCGAAAGCCACGGGGTGGGGCACAAGCGCATCGGCAAGCTCATCGTCGCCGCCACGCCGGAAGAAGTCGCCTATCTGGAAAAGCTGGCCAAGACCGGCGCGGCCAACGGCGTCGATGATCTGACAATGCTGAGCGGCGCGGAGGCGCAGGCGCTGGAGCCGGCGCTCTCGGCCCACGCGGCGCTGCATTCGCCTTCCACCGGCATCGTGGATTCCCACGGCCTCATGCTGGCGCTGCTCGGCGACATGGAGGCGGCCGGCGGGATGCTCGCCCTCTCCTCCCCCATCGTGGCCGCCGAGGCGCGGGCGGACGGCATCGTGCTCACCACCGGCGGGCCGGAGCCCATGACGCTCGCCTGCCGCCTGTTCATCAACGCCGCCGGGCTCGATGCCCCGGCGCTCGCCCGCGCCATCTCCGGCATGCCCGCCCACTTGGTACCGCAGGAGACCATGGCCAAGGGCAATTACTTCACCTGCCTGCGAAAGGTGCCCTTCTCCCGCCTGATCTATCCGGTGCCGGAAGCGGGCGGCCTCGGCACCCACCTCACCCTCGATCTCGGCGGGCAAGGGCGCTTCGGTCCGGATGTGGAATGGGTGAGCGAGCGGCGCTACGAGGTCGATCCCATCCGCAAGACGACCATGATGGCCTCCATCCGCCGCTACTGGCCGGATGTGCGGGAAGAGGATCTGGCGCCGGGCTATTCCGGCATCCGCCCGAAAATCCCCGGCGTGGACGGGCGCGCGCCCGATTTCGTCATCCAGGGGCCGGCGGTGCACGGCGTGCCGGGGCTGGTGAACCTCTTCGGCATCGAATCGCCGGGGCTGACGAGCTGCCTCCCCATCGCGGAGCGGGTGGTGGAGGTGGCGCTGGGATAGCGGCCACGAGAACCACCCCTCTCCCCTTGCGGGAGAGGGGCCGGGGGTGAGGGGGCTGCCGGGGTAAAAACCAGCCTTCTGGGCAAAAGGCACCATACCCCTCACCCCAACCCTCTTCCGCAAGGGGATAGGGAGTCCCCCACGCCCGCGCGCCAGACGGCAGGCGCCCCCAAACAAAAAGGGCAGCGGTCGGAACCGCTGCCCTTTTCAAGATCCGAAGGCGGGCGGCCGTCAGGCCAACTCGGTTTCCTTCTTGCGCTCCTCGCGCTTGCGGTCGTTGGGGTCCAGCAGGCGCTTGCGCAGGCGGATGGACTTGGGCGTCACCTCCACCAGCTCGTCGTCCTGGATCCACGCCAGCGCCCGCTCCAGCGTCATGCGGATGGGCGGGGTCAGGCGCACCGCCTCGTCCTTGGAGGTGGTGCGGATGTTGGTGAGCTGCTTGCCCTTCAGCACGTTCACTTCCAGGTCGTTATCCCGGTTGTGCACGCCGATGAGCATGCCCTGGTACACCTTCCAGCCGGGCTCGATCATCATCGGGCCGCGATCTTCGAGGTTCCACAAAGCGTAAGCCACCGCCTCGCCCGCCGCATTGGCGATGAGCACGCCGTTGGTGCGGCCGGCGATCTCGCCCTTGTAGGGCGCGTATTCGTGGAACAGCCGGTTCATGATGGCCGTGCCGCGGGTGTCGGTGAGCAGCTCCGACTGGTAGCCGATGAGGCCACGGGTGGGAGCGTAGAAGACGAGGCGCTGGCGGTTGCCGCCGGAGGGGCGCATCTCGATCATCTCGGCGCGGCGCTCGCTCATCTTCTGGACGACGGTGCCGGAATATTCCTCGTCCACGTCGATCAGGACTTCCTCGATGGGCTCCAGCACCTGGCCCGTCGCCTCGTCCTTCTGGAACACCACGCGGGGACGGGACACGGCGATCTCGAAGCCCTCGCGGCGCATGGTCTCGATCAGCACGGCGAGCTGCAACTCGCCGCGGCCGGAGACGAAGAAGGAATCCTTCTCGGTGGATTCCTCGATCTTCAGCGCCACATTGCCTTCCGCCTCGCGGAACAGGCGGTCGCGGATGACGCGGCTGGTCACCTTGTCACCCTCGGTGCCGGCGAGGGGCGAATCGTTCACGATGAACGACATGGTGACGGTGGGCGGATCGATGGGCTGGGCCGCCATGGCCTCGGTCACTTCGAGCGCGCAGAAGGTGTCGGCCACCGTGCCCTTGGAGAGGCCGGCGATGGCGACGATGTCGCCCTGCACGCCTTCCTCGATGGGCTGGCGCTCGATGCCGCGGAAGGCGAGAATCTTCGAGACGCGGCCCTGCTCCACCAGTGTGCCGTCCTGCGCCAGCACCTTGATGGCCTGGTTCGGCTTGATGGAACCGGAGGTGATGCGGCCGGTGATCATGCGGCCGAGGAAGGGGTTGGCTTCCAGCAGCGTGCCGATCATGCGGAAGGGGCCGTCGTCCACGGTGGGCTCGGGCACGTGCTTCAGCACCAGATCGAACAGGGGCGCCATGCCCTGGTCCATGGGGCCTTCCGGGCTGTCGGCCATCCAGCCGCTGCGGCCGGAGCCGTAGAGGATGGGGAAGTCCAGCTGGTCGTCGGTGGCGTCGAGCGCCGCGAACAGGTCGAACACCTCGTTGATGACTTCGGTCGGGCGGGCGTCGGAGCGGTCCACCTTGTTGATGGCGACGATGGGCTTGAGGCCGATCTTCAGCGCCTTGCCGACCACGAACTTGGTCTGCGGCATGGGGCCTTCGGCCGCGTCCACGAGCACGATGGCACCATCCACCATGTTCAGGATGCGCTCCACCTCGCCGCCGAAGTCGGCGTGGCCGGGGGTGTCCACGATGTTGATGCGCGTGTCCTTCCAGACCACCGAGGTGGCCTTGGCGAGGATGGTGATGCCGCGCTCCTTTTCCAGATCGTTGGAATCCATCACGCGCTCGGCCACGCGCTGGTTCTCGCGGTAGGACCCCGACTGCTTCAGCAGCTCGTCCACCAGCGTGGTCTTGCCGTGGTCGACGTGGGCGATGATGGCGATGTTCCGCAGCTTCATGGAGGGTCCAGCACGAAAACGCGGGTCCGAATGGTTCGGGCCCGCCGGGAAAGGGGTATTTTGCGGCGCAAAATACACACAAACCGATCAAGATCAATGCGCCGGCGCTGCGGCCATGTCACCGGGCCCTCTCGGAACCGCGCCGGCACCACGCCGCAAAGCCCTTGAACGCAAGGCCTCGGCGCCCCTTGCTGCCACGTCCGCGCTGGTCCATCACGCTGGTTGGCGGGTGCGCACCCACCGAATGCGGAGAGCGATGGGGATGTTGATGGACGGAGCATTCGCTGCGGGCCTTCTGGTGAGCATCATCACCATCGCGATCCAGGCCCTGGGTACCGTCGTCGTCATCAAGATGGTGCGTATCGCTGCGCAGCACCTCAGCGGACGGCGCAAGATCGAGACACTCGTCGTCGTCATGGCGGCCTCGGGAACGCTGCTCACCGTCTTCCACCTCGTGGAGGTGATGGTGTGGGCGCAGCTCTATGCGCTCACCGGTGCCACCGAGCCCGACAACATCTATTATTTCGCCTTCGTCAATTTCACGACGCTCGGCTACGGCGACCTCATCCCGGCCCGGCCCTGGCGCATCCTCGGGCCGATGACGGCGGCCAACGGCATGCTGCTGTTCGGCTGGTCCACCGCCGTTCTGTTCTCCGTGCTGTCGCGGGCCATCGCCCAGCTGCACATCAAGTAGAGCCGCGCCGTCCCGCGTTTGAGGTAAGAGCGTCCCGCCCCGGCTGCGCTATAGTGGTTTATCGTGAGGGGCGCACGCGGACCATGGTACCAGGAGCATCACAGCATCAGAGACCGGACCCGACGGTTCCGGGCGGAACGGCGCCGGCCGCCCCGGCGGCCGCGCAGGTGATGGCGCGTCATCCCTATTTCGCCGGCTTTCCGCTGGAGGCGCTGGCCGCCCTGATCGCTCGCGGCGAGCGAATGGATGTCGCTGCCGGCACCCGCCTGCTCTGCCGGGGCGATATCGGCACGTTCGCCCTGCTCGTCTTCGAGGGCACGGCGGTCGTCACCATCGACACGCCCTACGAGCACGTCCAGCTCGCCCAATTGCAGGCGCCAGCGGTGATCGGCGAGATCGCCGCCTTCACCGGCGTCGCCCGCACCGCCCATGTGGATGCCCTCACCCCCATCCGCGCGGTACGGCTGTCCGCCGAGGCGCTGGAGGCAGCGGGGCGGGTGCATCCCGATCTTCTCTCCGCCGTCATGCGCCAGTTCGGCCGCCGCTTCGAGACCTTCAACCAGGTCTTCGGCTTCTACGCCAACGCCCTGAATGCGCTGGAACGGCGCAACTTCGACCTCGCCCTGCTCGACGACCTGCGCAATCCGCTGCCGGAAATGGTGGATTTCTCCCACTCCTTCCGCCGTCTCGCCGAGGCGATCATGAGCCGGGCGGCCGAGCGGCGGGAAATGGCCAACGCCGCCGCCATCCAGCGCGCCATGCTGCCCCCGCCCCTGCCGGCGGAGACGCTGGCCGGGCAGGCGGACATTTTCGCCGCCATGCGTCCGGCGAAGGACGTGGGGGGCGATTTCTACGATTATTTCCTCATTGATGGCCGCCGGCTGGTGGTGACGCTGGGCGATGTCGCCGGCAAGGGCACCCCCGCCGCCTTGTTCATGAGCGCCACCCAGACCGCGCTGCGCATGGTGCTCAGGAGCGAGCCGGACCTGGCCGTCGCGGTGGCGCGGGTGAACGAGCTGCTCTGCGCCACCAATGGCGAGGACATGTTCGTCACCCTGTTCTGCGGTGTCATCGACCTGGACACGGGCCTCCTCACCTACTGCAATTGCGGCCATACGGACTGCATGATCCTGCGCGCCGACGGAGGGCTGGAGCGGCCCGCTGCCACCGGCCCGGCCCTTGCCATGATGGAGGGTGCCCGCACCCGTGCCGCGACCGTGTCCCTCGCCCCCGGGGATCGCCTGTTCCTGTTCTCGGACGGCCTCACCGACGCGTTCAACCCGGCGGAAGAAGCATTCGGCGAGGCCCGGCTCGAAGCCGCCGCGCAGGCCGCCCTTGCGGCAGCGCCCGATCTTCCGGCCACGACCTTCATCACCGGCCTGCTCGACACCGCGACCCGGTGGGCCGACACGGCCCCCCAGTTCGACGACATGACCGCGTTGGCGGTGACGCTCGGCCCGCGCTGATCGCGGAACCTCGCCCCCGCCCTGCGTGTTGCCCGAAGGGGGCCGAGCGAGCGGAGGACGGCCATGGCCCATGAGGACAGCACACACCCGACGGCTTTGGACGGCCTGCCGGCGCGAACGCCGCTGGAGCTGGACATTGCCACGGCAGCCCACCGCAAGCTGCTGGTGCTGGCTCTGCAGCTGATGGCGCGGGACGAAACCCTCCGCCTCGCCCTCATGGAGGCTGTCAGCCAGACGCTGACCTTCCACGACGCTCATGAGGACGCGGGCCTTGAGGCCGATGCCGCCTTCGCCTTCGAGCGGCGGGTGGACGAGGAATTCCGCCGCATCCTGACCGACGTGCAGGCGGTGCTCGGCGACGGGATGCGCTCCCCCGTGGTCTGAGCGGGACGGCGCGGCACGCCGATTGCTTCGTCCGGCGCACGATCCTCAGTTCCGTGTCCGCATCCGGACGCATTGCGCGGAAACCCGCCCATGAGCCAGTTCTCCTTCGCCCACGCCGGCAATACCGACTGGCAGGTCGCCCTTGGCTCCTGCTGGAGCCAGCTGCATGCCCAGTTGGCGGACAAGCCGCCGCCGACGCTCGGCTGGTGCTATCTCTCCGACCGCTACACCGGCGCCGCCGGAAACATCATGGAGGCCCTGAAGGCGGGCCTGCCGTCGGTGCGCTGGGTCGGCACCATCGGGGTCGGAGTCGCGGCGGCCGACGTGGAATATTTCGACGCGCCCGGCATGGCGCTCATGCTGGCCGACATTCCGCCCGACGGCTTCCGCGTATTCTCCGATCTGGAACCGCTCGGCGCGGACGGGTTCGAGCCCTTCACCGCCCTCGTCCATGCCGATGGCGGCACGCCGGACCTGCCCGAGCGGCTCAAGTCCCTGGCCGGGCAGACCCTCACCGGCTACCTGTTCGGCGGCCTGTCCTCCGCCCGCAACCAGCCTCTGCTGTTCGCCGACGACGTGATGCTCGGCGGGGTGTCGGGCGTCGCCTTCGGACCCGAGGTGCCGGTGCGGTCCCGCGTCACCCAGGGCTGCCAGCCCATCGGCCCCAAACGGACCATCGACCGTGCCGAAGGCAATTACCTCGTCACTCTCGATGGCGGACGCGCCCTCGACTGCGCGATGGAGGACCTCGGCCTGCCTGCCGATCTTCCCGACGACCAGCTCCGCCTCGAACTCGGCCAGACGCTCGTCGGGCTGGTTTCGCCGGGCGAGGATTCAAGCGCGGCACCGGGTAGCTTCGGCACAGACACGCAGGTGCGCCACCTCGTGGGCGTCGGCCGCAAGGCCGGGGTGCTGGTGGTGGCGGAGCAATTGGAGGCCGGCACCAGGCTCGCCTTCTGCAAGCGCAACGCGGAGGCCGCGCGCCACGATCTCCTGCGCATCGTCGCCGAGGTGAAGGCGCAGGCCGAAGCCGCCGGCGGCGCCCGCGGCGCGCTCTATGTGAGCTGCTCCGGCCGCGGAGGCCCGCATTTCGGTGCGCCCAGCGCGGAGTTCGCCATGGTGCGCGAGGCCCTCGGTCCCGTGCCGCTCATCGGCTTTTTCGCCGGCGGCGAGATCGCCCGCCACCACCTCTACGGCTACACCGGCGTGCTCACGCTCTTCACCTGACGGCCGCGCGCGCCGCCCCCCCAGAGCATCCCGACGAAGGAACGCCGCAGCGCGGAACCCTTGGCAGAGGCCGGGTTTCGGCTCGCGCCCGCGCGCCCGGCACCCCGATATGCCTTAACGTCAGCCCGGCCGCCCTATAGCAGACCCGCCGGATTTTGCAGTGCCGCATGTCACGATAGTGCCATTTGGCACTATTGCCGGAGACATGGCCCGGCGCGTTAGAGTTATCCCAATAAGAAAACGACCGGGAACAGACAAGCAAGCTCTTCATCGAGAAGCGACAGTCTTGATGTGCGCATCCGTGCGCGCAGAGCCTTCTGTTTGTCTTTTTCGGCGAAGAGATCCGGTCGTCACACGCCTGCCTTCCGGATTATTTACGGGGAGTTGAGATGACGCACGAAACGCTGGGTGTCAGCAAATACGATATTCTTTTCGAGCCCATCAAAATCGGGCCGAAAACCCTTCGGAACCGCTTCTACCAGGTGCCGCACTGCATCGGCGCCGGTTCCGACAAACCCGGCTTCCAGGCCGCGCACCGCTCCATCAAGGCCGAAGGCGGCTGGGCGGCCCTCAACACGGAATACTGCTCCATCCACCCGGAATCGGACGACACGCACCGCGTCTCCGCCCGCATCTGGGACGAAGGTGACGTGCGCAACCTCGCCGCGATGACCTCGGAAATCCATAAGTACGGCGCGCTCGCGGGCGTCGAGCTGTGGTACGGCGGCGCCCACGCCCCGTGCATGGAGACGCGCCAGACCGCGCGCGGCCCGAGCCAGTATGCCTCCGAGTTCGAATCCCTCACCTATTGCCACGAGATGGACCACGACGACATTCGTCGTGTGCAGGGTTTCTACGTAGAGGCGGCCCGCCGCGCCCGCGATGCCGGCTTCGACATCATCTATTGCTACGGCGCGCACTCCTACCTGCCGCTGCAGTTCCTCTCCAAGTATTACAACAAGCGCACCGACAAGTACGGCGGCAGCTTCGAGAACCGCGCCCGCTTCTGGGTCGAGACCCTGGAGCAGATGAAGGCGGCCGTGGGCTCCGAATGCGCCATCGCCACCCGCTTCGCTGTCGATACGCTGATCGGCGAGGACGGCATCGAGGTGGAGCGCGACGGCCTCAAGTTCGTCGAGCTGGCCGACGACCTCGTCGACCTGTGGGACGTGAACGTGGGCGACATCGCCGAGTGGGGCGAGGATGCCGGTCCGTCCCGCTTCTACCGTCAGGGCCACCAGCTCTCCTGGCAGAAGTTCGTGAAGCAGGCCTCGAAGAAGGTCGTGCTGGGTGTCGGCCGCTTCACCGATCCGGAGAAGATGGTCGAGGTCATCCGCAACGGCGAGCTGGACGTCATCGGCGCCGCCCGCCCCTCCATCGCCGATCCCTTCCTGCCGGAGAAGATCCGCGACGGTCGTCTCGACGACATCCGCACCTGCATCGGCTGCAACGTCTGCATCTCCCGCTGGGAGATCGGCGGCCCGCCCATGATCTGCACCCAGAACGCCACCGCCGGCGAGGAATTCCGCCGCGGCTGGCATCCCGAGCGCTTCCCCAAGAAAGGCTCGGACGACGCCATCCTGGTGGTGGGCGCCGGCCCCTCCGGCTCCGAGTGCGCCCGCGTGCTCATGGAGCGCGGCTATGTGGTCCATCTCGTGGACAGCGCCGAGAAGGTCGGCGGCTATGTGAACGAAGTCGCGACCCTGCCGGGCCTCGGCGAGTGGAGCTATCACCGCGACTATCGTGAAGTGCAGCTCGGCAAGCTGGTGAAGCGCAACCGCGACAGCCAGATCGCCCTCGGCGGCAAGAAGCTGTCGGTGGAGGACGTGCTCTCCTACGGCGCCGACAAGGTGGTGATCGCCACCGGCGCCCACTGGGTCACGGACGGCACCAACTGCCTCACCCACGCGCCCATCCCGGGCCTGGAAGGCACGCCGCGCGCCAATGTGCTGACGCCGGAAGACGTCATCCTCGGCACCAAGCCCATCGGCAAGCGGGTGATGATCCTCAATGCCGACCCCTACTACATGGCCCCGAGCCTCGCGCAGAAGCTGGCGGAGGCAGGGCATCAGGTGACGGTGGCGTCGGGCGTGGAACTCGGTCGCTACATGCACTTCACGCTTGAAGCGCCGAACATGCACCGCATGCTGCACGAGCTGCACATCAACGTGCTCTCCAGCACCTGGGCGAGCCGCGTGGAAGACGGGCGGATCGAGCTCTACAACCTCTGGGGCGACGGGCATAAGCGCGTCTATACCGGCCCCGGCAAGATGCCGCGCAGCGCCAACACCACCCACGCCTGGCACGAGTACGACACCCTCGTGCTGGTCACCGCCCGCCGCTCCGAGGATGCCCTGTTCCGGGCCCTCAAGGCGCGCTCCGGCGAGTGGGACGCCCGCGGCATCAAGGGCGTGTACGTGATCGGCGACGCCTGGGCGCCCAAGCTCATCGCCGATGCCACCTTCGACGGGCAGCGCCTTGCCCGCGAGATCGAAGAGGCGAACCCGCAGGAGCCCAAGCCCTACCGGCGCGAAGCCGCCGTCTACGGCTCGCCCTACCAGCCGGGCGGCTCCTACGAGATCCGCTACCAGGGCTAGTTCCCCTCGTCCTGGTCAGAGCGGGCGGGGCGCGGCAGATCACGCGCCCCGCATGCCCGCCGTCGTCGGGGTCCAATCCCTCGGCCGGCACGGGCATTCGCATGAGCACAGCCAAGAAAAAGATCAGAGGGCGAGCAGCACATGATTCCGAGCGGCATCGATCCATCCAAGGTCACGCGCATCCTGTTCCAGGATTTTTCGCCCTGGATGCTCGCGATCTTCTATGTCTATGCCATCGGCTGCATGGCGGCGTTCGCCTGGGGCGTCTATGCCCAGGTTCACAAGTATCGCGCCGGCCGCCGGGGCGCGCGCCTCGCCTGGGGCGACATCGGCCGCAGGCTTCTCGACACGGCGAAGACCATCGCCTCCCATCGCACGCTGCGCCGGCGCGACACCGCGGCCGGGCGGCTCCATGCCTTCATCTTCTACGGCTTCGCGCTGCTGTTCATCGGCACCGCCACCATCACCCTGCAGGAAGACATTCTCGGCCCGCTCATCGGCCTCGAGTTCTGGCACGGTCCCTTCTACCTGCTGTTCAAGCTCACGATGACCCTGGCCGGCACCGGCTTCATCTGCGGCCTCCTCTACATGATGTGGCGGCGGGGCTGGCTGAAGCCGCCGAAGCTCGATTATGCCCGGCCCGACCGCACGCCGCAGGACGCCGACTTCTCCCGCGAGCGCTACCGGATCGAGGACTGGGCCTTCCTGTGGACCCTCCTGCTCATCGGCATCACCGGCTTCCTGCTCTCCGGCGCCCGCATGGTGTGGCTCCAGAACGATCCGGCGGTGTGGGACACGCGCTGGTGGGCCCCGGTGGGCGCGTCCATCGCCGCCGGCCTGAAGGCGCTGGGCTTCACCAGCGCCGGCGCGGGCGCCCTGCGCATGGGGCTGTGGTGGCTGCACGGCGTGCTGGCGCTCACTTTCATCGCGCTCATTCCCTACACCAAGGCGAAGCACATCTTCACCGCCGCCGCCTCGTGGCTGCTGCGCAATCCCGACGCCATCCGCCACCTGCCGCTGGGCGATCTCGATGCCGACCGCATCGGCTATCGCGAACTGGGCGACGTTGCGAGCCGCTATCTCGTCCAGGCGGACGCCTGCACCAAGTGCGGCCGCTGCCACGAGGCCTGCCCGGCGCGCGCCGCCGGCTATCCGCTCTCCCCCCGCGACGTGGTGCTGACGCTGCGCGAGCAGGCCAACACTCATCTCGGCGAGGTGCTGCCCAAGCCGCGCGCCGCCGGCTGCGCCACACCGCTGATCGGCCTCGCCACCGGCGAATATAGGCCGGAGACCCTGTGGTCCTGCCGCCAGTGCGGCGCGTGCACGGAGATCTGCCCGGTGGGGGTGGAGCACGTGCCGCTCATCAACATGCTCCGCCGCACGCTGGTGGATGAAGGCGAGATGGACCCGGCGCTCCAGCGCACCCTCGGGGCGGTGAACAAGACCGGCAACTGTTTCAACGAAAGCCGCCGCAAACGCCCCAACTGGACGAAGGACCTGCCATTCAAGATCAAGGACGCGCGCAAGGAGCCCGTGGATGTGCTCTGGTTCGTCGGCGACTATGCGAGCTTCGACCCGCGCAACCAGAAGGTCAGCCGCGCCTTTGCCCGCATCCTCCATTCCGCGGGCATCGACTTCGGCATCCTCTACGAGGGCGAGACCACGGCCGGCAACGACGTGCGGCGCGTGGGCGAGGAGGGCCTGTTCCAGCAGCTCGCGGAAGGCAACATCTCGACGCTCGGCGATTGCAGCTTCAACCGCATCGTCACCACCGATCCGCACTCCTTCAACACGCTGAAGAACGAATATCCCGACCTCGGCGGCACCTATGACGTCAGCCACGCCAGCGCCTTCCTGAAGGAGCTGATGGCGGACGGGCGCATCACCCCCGCCCGCAAGCTGGACTTCACCGTCACCTATCACGACCCCTGCCACCTGGGCCGCCTCAACAAGGGCTATGACGCCCCCCGCGAGCTGCTCGCGGCTACCGGCGTGAAGCTGGTGGAGATGGGCAAGAGCCGCGACAATTCCTTCTGCTGCGGCGGTGGCGGCGGCCGGGTATGGGTCCCCGATCCGCCCGGCACCACCAAGGTGGGCGAGATCCGCGCGCGGGAAGCCGCCGAGATCCATGGCCTCGACGCCCTGGTGGTCAACTGCCCCAAGTGCATGACCATGCTCGAGGACGCGGTGAAGACGACCGGCAACGAGCGCAATTTCCGTGTGCTGGAGCTGACCGAGCTGCTCGCCGAGGCGCTGGAGCCCGAGGAACCCGCCCTCCTCCCCGCCCCCGCCGAGGTCGGCTGAGCGATGCGCGCGCCAGCAAACATGGCCGCGCTGACGGGTGCGCTCATCGCCCGTGGCGACGCCTATCTCGCACTCCCCGCCTATGGGGCGGAGGGCGCGGAGTGGGCGCAGGCGGCGCTGGCGCGGCTGCTGCTCTCGAACGCGCGGTTGAAGCTGGTGTTTGGCGCGCTGCCCTTCGCGCCGCCGGCCTTCCTCGCCCTCCTCGCCGGCGAGGACCGGCCCGCCATCCTCCAGCGCATCGTGCGCAACCCGGCCACATCAGGCTCGACGCTGCTGCGGCTGGCGCGGCAGATGGACGATGCGGCGACCCGCGCAGCGCTGGCTGCCCATGCCCACACGCCGGCGGTGGCGCTCATCGGCCTCGCCATGAATGCGGATGCCGCCGTGCGCGCCGCGCTGCTGCGCAATGCCGGAACGCCGGCCGTCGCCCTCCATGCCCTGCTGGACCACGCGGACGCCGCGGAGCGCGCCGCCCTCGCCCGCCATCCGCAGGCGGACGCGGAGCTGCTGCGCACTTTGCTCGCGGGCGGCGATGCCGTGGTGCGCGCCGAGGCGGTGGCGCACCCCCATTGTCCGCTCACGCAGGTGGCCGATGCGTGCGTCGATGCCGATGCCGCCATCCGCCGCCGGGCGGCATCCAATCCCGTGCTGCCGCCGAGCCTGCGTCAGGCGCTGATGGGCGACAGCGATCCGGCCGTCCGCGCAGAGGCCTTGCGCCTTCATGCGGAGGGCCAGGAACCGGCTTTGACCGATGACGGCGATGTGCGGGTGCGCCGCGCCCAGGCCCGCCATGTGGCCCTGCCGGAGGATCTGGCGGAAGCCCTCTCCCGCGACGGCGACGTGTGGGTGCGGGTCTGGCTCGCCCGCAATCCGGCGCTGCCCGCTGGCCTGATCCAACAGTTGGGCGGCGATGCCGAGGCGCGGGTGCGCCATGCCGCCGGCCGCAATCCGGCCTGTCCAGCCGACGTGCTCGCGACCCTCGCCCGCGATGGCGATGAATGGGTGCGCGCTGCCGTGGCCTGCCGCCCCGACCTTCCGGCCGAGGCCTTGCGCGCCCTGGAACGGGAGGACGGGGAGGATGTGGCCTCCGCCGTCGCCCGCAATCCGCAGACGCGGGAAGCCGCGCTCCGCCGCCTCGCCCGGCATAAGCAGGCGGACGTGCGCCGCGCGGTGGCGCTCAATCCGGATGCGCCCGCCGCGGCCCTGCGCCTGCTGCTGGACGATCCCTATCCCCTCAACCGCGCTTTTGCCGTCCGCCATCCGAACCTTCCGGTGGCGGATGCCTGGGGCTCAGCCGACGACGGCGCGCCGCAGGTGCGCTTCGCGGCGGGCAAGCGCGCCGTCACCCACGCAGCGGCCGCCGGACACGCCGCACGCAGGCACCTCGAAACCTTCCCACAGCCGTGAGGACACCCATGAAGATACTCGTGCCGGTGAAACGCGTCGCCTCGCTCGATGACGAATTCGAGCTGCGCGACGATGGCCGCGACGTCGACCCGGATTTCTGCGAGTTCGACCTCAACGAATTCGACGAATACGCGCTGGAAGCGGCGGTCCAGATCAAGGAAGCCGCGCCCGAGGGCTCCGTCGAGGTGGTGGTGCTGACCATCGGCCCCGACGATGCCGACGACGTGCTGCGCAAGGCCCTCGCCAAGGGCGCCGACCGCGCCATCCGCGTGGACGATGCGGGGCTCGAAGAGGCGGACCGCGTGGCCATCGCCCGCGTCATCGCCAAGGTGGCGGAGAACGAGGAGCCCGGCCTCGTGCTGTGCGGCGCGCAATCCGCCGACCAGGGCAATGCCCAGACCGGCATGTCGGTCGCGGCGCTGCTCGGCTGGGCGCGCACGGCGGTGGTCTCGAAGCTCGACTTCACCCCCGGCGCCGCCATCGCCCAGGTGGAGCGGGAACTCGAGGGCGGTCTGGTGGAGCGCATCGAGGTGGAGACGCCCGCGGTGCTCACCATCCAGCTCGGCATCAACACGCCGCGCTACGCCTCCCTGCGCTCCATCAAGCAGGCCAACGCCAAGCCCATCGAGTGCCTGACGCCCCGCGATGTCGGCCTTGCCGATGCCGAGATCGGCGGCGCCGGCGCACTGAGCCGGGTGCGGCGCATCTTCGTGCCCGAGCGCGGGCGCGGCGAGATCATCGCGGGCACGCCTTCCCAGCAGGTGGCCCGTCTCCTGGAGATCATTTCGGAGGTGAACGGCTGATGTCCGGAATTCTCATCCTGGCCGAGCACCGGCGCGGCACCCTGCGCGATGCCACGCTGGAGGCCATCGGTGCCGCCGGCACGCTCAAGGCCGCCCTCGGCGGTCCCGTCACTGTCCTCGTCATCGCGGCCGATCCCGCCCCCCTGGTGTCGGCCGTCAGCGTCGGCGCGGTGGACGAGGTCATCACCGTCGCCCGCCCCGATGCGGCGACCTACGAGCCGCACGTCTACGAGGCGGTGCTGCGCGCCGTCATCGCCCAGCGCTCACCCGCGCTGGTGCTGATGCCGCACAGCGTGGACAGCTTCTCCCTCGCCCCCGCCGTCGCCATCGGCGAGGGCCTCGGCTTTGCCACCGACGTGTTCGGTGTCGCGGTCGAGGACGGACAGGTGGTGGCGACGCGCGCCGGCTACAACGAGAAGGTCTTCGTGGAGATCGACTTTCCCGGCCGCACCGGCGTGCTCCTCACCCTGCGCGGCGGTGCCTTCGCGCCGGAGACGGCGGCGGCCAGCCCCACCGTTTCCGCGCTCGACGCGGGTGCGGGCGCGGCACGCAGCAAGCACCTGGACTGGCGCGATCCGCCGGCTTCCGGTGGCATCGACATCCCCGGCTCGCCCTTCATCCTCTCCATCGGCCGCGGGGTCGGTGACGAGGCGAACGTGGCGCAGTTCCTGGAGCTGGCGGACGGCCTCGGCGCCACGCTCGGCTGCTCGCGCCCCATCGCCGACAACGGCTGGCTGCCCAAGGCGCGTCAGGTGGGCCAGTCCGGCCAGCTGGCGGCCAAGTGCAGCCTCTACATCGCCATGGGCATCTCCGGCTCGGTGCAGCACCAGTGGGGCATGAAGCACGTGGAGAACATCGTGGCGATCAACAAGGACCCCGAGGCCTCCATCTTCACCATCGCCCGCTACGGCATCGTCGGCGACATGCTGGAGATCGCCGAGGAGCTGAGGAAGCAGAAGGGCATCCAGTAGAACGAAGCTGAAACTCCGGGCCGGGACCGAGCGCCAAATCGGTCCCGGCACCCGGCCATGACGATCGCGTCCAGAGGCAAGAAGAGCGACCTCCGATTTCGTCGGAAGCGCCGCAAGGGTGACGACAGACACCATCCGGGCCGGGCACGCACGCCGTCGCCCCGAAGCACCGGGCAAGGGAGGATACCGTGACGACGATAACCAATATTCACGCGACAACGGAGGGTGACGGGAAGCTGCACCGCTCCATCAGCTGGACCGGAGCCTTCTGGGTGGCGAGCGGCGTGCCCGCGCTCGTGCTCTTCTCCATCGGCGGCATCGCCGGCACCACCGGCACGCTCTCCTTCCTCGTCTGGGCCATCTCCATCGGCATGGGCTTCATCCAGTCCTTCATCTATGCCGAGATCGCCGGCCTGTTCCCGAACAAGTCGGGCGGCGCCTCCATCTATGGCGCGGCCGCCTGGGTGCGCTACGTGAAGCTGGTGGCGCCGCTCTCGGTGTGGTGCAACTGGTTCGCCTGGAGCCCGGTGCTCTCGCTCGGCTGCACCATCGCCGCCGCCTACATCCTCAACGCCTTCGCCCCCATCCCGGCGGTGAACAGCGCGGAGGTGGCGCAGTGGATCGCCGCCCACGCCACCACCCTCACCGGCACCGATGCCGAGAGGGCCGCCGCCGCGGTGGCGGCGCTGACGCCTGCGGTGCGCGACTGGACGCTGTTCTCCCACGCCATCGGCCCCGTCTCCTTCTCCCTGAACGCCTCCTTCTTCGTGGGCGCGACGCTGATGCTGGTGGTGTTCGCCATCCAGCACCGGGGCATCATGGGCACCGCCAGCGTGCAGAAGTGGATCGGCCTCTCGGTCATCATTCCCATGATCATCGTCGGCCTTGTGCCGATCCTCACCGGCAAGGTGGACTGGGGGAATTTCTCGCCGCTGGTGCCGCTCGCCGCCGCCGGCGCGGCCGATCCCGGCAGCTGGAACATTCCGGGCTGGACGCTGGTGCTCGGCGGCCTGTTCATCGCCGCCTGGTCCACCTACGGCTTCGAGACCGCCGTCTGCTACACGAGCGAGTTCCGCAATCCCGAGAAGGACACCTTCAAGGCCATCTTCTACTCGGGCCTCCTGTGCCTCGCGCTGTTCATCCTCGTGCCCTTCACCTTCCAGGGCGCGCTGGGACTGACCGGAATGCTGGACCCGGCCATCGTGGACGGCTCCGGCGTCGCCCAGGCGCTGGCGCACATGGTGGGCGGCGGCAAGATCGTCGAGAGCGCCCTCGTGATGCTCATGATCCTCGCTCTGATGCTGTCCATCATGACGGCCATGGCGGGCTCCTCGCGCACCCTCTACCAGGGCGCCGTGGACGGCTGGCTGCCGCGCTTCCTCGGCCATGTGAACGAGCACGGCGCGCCCACGCGGGCCATGTGGACGGACCTGTGGTTCAACCTCGTCCTGCTCGCCATCGCCTGCGCCGATGCCACCAGCTTCTTCTTCGTGCTGGCGGTGGCCAATGTCGGCTACATCATCTTCAACTTCCTGAACCTCAACTCGGGCTGGATCCACCGCATCGATTCCGGGCATGTGGCGCGGCCCTACAAGGCCCCCACCTTCCTCCTCGTGCTCGGCACCGTGTTCGCCTTCGCCAATGCGGTCTTCATGGGCGCCGGCGCCAAGGTGTGGAACCCGGTGGCGCTGTGGGCCGGTCTCATCACCGCCGCCCTCATCATCCCGGTCTTCATCTTCCGGCACTATGTGCAGGACGGCGGCAAGTTCCCGCACGAGACCTTCGAGGACCTGCAGGTCGGCGACGGCACGAAGACCCAGAAGCGCGCCGGCATCCTGCCCTACCTCGCGCTCATCGCCGGCATCGCGGTGGTGATCCTCTCCGACCTCTTCTTCCACCTCTGATCCGCAAGGAACATGCAGGATGACACAGGGACTTTCCGCCTTCTCGCGCCTCTCCGCGCTGTCCGACCGCCACCGCGCGCTCGGCACTGCCTTCGAGGCTTCCTGGAACGACATGCCGGTGCCGCAGAACTACGCGAGCGACACCTATGACGAGGTCATCGCGGTGCGCACCGCCGCCGGCCTGTTCGATGTCTCCGCGCTGCGGATCATCGACGTGGCGGGCAAGGAAGCCCTCGCCGTGCTGAACGAGATGTGCACCTCGGACATCTCCAAGATCGCGCCCGGCGCCTCCTCGCTCACCAGCGTGGTGGACGAGAACGGCTCGCTCATCGACGACGTGCTGATCTATTGCGACGGGCCGAATGCCTATCGCATCTCCCACGGCGGCGGCTCGCTGGAGGACATCCTGCCCGGCGTCGCGGCAGGCCGGGACGTGACCTTCACCAAGGACAACGACGTCCACATCATGTCCCTGCAGGGGCCGAAGGCGCTCGACATCCTCAACCCGAACACCCCGTTCGCGCTGGAGACCCTGCCCTATTTCGGGCACCAGCGCACGACGCTGTTCGGCCGTCCGGTGTCCATCGCCCGGGGCGGATATTCCGCCGAGCGGGGCTACGAGGTGTTCTGCGCGGCGGCCGATGCCGTGGCCCTGTGGGACGCCATCCTCGCGGCCGGAAAGCCGGTCGGGGCCATGCCGGTCTCCTGGTCCTGCCTCGACGTGGTGCGGGTGGAGGGCGGCCTGCTGTTCTTCCCCTATGACATGCCGCAGGGCGACACCACCCCGTGGGAAGTGGGCCTCGGCTGGACTGTGGACCTGTCCAAGCCCGCCTTCCGCGGCCGCGACGCGCTGGTGCGCCGCAAGGGGCAGGAGCGGGTGGCGCAGGTGGGTGTCGAGATCGACCACCACGCCGCCGTGGAACCCGGCGCCAAGCTGTTCCGGGACGGCAAGGAAGTGGGGCTCGTGAACTCCACCGCCTACAGCCGCTACCTCATGCGCTCCCTCGCCCTCGCCCATGTGGTGCCGGAGCTCGCCTCCTGCGGCACCGAGCTGGAGGTCCGCGGTGCCGACGGCACCTTCGCGGCGCGGGTGGTGAAGACGCCCTTCTACGACCCGCTGCGCCTGCGCACCCATCCGCTTGAAGAACGTACGGCCTGAAACCTTAGCCACCTCAGGCCGTCGTGCCCCAGGGTTCTCTCCGGGCTTCCTCCGAGGAGCTTCCCCCCTGGGCGCTCGCCGGAGAGCGTTCCGTCCCAATCGCGCTCTCCGGCCCTACCCCTTGGGGCCGGTTTCGGCCGGCCCCATTTTTCTGAAGCGAGTCCCACGATGGTCCCTTCGCTCACCCCCCAGAATTGCCAAGCACCGAAGCTTGGGCTTTATTCGCCGCAACAAGAATTTCGTGCGTGGCGAATCCGTTGGGGCATGTTGCGATGGTCGACGCCGATCAACCCCGGCCCGCTGCCCAGCCTGCCCGCTACAGCGCCGTGCGCCTGAACAGTCCGGAATGGTTCGCGCGCGTGGGCGAGGTGGCCCGCGTGATCGGCTCGGACCGCTTCCACCGGGAACTGGTGGAACTCGCCGGCGCCGCCATCAACCACGATGCCTGCTGGATCATCCGCTATTCGCGCGTGGCACCGCCGGATGTGCTCTACACCAAGGACGTGGCGAGCGACGTGGTCGCCTATTACACCAACCTCTATTCGTCGGTGGACCCCTTCTCCGAATACTGGAGAAAGAACGGCAGTCCCGGCGTGCTGATGCTGAACGACGTGGGCTCGCCCGGCCGCTCCTGGGACATGTACCACAAGGTATTCCAGACGCTGGCCAGCATCTCGGACGAGCTGGGCATGTTCTTCTCCACCGTCGGCCATTGCTGCTTCGGCCTATTCCTGGAGCGGGAGACGGGCCGCTTCTCGCCGACCGACATCGAGCGCGCGCGGCTGATCTTCCCCATGCTGGAGGGCTTCCACCGCTCCCACCTCGGCGCCCTGTTCAACGACCTGCGCAACCCGCGCGGGACGCAGGTGGAGGGCTTCATCACCCGCCCCACCCTCATCGAGGACCGCTTCGGCGTGGATGTCTTCGCCAATGACGCCTGGCGCGACGCCGTCCGGCGCACGCCTGCCCTTGGCGACGCGGTGGAGGCCCTGCGCGTGGCGCCGGGCGGGACGATCCATGCGGCAGGCCCGCTGACCGTGAAGGTGGAGGTCTTCGACCGCGACTTCCCGCTCGCGCCGGGCGGACGCATGTATGTGCTCGATGCGCCGCAGCGCGGGGTCGAGGACGATCCCGACCGCCTGCTGGAGGACGCCCTCGGCATCTTCACGCCGCGTGAGCGCGAGATCCTGCTGCTTCTGATGAACGGGCAGACCACCGGCGAGATCGCCCAGAAGCTCAGCCTCAGCAAGGGCACCATCAAGAACTGCCGGCTGCGCATGTACCGCAAGGCCGGCGTCGGCTCCGAGCGCGCGCTCGTCAAGCACGTCATGCAGTCCATCGGGGCGCGGTGAGGCCCCGGGCCCCAATTGCGACAGTACCCTATTGCGACAGGGCGGCCGAGATGCGCTGGGCGGCGTCGAGCAGCACCGGCAGGAACTGGCTCCGCATCGCCTCGATGGAGGAGCGGCCCTCATGGGTGGAGACGTTGAGCGCCGCCAGCACCTCGCCGCGGCGGTTGCGCACGGGCACCGCGATGGAGCGCAGGCCGAGTTCCAGCTCCTGGTCCACCAGCGCCCAGCCCTGCCGGCGCACATTCTCCACCGCCTCCTTCAGTGCCACCATGGTGGCGACCGTCCGGGGCGTGCGCTTCTCGATCCGCACCCGGTCGTAGAACACCGCGAGTTCGGCGGGGGGTAGGCCGGAGAGCAGCACCCGGCCCATGGAGCTGCAGAAGGCCGGCAGGCGCGAGCCGATGGACAGGCCGATGGTCATCACCCGCGCCGTGGGCACGCGGGCCACATAGACGATGTCGTCCCCGTCCAGCACCGAGAGGGAGCAGGATTCCTGCAGCGTGTTCACCACGTCGCGCATGACAGGCTGCGCCACCTCCCACATGGGCAGGGAGGACAGGTAGGCGAAGCCCAGCTCCAGCACCTTGGGGCGCAAGGCGAAGAGCTTTCCATCCGTCTCCGCATAGCCCTCGCGCACCAGAGTGAGCAGGAAGCGGCGGGCGGCGGCGCGGGTCAGGCCGGTGTGCTGGGCCACCTCGCTGAGCGTCATGCGGGGCTTGTACTGGCTGAAGGCGCGGATCACCTCGAGGCCGCGCACGAGGGACTGGACATAGTCCTTGTCCTCGCCCGCCCCTCCGGCGCGCTCCAGCACCTCGCCCGTCGTCATGCGCCCTCCCCGCCGGCGGCGGTCGATCCTGCCGGCGCATTATAGGGGGCGACGTTGGCCTGCCCAGCCGCCTTGTGTTCCGCCCCGCGGGCCGCCATCAGGCGCTCGTCGCGCCAGGCGACGCGGGCCTCCCAGTCCTCCAGCGGCAGCAGCGCCCGCCGCTCGGCCGTGGCATGGGCGACGAGGGCCTCGCTCCACCCTTCCGGCTGGCCGCGCTCGGCCCCCATCTGCCGGTAGCGCTCGCCCATCCGGCGGGCGTGCTCGGCGAGGCCGCCGCGATAATTGAGATCCGACGTCTCGAACGGCCCGACGATGGACCAGCGAAGCCCCAGGCCGGACGTCATCACCCGGTCGATGTCGGCCACGTCGGCGATGCCCTGTTCCAGCATCCAGTAGGCTTCGCGCAGCACGGCGCCCTGCAGGCGATTGTAGATGAAGCCGTTGACCTCGCGCTTCAGCACCACCGGCACCTGCCCGGCGCGCGCCATCAGCGCGCGGGTGCGTTCGGCGGCGGCGGGATCGGTGAAGGGCGCCGGCACGATCTCCACGATGGGCAGGAGATGGGGCGGATTGGCCGGGTGGGCGACAAGACAGCGTGCACGGCCGGGAAGATCCTCCGCGAATTCGGAGGCCGGCAGCGAGGAGGTGGAGCTGGCCAGCACCGCATCGGGCGGCGCCATCTCGTCCATGGCGCGGAACAGCTCCCTCTTCAGGTCGAGCCGTTCGGGCACGCTCTCCTGCACATGAACGGCGCCGTCGAGCGCATCGGCGAGAGTATCGACCACCCTCACCCGGACCATCACGTCCCGTGGCGCTTCGTCGAGGAGACCATGCGCCGCGAGCGCGGCGAGGCGCTCGGCCACGGCGGGCAGAACCCCACGGCGCACGTCCGCGGAGGCGTCGTGGACCCGCACCTCGAGCCCCGCCCGGGCGAACACGATGGCCCAGCCCACCCCCATGCTGCCACCGCCCACCAAGGTGACGGGACCGCTCCGGCCTTCGGTCATTAAGTGCCCCTTCCGTGCGTAGACGACATTATTAGTTCGTAATGCGAACAAAAATGGAAGGCAAGCATGCTCGGCAATCTCCAGCCCGGCGCCATCAGTGAGATCGCCGAGACGCGAGACGTCAGAACAAGAAGCATTCAAAAACCAAGCTTTCGTTAGCAGGTGCAGCATGGAATCTGCTTGACGCTGGAGGCGCCTGCGCCGTACGAATTGGCGCATAAAAGTTCGCTATTCGCACAAATTCTGATCCGGACGTACGCCGTGGCGGAAGCCCTCATTCGCAATGACGCCCCGCTTCTGCCGGCCGGCACCTCGGGCCCCTTTGGCCCGCAGAATCCGGTGGGAGCCCTGTCGCGCCTAGCCATCCAGACGCCCTGACCGGCGCGCCTTTCACCCCCAAGGAGGAAACATGAAGACCAAGGCCCTCGCGGCGCCCTTCGCAGCCGCGCTCCTCGCCAGCGCCATGATGGCAGGCCCCGCGGCCGCCCAGTATGCCGGCGGCGGCGTGAAGATCGGCGTGCTCACCGACATGTCCGGGGCCTATTCGGACCTCGCCGGCGCGGGCTCGGTGGAAGCCGCGAAGATGGCCATCGAGGACTTCGGCAAGCCCATCAACGGCAAGCCGGTCGAGCTGGTCTCCGCCGACCACCAGAACAAGGCCGACATCGCCTCCGCCACCGCCCGCAAGTGGTATGACACGCAGGACGTGGACGCCATCTTCGACATCAACGGCTCCGTGGCGGCGCTCGCGGTGCGCGAGGTGGCCAAGGAGAAGGGCAAGGTCGACATCAATTCCGGCGCGGCATCCATGTCGCTGACCAACAAGGCCTGCTCGCCCACCGGCCTGCACTGGACCTATGACGTCTATTCGCTGGCCGCCGGCACCGGCAACGCGCTGGTGAGCGAAGGCTTCAAGACCTGGTACTTCATCACCGCCGACTACACCTTCGGCCACGACCTGGAAAACCAGGTGGCCAAGATCGTGAAGGAGAAGGGCGGCACGGTGAAGGGCTCGGTGGCCCATCCCTTCGGCACGTCCGACGTCTCGTCCTACCTGCTCCAGGCGCAGGCGTCCGGCGCCAAGATCATCGCCATGGCGAACGCCGGCTCCGACACCATCAACACCATCAAGCAGGCGCGCGAGTTCGGCATCACCCAGGGCGGCCAGACGCTGGCGGCGCTGCTGCTGTTCCTCACCGACATCCACTCGGTGGGCCTTGAAGCCGCGCAGGGCATGGTGCTGACCACCGGCTTCTACTGGGACACGGACGACAAGACCCGCGCCTTCTCCAAGCGCTTCGCCCAGCGCATGAACGGCAAGATGCCCACCATGGTGCATGCCGGCGTCTATTCCTCGGTGCTGCACTATCTGAAGGCCGCCGAGGCCGCCGGCACCGACGAGGGCGAGAAGGTGATCGCCAAGATGCGGGAGCTGCCCATCGACGACATGTTCGCCAAGAACGGCAAGATCCGTCCCGACGGCCGCATGGTGCACGACATGTATCTCGCCAAGGTGAAGTCGCCGAAGGAGTCCAAGGGCCCGTGGGACTATTATGAGATCGTCCGCGTGATCCCGGGCGACGAAGCCTTCCAGCCGCTCAGCGACAGCACCTGCCCGCTGGTGAAGAAGTAGTCTCGCGCGCGCCGGGCCGTCTCCTCCCCGGTTTCGGCGCGCCCTCGGGCGCCTGCGCGCACTTGCAGCGCGGGCGCCCGGGGTCTTTCCTCAGCTTTGTGCCGTCCAGAAGGCGAAGACCATGCTGTTCCATGTCGAGATGCAGGTGAACATTCCCCACGACTTTCCGGCCGAGAAGGCGGACGCCATCAAGGCGGCGGAGAAGGCCTATGCGCAGGATCTCCAGCGGCAGGGCAAGTGGGTGCACCTCTGGCGCATCGCCGGCCGCTACGCCAACGTCTCCATCTTCGACGTTGAGAGCGTAGACGAACTGCACACGCTCCTCTCCTCCCTCCCGCTCTTCCCCTTCATGGACATCAAGGTGACGCCGCTGGCGCGCCACCCCTCCGCCATCTGAAGCCGCGCCCGAAAGACCGCCGCATGCCCTACATGATCGAGACCTTCGACAAGCCCGGCACGCTGGACCTGCGCACGCAGGTGCGCGACACCCACCTCGCCTTCCTCGATGCGCACAAGCACCTGCTGCTCGCCTGCGGCGCCAAGCTGGATGATGACGGCAACGCCGCTGGCGGCGGGCTCTATGTGGTGGCGCTGGAGACGCGGGCGGAGGCGGAAGCCTTCATCGCATCAGATCCCTTCTTCACCGCCGGCCTGTTCGAGCGCGTCCAGATCCAGCGCTGGCGTAAAGCCTATGTGGACAGCGTCTGCTATCTGCCGGAGGCGAAATGAGCCCGCGCACCCTCGTCACCGGCGGCGCCGGTGGCATCGGCCTCGCGGTGGCGCGGCAGGAGCTGGCCGCCGGCCGCGCCGTGGTGGTGCTGGACCGTGAGCCGCCCCCCGCCGACCTCGACGCCCGTTTCGTTCCCGTCAATCTCATGGACGAGGCGGCGACCGCCGCCGCCCTTGCGGAGGCCCTCGCGCACGGCCCCGTCACCCGCCTCGTCAACAATGTGGGCATGGTGCGGCCGGCGAGCCTCGACGACACCACCGGCGCGGATTTCGCCGCCGTCATGCGGCTCAATCTCGGCGTCGCCATCCAGGCCACGCAGGCGCTCCTCGCGGGCATGCGGGCGGCGCGCTTCGGGCGCATCGTCAACGTGTCGAGCCGCGCCGCCTACGGCAAGGAATTGCGCACCGCCTATGCCGCCAGCAAGGCGGGGCTGCTCGGCGCCACCCGCACCTGGGCGCTGGAACTGGGCAAGGACGGCATCACCGTGAATGCCGTGGCGCCCGGCCCTATCGCCACCCCCCTCTTCACCGCCGCCAACCCGCCCGACGCGCCACGCACCCGCGCCATCGTGGAGGCCATCCCCGTGGGTCGCATCGGCACGCCGGAGGATGTGGCGCAGGCGGTTTCGTTCTTCCTCTCGGACGAGGCCGGCTTTATCACCGGCCAGACACTGCCGGTCTGCGGCGGCATCACGGTGGGCAAGGGCGCGGTCTGAGCGCATTGGCACCGGCAGCTTCGCTCCGGCGCCGCCCTGGCTTCACCCCAACGGAGACTTCCATGCCGTCCAATCCCCGCTGGGCCCGCCGGCCGGAAGGCTCCACCTGGGGCGATTTCGGCCCGGACGACGAACTCGGCCGCCTCAACCTCATCACCCCGGACAAGGTGCGCGCCGCCGTGGCCGAGGTGAAGGAGGGCCGCACCTTCTGCCTCAGCCTGCCCCTCGACCGGCCCGGCGGCAACGTGCTGAACCCGCGCCGCCTTCCCCCCGTGCTGACGCCCACCGGCACTGAGGAGGCGCCGCGCTTCAACGCCATGCTCTGCGCGGAAGACGCCAGCCTCGTGGACGTGGTGAGCGACGACAAGGTGGAGATCTGCCTGCAATACTCCACGCAGTGGGACAGCTTCGCCCATGTGGGGGCGCTGTTCGACGTGAGCGGGGACGGCCGGCCCGAGCCGGTCTATTACAACGGCTTCCGCGCCGGCGCCGACATCGTCGGCCCGCGCGACGCCGAGGCGCGCGGCATCGCCTCCGGCGCGCACCGGCTGGGCATCCACAATGCCGCCGTCCACGGCGTGCAGGGCCGCGGCGTGCTGGTGGATCTCCTCGCGCTCTTCGGCCGGGAGCGCCACCTCGTCGGCTATGACGATCTCATGCGCGCCATGGACGCGCAGGCCGTAACGGTGGAGGAGGGCGACATCTTGTGCCTCTACACCGGCTTCACGCAGGTCGTGATGGAGATGGATGGCACCCCCGACGGCGCCATCCTCGGCAAAAGCTGCGCCGCCCTCGACGGCCGCGACGCACGCCTGCTGCAATGGATTTCGGACAGCCGCATCTCGGCCCTTGTTGCCGATAATTATGCGGTGGAGCATCTGCCGGCGAAGCGCCTCGCCGCGACGACCCAGGCGGCCATGCCGCTGCACCACCATTGCCTGTTCCGGCTCGGCGTGCCGCTGGGCGAATTGTGGTGGCTCGCCGACCTCGCCGCCCACCTGCGCGCCGCCGAGCGCAGCCGCTTCCTCCTCACCGCCCCTCCTTTGCGCCTGCCCGGCGCGGTGGGCTCTCCCGTCACCCCCATCGCCACCGTGTGATCTTCCACAGGAGACCCGGATGCCCTTTATCGCCGTCGACGGCCGCACCACCCACTACGCGCTCGAAGGGGCGGAGGGCGCGCCGGTCCTGCTGCTCGCCAATTCGCTCGGCACCAATTTCCTCGTGTGGGACGCGGTGATGCCGGCGCTCACTGCCCGCTTTCGCGTGCTGCGCTACGACATGCGCGGCCACGGCCTCTCCGACTCCGCACCACTGCCCGACGAGAACACCGGCTATTCCATCGCCGCCCTGGCCGGGGATGCGCTGGGGCTGCTCGATGGGCTGGGCATCGAGAAGGCGCATGTCTGCGGCCTCTCCATCGGCGGCATGGTGGCCCAGCATCTGGCGGCCCATGCGCCGACGCGGGTGGATCGGCTCGTTCTGTGCGACACCGCCATGCAGATCGGCCCCGCCTCGGTATGGAACGAGCGCCTCGCCGGCATCCGCCGCGACGGCCTCGCCGCCATCGCCCCCGGCGTAATGGCCCGCTGGTTCACCGATGGCTTCCGCGAACGCGTGCCCCACATCGTCCGCGGCTACGTCAACATGGTGGCCCGCACCACTTTGGAGGGCTACGTCGGCTGCGCCATGGCCGTCCGCGACGCCGACCTCACCGCCTCCGCCGGCAGCATCTCCGCACCGACGCTGGTCGTGGTGGGCGACAAGGACCCCGCCACCTCCCCGGCCTCCGCCGAGGCCATGAGGGCGGCCATCCCCGGCGCGCGGCTGGAGGTGATCGCCGATGCCTCGCACATCCCCTGCGTGGAACAGCCGGAAGCGCTCTCCCGGCTGCTGATCGCGCATCTGGCGGGGTGAGACGGCGGCGCGAGCCATGTACCTGTTCTCAAAGGCATCCCGGGCACCGATCTTCATAGGCTTCCCTCTATCTGCTGGCATACCGGACACTAGAAAGTGTGCGGAATGTTTGGTAGTCCGCCTGCAGGAGCAGGGGTGTCGGCCGAGTCCATGTGCCTATCCTCGCGATCCTGCGCCAGGGCCCGCAGAGCGATCAGCACTTCCATGACCGCCTGTTCGGCCGCGGCCAGCTTGATCGCCACCATAAGCTCCTGACGGCCAGCCAGCGCCAGGAAGGCAATCAGCACCTCATCGGAATGCTGAACGAGGGCTGCGAGGTGGTCTCCGCTGGGGCCGTAACGCCCCGCAAACCAGTTCTTCACCGTTCTCTCATTCGCACCGGTCCATGCGGCAACGGTCTTGATACCGGCATGGGTCGGGCCGAGCGCCCGGTGCAGAGCGGCCGCCACTTCGCTGGCGAAGATCCGCTCGCCCGGCAATCCAACGCTACCCCCATTCCCATCCGGAAAGAACTTGCCCCTTTTCGGAAACGACATTCCGCCCTCCCTGGCCTTAAAAATCAGGGAAGCTTGAACCGGAGGCGTTGCGGCGGGGACGTTGCGCCAGGACTGTCGCGGGGTGCGAACGGTGAAGGGGCGACACACGGACAATAGGTCTTCGGGACCGGATGACGCCTCCAGGCAGTTTGCCGCCGTCGCCTATGTCCGGATGTCAACGGACCATCAAAAATATTCCACCGCCAACCAGCTCGACGTCATCCGCAAATACGCGACCGATCGTGGCCTGAAGATATTGCGCGTCTACGAGGATTCCGGTCGCAGCGGCTTGCGCCTCGACGGGAGGGAGGCGCTCCAGCGCCTGATGGCCGACGTCAATTCGCGCCATGCGGATTTCACATCCATCCTCGTCTACGATGTGAGCCGCTGGGGTCGGTTCCAGGATGCGGACGAAGGCGCCTACCATGAGCATGTCTGCTCGCGCGCCGGAATCCGCGTGCACTATTGCGCCGAGCAATTCGACAACGACGGGAGTATCGGCTCCAATCTGCTGAAGACCGTGAAGCGGGTCATGGCCGGCGAATACAGCCGCGATCTGTCGGTCAAGGTCTTCGCCGGCCAGTGCCGCCTCGTCGAGCTCGGGTTTCGCCAAGGTGGCGCGCCAGGGTACGGCTTGCGGCGCGTGCTGATCGACGAGCATGGAAATACCAAGGGCGATCTCGGGCGCGGCGATCGCAAGAGCCTTCAGACGGACCGGGTGGTCCTGGCTCTGGGGCCGCCCGAAGAGATCGACGTCGTTCGCCGCATGTACCGGATGTTCGTCGAGGAAGGGCGCCTCGAGCGGGATATCGCCGATCAGTTGAATGTCGAGGGCCTGGCTACCGATCTCGGGCGCCGATGGACACGTGCCGCGGTGCATCAGGTTCTCACCAACGAGAAGTACATTGGCAACAATGTCTTCAACAAGGTGTCATTCAAGCTGAAGCAGCACCGCGTCGTGAACCCTCGCGAGATGTGGATCCGCGCGGAAGGCGCCTACCCATCCATCGTCGAACGGGCTCTCTTCGAACGGGCTCGGGCCATCGTCGACGCACGTAGCCGCCACTATTCGGATGAGGAGCTGCTGGCCTTGCTGCGCACGCTGCTCGGCGAGGAGGGGGCGCTTTCGGGACTGGTCATCGACGAACGCGAAGAGATGCCGTCGTCGAGCGCCTATCGCCAACGCTTCGGGAGCCTGCTGCGCGCGTATGCCTTGATCGGTTACCAACCGGACCGGGACTATCGCTACATCGAAACCAATCGTGCCCTGCGCCGTATGCACCCGCAAATCGTCTCCGACATCATCGCCGGTGTCGCGAGCACAGGCGGGACGGTCGTCCAGGACGGCAATAGCGACCTGCTGACCATCAATGGTGAATTCACGACATCCGTTGTCCTCGCACGGTGTCAGGAGATGCCGAGCGGGACACTGCGCTGGCGTATCCGCCTCGACACCGGACTTATGCCGGACATCACGATCGCGGTCCGTATGAACGAGGCGAACGCGGTCCCGCTCGACTACTATCTGCTGCCCAGCATCGACATGTCCTTGCCGCGCCTGCGCCTCGGCCGCGAAAACGGGCTGTCTCTCGATGCCTACCGCTTTGGCACACTCGACTTTTTCTACGCGCTTGCGGGTCGAGCCAAATTCTCGGAGGCGGCATGATGCCGGAGGAACTCAACGCCGCCGCTCACAAGCAGGTCACGCTCATTCCTACGGACCGCATCCGGGTCTTGAACCCACGCGCCCGCAACAGGCGCAACTTCGAGGAGATCGTTGAGAGCATCGCGCACGTCGGGCTGAAGCGACCCATCACCGTGAGCCGACGCCCCAACACCGATCCGGCGCAATACGACCTCGTCTGCGGCCAGGGCCGGCTTGAAGCCTTCACCGAGCTCAAACAGAGCTACATCCCTGCCATTGTGATCGATGCGGACGAGCAGGACTGTCTCGTCATGAGTCTGGTTGAGAACTGCGCCCGCCGGCAGCATCGGGCCATCGACCTCATGAGGGATATCGGGGCACTGCGCCAGCGCGGCTACAACGATCGCCAGATCAGCGAGAAAATCGGAGTCACCCCCGAATACGTCAACATGATCGCCGGCTTGTTGGAACGCGGAGAGGAGCGGCTCGTGTCCGCGGTCGAGTCGGGAATGATGCCGCTCTACCTCGCCGTCCAGATCGCGCGCACCGACGATGAGGGCGCCCAGCGGGCCCTGACGGATGCGTATACCGAGAAGAAACTGCGGGGAAAAAAGCTCGCGGCGGTGCGTCGTCTGCTACAGCGGCGGAAGCAGCAGGGGCGCCGCATTGACGAAAATCCGTTCGGTCCGCGCAAACAAAGCGCGCGACCGCTCACCAGCGACGCCCTGGTCCGGGCTTATCTGCAGCAAGCCGAACGCCAGAAAATGATGATCAAGAAAGCAGAGATCACGCAGGGCCACCTCCTTTTTCTGATCGAGGCGTTCCGCACGTTGCACCAGGACGCGCATTTTCTAACCCTGCTGCGCGCCGAAGGCTTGGACACCATGCCGGGCTGGCTCGAGCAACGCCTGCACGCGAGGGTTGCCGGATGAAACGTGAACAACGCTCGCGCCCTCAGCAAGTCCTCTTTGCGTGCGAGGACGACTGCGTTCGGCTCCCCATCAACGCGATCCTGCCCGTCCACGCGCAGCGCAAGACCGTCAAGGCCAGCCAGAAATACCTTCAGATCACGGCCTCTATCCGCGAGGTGGGATTGGTCGAGCCCCCTGTTGTGGCCCGAGACCCGAAACAGCCCGGAGTGTTCCTGCTCCTCGACGGCCATCTCAGGATCGAAATCCTGAAAGACCTCGGTTTCAACGAGGTTGAATGCCTTGTCTCGACCGACGACGAAGCGTTTACCTACAACAAGCGGATCAGCAGGCTGTCCCCGGTGCAAGAACACAAGATGATTCTGCGTGCCATCGAGCGCGGGGTGCCGGGGGAAAAGATCGCAAAGGCGCTAAATGTGAAGGCGCAGTCCGTGCAGCGTAAAGCCCGCATGCTCGATGGCATCTGCGAGGAAGCTTCCGCGCTCCTGAAGGACAAGCCGTGCCCGATGGTCGTCTTCGACACCTTGCGCAAGCTCAAGGCGATACGCCAGATCGAGGCCGCTGAACTTCTCGTCAATGCCAACAACTACTCGTCCGCTTATGCGTCGGCCATTCTTGCGAGCACGCCGCAGTCACAGCTCCTCGATCCGAAGAAACCCAAGCAGATAAAAGGGATCACGACCGAGGCCATGGCGCGGATGGAACGGGAACTCGCGCGCCTCCACGAAGCGATCACCTCCATCCAGGACTCCTATGGCGAGGAACATCTGCAGCTTACGGTCGTCAAAGGCTATCTGGCAAAGTTGCTCAGGAACGGGCGGGTCGTTCGCTACCTGGCACAGGCGCGCCCCGAGTTCCTGACAGAGTTCCAGGCAATCGCCGAAATGACGTCGACCCTTCCTGCTGAGACAGCATAGGCGATCGACGTGATGGGGACCCGGACCCGATAAGCGCGGGGACCGCAGGAGACGCCGCACTGCGGGGCGGATCGAGCGTGGTGGTGGGAATGGCGGCGAACCCGTTCGGAGCCCACAAGGCCGGTTGAGCTTTCACCGGCCGAATGCCGGTTCGTCCGGCGTGTTGGAGGGGGCGTGTCTTGCCTTCACTTCACAGCGACGGCGAGCGCGCCGATGGTGCATGGCGGCGCTTTTCACTGGTGGACGTGGCCCGGCTCGCGGTGATCGGGACCCTCGTTCGTTACGGGATCCAGGTCTCGACCGCCCACGCGACCGTCGAAGCTCATGTCGACGGCATCCTGGAGCGCCTGGCGGGCTACAAACACACTCCCCCCGATGCGATCATCGCCGCGCTGAACGGAATGCTCCTCACCGTCGAAATTCTCGCGCCCGGCGGGACTGAAGTCGCAGCGCGGCTCGTCTTTCCCGCGGCGGAAGCGGACGACCTGCAAAGCGTGATCGAGGCCTCGCCGCACTTCCTGTGGATCGCGGTCGGGCGCGTCGTCGCCGATGCACTCGCCCGCCTTGGCGCCGCGGAGGGCGCCGGTTCCTTCTCACCCTAACCCCAGATCGCCGGCCTAGCCGGTGGTGGCCCGCCGAGATGGCGCGCCCAGCCCTTGAAGGACCCTTATCCATGACGACCAATGACCTCATTGAGAAGCGGGCGGCGGTCGTCGCCCGCATGAATGAAGCGCACGGCAAAGACGACGATGCCGCCTTTACCGCCGCTGAGCTCGAGCTCCGTGACCTCGATACGAAGATCGAGCGCGCGAAGAAGATCGACGCTGCCGACCGCGCCGAGCCCGGCCGCCCCATCAACGGCGATCCGAAGTTGGAGACGGAAATTCGCAGCAAGTTCCGCGTCACCCGCGCGCTTGCCGGCGCCGCCGGCATCGGCGTTGATTGGGGTTTCGAGCGGGAAATGCAGGCGGAACTGGCGAAGCGCTCCGGCCGTCCGGCCCAGGGCGTCTTTCTTCCCACCGAAGTGTTCGAGACCCGCGTGCTCACCACCAGCACCGGCTCCGAACTGGTGCCCACCGACCACCGGCCCGACCAATACATCAGCGCCCTCACCGCCGCCTCAGTGGTGCGCGGCCTCGGCGCCCGGGTGCTCAATAGTCTTGTCGGCAACCTCAGCATCCCTCGGGAGACCGACAGTCCGGCCGTCGGCTGGGTGGCCGAGAATTCCGCGCTCACCGCCGACGATGCTGACTTCGACAGCGTGACGCTCGCCCCGAAGCACGCCGGCGCATTGAGCGAGTTCTCCCGCAACATGCTGCTGCAGGCTTCCCCCGATGTGGAGGCGCTGCTCCGTCAGATGCTGGCGCGGAATCTCGCCCTCGCCATCGACCGCGCGGCGATCAAGGGTGGCGGGGCCAATGAGCCTCATGGGGTTCTTTCCACCTCCGGGATCCAGACCTCGGCGTCTCCGGAATCTCTTTTCACTGCCGTGGCGGACGCCATCGCAAAGCTCGATGCGGAGAACGTCGGCCAGAACCGAGCCGTTCTGACGACTGGCGGCGTCCGCAAAGCGGCGAATCTGGCGCGCGATGGTATCGGCCAGCCCATCGACATCCCCGCGATTTTCCATTCCCTGCCGGTGACTTTTTCCAACCTCGTGCCTACCAACCTCGGCGCCGGCAACGAGCACGGCCTAATTGTCGCCGACTGGTCCGAGATGTTGATCGGCATCTGGTCCGAGATCGATATTCTCGTGAATCCGTATGAGAGCGCGGCCTATTCCAAGGGCAATATTTCGATCCGGGCGATGGCGACGGTTGATGTGGCGCTTCGGCACCCCAAAGCCTTCTGCAGCGTCGAAGACTTGGCAGGCGTTTCCTTCGTCGCCATGCCGTCGGCCTGACGCACCATGGACCGCGCGAACATCGAGCGGCGCGCCTTCACCGAAGTCCGCGCCGCCGGACGCCGCCTTGAGGGTTACGCCGCGGTTTTCAATACCGAGGCCCGCGTTGGCGGCTTCATCGAGACCATCGCCCCGGGCGCCTTCCGCGCGTTGGGGGGCGATATCCTGGCCCTCCTCGATCACGACACCGGGAAGGTGCTGGGGCGGACCAAGAGCGGCACGCTCCGCCTCGCCGAGGATGCTCGCGGCCTCTCCTTCTCCCTCGATATCCCCGACACGCAGGCCGGGCGGGATGTGCTCACCTTGGCAGAGCGGGGCGACCTCGGCGGCATGAGTTTCGGCTTCCAGGTGCCGAAAGGGGGCGACACCTGGCGAGGCACGCATCGAACCCTGCGCTCGGTGGATTTGGCCGAAATCTCGGTGGTGCAGGCATGGCCCGCCTATGAGGGCACAGAGATTGCCCTCCGCAGCCGCGATGCAACCGACCGGGCGCGCCGCCGCCGCGCGCTGATCCTCGCCGGCTGGAGGGGATTTGATGGGCCTCTTTGATCGCGTCGCCGGTTGGGCCGGCTATGAGAAGCGCTCCCTTCGTGATCCCAGCTGGGACGCGCTCGCGCCGGGAATTGGCGCCCACGCCGGCATGTCAGCTCGGGCGGCAGAAAACCTCTCCGCTGTCCTCGCCTGCGTCAACGCGATTGCCACCGCGCTCGCCTATGTGCCCGCGCTGGTATATCGCCGCGATGGCGAGGGCACGCGCACCGAGGTGCCCGCCCACCCGCTGAACAAGCTGGTCCGCGGCGGTGTCAACGCGCAACAGACGTGGCCCGATTTCGTCGAGCACCTGGTGGCGTCCACCCTCCTCACCGGCAACGGCCTCGCCGTGGTCGAACGGGCCGGCAACGGTCAGCTCTCCGGCTTCCGCTACATCCCGTGGGGATTCGTTTCGGTCGCCGAACTGTCCAGCGGCCGCCTGGCCTACGACGTGTCGGACGGGCGCGGAAACACCCGCAGGCACCTTGAGGGCGAGGTGCTGCACCTCAGGGACCGAACGGATGACGGCAAAATCGGCCGCTCGCGCCTCTCCCGCGCGGCGGACACGGTGGCCGGCGTCCGGGCGGCGAACCAGCTTGCGACGAATTTCCTGCAGAATGGCGCCTTCCCGAGCGGCGCCTATTCGGTCGCGGGAGAACTGAAGGGCGACCAGTACAAGCGGCTCAAGTCGTTCCTTGACGCAAACCACTTCGGCGCTGCCAACGGCGGCAAGCCGCTGCTCTTGGACCGCGACGCGAAGTGGTATCCGTCGCAGGTCTCGCCGGACGACGCCGAGCTCCTCGAAACCCGCAAATTCAGCGTGATCGAGCTATGCCGCCTGTTCCAGGTGCCGCCGCCGATCGTGCAGGCCTACGAAAACAACACCTTCACGAATGCGGCGCAGGCCGGCTTGTGGTTCGCCACCTTCGGCCTCGCGCCATGGGCTCGGAAGATCGAGGCGGAGTTCGCCCGTTCCGTGTTCCCGGCCGGCGGGCCCTATGAACTGGAACTCGACCTCTCCGGCTTCCTCCGCGGGGATCCGGAAACCCGCTGGAATGCCCACAAAATTGCGATCGAGACCAAGGTGCTCGATCCCGATGAAGTCCGGCAAATCGAGGGTTGGAATCCGCGGCAGCAGCAAGGGGGACCCAAATAATGGTCGTCTCGCTCTCCAGCCTCCGCGTGTCCGCCGAGATGGATGCCAGCAGCTACACCCGCGGCATGGCGGACAAGGTGGCGGCCGACCAGCGCGGAATTACATCGTCCCGGGCCATGGGAGCCGCCCTTGCCCAGATGGACGCGGCGACCCAGTCCGCCGGCGACGCCACGGCAAAGCTCAGCCGGCAGCTGATCGAGGGCTATTCCAGCGCCGCGAGGTTCGAACAGGTCGTTCGCAACGTCGGGCGCGCCGTGGACGCCGGCATGGGCCTCGATCGGGCCGCGGTGATGCTGGAGGGCGTGTATCGGAAGTATGGGCTCACCGCCGACGCCGCGGTTCTCGCCAAGCAAGGCTTTGTCTCGCTGGTGCCGACGATCGAAGAGCTCAACAAGCGGTACGCCTCGCAGGCGCCAATTCTCGATCAGCAACTGATCGCCTACACCGGCCTTGGCCGCGCGGTCGGGTCCGTCGGCTCCATGTCCAAGCTGGCGAGCTATGAGGTGACGAACCTCTCCGCCCAGTTGCAGGACATCGCCGTGTCCCTCGCCGGCGGGCAGTCGCCCTTCACGGTGATGTTGCAGCAGGGATCCCAGATCAGCGGCCTCATGGGCGATCGCGGGCTGAAAACGATCATTGGGGGCGTTGGGCAGGCACTCCTCTCCCTCGTCAACCCGACGACGGCGGTCCTCGCCGGATTCACCGCCCTGTATGTCGGCGGCACCTATGCCTATGACGCCTTGGTCGGCTCCTCGAAATCGCTGGAGGACCAGCTCAAGGAGCATGATCGCCTCATCAAGCTGGTGACGGGCTCCTATGAGGAGGCCACCGGCGCGGCGACCCGATGGGAAAGCGCGTCCAAGGCGGCGACCACGGTCAAGGCGATGCAGGGGCTTGCCGACCTGCAGAAGCAGTTGGACACCCTCACCAACAGCTTCATGCGGAGTGCGGCGAATTTCTCGCTCCTGCCGAACGACCCCATCGGGCGCGACGTGTTCGCGGGCGCACGTTCGGAGTTCGCCGCCTTCACGGCGGAGATCCAGCGGTTTCAGGTGAGCGCCAAGGATCCGGCCGCCTGGCGCGTGCTGGAGAATGGCGTGGCGACCGTCGCCCTCGGGAACCCCGCGCTCACCGAGGCGGCGGCCAAGCTCCTCGGCATGATGGACAGCGGCCTAAAGGCGGCGACCGGCATGACGCAGCTCGATTCGGCCCTTCGCGCGCTTTCTGGCACCGCTGACGTTACCGACTTCAGCAGGATCGGCCTCGACAAGCTGCAGAAGGATGCCGAGAACGCGGCGAAGGTGATTGCCCGCCTCAAGGAGGATCTAGCGGTCGTTGGCAATGACCGGGCGAAGGCGATCGACAAGGCCATGCGCGAGCTCGGGGCAGGCGCCACGCTGGACCAGCGTTCGGAGGTATATCTCCTCGCCGGCAACAAGTACGACCGAGAGCAGGCCGCCAAGGAGGCCGAGAAGCGTGCCCGCGAGGCGGAGCGCGATGCCAAGCAGGCCTCCGACGAACTCGCCCGCGACGCACAAAGGGTGTGGGACGATACCCGCACCGCAGCGGAGAAATATGCGGAGCAAATCGGCGACCTGAATACCCTCCTCGTGAAGGGCGCCATCAGTCAGGATACCTTTGCCAGAGCCTCGGCGAAGGCGGCGGAGACGCTGAGCAACTCACGCATAGAGGAGTACCGGAAGAGCCTAGAGCGGTCGAATGACGCGCTCGCCGGCGTCTCGCTGGCGACGCTGGACTACCAGAAGCGCGTCGGCAGCCTGTCGAAACAGACGGCGGAGTTCACAACCTCCATGTTCTCCAGCATGGAGAACGCCTTCGTCGACTTCGTGAAGACGGGCAAGGGCAATTTCTCCGACCTGGTGGACAGCATGATTGCCGACCTCGCCCGGCTCGCCTTTCAGCAGTCGGCGATGGGCCTGATGGGGATGCTCGGTTTCGGTGGCACCACCAGTGGCGGCTCCCTCTCCTACGTCACCGGCGGCGCCGGCCCCATGGCGGTGCCCACCTTCGGCTTCCACTCCGGTGGCATCGTTGGGCGCAATCCCACCTTTGTCCGCGACGTGCCCGTATCGGCCTTTCTCGATGCGCCCCGCTTCCACACCGGCGGCATCATGGGCTTGGGCCCGCGCGAGCGGCCGGCGGTGCTGGAGCTCGAGGAGGAGGTGCTGCGCCGGGATGATCCGCGGCACACCTTCAACGGCGGACGGCGCGCGTCCGCATTGGGCAGCATCACGGCTTCATTGTCTCCCGTCTTCCAGATCGACGCGAAGGGAGCCAACTTGACCGCGGAACAGATCCAGCAGCTTTCGCTGGCCACGATCAAGGCATGGTGGAGGGAGACGCGCGGGGATGTGGTGAACGTCGTCCGAGAGGCACGAGCCGCAAGGGTGAGGGGGGTCTGACGTGACGATCTTCTATGCCCGCCTTTCCCCGCTGGCGGGAAATGTAAGGCACGACAAAGCCGCCCTATCACCGAGGCGTTGAGGGAGGGCCGTCGGCGGCAAAACCGGGGGTGGAGATGCCACAACTGCGGGAGGAGTGGGACTTGGAGCGACCAAACGATCCCAAGGCAACTTGAATAGAAGCGCTATCCCACCGCCAACAAGAGCCCCGACAACAGCAGCCCCACCAAGAAAGAAAGTTATTTTTTCCGATATACCTGATATTTTTGTTCCGTGAGATTGAACATCTTGCACAACTCTATCGAGTTTTGCATTCATCTCACCGACAGTACGCTGAATCTCCACAATACACTGTAAAGTAAAGTCATGTCCGTGCGCAGAGTACGGAGGCGGAGTCGTCTGGGGATAGTCCCGAGGTGTCACATCCTCTGATCTGCTTGGTTGAGAGGGGGGAGCAGGACGCCTAGCCATCACTGGATGCCTCGATCGAAGCGCGCAGCCAATCCCAAACTGCAGTCGCAGCAACGCCGTAATAAGAATTGGTGGTGGGCATCACGACAACCCCAGTAATGCCGCCCTTCTTGACACCCAGTTTCTCGGTGACCTGCTTTGCGGTCGCCGTATCCGACACCAACCACGTCCGATCGGCTATGCGATAATTTTTGTCCTTGTAGACAGTATCGATAGCCTGCTGAAGCGACGGGTTCGCCTCGCGCGCCATAATCGCAAAAATCGTCATCGGACAATCCCGCGTCTCACGGCGAACATCGGCTCCTCCTTTGCCACACAATCTTAGCTGTAGGCAAAATTAGCGCCACCCTCTTAAGAGAGCATGCATGAGAGTTCAACCAGCAGCGAGCTGATGCGTTCCTCCCTGCCCCAGCCAACAACATCCGCCACTCCGTGCGAACGAGTTTCGTCGGCACAAGGGCGCGTTCCGCCAGCTACGCTTACATAGCGCTTACACGAAGGGCATTCGGAGGCTTGGCTTGAAATGTAAGCGCTCAACACTTTGAGTTTTAATTAGATTTTTGGCTGGGGGACCTGGAGTGATATCAGGTCAAATTTTACCTTAAATATCAGATAATTAGCTCATTTCGAAATTTTCCAATACCATCAAACTTACCATCAAAACGCGCCGTGTTCGACCATGCGCGTCCGTGGACGAAAATGGACAAGTGACACTCGCACCTCCGTCCGCACTGCGCCGTGCGACATTCTGTCATGGGCACCCGTGCATCACATCAGCGATCGCAACGGCGCAATCCGAGAGGCGAGCTTGGGCAGTCCCTTGGCCATCAGGTCCATCACGAACTCCGATGGCGTGAATGGCGGCTTCCGGTATCCCTCGCGAATCAGGTTCAGGGTGGCGAGGGCTTCGGTAGGGTAAAGGTCGAAGGTTCGCGCCAAAAACTCATCTGCGTCGATCGCCTCGATCGCGAAGCCATCCAGAGCAGCTGCAGGAAAGTCGGAGAGATTGTCGGTCACAATGTGCTGGGCACCGCAGCGGATAGCCGCAGCCAGCACGTGGCGATCATCGGGATCGGGAAGCTCCAGAGCTGCGGTCAACGGCTCATGGCCCGTCACGAGCGCTTCAGGGAACGCGGCATGCATCGCGGCAAGCTGGGCTTGGATGCTAGCGGCAAACTCCGGCTTCAGAGCGACAAGGCTCCGGGTCCATTCATCGAGTATCTGCGGGCTCCACCGCGCACGAAACAGGCCCGCTTCGCAGAAGCGCAGGAGCACGTCCCGCTTCCTGAACGGAAACAGGACGTTCGCATCCAGCACCACAACGAAGCGGTCGGCGATGCGCTTCACCCGGCGTCAAACTCCTGGCCAAGGCGTGCCAGCTCATCGAGCGCGGCGTTCCGAGCTGCATCACGACGAGCCTTGTACGCCATCAGGTCCGCGTGCATGACGCGCCGATGCGAGCCGATCGGGATGAACGGTATCTCACCGCTTTTGAGCAAGCTGCTGAGGAATGGGCGAGAGACGTTGAGGATGTCCGCCGCCTGTTGGGTGGTGAGCAGAGCCCCGGTCGGAACCAGTGTCACCATGTCCCCACGCGCGACGTGGCCTAGCAGGTCCACCAGCAGATCGCCGATTGCCGGTGCAATCCTAAGCTCCTCCCCCTCGGGGCCTAGCATGACGAGCCGCCCATCGCCCTCGCGGGCGTGAGCCAGTGCAGTCGCCGCCTCAGCAGCGCTGTCTATTTCCTCGCGCGTCGGAAGCCGGCGGGTGAGGTCAGCAATGCAGGCTTCGGCCATCGTTCTCCCCTCCTCCGTTCGCATCCATCTTGGTCCCTTTATAGGGGAATGGGCCATCGCCCATCAAGTGAAATATCCGTAACAACCGAAACAAACGGTTCTCGGTTCCTCGCCGCTCCGATGGACCGCATTCGGCTGGATTGAACAACCCAGCCGACTTGGAACCGCCCTACAAGCTGGCGGTATGAGCGGCTTCGGAGGTCAATGCCTTCCGACGAGGGCCGGCAGCTCCTCGGGCACGATTTCGACGGGCTTGATGGCGCTGCCTTGCAGTTGCTTGATCAGGAGCGTCAGGGGGTTCAGCGCCCTTCCCAGGCCGCGCCCGAAGTCGTCACCGACGCCGATGGCCGCCGCAACGTTCTGCCCCTATCCCTACCACCGCGAGGCCTGAGCCGGGTGGACCAGCGCATCGCGAAAGAATTTAAGGATCTAGTCCCGAACCTCCCTCGGCAGTTCGGCCAGCCGTTCATAATAATCAAGGGACTGACCGAGCGAACAAAACTCCTCGGCCAACGGCGCAAGCGGACCGACAGGTAGCTCGCTTTGGTGCGAAGTTTTCTGATCTTTCCGTAGAATTTTAATGTTGCCGATCAACGTGGCACCATCTGACCCAAAGTAGTAGAGTTGATACTGGGTCTTGTACCCGAAGTCGTCCCAACGATCCTGTTGCAGAACAACCGTACTGGCGGCGGTTGGTGTGTTGCGCGATGGCGCCGCGACCGAAAAGTCCAACCTGATCCTCCGCGGCCCTCGCGCTCCGCGCAGAGAGAATACAACTTATCGGCGTGGTGGCAACGAAAGCTTGGCTTGAGGGAGGGCGATAAGGGGCTGCAGTTGTTCCGGCGGCAAGGCCCAAGTCGAAGGTTCACAAAGGAAAACCAGGCTTCTGTCCCGTCGATCGAATGTCCGGGATCTGATCGGGGATCAAGGACGGCACTCCGCGCGCGCCGGGCGATAACTATCTGTGAGAAGCCGACAGAGGCCAATATCGAGAACTTACCGAAATCCGAAGACGCCGACCCTGGCTGGTCACTTGGGGATGGCCCGAACGAGCCGAACCGATCACACCACCGTTATGGGCCAGAGCCGGCGCCGAACCGCTCCGGGATACCTGGGGAGGCAGCGTCAGCGGGTGACGATACTTCGATCCAGCCTGCGGAGGGTCCATCGAGAACGGTACCGGCGAACAGCGGCCGCCTCAAGGTGACAGTATTATCCAGCCGGGATGCCAGTCCTTGCGTGAGCCTCCGATCGCCGCTACCGTCCTTCGCTGCCGTCGCTTCGGGCGTTGGAGATCAGGGTGTCAACGATCGCGCCATCATTTCTCGCGGCAGCCCCTATGTCGCACCCCTTCGGATGCCGCGAGCGCCGCGCCCCACTTGCTCCCCGTCCTTCCGATCATACGCTGGCAACCCCTTGGCCAGCTTCTCCACCTTCGCGTCCAGCTCCTTGACCGCCCCCATGGTCACGCCGATCGCGTCGATGACCGGGATGGAGCGCCCATCGCCCTTTCCGGTCGCAGCCTTGAAGTCCTGCGCATAGGTGCCGACGTGGCGCCCGCCGTCGCCCATGCCGGGCTTGTAGTCCCACTCCTGCACGGGCATCGAGCGCATCGCCTTCAGCGAGCCCGTAGCCGGCTCCTTGTTCTCCTTCGCATCCTCGTCGGAGAAGATCAGGCCCGCGCCCGTGCCGATGGCGCCCATGAGGTCGCTGTTCGACTGCGAGGCCGCCTCATTCTGCGCTTTCCAGCCGCTGAGCTGAGAATTGTACAGACCGCTGAGGACGTTGGCCTGCCCGGTGAAGCCGTCCATCGCCGTCTTGGTGCCGGACTGCATGATGCCGGCCGTGTTGATGTTGGCGTTGTTCGCTGCCGTGAGGTTGCCGGCGGCCGAATTGCCAATCTGCGCACCAGTCGCGAGAGCCCCGCTCGCCTGTCCTGCCAGCCCGTTGCCCATTCCGATGGCGCTCGCCCGCAGCCCCATGCCCTGAAGGCGGAGATCGCCCCTCGCCTTGTTCTCCGCACCCGCCGCCCCGAGCGCAGTGGCGGTGTCTGCCGCACGATCCGCCCCGGCCCATCGGCCCGAGTTCGGATTGACGCCCATGGCTGCACCGGCAGGGTCCGTGAACCGCTCAAACGCGCGAGCGCGCCTGCCGAAGGTCAGCCAATCGAAGGGGACAGGCTCAGCGCTGAGGGAAGGCGCGTCGCGGCGCATCTTGCGCTCCATCAGCAAGGGAGAAGGAGGCCCGTGCGCCGGAGCCGCGACCGGCACGGTGCTCGATCTTCATGTCCTTGGGCGCGGTGATGCCGATGCGTGCATGTTGCCCGGCCCCACCCGAGGTGCGGCCGACAAGCACGATCGTCACGTCTCCAACGACGATGCTGTCACCAAGGTAAAGGTTGGTCATGAGCATGGCCCGCCGATCAGAATGCTATCGGGGGCGAAGGTCAAACTATCGAATATGTACCTATTTGAACAAGATTGATCGAACTCCCTCTTATGTGAGCGAATATGAGCGCATTATTCGCTCCAAATATATTCAGTTTTCCACAGGTACAGCAGGAGTGGCTTTGCCAGCCGCAGGCTTCCCAGCCGCAACGCGATCGATGTAGTCCGCCCAATCGCCCATCATCTGGCGTCGCCCTGCAAGGTACTGCGCACTGTTGTAAGCGCCTCGAATTTTGTTCCGCTCGTCGTGGGATAGCTGGCGCTCTACCCAGTCGCGGTCATACCCAGCTTCGTTGAACCATGTTGAGGCCATGCCACGAAAGCCATGCACCGTGGCCCGGCCATGCCAGCCCAGGCGGTAGAGGGCGTACAGCATCGTGTTGTTCGACATCACCCCCTCCTTGGACGGAGAGGGGAACAGGTACGGACTGACGCCGGACAGCGGCCGAAGCTCCTTGAGCACGGCCACAGCCTGACGCGAGAGCGGAACGAGATGTTCGAAGCGCATCTTCATGCGGTCGGGCGGAATACGCCAAAGCGGTTCCACGCCCTCCTCACCGTTGAGGCCTTCAAATTCCGCCCATCGGGCAGCCCGTAGCTCGCTTGTCCGGACGAAAGTCAGCAGCATCAGCTTCAAGGCCAACGCCGTTCGCGGATCGCCGTCATATGCGGCTACCGCGCGAAGGAAATCCGGCAACTCCTCGCGCGGCATCGCGCGATGGTGCTGCTGCCGGCCAGCAGGCTTCAGGGCGCCGCGAAGGTCTTGCGTTGGATCACGCGTCGCCCGGCCTGTCGCAACCGCATAGCGGAACACCGCGCCGACTGCCTGCATCTCGCGCCCGGCGAGATCGAGGGCACCGCGCGCCTCCACCTTTCGGATCGCGGCGAGAATTTCGGGCGGCTCGATATCCGCGATAGGTCGGCGCCCGATTGCGGGAAACACGTCAGCTTCCAGCCGGCTGAGGAGGAGCTTGGAGTAGGAGGCCACCCAGGCTGAGGACTTCAGGGTATGCCACTCCCTGGCGATCACCTCGAATGTCCGATCGGTGCCCAGAGCTACGGCGGCCTTGGTCGCTCGCCGCGCCTCGCTAGGGTCCGTGCCGTTCGCGAGTTGCTCCTTGATTTCGTCGCGCCGCTTCCGCGCCTCAGCGAGCGTGACAGCCGGGTACACGCCAAGCGAGAGCGTCTTCTGTTTTCTCGCAAAGCGGTAGGACATCCGCCAGTAGCGATGGCCATCCGGATTCACCAGCAGGAACAGCCAGCCACCATCGCCGAGCTTGTAGGGCTTCTCTTTTCCCTTGGCATTCCTGACTTGGGTGTCGGTCAGCGGCATTGATGGTACCCGCCCTGATGGTCTTTTTGGGGACCATCAACAGTACCATCAAAATGCGCGGCTACCAGCAGCCCAAAATGGACGACGGTGATCGAGCGTGGCACCACGAAGCGAGCAGTCTCAACGCTTCGGTGGCTGAATTTGATCGGAATTGGTTGTCGGTGGGGATCAATATGGCTGGGGGACCTGGATTCGAACCAGGATTAACGGAGTCAGAGTCCGCGGTTCTACCGTTGAACTATCCCCCAACACCCGGCGGGCCGCAGGAGCGGGGCGGGTGGGTCTGCCGAGGCAGGTGGGCTCTATACGCAATTCGATCGCCGGGTTCAACTCCCGTTTCGCGCCATTCACAGGCCGTTTCTGTCGGGCCTGTCCGGGGTGGGACGACACCCATGCGACCGGCAGGACCTGTGGTATACGACATACGCAATGGTGCCATGCACAATCCGCTATATTGCATCGCACGCGAATGGCCTATCTTGCCTTCATCAAATGGAGGCGAAAATGGTCACGATCACTGCACATGCTCCCCGCGAAACCGGCTTCTTCGGTCGCATCGGCAATGCGGTGTGCGACTTCCTCGACGCCGTTGCCGAAGCCCGCGCCATGTCGGAGCGCTATGAGTACCTCTCGCGCCGCTCCAACAGCGAGCTCGCCGAGATGGGCCTCGACCGTCAGCGCATCACCCAGGCCGTTGCCCGCGGCTTCTGAGAATTCCTGAAGGCCCGGCCGCGCGGTTTCGCGGCGGCCGGATGATGTTTCTGTCTTCCGCGTTTCCTCCCAGTGCCCTCCACCCGCTGCCGCAAGGCAGCGGGTTTTCTTTTGCTCACTCCACCTTCACCGTCACACTGTCGCTGCGGCCATCCGCATCGATGACCGTGAGGCGGGCGAAGCCGCGGCCGGGCGGGGTCCAGAACAAAGTGCGGCGATCCTCCACCCGCGCCACCGGGCGGCCGTCCATGAGCAGTGTCAGAGGAAAGGTGCCGCCGTCCACCTTCAGCGCCAGCGTCTCCGCCCCCTCGGCGGCGACGCGCGCGCCGTCGGGGGGATAGACCACCTCCAGCGCCTGCTCCTGACGCGCCCGGCCGAAATGGCGCTGGGGCGGGGGCAGCCGCGCGTTGCCGGCCATCACCGCCCCGCGCGGGGCGGCGGCGAGGCTCGCGGGGGTACGCACGATGCGGGCGAAGGCATCGAACAGCAAGGGCGCCGCCGCCGCGCGGCCGGTGAGGTCGGGCACCGCCTGCCCATCCGGCCGGCCGACCCAGACGCCCACCGTGCGCCGGCCATCGAAGCCCACCGCCCAGCTGTCGCGATAGCCGTAGGAGGTGCCGGTCTTGAAGGCGATGCGACCGCCCAGGGCATTCTCCGGCGCAGGCGTTCCGAGCAGGCACTGGCCCACATACCAGGCGGCCACCTCGTCCACGAGCCGAGCCTTGCGCGGCGCCGCCACCGCCCCATCGCCGCGACGGAAGACGGGGGCATGGGCCTCCCCGCCCCGCGCCAGCGCGGCATAGAGGGTGGTAAGGTCGATGAGGCGGATGCCCACGCCGCCGAGCCCCATGGGCAAGGCCGGCGCCGCACCGGGGGGCAGCTCCAGCCGCCCGCCCGCCTGCTGCATGCGGCTCGCGAGCCTTTGCGGCCCCACCGCCTCCAGAAGCCGCACCGCCGGCACGTTCAGCGACATCTGCAGCGCCTTGCGCACGGAGAGGGTGCCCTGAAAGGTGCGGTCGAAATTCTCCGGCCGCCACGCGCCGAAGCGGGCGGGCCGGTCCTCGATCAATGTCTCGGGATGGGCGATACCGTCCTCGAAGGCGAGCGCATAGATGAAGGGCTTCAGCGTGGAGCCCGGCGAGCGTACGGCGCGGGCGAGGTCCACGGCGCCGGCGCGATCCTTGTCGAAATAGTCGGCGGCGGCCACATAGGCGCGCACCTCGGCACTGTCATTGTCCATCACCACGATGGCGGCGGAGAGCCCGCGCCCCAGCGTACGGGTGCGCTCGCGCACCAGCTCCTCCAACCGCTCCTGCAGGGGGGCATCCAGCGTGGTGAGGTGGCGGGGAAGGTCCGGCCGCTCGGCCGCCATCTCTTCGGAAAGATGGGGCGCGATCTGCGGCAAAGGCCGGCGCGCCGTGGGCACGGCCTCTGCCTTGGCGACGCGCACCTCGTCCGGCGCGATGATCCCCTGCGCGGCGAGGCGGTCCAGCACGCGGTCGCGGGCCGCCTTGGCGCGGGCGGGATAACGGTCCGGCCGCCGCGTCTCGGGCGATTGCGGCAGCGCCACCAGAAGCGCCGCCTCGCCCAGAGTGAGCCGGCGCGGCTCCTTGCCGAGATAGGTGAGGGAGGCCGCGCGCACCCCCTCGATGTTGCCGCCATAGGGCGCGAGGGTGAGATAGAGCGAGAGGATCTCGTCCTTGGAGAGCCGCGCCTCCAGCTCCAGCGCGCGGCGCATCTGGGCGAGCTTGGCGCCCATCGTGCGGGCGCGGGGCGGCAGGGTGAGGCGCGCCACCTGCATGGTCAGGGTCGATCCGCCGGAGACGACCCGCATGGACCCGGCCGCCTGCCCCGCCGCGCGCAGCAGGGCAATGGCATCGATGCCCATATGGTCGCGGAAGCGCCGGTCCTCATAGGCGAGGATCATGGCGACGAGGCGCGGGTCCACGTCCGTTGCCGACGCTGCCAGCCGCCAGCGCCCGTCCGGCAAGGCGAAGGGGCGCAGCAGGCGGCCCTCCTTGTCCACCACCTCGGCCGAGACCTTGGGCTCGGGCGGCGGCGGGGCGTCGGCGCGGATCACCGCAAGCCCCGCCACGCCGGCCGAGAGCGCCAGCACGAGGCCGAGCCCCGCCGCGCCCGCCACCCAGCGCCAGCGGCGCGAGAAAGCGGAAGGCGGGGCAGGAGGCGGGAGGGGCGCGGGCAGCTCGCTCATCGCGCGGGCGCGACCTCCATGCTGCCGGCCGCCGTGCGGGCGAAGCGGTCGGGGCGATACATGTCTTCCACCATGGCCGGCGGATGGGCATAGCGGCCGGGCGAAACCGCCCGCACCGTGTAGGCGACCACGAAGGGCTCATCGCCCTCCTGTCGCGTCACCGAGGCGACGAAGCGGTCGTCGCGGAACTCCACATGGCCGGCCTCGCTGGTCTCGTCGAGCCAGGTGAAGCCGCCGTCGCCGCCCTTGATCAAGTTGGGGTTCTCGATCTCGAAGCCCGCCGGCAGGAAGTCCACCAGCAGCACGTCGGCGAGCGCGCTCTTCTCCTCGGAGAAGGTGAGCACCACGGCGAAGCGCTGGTTCTGCACCGCCTTGGTGGGGTCCGCCGGCTTGCCGTCGAGGGTGAAATACTTGCGGTCCAGCGTGAAGCCCTTGGAGATGGCGGGCTCGGGAGCGACCGGCGCGCCGTTGACGCCCACGACCACCTTCACCGCCTCGGTACCCACGTTGCGCACGGTGAGCGGGCCGCGATCGAGATCGGTGCGCGAGAGCTTGCTGCCGAACGGGCCGCGCACGAGGCCGCCATCCACCTCCAGCGTCATGTTGGCGGCGCTGGCGGCGAGCGTGCGGGCCGCCAGCAGCATCCACGCATTTTCCTGCGTGGAGGTGCGCTCCGTGCGCACCCGCGCCGCATCCACGCGGGCGAGCGCCACGGCGGCCACCTTGTCCAGCCCCGCCTCGCGGACGAGCACGGTCAAGGCGGCGGCATCGCGCAGCACCGAGCCGAAATCGGAACGGCCGATCTCCGGCGCGGTGGCACTGGCGGGGATGCCCTCCAGCGCCACGTTGAAGGCCCGTTCCGCGCGGGTGCGGTCCCCGAGCAGCGCGAGGGCCGCGCCCACCTGCCCGCGGGCCAGCGGCGAAGAGAGATCCTTCAGCCGCGTGTCGGCGATGTAGCGCAGGTCGCCCAAGGGCGCGCGGCCGTTGCGGGCCAGCACGTAGAGGGCATAGGCGAGCCCCTCGCTGGCGGAGCGCATGTCGGCCCCCGCAAGGTTCACCGTGTTGCGCAGCCGGTCCAGAGCCAGCGAGAAGGCCTGATCGGGAACGGTGAAGCCCTTCTCCTTCGCGCGGGTGAGGAAATCCACCACATAGGCGTCGAGCCAGGTGTCGCTGCCGCCCGCCGACCACAGGCCGAACGAGCCGTCCGAGCCCTGCCGCGAGAACACGCGGACGATGGCGTCGCGGATGCGCTGATCGGCCTCCGGGTCTTTCGCCCGGCCCACGAGGACGGAGAGGTCGTTGTAGGAGAGCAGCGGCAGGGCGCGGCTCGTCACCTGCTCGGTGCAGCCATAGGGGTAGCGGTCGAGGGCCGCCAGCAGCGCCGGCACGTCGATGGCGCTGGAGGGCGACACGCTCACCGCCACGCTGCCGGTGCCCGGCAGCAGGTCGGCGAGGAGATCGCGCGACACGCTGATGCTCTCGCCGGGGGCGAGGTTGCGCACCGTGCGCCGCTCGATGTCGGGATAGGCCGGGCGCACCTGCATCTGGAAGCTGCGGGTGATGTCGATGCCCTGCCCCGTCAGCCGCGCCGTGAGGGTGGCGGGGCCGACGCCCCGGCCCTCCAGCGCCAGCCGCACGGACTGGCGCTGCTTCTGGGCCAGCGTGATGGGCGGCACCTGCCCAGTGACGGCAGCGGCGCCGGTGGCGGTCACCTCCAGCCGGTAGTCCCCCGCCGGGCCTTCCACATTGGTCAGGTCCAGGTTGAAGCTGGAGCGGTCGCCAGAAGCGAGGAAGCGCGGCAGGGTAGCGAGCATCACCACCTTGTCGCGCACCACCACATCGGCCGAAGCGTGGCCGAGCCGGTTCTGGCTCCAGGCGATGGCCATCACCCTGAGCGTGCCGTCGAAGGCGGGCACGGGGAAGGAGACGGTGGCGGTGCCGTCCGCCCCCACCTCCACGAGGCCGGAGAACAGCGCCACGGGCGGGCCCTGCGGCGGGCTCGCCATCATCGCCGTCTCGCCGCCGTCGCCGCCGGAGCGCAGCCGGCCGGCGGCGCCCTGCATGCCGTCGATGAGCGCGCCGTAGAAATCGCGGATGTCCGCGGCGAGCCGGCGCTGGCCGAACACCACGGCGTCCGGCGCGGGCGGCTTGTAGCCGGTGAGGTTGAGGATGCCCACATCCACCGCCGCCACCGTCACATAGGCCTTCTCGCCGGCCGGCAGGTTCGACACCTTCACCGGAATGGCGAGGGTGGTGTTGGGGCGCATGTCGGCGGGCGGGGACAGCTCCACCTTCAGAGTGCGCGCCTCCTTGTCCACCGAGAACCAGGAGAGGCCCATGGCGCGGCCGGGCATGCGGCTCGCCTGAACATCCAGCGGGCGGTGGAGGAAGGCGACCACATAGGCCCCCGGCCCCCAATTCCCATCCACCTTGAAGCTGACCTTGGCGGCGCCCGGCTGCACCTGCAGCACCTTGGAGGCGCGCACGCCGTCATTCACCACCATCACCGTGGCGGTGCCGGCGGTGCGGGCGGTGACGGTCGCTTCCAGCGTGTCGCCGGCGGCGTAGGCGGGCTTGTCGAGGGTGAGTTCCAGGCGGTCCGGCGTGTCGGCATTGCCGTCGCCGCCGAAGCCGGCCTCGAAGGTAAGGGAGGTCAGCGGCAGGCCGTCGCCGGAAAGGTCGAGGCGGTAGCGACCGTACTGGGTGGGCACGGAGAGGCGGGCCGGCCCCTCGGCGGTGGTGGCGATGGTGCCCTCGCCGACGCGGGTGACGGTCTTCACCGGCTCGTAGTCCCACGAGCCGCTCACGCGGTACCACTGGTAGCGCGTCTCGATGCGCGAGAGCTTCCATGTGAGGCCGGGCGAGGCGAGCAGCTTGTCGTCCACGCCGGCCACCACCACGTCGAAATTCGCCGTCTCGCCCTCGCGGACGCGATCGGCGAACAGCGGCTTCACGCCGATCTGGCTGCCGGCCGGGGCGAGCGGGAGGACAATGGTGCGCTGGACGGCGCGGCCGCCCGCCTCCACGAGGCGCACGAAGGCCTCCATCTCCAGCGGCCGGGCGGTCTTCGGCAACTCGCTCGCCAAGAGGCGGATGGTGGCGCGACCGCGGGCGTCGGTGACGGGGGCGTCGGCCGTGGGCTGGCGCTCGGCCAGCACTTCGTCCTGCGCATTGCCGAAGGCATAGCCGGCAAAGCCGGGCCGGTTGGCGGCGGCGCGCAGCTCGGTCTCCGCCTCCACGTCGAGGCCGGAGGCGGGGGCGCCGAACAGGAAGCGGCCATCCACCAGCACCTCCACCGCCTTGTCGCGCGGCAGGCGCGGGGCGCGGGCCGTGAGGTCGAACTCCACCCGATCAGGGACGTAATCCTCGACCAGGAACGTCACCTCGCCGATGGCCGGGGCCTTCAGGTCGGTGAGCGCCTTGGCCCGCCAGGTGCCGGTCATGGCGCCCTTGAGGATGGGCAGGTCGAGCGTGCGCCCGCCCGCGCCCTGGTCCTGCACCACCACGCGGCGGTCGGCGACGCCGTCCGGCCGCACCAGTTGCACGGTGAGGGGCACGTTGGGAGCGGCATTGCCCGCCGCGTCGCGCAGCAGGACGGTGACATGCACGGTCTCGCCGGAGCGGTAGACGCCGCGCTCGGTGGCGAGGAAGGCATCCAGCGCGCCCGGCGCCTCGCGGCCGGAGACGCCCCGGTCCGTGAGGTCGAAGGCGGTCTCCTTCATGGAGAGGAAGGCGTAATCGCCATTGGCCGCGCGCGCCGTCACCACCTCCGGCCCCATGCCGGCGGGCCCGCGGGAGAGGCCGGCATCGAAGCGGGCATAGCCGTTGGCGTCGGTCTTCGCCGTGCCCAGCACCTCGTTGGAGCGGGCGACCAGCGTTACGTCCGCCCCGGCCACCGGCTCGGCGCTGCCCAGCGCGCGCACCAGCACATGCACGCCGTCCGGCCCCGCCAAGGCGGTCATGCCGAGGTCGGAGACGATGAACCACTGGGTGGCGAGGCTGCCGTAATCGTCGTCGCCCGAGGTCTCGCGCGGCTCGGCGGTCATGGCGTAGACGCCGGCCTCCAGCCTGCCCACCGCCTCGTCGACGGGGATGGCGGTGACCACATCGGCATTGAGCGCGCCGTCCACCTCCAGCGTGCCGGAGAACACCTCGATGCCCGCGCCCTCGGCGAGACGCGCACGCACATAGCCGTCGAGGCCCTGGCGGAACTCGCCCTGGATGGCGGTGGGCACGAGGCCCCGGTCGCCGATGCGCAGCACCTTGATCTTGAGTTCGCGGGTGTTCACCGAGGTGACGGGAATGCCCTTCTGCCCGGTGCGCGGCAGCACATAGTTGCGGCCGGAGAAATGGGCGGAGGGCTGGCGGTCCCGCACATAGATGGAAAGCTCGGTCGCCTTCTTCAGCTTCTCGCCATTGGCCGAGGGCACGCCGGGCCGCACGGCGATGGTGTAGCGGGAGCCGTGCTTGAGGCCCTCCACGCAGATCTGCCGCGCTTCGCCGGTGATGGCGGGCTTGTCCATGCCGCCCACCTGCACGAAGGCGGAAAAGTCGGTGCCCGGCGCGATGTCGTCGGAGAATTGCACGCAGGCGCGGGGCGACGCGGCATCGGATTCCACCGAATAGTCCACCAGCCGGAAGCCGTGCTCCTCCTTCAGCTTGTCGTAGAAGGCGCGGTCGGCGGGGGTGTCGCGCAGGTCGAGGGCCAGCTTCATGGTGTCGATGGCCGGCTGCCACAGGCGCCGGTCGGCATAGACATGGCCGATGAAGGAGAGCGCCTCCCCCTCCTCCGCCCGCGTCGTGGCGCGGCGGTAGGCGATGAAGGCAGCGGCCAGCGCATTGTCGATGAAGGTGGAAGCGTCTTCATCGTCCGTGGGCTTGATGGCGGCGAGCGAGCGGGCAAGCCGCATCCACACGCCGGAATCCTGCGCCTGCACCAGCGCGAGGCCGGCATAGAGCTCGGCGGCGCCGCGGGCATCGTTGCGCTGGAAGGCCTGGGCGGCATCGCGCCGCGCCTTGTCCAGCGGTCCGGCGGGGGCGGTGGCCTCGCGGCGCAGCAGCCGCTCGTAGCGCCGGGCACCGGCGATCAGATCCTGCCGCTGGAACGTCTTCTGGCTCGCCGCTCGGGGCGGCAGCGGGGTGGCCGGCTGGGCGGGCGCGGGCTGGGCGGCCGGAGCCTGAGGGCGTGCCTGCTGGGCCAGAGCGGGCGTGCCGAGGGCCACGCCGGCCGTCAGGGCGACGGCAAGGCCAAGGCGCGCGCCCATAGGACGGAAGCTGAGGAGACGACGGCGAAGGTCCATGGACCGCTCCCTCGGTGCGCAGCACCGTTGCGGGAGGCGAGGCGTGCGACGCGGCGGGATGGCTCCACAGAGCGGCCCCTGCCCGCAGATCGTTCGACCGGCCCCCTCACGAGAAATGACCGACCGGTGCCCGTCATCCCCATTCCGGAACGACGTGGCCCGACCCCGCACCGCCATCTATGCGCAAGGAGGGCCGCTCGCCAAGAGGGACGTTTGCGGAACGTCAGTTATTCGCTGTGCGAGGGGACCGGACTCCCCTCTCCCCTTGCGGGAGAGGGGGCGGGGGTGAGGGGGCTGGCGCCGCCATTCCGGTTCTGGTGAAGAGGAGAGAACCACCCCTCACCCCGGCCCTCTCCCTCAAGGGGAGAGGGAGTCCATGCGGCGACGATCCCGGCTTGAAGCCGTCGCGCAGGCGTCGCAGAATCGGGCAACATGCGGGGCGCAGCGTCAGGCGCGAGGGGGCTTGATCCATGGTGTCGTTGAGATTTTCCGCCGGCCTGCGGCCATTCGCGCGTGCCGCTGTCCTCGCCGCGGGTCTTCTCTGCGCCGGCCTCGCGCACCCCGCCTTCGCGCAGGCGGTCGATCCCCTCCCCTCCTGGAATGCGGGGGCGACCAAGACCGGCATCCTCGATTTCGTGAAGGCCACCACGACCCCCGGCGGGCCGGATTTCGTGCCCCCCGCCGACCGCATCGCCACCTTCGATCAGGACGGCACGCTCTGGGTGGAGCAGCCGGTCTATACCGAGGTCGCCTTCGCCGCCGCCCACGTGCGCGCGATGGCGCAGGCCAATCCGGCGCTGAAGACCGAGGAGCCGTTCCGCACGGCCATTTCCGGTGACGAGAAGGCCAGTGAAGAGGCCCTGGGCAAGCTCTCCTCCGGCGATTTCATGAAAATCATCATGCTCACGCTGGAATCCCTCACGGTGGAGGAGCTGCGCGCCGCGGCGCAGGACTGGATGGCCACCGCCCGCAATCCGGTGCTGAACCGCCCGCACACCGAACTCGTCTACCAGCCCATGCAGGAGGTGCTGCAGCTGCTGCGGGCCAACGGCTTCCGCACCTATATCGTCACCGGCGGCGGGCAGGATTTCGTGCGCGCCTTTTCCGAGAAGCTCTATGGCATCCCGCCCGAGCAGGTGGTGGGCACGCCGGACGCGGTGCGCTTCGGCTACGACGCCGCGGGCCGCCCGGTGCTGCGGCTGGAGCCGGCCGTTCTGTTCGAGGACGTGAACGGCGGCAAGCCGGAGGGCATCCACCTCGTCATCGGCAAGCGCCCCATTGCCGCCTTCGGCAATTCCACCGGCGACCGGCAGATGCTGGAATATACCAAGGCCGGCAAGGGCCTGCGCTTCGCGGCCCTGGTGCTGCACGATGACGGGAAGCGCGAATTCGCCTATGGCCCGGCGCAGGGCCTGCCATACTCCGAGGTCGGCACCTTCACGCAGAGGCTCTATGACGAGGCGAAGGCGCGCGGCTGGTACGTCATCTCCATGAAGGACGACTGGAAGAAGGTGTTCGCCTTCGAGCCGTAAGGGTCCTTCGCGGCTCCGTTGCGTCCTCCTCCATTTTGGGGATGCGGCGCCCGGAGCTTCCGTGGACGATGGCGACGCGCTCAACCGAGACCTCCCGGAAAGCGCCGGCCGGGCCGCCGCTTCCCCGCAGGCGCCCGGCCGGATTTTTATCCGGATACCGCCGAACGCCCATTCGGCACCTCCCTGATGGCGACTTTTCCCGCTGCGCCGGACAGACACGCGACTGTCACCGCCGTCCGCTTGATTTGCATCATGGAAGGCAGGACGCTGCCGGCCGACAGGTTGGGGCGAGCATCCGTCCGGAGGCCCTGCCCCCTGGCCGGCCCGGACGGCGGCACGAGGGAGAGCGCACATGACCGCTCATTTGGCCGCAGCGGCGGCTCAAGATGCCCAGCACAATCGACATGCCAAGTATGATCGCCTGATCTCGGCGGCGCAGGCGCTGCCCCGGCTCAAGGTGGCGGTGGCCCATCCCTGCGACGACGTTTCGCTCCGCGCCGCGCTGGAGGCGGCGGACCTCGGGCTCATCGAGCCCATCCTCGTCGGCCCCCCGGCCAAGATCGCCGCGGCGGCCGCCGCCGGCCAGCTCGACATTTCCGGCGTGCGGCAGGTGGCCGCGGCGCACAGCCACGAGGCGGCGGAGAAGGCGGTGGCGCTGGTGCGCTGCGGCGAGGCCGACGCTTTAATGAAGGGCAGCCTTCACACCGACGAGCTGATGAGCGCGGTGGTCGCCCGCGACACCGGCCTGCGCACCGCGCGGCGCATCAGCCACTGCTTCGTCATGGACGTGCCGAGCCATCCGGACGCGCTCATCATCACGGATGCCGCCATCAACATCGCCCCCTCGCTGGAGGACAAGGCGCACATCGTGCAGAACGCCATCGAGCTGGCGCAGGCGCTGTCCTTCCCCGAGGTGCGGGTGGCCATTCTCTCGGCCATGGAGACGGTGAACCCCGCCGTGCCCTCCACCATCGACGCGGCGGCCCTGTGCAAGATGGCCGATCGCGGCCAGATCACCGGCGCCATCGTCGACGGGCCGCTGGCGCTGGACAATGCCATCGACCTCGGCTCGGCGGCTATCAAGCACATCTCCTCCCCCGTGGCGGGGCGGGCGAACGTGCTTGTCGTGCCGGACCTCGAAGCCGGCAACATGCTGGCGAAGAGCCTCTCCTTCCTGGCCGGCGCCGATGCGGCGGGCATCGTGGTGGGGGCGCGGGTGCCGATCATCCTCACCAGCCGGGCGGATTCCGCGCCCACGCGCCTCGCCTCCTGCGCGGTGGCGGCGCTGCTCGCCGCCGCCCAGCAGGCCACGGCTCGCGCGGCGGCCAAGGCGCTGGAGGTCTGACCATGGCGCGCGTGCATCTTGTCCTCAATGCCGGCTCCTCCAGCCTCAAGTTCCAGGTGTTCCTGGACGATGGCGCGGACGTGCCCAACCGCATCTATCGCGGCCTGTTCGAGGGGCTGGGCACCGATCCGCACTTCAAGGTGAAGGACCACGACGGCGCCACCGTCGGCGACCAGCGCTGGGACGGCCACGCGGCCTTCGGCTTCGAGGAGGCGCTGGCCACTCTCTCCGACTGGCTCGGCGCCCACCGGGGCGGCCACCAGCTCGCCGCCGTCGGCCATCGCGTGGTGCATGGCGGCCCGCATTATACCCATGCGGTGGAGCTGACCCCCGCCATCATCAACGAGCTGGACACCCTCTCCCCGCTCGCCCCCCTGCACCAGCCGAAGAGCCTCGAACCGATCCGCATCATCGCCCGCCGCGTGCCGGGCCTGCCGCAGGTGGCGGCGTTCGACACCGCCTTCCACCGCACCCAGCCGGAACTGGCGCAGATGTTCGCCATTCCCCAGTCGATGACCGACGCGGGGGTGAAGCGCTACGGCTTCCACGGCCTGTCCTATGCCTATCTCGCCACCCAGTTCCCGAAGGTGGACCCGCGCCTCGCCAAGGGGCGGGTGGTGGCGGCGCATCTCGGCAACGGGGCGAGCCTGTGCGCCTATGACGTCGCGCGCTCCATCGCCACCACCATGGGCTTCTCCGCCCTCGACGGGCTGGTGATGGGCACGCGCAGCGGCACCATCGATCCCGGCGTGGTCTTCTATCTCCAGCGCGAGATGGGCATGAGCGCAGAGGAGGCGGAGCTTTTCCTCTATACCAAGTGCGGCCTCGTCGGCGTCTCCGGCCTCTCCAACGACATGCGCGTGCTGCGCGAGCGCTGCGAGACGGACGCCGGGGCGCGGCGGGCCATCGACCTGTTCGTCTACCGCATCAACCGCGAGTTCGGCTCGCTGGTGGCGGCGCTGCGGGGCATCGACGCCCTCGTCTTCACCGCCGGCATCGGCGAGAACGACGCCGAGACCCGTGCCGAGGTGATCCGCGCAGCCGCCTGGGCCGGCTTCGAGCTGGACCCGGAAGCCAACCGCGCCGGCGCCACCCGCATCACCCGCGGCACCGGCCCGCAGGCCTATGTGATCCCCACCGACGAGGAATGGACCATCGTCCGCGAGATGCGGCAGGTCCTGTCTCACACCCAGGTTCCTTCGGCCTGAGGAGGCCTCCATGCATCCGCTCGACATGATGAAGGTCTACGGCCGGGTGGCGGAAATCTACCGCCTGCGCATCGGCGAGGCGGTCTCGGCCTATGGCGCGGCCATGCGCGAGGCGGCCTCCGCATTCGCGTCCGCCGGCCGCCCGCAGACCCCGGCCGAGGCTTGGCGCGACAGCGTCTCCTATGCCTTCGACGCCGCCCAGCGCTCGCTGATCTTCTGGGACACCATGCGCCAGCGCGGCAACAACTGGATCGAACACGAGAAGGCCGGCAAACCGCCGCTGCTCGCCTTCGACTATGAGATGGTGGCCGACGCCCGCACCTTCGCGCGGCCCTGCAACTATGCCCTCGTGCGCATCCTGCCGCCGGACGGCGTGACGCTCGATCCCGAGCAGCGCGCCTTCCTCATCATCGATCCGCGCGCCGGGCACGGGCCGGGCATCGGTGGCTTCAAGAAGGATTCCGAGGTCGGCTTCGCCCTGAAGGCGGGGCACGCGGTTTACATGGTCATCTTCTTCCCCGAGCCGATGCCGGGGCAGACGCTGGCGGACGTGTCGCTGGCGGAATCCGAATTCGTGCGCATCGTGCGCGATCGCCACCCCACCCGCGAGCGGCCGGTGGTGATGGGCAATTGCCAGGGCGGCTGGGCGGCCATGCTGGTCGCGGCGCTGGACCCGGATAATGTGGGACCCATCGTGGTGAACGGCGCGCCCATGTCCTACTGGGCCGGCAACGATGCCGAGAATCCCATGCGCTATGCCGGCGGCGTGCTGGGCGGCGCATGGACCGCCTCGCTGGCCTCCGACCTCGGCGGCGGCGTCTTCGACGGCGCCTATCTCGTGGACAATTTCGAATATCTCAACCCGGCGAACACCTATTTCACGAAATACTATTCGCTCTACTCCAAGATCGACAGCGAGCCGCCGCGCTTCCTGGAATTCGAGCGCTGGTGGGGCGGCTACTTCCTGATGAACCGGGAAGAGATCAAGTGGATCGTGGAAAACCTGTTCGTCGGCAACAGGCTCGCCGCCGGCAAGGCGGAATGGGCGCCGGGCAAGACCTTCGACCTGAAGGCCGTGCGCTCGCCCATCATCGTCTTCGCCTCGCTGGGCGACAACATCACCCCGCCCCAGCAGGCCATCAACTGGGTGGCGGACCTCTACCCGACCACGCAGGCGCTGAAGGATGCCGGGCAGGTCATCGTCGGCCTCATGCACGAGAGCGTGGGCCATCTCGGCATCTTCGTCTCCGGCGCCATCGCCCGGCGCGAGCATGCGCAGATCGTGGACCTGCTCGACTATGTGGAGGCGCTGCCCCCCGGCCTCTACGGCATGACCATCGAGGAGGACCGCTCCGGCCCCGAGGTGAAGTATGACGTGACCCTGACCGAGCGCCGGGTGGAGGATCTCGCGGTCCTGCAGAAGTACGACCGCAACGACGAGATCCCGTTCGAGGTGGTGGCCAACGTCTCGCAGACCAATTCGCGGGTCTACGAGACCTTCGTGCATCCCGCGCTCGCCGCCGTGGTGACGCCGGAGATGGGACGCCTCGTGCGCGCGGTGCATCCGCTGCGCGCGGTGCGCTGGGGCCTGTCCGATCTCAATCCGTGGCTCAAGGCCATGGCGCCGCTGGCCGAATTCGCCCGCGGCCAGCGCACGCCCCGCGACGAGACCGGTGTGCATGTGGCCGGCGAGCATTTCGCCGCCACCGCCATCACCGCCGGCCTGGACCTCTACCGCCGCCTGCGCGATGCGACGGTGGAGACTGAATTCTTCCGCCTCTATGGCACCTTCGCCATGCTGGACCCGGACCTCACCGCGCCGGCCACCGCCGCCGCTCTGGTGGAGCAGCCGCCGGCGGAGGTCGCGGCTGCGCTCGCCGCCATCCGCGAGGGCGGCTTCACCGATGCCGGCGTGCGCGTGGCGCTCATCGGCTTCAAGCGGGGCGGCAACGAGCGCCGGCTGTCCACCCTGAAGCAGATCCGCGAGCTGGTGGGCTACGAGCTGGGGCTCCTGGCCATGCCCTCCGACGTGGCGCAGGCCATCATCCGCCGCCAGTCCATCATCGTGGACCGCAACGAGGCGGAGGCCATCGCCACCCTGCCCGCGCTGCTGAAGACGCCGCAGGAGCGTTCACGCCTGCTGGCCCTGCTCGACCGGCTTCTGTCCAACATGGACATCGCCCCCGAAGCCGCCTCGGTGGTCGAAGAGGTGCGCCGGGTGCTGGCGGCGGCCGATGCAGCGCCGGGCGTGGCCCCGGCCTTGCCGCAGGGTGCGGGCGCACAGGTGGTGCCCTTCCCGCTCAGCGTGGCCTGAAGCTACGGCACAACCGCGGCCGGCTGGCGCCAAAAGGCAATTGGCCCGCCGCGCCGCCTGTGCCAAGCGCTGGGTGAGACGGGTACGTTGCCGGCCCCGACCGCGGTGCTAGTGTGCGTGCAAGCGTGGCGCTGCCGGGTCGCGGCACGGCGGTGCGGAACAAGTTGCGGAGGTCGGGGCGGCGCCACCATGCGGCATCGCCCGGCCGATCAGGGGGGAAAAGCCATGGGCATCGTCGCTCGTCGGAAGCCGGCGCGTTGGGAAACCGTTCGTCCGGCAGTGTGGGCTGCCGCCCTGCTGTTGGGCGCCTTGCCGATCGGCGCGCGCCCCGCCCTCGCCCAGCAAGGCCCGATCCCCGTTGGGGTGGTGGCCGCCGAGCTGAAGCCCATCGCCGACGCCATGGAATTCGTCGGCCGCGTGGAGGCCCCCGAGCGGGTGGACATCCGCGCCCGCGTCAAGGCCATGCTGGAGGCCGTGCTCTTCAAGGACGGCGAGAGCGTGAAGGAGGGCCAGCCCCTCTACCGCATCGAGAAGGCGCCCTTCGAGGCCGACGTGCAGCAGGCGCAGGGTGACGTGGAGCGCGCGAAGGCCGCCCTCGCCCTCGCCAAGATCCAGCGGGAGCGCGCCGAGGAACTGCTCGCCAAGAATGCCGGCACGGTGGTGGCCCGCGACCAGGCGATCGCCAACGAGGACAGCTCCAAGGGCGCGCTCCTCACCGCCGAGGCGGCGCTGAATACCGCCAAGATCAATCTCGGCTATACCGACATCGTGTCCCCCATCACCGGCCGCATCGGCCGCACCGCCTTCACCCGCGGCCACATCATCGGCCCGGACAGCGGCCCGCTCGCCACCGTAGTGAGCCAGAACCCCATGTATGTCACCTTCCCCGTCAGCCAGCGCGACTATCAGGAAGCGCAGAAGGAGGAGGGCAAGGCCGACCTCTCCAATGTGGAAGTGCGCATCAAGTTTCCCGATGGCAGCTTCTATGGCGAGGTGGGACGCATCAACTTCATCGACGTGTCGGTGAGCCGCACCACGGACACCATCGTCATGCGCGCCGACGTGCCCAACCCCAAGGGCCAGCTGACGGACGGCCAGCTCGTGCGGGTGGAGCTGAAGTCCGGCAAGCCGGAGGAGCGCATCGTCATCCCGCAGGCGGCGCTCATCGCCGATCAGGCTGGCGTCTACGTCTTCGTGGTGGAGGACGGCAAGGCGGTGGTGCGGCGGGTGAAGCCGGGCGGCAACGTAGGCGCCGGCATCGTGGTGGAGGGGATCAAGGCCGGCGAGCCTGTGGTGGTCGAAGGCTTCGAGGCGCTCAGGCCCGGCGCCGCCGTGCGCGCGACCCCCGTCGTCGGCGTGAAGGGCTGAGCCATGCTCTCCTCCGTCTTCGTCGACCGCCCGCGGCTCGCCATCGTCATCGCCATCGTCACGGTGATCGCGGGCCTGCTCTCCCTCTTCGCGATCCCCGTATCGCAATATCCCGACATCATCCCGCCGCAGGTGTCGGTGACCACCTTCTATCCCGGCGCTTCCGCCGAGGTGGTGGATTCCACCGTCGCCCAGCCCATCGAGGCGCAGGTGGTGGGCGTGGACAAGCTCATCTACATGAAGAGCGTCTCCGGCGATGACGGGTCCTACACCCTCACCGGCTCGTTCGAGCTGGGCACCGACCCTGATATCAACACCGTCAACATGAACAACCGCGTGCAGGTCGCGCTCTCCAAGCTGCCGGAAGACGTGAAGCGCCAGGGCGTGACGGTGAAGAAGAAGTCGTCCGCGCTGCTCGGCGTTCTGGCGATCTATTCGCCCAAGAAGACCTGGGACCCGCTCTACATCTCCAACTACGTCACCATCAACATCCTCGACGAATTGAAGAGCATTCCCGGCGTCGGCGACGCGGGCCTGTGGGGCCCACAGGACTATGCCATGCGCGCCTGGGTGAAGACCGACCGCCTCACCGGCCTCGGCCTCACCGCCGAGGACGTGGTGAACGCCATCCGCTCCCAGAACATCCAGGCGGCGGTGGGCCGCCTCGGCGCCCGCCCGGTGGCGGACGACCAGCAATTGCAGCTGAACCTGCGCACCAAGGGCCGCCTCTCCAGCGTCGCGGAGTTCGAGAACATCGTCCTGCGCACCAATGCGGACGGCTCGGTGCTGCGCCTCGGCGACGTGGCGCGCCTCGAGATGGGGGCCTCCAACCTCGACCGCGAGACCCTGTTCAACGGCGGCCCCTCGGCGGTGCTGGCGCTCTACCAGTCGCCCGGCGCCAACGCCATCACCACCATCAACGCCATCCGCGCCCGCATGGACGAGCTGGCGAAGGCCTTCCCCGAGGATCTCGCCTGGAAGGTCACCTACGACCCCACCGTCTTCGTCACCGACACCATCCACGAGGTGCAGAAGACGCTCATCGAGGCGTTCATCCTCGTGGTGCTGGTGGTCTACCTCTTCCTCGGCTCGTTCCGCGCCACCCTCATCCCGACGCTGGCGGTGCCGGTGAGCCTGATCGGCACCTTCATCGTGCTGAACGCCATCGGCTATTCCGCCAACACCGTGTCGCTGCTGGCCATCGTGCTGGCCATCGGCATCGTGGTGGATGACGCCATCGTGGTGGTGGAGAATGTCGAGCGCGTGATGGAGGAGCATCCCGAGCTTTCCCCCGCCGACGCCACCAAGAAGGCGATGGCGGAAATCACCGCCCCCATCATCGCCATCACCCTGGTGCTGCTCTCCGTGTTCGTGCCGGTGGCCTTCATCCCCGGCATCTCGGGCGAATTGTTCCGCCAGTTCGCCATCACGGTGGCGGTGGCCATGTTCCTCTCGGCCATCAACGCGCTGACCCTCTCGCCGGCCCTGTGCGGCATCCTGCTGAAACCCTCCCACGGGCCGAAGAAGGGGCCTATCGGCTACGTCATGCGCGGCATCGACAAGGTGCGCGACGCCTACGGCTCGGCGGTGGCGCGGCTGGTGCGCTTCTCGCTCATCGGCCTCGTCTGCGTGTTCGTCGCCTCGGGCGGCATCTTCGCTTTGTCGAAGCTCACGCCCACGGGCTTCCTGCCGGAGGACGACCAGGGCGCCTTCTTCGTCGTCGTGCAACTGCCCGGCGGCGCCTCGGTGGGCCGCACCACGGAGGTGATCCGCAAGGCCGAGGCGCTCCTGAAGGAAGAGCACACGGTGGAGGACTACACCTCCGTCGTCGGCCTCAACTTCATCGACAATTACTCCCAGCCCAACGCCGCCTTCATCGTCGTCACCATGAAGCCGTTCGAGGAGCGCAAGGGCAAGGACGAGAGCGCCAACGCGGTGCTCGCGCGCCTCGGCGAGAAGATGCGCATGATCCCCGGCGGGACGGTGGTGCCGCTCGGCCCGCCACCCATCGTCGGCCTCGGCACCGGCGGCGGCTTCTCCTTCGTGCTGCAGGATCTCAGAGCCGGCGATCCCAAGGTGCTGGCGCAGGTGCTGCGCGGCCTCTTGATCGCCGCCAATCAGGACCCGCAGCTCACCCGCGTGTTCTCCACCTATTCCGCCACCAACCCCTCGCTCCAGCTCGACATCGACCGCGACAAGGCGCAGGTGCTGGGCGTGCCGCTCGACAGCGTGTTCACCGCGCTCCAGACCTCGCTGGGCGGCCTCTATGTGAACGACATGAACCTCTACGGCCGCACCTGGCAGGTGCAGGTGCAGGCGGAGGGCGAGGACAGGAAGGATGTGGAGGACATCTACCGCATCCATGTCCGCAACAACAAAGGCGAGATGATCCCGCTCAGGTCCATCGTGGAGGTGCGGGTGGAGGTCGGCCCGCCGGCGCTCATCCGCTACAACAACAAGCGCGCGGTGACGGTGCAGGGCTCGCCCGCCCCCGGCGTCTCCTCCGGACAGGCCCTCGCCGCCATGGATGCGGTGGCGGCCAAGACCCTGCCGCAGGGCTTCTCCGGCGCGTGGACCGACACCTCGTTCCAGGAAAAGCGGGCGGAGGGCAAGACGGGCATCATCCTCGCCTTCGCCGTGCTGTTCGCCTTCCTGTTCCTGGTGGCGCTCTATGAGAGCTGGTCCATCCCGGTGCCGGTGCTGCTCTCCGTCACGGTGGGCATGCTCGGGGCGTTCGCGGCCATCGTCATCGGCCAGCTCACCCTCGACCTCTACGGCCAGATCGGCATGATCGTGCTCATCGGCCTCGCGGCGAAGAACGGCATCCTCATCGTCGAGTTCGCCAAGGAGCGGCGCGAGCATGGGGAAGACCTGCTCCAGGCCGCCACCGAGGGCGCGCGCCTCAGGTTCCGTCCGGTGATGATGACGTCGCTCGCCTTCATCCTCGGCCTCTACCCGCTGGTGGTCGCCACCGGCGCGGCGCAGATGGCGCGGCAGAATGTGGGCACGCCGGTGTTCGGCGGCATGATCGCCGCCTCCTTCCTCGGCATCTTCGTCATCCCGCCGCTCTACGTGCTGTTCCAGGGCATCCGCGAGAAGCTGCGCCCCGGCGCGCGGCCGAAGGTGACGGCGCCCAAGGTAACGGTGCCACCCGCACCGGAGGCTGGCGGCGGACACTGAGAAAGTTGGGAGGCCGCCCCTTTCGCGGGGCGGCCGCTCAGATACCCAGATACGCCTCGCGCACGCGCGGGTCGGCGATCAGCTCCGCCGCCGGACCGACCATGGTGACGCGGCCGGGTTCCATCACATAGCCCCGGTCCGCCACCGACAGCGCCCCGAAGGCGTTCTGCTCGACCAAAAGCACGGTCACATCCAGCGCCTTCAGGCCCTTCACCACCTCGAAGATCTGCGCCACGAGGATGGGCGCGAGGCCCATGGAGGGCTCGTCCAGCAGCAGGCAGGCGGGCCGGCCCATGAGGGCGCGGGCGATGGCCAGCATCTGCTGCTGCCCGCCGGAGAGGCCGCCGGCCAGCTGGTTGCGCTTCTCCTTCAGGATCGGGAACATGGCGAAGGCATCCGCCATGTCGCGCTCCACCCGTTCGTCGGCGAAGACGAAGGCGCCGAGCCGCAGGTTTTCCTCCACGCTGAGATTGGTGAAGATCTGCCGCCCCTCCGGCGATTGCGCCAGCCCCCGCGCCACCCGGCGATAGGCGGGCACCTGGGTGAGGGCCTCGCCGCGAAAGGTGATGGTGCCGCCCGACACCGGCTGCACGCCGGAGAGGCAGCGCAGCAGCGTGGTCTTGCCCGCCCCGTTCGCCCCCACCACCGTGACGATCTCGCCGGAGCCGACGAACAGGTCCACCCCGTGCAGCACCTCGATGCGCCCGTAGCGCGAGCGCAGGCCCTCAACCGTGAGCATGGAGCGCCTCCGTCGTGCCGGCGCCGAGATAGGCCTCGATCACCTTCGGATCGCGGCTGACCAATGCGGGATCGCCCTCGGCGATCTTCTCGCCATGGTCCAGCACCACGATGGTGTCGGAGAGGCGCATCACCAGCTTCATGTCGTGCTCCACCAGCAGGATGGCGACGCCGGTCTTCGCCACCTCGCAGATGAGGCGGTCGATCTCCTCCGTCTCCACCGCATTGCAGCCCGCCGCCGGCTCGTCGAGCAGCAGCACGCGGGGGCGGGCGGCCAGCGCCCGGGCGATCTCGAGGCGCTTCAGCGCGCCGTAGGAGAGGGCGCCGGCCTCGCGCTCCGCCGCCCGCTCCAGGCCGACCCGCTCCAGCAGCACGCGCGCGCCATCCGCCGCCGTCCGCGCCCGCTTGCGCGAGCCGGGAAGGGCGAACAGATCGGCGAGAACAGGCCCCCGCTCGTGCATGTGGAAGCCGACGATGACGTTCTCCAGAACGCTCATCTCGTGGAAGATCTGGAGGTTCTGGAAGGTGCGCGACATGCCGCGCACCGCCAGCAGGTCCGGCCGCAGGCCCGTCACGTCTTCCCCGTCGAGGCGCACCTTGCCGGATTTCGGCAGATAGACGCCGGAAATCATGTTGAAGAGCGTGGTCTTGCCCGCCCCGTTGGGGCCGATGACCGAGACGATCTTGCCCTGATCCAGCGCGAAGGACACGTCGTTGACCGCCGTGACGCCGCCGAAGGAGATGCCGAGGCCTTCCACTTGCAAAAGGCTCATTCCCCCCTCCCCCGCAGCAGGCGCCGGGCGCTGGGGATGAGCCCCGCCGGCAGGAAGATCATCACCCCCATCATCACGAGGCCCAGCACCACGTGCTCGTAATCCTGAAGCACGGTGAGCACCTGCGGCAGCAGGGTGAGCAGCGCCGCGCCGAAGATGCCGCCCAGCACCGAGCCCGCCCCGCCCAGCACCGCCATGGTGACAAGCTCGATGGAGTGCATGAAGCCCGCCACATCGGGCGTGATGAGGCGGTTCTGCAAGGCCAGCAGGGAGCCGGCGACGGAGGCGTAGACGGCGGAGATGACGAAGGCGTTCAGCTTCGCTTTCGCGATGTCGATTCCCGCCGTGCGCGCCGCCACCTCCGAGCCGTGCAGCGCCCGCAGCGCCCGGCCGGTGGGGCTTTCGCGCAGGTTCAGGGCGAGCCAGGCGCCGACGAACAGCACGAGGCCGCAGAAGGCGTACCAGAACTGCGGGTTGGTGAGTTCGATGCCCACCTGTTCCAGCAGCGCGCGCAGGCCTGGATCGGGCACCTTGATGCCGTCCGGCCCGCCGGTGAGCCAGCCTTCGTTGGCGAGCACCATGGACACCAGCACCCCGAAGCCGAGCGTCGCCACCGCGAGGTAATAGCCCTTCAGCTTCAGGATGGGACGGCCCACCACGTAGGCGATGGCGCCCGAGAGCGCCGCGCCGGCCACCACCGCCAGCGCCGGAGGCAGGCCGAAATGCGCCGGCAGCAGCGCGCACGCATATCCGCCGATGCCGAGAAAGCCCGCATGGCCGAGGCTGATCTGCCCCGCATAGCCGGTGAGGATGACGATGCCCACCACCGCGATGGAATTGACGAAGACCAGCGAGCCCACGCGGTAATAATAGTTCGACGGGAAGAAGAAGGGACTGGCGATGATGAGCATCGCCAGCACCAGCAAAGTGGACTGCTTGGAGGAGAGCCGCATGGTCACACGCGCTCCACCGGATTGCTGCCGTAAAGGCCGCGCGGGAAGGCGAACAGCACGACGAGGATGACGAAGAAGGCCACCGCATCCTTGTAGTGGGAGGAGATGTAGCCCGCCGTCAGCGCCTCCATGAGGCCGAGCAGCAGCCCGCCCGCCAGCGCCCCCTTGGGGTTGCCCATGCCGCCCAGCATGGCGGCGGCGAAGCCCTTCAGCGCCAGCGAGATGCCGATCTCGAAGCTGGTGGGCAGGATGGGGGTGATGAGCACGCCCGCCAGCGCGCCGATGGCGGCGGAGAGGGCGAAGGAGAGCGTCATCACGAAGCGCGTGTTGATGCCCACGAGCTGCGCCGCCAGCCGGTTGTTGGAGGTGGCGAGCACCGCGCGGCCGGTGAGCGTGCGGGTGAAGAACAGCCACAGCGCCACGAAGATGGCCACCGCCCCCGCCACCACCCACAGGCTCTGGGGCAGCACGGTGGCGCCCAGCACATGGATGGGGTCGTCGCCGGAGAAGGAGGGCAGCCGATGGGTGCCCTTGTCGAGCACGATCTGGGTGACGCCCCGGATGAAGATGGAGGCGCCGATGGTGATGATGATGAGCGACACCACGGGCGCCCCGCGCGCCGGCTCGATGGCGAAGGTGTTCAGCGCCACGCCGATAGCCGCCGTGAGCGCGATGGCGATGAGCGCCGCGAGCGGCAAAGGCAGGCCCGCGGCGACGCCGGCCACGCTGATCATGCCGCCCAGCATCACGAACTCGCCCTGGGCGAAGTTCACCACGTCGGAGGCGTTGTAGATGATGGTGAAGCCGAGGGCGACGAGGGCATAGACCGCGCCCACCGTGACCCCGGACACCAGGAATTGCAGCAGATCGGACATGCGCTCGCTCCCCGCGGGCGGTTCAAGGCAGCGGACCGGATGGGCCAGCGGGCCGCCTCACGCTGTGTGGAAGGGGTGCCGCGCCGTGCCGCCGGGTGCGACGCATCCGGCGGGGGCGGCTTGTCTTAGGTCGGGGCGTCCACGGCCGCCCCTGACGGCGGCCGTGGACCGATGGCGGAAGACGGCGGAGAAAAGGACCGGGTGGGGTCCCTCTACTTCACCAGCTTCCAGCCACCGTTGCTGATTTCCAGCATGCGGAAGGCGGAGAGATCGAGGCCGAGATGGTCGGTCTTCGAGTAATTGTAGGTGCCGGTGGTGCCGACGAGGCCCGTGGTGCCCTCGATGGCGTCGCGGATGGCGGCGGGCTTGGCGGAGGGGGCCTTCGCCAGCGCCTCGGTGAGGATGCGCATGGCGTCATGGGCATATCCGCCGAAGGTGGAGACCGGCGCGCCGCCGGCCGCCTTCTCGAAGCTCGCCTTGTAGGCCAGCACCACATTCTTCTGCGGGTCCTTCGGGTCGAGCAGCTCGCCCACGAGCAGCGCGGTGCCGGGCAGGCGCACGCCCTCCGCATTCTTGGCGCCGGACAGCTCGATGAAGGCGTTGGAGGCGACGCCGTGGGACTGGTAGAGCGGCAGGGTGATGCCCAACTGCGCATAGTTGCGGGTGATGGTGGCCGGCCCCTGGCCGAAGCCGGTGTTGAGCACCGCCTGGATGCCCGGCTTGTTGCGGATGTTGGTGAGCTGCGGGGTCATGTCCGCATCTTTCGGCCCGTAGGTCTCGTCGGCGACGATCTCGATGCCGGAGGTCTTGGCCACCGCGATGCACTGGGTGCGCATGGAGGCGCCGAAGCCGTCGGTGCCGGAGATGAGGCCGATCTTCGTCAGGCCGCGGGCCTTCATGTCGTCGAAGATCTTCTGGCACGCCATACGGTCGGTGTGCGGGGTCTTGAAAGTGAAGGGCTTCACCGGATCGATGATCTCGATGGCGCCGGCCAGCGAGATGAAGGGCACCTTGCTCTCCTCGGCTACCGCGAGGATGGCGAGCGACGTGCCCGTGGTGGTGCCGCCGACCATGGCGACCACGCCATCGTCTTCCACGAGGCGGGTGGCGAAGGTCTTGGCCTTGGAGGGGTCGCCGCCATCGTCATAGAGAACGAGCTTGGCCTTCTCGCCCTTGATGCCGCCCTTGGCGTTCAGCTCCTCCACCATCATGCGGATGGTCTTGGCCTCGGGATCGCCGAGGGAGGAGGCCGGTCCCGTCTCGGAGACCACGGCGCCGATCTTGATCTCGGCAAGGGCGGGGGTTGTGGCGGCGGTGGCGACGAGGGCCAGCGCGAAGGCGCCCGTAACAATCCTCTTCATGTGTCCTCCCCAGAATTGATGGGTGACGCCGCCGAGCCGTCGCCACCGCGGACAAGCCTGAGGAGACAAGCCTGCGGGAGAAAGCGAGGGGGCATCACGCTTCGATCTATTATCGTTAGATCGTTCGGTCTTTTTAATTCAGATCCGTTCGCATTTCCACCAGAATCTTGAGCGCTTCAACGCAACGTCAGTCGGGCGCGATTTTGCCCCGCGCCTCAGGCGTATAGGCGCACCACTGCGGGACTTGGCGCCATCGCACTGGGAAGATTTCGCGCCGGAAGGCCGCGGAGCCCCGCTTGACATGGCTCAAGGAACGCGAGAATACTTAGATCGATCGTTCGATGAATTATCCGACAATCCAACGCTGCAGATTCAACGCCACACCAGGGGTGGACCGCCATGCCACACGCCGCCGTGTCCGAGGCCGCACAGGCCCACGACTATCGCGCGCTCATCGAGCCCGCGCGCATCAACAGCCGTCTTTATTATGATCCCGCCATCTTCCAGGAAGAGCTGGAGAAGATCTGGTACAAGACCTGGGTCTATGTGGGCCACACCAGCGAAATTCCCAACAAGAACGACTATGTCACCAAGTCCATCGGCCCCATGCCGGTGCTGATGGTGCGGGACCGGGAAGGCGAGGTCCGCCTCCTCCTCAACAAGTGCCCCCATCGCGGCAACCAGCTGTGCGCCTACCAGAAGGGCAACCGCACCAGTTTCACCTGCCCGTATCACTCCTGGACCTTCTCCAACACCGGCGACCTCATGGGCTATGCCCTGCCGGAGGGCTATGAGGGCCAGAGCAAGGCGGGGCTGAACCTCGGCAAGGTGCCGCGCATCGCCATCTATCGCGGCTTCGTCTTCGGCTCCATGGCGGCCGAGGGCATCTCGCTGGAAGAGCATCTCGGCGGCGCCAAGGCGGCCCTCGACCAGTTGCTCGACAACTCGCCCACCGGCGAGCTGGACCTGACCGCTGGCTTCCTCCAGCACCGCACCAAGGCCAACTGGAAGTTCATGCTGGAGAACGAGACGGACGGCTACCACCCCGGCTTCGTCCACGGCTCGGTGTTCCAGGTGACGAGCTCCGGCATCGGCAGCCTTTACGGCGCGGAGTCCACCGCCCTCACCCGCGACTATGGCAACGGCCACACCGAGTTCGACCTGCGCCCCGAATGGCGCAAGCACGACAAGCCGCTGCAGTGGTTCGGCACCACGCCGGAGCGCCTGCCCGACTATGTGAAGAGCATGAACGCGGCCTATGGCGAGGAGCGCGCCCGCGAGATCATGATCGACGGCTCGCCCCACGTCATGATCTTCCCGAACCTCTTCATCGCCGAGATCCAGATCTTCGTGCTCCAGCCTGTCGCGGTGGACGAGACCATCCAGCATGTCACCGCCGTGCAGTTCAAGGGCGCGCCGGACATCAACCGGCGCCTGCGCCAGCAGACCATGGGCTCTGTCGGCCCCGCCGGCCTGCTGCTCGCCGACGATACCGAGATGTACGAGCGCAACCATCGCGGCGCGCAGATCCTCGATCCCGAATGGCTGGTGCTCTCCCGCGGCCTGCACCGCGAGCGCCTCGACGAGAACGGCTACCGCATCGCCCATTCCACCGACGAGACGCCGCAGCGCGGCATCTGGCGCCACTATCTGAACCTGATGACGGAGGCCCGCTGATGACCGCCCTCGCCCATTCCTTCGCGGACGCCTCCGCCCCCGACCTCGCCAAGCTGGAGCCGGCGACGCTCCACCATCAGGTGGCGCAGTTCCTCTATCTGGAGGCCCGCCTCGCCGACACCCACGATTACGACGGGTGGGAGGCGCTCTGGACCGACGACGCCATCTACTGGGTCCCGGCCAATGGCGACGACACCGACCCCGAGAAGGAGATGTCGGTGCTCTACGACAACCGCTCCCGCATCGGCGTGCGCATCCGCCAGCTCAAGACCGGCCGCCGTCACACCCAGACGCCGCGCTCGGAACTGGCGCGGGTGATCTCCAACATCGAGATCGCCGAAGTGCGCGGCCCCGAGGTGGACGTGCGGGCCAACGTCCTCATCTACGAGGACAATCTGCGTGGCGACACCCTCTGGGCGGCGCGCAACACCTACCGCCTGCGCATGACGGAGGGCGGTTTCCACATGGTGCGCAAGAAGATCTGCCTCGTGAACAACAACAAGCCCATCTACACGCTGTCGTTCCTGGTGTGAGGACGGATCCGGGCAAGTAATCGCGCCATTCGCTCGGTAACTTCCCGCCGCCTCTTCCCGCCGTCATGGCCGGGCTTGTCCCGGAAGTCGGCTGTTGCCGACTTCCGCCCCCGAGAACGGAACCCGCAAACATGCGGGTTCCCGCCATCCACGTGGTGAGGCCGGGACCCCTCCTCCGACCACCGCGCGAGCGGCCCGACGTGGATGCCCGGCACAAGGCCGGGCATGACGACGGCTCAAGCAGCGCCCTCTCCTCCCGCCCCAGAGGCTTCCATGACACACAGCACGCACCCTGCGCCCGCCGCCCCCGAAAGCTGGATCGCCGAAGGCCCCGTCCTGCTCGACTATGCCGATGGCGTCGCCACCCTCACGCTCAATCGCCCCGGCTCGGCCAACGGCATGAACATCGAGCTGATGCAGGCGCTCTATAAGGCGATCATGGTGGTGCATCGCTCGGCCCATGTGCGGGTGGTGCATCTGCGCGGCGCGGGCGCGAATTTCTGCGCCGGCGGCGACGTGCGCGAGTTCGCCTCCAAGGGCGAGGCGCTGGGGGATTTCCTGCGGGAGGTGACGGCCTATCTGCAGGTCGCCATCGGCGCCCTCATCCGCCTGAAGGCCATCGTCGTCACCGAGGTGCACGGCTATGCGGCGGGCGGCGGCGGGCTCGGCCTCGTCTGCGCCTCCGACATCGTGATTGCCGGCGCGGGCGCCAAGTTCATGGCCGGCGCGACACGGGTGGGCATGGCGCCGGATGCCGGCGCCTCGGTCATCCTGCCCCATCTCGTGGGCTTCCGCCGCGCGGCGGAGATCATGCTCTCCAACCGCGTGGTGAGTGCCGAGGAGGCGCAGTCCATCGGTCTCATCACCAAGTGCGTGCCGGATGACGCGCTGACCGAGGAAGCCGGCAAGGCCGCGCGCTTCTATGCCTCCGGCGCGCCGCTCGCCATGGCCGCCACCAAGCGCCTCCTGTGGAACGCGCTGGACGTGGAGCGCGCTTTGCCGGAGGAGGCGCGCACCGTCTCCGAACTCTCCTTCACCGCCGATTCCCGCGAGGGGCTCGCGGCGGTGATCGAGAAGCGCAAGCCCCTCTTCACCGGCCGATGACCGCGCCGACCACCCCGCGCCGCGCGCTCGTCACCGGAGGGGGCGCCGGCATCGGCGCCGCCATCGTCCGCCAGCTCTGCGCGGACGGCATGGCCGTGACCTTCTGCGATCGCGATGCCGCCACCGGCACTGCGCTCGCGGCGGAAACCGGGGCCACCTTCGTCCATATGGACGGGACGGACGCGGCGGCCGCGCAGGCGCTGTTCGCAGCCCACGGCGCCTTCGACGTGCTGGTGAACAATATCGGCACCGACCAGCACGCCTTCTTCACCGACACCACCGTGGACGACTGGCGTTTCCTGCTCTCGGTAAATCTGGAAACCGCCTTCCTCTTCACCCGCCTCGCGCTGCCCGCCATGCAGGCGGCCCGCTATGGGCGGCTGGTGAACGTGGCCTCGGAGGCGGGGCGGCTGGGGTCGAAGGGCGGCGCGGTCTATGCCGCCGCCAAGGCCGGGCTCATCGGCTTCACCCGCTCCATCGCCCGCGAGAATGCCCGCTACGGCATCACCGCGAACGCCGTCGCGCCCGGCCCCATCCGCACCCCCATGGTGGAGCGGGCGGTGGCCGAGGTGGGCGAGAAGATCCTCGCCGACATGGCCGCCCTCACCCTCCTGCGCCGCATGGGCGAGCCGGAGGAGGTGGCGGCGGCGGTGGCCTTCCTCGCCTCGCCGGGCGCCTCCTTCATCACCGGCGAGGTGCTGGGCGTGTCCGGCGGCATGGGCTGCGGCGCCTGAATTTCTCAAGCAAGACCAAGATACTGGAAGCCCCCCCATGACCCGCATCGTCTTCGTCACCCCCGCCGCCGAGCGCATCGAGATCGATGCGGATGACGGGCTCTCCGTCATGGAATGCGCCCGCCGCGCCAACGTGCCCGGCATCGTCGCCGAGTGCGGCGGCGCCTGCTCCTGCGCCACCTGCCATGTGCATGTGGACCCGGCCTGGTCCGCCCAGGTGGGAGAGGCCACCGGCATGGAGCGCGACATGCTCGAATTCGCCGAGGACGTGCGCGACACCTCCCGCCTCTCCTGCCAGGTGAAGGTGGCGCCGGCGCTGGACGGCCTCGTCGTCCACCTGCCCGCCGGCCAGGGCTGAGGGCGATGCCGGGTCCGCTTTCGGGACTGCGCATCGTCGAGATGGTGGGCCTCGGCCCCGCCCCCTTCGCCGCCATGATGCTGGCGGATGCGGGGGCGGAGGTCATCCGCATCCACCAGAAGGGCGCGCGGGCGGACATCCCGCTCATGAACACGCGCTTCGACGTGCTGGCGCGCGGCCGCCGCTCCATCGCCCTCGACCTCAAGGCCGAGGCCGACGTCGGCGTTATGCGCGATCTCATCGGCCGCGCCGACGGCCTCATCGAGGGCTTCCGGCCGGGTGTGATGGAGCGTCTCAGCCTCGGGCCGGAGCCATGCCTTGCCGCCCATCCGCGCCTCGTCTACGGCCGCATGACCGGATGGGGACAGGAGGGGCCGCTGAAGGACGCGGCCGGGCACGATCTCAATTATCTCGGCATGACCGGGGCGCTGGCCGCCATGGGCCCGGCCGATGCGCCGCCGCCCGTGCCGCTCAACCTCGTCGCCGATTTCGGCGGCGGGGGAATGCTGATGGCGTTCGGCATGGTGGCGGCGCTGCTCGCCGCCAAGACCACCGGGCAGGGCCAGGTGGTGGATGCCGCCATGACGGACGGCGCCTCCCTCCTCGCCGCGCTGTTCTGGGGCTTCCGCGCCGGCGGGATGTGGAGCGATGCGCGCGGGGCGAACCTGCTGGATGGCGGGGCCTATTTCTACGGCACCTATGCCTGCGCGGACGGGAAGTTCCTCGCCGTGGCGCCGGTGGAGGGCCGCTTCCACCGCATCCTCCTCGAGCGGCTGGGGCTGGACCCGTCCGAATTCACCCATGCCGCCGATCCCGCCTCCTGGGGGACGCTGCGGGCGCGCCTTGCCGCGCTGTTCCTCAGTGAGCCGCGCGACCACTGGGCGGACCTGTTCGCCGGCACGGATGCCTGCGTCACCCCCATCCTCGACTGGGACGAGGCCGCGTCCCATCCCCATGCGCAGGCGCGCGGGGCGTTCGTGACCGTGGACGGCGTCACCCAGCCCGCCCCCGCCCCCCGCTTCTCTGCCACCCCCTCCGCGGTGGCCCACGGACCGGCGGCGCCGGGCGCGGACGGGCGGGCGATCTTGGCCGACTGGGGCCTCGATCCGGCACGACTGGGGTGAGGGGAATTGGGGACGCTCGGAGGCTGACGCTCCTCCCAGCCGTCATGCCCGGGCTCGTCCCGGCCATGACGCGCGATGCGGGTTGACGGCACTCGCAAACCCATCCAGACCACGAAAAAGCCGGCCTCCCGGCGGTGGCGGGAGGCCGGCGAGTGGGCCCGGCACATGCGACGTCAAAAGGCGTCGGGAGGAGGCCGGGATTCAGAGCCCGCGCAAAAACGTGCCGATGCGGGCCAGCGACGCCGCGGCCTCGGGCAGTTCCTCGAACACCTGGAAGTGGTGGCACATGCCCGGGAACACCTCGACCGCCACCCGCCCACCCTGTTCCGCCGCGCGGCGGGCAAGAAGGTGGCTGTCGTCGAGCGTGATGTCGTGCCCGCCCGCATGGACCAGCATGAGCGGAAGGCCGGCAAGATCGCCCTTGACCGGCGAGGCGGCGGGGTCGTCCGGCCGGTTGTCCCGGCCGAGATAGGTGCGTGACATGGCCTTCAACTGCTCGGGGCGGGAGAAGATGTCCTTGTCCGCCAGCGCCGTATAGCTCTCCCCGCCCATGGTGAGATCGAGCCACGGCGAGAGCAGCACCAGTGCCTTCGGCAACGGCAATCCGGCATCCCGCGCCCGCAGGGCGGTGCCCAGCGCCAGCGCGCCGCCGGCGGAATCGCCCACCAGCGCGAGCGGCGTTTCCCCCGCCTCCACCAGCGCGCGATAGACGGCGAAGGCGTCGTCATGCGCCGCCGGAAAGCGGTGCTCGGGGGCGAGGCGATAGTCGAAGCCGATCACCCGCATCCCGCTCGCGAGCGCGATCCGCGCCATCAGCCCCGCATGGGAGCGGATGGAGCCGATCTGGAAGCCGCCGCCGTGGCAATAGAGCAGCACGCGGGCGGCATCGCCGCCCGGCGCATCGAAGGCGCAGGCGGGAAGGCCGGCGAGGGTGAGGGGCGTGCGCACCACCTCCGGCGCGCCCTCGCCCACCCCGAGGAAGGCCTCGAAGCTGTCGCGGATTTCGGCGAGCGTCAGCCCCGCCGCCCAGGCGGAGGTCGCGGCTTCGATGCGCGCACGCACCCGCGCGAAGGCGGGTGCGTCGATGGGGAGAGCCTCGGTCAAGGCCGCCTCAGTGCGTCGCTTCGGGCCGGTGCAGCACGCGCGTGGCCTTGGCCTCGTAGCGCGGCAGCTCGCCCTCGCGATGGCATTCCACGTTCACGTTGATGCCGAGGCGGGCCTTGATCTCGCGCCGCACGTCGGACGCCGCATCCTCGCCCGGGCGCTGGGAGGCGGCCACCGCCTCCACCGCCACCGTCATCTTGCCGATGGTGGTGGCCTCCTTGTCCACGTAGATCTGCCAGGCTTCCTTGGCGAGGCCGGGAATGCCGGCGATCACGTCCTCGATCTGGGAGGGGAAGACGATGACGCCCTTGAACTTGATCATGTCGTCGGTGCGCCCGATGATCCGCCCGATCTTGCGCATGCCGCGCCGGCCCGAGGGGCAGTCATAAGGGCGCGGGGAGAGGCGCACGAGGTCGCGGGTGCGCCAGCGCACCACCGGGGATGCTTCCTTGCGCAGGGTGGTGATGACGATCTCGCCCACCTCGCCCTCGGACACAGGCTTCATGGTCTTGGGATCGAGGATCTCGACGATCACCGTATCCTCGTTGAGGAGCTGCAATTCGTCGTCGGCGTGGGTGAAGGGCGTGGAGATGGCGAGGATCGGCCCGCCGGCTTCCGTGGTGCCGTAGATGTTGTGGCTCATGAAGCCCTCGGGCATCTCGGCTTCCAGCTGCGCGCGGAACTCGGCCGAGACCGACTGGCCACCGAGGATGGCGACCTTCAGCGTCCAGTCCGTGCGCGGGTTGATGCCCTGGTGCTTGGCCGCCTGCACCAGCGTCATCAGCCACAAAGGCGACATGGAGGCGACGTCATAGGCGTGGTCGCGCAGCCAGCGGGCGGCCAGTTCGCCGCGGCCGGGGCCGATGGGGAAATTGGTGCAGCCCACGGCGGAGAAGCCGGCATCCAGCGCCGGGCCGCCGATCCACAGGCCGTAGCCATAGCCCTGATAGGCGCGGAAGCCCGGCTTGACGCCGGCGGCGGTGAGAAGGCGCGCCATCTGGGACGGCAGCAGGCTGTGCAAGTCGTTCTTCGTCATGCCGAACGTCACCGGCAGGCCGGTGGTGCCTGACGTGGCGACGAAGCGCTCCACCTTGTCCATGGGCACGGTGAGGAAGGGGAAGGGATAGAGGTCGCGCAGCAGCGACTTGTCCATGAACGGCGCGTTGGCGAGGCCGTCCTCGGAGGCGAGATCCTCCGGCTTCATGCCGGCCTGCGCGAAATGCGCCTTCCAGGTGTCGCACTGCGCCAGACGCGCGCCGAGGCCGGCAAGGCCCTCGCGCTGGAGCTTCAGAATACCGTCGCGGTCGAGCGACTCCACCTCAGGATGCTGCATGTGGCTCCTCCCCCATCCGACCGTTGAAACACGCGGCTCTTGTGGCCGCTCTCGGTTGGCGAATTAATAGACCGAACGACTGGTCTATGTAAACGGTGATTTTGATCTGCATCAACCTCCATGTCCGAGATGCCTGGCGAGGCTACCATGGGGAAGGCGGGGAAGGCACCCGCGTCGGGGCTCGGGAGAAGTCTGGGGAATACGTCTGGAGAATAAGCGTGCGGCCTCTCCCAGCCGTCACACCCTATCCGCCGCGCGCTTTTGAACGGCTTCAGGAAGACCCCTCCCGCGCCCGCCGCCCTTGGCACCGCCGCCCCATGCGCTTATAGACCGAATGATCGGAACATTCTTGCAGGTGTGGCCGCCGTGGCGAGAACGCGCTCAGCCGAATACGACAACATTCACGACACCATCCTCGAGCGGGCGGCGTCCGTGTTCGCGCAGCGCGGCTATGCGGCGACCTCCATCGGCGACATCGCCGAGGCGTGCGAGTGTTCCAAGTCGCGGCTCTATCACTATTTCACCTCCAAGGAGGCGATCCTTTCCGACATGCTGACCTCGCATGTGGAAAGCCTCCTCATGAAGTGCCGGCAGACCCTCTATGGCTATCAGGACCCGGAGGAGCGCTTCCGCCAGCTCACCCGCCTGTTCCTCGATGTCTATTCCGTCTCGCGCGACCAACATGTGGCGCTGCTCACCTGCGCCGAATTCCTCGCCCCCGAGACGCGCAAGGTGCTGGTGGCCAAGCAGCGCGAGCTGATCGCCTATGTCCGGGACATCCTGTTGCAGCTGCGGCCGGACCTCGCCCATTCCAGCACCGCCCACGTGGACACCATGCTGTTCTTCGGCATGATCAACTGGACCTATACGTGGTACCACGCCGACGGCGCCGTGACGCCGAACGAGCTGGCCGACCGCACGGTGGACCTCTTCGTGAAGGGCTACGCCAACGCCCCCGCCCCGGCCAACGGCGGCACGGCGCACGCCAAGCCGGAGGGCCGCCATGCGGCGCGGCATGAGGGGCGCAGCGCGAAGGAGTGAGGGCGGGAGGCCATCGGAAACGGCCTGAGCAGGAGCTTGCGGCCACGTTCCCGTGCCGTCCTCCCCCCGTTTCTCGCGCCGTCATGCCCCGGCTTGTCCGGGGCATCTACCCTGCGGCCGGGCTAGTTCCCAGTCCTTGAGCACGATGCGAATGACGGGGTGGATCCCCCGGACAAGCCGGGGGATGACAGCCTACTGAAGCCCTCGGGATGGCCCCGGAAAAAGCCAACTTGAAGGTCACCCCCCTCACGCCGCCGGCCGCTTCATCCGCGCCACCGGGTCGAACCCCTCCGCCGCCACCTCGTCCAGCGTCAGAACCGCCCCCGCCTCCAGCAGCTTCTTCGCCGCCATGTAGGTGCGCGCATCGTTGAGGGCATCCACCGCGATCATCCGCCCTTCCCGGAAATACCAGAGCGATTCGCCCCGTTCGGACCGCCGGCGCAGCACCGCGTCATAGCCGCGGTTGAGGCCGACGATCTGCAGTTTCGTGTCGTACTGGTCGGACCAGAACCACGGCACCGGCGCATAGACACGGGTGTGGCCGAGCATGTCGTCCGCCGCGCATTCCGCCTGGTCCACCGCATTCTGAACGCTCTCCAGCCGCGACGGCAGCCCCTGGAAGGGGAAGGAAGCGCAATCGCCCGCCGCCCAGATGCCGGGCGCGGAGGTGCGGCCGTGCACGTCCACCAATATGCCGTTCTCGCAGGCGATGCCGGCCGCGCGGGCGAGTTCGTCGCGGGGCAGGACGCCGATGCCCACCAGCACCGCATCCACCTCCAGGCGCGTGCCGTCATCCAGAGCCACCGCCGCGACGGCGCCGTCCCGCGCCTCCACCCCAGCCACGCTGCGACCTTCGAGGATGCGCACGCCGTGGCCCGCATGCAGCGCGCGGATGGCGTCGGAGGTCTCGGCGCAGGCGACACGCTCCAGAATGCGCGCGGCCCGCTCCACCACGGTCACCGCAAGCCCGGCCTTCGCCGCCACCGCCGCCGTCTCCAGCCCCACATAGCCGCCGCCGAGCACGAGGAGCCGCCGGCCGGGGCGAATCTCGCCTTCCAACCGGTCCGCATCGGCGAGGCTGCGCAGCTCGTAAACGCCTGAGAGCCCGCCGAATTCCGGCGGCAGCGGGCGCGGGCGGGTGCCGGTGGCCAGCGCCAGCTTCGTCCACGCCACGCGGCGCCCGCCCACCTCCAGCGTGCGGGCGACAGGATCGAGCGCGGTGACAGGCGCACCCGTCACCACGTCGACGCCGAGGCCGCTCCAGAACTCGGCGGGGCGCAGGTAGAGCCGGTCCACCGTCCACTCCCGCTTGAGATAGGCCTTGGAGAGCGGCGGGCGCTGATAGGGCGGGTGGGGCTCGTCGCCAAAGAGGGTCAGCGCACCCGAATAGCCGCCATGCCGCAGGCGCAGCGCGAGGGAGGCGGCGGCCTGCCCGGCCCCGACGATGCAGATGTGATCCTCACCGGCGTGTTCCTGGTCCATGGCGCCCCCCGTTTCTGGATATTGATTGACCGAACGTTCTGATTATTATACTGCCAAAATGCGGGCGGCAATCGGCTTTCCCGCGCGCCGTCGGCCCCGACGTTCGGCGCGTGGACGCCGGTGAAGCCCCCTCCCCCGGCCGCACAGACGGGCACCACATGACGGGCATCACAGCACTCGCAATCCATCTGCCGCGCCTGCGCCTCCAGCGCGCCGCCATGGCCGCCGCCATGGGCTGGCTCTGCCCCCGCGGCGAGACCCGCGGCGCCCGCACTCTGGCCTATTGGGACGAAGACCCCATCACCATGGCCGTCGCCGCCGCCCGCGCCTGCCTCGCGCAAGCGGAGCGCAATGGAGTTCCTGAGGCGCGCACCGCGGTCCGCGCCCTCACCTTCGCGACCACCACCCCGGTCTTCGCCGAGCCGCAGCAGGCGTCCCTCGTCCATGCCGCCCTTCGCCTCCCCGAGGCGACCCGGGCGCAGGATGTGGGAGGTACCATGCGATGCGGGCTGCTCGCTTTGCACGCAGCTCTTGAATCTTCCGAACCGGCATTGCTGACAGCCGCCGATATGCCGCTGAATACCCCGGGTGGCACCGCCGAAATGCGCTATTCGGATGGGGGTGTCGGTGCGCTCGTCGGGTGCGGACCGGACCTCCTCACCTATCGTGGCGGCGCCAGCCTCTCCGCCCCCTTCATCGAGCGCTATCGCGCCCCCGACCGGTCCCTCCCCACCGACTGGGAAGAGCGCTGGGTGCGGGAAGAGGGCTTCCTCGGTCTCGTGCCCCGCGCCATCGCGGAAGCCCTTGGAAAGGCGCAGCTTTCCGCAGATGATATCGACCATTTCGTCCTGCCCTGCGTCATCCCCGGCGCGGCCAAGGCGGTGGCGCAGGCGGCCGGCCTCTCCCGCGCAAAACTCGCGCAACCCCTTGATATGGAATGCGGAGACACCGGCGCCGCCCACGCCCTCGTGATGCTGGCGCGGGCGATGGAAGACATGCGCCCCGGCGAGCGGGTGCTGGTCGCCCAGTTCGGTCAGGGCGCGACCGCTTTGGTGCTGGAGGCGACCGGCGCCATCACCGGCTTCCCTACTGCCGCATCGGCCACGCTGGCGGACGGCGTCGCCGAGGCCAACTATCTGAAACTCCCCATCTTTCGCGGCCTTATGCCGTGGGAGCGCGGCCTGCGCGGACGCTTCCCGGTGAACGAGGCGCTGACCACGGCCTATCGCAATGCCGAGGCCCTGCTGGGCTTCGTCGGCAGCCGCAGCCCCGAGACGGGACAGGTGCAGTTTCCCCCTTCCCGCCTTGCCGTCGCGGAGACAGGCCTGTTCGCGGAAACCCAGCAGCCATGGCCCCTTGCGGACCTCGGCGGCACGGTCGCCACCGCCACCGCCGACCGCCTCGCCTTCTCCCGCAGCCCGCCCAATTGCTACGGCCTCATCGACATCCCCGGCGGCGCCCGCCTGATGATGGACTTCACCGACCCCGACGCGGAGCGTCTCGCGCCCGGCGATGCGGTCAATTTCGTATTTCGCATCAAGGATCTGGACGAGCGCACCGGCTTCCGCCGCTATTTCTGGAAGGCGGTCGCGGCCTCCGCGTCGCCCGCCGCAGCCTGACCGGAGGGCGACAAAATGGCCAACGGAATCAAGGACAAGGTCGCCATTCTCGGCATGGGCTGCTCGCGCTTCGGCGAGCGCTGGGACGTGGGGCACGAAGAGCTGATGGCGGAAGCCTATCTGGAGGCGCTCGGCCATGCCGGCATCACGCCCGACCAGATCGGGGCGGCCTGGTATTCCTCCCATTATGACGACATCGGCGCCGGCAAGGCCGGCACCCCCATGGCCCAGGCCCTGCGCCTGCCAAACATCGGCGTCACCCGCGTGGAAAACTTCTGCGCCGGCGGTACGGAAGCCTTTCGCGGCGCCGTCTATGCGGTGGCGTCGGGCGCCGTGGATATCGCGCTGGCGGTGGGCGTGGAGAAGCTGAAGGACACCGGCTTTGCCGGCCTGCCCCCGGCCTCGCGCGGCACCTTCGCGCCCATGTATCTGCCGACACACACGAATCCCGGCAACTTCGCCCAGCTTGCGCGGGCCTACGGCACCCGCCACAACATCTCCGCCGGCGACCTCAAGCGGGCCATGGGGCACACCTCCATGAAGAGCCACGCCAATGCGGTGAAAAACAAGAACGCCCATCTGCGCAAGGCCATCACCGTCGAGCAGGCCGTGAATGCGCCGCTCGTCGCCGACCCGCTGGGCCTGTTCGACTGCTGCCCGGTGTCGGACGGCGCCGCCTGCGCCATCGTCACCGCGCCAGAGATCGCGCAAAGCCTTGGGAAGGCACAGGTTCTGGTGAAGGCCATCCAGCTCGTCGCCTCCAACGGCTGGGAGGTGCAGAGCAGCGGCTGGAACGGCTCCTACGTCCACACCGCCCGCATCGCCGCCCGCCGCGCCTATGCGGAGGCGGGCATCGCCGATCCCCGCACGGCCCTGAGCTTTACCGAGCTGCACGACTGCTTCTCCATCACCGAGCTGGTGACGCTGGAGGACATCGGCCTCGCCGACGAGGGCACCGCCTGGAAACGCATGCTGGACGGCGCTTTTGATGCCGATGGCGCCCTGCCTTGCCAGGTGGACGGCGGCCTGAAATGCTTCGGCCATCCCGTCGGCGCGTCCGGCCTGCGCATGCTCTACGAATGCTGGCTGCAGCTCACCGGACAGGCCGGCGAACGCCAGCTCGCGAGCCCGAGCCTCGCCCTCACCCACAATCTGGGCGGCGCGCCGGCGCAGAACGTGTGCTCCATCACCATTGTCGGTGCCGCCTGATCCGACCGTGGCGGCCCGCTGACTGCCCCGCCGCCCGGCACGCGCCGGCGGCGGGGTTTTTTATTTCTAGGCGAGAGGCTTAGGCCTTGTGCCAGTCTGTGAATGTCCTGCCCTCTCGTGCGAGCTGGGCGAGGAGTTCTGCGGGCTCTGATCCTGCGCCGCCGGTTTTGTGGGCGGCTTTGATCTCGGTGAGGATGGCGGCGAGGCCGAGGGCGTCGCCGGCGTGCATGGGGCCGCCCTTCAGGCGCGGGAAGCCGTAGCCGTTGACGAAGGCGAGGTCGATGTCGGACGGACGTAGCGCGATGCCCTCGGCGAGTTCCTTCGCGCCCTCGTTGGCCATTACCGCCAGAAGCCGAAGGTGGATCTGCTCCTGCGTGAAGGCCCGCGGCTGGATGCCCTTGGCCGCGCGGGCTTCCGCGATGATCTGCGTGACGGCGGGGTCAGGCGTGCGGTTGCCGGCGGCGTCGTAGGCGTACCAGCCGCCATTGGTCTTGCGGCCCAGCCGACCCGTTTCCACCAGCGTATCGGCGATGGAGACGTAGCGCTCGTTGGGGTCGCGCGTTGCCGCCCGGCGCTTGCGCATGGCATAGGCGATGTCGAGGCCGGACATGTCCGACACCGCGAAGATGCCCATGGCGAAGCCGAACGCCTCCAGCGCCGCATCCACCTGTTCGGGGCTGGCCCCGTCCTCCACCAGATATTCCGCGTGGCGGCGGTAGACCGCATAGATGCGGTTGCCGATGAAGCCGTCGCAATTGCCCGCCACAACCGGCTGCTTGCCCATGCGCTTCGCCAAAGCGAGAGCGGTCGCCAGCGCCTCCGGCGCGGTGCGGGTGGCTTTGACCACCTCCAGCAGCTTCATGATGTTGGCCGGCGCGAAGAAGTGCAGGCCCACCACGTCCTCAGGCCGCGACGTGGTGGCGGCGATGGCGTCGAGATCGAGATAGGAGGTGTTGGTGGCGAGCACCGCGCCCGGCTTCGCTATGCTGTCGAGACGGCGGAAGATGTCGGTCTTCACGCCCATGTCCTCGAAGGCGGCCTCGACGATCAGGTCGACATCGGACAGCGCCGCATAGTCGGAGGCCGGGAGGAGGCGGGCGAGGCGCTCGGCCTTCTGCGCCTCGGTGATGCGATTGCTCTTCACCTGCCTGCCATAGAGGCCATTGATGCGCGCGACGCCGGCCTGCGCGGCTTCGTCGTCGCGCTCCACCAGAGTGACGACATAGCCCGCATCCAGCAGCGCCACGGCAATGCCCGCACCCATGGTGCCGGCGCCGATGACGGCAGCGGATGCGATCGCCCGCGCCTTCGCGCCCTCCAGCCCCGGCACCTTCACCGCCTCGCGCTCGGCGAGGAAGAGGTGGCGCAGGGCTTTCGCTTCCGGGCTCTCGCGCAGGGCCAAAAACGCCGCGCGCTCAAGGGCGAGGCCGGAGGCGAAGTCGGCATCCTTCGACGCCGTGATGACGCGGATGGCCTCGGCGATGGCCGGCACGCCCTTCGCGCCCTTGAGGGCCTTGGCGGCTGCCGCTTCCTCCCCGACCGGTTCACCCGCGGGGACCGGTAGGGCCGAAAGCCGGCGCTTCAACACCGCCGGCGCGCGGGCGATGGCTTCGGCGAGGAGATCGCCCTCCACCACCGCATCAACGAGGCCAAGGTCCAGCGCCTCGTCCGCCTTCAGCACCCGGCCCTCGCAGACCAGACCGATGGCCTGCGCGACCCCCACCAATCGCACCAGCCGCTGGGTTCCGCCCGCGCCGGGGATGATGCCGAGCCGCGTCTCGGTGAGCCCCACCAGCGCCTTGGCCGACCCGAGCCTGAGATCGCAGGCCAGCGCGATCTCGCATCCGCCGCCCAGCGCCGCGCCATCCAGCGCCGCGACCACGGGCTTGCTGCAGGCATCGATCGCCCCCACCACCTCGGGCAGGAAGGGCGCGTCCGGCGGCAGCGCCATCTCGCGCAAATCCGCCCCCGCGATGAACCGCCCCGGCCCACCGCTCAGCACGAGCGCCGAGACCGACACATCCCCATCCAGCTCCCGCACCGCATCGATCACCCCCTGACGCACGCCACGCGACAGCGCGTTCACAGGCGCATGATCGATGTGGACAACCGCCACAGCGCCGTGGCGCGTGATCGTGATGGGGGCGCTTTCGGCATGCGGGGGCGCGCCGCGCGGGGCCGCGGGCGGTTGGTCGGTCATGGGTCGCTCCTGAGGATGGCGTGCGGCGGCTGTGTCGCCGGGCCTTGCCAGAGATTCAAAGATTAAACGATCGATTTATTATTTCCAAGGCGACAAGCGGAAGGACCTCAGCCGAAAGCCCGCCGCCTCATTCGCAACTGTAGCGGCCGTGGGGCTCATTGCCGGCGGAGGCCATTGCGACGGACGGGCTGCTGAGCGACCCCTTCACGGTAAAGCTGTGGCCGGGCGGACCATCGGGCGCCGTGATCGGGCGTGGCGCCACCCGCAGGTCGATGCGGTCGCGCACCAGGTCGACCGTGCCGCGGGCAAGGGCCTGCACATGCTCGGTATTCACCACGATCACCGGATTGGTGCGGCCGACGCCCTTGTGGAACTGGAGGGGCACCTTGGCACAGCGCAGCACGCTTTCGCCCTTCTGCACCGAGGAGGTGAAGATGCCCGCGAGGATGCCCACGCCGGCGAGGTCCAGAAGCCCAGTGCCGATGCGGCCGCGGCCGACGCGCCCGGTGAGGGTGCCGCCGAGGGTGGCGAGCGGGTTGTCCGCATCCATCCGGGTGGTGAGGTCGAAGACGACGCTCAGGGTGCCGGACACCGAGATGGGCGAGCCATGCCCGAACAGGGTCGCCAGCGGCCAGCCCGTCCCCGACCCCTTGGTGCGCAGCACGGAGCGCCCCTCGCTCGCCATGACGGCGGAGATGACGCCGCCGCGATAGCCGATGCGCAGCGGATCTACCCGCAGGGCGCCGTTGTTCACCACGAGACGGGCCTTGACGCCGGTGGCGCTGTCGCCGCCGCCCTGCAGGCGGGTGGCGGAGATGCCCACGTCCGCATCCGTCGTGCCGATCAGGTCGATCTGGCTGCCGCCTTCCGGCTCCCGGCTGCCGATGACCTTGACCGACTTGCGACGTCGCTGGCCCTCCGGACGCATGAAGGCGAGAAGTTCGTCGGCATAGACCAGCGGCGAGGTGATGGTGCCCTTCACCACCGACCGGCCCCCGGGCGCGGCGAGGCTGGAGAGGGTGCCGTCGATGCGGGTGCGGCCGATGTCCGTGCGCCCCTCCATGGTCAGCGCATCGGTGTTGCCGCTGAGGCGCCCCTCGAACGTCACCTGCCCGCGGAAATCGGAGGTGTCGCCGAAGGCAGCGGTGAAGGCGGAATAGTTCGGCACCTTGAGCCGCGCATCCACCTGGGTGGTCGCCGCGACGCCGGGCTTGCCGAGATCGTCCAGCACGAGGGCAAGCGTCGCCGAGACCAGGGCGCTGCCCTCGATGCGGGCGGCGAAGGAATCCACCCCCAGCCCGCCCCCGGCGTCCGACATGGAGAGGCTGCCGACGATGCGTCCGAGCTTGTCCTGGGCCTCGGGCGGCAACGCGACGACGCTGGCGACCGGCATGTCGACACCGCCCGCCAGCTCGACGCCGGCAAACCCGAGGATATCGTCCACATTACCCTCCAGCCGGGCGATGGGGCGGCTGGGCGGGCCGGCGATCACCGAGATGCCCCGGAAGGCCACATGCCCCTCCGCGTCGCGCGTGACCGAACGCACGTTGATGGGGCCGATCTCCCTCAGGCTCTGGTCGAACGCGTTGGTGGAGATGAGGATCTCCTCCAGCATCATGCCTTCGGCGCGGCTTCGGAAGTCCCCCGTCAGACGGGTGACGACGATCTCGCGCAGGGAGACGGCGGGGGGCGCGGCGGTCTCAAGATCGGCCACCACCTTGAGGTCGGCGCCGGCGAGGGTGGCGAGGTCGTCGGCCTGGCCCGTGACGGAGATGCGCTCACCGTCCGCCAGGGTCAGGTCGAGGTCGAGATCGTGGAAGCTGAAGCGGTCCGGCTCGGCCTTGAAGCGGGCGCTGACTTTGCCGGTGCCGTCGATGGAGGGGGCGATGCCGGCGAGGGTGAGCCCCTTGGCGAGGCTCTTGGCGTCGGCATCGAACTTCATCACGAGGCCATGGTCGAACCTTTTCGTCGGCGCACGCACGTCGAAGCGCGCCGAAAGGCCGGGGGCGTCGGGTCCTCCGGCGGTGGCCAGGGTGATATGAGCGCCATAGGGGCGTTCCCGCTCCCCCTTCTCCACCTCGAGGTCGAAGGCGAAACCGAGGGTGAGGGGCTGGCCGTTCAGGGCCGCGTCGGCGACGAGCACGTTGCGCCCCGCCTCGGCCACGCTCCTGAGATCCTTCACCCTGAGCTCGAACAGCCAGCCGTTCATGGTGTCCGTGAAGCGCACCACCGTGTCGCGGATGGTGAGGTGCGGCAGCAGGGACAGCACGTGGATGGGGGATTCGAGCAGCGATCCGGGGCGGGCCGCCTCGCCGCTGGCGAAAGGCACGTCGAAGTCTCCCCCCTCGACCGCGAGGCTGTAGCGCAGGCCGCCGCTGACCAGTTCGGCATAAGGCGGGATGGCGACGGTCAGACGATCGGTCCGGGCGTTGGCGCCATCGGTGCCGTGCGCCTCCACGCCGTCCATATCGACCGCCGCATTGGGCCACAGGGAGACCGTCACCGCCCCGCGCACGCTCACGGGCTCGCCCCACAGATGGGTCAGCCCCTGTTCCGCCAGCGACCGGCGCAGTCCCTCCGCCTGTGGCAGGTTGGCCGCCAGCACCAGCGCGAGGAGTGCGGCGCACACCAGCACCAGCAGGACCGCAACGACCCGCCGCACGACGCGAAACATGACCCCTCCGCCTTGCCCGACGGCCGCAAAGCAACCGCCCCCTCTCAACATACCGATTGGAACCCCGTCCGACAGGCGATTTCTCGTGCGACCTTCGCCGCACGACGGGCCGACGTGCGGGAGAGGCCGCATGCGCGGCCGGAATCAGTCCGGCGCGGATGCGGTGCCGGCGCGACGGACATCGTCGATCATCCGGCCGGTGAGGCGTTCCAGCGCCTCCGCCACGATGCGCCCCACCCGCGTCAGGGGCTTGCGCCCATCGATGGCGATGGAGACCATCTGCGGCTCGGCGCCCTTGTCGCGCACAGGGCGGAACACCAGCGTGCCGGCGATCAGCTCCGCCGCCGCATCGAGCTCGGAGGTGAAGGCCACATAGCCCTTCTCGCGGGCAAGGATCTTCACCAGCTGGAGCGAATTGGTCTCCACCGTCTTGCGCTCCTGGGTGAACAGCCAGCCGTGCCGCGCCTCCAGATAGCGGCGGATCATCAAGGCCCGGCTTTGCAGCACGATGGGATGGGCCACCACCTCCTGCAGGCTGATGGAGCCGCGGCTCGCCAGGGGATGGTCCGGCGCGATGACGCAGCCGAACGGCAGCTCCGCCGACCACAGCACATGGATGTCGCGCCGGGGCGACAGGTTGAAGATGGCGGCGATGTCGGCGTCCCCGGCCATCAGGGCGGCGACGGCGGCGTCCGTGCTCGCCACCTCTACGTCCAGCGAGATGCGCGGGTGGCGGGCGTCGAGATCGGCGATGAGGGCGGGCAGGATGCCGTTGACGTGGCTGTCCATGGCCACCACCCGCACATGGCCCTGGTCCACCCCCTGAAGCTGGCGCAGCTCGGCAGCGGTGCGGCGTTCGTCGGCCATCCAGCGGCGCGCGAGGGTGACGAGGGCGTCCCCGGCGGGGGTAAGGCGCATGCCCTTCGCCACCCGCTCGAACAGGGGCACGCCCAAGGTTTCCTCCAGTTGCAGCACCTGCCGGTTGATGGCCGAGGCGGCGACGTTGAGATCCTTCGCCGCGCGCTGGATGGAGCCGGAGCGCGCCACCTGCTCGGCATAGCGCAGGGCCGCGGGAACGAGGGATGCCGGCACCACTGCCTCCATGCGCATTTTGCGTATGGAAAAGTATCAAATCTGCGATGGACGGCAATGCGCACGGCGGCGACTATCTTCCCGCAGGGGCGATGGGGCGTCCCGATCATATGCACCTTGAGGCCTCCACCATGAGCCAGTCCGCCGGGCATGCGCTGACGCTGAGGGGCATTTCCCACGCGTTCGGGCAGGTGGTGGCCGCCAATGCCATCGATCTCGACATCCGCCCCGGCGAACTCGTCTCGCTGCTCGGCCCCTCCGGCTGCGGCAAGACCACCCTTCTCAAGATCATCGCCGGCTTCCTGCGCCAGACCTCCGGCGACGTGCTGGTGGATGGCGCCTCCATCTCCCATCTGCCCACCAACCGGCGGCGCATCGGCATCGTGTTCCAGAACTATGCCCTGTTCCCGCACATGAGCGTGGCGCAGAACATCGCCTATGGCCCCATCGCCGCCGGCCGGCCGAGCGCGGAGACCGATGCGGTGGTCTCCGAGATGCTGGACGTGGTGCAGATGGCCGCCTTCCGCGACCGCCTCCCGCGCGAACTCTCCGGTGGCCAGCAGCAGCGCGTGGCGCTCGCCCGCTGCCTCGCGATCCGGCCGCGCATTCTCCTGCTGGACGAGCCGTTCAGCGCCCTCGACAAGAATCTGCGCCTCGATATGCAGATCGAGATTAAGCGCCTCCAGCGCCAGTCGGGCATCACCACTGTCATGGTGACCCACGACCAGGAGGAGGCGCTCGGCATGTCCGACCGCATCGCTGTGCTCTCGCGCGGCAACCTGGAGCAGTTCGCCCCGCCCTCGGACATCTACGACCGGCCGGCCTCCCTGTTCGTGAACACCTTCGTCGGCACCGCCAACCTGCTCAGGGCCACGGTGGCCGGCACCTCGGCCACGGGCGCGGCGGTGCGCCTCGCCGACGGCATGGTCATCGAGACGGGACGGGAGACAACCCTGCCCGTGGGCGCGGCGGTTCTCGTCGCGGTGCGCCCCGAGGGGATGCGCGTGAGCGCCACCGGCGGCGCGGGGGCCATCGGAGCGGAGATCACCGCCGTCATGCCCATCGGCCCCGCCCTCATCTACGAAGTGGCGCTCATCGACGGCTCGTCGGTGAAGGTGGTGCAGGAGCGCGAGGCGGATGCCCCGCTCGAAGGCTCCGTCTTCCTCCATATCAAGCCCAACCGCATCACCGGCCTGTTTCCGGACCATTCGGGCGACACCCACAAGAAGGGGAATTGAGCATGACGTTCGAAATGTCCCGGCGAGCTTTCCTCGCTTCCGCGGCCGCCGCCGGCCTCGCCTTCGCCCCGCGCGGCGCCTTCGCCGCGGACGAGCTGGTGGCCGCCACCTTCGGCGGCACCTGGGCCAATGTGCAGAAGCAGATCCTGGCGCCCTATTTCGTCAAGCGCACCGGAGCGAGCGTGGTGCAATCGCCCATGCTGGCCACCGAGCAGATCGCCAAGCTCACCGCCGCCAAGGGCAACCAGCCGCCGTTCGACGTGGCCATGCTGGACGAGGGCCCGGCGCTGGAGGCCATCGATGCCGGCCTGATCGCCAAGTACGACCCGGCCAAGTCGCGGAACTTCGCGGCGCTGAACCCCAAGTTCCAGGGCGCCTACGGCCCGGCCATCACCATGCAGGCCATCGGCATCGCCTATAATCCGAAGACGGTGAAGACCCCGCCCACCTCCTGGGAGGATCTCTGGAAGCCGGAATACAAGGGCCGGGTGGGCATCACCTCGCTCGCCTCCACCCTCGGCCTCGCCTTCCTGCTCGACATCAACCGGCTGGCCGGCGGCACCGAGGCGAACATGGAGCCGGGCTTCAAGAAGCTGAAGACGCTGCTGCCGAACCTTGCCGCCGTCTCCGCCAATTTCGGTGCCCACGGCGCGCTGTTCCAGCAGGGCGAGATCGACATCGGCGTGCAGAACTTCAACTTCGCCGAGGAGCTGAAGGCCAAGGGCGTGCCCATCGAGTTCGTCCGCGTCGACACCGGCACCCCGGCCTGGAAGACCACCATGCACATCGTCGCCGGCGCGCTGAAGCCGGAGCTGGCCTATGCCTATGTGGACAGCCAGATCTCGCCCGACGTGCAAAGCGAGATGCAGAAGTCGCCGTGGAACGTGATCCCCACCTCCAGCAAGGTGCCCTATGCCGGGCTTGTCGCGGAGAAGATCGCCAAGAGCCCGGCCGACCTCGACAAGATGGTGTTCTTCGACTGGGCCAAGGTGAACCAGAACCGCGCCGCCTGGACCCAGCAGTTCAACCGCGACATCCGGGTGTGACCATGGCGGGCGCCCATCACTCCAAATCCCGGGACTGGGCGCTCGCGCTGCCGCTTGCGGCCTTCTTCACGCTGTTCTTCCTCGCGCCGCTCGGCCTGCTGGTCGCCATCAGCTTCGAGACCGAGCGGCAGATGACCGGCACGTTGGGTCTCGGCCAGTACGCCGCCTTCCTCACCGACGGCCTCAACCTCGCCGTGCTGCGCGACACGCTGCTCGTCGGGGCGAAGGCGACGCTCCTGTGCCTGCTGTTCGGCTATCCGCTGGCGTGGCTGTGCACACGGGTCGCGGCCCGCTGGCAGGCCGTGCTGATCTTCCTCGTGGTGCTGCCCATCGTCACCAGCGTGGTGGTGCGCACCTTCGCGTGGATCGTCATCCTCGGCCGCCACGGCATCGTCAACGAGGCGATCCTGGCGCTGGGCCTCTCGGCGCAGCCGCTCAAGCTGCTGTTCAGCGAGACCGGCGTCGTCATCGTGCTGGCGCAGGTGCAGATGCCGCTCATGGTGCTGCCGCTCATCACCACGCTCCAGCGCATCGATCCCAATCTGGAGAGCGCCTCGCAGGCGCTGGGCGCGGGGGCGTGGCGCACCTTCTTCAAGGTCACGCTGCCCTTGTCGCTGCCCGGCATCATCGCCGGAACGATCCTCACCTACACGGCGTGCGTGACGGCCTTCGTCACCCAGTCGCTCATCGGCGGCTCGCGGCTGCTGTTCATGCCCATGATGATCTTCCAGCAGGCCATGGATTTGCAGAACTGGCCCTTCGCCGCCGCCGTGTCCGTCATCTTCATGGTCTCGGTGCTGCTCATCGTCGCCATGCTGGTGGCACTGTCGCGCAGCCGCGCGGCCCGGCTCTACGGCTAGGAGAAACGCCATGCTGCGCGACTGGCAGACCCTCTCCTTCAACACCGTGTTCGGCCTCCTCTCCCTCATCTGCGTCATCGCGCTGGCGGGGCCGACGCTGGTCATCCTCATCCTCTCCTTCACCGGGGAGGAGGCGCTGCACTTCCCGCCCGCCAGCTACTCGCTGCGCTGGTACGCGGCGCTCATCGACGCCAACGAATTGCAGGCGGCGCTGTGGGTGAGCCTGAAGGTGGCGGTCATCAGCGTTTCCGCCTGCGTGGTGCTGGGGGTGGCCGCCGCGCTCGGCATCGCCCGCAGCGAGGGGCCGGTGGCACGGGGGCTGGAGACGCTGTTCATGTCGCCGCTGATCCTGCCGGCGCTGGCCTTCGGCTTCGCAGCGCTGATGCTGTTCTCCATGCTGGGGATGCGGCCCTCGACGCTGACGCTCGCCATCGGCCATATCGTGGTGTGCGTGCCCTTCGTGCTGCGCACCACGCTGGCCAGCCTCGCCCAGCTCGATCCGACTTTGCTCGACGCCTCGCGCAGCCTCGGCGCGTCGCGCCTGCACACGTTCCGGACGGTGACGCTGCCGCTCATCAGCCCGGGCGTCGCCTCCGGCGCCTTCATCGCCTTCATGGCCTCGTTCGACAACGTGCCAGTGTCGCTGTTCCTCCAGGATGCCCGCACGCAGGTGCTGCCCATCTATCTCTGGGACATCATCCAGAACCAGCTCGACAGCCGGGCCGCCTCCGCCTGCGGCGTCATCATCATCGCCACCGTGCTGATGATGGTGCTGATGGAGCGCGTCGCCGGCTTCTCACGCTTCATGAAATGACCGGGAGACGGGATGTGCATAACGACCTCCTGCGCCTCGACGCGCTGAACGCCATGTCCGCGCCGGACTTCGCGGCCGCCCTCGGCCCGGTGTTCGAGAATGCCCCCTGGGTGGCCCGGAATGCTGCCGCCGCGCGCCCCTTCGCCACCCTCACCGCTCTGCACAGGGCCATGCTCGCCGGCATCGCGGCGCTGCCCGCGCCGGCGCTGGCGGACTTCCTCAACGGCCATCCCCGCCTCTCCCCCGAGACGCTGCGGCGCGGCACCACGGCCGAATCCACCGCCGAGCAGACCGCCCTCGGCCTCGATGCCCTCGATGCCGACATCAGCGCCCGGCTGGACCGGCTGAATGCCGCCTACGAGGCGCGGTTCGGCTATCCCTTCATCCTCGCGGTGCGCAAGGCCTCGCTGGAGACCCTGTTCGCCACCTTCGAGCGGCGCCTCGCGGCAAGCCCCGAGGCGGAGCGCGCGGAGGCGCTGGCGGAGGTCGCGGCCATCTCCTGGATGCGGTTGCTCGACCGCGTGCGTGCCGCGCCCACGGGCAGCGTCTCCACCCATGTGCTCGACACCGTGCGGGCGGCGCCGGCCGGCGGGCTGGGCGTGGAGCTGTGGCGGCGGGAGAGCGACGGCGGGATGACGCGCATCACCTCCTTCGTCACCAACGCGGACGGCGCCTGCGACCACCATCTCCTCGGCGGCGGCGACCTTGCCGCCGGCACCTATGAGTGGCGCTACGACACGCCCACCTATTTCGCCCGGCACGGCTATTCCACCACCGCCCGGGCCTATCTCGGCAAGGTGCGCGTGGCCTTCACCGTGTGGAATCCGGAGGAGCATTTCCACGTGCCGCTCCTCCTCTCGCCCGGCTCCTACACCACCTATCGCGGCAGCTGAGGGGAAAGGCGGCAGCGCCGCGCTCTTCGACAGGCCTGCGTTCGCCCTCCCACCCGTCCATCACCGCGTCCCTCCGGCCGTCTCTGCGATCAGCCGCGGCAGGTCGCCGAGGGCCGGCACCACGAAATCCGGCGCCTCCGCATAGGTCTCCTCCTGCATCCTGAGCGCCTTGAACACGGTCAAGGGCGCGATGGCGCCCGAGGCCAGTTCACGCGCCAGCGCCTCCCGCGGCAGGCGGGCGACCCGGGCGACGCGGAAGCCGAAATTCTTCGCGCCGCCCACGTCGAAGCCGTTGGAGGACACGAACAGCACCTCCGCGGGCGTCACGCCCAGCACCTCCTCCACCAGCGCATAGGCCTCGGGATGGGGCTTGAACACGCGCTTGGCATCGACGCTGATCACGGCGTCGAAGCTGTCGGCGAGGCCCGCATTGGCCACCAGCGCCCGCAGCATGTCGGGCGCGCCGTTGGAGAGGATGGCGCGCTTGAGCGGCGCCATCTCCGCGAGGCATCGGGCGGCGTCGGGATAAAGCGTGAGGTGGTTGTAGGCCTGCGCCATGCCGGCGAGGAACGCCTCGTCCGGCTCCAGTCCCAGCGTTCCGAGGGTATAGGCCAGCGCCTCCCGCGTGACGCTCCAGAAGTCCGCATAGCGCCCCATCAGCGCCCGGAGCCAGCTGTATTCCAGCTGCTTCTGCCGCCACACCTGCGTGATGTACTCGCCCCGGCCGGGATACGCCTGCTCGGTGGCGTCGGCCACCGACTGGACGTCGAAGAGCGTGCCGTAAGCGTCGAACACGACGGCCTTGATCATGTTGTTCCTCCCGCTGTGTGCGCGTGCCGATCGGTGAAGGTTCTTGCCGGCCGGCGCATCATCGCGCAGCCCGGTGTTGGCGCGAAAGACCACCTCGTCGAACCGCGCCTCGGAAATCGCATCCCGCGGCGGGAGCGGGTTCAGTCGCCGCCGGCTTCCGGCAGCCCATCGGCCCCGGTCGCGACCCTGACCAGCCAGCGGCGCACCACCGCCGCCTCGGACGCCGACAGGGGGGCGGCGATCTCCGCCTCCAGCGCATTCGCGCTGTCCTTGCATCGGGCGAGCACATCGTTGCCGGGGACGGTCAGGCTCAGGCAGCGGATGCGCCCGTGCACCGGGTGCGGGCCGGACTGGAGCAGGCCATCCCGCTTGAGATTGGAAACGATCACGGAAACGGTCTGCGGCGTCAGCAACGACAGCCGTGCGAGGTCGGCGCCCGAGCATCCGGGATAGGCGTCGATCATGGTCAGCACGACGAACTGCGGCTGGGTGACGCCGGTGTCGGCAAGCGCCCGCTCCAGACGGGTGCGGAAGGCCACATTGGCCTGGCGCAGCAGGTAGCCGAGGTGCCCGTCCTCCCCGCGCTTGCCATGCCCTGGAGCTGGGATTTTGCCCGGAGCGGGACTTTCGTCCGAAGCGGGACTCCGGGACGGCGCGGGAAGGGTCGGGGGGACGGGCTTGCGCATAATATCAGAACTCGAATATATTGTTCGAACTTTGATATTATCACGTCGCCACTCCGGGAACCAGCATGAGCGCCCATAACCCCCACGAGCCACGCCTGTCCTACGAAGCGTTTGCCAAGACCGCCGCCTATGCCGCGCTGCTGGCGCTGGGCAAGAGCGTCGACGAGTCCGGCCTCGAGAAGCCGCTGACCGAGATCGCCAAGCTGCGCGCCTCCCAGATCAACGGCTGCGCCTTCTGCATCCAGTATCATCTCACCGTGGCGCGCCGGCTCGCGGTCCCCGCGGAGAAGCTCGATCTCGTCGCCGCGTGGCGCGAGGCCGGCGTGTTCACCCCGCGCGAGCTCGCCGCCCTCGCCTGGACCGAGGCCCTGACGCTGACCTCCGGGGGACCGCCCTCGGATGCCGATTACGCAAACCTGCTGGAGGTGTTCAGCGCCGAGGAGGCGATGCACCTCACCGTCGCCATCGGCACCATCAACCAGTGGAACCGCATCGCCGTCGCCCTGCGCTTCGCCCCGCCGCTGGCGAGGGCCGCGTGATGCCCGCATCCGAACTCCGCGACGTCGGCGAGGCCGAGATCGCCCTGTGCTATCCGCTGATGCACCAGCTGCGGCCGCATCTGGCCTCCGCTGAGGAACTGGCCCGGCGCTGGCGGCGGCAGTCGGCGGATGGCTATCGCATCCTCGCGCTGTGGGCGGGAAACGCGCCCGTCGCGCTCGCCGGCTACCGGGTGACGGAGAGCCTGATCCACGGCCGCTTCCTCTATGTGGACGACCTCGTCGCCGAGGCGACGGAACGCAGCCGGGGCCACGGGGCGCGGCTGATGGACGAGCTGAAGGCACGGGGGGCGGCGCTGGGCTGCGCCAAGCTGGTGCTCGATACCGGGCTCGACAACCCGCTGGGCCATCGCTTTTATTATCGCCAGGGCCTGCTCGCCATGGCGCTGCGGTTCAACATCCCGCTTCCCGGGGCGGGATGACATGCGGCGCCTGCTCCACGTCTCCGCCAGTCCCCGCGGCGCGGCGTCATTCAGCCGGACCGTGGGGGAAGAACTCGCGGGCGCAGTCGCGGCCGCCACGCCCGGATGGACGGTGACCCGCCGCGACCTCTCCCACACGCCGCTCCCGCACCCCGGCCCCGACTTCGCCCGCGCGAACGCGCTGGCCCCGGACATGCGCGGACCGGCCGAGAGAGCGGCGCTCGCCCGGTCCGAGGCGCTCATCGCGGAAATCGAGGCCGCCGATGTGCTGGTGATCTCGACGCCCATGCACAATTTCACCGTGCCATCGGCGCTCAAGGCCTGGATCGACCATGTGGTCCGCCCCGGCCGCACCTTCCGCTCCACGCCGGCCGGCAAGCAGGGACTCCTCGCCGACCGGCCCGCCTTCGCCATCGTCTCCTGCGGCGGGCGCTTGGGAGAGCAGCCGGTGGGGCAGGCGGACTTCCTCACGCCCTATCTGCGTTATGTGCTCGCGACCATCGGCCTGTCGTGCCTCGACGTCCTCTGCCTGGAGGAGATGAACCGGGGCCCGGAGAAGGTGGCGGCCGCCCGCGCGGCGGCGCGGAAGTGGCAGGCGGGGTGCATCGCCCGCGCGGCCGCAGCCCTGGGGCCGGGAGCCTGAGGGGCATCTGGCGCGCAATGTGCTTCTGGCCGGGCGATGTCGATTTTTGTCGCATTTCCAACGACCAGCCCGACGGGAGCGTATTTTGCCGGCATTGCAGGAAACCCGCGCCAGCGTGACACTGGCCCCCGCCAAGCCCACCGGGCTCGCCGACCTCGGCGTGCTGCCCGCCGATGGCCTCGCGGTGAAGAAGGGGCGCGTGCATGAATTCCCGCAATTGCTGGCGGACGGCACCATCGGCCGGCGCTTCCAGGACCTGAAGGTCATCGCCATCAAGACGGAGGAGGCCGGTGCGCCGCTGGTGCGGCTCGTCGTGCAGTTCGAGGTGTTTGGCGACAACACCGCCGCAGCTGAAGCCGGCCCCGGCTTCGAGGCGGTGCTGAAGGCGGGCGACACGCCGCTCGCCACCTTCGCCTCGGGCAGCCTGTTCCTGCCCTTCGGCAATTTCTGGTACGCGAACCGCTTCGTCTTCGCGGTGCCCGTGGCGGACTTCGACGCGGCGGACAGGCTGGAGTTCGTCGCCAGGGCGGAAGAGGTCCGGTCGCTCTGAGCGGTGAGGATTTCGCCATGCCCGATCCCCTTATTGCCGCCCCCGGCGTCCCCGATCCTGTTGTCCCCTATCCCTTCGTCCGGCGCGTGTCCCACCGCCTCCTCGGCGACATGCTGCGCATGACGCTGAGCGAGGCGCTGCACTACGACCTGACGCTGGAGGAGGGGCGCACCCTGTCGCGCGCCTTCACCGCCGTCGCGCACGACTGGCGGCGCACGGATTTCCTCTATCTCAGTCCCGTGGGCATGGACGGCGACTTCTCCGCCGCCGTCCATGCGGAAGGGGTGGATGTGGACACCGGCGCCGCCGCCCATCGCCTGAGCTGGGACGACGTGCGCGAACTCGCCGAACGCCTCGCGACGGAGTGAGGGCGCGCCACCGCGCTCCGCCTCACCCTGGAAGCCGGCGATGAAGGCCGCCCGCCCCTTGCCGGTGATGACAGAGGCCGCCCGGCGCGCCCGTGGAACGGGTGCCGCCGCATGTCGCGGGGGCGGTCCGGACCTTCGCCTTGCGGCGCGGACGCGATTGGCCGAGAGAGGGAATGTGTCGGATCGCGCCCGGGAGCAGCGCCATGCGGATCATCGTCCTCGGCGCCACCGGCCTCATCGGCTCCGCCGTGCTGGCGCGGCTGGCGTCGGCGGGGCATGAGGTGGTCGGCCTTGCGCGGAACATCGAGACGGCGGCCCGCACCCTGCCCAAGGGACGCTTCGTGGCGCTCGACCTCGGCACCGCGACGCCCGAACAACTGGCCCGTGAACTGGACAGCGCGGACGCGGTGGTGAACGCCGCCGGCCTGCTTCAGGACGGGCCGGGCGAGAGCGTCGCGCGCGTGCATGTCTCAGGGATGGCGACGCTGATCGCGGCCTGCCACCTCGCCGGCGTGCGGCGCGTGGTCCACATCTCCGCCATCGGCGTCGATACGGGCGCGTCCTCGGACTTCTCCCGCACCAAGCAGGAGGGTGATGCCCTGCTGGCGGCGAGCAGGCTCGGTCATGTGATCCTGCGCCCGTCCGTGGTGGTGGGACGCAGGGCCTATGGCGGCAGCGCCATGTTCCGCGGGCTCGCCGCCTTGCCCGTTTTCCCGCTGTTTCCAGACACCGCCGACCTGCAGATCGTGCAGCTCGACGATGTGGCGGAGACGGTGGCCTTCTTCGTCAGCCCCGACGCGCCGGCCGGCGTGGAGCTTGACCTCGCCGGGCCGGAGCGGCTGCCCCTGAAAGAGGTCATCGCCGCCTATCGCCGGTGGCTGGGCTTTGCTCCTGCGCGAACCATCGGCGTCCCCGGCTGGATCGCCCGCCTGATGTATCGGCTCGGCGACGGCATCGGCCGCCTCGGCTGGCGTCCGCCTCTGCGTAGCACCATCGCGCGGGAGATCGCCCGCGGCGCCACCGGCGATCCCGGCCCCTGGACGCGGATGACCGGCATCCGGCCGCAATCCCTCGCCGACGCCCTCGCCGCCGAGCCCGCGGGCGTGCAGGAACGCTGGTTCGCTGCCCTCTACACGCTGAAGCCGGCAATCTTCGTCCTGTTCGCCCTGTTCTGGATCGTGACCGGGCTCCTCTCCCTCGGCCCCGCCTATGATGCGGGGGTCGGGCTCTTGAAGGAGGGCGGCGCCGGCGCCCTCGCTGCTTCGCTCGCGATCGGCGGCGCTTTGGCGGACCTCGCCATCGGCTTCGGCATCGCCGTCCGCCGCACCACGCGGGTGGCCCTGTGGGCGGCGCTCGCCGTCTCGCTGCTGTATGTGGTCGCCGGCACGGCGCTCCTGCCGCGCCTATGGCTCGATCCGCTCGGCCCGCTGGTGAAGATCGCACCCGCGGTGATGCTCAACCTCGTCGCCCTCGCCATCCTGAGGGACCGGTGATGGCCTATTTCGTCCTGAAGTTCCTTCACGTCATCGGCGCCACGGTGCTGCTCGGCACCGGGGCGGGCATCGCCTTCTTCATGGTGATGGCCCATGTCACCGGCAGCGCCGTGAAGGTGGCGGCGGTGGCGCGCATCGTGGTCCTCGCGGATTTCCTTTTCACCGCCACCGCCGTGGTGCTGCAACCGGTCACGGGCGCGCTGCTGGCGCAGACGGCAGGCTATCCGCTCACCGAGGGATGGATCGTGCTGTCCATCGCCCTCTATCTCCTCACCGGCGCGTTCTGGCTGCCGGTGGTGGGAATGCAGATGCGCATGCGGAAGCTCGCAGAGGCCGCCGCCACGGCGGGCACGGCGCTGCCCGCCGCCTATCATCGCCTGTTCTGGACCTGGTTCGCCTTCGGCTTCCCCGCCTTCGCGGCCGTGCTGGGCATCTTCTGGCTGATGATCGTGCGGCCGGACCTTCCGGCCTTCACCCTCGGCTGACGCCCAGGTTGTTGAATTGACGCATTTTCTTCACGCGAACCGGTATCCACTTCGCTCGAAAATGCTCTAGAAGTCCCCCGCCTCCTCCGGCGCGATCACCACCGCCATGCCGTCCAGCGCGGGCTCCAGCTTGAGCTGGCAGGCGAGGCGGGAGGCGAGGGTGCGGTTCTGGCTGGTGGCGAGCATGCGGCTTTCGCCGGGGCTGATCGGGGGCGCTGTCACGCCCTCCGGCAGGGTGACGAAGACATGGCAGGTGGCGCAGGCGCAGCCGCCGCCGCACTGGGCGGCGAGTTCCTCGATGCCGGCCTTGCGGATGGCCTTCAGCAGCGTCGCGCCGTCGCGCCCCGTCACCTCCTGGCGGGCGCCGTTGCGGGTTTCCACGGTGAAGCGCGCCAAGATTCAGCCCCCCGCCCGCCGTCTCACGGCAGGATGACGGACGCGAGGTCCGCCGCCGCCGGGTGCCTTCCGCTGTCACCGCCATCGCGCGCGATCCGCGTCGTGGCGAGGCCGGCGGACGCGGCGGCGTCCAGTTCGTCGACGTTCCCGGAGAGGACGAGGATCTGCGCCGGGGCGAGGCCGATCTCCTGGGCGATGGCCTTGTAGGCCTCCTCCTCCATTTTCTGACCCATGCGGGTGTCAAAGAAGCCGTCCAGCAGGCGCTCCGCATCCGAGCCGGCGGAGGAGAGCCAGAGCTTCTGCGCCAGTTCCGACGACGAGGAGAAGGTGAAGAGCTTCAGCCCCTCCCCCTTCCAGGCGGCAAGGCTCGGCCCGGCATCGCCATGGACCTCCGCCTTGAAGGCGCCGGCCGCATACCCCTCCTGCCAGATGCGGCCCTGGATGATCTTGAGCGGCGTCGGATTGCGGCCCTGCTTCATCCAGCGCAGCAGCAGCGCCTCCGCCTCGCGGGGCTTGAGGGAGAAGCCGCCCATGAGGCGGCCGGCCTCGTCCAGCGCATCCTCGATCTCCTCGTCCGCCTCGCCATATGCGGCGATGAAGGCGCCGAGCCGCTCGCTGGCATAGGGCACCAGCGTCTCATCGAGGAAGGACTGGGGGCCGAGAACGCCCTCGATGTCCATCAGCACCGCCTCTATGGCCATGAAACCGCCTCTGCCTTACCCCCGGGGAAGCGCCCGTGTCGGGAACGCGCCAATGCGGCCCTTCCCCGGCACGCCGATCGGGTTTGAAGGGAAGGCAAGCACCCGCCGTGCCAGCCGCCGGCTTTGGCGGCGGCGGCGGCCATGCTACCCTCCGGCACCGCTTTCCCCTGATCGATGAGCCGTCCCTTGCCTGCCGGTTGCCGTTGCCTCCTCGCCGGGCTGATCGCCTGGACCCTGGCCCTCACCATCGCCGCTGCCGCACCGGCGCAGGCGGCGGATGCTGCATTCACGCAATTCATCGCCTCCTTGTGGCCGGAGGCGCAGGCGGCGGGCGTGTCGCGCGCCACCTTCGAGCGGGAGACGGCCGGCCTCGAGCCCGACTACAAGCTGCCCGACCTCGCTCTGCCCGGCCGCCCCTCCACCGGGGCCGGTGGACAGGCCGAGTTCGTGCAGGTGCCGGCGGCCTATGTGAAGGAGGCCACCATCGCCCGCCTCGCCGCCGAGGGGCAGCGGCTGATGCAGAAATACAAGGCGCCCCTCGACCGCATCGAGGCCATGTTCGGCGTGCCCGCCCCCGTGGTGCTGGCCATCTGGGGCCGCGAGACCGATTTCGGCCGCTACACCTCGCCCCACGACGCGCTCAAAGTGCTGGCGACGCAGGCCTATGCCGGCCGGCGTAAGGACCAGTACCGCACCGAGTTCATCCTCGCCCTGAAGATGCTGAACGACGGCGACGTGAGCCGGAAGGATTTCCGCGCCTCCTGGGCCGGGGCGACCGGCCTCACCCAGTTCCTGCCCTCGGACTATGTGAAGCACGGCGTCGATCTCGACGGCACCGGCCATGCCGACATCTGGCATTCGGTGCCGGACGCGCTCGCCTCCGCCGCCAAGCAGCTCGCCGACAAGGGATGGCAGCCGGGCGTGCGCTGGGCCTATGAGGTGCTGGCGCCGGTGAATGCCGACTGCACCATGGGCGTGCCGGAGTTCAAGCAGCCCATCGGCGAGTGGATCCGCGCCCGCTACGCCCCCGTCCGCCGCCTCTCCGCCAGCGAGGTGGCGCAGCCCGCCTCGCTGCTGCAGCCGGAGGGCACCTACGGCCCGTCCTTCCTCACCACGGCGAACTACTTCGTCATCAAGCAGTACAATTTCTCCGACCTCTACGTGCTGTTCGTCGGCCACCTCTCCGACCGCATGACCGATCCCTCGCCCTTCCGCACGCCGTGGTCGGCCTCCTCCCAGCTCAAGACGAAATCGGTGGAGGCCATGCAGAAGCATCTGGCGCGGCTGGGGCTCTATTCCGACAAGATCGACGGCAAGGCCGGCATGCAGACGCGCGCGGCGCTCGGCGCCTACCAGAAATCCGCCGGGCTCAAGGTGGATTGCTGGCCGAGCGAGGCCGTGCTGAACGCCATGAATGCCGGACGCTGAACGGGAAACACCATGAGCGAGACCCGCGACGAGCCCCCCGCCACCCCCTATCACCCCGAGGAGATGAAGGCGACGTGGGACCTGAAGATCGGCAAGAGCATCTCCCTTCAGGGAACGGCCCGCTGGACCCCTGCGGGCGTGGTGACGGCCGGCATCGCCACGTCCGCCATCCTGCTCGCGCTCGCCGCGGTGATGCGCGCGCGGCGCTGACGCCTCAGGGGATCGCGCGGTCCTCGTCCGGCCGGTGGAAGGCGAGGACGAGGACCACGGACGAGAGCGCCAGCACCGCCATCAGGCCGAAGCCGTCGGCGAACGAGCCGCGCAGGGACAGCACGAAGCCGGTGATAACAGGGGCGATGAAGCCGGCCAGCGCGAAGCAGAAATCCATGATGCCGAGCGCCGTCGCCGCCTTCTCCGGCACGATGTCCACATTCACCGCGAAATAGGCCGCGTTCGCCCCCATGGAGGCGGCGACCGCCAGCGAGATGCAGGCGATGGCCACCGGCAGGCTGGCGCTGAACGCCACCGGCACCACCGCGAGCGCCGCCACCAGTTGCGTCCCGGCGATGAGATAGGAGCGCGACACGCGCAGCCGGCCGGTGGTCTTCAGGAGGTGATCCGACCAGCGCCCCAGCGCCCAGAGCGCCACGGCGGCACAGAGCCACGGCAGCACGGTGAAGGCGCCCACGGCGGCAAGGTTCAGCCCGTAGGACTGCTGGAGATAGCTCGGCAGCCAGGCCATGAAGAAGAACAGGAAATAGCCGAAGACGAAGAAGGCCCAGTAGTTCACCAGCAGCGTGCGGTTGGTGAGCAGCACCCGCACCTCGCTCATCCGCGGCCAGCGGCGGACGGGCGCGGCCTCGGCCTTCTGGCCTTCGCGGACGAAGGCCAGTTCCTGCGCATTCACATGGCGGGACTGGGCCGGGTCGTCGCGGAACAGGACATACCAGAGCGGCACCCAGACCAGCGAGAGCGCGAACAGTACGGCGAACGTGCCGCGCCAGCCCAGCGCCGCCAGAAGCTGCGTCACGATCGGCCCGCCGCAGGCGAGCGCCACCGGCACCGCCACCAGCGCATAGGAGAGCGCGCTCGCCTGCCGGGCCGGCGGCAGCCAGCGCTCCACCGCGCCGGTGACGGCGGAGAAGTTCGGCCCCTCGGCCATGCCCAGCAGCGTGCGCGCGAGATAGAGGGTGAGGAAGCCGGAGGCGAGGCCGGTGAGGCCGATGGACAAGCTCCACAGCACCGCCGCGATGCTCAGCACGATGCGCGCGCCATAGCGATCCACCGCGAAGCCGCCGATAAGCGTCGTCACCGCATAGCCGAGGCCGAACGCGCCGAGGATGGTGCCGGCGGCGGCCTTGGAGAGCCCCAGCTGCTGCTCGATGGCCGGGATGGCATAGGAGATGGCGGCGCGGTCGATGTAGTTCACCACCGTGATGGCGAACAGCAGGAAGATCACCACCCTGTGGAACCGCGTCGCCGCCATGGCTCTCCCCCTGCCCGTGCGCGGTGAGTCACCGGCCGGGAGCACCATGGCCAAGACGGGCGGTCTTAATCAAGAGCCAAGCACGACCAGCGCGGACTTCGCTTCGCAGACCAGCGTCATCCATTCCCGCCGTCGCCCTCCGGCTCGACCGGAGGGCCCATGTCTCCGCCGGGACAAACGGCCGGATGGGTGCTCCGGTCGAGCCGGAGCACGACGGCGGTGAGGCCATGGAGCCGCCGGCACGAAGCGCGGGACGCGAGGCGAAGGACGCGGGGGCCGGCTGCCCTCACTCCGGCCCGTCGATGAGCGGATCGGGCCGCGCGAAGGCGGCGAGCGCCGCGCGATCGGCGAGGGTGATGATGGCGCCCCGGCTCGTCACGCCGTGGGTCTTCAGCACGGCGAAGGCGCGGGAGAGATTTTCCGGCGTCATGCCCAGCAGCGAGGAGAGGACCCGTTTCTCGAACGGCAACGTGATGCGCCCTGCCCCCTCCGCCTCGGCGCGCTGGAGCAGCCAGTTGGCGAGGCGCTCGGCCCCGGTACGCAGCTTCTGCCCCTTCACCTCCTTCACCGCCCGGCGATAGCCGCGGGCCAGCTCAGTGACGACGGCACGGGTGAAGGCCGCGTCCGTGCCCATCGCATCGCGCACCTTCTCGGCCGGGATCATCAGCACCTGCGATTTCTGCAGGGTGCGGGCGGACTGGAGATAGATGCGCGCATTGAGCACCGCCGCGAGGATGAAGGTGCCCACCGGCTCCACGATGCTCATGGTGGTCTCGCGCTCGCCGAAGGTGGCGAAAAGCTCCACCTGCCCCTCCACCACCACATGGAGGAAGTCCGCCTCGTCATTCTCGTTGATGAGCGTCACCCCCGGCGGGAACCGCTGGAGAAAGGCCGTGCGCACCAGCTCCGCGAAAGTCTCCTCGCGGGCATCGGCGAACAGCGGCAGGCTTCGGATCACGGCGGCGTCGTCGGGCCTCATGCGCACCTCGTTTCGTCACCCCTACCATGCCATCGCCTTCACCGCTTGACAAATGTCAATTGACGCGTCAAAACTTGTAAAGTCGAGACAGTAATAAAGATATTTCGCGTCGGATCATCCAATAAGTCTCCGCTGTTTTCTGATGACCGAAGTCTATTACTGATACAAATCAAAGAAGCCACGGCGCCCCCGCCGCAGGTTTGCGACGCGCGGTCCGGCCGCGACTTTGCAACTGGCGGGTTGAAGCCATGCACACCCCTATCGAGGCGAGCCAAAGCGACCAGCGGCGCGCCCTTTCCATGAGCACCCTCGCCTTCACCGTGTGCTTCGCGGTGTGGACGATCTTCTCCATCATCGGCATCCGTATCCGGCAGGATCTCGGCCTCTCGGACACCGAGTTCGGCCTCCTCATCGGCACGCCGATCCTCACCGGCTCGCTCATCCGCGTGGCGCTGGGCGTGTGGGCGGATGTGTATGGCGGGCGCGTCGTGTTCGCGCTGACCATGCTGGCGGCGGCAGTGGCCACCTTCCTCCTCACCTATGCCGCGACCTATCCGCAGTTCCTGCTCGCGGCACTGGGCGTCGGCATCGCCGGCGGCTCCTTCTCGGTGGGCGTGGCCTATGTCTCGCGCTGGTATCCGGCGGGCAAGCAGGGCACCGCGCTCGGCATCTTCGGCGCCGGCAATGTGGGCGCGGCGGTCACCAAGTTCTTGGCCCCCTTCGTGCTGGTCGCCTTCGGCTGGCAGATGGTGGCGCAGGTGTGGGCCGCGGCCCTCGTGGTGATGGCGGTGCTCTTCTTCGTCTCCACCAAGGACGATCCGGTGCTGGTGGAGCGCCGCCGCCTCGGCATCAAGCCGAAGAGCGCGTGGCTGGAGCTGGAGCCGCTGAAGAACGTCCAGGTGTGGCGCTTCTCGCTCTATTATTTCTTTGTCTTCGGCGCCTTCGTCGCGCTGGCGCTGTGGCTGCCGCAGTATCTGGTGAAGGTCTACGGCCTCGACATCAAGCAGGCCGGCATGATCGCCGCCGCCTTCTCCGTGCCGGCGAGCCTGTTCCGCGCCTATGGCGGGCATCTCTCCGACGTCTACGGCGCGCGGCGGGTGATGTACTGGACCTTCCTCGTCTCGGTGGCCGCCACCTTCGTGCTGTCCTATCCGCCCACGGATTATGTGGTGCGCGGCATCAACGGGCCCATCACCTTCCACATGGAGATGGGCCTCCTCGGCTTCACCGTCACGGTGTTCGTGCTGGGCTTTTTCATGGCCCTGGGCAAGGCCGCGGTCTACAAGCACATCCCGGTCTATTACCCCAACAATGTGGGCGCCGTGGGCGGCCTCGTGGGGATGATCGGCGGCCTCGGCGGCTTCATCCTGCCCCTCGCCTTCGGCGTGCTGAACGACCTGACCGGCCTGTGGACCAGCTGCTTCATGCTGCTGTTCGTCATCGCGCTGGGCTCGCTCGCCTGGATGCACCTCGCCGTGCGCCACATGGAGAAGGAAGCCTCCGCCCCGGCGCTGGAAAAGCTGCCCGAGCTGCCGGAAATGCAGGGCATGCCGACGCCGGCCATCCCCGCCCGCAAGGCCGGCGCGGTGCTCACCGACTGGCGGCCCGAGGACAAGGCGTTCTGGACCTCCACCGGCCGCGCTATCGCCCGGCGCAACCTGTGGCTCTCCATCCCGGCGCTGCTGCTCTCCTTCGCCATCTGGCAGGTGTGGTCGGTGGTGGTGGCGAAGCTGCCGCTGGTGGGCTTCAAATTCACCACCGACCAGCTCTTCTGGCTCGCCGCGCTCCCCGGTCTCACGGGCGCGACGCTGCGCATCTTCTACTCCTTCATGGTGCCGATTTTCGGCGGGCGGCTCTGGACGACGCTCACCACCTGGTCGCTCATCATCCCCGCGCTCGGCATCGGCTATGCGGTGCAGAACCCGGACACGCCCTATGTGGTCCTGCTCATCCTCGCGCTGCTCTGCGGCTTCGGCGGCGGCAACTTCGCCTCCTCCATGGCCAACATTTCCTTCTTCTTCCCGAAGGCGGAGAAGGGCAACGCGCTGGCGCTGAATGCCGGCCTCGGCAATCTCGGGGTCAGCGTGGTGCAGTTCGTGGTGCCGCTGGTCATCACCATGGGCCTGTTCGGCAAGTTCGGCGGTGATCCAGCGCTGGTGAAGGCAGCGGCGGGGCCGGCCCCCATGTGGCTGCAGAATGCGGGCTTCGTCTTCGTGCCCTTCATCGTGCTCTCCGCCTTCGCGGCGTGGTTCGGCATGAACGACATCGCCGACGCCAAGGCCTCGTTCCGCGAGCAGTCGGTGATCTTCCAGCGCAAGCACAACTGGATCATGTGCTGGCTGTACACTGGAACCTTCGGCTCCTTCATCGGCTATTCCGCGGGCTTTCCGCTGCTCACCAACATCCTCTTCCCCGAGGTGAACGCGCTCTCCTACGCCTTCCTCGGCCCGCTGGTCGGCGCGCTCGCCCGCTCCGGCACGGGATGGCTGGCGGACCGCTACGGCGGCGGGCGGGTGACGCTCTTCGTCTTCGTGCTGATGATGGCGGGCGTCTCGGGCGTGCTGTGGGCCATCGGCATGCGCGCCGAGCCCTGGGCCTTCTCGGCCTTCTTCGCGGCCTTCCTGGTGCTGTTCTTCGCCACCGGCGTCGGCAACGCCTCCACCTTCCAGATGATCCCCGCGATCATGGCCAAGGAGATGGAGCGCCTGATGCCCGCCGCCGACGCGGAGGCGCGCCGCAAGCAGGCGGAGAAGGAGGCGGCGGCCATCACCGGCTTCACCTCCGCGATCGCCGCCTTCGGGGCCTTCTTCATCCCCAAGGGCTACGGCACCTCCATCGCGCTGACCGGGGGGCCGGAAGCGGCGCTCTGGGCCTTCCTCGGCTTCTATGTGAGCTGCCTGCTCATCACCTGGGCCGTCTACACCCGCAAGGGCGGCCTCCTCCACGACATCGAGCGCGGGATCGCCCCGCGCGGCATCAACCGTCCGGCTGCGGCCGCGTAGCACCACCGGTTCGCGAGCCCGGCTCGCGAACCGGTGGTCAAGCCCGCGCGGCGCTTGAGCGAAAACACACGGAAGGCTCTACCCATGTCCCATTTCCTCGACCGGCTCACCTTCTTCCGCCGCGAGACCGAGCCCTTCTCCAACGGCCACGGCATCGTCACTCACGAGGATCGCTCGTGGGAGGACGGCTACCGGAAGCGCTGGCAGCACGACAAGATCGTGCGCTCCACCCACGGCGTGAACTGCACCGGCTCCTGCTCGTGGAAGATCTATGTGAAGGGCGGCATCGTCACCTGGGAAACCCAGCAGACGGACTATCCCCGCACGCGGCCGGACCTGCCCAACCATGAGCCCCGCGGCTGCGCCCGCGGCGCCTCCTACAGCTGGTATCTCTATTCCGGCGCGCGAGTGAAGCACCCCATGGTGCGCGGGCGCCTCCTGAAGCTGTGGCGCGAGGCGCGGGCGAAACTGCCGCCGGTCGCCGCCTGGGCCTCCATCGTCGAGAACGCGGAAAAGCGCGCCTCCTACACCTCCATCCGCGGCCATGGCGGGCTGGTGCGCGCCACCTGGGACGAGGTCAACGAGATCATCGCCGCCGCCAACGCCCACACCATTCGCAAGCACGGCCCGGACCGGGTGGCGGGCTTCTCGCCCATCCCGGCCATGTCCATGGTCTCTTATGCGGCGGGCGCGCGCTATCTCTCGCTCCTCGGCGGCGTGTGCCTCTCCTTCTACGACTGGTATTGCGACCTGCCGCCGGCCTCGCCCCAGACCTGGGGCGAGCAGACCGACGTGCCGGAGAGCGCCGACTGGTACAATGCCGGCTTCATCATCGTGTGGGGCTCCAACGTGCCGCAGACGCGGACGCCGGACGCCCATTTCTACACCGAGGTGCGCTACAAGGGCACCAAGAGCGCGGTGGTGACGCCGGATTATGCCGAGGCCACCAAATTCGCCGACATCTGGCTGAACCCCAAGCAGGGCACCGACGCCGCGCTGGCCCTCGCCATGGGCCATGTGATCCTGCGCGAATATCACCTCGACCGGCAGGTGCCCTATTTCGACGATTACTTGCGTCGCTACTCGGACATGCCTTTCCTCGTGCGGCTCGTGGAGCGCGACGGACGCCTCGTGGCGGAGCGGATGCTGCGCGCCTCCGACCTGCCCGGCGGCCTCGGCGAGACCAATAATCCCGAGTGGAAGACCGTCGCCTTCGATGAGGCGAGCGGCGATCTCGTCGCCCCCGTGGGCTCCATCGGCCACCGCTGGGGCGAGCAGGCGAAATGGAATCTGGAGGAGAAGGACGGCACCGGCCGCGCTCTGCGCCTGCGCCTCTCGCTGGAGGACAATGCGGACGAGATCGCGGCCGTGGACTTCCCCTATTTCGGCGGCCGCGCCACCGAGCATTTCGTGGCCACGAACCATGGCGAGGTGCTGACGCGAAACCTGCCCGTCCGCCTCATCCAGGGCGCCGACGGCAGCGTGATGAAGGTCGCCACCGTCTATGATCTGATGATGGCCAATTACGGCCTCGACCGCGGCTTCGGCGGGGGCAATGTCGCCGTCTCCTATGACGAGGACGTGCCCTTCACCCCGGCGTGGGCCGAGCGCATCACCGGTGTGAAGCGGGACGCCATCATCACGGTCGCGCGCGAGTTCGCCACCAATGCGGAGAAGACCAACGGGCGCTCGATGATCATCATCGGCGCGGCCATGAACCACTGGTATCACATGGACATGAACTACCGGGGGGTCATCAACCTTCTGGTGTTCTGCGGCGCCATCGGCCAGTCGGGCGGCGGCTGGTCGCATTATGTGGGGCAGGAGAAACTGCGCCCGCAGACCGGCTGGCAGCCGCTGGCCTTCGGCCTCGACTGGTCGCGCCCACCCCGGCACCAGAACGCCACCTCCTTCTGGTATGCCCACACGGACCAGTGGCGCTACGAGACGCTGACCGCCGGCGAAATCCTCTCCCCCACCGCGCCCAAGGGCGAATGGGACAAGAGCTTCATCGACTACAACGTGCGCGCCGAGCGCATGGGCTGGCTGCCCTCCGCCCCGCAACTGAAGCAGAACCCCCTCGCCATCGCAGCCAAGGCCAAGGCCGCCTGCAAGGAGGTGAAGGATTATGTCGCCTCGGCGCTGAAGAGCGGCGAGCTGGAACTCTCCTGCCACGATCCGGACCACCCGGACAACTGGCCGCGCAACCTCTTCGTCTGGCGCTCCAATTTGCTGGGGTCCTCGGGCAAGGGGCACGAATACTTCCTCAAGCACCTGCTCGGCACCCAGCACGGCGTGATGGGCAAGGACCTCGGCGCCGAGGGCGCGGTGCGCAACACGGAAGTGGCGTGGCATGAGGAGGCGCCCACCGGAAAGCTCGATCTCCTGGTGACGCTGGACTTCCGCATGTCCACCACCTGCGTCTACTCGGACATCGTGCTTCCCACCGCAACCTGGTACGAGAAAAACGACCTGAATACTTCGGACATGCACCCCTTCATCCATCCGCTCTCGGCGGCGGTGGACCCGGCATGGGAGGCGCGCTCCGACTGGGACATCTACAAGGGCCTCGCCCGCACCTTCTCAGCTGTCGCCCCCGAGGTGCTGGGGGTGGAGGAGGACACGGTGCTCACTCCCATCCTCCACGACACGCCGGCCGAGATCGCGCAGGCGCTGGACGTGAAGGACTGGCGCAAGGGCGAGGTGGAGCCCATTCCCGGCAAGACCATGCCGTCCGTCACGGTGGTCCAGCGCGACTATCCCGCGACCTACGCCCGCTTCACCGCACTCGGCCCGCTGATGGAGAAAATCGGCAACGGCGGCAAGGGCATATCGTGGAAGACCGGGCATGAGGTGGAGGCGCTCAAGGCCCTCAACGGCACCCACCGCGACGGCCCGGCCAAGGGCCTCGCCAAGATCGAGACCGACATCGACGCCGCCGAGGTCATCCTCATGCTGGCGCCGGAGACCAATGGCGAGGTGGCGGTGAAGGCGTGGGAAGCGCTTTCCAAGAACACCGGCCGCGAGCACGCCCATCTCGCGCTGCCCAAGGAAGACGAGAAGATCCGCTTCCGTGATGTGCAGGCGCAGCCGCGCAAGATCATCTCCTCGCCCACATGGTCGGGCATCGAGAGCGAGAAGGTCTGCTACAACGCCTGCTACACCAACGTCCACGAGCTGATCCCGTGGCGCACGCTGACCGGCCGCCAGCAGCTCTATCAGGACCATCTGTGGATGCGGGCGTTCGGCGAGGAGCTCGTCACCTGGAAGCCGCCGGTGGATCTGAAGACCATCACCGGCCATCGCGGCGCGAAGCCGAACGGCAACCAGGAGATCGTGCTCAACTTCCTCACCCCGCACCAGAAGTGGGGCATTCACTCCACTTATACTGACAATCTTCTCATGCTTACCCTCAACCGGGGCGGGCCGGTGATCTGGATCAGCGAGGACGACGCCCGCGCGGCCGGCCTCGCCGACAATGACTGGGTGGAGGTGTTCAACGCCAACGGCGCGCTCACGGCCCGCGCCGTAGTCTCCCAGCGCGTCATGCCGGGCATGGCCATGATGTATCACGCGCAGGAGAAGATCATTAACACCCCCGGATCGGAAATGACCGGCAAGCGCGGCGGCATCCATAATTCCGTGACGCGTACCGTCTTGAAGCCGACCCACATGATCGGTGGCTACGCCCAGCAATCCTACGGCTTCAACTATTACGGCACGGTCGGCTCCAACCGCGACGAGTTTGTGGTGGTGCGCAAGATGAACAAGATCGATTGGCTCGAGGATGAGCTGCCGGCCGCTTCCGAAAAGGAGATGGCCCAATGAAGATCCGCGCCCAGATCGCCATGGTGCTGAACCTCGACAAGTGCATCGGGTGTCACACCTGCTCCGTCACCTGCAAGAATGTGTGGACGAGCCGCCAGGGCGTGGAATACGCCTGGTTCAACAATGTGGAAACCAAGCCCGGCGTCGGTTATCCCCGCGAGTGGGAGAACCAGAAGAAGTGGAACGGCGGCTGGCGCCGCAAGCAGAACGGCAAGATCGAGCCGCGCATCGGCGCGAAATGGCGCGTGCTCGCCAACATCTTCGCCAATCCGGACTTGCCGGAGATCGACGATTACTACGAGCCCTTCACCTTCGATTACGAGCATTTGCACACCGCCAAGGAATCGAAAGCCTTCCCCACCGCCCGCCCGCGCTCCCTCGTTTCCGGCGAGCGGATGGAGAAGATCGAGTGGGGGCCGAACTGGGAAGAAATCCTGGGCGGCGAGTTCGCCAAGCGCCGCAAGGACGTGAACTTTGAAGGCATACAGGCCGACATCTACGGCCAGTTCGAAAACACCTTCATGATGTATCTGCCGCGCCTGTGCGAGCACTGCCTGAACCCCACCTGCGCGGCCGCCTGCCCCTCCGGCGCCATCTACAAGCGGGAGGAGGACGGCATCGTCCTCATCGATCAGGACAAGTGCCGGGGCTGGCGCATGTGCGTGTCGGGCTGCCCCTACAAGAAGATCTATTACAACTGGTCTTCGGGAAAGTCGGAGAAATGCATCTTCTGCTATCCGCGCATCGAGGCGGGCCAGCCCACCGTGTGCTCGGAGACCTGCGTCGGGCGCATCCGCTATCTCGGCGTGCTGCTCTATGACGCCGACCGCATCGAGGAAGCGGCGAGCGTGAAGGACGAGAAGAAGCTCTACCAGGCCCAGCTCGACCTCTTCCTCGATCCGAAAGACCCCGCCGTCATCGCCCAGGCCCGCGCCGATGGCGTGCCCGATGCCTGGATCGAGGCGGCGAAGGTCTCGCCCATCTGGAAGATGGCCATGGAGTGGAAGGTCGCCTTCCCGCTCCATCCCGAATACCGCACCCTGCCCATGGTCTGGTACGTACCGCCGCTCTCGCCCATCCAGTCCGCCGCCACCGCCGGCAAGATGGGGATGGACGGCGAGATGCCGGACGTGCGCTCGCTGCGCATCCCGCTGCGCTACCTCGCCAATCTGCTCACCGCCGGCAACGAGGAGCCGGTCGCCCTGGCGCTGGAACGCATGCTCGCCATGCGCGCCTACATGCGGGCGAAGACGGTGGACGGACGCATCGATGGGGGCATCGCCACCAAGGTCGGCCTCACCGGCGCGGACATCGAGGACATGTACCAGACCATGGCCATCGCCAATTACGAGGACCGCTTCGTCATCCCCACCGCCCATCGCGAGGCGGGGGAGGACCCGTTCGACCTGCGCGGCTCGTGCGGCTTCTCCTTCGGCAACGGCTGCTCCGGCGGGGACAGCGATGTGAACCTGTTCGGCAGCCCCACCCACACGCCGGGCCGGCGCGCCAAGACCCCGATGGAGGTTGAGTGATGGCCGACAATCTCACCCTCAAGGCCCTCTCCCGCCTCCTCCTCTATCCCGAGGCGGCATTGCAGGATGCGGCGCCCCACCTCGCCGAGGCGCTCACCGAAGACGGCCGGCTCGACGCCCCCACCCGCCTTGGCCTCATGCCGCTGCTGCGTTCGCTCACGGGCGAAGACCTCTACGACCTGCAAGAGGCCTATGTGAGCCTGTTCGACCGCACGCGGCGGCTCTCCCTGCACCTGTTCGAGCATGTGCATGGAGAAAGCCGCGACCGCGGGCAGGCCATGGTGGACCTCGCGGCGCTGTACACGCAGGGCGGCCTCGCCATCGACGCCAACGAGCTGCCGGACTTCCTGCCGCTGTTCCTGGAGTTTGCCGCCACCCGGCCCGAGGCCGAGGCGCAGGCGCTCCTCGCCGACGTGGACCACATCCTCGCCACGCTGGAAGAACGCCTGAACGCGCGCGGCTCGCTCTATGCCGCCGTGCTCACCGCCGTGCGCCACCTCGCCGGTGCCGAGGCCGAAGCCCCAGACACCTCGGCAACCGCACCCGCGCCCGCGCCGACGCCCCACACCGAAGACCTCACCGCCCTCGACCTCAATGCGCTGGACAAGGAGTGGGAGGAGACCGCCGTCACCTTCGGCCCCGGCGATGCTGCCTCCTGCGGCGTCGATCGCTTCCGCACCCAATTGCGCGCCGCCCAGCGCGACGCGCGCCACCCCGCGCGCCAACCTGCCGCCTGAAGGAGACGACCATGTCCCAGGCCATCAATTCCGCCCTGTTCGGCTGGTATCCCTATTTGTGCCTCACGGTGTTCCTCGTCGGCAGCCTCATCCGCTTCGATCGCGAGCAATACACCTGGAAGACCGGCTCCTCGCAGCTACTGCGCAAGCGGCAATTGCGCTGGGGATCGAACCTCTTCCATGTGGGCATCCTCGTCATCTTCATCGGCCATGCCGGTGGCCTCCTCACCCCCATCTGGGTGTTCGATGCGCTGGGCATCTCGCACAGCTTCAAGCAGGGCCTCGCCATCACGGTGGGCGGCATCGCCGGGGTGATGTGCTTCATCGGCATCGCGCTTCTGGCCCACCGCCGGCTGTTCGATCCGCGCATCCGGGCGAACTCCAGCTTCGGCGACACCGCCATCCTGCTGCTGCTGTGGGTGCAGCTCACGCTCGGCCTCTCCACCATCTTCGTCTCGCTCCACCACATGGATGGGCACGAGATGGTGAAGTTCATGAACTGGGCGCAGGGCATCCTCACCCTCCAGCCGGCGGCGGCCGCCTATGTCGCGGACGTGAGCCCCATCTTCAAGGCGCACCTCGTGCTGGGCATGACGATCTTCCTCGTCTTCCCCTTCACCCGCCTCGTGCATGTGTGGAGCGCGCCGGTCTGGTATCTCGGCCGGCCCGGCTATCAGGTGGTGCGCTCGCGCCGACCCGTGCGCAAGCCGGTCGCCGCGCGCCCGCAGCCGGCGACGGCGGCCGTGCGCCCCGCCGCCCGCCCCCTCGGCCAACCTGCGGAGTGAAGGACATGGTCGAGATCGTCAGCCGCACCGCACCCCGCCCCGCCGGGCGCCTGCCACAGGAACTCTCCGTGGATGGCGTCACCATCGCCCGCGCCGACATCGCCCGCGAGGCGCAGAACCATGCAGCCGCCGACCCCGCCGCGGCATGGCAGGCCGCCGCCCATGCCCTCGTGGTGCGCCAGCTCCTCCTCGCCGAGGCCGACCGTCTCGGCATCGCCGCCGTGCCTGAGGAGGACGACGAGGACCGCCGCGAGACCGAGGAAGAGGCGGTCATCCGCGCCTTGCTCGAGGAAGAGGTGAAGGTGCCCACGGCGGACGAGGACACCTGCCGGCGCTATTTCGCGCGCAACCCGGCGCTATTTCGCACCGGCGACCTCTACGAGGTGGCGCACATCCTCATCGCCGCCGACCCCACCGATGCGGGCGCGCGGCAGGCGGCGCGGGACCAGGCCGAAGCCCTGCTCTCCGGCCTTCTCTCCCGTGCCGTGGCGTTCGAGGCCGCCGCGCGCGAGGCCTCTGCCTGCCCTTCCCGCGAGGTGGGTGGTAGCCTCGGCCAGATCGGCCGGGGCCAGACCGTGCCGGAGTTCGAGGCGGCGCTGGCGGCCATGGAGCCGGGCGCCATCCACCCCGTGCCGGTGGAGACGCGCTACGGCTTCCACATCGTCCGCCTCGCCCATTGCGTGGAAGGGCGCGCTTTGCCGTTCGAGATGGTGAGGGAGGCCATTGCCGGCCACCTGGAGCTGTCCTCCTGGCACGCCGCCATGCGCCAGTATGTGAGCCTGCTCATCGGCCGCGCCGACATTCGCGGCATATCCATGGAAGGGGCGCAATCGCCCCTCGTGCAATAGGGGGCCGCCATGCTGCTCGGAAGCCTGCTGCGGCGCCTGCGCGACGAACGGTTCGCGCAGGAAACCCTCATCAGCCTCGGCGACCTCTCCCTCGTCGCCCGCGCCGATGCGGCCGGGGCGCCCTATGGGGAGCGCGCGGCGGATTATGCCGCCTCCGCCTGCGCCCGCTTCGGCGACCATGCGGGCGACGAGGACTGGCTGGCGCTGATGACCGCGCTGGAGCGCAGCACCGATCCCGCCGCCACCTGCCTTCGGACCATGACCGAATGGGCGCTGAAGGACGATGCGGCGGCGGCAGCGCGGGAGGCCGAAGACGCCTCCCGTGACGGCGGCGGCTGTGGCTGCGGCGGGGGCGGCGGCTGCGGGGGCGGCGGAGGCCATGGTGGAGACCGTCATGGGCACGGCTGAGCGCCCCCGCCCGGACGGCATCCTCGACGAATTGTTCGACAACAATCTCGCCTGGGCGCGCGCCAAGACGGAAGGGGACCCCACCTTCTTCCGCCGCCTCGCCGAGCAGCAGGCGCCGCGCTTCCTGTGGGTCGGCTGCTCCGACAGCCGGGTGCCGGCGAACGACGTGGTGGGGCTAGATCCGGGCGAATTGTTCGTCCACCGCAACATCGCCAACGTCATCCATTCCAGCGACATGAACATGCTGGCGGTGCTGGAATTCGCCGTGGAAGTGCTGGGCGTGCGCCATGTCATCGTCTGCGGCCATTATGGCTGCGGCGGCGTGCGGCGCGCGCTGGAGAATGCCGCCGGCACCGGCGGCAGCGCGCTGGTGGACCACTGGCTCGCCCCCATCGTCGATCTCTATTGCCGCCACCGCCGGGAGATCGCGGCGGCCGGCGATGCCGCCCGGCAGATCGACCGCATGTGCGAGCTGAACGTCGCCTTGCAGATGCGCCGCCTCGCCGCCACGCCGGTCATGAAGGCCGCCTGGGCGCGCGGCCATCAGGTGACGGTGCACGGCTGGATCTACGGCATCGGCGACGGCCTGCTGCGTGACCTCGGCGCCACCATTTCCTCGCCCGAAGACTTCGCCGCTCTGCCCGCTCTCGACACCCTCATCCGCGCCCCCGCCGAGCCCATGACCGCCGCCCGCCGGCACGCCATCGCCGCCTTCCTGGAGATGGACGCCGAGGCCTTCCCCGGCCTTGGGGCCTGTGGTGTCGGCACCTGTAGCTGCGGCGCCTTCCCCCCGCCATCCGCCCGCGCGGCGGAGGAGGCCTGAGCCATGCCCACCCAGATCGCCCCCTGCCCCGTGCCGGCCTCTCCCTGCTCACTCATCGACCTGTTCGGCCGCCGCATCACCTATCTGCGCCTCTCCGTGACGGACCGCTGCGACTTGCGCTGCGTCTATTGCATGGCCGAGGACATGACCTTCCTGCCGCGCAACGAGGTGCTCTCCATCGAGGAGCTGGACCGCCTCGCCACCGCCTTCATCCGCCAGGGCGTCACCAAGCTGCGCCTCACCGGCGGCGAGCCGCTGGTGCGGCGGGGCATCATGGACCTCGTCGCCTCCCTCTCCCGCCACCTCGCCTCGGGCGCGCTGAAGGAGCTGACGCTGACCACCAACGGCACCCAGCTCGCCCGCCACGCGGACGACCTCGCCCGCCTCGGGGTGCGGCGGGTGAATGTGTCCCTCGATACGCTGGACCCTGATACCTTTCGGCAGGTCACCCGGCGCGGATCGCTGCCGGTCGTGATGGACGGCATCCGTGCCGCACGGACTGCCGGACTGACTGTGAAACTGAACGTGGTGGCACTCGCGGATTCCACACCGAATGAGGTGGTGAAACTCATCGAATTCGCCCACCGGCACGGCATGGACATCACCTTCATCGAGACCATGCCACTGGGCGACGTGGGGGTGGACCGGGTCGACCAATATCTGCCGCTCGACAAGCTCAGGGCCTTGATCGAGCAGCATTTTTCTCTGACCGACACACTTGATCGCACCGGCGGCCCCGCCCGCTACGCCCGCGTCGAGGAAACCGGCGGCCGCATCGGCTTCATCACCCCCATGAGCCATTCCTTTTGCGAGAGCTGTAACCGTATCCGGGTAAGCGCGGCGGGCGTTCTCTACACCTGCCTCGGCCAGGAAAATGCAGTGGATCTAAAGACTTGCCTGCGCACTGGCGGCGAGGCGGCGTTGGTGGAGGCCATCGCCGAAGCCATCCAGGCGAAGCCCCGCGGGCACGACTTCGTCATCACCCGCGGCGGCGCGCCGGGCCTGGCACGGCATATGTCAGCGCTGGGTGGATGAGAAAAATTCTTTCTATATTTCAGGACTATAGCCATGCGCACCGCTGCCACTTTCCGCGCCTTCACCGGCCTCGCCCTGCTGAGCCGGGGCTTCCGCCCCTTCTTCCTCGGCGCCGGCCTGTTCGCCCTCGCCGCCATCGCCATATGGCCGGCGGTGTTTCTCGGTGAAGTCATTCTCCCGACTGCATTTTCCGCCGTCGAATGGCATGCCCACGAGATGCTGTTCGGCTACGGCGCCGCCGTCATCGCCGGCTTCCTCCTCACCGCCATCCCCAACTGGACCGGCCGCCTCCCGGTCGCCGGGACCGCCCTCGGAAGCCTTGCCCTGCTTTGGTTTGCGGGCCGCGCCGCCGTTCTCGTCTCCGCCCGCATCGGCTGGGCGACGGCGGCGGTGATCGACGTCGCCTTCCTCGTCGTATTCGCACTGGTGGTGGCGCGGGAGGTCACTGCGGGGAAAAACTGGCGCAATCTCAAGGTTATAGCTATGGTGGGCCTGCTCGCCGGCGCCAATCTCGCCTTCCATCTGGAGGCCCATTTCACCGGCGATGCCGACCATGCGGGGCGGGCGGCTTTGGCCCTGATCGTCTTCCTCATCCTCCTGTTCGGCGGCCGGGTGGTGCCGAGCTTCACCGGCAACTGGCTGGTACGGCGGCCGAATGAACAACGGCCGGCGCCGTTCGACCGCTGGGATGCCTATGCCCTCGGCCTTTCCGCACTGGCGCTCATTGGCTGGATCGCCTTTCCCGACAAGGGTTTGACGGGCATCGCGCTGATCGCGGCCGGGCTTGCATCCCTGGCCAGGCTTGCCCGCTGGCGCGGCTGGCGGACCTTCGCCGACCCACTGGTTCTGGTGCTGCACGGCGCCTTCCTGCTGGTGGCGCTGGGCTTCCTCGCGGCCGGAGCGACGGCGCTGGCGCCGGATCATGTGCCGCCCGCAGTCGGGCTCCACGTCTGGGCCATCGGCGGCATCGGCGGCATGACTTTGGCCATGATGACACGGGCGACCCTCGGCCATTCCGGCCAGGCGCTAGCCGCAACGCCCGGCACCGTCGCGGTATATCTCTTTGTCGTTGCAGCACTTGTGGCGCGCGTGGCCATGGCTTGCCTCCCCCAATGGATGGCACCGCTCATGCTGGCCGCGGCCGCCTTCTGGTCCGCCGCGTTCACCGGCTTCGTCATCATCTACGGGCCGATGCTGGTACGACGGAGCTGAGGTCGGATGAAGCTTGGCCATACCCGGCAACCGCGCATACGACTTTAGTCGCAAGAGTCAGAAAGGCGCTGGCCTTTACGGTGCGAGACGGTAGCCTCCCTGCAACGATCGATAACAAGGGAGCACGCCAATGCAGCGCCTGTCCGCCGCAGCCAAAGCCTTTCGACCCGCCCATCTTGCCGCAGCCGCCCTCTCCTGCGCGCTCGCCCTCGCCCCGGCCGCCGCACGGGCCGAGTTCGTCAACGTCCTCACCGGCGGGACGTCCGGAGTCTATTATCCGCTTGGCGTCGCGATCTCGAAGGTCATCGGCGAGAAGGTGCCCGGCACCCGCCCCTCGGTGCAGGCGACCAAGGCGTCGGTGGAGAATCTGAACCTCATCCAGCAGGGCAAGGGCGAGGTCGCCTTCACCCTCGCCGATAGCCTCGCCGACGGCGCGGCCGGCAAGGAAGAGGCCGGTTTCAAAACGCCGCTCACCAAGGTGCGGGCGCTGGGCGGCATCTATCCCAACTACATCCAGATCGTGGCCTCCAAGGATTCCGGCATCAAGACCATCGCCGATCTCAAGGGCAAGCGCCTCTCCGTGGGCGCGCCCAAGTCCGGCACGGAACTCAATGCCCGCGCCATTCTCAATGCGGCCGGCCTCAAATATGAGGACCTCGGAAAGATCGAATACCTGCCCTTCGCCGAGTCCGTGGAGCTGATGAAGAATCGCCAGCTCGACGCCACGCTGCAGTCCGCCGGCCTCGGCGTCGCCTCCATCAAGGATCTCGCCAACTCGGTGCCGATCGTGGTGGTGGAGGTGCCCGGCGCGGTGATCGACAAGATCGGCGCGCCCTATCTCAAGACCACCATCCCGGCGGGCACGTATGAGGGCCAGAGCGCGGACGTGGCGACGGCCGCCGTGCCGAATTTCCTCGTCACACGGTCCGATCTGAAGGACGATGAGGTCTACGCCATCACCAAGGCCATCTACGAGAACCTGCCGGAACTGGCCGCGGCCCATTCCGCGGCAAAGTCCATCACCCTCGCCAATGCCATGAAGGGCTCGCCGGTTGCCTTCCATCCGGGAGCCGAGAAGTTCTTCAAGGAAAAGGGCGTCACGCCCTGATCCAAGGGACCAGACGCCCGCTCGATTGCCTTGCCGGCGGCGCGCTCCAGCGCCGCCGTTTCCCGTTCCAGACCGTGCCAGCCGCCGCGAGCCCTGACCCATGACCTCCTCGCTCCACACCCCGCAGACCGCCCCACCGGTGAGCCACGACGTGAACAATCCCGACCACGGCGCGCCCGTGGTGGTGGATGACGCGCTGCTCGACCTCACCTGGGGGCCGGGGACGTGGGGCCGCACGGTGTTCTGGATTGCGGTGGCCTTCTCCACCTTCCAGGTCATCACGGCGGCCTGGAGCCCGCTCGCCAGCCAGGTGGTGCGCTCGATCCATGTGGGCTTCCTGCTTCTGGTAGTTTTCGCCATCGCCGCCAACCACAAGACCGGCACCGAGCGCCTCGTGCTGTGGGGCCTCGGCATTTTCTCCTTCATCGTCGGGCTTTATCACTGGGTGTTCTATGCCGCGCTGATCCAGCGGGCCGGCGATCCCTCCACCCTGGACATCGTGGTCGGCACAATTGCCGTGGCACTGGTATTCGAGGGCTCGCGCCGGCTCATGGGCGCCTCGCTGCCCATCATGTGCGGCGGCTTCATCCTCTACGGCCTGTTCGGCGAATACCTGCCCGCGCCCCTCGACCACCGCCCGTTCGACTATGTGCAGGTGGTGGACCAGATGTTCCTCGGCACCGAGGGCATCTACGGCACGCCCACCTACGTCTCCTCCTCCTTCATCTTCCTGTTCATCCTGTTCGGCGCCTTTCTCGAGCGCGCCGGGATGATCCAGCTCTTCAACGACCTCGCCATGGGCACGGTGGGCCACGCCAAGGGCGGCCCGGCCAAGGTGGCGGTGATCTCCTCGGCGCTGATGGGCACCATCAACGGCTCGGGCGTGGCCAACGTGGTCACCACGGGCCAGTTCACCATCCCGCTGATGAAGCGCTTCGGCTACAAGCCGGCATTCGCCGGCGCGGTGGAGGCCACCGCCTCCATGGGCGGGCAGATCATGCCGCCGGTGATGGGGGCGGTCGCCTTCATCATGGCTGAGACCATCGACGTGCCTTACGCCACCATCGCAACAGCGGCGGTGATCCCGGCCTTCCTCTATTTCTTCACCGTCTTCGCCATGGTGCATCTGGAGGCCGGCAAGGACGGTCTCTCCGGCCTGCCCAAGGACAAGTGCCCCAATGCCTGGCTGGCGCTCAAGAACAACTGGTACCTCATCCTGCCGCTGGCAGCGCTGGTGTGGCTGCTGTTCTCCGGCTACACGCCGCTGTTCGCTGGCACGGTGGGTCTCGCGCTGACCGCCCTCATCGTGCTGGGCGCGCCAGTGGCGCGGCTCATCGGCCCCTACGGGCTGCGGGTGGTGTTCTGGATCGTGCTCGGCCTGTCGGCGGCGAGCTTTGTCGAGTATGGCATCAACGGCGTCGCCACGGTCATCGCGGTGCTGGTCGCAATCCTGTTCTTTGTGAAGGGCGGGCGCGAGACGCTGCGCATCAGCATCGAGAGCATGGCGGACGGCGCCCGCAATGCCCTGCCCGTGGGCATCGCCTGCGCGCTGGTGGGCACCATGATCGGCGTGTTCACCCTGACCGGCGTCGCCACCACCTTCGCAACGTTCGTGGTGGAGGTGGGCAAGAACTCGCTGTTCCTGTCGCTGGTGCTGACCATGATCGCCTGCCTCATCCTCGGCATGGGGCTACCCACCATCCCGAACTACATCATCACCGCCTCCATCGCCGGCCCGGCGCTGCTGGCGCTCGGGGTGCCGCTCATCGTCTCTCACATGTTCGTCTTCTATTTCGGCATCATGGCCGACCTGACCCCGCCGGTGGCGCTAGCCGCCTTCGCGGCGGCGCCCATCGCGGGGGCGTCGGGACAAACTATCGGCTGGATCGCGACGCGCATCGCGGTGGCGGGATATGTGGTGCCGTTCATGGCGGTCTATGCTCCCGCGCTGATGCTGCAGAACGGAGATCCCATGGCCGATCTCATCGGCTTCTGGCCGGCGGTCGCCTATGTGTTCGTGAAGGCGATCGTCGCGATCATCCTGTGGGCCGCAACCGCCACCGGCTATCTGCTGGCGCCGCTCAACGTCATCGAGCGCATCATCGCCTTCGCCGCTGCGGCGCTGCTCATCCTCGCACTGCCCATGACCGACGAGATCGGTTTCGCCGCCTCTGCCGCCTTCATTGGCTGGCACTACTGGAAGAACCGGTCGCGTCCGGCCGTGGCCTGAGGGGTGGCCCTTGTCTGTTTGGCGACGGGCGCCACCGTGGTGCGGCTCGCCGCAGCCATCACCCTCGCCTGGACCCATTCGGTGCAGAAGAGCGCGTGGCAGGAGGACTGGCGCGCCACCTCCGACGGCCTCGTGCTCGCCGAGGTGCGTGTCCAAGGCTCGGGCGCCGGCATGGAGCCGCCGGAGGGCGCCGTGCTGAAGGGCGGCTTCTACGTCGCCCATCCCACACTGGCGCCGCAGCGGGAGGTGATCCTGCGCCGCTCCGGCGCCACGGCCGATTGGCAGATCTGCATGGCCGGCACCTGCCACTCCATGGCCGAACTAGTGCCGCCCGACGCTGATCCAGTGACTCTGACCATCTGCGAATAAGCGGCTGGCCGCCGGACGATCGGGCTGGACAGATATTTTCATCCGGGTATTTTCATGCCCAAAGCAGGAGCCCTCCCGTGTCCCCCTCCCCCGCCAGACCATGCACCGCCTTTGCCGGAATGCGCCTCCTCCGGCGTGGTCCCCTCGCCGACGTGGCGCTGGCGGTGAAGGCGGCAACCGAGGCCGGAGAGAGCGTGCTCGTCTTCGACGATGCCACCGGGCGGCTCATCGATCTCGACCTGCGCGGCAGCGATCCCGAAATCCTCGCCCGCCTCGATCCCCCCTCCACACCGGATGCCACCGAGTCCAAGGCACCCGGCAAGGGCCGCGGCCGCCCGAAGCTAGGTGTTGTCGCACGCGAGGTGACGCTGCTGCCCCGGCACTGGGACTGGCTCGCCGCCCAGCCGAGCGGCGCCTCGGCGACCTTGCGCCGCCTGGTGGATGAGGCCCGGCGACGGGGCGCTCCGCAGCAGCGGCGCTCCGCTCAGACCGCAGCCTATCATTTCATGCAGGCACTGGCCGGCGACCTGCCCGGCTACGAAGAGGCCACCCGCGCCCTGTTTGCCGACGACCGGGCGGGGCTGGAGCAGACGACAGCCGGCTGGCCGCCCGACGTGCGCGACCACGCCATCCACCTCGCCTTCGACGCAGTCAACAAGCCGGAGGCGGACTGATCCCGGCGCCAGTCACCACCCATCTGCGGCCCACACGGGAGGCCGACCGCCGAACGGCGGCGCTGGGCGATTCGCGCCTGCTTTACTTGGTCGAGAGGCCGCTGCCGGCCTGAACCACGGAGGCATTAAAGCGACGGCAACCGGACAGGCGCAGTGTGGGGCAACCGCCGGAGCCGCCATGTCCGACCAGATCGCCCAAGAACCGCCCAAAGAGCCCGTTCCCGCCTACGTTCTCGCCGCGGCGACGCCTCAGGACCGGCCAGCCATGGCGCAATTGTGGGTGGAGACCTGGGCGAAGACGATGCCCGATATCGATTTTCCCGCGCGCTTGCCTTGGCTGGAAAGCCATCTGGATAGCCTGACCGCCGGCGGCGCGCTGATCCGCGTGGCGCGGGAGGGGCACAAGGACGGCCCCGTCGCCGGCTTCGTCGTCATCCATCCCGGCACTGGCTATCTCGACCAGCTCGCAGTGGCGCCGCGCGCCTGGGGCAAGGGTGCGGCCGAGGCGCTCATGGCGGAGGCGCGCCGGCTCTCCCCCGCCCTCGGCGCCCTCGACGTGAACCAGGACAACCCACGCGCCGTGCGCTTCTACGAGAAGATGGGGCTCTCCATCGTCTCCGAAGGCGCCAACCCCATGTCTGGCCGCCTGACGTACCGGATGGAATGGCGCGGCGCCTGAGGCCTACGCCGCAGCGTGAAACTGGAGCTGCGCGAGGCGTGCGTAGAGGCCGCCCTTGGCGACCAGTTCCGCATGGGTGCCCTCGTCCACGATGCGACCGGCTTCCATCACCAGAATGCGGTCGGCCGACAGAACCGTGGAAAGGCGATGGGCGATGACCAACGTGGTCCGCCCTTCCATCGACCGCTCCAGCGCCGTCTGTACCAGTGTCTCGCTTTCCGCATCGAGGGCGCTCGTCGCTTCGTCGAGCAGCAGGATGGGCGCGCCGCGCAGGATGGCGCGGGCGATGACGATGCGTTGCCGCTGGCCACCGGAAAGCATCACGCCGCGCTCGCCCACCATGGTGTCCCAGCCCTGCGGCAGGCGGGCGACGAATTCATCCACCAGCGCTGCGCGGCCGGCCTCCTCCACCTCGGCGTCGGTGGCCTCGGGGCGTCCGAGGCGGATATTCGCCCGCACGCTGTCGGCGAAGATGGCCACCTCTTGCGGCACCAGCGCCATCTGCCGCCGCACGGCGACGGGATCCGCCTCGCGGATATCGATGTCGTCGAGGAGGATGCGCCCGGCCTGCGGGTCGTAGAAGCGCTCCAGCAGCTGGAACGCGGTGCTCTTGCCAGCCCCGGACGGGCCGACGAGGGCGACGCGCTCCCCGGGCTTGATGGAGAATGCAATGGCTGCGAGCGCCGATTGATCGGGCCGCGTGGGATAGGAGAAGGACACCTCGTCGAATCGGATGGCGCCGCTGACCCGCCCCGGCAGCGGCACCGGCCGGGCCGGCGGGCGCACCTGAGGCTCGACCTTGAGCAGTTCGCCGATCCGCTCGGCAGCGCCGGCGGCGGCCGACATCTCGCCCCAGGTCTCGGAAAGGTTGCCGAGGGAGGCAGCAGCGAGCACCGCATAGAGCACGAACTGGCCCAGAGCGCCCGATGTCATGGTGCCGGCCAGCACCGACTGGGCACCCGCCCACAGCACCGCCACCACCGAGCCGAACACCAGAAAGATGGCGATGCCGGTGAGCCAGCCGCGCGCCTGGGTCGCCTGCCGGGCGGCACCGAAGGCCTCTTCCACAGCGCCGTCGAAACGCTGCCGCGCCACGCCCTCGGCGCTCGCCGCCTGCAGTGCGCGCATGCTGTTCAGCGCCTCGGCGGCATAAGCGGACGCATCGGCGAGGGTGTCCTGCGCCTGCCGGGTCAGACGGCGCACCTTGCGGCCTGAAGCCATCAACGGCAGCACGATGATGGGAATGGCCACCAGCACGAGGCCGGAGAGGCGGGGGCTCGTCACGACCATCATCGCTACCGAGCCGATGCACATCATGAGATTGCGCAGGGCCGTAGAGGCAGAGGCACCGACCGCGGACTTGAGCTGCGTGGTGTCGGCAGTGAGGCGGGAGGTAAGTTCGCCCGAGCGGGCCGAATCGTAGAAGGCGCCGTCCAGCGTCACGAGGCGGGCGAACACCGCCGTGCGCAGGTCCGAAACGATCCGCTCGCCCAGAGTCGTCACGAGGTAGTAGCGGGCGGCGGATGCGAGCGCGAGCACGGCGGCCACCGCCACCAGCACGCCGAAATACTGGTCCACGAGCCCCGCATGGTCCTCGGCGAAGCCGAAATCGATCATGCGCCGCACAGCGATGGGCAGCGCGAGCGTGGCGAGCGCGGCGGCCAGCAGCGCACAGAGCGCCCCCGCCACCCGGCCGCGATACCGCTTCAGATAGGGTGCAAGGCCCGCCAGCGGCTTCAGGTCGCGCCTGCGCTTCTCAGCGTCGGCGCGGGTTTCGGGGCTGTCGACAGGGGCAGATGAGGTGTCGGCTTGTGTCAAGGCATCCACTCGGCTATAGACCCGCCACTTCCGTCAGGAACCGAAATTGACGCTGCCTCCCCCGGCGGGGCGGGCGTGGCGATAAAGGATTGAACCAATGAAGAGCGACATCCACCCCGATTACCACTTCATCAAGGTGGTGATGACGGACGGTTCCGAGTACACGACCCGGTCGACCTACGGCAAGGAGGGGGACACCCTCCAGCTCGACATCGATCCGCGCACCCATCCCGCGTGGACCGGCGGCAGCCAGCAGCTGATGGACCGCGGCGGCCGCGTGTCCCGCTTCAAGAACAAGTTCGGCGCGCTCCTCAAGGGCTGAGGCCGGAGGGGCCTTCAGGCCCCTCGCTGCCGCTGCGAAGCTGCGCGCCTCCGCCGCAGCGACGCAAGCGCACAACCGGTTCGCGCAAAGGGACCGGCTCAGGGAATGACGAGTTCAAGCCGCGGGCGGCCCTGCCGCCGTCGCGGCTTTTCGTTTTGGGGCTCGGCCGCCTGTGCCACCACGAACCCGTTGGTGACCCCCTCGGCGAGGGCTGCCAGATCCAGCGCAGCGAGGCGCGCGGCGGCCGGCAGGCGCCCGATCACGTTTGCGGGAAGGACCAGCTTCAGCGGCGCTGCCGCGGTCGCCATCTCGGCCCGGGAGATGCAGCCATCTGCCCGGCTGAGCAGCAGCACAAGACCGGCCGCGATATCCGAGCGCAGGCGCGCTAGGGTTTCGCGGTCGGCAGCGGAGAGAGCGGACGCGGCGAGGCGTGTCTCGGCCACAGCGAGGCGTTCGAAGCCTCGCGTGATCCCGTCTCTCTTGTCCCGCGCCTCGTCCACCGGCCGCTCCTGTGATTGGACCGGCATGAAGCGCAGCGTCGGCATCCCCGTAAAGGGGAACTGCACTGATCAGACTGGGGATATCGGGGGCTGGCCAAAGAAGAGCCGCCTTGCGGCGGCTCGCAGTCCGACAGGGAAAGTTGCCAGAAGTCCGGGGAGGATCTTTTCCGACGGACGACACCAGAATGCGCGCCGGATATTAACGCCGCGTTAATGCGAACCGGCTAGCCGCGCCCATTCCGCGCTAAAGGCCCCGGCGCAAGCGCAGGGTCCAACGGCCTTTTCCGTCCCTACAGCTTGAACGCCGCATCCGCCGCCGCGCGTGAGGCACGCTTTGAGGCGAGCGCCGCCTCCAGCCGCGCGATCTCCGCCTTAAGCGTGACAATGCGCGCCTCGATCTCGTCCACCGACAGACGCGACACGTCGGCGAGCGCCAAGGGATCGACGGGCTTCGGCTTGATCTCCTCATCCATTGGCTTTGCTCCTCCCCTTCCCTATTCTCCGCGGCGACCGCCGCTGCCTCAGGCGCGGGTGCCTCCTGTATGATCGCCCTATTTTGCGCGCCGTGGCCGGGCTGGGAAGAGCTTCGTGCTGGGTGCCCCACCGGAGCTTTCCATGACCAGCGCCGCTGTCCCCCTGCCCGAGACCATGACCGCCATCACCGTCAGCGCCCCCGGCGGCCCCGAGGTGCTGGTGCCCGGCCCCCGGCCGGTGCCGAAGCCCGCGCCGGGAGAGGTGCTGGTGAAGGTTGCGGCAGCGGGCATCAATCGGCCGGACGTGATGCAGCGCAAGGGTCTCTACCCGCCGCCGCCCGGCGCCTCCGACATTCCGGGACTGGAGATCGCAGGCACCGTGGTGGCGCTGGGCGAGGGTGCGAGCACCTACAAGATCGGCGACAAGGTGTGCGCCCTCGTAACCGGCGGCGGCTATGCGGAATATTGCCCCGCCCATGAGGCCACCACCCTGCCGGTTCCCGAAGGTCTCTCCATGGCCGAGGCAGCGGCTATGCCTGAGACTGTCTTCACCGTCTGGAGCAACGTGTTCGACCGTGGTGGGCTGAAAGCCGGAGAGACGCTGCTGGTGCACGGCGGAGCGAGCGGCATTGGCACCACGGCGATCCAGTTGGCCAAGGCGCTCGGTGCCAGCGTGGTCGTCACCGCCGGATCGGACGAAAAGTGCGCTGCCTGCGTGAAGCTCGGCGCCGACCTCGCGGTGAACTACCGGACGCAGGATTTCGTCCCCGAGGTGAAGAGCTTCACCGCCGGCAAGGGCGCCAACGTCATCCTCGACATGATCGGCGGCCCCTACATTCAGAAGAATTACGAAGCGGCAGCGCAGGACGGCCGCATCGTGCAGATCGCCTTCCAGCAGGGCGCGAAGGCCGAGGTGGACTTCATGCGCCTCATGCTGAAGCGCCTCACCCACACCGGCTCCACCCTGCGCTCGCGCCCGGTCGCCGAAAAAGCGGCCATCGCCGCAGCCATCGTCGAGCGTGTACTGCCTTTGATCGCCGCCGGACAGTACCGTCCGGTGATGGATGAGACATTCCCCCTCACGGACGCTGCCGGAGCGCACGCCCGCATGGATGCGAGCGCGCACGTGGGCAAGATCGTTCTGGTGGTGGAATAGTCCCAGAGGAGGCGGGGGCATACCCGCCTCGGCCTTCAGGGGCGCCAGTCACGCGGCGGTACGCCGCCCGAGCGCTGGATGGCCTCGATGACCTCCCGCTGGCGGCGGTCGGTGCGCTTCATATGCACCGCGATCACCGCATGGGCCGAAGGCACGAGGAACATCAAGGGGAAAACCAGCCCGAGCAGGATGCATGGCACGATCATCACGAGATTGATGATCGCCGAGATAGGCTGCCCGTTCACCAGCAGGCCGACGGGCGGCAGCAGAGCGGCGAGAATGTAGATCATGGCCTTCCCGGGCCCTCCTTGAGGCCCGATCTCCATATGGTGTGCCCTGCCCGTGCTGCAAGGATCGGGGCGAGACCATGCGCCGAACGCTGGTTGATCCGGGCGTCTCCTCCGCATATTGCGGGGAAGGGGAAACGCCGGAGCCCGAACGGGCCGGCCCAAGGGTAAGCCGATGCAGCTCAAGGCGCTCCCGCCTCAGATCCTGATCCCGCTCATCGTCGCCTGCGCGCTCTTCATGGAGCAGGTGGATTCGACCGTCATCGCCACCTCCCTGCCCGCCATCGCCGCCGACCTCGGCGAGGACCCGGTGGCGCTGAAGCTGGCGCTAACATCCTACCTGCTCTCGCTGGCCGTCTTCATCCCGGCCAGCGGCTGGGCCGCCGACCGCTACGGCGCGCGCACGGTCTTCCGCTCCGCCATCGTCATCTTCACCATCGGCTCGATCCTGTGCGGGCTGTCGTCGTCGCTGGCGGACTTCGTGCTCTACCGGATCATCCAGGGCATGGGCGGAGCCATGATGGTGCCGGTGGGGCGGCTCGTCATCCTGCGCTCGGTGCCCAAGTCCGAGTTGGTCTCTTCCCTCGCCTGGCTCACCATTCCCGCCCTGCTGGGCCCGGTGTTCGGCCCACCGCTGGGCGGCTTTATCACCACCTATTTCGACTGGCGCCTCATCTTCTTCATCAATGTCCCGATCGGCGTGCTGGGAGTGTTCCTCGCCACCCGCTTCATCGAGAACGTGCGCGAGGAGGACGTGCCCCCGCTCGATCTCAAGGGCCTGATCCTGTCGGGCGTCGGTCTCGCCGGCCTCGTCTTCGGCTTCGCTGTGCTAGGGCAGGAGGTGCTGGTGCCGCAATGGGCGGCGCTCACCATCGGCGCCACGGGGGCGTTCTTCCTGTTTCTCTATGTCCGCCATGCGCGGGTCACACCACACGCCGTGCTGGATTTGAAGCTGCTGCGCCACGGCACCTTCCGCGCCGGCGTGGTGGGCGGCTCCCTGTTCCGCGTGGGCATCGGTGCCATGCCCTTCCTGCTGCCGCTGATGCTGCAGCTCTCATTCGGCCTTTCGCCCTTTGCCTCGGGCCTGCTCACCTTCACCGCCTCGGCCGGGGCGATGGCCATGAAGTTCACCGCCGCCAAACTGCTGCGGCGGATCGGCTACAAACGGGTTCTCCTCGCCAACGTGTTCCTGTGCAGTGGCTTCATCGCGATCAATGCCACCTTCACGCCGCTGACGCCACACTGGCTCATCGCGTCGCTGCTGCTGGTGGGAGGCTTCCTGCGCTCGCTGCAGTTCACCGCGCTGAACGCGCTGAGCTATGCCGATGTCGAACCGGACGAGATGAGCCGGGCCACATCGTTCGCCAGCGTGGCACAGCAGGTGTCGCTCTCCTTCGGCGTCGCCGTAGCGGGCCTTGTGCTGGAAACCATGCGGGCTTCGCGCGGCGAGGTGGCGGTGACGCAAAGCGACTTCTCCGCCGCCTTCCTCGTGGTGGCAGCGGTAAGCGCACTCAGCATCTTCTTCTTCATTCCCCTGCCGAAGGATGCGGGCGCCTCACTCACCGCCCGCAAGCCGGACCTGGACGACCCGCGCAGCGAAGTGCCGCCAGACTAACCCTCCGCCTCGTCGCTTTCTTCTGCCCCGGCATCGGCTTTTCCCCGGAAGCCGGTGGCGAGGACATAAAGTTCCGCAGAATCGGCGCGGCTGGCAGCGGGCTTGATGTGGCGCACCAGCGCGAAATCCCGCTTGAGGTTGGCGAGCAGCGTGCCCTCGGTTCCGCCCTGGATCACCTTGGCGAGGAAGGCGCCGCCGGGCGCGAGCACCTGCCGGGCGAAGTCCGCCGCCAGTTCCACGAGTCCGACGATCCGCAAATGGTCGGTTTTCTTGTGGCCCGTGGCGTTGGCCGCCATGTCGGACATCACGAAGTCCGCCTGCCCGCCCAGCATCTCCATCAGCCGTTGCGGAGCCTCGGGGGCAAGGAAGTCCATCTGGGCGAAGGCGACGCCGGGAATGGCGTCCATTTCCAGCAAGTCGATGGCGACGATCTTGCCCTGCCCCTGCTCCAGGCCGATCTTCTGCGCCGCCACCTGGCTCCAGCCGCCGGGCGCGGCGCCGAGATCGACGATGCGCATGCCCCGCTTCAGGAGCTTCACCTTCTCGTCTATCTCGATCAGCTTGAACGCGGCGCGCGAACGCCAGCCCTCGCGCTTGGCGCGGGCCACATAAGGGTCGTTCAGCTGGCGCTGAAGCCATTTCTGCTGGGACGTGGTGCGGCCGCGCGAGGTCTTGACGCGCACCTTCAACGGCCGGCCGTCCGGCCCGCGGGGTGGGGTGGTCACGCTGGGCGGCTTCCGTTCGGCGCGTTCGCATGGAATCCGTCAGCCGAGCGGCCGTTCCGCCACACGCCGTCCGCCCGCATCATCTGCACCAGCATCCCCTCCCTCAACCCGCGATCGGCCACCCGGAGCCGGTCGGCGGGAAAAATACGGCGCACCGCCTCCATGATGGCGCAGCCGGCGAGCACGAGATCCGCGCGCTGGGCGCCGATGCAGGGATTGGCGACCCGCTCCTCGAAGCTCATGGTCATCAGCCGCTCCACCACCTGCTCGATGTGGCTGGCGCCGAGCCAGGCCCCGTCGACACGGGCGCGGTCGTAGCGGTCAAGACCGAGATGGATGCCGGCGACCGTCGTCACCGTGCCCGAGGTGCCGAGAAGATGCAGCCGGGCGGGAGCGCGCACGCCCCAGCTCTGTCGCACGCCATCAAGCATGGCGCACACCTCGTTCACCATGGTGTGGAAGATGTCCGGCGACACCTTCACGCCACCATGGCGCTCCGACAGGGAGACGACGCCCACCGGCAGCGACACCCAGGAGCGGATGCGGGCGCGCGGCGGGCCGTCATCGCCGGCCGAGCGGCGGCCGAGCCAGACCACTTCCGTGGACCCCCCGCCGATGTCGAACAACACGGCCCCCTCGCAGGAGGGGTCCACCAGCGGCGCACAGCCGGTAGCAGCGAGACCCGCCTCGGTGCGGCGGTCCACCACCTCCAGCGTCAGCCCGGTGCGCGCTTCCACCTGGGAGCAGAAATCCTCGCCGTTGACGGCGGACCGGCAGGCTTCGGTCGCGACCATTCGGGCACGGGTAACGCCGCGCAGATCCATCTTGGTGGCGCAGATTTCAAGCGCACCCAGCGCCCGCGCCATGGCGCCGTCGCACAGCCGGCCGGAGGCGCCAAGCCCCTCGCCGAGGCGGACGATGCGCGAAAAGGCATCCACTACGCGGAAGCTGCGGGCCGTCGGGCGGGCGATCAGGAGGCGGCAATTGTTCGTGCCGAGGTCTATGGCGGCATAAATGCCGTGCGGGCTCGGCACCCGCGATTCGGTCCGCCGATCCTGAGACGGAGCGGCAGTGGCGCAAGGGCGGACGGCAGGAGGCTGGTCCTTCGGACCATCGCCCGTCCCCGCACGCAACGGAGAATCCGTTGCCTCGGCAACGTTTCCGCTACGGCAAGACTGCTCCGGACCCCCGGCGGGCCCGTGCGTCTCGTCCCTCATGTCCTGTCCCTCGCCGCAAGGCGGTCCCGTGCGCTCAGGCCAGCCGCGAAGGTCCGCGGCCGGCTGCGCCTTGCGGCCAGTGTAACAGCGCGACGCTGCTGCGCAATGCCGCGGCGTGCACTGTTCGTAATCAGGCGGGGGTGAAACTCACTCGGCGGCGGCGCGGCCCTTGAGATCGAGGGTCAGGCCGGCGGCGAGGGCGTCGGCGCGGAAGGCCTTCACGGCGTCCAGGGACAGCTCGGCGGCGGTGCGCGAACCCAGCGCCGGCAGCTTCTTCAGCACGTCGGCGGGGGCGGTGATGATGTGGCAGCCCATCTCGTCCGCCTCGATCACGTTCCACACCTCGCGGGTGGAAGCCCAGATGACCTCGACGTTCGGGGTGGCCCGAGACAGCTCGACGGCGCGGGAAATCGCCGGCCTGTAGTCGATGCCGAGGTCGGCCAGCCGGCCGGCGAAAACCGAGATGATGGAAGGGGCGCCGCCGGCAAGGGCCTTCACGCCCTCGTCCACCTGGGGCACGTCGAAGATGGCGGTGAGGTTCACCTTCACGCCGTCCTGAACGAGGTCGCGGACCAGCTCGTACAAGGTTTCGCCGCGGGTCGTGGAGACCGGGAGCTTCACATGCACATGCTCGCCCCAGGTGGCAATGACGCGGGCCTGGGCGCGGATTTCGGGGATGTCGTCGGAGAAGACCTCGAACGAGATATGCCGGTCCGGCACCGCCGCCACGAGATCACGGGCGTAGGATTCGTAATCGGTTACGCCGGCTTTGCGGAGCAGAGAGGGGTTGGTGGTGAAGCCGGCGATGTGGGGCTGCTTCGCCATTTCCACGATCTGCGCCTTGTCGGCGCCGTCGGTGAACAGCTTCACCTTCAGGTCGCTCAGCTTCACGGACATTCTTCGGCTCCCTTGACGATTTCGGCCATCCTATAGGCCGTTTGCGGCGAATTGGACACCGCCCGGAATCACAATTCGAACCGGGTGTCACCCGAGGTTGCCGGGAGGGGTATCGGTGACGTTAAGGGGGTGTTCACCATGAGTCGAATGCGCGGTGTCAGCCGGACCGGCGGCAACCTCCGGGAAAGAACCCCCGGGTCATCCTCGCGGTGACGGAAGGACGGGGACGCGCCCGGGTTGCGCACCTTGATACCGTCACACCTAAAGGGTCAGGGCATCGAGGGGCGGGCATGGTCTCGACGGACATGGTGGAGCGGATGGCGCGGGCGATGCACGCCTATTCGCAGCAGCGTTATCCGCTGCTGGAGCCGTGGGAAGAGCTGTCCCCCGAGCGGCGGGCCTACCAGCGCCAGCTTGCCGCCCATGCCCTCCAGGCCCTCACCCCCCACGACGTGATCGAGATCACCACCCGCGCCGCGCCGGCCATCGTCGCCGTGCCGGTGGAGCCCACCCCCTGGGCGCTGGCGGAGTTGCAGGAAGCGGCCATCTCCGACAACGGCACCGCCATGGATGCCCGGCGGCGCTACCGCTCCTTCCTGGCCACCGCTTCCCTGCCGCTGGCGACCCGCCATGCGGAGGGTGCGGTCTGAGGGGAGCGCGCGGCCTTTGCCGGCCGGAACGCGATCACCTGTACCATCATTGTCCCGTGGCTTGGCCGGGCGATCCATCGCTCCGCTTGTGCGATGGCCGACGACGGGAACCAGCCATACCGTGGATCGCGCGGACCAGCCGGGCGATGACGCAAGAAGAGAGACCTATTCCGCCGCCAGCGCCGGCCGGTCCAGCCCGCGACCGGAGCGGGTGAGGTAGCGGCGGCACTGCTGCTCGCGGTCGTAGCCGAGCAGGGTCCCCAGCATGAAGTCCTCTTCCGCCGTCAGCGCGTTGAGCGGCCGGGTGACGAACGCCCGCGCCACCGCGACGAAGGCGTCGCGGCCGAAGAAAAGGTTGGCCTTGGCCGGGCTCACCTGCTGCACGAAATGGTCGATGCCCGCCCGCTCCAGCCGCGCCAGAAGCGGCGGCAGCTCCCGCGTCGCCAGCGTCATCAGGAACAGCGGCCGCACGCCCCGCCCCAGCTCGTAGAGATGATGGTGAAACAGGCGCTGCATGGCGCCTGCCTCCTCCGGCACCGCAAGGCGCACCGGCGCGGGTGGCCAGCCGGCCTCCGCCTCGTGCGGCGGATCGCAGGCGGCCTCTAGAGAATGGTGCTGAGCCATGCGGTCACTCGCTTGTCGGTGAGACCGGACTGGGTGTCCTGGTCGAGGGCGAGGCCGACGAACTTGCCGTCGCGCTCGGCGGTGGAATTGAGATAGTCGTAGCCCTTGGTGTCGGTGAAACCGACCACCACCGCCTCCAGCGCCGTCACCTCGTCATAGAGGATGCCCATGGCGTCCACGAAGGAGCCGGGATAGCTCTCCTGGTCGCCGGTGCCGAACAGGGCCACCTTCTTGCCCTTCAGCCGGGCACCGCGGAGCTTGTCGATATGCTCCTCCCAGTCGGTCTGGAGCGTGCCGTCGCCATAGGTGGGCGAGCCGAGGATGAGCAGTTCGCAATTCTCGAAATCGGCCGGGCTCGCCGTCTTGATGTCCACCGCACGGCCCTGGCACTTCTTGGAAATCCGGGACGCAACGCCCTTGGTGGCTCCGCCGTCGGAGCCGAAGATCACGTTAACGATCATGTCCTCGTCTCTTTATGGAATGATTCAAAATCACGCCGCAGACTTCGCGAATGATGCGAGGCTCCGGCCACCTCTAAAACAGTCATCGACGATGCAAATGCATCGCATGAACATCATGGCATCAAGATTTTGATGAAGACAATGGGGGCCGAAGACATTGGAATGTCTCGATGGTGGGCTTTGACCATCGTCGTCTGAGGCCGACCGGGCATGACGAGCGGAGCGACGACGTCGAAGAGTGACGCACACCCCATCCGGCCTTCACCGCCGTCATGGCCGGGCTTGTCCCGGCCATCCACGTGGATCGACCGGGCATGGCGACGGTGGGAATGGCAGGGGCGTAGCCTTGTAAGCCGGGCGATGACAGCGGACAGGTTTGAGCGGGGTCTCTGCGCAAGCCCCTTAACCCAAGCAGCCTCACTCCCTCTCTCGCAACCCGACATGGCCCGGCCGGAACGACCCTCGCGGCGCCGTCCCGTCGGCCCGACATCGATACCCGGCACAAGGCCGGGCACGACGAGCGTGTGGAACGCGCGCGACGCCGTGTCCCCGCCCCCTCACCTCAGCATGAAGCCGATCGCCAGCGCGTTGGCGATGTCGATGAAGAAGGCGGAGACCAGCGGCAGGATGATGAAGGCGATGGGGGCCGGGCCGTGGGTGCGGGTCACGGCGGTCATGTTGGCGATGGCGGTGGGGGTGGCGCCGAGGCTGATGCCGGTGAAGCCCGCCGCCAGCACCGCCGCCTGATAGTCCCGGCCCATGGCGGGGAACACCACGAACAGGATGTAGGCCACCGCCACCAGCGTCTGCAGCCCCAGCACGGTCGCCAGCGCCGGGCCGAGGCCGCCCAGCGTCCAGAGCTGCATGCTCATCAGCGACATAGCGAGGAAGATCTTCAGCGACAGGTCCGAGACCAGCGCAAGCGCCGGGGTGCGGGCGGGCCACGGAAGGCGCGGCGCGAGCTTCGGCAGGACGTTGGTGATGACGATGGCCACCAGCATGCACACCACGAACATGGGCAGCTTGAGGCCGGTCTTCTCCACCACGCCTTCCAGCGCATAGCCGATGATGATGACGAGGTTGAGCGCGAGGATGGTGACGAGGATGTTCTTGTAGTTGACCGAACCGCCCTCGGGCTCGGCCGGGGTATCCGGCAGGCCCACCATGGGGGCGTCGTCGCCCGTGCCGCGCAGGTTGAAGCGGGCGATGAGCAGGCCCGCCACCGGGCCACCCACGAGGCTGGCGATGACGAGGCCGAGCGTGGCGCTGGCGATGCCGATTTCCAGCGCGTTGGGCAGGTCGAACCGCTGCGAGATCAGCGGCGCCCAGGCGATGGTGGTGCCATGGCCGCCCACCAGCGACACCGAACCCAGAAGCGGCCCCACGCCATGGGGCAGGCCGAGCACCGCCGCCCCGCCGACGGCGACGACGTTCTGCAGCACCAGATAAGTGACCGTCAGCAGCAGCAGGATCACCAGCGGCTTGCCGCCGGTGGAAAGGTCGGAGACGCGGGCATTGAGGCCGATGCCGGTGAAGAAATAGAGCAGCAGCAGATCGCGGGCATTGAGGTCGAAGCTCACCGCGAGGCCCACCACCTTGTAGGCGAAGAGCGTGGCGAGCGCGGCGAGGATGCCGCCGGTGACCGCCTCCGGGATGTTCCAGCGCTTGAGCGGGGCGATGATCTCGTTGAGGCCGGCGCCGAGGAAGTAGACGAGGATGGCGATGGTGAAGCTCAGCAGCCCCGAAACCTCGTACGTCGCTGGCATCTGGCTCCCCCTGCGCGGCCTTGCTCCGCCCCTCCTCTAGCCTATTCCGGTACGCGCCGAAACGCTTACGCGCCCAGCCGGCGCAGGGCTTTTCCGGCGAGCACGTCCTTCTCGATGTCCTCCAGCTCCACCTGCCGCGTCTCCGGCACATAAGCGAGGGAGATGAACAGCGAGGCGACGCACACCACGAGGAAGATGCCGATGGTGGCGGCAAGGCCGATGCCCTCCACCACCGAAAGGAAGCTCGCCGCCACAATGGCGTTGAACAGCCAGCTCGTCGCCGAGGCGGCGGCGATGCCCCGCTCGCGGATGGCCGAGGAGAACAGCTCGGACATGAGCACATAGGGCAGCGGGCCGAGGCTCAGGGCGAAGGCGACGATGTAGGCGCACAGGCCCGCGAGCGCCACATAGGGCCAGTCTGCCAGCGCCGCGCCGATCACCACGGCGAGGCTCACCGCCATGGCCGCCGAGCCGGCGATCAGCAGCGGGCGGCGGCCGAGACGGTCCACCAGCATCATGGCCGCCATGGTCGCCAGCACGTTGACGAGGCCGAGGCCGAAGGTGGCGGCGAGCGCCGCGACGCCGGCCGGGAAGCCGAGTTCGGTGAAGATGTGCGGGGCGTAATAGAGGATGCCGTCGATGCCGGAGAAGTTCTGCAGCACGAACAGCACGCTGCACAGGATGAGCACCGCCCTGGTGCTGCCCCGGCCCAGCACGGCGCGCCAGTTGCCGGCCGGCACGCCCTCGCCCTCGCCCATGGATATCTCGCCGGCAAGGCCCAGCCGCCGCGCGGCCGCCGCGCCCTCCGCCATCCGTCCGCGGGAGAGGAGCCAGCGCGGGCTTTCCGGCAGCAGCAGAACGGCGCCCGCGCAGGCCGCCGCGATGAGCACGCCGCCGCCCAGCATCTGGTCCCACCTGGCATGGCCGGTGAGCGCGAGGGGCACCGCATAGCCGAGCAGGATGCCGATGGTGACGGCGAGCTGGAACAGGGAGACCACCGCGCCGCGATGGCGGGCCGGCGTCACCTCCGCCGCATACATGGGGACCACCATGGAGGAGAGGCCGACCCCGAGGCCGATGAGGATGCGCGCCGCCACCAGCATCCCCACGCCCGGCGCCATCGCCTGCCCGAGCGGCACCAGCGCGTAGCCGGCGAAGGCCAGGGTCGCGGCGAGCAGGCAGGAGGGGCGCCGGCCGATGCGCTGGGAGATGGGGGCGGCCAGCACCGCGCCGACGAAGCAGCCGGCCAGCAGCGAGGTCACCATCATCTCGGTGGCGCGGGTGGAGAGGGCGAACGCCTCGGAAATGGTCCCGACCACGCCGGCGATGGAGGCCGTGCTGAAGCCGAACAGCATGCCGTTGAGGAGGACGAGGCCCGCCGTGAGGAACAAGGTTGCCATGTGATCCGACGGGTATGGGGGTAGAGCGCGGATAACGTGCGCGAGATGGAGAGGCCTGCGGGACTTGTAAGCGCGACCTACAGTAGAGCATAAGTACAAAAAATCGAGCGGCGATAGGCCCGGCATCTCGCCGGAGCTGCCGTCAGGGAGGGTACCCCGTGACCGTTTCCGCGGCGACACACGAACACGCCAACCGCTTGGCCATCGAGGGCGGCGAACCGGTCCGCACCGCGCCCCTGCCGTGGGAGCTGCCCGGCGCCCACTGGATCGGCGAGGAAGAGCTGGAACTGGTCTCGCGCGTGGTGCGTGCCCGCAGCCCCTTCCGCTTCTACGGCCCGGACCTCCAGCACATGGTGGACACGCTGGAGAAGGAATGGTGCGCCGCCTTCGGCCACAAGCACGCGCTGGGCGTCTCCTCCGGCACCGCCGCGCTGACCATCGCCATGTCGGCCCTCGACATCGGGCCCGGCGACGAAGTGCTGGTGCCCGGCTATCTCTGGGTGAGCTGCGTGGCCGCCGTGGTGCGCGCCGGCGCCATCCCGAAGCTCGTGGACGTGGACGACTGCTTCACCCTCGATCCGGCGGACGTGGCGCGCAAGATCGGCCCCAACACCCGCGCGGCGCTGATGGTGCACATGAGCGGCGCGCCCGGCCGCGTCGCCGACGTCGCCCGCATCTGCCGCGAGCGGGGCATCGCCCTGATCGAGGATTGCGCCCAGACCGCCGGCTCCAGCCAGAACGGCAAGGCCGTGGGCACCTTCGGCGACATCGGTATCTTCTCGTTCCAGCTCAACAAGAACATGACCTCGGGCGACGGCGGCATGGTGGTGACGGAGCGGGACGACCTGTTCCGCCGCATCGTCGCGCTGCACGATCTCGGCTATCCCCGCAACGAGAAGGGCCGGCTCGACACCTCCGACGAGAGCTGCCAGCTCTGGGGCGTCGGCGCCCGCATGTCCGAGCTGACGGGCGCCATGTGCCTCGCCCAGATGCGCAAGCTGCCGCAGATCACCGGGGCCATGCGCGCGTCCAAGTGGCGGATCCGCAATGCGATCTCCGACATCCCCGGCCTCGGCTTCCGCACCGTGCCCGACCCCTCCGGCGACACCGGCCCGTTCCTGCTGATGACGCTGAAGGACGAGGCCACCGCCCGCCGCTTCGTCGACGCCCTGCGCGCGGAAGGCATCGCCGGTCCGGCCGGCTCGCTCGCCTGCCTCGCCATGCGCGAGTGGGGGATGCACTGGTATTCCAACATCCCGAGCCTCGTGCACAAGCGCTCGGACAGCCGCGACGGCTTCCCCTGGACCCACCCGTCCAACGCCTTCGGCGAGAGCTACAGCTACGCCGCTGGCGCCCTGCCCCATTGCGACAACCTGCACGCCCGCGGCGCGCTGCTCACCATCGCTTCGACCCTGACCACCAAGGATGAGGACGACATCATCGCCGCCGTCCGCAAGGTGGCGCGCGTGGTGCTGGCCTGAGGCCCGCACCCATCGAGCTTCAGCAAGACAAGAGGTCGCGCCGCCGGGCTGTCCGGCGAGCGGACAAGCGCGAAGGGAAGCGCCCATGATCTACCTGATCGCCGCCATCGCCGGCCTCGCCGGGGCGCTGTTCGGCTTCGACGAGGGCGTCATCGCCGGGGCGCTGGCACCGCTCCGCCGCGACCTCGGCATCGATCCCGTGGCCGAGGGCATGATGACGGCGGCGGTGCCGTTCGGCGCCTTCATCGGCGCCATCATCGGCGGCCGCCTCGCCGCTGCCGCCGGGCGCCGCAAGCTGCTGTTGTGGTCCGCCATCCTGTTCATCGGCGGTGCGCTCTTGAGCGCGCTGGCCGGCGGGCTCATCACCCTCACCCTCGCGCGCCTCGTCATCGGCCTCGCGGTGGGCGTCGCCGCCATGATGGCCCCGCTCTACATCTCCGAGAGCGCGCCGGCCAAGGAGCGCGGCATGCTGGTCTCCATCTACCAGCTCGCCATCACGCTCGGCATCCTCGGCGCCTATGTGGTGGGCTACGCCTTCGACGAGAACTGGCGCTGGATGTTCGCCATGGGCGCGGTGCCGGCGGTGATGCTGTTCGGCGGCATCTTCGCTTTGTCCGACACGCCCCGCTGGCTCGCCATGCGCGGCCGCAGCGCCGAGGCGAAGGCGGCGCTTGCCCGCATGCGCGAGCGGCCGGAGAGCGACCCCGCGGTCGCCGCCGAATATGAGGAGATCCGCGCCGCCGCGGCCGCCGACGAGGGCCGCAAGGCCACCTTCGCGGACCTGCTCTCGCCCCGCGTGCGCCCGGCGCTCATCGTCGCCATGGGCCTGTTCCTGTTGCAGCAGCTCTCCGGCATCAACGCGGTGATCTATTACGCGCCCACCGTGTTCGAGCTGTCGGGCTTCAGCTCCACCACCACCCAGATCCTCGCCACCGCCGGCATCGGCGTGGTCAACGTGCTGATGACGGTGGTGGGCATGATGCTCATCGACCGGCTCGGCCGCCGCCTGCTGCTGCTCATCGGCTTCACCGGCACCGCCGTGTCGCTCGGTGCCATCGCCATCGCGGCGGCCACCGGCAGCCCGTCTTTGGGCGTGCTCGCCCTCGCCGGCCTCGTGCTCTACATCGCCTCCTTCGCCATCGCCATCGGCCCGCTGCCGTGGGTGATGATGTCCGAGGTTTTCCCGCTGGATTGCCGGGCGCTGGGCATGAGCATCGCCTCGCTGGTGAACTGGGGCTTCAACTTCATCGTGGTGTTCAGCTTCCCGGTGCTGGTGGCCGAGTTTGGCCTTGCCGGCGTGTTCGGCCTCTATGCCGTGGTGTGCGTCGCCGGCCTCGCCTTCACCCAGTGGCTGGTGCCCGAGACCAACGGCGTGAGCCTGGAAGAGATCGAGCGCCACCTCAGAAGCGGCCGGCCCCTGCGCGAGCTCGGCCGCCTGCACGCGGCCTGAGGAGACCCCATGAGCGAGACCTCTCCCGACGCCCCCCTCGATTTCGAGGCGCTCGTCGTCGCCCTCCTGCCGCTCGGCCCCTACCACGCGGCACTGGAGCCGATGGTGGCGGACCTTGCCCGTATCGCGGTGCTGAACACCCAGCTCAACGCCGCCTTCCGGCGCATCGCCGAACGCTCCGGCTTCCCCGAAGGCGCGGTGCATCGCGAGCACCTCGCCGAGGATGCGGAAGCGGTGGGCACCTTCTTCGAATATGTGCATTTCGCCTCGCCCAGCTTCCTGGGCTCGGTGGGGGAATGGCCGCTGGTCGGCGAGCGGCCGCTGGCCGAGAAGGCTTCGGGAGGCGCGCGTGGCTGAGGCAACCCATTGCGACGTGATCGTCGTCGGCACCGGGGCCGGCGGCGGCATGCTGGCCTACGAGCTGGCGAAGGCGGGCCTCAACGTGGTCTCGCTGGAGCAGGGCGGGCGCCTCGCCGACGACCATTTCAAGCGCGTGGACCCGCCGGGCACCCAGCTCGATTTCGGCATCCGCGCCAACACGGTGTGGCCGGCCGAGCCGCATGACAGCCTGTTCGTCCATCCCTTGTTCGAGAAGGGCGGGGACGGCTCCACCGGCTGGCCGGACAATAACTTCCACCACTACCAGATCCTCGCCGTCAACGGCCTCCAGAACCTGTGGAACGGCGTGAGCGTGCGCTTCTCCGCCCGCGACTTCCGGGACTGGCCGATCTCCTATTCCGACCTCGCGCCCCATTACGAGGCGGTGGAGCGGCGCATCGTCGTCTGCGGCACCGAGGAGCATCTGGAGGAGTTGCCGGACGGCATCTATGTGCCGCCCAAGCCCCTGCGCCCCGCCGACATGATGATCGTCGATGCGGTCAACGCGATGGACGAGCCCTATTCGCACGCCATCCCCAACCGCAAGGCCATCGACACCCGGCCGGACAGCCCCAACGCCTGCGTCTCCACCGGCATCTGCACCTCCGGATGCCCCACCGGCGCGGTCTATAAGTTCACCGCCCGGCTGCTGCCCGAGATCGAGAACCTGCCCAATTACGAGCTGCGCCAGGGCGCCAAGGTGGTGCGGCTGCTGCGCGAGCCGGGCACGAAGCGGGTGATGGGCGTCGAATATCGCGACATGGCCACCGGCGAGGCGCGCGTGCTCACCGCCGATGCCGTGGTGCTCGCGGCGGGCGCCATCGAGAGCCCGCGCATCCTGTTCAACTCCGCCGACGAAGCCGCGCCCGAGGGCATGGGCAACGCCGCCGGCCAGCTCGGCCTGCGGCTGCAGGACAATCCCAAGGCCGTGCTCTCCACCTCGCTGTGGAAGCTGTGGGGCAAGGGCCGCGACTTCGACATCGGCTATGGCGACCTGCTCATCCTCATGTCGCGCGGCTGGCTGCCGGACGGGGAGGAATTCCCCTTCATCGGCCACGCCATCCACGGCGTGCCTGATATCCCGCACTATCTCGCCGGCATGAAGCGCTTCCCGCCCTTCATGAAGGAGCGGCTCGCCCGCTTCATGTTCCATTCCTACGTGACGCTCGGCCTGTTCTGCGCCGGCGAGCCCACCCCCGCCAATAGGGTGCGGCCGGGCACGACCCGCGACCGCTTCGGCGTGCGCCATGTGGCGGTGGACTTCTCCGCCACCCCGCGCGCGGAAGCCATGATGGAGGCCATGAACGGCTGGGGCCGCCAGGTGCTGCGCCATGCCGGGGCGACCTCCATCTATCCCTCGCGAGACAATACCGGCACCGGCATCCACTATGCCGGCACCACCGCCACCACCGCCGATCCGGACAAGGGCGTGGTGGATGCGGACCTGAAGCTGCACGACCTCGACAACGTCTATGTCTGCGACGGCGGCGTGGTGCCCGTGCTGCCCGACAAGCACCTCACCCTCACCATCATGGCGCTGGCCCACCGCCTCGCCGGCCATCTGGTGGAGAAGGCGCGCACCGGCGCGGAGGTTCAGGGCGAGCGCGCGCTGGCCTGAAGTTTAAGCTGGCACGCTCAGACGCCGCGCGGGCTTGGGCCGAGGCAGGCGCGCTCCGACGCCGCGCGGGCTTGGGCCGCGCGGGCTCACCCCTCCGGCACGGCTCCGGCCATGATGGCGCCGGCGAAGCCGTTGATGCGGCCGAAGGCGGCGCGGGAGAGGTCTCCCGCCCGCAGCACCGCCTCGTGGCATTCGCCGGGGTCCTGGTTGATATGCGCCACCAGCGCCGCCGCCAGCTCGCTCTGGCCGATGGCGAGCGTGCGCAGGCCGAGCAGCAGATTGTCGAGATCGGCCCGCGTGAGGGAGATGCGCAGCGGCGCGTCCTCGGGCAGCCCTGTCCAGCGCGCAATGGCCTGAGGCGCGATCTGCGCCGCCTCGCTGTCTTCGGTCATGAAAATCCCCGGCTGAAATGATCGGCCGGCCCGAAAAGGGCCGCTTCCGTCAGTCTACACTCTCCGCCTGCGGTGCCGAAACCGCGTCGCCCGCGTTGATGGGCATCAATGTCCCGCCGGCACCGGACCAATATTAAAATACCGCAGGGCAGCCGCGCACGCGGCTCGACGGAAAGGCAGGAACGCCATGACGGATATGCTCTCCCCCGCCGCCTATGTGGAACGCCAGCGCCCCGGCCGCTCGAAGATGAAGGCCGCCGTCTTCGTCGAGAAGAACCGCATCGTGCTGGATGAAAAGCCCATCCCCGATGTCGGCCCGCTCGACGCGCTCATCCGCATCACCACCACCACCATCTGCGGCACCGACGTGCACATCCTCAAGGGTGAGTATCCGGTGCAGAAGGGCCTCACCATCGGCCACGAGCCGGTGGGCATCATCGAGAAGCTCGGCTCGGCGGTGGAGGGCTTCGAGGAAGGCCAGCGCGTCATCGCCGGTGCCATCACGCCCTCCGGCTATTCCAACGCCTGCCTGTGTGGCCAGTGCTCGCAGGACGGCCCGCGCACGAAGCACGGCTTCAAGGCCATGGGCGGCTGGCGCTTCGGCAACACCATCGACGGCGCGCAGGCGGAATATCTCGTCGTGCCCGACGCCATGACCAATTTGTCCCCGGTGCCGGAGGCGCTCTCCGACGAACAGGTCCTGATGTGCCCGGACATCATGTCCACCGGCTTCGCCGGCGCCGAAAGCGGCAAGGTGAAGATCGGCGACACGGTGGCCGTGTTCGCTCAGGGTCCCATCGGCCTGTGCGCGACGGCCGGCGCCAAGCTCATGGGCGCGACGCGCATCATTGCGGTGGATCGCGTCGCCGCGCGGCTGGAAATGTCCCGCGCCATGGGCGCCGACCTCGTGGTGGACTTCTCCAAGGTCGATCCGGTGGAGGAAATCCTCCGCCTCACCGACGGGCGGGGCGTGGACGTGGCCATCGAGGCGCTCGGTCGGCAGGAGACGTTCGAGGCGGCGCTCCGGGTGCTTCGCCCCGGCGGCACGCTCTCCTCCCTCGGCGTCTATTCGGGCGACCTGAAGATCCCGCTCGATGCCTTCTCGGCGGGCCTCGGCGACAACGCCATCGTCACCTCGCTCTGCCCCGGCGGCAAGGAGCGCATGCGCCGGCTGATGGACGTGGTCGCATCCGGCCGCGTGGACGCCCGCGCCCTCGTCACCCACCGCTTCAAGCTGGACGAGATCGAGGCCGCCTACGACCTCTTCGCCAACCAGCGCGACGGCGTTCTGAAGGTGGCCATCACGCCCTGAGGGAGCAGGCAGGCTTTACCCTTCTCCCCTCGCGGGAGAAGGTGGCGCGCGGCAAAGCCGCGTGACGGATGAGGGGGCTGTGGACGCGGCCGCCAAGCCCTCACCCCTCACCCCCGGCCCCTCTCCCGCAAGGGGAGAAGGGCGTGCAGTGCGAGGCGACCATGGCACCTGCGCAACCGCCCCAAAAGAGCGCCGGCGACCATGTGGTCGCCGATCAGGGCGCCGTCTTCGCCCTCCTCGCCGATCCAGCCACCCACGGCCTTTCGGACGCGGTGACGCGCATCGACACCCACGGCGCCGCCGTCTTCCTCGCCGGGCCGTTCGCCTACAAAGTGAAGCGCGCGGTCTTCTTCCCCTTCATGGATTTCTCCACGCTGGAGAAGCGCCGCGCCGCCTGTGCCGCCGAGGTGGAGATATCGGGCGCGGGGGCACCCGGCCTCTATCTCGGCGTGGTGCCCATCGTGCGCACCGCGGATGGCCTCGCGCTGGGCGGCGAGGGCGAGGTGGTGGACTATGCGGTGAAGATGCGCCGCTTCGACACCGATCTCACCCTCGACAGGATCGCCGAACGCGGCGAGCTCACGCCCGACCTGGTCAAGGCCGTCGCGGCCATGGTGGTGAGCGCCCACGCCGCCGCGCCCGAGCGTCGGGGCTTCGACACCGCGGCCGCGCTTTCCACCTATCTCGAAGACAACATCACCGAATTCTCCGCCCGGCCGGACCTGTTCCCGGCGGAAGACGTGGCGCGGCTCGCCGAAGTCTCCCGCGCGGCGCTGGCGCGGGTGCGCCCGCTGCTGGCGGCCCGCACCGGGGCGGGCTTCGTCCGCCGCTGCCATGGCGACATGCACCTGCGCAACATCGTGCTCCTCGACGGCAAGCCGGTGCTGTTCGACGCCATCGAGTTCAACGACGAGATCGCCACCTGCGATGTCCTCTACGACCTCGCTTTCCTCCTCATGGATCTCTGGCAGCGCGGGCTGCGGAAGGAGGCCAACGCCATCTTCAACCGCTACCTCTGGGCGAGCGATGACGCGCAGCTCGACGGGCTCGCGGCGCTGCCGCTCTTCCTCAGCCTGCGCGCCGGCATAAGGGCGAAGGTAGAGGCGGCGGGGCTGGCGCATCTGGAGGGGGAACAGCGGGCACAGGCGGAGGCGCGGGTCGCCCATTTCTTCCGGCAGACCATCGACCTCCTCGGCACCACACAGCCCGGACCGGTCCGGTTCGGTGATGGAACTGTGGAGACGGCCGCCCCCTCCGGGCCCACCCTCTGGGCGGTGGGCGGGCTATCCGGCAGCGGCAAGAGCACATGGGCGGCGAAGATGGCCCCCTGCCTCGGAGCGCGGGCGCCCGGTGCGGTCGTGCTGCGCTCGGATATCGAGCGCAAGCGCCTCTTCAAGGTGGCGGAAACGGAAAAGCTTCCCGCTGAAGCCTATGCGGCCGAGGTGAGCCCGCGCGTCTATGAGCGGCTGCGGACACTGGCGCGGCGCGTCCTCTCCAGCGGCTATACGGTGATCGTGGATGCGGTGCATGCACGCCCCGATGAGCGCGACGCCATCGAAAAGGTCGCGACGCAGGCAGGACTGCCGTTCGCCGGCATCTGGCTCGATGCGCCGGCGGAGGAATTGGTGCGGCGGGTGACCGCCCGCACCGGCGATGCGTCAGACGCCGACGCCGCCGTGGTGCACCATCAGCTGGCCTATGATCTCGGCCCCATCCATTGGGCGAGAGCCGAGCGCCCCGTCAGCACTTCCCCTGCGGCTCCGGCTTCGGATTGACGCCGGAGACCGTATCCGGCTGACGGGTGGGCGATGCCGGAGTGCCCGCATGGGGCGTGAGGCCGGTATAGGAGCCACCGCTCCAGGCAGTGGAGCCTTCGCTGCCGGGCTTGGTGCCGGAATCCGGGCCATGCGCCGGGGGCGTCGCGGCGGTGTGCGGCGGTTCCTCGCAGGCGCCGGTTTGCGTCGCGGGTGCGGCCGTCTGCGCGGCGGCCGGCGCGGGCGCGCCCGAGGCCAGCAGGAACATGATGCCGCCCACGATCGCGGTTGCGCAGATGCGCGCCGCATTGGGCGAGGGCAGCACGACGGGAGACGGGCGCCGGGGCGCCGTCGAATAAAAGTTCAAGGCGTCGGTGAAGGGCATGTCCGTTCTCCTTTCGTCGGGAGAACGACCTGCCACGCCGCATGGTTCCTTGATTCCTGCGCCGGCGTCCCGCCAGCGCCCCCGCTTGTCGCCTCAGCCGGCGATGCGCACCCGCCCCGGCCCGGCCTCCACGCGGCCGATGCGTACCGCCGCCGGATAGCCCGCCGCGCGGATGTCGGCCAGCAGACGGTCGGCCTCCTCGGGCGCGCAGGCCACCAGCAGCCCACCGGATGTCTGGGGATCGGTGAAGAGGTGGCGCTGCCAGTCTGGCGTGCCTTCGGGCAGATCCACCTCGGCGCCGTAGCTCGCCCAGTTGCGGTGCGAGGCGCCGGTGACGAAGCCTTCCCGCACCAGCTTTTCCGCGTCCGAAAGCCAGGGCAGCGCGGCGCGTTCGATGACCAGCGTCGCGCCCGAGCCGCGCGCCATCTCCAGCCCGTGGCCGAGAATGCCGAAGCCGGTCACGTCGGTGATGGCGCTCACCGCCACTTCCTTGCCCAGCGCCGCGCCCACGCGGTTCAGCCTGGTCACGGAGGCGATCATCTCGTCATAGGCGGCGGGGGAGAGCGCATCCTTCTTGAAGGCGGCGGAATAGACGCCGACGCCGAGCGCCTTGGTGAGGATCAGCGCATCCCCCGCGCGCGCCGTGGAATTGCGGCGCAGCCGCGCCTTGGGCGCCCGGCCGATGACGGCGAGGCCATAGACCGGCTCCGGGCAGTCGATGGAATGGCCGCCTGCCACCGGAATGCCCGCCTCGGCGCAGATGGCCTGCCCGCCGGCGAGGATGGCGCGCACGGTCGCGGTGTCGATCTTGCCCAGCGGCATGCCGAGGATGGCAAGGGCCATCAGCGGCTCGCCACCCATGGCGTAGACGTCCGAGATGGCATTGGTCGCGGCGATGCGGCCGAAATGGTCGGGGTCGTCCACCATGGGCATGAAGAAATCCGTGGTGGCGATGATGGCGGTCTCGCCGTCGAGATCGTAGGCGGCCGCGTCGTCCCCCGTCTCGGTACCCACGAGCAGCCGCTCGAACGGCCCGCCGCTCGCCTGCCCCGCCAGCAGCTCCTGCAGCACGGACGGCGCGAGCTTGCAGCCGCAGCCGCCGCCATGGGCGAGGCTGGTGAGGCGGACGGGCGGGTTGGGCACATCGAGCATGGCGCGGGTTCCATGAGGGGAGCAGCCGCGCGGCCGATCACGCCGCGCAGGGATATGTTTGGAAAGAATGTCCTCGCCGGGCGACGCTGAGCGCCACCACGGCGAGGATCACGCCCTGACCGGCGTCTGGATCACACCGCGATTTCAGCGGCGCGAATGGTATATTTGAAATTGTCCGGATCGAGGCAGTCGATGAGGCTGCCGGCGCTGACCGCCTGCGGATACATCAGGAAGCCGAGGTGCGGCCCGTCGAAGCCGGGCAGCACCACGTCGTGCGCCGTGTTGTAGGCGAACCAGTTGCCCTCCCACGCGCCGAACAGCGCCTTGCGCGCGGCGACCACCTTGGGGTCGTCGAGGGCGAGCTTGCCCGGGGGCTCCTCCAGCACCACCTTGCGCACGTCGGCGGGGTCCATGGGGGTCCAGCCGAACTCGGAGAGGAACACCTCGGCCCGGCAGTGCTGCGCCTTGGTGACGATCTCGGAATTGGCGCCGAGGCTCTTGTAGCCGAAGCGCGAGGGCACCACGCGCAGGCCGTAGACATCGCGCGCCGCAATGCCCTGCGCACGCACGAGGCCGACGAACAAGGCGTTGAGGTCGGCGCACTTGCCGCCGAGATCGCCGCTCTTCAGCAGCGCCGCGATATCGCCGATGCCGCAGCCGCGGGTGGCGGCATTGCGATAGGTGTTCTCGACGATCCACTCGAAGATGGCGTGGACCTTCTCCAGCTCGGACGCCTTGCCGGCGACGATCTTGTCGGAGGTCGCCTTCACGATGCCGTCCGTGGGGATGAGGTCCGTGGCGGCGGTGTTGCGGCGGCGCTCCTCGGCGGTGAGCGGGGCGGGCTTGCCGGGCTTGGTCAGGTCCACGGCGAAATCGCGGCTGGTGGCGCGGCTGACCAGCTCCACCTTGGGCGCGGGCTCGCCCTCGGCCCAGGCGAGGTGCAGCATGTCAGCACCGGAGCGGGCGTCGCGCACCATCTTTGCGGTCTTGGCGTTGGTGGTCCAGGTGTTCTCGCCGGGCTTGAACCAGTCCGGATTGCTGAAGGAGGCCACCGGCAGCCAGGCCTGCACCGTGCCGGCCGGCTTCAGGATCTCGACCGTGGTGGTGATCTGGAAGCTGCGCCAGTTGCCCACGGTAGGCGCAAACACGCGCGCCGCGGGGGCCGTCTGCGCGGCCGCCTGCGCAAAGGCGGCGCGGGGCAGCAGCGCGGCGGCACCGGCGGAGACGCCAGCAAGGGCGCCGGCTTTCAGAAAGTCGCGACGGGTGGTCATCGGGTCTGTTCTCCCTGGGCTTCTTTTGATTGGTTTTTTTGCGGGGGCGGCGCCGCGACGCGGATCGCGGCGCGGGTTTCAGGATCGGCCCAGTCCACCTCACCCTCGCGGGCGAGAACGAGACGGCCGGAGATCACCACGAAGCTCGCCGGCAGCAGGCTGACGCCCCACCCCCGCGCCGCCGCGCGGTTCTGGTCGATGAGGACAGGACCGGGCGCGGCGCCAGCCGTCCCTTCGGCGAAGAAGCGGCGGATGCGGTCGGCGGGCTCGGCCACATCCACCAGCAGCACCCGGACGCCGCTTGAGCGGGCGAAATCGGCGAGGGCCGGAAGCTCGGTGCGGCAGGGCGCGCACCAGGTGGCGAAGAAATGGACGATGGTCGGAGGATCGCCCGCGGTAAGAGCCACCGGCGCGCCATCGAGGGCGCCGAGCGAGAGCGCGGGGGCGAGCGGATGGCCTTCGACGGCCGCGAGGAGGCCCGGCGCAGCGCGCTCTTCCTCCGCCGTGGCGGCGGGCGCGGCGAGGACAGGTCCAGCCGCGAGCAGGAGGGCGAGCGCCAACGCGCCCGTCACGTCGCGCACAGGCAAAGACCCGACCGCCCCTAGACGCGCGGATACGCTCCCGCGGCCCCGCCAGCGACGCTGCCGCCCGGGATATGTTGTATCCGACTGGATAGAGTGTGCGCCCCGACCCGCGGGAGCCAAACCGACCTTCACGCGGGCACTCTGCGTCAGGGTTGCAAGCGCGGTCAACGCTCCTTTCCGTGATGTCGGCCATGCTTCGGCAGCGCACAATCAGGCCGCGCCGCAAAACTGCATTCCCTTGCGTCACTAGAGGCAACCGGCAACCGCCGGCGTGCCGCATCGCAACATGCGACAGGAAGGCGATTTTCGTTCAAACACGCGGAGTTGCGCCGACCCAAATTGACATCATTCCAGTTCCAAAATACCGTCCGATCACGCTGGGTGATCCAGCTCCCGGAGCGGCCCCGTGGCCGTCCGAAACCGTCCCCGGTCGGGGCACGCAAGGTCGGAGGCTTCCTTCGATGAACATGGAGCTCTCGCGGCGCCAGTTTTTGAAAACGGCGGGCGCGGGCGTGGCGGGAACGACGCTGGGCGCGTTGGGATTCGGTCCCATCGAGGAGGCCCTGGCCTCCACCATCAAGCCATTCCGCCTCGTCAACACCACCGAGGTGCGCAACACCTGCACCTACTGCTCGGTGGCCTGCGGCATCCTCATCTTCTCCAAGGGCAATCTTGCCAAGGGCGAGAAGGCGGACATCACCCATATCGAGGGTGACACCGACCACCCCACCAATCGCGGCACGCTCTGCCCGAAGGGCGCGGCCCTGCTCGACATCGTGAAGTCCGAGCAGCGCCTCAAGCAGCCCATGATCCGGCGCGCGGGCTCCGACAAGTTCGAGAAGATTTCCTGGGGCGAGGCGCTCGACAAGATCGCCAAGGCCATGAAGGCGGACCGCGACGCCAACTTCATCGCCAAGAACCAGGACGGCGTGACGGTGAACCGCTGGCTCACCACCGGCTTCCTCGCCGCCTCCGCCACCACCAACGAAACCGCGTTCGCCACCTACAAGGTGGTGCGCTCGACCGGAATTCTGGCTTTCGACAATCAGGCGCGCGTCTGACACGGCCCCACGGTGTCCAGTTTGGGCCCAACTTTTGGCCGTGGCGCGATGACCAATTCGTGGACCGATATCAAGAACACGGATCTGGTCGTCATCATGGGCGGCAATGCCGCTGAAGCGCACCCGTGCGGATTCAAGTGGGTCACGGAGGCGAAGGCCACCCGTGGCGCCAAGCTCGTTGTCGTGGACCCGCGCTTCACGCGCTCGGCCGCGGTGGCGGACTATTACGCCCCCATCCGGCAAGGCACCGACATCGCCTTCCTTCTGGGCGTCATCAACTACTGCATCCAGAACGACAAGATTCAGTGGGACTATGTGAAGGCGTTCACCAACGTTGGCTACATCGTCAAGGAAGGCTTCGGGTACCAGGACGGCCTGTTCACGGGCTATGACGAGATGAAGCGGGACTACAACCGCTCCACCTGGGACTACGAGATCGGCCCGGACGGCTATGCGGTCGTGGACGACACGCTCCAGCATCCCCGCTGCGTCTGGAACCTTCTGAAGCAGCACGTCTCCATCTACACGCCGGAACTGGTCGAACGCATCACTGGCACGCCCAAGGACAAGTTCCTGAAGGTGGCGTCCATGATGGCGGAGTGTTCGTCGCCCACCAAGACGATGACCTCCATGTACGCGCTCGGCTGGACCCAGCATTCCAAGGGCTCGCAGAACATCCGCTGCATGGCGATGCTTCAGCTTCTCTTGGGCAATATCGGCGTGCGCGGCGGCGGCATGAACGCCCTGCGCGGGCATTCCAACATCCAGGGCCTCACAGACATCGGCCTGATGTCCAACCTGATCCCGGGCTATCTCACGATCCCGACGGAGAAGGAGCCGGACTTCAACGCCTACATGTCGACGCGCGGCTTCAAGCCGTTGCGTCCCAACCAGATGAGCTACTGGCAGAACTACAAGAAGTTCTTCGTCTCTTTCCAGAAGGCCATGTGGGGTCAGTCGGCGACGGCGGACAACAACTGGGCCTACGACTACCTGCCGAAGCTCGACGTGCCGTCTTACGACATCCTGCGCGCGTTCGAGCTGATGAAGCAGGGGAAGATGAACATCTACTTCTGCCAGGGCTTCAACCCGCTGCAGGCCTTCCCCAATAAGGCCAAGCTCGCGGAGGCGCTCGGCAAGCTAAAGCTCCTCGTGATCATGGATCCGCTGGAGACCGAGACCGCGCGCTTCTGGGAGAATCACGGCGTCTACAACCAGGCCGATCCGTCGAAGATCCAGACGGAAGTCATCCAGCTGCCCACCACCTGCTTCGCCGAGGACAACGGCTCGCTGGTGAATTCGGGCCGCTGGCTGCAATGGCACTGGGCCGCCGGCACCCCTCCGGGCGAGGCGAAAACGGACATCTACATCATGGCGCAGATCCATCTGCGCCTGAAGGAGATGTATAAGAAGGACGGCGGCGCGTTCCCCGATCCGATCGTCAACCTCACCTGGAACTACAAGGACCCGCACGAGCCCTCGCCGGACGAGCTTGCCAAGGAGCTCAACGGCTACGTGGTCTCGGACGTGCTCGACCCCAACGACCCCACCAAGAAGGTCCTTGAGGCGGGCAAGCAGGTCCCGACATTCGGCGTGCTGCGCGACGACGGCACCACCGCGGCGGGCTGCTGGATCTATTCCGGCTGCTACACCGAGGCGGGCAACATGATGGCGCGCCGGGACAATTCCGATCCCGACGACACCGGCGCGTATCTGAAGTGGTCGTTCGCCTGGCCGGCGAACCGCCGCATCATCTACAACCGCGCGTCGTGCAACATCGACGGCAAGCCGTGGGACGACACCCGCAAGCTGATCTGGTGGGACGGGGCCAAGTGGACGGGCTACGACGTGCCCGACATCGCCCCCACCGCCAAGCCGCAGGATGTCGGCCCGTTCATCATGAACCCGGAAGGCGTCTCCCGCCTGTTCACCCGGGGCATGATGCGGGACGGACCGTTCCCGGTGCATTACGAGCCGTTCGAGAGCCCGGTCGCCAACCTGATCGCCCCCAAGGTGCGGGGCAACCCGGTGGCGCGCGTGTTCAAGGACGACTTCGCCCAGTTCGCGGACGTGGCGTCGAAGGAGTTCCCCTATGCGGCGACCTCCTACCGGCTCACCGAGCACTTCCATTACTGGACGAAGAACAACCACGTGAATTCGGTGCTCCAGCCCGAGTTCTTCGTGGAAATCTCCGAGCAACTGGCGAAGGAGAAGTCGATCCAGAACGCTGGCTGGGTCCGCGTGTGGTCGAAGCGGGGCTCGGTCTTCGCCAAGGCCTACGTGACCAAGCGCATCCGTCCGCTGATGGTGGACGGCAAGCCCGTGCACATCGTCGGCATCCCCATCCACTGGGGCTTCGTCGGTGCCGCCAAGAAGGGCTTCCCGGCCAACGTGCTGACCCCCTTCGTGGGTGACGCGAACATCGAGACGCCGGAGTTCAAGGCGTTCCTGGTCAACATCGAGCCCTCCACCGGGCCGGTGGCGTAAGGAAAAGGAGAACCAGCATGTTTCCTCCGATTCCGAACCCCACCACCGCCCCCGTGGCGCCCAAGCTGAGCGATGCGGACCTCGTCCGCCGCTCGGCCTCCGGTTCCCCCTCGCAGGTCGAGTTCAAGGAGCCGGTGGCCAAGCTCATCGACGTGTCGAAGTGCATCGGCTGCAAGGCCTGCCAGGCGGCGTGCCTCGAATGGAACGAGCTCCATGAGGAGATCGGCACCTTCAACGGCACCTACACCAACCCGCCGGACCTGACGCCCGCCTCGCTCACGCTCATGCGCTTCACCGAATGGGTGAACCCCGAGACGGACAATCTCGAATGGCTCATCCGCAAGGACGGCTGCATGCATTGCGCCGATCCGGGCTGCCTGAAGGCCTGCCCGGCGCCCGGCGCCATCGTGCAGTATTCCAACGGCATCGTGGACTTCGACCACGCCAAGTGCATCGGCTGCGGCTATTGCGTGAAGGGCTGCCCCTTCAACATCCCGCGCATCTCGCAGGTCGATCACAAGGCCTACAAGTGCACTTTGTGCTCGGACCGCGTGGCGGTCGGCCAGGGTCCCGCCTGCCAGAAGGCATGCCCCACCCAGGCCATCGTCTTCGGCACCAAGACGCAGATGAAGCAGTGGGCCGAGGGCCGCATCAAGGATCTGAAGTCCCGCGGCTACAAGAATGCGGGCCTGTATGATCCGCCCGGCGTGGGCGGCACGCACGTCATGTACGTGCTGCAGCACGCCGACAAGCCTTCGATCTATGCGGGCCTGCCGGACAATCCGCGCATCAGCCCCATCGTCGAGGCGTGGAAGGGCGTGACCAAATATGTGGGCCTCGGCGTCATGGGCTTTGCCGCCCTCGCCGGCGCGCTGCATTACCTCGTCAACGGGGCCAACAAGGTGTCGCCTGAAGACGAGGCGAACGCCGAAAAGCTGACGGCCGAGAAGCTGTCGTCCGGAGGTCGCTCATGAGCGCACCCTACGATCTGGAGAAAGGCGACGCGGTTCATCCGGGTCGCCCCGTGCAGGTGGACCGCTACACGGTGGGCGCCCGCATCAACCACTGGGTGACGGCCATCAGCCTGATCCTCCTGGCCATCTCGGGCCTCGCTCTTTTCCACCCCAGCCTCTATTTTCTCACCGGCCTGTTCGGCGGCGGGCAGATGACGCGCACCATCCATCCCTGGATCGGCGTGGTGCTCTTCTTCTCCTTCGCCGGCATGTTCCTGCGCTTCTGGAAGGCCAACCTCTGGAAGAGCGAGGACGGCACCTGGATGCGCCGCATCCGCGACGTCATCGCCGGCCATGAGGAGAAGCTGCCCGAACTCGGCAAGTACAATGCCGGGCAGAAGCTGGTGTTCTGGGGCATGAGCCTGCTCATCATGGTGCTCATCACCTCGGGCGTGGTGATCTGGCAGGCCTATTTCGCCTCCTACACCACCATCGAGCAGCAGCGCATCGCGCTTCTGGTGCATGCGCTAGCGGCGGTGGCGATCATCTGCGTGTGGATCGTCCACGTATACGCTGCCATCTGGGTCAAGGGCACCATCAGCGCCATGACCAAGGGGCAGGTAACGGGCGGCTGGGCATGGCGGCACCACCGCAAGTGGTTCCGCGAGCTGGTCAGCTCCCGCAAGTCGGGCACCCGCGGGACTCCCGCGGAATAGCGCTTACCCCTATAATGGCCTCCCGGCCGCCGCGAGCGACCGGGGGGTTCTTGTCCGGTGCACGTGACCCGTGAGGTTCGTGAGGTCATCATGTCGCGTACCTTCGGCCCCACCTCGGCGCCCCCGATTCCCGATCCCTCCGTGCTGGAGGGCGTGACGGCCCCGACCTTCGCGTATCTGCCGGACCCCTCGACCCTGTTCGCGCGGCGCGCCGCGCGGTTCCGGCATCTGGCGCACAGCCATCCCCTAGCGCCCTACCTTACCTTTCTCGCCGGGCTCTGCGAGGCGCAGCACGCCGCCGTCGCCGCGACGCCCGCGCCCGAGCCGGTGGACGCCGCCCAGGTCGAGCGCGCCCGCGCCAACGAGATGCCGCCCCTCGACCGCAGCCATTTCACCACCGATGCCGCCTTCGACACCCTGTTCGAGCGGGCGCTGGCGGAAGCGACCAAGATCGAGCAGCCCGAAGCCGCCCGAACCGCCCTGGAGCGGGTGCGTATGGCCTCCGACGTGGCGCGCGGCGAGATGATCCGCAACGTGCTCGCCTCCTCCATCCCCGAGGAAGCGATGGCCGAGCACCTCTATGTGGCGGCGGCGCTGGAAGCCCATTTCGCCCGCCTCGCGTCCCAGCTCGACGCCTCCCGCCTCGTGCCGGTGGGCGACGGCGTGTGCCCCACCTGCGGCGGACCGCCGGTGGGCAGCCTCATCGTCAACTGGCCCACCTCCCATGGCGCCCGTTATTGTGCCTGCGCCCTGTGCGGCACGCTCTGGAACTTCGTGCGGGTGCGCTGCACCGCCTGCGGCTCCACCGCCGGCATCGGCTATCAGGAGGTGGAGGGCGGCAACGGCGCGGTGAAAGCCGAGACCTGCGACACCTGCCACGCTTATTCCAAGGTGTTCTATCTCGCGCAGGATGACGGCCTCGATCCGGTGGCCGACGACGTGGCGAGCCTCGCCCTCGACATCAAGCAGAAGGATGGCCCGTATCGGCGTGCCGCCTTCAACCCCTTCCTTCTCGGCTATTGAGGGGGCGAGATGGCGAACGCACCGGCGGCCCTCTCCCCCGCCCCGCCCTTGCGCCTGCTCCCCTCCGTGGATCAGGTGCTGAAGGCCGAGGCCGCCCGCGCCGCCGTGGAGCGCCATGGTCGGCAGGCGGCGACGCAGGCGGTGCGCGACGCCCTCGACGAGCGCCGCGCCGCGCTCAAGGCCGGTGCCGGCGCCCCCGCGACGCCAGAGGAGATCGCCGCCGCCGCCCTCGCCCGGCTCGATGCCGCCGCCGCGCCCAGCCTGAAGCCGGTGTTCAACCTCACCGGTACGGTGCTGCACACCAATCTCGGCCGCGCCATCTTCGCCGAAGAGGCCATCGAGGCCGCCACAAGCGCCATGCGCAACGCCGTGTCGCTGGAATACGACCTCGACGGCGGCCACCGCGGCGAGCGCGACGACCATGTGCGCGGCCTCATCTGCGAGCTGACCGGCGCCGAGGACGCGACGCTGGTGAACAACAACGCCGCCGCCGTCCTCATCGTGCTGAACACCCTGTCGCCGGGAAAGCCGGCGCTGGTCTCGCGCGGCGAGCTGATCGAGATCGGCGGCGCCTTCCGTATGCCGGAGATCATGCGCCGGGCCGGCGCGGAGCTGGCGGAAGTCGGCACCACCAATCGCACTCACCCGCGCGACTATCGCGACGCCATCGCCCCCGAGACCGGGGTGATCCTCAAGGTCCACACCTCCAATTACCGCATCGAGGGCTTCACCGCCGAGGTGCCGCCCCGCGACCTCGCCGAGATCGCCCGCGCCGGCGGCGTGCCTTTGGTCAACGACCTCGGTTCGGGCACGCTGGCCGACCTCTCCCGCTACGGCCTCGTGCATGAGCCCACCGTGCGGGAGGCGCTGGCGGAGGGGTCGGACATCGTGACCTTCTCCGGCGACAAGCTGCTCGGCGGCCCGCAGGCCGGCTTCATCGTCGGGCGGCGCGATCTCATCGCCCGCATCAACAAGAATCCCATGAAGCGGGCGCTGCGCGTGGACAAGGTGCGCCTCGCCGCCATCGAGGCGACGCTGCGGCTCTACCGCGACCCGGACCGCCTCGCGTCCCGTCTTCCCACACTTCGCTACCTCACCCGCTCGCGCGAGGATCTGGCCGCCCAGGTTGCCCGACTGGCGCCGCATCTTCAGCGCATCCTCGGCGAACGCTTCACCGTGGAGGCCGCGCCGTGCCGCAGCCAGATCGGCTCCGGCGCTCTGCCGCTGGAGACGCTGGAGGGCGTCGGCCTCGCCATCCGTGCCCGCGACGGCAGCGGCGGCGCCATCGGCCGGCTGACCGACGCCATGCGACGGTTGCCGGTTCCGGTCATCGGACGGATTGACGATCAGGCGCTGGTGCTGGATGTGAGATGCCTTGAGGACGAAGCGGCGCTTGTCGCGTCCGTGACCGCTTTGGAGGGGGCACATGAGCTGGCTTGACCGACTGAAGGGCAAGGGTGGGGGACCGGACGACCCGGATACGCCGACCGATGCGCCCCAGGATCGCTCTGTTCAGGATCGCGCACAGCCCCGGCCCCCGCACGTCCATCCGCCCATGCCCCGCCTGCAGCGCGCCAGCGAGCGCCGCCCGGTGAGCGAGGCCGAGGTGGATCTCGACGCGCTGCTCGGCGACATCGCCAGCGGCCTTGCCCCCACGCGCCCCGCGGCCGAGGAACGTCCCGTCGCCCCTGCGCCGCGGCGCCCCCGCCTCGAAGAGCGGATGCGGGGGGACAACCCCTTCGCCCCCGTCTCCGAGCCGGAGCCGGTCGCCCATGAGACGCACACTCATGAGCCGCACGCCCATGTGCCGCCCGCGCGCGAGCCGGAAGCCCCGGCGGTGGAGCTGAATTTCGAGGAGATCGTGTTCGCCCGTGCGCCCAGCACGTCGGACGCGCCCGCCGTCGAGGCCCCCGCGCCGGAACCTGCGCCGCATGTCGCGGCCCCCGAGGTCGCGGCGCCCGATTTCGTCGAGACCTACACCGCTGAGGCAAGCTATGCCGAGGTCTCCTACACCGAGCCCGCCTTCACGGAAGAGGCTGCGCCGGAAGAGCCGGTCGCCGACCCCCGCTCCCCCGAGGAGCTGATGGCCGAGGCGCTGGCGGCGGCCACCGCCGGCCAGTACGAGGCCGCGCTCAACATCTGGGAGCCGCTGGCCCGCGCCGGCAATGCCCGCGCCCAGAACAATATCGGCGCCTGCTTCGTGGACGGCCTCGGCGTCGACCAGGACCTAGACCTCGCCCGCCGCTGGCTGGAACTGGCCGCCGAGGGTGGTGATCCGGTGGGCCGGCGCAACCTCGCGACCCTCTATTTCAAGGGCCAGGGCGTGGCGCAGGACTATGCCCGCGCCGCCGAGCTGTACCGCGCCGCCGCCGAGGACGGCGACGCCCCCGCGCAGGACATGCTGAGCTGGATGCTGCTGGAGGGCGAGGTGATGCCCGCCGACGCCACCGAGGCCCGCCGCTGGGCGCTGGCCGCGGCCGAGCAGGGCGTTGCCTCCTCCATGACGCGTCTCGGCATGATCGCCCACAACGCGCTGGACACGGATCGCGACCCGGTGGAAGCCGCGCGCTGGTGGCGCAAGGGGGCCGAGGCGGGCGACGCGGACGGGCAGGCCATGCTCGGCGCCGCCTACCATCTCGGCGCCGGCGTGCCCCACGACAAGATCGCCGCCTTCGCCTGGCTGCTGCGCGCCCGCGCAGGGCACAGCGCCCTCGCCGACCGTTTCTTCGACGCGGTCAGCGCCACGCTGAGCCCGGAAGAAACCGCCGCCGCCCAGCGCCGCGCCGCCATTCCGCTGGGGGAGCTGCCCTAAGGCATTTCCCTGTTTCGCGTCATCACGGAAATGCCTTAGCGTTTCGCGTTGGCGCGTTTTCTTCACGCGAACCGGTATCCACTTCGCTCGAAAGCGCTCATGTGATCATCGGCACGGCCGGACATATCGACCATGGCAAGACCACGCTGGTGCGTGCGCTCACCGGTGTCGATACCGACCGTCTGAAGGAAGAGAAGGCCCGCGGCATCTCCATCGACCTCGGCTTCGCCTATCTCCCGGTGGGAGACGAGGTGAACCCCGAGGTCCTTGGGTTCGTGGATGTGCCCGGGCATGAGAAGTTCGTGCACACCATGCTCTCCGGCGCGGGGGGCATCGATTTCGCCCTGCTGGTGGTGGCCGCCGACGATGGCGTGATGCCGCAGACCCGCGAGCACCTCGCCATCCTGGACCTGCTCGGCATCGACAAGGGCGTGGTCGCCCTCACCAAGGCCGACCTCGCCGATGCCGACCGCCTCGCCGCGGTGGAAGCCGAAATCACCGCCCTCCTCGCTCCCACGGGCCTTGCCGGCGCCCCTATCCTGCCCGTGGCGGCAGCGCGGGGCGACGGGGTGGACGCGCTGCGCGACATGCTGGTGGACGCCGCGCGGACCCTGGGCCGGCGGGCCGGCGGCGGGCGGTTCCGCCTCGCCGTGGACCGCAGCTTCACCCTCTCCGGCGCGGGAACGGTGGTGACGGGCACGGTGCTGTCCGGCGCGGTGAAGGTGGGCGACCGGGTGACGGTGAGCCCCTCCGGCATTGCCGCCCGCGTGCGCTCCATCCGCGCGCAGGACCGCGTCGCCGAGACCGGCGTCGCCGGCGACCGCTGCGGTATCAACCTCGCCGGCGAGGCCATCTCCAAGGAGGCCATTTCCCGCGGTGACGTGGTGCTGGACCCGGCCCTGCACGCGCCCGCCGACCATATCGACGCCGAGCTGAAGGTTCTGGCCAGCGAGCCCCGCCCCATCGCCCAGTGGCTACCGGTGCGCCTGCACCATGCGGCGCGCGAGGTGGGCGCGCGCCTCGTGTTGCTCGGCGACGCCATCCCCCCCGGTGGCACCGGCAAGGTGCAGCTGGTGCTGGAGGCGCCCATCGCCGCGGCGGCGGGCGACCGCTTCGTCATCCGCGACACCTCCGCCCAGCGCACCATCGGCGGCGGCCGCTTCCTCGATCTGCGGGGACCGCGCCGTAAGCGCCGCACGCCCGAGCGCATTGCCCAGCTCGATGCGCTGGCGCAGCGCGATCCCGCCGAGGCTTTGGCCGGGCTTCTGGCCGTGCCGCCGCATTTCGTCGATCTCGACGCGTTCGCCCGCGACCGGGCGCTCTCCGCTGAGGAAACGGAGGCGCTGGCGCAGCGGCTCGATCTCGCCCGCCTTGCCGCGGGCGCCGCCACGCTGGCGCTGACGCAGGCGACGCTTGCCACCTTCTCGGCCAGCGTGATGGCCGCGCTCGATGCCTTCCATGCGGAGAACCCGGACCTGCCCGGCCTCGGCCGCGAGCGGCTGCGCATGATGCTGGAACCGCGCCTGCCGGCGGCCGCCTTCCTCGCCGCGCTCGCCGCCTTGCCGGCCGGCACCATCCGGCAGGAGGGCGCCTGGGTGCGCCGGGCAGACTTCTCGGTGAAGCTCGCCGCCGCCGACGAGGCGCTGTGGGCGCGCATCAAGCCGCTGCTCACCGGCGAGGAGCGCTTCCGCCCGCCGCGGGTGCGCGACATCGCCGGCCTCCTCGCCGTACCCGAGCCGGAGGTGCGCCGCCTGATGAAGCTGCTCGGCCGCATGGGCCGGGTGGACGAGGTGGCCCACGACCACTTCTTCCTGCGCCCGGTGGTGTCGGAGATGGTGGAGATCATCACCCGCCTCTCCGGCCCCCGCATGAAGGACGAGTTCACCGCCGCCGCCTTCCGCGACGAAGTGCAGAACGGGCGCAAGGTGGCGATCCAGATCCTCGAATTCTTCGACCGCCACGGCCTCACCTTGCGTCGCGGCGATCTGAGGCGCATCAATCCGTTCCGGCTGGACCTGTTCGCCGGAGCGGCGGACGATGCGCCGGAGACGACCGCGGCGGCGCCGTCGCGGGGAAGAGAAGCGTCCCTGGTGGGGCGTCCGGACTTCAAATCCGGGAGGGGCCGCGAGCCGGTCCTTGGTGGGTTCGACTCCCACTCTCTTCCGCCAAATTCCTCTGCGCCAAATTCCGCTGCGCCAAATCCGAAGCAGCCCGCGCCCGATGCGCGCCCCCGCAGCTACGGGAAGGGACGATGAGCCCCGAGACCGACCTCCCCATCCCGGCCCCCGAAGCCGCGCCCGATCCTGCCATCGAGGCCCGTGCCGCCGTGCTGGCGCGCCTGGACGCCGCGAAAGTCGCGGCCGATGTGGCGGAGACGGCCTATCGCGCCGAGGCCGCCCGCCGCACCGAGGAACTGGCGCGCGAACGCGCCCATGCCTGGCGCCGGGCCGATCTGATGCGCTCCCTCGCCACCGCCCTCGATGGCATCGGCGACGCCGAGATGGCCGCCGCCGCCGGGCAGGCGCTGCTGCGCGCGCGGCTCGGCTGGTCCGACGACAGCGAGGCCCGCGCCGAGGTGCTCGTGCGCTTTGCCCCGGTCGCCGTGGCGCTGTTCGAGATGGAGAGCGAGGCGGCGCCCGAGGCCGCCCTCGCCGCCCTCGCGGCGTTCGAGGATTGGTACGCCACGACGCGGCAGAGCGCCTTCTGGTACCTGTTCGAGCACTATCTTCCCGACACGCCCCTCGTGGACTTCTGAACGCCGATGGCCACCGATTTCGACGACTGGCTCACCGCCACCTTCGCCGACCATGGCGGCTTCACCGCGCTGGTGGTGCTGGTGCGCATCGCCGAGCCGGAGGTGAAGCCGCTCGCCTCCACCTTCCTCAACATCATCGGCGACGAGGTGGACTGGGCCGGCATGATCGCCCTGTTTGCCGGCTCGCGGCAGGTATGGGACGGCGCCGCCTTCTTCGCGCAGGTGGAGAACGCAGGCCCGCTGGAAAACGCCGAGGCACGCGGCCGCCTGCGCGCGCTGGAACAGCGCATCCGCGAGAACCGGCTGGTGCTGAACGAAGGCGATTTCTTCGACACCCTCGGCCGCCGGCTGAAGGTGGAGGAGATCGCGCCGAACTGAGGACGGGTCGGCCCTACTCGATGGGAAAGTCGAAATAGGTGTCCGGGAAGGGCTCGTCCTTCAGTGTGAAGTGCCACCATTCCTTGTCGAACGGCTTGAAGCCGTTCTCGCTCATCAGTCCCGCGAGCAGCCGGCGGTTGCCGCGCTGGGCGGCGGTGACGGCGGCGGAGTCCGGCCAGGAGCGCGGGCTGAAGAGGTCGAACGGCGTGCCCATGTCGATGTCCCGCCGCGTCGCGAGATCGAACAGGGTCAGGTCCAGCGTCGAGCCGCGCGAATGGCCCGATCGGGCGGCGATGTAGCCCTCCGCGAACAGGTCCTTCTTTGCGACGTCGGGATAATAAGTGGGCTTGGTCTTCTCATCCCGCAGGTCGCTGGCCCAGCGGGCGAAATGGGCGACGGCGCGGGCCGGGCGGTAGCAATCGAAGATGCGCAGGCCGAGTCCCTTCTTCCTCGCCTCCGCCGCCACCTTGGCCAGCGCCTCGGCGGCCGGGCGGGTGAGGAAGCAGCGGGCGGCGCCGTAGCCGTCCACGCGCGTGCCGACGAAATTGTCGGTGGAGAAATAGCGCACGTCGAACACCGCGTCCGGCACCACGCCCGCCACGTCCACGAACAGGTCCGGCCGGTCGGTCCGCGCATCCGCCGCGAGCGGCAGGCCGGCAATGGCGAGGGTGAGTGTGAGGGCTTGGGCGGCGGGCTTCACCAATCGATCCATCAGGGCTCTGAGCATGTCGCGTTCGCGTCGGGTGGTGAGGCCCAAGCATAGGCCCCGCCGCGGACGCCCGCCAGAGCGGGCCTCACGCCATGCGCGCGGGCGGCTCCGGCAGATCGACGGGATCGCTCAGCGGCGGCGGCTCCGGGTCGGGATCGCGGCGCGGCTCGCGGGAGGGATCGCCCTCGGGGAGCGGGGGCAGGTCCGGGCCGGGCTCGGGAAAATCCGGCGGGTCCTCCACCGGGCCCGGCGGCAGGATGGGCGGCTCCGGCGGACGGCCGGGCTCGGTCGGGGGGAACGGGCCGCCCGCGAGGGCGGCCGTATGGGGTTCAACGCCGGAGCGCGGCGGGTGGAAAGGGGCAAGGTTCATCCCGGGCCAACGCCCGGGACTTGCCCCTGTTCCCCCCGCCGCTTCCCGCGGATCAGGAGAAGAAGGAGGTGATGGTCTGCCAGATGCTCTTCTTCGGCGCGGCGGTGGCGCCGGCCTCGGCGGGCTTGGCATCGATGGAAATGGTGCCCGGCGCGGTCTGGGACTTGGCCACCGCCTCCGGCGAGAACACGCCGGCGAAGGCCGGGAGCTTGGCGAGGGTGTCGGGGCCGGCCATGCCGTCCGCGTCCAGCCCGTTCTTTTCCTGGAACTCCTTCACCGCCTTGGCGGTGGCAGGGCCGAAGGCGCCGTCGGCGGGAATGCCCAGCGCCGTCTGCAGCTTCTTCACCGCCTCGCCCTTGGTGCCCACGGTGAGCAGCACCAGCTCCGGCAGGCCGAGCGCCGTGAAGGTGTCCGGGCCGGCGATGCCGTCCGCCGAAAGGCCGTGCTGGGTCTGGTAGGCCTTGAGGGCCGCCTCGGTGCCGGGGCCGAACTGGCCGTCCGCAGTCACCCCGAGCTTGGCCTGAAGGATCTTCACCGGCTCGCCCGCGAGCCCACGCTTGAGAAGTGCCATGACACACCCCGGTCCAGTTGCCCCGGCCTCGAGGCCGGTAACCGACATTGGGGGAAAAGAGCCGCTGCGGCACCCTGAAAAATCAACCCCACAAAAGAAAAATGCCGGGTCCTGGTCGGGACCCGGCAAGTATCGCTGCAGAGCAGCGAACCTTCCAGAGGGGAACAGCTGATGCACCGCACAGGATGCAATCAGCGCAAGGGAAAGATGCTCCCCGAATAGGCAGAATGCAACGTATACTGACCGCATATCAGGCATGTGCTCAGCGCTTGGCTAGGCAATCCTCACCCTACCATAGCACCTTCGAACGTCATAAATCAGTAATTCCAGCGCTGCGCCTTGGAAATCAGGAAGTCGCGGAAGACCTGAATCCGGGCCACCGAGCGCATTTCCTGAGCATATGTGAAGTATGCCTCCAGCTTGGGCGTCTCGCGATCGGTGAAGAGCTGCACCAGCGAGGTGGAATCGTCCGAGAGATAGTCCGGCAGGGTGCCGATGCCCACGCCCCGCTCCACCGCCCGCTTGAGGCCGAGCACGTTGTTGACCTCGAAGGCGGGAATGCGCGGGGTGGAGCCGTCGCGGCCGGCATGCTCCAGCCAGTTCAGCCCCTGGAAATAGGAGGGGATCGGCCCGCCGAGCAGCAGGATGCGGTGCTTGTCCAGCTCGTCCAGCGTGCGCGGATGGCCGTGGCGCTTGAGATAGTCGGCCGAGGCATAGGCGTGGAAATGCACGGTGAAGAGCTTGCGCTGCACCAGGTCCGGCTGCACCGGCTGGCGCATGCGGATGGCCACGTCCGCCTCGCGCATGGCAAGGTCCAGTTCCTCGTCGGTGAGGATGAGCTGGATGCGGATGTCCGGAAACAGCTCCACGAACTCGCCCACCCGCGCGGTGAGCCAGTGGGTGCCAAGGCCCATGGTGGTGGTGACGCGCAGGTCGCCGTTGGGCTTCTCGCGGCTGTCGGTGAGCTGGGCGCGCGCCGATTCCAGCTTGAGGAACACCTCATGGGCGGTGCGGTAGAGCAGCTCGCCCTGCTCGGTGAGGATGAGGCCGCGGGCGTGGCGGTGGAACAGCGGAACCTTCAGTTCCGCCTCCAGCGCCGAGACCTGCCGGCTCACCGCCGACTGGGAGAGCCCCAGCGTCTCGCCGGCATGGGTAAAGGAGCCCGCCTCCGCGGCGACGTGGAAGACCTTCAGCTTGTCCCAATCCATCCGGCCCGAGCCCCTTGAGCATCACCGGCGTCCGGCCGGCGAGGTGGTGCTGTTTTTCGCTTGTCTCGGGAGAAGCCGCGGGCTCCCCGCCCCGCGGCCTTCCTTGAACCCTTTTAGATCGTCCCCGGGCGGTTCCCCGCGCCCGGACGATTTACTCCGCCGCCTGCGCCACGCTGTGGTGGGCGAGGAACCGCTCCGCCTCCAGCGCCGCCATGCAGCCCCGCCCCGCGGCCGTAACCGCCTGGCGATAGACATCATCGGCCACATCGCCGGCCGCGAACACGCCCGGCACCGACGTTGCCGTCGAATCCGGCGCAGTCCACACGTATCCGCTCTCTTTGAGCTTCAACTGGTCTTTGACCAGCTCTGTGGCAGGCGCATGACCGATGGCGATGAATATGCCGTCAGCGGGTAGCTCGGTGAGGGTTCCGGTCCGAACGTCGCGCAGGCGCGCGCCGGTGACCTTGGAGATGTCGCCGCTCTCGCCCACCACGTCGGCGACCTCGGAGTGCCACACCACCCTCACCTTGGGATTGGCGAACAGGCGATCCTGCAGGATGCGCTCGGCGCGGAAGGCGTCGCGGCGGTGCACCAGCGTGACCTTGGAGGCGAAATTGGTGAGGAACAGCGCCTCTTCCACCGCCGTGTTGCCGCCGCCCACCACCACGACTTCCTTGCCGCGATAGAAGAAGCCGTCGCAGGTGGCGCAGGCCGAGACACCGAAGCCGCGGAACGCCGCCTCCGATTCGAGGCCGAGCCAGCGCGCCTGGGCGCCGGTGGCGAGGATCACCACGTCGGCGAGCCATGTGTCGCCCGATTCGGTCTCCAGGCGGAACGGCCGCTTGGACAGATCGAGCGTGTTCACATGGTCGGCGATGATCTTCGTGCCCACGTGCTCGGCCTGGGCGCGCATCTGCTCCATCAGCCACGGGCCCTGGATGGGATCGGCGAAGCCGGGATAATTCTCCACATCCGTGGTGATGGTGAGCTGGCCACCGGGCTGGATGCCCTCGAACAGGACCGGCTCCAGCATTGCACGGGCCGCATAGATGGCCGCGGTATAGCCGGCCGGACCCGACCCGATGATGACGACCTTGGCGCTGTGGGTGGTCATGACGTCCTCGAAAACCAGAAGCTCGAAAGGCTGGAAACCGCGACAAGAGAAGGACCGGGCCGTGTGGCAGGCCGCCCGATGGCCGCAGCGTGAGCTATGCCCGAATGTAGGGGCTCCCTCCCCCGCCCACAAGGCGGCAGCTTCTGTCCCTTCGCAGCGCAAACGACGCAATATTATTTCGTTGCGTTGCCGCATACGGAGACTAAGGTGCGCGGACGTAATGCCCCTGTTCGCCGCCCTGGCGGCGGCACCATCGACCCTGCCCCCAAGCCTTGCCCCCAAGGAGCCGTGCCTTGACCGTTCGCCTCGATGCTGTCGACTGGAAAATCCTCGACGAGCTGCAGCGGGACGGTCGCATGACCAATGTGGAATTGTCCCGGCGCGTCGGCATCTCCGCCCCGCCCTGCCTCAGGCGCGTGCGCGCGCTGGAGGAGGAGGGCATCATCGAGGGCTACCGCGCGCTGCTGGACGAGAAGCGGCTCGGCTATGACCTCATGGCCTTCGCCATGGTGCATCTCATCAGCCAGGCGGAGGTCGACCTCGACGCCTTCCAGGAGCGCATCGCCGGCTGGCCGCTGGTGCGCAGCGCCTGGATGCTCTCGGGCGACGTGGATTTCCTGATGCTGTGCGTGGCGCCGGACCTGCGCACCTTCCAGACCTTCGTGCTGGATATCACCGCCGCGCCCAACGTGCGCAACGTGAAGACGGCCCTGACGCTGAAACAGTCCAAGGACGCGCCGATCGTGCCGCTGGAAGCCGGATTGCCGAAGGGGGCGTGAGGCGTCATCTCACCGGAGGGCGCTGCGGCGGCTGAGATTCGCGCGCTTCGTGGATCTTGAGCGGCGTCATCCCCCAGCTTGTCCGGGATATCCACGGCGCGGCCGGGCTGGCTTACGTCTTGTCGGCACCGCACCTGCGGCGGGGTGGATGCCCCGGACGAGCCGGGGCATGACGGCGGAGAGGATGGGGCAAGGCGAGCAAGCTCGATACGTCGGCAGCGCTCGGAGGCCATGTGCCCCCGGAGCCCCGCTGCGCCCCTCTCCCGCTCAGGCCCAGCGCACGTCCGCGATCTCGAACGAGCGGGCGCCCTTGGGGGTGACGACCTCCACGGAGGCGCCTTTCTTCTTGCCGATGAGCGCGCGGGCCACCGGCGAGGAGATGGAGATGCGGCCGGCCTTGGCGTCGGCTTCGCTGTCGCCGACGATCTGCCAGACCTTCTCTTCCTCGGTGTCCTCGTCCACCAGCGTCACCGTGGCGCCGAACTTGACGATGTCGCCGGAGAGCTTCGAGACGTCGATCACCTCGGCGCGGGAGATCTTGTCCTCCAGATCGGCGATGCGGCCCTCGTTCAGCGACTGCTGCTCCTTGGCGGCGTGATATTCCGCGTTCTCGGACAGGTCGCCATGGGCGCGCGCCTCCGAGATGGCATTGATGATGCGCGGACGCTCCACCTGCTGACGCTGCTTCAACTCTTGCTCGAGGGCGACAAAGCCGCCCGCCGTCATCGGAATCTTCTCCATGGGTCCTTGTCAGACCTCCTGAAACGGTTCGGTGCGCCGGAGCCCCACCTCAGGTGGTGCCGGCGCCGAAAAGAAAGCCGCCCCGCGGCGCCTTTCGGCGCCTCGGCTGCGGCGACTGTCCCGGTTCGGGCGATCCATGGCCCCCGGGCGATGCACCCGCCCCGCGCCTTGAGACGCCGGACGGCCGCGACGGATGCGCGCCGGCCCAAAGGCCGCGCGCCGGTGTTCCCTTCCGGGATCAGGCGACGGGGGCTGCGCCCCGCGGGCTGACGGGAGCGCTGTCGCCCCCGGCACCGAAATAGCCCTGCAGCGGACGCACCGTCAGGTCGCCGCCCACATAGGCCTTGATCCCCTGCGCCGCAGCGATGGCTCCGGACAGCGTGGTGTAATACGGCACTTTCTGCAAGAGGGCGGCGCGGCGCAGCGAACGGCTGTCCGCAAGGGCCTGCGCGCCCTCGGTGGTGTTGAACACCAGCTGGACCCCGCCATTCTTGATGGCATCCACGATGTGGGGGCGGCCCTCCAGCACCTTGTTGATCTTCGCCGCCGGCACGCCGTGCTCCTCAAGGAAGCGCTGGGTGCCTGACGTGGCGATGATCTTGAAGCCGAGGTCCACCAGCATCTTCATGGTGGGCAGGATGCGGATCTTGTCCCCATCCTTCAGCGAGACGAACACCGTGCCGGACTGCGGCACCTTGGTGCCGCCGCCGAGCTGGCTCTTGGCGAAGGCGACGCCGAAATCGGTGTCGAGGCCCATCACCTCGCCGGTGGAGCGCATCTCCGGGCCGAGCACCGTGTCCACGCCGGGGAAGCGGGCGAAGGGGAACACCGCCTCCTTCACCGCGATGTGGCCGAGCTTGGGCTGCACGAGGTTGAAGCCCGCCAGCTTCTCGCCGGCCATCACCCGCGCCGCGATCTTGGCGATGGGCAGGCCGATGACCTTGGCGACGAACGGCACCGTGCGCGAGGCGCGCGGGTTCACTTCGAGCACGTAGATCTCGTCGCCCTTGATGGCGTACTGCACGTTCATCAGGCCGCCGACGCCCAGCGCCAGCGCCATGGCGGCGGTCTGCTTCTCCAGCGCCGCGAGGGTATCGGGCGAGAGCGAATAGGGCGGCAGCGTGCAGGCGCTGTCACCCGAATGGATGCCCGCCTCCTCAATGTGCTCCATGATGCCGGCGACGAACACGTCCTTGCCGTCACACAGCGCGTCCACGTCCACCTCGATGGCGTCGGACAGATAGCGGTCGAACAGGAGCGGGTTCTTGCCAAGGACGGTGTTGATCTGGCCCGTCTTGTCGTTGGGATAGCGCGCCTTGATCTCCTGCGGCACGAGGCCCGGCAGGGTCTCGAGCAGGTAGTCGCCCAGCTCGCGCTCCTCGCGGATGATCTGCATGGCCCGGCCGCCCAGCACGTAGGAGGGGCGCACCACCATGGGATAGCCGAGCTCGGCCGCGACGAGGCGGGCCTGCTCCACGCTGTAGGAGATGCCGTTGGCCGGCTGGCGGATCTTCAGGCGATCGAGCAGCGTCTTGAACCGGTCGCGATCCTCGGCGAGATCGATGGCGTCGGGCGAGGTGCCGAGGATCGGCACGTCCGCATCCTCCAGCGCCTTGGCAAGCTTCAGCGGCGTCTGGCCGCCGAACTGCACGATGACGCCCTTCAGCGTGCCATTGGTCTTCTCACGGGCGATCAGTTCCAGCACGTCCTCGGCGGTCAGCGGCTCGAAATAGAGCCGGTCCGAGGTGTCGTAATCGGTGGAGACGGTCTCCGGATTGCAGTTGACCATGATGGCTTCATAGCCGGCATCCTTCAAAGCGAAGGCGGCATGGCAGCAGCAATAGTCGAACTCGATGCCCTGGCCGATGCGGTTGGGACCGCCGCCGAGGATGATGACCTTCTCCTTGTCGGAGGGCTGCGCCTCGTCGGCGAGGGTCCCGGCGAAGGGCGTCTCGTAGGTCGAGTACATGTAGGCGGTGGGCGAGGCGAACTCGGCCGCGCAGGTGTCGATGCGCTTGTAGGCGGGGCGCACATCCAGCGCATGGCGCCGCGCGCGCACCTCGCCCTCGTGGAGGCCGGCAAGCGCGGCGAGGCGGGTGTCCGAGAAGCCCATGGCCTTGAGGCGGCGGAACTGGCCGGCCGTCTCCGGCAGGCCGAGCCGGCGCACCTTCTGCTCCATCTCCACGATGCCGCGGATCTCGGCGAGGAACCATGGATCGATCTTGCAGGCGGCGTGGATCTGCTCGTCGGAGAGGCCGAGGCGCATGGCCTGCGCCACATAGAGCAGGCGGTCGGGCGTGGGCGTGCCCAGCGCCGCGCGCACCGCGTTCTTGTCGTCGCCCTGGCCGAGGCCCTCGATCTCGATGTCGTCGAGGCCGGACAGGCCGGTTTCCAGCGAACGCAGCGCCTTCTGGAGCGATTCCTGGAAGGTGCGGCCGATGGCCATGGCCTCGCCCACCGACTTCATGGCGGTGGTCAGCGTTGGCTCGGCGCCGGGGAATTTCTCGAAGGCGAAGCGCGGGATCTTCGTGACCACGTAATCGATGGTGGGCTCGAAGGAGGCCGGGGTGGCGCCGCCGGTGATGTCGTTCTCGATCTCGTCGAGCGTGTAGCCCACCGCGAGGCGCGCGGCGACCTTGGCGATGGGGAAGCCCGTGGCCTTCGACGCCAGCGCCGAGGAGCGCGACACGCGCGGGTTCATCTCGATGACGATGAGCCGGCCGTCCTCGGGGTTCACCGCGAACTGCACGTTGGAGCCGCCGGTCTCCACGCCGATCTCGCGCAGCACCGCAAGCGATGCGTCGCGCATGATCTGGTATTCCTTGTCGGTGAGCGTCAGCGCCGGCGCCACCGTGATGGAATCGCCGGTGTGCACGCCCATCGGGTCGATGTTCTCGATGGAGCAGATGATGATGCAGTTGTCCGCCTTGTCGCGGACAACCTCCATCTCATACTCCTTCCAGCCCAGCACGCTCTCCTCCACCAGCACCTCGTTGGTGGGGGAGGCATCGATGCCGCGCTCGATGATCTCGATGAACTCCGCCTTGTTGTAGGCGATGCCGCCGCCGGTGCCGCCCATGGTGAAGGACGGGCGGATGATGGCGGGCAAGCCCACCTCGTCCAGCGCCTCGAGCGCCTGGGGCAGGGTCTTGATCTGGCGGGACTTGGGCGTCGAGAGGCCGATCTTGGTCATGGCCTCGCGGAACAGCTCGCGGTCCTCGGCCTTGTCGATGGCCTCGGCGGTGGCGCCGATCATCTCGACGTCATACTTTTCGAGCGTGCCCATCTTCTTGAGCGACAGCGCGCAGTTGAGCGCGGTCTGGCCGCCCATGGTGGGCAGCAGCGCGAAGCCCTTGGAGCGGTCGCCGCGCTCCTTCTCGATGATCTTGGTGACGATCTCGGCGGTGATGGGCTCGATATAGGTCGCGTCCGCCATGTCCGGGTCGGTCATGATGGTCGCGGGATTCGAGTTCACGAGGACGACCCGGTATCCCTCCTCCTTGAGCGCCTTGACCGCCTGCGTTCCGGAATAGTCGAATTCGCAGGCCTGCCCGATCACGATGGGACCGGCGCCGATGATGAGGATGGTTTCGATATCGGTGCGTTTCGGCATATCCGTCTTTGAGCTCTCGACCACCGCCACCCGCGCCGCTGAGCCGGCGAGGACAACGGGATCCGTTTCCATCAGGAGCCGCCCCGTCGCAGCGCCCGCGCCTTCCTAGCGCCCGCCGGGCGCAAAAAAAGGGCCGCGGGTCACGCGCCCCAGAAAGGTACGAGCTTGGCCGGGGCCTGCTCCCAGACTTGCGCGCGGGCGGGACGCGGCGCGGATGTCACACCTCACGGATGTCACACCTGCGCAATTTCCCGGGCCCTTGGCGCTGATGGGCTTCCTTAGACCATAATTTGCGGCGACGGAAGCCATGTCACCGAGATGACGCCGCGCCCGGAATACACATCCTCGCGGGGTGTCCGGCGCCCGCCCGCGCTGCCTCGGCCTGAAGGATTCCTGTTCGTTTTCCTGCCGGAGACGCCTGTGCTGCCGCCTTCCCTCGCCCGGACGGTCAATGAATACCGCGCGCGCCATGGCGACCTGATCCGCCAGTTCGCCCGATTCGTCGGCGTGGGCCTCACCGCCGCCGTCGCCCATTTCTCCACGCTCGCCATCCTGGTGGAGATGGATGCCGTCGGCCCCGTGCTCGGCTCGGCGGTGGGGTTCGTCGTGGGCGGTATCGTGTCCTACATCCTCAACCGCCGCTTCACCTTCGACGCCACGCGCTCCCATGCCGGTGCGGTGCCGCGCTTCATCGTGGTGGCGGGGGTGGCCTTCGTGCTCAACGAAACCCTCATGTGGCTGTTCGTGGACAAGGCAGGGCTGTTCTATCTGCTCGCCCAGTTCCTCACCACCGGCATCACCATGATGTGGACCTTCACCGGCTACCGCGTCTGGGCCTTCGCCCATCGGAGCGCGGTGCGCGGCTGAGAAGTCACGCCGGCGCCGCCTACGCTCAAGTGCCGCGCGGGGATCTTGTGTTGCTTACGCTCAAGCGCCGCGCGGGCTCGCTACGCTGTCTCCGCTCAAGCGCCGCGCGGGCTTCTTGTGCTGTCTACGCTCAAGCGCCGCGCGGGCTTCTTGTGCTGTCTACGCTCAAGCGCCGCGCGGGCTTCTTGTGCTGTCTACGCTCAAGCGCCGCGCGGGCTTCAGGCGCCGCGTTCGCCGATGAAGGCCATGCGCTGCTGGTTGTGGCCGATATTGGGCTCGACCCGCCGCGCCGCGAGGCCGGCCTTCGTGAGCAAGGCGAGTACTTCCGCCTCCTCGTAGGTGGTCAGCCCGAGTTCCGCGCGCAGCTTGCGATAGGGGGAGATGGCGGTGCGGGCGAGGCCGGCGACCGCGGCCAGCAGGAATTTTTCCCGCGCGGCGAGCCGGAGCAGCGCCTCGGCATCGGCCAGCGCGCTCACATGGGGCGGGATGACGTCGGCAATCAGCAGCCGCCCCCCCGGCGCCAGCAGCCGCCGCCATTCCAGGACGAGGCTGGCGAGCAGGTCGCGCGAGAGATACTGCGCCACCGAATTGCAGATGATGAGGTCGAAGCTGCCGTCCGGCAGGGCCGAGACCTCCTCGGGGGACATCACATCGATGGTGGGGGCGGCGACGAAGCGCCCCTTCAGGCGATCGCGCACCGCCGGCGCGGCATCGCTGAGCACGAGGTGCGCGCAGCGGAACGCCAGCTCGGCCGAGGCCAGGGCCTCGCCGCAGCCGAAATCCAGAACCCGCGCGTGCGGCCCCGGCAGGAAGCCGACGAGATCGGTCGCGATGGCCGCATAATGCACCGCCTTGTGCCGGTCATTCACATAGATGGCGTGACTACCATTCCAGAACGAGATCCAATCGGCCATCAGCAACTTTCCGAAAACAAGGCGGCGCCGGGGTCAGCGCGCGAACTGGATGCCGGCCTCGGTCTCGCCGATGGCCCGGTCCACAAGGTCGATGGCGCGCTCGCGATGGCCGCCCTTGTTGGGCTCCGCCTGCTGCAGGAAGGCGCGCGCGGTGCGCAGCGCCTCGAGCGCGCGCTGCATGTTGGGCTGGTCGGCGAAGGCCGACTGCACGAGCCCGGCAGTCGCAAGGCCCGCGGCGAAGGTCAGCGCGAGGGTCAGCGGGCGCAGGGCGGCCCTGGGGCGGATCATGATGTCTCTCACGGTTTCGAGGAGCGACGTCCGGCGGCAGCGGGGTGCTGGCACGCGCGGGTGAAACGGCACCATCAAGACGGCACCATCATGGCAGACGGCCACAGACGCGAACGCCCCGCCGCGGGGTGCGGGCGGGGCGCGCGTCTAACGGCGGAAGATCAGGCTCACCAGCGGCAGTGCAGGCCGCCATACGGGCCGCGCCAGCAGCCGCCACCGCCCCAGCGGCCGGGTCCGGGACCCCACCAGCGGTGATAGTGCCACCAGTCGATGAACAGGCTGGCATTGGTGCCGGAGAGGGGCTTGTCCTCGCTGAGGAGCTTGTAGTCGTAGGTCAGCGTGTCGCCGGAGAGCACCGGATTCGACAGCTCGATCACCGACAGGTTGGGCTCGCCGTTCACCGTCACCGAGAGGGTGGCGTTGGGCGGGTCCTTCTGGAAGCTGTCCTTCCCCTCGTTCCAGATCTTGATGAAGGTCGCCGTCGACGCGTCCCCGGTGATCCGCTCGGGGCGGTCGGCGAACATGATGACCTGCGGCGCGACGCCCTTCAGCGTGATGGTCTTGTCGGTGACGGAAATGGAATCCGCCACCTGCACGAACAACCACTGGACGCCATTCAACTCTTCGATGTTGGCGGGCCGGCCACTCGCGGCGGGGGCATTGGCAGGCGCCCCCTGTGCGAAGGCTCCGCTGACGGCACAGACGGCCCCCAGCAGCGCTCCTAGGATCAGGCGTTTCATTGGAGTGTCTCCTGCGCGCGGTTGGGTCCGCGACGCGCAGTGGCACTCTACAACCGCCACGCTTCTTGGAAAGGCGACGGCGCGGGCTCAGCGGTATTTAGAGAGCGTTAATCTTAACGCCGGCGCTGGTTTCGCAATTCGCGACGATCGGCGCCCTTCCTCCTACCGGTAATTCACCCAGAACACGCCCACGCTCGGGTTGGCGGCGCGGATGGCGGGATCGTTCGAGGTGTAGACCTTGGGGCCGGAAACGCGCGCCTGCGCGCCGTCCGAGGCTCCGGCCGAAAGCGCCAGCTGCGCCCCGAGCACGCAGCCGCCGCCCAGATTGCCCAGCCGCCCGCCGCGCCAGTCGGCCACCACGCCGCCGGCATTGCCGCCGAAGCCCTGGATGCGGAACGGCTTGCCGTTGGCCCGTTCAAGGTCTGCGAGGCTGGTGCCGATGCCGATGCCGTTCACGGTCCAGGCCGAGCTTTCGGTGAAGGCCACCCGGCGCGGGGCGGCCATGTTGGCCGGGTCCTTCCAGGCGATCTCCAGGCTCAAGGCGGGATCGTTGGGCAGGAGGATGATGCCCGGCGCGGTGCTGCCGTCTGGCGACATGATGTTGCCGGTGATGACGTTCGCCTGCCCGAAGTCCGCGGCGATGTTGATGGCGGTGGTGTTGGGCGCGAATGGGCCCGTGCATTCGAACTGGCGCGGCCCGGCGGTGGGCTTGGGGACGGAGACCACCGTCTCCGAATAGTCGCCGAAGGCGTCCGTCTGCTTCACCACGCCGGTGCCCCAGCTATCCGGATTGCCCTGGCAGGCGGCGAGGGCGAGGCTCGCGGCAAGGGCCGCGAGGGACAAAGCAGAGACGCGGGAAAAGACCATGGGAACCTGCGGCGCCGGACGGGAGGGGGCGCGCCTTGCGCTGAGAGGCCGCGGAAACGGCCGGGCAGCACGCCGGTGAACGTCTTTCTTAGCCGCTCCCCTTTCGGCCCGCCAGCCCCCGGGACGGTAGCCGGCCCCGCGACCGTCATAGGCAATTCACGGCTCGCACGCTTTCTGTCACGCTGGAGCGTGGGGGAAGGCCATGAACGAGATGCGGGACCTGCGCGGGTTCGACCACAAGCGCTCGGTGCAGGATTATATCGACGAGACCCCGATCTGGCGCGACGGCACGCGGGTGGCGGCCACCCCCATGACCGCCATGCAGTGGCGCATCTGGTGGCTGGCCGCGGCGGGCAAGTTCTTCGAGGGCCTCGTGGTGTTCATGACGGGCGTGACGCTGCCCCTCATGTCCCGCGAATTCGGCATGGACGCCTTCCAGCACGGCCTCGTGGGCGCGGCGAGCCTCGCCGGCATCCTCTTCGGCGCGCTGCTGCTGGGCGGCCTCGCCGACCAGTTCGGCCGCAAGCTCATGTTCGTGGCGGAGATGGTGATCTTCATCATCTTCCTCGCGCTGCTGGCGGTCAGCCCCTCCTTCGGCTGGACCGTGGTGTTCCTGTTCGGCATCGGCATCGCGCTCGGTTGCGACTATCCCACCGCCCATCTGGTGATCTCCGAGAGCATCCCGTCCGTGGCGCGCGGGCGGCTCGTTCTCAGCGCCTTCGGCTTCCAGGCGGTGGGGGCGCTCACCGGCACCCTGCTCGGCTATCTCGTCCTGTCCAACATCGAGGCCGTCTCCGCCTGGCGCCTCATGTATGCGGCGGCCATCCTGCCCGCCGTGGCGGTGGCGGTGGCCCGGCTGTTCGTGCCGGAAAGCGCGAGCTGGCTGCTCGCCCACGGCCGCGTGGAGGAGGCCCAGCAGGCGGCGCAGCGCCTGCTCGCCCGCTCGCCGCAATATCCGAAATCCATCGCGCTCAGCCATCGCCACCACGGCCATGCCGGAGGGGCAGCGCACGATCAGGGCCACGATCGCACCCCGGCCGCCCTGTTCAAGACCCCGCACAACCGGCGCGCGACCGTCCTCGCCGCGGTGCCCTGGTTCCTGCAGGACCTGTCCACCTACGGCATCGGCATCTTCACCCCCACCATCCTCGCCGCCGCCTTCGGCCATCAGGCCGATGTCGGGCGCAATTTGAGTGATCTCGTCTCGGCGGATCTGCTCGCCTCGGAGGGGGCGGCGCTGATCGACCTGCTGCTGCTCGTGGGCATCGGCGTGGCGGTGGCGCTGTCCGACCGCATCGGCCGCATCCCGCTGCAGATCGCCGGCTTCGTCGGCTGCGCGGCGGGCCTGCTGGTGGCCGCGCTCTCCACCTATTACAGCGGCGACCGCGCCGTCACGATGGTGGTCATCGGCTTCATGCTGTTCAACTTCATGACCAATCTCGGCCCCAACGCGCAGACCTACCTGATCGCCGGCGAGGTCTTCCCCACCCGCATCCGCGGCATGGGGGCGGGCTTCGCCGCGGCCTTCGCCAAGATCGGGGCGGTGCTCACCGCCTTCCTGTTCCCGATCCTGCTGGCGGACCTCGGCACCCGCACGCTGCTGTTCATGCTGATCGCCGCCTCGCTCCTGGGCGCGGTCGTGACCTGGCACTACCGCATCGAGACGCGCGGGCGCAGCCTGGACGATATCGGGATCTAGGGGGTTTTACGCGTTTCCGTTACGCGAACCGGTGCCCCTTCGCCCGGAAACGCTCCGGCTATTCCGCCGGTTCGGGAACGGGCACGCCCCACCACGCATCGATGGACGCCGGCACCGCCGGGCGCAGCTCGGCGAGGTCGCCGGCGAAGCCCGCCCATTCGGCGGTGATGCTGGGCGAGACTGAGGTGAGGACGCACAGCTCGGCCGCCACCGCCGCATGGAACGCAGAGGTGAGGCCACGGCCCTCGGCTTCCTGCCGGCCGAACTTGGAGAGCACCACCACCGTGTCGGACAGGTCGCCGCCCTCGGCGAGGCGATCGGCGATGGCCCGCTCCACCCCGGCCGAGGCGGCGGCGAGGCCCGCCGGATCGAGGCTGCACCCGGCCGCGCCGGGGCCGAGGTCCTGATGCAGGCGGTTGGTCTCGCCGGAGACGAGATCGAGCAGCAGCACGTCTTCGTGGGCGCAGCCGGGGGTCAGGTGCTCCACCACGCCGAGCACGCGCACGCCCTGCGCGGCAAGCCGCCGCGCCGCTTCCGCCAGCAAGGACTGGATCGCTTCCCGGTCGCCGCCCTGAAGGGCGAGGATCATCGGCCGTTCGTCCCCCGTCATCCCGAACATCCGTCCTGTCTGCGTTTACGGTGGGCCGCCCCGCGCCCCGCGCGGCCGAAGCTGTATCGTGAACACCATAACACGCAGGGGCTCCGGCGGGCGAGACCCCTGTTCCCTACCACGCCACCATCCCGTCCCATCCCTGCCACAGATTCGGCCTAGAGGCGGCACGCTTCCCTGTCTGCGGAGATGCTCCAGCCGTGATTCGCCCGCTCGTGCTGCCCCTCGTCCTCCTCACTGCCGCAACGGCCGCTCCGGCGCTCGCCGGTCCCGGCCGGCACGACGACATGATGCTCCATGTGGACCCCGGCACCCGCATCGAGCAGCGCTGCAACGCCCGCGCCATGGGCGAGATCGGCCGAGAACACAAGGACATGCGGCCGGAAGAGGTGGTGGCCTATGCCTTCGCCGATCCCAAGCTCGGCGACTTCCGGCACGGCGATGCCGCCATCTCCGCCCCCGGCGCGGCCATCCGCAGCCGCGAGCACTGGTACCACCTCGCCTATCGTTGCAAGACCAGCCCGGACGGCATGGATGTGGTCGCGTTCAGCTACACTCTGGGCGCCGAGGTGCCGCGGCACGACTGGGACGCCCACAGCCTCGTGCCCTGAGCCGCCTTTCTCCGATCCCGAGCCCCCCGATCCGAGGACATGCGATGACCGCCGATCCCGAGACCGACGCCCCAGAGGTCGAGGCTCCCGCCGCACCGCCCGCCCGCAAGCGCCGCATCCGCAAGGCGGCCGTGGGGGCCGGGGCTGTCGGTGCAGGCTCCGTGGGCGCGGGGTCTCTGGGCGCCGGGTCCATCGGCGCCATCGCCATCGGCGCGCTGGCCTTCGGGGCGCTCGCGGTGGGCGCCGTCGCCATCGGCCGCCTCGCCATCGGCCGCGCGCGCATCCGCCGGCTGGAGATCGACGAACTGGTCATCGGGCGGATCAGCCGGCGATAGGTGACATAAGAGCAGGTGACATAAGAGCAGGTGACATAAGAGCAGGCTGTCACCCTCCGGCTCGTCCGGAGGGTCCACGGCACGGCCGGGTCCGCTCCGCGTTCTGAAGCGCCGAGCCTGCGGCGCCGTCATGCCCCGGACAAGCCGGGGCATGACGGCGCCAACGGGGCCTTCCCTACCCCTTCCGCCTGCCACCCTTGCGATAGCCCTTGGTGCCGGGATCGGGACGTGGGCCGGGGCGGAAGGTGTCTTCGGCCAGCGGCACCACGCGGTCGGAGCCCGGCCCCATGTCGTCGAGGGACGGCTTGTGGGCGCGGGTGGGTAGAGGCGCTGCCAGCGGCGTCTCGGCCGGGGTGCGTGCCGCCTTCGGCGTGGCGGCGCTTGGCGGGGTGTAGGGCGCCTGCGCCTCCCCCATCCCGTCCTGATCGGCGGCCGCCCCGCGGCCCTTGGCTGAGGGCTTGCCCCGGCCGCGCGGCAGCAGGCGCCCGGACTCCTCCTTCGGCGGCAGGTTGGCCGCCTTGCCGTATTTGCGCGCCCCCTTGTAGCCGCCGGTGCGGTCGTCCACGGCCTCCTGCCGCGCCAGCGGATCGTCGGAGACGGCAAGTTCCGTGGCCTCCAGCCGGCGGATCTCGTCGCGCAGGCGCGCCGCGGTCTCGAAGTCCAAGTCGGCGGCGGCGGCGCGCATGCGCTTCTCCAGGTCCGCCATCACCGCCTTGAGATTGTGCCCGAAGGCCGCCCCCTCCTCCGCGAGGCCCGCATCCACCTGCACGTGGTCGCGCTCGTAGACGGAATTGAGGATGTCGCCGATGGCCTTCTTCACGCTCTCCGGCGTGATGCCGTGCTCGGTGTTGTAGGCCACCTGCTTCTCGCGACGGCGGGAAGTCTCCGCCATGGCCCGCTCCATCGAGCCGGTGATGTGGTCCGCATAGAGGATCACCCGCCCGTCCACATTGCGCGCGGCGCGGCCGATGGTCTGCACCAGCGAGGTTTCCGAGCGCAGGAAGCCTTCCTTGTCCGCATCGAGGATGGCGACGAGCCCGCACTCGGGAATGTCGAGGCCCTCGCGCAGCAGGTTGATGCCGATAAGCACGTCGAACGCCCCGAGGCGCAGGTCGCGGATGATCTCGATGCGCTCGATGGTGTCGATGTCCGAGTGCATGTAGCGCACGCGGATGCCGTTCTCGTGCAGATATTCCGTCAGGTCCTCGGCCATGCGCTTGGTGAGCACGGTAACGAGGGTACGGTAGCCCTTGGCCGCCACCGCCCGCACCTCGCCGAGGAGGTCGTCCACCTGCGTGCGCGCCGGGCGCACCTCCACCGGCGGATCGATGAGGCCCGTGGGGCGAATGACCTGCTCCACGAACACGCCGCCGGTCTGGTTCATCTCCCACGAGCCGGGGGTGGCGGAGACGTGGACCGTCTGCGGCCGCATGGCCTCCCACTCCTCGAAGCGGAGCGGGCGGTTGTCCATGCAGCTCGGCAGGCGGAAGCCGTATTCCGCCAGCGTCGCCTTGCGGCGGAAGTCGCCGCGATACATGGCGCCGATCTGCGGCACGGTCACATGGCTCTCGTCGATGAAGACGAGGGCATTGTCCGGCACGTATTCGAACAAGGTGGGCGGCGGCTCGCCGGGCTTGCGGCCGGTGAGCCAGCGCGAATAATTCTCGATGCCGGCGCAGCTTCCCGTCGCCTCCATCATCTCCAGATCGTAGCGGGTGCGCTGCTCCAGCCGCTGGGCCTCCAGAAGGCGGCCCATCTTGTACAGCTCGTCGAGCCGCATCTTCAGCTCGGCCTTGATGCCGGAGATGGCCTGGATCAGCGTCGGGCGCGGGGTGACATAATGCGAGGCGGCGTAGACGCGCACGCTCTTCATGTCGCCACTCTTCTGGCCGGTGAGCGGATCGAACTCGGCGATGCTCTCCACCTCGTCGCCGAACAGGGAGACGCGCCACGCGCGGTCCTCATAGTGGGCGGGGAAGATCTCCACGCTGTCGCCGCGCACGCGGAAGGTGCCGCGGGCGAAATCCGACTGGATGCGCTTGTATTGCAGGGCCACGAGATCGGCGATCAGGCCGCGCTGGTCGATGCGCTCGCCGACCTTGATGTCGAAGGTCATGGCCGAATAGGTCTCGACCGAGCCGATACCGTAGATGCACGACACCGAGGCGACGATGATCACGTCGTCCCGCTCCAGCAGCGAGCGCGTCGCCGCATGGCGCATGCGGTCGATCTGCTCGTTGATGGAGGATTCCTTCTCGATATAGGTATCCGTCCGGGGCACATAGGCCTCCGGTTGGTAATAATCGTAGTAGGAGACGAAATATTCCACCGCATTGTCGGGGAAGAAGCTCTTGAACTCGCCATAGAGCTGGGCGGCGAGCGTCTTGTTGGGCGCGAGCACGATGGCCGGACGCTGCAATTGCTCTATCACCTTGGCCATGGTGAAGGTCTTGCCCGAGCCGGTGACGCCGAGCAGCACCTGGTCGCGGTCCCCCGCCTCGGCCTGCGCGCACAATTCCTTGATGGCCTGCGGCTGGTCGCCGGCGGGCTGGAAGTCGCTCTTCATGGTGAAGGGGACGCCGCCTTCCGACTTCTCCGGCCGCGGCGGACGGTGCGGCACCCAGGTCTGGCCGTTGACCTCCGGCCGCCCGGTCTCGATCAGCCGCGACAGCGCCTGCACGGTGGCCGAAGCCCCGGCCGATTCGAAGTCGAGCGAAAGCGCCCCCGGCTCCAGCCCGAGGGATTTCGCAACGGCGGGATCAAGCGCCTGCTGGGGCGCCGGCTCGAAATGACGCTGGGAGCGCTCACCGAGCTTTCCGGGACGGGATGCTTTGGCCATGGGGGGAATATGGGGCATGAGGGGCTGACCCGGAAGACGCTCGTTTAAGTTGTATATTCCGCGAATAACATCCTTTTGATTGTATCACCAGATCACTCGCCCTATGGTTGCGCTTCCACTTGGAGGGGAGCGCAACAATGACTTTGTCAGCCCAGGCCGGAGCCAAGATCATCACCGACGCGGTTGCGGCCGCGAACGAGCCGCAGGCCGCGACCGCCGGTGCCGGCGTCGGCAACGATTTCTGTGGCCTTTGGCCCAAGGCGAAGCCGCTGCTGGAAGTGGCCGCCACCGTGCTGGTCTTCATTCCCGGTGCCGGCACCGTCGCCGGCCCGGTCCTCAACGGTCTCATCAAGATCGGCGACCAGATCTTCGCCGAGACCTGCAGGGGCTGACCCATGCTGGATCTTGCCGAACTCAAGACCGAGATCGCCCTGCGCAAGTTCGACTGGACGCCCGCCGAGAAGCCCGTCTTCTCGGTGGCGGAGACCGGCGGTGGGCAGGCCCATCTCGGGATCATCGTCGACCCCCAGGTGGCGATGGCCCAGCTCACGCTGGCGCGCGGCGTGGAATCCGCCGCCTTCGCGGCCCTGCCGCCCGCGCCCCGCAGCATCGACTGGCGCAGCGCACGCGGGGGCACCAATTTCGTGACGCCCATCCGCAACCAGGGCGCGTGCGGCGCCTGCGTCGCCTTCGCCACCGTGGCGGCGGTCGAAAGCCGGCTCGCCATCGCCCAGGACGAGGCCGACCCCGGCCACGACCTGTCCGAGGCGGCGCTCTTCTTCGGCGGCGGGCGAACCTGCGCGCAGGGATGGTGGCCCGAGGCCGCGCTGGGCTATGCCCGCACCCACGGCGTCGGCCGCGAAAGCGACTTCCCCTATCCGGGCCAGGACGCGCCTGGACAGAACATCCCCCCGGTGGCCTGGGTCACGGGATGGGAGAGTGCCGGCACCTCGGCCCAGCGCCGCAAGGCCATCGCCTACCGGGGGCCGGTGATCGCCGTGCTCAAGGTATTCGAGGACTTCCTGCAATACGGCCGGGGCATCTACAGCCACGCCGCGGGCGAATATGTGGGTCTCCACGCCGTGGCGGTGGTCGGCTATGACGACGATCAGGGCGCCTGGATCATCAAGAACAGCTGGGGGAGGAGCTGGGGTGAGGACGGCTTCGGCCGGATCGCCTACAATGAGTGTGCCATCGACAACGAATACGTCTTCTGGGATGCCTATGTCACAGCAGCCCCCTCGGCCGCCGAGCCTGCCGCCGCAGGCCTTGTGGCTCACCACCCCAAGCGCAAGCGCGCCGCAGCCGCCAAAGGATGACGATCTCCTCGTCGCCTTGCCCTATCCGGGCCTGAGCCCGCATTACTGGAGCGCCCGGCCGCGGCCGGGCGTTGCCGTCCTGTCCAGCCGACGGGTGGCGGCGGCCGCGGGGGCGGCGGGCGCCGGCGGCTATCAGGAACTGGTGCTCCGCCTTGCAGGCGATATCCCCGAACTCGTCTTCGACCTAGCGGTGCCGGGGCAGGCGCCGGTGATGACCCGGAGCCTGACATTCGCCTGACGCTGCGACCGCCAGCCTGCCTGCGTGCCCCTACGAAACGGAGTCCGCTCCCGGTCAAAATGCTCTAAAGGGTCGGTTCTCATCGAGGACCCGCCCCGCATGCCCGCCCTGACGAACCTTCTGCCCCCCCAGATCCTGCCCATCGTCATGCTCGTGGCTTCGAACGTCTTCATGACGTTCGCCTGGTACGGGCACCTCAAGCACAAGTCGGCGCCGCTCGTTCTCGCCATCATCGCGAGCTGGGGCATCGCCTTTTTTGAATATTGCCTCGCCGTGCCGGCCAACCGCTTCGGCTCGGAAGTGTATTCCACGGCCCAGCTCAAGACGATGCAGGAGGTCATCACCCTCATCGTCTTCGCCGGCTTCTCGGTGCTCTATCTGAAGGAGCCGCTGGGCTGGAACCACCTGCTCGGCTTCGCCTTCATCTCGGCTGGCGCCTTCTTCATCTTCCACAAGTTCTGAGCGCGGCGGCGCGGCATCGGCGCCGCGCGTTCAGCCCGCGCGGCGCCTGAGCGAAGACAGCGCCAAAGCCGGCCCGCGCGGCGCCTGAGCGAAGGCAAAGCCGAAGACCGCTCAGCCGAGCGCGCGGCGCACCAGCGCCTCGACGGCGTCCACGGGCTGCTTCAGCCAGCCGTATTCGGCCGGGATCACAGCCTCGGCCAGCTGGTCGGCGAAGCGCTCCACGTGGCGGCGCGGGTCGGCGCGGAACTGGGGCTCGCCCATGAAGAACTGCACCGAGACCGTGGAGCACGGGTGCTTGGAGGCGGCCGAGAGATAGAGCGGCACCTTCTTGGGCGGCCACCAGAATTTTCCGAACCGCCGGTCCGCGTGATAGTGCTCGAACAGGCGTGGATAGCCGTGGTGGTTCAGCGCGCGGCCGGTGACGGCATAATTGTTGGTGTAAATCACCCGCTTCAGCGGCCGCAGCTCGATCAGCGGGACGGTCTGCGATTCCTCGTAGGTGGTCAGCTGCGGGCCGACCAGGATCGAGCCCCACCAGATGCCGTTGAGCGGGCGCGGGCAGGCCTTGTCCAGTTCCTCGAACAGGCCGGGGGAGAGCCAGTCGTCGTCGTCCACGAAGGCGATGAGATCGTCGCTCCCGCGCTTCGTCTCGCGCAGCACCTCGTGGGAGATCACCTCGGCACCCCGCACGGCGGCGAAGCTCGCGCGGGAGAGCTTGGCGATCTCGTCGCGGAAGCTGCGGTAATCCACCTTCAGGTTGCCATCCCACAGCGCCATGAAATCCACGAGCAAATTCTCGTCGATGTGGTGGCGGCGCAGGAAGCGGCGGGTGTCGTCGTCGGTCAGGGCGAGCCAGTCGGGACTGTAGCGCACCGCGACGATGCGTTTGCCCATCGTCAACTCCGGACGGTCTTCTTCAAAAAAGCAGCGCCGTTTCCGGCACCGGGAGGGCGGGCCGCCAGCCGCCGCGGGACGTCTTATCAAGCGGAAGCGAAGCGCGCCAGTTCGGCGGCCATGGCGTTGTGCCGCGCCACGGCGGCACCGAGGTCGATGGTGAGGAGGCGCCCGTCGCGCACCACCACCCGCCCGTTGATGACGCTGAGGGACACATCCTGCGACTGGCAGAAGATGAGCGCCGCCACCGGATCGTGCAGCGCCCCTGCGTAAGCGAGGCGAGACATGTCGAAGGCGATGAAATCCGCCGCCATGCCGGGGGCCAGCGCGCCGATGTCGTCACGCCCGAGCACCCGGGCGCCGCCCAGCGTCGCCATTTCCAGCGCCGTGCGCGCGCTCATGGCGTCGGGACCATGGGCGACGCGCTGCAGCAGCATGGCCTGCCGGGCCTCCCCCAGAATGTGGCCGCTGTCGTTGGAGGCGGAGCCGTCCACCCCGAGCCCCACCCGGATGCCCTCGGCGAGGAAGCGCTTCACCGGCGCGATGCCCGAGGCGAGGCGCATGTTGGAGCACGGGCAATGGGCGATGCCCGTGCTGGTCTTGGCGAACAGAGCGATACCGTCGTCGTCCAGCTTCACGCAGTGGGCGTGCCAGACATCCGGCCCTACCCAGCCCAGCGAGCGCACATATTCGGTCGGCCCCATGCCGAACGTCTTCTCGGAGAAGGCGACGTCGCTGTCGTTCTCGGCGAGGTGGGTGTGGAGCGTCAGGTTGTTGTCGCGGCCGAGCTTCAGCGTCTCCAGCATGAAGTCGCGGCTCACCGTGAAGGGCGAGCAGGGCGCGAGCACGATGCGCAGCATGGAGTAGCGGGCGGGGTCGTGATAGGCGCCGATCAGCCGCTCGGTATCCTTCATCACGAAGCCCTCGTCCTCCACCACCCGGTCGGGCGGCAGGCCGCCCTTGCTCTCGCCGATGGTCATGGCGCCCCGCGCCGCATGGAAGCGCATGCCGATGCGCCGCGCCGCGCGGATGGAGTCGTCGAGCCGTGCGCCGTTGGGGTAGATGTAGAGGTGGTCCGAGGAGGTGGTGCAGCCGGAGAGGATCAGCTCCGCCATGGCGATTTCCGTCGCCGCCTCCACCATCTCGCCGGTCAGGCCCGCCCACAGCGGATAGAGCGAGCGCAGCCAGGTGAAGAGTTCCCCATCCTGCGCTGCCGGCACGGCGCGGGTCAGGCTCTGCACCATGTGGTGGTGGGTGTTCACCATGCCCGGCATCACCACATGGCCGGAGAGGTCGATCACCTCGTCGGCGCTCGCCGGCAGGTCCTGCGGCCGGCCCACGGCGACGATGCGGCCGTCTTCCACATAGAGCCCGCCGCCCGCGATCTCACGCCGTTCGCCGTCCATGGTCACGAGCACGAGGGCGTTGCGGGCGAGCAGGGTCGAGGCCATGGGAACTCCGGGTCGGACGCCGCGCGGCTGCGGCGGTCCGATCTTAGGTCGCTTTAGGGGACTGAGGGAATCCGGTCAGCGCCCGGCCGGCACCACGCGCAGGATCTCGCCGGTGCTCTCCGCCGCGAGCCAGAGCGCGCCGTCCGGCCCCATGCGCACGTCGCGGATGCGCTTGCCCAGCGGCAGGCGCTCCTCGCCGATGACGGCGCCGTCGCGCACCTTCACCATCACCAGCGCCTGCCCCGCCAGCGCGCCGACGAAGAGCTGGCCGCGCCAGCCTGGAAGCGCAGCGCCGGTGTAGAAGGCGGCGCCGGACGGGGCGATGGAGGGGTCCCAGTAGAACAAGGGCTGCTCCATGCCCTCTTTGGCCGTGCCGACGCCGATCTGGGCACCGGAATAGTGCCGGCCATAGCCGATCACCGGCCAGCCGTAATTCTCGCCCGCCTCCGGCCGGTTCACCTCGTCGCCACCGCGCGGGCCATGTTCGACGGTCCACAGCGCGCCGGTGCCCGGCTCGATGGCCGCGGCCTGCACGTTGCGGTGGCCATAGCTCCAGATTTCAGGCCGGGCGCCGGCCCTTTCGACGAAGGGATTATCGGCCGGAATTGAGCCGTCCGGCGCGATGCGGACGACCTTGCCCAAGGTCGTGGAGAGGTCCTGCGCCTTGTCCATGTAGTTGAACCGCTCGCCGAGGGTGACGAACAGCATGCCATCGGGCGCGAACACGAGGCGGGAGCCGAAATGGTTGCCGCCGGAGACCGCCGGCTGCTGGCGGAAGATCACGTCCAGGTCGGTCAGGCGGGAGAGGTCTTCGGCGAGCCTGCCGCGGGCGACGGCGGTGGCGGCGCCTTCCGGGCGCGGCTCGGCATAGCTGAGATAGATCAGGCGGTTCTGCGCGAATTTGGGATCGAGCACCACATCCAGCAGGCCGCCCTGCCCCCGCGCCGCGACCTTGGGCACGCCGGAGATGGGCGCGCCCACCTTGCCCGTCGCATCTATGGGGCGCAGCCGCCCGTCGCGCTCGGTGACGAGGAGGCGGCCATCGGGCAGGAAGGCGATGCTCCAGGGCGTGTCGAGGCCGGTGGCGAAGGGCACCACGCGCACCTGCTCGCCGCCGATCCGGGCGTCCACCGGCTGTGCGAACGCGTAGGTCGCGGCCGCAAGCAGGAAGAGGAGAAGGATGGCGCCGAGCGCCGCACCGCCTACGCCGCGCCGCCGCTTCGTTCGCGGTCCGGCGGCACGCTGCGCCTCGGGCAGCACGGCGTTCAGCGGCGTGGGCGTATGCCGCGCTGCCGGATCAACGCGACCGCGCACGCGCGCGGGCTTCAACGCGAGAGGTGGCGAGGCGCTGCGCCGCAAGTGCCGACAGGAGAACCGCGCCGCCGACCGCGCCGAGCGACAGGAGGAAGCCGGTCGACTCCGTGACGCCACCGGCGATCAGATCCCCCGCCATGGCCGCATGACCGCCGAGCACCAGCGCCACGGCGCCGATGGCGACCATGAGGGCAAAGGTGAGAACCGCCTGGGCCAGCGCATCGCCCTCCTTGTGGGCGCGCACCGCGCGGGCCAGCAGCTCGGGATCCGCCGGCGACTGGCGCACGGCCCGGCGGGTGAGGGAAAAGTGCCCTGCTTCCATGTAACCGCCGACGTCACAACGTCCGGACATGATGGTCTCGCTCATTGGGGCGGCCTCCTCATCCCCTGTTCCGCGCGCTCTCCAGCAACGGGAAAAGGGGCGAATCAGTTCCGCCGACGCAAGGCAGGGTGGAAAAGAATCGTGGCGCGACGGCGGCTTAGCCCTCACGGATGATGGCAAGATGATGTCGATCGCTCACGGACGCGCGAGCCGTCCCCGCTGTTTTGGCGCGCCATTGCGTCGCTCAGGATTGCGTCGCTCAGGCCTGCGCCGGATCGGCCGCCGGGTTCCCGGGCCGCCAGCCCATGTCCACATGCCCCGGCTCCGCCGCCACGCGGGCGAGCCAGTCCCGCACGGCAGGGAAAGCGGCGAGGGAGAAATCGCCCTCCTCCGCCACATGGGTGTGGGCGAAGAGGGCGATGTCGGCGATGGTGAGCGCATCGCCGACGAAATAGCGGCGGGCGGACAGGTGCCGCTCCATCACCTTGAGCGCCGCATAGCCCTCCTCCATCCAGCGATCCACGTCATGGGCCCGCAACTCGCGGCCGCCGCGCACCTGCCGCAGCCAGAAGCGGGCGGTGGCGATGCCCGGCTCGTGGCTGTTCTGCTCGAAGAACATCCACCGCAGCACCTCGGCGCGGGCGAAGGCGTCGGTGGGGAGAAGCGGCGTGCCCTCGGCGAGATAGAAGAGGATGGCGTTGGACTCGGCGAGGAAGCGCCCGTCCACATCGAGGAGCGGCACCCGCCCCTCCAGGTTCATGGCGAGGAATTCCGGCGTGCGATGCTCGCCGGCGAAGATATCCACCTCCACGAGGCGGAACGGCCAGCCGAGCTTCGCCAGCATCAGGCGCGCCTTGTAGGAATTGCCCGACGACTGCGTCGAATAGAGAGTCAGCACCTCAACCGTCCTCCCCGCCCCCGAACGCCCAGCATGTGGCGGCAGGCCGGGGAGGCCGCAAGCCCCGATTGCAGGCGGTCGGCGCCGCGCGGCGATCCATCAATCCGGCGTGGCGCGACATTCACGATCCTTGCTTGTTCACGGCAAGGCTCTGAACTAGTGTCCGCCCGCCGGCATCCGGCCGGCCCTCGACCTGTCATCGTTGCGCCCGTGCCGCGGCATTCGCTCCGTCCACGATCGCGCGTCCCGGAGCCCAAAGGCCATGAGCCTCCTTTCGTCCGCCCTCAAGCGCATCAAGCCCTCCCCCACCATCGCCATCTCCAACAAGGCGCGGGAGCTGAAAGCGTCGGGGCGGGACATCATCGCGCTCTCGGCCGGCGAGCCGGACTTCGACACCCCTGACAACATCAAGGAAGCCGCCATCGCGGCCATCCGTCGCGGCGAGACCAAGTACACCGCCGTGGACGGCATTCCCGAGCTGAAGGCCGCCATCTGCCGCAAGTTCAAGCGCGAGAACGGGCTGGACTACAAGCCCTCGCAGGTGACGGTCGGCACCGGCGGCAAGCAGGTGCTGTTCAACGCGCTGGTCGCCACGGTCGACGCCGGCGACGAGGTCATCATCCCGGCGCCCTTCTGGGTGAGCTACCCGGACATCGTGGAATTCTGCGGCGGCACCCCGGTGCCGGCGATGACCACGCTGGAAGACAATTTCAAGCTGCGTCCCGAGGTGCTGGAAGCCGCCATCACGCCGAAGACCAAGTGGCTGATCTTCAACTCGCCCTCGAACCCTTCCGGCGCGGCCTACAGCTTCGACGAGCTGAAGGCGCTCACCGACGTGCTGGTGAAGCATCCCCACGTGTGGATCCTCACCGACGACATGTACGAGCACCTCGTCTATGACGACTTCAAGTTCGTCACCCCGGCGCAGGTGGAGCCCGCGCTCTACGACCGCACGCTGACCATGAACGGCGTCTCCAAGGCCTATTGCATGACCGGCTGGCGCATCGGCTACGCCGCCGGCCCGGAGGCGCTCATCAAGGCCATCGGGACGCTGCAGTCCCAGTCCACCTCCAACCCCTCCTCCATCGCCCAGTGGGCGGCGCTCGAGGCGCTGGACGGGCCGCAGGACTTCATTGCCGCCAACAACAAGGTGTTCAAGGAGCGCCGCGACCTCGTGGTCTCCATGCTGAACCAGACCAAGGGCCTCACCTGCCCGAAGCCGGAAGGCGCCTTCTACGTCTTCCCGTCCTGCGCCGGCACCATCGGCAAGACCACGCCCACGGGCGTGCAGATCACCAATGACGAGGTGTTCGCCACCGAGCTGCTCAATGCGGAAGGCGTCGCGGTGGTGCACGGTTCGGCCTTCGGCCTCGGCCCGGCCTTCCGCATCTCCTACGCCACGGCCACCTCGGACCTCGAGGAAGCCTGCCGGCGCATCCAGCGCTTCTGCGGCTCCCTGGCCTGACCCTACGGGAGCGAGCGGCACCCGTCGCTCGCTCTCGACCAGACCGCCGCGCCGGCCCCGCGTCCGCCCGGCCTCCCGTGAAATTTACCTTCCTGGAGGGTGGGAATTGCAACAGCGACGGGAAAACGGAACCCTGCGCCAACTGGAGCGTTGGCGCCGCGGTGAAGTCTGGGCTAAGGCTGCGCGGTCGTCGGGCGCCGGATTCGACCCGCCCGCTTCCCACAGGAGGAACGACATCATGAAGACTGTTCTCAAGGCCGGCCTCGCTGCTGCCGCCGTGCTCGTCGCCGGCGCGCTTCCCGCTTCGGCCCAGTCCCGCGTCCAGGTGGGCACGCTGACCTGCAACATGGCGCCCAACGTGGCGTTCGTGATCGGCTCGGTCCGCGAGATGAGCTGCGCGTTCCGCCCGGCCGTCCACGGCGCCAAGCGCGGCACTTATCAGGGCACCGTGCGCCGCTTCGGCCTCGACATCGGCGTGAACGGCCGCGGCACCCTGGTGTGGGGCGTGTTCGCCCCGTCCGCCAAGGTTCCCGCCGGCGCCCTGCGCGGCACCTATGTGGGTGCGGCTGGCTCGGCCTCCATCGGCGTGGGCCTCGGCGCCAACGTCCTCGTGGGCGGCTCCCAGAACACCTTCGCGCTGCAGCCGCTGTCGCTCGAAGGCCAGACCGGGCTCAACCTCGCCCTCGGCGTGTCGGACCTCACCCTGCGCTGATTCGGCCCTGCCCGGCGGCAGGACGGCCCAAGCGCCTCCTGCCGCAACGGCATCTGCCCCATCTGCAAGCCTGCCCCGCGCCCCCGGCCCAACCGGGGGCGCGAGCATTTTCAAGCCTCTGTCTCCGCCCGCTCCGCCGCATGATTCCGCGCGCGCCAAGCCGCCCGGGGCGGAGATTGCACGGGACTCCCCGACGACGTACCTCTCGAGCGTCGCCATCCGGGGGATTGTCCATGCGCGCCACCATCACCGCCGCCCTTCTTGCTGCCTCGACCGTCCTCGCCGCCGCGATTCCGGCTGCCGCCCAGCCCCTCCCGCCGGTGCAGCTTCCCCCGCCTCCGACGGGACCGCTGGTCCAGTCCGGCATGCTGGTGTGCAAGGTGGCGCCGTCCATCGGCTTCGTGCTCGGCTCCATGCGCGAGGCGGCCTGTGAATTCCGGGACAATGCGGCGCAGCCTTATGTGGTGCTGTCGCGCTACAAGGGCACCATCTCCCGCTTCGGCATCGATCTCGGCGTGCTCGCCGCCGATACGCTCGCCTGGGCCGTGTTCGCCCCCACCGCCCGGCCCAACCCCAGCGACATCGCCGGCAGCTATATCGGCGTCTCGGCCGATGCCGCCTGGACCATCGGCGCGGGCGCCAACGTGCTGCTCGGCGGCTCCAGCAACCAGATCGCCCTGCAGACCATCTCGGTGGAGGGCATGGTGGGCGCCGACGTCGCGGCCGGCATCGCCGACCTGACCCTGATTCTGCTGCCGAACTGAAGGTATTTCGCGACCCACCATAAAAGGGCCGCAGCCTTCGTGGCAGAGTGAGCTTTGCCTCGGCCGGAAGACATGTCCCCGCCGAGGCGCCATCCCTGTGCGGAGGGGTTCGGCATGTCCAGGTTTCTGTCTCGTTCGGTGGCGGTCGCGCTTTGCGGCGCCGGCTTCGCCGCCACGCTGGCGCCGGCCTTCGGTGGCCCGGCGATGCCCCAGGTGGCGGCCGGCCTGCTGGAATGCCGCAGCGCCTTCGCCACCGGCTACGGCTTCGGCTCCTCCCGCTCCGTGAAATGCGAATACCGGCCCTCCATGGGGGTCAATCACTATTACAGCGGCACCATGGAGCGGATCGGGCTCGACTTCGGCGTGTCCGATCAGGCCAGCATGCTCTGGGCGGTGATCGCCACCTCGCCGGCCGTGGCGCCCGGCGCGCTGGCGGGGAAATATGTCGGCATCTCCACCGGCTTCTCCCTCGGCCCGGGTTTCTCCGCCAACATGCTCGCCTCCGACGACGCCACCAAGCAGGTGACGCTGCAACCCCTCAGCGTATCGTCCGACAGCGGCCTCAGCGTTTCCATCGCCGGCGCGACGCTGACCCTCGAGCAATCCGCCTCCGCCCCCCAGTGAGCCCACGGGAGAGGACTCACACCCGGCGCGTAAGACACGCCCGTGTGAGACACGCCTGTGTGACTTGCCCCTTCGTCCCCCCGCCCCGATCTTGGCGCCGCGACGGAGGACACTGAATGCTCATCAGATCAAGGCGCGGCTGGGAACTTCCCGAATCGGCGGCAACGCCGGAGGACGTCTATCTCAACCGCCGCCAGGCCATGGGCGCGGGGGCGATGCTCCTCGCCGGCCTCGGCGCCGGGACGCTCTCCAGCCCTGCCGCAGCCCAGCGCGTCGGCGACATTCCCGACCCCTCGGCCAGCCTTTACCCCGCCCCCCGGAACCCCCACTACACGCTTGAGCGGCCGGTGACGCCGGAGGCGAAGTCGAGCCTCGTGAACAATTATTACGAGTTCAGCTACGGCAAGGTCGTCGGCCCCTCCATGACGCGCTTCCAGCGCCGTCCGTGGCTGGTGAAGATCGACGGGCTGGTGGAGAAGCCCCAAGAGATGGGCATCGACGACCTCTTCAAGAAGGTGAAGTTCGAGGAACGCCTCTATCGCCACCGCTGCGTCGAGGCGTGGTCCATGGCGGTGCCGTGGACGGGCTTTCCCATGAAGGACCTCGTCGCCCTCGCCGCCCCCACCTCGGGCGCGAAATACATCAAGATGGAGACCTTCCTCGATCCGAAGGTCGCGCCCAACCAGAGGGACTTCCGCTATACGTGGCCCTACGTGGAAGGCCTGACGCTGGAAGAGGCGACCAACGAGCTCGCCTTCCTCGTCACCGGCGTCTACGGCAAGCCCGCGCCCAATCAGTTCGGCGCGCCGCTCCGGCTGGTGCTGCCGTGGAAATACGGCTTCAAGTCCATCAAGGGCATCGTGCGCTTCACCTTCACCGACAAGCAGCCGGTGAGCTTCTGGGAGCAGTTGCAGGGCTCTGAATACGGCTTCTGGGCCAATGTGAACCCCAAGGTGCCGCACCCGCGCTGGAGCCAGGCGAGCGAAGAGGACATCGCCACCGGCCAGCGCGTGCCGACCGAGCTCTTCAACGGCTACGGCGCGTATGTGGCCGACCTCTACAAGGGCCGCGAGACCCAGAAGATCTGGTTTTAGGGAACGTGTTGCCGCCGCCCGGGTCGTTGTCATCCCCCGGCTTGTCCGGGGATCCACTCAGCGGCCGGGCGGCCTCTCGGGAAACAAAACATCGCTTTGTCGGCACGGTGGATGCCCCGGACAAGCCGGGGCATGACAGCTCAGGTTGAAGGCTCCGCCTTTCCTTACCCCTCCACGCCGCCGCGCCGCTCGGGCTCGGCGAAGCCGTCCGGCGCCTCACCGGCGTCGAACGGCGTCGTCACCTCCACGAACGTGTCGGGGTAGAAGCCGTTGAAGCGGGTGCGCAGGGAGAGGGAATAGGCCCCGATGTGGCCGATCTCGATCCAGTCGCCCGTATCCACGCTCTCCGGCAGATAGAAGGGGCGGGAGAGCACGTCCACGCTGTCGCAGGTGGCGCCGTAGATGCGGAACGGCGCCATCACGTCCGCCCGTCCCGGCCGGCGGCGGCGGGCGGGATCGGGGATATGACGCACCGGAAGCAGGATCTTCCCCGTCCACGAATCCGACAAAGACGACCACACGCCGTCATTGATGTAGAGCCGCTGGCCCTTCTTCAGCAGCACCCGGACGATGACCGAGAAGGCGCGGGCGACGATGACGCGCCCCGGCTCCGCCACCAGCGGGATGCCGGAAAAGCCGTGCCGCTCCACCGCCCCCATCAGCCCGCCGACGATCTCGCCCAGCGGCGGCATGGGCGGCACCGGCCGGCGCGGGTCCACCGCATAGGTCGCCGGAAAGCCGCCGCCCACGTCGAGGACCGAGATGGGCACCTTGGCCGCGTCGCGCACCTCGGCAGCGGTGGCGACGGCGCGGGCATAGGTGTCCACATCCTCCACCTGGCTGCCCACGTGGAAGCACAGGCCGCAGCGGATACCGAGGCCATGGATGCGCTGGAGCAGTTCCGCCGCATGGCCCGGCGCCGCACCGAACTTGCGCGATAGCTCGTAGGCCGCCTCCCCCTTGGAGGCGATGCGGACGAACAAGGTGAGGTCTTCCGGATCGAGATCGAGCGCGCGGACGATGCGCAGGATCTTCGCCACCTCGTCCTCATGGTCGAGGGCGGTGGCGCGGATGCGGTAATGCTCCAGCGCGAGGCGGATGTCCGACTGCGCCTTCACCGGGTGCATGTAGAAGAGTTCCGCCCCCGGCGCCGCGGCGCGCGCCGCCGCGAACTCGGCGGGAGAGGCGACATCGAAGGCATTGATGCCCGATCGCGCCAGTACGTCGAGCACCATGGGCTCGCCATTGGTCTTCACCGCATAGGCGGTCTTGCCGGGAAAGGCATCGAGGAAGGCCGCAGCGTCCGCCGCCAGCACCTCCGGGCGGAAGCAATAGACCGGCTGGTCCGGCCGCATCTCCAGCGCCGCCTCCCGCCCGGTGGAGAAGCGCGGCAGGCCCGAAGGCACAGGTCCGCTCCGGCCGGCGGCCACGAGGTGGGGCGTCGTTTGCGGCATTCGGGGCTCCTCCCGCGAGTCGGACCCAGGCAGCTTGCCGGTCTTTTCCGGCGAGAGCACGACAGGCGCCATCGAACCGCTCGTTCATTTTCTCTTAAGGTGTTGCCGCCGCGTCCTTGACCGCGGCCGAACCCGGCCGCATCGTCCCGCCGAGGTACGCCCGGAGGGGCGGAAGGCCGAAGTGGAGACGACCATGGGTGAGCGGGCGCTGGGCGCGAAGGCCGTTGGCGAAAAGGCTGGCGGCAAGATGAAGCGCGTGCGCGCGGCCTTGGGAGCCTCGATCGGCCGGATCGCCGCAACGGCGGCCGTTGCTGCGCTTGCGTTTGCGCCCGTGTCCGTCGCCCCGGCCAAGGCGGCGAACCTGCTGGAGCTGAATTTCTGGCTCTCCGGCCCGAATTATTCCGGCGTCGTCCCGGCCTGCGACAGCCAGGAGGCGCTCGACCTCATCGCTACCCGCTTCGCCGAGACCGAGCGGCGCTTCTGGGCCTCCAGCCTTTCCATCACCGACTTCGAGAAGGTGCACGAGATCGCCTTCCGGCCGTGGGGGCAGGAATACCAGCCGCGCCGCTACTGCCGCGGCACGGTCTTCACCAACGACCTCAAGAAGCGCGTCATCTATTATTCCATCATCGAGGACGGCGGCTGGACCGGCGCCACCTGGGGCGTGGAATGGTGCGTGGTCGGGCTCGACCGCAACTACGCCTATGCTCCGTCCTGCAAGATGGCGGGTCCGTGACGCGGCCTTTCGCGCAGGCTTCTTTCGCGCAGGCCCTGCGGACGACCGCAGGCCGGCTCGCCGCCGGTCTCGCGCTGCTGTTGGCGCTCGCGGTCCATGGCCCGGCGCGGGCCGAGGGCCAGCCCGGCCAGTTCGATTTCTATGTCCTCTCCTTGTCCTGGTCGCCGACCTATTGCGAGGACCAGGGCAAGCGCGCGGACAGCGAGCCGCAATGCTCGCTCACCCGCCCCTACGCCTTCGTGGTGCACGGCCTGTGGCCGCAGTACGAGCGCGGCTTCCCGCAATATTGCCAGAACCCGCCGCCCTACGTGCCCAACCCTCTTGCCAATTCCATGCTGGACGTGATGCCGAGCCGGCGCCTCGTCATCTATGAATGGAAGAAGCACGGCACCTGCTCCGGCCTGTCGCCGCAGGCCTATTTCGATCAGGTGCGTGCGGCGAAGGCGAAGGTGGTCATCCCGGCGGAGTTCTCCCGCCTCGACGACTACAAGATGGTTTCGCCACAGGAGGTGGAAGACGCCTTCCGCACCGCCAATCCCGGCCTCGACACCGGCATGATCTCGGTGGATTGCGACCGGCGCCGGCTGCGGGAAGTGCGGGTGTGCCTCAGCCGCGACCTCGCCTTCCAGCCCTGCCCGGAGGTGGAGCGCCGCGCCTGCCGCCTCTCGCGCATGGTAATGCCGCCGGTGCGCGGCGGGCGCTGAGGGCACCCGCCGGCCGGTTCCCGACCCGTCGTCAGGGCTGCTTGGTGAGGCGCGCGCAGAGCGCCAGCGCGTCGTCGTCGTCGGCTTCCAGATAGCAGAGGTCGATCACGCCGTCGGGCTGGATCGTCCCGATGTGGATGCCGTCGTCACCCGACAGATAGAGGGTTTTCAGATCGGGCGTGAGCGTGCCGAAGACCGGCTCGGACTTGGTGCCGCCGCGCACCGGATAGACCACCTTGGCCTTGAAGGAGCGGCCGCGCTGCTCTTCGACGACGAGGCCGTAATCGGCGGTGACATAGCCCATTTCCATGCCCACACCGTCGCTCGGCCCCTTCCAGGTCCCGACGAGGGAGGGCGCCTGCTGCGCCGAAGCGGGCACCGCGACCGCGAGCGTGGCAACAAGGGACAGCGCGAAAACGAGAGGCTTCATGTTTCCCTCCTGCGGACGCGGGGGGCGCGGGTGGAGCGCTGCCGCTTGACGTCCCGGCGTCCATGCGTCACGCCGGAACGGTCGCACGGCGTCACGAGGGCCACAATACCGCTACGTCACAGCTGCCAGCGCCATCCACACCCTCCCTTCCGCGCCATCGCCGAGCCGAGATGAATTATCGCCACGCCTTCCACGCCGGAAACCCGGCCGATGTCATGAAGCACGCCGCGCTCGCCCGCGTGCTCGCCTATCTCGGCAAGAAGGATGCGCCCTATCGCGTGCTCGACACCCATGCCGGCACCGGGCTGTATGATCTCGACGGAATCAACGCCCGCAAGACCGGCGAGGCCGATGCCGGCATCGAGGCGGTGCTGGCGGCGCAGGACGCCGGCTCCCTCCCCGCCCCCGCCGCGGCGCTGCTCGCGCCCTATCTCGATTGCGTGCGCGGCCTGCGCGAAGGCGGCCGCAAGCTCTATCCCGGCTCCCCGGCCCTCGCCCTCGCCCTGTCGCGGCCGCAGGACAAGTTCCTGTTCTGCGAGCTGAACAAGGAAGAGCGCGTGAAGCTGGAGAAGCGCGTGGGCGAGGACCCGCGCGCCGAGGGCCGGGTGAAAATCCTCGCCCAGGACGGCTGGCAGGCCCTCGCCGCGCACCTCCCCCCGCGCGAGCGGCGCGGCGTGGTGCTGGTGGACCCGCCGTTCGAGGAGCCCGGCGAATTCCAGCGCATGGTGACGGGGCTGGAGGCGGCGCACCGGCGCTTCGCCACCGGCATCTTCATGCTCTGGTATCCCATCAAGGACCTGCGCGCGGTGGACGCCTTCCGCCGCGATGTCGCCAGTCTGAAGCTGCCCAAGACGCTGCGCGTGGAACTCGATTTCGCCCAGGTGCGCGCGCTGGACACTCTCTCCGGCTCCGGCCTCATCATCGTCAATCCGCCCTTCACGCTGGCCGACGAGATGAAAACCGTGCTCAACGCCCTCGCCCCGCTGCTGGCACGGGACGGGGCCGGGCGCGTGCGTGTATCCTGGCTTACCGCCGGGGGTTGAGCCCGGCACGGGGGTCAGGGCATGACGGGGACATCTGCGCGGCACGGAACGCTCGGGGGAAAAGTGCAGGTGCAGCCCCCTGGGAGGCCTGTGCGCGCAGGGGCCATTGGCCTCGTTGCGACCCTGCTTCTCGTTGGCTCCGCCATCGCCGAGCCGACCTCACAGGGGACACAGAAGCCCGCGCCGAAGCCGGCACCCCAGACGCCCCCCGCCGAGGCTCAATGGGCCCAGCCGTTCGCGCCGGCGGTGGGCAGCCGGTGGCAAATCGTTACCGAGACCGTCAACTCCGATGCGAGCGGCCCCACTCCGCACCAATCGCGGACGACCATGCGCTACGAAGTTGCCTACACGGCACGCGAGGGCGCGGGCTATCGCGTGACGCGGGTGCTACGCGAGGTCAATTCGGACGGCAATATTGAAACCGAGAACCTTACCGCAGCCGCCTTCGCCATGTTCCGCGACATCACAGTGGAGGGCATCACCGACGCTGCCGGAAAGCCGCTGCGCGTGGTGAATGAAGCCGAGGTGCGCCCGCTCGCCAGCGCCGTCGTCGAGCGCATCGCGGTTCCTTTCGCCGATAAGCCGCAGACTGCCGCCATTCTGCGGCAAGCTATATCTTCCATGCTGCAACCCAAGGACGGGCGTGTAGCTACTGTCTGGCTTGATCCGCTGCCGATGCTCGCCGAGTGGCAGAACACCGGCCTGAGACCTGGCGTCGAACAGCGAACCGACGGCGTTCTCCCCAGTCCTTTTGGCGGCATCCTGCGAAGCGATAGGGTCCAGCAGCTCACCGCCGATGCGAGGCCGGAACGCTTCAGCATTCTGGCCACTGTCACGCCCGACCCGACCTCCTTTCGCAACATGATGCTGTCGATCTTACGGCGGGTTGCGGCCGACCTACCGTCCGCTCCCGCCGTCAACGAGCGAATGGTCGAAGAGGCGTTCCGCCAGATGAAGATGGACGTTCGTCTGAACCAGAAGATTGACGTAGAAGACGGCATGGTTCGTCGATTGCGCGCGGAGTTGACCGTGCAAGGAAGCGCGGGCGGCCAAAAGAGGATGAGCACCAACACCACGGTCGTCACCGTCACGCCCGCGCCCTGAGCCCGCGCGATTTCCTCTTTTCACACCGGGCTCAAACGATCTAGGGAAGGGCATTCCCACCCGGATGCCCCTGCCCATGCTGCTCCGCCACTCCCCCACCTCCCCCTTCGCGCGCAAGGCGCGCGTCGCCGCCGCCATTCTCGACATCCCGCTCGAGCTGGAGGCCGCCGACACGCTCGACCCCAACGACTCGCTGCGCCAGCAGAACCCGCTCGGAAAGATTCCGGCCCTGCTGACCGGGGATGGAGAGGTCCTGTTCGATTCGTCGGTGATCCTCGCCTATCTGGACCATCTGGCCGGCGACGGGCGCATCCTGCCCACCGAGCCGGCCGCGCGCATCACGGTGCTGCGCCGCGAGGCCCTCGTTGACGGGATGATGGATGCAGGCATCCTCATTCTTTATGAGGCGCGCTTCCGGCCGCAGGAGAAGCACGAGCCGCGCTGGTTGGAGCATCAGGCCGGCAAGCGCCTGCGCGCGATCGATGCGCTGGAGACCGAGGTGGAGCCCTATTCCGGCACGCCGAACGTGGGCGACATTGCGCTTGCCTGCGCGCTGGGCTGGTTCGATTTCCGCTTCGCCGGCGACTGGCGGGCCGATCACCCCAAGCTCGTCGCCTGGTTCGACGCCTTCAGTGCCGCGCATCCGCAGTTTGCGGACTCCGCGCCGGTCGCCTGACACGCCAAAGGCGCCGCCCCAAGGGGTGGCGCCTTCGACGCGGTACCAGCGCTTTCGTCACTCGACGATGTAGACCACCTTGCGGGTCTTGGGCTCGACGATGACGCGGCGGTCGTTCACCACCGTGTATTCATACTCGCTGTTCTGCGGGATGCTGTAGAGCGCCACGTTGGGCGGAAGCTGGCGGCCCACCACCACCTCCTGCTCCATGCGGACGGAGGGGCGACGCTCCTTCATCACGTAGGTGCGCACCTCCTGCGGGGGCTCGGCGGCCGCGCCGACACCGGCACCGACCACGCCGCCCACCACCGCGCCCACAGGGCCGCCCACTACCGCGCCGACAGCCGCGCCGCCCACCGCGCCGGTGGCGGTTGACGCCTGCGCGAATGCCGCGGCGGGAACGATCACGGGAGCCGCAAGGGCGGCGATCACGGTACTCATCAGCAACGTCTTTCGCATCTTACCTCTCCTGCTGCGTTGAGATCGCATCAGAAACAGTGGTCGACGCAAAAACGTTCCCTGCCACGCGCAACAGCTTAAAAAACTGCGGAATGACTTGAGACAGCGTGGAGCGAAAACCTTGACCTTCGCCCCGCCCGCGCCATCTTTGACTTCGGCTTTGCCGCGTGGAGCGCGCTCAGGCGCCCGCCACGGCCTTCGCCGGCACGCGCGGAACGGGAACCATCATCCCCCGCTTGATCAGCTCCGCATGGGTGAGGTCCAGCACCCGCCAGGCGGTGGCGACCAGTTCGTCCGCCTCCTCGTGCGACAGGGTGAAGGGCGGAGCGAGGATCATGCCGTCGCGCACCGCGCGCATCACCAGCCCCTCCTTGAAGGAGAAATCACGGCAGATGAGGCCCACCGTGCCCTCCTCGGCCGCGAAGGCGGCGCGGGTGGCCTTCTGCGGCGTCAGCTCGATGGCGCCGATGAGACCCACCATGCGCGCCTCGCCCACCAGCGGATGCTCGGCGAGCTTCAGCCAGCGTTCCTGCAGATAGGGGCCGATATCGGTCCGCACCCGCTCCACCAGATTTTCCTCGTGCATGATCTTCAGGTTGGCCAGCGCCGCCGCGCAGCCGCCGGGATGGCCGGAATAGGTGTAGCCGTGGTTGAAGTCGCCGCCATGCTCAATGAAGCCTTCGGCGAAGTGATCGCCGACGATGACACCGCCCAACGGGAAGTATCCGGAGGTCACGCCCTTGGCGAAGGTGATGAGATCCGGCTTCACGCCCATGAATTCGCAGCCGAACCAGCGACCCGTGCGCCCGAAGCCGCAGATCACCTCGTCGCAGATCAGCAGCACGTCGCGCTCGCGGCAGATCTTCTCCACCTCGGGCCAGTAATTGGCGGGCGGGATGATGACGCCGCCGGCACCCTGGATGGGCTCGCCGATGAAGGCCGCCACATTCTCCGGCCCCGCCTCGTCGATGGCGCGGGCCACCTCGCGCGCGGCATAGAGGCCGAAATCCTCGCGGCTCATCTCGCCACCCTCGGCCCACCAATAGGGCTGGGCCACGTGGATGATGCCGGGAATGGGCAGGCCGCCCTGCGCATGCATGGGCTTCATGCCGCCGAGCGAGGCGCCGCCCATGGTGGAGCCGTGATAGCCGTTGCGGCGGGAGATGAAGATGTGCTTCTCGGGCTTGCCCAGCGCCGCCCAGTAATGGCGCACCATGCGCAGCACCGTGTCCACCGCCTCCGAACCGCCGGAGGTGAAGAACACATGGTTCATATGGGCCGGCGCCACCTCGGAAATGGCCGCCGCCAGCTCCGCCGCGGCGGGGTGGGTGGTCTTGAAGAAGGTGTTGTAATAATCGAGCTGGTAGAGCTGCTGCGCCATGGCATCGACGATGGCGTGCCGCCCGTGCCCCACCTGCGAGCACCACAGGCCCGACATGCCGTCGAGGATCTTGTTGCCGTCGCTGTCGAAGACATAGACCCCCTCGGCCCGCGTGATGACCCGCACCCCCTCGGCATTCAGCGCCTTCGTGTCGGAGAACGGATGCAGGTGGTGCGCCGCATCCAGCGCGCGCCAGTGGGCGGTGGAGTTGGACAGGGGGGCGGACGTCACGATGGCGATGCTCCGTGTTGAACCTCTTCGGTTCTAGCGCGAAAGCGGGACCGTGGGCCACCCCCGCGCTATCGCCGCCCGCCTGATCTGCTAAAGCTGCGCCCGATGGATCGAGCGTGCGGAGGCGAGGGCATGGAACCGGGGTTCTGGCAGGCGCGGTGGGAGACGAAGCAGATCGGCTTTCACGAGGGAAAGCCCAATACCTATCTGGTGAAGCACCTCGACCGCCTCGGCCTCGCGCCCGGCGCGCGCATCTTCCTTCCCCTGTGCGGCAAGACGCGGGACATCGCCTATCTGCTCGGACAGGGCTTCGCCGTGGCCGGCGCGGAACTGAGCCGCATCGCGGTGGAGGAGCTGTTCGCCGAGCTGGAGGTGGTGCCCGAGATCACCGCGGCCGGCGACCTCATGCGCTTCAGCGCGCCCGGCCTCGACATCTTCCAGGGCGACATCTTCGCCCTCGAAGCCGAGACCCTTGGCCCGGTGGATGCGGTCTACGACCGCGCCGCGCTGATCGCCCTGCCGCCCGACATGCGCCCGCGCTATGCCGCCCATGTCACGGCCATCACCGGGGCGGTGCCGCAGCTGGTGGTGACGCTCGTCTATGACCAGTCCCTCGTCGGCGGCCCGCCCTTCTCCGTGCCTTCGGTGGAGGTCCATGCACTGCACGACGCCGGCTATCAGGTGACGCACCTCGATGCCGTCACCCGTCCCGATGCCCTCAAGGGCCAATGGGAAGCGACCGAAGAAGTGCATCTGCTGGAGCGGCGGTGAGGGATAGCGCACCCCAACGCTAGAGCCGCGTCCACACCGTCTTGAGGTCGGAATACTTCTCCAGCGCGTGCAGGGACTTGTCGCGCCCGAAGCCGGACTGCTTCACGCCGCCGAAGGGGGTGGTGATGTCGTCGGCGTCGAAGCAGTTCACATATACGATGCCGGCCCTGAAGCGGCGCGCCACCTTGTGGGCGGCGGCAAGGTCGGCGCTCCACACCGAGGCGCCGAGGCCGTAAACGGTGCCGTTGGCGATCTCCACCGCCTCGTCCAGCCCGTCGAAGCCGATCACCGACAGCACCGGCCCGAAGATCTCGTTCTGCGCCAGCGCAGACGACGGAGCCACGTCGTCGAACACGGTGGGGGCCACGAAGGCGCCGCCGGTCTCGGTGCGCACCGCCGTGCCGCCCGTCACCAGCCGTGCCCCGCTCTCGCCGCCGGCCTGGATGGCGGAGAGGATGCGGCCCTGGTGCTCGCGGCTCACGACGGCACCGGCCGGCGCATCGGGATCGAGCGGGTCGCCCGGCATCCAGCGCGGGGCGAGCGCGGCGACACGCTCCACCAGCTCGGCGCGGATGCGGTTGTCCACCAGCAGCCGCGAGGCCGCCGTGCACATCTCGCCCTGATTGAAGAAGATGCCGCCGGCCACCGCCTCGGCCACGGCGCCGAGGTCCTTCACGTCGTGCGCCACCACGAAGGCGGTCTTGCCGCCCAGTTCGAGCGCCACGCGCTTGATGTTGCTCTCGGCGGAATAGCGCAGGAAATAGCGGCCCACCTCGGTGGAGCCGGTGAAGGCGATGGCGTCCACATCCATGTGAAGCCCCAGCGCCTTGCCCGCCTCGACGCCGAGCCCCGGCACCACGTTGAATACCCCGTCGGGGATGCCGGCCTCCGCCGCCAGCTCGGCGAGGCGCAGCGCAGTGAGCGGGCTTTCTTCCGCCGGCTTCAGCACCACGGAATTGCCCATGGCCAGCGCCGGTGCCACCTTCCAGGCGGCCATGATCATGGGGAAGTTCCACGGCGTCACGCAGCCGACCACGCCGAGGGGCTCGCGCAGCACGAGAGCGAGATTGTCGTCGGTGGTGGGCGCGACCTCGCCATAGACCTTGTCGCAGCACTCCCCGTAATAGGCGAAGCAGTCGGCCGCCGCGCGCACGTCGACGGCGCGGGCGTCCGAGATGGGCTTGCCCATGTTCAGCGTCTCGGTGAGGGCCAGCTCGTCCCGGTGGGTGCGGATGAGATCGGCGAAGCGCAGCAAGGCGCGCTTGCGCTCCAGCGGGCGCTGGCCGGCCCAGCGACGATCCTCGAAGGCGCGGCGCGCGGCCTTCACGGCGCGGTCCACATCCTCCGCATCGCAGGCCGCGACCTCGGCGATGGCGTGGCCGGTGGCGGGATTGACGGCGCTGAAGGTGCGGCCGGAGGCGGCCGGCACGAAGGCCCCGTCGATGAAGGCGTGGGTCCGGAAGGAAGGAATGTCCGCCGCCGCCCGTTCCACCGCCGCCATGATGTGCGCTCCGCTGCCAGACCCGGCCCGTGCCAGACCTGCGGCACCCTCGCGCGCCGTAACGGGAGCCGTCAAGGTGGGGCGGCGGGCGCCTATTCGCGCTCGGGCGGGCCGCTCTCCCCGTCCTCGTCCTCTTCGGGACGGCCGGGGATGGCGTAGCTGCCGGACAGCCAGCGGTTGAGGTCCACGTCGGCGCAGCGCTTGGAGCAGAAGGGCTTGTAGCGCTCCACCGGCGGCTTGCCGCAGATGGGGCACGGCCGGGCGGCGGGGATGGGCTTGGCGGGGGTATCCGCGCTCACGCCGCGCGCTCCACCCAGCCGGCGCGCACGTCGTAGCCCTGGCCGGTCAGCAGGCCGAGGGTTTCCGAAAGCGGCAGCCCGACCACGTTGGTGTAGGAGCCCACGAGCTTCACCACGAAGCCGCCGGCAATGCCCTGGATGGCATATCCACCGGCCTTGCCGCGCCACTCGCCGCAGGCGAGGTAATCGTTGATCTCGTCGCGCGACAGCCGCTTGAAGCGCACCCGCGTCTCCACGAGGCGGGTGGCGGTGCGGCCGCGCGGATCGATGAGGCAGACGCCGGTATAGACGCGATGGGTGCGGCCGGAGAGCAGGCGCAGGCACGCCTCCGCCTCGTCCACCAGGTCCGGCTTGGGCAGGATGCGCCGGCCCACCGCCACCACGGTGTCGGCGGCGAGCACCAGCGCGTTCATGTCGGCGTCCTTGGCCCGGCCGGCCACCAGCTTCGCCTTCTCCTGCGACAGGCGCTGGGCGAGGCGGCGGGGCAGCTCGCCGCGCTCGGGCGTCTCGTCCACGTCGGCGGGCATGAGAAGGTCCGGCTCGATGCCGGCCTGGTTCAGCAGCGCGAGGCGGCGGGGAGAGCCGGAGGCAAGGACGAGCTTCACCTGATCGTTCACGGAGCAAAATCCTCCCGGGCCGGACCGCGCCGGCCGAATGCAGGACCGTGGTCTAGCGGAATTGGGGGAGCCTGTGAACGCCGATCAACTGCCCGTGATGGCAGTCCCCGCCGGTAACCGCCGCCGGCCGGCGCCCGAAAAGCCCCCTGTCGGCCAAGCGCAGCCGATCCAGGGAAGAAGGACGCCATCCATGTTCAGCCGCCGTTTCACCCTCGCCTTCGCGATCGCCCTCCCCCTCGCCGCAGCCGCCTTCGCCGGCGCATCCGCCCTCGCCGGCACCGAACACGGCGCCACCACACACGCCGCCACCGAGCACGCCGCCTACACGCCCGCCGCCTTTGCCGACGCGCAGAAGGCGGGCAAGCCCATCCTCGTGGAGATCCACGCCAGCTGGTGCCCGGTGTGCGCGGCCCAGGCCCCCATCCTCGGTGAGCTGCTGGCCACCCCCAAGTTCAAGGACGTGGCGGTGTTCCGCGTGGATTTCGACAGCCAGAAGGATGCGGTGAAGGCGTTCGGCGCCCGCTCGCAGAGCACCCTCATCGTCTACAAGGGCAAGACCGAGGAAGGCCGTTCCGTGGGTGATACCGCGAAGCCGTCCATCGAGGCGCTGCTGGCCAAGGGCGTTTGAGGCGGCCATGGCCCTCGGAAGCCTCGGCCTCGCGTTTCTCGCGGGCGTGCTCTCCATCCTGTCGCCCTGCGTGGTGCCGCTGCTGCCCCTGGTGCTCGGCGCGGCAGCGGCCGAGCACCGCCTCGCCCCGTTGGCGCTGGCGGTGGGGGTGACGCTCTCCTTCACCGTCATCGGCCTGTTCGTCGCCACCGTCGGCTACGCCATCGGGCTGGAGGGCGACGCTTTCCGCATGGTGGGCGCGGTGCTGATGATCGGCATCGGCGCGGTCCTCGCCGTTCCGCCCTTGCAGACGCGGCTCGCCACCGCGGGCGGGCCGGTGAGCGACCTCGCCAGCCGGCACCTCTCCGGCTTCGCGACGGAGGGGGTGGGCGGCCAGTTCGCCGTCGGGCTGCTGCTCGGCGCGGTGTGGAGCCCCTGCGTCGGCCCGACGCTGGGCGCCGCCTCGGTGCTCGCCGCGCAGGGCCGCGACCTTGGCGAGGTGGCGGCGGTGATGGGCCTGTTCGGCCTCGGCGCCGGCCTGCCGCTGGCGCTCGCCGGAACCCTCTCCCGCCCCACGCTGATGCGCTGGCGGTCGCGGATGATCTCCGGTGGCAAGGGGGCGAAGGCGCTCATGGGTCTCGTGCTGGTGGTGGTCGGGCTGCTGATCGCCACCGGCGCCGATAAGCGGATCGAAGCGGCGCTGGTTCAGGTCTCCCCGGCCTGGCTGACCACGCTGACGACGCGGTTCTGACCTCCCGCAGGTCGTCTCCGCTTCGATCCAGAGACGGGCCGAACAGGGGCCGTCTCCCTCCGGCCGCAGGTGTCCTGCTCGTCCCGCAGGCTGTGGCTGGTGCCCGGTGGCGCACGCCTATCCCACGTGCACCGCCGGGCTCTTCGTGTGTTCGGGGGTATGCCTCTTGCATGGGCGCGGGCGAACGGGGCCCGCGGCATGAAAACCTTTCTGGATTGGTCGGCTTACGACACCTACGGCATCGGCGACGCCTATTCCGGCATTCCCGCCACCGGCGGGAACTACGCCAAGGCCGTGGCCGTGTGCATGCACAGCCGCGATTGTCAGAATACCGGCAAGGGCGTGATGTGCCCGAGCTACCGCATCACCGGCGACCGCGCCCATTCCACCGAGGCCCGCGTCGCCGCCTTCAAGGTGGCTTTGAACGACGGCGGCGACGCGGCCGCGTTCGCCGATCCGCGGCTCGACGCCGCCATGGACCTGTGTGTCTCCTGCAAGGCCTGTAAGAAGGAATGCCCGAGCGCCGTCGACATGACGCTCATCAAGACCGAGTATCTGGCGCAACGGCACGAGATCAAGGGCGTGCCCCTGCGCACCCGCCTGTTCGGCGGGGTGCCGGAATGGACCGGCCGCCACCGCCGCCTGCTGCGCCGCGCCATTCTCCTGCGCAACCGCGTGCCGCTGATGGCCCGGCTCGCCGAGTGGTTCCTCGGCATCAGCGCGCGCCGGCCGATCCCGGAGCCGGCACCGGCGGCCTATGTGGCGCCGCCGGCCGCGCCGCATCTGGCGGAGCGGGGCGACGTGATCCTGTTCGTGGATACCTTCTGCCACCATTTCGAGCCGGAGGTGGCGGAGGCCGCCCGCGAGGTGTTGACCTTCGCCGGCTATCGCGTGCGCATCGCCAAGCCCGACCCCGCCGACGCCGAGCCCGACCGGCCTTTGTGCTGCGGCCGCACCTACCTCACCACCGGCATGGTGGAGAAGGCGCGCAGCGAGGGAAAGCGCGTGCTCGCCGCCTTCGAGGGCGAGATCGCCGCCGGCACACCCATCATCGGCCTCGAGCCCTCCTGCCTGCTCTCGCTGCGGGACGAACTCTACAGCCTCGGCCTCGGCCCGAAGATCGGCGCGCTGGGCAAGCAGCTCTACCTGTTCGAGGAATTCCTCGCCCGCGAGCATCAAAACCGGGGCCTGCGTCTGAAGCTGAAGGCGCTTCCCGGTGCGAAGGCGGTGCTGCACGGCCACTGCCACCAGAAGGCGTTCGGGGTGATGAAGGCGACGCGCAAGGTGCTCTCCTTCATCCCCGGCTTCTCCTACGACATCGTGGAGACGAGCTGCTGCGGCATGGCCGGCAGCTTCGGGCTGGAGGCGGAGCATTATGATGCCTCCATGCAGATGGCCGAAATCGCCCTTCTGCCCGCCATGCGCGCCGCACCGGACGACGCGCCGCTGATCGCCAATGGCTTTTCCTGCCGCCACCAGATCGAGCACGGTTCGGGCCGCAAGGCGCGCCACATCGCGCTGCTGATCCGGGATGCGCTGGACCGGGACTGAGGCACAGGGGCAGGCCCCACGGGGAAAAGCTTTATCGGCGACGCTGCGCCAGCTATCTATGGGAGAACCGTCGTCGGCCCGATGCGTGAACCGTCGGCCTCAATGTGAGCGCCCCCATGAACGCCATCACCTCGCTGAAGTCCTTCATCCTCGACCGGGTCGAGATGATCGGCGCCCCCTTCTATACCGACGCTCACCGCCTCTCGGTGCCCGAGGACGACCCCCACGACACCCTCGCCGCCGGTGCGGCGGAGGACCATGACCCCGCCGACGGCCAGTCCTTCGCCATCGATTATGTGGACCATGCGGGCAATATCAGCCACCGCCGCATCTCGGTGTGGGCGGTGCAGCGCAATGTGGAAGGTGTGCCCATCCTCATCGCAAAATGCCACGAGCGGCAGGCGGCGCGCGCCTTCCGGGTGGACCGCATCACCGGCGTGACCGACCTCGACGGGGCGAAGCGCGAGCCGCTGTCGCGCTTTTTCTACGAGACCTTCGGCTTCATCTGGCCCAAGGACGCGGAGGTGGTGGCCCCGGAGGAACCCGAGGACCAGCGCTGGGACCGCATACGCATGGTCATCCGCAAGGCCGGCATCACGCTCCTCGCCGCGCTGGCGCGGGCGGATCGCGAGATCGGCGCGGCGGAGGTGGAGGAGATGGTGTTCTTCTGCGAGCGCGCCTGCGCCGCCGAGGAGATCGACCTCACCGGCACCGAGCGCGAGCGCCTTGCCGCCTGGGTCGCCCGCCTGCGGCCGACGCCCGAATCCGTGGAAAGCTCTCTCGACACCCTGTTCGAGAGCGGCACCGAGGCCATCGCCACCCTGCTCAAGGCCGGCATGCGCGTCATCAGCGCCGACGGCACGCTGAAGGAAGCCGAGGCCGAGATGCTCGACGCCTTCTGCTATGCCCTCACCGGCCGGCACGTAAGATAGGCTTCACCAAAGCAGAGGCGCGACGGCACCATATGGCCGCGCCTGCGTTGTCCTCCGAAACCATCCGGAGGACACAATGACGTCTGCCCGCCCGATCCGCCTCTTCCGCCCTGCCCTTGCGGGGCTATTCCTCGCGGGCGCGCTCCTGAGCGGCCCCGCGCTGGCGCAGCAGGCCGCCCCGGCCGATCCCGTCCCCCCGCGCCCCGCGCCCGCCACGGAAACACCCGCGCCGGCCACATCGCCCGTCGTGCCGCCGCAGGTCGCGCCGCCTCTGGCCGCGCCCAAGCCGGAAGATGCGCTGAAGTCGCGGGCGGAACAGACCGTCACCGAGGAGGCGCTCAAGGACGCCGAAGCCGAGGCCCCCGAGGATGCCGAGCGCGCCGCCGCTTGCAAGGCCCATGCGATGGCGCGGCTCAAGGCCCGCTCGCCCTCCGTCGACGACATCTTCATCGACATGGACGGCCTCACCATCGCCAAGGCCGACACCACCGTGGGGCAGGAGAAGATCACCGCCGTGCTGATGGGCGAGGCCTATATCAAACGCGACCGCTCGGACAAGGCCCACCGCTTCCTCTGCCTCGTGGGCGAGAGGGACAAGGTGGTGATGACCTTCTTCACCGAACGATAAGTCTCAGGTCTCGACCAGGCCCGTGGTGTTGCCGGAGGCCACCGAATCCGTGCGGCCGTGGGGCTTGGCCAGATATTCGTCCGAGCGCATCTCGTGCAGGCGCGAGATGGTGCGGGCGAACTCGAACGCCTCCGCCCCCTCGGTGCCGAGATAGAGCTGCTCCGGCTCGGCGGCAGCCGAGGCGATGAGCTTCACGTTGGCGTCGTAGAGCGTGTCGATGAGCGAGATGAAGCGCTTCGCCTCGTTGCGCTGGTCCGGCCCGAGAATGGGGATGTGCTCCAGCACGATGGTGTGGAACTGGCGGGCGAGGCTGAGATAGTCCGGGTTCGGTCCCAGCGCCGCCTCGCACAGGTCGGCGAAGGAAAAGCGCGCCGCGCCCTGCCCCATGGCGGGAATGGCGAGCTTGCGCCCCTTCAGAAGCATCTCCCCCGGCTTGCCGCCGGTGGGGCCGGCGAGACGGCGCCAGGCCGCCGCCACCGCCGCGTCGGCGGCCGGGCCGAGCGGCGTGTGCCAGGTGCTCACGCCCTCCAGCTTTTCCATGCGGTAGTCGGTACGGGAATCGAGGGACATGACACGCATGCGCTGCTCGATCTCGCCGATGAAGGGCAGGAACAACGCACGGTTGAGGCCTCCGGCATAGAGATCCTTCGGCGCGACGTTTGAGGTGGCCACCACCACCACGCCATCGGCGAACAGCTTCTCGAACAGCCGGCCGAGAATCATGGCATCGGCGATGTCGGTGACGTGGAATTCGTCGAAGCACAGCACCTTGGCCTCGTCGGCCAGCGCCTGCGCCACCGGGGCGATGGGGTCGGCGCTCTTGCGCTCGCCCTGCTTCTGCGCCTGCCGCTCGCGGAAGATGCGCTCGTGCACGTCGCCCATGAATTCGTGGAAATGCGCCCGGCGCTTGCCCTTGGCCGGCAGCGCATCGAGGAACAGGTCCATGAGCATGGTCTTGCCGCGGCCGACCTTGCCGTAGACATACATGCCCTTGGGCTGGACCGGGGCGCGGCGCTGGAACAGCCAGCCGAGCGCCGAGGATTTCTGCGCCAGCGCCCGCTGCCGCAGTTCCAGCTCCAGCCGGGCGAACTCGTTCACCACTTCGGCCTGGGCCGGATCTTCCGAGATTTCCCCAGCGGCAAGTTTCGCCGCATAAAGCTCCGTGACCCGCGCCGTCGTCTCACCCGCCATGAACGTGTTCCCGTTCACCCGCCGTTCCCGGCGCCTTCACCTGCCGCGCCGCGGTTCGGCGCTTGTGCACTGCCGCATCCGCTTAGAGCAGATCGGCGGAAAGTTGAAGCTCAGAGCGTCTCGGCGATGACCAGAGGATGGCCTGGCATGAGCTCGTAGGGCGCCTTCCACCCCGGCAGGGCGGCGATGCGGCCGGCCCAGCGGGCCAGAGCGGGATAATCCTCCACCACCACGCCCGCCCGCTCGGGATAGTAGATGTATCCGACAAGCGAGATGTCGGCGATGGTGGGCCGGTCGCCCACGAGAAAGTCCGAAGCCTGCAGGTGCTTGTCCGCGACGGCATAGGCCGCCCTCGCGCGTGTCCTGAGGAAGGCGCTCAGCTCGTTCTCGCCCTCGCCCCGCAGCTCGACCATGAAGCGCAGGGTGGCGAAGTAGGATGTGAACTTGTGATTGTCGAAGAGAATCCAGCGTAGCACCTCGCGCCGGCCTTCCTCGTCGTCGGGCAGGAAGTGGCCGGTCTTCTTCGCGAGATAGTCGAGGATCACGCCCGACTGGGACAGCTTCAGCGCACCATCCACCAGCACCGGCACCTCGCCCATCTCGTTCACGTCGCGCTTGTAAGCCTCGGTGCGGGTCTCGCCGTTGAAATAGTCGACGAACCGGGCCTCCCAGACGAGCCCGCACAGCTCCAGCATGAGGGCGGCACGATAGGCATTGCCCGACTGGGCGAAGCAGTAGAGTTTGAAGGGTGACACGCCGCCCGGTCTCCGTGTTGACCACCAGAGCACACTATCCCCATCAGACCCGTCCCCGTCAGGCCCGCCTGCGAAAAGGCGACCGCGCTTAGGCCAAATTCTTTCGTCATCCACCGTCCCGCCCGACAGGAACAGCCGAGCCCGCACGATGGAACCCCTTGCCCCGCCACGCCACCGTCCGCGCGAGCCGTTCGCCCGCCGCGTGAAGCACTGGCTGGCCGACCACGACCCCGGTGGCATCGACACCACGCGCGCGCTCGCGCTGGGCATCTCTTTCGTCATCGTCATCGCCACCGGCTACGCCACCTCGGTGGGGTTCCGCTTGGGCATGGACACCACCTTCCCGATGATGGCCGGCTGCGCCGCGCTGGTGATGATCTCGTTCAATCCCGGCGCCAGCGCCGCCGCTGAAGGGCGCACCATGCTGCGCCTGTTCGGCGTCTCCGTCGCCTTCCTCGTGCTTCTCACCGCCATCGGCCCCGGCAACGGCGCGGCCAACGACATGGTGCAGAAGCTGCTGCTGATCCCGTTGTCCTTCATCGCGTTGGCGCTCAGGCGCTCCGGCATGGACGGCCAGCGCCTCGGCCTCGCGCTGATCGTGGTGGCGACGGTGGGCACCATCATCCGCCCGACGCGGATGGAGGCGGCCATGCTGCTCCTCGCCTTCTGCCAGGGGGCGCTGGTGGCGGCGGCGGTGCGGCTCTCGCCGTGGCGGCCGTCGGCGGTGAACGCCTTCGTGGACACCACCCTCGATATGCAGAGCGCCGTCGCCACCTACCTGCGCGAGCTGTCGGCGGCGGTGCGCGACAATCATCCCTTCCCGCCGGATGCGTCCGAGGTGCTGGAGCACCTGCGCGGGCGCGTCTGGAACGCCCTCGCCAACGCCATCGCGGAAGACCCCGCCGCCCAGCCCGATTTCGAGCAGCTGCGCGTGCGCTTCTATCGCCTGCGCGTGGCGGTGCAGCTTCTCGCCGGCTGCGTGCCGCAGAAGACGCCCGACACCGTGGACTGGCGCCAGCCCTTCGCCGCCGCAGCCGACCACATCGCCCGCCGACTGGAGGCGGTGGATGTCTCCGATGTGCATGCGGAAGAACGGTTCGAGCGCGCGGTGGCGCAATTGCGTCTCGTTGCCTTCTCGCCGGACCTGCCCGGCGAGGCGCGCTTCGCGCTTCTGCGGGCGCTCACCGCCTTCGATCGCCTCTCCATGGTGGTCACCGGCATCGCGGCGGCCGAGATGGCGCCCTTCCCCCCGCCCCATCCGGATGACGAGCAGGACGCCCTGCCCCCGCCGCCCAGGGCGATCCCCCTCTTCGTGAAGGCGACGGACGGCCGCCAGATCCTCTCCGCGCCCTACCGGGTCGCCTGCCAGGGCGCCATGGCAACCGCCATCACCACGGCGTTCGACCTCATCGTCCATCTCGATCATGCCTATTGGGCGACGATGACGGTCATGTTCGTCATCGGCAACAGCGTGGGCGAGACCTACATGCGGGTGCGCTACCGCACGGTGGGCACGCTCATCGGCGTGGCGCTGGGCTTCGGCCTGTTCCTCGCGCTGGAAGGGCAGATCTGGGTCATGGCCGGCTTCTGCATGCTGGCGCAGATGATCGCCGTGGTGACCCAGAAGGACCGCTACGACATCGCCTCCGCCGCGGTCGGCCTCTCGGTGGTGCTGGGCCTCCACATCATCTCCGGGCTCGGGCCGGAGGGCATGGTCGCCCGCGTCTACGAGACGGCCATCGGCGCGGCGGTGGCGCTGGCGGTGTCGTTCATCGTGCTGCCGGTCTACCTCACCGATCAGGTGCGGCCCGAGGTGCGCGCGCTGCTCCGGCGCTGCCGGGCGGCCTTTGCATCGTGGTGGCCGCACCCCGGCGAGACGACCAGTGTCGCGGCGCTGGTGCGGGATGTCCGCTCCCTCGGCCTGCGTCTGCCCAATCTCGGCGCCGAACAGGTGTTCGGCCATTCGGCGGGAGACGTGGCCAACATCGTCTCCACCCTCGACGTGCTCATCACCTATCTCGCCCTCATGGAGGACGTGGCCCACCGCCTCGCCGCCGCGAACCCCTCGGAGCAACTCCTGACCGTGGTGGAGGCGGCCCGCTCGCGCACCCTCACCGCCTTCGAGGTGGTGCTGGGGGAGGCCGGCGCCGGGAGCGCCGATGCCGCCAATCCCGCCGTGGCCGCCGCTGTTTCCACCGTGCTCGGCCTCGCCGACGACGCCAAACTGCGCGAGACCCTGCCGCTGGTGGCGGACTATCTCGCCTATTCAGAAGCGCTGCTGCGCCCCCTGCGTGAACTCAATGCGGGCCTGCGCGACAAGCCGTGGCGCAAGGAAGACATGATCGCTGCGGGTGCCGCCCCGGCCACGCCAGCGCCTTAGATCCAGCCTTGATCGCAGTCCAAGTGGCTGTAGAGTCGAAATCGAGGTGACGGCCGAGCAAAATTGGGGTGCCACGACCATCACCCATGCGGAGGGAGACGATGACAAGGGCCGGCGTTTGCAATTTGGTCGCCGTGATGGCGCTTACGACTGCGGGAATGCATCTGGCCAACGCCCAGACGCCCGTCGATCTGGGCACAATCTGGAACGAGCAGGAAGCCGGATGGCAGGGCGTGTGGACGCGCGTCGGCCGGTCCAACACATTTCAGGCCGTCTGGACCAAAGACAATCGCGTTGTCCGCGCCAGTCTTCAGATGACCGTGAGTGGAAATGTCGTTTCGATCACGCGGGATGACACGTCCGGGCCAGGTGTTGGCAAGGCCGGCTGCGAATATACCGGAACCGTACAGGGCAATATGATCGCTGGCGATTACAATTGCGCCTGGTCGAAAGCTGCTGGAAAGTGGAAGGCGACCATTTCGCGTTGACCCGTCATACGCAAGCCGTGTCTGGCGCCCGCTGCGGCTTTCTTTAACGGCGGCAACCTTTAACGACGGCCAACGTTCAAGTCAGCAGCATCCCCGTCGACACGCGCAACGGAGCGCTCCAAGGACGAGCCGGCGCATTCTCCACTCTGGGTTCAGAGGGCGACTCACAGAGCGGGTTGATTTTGATCCGCTCGGATCGCGCTCTATAGCGCGACCGGCTTGAAGTGCTTGGAGAGCTTCAGCCCCTGGCCCTGATAGTGGGAGCGCATGTCGGCGCCATAGAGCGTGTGTGGGCGCGCGGCCATGCGCTCGTAGACGAGGCGGCCCACGGTCTGCCCGTGCTCCAGGATGAACGGCACCTCGCGGGAGCGCACCTCCAGCACCGCCCGCGCACCGCGCCCGCCGGCCGCCGGATTGCCGAAGCCGGGATCGAAGAAGCCGGCGTAATGCACCCGGAACTCGCCCACCAGCGGATCGAACGGCACCATTTCCGCCGCATAGTCCGGCGGCACATGCACCGCCTCGCGGGAGGCGAGGATGTAGAAGGCATCCGGATCGAGCACCAGATTGGCCGGCCGGTCGGCGCGCACGTGGATGGGCTCCCAGAAGTCCGCCACGTCCAGCACGCCGGCCTGATCCACGTCGATGACGCCCGTATGCTTCTTGGCCCGGAAGCCCATGAGACCGCCCAGCGCATCGCCGGCGAGGTCCACCCCCAGCGCGATGCCGCCCGCCGCCACGTCCGGGCTCGTCGCATCCACGAGGCATTCGGCGGTCTGGAGGTTCAGAAGCTCCAGATCGGACAGCCGCGAGACACCCCGGCGGAAGCGCACCTGCGACAGGCGCGAGCCGGTGCGCACGAGAATGGGGAAGGTGCGCGGCGAGATTTCCAAATAGAGCGGGCCATTATAGCCGGCCGGGATGGTGTCGAAGGCCCGCGCGCCGTCGGTGATCACGCGCACGAACACGTCGAGCCGCCCGGTGGAGCTCTTGGGGTTGGCGGCGGCGGCCAGGTCCGCCGGCAGCTTCAGCCGCTCGAACAGTTCCACCAGATAGACGCAGCCAGTTTCCAGCACCGCGCCCTTGGTCAGGTCGAAATCATGCAGGGCGAGATCGCCGAGGCGTTCCTTCACCGAGACGCCGGCGCCCGGCAGGAAGCTCGCACGCACCCGCCATGCGGTGCGGCCGAGGCGCAGGTCCAGGCTCGCCGGCTGGATCTGGTCGTCGTCCAGCGCCTTGCGGCAGGCGATGGCGCCGGACGCCTTCAGCGCGCCGATTGCCTCTGCAGGCAGGATGCCGGGTTTCAGATGCTCCGTGGCACGCATCGTCATATCCGCTTTCCCGTCCTTTTTGTTCGATTTACCGGACGAAGCCCTTGACGCCAAGGGGGGCCCCGCTCTTAAGTGCGGCGGTGGAGAATTTGAGCCGGCCGGCTTGCAGCCACGTTAAACAACCATGCTAAAAGGCCGGGGAGACGACAAGGCGAGTACGTCTATGCAGCAGCTCCGTCTGCGCATAGGGCGAACGCCCGGTCCGGTCCCCTCGGCCTCCCCTCGGAGACCGTCATGTCCGTGGCGCCAAAGCCCCCCCGGTTCGTCCCCCGCGATCCCCTTACACTCCACCCGGAAACACGGCTAGTCCATGGCGGGACGACGCGCTCCCCCTTCGGTGAGACCTCCGAGGCGCTCTTCCTGACGCAGGGCTTCGTCTATGACGACGCCGAAAGCTGCGAGGCGCGCTTCAAGGGCGAAGACCCCGGCTTCGTCTATTCCCGCTATTCCAACCCCACCACCGCCATGTTCGAGGAGCGCATGGCCCTGCTCGAAGGGGCGGAAGCGGCGCGCGCCACGGCCTCCGGCATGGCGGCGGTGAATGCCGCGCTGCTGTGCCAGCTCTCCGCCGGCGACCATGTGCTCGCCGCCCGCGCTTTGTTCGGCTCCTGCCGCTGGATCCTGGAGGACTTCCTCCCCCGCTTCGGCGTCGAGACCACGCTCATCGACGGCGGCGACCTCGACGCCTGGAAGGCGGGCGTGAAGCCCAACACCAAGATCTTCTTCCTGGAAAGCCCCACCAATCCGACGCTGGACCTGATCGACATCGCCGCGGTGGCAGAGATCGCCCACACGGCGGGGGCGCGTCTCGTGGTGGACAACGTGTTCGCCACCCCCCTCCTCCAGCACCCGTTCGAGCTGGGAGCGGACGTGGTGGTCTATTCCACCACCAAGCATGTGGACGGCCAGGGCCGCTGCCTCGGCGGGGTGATCCTCTCCTCCAAGCAGTTCGTCACCGACCACCTCCAGACCTTCCTGCGCCAGACCGGCCCCTCCATCTCCCCCTTCAATGCGTGGATCATGCTGAAGGGGCTGGAGACGCTGGCCCTGCGCGTGGAGCGCATGCAGGCGAGCGCCGGCAAGGTGGCCGACGCCCTCGCCGCCCTGCCGGGCGTGGAGAAGGTGATCTATCCCGGCCGCGCCGATCATCCCCAGGCGGAGCTGGCGAAGCGGCAGATGAAGGGCGGCGGCACCCTCGTGACCTTCGTGGTGAAGGACGGCAAGGCCGGCGCCTTCCGCTTCGCCAATGCCCTGCGGCTCATCCGCATCTCCAACAATCTGGGCGACGCGAAGAGCCTCATCACCCACCCCGCCACCACCACGCACCAGCGATTCACGCCGGAGACGCGGGCGGAGATGGGCATTTCCGACGGCCTCCTGCGCCTCTCGGTGGGCCTCGAGCATGCCGACGACCTGATCGCCGACCTGACCGGAGCCGCCGAAGCCTTGTGATTGCAGGCGTCGTGCCGCGCGGACTGCCGCGCCGCACCATGTCCTGTTGCGCGCGGGCGACAACGCAGGTTCACTATGCGCCGCGGGGGCATTTTCTCCCGCGGTGTGAGGAGGTCGAGCGGGTATGTACCGCGCCATCACTCGGAACATTCAGGTGACCGCGACGCCGCGTTATGTGGCCGAGCGGTCGGAGCCCGACCAGGGCCGTCATTTTTGGGCCTATACGATCGAGGTGGCCAATTTGGGCCAGGAGACGGTGCAGCTCAAGGCGCGCCACTGGATCATCACCGACGCCAACGGCCGCACCGAGGAGGTGCACGGGGCCGGTGTCGTCGGTGAGGAACCGACCCTGCCGCCCGGCGGCCGGTTCGAATACACGAGCGGGGTGCCGCTCAACACGGCTACCGGCATCATCCGCGGACGCTACGAGATGGTCACCGACACGGGGGAGGCCTTCTCCATCGAGATACCGGCCTTCTCGCTGGACGTGCCGGACGTGCGCCGCGTCCTCAACTGATCCCACTCATCCGCCCGGCGCAGGCCGGGCGGGGAAACCTGTTTAGCTTTAACCTTTTTCAGCCTTGGCCTTTTCGGCTTTAGTTTTTTTTGGCCCCTGTCCTTTATTGACGTTGCAGCGAACCGGGCGAGAGGGGAGATCATGCACGCGGGCATTCCCACCGTGGAGGCCGAGGCCGTATCGGTCCTCAGCCTGCGCCCGGTCGCGGCCACGCTCGGCATCCTGCTCGCCATCCTCGGCGCCGCCATGCTGGCGCCCGCCGTGGCCGATTTCGCCGCCCGCGCCAACAGCAGGGAGACGTTCGCGGGCGCGGCCTTCGTCGGCTCGGCCGCCGTCACCATCTTCGTCGGCGTGCTCCTGTGGATGACCGGGCGCGGCCAGCTCACCCGCAAGCTCGATCTGCGACAGGCCTTCGTGCTCACCACCTCGGTCTGGGTGGTGCTCTCGGTGTTCGCCGCGCTGCCGCTGATGTGGGGGTCTTCCCGCCTCTCCTTCACGCGGGCCATGTTCGAGAGCATGTCCGGCCTCACCACAACCGGCGCCAGCGTCATGTCTGGGCTCGACGCCATGTCGCCGGGCATCCTCCTGTGGCGGGCGCTGCTGCACTGGTTCGGCGGCATCGGCATCATCGCCATCGCCATCGCCGTGATGCCGGTGCTCTCCATCGGCGGGATGCAGCTGTTCCGCACCGAATCCTCCGATAAGTCCGACAAGTTCCTGCCGCGCGCGGGCAGCATCGCCAAGCGCCTGCTCCAGGCCTATGTGCTGCTCACCGTCATCTGCGCCGGGTGCTATCTGGCGGCGGGCCTCAAGCCGTTCGATGCGGTGACGCTCGCCATGTCCACCCTGTCGAGCGGCGGCTTCGCCAATTCGGACGCCTCGCTCTCGGTTTTCGCGAGCCCGGCGGTGGACTATGTGGCCATCGTCTTCATGCTGGCCGCGGCCCTGCCCTTCCCGCTCTATGTGCGGGCGCTGTCGGGGGATGCGAGCCGGCTGTTCACCAATCCCGAGGTGCGGGTCTTCCTCGCCATCGTCGGCGTGTTCACGCTGCTGTCCTTCGCCCAGCAGAGCCTCCAGGGCATCGCCAGCGGCGAGATGGCGCTGCGCAGTGCGCTGTTCACGGTCAGCTCGCTCATTTCCACCACCGGCTTCATGTCGGTGGACTACACCAACTGGGGCCCGTTCTCGGATGCCCTCTTCTTCGTGCTGATGTTCCTCGGCGGCTGCACCGGCTCCACCTCGGGCGGGCTGAAGGCGCTCCGGCTCGCCATTACCGCCAAGGCCATCCGCCAGCACCTGAAGCGCATCTCGTTCCGGGCCGGCATCTTCCCCATCCGTTATGGCGGGGCGCCGGTGTCTGACGACGTTGTGGGCTCGGTGCTCTCCTTCGTCTTCCTCTATCTCCTCACCTTCTTCCTGGTGGGTGTCGCGCTCAACGCGATGGGGCTCGATCTGCGCACCGCCTTCTCGGCGGCCATCGCCTGCCTCGCCAATGTGGGGCCGGGCCTCGGTCCGGTGGTGGGGCCGGCCTCCAATTTCGGTGGCCTGCCCGATCCCGCCTTGTGGCTGCTGACCGCCGCCATGATGCTGGGGCGGCTGGAAATCCTCACCGTGCTGGTGCTGTTCATGCCGCGCTTCTGGGTGCGCTGAGGCGCGCCTCAAAAGTGCGCCATATAGCCCCCATCAACCGCCAGGATCTGGCCGGTGATGTAGGACGCCGCCGGCGAGGCGAGGAACACCGCCGCCCCCGCCACCTCCTCCGGGTGCCCCCAGCGGCCGAGCGAGGTGCGGCGGAAGAGCCATTCCCTGAGCGTCTGGTCGCGCGACTGCGCCTCGTTGGCCGCGGTGAGCATGTAGCCGGGGGCGATGGCGTTCACCGTGATGCCGTGCGGGCCGAGATCGGCGGCGAGCGCGCGGGTCAGCGCCTCCAGCCCGCCCTTGGCCGTGGTGTAGGCGGCATCCCCGGCGCGGGAGAGCGGACCGGCGATGGAGGTGATGTTGATGATGCGCCCGCCCGCCTTGCGCGCCACCATGCCCCGCGCCACCTGCCGGGTGAGATGGGCGGGGGCAAGCAGGTCCATCTCCACCAGCCGGCGGAAGTCGGCGTCCTCCATGTCGAGGAAGGCGCGGCGGTCGCGGGCGCCGGCATTGTTGACGAGGATGTGGATGGGCGGGGCCTTGGCCATGGCCGCATCCACCGCCGCCGCGTCGAACACGTCGAGCAGGAAGGGCTCCGCTTTGCCGCCCTTGCGGATGATGGCGGTGACGGCGGCGCCGAGCCGCTCGGCATGGCGCCCGTTCACCAGGACATGGGCACCGGCCTGCGCCAGCGCCATCGCCATCTCGAAGCCGAGGCCGGAGGCCGAGCCGGTGACGAGGGCGGTCTGTCCATCGAGGGCGAAGGGATGGGTCACGGCGAGGCTCCGGGGTTCGTCTCCCCTGCCTACCGCTCCGGGACGATTCAGGCCAGCAGGTAGCCGGTGAGCGCGCCGCAGATGGCGAGGGCGAACAGCCCGCCGTCATGGAGCGCCAGAGCGAGGCGGCTCGGCTGGCCGGACTGGTAGATCCAGGCGGTGGCCCCCACCGTGGCGACGGACCAGCCCGCACCGACGCAGATCAGCGCCGCCGTGATGCTCTCCGGCGTCGCAAGACGTTGCAGCGGCACGCCGATGGCGACCAGCACGACGCCCGTCAGCGCGATGGCCAGCGGCGGCAGGCGATCCCCGGCGAGGGCCAGCGGCACGGCCGGCGCATACATGGCCGCGACGTGGAGGGCGATGAAGCCGAACACCGCCGCCCCGCCGATGCCGCAGCCCACCAGCGCCAGCGGCGCGCCGGACATGACGGCGTTCATGCCGAACCAAGCCGTGCCGGCCACCAGCGTCGGCCACACGATGGCCGACAGGGGCGCCGTCACCTTGGGGCGGAAGGTGGAGGTGGGATCGTCCGCCAGCATCACCGCGACGCCCAGCGAGCAGGTGTGCGCCAGCGCCGCCAGCGCCGCGGCGCCGACCAGGAAGAAGGGGGCGGCGAGGCTTTCGGCGAAGCCCGCCAGCGTCGGCCCGGCCACAGCCGCGAGGAGACCGCCGGCCAGCACACCGGCCGTGGCGGCGGCGGGCCGCCCGCTCGCGGCGGCCGCCTCGTGCCGGTAGAAAAAGGAGAAGCCCTGCGCCATGCCGAGCCACAGGGCACCAAGGCAGGCCCAGGCAAACTGGCGCTGGATCAGCGCCGCCACCAGCAGGGCGCCGCCGGCGATGCCCACCGAGGCGCCGAGGGCAAAACCGGTGCGCCGGCCGAAGGCATCGCGCAGGAAGGAGGCGGGGAAGGAGGCGAGCGCCGCGCCGAGCAGCAGGGCGGCGAACGGCCAGGTGACGAGTTCCGGCCGGGGCGCCAGCTGCGCACCGGCCAGCGGTAGCGCGGCGGAAGCCACGGTCTGCGCCAGCACGGCGAAGGCGAAGCCCACCGCGAGGCCGAAGGTGGAGACGGCACGGGGGCCGTTGTCATTGGCCGGAGCGTCGAGCTGCGGGTCGCAGACGCAGACCAGCATCCCCGCGCGGGGTTCGGGAGCGGGCGCGGCGCGCCTCACGAGCGGTGCCTTTCCGGGGCGGCGCTTGACGCGGGTCTTGCACTGTCCGGCAGGTCGTCGTCGGACAGGACGCGAACGGCCGCGCCGTCGAGGTCGTCATACTGCCCGCTCTTGAGGCTCCACAGGAAGGCGAACAGGCCGCCGAGGCCGAGCAGCAGCGCGAGGGGCACGAGATAGACGAGGACGTTCACGCCGCCACCTCCGTGAGCGCACCGGCTTCGCCCGTCGCGCTGTCATCCCCCACCGCCTCTTCCTTGCGCCCGGGACGGGCCGCGCGCAAGGCGTTCACGGTCACAAGGATGGAAGAGCCGGACATGGCGAGCGCCGCCACCAGCGGCGTCACGAAGCCGGCGATGGCGAGCGGCACCGCGATGATGTTGTAGCCCACCGCAATGGCAAGGTTCTGCCGCATGAGCCGCGCCGCCGTGCGGGCGCCGTCCACCGCGGCGAGCACGGGCCACAGCCGGCGGCCGAGGAACACCGCATCCGCATGGGCCTGGGTGACGGCCGCACCGGTCGCAGGCGACAGGGACACGGCCGCCGCAGCGAGGGCCGGCGCGTCGTTGAGGCCGTCGCCGACCATGAGCACGCGGCGGCCCTCGGCCTTGAGGGCGTCCAGCGCGGCGATCTTGTCGGCGGGCTTGAGGCCGGCCTCGGCCTGCGCAATGCCGAGCGCCGCGGCGACCGGGGCCACGGCGGCGGGACGATCGCCCGAGAGGATGCGCACGTCGAGCCCACGCGCCTTCAGCTCGGCGACCACCTCGCACGCATCGGGCCGCAGCGCCTGGGCGACGCCCATGACGAGCACTTTCTCGCCATGGCGGAAGGCGATGAGGGAGGCGTCGGCGGGCAGATCGGCGGGAGCCACGGCCTCGCAGAAGGAGAGGCTGCCGAGGCGGGCGCGGCGGCCGTCGATGATCGCCTCGATGCCCTGCCCGCTCACCTCGGTGACACGCTCCAGCGACGGCCCCTTCGCCCGGGCGGCGATGACGCCGGCGAGCGGATGACGGCTCGACAGGGCCAGCCGGCCGGCCAGCGCCACCAGGTCCGGATCGGCGCCGCGCGGCAAGGCCAGCGCCGGCTCGGGCAGGGTCAGGGTGCCGGTCTTGTCGAACACGACCGTGTCCACGGCGGCGAGGCGTTCCAGCATGTCGCCGGCATTGATGAGCATGCCGGCGCGGAACAGCCGGCCCGTCGCCGTCACCTGCACCGCCGGCACGGCAAGCGCCAGCGCGCAGGGGCAGGTGATGATGAGCACGGCCACGGCGATCATCACCGCATCGTGCAGCCCTGCGCCGGCCAAGAGCCAGCCGATGGCCGAGACGAGGGCGGTGAGATGCACCATCGGCGCATAGAGCCGCGCCACCCGGTCGGCGAGGCGCACATAGGCGCCCTTCTCGGCCAGAGCGCCGTCGAGCAGGCGCTGCACATCGTCCACCAGCGTGTTCTCGCCGCCGGCGGTGACGGTGAGGTGCAGCGCGCCCTCGCCGTTCAGGCTGCCGGCATAGACATGATCCCCCGCCTTGAGGGCCCGAGGCAGCGTCTCGCCGGTGACGAGGCTTTCGTCCACCGCCGAGAGGCCGGAGGCGACCACGCCGTCCGCCGCCACCCGCTCGCCGGGATGGATGAGGATGGTGTCGCCCGGCTGAAGCGCCTGCACCGGCACCAGCACGGGCACGCCGTCGGCGCCGATGCGATGGGCCATCTCGCCCCGAAGCGCGGCGATGTTGCCGGCCGTGGCGCGGGTGCGCCGGCGCGCCTCGTGATCGAGGTAGCGGCCGGCGAGGAGGAAGAACAGCAGCATGATGGCGCTGTCGAAATACGCGTGCGGCTGGCTCATGGCCGTTTCCAGCACGCTCATGCCCAGCGCCAGCGTGACGCCGATGGTGATCGGCACGTCCATGTTCAGCCGGCCGGAGCGGATGGCCCTGACCGCGCTCTGGAAGAAGGGCTGCCCGGCATAGGCCGCAGCCGGCAGCGCGATGAGCGCGGAGATCCAGTGGAAGAAGTCGCGCGTCTCGGGGGTGATGTCGGTGACGTTGCCCGACCACACCGAGACCGACAGCAGCATGATGTTCATGGCCGCGAAGCCCGCGACGCCGAGGCAGCGCAGCAGCCAGCGGGCGTGCCGCGCCTCGCTCTCCTCCGCCCGGCCGGCGAAGGGATGGGCGCGGTAGCCGAGCGCCTCCAGCTGCCCCACCACCCGGTCGGGCGACGTGCCTTCCGACCAGGCGACGGTGAGGCGGTGGGTCGAGTAGTTGAGGCGGGCGCGCACCACGCCGGGCAGCGCCTTCACCCCGTTCTCGATCTCGCCGATGCAGGCGGCGCAATCGATGCCGTCGATGGCGAGACTCATCTGCGCCAGACCGTCCTCGGACGTGCCGACGAAGATGGAATAGTCGATCGCCTCAGACATCTTCAGGTCCCCGGGGGCTGCAGGGAGGGGTGCGGGCTCAGCCCGCGACACGGATCAGCACCGTGCCATGAAATAAAAAGAGTACGACAGGCCGGCGGCGCGACGAGCCGCCCAGCCTCTCGTACCCAAGGCACGGGCGGCACTGGACGGTAGCCGCCCGGCAGTCTCGATGCCGCCTCGGGAGGCCCGGAGGATGCCGGTTGCCCGTTTAAGCGGCTTACGGAAGCTGCACACGATTCTTGGACCGGAAGACCCGCTCGCCGCCTTGCGCAAAATCAATCACCAGATCCCACTGGCCGGCTCCGGCCTGGGTCCGGGCGCGGTAGCGGCCGTCGCCCAGCGGTTCGAGGTCCAGCGCCACATCGCGGCGGGCGTCGGTGGGATGGGCCAGCTCGCCATCGGCGACGAGGTTGGTGAGCGGCTTTCCATTGGCGTCGCGCACCACGATGTTGACCTCGCGGGCCCCGCCCCCGGGCGAGCCGAGCGACACGTCCACCTTCCAGTGCATGGCCGCCTGCCGCTCGGCCGCCTGATGCTCGGCGGTGAAGGCAAGGCCTGCCTTGTAGGAGCTTTCGGTCTCCACCCCCGCGAAGGTGGTGACGGCGAAGCGCGCCATGATGACGTTGACGCCGATGACCACGCCGAAGAAGGCGAGGAGGATGGCGAGCACCGCGCGGCCGGTCAGTTCGCGCGGAGCCTTCGGGGTGGTGGCGGCCGGGGCAGAGGCTCGAGCCATGGTGTATTTCCCTTCGTGCGGCCCGCTCAGGGGCCGATGAAATGGTCGGTGACGGAGGCCGACAGGCCGGAGGCCTTGTCGCGGATGCGGAACGTCACCGGCAGGGAAGCCGCAGGCGGAAGCTTGTCGCCGGTGGTGACGAGCACGCGGACCTCCCGCGTCTGGTCCGGGCCGATGGTGAGGCCGTCCGCATTGTCGCCGATCACTTCGAGGCTGGCGTCGGGAACACCCTCGACGGAGAGGATGAAGGTCCGCTCCTCCAGCTTCTTGTTGATGAGGCGGATGGTGTAGGCATTGCGGATCGCACCGCTGGAGAGCCGCACGAACAGCGGGTTGCGGTCGTGGATGGCGGCGACGCCTTCCGTCGAGCGCCCGATCAGCGCGGTGAGCATGAGGCCGGAGACGAGGGCGATCAGCACGCCGTAGAGGATGGTGCGCGGGCGCAGGATGCGCTGGACGAAGGGCTTGCCGGCGGCGCGCGCCTCAAGATTCGCCTCGCTCTCATAGGTGATGAGGTTCCCCGGACGGCCGATCTTGTGCATCACCGTGTTGCAGGCATCGATGCACAGGCCGCACTGGATGCAGGGCAGCTGGAGACCGTGGCGGATGTCGACGCCCGTGGGACACACCGCGACGCACTGGCCGCAGTCCACGCAGTCGCCGGCGGGCAGCCCCTTCTCGCGCAGCACGGCCGCCTTCTTCACCGAGCCGCGGGGTTCGCCGCGATCGTAGAGATAGGTGACGTTGAGCGCGTATTCGTCGGTCAGCGCGGCCTGGATGCGCGGCCATGGGCACATATAGGTGCACACCTGTTCGCGCATGTGGCCTGCGAGGGCATAGGTGGTGAAGGTCAGCGCCGCGATGGACATGTAGGCCACGGCGGGCGCCTGGAAGGTGGCGAGCTCCACCACCAGGGTCGGCGCATCGGCGAAATAGAGCACCCAGGCGCCGCCGGTCCACCAGGCGATCAGCAGCCAGATGGAGTGCTTCAGCGTCTTGTGGGCGAACTTGTCGACGGACCAGGGCTGGGCGTCGGCGATCATCCGCTCGCGGCGGTCGCCCTCGATCAGGCGCTCTACTGCCATGAACAGGTCGGTCCACACCGTCTGCGGACAGAGGTAGCCGCACCAGACGCGGCCAGCCACCGCATTCATCAGGAACAGGATGAGCGCGGAGAGGATGAGCAGGCCGGCGACGTAATAGAATTCCTGGGGCCAGATCTCGAGGAAGAAGAAATAGAAGCGACGGGCCGGGAAATCGATGAGCACCGCCTGATTGGGCGCGTCCGGCCCGCGGTCCCAGCGCACGAATGGCAGCAGATAGTAGATGCCGAGGGTGATCCCGAGCAAAACCCACTTGATGGTGCGGAAGCGACCATGGACGCTCTGGGGATAGATCTGGCGCCGGGCTTCGTAGAGCGGGATGTCCTCTTCGCCGCTCACGACCACGGGGGCCTTCTTGTCCTCGGATTTGGTGGACAGGGCAGTCATCATCTTCACCGCAGTTCGCCGGTCATGACGGACCGGCCGTACGTCGGGGCCTTGCCCCTCGGCGCAGACCCGGAGACCCCCGTCTCCATTCTGCAGCGCTACATTCATATCTTAGAATGTAGATGTGATCCCCAAAGCAAAAGGTCGCGCCGACGTTTGGTCGCGCGACCTTTTGGCATCTGCGCCTCTCGGCCAATCCGGGCGGTGCGCGTGTCCGCCCGGAAGACTGGTCGGTGGGCGCGTCCGGGGCGGAAAGCCCCGGACTTCAGGCTCAGCGTCCGCCGCCCAGCGAGTGGACGTAGACGGTGAGAGCCTTGATCGTGGTCGGGTCGAGGCGCGCGTGCCAGGCTGGCATCACGTTGCCGCGTCCGTTGGTGACACCATACTCGATGGTGGCCTTGTCGGAGCCGTAGAGCCAGATGCCGTCGGTGAGGTTCGGGGCGCCCATCTCCTGGTTGCCCTTGCCATCCTCGCCGTGGCACGCGGCGCAATTGCCCTCGAACACTTCCTTGCCCTTGGCGAAATCTGCGCCGGGCTTGGCGATGCCGGAAAGGGTCCGCACATAGTCCGCCACCGCCGAGATTTCCGGCTTCTGCAGGATGCCGTCCTTGCCGAAGGCCGGCATGCTGCCCTGGCGGGTGTCGGGATCGTTGGCGCGGATGCCGTGCTCGATGGTCGTCTGGATCTGCTCCAGCGAACCGCCCCACAGCCAGTCATCGTCATTGAGGTTGGGGAAGCCGGTGGCACCGCCGCCGCCCGCGCCGTGGCAGGGCGCGCAATTGTCGGCGAAAGCCACGCGGCCCTGGGCCCGGGCGAGGGAGAGCAGCGTCGGCGTCTGCTCGATCTGCTCGAGCGAGGCATTGGCGAGCTTGGCTGCGCTCTCCGATCGGATGGCGTTGAGATCGGCGATCTGCATCGCCACCGCCGAGCGCGAATGCCAGCCCAGAAGGCCCGGCGTCGCGGAGGAAACGAGCGGCCACGCCGGATACAGGATCCAGTAGCCGATCGCCCAGACGATGCAGGCGTACCACACCCACAGCCACCAGCGCGGCAGCGGGTTGTTGAGTTCGGAGATGCCATCCCATTCATGACCGGTGGTCGAGACGCCGGTTGCTTGGTCGACCTTGCCGTGGGTGTCGTTGGTCGTGCTCACGGGATCAATCCTCTTTGAGCGGAATGTTGGCAGCGTCGTCGAATTCCTTCTTCCTCGCCTTAGAGGGCCAGAAGGCGTAAGCGACCACCAGCAGGAAGGCGACGACGAAGAGGATCAGGCCCCCCGTCTGGGCGAAGGCCGCAAGGCCGAGATAGGTGTCTTGCATCGATCACCTCACATTCGCCTGGTTGTCGTAGAGCTTGAAGTCGACGAGCGTGCCCAGCATCTGCAGATAGGCGATGAGCGCGTCGGCCTCGGTGAGTTCGCCGGGATTGCCGTCGTAGTCGCGGCCCTGCGCCTTGGGATAGCGCTTCTGCAGGCCGTCGGTGTCGGCGGCATCGGTGGTCGCCTGGGTCTTCAGGTCATCCTGCGCCTTGGCGATCATCTCGTCGGAGTAGGGCACGCCGAGGATCTGCTGGACCCGCATCTCCTCGCCGATGTGCTTGGCGTTGAGCTTGGTCTTCGCCAGCCAGGGGTAGCTCGGCATGATGGAGGCCGGCACCACGGAGCGCGGGTTGTTCAGGTGCTCCACCTGCCACAGGTCCGAATACTTGCCGCCGACGCGGGCGAGGTCCGGGCCGGTGCGCTTGGAGCCCCACTGGAACGGGCGGTCATACATGCTCTCGGCCGCCAGCGAGTAGTGGCCGTAGCGCTCCACCTCGTCGCGCAGCGGGCGGATCATCTGCGAGTGGCAGTTGTAGCAGCCCTCGCGGACGTAGATGTTGCGGCCGGCCAGCTCGAGCGGGGTGTAGGGGCGCATGCCCTCCACCGTCTCGATCGTGCTCTTCAGGTAGAAGAGCGGAGCGATCTCGACGAGGCCGCCGATGGAGATCATCACCAGGATGCCGAGCATCAGCCAGTAGGAGTGCTTCTCGAAGATCTGGTGCTTGGACCAGATGGAGGTGCCTTGGGTCGCCATGCTCGCCTCCTCACTCGGCCGCCTGCAGGGCGAGCTCGCGCTCGGCTGCGGTCTGGGGGGTGGTGATGGTCTTCCAGACGTTCCACGCCATGACGAGCGCGCCGGCGAGGAAGAGGATGCCGCCTAGGGCGCGGATCACGTAGAGCGGGTGCATCGCCTCGACCGTTTCGATGAACGAGTATTCGAGGAAGCCCAGCTGCGTGTAGGCGCGCCACATGAGGCCCTGCAGGATGCCCGCGACCCACATCGAAGAGATGTAGAGCACGATGCCCAGGGTCGAGACCCAGAAGTGCCAGTTGATGGCCTTGACCGAATACATTTCGCGCTTGTTCCAGAGCCAGGGCACCAGGCAATAGATGGCGCCGAAGGAGATGTAGGCGACCCAGCCCAGCGCGCCCGAATGCACGTGGCCGATCGTCCATTCGGTGTAGTGGCTGAGCGAATTCACCGCCCGGATCGACATCATCGGGCCTTCAAAGGTGGACATGCCGTAGAAGGCCACGGCCACCACCATCATGCGGATGACGGGATCGGTGCGCAGCTTGTCCCAGGCGCCCGAGAGCGTCATGAGGCCGTTGATCATGCCGCCCCAGGAGGGCATCCACAGGATCACCGAGAAGGTCATGCCCAGCGTCTGCGCCCAGTCCGGCAGCGCCGTGTAGTGCAGGTGATGCGGGCCGGCCCAGATGTAGATGAAGATCAGCGCCCAGAAGTGCACGATGGACAGCCGGTAGGAATAGACCGGCCGCTCGGCACGCTTCGGGATGAAATAGTACATCAGGGCGAGGAAGCCGGCGGTCAGGAAGAAGCCCACCGCGTTATGCCCGTACCACCACTGGAACATGGCGTCCTGCACGCCCGACCACAAGATGTAGGACTTCGGCGAGAAGACCGATACCGGGATCGTGGCGTTGTTGCCGAGATGCAGAACCGCGATGGTGATGATGAAGGCGAGATAGAACCAGTTGGCCACATAGATATGCGGCTCGGTCCGCTTCAGCACGGTCACGAGAAACACCAGGAGATACGTGACCCAGATCACCGTCAGGAACAGGTCCGAATACCACTCGGGCTCGGCGTATTCCTTGCCCTGGGTAATACCCAGAAGGTAGCCCGTGCCGGCGATGACGATGAAGAAATTGTAGCCCAGCATCACGAACCAGGGGGCGAGGTCGCCGGCGAGGCGCGCGCGCGAGGTCCGCTGCACCACGTAGAAAGAGGTGGCGATCAGCACGTTGCCGCCGAAGGCGAAGATCACCGCCGAGGTGTGCAGTGGCCGCAGCCGGCCGAACGAAATCCAGGACAAGTCGAGATTGACGGCCGGGAAGGCGAGTTCCAGCGCGGCGATGACGCCGACGAGGAAGCCGGCGATGCCCCAGACCACCGCGGCGATGGTGCCGAACTTCACCACGTCCATGTTGTAGTTGGGCTTGCCATCGATGAACTGCGGCACCGAGCCGGCCGAGCGGTTCATGTAGCGGTTGCCGATGGCGAACACCGCCGCGATGCTCGCCGCGGCGAACAGGTAGGCGTGGAACGCGTATTCCGGCGTGTAGGCCTTCGCCGCCACGACGATCGAGAAAAGGGCGAAGAGGGAGAACACCCCGATGAGAGCGCCCTCACCCCACCTCAACGACTTCGCCGGGGGCTGGATTGGAGCTTGCAATGTTGTCATCTGTGGACCCTTCACGCCGGAGCGCACAACTACACCCGGGGGACTAGGACGCAGAACAACGCCCTAGGACCGTTTTTCACCTTGACGCATGTCAAAGGCTATGCCCGGCGAAATACGGATGTGCGCTGTGGCGGGCCGTCGCAAGTCGCCAAGCCCATCGCCGCAATGCAGCGGACATCGGGTCGCATAGCCATCGTGCAAACGCTGGACGCGCGAGCCTGGAACGCCTCCAGGCTCCGCCAGAAGGGCCACTATTTTCCACAGCCCGGTTTCCGGCAAGCGCCAAAACTTCGCGGCCACATGCCGCACGGCTTTTAGTCCAGAGTTTGCCGGAATCTCGCCACGGCTATGGCCATTGCGACCAGCATCAGCACCACCAGCGCGCCCGCATCGGTGGTCAGGTCGGAGAAGCCGGACCCTTTCAGAAGGATGCCGCGTACCATCCTGAGATAATGGGTGAGCGGCAGCCCCTCGCCGATCCATTGCGCCCAGAGCGGCATGCCCGAGAACGGAAACATGAAGCCCGACAGCAGGATGGAGGGCAGGAAGAACATGAACGACATCTGCACCGCCTGGAGCTGGTTCTGCGCCAGGGTGGAGAAGGTGTAGCCGATGGACAGGTTGACGACGATGAACAGCAGCGTCGCCACTGCCAGCAGGATCGCGCTGCCCTCCAGCGGCACGCCGAAGAGAATCATCCCCGCGCCCATGATGAGCAGCGCCTGCAGGATGCCCACCAGCACATAGGGCGTGATCTTGCCCAGCATGATCTCCACCGGGTGAATGGGCATGGAGAGGAGGCTCTCCATGGTCCCCCGCTCGATCTCGCGCGTCACCGAAAGGGCGGTGAAGATCAGCATGGTCATGGTGAGGATGGTGCCGAGCAGGCCGGGCACGATGTTGAGCTGGCTGGTGCCGGCGGGGTTGTAGCGGCGGTGCTGGACGATCTCGAACGCGGCGTTGCCCGGCGCATCCACGAACCGCTCGCGCACGAGGGCCGAATTGACGACGCCGGCAAGCGCGGCCAGCGCGTTCGCCGAGCCGACGGGATCGGTGGCATCCGCCGCCACGAGAAGCAGGGGCGTCTCCCCCCGCCGCAGCGACCGCTCGAACCCCGCCGGAATCTCCACGAAGAACAGCACTTCGCCCGAGCGGATCATGTGCTCGGCATCCTCCGCGCTCTTCACCTCGCGCACGAAGGCGAAGAAGGCGGTGTTGCGCAGGGCGGCGAGGATGGCGCGGCTCACCTCGTTGTTCTCGTGGGTGAAGACGGCGGTGGGCAGGTTGCGCGGCGTGGTGTTGATGGCATAGCCGAACAGGATCAGCTGCAGCAGCGGGATCATGATCATCGTCGCGAACGTCACCCGGTCGCGGCGGAGCTGGATGAACTCCTTCACGATCATGGCGCCGACGCGCGTCAGGAAGCCGCCCCGCGCGGCGCGGGCGCTCATCGCAGCTCGTCCTTGGAGCGGCGCATCAGGTCGATGAACACGTCCTCCAGCGTCGGCGCATCGGCGCGGAAAGCGAGGCGCTCGTCCGAGCGGAAAGGCGCGAGGGCCGCCTCCAGCGCCGCGCCGTCACGGCCGGAGATGTGCAGGGCCGTGCCGAAGGGCGCCACCATGTCCACCCCCGCGCGCTGGGACAGGTCGCGGGCGAGGTCACGGGCGATGCGCCCGGCCTCCTGTCCCGCCTCACCCTTCACCTCCACCGTCACGGTGGTGAGGCCGGCGGCGGCGATGACCGATTGCACCGTGCCTTGGGCGAGCAGCTTGCCATAGGCGATGTACGCAATCTCGTGGCAGCGCTCCGCCTCGTCCATGTAATGGGTGGAGACCAGCACGGTGAGGCCCTCGGCGGCGAGGTCGTGGATCTGCTCCCAGAATTCGCGCCGCGCCTGCGGGTCGACGCCGGCGGTGGGCTCGTCCAGCAACAGGAGGTCGGGTCCGGGCAGGATGCAGGCGCCGAGCGCAAGTCGCTGCTTCCAGCCGCCCGAAAGCGCGCCAGCAAGCTGCTTGCCCCGCCCTTCAAGCCCGAGCCGCTGCAGCGCCTGCGTCGCCGCAGCCTCCGGCTGGGGGACGCCGTAGAGCCGCGCGACGAATTCCAGATTTTCACGGACCGAGAGGTCCTGATAGAGCGAGAAGCGCTGGGTCATGTAGCCCACGTGCTCGCGGATGGCGCGGGACTCGGTGAGGATGTCCATGCCGAGACAGGTGCCCCGGCCCGCGTCCGGGGTCAGCAGCCCGCACAGCATGCGGATGGTGGTGGTCTTGCCCGAACCGTTGGGGCCGAGGAAGCCGTAGATCTGCCCGCGCCGCACCCGCATGGTGAGATTGTCCACCACACGATGCCCGCCGAAGCTCTTGGAGAGGCCCTCCACCTCGATCACCACATCCGGATCGAGCACCGGCGCCGCCGCCGTGCTCACGGCGCGGCTCCGAGCGTCACGTTCACCGGCTGGCCGGGCTTCGCCTTGGCGGGATCGTCGGGCCGCGCTTCCACCATGTAGACGAGCTTGGAGCGCTCCTCGCGGCTGTAGATCACCGGCGGGGTATATTCAGCCTGCGCCGCGATGAAGGACACCTTGGCGGTGAACGGCGCGCAGCCGTCGCAGGTGACGGTGACCGGTGCACCGGCCTTGACCTTCGGCAATTGCGCCTCCGGCACGAAGAAACGCACCTTCACCAGCCCCGGCGGCAGCACGGAGACGATGGGCCGGCCCTCCGGCACCATCTCGCCCGGCCGGTAATAGACGGTCTGCACGGGACCGTCGGCCGGGGCCTTCACCGTGCGGCGGTCGAGCCGGATCTGGGCGGCGGCGAGGTTGGCCTTCGCCGCCTGCGCGGCCTGCTCGGCGGCGTCGATGTCCTGGTTGCGCGAGGCGATGCGGGCGGCCGCGATGCGGCGTTGCGCCTCGTCGAGGGCGGCCTGGTTCTGGTCGTACTGGTGCTGGGCGGAATCGAGATTGGCCTGGGACGACGCGCCCTTGGGCACCAGCGTCTTCTGGCGGTTCAGCTCGATGCGGGAGAGGTCGAGGGCGGCGGCGGCGCGCCGCTCCGAGGCTTCCAGCACCGCGACCTCCTCCGGCCGCTGGAGGGGCGAGCGGGCATTGGCGAGGCGGGCCTCGGCCTCCTTGAGCTGGGCGGCGGCAGCGTCCCGGTCGGCGGTCTGGAGATCGTCCTCCACCTTCGCCAGCACCTGCCCGGCCTTCACCTGCGCCCCCTCCTCCACCAGGAGCGCGGTGACGCGCCCTGCCTCGGTGGGACCGATGAACACCAGATCCCCCTCCACATAGCCGGAGAAGCCGCCTGCCCCGTCGCCGTTGCAACCTGCGAGGCCGAGCGCGGCGGCGAGGGCGAGGGCACGGGCAAGGGCACGGACTAGCATGGTGCACAATGCGGGAGCGCGGGTCACGTCTCTCTCCATCCAAGGCCGCGCAGGATCATGTCGCGATGGGCGGCGAGGAACTGGCGCACGTCGAGGGGATCGAAGGCACCGAACATGCTGTTCCACACCACCGCGACGATGGCCGGGGCGATGACGAGCTGGGGGAAGCGGGCGGGAATGTCGCTGTCGATCTCGCCGCGGGCGATGCCCCGCGCGACGATGGCGCGGATGAGGGCGAGGCCGCGCACCACCACTTCCCGGTGATAATAAGCGGCAAGCTCCGGAAAGCGCGGCCCCTCGGCGATCATCAGGCGCACCAGCGCCTGTGCCGGCGTTTCCAGCACGCGCTGGGCGAGCAGCTCGATGAGAAGGTCCAGAAGCTCGCGGGTCGTTCCCGGAAACAGCGCCACCATGCCGCCGGCATCGACGAGGACGGGAGACAGCGTCTCCTGCACCAGCCCGCGGAACAGGGCCTCCTTGTCGGAGAAGTAGAGATAGAGCGTGCCCTTGGCGACGCCGGCCCGGCGCGCCACATCGTCCAGCCGCGTGCCGGCAAAGCCGTGGGCCGCGAACTCCGCCAGCGCCGCATCGAGGATGGAGCGGCGCCGCTCGCCCTTGTCCATGACCGGCGCGCGCCGCCGCCGGGCCTGTGGCGCGGGCGCGGTCTCGCGTGGGTCCGAAGGGCTTCGCGCCATGGGCGCCTCGCTATGACTGACGCGTCAGTCACTAGCATCGGTCGAGGGACGCGCCAAGCGCAATAGTGTCGCGTCGCGCGTGCCGGGGTGGCGGCGGTGCAACAGCCCAAAAGGATCGCAAAATCGGGAGGTATTTTGAAACCGGGCTGTTAAGGTTAACAGAAGGTTGACGGAGCCAAGCCCGGCGGCTTGAGGCATTATCTTTTTGTTAACTCCGCTCGGACCCCCGGCAATGTCGAAGCGCGTTTCGCTCCTCAGCCTTCCTCTGGCGCTGGCCGCATGGGTCGCGCTTCTGGGCGCAAGCGTCCCCGCCGCCGCGCAGGACGCCCGCGGGCAGCTCCGTCTCGCAAACCTCGCCGCCGCCTTCGCGCCGCGCCACCTCGCGGATGGGCGCTACACCTCCGCCCCGTCCGGCTATGTCCGTTTCTGCGCCGAGAACGGCGCCGACTGCCGCGCCGCCGGTCCCCTCATGCCCGCGATCCGGCTCGATGCCGAGCACAAGGCCGAGCTTGAGCGCGTCAATCGCACCGTCAACGAAGTGGTCCAGCCCGAAACTGACCTCGACCATTACGGCGAGACCGAGCGCTGGGCCTATCCCGACGACGGCCGCGGTGATTGCGAGGACTATGTGCTCGAAAAGCGCCGCCGCCTCATCAACGCCGGCTGGCCGACTTCGGTTCTGCTCATCACGGTGGTGCGCGACCACGAAGGCGACGGCCACGCCGTGCTCACCGTCATCACCGACAAGGGCGACCTCATCCTCGACAACCAGGAAGCCGACATCCACACCTGGACCGACACGGGCTATCGCTTCGTCAAGCGCCAGTCCAAGGAGGACCCCTCCCAGTGGGTGTCCCTCGGCGAGACGAGGGTGCCGCCGGTGGTGGGCACCGGCCGCTGACAGCTTGACCTTCAAAGGGTCGCCTCGCCGGCTTCTGCCTCAGCGAGACGAAAACGGGCCGGAACCGACGCCGCGGTTCCGGCCCGTTTTGCATTGAAATACGGCGGACCCTCAGTCGATGCGCTTGAGGCCGGCCGCATACTGGGGCCAGCGGTGCTGGTAGCCGGCCGCCGTCGCGATCAGCCGCTCGGCCGCCGCCTCGTCCAGCGTGCGGGCGACCTTGGCCGGAGCGCCGACAATGAGCGAATAGGGCTCGAAGGTCTTGCCCTCGGTCACGAGGGCCATGGAGCCGACGAGGCAGTGATCGCCGATGACCGCGCCGTTCAGCACGGTCGCGCCCATGCCCACCAGCGCCCCCTCCCCCACCGTGCAGCCATGCAGCGTCACATTATGGCCAATGGTGGCCTTGGGGCCGAGCGTCATGGGATAGCCGGGGTCGGTGTGGAGAACGCAGTTCTCCTGGATGTTCGTGCCCTCGCCGACAACGATGGGCTCATTGTCGCCGCGCAGCACCGCGCCGAACCAGATGCTCGCGCCCTCCTTCACGATCACCCGGCCGATGAGGACGGCGGTGGGGGCGATCCAGAAATTGCCGGAGGCGGGCAGCTCCGGGGCGATGCCGTCGAGGGCATAAAGCGGCATGGGGTTCCTCCAGAAGATCGGTCGGTGGCCGGCGTGGCGGCCGGGCGCGCCAGCCCCTGCCTATCGCCATCGGCGCCCGCATGCTAGAGGCGCGCAACGCCTCCCCTTCGCGCTGGCTGCGCCCAGCCGACTTGCAGAGCCCAGCCGACTTGCAGAGCCCAGCCGACCGAGACCATGTCCCAGCCCCCTCCGCTCCCCCCGCCCCTCGCGAAGCTGCTTTATGACGGCTACCAGCTCCAGTTGCGCGAGCAGTATGAGGACGCGGCGCGGGCCTATCGCAAGATCCTGAAGTCCGTCCCGGATCATGCCGACGTCATCCAGCTGCTCGGCATCTGCCGCGCCCGGCAGGGCCGCGAGGCGGAGGCCATCGAGCTCTATCGCAAGGCGCTGGCGCGGCGGCCGGAAGATCCCAAGCTCCATTACAATCTCGCCCTCGCTTACGGCGCGCTGAAGCGCTCGGCCGAGGAAGTCGCGGCCATGGGCGAGGCCTTCGCGCGCGACCCGACCCTGCCGCTCGCCGCCAACGTGCTGTTTCCCGGCCGCCGCGCCACCTGCGACTGGCGCGGCCACGCGCGGCTTCTGGAAAACCTGCGGCTCGGCGCCATCGGCCAGAGCGCGCCCTCCATTCCCTTCCTCACGCTCTATCTGGACGACCCCGCGATGCATCTCCCCGGGGCACGGCGCTGGGTGGAGGCGGAGAAGACGCCCGCACGGCCGCTCGTTTTCGATCACTCCGCCCGGCGCGCGGCCACGGGCCCGATCCGCGTGGCCTACGTCTCGGCCGACTTCCGCATCCATCCCACCACCCACCTCATAGCCGGCCTGCTGGAGCGGCACGACCGCAGCCGGTTCGAGATCACCGCCGTCTCCATCGGTCCGGACGACGGCTCGCCCGAGCGGGCGCGGGTGAAGGGGGCGGTGGACCGCTTCCTCGATGTGGAGAAGGCGAGCACCGAGGACATCGCCCGACAGATGGCCGGGCTCGGTATCGACATCGCCGTCGACCTTATGGGCCACACACAGGGCGAGCGCATGGCCCTGTTCGCCCACCGCCCGGCGCCTGTGCAGGTGGGCTTCCTCGGCTATCCCGGCACCAGCGGAGCCAGCTTTTTCGACTACGTGATCGGCGATCCGGTGGTGCTGCCCTTCGCGGATGCGCCCTTCTACAGCGAAAAGATCGTCCAGCTGCCGCACTGCTACCAGCCGAACGATCCCGACCTGCCCGTCGCCGAGCCGCCGGGACGCGCCGCCTGCGGGCTGCCCGAAGACGCCTTCGTGTTCGTCTCCTTTAACGCCGCCTGGAAGCTTGACCCGGAGACCTTCTCCAGCTTCGCCCGCATTCTCGCCGCCGTGCCGGGATCGGTGCTCTGGCTGCTGGAGGGGCGGGCGGGCACAGACGACAATCTGCGCCGGGAAGCCGCGCGGCGCGGGCTCGACCCGTCGCGGCTCGTGTTCGCGCCGCGCGTGCCGCTGAAGGAGCATCTCGCCCGCATCGGCCATGCGGACCTCTTCCTCGACACCTTCCCCTACACCGCCCACACCACCGCCAGCGATGCGCTGCGGCGCGGGGTGCCCATCGTGACGCGCACCGGACGCTCCTTCGCCTCGCGGGTGGCGGACAGCCTCATGCGGCAGATGGGCCTGGGCGATCTCGCGACCACCACGCCCGCAGCGTTCGAGGCGCTCGCCGTTTCGCTCGCCCGTGATCCCGCAGCGCTTGCCGAGGTGCGCGCCCGCCTCCAGGCGGGGTTGCCCGCCTCGCCGCTGTTCGCCGTGGACCTTTATGCCCGCCACATCGAGAGCGCCTACGAGACCATGGCGGCGCGGATGCGCGCCGGAGCGCCGCCCGAGGCGTTTGCCGTCGCGGCACTCTGAACAGAAGGCTCAGCCGGCCGCAGGCGCGCCTTCGGTCCTCCCCTGACCGGGATCGCACTGGGGCGCCTCGGAGAGGGGCACCCGCCCCCTTCTGTCCCCGTTCTCGCGCGCCTTGTCGGCGAGCAGCGCATATTCCAGCCGGAGGCGCTCCAGCACCTCCTCGTCGAGGTCCTCGAGGTCGAGCAGGCTCTCGCGGGGGCCTTCCAGGCGGGCGATCAACTCGTCCAGCTTGATCTGGAGCGCGGCCGTGTCGCGGTTCTGACTGTTCTGGATGAGGAAGACCATGAGAAAGGTGACGATGCTGGTGGAGGTGTTGATGACCAGCTGCCATGTGTCGTTGAAGCCGAAGATCGGCCCCGTGAGTCCCCAAACCACAAGCACCAGAACGGCGATGATGAAGGTGGCGGGCTTGCCCGCATAGCGCGAGACCGCCTGCGACACGCGGGTGAAGAAGGGACGCGGGGCGCGGCCGGATTCGACCTTGCGCCGCAACTCCCGGATATCCTGCTGATGGCTCATGTCCGACGCCTCCGCGCGGCCGCGTGGCCGTGCCAGGACGGGACGCCGCGCGCCGATGCATTCGCCCGCCGAGACCGCCCTCAGAGAGACGCGCCACGGGAAAGAATGCAGCGAGGGAACGAACGGACGCGCCGGCGGTTCCGCCTGTGGCAGCGCTCGCGCTTGGCGAACACGATGCCAGGCCGCGCTCCCCGGAGGCATTCATGACCGTTCAGATGATCCTTCTCCCGCTTTTCGTCCACGTGGCCCTGGTGCTCGCCGTGCTGCTGCGCGCCGTGCGCTCCACCGAGGTGACGGCGGACGGATTGCGCGCCGGCCTTGCCGCCGTGCTGTTCTACACCCTGACCTGCCTCGCCCTGTTCACCCGCAAGGCGGACGTGGCCTTCGTGGTGCTGGCCTGGATCTTCGTGCTGCTGCGCCTCGCCGCCGCCTTCCCCCAGATGCTCTCCCCCAAGCTGCGGGCCGAGCGCGGCATCGGCGGGGTCAGCCTCGATCTTGCGAGCCTTGCCGTGCTGACCCTGATGTGGGTTCTGTTCGCCTTCGCCATCCTCCTCAACATCTGAAAGCGGGGCGGTTGACAGGCGGGCCGCGGCAGCCGAGGAGTTGAGGTCTTTGCAGACCGGGCGCCCGGCCGGGCGCCCCACTGGAACTTGCGATGACCGATCCCGCCCGCCACGTCCTCGCCTTCGGCGGCCATGACGTGCTCTTCGTCATGGCGACCAGCCAGGAATACGGAGAGCACCTGAAGGCCCGCATCGACCCGCTCATCACCGGCGTCGGCCCGGTGGAGGCGGCCGTGGAGACGGCGCGGGCGCTCGCCATCCTGCACCATCAGGGCCGTCATCCGGACCTGGTGGTGACGCTGGGGTCGGCCGGCTCGCGGCGGCTCGATCACGCGGAAGTCTATCAGGTCGCCCGGGTCGCCTATCGCGACATGGATGCCTCGGCGCTCGGCTTCGAACGCGGCAAGACGCCCTTCCTTGACGAGCCGGTGGTGGTGGAGCTGCCCCACCGCATCGCCGGCGTGCCGGAAGCCTCCCTCTCCACCGGCGGGGCCATCATCTCGGGCGCGGCCTATGACGCGATTCCCGAGGATATGGTGGACATGGAAACCTTCGCCGTGCTGCGCGCCGCCCGCCGCCACGGTGTGCCCCTCCTCGGACTTCGCGGCATCAGCGACGGCAAGGCCGAGCTGACCGGCTATGCCGACTGGACCGAATATCTCCACATCATCGACGAGAAGCTGGCCCGCGCCCTGGACCAGTTCGCCCGGCAGCTGACCGCGGAAGGGCTTGCCCCCGCCGCGCCGCAGGCCTGATCCGACAACCAGAAGAGCCGCCGTGACCCCTGCCGCCCGCCTTTCCGCCGCCATCGAAATCCTCGCCGACCTCTCCGCGCGCCGCCGCCCCGCCGCAGATGCGCTGAAGGACTGGGGCCTCTCCCACCGCTTCGCCGGATCGGGCGACCGCGCGGCCATCGCTGGCATCCTCTACGACACCCTGCGCCGGCGCGCCTCCGCCGCCCATGTGATGGGGTCGGAAGAGCCGCGCGCCCTCGTGCTCGGCATGCTGGTGCTCATGCGCGGCCTGTCGGTTGACGCCATTGCCGCCCTTGCCGACGGCGGCCGCTTCGCCCCTGCGCCCCTGTCGGAGGCCGAGCGCAGCCGCCTCGCCGATCCGAGCCTTCAGGGCGCGCCCCCCTTCGTGCGCGGCGACTATCCCCAGTGGCTGCACGCCTCGCTGCGGCATGTGTTCGGCGACAGCGCGGTCGAGGAAGGCGCGGCGCTGGCCGCCCGTGCGCCGCTGGACCTGCGCATCAACACGCTGAAGGGCGAGCCCGAGGCGGTGAAGGCGGAGCTTTCCCACCTTCATCCCGAGCCCTGCCGTTTCTCGCCGCTCGCCTTGCGCATCAAGCTCGATTCCGAAGGCAAGGCGCCTCCGGTCAACGCCGAGCCCGCCTTCCTGCGTGGGGAGATCGAGGTGCAGGACGAGGGCTCCCAGCTTGCCGCCATTCTCGCCCGCCCCCTCCCCGGCGGTCAGGTGCTGGATCTGTGCGCCGGCGCCGGCGGCAAGACCTTGGAATTCGCCGCGCTCATGGACAACAAGGGCCAGATCTACGCCCATGACAGCGACATCCGCCGCCTGAAGCCCATGCACGAGCGCCTCGCCCGCGCCGGCGTTCGCAATGTGCAGGTGAGGAGCCCACGTGGCGCCGAGGACGTGCTGCACGACCTCGAAGGCAAGATGGACCTCGTTCTGGTGGACGCCCCCTGCACCGGCACGGGCACCTGGCGGCGCAACCCCGACGCCAAATGGCGCGTGCGCCCCGGCGCCCTCGCCCAGCGCACCGCCGAGCAGGCCAAGATCCTGGAACAGGCCGCTCACTATGTCCGCCCCGGCGGCCGGCTGGCCTATGTCACCTGCTCTCTGCTGGACGAGGAGAACGGCGCCCAGGTGCGCGCCCTCCTTAACAAGCGCGAGGACTTCTCCCCCATCTCCCCCACCGAGGCCGTGCTGGCGCTGGGCGCCTCCGGCCCCGCGCTGGCGGAAGCGGCGCTGGCCAGCCGCGAGGGCCTGCTGATGACCCCGCGCCGCACCGGCACGGACGGCTTCTTCGTGAGCGTGATGAAGCGGGCGGGGTGAGGCGGGCGCCTATGTCCCGCGGAGACGCGCCATGCCGAGCTACAGCGAAGACTGGAACCCGTTTCCCAAGCTGACACCGAAGTTCCAGCTGAAGGTGACGCGGCTGGCTGCGCTTGGCTGTCTCCTGGTCCTCGGCACCGAGATCGGCATTCTGACATGGGTCGATTCCAGCCGGACCTACTGCCCTGGTTGGGTCATCGACAAGAACGGCACCACGATCTGGTTAATTGTCTGGGTCTTTTGCGTTCCTATCACAGTTCCCTTGTGCTGGGGCGCAATATTCAGGACGCAGCGGGAGATTCAGAACGACACGCGGGCCACATATCAAAAAGGCCCACCGTATGGTGCCGCAAGGCACACGATTTACATGACGCCTGAGGAATTCCGAAAGACGAATTTCGATGCCAACATTTGCTTTGCGGCAGCAATCTACGGCATCGTCGCGGCCATCCCCCTCTTCCTCATGCTCGCCTTCTGCTCCCCCCTCGCCCCCCTGTGGCGCTCCGCTCCCGCCCAGCGGCCCGGCGTGAACCTTCACCGCAGCTCCGGCGTTCCCGCCTTGCCCGTGACGCGCACGGGTGAAGGAGAAGGCGTCGCGCCATGGGTCTCATCCGCCTGCTGCTCCTCGTGGTCGTCCTCGTCGGCGGCTACTGGGCCTTTTATGTCTATGCCTCCGGCGAGCCCTATGACGAGATCGGCACCGCCATCAATTCCCGCCTCCCCGAACAGGCCCGGGAATTTGCCTGCACCGAGCTGAAGCGCCGCCATTCCGGTGCCGTGAACGCGCCCGCCGGTTGCGAGCCGTTCTGGACGCGCATCTAGAGCCGAGCCGCGGGCTCATACGAGCCCTGCGCGGCGCTTGACTTTTGGAATCGTCGCTTTGCGGCTAAAGGAAGGGCCGAAACCGCCCTCTCGCCCAAGGCTTGCCCATGACCGCCGCGCCCGCCACCTCCCAGGACACCGTCCTCATCATCGATTTCGGCAGCCAGGTGACGCAGCTCATCGCCCGGCGGGTGCGCGAGGACGGGGTCTATTCCGAGGTGGTGCCGTTCCAGAAGGCGGAGGAGGCCATCGCCCGCCTCAAGCCCAGGGCCATCATCCTCTCCGGCGGTCCCGCCTCGGTGATCGAGGGGCAGAGCCCCAAGGCGCCGGACGCGGCGTTCGGGGCGGGCGTGCCGGTGCTGGGCATCTGCTATGGCGAGCAGTGCATGGCGGCGCAGCTCGGCGGCGCGGTGGAGGCGGGCCATCACCGCGAGTTCGGCCGCGCCGAGGTGACGGTTCAGAAGTCCGTGCCGCTCTTCGACGGCGTCTGGCGCCCCGGCGAGCGCCACACCGTGTGGATGAGCCACGGCGACCGTGTGACCCGCCTGCCCGAGGGCTTCGAGGTGGTGGCCACCTCCGAGAACGCCCCCTTCGCCGCCATCGCCGACGTGTCGCGCAATTATTACGGCGTGCAGTTCCACCCGGAGGTGGTGCATACGCCGGACGGCGCGCGCCTCCTTTCCAATTTCGTGCGCAAGGTGGCGGGCCTCGAAGGCACCTGGACCATGGGCGCCTTCCGCGAGCGCGCCATCGCCCGCATCCGCGAGCAGGTGGGCACCGGCCGGGTCATCTGCGGCCTCTCCGGCGGGGTGGATTCCTCCGTCGCGGCGGTGCTCATCCATGAGGCAATCGGCGACCAGCTCACCTGCGTGTTCGTCGACCACGGCCTGATGCGCCAGGCCGAGGCGGACGAGGTGGTCTCGCTCTTCCGCGGCCACTACAACATCCCCCTCGTCCATGTGAACGCCGCCGACCTGTTCCTGAAGGAGCTGGAGGGCGTCGAAGACCCGGAAGTGAAGCGCAAGACCATCGGCCGGCTCTTCATCGACGTGTTCGACGCCGAGGCCAAGAAGGTGGGCGGCGCCGATTTCCTCGCCCAGGGCACGCTCTATCCGGATGTGATCGAGAGCGTCTCCTTCGCCGGCGGCCCCTCCGTCACCATCAAGAGCCACCACAATGTGGGCGGCCTGCCCGACCGCATGAACATGAAGCTGGTGGAGCCCCTGCGCGACCTGTTCAAGGACGAGGTACGCGCGCTCGGCCGGGAGCTCGGCCTGCCGGAGAGCTTCGTCGGCCGCCACCCCTTCCCCGGCCCCGGCCTCGCCATCCGCTGCCCCGGCGCGGTCACGCAGGAGAAGCTCGACATCCTGCGCAAGGCCGACGCCATCTATCTCGAAGAAATCCGCTACGCCGGCCTCTACGACGTGATCTGGCAGGCCTTCGCCGTGCTCCTGCCCGTGCGCACCGTGGGCGTGATGGGCGACGGCCGCACCTACGACCACGTGCTGGCGCTGCGCGCCGTCACCTCGGTGGACGGTATGACCGCCGACTTCTACCCCTTCGACATGACCTTCCTCGGCCGCACCGCCACCCGCATTATCAACGAGGTGAATGGCGTCAACCGCGTGGTCTACGACGTGACGTCGAAGCCCCCGGGGACCATCGAGTGGGAATGAAATGATGTGGTTCGCGGCGTTTCGCGAACTATCGCAGCATCATCATAACTAGCTGAAATCAAAGAAAAAGTCAAGTGTTCACTATCGGAGCCTATCGCCTTGAAGCGATGGACTCTGACGGTGCGCACGACGGTATGCGTTTTTCGCCGTCTGCCGGATTTTTGCCCTACCGTCAGGCCAAAAATGGAAGCAGCCCACGGAAAAACAAGTTAGTACGCTGTTTTATAACGATTATTCGTGTTGATTGACGGTATCGGATTTGACGGTAAAATTGGGGCTCGAAAAGGCGCTTTGGATCGTCAACGAGGCCGTCCCCATGCTCACCGATATGGCCATCAAGAGGCTGAAACCAAAGGATAAAATATACAAGGTGGCCGACCGTGACGGTATGTACGTTTCCGTCGCCACGACAGGCCAAATCACTTTCCGGTACGACTACCGTTTGAACGGTCGCCGGGAGACGCTGACGATCGGCCGCTATGGCGCCGATGGCCTCACGCTCGCCGAAGCCCGCGAGCGCTGCATCGCCGCCCGCAAGCAGGTGGCGGAGGGGCTTTCTCCCGCGCACGAGAAGCAGCGCGACAAGCGGCGCAAAGCGATGGAGCGCAGCTTCGGTGCGGTGAGCGCCTTATGGATCAAGGAAGCGCGGATGGCGGAAAGCACCCGGTCGATGCGCAAGGCGATCCTCGATCGCGACATTCTCCCCGCCTGGAAGAACCGCCTTCTGACCGAGGTGACGCCGGACGATCTGCGACAGCTCTGCGCCAAGGTGAAAGAGCGCGGCGCGCCGGCGACTGCCATCCACGCCCGCGGCATCGTCAAACAGATCTTCGCCTTCGCCATCCTGCACGGCGAGAAGGTGCCGAACCCGGCCGACGAGGTCGGGCCGGCCTCGATCGCGACCTTCCAGCCGAAGGACCGCGCGCTGTCGCCGACCGAGATCAAGATTATGCTGCAGCAGATCGAGCATGTGCCGACCCTGCCGACGATCCGTCTTGGCTTGCGTCTGATCCTGCTCACCATGGTGCGCAAGAGCGAGCTGCAGGACGCGGTCTGGGACGAAGTCGATTTCGAGAACGCCGTCTGGAACATTCCGAAGGAGCGCATGAAGCGGTCGAAGGCCCACAACGTCTATCTGTCGCAACAGTCGCTCGACATCCTGATTGCGCTTAAGACCTGCGCCGGAAACTCGCGCTTCCTGCTGCCGTCCCGCTATGACGCCGACGCCCCCATGTCGCGGGCGACCTTTAATCGCGTGACCACGGCCGTCGTGGCGCGAGCGAAGACGGAGGGGCTGCCGCTGGAGCCGTTCACGGTTCACGACCTGCGCCGGACCGGCTCGACGCTCCTGAACGAGATGGGCTTCAACAGCGACTGGATCGAGAAGTGCCTCGCCCATGAAGACGGTCGCTCATCGCGCGGCGTCTACAACAAGGCGGAATATGAACCGCAGCGCCGGCACATGCTCCAGGAATGGGCCGACATGGTTGATGCCTGGGTGAACGGAGTGAAGCGAGTGCCGACGCTGTTGCCGCCGTCGATGGCTTTTATGGGAGGCAATTGAGAATCGGGCAAAGTACGAAGCGCCGGACTTTTTGGCATTTCCTCAGCTAGACTGTTACGTCCGGGATGGGGCCGGGAGCGGATGGGCCGGTATTAGTTGCCGCCATGGAGATAGCCGCCGTTCTGCAGCCGACCCAAGAGAAAGGTCCAGCATCGAAGGATTTTACGACCGCTCAGGGACGGTTCAGATCGATGTTTCGGAGCGAGATGCTCTCGATCGACATGAAGGTCTCGGCTTCGGCGATCGCCGCGACGATAGCTTCGTCGTCAATGCGTCCGCTCTAGGCTCGGATGCTGAGGCGAGCACCTATCTCGCAATCGCGCAGGACGCCCGTTTGATACGGTTCGACTGGTATCTTGCAGCCGTCATCGCGGGTGCGCTTCACCACGAGATGAGCGATAGTCACGTTGCGGGGTTGCGGAGCACCCGGTTCGTCGAAGATACCAAAACGGATCGAAAAACCCGGATCGCTGCGATCCAAGCGATGCGAGATCATGGCGTCGACGATTTTCGAATGTTGCTTGGGACCTGATTGAACCATGCCGTTGACCTTGAATCCGATGTCCGCGCTTCCCCAATGCGAGGGAGAGCAATGGGTCGTCGATGGCCCTGACGAGCTTGCCCATTTGGTGGCGTTAGTTTTGGTCGGGCAAGCCTTCCACGCAGCCTTGATCCTGGAGGGTACGCAACTCGGTGCGCCAAAGATCACTGCGAAACTGAAGGCGACCTTGGAAAAGGATCTTCACCCCACGACGGATAAAGGCATCGAGCATCGCGACGGCCTGCTGTTCGAGATCATCTGCTGGGTAGCGGCCGGCAAAGGGAAGACAGGCGACGAAAAGATCGACCATTCGCATCTCAAGTCGACCAATCAGGGCACCGACGGCGTAAAGGTGACGGTGGACCCCGCGACCAAGACGCTGACGAAAGCCACCGTCTACGAATATAAATGCACGATCCACGCGCGGCAGAAATTTCAGAGCCAGGTTCTGAAATCCTTCCGTGAGTATATTTCCGGCGAACGCGACAACCAGCTCGCGCAGGCAGTCCTCGCATTGCTGGAGAATTATGGTCTTGCCGGCGCGCAACTCAAAGCTGCTTACGACACGCTCATACAAAGCCGCCCCTTGGCGTTCGAGGCGTCGCTGTCCGTAAGTCCCTCCGTTTTCCCTGCGGAAAAATGCGTGGCGCTGTTCAAGGACTACGACACTCTCTCCGTTGCGACCGATGTCCGTCGTGGCAATACGCTGCCGCTCGACGACGTTCGGGCCTGGTTTGCCGAGTTCGCCAATCGCGTTTGTCGGCACATCAGGCGCAGGCCTATCGGCAGATCGGGCGCACGGACCGCAGTTAACACTCTGGCCTGAAACGCGAAATCCGGCCGCTAACTTAGACTCTAACAGAGAATCTAACTCTTCTTTGTCGGCGCGCGCGCAACGCGACCGTGGTGCCGGTGCCGCCGGAAGGCGGACGCCATGATCGTCGCGCTCCTCAATCAGAAGGGCGGCGTTGGCAAGACGACGCTGGCGCTGCATCTCGCCGGTGAATGGGCCCGGAGGGGCAAGCATGTGACCCTCATCGACGCCGATCCGCAGGGTTCGGCGCTGGATTGGTCGCAGCAACGTGGGCGTGAGAACGGTGTCCGGCTGTTCGGCGTCGTCGGCCTGGCGCGCGATACCTTGCACCGGGAAGCGCCCGAGCTGGCGCGCGATGTCGATCACATCGTCATTGACGGACCGCCGCGTATCGCCGGGCTGATGCGTTCCGCGCTGCTGGCCGCCGACCTGGTGCTGATCCCGGTGCAGCCATCGCCGTTCGACGGCTGGGCCTCCGCCGAGATGCTGGCGCTCGTCGCCGAGGCGCGCATCTACCGGCCGGCCTTGGCGGCGCGCTTCGTGCTCAACCGCTGCGGCGCGCGCACCGTCATCGCCCGCGAGACTGCCGAGACGCTCGCCGATCATGACCCGCCGGTGCTGGCGACGACCATCGGCCAGCGCGTCGTCTTCGCCGATGCCGCACAGTCCGGTCGGCTCGCCTCCGAAATCGATCCCGACAGTCAGGCCGCGCGCGAGATCGCGGCACTCGCTGCGGAGATCGGACGGCTGATCACGGGAAGGGCACTGCCATGAGCGCGCACCCGATCCGTCGCCGCTTTGCGGCCCGGCCCGCCGATCCGGAAAACTGGATCAAGGCAGCCGACGCGCCGCGCAACGACGAGGCAGCACGCTTCACCGCGCGGTTGACCATCGACATCACGCCCGAACTGCGCGGCCGCATCAAGATCGTCGCCTTTCAGCGCGGCATCACCGTGGCCGACATGCTGCGCGATCTGCTCGCGCGCGAATTCCCGCCGACCAACGATGGAGATCGCCCATGACCGGCGCCACCGCTTCCCATTCCCATGGCGGTGCCGCACCGCGCACCCAGTCCGCCGACGCTTTCACGCAAGTCGAACTGACGCACATCGAGAAGCGGATCGAGAACTGGATCAGGTTCGGCCGCGAGGTCCGTGAACAGGTGCTCGACCGCCGTCGACGTGTCTTTTTCTATCGACCCGGCAGCGTTTTCGCCTTCGTGCGGTGGGCGTCGAACGATTTCGGCACGATCACGTCGCGCATCGACATCGTGCGTGCGGTGGCGCTGGGCGAACCCTGCCAGACGCTGCCTTTCGTGCGTCCCGGCGGCGAGATCCTGCTCAGAATCGAGGGCTGGCCCAAGGTCGAGCGCGTCCTTCAGCACATCGATGCCATAGAGGCGATCGGCGTTGACACGAAGTCTGTCGCACCGGGCGCACCATCACGGTCGATCATGTGCCGCTCGGTGACGCGCTCGATCGCGACCGCACGGGCCGCGATCTGCCGGTCTGGCAGGGCTGCCGGAACATCGCGCAAGGCGATCTCTTCCTGATGAACCCGGACGTTCCCGACAGTCTGGACGGTCGCTACTTCGGCCTGATCCCGGCACATGCCGTCATCGGCACGGCGACGCCGATCTACACCGATGAGGAGGGTGACGGCCGCTTCGTCTGGCACGCTCCGACACGGTGAGTGCCGCACCACCGTTCGTTTCCCCACCAACTCGAAGAGGATTCCTATGCCGCAAATTGGCGAGTTTACCCGCGAAACCACCGGCTTTGTCGGGCGCGTCCACACCTTCACGCTCTTTCGTGAGATCACCATCGTTCCGGCAGAGCCGACCGATGCCGACAACGCGCCGGACTACCGCGTCCACAACGGCAACGAGGAAGGGCCGGAGATCGGCGCGGGCTGGAAGCGTACAGGCGAACGGGCCGGGGACTACATCGCGCTCGTCATCGATGACCCGGCCTTGCCGCAGCCAATCCGCGCCAACCTGTTCCGCGACGATGAAGCTGGCGCGTCCTGGTCGCTGCACTGGAACCGTGCTCCGAAGCGCGGCGAGCGGGAGTGACATCATGCGATCCGACAGCCTGCGCGCGTGCGCGATCTCCGTGCGATCGGTCATCCCTTTGTTCGCGGAAATACCGTCTCATCCCTTCGTCCCGCTCGACGATCGGTTGGCCGGCGCGCGCAGCGGAGGTCAAGGGCGATCGAAGATCGGCGCAGTGCGCGGACCCTTGACCGCAGCGAGCACGCTGGCAGGCTGGTGTCGCAGTGGAGAGAGTGCGCCCGCGCGATTGGTGATCATCCTGCTCGCAGGCTTGCTGTCCGGCAGTACGATTCCTGTGATTGCGCTGGCGCAGACTCCGCCTGTTGTCCAACCGTCATCGCGCGATCCCTATGGCGATCACATCGCCGAGGCGGCACAGCGCTTCGAGCTTCCCGCCACCTGGATTCGCGCGGTGATGCGCGCCGAGAGTGACGGTGATCCACGCGCCACCTCGCCCAAAGGGGCGATCGGGCTGATGCAGATCATGCCGAAGACCTGGGCCGAGTTGCGCGTGCATTACCGCCTGGGTGACGATCCTTACGACCCGCACGACAACATCGTGGCGGGCGCGGCCTATATCCGCGAACTGTTCGATCGCTATGGATCGCCAGAGTGGATCGCGGCGTACAACGCCGGTCCCGGGCGCTACGAGGAGGCGCTGAAGGGCCACCCACTTCCACCGGAAACCCGCGCTTATGTCGCCGCCCTCGCGCCGATCGTCAGCGGCAGCGAGACCACCGGCGCGGCCATGATTGCGCCCGCCGATCCGCTCTCCTGGACCCGTGCTCCGCTTTTCATCTCGCAGCCTTTGAGCAAGGCGACGGTCCCTCCCGTGCAGTCCGACGAGCACATGGACGACACCCCGCAGGCGGTCACCGTGCGTGATCTCTCCGCCATCGTGCCGCAGTCGGGCGGTCTGTTCGTTGCGCGAGCGGATGCGGGACGACAGCCATGAGGTTAGTGATCGCCTCCGCCCAGAGGGAGGCTTCAGTGTACAGCGGATGGGGCTGGCAACGGTCTCATCCATCAGTAGGAGGGGCACGAAGGGGGCAAAGGGCGGAGGGCAAGATTAAAGCGGACGGCACCCCATGGGTCCGATCCGCAGGGCAAGCCCTTGTCTGCACACTGTTTGGGACGGCACCGTCGCCGGACCGCCATGGTGCCATGACGCGTGGAAAAGCCCGCATTTCAGGCATTACTCGCGGCACTCCTGCCCGAAATCGGCGGTTTCGGGTGGATCGGCTGCCATGAGGGAAGACGACGATCATTTTCGGCCAAAGCCCGGCCGCGTCCGATCCAATGACGGGAAAGCCGGACAGGCCAAGAGCTTCCTCAGCAAGGTGCGGAAGGTCACGCGCCAGCAGCAGGCGGCGTCTGGCCGAAGCCGACCGGCGAAGAGCGGTGGTTCCGGTCGCGCCACCAAGGGAAAGAGCATCGTCGCCTCCGGCCGGGGCGTGCAGCGCGGTCGCGGCGCGGCCTTCGTGCGCGCCCGCAACCTGTCGAACGGTTGGAGCCACCGCCAGCCCGGCAGCCGCCGCGTCATCGTCAAATCCCGTTCTGTCCGGGGTGCGGGCAAGAGCGGAAAGGCCGCCGTGCATCTGCGCTATATCCAGCGCGATGGCACATCGCGCGATGGTGAGCGCGGTCGGCTCTATTCCGCGACGGAGGATCGCGCTGATGGCGACGCTTTCCTCGATCGTGGCCAGGATGATCGCCACCAGTTCCGCTTCATCGTTTCGCCCGAAGACGCCGCCGATCTCGCCGACCTGACCGGCTACACCCGCGAGCTGATGGCGCAGATCGAGACCGACCTCGGCACGAAACTCGATTGGGTTGCCGTCAATCACCACAACACCGGCCATCCCCATGTCCACGTCATCGTCAATGGCCGTGATGCGCTCGGCGAGGATCTCGTCATCAACGGCGACTATCTCGCCAATGGCTTCCGCGAGCGGGCGAGCGAACTGGCGACGCTGGAACTTGGCCCGGTTACCGAGATCGAGCAGCGCCGCAAGCTAATGACGGAGATCGACCAGGATCGCTTGACCCGCATCGACCGGGCGATGATCGCCGAGGCAGAGGACCGCTTGCTTGACCTCCGATCTGAACCGGGCGATCTGCGCGGCCAGTCTGACCGGACCATGCGGCTACGCCGTCTCGGTAAACTGGGCGACATGGGCCTCGCTAAGGAGGACGCACCGGGTGTCTGGGAATTGAGTGAGCGGCTGGAGCCGACCCTGCGCGAGATGGGCGAGCGCGGCGATATCATCCGCACCATGCAGAAGGCACTCCGGGCCGAGGGTGCCGAACGCGACCCGATGAGCTTCCAGATTCACGACGGCACGCCCACGACGCCGGTCGTCGGTCGCGTCATCGACAAGCATCTATCAGACGAGCTGGGAGAGAACTTGACGCTGGTGGTCGATGGCATCGACGGACGCACGCACCATGTCTCGGGCATCGATCCGGAGCGTGTCGAGGACGCCCGCATAGGCAGTATCATAGAGATCGGACCGCCAGACAGCGCTGGCCGTCCATCTGATCGCGCCATTGCCGGCATGGCCGAGGACGGCATCTATCGACCGATCCGTCATCTGGAGCAGGCTCGCTTCGAGGGGCGCGTGCCGAACGGCGATTATGAGGGGTTCGTCGATGCCCATGTCCGCCGACTGGAGGCGTTGCGCCGTGCGGGCATCGCCGAACGGATCGACGGCGATCAGTGGCGCATCCCGCAGGACTTCGAGGAGCGGGCTGCTGCCTATGACTCAGGGCGCAATGCCCGTGCCAATATCCGTATCCTCTCGACCCTCGACCTCGAACACCAGATCGGATCGGACGGCGCGACCTGGCTCGACCGGCGGCTGGTCGGTGTGGGCGTGTCCGACCTGTCGTCGTCAGGATTTGGCAACCAGGTGCACGAGGCGATGGCGCGCCGGCGCGAGGCGTTGATCGATCACGGCGACGCTGTTCGCCAATCCGACGGACGCGTCGCATATCGGCGCAACCTGATCGCCGCGCTTCAAGAGCGTGAACTCACCCGTGTCGGCGAAGAGATGGCAGCGAAGAGGGCCTTGCCGTTCCGAGTTGCTGCTGATGGCGAAGCCATCGCGGGGAAGTTCACCGGAACCGTGCAGCTATCGAGCGGCAAGTTCGCGATCGTCGAGAAGTCCCACGAGTTCACACTTGTCCCGTGGCGGCCAGTCATCGACCGCCAGCTTGGTCGCGAGGTATCGGGCATCGTGCAGGGTGGATCGGTGTCGTGGCAATTAGGGCGGCAGAAGGGATTGGAGATCTGATCTCACACCGGAAAAGATGGAGCATAGACTTATCTATCGCGATCCCACGGCGGTTCGGGCAAGAAGCGGTTCACCAGTTCGTCGACCACAACGCGCACCTTCGCACTCATCTGCCGAGTTTGCGGCCAGAGAGCGTGGATCGGAAAGCCTCGCGTCGGTACCGCCGGCAGCACCTTTGCAAGACGTCCGTCGCGTAGGTGGTCGGCAATCAGCCAAGTCGAGAGGAGCGCGATGCCTTGGCCGGCGAGGGCTGCATCGCAGATGGCTTCGCTGTGGTTGAACGAGAGCCGTCCGGAGACGGGCTTCGCCATGGGCGCCCCCTTCCCATCCAGGAACCACCACGGCAAGGACTGTCCGCCCCGGCCAAAGACGATGCAGGCATGAGCGCCCAGATCATCGAGCGAGGTGGGGCTCCCGTGCCTGTCGAGATAATCGGGGCTGGCGCAGAGCACCGATTGCTGCACACCCAGCCGCCTCGCAACGAGTGTGGAGCTGTCATCGAGATCGCCGATGCGGATCACCAGGTCGATGCCTTCGTCGATCGGATCAACGCGCCGATCGGTCAGCGAGACCTCCAGCGACAGGTCCGGATAATGCTCGCCAATGTCGAGGAGCACGGGTAGGACCCAGCGTCGACCGAACACCACGGGCAGATCGACCCGCAGTCGCCCGCGTGGCCGCAGGCGATGGGCGTTGAGTGCCGCCTCTGCGTTTTCCAGATCGGCCAGGACGCGCACGCAGGTCTCGTAGAAGGATTGACCTTCTGTCGTCAGCGCGAAGCGACGTGTTGTTCGGTTGAACAATCGAACCCCGAGCCGATCCTCGAGCCGCGCCACGCTCTTGGCGATACCGGATTTCGACAGGCCGAGCCTCTCCGCCGCCAGCGTGAATCCGCCCGCGTCGGCGGCTTGGACGAAGGCTGTTATGCCACTGAGGTGTTCGGCGGAAATCATCGCGACCTATTGACGACTATCAGTCAACTCATATTGCCATATGAGGCGATTTATCGCCACTACAGTCGCCAATAAAATGCTCCGGGTAGGGTCGTCCGGCCCGCATCCCACGGAGCGGCGCCATGCCAGGACCATCACATTCCACCGGCAGAGACAAAGAGAGGCGGTCGATCCCGCCGGCTCTGATCTGGCTGCTGGCGATCGGAGCGGGCGTCGGCGTCGCCAATGTCTATTACATCCAGCCGGTGGTTCCGCTGGTACGCGAGACCTTCGGCATCGGATCGGAACCGGCGAGCCTCGTCCCTGCCGTGAGCCAGGCCGGCTATGCGCTCGGGATGCTGCTGCTGGCCCCGCTCGGCGATCTCATCGACCGCAAGCGGCTCGTCCTTACCAAGTCGATCCTGCTCGTTTTTGCCCTGCTGGCGACGGCTCTCGCACCGAATTTTTTCGTGCTTCTCGCCGTCAGCCTCGGTGTCGGACTGCTCGGCAGCCTCGGCCAGGACTTCGTGCCCATGGCGGCGCACCTCGCGACGACCGAACAGCGCGGTCGCACCATCGGGCTCGTGACCACGGGCCTGCTCTGCGGCATCCTGTTGTCTCGCACCTTGGGTGGTGTCGTCGGAGATCTCTTCGGCTGGCGAGCGATCTACGCGTTGGCCGCCGCCATGGTGGCGCTGGTAGGCCTCGCGGTCTGGCGCTGGTTGCCGCTCCAGCCGGCGACCGCCAACGGTTCCTACGGCGCTCTTCTCCTGAGCCTCGCCACCTTGGTCGAGCGACATGGCGTGCTGCGCAAGGCTCTTCTGACGCAAGGCCTGCTGGCGGCAACCCTTGGCGCCTTCTGGTCGACCCTGGCGCTGATGCTGGCGGAGCCGCCGCTCTATCTCGGTGCGGGTGTGGCCGGCGCCTTCGGATTGGCCGGCGCGGCGGGGGCCTTCGGCGCCCCTCTGTTCGGACGGCTCGCCGACGCTCGGGGACCTGCCATCGCCATCCGGCTCGGCTGTCTGCTGGTCGCTCTTGCCTTCACCCTGATGCTGCTGTTGCCGCATTCGATCGCCGCGCTGATCGCGGGAGCGGTGCTGTTCGATCTCGGCGTCATGGCCGCGCTGGTTTCGCACCAGACCATCGTCACGATGATCGACCCCACAGCGCGCAGCCGGCTGAACGGGCTGCTGATGACCGCCGCCATGATCGGCATGGCGATCGGTGCGCTCGTCGGCGGCTGGGCCTGGAGCCGCTACGGCTGGGTCGGTGTGTGCCTCACAGGCGCCGCCTGCGGCCTCGTCGCGCTGCTGCGCTCTCTCCTTCCGCCATCCATTCCCTTCGCTTCAAAGGAGTACGCCCGATGACCGCCTCTGTCGCACCGTCCACGTCAACCGAGCCCGACGCTCGAACCGCTCCGCTGACGGTGCTGTTCTCGTTCCTATTGCGCGCCGATCCGGCCGCCAACGCGTCGAAACCCGACCCCAATCTCAGTTTCGAAACATGGGGGGACTACTGGCGCAAGGTGCACGGCCCGCGTTTCCTCCATCCCGACGAGGCGGACGATCGCAAGACCATCAGTCGCCTGTTGCGTTACGATCAGATTCACCGTGTGGCGTCGGGACCGACGAGCTTGAACCCGCCGCCTTACCAGCCACCGCTCGACGCGGACGGTCGCCTGTTCGAGACCATCGTCGGTCACGTCGAGCCCTACCGACGTCCGCAGTGGGACGGGGTCGCGTATCTCAACTTCGCGGGGCTCGACGATCTCGGAGCGGTTCTCGGTGCCGAGCGTGTTCGTCGCAAGATCCTTCCCGAGGATCAGGCCATCTTCCGGGATCTCGGGCCGGTACTGGCCCGCCAGTTCATCATCATGCCGAACACGGCTGGTGACGACTCGATCGTCCTGATCAAGACGCACATCCGGCGCGATGATCTCGACCGCGAGACCTTCCAGCGCCGCTGGCTGCACGACCATGCCAAGCTGGTGGTCGGCCAGGCTGATACGCAGCGCCTCGTGAAGCGCTACGTCCAACTGCACAACATCGGTCCCGTCACCGCGGGCGCGCCGTTCTTCCATCCCGTAGCCAGCCGGATCGATGGTGTGACGCTCATGGCCTTCGCTTCGATGAAGGATGTCGAGAGCTTCCTGTTGTCCGGTGGTCATGCCGCCATCGAGGAGGCGGAACGATCCATCGCGATCGCCGACGCGGGCGAGTATTGGACTGGCCTAACCTTCACCATTGTCGATCAGATCGCGCCGGAACGGGCATCGAGAACGTCATGAGGGAGCCGGCAACACCGTCCGATAAACGTAGCTGGCTGCGGGCGTTCGTTCCGCGCCCGCTATCCGGCCATCGCACGATGCTCACGGAACGCGGCGGCGAGCGTACGCAGCGCGGCGCGCGACTTGGGATCGGTGAGCGTCGAGTGCAGCACGATCTCCGACGAAGGCAGACGCGGCAGCCTGAAGCGCTCGCCGATTTCGATGGTGCCAGGCGGAGCAAGGCGACAGGAAAAGACGGCCATGGCGAGTCCGGCGGAGACGGCAGCCGTCACCGCCGACGAGCCGCCACCCAGGAACACTTCCGTCCAGGCGATGCCTGCCTCGTCGAGGGCACGGGTCGCAATATCGCGCACGCCACAGGAAGGCGACAGGGCGGCCAGCCGCAGGGGCTCGCCTTGCCGATGCTCGAAATTCGGCGCGGCGAACCATCCGAAATGTTCCGGCCCGAGAACCTCGCCATCACGCCGGTCGTCTTCGCGACGAATGATACAGGCGTCCAGCTCTCCACGATCGAAGGCGTCGAGCAGCGTGCGCGAATTCTCCAGGCGGACCTCGATGCGCAGGCCCGGATCATACGCGTTGAGTTGCGCCAGAAGGGTCGGAAGCTCCGGTCCGGCCACATGCGCGGCGATGCCGAGCCCGAAGCGGCGCGGGGTGGTGGAAGCGAGCGCCGACAGCGCCGCTTCATGCGCAGCAAGAAAGTCGCGAGCCCGGTCGAGAAAGACGGCGCCGTGTGCGGAGAGCCGGACGTGGCGCGGCGTGCGTTCGATCAGCCGCTGGCCGATCCGCTCTTCCAGGCGTCGCAGCTTGACGCTGATCGCCCCTTGCGTGGTGCCAAGGGCTTCCGCCGCTCGCGTGAAACTCTGAAGGTCGGCGATGGCCACGAAAGCCTGGACCGACTCGACATCGAGGGATGCCATTTTGATCATCCATATTTGTTGTCTCTGAAATACTCAGACATATCATTCTTATATCGTCAAGTTTCGCCTACGATCAGGTCCATCAACAACAGTCGCTCGCAAGACTGCCGTGCCACCCCGGCTTCAGCCGTTGGGGGTGAACGGCCGCGCGCGGGACGCCGAGTAACCTCGGCGCTGAAAGGCCTGATCATGTCCTTTGCTTACTCGCGGCAAGGTAACCTTGCCTTGGCCGCCATCTGCTTGTCGGCTCTGATGTTCGGCTTCGAAATATCAAGCGTTCCGGCGATCCTGCCGACGCTGGAGACAGTCCTTCACGCTGATTTTCATGAGCTCCAGTGGACGATGAACGCCTACACCATCGCCGTGGCGACGGTCCTCATGGCAGCCGGCACACTGGCGGATCGCTTCGGGCGCAAGCGTCTCCTCGTCGTCGCCATCGTTGCGTTCGGCGCCACGTCCCTGCTGTGCGGCCTTGCTCCCAACATGATGATCCTCATCGTCGGGCGCGCACTCCAAGGCGCGAGCGGCGGCGCCATGCTGATTTGTGGGATCGCAGTGCTCTCGCATCAGTTTAGCACGGCGGCCGATCGAGCCCGGGCTTTCGGCTGGTGGGGCATCGTTACCGGGTTCGGTCTCGGCTTCGGTCCGGTGATCGGCAGCGGGATCGCAGCCTTGATGGGCTGGGCCTGGGTGTTTCTGGTCCACGCTTTCATCGCCGTGTTGACCGTCATCCTGGCTTGGCGCGGTGTTCGGGAATCGAAGGATCCAGCCGCTCGGCGCCTGGATCTCGGCGGCATCGCGACCCTGTCACTGGCCGTCTTTTGCGTCGCCTACGTCATTACTCAGGGCAGCGAACTTGGGTTCACCAGTCCGATCGCGCTGGCGATCGTCGCCACAGCCGCCCTCAGCCTCGTCGCCTTCATCGTTGTCGAGCAGATCGTGCCGCACCCGATGTTCGATTTCTCGGTGTTCCGGATCCGGCCCTTTTCCGGAGCGCTGTTCGGCTCGATGGGCATGAACTTCAGCTTCTGGCCGTTCATGATCTATCTGCCGATCTGGTTTCAGGCAGGGCTCGGGCTCGATGGCCTGACCGCTGGCCTCGCGTTGCTCGCCTACACCCTGCCGACACTAGTTGTCCCGCCCTTCGCCGAACGCCTTTCGTTGCGCCTTGGCGCCGGCACGGTCATCCCGGCGGGACTGGTCGTGATCGGTCTCGGCTTTTTCATCATGAAGCTTGGAACAAGCGGCGGGTCACTGGCCTTGGCGACGACGTTGATCGGCGCGTTGCTGGCCGGGATCGGCCTCGGGGCGACCAACACGCCGGTCACCAACACCACGACCGGATCGGTATCGAGCGACAGGGCCGGCATGGCATCCGGCATCGATATGAGTGCCCGGATGATCTCGCTCGCCATCAACATCGCGCTCATGGGCTTCGTCTTGCTTGCGGGCGTCCAGAAGCGCCTCAGCGCAGCAACTGGTGCATTCGATGCGGCCCAACTTCGGCACGTTGCTGAACAGATTGCCGCCGGAAATGTCTCCGCCCTCGATCAGTCTGCTTTGGGAGCGTCGAAGGTGATCAGTCTTGCCGCACTGGCTGGCGGCTTCGGAGATGTGATGCTCTACGGCACCGTCGGCGTTTGGGGGCTGGCCGCACTCAGCTTCTTCACCTTCGGGAGGAGGAGAGATGTTGATAACGCGTCATGATGTCGGAGCCCGTAAGCCGGTCCGTCCGCGCGTCTTGCGCTATGCCAATTTTGGCGCGGTCGAGCGACGCGCCATCTCGACGAACAGACTTCCGGCCCGCGACAACGGGCGCGCGGACGAAGCGACGAGCCCGAACTCGCGATGCAGCGGTGAAGTGAGTTTCGAAACCCGGAAGCCGCGTTGCTGTTCCGGCAGGGTGGATTCCGGCACGAGGCTGACACCCGCGCCCTCCCGCACCAGGGCAATCGCACTCGCCCAGTCGCGCACCTCGATCTGCACGTTCTGGAGCGTCAACCCAGCGGCGTCGGCGAGCGAGCGGGCGTTCGTATGGCACCCGCCGGTGGCGAGAACGAAGGGCGCGGCCGCCAGTTCGGCCAACGAGACCGAAGTACGCCGTGACAGGGGATGCGCTACCGGCAGGATCGGAACCCAGGCATCCCGTCCGAGGGGAACGGCATTTCTGGCCGGAGACGGGTTGAGAACGACGCCGAGGTCGATCGATCCCGCGGCGAGCCAAGCCTCCACTTCCATGTCGTCGGTTTCGAGCGGCACGAGGTCGATGCCCGGATGGAGCGTACGAAAACGCCGAAGCAAGGGCGGAAGGACCGTGGCGAAGACGCTCGGGAACCCCGCCAGACGGATGGCACCGGTCTCCTCGCCGATCAGCGCCATTGCCTCCCTTTCAATCGCCTCCAGATGCGAAAGGGCCGCACGCGCATGGTCGAACGCGCGCTCTCCGAAGGCGGTCAACGCGACACCCCGTGGCTGCCGGATGAGCAGTTTTACTCCCAGGCTCTCTTCGAGTGCCGCCAGGGCTTGGCTCATCCCCGATTGGGTGACGCCGAGCTTGTCCGCGGCTGCGGTGAAGCTGCCGGCCTCGGCGACGGCGATCAGGCTCTGGAGCTGGGTCAGGTTCATAGTAGCTCATCTTATATAAAGAAATTGTTCGAGTAATTTTTATAATGCCAAGAGGCCTGTCAATGTGGGGGGCAACGCACCCCCTCAGCGAGGCCCCGACGATGAAGCTCTATTTCGCGCCCGACACCTGTTCGCTCTCACCGCACATCGTGCTTCAGGAGGTCGGACTGCCCTACGAGCTCGTCCGCGTGAACAATCGGACGAAACGCACATCCACGGGAGAGGACTTCCTCGCCATCAATCCGAAGGGCTATGTCGCGGCACTCGAACTCGATACCGGCGAGGTTCTGACCGAAGGGCCGGCCATCGTTCAATATCTGGCCGACCTGAAGCCGGAGGCGGGATTGGCTCCGGCCCCTGGCGCCCTGGCACGGGTTCGGCTCCAGGAATGGCTCAACTTCATCACCAGCGAGGTCCATGCCGGATCGAGCCCGCTGTTCAATCGAGCCTTGCCGGAGGAGGCGCTGGTGATCTTCCGGGATCGGCTGTTCCGGCGCCTCGACTTCATCGAGGCGAACCTCGCATCTCGGGATTATCTGGTGGGCGACGGCTTCACTGTCGCCGACGCCTATCTCTTCACCGTGCTCGGCTGGATGAAGGGGTTTTCGATCAATCTCGACCGTTGGCCGGCGACCGCGCGCTACATGCTGCGGATCAGCGCGCGGGCGTCCGTCCAATCTGCTTTGGCACGGGAGGCGGAGATTCCTCCCGTGGAATGACACGCAAGTTCGACTTCGACCCGTTGATCGGAAAGCGGTCAGCGGACACGGCGCGCGGCAGAGAAGATTCAGGGAGCGTCGTCTCGTCGGAACTTTCCCGGCGCACAGCCGACGACCCGCCGGAAGGTCGTGCTGAAGGCCGCTTCGGATTCATAGCCGATGGAAAAGCCGATCGCCCCGACGCTGTCGTTCGTTCGCTTGAGCCGTTCAGCCGCGAGCACCATGCGCCAGCGGATGAGATAGTCCAGGGGCGGTTGTCCAACCGCTTCTCGGAAGCGCGCAGCGAAAGTGCTGCGCGACATGCCGGCGATGGCTCCCAGTTCTGCGAGCGTCCAGTGGCGAGCGGGCTCGGCGTGCATGGCGCCGAGCGCTCTCGTCAGCCGGGGGTCGGACAGCGCCGACAACCATCCGGCGGGTTTGTCCGTCCCGGAGGCGAGCCAGAGCCGCAAGACTTGCAAGAGCATGATCTGAGCGAGGTGCTCCGCCATCAGCGTGCCGCCTGGAGGCCGATCTTTCAGTTCCGCAGCCAGTTGCTGCAGCGACCAGCGCAGAACGGCAGCCTGGTTCGAGGCGTCACGCACATGAACGATTGCCGGCAAGGAGCCGAACAACATTCCGGCATGATCGCCTTCGAAAGAAAAACGGCCGCCGATCAAGAAAAAGTCGCCGCCGCCGTTGCAGGTCGCCATGCCGTCGACTGCCTGATCATAAATGGTGGGAGATTCGATCGGGGGCAATGCGAGGTCCGTCGCGAAGAGGAACGGACGGCCGCGCGTGAGCAGGAAGCAGTCGCCGGCTTCGATCCGTCGCGGCTCCGGTTCCCCGTCGACCTGGACCCAACAGGCGCCGCGCATGACCGCATTGAATTTGATGCCGTCATGCGGAGGAAAGCGGATTGCCCACTCACCGCCTGCGTCAAGGCCCGCGCTGATGGCGGTTTTCGGCTTCAGAAGCGACAGAACGTCGGACAATGGGTCCAAGGCGAAAATCCAGACGATCGAGAAGGAAAGGCAGATTATACGACATGGATCGTGCGGGCGCCACGGGTCATCATTCCCGAGAGCAAACATGCGGGCGAAACCGCACCTCTTGGAGAGACACTATGATCGACAATCAGAAACCACTCGGGTCCGGCTATGGGGCAAGAAGCACCGCGACGGATGTTCTCGCCAATATCGATCTCACCGGTAAGCGCGCGATCGTCACCGGAGGCCATTCGGGGCTCGGCTTGGAAACGACGAGGGCGCTTGCCGCTTCTGGAGCCCAGGTCATCGTTGCCGCACGCAATCCAGCGGCAGCGGCGGCAGCTACGAAGGACATCGTCGGCGTGACGGTCGAGCCGTTGGACCTGTCGCACCTCGACAGCGTGCGCGCCTTCGCCGAGCACATCCTCACCGGTGGCCAACACATCGATATTCTGATCAACAACGCCGGCATCATGGCCTGCCCGGAGGCGAGGGTAGGACCAGGCTGGGAGGCGCAGTTCGCCACCAATCACCTCGGGCATTTCACGCTGACAAACGCGCTTTGGCCGCTGCTCGAAGGTGGTGCACGTGTCATCTCGGTCTCTTCGGCCGGCCACCACAATTCGCCAATCCGTTGGGACGACCTTCATTTTGTTTGCGGCTACGACAAATGGCGCGCCTACGGCCAGTCGAAGACGGCGAATGCGCTATTCGCCGTCCATCTCGGCCGGCTTGGGCGCGAAGCCGGCGTGCAGGCCTTCTCGCTTCATCCCGGAAAGATCTTCACGCCGCTTCAGCGGCATCTGGCGCAGGCGGAGATGATCGCCGAGGGCTGGCTCGACACGAGCGGTGCGCCAGCCGACCCGACCTTCAAGACGCCTGAGCAGGGCGCGGCGACGCAAGTATGGGCCGCGACCTCGCCGATGCTCGACGGTCTTGCCGGTCTCTATTGCGAGGATTGCGATATTGCCGTGCGCGCCGAGACTGCAGGCGAACCGTTCGTCGGGGTTCGAGATTACGCCGCCGATCCCGATGAGGCCGAGCGGCTCTGGACACTCTCGGCCGAACTCACCGGCATCGATGCCTTCGATGCATCGAGGTGATGCCATGCGGGTGGGCGTCCATCCCGTCCGCCAGAGCGTCCTTCACATGCAGGTCAACGCAGTAGGCGCAGCCGTTGATCTGCGAGGCGCGCAGCTTGACGAGATGCAGCGTGCGCTTGTCGAGGCCCGACTTGGTCACGGCACCGTCGAGGGCTCGGACGGCCTGATAGAGCTCGGGCGCCAGGGAGGCGATGTTCAGTCTGGGGTGCATGGAGGCCTCCTGTATCGAATTGAGTTGGTGTGAAATCATGGATAATATATATCCATGATTAGGGCGTAATCCAAGAGCGGAACGGGAGACGGCGATGCGGCGCATGAGCGACGGGGTGGAGGCGGCATTGCACTGCGCGCTGGTGCTCGCGGGCCTGCCGGAGGGCAAAGTGCTTCCGGGTAAGAGCCTCGCCGAACTGCACGGCGTCTCGGAAACCTATCTTCTGAAGCACTTGCGGGCGCTCACTGCTGCTTCCGTCATTGATGCCGTGCCGGGGCCGCGCGGCGGCTATCGGCTGGCGCGCGACCCGGAGCGCATCACGTTGCTCGACATCGTGGAAGCGATCGACGGGCGCGAACCCGCCTTCGTCTGCCGTGAAATCCGCCGTCGCGGTCCCGGCAAGGCGAAGGATCCGTGCGTCTACAAAGCGGACTGCTTCATCAAGACCCGCATGATCGCTGCCGAGGAGGCTTTTGGAAGATGAGTCCGTCGTCGAAGTAATGCTGAACCCCGACGGGCGTATCTGGATCGATCGTCTTTCCGAAGGGCTATCGGACACGGGCGAGCATCTGTCGCCGGCCGATGGCGAACGCATCGTGCGCTTGGTCGCACATCACGTCGGCGCTGAGGTTCATGCCGGAGCCCCGCGCGTTTCGGCCGAACTGCCCGAGACCGGCGAGCGGTTCGAAGGGTTGTTGCCGCCGGTGGTCGCAGCCCCGGCCTTCGCCATCCGCAAGCCCGCCGTCGCCGTGTTCACGCTCGACGATTACGTGCGCGCGGGGATCATGACTGCCGCTCAGGCCGAAGCACTGCGGACGGCTGTCTCCTCCCGCGCCAACATCCTCGTCGCCGGCGGCACCTCGACCGGCAAGACAACGCTGACCAATGCGCTGCTGGCCGAGGTGGCGAAGACAACCGGACGACGCCCGACGGCCTTGCCGCCTTGCCGAAGGACTATGCCGGTATCCCGAAGCTCGGTCCGCCGCTGCCGGGCGACCTCGGCCGCCCCATCCTCAGCGCCCAAAATGCGGGCCAACCGGTGCCGACACCGGGAATCGCGACGCCCAATCCAGGGATCGCGCCGCTGTCGAACTGGCATTTCAAGAACAGCAAGCTGCCGCTGTTGCTAGGGCGGATTCAGGCGCCGGGCGTCCACGCGGCCCGCGACCCGCAGTCGCCTGTCTGACTCTCATGTCTGCGGGCTTCGTCTGGCCGGCCTGCGTTTCCGCGCCGGCTTATTCATCATCCTCAGCCAGCGTTTCCGGCGGCGGCAGCACCCAGCCGTCGGACTGAAGGAAGGTGATAACGTCTTCGTATTTGTCGGTCCGGCGCATCCGGCGAATGTGTTGATAGAAGCGATTCCGCGCATCATGGCTCGGGCGGTCGGCGGGCGTCGCGTTGCGCAGCAGAGCGAGTAGAAGCGTGTCTGTCTCGGCTGCGTCCCAATTCTGCCCGTTGTCGATCACGGCGTCGAGAAGCTGGTCGAGTTGTTGGCTGCCGAGCCCGCCGGCGAATGGCGTGATCAGGTCGCTGAAGTTCGCTTCTGACCTGCGCCAGCTACCAGAGCCTTGGTATTCTTCGACTGCCCGGGCCCACAGGTCGGCGAGCGGTTGCGAAGCGACTGCGTTGACGAGGTGCTCTCGATCGAGGGCGGCGATGAGGGCTAACAGCGCGGCGCGGAATTGCGGGAGGGTCACGCCGGCCAGGATGCGATAGTCGGCGAGCGTCGCTGGGTCGGCATTGTCGATCGTCGCCTGCAGGGCCGTGCGTGTCGGCTCCTGAAGCTGTGGCCAGAAATCCGGAAAAGCCGCGATGAAGGCGATGGCGCGAGGCCGGTTCGCCGGCTCGAGATTGTCGACCAGCCTGATGATTGCCTGCGCGACGTCCGGCCAAGCAGGAGCGGCGCGGTCGCGCACCGCGACTAGCGAAGGAATGATCTTGCGATGGAGCGGGTCCCATTGCGCCGGCACGCCCTTCAGGAGAGATTTGGCAAGCACCGTGCCGAAATTGCGGACGTTCTGGGCGCGGACCCGCGCGAGGTAGCGTTGCTCGACATAGTCGAGGATGCGCTCATAGGCGGTCGGAAAGCCCGGTGACTGGACGTCAACGTCATAGAGGTCGAAGATCGCCTTGCCCTGCAGGGGTTCTTGCGACAGCACGAGATCGACAGCATTGACGAGGTGAAGCCGCACCAGCTCTGGCGATGGTTCGAAGAGATCGGCCTCCGCCGAGAAGGCTGGGTGGGCGCAGAGATGCCGATCTTCGCGAAGGCGCTCCAAATGGGTTTTGGCGATGCGATTGACGACCTGGGTGTTGGCCGTCGCATCTTCGAGGATGCTCCCTTCAAGCTGAAGCAGCTTGGCGATGTCGCCTGCGACAGTCGCGTTGTCCCAGGACTGGAGAAACGCAATCGCGGCCGCGTCGCCCATGGCGCTCAGCCCGCGGTACTTGGCGATTACATCGTACACGAGGGCGACCCAGGCGGAGGTGAGTGCGCCACGCAACGCGCCGGCCTTGTAGGCTTTCACGGCGTCAAGAAAATACACCTTCGACTGCGGATGCCGAATCCGTGTGAGGAGTATGTCGAGATCTACAAATCCAGTGTCCACGGTTTAGGCGCCTCCAATTATGCGTCGTTCTGTGCCGAGCGGGATGATCCAGCCGCCAGCGCGATCCGGCCGCGCGAAATCACCGGGACTCACCTTTTCAGCCAGACGGCCGCGAATGGTCACCGCTTCGCCGTCGATTGCCGCACGGATTAGGTCTCGGTCTACTCCGACGAAAACCGGACGTAGGTTGAGCCGGACCAAGGCCTCCTGATCGACGGTGCTGGCGACCGCGTCGGTGATCGGGCCAGCCCGCGTGACGATCCCGCCCACCAAGCCGTCAATGTCTTGGGCCTTCTCCACTTGTCCTATCGGCGCATTGTCGAGAACGGCGCGGGCGCGCGCGGCGGCATCCCGGAGTGGTCGCGGGAAGGTTTGGCGTGTCAGCGTGCGCAGCGCCTGGGCGAGTTCGGCATGGCCAAGGGGTTCGATCATATTGGCGACATGCAGACGGAGCAAACCAATAAAGGGAGCGTCCTTGTCTTGCTGATCGATCGGATCGCCCTCGTCGACGGGATCGCGAACCGACAAGTAGGCGTCAGCGGGATTAGAATTGGCTACGCCCCACCGGGTGGCGACCGCGATCCGCTTCACGGTGACTCTTCGGCCTTTGAGCGTCACGTCGATGCGTCCTGCTTGCGTCCAAGCGCGCGCGAGCGCTTTCGCCGGTCCGCCCGGGTCGTGACAGCCCTTGGCCTCCGCGATTGTGAGCGAGGTCAGATCAGATTTGCATGCGATCCAGTCGGGGAGATCGCCTCGGGCGAGGCGCTTGATCCTGGCCTGCTTGCGACGGTCGAGATCGATCACGTTGTTGCCGAGGTGGGCGAAGATGGAGAGGCCGAAATATCGTTCGAGATAAGCGCGGGCTACAAATCGTCCAAATAGGCCTGACAACGCGACCTTCACTTCGCGCGCGTGGCCGAGCGGTTGTTTGAAAATGAAAGGCGTGCCCACGCCGGTCGGCGCCAGGAGTGCGTCGAGAATGGACCATGCGCCATAGGCAGCGCCCGGTGTCTGGAGCACTTCGCGGATACCGGCATCCTCAATATCTGCTACGTCTAGGTCGACGGTCGCGCCAGTGACGGCGCTGGCAGATGGTGGATCGAAACTGTGAAGGAAGGTTCTCGTCATAAGGCCAGCGCTCGCTTGAGATCATCATGCTCGAAGGCACTGGCCATGCGGTTGATTTCGGCAGCGCGCGCGCCGACCGCCGTAGCGGTCTCGCGCCACGTCGCGGTCACGGTTGCAACCTCTTTGATGATGTCGCGGGCCTGCGCCAGCGTGAGGGCGAAATACTCTGATGCCTGTTCGAGCAGATCGAGCGAGCAAGTGCCCTCGTCGAGATCAATGTTGGTTGTCAGAACCCGCGCCTTGAGATCGGTCGGAACGGGATTGAGATCGTAGGCGGGGGAAAGTGACCATCCCGCCTTTCCGAGCCACAAGAAGCCGTGGTTGCGTAGGTGATCGTCCACGTTGGAGATCAGTACGTTGAAGACGACGCGCCGGTAAAGGGCATGAGCGTCGGATTTCCCCTGAGCGCCGTACTGAGCCAGGGCATCGACGATCTCGGGATAACTACCGCGTTCACCGTCTTTTGCGCCCATCATCGCCATTGCGGACAGGAAAGGAATACGGATCGTGCCAGCACGGTCGAAGCGCCGCGATAGCATCACCGCCTTGCCGGCGACTTCGATAAGTCTGTGTTGTGGGGTGGCGATGCCGACTTGGTCAGCCAGCCGCAGCGCGATTTCTTCCCAGGTCTCCATGCTGTAGTCGTCGGTTTCCTTCGGAAACTTGGCGATCGAGAGGTGACCGTGTTGGTCGATAACCGACGCCTTCGGACGCGCACCGCCGAGGGAGGAGCCGGGGGCGAAGATGAGCTGGAGATCTTCGTCCGTTTCCTCGTCCCGGAGAATCCGCTCGGTGATCTGGAGCAATCGGCCGAGCTCGATTAGAGCAGGAACGCCTGCACGGATCGGCGCCTGGAATTGGTCCTCGCCAACCCAGCGAAAGCGAAGCGCGCCAAGCCTGGTCTCGTCGGCGACGCCGAGCAGATAGTCGCTTTCGGCCAGGGTGCGCAGGGTGCGGCCATCGCGCTGGGCGTTTCGCCGCTCCGCACGTTGCATGAGGCGGCGCCCCCAGGTGTCCGGCGCGGAGTCCCCGATGGATCCGAAGGTCGTCAGTCCCGCCGGAGGAGCGAAGGCGCCGCGCGTCAGTGCAAGCGCCGGTTCCAGCGAAAAGCGGTCTGGATCCTCAAGCCATGCCCCGTCATACTCGAAGAGGATGGTCTCCGCGCCTCGGACACGATTGCTCCTCGCCCGCCCGATCGGCCGTGTGCGGCCGTCCAAATCGATATGGACCTCGAAGTCAGCCATCGGAGGACGATCCGGTTGGCCGCTTGAGATGGGTGCGCTTGGGCAGGTCAGCGCTGGCGAGCGCCTGGCCGACGCTGTCGTTGCTGATGTCGGCAACTTGGCTCAGACCGTCGAGCAGGCCGAGCGCCTGCAGGACGCCGGCATAGATGCCGACGCTGACGCTGGTGTCCCCAGCTTCGACCCGCTGCAATGTCGAGCGAGACGTGAACGCGCGTTCGGCTACGACCGCCATCGGCAGCCGTCGGCGTCGACGGGCATCGTGAATGTCCGCTCCAAGCTTGCGTAGCGCGCGCCGCACAGCAGCAGGAGGGTTGTGTGGAGTCGGCATTTTGACACCTTCGCACTACAGATCGGCGGCTTATGTAGCACGAAGCTGACAATTTTTCTAGCCCTTCAAGGGCGTCGTGCCAATAGCGAGCTAAGGTTCGATCTTAGCGCCGTTGTCACGGCATCCACCGGGACCTTCCGAATGCCGGCGATTGCGGCCGCCGTGGCTTTCACGTCAGCGGGTTCGCTGGGACGGCCGTCAACCTGCGTGAAGGGGCCGTCTGTTTCCGTTAGGATCCGATCTATGGGCAAGTCGCGGACGAGAGAACGGCCACGATCCGTGCGGGTCATCTCGGCATTGACGGAAAAATAGCAGTCGAGCATCGCTGCACGTCGAGCTTCGCTTTTGCTTCCGGTGAACCAGTGAAGCACGACGGTGCCGCGGTCTTGAGGGAGATGCTGTTCAATCATATCGAGAACTGCCGAAGCGCTCCTCACGCTGTGCACCGTGAGAATTTTGTTTCCGGCTTCCGCGCATCGCTCGAGAATACCGCGGAACACGCGCTTTTGCGCATCCATGGATTTGTAAAAGCGCGGACCGGCGTCGAGGCCGACTTCGCCGACATAGCGTGTCTCAGATAGAAAGCGCTCCCACAATGGCAGCTCCGCGGCGCGCTCTGCCACGAGTTGCGGATGCAGGCCGAGCGCAGCCCTCACATAGCGGGTGTGGCGCGTGAGCTCCTGGTTGCGCGCCCAGGCCTTCGGCGTCGTCGTGACGGTCAGTGTGTAGATCCGAGCTGCTTCCGCCCTAGCGATCGCGGCCTCATGGTCGGGATACAGGTCGAGATGGCAGTGGAAGTCGACGCCGGCGGTTTGAGCATTCTCAGTCATCCCGGCCGCGTCCTCACGTCTGCCAGCAGCGCGCCAACCTCCTCAAGACCTCGCCGGTAGACACCTGCGAGCGCCATCTGCCGGGCCGGCGATTCATCGAAGAGCGGACCAGGTTTATGGATGAGGATCGGCGCCAGCGCCGGTCGGGCGCGAAGCCGATCGATCGCGAGCTGGAAGGAGCGAATTTGGACGCCTTCTGATTGGCGTGTGTCAAGCGCGCGGGCGGTGAGGTCATCGACCGTATAAACGGTTGGATCTGGATCAGGGCGTAAGCCGGCAACGAGGGCTGCCCGCCTGATGAGACAGGGCAGGCAATAGCCACAATGCTGCGTGCCAAGGCCCTGCCAGCGCCCTTTGGTCGGAGATGCGCAGGACAACGACGAGGGAACCAGCCCGCGAAGTAACGCACCATTGGCGCAGGCAGCGACCATCTCACCCTTGGTCCTGTCCCAATAGGGATTTTCAATCCTGCCGTTCAGGCCAAGCCCATGGAGCGCGTCATTCCAGCGGGCGATGTAAAAAGGATGGGTGGTGCGCCTACTCAGCGCGCCGAGGCGCAAAGGATCAAGCGGCACGTTGACAGCGATGAGGCCGTTCTCGGGAACTTTCAAGCTGAACGGCACTTCGAGGCCGCTGCCGGCAAAGATGCCGAGGGCGAAGAACAGGAACGACCTGCCTCGCGTCGTGTTCTCTCCTTCTGATCCGCGGACGAAACCATCCGGGTACGCCATCCAAAGGCGCAGGCGATCGAACGCGCGACCGCGATAGTGGGTCTTCAACGTATCGAAGATGGTGGACTGCGCATCGCTGGTCGCACCTTCGCCTGCGTGACTGATCAGAAGCGGTGTTCGGCCATTTTCGAGAGCATCGATTGCGCCGATGAGGCTATCGAGGCCACCCGAGAAAAGTGCAAGGTCATCGAACGGAGGACCGATGAGTCGAGCAGGGCGAGCAGGCGCGACCCTGACGAAAAGATGTGGTCGGGCGCGGAACGCGATCGACCAGCGGTCGCCGGTGAGAAAGTTCAGCATCCGGACGAAAGTCGGCGCGACCGCGGTCCAGCGATCGGGGTCGGCGACGGGAACGATCAGCCGGATTTCGCGGGTCCAGCCGTCTTGCGATTCAGTCGCCCGCGAAATGCGCGTGTCCGCAGCATGGACATGAGCGGCCAGGACCAGGATGTCGACACCAATTTCCGTGGGGTGAACATCGAGCCGTGACAGATCGCTTATCGCGCGGCCGATCCCGTGATCGAGTGTCCGCTCGCCGGCAATTAGGTCGAGACGTGTTTCGACTTCGCCATCGCCGAGTGGGAAGCGGCTGCGGTCGCCAGGGCCGTATCGGCCTATGATGACGTGTCTCCTCATGCGCCTTCCGCCTCCGCCTCGCCCATGATCTGCAAGATCCCGAACGCCTGCTCGTAAATGCGACCGACAAATTGGAGCACACGATCGGGCGTAAGCGCAGCAGCGGCGGCACGAGCGGTCGTGAGCGCATCGGCCACGCCGCGCCGGATGAAGTCGTTCAATTGCGCCTGGACACGCGCAGCTTCGCGGCTGTCCGACGGCAGGGTGATCGTTTTCGCCCCGATGTCGTTGCAGAGCCGCGCTTCTATCGCGTTGGTGGCGTAGAGTTCGAATACCGTCTGCATCTGGTCGGCGGTGAGGCCGTCGAGGTCGGTTATGCCTGCGCCGGCGAGATCGGTGATCGTCTCGATAAATGCTTCGCGTGCGATGCCTTCATCGATCGAACCTCCGTCAGGGCATACATAGTCCGCCAAACCGAGGAAGATTTCTTCGATCGGCCGCCCAGCGAGAGCGCCGAGGTTGAGCGCCCGAAGGGCTTCGGTCGCACCGCGGTTAACGGCATCTGACAGGAAGCCAAGCAAGCGGCTGCCCGCGCCACGCGCCGATCCCATCCGTGCAGCGGCCGTGCGTGCCCCGCCTGAGGATGAGCCCACATAGTGCGACACCGCTCGACCGAGGCTCTTGCGATCGCTGCCGCCCGAACCAGCAAAACGTGAGAAGTTGTTGCGAGCCGCTGAGAAGCGCGCTGGATCGGCTAACGGCGGTATCGGCGGGCGGGACGGCGGTTCCGGAGGAGCGGCTGGTGGGGCACCGTCTGTTGGCGCATCCGCAGGCGAACCATCTGGTGGCCCAACATTTGGTGGAGTTCCGTCTGGAGCGGCCGGCGGTGCGCCATCATCGCCTAGCCAGCTCGGGACGAGAGGCGTTCCGCCGCCCTGGCCGCCGAATGCACTGGAGGTGCCCATCAGTTAAGCCCCCGAATGCTCGGTCCCTGCCGAGTGCGTAGTACGCCGCTGGCGGCTGTCTTCAGCATTACGCTTCCTTCTTTGCTCCACGCTTGGAGGAGGCGGTCGAAGCGTTGACTGGCGTCGCCGTCCTTGAGGACGCCCTCCCAGCCGCTGCAGACCCAAGGGCCGAGCCGATTACGTGGCAACGACTCCAGGAAATCGACGAGGCTGTTTTGAAGCGTTGGCTGCGCCTTAACGAGGACCGCCAAGCCGGTAGCGCCCGGCGGTTCGGTGTCAAAGCTGTCGCCGCCGACGACACGGCCGCGCACAGCTTCAAAGACTTGTGCAGCCTCTGGTGGAGCCAGGCGCTTAAGATCGGCTTCCAGCCCCTGCACCGCGAACTTGCCGCCGAAGAGCTGCTCGACCACAGTCGCCAAGTGGCCAAGCACGGAGGCTGCACCGAAATAGTCCTTCCGGTCCTTGGCGACGAACAGGTATGGACGAAGATCTTCGCCGCCGATAGCTGTAGGCACCGCTGCCCAGGCTTTGATCGCCGGCGACGAAAGCCATTCGCTCAGGAGCGCGCTTTCGGTGGCTTTCACGGCTTCCAGCTTGGGCGCGGGCTTCGCGTCGTCATCCCCCTTCACGGAAGGCTTCTTGGGCTTGACGGGACTGGTGTCTTCCTTGGCGGTTGCCGCAGCCTCGAGGGCCGATAGGTCGGGGCATTTTCCATCTGCTGCCGCTGCGGCGGCAGCGGCAATCTGGTCGAAGAGACGTGGAAGGAAACGTTCGGCAAGCATCAGCTTCGCAAGCACCGGCAGCTTGACGTCGTCGCCGAACCCCCTCGCTTCGGCAGTGCGCTGCCGCAGCACCAGCGTGTTCAGAAACCGTTTGATCTGACGCGGGTTGCCCTTGGTGCCGCTTGCCAGGATCGGCCCGATCTGATCGCTGAGCGCCAACGCATTGTTGGTGCGCGAAGCCTTTTCGCCCAGCGCGGTTCTGACTGTGGCTGCATCGAGCGCACCCGAGGTCCAAGGGCGCTTCAACCGTTCACGAGCAATCTTGATCAAGGCGTTGAATGCGGCGTCGTTCTCGCCGAGTTCGGCACCGACGAGGAGAAGCGTTACGTAGATCCGTGTTTCCGTGTCGCCGAGCGCCGGGATGCGGAACGGCACCTGGATGAGCTTTTCAAGATAGTTCCGAGCATATGTCTGTGGGCCGGTGGTGTCCGGCAGATCGGGGAAGTGCTTGCGCACGGCATACTCAATCATCGCCTCGTCCGCGGCGACGACGAAAGCAGTACGCGATGTGAAGACGAAGAGGCGCACAGCCTCCAACGTCTCGATCGCGGTATCTGGGAGGCAGCGATCTAGGTCATCGATCAGGACAACGAGCTGCTCGACGCCGGCTTTGTCGAGGAGGCCGTCGAAAGCCTTCCGGAATGCGTTGATCTCCTCGGGGACATTGGTCGAGGCGCCGTCGCTCTTGGGCTTGAGTAGGCCCTTCACACCTTCGACGGCGGCTTGGAGATTATCCTTGGTAGCGAGTTTTGCCGGATCTGCGAGGAAACCTTCCAGCGTTCCCACGATGGCCTGAATTTGATCAGGTGTTGGAATTCCTGTGAAGGTGGTGAAGGCGAGCCCTCCGGCTTTTTTCGCAACCTTGAGCCAGTCGATACGCCGAAAGACATCCTTGACTGCCTCGCCTGCCTTGGTGAGGGCGGGGCGCTTATCGATGAGGCCGGTGACGATGCCCTCGATGAGAGCGATTTTGGCGTCTTCGAATCCTTGGAAACGCCAACCGTTGAACTTCAGACAGAGGACTTTCGCCTCGCCTTCGAAGCCCGCTTCGATCATTTCCAGCACGCTGGATTTGCCTGCTCCCCAATCACCGTGAACACCGACAGTGACCGGTTGATCCGGCCGATCGCGTAGGAGCCTGATGACGGTTGCCGCGATCGCCTCGTTGTTGAGGAGGTCAACCTTGGTTTCATTGTCCGTTAGGATCATTGCCCCCCCCCAACAGCTTGGCACCGAAGTCCGGCGCCTTCGGTGGCCGAGCTCGGTACCGCGACTATGCTGTCGCTTTCATGCTCCCAAATATGGAAGTTGTGTAGCACGAAGTGTACACTCTTTTCTAGGTCAAGAGTCGGCGGATGCCGTGCAAGGGCTCGTCCTGAACAGGTTGGCATCAATAGGATTGGGAGAGAAGTTTGCGCATCTCGCGGGTAAAAATAAGAAATTTTGCAAACTTCTCGGACATTGATGTCGAGACTGGCGAGCCTCGAGCTTGATCGCCTGGTGACCGATGGTGAGCGCGACCACACCTTTTTCGTGGTCGAAGAGCCCGAGGCGCATCTACATCCGCATGTGCAGCGGCTGGTCTATCGGTATTTCCTCGGCGGAGCTGCGGGTGATGAGGAAGATGTGCCGCCGCTCACAACCATCCTCACGACGCATTCACCGCATATTGCAAGCGTTACACCGATCCGCTCGATCGTCCTGCTCCGGCACGATGCCGGCGAAGACGCGACGACCGCGGTCTCGACAGCGACGGCTCCGCTGACCGCACGCGACGAGGCCGATCTCCAACGCTACATCGACGTCAGCCGGGGCGAGATCTTCTTTGCGCGAGGCGTCATCCTCGTCGAAGGCGATGCTGAGCGGTTTCTCATTCCCGCATTCGCCGAGGCGCTCGGCATACCGCTCGACATGCTGGGCATCACGGTCTGCTCGGTGAGCGGCACCAATTTCACGCCCTATGTGAAGCTGCTGGGTCCTCAGGGCCTGAACATTCCCCACGTCATCCTGACCGATCGCGATCCGAACGGCGCGAACCCGCCGCTGGTGCGCCGCCGCCTCATTAATGTGCTGCGCCTGGTCGAGAACGGCGTGAACTACACGCCGCTGGACGCCGACGCCGTGATCGCCCGTGCGGAGCCACTCGGCTATTTCGTAAACGGCAACACGCTCGAGCCGGAGCTGTTCTGCGGCGGTCTGGCGGAAGCGATGCAGCAGGTCATCGGGGAGGAGCTGTCGATCAACCAGGCGACCCGCGACCTGATTCAAGGCTGGGTCGACGACGCCGACACGCTCGATGAGGAGCACCTGATCAAGCTTATCGAACGGATCGGCAAGGGGCGCTTCGCGCAGGCGCTGGTGCCGCACGTCGATGAGGATACGTGCCCGGACTATATCCGGAGGGCGCTGGAGCACATTCGCGATGCCCTTGCGTAGTGTTAGCGCCGCATATCTCGCCCAGGCGGCGGACTTGGCCAGTAACCCTGGCCAGCAAGCCGCCTATGACTCGACGGGCCATTGCGTCGTGCTCGCCGGCCCCGGCAGCGGCAAGACCAAGACGCTGGTGCTTAAGCTAGCCCGGATCATGGCTGAAGATGTACGCGCGCCACGCGGCGCGGCGTGCATTACCTACAGCCAGGAGTGCGCGCGCGAACTGACACGCCGGTTGGAACGGCTCGGCCTGCGAGAGGCGCCGAATCTTTTCATCGGCACGGTCCATGGCTTTTGCCTGCGGCATCTTTTGATGCCCTACGGTCGGCTTGCCGATCTGCCGGTCCCGTTTCCGCTCGCGGTCGCCACTCAACGTCAGAGCGACCAGGTGATAAAGCGGATCGGCGACAGGCTCTTCGGCGTGGGTCATCCGAACAAACCGATGGACCTCGGACGTCATCGGCGGTCAATCCTCGACCGGACCTCGGAAGACTGGACCAGCGAGGAGGAGCTTGCGGCCTGGGCTGAGGGCTACGAGGCCGAGCTGCGGCGGACAGGCCTCGTCGATTTCGACGACCTTGTGATTTTCGGTCAGCGGCTGGTCTCAGAGCACGATTGGGTGCTCCCGTTGCTGCAGGCAAAATTCCCGGTGCTCGCGGTCGATGAATATCAGGATCTCGGCGTCGCGTTGCATCGCATCGTCAAGCACGTGGCCTTCGACGGCGGTGTCCGCCTCTTTGCGGTGGGAGACCCTGATCAATCAATCTACGGCTTCACGGGAGCGGACGGCGCTTTGCTGCAGGAGCTAGCCGAGCGCGAGGATGTCGAGCGCGTTCAGCTCCAGCTCAACTATCGCTCGGCCTCGCGGATCGTCAGCGCCTCAGAAATGGCGCTCGGCGAAGCGCGCGGTTATCAATCGAACGATCCGGATCGCCAGGCGGTGATCGCTTTCGTCAAATGTGACGACGGGCTGGAAGGCCAGGCCGCGCACGCGGTCGCTGAGATCATTCCTGCCGCGCTCGCCGCCAAACCGGGACGCGCACTCGGCGACATCGCCATCCTCTATCGGGACTATCGCGCCGGCGACGTGGTGGCGGAAGCCGTTGCGGCTGCGGGGCTCGACTTCGTGCGCGTCGACACGGCCGCGCCCTATCGGAAGGTCGCGCTCACGAGCTGGATCGAGGATTGCGCGGCATGGTGCGCGGGTGGTTGTTCGTGGTCGTCGTAGTGGAAGCGTTTGACGGTCGCCTCCTTGATCGTACGGTTCATCCGCTCGACCTGCCCGTTGGTCCAGGGATGCTTTGGCTTTGTCAGCCGGTGTTCGATGCCATGAGCCTGACAGGCGCGATCAAAGGGATGCCCGCGCCACATGGCGGTCGGACCGGAACGGTTCTTCGGCAGGTCGGCGAACTGGATGCCGTTGTCGGTCAGAACGATCTCGATCCTGTAGGGAACGGCGGCCACCAGCGCATCGAGAAAAGCGCGTGCCGTCGCCGTGGTGGCCTTGTCAACGAGTTGGGCAAAGGCGAACTTAGAGGTGCGGTCGATGCCGACATACAGATACAATTTGCCTTCCCGGGCGCGCTCCAGCCATTTGAGCGGCACCGTCCATCTGGTCGGCCCGGCGGAATATCTTTCCGCCCGCATCGGCCCCGCCCTGGCGCCGCTCGTCGGGGAAGGTCTGCGGCTACGCATCCAGACTGGCAATCGCGAGCGTATCTATGCGGCGCTCGACGAGGGCCATGCCGATCTTGCCGTCACCGCTTCATCGCCAAACGGCAGCGTCCATGGCTTTGCCGAACTGGGTCGGGAACGCCTGATGCTGGTCGCCGCACCGGCTATTACAGAACGGACCAAAGCGCGCATCGTCACCGCCGAATTCCTGTGCGGTTTGCCCTGTATCGCCTATGATGAGACCCTGCCGTTGTTGCACCCGTTCTTCGAACACGTCTTTGGCAAGGCCCCCGACATGCAGGCCGTGGTGACGGCGCCCGACTTGCGTATCCTGATCGGCATGGCCCAGGCCGGAACGGGATGGACGGTGCTGCCGGACTATCTATGCGCCGAAGCGCTGGCGAGCGGGCAACTCGTGGAACTGCCGACGACGCGGCCGGGGCCGGACAACACGCTCTATCTCGTCTGGAACAAGACGGCGCTGCGCCATCCTCGTGTCGTGTACGTTAGAGATTTTCTGCTGCGTGCGGTTTGAGCGCGTAAACGTGGATGAACGGCTGCCGCTTCCATCATAGCCCTCGACAGCAGCGAAGGGCCGAGGGCCAGCACCCCGCTGCGGATGCTCTGTAGTTTCGAACGCAGATCGCGCCGACAGCGGCACTCGCTCATTCCTCATATGCGACACCGTAGGCCAACTTTTTTCGCTCGATCCGTGCGAAGCCGGGTTCGCCGAGGTGCATGCCCGCGATTAGCAGTTGCTCGGCGGCCAAGCAGTCCAGAAGCCTCGATCGTGTCGCGGCTGAGAGCGACGCATCCTGATCGAACGCGATCGATACGTCGGGACGCGGAATCTGGATCTGCGGGAAATGAACGATGTCGCCCCAGACCAGCAGGCTCTTGTCACCTGAATCCAGCCGATAGCCGGTGTGTCCGGCTGTATGTCCCGGCAGCGGCATCGCCGTGATGCCGGGCAGCACCTCGCCGCCGTCGAAGGTACGCAGCCTGTCGCGATAGCCATCGAACGCCTGACGCGCCACGAGGAAGTTGCCACGCGTACGCTCGGGCGCGCGGCTTAGATTGCCGTCATCCTGCCAGAACGCGACTTCTCGATGGTGAGCGACAAGCTCGGCGTTCGGGAAGACGGCTTCGCCTGAAGCGCCCATCAGCCCCCCGACGTGATCGGGATGGGCATGCGTCAACAGGATCGCATCGATCTCGGAAGGCTGGATGCCAGCGAGTAGCAGATTGTTTTTTAGTCGACCGCCCCACTGCTTGAAACCACCCGCTCCGGCGTCGATCAGGATCGCGCGACCGCCGCTGCGCACCAGGTAGCAGTTGATATGGATCGAGGTATGATCCGTTATCCCCGCATTTTCCTGCATACGGGCGGCATCGGCCGGGTCGATATTCGCGAGGAAATCGAAACTGGCGTGGAGATAGCCATCGCTGACGGCGGTGATTGTTAAATCACCGATCTGTTGGCTGGGTAATGTGAAACTCGACATTGGTTTTCTCCTGGCATCCGCTCAGTTCCACGCGTGAATGCTCGACGCTTCATAGCCAAAGCAACGGATGCGCGCGGTGAGGCCGATATTGCCCTTGATGGCCTCGTCCAGCCCTTCCATGAACTCCACCATGACTGGCGGCGTCCGAAATGGCTCAAGGCGATATTGGATTTCTGCGAAAGCGGGGTGCCCCCGGCCATGCCGGACAGCGACATAGACAATATGCACGTTCGCCAATGCCGCGCGGAGAATGCCGGTGCAAAGTTCTGTGCATTGCTCCGTGAGTTCTGCCAGGGCTTCGTCCGGCGGCATCCTGTCTGCGGGAATATAGATCGTGACATTCGGCATTAGGCCTACCGCGTCTTCCCAACAGCAGCGTCACCCTTGCTCGTCAACTGCACCGTCATCGGCACATAGACATGAACGCCTTCAGATAGATGCTCGATGTCAGGCACGTTGCCGCGGCCCACCTTGGCGAGCCAGCGGTGTTCCGGGAACTTCTCCATCGCGACCGCCTGCATCGCATATGGGGTGAGGCCAAGCCCAATCAGAGGCTCGGGGCCTTCTGCGCTCAACGCCAGATATTCGCCCTCGCCAATGCCCGGCGCGCGGTCAATGCCACCGTAGAGGTTCCGGTGCCAGTCGGTGATGTGCTGTTGCCAGCGGGCGAAATTGCCGCCGCCCCTCTGGCGGTATTCCTCGCCCGTCAGAATATCGAGGCCGTCGATCGAGTGTAGGGCGAGATAGACGGGGCAGCCACGGCTCAGCGCCTTGAAACGCTGCGAGGTGTGGAAGCCGGTCACCGAAATGAGTGCTGGCAGTTTGTCCAGGCTGTAAAAGTCGTTCCATTCCGCTTCGCTGCCGGGATCGGCAAAGCTGCATTCCACCGTATAGATCACTATTCCACCTTCGATCGGAAGATTGTCCTTCCGATCTTGTCTTTCGTTGATGTTTCATCATGATATCCTGCCAATGCATGGCTATATATCGACAATGGATCACGCTTCAGTGACCTAATATCAAGGTGGCGGCGGATCGAATGCCGAACCATCTTGTCAGGAACCATCATGCGCCGCAAAATTCCCAGCAATTCCGCACTCATGGCGTTCGAGGCGTCGGCGCGTCATGGTAGCTTCGCTCGCGCAGCCGACGAACTGGCCCTGACCGAAGGGGCGATCAGTCGGCAGATAGGCCGGTTGGAAGCCTTCCTCGGCGTCACGCTGTTCGAGCGGGTCGGCAATCGCGTCCGGCTTTTACCGAATGGAGAGCGCTATGCGGTTCAGGTCCGCGAGGCACTCGACCGGCTGGAGCGCGACAGCCAATATCTGATGGGGCAGCCGAGCGACGGCGCGAGCCTCGACATCGCAATCCTGCCGACGTTCGCCACGCGTTGGCTCATCCCGCGTCTGAAGCCGTTCCAGGAGCGCCATCCGCATATCACCCTGCATCTTGCGGAACGGATGGAGCCATTCGTTCTCACCGGCAGCGGGTTCGACGCCGCCATCCATTTTGAGCATCCTGCCTGGACGGGAATGCGGACGCACCGCTTGCTGCATGAGGTGCTGGTTCCGGTCTGCCATCCGGCGCTGATCAGGGGCCGAGACCCTGCCACAGCCCTCGATGCGCTGCCGCGGCTCCATCGCCGCCAGAACCCGGACGCCTGGCATCTCTATGCCGAAGAGGCCGGGGTCGTGCTGACCAATCCTGCGATCGGTCCCCGCTATGATCTTCACTCCATGCAAATCGAAGCCGCGTTGGCCGGTCTCGGCGTTGCGCTCGTGCCGCGCCTCTATATCGAAAGCGAACTGGCGGAAGGTCGCTTGGTCGCGCCTTGGCCTGATGGGGAGTCGATCTCCAAGACCTTCTGCCTCATCCTGCCGGAGCCGATCCGGTTGAGTGAAGGTCCAATACAGGTGTTCGCGAACTGGCTCCTCGAGGAGGCGCGATCGTCAAATCCAACGCTTTGAAGGCGACCTCCGAATCCGTCACAATCCAAGCCCCTTCTGCCGACCCAATTGCCACGACACCGATCCGCCCTGAACGATGCCTGTCACCTCCCGCCCAAGCTGCCGATCGATGACCGGCCGCCACGGAACCAGCGTGAACTCGTGTCTCTTCTCGACGATGGCGAACTTGCCGCTGGTGAGCTGGACGGTTCCGGTGAAGGTGCCGCTGACGGTCTCGCCGTCGCCGGCCGCGCGGAACGGCATGGGCCTGGTGGCCGCCAGCTCCGCCCCGGCGCGGGCGACCTCGCGCGCTTCCAACGTCGATAGAAGATCGCTGCGATAAAGGACGCGGCCGTTCTGCTGACGGGTGGCGTCACTCTGTTCGATCAGCCGCTCGCGGCGACGGTCCATGGCCTGACTCACGTCCTGTCCGAACCCCGCCGGTGCAACATCAGACGGTCCGCGCCCGACCAGCTTCCGGTCGAGCCAGGTCGCGCCATCCGCCGTGATCTGCGTCTCCAGATCGAAGGTCGAGAGGACGCGGATATTGAGCTGCCGTCCCTGGCCCGCATCATGTGCGGCAGCGCGGGTCTCGAAGTCCTGCGGGATGCGCCACTGGTCGGCGTCGATCCGCTCGACGATCCCGTTTCGGCGCAGCGCCTCCAGACGGCGCACATGCGCATCGACGAACCCCTCATAGTCGCCGCCGGGCACACGGCCATCGAACCGGGCCTGCTCCAGATGGCGGCTCGGTCGATAGATGCGGTCCTCGGCCATGCCGGCCATGGCGCGGTCGGCCGGGCGTGGTCCGGCGTCAGCCGCGCCGATCTCGATGACGCTGCCGATGCGGGCGTCCGCGACCTTCGCCTGATCAACGCCGGAGACGTGATGCGTGCGACCGTCGATGCCGTCGATCACCAGCGTCAGGTTGTCATGAAATGCCCCGCCGCCCCGGCTGAGGGCAATGGCAGACTATCCCAAGGTAACTGAAACAGCTATTTCACATTTCGATCTTATTGCGCCGGAGCAATCCCCGCGCAAGCCACGGTTTGTCGTGTACTTCCAGCGCCGACATGGTGCCCCCGCGCTGCTCGATCGAAATTCATGCAGAGGCCGAAGCAGGGCACCAAAGCATCCTGAACCGGCTGCAGTCAGCCTCGTCGAGGCTCGAAGCCGAAGCGTAGCGGGCGCACGATCTGCTCCGCCAGCGCCTCGCGGTCCGCGGCCGTCTCGCCGGCCTTGGGGCGGTACCAGATCGACATCCAGTTGATGGCGCCGAGCGCAGCCTTGATGGTGAGTGAGGGAGATTCGCTTATCGCGCTGCCGTCTTCCAGAGCCGTGTCGAGCATGGATCGAAACAAGCGTTCGTAACGACGGCGCATGTCCATCACGGCATCAAGGGTGCGCCGCTGGGCCGGGGTGGTGGCCGCCAGCCGGTGCATGTGCACGCCCTGCACCACAACCGCGATGTAGGCATGGTTCTCCATTGACGCCAGCGCGTGTGCCTTCAGCATTCGAGCAAGGCGCGAGCCGGCCGTGCCCGGCATCGCCGACGCCGTTTCCACCGCGGCGAACAGGCGGTCCATGCCCTCGCGGTGCACGTCGAAGAAGAGGTCCGTCTTCGAGGCGTAGTAATGATAGATGCGGCCTTTGGTGGCGCCGAGGCGGCGCGCCACGTCGTCGATGCTCGTGGCGGAGAAGCCCTGCTCCATGAAGCACGCGGCAGCCGCCTCGAGGATGTCGGCATTGCCGGTGCCGTCGCTCCGGATATCCAGCGTGCTCCCGCCCGCCATCGCTTCGCCCACCGTGCCGGCGCCCGTCTTGCCCGTGGCCGTCTTAGTCGTGGCCGTCTTGCCCGAGACCGTCTTGGCTTTGCCAGCGTTGCCTTTTCCTGCCATGTCCTGCCCAGACCCTTGCTAAGTGCGCCTGCACGCTAGGCTGCCGCGCGCCCGCAGCCTAGCGAACGATTGCAAATCCTTCACCCGGATGAGGTGGCTGGACAAAGCCCCTCGCAAATGCATACTACCGAGTATGTTGTAAGCCAACATCCCGTCCGTGCGCGATGCCGCCGCAGGACAAGCCGGAACAGGTCCCGATGTCCCTTCCCATCCCCTCCCCCGGCGCTCCGCCCCTCGTGAGCGGCTGGCTCGACGTGACCCAACCTCTCGTCGATCTGTTCGCGGACGCCATTTCCGACCATCAGTTCATCCATGTGGACCCCGAGCGCGCGACGAGGGAGAGCGCCTTTGGCGGCACCATCGCCCACGGCTTCCTGGTGCTGTCACTGCTGTCGAAGCTCGGCGCCGAGGTGATGGAGCTGCCCGGGCCGGGCGAGGTGGGCATCAACTACGGCTTCGACAAGGTGCGCTTCCTCATGCCGGTGCCGGTGGGCCAGCGCATCCGCGGCGTGTTCCGCGTCGCCGCGCAGGAGCCCAAGGGCGGCGGCATCCTCAATCGCTTCGACGTGACCGTCGAGCTCGAACACGCCGCCAAGCCGGCCCTCGCGGCGGAATGGCTGGTTCTGATTCTCAAGGGAGACAAGGCATGAGCATCTCGTTCGAGGGGCGGGTGGCCATCGTCACGGGCGCCGGCGGCGGGCTCGGCCGCGCGCATGCGCTGGAGCTCGCCCGCCGCGGCGCCAAGGTGGTGGTGAACGATTTCGGCGGCGCCCGCGACGGCACCGGCGGCTCTACCGCCGCGGCGCAGGCGGTGGTGGACGAGATCCGCTCCGGCGGCGGCGAAGCGATTGCGGACGGCGGCAACGTCACCTCCGCTTCGGACATGGAAGCGATGGCAGCGGCTGCCCTACAGGCGTTCGGCCGCATCGACGTCCTCATCAACAACGCCGGCATCCTGCGCGACCGCACCTTCGCCAAGATGGATATGGCGGATTTCGCGGCTGTGGTCGCGGTGCATCTGCTGGGCTCGGCCAACGCCACCAAGGCGGTGTGGGAGACCATGCGCGCGCAGAAATACGGCCGCGTGCTGATGACCTCCTCCACCTCCGGCGTCTACGGCAATTTCGGCCAGTCCAACTACGGCGCCGCCAAGGCCGGGCTCATCGGCCTCATGAACGTGCTGCATTTCGAGGGCGAAAAGTACGGCATACGCGTCAACGCCGTTCTGCCCACGGCCGCCACCCGCATGACCGGCGACATGCTGGACGAACAGACCCTCGCCCATCTCGCACCCGAGAATGTCACGCCCGCCGCCCTCTACCTCGTGAGCGAGGAGGCGCCGAGCCGCACCGCTTTGCTCGCCGGCGCGGGCACCGTGTCACGCATGGCGATCGTGGAGACGGAAGGCGTGTTCCTGCCGCAGAGCCAGCGCACCCCCGAAGCGGTCGCGGCCGCCTTTGCCGATCTCGCCCGGCTGGACAATGCGATCGAGACCGAGGCCGGCCTTGCCCATGTGGAGCGCATCATCGCGCGCGCCAAGGCCGCAGCCATCGCGGCGGCCTGAAGGGAGCTTCCATGAGCGAGCCTCGCCCCGCCCCCGAGGGGCGGACGGCGTTCCCGCGCCTGTATGCCATGCAGACGCGCTGGAACGACGTGGACCGCTACGGCCACATGAACAACGTGGTCTATCTCGAATATTTCGACAGCGCCCTCAACCGGGCGCTGATCGGGGCGGGTGCGCTCGACTTCGCCGGCACCGGGCCCATCGGCATCGTCGCCAAGGTCGGCTGCGACTACTTCTCCGAGGTGAGCTACCCGGACGAAGTGGAGGTTGGCGTGCGCATCGAGCGCATCGGCAGCTCCAGCCTCACCTGGGGCTTCGGCCTGTTCCGGTCCGGCGCTCCCCTCACAGCCGCGGTGGGGCGCACCATCCATGTCTATGTGGACCGCGCCAGCCGCCGCCCGCAGCCGCTCAGCCCGGAGCTGAGGGCCCTCGCAGCAACTCTCCACGTTCCCCGGAAGGATCCCGCATCATGAGGGAAGCCGTCGTCGTCTCCACCGCCCGCACGCCCATCGCCAAGGCCTATCGCGGTGCCTTCAACGACACCAGCGCCCCTCAGCTCGCCGGCCACGCCATTGCGAGCGCGCTCGCCCGCGCCGGCCTCGAGGGCGGCGAGGTGGAGGATGTCATCATGGGTGCCGCCCTGCAGCAGGGCACGACGCACATGAACATCGGCCGTACCGCCGCGCTGCGCGCCGGCCTGCCCGTCCAGGTGCCCGGCCAGAGCGTCGACCGCCAGTGCGCCTCGGGTCTCATGGCCATCTCCATCGCTGCCCGGCAGATCGTCGGCGAGGGCATGGAGATCGCGGTCGGCGGCGGCGTCGAGCAGGTCTCGCTGGTGCAGAACGAGCGCATGAACGTCTTTGGCTGGCACGACGCCTGGCTGGATGCTCACGTGCCCTCGACCTACATGAGCATGATCGAGACCGCCGAGATCGTGGCCGCGCGCTACGGCGTCTCCCGCGCGGCGCAGGATGCCTATGCCCTCCAGTCCCAGCAGCGCACGGCGCAGGCGCAGGCCCGAGGCGCTTTCGACGATGAGATCGTGCCCCTCGACACCGTGAAGGTCATCACCGACAAAGCCACGGGCGAGACCCGCCGCGAGACGGTGCGCCTCACGCAGGACGAGGGGAACCGCGCCGATACGACCGCGGAAGGCCTCGCGGCGCTGAAGCCGGTGTTCAAGGGCGGCATCGAGGTGGCGGAAGGCCGCTGCGTGACCGCGGGCAACGCCTCTCAGCTCTCTGACGGGGCCTCCGCCTGCGTGCTGATGGAGGCCAGGGCGGCCGAGCGGCGCGGATTTTCTCCGCTGGGCATCTACCGCGGCATGGCGGTGGCGGGCTGCGCGCCGGAAGAAATGGGGATCGGCCCGGTCTTCGCCGTGCCGAAGCTGCTGGCCCGTCACGGCCTGACGGTGGATGACATCGGCCTGTGGGAGCTGAACGAGGCCTTCGCTGCCCAGCTCCTCTATTGCCGCGACCGGCTCGGTATTCCCGACGAGCGGCTGAATGTGAACGGCGGCGCCATCTCCATCGGCCATCCTTACGGCATGTCCGGCGCCCGCATGACAGGCCATGCCCTCATCGAGGGCCGCCGTCGGGGCGCACGCTACGTGGTGGTCACCATGTGCGTGGGCGGCGGCATGGGCGCGGCCGGCCTGTTCGAGGTGGCGTGAGTTTCTCCCGAGCAGCCTGAAGGCCCCGGAGCAATCCGGGGCCATTTTTTGGCCGCCTCAGGATCAGCCCCGTGCCGAAAGGCCGATGCGCCTGTCGAGCCAGGCCGGGCGCGGGAGGGGGGCGTGGGCCGCCGCATCGGCATCAAGGCGCATCTGCACGTGGGCGGGAAAGGGCGCGGCCCGTGGCGCGCCCGCGGCACGGGAGACATGCATCAGCACCTGTTCGCACAAGGCGAGCGCCACGCCCTCGGCATCGATGAGCCGCATGAGGATGTGCATGCGCTTGGCATCCGCCGCCAGCACCACCAGCTCGACCGAAAGTGCCGTGCCCTCGTGGCATTCGTGAAGGTATCCGATCCGGCTGTCGAGCGTGTAGAGAGTTGCGGCCTGCGTGGTGCGATAGTCGGCGTCCAGCCCCAGGCGCTCCATGTAGGCCGTGGCGGCATCGGAAAAGACGATGCCATAGGCGAAATCGCCCATATGGCCGTTGTAATCCACCCATTCGGGGCGGACGCGGTCAGCCAGAATGACGATGCCGGAAACGGCAGCCTTCTGCTGCGAATGGTCCACGACGGCTCCCTCCCTCACTGAACACGGGGAGGCCGCGACGGCCTCCCCGGTCCTGCACGAAGTCCATTTCTCTTGCGCCGGCATCCAGGGGCTGCGGGCGCCCGACCCGTTCCGTCCGGAGAGCCCCTCAGCCCTTCACCAGCGGGCAGGCGCTCTCCTCGATGGGGCGGAACGCTTCCTTTCCGGGGATGGTGCGCAGAACCTTGTAATAGTCCCACGGCCCCTTGGAGTCCTTCGGCGCCTTCACCTCCACGAGGTACATGTCGTGCACGAGGCGACCGTCCTTGCGCAGATAGGCGTTGCGGGCGAAGAAATCGTTGATGGGGGCCTCGCGCAGCTTGGCCATCACCTGCGATCCGGTGACGGTGCCGGCCGCCTCGGCGGCCTTCAGGAAATTCGTCACCGCCGAATAGACGCCCGCATGCACCATGGTGGGCATGCGGCCGTTCATGCGCTGCGCATACCGCTTCGACCAGGCACGCGTCGCGTCGTCATAGTCCCAGTAGAAGCCGGTGGTCAGCGTCAGGCCCTTGGCGATGTCGAGCCCGACCGCATGCACGTCGGTGAGGAACAGCAGCATCCCGGCGATGCGCTGGCCACCCTGGGTGATGCCGAATTCCTGCGCCTGCTTCAGCGCCGTCATGGTGTCGCCGGAGGAATTGGCCAGCGCCACCACCTTGGCGCCGGAGGCCTGCGCCTTCAGCAGGTAGGAGGAGAAATCCGAGGTCTCGCGCGGGTGCCGCACGCTGCCCACCACGGTGCCGCCCGCCGCCTTCACGGCCTCGCTCGTGTCCTTCTCCAGCGCGTGGCCGAAGGTGTAGTCCACGGTGATGAAGAACCAGCTCTTGCCGCCGTCCTGCGTCATGGCACGGCCGGTGCCGTTGGCGAGGGCATAGGTGTCCCACGTCCAGTGGGCGGTGGAGGGCGAGCACGCCTTGCCCGTCAGCTCCGAGGAACCCGCGGTGGAGACGAGGAATGCGGTGTCGGTGTTGCGCGTCACCTCCTGCACCGCCATGGCGACCGAAGACGTCGGCACATCGATGATGGCCTTCACGCTCTGCTGGTCGATCCAGCCGCGCGCCAGGCTGGCGCCCACGTCCGGCTTGTTCTGGTGGTCGCCGACGATGACCTCGACGTCACGGCCGAGCAGCTTGCCGCCGAAATCCTCCACCGCCATCTTCGCCGCAGCGACGGAACCGGGACCGGCGAGGTCCGCGTTCATGCCGGACATGTCCGTGAGCACGCCGAGACGCCAGGTCTCCGCAGCCGCCGGACCGCCGGACAGGACGAGCGCCGCCAGAGCGGCGCGGCCGAAAAATCCGCGCGTCATCAGATATCCTCCCTTGGGTGCTTTTGGGGACGCGGCGGTTTGAGCCCGCCGTCGTTGCTTGACGGGACGACCCGTTAGCTGGTCGCCTCCGAAACCAGCCTGGACAGCAGGAACTGGTCGGCCTCGTAGGCCGCGGCCCAGTTGCCACCCGCCGAGCCATCAAGCGCGCGCTTGGTCATGGCGAGGGCGAGGGGTGGGCAGGCCGCAATCTCGCCGGCCCACGCCCGCGCGGCGTCGAGTGCGCCGCCCTGCGGTGCGCTCCTGTCGGCAAGGCCCATCGCCACCGCCTCGGCGGCGGAGACGGTCTCGTCGCAGAAGAGGAGCCGCTTGGCGCGGGCTGGCCCCACCAGAGCGGAGAGCAGCGGCAGGCCGCCCCAGCCCAGCGTCATGCCGAGGCGCACCTCCGGGAAACGGAAGAAGGCGCCGTCCGCCAGAACCCGGAAGTCGGCCGCCAGCGCCAGGATCGCACCGCCGCCGATGGCCGGCCCCTCCACCGCGGCGATCACCGCCTGCGGCAGGCGACGCCAGCGCTCGGACATGCGTCCGCCTGCGGCCATGGCATGATGGCGCGCTGCGATGGCGTCATCCGGCCGCCAAAGGGCGTCGTCCTTGAGGTCCACCCCCGCGGAGAACCGGGTGGGCGTGCCGGCAAGCACCACGACCCGCACCGTCGTGTCCGCCTCCAGCTCGGCCGCGGCGGCCGTGAGCGCCTCGATGGCGGCAAGGCTCAGCGCATTGGCCTTGCCGCCGCGGTCGTAGCGCACGACGGCGATGGCGCCGGCCCGCTCGATCTCCACGATTTTCATGGCGCTGCAGGCCCTCCGAACAGCCCGTCCTTTACATACTACTGAGTATGTTGCATAAGGATTGGGCCTTTGCAACAGGCTCCAAGCGCGTCACGAATACGCCGGCCAAGGGAGAGGACGAGGATGAGCGAGCGGGAAGCAGCGCTGTCGCGCGACCATGCGGTGCTGCGCGCCATGCTTGAGCGCCGCGCGGCGGAGCGACCGCAGGCGCCCTTCGTGCAATTCTGGCCGGGGCCTGCCGAAACCTGCACCTGGAGCTATGCGGAGGCGCTCGCCCGCGTGCGTCGGCGCGCGGCCACGCTCGTCCGCCATGGCGTCCGGAGGGGCGACCATGTGCTCTGCTTCATGGGCAACGGGCCCGAGCTGCTGGCCACCTGGTTCGCCATCAACTACCTCGGCGCCGTCTACGTGCCCCTCAATACTGCGAGCCGCGGCCGGCCGCTGGAGCATATCCTGAACGATGCCGACGCCCCGCTGATGATCGCGGAGGCAGGTCTTCTGCCCCGACTGCGGGAGGTGGCGCCGGGCAAGCTCTCCGTCGTCCTCACGGTGGCGGGCGTGCCTGAGCCGGTGCCGGGCCTCGATGTCGTGGCCCTGGAGGACCGGGACGATTTCGCGCCCGCCGATCTCGACCTCGACCGCCCCATCGAGCCGTGGGATACCCAGGCCATCATGTACACCTCGGGCACGACGGGGAGCCCGAAGGGCGTGATCTCGTCCTACACCCAGCTCTACACCATGGGCCCCGACGCGTTCGCCGTGGCGGACGACGAGCGTTGCCTGATCTGCGGCCCCATCTTCCACTGCGGATCGACGCTCTACGTCTACGCCCAGCTCGCGCGCGGCCTTTCCATCGGCATGATGCGGGAGTTCCGCACCCAGGACTTCTGGCCCGCCGTACGCGAGACCGGATCCACCTACGTGCTGCTGCTTGGCGTGATGGCGAGCTTCCTCCTGAAGGCCCCGCCGGCCGCGACCGACCGTGACCATCCCCTGCGCCGCGCCTTCATCACGCCCTTCGGCGAGGATGGTCCCGCCTTCGCCGAACGCTTCGGCGTCGAGGCCTGGACCATCTACAACATGACCGAGATCGCGAGCCCCCTCCACGCCGGCCCCGGCATCACCGAAAAGGGCATCGCCGGCCAGCCCCGCCCCTGGTTCGAACTGCGCATCGTCGATGAGCACGACCTCGAGGTGCCGGAGGGGGCGACCGGCGAGCTCGTCATCCGCGCCCACCGGCCGTGGGCCCTGATGAAGGGCTACTACAACAATCCCGCGGCCACCGCCGAGGCGATGCGCAACGGCTGGTTCCACACCGGCGACGGCTTCCGCCGAACCGCCGACGGCAACTTCTTCTTCGTCGACCGGCTGAAGGACGTCATCCGCCGCCGCGGCGAGAACATCTCCTCCTTCGCGCTGGAAGCCGAGGTGCGCACCCATCCAGCCGTGAAGGAATGCGCCGCAGTGGCCGTGCCCAGCGCTCTCAGCGAGGACGAGGTTCTGGTGGTGGTAACTCCGGTGGAAGGCGCGGCTCTCGACGCCGAGGACCTCATCCGCTTCCTGGCCGCCGGCATCCCGCACTACATGGTGCCGCGCTATATCCGGCAGGTGGAAGCGCTGCCCAAGACCGCAAGCGGCAAGGTGCAGAAGCACGAGTTGCGCGCCGCCGGCGTCACCTCCGACACCTTCGACCGGGAAGCCGCGGGCATCCGCATCGGCCGCGGCTCCTGACGGCGGAAAGGCAGACCATGGCAGGCTTCGTCTTCAACACCACGCGCTCCATCGTGCTTGAGCCCGGCGCCGCGCGCCGGATCGCAGATCTGGCCGGCCCGCTGCTCGGCCCGCGCGTCGTTCTCGTCACCGACAAGAGCCTGCGCGCGGCCGGGCTTGTCGCTCCCGCCCTCGCCTCCCTCGCTGCCGCCAGGATCGCGGTCGCCATTTTCGACGATGTGGTGGCGGACCCGCCGGAGGCGAACGTCGCCGCCCTGACCAACCTCGTCGCTGCGCACCGGGCGAGCGGCCTTCTTGCCATCGGCGGCGGATCGCCGATGGACGTGGCGAAGGTGGCGGCACTGATCGCCGGCAGCGGCGAAGCGCTCGCAGACATCTACGGCGTTAACCGCGCCCGCGGGCCGCGTTTGCCGCTGGTACTGGTGCCCACCACCGCCGGAACCGGCTCGGAAGTCACGCCCATTTCCATCATCACCACGGGCGCGGCCACGAAGATGGGCGTCGTGACGCCGCATCTGCTGCCCGACATGGCGATCCTCGACGCCGAGTTGACCCTGAGCCTGCCTCCGGCGGTGACGGCCGCCACCGGCATTGACGCCATGGTTCACGCCATCGAGGCCTACACCTCCGCCTCACCGAACAACAATCCGCTGTCGCGCACACTCGCCCGGCAGGCCTTGGGGCTGCTTGGCGGCGCCATCCGCATCGCCACCTTCGACGGAGCGAATATCGCGGCGCGCAGCGATATGCTGCTCGGCTCGCTTCTCGCCGGGCAGGCGTTCGCCAATTCCCCGGTCGCCGCGGTGCATGCGCTCGCCTATCCCATTGGCGGGCATTTCCATGTGCCGCATGGATTGTCCAATGCGCTGGTGCTGGCCCCGGTGCTGCGCTTCAACATGCCCGCCGCCGCCACGCTCTACGGCGAGATCGCCGCGGACGCCTTCCCAGAGCTGGCCGACGTGCCTGCGACGGAGCGGGCCGCCGCGTTTGCCACGGCATTGGCGGACCTGAGCCGCGCCCTCGACCTGCCCCCGGGGCTCGCCGCCGTCGGCATCACCCGCAACGACTTGCCGCTTCTGGCTGCGGAGGCGATGAAGCAGACGCGCCTGCTGGTGAACAACCCGCGCCCGGTCACCGAGGCGGACGCTCTCGCCATTTACGAAGCCGCGCTGTAGACGCGTGGACAGCGCCTTCGGCCCGCCCGACGAGATTGACGGCGCCTTCGATGTCGCTGTGGCCGTCGAGACGCCGCGCGAGCGCGCGACCGTGATACGCGTAGCTCTCGACCGCCCCCTTTCGACGTCGACCTGCTCAGTCTCGCACGGCATGAAGCGCTGCAATCGGGCGACACCGCCCGCGTGCGCGATGCGTCGTCAAAGCTCATGCGCCTGTGCCCTAACGACAAAGAACTCGCCCGCATTCAGAAACTCTGACGTGAGCCCCTTTTCTCCTCCGGTTCAGGAGCGAGACCGCCGGTTGTTTTGTGGCCCGGGCGGGCACCCGCCCGGGCCGGCGTCGCGTCTCGTCAGGCTCACATCATGCATCCCATGCCGGTGAGCAGATCGTTGGCCTTCTTCTTCTGGTCATCGCTGAGCGCGGCGTAGAGGTTGCTTAGCGGCTGCTTCATATCCTTGAGAGCAGCGGCGCGGGCTTCCATCACCGAGATGCGGGACTCAAGACGATCCATCGGCGTGTCCGCGTCAAAGCTGGCGCGCATGGCCTGGCGCAGGCCCTGCATGCTGATGAAATTGTTCTTCATCGCCGCCACATAGGCGTCCCACACCTTGGCCTGCGCATCGGTGACGCCGAGCTCGGCCTTCAGGAAGGCGACACGCCCCTCGATGAAGGCGGGCAACTGGCCGTCGGCATCACCCGTCATCCAGCCTCCGCAGCCACCCATCATACTCCGAGCCGAGCGATGGAAACCGGGGCCCCACCCTCCCTGGCCGGGCCCCATATAGCCCTCACCCTGGCCCATCATGCCCGGACCAGAGCCGGGCCCACCGCCCATCTGGGCGCTCGCCGGCACAGCGGACAATGCCGCGGCCAGCGTGAGCGCTGCGAACCGCGCAACGGAAACGGATTTGATCTTCATGACGCTCTCCCTACCTCGGGGCGGACAGGTCCGCCCCTCCGAACTGCGCCGGGGGCGAGCCCGAACACCTTAGGCCGCGCCTGCGCCTTCCTGCCGGATCGATCAGGCGCGGCACCACACTCGCGATGCACGGCGGACGGCTTCCCCGTCCTCCCGCGCGAGGCAGGGCGGCGGGTTGTCGGACCCGAGACGGTCGTCCTAGATGCCCGAAACCTCCGCGCCACCGACAATGACATCATTTATGCGCTTGCACGCATATGCGCATGAGCGTAAATGGAAGCCATGGACTCTGCGCTCACCCTTCTGTCGGCCCTGGCCGAACCCACCCGCCTCGCGGCGGTCCAACTCCTGTGGGACGGGCGCGAGCATTGTGTATGCGAGCTTGTGCGCGTCCTCGGCGTCACCCAATCCCGCATGTCGCGCCATATGGCGGTGCTCAAGCAGGCCGGCATGGTGATCGACCGGCGGGATGCCCAATGGGTGCGCTACCGTCGCAACCCCGAATTACCGGCCGAGCAGGCCGCCATAATCGGTGCTGTTCTCAACAGCCTGAATGCTTCGTCCGATAGGAGAGCAGCATGAGCGCTGACCTGTCATTGACCGAGCGCAAGCCGCCGCCTGGGGCATCGCCTTTGGCCTGGGCTGCGGCAACGGTCGCGGCGATCGCGATCTGGTTCGTGGTCTATGCCCAGCTGGCGCCGTTCTCCCAATGGCTGGTGGCCCGCCTGCCGGTGGAGCCCGGCAGCCATCTGGCCGAAGCTGTCGAATTTTTCGTCTACGACACGCCCAAGGTGCTGATGCTGCTGACGCTGGTGGTGTTCGCCATGGGCGTGGTGCGCAGCTTCTTCTCCGCCGAGCGCACGCGTGCGCTGCTCGCCGGACGGCGCGAGGGGCTCGGCAATGTCGCCGCCGCCGGTCTCGGCATCGTCACGCCCTTCTGCTCCTGCTCGGCGGTGCCCCTGTTCGTCGGCTTCGTCTCCGCCGGCGTCCCCCTCGGTGTCACCTTTTCCTTCCTCATCGCCGCGCCCATGGTCAACGAAGTGGCGCTGGGCCTGCTGTTCGCGCTCGTGGGCTGGAAGGTGGCGCTCACCTATCTGGCCTTCGGCCTTGGGGTGGCCATCGTCGCCGGCTGGGTCATCGGTCGGCTGCATCTGGAGGGCTGGCTGGAAGACTGGGTGCGTAACGTGCGCGCGGCTCCCGTCGATCTGCCGCCGAACGGCATGACGCTGGTGGATCGCATCAGGGCCGGCCTCGAGGCGGTGCGCGACATCGTCGGCAAGGTGTGGATGTGGATCATCGCGGGCATCGCGGCGGGCGCCTTTATTCACGGCTACGTGCCAGCGGACCTCCTCGCCTCCATCATGGGACGGGACGCGTGGTGGTCGGTGCCGGCCGCGGTCCTGCTGGGCATTCCCATGTATTCCAACGCCGCGGGCATCATCCCGGTGGTCGAGGCTCTGCTGGCCAAGGGGGCTGCGCTGGGCACCGTGCTCGCCTTCATGATGGCGGTAATCGCTTTGTCGCTGCCGGAAATGATCATCCTGCGCAAAGTCTTGAGCCTGAAGCTGATCGCCGTGTTCATCGGCGTGGTCGCCACCGGCATCCTCGCCGTGGGTTTCCTGTTCAACGCGCTGTTTTCTTGAAACCGGAAAGGCTGAAGTCATGAAAGACGTGAAAGTGCTCGGCCCCGGCTGCTCGCGCTGTGAGGCGACGGCGCAGATGGTGCGAGACGCGGCGGCCAAACTCGGGCTCGATGTCACGGTGGAAAAGGTCACCGACTATGCGGTGATCGCCGGCTACGGCATCGCCTCGACCCCAGGCATCGTCATCGACGGCAAGGTGGTACATGCCGGTGGACTCCCGAAGCCGGACGACGTCGCCCGCTGGCTCGCCGCTTGAGTGCGGCAACGCTTGCGCGGATGTTTTCAACCCGGCGGCGCTCTGGCGACGAGACGGATTTCGGCCGCACCTCCTTTAGGCTCTGCTACCGTCTTTACGGAGGCATGTGCTGTCGCAGTGATCGATCGGGAGTGCGACGCCGCCTCGGCACAAAACACTGATCGCTAAAACCAAGGTTGCCGTTCTCGGAGAGTCGCGCTATCTAATATCTCAATAAATCTTGAAATATTGACTCATGGATGAATCGAGCGCCCTCTCCGCCTTCGCCGCGCTTTCTCAGGAAACCCGTCTCCGCGTGGTGCGCCTTCTGGTGCAGGCCGGTCCGGAGGGGTTACCTGCGGGCGCCATCGGCGAGGCCATGGATGGCGCTTCCTCTTCCCGCATGTCCTTCCACCTGAACCATCTGGAGCAGGCCGGGCTGGTGCGCTCGCGGCGGGACGGGCGATCCATCATCTACAGCGCCGTCTACCCGGCCCTCTCGGACCTCGTGGCGTTCCTGATGCGCGATTGCTGCAACGGGCATCCCGAGGTCTGCGCCCCAGCCGTTGCCGCCTTGTCCTGCGCCTGCGAACCCAAGACTGAGGACACCCATGCCTGACACGAGCTCCGACCACGTGTTCAACGTGCTGTTCCTGTGCACCGGCAATTCCGCCCGCTCGATCCTCGCGGAAAGCATCCTGGCGAAGGACGGGGCCGGCCGCTTCCGTTCCTTCTCGGCCGGGAGCGCACCCAAGGGCGAGGTGAACCCGCTCGCGATCCGCACGCTGAATGCCTTCGGCTATCCGACCTATGGCTTTCGCTCCAAGAGCTGGCTCGAATTCGCCGAGCCGAACGCGCCGGTGATGGATTTCGTCTTCACCGTCTGTGACAACGCGGCCGGCGAAGCCTGTCCCATCTGGCCCGGACAGCCCATGACCGCACATTGGGGCATCGAAGACCCCGCCGCGGTGGAGGGCAGCGGCATCGTCCGGGAAGCGGCCTTCAACGCCGCCTTCCGCTATCTCAAGAACCGCATCTCGGTGTTCACGGCGCTGCCGATCACCAAGCTCGACCGCCTCGCCCTCGGCACCAGGCTGCGCGAGATCGGCCGCCTCGAAGGTGGCACTGATCCGCGTTCCGACGTGGCCTGAGGTGCGGCCATGGACGTCATCATCTATCACAACCCGGATTGCGGCACCTCGCGCAACACGCTGGCGATGATCCGGAATGCCGGGATCGAGCCGCATGTGATCGAATACCTGAAGACGCCGCCGTCGCGCGCCTTGCTTAAGCAGCTCATCGCGCGCGCCGGACTGTCCGTGCGGGACGCCTTGCGCGAGAAGGGCACGCCGTATGCGGAACTCGGGCTGGGCGATCCCACCCATTCCGACGACACCCTGCTCGACGCCATGATGGCCCATCCCATCCTCATCAACCGTCCTTTCGTGGTCTCGCCTTTGGGTGTGCGCCTGTGCCGTCCGTCCGAACGGGTGCTCGATCTGCTGCCGCAGCAGCAGGGCGCCTTCACCAAGGAGGATGGCGAGCGCGTGGTGGACGAGGCCGGCCGGCGCATCGCCGGCTGAGTACGGAGATCAGCAATGTCCCTGTTTGAGCGGTATCTCACCGTGTGGGTCGGTTTGTGCATCGTTGCGGGCGTTGTCCTCGGGCATTTGGCGCCATCGGTGTTCCACGCCATCGGCGCCGTCGAAATCGCGCAGGTGAACCTGCCGGTAGCGGTGCTGATCTGGCTGATGATCGTGCCCATGCTGCTGAAGATCGATTTCGCCGCCCTCGGCGAGGTCGGCCGGCACTGGCGCGGCATCGGCGTGACGCTGTTCGTCAACTGGGCGGTGAAGCCCTTCTCCATGGCGCTGCTCGGCTGGCTGTTCATCGGCTGGCTGTTCCGGCCTCTGCTGCCGGCGGACCAGATCGACAGCTACATCGCCGGTCTGATCATCCTCGCGGCGGCGCCCTGCACCGCCATGGTGTTCGTGTGGTCGAACCTCACCAAGGGGGAGCCGCATTTCACGCTGTCGCAGGTGGCGCTGAACGATGCCATCATGGTGGTCGCCTTCGCGCCCATCGTCGCCTTGCTGCTGGGCCTCTCCGCCATCACGGTGCCTTGGGGCACGCTGGTGCTGTCCGTGGTGCTCTACATCGTCATTCCGGTCATCGTCGCCCAATTGCTGCGCCGCCGGCTGCTGGCCCAAGGCGGGCAGGCGGCGCTGGACGGGGTACTCGCGCGTCTCGGACCGCTCTCGCTCGTGGCACTTCTGGCGACGCTGGTGCTGCTCTTCGGCTTCCAGGGCGAGGCGATCATCGCCCAGCCGCTCGTCATCGCACTGCTGGCGGTGCCGATCCTGATCCAGGTCTATTTCAACGCCGGCCTCGCTTATTTGCTGAACCGCGCAACAGGCGAGTCGCACTGCGTCGCCGGGCCCTCGGCACTGATCGGGGCGTCGAACTTCTTCGAACTGGCCGTGGCCGCGGCCATCTCACTGTTCGGCTTCACCTCGGGAGCGGCGCTCGCCACGGTGGTGGGCGTGCTGATCGAGGTGCCCGTGATGCTCTCGGTGGTGTGGATCGTGAACCGCTCCAAGGGCTGGTACGAGCGGACGGCGGAGGCAGGGAGAATCCGGCCGGCCGACTAATTCGACAATGCTCGAAAGAGCCATTGACCGGCAGATCGGCGGGTCCTAGGTTAATTCCATGAATATCGAATTAGCCGCCAAGCAGCTTGAGGCGCTTGGAAATCCGACGAGGCTCAAGGTCTATCGGACGGTCGTCCGCGCAGGGCGTGGCGGCCTCCCGGTCAATCAGGTGCAGGAGCGCGTTGGCATTCCCGCATCGACCCTCTCGCATCATCTGCAGCGGCTGGTCCTGAACGGCCTGATCTCTCAGGAACGGCACGCGACGACTCTGATCTGTCGGGCCGTCTACCCTGCGATGAATGCATTGATCGGCTTTCTCGCAGATGAATGCTGCGCCGATGAAGGCTGCGTCGCCGAGGCATCCGAAAGGGCCGTCTGAACGGCCTTTTCTTGCTCATTTATTCTAAGATTCTAGAATAACGGGAGGTCTAAATGCAGAGCTTGCCGGTTGCCGTCATCGGAGGGGGCCCCATTGGGCTCGCTGCAGCGGCCCATCTCATCGAACGGGGCATCGCGGTCAGGGTCTACGAGGCTGGCGATGCCGTTGCGACCAACATTCGCGATTGGGGCCATGTGCATCTGTTCTCGCCGTGGCGCTACAATATCGATCCTGTGAGCCGGATGCTCCTGGTAGGCACATGCTGGCGCGACCCATGCGTGAGCCCCGCACCCTTTCCCGCCGCGGCGTCCTGCTCGGTACTGCCGCGCTTTCCATCGGCGTCACGGTGGCGGGGGCTTCGGCCGTCGCTGCGCATGATCCCGTATTCGCGGTCATCGCGGCCCACGCTGCCGCTCGGGCTCGCCTGAACGAAATGGACAGCACGGATGCCGGCTGGGATGCCGCGCTCGACGAGGAAGGCGCCTTGTGGGATGCCTTCTGCGCCTGCCGCCCAGCGACGCCCGGCGGGCTCGCGGCCTATGCCGCTCACGCTGCGGTATACCCCGATCTGGAGGTGTTGACCGGTCGCTACGGCCCCGCGCAGATCATCACCAACATGTCGGCCGCGCTGCGCTCGCTCGCCGTGGGAGGCGCCCATGTCTGAGCACCTCCCCAGCCGCCGGGGCCTCCTTGCAGGAGCCGCAGCGGTCGCGCTTCTCGGCCCGGCCCCTGCCCGAGCTGCCGACCCGCTCGTGGCTCTCATCGCGGACTATCGCGCCGAGTGTGAACAGCTCAACGCGACCGTGGGCGACATCCCGGACGACGCGCCCATGCCGATCTGGCACGCGATCAACGAAGGCCGCATCCCGGCCGCCACAAGCAAGGCGGGGGCGATTGTTGCCCTAAAGCTGGCGGTGGAGATGTGTGAGGACTTCGACGGCGCCGATGCCGTGCCGAACCTCATGCAGGCGGCCCTGAGCTTTCTGGAAGGAGCCACAGCATGACCCGCCGCACATCGTCCGGCCGCCCTGGCCGCGCCCTCGCCACTGCGCGGCAGCTTCCGGACAGCCTGAGCCAGCGCCGACTGAGAAACGACCGAAGGCCCGAAGGCAGATCGTAACCTTATGCCAGTTGAGCGATTCTCATAACGAATTCAAGAGCGGTATCGGACACGCCGGGTTGTTGTGAAAAATATAGTAAAATAGAACGCACACCATAATGGCGGATATGAACGCCTGCATTATGCAGGATTCAGACGCTATCCTGTTTGAGTCCAACTTTTTGATTTCATCTCTATTTATAAATGAGAAATATTTACGTACGAAATCAGGCTCTTTCCATTCATTTATAATTTCGAATCTAAAATACATTTTGTAATAGTGGTAAGATAGGAATGAAAGTGAAAAAATACAAAACAATATAAAGCCGGGCCTATCAAAGCTGTGGCCAATGCATCCAGTCGCGAAGGATATAAGCAGGCCAACAACGCAAAGAACGAGCAAACAAAATATGAATATGCCGCAAAATAGCAAAATCCTCTTCGCGGCATCGTCCGACTGCTTTCCAGGCATCGCCACGCTCGCTCTCGAGTGCAATCCAATGAACGTGTCCCGTACAATAAGGAACCATCGCTTCCCAAGTGGGCCTCATTTGAGCACTCTCCGCCCAAGAAACCAAGGAAGCGCGTGGTGGAGCCTTCTCCGCAGGCAGGAGCGAACAAAAACTCACTCTGTGTCAGCCGTCCAATTTGAGCACCAGCCCGAGCTGCGCGCCCTGATGATCCTGCCGACGCTCCCGCCGGGTCACATGACGTTCCCGGTGGAGGACGATGTCTTCCACCCGCACCTGCGCCGCGGCGAGTTGGCCGTGGTGGACCTCGCCGACCACCAGCCGGCGCAGGGCGAGCTGTTCCTGATCGCGTACCGTGATCCACGGATCGAGTGCGGCCGCACCTTTGCCCTGTGCCAGATGGTGGGGCGGCCCCGCTATCGACGGCCCGGCGGCGGGTGGGTGCAGCAGGCGGAGCCCGGCGCCGAGCCCGCGACATGTTGGATGGCCCGGCATTGGATCCCGCCGGCCGATCCGCGGGACCGCGAGGCCGCCCTGCGATCAGGCCGCTTCGGCACCAGCGAAGGCCCGTTCAACACCGAGCACGCGGCCGAGAAATTGATGGGGCGCGTCGTGGGGGTGTGGACGCCGGGGCGGTAGCGTGGAAGCGGGATGCAGGTTGATGAAGCACACGCTACCGCGTGGGCATTCCCCCGAATTTATCCTCACGAAAGGACGCAGCATTAAAATGAGCGTCTGAGGCCCGGCTCGAGGAACGGCTATGCGATTGTCGATAGAAGGCCCAACCGGCCTGATTTTCCAGATGGACGATGAGGCGGCGCTCGCCCCCAAGGATGAGGAAGAGCGCCGCCTCGTCTTTCAGGCGCTCGTAAGCGCGATGGAAGTGCTGGCCGGCATTACGCGGCGACCGTCATCTGCCTCCACGGGAGACGATCAGGGCTCACGCCCTGGAGCCAACGGACAATGTCCGGAGGACCGAAGGTCTGGTGACGTTGTGCTCCTAGCAGTGCGACGCGACAACCAAGCTCGCGAGACCACCAGGCTATCAACCCCTCCCGCTCCGACGGGCTGTTGATGACGTGATCCTTAACCGCGACGACCGCGAACGTCTGACCTTGCTCGCGGACGACTGCGACATTCCATACTGGCATGTTTCAAGTCCTTTGAAGCCAGCAGGGATTGACATGCATCGCGAACAGAGACACGTTCCGCTCGTGATCACACGTTTCCGCCCTGACCGGCGGTGACAACCCAAGGCCGGCACGTCTAGTCCACGTGTCGGCCTTTCCTTTTGCGAATCGGCAAAAGGATGTCCCAGCATCAACCACATCTTCACTTCCGGTCAAGCTGGGGCGCGCGCGGCCGTTCACACTGTGTTCGGTTTTTGTCCCGCTGGTGGACGAAGTCATTATGGCCCGCAGCCTGGCCCCTCCCCGCGCGCTCTCGGCAAATCCCGCTTGTGTCCACCAGGGACCACCACGAGCTAACGCACGCGCTGGGGCAGATGCTGGGGCACGAATTCGCGCCGCATCAAATATCGCTGTATTTTCAGATGCTTAGTTGTTGAAACTGGCGGAGAGAGAGGGATTCGAACCCTCGATACGGTTTCCCGTATACACGCGTTCCAGGCGTGCGCCTTCAACCACTCGGCCACCTCTCCAGCCGCATGCGCAGGGCGCACGCAGAACTTCACACAGAGACGACCGCCGAAGGCGATCTGTGCGCCTCCAAACACTCGGCCATCTCTTCAGCCACATGTACCGAGGCACACGCGGAACACGGGGGCTACGATCTTGCGGCGGGCTGGTTGAAGGCCCGCAATCCCGTCGCCCCTGTTTCCAGCCATCGCCGCAGGGGCGTGGCCGGGTCTCGCCGGTCGTCTCCAAGATGGCTCGGGGAAGGGAGCGTGCCGCGAGGGCGTCGCATCCAGGCGAGGCGGCGGAATATAGCGGCTCGGCCTTGGTTGGCAAGCCGGAATCTCCGCATTGCCAACAGGTCGCATTCCTCGCCCCGCGGCGCCGGCACGCCACCGGGGAAACCCCTCCGCAGCCCCTCCCCGGCCGGCGCGATCTCAATCGCGCAGGAGGTCGTTGATGGAGGTCTTGGAGCGGGTCTGCGCGTCCACGCGCTTCACGATCACCGCGCAATAGAGCGAGGGGCCGGGCGTACCGTCGGGCAGCGGCTTGCCGGGGAGCGCGCCGGGCACCACCACTGAATAGGCCGGCACCTCGCCGATGAACACTTCGCCCGTCTGCCGGTCGATGATCTTGGTGGAGGCGGAGATGAACACACCCATGGAGAGCACGGAGCCGCGCCGCACCACCACGCCCTCCACCACCTCGGAGCGGGCGCCGATGAAGCAGTCGTCCTCGATGATCACCGGGCCGGCCTGGAGCGGCTCCAGCACGCCGCCGATGCCGACGCCGCCGGAGAGATGCACGTTCTTGCCGATCTGCGCGCAGGAGCCGACGGTGGCCCAGGTGTCCACCATGGTGCCCTCGCCCACATGGGCGCCGAGATTCACGAAGGAGGGCATCAGCACCACGTTGGGGGCGATGAAGGCGGAGCGGCGCACGATGGCGCCGGGCACGGCGCGGAAGCCGGCGGCGCGGAACTCGGCCTCGCCCCAGGTGGCGAACTTGGAGGGCACCTTGTCCCACCAGTGGGCGCCGCCGGGACCGCCGGGAATGGCTTCCATGTCGTTGAGGCGGAAGGAGAGCAGAACGGCCTTCTTGAGCCATTGGTTCACCGTCCAGGCGCCGTTGGCGCCCTGCTCGGCGACGCGGGCGGCGCCGCTGTCGAGGAGGGTCAGGGCCTCGTTCACCGCGTCGCGCACGGTGCCGGTGGTGGAAAAGCCGATCTCGGCGCGCTTCTCGAAGGCGTCGTCGATGATGGTGGAAAGCTCGGCAAGGCGGGCGGCGTCGGCCATCGGGTCCTCCAGTTGGGCGGCATCAGGGACCGCGTCCAGCGCGCCCCGGCTCAGGTCAGAAAAAAGGGATCAGGCGCGTTCTTTGACGGCCACGAACTTCAGCTTGGGGTATTCCTCGATGGCGCGGTCCAGCACCCACTGGCTGCGGGCGAGATAGACCGGCGCCTCGTCGCGATCACGCGCGGTGGAGGAGCGGTTGAGTTCCAGGAAGCGGTCCACCTCGGCCCGCTCGCCGACGATCCAGCGGGCGGTGACGAAGGAGGTGGTCTCGTAGCGGATGGGCACGCCGTATTCCTTCTCCAGCCGCGCGGCGAGCACGTCGAGCTGGAGGGTGCCCACCACGCCGACGATGGGCGCGGGATCGGAGACGGGCTTCAAGACCTGCACGACGCCCTCTTCCGCCATGTCCTGCAGCGCCTTCTGCAGCTGCTTGGCCTTCATGGGGTCGGAGAGCAGCACGCGGCGCAGGATTTCCGGGGCGAAGTCCGGCAGGCCCTCGAACTTGATGCTCTCGCCCTCGGAGAGGGTGTCGCCCACGCGCAGCATGCCGTGGTTGGGGATGCCGATGATGTCGCCGGCCACCGCCTCATCCACCGTCTCGCGCTCCTGAGCGAAGAAGAAGATGGGGTTGGCGATGGCCATGTTGCGCTTCTCGCGCGGGTTGAACAGCTTCATGCCGCGCTTGAAGCGGCCGGAGCACAGGCGCACGAAGGCCACGCGGTCCCGGTGGTTCGGGTCCATGTTGGCCTGCACCTTGAAGACGAAGCCGGAGACGAGATCCTCGGCCGGCTCCACGGTGCGGTCGCCGGCGGCGGAACGCGGCAGCGGGCTGGGGCCGACGGAGCCGAGGCCGAACAGCAGTTCGGCCACGCCCGCCTCCTTCAGCGCCGAGCCGAAATAGACCGGCGAGAGATGGCCCTCGCGGAAGGCCGCAAGATCGAACGGCGGCAGCACGCCCAGCGCCAGGGTCAGGCTCTCCACCGCCTCGTTGAGGATGCGCTCCTCCACGCCGTCGAGGCCGATGAGGTCCTCCGGCGTCTCGAACGGCACCTCACGCACCAGCGGGCCGCCGCGCTCGGTGGCGAGCAGCGCGCGCTTGTTGGCGATGTCGATGAGGCCGCGGAAATCCACGCCCATGCCGATGGGCCAGGTGAGCGGGGTGAGGTCGAGGGCGAGGGTGGAGGAGACCTCGTCCATCAGCGCGATGGGGTCGAGGCTTTCCCGGTCCACCTTGTTGACGAAGGTGAAGATGGGAATGTCGCGCAGGCGACAGACCTCGAACAGCTTGCGGGTCTGGCTCTCGATGCCCTTGGCGGCGTCGATCACCATCACCGCCGCGTCCACGGCCGAGAGGGTGCGGTAGGTGTCTTCCGAGAAGTCCGAATGGCCGGGCGTGTCGAGCAGGTTGAAGACGATGCCGTCGCGCTCGAACGTCATCACCGAGGAGGTGACGGAAATGCCGCGCTGCTGCTCGATCTCCATCCAGTCGGACCGGGTGCGGCGGCGCTCGCCGCGCGCCTTCACGTGGCCCGCCATGCGGATGGCGCCGGAGGCAAGCAGCAGCTTTTCCGTCAGCGTGGTCTTGCCGGCGTCCGGATGGGAGATGATGGCGAAGGTGCGCCGGCGGGCAAAATCGGGCAGGTCCGCGAGGGCGGCGTTGGGCGTCTGGTCGAGCATGGGCGCCTTATAAGGGCAAATCGCGCGCCATGAAATGCCGTGTTGAAACGGCATCGGGGCGCGGCACCGCGCCCCGCACCCCGATCCCGCAAGGATGGCCCCGGCGGGGCCACAGAGCACGCGCCGATCAGATTGCGATGCAATCTGATCGGATCACGCGTTCTCTTGGTTGAGTTTAGAGGGCGATTCACCGGGCGGATCGATTCAATCCGCCCGGATCGCGCTCTAGCCTCAGAACTTGTAGACGATGCCGCCGTTCACATAGGCGCTGGACACCTGATCCTGGCCGAGCTGTTCACCCACGGTGAAATTGCACGACAGGCCGTTGGCCGCCTCCACCGTGAGGCCCGCCGCGAGGTTGGTCCACGCGCGGCCGGGCTGGTAGACCGGCATGGCGAAGGTGACGGGGGCGGTGAGAAGGCCGGCAGTGACGGAGCGGTCCTGGTTCAGGAAGTCGTAGTTCCAGCTCGCCTGCACATTGGGGCGGATGGTGAGGCCGGACACCACGAAGGCATAGCTCGCCTGCCCGCCGAGGGTCACGTAGAACAGTTCGCGCAGCTGGTTGCCGAACGACATGGCGCTGGAATTGCCGGCGGTCTCCGCATAGCCATCCACCGTCGCCTGCTGGTAGGTGAGCTGCGCCAGCGGCGTGAGCGTCGCCTAGCCGAAGGTGAAGTCGTAGCCGGTGGCGAGGCGGGCGCCATAATAGATGCCGCTGGTATTGCCCATGTCGGTGCGCAGCGCCGCGCCGAGCGCGAACTGGCGCTGGATCGAGTTGTAGTCGATGGAGCCCATGGTGCCGGAGAGCTGGGCGAAGGCGCCGCCGAAGCGGGCATTGGCGTAGATCGTGCCGTTGAACATGTCGGCGTCGTAGCCGCCGCTGAGCACGCTGAAATTGTAGCTGCCGCTGGCGTAGCTCAGCAAGACGCCGACGCTGATGCCGTTGCCGAAGCCGTATTCCAGGCCCACATAGCCGGCCGTGGCGCTGCCGTCCGAGCCGGAATGGTCGCGGGTCGGGTCGAGGCTGTAGGTGCTGTAATCGATGTTGGTATAGAGCTGGAAACCCTTGGGCGTGCCCGTGCCGATGCGGGTGTCGAGGGTGCGGTAGATGCCGCGGCCCACATAGATCGGGCTTTCCGCCAGCATGCCGATGAGGCCGGGCGCATCGATGATGGACTCGATGTATTCCGCCAGCAGGGCGTGGCCGGCGGGAGTCGGATGCACGATGTCGGCGAAGAGGTAGTCGTTCTGGGCATTCGGCGCCACGAGGGTGCTGGCGGTGCAGGTGAGTGAGAACAGCTGGGTGCAGGCCTTGCTGGTCACATTGGTGAAGCCGTACATGGCCGGATTGGCGATGACCTCGTTCAGCAGCGCAAAATCATCCACGAAGATGATGTTCGAGCCGCCGAGCCGGCGCAGGTCCTGGTTGAGGGTGGTGTTGTAGGTGGTGACGGCCTCGGAGAAGAAACGGCCTCGGAGAAGAAGGCGGCGTCGCCGAGGATGCCGGTGACGGGTGCCTTGGAGATGTCAGGCAGATTCGGAACGATGATGTAGCGGGCTCCGGCGCGGGACAGAGTGGCGATATTGGCCACATGCTGGTCGGCGGCGGTAGCCACGTTGGCGATGGCCTGCTCCTTGGTCTCGGCCCCGCCGTTCCACAGGATTGCCTGGCTGAACACGTCGTTGGCGCCCGCCCACATGGAATAAAGCGCGTTGGGGTTGGCCACGCCGCCGGTGGACGCAAGGTAGGTCTGGAGCTGCTGCGTCTCGCCCAGGGTGTTGCTCGGATAGACGACGCACTTGGGAATATTGTAGCCCGAATCCACACAGGCGCCGCCCTGGGCGTAATTGGTGCCGCCCACCACCGTGCTGGTGCCACTCACCGTGTCGATGGCGAGATAGGGCGAGACGTCGATCCCGTAATGCTCGCCCACCCGCATGTCCCAGACCTTGCCGGGGTTCACCGTGAACCCCGCACCGACTGGGGCTGGCCGTCGACGACCACGTAATAGGTTCCCGCGTCGCTCAGGCTGTCGCCGAACACGTAGAAGTTCGAGAATTCGTGCGCCTGGGCGGTCTCCAGGGCCCCGAACGAGACGGATGAAAGCAAAGCGGCAAGGGCAATCGACGAACGCGAAATCATGCTGTTTCCCCCCAAGGCAGCCCCTTGGAAGGGCGATGGTCCCCTGTCAGACTGTGAGGAGATACCGCCCGATCCCGCCGCAAAAGGACCACGGCCAAGGTCGTGTTTCCACCGGGCAGAGCTTCCGCTTGTTCAATTTCGGCGATGTGATGCCGTACCATAACACCTCCCACATCGGAAGGCCGTCGACGCGCGCGGACGCGCAGGCTCAGCCGGCGAAAGCCTGCGCCGCGCTCAGGGCGGGTAGATCCGCCCCATCTTCTCCACCGTCTCCCTGATGCGCGCCCGCAGCTCCGGCGGCTCCAGCACCTCCGCCTCGGTGCCGAAGCGCATCAGCTCGCTGGATGCCTCCCACAGCGAGCCGACGCGCAGGGTGACCACCCGATGGCCCTCGGCGTCCGGCTCCCCCACCACCATGCCTGCCCGCGAGACGGCGGAGGTGACATGCTCCAGCAGGCGCAGGCCGAGGGGCGAGAGGCGCACCGTCGCCCGGTTCGGGTACATCTCCTCTTCCAGCCGCCTTGTGCTCTCGCCCCACCAGGCGGCGAGGTCGAAGCCGGGCGGCGGCTCGAATCGCTCTGCCAGCGGCTCAAGCTCCCGGATGCGGCTGATGCGATAGGTCCGCACGCTGGCGTCCACCGCGCCGACGAGGTACCAGGCGCCGCTTTTCAGCACCATGCCCAAGGGCGCGACGCGCCGGCGCTTCTCGGCCCGCCACGACTGGTAGCGGATCTCGATGACATGCTGCTCCCACGCCGCCGCCGCGACGGCCTGGAGGAAGGGCGGCTCTTCCGGCGCATGGAACCAGCCGGGCGCATCGAGGTGGAAGCGCGTGCGCATCAGGGCTGCGGCGCTGCGCAGGTTGGCGGGCAGGCCCGCCGTCACCTTGGTCTGTGCCGCCGCGAGCACGGCGCCGAGGCCCAGCGCGGTGGCCGCCCCGCCAAGGCCGGAGAGGAACAGGGCCTGCGCCTCCTGCGCGGAAAGCCCGTTCAGCCGCGTGCGATAGCCTTCCAGCAGCCGATAGCCGCCGCCCGCGCCGCGCTCGGCATAGACCGGCACGCCCGCCGCGCTCAAAGCGTCGATGTCGCGATAGATGGTGCGCAGCGACACCTCGCATTCCTCCGCGAGGGCCTGGGCGGTGACCGCACCGCGGGCCTGGAGGACCATGAGGATCGACAGGAGGCGGCTGGCGCGCATGGAAAGAGTGCTAGCAAACCTGACAGAAGGTGTCAGCCTTGGCCGGTTAGAGGGGTGTCGTCACACGTGCTGACGACAGGAGCCTCCATGACCGCCGACGACACCGTCACCCTGTTCTTCTCGCCCAACACACGCGCCTCCTGCGCGCTCACCCTCATCGAGGAGCTGGGCGCGCCCTATCGCCTCCATGTGCTGAACATGAAGGCCGGCGAGCAGCGCCAGCCGCCCTATCTCGCCATCAACCCCATGGGGAAGGTGCCGGCCATCCTGCACCGGGGCGAGCTGGTCACCGAGCAGGTGGCGATCTTCATCCATCTCGCCGACGCTTTCCCCGAGGCCGGTTTCGCGCCGGCTTTGGGCGCGCCGGGTCGTGGGCCGTACCTGCGCTGGCTGGTCTATTACGCGGCCTGCTACGAGCCCGCCCTCGCGGACCGCGCGCTGAAGCGCGACCCCGGCCCGGCCTCCATGTCGCCCTATGGCGACTTCGACACCATGCTCGACACCGTGGCGCGCGAGCTGGCCTCGAAGCCCTATCTGCTGGGCGACAGCTGCACGGCGGCCGACATTCTCTGGGGCAACGCCTTCCATTGGGGCGTGATGTTCAAGCTGGTGCCGGAGACGCCCGTGATCGCCGATTATGTCAGGCGCATCACCGGCCGGCCGGCGGCGCTCAAGGTGGCGGAGCTGGACTCACGGCTTGCCGCCGAGCATCAGGCGGCGGTGGACGCCGCAACGCCGGGCTGAGCGGCCGGCTCCCTCCCCTGCGAAAGGCGCCTTTGCAAAAGGGCGGAAATCGCTCCAGAACGGACTGCAAGAACAGCCGGGCATCGCATCGGACGGTGGCGGCGCGAGCGACAAGGGCGGGAGGATCGCATGGATCACAGGACGGACCACAGACGCGTCGCGGGGTCCGCGCCGCAAGCGCTCCGCCGCCCCCTCCGCAAGGCCGCCCTCGCGGCGGTGCTGCTCCTGGCCGGAGCGGCGCCGGCGCTGGCGTTAATGTCGCCGCAGGTCTACGCGTCCGCCCGCGACGGGGCGAAGAGCGTCATCGTTCTGGAGGTGGAGGCGGTCACCATCACGCCGCGCGCGTTCGGCACCTGCGGGGTGACGGGAACGGTGAAGCTGGTGGAGCGCGGCACGGCCTACTCGGTCGGGCAGAAGGTGACGCTCGACATTCCCTGCGCCCGCCCCAACGCTTTGCCGCCGCTGGGCGGCACCATCTACCAGGAGACCGACAGGCTGCAGACCTCCAAATTCGGCCGCGCCTATCTCGACGCCGACGGCAAGCTGGTGCTCTCACAATATGAGCGGCTGGAGGCGCTGCCCTGAGGGGCACCAGCCAAGCGTCGCCTCAAAGCAATCGTCATGGCCGGGCTTGTCCCGGCCATGACGCACCGTTGGGCGGCGCAGTAGGTCCCTCAGTCGCCCTGGCCGGGCTCCGGGGAGAACAGCTCTTCCTTGCCGGGCTTGCCGTCCCATTCCTTGGCGTCGGCAGGGGCGTCGCGCTTCAGGGTGATGTTGGGCCAGGTCTTGGCGTATTCGGCGTTGAGCGCGAGCCACTTCTCCAGCCCCGGCTCGGCATCCGGCTTGATGGCCTCGGCCGGGCATTCCGGCTCGCAGACGCCGCAGTCGATGCACTCGTCGGGGTGGATGACGAGCATGTTCTCGCCCTCGTAGAAACAGTCCACCGGGCACACGGACACGCAATCCATGTATTTGCAGCGGATGCAGTTCTCGGTGACGACATAGGTCATGGGTCAATCCCTTTCGAGGGGCTCGGGTAGCGCAGGCGCACGCGCCACGCAAGCGGCGGCAGGACGCAGGCCGTTAAAACTGCGCGTGCCGCAGCCCCTAAATCCCGTCACGCTTCTGTTATTTCTTCGAAAAGCGCGAGGGCGGATGTAGCATCTCCCCGACGTTCCGCAAAGGCGACCACGCGCAACACCCGCACCTGCCGGTCAAGGGCGATGGTGAGTACCTGCCCCGCCCGCACCATGTGGCCGGGGCTGGTCACCCGCGCGCCGTCGAGCCGCACATGGCCCGCGCGCACCAGATCGGCGGCGTCCTCGCGGGCGCGCACCACGCGGGCATGCCAGATCCAGCGGTCGAGCCTCTGCCGCTCCGCTGGATCCGCCACGGATCAGCTGCCCTTCTTCTCCGCCTCCAGCCGTGCCTTGAGCGCGGCGAGGGCGGCAAACGGGCTGTCGGGGTCCGCCGGCTTCTCACGGCGGCGCTCCTGATGGGCGGGGCGGTTGTCCGCCCGCTGCTCGGGACGCGGGCCGCGATGCTCGCGGTTGCCCTCGTTCTCGCGCGGGCCCCGGAACGGCGGACGGTCTCCGCGCGGCGGACGCGGCGCGCGCTCGCCCTCGGGCGCACCGGCCTCGGCGGGGGCGTGCTCGGGACGGCGGTGGGGCGGACGGCCATCGCGGCGCTCGCCGCGGCCGCCACCCTTCTCGCCACCGCGCTCGCCGCGATCACCGCCGGGACGATCGCCGAAGCGGCGGCCTTCGCCGGCCGGACGCTCGCGACGCGGCGCGCCGGGCGGACGGCCGGGACGCCACACCTCAATCATCTCGGGCTCGGCGGGAGCGGCATCGGCAGCAGCAGCCTCGGCCACCACGACGACGCCTTCCACCGCCTCGGGACCACCGGGGGCGGCAGGCGCCTCCACCTCGGCCGCGACTTCGGCAGCGGTGGGATCGCCGGACACCTCGGCCGCCTCAGCGGCAGCCTCGGCCTCGGCCGCATCGGCCAGAACCACGTCAGCGGGGGTTTCCTCGGCGGGCAACTCCTCAGCGGGAACGTCCTCGGCGGGGGCTTCAATGAGCACCTCGTCCGCCGATTCGGCCGGCGCATCGGCATCCTCGCCGACGGGCTCGTCCGCAGGCGGGGGCGCTTCCGCCGGGGCGTCGAACAGGAGGTCGGCCTCGATGGCGCCTTCCGGCAGCGGGGCGAGTTCCGCGGGGGCCGCTTCCGGCGCTGCGGCGGGGGCCTCGGCCTCCGGCGGCGGGGGGCGGCGCTCCATGCGATAGCCCAGCGACTTCAGGATGGAGGCGAAATCCTCACCCGAGCAGCCGGCCAGCGAGGTCATGCCCACGGTGACGGTGAAGCCACGGCCGTCCACCGCCCCGGCCGGCTTGGGGCCGGGGGAGTTGGGCCGCCACGCCAGCGCCGGACGAATGAGGTCGGCGAGGCGCTCCAGAATGTCCACGCGCACCGCGCGCTCGCCGCACACGCGGAAGCCGACGGCGCGATACAGGCCCTTCTGCACCTCGTGGTCCACGGGGATGGAGGTGCGGCCGGAGGCGGCGAGGTGCGGCAGCTCGTCGAGGCCCTTCTGGGCGAGGCCGCCGTGCTTCAGCGCATAAAGCTCCGCCGCCAGCGCGCGCGGGGCGGGCTTCAGCAGGGCCGGCAGATAGATGTGATGGGCGCCGAAGCGCACGCCATGGCCGCGCAGCGTGGCGCGGGCGGCCTGATCCAGCCCCTTCACCTCGTCGGCGACACGGGCGCGCTCCAGCACGCCGAGGCTCTCGACGATCTGGAAGGCGATGCCGCGGGCGATGCCGGTGATGTCCTCGGCGGTGCCGAGCTTGGTGAGCGCACCGAGCAGCTTCTCGATATGGGCGGCCACCCACAGGGTGAGGCGCGCCTCCACCTGGTCGCGGGCCGGGCCGGTGAGATGCTCGTCGGCGATGATCTTGAAGCGCGGCTTCAGCACCTCGTCGCCGGGGATGAGCTTGGCCACCGCCTCGCCCGTCCAGCGGATGGTGCCGTCGAAGGTGAGGACGAACGCCTCGTCCACCGCCTGCGACAGGCGCTGGGCGCGCTGCTCGATTTCGCCGGCCAGAGCCTGCTGGGCGGCGGCGCGCAAAGCCTTCGCTTCCTCGCCACCGGCCGCGGCTGCGGGGTCGGGGGCGAACTGGAAGCCGTGGAGGTGGCCGATGACGTGGCCTTCGACGGTAACGTCACCGGTCTTGCTGATTTCAGTTTCGAGCATCGTGTTCTCTCGCAGGCGCCGCATGAGCACGCTGGTCCGCCGATCCACGAAACGCTGGGCTAGCCTTTCGTGCAACGCATCCGACAGCTTGTCCTCGACCCCTCTCGTGACGCCTTGCCAGTGCTCCGGATCCCTGAGCCAGTCGGGCCGGTTCGCAACGAAGGTGAGGGTCCTCACCTGCGCAATCCGGTTCGACAACGTGTCGATGTCGCCTTCTGCGCGATCGGTCAAGGCGATTTGACGCGCGAACCACTCATCGGGGATGCGACCACCCCCCTTTATGTGCCCGAAAAGGGTGCCCACCAGCTCCGCATGGGCGCCCGGAGAGACCTTGCGATAGTCCGGCACCTGGCAGGCATCCCACAGCCGTTCCACGTCGGCGGCGCCGTCGAGACGGCCCGTCACCTCCATGTCCCGGCTCATGATTTCAAGCACCGCAACGTCATCGGCGGTGGGCGCGCGGGTCAGCCCCTCCTCCTTCGGCAGGCGCGAAAGGGAGGTGAGGAGCGCCGCGGGCGACTGGAAATCCGCGACGGCGTTGCGCCATTGCAACACCTTCGCAGTGTCGAACACATGCTCCTCCAGCCGGGAGACCAGTTCCTCCTCAAGCGGTGGACAACGTCCCGTCGTGCCGAACGTGCCGTCCCGCGTCGCGCGGCCGGCGCGCCCCGCGATCTGCGCCATCTCGGAGGGGTTGAGCTTGCGATATTGCCAGCCGTCGAACTTGCGGTCCGAGGCGAAGGCCACATGGTCCACGTCGAGGTTGAGGCCCATGCCGATGGCATCGGTGGCGACGAGATAGTCCACGTCGCCGGACTGGTAGAGCTCCACCTGGGCATTGCGGGTGCGCGGCGAGAGCGCGCCCATCACCACCGCCGCCCCGCCCCGCTGGCGGCGGATGAATTCGGCGATGGAATAGACCTCCTCGGCCGAGAAGGCGACAATGGCCGAACGGCGCGGCAGGCGGGAAATCTTGCGCTCACCGGCGAAGGTGAGGGTGGAAAGGCGCGGGCGCACCACCACGTTCACGCCGGGAATGAGCTTTTCCACAAGCGGGCGCATGGTGGCCGAGCCCAGCAGCAGCGTCTCGTGGCGGCCGCGCCGGTTCAGGATGCGGTTGGTGAAGACGTGGCCGCGGTCGAGGTCGGTGGCGAGCTGGATCTCGTCGATGGCGACGAAGGCGACGTCGAGGTCGCGCGGCATGGCCTCCACGGTGGAGACCCAGTAGCGCGGGCCGGCCCCGTGGCGGCCTTTCGGCTTGATCTTCTCCTCGCCGGTGATGAGGGCGACGTTCTCCGCGCCCACCCGGTCGACGATGCGCTGGTAGACCTCGCGCGCCAAAAGGCGCAGCGGCAGGCCGATGATGCCGCTCTCATGGCCGAGCATGCGCTCGATGGCGAGGTGGGTCTTGCCCGTATTGGTCGGGCCAAGGACCGCGCTCACCCCCCGCGCCCTCAGATTGCGCGGCAGCACGGCCCATCGGGTGACGTCGTCCATCGGCTCAGGCGCAATCCGCTTAAAGGAGGGGTGTCCTGTATCATATCGGGACGCGACGGCCATGGCGAAAGGGGGCGCGCGGACATTCGCGGAACGGGAGGGGGCCGAATCAGTGTCTAGGCGAGGTTCACGGGGTGTTCTCGGTGCCGCGAGCAGACGTCCTCCCCTCTCCCCTCGCAGTCGGCTTTTGCCGACTGCGACCTTTGCGATCCGAACTCGGCAACAGCCGAGTTCGGGCGGAGAGGGGCTGGGGGTGAGGGGGACTCGCCGGGCCAACACCGAGCGCCCCCCAGGCGGCGCCACACCCCTCACCCGTCTCGCGGCGGAGCCGCGATCCACCCTCTCCCGCAAGGGGAGAGGGCAACCGCCGAGGTAGAGGTACCTCCCACTGCTCCCATACCCTTGACTTGATGCGGCTTTTCCTTCCCATGGAGGTAGGGCGGCGCGGGCTGGCGCGCTCAGGGGCGGGAGGCGGACGGTGTTTCTGAAATGGGCTGAACTTTCCTCACCGGCACTCGCAGCGCTGGACAAGACCCGCATGGTCGCCGTCCTGCCCGTCGCCGCCGTTGAGCAGCATGGCCCCCATCTGCCGCTGGGCACCGACCTGTTCATCGCCGAGGCCTATGTAGAGCGCATCGCCTTCATGGTGCCGCGCGAGGTGGATGCGGTGTTCCTGCCGGTCCAGGCGGTGGGCAAGTCCGACGAGCACATCTCGTTCGCCGGCACGCTCACGCTTTCGCCCGCCACCGCCATCGCCGCCTGGGTGGAGCTGGGCCGCAGCCTCGCCCGCGCCGGGGTGCGCCGCCTCGTGCTCATGAACACCCATGGCGGCAACGTGCCGGTGATCGACCTCGTGGCGCGCACGCTCAGGGTGGACCACAAGATGCTGGCCGTCACCTGCTCCATGCACCGCTTCGGCTATCCAGTGGGCCTGTTCTCCGATCACGAGCGGGCGCACGGCATCCATGGCGGGGAGATCGAAACCTCGCTGATGCTGGCCTTCCGCCCCGAGTTGGTGGACATGAGCCACGCCGGGCCGTTCCCGCCCTATTCCATCGCCATGGAAACCGAATTCCAGCGCCTGCGCGCCAACCACCCGGTCGGCTTCGGCTGGCTAGCGGAGGATTTGAGCCCCGACGGCGCCATGGGCGACGCCACCCACGCCACCGCGCTGAAAGGCGAGGCCGCCTTCGAATACGGCTCCCGCGCGTTCGTGGAGCTGCTGAGGGACGTGGCGGCGTTCGATCTGGCCCGGCTGGAGCCGCATGCGTGAGGGTGGGGGCGCCCGCCATTCCTCGCGCCTGACGGCCCTGATCCCGGCGTCATCCCCCGGCTCGTCCGGGGGATCCACGGCTCGGCTGGATCGATGTCTCGGGCGTGGTTCAGGCGGGGCAGTGGATCGCCCGGACGAGCCGGGCGATGACGGCCTCGAGGGGCTGGTGCCAACGCCGAATGCGGCGACCGACCCCTACCCCCGCTCCGCCGCCGCGATCAGCTCCGGCAGCCGCGCGCGGTTCAGCGCCAGCCATTGGAGGGCGAGGATCAGAACGCCATTGAGGCAGCGCCCCTCGACGATGGCGGCGAGGGCCTCGTCCACTGGCAGCGCGAAGGGCTGCGTCATCTCCGTCTCCTCCCGCGACCCCGCCCGCTCCGGCAGGCGGGAGGCATCGAGGACGCCGAGAAAGATGAAGGCCAGCTCGTCCGTGATGCCGGGGCTGGGCGTGAAGGTCAGGATGGGGAGCAGCGCGCGGGGCGCGACGCCCGCCTCCTCCACGCACTCGCGCCGGGCGGCGTCCTCCAGCGCCTCGCCCGGCTCCACCATGCCGGCGACGATCTCCACCAGATCGCCCCGGTTGCTGGAGAGGTGCGCGGACAGGCGGAACTGGCGGATCATCACCACCAGGTCCCGCTCGGGATCGTAACCCAGCACGGCAATCACCTTCCCACCGCGCACGATATCGCGCACCTGATGGTCGCTGGTGCCGTCCGCATGGTGCAGCACGAGCTGGTAGCGCTCATAGGGGCGGAAGCCGTTGGCCAGCAGCTCCGGGCCTTCCACGTCCACGCGCGCGGGGCGATCTTCCATTTGCGTCACTGGCGCACCACGCCGTGGCCGGTGGCGTCGAGATTGAAGGCGGCCGCGAACAGAGCGCGGGTGTAGTCCTCCTTCGGATGCTCGAACACGTCGTGCGCCGGCCCCTCCTCCACCATCTTGCCGTTGCGCATGACGAGGATGCGGCTCGCCAGCGCCGAGACCACGCGCAAATCGTGGGAGATGAACATGAAGGTGAGGTCGCGCTTCTTCTGGAGCGCGCGCAGCAGATCGACGATCTGCGCCTGCACGATCATGTCGAGGGCGCTGGTCGGCTCGTCCAGCACCACGAAGGAGGGCTCCAGCGCCATGGCGCGGGCGATGGAGATGCGCTGGCGCTGGCCGCCGGAGAATTCGTGGGGATAGCGGTGCCGCGTCTCGGGATCGAGCCCCACGTCGGCGAGCGCCGCCACCACCCGCGCGTCCCGCTCGTCCGCGGAGAGCTGGCGCTGGTGGACCAGCAGCCCCTCCCCCACGATCTCCGCCACCGACATGCGCGGCGAGAGCGCGCCGAAGGGGTCCTGGAACACGATCTGGAGGTCCGAGCGCAGCGGCCGCATGGCCTTGAAGCTCAGGGCGTCGATGGGCTTGCCGAGGAAGGCGATGGGCCCGGCGCTGGAGATGAGCCGCAGCAGCGCGAGGCCGAGCGTGGTCTTGCCCGAGCCCGATTCGCCCACCACGCCCAGCGTCTCGCCGCGGCGGATGGCGATGGACACCCCGTCCACCGCCTTCACATGGCCCACCGTCTTGCGCAGGATGCCGCGCTTGATGGGGAAATAGACCTTGAGGTCGTTCGCCTCCACCACCATGGGGGCATCGGGGGCGATGGGGGCCGGGTCCGGCTTCGGCTCGGCCTTCAGCAGCGCCTGGGTGTAGGCGTGCCTCGGGTGGAGGAAGGTCTCCTCCGCCCCGCCCTGCTCCACGATCTCGCCCTTCTGCATCACGCACACCCGGTCGGCGATCTTGCGCACGATGCCGAGGTCATGGGTGATGAACAGCATGGCCATGCCGAGCCGCGCCTGAAGCTCCTTCAAGAGCTTGAGGATCTGCGCCTGCACGGTCACGTCCAGCGCCGTGGTGGGCTCGTCGGCGATCAGCAGGTCCGGCTCGTTGGCGAGCGCCATGGCGATCATCACGCGCTGGCGCTGGCCGCCGGACAATTGGTGCGGATAGGCGGAAAGCCGCTCCTCCGGCTGGGGGATGCCCACCTCGGCGAGCAGTTCCAGCGTGCGGGCGCGGGCGGCATGGGCGGACATGCCGCGATGGAGGATCAGCATCTCCCCCACCTGCCGCTCGATGCTGTGGAGCGGGTTGAGGGAACTCATGGGCTCCTGGAACACCATGGTGATGTTGTTGCCGCGGATGCCGCGCAATTCCCGCTCCGACACCGTGAGCAGGTCGCGCCCCTTGAACAGGATCTCGCCCGAGGGGTGGCTCGCCGTGGGATAGGGCAGCAGCTTCAGCACCGACAACGCCGTGACCGACTTGCCCGAGCCGGATTCGCCGACCAGCGCCAGCGTCTCGCCCTTGGCGAGGTCGAACGACACAGTCTTCACCGCCAGCGCCGGCGGCGCACCATCGCCACGGCGGAAGGCGACGGAGAGGTCGCGGACGGAAAGGAGGGGTTCAGCGGTCATGGTTTCCCCCTCACCCGAACGTCTTGCGCGGATCGAAGGCGTCGCGCACCGCCTCGCCGACGAAGATGAGCAGGCTCAGCATCACCGCCACGGTGAAGAAGCCGGTGAGGCCGAGCCAGGGCGCCTGGATGTTGTTCTTGCCCTGGGAGAGCAGTTCGCCCAGCGAGGGCGAGCCGGGGGGCAGGCCGAAGCCGAGGAAGTCCAGCGCCGTCAGCGTCATCACCGAGGATGACAGGATGAAGGGCAGCATAGTCAGCGTCGCCACCATGGCGTTGGGCAGCATGTGCCGCGTCATGATGGTGAGGTTGCCCACGCCCAGCGCCCGCGCCGCCTGCACGTATTCGAAATTGCGCGCGCGCAGGAATTCGGCGCGCACCAGCCCCACCAGCGACACCCAAGAGAACAAAAGCAGGATGCCGAGCAGCACCCAGAAGCCGGGCACCAGCACCGAGGAGATGATGAGAAGGAGATAGAGCGAGGGGATGGCCGTCCAGATCTCGATGAAGCGCTGGAACAGGAGGTCCACCCAGCCGCCGAAATAGCCCTGCACCGCGCCCGCCCCCACGCCCACCACGGACGAGACGATGGTGAGCGCGAGGCCGAACAGAACGGAGATGCGGAAGCCGTAGATGAGGCGGGCAACCACGTCGCGGCCCTGGTCGTCCGTGCCGAGCCAGTTCATCTCAAGACCCGCGCAGCCGGACACGCCCTTCTTCTCCGCCGCCGCCTTGCACTGGGCCTCGGTGAGCATCCAGGTGGGCGGCGAGGGGGCGGGGGTGGGCAGGTCCAGATTGTGGGTGGAATAGGAGAAGCGGATGAAGGGCCACACCATCCAGCCGCCCTTCTCCGCGATCAGCTTCTGGAGGAAGGGGTCGCGGTAGTCCGCATCGGTCTCGAAATCGCCGCCGAACGCAGTCTCGGGATAGGCGCGGAAGACGGGGAAGTAATAGCCCCCGTCATAGGAGACGAGGATGGGCTTGTCGTTGGCGATGAACTCGGCGCCGAGGCTGAGCACGAACAGCACCATGAACACCACGAACGACCAGTAGCCGCGCCCGTTGCCGCGGAAGTTGGCCAGCCGCCGCCGGTTGAGCGGCGAGAGGGCGAAGCGGCTCTTCGGCTTGCTCTCGCCCGGAGGCGGCAGCGGGCCGTGGGCGGTGTCGCGGGCAGCGGGCACATCGGTGGGCGCGCCGGGCTGGAGCACGGGAACGGCATCCATGGCTCAGACCTCCCGCGTCTCGAAGTCGATCCGGGGATCGACCAGCATGTAGGTGAGGTCCGAGATGAGGCCGACGATGAGGCCTGCCAGCGAGAAGATGTAGAGGGTGGCGAACACCACGGGATAATCGCGGTTGAGCACGCTCTCGAAGCCGAGCAGGCCGAGGCCGTCCAGCGAGAAGATGGTCTCGATCAAGAGCGAGCCGGAGAAGAAGGCGGCGATGAAGGCGCTGGGGAAGCCGGCGATGACGATCAGCATGGCATTCCTGAATACATGGCCGTAGAGCACCCGGCTCTCGGACAGCCCCTTCATGCGCGCCGTCGTGACGTATTGCTTGCGGATCTCTTCCAGGAACGAGTTCTTGGTGAGCAGCGTCATGGTGGCGAAGGCGCCGAGCACCATGGAGGTGAGCGGCAGCACCAGGTGCCAGGCATAGTCGGCGATGCGCTCGGGCCAGCTCATCTGCCAGAAATTCTCGGAGGTGAGGCCGCGCAGCGGGAACAGATCGAGGAAGGAGCCGCCGGCGAACAGGATGATGAGCAGGATGGCGAACAGGAAGGAGGGGATGGCATAGCCGACGATGATGACCGCCGAGGTCCACACGTCGAAGCGCGAGCCGTCGCGCATGGCCTTGCCGATGCCGAGCGGAATGGAGATGAGATAGGTGATGAGCGTCATCCACAGGCCGAGGGAGATGGAGACGGGCATCTTCTCGCCGATCAGCTCCAGCACCGAGATGTCGCGGAAATAGGACTTGCCGAAGTTGAAGGTGGCATAGTCCGTGATCATCTTCAGGAAGCGCTCGTGGGGCGGCTTGTCGAAGCCGAACTGCTTCTCCAGCTCCTTGATGAAGGCCGGGTCGAGGCCCTGCGCGCCGCGATACTTGGACGACATCTCCGCCGCCGCCCCGGCCTGCGCCGCCGCGCCCGCCCCGCTGAAGTCGCTGCCGCCGCCGGAGACGCGGGAGGTGGCGGAGACGTCCTCGCCGGTCAGCTGCGCGATCACGCGCTCCACCGGCCCGCCGGGGGCGAACTGGATGACCACGAACGACACCAGCATGATGCCGAGAATGGTCGGCACCATGAGGGCGATGCGGCGGACGATGTAAGCGAGCATCAGGCGTCCCGTTGCGACACGTCAGGTGAGGCTAGAGCATATTGGCGGGAAAAGGTTGCCGCTTCACATGAAGATTCATCCATATGGCGCCACCCTCAGCGAGCGGGCTCGGTGCCGGTGCTCCACCAGGTGTCGAGCACGCCCAGCTCGTAGCGCGGCTTGGTGGCCGGCCGGGCGAACTGGTTCCAGTAGGCGATGCGGTTCTGGCCGGAATACCACTGGGGGATCCAGTAGCGGCCGGCCCGCAGCACCCGGTCGAGCGCGCGGCAGGCGGTGACGAGGGCCGCCGCGTCGGGGGCGGCCAGCGCCGCGTTGATGAGGCCGTCCACCGCCGGGTCGGCGATACCAGCCACATTGTAGGAACCGCGCGTGCGCGCCGCCTCGGTGGAGAAATAGGCGCGCAGCTCGTCGCCGGGATAGGGCGCGAAACTGTAGCGGCGCACCACGAGGTCGAAGTCGAAATTCTGCAGCCGCTGCTGGAACTGGGCCGGGTCCACGATGCGGAAGGTGGCCTCGATGCCCACCTTCTTCAGATGGCCGATGAAGCGGGCGGTGTGGCGCTCCATGCTGCCGTCGCTGTCGAGGAACTCGATGCTGAAGGCCTCGCCCTTGGCATCCACCAGTTTGCCCTGCTGCACGCTGTAGCCCGCCTCCTTGAGGAGGTTGAGGGCCAGCCGGCGCAGGTTGCGGTCCTCGCCGGAGCCGTCGGACTGGGGCGGCACGTAGGGCTCGCCGAAGACTTCCTCCGGCAGGCGGTCGCGGAAGGGATCGAGCAGCTTCAGCTCCGCCGGCGAGGGCAGGCCCTGCGCCATCATCTCCGAATTCTGGAAGAAGGAGACGGTGCGGGTATAGCTGTCATACATCAGGTTCTTGCGGGTCCAGTCGAAATCGAACAGGAGCCCGATGGCCTCACGCACGCGGCGATCGAAGAATTTCGGGCGGCGGGTGTTGAGAAACCAGCCCTGCACGCCGGAGAAGCTCTCGTCCGGCAGCGTCTCCACCTTCACCCGCCCCTCGCGCACGGCGGGGAAATCATAGCCGGTGGCCCATTCACGCGCAGTGAACTCCTCGCGGAAGAGATAGACCTTGGCCTTGAATCCTTCGAGGCCCGCCACCCGGTCGCGGAAATATTCGTAGCGCACCTGGTCGAAGTTGAAGCGCCCCTTCATGACAGGGAGGTCACGGCCCCAATAGGTGGGCACGCGATTGTACTCGATGTAGCGCCCCTGCTCGAAGCGGCCGATGCGGTACGGCCCCGAGCCCATGGGCACCTCCAGCGAGGACTGGCCGAACGGGTGCTTGGCGAGGAACGCCTTGGAGAAGATGGGCAGGCCCGCCACCGTCAGCGGCACGTCGCGCGCGCGGCCCGGCTTGAAACGGAACACCACCTCGTTCGGCCCGTCCGCCTCGATGCCGGTGACGTCGCGCAGGGCCATGCGGATGGTCTCGTAGCCCTCCGCCTTGAAGGCCTCGAAGGTGGCCACCACGTCCGCGGAGGTCAGCGGCGTGCCGTCGTGGAAGCGCGCCTCGCGCCGCAGCTTGAAGCGGTAGGTGAGCCCCTCGTCCGAAATCACCACGGACGAGGCCAGTCGCCCGTACATGGCGCTCTTCTCGTCGCCGGCGGCGGCCATCAGGGTGTCGTAGATCAACTCGATGCCCTGCGCGCCGTTGCCCCGCTGGTTGTAGGGGTTCAGCGTGTCGAAGGTGGTGAGCGACTGGTTGTAATAGGTGGCGCGGCCGAGCTGGGAGAAGGGCCCGCCCTTGGGCGCGTCCGGGTTCACATAGTCGAAATGGGCGAAATTCGCCGGATACCTCAGGTCGCCGAAGAAGGAGAGGCCGTGCCGCTCCACCGCGGCGGCGGACGTGCCGCCCTCCCCTGCCGCGGACTCCGCCGCCGAAGGGGCGGGCGAAGCGCCCTGCGCCCGCGCCAGAGCGGGCACGAGGAGCGCGCAGGACGACGCCAGCAGCGCGCGGCGCGTGAGGCTCATTTGCCCGCCCCCGCGCCGGTCTTCGACGCCTTGGCCGGATCGAACCACCAGATGTCGGGGAAGGCGAAGGAATAGGCGGGCAGTTGCGAGGGATGGGCGAAGCGGTCCCAGCGCGCCGTGCGGGTATAGTTCAGCCCCCAGGCGGGGATGACATATTCGTTCCACAGCAGCACGCGGTCCAGCGCGTGGGTGGCGGCGACAAGGTCGGCGCGGTCGGTGGCGTAGATCACCTTCTCGATCAGCGCGTCCACGGCCGGGTCCTTGATGCCGGCGAGGTTGCGCGAGCCGTCCCGGTCGGCGGCCTCCGAGCCCCAGTATTCGCGCTGCTCGTTGCCGGGCGAGAGCGACTGGCCCCAGCCGGAGACGATGATGTCATAGTCGCGCGAGCGCACCCGGTTGATGTATTGCGAGGTATCCACGGTGCGGATGTTCACCTCGATACCGAGCCGCTCCAGCGCCGGGCGATAGAACACCACCACGCGCTCCATGGCCGGGCTGGAGATGAGGAATTCGATGCTGAAGGGCTCGCCCTTGGCGTTCACCAGCTTGCGGTTCTTCACCTCGTAGCCGGCCTCCTTGAACAGCCGCGCCGCCTCCCGAAGGTTCGCCCGCCGCGCCTCTTCCGATCCGCTTTCGGGATTGGTGTAGGCGGTGGTGAACACCTGCGGGGGCACCTTGTCCTTCAGCCCGTTGAGGATTTCCAGCTCGCGGCCCTGCGGCAGGCCGGAGGAGGCCAGCTCGGTGCCCGAGAAGAAGGAATTGGTGCGCTTGTACTGGCCGAAGAACAGCGTGTGGTTCATGCCATCGAAATCGAGCGCGTAGTTCAGCGCGCGGCGCACCCGCGGGTCCTTGAACTTGTCGCGGCGCAGATTGGGAATGAATGCCTGCATCACGCCCGAAGCGCGGTTCTCGAACATCTCCAGCACCACGCGGCCATCGGCGCGGGCGGGGAAGTCATAGGCGGTCGCCCAGTTCTTGGCCGAGGATTCCACGCGGAAATCATACTGGTCGGCCTTGAAGGCTTCGAGCATCACCGTGTCGTCGCGGAAATACTCGTAGCGCATCTCGTCGAAATTATCCTTTCCGACGTTCACATTGAGGTCCTTCGCCCAATAGTCCTTCACCCGCTCGTAGGTGATGGAGCGCCCGGCGATGAAGCTCTTGATGCGATAGGCGCCCGAGCCCAGCGGCACCTCCAGCGTGCCCTGCGCGATGTCGCGCGGCTTGCCGTTGGCGTCCGTGCCGGTCCACCAGTGCTTGGGCAGAATGGTGAGCTGGCCGACGATCTGCGGCAGCTCGCGGTTGCCGGCCTGGTCGAAGGTGAAGGTCACGTCCCGATCGCCGGTCTTCTCGGCCTTGGTGACGTGGCTGTAATAGAAGCGCTGGTTGGGGTTGTTCTTCGTCAGCGCCTCGAAGGAGAACACCACGTCCTCGGGCGTGATGGGCTTGCCGTCATGCCAGCGCGCGTCGGCGCGGATGCGATAGGTGACGGAGGAGAAATCCGCCGGGTAGCTCACGCCTTCCGCGATCAGCCCGTACTCGCTCGCCACCTCGTCGGAGGCGGCGACCATGAGCGTGTCGTAGATCAGATTGATGCCCGCCGCGGGCGTACCGCGCGGCACCACGAAGTTGAAGGTGTCGAACGTGCCGTCCTCGGCGAGGCGCAGCAGACCGCCCTTGGGTGCGGCGGGATTCACATATTTGAAATGGGGAAAGCCGGCGGGATAGGCGGGCTCGCCCATCAGCGACAGGCCGTGCCTGAACACGGGCGCTGCGGGCGTGGCCGCCGGCGCGGCGGTGGAGGACGAAGGTGCGGCCGGGTCCGGCGCCGGTTTCGCGTCCTCCGCGCTGCGGCCGGGCGCCCCGAAGGCGAGGCTCAGCGCGGCGGCGAGGGCAAGGCGGCGGGCGAGGGACGCAAGCATCGGCAACTCCGGTTGGATCGCGCTTCGATCCGGGAATAGCCGATTATGGCACCCGCCGCGACGGCAGAAACATGGCGGCGACGGGCGGGGCATGGCGCTGCCCGGACGGGGTGGCGCGGACCGCGACGCTGCGGAAGCCTTGAGGCGACAGGATCAGCGGGCCGTGTGAGAGCGGCAGCGCGCAAGGCTGCCGGTGCGAGCGGGATGACAATGGCGTGAAACGGCACTGGGGGCGGCGCGGGGTGGTGGCTTCCCCATTCACCGCCGTCATCGCCCGGCTCGTCCGGGCGATGACAGATGGACAATCTGGAGCGGACAACCTGCGGTGAGGCGAGCGCATCGCCTTCTCCTGACCGTCAGAACGCCCTCTTCCGCAGAGGGAGAGGGGAGGTCGGACGATGATGACAGGAGGCAACAGCGCCGGGCCGCCGAACGCGGCGCGCCTTTCGGCGGCGTGCCGCCCCAAAAGAAAAAGCCCTCCCCCGCAGGCGGGAGAGGGCTTCACTCATCAGAGCAGGATCAGGCCGGAGCAGACGCCCCGAGCCCAGCCCTCAGATCACTTGTGCCCGGCGGGCGCCGCAGCGGGGGCGGCGGCAGGAGCCGCTGCCGGGGCCGCAGCCGCTGCGGTGGGCAGGGGCTTGGGATCGTGGGACAGCGAGTTCAGGTACGCGATCAGGTCCGCGCGCTCGGCTTCCTTGCCGATGCCGGCGAAGGCCATGGCGGTGCCGGGCACGGCGGCCTTGGGATTGGTGAGGAAGGTGTTGAGCGCCAGAGGCGTCCAGTCGCCGCCCTTGGCCTTCATGGCCGCGGAATAGGCAAAGCCCGAGGTGGAGGCCACCGCGCGGCCGACCACGCCGTACAGGTCCGGGCCGACCTTCGGGCCGGCACCTTCCTGGAAATTGTGGCAGGCGGCGCACTTCTTGGCCGCAGCCGCACCCTTCTCGATGGAAGCGGTGGCGAAGAGCTGCTCGATCGGAACCTCGGCCGCCGCCTTCGGCGCACCGGCAGCAGCTGCGCCTTCCTGCACCGCGATCTCGAAGCCGGGCTTGGCCGGCGCCTCGGGGGTGAACAGGATTTCGGACACGATCCCGAGGCCGAGGGTCAGCGTGAGCGTGCCCAGAACTGCACCCGCGATCTTGTTCAATTCAAAACTGTCCATCGGCGCTACGCCCCTCGGAGGTCCTGTGTCCCACCGGGCGCTGCACCGAAACGGCGCGCTGCCCGGCCCCAAGCATGTCGATGAATGGCGCGCGGGGGAGCCCCACGAACCGTCGGCGACACTAAGCACTTTGAACCGGTCGAAGCAACCCGTATAAGGCGCGCCCCAATGCCACTCCCCGCGTCTGTCCCGGCGCGGCCTTCCGGACCCCGCCGAGGACCCCCGCCCATGCCGGCCGACACCCCTTCCCCCGCCCCAGCCCCCACCGGGCATCAGGCCGGGCGCGTGCTCGTGCTCATCCCCGCCCGCATGGCCGCGACGCGCCTGCCCGGCAAGCCGCTCGCCGACGTGGGCGGCCGCCCCATGATCGTCGAGGTGGCGCGGCGCGCGGTCGCAGCCGGCATCGGCCGGGTGGCGGTGGCCACCGACGCCCCCGAGATCGCCGCCGCCGTGACTGCCGCCGGCCTCGAGGCGGTGATGACCCGGGCCGACCACCCCTCCGGCTCGGATCGCATTTTCGAGGCGCTCACCACCCTCGATCCGGCGGGCGAGGTGGAGATCGTGGTCAATGTGCAGGGCGACCTGCCGACGATTCTACCGAACACCATCCGAACGGCACTGATTCCCCTACTGGAAACCTCGGCTGACATCGCGACATTGGCCGCCGAAATCACCCTTGCCGAGGAGCGCACCGACCCCAACGTGGTCAAGGTGGTGGGCTCGCCGCTGGCGCCGGGGCTGCTGCGCGCGCTCTATTTCACCCGCGCCACGGCCCCCTTCGGCGAGGGACCATTGTACCACCATATCGGCCTCTACGCCTATCGCCGGGCGGCCCTGGAACGCTTCGTCTCCCTGCCGCCCTCCCCCCTGGAAAGAAGAGAAAAACTCGAGCAATTGCGGGCACTTGAGGCCGGCATGCGGATCGACGTGGCGGTGGTTGACGCGGTGCCGCTGGGGGTCGATACCCCGTCCCATCTGGAAAGGGCACGGGCCCTTCTCGCGCAGGAAAAATGAGCATGCCCATGAGCCGACGCATCACGTTCCAGGGCGAGCCCGGCGCCAACTCCCACATCGCCTGCCGCGAGGTCTTCCCCGACTTCGAAGCCGTCCCCTGCCCCACCTTCGAGGACGCGTTCGCCGCCGTGGAAAACGGGGCGGCGGCTTACGCCATGATTCCAATAGAGAATTCGGTGGCGGGACGAGTCGCGGACATCCATCATCTGATGCCGCAGTCGAGCCTTTCCATCGTCGGCGAGTACTTCCTGCCCCTCTCCCACCAGCTCATGGCGGTGAAGGGCGCGAGCCTCTCGACGCTGAAGACCGTGCAGAGCCACGTGATGGCGCTGGGCCAGTGCCGCAAGGCCATCCGCACCCTATCGCTGACGCCGATTATCGGTGCAGATACAGCAGGTTCCGCACGCGAGATCGCCGAAGCGAACGACGTGACCCGCGCAGCCATCGCCTCCCGCCTGGCGGCGGACATCTACGGCCTCGAGATCCTCGCCGAGAACATCGAGGACGAGGCCCACAACACCACCCGCTTCATCATCCTGACCCGCGGCGCCGACTGGGCTCCGGCGGGGCGCGGGCCGGTCATCACCACCTTCGTCTTCCGCGTGCGGAACGTGCCGGCGGCGCTCTACAAGGCCATGGGCGGCTTCGCCACCAACGGCGTGAACATGACCAAGCTGGAGTCCTACCAGCTCGATGGCCAGTTCACCGCCACCCAGTTCTATGCCGATGTGGAAGGCCATCCGGACGACCGGTCCGTGAAGCTGGCGCTGGAGGAATTAGCCTTTTTCTCCAGAGAGATGCGCATCCTGGGCGTCTATCCCGCGCATCCCTACCGGGCGCGATTCGGGGACTCAGATCCGGCGATCTGAGCCTCGCCAAGAAGCCCGAGCGGCGCCTGAGCGAAGGCAACATCCCAGCCCGCGCGGCGCTTGAGCGAAGGCAACGCCTAATGATCGAACCGCACCATGATGCGGGCGCGGCCGCCGGTGCGGCCGAAGCTCACATGGTCGGACAGATGGGTGAGCATATAGGCCGCGAAGGAAGCCTGCTCCTGGGCGTCGCCCAGAAGCGCTTCCGGTGAGGGGCGCTCCTTCGGGGCCTCCATGACGATACCGTCATAGACGACCGAGACATCGAGGTGGCTTTCGTCGAACCGCGCACGCAGTTCGATGGGACCTTCGGCAATACCGCTGTCGGCCACCAGTTCCAGGGCTTGGGCCACGGTGGGGATGGCGGCGGCGATCACATCGCGCCGAGCGCCCCAGTTATCGCCCTGATTTTCAAGGAAATCCCGCACGAAGGGGAAGGCGTGAGCGCCCTCCGGAACCTCCTCCACCGCCTCCTGGGCGATGCCGATGCGGAACAGCAGGTTGAGCAGAATGGCGCTGAGCGCCCCGACCGTCAGCGGCGTCGAGAACAAGGGCTGCAGCATCAGCGGAAGCTGGCGGGTGATGGGCAAAAGCGCCACCGAAAGCCCGGCCAGCACCGAGAGCCCGACCACGAACACCCGCCGCTCGCTGAGGCGGCGGGAGGTCACGAGGTCCATGCCCGCCACCACCAGATAGGCCGAGGTGTAGAGCAGGATGCCGCCGATCACCGGCGAGGGAATGAGGGTGAGCGCCACGATCGCCTTGGGCACGAAGGCGATGGCGAAGATCATGATGCCGGCGGTGAAGCCGATGACGCGCGCCGTGGACTGGGTGGCGAAGGCGAGGCCCACCGAGGAAGACGAGAGCCCCGACTGGAAGCCGGAGGTGAGCCCGTTCAGGATGTTGCCGATGCCGCAGGCCGTTACCGCACGTTGCGCCGCCGGCATGTGGGCGCGGCGCCAGTCGGCATCGTTCATCTTTTCGAGCGACACGGTGACGGAGAGCACGTCCACGAGGTTCATCACCACCAGCAACGCCATCAGCGGAAACAGCGCCGGGGCAAACTGGAAGGATGGCAGCGTCAGGGTCGGCAAGGCGAGGAGCGGCGCCGCGGCAATGGCTTCAGGCGCTTCAGGGCGTCCGGCCCCGAGCGAGAGGGCGACGATCCAGCCGATGCTCGCCCCCGCGAACACTGCGAACAGCTTCAGCCGCCGCGGCGCGAACACGGTGATGGCCACGATGATGCCCACCGTCGCGAGGCTGGAGAGAACGGCATTCTCCTCCACCAGCGCGCCATGGTCGAGCCCGAGCGCCCGCCTGAGCGCCGGGCTCGCGAGCGAGACGCCGAGCATGCTCACCGCGACGCCGCAGACTTCCGGCGGCAGCAGCACGCGGAGCGGCCGCACCAGCCGGGCGATGAACAATTGCGCGATGCCGACGAGGAGCGTCGTCGTCGCCATGAGGCCCAGCCCGCCGAGCGCCAGCGCCTGCACCGCCAGGGGAATCGCTCCGGGCGCAGGGATGTGCACGGCGAGATAGCCCGAGCCGAAGCGGGTGCGCATGCACTGGATGATGGTGGCGACCCCGATGCTCATGGCGCAGGCCGAAACCATGGCAGAGATCTGGTCGGCGGGCAGCTTGGCCTCGGTGGCGGCGAGCACCGGATAGATCAGGAAGGTCACGGCCAGCATGGCGTGCTGGGCGGCGAGCGGGATCAGCGCAGCGGGCGGCACATGGTCATCCAGCCCGTAGACGAGGGAGGGCGGCCGGCGCCCGGTCCGCGTGCCGCGGCGGGAATCAGGAAAGAAGCGGTCGAGCAGATGCGTCAGACGGGCAAGGCGCGCCGGGCGTGGAGCACCATCGGGCGCCGCCGGTTCAAGCATGCCCGCCCTCTATGAAACTGCGGATCAGATGGTGCGCGATGGCGATGGGCGGCGGCACGAACAGCCCGTCGGGATGTGTGCGGGTGAGCATCAGCGTCACCTCGTCCCGGCCGAACCAGCGGGCATCCTCCAGTTCATTGCGATCGATGACCAGTTCCTCGCTGGTTGCCTCGGCGATGCAGCCGATCATCAGCGACATGGGAAAGGGCCACGGCTGGGTCGCGAAGTAGCGAACCTTCCCCGTCCGGACGCCCGCCTCCTCCAGGGTCTCGCGGCGCACGGCGTCCTCGATGGTCTCGCCGGGTTCCACGAAGCCGGCGAGGGTCGACCACATGCCGGGGGCGAAATGCGGCTGCCGGCCGAGCAGGCAGCGGTCGCCGCGGGCGGTGAGCATGATGACGACGGGATCGGTGCGCGGGAAATGCTGGGCGCCGCAGGAGGGGCAATCCCGCCGCCAGCCGGCGTCCACGATGCGCGAGGCGGCGCCGCAATTGGCGCAGAAGCCGTGCCGCGTATGCCAGGCGCGCAACGCCTTGCCGCAGGCGACGGGCCCGAGGTGATGCGGCGCGATCAGGCCGCTGACGGCGATGGTGCGCAGGTCGGGGACCGTGAGCCCATCGCCCTCCAGCGCCTCCCTCAAGGCAGGATCGAACCCCTTGGCGAAGCGCGGCGCGCCGTCGCTCTCGATGCCCAGAAACAGCGCCTCTCCGCGCCCGCGTGCCTCGGCTTCCGCCCGGTCGAACAGGGGATCGAAGACCGGCCCCGCGCCTTTTAGCGCGACCAGTTCTCCGCCGAGAAGGTAGAAGCGGGCGGCTGGATGATCGAGGAGATCGGCGGCGCCGGCACGCAGGTGGCAGGCGCGGTCAAGCGGGCTGTCCACATAACCAAGGGTCGGCCAGACGCCGAGATCGGGGCGGGAAATGAAGGACATGGACCAGTCGACCCCGGCAGGCGGCAGGCTGCGAATTGATGGCGACCGTCGCACGCAGCTGGAGCCGAGGCAAGGCTATCCCACGGGCAGGGCTGGGCTGTGCACATTGAGCCGCCCGCGCAGGGCATCGAGGCGGGATTGGCGCTCCAGATCGCTCATCGGCTCGCGGGCGCCGGCACCGAACACCACGCCCGGCCAGGCCGCGTCGCCGGGATTCCGGGCGATGATATGCACGTGGAGTTGCGGTACCATGTTGCCCAGTGCCGCGATGTTCAGCTTGGCGCAGGCCGTGATGTCCTTCAGCGCCTGAGAGACGAGGGCGACCTCCTCCATGAGCGTCAGGCGGTCGTCGGCATCGAGGTCGAAAACCTCGGACATGGCCGCCCGGCGTGGCGTGAGGGAAACCCAGAAGAAGCGCCGGTCCTCCACCAGCCGCAAATGACACAACGGCAGGTCCCCCACGGCAGGTCCATCCGCGGCGAGGCGGGGGTCGAGCGCGAAGGCGTCTTCGGTCATGGGCGGGGCTCCGGTGGGACAGACGGTTGATGCCTGTGCGGTCCCGGCGCCGCAAGCGGGTTTTCCGGCTTTGCGCAGAGCGGTTGCCCCGGCCCGCTGTTGCCGCTATGGAGGCGCCCCAACAGCTGCGCGACCTTCGAGAACCCCGCGCGCAAGGACTTAAGGGATGTTCCGCTCGGCCACCTCCGCACCCCAGGCATCGCGTGCCCGGCTCAGCCGGCGAAAATGATGCGGAGCTGAAGCCGGCCGCCGTGATCGGCGCCGCACGCGTGCAACCCCAAGGATATCTGGCGAAGAAAGGCACGAGCGATGGCTCGGCTTGTCATGAAGTTCGGCGGCACATCGGTCGCCAATATCGAGCGCATCCGCAACGTGGCGCGCCACGTCAAGCGCGAGGTGGAGGCCGGCTACAAGGTGGCCGTCGTGGTCTCCGCCATGTCCGGCAAGACCAACGAACTGGTGGCCTGGTGCAAGGATGCCTCCTCGCTCTACGACGCGCGCGAATATGACGCGGTGGTCGCCTCCGGCGAGCAGGTGACCAGCGGCCTGCTTGCCATCGCCCTGCAGGAGATGGGCGTTTCCGCCCGGTCCTGGCAGGGGTGGCAGATCCCCATTTCCACCGACGACGCCCACGGCTCGGCCCGCATCATGGACATCGACGCCGACCGTCTGGCCACCTCTATCGAGGGCGGCGAGGTGGCGGTGATCGCCGGCTTCCAGGGCATGCACCTGCCCACGGGGCGGATCACGACGCTCGGCCGCGGCGGCTCGGACACTTCGGCGGTGGCGGTGGCCGCGGCGCTGAAGGCCGAGCGGTGCGACATCTATACCGACGTGGACGGCGTCTACACGACCGACCCGCGCGTGGTGCCCAAGGCCCGCCGCCTCGACCGCATCGCCTTCGAGGAAATGCTGGAAATGGCATCGCTCGGCGCCAAGGTGCTGCAGGTGCGCTCGGTGGAGCTCGCCATGGTGCATAATGTGCGCACCTTCGTGCGCTCGAGCCTTGTGGACCCCGACGCGCCGGAGATGCGCGAGGTCGAGAAGGCCGGAACACTCATCTGCGACGAGGAGGAAATCGTGGCAAGCCAGATGGAATCGCAGGTGGTCACGGGCATCGCCTTCTCCAAGGACGAGGCCCAGGTCTCCATCCGCCGCGTCGCCGACAAGCCCGGCATCGCAGCCGCCGTGTTCGGCCCGCTGGCGGACGCGCACATCAATGTGGACATGATCGTCCAGAACGTGTCGGCGGACGGCTATACCGACATCACCTTCACCGTCCCCACGGCCGATTTCGAGCGCGCCAAGGCGGTGATCGAGCGGGCCCGCGACTCCATCGCCTTCCAGGCGATCGAAGGCGCCGGGGACGTGACCAAGGTGTCGGTCATCGGTATCGGCATGCGCTCCCACGCCGGCGTCGCCGCCAAGGCGTTCGAGGCGCTGGCGGGCCGTGGTATCAACATCCGCGCCATCACCACGTCGGAGATCAAGATCTCCTTCCTGATAGATGCGGCCTATACCGAACTTGCGGTCCGGACTCTCCATTCGCTATACGGGCTGGACAGCTGAGGGCGGAACCGTTGACGGTAGCCCTGCGGGGGCGCGCCATCCGTTGGATAGCCTCGCGGGGTTACTGAACCCGCTCATTTTTAAGGATGCGGCCGATGCGTGGCGCGCTCGGCGGTCCGCGCGTGCTGCTCCGGCGTCTCCGTGAGGTGATGGCGGAGCCGGTCAGCGCGCAGGACCGCCTCGACAAGATCGTTGTGCTGATCGCCGCCAACATGGTGGCGGAAGTCTGCTCGGTCTACGTGCTGCGCGTCGATCAGACCCTTGAGCTGTACGCTACGGAAGGCCTGAACCGGGATGCGGTTCATCTGACCGTCATGAGCGTGGATGAGGGCCTCGTCGGCCATGTGGCGCGCGAGGCCGAATCGCTCGCCTTGCTCGACGCCCAGTCTCATCCCGAATTCTCCTACCGTCCGGAGACGGGCGAAGAGATCTACAACTCCTTCCTCGGCGTGCCGATCCTGCGCGGCGGCAACACGCTGGGCGTTCTGGTGGTGCAGAACCGCGCCCGCCGCACCTATACGGAAGAGGAGATCGAGGCCCTTCAGACCACCGCCATGGTGCTGGCGGAGATGATCGCCTCGGGCGAGCTGACGGCGCTGGCCAAGCCGGGCGCCGAACCCGCCGTGCGCCGGCCGCTGCATCTCAAGGGCGTCGCCCTCGCCGATGGGCTTGGCCTTGGCCATGTGGTGCTGCACGAGCCCCGCATCCGGGTGACCAACGTCATCGCCGACGACGTGGTGAAGGAAACCGCCCGGCTCGACGCCGCCATCGGCAAGCTGCGCCACTCCATCGACCTGATGCTGGAGGACGACGGCCTCTCCAAGGCCGGCGAGCACCGGGACATTCTCGAAGCCTACCGCATGTTCGCCCACGACCGGGGCTGGATGCACAAGATGCGGGAGGCCGTGCTCTCGGGCCTCACCGCCGAGGGCGCGGTGGAACGGGTGCAGTCCGATACCCGCGCCCGTATGATGCGCGCCTCGGACCCCTATCTGCGCGAGCGCCTGCACGACCTCGACGACCTCGCCAACCGGCTCCTGCGCGAGCTGACCGGACGGTCCCGCGGCATGGAGCGGGAAGCGCTGCCCGAAAACGCCATCCTCGTCGCCCGCAACATGAGCCCGGCCGCGCTGCTGGATTACGATCGCACCAGCATTCGCGGCCTCGTGCTGGAGGAAGGCGGAACCACCAGCCACGTCACCATCGTCGCCCGCGCCCTCGGCATCGCCGCCGTGGGACAGGTGGAGAATGCCGCCGGCCTCGCCGACCAGGGCGATCCGGTCATCGTCGACGGCCAGAACGGCGAGGTCCATCTGCGCCCGCCCGGCGACGTCGAGGAGGCCTATGCCGAGAAGGTGCGCTTCCGCGCCCGCCGGCAGGCCCAGTATGCCGCGCTGCGCACCCGCCCCTCCGTGACGAAGGACGGCGTGCATGTGGACCTGAACCTCAATGCCGGCCTGCTGGTGGACCTGCCCCACATCGCCGAGACCGGCGCGGCGGGCATCGGCCTGTTCCGCACCGAGCTTCAGTTCATGATCGCGTCGGCCTTCCCGCGCATCTCCGAACAGCTGAAGCTCTACCGCGCCGTGCTGGACGCCGCAGGCGACCGCCCGGTCACCTTCCGCACCCTCGATATCGGCGGCGACAAGGTGCTGCCCTACATGCGCACGGTGGAGGAGGAGAATCCGGCCCTCGGCTGGCGTGCCATCCGCCTTGGCCTCGACCGGCCGGGCCTGCTGCGCAGCCAGATGCGCGCCCTGCTGCGCGCCGGCGCGGGGCGGGAGCTGCGCGTGATGTTCCCCATGGTCGCCGCGGTGGATGAATTCGACCGGGCCCGGGCCATGGTGGAGCGGGAGCTGACTCACCTGCGCCGTCACGGCCACGCCCTGCCGGATCGGGTCCAAGTGGGCGCCATGGTGGAAGTGCCGTCCCTGCTCTTCCAGCTGGACGAGATCCTGTCGCGCGCCGATTTCCTCTCGGTGGGCTCCAATGACCTCGTGCAGTTCCTCTATGCGGCCGACCGCGCCAACGTGCGGGTCGCCGACCGCTTCGATCCGCTCTCCCCCCCGGCCCTGCGGGCCTTCCGGCTGGTGGCGGAGGCGGGCCTCCGCCATGGCAAGCCCGTGACGTTGTGCGGCGAACTGGCCTCCCGGCCGCTGGAGGCGGTGGCCCTCGCCGCCCTGGGCTACCGCTCTCTATCGGTCTCCCCGGCGGCCATGGGGCCGGTCAAGGCGATGCTCCTTGAGACCGACGTCTCCGCCGCCCGCAAGGTGCTGCTGCCCTTGCTCGAGGACCGTACCGGCACTGCCGATCCGCGTGCCATGCTGACCAAGTTCGCGCGGGACTGCGGCCTGCCGCTCTAGCGGGCGCGCTGCCGCGCCTCTGCTCCTGCCCCTTTTCCAGAAACCGTCCGGATCCGTCAGCCCCTTATGAACACCCTGCCCCTCGCCAAACTCGACCAGCTGGTCGCCCGGCATGCCGAGATCGAGGCCGCCCTGTCGCATGGGGCGGAGGGGGAGGAGTTCGTCCGCCTCGGCCGTGAGTTCTCGGATCTCTCCCCCGTGGTGGAGCAGGTGCTGGCGCTGCGCGGCGCGGAACGCGACCTGGAGGGCGCCCGGGAGCTGCTCGCCGATTCGGCCGGCGACCCGGAGATGCGCACCTTGGCCGAGGCCGAGGTGGAGCGGCTGGATACGCGGATTACCGAGCTGACCACCGCCGTGCGCCTCGCGCTCCTGCCCAAGGACGCCATGGACGAGCGCGGCATCATCCTGGAGGTGCGCGCCGGCACCGGCGGCGACGAGGCGGCACTTTTCGCGGGCGATCTCTACCGCATGTATACGCGCTACGCCGCCGACAAGGGCTGGAGCGTGGAGGTGCTGTCCGAGAGCGAGGGCACCATGGGCGGCTACAAGGAAATCGTCGCCGCCGTCCACGGCAAGGGCGCCTATGCCCGGCTGAAGTTCGAGAGCGGCGTCCACCGGGTCCAAAGGGTGCCGGCCACCGAGGCGGGCGGGCGCATCCATACCTCCGCCGCCACCGTCGCCGTCCTGCCGGAGGCGGAGGACGTGGACGTGGACATCAACGAATCCGACCTCCGGATCGACGTGTTCCGGGCCCAGGGCGCCGGCGGCCAGCATGTGAACAAGACGGAATCGGCGGTGCGCATCACCCACATCCCCACCAACACGGTGGTGGCGGTGCAGGACGAGCGCTCCCAGCATCGCAACAAGGCCCGCGCCATGGCGCTGCTGCGCTCCCGCCTGCTGGACGAGGAGCGCCAGCGCAAGGAGGCCGGCCGCGCCGCTGACCGCAAGGGGCAGGTCGGCTCCGGCGACCGCTCCGAACGCATTCGCACCTACAATTTCCCGCAGGGGCGCGTGACCGACCATCGCATCAACCTCACCCTCTACAAGCTGGAGGAGGTGATCGCCGGCACCGCGCTCGACGACATCATCGAACCGCTGCTGACCGAGCACCAGGCCGCCCTGCTCGCAGCCGCCGAGGAGGCCTGAGCCGTGCCCGGCCCCGGCGACACGCCCGCGGCCGACCTGACCATCGCCCAGTTGCGCCGGCTGATGACCGCGCGCCTCGCCGCCGGCGGCGTGGAGACGCCGGAGTTGGATGCACGGCTGCTGCTGGCCCATGCCCTCGGATGCCCGACGGGCGAGCTTCTCAGCCACGGCGCCGCCCACGCCGCGCCCGACACCCTCGCCGCCGCCGAGGCGCTCCTCGCCCGGCGGCTCGCGGGGGAGCCTGTGGCCCGCATCTTCGGCCACAAGGAGTTCTGGAGCCTCACTTTCCGCCTTTCGCCGGACACGCTGGTGCCGCGACCAGACACGGAAACTTTGGTGGAGGCAGCGCTGTCCCTCTTTCCCAACCGTGCCGCACCGCTGCGCATCCTCGACCTCGGCACGGGTACGGGCGCCATCCTCGCAGCCCTGCTTTCGGAACGGCCGGCCGCAACGGGCATCGCCGTGGACCGCTCGGAGGACGCGGCCCGGACGGCCCGGGACAACCTCGAAGCGAACGGCCTCGCCGACCGCGCGTCTGTTCTTGTCGCCGACTGGGGCACCGCACTTGCCGGCGGCTTCGACCTCGTCGTCTCCAACCCGCCCTACATCACCGAGGATGAGATGGCGGGACTTGCCGTCGACGTGCGCCTCCACGATCCCCGGCTGGCGCTGGTTGCGGGGGCCGACGGGCTGGCGGCCTATCGCATCATCGCCGCCGATCTGCCGCGCCTGCTGAAGCCCGGCGGCGCGGCTGTTCTCGAACTCGGCGCGGGGCAGGAACCCGCCGTCGCCGCCCTCGTTCAAGCGGCAGGGCTGGGGCTTCTCGGCCCGGCGCGCGCCGACCTCGGAGGCATCCCGCGCGCCCTTTGCGCCCGGTGGCCCGGCGCCGCACACCCACCGGCCGATGAAAAAAGGCTTGGAACCTTTGAGGGAAATGGCTAGTGTCAGTCGCAGGAATCGAACCGGAGCATTGGTCCAGAGGGCTGATGCGGGCTTCCGAAATCTCAAACGGATGTTTCGGTCGCTGGGGATGCGAGAGCGTGGAGCGCGCGATGGCGCTGCTCATGCGAGCGTCCCGCGGTTGGATCGTTTCACGGTGCTGAATACGCGCGGCCCACGGAATGTCGGTGACATCTTAGGCGGTGGCATCTTGGGTGATGTCGTCTTCGGCGATGTCGTCTTGTGGTTGCGGCATCTCGTGTATTGGCGCCCGTGCTGGGGGGCACGGAACGGGGCTCGATGATCGGACTGATCCTGACTTCTTGACGACTTTCGCTTTGGTCCAGCGCGGACGCCGGCGCAGGCGGCTTCCGCGGATCTGACGGTCTTGTCCTGCGGACGGAGCAGCGTTCCACGGCACCCATTCCAATGGGGTGGAGTTCCGAAGGTTCGTTTCATGAGATGCGCGCCGCCGGAGCGGGAAGCCCGGCGGGATATGCGGATTGTACCGGCGCGATGCGGCCGGGCGCAGACGGCGGCGTGAACGCCGGGCGAGTAGAGATCGATCCATATGAGAAATGGTCAGCAGAAGCGCATGCGCGGCCGCAACAACAACCGGCGCAGCTCAAACCCTTTGACGCGGGTGTATGAGTCGAACGGCCCGGATGTGAAGGTGCGCGGGACAGCCCACCACATTGCGGAAAAGTATCAGCAGCTCGCCCGCGACGCCCAGTCCTCCGGCGACCACGTGGCGGCTGAGAACTATTTCCAGCATGCGGAACACTATCTTCGCCTCATCGCCTCGCTGCAGGGCCAGTTTGCCCCGGTGAACGGCTTCGGCCGCGACGAGGAAGGCGACGACGAGGACATGGACGACATGTCCTCCCTCGACGCACCCCAGCCATACGGCCGCAACGAGCAGCCCTATGGCCGCGGCGAGCAACCCTACCAGTCGCGCGAAAATCGGGATGATCGGGGTCCGCGCGAAGATCGCGGCCAACGCGAAGATCGGGGCTACCGGGATGACCGTGGGCCGCGGGATGATCGTGGTCAGCGGGATGACCGGGGCCAGCGCGACAATCGGCAGGGCAATTTCCGTCGCAATCGGGATGACGACGAGAGCTACCAGCCTCGCGAGGCCCGCGACAACCGCGAGAATCGGGACCCCCGCGAACAGCGCGAGCCCCGGGAGCAGCGCGAGCCCCGCGACCAGCGGGAACAACGTGACCCGCGGGAACAGCGCGAGCCGAGGGAACAGCGCGAGCCGCGCGAGTTCCGCCGCCGCAACCGCGACGACAATGGCGAAGGCTTCGTGCCCCGCGCGGCCCGCGCGCCCCGCAGCGACGATGGCGATCAGCCGCGTCCGCATCGCGCGCCGCGCAATGAGGAGGTCGAGCAGCCCCGTCCGCCGCGCGCGCCCCGCGTCGAGGAGCAGGATCTCGGCCTGCCGTCCTTCATCACCGGCGCACCGGCCGTTCCCAAGGAGCGCCCCGAGCCCAAGGCCGAAGTGAAGAGCGAGCCTAAGGCGGAGCCCCGCGAACCCAAGGCGGAGCCGAAGGCCGAACCGAAGGCAGTGGCCAAGGCGGAGAAGGCTGAGCCCAAGGCGGCTGCGGAAACGCCCCGCGAGGAGGGTGCAGAGGCCGCCGAGGCAGATGCCCCGCGTCCGCGTCGCCGCCGCTTCCGCACCCGGGCCGGCGAAGGCACCGAGGCTGCCGCCGAGGCGCCGGCGCCCGAGCAGCCGGTGCTGTTCAACGAATAGGTCTGGTCCTTTCGACCGAAACAAAAACCCCGGCGGTCACCCGGCGGGGTTTTTCTTTGGCCGCGCGGCGAAGGGCCGGCTCAGCTTTCCTTGAAGCCGTAGTCGGGGATGCCCTGCTCGTTGCCGTAATATTTGTAGGGCAGGAATTTGCCGGACATGGTGATCTGCACCCGGTCGCCCTTGGGGTTCGGCTCGCGCACCATCTCCATGTTGAAGTCGATGGCGGACATGATGCCGTCGCCGAACTCCTCTTCGATCAACGCTTTCCACGCCGGGCCGTTGACCATCACCAACTCGTAGAAGCGATAGATCAGCGGATCGGTCGGAGGCATGGGCGTGCCCGCGCCGCGCATGGGCACCTCGTTGAGCATCCGCTCTTCCACCTCGGAGAGGCCGAACAGCTGGGCGGCCTTCTTCGCCAGCGGCTTCACCAGCTTCATCTGGCCCAGCAGAGCGCCGACGACGAGCACTGGCGACATGCCGCCGATTTCGTCGCAGATGTATTTCCAGGTCCAGCCCTTCTCGCGCTTGATGTCGAGGAGCTTCTCGGTCAGTTGCTCGCGCTTCATTTTCTTATGGTCTCCGCTTGGGTTCGGTCGAAGAGGCAGGCCCGTCAGTCGCGCGCGCTGGCGATGGCGGGGAAGGGAATGGTGTTGGCCGGCGCGGGCGCGGGCTCCGGCTGTCGGCCGAGGCGCACCACGGGCGGGTGGCGGCGGTCATAGCCCACCGGCATCTCCGCCTTGAAAGTGCGACTGCGGGAGACGAGGAAATCCACCAGGTGGTTGCGCACCGCGTAGTAATCCTCTTCGCGATGGATGCTGTCGCGGGCGCGCTCCATGGGCAGCGGGTTCTCGACCACCTCGGCGATCATCGCCTCCGGACCATTGGTCATCAGCACGATCTTGTCGGCGAGGTAGATGGCCTCGTCCACATCGTGGGTGATCATGACGACGGTCTGGCCGGTGGACTTGCAGATGCGCCGCACCTCGTCCTGCAACGTGCCGCGGGTGAGCGCGTCGAGCGCGGAGAAGGGCTCGTCCATGAGCAGGATCTTCGGCTCGATGGACAGCGCGCGGGCGATGCCCACACGCTGGCGCATGCCGCCGGAGAGTTCGGCCGGCCGCTTCAGCTCGCTGCCCTTGAGGCCGACGAGATCGATGAAGCGGCGCGCGCGCTCCTCCACCTCGGCGCGTCCCGCCTTGCGCCAGCGGGAGGAAACCGCATAGCCCACATTGCCGATGACGCTCTTCCACGGCAGCAGCGCATGGCCCTGAAAGATCACCGCGCGATCAAGGCTGGGACCGGAAATGGCCTGCCCGTCCACCACCACCACGCCGTCCGAGGGCTCCTCGAGCCCGGCGAGGATGTTCAGCACCGAAGTCTTGCCGCAGCCGGAATGGCCGATGATGCAGATGAACTCGCCCCGCGCCACGGGCAACCAGAGATCCTCGAATATGGTGGTGGAGCCGCCTCCCGCCGCCGGATAGCGCCGGGCGATGCCCTCGATGGAGATGAATTTGGGATCGCTCTCGTTCTTAGCGTTCGCCATGGCCCTCACTCCGGAAACGTCACGCGCTTCTGCAGGCGCGCGAGAATGAGGTCGAGCGCCATGCCGACGACGCCGATGAGCAGAATCCCGACGATCACATTGGCGATGGAGAGGTTGTTCCACTCGTTCCAGACGAAATAACCGATGCCGGTTCCGCCCACGAGCATCTCCGCCGCCACGATGACGAGCCAGGCGATGCCGATGGAGATGCGCATGCCGGTGAGAATGGTGGGCGCGGCTGCCGGCAGGATCACCGTGAAGGCGCGCCGCCACGGCCCCACCTCCAGCGTGCGCGCCACGTTCAGCCACTCCTTGCGCACCGCCCCGACCCCGAAAGCGGTGTTGATGAGCATGGGCCAGACCGAGCAGATGAAGATGACGAAGATGGCCGAGAGGGAGGAATCCTTGATGGTGTAGAGGGCGAGCGGCATCCAGGCCAAGGGCGAGATGGGTTTGAGCACCTGGATGAAGGGATCGAGCGCCCGGTAGGCCAGAGGCGACATGCCGATGAGAAAGCCGATGGGCACCGCCACCAGCACCGCCAGCCCGTAGCCGATGAACACCCGGCCGATGGAATAGAGGAGCTGGAGGCCGAGGCCCTTGTCATTGGGGCCGTTGTCGTAGAACGGCCGCTTCAGGTTGTCCCAGAGCTTGCCCGCCACATCGAGCGGCCCCGGCATGGCGGACTTGGCGCCCTCCGTGGCTATGCCCATCAGCTTGGCATATTCGGGATCGAGCGCCGGCCCCGAACTCGCGCTCGGGGTGACGGCGATCTGCCATAGCGCGCAGAAGGCGACGAACATCAGCACCGAGAGGAGGCCGGCGCGCACGCCGAGGCTCTTCATCCCCTCAGCTCCGCTTGATGGCGAAGGAATTGACGTATTCGGCGGGTTTTGCCGGGTCGAACACCTTCCCCATCACCGAGAACGACTTCATCGTGGTGGCGGGCGGAGTGAGGCCCATCTCCTTCATCACCTTCGCGGCGTCGGTGGCGAGGAAGACCTCGTTGGCGACCTTGGTGTAGTCCACGTCACCCTTCACCTGCCCCCAGCGCTTCATCTGGGTCAGCATCCACACCGCGAAGGAATCCCACGGGAAGGGATCGAAATCGACGCGCTTGGGGTCGTCCTTGATGTTGCCGAGCCCGTCCGCATACTTGCCCACCAGCACCTGCTCCAGCACGATCGGCGGCGCGTTGAGATAGGCTGCCGGCGCGATGGCCTCGGCGATGGCCTTGCGGTTCTCGGCCTTGGAGGCATAGCCGGTGGCATCCACGATGGCCCGCAGCAGTGCCGCGTAAGTATTCGGCATGGTGGAGATGAATTCTTTGCTGGCCGCGAAGGAACAGCAGGGGTGCCCGTCCCACATGGTCTTGGACAAGGAGTGGATGAAGCCGACGCCGTCGAACACCGCGCGCTGGGCCACGTTGTCCGGGGCGAGGAAGCCGTCGATGTTCTCCGCCCTGAGGTTCGCCACCATCTCCGGCGGCGGCACCACGCGCAGCTGAACGTCGGTATCCGGATCGATGCCGTTCTCGGCCAGCAGGTAGCGCAGCAGATAGTTATGCATGGAGAAGTCGTAGGGAATGGCGAGCTTCATCCCCTTCCACGACTTCACATCCATCTTGTCCTTGTGCTTGATGCCGAGCGTGAAGGACTGGCCGTTGATGTTCTCGATGGCCGCCGCGACGAACGGGATCGGGTTCGAGCCCAGCCCCTGCGAGATGGCGAGCGGCATGGGCGCCAGCATGTGGGCGGCGTCGTATTCCTTGTTGATGGTCTTGTCGCGCACCACCGCCCAGCCGGCGGTCTTCACCACCTCCACGTTCAGGCCATGCTTGGTATAGAAGCCCATGGGATGGGCCATGATGATGGGCGTGGCGCAGGTGATGGGGATGAAGCCCACCTTCAGGTCGGTCTTCTCCGGCTTCCCGGTCTGGGCGAAGGCCTCGGTGGCGACATCCAGCGGGAAGAAGGTGGCGAGGGCTGCCGCCGCCGTGGAGGTGCCCACTGCCTTCAGGAAGGCGCGGCGCTTCAGGTCGTTGGGAAACAGCGCCCGCATGAGGCCGGAGGCGACCACCTCCTTGTAGCGCGCCTCATCGGAGAGCGTCGCAGCCCGCTCCGCCGCCGCATGCTCCTCCGCGCTCGCGTGCCGCCCGCACAGGCAGCGGCGCAGCGTGGACTTCAGCGAGAACGGGTTGGAAAACATCGACATCAGGGCTCTCCGTGAGGGCTTGCGATGGACCGGACGAATGTGACGCTGGGATAGGGCAATGCCCGTGCCACGCTCACCCGGGAACAGGAACGGGCGGCGGGGTGGCGAGCGCCTTGCGCGCCAGCATATGGCTTTTGGGATCGTTGACGGAGGCGACCGCGACGAGGCGATCCCCCGAGAAGTACCTGACGCAGAAGCGTCCGGCGGCGACGTCGCCCTCGCATTCGGTGCGGTCGTGCCCGTCGAGAAGGCCGGCGATCTGCAGCTTCACATCATACTGATCGGACCAGAACCAGGGGACCGGATCGTATGCAACCGCCCCACCGCTGATTGCTTTTGCGGCAGCCTTGGCCTGATCGATCGCATTTTGCACGGATTCGAGGCGAACCCGCCGGCGGTAGAGCTTGCTCGGGAAATTGGCCACGTCTCCGGCAGCATAGATGTGGGGCACGCTGGTGCGGGTCGCCTCATCCACCCGGATGCCGTTCTCCATGACGAGGCCGGCATCGGCGGCGATTTCGCCGTTGGGCACCGCACCCACGGCGGAGAGCACGAGATCGGCCGGGAGCACCCGCCCATCGGCAAGTTCCACGCCCGTCACGCCATCGGTGCCCAGAATGCGGGCGACGCCAGTGCCGGTGAGGACGGTGACGCCGTGCCCCTCATGCAGCAGGCGGGCGAAATCCGAGATGGTGGTGCAGGCGACGCGAGCGAGAAGCCGAGGCGCGCCTTCCACCACGGTGACATCAAGCCCGAGCGTCTTCGCCTTGGCGGCCGTCTCCAGCCCGATATAGCCGCCCCCGATGATGACCAGCCGCGCGCCCGGCTGCGCCGCCGCGCGGAAGTGCTTCACATCGTCGATGCTGCGGATGGAGAACACGCCGGGCAGCTCCGCACCCGGCACAGGCAGCGCCCGGGCGCGGGTGCCGGTGGCGATCAGCAGCGCGCCGTAGGTGAGGCGGGCGCCATCGGAAAGCTCCACCTCCTTGTCCACGGGAAAGATGCAGGCGACGCGGGTGGAGAGGCGCATCTCGGCGCCGGCCTCGGCATAAAAGGCGGGCGCCTTCAGCTCCAGCCGGTCCTCGGTCATCTCGCCGCCGAGATAGGCCTTGGAGAGCGGCGGGCGCTGGTAGGGCAGATAGGGCTCGTCGCCGATGACGATGATGGGCTTGCTATAGCCCTCGGCCTTGAGGGAGGTGACGGCCTGTGCCGCCGCCTGCCCTGCGCCGATGATGACGAGCGGCGCGCTCACGACAGATGCTCCTGCGCCACCGGCTCCTGCGCCACACCCAGCGCGGCGGCGACGAACAGCAGCCGGTCCTGGCCGAAATACATCTCGCCGTTCACAAAATAGGTGGGAGAACCGAACACGCCGGCCTCGATGGCGGCCGCGGTGTTGCGCGCGATCTTGTCGGCCGCTTCCACGCTGTCGGAGAGGGTGGCGAGCTTCTCACCATCCAGCCCCACCTCATTGGCGAGGCGGACGAGATTGTCCCGCTCGGAAATCTGGATGTCCCGCGCCCATACGGCGGAAAGGCAGGCGCCGATGAGATCGGCGGGGTCGATGCCCTCAAGCTGCGCCGCCGCGATGAGACGACAGGCGGGAAGCGTATCCGTGGGCCAGAACTTCGGCTCGGTATTGATGGAGATGCCGCGCACTTTGGCCCAGCGCACGATGTCCTGCTTGCGATAGGCGTTGCGCTGGGGCGACTGCTTCGCCGGGGCGGTGGAGCCGCCCTCGGCGAAGACCTTCAGGATGTCGACGGGACGCCACAGGATGTCGGCGCCCGCCGCGCGCGCGATCTCGCGCAGGCGGCCGTGCCCCAGATAGGCATATCCGGACTGGGGGCTGAAATAGCAGATGATCTCGGGCACGGCGGGGCTCCTTTGGCTCGGTTCAGCCGAGGGCCGCGGCCGGGTGCCCCTCCTCGATGGGCAGCGACGGATCGCGCGACCACTCGTTCCAGGAACCAAAATACATCTTCACGTCCTTCACCCCCGCTTCTTTCAGCGCGAGGAAGGTGTTGGAGGCCCGCGCCCCTTTGAAGCAGTAGAGATAGACGGGGGTCTCGGGCGAAATGCCCACGGTGGCGCACTCGGCGAGGATCTCCGCGGAGGACTTGAAGCGCGGCCCTTCGGCAGTCGGCTTCATCATGCGGTACCACTCGATCCACTTGGCACCGGGGATCCGGCCCTTGCGGGGGCAGAAATCCTTGCCATAGGGCGACGAGCTTTCGCCGATCCACTCGTCCACGTCGCGCACGTCGAGCTTGGCGACGGCCGGGTCTTCCACCGCCTTCAGCATGGCGCTGGCATTGATGATGACCTCGCCGGCCGCCTGGTCCACCGGGAAGGTGGCGGCCTTCGGCTCGGGCACGTCGGTGGAGACAGGAAGGCCCGCGGCCGTCCAGGCGGCGAACCCGCCGTGCAGCACCTTCACCTTGGGATAGCCGAGGAAGGTCAGCAGGAAATAGCCGCGGCAGGACTGGCCGAAGCCGGAATTCATCGACTGCTCGTAGATCACCGCCGTCTCGGCGCCGGAGAGGCCGGCCTTGCCGAAGGCGTCGGCGAATTTTTCCGTCAGCTCGGCATAGCCCTCGGGGGTCGAGGTGGCGAGGAAGGTGAAGATTTCATGCAGGTTCACCGCACCGGGAATGTGCCCGGCGGCGTAGCTCGCGGGGTCGCGGGTATCGATGACCACGGTGGGTTCAGACAGGATGAGGGTCGAAAGATCGGACGGCGAAATCAGGATTGCGCTCATGGTGATCCCCTCTTGCGGGTCGGGAGGACACTCTTTCGGAAGGCACCGGGGGCTTTTGCCCCTCATGTTTTGAAACGGGCGGCCGGCCTCAGGCCGGCATCTGGTCCAGCATCAGCTTCAGCTGCTTGGTGGCGGGCGTGACGATGGCGACGAAATAGGCCTCGCGCAGGCGCCGCTGGCAGCGGGAGGCGCGCACATAGCCGCGGGCGCCGCAATGGAGCATGGCGTTGTGGGCGGCTTCGACGCTCTTCTCGCCGGCGAGCAGCCGGGCGGCGACCACGCGGCGCCAGTAGTCCGGGCTCTCGTCGAACGGCGTCTCGGCGAGGGTGTTCACTTCGGTTTCCATGGCCGCCAGCATCTCGCAAAGCTGGTCGGGCTGGACGTCGAGATAGCGGTTCACATGACCGAGGGGCTCCTCCACCTCGCGCATCATGGCGATGCAGTCGCGGATGAGGCCGAAGGCCATGCCGGCCTGGAGCAGGATGAACCCGGCCCGCATCTTCTTCACGAACGACATGGCATCGTGGGCCAGTACCATCTCGTCGGGGATGAACAGATCGCGCACCTGCACGGCGTAGGTGCCGGTGCCGTCCATGCCGAGGAACGGCTCGCAGGGCTTCAGCGTCACGGCCGGCTCGGCGCAGTCGATGATCGCCATGACCGGCGCGGCGCCGTCCACGGCGAAGATGCAGCCGAAGAAATGGTCGGGGCCGAGGTTGGACACCCAGGGCAGGATGCCCTTCACCTTGTAGCCGCCCTCCACCCGCGTGCCCTTCAGCTTCAGGGCTTCAATGCCGAAGAAGGACTTCATGGGGTTGGACAAAGCGGTACCGCCGAGCACATGTCCGGTGGCGACGGCGGCGAGATATTTGGCGCGGGGCGCCTCGTTCTCGGAATTGATGAGGTACCAGACCAAAGTATTCTGGCACCAGGCCATGAAGCCCGTGGCGGCGCAGACCTCGGACATGCGCGACATGCCCTCGATGGCATTGCCCAGCCGGTGGCCTTGAGACAGATGCAGGCGGAAGGCTCCGGCGTCGGCGAAGCGATGAAGCAGCGTTGCAGGATAGGTGCCCTCGTCGATGGCCCGCGCCCAGGCGGAAAGGTCGGTCCGCGCGATCTTGCCGATCTCGGCCAGCGCGATGCCGGCATCGAGATCGACCGCAGCAGGGTCATGCGGCGACAAGGCAGTGACGGCGGCGTGCGACACAGGCAGCGACATGGCGATCCTCAACGGGAAGAGGGCGGGAGCCTGCCCGGCCATTGCCGGGCAGGGATGCAGCCGAAGGCGGCCGGCTGGTCGGCGCCGGTCAGCCCAGCGCCACCTCCAGGTTCACCGGACGCACGAAGGTGTTGGCCACGGGCGACCACTTGGTGACGTGGGAGATGAGCGCCTCGACCTCCTCCTTCGGCACGCCGTCGCACTCCATGTCGACCTTCACGCGCACGTCGGTGAAGCCGACCGGCTTCTCGCTCACGTCGCCCGTACCCCACACGGCGGTGATGTTGAGGTCGCCTTCGAGCTGAAGTTCCAGCTTGCGGACGGTCCAGCCGCGATGCACCGCATTGGCGTGGAGGCCGACGGCGAGGCAGGAGCCGAGCGCGGCCAGCGACGCCTCGGAGGGGTTCGGCGCGGTGTCGTCGCCGAGCAGGCCCGGGGGCTCGTCGACGATGTAGGGCGCGAGATTGCGGATGTAGTTCGCGTGGCGGAAGCGGCCTTCGGCGACGGTCTTGCACTTCAGGGTTTTGATGACCTTGGGGTCCGCCTTGCCGGCCGCGATCAGCTTGGCGAGGCCTTCCTTGTCGATGGGCGCAAGGCAGCCCGTGGTCGCTTCTGGCGCGAGGCAGCCGGTCAGTGCGGTCTGGGGCGCAGTCATCAGGATCTCCTTGGGTCGTGTAGACAGACCGGTCTGTCTTATGCACGCGCCATGCCAGATCCGCCAAAGGCAGCGACGGACTGAAGGAGACCTGCGTTTCCTTATGAGAAATAAGGAAGTGTGGGAAAAGTGGCCGCGGCTTGTCCGGCACGGTTCGTGCCTGTAGAAAACAGACATGTCTGTCTGAGTGCACGCGAAAGCAGCACATTGGTGAGAAGCGATGCAGCAAACGAAGGCAAGCCGCCCCAAGGCCAATCCCCACGCCGCCCCGGACGCGGGCGAGGCGGAGCCGAAGGCGCGCGAGCGCATCCTTCAGGCCGCGACACGCCTGTTCTGCCAGCACGGCATCAATGCGGTGGGCGTGGATGCCGTGGTTGCCGAGGCGGCAACGGCCAAGGCGACGCTCTACAAGTCGTTCGGCTCCAAAGAGCGGCTGGTGGAAGCGGTGCTGGAGCGCGAGGGCGCGGCCTGGCGCGACTGGTTTCTCGGCGAACTGCTGAAAGGCGAGGCAACCGCCCAGATGCGCCTGCGCCGAATCTTCCCCGTGCTCCGCGAATGGTTCGGCGACGCCCGCTTCTTCGGCTGCCCCTTCATCAATGCGGTGGCCGAACACGACAAGGCCGACGACCGCATGCGCCAGATCGCCCTCGCCCACAAGAAGGTGGTACTGGAAACCATCACCCGCCTCGCCGCCGAAGCCGGCGCACGCGATCCCAACGGCGCAGCCCACCAGTTGGGTGTCCTGATTGACGGCGCCATCGTCGCCGCCATGATCACCAAGGACGCCAACGTCGCCCTGCTCGCCGGCCAAACCGCCGACCTGCTGCTGTCCGGCATGGCGGCCGAAGCGGCCTGACGGCACCCTCCGCTTTCCCGCCCACGCTCCATGCGTCCAGAGCGGGAGACGGCTCGCTCCCCCTGCGAAATGCGCAGTCTCCCGCGCTTGACGCTCCGCCCCGCGGCGTCCGAAAACGCGGTAACAGCATCGGGAGGAAAAGATGCAGATCCGCGCCGCCGTCCTGCGCACGTCTCCGGTCAACAAGCCCTATGCGGACACGCGCCCGCTCTCCATTGAAACGGTTCAGCTCGCGCCGCCCCAGGCCGGCGAGGTGCTCATCAAGGTGGCGGCGGCGGGGCTGTGCCATTCCGATCTGTCCGTCATCAACGGCGACCGCCCGCGCCAGCTTCCCATGGTGCTCGGCCACGAGGCGGCAGGCGTGGTGGTGGAGACCGGTCCGGGCGTGGACGATCTCAGCGCCGGCGACCATGTGGTGATGAGCTTCGTGCCCACCTGCGGCACCTGCCCGTCCTGCATGGAAGGCCGCGCCCAGTTGTGCGGACCGGGACAGGCTTCCAACGGCGCCGGAACCCTGCTCGGCGGCGGACGGCGGCTGAAGTGCGACGACGGCACCGACATTTACCACCTGTGCGGCATCGCCGGTTACGGCGAGTATGCGGTGGTCTCGCGCCGCTCCATCATCAAGATCGACAAGGAGATGTCGCTCATCGACGCCGCCCTGTTCGGCTGCGCGGTGATGACCGGCGTCGGCACGGTGGTGAACACCGCGGGCGTGCGGCCCGGCCAGAGTGTCGCCGTGGTCGGCCTCGGGGGCGTCGGTCTCTCGGCGGTGATGGGCGCGGTGGCGGCGGGTGCCGACCAGATCGTCGCCCTCGACCTTTCCCCCCAGAAGCTCGACCTCGCCCGCCAGATCGGCGCGACCGACACCTTCCTCGCCAGCGATCCGGACATCGTGGAGGCGGTGAAGGAAGCGACGCGCGGCGGCGTGGACCACGCCATCGAGATGGCCGGCTCCGCCCCCGCCTTCGAGCTCGCCTACAAGATCACCCGCCGGGGCGGCACCACCACCACGGGCGGCCTCGCCAATCCCAACGCCCGCATCTCCCTGCCGCCGGTGCACCTCGTCGCAGAAGAACGCACCATCAAGGGCAGCTACATGGGCAGCTGCGTGCCCCCGCGCGACATCCCGCGCTTCATGGCGCTGTACAAGCGCGGCAAGCTGCCGGTGAACCGCCTGCTCTCCTCCACCGGGCCGCTCGACACCATCAACGAGAATTTCGACCGCCTCGACCGTGGCGAAGTGGTGCGGCACGTCATCGTCTACTGAGGCCGGGAAGGACGCGCATCGGGGCCGCGGCGGCGCGGCCCCTTCCCTTCCCCGGTGGATCGCCTAATCTGCCGCGGGTTCCCGAGGAGAAGTCATGCGCGTCGCCATCCGTCTCGCCGCCGTCGCCGCGCTGGCCATCGCCGTTTCCGGCTGCGACAAGTGCGGCAACTGGTTCGGTCAGGGTACGCCGGTGGGCAAGCCCGGCGCCTGCCAATCCGCGACGCCGCGCTGATACCCCCTTTTACCGCGCCGCTTCCTTGCATCGGCGGGGCTCCGCCGCTATAAGCGCGCCTTCGCTTTCGGCATGCGCCCCCCTGGAGGCGTGCCGCAGGGCGAAATCGCGCGTCCATACGGATGCGGCGATGGAAACTCGAAATCAGGACAAGTGCCATGACTGCCATCAAGGAACTGAAGGCTGTGGCGCGCCCGCGGGCCGGCAAGGGGGCCGCCCGTGCCGAGCGCCGCGCCGGGCGTGTGCCCGCCGTGATCTACGGCGAGAAGCAGGACCCCATCACGATCTCGCTCGACTTCATCGAGATCAACAAGATCATCTATGCCGGCCACTTTCTCACCACCCTGTTCGAGGTGGACGTGGACGGCACCAAGCACCGCGTCATCCCGCGCGACTACCAGCTGGACGTGGTGAAGGACTTCCCCGTTCACGTGGACTTCCTCCGCGTCTCCAAGGGCACGACCGTGACCGTGGACGTGCCGGTGCACTTCGTGAAGCAGGAAGCCTCCCCGGCGCTCAAGGCCGGCGGCACCCTGAACGTGGTCGCCCACACCGTCGAGCTGGAATGCCCGGCCGAGTCCATCCCGGAAGCCATCGAGGTCGACCTCACCGGCGCCGCCTATGGTGACGCGTTCCACCTGTCCTCCCAGAAGCTGCCCGCGGGCGTGACCTGGGCCGGCCAGGGCGACGACACCCTCGCCACCATCGTCGCCCCCGTGGGCGCCGAGGAGGAGCCGGCGGCGGAAGAGCCCAAGGCCTGAGCGGATCGCTGACGATCCCGGGCGCCGCGCTGGTCTAGAAGCCGCGGCGCCCCGTTTTCCGGGCCGGAGATCCGCCTCATGTTCCTGTTCGCAGGGCTCGGCAATCCCGGCCCGAAATATGCCGGCAACCGGCACAATGTCGGCTTCATGGCCCTCGACGCCATCTGCCGCCGCCATCGCCTCGGCCAGCTGCGCCGCCGCTTCCAGTCCGCAGCCGCCGAAGGCGAGATTGCCGGCGAGAAGGTCATCGCGCTCTTTCCCGAGACCTTCATGAACGAGAGCGGCCGGGCCGTTGCCGAGGCCCAGCGCTTCTACAAGATCCCCCTCGACCACATCTTCGTCTTCCACGACGAGCTGGACCTGCCCCCCGCCAAGGTGCGGATCAAGAAGGGCGGCGGCAATGCCGGCCATAACGGGCTGAGGTCCATCACCGCCCAGTGCGGCAACGATTACTGGCGCATCCGCCTCGGCATCGGCCATCCCGGCGACAAAGCGCTGGTGCATGCCTATGTGCTCAACGACTTCGCCAAATCCGAAAAGGGCTGGGTGGATGCCGTCAGCGACGCGTGCGCCGATTTCGCCGAACTGCTGGTGAAGCAGCGCCCCGACGAATTCCAGAACCGCACCCACCTCTTCCTCGAAGCCCAGGGCTTCGGCGAGCAGAAAAGGGTCGGCGAGAAGGGCTGAGGCCCCACACACCACCATGGCCCCTGCTTCGGCGGGTTGCGCACCCAAGGCCCGAGGGGCTATGCGATCCCCCAATGGTCGCAGCGCGGCCTGATCCTTATCTCCATCCTGCAGCCGCACCGGCGGGCGGGTGCAACTCCGGGCATTCCATGGGCTTCAAATGCGGCATCGTCGGGCTTCCCAACGTGGGCAAGTCCACCCTCTTCAACGCGCTCACCCAGACGGCGGCGGCGCAGGCGGCGAATTATCCGTTCTGCACCATCGAGCCGAACGTGGGTGACGTGGCGGTGCCCGATCCGCGCCTCGACACGCTGGCGGAGATCGCCGGCTCGGGCGCCATCATCCCCACGCGCCTCACCTTCGTGGACATTGCCGGCCTCGTGCGCGGTGCCTCCAAGGGCGAGGGCCTCGGCAACCAGTTCCTCGCCAACATCCGCGAGTGCGACGCCATCGCCCATGTGGTGCGCTGCTTCGAGGATGGGGACGTGACCCATGTGGAAGGCAAGATCGCCCCCGTGGACGACATCGAGACCATCGAGACCGAGCTGATGCTCGCCGACCTCGAATCCCTGGAGAAGCGCGCCGCGGCGCTGGAGAAAAAGGCCAGGACCTTGGACAAGGAGGGCAAGGACACCCTCGACCTCATGACCCGCGCCCTGGTGCTGCTGCGCGAGGGCAAGCCCGCCCGCTTCGCCGAGGTGAAGCCGGAAGAGGAGAGGATGTTCTCCCAGCTGGGACTGATGACCGCAAAGCCCGTTCTTTATGTGTGCAATGTGGAGGAGACCTCCGCCAAGGCGGGGAATTCCCTCTCCGCCCAGGTGTTCCAGCGGGCGAAGCTGGAAGGCGCCATGGCGGTGGTGGTCTCGGCCAAGATCGAGAGCGAGATCGCGGTTCTCCCTCCGGAGGAGCAGAAGGAGTATCTGGAGGCCATCGACCTGGAGGAGCCGGGCCTCAACCGGGTGATCCGCGCCGGCTACGACCTGCTGCACCTCGTCACCTATTTCACCGTGGGGCCCAAGGAGGCCCGCGCCTGGACCATCACCAAGGGCACCAAGGCCCCGGCGGCGGCGGGCGTGATCCATACGGACTTCGAGAAAGGCTTCATCCGCGCCGAGACCATCGCCTTCGACGATTACGTGAAGTTCAAGGGCGAGGCCGGGGCGCGCGAGGGCGGCCGCTTCCGCCTGGAAGGCAAGGACTACGTGGTCGCCGACGGCGACGTGCTGCACTTCCGCTTCGCCAACTGAGGCTCCGTGATGGTCGGGGCCGGGCCGCAGTTACTCGGCCGCTTCACCTTCACGGCCGGGGAGATCGTGCGCTTCGCCCGCGCCTACGATCCCCAGCCCTTCCATGTGGATGCGGAGGCCGCGGCATCCTCGCCCTTCGGCGGCCTCATCGCCTCCGGCTGGCACACGGCCTCCATGTGGATGGGCCTGTTCGTGCGCGCCCACGGCGCGGTGGCTGAGGACCTGCCGGAGGACCATGCGGCGGTGATCGCGCCGGTGGGTGTCGGCTTCGGCATGACCGACCTGAAATGGCTCGACCCGGTGCGCGCCGGCGACACCGTGACCTTCTTCACCGAAATCCTCGACGCCCGCCCCAGCGGCAGCCGGCCCGGCTGGACCATCTACCACCGCACCGGCAGCGCCCGGCGGGAAGATGGGACCGAGGTGATCCGCTTCGAGCTGAAGCATCTGGCGCCGGACGCGCGAGAACCGCGCAGCCCTTAGCACGCCCTAGTTTCAATAAGGAATATAATCCTACATCATCTCCTTCGGATTGACGGAGGAGAGAGGCTGTGTCGCAGACAGATGCAGAATTGGATGCCCTCGACCGATTGCGCCGCCTCACGCGGCGGCTGAATCTCGAAGTCGCGACGTGGCGCCTCAAGCTTGCATTGAAGGGCGGTTATGATCCCAGCCTGCCGCGTATCCCCAGTGGCGAGCCGGGTGGCGGGCGGTGGGCCGGAGGCAGCGACGGCAGCACCGGGTCCAAACCCGCAGGCGCGGAGTGACGTGTGTCGATGGCGGCGCGGCGCATCTCGCCAGCGGCGGAAGCGGAGTGCGAACGCTTGAACAAGATGGACACGATCTACTGCAACGCTATCAAGAATCCCGCATGCCACGGTCAGGCATCGGAACGTTACGCTGCCTGCCTAGCCGGAAGGCCGATTCCTCCCCTCCCATTTTGAGAGAATTAAAATGTTAATACTTACCCACAAACTCCATCTGAAACGCCTCGAAGGGGAAGTTCCAATCGAAATCCGAATTTACAAGCCAGAACCGAAAGACGGCTGCTGGGCCTGCGCTTTCGAAATCGACTGGCCGGAGGGCACCAAGGCCATGTCCGGCGCCGGCTTCGATGCATTGCAGGCGCTGGTGATATCCTTGCAGATGATCGGCATCCAAATCTACACAAGCTCCTATCATCACGACGGAGCCCTTCGCGCCTACGATACCGAAGAGGGCTATGGATTTCCCGTCTCCCGCAACGTCCGCGACGTGCTGATCGGCGCTGACAAGATTTATCTCTAGTCACTGTGAATACACGTGCGGAGCGAAGCAGGATTTGGCTGCCAGTTGCTTGTTTGGAAATTTATAATGCTCATCCTGACCCATACTCTGCATCTCAACCGACCCTCCGGTAAGGTTCCTATCGAAATCCGCCTGTATCAGCCCCTCCCAACGGGTGCGTCCTGGATATGCAATTTCGAGATCGACTGGCCGGAGGTCCGATTGGCTCGCCATGGCGTAGGCGAAGATGCGCTGCAGGCACTGGTCATCGCGCTGCAGATGATCGGCGCCCAGATCTACACGAGCCCGTATCATGAGGACGGCAGTTTGCGCGCGCCTACGACCGCGAGGACGGCTACGGCTTCCCCGTCCCAAGCAATCTGCGTGACCTGCTCATCGGCGTCGACAAGATGAGCTTCTGATTTCAGCCCTCCGCGGAGCCCCGCCATGGTGATCCTCACGCGCACCCTTTTCATCAGGGGCGAGTCCGGCGACACGCCGGTGGAGATTCGCCTTTACCAGCCCGAACACCTCGTGGAGGACATTGGAGAGTCCTGTGGCTGCCGCTTCGAGATCGACTGGCCGGATGAGCCCAAGAGCATGGTTGTCCACGGGGCGGATGCCCTACAGGCGCTCATTCTTTCCATGATGTGCGTCGGCGTGCACCTCTATGTGTCCGAGTATCACGACGACGGCGTGCTCTACGCGCCCGTTCGCGAAGGCGGCTACGGATTTCCTGTCACTCAGAACCTCCGCGACCTTCTGGTGGGGCGCGACAAGGACCTCTTTTGAGCCGGACGCCCCAGTCATCCCCACGCCCAGCTTGACGTTTGCGTCATCCTCGCCTTCCATCGGCCTCCAACGACAGGGAGGCCGCCTTGCCCGACATCTTCTTCGAAGATTTCATCATCGGTGAGGTGAAGACGTTCGGCTCGCACAAGGTCACGGAGGAGGAGATCCTCGCCTTCGCCCGCGAGTTCGATCCCCAGCCCATGCATCTCGATGCGGCTGCGGGCAAGGCGTCCCTGCTCGGCGGGCTGGCGGCCTCCGGCTGGCATTCCTGCGCCATCATGATGCGGCTCGTCTGCGACGGCTTCCTGCTGCGCACTGCCGGCATGGGCTCGCCCGGCGTTCCCGAGAACAAGTGGCTCGCCCCGGTCTTCCCCGACGATGTGCTCACGCTCCGCCGCACGGTGCTGGAGAGCCGCACCTCCAAGAGCAACCCGGACATGGGCCTCGTGACCTTCCGCTTCGAGCTTCTGAAAGCCGACAAGAGCGCCGCCCTGGACCAGACCTGCGTGGTCATGGTCGGCCGCCGCAATCCGGGAGCGCGCCTCGCATGATGTATTTCGAGGAAGTCGAGGCGGGCGCCACCGCCGCGCTGGGCAACCACACCTTCACCGAGGCGGAGATGCTGGCCTTCGCCCGTCTCTACGATCCCCAGCCGTTCCATGTGGATCCGGAGGCGGCGCGCCGCAGTCCGTTCGGCGCGCTGGTGGCCTCCGGCTGGCACACGGCCGCCATGTGGATGAAGTGCTTCGTCGCCTCCAACATGGCGCTGCCCAAGGAGGCCTCCAGACCCGGCGAGGAAGGCGTGCCGGGCGGTGGCTCTTTCGGACCGGCCTCGGGCTTCACCAAGCTGCGCTGGCTGAAGCCGGTCTATGCCGGCGACACCATCTCGTTCGCCACCGAGGTGCGGGACAAGATCACCATCAAGTCCCGGCCCCAATGGGGCTTCCTGCGCACCTACAATTCAGGGACGAACCAGCACGGGGATCTGGTCATCGATTTCGAGAGCACAGTGCTGATGCGGCGCCGCCCCTGAGCGGGGCCTACCCTTCGAGTTCCTCTTTCAGGATTTCAAGGCGCAGCCATTCCTCTTCCGCTGCGTCGAGGGCCGCCTGCGTCTCCGCCAGCGCCGCCGAGGCCTTGTCGAAGCGCGCAGGGTCGCGAGCGTAGAGCGCAGGGTCGGCGATTTCGGCGGCGAGCTTCTCCAGCTTGGCGCGCAGGTCGTCCATGGTCTTGGGCAGCGTCTTGAGCGCGTGCTGCTCATGGAAGGAGAGCCGTCGCTTCGCCCCGGCGGCAGCTGCCCCCTTGCCGGCCTCGGGCTTCGGCTCGCCCGCCTTGGCCTTCGACGCGGGCGCCCCCTTGTCCCGGGCCTCCACGCCGCGTCCGCGCTGGGACAGCATGTCCGAATAGCCGCCGGCATATTCGCGGAACATCCCGTCCCCCTCCGCCATGATGACGCTGGAGACGGTACGGTCCAGGAAGTCACGATCGTGGCTGACGAGGATGACGGTGCCGGGATAGTCGGCCACCATCTCCTGCAGAAGGTCGAGGGTTTCGAGGTCGAGGTCGTTGGTGGGCTCGTCCAGCACCAGCACGTTGGAGGGCAACGCCAGCGCCCGCGCCAGCATCAGCCGGCCGCGCTCGCCGCCGGAGAGCACCGAGAGCGGGGCATTGGCCTGCTCGGGGGTGAAGAGGAAGTCCTTCAGATAGCCCATCACGTGCTTGGGCACGCCGCCCACCTGCACCTGGTCCGAGCCGCCTCCGGTGAGGGCATCGCGCAGGGTGGTGCCGGGATCGAGCGCCGCGCGCTTCTGGTCGAGGCTGGCGACTTCGAGATTGGTGCCGAGCCTTACCGTGCCCGAATCGGGGGCGAGCTCACCGGTGAGCAGCTTGATGAGCGTGGTCTTGCCGGCGCCGTTGGGGCCGATGATGCCGATGCGGTCGCCACGTAGGATGCGGGTGGAGAAATCCTTCACCACCTCCCGCGCGCCGAAGGCCTTGGCGATGTGCTTCGCTTCGATGACGAGCTTGCCGGAGGCCTCCGCCTCGCTCACCGCCAGCTTGACGTTGCCGACCGCGCGGCGCTCATCGCGGCGATCCTTGCGCATGGAATGCAGCAGGCCCAGCCGGCGCACATTGCGCTTGCGGCGGGCGGTGACGCCGTAGCGCAGCCAGTCCAGCTCCGCGACGATCTTGCGGTCGAGCTTGTGGCGCTCGGTCTCTTCCTGTTCCAGCACCTCGTCGCGCCAGGCTTCGAACGCGCCGAAGCCCTGCTCCAGCCGCCGGGTCTGGCCGCGGTCGAGCCAGACGGTGGCGCGCGAGAGGGTTTCGAGGAAGCGCCGGTCATGGCTGATGAGCACCATGGCGGACTTCAGCCCCTTCAGCTCGCTTTCCAGCCATTCGATGGCCGGCAGATCGAGGTGGTTGGTCGGCTCGTCCAGCAGCAGCACGTCCGGCTCCGGCGCGATGACGCGCGCCAGAGCGGCCCGGCGGGCCTCGCCGCCGGACAGGTGAGCGGGGTCTTCCTGTCCGGTGAGGCCCAGCTCGGTGAGGAGATATTGGGCGCGATAGGCATCGTCGCCCGGTCCAAGCCCGGCCTCCACATAGGCGAGCGTCGTCGCATAGCCGGAAAAGTCCGGCTCCTGCTGGAGATAGCGCACGGTGGTGCCGGGCTGGAAGAAGCGCGTGCCGGAATCCGGCTCGACCAGCCCAGCCGCCACCTTCAGCAGCGTGGACTTGCCTGAGCCGTTGCGACCGACGAGGCACACCCGCTCGCCCGCCGACACGGAAAGCTCCGCGCCGTCGAGCAGAGGGGTGGCGCCGAAGCGCAAATGGATGTCCTGGAGGAGAACGAGCGGAGGAGCCATGGGGCCGGATTAAAGCCCTCCGGTCCGGAACGCAAAGGCCGTTCGCGCGGGACGACACTTTGCGCCGATCGTCTCCCGGGACGCAAAGAGGTGCGCATCGCCCTGCATCACGCAGGCGGCGAGCACATCTCTCAGGCCATCAATGTACGGTGGAAGTCGGATTCAGCTTCGACATCTGGTCCTTGAGAACCAGCTTCTTGCGCTTCAGCTCTGCGACACGAAGAGGATCCGAGGCGGGGCTGTTCATTTCGCGGTTGAGCTCCTGCTCGATGGCCGCGTGACGCCGCTTCAGTTCCTGAAGGTGCGACTGGATGGACATTCTTAGCCACTCCCTGTCTGCAACACGACATCAGTCTGTCACGGAGCCGGCGAAGAGTCGACCGCCTTTCCGCCACCTCCGGCGACCTCCCATCTTGCGGCGCGGCATACCCGTGCCATAGTCATTCCAAATGGGGCGAGCGGGCGGCGGACCTGCGCGCCGGTGACAGGACCGGGCATGACGAGCGACGAGGAACGGGATCTCAAGGTCCACCTGGAACGCCTGAAGCAGGAGCATCGGGATCTCGATGCGGCGATCGAGGCGCTGACCAGCGTGTCGGGATCGGACATCCTGCAGATCCAGCGGCTCAAGAAGCGCAAGCTGCAGCTGAAGGACCGCATCGGCCAGATCGAGGACGAACTGTTCCCCGATATCATCGCCTGAGAGCGCGCGAGAAACGCGCGAGGCCCGCCCTCCTGAGGAGGGTCCGGGGCGCGGAGGCCGGGCGTGCCCGGCATCCGTCAGTCGGTAAGAAGGATCAGAGCTGGGCGAGCAGCGCGGTGGCGCCGGAGGCGTCGGCCTTGGAGGGCACGTCCTCCACGTTGAGCGTCTTCACCACGCCGTCCTCGACCACCATCGAATAGCGCTTGGAGCGCACGCCGAGGCCCGCGGCCGAGCCGTCGAAGGTGAGGTCGAGCGCGGCCGCGAAGGACGCGTCAGGGTCCGCCAGGAACACGATCTTGCCGTCGGAGCCGGAGGCCTTTTCCCAGGCGCCCATGACGAAGGGATCGTTCACCGACACCACGGCGATGGCGTCCACGCCCTTCGCCTTGATGGCGTCGGCCTCGTGCACATAGCCCGGCAGGTGGTTCTTGTGGCAGGTGGGGGTGAAGGCACCCGGCACCGCGAACAGCACCACCTTCTTGCCCTTGAAGATTTCGTCGGTGGTCTTCGGCACGGGGCCGTCCTCGGTGGGAACACGGAAGGTGGCGTTGGGCAGTTTGTCGCCGACCGAAATGGGCATCGTCTTCTCCACAGTCTTGGGCGTTTGCGCCCGCGCCGACAATACGGGCTTTTGACGGGGAGAAAAGCGCTGGCTGCGGGCCGGAGCGGCCCAGTTCAGCGTGGCGGCAGCTTCGGAACAGGCACTGTTGTCACGATCGCCTTCGGGCCGTCCACGAGGGTCAGGGTGAGCGGCGTGCCGGACGGATCGGTGCCGGCGGGAATGCCGTCGAGGGGCAGCTCGAACCGGGCGGCACCGTCCGGCAGCATGGTCTTCTGCGGCAACGGCAGGGCCCAGCGGTCCGGTCCCTCGGCGAACAGATCCGCCTTGGGATTCTGGGCCCTGACCTCGATCACGAGATGCGGCGGTTCGGCGCTCGCGTCCAGTTCGACCTTCTGCACCGAGGTCGGCTCGGCAACGCCCAGCGGACGTTCCACCGGCAGGGCCGCGCGGGCAGCCGAGATACGGGACGCCTCGGCGCCCGCGTCACCGCCAAGCGCGATGGAGAGGTCAGCGCGGGCGGGCATGCACAGGGCCTCGCACACCGCGAAATCGAACGCGAGAGCAAGCCGCGCCGGCTTGTCCTTGTCCTTCAGCTCCACCTTCAGGGGGAACAGGACCGCCCCCTTGTAGCCGATGGAAAAGCCCCCGCCCCCGTCAGCGAAGCGCTTGGGCGCGGGCCATTCCATCTCCACCCGGGCGATGTTCTCCGAACCGCTCCAGTCCAGCGTCGGCGGCACGCCACTGTCGCCGGGATAGCGCCAGTAGGTCTTCCAGCCGGGGGCGAGCTTCAGCTCGATGCCCGCATCCGCCGTCGTGCCGGAGACGGCGCCCGCCATCAGGACCACATCCGCGCCCGGCACCTTCACCGGAGGCGCACTCGCAGCCCATGCGGCCGGCGAGAGAGCCGCAAGCATGGCGCCGGCGAGAAGTGCGCGGGCGAACACGCCACGAGACGACAACAGGAAGGCGGGCCGAACCGCCGGCCAAGCGCCCAGGGCGCGCTGAGGGGTCGATGTCATGGGCCTAGCGGGTACCCGCTCGCGGCTTCGCCGCAAAGCCCTTCCCCTCACCAATCGCGTGCACAAGCGTGTGACCCGCCGCGGAATTCGCAGCCTTGCGACGAGGCTTCGCGGCGACCTGCGATGCAATCCGCATTTCCAAGACGCCCGAACGGCGGTACCCTTTCTCCATGACTGCGAGCCAGAACCATACGATCGAAGGCGGAGGGTCGGGTTTCCTCGATGGGCAGATGCTCATCGCCATGCCGACCATGCGCGACGAGCAGTTCGCCCGCACCCTCGTCTACATGTGCGCCCACTCTCCGGAAGGAGCCATGGGCATCGTGGTGAACCAGCCGGCGAGCCACATCGACTTCACTGACCTCCTCGTGCAGCTGGACGTGGTTCCCGCCGCCGAGCGCATCCTGCTGCCGAAAAGCGCCGGCACCGTCAAAGTGCTGCGCGGCGGGCCGGTGGAGACCGGACGCGGCTTCGTGCTGCACTCGGCGGACTATTTCGTCGAGAACTCCACACTGACCATCGATGACGGCATCTGCCTCACCGCCACGCTGGATATCCTGAAGGCCATCGCCGGCGGCCGCGGACCGCGCAGCGCGGTGCTGGCACTCGGCTATGCCGGCTGGGCGCCGGGCCAGCTCGAGACGGAGATCCAGGCCAATGGCTGGCTGAACTGCCCGGCCGACCCGGACCTCATCTTCGGCGCAGGGGTGGAGACGAAATACGATAATGCCCTGCGCAAGCTCGGCATCGTGCCCGGAATGCTCTCCAGCGACGCCGGCCACGCCTGAGCGTTCTCTCGCTCAGGCGCCGCGCGGGCTGGGACGCTGCTCCGCTCAGGCGCCGCGCGGGCTGGGACGCTGCTCCGCTCAGGCGCCGCGCGGGCTAGAGCGCGCGGGCCGGATGCTCAGTAGCTGTCGCCCCAGCGACGCGGGCGGTAGAAGGTGTGCACGCCGATCTTGTCCAGCTTGCGCATCTCCCGCACCCAGCTCGGATGCACCCAGTAGGCGTGGTAGTGGGTCGCGCGGCCGATGGAGGCGAGCCACAGCTTTCCGTCCAGCATGTCGGCGGCGATTTCCTTGGCCTGCACCCACATGTCCGGCTCCCGCACCACGTCCGGCACGTCGTCGCAGGCGAAGGTGAACTGGCAGGCGAGGTGCTTGTGGGCATTCTGGTAGACCGCGCCGCACACATCCGCCGGGTAGTAGCCGGAGAACACGCGGTTCACGATGACCTGCGCCACCGCGATCTGGCCGCGCTTGGGCTCGCCGCGGCTTTCGAAATAGATGGCTTCCGCCAGGCACTTCTGCGCCCGCGCCAGCTTCTCGCCGCCGAGCTCCAGCCGCTGCGCGGGCGAGGGCCAGATGCCGTCGCTGGGCGGCGTCTCCAGCTCCACGGTGCTGTCCGGTGAGACCAGGGTCGCCTCGCCCTCGGCGTGTGGCGCCGGATGGGGCACATAGCCGTGCTCGGCGAGGGCCGCATACTGGAAGGCAAGGGCCGGAAACAGCACCGGATCGCGGCTGAACACCGCCACGGGATCCTGATGCGGCACCGGGCCGACGAGCGCGGTGCCGCTGCCGAACTCCCCGAGGGCCTCCTCCGGCGCGTCCTCGCGCGCCAGCGTCTCGGCCGCACGGCGGGCCTGCTCCAGATCCGCGGGAACGTCCTCCGCCGCGGCAACGCGTGCGGCGTCCTGGATCAGCGGCAATTCCAGAAGGATGTCGAGGGCCAATTCCAGATAGGCGCCCGACAGGTCCAGGTGGCGCGGCGGCTCGACTGTCTCGCGATCCGAGAGCACCAGCGGCGGGGGAAAGGCGAAGGCGTCGTCATCCGTCGGATCGGAGGAAGACTGGGTGGACGACGCGAGGGCGGGCGAGACGAGGTCCGACGGCTCCGGCCCGGTGCCGATCTCGTCCCGCGTCACATTCAGCACCGGCTGGCCCGCGATTGCGGCAACCGCGGTGGCGCGCGCACTGTCTTCGGAGACGGGCGCGAGGGAGGCGGTGACGATGGCGCCGGGTGCGACAACACGGCGCGCCGGCTTCGCAGCCTCGGCCATCGCCTCCTTCGGAACCTCCGGCAGGCCGGTACCGACCGGCTGCGGCAGATCGAGCGTCGCGAGCTTCAGCGCCCGCGCGGAGCCCGGCCAGAGGCCGAGCCCTGAACCGGCCGTCAGGCCTTTCGGCGCCCGGCCCGAGACGTCGTCAGCCCCCGCCCCGCAAGGCATTGCGATGATGAAGGCAGTGGCGACGAGAAGCGGCGACACAGCCCGACCGGCCCTCGGCCATCGATCCCGACAAATTCCCATACGCCAGCCCTTGCCGAGACTTCATGTCCCCAATAGGGCGCCGAACCGTTGCCGGCCGGCGACACGCAAGAGCATTGTCCGATCAGTCTTGCCTGGAGGTTAATTTCAGCGCCAGCTCGGCTTCACGGGCGAACGGCCCTGCCGCGTACAGGCGGAATTCGCGCGCCCGCGCAAGGCCATGGGTGCCGAAGCGGACGCGCACCGCCTCCTCCACCCACTTGTCCTCCTGCGTCGCACGCTGCGTCGCGCGACGGCTTTCCGTGTCGAGAAAGGCGCCGTGCGCCGCGACCGCCGCCTCGAAGGCGTCGAGCCCCTCACCCGTCGCCGCCGACAGGCGGATCACAGGAACCGTCCACCCGGCGGAGGCGGAGCCGGCGAGCGACAGTGCTCCCGCCACCTCGGAGGCGGCGCGGCGGGCGACCTCGGTCATGTCGGCCTTGGTGACGACGATGATGTCGGGCAGTTCCATCACGCCCGCCTTCATGAACTGGAGGCTGTCGCCCGACGCCGGCTGGATGCACAGCACCACCGTGTCGGCGACGAGGGAGATGTCGGCCTCCGACTGGCCGACCCCAACTGTCTCGACGATCACCAGGTCATAGACCGCGCGCAGCAGCACCACGGCGGCGACCGAATCGTCCGAAAGCCCGCCGAGCCGGTCGCGAGCCGCCATGGAGCGCACGAACACGCCGCGGTCGTCGGGATCGGTCTTCATCCGTGCCCGGTCGCCGAGCAGCGCGCCGCCGGTGCGACGCGACGACGGGTCCACCGCCAGCACGGCCACGGTGCGCCCGGCCGCGCGGGCGCGGCGGACCAGTGCGTTGGTCAGGGTCGATTTGCCCACCCCGGGTGGGCCGGTGAGGCCCAGCACCTCGGCTTTGCCGGCGCGGGCCGCGGCATCGAGCAGCGCCACGAGGTCGGGCTGCCCACGGGCGGTCTCCACCAGCGCCAGCGCGCGGGCGACGGCGCGTTTGCCGCCGGCGGCGAGCGTGGCGAGATCGGGCACAGGGGAGGTGCGCGGGCGGTCTGGGGCGTCGGCGGAAGCGGGCTCGGGCGGCATGGCGCCAATCTAGCTGCCGCAGTGCGGGAGGCAACTCACCGCGGTTCCGCGCCAACGGAAAAAGGCGCCGGCAAAAGCCGGCGCCTCTCCCACTGATCGGATCCGTGCGGGGGAACGGAACCGATCAACAGCCCTGAAAACGAGGATCAGCCGCAGTAGCCGCGCGACACCTTGACCACGTTGCCGTTGGTCTGGCGCAGGTAGCAGCGGCCGTTGTTGCCCCAGAAATAGTAGGCGCGGCGCTGGTCCTGCTGGTTGCCGATGATGGCGCCGGTGGTGCCGCCGATGAGCGCACCGGCCGCGACGCCACCGGCATTGCCCGTGACAGCGCCGCCGATCAGCGCGCCGGCCGTGCCGCCGATGAGCGCACCGCCCACCGTGTTGTTCTGGGCGCTGGCGGTGACAGCCGAGCCGGCGAGAACGGCGGCGGCCAGGGTGAAGGCGGTGAAAGCGCCGAGCGCGGCATTACGGGTCGACATCTTGATCCTTTCCGCATCCGCCGGGCATCAACCCGCGGCGTGCTGCGATGGCACCTGATCTAGCAAAGGCCACATGAACGCCAGATGAGCGGAGCGTTCGGGCATCGTGCAGCTTCGTTCATGGTTCTGGACCGGGCGAGCTGCGCCGTAAAGACCCACTTCCGTTGCGTGTCCCTTCCACGACAAGGGAACACCTCTTGCATCAGCAAGGCGCTCCGGTGCAGGCTCGCGCCGCCGGGACAAACCGGCTCACAGCTTCGTGTTCAGGACAGGTCAATGAGTGAACGCAACCCCTTCGGCGGGACCATCAGCCACCTCTCCCCGTCGGAGGTCCGTCAGGGACTCGCCGATGGCAGCATCCTTCTCGTGGACGTGCGGGAGCCGAACGAGATTCAGGCCGAGCGCATTCCCGGCGCGGTCAATTTCCCGCTGAGCACGTGGAATCCCGCTGCCCTACCGGACCCGGCCGGCAAGCGCCTCGTCTTCTCCTGCCGCTCGGGCCAGCGCTCGCAGCAGGCCGCCGCGGCGGCGCAGAAGGCAGGCCTTGCCTATGAGGAGCACATGAAGGGCGGCATCATGGGCTGGCGCGAAGCCGGCTTCGACGTCGAGCGCGGCTGAGGCGCGGGCGCCCTGGGCGGTGCTCCGGCCAGACCGGGGCACCTTTGTGTCGGCGTGGCGCATGACGCCCGTTTTCGCCGATCCCCCTCCGGGCGAGCCGGAGGGGCCAATGGCCAGAACGGCAGCGCGGCCGCTCAGGCGGTCGCGGCGTCGAGCTCGGCGATGATGGCCTTGCCCATCGCCTCGGTGCCGATGGTCTCCATGCCCGACGCGGCGATGTCGCCGGTGCGCTTGCCGGAAGCGAGCACGCCCGCGATGGCCTGCTCGATGCGATCCGCCACCGCGCCCTCATTGAACGAATAGCGCAGCGCCATGGCCAGCGAGCCGATCATGGCGATGGGATTGGCGATGCCCTTGCCGGCGATGTCGGGGGCCGAGCCGTGCACGGGCTCGTAGAGCGCCGCGCGCTTGCCGGTGGCCGCATCCACCGCACCGAGCGAGGCGGAGGGCAGCATGCCGAGCGAGCCGGTCGCCATGGCCGCGAGATCGGAGAGGATGTCGCCGAACAGATTGTCGGTGACGATCACGTCATACTGCTTGGGCCAGCGCACCAACTGCATGGCCAGCGAATCCGCCAGCGCATGCTCCAGCTCCACATCCTTGTAGGCGCGGGCGTGGAGGTCGGTCACCACCTGCTTCCAGAGCACGCCGGAGCGCATCACGTTGTGCTTCTCGGCGGACGTTACCTTGTTGCGGCGGGTGCGGGCCAGCTCGAAGGCCACGGCGGCGATGCGCTCGATCTCGTAGGTGTCATAGACCTGCGTGTCGATGGCGCGCTTCTGGCCGTTGCCGAGGTCGGTGATGGTCTTGGGCTCGCCGAAATAGACGCCGCCGGTCAGCTCGCGGACGATGAGGAGGTCGAGCCCTTCCACCACCTCACGCTTGAGCGAGGAGGCATCCGCCAGCGCCGGGTAGCAGATGGCGGGGCGCAGGTTGGCGAACAGCTGGAGATCCTTGCGCAGGCGCAGCAGGCCGGCCTCGGGGCGCGCCTCATAGGGCACGTCCGCCCACTTGGGACCGCCGACCGCGCCGAGCAGGATGGCGTCGGCGCCCTTGGCGCGCACCATCGCCGCCTCGGAGATGGCCACGCCATGGGCATCGTAGGCGCAGCCGCCGACCAGATCCTCTTCGATGGCGAAGGAGGCGAGGCCCGCCTGCTCCAGCCACTTCGCCACCCGTTTCACCTCGGCCATGACTTCAGGGCCGATGCCGTCGCCGGCGAGAAGGAGGAGCTTGTGGGTGGCCATGGGTAGGTTCCTCGGGTCTTGATTTACGCAGCGGCATCGCGCCGTTTTTCAGGCCGCCCTGAGGGCGGCGGCTCGGCGCGGAGTGCTAGGGCCTCAAAGGGCCGATGGCAAGGAGGAACACGCCGGCCCGCGGTATTCAGGCCCCTTTCACGAAGGCCGCGAAGGCCGCCGCATAATCCTTGTGCCAGCGCGACAGCGGCGGGCGGTTCTCGATGATGTCGCCGGCCGCCCAGGCGATGCGCTTCTCGTCCAGCGCGCGGGGCACGTCATTGTCCGGGCAGAGAATGTAGAAATCCCCGGCATCCAGCTTCTCCAGCAGGAAGTCCACGGTCTGCGCGGCGGTCCAGGCGCCTGCCGGCTTCTCGGTCCGCCCGCCTGCCGCCAGCGGAGTGAAGACGAAGCCGGGGATGAACAGCCGCGCCGAGACCCGGCAGTCCGGCGTACTGCGCAATTCGTGTTCCAGCGCCTCCGTGAATGCCTTCACCCCGGCCTTGGACACGTTGTAGGCCGGATCGCCCGGCGGGGTGGTGATGCCCTGCTTCGAGCCGGTGTTGACGATAAGGCCCGGCCGGCCCCGCGCGATCATCTTCGGCCCGAACGCGCGGCAACCGTGGATGACACCCATGAGGTTCACGCCCAGCACCCTTTCCCAATTGGCGAAGGGGCCGAAGATGGCGCTGCCCGGCTGCACGCCGGCATTGTTCATGAGGAGGTCGGTGCCGCCGAAGCGCCCGGTGACGATCTCCTCCAGCCGCTCCAGATCCTCTGGCCGACTCACATCCGTGGCGATGGCGAGAACGTCGCTGGCCCCGCCCGTCGCCACGGCAGCCACCTGCGTGGCGGCGGCATCGAGCTTTTCGCCGGGCAGGTCGGCGATGGCCACCTTCAGCCCGCGGGCGGCGAGCTTTTCCGCCGCAGCAAGGCCGATGCCGGACGCACCGCCGGTGATGACGGCGACGGCGCCGGAGGAAAGCGCGGGATGGGTCATGGCGGGGCTCCGTTCAGGTTCGCGCGTTCAACGCCGTGTGGCGACGAAGGCTCCGCCGACGATGAGCGCGCAGGCCACCGCCAGAGAGAGGGACGGCGCCGAGAAGCCGGTCGCAACCAGCAGCAGCGTAGAGAGCACCGGCGCCGCATAGGAGGCGACGCCCAGAAGGCGCACGTCTCCCCGCTTCATGCCGATGTCCCAGGTGTAGAAGGCGAGCCCCACCGGGCCGATGCCGAGCAGCACCACCGCCGTCCACTCCCCCGCCGAGGCGGGCCACACCGTCTCCTCCCACGCGATGTGGCAGAGGGCGGCCAGCACCGCCGTGGCGAGGCAGAAGCCGGCCACCGCCTGCGTCGGCACATCGGCGAAATGGCGTGAGGCGACCGAATAGGACGACCAGATGAAGGCGCAGGCGAAGGCCGCGAGATAGCCAGGCAGGAAGCGCATCTCGATGCCCGAGAAGCCGCCCTTGCCTGCGAGCAGCACCACAGTGCCGGCAAAGCCCATCAGCGCGCCGATCACATGCACCCGCCGCAGCCCGCCACCGGGCAGGAAGGCGGAGAGCAGCACGATCAGCAGCGGCCAGAGATAGGCGATCAGCCCCGCCTCGGCCGCCGGCGCCAGCTTCAGGGCGGTGAAATAGAGGAAGTGGTAGCCGAACAGCCCGCCCACGCCGTGGAGATAGGCGAGCGGCCGCTGCCTGAGCACGCCGAGCCCCGGCCCGGCCAGCGCCGCGCCCAGCCCCACCGCGCCGCCTATGCCGAAGGTGAGCGCCGTGAGCAGGAAGGGCGGCACCTTCCCCGTCGCCGCCGTGAAGAAGGCGAGCGTCGCCCACAGCAGGATGGCGAGAAAGCCGATGCGGGTCGCCGTAACGGAAGACATCGAGTGGTCAGGGACCGAGGAGGTCGATCAGCGCGGGAACCAGCGGTTCGTCGGCGGGCGGCATCGGAATGTCGCGCAGGCGCCCGGGCCGCAGCCATTGCAGCGCCTGATGCTCCTTCTTCTGGATCACGCCCTCCCAGCGGCGGCAGATCCAGAGCGGCATCAGGAGATGGAAGGTCTCGTAGGGATAGCTGGCGAAGGTGAGGGGCGCCAGGCACGCCTCCTTCACCGTGATCCCCAGCTCTTCCTGCAATTCGCGGATCAGTGTCTCCTCCGGCCGCTCGCCGGGCTCGACCTTGCCGCCAGGAAACTCCCAGAGGCCCGCCAGCGCCTTGCCCTCCGGCCGCTGCGCCACCAGCACGCGGCCGTCGCCGTCAATGAGGGCGCAGGCGGCGACAAGGGTGATCTTCAGGGGGGTGGTCATTCGGCATTCCACGAGACATCGAGAGAAGCGCGGACATCGACGGGCTTGATGCCCGCGGGCATTTCGGTCCGGACGCGAACAACGTCGTCGGACTGGGGGCCGCTGGCGATGGCGCTGCTCGCCCCCGCGAACAGCGCGAACAGGTCGCGGCTGGGAATGGAAATGCGAACCATGCGGCCAAGCTTCAGGCCCGCCATGGCCGCCAGCCCCTCAGCCTTCCGCCTGGCAGCGTCGAGGGCGGCCCTGCGGGCCAGTTCGGCGCCGGCGGCGGGATCGAGCACGCGATACTGTATGGGATTGACCGCACTCGCGCCGTTGGCGCGGGCCTGATCCGCGAACTGGGCCGCCTTGACGAGATCGGTGAAGCGGACTTCGATTCTGGTCGTCGCAAAAAAGCCGGTCACGGTGGGAGACGGCGTGCCCTGCTCGGTCCGGACGTCGCCGGGAAGCGGATAAGTGGTCGGCCCCCTCCTCGGCGTGACGCGGACAGCTTCGGACTGAACATCCTTGTCCGCCACCCCAAGACCCTTAAGGAGCGCACCGACCCGCGCAACGTCATGGGCGTTGCGCTCCGTCGCCGCCGCTAACGTCTCTTCCGTGCCGGAGACCGTAACCACGACCGTCGCCTCGTCCGGCGCGACGGAAACGACGGCGGCGCCGTTCACCTCGATCAGTACCGGCTCCCGCGCAGGCGGTTCGGCCATCGCCTCCCCAGCGCCGAGAGCGGCCAGAACCATCGCGAGGGCAGCCGCCCTCACGAGCGATAATCCCCGTTGATCGCCACGTATTCCTTGGTGAGGTCGCAGGTGAGCACCCGGTCGGTGCCACGCCCCAGGCCGAGGTCGACGGTGAGGTCGATCACGTCGTTCTTCATGTAGTCGGAGACCGCGGTCTCGTCATAATCGGGATCGCGGGCGCCCTCATGGGCGACGCGGATGTCGCCGAAGGAGATGGAAAGCAGGTCGCGGTCGGCCGGCTCGCCGGCCTTGCCCACCGCCATCACCACGCGGCCCCAGTTGGCGTCCTCGCCGGCCACCGCCGTCTTTACCAAGGGCGAATTGGCGATGGACATGGCGATGCGCCGCGCCGACTTGTTGGAGACCGCACCCGTCACGGTGATGCGCACCAGCTTGCGGGCGCCCTCGCCGTCGCGGGCCACCTGCTCGGCGAGGTCGGCGAGCAGCTCGGTGAGCGCGCGCTTGAACGCCTTCAGCGCGGGATCGTCGATGTCCTTCACCGTCTTCGCGCCACGCTCCTTGGCCGCACCCGTGGCGAACAGGAGGAGCGTGTCGGAGGTGGAGGTGTCGCCGTCGATGGTGACGGCGTTGAAGGTGGTCTTCACGCCCTTGGAGAGCAGCTTCTGCAGCACGTCGGCGGCAATGGGCGCATCGGTGAAGACGAAGGAGAGCATGGTCGCCATGTCGGGGGCGATCATGCCCGCGCCCTTGGCGATGCCGTTGATGGTCACCGGCACGTCGCCCAGCAGCACGGTGGCGGTGGCGAGCTTGGGGAAGGTGTCGGTGGTCATGATGGCGCGCGCGGCATCAAGCCACGGCCAGTCCACCAATTGACCGGCGGCCTCAGTCAGCGCCGCTTCGAACTTGGTGGCGTCCAGCGGTTCGCCGATGACGCCGGTGGAGGCGAGGAACACTTCCGTGGGCTTGCAGTCGAACGCCTGGGCGGCGAGGTCGGCGGTGAGGCTGGTCGCCTCGCGGCCCTTCATGCCGGTGAAGGCGTTGGCATTGCCGGAATTGACCACCAGCGCCCGCGCCTTGCCCTTCTTCAGCAGCTCCCGGCACCACTCTACGGGCGCGGAGGGGCAGAGCGAGCGGGTGGTGACGCCGGCCACCGTGGTGCCGGGTTCAAAGGCCATGGCCAGAACATCGGTGCGACCCTTGTAGCGGATGCCCGCCGCCACCGTGGTGAAGGTGACGCCCGGCACGGGCTTGAGCTCGGGCACGGACTTCGGCGCGAGGGGAGACACGGTGGTCGACATGGGCATTCCCCGTTGATGGCGTGCCACCTGTGCCGCAGCTTCAGGCGATAGGCAAGGGCGCAGGCAACCGCATCGGCAATGGGTGCAGGCAAGGGTGCCGGCAAACAAGCCGGCGCCACGCGATGCCGCAGCGCCCCTCAGGCCTGCGCGCCGAGGGCCGCAAGCGCCGCCTTGGCCACGTCCACGTCCTCGCTGCCCTTGCCGGACCCCACGCCGATGCCGCCGACGCACACGCCGTCGATGATGATGGGGAAGCCGCCTTCCAGATTGGTGAGCCGGCCACCGGAGGCAATGGCGAGCTTCAGCTCCAGCGCCGGATCGAGCCGGCTCGTGGGCTGGCGGTGGGAGGCGGCGCTGATGGCCTTGGAGAGGGACGTCTCGCGCGACAGAAGCTTCGCCCCGTCCATGCGCACGAAGGCGAGGAGATTGCCCCCGTCATCCACGATGGTGATGTTCTGCGGCACGCCCATCTCCTCCGCCCGCGCCACGGCGGCGGCGAGCGCGACCAAAGCGCCCGCATGGGTGAGCTTGGCGGCGGGACGGGTCAGCGGCTTCTGCTTGGTCATCATGGCTCCTTTCAGCGGGTGATCCAGTCGGCGGCGGGACGGCGCAGCAGTTCGGCGAGGCGGGCCAGCATGGCGTCGCATTGGGCCAGCTCATCCCGCCCGACCCACTCGTCGGCCTTGTGGGCCCGGGCGATGTCGCCGGGGCCGCAAACCAGAGTGGGAATGCCAGCTTCGGAATAAAGTCCCGCCTCGGTGCCGAAGGCGATGGTGCCGGGAGGACCATTGTCGCCGCACAGGCGCGCCACCGCGGCGGCCTCGGCACTGCCGGCCGCCGTGGCGAGGGCAGGATAGGAGGAGAGCTCCTCCATCACCAGATCCGCCTCCTCCGCCTCGGCCTTGAGGGCGGCGCGCTCCTCCGCCACCAGTTCCTCGATGCTGCGCAGAATGGTGGGCGTATCCGCGCCCGGAATGCTGCGCAGCTCGAACTCCATCACCGCCTTGTCCGGCACCACATTCAACGCCCCGCCGCCATGCAGCGAGCCGATATGCAGCGTCGCATAAGGCGGATCGAAGGCCTCGTCCCGCGCCCCGGCGCGCAGGTCGTCGGCAAGGTCCGCGAGGCGCGCGGCGAGACGGGCGAGGGCGGTCACCGCATTGACCGCGCGATGCGGCAGGGCGGAATGGCCCGTGCGGCCGCTGGCGGTGACGCGCCAGCCGGTCTTGCCCTTATGGGCGCGTTTCACCTTCATGCCCGTCGGCTCGCCGACGATGCACAGGAGCGGCGGCACCGGAAGGGCGGCCAGAAGCGCCACCAGATCGCCCGCGCCCTTGCAGCCGATCTCCTCGTCATAGGAGAGCGCCACATGCACCGGCGTCTCCAGCGCAGCGGCGGCGAAGGCGGGCAGCGCGGCGAGTACGCAGGCGACGAAGCCCTTCATGTCCGAGGTGCCGCGCCCGTAGAGGCGATCTCCCCGTGCGGTCAAGGCGAAGGGGTTGCTGGTCCAGGGCTGGCCCTCGACGGCCACCACGTCCGTATGGGCCGAGAGCACCACGCCCGGCCGCGCCTCGGGGCCGATGGAGAGGAGCAGCGCGGTGCGGTCCCCGGCCGCGCTGGGCAGATGGCGCACGCGGGCGAACGGCGCGGCGATTTCGGCGACGCGCGCGACGACCTCGGAATTTTCCGCATCCGTTACCGAAGGAACGGAAATGATTTTTTCAAGTATTTCTTCCGTAGATACTTGCATCTTCAGACCGTCATCTCTAGAAAATCACCGAAAAGGAGACGGGAATGACCTATTCCATCGCCGCCCGCTGCCCCGATACGGGCGCCTTCGGCATCGCCATCACCTCGTCCAGCATCTGCGTTGCCAGCCGCTGCGCGTGGGTGAGCCCGCTCGGCCTCGTGACGACGCAGAACGTCACAGACCCTGCCCTCGGCCCGGCCGGCCTTGCTCTGCTGCGGCAGGGGCTCGGCGCCGGGGGCGTGCTGTCCACGCTGCTCGCCGGCACGCCGGAGCCCGCTTTCAGGCAGGCCAGCGTCATCGACCGCTACGGGCAGGTGGCGTGGCATTCGGGGGCCGAGGCCCTGTCCATCGCCGCGGCGGCGGAAGGTCCCGGCTGCATCGCGCTCGGAAACCTCTTGGTGAACGACGGCGTCCCCGCAGCCATGCGCGATGCCTTCCTCGCGGCCGAGGGGCTGCCGCTGGCCGAGCGCCTCATGCGCGGGCTGGAGGCCGGATTGGCCGCCGGTGGCGAGACGGGGGACGAGCATGCGGCGGGCCTGCATGTGGCGCGCACCTATGACTGGCCGGTGGTGGACCTGCGCGTGGACTGGCAGGAGGACCCCATCGGCGCGCTGCGCAGCCTGTGGGATCGCTATGCGCTGGAGCAGCCGGCCTTCGAAAGCCGCGCGCGCAACCCCTCCTCCGCCCCGGCCTTCTGACGGCGAACCCGGCGCACCGGACCAGAACCGGCGCGCCGCAGCGTCAGGCGACATCGGACGCGAACGCCACCGCATCGGCGGGCGAGAAATCGAGCGAGACGCGGGTGCCCGCCGGCCAGCGCGTGGAAGCGCCATGCCCCGGCACGCGCACCGTGACGCGGCCACCGCGCGCGGCAGCGACATCCACCAGCACGTCCACGTGTGAGCCCTGATAGACGTGGGTCGCCACCGTGCCGGAGACCAGCCCCTCCCCTTCCGCGATGCGCACTGCATCGGGCCGCACGTAGAGGTCGACGGCCGCGCCCGGAGCAATCCCCTCCAGCGTATCCGCACTGACGCTGAGCCGCCCTTCGGCGATCAGCACCGTCGCGGTCTCGCCGATGCGCCGCTCCAGCCGGCCCGGCAGCACGTTCACATCGCCGACGAAGGACGCGACGAAGGGGTCCAGCGGCCGGCGATAGATCTGGTCCGGCGTGCCCACCTGGCGGATGCGGCCCTGCGACATGACGGCGATGCGGTCCGACATGGACAGCGCCTCGCTCTGGTCGTGGGTGACGAAGATGGTGGTGACGCCGAGCCGGCGCTGGATCTCCTTCAGCTCCACCTGCATGGCGCCACGCAAATTCTTGTCGAGGGCGGAGAACGGCTCGTCCAGCAGCAGCACCTTGGGCCGGATCACCAGCGCACGGGCGAGCGCCACGCGCTGCTGCTGTCCGCCGGAGAGCTGGCGCGGCTTGCGCTCGCCGAAGCCGTCGAGCTTCACCAGTGCCAGCGCCTCGGCGACGCGCGTGTCGATCTCGCGCTTCGCCACGCCGCGCATCCTGAGGCCATAGCCCACGTTCTTCGCGACATTCATGTGCGGGAACAAAGCGTAGTTCTGGAAGACGACGCCGATCTCGCGATCATAGGGCGCGGTCTCGGTCATCAGCCGTCCACCGACGAAGATCTCGCCGCCGTCCGCCTCGAGAAACCCGGCGATGAGGTTGAGGAGCGTGGTCTTGCCGCAGCCGGACGGCCCGAGCAGCGTCATGAACTCGCCCTCGGCGATCTTCAGCCATGCCTCATGCAGAGCGGTGGCATCGCCGAAGCGCTTGGTGACGCCGTCGATCTGGACGCCGGCGACGCGCGCGGCAGCGTCCGCGACAGGCGCGGAGACGGCGGGGGAGACGGGCTCCCGGGGATCGATGCGTTCAGCGGACATGCTCAACGTTCAGAACCTTTCCGAGGCCAAGGAAGGCGTTGGCGATGGTGAGAAGCAGCGCCGTGACCACGATGTAGATGACGGACAGCGCCGCGAGTGTCGGATCGGCATACTCGCGGACGTAATTGTACATGGCGACTGGCAACGTCTGCGTCGCCTGGGCGGTGACGAACAGCGAAGCGGTGAACTCGTTGAAGGACAGAATGGCCGCGAACAGCCAGCCCGAGAACAGGCCGGGGATCAGCAAAGGCAGCGTCACGGTGAACAGCGCCCGGCCGGGTTTGGCCCCGAGGCTCGCGGCGGCGAGTTCCAGCCGGCTGTCGAGATTGCGCAGCGACACATAGACCGAGCGCATCACGAAGGGCAGCACCAGCACCACATGGCAGACGATGACGAGGGCGAAGGTGCGCGTCGCGTGGATCTGCGCCGCGAGGATGAGGAAGCCGAGGCCGATGGTGAAATGCGGGATCACCAGCGGCGAGGTCAACACCGCCTCCAGCGCCATCTTGCCCCGAAAGGTGTAGCGATCGAGGGCGAAGGCGAAACCGGCTCCCACCACGAGCGCGATGGACGAGGCGAAGGCGGTGATGATGAGGCCGTTGCGAAAGCCCTCCGAGAAGTCGCGATAGGAGAAGGCCCGCGCGAACCACCGCGTGGACCAGGCCTGCGGCGGGAAGGAGAGGATGGCGCGGTCGTTGAAGGCGGAGATGCCCACCACCACCGCCGGCAGGATGATGAAGGCCACCACCAGCCACACCACGGTCCAGCCGGCGATGGCGAGAAGCCGCTCGCCGGCCTTGGCGGAGATGAGGCGCTTGCGCGGAGCGGACATCAGTGGGCTCCGATCTTTTCCAGCGGCTTGATTGCCCGCTTCGCCATGGCGAGCACCGCGAAGGTGAGCGCGAGGCCGGTGACGGAGAGAGCCGCCGCGAAGGGGAAATTGAAAGAGGCGAAACCGAGCTGGTAGACCAGCGTCGAGATCATGCTCACCTTGCCGCCACCAATCATCTGCGGCGTGGCGAAGGCGGAGAAGGTCCAGGCGAAGGCGGTGGAGACGCCCGCCACCACGCCGGGCATGGAGAGGGGCAGCGTCACGGTGAGGAAGGCCTTCACCGGCCCCGCGCCGAGGGAGGTGGCGGCCTTCTCGTAATCGCGATCGATGTGCGCGAGCGCGGCCGAGAGCATGATGACCATCACCGGCAGCGTCACATGAACGAGGGCGGTGACGACGCCGAAGGTGGTGAACATCATCTGTATCGGCCGGTCGATGAGCCCGAGGCCCTTCAGCACCGAATTGATGAAGCCGGTATTGCCCAGCACGATGATCCAGGAATAGGTGCGCACCACCTCGCCGAGGAAGAGCGGCGTCACGGCAGTGATGAGCAGGAAGGATTTCAGCGCCACGTTCCGCGTCCGCACCAGCGCGAAGGCGAGCGGATACGCCACCACCAAAGTAATGAGCGCGGTGAGAAGGCAGATCCACACGGTCTGGATGAACACCTGCGCATAGAGCGGGCGCAGCAGCGCGAAGAAATTGTCCAGCGTGAGCCCGCCCGGATTGAGCGAACCCGGCACATAGGCACGGAAGGCATATTGCAGGATCGCCGCGAGCGCCGCCGCGGAGGCGATGGCCGCCAGCGTCGCGGGGGCGACGAACAGGGCGAGGAAGGGGCGCTTGTTCACGGCTCTCGCTCTTGGTTCTGTGGGAACGACCCGGCGGAGGCAGGGAAGATGACAGGGGACCCATCTTCCCTGCCCGCCGCGCTACGGAGCCGCTTCCGGGTCAGGGCAGTCTAACGGGAGCGGCAGTCCGCCTCACCCGCCGATCATTTGGCGATCATGTTTTCCGAGAACCACTTGCGCCACTCGGCGGTCTTCTCCGCGCGGAGCTTGTGGTCGATGATGATGGTCTCCTTGTCCCACTGCTCGGCAGTGGTGAAGACACCGGGAAGCTTCGCGGTCTCGGGGCTCACCTTCGCGCCGAGCACGGTGGGCGAGCCCTTCTTCAGCTCGGCGATCTTGCCCTGCACCTCGGGATCAAGCGCGGTGTTGATGAACTTCTCCGCCAGCTCGCGGTTCTTGGAGCCCTTCATGATGGCCATGGTGTCGATGCCGAGCACGCCGCCCTCCTTCGGGATGACGAGCTTAATCGGGACGCCCTGCGCGATCATGTAATAAGCGTTCATGGACAGCATGATCTGCACCGGCGTCTCGCCGGTGGCGATGAGCTGCTGCGAGTTGGCATCGTTGGTGTAGAAAGCCTTGAAATTGGGCTTCAGCGCCAGGAGCTTCTGCTCACCCTTCTGCCAGTCCGCAGGCGAGCCGCCCGCCAGCAGGGCCGAGACGGCGATGATGTGGCTGGGGTCGAAATCAGGCGCCGCCAGCATCCCCTTCAGCTCGGGATTCCACAGGTCCGCCCAGGAGGAGAAATTGATGTTCTTGGGCGTCAGGTCCGGCCGGTAGCCGATGGTGTAGACATAGGCCCAGGCGCCGATGTGATAGGGGCTCACCTTGGCCTGCGGCACCAGCTTCGACGCGTTCGGGATCTTCGAGAGATCGAGGGTCTCGAACAGATCGTCATTGGCGTAGAGCCAGCCCACATGGGCGGTGGTGAAGGTGATGTCGCTCTCCGGCGAGCCCTTGGCGAGCTTCGCCTTGTTCAGCCGGTCGATGGTGCCGCCGGTGATGTATTCCACCTCGACGCCGGTATCCTTGGTGAATTTCGAGGCGATGGCCTCGGCGATGAGGTCGCGGAAGCTGCCACCCCACGTGCTCACCACCAGTTTTTCCGCCGCGCTCGCCGGGCCCGCCACGAAGGCGGCCAGCGCGAGCCCGAGGGCAACGATCTTGCCGTTCATCCGTCTCTCCTCTGGATCCGCCTTCTGGCGGTTTCTTTTCGTGTGACCGCGAAGGTCGCCGATACGTAAATCTACGTAATTCGGATGATGATGGAAGCAAAAAATGCCTGTGCGCGGCGATTTTTATTCTGAAAATCAATATTTTATCGAAACAACGCAAATATTCCCCGCGCCATTTACGGCGCGAGGAAAACGGGACGCGGCGTGCCGCTGCAACGCGTGGCGACGCCTCAGGCGCGCTCGGACGGGATCTCGGCGATGATGTCGATTTCCATCAGATACTCAGGCTTCGCGAGCCCCTGCACGATGATGCCGGTGGAGACCGGGAAGACGCCCTTCAGCCACTGGCCCACCACGCGATAGACCGGCTCGCGATAGGCCCGGTCCGTGATGTAGATGACGATCTTCACCACGTCCTCGAGCTTCGCGCCCGCCTCTTCCAACAGCACCTTGGCACAGGCCATGGCGTTCTCAGTCTGCGCCGCGGCATCGCCAACGCCGACGATGTTGCCGTCGAGGTCCATGGCCGTCTGGCCACGGAGATAGACGGTGTTGCCGGCGCGGACCGCCATGCACACGTCGTTGTCGAGCTTCTGCTCGGGATAGGCTTCCTTCGTGTTGAAGGGGCGGATGCGGGTATGGGTCGGCACGGTTCTTTGCCTCATGCAGCGGTCAGGCGCCGGTAGGCGCGGTTGGCGTAGAGCAGCGGCTCGGCCTCGTCCTCAAGACCATGGACGGCGGTCACGGCACCGACGACGATGCGGTGGGTGCCGTAGGCGTGATGGGTGGCAAGGCGGCAGTCGAAACTCATGAGCGCGCCATCGAGCACCGGCGCGCCGCTCGCCGCCGCCCGCCAGTCCGCGCAGGCGAACTTGTCGTCGCGGAACTGCGGTACCTGCCCAGCGAAGGTGTCGGAGACGTGCGACTGATGGTGCGCCAGCACGTTGGCGACGAACACGCCGTTGGCCTCGATGACCTTCAGCGCATTGCTCTGCTCGTGGATGCAGAGGATGACCGAAGGCGGCTCCATGCACAGCGAGGCCAGCGAGGAGACGGTGAGCCCCGCCCGCCCGGCCGGGCCGTCGGTGGCGATCACCGCGACACCCGACGCCATGCGCCGCATGGCTTCGCGGAACAGGCCCGAATCCACGGGGGAGATGTCGGCGGCCACGCTCATTTCAGCGAGCCTTTGACATTGTCCGAAAGACCCGCGGTCTTGCGCACGAAGTCGAGGGGTCCGGAGAAATCGAAGCTCTTGTAGACCGCCGCGAGGTGGTTGAAGTGCGGGGCCTGCGCGAACTGCACGAAGGCGAGGCGGTGGCCGGCATAGTCGGAGGATACGAGATCGCGGGCGAAGGCGAGCAGCTTGCGCCGGTCCTCGGACTCCCAATTGTCGTTGAGCGTGTAGAACTTCTTCAACCACTCGGCGGTGCCCTCGGCCTCGAAGGCGGCGACGTTGGGCGTGACGCAGATCTGCCCGCCGATCAACTCGCGGGTGGCGTGCATCATGGTCGGCAGCTGCGAGCAGGCGAGCACGCGGCCGGCATAGAGGATGGACTGGTTGGGCATCAGCAGGCCCGCCGGGCTCTTCTCGGCGAGGGCGATGGAGGCGGTGAGGTGGGCGTTGATGCCCTCGCGATAGACCGCGAGATCCGCCAGCTTCTCCTGCACCGACTGAAGCTTGTCCAGGCCGGTCTGCTTGGCGTTCCACAGCGCGGCGCCGATCATCATGTCGGCGACGTAGAGCAGGCGCAGCACATAGGGATAGGCAGAGTAGCGGTGCAGCGTGCCGCGCACGAACTGGGCCGCCTTGGTGTAGCGATAGAAGAAGACGTCTTCCCAGGGGATCAGCACGTCATCGAACACCACCAGCGTATCCACCTCGTCATAGCGGTTGGCGAGGGGATAATCCTTTGGGTTGCTGCGGCCGGCGAAGGAGGAGCGGCAGATGTGCTTCACGCCCGGCGCGCCCATCTTCACGATGCAGCCCAGCGCGTAGTCGCTTTCCTTCTCGTCCGTCCAGGCGCCCACGGTGGGCTTCAGATAGGCCTGGTCGGCATAGGCGGCGGCGGTCTCGTATTTGGCGCCACGGATGATGATGCCCGCGTCCGTCTCCTTGGTGACATGCACCATCATGTCCGGATCGCGCTCGGAGATGTGGCGGGAGCGGTCGCCCTTGGGGTCGGTATTGGCGGAAACGTGGAAGGGGTCTTCCTCGACCACCCTCTTGATGTGGTTGTCGATGTTGGCGGCGAAGCGCGGATCGATCTCCGCCAGCATGTCGCGCCCGTCCTGCAGCGACCACATCTCGCCGATGGTCTCGTCGCCGACGCGGGTGACGACGCCGCCCACGTCCTTCAGCAGGATGTCGACGCCCTTGCGCTTGGCGTCCCAGTGCGCGGTCTCGGTGGGCGGCTGGTGGAAGACGGAATGCACTGCATTCTCCTCCACATAGGTCAGCGCTGGAGCGGTCGCCTCCTCGTGGTGGAGGTCGTACATGCGCGCCTTGATGTCGACGATGGGCTTGAAAGCGGGATGGGTGGTGACATCGGTCACGCGCTCGCCGTCGATCCAGATCTCGCGGCCGTCGCGCAGGCCTTCCTTGTACGCGGCACCGGTCCTGATCATCACGCCTGCTCCCGAATTGGTCATGCCCACGATTGGAGCAAGAGTGGGCGAGGCCGCGGGATCGATAAAATATTTTATCTTTGGCGAAAAGATTGGCTTTTCTGATCCAGATCAATGCGCAACACTGGCGGCTCACCGGAGCCCCCGCCCGTGACCAAGCCAAACCCTGCGGGCGCCCCCCCGCGCCCGAGCCATTGCTACGCCCTCGCCTACGGGGAACGGGCGAAATGAACGTGTCGCTCAGGGCGCTGAAATATGTCGTGGCCGCCGCGGATCTTGGCAACGTCACGGAAGCCGCGCGCCAGCTCAACGTCTCCCAACCGTCGATTTCCGCCGCCATCGCCCAGACCGAGGCGGAGCTGCGCATCCCGCTCTTCATCCGCCATCATGCGCGCGGCATCTCGCTGACGCCCGCCGGCCAGCGTTATGTGAACGAGGCAAGGCATCTCCTTGCCCACGCGCGTGATTTCGCCCAGAGCGCGCAGGCGCTTGGCGATACGCTCAGGGGAGAAATCTCCCTCGGCTGCTTCCTCACCATCGCCCCGCGCTTCATGCCGGCCCTGCTGGCCCGTTTCGCGGAGGTGCAGCCCGGCATCACGGTGAAGCTGGAGGAAGGCGACCAGAAGGAGATCTTCGACGGTATCCTCTCCGGCCGGCTGGAGATCGCCGTGTCCTATGGCTATGCGGTGCCGGAGGATTTTTCCGGCGAACTCCTCATCGACCTGCCGCCGCTCCTCGTGCTCGCCGCCGATCATCCCTTGGCGCGCAAGCCCGTGGTTTCGTTGAAGGACGTGGCCGACGAGCCCTTCCTGCTCTACGATCTGCCCCACACGCGCGACTATTTCTTCTCTCTGTTCGAGTCCTGCGGCATCACCCCGCGCATCGCCTACCGCTCACGCTCCTACGAGCTGATCCGCGGCCTCGTCGGCCAGAAGCGCGGCTACACGCTGCACAATGCCTCGCCGCGCACGACCATGGCCTATGACGGCAGCCGGGTGGCCGTGCGCCCCCTCAAGGAGCAGCTGGCGCCGGTGCGCGTCATGCGGCTGTCGCTCCGCCGCCAGCCCATGCGGCCGGCGGTGGAGGTGTTCGCCCGCTTCCTCGCCGACGCCTTCTCGCCCGGCGGCATGTTCGCGCCGGGCTCGATCGCACCGGATATGGACTAGAGGCCGTCAGCCGCCGATCTTCTTGCCGGCGGTCCAGCAATCCTGCACCGCGCCGATGGCCTGGCCGGCATCGGTCATGTCCCAGTCGAAGGACTTGCCGGCGATCTTGAGCGAGACGCGGCCGCCCTGACGCAGTGCATTGAGCACGTCATCCGTGATGAACACCCGCTCGCGCACGCCCGCCTGGCTGGCGACCAGCTCGACCGGCTGCGACGCCTTGCCGATCTCCAGCGATCCCGAGACCTTGCTGCCCGGCTTGAGGCTGAGGTCCGGGAAGGCGATGGCCCACTTGCCGTTCGGATAATAGAGCAGACCGACGATGCCGCCGTTGGTCTTGGTGACGCCCCGGCACAGGAAGAACTTGCCGTCGTCCAGCACGGTCTCGACCTTCCACTGGCCGAACGCGCGGAACTGGGTGTTGGTCTGCTTGCCCGCCTCGGCTGCCCCCGCGGCCATGACCGCCGCCGCCACGATCGCGATTCCCCAGAAACGCATGTCATTCCCCTGAGCATCTGCCCGCCACGCCCAACCGGCACGCCGGAGTCCAGCCACAGCCAGACCCGGTGCAATTCACCCGCTAAATTTGCCCGCATCGTGTCGGGAGCGGCGTTCGTCCACCGTCCTTATAGCATCGAGCCGATCCACCCCAGAGGGAGAGCGACATGCGCGTGATGGTGATCGTGAAGGCGACCGCGGACAGTGAAGCCGGGCTGATGCCCTCCCCCGAACTGCTGGAGGCCATGGGCCGGTTCAACGAGGAACTGGCCAAGGCCGGCATCATGCGTGATGGCGCCGGGCTGAAGCCGTCGAAGCTGGGCAAGCGCATCGGCTTCGACGGAGCCTCCCGCGTCGTCATGGACGGGCCTTTCGCCGAGACCAAGGAGCTGATCGCCGGCTACTGGCTGTGGGAGGTCAAGGACATGGAGGAGGCGGTTGCCTGGGTGAAGCGCTGCCCCAACCCCATGCCCGGCCCGAGCGAGATCGAGATCCGCCCGCTCTACGAAATGGAGGATTTCGGTGACCCCGCGACCGAACAATCGCTGGCGCCACACGAGCGGGCGCGGGAGATTCTCGCGGGACGGGACGGGGCTCAGTAGCCCCGCGCCGGGTCCACCCGGTTCTGCACTTCTTCACCCGCCTCCACCCTGCGGATGTTCTCCGCGATCTGGGCGGAAGCGCTGGCGGGGATGGCGATGGAGGCGAGGTGCGGCGTCACCAGCACATTCTCCATGCCCCAGAGCGGGCTCTCAGCGGGTAGCGGCTCCACCTCGAACACGTCGAGCGTCGCCTCGGAAATGGCGCCGGAGCGCAGCGCCGCGATCAGCGCTGCCTCGTCCACCACCGGCCCGCGGGCGACGTTGATGAACTTCGCCCCCTTCGGCAGCAGAGCGAGGCACCCGGCATCGAGGAGATGGCGCGTCTCGCCGGTGAGCGGCAGCATGACCACGAGGATGTCCGCCTCGGCGAGGAAGCCCGGCAGCGCACCGGCCCCATGGCAGGTCTTCACGCCTTCGAGCTGCTTCGGCGAGCGGGACCAGCCGCGCACGTCGAAGCCGTGCCGCACCAGCTCCAGCGCGGCCGTGGACCCGAGTTCGCCGAGCCCCAGCACGCCGACGCGGATCTCCCCCGCCGTACGCGGATGCACATAATGCCAGCGCCCCTCCCGCTGTGCCCGCTCGAAGGTCGGGATTTCGCGGGCATGGCGCAGCACGCAGAACAGGACGAAGGACGCCATCATCTGCGACATGTTGGGGTCGGACAGGCGGGTGATGGGCACGTCGGGAAGATCATCCCGGGCGACCAGCGCATCGACGCCCGCGCCGAGATTGATGACCAGCCCGAGGTTGGGAAAGTGCGCGAAGAACCCCTGCGGCGGCTTCCAGACGAGGGCGTAGCGCACATCCGCGGGATCGCCGTCCACGGCACCGGTCGCCGCATCTGCGATCCGCACGTCGAGGCCCGGCACCGCCGCCTGAAGCGCGGCCTTCCATTCCACGGGATCATCGAAGGCGCTGAAGAACACCAACGCCCCGCGCGAAGTCGCTGTCACTTGCCACCCTCCTTGCGCTCGCCGGCAAGCCTCGCCGCGGCGCCGATGGCAAGCTCGTAGCCCAGCGCGCCGAGCCCTGCCACCACGCCGGTGGCGGCCTTCGACACGAAGGAGTGGTGCCGGAAGGGTTCGCGCTTCCAGATGTTGCTCATGTGGGTCTCGATGATCGGCCCATCGAAGGCGAGCAAAGCATCGAGGATGGCGATGGACGTGTAGGTGAGGCCGGCCGCGTTGATGACGATGGCATCCGCCTTCAGCCGGGCCTCCTGGATCCAGTCCACGATCTCGCCCTCGTGGTTCGACTGCCGGAAGTCCAGCGCCACGCCAAGCCCGGCGGCATGGGCGAGGCAGCGCTCGCGGATGGCCGGGAAGCTTTCGCGCCCGTACGTGCCGGAGGGATCGAGGCCGTAGAGGTTGGCGTTGGGTCCGTTGAGAAAGAAGATCGTCAGGGCCAAGGGGGTCGTCCTGCTGCGAGAAAGAGGCCACAACCGTCGCGCTGGAGGGGGCGTCCTGCCAATCGGAAGATGAAATGAGCGGGATCGGCTTTTTTGATGGACCGTATTCGGGAACCGAAGCGCGGCCACGGCGTTTTCAGGCTGCACCTTGGAATGGGCAACAAAAATGACATTTGGGGAAGCCCAGCCGATGGCGGAGCCGGTTCCTCTCACCGTACTGCTGGTCGAGGACGACGCGCTTGTGCGCATGGTGACAGCCTCGGAGTTGCGTTCCGCCGGATTGCTGGTGATCGAGGCCGTCTCGGCCGAGGAGGCGCATGAGGCCATCATCGCCGGCCTGCATGTGGATGTCGTGTTCTCCGACGTGCACACCGAGGGCGCGCTGGACGGCTACCAGTTCGCCCTGCTGCTCAAGACCGAGCGTCCGCATCTGCCGGTGATCCTCACCTCGGGCCAGTTCGATCGTTCCGTTGCCGCCGTGGTCGCGCCGTTCCTCGCCAAGCCCTACCGGATGGAGAGCGTGCTGCAGATCATCCAGGCGCAGCTTCAGGGGAAGGCAGGTGCGTAAAACACGATCGAGGAAAGGCGACCGATGAACGACAACCATCCGAGCGAACTCCCGCCCGTCGTTCTCGTGGTCGAGGCCGACATTCTCGTGCGCCATGTGATCGCGGAATATCTGCGCACCTGCGGCTACGAGGTGCTGGAAGCTGCGACGGGTGCCGAGGCCGAGACCATCCTTGAAGTCGAGGCCGAGCGGGTCGAGGTGGTGCTGGCCGATGCCTCGGCCGCCGGCGACCGCGAAGGCTTCGCCCTGTCCCGGTGGCTGCGCGAGGCGCATCCGAAGATCGACATGATACTCGCCGGCTCCACCGCCATGGCGGCCGCCCACGCCACCAATCTCTGCGAAGACGGGCCGGGGGTCGACAAGCCCTACCAGCCCCAGCAGATCGTCAACCGCATCAAGTGGCTGAAGTCGCGCCGCGACAAGGCGCGCTGATCCAACCGGCCACGATTCTGAAACGAAAACGGGCGGCCCTGGGCCGCCCGTTCGCGTTTATGTCCTCCCCTCACTCCGCCGGAGCGGGATGGGACGGCGGCGGCGCTTCCGCCTCGCGGCGACGGCCGAGGGACGCGATCCACTGGGCGAAGACGTAGAACACCGGGGTGAACACGAGGCCGAACAGCGTCACGCCGATCATGCCCGAGAACACCGCCGTGCCCAGCGCCTGCCGCAGCTCCGCTCCGGCGCCGGTGGCCCACACCAGCGGCACGACGCCGAGGATGAAGGCGAGCGAGGTCATGATGATGGGACGCAGACGCAGCCGTGCCGCCTCCACCGCCGCCTCGCGCCGGCCGTGCCCCTGATCCTGCAACTGCTTGGCGAATTCCACGATGAGGATCGCGTTCTTCGCCGCGAGGCCGATGAGCACGATGAAGCCCACCTGGGTCAGGATGTTGTTGTCCTGTCCCCTCAGGATCACGCCGATCAGTGCCGCGACAAGGCACATGGGAACGATGAGGATGACCGCCAGAGGCAGTGTCAGGCTCTCATACTGCGCCGCCAGCACCAGGAACACGAACACCACGCCCAGAGCAAAGGCGAAGATGGCCGTGTTTCCGGCCCGCTGCTGCTGGTACGCAAGCGCCGTCCACTCATAGGAAAAGCCCTGCGGCAGCACCTTGGCGGCCAGCTCCTGCATGATCTGGATGGCCTGCCCCTGCGAGTAGCCGGGGGCCGGGGAGCCGTCGAGTTCGGCGGTGGGGTAGAGATTGTAGCGCGGCACCCGGTAGGGGCCGGAAATGTCGCGCACGGTGGTGAAGGAGCCGAGCGGCACGGTCTCCCCGTTGGCGGCGCGCACCCTGATGGAGAGCACGTCCTTGGGGTCGAGCCGGAACGGCGCATCCGCCTGCACCTGCACCCGGAAGGTGCGGCCGAACAGGTTGAAGTCGTTGACGTAGGACGAGCCGATATAGGTCTGCAGCGCCGAGAACACGTCGGCGATGTTGATCTTCAGAAGCTGGGCCTTCTGCCGGTCGATGTCGAGGAAGAGCTGCGGCGTCGAGGTCTCGAACAGGGAGTAGACCTGCATCAGCCCCGGCGTCTGCGCCGCCGCGCCCATCATGGCATAGGTGGCATTGCGCAAGGCGAGGAGGCCGGCGCCGGAGCGGTCCTCCAGCATCATGCGGAAGCCGCCGGCATTGCCGATACCCTGGACGGGCGGCGGCTGCACCACGATCATCTGCGCTTCCTGGATGGACGCCACCTTGCCGAACAGCACCTTCTGGATGGCTGCCGCTGTCTGCTCGGGGTGCCCCGCGCGAGAGGTGAACGGATCGAGGATCACGAACATGGCGCCGGCGTTGGGCGCATTGGTGAAGGTGGCGCCGGAGAAGCCGGCGATGTTGACGATATGGCCGACGCCGGGCGTGCCCAGCACGAGGTTGCCGGCGCGCTTCATCACATCTTCCGTGCGCTGCATGGACGCGCCGGGCGGCAACTGGGCGACGACGATGAGATAGCCGCGGTCCTGCTGCGGGATGAAGCCCTGCGGCGTGGTCGCGAACAGCCAGCCGCCGAAGCCGACGATGCCGGCATAGACGATGAGCACCAGCGCGACGAACCGCACGAGGCGGGCCGTCATCCAGGCATAGCCGTTGCCGACCTTCTCGAAGCCGCGATTGAACAGGCCGAAGAAGCCGACGATGGGCCGGGCATACCAGGCCGGCTTCTCGTGCTTGGAGCGGTGCGGCTTCAGCAGCAGCGCGCACATGGCCGGCGAGAGCGTCAGCGACACGAGCAGCGAGATCAGCGTCGAGCCGGCGATGGTCAGCGCGAACTGCCGGTAGAACTCGCCCGAGATGCCGGTGATGAAGGCGGTCGGCACGAACACCGACGACAGCACGAGAGAGATGGCGACCAGCGCCCCGCCCACCTCGTCCATGGTCTTGTAGGCGGCATCGCGCGGGGAGAGCCCCGCCTCGATGTTGCGCTCCACGTTCTCCACCACGACGATGGCGTCGTCGACCACGATGCCGATGGCGAGCACCAGTCCGAACAGCGACAGGTTGTTCAGCGAGAAGCCGAACAGGGCCATGACGAAGAAAGTGCCGATGAGCGAGATCGGGATGGCGAGGATGGGAATGATCGCCGCCCGCCACGTCTGCAGGAACAGGATCACCACCAGCACCACCAGCACGATGGCCTCGCCGATGGTGTGCACCACGGCATCCACCGACTGCTGGATGAACTCGGTGGGGTTGTAATAGATCGCGTACTTCAGGCCGGCCGGGAAGCTCTTGCCGATGCGGGCCATCTCCGCCACGACGGCATTGCCGGTGGCGAGCGCGTTCGAACCCGGCCGCTGGAAGATGCCGAGGTTGATGGAGATGTCCTTGTCGAGGAACGACGTGGACGCATAGTCCTGCGCCGCGATCTCAACCCGGCCCACATCCTTCAGCCGCACCAGCGCCTGATCGGTCTGCTTGATGACGATATCGGCGAACGCCTGCGGGTCGGTCAGTCGGCCGAGCGTACGCACGGCGATCTGGAACGCCCGCTGGTTCGGCACCGGCGGCTGGTTCAGGATGCCCGAAGCCACCTGGACGTTCTGCGCCTTCAGCGCCTGCACCACGTCGGTGGTGGTGAGGTTCAGCGCGGAAAGGCGATCCGGATCGAGCCAGATCTGCATCGCATATTCGCGCGAGCCGAACACGGTGATAGAGCCGACGCCGTCGATGCGCGACAGCACGTCCTTCACCTCGATATTGGCGAAATTCGAGATGAACAGCGGATCGCGCGAGCCATCCGGTGAATAGAGGCTGACCACCAGCAGGAGGTCGGGCGAGGCCTTCGCCGTCACCACGCCCACCTGCTGCACCTCGGCCGGAAGGCGCGGGGCGGCGATGGCGACGCGGTTCTGCACCTGCACCTGGGCGATGTCGAGATTGGTGCCGATGTCGAAGGTGACGGAGATGGAGAAGCGACCGTCCGCCGTCGAGTTCGACGACAGGTAGATCATCTTCTCCACGCCGTTGATCTGCTGCTCGATGGGCGCGACCACGGTCTCCGCGACGATCTCGGCCGAGGCGCCGGGATATTGGCCCGTCACCGTGATGACCGGCGGGGCGATGTCCGGATACTGGGCCACCGGCAGGCGCAGATAGGAGACCGCGCCGAGGATGATGACCACCACCGACACCACCGAGGCGAAGATGGGTCGGTCAATGAAGAAGTGGGAAAAGCGCATGGTTCCGCCTCCTCACTTGGAGGCGGCGGAGGAGGAACCGGCAGGCGCGCCCGGGGCCCCGGCAGCCGGCGCGGCACCGGCAACCTGCGGCGTCACCGTCACGCCGGGCCGCACGCGCATCAGGCCATTCACCACCACCTTGTCATCGGGGGAAAGGCCCTCGCGGATCACCCGCATGTCGCCCTGGAGCGGACCGAGGGTGACGAACTTCTGGCTGACCTTGTTCTCGGGGCCGACCACGTAGACGAACTTCTTCACCTGCTCGGTGCCGATGGCCACATCCGGCACCACCAGCGCCTGATAAGGGTCCGACGACTGGAGCCTGAGGCGCGCGAACATGCCGGGGCGGAACAGGCCATCCTTGTTGTCGAACACGGCGCGGCCCCGGATGGTGCCGGTCTCGCGGTCGACGACATTGTTGAGGAAGTCGAGCTTGCCCTTGTGGACGAAGTCCTTGTCGTCGATGAGCTTCAGCGCGACCGGGTCACCCTTGAAGTCAGTGCCGCCCATGCGGCGGGTGAGGCGCAGCAGCGAGGCCTCATCGATGGTGAACTCGAAGCGGATCGGATCGGTGGAGACGATCACGGCCAGCAGCGTGGGCGTGGCGCCCGTGCCGCCGGTGACGTAGTTGCCGACCGACACCCGGCGGTCGCCGATCTGGCCCGACACCGGCGCCTTCACCTCGGTGAAGCCGAGATCGAGCTGGGCGGAGCGCACCTGCGCCTCCTGCGACTGCACGATGGCGGCGGCAGTGCGCTCGGCCTGGGTACGCTGGTCGAAGGCCTGCTTGGAGATGGCGTTGGAGGTCTTGTCCTCCAGCAGCGTGCGGGCGCGCTCGAGGTCCGCCTTGGTGAAGTCGAGATTGGCCTTGGCCTGGGCGAGATTGGCCTGGGCCTGATCCACCGCGATCTTGAACGGGCGCTGGTCGATGGTGAAGAGCACGTCGCCCTCCTTCACCATCTGGCCGTCGGTGAAGCCGATCTTGTCCAGATAGCCGGAGACGCGGGCGCGCACGTTCACTTCGTCGATGGCGACGAAGCGGCCGACATATTCATCGGTGTCGGTGACGTTCGCGGACGTCGGGGAAGCCACCGTCACCTGGGGCGGCGGGGGCGCACCCTGCTGCTGCGCGGTAGGCTGGCCGCAGCCGGCGAGCGCCAGCGCAAGTGCGAGCACCGGAACGACCGCAGCGGCCGAAACGAGATGGCTGGGGAGGGCAAGACGCGGGGCAGGCGACATGGGCATCCGGCTCCTGGACGGACGGGTGTCCGCACTTGTTCTTTTCGGAGAAGGTTCGGCACCTCCCGCAACCGATGAGCCGAGACCGGAAAATCGCCGGATCGATAGCACAGCGGGCGTGCGATGCAAAAGGGCAGATTTCCCGAACGTTGTATTTGAAGCGCTTCGGCCGGTCAGGCCTTTGGCGGCAGCGGAGGTGCCCGGCGTCCGATCACGCCGGCGATGAAGCCCCTGCCCAGCAGCAGCCACAGCCCGGCAAGGTAGGCGGCGCCTCCCCCCAGCACCACCAGCGCCAGCATCAGCTCGTCGCGCGCGCCCATGCCGACGGGAAGGATCGCCGATGCCGAGGCCTGCGCCCCGACGAGCGCGGCGCCCACCACCACCAGCAGGCCCACCAGCCGCACCAGATGCCCGCCGAGGGCCGCATCGCCCACCGGATAGCCTCGGCGTACGGCGAACAGTACGAGCAGGCCCACATTGATCCAGCCGCCCACCGCCGTGGCGAAGGCGAGGCCCACCTGGGCGAAACTGCCCATGAGGGCGAACTTGAGCGCCACATTGAGCGTCACCGCGCTGAGGGAGGCGATCATCGGCGTCTTGGTGTCGCCGCGGGCATTGAACGGGGCGATGAAGGCGCGCACCACCACGAAGGCGAGAAGGCCGACGCCGTAGGCCCGCAAGGTCGCCGCGGCATCGGCCGCATCCGCCGCCGTGAAGGCGCCGCGGGCGAACAGCGCCCGCATGGTCAGGTCCGGCACGAGAAGCGCGGCGGCGACGAAGGGGATGGCCAAAAGCGCCGCCAGCTCGATGGAGCGCGCCTGGGCATGGGCCGCCCCGGCATCGTCCTTCGCCGCGAGGCGCCGGGACATTTCCGGCAGCAATACGGTGCCGACGGCGATGCCGACCACGCCGATGGGCAGCTGGTTGATCCGGTCCGCATAATAGAGCGCCGAGAGCGCGCCCACCGGCAGGAAGGTGGCGATGATGGTGTCGGCGAAGAGGGCGATCTGCACCCCGGCCGAGCCGATGATGGCCGGCCCCAGCGCCTTGAGAAACTGCCGCGTGCCCGGATCGAGCTTCGGCTTGGCGAAGCGCAGCCCGATGCCGTGCCGCTCCGCATCCACCCCGACGACGAACAGCTGCGCCACGCCCGAAATCAGCACGCCCCACGCCGCAGCATGGCCGGCCGTGGGGAACAGGGCGGCGCAGAGCAGGGTGCTCACCATGCACACATTGAGCAGGATGGGAGCGGCGGCCGCCACGGCGAAGCGGTCGGAGGCATTGAGCGCGCCCGTCACCAGCGTCGCGATGGAGATGAGCGCCAGATAGGGAAAGGTGATGCGGGTAAGCGTCACCGCGAGGTTGAACCGCTCGCCATCCTCCGCGAGGCCCGGCGCCAGCAGCGAGACGAATTGCGGCGTGAAGCCCAGCGCCAGCGCCAGCAGCACGGCATGCACCAGCGTCATGGCGGTGAGGATTTCGTCCGCGAACCCGCCCGCCACCGGCACCCCGTCCTGCTCCCGGAGCCGGGCGTAGGTGGGCACGAAGGCGGCGTTGAAGGCCCCCTCGGCGAAGATCGCACGAAAATGGTTCGGCAGGCGGAAGGCGATGAGAAAGGCGTCGGCCACCGGCCCGGCGCCGAGCACCGCCGCCATCACCACGTCACGGATGAAGCCGGCGAGGCGGGAGAGCAGCGTCAGGCCGCCGACGGAGAGGATGTTGCGGAACATGGGATGCGGGCGGCCGGCGGTCTGGCGAAAGGGTGGCCGGACCCTAATGGCCCGCGTGCGGCAAGGAAAGCCTCAGCCGTCCGCCTTCGCCTCGCCCCCGGCCGGAAAGGTGAGCCGGTCGTAAAGCTCGGCCATCGCGAGGCTCGCCTCGATGTCCGGCAGGTCGAAGCCGCCGTCGAGCCCCTGAACCTCCTCAAGCTCCCAGCCTGCGGCTCCGCGCCGCCAGAGCAGGGCGTGGGGCACGTCCGGTTCCACGAGCAGGATGTAGGAGAGGCCGGGGACAGACTTGTATTCCTCGAGCTTGCGCACGAGGTCGATGCCGCGCGTGGAGGGGGAGAGCACTTCCACCACCATGCGGGGATCGGCGAGTTGCTGTGAACGATCATCCAGCTTTCCACAGCTGACGCTGACGTCCGGCCGCCGCACATTCCCATTGGGCACCACGACGGCGAGGTCATCGGTAGAGGCGCGGCAGGGCGAGCCCCTCAATTTCGCATGCAACGTTGCGAGGATGTTGACCAGCACGAGGTCGTGCCGCTGGCTCGCCCCCGTCATCGCGCGCACCAGAACCCCGTCCACCAGTTCGTAGCGCACGCCCTCCTCGCCGCGATAGGCGAAGAATTCGGCGATGCTCATGGGCGGGAAGGCGCGGGCTCGGTTCGACATGAGAAGCTCCCGTGCCAAGCCTAGCACGAAAGCGCCCGCCCCTCACCCGCCGAGGCGGGCCTTCAGCTTGAACGGGGCCATGCCCTCGCGAGCGAGTTCATCGGCGCGCTCGTTCTCCGCGTGGCCGGCATGGCCCTTCACCCAGTGCCAACGGATCTCGTGGCGCTTGAGCGCCTCGTCGAGGCGCTCCCACAGGTCCTGGTTTTTCACCGGCTTCTTGTCGGCGGTGCGCCAGCCGTTGCGCTTCCAGCCGTGCATCCACTTGGTGACGCCGTTCTTCAGATATTCGCTGTCCGTGTGCAGATCGATCGCGCACGGCTCCTTGAGGGCTTCCAGGGCCGAAATGGCGCCCATCAGCTCCATGCGGTTGTTGGTGGTCAGCCCCTCGCCGCCGCAGAGCGGCTTCTCGTGGGCGCCGAAGCGCAAAAGCGCGCCCCAGCCGCCGGGGCCGGGATTGCCGGAGCAGGCCCCGTCGGTGAAGATTTCCACGGCCTTCATGCGGCGAGACCGTAGTCCTGCGCCCGCTCCACCGCCTGGTGGAAGCGCAGCTTCTTCAGATATTCCAGTGGGTCCTTGGGCCGCACCAGCGCCCCCTCCGGCACGTTCAGCCAGTCCACGAGGCGCGTCAACAGGAACCGCAGCGCCGCACCGCGCGCGAGGCGCGGCAGTGCCGCCTTTTCGCCCTCCGAGAGGGGCCGTACAGCCTCGTAGCCCGCCAGCAACGCCCGCCCCTTGGTGACATTGTAGGCCCCGTCCGCCTCGAAGCACCAGGCATTCAGGCAGATGGCGACGTCGTAGGCGAGGAAGTCCGTGCAGGCGAAATAGAAGTCGATGATCCCCGAGAGCTGGTCGTCGAGGAAGAAGGCGTTGTCGGGGAAGAGATCGGCATGGATCACGCCCGAGGGCAGGTCCTGCGGCCAGTTCGCCTCCAGCACGGCAAGCTCGGCGGCGACCGCATCGGACAGGCCCGGAGCCACCGTGTCGGCCGCGGCGCCGGCCGCCTCGAACAGCGGCCGCCAGCCGGCTACGGAGAGCGCATTGGTCCGCTTCAGCGCAAAATCCGCTCCGGCGAGATGCAGCTGGGCGAGGCCCCGCCCAAGCTCGGCGCAATGGTGGGCCGTGGGCCTTCGCACCGAAACGCCCGGCAGGAAGGTCACCATCGCCGCCGGCCGCCCCGCCACTTCCGCGAGGATGGCGCCGGAGCGTGCCGCCACCGGCTCGGGGCAGGAGAGCCCCCGCGCGGCGAGGTGCTGCATGAGGCCGACGAAAAATGGCAGGTCTTCCCGCTTCACCCGCTTCTCGTAGAGGGTGAGGATGAAGCTGCCGGTCGTCGTCTGGACCAGGAAGTTGGAGTTTTCCACCCCTTCGGCGATGCCGTGGAAGGAAGTGAGGGAGCCGATGTCGTAGCCCGAGAGGAAAGCCTCGAGCTCGGCCGGCGCCACATCCGTATAGACCGCCACGCTCTACTCCGCCGCCGCATCCGGCCGCAGCACGCGCGGCAAGGGGAAAAAAACGTCCTCTTCCGTGGAGGTCACGGTCTCCACGCGCACGTCGTAGCGCGCAGCGAAGGCGTCGATGATCTCCTCCACCAGCACTTCCGGGGCCGAGGCCCCTGCGGTGACGCCGAGGCTGGACAGCCCCGAGAACACCGACCAGTCGATGTCCGACGCCCGCTGCACCAGAGCGGCGCGCGGGCACCCGGCCCGCTCCGCCGCCTCGCGCAGGCGCTGGGAATTGGAGGAATTGGGTGCACCCACCACGATCAGCGCTTCCACCTTCGACGCGATGACCTTCACGGCCTCCTGCCGGTTGGTGGTGGCGTAGCAGATGTCTTCCTTGTGCGGCTCGGAGAGCTTGGGGAAGCGCCGGCGCAGGATGGCCACCATCTCCGCCGTATCGTCGAGCGACAGGGTGGTCTGCGTCACATAGGCGAGGTTATCAGCATCCGGCGGCGATACCCGCTCGGCCTCCTCGGCCGTCTCGATCAGGGTGAAGGCGCCATCCGGCAGCTGGCCGATGGTACCGACCACCTCGGGATGGCCCTTGTGGCCGATGAGGAGGATGTGCCGGCCCCGCTTGAAATGGACCTGCGCCTCGCGGTGCACCTTGGTGACGAGCGGACAGGTGGCGTCGATGGCGAAGAGATTGCGGCCGGCGGCCTCCTCGGGGACCGACTTCGGCACGCCATGGGCGGAGAAGATGACCGGCGCGGTGGTATCCGGCACCTCGTCCAGCTCCTCGACGAAGATGGCGCCCTTCCGCTTCAGGTCTTCCACCACATACTTGTTGTGCACGATCTCGTGCCGCACATAGACCGGCGCGCCGTAAAGCTTGAGCGCCTGCTCGACGGCATCGATGGCGCGCACGACGCCGGCGCAGAAGCCGCGCGGCGCCGCGAGCAGGATTTTCAGCGCGGGCCTGGCGGGCGCGGCACGGTCGGGCACGATCGGAGTGTCGGACATGGCGCGAATTGGCGACCTCCTTGGGCCGGTGTCAAGCTTCAGCGGCGATTTCGGGGCCGACGGCGCTGCGGGAATTGCAACTTGTGCCCGGCCCGCTTATGTTGGTGCCATCCCGGACATATGCGATGCATTCCGCGGTCCGCCCCGAAAGGTGGGGTGGCCAGGCGAAGACGCATATGCCCGACCCATTCTTTTCATGACCGGCGCGTCTCACCCCGACGGGCCCGATAGACCAACAAGCCGAAGAGGCCGTCATGTCGAACGTACCTTTGATGCCCAAGGCCACTGCCGTCTGGCTCGTGGACAATACGGCACTCTCCTTCGAGCAGATCGGCGACTTCTGCAAGCTGCACCCGCTTGAGGTGAAGGGCATCGCCGACGGCGAGGTGGCGCAGGGAATCAAGGGGCTCGACCCCATCTCCACCGGCCAGCTCTCCCGCGACGAAATCACCCTCGCGGAGAAGGACGCCAACCGCCGCCTGCGCCTGCTGGACCCCAAGGTGCGCCTGCCCGAGCAGAAGAAGCGCCGCGGTCCGCGCTACACGCCGGTATCGCGCCGTCACGACCGGCCCAATGCCATCCTCTGGCTGCTGCGCAACCATGCCGAGCTGAAGGACGCGCAGATCATCCGCCTCGTCGGCACTACCAAGTCGACAATCCAGTCCATCCGTGACCGCACGCACTGGAACTCGCCCCAGCTTTCCCCCATGGACCCGGTGACGCTGGGCCTGTGCAGCCAGATCGATCTCGACCTGGAAGTGCAGCGCGCCGCCAAGGACCGTCCGGCCACAGCCGGCCATGAGGACCGCGGCGCCACCCTGCTGCCGGCGGACGTCACCACCGGTCACGACGAGCATGAGGACGAGCCGCCGAAGGGCCGCGGAAGCCTCGACCTCGAGACCGTGTTCGCCAAGCTCGGCGGCTCGAAGAAGAACGAGGCCGAGGACGACGAGGACTGACCTCCGGTCGCCGGCCCATTGCTGCAAATGAAAATGCCCCGGCCATGGCCGGGGCATTTTTGTTTCAGGACCATCCAGGCTGGAGCGCCCTCAGTGGGCCATCAGCACCGGCACGGTCATGGTGTTGAGGATTTCCCGGGTGACGCCGCCGACGATCATCTCGCGCAGGCGGGAATGATTGTAGCCGCCCATCACCACGAGGTCGGCGCCCTGATCGGAAACTTCGTTGAGGATGGCCGAGGCCACGGACTCGCCCGAGCCCACCGGCAGCTTGCGCACGGTGGCGGAAAGGCCATGGCGCGACAGATGGCGCGCCACCTCGACGCCGCCGGTGTCCTCGTCGTCCGCATGGGTGACGACCCGGAAGATCTCCACCACCTTGGTCCGGTGCAGCAGAGGCAGCGCTTCGGCGAGCGCACGCGCGGCCGGCCGGCTGCCGTCCCAGGCCACCACGGCCCGCTCGGCGGTGAAGGGCTTGGTCTGCACGTAGGGCACGATGAGAACGGCGCGGCCGGACTCCATCAGCACCGTCTCGGAAATCACTTCCTCCGGTCCGGGCCGGTCCGGATCGGGCTGGGCGACGACCGTAAGGTCATACAGCCGCGCCAGCTCGGCGAAGCTGTTGGCCGCGACGCCGAGCGAGGCGGAGAGGCTGCGCACCTCGTGCGACAGCCCCGCGGCCGCGGCAGAGGCGGAGAAGCGGGCGGCGGCCTTTTCGGCGGCGGCCTGATTCTCCAGCACCTGGGCATCGATGAAGTCGGTCGGCAGGGCGCCCATGTAGAAGGGCGGAACGTCGATCTCATACGCCACCGACAGCCCCGTAAGATGGGCACCGAAGCTGGCGGCAAGGCTCGCCGCGTAGTCGCAGGCGACGTCCGTCTCGACCCCTTGGGCGAGATTGACCAGAATGTCGCGAATCATATGGGAAGGCCCCCGTTCGGCCGTTTGAACGACGCGACCTTACCCTAAACTCGCCCAAAGTCTCGGGTCTTGATGTGGAGCAATCGGCTCCGGTCTTCGGGGTCGCACGCATGCGGCGGAAAATGACCGGAACAGCCGAACATCCCCCTGAAATGACGACGCGGCCGCCCTGGGGGAAGGCGGCCGCGCCAATGGCACGATCAATTGGGGGGGATGATCGCGCTGACTTGAAAACGCAGGTTCCGCCGTTGGGTTCCATGCACTCCAAAAAAATTATGCGCAATTGTCCGCAGCCCCGGCTAGATGCGGTCTCCATCCCCGGCGCGGGATCGACGGTAGTATCATGACACCAGACTTAAGCATCGTCATACCGCTATACAACGAGGCCGCCGGCCTTCCCGGTTTCCACGATCGCGTGACGGCCATCGCCTCGGCTGAGGTGGCGCGGCGCGGGATGCGGGTGGAGATCGTCTATGTGGACGACGGCAGCCTCGACGGCTCCGCTGCCGTGGCGGCCTCCCTCCCGGCGGATCGGGCGGACGTGCAGGTGGTGGCGCTGAGCCGCAACTACGGCAAGGAAGCCGCCCTCATGGCGGGCCACGACCATGCCCGCGGCGATGCGGTGATGTTCATGGACGGCGACGGCCAGCACCCGCCCGAGATGATCCCGACCTTCATCGGCCTGTGGAAGGACGAGGGCTGGGACGTGGCCTATGCGGTGAAGGCCGATCGGTCCGACGAGGCGGCGAGCCGGCGCATCTTCGTGCGCACCTTCTACAAGCTGCTGAATTTCGGGGCCACCGCCCGCATTCCCGAGGACGCGGCCGATTTCCGCATCCTCTCGCCGCGCGCCGCGGCGGCCCTGCGGCGGATGCCCGAGCGCAACCGCTTCTTCAAGGGTCTGACGAGCTGGATCGGGTTCCGGCAGGTGGCCGTGCCCTATCGCCCGGCGCCCCGGGCCCACGGCTCGACCTCGTTCAACTTCCTGCGGCTGCTCGGCCTGTCCATGGAGGCGCTGACCTCCTTCTCGCCGGCCCCGCTCCGGCTGGCCGCCTTATTCGGCGCCTCGCTCGCGGGCCTTGCCTTGCTCTATGGCAGCTGGATCGTGGTGGAGCGCCTCGTGTGGGGCATCCCCCTGCCCGGCTATCCGTCCATCGTCGTGGGCCTGATGGTGATCGGCGGCACGCAATTGCTGGTGATGGGGCTGATGGGCGAGTACATCGCCCGCATCCTGTCGGAGATCAAGGCGCGGCCGGTCTATTATGTGGCCGAGCATGTGTTCAACCGGGCGCCCGAGGCGGAACTGAACGTGCCGGCGCACGGACAGGCGCACGGACACGCCCAGGTGATCTCCCATCCGGCGGTGCTCGCCTCGCGGGGCGACCAGTGAAGCGCGTCATCCTCTGCGCCGACGACTACGCCATCTCTCCCGGCGTATCCGAGGCCATCGCGGCGCTGATCGCCGACCGGCGCATCAATGCCACCTCGGTGATGACCGTGTTCGACGGCCTCGGCCCCGCCGCGCGGGCGCTGGACGATGCGGCGGCCGACACCGGCGCCAGCATCGGCCTGCATATCACCCTCACCGGTGCCTTCGCGCCGCTGACCCCCGGCATGGCCGAGCCGTCGGGCACCCTCCCCGCCTTGCCCCGCCTGCTGCTCTCGGCCCTGTCGCGCCGGCTCGACGCGAAGGCCGTCGCGGCGGAGGTGGAGGCGCAGTTCGCCGCCTTCCACGACGCCTTCAGCCGGCCGCCGGACCATGTGGACGGCCACCAGCACGTCCATGTGCTGCCGGTGATCCGCACGGCGGTGATCGCCGCCACCGCCCGCCATGCCCCCCGCGCCTTCCTGCGGGATGTGACCCCGGCGCGCGGCGCCCTCAACGGCCTCGACCTCAAGGGCCGGCTGATCGGTGCCTTCTCCACCGGCTTCGCCCGGGATGCGGCGCGGGCGGGGCTTGCCACCAACCGCGGCTTCGGCGGCGCCTACGACTTTTCCGGCGACCACGATTTCGCGACGCTGCTCGGCCATTTCCTCGCCGGCGTGCCGGATGGCGGACTGGTGATGGTGCATCCCGGCCGGGTGGATGACCCGCTCGTCGCCCGCGATCCCCTCACCCATCAGCGGGAAGTGGAATACGGCGTGCTGCGCGGGCCGCAATGGCGCGACATCCTTGACGGCGCCGACGTGAGCCTCGCCCTACCGGACCTTGCCACTCGAAAAGCCGCCTGAACGAAAAAGGCGCCCGCGAGGGGCGCCTTTCCGAACCGGCTTTTGCGCACAGCGATCAGGCGAGGCCGACCTCGAACTTCGCCTCGGTCTTGGCCTTCACCTCGTCGAGGGTCACGCCCGGCGCCAGTTCCTTCAGCACCAGCGTGCCGCCGCGCTTGGTGAACTCGAACACAGCGAGGTCCGTGATCACGAAGTCGGTCACGTGGGTGCCCGTGAGGGGCAGCGTGCAGCGCGTCACCAGCTTGGGCGCGCCGGACTTCTCCACATGCTCCATGAGCACGATGACTTCCTTGGCGCCGGCCACGAGGTCCATGGCGCCGCCCATGCCCTTCACCATCTTTCCGGGGACCATCCAGTTGGCGATGTCGCCTTCCTCGGACACCTGCATGGAGCCGAGGATGGACAGGTCCATGTGCCCGCCACGGATCATGGCGAACGAGTCGGACGAGGAGAAATAAGAGGTGTCCGGCACCTCGGTCACGGTCTGCTTGCCGGCGTTGATGAGGTCCGGGTCCTCTTCGCCCTCATAGGGGAAGGGGCCGATGCCGAGCATGCCGTTCTCGCTCTGGAAGCTCACGGTCATGCCGGGCGGCAGGGCGTTGGCGACCAGGGTGGGGATGCCGATGCCGAGGTTCACGTAGAAGCCGTCGCGGATCTGCTGGGCGGCGCGGGCCGCCATCTGCTCACGGGTCCAGGCCATCACTTCACCTCTTCGCGCTTGCGGGTGGTCACCTTCTCGATGCGCTTCTCGGCGCCGACCTCGACCACGATGCGGTCCACATAGATGCCGGGGGTGTGGATGTTCTCGGGATCGAGCTCGCCGACCTCCACCAGTTCCTCCACCTCGACCACCGTGATCTTGCCGGCGGTGGCCATCATCGGATTGAAGTTCCGCGCGGTCTTCCGGTAGACGAGGTTGCCTTCCTTGTCGGCCTTCCACGCCTTGATGATGGAGAGGTCGGCGACCAGGCCGGTCTCCAGCACGTAATGCTGGCCGTTGAACTCGCGGGTCGGCTTGCCCTCGGCGATGATCGTGCCGTAGCCGGTCTTGGTGTAGAAGCCGGCGATGCCGGCGCCGCCGGCGCGGATGCGCTCGGCCAGCGTGCCCTGCGGGTTGAATTCCAGCTCGAGGTCGCCGGCGAGGTAGAGCTGCTCGAACAGCTTGTTCTCACCCACGTAGGAAGAGATCATCTTCTTGATCTGGCCGTTGGCGAGCAGGATGCCGAGGCCGAAATCGTCCACGCCGCAATTGTTGGACACCACGGTGAGGTGCTTCGGGCCGAGATCGCGGATCGCCGCAATCAGGTTCTCGGCGATGCCGCACAGGCCGAAGCCGCCCGCCATGATCGTCATGCCGTCCGAAACGATGCCCTCCAGGGCACTCTTCGCGTCCGGATACACCTTGTGTCGCATCACTTCCTCCTGGGCGCTCCCTGGGGCGCTGGCACCGAGATGAACTTATTGGGACATGGGGCGAAGCGAAAGCGGGTCCGCCACGCAATCGCCTCCACGGGATTGGCTCAAAGCGAAGATACGAGGTGGCCGCCATCGACCGCCAGCGTCGTGCCCGTCACGTAGGCAGACGCGTCGCAACTCAGGAACAGGAGCGGCCCCTCCAGATCGGCGAGGGCGCCGAGCCGCCGGGTGGGAATGCGCCGCACCAGCGCCTGCCCCGCCTCCGTGGCGAAGAAGTCGCGGTTGAGGTCGGTCTCCACATAGCCCGGGCACAGGGCGTTGGCGCGGATGGAGTGCCGCGCCCATTCCAGCGCCATGGACTTCGTCAGCTGCACCAGCGCCGCCTTGGATGCGGCATAGGCGGCCACCTGCCCGGCGACGCGCAGCCCGAGGATGGAGGCGACATTGATGATGGAGCCGCCGGTCTTCGCCTCGGCCATGGCCCGTGCTGCCGCCTGGGCGACGAGGAAGGAGCCCTTGAGGTTGGTGTCGATGATGCGGCCGAAGTCCTCCGCCGTCTCGCTCATGAGTGGCGTGGTGCCGGTGACGCCGGCATTGTTCACGAGGATGTCGAGCCCGCCGAAAGCCTCGACGGTCGCGGCAACCGCCGCGGCGGCGGACGCCGGATCGGTCACGTCGAGGGCGACGGCGATGGCCGTGCCGCCGGCAGCCTTGATCTCATCGGCGAGGGCGACACAGGCCTCTGCCCGGCGCGCCGCGAGCGCGACCTTGGCGCCGGAGGCCGCCAGCCGGCCCGCAAAATACGCTCCAAGACCACCGGACGCCCCCGTCACCAACGCGGAGCGCCCGTCCAGCGAGACGCGGAAATCCATGAAGTGCTTCCCGGTAGCGTTTCTCTCACCTGCGCAGGGACCGTTTGCCGGTTCTTGAAAAGCGAGCGCCCGTTTTCATAGACGTGGCCGATGCCGCGACGCAAGTGTCGCAGTGCAGAAGGTGCGCGGGAGAGGTCGGCGGGACCTACCCCCGCCAGCGGTCCGCTGCCGTGTCGTCACTGGCCTTCGCATCCACCCACCCCCCGGAACGGGCGGCACCGATCGGCTCCTCCTTCTTCCAGAAGGGGGCGCTGGTCTTCAGCCAGTCCATCAGGAATTCGGCGGCGGCGAAGGCGGCGGCGCGGTGGGACGAGGCGGTGGCGACGAACACGATGGGGTCGCCCGGCTCCAGACGCCCGTGCCGATGGACCACGATGGCGCCGGTGAGCGGCCAGCGGCGGCGGGCTTCCTCCACGTGGCGCTCGATCTCCTCTTCCGCCATGCCGGGATAATGCTCCAGCGTCAACGCGGCGAGACCCGCGCCATCCGGGCCGGCATCGGCGCGGCAGAGGCCGGTGAAGGTCACGATGGCACCCACATCCGTGCGTCCGGCGGCGAGAGCCGCGCTTTCCGCCACGGCGTCGAACGGCTCGCGCTGGATGCGGACGGCGAACATGAGCCTCAGCCCCCGGTCATGGGCGGAAAGAACGCCACTTCCCGCGCACCGGAGATGGCGGAATCCGGCTTCACATGGCGGCGGTCGATGGCGGCGCGCACCACGGCGGGGTTGTCGAAGGCGTACGCGTGGGCCTCGTCCTGCGATGCCAGCCAGCGGGCGAGGTCGGCGACGGTCACAACCTCGGCAGGAGGGGCAACCTCCTCCTCCGCGAGGCCGACGCGCTCGCGCAGCCAGGCGAAATAGAGCACCTTCACCGCTCGTCCTCCACCAGATGGCGGGCGCCGGCGCGGAAATAATCATAGCCGGTGTAGAGCGTGAGCACGGCCGAAATCCACAGCAGCGTCAGGCCGACGAGCATCACGCCCGGCAGAACAGCCTCGCCGGCCGTGCCGGTGATGAGCACGCCCACGGCGACGAGTTGCAGGGTCGTCTTCCACTTGGCGAGGCGGGAGACCGGGACCGACACCCGAAGCTCGGCCAGGAACTCGCGCAGGCCGGAGACGAGAATCTCCCGGCACAGGATGACAATGGCCGCCCAGAGCGACCAGCCGCGGATGGTGCCGTCCGACGCCAGCATCAGAAGGCAGGTGGAGACGAGCAGCTTGTCGGCGATGGGATCGAGCATCCGCCCGATGGCCGATTGCTGGGACCAGGCGCGGGCGAGGTAGCCGTCGAAGAAGTCGGTGATCGCCGCTGCCACATAGAGGAAAAGCGCCACCCACCGGAGCCATACTCCGCCGGCCAGGATGTCCGACCAGAACAGGCTCGCGGCCACCAGCGGCACTGCCACACAGCGCGAATAGGTGAGGATGTTCGGCAGCGACAGGGCATGCCCGCGGGAACGCCGCTCGGTCGCGGGCGGGGCATCGGATCGTGTCGCTGCGTCGGACATGGGCACCACTTCAGAAAGCACGGCCGCGATGGTGGCCATCGCGCCGGCCGTCGTTCCTATTTAGGCCGGGCGGGCGGCCGGCGAAAGCCTTGAGGGCTTTTCATGATGAAGGCCGCTCGTGGAAATAATCGTACACCGCCTTGGCCGTACCGGCATTGATGCCCGCCACCTGCTCCAGATCGGCCAGCGAGGCGCGCTCGATGGCCTTCAGCGTGCCGAAGTGGCGCAGCAGGGCGCGCTTGCGTGTCGGCCCCACCCCCGGAATGGCCTGAAGCCCGGCTTCCGTGATGTCCTTCTTGCGCCGCGCCCGGTGGGAGCCGATGGCGAAGCGGTGCGCCTCGTCGCGCAACCGCTGGATATAATAGAGCACCGGATCGCGCGGCTCCATGCGGAACGGCGTGCGACCGGGCAGGAAGAACTGCTCCCGCCCCGCTTCGCGGTCGAGCCCCTTGGCAATGCCCACCAGCGGCACGTCGGTGATGCCCAGTTCCTCCAGAACCTTCCGCGCGGCATTGAGCTGGCCGAGGCCGCCGTCGATCAGCACGAGGTCTGGCCACGGCGAGGCGCCGGTGGCGTCCGGCAGGGCATCGGGCTCGTCTTCGAGCTCGGCCTCAACCGGTGGGGCTGTGGATGGAGTGTCTCCCCTCACCCCATCCCTCTCCCGCCCGAACTCGGCTCGTGCCGAGTTCGGTTCGTGAAAGCTGAAGTCGGCAACAGCCGACTTCAGGGGGAGAGGGGGCCCAGGCTGCTCGGCTTCAGAGACAGTCGCATCAACCGACACCGCCGGAACTCCCTCTCCCCTTGCGGGAGAGGGCGGGGGTGAGGGGGATGCGGTCTCGGGAACCGGCGCCACCTCCCGCGGCGCCTCCTTCAGCAGGCGGGCGAAACGGCGCGTCAGCACCTCGCGCATCATGCCGAAATCGTCGCCGGGCACGAGGTCGGCCGACTTGATGTTGAACTTGCGGTATTGCGACTTCCGGAACCCTTCCGGCCCCGCCACGATCATGCCGCCCACCGCGTTGGTGCCCATGATGTGCGAATTGTCATAGACCTCGATGCGCTGCGGCGGCGCCTTGAGGCCGAAGGTGGCGGCGACGCCGTCCAGCAGCTTCGCCTGCGTCGCGCTTTCGGCGAGCGTGCGGGCCAGCGCCTCGCGGGCGTTCTGCAGGGCGTGGTCGACGAGGTCGCGCTTCTCCCCGCGCTGGGGCACGGCGATCTCGACCTTGTAGCCGGCCTTCTCGGACAAGGCCTCGGCCAGAAGCTCCTGCTCCTCCACCTTGTGGGACAGCAGGAGAAGGCGCGGACAGGGCTTGTCCTCGTAGAACTGGGCGAGGAAGGCGCCGAGCACCTCGGCTTCGGTGAGCGAGCGGTCGGCGCGGGGATAATAGGCGCGGTTGCCCCAGTTCTGTCCGGTGCGGAAGAAGAACACCTCCACGCAGGTGGCGCCGCCCTGCTGGTGGCAGGCGAACACGTCCGCCTCCTCCACCCCGCGCGGATTGATGCCCTGCGACCCCTGCACGGCGGAGAGCGCGGCAAGACGATCCCGCAGGCGCGCGGCGCGCTCGAATTCCAGTTCCTCGGCCGCCTGCTCCATCTCCTTCGCCAGTTCCTCCTTGATGGCGCGGGAGCGGCCAGAGAGGAAGGCGCGGGCCTCGCGCACCAGTTCGGCATAGTCCTGATGGCTTACCTCGCCGGTGCAGGGACCGGCGCAGCGCTTGATCTGGAAGAGAAGGCAGGGCCGCGTGCGATTCTCGTAATAGCTGTCGGAGCACGAGCGCAGCAGGAAGGCCCGCTCCAGCGCGTTGATGGTGCGGTCCACCGCCCAGACGCTGGCGAACGGGCCGTAATAGTCTCCCGGACGGTTGCGCGCGCCGCGATGCTTGGCGATCTGCGGCGAGACGTGATCGGCGGTGATGAGAATGTAGGGGAAGGACTTGTCGTCCCTCAGCAGCACGTTGAAGCGCGGCTTCAGCTGCTTGATGAGGTTGGCTTCCAGCAGCAGCGCCTCGGGCTCGGTGCGGGTGGAGACGAACTCCATCTGCGCCGTCCCGGCGATCATGCGGGCGATGCGGTTCGTGTGGCCGACGGGGCGCGTATAGCTGAGCACGCGCTTCTTGATGCTCTTGGCCTTGCCCACATAAAGCACGGTGCCATCCGCCGCGATCATGCGGTAGACGCCCGGCCCGTTGGGCGCGTGCTTCACCGCGCGGATGATGGCGGCGCGGCCCGTGGCCAGGCTTTCCTCACCCGGCAGCGTCTCGTCCGCGGGCTCAAGCTCGAGAAGGACGGCCTCTTCCGTCTCTTCCGCCGTCCCCTCCCCCGCCCCCGGCGGCAAGGCTTCGCTCGGCGCGCCGCCATCGGCGCGGGCAAGGGCAATCTCGGGTGGGGCGGCGGGGCGGCGGCGGGTCATGGATGCGTATGTAATGCGCCCGGCGCCCGGAGGGAACGGCGCACCCGGCCGCCTGTTTTCACCGGACGTCAACCATAGCGGCATTCGATTCTTTGGCCAGTCCGCGCGCCAGCCCCGCACAAGGCCAAAAATCCACATTCAGCGCAAAGTCATAGATAGTTACTACGTCATCAACCATGAGCGCGATCGACAGCAACCGCAGAGAATTAGGCAAGTTTCACCTGCGAGGGTGCGCGGAAGGCCGGATGCCAACCGGCCGGCCCCTCTCGGAGGATGATCCATGCGTATCCGTCTGCTTGCATCCGCCGCTGCACTGGCGGGCTTTGCTCTCGTCACGCCGGCCGGAGCGGCCGACCTCGGCTATCCCGCGCCCTACGTGCAGCCGGTGGCAGCCTTCACATGGACGGGCTTCTACCTGGGCGCCAATGCCGGCTATGGCTGGGGCTCCTCGTCCTTCAGCAGCCCGGGAGGTTTCCTCGGCGGCTTCCAGGCCGGCTACAATTTCCAGTTCGGCAGCCCCTTCGTGCTCGGCATCGAGACGGATTTCGACTTCGCGGGCATGTCGGCCGGCGCCTACAGCCTCAACAATCTCGGCACCGTGCGCGCCCGCCTCGGCTATTCGTTCGACCGCGTGCTCATCTATGGCACCGGCGGCTTCGCTTATGGGCAGGGCAGCGCGAATTTCTTCAGCCTTACCTCCTCCTCGACCCAGACCGGCTGGACGTTGGGTCTTGGCGCGGAGGTAGGATTTGACCGAAACTGGTCCGCGAAGCTTGAATATCTTTATGTAGACTTGGGGAGCGCCACGTTCCCCACTGCAGTCGGTCCGGTCACTACTGGCTTCGACGCAAATATTCTTAGAGCCGGTGTGAATTATCGATTCTGAGGAGAGACGTAACGCAACGAAAAGAAATGCGGCAAAACATGGGAACAATCCCAAATCTGCCGCGTTTACGCGCCAATGTGTCGCGGAGATTAAAGAAAGTTAGGAAAAGGCCACATCTCTGCCCGGTTTGATTTTTCGGGTGTGGCCCGATCGCTACAGACGGCACCGGTCAGGAGCTGTAAGAAAGAACCACCCGACGGCGACCTCCTCAGGGAGCAGCCGGCGAAACCACAAAGGTAGATACTCATGTTGAAGCGTGCACTTCTGGGCGCCACCGCCCTGGTTCTCCTCGCCGGCACCGCCTCTGCGGCCGACCTGGCCACCCGCTATCCGGTGAAGGCCGCCCCGATCCCCGTGCAGGTCTTCTCCTGGACCGGCTTCTACATCGGCGGCAACGTGGGCTGGGGCTGGGCTGACAACACCTACGACTACACCCCCTTCGCCTCGCCGACCTACAGCTACAGCCCCGGCACCTCCAACGGCTTCATCGGCGGCTTCCAGCTCGGCTACAACTACCAGTTCGCCAACAACGTCGTGCTCGGCGCCGAAGCGGACTTCGACTGGGCCGACATCAGCTCCAGCAAGACCTTCACCGCCGCCGTCATCAACCAGAAGGTTGACTATTTCGGCACCATCCGCGCCCGCCTCGGCTATGCGATGGACCGCTTCCTGCCGTACATCACCGGCGGCGCGGCCTGGGCCAACCTGAAGTACACCGATCCCTACGGCTTCTCCGACAGCAACCTGAAGTGGGGCTGGACCGCTGGCGCCGGCGTCGAGTACGCCATCACCAACAACTGGACGGTCAAGGCCGAGTACCTGTACCTCGGCTTCGACAACAGCAAGACCAACTACGCCAATGGCGATCAGCTGTCCGTCGGCAGCAACATCCAGACTGCCAAGGTCGGCGTGAACTACAAGTTCTGATCCGAAGCACCCCCTTGCAACGGGCCCCCGGCATCGCCGGGGGCCTTTTGCTTTGGGCGATCCATTCAGACATCCGTCCGCAGCGGCACCTTCTTCTCGCAGCCGCTTTCGTCGCGGACCGCGAATCGGTAGGCGCCCGCGCTGTCGCGGGTGACCTCGTAGGTGAGCCGGCCGGTGATGCGGTTCTCCCTGTCGAAGGTCAGCACCTTTGGCCGCAGCGCCACGATCTCCCCTTCCGGCACATAGACCGAATTGCAGATGATGACCTCGTCGCCCGGCTGACAGGTGCGCGCCGCCGCGCCATTGAGGATGCAGCAGCGCGATCCGCGCTCGCCGAGAATGACGTAAGTGGAGATGCGGGCGCCGGAATTGCGGTTCCAGATCTCGACGAACTCCAGCGGCAGGATGCCGGCCTCTTCGCAATGCTCGGGATCGAGCGTGATGGAGCCGTGATAATTGAGGTCGGCCCCGGTCACGGTCAGTCCGTGCAGCTTGCCGGCGACGATCTTGCGCATGCCCCTGTCCCCTCCTCCCGCAGTCTGGTCCCGGCGGGTGATAGGCCGGCCCATCGCGGGAGGAAATAGGATGCGGCCATCCCCCGCACCCGAGCGCGCGGTAACACGGGGATGCAATTCTTGAACGGGGCCAGGGGCCGGATTTGACCCACTGCCTCGCCTTCTCAACTAGGATCGTGCTAGAGCGCGCAATCGTTGAACGGCAGAAGAGGGCTGAAATGGCTCATCCGGCAGCGCCCGATCAGGAGCGCGCCTCGAACCGTCCGGTACGCATCGGCGTCACGGGCATCGGCATCATGGGATCGAATCACGCCCGCGTGCTGGCCGAGCTCCCCGGCGCGGAACTGGTGGCAGTGGCGGATCCCGACCAGGCACAGGCCGGGCGGGTTGCCAATTTTCTCGGCTGCAAGGCGGTGGGCGACCACCGCGAACTCCTCGCCCTCGGCCTCGACGCAGTCGTGGTGGCAGCGCCCACCCATCTTCACCACCCCATCGCCCTCGACGTGATCGCCGCCGGCTGCTCGGTGCTGGTGGAGAAGCCCGTGGCGTCCACCACCGAGGAAGGCCGCGAGATCGTGGCCGCCGCCCGCGACAAGGGCGTCACCCTCATGATCGGCCACGTGGAGCGGTTCAACCCGGCGGTGCGCGCCATCAAGGATGCCATCCGCGACGAGAACCTGCTCTCCATCGCCATCACCCGCGTCGGCCCCTTCCCGCCGCGCATGTCCAATGTGGGCGTGGTGATCGACCTCGCGGTGCACGACATCGACCTGATCCGCTGGTTCACCGGCTCCGACATCCTGGAAGTGCAGCCGCAGACCCGTGCAGCCATCGCCGAGCGCGAGGACATCGCCCTGCTCCAGTTCCGCACCGCCACCGGGGCGCTGGCGCACATCAACACCAACTGGCTGACGCCCTTCAAGGCGCGCACGGTCCACGTCGCCACCTCCAAGAAATACGTGATCGGCGATCTGCTCACCCGTCAGGTGACCGAGCATTTCGACTATCGCCCCGACGGCTCCTATTCCACCCGGCACCTGCCGGTGGCCTATGCCGAGCCGCTGCGCGCGGAACTGGAGAACTTCCTCTCCGCCGTGCGCACAGGCCGTCCGCCGGAAGTGACCGGCGAGGAGGGCGTGGCGAGCCTGGAGATCGCCATGGCGTGCCTGCCCGGTGCCGCCGCCTCGTCGCGGGGCTCCGCCACCAAGCGCCGCGCGGTGGGCTGAGCCTGCTGCTGAACGCGCGCCGCGCCGGCCCCTGGCCGGCGGGCGGGTGCGCGCCTGCGAAACGCCCGACGACCGGGCCTTCTGAAACGGACCAGAGATGACCTCTCCCGCGTCGGGCGCCAGCGCCCCCATCGCCTTCATCGACCTTGCCGCCCAGCGCGCCCGCATCGGCCGGCGCGTGGATGATGCGGTGCAGGCGGTGCTCGCCTCCTGCCGCTTCATCAACGGCCCGGAAGTGACGGAATTCGAGCAGAAGCTCGCCGCCTTCGCCGGGGCGAAATACGCCGTCTCCTGCTCCAGCGGCACCGATGCGCTGGCCCTGCTGCTGATGGCGTGGGGCGTGAAGGCGGGCGACGCCGTATTCTGCCCGGCCTTCACCTTCTGCGCCACCGCCGAGGTGGTGCCGTGGGTGGGCGCGACCCCTGTCTTCGTGGACGTGAAGGAAGACACCTTCAACATGGATCCGGAGAGCCTGGAGCAGGCGATCCAGGTGGCCATCGAGCAGGGCCTCGACCCGCGCGTGGTGATCCCGGTGGACCTGTTCGGCCAGCCGGCGGACTATGACGCCATCCTGCCGATCGCCGAGAAGTACGGTCTTAAAGTCCTGTGCGACACCGCGCAGGGCTTCGGCGGCACCTGGAACAACCGGCGCACCGGCTCCATCGGCGATGCCACCGCCACCTCCTTCTTCCCCGCCAAGCCGCTGGGTGCCTATGGCGACGGTGGCGCGATCCTCACCGACAACGAGGAACTGGTGACGATCCTCAAGAGCCTGCGCGAGCACGGCCAGGGCGTGGACAAGTACCAGAACGTGCGCATCGGCATGACGGCGCGCCTCGACACCATCCAGGCCGCCGTGCTGCTCGAAAAGCTCGCCATCTTCGAGGAGGAGATCGCGGCGCGCGAGAAGGTGGCGCGGCGCTACAATGAACTGCTCAAGGACGTGGCCGGCGTGCCGGTGGTCGATCCGCGTGCGACGTCGGTGTGGGCGCAGTACACCATCAGGCTCGCCCCCGGCGTGCGCGACGGCCTCGCAGAGAAGCTGAAGGCCGAGGGCGTGCCCACCGCCGTCTACTACCGCCTGCCCATGCACCTGCAGCCGGCCTATCGCCACTACCCCTCCGCCGGCGCCATCCTGCCGGTGTGCGAGGCGCTGGCGGAGGAGGTCATCTCCCTGCCCATGCACGCCTATCTGGACGAGGCGACGCAGGACCGCATCGTCGACGCGGTGAAGCGGGCGCTGGCCGGCTGAGCGGGCGCGCCACCGAGCTACTGCTTTTGGGCCGCCTCATGGTCCAAAAGCAGTGTCCGGCAAAGGAAAGCCAACCGCACGCGCTTGGAGAAGCCGAAAGACGCGACTTGGCTCCGCAATCTTGAAAAATTGAAGCCTCCGATCCGGCGAGGCGCGCAAGGCTCTGTCCAAAATACTCTTCTTTTTCTTCGGCCCATCCGCAAAATAAATTGTCCCGAACGCATCCGAGCCCGACTGCTGGATAGAGACGATATTTGATAGATCGAGTGCCGTGAGGCGAGGCCGATCGCCAACGCCAAAGCACAAAAACAGCACCCGCCGATCCGTCAGGGCATAAAAAGTCCGCCCCCTCAGCCACGCCTCATGCAAAAACCTACCGGCAAATAAAATCGCCCAAAGGCCAAACGACGCCAAAACAAAAAAGAACATCGGACGATCATGTTGATCTAAGCCAACTAAATATAATAATATAACTGCGGAAAGAAAATTAATAAAAATATCAGATAAAACCAGACTGTCTAAATCAAATCCTTTACCCGGATGACCAACCCATCGGATGCGTTCGCCAGGCAGCAATTGGCCAGCGAATCTGAACCGAATTTCACGCTCCATGGTTCAGGCCGCACCACTCAAGGATTAGAAAACGGGACAAAAAACGACGGACAATTCTGACCCGTCGTGCCAACAACCCAATGTCCCTGTAATGGTACCGCCGGGGAACGAGTTCCCCAGCGGACCAGCGCGGACAGCGCCACTCAACGAAACCTGACCCGCAGGTTTCACTTCCCGCGCTTGAAGGTGTTCCAGGTCTTGGTGATGACCCGCTGCACCGGCGGCTCGTTGGTGGTGACGATGAAGAGGCGGTCGAACACCTCCTTCGTCGGATAGATGGACGGGTTGTCCATGATATCTTTGTCGATGAACTTCTGCGAGGCGAGGTTGCCGTTCGCGTAGGAAATGAAGTTCGAGTTCTTCGCCGCCACCTCGGGCCTCATCATGTAGTTGATGAAGGTAAGGGCATTGTCGATGTTCTTCGCATCCTTGGGGATGGCGAAGTTGTCGAACCACATGAGCGCGCCTTCCTTCGGCAGCGCATAGTCCACGTTCACCGGCTTCTTCTTGGTCTTCTTCGCCGCCTCCTGGGCGCGGGTCCTGGCCTGGTAGATGTCGCCGGACCAGCCGAGGGCGATACAGATGTCGCCGCGGGCGAGGGCGTTGATGTAGCCCGAGGAATCGAACTTCTTGATGTAGGGCCGGACCGTCATGAGCAGAGTGCCGGCCTTGGCGATGTCGTCCGGATTTTTGGAATTGGGATCAAGACCCAGATACTTCATCGCGGTGGGGATCACCTCCTCCGGGCCGTCGAGGAAGTAGACGCCGCAATCCTTCAGCTTGGAGAGGATCTCCGGCTTGAACATGATGTCCCAGGTGTTGAGCGGGATGTCGCCGAGGCGCTCCTTCACCTTGTCCACGTTGTAGCCGATGCCGGTGGTGCCCCACATGTAGTTGACGGCGTGATCGTTGCCGGGGTCATACACGGCGAGGCGCTGGGTGACCTCGGGCCATGCGTATTGCAGGTTCGGGATCTTGGACTTGTCGAGGGGGATGAACACGCCCGCCTTGATCTGCCGCTGCAGGAAGGAGCCGGACGGCACCACAACATCGTAGCCGGTCTTGCCCGCCAGCAGCTTCGTCTCCAGCACCTCGTTGCTGTCGAAGACGTCGTAGCGGACCTTGATGCCGGTTTCCTTGGTGAAATCTTCCAGCACGGTCGGATCGATATAGTCCGACCAGTTGAAGACGTTGACGACCTTTTCCTGGGCCGTCGCCACGCCGGTAAGGCCGAGCGTGGCCACGACGACTGCAGCTAGCGTTTGGCGAAGCATCCGCCGTTCTCCTCTTGCGCGGGGCGGGCTTATCCTGCCGTCCCCGGTGGTGGAAGGCTATTGCGTTGCGGCACACCGCTCAACAGGAAACGGCCACGCCGCAGTGCTCAGAGGTAGGTGTCGTATTCCAGCGGTAGAATCTGCCGGGTGAAGGCGGCAAGCTCCTCCCGCTTCATCACGCCATAGATGCGGCGATAGTCCTCGCCGAAGGCGCGGGCGATGAAGTCGGACGCAAAGAACCGCCGCACCGCCTCCTCCATGGAGGGGGAAAGGCGCTCGGCCGCGTGCTCGTAGGCATTGCCCGAGAGCGGCGCAGGCGGCTCGATCTCCCGCTCCAGCCCCTCCAGCATTCCGGCGAGGATGCCGGCGAGGACGAGATGAGGATGGGCTTCCGCCCCAGCGATGCGGTGCTCGAGCCGGCGGGCGGCGGGCGGTCCGTTGGGCACGCGCACGGCCACGGAGCGGTTGTCATAGCCCCAGCTGATGGAGACCGGCGCATAGGAGCCCGGCACGAGGCGGCGATAGCCGTTGTAGCTGGGCACGAACAAAAGCGTGGAGTCCGCCATGGTGGCGAGCAGCCCCCCGGCGGCGTGCCGCAACGCCCGGTCGCCCACGCCATCGGGCTTGGCGAAGAGATTGCCCCCGGCCGTCTCCATCAGACTCACATGGACATGCATGCCATTGCCCGCAAAATCCACCAGGGGCTTGGCCATGAAGCTGGCGCGCAGGCCGTGACGCCGGGCCACGCCGTCGATGAGCCGGCGCAGCAATATGGCGTCGTCCGCCGCCCCGAGCGCATCCACGCGATGGTAGAGATTGACCTCGAACTGGCCGGGCGCGGCCTCGGAAATCACCGTATCGGCCGGCAGGCCCTGCTGCTCGCAGGCTGCGCGCATGTCATGCAGCACCGGCGCAAAGGCGTCGAGGTCCGACATGGAATACATGTTCTGCCGCGCCTGCCCAGTGACGGGGAACACCGGCTCCGGCGGCGCGCCGGGCACGTCGGACGGCTTCAGCAGATAGAATTCCAGCTCGAAGGCGACGCAGGGGGCGAGGCCCCGCGCGGTAAAGCGGTCCACGATACCGGCGAGTTGCTGGCGCGGATCAAGCTTCCACGGCGCGCCTTTGGCCGAGCCATCGGGCTCATGCATGGTGATGAGCACCTGCGCGGTGGGCCGCGGCGCCCAGGGCACCGGCTTCAGCGTGCCCGCCACCGGCCAGCACAGGCCGTCCTTGTCGCCGGTCTCCAGGTGGATCTCGGTGGCCTCCACCTCGCAGCCCCAGATGTCGAGGCCGAAGATGGAGAGCGGGATGGCCACCCCGTCCTTCCAGATCTTGGTGATGGACCGGCCGGGGATCCATTTGCCGCGCAGCACCGCGGACGTGTCGGGCAGAAGCACTTCCACCACCTCCGGCTCGCCGTAGGTGGAAAGATAGGCCGCGACCTCGTCGGCAGGCTCTGCTGTGGCAGAGGCCTCGTCGGGTCGGCGGCCGGGGAGTGTGACCGGCATGATACTCCGTCTTCAAAAAAGCGACGTTCAAGCCGCATCCAAGCGCTAACGCGGGGAACCTTCAAGCGAGTCCGCACTTATCACACCTTGAGCGGGCGCGGATTGATCCCGTAGAGGTTTCTTGTTACCGCGCCGTCGGAGAGGCGGGACGAAATGGGACAATGGGCGGCTCGCGCCCTCGGTGAGGCGGCTTCCGCGCGCGGCACGGTTCAGGCCCGCTCGGGCACGTTCGGCGGGCGGGCGCATTGGCGCGCGCGCCTTCCCATTCCGCCCGTTGGTACCCCGTCATGACGGCCACCCTCACCGAAACCGCCCCACGCCCCTGGCAACGCCGCTTCGCGACACCGGGCCCGACGCTGCTCCTGCTGCTCGGCTTCGCCATCCTCGTCGCCATCAGCGCGTCGTCTATCTCCCTCATCCACCGCGCGCGGTCGGATGCGGAGAGCGTCGCCCATACGCTTCAGGTGATGAACGCCGTTTCCCAATTGCAGGTCCTCATCCGCCGCACGGAAAGTGCCGAACGCGGCTACCTGATCACCGGACGCGAGGGTTTCGCCCGCTTCTATGAGCAATCAAAGGCCCAGACCGGGCCGACGCTCGAACAGATCGGCGCCCTCACCGCCGATAATCCCGATCAGCAGCAACGCGTCGCGGAGGCCCGCACCCTGATCGCCGAACGCCTTGCGTCCTACGAGCGGTCCATGGCGCTCAGGACCGCGGGCGATCTGGAGGGCGCCACCGCCGACCTCCGGGCGGATCGCACCGAGGGCGCCATGACCCGCCTCGGTACGCTGCTGGTGGAGATGAAGGCGGCGGAGACCGAGCTGCTCGACGAGCGGACCGACGCCTCCCACGACAGCACGGTCTGGCTCACCGTGGTCAGCCTGGCCGGCCTTGCGGTGGTGCTGGTCCTCGGCGCCATCGCCCTCACCCTCAATCGCCGCCAGGTCGGCGCCTTGCAGGCGGCGCAGCGCGAGCTGGAGGCCGCCAACCAGGGGTTGGAGAAGCGCGTCGCCGAGCGCACCGCCAACCTCAAGGAAGCCAACGACGAGATCCAGAGCTTCGCCTACATCGTCAGCCACGATCTGCGCTCGCCCCTCGTCAACATCATGGGCTTCACCAGCGAGATCGAGGCCATGCGCGGCGACCTGTTCGAGCGCCTCGCCCAGTTGAGGGCGCAGGCCGGCGAAGCGCCGGAGACCGATGCACAGCTCGCCGCTGATTTCGAGGAGGCGCTCGGCTTCATCAAGACGTCCATCACCCGCATGGACCGGCTCATCCACGCCATTCTCGCCTTGTCGCGCGAAGGCCGGAAGGAGTTCATGCCGGTGGACGTGGATATGGGCCAGCTTTTCGCCTCGCTGCGGGACAGCATGACCCACCAGATGCACGAGGCCGGCGGGGAGATCGTCATCAAGCGCCTGCCGGTAATCCAGTCGGACCGGATGGCGCTGGAGCAGATCTTCACCAACCTCCTCGACAACGCCTTCAAGTATCGGCGGGACGACGTGCCGCTCCGCGTGGAGGTGAGCGCGGTGGATACGCCCGGCTTCGTCACCTTCGTCATTCAGGACAATGGCCGTGGCATCGATCCCAAGGATCGCGGCCGGGTGTTCGAGCTGTTCCGCCGCTCGGGCCGGCAGGACCGCCCCGGCGAAGGCATCGGCCTTGCCCATGTGCGCGCGCTGGTGCGGCGCATGGGCGGCCTCATCTCCCTCGATTCCAAGCTGGGCGAAGGCTCCACCTTCAAGGTGACGGTGCCGCGCCGCCTGCCCACGGAGACCGGAAAGAAGGACCATGGTTGAACACGTCACCATCATCATGATCGAGGACGACGAGGGCCACGCCCGCCTCATCGAGAAGAACATCCGGCGCGCTGGCGTGAACAACGAGATCGTCGCCTTCAGGGACGGCACCAGCGCCGTCAATTTCCTGTTCGGTGCCGACGGCAGCGGGCGGGAAAGCAGCGGGCGCGCGCTCCTCGTGCTGCTCGATCTCAACCTGCCCGACATGACCGGCGTCGAGATTCTTGGCCGCATCAAGCAGAACGAGCATCTCAAGCGCTCGCCCGTGGTGGTGCTCACCACCACCGACGACAAGGTGGAAATCCAGCGCTGCTATGACCTCGGCGCCAATGTCTATGTGACGAAGCCGGTCAATTACGAGAATTTCGCCAACGCGATCCGGCAGCTTGGCCTGTTCTTTTCCGTCATCCAGGTGCCGGAGACCGATTGATGGAATGCGCCGTGTCCGACCCTCTGGCAGTTCAACAGGACGCGGCAACCGACCCGCCGCTGCCGCTGCGCGTGCTCTACGTGGACGACGATCCGGCCCTCGGCCGGCTGGTGCAGCTCCAGCTCGGCCGCCTCGGCTTCGAGGTGGTGCCGGCCTTGTCGGGCGAGGACGGGCTGGCCCGGCTCGGCACCGAGCGGTTCGACGTGGTTGCCCTCGACCACTACATGCCGGGGCAGGACGGCATGGCCACCCTGCGCGCCATCCGCGCCCTCGAAAACGCCCCGCCGGTGGTCTACGTCACCGGCGCGCAGGACGGCCGGCTTGCGGTCGCCGCCCTCAAGGCGGGCGCGGCCGACTATGTGGTGAAGGAGGTGCAGGCCGACTTCATCGAACTGCTGCGCGCCGCGTTCGTGCTGGCGGTGGAGCAGGTGCGCATGCGCCGCGCCCACGAGGCGGCGGAGGCCGAGATCCGCGCCGCCCGCGACCGGTTCGAGGCGCTGGCCGCCGAGCGCGCGCTGCTGCTGCGCGAGATGAACCACCGCGTCGGCAACTCGCTGCAGATCATCGTCTCTCTGCTCAACGTGCAGGCCGGCGCCACCGATGAGCCGCGGGTGAAGGAAGCGCTGAATTCCGCCCGCAACCGCGTCTCCGCCGTGGCGCAGGTGCACCGGCGCCTCTACACCTCCGACCAGATCGCCACCGTTGCGCTCGACCAGTATATCGGCTCGCTGCTGGACGACCTTCAGGTGTCGGCGCACCGGGAGCACGGCGGCATCACCCTCACCTACGATGCGGACCCCATCCACATCGACCCCGATCGCGGCGTGGCGCTGGGCATCATCGCCACAGAGCTCGTCATCAACGCCATGAAATACGCATATCCCGACGGCGAGGGGCCGGTGCGGGTGACGCTGAAGCGCATGGGGGACCGGCTCGACTTCACCGTGGAAGACGATGGCGCCGGCATCTCGCCGGAAAAGCCGGCGATGTCCACGGGCCTCGGCAACCGCATCGTCAAGGCCATGTCCATGAAGCTCGGCTGCGAGCCGACATTCGACCCGCGCGAGCGCGGCACCTGCGTGCGCCTCACCTTCTGCCTCGCCGATCCCGCCAAGGCGTGAGGCGCGCGGGCTTGCTTCGGCCTTCGGCCTGAGACCGCCGTCATCCCCCGGCTCGTCCGGGGGATCCACATCTCCGCCTGTCCGGATTGCCGGAAAACCGTCCCGGCCCGACCGTGGATCGCCCGCACAAGGCGGGAGATGACAGCAGTGAGGAAGTTGCCCGCAGACTTTTCAGATGCGGGGAACGATGATGAGCCGCTCCACCGGCTTGCCGCCGAGGAGATGCTCGGTGACGATCTCGTCGATGTCCTCGGGGGTCTTGGGCGTGTACCAGATGCCCTGGGGATAGACGACCATGATCGGACCCGCCTGACAGAAGCTCAGGCAGCCGGAGGACGTCATGGCGATGTCGCGGCGGCCGGAGGCTTCCAGCTTCTTGCCCAGACGCTCCCACAAGGGCTGCGCACCGTTCGCCCCGCAGGAGCCGCGCGGATGCATCGGCGGCCGCTGGGTGAAGCAGCAGAAGACGTGGTGGGTGTAGACCTGCGGGATATCGAGGACTTCGACTTCGGCGGCTTCGGACATGACGGCTCGCGGCTCGGTGGGCGTTCCCTGGAGCCATTCAAATTGCATGCCGTCCCATCAAAGCCATCGGAAAGCTTCGGCCGTTCAAGGGAATAGCAGATGCAGAAGCGCCGGCGCCCTGGAGGGGCGCCGGCGCGGGGTGCCGGACTGGCGGGAATACGACACGGCGCGGCGCCCCGCGCCCGACGCGTCACACGGTCATTTTCCCACGAACAGGCTGTCGAGCTTGCCACCGGAAGCGAAATGGGTGGCCTGCACCTTCTCCCAGCCGCCGAACACGTCCTCCACCTTCACCAAGCGGATGGGCGGGAACTGGTCCTTGAACTCAGCGACCACCTTGGGGTCCACCACGCGGTGGAAGGCCTTCGCCGCCACCGTCTGGCCGGCGGGGGAATAGAGGAACTCGAGATAGGCCGTGGCCGAGGCGCGGGAGCCGCGCTTGTCCACCACCTTGTCCACCACCGCCACCGGGAACTCCGCCAGCAGGCTCACGGACGGCACGACGGTGAGGAGCTTCTTGTCGGGATAGAGCCCCTCGATGGTGCGGGTCTCGGCCTCGAACGTCACCAGCACGTCGCCCGTGTCGCGCTCCACGAAGGTGGTGGTGGCGGCGCGGCCGCCGGTGTCGAACACCGGCACGTTGGCCAGCAGCTTCTTCACGAAGGCATCCGCCTTGGCGGCGTCACCCTTGTTCTGCTCCAGCGCATAAGCATAGGCGGCAAGATAGGTGTAGCGCGCGTTGCCCGAGGTCTTGGGGTTCGGGAAGATCACCTTCACGTCGTCGCGGACGAGATCGGACCAGTCCTTAATGTTCTTCGGGTTGCCCGCGCGCACGAGGAAGGCCGGGAAGGAATAATAGGGCGAGGCCGAATTGGGGAACTTCTTCGCCCAGTCCTTGGCCACATAGCCGGCCTTCGCGAGGGTATCCACGTCGATCACCTGGTTGAAGGTGACCACATCCGCCTCCAGCCCCTCGATGACCGCGCGGGCCTGCCGCGACGAGCCGGCGTGGCTCTGGTTCACCGTCAGCTGCTGGCCGGTCTTCTCCTTCCAGTACGGGATGAACTCGGCGTTGATGGCCGTGAACAGCTCGCGGGAGATGTCGTAGGAGACGTTCAGCAGCGTGTTCGGCCCCTGCTGGGCCAGCGACGGCGCGGCGCCGAACGGGGCCGCGGCCGCGCCGGCGAGCGCGGTGGCGAGGAGGGCGCGGCGGGTGATCATGGAACGTGCTCCCGATTTCACATTTCACATATGATGAAATGTTATATTCACATGCACCGTGTCTAGCATGTGAAATCGAGACTGTGAACCTCCCGGCGCGGCGGCCACCCAGAAACTTTCCCCATGGGAACAGGAAAGGCCCGCGAACAGGTCGCGGGCCTTCAAGAATCGCGGGCGGATCAGACGTCCGGCGTCAGAGATTGAGCATGGCCATGGCGGCCTCGGGATAGCGGGTGCCAGCCACGGCCTCGGGTGCGAAGAGCGCGTCGAGGGTGGCGACCTCCTCCAGCGAGAGGCGGATGCGGGTCGCAGCCACGTTCTCCTCCAGATACTTCTGCCGCCGCGTTCCGGGGATCGGGATCACGTTGTCCTGCTTGTTGAGGATCCAGGCCAAGGCGATCTGCGCGCTGGTGGCGCCCTTCGCCGCGGCGAAGTCCTTCAGGGCCTCCACCAGCGTGAGGTTGGCCTTGAGCGCATCGCCGCTGAACCGGGGATTGGCACGGCGGAAATCGTCGGCGGCGAGCGTATCGGGGCTCGTCACCGCCCCGGTCAGGAAGGACCGGCCGAGCGGGGAATAGGCGACGAAGGCGACGCCAAGCTCGCGGCAGGCCGCCAGCATTTCCTCTTCGGGATCACGGCTCCACAGCGAATATTCGATCTGCACCGCAGAGATGGGATGCACCGCGTGCGCCTTGCGCAGCGTCGCCACCGAGCATTCGGAGAGGCCGAGGAAGCGCACCTTGCCGGCCTCCACCAGCCCCTTCATGGCCCCCACCGTCTCCTCGATGGGTGTCTTGGGGTCCACGCGGTGCTGGTAATAGAGGTCGATGGTGTCGATGCCGAGCCGTTCGAGGCTGGCGTCGCAGGCGGAGCGCACATAGTCCGGCGTGCCGGAGACGCCGAGGCGCTCGCCATTGGGGCCGCGCACGTTGCCGAACTTGGTGGCAAGGATGACCTGATCGCGGCGCCCTTTCAGGAAGCGGCCGAGCAGGCGTTCGTTGTGGCCGACGCCGTACATGTCGGCCGTGTCGAAGAAATTTATGCCGAGGTCGAGAGCGGCTGCTAGGGTCGCGAGCGACTGTTCGTCGTCGCTCGGCCCATAGAATTCAGACATGCCCATGCAGCCGAGACCGATGGCGGACACGGACAGACCCGAGCGACCGAGGGAGCGATGGTCCATGGGGGACCTCATATGAAGGGGAAACAAGGGTACAGCCAGGCGGACCCGCGCTGGCCATGAATGTAAACTACACCGTATAGTGTACTTATGTCAAGCGACAGTCCCTCCCCGCCGCCCGTGCCGGGCGCCGCGTCCGATTTCGCACCGGCTGATGCCCGCAAGGGGCGCGACCGCCGCACCACCGTGCCGCGCATCCGCGCCGCCGCGCGCCGGCTGTTTCTGGAGCGAGGCTATGAGGGCACCTCCATGGACGCCGTCGCGGCGGCCGCCCCCGTTTCCAAGCGCACGCTCTACCAGCACTTTCCCGGCAAGGCCGAGCTGTTCGCCGCGGTCATCGACGACGCCTGGTCCCACTTCACCCGCGCGCCCATGCTGCCCGGCGACGCCGCCGGCGATCCCCGAGCGGTATTGCGCGCCTATGTGGGGCGCCTCACCGAGCATTGGGAGCGGCCGGACGTTGTGCCGCTGCTGCGGCTGGTGATCGCCGAGGCGCCGCGCTTCCCGGAACTGTCGCAAGCCTATTTCGCCGTGGGCAAGGAGCCGGCTCTGAAGGGCCTCGGCGCCTATTTCGCCACCCTCGCCGGGGAAGGCCGCCTCGCCACCAGCGATCCGCAGTTGGCGGCGGCGCAATTCCTAGGGGCCATCAAGGAGCCGCTGTTCTGGCCGCGGGTGCTCGGCGTGCCGGTGGCATTCGATGCCTCCGCCGCGGTGGAGCGGGCCATCGACGGGGTGCTGAAGGACCGCTGAGGGCGGGGCATTTCGCCCCTTCCCTTGCCCCTTGGGCGCCCCCCTGCTAAGAGCCGCGCCATCCGCGGGATGCTCGCGGCATTCCTTTTCCATGAACAGACAGGACGGTCCCCCATGGCGATCGAGCGCACTTTCTCGATCATCAAGCCCGACGCCACGCGTCGGAACCTCACCGGCGCCATCAATGCCGTCATCGAGAATGCAGGCCTCAAGATCGTGGCCCAGAAGCGCATCCGCATGACGCGCGAGGAGGCCGAGACCTTCTACGCCGTCCACAAGGAGCGCCCCTTCTTCGGCGACCTCGTGGCCTTCATGACCTCCGGCCCGGTGGTGGTGCAGGTTCTTGAAGGCGAGAACGCCGTCGCCAAGTACCGTGAAGTGATGGGCGCCACCAACCCGGCGAACGCCGCCGAGGGCACCATCCGCAAGCTGTTCGCCGAGTCCATCGAGGCGAATTCCGCCCACGGCTCCGACAGCACCGACAATGCGAAGGTGGAGATCGCCCAGTTCTTCTCCGGCAATGAAATCGTCGGCTGAACTGGTATTTGATTAGGATTCCGCGGCGCGCGATCGAATTTGTGCGCCGCGGCGTCCGGTTTTTGTTGAGCGTTCCCTTCCGGCAGAATAACGTAGCGTCAAAATCCAAAATACGGCGCACCAGACGCAGAATACAATCTCGCGGTGACGCTGACGCTCTAATGGCCCGGGGTAGGGATCATGTCGCTCGATTCACCAGTGCTCTGGCTGGCACTGCTCCAGATCATATGGATCAACGTCCTGTTGTCCGGCGACAACGCGGTGGTGATTGCCCTCGCCTGCCGCTCATTGCCGGAGAAGGTGCGCCGTACGGGCATCATCCTCGGTGCCGGCGTGGCCGTCGGCCTGCGCATCATCTTCACCGGCATCGTCGCGACACTTCTGGCCTTGCCGTGGCTGAAGCTCGTGGGCTCCCTCGCCCTCATGTGGATCGCGGTGGATCTCGCCAGTCCTGACGAAGGCGGCGAAGAGGCCATTCAATCCAGCGACAACCTCTGGAAGGCCGTGGGCACGGTGGCGGTGGCCGACATCGTCATGAGCCTCGACAACGTGGTGGCCGTGGCCGCCATCGCCGACGGCGACTGGTTCCTGCTGGTCTTCGGCCTCGCCATCTCCATTCCGCTCATCATCGCCGGCTCCTCGCTGGTGATGGCTCTCATCAACCGCTTCCCGCTGCTGGTCTGGGCCGGCGCGGCGCTGCTCGGCTGGGTCGCCGGCGACATGCTGCTCGGCGATGTGGCCATCATCGAGCGCCTGGGCGAAGAGACCACCCATCACCTCCACCGCATCGTTTCGGCTGGAGGTGCCGCGCTTGTGGTCGGCCTCGCGCTGGCCCTGCGCTGGTACAAGGGTCGGCGCGCGCACGCCCACGACGACCTCGCAGCCTGAGACGATCGAGACGAAAGGGGCCGCATCCGGCCCCTTTTTTCTGCCCCTTAATTGACGTAACGGAAGTTCTGCTGCGTCATCAACATGACGTAACGTAATAATAACTGCGGCGCGCCCAAACCCGAGGGCCCCGCCGTATTACCCGCCTGCACCCCATGGAGTGGACGATGGATTTCACCGCGCCGACCTTCTGGGTCGCCCTTCTGCAGATCATCTGGATCGACCTGCTCCTGTCCGGCGACAATGCGGTGGTGATTGCGCTGGCCTGCCGCTCGCTGCCGGCGAAACAGCGCAAATGGGGCATCCTGCTCGGGGCTGGCGCAGCGGTGGGCCTGCGCATCCTGTTCGCGCTGGCGGTGTCCTACTTGCTCGGCGTGCCGTTCCTGAAGGTGGTGGGCGGCCTCCTGCTGTTCTGGATTGCCATCAAGCTCGTCACCGACAACGGCGGCGATGCCCACGAGGTGGCCGCTTCGGACAGCCTGTGGAAGGCGGTGCGCACCATCGCCATCGCCGACGCGGTCATGAGCCTCGACAATGTGGTGGCCATCGCCGCCGCCGCCCGCGGGCACTGGGAATTGTTCGTATTCGGCCTGCTGCTGACCATTCCGCTCATCATCTTCGGCTCGCAGCTGCTGCTCTCGCTGCTCACGCGCTTCCCCATCCTCATCTGGGCCGGCGCGGCGCTGCTCGGCTGGATCGCGGGGGAGATGCTGGTGGGCGACGTGATGGCGCTCAGCTACCTGCAGCACATCAACCCGGCGCTGGTTAAGGTGGCGGAGGACGGGCTGCACCCGGCCGCCCTGCCCCACTATGTTGCCAGCACCATCGGAGCCCTCTTCGTGCCGGGGCTCGGCTACGTCCTGCGCAACCGGGAGCGCAACCGCGCCGCCGAGGCCGGGCACGGCGCCTGAGCCGCTCCTGACGCAAGACCTGAAAAGGGGGCGACGGAACGCGTCGCCCCCTTTATTGTCTCGGGGCCATGAACCTCCATGCCCCGACCGTTTCGCACACCGCCCACAGTCCGGTTGCGACCCACCCGTCCGTCTGTCCCCATGACTGCCCGTCCGTCTGCGCCCTGAAGGTGGACGTGATGGCCGACGGCCGCATCGGCCGGGTGCACGGCTCCAAGGACCAGCGCTATACCGCCGGCGTCATCTGCGCGAAGGTCGCCCGCTACGCCGAGCGGGCGAACCATCCGGACCGCCTGACCCATCCCCTGCTGCGCACCGGCCCCAAGGGCTCGGGACAGTTCACCCGCATTTCGTGGGACGAGGCGCTGGACCGGGTGGCCGAAGGCCTCCTGAAGGCCGAGCGCGAGCACGGGGCGGAGTCCGTCTGGCCGTACTATTATGCCGGCACCATGGGCCTCGTGATGCGTGACGGCATCAACCGGCTGACCCATGTGAAGCGCTATTCGCGCTTCTTCTCCTCCATCTGCGTCAATCCCGCCTGGAGCGGCTACATGGCCGGCGCCGGCCAGATATCCGGCGTGGACCCGCGCGAGATGGCCTCTTCCGGCCTCATCACCCTGTGGGGCACCAATGCGGTGTCCACCCAGGTCAATGTGATGACCCATGCCATCCACGCCCGGAAGAAGCACGGCGCGAAGATCGCGGTGGTGGATGTCTATCGCACGCCCACCATGGAGCAGGCGGACATTCCCCTCCTCATCCGCCCCGGCACCGACGGCGCGCTGGCCTGCGCGGTGATGCACGTGCTCTTCCGCGACGGCCTGGCCGACCGCGCCTATCTGGAGCGCTACGCCCGCGACGCCGCCGCGCTGGAGGCGCATCTCGCCACCCGCACGCCGGAATGGGCCTCCGCGCTCTGCGGCCTGCCGGTGGACGAGATCGAGGCCTATGCGCGGCTCGTGGGCACGACGCCCGCCTCCTATTTCCGCATCGGCTATGGCTTCTCCCGCAGCCGCAACGGCGCGGTGAACATGCACTCGGTGGCGTCCATCCCGGTGGTGGCCGGAAGCTGGCAGCATCTCGGTGGCGGCGCGCTGCATTCCATGTCCGGCACCTATGGCTGGCGCAAGAAGATGATCGAGGGGCTCGACCGGCTCGATCCCACCGTGCGCGCCCTCGACCAGTCCCGCATCGGCCCCATCCTGATGGGCGAAACGGATGCGCTGGCCGGCGGCGGCAAGGTGGCGGCGCTCCTCATCCAGAACACCAATCCGGTCGCCGTCGCCCCCGAGCAGGAGAAGGTGAAGCGCGGCTTCGCGCGGGAGGATCTGTTCGTCGCGGTCCACGAGCAGTTCATGACCGATACGGCCCGGATGGCCGACATCGTGCTGCCGGCCACCATGTTCACCGAGCATGACGACATCTACGGCGCGGGCGGGCATCCCCACATCCAGATCGGCACCAAGATCGTCGAGCCGCCGGGCGAGTGCCGCACCAACCACGACGTGATCTGCGCTCTGGCATCACGCCTCGGCGCCGAGCATCCCGGCTTCGCCATGACCGCCCGCGAATTGATCGACTGGACCCTGCGCGAGAGCGGACGGGGGCCGGTGGAAGCACTGGAGGCGGCCCGCTTTATGGACGTGGGCCAAGACTTCCGCGCCGCCCATTTCCTCGATGGCTTCGGCCATCGCGACAAACTTTTCCACTTCGCGGTGGACTGGGCGAACCTCTCCTTCCCCGCGCCGGGCAAGTTCGGCCCGGTGACGGACATGCCGGCCCTGCCCGACCATTGGGCGGTGATCGAGGAGGCGGACGAGGTCCATCCCTTCCGCCTCGTGACGGCGCCGGCCCGCAACTTCCTCAATTCCTCCTTCACCGAAACGCCCACCTCGCAGGAGAAGGAGGGCGCGCCCTCGCTGCTGGTCCATCCCGATGACGCGGAGAGGCTGGGCGTGGCCGAGGACGATCTGGTCGCGGTGGAGAACCCGCGCGGACGGGTGGAGCTGCGCGTCCGCCTGTTCGACGGGCTGAGGCGCGGCGTCGTCGTCTCCGAGCAGATACAGCCGTCCGGCGCCCATCGCGGCGGGCGGGGGATCAACACGCTGACGGGGGCCGACCCGGTGGCGCCGGTGGGCGGCGCCGCGTTTCACGACAACAAGGTGCGGGTGGTGAAGATCGAGGCGTGAGGCTCTCACGCCTCGGCCTGTCTCAGGAGCGCCAGCACTGTGGACAGCGGGCACCCGCCCGGGAGAATTAAACCCCCGGCGAAACCAGCGGCGGCAGCCCGCCTTTGGCGCCAGTGATCTCCACCCGCTCGTCGGCGACCTTCAGCCGGCCGGCGGCCAGAAGCTCCAGTCCCTTGGGATAGATCACATGCTCCTGCGCCAGCACGCGGGCGGCAAGGGCGTCCGGCGTGTCGTCGGCTTCCACCGGCACGGCGGCCTGCAGGATGATCGGCCCCTCGTCCATCTCGGCGCGCACGAAATGGACGGTACAGCCGTGGAAGCGCACCCCCGCCTCCAGCGCCCGTTCATGGGTGTGCAGGCCCTTGAAGCTCGGCAGGAGCGAGGGGTGGACGTTGATCATCCGGTTGCGCCAGCGCTCCACCAGCCACGGGGTCAGAAGGCGCATGAAGCCGGCGAGGCAGACGATCTCGATGCCCTCGGCCTTCAGATAGGCGTCGAGGGCCGCGTCGAAGGCGAGGCGGTCGGCATAGCCCTTGTGCGACAGCACGAGGGTGGGCACGCCGTGCTCCTTGGCGAAGTCGAGGCCGGCGGCGTCCTCGCGGTTGGAAAGGACCAGCGCGATCTCGGCCGGAAAATCCGGCGCCTCGGCGGCCTTCACCAAAGCAGCCATGTTGGAGCCGCGGCCGGAGATGAGGATCGCGGTGCGTTTCGGCGCCGCCTCGCTCATGACGCGAACCCGAAGTCAGCGGCCCCGTCATAGACCACATGGGCCGCGCCGGTGCCTGGCTCGATGACGCCAAGGCGGATCACCGTCTCGCCTGCGGCGGCGAAGGCGTCCGCCACCTCTTCCTCGCGCTCCACGGGGACCACCACGGCCATGCCGACGCCGCAGTTGAAGGCGCGCAGCATTTCCTCGGGCGCCACCGCGCCAACGCTCGCGAGCCAGCGGAAGACCGGGGGGACGATGAGGTTGGAAAGATCGATGCGGGCGATGGTGCCGGCCGGCAGCACGCGTGGCAGGTTCTCGGTGATGCCGCCGCCTGTGACATGGGCCAGGGCCTTCACCGCGCCGGTCCCGCGGATGACGGAGAGCACGCTCTTCACATAGAGCCGCGTGGGGGTGAGCAGCGCCGCGCCGAGGGTCTGGCCCTTGTGGAAGGGCGCATCGTCGGTCCAAGCGAGGCCGGAGCGCTCGACAATGCGGCGCACCAGCGAATAGCCGTTGGAATGCACGCCGTCCGAGGCGAGGCCGAGGATCACGTCGCCCGGCCCCACATCCTTGCGCGGCAGCAGCTCGGTGCGCTCGACCGCGCCGAGGGAGAAGCCGGCGAGGTCATAGTCGCCATCCCGATACATGCCCGGCATCTCGGCCGTCTCGCCGCCGATGAGGGCGCAGCCGGCCGCCTTGCAGGCGCGCGCGATACCCGCGACGATGTGGGCGCCCACCTCCGGCGCGAGGCGTCCGGTGGCGAAATAATCGAGGAACAGCAGCGGCTCGGCGCCCTGCACCACGAGATCGTTGACGCACATGGCCACGAGGTCGATGCCGATGGTGTCGTGCACGCCGGTATCGATGGCGATCTTGAGCTTGGTGCCCACGCCGTCGGTGGTGGCGATGAGGAGGGGATCGGCAAATCCCGCCGCCTTCAGGTCGAACACGCCGCCGAAGCCGCCGATGTCCGCGTCGGCGCCCGGCCGGGCGGTGGCCTTCACCAGCGGCTTGATGAGATCGACCAGGCGGTTGCCCGCATCGATGTCCACGCCCGCGTCGCGGTAGGAAAGTCCGTCCTGAGCCATAGGATCCCCGTCTTTGCGCGGGGCTTAGCCGCGAACGCGGGTCAAAGCAAGGCAGAGCGCCGGTCTTCGCCGTCTTGCACAGCCGGGCGGCAGGCCCGGACCATCGCGGCGACCTGCTCCACGTCGTCGCGGAACGGCAAAGTGCGCCGCCAGACGAGGCCGATGGTGCGGGACGGAGCGGGACCGGGAAAGCGCAGCAGCCGCACGCGCGGGATGCGCCCGCCCTCTGACGCAACGAACATCTGCGGCAGCAGCGTCACGCCCTGCCCGTTGGCGACCAGCTGGGCCAGCGTCGACAGGCTGGAGGCGCCGAAGCGCCGCAACTGGCGGGCATCCACCTTGCGGCAGACGTTGAGCGCCTGGTCGCGGAAGCAGTGGCCGTCCTCCAGCAGCAGGAGGTCGGCGGCAAGGATGTCCTCGGCGGCGGCGGTCTCGCCCGGAAAATCCGCCGAACTTTCGGGAACGGCGAGCAGGAACGGGTCCTCGAACAGCGCCTTGGTCTCCAGCGCCGGGTGCTCCACCGGCAAGGAAAGGATGACGAGGTCGAGGTCACCATGGGCGAGGTCGTTCACCAATTGCTCGGTCTGGCTCTCCCGGAGCGCAATCTCGACGCCCGGCCAGCGGCCCGCCATCTCCGGCAGCAGGCGCGGCAGGAGATAGGGCGCGATGGAGGGGATGACGCCGAGCCGCATCCGCCCTTCCAGCAGGCGCCCGCGATCGCGGATGGTGCGTTCCATGTCGGCGAGGGCCGCGAGCACGCCGCGGGCGCGCGATGCCGCCTCCTCCCCCACCGGCGTCAGCCGCACACCGCTCCGCCCCCGCTCGACGAGACGGACACCGAGCATCTCCTCCATCTCGCGGATCTGCATGGAGAGGGCCGGCTGGGTGACAGCGCATTCCTCTGCCGCGCGGCCGAAATGGCGGTGGCGGGCAAGGGCGTCAAAGTAGCGGAGCTGACGGGTGGATAGCACCTGATAAGATTACCTTATCGAAAACTCAATGCAATCTGATTTGTGCTTATTCCAACTCACGCCCATCCTGCGCCCCGGTTGATCCGCCGCCGTCACGGCGCGGGTCCAAGCAGGGAGCCCTTCATGACGCGACCCACCCTCACCACCACCGCCGGCAATCCCATCGCCGACAACCAGAATTCGCTCACCGCCGGCCCGCACGGCCCGGTGCTGATGCAGGACTACCAACTCCTGGAGAAGCTCGCCCACCAGAACCGCGAGCGCATTCCCGAGCGCGTGGTGCACGCCAAGGGCTGGGGCGCCCATGGCACGCTGACCATCACCGGGGACATCTCGAAATACACCAAGGCGAAGGCGCTCCAGCCCGGCGCGCAGACGCCGATGATCGCCCGCTTCTCCACGGTGGCCGGCGAACTCGGCGCGGCGGATGCCGAGCGCGACGTGCGCGGCTTCGCGCTGAAGTTCTACACGCCCGAGGGCAACTGGGACCTCGTGGGCAACAACACGCCGGTCTTCTTCGTCCGCGATGCCTACAAGTTTCCGGACTTCATCCACACCCAGAAGCGCCATCCCAAGACCAATCTGCGCTCTCCCACCGCCATGTGGGACTTCTGGTCCCTCTCGCCGGAGAGCCTGCACCAGGTGACGATCCTGTTCTCCGACCGCGGCCTGCCCGTGGGCGTGCGGAACATGAACGGCTACGGCTCCCACACCTATTCCTTCATCAACGAGGCGGGCGAGCGTTTCTGGGTGAAGTTCCACTTCAAGACCCTGCAGGGCCACAAGCACTGGACCAATGGCGAGGCCACCGAGGTGGTCGGCCGCACCCGCGAATCCACGCAGGAGGACCTGTTCACCGCCATCGAGCGCGGCGAATTCCCCAAGTGGAAGGTGCAGGTGCAGGTGATGCCGGAGATGGATGCGGAGAAGACCTCCTACAATCCGTTCGACCTCACCAAGGTGTGGCCGCACGGCGAGTATCCGCCCATCGACATCGGCGTCATGGAGCTGAACCGCAATCCGGAGAACTATTTCAACGAGATCGAGCAGGCGGCCTTCTCGCCGTCCAACATCGTGCCCGGCATCTCTTTCTCACCGGACAAGATGCTGCAGGCCCGTATCTTCTCCTATGCGGACGCCCACCGTTATCGCCTGGGCACGCATTACGAGCACCTGCCGGTGAACGCCGCCAAGTGCCCGGTGCACCACTACCACAAGGACGGCGCCATGCGGTTCTTCCCGCAGATGACCGGGAGTACCGACGCCTATTACGAGCCCAACTCGTTCAACGGCGCCGCCGAGGACGCCAAATATGCCGAGCCGCCGCTGAAGATCTCGGGCGATGCCGAGCGCTACAGCCACCGCATCGGCAATGACGACTTCTCCCAGCCCCGCGCCCTGTTCGAGCTGTTCGACGCCGGCCAGCGCCAGCGCCTCTTCAACAACCTCGCGGCGGGCATGTACGGCATCCCGCAGGAGATCGCCGACCGCCAGATCGCGCTCTTCACCAAGGTCCATCCCGACTACGGGGCGGGGGTGAAGGCGGCTTTGGAGCACGAGACCCGCGCCAAGGCGGCGGAGACGGCGCAGCAGCAGAAGAACCCGGCCGGCCCGGTGGCAGCGGAATAAGTGACCGGCCGAGTGACGTGATCCCGTAGCGGGGGTTTGCCGGGAGCCCTGACCCGGCAAACGGAAAGGGGGCGCGCCTTACCGGCGCGCCCCCTTTTTATGCCCGCGGCTGGATCAGTCCTCCAGCACCTTCAGCTTGAACAGCAGGCCGGCGAGATAGGCGCCGATGAGCGGCACCACGATGAACAGCCAGAGCTGGGAAATGGCCTTGCCGCCCGCGAACAAGGCCGGGCCGATGGAGCGGGCGGGGTTCACCGACACGCCGGTCACGGGAATGAAGACGATGTGGATCATCACCAGCGACAGGCCGATGGCGAGGCCCGCCGCCTGGGTGATGCCCGCCTTGGAGGTGGAGCCGAGGATCACCACCAGGAACACGAAGGTGCCCACCAGCTCGGCGAGGATCGCGGCGCCGAGGCCGTAGCCGCCGATATAGCCCTCGCCCCAGCCGTTCTGGCCGAGACCGGCGGTCTTCACATCGAAGCCGGCCAGCTTGCCGGAGGCGATCATGAACAGGATGGCGGCGCCGGCGATGCCGCCCAGGATCTGGGCGATCCAGTATTTCGGAACTTCGGAGGTGGGGATGCGCCCCGCCGCCCAGACGCCGATGGTGACGGCGGGATTGATGTGGCAGCCGGAGACATGGCCGATGCCGTAGGCCATGGAAGTCACGGCGAGGCCGAAGGCGAAGGCGATGGCGAGCATCCCGATGGGCGCGGAGCCGTAGCCGGTGAGCACGGCGGAGCCGCAGCCGAAAAGGACGAGTACCGCGGTTCCGATGAACTCGGCGACGTATTTGTTCATTGCCCAGTCTCCCCTGCGCGCCTCCGCCCGTCGCGACCGGGCAGTTGGCACGCATCCAGCACAGGTTCTGGGGCCGAATTCACCGCCAAGGCCGATCGAAACCGGGCGGATCCGGCTCCCCCGCGGCGCATGGAAGGCGCGCCGCAGCCCAAGCGAACTCCGGCTAACGGCAGAGATCAAGACTGGAACTTCAAATCGCAGCCGCTCCCGCCCACCTTTTTGAGGTGCGGCGGCGCAGCATCGCGTGCCGCGCTCGCGAAAAGATGAACGGAAGGTAAAGGCCCGTGTCGGCACGGGTTCAGCCCCGGCGTCGTACAAGCAGGATGAAAACATCCTCCATTGAGGGGACGACCTGCCTCGGCCCGGCGTTCTAAGCCGGCCACGCGACGTCGAACAACGAGCTGCCCCGGACCCTGCCATGAAGACCTCATCCCTGATCGCGGCTGCCGCCACCACCTTCATCGCCATCGCCGCCTGGGGTGGCGGCGACCTCGTGCGTGCCTTCCCCGGCGATGCCGCTCCCGCCATGGCGAAGGCGGACCAGCCCGTGGCACGCAACGTCGCCTACCAGTGGCGCGACTATTGGGATCGCGGCGGGGCAGACACTGCGACGCGGGCCTGCCCGGCGCGCAAGGCCATCAGCCTGTCGTGGCAGGGCCCGCGCCTCTCCTGGCAGCGCAGCTGCGCCCGGGCTGGCTGAGCTTCATGCCTCGCGCGCCACGGCCCGGCGTCGCAACCCGAAGGTGCCACCCGGCCACGCTGACGTTCGACTGCGAACATGGTAGGTGTGCGCGCCCCGGTGTTTCGGGAGGGAGGGAGTTCATGAAGCGACTTTGGAGCGGCGCCTCAGCCGCCGCGCTGGTTGCAGCGGCGATGCTGTGGACCGCGACGGCCGACGCCCAGCAACCCCAGTCGACACCTCAGGCGCAGGCCCAGCCCGGAGCCACGCCCTCCGCGCCGCCGACCTGGCCGCGCGTCTATGACCTGCCCGACAATCAGGTCCTCCAGCTCTATCAGCCGCAGATCGACGTGTGGACCGGCGACACCATGTCCGGCCGCGCCGCCGTCGCCATCGGCGTCAAGACGGGGACGCCGACCTACGGCATGGTGAAGTTCACCACCCGCGTCGCCATCGACAAGCCGGCCGGCCTCGTTCATTTCGCCACCTTCACCATCGATGGCGTGCAGGTGCCCACCGAGCCGGCCAAGGCGGGGGAAATCCGCTCGGCCCTCCAGACCCGCCTGCCGCCCGACGGCATGACCGTGCCGCTCGACCAGCTCCAGGCGAGCTATGCGGTGAACCAGGAACTGGCCAAGGTCCAGACCCAGCCGGTGGACAACACTCCGCCGCAGATTCTGTTCGCCACCACGACCACGATCCTCGTTCCGGTCGCCGGCGAGCCGGTGCTGCGCCCGATCAAGGGCGTCAGCGGCTTCCAGCGGGTCGTCAATACCCGCCCGCTGCTGCTGAAGGACGATGCCGGCACCTATCATCTGGAAGCCGCCGGCCACTGGTACGAGACGCCGAGCCTCGGCGGCACCTGGATCGTCACCCCCCAGGTCTCCGATGCCCTCGCCTCCGCCGGCAAGGCCGCCATCGCCGAGACCCCGGCCGATCCGCTGCTCAACAACGACAAAAAGCCCATCAACCCGGCCCCGGCCATCATCGCCGTCACCAAGCCGTCCGAGCTGATCCAGACCGATGGCCAGCCGCAGATGCTCCCGGTCGCCGGCACCAACCTGCTCACCATGAACAATGCCGATCATGCGGTGTTCATGGAGACCACCTCCAATTCCTATTACGTCCTGATCTCCGGCCGCTGGTTCAAGGCGCCCGACCTCAAGGGGCCGTGGGCCTTCGTCGCCAGCAACGCGCTACCCAAGGACTTCTCCAAGATCTCGCCGAACGATCCGAAGGCCAACGTGCTGGTCTCCGTCGCGGGCACGCCGCAGGCGAAGGAAGCCGCCATCGCCGCCACCATCCCGCAGACGGCCACCGTGAAGCGCAGCGTGGAGCTGAAGGTCGCCTATGAGGGCGCGCCCAAGTTCGAGCCCATCAGCGGCACCGCGCTCGCCTACGCGGTGAACACCGCAACGCCGGTGATCCGCCTCGCCCCCGACCGCTTCTATGCGGCCAACAACGGCGCCTGGTTCGCGGCCGTCGATCCCGCCGGCCCCTGGCGGGTCGCCGATGTGGTGCCGGACGTGATCTACACCATCCCGGTGTCCTCGCCGATGCACTACGTCACCTACGTCCGCATCTACGGCTCGACGCCGGACGCGGTGGTGGTGGGCTATACCCCCGGCTACATGGGCGTCGTGGTCGCGCCCGGCGGCACGGTGGTCTACGGCACCGGCTACAATTGCGTCGGCTATGTGGGCTTTGCCGACTGGTATTCCTGCCCCGTCACCTACGGCGTCGGCGCCGGCTTCGCGCTGGGCCTCGACACCGGCTTCGCCTTCGGCTTTGCCGCTGGCTGGGGCTGGGGCGCTGCGGTCTATCCCTATTGGGGTCCCTACTGGCATCCCTATGGTCCCTATGGACCTTATGGACCCTACGGCCCGTGGGGCGGCCACTGGGGCTACACCAACCTGAACCAGACCAACCTCTATGGCCGCTGGGGCGGCGCCGCGACCGTCAACCACGCCTGGGGCACCACCTGGAACGGCACCGACTGGTCAGGCCGCGACTGGCACGGCACCACGGCAAACGGCACCAACTTCGCCGGCCGCTCGGCCGCCGCGTTCAATCCCTATTCCGGCAATTATGCCGCCGGCCGGGAGAACGCCCGCTACAACCCCACCACCGGTGCCCGCGGCGAAAGCCGCGCCGGGGTAGAAGGCAACGCCTATACCGGCAATGCCGCCGCCGGGCGTGAATCCGCCGGCGCCAACCCCACCACCGGCACCTACCACGCCTCCCAGACCGGCGTGACTGACAACCACGGCAACGTGAACGTCAACAGCCGCGGCGTCGCCGGCAATGCCAAGACCGGCAACGCGGTGGCCTGGGACAACGGCCATGTAGCGGTGGACCACGACGGCAACGTCTACCAGCACAACGACAACGGCAGCTGGAGCCAGCACACCACCTCCGGCTGGCAGAACACCACCCGCGACACCTCCAGCCTCGATCACGAGGAGCAGGCCCGCTCCTGGGGCAACCAGCGGGTGTCGAGCTATGGCGGCGACGGCTTCGGCGGCGACGCCTATGGCCATGGCGACAGCTTCGGCTCCGGCGGCTTCGATCGGGACTTCGGAGGCTTCGGCGGCGGCGATCGCTTCGGCGGTGGCGGCGGCTGGGGTGGTGGTGGTCGTGGCTTCGGCGGCGGGTTTGGCGGCGGCTTCGGCCGGCGCTGATCCCACCCCATCGCACAGAATAGGAAAGGCCGGGCTTGCGCCCGGCCTTTTTGTTTCTGCGCCGTCTCGGATCAGGCCGCCCGGCGGGTCTCGAAGCTTTCGCCCGCGAGCAGGCGCTGCACCCGGCTGGGGCGGAACTCCTCCGGCACCGCGCACAGGCCAAGGCGCACGCAGAGCCGGCCGAGGCGCGGATCGGCGGTGGCCATGGTGAAGGGAATGGCGAGGACATAGCCCGCCAGAACCGGCGCCGCCCACAGCGCCAGCACCGGCTGCACCGCCAGCAGCGCGACGAGCACCGCGAGGCCGAACACCGTCTGCGGCCAGAACGCCCGCGCCGCATGGGCGAAGTCCACCCCATGGCCATCGCGCGCCTGTGCGCGCCAGGATGCGCGCACCCGGCCCAGCAGCAGGCGGACCATCTCCAGCGTCACCGCCATGGCGGTGATGGCGCTGAGCAGGAAGGAGAACACCAGCTCCACCGCCACGGACGCCGCAAAGCGCAGCGCGCCGCCATAACGGGCGACGCCGCCCGAGGTCAGCAGGACGTCCGCGACGCCGGCGAGCTTGGGCAGGAGCGCCATCGCCATCATGCCGGCATAGAGCGCCAGAGCGAGCGCCGCGGGATAGGCCGGACCCGCCTCCGCCGCCGCCAGCGGCAGCAGCGCCAGAAGCGTCGGATGCGCCGGCACCGTGACAAACATCAGGATGGCCCAGACCAACTGGAACCGGCTCATGGGCTGGAGGCTCGCGGCGAGGCCCGGCACGGTCAGCAGGCGCAGATACTGGAGATTGCCGAGGCACCAGCGCAGGTCGCGGCCGACGAAATCGGTGGCGGCGGGCGGATTCTCCTCATAGCTCTCGCTCTCCACCGGCAGCACGCGCACCTCGTAGCCGGCGCGGCGCATGAGCACCGCTTCCACCTGGTCGTGGGAGAGCACGGGTCCGCCGAACGGCGGGCCGCCGGGAAGCGCGGGCAGGTGGCAGGCGTCGCGGAAGGGCGCGACGCGGATCACCGCATTGTGCCCCCAGAACGGCCCGCAATCCCCCGCCCACCAGCTCGCGCCGAGGGTGTAGCTGCGCATGCCGTGGCGCATGCCGAACTGGAAGATGCGCCCGAACGCGCTCCGGGAGGGCAGGCCCACCACGAGGCTCTGCAGTATGCCGAGGCGCGGATAGGCAGCCATCAGGCGCACCATGGAGAGGATGGTGTCCGCCCCCATCAGGCTGTCGGCATCGAGTGGCAGCATGAAATCGTAGCGATCGCCCGCATCCGTGCAGAAGGAGCGGATGTTGCCGGCCTTGAACCCGGCATTGTCGGCCCGGCGGCGGTAGAAAATGCGGGAAGGCCCCTCCTGCGCCCGCCACGCCGCCACCAGCGCCTCCTCGGCAGCGGCGATTTCCGGCCGAGAGGTGTCGCTGAGCACATGGAAATCGAAGGCGCCGCCGTGGCTGGACAGGTCGAGATCCGCCTTCACGGCCTTCAGCCGCGCCAGCGCCCGCGAGGGATCCTCATTGCGCACGGTGAGGAGGATGGCGGTGCGCGCCGTGATCGGCCCTTCGGGCAGAGGCGCGGCGAGGAAGGGCGCCGCCGCCTCCACGCCCCGGCGCCGGCCGTGCAGCAGATAGAGCCCCACCGCCGCATTCCAGAAGCCGATGGAATTCCACGGCGTGATGGCGAGCGCGCAGACCAGCAGCAGCCCATCCACCAGCGAGAAACCGTCATGGGCGCCCAGCGCCACCATGCCGGCGAGGACGAGGGCCACCGTCGCCAGATTTGCGACCAGCATGAACAGACGGCGCCGCCGGAGCGTTGAGAGCGGCTGGATCAAAGCCGGCGTCAGCGTGGCCGACGCAGGTGCGGGTTTCTCCGGAAGCGTGGACAGTGGACCGGACCTTGAAGACATGCATAGCTCCCTGGGTGCCGGCGGCCCGCGGCGACGAAACCCCAAGCGTATACGAGAGCCAAAGCATGGCCGTTCATCCTGCGTCAACTTGCCACGCTTCGGTTTTCGCCCGCGCCCTCTGGTACGTCGCGCCCGGCATCAGCGAGCTGAGGCCCGGCGTGCTGCCGTCGGTGGACGAGGCCACCGCGCAGGTCCGCACCGAATACAGCGCGATCAGCCGCGGTACCGAGCGGCTGGTGGCCGCCGGGCTCGCCGATCCCGTCCATCGCAAGCGCATGCGCGCGCCGTTGCAGGAGGGCGAGTTCCCGTTTCCGGTGAAGTACGGTTATTGCGCCGTCGGCGAGGTGGAAGTGGGGCCGCCCGAACTGCTCGGCCGCCGCGTCTTCTCCCTCGCGCCCCATCAGGAGCGGTTCGTGGCGCTCACCGAGATGCTGGCCCCGGTGCCCGATGCCGTGCCGGCGCGGCGCGCCACCCTCGCCGCCAACATGGAGACGGCCCTCAACGCGGTGTGGGACGGCGGCTCCGGTCCCGGAGACCGCATCGTGGTGGTGGGCGCGGGGCTCGTCGGCCTGCTGGTCGCCTATCTCTGCGGCCGCCTGCCCGGCGCGGAGGTGACGGTGGTGGACACCGATCCCGCCCGCGCGGCGGTGGCCGCGACGTTCGGCGCCGGTTTCCTGCCCGCCGAGCCCGGCCCGACCGATCTTGATGCCGATCTCGTCTTCCACACCTCCGGCTCCTCGGCGGGCCTCAACACCTGCCTCGCCTGCTGCGGCGACGAGGGCCGCGTGATCGAGATGAGCTGGTACGGCGACCGTCCGGTGGACGTGGCGCTGGGCGGCGGCTTCCATCACAAGCGGCTCGCCATCCTCTCCTCGCAGGTGGGCGCCGTGAGCCCCGCCCGCCGCCCGCGCTGGAGCCGGCGCCGCCGCCTGCTCAAGGCGCTGGACCTCCTCGCCGACGACCGGCTCGATGCGCTCATCACCGAGGAGGTCGCCTTCAATGATCTGCCGACCCGGCTGCCGCGTATCCTCGAAGCCGGAGCGGAAGGGATCGCCACCGTCGTCAAGTATGGCTGAAGCCGGACCACCGGACAGAAAGGACATTCCATGTACGCGGTAGAGGTGCGGGACCACATCATGATCGCCCATTCCTTCCGGGGCGACCTGTTCGGCCCGGCGCAGGCGCTGCACGGGGCGACCTTCGTGGTTGATGTGGCCTTCTATCGTGAGGACCTGACCGAAGAAGGCGTCGTGGTAGACATCGCCCGCGCCCATGAGGCGCTGAAGGGCGTGCTCGGCCCGCTCAACTACAAGAACCTCGACGAGGTGCCCGCCTTCGCCGGCCGCAACACCACCACCGAAGTGCTGGCCCGCCACGTGTTCGACCACATGGCCGCCGCCGCCCGCTCCGGCGATCTCGGCACCGGGGGCGACGGTATTGTGCGCATCCGGGTTTCGCTGCACGAATCCCACGTCGCCCGCGCTTGGTACGAGGCCGACATCGGCCCCGCCGCGTGAGCGCTCCCGCGCGGCCGGCGGTGGCGCTGGTCCATCCCGGCGCCATCGATACCCCCAGCGGCGGCTATGCCTATGACCGGCGCATCCTCGCCGGTCTGGCGGCGCAAGGTTTCGATGCGCTGCCGCTCTCGCTCAAGGGCGGGTTCCCCTTTCCCACGGCGGACGAAATCGGGGCGGCCCTGGCCGCTCTGGCCGCGACGCCTTCCGGCACCGTGCTGCTGGCCGATGGCCTCGCCCTCGGCGCCCTGCCGGGCGAGGCCCTGCGGCGTCTCGGACGGCCTGTGGTGGCGCTGGTGCATCATCCCCTCGCATTGGAGACCGGCCTCTCGGAGGAGGTCGCGGCCCGCTTGCTGGAGAGCGAGGCGGGAGCACTCGCCGCCGCCGCCGCCGTCATCGCCGTCAGCCCCGAAACACGGCGGATGCTGGTGGAGCGCTATGGCGTGCCGCCGGAGAAGATCACCCTCGCCTTGCCCGGCACCGCCCCCGCGGCCCGCGTGCCGGCGGACGGCCACCCGCCGCGCCTGATCGCGGTGGGGTCGCTGACGCCCCGCAAGGGCTATGGCGTGCTGCTCGACGCCCTCGACGGCCTCACGGATCTCGACTGGACGCTGACCATCGTCGGCAGCCCGGATTTCGAGCCAGAGACCGCGCGGGAGATCGCCGCCCGCGCGGCCGGGTTCGGCCCCCGCATCCGCCTCGCCGGCGCGCTCCATGTGGCGGCGCTGGACGAGGCCTATGCCGCCGCCGATATCTTCGTCCATCCCTCCTTCTATGAGGGCTACGGCATGGTGCTGGCCGAGGCGCTGCGGCGCGGCTTGCCGGTCATCTGCACCACCGGCGGCGCCGCGGGTGAGACGGTCCCGGACGGGGCCGGCCTGAAGGTGCCGCCAGGCAATGCGGACGCCCTTGGCGCGGCGCTGCGCCCGCTGCTCATCGATCCCGCGCGGCGGCGGGCGATGGCCGATGCCGCCTTTTCCGCCGGCACCGCCCTGCCCGACTGGTCCGACACCGTCGCCGTCATCGGCCGGGTCCTGATGGAGGTCGCCAACCAATGAGCGAATTGGCCCCCGCCCCTGCCGCGACCTTCTCCGCCGGATGGCTCGCCCTGCGGGAGGCCGCCGACCATCGCGCCCGATCGGCGGCGCTGGAGGCGAAGCTCGCCGCCCGCCTGTCGTCCCTCGCGGAGCAGCGCATTGTCGATCTCGGCGCCGGTTCCGGCTCCAATCTCCGCGCCTTGGCGCCGAAGCTCGGACCGCGCCAGCACTGGATATTGGTGGACCACGACGACACCCTCGCCGAAGCCGCCCGGACCGCCTTTCGCACCTTCGCGGACGGCTGGCGGGAGGACGGCGCAACGCTGGTGCTCGATCTCGCGGGCAAAGAGGTGACGGTGGAGTTCGCCCTGCGCGACATCGCCGCCGACCCCGCCGCGCCGTTGACCTTCCAGCCCCACCTCGTCACCGCCTCGGCCTTCTACGACCTCGTGTCGGCGGACTGGTGCCGACGCTTCGCGGCAGCGTTCGCCGACAGCGGCGTGGTTCTCCATGCGGCGCTGACGTGCGACGGTCGGGATGCGTGGTCGCCACCCCATCCGGCGGATGCGGAAATCGCGGATGCCTTCCGCGCCCATCAGGCCACCGACAAGGGCTTCGGCCCCGCCGCCGGAGCAGACGCGGCGACCGTTCTGGGTGAGGCGCTTGCCACAGCCGACTACGCGGTCGAGACGGCAGACAGCCCGTGGCGGCTCGACGGCGGCGACAGGCAGTTGATCGCCGAGCTGGCGAAAGGCACCGCGCAGGCGGCGGTGGACAGCGGGCGGGTGCCGGCCGAGGTCGCCGCCGACTGGCATCGGGCACGGGCGATGGCGCAGACCTGCGTCATCGGCCATGTGGACCTGCTGGCGCTGCCGCGCGGCTGAAACTCAGCTGCAGTTCGTGACCTGGTTGGAGCAGATGCCGCGCCACCAGCCGCGCTTGCCATCCCGACTCTTGGTCAGCGCCCAGTTGGCCGAGCAGGCGTAAAGGCGCTCCAGCGTGCCGTCGATGGGCAGGTTGCCGGAGGGGTCGGCCGCGTCATCGCCGGGCGGGATGTCTTTGGAATCGACGCTCGGCGCCTGATGCAGGCGCATGACAGGCATCTGCGTGTTGGCATAGGCGCCGCCGGCCTTGTCCGCCGGAATCCAGCCGGCCCCCTTGTAGGTCTTCGGGTACGAGCGCGGCGGCGGATCATCGTAAGGCGCGCCGGGCGGGGTGGCGTTGCGAATGCGGAACCAGCCGTCCTTGTAGCCGGTGATCTCGAACTCCGCGTGCCAGCTGTCGTCCTCGCCCTGTCCCGACTCGGGCGTATGGCGCGGCGGGGCAAGGGTGCCGACCACTTTCGCCGTGGCCGAAGGCGCAGCGCGCACAGCAAGGCCCTTGCGGCTGGTGTCGATGGACCATGCCTTGATCTGGCAGGCCTCGACGCCCGGCTCCGCCTTCTGCTTCGCCAGACCGGCGAGGATATCCGCCTGCTCCTCCGCGACGGGATCGTCCCCCGCCGGGTCCTGAGGGGTGCGCGGGCGTACGGTGGCGGAGACGACCTTCCGGGCATCGCCCTCAGGCGTCAGCGTCACCTCCAGCACCTGCCCGGGCGCGAAGGCGCTGCCCGGTGTCCTGGGATCATCCGCCCCGGCGGGAAAGACGGCGATCAGCGCCGTCTGGCCCAGTTCGCCCGCGCGCAACACGCGGCCGGCGACCAGCGTCTTCGGCAGGTGCGCCGTGGCGGCGGCGACCCATGCCGGGTCTTCCGCACGGGCTTCGCCGACCAGCACCGGCGCCGTCACGACGAGAAGGAGGAGGCGCCTCATTGTGGCGCGATGATCTTCAGGGGCGTGGTGTAGGGCTCGACCCGCAGGCTGTCATTGCCGAGGATGCTGACGCGCGCCACCGGCGCCTGCTCCAGCGCCCCGTCCGCACCCTTGCGCACCGCATAGCGCCAGAGCGTCACCTCGCCCTTCGCCTTCAGCGCGCGGCCGATGGCCGTGACGTCGCTACCGCCGAGCGCTGCCACATCCTGCGGCGAGAGGCCGACGATGATCTCGTCCTTCACCGTGACGATCTTGAACAGCGGCGTCGTTTGCGCAGCAAAGGCCGCTCCGGAGAGGGCCAGAAGCGTCCCTGCGGCCAGCGAGAGGGAGAAGAGGCGTCGGGAAGACAGTGTCATTGCGGCGATCCTCGGGATGACGCACGGCGGTGCTCAAGGCCGACATTTCCCGAGGAAACGGCGGATTCGCAACCGCCGCGTGCCGAAACGGCAGCAGGGCGGCAGAGAGCTACCGCACAGGCGCGAAAGACCTCATTCCAGCCCGGCGATGGCCCGCGCGAAATCCCGCGCCGCGAACGGCTGGAGGTCGTCCTGCCCCTCGCCCACGCCGATGAGATGGATGGGCAGCTTGTGCTTCGCCGCGATGGCCACGAGGATGCCGCCCCGCGCCGTGCCGTCGAGCTTGGTCATGACGAGGCCGGTGACACCGGCAATGCGCGCGAACGCCTCCACCTGAGACAGCGCATTCTGGCCCACGGTGGCGTCGAGCACGAGGAGCACCGCGTGCGGGGCGGTGGGCTCCTGCTTCCTGATGACCCGCACCACCTTTTCCAGCTCCGCCATCAGCTCGGCGCGGTTCTGCAGACGCCCGGCGGTGTCGATCATCAATATGTCGGCGTTCTGGGCGCGCGCCTCGGTGATGGCGTCGTGGGCGACACCCGCCGCATCGGCGCCCTGCTCGCGGGCGATGACGGTGGCGCCGGTGCGTTCGCCCCACACCTTCAACTGCTCGATGGCGGCGGCGCGGAAGGTGTCGCCGGCGGCGAGCACCACCTTGCGGCCCTCGGCGCGCCACTGGGAGGCGAGCTTGCCGATGGTGGTGGTCTTGCCCGATCCGTTGACGCCCACCATCAGCAGGATGAACGGCTTGTGCGCGGTGTCCACCACCAGCGGCGTCGCCACCGGGGCGAGGATGCGCTCCACCTCGGCGGCGATGAGGCTCTTGACCTCCTCGGCCGAGATCATCTTGTCGTGCCGGCCGCGCCCCACGTCCTCGACGATGCGCATGGAGGTCTCGACGCCGAGATCAGCGCGGATCAGCACCTCCTCCAGCTCCTCCAGCGTCGCCGCATCAAGCTTGCGCTTGGAAACGAGGTCGGTGATGCCCTGGCCGAGGCTGGAGGCGGTGCGCGCGAGGCCGGAAGCGAGCCGGCTCCAGAAGCCCTTGCGCGGCTCCGGGGCCGGGGTTGCGGCGACGGGTTCGGACGACGGCGTGGGAAGCTCGGGCGCGGGGGCTTCGACCGGCTCAGGCTCAGTCGCTGTGACCGGCTCGGACTCAGCCTCGGCGACGGGCTCCGGCTCGACAGCGACCAGCGGAGCGGGTGCGACCGTCGGCTCGGGTTCGGCGGGCTCAAGCGCGGGTGCTTCGACGGGCGACGCGGCGACGGGCTCCGCAGGCTCCGCCGCAGCGCTCTCCACCGAGGCCGGCAACGGCACGTCCGGTGCGGGCGCGGCTTCCGCCGTATCGGGAACAGGCGCGTCGGGCGGCGGCGCAACCGGCGTTTCGGCCGCCGGCTCGCCCTTCAGCCAGCCCCAGAAGCCGCGCTTCTTCTTGTCGTTTCCGCCGTCCTGCTGGCTCATGCCCGAGATCCCATGAAATGCGTCACGCCGCGATGAGCCGCGCGCCGTCGTGCCCGGCGATCCTCAGATCGGCGAGGCTGCCGCGCACGGCCGCGCCGGAGAGGCGCACCGGGGTGAAATGTTCGGTATGTCCGCGCCCGCCCGCTTCCACCAGCACCGTGCGGCGCCGGCCGACTTCGGCCGACAGATGCCGGCGCAACAGCCCAGCCCCGGTCTCGCGCAGCCGCGCCGCGCGCTCGGCCACCAGCGCCGGGGCGAGTTGCGGCATGCGGGCCGCCGCCGTGCCCGGCCGGGCGGAAAAGGGGAAGGCGTGCAGGAAGACGAGGCCCGCCTCCTCGGCGAAGTCGCGCGTGGCGCGGGCCTGGGCCTCGGTCTCGGTCGGAAAGCCGGCGATGATGTCGGCGCCCAGCACCACATCCGGCCGCGCCTGCCGCAACGCGGCGATGAACGCCAGCGCCTCGGCCCGGCTGTGGCGGCGCTTCATGCGTTTCAGGATGAGGTCGTCGCCGGACTGGAGCGAGAGGTGCAGATGCGGCATCAGCCGCTCTTCCTCGGCAAGGGCGCGCATCAGCTCCCGATCCGCCTCCACCGCGTCGATGGAAGAGAGGCGCAGGCGCTTCAGCTCCGGCACACGGGCGAGCACCGCCCGCACCAGCCGCCCGAGGGTCGGCGCGCCGGGGAGGTCGGCACCATAGGCGGTGAGATCGACGCCGGTGAGCACCACCTCCGCGTGACCGCTCTCTACCAGCCGCGCCACCTGCGCCACCACCGCGCCCATGGGCACGCTGCGCGAGGGGCCTCGCCCGAACGGGATGATGCAGAAGGTGCAGCGATGATCGCAACCGTTCTGCACCTCCACGAAGGCGCGGGTGTGCCCCTCGAAGCGGTCGGCGAGATGGGGTGTCGCCGCGCGCACGGTGGAGATGTCCTGCACCCGCACCTTCTGCTCGGCGGAGACGCCAAAATCGAGAGCGTGGCGCGCGTCGGCCCAGCTCGCGGCCGAGACCTTCTCCCCATTGCCGAGCACGAGGTCCACCTCGTCCATGGCGGCGAAGGTGCCGGGCTCGGTCTGGGCGGCGCATCCGGTGACGACGATGCGCAAAGACGGATCGCGGCGGCGGGAGCGTCGGATGGCCTGGCGCGCCTGCCGCACAGCTTCCGCCGTCACCGCGCAGGTGTTCACGATGAAGGCACGCTCCAGCCCGGCAGCCGTGGCGGCGCGGGCGATGCCGTCGCCTTCCAGCGCGTTGAGGCGGCAGCCGAAATTGACCACCTCCACGCCAGCCTCAACCCCGGCGTCCGCCATCAGGCGGCCTCCCCCAGCATGGCGGGGGTGAGGGTGCCGGCGAACTCATGCTCCACGGGGCCGGTCATCAGCACATGGCCCTCGCTCTCGCGCCATTCGATCTCCAGCGGCCCGCCGGGCAGCATCACCGTGACGGCCCGGCCGGTGCGCCCTGTGCGAACGGCGGCGACACCGGTGGCGCAGGCGGCGGTGCCGCAGGCCCGCGTGCGGCCGGCGCCGCGTTCCCAGACATGCAGCAGGATGCGGTCCGGCGCGGCGAGGCTGGCGAAGGAGATGTTTGCCCGCTCGGGAAAGAGCGGATGATGCTCCAGCGCGGCGCCCAGGCCCTCCACGTCCATGACGTCGGCATCGTCGACGAAGAAAATGGCGTGGGGGTTGCCCATGCTCACCATCACCGCCGGCCCCAGGCTCTCGAAGCCGGGCACGAGGACGGAAGCGGTATCACCCACGTCTTGAGCCAGCGGAATGTCGCGCCAGCTGAGGCGGGGGGCGCCCATGTCCACCTTCACCTGCCCATCCGGGCGCACGGTGCAATCGAGCAGCCCCGCCTCGCTCTCGAACAGGACGTGGGGCGTGCCGGTGCGCTCGGCTTCCAGCGCGGCGATGCAGCGGGTGCCGTTGCCGCAGGCGGCGGAAAGCGAGCCGTCATTGTTGAGGATGCGCACGAAGGCGGCGGTGTCGTCGCGGCGCGGGGGATAGAGCACCATGGCCTGATCGAACGGCAGCACGGAGGGCCGCGCCAGCGCCCGCGCGGCGGCGGGCGGCACCTCCACCGGATCGGCGCGCAGGTCGAGGACGAGGATCTCGTTGCCGAGACCGTTCATCTTCACGAAGGGGCGGTGGCTGAGCGGGTTCACGGGCGTCCGGGCTGTCCTGAAAGGTCTTTGCCCTATATGGCGCCGTTCCGTCCATCACACCACCCCTGCGCCGCCCGCAACCCGCCGCAATCACGCCGAACTGCGCCATGAGAACATGCTAGACAGAGTGCGTCGCGGCCCTTCGGCCCGCGGGAGGATGGACGATGACGGGCGTTTGGGGGACGAGGCTCGGACGGGCGGCGGTTGTTTTCGGGCTCATGATGGCGCTGGCGGCTCCCGCGGTCGCGCAGGCGCCGAAGGATGCGCCGCAGAAGGACGCCCCGCAGAAGGGGCAGGACACGCTGACCCCGCCGCCGGTGGTGGACCCGAAGAAGGTGGAAACGACGCCCGTCACACCCGGCGCGCCCGCCGCATCCACCTTTGCGCCGGACGAACTGACGCTGTCGCCCGTGCCGGTGCTCACGCTCTCCGGCTCGTCTTCGTGGGAAGACGCCTATGACAAGCTGGTGGAGGCCGTCCGCAAGGCCGACACCGAGCTGAAGCGGCTGGGCCTGACCCGGGCCGGCCAAGTGTTCGTCATGTACACCACCAGCGACGACCGCGGCTTCGACTATGAGGTGCAGGTGCCCTTCTCGGGCACCACCACGCAGAAGCCGGCGGAGCCCATGAAGCTCGGCGGCTCCTTCGCGGGCAAGGTGCTGCGGTTCGTCCATACCGGCTCGTTCGGCGACATGGACAACACCTACGAGCAGATCGCCAATTATCTCGACGAAAAGAACGTCGAGCAGAACGACCTCTACATCGAGCGTTACCGCACCGATCTCCTGACAGCTTCGCCCGAGGCGCTGGAGATCGAAATCCTCGTGCCCCTGCCCTGAGCAGACACCCCGAGAAAATAGAGCAACATCAAGGAACGACGGCGCCCGCGGATCTAACCTAGGGTCAAAGCGCCGCCACAAGGAGGGCCGCATGGGTGGCATATCCGTAAGAAACTGCGTCAAGGGGCGAACGGGAAACCTCTCGCGCATCGCACTCGCGGCGGTGTTCGGCTGGTCCACCATCTATCCCGCCCTCGCCCAGACCCCGCCTCCCGGCCCGCAGGGCGCCCAGGGCTATCCGCAGGGGGCGCCTCCGGCCGTCCAGCCCGGCGCCGTCCCGCCGCCGCAGGGCCAGCCGCTGCCGCCGCCCCAGCCGGGCGATCAGGTGCAGCCGGCCTATTCGCTCAGCGAGCTCGAATATCTGCTCGGCCCGGTGGCGCTCTACCCGGACCCGCTGCTCGCCATCCTGTTCCCGGCGACCCTGTTCCCGGAACAGCTGGTGGAAGCCTACAACTGGATCGTCGCCAATCCCGGCCCGGTGCAGGAGCGCAACTTCACCGCCGTGGATGCCTTCAACTGGGATTCCTCGGTGAAGGCGCTGGTCCGCTTTCCGGACGTGGTCACGCTCCTCCATGAGCACATGGAATGGTCGGAATCCCTCGGCCTCGCCTTCTCGACCCAGCCGCAGGACGTCTCCAACACCATCCAGATGCTGCGCGCCAAGGCGCAGGCCGTCGGCAACCTGCAGACGACGCCGCAGCAGGTGGTGACGACGCAGGAGGTGCCTGCCAGCAGCGGCGGCAGTGGCCCCGCGCGCACCATCTACATCCAGCCGGCGGATCCCGAGCGGATCTACGTGCCGGCCTATGACAGCTCGGAGGTGTTCACCACCTTCGCCACCGGTGCCCTGGCGTTCGGCGCCGGCGTGCTGGTCGGCTCCTACTGGAACAACAATTGGGGCTGGAACAACCGGCCGTGGAATTCGGTGTGGGTCGTGCCGCCGCGCTGGGTGCGCCCGCCCTACTGGGGTCCGGGCTGGGGTGGCCGTCCGCCGGCATGGGGTCCGGGACCGTGGGTTCCCGGCCGTCCCGGCTTCCCGCCGCCGGTCCGTCCCGGCTGGCCGGGTGGCCCCGGAGGTCCCGGTCGTCCGGGCTGGCCCGGTGGTCCTGGCGGTCCTGGTGGTCCTGGCGGTCCTGGTGGTCCTGGTGGCCCCGGCGGTCCCGGTTGGCCGGGTGGACCGGGTGGACCCGGTCGTCCTGGCTGGCCTGGCGGACCCGGAGGACCTGGTGGTCCCGGCCGTCCCGGAATGCCCGGATATCCGGGTGGACCGGGCGTCGGTCCCGGCCGGCCCGGTATGCCGCTTGTTCCCGGAGCCCCCGGCCGTCCCGGCACGCCCGGCTATCCCGGTGGACCCGGCGTCGGACCCGGCCGTCCCGGTATGCCGCTAGTTCCCGGGGCCCCCGGCCGTCCGGGCTATCCCGGGGGTCCGGGCCGTCCCGGAACGCCCGGCTATCCCGGTGGACCCGGCGTTGGTCCCGGCCGTCCCGGTATGCCCGTCGTTCCCGGCACGCCTGGCCGTCCGGGCTATCCCGGAGCGGGACCGGGGCGTCCCGGATATCCCGGTACACCCGGCGTCGGCCCCGGCCGTCCCGGTCGCCCCGGTATGCCCGGCAATATCCCCGGCCAGCCCGGCGGCCCTGGCGTGGGTCCGGGCCGTCCCGGTTATCCCGGCACTCCCGGCGTCGGACCCGGTCGTCCGGGCCGTCCGGGCCAGCCCAGTGTTCCGGGTGCGGGACCGAACCGTCCCGGTTATCCGAATGCCGGCCCGAACCGGCCCGGCTATCCGAACGCGGGTCCCAACCGGCCCAACCGGCCGTCGGTCCAGCCGAACCGGCCGGCCAACCGGCCCGCCAATGTGCGGCCGCAGAACCGGCCGCAGCAGGTTCGCCCGCAGCAGCGGCCCCAGCAGATGCGCCCCCAGCAAAGGCCGCAGCAGTACCGTCCGCAACAGCGGCCTCAGCAGATGAGGCCACAGCAGCGGCCCCAGCAGATGCGTCCGCAACAGATGCGCCCACAGCAGCGGGCCATGCCGCAGCAGCATCGGGCGGCGCCGCAGAACCGGCCGCGTCCCGGCCAGCGCTGAGGCAGACGACCGACCCTCCCGCCCGGCTTCGGCCGGGCGGTTTGTTTCAGCGCCGCCGAAGACGGGGCAGAGCCCTTTCCTTCGGCGCGCGAATCTCCTTCACTGGAAGCGTTGGGCCCGCGGTTGCGCCGCGGTTCCTCGTGAGACCGGCCCCGTTCCGCCGGCCATCGCGGAGGGTTCAATGCCGCGACTGTTCACCGCCATCGAGATCCCCCCCGAGGTGGGGCTCGGCCTCTCCATGCTGCGAGGCGGGCTGTCCGGCGCGCGCTGGATCGATTCCGAGAACTATCACGTCACCCTGCGCTTCATCGGCGACGTGGACGACGCCACAGGCCGCGACATCATGCTGATGCTCGGGCAGGTGCGTCGCCCCGCCTTCGATATCGCGCTGGACGGGCTGGACCAGTTTGGCGGCCACAAGCCGCGCGCCGTGTTCGCTGCGGTGAAGGCCAATGCGGCGCTGATGGAACTGCAGGCCGAACAGGAGCGCATCATGCAGCGGCTTGGCCTCGGTGCCGAGCGCAACTACAAGCCCCACGTCACCCTCGCCCGGCTGCGCGACGCGTCCTCACGGCAGGTGGCAGATTACCTGGCCGCGCGCGGCTCCTTCCGCACCCCGCCATTTCATGTGCCGCGCTTCGTGCTGTTCTCCTCGCGGGATTCGGTGGGCGGCGGCCCCTACCTCGTCGAAGCGGCCTACCCTCTCCTGTAGGGCACCCCTCTGTAGGACGACCCGCCTCTTGCAGCGCTGTGCGCGGTCCCCATTTCATTGGCATGATCACGCACACGCTGAACCCCGACGATTTCGACCGCCTCTCGGGCGCCGAGCGGGACAAGGCCGCGCAAGACGAGGCCAGCGTCCGCAAGGGCTTCTGGAAGAAGATGCGCGGCGCCGCCCGCCACGTCCCCTTCGCTGAGGACGCGGTTGCGAGCTATTACGCCGCCTTCGACCGCGAGACGCCGCTGCGCGTGCGGGCGACGCTGCTCGGCGCGCTGGCCTATTTCGTCCTGCCGTTCGACATCGCGCCGGATTTCCTGCCGCTCGTGGGCTTCGGCGACGACGCCGCTGTGCTGATGGGCGCGCTTAAGCTGCTCTCCGGCCACGTGAAGCCGGAGCATTATGAAGCGGCCAAGGCAGCCCTCGATCCCGACCATCAGGCGAGCGGGGAGGATGGCCGCCCGGCCTGAGCTTCAGTCCGCCACGGTCAGCACCACCTTGCCCTTCACCCGGCGCCCGGAAATCTCGCCGAGGGCCTCGGCGCAGTGTTCCAGCGGGAAGGTCTTGTCCACGTGCGCGGAGATGCGCCCGTCCCGCGCATAGCCCATCAGTTCGGCCACCGCGTCGCGCAGCCAGCCGGGATTGGCCCGGGCATGGGTGCCGAAGGCGACGCCGCGCATGTCGCAATTCTTCACCAGCAGCAGGTTGAGCGGGATCTTCGGGATCTCGCCTGCGGCGAAGCCAACCACCAGGAAGCGGCCGAGCGAGCCCAGCGCGCGCAGGGCCTGCTCCGCCATGTCGCCGCCCACGGGGTCGTAGATCACGTCCAGCCCCTTCTCGCCGCCGAAGGCCTTGAGCGCGGCCTTGAGGTCACCGGAGGCATAGTCGAAGCCTTCGTCCGCGCCGTGCTCCAGGGCGAAGCGCACCTTATCCGGCGAGGAGGCACAGGCGATGATGCGGGCGCCGAGCACCCGGCCAAGTTCCACCGCCGCGAGGCCCACGCCGCCCGAGGCGCCGAGCACGGCGAGCCGCTCGCCCGCCTTCAGTTCGCCGCGGTCCCTGAGGGCGTAGAGCGCCGTGCCATAGGTGACGATAAGGCCGGCGGCCTTCACGAGGTCGAGGTCATCCGGCACCTTGGCCAGGAACTGGGCGGGTGCCGCGACATACGCGCGCGCCGCCCCGTAGGTCTGATAGCCGCACACCCGATCGCCCATGGCAAAGCCGGTCACGCCCTCGCCCAGCGCCGCCACATGGCCGGCATATTCCGCGCCAGGGGAGAAGGGCAGCTCGGGCTTCACCTGGTAGAGATCGCGGATGATGAGCGTGTCGAAGAAATTGAGGCCGATAGCCGCGACCTTCACCAGCACCTCGCCGGGACCGGGCACCGGCTGCGGCAGGTCGCGAATCTCGAGGGTTTCGGGGGCACCATGGCGCGCGCACACCACCGCTTTCATGAACGCTCCTTCTCTCCCGCGTGACGGGACCGGATTACCAAAAATTAACCCAAACGGGCGGAAGCACGGGGTAAATACGCCCTTCCGCGACGGCACCGGCCCCTTACGAACCCTGCGCCTTGCGCTTCACCGAGCGGCCGGACAGTCTCGCAAAGTCCCATGGCGCAACGAATCGGGCGAATTCGCACGTCCGGCGCATTGAGCGGAGCCGAGCCTTTGGGTTAGGAAAACGCAAGACCACCCCGCCATTTTTTTGACCGCCTGCCTCGCTACCCGACAGCCGGCGGCCAGCCTGAAGTCCGATTGCCTTAAAGGGCCCCAGCGATTTAGGAGAAGCCATGACGCTTCCTCGTGTCCATCCTGCACTCCTGGGCGTGTTCCTCGCCTGCGCCGCAGCCGTCCCGGCCGTCGCGCAGGGTCAGCCTCAGTCGAAAGCGGTGGCGCAGTTCGGCGACTGGAGCGTCTACGTCTCCACCTCCAGTCCGAAGGTCTGCTACGCCATCTCCCAGCCGAAGACCCGCGCGCCCGAGGGCCTGAAGCGCGATCCGGCCTATTTCTTCATCTCCACTCGTCCCGGTGAGAACGTGAAGAACGAAGTGACCGTCACCATGGGCTTCCCCCTGAAGGAGGGCTCGGACGCCACCCTGACGGTCGGCAACGCGACGCTCCAGCTCTACACCAAGGATCAGGGCGCCTGGGTGCGCAACGTGGCGGACGAATCCAAGCTCGTGGAAGCCATGAAGCGCGGCAAGGACCTCACGGTCGCCTCCACCTCCCTGCGCGGCAACGTGACCACCGACAAATATTCGCTGGTCGGCCTCGGCCAGGCCATCGATCGGGTGGCGCAGGAGTGCAAGTGAACGACGTCGGCTGAACGACGTGGGCTGAGCGGATGCCGCTGGGCGCGTTCAGGTGATGCGGAAGGGACGGGTCCAGCCCGTCCCGACAATCACCGTCCCGATCGTCACCGGCCGGGCAATCACCGCCCGGGAAGTTCCAGCACGCCGTTGGGGCTGAAGCGGTCGATGATGGCCGGCAGGTGCTTGGCCAGCAGTTCCGGCAGCATCTCCGGCTGGAGGCCCAGCCCGTTCGCGATGGCGGTGAGGGGTTCGGCGCCGAGCGCGTTGACGATCTCGTCCGCGCTCACCGGCACGTTGGGGCCGGTGGACAGCCAGCTCTCCACCTCGTGGGCAAGACCTGCCTCGTGCAGTTGCGCCAGCACGCCCTCGATGCTGCCATAGGGCGTCTTCGCCAGTGCGCCATCGAGGATGCCGGGAAGCGCCGAGGCCATGGGGCCACTGAGCAGCGTGTCGATGAGGGCGCCGGCGCCCTCCGGACCGGCGCGTCCGAGCATGTTGGAGAGCATGCTGCCCGCCATCTGATCGAACAGGCCCATCCCCATCTCCTCCTGCTGCGCTGCACGATGCGGCGCACTTCGGGTTGGTGTACCGGATCGCCCGAGCGGTGTCGATCTGGCGTGGATCGGTCACGAATGCCTGATCGCCTGCGGCTCCGCGCCGCTGGGACGGCGTGTGACCTATGCACGACGATCGTCAGCCGCTAACGGCTCGCAGGTGATGATCCCACTCCCTCTGTTCACGGCCCTCGCCCTCATGACCGCCGTCGCGGCCCTCGCCGTGCTGTGGCCGCTGTCGCGCGCCCGCACCATGAAGGCGACGCGGGAGGCGGACCTCGCGGTTTATCGCGACCAGCTGGCCGAGCTTGCCCGCGATGCCAAGTCCGGCCGCCTGCCCGCCGCCGAGGCGGAGGCCGCGCGCATCGAGGTCGCCCGGCGGATGCTGGCCGCCGACGCAGCGGCCGATGCCGCCGCCGCCGATCCTGCGGTCACCGGCCGGCGCCGGCGCGCGGCAGCCATCGTGGCGCTGGTCTTCGTGCCCGTCTGTGCCGCCGCGCTCTATGCTTTCATGGGCTCGCCCGGCATCCCCGGCGCGCCCCTCGCCGAGCGCCTGTCGGCGGCGCCGGATCGCAGCGACGTCGCGATCCTGGTGCGCCGCGTGGAGGAACACCTCCAAAAGAACCCCAATGACGGGCAGGGCTATGAAATCCTCGCCCCCATCTATCTGCGCCTTGGCCGGCCGGAGGATTCCGCCCGCGCCTACGGCGAAGCCATCCGCATCCTCGGCCCCACCGCCGAGCGCCTGTCGGCACGTGGCGACGCGCTTGTCGTGGCAGCGGACGGCCTCGTCACCGCAGACGCCGCCAAGGCCTTCGCCGCCGCGCTCGCGCTGAACCCGGATGAACCGCGCGCCGCCTATTTCCTCGGCCTCGCCGCCGAGCAGGACGGCCGCGCGCAGGATGCGGCGCGCATCTGGAGCGAGCTGCTTGCCCGCACGCCGGCTTCGGCTCCCTACCGGCCCGTGGTGGCGGAGGCGCTGGCCCGGGTCGGTGGCACGGCTCCGCCCGCAGCCGCTTCCCCTGCGACACCGGGTCCCGGTGCCGCCGATGTCAATGCGGCCGCCCAAATGTCGCCGCAGGACCGGAACGCCATGATACGTGGCATGGTGGACCGTCTCGCCGCCCGGCTCGACAAGGAGCCGAACGACATCGACGGCTGGGAGCGGCTGATCCGCGCCTACGGCGTGCTCGGCGACAAGGACAAGGCGGACGCCGCGCTCAAGACGGCGCGCGCCGCCTTCAAGGACGATCCGGCGGCCCTCGCCCGTCTCGACGCGGCGGAGAAGGCCCTGCCGACAGGAGGAAAAGGATGACGCGCAAGCAGCGCAGGCTGATCCTCATCGGCGCCGGGCTCGGCGTGCTCGCGCTCGCCGCCGGCCTCATCCTCTCGGCGCTCAACGACACCATCGTCTTCTTCCGCACCCCCACCGAGGTGGCGCAGAAGCAGGTGACGCCGGGCGCCCGCCTCAGACTCGGCGGACTGGTGGAGACCGGCAGTGTGGTGAAGGCAGGCACGCTCACCACCTTCTCCATCACCGACGGCAACGCCGCGGTGAAGGTCGCCTATCAGGGCATCCTGCCCGACCTGTTCCGCGAGGGTCAGGGTGTGGTGGCGGAAGGCGTGCTGCAGCCGGACGGCCAATTCAAGGCCGACAGCGTGCTCGCCAAGCACGACGAGAAATACATGCCGCGCGAGGTCGCCGACGCGCTGAAGCAGCAGGGTCTGTGGAAGGACGGCGCGCCCGCGCCGGGCGCAGCCTCCCCCTCCACCCGCCAGCCCGGGAGCTGAGGCATGATCGCCGAGATCGGACAATACGCCCTCGCTCTCGCCTTCGCGCTGGCCCTCGCGCAGGTGATCCTGCCCGGCTGGGGCGCGACGCGGGGCGACGCGGTGCTGATGGGGTCGGCAGGGCCGATCGCCCTCGCGCTGTTCGGCTTCGTCGCCTTCGCGTTCGGCGCGCTGGTACAGCTCTACGTCACCTCCGACTTCACGGTGGTGAACGTGGTGGAGAATTCCCACTCCCAGATGCCGCTCATCTACCGCGTGACCTCCACCTGGGGGAACCACGAAGGCTCCATGCTGCTGTGGGTCTTCGTGCTCGCCATCTTCGGCGCGCTGGTGGTGGTGTTCGGCGCCAACCTGCCGGACCGGCTCAAGGCGCTGGTGCTGTCGGTGCAGGGCGCCGTGGCGTCGGCCTTCCTCTCCTTCATCCTGTTCACCTCCAACCCGTTCGCGCGCATCGTGCCGCCGCCGGCCGAGGGGCGCAGCCTCAATCCCATCCTTCAGGACCCCGGCCTCGCCATCCACCCGCCGCTGCTCTATCTCGGCTATGTGGGGCTCTCCATCTCCTTCTCCTTCGCCATCGCGGCGCTGATCGAGGGGCGGATCGACGCCGCCTGGGCGCGCTGGGTGCGTCCGTGGACGCTGGCGGCCTGGGTGTTCCTCACGCTGGGCATCGCGGTCGGCTCCTACTGGGCCTATTACGAATTGGGCTGGGGCGGCTGGTGGTTCTGGGACCCGGTGGAGAACGCCTCGCTCATGCCGTGGCTCGCCGCCACAGCCCTGCTGCATTCCGCCGTGGTGATGGAGAAGCGCGACGCGCTGAAGGTGTGGACCATCCTCCTCGCCATCCTCGCCTTCTCGCTGTCGCTGGTGGGCACCTTCCTGGTGCGCTCGGGCGTTTTGACTTCGGTGCACGCCTTCGCCACCGATCCGGCGCGCGGCGTGTTCATCCTCGGCATCCTCACCTTCTTCATCGCCGGCGGGCTCGCGCTGTTCGCCTTCCGCGCCTCCGAACTGAAGCAGGGGGGCCTGTTCGCGCCCATCTCGCGGGAGGGGGCGCTGGTGTTCAACAACCTGTTCCTCACCGCCGCCACCGCCGCCGTACTGGTCGGCACGCTCTACCCGCTGGCGCTCGAAGCCTTCACCGGCGCCAAGATCACGGTCGGCCCGCCCTATTTCAACCTGGTGTTCGGCGGGCTGATGCTGCCCCTCGTCTTCGCCATGCCGTTCGGTCCCCTGCTCGCCTGGAAGCGCGGCGATATCCTGGGCGCGGCGCAGCGGCTGATGCTGGCCGCAGGGCTCGCCATCGTCGCGGCTGTGGTGACGGCGGCCGCGACCACCGGCGGGCCGGTGCTGGCGCCGCTGGCGGTGGGCCTTTCCGCCTTCATCATGCTCGGCGCGCTGACTGACCTTGCCGAACGCGCCGGCCTCGGACGGGTGGGGGCGAAGGTCGCTCTGGCCCGGCTCGCGGGCGTGCCCCGCTCGGCCTATGGCACGGCCATCGCCCATTTCGGCGTCGGCGTCTGCCTGCTCGGTATCGTCTGCGAGACCTCGTGGAGCCTTGAGAAGATCGCCGCGGTGAAGCTCGGCGACACCATCACCATCGGCTCGCGCACCCTCACCCTCGACCGGCTGGAGAACCGCACCGGCGCGAACTTCCGCGCCCGCACGGCCGTCTTCTCCATCCGCGACGGCGGTGTCCCTGAGGGCACCGTCGAGGCCTCCCGCCGCACCTTCGCCGCGCGGCAGATGGCGACCACCGAGGCGGGCCTGCGCACCTTCGGCTTCAGTCAGCTCTATGTGAGCATGGCCGAGGAAGCCGCCGACGGCCACGTCTCCGTGCGCGCCACCTTCAAGCCGTTCGTGACGCTCATCTGGCTCGGGGCGGTGGTGATGGCGCTGGGCGGCATGCTTTCCCTCGCCGATCGTCGCCTCCGGGTGGGTGCGCCCCGCCCCGCGGCGAAGAAGCAGCGGGCTGCCGTGGCACCGGCGGAGTGAACGGCATGGCACTGAACCTGCGCGCGCTCCTCCCGGCCCTCCTTCTCCTCCTCGTCCTCGGCGCCCCTGCCTTCGCCGTGCAGCCGGACGAGGTGCTGGGCGACCCAGTTCTGGAAAGCCGGGCCCGCACCATCTCGGCGGAACTGCGCTGCATGGTCTGCCAGAACCAGTCCATCGACGATTCCGACGCGCCGCTGGCGAAAGACCTGCGCATCATCGTGCGCGAGCGGCTGAAGGCGGGCGACAGCGACGGCCAGGTGCTGGACTTCATGGTGGCCCGCTACGGCGAGTTCGTGCTGCTCCGCCCGCGCATGTCCTGGCGCAACGCGCTTTTGTGGGGGGCGCCCATCCTTGTGCTGCTGCTGGGCGGCCTGGGTGCCATCCTCGCCATGCGCCGCCGCAGCGCCGCGCCCCCGGCGCCTCGCCTTTCGGCGGCCGAGGAGGCCCGGCTGAAGGCGCTGCTCGCCGAGGGCGACGGGGCCGGCCCGAACAAGCCCTGAGCCGAACGCGGGGCGGCCCCCGCATACTTCCCGTGGAAAGGTGGGCCGCGAGGGATTATGTGTGGCGCATGATGCCCACGCCTGAAGCCACGCCCGAACCCACGTTCACGCCTGAAACTGCCGTGCCGCCCATGGCCGGCGAAGCCGCGCCCGCTCTTTCGTCCACCTCTCCTGAAGCGGCACCGGCGCCCGCGTGCGCATCCCTTGTCGGCCTCGACCGGGACAAGCTTGGCGACGCGCTCGATGCGGTCGGGGTGAAGGGCTCGGATCGGCGCATGCGCGTGAACCAGCTCTGGCACTGGATCTATCTGCGCGGGGCCACCGAATTTGCGGAGATGACCAACGTCTCCAAGCACCTGCGCGCCCGGCTGGAGGAGGCCTATACCCTCGCCCGACCCGAGATCGTGGCCGAGCAGGTGTCGCAGGATGGCACCCGCAAGTGGCTGCTGCGCTTCCCGGCCGATCATCCCGGCGAGCGGCCCCACGACATCGAGACGGTCTACATCCCCGAGAGCGACCGCGGCACCCTGTGCGTCTCCTCGCAGGTGGGCTGCACCCTCAACTGCTCCTTCTGCCACACCGGCACCCAGCGCCTGGTGCGCAACCTCACCGCGGCAGAGATCGTGGCGCAGGTGATGGTCGCCCGTGACCGGCTGGGCGACTATCCCGGCCGCGAGCGCGCGGTTGGTCCGGGCCTGCCCACCGAGGGCGACCGGCTCGTCACCAACATCGTCTTCATGGGCATGGGCGAGCCGCTCTATGCCTATGACAGCGTGAAGGAAGCCATCGAGACCCTCTCGGACGGCGACGGCCTCGGCCTCGGCAAACGGCGCATCACCGTCTCCACCTCCGGCGTGGTGCCGGAGATCGAGCGGCTGGGCTCGGAAGTCGGCCCCATGCTTGCCATTTCCCTGCACGCCGTGCGCGACGATCTGCGGGACGTGCTGGTGCCCATCAACAAGAAGTACCCCATCAGGGAGCTGATGGAGGCCTGCCGCACCTACCCGGCTGCCTCCAACGCCAAGCGCATCACCTTCGAATACGTGATGCTGAAGGGCGTGAACGACTCGCCCGCCGACGCCCGCGCGCTGGTGAAGCTGCTGGAAGGCGTGCCGGCCAAGATCAACCTCATCCCGTTCAATCCCTGGCCCGGCACGCAGTATGAGTGCTCGGACTGGGAGACCATCGAGCGCTTCTCGGACATCGTGTTCCGCGCCGGCTATGCGAGCCCGGTGCGCACGCCGCGCGGACGCGACATCCTCGCCGCCTGCGGCCAGCTGAAGAGCGAGAGCGAGAAGCTCACCGCCCGCGAGCGCCTCGCCTATCGCGCCATGATGGCCCAGGCAGAGGATTAGCCCCCACCCCTTTCTGGAGACGCGTGCCATGCTCGACCATGTGGGGATCTCGGTTCACGACGTGGCGCACTCCCGCGCCTTCTACCTCGCGGCGCTGGCCCCCCTCGGCTACGGCATCCTCATGGAGGTGAGCCCGCCGGGCGGGCATCACTATATCGGCTTCGGCGTTGTCGGCTCCGGCAAGCCGGATTTCTGGATCGGCGATGCGCCGGTCGCCACCGGACACCTGCATCTCGCCTTCACAGCCAAGGACCGCGCGGTAGTGGATGCCTTCTACGCCGCCGCCATCGCAGCCGGTGCGCGGGACAATGGCGCACCGGGCCTGCGCCCGCACTATCATCCCAATTATTACGGGGCTTTCGTGTTCGACCCGGACGGGCTCAACGTGGAAGCCGTCTGCCACATGCCCGAGACCGCCTGAGCCCATGGACAACCTGGTCCGCCTGCTGCTGCGCTTCGTTCTGGTACCGCTCGGCTATTTCGCGTCGGTGATCGCCGGGGCGTGCGTGATCCTCATCGGCGAATGGCGCATCGGTACGCTGTTCAGCGCCGACGATCCCAATGTACGGGCGTGGGGCATCATCATCGCCATCGTCACCACGGTGGTGGTGCTGTTCCTGCTGCTGATGCTCATGTGGCTGGTGGCGGCGGTGGGCATCCTGTTCTCGGAGGCCTTCGCCATCCGCTCGTGGATGTTCCACGTGGCCAACGGCGTGGTCTCGGCCTGGATCGGCGCCCAGCTCTTCTCGCCCAGCGATGGCGCACCGGCGGTGGCGGGCGATCCCTTCTACGTGGTGGCGGCGGGCCTTGCCGGCGGGCTCGCCTATTGGCTGGTGGCGGGCTCCACGGCCGGCTTCTTCAAGCCCATCCTGCGCTCGCCCGCCGAGCGGGCCGGCACCCTGCCCCCGCCGCCCCGCCGGCCGGACCTGTCGCCGCCGTCCCCTGAGTCGCCCCCCAGATGAGCCCCGCCGCCGACGATCCCGGTGCGGTCCGGCGCACGGGTCGTCTGGCGTTGGCCTATCTCGCGTCCGTCCTCGTCACCGTAAGCCTGCTGCCGCTTGTCAGCGCCGCCATGGACCGCGTGGTGCCCGCGCCCGGCGGGTCCGAGGGGCTGGCGCTGTATTATGGCGTGGCGATCGCGTCCGCCGGCTTCGCCTATCTGCTCGCCGCCGTGTGCGGACTTGCGCCGACGTTGGTGTGGATGGCCATCTCGGAGCGGAAAAGCCTGCGTCACCCGCTGGCTCATGTGGCGGCAGGCGCGATCTGGGCCGCGGCAGGCTGGCTGGGCTTCTCCCTCGTCACCGATTCTCTCGGCGATCCGCTGCTGGCGCGGGTGACGATGGACCTCCTCATCGCCGGTGCCGGCGGCGGCCTTGCCTATTGGGCCGTGGCCGGGCGCAGCGCGGGCGGCGGCTCGCCCCCTCGCTGAGGAATGCACCCACGACGAAAAACCGCGGACGTTGCCGTCCGCGGTTCAAAACGTCTCGGAGAGCCGAAAGCTCAAGCCGCGGCAGCGGCCGCGACGGCCTTGGCGATCTGGCGCTTGAGGTCGAGGGCGACGGGAGACAGCTCCTCGTCGCGGGCCTTGGCGAGGAAGGCGTCGAGGCCACCGCGGTGATCCACGCTCTTCAGCGCATTGGCGCTGACGCGCAGGCGCACGGAACGCTTCAGCGTCTCGCTCTCCAGCGTCACGTTGCACAGGTTCGGCAGGAACCGGCGCTTGGTCTTGCGGTTCGAGTGGCTCACGAGGTTGCCGCTCTGAACCCCCTTGCCGGTCAGGTCACACCGCCGGGACATGGCGAAAGTCCTTTTTTCTTCGTATGGCGCGGGGAACGCGTCGGGGCCAGAAGACCCGCGTGCACTCACCCGCTCTATCGGGAAGCGGCTCGTATAGGGGGAGAGGGGGAGCCAGTCAAGGTGCGGAGCATATTGCGCCCGCCCGCCCCCTGCTGTGAGAATGACGTTACGGTCAGGCTCGACGGGGAACAAGGGTCGGGCTTCACGGCCGGGATGGGGGGTTTCATGAAGTTCGGAAACTGGCTGTTCGCCGCCGCTCTGTCGACGGCGGGGATTTTCTGCGCGGGCCAGGCAAGCGCGCAGGGCAGGTTCATCGTCAACCAGCTCTCGGGCAAGTGCATCGATGTCTCGGGTGCGCCCGGCGTCAAGAACGGCTCCCCGCTGATCCTTTATACCTGTGAGTTCTCCGCGCTGAACCCCAACGGGTCGCCCACCGACCAGATGTGGGAAATCCTGCCCCAGGGCTTCATCCGCAACGCCCTCTCCGGCAAGTGCATCGACGTGCCCGGCGCCCCCGGCATCAAGGCCGGCACGGCGCTGATCCTTTATGATTGCGAGATGTCGGGTAAGAACCCCAACGGCTCGACCACCGACCAGCAGTGGCAGTTCACCAAGGAGGGTTTGATCCGCCACAAGCTGTCCGGCCTCTGCCTCGACGTGAAGGGTGCGCCTGCCTCCAACAACGGCGCGCGCCTCCAGCTTGCGACGTGCGAGGTGGCCGGAGGGCCGTCCGACCAATACTGGCGCCTGAAGTAGGGCGCCTCACCCCGGCATCAGCACGCCCCTGCCCTTCTGCGCCGCTTCGGCGATGAAGTCGGCGGCCACGCGGATGCGGGCGAGGTCGCGCGTGTCGGCGTGGGTGAGGAGCCAGAAGGTGCGCGTGAGGCCCACCTCCGTGGGCAGGATGGGCACCAGCCCTTCCGGCCCCTCGCCCGCGAACAGGTCGGCCATGAAGCAGGGCAGCACGCACACGCCGGCGCCCGCGCGCGTCGCCGTCATCTGGGCGACGAGGCTGGAGCTTTTCAGCCGTACCCTGAGGTCCTTGGCCACCAGCGGCACGTAGTCCAGCTCGGGCGCATAGATCAGGTCATCCACATAGCCGATGAAGCGGTGGCGCTGGAGCGCGGCGCGGCTGTCGATGGCGCCGTGCCTCTCCAGATAGGCGCGGGCGGCATAGAGGCCGAGCCGGTAGTCCGTGAGCTTTCTCGCATGCAGCCGCCCCTCCTTCGGCCGGGACAGCGAGATGGCGATGTCCGCCTCGCGCTTCGACAGGGAGAACAGGCGCGGCATGGCGAGGAGCTGGATGTCCAGCTCCGGGTGCAGATCCGAAAGCGCCCCGATGCGCGGGGCGAGGAAGAAGGTGCCGAAGCCATCCGGCGCCCCGATCCGAACCGTGCCGGAGACGCCGAGGTCCGATCCGGCGATCTCGCCCTGCGCCGAGAGCGCCAGCGTCTCCATGCCCTCGGCGGCGGCGAGCAGGCGATCCCCCGCGGCGGTCAGCGCATAGCCATGGGGGCGCCGGTCGAACAGCTTCGCCCCCAGCGCCGTCTCCAGCGCGGCGATGCGCCGGCTCACGGTGGAGTGCTCCACCTTCAGCCGCGCCGCCGCCACCGTGAGCCGCCCGGCCCGCGCCACCGCGAGGAAGAAGGTGAGGTCGGACCACTCGAAATCGCCGCCGGGCATGGCTCTCAGGACTGTGAAAGGGCGCACATCAATGGTGCGGAGATTGCCGTAGCTGTGCACAAAAAGATAGGGCAGTGTGCCGGCCAACGAACGTCGTCCCAAAACGGCGTCCCTCGTCTGGAAACGTTTTTCCCAAGAAGGAACCGCATCATGCGCGAGATTGGCCATTTCATCGGCGGCAAGCACGTTGCCGGCACGTCCGGGCGCTTCGCCGACGTCTACCAGCCCATGACGGGCGAGGTGATCGGCCATGTGGCGCTTGCCTCCAAGGATGAGCTCGCTGCCGCCGTCGCCAATGCCAAGGCCGCGCAGCCCGCCTGGGCCGCCACCAATCCCCAGCGCCGCGCCCGCGTGCTGATGAAGTTCCTGGAGCTGGTCCACCGCGACTATGACCTGTTGGCGGACCTGCTCGCCCGCGAGCATGGCAAGACCGTCCCCGACGCCCGCGGCGACATCCAGCGCGGCCTGGAGGTGATCGAGTTCGCCATCGGCATCCCGCACCTGATGAAGGGCGACTTCTCCGACAGCGCCGGCCCGGGCATCGACATCTATTCCATGCGCCAGGCGCTGGGCGTGGTGGCCGGCATCACCCCGTTCAACTTCCCGGCCATGATCCCCATGTGGAAGTTCGGCCCGGCCATCGCCTGCGGCAACGCCTTCATCCTGAAGCCGTCCGAGCGTGATCCCGGCGTGCCCATGCACCTCGCCGAGCTGATGCTGGAGGCGGGCCTGCCCCCCGGCATCCTCAATGTGGTGAACGGCGACAAGGAGGCCGTGGACGGCCTTCTCGACCATCCTGATGTGCAGGCCATCGGCTTCGTGGGCTCCTCGGCCATCGCCCAGTACATCTATGCCCGCGGCGCGGCCAACGGGAAGCGCATCCAGGGCTTCGGCGGCGCCAAGAACCACATGATCATCATGCCCGACGCGGACATGGACCAGGCCGTGGACGCCCTCATCGGCGCCGGCTACGGCTCCGCCGGCGAGCGCTGCATGGCCATTTCGGTGGCGGTGCCGGTGGGCGAGGATGCCGCCGAGCGCCTGCTGGAAAAGCTGGTGCCCCGTGTCGAGAACCTCAAGATCGGCCCCTCCACCGACGGCTCCGCCGATTTCGGCCCCCTCGTCACCCGCGAGGCGGTGGATCGCGTTCGGAACTACGTGGACATCGGCCTTCAGGAAGGCGCGAAGCTGCTGGTGGATGGCCGCGGCTTCAAGATGCAGGGCTATGAGAACGGCTTCTACATGGGCGGCTGCCTGTTCGACCATGTGACCGCCGACATGCGCATCTACAAGGAAGAGATCTTCGGCCCCGTGCTCTCCGTGGTGCGCGCGCCGGACTACAAGGAGGCCCTGCGGCTTCCCACCGAGCACGAATACGGCAACGGCGTCGCCATCTTCACCCGCGACGGCGATGCCGCTCGCGATTTCGCCTCCAAGGTGAACGTGGGCATGGTGGGCATCAACGTGCCGATCCCGGTGCCGCTCGCCTACCACACCTTCGGCGGCTGGAAGCGCTCCGGCTTCGGCGACCTGAACCAGCACGGCCCGGACGGCGTGCGCTTCTACACCAAGACCAAAACCGTCACGTCCCGCTGGCCCTCGGGCATCAAGGACGGCGCGGACTTCGTCATCCCCACCATGGGCTGAGGCTTCGGCCCGCTTCTTCCATCTGAGCGATTGTGCTATCATTTTTGATAGCACAATCCTCGGCAGGAGCGGACCATGGCTCAGATATTGGTGCGCAACATTCCCGACGAGACCCTCAACGTCTATCGGGAGCGGGCGAAGCGGAACGGCATCTCGCTGGAGCAGGAAATCCGCAACCTGCTGGAGCGCAACCGGCCGTACACGCCGGAGGAGCGGGTGGCGGTGTCACGTTACTTCCGGTCCCGCACCAAGCCCTCGCCTCCGCTGACGCTGGATGAAATCCGCGAGGGGTCGAAATGAGCCGTTTCGTGGTGGATGCCTCCATCGCGATCAAATGGTTCTTCGACGAGGGGGATCAGCTTGAGGCGGAGGCTCTTGCCGCCTCCGGAGCTGTGTTGCTGGCACCGGAGCTCATACAGACCGAGGTCGCCAATGCTTTATGGAAGAAACGGCGGATCGGAGCGGTAACGGTGACTGAAGCGGTCGACATCTGCGCGCAGGTGCCAGCCTTCTTCCAGCGGCTGTTTCCGGTCGAGCCTCTGCTTCCCTCTGCAATCGAGCTTTCGTTCAGGCTCGATCATGCCATCTATGACTGCATCTATCTCAGCCTCGCCCGCGAAACCGACTGCCCCTTCCTGACCGCCGATGGCCGTTTTGCCCGCAAGGCGGCGGGTGAGAAGGACCTGCCGCCCATCCTCCCCCTCTCCGACTGGCGCTCCTGACATGTTCACGCTCTCCGAGGACCAGATCGCCATCCGCGACATGGCCCGCGATTTCGCCAATGTTGAGATCGCGCCCTATGCCGTGGAATGGGACGAGAAGAAGCACTTCCCCGTCGAGCAGCTGCGCGCAGCCGCCGCTCTCGGCATGGGCGGCATCTATGTGCGCGAGGACGTGGGCGGCTCCGGCCTGTCGCGCCTCGATGCGGCGCTCATCTTCGAGCAGCTCGCCACAGGCTGCCCCGGCACCTCGGCCTATCTGTCGATCCACAACATGTCGACCTGGATGATCGACCGCTTCGGCGACGACGCCCAACGGAGGAAGTGGGTGCCGCGCCTCGCCTCGATGGAGCACTTCGCCTCTTACTGCCTCACCGAGCCCGGCGCGGGATCGGACGCGGCGGCGCTGAAGACCAAGGCGGTGCGAAACGGCGACCATTACATCGTCGACGGTCAGAAGCAGTTCATCTCCGGCGCAGGCTCCGCCGACATCTATGTCGTGATGGTGCGCACCGGCGGCGACGGGCCGAAGGGCATCTCCACCCTCGTCATCGAGGCGGGGGCGCCGGGCCTCTCCTTCGGCGCCAACGAGCGCAAGATGGGCTGGAACGTGCAGCCCACCCGCACCGTCACCTTCGAGGGCGTGCGCGTGCCGGTGGAGAACCGGCTGGGCGAGGAGGGCGAGGGCTTCAGGATCGCCATGGCCGGGCTCGACGGCGGCCGGCTGAATATCGGCGCCTGCTCGCTGGGCGGGGCGCAGGCGGCGCTGGAGAAGGCGCTCTCCTACATGCGCGAGCGCAAGGCCTTCGGAAAGCGCCTGGACGAGTTCCAGGCGCTGCAGTTCCGCCTCGCCGACATGGCGACCGAGCTGGAGGCTGCGCGCACCTTCCTCTGGCGCGCCGCCGCCGCGCTGGATGCCAAGGCGCCGGATGCCACCCAGCTCTGCGCCATGGCCAAGCGCATCGCCACCGATCGCGGCTTCGAGGTGGCCAACGACGCGCTCCAGATGCACGGGGGCTACGGCTATCTCGCCGACTACGGCATCGAGAAGATCGTGCGCGATCTCAGGGTCCACCAGATCCTGGAGGGCACCAACGAGATCATGCGCCTCATCGTCGCCCGCGCGCTGATCGCGCAGGGGAACTGAAGGGCGCGTCTCACGCGCGGAGTCTCACGCGCTGCCGTCATGCCCGGGCTTGTCCCGGGCATCCACGTGGACAGGCCGGGCACCCCGTCTGCGGTCCGTGCAGGCGGCACGACGTGGATGGCCGGGACAAGCCCGCCCATGACGACAGCGCAAACGATCAAAAGCCGCACCGGCGGCAGCCAATTTTGGAGGAACCATCATGGCCACCATCGCATTCATCGGCCTCGGCAACATGGGCGGCCCGATGGCCGCCAACCTCGTGAAGGCGGGACACACCGTCTCGGGCTTCGACCTCGTGCCCGCCGCGCTGGAGGCGGCGAAGGCCAAGGGCGTCGCCATCGCCGACAGCGCCAAGGCGGCGGTGGCGTCCGCCGATGCGGTCGTCACCATGCTGCCCTCCGGCAAGCATGTGGTGGGCGCCGCCACCGGCGCGGACGGCCTGTTCGCGGCGGCAAGGCCCGGCACGCTCTTCATCGACTCTTCCACCATCGACGTCGCCTCCGCCCGTGCCTTCCACGAGGCGGCCAAGGCGGCGGGTCACGCGAGCGTGGATGCCCCCGTCTCCGGCGGCGTCGGCGGGGCGGAAGCGGGCACGCTGACCTTCATGGTGGGCGGCACGGATGAGGCATTCGCAGCCGCGAAGCCCATCCTGGAGCTGATGGGAAAGAAGATCGTCCATTGCGGCGGAGCCGGCGCGGGACAGGCGGCGAAGATCTGCAACAACATGATCCTCGGCATCTCCATGATCGCGGCGTCCGAGGCCTTCGTGCTGGCCGAGAAGCTCGGCCTCTCCCATCAGGCGCTGTTCGACGTGGCCTCCACGTCTTCCGGTCAGTGCTGGTCCATCAACACCTATTGCCCCGTGCCCGGCCCGGTGCCGACCAGCCCCGCCAATCGCAACTACCAGCCGGGATTTGCCGCCGCGCTGATGCTGAAAGACCTGAAGCTCTCGCAGGAAGCCGCCGAAACGGCCGGCGCCGCGACCGCGCTGGGCGCCGCAGCGACCGCCCTCTACACCGCCTTCGCGGCCGAGGGGAACGAGGGCAAGGACTTCTCCGGCATCATCGAGTGGATCCGCACGCGGGCGGACGAGACCTGATCCCGAGCGATCGAAGCACAGACATGAAAAAGGCCCGCCGCAGGATGCGCGCGGGCCTTTTTTTATTTGGCCGAAGGCCTACCGAACCGGCAGCAGCGGCAGCCCGTAGACATTGGGCTCGCGCTGGGAGGGCTGCACCCACCAGAACAGCAGCACGAAGAAGCCGAACGGGATGAACAGGATCAGGAACCACCAGCCGGTGCGGCCGATATCGTGCAGCCGCCGCACGGCCACCGCCAGCGAGGGCAGGATCAGGCCGAGGTGGACGACGGTCGAAAGCCAGTTGGGTCCGGCAAAGAAATACCACGCGTCGATCTGGCCACCGCTGACCTGCGTCGCGGTGATGGACCCGGCGAGCAGCATGGTGCCGATGACGAAGGCCGCGATCTCCATCAGCAGGGTAAACACCCAGAACCACCAGAATTCGCTGCGGGGCGCCCGTCCCTGAAAGCCGGCATATTGGCTGAGGCAGCTGCGAACGGCTTGCGTGAATGTCATGGCCCCCTCCTCGCGCACCGTGACCCTGCGGCTGCGTCGGGCTACCTATAGCGGAAGCGTCCATGCGCGGCCAACCGGGCCGGCGGTCGCCGGGCCGGAGCCGCGGGGGACTTCATGGAACTGATCTTTGCGCTGCTCGTCGGCGTGGCCGTGCTGGCGCTGGCCATAGTGGTCGCCCGCAGGTTCAAGGCGTTTCACCGGAAAGCACTCGCAAGCGTCGCCGCCGGCAGCCAAGTGGCTACACTACCAATCGGCGACGTGGAATACGCCGACCGGGGCGACGGGCCGGCGCTGCTCTCCGTCCATGGTGCGGGCGGCGGGTTCGACCATGGCCTGTTCTTCGCCGACGAACTGATGGGCGGCGGCTTCCGCCTCATCTCGCCCTCGCGCTTCGGCTATCTGCGCACCGGCACGCCCGCCGCAGCAGTGGATGCGCCGGACGGCGGCATCGCCGCGCAGGCGGATGCCCACGCCGCGCTGCTCGACCATCTCGGCCTCGACAAGGTGATCGTGATGGGCCTGTCGGCGGGCGCGCGGTCGGCGGCGGCGCTGGCCGTGCGCCATCCGGAGAAGGTGCGGGCGCTGGTGCTGCTGGTGCCGGCGCTCGACGCGCCGCACAGCCCGGTGGCCACCGACCCCACCGGAGGCAGTCGGCTCGCCTTCGCCATCGTGAAGGCCGGGGGCGATTTCTTCTGGTGGCTCATAGGCGCCCTCGGCCCCTCGATGGTGATCCGCTTCGTGGGCGTGCGGCCGGCGCTCCTCGCTCAAGCGGGCGAGCAGGAACGCGCCCGCGTGCTGAAGATCGCCGCCGCCATCGCGCCGGTGTCCGAGCGCGCCGCCGGCATCCGGCTCGACAGCGCCTGCCCGCACCCGGTGTTGCCGCTGGAGCGCATCACGGCGCCCACCCTCATCGTCTCGGCCCGGGATGATCTCTTCAACACGTTGCCAGCGGCGGAGGTGGCGGCGGCGCGCATCCCCGACGCGCGGCTCATTGCCTACCACACCGGCGGCCATCTGCTGGTGGGGCGGGCCGCGCAGACGCGCGCGGCGGTGCGCGCATTTCTCGATGAAGTCGCGCCGTGATGAGAATCTGGAGGCAGGGGATGGATGGTAGCAGCGGGTGGATTTGAACCACCGACCTCCGGGTTATGAATCCGGCGCTCTCACCGACTGAGCTACGCTGCCACAACACATCCGACGCAAGTTGCGTCAGGAGACGCGCATATAGAGGCGGGGCCACGCGGGTGTCAAGAATCCCCGCGCGCCCTGTGAACAGAAGGCTTGTGGGCAGAAGTTGCAGCCGAAAGGCTCAGGCCGCCTTCTTCTTGATGCGCACCATCTTGAAGAAGCCCACCGGGAAGACGGGAGCGATGCTCACCACTTCCATGTCGGGGTACTTGGCCGCCCAGTTGCGCAGGCGGCTGGCCTTGAAGGCGATGCTCCAGCCGACCTTCTTGACCAGCGGCGCCAGCGCCGCCTCGATGTGCATGGTCGCGCCTTCGTCCGCGCCGAGCTTGGAGGCGATGACGATCTCGCCGCCCGGCCGCAGCACCCGGTACATCTCGTCCAGCGCGCCTTCCGGATCGGGCACCAGCGTGATGACGAAGGGCACGGTGACGGCGTCGAAGCTGTGGTCGGCGAAGCCGAGCTTGCAGGCGTCCATGGCGCAGAGCAGGCCCACCTGCTTCAGGCCGCGCTCCACCTTCTTCTCCACCGCCTTCTGCAGCATGTGGAAGGACAGGTCGATGCCGGTGACGCGACAGCCGGCGGGGTAATAGGGCAGCACCAGCCCGGTGCCGACGCCCACTTCCAGAATGTCAGGACCACAGGTGGCGGCGGCAGCGGAGGTCTTGCGCTGGGCGTCCGCCAGCAGCTTCACATAGACCTTGTCGTAGATGGGCGCCCACTTGGCATAGGCCTTCTTCTGGCCTTCGAGATCGTACTGAACCGCCATTGTGCCGTCTCTCCCGCCCCAAGTCCCGAGGGCAACCCGTCCTCAGGCGACCTCTGCGACCGCCTTCGCCACCCGCTCCGCCTTCACGATGGTGCCGCCGCCCAGAAGGCGGGCACCGGCGCCGGGGGCATCGTAGAGCACGCAGGCCTGCCCCGGCGCAACGCCTTCCTCGCCGAGCGCGAGATGCACGGCCGGGGTGCCGTCCGCCGTGCGGCCGAGGCGCGCCGGTACCGGGGGACGGGTGGACCGCACCTTCACATGGACTTCAGCCTCGGCATCCAGCGCCGCGGCGAAGGGGATATCCCCCAGCCAGTTCACGTCGGCCATGGAGATGGCCCGCACCGCCAGCGCCTCGCGCGGGCCGACCCGCACCTCGCGCCGGGAGGCGTCGATGGAGATCACATAGAGCGGCTCGGGCGTGGCGATGCCGAGGCCCTTGCGCTGGCCGATGGTGTAATGGAGCACGCCCTTGTGGCGGCCGAGCACCCGGCCATCCAGATGCACGATGTCGCCCGCCTCGCCGGCCTCGGGCCGCAGACGCTGCACCACCTCGGCATAATCGCCGCCGGGCACGAAGCAGATGTCCTGGCTGTCGGGCTTCTCCGCCACCGGCAGGCCGAATTCGGCCGCGAGCGCCCGCACGTCCGCCTTCTGCATCTCGCCCAGGGGGAAACGCAGCTTGTCGAGCTGGGCGGCCGTGGTGGCATAGAGGAAATAGGACTGGTCCCGCGCCTCCTCCGCCGCGCGGAACAGGCCGCGTTTGCCGCCCGGCAACGCGCGGCTCGCCACATAATGGCCCGTAGCGAGGTAACGCGCGCCCAGTTCCTCGGCGGTGGCGAGCAGGTCGCGGAACTTGACGGTGCGGTTGCAGTCCACGCAGGGAATGGGGGTGACGCCGGCCGCATAGCTTGCGGCGAAGCGGTCGATCACCTCCTCGCGGAAGCGGCTTTCGTAATCGAGCACGTAATGGGGGATGCCCAGCGTGCGCGCCACTTCGCTGGCGTCATAGATGTCCTGCCCCGCGCAGCACGAGCCGGGCCGGTGCGCCGCCTCGCCATGGTCGTAGAGCTGGAGGGTGACGCCCACCACGTCATAGCCGGCGCGGGCCAAAAGGGCCGCCACCACGGACGAATCCACCCCGCCCGACATGGCCACCACGACGCGCGTCGCCGCGCGATCGGCACGGGCGGCGTCGGAAGCATCGAGGAGGAGGTCGTCGGTCATCTCGGTCGTCGGTTTTCGGCCGTGGGGTCGGAAGGAAGCGCGGCAGAACGTATGCCGCACCGTCGCCAAGTGCAAACAAGGTGCAAACGATTGGCATCTGAGCCACGCGAGCGCGGCGAAAAAACGGCCTTCCCGCCCGCGCCGCGGCGCCCCATCACCCCCGCGCCACCCGGCGGGTCGGCTCCTCGTCCTCCACCGGCCCCTCGAACACCGAAACGAGGGCGCGGCGGATGGTGGACTGGCGGGCGGCGCCGGTGATCTTCGCGCCCATCAGGTCGGTGACGTAGAACACGTCCACCGCCCGCTCGCCGAAGGTGGCGACATGGGCCGAGGCGATGTTGAGGTTGAGCCGCGACAAAGTGTTGGTGAGGGCGAACAGCAGGCCCGGCCGGTCGAGACCGGACACCTCCACCACCGTGTGGCGGTTCGACCAGGAATTGTTCACCGTCACCTCGGGCTCCACCGTGAAGGTGCGGCGGCCCTTGGGCAGCTTCTTGGCCATCACCTCCGGCAGGCGGACCTCGCCGGTCAGCGCCTGCTCCACCGCTTCCCGAATGCGGTTGGCGCGGCGCAGTTCGTCCTCGTCATGGTCGAAGGCGCGGCGGATGGCGATGGTGTCGAGCGCCAGCCCGTCCGTGGTGGTGGAGATCTGCGCGTCCACGATGTTGGCGCCTGCCGCGGCGCAGGCCCCGGCAATGATGGACAGGAGTTTGGGATGGTCCGGCGCCAGCACGGTGAGCGTGGTGATGCCGCGGCCCGGCTCCAGCGACGCATGGGTGGCGATGGAGCGGCCGGCCGTCTCCGCCTCGTCCACGAAGCGGGCGTGGCGCAGCTTGGTCTCGAGGTCCACACGCAGCCAGTAGGGCGGATAATGGCGCGCCACATAGGCGGCCACCTTCTCGTCGTCCCAGTCGGAGAGGGCCGAGCGGAACTGGGACTGGGCGGCGGTGACGCGCTTGCCCCGGTCCACTTCCGAGAAGCCGCCGGTGAGCACCGGCTCGGTCTCGTAATAAAGCGTGCGCAGAAGCTGCGCCTTCCAGCCGTTCCAGGTGCCCGGCCCCACCGCCTTGATATCGGCCGTGGTGAGGATGGTGAGCAGCTTCATCCGCTCCAGGTTCTGCACCACGGAGGCGAAATTCTCGATGGTCTTGCGGTCGGACAGGTCGCGGGACTGGGCGACCGTGGACATGACGAGGTGCTGCTCCACCAGCCACGCCACCGTCTCGGTCTCCACCGGAGACAGGCCGAAGCGCGGGCACAGCTTGCGCGCGATGCGGGCGCCGGCCACCGAGTGGTCCTCCGGGCGACCCTTGGCGATGTCGTGCAGCAGCAGGGCGACATAGAGCAGGTTGCGGTTCTTCACCGTGCCCATCAGCTCGTTGGCGAGCCCGTTTTCCGGGTTCACCTTGCGCTCGATCTCCGAGAGGATGCCGATGCAGCGCAGGAGGTGCTCGTCCACCGTATAGTGGTGGTACATGTTGAACTGCATCATGGCGACGACCTTGCCGAACTCCGGCAGGAACCGCCCCAGCACACCCACCTCGTTCATCCGCCTGAGCACCGTCTCGGGCGCGTCCTTGGAGGTGACGATCTCCAGGAACAGCCGGTTCGCCTCCGGATTCTCGCGCACGCTCGCATCGATGAGCCCGAGGGAGCGGGCGGCGAGCTGGCTGGCGTCGGGATGCAGCGCGAGATTGCGCTTGTCGGCCACGTGGAAGATGCGGATGAGGTTCACCGGGTCGCGGTTGAACGCCTCCGGGTCCGCCACGTTCAGGCGGTCATGGTCGAGGATGAAGTCCGTCGTGTCCTTCAGCGTGATGCGGCGGGAGCCGGCGCGGAAGCGCTCCACCATGCCCTTGAGGCCCGGCACCGGCTTCTCGTGGCGCTCCTCCAGCGCGGCGGAGAGGATGGCGGTGAGGTCGCCCACATCCTTCGCCACGAGGAAATAGTGCTTCATGAAGCGTTCCACGTCCTTCTGGCCGGGATGCTCCGTATAGCCGAGGCGCAGCGCCATCTCCCGCTGCAGGTCGAAGGAGAGGCGGTCCTCGGCGCGGCCGGTGAGGAAGTGCAGGTGGCAGCGCACGGACCACAGGAAGTCCTCGCACTTCTTGAAGAGGTTCGCCTCCTCGCGGGTGAACACGCCCTTGGCGACGAGCTGGCTCGCGGTCTGCACCCGGTAGACGTATTTGGATATCCAGAAGAGGGTGTGCAGGTCCCGGAGGCCGCCCTTGCTCTCCTTGACGTTGGGCTCGACGAGGTAGCGCGACTGGCCGGAGCGGCGCAGGCGATCCTCGCGCTCCGCCATCTTGGCGGCGACGAACTCGGCGCCGGTGCCCTCCACCACTTCCTTGTCGAAGCGCTTCTCCAGATCCTCGAACAGCGCCTTGTCGCCGACAAGGAAGCGGGCTTCGAGGATGGAGGTGCGGATGGTGAAGTCCGCCCGGGCCTGCCGCAGACATTCCTCGACCGAGCGGGTGGCGTGGCCCACCTTCAGCCCGAGATCCCAGAGGATGTAGAGCATGGCCTCGGCGACGCTCTCGCCCCAGGCCGTCTGCTTGTAGGGCAGCACGAATAGGATGTCGGTGTCGGAGCCCGGCGCCATCATGCCGCGGCCGTATCCGCCCACCGCCACCACCGCCATGCGCTCGGAGCGGGAGGGGTTATCGACCGGGTAGAGGAAGGTGGTGGCCACCTCATAGGCGCTGGTGATGACCGCATCCTGCAGCGCGGAGAGACGCATGGCGCAGCAGCGGCCGCAGCCGTCTTCCAGCAGCAGGCGCTCGGCGGCGGCGCGGCCTTCCTGCATGCCCTTCTTGAGGCGTGCGACGACGGCGTTGCGCAAATCGAGGTCGCGGCCCTTGTGGGCGGAAGCGATTTCCCTGATCTCGGCCTTGAGGGCCTGGCCTTCGAAGGGTTCGCCGATGACGCGGTTGACCTTGGAGGAACGGACGGTGGGCATTGCTCGGCGATCTGGAGGCACGAAGGACAGGAGCCTTCATCTTTACCGCAATCAGCGCCCGGCCGCGAGCGGCGTTCATTGGTCGCTCTCGAATCGGCCGCAGCGGAACCTATATTTCTGTGATGGAACACATGCCGTACGGACAGCTTCGCGCTCGGGCCGCCCAGACATTCCGCAAGGTGATGTATGGCGCGGTGGCGCTGGCGATCGCGCTCGCGCCGGCCGGTGCCCTGGCCGCGACGGGGGTGGGCACGCCCATCGTGGGCGGAGCGGCGGTCATCCCCCCGATCCAGCGGCCGGCGCCGCGTCCCGTGGTGCGGCCAGCCCCGACCGTCCCGCGCGCGCCTACCGTCGTGACGCCCAGGCCGAAGCTGCCGGCGCCGAAGCCGGTGGTGCCGGCAGACCCCACGCCCATCATCCAGCCCGCGCCGTTCCGCAGCAACACGCCCATCGGCGCCCAGCCCGGCTCCGGCGCGCCGCTCGGCGTGCTGCCGGGCGGCCTCGCCACGCCGCTTGTGGGTCCGGCGCCCGCGCCGAACACCTGCTGGTTCTACACGACGCCGGCGAAGACCGTGGGCTACTGGAGCAAGTGCCCGTAAGGCATCCGCCTGAAGACCACCCGCGAAAACGCTTGCCGCGTAACGCTTCCTTGAGGTGAGGCGGGCACCATCTGCCCCAGCGGCTGATCTTCGCCCCATTTTGGTGGTGGAAGGAGCCGCGCGGCCCGAGAGCAGGCCGGCTATGCGACGGGAATTGGAATGACCGCACAGGGACGGGGGGACGGCATGAGGCGCGAGCCGCTCATGGAGCGGCCCGAATCCCTGTTCGATATCCGCCTCGACCCGCGCGACCGCTCCGCCGCACCGCCCCCGGAACCACCCCGCCCCGCCCGCAAGCCGGCCGCGCGGCCCAAGGCCAAGGTGGAACCCGACATGCACCCCGATCCCGCCCCGCGCCGCGGCCGCTCCGAGCCGCCGCCCCGCCGGCCCCGTCGTGGCGGCGGGGGGCGCCTCGTGTTCCGGCTGGTGAAATGGGGCTTCATCCTGGGCATGTGGGCGCTGCTCGCCCTCGCCGGCGTCATCGCCTACGAGGCGTCGAAGCTGCCGCCCATGCAGACGCTGATGATCCCCAAGCGTCCGCCCACCGTCACCGTGCAGGGGGCGGACGGCAAGACCATCGCCACACGCGGCGACATGGGCGGCGTCGCCGTGCCCATCGGCGAGTTGCCGCCCTATCTGCCCAAGGCCTTCGTCGCCATCGAGGACCAGCGTTTCTACAGCCATTTCGGCCTCGATCCCGAAGGCCTCGCGCGCGCCCTCGTCACCAACCTCACCTCCCGGCGCCTGAGGCAGGGCGGCTCGACGCTGACCCAGCAGCTCGCCAAGAACCTGTTCCTGACCCAGGAGCGCACCGCTTCGCGCAAGATGCAGGAGCTGGTGCTGGCCCTGTGGCTGGAGCACAAGTTCAGCAAGGACCAGCTGCTCGACCTCTATCTGAACCGAGTCTATTTCGGCGCCGGCGCCTATGGTGTCGAAGCCGCCGCCCAGCGCTATTTCGGCAAATCCGCGCGGCAGGTGACGCTGGCCGAGGCCGCCATGCTGGCCGGGCTCGTCAACTCGCCCTCGCGCCTCGCCCCGACGCGCAACCTCAAGGGCGCGCAGGCCCGCGCCAATCTGGTGCTGGCCGCCATGCGCGACCAGAAGATGATCACCGCGGACATGGCGAGCACCGCCCAGGCGCGCCCGGCGCAGCTCGCGCGCAGCGGCATGCCGGATTCCTCCGGCTATGTGGCCGACTGGGTGATGGACCAGCTCGATTCCGTGCTCGGCGACGGCGAACTGCCCGGCGACGTCACCGTGCGCACCACCATCGATCCCGCGCTCCAGAAGGCCGGTGAGGCGGCGCTGGAGGACACGCTGGCGAAATCCGGCGCCAAGTACGGCGTCGGCCAGGGTGCCATCGTGGTGCTCGACCCCGATGGCGGGGTGAAGGCGCTGATTGGCGGCCGCTCCTACGCTGACAGCCAGTACAACCGCGCTGTCACGGCCCGGCGGCAGCCGGGCTCGGCCTTCAAGCCGTTCATCTATCTCACCGCCGTGGAGCACGGCCTGACGCCGGAGAGCGTGCGCGAGGACGCGCCCATCCAGCTCAAGGGCTGGCGGCCGGAGAACTCGACCCGCGACTATCGCGGCCCGGTGACGCTCACCACCGCGCTCGCGCTCTCCCTGAACACGGTGTCGGTGCGCCTCGTACTGGAGTTCGGCCCCAAGGCCGTGGTGCAGACCGCCCACCGCATGGGCATCTCCTCGAACCTCGACCCCAACCCCTCCATCGCGCTCGGCACCTCCGAGGTGTCGGTGCTGGAACTGGCGGGCGCCTACACGCCCTTCGCCAATGGCGGGCTCGGCGTGATGCCCCATGTCATCGACAGCGTGATCGGGCCGGACGGCAAGCCGCTCTATGAACGCAACGTCACCGGCATGGGCCGCGTGGTCGCCTCCGAATATGTGGCGATGATGAACCACATGATGACCCAGACTCTGGCCACCGGCACCGCGCGCCGCGCCGACCTGCCGGGCTGGGAGGCGGCCGGCAAGACCGGCACCTCGCAGGATTACCGCGACGCCTGGTTCGTCGGCTACACCGCCAAGTACGTGACGGCGGTCTGGCTCGGCAATGACGATTCCTCGCCCACCAAGAAGGCCTCCGGCGCCAACCTGCCGGTGGAGATCTGGAGCCGCGTCATGAAGGCGGCGCATCAGGGCGTGCCGGTGGCGGAGCTTCCCGGCGGCCTGAGGTCCTACGGCTTCGGCGGCAACGGCTACGGCCAGCCGGGCGCCACCTACCTGCCGCCGGCCGAAATGCCGGACGACCGTCCGTCGGCCGTGGTCGGCCAGATGCCGGCGCCCCCGCCCCAGCAGGAGCCGCCCATGACGCTGGACCGCTGGTTTGCAGAAACCTTCCTGGGTCAGGGCCGGCGGTAATCGGAGGCGCGCGCCGCGCCACGAGCGCTCCCGCCTTGCGCCCGCCGCCCTGCTCTAGGATAAGGCGTCATGACCGAGACCCCTTCCCCCGCCGACGCCGATCCCTATCTCGAGCCCGGCCGCCTGCTGTTCGCCGGCGACTGGCAATTCGTCTCCGCGGCGCCCACCGTGGACGTGCTGCCGCCCATGCAGGGCATGGAGATCGCGCTCGCCGGCCGCTCCAACGTGGGCAAGTCATCCCTCGTCAATGCGCTGACCGGCCGCAAGGCGCTGGCGCGCACCTCTGTGACGCCGGGGCGCACGCAGGAGCTGATCTTCTTCCGGGTGGGGCCGGAGCTGTGTCTGGTGGACATGCCGGGCTACGGCTTCGCCAAAGCGCCGAAAGAGAAGGTCGACGCCTGGACGCGCACCATCAAGGACTATCTGCGCGGCCGGGTGAACCTCGCCCGCGTCTTCGTGCTCATCGATTCCCGCCATGGCATCAAGCCGGTGGACGAGGAGATCCTCGACCTCCTCGACAAGGCGGCCGTCTCCTACGCCATCATCCTCACCAAGGTGGATCAGGTGAAGCCCACCGCCTTGCCCTCGGTCATCGCCGGGGTGGAGGAGAAGATCCGCCGGCGGCCGGCGGCCTATCCGAAGATCTTCCCCACCTCCAGCAACACCGGGCAGGGCTTCCCGGAGCTGCGCGCGGCGGTGGCACAGCTTCTCGCCGAGCAGGGCTGAGCGCTCTACCCTCCGGCAGGCCCGGAGGGCGACCAAGCCCACGCGGCGCTTGAGCGTAATCTTGCGAAATTCGATTGGCCTCGGTCAAGGACCGAGGCCAACGGCTCAGGCCAGCAGATCGGCAACCGTGAGCGCGATCACCAGTGTCGCCTTGTCGAGGTCGGAGAGCAGCAAATTCTCGTCCGCCCGGTGGCCGTTGGCCTCCTCGATGGTGTGCGGGCCGGCGCCGTAGAGCACCACGGGCACGCCGGCCTCCGCATAGAGGCGCGCGTCCGTATAGAGCGGCACGCCGGTGGTCTTCACATCCTCGCCGGTGACGGCCGAGGCATTGCGGCAGATGACGCCGGCGAGGTGCATGGCCCTGTCGTCCGGCACCAGCGGGCGGGCGATCAGGATGCGCCGAACCTCGGCTTTCGCCTTCGAGCCCTCCAGCGCCGTGGCGATGACGCCGCGCACCTCGGCCTCCACCGCTTCCGGGTTCTCGCCGGGCACGATGCGGCGGTCGAGGCGGAAGGTGACGCGGTCCGGCACCACATTGGTGTTGATGCCGCCGGAGATGAGACCCACCGTGAGCTGCGGCGAGCCGATGCCCGGCACATCAGAGACCTTCCCCTGCAGCGTGTCGCGATAGGCATAGAGCGCGGTAAGGATCTTGGTCGCGCCCTCCAGCGCATCGATGCCGGTGAAGGGCAGCGCGGCGTGGGCCGACTTGCCGATCACCTCCACCTCCAAGTGCAGGCAGCCGTTGTGCGCCACCACGACGCCGTAGGAGAAGCCGGCCGAGACGGCATAGTCGGGCTTGGTGAGGCCGGTTTCCAGAATCCAGCCCGGCCCCACCTCGCCGCCGATCTCCTCGTCATAGGTGAAATGCAGCTCCACCGTGCCCTTCAGGGGGAGGCCGGAGCGCTTCAGCGCGTCGAGGGCGAAGGCATAGGTGGCGAAGTCGGACTTGGAGACCGCGACGCCGCGGCCATACATGCGCCCGTCCACCACCTCGGCGCCGTAGGGGTCCTTGGTCCAGCCCTCGCCGGGGGGCACCACGTCGCCATGGGCGTTGAGCGCGACCACCGGGCCCGCGTCTCCCTCTGCACCGAAGCGGTGGCGGATGATGAGGTTGGTGGCTGTGACCATGCCCGCCGCCTTCACCCGGTCGGCCGGCACGGCGTGGCGCTCGACGGTGTAGCCGAGGGCTTCCAGCAGCTCGGCGGCGCGCGCCGCATGGGGGGCGCAATCGCCGGGGGGATTGTCGGAAGGCACCTTCACCAGCTCCGCCAGGAACTGGCGCTGCGCTTCGGTGCGCTCGGCGATCAGGCTGCGGAGGGTGTCGGCGTCGGCGGTGGACATGACGTCTTCCTTGTTCTTGGGGCGGGCCGCGGCCCGCCGGTTCTCTCGGACTCGGATTCTACGCAATTCCTTTCGCAAAACCGCGATGCACTTTTGCGGGAATTGCTTCAGGGGTCGAGGGGGATGCGGTCTATTTGCCGGAAGCCCATTCCTTCAGCATGGCCCGGTCCTCGTCGGACAGTTCGGTGATGTTGTTGGGCGGCATGGCGTGGCTCAGGCCGGCCTGAACGAGGATGAGCTTGCGGTTCTTGTAGATGGCCTCCTCCGTGTCGAGGAGGATGCCGCGCGGCGCGATGGCGAAGCCCTCATATACCGGCTCGGCGGCGTGGCACATGGCGCAGCGGCCCATGACGATGTTCTGCACATCCACCGGCACGCCCACCGCCGGCCCGCTCTTCGCGAAGGCCGGGGAGACCAGCGGCGGCAGGCCCAGCGCCATGCGGCCGGCGGGCGTGGTGGTGGCCGAGATGAATATCGCGAGGATCAGGCAGACCGCCGCCACCAGCCAGCACCACGCCTTGTCGCCGCGCCCGGCGTGCCGCTCGTTGTAGAAATAGCGGATCACCGTTCCCGCCACGAGCGCCAGCGCCACGATGACGAAGGCGTAGGGCGTGGAATAGGTCAGCGGATAATGGTTGGAGATCATCAGGAAGACGACGGGCAGGGTGAAGTAGTTGTTGTGCCCGGACCGGAGCTTCGCCGTCTTGCCGTAATAGGGGTTCGGCACCTCCCCCGCCTTCAGCGCCGCCACCACCTTGTGCTGATTGGGGATGATGACGAAGAAGACGTTGCCGCTCATGATGGTGGCCATCAGCGCGCCGGTATGGATGAAGGCGGCGCGGGGCGAGAACACCTGCTGGTAGAGGAACGCGGCCAGCACCACGCCCGCGAACACGATGATGCCCACCACCAGCGGCTTGTCGCCGAGCCTGGAGCGGCAGAGCTGGTCATACGCGATCCACCCCGCCGCGAGCCCCCCGAGGCCGATGACGAGGGCGGTGATGGGCTTCAGGTTCATCACCGCCGGATCAATCAGGAAGATCGAGGACTGGTAGTAATAGACCCAGATGAGCAGGAAGAAGCCGGTGATCCAGGTGGCGTAGGACTGCCACTTGTGCCAGCCCAGCTCCTCTGGGAGGAAATCGGGCGCTACCAGATACTTCTTCACCTGATAGAAGCCGCCGCCATGCACCTCCCACGCCTCGCCGCCCTTGCCGGGCGGGATATCGGCACAGGCCTTCAGGCTGGCATCGAGGTGCATGAAGTAGAAGGACGAGCCGATCCACGCCATGCCGGCGATGATGTGCGTCCAGCGCAGCAGCAGGCTGCCATACTCGTGGAGGATGGGTTCCATTGCCGTTTCAGATCCCGTGGCTGGAAGATGCGGGCGCATCGGCCCCTGTCACGCCCACGAACGGGGACCATTGGCCCCGGCCCGCGGCGTGGGTATCGTTCTTGTGGCGTCGGGTGAGGGGTGACGAAGCGTGCTGGAGAACATGAAGGCCTTCGTCGCCTCGGTGGAGAGCGAGAGCTTCTCGGAGGCCGGGCGTCGGCTGCATTTGTCGGCCAACGTGGTCAGCCACCGCATCCAGATGCTGGAGAAGCACCTCGGCTGCCGGCTGTTCAACCGCACCACCCGCCGCATGAGCCTGACCGAGCAGGGGCGCGTCTATTACGAGGCGATCACCGAGGCCCTGCGCCTCATCGAGGCGGCGGAAAGCAACGTATCGGAACTCGGCGCCCTGCCCCGCGGCGCGCTGCGCGTCACCGCCCCGCTCCATCTCGGCCGGCGGCTGGTGGCGCAGGTGGCGGCGCGCTACCAGGAGACCCATCCCGAGATCGACGTGCGCCTGCGCCTGTCGGAACATACCCTCGACCTCATCGCCGAATCCATCGACGTGGCGCTGCGCCTCGCCACCTTCGAGGATTCCAGCATGATCATGCGCAAGGTGGCGCAGGTCGAGCGCATTGTGTGCGCCGCACCCAGCTATCTGGAGCGGGCCGGCGTGCCGCAACGGCCGCAGGATCTGCTCACCCATCAATGCCTCCTCCTGCGGTTCGCGAGCCTTCGGGAATTGCGCTGGATGCTCACCGACGAGGGCCGGGACCTCGCCGTTCCCGTCACCGGCCATCTGGAGGCCGACGACGGCGACGTGCTCACCGTGTGGGCCGTCGAGGGTCGCGGCATCGTGGTGAAGCCGCGGTTCGAGGTGGCGGACGCCCTCGCGGACGGCCGCCTCGTGCCGCTGCTGGAGAAGAACCCGCCGCAGCCGGCGACGCTGGCGGTGCTCTACCCCGCCCGTCAGTTGGTGCCGCTGAAGGTGAAGGCCTTCGCCGACATGCTGGTGGATCAGGGCCGGCGCTACATCGCCCGCGAGCTGGCCAAGATCGGGGAGCGGCTGCCGGCCTGAGCCGATCCCGCGTCCCGATGGTTTCCCTGAAGCCCGCGCGGCGATTGAGCGTGGCCCACTCGACATCGGTCGCAGACCGATGTCGATGGCATCATCAGTGCGCCTCGGCCTGCTTGGCGGCGGCGACGATCTCCTCGGTGGACGTCTTCTTCACGCCGTTGAAGAAGACGTTGAGCACCACGGCGACGATCGCGCAGAGCAGGATGCCGCTCTCCAGCAGCGGGTGCAGCTCATGCGGCAGCGCCTTGAAGAAGTTGGGCGACACCAGCGGGATCATGCCGAAGCCCACCGCGATGGCGACGATGAAGAGGTTGTTGCGGTTGGTCTTGAAGTCGACGCCGGTGAGGATGCGCGCGCCGGTGGCGGCCACCATGCCGAACATCACGAGGCCCGCGCCGCCCAGCACCACCTGCGGCACCGCCTCCACCAGCGCGGCCATCTTCGGCATCAGGCCGAGGCCGAGCATGATGACGCCGCCCGTCACCGTCACCCAGCGCGAGCGCACACCGGTGACGCCGACGAGGCCCACGTTCTGCGAGAAGGAGGTGTAGGGGAAGGTATTGAAGATGCCGCCGAGCAGCGTGCCCACGCCATCGGCCCTGAGGCCGCGGGCCAGCGCCTTCTCGTCCACCGGCTTGCCGGTCATGTCGGAGAGGGCGAGGAACATGCCCAGCGACTCGATCATGACCACGATCATCACGATGCACATGGTGATGATGGGCACGAGGTGGAACGTGGGCATGCCGAAGTGGAACGGCAGGATGACGTCGAACCACGGCGCCGCCGCCACCTTCTCGAAATGCATGATGCCGATGACCGAGGCGAGGATCGCGCCGGCGATGATGCCGAGCAGCACCGCCACATTGGCCACGAACCCTTTGCCGAAGCGGATGAAGGCGAGGATCACCAGCAGCACGAACAGGGCGATGCCGAGGCCCTGGAGCTGGGCGTAGTTGGGATTGGCGACCTGCACCACCTTGCCGTCGATGGTCTGGGTGAGGAATGGAATGCCGCCGCCGGCCCAGTTGATGCCGACCCGCATCAGCGAGATGCCGATCACCATGATGATGGTGCCCGTCACCACCGGCGGGAACAGGGGCAGCAGGCGCGAGATGAAGGGCGCCACGACGATGCCGAAGATGCCGGCGGCGATGACCGAGCCATAGATGCCGAGGATGCCGATGGAGGGATCGTTGGCCATGGACAGCATGGGGCCGACCGAGGCGAAGGTGACACCCATCATCACCGGCAGTCGGATGCCCACCCCGAGGAAGCCGAGGCATTGGGCCAGCGTCGCGAGACCGCAGGCGAACAGGTCAGCCGAGATCAGGAACGCCACCTGCTCCGGCGGCAGCTTGAGCGCGCGGCCGATGATGAGCGGCACCGCGACCGCGCCGGCATACATGACGAGGACATGCTGGAGGCCGAGCGCGGCGAGTTTCGGCGCCGGAAGGATTTCGTCTACAGGATGAACGGCTTGTGACATCTGGTTCCCCCAAAGGAAGAGCGGTCGAAATCAGGAAGGGCGTTCTTCAAATTTGTTGGCGTCGGCAACGCTCCGGCGCGGCTCCGAACGGGCACTGCCCAACGCATCGGCATGCCTCATTGGAGATCAATTCCCGAGCCGGGGAAATACGTGTGGTAATCGGAATATCTTCCGATTTTTTTGGAAAATCGATCCACCCGGCGCGGGTTATGCTGCCGCGCAGCGGAGCGTTCGCCCGGCCGCCGGCCCTGCACCCGCAAGGCTTCCGCCGGGCGCCTCGCCAGAGAGTCAGGAAGGACGAGGAAACGATGGGGCGCCTGTCCACTCACGTGCTCGATATGGTCTCCGGCGGCCCGGCCGCCGATGTGGCGGTGGAACTTTACCGGCTGACGGCCGATGGCGGGCGCACCCTCGTCACCACCCGCCGTACCAATGCGGACGGCCGCACTGATGCCCCCCTGCTTGCGGGCGACGATTTCCTCCCCGGCACCTATGAGCTGGTCTTCCACATCGGTGCCCACTTCCGCGCCACCGGCGCCCCGGTGGCGGACCCGCCTTTCCTCGACGTGGTGCCCCTGCGCGTGACCCTGATCGAGGGGCACTACCATGTGCCGCTGCTCTGCTCCCCGTGGAGCTATTCCACCTATCGGGGGTCCTGAGCCCATGCCCGCTCCCTTCACCGGCCGCGACAATTCCGGCATCCCCACCGATCCCGTCACCGGCAAGCCCTATCCGCGCGATCTCGTGGGCTATGGCCGCAATCCGCCCCACCCCCATTGGCCGGGGGATGCGCGCATCGCGGTGCAGTTCGTGGTGAATTACGAGGAGGGTGGCGAGAATTCGGTGCTCCATGGCGACAATGCCTCGGAGGCCTTCCTCTCCGAGATCATCGGCGCCGTGCCCTGGCCCCGCCAGCGGCACATGAACATGGAGTCCGTCTACGAGTTCGGCGCCCGCGTCGGTATCTGGCGGCTGCTGCGCCTGTTCGGCGAGCGCAACATGCCGGCCACCGTCTATGGCGTCGCCACCGCCCTCGCCCGCAATCCCGATGCCGTCGCGGCCATGCAGGAGGCCGGCTGGGAGCTGGCGAGCCACGGCTACAAGTGGATCGAATACAAGGACTTCACCCGCGACGCCGAGCGCGAGCACATTGAGGAGGCCGTGCGCCTGCACACCGAGGTGACGGGCGCCCGCCCGCTCGGCTTCTACCAGGGCCGCTCCGCAGAGCACACGGTGCCGCTGCTGATGGAGGAAGGCGGCTTCCTCTATGTGGCCGACAGCTATGCGGACGAACTGCCCTACTGGATCTATGGGCCGCGCGGCCCGCAGCTCGTGGTGCCCTACACCCTCGATGCCAACGACATGCGCTTCTCGGTGGCGGCGGGCTTTTCCAACGGCACGGAATTCTTCGACTATCTGAAGGACAGCTTCGACCTGCTCTATGCCGAGGGCGCCACCGCCCCGCGGATGATGTCCATCGGCCTCCACCCACGCCTCGCGGGCCGGCCGGGCCGGGCGCAGGCGCTCGCCCGCTTCCTCGATTACATCGCCGGGCACAAGAGGGTCTGGGTGGCGCGCCGCCTCGACATCGCCCGCCACTGGATCGCCCATCACCCGCCCGCCGGGGGATACCGACCCACCTACATGCCGCGCGGCCTGTTCGCGGAGCGGTTCGGCGGCGTCTACGAGCATTCGCCCTGGATCGCGGAAGGTGCCTACGACAGTGGCCTCACCGCCCGCGCCGACACGGCCGAGGGCCTCAACGAAGCCCTCGCCGCCGTGCTGCGCGCTGCGCCCCTTGAGAAGCAGATGGGCGTCATCCACGCCCATCCCGACCTCGCCGGCAAGCTCGCGGAAGCAAAGCTCCTCACTGCCGAGTCCGCCGCCGAGCAGGCCTCCGCCGGCCTCGACCAGCTCACAGCGGAGGAGAAGGCGCGCTTCACCGCCCTCAACGACGCCTACAAGGCGAAGTTCGGCTTCGTCTTCATCATGGCCATCCGCGGGCGCAGCAAGGCCGACATCCTCGCCGCCTTCGAGCGCCGCCTCGCCCACGACCGGGACACCGAGGTGGCGGAAGCGCTGGCGCAGATCGAGCGCATCGCGCTGCTGCGCCTCTCCCAGATGCTGCCGGCCGCCCCCTGAACAAGGTCTCTTCCGTGCCCCGATCTGCCCCCGGTTCCGCCCCGCTCCCCTCCCCCCTCGACGGCGAGATCATCGTCTCCCGCCTGAAGGAACTCGCCGCCTGCACCGACGTGCCCGGCGAGATGACCCGCCTGACGCTGACCCCCGCCCACAAGAGGGCGGCGGCGCAGGTGTCGTTCTGGATGCGGGAGGCGGGGCTGGCGCAGGTCCATATGGACGCCACCGGCTCCATCGTCGGGCGCTACGCGGCGGACCGTGCCAATGCGAAAACCCTCGTCCTCGGCTCCCACATCGACACCGTGCGCAATGCCGGCATCTATGACGGCAATCTCGGCGTGCTCACCGCCATCGCCGCCGTGGAGGCGCTGAAGCAGCAGGGCATCCGCCTGCCCTTCGCCATCGAGGTCGCGGCCTTCGCCGACGAGGAGGGCGTGCGCTTCCTCTCCACCCTCACCTCCTCCAAGGCCATGGCCGGCATCTTCGATCCGAAGAGCCTCGAGGACGTGGACGCCCAGGGCATCTCCCGTATGGAGGCGCTGCGCTCCTTCGGCGCGCCGGTGGATCGCGTCGCCGACTGCCGGCGCGATCCGGCGGACACGCTCGGCTATGTGGAAGTGCATATCGAGCAGGGGCCGGTGCTGGAGGCGGCGGGCGCGCCGCTCGGCATCGTCACCGGCATCGCCGGGGCCTCGCGCGGGCATGTGCGCATCCGGGGCGAGGCCGGCCATTCCGGCACCCTGCCCATGGCCATGCGCCACGACGCGCTCACCGCCGCCGCCGAGATGATCCTCACCGTGGAGGCGCGCGGCCGCGCCGACGGCAAGGAGCTTGTGGCCACCGTGGGCACCCTGCTCATCGCCGGCAGCGCGGTGAACGTGGTGCCCGGCGAGGTGCAGTTCTCCCTCGACGTGCGCGCCCTCTCCGACGAATTGCGCATCCGCGCCGTCGCCGACATCCGCGCCGCCGTGGCCGATATCGCGGAGCGGCGCGGGGTGAAGGCCAGCGTGGACATCGGCCACGAAGTGCCCGCCGCGCCGTGTCATGGCCCGCTCAAGGAGCGCATGGCCAAGGTGGTGGAGGGCCTGCAGCTTCCCGTGGTGCGGCTACCCTCGGGCGCCGGGCACGATGCCATGGTGTTTCGCGGCGTGATGCCCATGGCCATGCTGTTCGTGCGCTCGGAGAACGGCAGCCACAACCCCCGCGAATACGCCGCCCCCGCCGACATCGGCCTCGCGGCAGAAGCGCTCTATGCGTTCCTGCTGAAGACGGCCGAGGAGATGTGAAGCCCCCTCTCCGCCGTCGCCCTCCGGCTTGACCGGAGGGCCCATGCTGCCGCGAGGCAAGTGACGATACCTGCAAGTGATGATACCTGCAGGTGACGATACCCGCAGGTGACGATACCTGCAGGTGACAGCCGAGAGATGGGTGCTCCGGTCAAGCCGGAGCACGACGGCAGAATTCAATCGTCACCCGTCCGCCCGATCCGGCAGCTACGACCTCCCTCGACCACGCTGTCATCGCCCGGTTCGCCCGAGCGATCCACGGATGGCCTGACGCTTTTCCTTAATGGCCGGGAGCCGACAGGCGGCGGGGTGGATCCCCCGGATGAACCGGGGGATGACGGCTCTTGCGACGCGCACGCCTCCCCTGCCCCACACACCGAGGCGAAGTACGACTGAGGACCAACCCTCACCCCTCACCCCGCGCCAGCTCGCGCACCAGCCGCAGGAACAGATGGGGCCTGTCCGACTGGATCAGGATGTCGCCGTGGCGGCCGCCTAGCAGTGCCGCAAGGTCCGCCGCCGAGAGGTTGCGGGCGAGAACGCCATCTAGAAACGCCGAGAGCGTCCGGCGCTCCGTCGCGTCGAGGCCTTGCAGCGCGCGCACGATCAACTGGCGCTCGCCGTCCGTGCCGAGGTCCGGCGGAACCGGCGCGGCCCAAACCTCACTAAGGTTTCGGCGCCACATTCCCTGAAGAAAAGAGCGCCACTCCGGCGGGGCCGGAAGCGCCCGCCGCGTCCCTGCCGCCGTGCCGCGGCATCCGGGATGGGGTGGCATCGGCCGCCCCATCCGCCCCTCACCCGTCCGCCCGGCCGAGAACCTCCTCGGCGGTGAATTTGTAGGTGCGGCCGCAGAATTCGCAGGTCACCGTCACCTTGCCGTCGTCCTGGATCATCTCCCGCCGCTCCTCCGGGCCGAAGGAGGCGAGGACGCCGGAGACCTTCTCGCGCGAGCAGGAGCAGCGCGCGGCGATGGGCAGCGGATCGAACACACGCACGCCGCGCTCGTGGAACAGCCGGTAGAGCAGCCGCTCGGAGGAGAGGTCGCGGTCGATCAGTTCCACGTCCTCCAGCGTGCCGACGAGGGAGCGGGCCTCCACCCACGCGTCGTCCTCGTCCACGGTGTGCTCTTCCACGCCCTCGGGCGCATCGCCGGGGGAGAGGTCGGCCATGCGGGCGCGGGAAGCGTCCTGCGGCAGGAACTGGGCGAGCAGGCCACCGGCGCGCCACGAGGACTCCTTACCGCCCGGCTTCATCTCCTCGCCCACGGCGAGGCGCACGCGGGTGGGGATCTGCTCGGACTGGTGGAAATATTCGTGCGCCGCCGCCTCCAGCCCCGAGCCGTCGAGGGCGACCACGCCCTGATAGCGGTTGGTGCTGATGCCCTGGTCGATGGTCATGGCGAGATGGCCGCGCCCGAGCAGGGCCGCAGGCGAAGTCTCGTTGCGGCGCTCGGCCTCGGCCAGCGCATCGGCATCGTATCGGGCATAGGCGCGGATCTTGTCGGGGCTCACGAAGTCGGCCACCACCATGTCCACCGGCCCGTCGGTCTGGGTCTGGAGGATGAAGCGGCCCTCGAACTTCAGCGAGGAGCCGAGCAGCACCGCGAGCGTCACCGCCTCGCCCACCACACGCTTCACGGCGGGGGGATAGGCGTGATGGGCGAGCAGCGCATCGAGCGTGGGGCCGAGGCGCACCGTGCGGCCACGGATGTCGAGGGCGTCCACCTGGAAGGCGGTAACGATATCGTCCTGCGCCGCCTCGGAAGCGGCGCGGGTGGCGGTGCGGGTGCGCTCGCCCTTCATGAAAGGTCTCCGGACGTGCCGGACCCGCGTGCCAGCGCTCAGCGCACGGTCATGGGTCCAGGGGGTTGCATGGTTTCAAGTGTCTGGCCCCACACATATTCACGAGCCGGGCCGTTTCAACCCGGCTCGCAATGTCCCCGCAGCGGAAGGCTCAGCCGCCCACCGCGTCGAAGCACCAGGCGAGCACACCCTTCTGGGCATGCAGGCGGTTCTCCGCCTCGTCGAACACCACGGACTGGGGACCGTCCATCACCACGTCCGTCACCTCCTCCCCGCGATGGGCAGGCAGGCAGTGCATGAAGATGGCGTCCTTGTCCGCCCGCGCCATCAGGGCCGAATTGACCTGATAGGGCTTGAGGATGTTGTGGCGGCGCTCGGCCTCCTTGTCGCCCATGGAGACCCAGGTGTCGGTGATGACGCAATCCACGCCCTCCACCGCCTCTTCCGGGTCGCGCATGAACTTCACCTTGGCCTTGGTGCGTTTCACGAAATCCTTCAGCGCCTGGCGCGGCGACAATTCCTTGGGCGTCGCCACCTTCAGGGTGAAGTCGAAGCGGTCGGCGGCATGCACCCACGACGCCAGCACGTTGTTGGCGTCGCCGGTCCAGGCCACCGAGCGGCCGGTGATGGGGCCGCGATGCTCCTCGAAGGTCATCACGTCGGCCATCACCTGGCAGGGGTGGCTGATGCGGGTGAGGCCGTTGATGACCGGCACCGTGGCGTATTTCGCAAGCTCGGTCAGGTCGTCATGGTCCAGGATGCGGATCATGATGGCGTCGACGAAGCGCGACAGCACGCGGGCCGTGTCGGCGATGGTCTCGCCACGGCCGAGCTGCATCTCCTGGCCCGTGAGCATGATGGTCTCGCCGCCCAGCTGGCGCATGGCGAGGTCGAACGACACGCGCGTGCGGGTGGACGGCTTGTCGAACACCATGGCCAGCGACTTGCCGGCGAGCGGCTTTTCCACCGGCTCGCCCGCCTTCCGGCGGGCCTTCAGGTCCTTGGAGAAGTCCAGAACCCGGCGCAACTCCTCGGCCGGGATCTCGGACAGGTCGAGAAAATGACGCACCCCATTCCCCCTCATTCGGCCGCCCCCTTCACCGGATCGGCGGCGAGGCGCGCCTCGATGCGCCGGCAGGCGGCTTCGATCTTGTCGGCTGCGATGGCGACCTCCTCCTCGCTCACGGTGAGCGGGGGCAGCAGGCGGATGACGTTCTCGGCGGCGCCGGGCACCAGCATGCCCTCCTCGCGCAGCGCGGCGATCAGCTCGGGCGCGGGCACGGCAGCCTTGATGCCGAGCAGCAGGCCCTGCCCGCGCACCTCGGCGATGACGGCCGGATGGGTGTCGCGCAGTTCGGCGAGACGCTGCTGGAAACGGCCGGCGACGCGGTTCACGCGGGGGAGGAAGTCCTCCTCCAGCACCACGTCCAGCACCGCATTGCCCACCGCCATGGCCAGCGGGTTGCCGCCGTAGGTGGAGCCGTGGGTACCCACAGTCATGCCCTTGGCGGCCTCTTCGGTGGCAAGGCACGCCCCCATGGGGAAGCCGCCGCCGATGCCCTTGGCCACCGACATGATGTCCGGGGTGATGCCGGTCCACTCATGGGCGAACAGGCGTCCGGTGCGCCCGACACCGCTCTGCACCTCGTCCAGCACCAGAAGCAGGCCGTTCTCGTCGCACAGTTGGCGCAGGCCGGCGAGGAAGCCGGCCGGCGGCACGCGCACGCCGCCCTCACCCTGCACCGGCTCCACCAGAATGGCGGCGGTCTCGGGTGTCACCGCGGCCCGGGCGGCGTCGAGATCGCCGAACGGCACCTGGTCGAAGCCCGGGAGGTCCGGGCCGAAGCCTTCGAGATACTTCGGATTTCCGCCGGCGGCGATGGTCGCCAGCGTGCGGCCGTGGAAGGCGCCCTCGAAGGTGATGATGCGGTTCTTCTCGGGATGGCCGCTCACATACTGGTAGCGGCGCGCCATCTTGATGGCGCACTCCAGCGCTTCCGCACCGGAATTGGTGAAGAACATGGTGTCCGCGAAGGTCGCGGACTTCAGCCGGTCGGCCAGCTTCTCGGCGCCGGGAATGCGGAACAGGTTGGACACATGCCACAGCTTCGTCGCCTGCTCGGAGAGCGCGGCGGCGAGATAGGGATTGGCGTGGCCCAGCACGTTCACGGCGATGCCGGCGGTGAAGTCGAGGAAACGTCGCCCGTCCGTCGTGACGAGCCAGCAGCCCTCTCCCATCTCGAACTGGAGGTCGATGCGTGCGTAGGTCGGCAGAACGGGGGTGATCACACTATCCTCCTGGTGGACTTCGATGCAGGCTTCCTGGCCTTCGAGGTTGCACGGGTTTGCGAACAACGTGCGACAGCGGGGTTTCGGCCCGGCCGCGCGCACAAACTAAAAAAGGCCGCCCATGCGGGGGCAGCCCGACCGCGCGATTCTAATGAACACGCGCACGAGGTCAACCGATCGCCTGCCATGATGCGAATCGGGACCGCGACCGGCCGCCGCACAAGGGTAAACGAAGCCTTAAGGAGCTGGGGAAAACGCTCCGCGACCCCTTGCCGACTCTGTTGCAGGGACCGGCCATATTGTAGGTTCTTGAGGGTCAGCCACGAGATGTCGTGCGCAGGGGCATCAGGAACCCTCTTCCAGGAACCGCGATCCGGGTCCATCCGAGCGCTTTGCCGCGCACGGGAACGGGGAGGGAGTCCGCCTTGCGGAAATCACGATCCGGGACGCGCCCCAACCGGCGTTCCCGCCCATGGCTGAAGCGGCGCCGAGCGTTTCCGGCGCCCGCGGCGTTCTTGAGATGCTGCCGGTTGAAATGCGGCAAGTAGATGCGGCAAATGGAGAAGAGCGATGAGCTGGAATGACGAGCGCGTCGAACTCTTGAAAAAGCTCTGGAGCGAAGGCCTCTCCGCGAGCCAGATCGCGACCGAGCTTGGCGAGGTGACGCGCAATGCCGTCATCGGCAAGGTGCACCGCCTCGGCCTGTCCGGCCGGGCCAAGGCCGCCCCCGCCCCGGCGCGTCCCCGCGCGAGCGGAACGGCGCCGGCCAAGGCCGGCCCGATGAACGGGCCAATGGGCGCCCCCGCCGGTCGCCCAGACAACCAGGCGCGGCCACAGCGGCCCACCACCATCGGCAACACCGCCCTCGCGGCCGATCTGGACGAGGCACCGGAAGAGGCACCGGCGCCCGCCCCCGTGATGAGCGGCAACGTGGTGCCCATGACCCAGGGCTGCACCATCATGCAGCTCACCGAAAGCACCTGCCGCTGGCCGCTGGGCGAGCCCGGCACCGAGAGCTTCCATTTCTGCGGCGGCAAGGCCAATCCGGGCATGCCCTATTGCCAGACCCACGCCCGCATCGCCTACCAGCCGGTGCAGGACCGCCGCCGCGACCGCCGCCTCGCCTATCTCTGAGACGGGGGAGCCAGACAGAAGGGCCCGCCTCCGGCCGGAGGCGGGCCCTTTTTCGTTCAGGGGACGGCGGGAGGGCTCAGTCGTCCAGCCCCAGCGAGGGCGCCGCGCGGCGTTCCAGCACGTCGCGGATGGCGGCGACCATCTCGTTCTCCTTCACCGCGAACTGGGCGGGGCGGGCGGCGCGATATTCCGCATTGTCGGCGATGCCGGCCGCAATCTTCGCGCCTTCCACCAGATCCTTGATCTGGACCTCGCCGGCCTCTTTCTCGTTGGAGCCCTGGATGATGACGGCCGGAGCGCCGCGGCGGTCGGCGTACTTCATCTGTGCCTTCATGCCGGCACCGCCGAGATACATCTCGGCGCGGATGCCATTCGCGCGCAACTCCGCCACCATCTTCATGTAATCGGCGATGCGGGCCGGCTCCTTGTCCATGGCCAGCACCACCACGGGGCCGACCTCGGCGTCCGCATCCATCTTGCCGAGGAAGGCGAGGGCCGCGAGCAGGCGGGAGACGCCGATGGAGAAGCCGGTGGCCGGCACCTTCTCGCCGCGGAAGCGGGCGACGAGGCCGTCATAGCGTCCCCCGCCGGCCACCGAGCCGAAGCGCACGGGCCGGCCCGTCTCGTCGGTGATCTCGAACGTCAGTTCGGCCTCGTAGACGGGGCCGGTGTAATATTCGAGGCCGCGCACCACGGAAGGGTCGATCTTCACCCGGTCCTGATAGCCGCCGGCGGCGAGCAGGGTGCGGATGTCGTTCAGCTCGGCCATGCCTTCCTGGAAGGCGGCATTGCCGGCGAGCGCGGCGGCGAGCTGCACGTCGTCCAGCTCCACCTCGACGCCCACGTCGGTGGCGCGCACGCCCTTGCCGGTGAGCATGGCCAGCACCACGGACGCCTGCCGGTCATCGAGGCCCGCGCCCTTGGTGAAGTCGCCGCTCTCGTCCTTGCGGCCGGGGCCGAGCAGGAGGGCGACGCCCTCGGCGCCGAACTTGTCGAACTTGTCGATGGCGCGCAGCACGGTGAGGCGGCGCCCGGCATTCTCGTCGCCGCCGAGGCCGATGGCCTCCATCACACCGTCGAGCACCTTGCGGTTGTTCACCTTCACCACATAGGAGCCGCGCGGGATGCCCACCGCCTCCAGCGTGTCGGCGGCCATCATGCAGATCTCGGCATCCGCCGCGACGGAGGGGGCGCCCACCGTGTCGGCGTCGAACTGCATGAACTGGCGGAAGCGGCCGGGGCCGGGCTTCTCGTTGCGGAAGACGTAGCCCGCCCGGTAGGAGCGGTAGGGCTTGGGCAGCTGCTCGAAATGCTCGGCCACGTAGCGCGCCAGCGGCGCCGTGAGGTCGTAGCGCAGGGAGAGCCACTGCTCGTCGTCGTCCTGGAAGGAGAAGACGCCCTCGTTGGGCCGGTCGAGGTCGGGCAGGAACTTGCCGAGCGCGTCCGTATATTCGATGGCCGGGGTCTCCAGCGCCTCGAAGCCGTAGAGCGCGTAGACGGCGCGGATCTTCTCCAGCATGGCGCGGGTGGCGGAAAGTTCCGCGCCAGTGCGGTCGACGAGGCCGCGCGGGAGCCGCGCCTTCGGCTTGAATTCTTTGGCCATGGTGCTTCGGAGCTTCGATGCTTCGGGACTTCGCGTCCCGCTCGGTAAATGCAAGGGTCGGGGCGTCTTAGAGGACGGGGCCGGTGACGGCAAGGTCACGGACCCCGGAACGGCCCCGCGCGAACCCAGTGCGCCCCAAGAATCCTTCCGTGTCGTCACCTGCGCCATGACAGCGCCGTCTTCCGCGCGCATGTTATCGACGGGTAGCGGCATCCGCCGGCTTCACCCTCATCCCAGACCTGCCGTCATGCTGCGCCTTGGGGCGCGGGGCGGCGCCATTGCAGCATGGAGGACACGCTTGCCCCACGACACGCCGCTCATTGCGACCCTCGTCGGGGCCTTCGTCCTCGCCTTCGTGCTCGGTGCCATCGCGCAGCGCCTCAAGCTGTCGCCGCTGGTGGGTTATCTCCTCGCCGGCGTCCTCGTGGGGCCGTTCACCCCCGGCTTCGTGGCCGACGAGCATCTGGCGCTGGAGTTGGCCGAGATCGGCGTGATCCTGCTGATGTTCGGCGTCGGCCTGCATTTCTCTTTGTCCGATCTCCTGTCCGTGAAAGCCATCGCCATCCCTGGCGCCATCGTGCAGATCGCGGTGGCGACGGCCATGGGCATGGGCCTCGCCTGGGCGCTGGGCTGGAACCTCGGGGCCGGCCTGGTCTTCGGTATCGCCTTGTCCGTCGCCTCCACCGTGGTGCTTTTGCGGGCGTTGCAGGAGCGGCGGATGGTGGAGAGCGAGCAGGGGCGCATCGCGGTGGGCTGGCTCATCGTCGAGGACCTCGCCATGGTCCTCGCGCTGGTGCTGCTGCCGGCGTTGTCCGGCGCGCTCGGCGGACGGACTGTCACCACCGGCACCATCGACTGGCTCGGCCTCGGCGGCGATGTCTGGACCACCCTCGCCGTCACGCTGGTGAAGGTCGCCGGCTTCGTGGTGCTGATGCTGGTGGTGGGCCGCCGCGTCATTCCCTGGATCATGCACTGGGTGGCGCACATCGGCTCGCGCGAGCTGTTCCGCCTGGCGGTGCTGGCCATCGCGCTGGGCGTGGCGTTCGGCTCGGCCAAGCTGTTCGGCGTCTCGTTCGCGCTCGGCGCCTTCTTCGCCGGTATGGTGCTGAGCGAGAGCCCCCTCTCCCACCGCGCGGCCGAGGAGACGCTGCCCCTGCGCGACGCCTTCGCCGTGCTGTTCTTCGTCTCGGTGGGCATGCTGGTAGACCCCTCCATCGTGCTGAAGAGCCCGGTCTCGCTGCTGGTGACGGTGCTGATCGTGCTGTTCGGCAAGTCGCTCGCCGCCTTCTTCATCGTGCGGGCGTTCGGCTACGGCAACTCCACCGCCCTCACCATCTCCGCCTCGCTGGCGCAGATCGGCGAATTCTCCTTCATCCTCGTGGCGCTGGGCGTGGACCTGCAATTGCTGCCGGCCGAGGGACGCGACCTGATCCTCGCCGCGGCGATCATCTCCATCCTCGCCAACCCCTTCTTCTTCCTGGTGCTGGACCGCTACCGCGCGCGCCATGCGCCGCTGCGGCCCGAAAAGGCGGCCGCGCCCGCCCCGGCGCCCCATCCCGCGCCCAAGCCTGTCCCGGCCCTGCCGGAAACCGCGCTCGCCAACCACACCGTGCTCGTCGGTTACGGCCGGGTCGGCCGCCTCGTCGCCGACGGGCTGAAGGCGGCGGGCACGCCCTTCCTCGTCATCGAGGACCAGGGCGACCGGCTGGAGGAGCTGAAGCGCCTGGACATCGAAGCGGTGAACGCCAACGCCGCCTCTGCCCCGGCCATCGCGGCGGCCAATGTCGCCGGGGCGCGCCGCATCATCCTCGCCATCCCGGACGGGTTCGAGGCGAGCAACGTGCTGAAGAAGGCGCGCCAGCTCAATCCCGCCATCGAGATCGTCGCCCGCGCCCATTCGGATGCGGAGGTGGAGCACCTGCGGCAGAGCGGGGCCAACTTCATCATCATGGGCGAGCGGGAGGTGGCACGCGGCATGCTGGCGCACGTGCTGGAGACCTCCCAGAACGACATCGCGGGCGCGGCCGCCGCAGAGCAGGCGGTGGAAGGCGGAAACCGGGCCGGACGCTCGGTTTCCATGCACACCGCGGGCCCTGTTGACGCTGGGCCCGGTCTTGCGGAGCCGGCAGCCGCGGCGCAGAAAGAGACGCTGTAGCTCGACCTTTATTGCGAATAAGTTGCAATTGCAGGAAGGGCGCGGTAATTTTTGCGAATTGATCGCAACTAAGGCGGCCGCGCCCGTCACGACCGCCGGACCGGAGCATTCCCGTGCCCGACGCCTTTGTCCTGTCCCGCCGGCATTTTCCGGCGCTTCTCATCGCCGCCGCGGCGGCGATCTTCGCCGCGCCGGCCCGTGCGGCGGCGGCGTTCAAGGTAGTGACCACCTTCACCGTCATCGCCGACATGGCGAAGAATGTGGCGGGCGACGCCGCGCAGGTGGAGAGCATCACCAAGCCCGGCGCCGAGATCCATAATTACCAGCCCACGCCCGGCGACCTCATCAAGGCGCAGGGGGCGAACCTGATCCTGTGGAACGGGCTGAACCTCGAACTGTGGTTCGAGAAATTCTTCTCCCGCCTCAAGAACGTGCCGAGCGTGGTGGTCTCGAACGGCGTCGAGCCCATGGGCATCACGGACGGCCCCTATAGCGGCAAGCCCAATCCCCATGCGTGGATGTCGCCCTCCGCCGCGCTGATCTACGTGGACAACATCCGCGACGCGCTGGTGAAGTACGATCCGGCCAACGCCGCGACCTACACGGCCAATGCCGCCGCCTACAAGGCGAAGATCACCGCCGCCATCGACCCCATCCGCGCCGAGTTGGAAAAGGTGCCGGCCGAGCAGCGCTGGCTCGTCACCAGCGAGGGCGCCTTCTCCTACCTCGCCCGCGATTTCGGGCTGAAGGCGCTCTATCTCTGGCCCATCAACGCCGACCAGCAGGGCACCCCCCAGCAGGTGCGCCGCGTGGTGGACCTGATGCGGAAGGACCACATCCCGGTCATCTTCTCGGAAAGCACCATCTCGGCCGAGCCGGCCAAGCAGGTGGCGCGGGAGACGGGCGCCCGCTACGGCGGCGTACTTTATGTGGATTCCCTCTCCGACCCCTCCGGCCCGGTGCCCACCTATCTCGACCTCCTGAAGGTGACGACCGGCACCATCGCCGCCGGCCTCACCGGGAAGGTGGCGCCATGAACGCCCCCCTCTCCCGCCAGAGCCTCGCCGATGCCGGCGCCGGCATCCTCGTCGAGCACGTCACCGTCACCTATCGCAACGGCCACACGGCCCTGCGCGACGCGAGCTTCGCCATTCCCACCGGCACCATCACCGCGCTGGTGGGGGTGAACGGCTCGGGCAAGTCCACCTTGTTCAAGACCATCATGGGCTTCCTCAAGGCGGCGCGGGGCGAGGTGCGCATCCTCGGCATGAGCGTGCCGGAGGCGCTGAAGCGCAACGTGGTCGCCTATGTGCCGCAGGCCGAAGAGGTGGACTGGACCTTCCCCGTGCTCGTCGAGGACGTGGTGATGATGGGTCGCTACGGCCACATGAACCTGCTGCGCATTCCCGGCGCCGCCGACCGCGCGGCGGTGGAGGCGGCGCTCGCCCGCGTCAACATGCTGGACTTCCGCAAGCGGCAGATCGGCGAGCTCTCCGGCGGGCAGAGGAAGCGCGTGTTCCTCGCCCGCGCGCTGGCGCAGGACGCCCGCGTGATCCTGCTCGACGAGCCCTTCACCGGCGTGGACGTGAAGACCGAGGACGCCATCATCGGCCTCTTGCGCGCCCTGCGCGACGAAGGAAGGGTGATGCTGGTCTCCACCCACAATCTCGGCTCCGTGCCGGAGTTCTGCGACCGCACGGTGCTGGTGAAGGGCACGGTGCTCGCCTACGGCCTCACCTCCGAGGTGTTCACGCAGGCCAATCTCGAAAAGGCCTTCGGCGGCGTGCTGCGCCATTTCGTGCTGGACGAGAGCCATTCCACCACCCCCGGCACGCTGGGCGTGCTCACCGACGACGAGCGCCCCCTCGTCCTCTACAAGGACCGCCCCGCCCAGAGCGGCACGGCCGGCTCCAGCGAGGGGATCGGGTGATGGGACGGGCAGACGCCAGCCTCCCATTTGTGACCGTCATCCCCCGGCTTGTCCGGGGGATCCACTTATCCGCCGCAGCGCTCTCGGTGTTCGGACACCCAGCCAGACCCTTGGTGGATCCCCCGGAACCCGGCTGTTGCCGGGTTCCGCCCCTGCAAACGGAAGTCGGCAACAGCCGACTTCCGGACAAGCCGGGGGATGACAGCTCTGAGGAAAGGCGCGCCTGACCATGGCCCCCACCCTCTCCCTCCTCCTTGAACCCTTCACCTATTCCTACATGGTCAACGCCATGTGGGTGTCCGCGCTCGTCGGCGCCGTGTGCGCCTTCCTCTCGGCCTTCCTGATGCTCAAGGGCTGGTCGCTGATCGGCGATGCGCTGTCCCATTCCATCGTGCCCGGTGTCGCCGGGGCCTACATGCTGGGGCTGCCCTTCTCGGTGGGCGCCTTCTTCGCCGGGGCGCTGGCGGCGGGGGCGATGCTGTTCCTTCAGGAGCGGACCAAACTGAAGGAGGATGCCGTCATCGGCCTCATCTTCACCTCCTTCTTCGGGCTCGGCCTGTTCATGGTCTCTCTGTCGCCAACCTCGGTGAACGTGCAGACCATCGTGCTCGGCAACATCCTCGCCATCTCGCCCGCCGACACCCTGCAACTCGCCATCATCGGCTTCGTCTCGCTCGCCTTGCTGCTCGTGTTCTGGAAGGACCTGATGGTGACCTTCTTCGACGAGAGCCACGCCCGCTCCATCGGCCTGAAGCCCACCGCGCTCAAGGTGATGTTCTTCACCCTGCTCGCCGCCTCGACAGTCGCGGCGTTGCAGACGGTGGGGGCCTTCCTCGTCATCGCCATGGTGGTGACGCCGGGGGCGACCGCCTATCTCCTCACCGACCGCTTTCCCCGCCTCATCGCGCTGTCGGTCACCATCGGCGCCACCACCTGCTTCGTGGGCGCCTACGCCTCCTATTTCCTCGATGGGGCGACAGGCGGCATCATCGTGGTGCTGCAAACGCTGATCTTCCTTCTGGCCTTCGTTTTCGCCCCCAAGCACGGCGTGCTGGCGGCGCGGCGGCAGGCGGCAGAGGCGCTGAAGGAGGGCGCGGCATGAGCCTTCTCGCGCCCTTCCAATTCGATTTCATGCAGACCGCCCTCGTCATCGCCGCGCTGGTGGCGGTGCCCATGGCGCTGCTTTCTTGCTTCCTGGTGCTGAAGGGCTGGTCGCTGATGGGGGATGCCGTCTCCCATGCGGTGCTGCCGGGCGTGGTGCTGGCCTACATGGCCGGCCTGCCGCTCGCCTTCGGCGCCTTCGTGGCGGGCATGGTCTGCGCGCTCGGCACCGGCTATCTCAAGGCCAACAGCCGGGTGAAGGAAGACACGGTGATGGGCGTGGTCTTCTCCGGCATGTTCGGACTGGGGCTGGTGCTCTACACCAAGATCCAGACCGACGTGCATCTCGACCACATCCTGTTCGGCGACATCCTCGGCATAAGCTGGGGTGACATCGCCGAGAGCGCGATCATCGCCGGGCTCGTCACTTTGGTGCTGCTGGCCAAATGGCGCGACCTGCTGCTGAACGCCTTCGACCCCGCGCAGGCGAAGGCGGTGGGGCTCCACACCGGCCTGTTGCATTACGGCCTGCTGGTGATGCTGTCGCTGACCATCGTCGCGGCGCTGAAGGCCGTGGGCATCATCCTCGCCGTTGCGCTGCTCATCGCGCCGGGGGCCATCGCGTTTCTCGTGACGAAGCGCTTCGGCTGGATGCTGATGACAGCGGTTCTGGTGGCCGTCTCCTGCTCGCTCGCCGGCGTCTACCTCTCCTTCTTCCTCGACTCGGCGCCCGCCCCGACCATCGTGCTGCTGATGACGGGCGTGTTCATCGCGGCGTTCGTGGGCGTGCGGGTGAAGGCGCGGCGGGTGGAGGCGGCGGAGAGCGCATCATGATGATCGCGGAACGGGTGCTGATGCTCTCTCAGGATGGCACCGAGGTGGCCGTCCCCGTCCGCATCTTCGCGCCGGTGGAGGGCGCAGATTGCTGGAGCTGCCGCTCCGAGATTCACTGGCCGGAAGGGGTCCGGGTGGACACCATCTACGGCCTCGATTCCGTACAGGCGCTTCATCTCACCCTGCAGGCGATCGGCTCACGGCTCTACATGAGCGACGCCCACAAGGAAGGCCGGCTGCGCTCGGGCGAGCCGGGCTCAGGCTATGGCTTCCCCGTGCTGAAGATGATGCGAAATGAGCTGATCGGCGATGATGCGCGGTTTGATGGGAATGATTGAGAGTAAAGTCTCTGTTGCCTCGACGGCGCGCCCACCCAGGCCATCGTGCAGCTGGTGACGGGCGTGTTCAATGCGGCGCTCGTGAGGTTAAAGGTGAAGACGGACCGGAACGCACGTATTGGATAGTAATTATAATGTTATTATTTAGAAATAACTCTAAGCAAGGCAACTATATCACCGCCATCTCTCGCACTTCTTTCATACATATAAAGCGATGAAGACCACGGGACCTGACATCCGCCAGTATATCTATATATGCAGGAAAATGTCGTCTTTGGTGTCCAAAAATTTATTCTGGCCTCCGAAACTAATGTCACGTTCAACATTACTCTGCCCTCACGATCGCAGAATTCCGCTCCGTTCTTGAAAGAAGCGAGACCCTTGTCGTTAAGATCAGAGAGTGGGAGGCAATCTCCTGCCTTGAATGCCGCAAGTTGCGGGACCGACGCAACCGAAACATATGCGCCCTTGCCAGCTAAAGCAGCGTCAATCATTTTCTGAATATCGGCGCGGCTAATGCTAGGATCGCCCTTCTTTCCTTCAGGCCCGGGGGCCCCTTGTTCTCCCTGCGGCCCCTGTGGACCGGGAGGCCCGACAGGGCCACGCTCTCCCTTGGGACCAGAAACGCCCCCGGGAACGGACCTCGACGGCGAAGCCTTCAGCTCCTCCACCTGCCGTTCAAGATCGCGAATCTTGACCTGTGAACCGTCAATCTGAGAGAGATAATTATTGGCATAGATCGCAAATGAACCAATCCCCACGACGGCGGTCGTTAGCCCCGTCGCGGCGCCCGCATATGCACCAAGTTTCTCGAACATCCCGTTCCCCCAGGCTGCTTGAGGATTCATTCCATAAGCCTTGACGGGGTTCAACTACGCCGTGCAATTCCACCAAAGACATACCGCGTTCCTTTCCCCCACCCTTGACGCCTCACCCCCTCAGGCGTAACCCCATCCGTGGGACACCTCCCCCCAACGGGAGGCGCCCATCTGTAAGGATGGACCACATGACGACGAATCCTGCTCCGGCCACGCGTCCGGAGAACCCCAATTTTTCCTCCGGCCCCTGCGCCAAGCGTCCCGGCTGGACGCTGGAAGGCCTATCCGACGCCCCCCTCGGCCGCTCGCATCGCGCCAAGGTCGGCAAGGTGAAGCTGAAGGAAGCCATCGACCTCACCCGTGAGGTGCTGGAAGTCCCGGCCGACTACCGCATCGGCATCGTCCCCGCCTCCGATACCGGCGCCGTGGAAATGGTGCTGTGGTCCGTGCTCGGCGCGCGCCCCGTGGACATGCTGGCCTGGGAAAGCTTCGGCGAGGGCTGGGTGACGGATGTCGTCAAGCAGCTCAAGCTCACCGACGCCCGCACGCTGACCGCCCCCTATGGCGCGCTGCCGGACCTCAAGAGCGTGGATTTCACCCACGACGTGGTCTTCACCTGGAACGGCACCACCTCCGGCGTCATGGTGCCGGACGCGGACTGGATTCCGGCCGACCGCGAGGGCCTGACCATCTGCGACGCGACCTCGGCGGCGTTCGCGCAGAAGCTCGATTTCGCCAAGCTCGATGTGGTCACCTTCTCCTGGCAGAAGGTGCTCGGCGGCGAGGCGGCCCACGGCATGCTCATCCTCTCCCCCCGCGCGGTGGCGCGGCTGGAGAGCTACAAGCCGGCGTGGCCCTTGCCCAAGATCTTCCGCATGACCAAGGGTGGCAAGCTCATCGAAGGCATCTTCGAGGGCGAGACCATCAACACCCCGTCCATGCTGTGCGTCGAGGACTATCTCGATGCGCTCAAGTGGTCGAAGAACATCGGCGGCCTCTCGGCCCTCCAGGAGCGGTCCAACCGCAACTTCGAGGCCATCGCCCAGTGGGTGCACCGCACGGCGTGGGTGGACTTCCTCGCCACCGATCCGGTGACGCGCTCCAACACCTCGGTGTGCCTGAAGGTGGTGGATGCGGACGTGACCGCGCTCCCCGCCGACGCGCAGGCGGCCTTCGCCAAGGCCATCGCCTCGGGCCTCGAAAAGGGCGGCATCGCCTACGACATCGGCGCCTATCGCGACGCCCCTCCCGGCCTGCGCATCTGGTGCGGCGCCACGGTCGAGCGCGCCGACGTGGAAGCCCTGACCCACTGGCTCGACTGGGCCTTCACCGAGGCGAAGTCCGCGCTGCCCAAGGCCGCGTGATTTCGACCGGGGTAAGGCGGGGCAAGCCGGTCGGCGAGAAGCGACGCGTCCCCTCTCCCCTTGCGGGAGAGGGCTAGGGTGAGGGGTAAAGGCCTCGCCGAAAGCGCTTCATCCCTGAATCTGGCAGCCCCCTCACCCCCGGCCCCTCTCCCGTCCGAACTCGGCTGTTGCCGAGTTCGGTTCGTGAAGGTCGAACTCGGCAACAGCCGAGTTCGAGGGGAGAGGGGAGAGCCCCAGGTGGCGCACGATCCCATTTCACCTCCCCCGCAAGCGGGAGAGGGTTCACGCCGGTGACGCGCGAACGACCGCGCATGCCCGGCTCATCCCATTCGCGAAACGGAGCCCATCCCATGGCACCCCGCGTTCTCATCTCCGACAAGCTTTCCCCCGCCGCCATCCAGATCTTCAAGGATCGCGGCGTCGAGGTGGATTTCCAGCCCGACCTCGGCAAGGACAAGGACAAGCTGGCCGAGATCATCGGCAATTATGACGGCCTCGCCATCCGCTCGGCCACCAAGGTGACGCCGAAGATCTTGGAGAAGGCCAACCGCCTCAAGGTCATCGGCCGCGCCGGCATCGGCGTCGACAACGTCGACCTGCCGGCGTCGACCGCCAAGGGCGTGATCGTGATGAACACGCCGTTCGGCAATTCCATCACCACCGCCGAGCACGCCATCGCCATGATGTTCGCCCTCGCCCGCGAGATCCCGGCGGCGGATGCCTCCACCCAGGCCGGCAAGTGGGAGAAGAACCGCTTCATGGGCGTCGAGGTGACGGGCAAGACCCTCGGCATCATCGGCTGCGGCAACATCGGCTCCATCGTCGCCGAGCGCGGCGTGGGGCTGAGGATGAAGGTCATCGCCTTCGACCCCTTCCTCTCGCCCGAGCGCGCCCTCGACCTCGGCGTGGAGAAGGTGGAGCTGGACGACCTCCTCGCCCGCGCGGACTTCATCACCCTCCACACGCCCCTCACCGAGAAGACCAAGAACATCCTCTCGGCCGAGAACCTCGCCAAGACCAAGAAGGGCGTGCGCATCATCAACTGCGCCCGCGGAGGCCTGGTGGACGAGGAAGCCCTGCGCGCGGCCCTCGATTCCAAGCACGTGGCCGGCGCCGCCTTCGACGTGTTCACCGTGGAGCCGGCGGAGACCAACCCGCTGTTCGGCCATCCCAACGTGGTCTGCACGCCCCACCTCGGCGCCGCCACCACCGAGGCGCAGGAGAATGTCGCGCTGCAGGTCGCCGAGCAGATGAGCGATTATCTCCTCACCGGCGCCATCTCCAACGCGGTGAACTTCCCCTCCATCACCGCGGAAGAGGCGCCGAAGCTGAAGCCCTTCATCGAGCTGGCGGAAAAGCTCGGCTCCTTCGCCGGCCAGCTCACCGACACCGACATCAAGACCGTACGCATCATCTATGAGGGCGCGGTGGCGGACCTGAAGGTGAAGGCGCTGACCTCCGCCGCCGTGGCCGGCCTGCTGCGCCCGGCGCTGGCCGACATCAACGTGGTCTCGGCGCCCTCCGTCGCCAAGGAGCGCGGCGTGGTGATCGAGGAGACCACCCGCGCCGCCACCGGCGACTATGAGAGCCTGATTACGGTGACGGTCGTGACGGAGCAGTTCGAGCGCTCCGTCTCCGGCACGGTGTTCGCTGACGGGCATCCGCGCATTGTCAACATCAAGGGCATCAAGGTGGACGCCGAGTTCGCCCCCGCCATGGTCTATGTGACCAATGAGGACAAGCCCGGCTTCATCGGCCACTTCGCGGGCCTCCTCGGCGATGCCGGCATCAATATCGCCACCTTCGCCCTCGGCCGCGACCATGCGGGCGGCGATGCCATCGCGCTGGTGGCGGTGGACGGTGCGGTGCCGCCCGAGCTGCTCGCCAAGGTGCAGGCCCTGCCGCAGGTGAAGGCGGCCAAAGCCCTCGCTTTCTGAGGCTCTCCCGGCTCAAGTCAAAAAGCCCCGTCCAGCCGGACGGGGCTTTTTCGTTTTCAGGCGGATCAGGCCGCGTGCTTCACGTCCGTCCCGCCGCCGGTGCGCCAGAGCGAGAACAGGATGCCGGCGGCGATCATGGCCACCGTCACGCCCAGCGAGATGGCCGGGTCCACCTTGCCGAAGAAGTGGCTCCAGAAGATCTTGCCGCCGATGAAGACAAGCACGCCGGCCAGCGCGTACTTCAGGTGCGAGAAGCGGTGGACCATGGCGGCCAGCGCGAAGTAGAGGGCGCGCAGGCCGAGGATGGCCATGATGTTGGCGGTGAACACGATGTAGGTGTCCGTGGTGATGGCGAAGATGGCCGGCACCGAATCCACCGCGAATACGAAGTCCGCGATATTGATCACCACCAGGGCGAGGAACAAAGGCGTCGCCCACAGCACGGCCTTGCCGGTGACCGGATGGGGCTGGCGCACGAAGAAGCGCTCGCCGTGGAGGTCGGACGTCACCCGCATCCTCTTGGTGAGGAAGCGCAGCGCGGCGTTCTGCGAGATGTCCGCCTCGCCTTCGCTGGCGAACAGCATCTTGATGCCGGTGACGAGGAGGAACGCGCCGAACAGCAGCAGCACCCAGTCATAGGACTGCACCAGCGCCGCGCCCACGCCGATCATCAGCCCGCGCAGCACCAGCACAGCGATGATGCCCCACACCAGCGCACGGTATTGATAGGCGCGGGGAATGGCGAAGTAGCTGAAGATCAGCGAGATGACGAAGACATTGTCGATGGAGAGCGCCTTCTCGATGGCGTAGCCGGTGAAGTATTGCATGCCGGCCTGCGGCCCCATGGAGGCCCAGATCCAGCCGCCGAACACGGCCGCCACGGCGATATAGAAGACGGAGAGCCTGAGGCTTTCGGCGATGCCGATTTCCCGCGAGTCGCGGTGCAGCACGCCGAGGTCGAAGGCGAGCAAAGCGAAGACGATGGCGAGGAAGCCGAGCCAGAGCCAGAGCGGCTTGCCGGCGACATCGAGGAAGAGAAGAGCGATCAGCTGGTCCATGGCACGGTCCTGTCAGTGGCCTGCGGCAGCCGCCACCCGCGAGGGTCGCGGCGCCGGGCAGGAAACCGGATAGGAGGACCGACATGGCGGGCGGGCACGGACCCGGCCTGCCCCGGGCAGCTGGGACAGGCCGGGCCGCATCCGCGCCCGTCAGAGGGGCCCGGACCTCGCGTGTTGAGGGAATGGGTCCGGGCGCCAGGGGCGCACGGGCGTTAGGCGCGCGGGACGGGTGCCGCCTATCTCGCCGGCTTGAGAGGAATTTCGGCCCACCTCTTGCGGCGGACCACCACGACGCGGGCCATGTCGGCCCCCTCCCGGCGCAGATATTCGATCTGGTCGCGCAGGCGGAGCTTCATCTTCTTCAGCGCGAGCACGCGGGTGCGGTCGGGCTCGGGCCGCGTCTGTTCGGAGGAGATCTCCTCCTCGATCAGGCTGTGGCGCGTCGTCAGCGATTTCATGAACTGGTCCACGACAACCTCCTTTCGATAGGGAAAGGATGGGGCCGGACGCTTGATAGCTCCAATCCATAGTCGCTATATTGGTAATAGCTCTGGACTATGAAGCCACCATGCCCTTCCGGCCGCGCCATCGCCAGCTCGAATATGTCGTGGCCCTCGCCGAGACCGGGCACTTCGGCGCGGCGGCCAAGCGCTGCCACGTCTCGCAGCCGACTCTCTCGGTTCAGGTGGCGTTACTGGAGGAGCAGCTCGGCACACCCCTGTTCGACCGCACGCGCGGCCGGGTCATCCCCACCGCCATCGGCGAGCGGATCATCGCCTCGGCCCGTGCGGTGTTGCAGGCGCTGGACGATATCGTCGCCACCGCCGCCACCGGCGCGGACAACCTCGGCGGGCTGATCCGGCTGGGCGTCGCGCCCACCTTCGGGCCGTATTTCCTGCCCCACCTGCTGCCGGTGCTGCACCGGCGCTATCCCGGCCTCCAGATCTACATCCGCGAGGAGCGCCCCTCGGTGATCGAGCGGGAGGTCACCGCCGGCAATCTCGATTGCGGCCTCGGCCCGCAGCCTTTGTCCGGCTCGGTGCTCACCTTCCGCCGCCTGTGCCGGGAAGCCATCTATCTCGGCGCCGCCAAGGACCATCGCCTCGCGGACGGCGCCAGCGTGGAGATCGCCCAGCTCAAGGGCGAGCGGCTGCTGACCCTCGGGCGCGGCCATCAGCTGTTCGAGAGCGCGCGGGCGCTGGCCGCAGCTTCCGGCGCCCAGGTGCGGGAGGATTACGAGGGCACCAGCCTCGATGCCCTGCGCCAGATGGTCATCATGGGCATGGGCCTGTCGCTCTTCCCCGAGCTTTACGCGCGCTCGGAATTCCGCGTGCAGGACCACATCGCCCTGCTCACGGTGGAAGGCTGGCCGGCGACGCGGGACATGGGCTTCTTCTGGCGCGCGGGCAACAACCGCGCCGCCCATTTCGACCAGCTGGCGCGGGAGAGCGAGGGCACCTGCCGGGAACTCGGCCTCGAACCCGGCTGACGGCGCCGCCCCAACGGCGTGCGGCCCACCCGGGGGAAGCGGGCGGGCCGTCACCCCTCGCCCGGGCGGGGGCGGGGCGAGGCGGCGCGCGGCCTGGCGAACGGCCGCGCCTCCGTTTCGGGGGGAGGGATTGGAGCCGATCAGCGGCGCAGCAGGGCAGACACCTCGCGGCGCAGGCGATCGGCATAGCCCGCCACATGATCGGCGATTGACCGCACGCCCACCGCCGCGCGGCGGATGTCGGACGCGGCATGGGAGACGCCGTCGATGCTTTCGCTGACGGCGCGCGAGGTGGACGACTGCTGCGCCATGGCCGCGGACAGTTCCACGAACAGGTCGCCCAGGTTGGAAATGCTGCGGGTGATGTCGGACACCGCCTCGACGGCGACGCCGCCGTCCTGCTGCACCTGCTCCACCTGATGGCGGATGTCCTGCGTCGCCTTGGCGGTCTGGAGCGCCAGCGCCTTCACCTCCTGCGCCACCACCGCGAAGCCCTTGCCCGCCTCGCCCACGCGTGCCGCCTCGATGGTGGCGTTGAGGGCGAGCAGATTGGTCTGGGCCGCGATCTTCTCGATCAGGGTGGTGACATTCCCGATGCGGCCGACGCTGGTGGCGAGGCTCTCCACCAGCTCGTTGGTGCGCACGGCGCGCTGGGTCGCTTCCTGCGACATGGTGGTGGCACGCTCGATCTGGTGCGAGATGCCGGTGAACGAGGCGGACATCTCCTGGGCCGCCGTTGACACGGCGGTGGACATCTCCTCGGTCCGCTCGGTGAGCTGGAGCAGTTCGGCGGAGGCCGATTGGCCGGCCTCGGAGGTCTGTGTCATCTCCTGGCCGACCGCGGTCACGCCCTCGGCGGTGGCGACGGCGGCCGTCACCACGTCCCAGGTGAGCATGGGGCCGTCATAGCTGCCATCCGCCTTGAAGATGGCCGAGACACGCAGGTCCAGCGTCTCCGGCCCCACCCGGATGCGCGCGTTGTGCGGCAGGTTCGCCGGATCGGCGAGGAGGCCGCGCTGGTGCGCGGGGTGCTTGTGGAACACGTCGATGGACGTGCCCAGCATCTGGTCGGCCTTGACCTTCAAATGGGAGTCGATGCGTCGCAGGGTGTCGATGCTGGTGCGGTTCAGATAATCGATGACCAGCGTCTCGCGATCGCAGGTCATGATGTTCACCGGCATGTTCTCCATCATCTGCTGGAGCCGCTGCGTGCGGGCCTCCAGCGCGGCGCGGGCGGTGTCGGCGCGCAGCGTGACCATCACATGAGCGACGACACCGTGCCGGTCGCGCAGGGCCGAGAGGGTCACGGCCAGCGTCTCGCCGGCCACCGCGAGATTCATCTCGCGCGGCAGAAATCCGGGCTCGGCGATGTGGCGGCCGAGATCCGCCAGCGCCGGATGAAGCGCGCCGAGGGGCATCCCCTGAAGCCCCGCCGGGGACGTGGCGAGGCCCGAGGCGACGGTGTTCAGGAGTTCGGTGGCCGCCGCATTGGCCTGGACCACGGCGAGCCCGCGCCCCTCGCACAGCAGCACCCCCCATGGCAGAGCCGCCATCAGCTGCGCCGCCATGCCGGTGGCCACCGCGCCGAATTCCCTGGCTGCCATGCCTCGCCCGGAATGCACGGATTCGGGCCTGGCCCGCAGCGCGCTTGCCGTCATGCTGTTCGTCCTGTCCTGGGCGGCCGATGCCGCGCCGCTTCAGCGCCGCCCTGTGCAGCGCGCGATGCCAGCAAAGGGCTAGGCCGCGAGGCTTGCCCGAAGCTGGGGCGGGCCGACTGACGCAGCGTCGCCAACAGGACTTTCACGTTTGTGCGATGCACATGGCGGGCCGGGTGTGGCCCATGCGCCACCCCCCACCGGCGGGAAGATGCTAAATCAGGGAAATGGCTGGGCAGCCCCGCCCAAGGTTGGACTTCAACCCTTGGGCGTTAACCTTAACGCCACCTTATCCGGCTTCAATGCACAGGCGCGCAGACAGGAAACTGAAGCGCGACGTCGTGCGTTGTGTGCGTCGTAGGGTCTCGCATCGTCTGAGTGGTCCAAGCATGCCTCGGTTCCTGCCCCGGTTGTTCCCGAAGGTTCTGGTCAAGGCTTCCCGAGCTACGGCCGAAATGGTGACAGGTACCGACGTGCCCGTGATCGGCCGCCGCCTGTTCGTCATGGGCGCGCCTCTGGCGCTGGCCGCGTGCGTCACCAATCCGCCGCCGGCTCCGCTGAGCCGCGCGAACATGATGTACGGCCCGGTGGACGGCGAGCCCTTCCCGGTGGACGCCGTGGACCTCTCCGAGGTGGACCCCAAGTGGCTGCGGCAGGAGGTTCCGGCCCCGGCCGGCTACGCGCCCGGCACCATCGTGGTCGATATCAACGAGCGCTTCCTCTACCTCATCGGCCGCAACGGCACGGCGATCCGCTACGGCGTGGGCGTCGGCAAGCAGGGCTATTCGTTCCGCGGCTGGGCCACCATCAAGCGCAAGGAGAAGTGGCCCCACTGGACGCCCACCGCCAACATGGTGCGCCTCCAGCCCGCGCGCTATGGACCCTACCAGGCCGGCCTGCCGGGCGGCGAGACCAATCCCCTCGGCCCGCGCGCGCTCTATCTCTATGACGGCGACCGCGACACCATGTTCCGCATCCACGGCACCATCGAGCCGTGGAGCATCGGCCAGCAGGTGTCCTCGGGCTGCATCCGCCTGCTCAACCAGGACATCATCGACCTCTACGAGCGCGTCCCGCTCGGCACCCGGGTCTATGTGAAGGGCTGAAGTCGCAGCACCTGAACGCCCGACGATTCCCGCCGCCGTCATCGCCCGCCTCGTGCGGGCGATCCACTGTCGGGCAAGAGGGGTGTCGGATCACTGAAAGGTGGACGAGCGGATGTCGCGGCAGGCACTGCCCTGCGAGAATGATTTGCTGCCCTACCCGCCCGCCGCCCGGGGCAGCAGCCGGTAGAGTTGGGCGGCGCCGTCGATGATCTGGAAACGGTTGCGCGCCTGCGAGAATTCGAGATTCTCGCGGGTGCCGATGCACAGGAAGCCGCCGCGCACGAGGCTCTGGGCGAAGCGTGCCAGCACCTTGTCCTGCAACGGCGTGGTGAAATAGATCAGCACATTCCGGCACAGGATGAGATGGGCCTCGCAGAACACCCCGTCGGTGACGAGGTTGTGCTCGGCGAAGGTGACGTTGGCGATGAGCTTCTGGTCGAGCTTCATCAGCTCATAGCGGGCGTGGAAATAGTCCGAGAAGCTCCCCGCCCCGCCCGCCGCGCGATAGCGCCGGCCCGCCTCGCGCGCCTCCTGAAGGGGATAGATTCCCTCCGCCGCGCGGTCGAGGGCGGCCTTCGAGATGTCGGTGGCAAAGATGCGCGTGCGCTCGTATAGCCCCGCCTCGGTCAGCAGGATGGCGAGGGAATAGATCTCCTCCCCATGGGCGCAGCCGGCCTGCCAGATGTTGATCTCCGGATAGGACGCGAGCACCGGGAACACCCGCTCCTTCAGCGCCAGGAAGACGTGCGGATCGCGGAAGAATTCCGACACCGGCACCGAGAGGCCGGCGATGATGTCGGGCAGCCGCTCGGGCGCGTGCAGCATCCGGGCGGTGAGGTCCGAGACAGTGGCGGCGCCGAAGCCGGTGGCGAGGTTGCGCACCCGCCGCGTCAGCGAGGCCTTGCCATAGTCGCGGAAATCGTAGCCGTAGCGACGGTACAGCGCCTCCACGAAGAGATCCACCTCGATGGTCTCCAGCGCCAGCGCATCCCGCGCCTCCGCGGCCGAACCCGGGGGCGGCGGATCGTCCGGCGCGTCGATGTCCCCCGTCATCGCGCGGCGAGCCAGGTGCGGATCATGGACAGGAGCTTCGGGACGTCCACCGGCTTGGCGAGATAGTCGCTGGCGCCAGCGGCAAGGCACTTCTCGCGGTCGTCCTTCATGGCCTTGGCGGTGAGGGCGATGACCGGCAGCTGGGCGAAGCGCGGCTGGGCGCGAATCTGCGCCATCGCCTCGTAGCCATCCATCACCGGCATCATCACGTCCATGAGCACGATCTCGATGTCCGGCTGCTCGTCGAGCTGCGCCAGCGCCTTGGCGCCGTCCTGCGCCAGCACCACGTTGACGCCGCGCGCGCGCAGCACCTTGGCGAGAGCGTAGATGTTGCGCATGTCGTCGTCGACCAGCAGCAGCTTGCGGCCTTCGAGATCGCCGTCCGGATTGGCCGCGAGTTGTTCCGGCTCGCGCTGCACGGAGTGGAGGAACAGCGACACCTCGTCCAGCAGGCGCTCGGGCGAGAGCGCGCCCTTCACCACGATGGCATCGGTGAAGGCACGCAGCTTCATGCGTTCCTCGGTGGTGAGGTCGCGGCCCGAATAGACCACCACCGGCACATGCCTGCCGCCCCCGGCGAGGCGTTCGATCAGCTCGAAGCCGGACATGCCGGGCAGGCCGAGATCGAGCACGATGCAATCGAGATCGCCCTGCGCCACCACCTCCAGCGCCTCCTCGGCGCTCCCCGCCTCGACGATCTGCGCCTTCTCGCGGGCGAGAAGGGTGCGCACTGCGTGGCGGGCAGCGGCGTCGTCGTCCACCACCAGCACGCGGCGGGGACGGTCGGCGGAATAATGGGTGAGGAGGCCGAGCGCCTCGGACAGCTGGTCCGCGCTCACCGGCTTGGTGAGGAAGCCCACGGCGCCGAGGTCGCGGCCGCGCCGGCTCTCGTCCAGCGCCGAGACGAAATGCACCGGGATGTGGCGGGTGGCCGCGTCGGCCTTCAGCCGCTCGATCACCGTCCAGCCGTCGAGACCGGGCAGCATCACGTCGAGCAGGATGCCGGTGGGCTTGTAGGTGCGGGCGAGGGCGAGGCCGCTGCCGCCGTCGCCGGCCGCCAGCGCCAGATAGCCCTTGCGCCGCACCAGCCCCACCAGCGTGCGGGCGAACACCGGATCATCCTCCACCACAAGGATCACGGTGGCGCCGGGGGTGAGCCGGTCGCGGTCGTCCTCCACGCTCACGGCGGGAACGGGCGGCAGGCCGGACAGACCCGCCGCCTCGCGCTCCTGCCGGCTCGTGTCGAAGGCCACCTGACGCGCATCCATCGCCGGCTGAGGCACGGGCGCAGGGGTGGGCGCCGCCTCCCCGTCCTCCTCCGGCAACGGCTCGCCGACAGGAATCTCGAGGGTGAAAGTGGAGCCCTGGCCCATCGCACTCTCCACGGTGACGCGGCCGCCGAGCAGGCTGGCGAGGCGCTGGGTGATGGCGAGGCCGAGGCCGGTGCCGCCGAACTGGCGGCGGGTGGAGGCGTCCACCTGCTCGAACGCCTCGAAGATGGCGTCGAGCTTGTCCCCGGGAATGCCGATGCCGCTGTCGGCGACCGCGACCCTCAGGATCTTGCCCGCCTCATCCTTCGAGAAGGTCACGGAGACCCGGCCCTGCATGGTGAACTTCAGCGCATTGCCGACGAGGTTGGTGAGGATCTGGTCGAGCTTGCCGGGATCGGTGAAGACAAGGTCGGGCGCGTCCGCGACGGAGACCGCGAGGCGCAGCCTGCGCTCCTGCGCAAGGCGCCGGAAGTTGCGCTCCAGCCGCTGCGCCACGCTCGCGATCTTCACCGGCTCGTGCACCACCTCCATCTTGCCGGCCTCGACCTTGGAGAGATCGAGGATGTCGTTGATGAGCCGCAGGAGGTTCGACCCGGACGAGTGGATGATGCTCGCCGCCTCCACCTGGTCGGCATCAAGATTGCCGGTGCGGTTCTCGGCGAGATCCTGGGAGAGGATGAGCAGGCTGTTGAGCGGCGTGCGCAGCTCATGGGACATATTGGCGAGAAACTGGGACTTGTACTCGTTGGCCCGCAGCAATTCCTCGGCCCGCGCCTCCATCTGCTGGTTCAGCGCCTCCAGCAGTTCCTTCTGCTCCGTCATCTCCTGCGAGGAGCGGCGCAGCACGTCGTTGGAGGCCTGCAGCTCGTCCGCCTGCACCCTCAGTTCCTCCTCCGAGGCGGCGAGGCGCTGGGAACGCTCGTGCAGTTGCTCGTTGGTGGCGCGCAGTTCTTCCTGCTGGGTGCGCAGTTCCTCCTCGGCGACGCGCAGTTCCTGCGCCTGCTTCTGGCTCTGCTCCAAAAGCTCGCGGGTGCGGGCGGCACGGACGAGATTGTCCAGCGACAGGGCGACCAGCGGCGCGACCTCGTTGAGCAGCCGGCGGGCGCGCTCCTCCAGCGGCGCGAGCAGCGCCAGCTCGATGACGCCGAGCAGGCGCTTCTTGAGCACCAGCGGCACCGCGACGATGGAGTGCGCCGACGCCTCCCCGGTGCCGGTGCGGATGCGCAGATGGTCGGCCGGCGCGGGAGAGAGGACGATGGTCTTCCTCTCCAGGGCGCACTGGCCGACGAGCCCTTCGCCGATGCGCACGCGGGTGGACAGATGCCGCCGCTCCGAAAAGGCGTAGCTGCCGACCAGTTCCAGCGCCTCCGCGTCCGCGTCCGGCCCGGCCGCCTCGTCATGGGCGTAGAATACGCCGACCCCCGCGCCGAGCAGCGGCGCAAGCTCGGTCAGCAGCGCGTCGGCGAAGGCGCGCGTATCCTCCTGCGCCTGGAGGCGGGTGGCGATGGTGTTGAGGCCGGTCTTGACCCAATCGGTGTCGCGGGCGGCGATGGCGGTGGCCTTGAAGACCTTGAGCGCGCGCGCCAGCGTGCCCACCTCGTCCTTGCGCTCGGTGTAGGGCACCTCGATGGTGTGGTCATGCTCGGCGAGGCGCGTCATCAGCTCGGCGAGGCGGCGCAGCGGGATGGCCATGAAAACCGCGCCGACGAACACGCCCGCCACCGCGACGCACAGCGTCGCCACAAGGGCGATGACATCGATGGCGCCGACGATAGCCTCGGCCCGGTCGAGGTCCGCCTGGGCGCTGACGATCTCGGCGGATGCGGCGGCGCTCAGTTCATCGATGGCACCGATGATGCCGCGATTGCCCTCCTCGCTCGTTTCGGCGGCGAGGAAAACGCGCAGGGCCGCATCGACAGCGGCGGGGTCCGCGCTCGCGGCCGCAGCCAGAAGAGGCGCCGCCACCGCATCGCTCCAGCGCCCGGCGATGCGTGAGGCCCGCTCGGCGAGGGGCAGGAGCGAGGGCTCGCCCGTCACCGCCGTCCGCAGGGCCGCGAGCTTCTCGCCGGTGAGCGCGGTCGACGCCGAAAGCCGGGCCTTGAGGCCGCGGGGATCGGCGAGCGCGGTGCGCATGGTCTCGAGCTGGCGGCGATTGAAGGCGCGTGTCGCCTCGGCTGCGAGCAGGCTGACCTGGCGGATCTGCTCCACCCGGGCTTCCTGAGTCTTCGCCATGCGGGCCGTCACCCAGTTGGCGCCGAGCAGCAGGGCGAACATGGAGATGAGGAGACCGACGATCAGCCCGGCCTTGGCCTGCATGCCGAGATTGGCGAACCACGACCGTTCGGTCAGATTTTCCAGCATTCCCCGCGACCCCTTCCGACCCCGCCGCAGAATGCATAGGCGGGGGTGAAGAAGGATTGAAGAGGAAAATCAGGCCCGGCCGCCCGGCCGCCTCAGCGCTGCGCCATGCTCCGCCGCGCCGAGAGCGTCGCCAGCGCGATGCCGGAGATGACCAGCGCATAGCCCGCGAGGTGGTACCAGGCCATGGTCTCACCGAGGAAGACGATGGCGAGCGCCGTGCCGAACACCGGCAGGAGGTGCAGGAACGGCGCCGCCGCATTCGCGCCTACCAGTTCCACCCCCCGGTTGAAGAACAGGTAGGCGACCAGCGACGGCCCGGTCATCACGTAGGCCAGCGTGAAGAAGGTCACATGGTCCAGCGGCAGCACCTGGCCGTGGAGATATTCCCAGAGCGCGAAGGGCGCGAGCAGCAGCGAGCCCAGCGCCATGATGATGGCGAGAAAGGACAGTGGCCCGAGCGGCGGCCGCTTGCGCAGGATCGCCGCGTAGAAGGCGTAGATCACCAGCGCGATGATGATGACCACGTCGCCGATATTGGGCTTGAGATGGAGGAAGGTGTCGAGGTCGCCGTGGCTGATGATGACCATCACGCCCACGAGGGAGGTGATGACCCCAGCCGCCTGGCCGAGACTGAGCTTTTCCCGGAACAGCACGAAGGTCCACACCGCCACCAGAAGCGGCGCCGTGGACTGCACCAGCAGGCCGTTGACCGCCTGCGTATATTGCAGGCCGTAATAGCTCATGGCGTTGTAGCAGGCGATGCCGGTGGCCGCGAGCAACACGAGGAACGGCAGGTTCCTGCGGATGATCGGCGCATCGCGGACGATCTGCTTCCAGGCGAACGGCAGAAGGATGAGCGTCGCGCCGATCCAACGCACCATGGCCAGGGTGATGGGCGGGATGTGCCCGGCGATGTAGCGCCCCACCACGAGGTTGATGGCCCACAAAAGGGCCACCAGGGTCAGGAGCACATAGGGGGCATCGTAAAGCGCGAAACGGCTGGGGCGGACCGGTGTGGCGGACATGTCTTCTCCCGAGGCGCACCTGTGCGATGCGCCATGTGATGACCTGTTGGCCGGGAGTGCCGTCCGTCCCCTCTTATTGTAACGGCCTGCGGGCCCCCTCCTCTAACCCGAGGGGAGCCATGAGGGAAATCGAATTTCACTGTGTGAAGCATCACAATGGGTGATGACTCAGGCGGTGTCGTGAGATGTTTCGGCCGCGGCCGAAACGTCAGCGGCCCAACAGGCGGTTGAGAGTGCCGTCCTGGATCAGCTGGTAGCTGGTCGGGTTGTCAGCGCACAGGCCTGAGCCGCATTCCAGGATGGTGGAGACGCCGTTCGCCAGCGCCAGCAGCAGCACCAGCACGATCGCCGCCGTGCCGAGCAGCGGGCGATGGGGCCGCGCGTCGGCCGACTGCCGCTCGAACTGCCCATCGAACAGCAGGAGCACGGCCGAACCGAGGACGCAGGCGCCGAACAGCACCAGCGCCCAGGCATAGAAGTGCAGGCCGAAGAAGGCGTCGCCATAGGCGCCCTCGCCGGGGATGATGTGCAGCAGCGTCTGCCGGGTGGAGACCGCCCCGCCCGCCAGCGCCGACAGGATCATGATGGCGTAATGCGAGGGGCGCGGGCCGAACTTCACGTTCAGCGCCAGCCCGGCGGCGACGCAGACGAAGCCGGCGCGCTGCAAGAGGCAGAGCGGGCACGGCAGGTCATTGAACACGAGCTGATCGAAGAAGGCGGCGATGAGCACCGCCGACACGGCGAGGAGGCCGAGCGCGTTGAGCACCCGGAAGCGGTCCGAGAGGGTGAGGCCGGTGTCCATGGCGTCCCATCACAGCGTGATGTTGAGCGGATCGGTGACGTGCAGGCGGAACAGCACCAGCATGGTCGCCACCGAGAGCACCCAGAGCGCGAGCGCGGCCATGCGTTGGCCCATGAGCGTCGCCGCAAGGGCGAGGAACACGCCGAAGAACGGCAGCGACATCATGGCTTCGGCCCCCGGCCCGCACCGGCGCGGATGTGCGATTCGGTGCCTGCCGAGCCTAGCTGAGCCCTGGCCCAGCGTCACGCTGCGGCGCGGAACTCCACCCCGTTGCCGGAGGGATCGACGACCCGCAGCGCGCCGTCATTCGACGGCTGCGTTTCCACGCCCGCCGCGGCGAGGCGGGCGGCGAGGGCGGCGAAGGCATCGGCGGCGAGCGTCACGGTGAATTGGTCGAGCCCTACGGTTCCCGCCACCGGAACCGGGGCGCCGCCCGACTGCCAGACGTTCAGCCCCACATGGTGGTGATAGCTATCGGCGCTCACGAACAGCGCGCCGGGATAGCGGGCCATGATGGTGAGCCCCACCGTATCCACCCAGAAGCGCTTGGCCGCGTCGAGGTCGCTCACCTTGAGATGGACATGGCCCATGTCGGTGCCAGCCGGGGCGGGACCACCCGCCACCTTCGCCTCGCGGGCGAGGGCCTGGAGATCGAGCGGCAGGGTCTGCATGGCGATGGAGCCATCCGGCTGCAGCGGCCATTCCGCGCGCGGCAGGTCGCGGTAGATTTCGACCCCGTTGCCGTCCGGATCGTCCACATAGAGCGCCTCGCTCACCAGATGGTCGGAGGCGCCGAGGCGCAGGCCCGCCCCATGCAGCGCCAGCAGGCGCGCGGCGAGGCTGGTGCGGTCCGGCACGCGGATGGCCAGGTGGAACAGGCCGGGTGCCCGCCGCGGCGCGGGCGGGGCCGAAGGACGGGCGAGGATTTCCACCAGCGGCTTGCCACCCGCGCCGAGCACCGTCGCCTCGCCCTCGGCCAACACCTCGAGGCCGAGGAGGTCGCGATAGAAGCCGACGAGGCGGCGCGGGTCGGGGCTGGCGAGGCTGACGGCGCCGAGGACAAGGCCGTGGGGAGCGATGCGGGTGGACGGCTCAATCCCAACAGGAGAATGAGCGCCGGGCGAGCCGGCGGGGGCGGCGAGGGTCATGGCGAGGCTCCTTGGTGCCGGGCGATGTGGCCTGCCCGGCTGGGCGTTGTCCCAAATATGGACATGGCCCGCGCAAGGCGCCATTGCACCGTTGCAAGCAACAGCTGGCGTCTCAGCCCTCGAACGAAGCCGCGACGAAAGCCGCCCTCATGCCCTCCCCCGTACCGGGACCCAGAGCCTCCATGGGATGTCTCGAGAGCCGGGCATTGCCGGATTGAAACGGCCGCGCGGTGCGCGCCCCGCCTTGATCAGGCCGCCTTCTGGCACTCCCGGTCCACGATCGTGACGATGTCCGCCATGATCCGGTTCAGCTCGAAATTCTTCGGCGTGTAGACGGCGGCGACGCCGAAGCTCTTGAGCTGGGCCTCGTCCTCCGGCGGGATGATGCCGCCCACCACCACCGGCACGTCGGAGAGGCCTTCCGCCCGCATCCGCTCCATCACGTCGCGCACCAGCGGCACGTGGGAGCCGGAGAGGATGGAGAGGCCCACCACGTGGACGCCCTCTTCCAGCGCGGCGTTGACGATCTCTGCCGGGGTCAGGCGGATGCCCTCGTAGACCACTTCCATACCGCAGTCGCGGGCGCGCACCGCGATCTGCTCGGCTCCGTTGGAATGGCCGTCGAGGCCGGGCTTGCCGACCAGGAACTTGATGCGGCGGCCGAGCTTCTCGGAGACCGCGTCCACGTTCTTGCGCACCTCTTCGAGGCCCTGCGTGTCCACGCGCGCGGCGCGGCCGACGCCGGTGGGGGCGCGATATTCGCCGAACACCTCGCGCAGGCAGGTGCCCCACTCGCCCGTCGTCACGCCCGCCTTGGCGCAGACGATGGAGGGCTCCATGATGTTGCGGCCTTCCTGCGCCGCGCTCTTGAGGTCCGCCAGCGCCGCGTCCACGGCCTTGGCATCCCGCGCCTCGCGCCACGCCTGAAGCCGCGCGATCTGCTCGGCCTCGACGCCCTCCGGCACGGTGAGGATGGCGCCCTCCCCGGTGGTCAGCGGCGAGGGCTCGCTCTCGGTCCAGCGGTTGACGCCCACCACCACCTGATCGCCGCGCTCGATATTCTCGAGGCGCCGGGTGTTGGACTCAACCAGCTGCTGCTTCATGTAGGAATTCTCGATGGCCGCGACGGCGCCGCCCATGCCCTCGATGCGGGCCAGCTCTTCGCGCGCCTCGGCCTTCAGTTCCTCCACCTTCTTGGCGATCTCGGTGGAGCCGTCGAAGATGTCGCCGTATTCGAGCAGGTCGGTCTCGTAGGCCACCACCTGCTGCATGCGCAGCGACCATTGCTGGTCGAACGAGCGCGGCAGGCCCAGCGCCTCATTCCAGGCGGGGAGCTGCACGGCGCGGGCGCGGGCCTTCTTGGAGAGGGTGACGGCCAGCATCTCCAGGAGGATGCGGTAGACGTTGTTCTCGGGCTGCTGCTCGGTGAGGCCAAGGGAGTTCACCTGCACGCCGTAGCGAAACAGCTTCTGCTTGGCGTCGGTGATGCCGTAGCGGTTGACGCAGATCTCGTCCCAGAGGTCCACGAACGCGCGCATCTTGCACATCTCGGTGATGAACCGCATGCCCGCGTTCACGAAGAAGGAGATGCGCCCCACCACCTCGCCGAACACGGCGCCTTCCGCCTCGCCGGACTTCTTCACCGTGTCGAGGATGGCGATGGCGTTGGCCAGCGCGAAGGCCAGCTCCTGCACCGGCGTCGCCCCGGCTTCCTGCAAATGGTAGGAGCACACGTTCATCGGGTTCCACCGGGGCAGATGCTCGGTGGTGAAGATGATGGTGTCCTTGGTGAGCCGCATGGAGGGCGCGGGCGGGAACACATAGGTGCCGCGCGAGAGATATTCCTTGATGATGTCGTTCTGCGTCGTGCCCTGAAGCCGGGTGCGGTCCGCGCCCTGCTCGTCGGCCGTGGCGATATAGAGCGAGAGCAGCCACGCCGCGCAGGCGTTGATGGTCATGGAGGTGTTCATCTCGGCGAGCGGGATGCCCTGGAACAGGGTGCGCATGTCGCCGAGGTGGGAGATGGGAACGCCGACCTTGCCCACTTCGCCGCGGGCGAGGGGATGGTCGCTGTCGTAGCCGGTCTGGGTCGGCAAATCGAAGGCGACGGAGAGGCCGGTCTGTCCCTTGGCGAGGTTGGAGCGATAGAGCTTGTTGGATTCCGCGGCGGTGGAATGCCCCGCATAGGTGCGGAAGAGCCAGGGTTTGTCGCGGAGCACCATTTCCTAATCCCCATCCATCGCTTTTGGATATTTGCCGCGATTGTGCGTCGCAATGCGCGCGCCGTCGATGGGAAATTTTTCCAATACCGGACGGCGGCTGGCCCGTGCAGGGCGCCACGACGGGGCGCCGTTCACCCTCGATTCGGCACCCACCGCACCGCCCTCATTAATTGAGTATTTAATTAATTTCTCTTTTTAGTTGTGTTGATGCTAGCCTTCCACCCGCTTCGGATCCGGGGGGACAAGCGTGCGGCACGTGGTGGTTCTCATGGCGGCGCTGGCGACCGCCGCATGCGCGAAATCGGCCGACAAGGTCTCGGCGGCCTATGTCTCGCCGATGCAGTTCCAGAGCTACAGCTGCCAGCAGCTCGCGCAGGAAGCCGAGCGCATATCGGCCCGCGCCATCGCCCTGACCGGAGCGCAGAACAACCGGGCGACCAGCGATGCGGTGGCGACCACCGTGGCCGTGGTCATCTTCTGGCCCGCAGCGTTCCTCGTGGGCGGCGATGATGCGCAGACCGCAGAACTGGCGCGGCTCAAGGGCGAGATGGACGCCATCGAGCAAGTCTCGATCCAGAAGAAATGCGGCATCTCCTTCCAGCGTGAGGACGTCCAGAAGGCCTCCTGAGGCGCGCCGCGAAATCGCGCGCCCGCCCGGCCCGTGCTACCCCGGAACGACGGCGCAGCAGGGGCCGGCGGCGGGGCTTCGCGCTAGAGCACGCGCCGATCTGATTGCGTCGCAATCAGATCGGAGCACGCGTTCTCTTTCTTCGAGTTAGAGGGCGATTCACCGATCAAGTTGTTCCAATTTGATCGGATCGCGCTCTAGCGCTTCACCAGCGAGATGACGAACAGGAGGATCACCGCGCCGATGGTCGCGGAGATGATCTGTCCGATCACGCCGCCCACGAGGATCACGCCGCCGAACAGGAAGCCGCCGATGATGGCGCCGACGATGCCTACCGCGATGTTGCCCACGAGGCCGAAGCCGTAGCCCTGGAAGAGCTGGCCCGCCAGGAAGCCGGCGACCGCCCCGACGATGATCATCCAGATGATGCCCATGACCTTCTCCCATCCCCTTGTGTCGGCGCCGGCCGTCCGGCGCGGAACACCGCCACTCTAGCGGGGCGCGCCGCCGCCGGAAACGCCAGCGCGGCCGGAAACTCCAGCGGGGAAACTCCAGCGGGGTCTTGGGCGTTCATTCTCCTGTGCCGCAGCGCCGCATGGCCGAATGTCGGGGTTGAGAATGACTATCGCCTTGGATTTTTTCTCTGCTACGCTGCATTGCGAGATAGGGACTTAACGACGCGACCGAACGGTCCACACTAGGAGAGGACGACAGCCATGGCCCAGACGGCAGCCGCCAATACGAACGAGGGACCGGTGAAGGACCTTTATGAGCTCGGCGAGATTCCGCCCCTCGGTCACGTGCCCGCCAACATGTACGCCTGGGCCATCCGCCGCGACCGCCACGGGCCGCCGGAGCAGTCGTTCCAGCTGGAGGTGGTGCCCACCTGGGAGCTGGGCGAGCAGGACGTGCTCGTGCTCGTGATGGCCGCGGGCGTGAACTACAACGGCATCTGGGCCGGCCTCGGTGAGCCAATCTCGGTGTTCGACGTGCACAAGGTGCCCTATCACATCGCCGGCTCCGATGCCTCGGGCATCGTCTGGGCGGTGGGCTCCAAGGTGAAGCGCTGGAAGGTGGGCGACGAGGTGGTCGTCCATTGCAACCAGGACGACGGGGACGACGAGGAGTGCAACGGCGGCGACCCGATGTTCTCCCCCTCCCAGCGCATCTGGGGCTATGAGACGCCGGACGGCTCCTTCGCCCAGTTCTGCCGGGTGCAGGCGCGCCAGTTGATGCCGCGCCCCAAGCACCTCACCTGGGAAGAGAGCGCCTGCTACACCCTCACCATGGCCACCGCCTACCGCATGCTGTTCGGCCATCCGCCCCATGACGTGAAGCCGGGCGACTATGTGCTGGTGTGGGGCGCCTCGGGCGGCCTCGGCGTATTCGGCGTGCAGCTCGCCGCCGCCTCCGGCGCGCACGTGATCGGCGTCATCTCCGACGAGACCAAGCGCGACTACGTGCTCGGCCTCGGCGCCAAGGGCGTCATCAACCGCAAGGACTTCAAGTGCTGGGGCCAGCTGCCCAAGGTGAACTCGCCGGAATATGCGGACTGGCTCAAGGAAGCCCGCAAGTTCGGCAAGGCCATCTGGGACATCACCGGCAAGCGCGACGTGGACATCGTGTTCGAGCATCCCGGCGAGAGCACCTTCCCGGTGTCCACGCTGGTGGGCAAGCGCGGCGGCATGATCGTGTTCTGCGCCGGCACCACCGGCTTCAACATCACGTTTGACGCCCGCTATGTGTGGATGCGCCAGAAGCGCATCCAGGGCTCGCACTTTGCCCACCTCAAGCAGGCCTCCGCCGCCAACCAGTTCATCATCGACCGGCGCGTGGACCCCTGCATGTCGGAAGTGTTCCCGTGGGACCGTATCCCCGAGGCGCACACCAAGATGTGGAAGAACCAGCACGCCCCCGGCAACATGGCGGTGCTGGTGAACGCGCCCCGTACCGGCCTGCGCACGTTCGACGACGTGCTCGAGGCCCTGCCGAAGAAGTGAGCCCCTGGCCCCCGGCATCACCGGGGGCCGGCCCTGCCCCGGGATGGGCACCTCACGCGAATACCGTGCAATTGCGCCCGTTGTTCTTGGCCGCATAAAGCGCACTGTCACATCTTCGGACCACGGACTGGAGACTCTCCCGCGCTGGGGGCGCCGCTCCCGCCTGCGCATGGGCGCCGCCAATGCTGACCGTCAGGGTCAGCCCGGGCGTGGCCTCCACCGTGGTTTCCATGACGGCCCGCCGCAATTGCTCCGCCACGGCCACCACCTGTTCCCGATCCATCTCCAGTAGTGCTGCGAACTCCTCGCCTCCGACCCGGCCCAGGAGGGCGCGCGAACCGAGAACGACACTCAGGCTGCGCACGATCGAACGCAGCGCCTCGTCGCCCGCGGGATGCCCGAAGGTGTCGTTCACCGACTTGAAGTGGTCCACATCGATGAACAGCAGCGACAGGGGCTGCGCGGGGCGGTGCCGCTCCTCGATGCGCGCGCGGGCGACATCGAAGAAAGCCCTGTGGTTGAGCAGCCCCGTCAAAGAATCCGTCACGGCGTCGATACGCAACTGCGCGTCGGCATCCTCCTTGACCATGAGCAGGAACCCCACTCCACCGCCAACGCAATAAAGATACATGGCGATGAGGGAAGACATCTGCGCCAAGGTGCGGTCATCGACCGAGGAGGCAGTGAAGAACCCCGCATAGGCACGGAGCAGCGAGGTCGTGCTCAAGGCGCAATAGATGGCAGCCACCGTCCAGCGGACCCGCGAGGAGCCGGCCGTCCTCATCAGCGCAAAGCTGCCGAATGCGAACAAGGCGCCGATCGTGGCGCTCGCCACTCCCACGAACGCCGGCGCCGTTCTGGTGAAGCCGACGAAGACCACCGCTCCCGCGATGCCGATGAGGAAGGGCACCCATAAAAAGCTGCGCGCCTGGCTTTTCAGCCGGGAGACGATGGAGACCTCCAAAGCGAGGCCGAAGAACAGGATGGTGTTCGACAGATAGGGCGAGAGCCAGAGCGGCGTCTCCCCCCTGAAGCTGATGAGCAGGCACGCCAGCCCGTGCATCAGCCGCGCAAGCACGAAATGGCGGATCGCTCTCTTGCCGCTCTCTTCGCGATATCCGATCAGCAGAAGGCAGACCACCAGATCCGCCAGGAACATCAGGCGGAAGAGCGTTCGCCAGTCGAGGGTGAGGAAGAAAGCCGAGACGACCACCCATTCCCCCCCATTGTGGAGCGCCCGGTGACAGAGACGCCGCACGCGCTACCCGACGGGGAGAGACTACGCTGCCGGCTTCATCGCCGCGAGCTCTCCCGGCAGGGCGTAGGCCCAGCCCGAGATGGAGCCGGCGCCGAGGCAGATCACATAGTCGCCGGGCTTGGCGAGGCCCGCGACGATGCCGGCCAGCTGCTCCGGCCCGTCCAGCGCCGTCACCGAGCGGTGGCCGTGCGCGATGAGCCCCTGCACCAGATGGTCGCGGTCGGCACCGGGAATGGGCGCCTCGCCGGCGGTGTAGACCGGCGCCACCAGCACATGGTCGGCATCGTTGAAGCAGGTGCAGAATTCGTCGAAGAGGGAGGCGAGCCGGCTGTAGCGGTGCGGCTGCACCACGGCGATCACCTGCCCCTCGCTCGCCGCGCGCGCGGCCTTGAGCACGGCGGCGATCTCCACCGGATGGTGGCCGTAATCGTCGTACACCGTCACGCCGTTCCACTCGCCGGTGCGGGTAAAGCGCCGCTTCACGCCACCGAACTGGGACAGCGCCTCGATGATCTTCTCGTCCGGCACCTTCAGCTCGTGGGCGACCGCGATGGCGGCGGTGGCGTTCAGCGCATTGTGCTTGCCGGGCATGGGCAGGCGCAGGCCGCGGATCTCGTGCACGGTCTCGCCCGCGCGATTGCGGAACACCACGCCGAATTTGGTGACGCCGCCCTTCAGGTCCACGTCCACCAGGCGCACGTCGGCCTGCGGGTTCTCGCCATAGGTGATGACGCGCCGGTCCTCGATGCGGCCCACCAGCGCCTGCACCACCGGATGGTCGATGCACATCACCGCGAAGCCGTAGAAGGGCACGTTCTCCACGAACGCCTTGAACGCCTCCTGCACCCTGTCGAAGGTCTTGAAGTGGTCGAGGTGCTCGGGGTCCACATTGGTGACGATGGCGACTTCGGTGGGCAGCTTCAGGAAGGTGCCGTCGCTCTCGTCCGCCTCCACCACCATCCAGTTGCCGTCGCCGAGGCGGGCGTTGGTGCCGTAGGCGTTGATGATGCCGCCGTTGATGACGGTGGGGTCGAAATTGCCGGCGTCGAGCAGGGTCGCCACCAGCGAGGTGGTGGTGGTCTTGCCATGGGTGCCGGCGATGGAGACGCAGCTCTTCAGCCGCATCAGCTCGGCCAGCATCTCGGCGCGGCGCACCACGGGCAGGCGCTTGGCGCGGGCCGCCATCAGTTCGGGATTGTCGCGCTTGATGGCGGAGGAGACCACCACCACGTCGGCGTCGTCCACGTTGGCGGCGGCGTGGCCGATCATCACCTTGATGCCGCGCTCGCGCAGGCGCTTCACGTTGGCGCTGTCGGCCACGTCCGAGCCCTGCACCTCGTAGCCGAGATTGTGCAGCACCTCGGCGATGCCGCTCATGCCGATGCCGCCGATGCCGACGAAGTGGATGGAGCCGAGGCCGGACGGCAGCTTCATGCGCTGTTTCCCCTGAAGGTTGCGACCGCGCCGCCGCCCGCCAGATGCCGGACGAGACCGCCCAGCCGCTCGGCGGCGTCAAGCACGCTCTGGCTTCTGGCCCGATCGGCCATGCGCGTCAATGATGCGGGTTCGCCGGCAAAGGTATTGAGTTCCAGCGCCAGCCGGTCCGGCTCGAATTCCACCTGCCGCAGCACCAAAGCCGCGCCCACCTCGGCGAGGGTGCGGGCGTTGGCGGCCTGGTCCTGGTCCAGCGCATGGGGTAGCGGCACGAGGATGGAGGGCCGGCCCAGCGCGGCGAGTTCCGCCACCGTTCCGGCGCCGGAGCGGGAGATGACGAGATGCGCGCGCGCCATGCGCGCCGGCAGATCGTCGAAGAAGGTCTTCACCTCCGCCCGGACGCCGAGCCGGGCATAGGTGTCCTGCACCCGTTGCAGATCCTCCTCCCGCGCCTGCTGGACGAGGACGAGGCGGGCGCGCAGATCGGCGCCGAGCCGCTCCACGGCCTGCGGCACCACATCGGACATCACCCGCGCGCCCTGGCTGCCGCCGAAGACCAGCACATGGAGATCGCCACCGGGCACCGGCGGATCATAGGGCGCCGCAGCAGCCGCGATGGCTGCGGGGCGCAGCGGATTGCCGGTCCACACCGCCTTGGCCTTCAGCGCGGGATCGGCATCCACCACGCCGGGAAAGCCGGTGGCGATGGCGGTGACGCGGCGCGCCAGCATCCGGTTGGCGCGCCCCATCACGCCGTTCGCCTCATGCACGATGCTCGGCACGCCGGAAAAGCTCGCCGCCAGCAGCGGCGGCACGGTGGGATAGCCGCCGAAGCCCACCACCGCCACGGGCTTCACCCGGCGCAGCAGAGAGAGGCTGGAAACGAAGCCGGAGGCGAGCGCGAGCCCGGTGCGGGCGAGCGAGATGGGGGAGCGCCCGCGCACCGTATCGGCCGGCAGGACGTGCAGCTCCCGCGCCGGGAAATGCCCGGCATAGCGGGCGGCGCGGGCGTCAGTGGCGAGATCCACCGTGAAGCCCTGCCGGGTCAGCACGGCGGCCAGCGCCTCGGCCGGAAACAGGTGGCCGCCGGTGCCACCGGCGGCGAGAAGGACGAGATCGGTCACATTACCCCCTCGGGCTGCCGGGCAGCGGCGCGGCCGAAGCATCTGGCGCACGCGCCGCAGTGCCCCTGCAATGCGGCGGTTCCGCGTCCGCGCGCCGCGATCAGGCCGGGTCCGCCACCGCTGCGGGCGGCGGCGACACCGGACGGGCGAGGCTCTCGCCCCGGCGCGCATCGCCGTGCCCCTCGCTGAGCCGCGCCAGCGCCGCGGCGCCGGGCCGCTTGCGCGAGAGGGCCAGCAGCATCCCCATGCCGAAGGCAATCGAGATGAGCGAGGAGCCGCCATAGGAGATGAAGGGCAGCGTCATGCCCTTGGCCGGGGCGATATGGACGTTCACCGCCATGTTGATGGAGGCCTGCAGGCTGAACAGCAGCGCAAGTCCGGTGATGGCGAAGCGGGTGAAGGGATCGCTCTCCTTCGAGGCGCGCGACAGCGAGCGCAGCAGGATGAAGGCGAACAGAGCGAGGATGATGAGGCACAGGATGATGCCGAACTCCTCGCCCGCCACCGCGAACACGAAGTCGGTGTGGCCGTCGGGGAGCATCCGCTTCATGGTGCCCTCGCCCGGCCCGGTGCCGAACCAGCCGCCGCTCCTGAACGAGTTCAGCGCCGCATCGATCTGGTAGGTGTCGCCGGAATCCGGGTTGAGGAAGCGGTTGATGCGCTTCTGCACGTGGGACACGGTCATGTAGGCGATGAAGCCGCCGCCCGCGCCGACGCCCACCAGCCCCACCATCCAGATCCAGCGCAGGCCGGCGAGGAAGAACAGGGACGACCAGACAAGGCAGATCAGCAGGCTCTGGCCGAAGTCCGGCTGCTTCACCAGCGGGCCGAGCACGCTGCCGAGCAGGAGGAAGGCGAACAAAGTCGCCGGCATCTCCGGCCGCTTGGTGCTCTCGGCGAACAGCCAGGCGGCGAGGATGACGAAGGCCGGCTTGATGAATTCCGACGGCTGCACGGTGATGCCGGCGATGGTGAGCCAGCGCCGCGCGCCCTTCACCTCCGGCCCGAACACAAGTGTGGCCAGCAGCAGCACGAAGAACACGCCGAACACCACCACGCAGGTGCGCCGGATGGTGCGGGGCGACATGAACGAGGTGGCGACCATCACCACCGCGGCGGGGATGAGGAACAGCACCTGCCGGTTCACGAAGTGGAACGGATCGGCGATGTTGAGGCGGGCGGCCACCGCCGGGCTCGCGGCGAGGCACAGGATGATGCCGATCACCATCAGCCCGCAGAGGCTTGCCAGCAGGGCACGGTCCACCGTCCACCACCATTCGCTCAAGACGGTGCGGTCGGCGCGCGACATCATGGGACGCATACTCCGGGACGGGACATTTCCCGCACCATGCCCCCGCGTTGGTTGACGGCCGATTAAGGATGGTTGCCGGGACCGGGGCATCGCGAAACGGTGTCCGGCGCCCTATCTTTGCCTCGTGGCCAGAGCGACCAAGACCCAAGCACCCAAGACCGGCGGGACCATGCCCAAGGCGGCATCCGCCCTTCCCGAGCCGTTCGCCGGCTGGTTCCGCGCGCGAGGCTGGGCGCCACGGGCGCACCAGCTCGACCTCATCGCCGCCGCCGAGAGCGGACACTCGGTGCTGCTCATCGCCCCCACGGGTGCCGGCAAGACGCTGGCCGGCTTCCTGCCGACCCTGATCGAACTGAGCCGGCCGCAGAAGAAGGTCCGCAAGCCCGCCACGCCCCCGGTGGCGGACGTCGGCGAAACCGACACCGGCGCGGCGGCCGTGCCCTTCGCCCGCTGGCAGGCGGAGCGGCCGGCATCGCCGCTGCATACGCTCTATATCTCGCCGCTGAAGGCGCTGGCGGTGGACATCGCCCGCAATCTGGAAGCCCCGGTCGAGGAGATGGGGCTCGACATCCGCGTGGAGACCCGCACCGGCGACACGCCCGCCTCGCGCCGCCAGCGCCAGCGGCGCGACCCGCCGCACATCCTCCTCACCACGCCGGAGCAGATCTCCCTGCTGCTCGCCTCCAAGGATGCGGAGCATCTGTTCTCCGGCCTGAAGCGCGTGGTGCTGGACGAATTGCACGCCCTCGTGACCTCCAAGCGCGGCGACCTACTGTCCCTCGCCCTCGCGCGGCTGCGCGCCATCGCCCCCGGCCTGCAATGCGTCGGCCTCTCCGCCACCGTGGCGGAGCCCGACGACCTCAGGCGCTATCTGGTGCCGCAAAACCACGACGACTCGGAGGACGCGCCGGAGCCCGCGCTGGCCGATCTCGTGATCGCTGCGGGCGGGGCGGCGCCGGACATCTCCATGCTGGAGAGCCGGGCGCGCATGCCGTGGGCGAGCCACACGGCGCAGCACGCCTTCGCCGAGATCTACGAGCTGATCGGCGCCAACAAGCTGTCCCTCGTCTTCGTGAACACCCGCTGGCAGGCCGAATTCCTGTTTCAGGAACTCTGGCGCATCAACGACCTCAACTATCCCATCGCCCTCCACCACGGCTCCCTCGCGGTGGAGCAGCGGCGGCGGGTGGAGGCGGCCATGGCGGCGGGGAAACTCAAGGCCGTGGTGGCCACCTCCTCCCTCGACCTCGGCATCGACTGGGGCGACGTGGATCTCGTCATCAATGTGGGCGCGCCCAAGGGCGCGTCCCGCCTCATGCAGCGCATCGGCCGCGCCAATCACCGCCTCGACGAGCCCTCCCGCGCCGTGCTGGTCCCGGCCAACCGCTTCGAGGTGCTCGAATGCCGGGCGGCGCTGGAGGCGGTGAAGGCGGGCGCGCAGGACACCCCGCCCGAGCGGCAGGGCGCGTTCGACGTGCTGGCCCAGCACATCCTCGGCATGGCCTGCGCCGCCCCCTTCTCGGCCGACGCGCTCTATGGCGAGGTGCGCTCCGCCGCGCCCTACCGTGCCCTGTCGCGTGAGGATTTCGATGCGGCACTCGATTTCGTCGCCACCGGCGGCTACGCCCTGCGCGCCTATGAGCGCTACGCCAAGATCCGCCGCACCAAGGACGGGCTCTGGCGCGTCGCCAATCCCATGATCGCCCAAGGCTACCGGCTGAACGTGGGCACCATCGTGGAAGCCTCCATGCTGAAGGTGCGCCTCGTCTCGGCGCGCGGCGCATCCAAGACCGGCGTTGCCGGGCGGGTGCGGTTCGGCGGGCGGCTGCTGGGCGAGGTGGAGGAGTATTTCGTCGAGACCCTGGTGCCGGGCGACACCTTCGTCTTCGCCGGGGAGATCCTGCGCTACGAGGTGCTGGTGGAGGACGAGGTCTATGTCTCGCGCACCACCGCCACCGAGCCGAAGGTGCCGGCCTATGCGGGCGGCAAGTTCCCCTTGTCCACCTTCCTCGCCGCTGGCGTGCGCGCGCTGCTCTCCGCGCCGGAGCGCTGGGCCGCGCTGCCGCCCCAGGTGCGGGACTGGCTGGAACTGCAGAAGGCCAAGTCCCGCCTGCCGGGCCGGGACGATCTGCTGGTGGAGACATTCGAGCGGTCGGGGCGCTACTACCTCGTCACCTACCCGTTCGAGGGCCGGCTCGCCCACCAGACGCTGGGGATGCTGCTGACGCGCCGGCTGGAGCGGGCGCGGCTGAAGCCGCTCGGCTTCGTCGCCAACGACTACGCCCTCGCCGTCTATGCCGCCGGCGACATGGGGGCAGCCATCAGCGGGGGGCGGCTCTCGCTGGACGACCTGTTCGACCAGGACATGCTGGGCGACGATCTGGAAGCGTGGCTGGCCGAAAGCGCGCTGATGAAGCGGACCTTCCGCCATTGCGCCGTCATCGCCGGGCTCATCGAGCGGCGGTTTCCGGGCAAGGAGAAGACCTCGCGGCAGGTGACGGTCTCCACCGACCTCATCTATGACGTGCTGCGCCGGCACGAGCCGGACCATCTGCTGCTGCGTGCCGCACGGGCGGACGCCGCGACCGGGCTGCTGGACGTGAAGCGTCTCGGGGAGATGCTCGCGCGCATCCGCGGGCATGTGGTGCACCAGCCGCTGCCGCGCGTGTCGCCGCTGGCGGTGCCCGTGCTGCTGGAGATCGGACGGGAGAGCGTGGGCGGCGACGCCAACGAGGCGCTGCTCGCCGAGGCGGAGGAGGAACTGGTGCGGGCGGCGACGGAATGAGCGTCAGGCGCGCGGGGACCGTCAGGCCAGCCTTGCGCGAATCACCACGCCCCACCTGCGGGCGTCGGGCCCGCGGCGCTCAAGCACATGGAATTCCCGCGCGGCAAGCCTTTGCGGCGCGCCACGTGTCGTCCCCGCGGCACATTTCGCACCTGCGAAGACAAATCGGATCTGTTGCATCCAAGAGACGAGCAACTTTGAACCGGCTCCAGTTCATTCACAATCGCGTGATCGACCGGGGCACAAAAGGCCCGCACAATCTTCCGCTGACTCAGAAGACCGAGCCCACGACCGTCGCGACAGACGCCGCGCTCGCCTCGTGCGGGGCGAAAAACGCAGCGATACCAAGGATGGACACCAGAGCACCGGTGACAGCAATCTTGCGCAGCATGGCTTTACTCCCAGATCCCGTAAGATCCCGTTCTGCACCGACAACGATGCAGGTGGATTAAGAGTTCCTTAACCAAGTCACCCTGAACCCTGTTTGATGCTTGCGTTAACGAAGTGTTCAGGAAAGTCACGGGTCCGTGACGCCGGGCGCGCGGAAGTCACCGGACCGGCCACCCCGGCGACGACTTCAGCGGTTCGTGATGTTGCGCCGCAAAATGAAGTAACGCGGATGTAACCGGCAGGAGGGGAAGCATGTCGTTGAGCGGCGTACCGTCGAAGAGCCGATGGCACGATGTGGAGGCCCCCGGGCTGGAGGAACTGGAGCAGCTGGCGCAGGAGGCCTTCGCCGCCCTGCCGGACTCGTTCCGCGCCCTGTGCCAGGGCCTCGTCATCAAGGTGGAGGACTTTCCCACCGACGAGGTGCTGGACGAGCTTGGCGCCGAGACCCCGTTCGACCTGCTCGGCCTGTTCCACGGCATCGGCCGCGCACAGGGCGGGGCGGTGGCCCAGACCGGGCAGATGCCCAACATGGTGTTCCTCTATCGCCGCCCCATCCTTGATTACTGGGCGGAGAACGAGGAAACCCTCGGCGACGTCGTCACCCACGTGCTGGTGCACGAGATCGGCCATCATTTCGGCCTCAGCGACGACGACATGGAGGCCATCGAGGACCGGGCCAATTGACCGCAGGCAAAACACTACCTTGGGACTGGACCCAGCGGCAGCGCTTTCTAGAATGACTCCAAAAAGGAGACCTCCATGCCTGTCGATCCTCGCATGACCCGTTACGGGCCGGCCCTGCGCGCCCTGCACTGGCTCACCGCCATCGCCGTCTTCACGGCGTTCGGCGTGACCTACCTGGAACAGTTCTTCGCGCGGGGAACGCCGGCACGGGGCATGGTGTGGTGGGTCCACATCTCGGTCGGCCTCCTGCTCATCGCCCTGGTGGCGGTGCGCATTCCCGTGCGCATCTTCGGCCGCAACCCGCCGGCCTCGACGCAGATCAGCCGGCCAGTGGCCATCGCCTCGCACATCGTGCACGGGCTGCTCTATCTCGCGCTCATCGCCACGCTCGGGCTCGGCGTCTATCTCGCCTTCCTGCGCGGCAACGCGGTGTCCTTCTTCTCGCTCTTCACCATCCCCTCGCCCATCGCGGTGAACCGCGACCTGGGCAAGCAGGTGCAGGAGATCCACGAGCTGATGGCCAACGCCGTGATCGTGCTGGCCCTGCTGCACGCGGCCGCCGCCGTGCTCCATCACGTCGTGCTGAAGGACGACGTGCTGAAGCGCATGCTGCCGGAGCGCCTCGCCCCCTGACGCGCGCGCCGGCTGGGCCAAGGCGCTGTGCAAGGCGCGGCGTGCCTGTTATGGATGAACGTTACGGACGCGCCCTGCGGGGGGCGTCCGGCGCGCCATAGACACGGGCTGCGCCGCCGGGTTTCAGCCACCGAGGCCCGGTACCCGAGACCCGGCAGACGGATAAGGCAGAAGGTCCCATGGAGAAGTTCACGGTCCTGGAGGGCGTCGCGGCGCCGATGAAGCTGGTCAATGTCGACACCGACATGATCATCCCCAAGCAGTATCTGAAGACGATCCAGCGCACCGGCCTCGGCAAGGGGCTGTTCTCCGAGATGCGCTATCTCGACGATGGCGCCGAGAACCCCGCCTTCGTGCTGAACCAGCCCGCCTACCGCTCTTCCAAGATCCTCGTCGCCGGCGACAATTTCGGCTGCGGCTCCTCGCGCGAGCACGCGCCGTGGGCGCTGCTCGACTTCGGCATCCGCTGCGTGATCTCCACGTCGTTCGCGGACATCTTCTACAACAACTGCTTCAAGAACGGCATCCTGCCCATCGTCGTCTCCAAGGACGACCTGGACAAGCTGTTCGACGACGCCGAGCGCGGCGCCAACGCCACCCTCAGCATCGACCTGCCGGCCCAGGAGATCCGCGGCCCCGATGGCGGCGTGGTCAAATTCGAGATCGACCCCTTCCGCAAGCGTTGCCTGGTCGAGGGTCTGGACGACATCGGCCTCACCCTCCAGAAGGCGCCGGCCATCGACCAGTACGAGACCACCAAGGGCGCCGAGCAGCCCTGGCTGTGACGCTGTGACCCGGCCGCGGCGCTGACAGGAGGGACGGGCGGGCGATGGAACCATCCCCCGACCCTTTCCCCCCGGGCTCTTTCCCCACGGCCCCGTTCCCCGCGGGCATGCGGCCCGCAGCCCGCGCCATCGTCATCGGCGCGTCGGCGGGCGGGCCTCCCGCCCTCGGCCGGCTGCTCGCCGCGCTCGATCCGGAACCGGATGTCGGCATCGCGGTGGTCAACCACGTGGGGGCGGAGGGGCCGGACCTGCTGCCCGCCATCCTCGCCCGCCTTTCGGGGCGGGCCGTCATTCTCGCGCAGGAGCGGTGCCCCCTTGCGGGTGGCCTTGTCCATATCGCCCCTAGCGGCTACCACTTGGAAGTGGAGCGGGACCGCTGTTTTTCACTCTCCGTAGACCCACGGGTGTGCTATTCGCGTCCTGCAATCGATGTTCTGTTCGCCAGCGCCGCCGAGGCCTACGGTGACGCCCTGGCTGGCGTGGTCCTCACCGGCGCCAGCTGCGACGGGGCGGAGGGACTGAAGCGCATTCGCGAACTGGGAGGCCGTGCCTTCGTGCAGGAGCCGTCGGAAGCCGAGGTCGATACCATGCCGCTGGCCGCGCTTCAGCGCGCCGGAGCGGACCTCTGCGCCCCGCTGGCCGTGCTCGCCGAGGCGCTCGCCGCGTTCGGCCGTAACCCGCGCGGAGACTTGAGCGGGCGCTTGCGACCGAGGATGGCCGAATGAGCATGGCCGATCTGCCCAAGATTCTCGTCGTCGACGACGTGCGCGCCAACCTCGTCGGCATGCGCCGCCTGCTCGCCCCCGTGAAGGCCGAGATCTACGAGGCCCATTCCGGCAACGAGGCGCTGGCGCTTTGCCTCGACCACCGCTTCGCGCTCATCCTGCTCGATGTGCAGATGCCCGATATGGACGGGTTCGAGGTGGCCGCCCTCCTCAACAACGACCCGGCCACCTGCGACGTCCCCATCGTTTTCGTGACCGCGGCCTATCACGACGACATCAACCGGCTGAAGGGCTACACCTTCGGCGCGGTGGACTATATCGCCAAGCCCATCAACGACGCCGTGCTCCTCTCCAAGGTCACGGTCTTCCTCGACCTGCACATCTCCAAGCTGCGCCTCAAGGGCGCGCTGGAGGAGCTGGAGAAGCGCAACCGGCAGCTGGAGATCGAGATCGAGGAGCGCCGCCGGGTCGAGAAGCAGATCCGCCACATGGCGACCCACGACGCCTTGACCGGCCTCGGCAACCGCATCCTGTTCGTGGAGCACCTGACCCGCGCGCGCGCCCAGGCGCAGCGCCACGGGCGGGAATTCGCCCTGCTCTACATCGACATCGACGGCTTCAAGCAGGTCAACGACCGGCACGGCCACGGGGTGGGCGACAAGCTGCTGTGCGCCATCGCCAACCGGCTGCGCGGCAACCTGCGGCAGGAGGATTTCGCCGTCCGCCTGTCGGGCGACGAATTCGCCGTCATCATGGTGGACCTCGCCGAGGGCGATGCCGCCCACGCCCAGGGCCAGCGCCTGTGCGAGGTGCTGCGCGAGCCCTATATCGTCTCCTACAACGATCAGGCCTACACGGTCAGCGTCGGCGCCAGCATCGGCATCGCGCTCTATCCGCGCCACACCACCGACGAGACCGAGCTGATCCGCCTCGCGGATACGGCCATGTACGAGGTGAAGCAGCAGGGCAAGGACGGCGTGCGCCTCGCCATCGCCCGGCCGGTGGTGCAATCGGCTTGAGCCCTCCTGAAGGGGTGCGGGGTGCGGGCGCGGTGCGCCTTCGCAGCCCGGCGCGGCCGTGATATCCGGGACAGTGCGGGCGGATGGCTCCCCCGCGACCAGACCACGGCCCGCCCACTGCCCAGTCCACCGTCCAGCCCACCGCCTTTCGGGAGCTTCATGCCGAAGTCCGCCAGCCGATCCGTCGTCGTCGACCTCATCGCCGTACTCGCGGCCGTGACCGGCGGCGAGCCGCGGGTGATGACGGTGGAGCACGGCTCGGCCCTGCCCTCCGGCCCGTTCGAGCTGGCGCACCGCTCCCTCCAGCAGGGCCTGCGCGACTGGGTGGAGCAGCGCACCCACCATCCGCTCGGCTATCTCGAGCAGCTCTACACCTTCGCCGACAAGGACCGCGCCGGGGCGGAGAGCGCCGCGCGCACCATCTCCATCTCCTATCTGGGCCTCGCCCGCGAGCAGGCGGCCACGGCCGGCGCCGCCGAGTGGCACGGCTGGTATGAGTACTTCCCGTGGGAGGACCACCGCGACGGGCCGCCCCCCGTCATCACCGGAACGCTCGCGCCAGCCCTCGCCGCCTGGGCGGAGGCGGCTCCCTCGGTGGCCGAGCGCAGCCACCGCCGCCAGCGCGCCGCGCTCAGCTTCGGGCTCGACGGCGCGGCCTGGAACGAGGAGCTGACACTCCAGCGCTACGAGCTGCTCTTCGAGGCCGGCATCGTCGCGGAACGGCTGCGCCGTGAGGGGCACGAGGAGGCCGCGGGGGCCGGACGGGCCATGATCGCCGACCACCGGCGCATCCTCGCCACCGCCATCGCGCGGCTGCGCGCCAAGATCAAATACCGCCCCGTGGTGTTCGAGCTGATGCCGCCCACCTTCACCTTGCTCCAGCTGCAGCGCTGCGTGGAGGCGATCGCCGGGCGGACCCTGCACAAGCAGAATTTTCGCCGGCTGATGGAGCAGCAGGAACTGGTGGAGGAAGCCGGCGGCGCCACCACCGAAACCCTTGGGCGGCCTGCAAAACTCTTCCGCTTCCGCCATGCGGTGGTGGAGGAGAGGGCCTTCGCGGGAACGAAATTGCCCCTCGCACGCTCTTGACAAGACTTATGCTCAGGATAAGCATATGCCCAACATATGCTCAAACTGAGTATAGACAATGGTCGCATCCACCCTTTCCGCCGCCCCCGTTTCTCCCACTCCGGATGCCCTCGCGGCGGCTTTCGCCCGCACGGCGCCGCTCTACGAGAAGGTCCGCCGGGTGGTGCCACCCGCCGACTGGGCCTTCCTCGCCGAGGATGCGGAGGCGATCCTCCGGCTGAAGCGCGAGCGCAACGCAGTCATCCTCGCGCACAATTACCAGACGCCGGAAATCTTCCACTGCGTCGCCGACATCGTGGGCGACAGCCTGGCGCTGGCCCGCGAGGCCATGCGGGTGGATGCGGACGTGATCGTGCTCGCCGGCGTCTACTTCATGGCCGAGACGGCGAAGCTGCTCAATCCGGGCAAGACCGTCCTCATTCCCGATCAGGACGCCGGCTGCTCGCTGGCCGATTCCATCACCGCCGCCGACGTGCGCCTCATGCGCGCCGCCCATCCCGGCGTGCCGGTGATCGCCTATGTGAACACGTCCGCCGCCGTGAAGGCCGAGGTGGACGTGTGCTGCACCTCGGGCAATGCGGCGCGGGTGGTGAAGTCCTTCGGCGTGCCCAAGGTCATCATGCTGCCGGACCAGTATCTGGCGAAGAACGTCGCCGCCGAGACGGGCATCGACATCATCTCCTGGGCCGGCCAGTGCGAGGTGCACGAGCTGTTCACCGCCGCCGACGTGCGCGAGCTGCGCGCGGCCAATCCCGGCGTCACCGTGCTGGTCCACCCCGAATGCCCGCCGGACGTGGTGGCGGAAGCCGATTTCGCCGGCTCCACCGCCGCCATGAGCGACTATGTGAGCGAGAAGCGCCCGCCCCGCGTGGTGCTGCTCACCGAATGCTCCATGGCCGACAACGTGGCGGTCCACTATCCCGACATCGACTTCGTGCGGCCCTGCAATCTCTGCCCGCACATGAAGAAGATCACGCTCCGCAACATCCGGGCGGCGCTGGAGAACAACCTCCACGAAGTCACCATCGACCCCGAGATCGCCGCTCGCGCCCGGGGCTCGGTCGAGCGGATGCTGGCGCTATGACCCGCGCGATGGATGGCCAGCCGGTCATTATCGGCGCCGGCATCGCCGGGCTCGCGGCGGCCCTCTTCCTCGCCCCCGAGCCGGTGGTCCTCGTAACCCGTGCGCCGCTTGGCGCGGATGGCTCCAGCCCGCTGGCGCAGGGCGGCATCGCCGCCAGCGTCGGGCTGGATGATGACGACGCCCTCCACCTCGCGGACACGCTGGCGGCGGGCGACGGTCTCTGCGATGCCGAGGCCGCCCGCCGCATCCTCTCCGCCGGACCTGATGCCATCGCGGCGCTGGAGCGCCTCGGCGTGCGCTTCGATCGCGACGCGGCCGGCCGCCTGCTGCTCGGCCTCGAAGCCGCCCACAGCCGGCGCCGCATCGTCCATGCGGATGGCGACGGCACAGGGCGAGAGCTGGTGCGCGCTCTGTCGGAAGCTGCGCGGGCCTGCCCCTCCATCACGCTCGTCGAAGGCGAGGCGCGGCGCATCCTGATGCGCGACGGCGAAGTCTGCGGCCTGCTCGTGGCCACGGCCGAAGGCACGCGGGTGCTCGCCACACGCCGCCTCGTGCTGGCGACCGGCGGCGTTGGCGCGCTCTACGAACACACCACCAATCCCGTCGCCTCCTGGGGCGTGGGCATTGCACTGGCCGCCGAGGCCGGGGCGGAGCTGGCGGACCTCGAATTCGTGCAGTTCCACCCCACCGCCCTCGCCACCCCCGCCCGCCCGCTCCCCCTCATCAGCGAGGCGGTGCGCGGGGAAGGCGCGCTCATCGTCGACGGCGCTGGCCGGCGCATTCTGGAGAACGTGCCGGGGAAGGAGCTGGCGCCGCGCGATGTGGTGGCCCGCGCCGTCTGGCGCGAAGTGGTGGCGGGGCGCGACGTCTTCCTCGATGCCCGCGCCAGCCTCGGCGCGCGATTTGCCACCCGCTTCCCGCAGGTGGCGGCCGGCTGCCGCGCCGCCGGCATCGATCCGGCCACCGACCTCGTGCCTATCCGCCCCGCCGCGCACTACCACATGGGCGGCATCGCGGTGGATGAACACGGCCGCAGCACCGTTCCCGGCCTCTGGGCGGCAGGCGAATGCGCCGCCACGGGCCTGCACGGCGCCAACCGCCTCGCCTCCAATTCGCTGCTGGAAGCGGTGGTGTGCGGGCGGGAGGTGGCGCAGAGCATCGCCGGGCAGGCGGCGGGACGCGCCATCCTCCCCGCCCCGTCCGCTTTGCCCCCGGCGGCGGATGCGGCGCCGGCCCGCGCCATCGTCTCCCGCCTCGTCGGCGTCACCCGCGATGCGGAGGGGCTGACGACAGCACTCGCCCGCCTGCTGCCGCTGGCCGAAGGCTCAGGCCCCGCCGCCGTCCCGGCCCGTGTCGGCCTGATGATGGCCGCCTCGGCCCTCGCCCGCACCGAAAGCCGCGGCGCCCATGCGCGCACTGACTTTCCGCAAAGCGCGCCGGTTGCCCGGCGCTCGCGCATCACCCTCCCCGCGGCGCTCGCCGCCGCCCGGCGCGTGCGCATGCCGGACCTCGCTTTCGCCTGACCTGAACGGAGCCGCCATGGCCGCCCTCGACCCGCTCCCCGAACTGATGGTGGAGCCCATCGTCCGCGCCGCGCTGCTGGAAGATCTCGGCCGCGCCGGGGACATCACCACCGATGCGGTGGTGCCGGCCGGACACGTCAGCCGCCTTGTGCTCGCCGCCCGTCAGGACGGCGTGGTGGCCGGGCTGGACTGCGCCCGCCTCGCCTTCCGGCTGCTGAACCCCGACGTGCGCTTCACGCCCGTGGTGGCGGACGGTTCGCGCGTGACACCGGGCACCGTGTTGGCCGAGGTGGAGGGTCCGTCGCGCGCGCTGCTCACCGGCGAGCGCACCGGCCTCAACCTCGCCTGCCGCCTCTCCGGCATCGCCACGGCGACCGCCTCGCTGGCGGATGCGGTGGCGGGCCACAAGGCGCAGATCGTCTGCACCCGCAAGACCACGCCCGGCCTGCGCGCGCTGGAGAAATATGCGGTGCGTGCCGGTGGCGGCGCCAATCACCGCTTCGGCCTCGATGATGCGGTGCTGGTGAAGGACAACCACGTCGCCATCGCCGGCTCGGTGGCCGAGGCGGTCAGGCGCGTGCGCGCCCGCGCCGGTCACATGGTCAAGGTGGAGGTGGAGGTGGACACCCTCACCCAGCTGGAGGAACTGCTGACGCTCGGCGCCGACGCGGTTCTCCTCGACAACATGACCCCCGCCACCCTCACCGAGGCCGTCCGCATGGTCGGCGGGCGGATGCTCACGGAAGCCTCCGGCCGGGTGAACCGCGAGACGGCGCCGGCCATCGCAGCGTCGGGCGTGGACCTCATCTCCGTGGGCTGGCTCACCCACAGCGCGCCGATCCTGGACATTGGCCTAGACTGGGTGGGGTGACGCCGGATCACAGGCGCACGCCGCGCAGGCTCTGGGAGGGTGCCGCGCCAAAGGTGCGGCGGAAGTCGTGGGTGAAATGCGCCTGGTCGGCAAAGCCGGCCGCATGAGCCGCGGTGGTGAAGCTGCTGCCGACGGCGATCTCGCCGATGGCCCGCCGCATCCGGCACCAGGCGCGGTAGCGGCGGAACGGCACGCCCATCTCGTCGGTGAACAGGTGCTGAAGCCGCGACGGGGAGAGGCCCACCTCGCGAGCGAGGGCCGCAAGCTCCGGCACGCGCTCGGCGTCGGTCATCGCCGCCGCCACCCGCTGGATGCGCGGATCGAGCACGGCGCGGGCGCGCCGGCGGGAGACGTCCACCACATCGGTCAGGGCCTCGCCCGCCCAGCCGGCCGCGTCCGGCGCCTCCCAGAGTTCGCGCAGCAAAGGTAGCCCGCCCCCGCCGCCGAAGAGGGCGCCCTGCTCCTCCCGCGCATTGGCCACCAGAGGCGCCAGCGCATGGGCGCCGTCGATGCTCGGCTCCAGATAGAAGACCGCGATGGGCTCGCCGCCCACATCCAGCTCATGCACCACCCCGGCCGGCACCAGCGCGGTGCGGCACGCCTGCCAGCTGCCGCCCTGGACCCTGAGCCCGAACGGCCCGTAGAGCCCGGCCAGGAACACCGGGGCGCCGTGCTGGTGCGGGGCATTGTAGATGAGCGGCCCGGCGAAGAAGGTTCGGCCCGCATCCAGGAACCAGAGCGGCCCGAGGCCCTGCCCCGTCGCAGCACGTTCGTACAAGCGGGCGCGCGTGCCCATGCCTAGGCTCCTCCCGCCGGCACTTCATCACATCGCCACGGGCTGCACAAAGCGGTCCGCAGGGGGACCGCCATGCAGACAGACCCGGCTACGCCATTCCGGTCCGGCGCGCCCAGCCGCCGCGCCCTCCTTGCCGCCGCCATCGCTGCGCCGGCCCTCCTGCGCCCGGGCCGGGCCAGCGCAACGGCGCCCGAGCGTGGCGCCCTCCCCGTCACGCCCTTCCGCTTCCGGCTGGGCGCGTTCGAGGTGACGACGGTGCTCGACGCCGCCGCCATGATCGACGGTCCGTGGCCCATCGTCGGCGAGGACCGGCCGGCCGGGGAGGTGGCGGCGCTGATGCAGGCCAGCCTGCTGCCGGAAAAGCGCTTCCGGCCCGGCTTCACCCCGACGCTGGTGAACACCGGGTCCCAGCTCCTGCTGTTCGACGCCGGCAACGGCGCGAACGGCTTCATCCCGAGGCCGAACGGAGGTTGGCTCACCCAGCAGATCGCCGCCGCCGGCTATGCCCCAGAGCAGGTGGACGTGGTTGTGCTGTCCCACGCCCATGTGGACCATATCGGCGGGCTGGTGGAGGCGGGCAAGGAGGTGTTTCCGAAGGCCCGCTACGTCATCGGCGAGGCGGAATATTCATTCTGGGCCGCGCCCGAGCGGCGCGCGGCGGCGCCCGACAGCCTCGAACAGGCGACCGCGCAGGTGTTCGCCCGCAACCTCGCCCCCTTCGCCGATCGCGTCACCCGAGTGCGCCCGGGCGCAGAGATCGTCCCCGGCATCCATGCGGTGGAAGCCTTCGGGCACACGCCCGGACATCTGGCGTTTCATCTCGAGAGCGGAGGCAAGCGGCTGCTGGTCTGGGGCGACTGCGCCCACCACGAGGTGGCGTCGCTGGCCCATCCCGAGTGGCACGCTCTGTTCGACATGGACAAGACGCAGGGCGCCACCACCCGCAAGCGCATCTACGACATGGCCGCCACCGACCGCATCCCGGTGGTGGGCTATCACACGTCCTTCCCGTCCGTGGGCTATGTGGAGCGGGCGGGCACAGCCTATCGCTGGCTCCCCCTCACCTACCAATTGGCGGAGTGAGCCCCGGAAACGAAAACGGCCGGGCAAGGAGAGTCTCCCGGCCCGGCCGTCCGTGTTCAGGAAGAAAAGAGGCTCACGCCTTCGGCCAGTTCCGCACGTCCACGAAGTGGCCGGCGATGGCCGCCGCCGCCGCCATGGCGGGGGAGACGAGGTGGGTGCGGCCCTTGAAGCCCTGACGGCCCTCGAAATTGCGGTTCGAGGTGGAGGCGCAGCGCTCCTCGGGGGCGAGGCGGTCGGCGTTCATGGCGAGGCACATGGAGCAGCCCGGCTCGCGCCACTCGAAGCCCGCCTCGATGAAGATCTTGTCCAGACCCTCGGCCTCGGCCTGCTCCTTCACGAGGCCGGAGCCCGGGACGACCATGGCGGAGACGTTCGGGTTCACCTTGTGGCCGCGGGCGATGGCCGCCGCCTGCCGCAGGTCCTCGATGCGCCCGTTGGTGCAGGAGCCGATGAAGGCCCGGTCGATGGTGATGTCGGTGATCTTGGTGCCGGCGGAGAGGCCCATATAGCCCAGCGCCCGGATCTTGGCGGCGCGCTTGCCCTCGTCCTCGATGAGCGCCGGATCGGGCACGAGGCCCTCGACGGACACCACGTCCTCGGGGCTCGTGCCCCAGGAGACGATGGGCGGCAGATTGGCGCCGTCGAGATGGATCTCGGCGTCGAAATGCGCGCCTTCGTCGGTGCGCAGGGTCTGCCAGAAGCGCAGCGCGGCATCCCAGTCGGCGCCCTTGGGGGACTTCGGACGGCCCTTGAGATACTCGAAAGCCTTCTCGTCGGGGGCCACCATGCCGGCGCGGGCGCCGCCCTCGATGGACATGTTGCAGACGGTCATCCGCCCTTCCATGGAGAGGGAGGTGATGCCTTCGCCGGCATATTCGATGACGTAGCCGGTGCCGCCCGCCGTGCCGATGGTGCCGATGATGGCGAGCACCACGTCCTTGGCGCCGACGCCTTCGGGCAGCGGCCCGGAGACGGTGACGCGCATGTTCTTCGCCTTCTTCTGGATCAGCGTCTGGGTGGCGAGCACATGCTCCACCTCGGACGTGCCGATGCCATGGGCGAGAGCGCCGAACGCGCCGTGGGTGGAGGTGTGGCTGTCGCCGCAGACGATGGTGGTGCCGGGCAAGGTGAAGCCCTGCTCGGGGCCGACCACGTGCACCACGCCCTGGCGCTTGTCGAAGCCGTCATAATATTCGACGCCGAATTCCTTGGTGTTGTCGGCGAGCGCGGCGATCTGCGCGACGCTCTCCGGGTCCGGGTTCGGCAGGGTACGGTCGGTGGTGGGGACGTTGTGGTCCACCACGGCGAGGGTCTTCTGCGGCGCGCGCACCTTGCGCCCCGTCATGCGCAGGCCCTCGAAGGCCTGCGGGCTCGTCACTTCGTGCACCAGATGGCGGTCGATGTAGAGCAGGCAGGTGCCGTCATCCTGCCGGGAGACGACGTGGTCGTCGAAGATCTTGTCGTAGAGGGTCTTGGGGCCGTTGACCGGGGCGTTCATCGCATTGTGTCCTGAGGAGAGGCCGGCGCGCGTCGGTGCGGCCGGGCCGGTAACGATGGAGGGCGGTTGTCCGTCGCGCCGCGTGCGGGCGCGTCAAGGGCGGGCGTCAAAGCACCGAGGAGGCCGCCGTGGTGAAGCGGCCGAAGAAACGGCCGGGCAGGCGCACATGGTCGGGCACCGCCGCGAACTCCATCGTCGTGCGCGCGAACGGGCCGGCCCCGCAATGGGCCGCCCGGTCGAGGCTGTGGCGATGGTCACGCGTCTGTCGCATGGGGCGGGTTTTTAGCAGTTCCACGCTGACGCGACAATCCGGCGCGCGCAGCTGTGAAACGGGACGGCCGGTCGCACACTGCCCTTGGCTTCGCCATCATCCCGGGCGAGGCGGTATACAGTCGCCGGCGGTGTCGAGGGGGAAGGAGTTTCGGGTGCAGTTCGTTTCCAATTTCCACGGGGTGCAGTTCCTCGATACCGTGGTGAGCCTTGCCGCCGCCTTCCTGTTCGGCACGTTGATCGGGGCCGAGCGGCAGTATCGCCAGCGCACCGCCGGGTTGCGTACCAACGTGCTCGTGGCCGTCGGCTCCGCCGCCTTCGTCGATCTCGCCGCCAGCCTCGGCGGGCCGAGCGACGCCATGCGCGTCGCGGCCAATGTGGTGACGGGCGTCGGCTTCCTCGGCGCCGGCGTCATCATGAAGGAAGGCATGAACGTGCGCGGCCTCAACACCGCCGCCACGCTCTGGTGCTCGGCCGCCGTGGGCAGCTGCGCCGGGGCCGACCGCCTCGCCGAGGCGGCGCTCATCACCTTCATCATCATCGCCGGCAACACGGTGCTGCGCCCGGTCGCCCGCGCCATCGACCGCGCGCCCCTCGACGCCCGCCGCTCGGAAGTCAGCTACGAGGTGCGCCTGACCGTGGATTCCGCCGCCGCCGCCGATCTGCGCGACGTGCTCATCGACACGCTGGAGGGCGAGAAATATCTCGTCAGCGACGTGGACGAGGAGCCCGGCACCGACGGCGCCGTGGTGCTGGTGGCGAAGCTCGTAACCACCTCGGTGGTCCCCGCCGAACTCGACGTCATCACCGACCGCCTGGCGAAGCGGCCCCATGCCCGCCACGCCACATGGGAGAGCGTGACGGAGGAATAGCGCCACCTTCGCCTCGCGGCAGGCCGGGCCGCCAGCTCGTCAGCCCGGCCGCCGCTCCCCCACCAGATGCGCGGCGGCGGAACCGGCCGCATAGAAGGCCGCCTGCGCCGCCCGCCAGCGCGGCACCGTCACCTCGCGCTCCGGCAGCGGCACCTCCTCCGGCCGGATGCGCCCCAGCACCAGATCGGCCAGCAGCCGGCCGAACACCGTGCCCGGGCCGATGCCCCGGCCGTTGTAGCCGCTGATGGAGAGGACGTTGCGCGCGAGGCGCCGGAAGCGCGGCAGGGCGTCGTCGGTCATGCCGATGGTGCCGAACCAGCCGGCCTCGAACGGCGCCGGCGGCAGCTCCGGGAAGAGGCGGGCCAACGCCCGCCGGGCATAGGCTTCATGCACGCCCGCCAGCCCGCCGAGCGCGCCGATGCTGCCGAATACCAGCCGCCCGGCCGCGTCGTAGCGCAGGGAGGTGAGCACCTGCTGGGTGTCCCAGATGCCCTGCAGGCCGGGCAGGATGCGCTGGCGCAAGGCCTCGGGCACCGGCGGGGTGGCGAAGTTGAAATAGGGCAGCGGCACCTGCTCGCGGGCGAGGCGCTCCCACGGCCCGAAGCTGTAGGCGTCAGTCGCAACGATGATCCAGTCCGCCGCAAGCGTGCCCCCATCGGTGCGCAACACCCAGCCGCCGGCCCTCTCCTCCGCCGCCCGCACCGGGCTTGCCGTATGGATCACCGCCCCCGCCCCCATCGCCGCGCGGGCGAGGCCGCGGGCGTACGCGAGGGGCTGGATGGTGCCGGCGCGGTCGTCCAGCAGCGCGCCGCGATAGGTGCCGCCGCCGATCATCGCGCGGGCCGCATCCGCATCGAGCAGATGCACCGGCGCACCCCGCGCCTGCCACTGGGCGGCACGAGCCTCGATCTCGGCCCGCCCGGCACGACCGACGGCGCAATGCAGCGTGCCGTTGGGCGTTGCCTCGCAGGCGATGGCGTGGCGGGCGACGAGGGCGAACACTTCCGCTGGCGCCCCGCCGAGGAGCGACAGCAGCCCTTCGCCCTTCTCGGCGCCGAGGGCGGCGACGATGTCGTCGGGCATCACCCAGAGCCCGGCATTGACGAGGCCCACATTGCGCCCCGCACCGCCGGAGCCGATGCCGGCGGCCTCCAGCACCGTCACCCGCGCGCCCGCCCCGGCCAGACGGAGCGCGGCGGCAAGGCCGGTATAGCCGGCACCCACCACGGCCACCACATCGACCCGCGCGTCAGCACGCCCGTCACCCGCGAGCGGGGCGGTCTCCGGCGGCGGCGGGGCGGTCATCGCCCACAGGCCATGGCTTTTCGGATCGGTGCCGGGGGCGGGAGGCATCTGCATGGCCTCTTTGTACAATATCGCCCGGCCGCGGGAATGACCTTGCGTGCGCTAGGCGGCAACGAAGAATTAACCATCCCGGCCTCAGGATGGTCCGGGGTCCCCTCAGATTGAATGGAACCCGCCGCCAGTGCGTACCTCCCTCCCGCAAGGAGAATGAAGCGCCGGCTTAGTTGCCATAGAATCGGCACGGCGCATGCTCTTTGGGCGCACTTTTGTGTTTCCTGGGCTCCTTTGATATGAGGAGCGCCCAGTAGAGATTATTCGGAGCTGCGTGATGGCTAATCCGCGCGTCTATGTTTACCAGTTCGCCTCCGGCTCCCAGTGGGCGGCCGGCGACAGCGTGGAGGCGTATCTGCGCCGTCTTCTGGATGTGGACTTCGCCCAGTCGCTCCGCGCCGACCGCCTCGCGGCGGTGACCGCCTTCCTCGACGAAGCCTTCCAGCTGGCCCACACCATCGGCTGGAGCGGCAGCGCGCGGGACATCCCGCAGATGTTCTCCCTGCCCGGCATGCCGGCCGAGGAAGCGGTCCACATGATCGCCTGGGAGCAGGAAGACGGCGTGGCCTTCATCGCCTCGCCCTATCCGCTGCCGTGGCTCGACGCCAAGGCCAGCCGCACCACCGATTCCGACCGCGCCGTTCCGGTGGAGGCGTCTCCCGTCGCGCCCGTCGCCCGCCCGGCCCCGGTGCAGGCCCAGCCGCAGCCGCTCGAAGTGGTCTCGGCCCAGGCCGAGGAAGCGGTGGAAGCCGCCCTCGACCCGTTCTCCGAATATGTGCGCCGCGAGGAGGCCGCCCGCCTCTCGCGTGAGCCCGCGCCCCTCGCCGAGGATCGCGACGCCGCCCGCCGCTTCTTCTGAGCGAACAGATCACCCGATCCGCGATGCGCGCCCCCCAAGGGCGCGCATCGTCGTTCCGGGGCCCCTCTTTCCAGTCTGGAACGATGCCAGAGAGCGCGTGCGCCTTGCTCCGGCCGCAACGCTTGGATAGATGATTCACGGTGTGGACCGCGGCGCAGCCTCTTCGACACAAGCCGGCGCGGTTGACCTTGAGTGATGTTCCGTGGTGCGTGGTGGCGTTTTCCCATCCTGATGGCCCCAAGGTGAATCCAGCGTCCGTCGCAATGCCGCGCGCCGTCCATGCACGGGGCATCCGGCTTCGGGCATGTTCCAAGGCTGATCGGTCCGGTTCCATGCCGGATGCGGAGACCTGAATTTGCGGTCGTTTCTCGCCGGCGTCCTCGCTCTGCCCGTGGCGCTCCTCCTCCTGCTCTGTGCGCTCACCGGCAGCGCGCAGGCGATGGAGGCGATTGCGCTCCGGCTCGATGCCAAGGTGGTGGACCTGCTGCCGGCCGTCGAGCGCCAGACCACCGAGGACGGCCGCTACCAGATTTCCACCGCCCCGGATGCCGAGGGCGTCGTGCGCCGCATCGAGGTGCCGACCTCCGACGGGCGCAGCCATGGCGAGTGGATCGCCTTCGCCCTCACCAACAACACCGACGAGCAGGTGGACCGCCTCATCGTCGCGCCGCACTACCGGATGTCCGGCTCCGGCCTGTTCTGGCCCGACCTCGGCAACCGCCGCATCCTCTCTTTGACGCCCAGCCAGGGCTTCAAGCCGGAACGCCAGTCGGCGCCGGATGCGGACGTGTTCCTCATCACGCTGGACCCCGGCTCCACCGTCACCTTCGTGGTGGAACTCGGCTCGCCCAGCCTGCCGCAGCTGCAGCTGTGGGAGCCCGACGCCTACAAGGACCGGGTGAACGCCTTCACCCTCTACCACGGCATCGTCATCGGCATCGCCGGCCTGCTGGCCCTGTTCCTCACCATCCTGTTCGTGGTGAAAGGCTCGGTGATGTTCCCGGCCGCCGCGGCGCTAGCCTGGGCCGTGCTGGGCTATATCGGCCTCGACTTCGCCTTCTGGTCAAAGGTGTTCGGCCTCTCCCCCATCGCCGAGCAGTTCTGGCGGGCGGCGGGCGAGGCGATCCTCACCGCGACGCTCCTCGTCTTCCTGTTCGCCTATCTCAACCTCAACCGCTGGCATGTGCGCTACGTCCACGTGGCCGCCGGCTGGCTGGTCTTCCTCGCCGCCCTCGTGGTGGTGGCGCTGCTCGATGCGCCGGTGGCGGCGGGCATCGCCCGCCTCTCGCTGCTGGCGGTGGCGGTGGCCGGCTTCGGCGTGGTGATCTGGCTCTCGCAGCACGGCTTCGACCGCGCGGTGCTCATCATCCCCACCTGGTCGCTGCTGGTGGTGTGGGTGCTGATGGCGGGCCTGACGGTCGCAGGCTACGTCACCAACGATCTCGCCGCCCCCGCGCTCTCGGGCGGCCTCGTGCTCATCGTCATGCTCATCGGCTTCACGGTGATGCAGCACGCCTTCGCCGGCATCGGCGGCATCCAGGGCTCCGCCTCGGAACTGGAGCGCCGCGCGCTGGCGCTGGCCGGCTCCGGCCTCATCGTGTGGGACTGGGATGTGGACACCGACCGCATCTACACCTCCCCCGAGGCCGAGGAGGCGCTGGGCCTGAAGCGCCATTCGCTGGAGACCGAGGCCGCCGGCTGGCTGGAGGTGCTGCACCCCGCCGACCGCGACCGCTTCCGCGCCACGCTCGACGGCATCATCGACCAGCGCCGCGGCCGCATCGACCAGGATTTCCGCCTGCGCGCCATCGACGGCCACTATCTCACCTTCAACCTCAAGGCCCGCCCGGTGGTGGGCGCGGACGGCGAGGTGGTGCGCTGCATCGGCACCCTCACCGACGTGACCGGCGAGCGCATCGCCGCCGAGCGCCTGCTGCACGACGCGGTGCGCGACAACCTCACCGGCCTGCCCAACCGGGAACTCTTCCTCGACCGCCTGCACCAGGCCCTCGTCACCGCCCGCCTCGACGACAAGGTGAAGCCGACGGTGATGGTGATCGACCTCGACCGCTTCAAGCAGCTCAACGTGCAGGTGGGCATGGCGGTGGCGGATTCCATCCTGCTCACCGTCGCCCGCCGCATGACGCGGCTTCTGAAGCCGCAGGACACTTTGGCCCGCATCTCCGGCGACCAGTTCGGCATCATCCTGATGTCCGAGCGCGACGCCGAGCGCATCACCACCTTCGCCGACACGCTGCGCCGCTCGCTGCGCGCGCCCATCGCCTTCGCCGACCGGGAGGTGTTCGTCACCGCCTCCATCGGCCTCGTCCTGTCCGGGCCGGACCAGGTGAAGCGCGACGAGGTGCTGAAAGACGCCGAGCTGGCCATGTATTACGCCAAGCGCATCGGCGGCGACCGCATCGAGGTGTTCCGCCCGGCCATGCGCCAGCAGAAGATCGACCGCGTGGTGCTGGAGCAGGAGCTGCGCGAGGCGCTGGAGAAGGAGCAGATCTCGGTCCGCTACCAGCCCATCGTGCGCCTCGGCGACCGGGCCATCGGCGGCTTCGAGGCCTATATGCGCTGGAACCACCCGCGCCTGGGCGAGCTTGCCGCCTCCGAATTCATCCTGCTGGCCGAGGAGACCGGGCTCATCCTCGACCTCGGCCTGTTCGTGCTCGACCGCGCGGCGCGCCAGCTCGGCCAGTGGCAGCGCCTCTTGCGCGTGGACCCGCCGCTGTTCATGCACGTCAACGTCTCGTCCCGGCAGCTGCTGCGGCACGATCTGATCCAGGACCTGAAATCGGTGCTGGCCCGCAACACCGTGGCGCCCGGCTCGCTGAAGCTGGAAGTCACCGAGAGCCTGGTGATGGAGAACCCGGAATATGCCGCCGTGGTGCTGGGCCGCATGCGCGAACTGGGCGCGGGCCTGTGCCTCGATGATTTCGGCACCGGCTATTCCTCCCTCGCCTATCTCCAGCGCTTCCCGTTCGACAGCGTGAAGATCGACCCGCGCTTCGTGCGCTCGGTGGCCAAGGGCCCGTCCCGCGCCGCCCGGCCGGTGATCGTCGGCGCCATGATCGATCTGGCCCACGACCTCGGCATGGACGTGATGGCCGAGGGGCTGGAGAAGGAAGTGGAAGCCGCCGAGATGACCCGCTTCGGCTGCGAATACGGGCAGGGCGTGGTGTTCGGCGAGCCGCTCACCGCCGAGGAATGTCGCCACCTCATCGAGCCGGCGCCGGTGGACGCCCGCAAGAAGAAGACGGGCACGGCGGCGGAATAGGCCCGTTCAGGCGTCCGTCCCGATACCCCCGTCTCTGACGCGCCCGTTCCCTTACGCGCCCGGTTTGGCCCGCGTTCGGGGGCGTTTCACAGGCGCCCGTGCCCCTGTCTGGGTCCCCTTCGCGCCGCGCGGCCAGCGGGCCGGCCAGTTGACGATGTGGTCCACCAGCTCGAACAGGCCGAACTCGCTCTCCAGCCCCGCGACCCGTCCGTGCACCGAGATGCCCGCGCTGACCACCGTGTCCCGCGTGCCGGACACCAAAGGATGCCAGAACGGCAGGTCCTTGCCCTCGCGCACCAGCCGGTAGGCGCAGGTGGGCGGCAGCCAGCCGATGCTCTCCACCGCCTCGGGGGTGAGGCGCACGCAGTCTTCCACGATCTCGGACCGGTTGGGATAGTCGGCGCAGCGGCAGGAGCCGGCATCGAACAGGCGGCAGGCGACGTCCGTGTAGGCGACGGCGCCCGAGTCCTCGTCCTCCAGCTTGACAAGGCAGCAGCGGCCGCAGCCGTCGCACAGGCTCTCCCATTCCTCCACCGTCATGGTGGCGAGGGTCTTGGTCCGCCAGAACGGCGCGGGGGTCTGCACAGGCGCAGAGGTCGCGGCAGGCGCGGGCGCAATCTCGGCGGCGGGCCGGGGGCGGGCGGAGGGAGGCATGCCGCCCCTTTAGCACAGGGACGGCGGCAAGTCGCTCACACTCACTCCCGGTGAGACGCTCACTCGCCGCCGTAGCTCAGCAGCATCTGGTAGACGACGGGCTTGGCCGCCCGCATGTCCTTGTTGTCGGAGCGGAATTCCCGGTCCCCATCCACGTCGCCCTGATAGGCGGCGGGCGGCTCGAACCGGAGCTGCAGCCGGCAGCCGGTGCTTTTGGCGAGCCGGCCGCCATCCCAGTCCAGCACAGAGCCGCCATAGTCCCATCCGAAGCCGGAGAGGGTGAAGGGCTTGCCGTTCGCCGCCTCCACCTCGGCCAGCGTCGCACCGATGCCGATGCCTTCGGCCGTGCGCCACGGTCCGGGGTTATGGACGATCACATCGCCCGGCCGCCGCCGCTTCTTCTCGTCGAGCCAGATGATCTCCACCCGACGCGCGGGGTCGTCGGGGAACAGCACGGAGGCCTTCACCATCTCGCCCTCGGCGGCGGGCACGCTGCGGTACACCACGTTGGCGCGCCCGAACTGACGGATCAGCGCCGCCTCGTCGGTGTCGGCTGCGAACGGGCCGGTGCAGGCGAACGGCGGCAGCGGGTCCGGCCCGGCGGCGGGGGCCAGCGACGGTACCAAAGCGATGGCGAACGGGAGAACGGCGATCAGCCGGCGGAGCATGTGGCGCGTCCCTTCAGCGTGCGGGTCTTTTCGGTGCCGTCCGCATCCACGGTGGTGAGGGTGAGGACATAGCGGCCGGCGAAACTCTCCGCCTCTTTGCCCCGGCTCTTGGTCTCGATCAACAGCTCCGCGGAGCCGGCGCGGGCGTCGGGCCGTTCGTGATAGAGGTGAAGGCGCACCTCGTTCCCGTGGAACCAGTGATGCACCAGCGCCTCGCCGTCCAGCTCCAGCTTGCCGAACGGAGCCCCACCTTTGCCGGCCGGCTTGACCTCCAGCACGGCGCGGAAATTGTTGAAGCTGCCGCCCATGCCGTAGGAGAAGGCCGTCTGCGCGTCGAAGGCCACCGCCGCATCGTCGATGCTGCAATCGAGCGTTCCGGTGGCGTGGGCCGCAGGCGCGCCAATGACCAGAGCGAGCGCGGCGAGGCCGAACACACGCCCGACAGCCCCGCTCCGGCGGTGCGGCGCGGGAGATGGTCCCCTCGAAGATCCGGTCATGGCGAGGCCCCCAAGGCAGTTGCCGGAGGGAGCCTAGAGCAGGCGCAGGCCCGGCTGCAACGCAAGCCGGGCCGGGCGGCCCAGGCTTCAGCGCTTGCCGGCGGTGTAGTGATCGGCCCAGGCGAGGGCCAGAGCGAAGCCGCCGAAGGCGGTGACGATGACGGTGAGCCAGATGGCGGTCTGTGCAGGCATGGTTTCCCCCGAATGTTTATGGGGGAAGGCTAGGCAGCGCGCGGACCGGGGACTTTGATCAAGATCAAGCCTGGCCGTTCACAGCATCCGCCGCCCGCCGGGCCGCGGGAGGGATCGCGCCTCCGGCGCATCGGGCGGGCCATCCCGCGCGTCGTCCTGCGCGTCGTCCTGCGCACCATCCTGCGCATCGGCCTCCGGCGGCTCGCGATACTCCGGCTCGAGCTTCTGCTCCGAGGCCGGCGCGTCGGTGGCGAGGCCGTCGCGCCCTTCGGCCTTCGCCACGGCAACGAGGCCCTCGGCCCGGCTCAACAGGCTGTCGAGGCTCTCACCCTGCCGCTGCTCGGCCACGCCGAAGCTGGCGGTGACGGTGGCGTGGGGCGGCAGCACGGAGAGACGCGCGAAGTCCAGCTCCGCGCGCAACCGGTCGGCGACGCGGGAGGCCCCGACGCGATTGGTGCGCGCCAGCAGGACCACGAACTCCTCCCCGTCCATGCGCGCCGCCGCATCCCGCGGCGAGGTCTCCTGCAGGATCAGGCGGCCGACCACGGAGAGCATCCGGTCGCCGGAGGTGGGGCCGAAATCCTCATTGATCTGCTTGAAGCGGTCCATGTCGAACGCGATGAGCGTCACCGGCCGCGCGCCGGGATCGGCGAGAATGTCCCGCGCCCGCTCCATGAAGTCGCGGCGGGTGCCGAGGCCGGTCAGGGCATCGGAGCGGCCCTCCCGGCGGATCTCGTCGATGGCGTCGGCGGCGATGGACCCGAGCAGGGCGAGGGCGAGCAGGAGGCCGCTGATGAGCAGGGAGAAGTTCAGCACCTGCCAGAACGGCGTCGCGCGGAACAAGGCGGCGAGATCCGCGGGGTCGGCGCCGTTCTCCCGCATCCGGTCGATCTCGAAGAGGTCGCCGGAGATCCGCATGGTGAGGCCGGTGCGGATGAAGAAGTGCAGGCCGAACAGCAGGAAGGCCCAGAACAGCAGCCGGTCGATGGGCCGCCGCCGCTCCAGGGCGACCATCTTGACCGCCGCGACCACGAACATGGTGCCGTAGCCGAGATTCTGCACATAGATGCGGGCGACCAGATCGCGGTCGACATAGAAGAAATAGAACACCAGCGCGACGATGGTGCAGGCCATGACGAGCAGCAGCCGCCCCGACCCCGCACGGCCGAACCGCACCAGCACGCCCTCCACCAGGGTGAGCACGGCGAAGGTGTAGACGATGGTCGACGCCACCGCGTTCGGGCCCGCCTCGCGGGGAAAACCGGTGATCTGGATCAGCGCGGCCAGCGCATAGGCGCAGAAGGCGGACGCGAAATAGAGCCCGCAGCGGCGCTCGCGATCGTGCAGCCAGACCAGCAGGAACACGATGGCGATCAGCAGCGAGACGATAGGTCCGGCAAAAATATAAAGGCGTCCGTCCGACATGCTCCGCCCACCGACGCCGCCCGACATCGGACGCGCGATCTGGAGGCGGCACAGCCGCCCGCCACCCTAGGTCGCATCGGCCGCCCTGCGCCTACTTGGATGGTTCCCTTCAGGGAAAGTCAAGCCTGAGCCCGACCGCGCGCACAACACAACCTGCTGCAACGCAACAGGAAGTTGCCTTACCGGCGGTAGGCCCACAGGCGCAGCTCGTGCTTCAGCCGGCGGAAATCGTGGAAGGTGAAGGCGAGCAGCACCGTCGCGAGGACCGCCAGCGTGAGGGCGACGCCATTGGACCAGTCCAGCGCCGAGCGGGTGAAATCGTAGACGAGGTAGGCGAGGAACAGCGTCACCGCGAGGGCCGTTCCGTAATAGATGCGCGTATCCAGCCGGGCGATGAGGATGCCGACGCCCGTCCAGATGGCGAGCGCGATCAGAATGGCCCAGCCGAGGCCGAGGCCGAACTGCCGGGCGACGAAATGCCCGCCGACCCAGCACAGCAGCACCGAGGCGGCGAGCACCAGGATTCCCGCGCGCAGCCGGAAGATGTAGGAGCCCTTTGCTCCGGTCGGGGCGGTGGACATGATGCACCTCGGATCGGCGCCCGCGACACGGATGTGGCGGGATGACAGGGAACCACCCGGCCGCGCCAACGCTTGTGCCGGTCTGGAGGATGTCACGATGCGGCGAATGCGGGTCGTACTCAATGCCAAAGCGGGCACCGTCCACGACATGGGCCCCGACAAGGTGCGCGATATCGTGGATGGCGCGCTCACCCGGTCTGACCTCGACGTGGACGTGGTGGTGGCGGAAGGCGACGCCATGGCGGCCGCCATCGCCTCGGCCTCCCGCGACGGCTACGACACGGTGGTGGTGGGCGCCGGCGACGGCACCGTCTCCTATGCCGCCTCGGTGCTCGCCAACACCGACGTGACCCTCGGCGTGCTGCCGCTCGGCACCATGAACCTCCTCGCCTACGACATCGGCCTGCCGCGCGACCTGATGGGCGCGCTGGAGGCGCTGCATGACGCGAAGCCCATGCGGGTGGATCTGGGCACCCTCAACGGACGGCCCTTCCACGGCGTGTCCGGGGTTGGCTTCTTCAGCCAGATGGCCATGGCGCGGGAGCAGTTGCGCGACCGCGGCCGCGTCTTCGGCTGGTTCATGGCTCTGGGGCGGGCGGTGTTCCGCTCCGGGCGGCTGTCGCTGGAGGTGGAGGTGGCGGGCGCCCGCGAATCCATCGACGCCTATGCCGCCCTCGTCACGGTGAACGCCTTCGACGCCTCGGGCTGGCACCGCTCGCGCCTCGATAGCGGGCAGCTGGAGGTGCTGGTGGCGGAGGATCGCGGCACCCTGGCGCGGCTGCGCACCGGCGCCGAGGTGCTGGTGGACGCCTGGCGCGGCGCGCCGGGCATCCATTCCTTTTCCGCCCGGCGCGTCACCATCCACGCCCGCCGCCGCCGCGCCTGGGTGGCGACCGATGGCGAGGTGACACGCGAAACCCTGCCGCTGCGCTACGCCCTCGCCCCCGCCGCCCTCAGCCTTCTCGTCCCGCCCTCGGCCCTGCAATGGCAGGCGCACGAGCGAGAGGTGCACGAGCGCGACGACGTGACGTGAAGGGTCAGGCCGGCAGGTCCTGCACCGGCTGGCCGCGGTAGCGGATGAGGAGGGGCACGGTGAGCGTCATGGGGTGGGCGATGCCGTGCTCCCACAGGCCGTCCTCGCCCCAGCAATCGCCGTGGTCGCCACACAGCACGATGGTGGCGCCGGCGAAACGCTCCAGCAGCGGGGCGAGCTTGCGGTCCACATATTCGCAGCACAGGCGCTGGCGCTCGCGGCATTCGGCCGAGCGGTCCACCTTCTGGAACGGCAGGCAGGGATTGTCCGTGCGGTTCCACGGCGCGCCCTCGAAATAATAGGGCACATGGGTCTCGCCCACGTTGAGGAACACGAACAGGTCGCGCCGCGTCTCCCGCGCCGCCTGCTTCTCGATGAAGGCGATCTGGGTGGCGATGCCCTTGTCGCCGGTGAACAGGAACTGCTCGAAGCTGCCGGTGAGCTTCTTCGACACCGGCGTCTTGGGATCGAACCAGCCCATGGCCGCCGCGCCGATGGTGGCGTAGCGGGCATTGCGAAAGCCGTCCACGATGTCGGTGCCGCTCACCGAGAAGCCGGGCCGGGCATGGCCCGCCGCCCCGGCGCGATCGAGCCGGAAGAGCCGCGCGAACTTGGGGTTCAGGAACGGCGTCGCCAGCTCCGCCACGCCGGGGGTGAAACCCGCGAACATGGCGGCGTGGGAGGCATAGGTGAAATGCGCCGGCGCCTGCGCCTTGTAGAGGGCGGAGACCTTCTTCATGGCCGGGGCATTGGCCGAAACGAAGGTGTCGTAACGGCAGGAATCGATCGTGATGAAGAGCACGCTGTCAGGGGTGACACGCATGGGCGGCGCCGCTCTCAGGAAGGGGTGGCTTCAGTTGCCGCCGTCATTGTTCGCCTCGCCGCATGTGTAGCCGACGAAGCAGCGGGGATTGTCCGAGGTGGGCATCCAGGCCGGAGAGGTGCTCTGGTCATCCTGGCAATAGCGCTGGTCGAGCACGTAGCGCTGGGCATTGCCGCCGCCGGTGGGGACGAGGATGAAGCCCTGCTGGCGCACCACCTGACGCACGCCCGAGCAGGTGGAGGGCGGCACCGGAACGGCCATGTAGCCTTCGGGCGGCGGCTGATTCTGTCCGTAGATGGCGGTTCCGTCGATCGGAACCGGCAGCGGCCCCGCTCCGAGATCGGAGGGCGGCGCCAGCGGATCGCTTTGGGCGAGCGCCAGAGAGGACGCGAGAATCGACGGGACGAGAAGGGCCGCCATCAACATCGGCGCGCGCAACACCGGCACCCCACGCGCCGCCGCCCGCGACGTTCCGGACTGGACAGAACGCATCACTTTCCCCCCAAGTGCCGCCGCGGCAAGCCTTTAGCGCACCTTGCGTCGGCTGGCAAAGAATACCGCGTAAAATCCGCGCCGCAGCTCGGTTTCTGCCCCGTTCAAGCTGCGTCGCCCTTTTGTCACGGTCGGCCCGGCGATTTGCTGCATCACGGGAATGACGCGTGGAGGCGCGCGGCGGTTCCCGGCCCTCTTAGCCGGCGGCGCTTTGCCCGTTATCCCCACAATCATCCACCGGGGAAAAATCGGCCCGCGCGCCGCTGGCGCAGGGGCATTCGCTCTTGCTACACCACCTTCCCAAAGCAAAAAATTGCCCAACCAAGGGATTGCCGGCTTCATGCTCGATCTGTCGGACAAGGGCGACCTCGAACCCACCTACCGCCAGGCCCCGCACAATGTGGAGGCCGAGCAGGCGCTGCTGGGCGCCATCCTCGTCAACAACGAGGCCTTCTACCGCGTCTCCGACTTCCTTGAGCCGCGCCATTTCTACGAGCCCATCCACGCCCGCGTCTTCGAGCTGGCCTCGGCGCTGATCCGCGCCGGCAAGCTGGCGACTCCCGTCACCATCAAGACCTTCCTGCCCGCGGACCTGGATGTGGCCGGCCTCACCGGACCGCAATACCTCGCCCGCCTTGCGGCGGAGGCGACCACCGTCATCAATTCCGAGGATTACGGCCGCACCATCTACGACCTCTCGGTCCGGCGCGACCTGATTCGCATCGGCGAGGAGATCGTCAACGAGGCCTACGACGCCCCGGTGGACGCCACCCCGCAGGACCAGATCGAGGAGGCGGAAAAGCGCCTCTACGAGATCGCCGAGACCGGGCGCTACGACGGCGGCTTCCAGCGCTTCGGCGAGGCGCTGCGCGAATCGGTGGACATGGCCTCCAAGGCCTTCCAGCGCGACGGCCACCTCTCCGGCATCGCCACCGCCCTCGACGACCTCGACCACCAGATGGGCGGGCTCCAGCCGTCGGACCTCGTGATCCTCGCCGGCCGCCCGGCCATGGGCAAGACCTCGCTTGCCACCAACATCGCCTTCAACATCGCCGCCGCCTATCGCGGCGAGACCCGGCCGGACGGCTCCAACGAGACGGTGTCCGGCGGCGTGGTGGGCTTCTTCTCGCTGGAAATGTCGGCCGAGCAGCTCGCCACCCGTATCCTTGCCGAGCAGGCGGAGATCGCCTCCTACAAGATCCGCCGCGGCGACATCTCGGAAAGCGAGTTCTCCAAGCTCGCCGCCGCCGCGCAGACCATGCAGACCATCCCGCTCTATATCGACGACACCGGCGGCATCTCCATCGCCCAGTTGGTGGCGCGGGCGCGGCGGCTGAAGCGCCAGCGCGGGCTGGACTTCATGGTCATCGACTATCTCCAGCTGCTGTCCGGCTCGTCCAAGGCCTCGTCGCAGAACCGCGTGCAGGAGATCACCGAGATCACGACGGGCCTGAAAGCCCTGGCGAAGGAGCTGCAGGTGCCGGTCATGGCCCTGTCCCAGCTCTCGCGTCAGGTGGAGTCCCGCGACGACAAACGGCCGCAGCTTTCGGACCTGCGTGAATCCGGCTCCATCGAGCAGGACGCCGACGTCGTCATGTTCGTTTACCGGGAGGAGTATTATCTTAAGAGCAAGGAGCCGAAGCCCGGCACAGAGGAGTGGTTCAAGTGGGAGATCGAGATGAAGGCGGCCGAGAACACGGCCGAAATCATCATCGGAAAGCAGCGCCACGGCCCCACCGGGACGGTGAAGGTGCATTTCGAGCCGCAATTCACCCGCTTCTCCAACCTGGCGCGGGAGGACCACCTGCCGGATCGCCACTGACCGGCGAGCCGCAGGCCCCCGAGGACCCCGCCGCCAGCGCCGCAGCGGCAGACCTGGCCGAGCGTGAGGCGCGCGAAGCCGGCGCCATCCTCACCGTCGATCTGTCCGCCATCGCCGACAACTGGCGCACCCTTGCCGCGCTCGCCGCCCCGGCCGAATGCGCGGCGGTGGTGAAAGCCAATGCCTACGGACTCGGCATCGACCGCGTGGCCCCGGCCCTGTGGAAGGCGGGCGCCCGCACCTTCTTCGTCGCCCACTTCAAGGAAGCCCTCGCGCTGCGCGCCCTGCTGCCCGAGGCGGTGATCTACGTGCTCAACGGCCTGTTGCCGGAAACCGCCGCCGACCATGCGGCCGCGCGCCTGCGGCCGGTGCTCGGCTCGGTGCCGGAGATCACCGAATGGAGCGACTTCTGCCGCGACCAGGGGGCGGACCTGCCCACCGCGCTCCATGTGGATACCGGCATGAACCGGCTCGGCCTCTCGGTGGACGAGGCGGTGCAGCTCGCCGGCACGCGCAGGATGCTCGGCTTCACGCCCAGCCTCGTCATGAGCCACCTCGCCTGCGCCGACACACCCGGCCACGCCCTCACCGCCCGCCAGCGCGCGGTGTTCGCCGACGTGATCCGCCGCTTCCGGGGCGTGCCGAGCTCGCTGGCGAATTCCGCCGGCACCCTGCTCGGTCGCGATTTCCGCTTCGAGCTGGTCCGTCCGGGCATCTTCCTTTATGGCGGCGTCGCCATCACCGGCGTGCCGCCGCTGCGCCCGGCGGTGCGGCTGGAGGTGAAGATCATCCAGATCTCGAACGTCGCGGCCGGCGAGACCGTGGGCTATGGCGCCGCCGAGCGGCTGAAGCGGCCGAGCCGGCTCGCCACCGTCTCCATCGGCTATGCGGACGGGCTGTTCCGGGCCGCCGGCTCCTCCGACCTCGCCAAGGGGGTGGAGGCCATCGTCGCCGGCCGGCGCTGCCATCTCGTGGGCCGCGTCTCCATGGACCTCGCCACCCTCGACATCACCGACCTGCCCGAGGGCACGGTGCAGCGGGGCGACGTGGCGGTCTTTCTCGGCGACGGCATCAGCGTGGACGACCTCGCCGCCCGCTCCGGCACCATCGGCTATGAAGTGCTCACCTCGCTGGGCGCCCGCTACGCCCGCCGCTACATCGGCGGCTGAGACGGGGCGGGCTCCCGTGCGGCCTGCCTGGCGGCCGCCAGCTCCGCCGCATAGGTCTCCTCGAACCAGCCGATGCGCTTCTCGAAGGCGGGGCTCAGGCGCTGGTCCTCGGTGATCTGGCGGGCGACCTCCTGCTGGCCCTCGCACACCGCATTGTCCTCGGCCAGCACGCGGCGCGCATAGAAGGGCACGATGCGCGAAATCACCTTCTGCGCGAAGCGGTCGAAGACGCCGAGCAGCCCCGGCCGCGGCGGCGCGATGGGGCCCTCGATAAGCCAGCCCTCCAGCCGCGAGCGGTCATGGGCGAGAGGCGCATAGCGCAGCACCATCACCGCATAATACGAGCGGCCGAGGAGATCGATGACGTGGAACTGGGACGCCCCGAAGGTGGGGAACAGGTTCACGATCAGATAGTCGCGGGCGCGGTAGGTGCCGGCCCGGCAATCGGCGAGCACGCCCCCCAGCGGGTCATCCCCCGGCTCGGTGGTATAGGCGCTGTGCCGGCCGAAGCGGGCATAGGTGACCTCCTTCGCCTTCAGATAGCCGTTGGCGCCGAAGGTGGAGGGGTGGACGGCGACGATGTGGTAGTCGTCCAGCGTCACATGGGTGAGGAACTTCCAGTTGGCCGGCACCTCGCCACCGAAGCGGGTGAAGGTGCGCCCGGGCGGGCAGAGCGCGGCGAGCATGGGCGCGGCATCGCCGAGGAAGTCCGCGAGGGATTCCCCCTCCGGATCGGGAAAGCGGCCGAACACGAGACCGGCGAACGCCTCCACCTCGATGGGCTTCAGGTGCGCGTTGAGCTGCTTCGGCAGGCAGCCATAGGCCTCGTCGCAGACCGGAATGCCCAGCGCCTGCCCCTCGGCATTGTAGCGCCAGTGATGGAAGGCGCAGACCATGGCGCCCTTCCCGCTGCGCTCGCGGCGGATGGGGTGGAAGCGGTGGGCGCACACATTCTCGAAGCCGCGCAGCCGGTCGCCGAAGCGCTGGATGAAGACCGAGCGCCCGCCGAGATCGGTGCGGAACCACTGGCCGTCCTGCGCCACCTCCCCGTCGAGGCAGAGGAAGGTCCACACCCGCCCCAGCGCCTGCTGCTCGGCGGTGAACGCCGCGGGATCGGTGGCCGCGCGCACCCATTCGGCGGGCTGGCCGGCCGCCGCGGGCCGGGCCGGCTCTTGCGGCGTGGGTGCGGAAGCAGGGCTGTCTCGGAACACGGGCGATCCCCTGACATGACGGAAAAGGGCAGCGCAGGCTGATTAGCAGAGGTGCCCCGTTCCCGCCATCTGGGGATGCGCCGCAGATGGCGCGCAACCCCGGATGCGAAGCCGGCGGCCACGGCAGGCCCATAGGGCAGCGATGGGGTATATAGAGAACATCGCCCGAGATTCGGGCCTCTCCTCCAGACCCGGCCGGCCCGCCCGCGCCGAGGGTGATGCTCATGGCCCGGCGCGACTCGTCCTTCATCTGCCAGTCCTGCGGGGCGGTCTACACGCGCTGGCAGGGCAAATGCGAGGCGTGCGGCGGCTGGAACACCATTTCAGAGGAAGTCGCGGTCGCCGCCAGCGTGCCGGCGGCGCAGCGCTCCGGCCGCAAGGGCCGCGCGGTGGTGCTGGAGAGACTGGAGGGCACGGCCAAGCCCGCCCCGCGCCTCGTCTCCGGCATCGGCGAATTGGACCGGGTGGCGGGCGGCGGCTTCGTGCCCGGCTCCATCCTGCTCATCGGCGGCGATCCCGGCATCGGCAAGTCCACTCTGCTGGTGCAAGCCTCAGCGGCCCTGGCCCAGCGCGGGCAGCGCGTCGTCTACGTCTCCGGCGAGGAGGCGGTGGACCAGGTGCGCCTGCGCGCCCAGCGGCTGGGGCTGGAAAAGGCGGACGTGGGCCTCGCCGCCGAGACCAATGCGGAGAACATCATCGCCACCTTGTCGGGCGGCCCGCCCGTTCACATGGTCGTGATCGATTCCATCCAGACCATGTGGTCGGACAGCGTGGAGAGCGCGCCCGGAACCGTGACGCAGGTGCGCACCTCGGCCCAGCTGCTGGTGCGCTACGCCAAGCAGACGGGGGCCTGCGTCATCCTCGTCGGCCATGTCACCAAGGACGGGCAGATCGCCGGCCCGCGCGTGGTGGAGCACATGGTGGATGCGGTGTTCTCCTTCGAGGGCGATGGCGGCCACCAGTTCCGCATCCTGCGCGCGCAGAAGAACCGCTTCGGCCCCACCGACGAGATCGGCGTGTTCGAGATGACCGGGCGCGGCCTCTCCGAGGTGGCCAACCCCTCCGAGCTGTTCCTCTCCAACCGCGACGCCGGCGCGCCGGGCACCGCCGTATTCGCCGGCATGGAGGGCACGCGGCCGGTGCTGGTGGAGATCCAGGCGCTGGTCGCCCCCTCCTCGCTGGGCACCCCGCGCCGGGCGGTGGTGGGGTGGGACCCCAACCGCCTCTCCATGGTGCTGGCGGTGCTGGATGCCCGCTGCGGCGTGCGGCTCGGTGGGCACGACGTCTATCTCAACGTGGCGGGCGGGCTGAAGATCGGCGAGCCGGCGGCGGACCTTGCCGTCGCGGCTGCCCTCGTTTCCTCGCTGACCGGCGCGCCCCTGCCGGCGGATGCGGTGCATTTCGGCGAGGCGAGCCTCACCGGCGCGGTGCGCCCCGTCTCGCAGGCGCAGGCGCGGCTGAAGGAGGCGGCGAAACTCGGCTTCGCCAGCGCCGTCATCCCCTCCGGCGGGCTGGACGGGCTCGACCCGCCGGTGTCGGTGCGGCCGGTCTCCTCTTTGGCGGAGCTGGTGGCCGGCATCGCGGCCAGCGCGCCCCGCCGCGCCCCGCGCGAGACGCGCGACACTGCCATGCGCGAAACGCGGGGCTCGAACGACCGCAATCCCCCGCAAAGGGCCGTCCAGCATGCGGATTGGGGCGACGACGAGGAAAGGTGACGCGGGCGGGCGCGCAAGCTATATCAGCCCCGCGGCTGGGCTCTCCGGGGGTGGGCGGGTCGCGCGCATGCGCGTCCGGCGGTGCGCCCATCACGGATCGATGCGCCGATGCCCATAACCTTGCTCGACATTATCGTTCTCTCGGTGATGCTGATTTCCGGCATCCTGGCAATGGTGCGCGGCTTTCTGCGGGAAGTCTTCTCCATCCTGTCCTGGGCTGTCGCGGCCGGCGTCACCGTCTATTTCTACAAGTCCGCTCTGCCTGTGGTGAAGCAATACATCTCGCAGGACTCGGCCGCTCTTGCGGTGACGGTGGCGTTGCTGTTCCTCGGCACGCTGCTCATTGCCTCCATCGTCACCGCGCGCATCTCGGATCTGGTGCTCGACAGCCGAATCGGCGCCCTCGACCGCACGCTGGGCTTCGCCTTCGGCCTCGCCCGCGGGCTGCTGCTGATGGTGATCGCGCTGCTGTTCTTCAACTGGCTGGTGCCGCCGGAGAAGCAGCCCCCGTGGGTCGCCAACGCAAAATCGCTCCCCGCCATCACGAAAGCGGGGGAGTGGCTGAAGGCGCAGTTGCCGGATGACCCTGAAAACACCATTTTGAACAAGTTGAAGAAACCGCCCGCCGCTGAGGAGGGCGACACGCCTGCCGCCCCGGCCGCCCCGACGGGGGGACAGCGGTAGGTTTCTTTTTGGGGGCAGCAACTGACCGGCCGGCCGGCCGGGACATCCACGCGGGGGCGCTGAGCCTTCCGCGCTATGGGTGTTCCCGCTCCGACCTCCCGGCGCAAGCTCGCACGGCGCTGCCTGACCGGCCCGCGCGGAGGGTGCATGATGGACTTGGGATGTGACGGGCCGATCTCAGTGGCCGGCGGAGACAGCGCTTTCCGCGCGGATGGCGAACCCCTCGCGGGCGGTCGCGCCGATCTCGATCTCGACCTGAACGGCGATCGCCTCCGCGAGGAATGCGGCGTCTTCGGCATCTACAATCACCCCGAGGCCGCGGCCATCACCGCCATCGGCCTCCACGCCCTCCAGCATCGCGGACAGGAAGCCGCCGGCATCGTCTCCTATGACGGCCGCCGCTTCCATTCCGAGCGCCGCCTCGGCCTCGTGGGCGACGCCTTCTCCGACGCCGGCGTCATCGCCCGCCTGCCCGGCGACGCGGCGGTGGGCCATGTGCGCTACTCCACCACCGGCGAGACCCTGCTGCGCAACGTGCAGCCCCTCTTCGCCGAGCTGGACGCGGGCGGCTTCGCCGTGGGCCACAACGGCAACCTCACCAACGGCCTCACCCTGCGCCGCCAGCTGGTGCGCGAAGGCGCCATCACCCAGTCCACCACGGACACCGAGGTGATCCTCCATCTCGTGGCGCGCTCCCGCAAGCCGCGCTTCATCGACCGCTTCATCGACGCCATCCGGGCGCTGGAAGGCGCCTATTCGCTGGTGGCGCTGACCAACAAGAAGCTCATCGGCGCCCGCGACCCCCTCGGCATCCGCCCGCTGGTGCTGGGCTCGCTGGACGGCTCCCCCATCCTCGCCTCCGAGACCTGCGCCCTCGACATCATCGGCGCGCGCTATGTGCGCGACATCGAGAACGGCGAGGTCATCGTGATCGACGAGGAGGGCGTGCAGTCCTTCAAGCCGTTCCCGGAGATGGCGGCGCGGCCCTGCATCTTCGAGTACATCTATTTCGCCCGGCCGGATTCCGTGGTGGGCGGGCGCTCCGTCTATCAGGTGCGCAAGAACATGGGCCGCGTGCTGGCCACCGAAAGCCCGGCCCATGCGGACGTGATCGTCCCGGTGCCGGATTCCGGCGTGCCGGCGGCCATCGGCTTTTCCCAGACCTCGGGCATCCCCTACGAGCTGGGCATCATCCGCAACCACTATGTCGGTCGCACCTTCATCCAGCCCACCCAGTCCATCCGCGACCAGGGCGTGCGCATGAAGCATTCCGCCAACCGCTCGGTGGTGGAGGGCAAGAGCATCGTCCTCGTGGACGACAGCCTCGTGCGCGGCACCACTTCGGTGAAGATCGTGCAGATGATGCGCGATGCCGGCGCCAAGGAGGTGCATTTCCGCATCGCCTCGCCGCCCATCACCCACCCCGATTATTACGGCATCGACACGCCGGACCGGGACAAGCTGCTCGCCGCCACCCACGACCTGGAAGGCATGCGCCGCTATATCGGCGCGGATTCGCTGGCCTTCCTCTCGGTGGATGGCGTGTACCGCGCCATGGGCTTCGAGGGGCGCGACCCGGTGAAGCCGCAATTCACCGACCACTGCTTCACCGGCGACTATCCGACGCCGCTGACCGACCGCGCCGGCGCGGTGGCCCAGCAGCAGCTCTCGCTGCTCGCCGAAGCGAGCTGAGGGGAACTCCCCTCCGCCTTGCGGCGTCTCCGGAGCGGCGGCATAACTGCCGCAACGGAAGGAGGCGCCCATGGCCGAAATGGACAGCTGGCACCGCGGCCGGCTCATCGATCACATCCAGCTCGTGGTGCGCGACCTTGAGGCCGCGCGCCGCTTCTATGGCGCCGTTCTGGAGGTGCTCGGCGTGCCCATCATGGATGCCGAGGACTTCTTCTTCGCCGACGAGCTGTGCGTGAGCGTGGGCGAGCCGCTCACCGGCCGCGCCCACATCGCCTTCCAGGCGCCGGACCGCGAGAGCGTGCAGCGCTTTTACGACGCTGCCCTCGCCGCCGGCGGCACGGACAACGGGGCGCCGGGCCTGCGCCCCTATCACGCGGACTATTACGCCGCCTTCGTGCTCGACCCCGATGGCAACAACATCGAGGCGGTGTATCACGGTCCGGCCGAGCGCTCCGCGCCCTCGGTGGAGATCCGGGCCGCGGGCTGAACCCGCGCCCCCCAAGGAAGAGGACATCCGACCGTGACCGACCGGCCGCTTGCCGAAAAGATCGCCCTCGTCACCGGCGCCACGCGCGGCATCGGCGCCGCCACCGCGGTGGCGCTGGCGAAAGCCGGCGCGCATGTGGTGTGCGTCGGCCGCTCGGAAGGCGGGCTGCAGGAGGTGGACGACGCCATCCGCGCGGTGGGCGGCAGCGCCACGCTGGTGCCGCTGAACCTCAAGGATTCCGAGGGCATCGACCGCCTCGGCGGCGCGCTCTACGAGCGCTACGGCCGGCTCGACATCTATGTGGCCAATGCCGGCGTGCTCGGCCCGCTCTCGCCGCTCGGCCACGTCTTCCCCAAGGACTGGGAAGACACGGTGGCGGTGAACCTCACCGCCAACTGGCGCTGCGTGCGCTCCTTCGATCCGCTGCTGAAGCTCTCCCCGGCCGGCCGGGCGGTGGTGGTCACCTCCGGCGCGGCGAGCAAGGCGCGCGCCTATTGGGGACCTTACGCCATCACCAAGGCGGGCCTGGAAGTGATGGCCCGCACCTGGGCGGACGAAAGCGTCTCCGGCAACCTGAAGGTCAACCTCTTCAACCCCGGCCCCATCCGCACCCTGATGCGCGCCAAGGCCTTCCCCGGCGAAGACCCGTCCAGCCTGCCGGCGCCGGAAGAGGCAGCCGAGGCCATCCTGCCTTTGTGCCTGCCCACCTTCATGGAGACGGGCAAGCTCTACGACTTCCCGCAGAAGAAGTTGCTTAGCTTCCAGATGCCGGCGTAGGCACTTCTCGAACGGCTGTCATCGCCCGGCGCGTCCGGGCGATCCACCCCTCCGCCTGAGCGCTTTCCGGTATCCAGAACCACAGTCATGGCCGGGCTTGTCCCGGAAGTCGGCTGTTGCCGACTTCCGGGACAAGCCCGGCCATGACGATGGCGCGAGCGATGCCGGCCGAGAAATGCCGTCGTGCTCCGGCTTGACCGGAGCACCCATCGCGCCGAAAGCGCAGTGTGCGGAAGCACTTGCATAACATTCCCGGGCCGCGCCCGGCCGCGCCGTGGGCCCTCCGGTCAAGCCGGAGGGCGACGGCGGTGTGGGGACAAGCCCGGAGATGACGGCGCTGTGCCTCCCCCCTCCCCTCGCAGGAGAGAGAGCAGACCACCCTCCACGCCCACCCGCTGTCATCCCCCGGTTTATCCGGGGGATCCACCCCTCCGCCTGCGCTCTGCCTGAAGACCCAGCCCGGCCCAACCGTGGATCGCCCGGCTGAACCGGGCGATGACGGCTCCTGGTCCCCTCACGCCGCCGCCAGTTCTCCGGCCAGCGCCTTGCGGATCAGTTCGCGCGTCTCGGCCACGCCGTAGATGGCGACGAAGGAGCCGAAGCGGGGGCCGCGTTCCAGGCCGAGCAGCACCTGATAGAGCGTGTTGAACCACTCCACCGAGACGCCCGGCCGCTCGGGCGTGGCGCCCTTGGCCTTGAGGTCCTGGTAGCGCGGAATGGGACGGGCCACGTCGTAGAGCACGGTCTGGATGTCGTCCGCGCTGGCGCCCGCCGGCAGCGCCGCGAGGGCCGCGTCGAGCTTTTCGAGGGCGTCGCGCTCCACCTCGTCGGGGGTGCGGAAGACCTTGTTGGGCTTCACGAAGTCATGGAAGTAGCGCACCGCATAGCCCACCAGCTCGTGCAGCTTGGGGTGCGTCTGGTCCGACACGCCGGGCACATGGCGCTTCAGGAAGCCCCACAGCACGCTCTCGTCCTCCGTGTTGGAGGCCGAGGCGAGGTTGAGGAGCATGGTGAAGCTCACCGGCATGTCCACGTCCGGCGGGTTGCCGGCATGGATGTGATAGACCGGGTTGCCGAAACGCAGCTTCCAGTCCTGCTGCGCATAGCGGGCGAGGAAGTTGAAATACTCGTCCACCGCCTTCGGGATCACATCGAAGTGCAGCTTCTTCGCCGAGCGGGGCGACTGGAACATGTAGAGTGCGAGGCTCTCCGGGCTCGCATAGGTCAGCCACTCGTCGATGGTGAGCCCGTTGCCCTTGGACTTGGAGATCTTCTGGCCCTTCTCGTCCAGGAACAATTCATAGACGAAATGCTCCGGCGCGGTGCCGCCGAGGATCTGGCAGATCCTGTCGTAGATCGGCGCGTTGGTCTGGTGATCCTTGCCGAACATCTCGAAATCGACGTCGAGCGCCGCCCAGCGGGCGCCGAAATCCGGCTTCCATTGCAGCTTCACCTTGCCGCCGGTGACGGGGAGCGTCAGCTCGGTGCCGTCCTCGTCGTCGAAGGTGATGGTGCCGGCCTTGGCGTCCACATTCTTCAGCGGCACGTAGAGCACGCGGCCGGAGGTGGGGGAGATGGGCAGGAAGGGCGAATAGGTGGCCTGCCGCTCCTCGCCGAGGGTGGGCAGCATGACGGCCATGATCTCGTCGTACTTCTCGGCGGCCTTCAGCAGCACGGCGTCCAGCTTGCCGGAGAAGTAGTATTCGGTGGCGCTGGCGAATTCGTAGTCGAAGCCGAAGGTGTCGAGGAAGCGCCGGAGCATGGCGTTGTTGTGCGCGCCGAAGCTCGGATAGTCGCCGCCGAAGGGGTTCGGCACCTTGGTGAGCGGCATCTGGAGATAGGGGCGCAGCGCGACCGGGTCGGGCACGTTCTCGGGGATCTTGCGCATCCCGTCCATGTCGTCGGAGAAGCACAGAAGGCGCGTCTTCACCTTGTCTTCGGTGAGGATGCGGAAGGCGTGCCGCACCATGGTGGTGCGCGCCACCTCGCCGAAGGTGCCGATATGCGGCAGGCCCGAGGGGCCATAGCCGGTCTCGAACAGCACCTCGTCCTTGGGCCGCTTCTTCAGCCGCTCCACCAGCTTGCGCGCCTCCTCGAACGGCCAGGCGGTGGCCGTCTCCGCGACCGCCTTCAGCTCGGCGGCGAGCTGGGTGGGATCGACGGGGGCGGGCGAGGCTTCGGACGAGGACATGACGGGCTCCGGAAAAGGAGCGCGAACTTAGAAATGCAAAGTCCCGGCGTCAACGCAGGGCCTTTCTCCCACCCGCGTTGACGCCGGGCGGCAAACGCCTATGCTGCACCCGCGTTCCAGATGCCCCGGCGAAAAGGGCAGAAGGAACGCGACATCGGACGATCCCTGCGGGAGAGACCGGCACCCTTGGGTTGAGGTGTGCCGGCGCCGAAGGCGCAACCGCCCCGGAACCGCTCAGGCACCAAGGGCCGCAGGGGGACGAAACTCTGGAAAGCAGCCGTGCTGCGCCTTGAAGGGCGGGGCTGGGCTCACCGAAGGAGTAAGCCGTGCCCTTCCACGAGGCGCGGTGAAATCTCTCAGGTCGGCAGACAGAGGGGGCGCCGCGCGGGCCGCGCAGAACCACCGGAAACGGGGTTCGGCAGGTCCGGAAATTGGCGCTGTTCGTCCCGGAGCCTCCATTGGCATCGTCCCCCGATTCGCATTCCCCCTCCGAGCCTCTGCTCGAAACCCCGCTGGCCGCCGCCCATGTGGCGCTCGGCGCCCGCATGGTTCCGTTCGCGGGCTACTTCATGCCGGTCCAGTATCCCGAGGGCATCCTCGCGGAGCACAATTGGACCCGCACCCATGCCGGCCTGTTCGACGTCTCCCACATGGGGCAGGCGCTGCTCGTCGGGCCGGACCATGAGACCACCGCGCGGGCGCTGGAAGCCCTCGCCCCGGCGGATTTCGGGACCCTCGCCCCCGGCAAGCAGCGCTATTCGCAGCTGACCGCCGATGACGGCGGCATCCGCGACGACTTCATGGCCACCCGCCCGGCGGACCCTGCTGCCGACGGCACGCTGATCCTCGTGGTCAACGCCGCCTGCAAGGGCGACGACTTCGCCCACATCGAGGCCAACCTCCCCGACACCGTGAAGCTGGTGCAGCGCCCCGAGCGGGCGCTCCTCGCCCTTCAGGGGCCGGAGGCGGCCATGGTGCTGGCGCGCCATTGCCCGGAGGCGGCGGACCTCGACTTCATGACCGCTTTGCCCCTCGCCTTCGACGGCGTACCCGTGGAGATCTCCCGCTCCGGCTATACCGGCGAGGACGGCTACGAGATCTCCGTCGCCGCCGAGGATGCCCCCGCGCTGTGGGCGGCATTGCTCGCCGAGCCGGAGGTGAAGGCCATCGGCCTCGGCGCCCGGGATAGCCTGCGGCTGGAAGCCGGCCTCTGCCTTTATGGCCACGACATCGACCTTTCCACCTCCCCCGTGGAGGCGGCGCTCGTCTGGTCCATCCAGAAGCGGCGGCGGCTTGAGGGCGGCTTTCCCGGCGCGGCACGCGTCCAGCGCGAGCTGGCGGAAGGCCCGGCCCGCGTGCGCGTCGGCCTGAAGCTGGACGGCCGCGCGCCAGCCCGCGAGGGGGCGGAGATCGCCTCCGAGGGCGAGATCGTCGGCCGCGTCACCTCGGGCGGCTTCGCCCCGACGCTGCAGGCGCCCATCGCCATGGGCTATGTGCCGCCCGCGCTGTCCGCGCCCGGCACCCGTCTCGACATATTGGTGCGCGGCAAGGCCCTGCCGGCCGTCGTCACCGCTCTTCCCTTCGTACCCACACGCTACGCGCGCAAGCAGAAAACCGGGGGCTGACCATGACCGTGCACTACACCAAGGACCACGAATATGTCCGCATCGACGGCGACGTGGCGGTGGTCGGCATCTCCGACTACGCCCAGGGCCAGCTCGGCGACGTGGTGTTCGTGGAGCTTCCCGACATCGGCAAGTCCGTCACCCGCGGCAAGGAAGCCGCCGTGGTGGAGAGCGTGAAGGCCGCGAGCGAGGTCTATGCCCCCATCTCCGGCGAAGTGGTCGAGGTCAACAGCGAGCTGGAAGGCGCGCCCGGCCTCGTCAACGAGGATGCCGAGGGCAAGGGCTGGTTCCTGAAGCTCAAGGTGACGAACCCCGCAGAGCTGTCCGAGCTGATGGACGAGGCCGCCTACAAGGCCTTCCTCGACACCCTCTGAGCATACGGGAAGGCGGACACCATGAGCGACGATACCCCCATTGCCACCGTCCGCTGGGACCGCGGCGACGCCGTCTTCACGGACGGCCGCTATCCCCGCGCGCACCAATGGATGTTCGACGGGCTGACCGTGCCCGGCTCGTCCTCGCCCGCGGTGGTCCGCCTGCCCTTGTCGAAAGCCGATGCGGTGGACCCGGAAGAGGCGCTCGCCGCCTCCCTTTCCGCCTGCCACATGCTGTTCGTGCTGGATTTCGCCCGCCGCGGCGGCTTCTGCATCGACGTCTACGAGGACAAGGTGATGGCCGCGTTTGGCAAGACCGAGCGGGGCAAGACCTGGATTTCCCGCATCGCGCTCAACCCCGCCATCGTCTTCTCGGGTGACAAAACGCCCACGGCCGAAGACGTGGCGGCGCTGCACGACAAGGCCCACGACGAATGCTTCGTGGCCAATTCCCTGCGCTCGGAGGTGGTCATCACCCCGAGCTTCACCATCGCCTGAAACGGGATCAGCGGCATCATGCGCTATCTTCCCCTCACCCCCGATGACCGCGCCGAGATGCTCGCGCGCATCGGCGTTCCCTCGGTGGATGATCTGTTCGCCGACATTCCCGCCGCCCAGCGCGCGCATGAGCTGCCGCGCCTCGCGCTCCACAAGAGCGAGATGGAGGTGGAGCGCGCGCTCTCCCGCCTCGCCGCGAAGAACATGCCGGCCGGGTCGGTGCCCTTCTTCGTCGGCGCCGGCGCCTATCGCCATCATGTGCCGGCGAGCGTGGACCACCTGATCCAGCGCTCGGAATTCCTCACCTCCTACACGCCGTACCAGCCGGAGATCGCGCAGGGCACCCTGCAATATCTCTTCGAGTTCCAGACGCAGGTGGCCGAGCTGACGGGCATGGAGGTGGCCAATGCCTCCATGTATGACGGCTCCACCGCCGCCGCCGAGGCGGTGCTGATGGCCCATCGCGTCACCCGCCGCCGCAAGGCGCTGCTGGCCGGCAACCTGCACCCGCACTATCGCGCGACCATCGAGACCGTCTCGCGCTATGCGGCGGACGAGGTGGTGGCGCTGGCGCCGGTGCCCAAGGGCGGGGAAGACATCATCGCCGCCATCGATGCCGGCTGCTCCTGCGTGGTGGTGCAGTCCCCCGACGTGTTCGGCAACATCGTGGACCTGAAGCCCATCGCCGAGGCGGCCCACAAGGCCGGCGCGCTGCTCATCGCCGTGTTCACCGAGGCGGTCAGCCTCGGCCTCATCGAGCCGCCGGGGGCGCAGGGCGCCGACATCGTGGCGGGCGAAGGCCAGTCCATCGGCAATGCGCTGAACTTCGGCGGCCCCTATGTGGGCCTGTTCGCCACGCGGCAGAAGTTCGTGCGGCAGATGCCGGGGCGCCTCGCCGGCGAGACGGTGGATGCGGAAGGCCGGCGCGGCTTCGTGCTCACCCTCTCCACCCGCGAGCAGCACATCCGCCGGGAGAAGGCGACCTCCAACATCTGCACCAATTCCGGCCTCTGCGCGCTGGCCTTCACCATCCACATGAGCCTGCTCGGCCAGACCGGCCTCGTCCGCCTCGCCCGCGCCAACCACGCGGCGGCCTGCGACCTCGCCGACCGGCTCGCCGCCGTGCCGGGAGCGAGCGTGCTCAACGACACCTTCTTCAACGAATTCACCCTGCGCGTGCCGGGCAAGGCAGCGGACGTGGTGGAGAAGCTCGCCGCCAAGGGCATCCTCGGCGGCGTCCCCTGTTCCCGCCTCGCCCCGAAATCGGGGCTCGACGATTTGATCCTCGTCGCCGCCACCGAGACGACCAGCGAGGACGACCGCGCCGCTTATGCCGCGGCCCTCAAGGAGGTGGTGGGATGAGCGACGATGACTGTCGGCACCTTGGGTGGTCTTTAGGGAAGGCGTTTAAAGCGCTTTCAGTTTTAGCCGCGAATCCAGGTGAATTTCGCGAACGGCTCAGATGGGCAGTCGAAGAACTCAGCGTAATTCCGAGAGACGGCCTTCCAGCACACATCTGCGAACAATTGAGGTCTATCGACTCTCGAATGCTAGCTGGCTACACCCCCGGCCCGCCTCCGCACCACTACACTCAAGCCGACGAGAACATTAGGAAAATTAGAGGCAAGAAAAGAGTTCAGCTTGCCAATGATATTATTCTCGTATGCATGGACATCGCAGAGGCGAACGGAGCCAAACTGAAAGGCGTTCACTCATGAACCGCGAAGGCCGTGGCGCGACGACGCCGCAGATCGTCGGCGGTGGCTCGGAAGGCCCCCTCACCTTCACCGGCAACCGGGGGCTCGACCTTGAGGAAGGCCTGATCTTCGAGATCGGCCGCACCGAGGTGACGGGCGTGGACATCCCCGAGCCCGCCCCGTTCAAGGACCGGCTCGGCGCCCACAAACGCACCGCGCCGCTGGAGCTGCCCGGCCTCTCCGAGCCGGAGGCCATGCGCCATTACGTGCGCCTCTCGCGCATGAATTATGGCATCGACAGCGGGCTGTTCCCTCTCGGCTCCTGCACCATGAAGCACAACCCGCGCCTCAACGAGAAGATGGCGCGGCTGCCGGGCTTTGCCGACATCCACCCGCTCCAGCCCCTCTCCACCGTGAAGGGCGCGCTGGAGCTGATGGCGGAGCTGTCGCGCTATCTGCTCGAACTCACCGGCATGAAAGCCGTGGCGCTCACCCCCAAGGCCGGCGCCCATGGCGAACTGTGCGGCATGATGGCCATCAAGGCCGCCCATGCGGCGCGCGGCGAGGCGCAGCGCAACGTGGTGCTGGTGCCGGAGAGCGCCCACGGCACCAACCCCGCCACCGCCGCCCTCATCGGCTATGAGGTGCGCTCCATCCCCGCCCGCGCTGACGGCACGGTGGACCCGGAGGCGGTGAAGGCCGCTTTGGGGCCGGAGGTGGCCGCGCTCATGCTCACCAATCCCAACACCTGCGGCCTGTTCGAGCGGGACGTGGTGGCCATCGCCGAGGCGGTGCACGGGGCTGGTGCCTATTTCTATTCGGACGGCGCCAACTTCAACGCCATCCTCGGCAAGGTGCGCATCGCCGACCTCGGGGTCGATGCCATGCACATCAATCTGCACAAGACCTTCTCCACCCCCCACGGCGGCGGTGGTCCGGGTGCGGGGCCGGTGGTGCTCTCCGATGCCCTCGCCCCGTTCGCCCCGGTCCCGGCGCTGGTCGCCACGGCCGATGGGCTGGTGCTGGTGGAGGACCAGGGTGCGGACGGCGCCGAGCAGGCCCTCGGCCGCATGAGCGCCTTCCACGGCCAGATGGGCATGTTCGTCCGCGCCCTGTCGTGGATGCTCTCCCATGGCGCCGACGGCATGCGGCAGGCCTCCGAGGACGCCGTCCTCTCCGCCAATTATGTCCGCGCCTGCCTGATGGATGTGATGAGCGCCCCCTTCGCCGAACGCCCGGCCATGCACGAGGCCCTGTTCGACGACACCTGGCTGGCGGACACCGGCATCTCTACCCTGGACATCGCCAAGGCGCTGATCGACGAGGGGTACCACCCCATGACGGTCTACTTCCCGCTGGTGGTCCACGGGGCGATGCTGATCGAGCCGACGGAGAGCGAATCGAAGGCCTCCCTCGACCTCTTCCTCGGTGCCCTGCGCGACCTCGCCATGGCGGCCAAGATGGCGGCCAAAACGGGGGACAAGGCGCGCTTCCTCGGCGCCCCCCATTACGCCCCCCGCCGTCGTCTGGACGAGACCCGCGCCGCCCGCGCGCCGGTTTTGCGGTGGGTTCGGCCCGAACCGCTCCCGAACGCCGCCGAATAGGTGGGGTGAACGCACCTGACAGGGTGGTGTGAACCACCCTTTCGTCCGTGCCGGGAGGGGGTATGCTCAGGCCATGTTCTCCCCCCTCCCCCTCCTGCGCCGCATGCGCCACGGCATGACTCTCGGTGTCCGGGTACTGGCCACCGACCCGGCCGGACGGCTGCTTTTGGTCCGACATACCTACGTGTCCGGCTGGCATTTTCCCGGCGGCGGGGTGGATCTGGGCGAGACCGCCGAACAGGCGGCCCGGCGCGAACTGCGGGAGGAGGCCAATGTGGAGGCCGAGGGGCCACTGACAGTTTCCGGCTGTTATTTCAATCCTTTGGTCGGGGGGCGGGACCACGTTGTCCTGTACCGGACGGCGGCTCTGGTGATCGGTCCCCGGCCCGCGCGGAACCTCGAAATCGTCGCCGCCGACTTCTTCCCGCCCGACGACCTGCCTTCCGACACCAGCCCCGCCACCCTGCGCCGCATCGCCGAATGGCAGGGCGCGCCCCCCTCCGACCGCTGGTGAGGCGCCCTGTCACGGGCGATTGACCGGCGCGGATTGGATAAATACCGCCGCCCGCGCTATCGTGGCGGCTGTCGTTTCATCCCAACCGGCGCGCCATGTCCGTCACCTTGTCCCAGGAAACCGAGGTTTCGCAACGGCTTGTACCGCATGCCGATGGCGCGGCCGCGTCTGGACCGGGCATGGGCCGCGCCGGTCTCATCGGCCTCGGCGTGGCCTTGGCCATGCTCTGTGCGGGCGGGCTGGCGCTGTGGGCGCGCTACGGCGCGGCCGTGTTCTTCGATCTCCTGAGCGCCGGCTTTTCCGGCTGCCTCTGAGGCTTCCCCGACCGCCCCCAAGGCCTTGAAAACATGTCGCCACGCACGAAGATCATTGCCCTTTTCTCGGCCTTCGCCGCCGGCGCCCTCATCCTCGTCACCGCCGTCACCCTGTTCCTGCCGGAGCCGCCGCCGAAGGTAACGGGCCAAGCGGCGGTGGGCGGCCCCTTCAGCCTCACCGACCAGAACGGGCAGCCGATCACCGAGGCTGCCCTCAAGGGCAAGCCAACGCTCATCTTTTTCGGCTTCACCCACTGCCCGGACGTGTGCCCGACCGCCCTGTTCGAGATGTCGGAAATCTTCAACGCGCTGGGGCCGGACGCGAGCAAGGCGCAGGCCTTCTTCGTCTCGGTGGACCCCGAGCGGGACACGCCGGACGTGCTCAAATCCTACGTTTCGAGCTTCTCGCCGCAAATCGTCGGACTGTCGGGCACACCGGAGGCCACCGAGCAGATCAAGCGGGAGTTCCGCGTCTATTCCCGCAAGGTCCCGCTGAAGGACGGCGACTACACCATGGACCACACCGCCGTGGTCTATCTCATGGACAAGGAAGGCAATTTCGTCGCGCCGTTCAACTCCAAACGCCCTCCGGCCGAGGCTGCGGCGGAGCTGAAGCGCTACTTCTGAGCCCTCCGCCGCCGCCGCGATGGGCGGCGCCGTGCTCGGTCTTCTGCCAGTGGTACGGCCTGCGGATCAGCTCGATCACCGCCCGCCACGCCGCAACCGACAGTAGCAGCCAGTAAAAGGGGATGCCCACGATCGTCCGCCAGCCCGGCCTCATGCCCCGCCGGCCGAGCCCGACGGTCATGGTCGCGGCCGCGCCAGCGTAGCCGGCGATGAGGGTGGTGTAGGTGAGCGCGCTCGTCACCACCTCCGCCATGTGGGTGCACGGCAGCCCGGCGACGCCGCGAACGATATCGGCGATGAACAAGGCAAGGCACAGCGGATGCACCAGCGCCGCCGCATAAGGCCCGGCCGTGAGCAGCACCAGCGCGAGCGTACCGCCCCGACCGAGATCGCGCACCAGCGCCCGCGGCCGGCGGCCGTGCACCAGCAGGGTCTGCGCCCAGCCCTTCAGCCAGCGGGTGCGCTGGCCGATCCAGGCGCGCCGCGTGACGGGTGCCTCCTCGAAGGTGGTGGAGGAAATGACCCGTGTCTGCCAGCCGGCGCGGGCGAGACGGATGCCAAGGTCGGCGTCCTCGGTGACGTTGTAGGGGTCCCATCCTCCCACCTGATCGAGCACGCGGCGGCGGAAATGGTTCGAGGTGCCCCCGAGCGGAATGGGGAGGCCGAGGGCGCTGAGCGCTGGCAGCAGAACATCGAACTGGCCGGCATATTCGGCGGCGAACTGGGCCGAGATCCAGCTGTCGCCTCCATTGTCGATGCACAGCCGCGCCTGCACGCAACCCACCTTCGCCCCGCCTGCACGGAAGGCGGCGACGGCCCGGCGCAGCTGATCGGGCTCCGGCAGATCCTCGGCGTCATAGATCGCGACGATGCTGCCGCGGGCGAAGGGCAGTGCTGCTTCCAGCGCCTTGGGCTTGGTACGGGGCCCAACCGGCGCGATCACCACCTCCGCCATGTGCGGCGGCAACTCGAGCGCAGCGATGGCTGCGCGGGTGGCATGGTCGTCCGCTTCGACCACAAGCTTGATATCGAGCTTCTCGGGGGGATAGTCGAGCGCCGAGAGGGCGGCGACCAGCAGCGGCAGGCTGGCCGTCTCGTGATAGAGCGGCACCAGGAGGGAATAGACCGGCAGGAACCGCGCATCGAGGGCCCGCATCGGCTCCTCGGGTGGCACATAGAGGCAGCCGGCGAGTCGCAGGGCGATCCACGCCAGGAAGACGAGCGAAAGAGCCGCCTGAACGGCGAGAAGGCCCATTTCCGGCGCCAGTGCCAGCAGCAGCGCGAGCGGCAGGCCGATGGCGGCGGCCGCGAGCCCGACAATGCGGCCGGGCCGCAGTGTCGACGCCGATTTGAGCGGATCGGACAGGACGAGACGTGCCGTCGCGGCGGCAGCGAAGCTGGGCGCGCAGACCAAGCCGATGCGTCGGGCGAGCGCCGCCGGGCTGATCAATTCCACGCGCGAGGCAAGACCCGCATCCCGCTTCAGCCCCCGTCGAAGCCGCCGGACGATGCGGCCACGCGCCGCCATCACGAAGCGCGGGCGCCCACTGCCGGTCCCCAGCATGAGGGTGCCTGTGCGCAGCACGGCCTCCGCCATCGCCGGGTCGTCCGGCAGGTTCGCCAGGTTTGGCGCCCCAACGGGAAGACCGAGATCGCGGGCAAGGAGACGCGAGGCGGTTTCGTCATCAAGTACGCCCGAGGCGACCAGCACCTCGTCGACACCGACCCCGACGAGCCCGGCTCGCACGGCAGCCGCATGCAGTTCGTCGGCATCCACATGATCGCGATAGGGACGAAGCTCGGAGGCCAGCACGGGGCGCGGGAGGGATCCCGGCAGCGAGACGGCAGCGGCCACATCATTCTGAGCGCGGACCCGCTCGCGCCCAAGGTCGCGATGGTCCTCGCCCGCGTCATGGCTTACATGGCTTCGCCCCTTGCGGGCGGCACCGGCATCCCCCACCATGCCCCGACCCTCATGCAACCCTAGGGTAAGCTTGCCGCAATGCTTCCACCAGCCTCTTTCCTGAGCATCCGTGCGGCCCGCCGCACGCCCACGCTTCAGGCCGGCCTCAAAGCTCTGGTTCTGGCCACGGTGGCGTTGATGGCAGGGGCAGCAGGGGCCCAGCAGCAGCCGGCGCAGGGCGGCCCCCCGCCGCTGGTGGAACGGGCCGACAAGATCGCCATCACGCCGGTCGTCGTGCCGAATTTCTGGAACGTGGAGCGTCGGCTTGAGCGCCCCGATGCCGCCAAGCTCCCGAAGGAGTTGCGCTTCGTCACGACGGACGATTACCCGCCCTTCAACTTCATCAATTCCACCGGAGCCCTTTCCGGCTTCAACATCGATCTGGCGCGGGCGATCTGCGCAGAACTTTCCGTCACCTGCAGCTTCCAGACCGCGGCGTTCGCCAATGTGGCGGACGTGGTGGACCAGGGCAGGGCGGAAGCGGCCATCGCCGGCCTCGTTGCAACCCCGGCTTCCCGGGCGACGCTGGATTTCTCCGAGCGTTACCTCGGCACGCCGGCGCGCTTCGTGGGCCGCAGCCAGGAGACGCTGGCGAAGGCGACGCCCGAAGAGGTGGCTTCCAAGAAGGTGGCCGTGGTGAGCCGAACCGCGCATGAAGCCTATCTGCGCTCCTTCTTCAACGAGGCCGCCATCCGCCCCTACGCCGACCTCAAAGCGGCGCAGGAGGCGCTGAAGGCCGGGCAGGTGGACCTTCTGTTCGGCGACGGCATCACCCTCGCGCTCTGGCTGAACGGCACCGACAGCACCGGCTGCTGTCGCTTTGTCGGCGGTCCCTTCACCGAAAGCCGCTTCTTCGGGGACGGCTTTTCCGTGGCTGTAAAAGAGGGCAACGATACCCTGCGCCACGCCATCGACTTCGCCCTCCAGCGCATCTGGGAGAAGGGCGTCTATACCGACCTTTATCTGCGCTGGTTCCCGGTCGGCTTCTACTGACTCGCCCCAACGGAAATGCCGGGCCGGCGCTCAGGCGCCGCCGGGCGGCTGGCCGGCGATGAGCCGTGCCGTGCGCTCGATCGCCGGCGCATCATCGGCGAGGCGATCGGTCAAGAGGTGCAGCCAGTTGAAGCCGATATAGAGGCCCAGGAGGTCGTCGATCTCCGATGCATGGATCTCTCCGCGGTCCGCTGCGCGTTCGAACATGTGGCGCAGGTCGCGGAGCCGGTCGGGCAGGAACTTGTCGCGCAGCGCTGAAAGGGCAGCGTCGGTCGTCTGGGCTTCGGCGATGAGTGCCCGGAAGATGCTGCCGGACGGCGTGTCCCGCCAGAATCCCCACAAGGCGCAGGTATAGGCGAGAAGATCGCTCCAGAGGGCGCCGGAATCGGGCAAGGCCATGTGGCTCGCCTTCTCCGCCGTGTAGACGTCGATCAGCAGGTCTGCCTTGGTCGCCCACCAGCGATAGATGGTCGGTTTACCGGCCCCGGCGCGCCGCGCCACCTCCTCGATGGAAAAGCCGGCATAGCCCCGTTCCGCGAGCAGCGCGCGCGCTGCCGTCAGAATGGCCGCCTCCGCATCCGGATTGCGCCGTGCGCCTATAGATGAGCGCCGGCGATCGGCATGGCTGGTGTCGGGCATCTGGAGGCCTTCCGGAATTTCCTCTTGCATAACGAAACGGGTCGTATATATCAAACTATATAGGAACGGATCGTTTCGTTTATATCAATCCATGCCACGCTGCTTCGGGAGATGATGCCATGAGCAGTCTCGCCATTCTCGCCCACCTCCGCTTTCTGGGACTGATGATGATCGGCGCCTATGCCCTCATCAACGCCATCCTGGCGCTCCTGTCGCCCCTCACCGCGGGATGGCCCATCTGGGCCTCCACGCTTCTCGCGGTTCCGCCCATGGTGATGGGCATGGTGCACCTCGTGCTGCCCCTCGCACGGCGGCACCTCTCTCGTTCCGACGGCACGCGGGCGTGAGCCGAAACGAAAGAGCCGCCCCGTTCGCACGGGACGGCTCCTGCAGATCGACGCAAAGCGGGAGACAAGGCTTCGCGGAAGGGAAGGCTCAGTGCCGCGGCGCCGGCAGGCCGAGCTGCGAGGACGGAGCCGGGCGAGCCGCCTCGGTCCGCTTGTGCTCGCGACGGGCGGCGCGGGCCTCACGACGATAACGGCCCTGCCGCGCCCAGGTGACAACCCCGCCGGCGATGACCCCGACGATCACCGCAGCGAAGATGATGGCGAACAGCGGCAGGGTCACCGACAAAGCGGGATGGTCCGGCGCGAACGGATCAAGGGAAAGGATGACCGGCTTTCGATTCGCAACCGCGAGCGCAATCGCAAGGATCGCCAGGGGCAGGCCGATGAGGATGGAGAGGAAGCGGCTCACGGGGCCTACTTTCCAGTGTTGAGACGCTCGCGCATCTCCTTGCCGGTCTTGAAATAGGGAACGGTCTTCTCGCTTACGTCCACCTGCTTGCCGGTGCGCGGGTTGCGGCCGACACGGGCGTCGCGCTTCTTCACCGAGAAGGCGCCGAAGCCGCGCAGTTCGACACGATCACCGCGCTCCAGCGCGGATGCGATCTGCTCCAGGATGGCGTTGACGATGTTCTCCACATCCCTCTGGTAGAGGTGCGGATTGGCCTCGGCGATCTTCTGGACGAGCTCGGACTTGATCATGTTGGCCCCAGTTCCCTCGAAATCATCCGCCGCAAGCAAGCCAAAGCCCTGCATCCCTAACGGTGGGCGGCCGGACGTCCGGCATTGTTATCGGTTTTGTCGGATGGCCGCCAAGCGCTTGTGAACGCAATCTTAACCCTAGCTCCGAGGGTGCCAGAGGGCCAACAGACCGTCAAGCTGACTGCGCTCCAGCGCGCCTTTCGCCGCATCCGTCAGGAGCGCCGCTACCTGCGGGAAGCCGAGGGCGCTCACAACGCCGCGCGCAGCGCCCAGAAGCCAGCCGAACTCGTCGCCGACCTCCTTGGTGCGCCAGGTGCGGACCTTGAGGGTCTCGCTCACACCCTTCTCGCGGGCGAGCCAGGCACGGGCGGTGCGCTCGTCGCCGAGTTCGTCCACCAGCTGGAGTTCGAGGCCCTGGTGACCGGTGAAAACGCGTCCGTCCGAGACATTCGCGAGCTTGGCGTCGGAGAGCTTGCGGCGGTCGCCCACGAGATCCTTGAACCAAGCGTAGCTGTCTTTCACCAGCGAATCCACGGCGGCGCGCGCCTCCGGCGTCACCGGCGTGTAGGGGTTGGGCGAAGCCTTGAGCGGAGAGGACTTGATGTCCTCCATGGTCACGCCCACGGTCTTCAGAAGCTCGGTGAAGTTGGGAAACTGGTAGATGACACCCACCGAGCCGACGAGCGCATTGCGGCGGGCCACGATGTGGTCGGCGCCCAGCGCCGCGATATAGGCGCCGGAGGCGGCGACGCCTTCCACGACGGCCACCACCGGCTTCTTGGCAGCGAGGCGGCGCAGCGCGTCGTACAATTGCTCGGAGCCCGTAACGGTGCCGCCGGGGCTGTCGATGGAGAGGATCACGGCGCTGGCGCGGGAGCGTCCGATCTCCTCCAGAAGCTCCACCCGCTCGCGATCGTTGCGAATGATGCCGCCGATCATGATCCGCGCCACATGGGGCGAGGAGGCTGGTATGTCGCGGCCGAGCAGGGCCGACAGGCCCACCGCCACGGCGGCGACGACGCCGAGCACCCCGAGCACGCGCCAGAATGTGACCTTCCGCCGGAGGCGGCGGCGTTCGACGATCTGGTCGGCATCCAGCGACATGGTGCGCGTTCCTCGGCAGGCAGTCCCAAGCCCCACGCGGACTTAAGCAGGCGGCACGGCGTTGGCAAGCGTTCCCGCGTGGCGAACCTAACCCGCCAGCGCGGCGATCACGGCGTTGAGGACCGGAAATCCAGCGGCGGTCACGCACAGCCGTCCGGCATTGAGCGCCACCAGCCCTTCCCCCTCCAGCGTGGCGAGGCGTTCCGGATCGACGCGGCCGCCGAGGCGGGCATGGCGGGCGAGGTCCAAGCCTTCCTTCAAGCGCAGGCCCATGAGCAGCATTTCGTCAGCCTGCTCGGCTGCCGACAGCGTCTCGTCGGAAATGATGCCGTGCCCGTCCGCCTCCACCCGCTTCAGCCACGCTTCCGGCGACCGCTCGGTGAATGTGGCATGGCGGATGTTGCCCGACACCAGCCGCCCATGGGCTCCGGCACCAATGCCGGCGTAAGTGCCATAGCGCCAGTAGACGAGATTGTGCCGCGCCTCGGCACCCGGCCGGGCATGGTTGGAAACCTCGTAGGCGGGAAGGCCAGCCTGCGCCGTCACCTCCTGCGTCACGTCCCACAGGGCGCGGGACAGATCATCGTCGGGAAGAATGAGCTTTCCGGCGCCGTACAGCCGCTCGAACGGCGTGCCCGGCTCAATGGTGAGTTGGTAGAGGGACAGATGCTCGCAGCCCTCACCGAGCGCGCGCCACAGTTCCGCCGCCCAGGCGTCCGGTGTCTGGCGCGGGCGGGCATAGATGAGATCGAAGGAGACGCGATCGAAGGCCCGGCGCGCAATGGCGACGGCAGCCAGCGCCTCCGCCACCGAATGCATCCGCCCGAGCCCCTGAAGGTCCGCATCGTCCAGCGCCTGCACGCCGAGGGAGACGCGGTTGACCCCCGCTGCCCGGTAGCCGTGGAACCGCTCCGCCTCCACGGAGGTCGGGTTCGCCTCCAGTGTTACCTCGGCATCGGCGGTGAGCGGCCAAGCCTCGTTGATGGCCTCCAGTATCGCGCCCACAGTGGCGGGGGCCATGAGGGAGGGCGTACCGCCGCCGAAAAAGACCGTCTGCGCCCTCTGCGGTCCCGACAGCGCCCGCGCGTGTGCGATCTCGCGCCGGAAGGCCACGATAAAGCGCGCCTCGTCCGGCGGCACGAGCCGGACGTGGCTGTTGAAGTCGCAATAGGGGCATTTGGCCTTGCAGAATGGCCAATGGACGTAGACCCCGAAGCCGCCATCCGCATCTGTGGCGCCCCCGCCCCCGAACGGGAGAGGGTGCGCCGGAGCGTTCACGGAGCGCGCCGTGTTCAAGATCGTCGTCACCCCTTCAGGCACGCCTTCGAGAGCTTCAGGAAGGCGCGGGCACGATGGGAGAGCCCGAAGCCCTTGGGCGGCATGCCGTGCTTCTCGTCGGCCGTCATCTCGGCGAAGGTCTTCACATGGCCCTCGGGGAGGAACATGGGGTCGTAGCCGAACCCCTTGGCGCCACGGGGCGGCCAAACGAGGGTGCCGTCGATGGTGCCCTCGAACTCCTCCAGATGCCCGTCCGGCCAAGCGATGCAGAGCGCCGAGACGAAGCGGGCATGGCGCTGCGCCGGATCGGTGGCGCCGACCCTCTGCAGTTCCGCCTCCACCTTCTCCATGGCCATCTCGAAATCGCGATCCGGACCGGCCCAGCGGGCGGTATGGATGCCCGGCGCCCCGCCGAGGGCATCGATCACGAGGCCGCTGTCGTCGGCAAACGCCGGAAGCTGGGCGGCGTTGGCCGCCGCCACAGCCTTCAGGCGGGCGTTTCCCTCAAAGGTTGTCTCGGTCTCCTCCGGCTCGGGCAGACCGAACTCGCCGGCGGAGACGGCCTCCACCCCGTGAGGCTCCAGCAGCATCTTCATCTCGATGAGCTTGCCGGGATTGTGGGTGGCCACCACCAGCCGGCCGGTGAGCTGACGCGCCATCAGCCGATCGCCAGCTTCTGGAGGGAGACGAGCTGATCCACGCCCGAGCGGGCCAGCGACAGCAGCGAGAGCAGTTCGTCCTGGGTGAAGGGCGTCTTTTCCGCCGTGCCCTGGATTTCCACGATGCCACCAGTTCCGGTCATGACGAAATTGGCATCGGTCTCGGCCACCGAATCCTCGGCATAATCGAGGTCGAGCACGGGCGTGCCCTCGTAGATGCCGCAGGAGACCGCCGCCACGTGCTGCTTGAGCGGCATCTCCTTGATCATGGAGCGGGACTTCATCCAGCTCAGGCAATCATGAAGCGCGATCCAGGCGCCGGTGATGGAGGCGGTGCGGGTGCCGCCGTCGGCCTGGAGCACGTCGCAGTCGATGGTGATCTGCTTCTCTCCCATCGCAACGAGATCCGTGACCGAGCGGAGCGAACGCCCGATCAGGCGCTGGATCTCCTGGGTGCGGCCGGACTGCTTGCCGGTGGTGGATTCGCGCCGGGTGCGGTCGTGGGTGGCGCGGGGCAGCATGGAATATTCCGCCGTCACCCAGCCGCGTCCCTGGCCCTTCAGCCACGGCGGCAGGCGCTCCTCCAGCGTCGCGGAGACGAGAACGTGGGTGTCGCCGAACTTCACGAGGCAGGAGCCTTCCGCGTGGCGCATCACGCCCCGTTCAAAGGACACCGCGCGCATCTCGTCGGGGGCGCGCTTGCTGGGCCGCATAATGGATACCTCTTTGTGCGTCATGGGCGCTCCTTTTAGAGCGCCGCGCGCCGGGAGGAAAGCAAGGGTGGTAGGAGCCCCCGCGTGGCGCTTGAACCCGGCCCCGGCGAGGGACACATTAGAGCGAGCGAAATCCTTTGCTCCGAAGGCTGAACCCGTGGCGCTCGATCCGTTCCTGCCCCTCTCGACTGGCGGCCTCGCGCAGATCGATCAGCGTTCGCGCGAGATTTTCCGCCAGATCGTGGAGAGTTACCTCGCCACCGGTGAGCCGGTGGGCTCGCGCAACATCGCCCGCTTGATCCCCATGACCCTTTCCCCCGCCTCGGTCCGCAACGTGATGGCGGACCTCGAGGCGGCCGGGCTGATCTATGCCCCCCATACCAGCGCCGGGCGCCTGCCCACCGAGCGCGGCCTGCGCTTCTTCGTCGATGCACTCATGGAGGTGGGCGACGTCAACGAGCGTGACCGGGCCAATATCGAAACGCAGGTACTCGCCGCCGCACGCACCACCACGGTGGAAGGCGTTCTGCAGGAAGCCTCCGCTTTGCTCTCGGGCCTCGCCCGCGGCGCCGGGGTCGTCACCGCCACCAAGACCGACCCCCGCCTCAAGCATGTGGAATTCGTGCCGCTGGAACCGGGCCGCGCCCTCGTCATCCTCGTATCGGAGGATGGGCAGGTGGAAAACCGCGCGCTCGCCCTTCCGCCTGGCTTGCCGACCTCCGCCCTCACCGAGGCCACCAATTTCCTCAATGCCCACATCCGCGGACGCACCCTCTCCGACGCCCGGCAGGAGATGGAGAGCCTGCTCGCCGAGATCAACCGCGACCTCGACACCCTGACCGCCCGCGTGGTGGAGGCGGGGCTCGCCTCCTGGTCCGGCGACGGGCCGGGCGAGCGGACCCTCATTGTGCGCGGTCAGGCGAAGCTGCTGGAGGATCTCAGGGCGCTGGAGGATCTGGAGCGCATCCGCCTGCTGTTCGACGATCTCGAGACCAAGCGCGAGGTCTCGGAACTGCTCGGCCGGGCGGAAGAGGCGCAGGCGCTGCGCATCTTCATCGGCTCGGAGAACCGGCTGTTCTCCCTTTCCGGCTCCTCCACCATCGTCGCGCCCTACCGCGATGGGCAGGGACGCGTCTTGGGCGTGCTGGGTGTCATCGGCCCGACGCGGCTCAATTACGGCCGCATCGTCCCCATGGTGGACTTCACCGCCCGCCTCGTGAGCCGTGTGCTTGGCGCACCGGGTGCAGACGCTGCGTGAGGAAAGCGGCGCCTTGGTACCTTGCGCTCAACCTCAAGCTGTCCGATTTTGCATCGCACGAGATCAAGCTGGTTCCTGGGGGCAGACGCTTGCCGAGGTCGATCACTCAGTACCGAGTATTCATCGCGTCACCCGGCGGCCTTGAAGCCGAACGCCGATGCTTTCGAGAGCGGCTGGAGAAGTGCTCCCGGTCGCACGGCGAGCAACACGAGGTTCAGTTCCACCCGGTTGGGTGGGAGGACACGCTTGGCGGGGCCGGGCGCCCGCAGGAGCAGATCAACGAAGACCTCAGACAATGCGACTACGCATTGTTCATTCTCCATGACCGCTGGGGCAGTCCGACCGGCAACGGACATACATCCGGCACTGAAGAAGAGTGGAATCTGGCGGAGCAGCTGTACACCGATAAAAAGATCAGGAACATTATCCTCTGCTTTAAGGTAGTTGACCCGTCCAGGCTGAGAGACCCTGGGGAACAGCTGAAATCTGTAGTGGCATTCAAGCAAAAAATTGAATCTGATCGCAAGTATCTTTTCAAGTCGTTCCAGACAATCGACGAGTTTGGCGAGTTGATCGATAGCCATCTGGCCCGATGGCTCAAGGAGCACGTCAGCCCCTCGCATCGCCTCTCAACAGATCCACTTATTTCCCTTGAGCGTGCGCCGGCTGTCGTGGGGAGCGCCGCCGCCGAGCCAGGCCAACCCGGCTTTGCCTTCTGGTTCGCCGAAGCAAAGCGGATCAAGGAAGAGGAAGCGCCAGACCATGCCGGCGTCCTGTTCTGCGCCACCAAGGCTCAGGCAGCGGCATCCTCGGATTTCGAGTGGACGCAAGCCATGCACGCGAAAGCATTCGCCTTGTACGATTTGGGCAGATTGGAGGAAGCAGCCATAGCATTCGGTGCAATCGCAGACCGACTTATGGATGCGCCCGATACGGATCTGAAGACGAGGCATGCGAGGGCACTCTTCAACAAAGGCGTCGCGCTCGGTGCTATAGATCGCGGCGCAGAGGCAATCGCCGCCTATGACGATTTGATTGACCGCTTCGCTGACGATCCCGCGCCAGCCCTGCGCGCGCAGGTCGCCAAGGCACTCATCAACAAGGGCGTCACGCTCGGCGCGCTGGACCGCGCGACTGAAGAAATCGCCGCCTATGACGATCTAATCCTTCGCTTCGCCGACGATCCCGCGCCGGCCCTCCGAGAGCAGGTCGGCAGGGGGATTTTCAACAAAGGCTTCACGCTCGGCTCGCTGGACCGCAACGCAGAGGAAATCGCCGCCTATGACGATCTGATCGCTCGCTTTGCCGATGATCCCGTGCCGGCCCTCCGAGAGCAGGTCGGGAATGCACTCTTCAACAAGGGCGTCACGCTCAGTGCGCTGGACCGCGACCCCGAGGCAATCGCGGCATATGACGATTTGATCGCGCGCTTCGCCGACGATCCCGCGCCTTTGATCCAAGAAATCGTCTCCAAAGCCAAAACACAAAGGGACGCGCTCAATCAATCTTGATTTTTCCCCCCATCGCCCCGATATGCGCCGGGACGATTGGCCTTTGCCCGGCGGCCTAGTGACCTCGGGCGAATCTCAAGGCAGGGGAAGTAACCGGATGAGCGAGCAGAAGCGCGCGCCCGAGACCGGCGGCGACGCAAGCGAAAACGGTGCCGCGCAGGGCAATGCGCAGGTGAACGAGGCGACCGCCGAGGCGGAAGCCACCGCTATGGCGGACGCCGCCATCGGCGGCCCGGCGGGCGACAAGGCGCGCCTGGAAGCCGAGATCGCGAGCCTCAAGGACAAGTTCCTGCGCGCCTTCGCGGAGGCGGAGAATGTGCGCCGCCGCGCCGAGAAAGAGATCCAGGACGCCAAGACCTACGGCATCGCCTCCTTCGCCCGCGACGTGCTGAACGTGGCGGACGATCTCGCCCGGGCCCTCGGCTCGGTGGAAGCGGACGCAAAGGCGACCGCAGAAGGCAGCTTCAAGGCGCTGCTGGACGGCCTGGAGCTGACCGAGCGCGGCCTCGTGAAGGCGCTGGAGAAGCACGGCATCCGCAAGATCGAGCCGAAGGGGGAGAAGTTCGATCCCAACCTTCATCAGGCCATGTTCGAGGTGCCGGACCCGAGCGTGCCGACCGGTACCGTGGTGCAGGTGGTGCAGGCCGGCTACGTCATCGGCGAGCGCGTTCTGCGGCCCGCCATGGTCGGTGTCGCCCGCGGTGGCCCGAAGGCTGAGGCGAACAAGGCCGCCGGCGCGGCCTGAATCAGGCTATCTGGAAGATCACATATCGTTGGAGGCGGCGACATCCCGCCTCCCGCGGTCGCTGCCGCCTGGGCCGCGACCCGATCCGATGAGGTCGGCAAGCGCATCGGCGATGACACGGCTGGTGTATGGCTTGGCCACCCGCGGCGCGTCGACGAATTCCGCCGGCATGCGCACGCTGCCAGTATAGCCCGAGCAGAAAATGAAGGGGATGCCGCGCTCGGCCAGGACCGCCGCGGCCGGATAGACCGGCTCGCCCGCAAGGTTCACGTCGAGGATCGCGGCGTCGATGCGCTCGGACGACGCGGCCGAGACCGCCGCGGCGAGGCTTGCGATCGGCCCGACCACGGTGTAGCCCAGCGACCTCAGATTGTCTTCGAGCCCCAGTGCCACGAGAAACTCGTCCTCAACGACGAGCACCCGCCTTCCCGACAAGATCATTCTTCAACGCCTTGGCTGACTGCATGTCCCCTCAGGGCCATGTCGGGGGTCAACCAGCGGCCGGGGGAAAAGTTCCACGCCCCGCAGCAAGGTGTTGAAAGAAAACCGGAAGGGCCGGAAACCGTCCTTCCGGGATCACAAGCGGAAGGTCAGTCCTTCGCGCGCTCCACATAGGAAGCGTCGGCGGTCATGACGACAACGCGCGTGCCGGACGCGATGTGCGGCGGCACCATGGTGCGGACGCCATTGGAGAGCATGGCGGGCTTGTAGGAGGAAGAGGCCGTCTGGCCCTTCACGGTCGGCTCGGTGTCCACGATCTCCAGCACCACGCGGGCCGGCAGCTCGATGGCGATCGGCACGCCATTGTGAGTGGAGAGCATGCATTCCATGCCTTCCTGGAGATAGACGGACTGGTCGCCCATCACATCCTTCGGCACGGTCACCTGATCGTAGGTTTCCGGGTTCATGAAGGTGTAGCCGTCGGAATCCTCGTAGAGGAAGGTATGCGGGCGATCTTCCACGAAGGCGCGCTCCACCTGCTCGGTGGTGCGGTAGCGCTCGGAGATCTTCACGCCGTCGGAGATGCGGCGCATGTCGAGCTGCGTCACCGGCGTGCCCTTGCCGGGATGGATATTCTCGGCGGTGAGAACAACGTACAGCTTGTCGTCGATGTCGACCACGTTGCCCTTGCGCAGGGTGCTGGCGATAACCTTGACCACGTCGGCTCTTCCTTGACCTGATGCGCGGCGCCCGCGCCGATTGGAAAACGGTTGACGGCGGCGCCGTCTGGCTGGTTCGGCGCGCACCATAGCGATAATGGCGCGCAACGCCAGTCTTGCACTCGTCTTTCCGGCCCCGAGGCCCAGTGGCGGCGGGCAGCCCAGGTGGCCGTAACGAGGAACCTACGTCATGGCGGTATCGAACTCTTCGCTGGCGCCTCCCTCCCCGCCGTGGTGGCGGCCCGACGTTCACGCGGACCGCCGCCCCTTCCTGCTCGCGCGCGGGCGCATCGCCGCCGCCGTGCGCGCAGCCTTCGCGGAAGACGGTTTCATCGAGGTCGAGACGCCGGCGCTGCAGGTCTCGCCGGGCAACGAGACCCACCTCCACGCTTTCGGGACTGAGCTGATCGGCCCGGACGGGACAACTCACCGACTTTACCTGCGCACCTCACCCGAGTTCGCGGCCAAGAAGCTGCTCGCGGCCGGGGAGACGAAGATCTTCGAGTTCGCCCGCGTGTTCCGCAATCGGGAGCGTGGCATGGCGCACCATCCCGAGTTCACCATGCTGGAATGGTATCGCGCCGGTGCGCCCTACACGGCGATGATGGAGGATTGCGCCGCCCTCCTCGCCCGGGCCGCCGAGGCCGGCGGAGCCTCGACCTTCCACTATCGCGGCAAGACCTGCGATCCTTTCGCCACCCCGGAGCGCCTGACGCTCGTCGCGGCCTTCGCCCGCCATTCCGGGATGGACCTCGAAGCCCTTCTGCCGGCCGCAGGGCAAGCACCGGATGCCGCCGCCTTCGCCCGCGCCGCGACCGAGGCCGGCATCCGCACCGCGCCCGACGATACCTGGGGCGACGTGTTCTCGCGCGTACTGGTGGAGAAGATCGAGCCTCATCTCGGCGTCGGCCGCCCCACCATCCTGACCGACTATCCAGCAAGCGAAGCGGCTCTCGCCCGGCAGAAGCCGGAGGATCCGCGCTTCGCCGAGCGGTTCGAGCTCTATTGCTGCGGGCTGGAACTCGCGAACGCCTTCGGCGAGCTGACGGACACGGACGAGCAGCGCCGGCGCTTCGAAAAGGACATGGACGAGAAGGAACGGCTCTATGGGGAGCGCTATCCGCTCGACGAGGACTTCCTCGCGGCGCTGGCGCTCATGCCTCCGGCCAGCGGCTGCGCCCTCGGCTTCGACCGGCTCGCTTTGCTGGCAAGCGGAGCGCGGCGGATCGAGGACGTCCTGTGGGCGCCGGTCGCCGGTCCGGCCTGAGGCGCCGAACACCTTCCGGGGGCGGCCCTTCGCCGGTCACGAATCGGTCCTGATGAGCCACAGCACCAGAACGATCCCGCCCACCAGTGCGAGAAAGAAGAGCAGGGAGACAACGACCTCGCCCGCGCTTTCCGCGCCGGCGAGGTCACTGAGAAATCGCACCAGTCCCGAAATGCCCGGCAGTCCGCTGGCGGCGAGCATGACAGCGGATCAGTTGATCTCGAACAGGGTCGAGAAGCCGGAGATGTCGAACACCTCACGGATCTGCGGCTGGAGCGAAGAGAGCGCGAGCTTGCGCTTCGCCCCGCGCATGGCCTTGCCAGCCACCAGCAGCGCCCGCAGACCGGAGGAGGACACATAGTCCACTCCGGCGAGGTTCACCACGATCCCCCCGTCGGTCATGGAGACGACCTCCATGAGGCTCGCCTCGAACGGCTTGGCGTTAGGCGTGTCGAGACGCCCCGCCACCTTCAGCACCACGTCGCTTCCGACCTGCTCACGTTCGATGTGCATCGGCCCCTACTCGCTTGATGTCCGCCTCCGCGGCGGCCGGACGCTCCGGATTATCCTCATTCTCCGGCGTGCGCAACGCAATCGCGCTGCGGCGCACCAGCCAGATCGCCCGCTCGAACAGGCTGGTCGCTAGCAGCAACTGCCGCGCGTCCGCCCCTGCGTCGAGTGCCGTAGCGGCAAGCTGGCGGCGGATGCGGTTCAACATCTCTGATCGATCGCCGGAGAGCGCGATGATGAGGTCGAGATCATCGGCCGGCCCATCCGTGGCGTCGGCGAGGGACAAAGTGATCGCCCGTAACGATTCCGACAGGGCAAAGGCGAGCGGCGGTACCTCGTCGAAGCCCTCCACCACCTCGGTGAAGTCGTGCAGCGTGTCCTGGAGCGTGCGCACGTTCTCCACAAGCGCCTGGTGATGCAGGGCGATTTCCAGACTGTCGCGGGCGAGGCCGACCGCGATGAGCTCCGAAATAAACTGGTCCACGGCAAGGCCCACCGAGGCGGCGCCACGCCACAAGGCCAGCCGTTCGCCGGCGTCGCCGTTGTCCTTCTGGTCGAGGTCCGGCAGCAGGGTCGGCAAGAGCTTGATGAGCCGCAGGGTCTCGCTAACGGCGAGGTCGAGTGCCGTCGAGGGGTCCGCCAGCGCTTCGTCATGGATGAAGCGCGGGCGGGAGGCGCCGTCCTCCAGCGTGGGCGGGCTCATGGCGGCGGCGAACCTCTCGGAAAGCCCCCGCGCGAAAGCCACCGGGATCGCGCCCGCCACCTGAAGGGCGAGGAACAGAACCGACAGGGACATGGACGCCTTGTCGTTGCCCACGGCAGAGAGGGCCGAGAAGCCGTCGAAGCCGACCACCCCGCCAAGGCCGAAGAAGGCTCCGACGATGAGGCAGCCCACGGCCTTCACCAGAACATGGACATAGCAGAGTTGGCGGCCGGTCCCCTCCAGCCCGCCGGCCGAGAGAATGGCCGCAAACCCGGAACCAAGATTCGCGCCGAGCACGATGAAGACTGCATCGTGGAGGCCGAGGAGGCCCGCCTGCATCAGGGCCAGGACGAGGATCGTGGGGGTCGAGGACGACTGGCTGACGGCGGAAACCGCAAACCCGAGAAAGAAGCCGAGGAGCGGAGTCAGATGGTCGGCGAGGCTGCCCGCGACCGACGCAATGTCCAGCGCCCGCGGCGCCTGCTTGATGAAATCGAGGCCAAGCAGGGCCAGCGCGAGGCCGAAGGCGACGCCCATCCATTGCGCCATGCCGCGACGGCGGTCCAGCTTGAAATGGAAGGCGAGCCCGACGATGCCGACGATGTAAAGTACGAGCAGGCGAAAATCGATCGCCGCCACGAACACCAGCGCCGACGTCCCCACGTTGCCGCCAGCGACAACGGGAATGGCATCGCGCGTGGTGAAGGCACCGCCGCGCACGAGATTGCCGCTGATGACCGCGACGGCGTTGGAGGATTGCGTGGCCGCTCCCGCCAGCGTCCCGCACAGCAGCCCCATCACCGGGGAGCGCGTCGCCCGGCGCAGCAGTGCGCGCACCTTGCGGCCCGTGGCCTGCTGCAGGTGTGTGGCCATGGCCTTGAGGCCAACGAACAGAAGGCCGAGGCCGGCCAGGAGCTCGGCAATGACAAGCATCGATAAGAAAGACCCGACGGCACCAGAGGAAAGCCGCAGACGCGCTCAATGTTCCGCGGATGCTACGGCACGGCTCCCCGAGCGGACATCATAGACCGCGGAGTGCGACACTCTTGTGAGCAACCTCACCCGGCCGCGTTGGCCACCAGCGTCAGCTGGTTTTCCTCACCTTCCCGGCTGTAGTCGAGCGTCTCGAGGAAATGCCGCATCAGCTGCACGCCGTGACCGCCGATCCGGGCGTCCTCGATGCTGTCGGGGACCACCGGCTCGGCGATGCTGGTGGGATCGAAGGGCACGCCGTTGTCGATCAGGCGCAGCGCCACCCGCCCCTCTGGCAGGCGCCAGCATTCGATTCGGATGTGCGGTTGCCGGTCGGTGCCTGCGAAGCCGTAGGAGACGACGTTGGTCAGCGCCTCCTCGAGACTCAGCTCCAGCGCGAAGCGGGTGGCGTCCGGCCAGCCCTGTTCGTCAGCCAGTGTGCCGAGCCAGCCCGTGGCGTCGGTGATGTCGTCGATGCGCGCGCCCACATCGATGGTCGAGACAAGGGTTCCGGCCGTGGGCGTCGCCATGGGATCCGCCGTCAGGTTGCCGGGGAGATGCCCGCCGCCGCGAGCGCCTCGTCCCGCGTAGCGTGGATGCCGACGAGCTGATCGACCCCGGTGGAGCGCAGCACCTTCTCCACCTGAGGGTCACACGCGAAAAGCCCCATGATGCCCCCCTTGCGATGCAGCCCCTTGGCGCCCGCGAGCAGCAGGCGGATGCCGATGGAGGCCATGAACGGCGTGCCGGACAGGTCCACCACGAGCACGCGCGCGGCCTCGCAGGACGACTTGAACTCCGGCTCCACCGCCGCCGCGCCGGCGATGTCGAGCCGGCCCTCCAGGCGCACGAGGATGATGTCGGGGCCGAGGGGGGTCCTCTCGATCTTCATGGGGCCAGTATCTCTCTGGATCGGGATGCCCGCACCGCGTGGGCACAGATTCAGTAAACCATACGACAGTTTCGTGACGCGGAGCAGGGGCCCCGGAAGGGCCTGCCCGCCGGGGGGGTGTCAGGCTTTTCGGGGGCGGGCGTACAGCACGCCGGCAGCGCCGGAATCGGTGCGGCAGCGGGCGTAGCCGTGCCACCCCTCGGCGAAGAGCTCCTTCTGCCGCGCCGTATCCAGCGGATCGACCAGAAGGGTCTCCTGCGGATCGAAGGTGGTGAAGTCGCGCACCATCACGTAGCGCGCATAGCCGCCGAAGAAGAGCTGGATGTCGTAGATGGGAAAGCCTTCGACGAGCAGGCTCGCCCAGCTCGGCGTGTTCACCGGCGCCGCTGTGGAAAACAGCACCATGTCCGCGGGCGCCGCATCGACCCGGGCAGCGATCAGAACCCGCTGCAGTCCACGGCCGCGATAGGCCGGATGCACCGAGGCCCCGGCCAGCCGGCCCACCGACAAGGCGGGATCGAGCCCGAGCAGGCGGTGCGGGCCGTCCTTCGGCGAATGGTCATGCTGGAGAATACCGTAGGCGGCGAGCAACGGGCCGTCATAGAGCCCGATCACCAGGCCACGGCCGCTGAGGATGCTTTCAAAGTACGAACGGTTCTCCGGCTTCACCACTTCCGGGCGAACCAGCGGCCCGATGGCCAGATGATGAAGAGTATCGATCGCGTCGAGATCGCCCGGCCCGAGCATGCGCTGCGTCAGCGTAGAGGTCGGCGCGGCCTCGCGCAGGGCATTCATCACGTGATTACTTCCGCATAATTGAGCATGGCGATGGGCGGGTAGACGCCGAGCTGCTTGGCCACGTTCATGTTGATGATGAGGGCGAAGCGCTTCAGCGTCTCGATCGGGATGTCCTGGGGCGGCACGTGCTGGACCAGGATCTCGGCCGCCTTGGAGGCGGCGAGCTGGCCCACCGAATAATAGCGGCTGACCAGCCCGACAAGCCCCAGCCCCTCGCGCAGGAAGAATTCCGTCGCGCCGAAGGTGGGAAGCCCCGCCGCCAGCGCCGCCGGGCCGACCCGGTCGAAGATGGTGGCAAGGAAGGTGTCGGCCGGCAGATAGAGCCATTCGGCGCCTTGCGCCTTCAGGTTCCTCACGAAATCCTCGACCCCGTCGCCGGTCGGCTTGCTGCCCACCATGGTCAGGGGCTGGGCCAGAACCTCGGCACCGATGGTGGCGGAGAAGCCCTTCATCTCGTCGATGATGGCAACCGAATTGCTCTCGTTCGGCGAATAGATCACGCCGACCTTCTTGAACGCCTTGTAGCTCTGCATGGCGCGCATCTGCACGTCAGTGGGCACCACGTGCACCGCGCCCGTCACGTTGCGCCCCGAAGAGGCGAGCGAAGGCGCGATCTTCACCTGTACCGGCGCCGCCACCAAAGCGAACACCACCGGGATATCGCGCACGAAACCGGCGGTGGGCGGCGCGTCATAGGGACCGGCGACACCGAGCGTCAACGGCGTGCCATAGGTGTAGATGAGGTTGGGCCGGAAGGTCGGCAGCACTTCCGCGAGGATCGGCTTCACCTTGCTCGCGTCCCGCTCCACGTCGCGGGTCATGAACTCGACCTTGATGTCGTTGGCGGCGAAGTAGTCGCGGAAGCCGCGCTCCACATCGGTATCACCGCGGAAGGTGAGCATCAGGACACGGAACGCCTCGCCACGGGCGGCGGGCGCAGGCGCGCCGGCCGGGCGCGGCTGGCCATTACCGCCGTTGGTCTGGGCGAAGGCGCCGGGGACAGTGCCCACCAGCCCCGCAGCACCCGCGCCGAGGCCGAGTGCGAGGAGGGAACGGCGATCCATCAGGCGGAACTCCCTTCCGAGGCAGCCGCAGAGGATGGGCGGCGCGAATGATGGACGAAGACTCTGCGTCCAGATAGCGCAAATAGCATGGCTCCGGCTACCGCTACAGCGCCGAGGAAACCGGTCGCCGCCGCGAAGCCGAGCGTCGAAAGCAGGAAGCCGGCACTGGCGGGACCGGCGGCGTTGCCGGACCGCTCCACCAGCCGGAACAGGCCGAGAACTCCGGCCGCCCGGCCCGCCCCCATACTGGTGGCGGTATCCGCGACCAGCGCCGACTGGGACGCGATGGACATGGCCTGCCCCCAGCCCAGCGCCACCAGCGCAACGACGATCAGCGCCACGGAGGGATGGAGCAGCACGGCCAGGGCGCCGATGCCCGACACCAGCCCCCCCGCCACCACGAATCCGGCACGGGCGCTGAAGCGATCGGCCAGGGCGGCGAAGAAGGGCACGCCGATCACCATGAGGACCGGATAGATCATCTGGAAGCGGCCAATGGCCGCGGAGGAAAAGCCCTCGCGCTGCAGTTCCAGCGGCACCAGCAGGAAGCACAAGGCGGCAAACAGGAATTTGGCGGGGAAGGCGCAGCCCAGGAGCAGGGACATCAGACCAGGTGCGCGGGCCGCGGCCTTGAGGTCGGCGAGCCCCACATTGGCCACGCTGCGATGCCGCTCCGCGGCCGGCAGCGTCAGCCGCGCCACCAGAAGCGCCACGAGGGCGAGACCAGCCGAGGTCGCGAAGGCGACGCCCGGTCCCAGCCTGTCGGCGATGACGCCGCCGATGGGCGGCCCGCACAGGCTCGCCACCATGATGGCCCGCACGAACACGGCCAGAGCCGCGCTGCGGGCCGCGCCGGAGGACAGATCCACCACATGGCCTTGGGCGGAGACGAACACCAGCGCATAGCCCACCGCCGTGGCGACGCGGGCAGCGAGGAAGACGTCGTAATGCGGGCTGATCGCCGAGACCACGTAACCCGCCGCCGCCAGTGCCGCGCCGGCAAGGAAGCCCGGACGCCGGCCGAGCCGCTCGGACAGGGAGGCGAACGGCACCTGGCACAGCGCCACGACGGCCATGAAGGCGACGATGGGCAGGCTGGCCGACATGTCCGGACCAAAGCCCGCGGGCACGCCGAGGGCCTGCGCGGCACGCGGCAGGAACGGGCGCGTCAGCTCCTCCGCCAGCATGAACAGGAAAAGGGCCGGACGCACCGCGATGGCGGCCTCGCTCTCGGCCGCCTGGACCCGGCCGAGGCCGGTGCGGACCTCGATCTCGTCAAGCCGGGCGATGGCCTCGCCGTCACCCCTGCGCTCCGCCTCGGCGCGCAGGGAGAGATGGCGATCGGCGAGCGTTTCCACATGCCGGTCGATGGGAAGGATAAGATCGCCGGCAGCCCCCGCACCGCCCTCCTGGCGGGAGAGCACGCCGCGCTTCAGCGCCTTGAGCCGCCGCTCCACCGCCACCAGCGATTCGAGGCCGCGGGTACCAACGACGAGAGCCACCAGTTCCAGCGCCACCAGCAGCGCGACGATGCCTATGAAGGCGACATCGACGAGCACCGCGCCCACCTGCTGGGACACGACGCTGGGATCGACCACGATCATTACGTCGCCCAGGCGGTGCCCGTCGGCATCCTCCACCGGCACGAAGACCCGTGGCGCATCGCCGCCGGAAGAGACCGCGCCCGACCGCGCCAGTTCCTTGCCGCCCGCGGCGTTCAGGCTGATCTGGGTGAACTCGACGTTGGCCGCCCGCAGGTCATCGAAATAGCGGTTCACCCCGACCAACCGGTCGAACGGCACGCCGACCGCCGCGGCGCGCTGGACGAGGTCGGCGGCGGCCCGGCCGACCGAATTCGCCTTGGCGACGATCTCCGGTGCGATGGTGCGCTGGGCCGCCTGTTCCGCACCCCAGCCGATCACGGCCAGCGCCGAACAGAGGATGATGACGATGGCGATGGAGATGCCCCCGCGAAGACCGATCATGCGGCGCCCCCACCGGTGACGCCGGTGGCCGACGGCCCGGCCGTGCGGTGCGCCTCTTCGACCGAGGCGAGCGCGGCGCGGGCAGCCGGCGGCCACAGATGCGGCTCCGCGGCGCGCCGGACCGCCCGCTGCAGCAGCGCTGCGAGAAGCAGGCCGACGACCAGCGTCGCCGCGCCGGCCCACAGGAGTGTGGGAAGGGCGATCCGCCTGAGGTCGGAGGCGAGCGTCGCGGCGCCATCGGTCAGGATCTTGGAATCATACCGAACCACGACACGGCCGAGACTCTGGCCGATGTCGTTGCGCACCGGACGGGTCAGGCCGCGCTCGGTGTCCCGTGTCGTGTCCAGGCCGACGCGCCCGGGCTCGCTGGAGAACAGGACGACGCCATGCTCGTCTGTGAGATCCATGGAGCGAATCGCGTCCTCCACGCGGGCCTCCCGTTCCAGCACCGCGGTCAGCGTCTGCTGCGCAGGAAGGGCAATGCCGAGGGAAGCGGCCTTTTCAGCCACGTCCACCACACGCTGGGCGGCGATACCACAGCGGGCCTCGATGACCCCGCGATGGGCATTGATGAGCGTCACGTAGGAGAAATAGGCGCCGAAGGCGACGCACGCGGCCGCGATCAACGCGAACACGATGATGAGCCCCAGTGTGGTCCGCCTCATGACCCTTCGCGCTCGACCCTTGGCGTCTCGACTTTCGCGCCGAACCCTTCGCGCCCTGCCCTATGGTCCGGCCCCGACCGCCTGACCTTCATGCCACGAAAAGCAAGCTGACAATGCAGGTTTTTTTGGTCGCAGGGGAGTTTTTTGTCTGGTTTGGCCGCGAGTGCGCGGTTAACGTCCGGGCCGTCCACCCCACCGAAGTTCCCCGCATGACTTTCGTAAGCCGGCTCATCCTGGTCGCCGTCGTATCCGTGACCGCTGCGGTGGTGGCGGTCGCGGTGATCGCGTTCTCGGCCAGCGATCGGGTGGGCGAGGAGATCGAGCGTGCCCGCGTCGCCAACCTGCTCGGCACGCTGCGCGCCTCCACCGAGGCGAACCTCTCCATCGGCCTGCTTCTGGACCAGATTTCCCTGCTGCAGCCGCGCATCGAGCGCGAGAAGGCGGGCGACCCCTCCATCCTCGCCATCGACATTTTCAATTCCGCGGGCCGCGCCATCTATTCCACCGACCGCAGCGTGATCGGCGAAGAGGTGAGCCCGGACTGGGTGAAGCGGCTGGGCGACGATAACCAGTGGGCTGCGGCCGAGCGTGGCGACACGGTGTTCGGCACCCGCTTCGAGAACGACCTCGGTGTTGCCGGCGGCATCTCGGTCACGGTGTCGGACGAGGCGCGCAGTGCCCGCGCGGACCGGCTCGGCCTCGACCTTCTGATCCGCACGGGGGTGCTTTCGCTTGCCGCGTCCATTGCCGCCATCATTGCCGCCGTGGCGTTCGTCCACGTGCTGACGCGCCCGTTCGACCGGGTGGCAAAGGTGCTGCGCGGGGAAGGCGGGTCCACCGGCGACGATGGCGGCCTTGCGCCCCTTGCCGAGGCCACAGTGAAGAGCTGGCGCGATGCCGAGGCGCGGGTCGACCGCGGCCTTGGCCAGCTTGGAGCACTCGACGATGCGGCCTGAGATCGCCGAGAGCGGCCGCGCGCGCCTCGTCACCGGGCTATTCGCCCTTATCCTCACCCTCGTTTTCGGCGGCATTGCTGCGGCGGTACTCGTCAACGGCTATCGCGCCCGGGTCGAGGAGAGTGCGCGGCGCGACGCGCTGGTGATCGGCACGTCGGTCGCCCGCACCCTCGCCCAGCAGTTCGAGAAGGCCGCACGCTTCGGCATTCCCCTGAAGCTGCTTCCCGGCGTGGAACAGCACCTCTCCGAGACATTGACCCGCACCCCCGGCCTGACCCAGATCGTGCTGCGCGGATCGGACGGTCGTGAGATCCGCAGCGCCATCGGTGAGCATTCCGGCACCGATTCGGTGAGCGCTCCCGTGGTGGTGGACGGAAATACGGTGGCGGCGGTGGAAGTCACCACAAATCCCGCTGCCCTCGCCACCTCCTTCGCCGACATCGGCCTGAAGGCGGCGATGGTGGTGACTGTCTGTGCGGCGCTGGCGGCGCTGGCCGCCGGCCTGCTGGTGGGCAATGCGCTCGAGCGTGCCCGCACCCGCCTCGCCAACGGCCTGGCCGAGGCGGTGAACGGCCAGTACGGCGAGCGCGACGTGATGATTCAGCACCACCGTCGCCAAGGTGCGCGGGGGGCGGTGGGCCGGGCCTTCCGGGAACTTGAACACGGCAACCGGAGGGTGGCCGAACGCCGATCGGTATTCGAGGCCTATGCGGAGGAGCTTCTGGCGGTGGATTTCGACGGCGGGCTCAGGCCGGACGTGGAACGGGTCCGGCGCGAGGTGATGGCGCCGCCCGGCCGCGCCGACAAGGTGCGGGGGTCGTGATGCTGCTGCGGACTCGCATCACCCTCATCGTCGCCACCGGCTTCACCGTGCTCATGCTGGGCATCTGGGGTGCCACGGTGCTGCGCGACCGCGTCGCCCAGGCCCGCGAGGGCGAGCTGGCCATTGAGGGTCAGACCGTCCTCTGGCGGGAGATCGTCGCCTTCCAGACCGCCAATCTCGCCCGCATCCTCGAGCGTATCGACACCTCCTCCCCCTTCCGCATCGCGCTGAGCTTCTCGGACCGCCCGGGCATCGCCGCGGCGATCCGGGAGGTCGGCATCGATATCGACGACCCGGCCACCTATTTCGAGGTTGTGGCGGCCGACCGCGAGGTGGTCTTCAGCGACGGCACCACCAATGCCCGCTACATCCTCGACGCTGGCAGCCTCGACCGGGCGCTCAAGGGAGAGGTGCTCTCCGGGCTGCGGCAGATCAGCGGCTCACAGGTGATCGTCATCACCACCCGCACGGTGGAACTGCCAGGCCGCGGCCGGGCCGTGCTGGTACTCGGGCGCGACGCCGCGCTCGGCATGGAGCGCTTCGCCCGCGGCATCAGCGCCGCCACCACCCTCATCACCCTGCGCGGGCGGGTGGTCGCCAGCACCGATTTCCGCCTGTGGGAACGGGCCAAGGTCTCCATCACCCCGCGCCGCCCAACCGCCGAGCAATTGTTGCTGGACGGGCGCAACTACAACGTCACTTCCATTCCGATCGCGGACGTGAGCGGCAGCGCCGTGGGCGCGCTTGTGAGTCTGGAAGATACCACCCAGACGGTGCAGGCGACCGCCTTCATCCGCCAGTCGGCCGTGGCCGGCGCCATCGGCCTCGTGCTGCTCGGCGTCATCGGTCTCAATGTCTTCCTCTGGTACAGTTTCCGGCCCCTGGAATCGGCCATCGACGTGCTGCAGGCCCTGTCGCGTGGCGACACCTCGGTCACGGTGGGTCATGCCGGCCATGACGAGATCGGCCGCATCGCCGAGGCGGTGGTGGCACTGCGCGGCAACGTGCAGGCTCTCGCCGAGAGCCGGCGCCAGCGCGAGCGGGTGCGGCGGCGGCAGGAGGTGGTGATCTCCGGCGAGTTGCAGGCGCTTGCCGACGCCATCGACCCGACCGACCGGGAGGAGGTTCTGGCTCTCCTCGCCAAGGGCGAGGAGAACGAGAATGACGACGAGCTGAAGCGCGTCGCCCGCGTGCTCCACGACCTCTCCCGGCGCATCGTCGAGCAGCACACCCGCCTCTCGTCCATGGTGGTGGAGCTGCGCGAGGCCCTCATCACCAAGACCAAGCTTGCCGGCCTCCAGCAGGAGCTGGAGATTGCCCGTCAGGTGCAGCTCGCCATCCTGCCCAAGGAATTCCCGCCGGATGCGCGTGTCGCCGTGCATGGCCAGATGACGCCCGCGCGCGAGGTGGGCGGCGACTTCTACGACTACTTCATGGTCGACGACACCACGCTCGGCTTCGTGGTGGCGGACGTCTCCGGCAAGGGCGTGCCAGCCGCCCTGTTCATGGCTATCTCCCGCACCCTGCTGCGCTCGACCGCGCTGTTCGAGCGCTCGCCGGCGGGTTGTATCCGCCGCCTGAACGACCTGCTCGCGGTGGAAAACGAGCAGATGCTGTTCGTGACCGTGCTCTATGGCGTGGTGGACCTCTCCTCGGGGAAGGTCACTTATGTGAATGCCGGCCACAACCTGCCCTATCGGATCGCCCGTTCCGGCGAGGTCACCACCGTGCCCTCCACCGGCGGCATGGCGGTGGCGGTGTTGGAAGGCTTCGTCTACCAGCAGCACGAGTTGCACCTCGCCCCCGGCGACACGCTCTTCCTCTATACGGACGGCGTGACCGAGGCCTTCGACATCGACGAGCAGCCCTACGGCGAGGAACGTGTCGAGGAACTGCTGCGCGGCGGTGCCGCCGACTGGTCCGTGGCAGAGCTCAACGAGCGGGTGCTGGCGGCGGTGCACGTCTTCGAGCGCGGCGCGCCGCAGGCCGACGACATCACCTGTTTGACCTTGCGTTACTTCGGCGGCCACGGCCCGCGTCGCACCCGCTGACCGTGCCCCCGTGTGACGCCTGATGCTTCGCCAGTGCGGGCGCACGGCAGAATATGCGTGCGTGCCGGGCGCCGAGGCGGTAAGCGTGCCCGGCAGGGTCTTGGAAACACGTGCCTGAAGCATCGAGGGAGCCAACCCTCACCGGAGGTCGACAGCTGACGCCTGAAAGCGCCGGCGCAACGGCCTCCCGCCGACCAGAGAGGGGGAAACGCAGCATCCGGGGCGGCGCAGCCGTGCCGGTCTGATCCCGGTGCCCCGCCGGGGACGGAGAGGATTGTCATGTCCATCGAAGCGCGCGCGGCCCGCTGGCCCGCGGCCGAGGTTTCCTCCATCGGCGCCGTCTGCAGCGCTCATTTCTGCAGCCATTTCCTCCAGCTCGCGCTCGCCCCGCTCTTCATCATGATGCGGGCCGACCTCCAAGTCTCCTTCATCGAGCTGGGGCTCGTGCTGTCCGTCTTCTACCTGTTCTCGGGCGCCGGACAGGTGGCGGCCGGGGTGCTGGTGGACCGCTTCGGCGCCGATCGGCTACTTCTGGCGGGCATCCTCACTCAAGGTGCCGCGACGGCCGCCATGGGATTTGCCCCCACCTATCTGCTGCTGCTGCCGCTGGCCGCGCTCGCCGGCCTGGGCAACTCGGTCTATCACCCGGCCGACCTCTCCATCCTCAGCCACAAGGTTGCGGCGCCCCGGCTCGGGCGCGCCTTCGCCGCCCATGTGATCGCGGGGAGCATCGGCTTCGGCCTGTCGCCCATCGTGTCCGGCGCGATCGGCGCGCATTTCGGCTGGCGCACGGCGCTCATCGCCATGGGGCTGCTGGTGCTGCTGGTGGGGCTCCTGCTCGCCGTCTTCCGCGGTCCGCTGCGCGCTCCGGCGGGACGCACCGCCCACGCGGCAGCGGGAGGCGCGCCGATCTCTTTCCTGCAGGTGCTGGCCATGCCCGTGGTGCTGATGGCCTTCCTCTATTTCACCCTCACCTCGGTGGCCCTCTCCGGCCTGCAGAGCTTCTCCATCGTCGCGCTGCAAGAGGGCTTCGGCGCGGCGGTGGCGTTGGCGACGCTGGCCGTGGCGCTGTTCCAGGTGGGCAACACCGCGGGCGTCGCCATCGGCGGGCATGTGGCGGACCGCTCCGCCCAGCATCACCAGATCGCCATGGGCGGCCTCGCCGCTGCTGCGCTGTTCGGTTTCCTCGCCGCCTGGCTTCAGACGGCGCCGGAGGTGACCGTGGGGCTGATCGCGCTGGTGGGCTTTTTCATGGGCCTCACCACCCCCTCGCGCGACGTGCTCGTGCGCACGGCGGCGCCGGCCGGCGCGACGGGCAAGGTGTTCGGCATCGTCTATTCCGGCTTCGACATCGGCTCACTGGTGGGGCCGCTGCTGTTCGGCCTGATGCTCGACCACCATCATCCGCGCATGGTGATCGCCGGCGCGGCTGCCGCCCTCGCCCTCGCGGTCGGCACCGCCTTCGCTGTACGCCGCCGGCCGGACTAGGATCCAAGTCCCACAAGCCCGAGCGGGGACAAACAAGAAAACGGCGCGGCCCCTGAAGGGGCCGCGCCTTATGCGTCCCTCAATCCAGCAGCACCTTGCCGGGATTGGAGAGGCCGCGCGGGTCCACGGCGCGCTTGATGGCCGCCATCAGTTCCAGCGCCACCTTGTCCTTGTACATGGGCAGTTCCTCGCGCTTGAGGATGCCGATGCCATGCTCCGCCGAGATGGAGCCGCCCAGCGAGGCCACGAGATCGTGGACGATGCGGTTGAACTCCTCCCAGGTGGCGAGGTAGGCCGCCTTGTCCATGCCTTCGGGCTGGCTGAGGTTGTAGTGGATGTTGCCATCGCCCATGTGGCCGAAGGCGCAGATCCGGATGCCCGGCATGTGCGCCTCGCACAGCCGGTTCGCCTCGGCGATGAAATACGGCACCTTGGACACGGGCACCGAGACATCGTGCTTGATGGAGCCGCCCTCGAACTTCTGCGCGTCGGACATGTCCTCGCGCAGCTTCCACAAGGCGTCGCACTGGGCTTCCGAGGAGCCCACCACCGCGTCCTCGATCTCACCCGCCTCGAACGCCGCCTCGAACGTGTCGAGGGCGAGCTGGGACAGGTCGTCGTTGGGACGGGTGGATGTGAGTTCCGCGAGCACGTACCAGGGATGCCGCTCCGCCAGCGCACGCACCGAGCCGGGCATGTGCTTGAGCACGATCTCCAGGCCGAAGTCCGGCATGATCTCGAAGCCGGTGAGGCTGTCACCGGCGGCATTGCGCAGGCGGCGGAACAGCGAAAGCGCGGTCTCAGGATCCGCGATGCCGAGCAACGCCGTCGCCCGGGCGCGCGGCGCGGGGAACAGGCGCAGCACGGCGGCGGTGATGATGCCGAGCGTGCCTTCCGCGCCGATGAAGAGGTCCTTCAGCGCGTAGCCCGTATTGTCCTTGCGCAGGCGCGACAGGCCGTTCCAGATGCGCCCGTCCGGCAGCACCACTTCAAGGCCGAAGGTGAGTTCGCGCATATTGCCATAGCGCAGCACAGCCGTGCCGCCGGCATTGGTGGAGAGGTTGCCGCCGATCTGGCAGGAGCCTTCCGAGCCGATGGAGAGCGGGAACAGGCAGCCCGCCCCTTCTGCCGCCTGCTGCACCTGGTACAGCGTGCAGCCGGCCTCGGCGACGACGGTGAGGTCCACCGGATCAAGGTCGCGGACGCGGTTCAGCCGGCGCAGCGAGAGCAGTAGCGCGCCGAACGGCACCTGCCCGCCGACGAGGCCCGTATTGCCGCCCTGCGGCACCACCGGCACGCCGGCTTCGGCGCAGGCGGCGACCACGAAGGCGACTTCCTCCGTGTTGGCAGGCTCGACCAGTGCAGGGGTCGTTCCCTGGTAGAGGCCCCGCCCCTCCACCAGATGGGGGGCGAGGTCGTGGGCGTCGGTGCGCACATGGGCTGCGCCGATACGGGCGGCGATGCGGTCCAGAAGGCCGGAGAGGCGGACGGCATCGAGGAGGATGGGTTGGGGGGCATGGCTCGACATGGGGGCGCAAGGTGCATCAGCCGCCGCCGCCGGGCAAGCATCCGATGGGCCTCGGGGGAGCGCGAAAGCGCCGCGCGGCGGATGGGGCGCGGGCCTTCCGCTTGGCAAAGCCGGACATAAGAGCTAGAGCCGCTGCCGCCGCCGCCAACCCGTTGAAGGCGCACTGCACCGGAGATCAGATGACCGACCGCGTCCTCGTCGCCCGCATCGGCGCCCCCCATGGCGTGAGGGGCGAGGTGCGGCTGTTCGTCTTCACCGAGGATCCGGCCGCGATCCTCGATTACGATCCGCTCACCGACGCCACCGGCCGCACCCGCTATCGCATCACGGCGTTGCGCGCGGCCAAGGACCATTTCGTCGCCCGCCTCGCCAACGTCGCCGACCGTACCGCCGCCGAGGCGCTGACAAATGTGGACCTCTATGTCCCGCGCGAGGCATTGCCCCCGCCGGAGGACGAGGACACCTTCTATCATGCGGACCTGATCGGCCTCGCGGTGGAGGACGAGACCGGCGCGCGCATCGGCACCGTTGTCGCGCTGCACGATTTCGGCGCCGGCGACATCCTCGAATATGCCCCTGCCCTCCCCGGCATCCGGGCGAAGACGCTCATGGTGCCCTTCTCCCGCGACGCCGTGCCGGTGGTGGACGTGAAGGCGGGCCGGGTGGTCATCGCCGAGGCCTTCGTCGAGCGCCGCGACCCCGAGCCCGAGGCGGGCGAGGACAAGGAGGGCTGAGGCAGGCAGATTTGACTCCCGCCCCGCCCAGCGCCCATCTCACCCCATGACCTTCCGCGCCAGCGTCCTCACCCTTTATCCCGAGATGTTCCCCGGCCCACTCGGCCATGCGCTCGCCGGCCGCGCGCTGGCGAACGGGCTGTGGGGACTGGAGGCGTGGCAGATTCGCGACCAAGCCCTCGACCGCCATCGCTCGGTGGACGACACCCCCGCCGGCGGCGGCCCCGGCATGGTGATGCGGGCCGATGTGCTCGCCCGCGCCATCGACGCCGTCTCCCCGCCCGATGATCCCCGCCCCCGCCTGCTGATGACCCCGCGCGGCCGCCCGCTGACGCAAGCCCGCGTGCGGGAGCTGGCGGCGGGTCCGGGTGCGGTCATCCTCTGCGGGCGGTTCGAGGGGGTGGACGAGCGCATCGTCGCGGCGCGCGGCCTCGAGGAGGTCTGCGTGGGCGATGTGGTGCTCTCAGGCGGCGAGGCGGCGGCGCTGCTGCTGCTCGATGCCTGCGTACGGCTCATTCCCGGCGTCATGGGCAAGGCGGAGAGCGGCACGGACGAGAGCTTCTCCCACGGACTGCTCGAATATCCGCAATACACACGGCCGCAACTGTTCGAGGGGGAAGGCATCCCTGAGGTACTGACCTCGGGCGATCATGCCCGCATCGCCCGCTGGCGGCAGGCCGAGGCGGAGGCCGTCACGCGCGCGCGCCGGCCGGACCTTCTTCCCCCGGCGCGTGACGGATCCACGACGGAAAGGGAATGACAGCGCCCCTTTTCTCCTGTATGGAGCCGCGTCCCTTAACTTAAAACGACACGACGTGGCGCCGGGGCGACATGCTCCGAAGCGGCACCAAGAGGTTGGCGACAATGAACATTATCCAGACGCTCGAAGCCGAACAGGCGACGAAGCTCGCCGAGAAGCGGGCCATTCCCGAGTTCCAGCCCGGTGATACCGTGATTGTGAACGTGAAGGTGGTCGAAGGCGAGCGCACCCGCGTGCAGGCCTACGAGGGCGTGGTGATCGCCCGTTCCGGCGGTGGCCTGAACGAGAGCTTCACCGTCCGCAAGATTTCCTACGGCGAAGGCGTGGAGCGCGTGTTCCCGGTCTATTCGCCGCTGATCGATTCCATCAAGGTAGTCCGTCGCGGCAAGGTGCGTCGCGCCAAGCTCTATTACCTGCGCGACCGTCGCGGTAAGTCGGCCCGTATCGCCGAGCGTCAGGACCGCACCGCCGATGGTAAGGTCAAGAGGACCAAGGGCGCCAAGGCTCCCGCCGCCGCCGAGTGAGGCGCGGACCTTTCTGTTGAGTGAAACGCGCCGTCGGCCCAGCTGGCGGCGCTTTTTTATGCGCCGGTTTCAGGCGGCGAGCCGCTCCGGGCTCGCCCGAAGGCGCGCAATCAGCCCCTCGGGATCGGCCTCATAGGCCTCCCGCACCCGCTGGAGCGCGCCCGCTCCGCCGCCGCGATGACCCGCGCCGCCCACATGCAGCCAGCCGTCGGCCAGCAGGAAGGGCTCCATCTCGCCTGTTTCGGGATCCGCGAGGTGCACCCGCCGGCGGCTCGACGTCCGGAGCGAAGCAAGGTCCAGGTGGCGATAGAGCACGCCCCAGTTCTGCCCGCCGGTGTCGAGGGTGAGCGGCGTGTCGGTGCCGAAATCGAGCGGCAGAGCCTTCACCGCCGCGAAATCGAAGACGCAATAGCCCGGCCACAGGTACCAGGCGTCATTGCCCTCCCCCTCCCGTACCATGCCGTAGCACGGCTGGCCCGCGAGCCGTCCCGCGAGGTCGGTCGGCTCCAGCGGGATGAGGTCGTGGTCCAGCAGGGCAAAGGCGCGCGGCGCGGCTGGGCGGATGAGGTTCGCGTAGATCCAGTTCAGCGCGACCCCATGGGAGCGGGAGCCGTTGCGCGCGCCGCGATAAGGCGTCGGCGGCAAGGGGCAGTAGGTGAGCCCGCGCCGCCTGCACAGCGCTGCGATGGCCGTGCGGGCGGCGGGATCGGTGGAATTGTCGCACACCACCAGCGGCGTCCTGGGCAGGAAGCGCGCCATGGCGTCGGCGAGGAAATCCACCGCCTGCGGCAGGTTGAACGCCACCGTGAAAGCGACGACCGGCGCCCGCTCGGCGGCGATGCGCGCCACCACTTCCGCCTGCCCCGGCGCCTGCCGCCGGGCATAGATGCGATCCACCAGCAGGTTGCGGGCGCGCCGCAGCCGGTGGGCGAGCGGGGTCAACGCGAGCCACTCGGCGGGGGCGTAGTCGGCAAGGTCGCGCATGGACGCCTTCAAAGGACCCGGCGGGGCGACGGCCGGGACGGGAACGAACTGGAGCGGATCGCCGCAGGCCGGCCTGCCGCCGTGCTCCACCGCGCGCGTTCTAGAAGGACTTCGGGGTAAGGTCCATGGCGCGGGGCGCGCAGGTGCCCGCAACGTGGCGCACGGGAAGGCTTGACCGCACCGGCTCCGGAAGGTGAGGTATCGTACGAGTCCGTCAGCCCCAGCGGACAGCCCCAGCCCGGACACCCATGGCGAACGACCTTACCCTCAGGATCGTGATCGTCGACGAGAGCGACGTGCGCGCCGCCATCCTGGAGGAGGGCCTCAAGGAGGCGGGCTTCGAGACGGTGCTGCGCATCACCGGCCGCAACAATCTCCTGGAGCGCATCTACGCCATTGATCCGGACGTGATCCTGATCGACCTCGAAGATCCCTCCCGCGACACCATCGAGCAGATGTTCCAGGTGAGCCGCGAAGTGAAGCGGCCGGTCGCCATGTTCGTGGACCAGACCGACAGCAAGACCATCGAGGACGCCATCGAGGCGGGCGTCGCCTCCTATGTGGTGGACGGGCTGCGCAAGGAGCGGGTGAAGCCGATCCTCGAGACCACCATCTCCCGCTTCCGCGCCTTCGCCCGCCTCAAGGCGGAGCTGGAGGAGGCGAAGACCCAATTGGAAGAGCGCAAGGCCATCGACCGGGCCAAGATGTTGCTCATGAAGATGAAGGGCATCGACGAGGAGGCCGCCTATCACCTCCTGCGCCGCACGGCCATGAACGAGAAGAAGCGCATCGTCGACATCGCCCAATCCATCATCACCGCCGCGGAGCTTCTGCGATGAGACGCCTCGCCATCGGCTTCATCCCCCTGACCGACGCCGCCGTGCTGATCGCCGCCGCGGAGCGCGGCTTCGCCATGGCCGAAGGCATCGAGATCGACCTGCACAAGGAGGTCTCCTGGGCCAACATCCGTGACAAGGTGAATATCGGCCTCCTCGACGGCGCCCACATGCTGGGGCCGCTCGCCATCGCCTCCTCGCTCGGCCTCGGCCATGTGCGGGTGCCGCTGGTGGTGCCGTTCGCGCTCAACCTGAATGGCAGCGCCATCACCATCGACAAGCACGTCTATGCCGCCATGGGCGAGGTGGGCGAAGACCTCGCCACCGCCCCCGGAGCGGCGCTGGCGCTGGGCAAGGTGGTGCGGCAGAGGAAGGCGGAGGGGCGTGACCCGCTGGTGTTCGCCGCGGTCTATTCCTTCTCAACCCACACCTACCTTATCCGCCATTTCCTGAAGGCCGGCGGGGTAGACCCGGACCGCGACGTGCGGCTCGTGGTGGTGCCCCCGCCCTTCATGGCGGAAAGCCTGCGCGGCGGGCTCATCCACGGTTTCTCGGTGGGCTCGCCCTGGAATTCGGTGGCGGTCGATTCAGACGTTGGCCGCATCGCAGTGCTGGGCGCCGAGCTGTTCGGCTGGGTGCCGGAGAAGGTGCTGGGCGTCCACGCCCGCTTCGCCAATGCCGAGCCGGAGGTTCTGCACCGGCTCGTCCGCGCACTCTACGTCGCTGCGCGCTGGTGCGAAGACCCGGCCAACCATGAGGATCTTGCCAAGCTGCTGGGCGAGCCCCGCCACCTCAACCTGCCCGCCGACATCCTCCGCCGCACGCTGGACGGCCGGCTCCACACCGCGCCGGGCGGGGTGCTCAGGTCGCATCCGGACTATCTGGTGCTCAACCGCGATGGCGCCAACCGGCCGGCGCCGGACCATGCGCTGTGGATGTATGCCCAGATCGTCGCCGCTGGTCAGGGCGAATTCGCCGCCGATGCCGCGCGCGAAGCCATGGGGGTTTACCGGCCGGACATCTTCGATGCGGCGGTGGGACCGGTTCCGGTGAAGCACCCGGAGCCCGACTGCGTCGGCACCCAGTTCGGCGAGATCTTCGATCAGGTCGCCTTTCTAAAGGGCTGAGGCCCCTCAAGCCCGCGCGGCGTTTGAGCGTGGCACCCAGCCCCGCGCGGCGCCTGAGCGTGACAAAGGCTCATTCCGCGTAGGGGTTGTCCTTCTCGCGCAGAGTCAGCCGGATCGGCACGCCGGGCAGATCGAAGGTCTCGCGGATGCCGTTCACCAGGTAGCGAATATAGCTCTCCGGCACGGCATCGGTGCGCGAGCAGAACAGCACGAAGGACGGCGGGCGCGCCTTGGGCTGGGTCATGTAGCGCAGCTTGATCCGCCGCCCGGACACCGCCGGCGGCGGATGATTTTCCGTCACCTGCTGGAGGAAGCGGTTGAGCGGATTGGTGGCGACACGCTTGTTCCACACCTTGTGGGCGCTCGCGATGGCCGCCACCAGCTTGTCGAGACCATGACCCATGAGACCGGAGAGGGGGACGATGGGTACGCCCTTCACCTGCGGCAGCAGATGGTCGATCTCCTCGCGCAACCGGGTGGCGAGGCCGCCGCGCGGCACGAGGTCCGCCTTGTTGTAACCGATGACGAGGGCCCGGCCCTCGCGCGCCACCAGATCGGCGATGCGCAGGTCCTGCTCCTCGAACGGACGGGTGGCGTCGATGAGGATCACCACCACCTCGGCGAACTTCATGGCGCGCAGGGCGTCGGCGGCGGAGAGCTTCTCCAGCTTGTCGTCGATGCGCGAGCGCTTCCGGAGCCCGGCGGTATCGAACACCTCCAGCGGAATGCCGGCATAGGTGACGTTCACCGAGATGGAATCGCGGGTGATGCCGGCTTCGGGGCCGGTCAAAAGGCGATCCTCGCCGAGCAGCTTGTTGATGAGGGTGGACTTGCCGGCATTGGGCCGGCCGAGCACCGCCACCTTGATGGGCCGGCGCGGCTTCTCGGGCTCGGCCTCCCCCTCGGCGGGGATCTCGTCCGCGTCGTCCTCTTCCTCTTCGTCCTCCTCCAGCCGCGTCTGCTCAGGCAGAGCGTCGCAGATGGCGTCGTAGAGGTCGGAGAGGCCCTCGCCGTGCTCGGCGGAGAGCGGGATGGGGTCGCCGAGGCCGAGGCCGAAGGCTTCCAGTGTCCCGGCCTCGCCGCCCCGCCCCTCGCTCTTGTTGGCGACGAGGATGACCGGCTTGCCGGCCTTGCGCACGAGATCGGCAAAAGCGCGGTCGGTCGGGGTCAGTCCGATGCGGGCGTCGATCATGAAGAGGATGGCGTCGCAATCGCCGATGGCAGCCTCGGTCTGGGCGCGCATGCGCCCTTCCAGGCTCGCAGGGGTCGCCTCCTCGAGGCCGGCGGTGTCGACGATGCGGAAGGTGAGGTCGCCGAGCCGCCCTTCGCCCTCGCGGCGGTCGCGGGTGACGCCGGGGCGATCATCCACCAGCGCGAGCTTCTTGCCCACCAGGCGGTTGAACAGGGTGGACTTGCCGACGTTGGGACGCCCGACGATGGCCAGGGAAAAGGTCATGAAATGGGCTCGCGGCCGGCGGTCGGCTTCAGGTCTGAGGGATCATTGCTGCGGCTGGCCCTTCGGAGGGGTGGCCGGCAGATTGTCGATGGGGGCGTTGGCGTTGCTCGGCTGGCCGAGGCCGGTCGAATAGTCGACGCCGGGCACCCCGTTGGGGAACACAGGCGTGCGTGCGCCCGGCACCGGCGGCTTCTTCTGGTCGAACGGGTTGAGGTTCTCCAGCGTCTCGCAGCCGGCGGCCGTCAAGGCGAGGCCGAGCGCGAGCGCGAGGCGCAGGCTGCGGGTGACAGGGCGTGCCATCATCAAGCTTGTCCTCCTCATGCGCGTCGCGGTCATGCAGCTCCTCACAGGGGTTCACTGGGTCGGCGCGCTGCCGGCGGCCACTTCACCCGCGGGGGCGGTGGCCGAGGCGGTGAGCCGCCGGATGAGCTCGGCCCGAGAGCGGACACCGGGCGGGGTCTCGCTGTCGGTGGTGATATCGGTGGCGGTCTTGTTGGCGGCGGCAAGGTCGCCGGCCTTCAGCTCAGCCAGCGCCAGCGTCTCGCGCGCCGAATGACGCAGCGGGCCGGCGCCGGTGGCGATGCCGCCGATGCGCTGCTTCACCTCCGGCAGGCCGGCCGTATCGACCACCAGCAGGGCGGCGCGCACCAAAGCGAGGTCACGGGCGAGCGGCGGCACGGAATTGTCGGCGGCAATGGCATCGAAGGCGGCGATGCCGGCCGCCTTGTCGCGGGCGGTGGCGGCGGCAGCGGCGCGGAACAGAGCAAGGGTGCGATAGCCGGCCGGCCCGCTCTTGGCGATGCCGGCGAAGGCGGCCTCGGCCTCCTGCATCTTGCCGGCATCGAACAGGGCGACGGCGCTCTCATAGGCCTCGCTGGCCTTCACCGCCTGCTCATGGCGCCAGTACTGGTAGCCGCTCCAGCCCGCAGCGGCGAGAATCACCAGCACGCACGCGGCGATGATGACGCCGCCGAAACGGTCCCAGAGCTTGCGCAGGCGATCGCGCCGGAGGTCTTCCTCGATCTCGTGAAAAATGTCGGTCATGAGCTGAGAGCTTCGGGATCCAGGACTTGGGGATGGCCTGCCGAAGCAGGACCTTGCCGGCGACGCCGCACCGGGACGAGGGCGCGTAAAGTATCCATGCGGCCTCATCGTGGCAAACGGGCGTTTTTGAGGCGGCTCGGCCTTGGCATGGGGGCCGCCCGGCGTAGGATACCCCCGCCCGATGGGGCACCGGATCGGGAGTTATGGCCGTCACATCCCGCGCGAACCCGTCTCTCGCCGCCGCACAGTCATTTGAATACCGCCTCCAGCGCACGCCGGTGGGGGTGGTGTTGCTCGACACGGATCTGCGCATCCGCTCGGTCAATCCGGTGGCGCTGCGGCTGCTCGCGCCGGCGGGGCAGCGGCTCGCGGGTGTGGATATCCTCTCGCTCCATCCCGGCGAGGCGCGGGACAAGGTGGCTTTTCTCATCGAGCGCGCCCGCGCCTCGCAGGACGGCACCTCTTCCCTCGTGGTGACCACCGCCATGGGCACGCTAGTCGCCAAGGTCAGCCGGCTCGAGGCTACACCGGACGCCTCGCCCGACGGTTTCCTTATGATGATCCACGCCTTGGTCGAGGCGCCCATGATGGGCCGCACCGCCGGGGCCGATCTGGAGGTGGAGGGGCTGGCGGTGGCGGGCGCGGAGGCCATGGCGGCCCTGTGCCCCCTGATGAAACTCCCGCTGGTGCGCGGCAAGGGCGATGTCATCAGCCTCATCGACGTGACCGAAGTCGCCTTCCTGGTGGCGCAGGGACACTATGCGGAGGCGCGCACCGCCACCTTCTCCGCCTTCTGCCCGCGGCCGCTCGCCGATCTGGAGCGCCGGCTCGATCCAGCGCAGTTCGTGCGCGTGCATCGGCGTTTTCTCGTCAACATGCGCCACGTCCGCGCCGCCGCGCGTGAGGACGGCGGCTGGCATCTCGTCATGGCGGATGCCGGCGAGACACGGGTTCCGGTCAGCCGGGGCAAGGTGGAGGATATCCGGCGGCGGCTGGGGGTCTGAGGCGCGGCGCCGACCGCCGTTCGTGCAGCCCTGATGCCGTTGGCGCAGGACGCTTGTGGGCCGCGCCTTCCGCTTTGAAGCCGGCTCCCTTCACCGCCCATGGTCTCCTCGACGCGCTTCGGCGCCCGATGGAGGACGATGCATGACCGAAGCTGCCGCCGGCTTTCCCGCTTTGCCCTTCGCGCTCGAAGCGCCGGACCGCTACCTGACGTTCCAGGGGATCGATTTCGAAGGGAACATGAAGGTGGTGCTCAAGCACCTATTTCGCTACATCGACGACCCAGCCCATGGCAACGCCTTCTGGGACCGCTTCAAGTCCCGTCTGGCGGCCGCCGAGGCAGGCGGCGCCACCATCTGCGACAAGCTGCTGCTGCTCCATTCCCACGTCTATTACATGGTCGAGCTATTCGAGGAGCACGACGACGAAGTCGCGCTGACCGACCTGAAAAGGCTGGAGGAAGAGTGCTTCTGATCGCTACCCGGCCTCGGGTGGCGGCGCGGGACGGAAGCCGGCCCGCTTCAGCCGCACGATGGCGAGATCGAGGGCGGAGAGGAATTCGGACCGGGCGCGCGGCGAGAACGGTTTCGGACCTCCTGTGACGGCACCGGCCGAACGCAGCTCTTCCATCAGGTTCCGGGTGGCGAGCTGCATGCCGATGGAATTGGCGGTGAAGGGCCGCCCGTCCGGCGCGATCACGGAGGCCCCGGCGGCAACGCAGCGGGAAGCGAGTGGCACATCGGCGGTCACCACCACGTCGCCGCGCGAGGCACGGGCCGCGATGAAGTCATCCGCCGCGTCCGGGCCAGCGGGCACAATGACCCGCGCCACCAAAGGATGGCGCGGCACCATGAGCGGCGCATTGGCCACCACCAGCACGCGGATATGGTGGCGGAAGGCGACCTTGTACGCCTCCTCCTTCACCGGGCAGGCGTCGGCGTCGATATAGAGGGCAATGGGCTCTTCGCGGGGGGCGCTCATGCCTGACCCATGGCAGGCCGTCGTTCCGGGAGCAAGGTGGGGCGGCCCGCCTCAGGCGGCGGACGCGGGCTCCTCCGCCGGAGCGTCGGCGGGCTGGGACGAGGCGCGACGCTTGCGCCAGGGGATGGCGATATAGGCGAGATCGTCCAGCATCCCGAGCAGCTTGCCGCCCTGCTCCAGCTCGCGATCCAGCGCAGCCATAGTGGGCGCCAGGCCGGGATCCTCGTCCTTCAGCCAGGTATCGAGCACGCGGGCGAACAGAACAGCCAGCCCCTTGGCCCTGACGCTGCCGGACAGGCCCGCGCAATCGATGCCCGCCGCCGCCAGCATCCAGCGCTGGGAGCCCTCGGAGAGACGCAGCAGCGTGAGCGCGAGCGCCGGATCGCGGCGGGCGGAGCGGGAGAGGCCGCGCACGGCCTCCCGGTGGGGCTCCAGCGCATCAAGGCGGCGCATGAGCACTTCGAACAGCCGCTCGCGCGGCCCCTCCCCCGCCAGATCGTCGCTGTCCGGACCGCCCTCGGCGAGCACCTGCCGATCGGTGGTTCGGAAGAAGGCGGCGAGGAGATCATCGGTCGATGCGAACGACGCGCGCATCTGCGCCAGCGGCACGCCGCAATGCGCGGCTACTTCGGACAGCGAGACGGCGCGAAACGGCTTCTTGGCCAAAAGATCGAGAAATCTGCGCAGGCAGGCCTCGCGCGCGGTCTCCGCAGTCATGGCCCTACTCCTCGTTAAGAGACGATGCCCTCAGCCGGCGAGTTCCTTGCCGCGCCGGGTGGCGGCGGCGACGGCTTCCACCATCAGGGGCGGAAAGCCGCGGCCTTCATCCATGAGAACGGCCAGCGCTGCCGCGGTAGTGCCGCCCGGCGAGGTCACGTTCTGGCGAAGCGTCGCGGCAGAAAGATCGGACTGGTCCATCAATGCCCCCGCGCCGGCCACAGTCGCGCGGGCGATGCGGGCCGAGAGCTCCGCCGGCAGACCGGCGGCCGCGCCCGCCTGCGCCATCACCTCGGCGAGAAGGAAAGCATAAGCGGGACCGGAGCCGGAGACGGCGGTCGCCGCGTCCATCAGCGCCTCGTCATCGATCCATTCGACGATACCGATGGCGCCGAGCAGCGCGGCGGTGAGATCCTTCTGCGCCTGTGTCACGCCCGGCGAGGGCACCGCGACGCTCACCCCGCGACCGATGGCGGCGGGGGTGTTGGGAATGGAGCGGACGATCGCGGCATTCGCGCCGAAGATGTCGCCCATGAATGCCATGGTACGCCCGGCCATCACCGAGACGACAAGGGTGCCCGGCTTCACCAGCGAAGCGACCGCCGGCAGCGCCTGGGGGGCGACCTGCGGCTTCACCGCGAGGAGCAGGACCGACGGCGCCGCGATAGTGTCTAGCGCGGGATTGACCGAGACACCTTTGGCCACGAGCGCCGACGCCGTTTCGGCCGTCAGGTTGGGATCGAGCACCACGGCCTTGTCCGCCGGGAGCCCCAGCTTGAGCCAGCCTTCCAGCATGGCCGAGCCCATCTTGCCGCAGCCAAGCAGCACCACCGGACCAGACAGGGATTTCAGCACGCTCTCGCTCATGACCGCCTCTTGAACCGGACCGTTCTGCAGGCACGTCCGCGCCCGCGGGCCCCGCAGAGGACATCACATAGAGAAGGCTCACGCCCCGCGCCACACCGGCGGCGGGGATCGCACCCAAAGCATGGACCCGGAGGGCCGGCTGCCGCCGGCCCTGGTGGCGCGGCTCAGGCCTCGCCGACAGTCTCGAACATGGCCGTGTCCATGGCCTCGCGGGCGGTCTTGCCGGCCCAGACCACGAACTGGAAGGCGGGATAGTAGCGCTCGACCGCATCGACGGCGGCATCGAGGATGGCCTCGCACTGCCGGTCCGAGGCGGTGGCGCCGCCCGCCAGCACGAGCGCATGGCGGAACATGATGACGCCTTCCTGGGACCACATGTCGAAATGGCCCAGCCACATCTGCTCGTTGACGAGAGCGAGGAGCTTCAGCACCTCGGGGCGACGCCCCTCCGGCACCTTGAAGTCGAAGGCGCAGGCCACGTGGAGCGCCTCAAGCTCATCCATCCACTGGAACGAGACATGGCAGTCCGTCCAGCGGCTGGCGAGCGAGAGGGTGATCTCGTCTTCGTCGGAGCGCTCGAACGACCAATCACGCAGAGCAGCGAGCTGCTCCACGAGATCAACGGGGTTCGCCGGCGTATCGGCTTCGATGTCGATGAGAGACATGGCCTCGACCTCGCGGTGTGAGGAACGCGGAGAGGGTCGAAAGCGGCACTCCGTGTGACAGGCCACGGGCAGACAGTAGCCAGGGCATGCGCAGGCGGCGTGCCGTTCGGAGGCTCGCCGTCAGGACATGTCCCGAAAGAGCGTGTCCTTCAAGAGAGCATCCTGGCGAGGCTGCGCCCCGTCGTATCCGAGCGCTACGACGAACTGGCTCCGAATCGCCACGAAAATCAGTATATCGCGGGTAAAGTTTACCCCGCTACGACAGATTGTGTGTGCGCCACCCGTTCAGTGCCCTTTTGTCGCAGGGGCGGGATGTCGCCGAATATTCCGCTGCGGAAGGTGTCAGGCAGCTCCGCCGGGCACTTCGGTCTCCGGGCCGGTGGGGCCGGAAGCCGTGGGATGGGTGTGGATGCGCAGGTTCGCCTCCAGCACGGCGATGCGGGCGGAGAGGCGCTCATTCTCCATGCGGGCCTCGGCGACCATGTCCTTCACAGCCTCGAATTCCTCGCGCTTCACAAGGTCCATGTCGCGCAGGAAGCGCTCCATCTGCGACCGCATGACCGTCTCGGCCTCGCGGCGGACCCCCTGGGCCACGCCCGCGGCGTCGTTCACGAGACGCGCCATCTCGTCGAAAAGGCGGCCGGTGGTCTGGGTCATGGAAGCCTCCTGAGGCCAAGCAGCTGCGTGCCGTCACGGCAAAATCGATCCGGCAAGACCGGTGGGCCGAACATGGCGGCAGGGAGCGCAGGACGCAAGGGTGCAGCGCAACATTGCACGATTACCTCCCACGGTCGCTGCCGCCAGCCTTCCCGACTGTAGCCGATCCAGAATGGCTCACCCCAAGTACCGTGCGGCTGGCGCTGGCGCGAAATGAGGAGCGCATCCTCGCCCTCGTGACTGCGCTTGAGAGTCCGCGCTTCCGCGGCTTGCTCCTCCGGTTTCGCCCCCGAGCCACCACATGACTTAAGGGAAATCATGACGCGACCCAAGGCGCCCACGCCAGCGGCTTGACGCGCTCCGGCCGGTCGCGGCACATGACGGCGCCGGTGCCGCCATACGGGGAAACGATGCCCACCCTCGCTTTGCCCTTCCCCGCCATCGATCCCGTGCTGATCCAGGTCGGCCCTCTGGCCATCCGCTGGTATGCGCTCGCCTATATCGCCGGCCTCGTCATCGGCTGGCTGCTGGCGCGGCGGCTGGTCTCCCGGCCGGCTCTGTGGGGCGGCACCTCGCCCATGACGCCGCAGGATCTCGACGATGCGCTGTTCTGGGCGACGCTGGGTGTGATCCTCGGCGGCCGGCTGGGCTATGTGCTGTTCTACAATCCGGCCTTCTTCGCCCAGAACCCGGCGGACATCTTCGCGGTGTGGAAGGGCGGCATGTCGTTCCACGGCGGGCTGGCGGGCACGCTCTTCGCCCTCGTGCTGTTCGCCCGCTCCCGCGGCATCCCGGTCTTCTCGATGCTGGACGTTGCCGCCGTCGTGGCGCCCATCGGGCTGTTCTTCGGCCGCCTCGCCAATTTCATCAATGGGGAGCTGTGGGGCCGGCCGGCGGATGTGCCCTGGGCCATCGTCTTCCCCCACGGCGGGCCGCTGCCGCGCCATCCGAGCCAGCTCTACGAGGCGGGGCTCGAGGGCATCGTCCTCTTTCTCATCATGCTTCTGGTGGTGCGCAGCGGTGAGCTGAAGCGCCCCGGAGTCGCCGCTGGCATCTTCGGCATGGGCTACGGCATCGGCCGCATCATCGGCGAGTTCTTCCGCGAGCCGGACGTGCAGCTCGGCTATCTCGCCTTCGGCACCACCATGGGCATGTGGCTTTCGGTGCCGCTGGTGCTGGCCGGGCTCGGGCTGCTCCTTTACGCGCTGAAGCGCAAGCCGGCGCCGTGACCACGCCGCTCGAAGAGGAAATCCGGCTGCTGATCGCCGCCGAGGGCCCCATGCCCGTCAGCCGCTACATGGCTCTCTGCCTCGGCCATCCCCGGCACGGCTATTATGTGACGCGTGATCCCCTCGGCGCGCGTGGCGACTTCACCACCGCCCCCGAGATCAGTCAGATGTTCGGCGAGCTGATCGGCCTGTGGGCGGTGGCTGCCTGGCAGCAGATGGGCATACCCGACCCGTTCCGGCTGGTGGAGCTCGGCCCCGGCCGCGGCACCCTCATGGCCGATGCCCTGCGCGCGGCGCGCCTCGTTCCGGCGTTCGGCGCAGCGGCGCGCATCCATCTGGTGGAGACGAGCCCGGTGCTGCGCAAGGCGCAGGCGCGTGAGCTCGCGGCGCATGAGGAGCGGACCGGCGAGCGGGTCTCATGGCACGCCAGGATCGAGGACGTGCCCGCCGGGCCGGCTATCGTGCTTGCCAACGAGTTCTTCGATGCCCTGCCGGTAGATCAATACATATGGACCGACGCGGGCTGGCATGAGCGCAAGGTCGGCATCGATGCCCAGGGACAACTCACCTTCGGCCTCGACACCGCCCCCTCCCGCATGGCGCCGGCCCGCGCCGCCCACCTGCCGCCGCCCGCGCCGGGCGCCGTGCTGGAAGTGATGGAGAGCGGCCCCCCGCGCGCGCTTGCCGGGCGCATCGCGGCCGAGGGGGGGATCGCCCTCGCCATCGATTACGGCCATGCCGGCGGCCATGGCGACACATTGCAAGCGCTCAAGGCCCACCGCTTCGCCGATCCCCTTGCCGATCCCGGCGAGGCCGATCTCACCGCCCATGTGGATTTCGCCCGCCTTGCCCTGTTGGGGCGGGAGGCCGGCCTGAAGGCGTTCGGGCCGCTGGAGCAGGGCGATTTCCTTGCTCGCCTCGGCCTTGCCGCGCGTGCCGACCGGCTGATGCGCAATGCGGCGCCCAATGCAGCGGCCGCCGTCGCCGCCGCAGCGCGCCGCCTCGCCGGAACGGGGGATGGCGAGATGGGGCGGCTGTTCAAGGTGCTCGCGCTCGCCCATCCTCACCTTGGCACGCCGCCCGCGTTCGACCCGTCCGAGGAGTTCAACCGATGAAGATCGAGGCGCCCCTGCTCAGCGCCCTGCCCGGCATCCGCCATGCCTTCTTCATCCGGCGGGGCGGCGTCTCGCAGGGCATCTATCACAGCCTCAACGGCGGCACCGGTTCCAATGACGATCCCGCTGCCGTGGCGGAGAACCGTTCCCGCATGGCCGAGGCACTGGGCGTTGCGCCCACGCATCTCCTCGCCTGCTGGCAGGTCCATTCCGCCCACGCGGTCGTGGCCACCGAGCCGTGGACCCGCGAGACCGCGCCCAAGGCCGATGCGGTCGTCACCGCGACGGCGGGCATCGCCGCCGCCATCTCCATCGCCGACTGCGGGCCGATCCTGTTCGCCGATCCCGGCGCGCGGGTGGTGGCCGCCGCCCATTCCGGGTGGAAGGGGGCGGTGGGGGGCATCGTCGCCGCGACCGTCGCCCGCATGGAAGAACTGGGCGCGCGGCGGGCCGACATCCGCGCCGTCATCGGGCCGCTGATCCGCCAGCCGAGCTACGAGGTGGGCGAGGAGTTCGTCGGGCGTTTCCTCGCCGAGGACAAGGGCTTCGCCCGCTTCTTCGCCCCCGCCGACCGGGCGCATCATTCTCTGTTCGACCTGCCCGGCTTCATCCGTCTCAGGCTGGAGCAGGCGGGCGTGGGGCAGGTGGAAGACCTCGGCCTCGACACCTATACGGACGAAGAGCGCTTCTTCTCCTATCGCCGGACCACCCACCGCAAGGAGCCGGACTACGGCCGGCTGATGGCCGCCATTACCCTCGCCTGACGTTGCGGAAATGCCAATGAAATCCTCCGATGCCGTCCTGCTCATCGTCCCCGGCTGGCAGGGCTCCGGTCCCGACCACTGGCAGAGCAGATGGGAGCGCAGCCTCTCCGCCGCCCGGCGGGTGATGCAGGCCGACTGGGACCGGCCCGACCCGAACGAGTGGCCGCGCCGCCTCGCCGAGGCGGTAACGGCAGCGGAAAAGCCGGTGGTGGTGATCGCCCATTCCCTCGGGGTGCCCACCCTCATCCATGCCGTGCCGCTGCTGCCGGCGGGCAAGGTGAGGGCGGCCTTCCTTGTTGCCCCGCCTGACCTCCATCGGGCAGACATCGACCCCGCCATCGCCGGCTTTGCCCCGGTGCCCACGGCGCCCCTGCCCTTCCCCTCCGTTCTGGTTGCGAGCCGAACTGATCCCTACTGCGACTACCGCCGCGCCGAAGGCTTCGCGCTCGACTGGGGCGCGGCGATCGTCGATGCGGGCGACGCGGGGCATATCAATGCAGATGCAGGCTACGGACCGTGGCCGGAGGGCTCAGTGCGCCTGCTCGGTCTCCTCCAGTCGCTGGACTGAGGCAGGACAAGGCTTAAGGAGCCATCAACCACATCACGCGGCCGGCGCTGCCCTTCCGGCATTTCCTGCAGCCGTTAACCGCACCTTAACCGTTTTTCTGGACCCGCCCGCCATTTCCCGCTACCCCTTCGGCGACAAGCTCAACGCCGGGAACCGTCATGCGGGTATCAGAGGCAGTGGTTCAGGACGCAGCAGCCGAACACGCGGGCTTTTCCCGCGCCGCACGCCGCGTCATCTCCCCACTTCGCCTTGCCGGGCTGGCCCTGTGCCTCGCCCTCGGCGCCTGCCAGACCGACGGCTCGGGCATGGCGAGTTCCGGCAGTGGCGGCGCGGTCGCCTTCGACAGCATCGACGGGCCGCCCCAGGCCACCTTCGAAAAGCTTGTGGGCCAGCTCAATTCCGAGGCGGAGACGCGGCGCGTGGCTGTGGCCTCCCGCTCCAGCGGTGCCGCCTACCGGGTCAAGGGCTACCTCGCCATGCACGTCCAGAAGGGCAGCGCCACGGTGGCCTATGCCTGGGACGTGTACGACCGCAACCAGAACCGCGTCGCCCGGCTTTCCGGCGAAGAGCCGGCCGGACGGGTGAAGGGCAAGGTTTCGGACGGCTGGGCCGCCTGCGACGACAAGGTGCTCGCCCGCATCGCCGACAAGTCCATGGCCAGCCTCGCCGAGACGCTCGGCGTCGGCGGCACGGCGCCCGCCCCCGTTGCCACGGCCACCGCCGCCGCACCGGCGGCGCAGGAGGAGAAGCCCGCGGCGTCGGAGCCTGCGATCCGGCCCGACCCCGCCGGAGTGCCCGTGGCGGCCCTCGAAACGTCCGGCACGGTCCTCGGATACGCCGCGAACTGACCGGGCGGCACGACATTCCAGCAACAGCCGACGCGGACGATGGGGTGGCCCCGCCTTCTGCCACGCCGTGGCTCTTTACAACATTGTGACGGGCCGCCTATCAGAGCCGGACAAGTCTCGTTTCCGACCCTTCGATCAGGCCCGGTGCCGGGCGGAGCGTCCCAATGTCAGCGGAGAACGGTCCCATGAAGCTCGTCGCGGGCAATTCCAACCGCGCGCTCGCTGAAGCCATCGCCGCTTATCTTGCGACGCCGCTCACCAAGGCGGTGGTCCGCCGCTTCGCGGACATGGAGATCTTCGTCGAGATTCAGGAGAACGTGCGCGGACAGGACGTGTTCGTGGTGCAATCCACCTCGTTCCCGACCAACGACCACCTGATGGAGCTGCTCATCATCATCGATGCGCTGCGCCGCGCCTCGGCCAAGCGCATCACGGCGGTGCTGCCCTATTTCGGCTACGCCCGCCAGGACCGCAAACCCGGCCCGCGCACGCCCATCTCCGCGAAGCTGGTCGCCAACCTCATCACCCACGCCGGCGCCGACCGCGTGATGACGCTGGACCTGCATGCCGGGCAGATCCAGGGCTTCTTCGACATCCCGACCGACAACCTCTATTCCGCGCCCGTGATGGTGCGGGACATCAAGGAGCGGTTCGACACCTCCAACGTCATGGTGGTCTCGCCGGACGTGGGCGGCGTGGTCCGCGCCCGCGCGCTCGCCAAGCGCATCGATGCCCAGCTCGCCATCGTCGACAAGCGCCGCGAGCGGCCGGGCGAGAGCGAGGTGATGAACGTCATCGGCAATGTGGAGGGCCGCTCCTGCATCCTGGTCGACGACATCGTCGATTCGGGTGGAACGCTGGTGAACGCGGCGGATGCGCTGCTCGCCCGCGGCGCCAAGGAAGTCACCGCCTACATCACCCATGGCGTGCTTTCCGGCGGCGCGGTGGCGCGCGTCACCGCGTCCAAGCTCAAGGAACTGGTGATCACCGATTCCATCCTGCCCACCGAGGCCGTGCGGGTGGCGCGGAACATCCGCGTCGTCTCCATCGCCACCCTCATCGGCGAGGCCATCGCCCGCACCGCGCATGAGGAATCGGTCTCCAGCCTGTTCGACTGATTCAGTCCCCAGGAGAGGCGCCCGACCCGTTCGCCTCTCCTTCCACCTCGCCCTTGCGCTGCAGCCACAGCATGACGAGCCAGCAGGTGGAAGCCCAGGCGGCGCCAAGCGCCCAGCCGCCGACCACGTCGGTGGGCCAGTGCACGCCCAGATAGATGCGGCTGATGCCGACGATGACGGTGATCGCCGCCGCCCCACCCAGGAGGAACAGCTTCACCCGCGTGCGCTTCTGCGTGCGGGCGAGCAGGGCCGCGAGGGTCAGGTAGACCACCGCGGCGAGCATGGCGTGGCCCGAGGGAAAGCTCTGGGAATAGACCGACATGCCATGGGGCACGAGGTCCGGCCGGGGGCGGTCGAAGCCCCATTTCAGGCCCTGCGACAGGATCGTGCCGCCCGCCACCGACACCGCCACGAGCAGTGCCGCATGACGCTTGCGGGTGAGGATGAGGAAGAAGATCACCGCCAGCGTCAGCAGGGTCAGCACGCTTGTGCCGCCGAGCGCGGTGAGATCGCGCATCATCTCCTCCACCCAGGGCGGACCGAGGGGATCGGACGGATCGGCGGGATTGCGCAGCGCGAGGAGGATGCCCCGGTCAAGGTTGCCGGGCGGGCCTTCCGTCACCTCGTCGGCCACGACGAGGAAAAGATAGAAGGCAAAGGCGATGAAGCCGACGACGACCAGCGTCGCCCGCTCCATGGTGCTCACCGAGGCGAGCAGCGGGCCGACGATGGGAAGGCCTTCGAGACGGTGAAGGCCGCGCTTCAGCAGGGAGGGAGGGGGCATATCGCTCACCCGGCAAGGTTTGGCCGGAGCCGGGGCGGGCGTCAACTCCCCCAAAGGAAAGGGCGACGCCGATGCCGGCGCCGCCCTTTCCGCATGAAGAATGCGAGGTCGCTCAGGCGGCCTGCTGCTTCGGGCGCACCTCTGCGGAATAGGAATCCATCAGCTGATGCGTGATTCCCGAGGGGGTGAAGGTCCAATCCGCGATCGAGCCGACCGGGGTCACCTCCGCCGCCGTGCCGGTGATGAAGCACTCCGAGAAATCGGCCAGCTCCTCCGGCTTGATGTGACGCTCGACCACCTCGATGCCGTGGCGGCGGGCGATATCGATCACGGTGCGACGGGTAAGACCGTCCAGGAAGCAGTCCGGGGTGGGGGTGTGGATCACCCCGTCCTTGACGAAGAACACGTTGGCGCCGGTGCACTCGGCCACGTAGCCGCGATAGTCCAGCATCAGCGCATCGGCGAAGCCGCGGCGCTCGGCCCGGTGCTTGGAGATGGTGCAGATCATGTAGAGGCCGGCGGCCTTGGCCCGGCAGGGGATGGTCGCCGGATCGGGACGGCGCCACTCGGACAGATCGAGGCGCAGGCCCTTGAGGCGCTGCTCGGGATCGAAATAGCTCGGCCACTCCCACACGCCGATGGCGAGGTGGATGGTGTTCTTCTGGGCGGCGACACCCATCATCTCGCTGCCGCGCCAGGCGACTGGGCGGATATAGGCGTCGACGAGGCCGTTCTTCTCGAGCGTCGCCTTCTTGGCGGCGTCGATCTCGCCAATCGTGTAGGGGATGGTGAAGTCGAGCATCTCGGCCGACAGGCGCAGCCGCTCGGAATGCTCGGCGCTCTTGAAGATCTCGCCGCCATAGGCGCGCTCACCCTCGAACACCGTGCTGCCGTAGTGCAGGCCATGCGAGAGCACGTGCAGCTTGGCATCGGCCCACGGCACGAAGACGCCGTCGTACCAGATCCAGCCGTCGCGTTGGTCGAAGGGGACACCCTGAGCGCTCATCTTCTCAACTCCTGTTCAGACCGCGTCGTGCGCGCGGCTTCCCCCCTGCGTCACCGCAGCTTTCCAGCGGTCCCGCATGGGGATATCTTTACGCCTGCTTGGAAAGCCGGCAAAGCCGCGAAACGACCGAACCGGCCGGGCGATGCCCGCGACCGATCATTTCGTGGAACACGCTCTTTGGGTAACGATCAAAACGAAAAAAGTCAACATGGCTGACATAAATTCCGCGCTCGCTTTGTCGGACGCCCCCAAGACCGCTGCTGATGCCCCCCCTCCTGCTGCGGCCGAGGCCGCGCCGCTGGTGGATTTCGTCGAGCTGCTGTTCTTCGCCTATCGCGATTTCGTGGCCGATCCGGATGAGATCCTGGCGCCCATCGGCTTCGGGCGCGCGCACCATCGCGTGGTCCATTTCGTCAACCGGCATCCGGGGATGCGAGTCACCGACCTGCTCGACATCCTGCGCATCACCAAGCAGAGCCTCGGCCGGGTGCTGCGGGAACTGGTGGATGAAGGCTTCGTCGAGAGCCGGGCCGGCGCCTCGGACCGGCGCCAGCGCCTGCTGTTTCCGACCGCGAAGGGCGAGACCCTGGCGCGCCAGTTCGTGGCCCTGCAGAGCCGGCGCATCGAGACCGCGCTGGAGGCCAGCGGACCGGAGAGCCGGGACACGGTGCGGCGCTTTCTTCTCGCCATGATCGACCCGGAGGATCGCGTGCCCGTGGAGCGACTGATCGAGCGGGCAGACCGCGCGGCCCGGGCGCGGCGCGGGTGAGCGCATCCCGCACCGATCCAGCCATTGCCGCGCGTCCACCAGGAAACGAGACCCAGATGACCCTTCGCGCTTTCCGGGAGGCCCCGCGCCATGGCTGAGGCCGCGACCGCATCCGTCGCCCTCGCCGACGACGCCCCCCATCTGCTCGTGGTGGATGACGACAACCGCATCCGCACGCTCTTGTCGCGCTTCCTCACCGAAAACGGCTATCGCGTCAGCACCGCGGCCTCCGCCGCCGAGGCGCGGGCGCGGCTGGAGGGACTGGCCTTCGACCTTCTGGTCCTCGACGTGATGATGCCCGGCGAGAGCGGGCTCGACCTCGCCCGCGACATCAGGCGCGGCTCGGCCGTTCCCATCCTCATGCTCACCGCCCGCTCGGAAACTGCCGATCGCATCACCGGCCTTGAGGCCGGCGTGGACGACTATCTCGCCAAGCCGTTCGAGCCCCGCGAACTGCTGCTGCGCATCGGCTCCATCCTCAAGCGCGCGCTCCCTCCGCCGCAGAAGGCCATCGAGAGCGTGCGCTTCGGCGAGTTCGCCTTCCATCTGGAGCGTGGCGAGCTGACCCGAAACGGCGAGATCGTGCGCATCACCGAGCGCGAGCGCGACATGCTTCGAGCGCTGGCCGAGGCGCCCGGAGATACCGTGCAGCGCCTCGCGCTGGCGGGCGGCGGGGCGGCGAGCGAGCGGGCCGTGGACGTGCAGGTGAACCGCCTGCGCCGGAAGCTCGAGCGTGACCCCGCCAATCCCGTCTATCTCCAGACCGTGCGCGGCATCGGCTATCGGCTGGTGGTGACGCCTTGAGCGTGGCGGAAAGCCCTTCGGGTGTCCGGCACTGGGCGAAGCTGGTGCTCGTCTGGCTGAGGGACACCACCAACGGCTTCGCCGCCTGGTTCAACCGGGTGACGCCCAAGGGGCTCTATCCGCGCTCTCTGCTCATCATCGTCACGCCGATGGTCATCCTGCAGTCGGTGCTGGCCTTCGTGTTCATGGAGCGCCACTACAATGTGGTGACGCGCCGCCTCTCCGCCGCCGTCAGCCAGGACATCTCCGCCGTCGTCTCGCTCTACGATCTCCTGCCGAAGACCAACGATCACATCGCCCTGCGCACCTTCGCCTCGCGCAATCTCTCGCTCAACGTGGCGGTGCTGCCGCCCACCGATCTGCCGCCGCCGGGGCCGAAGCCCTTCTTCTCGGTGCTGGACGCCGCTCTTTCCCGCGAGATCGGCCTCAGGCTGAAGCAGCCCTTCTGGCTCGACACCGTGGGCCGCTCCATGCTCATCGAAGTGCGGGTAAAGATGGATGACGCGGTGCTGCGCATCTTCGCCCCGCGCAACGCCGCCTACGCCTCGAACTCCCACATCTTCCTCTTGTGGATGGTGGGCACTTCGCTGGTGCTGCTGGCCGTCGCCATCCTGTTCCTGCGCAACCAGATCCGCCCCATCGAGAACCTGGCCGATGCTGCCGAGGCCTTCGGCAAGGGCCGCGACGTGGAGAATTTCCGCCCGCGCGGCGCCCGCGAGGTGCGGCGGGCCGCCATCGCCTTCCTGGAGATGAAGCGGCGCATCGAGCGGCAGATCGAGCAGCGCACCACCATGCTCGCCGGCGTCTCCCACGACATGCGCACCATCCTCACCCGCTTCAAGCTCGAACTGGCCTTCCTGCCGGAGGGCGAAAGCGAGGCGCTGAAGAAGGACGTGGACGAGCTTCAGGGCATGCTGGAAGCCTACCTCGCCTTCGCCCGTGGCGACCCCGGCGAGCAGGCGGCCCTCACCGACATGGGCGAGCTGATCGAGGACCTGCGCCTCAATGCCGAGCGCGACGGCGCCACCGCCACCGCGAGCTTCATGGGCCCGCCGCTGGTGGAGGTGAAGGCCGACCAGCTCAAGCGCTGCATCGGCAACCTCGTGAACAACGCCGTGCGCCACGCCCGCCGCATTGCCATCTCCGGCACGCGGGATGCGCGCTACCTGATCGTGACCGTGGATGACGACGGACCCGGCATTCCCGAAGAGAAGCGCGAGGAGGTATTCCGCCCCTTCCTGCGCCTCGACGATGCGCGTAACCAGGATGCCGGCGGCTCCGGCCTCGGCCTCTCCATCGCCCGCGACATCGCCCGCGCCCACGGCGGCGACATCCAGCTCTCCGACAGCCCCATGGGGGGCCTCAGGGCGACGGTGCGCATCCCGGTCTAGCTCATTCTTTATGCATGCCCGAAGCTTGGGCTTGCCCCTCTTCGCCGGCTGATGGTCCACTGGAGGGATGGACAAGCTGCCCCCGCCTCCGCCCTTTCAGCCCTCGGATTTCGCCCAGACCCATCCGGGCCTCGCTTTGCTGCGCCTCGCCGCGCTGTTGGCCGAGGGGAGCGAGGCGGACGAGGAGACGCTCGACCTGATGTTCGAGCAGATGGAGGTCGGGGCGCTCGACGGCCTCGCTCCCGGCGACATCTGGGCGGAATTTTCCCGAGGGCTGATGGGCGCGCGGCCAGGCGCCATGGTGAAGGCGCTGCGCGAATGCGGCGTGCTGGAACAGCTCTTCCCCGAAACCTCCGCGGTCTTCGGCATCCCGCAGATCACCGACACCGCGGACGAGATCGACCTCGGGGTCCTCCTCGTCGCCTCGCTCAACGAGGCGGGGCGAAGGGCGGCGCCTCTGGAGGTGCGGGTCGCCCTGTTGCTGATGCACGCCGGGAAATCGGATTCTCCGCGCGAGCATCTGCCCGTGCACTATCGCCACATCGAGCGCGCCATCCCGCGCATCGCGGCCGCCTGTGACCGCTATGACGTGCCCGAGCGCTCCCGCGACCTTGCACTCCTGTCCCTGCACGAATGCGAGCGGGTGCAACGCGCCTCGCCGGTGCGCGCCGGGCCGCTGGCCGCCATGCTCGACCGCACCGGCGCCTTTCGCGATCCCGAGCTGTTCGAGGCGCTGCTGCTGGTCGCCACCTGCGATTATTTCGGCCACGGCGACCGCATGGGCGAGACCCACCCGAAGGTGGAGCTGCTGCGCGCCGCCCGCGACGCCTGTGCCAGCATCGATGAAGGCGGGCGCGACGCCGACGACATCGCGCTCGCCCGCGCGCAAGCCATTGCTACCGCGTTCAAATCCGAGCGCTGGGAAGAGGCGTGAGGATCAGAACAGGCGGCCGCCGTCCGGCACCTTAAGGCTCGGCGAGATCAGCACCACCGCGCCGTCCTCGTCGGGAAAGCCGAGGGTCAGCACCTGCGACATGAACGGGCCGATCTGGCGGGGCGGGAAATTCACCACCGCCGCCACCTGCCGGCCCACCAGATCTTCCGGCGTGTAATGCACTGTAATCTGGGCGGAAGACCGCTTCACACCGATCTCCGGACCGAAATCGATGGTCAGCTTGAAGGCGGGTTTCCGTGCCTGCGGAAAGGGTTCGGCGGCCACGATAGTGCCGACGCGGATATCCACCTTCAGGAAGTCGTCGAAGGTGATGACGGGGGCGGAAGGGCTTTCGTCGGACATGGCGGCCTGCTGCTGCGATACCTCCTTATAGGCCATCGGCGACGGCCTCCGCGAGCCCCGAAAACGCGGCATCAGCTTGACAGTAGAGGGGTCGCAAAATAGGAACCGAATGTTAACCATACCCGGGCGGGGGATCGGACAAGTGACTTTCAGGACACGCCTTTTTGCCGGCTTCATCGCACTCGCGACCCTCGGCCCTACCCTGCCCGCAACGGCGCAGGAGCAGGCCTATGACCGGGTTGGCCGCTGGTCCATCTCCGTCGTCTACGACGGTAACCGGTTCGGCTATTGTGCCGCCGACGTGGATAACGGGAAGGTGCAATTCCGCATCGGGACGGACGGAAAGTCTTGGCAGATCGGCGTGCCTTACTATGGCAATGTCTCCGGCCCGCTCGATGTCTATTACGGCTTCGGCGGCGCGGCCGAGATGGGCACCTTCCATGCGGAGGGGGACGGCTGGGCCTCCATGATGATCAACGACGATCAGCTCAACGCCTTCAGAACGTTACCGGAATTCTCTGTGAACCTGGATCGGGGCGAGCAGACCTTCAAGCTCGCCGGGGCCGCGCAGGCCATCGACAAGGCCCGTGAATGCGCGCGCAACAAGGGCCAGAAGGCCGCCCCGCCCCCGCCGGCTCCTCAGCAGAACGCGACCAACGGCAAGAATTGCCCACCCTTCGGCACCATCCGCTCGCAGAACAGCAACGCGCCTGTGAAGGTGATGTTCGTGAATCTCTCGAAGGTTCCGCTGAACATCATGTGGATCGACTTCAACGGCGAGTGGAAGAAATACCACACGCTGGCGCCCAATTCCAACGTCACCCAGCCCACCTACGGCACCCACCCCTGGATCGCCGTGGACTCCCGCGGCACCTGCCACGGCGGCGTCATGTACGGCAACCCCGCCTCCCGCACGGAGGGGGATAACATGTTCCAGATCTGGGACTGAGGGACCGACGACGCGACCGACCCGGCATGGCCTGAGCGGCCTGTGCCGGGGGTGTTTCACCGGGTTGCCGGTGGGGGTATCGGTGGGGTTCGGGTGGGGGTTCGGGAGAGAGTCAGTGGACTGCGCCGCGGCGAAGCGGTGTTGGCACAATGATACCCCTTTGTGTGCATCCAGTTTTCTGATGGCAGGTGACGGTGGACCGCCGCGCCGGCCTCGCGCGGACGGAGGCGACGCCTTGCGGAAGGCCCTCCTCGTTCTTACTATCTAAAGTAAGAAAATGCGGAGGCAGTCGTGCGCATCACATCCAAGGGCCAGGTCACGATCCCGGCGGACATTCGCGCCAAGGCCGGCCTGCTGCCAGATACCGAGGTGGAATTCAGCTTCGATGGGCAGGTCGTCACGCTGCGGCCTACACCCGGCCGCAAGGAAAGCCGCGGCGCGCGCCTTGTGCGGCAGATGCGCGGGCGAGGTGACGTCGCCCTTTCCACCGATGCCATCATGGCGCTGACGCGGAAAGGGTGATGGGCACGGTCTTTATCGACAGCAACATCCTGCTGGATGTGCTGACCGAAGACCCGAAATGGTTCGGCTGGTCCAGCGCCGCCCTTGCCGCGGCTGCGGATAGACATCGCCTCGTGATCAATGCAGTTGTCTATGCCGAAATCTCAGTAAGGTTCTCGCGCATCGAGGATCTAGAAGCTGCCTTACCGCCGCAGTTGATCGAGCGCGAGGCAATCCCCTTCGAGGCCGCATTCCTCGCGGGCAAATGCTTCCAGACCTATCGCCGACGCGGCGGCGCACGTACCTCCCCATTGCCGGATTTCTTTATTGGCGCCCATGCGGCTGTGGCGGGGCATGATTTGATGACGCGGGATGTAGCTCGGTACGAGACTTATTTTCCAACACTTAGGCTATTTTCGCCTCAATAAGGCATTCAGGAAATAGAACCAGAAACGCAAGCTCCGGCAGGTCATGATGAGTGACATCGACATACCATCGATAAAGCAAATGCTTTGGCACCGGATGCGGAGCGATTTGGTGGGGCTAATCCCATATTTTTCAGATAACGACCTCCTTTTATGCCCCACCTGCTTCAGGCGCCTTGGATTTGAAGATTTTTCGGTCGAACATATAATTCCCAAACAAGCGCTAGCGTGCGACCCGGCGGACGCACGGCTGGCTGTCCCGCAAAATGAGCGCAGCGGACTCACGTTATTATGCCGTCGCCCTCTAATTATAAATAAAAGAAGAATACCGGGAAATGGATGCAATAGCTGGAAGGGAAAACATTACGACCCTTCAATTCGAGAATTCATTCAATCCGACCTGAAGGAAAATAAAATTAGCACGCGGCATCAAATATCCTTGTTTTCGGTCGGATATCTAGCTCTATTCAGAAAATTTGGCTATCAGATCTCACTTCTACCTAGCGGACTTTTAATGAGATCCCAATATTTCAACCCCAATTCATTCATAAAAAATATACCGGTAACGTCTCAAATTATTTTAGCCGGTGAAAAAATATCGCAGTACAGCGATAGTGAACGAAATTATTGGAGTGAACCATTCAAAATCACAGTCAGTGAAACTTCTGCGCAAATTGTTATGCGGAACACATGCTTCTCGATGCCCTTAAGCCGAGATCCGAGCAAGCCGCTTGCAAGATCCGTACTTTATGTTCCTCCCAAATACACTTTCAGACCAGACCTAAGAACCGCTTTTGAATGAATATAGGCTCAGGTGGGAAAATCCGACTTTGGCGCTGGATGCATCCAACATCTGATTGCCCTTATGCCAATCCCTCACCCCTCAAACCGTTCCACAAACTCCGCCACCCTTCTGTCCACCCGTACATCCCGCCCCGTAATCGCCCGCACCAGCGAGAGCCCTTCCAGCGTCCGCGCGCGGGACAAGGCCACATAGGCCTGCCCGGGCGCGAAGGCGCCGTCGGCGAAGTCGATGCGGACGTCGGTGAGGGTGAGGCCCTGCGCCTTGTGCATGGTGAGGGCCCAGGCGGGGGCGAGGGGGAGCTGGGTGTAGGTGCCCACCACCTGCGCCTCCAGCCGGCCGCCGGGCTCGTCCCAACCGTAGCGGATGCGTTCCCAGGTGAAGGCCTCGATCTCCACGCTGGGACCTGAATCGAGCTTCACCAGCGCCGAATGGGGGCCGAGGCCGGTCACCGTGCCCACCGAGCCGTTCACCCAGCGCCGGGCGGGATCGTTGCGCAGGGCCATCACGCGGGCGCCGCGCTTCAGCACCAGCTTTTCCGCCACCGGCAGGCGGTCGCCCTCCAGCCCGAACTCGCCCTTGAGCAGCCCGCCGAATTCGCGCCCCTCGTCCGGCAAGGCGGCGAGGCCGCGGGCGTTGTAGGCGTCGGCGCGGGCGTTGGTGGGGGTGAGGAGCACGGGCTGCGCGCCGTCGCGGTGGGGGCGCACGCAGGCGTCGTTCAGCGCCTCCGCCGCCTCGCGGGCGCCACGGCCCCGGCGCAAGGCGTCGAGCATGGCGATGAAGGCGCGGTCGGTCTGGCGGTGGACGAAGGTGAAGGGCACGCCCGTCACCTCCCGCCCGTCCAAGGCCTTGGCATGGAAGGCGAACGGCCCCTCGTATCCCATGCGGCCCAGCATCTCCTGCTCGGCATAGGGCACCACGGGGGGCAGCTGGAGGAAATCGCCCACCAGCACCATCTGCACCCCGCCGAAGGGCTCGGAATTGTCGCGGGCGATGCGGAGCGAAATGTCCACGGCGTCGAGCAGGTCCGCCCGCACCATGGAGATCTCGTCGATCACCACCCGGTCGAGCTTCTTCAGCAGGCGCCGCACCTGCGCGCGGGGCTTCACCTCGTCCGGGTTCATAAGGCGGGGCGGAATGCCGAAGAAGGAATGGATGGTCTGCCCGCCCGCCTGCAGCGCGGCGACGCCGGTGGGCGCGAGCACCACCTGCCGGCCGCGCGGGGCCTTGCGCAGTTCGTGCAGGAAGGTGGTCTTGCCCGTGCCCGCGCCGCCCAGCACCATGATGAGCGGCGCCTTCGCCTCGATGGCGGCGAGCGCCCGCCCGGCGGCTTCCGCGCCGGGGGTGTCGGCTGGAACGGGCAGATCGCTCACGGGATGAGGCCGTTCAAGAGATGAGACCCGCCTCGCGGGCGAGGTCGATCAGCGGGCGCTGGGGCCGCGCGCCCATCTGGCCGATGATCTCCCCCGCCGCCAGCGCGCCGAGGCGCAGGCTGGTGGCCGGGTCGAGGCCGCTCGTATAGCCCGTGAGGAAGCCGGCGGCGAAGAGATCGCCCGCGCCCGTCGTGTCCAGCACCCGCTCCACCGGATGGGCCGGCACGCTCACCACCGCCTCGCGGGTGACGAAGGAGGCGCCCTTCTCCGAGCGCGTCACCACGGCTTCCTTCGCATCCTTGCGCAGGGCCACCACGGCGGCGTCGAAATCGGCGGTCTCGTAGAGCGACTTCAGCTCGCCCTCGTTGCAGAACACGAGGTCCACCGTGCCGGAGATGATGAGGTTCTTGAACTCGGCGCGGTAGCGGTCCACGCAGAAGGTGTCGGAGAGGGAGAGCGCCACCTTGCGGCTGGCGGCGTGGGCGATCTTCGCGGCGGCGAGGAAGGCCTCCTTGGCCGCCGGCGGGTCCCACAGATAGCCTTCCAGATAGGTGACGGCCGCGCTTTCCACCATGGCGGCGTCAATGTCGGCGACGACGAGATTCTGCGCGGCGCCGAGATAGGTGTTCATGGTGCGCTCGCCGTCCGGCGTCACCAGGATGAGGCAGCGCGCGGTGGCCGGGCCGTCGGTGGCGGCGGGAGTGCCATAGGCGACGCCGGCGGCGCGGATGTCGTGGCCGAACACGGTGCCGAGCACGTCGTCCTTCACCTTGCCGATGAAGCCGGCCTTGCCGCCCAGCGAGGCGACGCCCGCCGCGGTGTTGGCGGCCGAGCCACCGGAGGCCTCGGTGCCCGGCCCCATGGCGGCATAGACGGCTTCCGCCCGCGCCTCGTCGATGAGCGCCATGCCGCCCTTGGCCATGCCGTGCTGCGCGAGAAAGTCCTCCTCGGCGCGGGAGAGGACATCGACGATGGCGTTGCCGATGGCGAGGACGTCGAGGGCAGAGGCGGTCACGGGGAGGTCTCCGGAAGATTCGGCGAGGGGTAGCACCCGCCCTGATGCGGTGCAATCGCCGCGCCCGCAGCCGTCGCCTACCCCTTAACCTTTTCGCAAGGAATGCCGCCCGCCCCGCCCGGGCCCGCGCCTTCGCACTTGCAACGGGAGCGGCGTTCTGAACAATTCCATCCGTCTGCTTACAAACGGGGCCTGCCCGAAGCACAGGCGGGAGCGCACGTTGCGGAGCGTCACGAGACGTGATGCCGCGCGGGATCTTCCGGGTGCTAAAGGCAGGTTCGGCGGCGCACCAGCGGGGGCACGGCGCGTCGGGATTCTACGGCGACGAGAGGGACCATGTCGCGCAGGTATTTCGGAACGGACGGCGTGCGTGGGCGCGCCAATGCCTCGCTCACGGCGGATCTGGCGCTGCGCGTCGGCATGGCGGCGGGGCTGGTCTTCCAGCGCGGCGAGTATCGCCACAGGGTGGTCATCGGCAAGGACACGCGCCTCTCGGGCTACATGATCGAGAACGCGCTGGTGGCGGGCTTCACCTCGGTGGGCATGGACGTGCTGCTGCTCGGTCCCATGCCGACGCCGGCGGTGGGCATGCTCACCCGCTCCATGCGCGCCGACCTCGGGGTGATGATCTCCGCCTCGCACAATCCGTTCGACGACAACGGCATCAAGCTGTTCGGCCCGGACGGCTACAAGCTCTCCGACGAGGTGGAGCGCGAGATAGAGGAACTGATCGACGAGGACCTCGCCAAGCGCCTCGCCAAGCCCGCCGAGATCGGCCGCGCCCGGCGGCTGGAGGGCGTGCACGCCCGCTATATCGAATATGCCAAGCGCACCCTGCCGCGGGACCAGTCGTTCGAGGGCCTGCGGGTGGTGGTGGATTGCGCCCACGGGGCCGGCTACCGCGTGGCGCCGGAGGCCCTGTGGGAGCTGGGCGCCGAGGTGATCGCCATCGGCGTCGAGCCGGACGGCATGAACATCAACCGCGAGGTGGGCTCCACCTCCCCCGCCGCCCTCTCCGCCAAGGTGCGCGAAGTGCGCGCGGACATCGGCATCGCGCTGGACGGCGACGCCGACCGGGTGATGATCGTGGACGAGAAGGGCCACACGGTGGACGGCGACCAGCTCATGGCCGTCGTCGCCGAGAGCTTCAAGGAAGACGGCCGCCTCGCCCGCGACGGGCTGGTGGCGACCGTCATGTCCAACCTCGGGCTGGAACGCCATCTCGCCGGCGAGGGCATCACCATGGCCCGCACCGCGGTGGGCGACCGCTACGTGCTGGAGCGCATGCGCGCCGACGGCTACAACGTGGGCGGCGAGCAGTCCGGCCACATCATCCTGTCCGATTATTCCACCACCGGCGACGGCCTCGTCGCGGCATTGCAGGTGCTGGCGGTGGTGGCGCGGCAGGAAAGGCCCGTCTCCGAGGTCTGCCACCGCTTCGATCCCCTGCCGCAGATCCTCAAGAACGTGCGCTACGGCGACGGCGCACCCCTGGAAAACGAGAAGGTGAAGCTCGTCATCGCCGATGCCGAGCGCCGCCTCTCCAACCACGGCCGCCTGCTCATCCGCCCCTCGGGCACCGAGCCGGTCATCCGCGTGATGGGCGAGGGCGACGACCGCGATCTCGTCGAGACCGTGGTGGACGAGGTGATCGACGCCCTCCAGCGCGCCGCGGCCTGAGCGCCGCCTCCTTCCACAACCGTCGCCCTCCGGCTTGACCGGAGGGCCCATGGCTCGTCCGGGTGCTCACGCCGGGAAAGCCGCGCAACCCCTCCCTGCCGCCCGCGCTTTCGGCGCGATGGGTGGTCCGGTCAAGCCGGACCACGACGGCGGCGAGGGCCGGCCCCCGCGGGGGCGAAGCGCTCCAAATTCCTTTGCTGCGCCAGAGCTTAACGCTTCATCAGGGTTAATCCGGCCTTAAGCCTCCCCGTGGCACACATCCGTCCAGAGCATTTCTCGGGCGGGTCGTCATGATGGGTGTGTTTGGTCGGGCCGGGCGTCTTCTTCTGGCCTCTCTCGTGATCGCGGCGCTGGCCGGCCCGGCGCACGCCGCCGACAAGGCGGATGCGGAGATGGAGGCCATGATGGCCTCTCTCGGCAAGCCGGGCGACTTCTCCCTCGCCGCCCCGACGGTAAGCGAGGATGCGGCGGCCGGCTGGTATTTCCGCGCCGACGTGGGCTACGTCCCCGCGAGCAGCGCGAGCCTCTCCGATCTCGGCCTGCCCACCGGGCTCGATGTCTCCGGCGCCGGCTGGTCGCTGGGGGGCGGCATCGGCTATCGCTTCCTGCCGTTCCTGCGCGCCGAGGTGAGCCTCGACTATCTCTCCCTCGGCTCGGCCAGCCTCTCGCCGTTCGGGCCGGGCGTCGGCGCCAGCGCCACGGTGGGGCTCGCCAGCGTCTACTGGGACATCATCACGCTGGCCGGCTTCACGCCGTATCTGAGCGCCGGCGCGGGCTTCGCCATCAACACGCTGGACGCCCCGGCGGGGCTGCAGCCGGCGGGCCATTCCTGGGACTTCGCCTGGTCGGCCGGGGCCGGCGTGTCCTTCGCGGTGAGCAGCAGCTTCAGCCTCGATCTCGGCTACCGCTATCTCGACCTCGGCAGCCCCGCCTATGCTGGCGGCCTCGCCCTGGGCAATTCCACCGCCCAGCAGGTGCGCTTCGGCCTGCGCTACGCGCTGTAGGGGGTGGATCGCGCGTCCGGGTGCCGCTCTCGCGCCCCGGCGCTCTAGTGCATTGCCCCGCTGCGCGGACCTTTTGCGCTGGACCCCGGATCGGCGCTCCGGCTGCGCCGTCGCTTGTCCGGGGAACTGGGCTGCCCCCTCTCCCCGTGCGGGAGAGGGCTGGGGTGAGGGGTTTTCTCTCCCCTCGACCGAAATCGGGACAAGCGGCGCCAGCCCCCTCACCCCCGCCCCCGCTCCCGTCCGAACTCGGCTGTTGCCGAGTTCGGTTCGTGAAGGTCGAAGTCGGCAACAGCCGACTTCGAGGGGAGAGGGGAGAGCACCTCCCCTCCGCTTTTCCCTTGCCGCGCCGGGCGGCGGCTCCTATGTGCAAGGCGTGCTCGACCGCCCCACCTATCCCGGCACATCGCATCGGGAGCCCGTCTTCAACGTGCCCGGCGCGGTGGCGGTGATGGCGCTTGGGCTGGTGGCGATCCATGCCATCCGCGTGCTGCTGCTGTCGCAGGACGCGGACATCGAGGTCCTCACCTATTTCGCCTTCATCCCGGCCCGCTACACCCTGCCGGACACCATGTTCTACCTGCCGGGCGGCATCGGCCCGAAGCTGTGGACCGTGGTGAGCTACGCACTGCTCCACGCCAACTGGATGCACCTCATCGTCAATCTCGTGTGGCTGCTGGCCTTCGGCACGCCGGTGGCGCGGCGATTCGGCTCGACGCGCTTCTGGCTGTTCTGCGCGGTGACGGCGGCGGCGGGCGCGGGGGCGCACTATCTCGCCAATAGCGACGCCATTGCGCCGCTCATCGGCGCCTCGGCGGCCATTTCCGGCACCATGGCAGCGGCGGTGCGCTTCACCTTCGCGCCCGGCGGCGCGCTATCCAGTTACCGCACCATCTTCGCCGATCACCAGCCGGCCGGCTCGCTGAGGGAGAATTTCAGCGACAAGAGAGTGCTGATCTTCGTGGGCGCGTGGTTCGCCTTCAACCTCCTGTTCGCGTTCGGGGTTTCCCTGCCCGGAACGGAGGATGCGGAGGTGGCGTGGCAGGCCCATATCGGCGGCTTCGTCGCCGGCCTGCTGCTGTTCCCCCTGTTCGATCCGGTGCCGCGCCGGCGGGTGGCCTGAGCGGGATTCATACTGCCAAGGTCGTGGTGCGCGGACTGCGCTGCGCGCTTGCGTCGCACTGCGATGCGAGGGATCATCCCTGTCCGGATCGTTTCCAGAGAAGGCCCCGTCGGCGGAGCGGGCCCCTGGATCCACCAGCTAGGGAGAATGCGCCAATGTCCGTGACCGTCATCCTGAGCCGCAAGGGCAACGACATCGTCACCCTGTCCCCCGACGCCACCCTCGGCGATGCCGTGGCCAGCCTCGCGCGCAACCGCATCGGCGCCATCGTCGTCACCAATGGGGACATGGGGGTGGAGGGCATCATCTCCGAGCGCGACGTGGTGCGCCTCATCGGCGAGCGGGGCGTGGACGTGCTGGCCGAGCCGCTCGCCGGGCTGATGACCAAGGCGGTCGTCACCTGCGCCCCCGACGAGACCGTGCCCCAGATCATGGAACGCATGACCCGCGGCCGCTTCCGCCATGTGCCCGTGGTGTCCGGCGGCAAGGTCGTGGGCATCATCTCCATCGGCGACGTGGTGAAATATCGCGTGGAGGAAATGGAGCGCGAGAGCGCCCAGCTGCGCGACTACATCATGTCGGCCTGAGGCGGCCGGGAAGCGGAAATCCGAACCGCCGTCATCCCCCGGCTTGTCCGGGGGATCCACGTCTCCGCCTGTCTGGCGCTCGGATCGGCAAGACCCGGCCCGGCCAACGGTGGATCGCCCGCACAAGGCGGGCGATGACAGCGGGGTCATTGATCCGCCGCGCTGCGTAGTCGGACGCTCTCAGGTCTTGCCCGCTGCGCGGGACTTTTGCGCTGGGCCCCGGATCAGCGCTCCGGCTGCGCCGTCGCTTGTCCGGGGCACGACTTCGCCCTCCGGCCGGGCCGGAGGGCGAGGGTCAGCGAAGACGCCACCTCACGCGCCGGGCTGGCGCACCACGCGCAGGTAGGGCTTCACGGTGGTCCAGCCGTCCGGGAACTTCTCCTTGGCGGCATCGTCCGAGAGCGAGGGGACGATGATGACGTCGTCGCCGTTCTTCCAGTCCACCGGCGTCGCCACCGAGTGCTTCGCCGTGAGCTGGAGGCTGTCCACCACGCGCAGGATTTCCGCGAAGTTGCGGCCGGTGGAGGCCGGGTAGGTGAGCGACAGCTTCAGCTTCTTGTCCGGGCCGATGATGAACACCGAGCGCACGGTGAGCGTGTCGTTCGCGTTGGGGTGGATGAGGTCGTAGAGGTCGGAGACCTTGCGGTCGGAGTCGGCGATCAGCGGGAAGTTCAGGGTGGCGCCGGTGGCGTCCTTGATGTCGCCCACCCAGGCCGGATGATTGTCGATGGCATCCACCGACAGGCCGAGCAGCTTCACGCCGCGCGCGTCGAAGTCGGGCTTCAGGTGGGACGCCTGGCCCAGCTCGGTGGTGCAGACCGGGGTGAAGTTCTTGGGGTGGGAGAACAGGATGCCCCAGCTGTCGCCGAGCCATTCATGGAACTTGATGGGGCCTTCGGTGGTCACGGCCTCGAAATCCGGCACCACATCGCCCAGTCGCAGCGTCGCCATGGTCATCTCCAATCAACATCTGAAAACTGTATATGTGAATATTATACCGCAATATCGATGGATTTAAAGCAGATTCACGCGAAGGCGACCACTGTCGTCTCCCGCTGCGCCACCGCGGTCCGCTGCGGCGGGCGCCCAGCGCAACGCAAGCTCCGTCATCCAATCAAAGCGGGCACCGTATGGTGCTGATACGATCACGGCGTGTCGCGATCGAGGGCGGCAATCACGATCCAGAACGCAATCGCCCGTGCGGCGGTCTGCGACACAAACGGAGGACGCTTCCATGAAACGCATCCTGGCGGCTGCACTTGCCGCATTCCTTCCCATCCAGAATGCCGGGCTCGCCGTGGCCTGCACGGCGGTGAACGTGGTCGCGGCCGACAAGACCGTGATCGCAGGGCGCACCATGGAATGGGCGTTCGACATGAAATGGACGCTCAAGAGCATCCCCAAGGGCACCACCCTGACGCTCACCGCGCCGGCCGACCTCGGCCTGCCCGAGAAGAAGGTGGCGACGCTCTATTCCGCCGTCGGCATCAGCGCCGAGGTCATCCCCGGCGGCGCCATCATCGAGGGGCAGAACGCGGCCGGCCTCGGCATGAGCGGCAATTTCCTGCCCGGCTTCACCACCTACCAGACGGTCACCAAGGCGGACACGGCCTACGTCTCCATCCTGGGCTTCGGCGCCTGGGCGCTCGGCATGCACGGCACCGTGGCCGACATGCGCGCCGCTTTAGAGAAGACCAAGGTCTGGGCCGACGCCTCGCTGCCGAGCGGGCCGACGCCGCCCACCATCCACATGGTCTTCACCGATCGCTCGGGCGCCAGCATCATCGTGGAATATGTCGGCGGGCAGTTGCAGATCCACGACAATGTGGCGAGCGTGCTCACCAATTCGCCGCCCTATGACTGGCACCTTCTGAACCTGCGCAACTACCTCAACCTGTCCACCATGGGCGTCAACGAGCGCCGGTTCGGAACGGCCAATGTCACAGCCATCGGCCAGGGCGGCGGCGCCACCGGGCTGCCGGGGGACTTCACCCCGCCCTCGCGCTTCGTGCGCGCGGCCTTCATGCGCCATTCCATGGCCCAGCCGAAGGACGCCGCCGACGCCGCCGCCGCCATCGGCCACATCCTCAACACGGTGGATATCCCGCTGGGCGTCGCGCAGAGCAAGGACGGCGACGCGGTGGTCTCGGACTACACCCAGTGGGTGGCCATCAAGGACCTCACCCACAACAAGCTGATGATCACCGACTACGCCCACCGGACGACGTTCCTGACCCTCGATCTCGACACCATCTTCGCCCAGGACAAGGCGAGCGCGCGGCTGATCACGGACCTGCCGTTCCCGGCGGCGGTGGACGGGACGGCGGCGCTGAAGAACTGAGCCGGCGGGATAGCGCGCCGCGCCTCACACGAGGGCGGTGCGCACCTCCCTCTAAACCAGGGCGCTACGCGCCGCCCTCTAAACCAGAGCGCTACGCGCCGCCCTCTAAACCAGAGCGCTACGCGCCTCTTGCTCGCCCACCTCGAACACCCGCTTGTAGCGATCGACCTCGCTGGGCGGGCCCATAGCCTTGGTGGGATTGTCGGAGAGCTTCACCGCCGGATGGCCGTTGGCGGCGATCACCTTGCAGACGATGGAGATGGGATCGAGCGCCCCGTTGGGCGCCAGGCCCCGGAAATCGTTGGTGAGCAGCGTGCCCCAGCCGAAGCCGAGGCGGATGCGGCCGGCGAAGGTGCGGTGGATGCGCGCCACCTCCTCCGCATCGAGGGCGTCGGAGAAGATGGCGAGCTTCTCCCGCGGGTCCTGCCCGCGGGATTTCCACCAGGCGATGGCCTCCTCGCCGCCGGCGATGGGCTCCTTGCTGTCGATGCGGATGCCGGTCCAGTGCGTCACCCAGTCGGGGGCGCGTTCGAGGAAGCCGCTGGTGCCGTAGGTGTCGGGCAGGATGACGCGCAAATTGCCGTCGTAATCGTCCTGCCAGTCGGCGAGCACCTGATAGGGCGCCCAGCGCAGTTCGTCGTCGTTGCGGGCGAGGGCCGCATAGACCATGGGCAGCTCGTGGGCGTTGGTGCCCGTGGCCTCCACCTCGCGGCGCATGGCGATGAGGCAGTTGGAGGTGCCGAGGAAGCCCTCGCCCAGCCCCTCGATCAGCGCCTGCACGCACCAGTCCTGCCACAGATAGCCGTGGCGGCGGCGGGTCCCGAAATCGGCGATGTTGATGCGGCCGAGGGACTTCAGGAACTCCACCTTTTCCCACACCCGCGCCATGGCCCGGGCATAGAGGATCTGCAGTTCGAACTTGCCCATACCCTTCAGCACGGCGCGCGAGCGCAGCTCGTTGATGATGGAGAGGGCGGGGATCTCCCACATGGTGGTTTCCACCCACGGCCCCTCGAAGGTCAGCTCATACTGGCCGTCCACCTTCTCCAGGTGATAGGCGGGGAAGCGGAAGCCCTCCAGCCAGGCCACATAGTCCGGCGAGAACATCTGCCGCTTGCCGTAGAACATGTTGCCGCGCAGCCAGGTGCTCTCGCCCCGGGTGAGCGAGAGGGAGCGCACATGGTCGAGCTGCTCGCGCAGGGCGCCGATGTCGATGATGTCGGCGAGCCGCACCGAGGTGGAGCGGTTGTGGATGCCGAAGGTGACGCGGGTCGCCCGGTGCCGGTTGAAGATCGTCTGGCCCATCAGCAGCTTGTAGAAGTCCGTGTCGAGCACGGACCGCACGATGGGGTCGATCTTCCAGGTGTGGTTGTAGACGCGCGTGGCGATGTCGGTCATGGGCGCCGTGGCCATGTCGTTGCGGTGCGGTGTGGCGGGGCAGGCGGACGACCGCGCGGGAGCCCCGACAGGGCGGGATGGTATCTATAGCATGCCAAGCGCGATCGTCGCGGGTCTCTGCGATCCATTCGCAGCAGGATGCGGAATCAGCGCCCGCTCAGCGGCAGCCTTTGCGGGCCTCCCAGGCCTGCACCTCGTTCACATAGCGCTGCTGGTCCGGCGTCAGCTTGCCGAACGGGGCGTAGCAGCGGGCGCCGAAGGTGGCGATGGCGTCCTTGGTCTTGAAGCAATAGCCCTGCTCCGCATAGACCGCGTTGCGCTGGTACCAGAGCGCCTTGCAGGAGAGCTCGCTCAGCGCCTGCGCCCTCGCGCCCGAGACGAAACCTGCGCCCGAGACGAAAGCCGTCGCCGCGAGTGCCCCAAGGACAAGCGCCCCGAGCGCCCTCCCCCTACCTCTCGCCATCCCCGCCTCCCCCAATTGCCGCACCCTGTCACCGCCCGAGGCGGGCGGGGCATGCAGTTCGCAGCATTATTGCTCAGGCGGCACGAATGTCATTCCGTTTCTTCCCATAGAAGCGAAAACGGTGCGGGCGTATCCAAGACGAAAGTCCAAGGCCGCGAAGTTCCCCCGTGAAGATCCCTGAAGGATCGCGGCCGGCGAGGACGAAGCAACAAGACCAAAGGCATCAAGCCAAAGGGAGGACTGCCATGGCCCGCATGCGCGCCGTCGACGCCGCCGTCCGTGTTCTCGAGAAGGAAGGCATCTCCTGCGCCTTCGGTGTTCCGGGCGCGGCCATCAATCCCCTCTATTCCGCCATGAAGGCGCGCGGCTCCATCCGCCACGTCCTCGCGCGCCATGTCGAGGGCGCCTCCCACATGGCCGAAGGCTACACCCGCGCGGTGGCCGGCAACATCGGCGTGTGCATCGGCACCTCCGGCCCCGCCGGCACGGACATGATCACCGGCCTCTATTCGGCCTCGGCGGACTCGATCCCGATCCTGTGCATCACCGGCCAGGCGCCCCGCGCCCGCCTCTACAAGGAAGACTTCCAGGCGGTGGACATCGAATCCATCGCCAAGCCCGTCACCAAGTGGGCCGTCACCGTGCGCGAGCCGGCGCTGGTGCCCATGGTGTTCCAGCAGGCGTTCCACGTCATGCGCTCCGGCCGCCCCGGCCCGGTGCTCATCGACCTGCCCATCGACGTGCAGATGGCGGAGATCGAGTTCGACGAGGAGACCTACGCGTCGCTGCCGGTCTACAAGCCGTCCGCCACGCGGGCGCAGATCGACAAGGCGATGGGGATGATCCTCGACGCCAACAAGCCGCTCATCGTCGCTGGCGGCGGCATCATCAACGCCGATGCCTCCGATCTCCTCGTGGAGTTCGCCGAGTTGACCGGCATCCCGGTCATCCCCACCCTCATGGGCTGGGGCACCATTCCCGACGACCATCCGTTGATGGCCGGCATGTGCGGCCTCCAGACCTCGCACCGCTACGGCAATGCGAACATGCTGGCGTCCGACTTCGTGGTCGGCATCGGCAATCGCTGGGCCAACCGCCACACCGGCTCGGTGGAGGTCTACACCCAGGGCCGCAAGTTCATCCACGTGGACATCGAGCCCACCCAGATCGGCCGTGTGTTCGGCCCCGACTTCGGCATCGTCTCCGATGCCAAGGCGGCGCTGGAGCTGTTCGTGACCGCCGCGAAGGAACTGAAGGCGGCCGGCAAGCTGCCCGACTGGACCGCGTGGGCCGACGAATGCCTCGCCCGCAAGCAGACCATGCTGCGCAAGAGCCACTTCGACGCCGTGCCGCTGAAGCCCCAGCGGGTCTATGAGGAGATGAACGAGGCGCTGGGCAAGGACGTCACCTACGTCTCCACCATCGGCCTCTCGCAGATCGCCGGCGCGCAGTTCCTGCACGTCTACCATCCGCGCCACTGGATCAATTGCGGACAGGCCGGCCCCCTCGGCTGGACCCTGCCGGCGGCCCTCGGCGTGCGCGCCGCGCGGCCCGACGCCAAGATCGTCGCGCTCTCGGGCGACTACGACTTCCAGTTCCTCATCGAGGAGCTGGCGGTGGGCGCCCAGCACAAGCTACCCTACCTGCACGTGGTGGTGAACAACTCCTACCTCGGCCTGATCCGTCAGGCGCAGCGCGGCTTCAACATGGACTTCGAGGTGAGTCTCTCCTTCGACAATATCAACTCGGAGGAAATCGGCGCCTACGGCGTGGACCATGTGGCGGTGGCCGAGGGCCTCGGCTGCAAGGCCATCCGCGTGCGCACCCCGAACGAGTTCAAGGATGCCTTCGCCAACGCCCAGAAGCTCATGGACGAGCATCAGGTGCCGGTGGTGCTGGAGTTCATCCTGGAGCGCGTGACCAACATCGCCATGGGCGTCGAGATCAACGCCGTGAACGAGTTCGAGGAAGTCCTCGACGTGCCGCTCAGCGACGTGCGCGCCCTGGAGCCGGCCGAGTAAGGCCGGCGCACCGGCGTCGGCACCGCACAGGACGTCATCCCCCGGCTTGTCCGGGGGATCCACCCCTCCCCCGGAAGCCCCTCTCAACAAAACCGTGGATGCCCCGGACAAGCCGGGGCATGACGGTGCCGGGAGGAGCCATCCTGCCCACTCCTCAAAGAACCGGGCTCAGCCCGCGGAGAGACGCATGCCCAAGTTCGCCGCCAATCTCACCATGCTGTGGAACGAGATCGATTTCCTCGACCGCTTCGAGAAGGCCGCCAATGCCGGCTTCACGGGCGTCGAATATCTCTTCCCCTATCCCTATGAGAAGGACGCGCTGGCGGAGAAGCTGGCGAAGTACAATCTCACCCAGGCCCTGCACAATCTGCCGGCCGGCAACTGGGCGGCGGGCGAGCGCGGCATCGCCTGCATTCCCGGCCGCGAGGGCGAGTTCCAGGACAGCGTGGGCAAGGGCATCGAGTATGCGAAGGCCCTGAACACCAAGGCCATCAACTGCCTCGCCGGCCTCACCCCCAAGGACGTGCCGGCCGAGACCGTCCACGAGACCCTCATCAAGAACCTGAAGTTCGCCGCGGCGGAGCTGAAGAAGGCGGGCATCCCGTTCGTCGTCGAGGCCATCAATACACGCGACATCCCCGGCTTCCACCTCACCAATACCAAGCAGACGCTGGCGGTGCTGGATGAAGTCGGCGCGGACGACATCTTCTTCCAGTACGACATCTATCACATGCAGATCATGGAAGGGGATCTCACCCCGACCATCCGCGCCAACATCGCCCGCATCAAGCACATCCAGCTGGCGGACAATCCGGGCCGCGGCGAGCCGGGCACGGGCGAGATCAACTATCCCTTCCTGTTCAAGGCCATCGACGACACCGGCTACGACGGCTGGATCGGCTGCGAATACAAGCCGAAGACCACCACCGACGACGGCATCGGCTGGTTCGCCCCCTACAAGGGCTGAGCAAGTCCCCATTATTCACCGTCATGCCCCGGCTTGTCCGGGGCATCCACCCCTCCACCTCGACCGCGCTTCGGACATCTCATCCCGCGCGGGCCCGAAGTGGATCCCCCGGACAAGCCGGGGGATGACAAACGCGACAATGGGGCGAGTGTCCCGCTCGACCGCGACCAAAAGCACTCTTCAGGAGAAACGCACATGAACGTGGGATTCATCGGCCTTGGCATCATGGGCGCCCCCATGGCCGGCCACCTCATCGACGCCGGGCACACGCTGTTCGTCTATGACGTGGTGAAGGTGCCGGAGGCGCTGACCGCCAAGGGCGCCACCGCCTGCGCCTCCTCCGCCGAGGTGGCGAAGCAGGCCGACATCATCATCACCATGGTGCCGGATACCCCGCACGTGGAAGAGGCGCTGTTCGGCAAGGGCGGCGTCGCCGAAGGCCTCTCCGCCGGCAAGATCGTGGTGGACATGAGCTCCATCTCCCCGGTCGCCACCAAGGGCTTCGCCCAGAAGATCAACGCGCTCGGCTGCGACTATCTCGATGCCCCGGTCTCCGGCGGCGAGGTGGGCGCCAAGGCCGCCTCCCTCACCATCATGGTGGGCGGGCCGGACGGCGCGTTCGACACGGTGAAGCCCCTGTTCGAGAAGATGGGCAAGAACATCACCCTCGTGGGCGGCAATGGCGACGGCCAGACCACCAAGGTGGCCAACCAGATCATCGTCGCGCTGACCATCGAGGCGGTGGGCGAGGCCCTGCTGTTCGCCTCCAAGGCGGGGGCCAACCCGGCCAAGGTGCGCGAGGCGCTGATGGGCGGCTTCGCCTCGTCCAAGATCCTTGAGATCCACGGCGACCGCATGGTGAAGCGCACCTTCGATCCGGGCTTCCGCATCGAGCTGCACCAGAAGGACCTGAACCTCGCGCTGCAGAGCGCCAAGGCGCTGGGCGTGAGCCTGCCCAACACCGCCACCTGCCAGGAGCTGTTCAACGCCTGCGCCGCCCACGGCGGCTCCAAGTGGGACCACTCCGCCATGGTCAAGGCGCTGGAGCTGATGGCCAACCACAAGGTCGCCCCGGACGCCTGAGGGCGCCCCACCACCCCCAGAGCCACGACACCCTTGGCGACGCGCGGCGCGTTCCCTGCCCCGCGTCGCCGGCACCCCGGACGGGTCCGCCGCGGCCCCTTCGGAAGAGGCGCGCCGACAGCGTTCCCGGCGCGCCTCCGCCGCCTCAAATTGCGCCCCCACCTCCGGCGCCGAACGGGGGGCGAAGCGGAAGCCTCACCGCCTGCAACGGTCAGCCTTGCTGCCGTTTATGCGACTTTATGCGTACATCAAAGGCGCGCATGATGCCGCCTAAAACGCATTGAACCGAGCGCGAACGCGCCGGGCCGGAGGACGAATCATGCCCAACAAGCGCCACCCCACCCTCAAGCGCCAGCGCGCCACCAAGATCGTCGCCACGGTCGGGCCCGCCTCCAACAGCGAAGAGAAGCTGAAGGCGCTGTTCCTCGCCGGCGTGGACGTGTTCCGGCTCAACTTCTCCCACGGCACCCAGGCCGATCACGGCGAGGTGCTGGCCCGCATCCGGCGGCTGGAGAAGGAGATGAACCGGCCCATCGGCGTCATCGCCGACATGCAGGGCCCGAAGCTCCGCATCGGCCGCTTCAAGGACGGCTCCATCGCGCTCAAGGCGGGCGACGTGCTCCACTTCGACGCCGACGTGGATCGCCCCGGCGACGAGACCCGCGTGCCGATTCCCCACCCCGACATCCTTGAGGCCCTCACCGTCGGCTCCACCGTGCTGTGCGACGACGGCAAGGTGCGCCTGAAGGTGGTGAAGAAGGGCGCTGGCTTCCTGGAAGCCCAGGTGGTGGCGGGCACCAAGCTCTCCAACAACAAGGGCTTCAACATCCCCGACGTGGTGCTGCCCCTCTCTCCCCTCACGGAGAAGGACCGCCACGACCTCGAATTCGCCTGCGAGGCGGGGGTGGAGTGGATCGCCCTCTCCTTCGTGCAGCGCCCGGAGGACATCCACGAGGCGCGCGGCCTCATCAAGGATCGCGCCGCCATCATGCTGAAGATGGAGAAGCCCGCCGCGGTGGAGCATCTCACCGAGCTGGTGGAGCTCTCCGACGCCATCATGGTGGCGCGCGGCGATCTCGGCGTGGAAATGTCGCTGGCCGAGGTGCCGGCGCTGCAGAAGCGCATGATCGCGGAATCCCGCAAGTACGGCCGCCCGGTGATCGTGGCGACGCAGATGCTGGAATCCATGATCACCGCCCCCGTGCCCACCCGCGCCGAGGTGTCGGACGTGGCCACCGCCGTCTATGAGGGCGCGGACTGCGTGATGCTCTCCGCCGAGACCGCCGCCGGCCAGTTCCCGGTGGAGGCCGTGACCTTCATGGACGACATCATCCGCCATGTGGAGTGCGATCCCGGCTACCGGCAGGTGCTCGACGCCACCCAGTCGGAATGGGGCAAGACCATCGGCGACGCCGTGACCAAGGCCACCTATCAGGCGGCCATCGCGGTGGATGCCTCGGCCTTCGTCGCCTTCACTTTGTCGGGCACCACGGGCCTGCGCGCCGCGCGCGAGCGGCCCGCCATTCCGATCCTCGGCCTCACCCCCAAGGTCGAGACCGCGCGGCGCCTCGCCTTGTCCTACGCCGTGCACGCCGTGCATATGAAGGAGGACATCCACTCCTTCGGCGAGATGGTGGACACCGCCGTGCGCACGGCGGTGGAGCATGGCCTCGGCAAGCCGGGCGACCGCCTCGCCATCACTGCCGGCGTGCCCTTCGCCAAGCCCGGCACCACCAACATCATGCGCATCACCACCATCGGCGCCACCAACCCGCCCTCGCGGGACGACTTCGACACCGGGGCGGCGAAAGGGACCAAGAGCAAGGTCCACGCCTGAGGCGTGCGGAACAGGCAGGCGCGCACGCCAGACGTGCGCGCGGCTCCCCCATCGGTTGAGTCAGGCCTTTCAATGCGCGCCGTAATGTGCCGCGCGTTGACGCATGCGGCAGCCTGAAATCGTTTTCTGCGGTACGTCAGAGCTCTAACGGCATTTTCAGGGCTGGACGAAGGCCACCCCCTGCGGTCTATGCTGGGCTATTCACAGCCCAGCCGGCCGAGATATGCCCGTCGAGATCGAGCGCAAATTCCTCGTGACCTCCCACGCTTGGCGGGAGGGCGCGCGTGCCACGCCCATCCGGCAGGGCTACCTGTCCCACGACGGGGCCACCGTGCGCATCCGTATCGCCGATGGCGACGCCTTCATCACCGTGAAGGGCAAGACGCAGGGCCTCGCGCGCGCCGAGTTCGAATATCCCATCCCCCTCGCGGACGCGCGGGTGATGCTGGAGACGCTCTGCGCCCGGCCGCTGATCGAGAAGACCCGCTATTCCGTCCAGCACGCCGGCCGCCTGTGGACCGTGGACGTGTTCGAGGGCGAGAATGACGGCCTCGTCATGGCCGAGGTGGAACTGGACGGCATCGACCAGCAGGTGGACCTGCCCGACTGGGTGGGCGAGGAAGTCACCTCCGACCCCCGCTACCGCAACTCCTCGTTGGTCAGCGCCCCGCTGGGGTATGGGAAGTAGGGCGCTCGCCTGAGGGCGACGCGGTTCCCCGGACAAGCGACGGCGCAGCCGGAGCGCTGATCCGGGGCCAGCGCAAGGCTCCCGCGCAGCGGGCAATTCCTGAGAGCGGCTGGATCACGAAGCGCCTGCGGCGGCCTTTTGCGCTGGACCCCGGCTCGCATTCCGCTGCGCTGCATGCGTCCGGGGAACCGACACGCAACAGCGGCCCCTCAGCCCCCGCCCTTCCCCGCAAGCATCGCCTCCACCGCCAGCATGTCGCGCCAGGCGAAGCGCTTGCCGAGCGGCGTGCGCAGCAGGTAGGCGGGGTGGAAGGTGGCGATGGCGCGGATGGTGCGCGTGCCGGTGTCGTAATCCATGAAGCGGCCGCGCAGCCTGGTGATGCCCTCGGTGGTGCCGAGCAGCGCCTGCGCCGAGGGTCCGCCCAGACACACGAGAATGTCCGGGTCCGCCAGCTCGATCTGCCGGGCGATGAAGGGCAGGCACACCGCCGTTTCCTGCGGCGTCGGCGTGCGGTTGCCCGGCGGGCGCCAGGGAATGACGTTGGCGATGAAGGCGCTGGTGCGGTCGAGGCCGATGGAGGCCAGCATCAGGTCCAGCAGCTTGCCGGAACGGCCGACGAAGGGCAGGCCCTGCTGGTCCTCGTCGCGGCCCGGCGCCTCGCCCACGAACATGACCTTCGCGGCCGGATTGCCATCGGCGAACACCAGCCGGCTCGCGGTGCGCTTCAGCGCGCAGCCCTCGAAGCCGTCGAGGATCGCCTTCAGTTCATCGAGGCTCGCGGCGGCCCGGGCGGCCTCGCGCGCGCCCATCACCGCCTCGTCCGGCGGCTGGGTCACAAGGGTGGGTGTCGCCGGAGGTGCGGGCCGCGCGGGCTGGTTGCGGGAGGGGGCCGGGCGGCTCGGGGCAAAGCCCGCCGGGCCGCCGGACGCCGCGCCGGTGGAGCCGGCCTCGCGCATCGGGGGCGCCGGGGGCCGGGACCGGCTCGGCTCGGCGGCGCTCTCGGCGAAGCGGTCCACCGGCACCTCGCCGATGGCCACGTCCACGCCCGCCTCCCAGTGGAAGGCGAGAATGTCGGCCCAGTCGGCGAAGTCCCTGTCGGCGGTCACGCTCATGAATTCCTTTTAGCCATTGAAGCGCCCAGCGCGAAGCCCGGCATGCCGCGCCGCACCACACTTTCCAGTACAGCGGCATTATATTCCCACATACGGAAAGATGTTGCCCTAAACGGCAGTGCGCGGTTGTCTTTGCCGGCGTGTCGTGGAAAAAGTCCAATCAACGGGATTGACGGACGGGAGCAGGCGTATGAGCGCGGCGGAGCTGCCAGAGCGCGAAGGCATGGATTATGATGTGGTGGTGGTCGGCGCCGGCCCTGCGGGCCTTGCCACCGCCATCCGCCTGAAGCAGCAGGCCGCCGAGCGCGGCACCGACATCTCCGTCGTGGTGGTGGAGAAGGGCTCGGAAGTCGGCGCCCACATTCTCTCCGGCGCGGTCATCGATCCGGTGGGCCTCGACGCCCTCGTTCCCGGCTGGCGCGAGGAGGCGGATGCGCCCCTCACCGTGCAGGTCACGGACGACGCCTTCTACCTGCTCGGCCCGGCCGGCGGTGTCCGCCTGCCCAATTTCGCCATGCCGCCGCTGATGAACAATCACGGCAATTTCGTCGGCTCGCTGGGCAATGTCTGCCGCTTCCTCGCCCAGAAGGCCGAGGCGCTGGGGGTGGAGATCTACCCCGGCTTCGCCGCCGACGAGATCCTCTATGACGACAAGGGCGCCGTCACCGGCATCGCCACCGGCGACATGGGCGTGGACAAGAACGGCGTCCCCAAGGGCGAATTCACCCGCGGCATGGAATTGCGCGGCCGCTACACCGTGTTCGCCGAGGGCGCGCGCGGGCACCTGACGAAGCAGATCATCGCCAAGTATGACCTCGGTGCCGGCCGCGACGTGCAGAAGTTCGGCATCGGCCTGAAAGAACTGTGGAAGGTGAAGCCGGAGAAGCACAAGCCCGGCCTCGTGCAGCACGCCTTCGGCTGGCCGCTCGACGGCAAGACCGGCGGCGGCGCCTTCCTCTATCACATCGACGACGAGCAGGTGGTGGTGGGCTTCGTGGTCCACCTCAACTACCAGAACCCCTGGCTCTCGCCCTTCGACGAGTTCCAGCGCTTCAAGACCCATCCCACCTTCCGCGACACCTTCGAGGGCGGCAAGCGCATCGCCTACGGCGCCCGCGCCATCACCGAGGGCGGGTACCAGAGCGTGCCCAAGCTCTCCTTCCCCGGCGGCGTGCTGGTGGGCTGCGCGGCGGGCTTCGTGAACGTGCCGCGCATCAAGGGCAGCCACAATGCGGTGCTCTCCGGCATGCTCGCCGCCGACCACCTGCTGGACGCGCTCGCCGCCGAGCGCGGCCACGACGAGCTTTCCAGCTACGAGGCGGCCTGGCGCTCCTCGGCCATCGGAGCGGACCTGAAGAAGGTGCGCAACGTGAAACCGCTGTGGTCCAAGCTCGGCACCTTCGTCGGCATTTCGCTCGGCGCGCTGGACATGTGGACCAACACGTTCGGCTTCTCCCTGTTCGGCACGCTGAAGCATGGCAAGACCGACGCCGCCTCGCTGAAGCCGGCCAAGGACTGCAAGAAGATCCAGTATCCGCGCCCCGATGGCGTGCTGACCTTCGACAAGCTCTCCTCGGTGTTCCTCTCGAACACCAATCACGAGGAAAACCAGCAGGTGCATCTGGTGGTGAAGGACATGGCCCTGCAGAAGGCGTCCGAGCACGACGTCTATGCCGGCCCTTCCAACCGCTACTGCCCGGCCGGCGTCTATGAGTGGATCGAGGAGGGGGCGGACGCGCCGCGCTTCCAGATCAACGCGCAGAACTGCGTCCACTGCAAGACGTGCGACATCAAGGACCCCAACCAGAACATCACCTGGACCGCCCCGGAAGGCGGCGGCGGGCCGAACTATCCGAACATGTGAGGCGACACGCCCTTCATGAAACCATGCCCGGGCGAGATCCCGGGCATGCATCCGGAAAATCGCTCAAGTCGCAATATTCCCCTACGGAATATTCCGATAGGTCAAGCCAATAGTCTTCGCGCTGCAATACAAGATTTGTCCCCGCGCCCCTCGATCCGAGGTGGACCCTGGCACCCGTCACGGCTACTCCTGCTTGCGTGACTGTCAGGGAAGTTGCACAAATGGCCACGAAGACGAAGGCGCCCGCTTTTGGCGGGCTCGACCGGTCGAAGACGCTCGCCGAAAACACGGTGAACGCCGGCCCGGTGGTGCTGGATTCCAACGTCACCCTCAAGAACCCGGACGGCACCGGCTTCCAGGGCGGCAGCCTCAGCGTGAAGCTGGCGAATGCGGGGGTGGATGATCACCTCTCCATCGCCGCGGTCGGCGGCATCACGCTTCAGACAGATGCCGGCACCGGCACGACCTCCGTCTTCTACAACGGTGCGCGGATCGGCACGGAGACGGTCTCTAGCTCGACGATCACGGTGAGCTTCGACCAGCCGGCGAGCGATGACGCCGCCACGGCCCTCGCCCGCGCCATCGCCTATTCCAACCCCAGCAACACCCCCTCCGCCGCCACCCACGCGGTGACCTTCACCGCCGTCGACGCCGAGCACAGCTCGATCTCCGCGACCATGCAGCTGAAGGTGAAGGCGGAAAACGATGCGTCGGTCATCTCAAATCTCGGCCCCGTCTCGTCCCACAGCCCCTACAGTGCCGCCGCGGGTTTCATCATCGACGGCGACGCCCAGGTGGCGAACGCTGATGGAACAGGCTTCAAGGGCGGCAAGCTGACCGTCCATGTCGACGGCGCGACCGCCACGGACCAGCTTTATCTGGCCAGCGGGTCGTTCAGCGTTTCCGGCACCAAGCTGATGCTGGATGGCAAGCAGGTGGGCACCGTTTCCGCCAACGGCGCCTCCGGCCACGATCTCGCGTTCACCTTCAAATCAAACGTCGCCGTTTCAGACGCGCAGATGAGCGCGCTGATGGATCAGGTTTCCTATCGATCGACTGCCGCTTCTTTGCCGACCACGACGCGTGACGTGACTTTCACGGTCACCGACGCGGAGAAGAGCGCGGTGAGCGCGCACGTCAGTCTCGTTTACGAGAATCAGGCCCCGACAATCCTCTCGGGCAGCCCGGCCGGGGGGATCACGCTCATCTCTGTCAGCGCGTCAGGGGCGGGCGGCCAAGGCTCCAGCTTCGGACCAACGGTCTCAGCGGATGGCACGGAAGTGGCTTTCACATCCTACGCTTCCAATTTTGCCGGCGAAACCAACACATTCTATAAAGAGTTTTACGTAAAAAATCTTGCAACAGGGTCTGTAACCCTTGTTTCAACGAATGCCGACGGCATTTCCGGCGGCTCGAATACGGCTCATCTTTTCCAGACGTCGGACAGCACTTTTTCGCAGGATGGCCACAAGGTGGCATTCGTTTCATCTGCGTCGAATCTTGTGCCGGGAGACACCAATGCGGCAGAAGATGTTTTTGTGAAAGACATACATACCGGCGCGATTACGAGAATTTCAACCAATTCATCTGGCGGCCAGATCGATTCCTGGAGCGGACGACCGGCCTTTTCACCCGATGGGACAAAGGTTGTATTTGAATCCGGCCGACAAGATCTTCCCGGAGATACAGATAGCAGCGGCCTCTACGTGAAAGATCTGGTCACAGGCACCACAACTCAGATATCAATCAATGCTCCGTATGTTACCTACCATACACGCGGCTTTAACCCAACCTTTTCGCCGGACGGAACCAAGATCGCGTTCGCTGCAGACGGCAATGCAGGCGGCCCGAATCTTCTTGGCGGGAGTACGTGTATCTACATCAAGGATTTGACAACCGGAGACGTGACTTATGTGTCCGCTGTGAGCGCACATGAGGTCCGACCCGTCTTCTCGCCGGACGGCACCAAGATCGCGTTCGTCTCCAACGAAAGCTCAGTCGTCCCCGGAGGCGAGATGTGGGGTACCCACCTCTACGTGAAGGATCTTCAGACGGGCGAAATCACCCGTGTGAGTGCGCCGGGCGGGGTTCTGCCGAACGACGGGGTTGTCGGCGATCAATTTGCATTCTCGGCCGATGGCACCAAGATCGTCTTCTCGTCTTCGGAATCAACGATGCCCGGCAACACCAACGGCGCCTCGAACATTTTCGTGGCTGATCTGGAAACCGGAGCCATTACCAAGGTCGCAGCCAATACCACCGGGATCAGCACCGGCCTTGCCTTCACGCCCGATGGCGCGCACGTCATCTTCGCATCCGACGCAACCGATCTCGTCGCCAACGACACCAACGGGGCGACCGACCTCTTCATGGCGTCGATCCCCGCCACCTCCGTCACCAGCGCCACCCTCACCGAGGACGCGGCGCGCAAGACGCTGAATGCGGCGGGCACCTTCTATTTCGCCGACCAGGATGCCAAGGACACCCATGCGGTGAGCGTCGCCGCGCCGGAAGGGGCGCTGGGCACGCTTTCCGCCAAGGTGGTGAGCGACATGAACGGCACCGGCGCCGTGGTGTGGTCCTATGTGGTGGACGAGACCAAGGTGGAGCCGCTGGCGGCCGGCCAGACGAAGGTGGAGACCTTCGCGCTGACTTTGGACGACCACCATGGCGGCACCGTCACCCAGAATGTGAGCGTCACCCTCACCGGCACGGGCGGCAGCGCGCCCATGGTTGCAAGCTTCGCCCTCGCGCCGGAGACCACGACCATGGCGGCCGCGTCGGACGCATCGGCCTCGGGCCCGGACCTGTGGGCGGCGGCGATGGCCAGCCTGTCGGGCGTCGGCGAGAGCCTGCCCGGCCTGTTCGACGTTCTGGAAAAGCGCGCCGCTACGCTGGAGGCGGCCCACGTCCACGGCACCGCGCACGACACCGCCATCGCCGAAGTCCTGCAGACTTTGTGGAGCGACATCTCAAGCCACGGGGCGGGCCCGGCGACGGCGCATGATGTGGCCGCGGGCATCGAGGCCGTCGCGAACCATCTGCGGGAGGCGCTGCGCGCCGGCCACGATGGCGGCCACCTCCTCGTCTGAGCACGGGCCGGGGGCGCCGCCTCCCGGAGGACGGGGCCCCCTTCGGCGCGCGGGACCGAACCTATCCCCGCGCGGCCTCGGCCGCCTGCGGCAGGTCCTGCGCCGCGACCTCCGACAGGGCATGGCCGTAGAGCACGAGGCAGGGGCCGTCCGCCCCTGCGTCCACGGCGCGGGTCACGGCCTCCACGAGGCTGGCGACGGTGGCGATCACCACCTTCTCCTCCGGCCGCGTGACCGAGAAGATGGCGACGGCGGGCGTCGCCGGCTCGATGCCGGCCGCAAGCAGGTTGCGCACGAGGTCCGGCAGGGTCCGGCGCGGCATGTAGACGACGGTGGTGGCCGCCTTGTCGGAGAGCGCCTTGAAGTCGAGATCGGCGGGCAATTTCCCGTCGCGGGCATGGGCGGTGACGAATTGCAGCCGCCGCGCATGGTCGCGGTGGGTCAGGGAGGTGACGAGCCGGCTCGCCGCGCCCTGCGGGGAAGAGATGCCCGGCACCACCTCCACCGGCACGCCGGCCGCGCGGCAATGGGCGATCTCCTCGCCGGCCCGGCCGAAGATCATGGGCTCGCCGCCCTTCAGGCGCACCACGCGGCGGCCCTCGCGGGCCAGTTCCACCATCAGCGCGTTGATGTCGTCCTGCTTGCAGGAAGGGCCGTAGCCGGTCTTGCCCACCAGCATCTTCTTCGCCTCGCGCCGGGCGAAGTCGAGGATCGCGCCGGACACGAGGTCGTCATAGAGCACCACGTCCGCCGATTGCAGCGCGCGCACGGCCTTCAGCGTCAGAAGCTCGGGATCGCCCGGCCCCGCGCCCACCAGCACCACCGAGCCGCCCACGCCCGAGCGACCTTGCGGGGATGAGCCCTGCGTCTCGAGCGCGGCGAACAATGCGGCGCGGTCGGCCTCTTCCGGCGCCCGGTGGGGCTCGGCGAGGGCTTTCGCGGCGAACCGCTCCCAGAAGGCCCGGCGGGCGTGGAAGGAGAGGCCGCGCTCGGTCACCGCCGCGCGCCACGTCTTCGCCGCCTGCGCCCAGGCGCGGAAGCCGGAGGGCAGCAGCGCCTCGATCTTGGCCCGCACCGCCTGCCCGAACACGGGGGCGGCACCATCCGTGGAAATGCCCACCACGAGGGGCGAGCGGTTGACGATGGCCCCGAAGGTGAAATCGCACAGAGCCGGCCGGTCGATGACGTTCACCGGCACCCCGGCGGCGCGGGCGGCGGCGGAAAAGCGCTCGGCCGCGTCCGCATCCTCGAAATCGCCGATGGCAAGGGCCGCGCCCTCAATATCGTCCGGATGCCAGTCGCGCACATGCACGGCGATGGGGCCAGAGTTATGCGGGCCACGGGTGGGTGCGCCGGCCAGCCGCCAGATGTCCTCGCAGACGGCAGGGGCGATCACCTCCACCCGCGCCCCGGCGGCGGAGAGAAGCTCCGCCTTCCAGGCCGCAGGCTCGCCGCCGCCCGCCACCAGCACGCGCCGGCCCTCGAGCCCGAAGAACAGCGGCAGCCGCGCAAGCGCCTCCATGCGCGCCTGCCGCGTCTCACGCGGGGCACGGGGGCTGCTGGATTCGGCGCCGGGGGCGGCCATGGGGAAAACTCCAAAAAGCTCGCTATTCGGAAAGGGTAAGCTCCAAGTCCGCCGGGCGCCACCCCCTCACCCGTCTCGCGGCTGCGCCGCGATCCACCCTCTCCCGCCTGAACTCGGCTGATGCCGAGTTCATTTCGTGAAAACCGAAGTCGGCAATAGCCGACTTCGAGGGGAGAGGGAGACCCCAGCCGATCAGCCGCGGGCGGCGACGACGATGATCTCGACCAGGAACTGCGGCGCGGCGAGCTTGCCTTCGCTGGTGGCGCGGGCGGGGGGATTGGCCTTGTCCACCCAGGTGTCCCACACGCTGTTCATGGCAGCGAAGTTCTTGATGTCCGACAGCCAGATGGTGGCGGTAAGAATGCGCGACTTGTCGGTGCCGGCGCGGGCCAGCAGGCTGTCGATGGAGGCGAGCACGGCCTTCGTCTGGCTCTCCACGTCCGGCCCCTCGGCCACCTGGCCGGCGAGATAGACGGTGTTGCCGTGGATCACCGCCTCGCTCATGCGGGCGCCCTTGTCGAGCCGTTCGATGCTCATGATGTGTCCTCGTGTTGGGAATGGCGGGTGTTTAGCAGCATCCGGGGCGGAGGCGTCAACCATCCGCTGCCGCCTCCGCTCCATCACCCGTCGCCCTCCGGCTTGACCGGAGGGCCCATGTCGACGTTCCGACCGGCGGAGAGATGGGTCCTCCGGTCAAGCCGGAGGACGACGGCGAAAGAGGGAAAGACGGCGAAAAGTGCGAACGAAGAGCGTAAGAAGACGCCGCCCCTCAGTGCGCCTCTTCCCAGTTCTTCGCCGCCCGCGCGTCCACCTTCAGCGGCACGGCGAGATTGACGGCGGGGGCCGCCGCCGTCTCCATGGCGTGGCGCACCACGGGAATGGTGGCCTCAGCCTCGGCCTCCGGCACCTCGAACACCAGTTCGTCGTGGACCTGAAGAAGCATGCGGGCGGAGAGCCCCGCCTCAACCAGCGCCGGCTCCATGCGGATCATGGCGCGGCGGATGATGTCGGCGGCGGTGCCCTGGAGGCGGGCATTGATGGCGGCGCGCTCGTTGAAGGCGCGCAGAGACGGGTTCTTCGCCGCGATGTCGGGATAGTGGCAGCGCCGGCCGAACAGCGTCTCCACGTATCCGTGCTCGCGGCAGAAGGTCTTGGTCTCCTCCATATAGTCGCGGATGCCGGGGAAGCGCTCGAAATAGCGCTTGATGTATTGCCCCGCCTCCTCGCGCGGAATGGAGAGCTGGTTGGCGAGGCCGAACGCTGAGATGCCGTAGATGATGCCGAAATTGATGGCCTTCGCCCGCCGCCGGATTTCTCCCGGCATGTCCTTCACCGGCACGCCGAACATCTCGGAGGCGGTCATGGCGTGGATGTCGAGCCCGTCCGTGAAGGCCTGCCGCAGCGCCGGGATCTCGGCGATCTCGGCCAGCAGCCGCAATTCGATCTGCGAATAGTCGGCCGAGACGAGGAGGTTGCCCGCTTCCGCCACGAAGGCGCGGCGGATGCGGCGGCCTTCCTCGGTGCGCACCGGGATGTTCTGGAGGTTGGGATCGGAGGAGGAGAGCCGCCCCGTGGTGGTGGCGGCCAGCGCGTAGGAGGTGTGGACGCGCTTGGTCTGCGGGTGCACGAAATTGGGCAGCGCATCCGTATAGGTGGAGCGCAGCTTGGAGAGCTGGCGCCATTCCAGGATCTTCTGCGGCAGCTTGTGGCCCTGCTCGGCCAGCTCCTCCAGCGCGGTGGCCTTGGTGGACCACATGCCGGTGGCGGTCTTGGTGCCGCCGGGAAGGCCCATGCGGCCGAACAGGATGTCGCCCATCTGCTTGGGGCTGCCCACGTTCAGCCGCTCGCCGGCCAGCTCTGCGATCTCGTCCTCCACCCGCGCGGCGCCCTGCGCGAATTCGGACGACAGGCGCGCCAGCATGGCCTTGTCTATGGCGATGCCGCGGCTCTCCATGCGCGCCAGCACGGGAATGAGCGGGCGCTCCAGCGTCTCGTAGACGGTGGTGCGGCCCTCGGCGGGGAGGCGGGGCTTCAGCACCTGCCACAGGCGCAGGGTCACATCCGCATCCTCGGCGGCGTAGGCTGTGGCGGTCTCCAGCGGCACCTTGTCGAAGGTGATCTGCGCCTTGCCCTTGCCCGCAACTTCCGAAAAAGCGATGGGCTGGTGGCCGAGGTGGAGCACGGAAAGCTCGTCCATGCCATGGCCGTTCTTGCCGGCATCGAGCGCGTAGGACATGCACATGGTGCAGTCGATGGGCGCGACATTGATGCCGTGGCGGGACAGCACCGCCTCGTCATACTTCACATTGTGCCCGATCTTCAGCGTGCCTTTGTCCTCAAGCATGGGCTTAAGCGCCGCGACCGCATCGGCGAGCGAAATCTGCCCCGGCAGCAGGCCCTCGGAGAACAGGCCGTCGCCCGCGCCCTGATGCAGGAGGGGGATGTAGCAGGCCTCATTGGGTGAGAGCGCCAGCGAGACGCCCACGAGATCCGCCTGCATGGGGTCCAGCGAATTGGTCTCGGTGTCGAAGGCGACGACGCCGAGGTCCCTGGCCTTCGCGCACCACGCCTTCAGCTCGGCGAGATCGAGAATGGTGCGGTAGGCCTTGCGGTCCACCGGCGTCGCCCGTGCGGCCTGCGCGCGCTGGTGGGCGAGATCGGAGGGGGTCGGCGTGCCGCTGGGGGCCGCGGGCTGGGCGGCGGCGGTCGGCGCTTCGCCTTCAGCGGTGGGCGCGGCGGCGGGGGCGAAGAGATCGCCGCCGCTCGGCGCCAGCTTCGGGTCCGGCTCCACCTCGCCGGCTTCCACGCCATAGGCCTCGGCCACGCGGCGGGTGATGGTGGTGAACTCCATGGCCTTCAGGAAGGAGATGAGGCGCTTGGCGTCCGGGTCTTCGAGCACGAGGTCTTCCAGGGGCACTTCCACCGCCACGTCGCGCACCAGCGTGACAAGCTGCTTGGAGATGCGCGCGGCGTCCTGATTGTTCAGCAGCGATTCACGCCGCTTGGGCTGCTTGATCTCGCCGGCGCGGGCGAGAAGCGTTTCCAGGTCGCCATATTCGGCGATGAGCTGGGCGGCGGTCTTGATGCCGATGCCGGGCACGCCGGGCACGTTGTCGGTGCTGTCACCGGCCAGCGCCTGCACGTCCGTGACCTTCTCCGGCGGCACGCCGAAATATTCCTGAACCTCGCCAAGGCCGATGCGCCGCTCGGGGCGCGCCCCACGCCCGCCGCTCTCGCCCGAGGCGGGATCGTACATGGCGACCTTGGGGCCGATGAGCTGCATCAGATCCTTGTCGGCGGAGACGATGAGCACGTCCGCCCCGGCCTTCACCGCATGCTCGGCATAGGTGGCGATGATGTCGTCCGCCTCGTAGCGCGCCTGTTCCACCGGGATGAGGCCGAAGGCGCGCACCGCCTCGCGCATGAGCGGGAACTGGGGAATCAGCTCGTCCGGCGGCTCGGAGCGGTTGGCCTTGTAGTCGGGATAAAGCTCCTTGCGGAAACTGTCCTCCGACTTGTCGAAGACGATGGCGAGGTGGGTGGGGCGGATGCCCACGGCCCCGTCGCGCACGAACTGGAACAGCTTGGTGCAGAAGAGGCGCACCGCGCCCGTGGGCAGCCGGTCCGAGCGGAAATTGTACTTCCGGTCCTGATTGATGGACTGGAAATAGGCGCGGAACACGAAGGAGGAGCCATCCACCAGGAACACATGGTCGCCGGGCTTGAGGGGGCGGGGAGAGGGGGACATGGGGCGTCCTTCAAAGGTCCGGCGGCAGCGGCGATCAGAGGTCTGGATCGGGGGTCGATCGAAGGCGCGCACGATGCCCGAGGGGGCGGCAAGGGACAAGGGGCTCGCCCGCGACGGGGCGACACCTCGCAATCGGAGCGATCAGGCGCAGATTCGCAGAGCAGCGGGGCACCGCGGCTCTTTGCGTCGCCGCAGATGCAGGAGGAGATGCCGCGAACAGGCATCTCAGGGCAAGCGCTTCGGCATAGCCCCGCTCCCGGAATGTACTCTATGGTGCCTGGCCACTTGTGAGGCGTTCGGATCGAGGACGACAATGAAAAAGGATGGGATTGAGGCAAACGTCGACCTGTCGGCCGCCCACTCGGCGTTGGCGTTTGAGCCTCCTACGCTCGTCACCAAGGATGTCCGAAGCGAGTTTCCGTCTCGTTTTGGCGCGTTCTCGATGATCCACGCCCCCGGTCATGTGTGCTGGCTGGAGATCGGCCGGTACTGCTCGATTGCGCCTGGGGTTACGCTCGGAGCCAACGAGCACGACATGACTCGTCTTTCGACGAGCTCCAGCTTCGAAAACCCCGCCCTCTACGGCTGGGATCGTTTCGTGTCCGGTCAGGACGCCCCGGAACGGCATTGGTTCCAGGGGAGCGTCAAGCCGGTAAAAATTGGGCACGACGTGTGGATTGGGCAGAATGCCTTCATCCGCTCGGGCGTCACGATCGGCAACGGGGCGGTGATAGCGGCTCTGTCGTGCATCACGCGCGACGTTCCGGCCTATGCCATCATGGCCGGCAACCCGGCGCAGATCGTCCGCTATCGCTTTGACCCGGAAACCATCGTTCGGCTGGAACGCCTTCGGTGGTGGCGGTTCTCAATAGCCGACCTCGTACGCTTTGATATCACCAACATGCCGGCCTGCCTCGATGGTTTGGAGAAGGCCATCGAGGATGGCTCCATACAGCCCTACGAACCGGCATGGCTCAGCGCCGCTGACCTGCTTTGACTGCCGCCTTTATCCCGTTCCCAAACCGCTGCGGCGTCTGCGCGAGCGGCCGCCACGGGAGAGCGTGTCTCAGCGGGGGAGGGGGCGACACGCGTAAGGCCAAGCCGTGCCGCAGCGCACACTTCGCAGGCATCTGCATCCTCAGATGAACAACAGAAGTGCAAACTCCCAGCACGCCCAATTTTTCATCAGTCTAATTTTATTCGCGAAATCAACGACCTAAGCATCCGGGCGCACTTGGCCCATCACTTGCTTTTATCAACGCGGCGCAGTCGATGATGATCGCGCCTCATATTCGTCCCAACGCTGGGACCCGCAGCAGAGCCGCTGACAGCCATGACCTGAAGGTCGTGAGCATGTCCGCGGCTTTTTTCGTTTCGGGTCTCCGCGTCCGCCTTTGCCGATCCAGGGGAAAAGAACATGAGCGACGCTTTCAAGTCCGGGCCCAACGAGACCGTCTCCACCGCAGCCGACGCCTCCACCCCCGCCGGCGTCTCGCGCCGCTCGCTGCTGAAGGGCACGGCCGCGGCGCTGGGCACCGCCGCTCTGTTCGAGAGCATCCGCATGGCCTTCCCCGGCGGCGTGCCGGCGGCCTATGCCTCCGAGGCGCCGGAGACCAACAAGGCGACGCTCGGCTTCATCGCCCTCACCGACGCGGCGCCCCTGTTCGTCGCCAAGGAAAAGGGCCTGTTCGACAAATATGGCATGACCGACGTGACGGTGGCCAAGCAGGCCTCCTGGGGCACCACGCGCGACAATCTGGTGCTCGGCTCCGAGGGCAACGGCATCGACGGCGCCCACATCCTGACGCCCATGCCCTACCTGATCTCCGCCGGCAAGGTGACGCAGAACAACGTCCCCACCCCCATGTACATCCTCTCCCGGCTGAACCTGAACAGCCAGTGCATCTCGGTGGGCCAGGAATATATCGACCTCAAGATCGGCCTCGATACCAAGCCCTTCAAGGAAGCGCTGGACAAGAAGAAGGCCTCCGGCAAGTCGGTGAAGGCCGCCATGACCTTCCCCGGCGGCACCCATGACCTGTGGATCCGCTACTGGCTCGCCGCCGGCGGCATCGACCCCGACAAGGACATCGAGACCATCGTCGTCCCGCCGGCCCAGATGGTGGCCAACATGAAGGTGGGCACCATGGACTGCTTCTGTGTCTGCGAGCCGTGGAACGAGCAGCTCATCCACCAGAAGATCGGCTACACCGCCGTCACCACCGGCGAGCTCTGGAAGGACCATCCGGAGAAGGCGCTCGGCATGCGCGCCGCCTATGTGGACAAGAACCCGAAGGCCGCCATGGCGCTGCTGAAGGCGGTGATGGAAGCCCAGATGTGGTGCGACAAGATGGAGAACCGCGAGGAAGTCGCGGCCATCTGCGCCAAGCGCCAGTGGATCAACGTGCCGGTCGCCGACGTGGTGGACCGCATGAAGGGCAAGTTCGACTACGGCACCGGCCGCGTGGTCGAGAAGAGCCCGGTCATGATGAAGTATTGGCAGGACAATGCGTCCTACCCCTACCAGAGCCACGACCTGTGGTTCATCACCGAGGACCAGCGCTGGGGCAAGTTCGAGCCCGATTACGACGCCAAGGCCCTCATCGCCAAGGTGAACCGCGAGGACATGTGGCGCGAGGCGGCGAAGGCCCTCTCCGTGCCGGCGGCCGAGATCCCCACCGCCACCTCGCGCGGCAAGGAGACCTTCTTCGACGGCAAGGTCTTCGATCCGGAAAACCCCTCCGCCTACCTGTCGAGCCTCGGCATCAAGCGGATCTCGTGATCGCACGGCGCCGCCTTTGATCCCAGACCACGGGGGCGGCGCCCCCTGCCCCGAACCCGGAGACGCACTCATGTCCATGCCCGCCCTCAAGCTGGAAAAATCCCTGTCCGCTCCGTCGGCGCAAGCCCCTGCCGCGCAAGTCGCCGCCGCGCAGGTGGTGAAGATGCCGGCGCGCAAGCGCCCGGCGCTGGCGGAGAAGATCGTGCCCTTGCTGAAGACGGCCGCGGCCAACATCGTCCCGCCCATCGTCGTCATCGCCCTGCTCCTGGGCCTGTGGCAGATCCTGTGCAGCGCCCCGGGCTCGGCCCTGCCGCCGCCCTCCTCCATCATCCAGAATTCGTGGGAGCTGATCGCCCACCCCTTCTATGACCGGGGCGGCCTCGACAAGGGCCTGTTCTGGCACATCCTCGCCTCGCTCCAGCGGGTGGCGGTGGGCTACAGCCTCGCGGCGGTGGCCGGCGTGGGACTCGGCGTGCTCATCGGCCAGTCCACCTGGGCCATGCGCGGGCTCGACCCGCTGTTCCAGGTGCTGCGCACCGTGCCGCCGCTCGCCTGGCTGCCGCTCTCCCTCGCCGCCTTCCGCGACGGCCAGCCGGCGGCGGTGTTCGTCATCTTCATCACCGCCATCTGGCCCATCATCATCAATACGGCGGTGGGCATCCGCAACATCCCGCAGGATTACCGGAACGTTGCTGCGGTGCTGCGGCTGAACCCCATCGAATTCTTCCTGAAGATCATGATCCCGGCCGCCGCGCCCTACATCTTCACCGGCCTGCGCATCGGCATCGGCCTGAGCTGGCTCGCCATCATCGCGGCGGAGATGCTCATCGGCGGCGTCGGCATCGGCTTCTTCATCTGGGATGCGTGGAACTCGTCGCTCATCGGCGACATCATCGTGGCGCTCTTCTATGTCGGCATCACCGGTTTCATTCTGGACCGCATGATCGCCGCCGTCGGCGCCTTCGTCACCCGCGGCACCGCCGCTGCCTGAGGAGGCTTCCATGGGCGCCTATCTGAAGCTCGATCACATCGACAAGACCTTCACCCGCGGCTCCGCCTCCACCAATGTGCTGAAGGAGGTGACGCTCGACATCGACAAGGGCGAATACGTCTCCATCATCGGCCATTCCGGCTGCGGCAAGTCCACTTTGCTGAACATCGTCGCCGGCCTCACCTCCGCCACCACCGGCGGGGTGATCCTCGACGGGCGGGAGGTGAATTCCCCCGGCCCGGACCGCGCCGTCGTGTTCCAGAACCACTCGCTGCTGCCCTGGCTCACAGTTTATGAAAATGTGCGCCTCGCGGTGGACAAGGTGTTCTCCGGCACCCGCTCGCGCGCCGAGCGGCATGACTGGACCCTGCACAATCTCGACCTCGTGCAGATGGGCCATGCCAAGGACAAGCGCCCGTCGGAAGTCTCCGGCGGCATGAAGCAGCGCGTCGGCATTGCCCGCGCGCTGGCCATGGAGCCCAAGGTGCTGCTGCTGGACGAGCCGTTCGGCGCGCTGGACGCGCTCACCCGCGCGCATCTTCAGGACAGCGTGATGCAGATCCACGCCACGCTGGGCAACACCATCCTCATGATCACCCACGACGTGGACGAGGCGGTGCTGCTCTCCGACCGCATCGTGATGATGACCAACGGCCCTTCCGCCTATGTGGGCGAGGTGCTGGAGGTGAATCTGCCCCGTCCGCGCAAGCGCCTCGATCTGGTGACCAACCCCACCTACCTCAAGGCCCGCGAGGCGGTGCTGAAATTCCTCCACGAGCGCCACCGCTTCGTCGAGGCCGCCTGAGCCCCAAAGGCGCGGCCTGCCAGCGCCGTCCAAGCACGATCAGCAGGCGCGGGTCCGACCCGCGCCGTCCACACCGAGCGTCGATCTCACGCGCCAAACCGGCGCGCGGGTCCGTGCGCCCTTCATCCGGAATTGCGCCAGGAGTTGCACCATGAGCCTGACCCCGCACCAGATCGAGCTGATCCAGGACTCGTTCGCCAAGGTGGTGCCCATCGCCGACACCGCCGCCGCCGTCTTCTACGGCCGGCTGTTCGAGATCGCGCCGCAGGTGAAGCCCCTGTTCAAGGGCGACATGAGCCTCCAGGGCGCCAAGCTCATGGCGACGCTGGGCCTCGTCGTCGCCGGCCTCAACGACCTGTCGAAGATCGTCCCCGCCGCCGAGAGTCTCGCCCACAAGCATGTGGCCTATGGCGTGAAGGACGAGCACTACGCCCCCGTCGGTGCCGCGCTCATCTGGACTCTGGAGCGCGGCCTCGGCCCGGACTTCACGCCCGAGACCAGGGAAGCCTGGGTCGAAGCCTACGGCATCCTCTCTTCCGTCATGATCGCCGCCGCCGCCAAGGCGCCGGTTGCGGCCGAGTGAGGAGGCAGGCGTGAGCGAGCCCCTTCTCGTCATCGGCAACGGCATGGCCGCCGCGAAGCTCTGTGAGGAGCTGACGCGGCGCGCGCTGGGCCGCCACGCCGTGGCGGTGATCGGGGCGGAGCCGCACCTTGCCTATAACCGCGTGCTACTCTCCGAGGTGCTCGCCGGCCACATGACCGCCGCCGAGGCGGAGATGAAGCCCGCCGCCTGGTGGCGCGCGCGGGGCGTGACCCTGCAATACGGCACCCCTGCCGCCGCCATCGACCGCGCCGCGCGCGAAGTCATCCTCGCCGATGGCCGCCGCCTGCCCTTCGGCAAGCTGGTGCTCGCCACTGGCTCCCACCCCATCCGCCTGCCGCTGCCGGGCATGGACCTGCCCGGTGTCCACACCTTTCGCGATCTCGACGACGTGGAAGCCCTGCTCGCCGCCGCCGCCGTGCCCGGCACGCGCGCCGTGGTCATCGGCGGCGGGCTGCTGGGCATCGAGGCGGCAGCCGGGCTCGCGGGTGCGGGCGTCGAGACCCGCCTCGTCCATCTCATGGACCGGCTGATGGAACGCCAGCTGGACATCACAGCCGGTGCCTTCCTTCGACGCGCGGTGGAGGCCAAGGGCATCGAGGTGCTGCTGGGCGCCGCGAGCGAGGCCATCGAGGGCGAAAGCCATGTCACCGGCCTGCGCCTGAAGGACGGCCGCGTCCTTCCCGCCGACATTCTGGTGGTGGCCTGCGGCGTCATCCCCAATGCGGACCTCGCCCGTGGGGCGGGGCTGGAGGTGAAGCGCGGCATCGTGGTGGATGACACCCTCGCGTCGTCCGATCCCGACATCTTCGCCATCGGCGAATGCGCCGAGCATCGCGGCATGACCTACGGCCTCGTCGCACCCGCCTATGAGCAGGCCGGCGTGCTCGCCCGCCGCCTCGCCGGAGAGGATGCGCGCTACGTGGGCTCGGTGGTTTCCACCAATCTCAAGGTGTCGGGCGTGCCCGTCTTCTCCGCCGGCGACGTCACCGGCGGCGCGGGCACGGAGGACATCGTGCTTACCGATCGCGGGCTCGGCGTCTACCGCCGGCTCATCTTGAAGGACGGCCGGCTCTCCGGCGCCGTGCTGTTCGGCGACACGGCGGACGGCCTCTTCTATCTCGACCTCATCACAAGCCGCACCCCCATCGCCGCCATGCGGACCGAGCTTGCGTTCGGTCGCGATGCGGTGGCGGCGGCAGCCTGACAAGAAGAAGAAAGGAAACCCCATGGGCGCCGATTTCACCCTCGACCAGAAGCTTTATCTCGAAGGCTTCGTCTCCGGCGCCAAGGCCGTGCAGGTCGCCCGCGGGGCTGCCCCCGCGCCTTCGGCCGCGCCCGTCGCGGAGATGACCGGGCCGGATGCCGCGAGCCATCGCGCCATGGCCCGCACCGAGGCCGAGGGCCGGAAGCTCACGCCCGAGGAGAAGGCGAAGCGCGAGGAGCTGGGCCTCGACGCCTACGACCGCATGCGCCATGCCGCCCGCGACGGCGCCTTTCCCAAAGGGCCAGACGTGCTGCGCTGGAAGTATCACGGCCTGTTCTATGTGGCCCCGGCGCAGGACAGCTTCATGTGCCGCATGCGGATTCCCGGCGGCATCCTCACCCACTGGCAGTTCCGCGGCATCGCCGATATCGCCGCGCGTAACGGCGGCGGCTACACCGACATCACCACCCGCGCCAATCTCCAGATCCGCGAGATCCCGCCCACCGACGGCATCGCCGTGCTGGAGGGGCTGGTCGGCCTCGGCCTCACGGCGAAGGGCTCGGGGGCCGACAACATCCGCAATGTCACCGGCACGCCCACCGCCGGCATCGACCCGCAGGAACTGCTCGACACCCGCCCGCTGGCGAACGCTTGGCACCATTACATCCTGAACAGCCGCGACATGTACGGCCTGCCGCGCAAGTTCAACGTGGCCTTCGACGGCGCCGGCACCATCGGCGCGCTGGAGGACACCAACGACATCGGCTTCCAGGCGGTGGAGGTGATCGACGGCTTCGGCATCGCGCCCGGCGTATGGCTGCGCCTCGTGCTGGGCGGCATCACCGGCCACAAGGATTTCGCCCGCGACACCGGCATCGTCGTGCGCGAGGGGGAGGCAGTGGACGTGGCGGCGGCCATCGTGCGCGCCTTCATCGACACCGGCGACCGCACCGACCGCAAGAAGGCGCGGCTGAAATACGTGCTCGATTCCCTCGGCTTCGACGGCTTCCTGAAGCGGGTGGAAGCCAAGCTCGGCCGCCCCTTCACGCGCGTTTCCGCCGAGGCGGTGAAGCCGCGCGCGGAGCCGGACCGGCTCGCCCATCTCGGCGTCCATCCGCAGAAGCAGGTGGGGCTGAATTATGTGGGCGTCGCCACCCCCGTGGGCCGCATGAGCGCCGTCCAGATGCGCGGCCTCGCCGACATCTCGGCCCGCTTCGGCGACGGGGATATCCGCCTCACCGTCTGGCAGAACCTGCTCATCTCCGGCGTCGCGGACGCAGACATCGCGGCCGTCACGGGCGCGGTGGAAGCCCTCGGCCTCAGCACGAAGGCAACACCGCTCCAGGCGGGCATCGTCGCCTGCACCGGGGCGAAGGGCTGCCGCTTCGCGGCGGCCGACACCAAGGGCACCGCGCGGGCCATTCTGGCCCATTGCGAAGAGCGCGTCGCCCTCGACGGGCCGGTGAACATCCACGTCACCGGCTGCCACAATTCCTGCGCCCAGCATTATATCGGCGATATCGGGCTGATCGGGGCGCGGGTGCCCGTCAATGACGACGGGGACACGGTGGACGGCTATCACATCCTCGTCGGCGGAGGCTTCGGCAGCGCGGCCGCCATCGCCCGCGAGCTTTACCAATACGTGCCGGCGGACGACGCCCTGGCCGTGGTGGAACGCCTGCTGAAAAGCTGGCTCGCCCACCGCACGGCCGGCGAAAGCTTCGCCGATTTCACCCGCCGCTTTGAGCCCGACGCGCTGAAGGCGCTGGCGGAGGCGGCATGAACCGCCCGGCCCCTTCCATTCGGCCGCTGCGCGACGTTGTGCGCTGGGCCCCGGCTCTCCTTCCACTGACGCTTCATGCGTCCGGGGCGCGAGAGCGGGATCGTGTCCCGGCCGACTGCAACGCAGCGCAGCGCAGTGGAAGGAGAGCCGGGACCCAGCGCAACATGCGCGCGCCCGTGGCGCGCACCGTTTCCGGATCACGCCCATGAGCCTCCAGTCCCGTCCCCCCATCGTCCCCGTCCTGCCCGACAGCGCGCCCTTCACGGCGGAGCAGCGGGCGTGGCTGAACGGCTTTTTCGCCGCCATCCTCTCCACCGAGACGGCGCCCGCGCCCATGGCCCTCTCGGCCGGCGATGCGGCTGCGCTGCTGCCGGACCTCTCCGCTCCCGCGCCTGCTGAAGAGGATGACGGCGCACCCTGGCACGACCCCGCCATGCCGCTCGCCGAGCGCATGGCGCTGGCCGAGGGCAAGGCCCTACCCCGGCGCATGATGGCGGCCATGGCGCAGCAGGATTGCGGCCAGTGCGGCTATGTCTGCGAGACCTACGCCAAGGCCCTGGCGAGCGGCGTCGAGAGCAAGCTCAACCTCTGCGCCCCCGGCGGCAAGGACACGCTGCGCATGCTGAAGCAGCTCGCAGCGGAAACCTCCGCCCCCGCCGAGGCCGCGCCGCTTACCGAAGCCCCTGCCCCGGCCGTCGCCCAAGCCGCGCCCGCCGCCACCGGCACCCGTGAGAATCCCGGCGAGGTCACCTTCCTCTCCCGCACCCGCCTCAACGCGGCGGGCTCGGAGAAGGAGACGTGGCATGTGGAGTTCGACCTTGCCGGCTCCGGCATCGACTATGCCGCCGGCGACAGCTTCGGCGTGTTTCCGGTGAACGATCCCGCCCTCGTCGCCGCCGTGCTGGAGGCGCTGCACGCCCCCGCCGATTTTCCCATCGCCGGCCACACGCTCGCCGAGGTGCTGGCCCGCGAGGTGTGCCTGAAATCGGCGCCGGATGCGCTCTTCACCCTCATCTCCTATCTCGTCGGTGGCGACCGCAAGGCGAAGGCCCGCGCGCTGGCCAACGGCGAGGACCCGGACGGCGATGCCGCCACCCTCGACGTGCTGGCGGCGCTCACGAAATTCCCCGGCATCAGGCCCGATCCGGAAGCCCTGATCGAGTGCCTGGAGCCGCTGCAGCCGCGCCTCTATTCCATCTCCTCCAGCCCCGTCGCCACCCCCGGCCGGCTCACGCTGACCGTGGATGCGGTGCGTTATGATCTGGAGGGCCGCACGCGGCTCGGCGTCGCCTCCACCTTCCTCGGCGACCGCCTCGCGCCGGGCACGCGCATGAAGGCCTATATCCAGAAGGCGCACGGCTTCGCGCTGCCGCAGGATCTGGCGAAGGACGTCATCATGGTCGGCCCCGGCACCGGCATCGCGCCCTTCCGCTCCTTCCTGCACGAGCGTCTGGCGACGCAGGCGCCGGGGCGCAACTGGCTGTTCTTCGGCCACCAGCGGCGCGAGACGGATTTCTTCTACGAGGACGAGCTGTCCGGCCTTCTGGCCGCCGGCTGCCTCACCCGGCTGGACACCGCCTGGTCCCGCGACGGCGACCGCAAGGTCTATGTGCAGGATCGCATCCGCGAGGCCGGGGCGGAGCTGTGGGGCTGGCTGAAGGACGGCGCCCATTTCTACGTCTGCGGCGATGCCAGGCGCATGGCCAAGGACGTGGAGCAGGCCGTCGCGGATGTGGCCGCCACCCATGGCGGGCTGTCTGCGGAAGCGGCGGCGAAATTCGTCGCCGATCTCAAGACCGCCGGGCGCTATCAGGCTGACGTGTACTGAGATAGAAATGATGGCCAAGCCTCAGGCAGGACCGGCATGAACGCCCCCCTCACCTCGCCCCCCTCGGTGAAGACCACCTGCCCCTATTGCGGCGTCGGCTGCGGCGTGAAGGCGACGCCGGACGGGCTGGGCGGCGCGCTGGTGGAGGGCGATGCCGACCACCCCGCCAATCTCGGCCGCCTGTGCTCAAAGGGCGCGGCGCTGGGGGAGACGCTGGGTCTGGAAACCCGCCTTCTCCATCCCATGGTGCGCGGGGCGGACGGCGTGCTCGCCCGCGCCAGCTGGGACGACGCGCTGGACCGCATCGCCGGTGATCTCAGGTCCATCATCGACCGGCACGGGCCGCAGGCGGTGGCCTTCTATCTCTCCGGCCAGCTTTTGACCGAGGATTATTACGCCGCCAACAAGCTGGCCAAGGGCTTCCTCGGCACGGCGAATGTGGACACCAATTCCCGCCTGTGCATGTCCTCCTCCGTGGCCGGCCACAAGCGCGGCTTCGGCTCGGATACGGTGCCGGGGAGCTATGAGGATCTGGACCGGGCGGACCTCATCGTCCTCACCGGCTCCAACACGGCGTGGTGCCATCCCGTCCTGTTCCGCCGCATGGAACAGGCGCGCAAGGCGCGGGGCACGAAGCTGGTGGTGATCGACCCCCGCCGCACCGATACGGGGGCCGAGGCGGACCTGTTCCTACCCCTCGCCCACGGCACGGATGCGCTGCTGTTCTCCGGCCTGCTGGTGCATCTGGCGCAGGGCCCCGCCTTCGATGCCGCCTATGTGGAAACGCACACGACGGGCTTCGCCGAGGCGCTCGAAGCCGCCCGCGCGGTGGCGCCCGATGCCGAAGCCACCGCGCGGGCTTGCGGGCTGGCGGTGGAGGACGTGGAGCGCTTCTTCGCGCTGTTCACCGAAACGGCGCGCACCGTCACCTGCTATTCGCAGGGGGTGAACCAGTCGGCCGTCGGCACCGACAAGGTCAACGCCATCCTCAACTGTCACCTCGCCACCGGCCGCATCGGCCGGGAGGGGATGGGGCCGTTTTCCCTCACCGGCCAGCCCAATGCCATGGGCGGGCGCGAGGTGGGCGGGCTCGCCAACCAGCTCGCCGCCCATATGGGTTTTACCCCCGCCGAGGTGGATCGCGTGCGCCGCTTCTGGGGCGCACCGCACATGGTGGAGCATGAGGGCCGCAAAGCAGTGGACATGTTCGCCGCCATCGGCCGGGGCGAGATCAAGGCCCTGTGGGTGATGGGCACCAACCCCGCCGTGAGCCTGCCCGAGGCGGATAGCGTGCGAACGGCGCTGGAAGGGCTGGAGCTGTTCATCCTCTCCGAGAATGTGGTGGCCAACGACACCGCCGGCTGCCGCCCGCATGTGATGCTGCCCGCCGCCGCCTGGGGCGAGAAGGACGGCACCGTTACCAATTCCGAGCGCCGCATCTCCCGCCAGCGCCCCTTCCTGCCCCGCCCCGGCGAGGTGCAGCCCGACTGGTGGGCGCTCAAGGGCGTCGCGCAGCGCCTCGGTTTCGGCGATGCCTTCGCCTGGCGCTCCCCGGCGGACATCTTCCGCGAGCATGCCGCCCTCTCCGGCTTCGAGAATGGCGGCGCGCGCGATTTCGACATCTCCGCCTTAGCGGGCCTCACCGAAGCGGCCTATGAGGACATCGCGCCGGTGCAATGGCCGGCGCCCGCAAACCGGCCGGAGGGCACTTCCCGGCTCTTCGCGGAGGGCGGCTATTTCACCCCCGACCGGCGCGCAAGATTCGTGGCGCCGCCTCCCGTGGCCGCGGCGGCAGCCACCCCTCCCTTCCCCTTCCTGCTGAACACCGGCCGCATCCGCGACCAGTGGCACACCATGACCCGCACAGGCCTCGCCCCCCGCCTCGGCGCGCACATCCCGGCGCCGTTCGTGGCGGTGCACCCGGATGATGCGGCGCCGCTGGGGCTCGCGACGGGGATGCTGGCCGAGGTGACGAGCGCCCACGGCCGCGCGGTGCTGGAGGTGGTGGTGGATGCCGGACAAAGACCCGGCACGGTGTTCGCGCCCATCCACTGGAGCCACGCCAATTCGTCCGATGGCCGCGTCGGCGCGCTGGTGCATGCCGTCACCGATCCGGTCTCCGGCCAGCCGGATGCCAAGGCGACGCCCGCCGCCCTCGCGCCCTATGCCGCGCCGTTCGAGGGCTTCGTGCTGGCGCGCCGGCACATGCCTCTTCCGGAAGGCGTGTGGTGGGCACGCGCGACGCTGGACGGTGGCTATGGCTGGCGAATCGCCGGCCGCATGGCACCTGAGGACTGGGCGCAATGGGTGAAAGCGGAAGGCCCCGCCGATGTCGCCGAGCTGAGCGATACGCCCTCCGGCCTCTACCGCGCCGCCGCCTTCGATGCGGACGGGCGGCTCGATTTCGCGGTGTTCATCGGCGCCGCCGGCCAGCGCGTGGCGTGGGATGCGCTGAAGGGGCTGCTGGCGTCGGAGGTCTCGGCCGCCGACCGGCGCCTCGTGCTCTCCGGCCGCCGGGCGGGCGCCAATGCCGCCTGCGGGCCGCTGGTGTGCGCCTGCTTCGGGGTGCCGAAGGACACCATCCTCGCCGCCATCCGGGAGGGGGCGGCCGACGCGGGGGCGGTGGGGGCGCGGCTCAAGGCCGGCACCAATTGCGGCTCCTGCCTGCCGGAAATCCGCAAGCTGATTCTGGAGGCCAAGGCGCCGGCGTGAGACGCCCTCGCGCCCCGGACGCATACAGCGAATGCGGAATGCGATCCGGGGCCCAGAGCAACGGACCGCCGAAGGCGCTTCCGAACCCAACCGCTCTTAAGTCTTGCCCCGCTGCGCGGGGACTTCTGCACTGGACCCCGGATCAGCGCTCCACCTTCGCGGGCAACCGCGCCCATCGCCTTCACGCCGTCGTCCTCCGGCTTGACCGGAGGACCCATGGCGCCGTGCGTCCCAGCGTCCGGCTACCCCTGCTCAAACGGAAGGATGGGCCCTCCGGTCAAGCCGGAGGGCGACAGGTAAACGGCCTAAAGGGAGGCGGAAGACCTCAGCCTTCCTTGCCTTCGGCCTTGGCGCGCTCGATGCCTTCGAGGATCAGCTTCTGCGCCTCGGCGGCGTCGCGCCAGCCGACGATCTTCACCCACTTGTTGGGTTCCAGATCCTTGTAGTGCTCGAAGAAGTGCTCGATCTGCTGGAGGGTGATCTCCGGCAGGTCGCTGTAGTTCAGCACCTTGTCGTAGCGCTTGGTGAGCTTGGAGGAGGGCACGGCGATGATCTTCTCATCCATGCCGGCCTCGTCCTCCATCAGCAGCACGCCGACGGGGCGCACCGAGATGATCGCGCCGGCCACGATGGCGCGGGTGTTGGCCACCAGCACGTCGCAGGGGTCGCCGTCGCCGGAGAGGGTGTGCGGGATGAAGCCGTAGTTTCCGGGATACCGCATGGCGGTATAGAGGAAGCGATCCACGAAGAGGGTGCCCGCGGCCTTGTCCATCTCGTACTTGATCGGCTCCCCGCCGATCGGGACTTCGATCAGCACGTTCACGTCGTGGGGCGGGTTCTTGCCGATCGGGATCGCGTCGATGCGCATGGGATGCTCGCTCTTGACACTGGCTGCGGGACTTCGGGTCCGCTCCGACCAAAGTCGAAACCGCGCCAGGCAAGGCTGCGCAGGCGCTTCGGACCCGACGGGCGGGTGCCCGTCCGGGCGCTACCGCTGCCAAGCGAAGGCGGTCTTGTCCAGCGTTTTCGAACCGAACTGCTCGGTCGAGGATGCGACCGGTTGCCCCCCCAACGCCTGATAGAAGCCCACGGCGGCTTCGTTTTCCGCCAGCGCCCACACCACGAGACCGCCGAGCCGGGCGATGGCGAGATCGCGCCGGGCGGCCGCGAACAGGCGCTGGCCGAAGCCGAGGCCCTGATATTGCGGGTGGAGGTAGATTTCGTAAATCTCGCCGCCATAGGGCAGCGCCTTGGCGCGGTTGCCGCCGTAATTCACGTAGCCGGCGATATCCTCGCCCACGAGCAGGACGGACAGGCGGCTGCCCCTGCGGATGGCGGCATCCCACCAGCGCGGGCCGCGCCGCTCCACCATGCGCTCCAGCTCGATGCCGGGGATGATGCCGCGATAGGCTGTGCGCCACGCGTCGTCATGGACCGCCGCGATCGCCTTGGCGTCGGCGGGCTTGGCCCTGCGGATCTCGATCAGGCCGGTCGTCATGCCCTGATGGAAGCAAACCCGGCGGCTTCCATCAAGGGGCATGACGCAGGACAGCCGCAACCGGCGGGGGATGACGCCTTGAGCCTTGCCGCACGCGCGCTGAAACCGCGCGGCGGCATAGGCACTTAGGAGGTATCAGGCCGCGACCTCGGGGATAAGGCGCACCGTCATCACAAAGCGGCGTTCCTCGCCCGCGGGGATGTGGAGAAGGCCCGGCTTCTCCACGAACGGGCGGGTATCGCCCTCCGGCGTCGCATAGCCGGACCATGGCTCGATGCAGAGGTAGGGCGCGCCGGGCTTGGTCCAGATGCCGAGGTCCGGCATGCCGGGAAAGGTGATGTCCAGCCCCGGCCGGCCCGGCACCCCATACTGGAGCCGGTGCGAATTGAGCCCGAGGAAGATCAGCGCATCGCGCTCGAACATGGCGTCATCCGGAGCCAGCACGCCCTCGGCGGCGGGGCTCGCTTCGCTGGCGCGGGAGAGCAGGCCGTTGACGGGGCGGTGGATGGGCGCGGGCTCGGGCTGCTCGAAAATCACCCGGTGCTCGGCGCGCGTGCCGCCATAGGGCAGCGGCCAGAGGAAGGCGGGGTGGTAGCCGAAGCTCGCCGGCAGCACGCCGGGGCCGGGATTCGTCACCACCGCCTCCATGGCGAGCGTCGGGCCTTCGAGCGCAAAAGTCACCTCCAGCGCGAAATCGAACGGGTATTCCGCCCGTGTCGCCGCGCTGGGGAGAAGGCGGAAGGTGGCCCGGTCCGGTGCCTCTTCCACCACCTCGAACTCGGAGAACCGCGCGAAGCCATGCCGGCGCATGGGGTGGCCCTTGCCCTCATGCACGAGGGTGAGGTCCGGCAGCTCGCCGACGATGGGAAAGAGCAGCGGCGCCCGGCCGGTCCAGAAGGCCGGATCGCCGTGCCACAGCAAGGCGCGGCCCTCGGCGTCGGCCAGCGCCCGCAGTTCGGCGCCCAGCGTGGAAATCTCCGCCGACAGCGCGTCCGAGCGCAGCGATACGGTCCTGCCCATGGTGTCCCCCCGGTTTCTTCCCTGCGCCAGCTGTAGCACCGGAGCGAAGCGGGGGCACGGGCTGGCGCAGCCCTCCCCAACGTCAGACCTACAACCAAAGGCGCAGGCGCGGTATCCCTCACCCGAAAGTATTAGACAGCAAGGCTTCTGCAACAAGTGGGTTTCCAAGTCGGAAAAATGCCCGCCGCGCCACGTAATAAAGCGTCAAAAAGCCACTCCAAACATTTACAAATCATCGATTCCCGCGCGCTCCACAGAAGCGGGCAGCGCACTGCACAATACATTCGGCGTATGGCCGAAAGTACGGGGTTTCCTCAACTAGCGCGCGGCGTCGCCTCTGGTACAGAGTGCAGGGTGACGAGGCCGGTCGAGGCCAAGGTCGATCACGAAGATAACAACCGGGGCCCACGGGTACCGCGGGCTTTCAGGGAGGGCGACCCATGGACAATTCCGTGGCCGCACGCATTGCGGCCGATCCCAATTACCAGGCGCTGAAATCGCGCCGTTCGCGCTTCGGGTGGAGTCTCACCCTGGCGATGCTGGTCGTGTATTACGGCTTCATCCTGCTCATCGCCTTCCGCAAGGACCTTTTGGCCGCACGCATGGGTGACGGCGTGATGACCTGGGGCATTCCGATCGGCTTCGGCGTGATCGTGTTCACCATTCTCATCACCGCCATCTACGTCCGCCGCGCCAACGGCGAGTTCGACGCGCTCTCCGAGAAGATCAAGCAGGAGGCGCTCAAGTGAACGCGACGCTCCCGACCTCGTTCGCCCGCCGCACGTTCGCCATCGGCGCCGCGGCCGCGCTCGTCCTCGCCCCCACCCTGGCGCTCGCCGCCGGCGGCGATCTCGGGCAGGCCGACAAGCAGGCCACCAACTGGACCGCGATCACCATGTTCGTGGTGTTCGTGCTGGGCACGCTCTACATCACCAAGTGGGCGGCCGCGAAGACCAAGTCGGCCGCCGACTTCTACACCGCGGGCGGCGGCATCACCGGCTTCCAGAACGGCCTCGCCATCGCCGGCGACTACATGTCGGCCGCCTCCTTCCTCGGCATCTCCGCCGCGGTGATGAGCTCCGGCTATGACGGCCTCATCTACTCCATCGGCTTCCTCGTCGGCTGGCCGATCCTGACCTTCCTGATGGCCGAGCGCCTCCGGAACCTCGGCAAGTTCACCTTCGCCGACGTCGCCGCCTTCCGCTTCGCCCAGACCCCGGTGCGCGTGTTCGCCGCCTCCGGCACCCTGGTCGTGGTGGCGTTCTACCTCATCGCCCAGATGGTGGGCGCCGGCCAGCTCATCAAGCTGCTGTTCGGCCTCGACTACTGGATCGCCGTGCTGATCGTCGGCGCGCTGATGATGGTCTACGTGCTGTTCGGCGGCATGACGGCCACCACCTGGGTGCAGATCATCAAGGCCTGCCTGCTGCTCGGCGGCGCCACCTTCATGGCGGTCATGGTGATGTGGCGCTACGGCTTCTCGCCCGAGAAGCTGTTCGCCGCCGCGGTCGAGGTGAAGACCAACATCGCCGCAGCCAAGCCTGGCACCACGCCCCAGGCGGCGGCCGCGGCCGGCCAGTCCATCATGGGACCGGGCAACTTCATCAAGGACCCGATCTCGGCCATCTCCTTCGGCATGGCGCTCATGTTCGGCACCGCCGGCCTGCCGCACATCCTGATGCGCTTCTTCACGGTTCCGAGCGCGAAGGAAGCCCGCAAGTCGGTGATGTGGGCCACCGCCTGGATCGGCTACTTCTACCTCCTGACCTTCATCATCGGCTTCGGCGCCATCACCTTCGTGCTCACCAATCCGGAGTTCCTCACCGGTCCCGGCGGCGGGCTCATCGGCGGCGCCAACATGGCGGCGGTGCACCTCGCCCATGCGGTCGGCGGCAACGTGTTCCTCGGCTTCATCTCGGCGGTGGCGTTCGCGACCATCCTCGCGGTGGTGGCCGGCCTCACGCTCTCGGGCGCTTCGGCGGTGTCGCACGACCTGTATTCGACGGTCATCAAGAAGGGCAAGGCCGACAGCGCCTCGGAGCTGAAGGTCTCGCGCATCACCACGGTCTGCCTCGGCATCCTCGCGGTGCTGCTCGGCATCGCCTTCGAGAAGCAGAACATCGCCTTCATGGTGTCGCTGGCCTTCGCGGTTGCCGCCTCGGCCAACTTCCCGGTGCTGTTCATGTCGGTGCTGTGGAAGGACTGCACCACCAAGGGCGCGGTCATCGGCGGCTTCCTGGGGCTCCTGTCCTCGGTGGTGCTGACCGTGCTCTCGCCTTCGGTGTGGGAAGCCACCCTCGGCAACCCGGCCGGCTCCGCGCCGTTCCCCTACACCTCGCCGGCGCTGTTCTCCATGACGCTCGGCTTCGTCGGCATCTGGCTGTTCTCGATCCTCGACAACAGCCAGCGGGCGAAGATCGACCGGGCCGGCTTCCCGGCGCAGGAAGTGCGTTCCGAGACGGGCATCGGTGCGGCGGAGGCGTCGGGGCACTGACCCTTCGTCAGTCGCTCCATGCTAGGCTGACGCCATGCCACGGCCGGACCACATGACCGGCCCCCCGAACGGGGACCGCCGGGAGGATGAACCCCGGGCCGCCACGGCCCGGGGCACAGCCCCCCACGGTCCCGAGGACGCCCCCGCAGCGTCCGGCCCGCCCGCCCCCGGGCGGGCCTCGCCGTCAGAGCGGGACCGGCGCGAGCTGGTCTCGCTCATGACCTCGCGGGTGCGCGACGTCTATCTGCGCAAGCCCTTCTTCGTGGACGGGGCGACCGACCTCGTCTCCCTCTGCCGCGACCTCTCCGCCCGCCGCCTCAGCGAGGCCGTGGTGCGCGACGCCGGCCGCATCGGCATCTTCACCACCACCGACCTGCGCGACGCGCTCACCCGCGACACGCCCCCCTCGGCCCTCATGGTGCGCGAGGTCGCGACCTTCGAGCCGTGGTGCATCGCGCCCGACGCGGAGCTGTTCGAGGCGCTCATCCTCATGCTGCGCCACCGCATCCACCGCCTGCTCGTGCGCGAGGGCGGCGGACGGGCCGCCGGCGGCGACGGCATCCTCGGGGTGCTCGGCCAGCTCGATCTGATGGCCTTCGTCGCCAACCATTCCCATCTGATCGCGCTGGAGGCCGCCCATGCGGGCAGCCTCGACGAGCTGAAGGCCGCCGCCCGGCAGATCGACAGCATGGTCGCCGTGCTCAGCGCCGACGGGGTGCGGGTGGAGGTGATCGCGGCGCTGGTGGGCGAACTCAACGCCCAGGTCTTCCGCCGCTTGTGGGAGCTGCTGGCGCCCGAGGATCTGCGCGCCAATTCCTGCCTCATTGTCATGGGCAGCGAGGGGCGCGGCGAGCAGATCATCAAGACCGACCAGGACAACGGCCTCATCCTCAGGGACGGCTTCGCCTTTGCGGGACTGGATGGCGTCACCGCCCGCTTCACCGCCGCGCTCATCGATTTCGGCTATCCCCCCTGCCCCGGCGGCGTCATGCTGAGCCGGCCGACCTGGTGCCAGCCGCTGTCCGCCTTCAAGGAGACGCTGAAGGACTGGATCCACGGCGGCGTGCAGGATGGCCCCATGAACCTCGCCATCTTCCTCGATGCCGTGGCGGTGGCGGGCGATCCTTCCCTGCTCGCGGCGGCGCGGGGGCATGTGGATTTCCTGATGATGGGCGACCACGGCTATTTCGCCCGCTTCGCCCAGGCGGTGGAACGCTTCGGCGAGAGCGGAAGCTGGTGGAGCCGCCTGCCCGGCCTCACCGGGCGCGGCGCGGCGGAGGTGGACCTGAAGAAGCTCGGCATCTTCCCCCTCGTCCACGGCGTGCGGGCGCTGGCGCTGGAGCACCGCATCACCGCCCTCGGCACCGCCGACCGGCTCGCCGCGCTGGTGGCGGCCGGCCACATGGACGAGGGCTTCGCCCGCGATCTCACCGATGCGCTGCGCCTGTTCATGGGCATGAAGCTCGCCAGCAACCTCCGGCAGATCGCCGAGGGCCGCGCCCCCGGCAATGCGCTGCGGCTCGCCGACCTCGGCACGCTGGACCGGCAGGCGCTGAAGGAGGCTCTCGCCATCGTGCGCGGCTTCAAGCAATGGCTCTCCCGCCACTACCGGTTCGACGCCCTATGAGCCCCGGCCGCACCGAACCGCCGGAAGGGCGCGGGCCGGACCGCCAAGGACCGGACCGTCAGGCGCTGATCGCGCTGGCGGCGCTGGGCATGCTCGCCTTCAACTTCCCGCTGCTGGCGGTGTGGGACAGCGAGACCACCGTCTTCGGCGTGCCGCTCTTGCCGGTGGCGCTGTTCGCGATCTGGGGCGCGCTGATCGCGGCTTTGGCCTTCGCCAGCGAGAGACGCGGACATAATGCGGCCTCCCCTCTCCTCCCGGCCGAGCCGGACGAGCCCTGAGGCGGCGCGATGAACCCCGCCCCCACTCTTTCCCCGGCCCTCTCCCCCGCGCTCGTCATCGGCGCCGCCGCGCTCTATCTGGCGGCGCTGTTCGCCATCGCCGCGTTCGCCGACCGGCGCGCGCGGGAAGGCCGCTCGCTCATCGGCAATGCGTGGGTCTACGGCCTGTCGCTGGCGGTCTATTGCACCGCCTGGACCTATTTCGGCAGCGTCGGCCGCGCGGCGACCACGGGCGTGTGGTTCCTGCCCATCTATCTCGGCCCGACGCTGGTGATGCTGGTGGCGTGGGTGGTGGTGCGCAAGATGATCCGCATCGCCCACACCTACCGCATCACCTCCATCGCCGATTTCATCGCCTCCCGCTATGGCAAGAGCCCGCTGGTGGCGGCGGTGGTGACGCTGATTACCGTGGTCGGCATCGTCCCCTACATCGCCCTGCAACTGAAGGCGGTCTCCGCCGGCTACACGGTGCTCACCGCCACCGGCGCGCAGACGGCGGCGCCGAGCTGGTGGCAGGACGGGACGCTGCTCGTGGCGCTCGCCCTCGCGCTCTTCACCATATTGTTCGGCACCCGCCACCTCGACAGCGCCGAGCGTCACGAGGGCATGGTGGCCGCGGTGGCGGCGGAATCCCTCGTCAAGCTCGTGGCCTTCCTCGCGGTGGGCGCCTTCGTCACCTACGGCCTGTTCGGCGGCTTCGCCGATGTGTGGGCGCGCGCCTCGGCGCTGCCCGGGGTGAAGGGGCTGCTGACGCTCTCCGGGGCGGGCAATTTCGCCTGGGCGCAATGGTTCAGCCTCACCCTGCTTTCCGGCCTCTCCGTGCTGCTGCTGCCGCGCCAGTTCCAGATGATGGTGGTGGAATGCGTGGACGAGCGGCACCTGAAGCGGGCCGCATGGCTGTTCCCGGCCTATCTCCTCGCCATCAACGTCTTCGTCCTGCCCCTCGCGCTGGGCGGGCTCGTGCTGCTGGGCAAGGGCGCGGACCCGGAAACCTTCGTCCTCACTTTGCCGCTGGCGCATGGGGCGGGGACGCTGGCGCTCATCGCCTATGTGGGCGGGCTCTCGGCGGCGACGGGGATGCTCATCGTCGAGACCATCGCCGTCTCCACCATGGTCTGCAACGACCTGGTGATGCCGGCGCTGCTGCGCCTGAAGCTCATCCGCGCGGACGGGGGCGACCTCACGCGCCTCCTCCTCAACATCCGCCGCGCCGCCATCCTCGGCGTGCTGCTGCTCGGCTATCTCTATTTCGTGGTGGCGGGGGAGGCCTATGCGCTGGTCTCCATCGGCCTCATCAGCTTCGCGGCGGTGGCGCAGTTCGCCCCGGCGCTGCTCGGCGGCATGTACTGGCGCGGCGGCACGCGCCTCGGCGCATTGGGCGGACTGCTCGGCGGCTTCGCGGTGTGGGCCTATACGCTCATGCTGCCCTCGGTGGCGAAATCCGGCTGGATGGACGGTGCCTTCCTCACCCACGGCCCGTTCGGCATCGCCGCTCTGGCGCCGGAACGGCTGTTCGGCCTCTCCGGCCTCGACAACCTTTCCCACGCGCTGTTCTGGAGCCTCTTCGTCAACGGCGTGCTCTATGTGGGGCTCTCGCTCTGGCGCGCGCCATCCGGGCGGGAGGCGAGCCAGGCGCTGCTGTTCGTGGACGTATTCGCCCGGGGCCGCAGTGCCGCAGACCCTGTGTTCTGGCGCGGACGGGCGCACCGGGCGGACCTCGAAGCCCTCGCCCGGCGCCTCCTGGGCGCGGACACGGCCCGCCAGATCTTCGAGGACCACGCCCGCGAGCGCGGCACCGGCGACGTGGCGGACCTCACCGCCGACGCCCGCCTCGTGGACCGCGTGGAACGCCGCATCGCCGGTGTTGTCGGCGCGGCCTCGGCCCGCGTGCTGGTGGCGGCAGTGGCGGACGAGGAGCCGCTGAACGCCGGCGACGTGATGGAGATCCTCAACGAGGCCTCGCAACTGCGCGTCTATGCCCGCGCGCTGGAGGAGAAATCCCGCTCGCTGGAGATCGCCTCCGCCGAACTGTCCGCCGCCAATGCCCAGTTGCGCACGCTGGACGAGCTGAAGGACGACTTCATGTCGTCCGTGACCCATGAGCTGCGCACCCCGCTCACCGCCATCCGCGCCCTGTCCGAGCTGATGCTGGACACGCCGGACATGGAGGCGGAGCAGCGGCAGGACTTCCTGCGCATCATCGTGGGGGAGAGCGAGCGGCTGGGGCGGCTCGTCAACCAGGTGCTGGACATGGCCAAGATCGAATCGGGCCATGCCGAGTGGCACAGCACGGACGTGGACCTCCGGGCCCTGGTCGCCGACGCGGTGAAGGCCACGGCGGAACTGGCCCGCACCAAGGGGGCCGAGATCGTGCTCACCGCCCCCGCCGCGGTGCCGTCCGTGAAGGCCGACCCCGACCGCCTCACCCAGGTGATGCTGAACCTCATCTCCAACGCCGCGAAATTCGTGCCGGCGCAAGGCGGGCGCATCGACGTGCGCCTTTCCGCCGATGCCGATGGGCTGGAGGTGCAGGTCGAGGACAACGGCCCCGGCGTACCGCCCGCCGACCGCGACACCATCTTCGAGAAGTTCCGCCAGGGCGGCGACGCCCTGAACCGCCCGCCCGGCACCGGGCTCGGGCTTCCGATCAGCCGCCGGATCGTGGATCATTTCGGCGGAAAGATCTGGCTGGATCAAAGGGAGGGGAAAGGCGCATGCTTCGCCTTCCGCCTGCCGCTCCGGCCACAAGGGGCGAACGCCCCAACACAAACAACGTCGGCAGAAGCCGAAGAGACCACATGAGGAGGAAACGCCAATGGACAGGGAGATCGCAGCGGAGCCGGGACCGACGCCCGCGCCCTGCCCCCAGGGGGCCAAGGTGCTCATTGCCGATGACGAGCCCAACATCGTCGTCTCGCTGGAATTCATGATGAAGCGCGAGGGCTTCGCCGTGCTGGTGGCGCGCGACGGACGCGAGGCGCTGGAGACCATCCGCCGCGAGCATCCGCGCCTCGTGCTGCTGGACGCCACCATGCCCGGCATGAGTGGCTTCGACGTGTGCGAGGCGGTGCGGGCGGACGCCGAGGTGCGCGCGACCCGCATCGTCATGCTCACCGCCAAGGGCCGCGAGACCGACATGGCGCGCGGCGTGGGCGCGGGGGCGGATGCCTATGTCACCAAGCCCTTCTCCACCCGCGAGCTGATGCAGAAGGTGAAGGACATGCTGGCCGAGCCGCCCGCCGGGAGCCTGCATGCATGAAATTGCCGCGGGGGACGGGTGCCGTTCTGGCCATGCTGCTGCCGGGGCTCGCCCTCGCTCTGTGGCTGGTGCTGGGCGCCGGCTTCCTGCTGATGGCATTGGATGGCGCCGCGCGCACCGCACTTGTCGGCGCCCTCGCCCCGGTGGCCGAAAGCCACGGCATGGTTCTGGTGCTGTGGTGGGTGCTGTTCTCCGCCGGCGCCGGCCTGCTCGCGCGGCGGTTCTACGGGGCTCATGCCGAGGCGCCGGCCCGGCTCGCCGATGCGGCGCGGGTGCTGGCGGGCGATCCTGCCGCGCCGCCGGTTCCCGCCACCGGCCCGGCCGGGCTGAAGGCCTTGGGCGAGGTGGTGAACGACCTCGCCGGCCAGCGCCGCGCGCTTCAGGACGACATGGCCCGGCTGGTCGCCGAGGCCAGCCGCGACGTCGCCTACCAGCGCGACCAGCTCGCCGCCCTGATGGCGGAGCTGGAGCAGTCGGTGGTGGTGCTGAACCTCGAAGGCCGCATCCTGCTCTACAACGCCCGCGCCCGCACCCTCTTCCGCCGCCTGTTCCGCGCGCCGGGGACGGCGGAAGGCGTCGGCGCCGATCCCATCGGCCTCGGCCGCTCCATCCACACCGTCATCGACCGCGCGCTGATGGACCATGCGCGCGAGACCCTGGAGCGGCTGATGGGCCGGGGCGAGGCGCGGCCTTCCGCCCGCTTCGTCACCACCACGCCGCTGGGCCATCTGGTGCGCGTTCTGCTCGCCCCCGTGCGGGCCGAGGCGGGCGGCGCGGTGACCGGCTTCGTGCTCCTGCTCGACGACATCACCGACGAATACGAGGCCCGCGCCCGGCAGGACCGCACCCTCATCGACCTCAACGAATCCGCCCGCGCCTCGCTCGCCGCCATGCAGGCGGCCCTCGACATGCTGGATTATCCCGACCTCGACGCCTCCGACCGCGAGCGGTTCCAGGCCGTGGTGCGCGACGAGGTGATGGGGCTCGGCACCCGCCTGTCGCTGGCCGCCGATGCCTCCAGCGACATGGGCAGCCGCTGGCCGCTGCAGGACATGCTGGGCGCGGACCTCGCCGCCGCCGCCGCCCGCCGCATCGCCGCCGACACCGGCCATGCCGTTGCGACCGATCAGGTGGATGCGGACATCTGGCTGAGCGTGGACAGCTTCGCCCTCATCGGCGCCCTCGCCTTCCTCGCCGCGCGCGTGGCGGAGGCCGAGGGTGGGGCCGATCCCGCCTTCGCGCTGCGCCTGACGCCGGCAAGCGGGCGGGTGCATCTCGACCTCGCCTTCGCTGACGCCCGTGCGGCCACAAGCGGCGCCGGCTGGCAGAGCGCGCCCATGGGCGGCACGTCCCAGCTCTGCGTCCGCGACGTGGTGGAACGGCATGGCGGGGAACTCTGGCTGGAGCGGGCGCGCGCCGGCACCGGTGCCTGTTTCCGCTTCCTGCTGCCCGCCGCTTCCGAGGGCCATGCCGAGGCGCAGGCCCCGGCGGAGAGCCGGCCGGCCTATTTCGATTTCGATCTGTTCGCCGCCAGCGCCGGCAGCCACGCCAGCGACGACCGCCTCTTGAGCGACCTCGCTTATACCGTGTTCGACACCGAGACCACCGGCCTCGACCCGGCAGGCGGTGACGAGATCCTCCAGATCGGCGCCACCCGCATCGTCAACGGACGCATCCTCTCCAGCGAATGCTTCGACCAGTTGGTGGACCCCGGCCGCTCCATCCCCGAGGCGGGCATCGCGGTGCACGGCATCCGGCCGGAGATGGTCCGGGGCAAGCCGTCCATCGCGCGGGTGCTGCCGGCCTTCCACGCCTTCGCTGCGGAGACGGTGCTGGTGGGGCACAACGTGGCCTTCGACATGCGCTTCTTGACGCTGAAGGAAGCGACAAGCGGCGTCGCCTTCGACCAGCCGGTGCTGGACACGCTGCTCCTCGCCGGCCTCGCCCATCCCGGCGAGGAGAGCCACAGCATGGAAGCCATCGCCGGCCGCCTCGGCGTCACCGTCTCCGGCCGCCACACGGCCTTGGGCGATGCCCTGGTGACGGCGGACATCTTCCTGAAGCTGCTGCCCCTGCTCCGCGCCCGCGGCATCCGCACATTGGGCGAGGCGCGGGCGGCGGCGGCGACGTCCTATTACGCGAAGCTGAAGTATTAAAGACGCACGACTTCCGATGACCTGTCATCGCCCGGCTCGTCCGGGCGATCCACGTCCCGGCCAGAGGAGTGCCCGGGGCACAGAGACCGGTCGGGCGGCGAAGTGGATGCCCCGGACAAGCCGGGGCATGACGGCGGTTCCTTCTTCCAAACCTCACCCCACCCCCTCCAGCAGCCCCGCCAGCGCCTCCGGCTGCAGCACCATGGCGTCGTGGCCGGTGGGCATCTCGATGAAGGTCCAGCCCGCCTGCCGCGCGTAGGCCCGCGCCGGCTCCATGGGCAGATAGAGCGGGTCCGTGCAGGAGATGTAGGTAGAGGGCCGCCCGTTGCCCACGGGATGGGAGAGCGCGAGCGGGCTCTCGTAGGAGCCCACCGGATGGGGCGTGAGGCGGCGGCGCACCCAGTCCGCGCGGGGATGATCGGCGGGGACGCCGAAGGCCGTCACTTCAGGCACCGGCATGGCGATGCCGCCCGCCTCCAACACCTTGCGCCGCCGCTCCGCCACCACCTCCGCCGGCAGCACGCCGAAGGCGCTCTCGCCATTCTGGAGGATGGTGGCGTCGAGATAGACGAGCGCGCGGATGCGCTCGGGCATGGCGTCCGCCACGCCGCTGATGACCGCGCCGCCATGGCTGTGGCCGACGAGGATGAGGTCGCCCAATTCCTCCACCTCGATCACGCCGGCCACATCGGCGACGAAGGTGGCGAGGCTGATGTCGGGGCTCATGAGATGGCGCCGCTCGCCGAGGCCGGTGAGGGTCGGCGCGAACACGCGATGGCCGCGCCCGAGCAGGAGGTCCGCCACCTCCCGCCAGCACCAGCCGCCGTGCCATGCGCCGTGGACGAGCACAAAGGTCTTCGGCGAAATCTCATCTCCGGGCATGGGCGCGCCTCCGTTTCGACGGAGTGAAGCAGCCTTCCGCCGGCGCGGCAATGCGGATGAATTGCGCCCGGAGCGCCCCTCCCTTAAGCCTTCGCCGGAGACAAGAAAGGGCGCGACGATGGCGGACGAGACCCCCACCCTGAAGGACTTCGCCCTCGCCCTATATGGCCGCGAAGGCGTGCCGCCCGCCTGCCTCGTCCTGCAGGAAGCGACCGGGCTCGACGTCAATATCCTCCTCTTCGCCGCCTGGCGCGGGGCGGCGCTGCGGCAGGAGGTGGGTGCCGCCGACATCACCGCCGCGCGGGCGCTCGTGGCGGACTGGCACAATGAGGTGGTGAAGGCCCTGCGCACCGTGCGTCGCCGCCTGAAGACCGGCCCCAGCCCCGCGCCGGACGACCGCACGGCGAAGCTGCGCGCGCAGGTGCAGGCCATCGAGATCGCCGCCGAGATCATCGAGCTGGAAGAGCTGGGCACGCTCCCCGCCGGCCCGCTTGCGCCGCCCGAGGTCGATGCGGCAGCCCTCGCCCGCGCCGCCATGGCGCAGGTGGTGGTGTCGTTCGCCGGCCGGCAGCTCACGGATGAGGAAGAGGCCGCCGTGCGGGCCATCGTAGCCGCGATCTGAGCCTCAGCGCGCGCAGCCCTGACCGGGATTCATGAGGCCGCAATCACCCCCGTCACGGCCGGAATGCGAAGGCGCCCGCGTGCCGCCGCTCCACGCCCTTGAGGGAGGCGAGATCGCGCACACCGAGCTGGCCCATGGCCACCTGCACTTCCTCGGTGAGCAGCTCCGCCACATAGTCCGCGCCGCCATCGCCGATGCCGGCGAGGCCGATGAGGAAGGCGCGTCCGCAGAAGGTGCTGGTGGCCCCCAGCGCCAGCGCGCGCGCCACATCGAGGCCGGAGCGGATGCCGCTGTCGAACAACACGGTGGCGCGCGTCCCCACTGTAGACGCGATGGCCGGCAGAACGTCGATGGCGGCCGGTGCGGCATCGAGCTGGCGGCCGCCATGGTTGGAGACGAGGATGCCATCCACGCCGATGGAAATCGCCATTTCCGCATCGGCGGGATGCATAATGCCCTTCATCACCAGCCCACGCGGCCAGGCATCGCGCAGGCGCTTCACCGCCTCCCACGAAAAGGTGCCCTTGATCTCGCTCTGCACCAAGCCGGCGGTCCTGGGCAGGGTCGCGGGCGCCGCCACATAGGGCGCCATGTTGGCGAACTGCGGCGTGCCCGCCTTCGCCAGCGCCAGCGCCCACGGCAAGGCGAGCGCCACGTCGCGCACGGTGCGGGCCGTGGTCCGGAAGGGCACGACGAGGCCGTTGTTGAGGTCCCGCGGGCGCTTGGAGCGCACCGGCGCGTCCAGCGTCGCCACGAGGGCGCGGGCGCCCGCCGCCTCGGCCCGACGCACCAGATCGAGGGTGACGAGATGGTCCCGCCCCGGCAGGCCATAGAGCTGGAACCAGGTGCAGTCGCCGGCAAACGCCGCCACCTCCTCGATGGAGGCGCTGGCCAGCGTGCCCACCACATAGGGAATGCGCGCCTTCGCCGCCGCTTGGGCGAGGAGCTGCGTGGCGCCGGGCCACACCAGCCCGTCCACGCCCACCGGCGAGATGCCGATGGGTGCGCTGTAGCGGGTGCCGAAGAGATCGATGCTCGTATCCACCGGTCCCGGCGCGCCATAGCGCGGCACCAGCTTCACGGCGTCCAGCGCCGCGCGGTTCTCGGCGATGCCCACATCGGCGCCGGTGCCGCCTTCGAGGAAATCCCAGGCGAAGCGCGGGATACGGCGGCGGGCGGCGCGCTCCAGATAGTCGAGCGTCGGCATGCGCTGCTTCAGCCGCGCGGCGGCGCTGGTGCCGGAGCCGGCGCCCCAGGCTGCGGCGGGCGCGGAGGCGGGTGGAACGGAGGCGGGTTGAGAAGCGCGCCCGCTGATGGCGCGGTCCGTCATCGCACGGCTCCCATGGCGTTTCCTCGTCTTGTCTTGTTCCCGCTGTGGTAGAGCGTGGGCCGCCATCACCGCAAATAATTACGGATTATCGGGGAAATCAGCGCGACTGATCTTTCCCCGCCCCCGCCGCCGCGCGGGCGACACCGGCGCCGCGGCGCGCACGAAGGTGGCGGCGGAGGTGGCGGCATCCACCAGATCCTGCCGGATCACCTCCACCACCGCATGGGCCGCCGCCGAGATGGCCCGGCGCGGGTGGTGCACCACGGCGATGGACCGTGTGAGCGGGGCGGCGAAGCGATGCCCGCGGACCCGTCCGGCCGCAAGCATCTGATGCAAGGCGATGGTGGGCAGCACGGTGGCGAGGTCCGTCGTCGCCACCACCTCGCAGATGGCGGAGAGCGTGTCGATCTCGATGCGCGGCTTCAGCTCGATGCCGGCCTCCGCCGCCTGCGCCTCAAGGATCGCCCGCAGGCCGTGGCGCTTGGACGGCAGCACCAGATCGAGCCCGCCAAGATCGGAAAAGCCGAGGCTGTCCGGCACATTGAGGGGTGAATCGGTGCGCGTGGCGAACACCATCTCCTCGTCGAGGATGTGCTGGGAGGCGAGCCCCCTTTTCTGCCGTGGAACATTGATGATGGCCAGGTCAAGCTGGCCGGTCGTCACCCAGTCCATCATGGTCTCGGTGTAGCCCTCGCAGGCGGAGAATTCCACGTCCGGATAGCGCGCCGCGACGGTGGCGGAAGAGTTCGCCAGCGTGCTCTGCGCCACCGAGGTGATGAGCCCCACCACCACCCGGCCGGACACCCGCCCGTCGAGCCGCGCCATCTCCTGCATGGCGTGCTCCACATCGCGAACGATGGGCGAGATGAGCCGCGCCAGCGCCTCCCCCGCCGGGGTGGTGGAAACGCCGTGGGCGGTGCGGTCAAAGAGCTTCTTGCCGAACTCGGCCTCCAGCTTGGCGATCTGCATGCTGAGCGCCGGCTGCACGATGTTGAGCTGCCGCGCCGCCCGGGTGACGTTGCCGGTCTCCGCGAGGCACAGGAAATACTGCATCTGCCTGAGGTCCATCGCGGATTGTCCTTCGCGGCCACGCCTGAAATCAGCATGAATGATGGCGTCGATAATCATTCATTATTTGCAGTGATTACGACCTTTGTCTATGACTCGATGACCGGCTCATGGAGCCGTCGCCCAGAAGGCCGAAACGGCCCGTGGCGGGGAGGGATCGTCGGCAAGGCCGGGCGCATGGCGCCCGCATGATGCGCCTTGCCTTTCTCCACATCTCCCCTCCGGCCTCAGCCATGCGTGCGGCAGCACGCGGAGGAGATGCCATGCAGGATCACAAGCGTCTCGTCGTCGGCATCTCCGGCGCCTCCGGCGTGATCTATGGCGTGCGGATGCTGGAGCTGCTGCGTGCCGCCGGCATCGAGACGCACCTCGTGATGTCGCGCACCGCCGAGATCACGCTCGCCCACGAGACCGACCGCAAGGTGGCGGACGTGAAGGCCCTCGCCAGCGTCTGCCATTCCAATGACGACATGGCCGCCGCCATCTCCTCCGGCTCCTTCCGCACCATGGGCATGGTGGTGGCGCCCTGCTCCATGCGCTCCATGTCCGAGATCGCGTCCGGCGTCACCTCCAGCCTGCTCAGCCGCGCGGCCGACGTGGTGCTGAAGGAGCGCCGCCGTCTGGTGCTGATGGCGCGCGAGACGCCGCTGCACACCGGCCACCTGCGCACCATGACGCAAGTTTCGGAGATGGGGGCCATCATCTCCCCGCCCATGCCGGCCTTCTACTCGCGCCCCGCCAGTCTCGAAGAGATGATCGACCATACGGTCGGGCGGGTGCTCGATCTGTTCGATATCGAGGTGGGCGCCGTGCGCCGCTGGGGCGAGGGAAGCGGCCCGCGCCACCGTAAGCCGCCCCTGCGCCAGATCGCGCCCGCCAGCTGAACGCCCGAACATCCCGACCAGCGGAACCTGAGATCATGTTGGACCCCCGCCCCCGTCCCGCCGCGCAGACGCCGCCCGATCTGCGGTCCTGGCTCGCCGACCTCGCCGCCCATGGCCGGCTGGCGGTCGCGCGGGAGAATTTGCCGCTGGCCGACAATCTCGCTGCCGTGGCCAAGCGCACCGAGCGCGACAGAGCGGTGCTGTTCCCCCACCCCGTGGGCGCGGATGGCAAGACGCACGACATGCCTGTCGTGGTGAACCTCTTCACCCAGCGCGCATGGGTGGCCGATGCCCTCGGCGTCGGCGAGGACCAGTTGCTGCCCCATTTCCTCGCCGCAGCAGCCAAGCCCACGCCGTGTGTGGAAGTCACCTCCGCCCCGGTGCAGGAGGTGGTGCACACGCAAGTGGATCTCCTCGCCCAGCTCCCCATTCCCTCGCACAACGAGCTGGACAGCGGCCCCTACATCACCGCGGGCCTGCTGATCGCGCGCAACCCCATCACCGGCGTGCAGAACGTCTCCATCCACCGCTGCCAGATCAGCGGGCCGAACCGCATCGGCGTGCTGCTGCTGCCGCGCCACACGCTGGCTTATTACCGCATGGCGGAAGAGGCTGGCGCGGCACTGGAGATCGCCATCGTCATCGGCGCCCACCCGGCGCTGCTCCTCGCCTCGCAGGCCATCTGCGCGCTGGACGAGGACGAAATGGAGATCGCCGGCTCTCTGCTTGGCCGCCCGGTTGAAGTGGTGAAGTGCAGGACCAATTCGGTGCGCGTGCCGGCCGCCGCCGAGATCGTGGTGGAAGGGCGCATCCTGCCCAAGGTACGCGAGCCGGAAGGCCCGTTCGGCGAGTTCCCGCAATATTACGGCCCGCGCGCCGCCCGCGAGGTGATCGAGGTGGATGCGGTGACGCATCGCCGTCACCCCATCTACCATACCATCGTCGGCGGCTCGTTCGAGCATCTGGTGCTGGGCGGCGTGCCGCGCGAGGCGACGCTGCTGCAGCACCTCAAGCGGTCCTTCCCCAACGTGCTGGACGTGCGCCTCACCCGCGGCGGCACCTGCCGCTATCACCTCGTCGTAAAGATCGACAAGGAGCGCGAGGGCGAGGCCAAGAACATCATCCTGTGCGCCTTCGGCGGCCACTATGACGTGAAGCAGGTGGTGGTGGTGGACAAGGACGTGGACATCTCCAGCGCCGACGAGATCGAGTGGGCGGTGGCAACCCGCTTCCAGGCCGACCGCGACATGGTGGTGGTCTCCGGGGCACTGGGCTCCAAGCTCGATCCGTCCACCGATGCAGGCGGAATCAGCGCCAAGCTCGGCCTCGATGCCACCGCTCCCCTCTCCGACGATCCCCTCGCCTTCCGCCGCATCCGCGTGAAGGGCGAGGAGAGCGTGGACCTCTCCGACGCGCTGGTGAAGGACCCCAACGCCGCCTTCGCCCGCATCGTCGCCCAGGTCTCCTGACCTGACCCGAAGCCGGCGCGGACCCAAGTCCGCGCACCAACACAGAAGCCGGGCACTCAACGTCCCGGCCGCCAGACCGGGAGGATTTCGATGTTCAGGACGACGACCCGCCGCCTCTTCTGCGCCGGAGCGCTGGCGATGGCCTTGGCCTCCGCCGGCACCGCGCAGGCCGCCGACAAGGTGAAGGTCGGCATCAACAATGTGGTGTCGGACGTGGTGTTCCACCTCGGCATGGAGCGCGGCATCTTCGCCCAGGAAGGCCTCGACGTGCAGCTGATCGCCTTCGATTCCGGGCCGAAGATGGTCGCCCCGCTGGGCGCGGGCCAGATCGACGTGGGCGCCGGCGCCTCCTCCGCCGGGCTCTACAATGCCGCCGCCCGCGGCATCAACATCAAGGTCGTCGCCGACAAGGGCTCCACCCCGGTCCATTACGACTACATGCCGCTCATGGTCCGCAAGGAGCTGGTGGGCAGCGGCAAGGTGAAGACCATCGCCGACCTCAAGGGCATGCGCGTCGGCTCCGTGGGACCGGGTGCGGCCACCAACGCCAAGATGGCGCATCTCCTCGCCAAGGCCGGCCTCGGCTACAAGGACGTGAACCACACTTACATCGGCTACCCCCAGCAGATCGCCGCCTTCACCACCGGCGCGATCGACGCCGCCATCAGCACCGAGCCGTCCGTGACCCAGGCGGTGAACAATGGCGTCGCCGTCCGCTTCGTGGTGGACGGTTATCCCAACCAGCAGGTGGCCGTGCTGCTCTATGGGGGCGACTTCATCGCCAAGCGCCGCGACGTGGCCCAGCGTTTCATGAACGCCTATGTGAAATCGGCCCGTATCTTCAACGACGCCACCGCGGGCGGGAAGTTCGACGGCAAGGGCGCGGATGAGGTCATCAAGACCATCATGCGCACCACCGGCCTGAAGGACGCCGAGCTGTTCAAGACCATGATCCCGAACGGCATCGATCCCGACGGCAGGGTCGATACGCAGAGCATGGCGGAAGACCTCAAGTTCTTCACCGAAAACGGCTATCTGGAGCGCCCGGCCAAGGTTTCCGACGTGGTGGACACCTCGTTCGCGGACGCCACCCTGAAGGCGCTCGGCCCCTACAAGGCCGCCCAGAACTGACGCGCGACCAGCGCGCGCGGGGCGCCCCCGCAGCGCTCGCCCCATCGGCATCCGGAGGACAGATTGATGGCCGTCGTGAGCATGTTGAACGGGAAGCCGAGCCCGGCGGCATCCGCGCCGCCGGTGCAGATTTCCATGCGCGGCGTGCGCAAATACTTCGGCTCGTCCGGCTTCGTGGCGGTGGATGGCATCGACCTCGACATCCCGCAGGGCCAGTTCTTCGTCATCGTCGGCCCCTCCGGCTGCGGCAAGACCACCCTCCTGCGCATGCTCGCGGGGCTGGAGAGCGTCAGCGAAGGCACCATGAAGCTGAACCGGACGGACCCGAGCCGGCCGGAGAATTCCATGATCTTCCAGGGCGACAGCCTGTTTCCCTGGATGACCGTCTACGACAACGCGGCCTACGGCCTGCGCATGCGCGGCGTGGCGGAGAAGGACGTGGCGGAGAGCGTGAAGCTCTGGCTGGAGCGCATCGGCCTCTACCGCTTCCGCGACCGCTATCCCAACCAGCTCTCCGGCGGCATGCGCCAGCGCGTCTCCATCGTGCGCGCCTTCGCCAACGATCCGGAAATCCTGCTCATGGACGAGCCGTTCTCAGCCCTCGACGAGCAAAACAAGATGCTGCTGCATGAAGAATTGCTGCGCATCTGGGAAGCCACCAAGAAGACCGTTGTCTTCATCACCCATTCGGTGGACGAGGCGGTGACGCTGGGCGACCGCATCATGATCATGACCGCCAATCCCGGGCGCGAGAAGGCCATCATCGACGTGCCCTTCGCCCGCCCCCGCAACGTGCTGGAACTGCGCCACGATCCCGCCTACGGCGATCTGGTGTTCCATATCTGGGAACAGCTGCGCGACGAAGTGCAGCGCGCCCGCATGAGCGCCGAGGGGGGCAAGTGATGGCAAAACGATCCGGTCTCCTCGGCGAGCGCTTCATCGGGCTGCTCACGCCCCTCCTTCTCCTCGGCCTGTGGGAGGTGGCGGCGCGCATGGGGCTCATCGACGCCCGCTTCTTCCCGCCGCCCTCCAGCATCGTCCACACCTTCGGCGCGTTGGTCGCTTCCGGCGAATTGTGGACCAACCTCCTCGCCAGCCTGCGCCGCCTCCTCCTCGGCATGCTGCTCGGCGGCGTGCCGGCGCTGTTCCTCGGCCTCGCCATGGGCATCTCGAAGCCGCTACGCGCGGCCATCGATCCCCTGATCTCGGCAACCTACCCCATTCCGAAGAGCGCCATCCTGCCCCTCGTGCTGCTCATCTTCGGCCTTGGCGAGATGTCCAAGGTGGTGATGGTGGCGCTGGGCGCCTTCTATCCCATCCTCATCAATACGGTGATGGGCGTCGCCAACATCGACAAGATCTACCTCGATGTCGGCCACAACTACCGCGCCAGCCGCTGGCAGGTGTTCCGCACCATCGCCCTGCCGGGGGCGCTGCCCTCCATCATGGCCGGGGTGAAGCTCGCCATGGGCATGGGCCTCATCCTCATCGCCATCTCGGAGATGGTCGCCGCCTCCGACGGCATCGGCTACATGATCTGGAACGCCTGGCAGGTGCTGACGGTTGACACCATGTATGTGGGGCTGTTGGTTATTGCGCTGCTCGGCTTCGTCTTCTCCGTCATCCTCGACGAGATCGAGCGCATGCTGATCCCCTGGAAGGCGAAAGCTTAAGCTTAGAAAGAGGCCGGATGTCGAACGCGCTCCGGATCGCGCACGGAGCCTTCGGGCGGGTCGCCCTTCTGGACATGGACCGCCCGCTGGTGCGCCATGCGCATCCGCACTGCCACGTCCTCCTCAAGGTCGAGGGCGCGGACACGCAATTCGCGGTCGGCGAGGGGCTCGTTCCCCTCACCGACCGTTCGTGCGTTCTGGTGAACGGCTGGGAGCCCCATGCCTATGTGCATGATCCGAGCCGGCCGAAGACCATCATCCTCGCCCTCTACATCGAACCGGAGTGGCTGAAGACCTTCCGCCCCGGCTGGGTCGCCTCGGGCGGCGCCGGCTTCTTCGCGCAGCCGGGCGGCGAGGTGTCGCCGCGCATCCACCGCCTCACCCACGATCTCGCCGCCGCCATGATGGCCGAGCCCGATGCCAAGGCGGTGCACGAGGCGCTGCTGGCGGACCTTATGATCGCCGTGGTGGAGCGTTTCACCCCCTGGCGCAGCTTCTCCATCCGCGCTTTGGACGGCCAGCGCCGCATGGACTGGCGCATCCGCCGCGTGGTGGACGGCATGCGCGCCAACCTCGCCGAGGAGGTGGATACGTCGACGCTGGCGAAGGAGGCGGGGCTCTCCCGCGCGCACTTCTTTCGCCTGTTCGAGGCCTCGACCAACGTGCCGCCGCGCATCTATCTCAACGTCATGCGAGTGGAGGCGGCGGTGGCCGCCGTGACCGCCGAGGATGGCAGTTTCACCCATATCGGCGAACGCCTCGGCTTTGCCGCGCCCTCCCACTTCACCCGCTTCTTCCGCGACCATACCGGCGTGACGCCGAGCGAATTCCGCGCCATCTCCCGCATCGCAATGTGACGCCGGGGCATCGCGGAAAGTGCATGCCCGCGCTCGATTTTAAGGCGCGGCGCCCGACCGATTTCCCACCGCAGCGCACAACGGCAAATGAGACTCCTCGGTAAAAGCTGAGACGGCTCGGCATGGTCCGCGCCGCCCTGTCCCTGCACCTTCCCGCCAACCAAAGCCGCCGCACCTGCGGGGCAAGAAGGGAAGCGCCGGGGATGCTGGAGACGCCGCACGACAAGGCGGGAGAATGGGTCGGCCGCGCCATCGAGCGCGTGGAGGATGCCGCCCTTCTCACCGGCGGCGGCCGCTATCTGGACGATCTGGGCACAAAGCCCGGCACGCTCCACATGGCCATCCTGCGGGCGCCCCACGCCCATGCCGACATCGTTGCCATCGACACCGCCGCCGCCAAGGCGCTGCCCGGCGTTTCCGCCGTGCTCACCGGCGCGGACGTGGCGCAGCTCACCACCTCCCTCGTGGTGGGGGTGAAGGCGCCGGTGGAATGCTGGCCCATGGCGGTGGACCGGGTGCGCTTCGTCGGCGAGCCGGTGGCCCTCGTGGTCGCACAGGACCGCTACGTGGCGGAGGATGCCCTCGACCTCATCGAGGTCAGCTACGAGATGCGCCCGGCGGTGGTGGACCCGCTCGCCGCCATGGAAGACGGCGCGCCGCTGCTGCATGACGGCTTCCCCCGCAACATCGCCTCCGACCGCACCTTCCGCTATGGCGACCCGGAACAGGCGTTCGCCGAGGCCGCGCACCGTATCGCCATCTCGGTGCGCTATCCGCGCAATTCGTGCACGCCCATCGAGACCTACGGGCTCGTGGCCGAATACGACCCGCACGAGGATGCCTATGACGTCCTCGCCAATTTCCAGGGCCCGTTTTCCATCCATGCGGTGATCTCGCGGGCGCTGAAGGTGCCGGGCAATCGCCTGCGCCTGCGCACGCCCCGCGACAGCGGCGGCTCGTTCGGCATCAAGCAGGGCATCTTCCCCTACATCGTCCTCGGCGCCGTTGCGGCGCGGGTGTCCGGCCGGCCGGTGAAGTGGATCGAGGACCGCCTTGAACATCTCATGGCCTCGGTCTCGGCCACCAACCGCGCCACCACGCTCACCGCCGCCGTAACGGCGGACGGGCGCATCACCGCCCTCGACTGGGATCAGGTAGAGGATTGCGGCGCCCATCTGCGGGCGCCCGAGCCGGCGACGCTCTACCGGATGCACGGCAACCTCACCGGCGCCTACGACATCCGCAACCTCACGGTCCGCAACCGCGTGGTGGTGACCAACAAGTGCCCCACCGGCCTCAACCGGGGCTTCGGCGGCCCGCAGGTCTATCTCGCCCTCGAACGGCTGGTGCAGCGTATCGCCGTGGAGTTGGGGCTCGATCCGCTGGAGGTGATCCGCCGCAACCTCGTGCCGGCGGACGCCTTCCCCTATCGCACCGCCTCCGGCGCGCTGCTCGATTCCGGGGACTACCAGAAGACGCTGGATCTCGGCCTTCAGGCCGGTGACCTCGCCGAGCTTCTGGCCCGGCGCGACAAGGCCCGCGCGGAGGGGCGAATCTACGGCATCGGCTATGCCGCCGTGGTGGAGCCCTCGGTCTCCAACATGGGCTATATCGCCACCGTCCTCACCCCGGCCGAGCGCCACAAGGCGGGGCCGAAGAACGGCGCGCAGGCCACCGCCACCATCACCATCGACCCGGTGGGCTCGGTGAGCGTGCACGTCGCCTCCGTGCCGCAGGGCCAGGGTCACCGCACCGTGCTCTCGCAGGTGGTGGCGGACGTGCTGGGGCTGAAGCCCTCCGACATCCGCGTGAATGCGGAGATGGACACGGCCAAGGACGCCTGGTCCATCGCCTCCGGCAACTACGCCAGCCGCTTCGCCGCCGCCGTAGCGGGGGCCGCGAAGCTGGCGGCGGACCGCATCGCCGTGCGCCTCGCCCGTGTCGCCGCCGCGCAATTGAACGTGCCGGCAGAGGACGTGATGTTCTCAGGCGGCAGGATCATGGCGCGCTCCAATCCGGCCAATGCCCTGCCCTTCTCCCGCGTCGCCGCGCTCTCCCACTGGGCGCCGGCGCAACTGCCGGAGGGGGTCGCGCCCACCATCCGCGAGACGGTGTTCTGGAGCCCGCCGGAACTCACCGCGGCGGACGCGGGCGACCATATCAATTCCTCCCTCTGCCACGGCTTCATCTTCGATTATTGCGGCATCGAGATCGACCGCGACACGGGCGAAATCCGCATCGACCGCTACGTGACCGCGCATGATTGCGGCACCATCCTCCACCCCGGCATGGTGGACGGCCAGATCCGCGGCGGCTTCGCCCATGCGCTCGGCGCCGCTTTGCTGGAGGAATACGCCTATGGGGACGACGGCAGCTTCCTGACCGGCACCTTCGCGGACTATCTCGTGCCCACCGCCATGGAGGTGCCCGAGCCGGTCATCGTCCATACTGAGACCCCCTCCCCCTTCACGCCGCTGGGCGCCAAGGGCGTGGGCGAGGGCAATTGCATGTCCACCCCCGCCTGCATCGCCAATGCGGTGGCGGATGCGCTGGGCATCACCGACGTGCGCCTGCCACTGGCGCCCTCCGCCGTCGCGGCGCTGATCCATGGCGCCGAGCCGCCGGCTCCTGCGGGTGCCCGTGCCATGGCGGCTCCGGCCCCCTCCGGCAAGGGCGAGCGGCTCATGCGCGGCGCCGGCAAGGCCCGCGTCTCGGCCGCCCCCGAGGCCGTGTGGGCCATGCTGCTGGACCCGGACACACTCGCCGCCATAATCCCCGGCGCCCACGACGTGCGCAAAGTCTCCGACACCAAGTTCACCGCCGACGTGACGCTGGGCATCGGTCCGGTGAAAGGCCGCTACAAAGCGCAGGTCGCGCTCTCCGATCTCGACCCGCCCAGGGCCGTAACCCTCTCCGGCAAAGTGGACGGAAACCTCGGCTTCGGCGGCGGCTCCGGCCGCATAACTCTGACGCCGGACGGCACGGGCGGGACGGAGCTGTCCTACACCTACGAGGCCTTTGTCGGCGGCAAGGTGGCGAGCGTCGGCGGGCGGCTGCTGGACGGCGCGGCCAAGGTCATCATCGGCCAGTTCTTCGCCGCCCTCGCCCGCAAGGCGGGCGGCGGGGCGGCAGAGGCCGGCCTCGTTTCGCGGCTCCTCGCCCGGCTCTCCACGCTTCTGGGGAGGGAAGCGCCATGAAGCCAGCGCCCTTCGATTACGTCCGCGCCGAGAGCGTGGACGAGGCCCTTGCCGTGCTGCGCGAGGAGGGCTCCGACGCCCGCATCCTCGCCGGCGGCATGTCCTTCATGGCCATGCTCAACATGCGCCTCGCCCGGCCCAAGGTGCTGGTGGACATCATGCGCGTCGCGCCCCTCGCCCGGATGGACGAGGAGACCGGCGCGCTGAAGATCGGCGCCGGCGTGCGGCAGGCACGGCTGCTGGCCTCCAACGGGCTGGGCCATGCCGCGCCGCTCATCGCCAAGGCCCTGCCCTTCACGGGCCACGCCCAGACCCGCAGCCGCGGCACCGTGTGCGGGTCCATCGCCCATGCGGACCCGAGTGCCGAGCTGCCGCTCTGTCTCGTGACACTGAAGGGCCATGTGCACCTCAGGAGCGCCAAAACGGCGCGCAAGGTGGCAGCCGACGACTTCTTCACCGGCATGATGGCGACAGCCAAGGCCGACGACGAGATGATCGAGGCGGTCTCCTTCCCCACGCCGCACGGAGAAGGCACCGCCTTCCGCGAGATCGCCCGCCGCCATGGGGATTTCGCCATCGTCGCCTGTGCGGCGCTGGTCTCGCACACAGGCATCCGCCTGGGCGTGGGCGGCGTCGCCGACATGCCGGTGGCGCGTGATTTTCCGCTGCTCGACGGCTCAGCGCTCGACGACGCGCTCAATGCCCTCGCGTGGGAGCTGGACGCCCGCGACGACGTGCACGCCACCGCCCGCTATCGCCGCGAGCTGGTGCGCCGCATCGGCCGCGCCACCATCGAGGAGGCCAAAGGATGCCGCGCCTGAGCGCCGCCGCGCGCCACACCGTGCGCTTTACCCTCAACGGCCACCCGGTGGCGGGGCAGGCCGCCCCGCGCACCCTGCTCTCCGATTTCCTGCGCCACGAGATCGGCGCCACCGGCACCCATGTGGGCTGCGAGCACGGCGTCTGCGGCGCCTGCACCGTGGATGTGGACGGGATGCTCACCCGCGCCTGCATGACACTCGCCGTGCAGGTGGAGGGAAGCGCCATCCGCACCGTGGAGGGCCTCGCCCCGGCGCCGGATCGCCTGTCCGTTCTTCAGGCCGCCTTCCGCCGCCACCACGCGCTGCAGTGCGGCTTCTGCACCGCCGGCATCCTCATGTCGCTCGACGTGTTCCTGAAGGCGGAGCCGGACCCGAGCGAGGCGGCGGTGCGCGATCTCCTCTCCGGCCATCTGTGCCGCTGCACCGGCTACACGCCCATCGTCCGCGCCGCGCTGGAAGCGGCGGCGGAGCTTCGCGACGTCCAAGGGAAAACCGCCCATGCTTGACCTCGGCACCAGCTTCCTCGCCAGCGTGGCGCGCGATCCGGGGGCCATCGCCATCGTGGACGGCGACCTGCGCCTCACCTACCGCGACTGGCTCGGCAGGATCGGCGCCGTGGTCGCAGCCTTCGACAAGCTGGGGCTGAAGCCCGGCGACCATCTGGTGAGCGTGCTGCAGAACCGGTTCGAGGCGGCGACCCTGCACTGGGCCTGCCAGTTCGCCGGCATCGTCATCACCCCCATCAACTGGCGCAGCAAGGCCGACGAGATCGACTTCGCGCTGGAGAATGCGGAGGCCAAAGCGCTGGTGTTCGAAGAGGTCTCCGCCGAAGCCGTCCGGGGCGCGACGCGCGCCGCTGGGCTGCTGACCATCGCCGTAGGCACGAGCATGGAAGGCGCCGTGCCCTTCGCCGCGCTTCTTGCGAACGCGGCGCCGGAGCCGCTGCCGCGGGCGGGCGCCGATGCCTGGTCCATCATGCTCTACACCTCCGGCACCACCTCCCGCCCCAAGGGCGTGCCCCGCCGCCACCGGGCGGAGCGGGCGGCGGGCATCGCCCATGTGGCGCAGAACCTCTATCGGCGGGGCGAGGTGACGCTGGGCGTCATGCCGCTCTACCACACCATGGGGGTGCGTTCGCTCCTCGCCATGTCGGTCATCGGCGGCACCTTCGTGTGCCTGCCGCGCTACGACACGAAAAGCGCGCTGGCGCTGATCGCGCGCGAGCGCGTCACCAATCTCTATCTGGTGCCGACGCTCTACCACGACCTCGTGCACGATCCCGCCTTCGCCACCACCGACGTGTCGAGCGTGCGCAAGCTGGGCTTCGCCGGCGCCTCCATGACCGATGGTCTTCTGAAAAAGCTCGATGCCGAGTTCAGGCCCGAGCTGTTCGTGAACCATTACGGTTCCTCGGAAATCTATACCTTCACCATCGACCAGAAGGCCATCCTCAAGCCCGGCTCGGCCGGCCGCGCGGGCATCAACCAGATGGTGCGCGTGGTGCGCCTCGGCGCCACCTCGGCCGACGAGATCGTGGCGGAGGGGGAGGAAGGCGAGATCATCGCCCTGCTGGCCGGGGATGAATCCTTCGAGGGCTACTGGCGCCGCCCCGAGGCCGATGCGAAGTCCCTGCGCGACGGCTGGTACTTCACCGGCGACACCGGCTTCCTCGACGCCGACGGCGACCTCTTCGTCACCGGCCGAGTGGACGACATGATCATCACCGGCGGCGAGAACGTCTCGCCCGTGGAGATCGAGAGCTGCCTGTCCCTTCACCCCGCCGTGTCCGAGGTGGCGGTGGTGGGCCTGCCCGACGAGAAGTGGGGCAAGATCGTCGTCGCCTTCGTCAAGCGCGCCGCGCTGGTGGATGCGGGCGAACTGGACGCCTGGTGCCGCACCTCGGGCCTCGCCAATTTCAAGCGCCCGCGCCGCTTCGTGTTCGTGGCCGACATCCCGAAATCCCCGGTGGGCAAGCTTCTGCGCCGCCAGCTCGTCGCCGGTGAATACGTGGCCGAGGCGGACACCGCCCACTCCGCCGCCTGACCTCTTCTTGCCAATTCACGTTCATCCAGAAGGAAATCCAAGATGGCCGTAGCCTACACCTTCGCCGATCCCCGCCTCGCCAAGCTGGACGGGTTCGGCGTGGAAATCGACGAAGCCAAACAGCGCGCCGACATCATCCTGAACCGCCCGCCCTTCAACATCGTCTCCATGCCCCAGCGCGACCAGCTGCGCCTCGTGTTCGAGAGGCTGGACGAGGACGATCGCGTGCGCGTCATCGTGGTGCGCGCGGTGGGCGAGCACTTCTCCTCCGGCGGCAACATCAAGGGCTTCATGGAGGCCTCGCCCGAGACCGTCTCCAAGCTCGCCTGGAACATCGCCGCCCCGTTCCGGGCGTCCAAGCCCGTCATCGCCGCCAACCGGGGCTTCTGCTTCGGCGTGGGCTTCGAGCTGTCGCTCGCCTGCGACTTCCGCATCGTGACCGACACCACTCAATATGCCCTGCCCGAGCAGAAGCTGGGCCAGATCCCCGGCTCGGGCGGCTCCGCGCGCCTGCAGATGATGGTGGGCATCACCCGCACCAAGGACATCGTGATGCGCTCCAAGCGCATCAACTCCCAACAGGCCCTCGACTGGGGCATCGCCACCGAGAAGGTCGCCGACGCGGATCTTGAGAAGGCCACCGACGCCCTCGTGGACGAACTCGTCGCCTTCTCGCCCATGGCCCAGCGCACGGCGAAGAAGCTGCTCAACGACACCGAGGATTCCCCGCTCTCCATCGCCATCGAGCTGGAAGGCCACTGTTACAGCCGCCTGCGGCAGTCGCACGACTTCAAGGAGGGCGTCGAGGCCTTCCACGAGAAACGCAAGCCCGACTTCAAGGGCTGCTGAACACACAAAACATGCCCTTCAGGGGCCGGGAGGAAACAACAATGTCCACTCAAGATATACCCGTCGCCCCTGCCGCCATGGCGGTGGGGAGCCGCCAGCGCAACAGCGCGATCATCGCATCCGTGCTCGGCTGGTCGCTCGATTTGTTCGACCTGTTCATCCTGCTCTATGTGGCGCCGGTGGTGGGGCAGTTGTTCTTCCCCTCCACCCATCCCACGTGGTCGCTGGCGGCGGTCTATGCCTCGTTCGCGGTGACGCTGCTGATGCGGCCCATCGGCTCGGCCCTGTTCGGCCATTATGCGGACGTGCACGGCCGCAAGGGCGCCATGCTGGTGGCCATCACCGGCGTCGGCCTCTCCACCGCCGCCTTCGGCCTGCTGCCCACCATACACCAGGTGGGCGCCATCGCCCCCGTCATCTTCCTGCTGCTGCGCCTCGTGCAGGGCGTGTTCGTGGGCGGCGTGGTGGCCTCTACCCACACCATCGGCACGGAATCGGTGCCGGCCAACTGGCGCGGCCTCATGTCCGGCCTCGTGGGCGGCGGCGGCGCGGGCATCGGTGCGCTGCTCGCCTCCATCGTCTTCCTCGTCACCTCCACTTTGTTCCCGGGCGAGGCCTTCGCCGAGACCGGCTGGCGGGTGATGTTCTTCTCCGGCCTGCTCTCCTCCTTCCTCGGCTGGTTCATCTTCAGGAATCTGGAAGAATCTCCCTACTGGAAGGAGATGCAGAAGCAGAAGGCGGCGAAGAAGGCCGCGGGCGCCGCAAGCCAGACGCCGCTCAAGGCCCTGTTCGCGAGCGGATACCGCAACGTGCTGCTGGTGAACCTGCTCATCACCATCGGCGGCGGCGCGGGCTATTACCTCACCTCCGGCTACATGCCGACCTTCCTGAAGCTCATCAACCAGCTGCCGAACCAGACCTCGTCCTACATCCTGATGGCCTGCTCGGTCTCTGCCCTCATCTCCGCGGTGCTGGTGGGCGCGCTCAGCGACATCATCGGCCGCAAGAAGACCTTCATGCTGGTGGGCGTCGCCGCCATCATCCTCCTGCCGACCTTCTATCTCGGCATGGCGAAGGCGACGGACATGTCCACCATCGTGCTCTATGCGCTGGGCATCGCCTTCATGGGCAATGCGGGCTACGCGCCGGTGCTGATCTTCCTCAACGAGCGCTTCCCCACCGCCATGCGCGCCTCGGGAACGGGCCTGTCGTGGAACATCGGCTTCGCCATCGGAGGCATGATGCCCACCTTCGTCTCGCTGGCGAGCGCGACGCCGTCGGACCTGCCCGTGTCGCTCTCCATCTTCGCCGTCGCGGTGTTCGCGCTTTACCTTGTGGGTACGCTCATCATCCCGGAAACCAAGGGCAATTTCCGCTAGGCTGAGCCTCCCTCAAACCAGAGAGTCGCGCGACCGGCGCGGCTCTCGCCCGCCCGGTCGTGCCGGGCAAGACGAGACACGGGCAGGACCATGGCGAATACGAAGACCTTGCGCTCCGGCGGCGAAATCCTGGTAGAGGCGCTGAAGATCCACGGTGTCGAACGCGTGTTCTGCGTGCCCGGCGAGAGCTTCCTCGCCGCCATCGACGCCCTCGGCGGGGCGGACCGGGCCATCCAGACCATCGTCACCCGCCACGAGGCCGGCGCCGCCAACATGGCGGAGGCCTACGGCAAGCTCACCGCGAAGCCCGGCATCTGCTTCGTCACCCGCGGCCCCGGCGCGAGCCATGCGGCCATCGGCGTCCACACCGCCGCGCAGGATTCCACGCCGATGATCCTGTTCGTCGGGCAGGTGGGCTCGCACATGCGCCAGCGCGAGGCGTGGCAGGAGGTGGACTATCCCGCCATGTTCGGCGGCATGGCCAAATGGGTGGTGGAGATCGACCGCCCCGAGCGCATCCCCGAGCTGGTCTCCCGCGCCTTCCACGTGGCGACCTCCGGCCGCCCCGGCCCGGTGGTGGTGGCGCTGCCCGAGGACGTGCTCGCCGACGACTGCGAGACGGGGGATGCGCAAGCCTATCGCCGCGTCGCCGCCCATCCCGGCGCCGAGGACATGGCGCGGCTCGCCGCCATGATCGGCGAGAGCGCACGGCCCCTCGTTCTGGTCGGGGGCGGCGGCTGGACGAAAGCCGCCTGCCGCGACTTCACGCATTTCGTGGAGGCGTTCGACCTGCCGGTGGCGGCGGGCTTCCGGCGTCAGGACATCCTCGACAACACTCACCCCAATTATATCGGCCATGCCGGCCTTGGTCCGAGCAAGGCGCTCGTCGCCCGCATCCGCAATGCCGACCTCATCATCGCGGTGGGCGGACGGCTCGGGGAGACGACGACCAACGGCTACACTTTGTTCGACCTGCCGCGCCCGGCGCAGCGCTTCGTGCATGTGCACGCGGACCCGAACGAGCTGGGCCGGGTCTATCAGGCGGACCTGCCCATCAATGCCGGAATGCCGGAGTTCGCCGCCGCCGCTGCGGCCCTCAAGCCCAAGGGCCCCACCGGCAGGCGCGCCCGCACACCGTGGAGCGACGAGGTGAAGGCCGCGCGCACCGCCTATGAAGCCGATCAGGTCCCCGGCCCCATGCCCGGCCGGCTCGACCTCGGCGCGGTGATGATGCATCTGCGCGACGTGCTGCCGAAGGACGCCATCCTCGCCAATGGCGCCGGCAACTATGCCATCTGGGTGCACAAGTTCCACCGCTACGGCGGCTTCCGCACCCAGCTCGCCCCCACCTCCGGCGCCATGGGCTACGGCCTGCCGGCGGCCATCTCGGCCAAGCTCCACCACCCCGCGCGCGAGGTGATCTGCTTCGCCGGCGACGGCTGCTTCCTCATGAGCGGACAGGAGCTCGCCACCGCCTGCCAGTACAAGGCCGGCGTGCTGGTGCTGGTGGTCAACAACAATATGTACGGCTCCATCCGCGCCCATCAGGAGCGAGAATATCCCGGCCGCGTCTACGCGACGACGCTGGAGAATCCGGACTTTCCGGCGCTCGCCCGCGCCTATGGCGCGTTCGGCGAGAAGGTGGAGGAGACGGCGGCCTTCGCCGATGCCTTCGCCCGCGCCCGCGCCTTCGCCGCCGAGCACAGGAAGCCGGCGCTCCTCGAACTCGTCATCGACCCCGAGGCCATCACCCCCTCGACCACGCTGACCGCCCTCCGCGAGGCGGCGCTGAAAGCGGGACACGGCTGATCTGAAAAGGCCGTCGCGGACGGCCGGGAGGACAAATGAACGCCATCGCCCCACTCGCGGCGCAGAATCTCATCGACGGCATCTGGCAAGGCGCGCTCTCCGGTGAGACCGCGCCGAGCTTCGATCCCGCCACCGGCGCCGTGCTCGGCCATTTCCCGGCGAGCGGGGCGGCGGACGCCGAGGCGGCCATCGCCGCCGCACGGCGGGCCTTCGAGCGGCCGGAGTGGTCGCAGGCCCCGCGCCTGCGGCAGATGGTGATGCTGCGCTGGGCAGACGCCATGGAGAGAAGGGCGGAAGACCTCGCCCGCCTGCTCACCGCCGAGAACGGCAAGCCCCTCGCCCAGTCGCGCGGGGAGATCGCGGGCTCCATCTCGGAAATCCGCTATTATGCGGGCATCACGCGCTACATCCCCGGCCATGTGTTCGAGGTGGAGCCGGGCGCCTTCTCGACGCTTCTGAAGGAGCCGGCGGGCGTCGCCGGCCTCATCATCCCGTGGAACGCGCCGGCCGTGCTGCTCATCCGCGCGCTCACCCCGGCGCTCGCCGCCGGCTGCACGGCGGTGGTGAAACCCGCGGCCCAGACCGCCCTCGTCACCGCCGAAATCCTGCGCACACTGGCGGAGGTGGAGGGCCTGCCGCGCGGCGTCCTCAACCTCGTCACCGAGACGGGGCACGACGTGGCGCGCACGCTGGTGTCCTCGCCGGAGGTGGATGTCATCTCCTTCACCGGCTCCAACGCCACCGGCGCGCGCATCATGGCCGATGCGGCGCCCACCATGAAGAAACTGTCGCTGGAGCTGGGCGGCAAGTCCTGCTGCCTCGTGTTCGAGGATGCGGACGTGGAGGCCGTGGCGCCGAAGCTCGCGGCGGCGGCCACCATCGTCGCCGGCCAGCAATGTACGGCGGCCCGGCGCATCCTCGTCCACGAGAGCCGCTTCAACGAGATGAAGGCGGCGCTGAAGGGCGCCCTCGCCAGCCTGAAGATCGCCCCCGGCGCGGCCGAGGGCAGCCAGATGGGCCCGCTCATCGATGAAGCCTCCCGCGCGCAGGTGGAGCGCAAGACGGAGGAGGCCATGGCGCTCGCCGACGAGGTGGTGCTCGCCGGCAGCCGGCCGGGCGGCGCGCTGGAGAAAGGCGCCTTCCTCTCCCCCACGCTGCTGGCCCACGCCGACACCGGCGCCTTCTTCGTGCAGGAGGAGATTTTCGGCCCGCTGGTGGTCATCGAGCGCTTCGCCGACGAGAAGGACGCCGTGACGCGCGCCAACCATACGGACTATGGCCTTTCCGCCAGCGTGTGGACCCGCGACGGCGCGCGGGCCATGCGGGTGGCGCGGGCGCTGCGCAACGGCACGGTGTGGATCAACGAACACAACAAGCTGTTCGCGGAAGCCGAGACCGGCGGCTACCGCCGGAGCGGCCTCGGCCGGCTGCATGGCTATGATGCGCTGATCGACTTCATGGAGATCAAGCACATCTATCAGGAGGCCGGGATGGTCTGATGCCCGCCCGCGCTCCCATTCCCGACATGCCGTTCTTCGACACGGTGATCGTGGGCGGCGGCTCCGCCGGCTGCGTCATGGCGAACCGGCTCTCGGCCGACCCCGCCCACAGCGTCCTGCTGATCGAGGCGGGGGAGGATACGCCCCCCGGCGCCGTGCCCGACGCCATCGCCGACAGCTACCCCATGGGCCTGTTCCACGGCGACCGCTTCGTCTGGCCCGGCCTCTCCGCCTTCACCGCCCACCGACCGGATGGCACGCGCGGGTCGCGCGCCTATGAGCAGGGCCGCGTCATGGGCGGCGGCTCCAGCATCAATGTTCAGTCCGCCAATCGCGGCCTGCCGCGCGACTATGACGAATGGGCTGCCCTCGGCGCCGCCGGCTGGGGCTGGGACGACGTGCTGCCCTTTTTCATCAAGCTTGAGCGCGATCTGGATTGCGACGGACCGCTGCACGGCAGGGATGGCCCCATCCCCATCCGCCGCATCCTGCCGCCCGGCTGGCCGCCCTTTGCCGAGGCCGCGACGTCGGCGTTCGCGGCGAGTGGGCTGCCGCGCCGGCTGGACCAGAACGGGGAGTTCGAGGACGGGGTGTTTCCGCCCGCCTTCAACAACGAGAACGACCGCCGTGTCTCCGCCGCCATCGGCTATCTCGACGCCGCCACCCGCGCCCGGCCGAACCTTGCGATCTGGCCGCGCACGCAGGTGCTGCGCCTCAGGATGGACGGCGCCCGTGCCGCCGGCGTCCAGGTGGAGCGGGACGGCGTCGTGACCGAGGTTGCCGCGGGCCGCGTGGTGGTGACGGCGGGGGCGTTGCAGACGCCGGCCATCCTCATGCGCGCCGGCATCGGCGACGGGGTGGCGCTGGCGGCGCTGGGGCTTCCGGTCGTCATCCACCGGCCCGCTGTGGGGCGGAACCTGCGCGACCATCCCACCCTCACCTTCTGCCAGTATCTGCCGGAGCGGCTGCGCCTGCCCATGTCCTATCGCCGGGCCAGCTTCGCCGCCCTGCGGTTCTCCTCCGGCGTGGACGGGGGCGAAGCCTCGGACCTCTACGCCACCGCCTCGGCACGGGCGGGCTGGCACGGTCTCGGCCGGCGGCTGGGGCTCTATTTCCTGTGGTGCAACCGGCCGAAGTCCAGCGGCTCCGTGCGCCTCGTCTCGGCCGATCCGCGCGCCTATCCGCAGGCCGACCTCAACCTGCTCGACGACCCCAGCGACCTCGCGCGGATGAAGGCGGGCGTGCGCACCCTCTTCTCCCTCCTCGTCTGCGAGGCGCTGAACCCGGATGCGGGAGATGTCTTTCCCGCCGCCTTCTCGCCCTTCGTGAAGCGCCTCAGCCGCGTGACCCGCACCAACGCGCTTCTCGCCGAGGCGCTGGGCGCGCTGCTCGACGTGCCGGCGGCGCTGCGCCAGACTGCGCTGAAGCGCTTCATGTCCGGCGGGGTGTCGCTGGCGGAGATCGTCGCGGACGAGGCGCGGCTGGAGGCGTTCGTGCGATCGAGCACCTTCGGCGTCTGGCACGCCAGCGGCACCTGCCGCCTCGGCGCGCCGGACGACCCTGAGGCGGTGCTCGATCCTTCCGGCCGGGTCATCGGCAGCGAGAACCTCTATGTGGCGGACGCCTCCGCCATGCCGCGCCTGCCCTCCGCCAACACCAACATCCCGGTGCTGATGATCGCCGAGAAGATCGCCGCCGGCCTCGCCCGCGCCTGATGCGGCGCGGGCAGCGGCACCTCAGCCCTTGGATTTGAGGTAGGCGACCATGCCGATCACGTCCTCGGCCACCAGCCGGCCGATGGGCCCGCTGGAATAGACGGCGTTCAGCACCCTGCCCTCCGGGTCCAGTAGGAAGCCGGTGGTCTGCAGATAATGGAGCTCCGCATTGGTGTAGGCCCCGAGCGTTTCGGCGACGGGCGCACCTAGGGTGCGAACGGCGCCGCGCCGGCGACCTCGGCGATGAGGGCGCGTAGCCAGCGCTGGCCGGCATGGCCGTGGGTGCGTTCGTGCCAGATGAGGCCCACCTCGAACCCCTCGGCAAGCCACGGTACATCGATCATCACCAGCCGCGCGGGCGGATCGCGCAGCAGGCGGCGAGGCACCAGCGCTACCAGGTCGCTCGCGGCGACGATCTCCGGAATGAACAGGAACGAGGCGGCCGACATCACGACTTTGCGCCGGTGGCCCAAAGCGGCGAGGCCCTCGTCCACGGGAGTGCGGAAATGGCCGCCGCTGGGCGACACGATCACGTGCTCCAGCTCGGCATAGGCTTCGATGGACAGTCCACGCCGCAGGCGCGGATGGCCGCGCCGGCCGATCAGCACATAGGTCTCCGCGAACAGGTGCTGCGCGCGCAGATGCGCCTGGGCCGGCTGGGGCGTGGTGAGCACGAGGTCGGTCTCGCCGGAGGCCAGCTGCTGCTCGATCAGATCGGGCATCAGATGACGCACCGCCACCCGCACGCCCGGTGCCCGCGCCCGCAGCGCCACCACCAGCGGCATCACGACCGCGGCCTGGATATAGTCCGAGCAGGCGATGGTGACGGTCAGGTCCGCCGTCGCAGGATCGAAGTCGCGGGCCTCCAGCGTGGCGCGCAACTGGTCCAGCGCGGCACGGAGCGGGCCGGCGAGTTCCAGCGCCTTGGCGGTGGGCGTCATGCCGCGCCGGGCCGGCACCAGCAGCGGATCGTCGAACAGGTCACGCAGGCGGGCGAGTTGTGCGCTCACCGCCGGTTGGCTGAGATGCAGCCGCGCCGCCGCCCGCGTCACGTTCCGCTCGGCGAGCAGCGCCTCCAGCGTGACCAGAAGGTTGAGGTCGAGGCGACTGGTATCCATCTTGATTATGCCAACTCAGAAGAGATGCGATTTCATAGATAGCACGACGCAACCTAGCTTCGAAGCGTCGCCCCCGCGCGGATCCGGCCGGCTCCGGCCGCAGCGGGCGCCTGGGAGTTTTCAGTCATGTCCAAGACAGTTCTCGTGGTCTTCGCTCATCCGGAGCCTGCCTCCGTCACCCGTCAGCTGGTGGACGTGACGGTGGAGACGCTCGCCGCCGAGGGCCACCGCATTCTCATGTCCGATCTCTACGGCATGCGCTGGAAGGCGGTGTTCGATGCCGACGACTTCCCGAGCCGCGCCAATCCGGAGCGGCTCTCCTTCGTCGCCGAATCGGGCCACGCTTATGCCACAGGCCGGCAGACGCCCGATGTGGTGGCGGAGCAGGACAAGCTCCTCGCCGCCGATGCCGTGATTCTGCAGTTTCCGCTCTGGTGGTATGGCGTCCCCGCCATCCTCAAGGGCTGGATCGAGCGCGTCTACGCCTTCGGCTTCGCCTATGGCTACAGCAACGGCACCAACGAGCACCGCTACGGCGAGGGCATCCTGAAGGGCAAGCGGGCGCTGGTGAACGTGCTGACGGGCGGCCCCGCCGCCGATTACGGCCCGCGCGGCATCAATGGCCCCATCGACCAGTTGCTGTTTCCCCTCACCCACGGCGCCCTGTTCTATCCGGGCATGGAGGTGCTGCCCGTCCACGCCGCCTACGGTGCGGGGCGCTTCACCAGCGCCGAGCAGGTGGAGGGGGCGAAGGCCGCCTGGCGACAGCGGCTCGGCGGGCTGTTCACGGACACGCCCATCCCCTTCCGCGCCCAGAACGGCGGCGATTTCCCCGACCGGCACACCATGGCCGACCATGTGGCGCCGGGCCGGACGGGGATCGTCGCCCATGTGGCGGAGACTGACGCCGGCTGACGCGGAGCGGGGCCGGCTTTTTCCCGCCCCGCCAGTCGTTCACGCTCGCAGACCGCGCAGAAGAATCGAACGGGACAAGCGTTGTCGGCCCGGCCTATAGTCGTTGAAGATGGGACGAACGGGCCGGGCCGGCCTGCATTGCCAAATGTTCCCGGTTTTTCTTTGCCGAATCTTCCCGTTTTCCCTGGCAGCGTTCCCTAGAAGACACACCTTGAAATCCTAAGAGGATTCTCAGCCGCGCGGCCGATTGACGGCACTTCGGGCGCGCTTATGGTTTCATCGTGGAAGAATTCTGGTGTGACGACCCACACGGTTCCCGGCGCCCGGCGCGGGTCATCGCGGCGACGTCACACCGCCAAAAAAACGGCCCCGGTCGGACGAGGGCTGAAAGGGGCGGGCGATGCACGGGGAGCGCGAGAGCGGGGCCTCACGGAGCGCACATTCGCAGCGGGTGGCTTCCCGCCGCGTTGCGCCCAGACACTCGACAGCCGGCAGGACGGCCTCGGCAGGCGCCTCGCGGCGCGCCATGGCCATCGCGCTCGGTCTTTCCGCCGCAGCCGTGCCGGTTGCGCTGCTGGCGGCCTTCCCGGCGCTCGCGCAGGAGCAGAATGATTCGTCCAGCACCCTCCAGCTCGGCACGGTGGAGGTGGTCGCCACCACCCCGCTCTCCGGCACCGGCATCGATGCCGACAAGGTGCCCGGCGCCGTCACCATCATCGGCGCCGACCAGTTCGATCGGCTGAACTCCTTCGCCGTAACCGACGGCCTGTTCCAGTACACGCCCAGCGCCAACACGTCCGACGTGCAGGGCAACGCCTTCTTCCAGGATTTCCGCTACCGCGGCTTCGCGGCCTCCCCGCTCCAGGGCACGCCGCAGGGCATCGCCGTCTACCAGAACGGCATCCGCCTCAACGAGGCCTTCGGCGACACGGTGAACTGGGACCTCATCCCCGAGGTCGCCATCAGCCGCGCCGAGGTGTTCTCCAACAATCCCGCCTTCGGCCTCAACGCGCTGGGCGGCGCCGTCTCCATCCAGATGAAGAACGGCTTCAATTATCACGGCTTCGAAGGCAGCATTCAGGGCGGGTCCTACGGGCAGATCGGCGGCAACATCCAGTATGGCGGCGAGAAGGACGGCTTCGGCGTCTACGTCGCGGCGGATGCCGTGCATTCCGACGGCTGGCGCCTGCAATCGCCGTCCGACCTCGCCCGCTTCTACGGCGACCTCGGCTGGAAGAACGACAAGACCGAAGTCCACCTCGTGGCCAGCGCAGCCACCACCAATCTCGGCGTGGTCGGCCCGACCCCGGTGGAGATGCTGAACCAGAACTGGAACTCCATCTACACCTGGCCGCAGACCACCGAGAACAACGTCGGCATGCTGGCCCTGAATGGCAAGTATGACCTTACCGATACCTGGCAATTGCAAGGCAACCTCTATGCCCGCAAGTTCAGCCAGTCGCACGTGGACGGCAACGACGCCGATCTGGAAGCCTGCTCCAACAAGTGGAATCCGGGCGTCGGCAACACCAAGATGTGCCTGGAGGAGGACCAGTTCAGCGGCCCGACCGGCGGCGGCAATCCGGTGACCAACCCCACCTATGCGGCATTCCGCAGCCAGATGGTCCTCTACGACCAGAATGGCAACACCATCCCCTTCACCGCCCTCGGCGCCAACCAGCTCTACGGCATCATCAACCGCACCTGGACCGACACCACCACCTATGGCGGCTCGGTGCAGGCCACCAGCACCGACAAGCTGATGGGCCATGACAATTACTTCGTCGTGGGCGCCAGCGTCGATTCCAGCGACATCAATTTCCGCTCCAATTCGGAGCTGGGCATCACCAACACCAACACCCTGCAGGTGGTGGGCACCGGCATCTACCTGAAGAACATTCCGGACTACTCCCTGCAGGACCAATATCAGGTCTTCTATCTGCCGGTGAACCTCAATGCGAGCACTCGTTATTACGGCCTCTACGCCACCAACGCCTTCGACATGACCGACCGGGCGACCCTGACCATGGGCGCGCGCCTCAACATCGCGCAGATATCCATGCAGGACGCCACCGGATCGAGCCCGCAGCTCAACGGCGACTACACCTTTGCCCGCATCAACCCACTCATCGGCCTCACCTACAAGCTCACGCCGGAAGCCACCCTTTATGGCGGCTATTCGGAATCCAACCGCGCCCCGACTCCGCTGGAGCTGAACTGCGCCGACCCCAACCGGCCATGCCTCTTGGAAAATTCGCTGGTGGCGGATCCGCCGCTCAACCAGGTGGTTTCCCACACCTACGAGGCGGGCCTGCGCGGCAACAGCATACTGTTCGGCGGCAAGGTGAACTGGAAGCTCGGCATCTATCGCGTAGACAGCGACGACGACATCGTCTCCCTCGCCAGCCAGCAGACCGGCTACGGCTATTACACCAACGTGCCCGCCACCCGTCGCGAGGGCTTCGAGGCGGAGATGCAATATGTGAACGGGCCGTGGAAGTTCTACGCCAACTACGCCTATCTGAACGCCACCTACCAGTTCACCGGCTATCTCGCCTCGCCCAACAACCCCTATGCCACCGACGGGCAGGTGCTGGTGACGCCGGGCGACACCATCCCCGGCATCCCCACGCAGACCCTCAAGCTCGGCCTCGACTACATGGTGACGCCGAAGTGGAAGCTGGGCGGCGATGTGATTGCCGTCTCCAGCCAGTATTATGTGGGCGACGACGCCAATCAGGCGCCTATGCTGCCCGGATACTGGGTGGCAAATCTCCACACGTCCTATCAGGTGACGGACAACATCCAGGTGTTCGGCTACATCAACAACCTGTTCAATGCCCGTTACGCCACCTACGGCACCTTCTTCGACACGGAATATCTCGGCCTCAACAATCCGCAGATGCAGTCGCCGGGCCAGCCCTTCTCCGCTTATGCGGGCCTGAAGGCGACCTTCTAACCGGCGGCGCGCCTGCTGGCGGCGGGCGTGCGCTTCATCTGCGTGATCGGGCGATCGGACGGGCGCGGGGGCTCTTCGATCGCCGCTCTCAGGGCGGACCCGGGGCGCATACCGGGTCCGCCCCCTGTCTCTCTCCTCGGGCGTTCTCCCCTTCAATGACCTCCGTCCACGCGCTACCTTCCGCGCCGCCCATCCGGGCCTGTTCATTGCCGGTGATCTCTGCCCGATGACCCCTCCCGCCGAATCCACCCCGCCCCTCTCGATCGAGGAGGCGATCCGCTCGCGCCGTTCCATCCGCGCCTTCCTGCCGACCCCGGTGGAAGACGAGACCGTCGCGCGCATCCTGGAGCTTGCCGCCCGCGCGCCCTCGGGCTCCAACATTCAGCCCTGGCGCGTGCGGGTGCTGCGCGGCGCGCCCCTCGTCGCGCTGACGGCCGAGCTGCACGCGCTCTCCCTTTCCGGGGATCGCGGCGCCGAGGAATATGCTTACTACCCCCGCAAATGGCGCGAGCCCTATCTCGCCCGCCGCCGCAAGGTGGGCTGGGACCTCTACGGCGCGCTCGGTATCGGCAAGACCGACACGGGCCGCATGCGGGAGCAGCATGCCCGCAATTTCCTGTTCTTCGATGCGCCGGTGGGCCTCATCTTCACCATCGACCGCGACATGGAAGCGGGCTCCTGGCTCGATTACGGCATGTTCCTCCAGAACATCATGATCGCGGCGCGCGGTCTTGGCCTCCACACCTGCCCGCAGGCTGCCTTCATGCTCTACAGCACCTTGATCGCGCAGCGCCTCGCCATCCCCGACACCGAAATGGTGATCTGCGGCATGGCTCTCGGCCATGCCGACCTCACTGCGCTGGAGAACAATTTCGAAACGGTGCGCGAGCCGCTGGAGAATTTCGCACACTTTGTCGACACCCTCGCCTGAATGGAGCGGGCCGGCCGCACCCGCCCGCCGGCTCAGGCGAGCCCGGCGTCCACCGCCGTGACGAGCGTCGTCTTGGAGCCGATGGCGTTGAGGGCGATGCGGTGAACGATCTCGATGGGGGCGGTGCACAGGTCGCCGATCACCTTCACCGAAAAGCCGTCCGCATCCCGCGACAAGGCGGTGAAGACCACGCAATTCTGCGTCATCATTCCGCACACGAGAAGCTCGTCCGTGCCGGCGAGCTGCGCGGCAAGGTCCGTCTCCTGGAAGGCATCGGCGAAGCGCTTGGTGACGACGGGCGCATCCCCCGCCGCGGCAAGGATCGCCGGACGGATGGCGATGCCCGGCCCGTCCGCCGCGAACAGGCCCTTCGGCGCGGTGGAGACATGGCGCACCAGCACGATGCGGTCGCCGGCCGCCCGCGCCTTGCCGATGGCGGTGACGATACGCGCCTCGGTCTCCTCCGCCTGCCAGAGCGGCAGCACGCCGCCGGGGAAATAATCCTGCTGGATGTCGATGACGAGAAGGGTGCGGCTCATGTCGTGCTCCTGCGAATGCCCCCTTCTAGAGCCGCGCCGGACTCGCGATCAGTGGCCTGATGGACAAGAATGATATAAATCGGGCCAATGCGCCTTGCCATCCTCGCTTATGACGGCATCAGCCCCTTCATGCTGTCCACGCCGCTCGCGGTGTTCGGCGAGCCCTTCCTCGCCGGCGGCCACAGCGTCGATGTGTGCGCGCAAGCGCCCCGCCTGTCCGCCACTGGCGGCCTCGTGATCGAGGCGCCGCACCCCTTGTCCGCCGCCCGCACGGCGGACGTGGTCATCCTGCCCGGCTGGCGGAATGCGGACGAGCCAGTGCAGGAGGCCCTGGTCACCGAGCTGAAGGCGGCGGAGGCGCGCGGTGCGCTGGTGGTGGGCCTGTGCCTCGGCGCCTTCGGGCTGGCGCAGGCCGGCCTCCTCGACGGACGGCGTGCCACCACTCACTGGGCGCGGGCGCACGCCTTCGCAGTGCGCTATCCCGAGGTTCGGGTGGATGCCGGGGCGCTGTTCGTGGACGAAGGCCAGATCCTGACCTCGGCCGGAATCGCGGCGGGTCTCGATTGCTGCCTGCACCTCATGGCGCGGCTCTCCGGCGTGGGCGAGGCGAACCGGGTGGCGCGCCATCTCGTGGTTGCACCGCAGCGGGCCGGCGCGCAGCCGCAGATCATCGCGCGGCCGACCATCGCCACTCCCGCCGACAAGAAAGTGACCGATCTGCTGGAAAGCCTGCGGGCCGATCCCGCGCAGACGCCCGCACTGGACGATCTCGCCGTCCACATGGGCATGAGCCGGCGCAGCCTCACCCGCCACATCTGCGCACGCACCGGCGGCAGCCTCGGCGACTGGCTGAAGCGGGCCCGGCTGGCGCAGGCGCAGGACCTTCTGGCCTCGGGCGTCCGCGGCCTCGACGCCATCGCCCAGCGCTGCGGTTTTGCCGACGCGCAGGCCCTGCGGAACGCATTCCGCACGGAACTCGGCACCACTCCGCGCCAATGGCTGGCGCGGCAGCGGCTGGATTAGGCGGGCGCCACCCGTTCGGACGGCGCCCTTTTTCCGTAGCCTCAGGCGCCCTTGAGCGCAGCCTGGAGCTTTTCTTCCTGCTCCTTGGAGAGGCTGGTCTGCAGCACGGTACCGCCGAACTGCGCCATGTCGGCCACCACCTTATCGGCCGTCACCTTGCCCACCAGCACGCACAGCGCCGCCTGGTTCGGGCCGAGGGCGGAGCTGGCCTGCTTGATGAAGTCGTCATTGATGCCGACATCGGTGAACTTGCCGGCGAGCGCGCCCGCACCGGCACCGATGGCCATGCCGAGCAGCGGGTTGAGGAACAGCAGGCCGACGAGCCCGCCCCACAGGCCGCCCGAAGCGGCGCCCGCGACGGTGGTGTTGATCATCTGGTGCAGCTTGATCGAACCGTCTTCCTGACGTACCGCCACCACCGCGTCGCCGAGCTCGATCAGATATTCCTTCTGGAGCTTGAGCAGCTCCTGCCGCGCGGCCTCCGCCTTGGCCTCGGAATCATAGGCAATGATGATGAGGTCGGCCATCTTGGTCTCCAGCTCCCGTCGACAGGCATCGCTTCGCGCCCGCCGCCCTCTCTACAGGCCAAGTCGCGCCGATGCGCAACCCCCTTGGACAGCCAAACCCGCCACGAAAACCGACCCGCCGTCGCAAGGGCGTCACAGACCAGAGCGGTGGGGGGCAGCCTCGATGCGGCGACAGGGCGCTGCTGTGGACGTTTTGTCCAATGGCTGCCGCACCGCAACACGGCGACAAGGTCTGGGTGCGAATGGACGCCGAGGCCATGTCAGGAAGATCGAGGCAGCACCGCGCGGGACGAGTCGTCGTCACCGCAGCCGCAGGGCTCCTGATCGCGCTCGCTTCGCCCCGTCCCGGCGTGGCCGCGTCCGATGCCGAACGCAGCGCGCTGGGCGCGATGCTGTTCTCCGATCCCGACCTCTCCGCAGGACGCAACCAGTCCTGCGCCACCTGCCATGATCCGGCGCACGGCTTCGCCGACTCGCGGAAAGACGCTGCCAGCGGCGCCGTCTCCGTCGGCTCGGACGGACACGCGCACGGCGTGCGCAATGCGCCCACGGTGAGCTACGCGGCCTCCGCGCCGCGCTTCCACAGGGACGAGCAGGGCCGCTATGTCGGCGGCCAGTTTCTGGACGGCCGCGCCGATACGCTGGAGGCGCAGGCCGGAGGACCGCTGCTCAACCCCGTCGAGATGGCGATGCCGAGCAAGGCGAGCGTGGTGGCGCGGCTGAAGGAGAAGCCGGCCTATGGGGAGGCCTTCGGCCGGCTGTTCGGTGCTGATGTCCTCGCCAACGACACCCGCGCCTTCGCCGCGCTGACCGAGGCGCTGGCCGCCTATGAGCGCAGCGCGGAGGTTTCGCCCTTCGATTCGAGATATGACCGCTCCCTGCGCGGCGAATACAAGATGACGGATCAGGAAGAACTGGGGCGTGTCCTGTTCTTCTCCACCCAGTTCACCAATTGCCACCTCTGCCACCAGATCGAGCCGCAGGGGGGCGGCCACGAAACCTTCTCCAACTACCAGTTCCACAATATCGGCGTGCCGGCGAACCCCGATCTGCGCGCGCCCACCGATCACGGCCTGCGTGCCGGCCGGCATCTGAAGAACCGCCGGCAGGATGGCCGGTTCAAGGTCCCGACCCTGCGCAATGTCGCTGTCACCGGCCCCTACATGCACAACGGCGTGTTCAAGGACCTGCGCACCGTCATCCTCTTCTACAACAGCTATGTCACCAAATCGGACGCACGCCGCATCGACCCCGAGACCGGCCGCCCCTTCGCGCCCCCGGAGGTCGGCAGCACGATCTCCCGCAAGGAGCTTCTGGACGCGCCTGCCCTCGACGACAAGCGCATCGACGCGCTCGTCGCCTTCCTGAAGACGCTCACGGACGCGCGCTACGAGCCGCTGCTCACGCCATGAGCGCAAACGAGATCTGCCCCATGTCGACCCATCCGAAATCAATCCGGTCGCGCCGCAGGGCGCAGCCAGAGACAAGGAGACCGGACCGTCCCGGCAGATCCCATGATCCTCGATACCGTCGACCTCTCGCGGTTGCAGTTCGCTGTGACCGCGCTCTACCATTTTCTCTTCGTGCCGCTGACGCTCGGCCTCTCGGTCCTGCTCGCCATCATGGAGACGGTCTATGTGATGACCGGTCGGCCCATCTGGCGCCAGATGACCAAGTTCTGGGGCACGCTGTTCGGCATCAACTTCGTGCTGGGGGTGGCCACCGGCATCGTCATGGAATTCCAGTTCGGCATGAACTGGAGCTATTACAGCCACTATGTGGGCGACATCTTCGGCGCGCCGCTCGCCATTGAAGGCCTGATGGCCTTTTTCCTGGAGGCGACCTTCGTCGGCCTGTTCTTCTTCGGCTGGGACAGGCTGTCGAAGGTGGGGCACCTCGTCACCACCTATGCCGTTGCGCTGGGCTCGAACCTCTCCGCGCTCTGGATCCTCATCGCCAACGGCTGGATGCAGAACCCCACCGGCTCGGCCTTCAACCCGCAGACCATGCGCATGGAAGTCACCGATTTCTATGCCGTGCTGTTCAATCCGGTGGCGCAGGCGAAGTTCGTGCACACCGTCTCGGCGGGCTATGTCACGGCCTCCTTCTTCGTGCTCGGCGTCTCCGCCTGGTATCTGCTGAAGGGGCGCCACACCGACCTTGCGAAGCGGTCCATGACGGTGGCGGCCTCCTTCGGCCTTGCCGCGTCCCTGTCCGTGGTCGTGCTGGGCGACGAGAGCGGCTATCTCGACGGCGAGCACCAGAAGATGAAGCTCGCCGCCATCGAGGCCATGTGGGAGACCGAGCCCGCGCCGGCCGGCTTCACCATCGTCGGCCTGCCGGACCAGCAGGCGCGCGAGACGCGCTTTGCGGTGCGCGTGCCGTGGGTGCTGGGCCTCATCGCCACACGCACGCTGACGACGCAGATTCCCGGCATCGAGGAACTGGTCGGCCATGCCGAAACCCGCATCAAAAGCGGCATCGTCGCCTTCGACGCCCTGCAGCAGATCCGCGCCGCCGGCAGCAGCGCGGCCATCGCACCCGCGGTGAAGCAGGCCTTCGAGGACAATGGCGGCAACCTCGGCTACGCCCTCCTGCTGAAGCGCTATGTGGATGACCCGCGCAAGGCGACCGCCGCCCAGGTGAACCAAGCCGCCTGGGACACGGTGCCGAGCGTGCCGACCCTGTTCTGGTCCTTCCGGGTGATGGTGGGGCTCGGCTTCTTCTTCATCGCCTTCACCGCGCTCCTCTTCTACCTGTCGGCCCGGCGCCGTCTGGACCGCAGCCGCACGCTGCTCTGGATCGCGGTCTGCGCCATCCCGCTGCCGTGGATCGCGGCGGAGCTGGGGTGGGTGGTGGCCGAGGTGGGCCGCCAACCCTGGATCATCGAGGGCGTGCTGCCCACCGCCGCCGCGGTTTCCAGCCTCGGCGCCGGGACGGTTCTGGCGACGCTCGCCGGCTTCGCCGCCATCTACACGGTGCTGATCGTCGTCGAGATGACGCTGATGGTTCGCGCCATCCGCAAGGGACCGGAGCCGGACGAAGCCCCCGAGGCCCGGCTCATTCCCCCCGCATTCGCCGCCGCGGAGTGACTGCCATGATCCTTCACACCCTCATCGACTACGACGCGCTGCGCGTCATCTGGTGGCTGCTGCTCGGCGTGCTGCTCATCGGCTTCGCCATCATGGACGGGTTCGATCTCGGCACCGGCATGCTGCTGCCCTTCGTGGCCCGTACCGATCTGGAACGGCGCGTTGTCATCAACACCGTCGGCCCGGTCTGGGAGGGCAACCAGGTGTGGCTCATCCTCGGCGGCGGAGCCATCTTCGCCGCCTGGCCGCCGCTCTATGCGGTGTCCTTCTCCGGCTTCTACCTTGCCATGTTCGCCATCCTCTTCGCGCTGATCCTGCGGCCCGTGGGCTTCAAGTATCGCTCAAAGCGCGAGAGCATGGCCTGGCGCTCGGCGTGGGACTGGGCGCTGTTCGTGGGCGGGCTGGTGCCGGCGCTGGTCATGGGTGTCGCCGTGGGCAACGTGCTGCAGGGCGTGCCCTTCCACCTCAACGACGAGCTGCGCATCTTCTATGACGGCACCACCCTCATCGAGCTCTTGAACCCCTACGGCTTGCTGTGCGGGCTGCTGAGCGTCGCCATGCTGGTGATGCACGGGGCCAACTGGCTGGTGCTGAAGACGGAGGGCGAGGTGGAGGCACGGGCCCGCACCATCGGCAGCGGGGCGGCGCTCGCAACCGTCCTGCTCTTCGTCCTCGGCGGGGTCTGGCTCTATTTCGGCGTCAGCGGCTACCGGATCGTCGGCGAAATCGCCAAGGACGGCCCCTCCAATCCGCTGGCCAAGGCGGCGGAGCTTTCGCCCCACGCCTGGTTCGCCAACTATGGGGCGCGGCCGTGGATCATCGCCGGACCGCTCCTCGGCATCGTCGGCGCGCTGGCGTCCTTCGCGGCGCTGCGCGCGCGGCGGGAGATCGGCGCGATCCTCGCGAGCGCGCTCGCCATCTTCGGCATCATCTCGACGGTGGGGCTCTCCATGTTCCCCTTCATCCTGCCGTCCTCCATCGACCCGCGGTCGAGCCTCACCGTGTGGGATGCTTCTTCCAGCCATCTCACCTTGTTCATCATGCTGGTCTGCGCCGTGATCTTCGTGCCCGTCATCATCGCCTACACCACGTGGGTCTACCGCGTGCTGTGGGGCAAGGTGGATGCGAAGGCCATCGCCGATAGTTCCGGCCACGCTTACTGAGGGAGCTCAAAGATGTGGTACTTCGCCTGGCTCCTCGGCCTGCCCCTGGCCGCCGCCTTCGCCGTGCTCAACGCCATGTGGTTTGAGCTGATGGACGACCGCGCCCGCACGCTCGCGAGCAAATCCGGTCAGAAATAGACCATCGCCAGAGCACGCGCCGATCTGATTGCCTCGCAATCAGATCGGATAACGCGTTCTCTTTCTTAGAGTTAGAGGCCGGTGCCGGACTGAAGATGTCCGGCGCCGGCCGCTGCTTTTTCTGCCGTTCCACTTCTTCTTTCTTTCCACGTGCCCGGAGCACATCGAAGCTTCGTCGGCTTGGACCGTTTGTCCAATCGTGCCCTGCCGCGGCCTCACCATAGTGGGCCATCCGCGAACACAGCACGACGGACCAACAATGATCGCCCATGCTCTTTCCAGGCTGGGGGCTTGGCTTGCCGCCCGGCCCGACCGGCTCACGGTGGTGAATGCCCTGCTGCTCACCGCCATCCTGATCCTGCTCGGCTCTGCCGACCTGTTCCGTTTCGTCGGCGGTGCCGCCGTTCTCCTGTGCGCGGCCGCGATCCTGGTCCGGGCCCTGCGGCGCATGGACGGGAACCCGCTGACCCTGCACCCCTACGATCTCGCCGTGATGCTCGCGCCGCCGGCCATCGCCGCTGCGCTCGCCGCGCTCGCCATCATCCTCGTCGTGGGCCATGCCCCCGGCAGCTTCGCCCACACCATGGGCCTCGTGCTGTTCACCATCGAATTCGCGCTGCTGGCACTGGGCGCGAGCGATGGCGGCGATGACACGAGCGAAGCCGCGAGGGCCTGATGGACTTTCCCGTCTTCCATCTCGACATCCTCGGCAATCGCGGCCTCATCGCCACCATCGCCATCCTGCACGTGCTCATCAATCACGGCCTCGCGGTGGGCCTCATGCCCCTCGTGGCGGCCATGGAATGGTATGGGCACAAGCGTGGCGACGCGCGCTGGGACAAGCTCGCCTACCGCATCCTGTTCTTCGCTTTCCTCATCACCACCACGGTCGGCGCGCTGACCGGCGTCGGCATCTGGCTGTCGGTGTCACTGGTGAACCCCTATTCCATCGCCAGCCTCATCCGCGTCTTCTTCTGGGCGTGGTTCGTGGAATGGCTGGTGTTCATCACCGAGGTCTGCCTGATCCTCGCCTATACGCTCACCTGGAAGAAATGGGCCACGGGCGCCGCCAAGGTGCGCCACATCCGCCTCGGCTTCGCGCTGGCCTTCTTCTCATGGGTGACGATGGCCATCATCGTCTCCATCCTCGGCTTCATGATGGACCCGGGGAACTGGCTCTCCGAGCACACCCTGTGGAGCGGCTTCACCAATCCCGTCTACCTGCCGCAGCTCGCCTTCCGCACGCCGCTGGCGGCTGCCATGGCGGGTGTCATCGCCATGTTCCTCGTGCCCTTCTTCGTGAAGCGGGACGATCCCTTCCGGGCGACGGCGCTCCGGGCCATCGCGGTCTGGACGCTGGTGGCGGCGCCGCTCGTTCTGGCCGGCGGGCTCTGGTACTACGCGGTCGTGCCGGAGGCCATGCGCGAGAATTTCGGCGTGGCGCTGGCCAGCCTGCAATTCGCCGAATGGCAGCAGAAGTTTCTGGAAATCGCGGTGGTCACCGTGGTTGCCATCCTGGCGGTGGTACAATGGGCCATCGCCCGGCCGCAGCTCCTGCCGCGCGTCGTCCTGATCGTGCCGTTCGTCGCCATCCTGTGGATGACCGGACACTTCGAGCGTGTGCGTGAATTCGTCCGCAAGCCCTATGTCATCGGCAGCTACATGTACGCCAACGGCTTCAGGGTGGACGACTACGCCCTGCTCCAGCGCGACGGCGTGCTCGCCTATGCCACCTATTCCAACCCGCTGACCGACGCCGAGAAAGCCGGCCTGCCCGAGGGGCTGGCCGCGCCTGAGCGCGCGGCGCTGCTGACGCGCATCCAGGCGGGCAAGGACGTGTTCATGAACACCTGTTCCCGCTGCCACACCGGGCACGGCGTGAATTCAGTCACGGGCCATCTCCAACGCATGTTCGGCGACCAGCCGTGGAAGAGCGAACTCACCGCCGGCTACATCGAGAACATGCACGAGGCCCAGCCCTTCATGCCGCCCTTCCCCGGCACTGCGCGGGAGCTGGAGCTGATGGGCGCCTATCTCGAGCACCTCCAGCACAACACAGCGCCCATTCCCGGCGCCCAGCAGGCGGGCGTCGCCGTCATCACACCGACGCTGCGCGCCGCCCTCACCGGCGCTCCACCCCTCACCCAGGCCTCCGCAACGCCCCTCACGCGGGAGACCAGCACGCGATGAACCCCAACGTTCCCGTTCCCCACGACATCCCATTGCCCATGCCGGCGCCGGAGCCGGTGCTGGTGGCGGTGCTGATCGTCTTCTTCCTCATGCACATCGCCTTCGTGAACTTCGTGGTGGGCGGGGCCTTGCTGTCCTTCATCTATGAAACGCGCGGGCTGAAGCAGAAGCGCTACGACCGCCTCGCCTATGAGATCGCCTCCACCATCACCGCCAACAAGAGCATCGCGGTGGTGCTGGGCGTGGGACCGCTGCTGGCGATCAACACCCTCTATACGGTCTATTTCTACACCGCGAATGCGCTCACCGGCGCGCTGTGGGTGTCCATCATCCCCTTGGTGGTGATCGCCTTCGTGCTCACCTACATCCACAAATATCTCTGGCACCGCATGGAGGGGATGAAGGCCCTGCACCTCGCCATTTCCGGGGTCGCGTGCCTGCTCTTCCTGTTCATCCCGCTGATCTTCCTCACCAACATCAACCTGATGCTGTTTCCCGAGAAATGGGGAACGGTGCATGGCTTCCTCTCCGCCCTCGCCTTGCCCAACGTGCTGCCGCGCTACGCCCATTTCGTGCTCGCCTGCCCGGCCATGGTGGGGCTTTTCCTCGTCTGGCTGTTCCGCCGGCGGAGCGATGCGGAGATCGCGGACACCGGCTTCAGCCGGGCCGAGCTGATCCGCCTCGGCTATCGCTGGGCGTTCTGGCCGACCATGGCGCAGTTCCTCGTCGGCCCCGTGGCGCTCTTCACCCTGCCGCACACCAGCGGCTCGCAGGCCGGCGCTTTCGGCCTGTTCGGCCTCTCCATCCTCGTGTCGCTGGCGCTGTGCGTGGTGATGATCCGCGAGATCCGCGGGCCGGACGGCGCCATCGGCCGCATGTTCGGCCTCGCCGCCTCGCTGATGCTGGTGGTGGTGGTGCTGATGGGCGCCGGGCGGCACCTCTATCGCGAGGCGGCGGTGAGCGAGCATCGCGAGATGGTCCGCGCCAAGACGCTGGAGTACGCGCGCAAGGCCGAGGAGGCCCGCCGGCAGGCCGCGTCCGCCACGGCGGCGGCGGTGAAATGATCTCGGCGCGCGGGGTACGGACTTCCCCGGAGGCGGAAAGGTCGCGTTGCCTCGCGTGCCGGCGGGGCGATAGTGGTCGCGGTCCAGCTGCCGCAACCGGGGAGTGACGTCGGCATGAGCGTGACTGCCATCGAGAGCGACGCCACGCGCGACAATCTGCGGCTGCTCATATCGCTGCGCTGGCTGGCGGTGGCGGGGCAGATCGCGGCCATCGCCTTCGTGCATCTGTGGCTGGGCATCTCCCTGCCGCTGGCCGAGATGGGGCTGGTGGTCCTCTTCCTCGTCGGCCTCAATCTCGTCAGCCTTCACCGGGCGCTCAGCGCGGGGGAGGTAACGCAGACCGAGCTGGGCATCGAGCTGCTCCTCGACGTGGCGGCGCTGACCCTCCAGCTCTATCTGAGCGGCGGCGCCACCAATCCCTTCATCTCGCTGTTCCTGCTGCAGGTGATCCTCGGCGCGGTGCTGCTCGCGCCGGCCATGGCCTGGGTCATCGTGCTCGTCACCAGCCTGTCCTTCATCTGGCTCACCCACTTCTATCGGCCCATCGACTTCGGCAGCCATGTCGGCGGGCACCATCACGCCGAGCGGACGTTCTTCGACCTCCATGTGCAGGGCATGTTCCTGTGCTTCATCCTCGCCTCGGTGCTCGCGGTGGTGTTCGTGACCCGCATCACCTCCAATCTGCGCCGGCGCGACGCCCACCTCGCCGAGGCCCGGCGGCGCGCGGCGGAGGAGGAACACATCGTGCGCATCGGCCTCCTCGCCTCGGGCGCCGCCCATGAGCTTGGCACGCCGCTGGCGACGCTCTCGGTCATCCTGAACGACTGGCAGCACATGCCGCGCTTCCGCGACGATCCGGCGTTCGCCGAGGAGCTGGCGGAGATGCAGACGGAGATCGGCCGCTGCAAGTCCATCGTCTCGCACATTCTCATGGTCGCGGGTGAGGCGCGGGCCGAGGAGGCCCAGCGCAGCCCGCTGTCGGACTTCCTGGACGAGATGGTGGAAAGCTGGGTGCAAAGCCGCCGCCCCAGCGCCCTCGACTACGCCAATGTGACCTCGAAGGGGGCCGCGATCACTGGCGACGGCGTGATCCAGCAGGCCCTGTTCAACGTGCTCGACAATGCGCTGGAAGCTTCGCCCGGCGGCATCAGCGTCCGGGCCGCGGAAGAGGGGGAAGACCTCGTGATCCGCGTCACCGACCAGGGTCCGGGCTTTGCTCCCGATGCCCTCACACAGCTCGGCCGGCCGTTCCAGTCCAGCAAGGGCGAGGCGGGGCGCGGGCTCGGCCTGTTCCTCACCATCAACGTGCTGCGCAAGCTGGGCGGGGATATCGAGGCCGGCAACCTTGCGGGCGGCGGTGCCTTCGTCGAGCTGCGCCTGCCGTTGGAGGCCCTCGCCGTGGACTATGCCGATGTCGCGTGAACGGGATCTCCTTCTCGTCGAGGACGACGCCACCTTCGCCCGGGCCCTTCAGCGTTCGTTCGAGCGCCGGGGCTACAGCGTGCGGCAGTGCGGGCGCATCGGCGAGCTTCCCGAGGTGCTCGATGGCTTCCACCCCGGCCGCGCCGTGGTGGACCTGAAGCTGTTCGACGCCTCCGGCCTCGAATGCATCCAGCAGCTGCGCACCTTCGATCCCGACATGAAGATCGTGGTGCTGACGGGCTTCGCCAGCATCGCGACCGCGGTCGAGGCGATCAAGCTCGGCGCCTGCCACTACCTCGCGAAGCCGTCCAACGCCGATGACATCGAGGCCGCGTTCGCGCGGCAGGACGGCAACCCGGACGTGCCCCTCGGCGTGCGGCCAAGCTCCATCAAGACGCTGGAATGGGAGCGCATCCACGAGACCCTGGCGGAAACCGACTTCAACGTCTCCGAAACCGCCCGCCGCCTCGGCATGCACCGCCGCACGCTGGCCCGCAAGCTCGCCAAGCGCCGGGTGACTTAGACCGCACGCGCCATCATCGCGCGGCCCGAGGCCGGATTCCGGCGCCTCATGGCCAAGACCAAGTTGCCTCGTCCGGGAGCCGCGCCTAGCGTGCGCGTCGAACCGGCGGTTGGGGGCCGGGAAACCGGCCTGCACCGTCGGCTTTCCCCTGTCTGCGGCTGCCGGCGGAGAGGGAGCATGGCCCGTTGTGACCCGGCCGGCTCCCGCGCGTCATCCGCCGTGCAGATGCCCACCTCGCGGAGCGCGGCCGACACAAAAGACCTGAGCGGCAAGGAGGGATGAAATGCGTAAGACGACATTGGCGATCGCAATGACTATGGCATTGACCCCCTGCATTGCGGCCCGCGCTGCCGAGCCGGATGACAGCGAGGTCATGACGGTCGTGAATCAATATCTCGCCGACATGAACCAGGGCGCGGCGGAGAAGTTCGTCAAGCTGTGCGCGCCGCAGACCATCATCATCGATGATTTCCCGCCCCATGTCTGGCAAGGCCCCACGGCGTGCATGGACTGGCTGACCGCCTTTGCGGCATTCGATGCGAAGGCGGGCATCACCCCGCGGGCGGTGACCATCGGCAAGCCATGGCGCGTCAGCGTCACCGGCGACGTCGCCTATGTCGTGATGCCGGCAACGTACAAGTATACGGAAGGCAAGGAGAAGGTCACCGAGGCCAATTCCGTGTGGACCCTGGCACTCCGGAAAGGTCCGGATGGCTGGCGCATCTCGGGATGGGCCTGGGGACAGCGATAGCCATCGCGCCCCTCCTTTCAGCTCGGCCGAGCCCTCCCGCTCAGCCGGCGCGCCCTGCCCGGCTGTCGGAGGACGGGTGAGACCGGCGTGAGGGACAGCGAAGGAGCGACAGCGCGAGGATGTCGCCCCTGTGGGCGCCCGGCTAGGCGAGTACGGCCCGCACTTCGGCCTCGTCCAGCACGTCGTCCAGGGTTCGCCTGAGGCGCGACAGAAGCAGGTCCATCTCTTCGCCGGTGCAGGTCAGCGCGGGCGCGAGGCCGATGGTGCCGTCGGCAAAGGCGCGGAAGATCAGGCCGTTCCGGTAGCCGGCTTCGAACAGGCGGCGCGGCAGCTCCACTGCGGGATCGAAGCGCGTCTTCGCCGCCTTGTCGCGCACGAGTTCCAGTGCGCCGAGCAGCCCGCGTGCGCGCGCGTCGCCCACCAGCGGATGGTCGCGCAGGCCGTCGAGCCCCGCCGTAAAGGCCGGCCCGCGCGCCTCTCCGTTGGCGAGGATTCCCCCCTCCGTATAGAGGCGCAGCACCTCCAGCCCCACCGCCGCGCTCACCGGGTGGCCGGAATAGGTGAAGCCGTGCCCGATGGGCGCCTCGGGCGCCAGACCGTCGGCGATGGCCTGATAGATCCGGTCCGACATGAGAACCGCGCCCATGGGCACGTAGCCGGCCGTCAGGCCCTTGGCGACGGTCATCAGGTCCGGCGACACCGCCTCCGCGTGGCAGGCGAAGATCGGCCCCGTGCGGCCGAAGCCGGTGATGACCTCATCGGCCACGAACAGGATGTCGAGGCGCGTGCAGGTCTCCCGCATGGCCTTCAGCCAGCCGGGCGGCGGCACGATCACGCCGCCCGAGCCCTGCACGGGCTCGCAGAAGAAGGCGGCCACGTTGTCGGCCCCGAGTTCGGCGACCTTCGCCTCCAATGCGGCGACGGATGCGGCGATCACCGCTGCGGGGTCGTCGCCCACCGGGTTGCGGTAGGGATAGGGCGAAGCGATCGTGTGCTGGCGCGGCGTCGGCACATCGAAATGGGCATGGAACGCCGGCAGCGCGGTGAGACCCGCCCCGGTGGAAGACGAGCCGTGATAGCCGCGCTCCAGCGAGATGAAGTGCTTCTTCGCCGGCCGTCCGGTGGAGTTGAAGTAATGCGTGATGTAGCGGACCGCGCTGTCCACGGCGTCTGATCCGCCGAGGGTGAAATAGACATGGTCCAGCCCCTCCGGCGCCAGCTCCGCGAGGCGCGCCGCAAGGCGGATGGAAGGTTCCGAGCCGAAGCCGAAATAGCCGGTGGCATAGGGCAGGCGGCGCATCTGCTCCGCCGCGACCTCCACGATGCTCTCCTGCCCGTAGCCGACATTCACGCACCACAGGCCGGCGAACGCATCCAGCAGTTCACGCCCCGAGGCATCCCGCAGGAACATGCCGGAGGCGGACTCCAGCACCGTGACGCCATGCTTCTCATGGCCCCGGAACGACATGACCGGATGGATGAGGTGATCGCCGTCGAGAACCTGAAGCGAATTCGCGGGCATCGCGTGGTGCGGCCGGGCGTCAGTCGAGGGCATCAGCGATCGCCTTTCCGCAGCTCAGCGTGTTGGCGGTCCCGCCGATATCGGCCGTGCGCCCCGCAGGTTCGGCCAGCACCCGCTCGATGGCGCGTTCGATGGCAGCGGCGGCGTCCGCCTCGCCGAGATGCTCGAGCATCATGGCCGCGGACCAGATCTGGCCCACCGGATTGGCGATGCCCTTGCCGGCGATATCCGGCGCCGACCCATGCACCGGCTCGAACAGCGAGGGGAAGGTGCGGTCGGGATTGATGTTGCCGGAGGGCGCGATGCCGATGGTGCCGGTGCAGGCGGGGCCGAGATCGGAGAGGATGTCGCCGAACAGGTTGGAGGCGACCACCACGTCGAACCGGTCCGGGTGCAGCACGAACTGCGCGGTGAGGATGTCGATGTGGTACTTGTCGGTGCGCACCTCCGGGTAGGCGGCCGCCATCGCCTCCACCCGCTCGTCCCAATAGGGCATGGTGATCGCGATGCCGTTGGACTTGGTGGCCGAGGTCAGGTGCCGGTTCGGCCGCCGCATGGCCAGCTCGAACGCGAATTTCAGCACCCGGTCGACGCCGTGGCGCGACATGACGGTTTCCTGAATCACCAGCTCGCGGGGCGTGCCGGGATACATGCGCCCGCCGATGGAGGTGTATTCGCCCTCCGTGTTCTCGCGCACCACCCAGAAGTCGATATCGCCCGGCTTGCGACCCACGAGGGGGCAGGGAACGCCCGGCATCAGCCGCACGGGCCGCAGGTTCACATACTGGTCGAACTCCCGCCGGAACTGGAGCAGCGATCCCCAGAGCGAGACATGGTCCGGCACCGTATCCGGCCAGCCCACCGCGCCGAACAGGATGGCGTCCGAGGTGCCGATCCGCTCCTTCCAGTCCGCCGGCATCATCTCGCCGTGGCGGGCGTAGTAGTCGCAGCAGGCGAAGTCGTGCCAGGCGAGTTCGAGGCTGAAGCCATAGAGCGCCGCCGCCTTCTCCAGCACGCGCACGCCCTCGGGCATCACTTCCTTGCCGATGCCGTCTCCGGGGATGACAGCGATGCGATAGTGTCTTGCGGCCATGGTCACGCTTCCTGCGATATGGATGTGATTGGGGTCAGACGGGCGCCGTGAGGCGCAGCCCGCCCATGTGAAAGGCCTTGGGCTCCAGATATTCGGCGATGCCGAGATAGCCGCCCTCGCGGCCGAGCCCGGACTGCTTCACGCCGCCGAAAGGCGCCACCTCCATGGAGATGGCACCGGTGTTCAGCCCCACCATGCCGAATTCCAGCGCCTCGCCGACCCGCCAGGCGCGGTGCATGTCCTCGGTGAAGAAATAGGCGGCGAGCCCGTAGGGGGTCCCGTTGGCGATGGCGATCGCCTCCGCCTCGGTCTCGAACCGGAACACCGGGGCGACGGGACCAAAGGTCTCCTCATTGGCCAGCCGCATGTCGGTGGTGGCGCCGGTGAGGAGGAGCGGGGCGACGAAATTTCCGTCCGCACAGGAGGTCTCAGCCTGCTGTGCCACGCGCGCGCCTTTGGCCAGCGCGTCGGCCACGTGCGCGTGCACTTTTTCGGCGGCAGCCCGATTGATGAGCGGGCCGATGCCGATACCCGGCTCCGTGCCCGGCCCGACCTTCTGCGCGGCGATCCGCGCGCCGAGGCGGGCGACGAAGGCGTCATGGATGCCGGCCTGCGCCAGAATGCGGTTGGCGCACACGCAGGTCTGGCCGGCATTGCGGAATTTCGAGGCCATGGCCCCCTCCACCGCAAGGTCGAGGTCGGCATCGTCGAAGACGATGAAGGGCGCGTTGCCGCCCAGTTCCAGGCTCAGCTTCTTCAGTGTTCCCGCCGAGGCACGCATGAGATGGGCGCCGACGCGGGTCGAGCCGGTGAAAGAGATCTTGCGGACCGTGGGGTTGGACGTGAGCTCCTCGCCGATGGCGGACGGCAGGCCCGTGACCACGGAGATGACGCCGGCGGGAATGCCGGCCCGCTCCGCCAGCTTCACCACCGCCAGAGCGGAGAACGGCGTCAGCTCCGACGGCTTGATGACCATGGTGCAGCCGGCGGCGAGGGCCGGCGCGCATTTGCGCGTGATCATCGCAATGGGAAAATTCCAGGGCGTGATGGCGGCGGTGACGCCGATGGGCTGCTCCAGCATCAGGATGCGCCGGTCGGCGCTGGGTGCCGGGATGGTGCGGCCGTAGATGCGCCGCGCCTCCTCCGCGAACCACTTCACAAAGGAGGCGCCATAGCGCACTTCCCCCTCGGCCTCGGCGAGCGGCTTGCCCTGCTCGGCCGTCATGACCCGCGCGAGGTCGGCGGTGTTGGCGAGGATGAGGTCGTTCCAGCGCTCCAGCAGGCGCGCGCGCTCTGCCGCCAGCACTGAACGCCACGAGCGGAATGCGGTCTCGGCCGCCTCGATGGCGCGCCGCGTCTCGGCCGCGCCGCAGGCCGGAACGGTGCCCACGACCTTGCCCGTGGCGGGGTCCTCCACGGCGAGCGTCGCGCCGTCGTCGGCAGCGCACCAATGCCCGCCGATGAAGGCCGCCTGGACGAGGAGGCTCGGGTCGGCGAGGGCGAGCAAGTTTTCAGCGGCGAGGGACATGGGCGGGGTCTTTCAATAGCCGCGGCTGCGTTCGACGAGGCCGTTCATCGGCTCGCCCGCGGCGTGGCGGCGGAGGTTTTCAAGCAGGCTGACCACGGCGGTCTCCGGCCGGGTGAGACTTGCGACGTGCGGGGTCAGCAGGATGCGCGGATGGCTCCAGAACGGATGCTCCGGCGGCAGAGGCTCCGGCTCCGTGACATCGAGCACGGCGCCCGAGAGCGTGCCGGCATCGAGGGCGGTGATAAGGTCCGTTGCGACCACATGGCCGCCGCGCCCCGCATTGATGATGCGGGCGCCTTTCGGCAGCCGCGCGAACAGGCGTGCGTCCAGAATGCCCCGCGTCTCGGCGGTGAGCGGCAACAGGCAGACGAGGATGTCCGTGCGCGCGAGGAACGGGGCGAGCCCGGCCTCGCCGGCGAAGGTCTCCACGTTCGGGATATCCCGCGGCGAGCGGCTCCAGCCCGCAAGCGGAAAGCCGAATGGCGCGAGGCCCGTGAGCGCCGCCTGCCCCAGCGAGCCGAGCCCCATGACGCCGACGCGCCGTTGCGCCGCCGGCGTTTCATAGTGCTGCGCCCAGAGATGCCGCTTCTGCTGGTCGATATAGGTCGGCAGGTCACGGTGGAGCGCCAGGACGGCCATGGTTACGTACTCGACCATGCCCTCGACGATGCCGGGCTCCACCATGCGCACCACGGGAATGCCCGGCGGGATGCGGGTGAGGTCGAGGTGATCCACACCGGCCCCGGTGGAGAAGACCACTTCGAGGTTCGGAAAGGTCGCGGCGAGATCCACCCGCACGTCCCAGACGGCGACCCAGCGGATGTCGGCCGGGTCTCCCATGTCGGGCCAGATGCGCACGTCGATTTCAGGCGCCATTTCGCCGATCAGTCGGCGCCAGACTTCGCCGCGGGCGGGATCGGCCATGTAGAGGAGTGCCATGGGCAGGACCTGACGGAATGAGGGGGCGGGATCAGGAAACGGCAACCCACAGCTTGCGCACGGTCTCCAGCGTTTCCCAGGTTCCCACGAAGCCCGGCCGCAACACGAAGGTGTCGCCGGCGCTAAAGCGGCGCGGGGCGCCGCCATCCTCGGTCAACACGACCACGCCGGAGAGGATCGTGCAATATTCCCAGGTCTCGCCCTTGATGGAGCGCGTGACGCCGGGCGTCGACTCCCAGATTCCGGTGCGGATGTCCTTGTGGCCGGCAGCCGCGATTTCCCAGGTCTTGTAGCTCGGATCACCGGCGATCAGCCGGTCGGGCACGGGCTTGCTCTCGCGCGCGAGTCCGGGGGCGGCAAGGTCGAAGGCGATGAGGTTGCTCATGGGAGCGGTTCCAGACGGCAAAGGGAGGCGGGCGCCGGCCGGGGTGGGCCGCTGCTGCGCCTGTGCAGGGCGGGCGCGATCTCAGGCGTCGGCGTTCTTCCGCGGCGCGGTCCGTGCGCTGAGGGAGACGAGGATCACCATCAGGAAGGAGATCGCGGTCAAAAGGGTGCTGATGGCGGCGATGGTCGGATCGATCTCGTCGCGCAGCGCCGTGAACATGCGCTTGGTGAGCGTCTGGTACTCGCCGCCCGAGATGAAGATGGCGACCACCGTCTCGTCCAGCGCCGAGATGAAGGCGAACAGCAGGCCCGAGATGACGCTGGGGCGGATCTGCGGCAGCGTCACGATGAAGAAGGTGCGCAGCCGGTTCATGCCGAGACTGCGCGAGACCATCTCCTGCGCCGGATCGAATTTCCTGAGGCCCGTCAGCACCGAGATGATGACGAACGGCAGGCCGAGCATGACGTTGGCCAGGATCAGGCCGCTCATGGTCGCAAGCAGACCCACATTGGCGTAGACGAGGAAGACGCCGACGGCCGTGATGACGATCGGCACCACGAGGGGCAGAAGCAGCACCACCTGCAGGCTGCGCACCAGACGCGACGTGGAGAGGTTCAGCGCGTAGGCCGCCGCCGTTCCAAGCACGGTCGCGATGATCGCGCTCGACACGGCGAGGATCAGGCTGACCCGCGTCGCCTGCATCCAGGCGGCGCTTTCGAGATAGGCCTCGTACCAGCGCAGCGACCAGGAGGGCGGCGGGAAGGCGAGGAAGCGGGCGCCCGAGAAGGACATGGGCACGATGATGAGGACGGGGACCATCAGCCAGACCAGGATGAGGCCCACCGCCACGTAGAGGATGATGCGGGAGAGGGACATGATCAGCGCGCCCCCATGATGCGTTCGAACGGGATGATGAGGCTCGCCAGCCGGAAGACGAGGAACACGCAGGCGAGCAGCACGATGCTGATGGAGGAGGCGGCGCCCCACTCGTTGTAGACCTCGATGTTCCGCGAGACGAGCATGGAGACCATGTAGGTCCGCCCGCCGCCGAGCAGTTCCGGGGTGATGTAGAAGCCGAGCGTCAGCACGAAGACGAGCACCATGCCGGCCACGACGCCGGGCAGCGACAGGGGCAGGAAAACCCGCGTGAAGACGTAGAAGGGCGTGCCGCCGAGGCTCGCGCCGGCCATGGTGAGTTCGGCCGGAATCTTCTGCATGGTGGCGTAGAGCGGCAGCACCATGAAGGGCAGGAGGATGTGCACCGTCGCGATCACCGTGCCCAGCTCGTTGTTGACGAGCGCGAGGGGGTTCTGGATCAGCCCGAAATCGGTCAGCACCGAGTTCACGAGGCCGCGCCGTTGCAGCAGGATCAGCCAGGCGTAGGCCCGCACCAGCACGCTGGTCCAGAACGGCAGGATGACCATCGCGAGGATGAAGATGCTCCATCGCCGCGATGCACCGGCCGCCACATAGGCGATGGGGTAGCCGAGCAGCACGGTCGCCGCGGTGACGATGAAGGCGATGCGGAAGGTCTGCAGGAAGGTCGTCCAGTAGACGGCGTCACTGAAGAACCGCGCATAGTGCGCCAGCGTGAACGCCCCATCCTGCCGCACCGACTGCCAGACGAGCCAGCACAGCGGAACGATCAGCAGGCATCCCACCACGGCAAGCGAGGGTGCGAGCAGCAGCAGGACGAGGCGCTGTTCCCCCCTCTTGTGGGCAAGCGACGGATCGGTTGACGAGGCCGACATGGCGGGCTCCTGAAGCAGGCTGGCGGGTCGGGCCGGCCCGCAACACGGCAGGCTCGGCAGCGCGGGAGGGATCGCTTCACCCCACCTCGGGCAGGGGACGCGATCCGGTGGCCCGCGGTCTTATTTCTGGACGAAGCCCGCCCAGCGCTTGATGGCGTCTTCGCCGGCGGGCGAGGCCCACCAGGCCTGCGACACCAGCACCTGCTTGGCCGCATTCTCCGGCGCGCTCGGCATCTGGGCCGTGCGCTCGGGCGAAATCTTGCCGGTGGCATAGGCCGCCGGGTTGCCCGGGCCGTAGTCGATGTAAGCGGGGAAGTTCGCCTGGATGTCCGGCGTCATCGCGGCATTCACGAACTTGTAGGCGGTCTCGAGGTTCGGCGCGCCCTTCACGATGCACAGGGAGGTTTCCTGAAGAAGGCCCTGGTTGAAGGTGAAGCTCACCGGAGCGCCTTCCTTCATCACCGCGGCGACGCGGCCGTTCCAGGCCATCTCCATGTCGATCTCGCCATCCGCCAGAAGCTGCGCCGACTGGGCGCCGGAGGTCCACCACACCGTGATGTTCGGCTTGATCTGCTCCAGCTTCTTGAAGGCCCGGTCCACATCGAGCGGATAGAGCTTGTCGGCCGGCACGCCGTCCGCGAGCAAGGCGGCTTCCATGGTCGCCTGCGGATGGTTGCGCAGGGCACGGGTGCCGGGGAAGGCCTTCACGTCCCAGAAGTCGGCCCAGGTCTGCGGCGCCTTGCTGGCGAACTTCTTCTTGTTGTAGGCGAGGACCGAAGAATAGAACTCGTAGGCCACCGAATAAGGGGTCTTGTACTGCGCCGGCATGGACGCCGCGTTGGGAAGCTTGGAGAAGTCGAGCTTCTCCACCATGCCCTGGTCGCCGCCACGGACGCAGATGGTGGTCGGCGCGTCGATGACGTCCCATATGGGCTTGCCGGTGGCGGCCTGCGTCTTCAGGACCGGCCATGCATCCGGGGCGCTGTCCTGGTTGATGGTGATGCCGAGCAGCTTGGCGGCCGGGTTGAGGATGGCCTTGGTCTGGGCCTCCTGATACGCGCCGCCCTGCGAGACGAAAGTGATCTGCTCTGCGGATGCCGTCGCCACCGACAGGGCCAGCACCGCGGTCATAACCGGGATCGAGACTGAAAAGCGCATGCTTTTTCTCCTCTTGGCCGCTTTGGGCCCTTGCCTTCTGGAAGCTGTCTGCTCGTCCGCCGTCATCTCCCGATGGCGTCGAGGAATTGATAGGCCCCTGCAACCAGCCGCACCGCCGGCTCGCGCAGGGCATAGAATGGAATGGGGTGGAGCGGCTGCCGGGTGATGAGGCCGAGATCCGGCTGGCGCCCCGTCACCAGGTCCGCCACATGCCGTCCCATGCCGGAGGCCAGCGCGACGCCGGTGCCGTTGTAGCCCACGCTATAGACCACCCGGTCGTCGAGGCGTCCGAGATGGGGGAGGCTGTCCAGCGTCATGGCGACGAGGCCGGACCAGCGATGCGTCACCTTCACCTGCTGGAGCTCGGGGAACTGCCGCACCATCGCCTGTTCCAGCGCGGTGAACGCGCTCTCCCGGTCGGTCTTGCCGAAGGCGCCGCGACCGCCATAGAGCAGGCGATCACCCGCCTTGCGGAACCAGCGCATCATGCGCCGCGTCTCGGTATAGCTCCGCCCGGTGCGCAGCAGATGGGCGCCGGGCGTGCCGGTGAGCGGCTCGGTGGCGATCATGGCGGAACGGAACGGGATGATGGAGGTGCGCACGCGCGCCGTGGCGGGCGTCAGGTCCGAATAGGAATTGGTGGCGATCACCACCTGCCGCGCCATGATGCGCGCCGCCGGCGTCTCGATCACCACGCCCGCCCCCTCGCGGCGCAGGCTCATGACCGGCGAGCGCTCATAGACGCAAATCCCCGCCGCCTTGAGACCGGCGGCGAGGCCCAGCACGTAGTTCAGCGGGTGGATGATCCCGCCATGGGTGTTCAGCATGCCGCCGGTGAAGCCATGCGAGCCCGTCTCCGCCGCGACCTCTTCTGCGCTCAGGATGGAGATCGCCGTGTCGCCGAGCGCGCTGCGCAGCCACTCCGCTTCGGTCCTGAGCTGTTCGAGCGTATGCACATTGTGGGCGCAGCGCAGCGATCCGGTGGGCTGGTAGTCCGCCCCCTCGATGCCAAGCTCCGCGATGATCTCGCCCACATGCGCGATGGCCTCGAGGCCGAGATCGTGCATCCGGCGGGCGGTCTCGATGCCATGCCGGGTGGCGATGTCCCGGAAGCCCAGCCGGAACTTGCCCGAGACCACGCCGCCATTGCGCCCGCTGGCGCCCCAGCCGATGCCGTTGGCCTCCAGCACCACCGGCGACAGGCCGGCCTTGGCCAGATAGTGAGCGGTGGTGAGGCCGGTATAGCCGCCACCGATCACAGCCACGTCGAAGCTCTGGTCTCCGCCCGCGCTCGCAAATGTGGGACGCGCGACCGAAGTCGCCTGCCACAGCGAGGGGATGTCGGTCGGGAGCGCGGGGGTGACCATGAGGTTTTGCCTTCTCGCTCAGGCGGCCACGCGGGACGTGTCGAGTTCCGCATCCACGGCATCGGCGAGCTGCTTCAGCGTGGAGAAGTGGAAGTCCGGCTTGGTCAGCACCTTCGGGTCCGGCGTGCCGCCGAAGCCCTTCTGGCCCTGGCGCCGCTCGATCCAGCAGGTGGTATAGCCCTCGGCCTTGGCGACGCCGATGTCGTGATACTGGCTCTGCGCCACGTGCAGGATTTCCGACTGGCGGAAGCCGTGCGCGGACTGGCGCCCCTTGTTGAAGGCGAAGAAGCGCGGATCCGGCTTGGCGCAGCCCGTCTCGTCGCAGGTCACGCTGTCGTGGAAGGGGTTCTCAAGCGTCGCCGAATAGGCCGAGAAGGCGGTCCGGTCGGCATTGGTCATGGCGACCAGGCGGAAGTTCTTGCGCAGGCGGCGCAGCGCCTCCACCGAATCCGCGAAGGCCGGCCAGCGCAGCACGGCGAGCTGGAAGGCTTCTGCGGTGGCCTCGTCGTTCTGGAAGCCCCGTTCGGCGGCGAGGGACAGATAGACGTCCTTCATGGCGAAGGAGGAGCGGCCGTAGAACTTGTCGCGACCGCGCTTGTAGGGCTCGAAGATGTCGTCGTCGCTGGCGGCCGCGGCCTTCGGGCCGCCCAGCGCGCGCACGGCGTTCAGGACACCCGTCTCGAAGTCGATGAGCGTGCCGACCACGTCGAACGTCAGGACCTTGAACTGAGAGAGCTTCATCTTACGCTTTCCTTGTGGATGTCGAATTCGGGAGCGGGGTGTCAGGGCGCCTGAGGCACCACGATGGTGTCGTCGGGATGCAGCCGGACGGCGATGCGTTCGCCCGGTGCCTTCATACGGGAGCGGTTTTCGTGATTGCTCGGCACCCGCAGGCTCAGGCGGGCGCCGTGGTCCAGATCCACGAAGATGCGCACGCTCTCGCCCTGGTAGAGCGTTTCCGACACGGTGCCGGAGAGGATGTTCGCGGTGGTGTCTCCGCCGTCCTGCACCACCGTGAGCTTCTCGGAGTGCACGGCCAGGAACAGCTTCAAATTGTGCGGGATCGGCCGCGCCGAGACGATGCGGGTGCCGCCGAGGTCCACCGAATTGTCGTCGATGCGCGACACCGGCAAAAGCGTTGCCTCGCCGATGAAGCCGGCAACAAAGGAATCCACCGGATGGTCGTGCAACCGCTCCGGCGCATCCACCTGGACCACACGCCCCTTGTTCATGATGGCGATGCGATCGCTCATGGTGAGCGCCTCGCGCTGGTCGTGCGTCACGTAGATGATGGTGGCGGCAAGCTTGCGGTGCAGATGCTTGAGCTCGATCTGCATCGTCTCGCGCAACTGCTTGTCGAGGGCCGAAAGCGGCTCGTCCATCAGGATCAGCCGCGGCTCGAATATCATCGCCCGGGCGAGCGCGACGCGCTGGCGCTGGCCGCCCGACAGCTCGTGGATCTTGCGGTCGCCGAACCCGCCGAGCTCCGTCATCTCCAGCGCCGCCTTCAGCTTCGCCGGCCATTCGGACTTCGGCATGCGGCGGGCGCGCAGCGGAAAGGTCACGTTCTCGGCGACGCTCATGTGCGGAAAGAGCGCGTAGTTCTGGAACACGATGCCGATGTCGCGCTTGTGCGGCGGGGCGAACGTGATGTCCCGCTCACCGAGGAATACCGACCCGGAGGACGGCTGGACGAAGCCGCCCAGAATGCCCAGCAACGTCGTCTTGCCAGACCCGGAAGGTCCAAGCACGGAGACGAACTCGCCGGGCGCCACCTCAAGACTCACGTCGTTGAGGGCGCAGAACCCGGCGTAGTGTTTGGTGGCGTTCCGGATGGATACGCCAACGGTTCCGGAAGATGCAGGCCTGTTCATCTCGCCCCGCTCTGGAAAGCAACGCGGCAACGTTACATCGCATGTGCCACCGGACGAAAAAGCCCGTGCGCTGGCGCGGGCCGATCCGCGATCGCGATGCCGTTCCCCTGTGTCTCTGGCTTTTATCGGCCCTTGTTGGGCCTTCGTTGCGGCTAAGAAGACCAATCTTGCGCACCGGGTTCAATTGAAAAAAAATCCCGGCTAAGTTACATTATGTAAATGCGCAAAATCCGCCTCGCCCTGCCGTCCATGAATGGCTTCTTCACGTTCGAGGCAGCGGCTCGCTGCGGGAGCTTCGCCCGCGCCGCCGGCGAGCTGAACGTCACGCCGGCAGCGGTCAGCCGCATGATCGGCCGGCTCGAAGACCACATCGGCACGACGCTGTTCAACCGCCTGCCCGGCGGCGTGACGCTCACCGAGCCCGGGCTCATTCTCTACGAAGCCATCTCGCGTGGATTTTCCGGCATCGAGCACGCGCTGCGCGAAATCGAGGACCGCAATGCCGGCGTGGATACCGTGACCCTGTCGGTCTCGACCGGGTTCACCACCCACTGGATCATGCCGCGGATGGCGGAACTGAAGCGGACCTTCCCGACGGTGGAGCTTCGGTTCGAACTCATCATGTCCGCCTTGACCGGGCCGGTCACCGACGTCGACCTCGGCATGCGCTTCGTGAACGGGCCGGACGAGCGGCACGAGGCGGCCTACATCATGCCCGAGATTCTCCTGCCCATCTGCAGTCCCGGCTACAGCGACGCGCACCGAGGCCCGACGAAGTCCACGGAGGAAACCCTCATCTTCCTGAGCGAGGCGCAGCCGAACTGGTCGCACCTCTTCTTTCCGGAGGACCCGAGTTCGCCCGTCAATTCAATGATCTTCTCGGACTACGCCATCGTTGTGCAGGCTGCCCTGCTGGGTCAGGGCGTGGCGCTGGGCTGGCTGAACGTGATCTGCCACTGGCTGCGCAATAAGATGCTCATCCCCGCGAGCCCGCGCCTCATGACCACCGGGCGGCACTGCCAGTTCGTACGGTCGCGCGACAAGGCCACGCGCGTGATCGTCACCGAGGTGCGGGACTGGATCATCGCGCGCATCCAGGAAGACATCGCCGTGGTCACGGAACTCCATCCGGAACTCGGCCTCGACGCGGTGCTGGAGCAGGGCGCGCGTCAGGTGGCGCCCAGGAGCTGACCCGATCTGTTTAGCCCCGGATTTTTAGGTGGGGGGCTCATAAGGCCGAACCCCAGATACGCGCTGCGGCGAGCTTGAGAGTGGCAACGGTTGATCCGAGACCATTCGTTGGACCGCCGGAAGTTAGAGTTTCCGGCACGGCTCACGGCGGTGGGCTGGGTGCGCCGCCGGAGTTCTGCAATGTGATCGGCGGCTTATGGCCGATGGCCCCATGCGGCCGACCACGTGAAGGTCGCGTTCAAGAATCCGAAGACGGGTGAGCTCAAGGCTGTGAAGGTCGGCTTCAGCTGGGTGCTGGTGCTGTTCTCCGGGGTGTTCGGCCTGCCTCTGTTCCTGCGCCAGCTCTACGGGCTCGGCGCCTTCATGGCGGCCTGGCGCGTGTTCGTCATTTTGATCAGCATCATCCCGATGAGCGGCGACGCGCGCGAGGGTCTTGTGCCGCTTCTGTTCGTCGTCGACGTGGGGCTCGTCGTTTGGCTCGGCCTGAAGGGCAACGAGTACACGGGCAAGAACCTGCTCAACCACGGCTGGGTCTTCGTCAAGCCCGACAGCCTCGAAGCCCAGTTCGCCGCCTCCCGCTGGGGGATCGAGCTGACGGCCACTGCAACGGCCTGACGGCAACCAAAGGGGGACAGTCATGACGGGCAGCGGAGGCGCCGACAAAGTAACCCGCCACAAACACGCGTTTGCGGCGGCCTTGCTCTCGGTCGCCATCACATCCGTCGGCGCGGCCGCCCAGCCGGCTCAGATGCCCTTCTCCGCCCTGCCCGGCGATGTCGTCGATCGGGTGAGGCAGATCCGGCAAGCTTGCGAACAAGAGGGCCACGCGTCCTCGGACGAAGCCGGCATCTCCTTCGTCGACTTGGACCATACCGGCGGGACCGACATCATCCTGTCCGCCCAGCATGTCTGCGACGGCATGGTCAAAGGAGCGAACTGCTCGACCGGGGGCTGCGGGCTGATCATCTGGAAGCAGGTCGGGCCCAGGGAGTGGCGGCGGGTCTTCGACGAGACCGTCGAGCCCGACCCATTGATCGCCACCGATAGCCAGAACCGGTTCGGCGGCTTGATCGTCACCCTCTATGTCGGGATCGATGGCAAGAGCCCGTACTGCTCGCTTCCCGTTCGCGGCAACTTCTGCGGCGCGATGCTGGTGCGTCGGAACGGCAAGTGGGTGGCGAGAAGGCAGTAGCCTGTTTCAAGGCGAGGTGGGCTTCCCCGGTGCCACCGCGGACAATCGCCCCTTCTGGTGCGCATGTTGCAGATCGCCAGTTGAGACAAAAGGCCGGCGATGGCCTGAAATCGCATCAGAAGGCCGCTGAAGGCCGGCGATGCAAGTCGCGCGCAAAGTCTCATACGGTGCGCGCTTGTCGTCGCAGCGAACTTCCGCTCCTGGCGCGAAGCGGCGCGACGACGCGGTTGCCCCCCAGGCGAAGTTCCTACCGTTAGGTTTGGGCATTTCGCCTGCTTGGCTTGTTAGGCGAGGATACGGCTGGGAGGGGAATGACAGCTTTTGGCGCGCGGCGCGGAGGTCGGGGCTTTCCGTCGCGGGACTGAGGTTGAATTGTGGATGAGGTCCATGATGGGCAATGTACCGCCTCATCGTCAAAAGGGGCAACCTGATCGGCCTCACGGAGGATTACGACGCTGGGGGGATGGGACCGTTGGGTCCCAGGACAACGTGTCCCGTGCCGGCCGGTCTGCACTCTTGCCTTAGGCAAGATCTAAGGAGCGGGCGCTCCTTGGTTCCAAAGGCTTTCAGTCCTCTACTCCGAAGTCTGTCGGCAGGTTGGCTGGCCAGTAACCTTTCGCCTGTTTTCGCAGCACGACAGAACCGTGCAGCAGCGCGCCTTCGGGGATCGCCCGCCGTTCGCCGAACGGAATGCTTATACCGAGCACCGAGGGGCGCTTCGACAAAGGCGGCTTCCTGCGCGGTATGATCTCCACAGGCTTCCAAGCCAGTGTGAGCGTCACATGATCGTCCGCAAGCGGATCCGGGGCTATCTGATCTCCCTTGCTTCCCGTCCCATGCGCGATGGCGTTCACGTTCTGGGGCCGGAACAGAACATCTCTCTTCCCCGCCTCGCGTATCATCCAGGCCAGCGGCACCTTGGCGAGTGCGCTCTGCTCTTCCGGATATCCGCCACCGACATCCCCGTGTCCGCCAACAAACCAGACCTCTTTGAGATCTTGCGGCTTGGCAGCATCGCGATTGAATGGATTTCCCCAGAACTCCTGCCCGGGTTCCCAAAGCTGGGGCTGGAACATTGTTCGGCGTTCGTCGATAGCCACCGCGTGGAGCACACTTTCGACACTCTTGTTGCGGCGCGTGAAGGCGTGTGACTTGAGCCGGGGGCCCCAACGTCCGCTCTCGAAGACCGACGCGACGGTGTCAAACAGTCCAAGCAGCCGGATCGGCGGACGGTCGGTATCGAGCGTTCTCTCGAAAAGGCGAACCTCCTTGAAGCTGTCAGCCTCATGATCGTCCCGTTCATCGACGCCCTTATAGGCACGATACGCGTAGTCGAGGAGATTGAGGTTGTGAACCTTCATGATCCCAACCGCATGGATGAACCCGGCGAGCACTCGCGCCGTGTAGGCGCCGCGGCTGAATCCGAAGATCATGATTCGGTCACGCTCGCCTCGCTCGCCGTCTTCCGAAAGCTGGCCGGAGCTGTAGTTCTGGACGAGGAATTGGTAGGCCTCCTTCACGTTGCGGTCGAGCCCCATGCCCGTCGCGAGCCCCCAGACTTCGCCCACTTTGCTTGCCGTCCGGAACCAGGAGCCGTCACCTCCAAAGGTCCCAACACCGGGGTCATAATAGACGAGCTGGCTCTCGTCCTTTTTCATTGTCAGGAACAGCCGTAAGATGTTCGTCCTGTCCTGAGAAATCTGGTTCGATGTCCCATCCAACAGTAGGACGATGTTCTTGCCCATTCCAGCTCCTCCCTGCCTTCCGGAGACCCGTTTTCGTTAAGAGATTCGAATTGAGCCCTGAAGACTTGATCTGATCGAAACGTGGCACGTTGCCGCCACCCGAGCCGAATCTCGAGCGTACAGCGTGCCTTGCGTCCAACATTTCGGCCACAACAAAGATACCGCATTTGTCGCAGGCGTGTTAAATCTGGTCGCTTCACGACATGAGCACTCAACTGGCGTCTCGATGAAACACCTTCTATCACCGGTCGCATCTGGTGGGGCTGCACGCGGGGTGGCGTTCTGACGTACATTGACCTGTTCAGAGAGGAACAACCGGCGACCGCGATTGTCTTGCCGCGCCTCCTCTATGGACCAATCAGACTCGCGGCGGGACAGGTCCACGCGGTACTTCGCGATGCGCAGGATGTTCAGGTTTGGCAGAGTGGTTACGTTCAGGTGTCCCCGCGGATCAAGGAGCCGGCGTACGAAACGGACGCTGGCGAAAAACTCGTCATTACGACGCGACGCGGAACCAAGCTGCCGGCGGGCCTCGACGGGGTACTGCTGAAGGAAGCCAACGGAAATCTGTCCTGGCTTCATCATGCGGAGATTGAGCGACTGGATTCAGATGCAGGGGCTTGTGGTTGGCCTGCCGTTGTCGAAGACCGTGTGAAAGGCTGGGAGAACCAGGTCTCATTTCGGCGGGAGTGGCCGAATCCGGATGGGACCGTCGACGAGGATAAGCGCGGCCTCCGCCCCCCGCAGCTCGGAGCCCTTCACGCGATAGGCTCGCACTGGAGCCTGCAGACGCAAACCGGTACGATTATCATGCCGACAGGCACCGGGAAGACGGAGACGATGCTTGCGACGCTGGCAGCGTATGTCCGCAAGCCGATGCTGGTCGTCGTGCCCTCGGATGCGCTTCGGTCTCAAACAGCGCGGAAGTTTCTGGAATTCGGCCTGCTTAGATTTCTGAAGGTCCTACGGCCGGAAGCGGTCAATCCAATCGTCGGGGTCGTGACGAAGGTTCCGAGGACGGCCGAGGCGCTCGAGATCTTCGAGCGCTGCAATGTCATCATCGGCACCATGAGTTCGCTCGCTGATGGCGATGCAGAGGCGCTTTGGCCTGAAATCGTGAAACGTGTCGGAGTGCTGGTGATCGACGAAGCCCACCATGTCGGTGCGCGGCGTTGGTCAGGCTTCCGGGAAGCGTTTGCTGGGAAGCCGATCCTTCAGTTCACCGCGACGCCCTTCCGGCGCGACGGTCATGTCGTCGATGGCCATGTCATCTACAGCTATCCGCTGCGGCTGGCGCAGGCAGACGGCTACTTCAAGCCCATCACCTTCGAGCCGGTCTACGAGGCCGTGCCGTCGCAGGCCGACAATGCAATCGCCGAGGCGGCGATCGAGCGCTTGCGCGAGGATCGCAAGAAGGGGCTGAACCACCTGATGATGGCCCGATGCGTCAGCATCGAGCGAGCGCAGGCGGTCCATGCGATCTACAAGGCGCTCGCACCGGAATTCAATCCGATGCTCGTCCACTCGGAGATGACCGACACAGACGCGCGCATAGAAGACCTCCGGCGGGGGCGCAGCCGCGTCGTCGTGTGCGTCAACATGCTCGGGGAGGGTTTTGACCTTCCGGAGCTGAAGGTCGCGGCCATCCACGACCTGCACAAGAGCCTCGCAATCCTGCTTCAGTTCACGGGCCGATTTACCCGGAGCGCGGCGAAGGACATCGGCGATGCCACGGTGGTCGCCAACATCGCCGAGCCGAATGTCTCTGCCGCTCTGGAACGGCTCTACAGCGAAGACGCCGACTGGAACGAGCTTCTAAGCGAGATGAGCTCCGAGGCCGCAAACGACCACGCGCGTCTCACCAAGTTTCTCAACGAGGCTCAGCGCCTGGACAGCGGCCCTGATGACGAGGACACCGCAGTATCTCACAAGCTACTGCGGCCGACTCTCAGCACCTTGATCTACGAGGCGAAGAAGTTCACACCGCGCAAATTCCATGAAGGACTGCCGGACGCGTTCGTGCCTTACCGGGTCTGGCTGCACGACGCATCCAACACGCTGTTCTTCGTCACGCGTTCCGAACCGACTGTCAAATGGAGTCGGTCGAAGTCCGTCCGGGACCGCAAGTGGAACCTCTTCATCCTTCACTACGACGCCGTGCGGAAGCTGCTCTACCTCGCGTCGACGGACCACGACTCGAGTTTCGCCGACCTCGCCAAGGCCGTAGGCGGCGGGTCAATCCTGAACGGCGACGTCGTGTTCCGGAGCATGGGTCGGATCAACCGGCTCATCTTCCAGAACGTAGGGGTCAAGAAGCACGGCCGGCGCAATCTTTCCTATGCGTCATACACAGGAGCGGAAGTGACGAGCGCCCTGAGCCTGGCCGAGAAGAGCGGGTCGGTGAAAGCCATGCTGAGCGGCATGGGCTGGGAGGATGGACGCCAGATCACGATTGGATGCTCTGGGAAAGGCCGTGTCTGGTCGCGCGAGCAGGGCTCGGTGCCGCGCTTCAACGAATGGTGCGAAGTCGTGGGAGACAAGGTGATCGACGGCTCAATCGACACCTCCAAGCTCATCGACCACGTGCTGCTGCCGACGGTCGTTGACGCACTCCCGGCCGCCGAGATCCTCAGCATCGAATGGCCCGTCGAGATACTTCGCCAGGCCGAAGAGAAAGTGGAGTTCAACGACGGCAAGCGCGAGGCTGCGCAGACGACGTTCGACCTAGCAGTGACGGCCGTGGACCGCAGCGCGAACACCATCGACTTCGATCTGGTGGAAGCTACGACGGGGGTCTGGGGAACCTTCAGCTATAGCCTTGGCGCGGAATACAACGTGACCCAGGTCGGCGGCCCAAAAATCCTGCTCACCATCGGCCAGCTCAAGGCTGAGCTTGCAAACTATTTCGCGGACTATCCGCCGCTCTTCCGTTTCGTCGATCTGTCTGAGCTCGACGCGAACCTGCACATCGTTCCTCAGAACCCGTATGAGCTGAAGGTGGACGACGCGCTCTTTGAGAGCTGGGACTGGAAGGGCGTCGATTTCACCAAAGAGTCGCTGTGGAGGGGCGATAAGAGGCGCGATGACTCTATCCAGTGGCACGTGGCGAAGGAATACATCGCGACCGACTTCGACGTGGTCTTCGACGATGACGCGAGTGGGGAAGCCGCTGATCTCGTCTGCTTGAAGGCGGAGGACGACCGTATCCGGCTCGCGCTCGTTCACTGCAAGTTCGCGGGAGGCGCGACACCGGGCGAACGGGTCAAGGACGTGGTAGAAGTATCATCACAGGCTGTTCGCTCGGCCCGTTGGATCGGGAAGTTCGCGCAGCTATGCCAGCACCTGAAGGCGCGGAATGAGGCGCTCAAGACCGGCAAGCGTCCGTCGCGCTTTCTCAAGGGGAATGCGGCCGACCTCAATCGCCTCCTGAAGCAGAGCCGGTTTGTGCCAATCAGGCCGGAAATCGTCGTCGTGCAACCCGGGTTGACGAAGGCTGGGCGTACAGACGCGCAGTCGGCCGTCCTCGCGGCCGCCGTCATCTACCTCAAAGAGACGGTCGGGATAGACCTCGGAATCGTGTGCAGCTAATTTCCAACGAGCCTGAATGCTGGGGCCGCTTCGGTTCCATTAACGGCGCCTACTGGTCCTCACATCGCATTCGTACCATTTGAGTTCGGCAAAAATGCCCGTTCCTCAGCCGCCTGCGATGGGTTGGATGCATTCTGCGCGCTGCCCGGGGGAACTACAGGCGCGGCTCGCCCGTGAGGGAACCACACTTGCCGAAGGCGGCTTAGACCCTTGGCCGTGGCGTGAGGTACCGCTCGACTTGGTCGTAGATCTGCCAGGCCTTACTGGCGTCTGTACGGGCGAGCTCGACGTAAGCGCGCGCAGGCTGCTTGGGGTGAGGCGTCGGAGGTGATCTGGTCGAGGTCGCGCTGGCCTCTCGCCTGCCAAGCTGGGTCGGAGTGGTTCATAAGCTCCATGGCCTTCGCGAGCTCGCGAATGACTCGAGCCCGGTCAGCAAGGAGCTCCTCGCGATCGTTGAGGCTGAAGAAGTCGATCGTGACCTGCGCCCGCAGCTTGGCTGTCGCATCCACGTCGGAGCGCACTTGGGCGATGACGCCGGTAAACGTTATGAACGCCGCGGGGTCGTCCCCGTCTACGCCGCAGGGGAACAGCAACAGGGGAATCTCGCTTTGGTTCAGAGCGGCAATGTTGTCGGTGGCAGCGCCCCTGGCACCCAAGATGGGGAAGTAATCGCGCTTCCGGTCAGAATTGCAGCCTTTACACGAGCATGCGTAGTTTTCGATGTCATAGGCGAGCCAGTAGTAGCCGATGGAATTTGGCGTACCTGTGCTGAAGGTGTAACTCACTTTCGGCTTCCGAGCGGCGTAGGGCCACGTCATCACACGGCCTTTGGGTCGAAAATGCTCGACGTCGTGTTCGGATTTGCCGGTCAACTCCGCGCCGAGCACGCGCTCACAGTAGATGCACTTGTTGTACTGGAGGGCCATATAGACTACCTTCACGTCGCTCCAGATCGACGAATCCTCCGCGAACCTCCCCGCGACGATGAAGCCCGACGTCCGGTCTGCAGCGCGAGCGTGCCATCCCGCGTCGTGCGTGCGAATACGGTCGGCCAGTTGTGCACGCGTCAAGGGTGGGTGGTGGCGGATCACGTGCGCGTCATTCCCTATTGGCGAAGTTCTTGAGCCACTCCGGGACATCTCCGGACTCAGGCGCGGTCTCTCCGCCGCCGGCCGACGCGCTTCGGAGGTAAGCCAGGGCGGCGCCGCTCTCACCCCTCTGTGCTGCTTGCGACAGCTCCTGCAGCTTCCTTGTGAACTCCGGGTCGCGTGTCGAGTCCAGGCCGAAAACCTCAGACCTCAGAATTTGGTCGGCCGACAGACCCAACGTCTCTTCTGTGGGACGGCTGACCTTGGGTGTCGCATTGGCAGCCATCTCGACGTTGTAGATGTTGGCCCGCTCTACCGTACTCACGACCAGGGGGCTGTGGGTTGTAAAGATGAACTGGATGTTCTTCAGCGTACGGGCGAGTGTGGGGATCACGGTGCGCTGCCACGCGGGGTGGATATGCAGGTCGATCTCGTCGACCATGACGACCCCTCGACTCTCGACCAGCTTGGCCCCGGAGGGGGCGCCCATGCAGACGTGGTACAGCAGGTCGCCAACCCAGCTTAGGTAAGCGCGATACCCATCGGAGAGGGCAGTGGACGGTACAACCAGGCCGCGAAAGTTGTAGAGGTAGTCGCCGTCGCCGACCTCTCCGGTGAATTTAACGTGAGGCGGGAGTAGCTTGTTCAGCAGATTCACGACCTGCTTGTGGCGGCCCGGGTTCTGGGCCGACCAGCCGGGCAGCCAAGAGTTGAGCGGAACCAGCGCCAAATGGTCCTCGAAAAGGGTGGCTACGCGCTCGTAGCGGACGGCGCGGGCGCGCCGACGGCTCGCGAGGTCATTGGCCGAGAGCGCTTCCGCGCGGCGGGATGCGCCGTAGCCAACTAAGAAGAACGCGGAATTGCCCTCTTCGTAATACCTCTCCATTCGGCTGGAGCTGGTCGGCTGCAGGAACTCGATGTCGCCCTTCCGCTCGACGCTGGCGGAGAAGCGGGCGTCGGGGTGGTCAGCATTGCCATCCTGCGCGTGCAGCACCACGTCGACATCGATGAGCGCCTTGTGGACCTTGCCCCGGGAGGAGCGCCTGATCAGCATCTGGGGCCTGTAGCCGGACGACGACACCAGTGGCGAGATCAATGCTAAGGCGATGGCGTCGAGGAGGGTGCTCTTGCCCGACCCGTTGTTTCCCAGAAAGACATTGACGTTGTCCAGTCGAGCTGGCCACCGAGTGACATCGCCGAAAGCGTCGTCTTGAACGCGCCCCGGGTACAGTAGCTCGACAGCTGCGCTGCGGAAGGCGCGCAGGTCGCGGAGTTCAAGTCGCCGAACGTACATTGTGCTTCCCTGCCACGGTCGGCGCACACTAGCAGATTGTGGTCTAGCCCGTGCACCGCCGTCTCTTTTGCTTACGGTTCGAGGTGCGGCTTTTGACCGGTCGGAAGCGACTCTGAAATCGAAGCAAACGGTTGCGAGGCAGGGATTCCGCAATTCGTGGGTAAAGCGGCTGGAGTCGGTGGAAGCGCATGGGTGTGGGACCGCGAGCGAGCGGGCCGCATTTTAAAGTTCCGCTTGCGGGTAGGGAGCCAAAGTCTGCTTTTGGCGCACCACGCCCTTATGGGGCGGGAGCAATGCGTCCGATGGTGGCCGGGCTGACCCCCCATCACGCGGGCGATCTGCCGCACGCTTTCGCCTTCAGCGCGCAGCTTGGCGACATAGGCTCGCTGATCGGCCGTGAGCACGCTTTTGCGGCCGAACTTGACACCCCGCGCCTTGGCTCGTACGCGTCCTTCGCCTGTTCGGGCGTTGATCAGTTCGCGCTCGAATTCCGCCAGGCCGCCAAGAACCGTCAGCATGAGCCTGCCGTGAGGTGTGGTGGTATCTGCCCATGCATCGGACAGGGACCGGAAAGCGGCGCTCCGCTCGCTCACTTCAGCCAGCACGTTGAGCAGATCGCGCGTGGAGCGCGCCAGACGGTCGAGCCGCACAACAATGAGTACGTCGCCGGCCTTCAGCGAGGCGATGCAGCGCCGCAGCTCGCGCCGATCTGTCTTGGCGCCACTCGCCGTCTCAGAAAAGATTTTCTGGCAGCCTGCTGTCCTGAGGTGTTCGATCTGGCTGTCTAGCGTCTGTCCGTCAGTAGATACGCGTGCATAGCCGATGATCATGAATGCATTATGAGACTATAATTCGAGACGCGCAAGCGATTGATATTTATGAGGCCGCTGCGCGCCTCAAATATTTTGAATTTCGAGATATATGCGGCCATGTGGAGCGCGCATCGATCATTTAAAGCTCCTCGCAGTCAAGCGAGCAGGTGAGAATTTTATCAAGTCCCATTCAGCAATCACAATCATCGCGTCTTGCCGAGGCATTACCTCGACGTCGTCCGCTTGCCGTGTTCGACAGACCGAAATCGGTTAGAATGCCCGCAGACACCGAACGGAGCGCTTCTGTCATGTGTGAGATGGAAGGAACGAGGCCCAAATGGGTCATAGCAACCCCGATTTTGGCAATAGCCTTTTTTCTCATTGCGCTGAGCTGCGAAAAATTGGCGGCAGCGCCCTGCATCGCGGGTCCGCGACCTGGCACGACGCTGAGGCTGGATCTGGCGGGCGGCCGTTACCAAGCTGCAACATATAATGCCGATGGCACGGTGCACCTGATCAGCTATGACGCAAGCGGAAACGTGACGGGCGATGTCGTTTACGCTGACAATGGATTGCGTATTCAAGAGGCTCAATCAGGTTTGAAAGTATTTAATTATACCTACGAACCAGGCAATCATGTCGGACTCAGCTCCGGCCAATTTGAGGTATCAATACTGTCCGATGGAGCGTTAGTGAATAGCTTTACATTTATTCAAGAAATAATGGAGCGATCGAGCACTCAAGTCGACGGCTGTACATACCCGACGGTTCAGATTAGGCGAGCCAACAAAACCATGTGGGACGTCCACACAAATGTTACGACTATGATTTTCAGTCCAGACTTGAAACTTCCCTTAATGTCGAAAAGCATTCATGCAGATGGCAAGGTAACTGAGTTTCTGGTCAAACATATTCAAGTCAATGACGACACTAAATGACACCATCCAAGCGGCCTAAGACGATCAACCGGAGGTGTTGGGTGTCGCCCCACACCTCCGGTTGTCCTTCATCACGATACGATGATCAGGCCTGAACTTTTCCAAGCGCGGCGGCGAGGTGTGCGGGTACGCCAAATCCGCCGGTGCCTTCAGCGCTCGACAGCAGCGAGGAGAGGATACCGTTGCTCGCGCTGGAAAACTGCGCCATGGCTTGGATCAGATTGCCGAGATGGGCAGAGACGTGATCGGCCTCCGTCTCGATGAAGCTATCGAGCGAAGTTTTGGCCTCATCGAACTTCCCGGCGAGTAGATCTCCGACAACCGCTTTTGTTCCGTCGACCAATTCCGATGCATTCCTTGAGAGCAGGTGCGCCTCAGTTGAAGTAACGAACTTGCCCCAGGCGGCATGCAGTGCAGTCTCCGTCTTGTCCGGAAGCACATCGAGCAACTTGCCAAGGATTTTTTCCTCGGCATTGACGATCGCTTCGAGAGTCTTCACGTGGCTCGATGAAGTGTCGGTAGTGCTCATTTTTCCATCTCAATCTTTGATCTACAGCTCGTCGGCTCAATCAGAGCCCGGCGGCACAACCGTGCCGCCGGGCTTTATGAGTTATGCGTGCCAGGCGCTCCCTTGGGCAGCGATGACCGCCGCGTCAGTGATCGTGGCATTTTCGGGCGCGCTCGGATCGAAGGCCGTACCGTAGGCTGTGTTGTAATTGGCCGAGAACGTGGCCATGGCCTGGACAAGATTATTGACCTGCTGGGCTGAGGTCAGTTGCAGACCGTCCTGCGCAGCGATCTTCGACAGCTGCTCCCAGCTCGTGGTGGATGTGTCTTTGTACCAGTCCTTGATGGTGATGTGCTCGGAAGTGCCGAGCACATCGATGATAAGGTCGTTGCCGTCGTTGGACTTGAGGAACCAAAGATCGTCATGGGCCGCCGCAATATCGAGTTCTCCAGTCGGGCCGGTGTTCGAAGACAGGCCGTTGACGATGATCTCGCTCTGCTGAGCAGCAGAGAAGATATAGGTGTCCGTGCCACCGCCTCCCGTGAGTGTGTCGGTGCCGCCACCGCCGTCGAGCACGTTGTTCAGGGTGTTGCCTGTAAGCGTGTCGTCGGCGGTGCTGCCGATCAGGTTCTCGAAATTCTTGACCTTGTCATTGACGGCGTCGCTTCCCGTTCCGCCAGTGGCGGTGGTCTGCACACCTGCCGCGCCGAGGGTGACGCTGACTGAGATGCTCGACCCAGCATAACTCAGCGTGTCGGTGCCAGCGCCACCGTCCATGGTGTCCGCGCCAGCACCACCAATGATGGTGTCATTGCCGTCCCCACCATTGAGTGTATCAGCACCTGCCCCGCCGACGATCACGTTGGCAAGGCTGTTGCCGGTGATCGAATCTGCCCCCGATCCGCCGGTAACGTTTTCAAAGTTGGTGAATTTGTCGCCGAAATCGTCACCCAAGAGATTGGTGGAGGTCTTTTGGACTCCCGGCTCGCCAAGGGTTATGACGACGCTGGCGGTGGAGGTCTCGTAACTCAATGTGTCGATGCCTGCGCCGCCGTCCATGGTATCCGAGCCGGCGCCACCGATGATCGTGTCGTTACCGTCTCCTCCCGAGATGGTGTCGTTACCGGCCCCGCCACCCAGCACGTTGGCGAGGCTGTTGCCGGTGATGGTGTCGGCCTTGGTTCCTCCGATGACATTCTCGAAGTTCGTGAACTTGTCGCCATAATCGTCGGCGGTCGTGACCGTGTCGGTCGAGGTTGCTTGAACACCGGCCTCGCCCAGGGCCACCTTGATGGCAGTAGTCGAGCCATCGTAGCTGAGGGTGTCGATACCGGCGCCCCCGTCCATGATGTCCGCGCCTGCGCCGCCGATGATCACGTCGTCCCCATCGCCGCCATTCAGCGTGTCCGCGCCTGATCCGCCGTTGAGGGTGTTGGAGCTGGCATTCCCGGTCAGGCTGTCGTTTCCGGAGCCGCCCAGCAGCACCTCGATGTTGCTGATCTGATCGCCGGCAGCTTCGCCGCCGCTCGCGACTCCGGTGAGGAGATTGACCGTCACGCCTGCGGTATCGGTGGCGTAAGACGCGGTATCTATCCCCGCCCCGCCATCAAGGATATCGGCGCCAGCTCCGCCCACAAGGATATCGTCGCCGTCATTGCCCTTGAGGGTATCGGCGCCGTCGTCGCCATACAGAGTGTCGACGTCGTTGCCGCCTTGAATATAGTCGGCTCCAGCGCCGCCGTGGATGGTGTCGTTTCCGTCGCCACCGATGAGGATGTCGTCGAGAGCGCCTCCGGTTATGGTGTCATTTCCTGCGCCGCCGTCGATATAGCCTTTGGCGGCAGAATTGCCGATGATGGTGTCGTTGCCCGCGTTGGCGATGAGGGCTTCCAGATTGCCGGTCGCGAGGTTGATCGTCGCGTCCGAGGTGTTGGTGAGAATTCCGGTATCGTAGCCAGCGCCGCCATCAACGGCTTGGGTCACTTTATCTACGCGGCCTGAGCCGAGATAGTCGCTGGCAGTAAAGCCCCCAGCCTTACCGTAGCTGTTCTGATCGAAGAAAATGGTGTCGTCGCCCAGACCGCCGAGCAAGGTATCGGTGGTGCCCAGCCCACCATCAATCACGTCGTTGCCATCCCCGCCCTGAAGATAATCGGAGGCCCCCCCGGTGCTCGATCCGGCGAGATAGACCGGCGTAGCCCCAAGGGCTGTCACCCATGCCCCATAAGGTGCCTGGGTCCCATCATAGCCATCCCCCGTTAGAGCAAGGCTCGTAAGCCAGGGCGACTGATGATTGGCCGGAGTATCTATCGTGACCTGGACATAGTTGCGATTGGTTCCAGCCATATTATATTGAGTGGGAGCCGGCCCGTTCAGAAATACATGGGTTTGAGTTGGATAATAATTATATACTCCATTTAGATCTTTGCTCGCTATCATCTGTTCCGAAGAGCTTATCTTTTCATATTGATAGTACGTCTTTGGCGTTCCGGTCGAACTTGTATAAGTAAATCCATGATCGGAACTTGTGCGCACGGAATATGTATTCTGAGCAAGTAGGCCGCGAGTATGAGAAATATCGGCCTGCGTGCGGATGATTTGATCGTTGCTTCCAACCGTTGTCACATTTGCGTCGGTCGCAGCAATTATAGTGTCGTTAGACCCATAAACGGTGACGGAGGCGCCAGAAGCGACGGTGAGGCTGCCGCTTTCCAGCCAGACCCGGTTTGTTTTGCCCAAAACGTAGGCGCTCGTTTCTCCATCATTCAGCGCTACCGAGTTGCCGTCGCCGTTGACGAAGGTTCGCTCGGAATTATTGATGTCCACAGTGGTGGTCTTGGACTCGCCGTTCGCGCTCACCTCGACGACGAAGCTGCCGATCACCGTGTTTCCGCTGTAATCGTTGTGGGTCATTGTTGAACTGCCGTCGAGATGAGTGACCGTGGTTTCGACGGAGTCGTACTTTCCGTTCTTATCACTGTCCAGCTGTACAGTTTTTGTCAAACCGTCGGCGCTTATGGTGGTTACGACTTTATCCTTAGCCGATCCGCTCGAATTGAAGTGCTGTCCCGTGGTAACTTGGCTCCCATCAATATATATTTGAGACGTTTCCGTGTAGTCAGGGTCTGTTTTTGTCGTTGTATAGTACTTAACGGTGCGGTTGCGACCGTCAGCGCTCGTTGTAATTGTGGAGGAGTCGATGGGCGCCCCATCCGCAGCCTTGTTGCTGACGACAGCCGAGGAACTACCATCAGCGAAAACTGTCGTCGTCTCCACGTGATCGTAGTAATTATCGCCGTCGGTGTCTTTTTGCAGCGTGGTCGTCCGGCCATCGGCGCTGACGGTCATTGTGCCCTTCTGGTATATCGAACCGTTGGAATTGGTGTCGATGATGGTCTCCGTCCGGCTACCGTCGATATTCTCGATAGTAACGTCGGAGCGGGTCCGGTCCGTGGTGCCGTTGCCGTCGAGGTCCCAGGCGACCGTAGTAGTGAGACCGTCGACACTCACGGTTCGTGTTGCCCGGTCGAGCAGGAGACCGCTCCGGCTGTAGTCGGACGTTGTGGAGACGGAGCTGCCGTCGCTTCCCTTCACGTTCACGACCGTCTGGTCGACATGGCCATCGCCGTCTGCATCGCGGGAAATGGTCTGCGTGCGCCCATCGGCACTGATGGCGGAGACCTGTCGATCGACGAGACCGCCGGCCGCGGTCGTGTTGGTCGTCGTCTCTTGGCTGCTGCCGTCGGCATTGTTCAGCTTCGAGACCGTCCTTATCCGATCGGTCTTACCGTCGGCATCGGTGTCCATTGAGGTGGTGGATGTGAGTCCCGACGCGTTCGTAATGGTGGTAGAAGAGGACAGGGCCACGAAGTCGGTTTGCGCGGCGTTCAGCATCCTCGCCTTGATGGTCTCCGTGCGGCTACCATCGCCATGGTTACTTGTCGTCGTGACCGCCTGCGCGACGAGTGATCCGTTGCTACTGAGATCGCTAACGGTGCGGCTGGTCGAGCCGTCGGCGTTGTGGACCGTTACGTCAAAGCGCGTGGCGTCGTAACTTCCGTCGCCGTTAACATCCACCTGCGTGGTGACGGAAAGGCCGTTGCCGCTGGTGGTGACCGCGCTCTTGCTCTTCAGAACGTAGTTCAGGCCACTAGCGTCGTTGGAGATGGAGATTGTCTCCGTCCTCGAACCATCGACGTTGACGGTTGTGACGTCAGTGATCTTTTCGTACGCTGACACGCTGTCGCCGCTATAGAGCCGAGTGGTATTCGTCAGCCCATTCGCGGAAGTGTTGACCACGGTCTTATTTTTCACCACCATCCCATCGCCGGCGAGATCGGTGACGGTCCTCGTTGTACTGCCGTCTGCGTTCAGAGTCTTGACGTCGGTTTTCTGGGCATCGAAAGACGTATCACCGTTGATGTTCCATTTCGTCGTCGTCGACAGCCCGTCGGCGGTCGTGCTGACGACCGTTTGGTCCTTCAGGGATCCGAGGACACCGATCGACTGATCGAAGTTGTAGTTCGATACAGTGGTCACCGTCTTGCCATCGGCCTGGACCTCGACCTTGGAAATTCGGTCGTCGTGGCCATCACCGTTCAGATCGTCAGTCTCGGTCGTCACGAGGTGGTTGGCGCTCACCGTTGTCGTCGCCTTGGCCCGGAGCGTACCGTTGCCGTTGAAGTCACTAACTGTCTCGGTCTGGCTGCCGTCGCCTCCGAGCACCGCAACGTCCGTTTCGCTGCGATCGAAGGCACCGTTGCCGTCGATGTCCCATTGGGTGGTAGTGGACATTCCGCCGGCAAGAGTGGTCACCACGGTCTTATCCCGCAGCGAGCCGTTGGCGTTCGTCTCTGTGATTGTAGTGGTCACACTGCCGTTGCCGTTGGCGACTGTTCCGGTCGTCCGCGTGAGCTCGGCCGTACCATTACCGTCGAGGTCGAGCGCGATGGCGGTTGTCTTGCCGTCAGCGCTCGTGGTGGTGACAGTACGCCCTGCGAGCGACCCGTCAGCGTTGGTCACTGAGAGCGTGTCGACCTTGGTGCCGGCGCCGTTGACAATAATGGTCTCGGTGCTGTCGAGGTGGCCGTCGCCATTTGCGTCGATGTAAATATTGCGCGTGCGTCCGTCCGCACTCCAGATCTCCTGGGCCCAATACATCTGCGTGCCGTTGATGACGACGGTTCGGGCGGTCGAACCATCAGAATTCAAGGTCGTCGTGTCTGTATTGTAGAGTTCGTAGATGCCGTCCCCGTCCGTATCGGTTTGGACGACCTTCGCGAGACCGTCCGCACTCAGGTTGGTGATGGTGTCGCGAATGACCGGATTGGTGTTGGCGTGGGCCGCATCGCCGACGGTCAGTTTATCGAAAGTCGCGGAGCTGCCATTGGCGTTGATGACCTTGTATGTGGCACGGGTGACGTCGGTGGAACCGTTGCCATCGAGGTCGGTCTCAGTGGTCTTGTAGCTTCCGTCGGCACTGGTGGTCACGACGTCGCGGCTGACAAGGGTGTGCGGTGCAGCTTGCCCCGCAACGGCTTCTTGTCCCGCATAATTAAGGACTGTCTCAACCCGGCTGCCGTTGGCCTGGACCACTGTGGTATCGGTCTGGGTCGCGATGATCGTGCCGCTGCTGCTGCCCAAATATTGCTTGACCGTTTTCGACAGGCCGTCCGCCGTCGTCGTCACCACGCCCGCATCGACCGGTGTGCCGCTGGAGGTGCCATTATATGCGAGGTCGGTCAGGGTGACGGTGGTGCCGCTAGAGTTTGTTACCCGGCTTTCGGTCTGGTCGGCTAACCCGTTACCGTCGAGGTCATAAGTGATGGTGCTCGCCTTGCCGTCAGCGCTGCGGATCGTGGTGGTGCGATCGACGAGGGCGCCGACCACATTGGTGTCCGAGACGGTCGTGGTTTTGCTGCCATCGCCATTGGTGACGACGCTTTGAGTCTGCGTCGTCTCGAAGATGCCGTCACCGTTCTGGTCCTGCTTCAGGGTGCGGGTGAGGCCGTTGGAGCTGGTCGTGCTGACAGCCTCTTTCGCAAGGCTCCCGTCTGCAGCGTAGGCCTTCACGTCGATGGAGGTCGATCCGTCGCCGTTGACCGTAGTGGTGCTTTGGGTGAGGTAGCCGGCATTGTCGTAGGTGAGGACGACGTCGGCCGCTGTACCGGTCGATCCGTCGGACTTGGTGAAGGTGCTCGATCCGAGGATCTGGGAGCCGTCGGACAAGACGGCTTGGGTATTGTCCGGCTTGAGGTTGATGGAGGTGATGCCGAGCTGTGCCAGCGTCTTGAGCGTCGTGGTGCCATCGGCGTTGGTCACCAGCACCTTGAAGCTCGACCACTGGGCGTCGCCTGAATCGAGCTTGCCGTTGTGGTTGGTGTCGAAGACGTCCGCTAGCGCCTGCATGTCGCTGGTGGCGGTCGGGTCCCAGGAGGTGAACTGAAAAGCTTGCGGGGAATCCACATCCCCGGTGCCGGTATAGTCGTAGACGAGGACGCCATCACCCGCCGCGGCCCAGGCCGTACGATGCTCGGTGCCGTCGCCGTTGACATCCATGTAGGTGTTTGACGACGTGCGCTGGATGATGCTGACGCCGTCGCCGTTTAGGTCGAGGACGACAGGGAACGAGAATGTAACGCCGCCGCTATAATAGCCGATCGACGAGTCAAAGTATCCATTATAGCTATATCCCAATCCGCTATTTTGAGAAGAATTATAGGCAGCCGAGGCGTAGTATGGATTCGAGCTAAAGCCATAGCCTGCATTGATGTCCAAATTGGAAAAATCAGGGCTAGATGAGTAGTCGAATACTGAATAATTGGCTCCATTATAGTAATATGAATTGTCGACCTGGAAATTCATTTCGCTCGGCGCGTTGTAGGCGAAGGTTTGTCCGATGCTGGCATTAGCATAATCCTGGGCGACAGCGCTTTCTGCGCCAATCGACGCCCCCCCTGTCATTCCCAATACCGCGCTCACCGTTGCGGACTCCAGAGCCGCACTGCCAGAGGGAGCCGCCGCGAAAGAGCCCCCATTGGCCGAATCGGGAGCGTCCGGTGTAGAGAGACTTTCGTCTCGGGAGGGCTGAAACGATTCCTGCGCCGGGGAGGCCTTGTTTCCGTAGAAATTACTTAAAACAGTCACTGTTGACTGATATATGCTCGCGGTTGGGTCAGATATCCTATCTTCATCAAATTGATCTATCGCGACCGAATGGAGAATATTGATATCATTATCCGACCATCCGCTATCGCGCAGCGCGGAATACAGAGCACCCAATCGCGGATCAGGATAAATAATGATTCGCTCGGGGGAGGCATCATTTTGATTTTCACCTAAACTATTTGAAACATACTTATTTCCTGAGTCGAAAAGTCCTTTTGCCATAAGACCTAATGTGCTCGCTCCATCTAGCGACAACGAAAACGGAACATATGCGCTTCCGCCGTAGCTTCCTAGGCCGGACAATTTTGGCGTCAAAGCCGGAAGTCCAAGCGTAACGGAACTTGATGAGTAAAAGCCCAATCCCTGATCTGTATTCCAACCAACTCCAACAAAAGCCGCCTCTTCTGCTCCATTTCCGAGAATTGCGACGCCCGCACCTTCACCAAGACCAGCTGCAAAGTCATAGCTAACGTGACCACTGCTGTCGGTTTCTGTTTGATAATAAAATGAATTAATTGGAATAGGACCTAGAGTGCCCGGCGGTACGACTATCTGAAGTGCAAACGCATTTCCATATGATGATGAAACACCTGAATTCCAAATTGAACTAATTGATGTATCAAGTTGACGCGGAGTCCAGGTCGCGGAAAATCCAATGCCGAACAAGTACCCCGAATAACCGGTGGCGCGACCGGATGAAATAACTGCCGCAGGCATTGATGTCTCCCTTGTTTTATGATCACCACGATCGACGGTATGTATATTTAAGAGTTAGATGCTATCGCCGCCCCTCGCAAGAAAACCAAATAACTGAATACAGTTATCGCAAAAGAAAGAATCATGAATAGTATATAAACATAGTCTTTTATCAAGAATCTCTTTAATTTACTTCGAGAAATAGCCTGATCAACAAATTCATCCAACCTGGAAGCAATACGTATTGCTGATATCAAAACAAGAAGTTGTATTATCCATAGCCAGATTATCTCCGGCTTAAGTACGTATTCTACGCGCATAGCGCCGCTATAGAAAGCGTGGGCTATTTGCAAGATCTCAGTAATAATGAATATAAAAGTCAACGTCGCCGCAAAAACGAATAGTAGAATGGTTATTTCGCGAAGTTTGAATGATGTGCCCATTTTACTTTCATCTCTGTCAGATGTTAATTTGTTACAGTTTTCGAGTTTCTATCGCTCTCGCCCAGCGTCGTGCTTGTACCTTAGCAGGGGCGACAGCAGATATTCCACAATTCGCCTCCGCCCCGTCTTGATCTCTGCCGTCACCGCCATGCCCGGCTCGATTGTCTTCCAGCCCTGCTCGGTCTCAATGCCATCCTCTCGCACCGAGATACGCGCCACATAGGCGGGTTGCCGCGCCTGGCGCTCGGTCTCGTCCGCCGGCGCATCCGCTTCCTTAGCCCGGTCGAGCCGCGCATCGGAGACGACCGCATCCTGGCTCACGCTGTCCACCGTCCCGTGCAGGAGGCCGTAGCGGGTGAAGGAGAAGGCCTCGACCTTCACCTCTACATCCTGCCCCCGCTGCACGAAGCCCACGTCCCGGTTGGCGAGGTTCGCCTCGATCTCAAGCCGGCTGTTCTTCGGCACGATGACGAGCAACTGCTGCGCCGGTGTGACCACACCGCCGATGGTGTGGATGGATAGCTGTTGCACCGTCCCGTCCACGGGCGCGGTGAGCGTCTGATAGCCCCGGCGTTGGGTCGCCTTCACGGCTTCCTGACCATGCTCGGAGGCAGCAACCTGAGCCTTGGCAAGATCGGAGAGGAGACCCTTGCGATATTCCGAGTCAGCTTCCGCCCGTTGGCGCTCTAGGGCCCCAAGAGCTTCAGCCGTTTCCTGCTCTCGGTGGCCATCCACTACAAGCTGCTGCTCCTGCTCCACCAGCTGCTGCTGCGCCTGGAGATAGAGGACCTTGGTGCCGAACCCCTTCTTCATCAGGGTTTCGCGGATCTCGAATTGACCGCGCAACATGGGCAGCGTCGCCTCGCCCTTGGCGATGGTGGCCTGAACGGATTTCCGCTCGGCCTGTTTTTGAGCAATCTGACGGTCGATCGTGGCAAGCTTGGCGTTATGTTCCGCCCGCTGCTCCTCCATCTGCTGGCGCGCCGTCACTGCGATGCCAGGGTCGATCCCGACTGGTACGGAGAAAGCGCTGGGGTCGTCCGCGAGCAGTGCCGTGAGCCGCGCGATGTCGAGGCGGTCCTGCGCCACATTGTGTTCCAGGCGGCGTTCGTCCGCCTCGCTGGCGGTCGGGTCGATCTCGATGAGGATGTCGCCGGCCTTCACCGCCATCCCGTCCTTGACGTGGATGGCCCGCACCACACCGGTCTCGAATGGCTGGATCACTTTGGTGCGCCCCGTCGGAACGAAGCGACCCGGGGCAGTCGCAATGATGTCGATGGTGCCGAACCAGCTCCACGCCAATGCGATCACGAAAAAGGCGATGATGCTGCCGGCGATCGCCCGCCCCAGGGGCGAGGGTGGCGTTTCGACGATCTCGAGGGCGGCCGGCAGAAAGTCCAGCTCGGCCCGCCGGCGCCGTGTCGCGGCCAGGTGCAGCGGGATGATGCGCGCATCAGCCGACATCGAGCGCTCCCGCCTGGAGCAGATGGAGGCTGGCATAGCGCCCGCCGGAGCTGATGAGCTGGTCGTGGCTGCCATCTTCCACCAGGCGTCCCCGCTCCAGTGTCAGGATGCGGTCGGCCCTACGCACGGTGGACAGGCGATGGGCGATGATGATGACGGAACGCCCCTTGGCAATGCGCTCCATGTTCTGCTGCACGATGCGCTCGCTCTCATAGTCGAGGGCGCTCGTGGCCTCGTCGAAGATGAGGATGCGGGGGTTCATCACCAAAGCGCGGGCAATGGCGATCCGCTGGCGCTGGCCGCCCGACAGGCCGTTGCCCCGCTCGCCGACGATGGTGTCGTAGCCCTGGGGCAGTTCCAGGATGAAGTCATGCGCGCCGGCAAGCTGTGCCGCGGCAACGACCCGCTCCATGGACATCCCCGCCGGTCGCTTCGGCGAGAACGACCGCCCGCTGCTCACCAGCGTGCGCCAGGACATCTTCAAGCGTCTGGTCGCCATCGCCGAGACACAGGGCAAGGCATCCACGCCTGCCCAATCGAATGAGAAGGCCGCTGAGGCCGATGTCGCGAAGAGTGAGCCGAAGGCGCCTACTCGCAAGAAGGCCGCCGCCATGCTCGCCAAGTCGACGGACACGGCGAGCGGCGAGGCGCTGATCAGTGTCGTGATCAAGGAAGGCGCCAAGCACTGGCCGGGCCTACAGAAGGGGGACGTGGTTCTCGCCCCAGAGTACAGCGATGGCGAGTACAATGGCTGGTGGGAGGCCGTGGTGGTTGCCCGGAGCGAAAGCCACGTGACGCTCGAATGGCGCGACTATAAGGACTACCCCACCTTCACGCGGCCCATCACGCAGGTCGCTCCCATCCACCCGGAGTGCAAGGTCGCAGTCTGAGGCCGATACACGATGAGTACAAGAAAGGGGCGGCTTCGGCCGCCCCTTTCTTTTGTCCTATCAGTTTCCAATCGTCAGGCCCGAATGCCGCCAGGGTCAGTTCGGCCAAGGGCGCGAACCCGTACGTCGATTGCAGGATGGCGAATAGCGCTCACTACGCCTTGCGCTTGGGCTTTGCCTTGGATGCGTGCCCAGGGGCGACGGGTGGTTCCACCACTGCTTTGCGAATCTGGCCCAGCCCGATCCTCTTCGCCATCTCAGAGCGCGCAGCGGCATAGTTGGGGGCCACCATGGGGTAGTCCTTCGGAAGGCCCCACTTCTCCCGGTACGCCTCAGGCGTCAGCCCGAACGCAGCGAGAAGATGCCGCTTCAGTGACTTCAGCTTCCGACCGTCTTCGAGGCAGACGATATAGTCCGGCGTGATCGACTTGCGCACCGGTACAGCCGGAACGAGCTCGACGACGGCTTCGGGCTGGGGCGCTCCGAGGGTTCTGAGGCTGGCGTGAACGCTGGCAATAAGCGCAGGGAGCTCAGCCGTGGGCACCGTGTTATTGCCGACGAACGCTGCTACAATATCCGCGACATTCCCAATAAGGACCTCAGCGTCACTCACCTGATCATCGGCTGACATTTTCCACCCCAGAACGAAATTGATATCAGCTTCTCAAGCGCAGATTTTTCTATTTGGCAATAGATCAGCCGTCTGAGGTATCAGATTTTCTCTCCGCGGGAAGAATAGGGTCATAAATCCCCCGCTTGATCAGTAGCGCTTGCGCCCCGTCCGCAGCAACGAACAGCCGTGCGGAGACTGCACAGCCTCATCGTAGCCGCGATCCGTTGACTGACCGCGTTCACTCAGCGCCTTGGGCAGGACAAGCAGACTGTCTTCGGGCAAGGCCCGTCCATTGCCCTTCAGAGCGTACTCTGTCGCCTTGCCCGGTGTCGTGTCGAGCCTGGCGCAGTGAATGCGCTGAAGGCGAGTGTCCCTCATGAGCCAAGGCGCCCTTTCCTTGACCCAGGTGGCCAGCTCGTACCTGAACCGGGATTCCATAGGCGTAAGCAATATCCCGTGCTCATGCAAGCCATCGTTCAATGTGACATCAGCAACAGACACCTTGTCCGTCTTGAACACCGGCAGATCAGGCGAGGCGACCAGGAGGGGCAGGTACCGGCGCTGGGATGGCTTGTCGGGGTGATGGGCGAAGCGGTGAGCCACCCGAGAATAGACCCTTTCGATATCCCTATGCATGAGATCGATCTTGCCCCCCTGTGTTCCGGCATAGAGATTCTTGAACATGAACGTCATGAGGTAGCCGGTGTAGCCATCGGCGATATGGTCTTCGACCCATTTGCCGTAGCTGCTGGCAAGGCCCTCCGCACAGGCCCACCCCGAGCGAAATTTTTCAACATGTCTGTTCGGCATTGCAATTATCCATGCATTATGAGCACGATAACTATTTACAATATTCAATATATGCACCTGCATATGCGAATAATTAAATGATATATCGCAGACATACGTTATTGATTCACAGATATTTATCAAATTCATAATTGATACAATGATAATATATGCATTTCATGTCTATCGAACTATCAAAAAATGAATCCAGATCTAAATTCAAACTGAACTCATTCATGCTCGAATTTCAGTGAACCCGTGTTTCAGACACACCTGATTCAGCCTTCGATCATTCAGACATGGCTCTTCATCTCATTCAGACATGACTCCTCATATGCGGCGCCTGATGGGGCCCACATCGAAGCTGTCGGAGGCGACACAATCGATGTCGAAAACCCAATCATCGATCGCTGTTCGCTGCTGATGCCAATGATTTACAGAATCGCGATTTGCACCCTCACGGCGTGCTTTCTAAAAATTAGAGCGCGTCCCGCCGCACCTCGATCGCGTGCCCATACAAAAAAGGCCCCGCGCTGCGCGCGCGAGGCCGAAAAGTGATGAGCATGTGAGCCACCAGCTTAGGCGGCGTCCGGCTCGTCCTTGGCATTCCCCTGAATACGCGCGAGGTCGAACACGACATAGTCGCGCCGGGGCGGATGCATGCCTTTCACGCGGATCTGGCGCACATAACGCCCCATCTCCTTGCCGGGGAGGAGATACCCGCGCGCCTTGAGGGAAGCCAGTACACCGTCCGCCTGCCACGCTGGCACGATATCCGGCAGCCGATCGCGCAGGAGTTCTCGCAGCGCGAGGCGCCCGCATACCCGAGGACTGGCTCGAGGACCTGCAGTTGGCACTGAAAGCGGAGGGGTGTGACGTCGTTAAAGCGAAACACCGCCCCAATTGATGACCTCAGGCGACGAGCAGTCTCTCGCCGGCCGCTTCGCTCGACCTGCTGCAACACGGATAGAATCTCGAAGGGGGAGATTTCAGCTATCGGTCGATGGCCCAAGCTGGGACCTGCCAGATCTGTAAGAAGCCAGCGCTTCTTAGCCAGGGTGACTTCGGCAATTCCTCGGCCCTTCAGGCGCTCTATGAATTCCTCGGCTACGGCCGAGAATGTGTTGGCAGAAGAGACGCTGGCCGCGACCTTCTCCAGCTTCCGAACCGCGGAAGGATCTTCGCCGGCGAGGAGCTGCCTTTTGGACTCTTCCCGCTTCTGGCGCGCCTCGACGAGCGGAACGGTGGGGTAGGGGCCAAACGAGAGTTGCTTCGGCTTGCCTGCGAATCGATAGGCGAGGCGCCAAATGCGGCTGCCATTCGGGTTAACAAGAAGGTGCAGGCCACCGCCATCAAATAGCTTGTACGGCTTGTCTTTTGGCTTGGCGTTGCGCAACGCTAGATCCGTGAGAGGCATCTGTAGGCATCTCGCTGTAGGCATGAAATCGATGCCTACAAGCATGCCTACGCGTGCGCGAGATTCAACCGGACCGCCGTGGACCCTGTCAGACTATCAAAGGGGGCTAACCGCTTGATTTACCGTCACAATTGGACGTTCCAAGACGTCTTTGGATGGTAAAATGGTGCCCAGGAGAGGACTCGAACCTCCACGGCTTTCACCACTGGTACCTGAAACCAGCGCGTCTACCAATTCCGCCACCTGGGCCCCGTCCGGTTGGGGCCGGATCGGAGCGCGACACATAGAGGGGGTGCGGCTTGCTTGTCAACACGCTCCTTGCGCTCTGTCGCGGAAAGATGGGGAAGGCGGGTGCGGCCGGTGGGGCGGCACCCGCGTCTGCGTCAGCCCTTGAAGTTGGGCGGGCGCTTTTCGATGAAGGCGCTCATGCCTTCCTGCTGGTGGGCGAGGCCGAACTGGGACTGGAACACCCGGCGCTCGAAGCGGATGCCCTCGGCAAGAGACGTCTCGTAGGAGCGGTTCACCGCCTCCTTGGTCTGCATGGCGATCGGCAGCGACATGCCGGCGATGACCTTGGCGACCTTCAGCGCCTCGGTCATCAGTTCGGCTGCGGGGATGATGCGCGAGACGAGGCCGGAGCGCTCGGCTTCCACCGCATCCATCAGCCGGCCGGTGAGGCACATCTCCATGGCCTTGGACTTGCCGACGAAACGCGTCAGGCGCTGGGTGCCGCCCGAGCCGGGCATGACGCCGAGCTTGATCTCCGGCTGGCCGAATTTCGCGGTGTCGGCGGCGAGGATGAAGTCGCACATCATGGCAAGCTCGCAGCCGCCGCCCAGCGCGAAGCCGGCCACCGCCGCGATCACCGGCTTGCGGGTGCGCGAGAGGCGCTCCCAGGAGGTGATGTAGTCGTCGAGATACGTGTCCGGATAGGTGAAGCTCTGCATCGCCTTGATGTCGGCGCCGGCGGCGAACGCCTTCTCCGAGCCGGTGAGGATAATGCAGCCGATGGCGCGGTCGTTCTCGAGCACGTCGAGGGCGGCGTTCAGCTCGTTGATGAGCTGGGCGTTGAGCGCGTTGAGCGCCTGCGGGCGGTTCAGCCGGATGATGCCGACCCGCTCGTCCACCTCCAACAGGATCGTCTCGTAAGCCATCCTCGTCTCCTCCTGAGCCGGCGTGACGCCGGTCGATATCCTGCGCCGCGCGCGCGGAACCGTGCTCTAGCGCTTCCGCGCCGGCATGCGAAGTGGCAGCCTCGCACAGCGGCCGTGCGGGGCTGCGCTATCTCTGGCAGACCGGGCAATAGAAGGTGGAGCGCCCGCCTTGCACGATGCGCTGGACGATGCCCTTGCAATGCCGGGTCCGGCAGGGCTCTCCCTCGCGGTCGTAGACGCGGAAGGTGTGCTGGAAATAGCCAAGCTCGCCGCTCACCTGCTTGTGGTCGCGAAGAGAGGAGCCGCCGGCCTGGATGGCCTCGCGCAGCACGTCGCGAATGGCCGTCACGAGACGCTCCACCCGCGGCGTCGGCTTGCCGTCCTTCGTCACGATCGTGTGGGCGAGGCGGCGCGGCGAGAGGCCGGCGCGGAACAGCGCCTCGCACACATAGATGTTGCCGAGACCCGCCACCAGCTTCTGGTCCAGCAGCGCTGCTTTCAGCGAGGTCTTGCGGCGCGCGAACGCGCCCGCGAGATAGTCGGCATGGAAGGCGTTGCCCAGCGGCTCCGGGCCGAGCCCCACCAGAAGCGGATGACTCTCCAGCCGGTCATAGGGGACGATCAGGATGGCGCCGAAGCGGCGCGGATCGTTGAAGGTCACGGTGGTGCCGCCGGCGAGGTGCAGCACCACATGGTCGTGCGGCCCGGCGGCGGCGCGGGGATAATGGAAGGCGCCCGGACGGAGCGCCTTTTCGCCCTCCACCCGGATGGAACCGGACATGCCGAGGTGCAGGATCATCACCTCGCCGCCGTCGAGGTCAGCGAGCAGATATTTGGCGCGGCGACCGATGGCCTCCACGCGGCGGCCGGCCAGGCGTTCGGCGAAGTTCTCCGGCAGCGGCCAGCGCAGGTCCGGGCGGCGCGCCTCGGCGCTTTCGATCACGGCGCCCTGCAAGACGGGCATCAGGCCGCGGCGGACGGTTTCCACCTCGGGCAGTTCGGGCATTTCGTCCTTAAGGGTCACGGGCACGCCACAACGGGCGCGCGATTCATCTCGGCTGCCAGCATCCCGCCTCGCACGCCGCCGCGCAAGATGCCGCAGCCCCCGACTGGGGCCGCATCAACAGGCCTCAGCCCTTGCGCAGGATTTTCTCCAGCGGCCGCCCCCGCGCCAGTTCGTCGATCAACTTATCGAGATACCGTATCTCCCGCATGGTCGGCTCGGCGACCTCCTCCACCCGAACGCCGCAGACCACGCCCGTGATGAGCGCGCGGGCGGGATTGGGGGCGGGGCCTGCGCAAAGAAGGTCTCGAAATCGGTCTTGCCGGCCAGAACGACGCGCAGGTCGGCGTCGGAATAGCCGGTCAGCCAGCGGATCACCACGTCCACCTCCGCCGGCGTGCGCCCCTTCCGCTCGGCCTTGGCGACATAGAGCGGATAGACGCTGGCGAAGCTGGTGGTGGTGATGCGGTGCTTCGGCATGACGCCGGCCCTCACTTGGGCGGCGGGGAGGGCGGCGGGGAGGACGCCGGACCGGGGGTGTCGAAGTCGAGCTGCTCCAGCCTCAGCCCGCGCCGGGCAATCTTGTCGGCGGAGATGATGACGCGCTGTACGTCGTCACCCACCTGCGCGAAATGCTTCGCGAGGTCTCCCACGCGCTCGCGCAGGCGGCTCACGTCCTCCACCAAGGCGCCGACCTCGGCCCGCACGCGGTCGGCCTCCTCACGCATGCGGGCGTCCTTGGCGATGGCCTGCACCACCTGCACGGCCAGCATCAGGAGCGATGGCGAGACCAGGATCACGCGCTGGCGATAGGCCTCCTGCACCACGCCGTCGAAATGCTCGCTGATCTCGGCATAGACGGATTCGGACGGCACGAAGATCAGCGCCACGTCCTGCGTCTCGCCGGGGATGAAATAGCGCTCGGCCACGTCATAGACGTGCTTCAGCAGATCGTTGCGCAGGCGCTGGCCGGCGGCCTTGCGATGCTCGGGGGACGGCGCCTCCCGGAAGGCGGTGACGGCCTCCAGCGGGAATTTGGAATCGATGAGCAGCGGGCGCGCATCCCCCGGCAGGAAGATGGCGCAGTCCGGACGCTTGCCGTTCGAGAGCGTGTACTGGAAGGCGAAGCTGCCGCGCGGCAGGCCATCGGCGACGATGGCCTCCATCCGCGCCTGCCCGAAGGCACCACGCGCCTGCTTGTTGGCCAGCGTCTCGCGCAGGGAGACCACCTGCGCTGAAAGATCGCCGAGCGTGCGCTCGGCCGTCTCCACCATCACGAGACGCTCGGCGATGCGCGTCAGGCTCTCATGGGTGGCGCGGGCGGCGGTGGAGAGGGTCTCCCCCAGCCGGTGGGAGGTCTGGTCGAGCCGGTCGGAGACGGCGCGGGCCAGCTCGCTCTGCCTTTGGGCGAGGATCTCCGTCATGCTCTGCACGCGGCCGGCGGTCTCGGACTGGACACGGACCAATTCGCGCAGGCGACGGTCCATCTCGTCCCGCCGCAGCGCTTCCTCGGCGACCACGGCGGCGCGCGCCCGCGACTGGCGCACGAGGCTCACCAGCACCAGAAACAACAGCAGCGCCAGCACCGCCGCGGCGACCGCAGCCGCCTCGGCCACGGTGAAGGGCCGCCCGCCGAAGGTGAACAGCACAACCGGCATGCCTTGCTCTTGCGTGAACCTTCTCTTCTTACGTGATTCTCTCGCTTGAACAAACGGCGAACATGTTGACCTATGCGGCAGCTTCGCTTATCTCGCTCGAATGACGATCCGGCCTATCCTCATCATCCCCGAGCCCAAGCTGCGCACGCTTTCCGATCCGGTCGAGAAGATCGACAACGAGGTGCGCAAGCTGGTGGAGGACATGTTCGAGACCATGTACGACGCCCCCGGCATCGGGCTGGCGGCCATACAGGTGGGCGTGCAGCGCCGCGTCATCACCATCGATGTCGCGCGCGACGGCGAGAACAAGAAGCCCATCGCCCTCATCAATCCCGAGATCATCGCCGCCTCGGAAGAGACCTCCGTCTATAGCGAGGGCTGCCTCTCCATCCCCGAATATTACGAGGAGGTGGAGCGCCCGGCGAAGGTGGCGGTGCGCTTCCTGGACGTTGAGGGCAAGACGCGGGAGGTGGAGGCCGAGGGCCTGTTCGCCACCTGCGTGCAGCACGAGATCGACCATCTCAACGGCGTGCTCTTCATCGATCACATCTCCAAGCTGAAGCGCGACCGCGTCATCAAGAAATTCACCAAGCAGGCGAAGCACAAGGCCGAGGCCTGATCCCGCCGCGGCGGGAGATCACGGGACACGAGGGTCCATGCGCATCGTCTTCATGGGTACGCCGGATTTCGCCGTGCCCACCCTCTCGGAGATCGTCGGGCGCGGCCACGAGGTGGTGGCGGTCTATACCCGCGCCCCGGCCCCGGCCGGTCGCCGCGGGCTCGACCTCACGCCCTCCCCCGTCCATGCGGTGGCCGAGCGCTTCGGCCTGCCGGTGTTCACGCCCAGAAGCCTGAAGGGCGAAGAAGCAGCGGACGCCTTCCGTGCCCATGAGGCGGACGTGGCGGTGGTGGTGGCCTATGGCCTCATCCTGCCGCAGGCCATCCTCGATGCGCCGCGCCTCGGCTGCCTGAACCTGCATGGCTCCCTGCTGCCGCGCTGGCGCGGCGCCGCCCCGATCCAGCGGGCCATCATGGCCGGCGACAAGGAGACCGGCGTCGCGGTGATGCAGATGGAAGCGGGGCTGGACACCGGCCCCGTGGGCCTCGTGGAGCGCATCCCCATCGGCCCGGACATGACCGCCGGCGAATTGCATGACCGGATGATGGTGATCGGCGCCGACCTCATGGGCCGGGCGCTGGCTGCGCTGGAGCGCGGCGGGCTCGGCTTCACGCCCCAGCCGGCGACCGGCGTGGAATATGCCGCCAAGATCGAGAAGGCGGAGACCCGCATCGACTGGTCAAAGCCAGCCCAGGAGGTGCACGACCGCATCCGCGGCCTCTCCCCCTTCCCCGGCGCCTGGTTCCCCCTCGGACCGGAGGAGGCGCGGGTGAAGGTGCTGCGCTCGACGCTGGACGAGGGTTCCGCAGCGCCCGGCACGGTACTTGAAGACCATCTCACCATCGCCTGCGGCTCGGGCGCATTGCGTCTCGTGGAGCTGCAGAAGGCCGGCAAGCAGCCCATGGGGGCGGAGACCTTCCTTAGGGGCAATGCTGTCCCGCCCGGAAGCCGGCTCGCCTGAGGGCGGCCAGACCCGCCATGCCCCGCTACAAGCTCACCATCGAATATGACGGCACCCCCTTCGCCGGCTGGCAGATACAGGCGGAGCTGCCGACCGTGCAGGGTGTGCTAGCCGAAGCCTTTCAGCGTTTCTGCGGGGAAAAGGTGACAGTAGCGGGCGCCGGGCGCACCGATGCCGGGGTCCATGCCACCGGGCAGGTGGCCCATGTGGACCTTTCCAGGGACTGGCGCACGGACACGGTGCGCGACGCCATGACGGCCCAGCTTCGGCCCCATCCGGTGGCCGTGCTTTCCGCCGAGAAGGTGCCGGACAGCTTCGACGCCCGCTTCTCCGCCACCAAGCGGCACTATCTCTACCGCATCGTCAACCGCCGCCCCGACCTCGCGCTCGACCGCGACCGGGCGTGGCGCATCCCGCAGAAGCTCGATGCCGAGGCCATGCACATCGCCGCCCAACGCCTTCTAGGCAGGCACGATTTCTCCACCTTCCGCGCCGCCGAGTGCCAGGCTGCCTCGCCGGTGAAGACGCTGGACCAGCTGGATGTTTCCCGCCATGACGACGAGATCCGCGTCGTCACCTCGGCCCGGTCCTTCCTGCACCATCAGGTGCGCTCCATGGTGGGCTCGCTCATGCGGGTGGGCGAAGGCCGGTGGAGCGCGGACGACCTCGCCGCCGCCCTCGCCGCCGCCGACCGCACGCGCTGCGGCCCCATGGCCCCCGCGGCGGGGCTCTATCTCGCCGCCGTCAGCTACTGAGTCCGTGCCGTTCCGCAGGCCTCGCGCTTCCCCGTTGGCAACATCCTGTAAACGTTCATGACGTCGCAGGTTGGAACGGTCTGGCACCCTTGAGCATTTCCACTGGGAAGACACCTCAGGGCGATAGAGGACGACCAGTCCGATGTTCAGTTTCCGTATGCCGCGCTGGCAACCCTCGCGCCGCCGCGTTCCCCTCTCCCTCGCCCATCTGGTCGCCCGCGCCGTGCCCGGCGCTCCGTGCGGCTGGGTCTTCTTTGACGGAAGCGAGACCCGGATCGATACACAGGAAGGAGAGGCCGTCATCATTCCCGGCGGCGCCTTCTTCCCAAGCGAGGCGCATCGCTTCGCAAGCGAGGAGGAGGCGCAGGCCGAGGCGGCCCGCCTCAACGATTCGAGCCTCTGCCTCGACCGGCCGTGGCGGGGGCGCGCCGCCTCCGCCTTCATGGTGGAGCGTGTGGAGCCCTCAGGGAAGCTGCTGGCACGGCACGGCTGAGGACCATTCAATCCCCACAAGCGAAAAAAGCCCCCGAATCGGGGGCTTTTTCATATTCGGCGGTCGAAGCTCAGATCGAGCCGTTGATCCACTGCACCAGCTTGGCCTTGGGGGCGGCACCCACCTGGCGGGAGGCGATCTTGCCGTCCTTGAACAGGAGCAGGGTGGGAATGGACATGATGCCGTACTTGGATGCCGTCTGCGGATTCTCGTCCACGTTCAGCTTCACGATGCGGACCTTCTCGCCCAGCTCGCCGGAGACTTCCTCCAGGATGGGGGCAACCATGCGGCAGGGGCCGCACCACTCCGCCCAGAAGTCAACGATGACCGGCGCGCTGGACTTCAGCACGTCCTGATCGAAATTCTGATCGGAAACCTTCTCGACGGCCATGACATACCTCGTAGGGCAGAACGGGGAGAACCACTGGATGTTGGGGGAGAACGTAGGTAGCCCCTCCCCTCCCCGTCAAGGCGGCTTCACGCGCCCTTGACGCCGAGGGAGGCGAAAGGCGGGGACGGAACACCAAGCTTCGTCAACGCCGCGGCAAGCCGGGAGGGAATGAGCGGCACCACAAGCGGCCCGGCCGTATAGATCAGGCGCGCTTCCACCGGTCGCCCGCCGAACGCCTGCGACAGAATGGCGCCATAGACGGCGAGCTGGGAAACATAGCTCTCGCCGGCCTCCGCGGGGTCCGAAGGGGGCACCCGGTCCGTCTTGAAGTCGGCCACGAGGATGCGGTCGGGCAACACCACCAGCCGGTCGATGCGGCCGTTGACGGCGAACACCTCTCCGCCCGCTCCCGTAATGCGCCCGATCACCGGCACCTCAGCCCGGCTCCCGGCGCCGAACAGCTCCGCGAGGGGCGCATGGCCGAGCACGCCGAGCGCCTCGGCGAGAATCGCCCGGTGCGCCGCCTCGTCCACCCCGTCCGCCGCATGGCGCAGCAGGCGCAGGCCCGCCGCCTCCCGCTCGGCCGCCGCCACCTCCGGCAGGCCGGCCAGCAGCCGGTGGACCAGATCGCCGCGCAAGAGGGGGGACAGCGCACTCTCGGGCAGCGGCGCGGGCATGGCCGGTCGCTCAGGCCGGGGGTCCGCGCCGTCGATGCCGGAGGGACGCAGGCGCCGCAAGGCGGGCTCGGGCGGCGGGGGATTGGGGAATGAGAGCGCCTCCCCCACCTCGACCACCGCCGGCACGGGCGCGCCCGCCTCCGCCACCTTTAGCCCCGGCCCCTTGCGCCAGCGCAGCACCTTGCCGTCGAAGCCCAGCGGCTCACCCTCGTCGGCGTCCGGCTCCAGCGCCGCGCGGGCGAGGTCGTACCAGCAGCCCTCGGGCCGGGCGTGGGGCTTGTCCTTGGCCGGCGCGCGCGTCTCGGCGCCGCAGATGACGAGGGCATCCTCGGCGCGGGTCAGCGCCACGTAGAACAGCCGGCGATATTCCTCTAGCTCGCGGGCGGCGGCGGCGGCGCGGGCGGTGGCGAGCACCTCCGGGTCTTCCGCCTTGCGCGGCGCCAGCACCGGCACCCCCGCACCCGGCAAGGTGAGCAGGCCACCGGCGATGCGCGGGCGTGGCATGTCCACCGTGTCGGCGAGGATGACGAGGGGCGCCTCCAGCCCTTTCGCGCCATGGGCGGTCATCACCCGCACCTCGTCGCGCCCGCTCTCCATGTCGCGCTTGGTCTCGGCCCCGCCGCGCCGGAGGAAGGCGAGGAAGCCGGCGAGGCTCGCGGGCTCCGCGCCCTCATAGGTGCGGGCCAACGCCATGAACTCGTCCAGCACGTCCGCCGCCTCGGGGCCGAGGCGCGCCAGCATGGCCCGCCGTCCACCGTCGCGGCCGAGCACCCGGCCGTAGAAATCGAACGGCCGCAGCCCCTCCGCCTCGCCCTTCCAGCCGGCGAGCCGCGCGGCGGCGGCACGGTGGCGCGGATCGACTGACGTGGAGAGGACGGAGGCCAGCGTTCCCTTGCGCTGGGGGCACAGGGCCATGAGATCGTCGTCGGTGAAGCCGAACAGAGGGCTTTTCAGCACGGCCGCAAGCGAGAGATCGTCGTGCGGCGAGAGCAGCGAGTCTCCCAAAGCCATCAGATCGAGGGCGGCGATGTGCTCCGGCACCACGAGCCGGTCGGCGCCGGCCACCTGCACCCGCGGGTCCTTCAGTTCCTTGAGCGCACGGATCACCGCCTCGAACACCCGCCCGCGCCGGCGCACCAGCACCAGCACGTCGCCGGCCCGCATGGGCCGCCCGTCGCGGGAGGGGATGGCGAGGCCGTTCGCGATCCCTGCCTGGATGAAGCTCGCGATGCGCGCGGCGAGCCGGCTGACGGGATCGTCGGTGGGCACCTCGTCCAGCGGCCGGCGCCAGTTATCCGGCTCGGGATGGGGCTCGGGCACGGTGGTGGGCCAGATCTCCACCAGGGCCGGCGCGTCGGCGCGGATGGCGGCATGGACAGGGGCCACGGTATCGAGGGTCAGCCCCGCATGGGCGACCTCGCTCTTGAAGATGGCATCCACCGCCTCCAGCACGCCCGGCGCGGAGCGGAAGGAATGGGGCAGTTCCACCCGGCGGAAGCCCTTCGCCCCCACCTTGCGCTCGAAGGTGGAGCGCATGGCGCCGAAGGCGCGCGGATCGGCGCCCTGGAAGGAGAAGATGGACTGCTTCTCGTCGCCGACCACGAAGATGGTGCGAGTCACGCCCGCCCGCGCGCCCTCGCCGGAGAAGAAGTCAGAGGCGAGGCCCTCCACCACCTTCCACTGCTCGGGGCTCGTATCCTGCGCCTCGTCCACGAGGATGTGGTCGATGCCCTGATCGAGCTTGAACTGCACGAAGGTCGGCTGCTCTGCGAGCAGGGCTGCGGCCTTGGTGATGAGGTCGTCGAAATCGAGCAGGCCCCGCGCCGCCTTCTCCGCCTCGTAGCGGCGGCAGGCCTCAGCGCCGAGAGTGAGGGCTGCGCCGGTGCGCTCCAGTGTCCAGGCGGCCTTAAGGCGATCGGCGAGGCCGGCGAGGCGGTCGCGCTCGGCGGTGAAGCGGGCGAGAAGGTCCGGCTCGCGCGTACCCATGCCCTTGGTGAGCAGGTTCTTGTCGGAGCGCGGGCCGTCCGAGCCGAAGAACACGCCGCGATAGGCGACGAGCGCCGAGGCATCGTCCCCCGCCGCAGCAGCGGCCGCGAGGTCGTCGGCGCGCTTGCGGTCGGTGGCCTTGTCGGAGGTGGCGAGCGTCGCCGCGACGCTCTGCCATTCGGAGCGGGGAAGGTGCGGGCTCGCCAGCATCTCGGCTTCCACGTCTGCCACAGTGAGCCCCGCCGGCAGCCCCAGCGCGCGCGCCACCGCAGCCCGGCGGGCGGCGGGCGTGTCGCCCAGGGGCAGGATGCGGGCGCGCAGCGCCACCGCCGCCTCGATGAGGCCGGTGAGGCCGCTGTCGGACATCTCCTCCGTGAGCCGGGCCAGCGCCTCGCCGGTGGGAGAGGCGGGCGCGAGGCTCGCCGAAACAACCAGATCGGCGCGGATGCGGGCCATCAGCTCGCGCCGGGCCACCTCGTCCAGCTCGCGGAAGCCGGCCGCCACGTCCGCCTCGAACGGGAAGCGATGCAAAAGGCCGCCGCAGAAGGCGTGGATGGTCTGGATCTTCAGCCCGCCCGGCGTCTCCAGCGCCGCCGCGAACAGCCGGCGGGCGCGGGCACGTAGCGAAGCGTCTGGCGCCTCGCCCACCGTCTCGGCGATGGCGGCATCGAGCGCGGCATCGTCCATGCGCGCCCAGCGGCCGAGGATGGCGAGCACGCGGTTGGCCATGTTGGCCGCCGCCGCCTTGGTATAGGTGAGGCACAGGATGCGCCCCGGCGGCGTGCCGGCGAGCAGCAGCCGGATCACGCGGCGGGCGAGCACATGGGTCTTGCCCGAGCCGGCGTTGGCCGAGACCCAGGCGGAAATGGCGGGGTGGGAGGCCTCCGACTGGCGTCGGGTGGCCTCGGACTTGGCGCTGCTATCGAGGCTCGCGCTCATTCGCTTTCCTCCCCGGCCAGCGCCCATTCGCGCACACGGGCGAGGTGGTCATAATCGCCATAGCGGCCCGACCATTGCGGCGCGGCCAGCGAGCGATAGCCCTGCGCCACATTCTCGAACGCCTTGAGCAGGCTTTCGAGGCCGGCGAGGGCATCCTCGGCGAGATCGTGGGTGGAGCGGTCCTTCACCTTCACCGGCTTTTCCGCGCCGCCGTCGGCCCCGCCCTTCAGCTCCACATAGGTGAGTTCCTCAACAGGCGCCCCCGGCACGCCCTCGAAGCCGCCGCGCCGGGCCATGGCGGCTTCCAGCGGCAATTGGGGGGAGAGGGAGGCGGCCTGCTTGGCGCTCGGCGCGGTGCCGGTCTTGTAGTCGATGATGGCGAGCGTCCCGTCGCGCTTGATCTCGATGCGGTCGGCGCGGCCGGTGAGGCGAAAGGTGGAGGCAGCGAGCGGGATTTCGAGGCTGCCCTTCGTCTCGGCGACGATGCGGTCCAGATGCGCCCGCCGCTCGCGCTCGAAGGCGACGAGGAAGGCCGCCGCCCGCTCGAACCGCGCCCACCACAAAGCATGCTCGGCCGGGAAGGCCTTCAGCGGCGCAAAGGCGCGGGCGCCCTCCTCGATCAGCCGCGCCAGTGCGTCGGGCGGCAGATCGTCGGGGAAGGCGGTGGTGAAGCGGCCCACGGCCTCGTGCAGCGCCATCCCCCGCTCCGCGCTGCCCGGCGGTGCGTCTAGGTCATCGAGTGGAGACAGGCCGAGGACGTGCCGGGCATAGATGGAATAAGGATCGCGCAGGAAGGTCTCGATCTCCGTCACCGAGAGGCGGGGCGGGCGCAGCTCCAGCGGCGGGGCGGGCGCGGGGCGGGTCGCGCGGGGCACGGCGGGCGCCTCGTCCAAACGGCGGGCGGCGCGGACGAAGCGGGCGCCCCGCGCGCGGGCGGCGTTCCACTCGGCCTCCCCGGCCACGGTCTTCAGCCGCTGCACAAAGCGCGAGGGCACGCTCTGGGTGCCGCCCACCTTGGCGGCGAAGCTCAGCACCAGTTCGCGTGCGCCGAAGCCCTGCGCGAAATCGTGGGCGGACAGGCCGATGCGCCGCTCCGGCAGGTCCAGCCCCAGCTGCGCCCGCATGGGGCGGCTCAGCCACGGGTCGGTCTCGGGAATGGTCGGCCAGGAGCCCTCCACCAGACCGCCCAGTACCATGCGGTCCACGTGGACGAGGCGCGCTTCCAGCGGGCCCAGGATGCGGATGCGGGCATGGGGCTCGGCGCGCGGGCGGACCATCGTGTCGGAGAAGAGCGCGCCCGCCGCATCGGCATAGGAGGAAAGGTCGAGGGCCGGACCGTCGCCGGCGGCGCTCTTCAGCGTGTCGAAGGTGCGGGCGAGGGCCGCCTCCGCCGCATCCTCGGCCTCGGGATCGAGCCGGCCGGCGGCGGCCTCCACGGCGGCGCGATGGGCGGCGACGAGTTCGGCGAGGGGAACGGCGCCGTGACGGTCGCCCAGCGCCAGCAGCGGGCCGAGGGCCGCCTCCAGCCGCCGCACCAGATCGCGCGCGGCGGCGATGGCCGCACCATCGATGCGGCTGCGCGGATCGGAGCGGCGGTAGCCTTCGGGATCGTGGGCATCCAGCGCGGCGGAGAGGCCGGCGATGCCGGCGGCGGGGCGGGGACCGCGCAGGGCGGCCAGCTCCAAAGCCGCCACCGCTTCGGCCTTCGCCTCCGCATCAAGGCCGAAGCGCGCCAGCGGGTGGGTGAGCAGCGCAAACAGCGGCACCGGCGCCAGCCCTTCCGCCGCCGCCGTCACCAGCAGCCCGGCGAGGCGCCCGGCGGGGGCGTCGGCCAATGGCGTGCCAGCGGAATCGTCCAGCGCCACGCCGAAGCGCGCCATCTCCGCCGCCACCCGCCGCGCGAGGTCGCGATCCGGGGTGACGAGGGCCGCCGTCTCGCCCGGCCGCTCCAGGCTGTCGCGCAGCAGGAGGGCGACGCTCAGCGCCTCGGCGCGGGGGTCATCCGCCTCCACAACGCTGATGCCGGCCATGGCGGCGGCGAGGTCGTCCGCCGGCAGGCGCGCGGGCAGCGTCGCCCAGAGATCGGTCATCTCGGCCTGCCGCAGCGCCTCGCCCATCAGCCGCTCACGGCCGAAGGGGGCGGGCGGGGCTAGCGGGATTACCTCGCTGCGCGCCACCCCGAGGGTACTGATGAGACGGGCGAGGCCGTATTGCGGATGGTCGGGCGCGCCGAGCACGGGATCGGCGAGCCGGTCGAAGGACGGCGCATCGAGATCAAGGTCCAGCCCCGGCAGCACGACAGCGCCATGGGGCAGGCTGGCGATGGCCTTCAGCAGGCGCGCCGTGGCCGGCATGGAGCCGGTGGAGCCGGCGGCGATCACTGGCCCGGCGGCCGTGCCCAGCGCAGTGAGGCGGCGCGCCTCCGCATCCACCAGCGCGTCGCGGCGGGCGGCGGGCTCCACCAGCCCTTCCTCTGCCAGATAGGCGGAGAAGGCGCGCCGGGCGATGCGCACGAAATCCAGCCCCACCTTGAAATAGCGATCCAGCTCGTCCGGTACGAGCCCATCCATCCGCTCGACGCCGAGGCCGGCGGTGGTGAGATCGTCGAACAGGGAGCCCAGCGCATCGGCCAGCGCGAAGGTGGAAGCAGTGCCGGCGGCGACCGCCTCCCGCTCCACCGCCTTGGACAGCGTATCGCGCCAGTGCGCCACGAGCCGCGCCAGCACGAGCCGGCGATGCACCGGGGCGATGGCGTGGGGCGCGGCCAACACCGGGGCATCCTCGGAGAAGGCGAGCGCGTCCTCATCCACGTCGCCGAGGGGCACGATGCGCGGCAGCAGCAGCGCCGTTCCGCCCGACGCCTCCAGCAGCGCTTCGGCGAACAGCCGCCCGGCGCGGCGGGTGGGCAGGAAGACGGTGGCGCCGGCCAGCGCGAGCGGATCGTGACGCGGCGCGAAGCCCTGCACCAGCGTGCCGTCGAGCAGCGCGCGCGCGAGCACCGGCAGGAAGGGCGCGGAGGGCGGAATGGTCAGCACGCGCGGCACGGCTTCACTCCTCGTCCCGCCAGAGGAAGACCCTCAATCGCTCGACCGCTCGATGGCCTCCTCGGCCAGGGCGATGGCGTCGGGCGTGCCCACATGCATCCAGATGCCGTCCAGCCGCAAGCCGAACAGCCGCTCCGCTGCCGCCGCGCGGTCGAACACGCGGTTAAGGGAGAAGGCGCCCTCCGGCGTGCCCTCGAACAGCTCCGGCTTCAGGATGGCGGCGCCGGCATAGACGAAGGGGGCGATGGTGCGCTCGCCCCGGCGCTCCAGCCGGCCGAGCTTGTCCATCTGGAAATCGCCCAGGCCGTCATAGCCGATGGAATGGGCTGCGGAGGCGAGCAGCAGCAGCGCGTCCATCCGTTCGGGATCGAACTGCTCCATGAGCCGCACGAGGTTCGGCCGCGCGCCCTCGATCCAGATCGTGTCGGAATTGATGGCGAGGAAGGGCGTGTCGCCGATCAGCGGCAGCGCCTTGCGCACACCGCCGCCGGTCTCGAGCAGCAGGCCGCGCTCGTCGGAGACGAGGATGTCGGGCGCGCCCGCGCGGGCCTTGAGGTGCGCCTCCAGCAGATCGGCATGGTGGTGCACGTTCACGATGGCGCGGGGAATGCCGGCGGCGGTCACGCGGTCGAGCACATGGTCCACCAGCGCGCGACCGTCCACCTCCACCAGCGGCTTGGGGCGGGTGTCGGTGAGGGGGCGCATCCGCGTGCCGAGGCCGGCAGCGAGCACCATGGCGGTATCAACCCGGACGGATCCGGTGGCGGGCGCGTCAAGCAGCGTGTCGGGGGCAGCGGTCACGCGGAGAGGTCCTTCGATGGCAGCACCGCCTCATACCACATGCGCAGCGATCCCAGCTCCTCATGGGCGAGGCAGCGGGCGAGATAGCGCCGGATGCGCGGCAGGTGCTTGAGATAATGCGGCTTGCCATCGCGATCGTTGAGGCGGGTGAAGATGCCGAGGATCTTGCTGGCCCGCTGGGCGCCCATCAGCGCATAGGTGCGGGCGAAGCTGCGGGGATCGAAGGTGGGGTCCGCCTCGCGGCGCATCGCCACGTAGCGGCGCACGAGTTCGAGCTCCAGCTCCTCCGGCACGTCCACCCGCGCATCCTGCGCCAGCGACACCACGTCATAGGCGGCCGGCCCCATCACCGCGTCCTGGAAATCGATGAGGCCGATGCGGCGCAGCCCCTCCCGCTGGGGCAGCCAGATGAGGTTGGGGGAGTGATAGTCGCGCAGCACCCAGGTGGGCGGCTCGGCCATGGCCGGGTTGAGCGCGCTGCGCCACAGCAGGCGGAACTCCTCGCGCACCACCCCGTCGAGTCGGATGCCGCGGGACGGCAGGTACCAGTCCAGCATCAGGTCGATTTCGGTGAGCATGGCGGCGACGTCGTAGGGCGGCAGCGCCCGCTCCACCCGTGGCGCGATGTTCAGCGTGCGCGGCAAAGGCCGGCTATGCAAGGTGGCGAGCACCTCCACCGCGAGGCGATAGCGCTCCGGCACCGGGGCGGGCGGGGTGCCGGCCACCACGAATTCCGGTCCAAGATCCTCCAGCACGAGGATGCCGGCCTCCAGATCCGCCGAATAGATCAGCGGGGCGGAGAGCCCTTGCGCCAGCAGGGCCCGGTCCATGGCGACGAAGGGCTTCACGTCTTCCGCCAGATGCACGAGCTGGCTGTAGGGCAGGCCGCGCTTCAGCGGCGGCCCGTCCGGCTGGCGCGGCGCGTTCATGACGATGGCGGAACGATCGCCCAGCACGAGGCGGCTGTAGGAGCGGGCGGAGGCGTCGCCCTGCAGGAATCGGTGCGCCGCCTCGGCAAAGCCGCTCTGCTCGATAAGCGACTGGGCGATCATCAGCCGGTCGAGCCGCGCCCCGAACTTGCCATATCCGGTGACGATGGCGATGCGCGCCTCCGGGCCGAGATCGGCCGCGTCCCGCGTGCCGGCGGCAAGATAGAGCGCCACATCGAGACGGTCGGCCGGCAGGCGCTCCTCGGCGCGCTCGGGCCATTCCACCATGAGGAGCGCGTTCTCGCGCATCTCGTCCCAGCCGAGCTCGTCCAGCTCGCCCGGCTCCTGGATGCGGTAGAGGTCGGCGTGCACCACCCGGCCGCGGGGAAAGTCGTAGGTGATGAGGATCGGGAAGGTGGGGCTCGGCACGTCCACGGCGGGATCGTCGGCGAAGGCGCGGATGAGCGCGCGGGCCAACTCCGTCTTGCCGGCACCGAGGTCGCCGGTGAGGGTGATGGTGTCCTTGCCCCCGAACCAGCTGGCGATGAGCGAAGCGAGGCGGCTGGTGGCGGCGAGGTCCTTCAGCACCACGCGGCAAGCCACCGGCTGACCTTCAAGGCGTTCCAGCACGATGCTCATTCGGCAGCCTCCCGCCGGCGCTCGCCTTCGAGCGGGAAGATGCAGGTGGCGAGCGTGCCGCGCGTCGCGGACGCCGGCCCCACCGTGACCGAGCCGCCGTGCAGGCTCACGAAGGAGCGCACGATGGCAAGGCCGAGGCCCACCCCGCGGTGGCGCGGGCCGGCACTGCGGCTCTCGAAGCGATCGAACAGCGTCTCCTTCACCTCCGCCGGCACGCCCGGCCCTTCGTCGCGCACGGTGAACACCAGCGCACCGTCGCGCCGTGCGGCGCCGAGCGTCACGGTGGCGCCCTCGGGCGAGACGGCGATGGCGTTGGACAGGAGATTGAACAGGATCTGCCGGAGCCGCCGCGCATCGGCGACGAAGACGCCGGCGGCGGGATCGATGTTCACGGCAAGGGAAAGCCGCGCCTCGTCCACGCTGTCGCGCACCGCATCGGCGACGGAGAGCACCAGCTCGCGCACGTCCACCTCGGCGAGATCCAGCTCCATGGCGCCGGCATCGATGGTGGCGAGGTCGAGAATGTCGTCGATGAGGGCGCGCAGCAGGTCCGAGGACTGGCGCATGTGGTCGAGATAGTCGCGCTGGCGGTCGTTGAGCGGGCCGGCAAGGCCCTCGCGCAGCATGTCGGCATAACCCATCAGGGTGTTGAGGGGCGTGCGCAAATGGTAGGAGACGTGACCGACGAAGGCGTTCTTCAGCTTGTCCGCCGCCTCCAGCGCCTCGGCGCGCTCGGTCAGCGCCCGCTCCACCTTCACGCTGTCGGTGACATCGCGGAACGTCACCATGGTGCCGCCGTCCGGTAGCGGCTGGGTGGCGCCGTCGAGCACCCGGCCGTCCGGGCGCTCGACGCGCAGCGTCATGACCTCGCGCGGGCCGATGGCCGTCACCGCCTGGCGGATGCGGGAGAAGGCGGCCGTCTCGCCATAGAGCGGACGGCACATGGCGGCCACCGCGTCCACATGGGGCTTGTCGCCCATGGCCTGGGCGTCGAGGGACCAGAGCGCGAGGAAGGCCTGATTGTAGAGATTGAGCCGCCCGTCGGCGCCAAACACCGCCACCGCCTCGGCGAGGCCGTCCAGCGTCTCGCCCTGGATGCGGATGAGGCTGTTGTAGCGGCTCTCCAGCGCCAGATGCTCGGACAAATCGTCGAACAGATAGGTAATGCCGCCCTCGGCATTGGGCGTGATGACCACGCGCAGCATCTGCCCGCCGGGCAGGTGCCACCAGTCGTTCACCGGCTCGATGGCGCGATAGGCCTCGCGCAGCTGCGCCCGCCACGCGCGGAAATCCGCCTGCTCCGGCACCTTGCGGCGGCGGCGCAGGTCTTCGAGAATCTCGTTTTCCGGCGGGCGCTGGTCGAGCAAGCCGGGGGCGAGATCGAACAGGCGCTCATAGGCCGCATTGTGGAAGACGAGGCGCTCGTCGGCGCCGAAGATGGCCACGGCGGTGGTGAGCTGGTCCAGCGTGCGCTGGTGGGCGGCGACGGTGCGGGCGGTCTCGGCCTTCGCCACATCCTCGCCGGTCACGTCGATGGCGATGCCGGCGGTGCCGAAGGGGCCGGCCACCTCCACCACGTCCATCTGCCGTCGCTGGCCACTCGCAACCGCCTTCACCCGCTGGCGGAAGGTGCCGGCCGCCCCCTCTGCGGTGAGCGCGGCGCTGCGGATGCGGGTGTCGAGCAGATCGAGGCCGGCGGCGCGCGCCTCGGCGGCCGAAGGCGCCCCCACCGCGGTGGCGAAGGCGGGATTCACATAGACCAGCGTGCCATCCGGCCGGCGCAGCCAAGCGGGCGCCGCAGCGGCATCGAGAGCGGCGGCGAGGCCATGGGCCATCCGCTCCGCCTCGGCGAAATCGGCGGCATCCGCTTTTGTGGCGGTATCCACGGCATCAGCCGGACGCAGGAGCAGCACGCCCGCGCCGCCGAGGCTGTGGCCTTCCAACCGCGCGGGACCGGCCGGGGTGTCCACCAGCTGAGAAACGGTGCCGTCTTCCCGGCGCAGTTGCTCCAGCGCGCGGTCGAGAGCAACGGAGGCGCCGCCGAGGCTGGCGCGGAAGGCTTCCGGCGTCGCGCCGTGCACATCCACCGGGAGCGCGCGGCCGCTCCAGGTCATGAAAGCGGGCGCACCGGCGGTGAGGAGGGAGCGCGCGGCATGGGCTTCCGCCCGGGCCCGGGCGGCGGCGGCGCCGGCATCGCGGGCCTCGGCCTCGGCCTTGTCCATACGCGCGCCGAGATCGGCAGCCACCCGGCGGGACCTCAAGGCGACCAGACCGGCGACGGCGCAGGCCGACAGGGCGATGACCGGCCACAGCGCCTCGGCCGCGCTCATGGCGATGCTCCAGCCGTCGGCGGCGGCCGGAGTGCCGGCGAGGGCGGTGGTGGCGAGGAGAAAGGAGCCGAACAGCGCGGTCCGGGTACCGACGCAGAAATTCGTGCATCCCGTCGCCGGGGCTGGCCCCTGCCTGCGCCCGCGCGCCGGGCGCCGCGCGCCGCTCCTCCGGATGCGCTCCGCCATTCGCCCCGGTGTCCTTCCCCTGCCCTGCGGCTGCCGCAGCCTCTCTGCGGCGCGCCGCGAATCACTTGCGAAGGATAACGGAGCGCTTGCCGGCATTGAAAGGGCAGACCGCCGCCGACCCACAGCCGGCAAACCAGCGCAGCCCTACACGTAGGCGACGGCCTCGATGCGCCAGCCGTCCGGGTCTATCAGGAACGAGGCGTAATAGCCGGGGCCATACTGGGGCCGCAGGCCCGGCGCGCCGTAGTCCGTTCCGCCGGTGGCGAGGCCCGCCGCATGAAAAGCCTCCACCGCCGCCCGATCCGCCGCGCAGAAGGCGATGTGGGTGCCCGGCGGCGGCGTCACGGGCCCTTCGCGCAACTGCACCCAGAAAGGGGCCGCGCCCGGCACGCCCTCCGGCGCCGGCAGGGTGCCCGGCGGACCCCAGCAGGCGGACGCGCCCTCCGGCTCGTCATAATCCGCCACCCGCACGAGGCCGAGGGGCGCCAGCACCGCATCGTAGAAGCGCACCGCACGGACAAGGTCCACGGTGGTGACGGACAGATGCTCGATGATGGGGCGGATCGGCGAGAACGTCATGCGTCAGTTCCCTGTTTGCGCGCGGGCACGCGGGTGCGCAGCGCGCCAGGCATTCATGAGGGCCGCCGCATCCACCTGCGTATAGATCTGGGTCGTGGAGAGCGAGGCGTGGCCGAGCAATTCCTGGATCGCGCGCAGGTCGCCCCCACGCGAGAGAAGGTGAGTGGCGAAGGAATGGCGCAGGGCGTGAGGCGTCGCGCTGTCGGGCAGCCCCAGCGCGCCGCGCATCCGCTCCACCGCCAATTGCACGATGCGCGGCGAGAGCGGCCCGCCCCGCGCACCCCGGAACAGTGGCTTGTCCGGCGCCAGAGGATAAGGACAGAGACCGCGATAGGCATCCACCGCCGCGAGGACCGGGGCGATCAACGGCACCATGCGCGTCTTGTTGCCCTTGCCGATCACCGTGATCTGCGTCGTGCCGGGCGACATCATCCCCGCCGACAGGCCCAGCGCCTCCGAGATGCGCAGGCCCGCCCCGTAGAGCAGGGCGATCACTGCCGCGTCGCGGGCCAGCACCCACGCCTCCCGCGTCTCGCCGGCCCGGGTGTCGGGATCGGAGAGCGCGCGGGCGGCGGCGACGGAGACGGGCTTGGGCAGGCCCTTCGGCACCTTGGGCGCGCGCACCGCCGTGAGCGCGCCGACCTTGCCCTGCCCTTCCCGCTCCAGATGCCGGCCGAAGGAGCGTGCGGCGGCGAGCAGGCGCACCAGCGTGCGCGGCGCGACGCCCTCGGCCCGGCGGGAGGCGAGCACGGCCCGCACGTCCGCCGGGGCCAGAGCGGCGAGGTCGGGAAGCGTCGGGCGCTTGCCGAGATGGTCGGTGAGCCGGCCGAGCACCACCGAAAGATCGCGGGCATAGGCCTCCAGCGTCTTGGCCGAGAGCCGCCGTTCGTGGGCAAGGCGCGCCAGCCAGCCCTCGACGGCGGCCGCCACATCCGGCGCGGCGGCACTGGCGAGGCCGTGGGCGGCGCGCGCGGCGCGATCCTGATCTGACATGGCCATGGCGGGAGACTCCGGCGATCGGGCCGATCCTGCAAGCGCGGGCCTTCAGAAAGGCTGAACGGATTTTTCGGAGGGGCCCCTTGTCATCCAGATATATCGAACGATATAACCATGGTCGCTATATCTAACGACATATCTAAGGAGACTTCCGAATGTTCGGATGCAGACGAGACTGGCGGGACGCCCGCCGTGGCCGCGGCTTTGGCGGCGAAATGGGCGGTGAGTTCAGCGGCCGCGAGATGGCAGAACATGAGTTCGCCGGCCGTGGCCATGGCGAGTTCGGTGGCCATCGCGGCGGACCGGGCGGACGCGGTGGCCGCGGCGGCGGCGACATGTTCCGCATCGGCCGCATGCTGGCCCAGGGCGACCTCAAGCTGCTGGCCCTGTCGCTCATCGCCGAGCAGCCGCGCCACGGCTACGAGATCATCAAGCTGATCGAGGAGAAGACCGCCGGCTGGTATTCGCCAAGCCCGGGCGTGGTCTATCCCACACTCACCTTCCTGGAAGAGGCGGGCTATGTGACCGCCGAGGCGGACGGCTCGAAGAAGCGCTACGCCATCACCGAGGAGGGCCGCGCCTACCTCGCCGAGAACCGCGACTTCGCCGACGCCATCATCGGCCGGCTGTCCGAGATCGGCCTCAAGATGGGCCGCGTGAAGAAGTGGATGGGCTGGAGCGAGAGCGGCCCGAGCCACGGCGCCGAGCTGCCCCGTCTGGTGGAAGCCGCGCTGGAAAACCTGCGCGATGTTTCCCGCGAGAAGCTGGAGCAGAACCGGGGCGCCGAGACGCGGATCGTCGAGATCCTCGCCCGCGTGGCCAACGACATCCGCGAGGCGTGAGCCACGCGGACAGGGCGGGCGCCGACCCCAGCGCCCGCCCTCGCGACGAAGCGATGTTTTAAACATCACTAATAATGCTTGATCGCTTAATAGACCGGGTGTAAGCAGCACAAATCACGCATAACGCCTGCCGTCAGCGATCATGATAACAGCTGCCCAGCTCCGTGCCGCCCGCGCCATCCTCGGCCTCGACCAGCGCGCCCTTGCCGGCCTGTGCGGCCTCTCGCTCCCCACCATCCAGCGCATGGAAGCCAGCGACGGCGTGATCCGCGGCAATGTGGATTCGCTGATGAAGCTGGTGGGCGCGCTGGATGCCGCCGGCGTCGATCTCATCGGCGAAGGCGTGGTGAGCGACAGCGGCGGACGCGGCGTGCGCCTCAAGACGCCGGCGCCCCGGCCATCGGGGGACTGAGATGGCTCTCGCTCCCACGGTCCAGCTTCTCGCTGCCCTTTCCGCGGTGGCCGCGCTGCTCGTGCTGGCGGTGGCCGGTGCCGTGCTCGCGCGCGGACCTCTCGGACGCCCCATGGTCTATGGCGGCGCGCTGGCGGTGACGCTCCTTGCCGCCGTCTCGGCCCTCACCGCCATCGCCGCGCCCACGAGCGGCCTCGTGCTGCCGCTGGGCATTCCGTGGATCGGCGCCAATCTTAGGCTTGATGCGCTCTCCGCCGTCTTCCTCGTCGTGGTGAATCTGGGCGGGGCGGCAGCGAGCCTCTACGGCCTCGGCTACGGCCGGCACGACCATGCGCCCGAGCGGGTGCTGCCCTTCTTCCCCGCCTTCCTCGCCGGCATGAACCTCGTGCCGCTGGCGGCGGACGCCTACACCTTCCTGCTGGCGTGGGAATTCATGTCGCTCGCCTCCTGGGCGCTGGTGATCTCCCACGACAAGGAGGCCGGCAATGTGCAGGCGGGCCTCGTCTATATCCTTATGGCCTCGTTCGGCACGCTGGCGCTGATGCTGGCCTTCGGCCTGCTGGCGGCGGGCGGCGGGGGCTTCACCTTCGAGGCCATGCGCGCCGCGCCGCCCACCGGCTGGGCCGGGGCTGTCGTGCTGGTGCTCGCGCTGCTCGGTGCCGGCTCCAAGGCCGGCCTCGTGCCGCTGCACGTCTGGCTGCCGCTGGCCCACCCCGCCGCGCCGAGCCACGTCTCCGCGCTCATGAGCGGGGTGATGACCAAGGTGGCCGTCTACGGCTTCATCCGCATCGTGTTCGATCTCGCCGGCCCGCCGGACTGGTGGTGGGGCATTCCGGTGATCGTCGCGGGCGCCATTGCCGGCGTCGTCGGCGTGCTGCAGGCGCTGCTGCAGAGCGACACCAAGCGCGTGCTCGCCTTCTCCACCATCGAGAACATCGGCCTCATCTTCGTCGGCCTCGGCCTTGCCCTCGCCTTCAAGGCCTCGGGCTTCGGCGGGGCGGCGGCGCTGGCCTTCACCGCGGCGCTGTTCCACGTGTTCAACCACGCGGCCATGAAGAGCCTGCTCTTCTTCGGCGCCGGCGCGGTGCTCACCGCCACCGGGTCGCGGGTGATGGACCGCCTCGGCGGGCTCATCCACCGCATGCCCGTGACATCGGTGGTCATGCTGATCGGCGCGGCGGCCATCTCGGCTTTGCCGCCGCTGAACGGCTTCGCCTCCGAATGGCTGGTGTTCCAGGCGATCCTGCTCAGTCCCGAACTGCCGGCCTGGGGCCTGAAACTCTCGGTGCCGGCGGCGGGCGCCCTGCTGGCGCTGGCGGCGGCGCTGGCGGCGGCGTGCTTCGTGCGGCTCTATGGCATCGTCTTCCTCGGCCGGCCACGCAGCGAACAGGCAGCGAACGCCCATGAGGTGGACGCCTTCTCCCGCGCGGCGATGATCGCGCTCGCCGCCATCTGCGTCGCCGCCGGCCTGTTCCCCGGCCTCGTCATCGACGCGCTCCAGCCGGCGGTGACGACACTCATCGGCGTGAAGATGCCGGCGCAGAGCGAAGTGGCCTGGCTCTCCATCGTGCCGGTGGCGGAAAGCCGCTCGTCCTATAACGGTCTCCTCGTCTTTCTCTTCATCGCCTCCTCGGCGCTGCTCACCGCCTTCATCATCCACCGCCTCGCCACCGGCGCGGTGCGCCGCGCGCCGCCGTGGGACTGCGGCTTTCCCAATGCCGATCCGGTGACGCAATATTCCGCCGGCTCCTTCGCCCAGCCCATCCGCCGGGTGTTCGCCCGCACCCTGTTCGCCGCCCGCGAACGGGTGGAGATGCCGCCGCCCGGCGCGCTCGCCCCGGCGCGTATCGAGATCACCGCCCGCGATCCCGCCTGGGCCTTCCTGTTCCTGCCCCTGGCGGGGCTGGTGGAACGCATCGCGACGCGGGCCAACCGCCTGCAATATCTCACCATCCGCCAATATCTGGCGCTGGTCTTCGGCGCCCTCGTCCTCCTGCTGCTGGTGCTGGCGCTATGGACCTGATGGCGAACCTCCAGATCGCGAACCTTCTGGTGCAGGGCACCCAGATGCTGCTGGTGCTGGCGCTGGCGCCGCTGCTCACCGGCCTCGTGCGCAAGGTGAAGGCGCGCCTCACCCGGCGGCGCGGCGCCTCCGTGTTCCAGCCCTATCGCGACCTCGCGCGGCTCCTCAACAAGGAGGCGGTGCTCGCCCACAACGCCTCCTGGCTGTTCCGCGCCGTGCCCTACCTTCTCTTCGCCGCGACCTGGGTGGCGGCGGCTCTGGTGCCCACCTTCGGCACCGGGCTCATCTTCTCCTGGTCGGCGGACCTCATCGTGATTACCGCGCTGCTCGGCTCGGCCCGCTTCTTCCTCGCGCTCGCAGGCATGGACGTGGGCACCAGCTTCGGCGGCATCGGGTCGAGCCGGGAGGTGATGATCTCGTCGCTAGCCGAGCCAGCGATGATCATGATCGTCTTCTCCCTCGCCCTCGTCGCCCATTCCACCCAGCTCTCCACCATCGCCTCGGTGATGGTCGCGGGCGTCGGCCTGCGCGTGTCGCTGGCGCTGGCGCTCGTTGCATTGGCCATCGTCGCGGTGGCGGAGAACGGGCGCATCCCGGTGGACAATCCCGCCACCCATCTGGAGCTGACCATGGTCCATGAGGCCATGGTTCTGGAATATTCCGGCCGCCACCTCGCGCTCATCGAACTGGCCGCGCAGCTGAAGCTGCTGCTCTTCATCTCCCTCGTCGCCTGCGTGTTCGTGCCGTGGGGGCTGGCGCCGGCCGGCGCCGGGGCGGGCGCGGTGGTGCTGGGCATGGCGAGCTATGGCTTGAAGCTCGCGGCGGGCGCGGTGCTGCTCGCGGTGTTCGAGACGTCGATTGCCAAGATGCGGGTGTTCCGCGTGCCGGACTTCCTCGGCGCCGCGCTCATGCTGGGGCTGCTCGGCACCCTGCTCCTCTTCGTGTCGAGGATCCTGTGATGGACCGCACGCTGGAAATCGCGCACGGAACGCCGCTGGACGCCGCCCTCTCGGCGAGCCTCGTGTTCGACGTGGCCCATCTGTTCGCCGGCGCGCTGGTGCTCATCAGCTTCCTGATGCTCTATCAGGACCGGCTCTATGCCCTGCTGAAAGTGTTCGCTTTGCAGGCGGTGGTGCTCTCCCTCTCCGTGGGCTGGCAGGCGCTGGCGCAGGACGCGCCGCACCTTTATGTCACCGCCGCCATCGCCCTCGTGTTCAAGGCGGTGGTGATCCCGCTGGCGCTGGCGCGCATGGTCAAGCGTCTCGGCATCCACCGGCAGGTGGAGACGGTGGTCTCCATCGGCCCCACCATGCTCGCGGGCATCGCCCTCGTGGCGCTCTCCCTCGTGGTCATGCTGAAGGCCACCGCCGATGTGGGCGGCGCGGCGGATGCGCTGGCGCGGGAGGATCTCGCCTTCGCCCTTTCCGTGGTGCTGCTGGGCCTCCTGATGATGGTGACGCGGCGCAATGCGGTGAGCCAGGTCATCGGCTTCATGTCGCTGGAGAACGGGCTCATCCTCGCCGCCACGGGGGCCAAGGGGATGCCGCTGGTGGTGGAGATTTCCGTCGCCTTCTCGGTGCTCATCGCCCTCATCGTCATCGGCATCTTCCTGTTCCGCATCCGCGAGCGGTTCGACACCGTCGACGTGGACGCCCTCGACCGCTTCCGGGGAGGGCGCGCATGAACCTCCTGTCCGGCCTCCTCGTAGATCCCGCCCCCCTGCTGGTGGCCGTGCCGGCCGCAAGCGCCGTGCTGCTGGCGCTGGTGCCCTCCTATCGCGTGGGCGCGTTCCTCAACGTCGCCGCCTGCGGCCTCACCTTCGCGCTGGCGCTGCTGCTGCTCGGCGCGCCGCGGATTCAGGGGCCGTTCCTGATCGTCGACGATCTCAACATCGTCTTCGTGGTGCTGAACACCTTCGTCGCCTTCACCACCGCCTGGTTTTCCGCCGGCTACATCGCCCACGAGCTGGAGACCGGGCGGCTGACGCCGCTCAACCTGCGCTTCTACCACGCCATGTATCAGGTGCTGCTCGGCGCCATGACGCTGGCGCTGCTCTCCAACAATCTCGGCGTCATGTGGGTGTCCATCGAGGTGGCGACGCTGACCACCGTGCTCATGGTCGGCCTCTACCGCACCGAGGCGGCCATCGAGGCGGCGTGGAAATACTTCATGCTCGGCTCGGTGGGCATCGCGCTTGCCCTGTTCGGCACCATCCTCGTCTACATGGTGGCCCAGCCTGTGGTGGGCGAAGGCACGGATGGGATGATCTGGAGCGTGCTGATGAAGCACGCCCGCGAGTTCGACCCCGCCTTGCTCAATGTCGCCTTCGTGTTCCTGCTGCTCGGGTACGGCACCAAGGTGGGCCTCGCGCCGCTCCATGCTTGGCTGCCGGATGCGCATTCCGAAGGCCCCACCCCCATCTCGGCGGTGCTGTCGGGCCTGCTGCTCAACGTGGCGCTGTTCGCGGTGCTGCGCTTCAAGTCGCTGCTCGCCGCCCATCCCGGCACGCTGGCGCCGGGGCCGCTGATGATGGCCATGGGCCTCGGCTCCCTGCTGCTCGCCGGCTTCATGCTGTACCGGCGGCGCGACATCAAACGGCTGTTCGCCTATTCCTCAATCGAGCACATGGGCATCATCGCCTTCGCCTTCGGGCTCGGCGGGCCGCTGGCGAATTTCGCCGGGCTGCTGCACATGACCATGCACAGCCTCACCAAGTCCGCAATCTTCTTCGCCGTGGGCCATGCCTGTCAGGTGAAGGGCACGCAGGAACTGGCGCAGATCCGCGGCCTCACCACCTCACACCCCCTGCTCGGCTGGAGCCTCGTCGCCGGCGTCGTCGCCATCGCCGGCCTGCCGCCGGCCGGGGTGTTCATGAGCGAGTTCCTGGTGGTGACGAGCGCCTTCGGCGCCCGGCCGTGGCTGGCACTGATCCTCGTCCTGGGGCTGCTCATCGCCTTCGGCGCGCTGATGGTGAAGCTCTCCGCCATCGCCTTCGGCGAACCGAGCCCGGGCACCGATCCGGTGAAGGCGAGTTTTGTGCCCATGGGCGTGCACCTCGCCCTCGTCTTCGCCGCCGGGCTCTATCTGCCGCCGGAACTGGTCGCGTGGTTCCGCCACGTGGCCGCGGTGCTGGGCTAGGAGGGCGGCATGGTCAACCTCTCCGATCTCTTCGCCCGCAACGGCACCATCTGCCGCCCCTGGCCGCGCGTGAGCGTGAACGAGGCGGAATGGACCGGCCTCTGCGCGGAGCTGGCCGCCGGCCGGCTCACGCTCTCGGCCCTGTTCGGGGATAGCGGCGCCGTCCACATGGCGCTGCTGGAGGAGGCCACCGGCCGCCTCGCCCTCGCGAGCCTCCCCTGCCCCACCGGCGCTTTCCCATCCGTGGCACGCCACCATCCCCCCGCCGCCCGGCTGGAGCGGACCATCCGCGACCTCTTCGGCCTGACGCCCGTGGGCGCGCCCGATCTGCGCCCGTGGCTGGATCATGCCCGCTGGGGCGTGCGCGCGCCGCTCGGCGCCGCCACCCCCGATGCGGGCGCGGGCGAGGCCTATCCGGTGCTGCCGGTGGAGGGCGAGGGGCTGCACCAGATTCCTGTCGGCCCGGTCCATGCCGGCATCATCGAGCCCGGCCATTTCCGCTTCTCCGCCTATGGCGAGACGGTGGTGCGGCTGGAGGAACGCCTCGGCTACGTCCACAAGGGCATGGAATCCCTCATGGCCGGCCGCGCGCCGGAAGAGGCTGCGCGCATTGCCGGGCGCCATTCGGGCGACGCCACGGTGGCCTATGCGCTCGCCTTCTGCCGCGCCGTGGAAGCCGCGCGCGGCGTCGCCGTGCCGGAGCGCGCCCATGCCTTGCGCGGTCTGATGGCGGAGCTGGAGCGCCTCGCCAACCATCTCGGCGACATCGGCGCCATCTGCAACGATGCCGCCTTCGCGCTCATGCTGGCCCATTGCGGCGTGCTGCGCGAGCGCGTGCTGCGCGCCTCGGCCCGCGCTTTCGGCCACCGGCTGATGATGGACCGCGTGGTGCCCGGCGGCGTGGCGCAGGACATTCCGGCGGAGGGCATCGCGGGCGTGAAGGCCATGGTGGCCGAGGTGCGCCGCGCCTTCCCCGCCCTCGTCCGCCTCTATGACGAGACCGCCTCGCTGCAGGACCGCACGGTGAGCACCGGCTTCACCAAGCCGGACTATGTGCGCCAATTCGGGGCCGGCGGGTTCGTCGGCCGCGCCTCCGGTCGCGGCTTCGATGCGCGCCGCGCTCTGCCCTATCCGCCCTACGACCGGCTGCCGTTCGAGGTGCCTGTGCGCTCGGATGGCGACGTGAACGCCCGCGTGTGGGTGCGCATCCGCGAGGTGGAGGAAAGCCTCGGCCTCATCATCCGCCTGCTCGACACGCTGCCCAAGGGCGACATAACAGTGCCCGTGCCGGCGAGCGGCGGCGAGGGCGTGGCGCTGGTGGAGAGCTTCCGGGGCGATGTCTTCGCCTTCGTGGCGCTGGAGAGCGACGGGCGCGTGCGCCGGGCGCATCTGCGCGATCCCTCCTGGTTCCAGTGGCCACTGCTGGAGACCGCCATCGAGGGCAACATCGTCGCTGACTTCCCCCTCTGCAACAAATCCTTCAACTGCTCCTATTCGGGGGTGGACCTGTGATGCGGAAGCTCCTGCTTCAGGGCCTCCTCAAGGCCCCGCTTACCGAGAAAGGCCCCGACGACGCGGCGGTGGAGGCCCTTGCGCGCGAGCTCGACGCCGCCGCCCGCGCCCGGCTCGGCCGCAGCCTCTCCATCCGCGAGGTGGATGCGGGCTCGTGCAACGGCTGCGAGCTGGAAATCCACGCGCTGGGCAACGCCTTCTACGATCTCGACCGCTTCGGCATCCGCTTCGTCGCCTCGCCCCGCCATGCGGACGTGCTGCTGGTGACCGGCCCGGTGGCGAAGAACATGGCCGAGGCGCTGAAGCGCACCTATGACGCCACGCCCGGCCCGAAATGGGTGGTGGCGGCCGGCGACTGCGCCATCAATGGCGGCATCTTCGCGGGCAGCTATGCGGTGACGGACGGTGCCGGGGCCGTGGTGCCGGTGGATCTCAAGATCCCCGGCTGCCCGCCGACGCCGGTGGACCTGCTGACGGGGCTGCTGGCGCTGCTGAAGGCGGGGAAGGAGTGAAACGATCGCAAAGGAACGCCCAAGCCCGCATCTGAACGCGGCGCCCGCGGGGGGGGGCTCAGGCAAGGAGAACCACTCCAACAATCCCAGCACCTTCGCGTGACCGAGGCGCCCCATTCGACATTGACCGCAAGGATTGTCGCGTGATTATGCAGGCACCATGCATCGCCTCGTCTCCACACTCCTCTTCCTTCTCCTCGCCGGGTGCGGCGTTGCTGATGTGTCGGTTTTGAGCAGGCGTACCTCACCAGACGGAACTCTCGTCGCGGAGAATTTGCTGACGGGCGACGAAGGAAACGGCCGCCTTCTGATCCGTAAGAAGGATGGGTCAGAGCACCACTTCGATTTCACCCACGGACTGGCCGACCTCTTCCTGCGATGGAGCGACGACCGGACTCTCGAGGTCTGGACGGAGGAGCCGCAACCCGAATTCATTGATAGTTTCAAGCTCGGCGACGTCTGGATCATTCCCAAGGTCTATGGCCGCCATTCACATAAATGGCGCCAATCTAAATCAAGCGAAATCTATTCTACAAAAAATATGATCATGGTTCATAATGATAAGATCCTTTCGGCCTTCGACAGCAGCACAAGTGGAACGTCCCGACTTTGCATTCTGAGGATGGGGGCGACGGAGCGCCCAGACCACGCGACGGCTGAAGTTGAGCTGACGGCGCACGTCAATTCGGGCTGCAATCGACGCCGGCCATGTGGCGCGATTGATAGTCGGTTCACTCTCGATGACCGCCATAACACGGACCATCAAACGATTCTGACGTCAGCTACGATTTCAGCCATTCCCTCTTACAATAGAATTCCGACGGGCGACCGTGGAATAACCCTTAGAGGGCAATTTCTCGAGCAGAATGCCGCAGATCTCCTCGATAAGCTCAATGGGGATTTCATAACCATTGATTTTGTACAGGATTTTTCGGACCGCGAAATTATCTACAACATTCCGCTACTTAGTCTGAAGTCCTCGATTGACGAATTCAGGACATGCGTCGGCGACGCAGACATGCTCTGGCTCCGCCACTAAATTCCAATGTGCCTGCACCTTTGAGGCCGTCTCAGAACGCCCCCAACCACCGACGCCGCAGACCCGGGGGAAACGGGTCTGCGGTCGAAGCGCATGGCTGTCGGCCCTCCGTATTTTTTCTTTACTCACGCACACAAAGGAAAAGCCGGGGATGGCCGCTTTGTGAGGCCACCGCGCGCGCCGATGGGACGGTGAAACGAAACGCGCGCGGGGCCACGGCCACCCCCGGTGAAGCCCCGGGAGGGGGCAGTCGGATCGCCGCTCAGAAGAAGCCGAGCTTCTTGGGCGAATAGCTGACCAGCAGGTTCTTGGTCTGCTGGTAGTGATCGAGCATCATCTTGTGGGTCTCGCGGCCGATGCCGGACTGCTTGTAGCCGCCGAAGGCCGCGTGGGCCGGGTAGGCGTGGTAGCAGTTGGTCCACACGCGGCCCGCCTCGATCTCGCGGCCCATGCGGTAGGCGCGCGCGCCATCGCGAGTCCACACGCCGGCGCCGAGGCCGAACAGCGTGTCATTGGCGATGGCAAGCGCCTCTTCCTCGTCCTTGAAGGTGGCGACGGAGACCACCGGGCCGAAGATCTCTTCCTGGAAGATGCGCATGTTGTTGGTGCCGAGGAAGACAGTGGGCTTCACGTAGAAGCCGTCCGCAAGATCGCCGTCGAGCATGTTGCGCTCGCCGCCGGCCAGCACCTGGGCCCCCTCGGCCTTGCCGATGTCGATATAGGACAGGATCTTGTGCATCTGCTCGGACGACGCCTGCGCGCCGAGCATGGTCGCGGGATCGAGCGGGGAGCCCTGCTTGATGGCGGCGACGCGGGCCAGCGCCTTCTCCATGAACTTGTCGAAGATGCTTTCCTGCACCAGCGCGCGGCTGGGGCAGGTGCAGACCTCGCCCTGGTTGAGGGCGAACATGACGAAGCCTTCCACCGCCTTGTCGAGGAAGTCGTCGTCGTGGGCCGCCACGTCCTCGAAGAAGATGTTGGGCGACTTGCCGCCCAGTTCCAGCGTCACCGGGATGAGGTTCTGGCTGGCGTAGCCCATGATGAGGCGGCCGGTGCCGGTCTCGCCGGTGAAGGCGATCTTGGCGATGCGGGTGGAGGAGGCGAGCGGCTTGCCGGCCTCGAGGCCGAAGCCGTTGACGATGTTGAGCACGCCCGGCGGCAGCAGATCGCCGATGAGTTCGGCCACCAGAAGGATGCTGGCGGGGGTCTGCTCGGCTGGCTTCAGCACCACGCAATTGCCGGCCGCCAGCGCGGGCGCCAGCTTCCACACCGCCATCAGGATGGGGAAGTTCCACGGGATGATCTGGCCGACCACGCCGAGGGGCTCGTGGTAATGATAGGCGACGGTGTCGTGGTCGATCTCGGAGAGCGCGCCTTCCTGCGCCCGCACGCAGGCAGCGAAGTAGCGGAAATGGTCGATGGCCAGCGGGATGTCGGCGGCCATGGTCTCGCGGATCGGCTTGCCGTTGTCCCAGGTCTCGGCGCGGGCGATCAGCTCGAGATTGGCCTCCATGCGGTCGGCGATCTTGTTGAGCACCAGGGCGCGGTCGGCGGCGGAGGTGCGGCCCCAGGCCTTCTTGGCGGCGTGGGCGGCGTCCAGGGCGCGCTCGATGTCGTGCTCATCGGAGCGGGCGACCTCGCAGATCACCTTGCCGGTGATGGGGGAGGTGTTCTCGAAATAGCGGCCGTTCACCGGCTCGACGAAGGCGCCGCCGATGAAGTTGCCATAGCGGGCCTTGAAGGGCGAGGTGTGAGTGCTCGACAGAAAGGCTGGGCTGTTCATTGTTTCCTCCCATTGGTGGTGCAGGAGGATTTGCAGCGGCCGTGCCAGTTCTCGAACGTGCGCTGCACGCCTTTATTTGCAGTGCGGGAAGATGCTGCGAAAACTTGATTTTGTTCGCGTCGGGAGGACCTACGCAGAACCCCGACTTTACGGCCGGCGAATAGTCGTGCGAGACTGTCGCGCATAAGAACAAGGTGTCGCGACACCTGTCGCAAAATGCGACAGTCGCCGCGGGAAACGTCGCGCTAGGGAAGCGAAGCGAGCCGAGGGACGAATGCCTGCGCCATTTCCGCCCCTCTCGCCGGTGCCGCCACCGGACGAGCTGCTCACCGCCCGCCGCCGGTTCTTTTCCGGCGCGCCCGGGGCGGAGCAGGCGCTCGCCCTTCCCATCATCCGCTCCTGGACCCGCTGCGCCGAGCGCGGCCTGCCCGTGGGCGGCCGGCTGAAGGCCGAGCCGCTGACGCAGGGCGAACTCTCCGTCCGCCGCGAGCGGTACGAGGCGCTCCGCCGCCGCTGCCGGCCCGAGCTGGAGGCGCTGCATCTCAGCGCCAGCGCGGCGGGCGGCATCGTCATCCTCACCGATCCCGCCGGCCTCGTGCTCGACACCGTGGGCAGCGCCGATTTCGCCGACCGCGCCGCGCAGGTGGCCCTGCGCCCGGGCGTGAGCTGGAGCGAAGCGGACAGCGGCACCAATGCCATCGGCACAGCGCTCATCGAGCGGCGCGGCATCGAGGTGCGCGGCGCCGAGCATTATGCCGAGCCGCACGGCATCCTCACCTGCGCCGCCGCGCCCATCCATGATCCGTTCGGCGAGCTGGTGGGCCTGCTCGACCTTTCCGGCCCCTCCGCCGTGCCGCACCTGCATGCGCTGGCGCTGGTGGAGCTGGCGGTGGGGCAGGTAGAGCACCGCATGTTCGAGGGCGCCTTCCCCGGCCGGGACGTGGTGCGCTTCCACGCCGACCCCTCCTTCCTCGGCACCGCGCGCGAGGGCGTGCTGGTATTCGAGGACCATCGCCTCGTCGCTGCCAACCGCCCCGGCCTCGCTCTGCTCGGCCTCGGCTGGGATGCCCTGGGCGCGCGGCGCTTCTCCGAACTGTTCGAGGGCAGCCTCGGCCGCCCCGGCGACGCCCGCCGCGCCCGCACGCCCAACGGCGCCGTCATGCTGCGGCTGGAGCGGCAGTCACCGGCCCCGGTGCGGGCCGCCCCGGCGCCCGTCGCCGCGCCGGCCCCCGCCGTGGCCCCCGCCGGCCCCAGCTTCGATGCGGAGACCGAGCAGGCGCTGGGCCGTGCCATCCGCCTGATGAATGCGGGCGTGCCCGTGCTGATCCAGGGCGAGACCGGCTCCGGCAAGGAGGTGTTCGCCCGCCAGATCCATGCCCGCGGCCCGCGCGCGGCCGGCACTTTCGCGGCGGTGAACTGTGCGGCCCTGCCGGAAGGGCTCATCGAATCCGAACTGTTCGGCTATGAGGACGGCGCCTTCACCGGCGCCCGCCGTGCCGGCTTCAAGGGCCTGTTCCGCGAGGCGGACGGCGGGATGCTCTTCCTCGACGAGATCGGCGACATGCCCCTCGGCCTCCAGAGCCGCCTGTTGCGCGTGCTGCAGGAGCGGGAGGTGACACCGCTGGGAGGCGGCAAGGCGGTGAAGGTGGATTTCGCCCTCGTCTGCGCCTCCCACCGCGACCTGAAAATGCTGGTGGAGCACGGCAGCTTCCGCGCCGATCTCTATTTCCGCATCGCCCAATACACCGTCACGCTGCCGCCTTTGCGCAGCCTCGCGGACCGGGAAGCGCTGGTGGAGCGCCTGTGGCGCGAGATGGCCGGCCCCGGCCCGGATGCGCCGCGTCTCTCGCCGGACTGCCGCGAGGTGCTGGCGCGCCATACCTGGCCGGGCAATTTCCGCCAGCTCACCGGCGTGCTCAAGGTGCTGCTCGCTTTGGCCGAACCCGGCGAAACGGTGGGGCCGGAGGCGCTGCCCCTGGATGTGCGGACAACCGATCTGCGCGGTCCTGCGCAGCCGCCCGCCGCATCAACGCTCCCGGCATCTCAGGCGGCCGATCCGGCGCCCGGCCTGTCCGGCGATCTCGGCAGCGTCACCCGCGCCGCCATGGATGCCGCCCTGAAGGAATGCGACGGCAACATCTCCCGCGCCGCCCGCCGCCTCGGCATCCACCGCTCCACCCTCCACCGCCACCTCGCCGCACGCGGGCATTGAGGAGCGCGGGCGGGTGGGTGCCCGGCTGCGGAGGGAGACGACGCACGCTTTCTCATTCCGTCATCGCCCGCCTTGTGCGGGCGATCCACTGCGCGGCAAGAGGGGTGCCCCATCGGCGCGAACCGGGCGAAAGACGGAGTGGATCCCCCGGACGAGCGGGGGATGACGGCGGAAAGCCCGGAAGGCGGGCGGTGACGGATCGGGCCATCGCCCGCGTCAGGACGCCCCCCTCACACCCCCGCCAGATGATGCAGCACGATGCCCGAGGTGGTGGCGACGTTCAGGCTGTCGAAGCCCTCCGCCATGGGGATGGCCACCGTGCGCACCCGCGCCATCACCGCATCCGGAAGGCCCGGCCCCTCGGTGCCGAACAATGCGGCGACGCGCGGCGGGCGGTCGAGGCGGGAGAGGGTTTCCCGCCCGGACGGCGACAGCGCCACGGCCTCGAAGCCGCGTGCTGCGAGAAGATCGATGAGCACGCCGGCATCCCCCACCCGCGCGAACGGCACCACGAGGCTCGCGCCCACGGAGACGCGGATCGCCTTGCGGTAGAGCGGATCGCATGAGGCGTCATCCAGGATCACCGCATCGGCGCCGAAGGCCGCGGCATTGCGGAAGATGCCGCCCATATTGTCGTGATTGGTGAGGCCGAGGGCCGCCACCACCAGCGCGCGCGGCCCCAGCCCGTCGAGGAGCGCGCCGGCATCCGGCAGCGGCCGCGCCGTGCCCAGCGCAAGGATGCCGCGATGGATGTGAAAGCCGACGATGGCGTCCATCACCGCCTGCGGCGCCACATAAACCGGCAGGTCTTCCGGCAACGCGGCGATGAGGTCTGACAGCCGCTCCGCCTGCGCCTGCGACAGCAGCACGGAGGAGAGGCGATGGCCGCCGCGTGTGCCCAGCCGGCCGGCCAGCAGGCGCAGCACCACCTCGCCCTCGGCCATGAAGCCGCCCTGCCGCCCCACCAGATCGCGCTCGCGCACCGCGCGGAAGGCGGCGATGCGCGGATCGTCGGCCTCGGACACCGGAACGATCATAGGGGCCGGCGCTTCACCGGCACGGGCGCGCAGGTGCTGGCGCGCACCACCAGCTCGGGCGTCATCACCGCCCGCTCCACCGGACGGCCGGGATCGGCGATGCGTTTCAGGGCCAGGGTCGCGGCGGCGCGGCCATATTCGGGAATGAAGGTGTGCACCGTGGTGAGCGGCGGGTGCCAGACCCGCGCCTCCTCGATGTCGTCATAGCCGACGAGGGAGAAATCGCGGCCCGCGAGAAGACCGGCCGCCTGCAGCTCCATGAGCGCGCCGAAGGCGGAGAGGTCGTTGAAGCACACGGCGGCGGTGGGCGGCTCGTCCAGCGCGAGGAGGCGCGCCATGGCCTTGCGGCCTTCCGCGCGCAGGCCCGGACCTTCCATCACCAGTGTCGGATCGAAGGGAATGCCGGCCGCGGCAAGGCCCGCCTTGTATCCCGCGAAGCGCTTGCGGCCGGTGGAGATGGCGCCGAAGCCGCCGATCATGCCGATGCGCCGATGCCCCAGCGCCACCAGGTGCGCCACGCCCAGCGCCACGCCGGTCACGTCGTCGGAGCCGGCGAAGTCGAAGCCGGAGCCCTCGATCTCGCGCGTCACCTGCACCACGGCGATGCCGGTGGAGGCGAGCGCCTTCAAGTCCTCCACCCGCGAATGGGCGGCCGGCGAGACGAGGAAGGCGTCGGGCCGATATTCCGCCAGCGTGCCCAGCGTGCGGGTCTGGCGCGCCACATCCTCCTGGCTGACGCCCAGAAGCACGGTCTTGCCGGCCTCGGAGAGGGCATCCTCCACCGCCGCCAGCAGCTCGGTGAAGGAGGGGTTCACGATGTCATGCAGGCCGAGGGCGACGATGTTGGTGCGCGCCGTGCGCAGCGCGGCGGCGCCGCGGTTCGCCACATAGCCGCGCGCCCGCGCCGCCTCCTGAACCTTGAGGCGCGTCGCCTCGGCGACCATGGGGCTGTCGCGCAGGGCCAGCGAGATGGTGGCCGTGGACAGCCCCAGCTCCCGGGCGAGGCCCTGCAGCGTCACCTTGCCGATGGGCGCACCGGCGGGAGATGCACCGGGGTGAGCGGCACCCGGCGGAGGAGGATTCGTCTCGTCCATGGGCCATCCCTATAGCGGATCTGTCGCGTCTCGCGCCGTCCTTTCGGTCATGCTAAACGATTTAGCGACAACAGCAACGACAGCTGCGACGATACGAATCGGGAGGATGCCATGGCGGGTACGCGGGTTGGTTTCATCGGGGTCGGCCTCATGGGCCACGGCATGGCGAAGAACATCCTCGCCAAGGGCTTTCCGCTGGCCGTCATGGGCCACCGCAACCGGACGCCGGTGGAAGATCTGGTCTCCCGCGGCGCCACCGAGGTGAAGACCCCCGCCGAGATGGCGGCCCAGTGCGACGTGATCGTGCTCTGCGTCACCGGCGCACCGCAGGTGGACGAGGTGCTCAATGGCGAGAACGGCATCCTGAAGGCCGCCAAGGCCGGCCTCCACATCATCGACACGTCCACCTCCGAGCCGACGCTAACCATGGCGCTGGCGGCGAAGCTGGCGCAGGACGGCATCTTCCTCTGCGACGCGCCTTTGGGCGGGACGCCCATCCAGGCGGAGGAGGGTGCCCTTTCCGCCATGGTGGGGGCGGACGACGCGGCGTTCGCGGTGATCGAGCCGGTGGTGGCGGCCTTCGCCAGCCGCATCGTGCGGGTGGGCGCGCCGGGCGCCGGGCACACCATGAAGCTGCTCAACAACTTCCTGTCGCTGGGCTACGGCGCCATTTATGCCGAGGCGCTGGCCATCGCCGGCAAGGTAGGGGTGACGGCGGAGGTGTTCGACAGTGTCATCCGCGGCTCGCGCATGGATTGCGGCTTCTACCAGACCTTCATGGGCTACGTGCTGGAAGCGAACGTGAACGCCCACCGCTTCACCATCGCCAACGCCCACAAGGACATGCGCTACGTCACCAACCTCGCCACCAACACCGGCGCTTCCGCCTTCATCAGCGCCACGGTGAAGAACCTCTATGCGGCGGCCGAGGGCCTCGGCAATGGCGGCAAGAACGTGCCGCAGATCACCGATGTGCTGGCGCAGATGAACGGCCTGCCCACCGTGCTCGAGCTGAAGGCGGCGGCCGAGTAGCGTTACCGCAATTTACCGTCGCCCCGCCCGGGTTTCACACTTCCGACACCGCCGCGCGCCAACCTTCCCCGGGCATGGCGTGCGGCGCAATGACTCACGGGCAAGGCGGAACCTTCCGGCCCCGAAAGCATTTGCCGCCATATCGCGCCCCCTGCCGGGGGAGCGCCGGCAGGCAATGGGATCGGGAGGCTGCCAGACGTGTCGCAGAGCGGGCAAAGATTGGTGAGCATCGATTTCTGGCGGGGCTTCGCCCTGCTGACGATCTTCATCAACCATATTCCCGGCCACGTCTTCGGCGGCTTCACCTATCGCAACTTCGGCTTCTCGGACGCGGCGGAACTGTTCGTCTTCCTCGCCGGCATCTCCGCCGCCTTCGCCTATCTGAGGCCCTTCTCGGCCGGCGAGCGCGTGCGCACCACCGCGCGGGTGTGGATGCGCGCCTTCACGCTTTATGCCGCCCATCTGGTGCTGGTGGTGATGTCCGTGGTGGTGGTGGGCGGCTTCGTGGTGCTCACCGGCGACGAGCGCATGCTCGAATGGATGCACCTCGACATCATCCCGCAATATCCGCTGGAATCCCTCGTGGGCATCGGGCTGCTCACCTACCAGCCGGGCTATCTCAACATCCTGCCGCTTTATGTGGGGCTCCTGCTGCTGGCGCCGATCCTGCTGCTGCTGGCGCGGCGCAGCCTCGGGCTCGCCCTTGTAGCCTCGCTCACGCTTTATCTCGTCACCCAGTTCGCCGACCTTGCCTTGCCGGTGTGGCCGGGGGCGGGGGGCTGGTTCTTCAATCCGCTGGCGTGGCAGCTGCTCTTCACCTGCGGCCTCGTGATCGGCGCGCTGATGGATCGGGGCCTGCGTTCGGCCGCCCACCGGGTGCTGGACATCGCCGCGCCGCTGTATCTGCTGGTGGCGCTGGTGTGGGCGGTGCTCGGCTATCCGGTGACGCCGGATCTTGCCCCCGTGCCGCCCTTCCTGTGGGATTTCGACAAGACCAACCTCGCTCTGCCGCGCCTGCTGCATGTGCTGGCGCTGGCCTATTGCGTGTCGCGCCTGCCGCTGGAAGCGTGGCTGAAGAAGAGCGCGTCGGCCGCACCGCTCATCCTCATGGGCCGGCATGCCCTGCCGGTGTTCAGCCTCGGCACCGTGCTCAGCCTCGGCGCGCAGGTGGTGCGCCCCCTCGCCGATGGCGCGCTAGCCGTGGATTTGCTAATCGTTGCCGCAGGTTTCTCGCTCCAGTGGTCCCTCGCATGGGCACTCGAATGGCAGCGCCGCGATCGCGCCCCGGCGCGGCAGGCGGCGCCGGTCCCGGCTTCACCGGCCGTGGCGCTCGCGCCCGGGCAGTGAGGCGCGCGGGCGGCGTTTTTCTCGCCGTCTGGCTCCTGCTGTGCCCGCTCGCGGCCGGGGCCACGATCTCCAGCGCCTGCCGGGTGCCGGACATTTTCCTCGCCTTCGACAGCGATCTCGTCCGCACCGAGCGGCTGGTGGATCGCTCGGCCCCCGTGCGCATCCTGATGATCGGCCCCCAGCCCGACCGTCAGGCGCTTTCGGACAAGAAACGCAGCCGTCTTGAGACGGAGCTGAGCAACCGCCTGCCGAACATCACCTTCACCATCATCGACGAAGGCGCGACGCAGGGCCTCGCGCGCGATGATTTCGGCCGCATCCGCTCCGCCGTGGAGCGGGTGGCGCCGGACCTCATCATCTGGCAGGTGGGCACCGCCGATGCCCTCGCCGCCACTGATCCCGAGAGCTTCGCCCACACGCTGGAGCAGGCGGCCGACTGGCTGCGCGGGCGCAACATCGACCTCGTGCTCATCGACCCGCCCTTCGTGCCGGGCGTGGACCACGAGCACCTCTACGGCCGCATCGTGAAGCAGATCGACGCGGTGTCGGACAAGGAGCGCATGAACGTGGTGCAGCAATACGGCGCCACGAGCTATCTCCAGTCCTCCGCCCGCTCCCCGGCCGAGGGCCGCGCCTGCATGGCGGAACTGGTCGCCGAGGCCATCGTGAAGGCCGTGACGAGATAGGTTCCGCAAGGTTTTCCCTTCACCCGCCCTTAACCCATTGCCGCCATTCTCACGATCGTGAGTAAGCGTTGCGTAGGGTTGCGTCATGCGTAGTGTGGCCAAGGGGGCGGCCGGGCGGACGGCGCGTCAATGTCGTCCGGAGTATCCCGCAATCGCCCCCTTGGCGGCCACACCGGCCGCACCTCGGGGTGCGGTTTCGGACCGTGCTCTCCCCCTCAATGAAATTCTGATCGGCGACACCATCGCCCGCATGGCGGCCCTGCCCGCCGGGTCGGTGGATCTCGTCTTTGCCGATCCGCCCTACAACCTCCAGCTCGGTGGCGAGCTGAAGAGGCCGGACGAAAGCCGCGTGGACGCGGTGGACGACCACTGGGACCAGTTCGAGAGCTTCGCGGCCTATGATGCCTTCACCCGCGCCTGGCTGCTGGCCGCGCGGCGGGCGCTGAAGCCCAACGGCACGCTCTTCGTCATCGGCTCCTACCACAACATCTTCCGCGTCGGCGCGCTGATGCAGGATCTGGGCTTCTGGATCCTCAACGACATCATCTGGCGCAAGGCGAACCCCATGCCCAACTTCCGGGGCCGGCGCTTCACCAATGCGCACGAGACCCTGATCTGGGCCGCCCGCAGCGCCGATTCGAAATACACCTTCAATTACGAGGCGCTGAAAGCCGGCAACGAGGATGTGCAGGTGCGCTCCGACTGGCTCTTCCCGCTCTGCACCGGGCAGGAGCGGCTGAAGGACGAGAAGGGCCGCAAGCTCCATCCCACCCAGAAGCCCGAGGCGCTGCTCGCCCGCGTGCTGCTGTCCTCCACCAAGCCCGGCGACGTGGTGCTCGACCCCTTCTTCGGCTCCGGTACGACGGGCGCGGTGGCGAAGCGCCTGCGCCGGTCCTTCATCGGCATCGAGCGCGAAGAGACCTATGCCGAGGCGGCGCGCGCCCGCATCGACGCCGTTGAGCCGCTGTCGGAAGAGGCGCTGGTCGCCCCGCCGAGCGCGCGGGAGGCTCCGCGTGTCGCCTTCTCGGCGCTGGTGGAGCGCGGCCTCGTCACCCCCGGCGCCGAACTCACCGACGCCAAGGGCCGCTTCCGCGCCGTGGTACGGGCGGACGGCACCATTTCCCTCGCCGACAGCCCGAACGTGGGCTCCATCCATCGCGTCGGCGCCCTCGCCCAGGGGGCGGAGGCCTGCAACGGCTGGACCTTCTGGCATGTGGAGGAGGCGGGCCGCCGCCACCCCATCGACATCCTGCGCGCCCGCCTCCGGGCGGAGATGGGCATCGCCGCAGAATAGCTCAGAAGCGGTAGTTCACGCCCGCACGCACCACGTTGAAGGCGTAGTCGGACGATGCGGCGATGGTGAAGCCCGGCACCGGGTTGGCCGGGCTGTTGGCGAGCGCGAAGCTGCTGCCGCCGAGGTCCACATAGAGATATTCCGCCTTCACCGACCAATGGGCGTCGATGCGCGTTTCCGCGCCGCCGCCCGCCGTCCAGCCCCAGCGGGTGGAAGAGGACGAGCCCGCCCACGCATATTGTGAGCCGTTGGTACCGCCGATGAAAAGGCTGGTGCCCGCTTCGCCGAAGGCAAGGCCGCCGGTGGCATAGAGCAGCGTCGCGCCGACCACATAGCCGAGGCGCGCCCGCACCGTACCGAACCAGTCGCCGGTCAGCGCGTAGTCCTTGATGATGAACTGGCCGGCATTGACCAGTGAGGGCAGGACCTCGATCCCCGACTGGCTGCGGTCGGCATAGGCGAAATCAGCCTCGATGCCCGCCACCACCGCGTTCCACTGCCAATTGTAGCCGAGGGTCGCGCCGGCGCTGAAGCCGGTGGACGAGCCGCCCAGCGCACTCCCATACTCGAGCGCATGCTCCACCGGATTGACCACCAGGAACTTGCCGCCGATCTCAGGCGTGACGGTGGAGGCATCGATTACCGCGCCCGCGGTGACGCCCGCATAGAAGCCCTGCCAGGAGAGCGGCGCGGCGGCCGCAGGCGCAGGCGCCTTCACCGAGAGATCCGCCGCGCACACCGGTGCGCCTGTTGCCATCACGGCCGCGATGGCCAGTCCGAACCGCATTTTCTGCCCCCAATGCCCGCAAACACGAGCTTAGCTTTACGAGGCTCATGATGCCCTATGCAAGTACCTGCCGCCTGTCGTGCCTCATTGGTGGTCGAGATGCGCGAGCACCTTGCGCATGACCGAGGGCAGCGCCTCCGCATCGAACCCCTCAGGCCGCACCCAGCGGTGACCCTCCGGCGCTGGCGTCGTGGCGGGGAGATCGGCGCGGAGCACCTTCAGCGTCAGCGCGAAATGGGTGAAGACGTGCTCCACCGCGCCGGGGAGCGTCCGCCAGCGCGCCCTGAGCGGCGCGTGCGTCTCCGGCGCCTCCGGTTTCGGCCCCCAGGGGGTTGAGGGCACCTCCGTCATCTTCGCCAGAAGCCCCTTGTCGGGCCGGGTGCGCAGCAGCACCGCGCCATCCGCCCGCACGGCGAGGAAGGCGACGCCCTCCCGCTTCGGCTTGTCGCCCTTGGGCGCCTTCACCGGATAGAGCGCGGCATCCCCCGCCGCCCGCGCTTCGCACGGCTCCATCCACGGGCAGAGCGAGCAGGCGGGTGAGCGCGGGGTGCAGATGGTGGCGCCGAGGTCCATCATCGCCTGCGCGAAATCTCCGGGGCGCTGCGCCGGCGTGAGGGCGGCGGCCAGCGCCTTGATTCGCGGCTTGGCGCCGGGCAGCGGCTCGGCCACCCGATAAAGCCTTGAGACGACGCGCTCGATATTGCCATCCACCGGGCTCGCCTTGAGGTCGAAGGCAATGGAAGCGATGGCCGCCGCCGTGTAGGGGCCGATGCCGGGCAGGTCCAGCAGGGCCGCCTCGTCGTCCGGGAAGCGCCCGCCATGGCGCGCCACCACCGCCTGTGCACAGGCGTGCAGGTTGCGGGCGCGGGCGTAATAGCCGAGCCCGGCCCAGGCGGAGAGCACCTCCTCCAGCGGCGCGGCGGCGAGGTGCGAGACCGTCGGCCAGCGGGCGAGGAAGTCGGTGAAATACGGCCCCACCGCCTTCACCGTGGTCTGCTGGAGCATGATCTCGGAGAGGAAGACGTGGTAGGGGTCCGCCGTCCGGCCCGGCTCGGCCCGCCAGGGCAGGCGGCGGCGGTGGCGGTCGTACCAGGCGAGGAGCGCGGCGGGGGCCGGGGTTCCGGATCTGGAATTTCGGGCACCGCTTGCGGCCGCGCGTGCGGCGGGGGAGGATGTCATGCGGCCAAGGTGGCCGCGCCCGCGTGCCGGGGCAAGGGGTTCGGTGCCCCGTCGCCCCACCATCCCGTCCGTCCGCCGGAGACGCCTTGAGCACGTCCAACTTCACCCGCCGCTACCGAGGCCCGCGCCCCCTCGCCGATTTCGTGGCGCCGGGGATCAGCGACCTGTGCGGCCGCGCCGGCTTCTCGGTGGTGGAGGTGGTGACCCATTGGGACGAGATCGTCGGCCCGGACCTCGCGCCCCGCTGCATCCCCCTCAAGCTGCAATGGCCGCGGGAGGACGGGGCGGCGGCGACCCTCGTGGTGCGGGTGGAAGGCGCCTACGCCATCGAGCTGCAATATGCAGCCGGCATCGTGGTGGAGCGAATCAACGCCTATTTCGGCTGGCGCTGCGTCGGCCGCCTCACCCTGCGCCAGGGTCCGGTGCCCCAGCGCCACGCGCCGCCACCCGTGCCGCCGAAGCCGGACAAGGCGGCCATCGCCGCCGTGCGACACGAGATCGGCACCTTCGAGGACGAGGCGCTTGCCGAGTCGCTCGCAAAGCTCGGCGCGCTGGTGCGGCGCGAGCAGCGCGGCGGCTAGGGCGCGGATGCCAGACCGGCCGGCGTTCACCCGTCCGTTATCTCGGGCGCGCGGCGCGGGCCTTTCCCGCCATAAGGGCGACATGATAGAGCGCGAAGGCTCTTCTGCAGGTTCGGCGGTGCGGTGCCGGACTGTTCCCGTTTCCCGTTCTGATGCCCTAACGGAACCGGCGATGCGGCCAAGATCGGGAAAGCCCGGTCGCCAGCCGCCGGACCATTCGGAGATGTCCATGATTGTCGATCGCCGCCGTTTCCTGGTCACCGCAGGTCTCGCCGCGCTGGCGGCCGGGCTCGGCCTGCCGCTCTCGTTTGATCCGGCCGCGGCCCAGACGGTGGAGCAGGCCAAGCTGATCGCCCCCGCCGCGAGCCCGCTGCCGGAGAAGGCGCTCGGCAGCGCCACGGCGCCGGTCACCGTCATCGAATATGCCTCGATGACCTGCAGCCACTGCGCCGCCTTCCACACCGGCACCTTCCCCGAGCTGAAGAAGAAGTACATCGACACCGGCAAGGTGCGCTTCATCTTCCGCGAATTCCCGTTCGAGCCGGTGGCCACCGCCGCCTTCATGCTCGCCCGCTGCATGCCCGAGGACAAATATTTCCCCATGGTCTCGACCCTGTTCGAGACGCAGAAGACCTGGGCCTACAGCACCGATCCGGCCGCCGGCCTCCTCGCCGTGGCCAAGCAGGCCGGCATGAGCCAGGCCGATTTCGAGAAGTGCCTCACCGACCAGCAGCTCGGCGAGAAGGTGCAGGAAAGCGCCCTCTACGCCAACAAGGAGCTGGGCGTGAACGCGACCCCCACCTTCTTCATCAACGGCAAGAAGGTCTCCGGCGCCCTCGGCATCGCCGAATGGGACAAGGAACTGGCGCCGCTGCTCGCCGGCAAGTGAGGCGAGAGGTCTGCACCATCAAGGGCCGGCGCACCACGCCGGCCCTTTTCGTGTGTGGGGCTCGCGCTCACGCCGCCCGGAGCTTCTTCTCCACATAGCGGCTTTCCTGCGTGCGCCCGCCATAGCCATAGGCATCGGCCTTCACCTCGCGCACGAGGATGTAGCTCTCCTCGTCCAGGTCCGGGAGCAGGCCGGACATGGCGGCGAAGACGGCTTCCAGATAGGCGGCCTTCTCATCTTTGGTGTTGGTGCCATCCACCACCAGGATGTCGAGGGAGAAGGACGAACGGGCCTTCGCCGACAGCGCCTCCCCGCCCACGAACCAGTGTTCGGCCGGGACGAAGGAGACGGCGACCGCCGTCACCTTCGGGTCCTTGCGCAGGATGCGGGCGGTGAGACCGGACAGGGTGGCGGCGACGGTCGCCGCAAGAGCGTCGTCCGGGGCGCCGGACAGCTTCACGTTCAGGATGGGCATTTCTTCCTCCAGGGCTGCCATCGGTGCAGCGATGGCTTCTTGTAGGCCGCCCAAATCCATGAGAAAAATTGAATTCTAAAATTCCAGAGATTTGCTAATCTCATACCATGATCCGCAATCTCGACCTCGACCTCATCCGCAGCTTCGCCGCCGTGGCCGATCTCGGCTCCATCTCCGCGGCAGCGCGGAAGGTGGGACGCAGCCAGTCCGCGGTGAGCCTCCAGATGGACCGGCTCGCCGAGGCGGTGGGTTTCTCCCTTCTGGAACGGCGTGGGCGGGCGGTGTCCCCCACCCTGCGCGGCGCCGCCTTCCTGGAGGACGCGCGGCGCCTGCTCGATCTCAACGACCGCATCCTCACCCAGCACGTCCACGGCGCCTTCGCCCAGCCGCTGCGCCTGGGCTTCGTGCAGGATGTGGGTGAGCAGGTGCTCCAGCGCATTCTCTACCGGCTTTCCTCGAGCTTCCCGCAGGCCCCGATCACGGTGCGGGTCTGCACCACATCCACCATGCTCGACATGCTGCGGGCCGAGGAGCTGGACGTGGCCGTGGGCTTTCGCAGCGAGAGCGAATTGCCCGCCTCCCTGCTGCTGCGCGAATCCATGGTGTGGATCGCCGCGCGCCAGCTTCGCCTCGACCGGGAGGCGCCGGTGCCCCTCGTGCTGTTCGAGCACCCGTGCAGCTGCCGCACGGCCGCCATCGCCGCGCTGAATGCCGCTGGGCGGCCGTTCCGCATCGCCTTCACCAGCCCCAGCCTGCCGGGCCTGATGGCGGCCGTGGGGGCGGGGATGGGCGTCACCGTGCGCTCGCCCCGGGCGCTTCGGCCGGACCTCGCCATCGTCGCCGACCTCGACCGCGCGGCGCTGCCGGACATGGAATTCCTGCTCTACACCCGCCCCGGCGTCCGCCCCCCGGCGCTGCAGAAGGTGGAAGAGGTGCTGCAGGAAGAATTGCGGCGCGAGCATCCATTGTACGCGGTGGCGTGAGGCTGCGTTCGGACACTCATTCGGTGCGGGCAGCCGTTTCCCGTCGCGCCGCCGTCATGGCCGGGACAAGCCTGGCCATGACGGCTCGCCAGGAAGCCAGCAGGCGAAATCAACGCAATCAGAATGTGCAACTAAAGAACACACCACCATTTTCCGATAATTGATTGAACCCCTCGATTTTGTCGTGATACTCCGCGCCCGAATTGCCCCATCCCGCGCGGAGCCCATTTCATGCGCCTGTCCCTGCCTATGGCCGCCCTCGCGGCGACCCTCCTCTCGCTCCCCGCCCTCGCGGCGGACCCCAAGCCGCTGCGCATCGGCGTGCTGAACGACCAGTCCGGCATCTATGCCGACATGGCCGGACCTGGCTCGGTCATTGCGGCGAAGATGGCGGTGGAGGATTTCGGCGGCAGCGTGCTGGGCCGTCCCATCGAGATCATCGCCGGCGACCACCAGAACAAGCCGGACGTGGGCTCGGCCATCGTCACCCGCTGGATCGACGAGGACGGGGTGGACGTGATCGCCGACATCCCCACCTCCTCCGTGCTGCTGGCGGTGCAGGAGATCGGCCGCACCAAGAACAGACTGGTGCTCGCCTCCACGGGCGGCTCATCCGACTTCACCGGCAAGGCCTGCGCGCCCACCGGCATCCACTGGACCTACGACACTTATGCGCTGGCCGCCGGCACCGGCGCGTCGCTGGCCAAGGACGGGCCGTGGTTCTTCATCACCGCCGACTATGCCTTCGGCACGGCGCTGGAGCGCGACACGGCGAAGGCGGTGGAACAGGGCGGCGGCAAGGTGGTGGGCAGCGTGAAGCACCCGCAGGGCACGTCGGACTTCTCCTCCTTCCTGCTGCAGGGGCAGGGCTCGGGCGCCAAGCTGATCGCCTTCGCCAATGCCGGCAGCGACACGGTGAACGCCATCAAGCAGGCCAACGAGTTCGGCATTCCCCAGTCGGGCATCAAGCTCGCCGGGCTTTATCTGCACATCACCGATATCCACGCCATCGGCCTTCAGACCGCGCAGGGGCTCATCCTCACCCAGGGCTTCTACTGGGACCTGAACGACGAGACCCGCGCCTGGTCCAAGCGCTTCTACGAGAGGCACAAGGCCATGCCGACCATGGGCCAGGCCGGCACCTATTCGGCCATCCTGCATTACCTGAAGGCGGTGAAGGCCGCCGGCACCACCGACACGGCCACCGTCGCCACGCAGATGAAGGCGACGCCGGTGGATGATTTCTTCTCCCACGGCGGGCGCATCCGCGAGGACGGCCGCATGGTCCACGACCTCTATCTCTTGCAGGTGAAGACGCCGGCCGAGCAGAAGTATCCGTGGGACTATCTCAAGCTCATCCGCACCATCCCCGGCGACGAGGCGTTCCGCCCGCTGGCCGAGGGCGGCTGCCCGCTGGTGCGCCAGCAGGCGGCGAAGTAGACCGCGCGACGCGCTTCCCCGCCGCCTATCCGCGCCGGGGGAGCGGCCCCCCGCTCGCCAGATACACCCCGATGGTGGCGGCGAAGATGCCCAGCCAGTCCGTGCCGGACGGGTACTCGCCGAGGATGGGGATGGCCATGAGCGCGGCCATCACCGGCACGCAGGCGCCGAAGGCCGCGCCCGCCGAGGCACCCAGCAGCGCCACGGAGCGGGCGAACAGGAACAGCGAGATCACGGTGGCGAAGACGCCCTGATAGACCGCCTGGAAGACGACATCGCGCAGCGGCGCATCGAACGCGGTGAAGCCGTGCAGCAGGCCGTACAGCGGCAAGTAGAGCAGCGCCGAGCCCACCGAGACCACCGCCACCGCATGGAGCGCGCCGAGGCCGCTCTTGCGCAGCGCCACCGCATAGCTGGCCCACATGAAGGCACCGGCCATGCACAGGAGGTGGCCGATGCCCGAGCCCAGCCCGGTGGCCACCGCCCCCACCCCGGCGATCAGCGCCACGCTCGCGAGAATCAGCGCATAGCCCACCCGCCGCTGCATGCTGAACCGCTCGCGCAGGGCCACGGCCGAGATCAGCGCGACGAACAAGGGCATGACACCGGGAATGAGCACCCCCGCCTCCCCCGCCGGCGTGGTGCGCAGGCCGAAGCCGGCCACCACCGCATAGGGCGCGCCGGCCCCCGCGATCATCACCAGAAGCTGCCAAGGCTTCGCCTTGTCGAGCCCCAGCCCGTGGCGCAGCAGCACCGGCAGCAGCACGAGGCCGGCGGTGGCGTAGCGCAGCATGGTCACGTCGTAGACGCCGAGGGACGAGGTGACGCCGAGCCGGGTGATGGACATCCACCCCGCCCAGATGGTGACGCTCGCCAGCCCGAACAGAGCCCCCGCCACATAGCGCGCTGTGGGGATGGTTGCGACCGCCTGCGGGCCCGTCGTCTGCGAAGAAGCCGTGTGCGTACTCATGCTCGCCGCGTGCCTGCCTGACCGGATTTGGGCCCAAGCTACCCCGCGCGATCCATTCAGCCTAATGAGAGTTTGAGCTGCAACCCATGAGGTCCCCTGATGAATGGAGGCCCGCTGATGGATCGGCGCCGAGGCCTCACGCCGGGGACGGCGCAGCCACGCGCCAGCCGTTCACCGCGGCAAGCTCCGCCTCCGGCTCTTCCGACACCACCGCGCGCCGGCCCATGAAGACGCTGCCGGCCTCGCCGTCGAGGGAGAGCCAGTCCCCCTCCGCCAGCGTCTCGGCCCCGAGCCGGGCGCGGCGGGCGGCGGGATCGATGACGAGCGCGGCGCAGCCCACCACGCAGGCCCGGCCGAGCTGGCGCGCCACCACGGCGGCATGGGCGGTGCGGCCGCCGATGCTGGTGAGGATGCCGGCGGCGAGCGCCAGCGCGGCGATGTCGTCCGTCGCCACATCCGGGCGCAGCAGGATCACGGGATCGCCCGCCCCGGCAAGGCGGCGGACGCCCTCCTCGTCGAACGCCACCCGGCCGCTGACTGTGCCGGGCGAGGCGGCGACGCCGTGCGCCACCGGCTCCGCTTCACCGGAAAAGCGGGTGGCGGCGACGGCGGAGAGGTCCACGCCTTCCAGCAGCGCCAGCCCCTCGGCCGGGGTAATGGCGCCTTCCGCCACCATGTCCACGGCGATCCTCAGCGCGGCGCGCGGCGTGCGCTTGGCGGCGCGGGTCTGGAGGAAATAGAGCCGGCCCTCCTCGAAGGTGAATTCCACATCCTGCACGTCGCGATAATGCCGCTCCAGCGCCGCGACGCCCTGGGCCAGCGCTGTGGCGACATGAGGCAGCAGCGCGCCGAGGCGGTCGAGCCCCACCGGCTGGCGGCGGCCGGACACCACATCCTCCCCCTGCGCATCGAACAGGAGATCGGCATAGAGGCCTGGCGCCCCGCTCGCCGGATTGCGCGAGAAGGCGACGCCCGAGCCCGAGCGCACGCCGGCATTGCCGAACACCATGGCCTGCACCGTTACGGCGGTTCCCGCGAGATGTTCCAGATGGTTCAGCCGGCGATATTCCACCGCCTTGGGCGCCGCCCAGGAGCGGAACACCGCCTCCACCGCCTCGGCAAGCTGGTCGCGCGGGTCGGCGGGCACGCTCGCGCCATAGCCGTCGCGGGCAAGGTCCAGATAGCGCGCGGCGAGGCGCTCCAGCACCTCCGGGTCCAGCCCCTGCTCGCTGCCCGCCTGCTCGGCGGCGATGAGATCGCGCTGCACCTGCTCGAACGGCGCGCGCGGCAGGCCGGCCACCACCTCGCACCAGCCCTCGATGAAGCGGCGATGGCAGTCGAAGGCGAGGCGCGGGTTGCCGTGGAGGCGCATGAGACCGCGTGCGGTCTCGGCGGTCATGCCCACGTCCAGCACCGTCTCCAGCATCCCCGGCATGGACTTTTCCGCGCCGGAGCGCACCGAGACGAGGAGCGGGCGGCGGCGGTCGCCGAAGCGCCGGCCGGTGGCCGCCTCAATGAAGGCGAGGCCGTCCTCCAGCAGGCGGCGCACCTCGCCCGTGCGACGCTCGCCGCAAAGGGACGTGGAGAGCACGAAGGCCGGCGGCACGTCGAGCCCCAGCGCGTTCATGCGCCAGAGCTGGGCGGCCTTGGAGCCGAAATCATGGGCTGTGAGGGGCGCGGTGGTGCCGCCGGGGCCGATGAAGGCGATGGGGTGGGCGTGGGGGGTCTGGTTCTTCACGGGGCCATCTCCTCCAGCACCGAGGCGCGCAGCGCGAGGGCGGCGCGGGCCAGTTCGTCGGTGGCGCCCTCGATGGCGCGGGCCAGCTCAAGGGTCGCGACAAGCGCCCCGGCGTCGAGGGGATCGCCGGCGCCCAAGCTCAGCACAGCTTCCTGCACCCGGCGATGGGCGGCATCGGCTCGGCGCTCGCCCTCGGTCACCGCGTCGATGGCCTCCAGCGTGTCGGTCACATCCTCCCGCCGGCCCGCCGAGCCCTCGCTGGCGGCGGCCACCGCCCGCACGAGATCGGAGCAGCAGACCACCGCGCCGGCGGCGAGATCGCGCAGGGGCGGCACGGCGGCGCCGGGCTTCAGCCGCGCGGCGCTGGCGAGGAAGGCGGCCTCCTCGAATGCATCCACCGCCTGCTCGGCGGCATCCGCCACGGGCAGGAAGCGGCCGCCCTGACCGAACGGGCCGCTCGCCCGCTCGCGGGCGCCGACGATCTGCCGGTCGGCCTTCTCCTCCAGCCTTTTGGCCCGGCTGCGCAGCCCATCGCGGGCGGCATCGGAAAGGTCCGCGGGGGCATCGAGCACGCCGGCCACCGCGCCGGCCAGCATGCGGGCGATGCCGAGCTGGCGCAGCACCACGGCCAGCATCTCCTCCTCCACCGAGCCGAAGCTGCGCGCCAGTTCCGCCCGCACCTCGTCGCGGATGAGCCGGGCGGAACGGCCGGCGGCCAATCCCTCGCTGGCGAGGCGCAGCACCTCGGCGAGGAAGCGCGCCGCGCCCTCGCGCCCCAGCACCCGGTCGAGCCGCGCGCCATAGGGCACCCGCCCCTCGGCGCTGCGGCGCACGGCATCGAACACCAGTTCCGGCCCACCCATCTCCAGAAAGCCGCGATGGCCGATGGCGCCGCGCGCGGCGGTGCGCAGCAGCGCGATGGCGGTGGGCTTGTCCACGAAGGTCTGGAGCGCCTTGCGCGCCTTGTTCCAGTCGATGAGGAAGACGATGTTGCGGCCCACCGCCGAAAGGAAGCCGTCCAGCGCCTCCGCGTCCTTCGCCGTGAAGCGGCCGGTGACGAGGTGAAAGGCGGCCCCGCCCGCGATGCCCGCCGCCGTGCGCTCGGCGAGCGGCGTCCAGTCCGCGCCGGCATCCGAGAACAGGGAGATGAAGAACTTGGCGCGGGAGCGGTGCACGTCCGTGTAGGTGACGGTGGCCTCCAGCCCGTCCACGGCGATGATGATGACATGGGCATCGGTGGTGCCGATGTCGTTCTGGATGACGAGGCGCGTCCCGCTGCGACTCGCCGTGGTGTCGAGGCCGGGATGGCCGAAGATCAGCCCCCGCGTCTCGCCAAGCCCCGCCATGAAGGCGGCGATGCGCGGCTTGTCCTCCTCCGCGATGCCCAGCGTCCGCGCGCCCGCCACCGTCTCGGCCGAGAGGGCGGCGGAGAGGCGGTTCAGCGCCTTGTGCAAATCCATGACGAGGAGATGCGCGCTGTCCGACCCGCCGCGCCGGGCGCTGGTGAGGCGCACGAGATCGGCCTCGGAGAGGATGTCGTCCGTGCCCGCGCCGAACGCCGTGCGCAGGGCGGCGAGGCGCGCGGCGAAGCTCTCCGCGCCCGCCTCGCCCGCCGCCTCCAGCGGATCGGCCATGGCGGCGATGTCGTCGAGGATGGCCTGCGTCAGCCGGCCTGCGCCACTGACCTGATAGCCGCCGCCATCGAGCAGCCGGGCGCTGGCGGCCACCGCATCGAGCCCGTCCCCCATGAGGCCGGCGGCGCGCGCCTCGGCGTCCAGCGGGCGAACGGGTGTGGCGGGCGCACGGGCGCGGGCGGCGGCGTCCTGCAAGGCGGTCATGCGCAGCTTGGCGCGGTCGTTGGCGGCGAGCGCGCGTTCGAGCCGCGCCGGGAGCAGCAACCCGCCCTCGCCGAGCGCCTCGACGATCAGGGTCTTCTCCATGCTTCCGCCTCCTCGCAACACACAGCCCGCCCATGCGCCGGCCACAAGGGCAGGCGCCGGGTGTCGAAAGGCTGTGTGGGACTTTCGGCGGCGGTCAGATACGACGGTTGTCTGACAGTGGGACGACGATGGCCCGGCTCAGGTCCGGTAGCCCTCCTCGGCCAGCACCTGCCGCACCACCGGGCGGGCGCGCAGGCGCTGGTAATGGGCCTTCACCTTCGGGGGCATCGGGATGCCGATGCGGTCAGCCCAGAACTCGTTGTAGAACAGCGCCGCATCGGCGATGGAGAAGCGATCCCCCACGGCGAAGCCCTCGGCCGGCAGGCGCCGCTCCACCACATCGAACCCCTGTGTCACGATCTCCCGGCCGTGGGATGTCACGTCGTCTTTCAGACGTCCGCTGTCTTCCGGCGCGACATAGCGCTCGGCCACGAACACGCGTGTGAAGCCCTCGCCGTGCAGCTGGCCGATGGCGAAATTCATCAGCTCTTCGGCCTGAGCGGCCAGCGCCGGGTCCTCCGGCAGCAGCTTGCCGCGCGGATAGGTGCGGGCGAGCCAGAGGGCGATGGACCTGAAGTCGCACAAGGGCTCGCCGCCATCCGGCACCAGGGTCGGGATGGTGCCGCGCGGGTTGATCTTGAGATAGTCGGGACGCAGATGGTCGCCGGCGGGGATGTTGATGATCCACGCCTCGAACGGCAGTTCCAGCGTCTCGAGCAGGATGTGGATGCCCGTGGAGCAGGACCCGGGCGTCATGTAGAATTTCATGGCCATGGCGGAGGCCAAGCAAGAAGCGTGACAGGGCTGGAGCGTCGTATTCTCCTGTCCTGTTTCGCTGCCCCCTTTCGAGGCCGTCATCGCCCGCCGTGTGCGGGCGATCCACGGAACGGCCGGGCCGGCTCTCTCCGCCTCTACTTTTTCACGAACGCCTCCTCGCCCGCTTCGCCCGTCTCCGGAATCGGCTGGCGGAGCAGCGCGAGAATGACGAGCGCGGAAACCGCCGTGACGGCGATGAGCACCAGGCTCAGATGCTGGAAGGCGACGGCATAGCTCTCGCGGAGCTGCGACGCCGTCAGACCCGGCAGAAGCTCGGATGCCCCGTGGACATCGCCCATCGCCAGCCGCTGCGCGGCCGCGCCCGCGGTCCCATTGCCCGGCGGGACCAAGGCGGCCAGCCGGGCTTTCGCGAGCCCCGCCAGAATGGCGTTGACGATGGCCAATGCGATGCCCTCTCCCGCCACCCGTGTGGTGCTGAAGATGCCGGTCGCCATGCCGGCGCGCTCCCTTGGGACTACGCTGACGGACAGCCCATCCATGAGCCCCCAGGGAAAACCGGTTCCAATGCCGATGAGCAGCATGGGGAGGATCACGGCCGTGCCCTTGGCGGCGGGATCGATGCGGCCGAGCCAGAACAGTCCGAGCGCGGCCAAAAGCAGACCCGCGCCGGACAGGACGCCCGCCGGCACCCATCGCACGAGATGGGAGGCCACCAGCGGCACGATCAGCATCGGCGCGGAGAGGGCGATGAGCAGCAGGCCCGCATCGAACGCGGAAAGTCCGCCGACGCCGATGAAGCGCAGGGGCAGCAGGACCAGGAGGACGACGTAGCAATAGCAGGTGGCGATGGGCAGAACCTGCACGCCGACAAAGCGGGGATATCGAAAAAGGGAGAGATCCAGCATCGGCCGCGCCGCTCTCGTCTCCACACGAATGAACGCGGTGAGCATGACCGCCGCCCCGAGCAGCGCGGACAGGACGATCGGGTGGCCCCAGCCCATCTCCGGCGCTTCGATGACGCCATAGGTGAACAGTGTCAGTGTTGCCGTGAAGGTCACGGCCCCCGGCCAGTCAAGGCCAACGGCGTCGGGGTCCCGGCTTTCCCGCATCGTCGGGGCCGTCAGAAGCACGGAGAGCGCGCCGATCAGCGTCCCCGACAGAAAGATGGCCCGCCAGCCGGAGATGCCGATCAGAAAGCCTGCCAGAAGCGGTCCGAAGGCCAGCCCGACACCGAACGTCGTGCCGAGAAAGCTGAACGCCCGCGTCCGCGCGTGCCCCTCGAACTCCTGCGCCAGCGCCGCCATTCCGCCGGCGAGCGCGGCGGCCGCGGCAAAGCCCTGTCCGCCGCGAAGCAGGTCGAGGACGAGGATGGACGGCGCGAGACTCAAACCGAGGGAGAGCACCGCGAAGGCGATGATGCCCATCATGAACAGGCGCCGGCGGCCGAACTGGTCGGCCAGCGCGCCCGCCGCCATGAGGGAACTGCCGAACGTCAGCATGAAGGCGTTGGTGATCCAGTTGAGCGCCGTGGGACTCCCGCCGAGGTCGCCGCCGATCGCCGGGGTGGCCACCGCGCCGCCGGAAAAGCTGAGGGGAAGAACCAGCGCTGCAAGACAGACCGCCATCAGGATCGACGTCTTGTCGGTGGCGGGGGCAGCGAACGTGGCGGACATGCGGGGCTTTCCGTCTCTGATTGGACGCGAGCGATGCGGACGCATCCCGCCGTCCGGCCGGATCTATCGCGGAGTGAAAGCGCGATAAATGGCGCACTGGTCCATTGATTACGGAGGACAATTCCCCAATATGCGGACATGGAGAGTTTGAGCGGCATCGCGGCGTTCGTGCAGGCGGCGGAGCATCAGAGCTTCGTGGCGGCGGCCCGCGTGCTCGGCATATCCGCCTCCGCCGTCGGCAAGAGCATCGCCAAGCTGGAAGACAGCGTTGGCGCGCGGCTCTTCCATCGCACCACACGGCGCATTTCGCTCACCGAGGAAGGCGCGGCCTTCCACGAGCGCTGCCGCCGCATTCTCGACGATCTGCGCGACGCCGAGGCGATGCTGTCGGCTGCGACGCGTGCGCCTCGCGGCCGGCTCCGTGTCGGCGTGCCGACGATCGGCTACCGCTTCCTCCTGCCGGTCATCCCGGAATTCCGGCGGCGCTATCCCGACATCGAGCTGGACATCGACTTCAACGATCGCCTCGTCGATGTGGTGGAGGAGGGACTGGATGCGGTGATCCGCAGCGGTCCGCTGACCGATTCCAGCCTGATGTCGCGCCGGCTCGGCCCGTTCCGCTTCGTGCTGTGCGCATCTCCCGCCTATCTCAAGCGCAACGGCATCCCGCACGCTCCCCCCGATCTGGAAAGGCACGATTGCCTTCGCTTCCGCTTCCCGACCTCGGGCAAGCTGCAGACATGGCCCCTCAGGGACGCGGACGGGGTCGATCCCTTCCGTCGCCCCTCGCCCCTGACCTGCAACAACATGGAGGCCCTGCGCGGGGCGGCGATTGCGGGGCTGGGAATCGCCTGCATGCCGGAATTTCTGGCGCGGGACGCGGCGGCGGACGGCCTGCTGCACACCGTTCTCGGCGACCATCTCGCCGATCCCGGGCAATTCAGCATTCTGTGGCCGTCCAACCGTCTGGTGTCGCCGCGCCTGCGCGTCTTCATCGATTCCATGGTGGAGCGCCTGTTCAGGGATGTGGAACCGCAGACGCCGCGATAGGCCCTCGCGCGCTTCGGCTCCATCCCTCCGGGGCGCCGCCTACTTCTCCACGAACGCCTTCTCGATCACATAATGCCCGGGCTCGGACATGCTGCCCTCGGCGAAGCCCTGCGCGTCGAGCAGGCCGCGGATGTCGGCGATCATGGCGGGGCTGCCGCAGAGCATCACCCGGTCGTGCTCTTTATCGAGCGCGGGCAGGCCGATGTCGGTGAAGAATTTGCCTGATGTCATCAGGTCAGTGAGCCGGCCCTGGTTGCGGAAGGGCTCACGGGTGACGGTGGGATAATAGATCAGCCGCGCGCGCACCTCCTCGCCGAGGAAGGGATCGTTGGGCAGATCCTTCGTCAGGTAGTCGGAATAGGCCAGTTCCGCCACCGTGCGGCAGCCGTGGGCCAGCACCACCTTGTCGAACCGCGCATAGGTGTCGGGGTCGCGGATGATGCTGAGGAAGGGCGCGAGGCCCGTGCCGGTGCCGAGCAGATAGAGCGTGCGGCCGGGCAGGAGATTGTCGTGGATGAGGGTGCCCGTGGGCTTCTTCCCCACCAGGATGCGGTCGCCCACCTTCAGGTGCTGGAGGCGGGAGGTGAGCGGGCCGTTCTGGACCTTGATGGAGAAGAATTCCAGCTCCTCGTCATAGTTGGGCGAGACGATGGAATAGGCGCGCACCAGCGGCCGGCCCTCCACCTCCAGCCCGATCATGGTGAACTGGCCGTTGATGAAGCGCAGCGCCGGGCTGCGGGTGGTGCGGAAGCTGAACAGGGTATCGGTCCAGTGATGGACGCTGAGCACGTCCTGCGTCTCGAAATTGCTCATGGACGATCCGATAGCTAGCGGCCACGCGCACGGCGCCGGACGCGCGCAAGGGCGCGCCCGCGGGGCACGGGGCGAATTGACGATGGACGGATGCAGACATATAACTAACTAGTGAGTTAAGCAAGACGGAGCCCCGCGCCTGAAGGCCCGGCGGCCCCGCGGCATGGGCGGAATGGCAGGGGAGGATCGGCATGGCGATGCGCGTGCTCAGCGCGGACGAGGCAGCGCGGCTGGTGGAGAATGGCGACACCATCCTCATCGGCGGCTCGGGCGGCGGCCATGCGGTGCCGGACACCCTGATCGCCGCCGTAGCCGAGCGCTTCCTGAAGGAGGGCGCGCCGCGCGGCATCACCACCGTGCATCCCGTGGGCCTCGGCGACCGCAAGACCCGCGGCGTCGGCCACCTCGCCCATGACGGCCTCTTGAAGCGCGTCGTCTGCGGCACGCTGGTGGATTCCCCGCCGGTGGAGAAGATGGCGCTGGAAGACCGGGTCGAGGCCTATACCCTGCCCCAGGGCGCGCTTTCGCAGCTTACCCGCGAGATGGCCTCCGGCCGTCCCGGCCTCGTGACCCATGTGGGCCTCAACACCTTCATCGACCCGCGCCTCGGCGGCGGGCGGCAGAGCCCCTCGGCCACCGAAGACCTGGTGGAGGTGGTTCAGCTCGCCGGCCGGGAATGGCTCTTCTACAAGCCCTTCGTGCCCAACATCGCCTTCCTGCGCGGCACCACGGCGGACGAGGACGGCAACATTTCCATGGAGCAGGAGGCCATCTTCGGCGAGATGATCTCCATGGCGCAGGCCACCAAGCGCGCCGGCGGCACCGTTATCGTGCAGGTGAAGCGCCTCGCGCGGCGCGGCACGCTGAACCCGAAGATGGTGAAGATCCCGGGCATCCTGGTGGACGTGGTGGTGGTCGATCCCGCCCAGATGCAGACCTATGTCTCGGACTACAACCCCGCCTATGCCGGCGAGCTGAAGATCCCCCTCTCCGCCATCGCGCCCTTGCCGTTCGATCCGCGCAAGGTCATCGCCCGGCGCGCGGCGCTGGAGCTTTATGCGGGGGCGGTGTGCAATCTCGGCTCCGGCATCTCCACCGGCATCGCCACCGTGGCGGCGGAGGAAGGCTGCCTCGATGCCATCACGCTGACCAACGAGCAGGGCCTCATCGGCGGCGCGCCGGCGAGCGGCAACGAGGTGGGCGCCAGCCGCAACTTCCACGCCATGATCGACCAGCCCTACCAGTTCGATTTCTACGACGGCGGCGGCCTCGACATCGCCTTCCTCTCCTTTGCCGAGGTGGATGCGCAAGGTTCGGTGAACGTCTCGCGCTTCTCGGACCGCATCATCGGCCCCGGCGGCTTCATCAACATCTCGCAGAATGCCAAGAAGGTGGTCTTCTCCGGCACCTTCACCTCGGGCGGGCTCGACATGGCGTGGCCGGACGGCAAGACGGTGATCCGCAAGGAGGGCCGGGATCGCAAGTTTGTCGATCGCCTCCAGCAGCTCACCTACAGCGGCGCCTACGCGGCCGGGATCGGGCAGGAGGCGCTCTATGTCACCGAACGCGCCGTGTTCCGGCGCGGCGCCTCCGGCCGGCTGGAGCTGATCGAGATCGCCCCCGGCATCGATCTGGAGCGCGACGTGCTCGCCCACATGGACTTCCGCCCGGACATCGCCGGGGATTTGCGACCCATGGATGCCGCGCTCTTCCATCCGCAATCGATCGGACTTGAACAGCGGCTCGCCGTGTCGCAACGTTCGCCGCGCGGGCCCGGCGCAAGACTCAGCGCTTGAGCGGGCTCGTTCCTGTCACGCCGCCTGTTCCGGAACCTGCGATGCCCGCATCCCCTCCCGCCCGCAAGGCGGCCCGCGCTTCCACCGCCGCCCCGCAGCGCGAGGCGGCGACGCGGGATGCGGACAAGACGCGGCTGAACATCCTGGAAGCGGCCGAGGCGGAGTTCGCCGCCAAGGGCCTCGCCGGAGCGCGCGTGGACGTGGTGGCCGAGGAGGCCGGCGCCAACAAGCGCATGATCTATTATTATTTCGGCAGCAAGGAAGACCTGTATCTGGCGGTGCTGGAGCGCGTCTACACCGACATGCGCGTCGCCGAGGCCGAGCTGGCGCTGGAGGCCATGGCCCCGCTCGCGGCCATCACCTGCCTCGCCGAATTCAAGTTCGACTATCCCGCCCAGCACCCCCATTTGATCCCGCTCTTGAACAGCGAGAACCTGCTCGGCGGTGAATATCTGCGCCGCTCGCTTCGTTTGCGGGAGATGCAGATTTCCCTCATCGCCCGGCTGGAGGCCATCCTCGCGCGCGGCGCCGACGACGGCACGCTGCGGCCCGGCATCGACCCGCTGCACCTCTACCTCACCATCTCGGCCATCAGCTATTTCTACTTCTCCAACAACCCCACCCTCTCCACCGCCTTCGGCCGCGACCTCGCCACGGCGGACGAGCGCGCCGCCCGACGCCGGCATGTGGTGGATGTGGTGACGCGGTATATCGAGCGGGTATGAGGGGCGCGCGGGCGGCGAGCCCGGTCCCCGGACAGCGTCACCGAAGGTGGAGCGCTGATCCGGCGCGCGAGGGTGGCGCACGCCGTCGCCCTCCGACTTGATCGGAGGGCCCATCCCTCCGCCGGAGCATGTGGCCGAAGAGCAAGGCAAACGGGGCCATGGGTCCTCCGATCAAGTCGGAGGACGACGGCTACGGATTCCTCGCGCAAGCAACGGCGCAGCCGAAGCGCCGATCCTCTCCCGCGGCGCCCATCTCCACATTGACAGCCCCGCCCCATCCATATTAACTAACCAGTTACATAAGCAAGAACACCGGCCGCAATACCAGCGCCTGAAACGCCCGAAACGCCCCGCGTCACCCCAAGGAGCCCTCCATGAAGTATGGGGATTTCCCGAAGATCACGTCCTTCTCCGGCGTCGCCGGCTTTCGCGCGCATCTCGCCGAGCTGGGCGCGGACATGCCCTGCGACGACATCGTCGCCCACGGCCCCGACCAGCCGCTGGCCGCGCCTTTGACCGTGGACGGCATGACCATCGGCAACCGCTTCGCCATCCACCCCATGGAGGGCTGGGACGGCACCCGCGAGGGCGCCCCCACCGAAAACACCGTGCGGCGCTGGCGGCGGTTCGGCGAGAGCGGGGCGAAGCTCATCTATGGCGGCGAGGCGGTGGCCGTGCGCCACGACGGGCGCGCCAACCCGCTCCAGCTGGTGATGACCGAGGCGACGCAATCCGCCATCGCCGGCCTGCGCGAGACCGTCATCGCGGCGCACAAAGAGGCCACCGGCAACGACGACAACCTCGTCATCGGCCTCCAGCTCACCCATTCCGGCCGCTTCTGCAAACCGAACGACAATCGCAAGTTCGAGCAGAAGATCCTCTATCGCCACCCGGTGCTCGACCGAAAATTCGGCATCCCGGAAGAATATCCGGTGCTGTCGGACGACGACATCTGGCGGCTCATCGACGATTACATCCTTGCCGCGAAACGCGCGCAGGCCTGCGGCTTCGATTTCGTGGATCTGAAGCACTGCCACGGCTATCTCGGCCACGAATTCCTCTCCGCCCGCACCCGCCCCGGCGCCTTCGGCGGATCTCTGGAGAACCGCACCCGCTTCCTCAGGGAACTCGCCAGCGGCATCCGCGCCGCCTGCCCCGGGCTGAAATTCGGCGTGCGCATCTCGGCCATTGATCTCATCGCCTACCGGCCCGATCCGGCGGCGAGCGTGCCCGGCATTCTCGGCCCCGGCGTGCCGGAGAATGCGGCCGGCGCCCTGCCCTACGTCTACGGCTTCGGCACGGATGCGGGCGACCCCACGGCCTACGACCTCAACGAGACCTTCGAGGTGTTCGAGGTGCTGCGGGCGCTCGACATCCACCTCGTCAACGTCACGCTGGGCAGCCCCTATTACAATCCCCACGTCACGCGCCCCGCGAGCTATCCGCCCTCCGATGGCTACCAGCCGCCGGAAGACCCGCTGCTGGGCGTGATGCGCCATCTGGAGGTGGTGCGGGCGCTGAAGGCGCGCTTCCCGGACTTCACGCTGGTGGGCTCGGGCTACACCTATCTGCAGGAATTCCTGCCCAACGTGGCGCAGGCGGTGGTGCGGCAGGGCTGGACGGATTTCGTCGGCCTCGGCCGCATGGTGCTCTCCTATCCCGATCTGCCGCTGGACGTGCTCCATGGCCGCGCCTTCCAGAAGAAGAAGGTGTGCCGCACCTTCTCCGACTGCACCTCCGCGCCGCGCAACGGCATCGTCTCCGGCTGCTATCCGCTGGATGCGTTCTACAAGAAGTCCGAAGAATTCAAGCAGCTCGCGGCGGTGAAGAAGGCGGCGAAGACCGCTTAAGTCACTCGGGAGGAAACCATGCCCGAAATCGCACCCGGCGCGCGGATCGCGTTCCTCGGCACCGGCATCATGGGCGGCCACATGGCGCGGCGGCTCGCCGAGGCCGGCTTCCGCGTCGCCGCCTGGAACCGCAGCCGGGCGAAGGCGGAGCCGCTGTTCGCCTGCGGCGCCACCATCGCCGAGACGCCCGCCGTAGCCCTCAAGGGCGCAGCGGCGGCGGTGGTGATGCTCTCCACGGGTGCGGTGATCGACGAGGTCCTGTTCTCCGGCCCCACCCTCGATGCCCTCCCCCCGGGCGCGGCGCTGGTGGTGATGAGTTCCATCCCCGTCGAGACCTGCCGGGCGCAGGCGGAAGCCGCTGCCGCGCGAAACATCCGATACGTGGACGCGCCCGTCTCCGGCGGCGAGGTGGGGGCGCGGGAGGGCACCCTCGCCATCCTCGCGGGGGGCGATGAAGCCACCATCGCGGACCTTGCCCCCCTCTTCGCCCCCATGGGCCGGGCGACACGCATCGGGCCGGTGGGGACGGGCCAGCTCGCCAAGCTCGCCAACCAGATCATCGTCGGCGCGGCCATGGCCGGCGTCGCGGAGGCGTTCGCCTTCGCGGCCAGGGGCGGGGCGGACCTTAAAAACCTGCGCGCGGCGCTGATGGGCGGCTTCGGCGATTCGAAAGTGCTGAACCTCCACGGCGCGCGCATGGCGGCGCGGGATTTCGTGCCCGGCTCCCCGGCGCAGTATCAATTGAAGGACCTGAAGACGGCGCAGGCGCTGGCGGGGGAGATGGGGCTGAGCCTCACCTTGCTCGACACCCTCGCCGGCCTGTTCACGGACATGATGGCCCATGGCGGCACGGACCGCGATGTCTCCGCCATCTTCGAGGAGGTGGAGCGCCGCTCCGCCCGCGCGCACACGGGAGAAAAAGCATGAGCGACACCGACGGCGCCATCCGCGTGGTTCGCGAGGGGCATGTGGCGCGCCTCGTCATCGACCGGCCGCGCAAGCACAATGCCATCACCCCCGCCATGGCCCGCGACCTCGCGGCGGCCTGCGCGGCGCTGGATGCGGACGATCAAGTGCGCGTGGTGCTGCTGACCGGCGGCGGGGAGAAGGCGTTTTCCGCCGGCTCGGACATGAATGCCCTCGGCGAGATTACGGATCTCTGGGCCTTCCGCAACCGCATCGAATATGCCGCCGTGGTGCGCGACATGCGAAAGCCCGTCATCGCCGCGCTGCGCGGCTGGGTGCTGGGCGGGGGGCTGGAGATCGCGCTCGGGGCGGACATCCGCATCGCCGGCACGTCCGCGAAATTCGGCGCGCCGGAGGTGACGCGCGGCTGGGTGGGCGGCGGCGGCGCCTCCCAGATGCTGCCGCGCCTCGTGGGCTACGGGCAGGCCATGCGCCTGCTGCTCTCCGGCGACACCATCGATGCGGCGCGCGCGCTCGCCATCGGCCTCGTGGAGGAGGTGGTGGACGACGACGCCCTCGACGCCCACGCCACCGCGCTGGCCCAGCGCATCGCCAGCTTCAGCCCCCTCGCGACCCAGGCCGTCAAAGCCGCCACCCGCGCCGCCCTCTCCATGCCGCTGGACGCCGGCATCCGCCACGAGAACGAACTGCACGTGATCTGCATGAGCGACCGGGGCCGGCAGGAGGGGATTACCGCGTTTCAGGAGGGGCGGGAGGGGCGGTTTGGGTGAACAACAATGTAGGATGCTTAAATACGGCATCCATCGACCAAGTTACGAATATAGCCTTCAAGGGCCCAGTCTAGATTGGTCATGTCCTCCGCATTATATCGCGAAAAATCGAATTCATTCTTGGGCCAAACGACTACTTCGCCATCGGCGTCTACCATTGGCGGCACTATCCTCAACGTAGCCATAGAGCGCTTCAAGCCGAATATCGGACTCTCTGCCCGAATCTTTGCTGTCGCGCCTCCAAGCTCAAGCATATATGCTTCTGTTGCATCGAAGGGAAAACCCTTAGCCTGACATTCTTGATTGGACATTATCTCGATGGCTTGGCCCATAATCGCTTTGGCATCTGGCAGTCCCGAGGCCCGCAGCGCTGCATCGATCCAATTCCCATCGTTCTGACCATCGCGCCATTGTTCAAGATTGCTGCAAACCACGGTAAAGGCAAAGCCCCTGTCCCTTCTGCGCTTGAATGCAGGGAAACGTTCACTCCATGCGGCCATCGAACTAGGCAACAAGATGCCATCAAAATGTTCATCCGCAAGATTAAGACACAAATGAGATAGAATAGCTGCACATCGATACGCGATAGGCGGCTCAATCACCCTGCTGTAGTGCGAGAATACATGAACAGCTGCGGAATATAAACTTAATTCAGGATCGTAAAAACGCTCAGTAAGATATCTATTTTGCATATTTATCTCAACAAACCTTTCATCAGGCGGTACATTTTCATTTATATATGTAAATATTGAATCATATTCTGACGCTACGGCAATTGTTTCAAGCAAAGCGCCTACGGTTAAAGGTTGGCGAATTAAGTTTGAGCTTGTTTCTCTGTCATTAAATCTGACAAATATTATCGGCCTTTCCATATCTAAATAACCAAATGTATCAATCTCTAATCCGACAGATAGTCCAATCAACCATGGCTTCTGAACACCATGTTTTGGCTGCTCATCATTTACCACCCTATAATACCTTGGCAGTAACAGCCTCCGCTCCTCATCATAAATGGCTATCAATTTTGCAAAATCGACCTCCGACCCATCACGATTCCTCCGGCCCAGAAGCCGATATGCATCATAGACGCGCACCATAAACCCTCTTCCCCAGAGCGTCCCGACAACATCCGCCCAATGAGTGAGTTCATGATCGATCGTGGCGGCAATCTCCAGCGACTTGTTATGGTTTTTAGAACGCGCCGCTTGGGCTAGATCCGCTCTGGAGTAGGCATCAAGCGATACTAACTGCGCCCGAGGTAAAAAATGCGCTACTCTTTTTGTATTTGGGAAGCGACTACAGCGCACAACTTCCGCCGACTCCTTAATTCTGAATGACAATACTCCCTCCACCTATTTCACTACATATTGATCACGCAGACTGCCGCGCCGCAAGGTTGGATCGAATGAATCGATGCTCCGGCTAGTATCATTAACATGTGCGACGGTGAGCCGACCAGACCAACATATCATTTGAGGAGCGACATCTAGATAGCGCGAGACATTTTGTCGCTTATCCAATCTCGGACAGCGGCGGGCTCAGCTTCGACCAATCTCGTTGAAGTTTTCACTCGTTTATCAAACTGTCGGCTTGGTTCGTTGCGCCACCACCCCCACCGCCCCAAAATCCGCCTCCACCCGGCCCACCCCTTCCAGCCGCACCGGCGTCGTCGCCGTGCCGGTCGTCACGATCTGACCGGCCAGCAGGGGCGCGCACAAAGGCTGGGCGTTGGCGAGGTGCTGGACGGCCTTGAGGGGGTCGCCGAGGATGCGGGCGCCGCTGCCGGTCTCGATGGTCCTGCCGTCGATGACGAGCGTGACGGGGCCGGCCCGGTCGAGGGCGCGCCAGTCGGTCAGCGGCGTGCCGGGGATGAAGGCGCCGTTGCCCATGCTGTCGGCGAGGCGCAGGGCGCCGGGCGCATCCGGCGGCACCCGGCCATCGGCGATCTCGAAGGCGGGGAGGAGCGCGGCCACCGCGTCGGCGATCTCCTCCAGCGTGTAGGGCGCCTCGCGCAGGGGAAGGTCCCGCCCCAGCAGGAAGGCGAATTCGCATTCCAGCAGCGGCGCGATGAAGCGGGAGAGCGGAACCTCAGCGGGCGACGGAAAAACCCAGCCGGAGAGCAGCGGGCCGGCCACCGGCCGCGTGCCGCCATAGGCCGCGCGGTCCTCCTCTTTCAGCGCCGTCACCTTCCATCCAAGGATGGTTTGCCCGTAGAGGCGGACGATCTCCGCCTGCACCTGATAGGCCTCCTCCGTCGTCGTGGGCAGGCGGGCGTCGGCCGGCAGATCGACGAGGCGGCCCTCCTGCCGCGCGGCGTGGAGCAGGCCGGCGAGGCGGGCGGCGTCTTCCGGGCTCATGAGGCCGCCTGTGGCGCGAGGCCGAAATAGGCCATCATCAGATCGCGCTGGCCATCCAGCATGTGCTTGCCCTGGTGGATGGCGCAGCCGCGCGCGGCGGCGGCGTGGAGGAGGGCCGTCGTCTCCGGCTTCATCAGCACCTCGGCGACGAGGGTTTCAGGGTCCGCCTTCTCCACGTCGAAGGAGAAGGGATCCTCCGGCTCAAGGCCCAGCGGCGTCGCATTCACCGCCAGATCATGGCCGGAGGGGTCGCGCGTGCCGAAGGCCGTCTCGATGTGCGGGTAGGCCGCCTTCACCCGCGCGAGCAGCGCCTGCCCGATGGCCGGCGTGCGATCGAAGAGCGTGAGCCGCGCCATGCCCGCCCCCGCCAGCGCGAAGGCAATGGCGCTCGCCGCCCCGCCGGCGCCGGCGATGTAGACGGATCTGCCCTCCGGCCCCCAGCCCGCCTTGGCGAGGCCGGCGACGAAGCCGTGGCCATCCAGCATGGTGCCGGTGAAGCTGCCATCCGCCTCCCGCCGCACGGTGTTCACCGCGCCCACTTTATCCCCGTCCCCCACCAGCCGGTCTACAATGCCCGCCACCCGCGCCTTGTGCGGCGCCGTGACGATGAAGCCATCCAGATTGGCGATGGCCTTGAGGCCCGCCATCGCGGTTTCGAGTTCGTCGGGGCGGATGTGAATAGGCACGCAGACGGCATCGATGCCGTGCTCGGCGAAATACGCATTGAACACGAGCGGCGTGCGCACATGGCCGACGGGATCGCCGATGATGGCATAGAGGCGGGCGGTGCCGGCGACCATGGGGGCTCCTCTTGGTAACTATCCAGTTAGGTGATTTTGCGGGCGCGGGTCGGGCCGGGTTGGCGACGGCTCGGCCCCCGCACGCAGCGGGGGCCTCGGCATGTGTCGACTGACTCTCTCCCGAACGGCACCGATACCCCTGGTGAAAGGGGGCCTGACAGCACCGATATCGCTGTCAGTTCGGGAGGAAGTCGTTGGTGTAGAACTTCGCGCCCTTGGCGGGATCGAGGTCCACGCCCGAGTATTTCGTGAGGATGTCCAAGGTTCCGGTGATGTCCTTGGGGTCCGTCCACAAAGGCGGCTTCTTCTCGGTGAGGGCCGTGTGGAGAAGCGGGAGAGTGACAGTCCAGCTGGCGAGAAGGGTCTCGCGTTTACCTGCTTTTGGGTTCACCTTCAGCATGGCGTCCACAGCCGCCTGCGGATTCGCCTTGGCTTCGGCGACAGACTTCTGCAACGCGCGCAGGAAACGCTTGGCGAGGTCGGGATTCTTCTCCAGAAGATCGGGCCGCACGATGACCGAGCCGTTCACGGTGTTGACGCCGAAATCGGCGAAAAGCATGGCGTAGACAGGCTTTCCGGTGGCCTCCTCGATCAGCGGCTTCTGGTCGTTGACATTGCCGAGGAGGAAGTCCGCCTGGCCGGAAATCACCGCGTTGCGCTTGGTGGCGGCATCACCGGTGATGACCTTCACCTGGCTGTCCTGAATGCCGTTGACCTTCAGAAGTGCCGGCCACAGCTGGGAAAAACTGTCTCCGGGTGTATAGACGACAGTCTTGCCGATCATGTCCTTTGGGGTGCGGATGTTCTTGTCCGCGAAGCCTTGGACGGCCATGGGGCTCTTCTGCAGCATGATGCCCACGGCCTTGATGGGCGCGCCTTTGACGGCCGCCTTCACCATGGTGCCGAAATCCGCATAGCCGAACGTCGCGGAGCCCGCCGCCACCGCCTGAACGGTCGCGCCGGAGCCGCGGCCCTCCTCGACGGAAAGCTCAATGCCCTCGGCGGGGAAGTATCCCTTCTCGATGCCGAGGTAGAAGGGCGCATGCTCGCCGTAATTGTACCAGTTCAGCAGCAGCGTCACCTTATCCGCCGCCGCGGCCGAAAGGGTCGTGCACAGAAGCACCGCCGCCCCACCCAGCCACGCGCCAAATCTCGCCTTGAGCGCCATCTTATCCTCCCGCTCCACCCAGCCCGTATGATGTGCGGGCCTTGTCGATTCGCTTCCGCCCCAACGCGTTGGCGCGCATCAGGGCGAGGCAGATCTCATCAGCGGGGCAACCCGCCGCGAGTTATCTAACCATATAGTTACGTCCGCTCCGCGACGTGTCAAATGGAGGCGCTCGAAACCGGGAGCGAGCGGCAGCCGCCAGCAGCCCCGCCCTCGCTCACTCCTCTTCCTGACCCCGACGGCGGCGGACCTTGAAATCGACCTTCAGCTCGGCACGGCTGTAATGATTGTTGCCCTCCACCAGCTGGGTCAGCATGGCGAGGAAGGCGGAGCGATATTCCGGATCGAGCGGCTCCAGCAGGCGCTGCTGGGCGCGAACCATGGCGCCGTACATCTCGCCCACCAACGCCCGTCCCTGCTCAGTGAGGAAGGCATTCATGGCGCGCCGGTCCGTCTCTGAACGCTCACGACGGACGAGGCCGCGCTCGGAAAGCCGCTCCAGCACATCCGCGACATTGGTGCGGTCGATACCCACCTCGACGCCGATGGTGCGCTGGTCGCTGCCGGAATGCTGAAGCAACGTGGTCATCAGGCCGTACTGCACAGGCGTGATGTTGAAGGCCTTGCACTCCTCCAAGAAGATCGCGGAGTGGATCTGATGCAGCCGGCGGACGAGATAGCCCGGACGTTCCCAGAGCGGCATGGTCGGGGAGGAAGCATCGCGCAGGGGCGGCATCTCCTGCACCTTTGCATCCATCCCGACCGAGGAGGCGGCCTGCTTCGGCGCCTCTGCCAGCCGCTGTTCCGGGGACGGCTTGGTCTCCTGGATCTTCCGCTCCACACTCCGCCGACGCGCCGCATCTCGACCGGGGGCGGATTTTGCGTCCAGGGCGCCGGAAGCCGTCATGTCCTTCCCCTTCAAGGCCTCACCTTCCATCTTCCTCGATCGGCGGCGCGAGACTGAATTGCGCTGCATGACGCCCTGGCTGGAAGAGATGGGAGCACAACCACCGGCGCGCCGGCAAGCGCCAGCACCTTTTGTCGACTCCCGCTCCGGAAGAGGCTTCCTACCAAGGGCACGTTTCGTGCAGTGTACCACACTGCACCACGCTCGATACGGGCTTTTCCCGTGAGGCAGGAACACAGAAAAACAGCATCAAAAAAGGATCAACCCAATGTTTGGACTGTCTGCCCCGACCCTCCTTGCATCAATTATAGGCTGTATGCTGATTGTATTACCGGCGCATGCAGCGGATGTGATCCGTGTCCGGCTGGACTGGACGCCGTGGGGCAACCATGCCCCCTTCCACCTTGCCGCGAAGAAGGGCCTGTTCGCCGCCAATGGGCTCGACGTGGAGCTGGTGGATGGCAACGGCTCCGTGTCCACCGTGCAGATCGTCGGCAATGGCGAGTACGACGTGGGCCATGCCTCGCTCGCGCCCATGGCCATTGCGCGCGCCAAAGGATTGCCGGTGAAGGCCATTGCCGGTTTCGTGCGCCAGAACGACATCGGCCTCCTCGTTCCGAAGGACAGCGGCATCAACGGTCCGGCCGACCTGAAGGGCAAGAAGCTCGCCTTCACCGCGGGCTCGCTGGAAGCGCCCTTCATCGATCGCTTCCTGGCGGCGGGCGGCCTGAAGCGCTCGGACGTCGAGCTGATTGCGGTGGATGCATCCGCAAAGGGCGGCACCTACATGGCCGGACGCTCGGACGGGGTCTTCTCCACCGTGCCGTTCATCCTGCCGGTGGTGAACGCCCAGCGCCCGTCTAACACCATCAACTTCACGACCTACGGTCTGACCTTCCCCAGCTTCGGCCTGTTCGCAACGGAGAAGACCATCGCGGCCAAGGCCGACGCGCTGCGCCGCTTCTCCAGCATCGTTGCCGGCATGTGGACCTACATCATGAACGGGCACGAGGACGAGGCCGTCGCGGCGATCATGGAGGCGCGACCGAACGCCAAGCTCAATCCGGCCATCCTGCGGCAGCAGATCGACGTGCTTAAGGACTTCGTCTCCACCCCGGCCACCCAGGACAAGCCCATGGGCATCATGGCCGAGGCCGATTGGACGAAGGCGTTGGACGTGCTGGCGGAAGGCGGGCTGGTGCCTGCAGGTCAGGCTGCCCCGAGCTATTTCACCAATGACCTGATCGATACTTCCCTGTCCAGCCGTATCGCATCCGGGAAATAGGACACATCTCCCGCAGCCGGTCGCCCGGCTGCGGGAGATCTCAGATGGAAAGCCCCGCTGCGGGACAAACTGGCGGGAGCATCTCGGCCGCAAGGCCCGCAGCGGCCGAAAGCAGCGCCATGTCGGCGTTCCACCGTCCCACCAGTTGCACGGCGAGCGGACCGCCATTTTCCGCAAGCCCCACTGGAACGGCGAGCGCGGGGTGGCCGGAAAGGTCGAACAGGGACAGGGCCGAAGTCCATTCCGCCCGCAGCGGACCGACCGCCTCGCCGTCGATCACCAGCGGCTCGGAGAGGTCGAAGTCCGCGGCGACCAGCGGTGCGGAGAGGCAGGGGGTGAGGATGAAGTCGTACTGCGCGAACTTCGCCTGCACCCCCCGGAACAACTGGGCGCGTGCCACCTGCGCCTGCATCAGGTCGAGCGCGCTGAAGCCCCGCGCAGCCTCGATCCCGGCCCGCAGCGCCGGCGACAGCCGCGCGAAATCCTCTGCGGAGGTCGAGGCGAAACGCAGCGCCCAATTGGTCTGCTGCAGGGTGCTCCAGATGGGATCGGGCGCGGCGAGGGCGTAGTCCTCCTCGACCACCACTGCGCCGAGCCGCTCCAGTGCGCGCGCAGCCGCCCGGGTCGCCGCCTCGACCTCGCGTGAGACGCGGGCATTGCCGGCGCGCATCCACAAGAGCACGCGGGCACCCTCCAGGCCGGCCGCTGCCGGGGCAAGCGGCGGCGCCCTCAGGCTCCAGGGGTCGGCTGGTAATGGGCCGGCGATCACGGGCAGCGTCGCCGCGATATCGGCCACGCTGCGGGCGATCAGCCCGAGATGGATGAAGCTGCCGAAGGCATCCGGCACCCGCTCGTGCGGCACGAGGCCGAGGGTGGGCTTGAAGCCATATGTCCCCGTCGCGGCGGCAGGCAGGCGGCTCGAGCAGCCGGCGTCGGTGGCGAGCGACACCGGCGTCACCCCCAGCGCGACGCTCGCTCCGGCACCGGAGGAGGACCCGCCGCAGGTGAGGTCCGGCGCGAAGGGATTGAGCGTCAGGCCCGTAAGGGGCGACGACCCGAGCGGCGAATGGGCGAATTCTGTCGTCGTCGTCTTGCCGATGATGATGGCGCCCGCCGCCCTGAGCCGCGCCACGGCAGCGATATCCGAGGCCGCGGGCTGGACCTCGGCGAACAGAAGCGATCCCCAGCGTGTCGGCAGGCCGGCACAGTCCAGGATGTCCTTGACCGTGACCGGCACACCGGTGAACGGCCCCGGCGTCTTTCCGGCGGCGATGCGGGCGTCCATGTCCGCCGCCGCGGCGCGGGCCCCCGCGCCATCGAGGGTGGCGAAGCAGTTGAAGCCGACCTGCGCCGCCTCCGCACGTGCCAGCGCACCTTCAACCGTTTCCATCACCCGCTGCGTACCGGAAGAATGGGCCACAGCAAGGCGCGCGACCGCGCTCTCTCCCATGTGACGTTCCATGCTCACACCGGGATGCACAAGGCGTTGTCGATGAGCAGGCTGTCATAGATACAGATACGCGAGGCGAGCTTGAGTCCCCCCTCCTCCCGCACGAAGCGATCGATGTAGCGACCCACCTGATGGATGGTGGCGTCCGGCCGGTCGAACAGCACCTGGAACACCACATAGTTCGCGGTTGCATCGATGCTGCCATCCGCCGCCTCGGCGACCTTTAGATCGCCCACCATGTGCCGCAGATAGCGCGGCGCGAACATGGCGGTCTTCTCCAGCGCGAAGGCGCGGTCGCGGATCATGCCGCGGTTCTCGCAATAGATGAGGCCGACTGGCAGCTTCCGGTCGTAGTTCTCGCGCGAGATGATGTTGTAGAAGCCGTTGACGGTGAACATCTCGGCCCAGTCCGCGAGGCGCTGCTCGTCGAGGGCGGAGGCATAGGCCTCGTTGAAGGCCTCCACCTCCGCCTTCAGCAGCAGCGCGTCGATGAGATCGTCACGGGAAGGCGCGTTGGCGCTTGAAGGGTTCAGCATGTTCGCACCTCCTCAGGCGATGCCCATGGCGTCGCGCCAGTGGCGGTACATGGCACGGATGGCGGCTTCCGAGATCAGCGTGTCGGCGGTGCCGGCCTCGGTGGCGGGGTCGAGCTTCACCAGATGTTCGCCGCCGGGCACGCCGAGCATGCCGTCCTGCACGAACTTGATGGCCTCGTTGTCCTCCAGCCCCAGGAAGCCGGCCGGCCCCATGAGGTTGCCCTGGCGCAGGCGATGGCGGGTCATCTCCTCGTCGTCGCCCTCAAAGCCGAACATGGTCCATTTCATGATGAATTCGTTCGGCCCCGTCGGCACGATGTGGCGGATGCCCAGCGTGTTCATCTCCCGCTGTACGATGAGGTTCGGCCAGATGGTCGCCATGGTGACAGACCACGGGCTGTCGAACTCGTCGATGAAGTCCATGAAGCGCGGCTCCTCAAGGGTCATGCCCTCCTTGTAGGCGCGCATCTCCTTCTTCTTGTCGGCGTCGATGTGGGTGGTGTCCGACTTTGCGGAGGCCATCACCCCGTGCCGGCCCGAGGGGTCCGCCAACATCAGCGACTTGTTGCCCGCGACCAGCAGGCCGAACGTGACTAGGAAGGTGTGCAGCAGGGTTGCATGATAGGGGTCCTTGAGGTTCTCGTGATAGAGCTTCCAGTTGCCCGGCAGGCTATGGCGATAATGGCCGAGCAGCTTGGGCTTGCGGCCGTCGAAGGTGGCCTCGAACTCCCGCAGCACCTCAGGTCCGAGATACTCGGGAAAGCTCTCCATGCCGTCGGCATAGGAGGCGAAGACGACGCCGCGATGGGTGGTGACGTTGAGCTGCTTGAGACCATGGTCGGCCGGCTTGAAGTCCTTCGGCATGCCGCCCTTGCCGTCCACCCCACGGCGGAAGGGCACGCCCACGAGGTTGCCCTTCAGGTCGTAGGACCACTGGTGATAGGGGCAGACGAACTCCTTGGCATTGCCCGACAAATCGCGGCAGAACTCGGCCGCGCGATGGGCGCAGCGGTTCTCGAAGACGTGGATCGTCCCATCTTCCGCGCGGGCGACCACGACGGGGGTAGGGCCGACATTGGACCGGATGAAGTCGCCGGGATTCTCGATCTCGCATTCCAGCGCGACGAAATTCCAGGTGCGGCCGTGGAAGATGCGCTCCACCTCGCGCTGGTACACGGTCTCGTCGGTGTAGACCCAGTCGGGGATGATGGAGAGGCCTTCCTGCGGCCACACATATTTCTTGGCGAACTGGACGTCGGGGCTCGCGCTCATGTCGTCCTCCTCGGGATCGATTGGCGTGGGATTGGTTTCTTGGGGCGCAAGAAGACGCGCGCCGTGGGCGGCAAGGTCGAAGGGGGTGTCGGATGCCAATTCCGCGCGGGCGGCGCGGATGGCAGCGGCGTCGGAGAAGGCAATGACGGAGGTCACGCGCCCGTCGTCCGCGAGGGTGCGATGGACCGCGCCTGCAGTGCCGTCGGTGCCGGTCAACGCCACTTCATCGCTGGTGCCCGGCACACCCAGCATCTGGATGTTGAGGCCGAACTGGTCGGTCCAGAACCACGGCGCCTTATCGGCGCGCGCGGTATCGTCACCGGCGATGCTGCGGCCGGCGGCGGCGCCCTGCTCCTCGGCATTCTGCCAGCTTTCGAGCCGGCCGCGCCGGCCGTTGAGGGGCGCATGATGGAGCGCACAATCGCCGGCGGCCCATATGCCCTCGACGGTGGTGCGGCCCGCCGAATCCACCACGATGCCCCCCGCAACCTCGCAGCCGGCAAGGGTTGCGAGGTCGGTCTCCGGCACAAGGCCGACACCCACGAACACGGTGTCGGCGACGAGCTCGCCCCTCGTGGTCGCAAGGGCCAGAGCCCCGTCCCGCGCAGTGATGGCTTCCACCGCAACATCGCGTCGGACCTCGACGCCATGGGCTTCGGCAAGCCGCCGGAAGGCCGCGCCGAGGGCCGGCGGCAGGAGGCGCGACATCAGCTCTCCCTCGCGCTCCAGCAGCACGACCTTGAGGCCGCGCGCCCGGGCGGCAGAGGCGAGTTCCAATCCGATGAAGCCGCCGCCCACGACCGCGACCGTGCGCGCGGACGCCAGGCACGCCGCGATGGCCTGCGCATCCTCAAGGGTTCGCAGGTGGTGAACACCCGGCAGATCATCGCCGGGAATACCGAGGCGCCGGGCCGTCCCGCCGGTGGCGATGAGCAGGGCGCCATAGGGAATTTGCGTGTTATCCGAGAGGGTTGCGATGTGCGCAGCTGCATCGACGGTTGTGACGCGTACGCCCGGATGGAAGGTCACGCCCAGCGCCGCCACGTCGGCGGGGGGAAGACGGCAGGCGGACGCGCGATCGAAGGCGTCGCCGAGCGCTTCCTTGGAGAGCGGAGGCCGCTCATAGGGCAGATGCGGCTCGGCGCCGACGAGGTGGATGGGAGCCGAAAAGCCGGCCGCCCGTGCTGAGCGGATGGCGGCGGCGGCGGCCTGTCCGGCCCCGGCGATGACCAGAGGCAGGGAGCTTCCGCCAGTGTTTTCAGTTGCTTGAGCCTCGTCCAGCGGTCCGGCGGCAGAAGGGCTCTCGCTGGCGCTATCGAGGTCCACCAACACCGCGCCGCCCTCCACCTTGGCGGCATAGGTGGCGAGGTCCTGGGTGAGAGGGGCGCATAGGGCACGGCCGGTGCGAATGTCGAAGACGCCCTGGTGGAGGGGGCATTCGATGGTGCCGTCCTCCACATAGCCGTCCTTCAGGAAGGCCAGCGCGTGGGTGCAGATGCCGTGGGTGGCGTGAACCTCGTTTCCCATACGGAACAAGGCGATAGGGACACCATCCACCTCGACGCCGGTGACGCCGCCGTCGCGCAGCGCGTCGAGTTCCGCCACCTTCCTGAAGCCCATCGCGTCCTCCCACCGTTTCCGGCGATTTTAATCAGTATACTTTGTATTTTCGGGCGACAAGACACCCGGCATTCGCACATTCCACATCAGTTCAGGCGGCGTTCCACCCAGGTTTTCACCCGTTCACACCACGTTGCCAGTACCACTTTGAAAATGCCGGTTGCCGAGAGTCCCGTCGCAGCGGTCGGCGCCTCCCCCTTCAGGGCGGCGGCGAGATTGGCCGCAAACACCCCCGTCAGGTGTGAGACGAGATTTTGCACGAGTGCCCCCCGTGAAAACTGGGCGAGGGGGCCGGAGATGCGGTAGCGCAGGGAGAGGTCGATGGCGCTGCCGGTGCCGACCGGCTTCAGGGCGAAGGTGATCTCGCCATGGGCTCTTGAGCCGGAGCCGCCATCCCGGCCGGAGCCGTTGACGAGGCCCGTGCGGGCGGCGTCGTCGAAGGTCACGGTGGCGTCGCCGCCGAAGGCCGCCTTGATGGGGCCGAAGGTGACGACCATGCGGCCCTCCAGCCGCTCCCCGTCGAAGGCCGTGACCTCGGCACCGGGCAGGCAGCGGGCGATGAGGTGGATGTCCTTCAGCGCCGGCCAGACGACCTCCGGCGCGGCATCCACCGTGAGGTTCTGGCGGATCTCGCTGCCGCCCGCGCCCACCGCCGCCGGGGCCGACGCCGACGCGGCCTTCACAGCGGAAGCCGCAGCAGCCACCGGCGCGGGCGCGGCAGCCGCCGCGATGCCGGCCGCCGCCGCCTGTGCGCACGGAGCCTTGCCGGCCGAGACGGCACACACGGCATTCACGATGCCCACATAGCCGGTGCAGCGGCAGAGATTGCCGCTCAGCTCCTCGCGCACGGTGCGCTCGGACGTTTCCCCCAGGCGGCTCACGATGTCCCGAGAGGAGATGAGCATGCCCGGCGTGCAGAAGCCGCACTGGAGGGCATGATGGACGGAGAAGGCCTCGCGCAGCTCGCCCATCAGCGCATCGCCATCGAAGCCCTCGATGGTGCGGATGTCTGCCCCGTCGCAGGCAGCGGCGGAGGCGATGCAGGAGCGCTGGGGCTTGCCGTCGATGAGCACGGTGCAGGCGCCGCACACGCCCTGCTCGCAGCCGAGATGCGTGCCGGTGAGGTTCAGCTCCTCGCGCAGGAAATCGGCGAGATGGGTGCGCGGCTCCACCTGACGGGACAGGCGCTGGCCGTTGACGGTGAGGGTGATGGCGTTCATGCGAGCCCCGCATCGCTGAAGGCGCGGTCCACGGCCACCTGATGGAGCGCGCGGAACGCCTCCGGATGGCCCGCCAGCGCGGCTTCGATTTCGTCGTTGGCGGCGGTGCGTGCCCCCGCGATATCACCGGCTTTAAGCCGCTCCCCGGCCCCGACCAGCACCAGCGGCGGCGCTTCCACGGCGCCCGCCACCACGCGGGCAAGACCACGCCCGGCATCCAGCACCACGGCGCCGATGGCCTGGGCGAATTCGCCGGTCTTGCGGCACACCTTGTGGTAGCCCGTCTTCGCTCCGGCGGAGAGCACCGGCACACGGATGGCGGTGATGATCTCGTCCGCCTCCAGCGTGGTGGTGTAGGCCGCCAGCATGAAGTCGGCCATGGCGCAGGTCCGGGTACCGGCGCGCCCGCGAATGAGCAGCCTCGCGTCCAGCACGGTCATGGTGCTGATCCAGTCCGCCGCGGGGTCCGCATGGGCGATGCTGCCGCCGATGGTGCCGCGATTGCGCACGGCGCGATAGGCGATGCCGTGGGCGACGCGGCGCATCAGGCCGCCGGTCACATCCGGCACCACGCCGTCCTCGATCTCCGCGTGGGTCCAGCCGGCGCCGATGTCGAGATGGGTCGCGCTGCCTTCCAGCGTGCGCAGCTCCCCCACACGGCGCAGGTCCACCAGAGCGGCGGGGCGGGCGAGGCGCAGGTTCAGCATGGGCCCCAGCGAGCAGCCGCCGGACACGGGCTTTGCGCCCTCCCCCGCCAGCACCGAGAGCGCCTGATCGAGGGAGGTCGCGAGGGTGAGGTCGAAGGCTGCGGGCTTCATGCGGCGCTCCGTCCGTTATTCGCGCGACGCGCCTCGGCCAGCGCCGCGAGCACCCGCTCCGGCGTCGCGGGGATCTCGCACAGGGTGGCGCCAAGATCCTTCAGCGCATCGTTGATGGCGTTCACGATCGCCCCCGCCGGGGCGATGGCGCCGCCCTCCCCTACCCCCTTGATGCCGTGGGCGGAAAAGGGCGAAAGCGTCTCGGTGTGGGCGATGCGCACCTTGGGCAGTTCGGTGGGGCCGGGCAGCAGATAATCCACGAGGGTGGAGGCGAGCGGCTGGCCCTCGGAATCGTAGGTGCTTTCCTCGAACAGCGCCGTGCCGACGCCCTGGGCGACGCCGCCATAGGCCTGCCCCTCGACGATCATGGGGTTCACCATGCGCCCGCAATCCTCCACCACGACGTAATCAAGGATTTCCGTCGCGCCGGTCTTCACGTCCACCGCCACGAGGGCCGCGTGGGTGGCATAGGAGAAGAGGCCCGTGTCCACGTCCGGCTTGTAGCCCTCGGTCACTTCCAGGCCGCCGGTGTCCACGCCATCGGGCAGAACCTCCGGAGTGCGATACCAGGCGCGGGCGATCTCGGCGAAGGTGACGGAGCCGGTCGGCCCGTGGATGGCGCCGCCCTCGAACCGCACCTGTTCGGCCGCGCATTGCATGAGGTGGGCGGCCAGCGCCTTCACCTTCTCCGCCAGCTTCTGCGCCGCCTTGGAAACGGCCCCGCCGGCCATCACCATGCCGCGCGAGGCATAGGCGCCGGTGGAGAAGGGCGTGGTCGCGGTGTCGCCCAGCGTCACGCGGATTTGCGCGATGGGCAGCGTGAGGATCTCGCTTGCCACCTGCGCCAGCGTCGTCTCCAGCCCCTGGCCGATGGTGTGGATGCCGGCCTTCACGTCGGCGCTGCCGTCGGGATTGAGGCGGATGGTGGCCTGCTCATAGCCGGGCACCAAAGGCGTGCCCCAGGAGGCGAACACCTTGGTGCCGTGGGCGGACTGCTCGGTGTAGGTGGAGAAGCCGACGCCGATGCGCCGGCCGTCCTTTTCCCCCGCCTGCTGCCGGGCACGGATGGCGTCGAAGCCGATCATTTCGCGGGCGGTGGCGAGCGACGCCGGATAGTCGCCGCTGTCGTAGAATTTCTTGGTGATGTTGAGGTACGGCATGGCCGAGGCGGGCACGAGGTTCTCCGCCCGCACGTCCACCGCCTCACGGCCAACGGCGGCGGCGACCGCATCGATGGTCAGTTCCATGGCGAAGCACACGCCCGGTCGCGCCACGCCGCGATAGGGGGCGAAGGGCGGCTTGTTGGTGGCCACCGAATAGGTCTTGCAGCGATAGTGCGGCCAGATGTACGGCCCCGGCAGGTTGCCGCCCGCCTGCGCCGCCTCGAGGCACGCGGTGAAGGGCCACACGGAATAGGCCCCCACATTCACCGCCACTTCCGCATCGAGGGCGAGCAGCTTGCCCTGCGCGTCCGCATAGGCGGTGATGACATATTCATGCTCGCGGGCATTGGCGCCGGCGGTGAGATGCTCGCGCCGGTCCTCGATCCAGCGGAAGGGGCGCTTCAGCGTCATCGCCAGCCACGCCACCAGCACTTCCTCTGGCTGGAGCAGGCACTTGTAGCCGAAGCCGCCGCCCACATCAGGCGGGGCGATGCGGATCTGCGCTTCCGGCAGGCCCAGCGTCTCGGCGAGGCCGGCGCGGATCATGTGCGGCACCTGGGTGGAGGTGTTCACCACCAGCGTGTCGTTCTGGAAATCCCACCACGCCACCAGCCCCTTGCCTTCCATGGGGTGCATGCACTGGCGGCCGGTGCGGAAGCGCTTCTCCACCTTCACCGCGGCGGTGCGGGCCACCTCCTCGATGCCGCCGGAATCGAAGCTGGTTTCAAGGAAGAGATTGTCGCCCCACGCCTCGTGCAGCAGAGCGGCGCCGGGGGCGCGGCCGCTGTCGCAATCGACGATGGCGGGCAACTCCTCATAGTCGAAAAGGGTGGCTTCGCAGATGTCTTCCGCCTCGGCGCGGGTGGGCGCATAGGCCATGGCGACGATGTCGCCGACGAAGCGCACCTTGTCGCGCGCCAGCGGCGGATGGGCGGAGAGCTTGTAGCCGGGGATGGTGGAGCGGGTGATGATGTCGGCGACATCAGCGCAATCCACCGAGGTGAACACCTCCCCCTCATGCCCCTGCGGCTTGGTGACTGCGAGGATGCGCGCATGGGCCACCGGGCTGCGCAGGAAGGCGACGTCGCTCATGCCGGGCATGCGGATGTCGCCGGCGAAGCGGCCGCGGCCCATCAGGTGGCGCGCATCCTCCTTGCGGCGGACGCGGGCGCCGATGCCTTCGCCGCTGACGGCGGGATGGGTTTCATGATCCCGAGTGTCCTGGTCGACGGACATGGCGTCCCCTCAATCTTGGGCTGGCAGGGCGGCAGAGGCCGCCGCCCCGCATCGTTCTCAGGTCGCGACTGTTTCGCTCACGGCCACTTGGGCGCGGAGAAGCGGAAGGAGTCGAGGCGGAAGTCCGCCACGCGCATCCAGGCGTTGGATTCGTTCAGGAAGGTCTTCCACGGCTCGTAGATCTTCTTGAAATCGGGGTTCGACGCGGCGAGTTCCGCGAAGGTCTCCAGCGTCGCCTTGTAGACGGCCTCCATCACCGGCTGCGGGAAGGCGCGCAGCTCGACGCCGGCGGCCAGCAGGCGACGCAGCGCCTCCGGGTTCTTGGTGTCGTAGTTCGCGAGCATCATCAGGTTCTGCTCGGTGGCGGCGGTCTCGAAGGCGGCCTTGAAGCCGGGCGGCAGCGCGTCCCAGGCTTCCTTGTTGGTCAGCGTGGTGATCTGGGCGCTGCCCTCCCACCAGCCGGGCGTGTAATAATACTTCGCCACCTTGTTGAAGCCGAGCTTCTCGTCGTCATACGGGCCGATCCACTCGGCCGCGTCGATGGTGCCGCGCTCCAGCGAGGGATAGATGTCGCCGGGCGCGATCTGCTGCGGCACCGCGCCCAGCTTGCTCAGGATGCGGCCGCCGAGGCCGGCGATGCGCATCTTCAGGCCCTGAAGATCCTCGACGGTCTTGATTTCCTTGCGATACCAGCCGCCCATCTGCACGCCGGTATTGCCACAGGGGAAGGAGACCATGTTCTCCTTGCCGAACAGCTCCTGGATCAGCGCCTTGCCGCCGCCGTAGTAATACCACGCGTTCTGCTGACGGGCGTTGGTGCCGAAGGCGATGCCGCCGTCGAAGGCATAGGCCGGATTCTTGCCCGTGAAGAAGGAAGTGAGGGTGTGGGAGCACTCCACCGTCTTGTTCTTGGTGGCGTCGAACACCTGCGTCGCGCCGACGATCTCGCCACCGGCAAACGGCATCACCTCGAACTTGCCCTCGGTCAGCTCGCCGATGCGCTGGCACATGGCGACGGCCGAGCCGTAGATGGTGTCCAGGCTCTTCGGCCAGCTGGTCGCCATGCGCCACTTCACCGTGGGCTGGCTCTGGGCGAGGGCCGGCGCTGCCACCAGGGTGGCAGCGGAGCCGGCGGCGATGTTCGTCAGGAAAGTCCGTCTTTTCATTGTCATTCCCCTTATTTTTGACTGGTCGGCGTCTGTCGGCAAACGGAGGTCAGAGCCCGGCGCCGGGCTTCGGCAAATCGTCGAGGCCGGGCATGGCGGGCAGGCCGAGGCCGCTCGCGGGGGCATCGAGGCTGTCGAGCTGGCGCTGGGCGGCGGCGGGGTCGGAGGCGGGCGCCGAGGACTTGTAGTGCATCACCATTCCGGGGAAGGCGGCGATGAGGGCCACCATCACCATCTGGATCACCACGAAGGGGATGGCGCCCCAATAGATCTGCGCGGACGTCACAGGCTCCATGCGCTTGCCGGTGAGCCGGTCGAGATAGGCCGTCTTCGGCGCCACCGAGCGCAGGTAGAAGAGCGCGAAGCCGAAGGGCGGGTGCATGAAGGAGGTCTGCATGTTCACCCCCAGCATCACGCCCAGCCAGATGAGGTCGATGCCGAGCTTGTCCGCCGCCGGCGCCAGGAGCGGCACCACGATGAAGGCCAGCTCGAAGAAATCGAGAAAGAAGGCGAGCAGGAAGATCAGCAGGTTGATGAACAGCAGGAAGCCGATCTGCCCGCCCGGCAGGCCGGTGAGCAGGTGCTCCACCCACACATGCCCGTTGATGCCGTAGAAGGTGAGCGAGAACACCCGCGCGCCCACCACGATGAAGATGGCGAAGGCGGAGAGTTTGGCCGTCGTCTGCGTCGCCTGGGTCAGGATGGAGAGGGAGAAGCGCGCCGGGTTCTTCTCCAGCCGGCGCTTCAGCGCCGCGAGCACCATGGCGCCCACCGCGCCCATGGCGCCGCCCTCCGTGGGCGTCGCGACGCCGAGGAAGATGGTGCCGAGCACCAGGAAGATGAGCAGCAGCGGCGGCACCATGACGAAGGTGACGCGCTCGGCCATGCGCGAGACCAAAGGCATGCCGGTGAAGCGCTCGACGCCGCCGGCGATGAAGGCATAGAGCGCGCCGGCGGCGATGATGTCCGCCATGAGGCCGACCGTCGGATGCCCGCTCTCGCGCAGCAGCACATAGGCGCCGGCGAAGGCCGCCGTGAGGACGGCGGAGAGCACCAGCCGCCGCGCGCCGAGGAAGCGATTGAGCAGGGCTGAAACGAGGGCCACCACCACCGCCGTGCAGATGGCGAGGATCGCGTAGTCCGCCCCCGCCTTGATGCCGGTGTCGCGCATCACCACCGTGGCGACGGCGGCGGAATAGGCGACCAGCACGCCAAGCTGCCACACGCCGCGCCCGCCGGAGGGCTCGCAGCAGGTGAGCGCCTCGCGCGGCAGGCCGGGCGCCGACTTCGGCGACACGATCGTCACCACGAACACGAACAACGCATAGAGGCCGGAGAGGATGAGGCCGGGCAGGAAGGCGCCTTCGTACATGTCGCCCACGGAGCGGCCGAGCTGGTCGGCCATCACGATCAGGACCAGCGAGGGCGGGATGATCTGCGCCAGCGTGCCGGAGGCGGCGATGACGCCGGCGGCGAGGCGCCGGTCGTAGCCGTAGCGCAGCATGATGGGCAGGGAGATGAGGCCCATGGAGATGACCGAGGCGGCCACCACGCCGGTTGTCGCGGCGAGCAGCGCGCCGACGAAGATCACCGCATAGGCAAGGCCCCCGCGCACCGTGCCGAACAATTGGCCGATGGTCTCCAGCAGGTCTTCCGCCATGCCGGAGCGTTCCAGCACCAGCCCCATGAAGGTGAAGAAGGGGATGGCCAGCAGCACCTCGTTGGCCATGGTGCCGAACACCCGCTCCGGCAGCGCCTGAAGAAGCGGCCAGGACAAAGTAATCGCGTCCGGCGCGTAGGGCGAAAGCTCCACGGCGATGAAGAAGAACAGCAACCCATTGGCGGCCAGTGCGAAGGCGACAGGATAGCCCAGCAGCATGAACACGACGAGGGTCGCGAACATGATGGGGGCGAGGTTGTGGGCGATGAACTCGATCATCGGGCGAGACCTTCAGCGAAGCGGACGTCAGTGCGGGGCGACGAGCAAAGAGGCGCCCTCATGGCCGCATGCCCCCTTCCGAGATCCGCGGGTCCACCTTGGCGAGTTCATGGAGGATGCGCTCCGCCTCGACCTCATGCAGGTCTGCCCCGGCAGCCTCGGCAAGGTCGCCGCGCATGATGGCGATGCGCTTGATGAGTTCGCTCACCCCTTGCAGCAGCAGCAGCGCGAAGCCCACGAGGATGAGCGCCTTGGCCGGCCACAGGATGAGCCCGCCCGCATTGGTGGAGGTCTCGCCGGACTTCAGCGAGTCGAACACGAACGGCACCGAGAGCCACACCATTAGGGTCGAAAACACCATCAGGAACAGGACGATGCAGGCGACCTCGATGAGGTTGGTCACGCGGCGGCTCAGCCGGGAGGCCACGATGTCGATGCGGATGTGCTCGTTGAGCTGGAGCGTCCACGGCGCGCAGAGCATGAAAACCGCGCCGAACAGGTACCATTGCAGTTCCAGCCAGGCGTTGGACGACACGCCGAACATCTTGCGGACCACCGCATTGGCGGCCGAGACGAGGATGGCGACGAAGATGGCCCAGCAGGCCACGCGGCCAACGAAGACATTGAGCGCGTCGATGGAACGCGAGAACGACAATAGAGCTTTCATGCCTCTACTCCCGGGGCAGGGGGACGTGAGTGGCGCGTAACTTTATAACTCGAAAAAGAACTATTCTAATCTAGGCGGCGTCTGCCTGATATTTGGGATGCGTGGACTCGAAGCAATCGAGGGCCATGCAGTTCTCGTAAATGCCCATCACCAGTGGATAGGGCGTCACGTCGCAATTGAAGCGCTGGGCGTTGAACACCTGCGGCACCAGGCAGATGTCCGCCATGCCGGGCGCGTCCCCCAGCACGAACCTGCCGCCGAGGCCCCGCGTCGCAAGCGTCGCCTCGAGGCTCTGGAAGCCTTCGGCGATCCAGTGGGCATACCAGGCATTGCGCGCGGCCTCGTCATGGCCGAGGCGATCAAGATGCTTGAGCACCCGCACATTGTTCAGCGGGTGGATGTCGCAGCAGATGGCCTGGCTGAAGGCGCGCACATAGGCCCGCTCGATGGGGTCCATCGGCAAAAGCGCCGGCTCGGGCCGCGTCTCCTCCAGATATTCCATGATGGCGAGCGACTGGGTGAGCACCAGCGCGCCATCCACGAGGGCGGGGACAAGGCCTTGCGGATTGAGGCGCACGAAGGCGTCGGCCTTGTGCTCCATCTTCGGCAGGCTGATGGCACGCGGCGTCGCAGAGAGCCCCTTGAAGGCCAGCGCGATGCGCACCCTGTAGGAGGCGGACGACCGGAAGAAACCGTAGAGTTCCATTTGCGCACTCTGGAAGTTTTGTTTTTCTTCACACGCATGGAACGGCGATAGCTTTGCCATCGCCGGAGACCGGGCGGCGAGGCGCCGCCCGAAAGACGTCAGCCGGCAGAAGCTGTCAGCCGGCGGAAGCCGTCAGCCGGCGGCCTTGGCGAGAATCTCGTCGGGCGTCGAAGACACGACCTTGGCGTAGCGCGGCACGAACTTGCCGCCAACGATATGGCGGATGAAGGAGGGCTTGATCTCCTCGGCCAGGATCTTGCGGATCTTGGCGTGCTCCTCGATGTCCTTCCACTCGGCGATCAGATAGAAGCGCAGTGGATTTTCTTCATCGCGAAGCAGAACGCCGTCCTTCACCTGCGCCCACGACTTGTGCATGGGATTTCCATCCGAATAGTCGAAGTCCTCGAACTCGCGGATGAACTCCTCCTCCACGCCTGGATTGATGGTGAAGTCGTAGATGTGGAGGTAGTTGCCCTTGGTGGCGAGCGGCTCCTGAGCCATTCCTGTCTCCCTATCGTTCCCTGGAGACGACGCACCCGATCGCAACACGACCTGACGGCGCTTGCTCCTGTGGCGCCCGCCTGCGGCGGACTCCATTAATAGGAGTACACTGATTATTTCGGCCGTCAATGCGCCACGTCAGAATTCCTGCAGAATGGCGCTGATGTGGGCTTATTGCCGGGAAATCGCGCAGATTGGTGCCGCTTTGGTGGTCGGAGGAAATCCATAAATGAGGTGATACTGATTAATTCCGCCCCTTTCGATGGTGCATCGCAGCGCACGGCAAAGCCGCGCCGGGACGGCCGGATCTGCGCGCAGCACCTTCTCGGGGGCGGATGGAATGAGCGGCAGTGCGGCGGCGCAGGATGCCCCCGACGGCCGAGGCGGCCGCGCGCAGGGCCTCAGACCGCCTGCGCCGCCGGCTTCTCCTCGAGCGCGGGAAGCTCGATGGTGAAGACCGCGCCGCCCTCCCCGTTCTCGACGGAGAGCGCGCCGCCATGGTCGCGGATGATGCCGAAGCTCACGGAAAGGCCGAGCCCCGTGCCCTTGCCGGGCGGCTTGGTGGTGAAGAAGGGCTGGAATATGCGCTCCCGCACCTCGTCCGGGATGCCGCCGCCATTGTCTTCCACGCGGATGCGCAGCACGCGGCCCGCCTTGCCGGGCTCGGAGCCGACGCTGAGGTGAATGAGGCCGGCGAAGTCCTTGCCGATGCGGGCGCGGCTCTCGACGATGGCGTCGCGGGCATTCTGGATCAGGTTGATGATGACCTGTTCCAGCTGGTCCTGCCGGCACAGCACCTGCGGGATGTCCGGCCCCTGCGTGGTCCGGACCTCGACATTGTCGAGGCGCAGATGCGCCCCCACCACCTGCAATGCGCCCTCCACCGCATCGAGCGGCCGGGAGGGCTGGAGGTGCTCGTCGCTCTTGCGGCCGAAGATGCGCATGTGGTCGATGATGCGGCTCATGCGCGTCGTCTGCTGCACGATGCGGTCGAGCTTGGAGACGAGGTGCTCGGGCGGCAGCCCCATCTTCATGCCGGTGAGCGCGTTGGACGCGGCAAGGCGGATGACGCCGAGCGGCTGGTTGATCTCGTGGGCGAGCCCCGTCGCCACCTCGCCCAGCGAGGCGAGCTTGGACATCTGGTAGAGCTTGTTCTCCTCCATCCGCCGCTGGGTCTGGTCGACGGCGACGACCACCACTTCCTGGCCACCGGAGCCGCCCCTGTCCATGCCCTGTAGAGGTGCGACGACGATCTCCGCCTCCAGGTCGGTCTCGCCATCCGAGAGGTGCTCGGTGATGTGGCGGGGTTCCTTGATGTCGTCGACGAGGCTGCGGAAGCGTCGGCTTCCCAGATAGTTGCGCATGAGGCATCCGAGCGCGCCGTCGGGCGGCGAGCCGATCTCGGTGGCGCCGTCCGGCGTGACATGCATCACCGAGACACCGGGCACCCGGCTGATGGCATCGAGCACGTTGGCTTCGCGCAGGCGCGCGAGCGCCTGCACCTCCTGCGCCTCCAGCCGCTTCTGCAGGTTCAGGTAGCTGCCGCCCACCGCGACCATCACCAGGAGGGCAATGGACAGGCCGGCCGCCGTGCTCCAGATCGCCGCCTTGAAATCCGCCGTCTGGCCGCGGACAAAATCGGTTGAATAGGCGACGGAGACGAGGATCGGATACTTGCCGGATCGCACGGTGTAGCCAACCCGCTCCACGCCGTCGACGGTGCTCGCCTGGTGATAGGTTCCGCCACCATTCTGCATGGCGGCGATGAAGGCCGCGGATTTGGAGATGTCGTCGCCGAAGCTGGTCTTGCTGGTGGCACGGGCGCGGGCGATGCCGTCGGTGCCCATCAGGGCAATCAGCTCGCCCTCCTCGGTGCGCAGCTGCTTGTAGAAGTCGATGAAATCGCTGATGGCATAGGAGGCGACCACCACGCCGGCGAACTGGCCCTGGGCGTCGCTCAGCGGCCGGGTGAGCTGGATGGTCCATTTCTTGGAGACGCGGCCGAGCACCGGCTTGCTGATGAAGAGCTGCCCCTTCGCCGGGTCCTTGCCCATGTGCACGCGGATATGCTCGCGATCGGAGAGATCCACCTTCTCCGGCCCGGGCGGCGCGAGGCTGGTCGCGACCATGACCCCGTTCTTGTCCGTGACGGCGAGCTGGACCAGCGAGGCCGGGACGTTGAAATCCTTCAGCTGCTCGTAGATCTGGTAGGGAGCGGCGGTGGTGTCGTGGCCGCTGGCGAAGTTCTGCAGCAGGGCGTCGATGGGCTCCACCGCCTGCTCGAAGCTGCGCATCAGCAGCGTCGCCATGCGGTGCGCCGAGATCTCCGCCTTCTCCATCTCGGCCTGGCTGTGCAGCTGGAACAGCACCAGCGCCGCGACGAGCGGAATGACGCCGACGAGGAAGACGAGCCCGACCAACATCAGCGTGACGCGGTTGAAGCCGCGGCCGTCCGGCCGCGAGGGGGCGTCAGTTGCGGGCATCGGCGACGCCTCCAAGCTCGACCAGCGCCTCGCACAGGGCATCGAAGGCCAGCGGCTTCGGGAAGCAGCGCAGCACGCCGACCTCCCGGGCCCGCGCCATGTCGGCCTCGGCGGCATGGCCCGTCATCATCAGAAAGCGCAGATCGCGGGTGGGGAATCGCCCGAGCATCGTTTCCACCAGGGCGACACCATCCATGTCCGGCATCCGCATGTCGGTGAGCACCACGCGAATATCGGGATCGCGGGAGAGCACATCGAGAGCATCCACGCCGCGCCCCACGGAGCAGGTCGACAGGCCGCGAAAGCCAAGCGCCTCGACCAGCTCGTCGAGATATTCCGGCTCGTCATCGACAATGAGAACGTGATTCATCTGCCGTCGGACCTATTCGGACGGTATCAATTGGCGGCCATCGGTGCTGCGCCGCACTCCACGCTTGGCCTGACTTTTCGTCAAGGCCAACTCATTCCGTTTTGGAGCGAAATCCGGACCAGTTGCCGCCTTGCATTGTGACAACCGGAGTGAAATATAAAAGACAAGAGCGGAACGCCTTGGGCAATCTAAAATATTTAGGCGCCGCGAAAGAGGGATTCCATGTCGGCGGAACGCGATCCGGTCAATCATCGTGCCGGACGCGCAAATCTTCGGCGGATACTCATCCTCGACGATGACGACGCTTTCCGGGAAGACTTAGCAGAATACCTCACATTCGCCGGACACCAAGTGGATCATACCTCCCAACCGGAGACTTTGACCCCCGCCCGCATGTGCCAGACCGACATTCTCCTGCTCGATTTGAACATGCCGGGAATCGACGGCGTGGACGTGCTGCGCAATCTCTGTCGCTGCGTGCTGAGCCCTCAGGTGGTCCTCATCAGCGGAAGTGACGAAGATGTGATTGCGGCCGCCGCGGAGGCCGGGCGCATGAGCAACATCCGCGTCCTTGGCACGCTGCACAAGCCGTTCGACCCCGAAGAGTTGCTGACTCTCATCGGTGGCGATGCGGCCCAGGAGTTCGATCGCGGCGCCCCCGGCGGCGCGCCGTCTGAGGCGCAGGTGATCGCCTCGGTGGAAGCTTCTCTCGCAGCCGACACCGTGCCCGTGAAGTTCCAGCCCAAGTGCCACCCGGACCACCGCACCTTCGCGGGAGCCGAGGCGCTGCTCGGCGACGTGTGGCCCGGCCTCGGCCGGATATCGCCGTCTGTCGTGATCGCGGCCGCAACCGTCAATCCCAATCTGATGCGGCGGCTCACGCTTCGCGTGGTCGAGACCGCCGCGCGGGGGGCCGCGGCGTGGCAGGCGGCCGGCCTTCGCGGCCCGGTCAGCATCAACATGCCGCTCGACGTACTCACCGAGCGCCAAGCCTCCAATCTGCTCGCCACCACGGTCCGCAACGCCGGCCTCACCCCCCCGGACGTCATCCTGGAACTGACGGAAGACGCGCTTTACGGCTCCTCCAGCGAGGCCCTGATGGCGCTCGCGCAGATGCGCATGGCGGGATTCGGCATCGCCCTGGACGACGTGGGGCAGCGGCAGAGCGGCCTGCTCCAGCTGGCCCGCCTGCCCATCACCGAGATGAAGGTCGACCGCGCACTGATCGTGCAGTCCCGCGGCACGGAGAAGTCGCGCAGCATCCTTGAGGCGCTGATCCAGCTCGGCCATCGCCTCGGCCTCAAGGTGGTAGCCGAAGGCATTGAGACCGAAGAGGATTTGTCACGGGTCAAGGCGATGGGGGCCGATCTGGTCCAAGGTTTTCTGATATCGCGCAAACTTGCCCTTGCCGAACTGATTGCGATGTTCAAGGAATGGAACAAACCGGACACCACAACCGGGGACGTCAAGGTCGAGGAAGCCAAACGCGAGGACGCCAAGCCAGATAATGCGCAATGACAGCCCCAAGCATGGCCCAGGCGAAATGGCCGAGCCGCAGGTGCTTCTGGTCGATGACGATCCCGACGTGCTGGAAGAGCTGCACGACGGCCTCTCGATGCTCGGCATTCCCTCGCTCACCGCGACGACAGCCGTGGAGGCGCTGGACCTCGTGCAGCGCAACGATCCCCTGAAGGTGATCGTCACCGATCTGCAGATGCCGCGCATCGACGGCATCGAGCTGCTGCAGAAGCTCTCGGTGCGGCGCCGCAAGCACCCCATGGCCGCCATCGTCATCACCGGCCATGCCTCCCTCGACCGCGCCGTGGGCGCGCTGCGCCTCCAGGCGGTGGACTTCCTCCAGAAGCCGCTCGCCGCCGAAGAGGTGGCCCATGCCATCCAGCGCGCGCTGGCGATCGTCGAGGACGAGGCGCTGGCGGCGAACGGCGAGGACGATCCACCCGCCACCATCGCCCGGCCCAACTACATGAAGGCGCTCGTCGCCGCCCGCGCCGACCGCGACGCCATCTTTCAGGCCGGCCTGTTCTCCGATCCCGCGTGGGAGATGATGCTCGACCTCGCGGTGGCAGAGGCCAGCGCCCGGCCCATCTCCGTCACCAGCCTGTGCATCGCCTCCGGCGCACCCACCACCACGGCGCTGCGCCGCATCGACGATCTGGAGACGGCGGAGCTGGTGAAGCGCGTGCCGGACGGCCGCGACCGGCGGCGCATCCTGGTGGTGCTGACAGAGCAGGGCCGCGGCCGCATGGAGGCCTTCGTGCGGCGCCAGGCCGACCGCTTCGGCATCAAGCTCGACTGAACCTCATTCCGCAAATGAAAAGGGCCGGTGTCTCCCGACACCGGCCCTTCTTTTTGTGCGGCGCGGATCAGGCGGCTCGGAGGGTGGAGACGAAGCTCGTCACCTCGCGCTGGAGATCCTGCGACTGCTCGGACAGGGCCGAGGACAGGCTCATGAGCTGGGTCGCGGCGGAGCCGGTCATGCCGGCGGCCTGGCCGACACCACTCATGTTGTTCGTCACCTGCGTGGCGCCCTGCGCCGCGCGGTGGGTGTTGGCGGCGATCTCGCTGGTGGCGGCCCGCTGCTCCTCCACCGCGCCGGCGATGATGGCGGTGAGGTCGCGCACGTTGTTGATGGTGGTCACGATGCTCTGGATGGAGGTCACCGTGGCCGAGGTCGCGTGCTGGATCTCGCCGATCTTCATGGAGATTTCGTCGGTGGCCTTCGCCGTCTGGGCGGCGAGTTCCTTCACCTCGGAGGCGACCACCGCGAAGCCGCGGCCCGCGTCGCCCGCCCGCGCCGCCTCGATGGTGGCGTTGAGGGCGAGCAGGTTGGTCTGCTCGGCGATCTCCTTGATGAGGTTCAGCACCTGCCCAATGGACTGGGCCGCCTCGGAGAGCTGGCGGATGTTGTCGTTGGTGCGCTCGGCCTCCTCGGCCGCCGAGCGGGCGATGACGGCGGAGTTCGACACCTGGTCACTCATCTCGCGGATGGAGGCGGACAGCTCCTCGGCGGAGGCGGCGACCGTCTGCACGTTGTCGGAGGCCCCCTCGGCGGCAATGGTCACCGACTGCGCCTGGCGGGACGTTTCCTCCGCCGTGGCGGAGAGGTTGCGGGCGGCGTCGGCCACCTCGCCGGACGAGCCGGAGAAGCGCTCGGCGAGGGCACCCATGCGGCTCTGGAACGAGTTGGCGATGCTGGCGCGCTCGGCAACGAGCTGCTGCGCCATCTCCTCTTCCTTGCGCTTCTGCTCGACGCGGAGCCGCTCATTGTCGGCGAGGCCGTCGCGGAACACCTCGAGGGTGCGGGCGATGTCGCCGATCTCGTTCTTCGTCTCGCGGTTCGGCACATCGGTATCGAGGGCGCCGCCGGCGATCTTGCCCATGGCGTCGGTGACGCGGTTGAGCGGGCGGGTGATGCCGATGACGATGAAGGCCACCGCGGCAAGGCCGAGCACGATCTGCACGCCGATGGACACGAAGAGCACGAAGCGCGCCTGGTTGAAATCTGCGGTGGAGGAAGCGCCTGCTTCGTCGGCATAACGGTCGTTCAGTTCGACGTTCTTGTCGAGGCCTGTCGTGACCGAATCGAACAAGGCGACGCTCTTGCTCGCCAGATCGATGGCCTCGTCCGTCATGCCCGACTGATGCTTACCGAGGAACTCGGACTGAGCCTGCGTGTAGTCAGCCCAATGCACCATCACCGAATTCCACGAGTTGCGTTCCTCCGGAGTGGAAATGAGCTTCTCATAGGCCGTCATCGCCTTGCCGTTCTCGGCGAGGAGGCGCGTCATGCGCGCCTGGAGCGCAGCACTTTCCTTCGGGTCCGAGATCAGAAGCATGCGCATGGCCGCAACTCGGACACGGGTCATCGTATATTTGACTTCGCCCACTGCGCGCACGCTCGGAAGCCAGTTGGTGGTGATTTCCGTCGTGTTGTCGTTGAGGTGGCTGAGCTTGGTGAGGGCGAGAACCCCCTGTCCAGCCGCCAGAGCGACCAGGACAAGGTAAAGGCCGATCAGTGCACTCTTGACGGTCAGACGCATTATCTGTCTCCCTTCTGGGGTCTTTCTGAACTTGTCTTGGCTTTAGAAGACAATGATCCGTCCCGTCATAGTCGTCGAAGCTGGATTGGGGCTTGCGATCTTCCGCCCGTCTTCAAGAGATCAGCCGACGTACTGGTATCCGAGATAGCGGCGGGCATCGATCACGTCGCGGCCGAGCTTCAGGCGCAGCTTCTTGCGCAGCTTGCTCATGTGGCCCTCGACCACGCTCTCGTCCACGTCCTCGTTGAAGATGCCGTAGATGGTGTTGAAGATCTGGGTCTTGGTGACACGGCGCTTCGAGTTCTTCACCAGATATTCGAGGATGTGCCGCTCGCGGCGCGGCAGGGCCAGCGGCTCGCCGTCCACTTCCGGATCACGTCCGTCAAAAAACACGCGCAAGCGCTCGTCGAGCGGCATCTGGATGTCACCCGAGCGCACCCGCCGCCACACCGCATCGGCGCGGGCCACGATCTCGCGCACATGGACAGGCTTGCGCACCACGTCGTCGATGCCGGCGGTGAAGAGTTCCAGCGTCTGGGTGAGGGACTTCACGTCCTCCAGCGCGATGATGGGCGCCTTGCTGTGCGAGCGGATGAGGTCGGGATAGGTGATCCGCGCCTCGGACTCCCCGATCAGGAAGCTTTCGACCGCGCCGAGATCCTGGTCCGAGGTGGTCTCGATCCAGTCCCGGAACTCGTTACCCGAGAAGCTCTGCGAAGAAAAACCTTCGCGGGAGAACGCCGACACATAACTTTCCGCAACAGACGCACGCTCATCAACGACAACGTACATGATACCCTCCATCATGTCACAGCATTTCCGCGCGGTCGGCGTCGATGTCTTACTGACTTATTGACGATCCGAACGACACAAAACCCCTATGACGTAGCGGGGGAGCGAGCAATCTGAAGAGGAACGGGTTTGGGAGCGAATTGATTGCCAGATCGGAGCGACCTCGGGATCACCGGGCTCAGAAGCACCGAAGCCGGCGGCGGATGCTGGATCCGCGACGCCGGCTTCGGATTGATCGGCCCCTCTTGCTCCGGATTGGCTCCGATCCGGAACGATCCTCCGCCGCCCGGCGCAAGCTCCGGGCCGCGGGGTCTGACCCCTGCTACCGCCGGGCGGCGACGATGGTCGCCGGCGCGCGGGCGTGGACATAGGTGCCGCGGTGGTCCGGCAGCGGACGGAAGGCATCGCAGATGCCGATGGCCGTCTCCGCCCCGCCGAGCTGGAGGAAGCCGTCGGGCGCGAGCTGGCGCGACATGCGCGCGAGGATGTCGGCCTTGGTGGGCACGTCGAAATAGATCAGCACGTTCCGGCACATGATGAGGTCGAAGGTGCCGAGCCCGCCGAAGGGATCGAGCAGGTTGAACTTGCGATACTCGATCATGGCTTTCAGCTGCGGGACGACCTCCCACCAATCCCCCGACTTCACGAAATACTTGAGCAATTGCTGCACCGAGAGTCCACGCTGCACCTCGAACTGGTTGTAGCGCCCGGCCCGCGCCCGCTCCAGGACCTCGCTCGAGATGTCCGTGCCGATGATCTGCACCCGCCGCCCGCCTGTGAGTTCCGGTTTCTCGGCCAGCATCATGGCGATGGAATAGGGTTCCTGCCCCGTCGAGGCGGCGGCGCACCAGATGCGCAGCGTGTGCGTCTTCAGCCGCGCCGCGCACAGCGCCGGCAGGAGCGAGCGGGCCATGTCCTCGAACGGCACCTTGTCGCGGAAGAACAGGGACTCGTTCGTGGTCATCGCCTCCACCACCGCTTCCGCGATGATGGGGGCCTCGTTGCTCTTCAGGATCTCCGCCAGCCGCGCGAAATCGGCGATGGCGAACCGGTTGAGCAGCGGGATGAGGCGGCTTTCCAGGAGATAGTGCTTGTCGTCGGTGAGGATGAGCCCCGATCTCTCCTTCAGGAACCGGGCGAAGAAGTCGTAGTCCGCGGGGCGGATCATCCGCGCCTCCTGGCAAGCATGGCGATGACCTTGGGACCGATGGCCTGGAGGGGGAGCACCTCGCTGGCGTTGCCTGCGCTGGCGGTGGCGCCGGGCATGCCCCACACCACGCTCGTCTCCTCGTCCTGCACGATGACGCTGCCACCCGCATCGGCGATGATGCCGGCCCCGCGCGCCCCGTCGCTGCCCATGCCGGTGAGCACGAGGGCCAGCGCGTTGCGGCGGTAGATCTGCGCCACGGTGTCGAACATGGGGTCCACCGCCGGCTTGCAGAAATTCACCGCCGGCCCGTCGGACAGGCGGATGACGGTGCGCGCCCCGTCGCGCTCCAGCAGCATGTGCTTGCCGCCGGGGGCGATATAGATGCGCCCGGCGCACAGCGCCTCGCCATCCTGCCCCTCCGCCGCCTGCCGCCCCGCGGCGCGGGTGACGTGCTCGGCGAGGAGCGCGGTGAAGGTCGGCGGCATGTGCTGGGTGATGACCACCGGGATTCGGTCGATATACGGCCCAAGCACCGCGAACAGGCGGGTCAGCGCCTGCGGCCCCCCGGTGGAGCTGCCCACCGCGATGAGCGAGACATCGGACACGGAATAGGGTCGCAAGCGGATTGGCCCCCTCGGCTGGCTGGGCAATGCCGCCGCCTGCGGCTGCGTGGAGGGCGGCGGCAGAGCGGGCGCGCGGCCGGCCTGCCGCAGCACCTTCAGGCCGAGACTGCGCACCTTCTCCATCAGCTCGCGCTTGAAGTCGTCGGTGGCAAACGTGCCCTTGGTGGCGTCGGGCTTCGGCAGATAGTCCGCGGCGCCGAGCGTGAGCGCCTTGAGGCTGACCTCGGCGCCACGGCGGGAGAGGGCCGAGGCGACGATGACGGTGGTGTTTCGCCTTTGCCTCAGGATCAGCGGCAGGGCGGTGAGCCCGTCCATCTCCGGCATCTCAAGGTCGAGGATGACCACGTCGGGCTGCACCCGGTCGAGATCGGCCAGCGCCGCCTTCCCGTTGGAAAAGGTGCCGACAAGCTCGAAGGCGGGGTCTTCCGACAGCCAGCGCGAGACGATGCCGCGCACGAACACGCTGTCGTCCACCACCATCACGCGGATTCGGGCATCCGCGCCAGGCGCGGACGCGGCTGGGGCTGAGGATTGGGGCATCAGTCCACCCTGTCCAGGAGGCCGACGGCCTCGAGCTTCTCGCGCAGGATTTCGGAATCGAAGGGCTTCATGATGTATTCGTCCGCCCCCAGCGAAACGGCGCGGGCGATATGCTCCATGTCGTTCTTGGCGGTACAGAAGATGACCTTCGGCTTTCGCCCGGCCTCGCTCGACCTGAGCTGTTCGAGCACGGCGAGGCCGTCCGTCACCGGCATGGACCAGTCGAGCAGGATGGCGTCCGGCATGGCGCGGGCGCACATCTCCAGCGCCGGGGCGCCGTCTGCGGCCTCCTCCACGCAGAAGCCGAGATCTTCGAGGATGCCGCGGGCAACCTTGCGGACGACGCTGGAGTCGTCCACCACGAGACAGGTCTTCATTCAAAGCTCCGCGCGTTTGCCGGCATCCTGGCGGGCGACGGCCGAGCCGGCCCGATCGAGCACCAGGTCCACATTGAGGATCAGCATCAGGTCGCCGGAGAGGCGATGGACGCCGGCGGCCACCTGCGCCCAGCGCGGGTCGAGGTTGGCCGGGTTGGCTTCGCGGCGGGCCGCATCGAGGGAAAGCACCTCGCCCACCTCGTCGATGATGAGGCCGAAGGCCTCGCCGTGGTGCTCGATGCCCACCGCCATGGGCGCACCCTCGGCGTCCGGCAGCGACAGCAGGCGCCGCATGGCCACCATGGTGACGATGCGTCCCCGCAGGTTCAGCACGCCGGCGATCTCGCCGGGGGCAAGCGGCACGCGGGTGATGGATTCCGGCACGAACACCTCGTGCACGAGCGCGATGGGCAGGCCGAACAGCTGCGGCCCGATGCGCACCGTCACGTACTGGACCACATCGTGCGCGGCGGCTTCGGCCGTATCCTTCGTGAGGGGCGTATGGGCGTTCATGCGGCAATTCCCTGTCGGCCGGTGAATTCCTTCAGCGCGGCGATGAGGCCGGAGCGGTCGAACTTGGCGACGCAGTCGGTGAAGCCGACGGCGCGGCCCCGCTCCAGCGCATCGCGGTCCTGCGCGGTGGCGAGCGCGATGATCGGGACCTCGCGGATGCGCGGGTCGCCACGCACCGCGGCGGCGAGAGCGAAGCCGTCCATGTCGGGCAGGTCCACATCGCTGACGATGGCGTCGAAGCCGTCCTCCGTGCCGAGCCGCTCCAGCGCCTCGCCGCCGGAGGCGCAGGCCGTGACCTCGTAGCCGTTGCCATTGAGCATGGGCGCCAAGAGGTCGCGGTGGAACGGGCTCTTGTCCACCAGGAGCAGGCGCGGCCGCTCGGACGAACGGACCAGATGGCGGAAGCGCTCGCCGAAGGCCACCTGCACGTAGAAGGCGACGTCGAGGATCTCGGTGGCCTGCCCCGACAGCACCGCCGCGCCGAGCACCTCCGGCATGTTGGACGGCGACAGCTCCAGGTCGAGCTCGGCCTCCACGATGTCGACGATCTCGTCCACCACGAGGCCCATGACGCGCCCGCCATCGGCGAACACCAGCATGGGCTGGGTGCCGGCGGCCACGCGCTGGACCTCCTCGTTGGCGTAGAGCACCGGGATCAGCGCGCCGCGATACTGCAGCACCGGGTAGCCGTTGACGCGCTCGATGCGCGCCACCTCCAGCTCCTCGATGCGGGTGACGAGGCCGAGCGGCACCGCCTTGAGATCGCGCGAGCCGGCGCGGAACAGGAGCAGGGACGAGCGTTTCTGGCTGGCGCGCGCCTGCCGGCCGGCGCCGTGATGGCTGGTCTCCTCCGCGGCGCCGCCGCGCGCCGCCGCATGCTGGGCGAGGCCCGCGGGATCGAGGATCATGATGACCCGCCCGTCGCCGAGGATGGTGCTGCCGGAGACCATGGGCAGCTGGCGCAGGGCCGAGGCCATGGGCTTCACCACGATTTCCTCGGTGTGGGACACCGCCTCCACCACCACGCCGAACGTCTGGTGGCCCACCTTCATCACCACGATGAGCGCCCGTTCCCACAGCGCCTCGTCGCGCCCGTCGCGCTCCGGCGAAAGGCCGAGCAGGGCGCCGAGGCTGACGATGGGCAGGAGGCGATCACGCAGGCCGAGCACCGGCGAGTTGTTCAGCCAGGTGATCTCGTGATCCGACCCCGCCTGCACCCGCACCAGTTCCTCCACCGCGCTCTGCGGCAGGGCGAAGCGCTCGCCGGCGGCACGCACGATGAGGGCGGGGACGATGGCGAGCGTCAGCGGGATCTTGATGACGAAGGTGGAGCCCTCGCCCTGCCGCGAGCGCACATCGACGGTGCCGCCGATGGATTCGAGGTTGGAGCGCACCACGTCCATGCCGACGCCGCGGCCGGAGACGTTTGTCACCTTCTGCGCGGTGGAAAGGCCGGCGTGGAAAATGAAGCGGAACACCTGGGAGTCCGGCATCTTCGCCAGCTCGGCCTCGGTGGCGAGGCCGTTCTCCAGCGCCTTCTGCTTGATGCGCGCGACGTCGAGGCCGCGGCCGTCGTCGGAGATCTCGACGATGACATGGCCGCCCTCGTGATAGGCGGAGAGGCGGATGAGGCCGCGCTCGGACTTGCCGGCGGCGCGGCGCTGCTCGGGCATCTCGAGGCCGTGGTCGGCGGAGTTGCGGACCATGTGGGTGAGCGGGTCCTTGATCTGGTCCAGCACCTGCCGGTCCAGCTCGGTGTCGGCGCCCACCTGCTCCAGCTCGATCTGCTTGCCCAGCTCCTGCGCGAGGTCACGCACGATGCGCGGCAGCTTCTGCCAGGCGTTGCCGATGGGCTGCATGCGCGTGCGCATCACCGCCTCCTGCAACTCGCCCGTGACGTTGGACAGGCGCTGCAGGGAGACCTTGTATTCCGGCTCGTCGTGGCGACGGGCGATCTCCATCAGCTGGTTGCGGGTCAGCACCAGCTCGGAGACCATGGTCATCAGCTGCTCCAGCACACCCACGTGGACGCGGATGGACTGGGCGGCGACGCCATGGGCCTCGCCCACCTGAGCCGCGCCATGGGCGGCATCGGCGTCGGCCTTGGGCATGGCCGGCGCCGGCTTGGGCGGGGCGGCCTTGGCGGCAGGCGGGGCGGCGGCAGGCGGGGCGGCGGGCGGGGGCGTGATGGGGTCCACCTTGGTCTCGCGGAAGATGCGATCCAGCTCGTCCAGCGGCAGTTCGCCGGGCAGCAGCGGGCGTTCCAGCGTCGGCGCAGGCTGAGGTGGCGGTGCCGGTGGCGGTGCCGCGGGCGCGTCCACGGCCTCCGCCATGGCTTCGAGGAGGGAGATGAGGTCGCGGTCTTCCCCCTCGGGCTCGGAACCCTCGGTCTCCTCCACGTGCTGGAGCAGGAGCTTGATGCGATCGATGGTGGACAGCACCAGCCCCACCGCATCGGTGGTCACGGGCCGGCCCTCGCGGAAGCGGTCCATCAGCGTCTCGGCGGCGTGCGCGAGGGAGGCGAGGCGCGGCAGGCCGATGAAGCCGCAAGTGCCCTTGATGGTGTGCACCAGGCGGAAAATGTTGTTGAGGATCTGCGCGTTGTTCGGGTCCTGCTCGAACTTCACGAGTTCCACGTCCGCGACGTCGAGGCTCTCGCTGGTCTCGGTCAGGAACTCGCGCAAGAGATCATCCATGATCCTGGCTCCGGGGCGATGCGGCGGGGCCGCGGCTGAGGGGGAAAAGGGAATGGTGGCGGGTGGGAGCGCGCATGGCTCAGTGCCCGCCCTTTGCCGGCTTGGCATCAGCGGCCTCGCCGTGGCCGCCGGATTTGGCCGGCTTGCCTTCGCCGGACTGGCTCGCGACATTCACGCCGATGCCGGAGCGCATGTCCGTCTTGTCGATATAGTTCAGGGAATCGACCAGGACCTCGCGGACCACCTCGCCGTTGAGGTAGGCGTTGACGTTTTTCTTGATGCGCTCCAGCATCTCCGGCAAATTGTACTTGGTGATCTTGCCGCTCTCGATGCGCCCGTTCACATAGATCTCGCCGAAGGCGGCATTCACCGCGAACACGGTGGGCTCCATGGGCAGCTTGCGCAGCTCGGCCGCGTCGGCGGTGATGACGAACTTCGCCAAGACGTAGCCCTGCAACTTGCCGTCCACGATCATGGGCACGGTGATGGCGGGCAGGCGGCGATATTCGAGGCCGGCCAGATAGGGCTCCTCGCTCTTGCGCGGCGCGCCGGCCGCATACCAGGCCGCGGCATAGCTGGAGCCGAGCCCCACGAGGCAGGCCCACACGCCGATGATGACGAAGCGGATCATGCCCCCGCCCCCGCTCGCGCGGCCTGCGCGGACTGCGCCGAATAGGTGCCGTCCGACTCCGCCTCGGCCAGCGCCCGGTCGAGGATGGCGCCCACCTCGCGCGCGGCGGCGATGCGCAGGGCGATGACATACTGGTTGCGGTCGAGCTTCGCCTTCAGCCGGGCGAGCCGCCCAGCTGTGGCGACGTCCAGCTGGTCCGGAAGACCACGGGCGACCCGGCTCAGTTCCAGCAAAGCGCGGCTCTTGCGCCGGTTGATCTCCACGAGATCGAGGGCGCCGCGCTCCTCGAAGGCGGCATTCTCCATGTCGATGGTCTCTTCCAGCCGGTCGAGGGCGCTGATGAGGGCGACGACCGCTGGCGGGCGGGCGGCATTCAGCTCGCTGTCGAAGCTCATGCCGCACCTCCCTTCGCCCTGGCGAAGACGGCGGAGGACTGGCCGAGGCGCGCGGCAAGCCCGATGCCGCCGGCGCGGGCGGCCTCCTCGCCCACCTTCTGGGTGAGCAGCGATTTCCAGGTGTCGCCGGCCGTGCCGGTGCCGAACATGGACGATTTCGAGGTGGCGCCCTTGGCCGGCATCATGGTGTCGAGGAATTGGGAGAGCACCATGGCCTCGAACTTCTGCAGCGAGGCGGCGCCGGGCGTGCCAGCGAGCGGCGCGGCGCCGGTGGCACCGGCCGCGTGGTGCGGGCCGAGGGCGTGGGCATTCTTCAGCCCTGTGAGACTGGCGCCGGAAAAGGCGACGCCGGGCGGGATCAGCGCCGCAGCAGCGGCGGCCGCATCCTTGTCGCCTCGGGCGGTGGCCTTGTCCGCCCGCGCAACGGCTTTCGCCTCGGCCACCGTGTCCAGCTCGGTGCGGAAGGCACCGTCGGCGGCGGGCGCGAGCGACTGAAGCTTGCCCATCACCTGCCGCGTACGGGCGGCATCGGCGGCCTGCATCACGTCGAAGACGAGGTCGGTCGGCGGTGAGATGCCCATGGTGCGGCTTCCATCGAGAACGGTTCGGACGCCACCCTGCCCCGCCATGCTTATGCGAGGCTTGCACGCCCGCTGGAGACGAGGCTCGCCTCGGCGATGGCGTCGGTGGCGGTCCGCTCTTCCTCGGCGCGAGCGAGGCGTCCGGTCGCCTCGGCATGGCGCTCGGCGCGCTTCAGGGTGAAGCTCTCTGCTTTTACCTGGTCGGCGGCGGCCACCTCGGAGGCGTGGGCCTGCTGGCGGACGAGGGCGACGCGCTCCAGCCGCCGCGCGACATTCTCCAGCATCAGCGGGGCGAAGCGGCCATCGTCGAGGGCGGCCATGAGGTCCGCCGTCTCGCCATCGAGCCTCACCCTCTCGCGCACAGCCTGCCCATGGCGGGTCTCAGCGGCGCGTTTCAACTGGCGCTGGACGGCAACGAGGCGCTCGGCCTTCCTGTGGCGCTCCTTCTCCATCAGCCCGCCCTCAGCCATTGGGAGAACGCGACGAGGAAGGCCGAGAGCAGCGGCTCCACGCTCACATAGAGCAGCAGCAGCCCGCCGGCGGTGACGAAGGGCGTCGCCACGAAATAGACCGGGATCTGCGGCGTGAACTTGTTGATGAGCCCCACGGCGAAATTCACCATCACCGAATAGAGGATGAAGGGGCCGCAGAGCCGCACGGCCACCAGAAACACCGCCGACATCTGGTCCACGAGGTCCACCAGGGCCGGCCGCACGGCGAGGAGGCTGCCCGGCGGCACGCGGGCGAAGCTGTCCACCAGCCCCTTCACCAGTTCCAGATGCAGGTCGGCGACGAAAATGAGGGCCGTGGCAGAGAAGACGATGAGGGTGGCGAGGATGGGCAGTTGCTCGTCCTCCTCCACCGACGCGCCCGGCATGGGAGAGACGCCCACCGCCTGGGCGATGAAGCTGGTGGCGAACTGCAGCGCCGTCACATAGAGCCGCGCCAAGAGGCCGATGAGAAGGCCGGTCAGAAGCTCCCCGGCGATCATGAACACGAAATCGCCGGAGCCCGCCGTCCGCACCTTCGGCGCCACCTGATCCAGCACCAGCGGCAGGAAGGCGAAGGACAGGGCGATCGCCAGGAACACCCTGACGCGCATGGGAATATGCCGGCCGCCGATGCCCGGCATCAGCATCAGCGCGCCGCCCACCCGGCAGAAGACGAGGAAGGCGGCGAGCACCGCCTCGCGGGCAAGCAGGCTCACGAGATGGCGCCCAGCGCCTTGATCTCCACCCCGCGCGCGATCTCCACATGGGAGAGCACGGGCAGCGAGGGGAACATGCGCTCCACGATCATGCGCACATAGGGCCGCGCATCCGGCGCGGTGACGAGCACGAAGGGCGCGCCCGCCTTCATGCGCTCGCGCACCGCGGTGGCCGCCTCGGTGCCGAACTGCTCCACGAGGCGCGGATCGATGTCGAACTCGATCACCTCGCCCTTGGCGTCGCGCTTGAGGCTCTGGTGGAAGGCGAGATCCCAGCGGCTGCCGAGGCGCAGCACGTTCAGCACGCCGCCCTCGGCGAGATCACCGCAGATCTGCTGCGCCATGCGCATGCGCACATGCTCCGCCACCTGCTCGGAGCGGCGCGCGTGGGGCACGATCTCCGCCACCGCCTCGAGGATGAGATGGAGGTTGCGGATGGACACGCGCTCCGCCAAGAGCAGCTTCAGCACCGCCTGCAGGCCGGAATAGGAAATCTGCGCCGGGCAGATATCCTCAACGAGGCGCTTGTATTCGGGATCGAGCCGGTCGATCAGCGCGCGCATGCTCTTGTAGGAGAGAAGCTGCGGCAAATTGTTGGCGATGGCCTCGGAGAGGTGGGTGAGGATGACGGTGAGGTTGTCCACCGGCGCGAAGCCCTCGCGCTTCACCTCGGTGGCGTAGGCCTCCGGAATCCACATGGCCTTCATGCCGAAGGCCGGCTCGCGCGCCTCGTCGCCGGGCACATCCGGCGGCGGCCCGTCGCCCACCACCACGAGCAGTTCGCCGATGCGCATCTCCTGCGCCGCCAGCACCGTGCCGTGCATCTTGATCTGGTAGCCCTTGGGCGGCGCGGCGAGGCTCTCCGTCATGCGGATGTCCGGCACCACGAAGCCGTAGCGGAGGGCGAACTTGCGCCGCATCTTGCCGAGCCGGTTGCCGAGTTCGGAAGGCGTGCGCAGAACCTGCGTGGCCAGCTGCTTGCCGACGCATACCTCGATCTCGGCGGTCTTCAACTGCTCCTTCACGGACTCGCGCGCCTCGCGGTCCGCCTCCTGCTTCGCCTCGGCGTCGCGCGCGTCGGCGTCCGCCTTCTGTTTCGCGAGCTGACGCGGCACCGACCAGCCGACGAAGGCCATCATGCCGCCGATGAGCGCGAAAGGCAGGAACGGCAGGCCGGGCACGAGAGCCAGGGCGAAGAGGAGGCCGGCGGCCACGAACAGCGCGCGGGGATAGGCGCCGAGCTGGCCCAGCACCGCCTTTTCCGCCCGCCCCCTTGTGCCGCCCTTGGAGACGAGGAGGCCGGCCGAGAGCGAGACGATGAGCGCGGGGATCTGCGAGACGAGGCCGTCGCCCACGGACAGGCGGGTGAAGATGTCCGCCGCGTCGCCGATGGGCATCTTGTGCCGGGTGACGCCGATGATGATGCCGCCGAAGATGTTCACCGCGATGGTGATGAGGCTCGCCACCGCCTCGCCGCGCACGAACTTGGAGGCGCCGTCCATGGACCCGAAGAAGGCGCTTTCCTCCTCCAGCTCGGCGCGGCGGCGCTGGGCCTGCTTGTCGTCGATGAGGCCGGCGTTCAGGTCCGCGTCGATGGCCATCTGCTTGCCGGGGATGGCGTCCAGCGTGAAGCGCGCGCCGACCTCCGCGATGCGGGTGGCGCCCTTGGTGATGACGAGGAAATTCACCGTCACCAGGATCAGGAACACCACGATGCCGATGACGAAATCCCCGCTCATCACGAGCTGCGAGAAGCCGTGGATGATGTGGCCCGCCGCGTTCACACCGTCGGAGCCATGGGCGAGGATGAGGCGTGTCGTCGCCACCCCGAGGCCGAGGCGCAGCAGCGTCGCGATGAGGAGGACGGTCGGGAAGGCTGAGAATTCGAGCGGCTTGTCGATCCACAGCGCCACCATCAAGATCAGCACGGAGAGCGCGATGGAGAGCGCGAGGCCGATATCGATGAGCGCCGGCGGGATGGGCAGGAACAGGATGGCGAGGATCGCCACCATGCCCATAGCGAAGCCGATGTCGCGGCGCGAGCCCTGCGCCGGATCGCGCACCGTGATGTCGGACATGCGTCAGGCTCCCCTGCAGACGTGGGCTCAGAAGCCGCTCGATATGCGGCCGTAGATTTCCTCGGTGAAGGCCATGATCTGGGCGCCCATGAAGGAGCCCGTCACCGCCGCCACCACCAGGACCGCGACGATCTTGGGCACGAAGGTGAGGGTGACTTCCTGGATCTGCGTCAGCGCCTGGAACAGCGCGACGAGGATGCCGATGAGCATGGCCGCGGCGACCGCCGGGCCGGCGGCGACAAGGATGGTCCAGATGGCCGAATGGACGATGCCGAGCGCATCCGCCTCGTTCATCTTCAGCTCACCGTCACGCCGGGGCCGATGAGCAGGCTCTTGCCGTTGGAGAGCTGCGCCAGAGGCCCGTCGCTGGTGATCTCGACGGAGGAGACCTTGCCGCTGACGCTGCCGTCTGCGGAGGTCACGGTGTGGCCCAGCGCGAGGTTGGCCGACTGCAAGGCGCTGGCGGCCAGCAGGGATTCCAGCTTCGCATTGCTCGCCACCTGCTGCTCCACCTGGGAGAAGGAGGCGAGCTGGGACATGTAGGCGGTGGAGTCCATGGGCTGGGTCGGGTCCTGGTTCTGCAACTGCGCCACCAGGAGCTGGAGGAAGGCGTTGTAGTCGATGCTGTTCGCCTTGCCGGCCGAGGCCGTCTTGCTGGTTGCGGCGCCGCCGGCCGCGGACGCGACGCTCTGAACCTGGGTCATGCTGCGATCTCCTTTTCGCACCCTTCTCGCCCGCGAGGATTGCGCGAGGCCGACCTTGCGGGCGGCCTGGCCGGCAACCGCGCGGAACGCGTCAGGCGACTTTCGGCGGCACCGCGCAGTTCAGGATCGCCTCCTCCAGCGGGAACGTGCCCCTGAGCGCCTTCAGCGCCTCGAACGTCCGCCCCTCGCCGACGAGGCGGCCCGCGTCGTCGAGGTTCATCAGGATCGCGGGCTTGGTGAAGGTGGTCACCAGCGACGCCAGCTGACGGAAGAACAGCCCGCGTGCGGCATCGGCATTCGCCGGATCCACCAGCAGCGACTGCGCCACGAAATAGAGCTGGCGCAGCGGCGTGGTGGTGTCTTCCGGCTGCATCACGTGGCTCTCCAGCAGGAAGGTCGCGTCGTTGAGCAGTTCCAGCGTCACCTTGCGGTCCACCTGTAAGACGGCGCCGTTGAGGAACAGCTTTTCACCGGCCTTGAGGGAGATGTGCATAGACTTCGTCATTGCAGGCCATCCCGGATCGCACGATTGACGTCGATGAGCATGGGAATGTCGCCGCCCGTGCCGGAGATCAGGCGGTCGCACTCCTGGATCACCCACAGGCCGAGGGAGGCGAGCGTTCCGCGCAGCTCGCGCGGCAGCTCGTTGTTGGCATCGGCGAGATCGCTGATGAAGAAGCCCCAGAGCTTCTGCAGATAGGCGACCGCCGCCAGCACCTCGCGCGAGCCGGGCTCCGCCTTGGCCGCGAGGGTGAGCAGATTCACCGCCTGGTCGAGGGCGAGGCGTTCACGCTCGCGGTTGAGCGTCGCGGACTCGTCAAGTATTTCCGTGTAGGAGAAACGGTACATCACGCACCCTCATGTCAGATGTAGTTCAGGATGCTCAGCTGCATCACCTTCGAGGTGGTCGCGTAGGACATCTGCAACTGCGTCGTCAGGGTGTCGAGGCGGGTCTTCGCCTCGGCGGGATCGACCCCTTCGAGGACATTGATCCTCCGGTCGACGAGATCGGAAACCTTGGCGAGGGCCTCGTCCGCCGCATCCACGCGGGACTTGGACACCCCGAGCTGAGCCGACAGGGATATGACACCGCTCACGGCCGCGCCGGCGACGGTGACGGCCTTGCCGAGCACCACCTTGCGGGTCGCCTCCGAGAGGGTCGCCGTGCCAAGCTCCGACACCATCGTGAATGCCATGGCAAGGTTGCGCATGGCTTTCGTGTTGGCAGTGGTGGTGACGGGAACGCGCGCGGTGTCGGAGATCTGGCTGGTCAGCGCCTCGTCCGACGCGCCGGACCAGTTCGCGCCCCACGCGGGATCGGCGAACAGGTCTTTGAACGCGCCGTCGAGGAAGGACGACATGTCGGCGGCGGAGATATCCGCCACCTGCGGGTCCGCCTGCGGGTTTGCGGGATCAAGCCCGAACGCGCCGGCGAACGCCGCATCCACCACACCCTTGGGGCCGGCGGCATAGTCCGCCATGGGCTTTTCGGCGCTGTTGATGCCGGCGAACAGGTAGCGCTGCCCGTCTGTGGCGTTCAAATGCGCGGTGAAGGCATCGAGCGCCGACTTCGCCTGATCCGCGAGGATGGCGCCGGAGGCATTGCCCGCCTGCCCGGCGAGGATGTCCTTCAGGAACTGGTTGGCGTCGTCCGAGATCTGGGAGAGCGCCACCTGGCTGTGGCCGAGGAGGCTCGAGGCCAGCGCATTGCCCTGCTTCTGCGACAGGATCGCGCCCCGCGCCAGATGCAGCCCCACGCTCTCCCCCGTCGCGATGCCCAGCGCCAAGCCCACATCCGCCTGCCGGCCGGTGGCGATTTCCGTGGTGGCCTTCGAGATGTCCGATTGCAGCTTCGGCAGCGCCGCGCGGGACGGGGAGGTCCAGGCGAGGGTGGAGATGTAGGTGCTGCGCATCGCTTAGCCGATCATCTGGAAGAGGCTGTCATAGAGCTGGTTCACCACGCCCATCAGCTTGGACGTGGCCTGATAGCCGCGCTCCAGTTCGAGCTGGCTGGCATATTCGTCGTCGAGGTTCACGCCGGTGGCGGCGGAGAGGGCATTGGAGGCCTGCGCCAGCACCGTCTTCTGCGAATCGAGCCGGGTGTCCGCCGCCTTGCGGGCGCCTTCCAGCCAGCTCACCGAGGCGGTGCCGAAGGAGACGAGGTTCTGGTTGTCGGAGAGTTGCGCCGCGCCGTCATAGGAGCGCGGAGCGTCGAGCGCGGCGGAGAGCGTCTTCAGCCGGCCGGCGAAGCTCGCGGCGCCCGTGGTGTTGGCGGCGAAGGCCGCGCCGTTCATGCCGCCGTTGCGCAGCAGGCGGATGTCGCCGCCCTGCGCCACGTCCACGGCTGCGTTCACCGCGAGCGTTCCGGCAAGGCCGGGCGCAAGAGCCCCAGGCACGGTGGCGCTGCCCGAAGCGGGCACGAACAGACCGGCGCGCGTGTTGCCCGCGCCGTCGGTCTCCTTGAACGCGTCGGTGAGGCCGCGCGCGAGTTCATCCAGCTGGGTCTGGTAGGTGCTCGCGGCGTCGTCGCGCAATTGGGTGAGACCGGCGATGCGGCCCGTGCGCACCGGCATGGTGGCGTCGCGCCCCGTCACCGAGACGCCGTCCACGAACACGCTGCCGCCCTGCGTGTTCGCATCGAGCGTGTGAACGGGGGTGAAGCCCACCGTGCGGGCGGTGGTCTCGAACAGGGTCGCGCCACCCTCGGTGTAGATGACGATGTCGTTGTTGGCCCGCGTCACCGTGGAGATGCCGATCTCCTCGGAGAGCCTGGCGAGGATGGAATCGCGGCGGTCCAGCGCATCGGTCATGTCGGCGCCGGCGGCGCTACCCTTCACGATGGCGCTGTTCTCCGCCTCGAACTTGTGGAGCAGATCGTTGACGGTCCCGACCGAAGTGGCGATCGCCGCATCCGCATCCGTGCGCACCTGCTGCACGGTATCCGTGGCGGTGTTGAGAGAGGAGGCGAGATCCTGCGCGGCGGTCACGGTCGCCTGGGCGAGGGTCATGTCGTCCGGCGTATCGGCGGCGCGGGCCAGCGCATCCTTCAGCGTGCCGAGGCGGGCGACGGGGGAAGTCGGGTCCTGCGGGTCGCCCACGGTCTGGGCGAGACGGCCGAGGCCATCGGCGAGGGCCTGCTGGGCGGCGCTGTCCGAGGTCGCGCCGAGCATCCGCTCGAACAGCGCGCTGCCCGTGGCGCGGGTGATGGAAACCACCCGCACCGAGCCGTCCGCCGCCGTGGTGGTGACGGCGATCTTGCGCGAGGCGGAAGCCTCGGCCGCCCCGGCCACGTTGCGGCTGGACAAAGCGATCTTCGCCGAATTGGCGGCGAGCGAGGACTGCGCCGTGTTGAAGGCGAGGGAAAGGCTCATGATGCACCCGTGCGCGCGGCTGCGCCGTCAGATCAGCGCTTCAGGTTCATCAGCACGTCGAGCAGCTCGGTGCCGGTCTGGAACACCTTGGAATTGGCGGTGTAGTCGCGCTGCGCCACGATCATGCGGGTGAGTTCGGAGGCCATGTCCACGTTGGACTGCTCGGTGGCGCCGGAGAGCAGCGAACCGACGCCCCCCTCGTTGGGAAAGCCGATCTGGATGGCGCCGGAATCCAGCGTGGTGCTGTAGGCGTTGCCGGTCAATGGCTCCAGCCGGTCCGGGCTCTGCACGGTGCCCAGCGGGATGCGATAGATGGCGGATTTCCGGCCGTTGGCATCGGTGGCGTAGACGGTGCCGTCCTTGGCGATGGAGAAGTCGGAGATGGGGCTCGGCGCATTGCCGTTCACGCTGGCGGTGAAGGGCGTGTAGGGCGCCGCAAGCTGGGACATGCCGGCGAGATCGAGCATCAGCGTCGCCCCGTTCGGCACGGCAAGCGAGATGCTGCCGCCGGAGGCGAGCTTGCCGCTGGCGTCGAAAGTCAGCGTCTGGGTGGAAAGCGGGCCGGACGCATAGGGAAAAGTGCCGGTGGCGGGGGCGGCGGCCTGGTCGTAGACCGCAAGCTCCCAAACGCCCGGATTCTCGGCGGTCTTGGTCATGTAGAGATCGAGCGTCACCGCATTGCCGAGGTTGTCGTAGGCGACCAGCGACGACTTGTCGGTGAAGCTCGCGCCCGCCACGTTGGCGCCGGCGGTGGGGGCGGTGGCGACAGCCGCATTGGACGGCAGGTTCGCCGCGAACGTGCCCTCGGTGGAGGGCGTCGCCGCGAGCTTGGTGTTCTGCAGGTTGATGGGCACGAGGCCGGCCGTGCCGTTCAGCACCACGTTGGGATCGCCGGCGGACACGTCGTAGCCCATCAGGGTGAGGCCGGCGCTGTTCACGAGGTTGCCGGTGCTGGCATCCACCTGGAACGAGCCCGCGCGGGTCAGCTGGGTCTGGCCGGACGGGTCGTTGACCAGGAAGAAGCCGGAGCCCTGCACGGCGAGATCGGTGGAGGACGAGGTGTAGTTCAGCGCGCCCTGCTGGCTGATGGCGTAGCGCACGTCCGTATTGACCGAGCCGGACTGATATTCCGTGCCGCCGGTCTCCAGCAGCAGCGAGGAGAATTGGGTGTCGGCGCGCTTGTAGCCCGCGGTGCCGGCATTGGCGATGTTGTCGGAGACCGTGCCGAGCAGGTTGGATTGCGCGGTCATCCCCGACACGCTGGTGCGCAGCATTCCGTAAAGGCTCATGGCTCGGTCCTCGTGGCGGTCTGTAAGGGCGCGCTCGCCGGAAGGGGGAGCCTGCGCCAGTGTCGTCGCCGCATCTGAGGGCGGATGGCTTGCGCGGGGCTGGACTCAGCTCTTCAGCGCAGCCGCGAGATCGGAAAAGGCGGCAAGGCTCGGTGGGTCGCCGGGGTCCTGCCGCAGGGCGTCATAGATGCGCGGCACGATGGCCACAGCCTGATCCAGCTCGCCGTCGGCACCGGGCTGGTAGCCGCCCATCAGGCGCAGGTCGCGCGTGTCCTCGAAGCGGGCGATCATGGCCTTCAGCCGCCGCACCAGATCACGCTCCGGCTCGCTCCAGACCTCGCCGGCCAGCCGCGAGATGGAGCCGAGCAGGTTGATGGCGGGAAAGCGGCCCTGATCCGCGATGGCGCGGTCGAGCACGATGTGGCCGTCGAGCGTGCCGCGGATGGCGTCCGCCACGGGATCGTTGTGGTCGTCGCCATCCACCAGCACGGAGAAGATGCCGGTGATGGCCCCCTCCCCCTCCATGCCCGGCCCGGCCCGCTCCAGCAGCTTCGGCAGCGTGGAGAAGACACTCGGCGCATAGCCCCGCGCCACCGCCGGCTCGCCCGCCGCCAGCGCCACGTCGCGCGCGGCATGGGCGTAGCGGGTGACGGAATCGACGATAAGCAGCACGCTCTCCCCGGCATCGCGGAAATATTCCGCCACCGCCAGCGCCGCCTGGGGCGCGAGGCGGCGCATCATGGGGCTCTGGTCGGAGGTGGAGATGATGACCACCGCTCGATCACGGCTGGCGGCGAGCGGGCCTTCGAGAAACTCCCGCACCTCGCGTCCACGCTCGCCCACCAGTGCCACCACGACGGTATCGAAACCGGCCGAGCGCGCGAACATGGAAAGCAGCGTGGACTTGCCCACGCCCGAGCCGGCGAAGATGCCTATGCGCTGGCCCTCGCAGATGGGGGTGAAGATATCCACCGCGCGCACCCCGGTGACCAGCGGCCGATGCACCCGCCCCCGCGCCATGGCGGGCGGCGGCTCGGCATCCAGCGGCATCCGGTAGGGGCCATGGGCCAGCGGTTCGGGCCGGTCCAGCGGGCGACCCAGCGCATCGATGACACGCCCCTTCCAGGAACGATCCGGGCGGAGCGCGAGGGGGCCGATGCGGAAGGCCGGCGTGCCGATGCCCACCGACACCCGCTCGTCGAACGGCTTCACCACCGCGCCCGCCGGATCGATGCGCACCACCTCGCCGATGCTGGTGCCCGACGCCTGTTCGAAGCCCACCCGTTCGCCGAGCGTGACGAAGCTGGAGAGGCCGGAGACGCGCACATGGGTGGGCGCCACCTCCCGCACGATACCGCCGACGCGCACGAGGGGATTTTCCTCGAGGCCGCTTTCCACGGCGTGGCGCAGGCGCTGGAGGGCGTTCATCGGGGACGTGTTCATGGGGGGCGCACTCATCCGGGCCCAAGCTCGCGGATGGTCTGGGAGGTGGAATCTTCGGTCTGCGACACGGCGGAGGCGGCCATCTCGAAGGCGCGCTGAAGGGCGATGAGGCGCGTCATCTCGGTGACGGCATCCACGTTGGCGCCTTCCACGAAGCCCTGCCGCACCACGTTGCGGGTGTAGTCCTGCACCAGCGCGGCGGGCTTGTCCGGCACCACCAGCGCACCGTCGCGGCGCGCGAGCTTCGCGTCCTCCGGAATCAGGAACAGGCCGACACGGCCGATGGCGCGGCGGTTCTGGGAGATCGAGCCATCGGTGCCGATGCGCACCGTACCACCGGTGGGATCGATGACCACCGGCGCGCCGGAGGCATCGAGGATGGGCCGGCCGGAGAGCGTGCGCAGTTCGCCCTCCGGGCTCATGCTCATGCGCCCGTCGCGGGTATAGGCGGTGGTGGCGCCGTCGCGCACCGCGAACCAGCCCTTGCCCTCCACCGCGATGTCGAGCGGATTGCCGGTGGGGTTGATCGGCCCCGACTTGCGCGAGGTGTAGGTCTCACCCGTAGAGGTGAAGGACACGTCCTCCCCCCCGGCCCTGGAGACCATCTCCTCGAACCGCACCTCCTCCGCCCGGTAGCCGGCGGTGTTGAGGTTCGCCACGTTGTTGGCGATGGTGGTGAGCCGCTTGTCGGCGGCGAGCTGCGCCGAGAGAGAGACGTAGAGACCCGAACCCATCTCAGCCTCCGTATTTCAGGTTGAGGATGGAGAAGGACGCCGCGCTCGACGTGCGGACAGAGAAGAGATCGAGCACCGGGGCGGCATCCACGCCCTGCGCCACGTCCCACTTGGCGCTGAAGCGGCGCAGCAGCGCATCGAGCTTCGCCGGCTCCTTCAGGTCCGCGATGTTGAGCTGCGCCTTCACCGCCTTGGCCTGCTTCTCGATGGGGGCGGCCGCCATGGCGTCGGGAAAGTCGTAGATGGTCTTCACCACCTTCCAGAGCGCGGGATCGGCCAGCAAACCGTAGACCGATTTCACGGTGGGCGCCTGGCGCTGGAAATAGAGCGCGAGCTGCACACCCTCGTTGCTGGCGCCCTGGTCCGCCTCCAGCGCCTGGCGCACATAGCGGTCCACCACCTTCTGGCCGGCCTCGGACGATTGGGTGGCGGCGGCGCCCAGGCCCTTGAAATCGAACACCTTGGCGAAGGCCTTGAAGCGATCGTCGTTGAGCTTGTTGGCGAAGCTCTTGGGATCGGTCACGCCCTCCTTCAGCACCTTGCGCATGTAGCCCTTGGCATAGGCCATGTCCTCGAGGCCGAAGGCCTTCATGGCATAGGTGAAGAGCCGGGTATCCTTCAGAAAGCCGTCGATGCTCGTCACCTTGCCGATGTGCTTGAGGTAGTAGCCCGATTCGAGCGCCACCGGCTTCTCGGCCGCCTTGGTCGACAAGGAGCGCGTCATGTCGCGCGCCAGCAGGCGGTAGGTGAGGAGCGTGCTTTCCATGGGAGCATCCGCGGGGAACAGGGCGCGCGCGGCGGGAGGCCGGCGGCCGGCCTATTCCGCATGCCCTGCCTTGCGTGAGCCTTGCGGGCTTAAGGCGCTCAATATGTGAGGATTTTCGGGATCAGCCCAGCGCGGACCGGAAGACGTCATCTCTGACACCCCCCGGTCCGGCCACCCCGTGCCGGTCAGGGCTAGGCACGGGATATCGAAGGCTTCGCAACGGCCGAACATGCAACCAGAAAGGCCGACGAGCCAAGACGCGAGTTGTGTAGCACGCACAACCCAAAGAGGGCAGAACAATCCATTCCATTTTGGCGGTGATTATGGAGTGAAAGCGGGTCATTGCAAGGATCGACAGAGCACAGCCTCGCACAATCCTCGCCCCCTACCACCGGACACTGGACAGAACGGGGGAAGCCGTGGCCGTCATCATCGGAATCATTTTGGGGTTGGCCGCTACCTTTGGTGGCTTCATGGCCATGGGCGGACACCCGGAGGTGGTGTGGCAGCCGTTCGAATTCCTCATCATCGGCGGCATCGCCTTTTCCACCTTCATCATCGCCAACCCGTTCTCGGTCATAAAGGACACGGGCTCCGGCATCATGCAGGCGGCCATGGGGACCGGGCCAAAGCGCAAGGATTTCCTCGCCCTCCTCAGCCTCCTCTACGCGCTGATGCGCGACATGCGCCAGAAGCCGCGCAACGAGATCGAGGCGCATATCGACGATCCGGCAAGCTCGGCGCTGTTCGGCCATTTCCCGAGCCTGCTCAAGGACAAGGAACTGACCCAGTACATCTGCGACTACGCCCGCCTCATCCTCATCGGCAACGCCAAGTCGCACGAGATCGAGGCGCTGATGGAGCAGGAGATCTCCACCATCAAGAAGCACAAGACCAAGGCCGCCGGCGCCCTCAGCACGGTGGCGGAAGCGCTGCCCGCGCTCGGTATCTGCGCCGCGGTGCTCGGCATCGTGAAGGCCATGGGCGCCATCGACCAGTCGCCGGAAATCCTCGGCCACTATATCGGCTCGGCGCTCATCGGCACCTTCGTTGGCATCTACTCGTCCTACGCCATCATCTCGCCCCTCGCCGCCAAGGTGAAGAGCACGCGCGAGAAGCAGTGCCAGCCCTTCATCATCACCAAGCAGGCGCTCATCGCCTTCATGAACGGCGCGCTGCCGCCCATCGCGCTGGAGCACGGCCGCAAGACCATCTCCGCCGGCGAACGCCCCACCATCGACGAGGTGGAGAGCGAGGCGATCCAGGCCGCGCCGTCTGCCAACGGCACCGTGCAGCAGGCGGCCTGATCCATGAACGCCAAATCCGCCGCCAAATCCGCCTCCAAGCACCACGACATCCGCGACATGCTTTTGGATGCCGCCGGCCTCTCGCTGGACCGGCTGCCCATGCTGCACGTGCTGTTCGACCGCATGGCCACCTTCTGCGCCGACGGGCTTCGGCAGGTGGCGGCCTCGCAGGCCTATTACTCGCTCTCCAGCGTCGAGAGCGGGCGCATCGGCGACGTGCTCGAAGCCTATGAGGGCATGGCCATTGCCGGCATCTTCAATGCCCCGTCGTGGGACAGCCAGCTCATCGTCGGCTTCGACCGGGATTTCATCTTCACCATGATCGAGGTGCTGTTCGGCGCCGACGGGTCCGAGCCACCGGTGGAGGACGAGCGCTCCTTCTCCAACATCGAGGGGCGCGTGGCGCAGTTGCTGTTCGAACAGATGACGAAGGCGCTGAAATCCGCCTTCGCCCTCGTCAGCGACACCAGCTTCCAGTTCGAGCGGCAGGAAACCCGCATGGACTTCGCCGTCATCGGCCGGCGCAACAATCTGGCCGTGACAGCGAAATTCCTGCTCCAGGCGCTGAACCGGGGTGGCGAGATGTTCGTCACCATCCCGCAATCGGCCCTCACGCCGCTGCGCCGCGCGCTCGCCAGCACCAGCCAGGCGGAGACCGGCGGGCGCGACCCGAAATGGGCGCAGAAGATCCGCGACGAGGTGAACCGCACCGAGGTGGAGCTGCGTGCCGTGCTGGATGAGCACGAGGTGACGCTCGGCGACATCGCCGCCCTCAAGGTGGGCCAGATCCTCAAGCTCGACGCCACCCCCGCCAGCCGGGTGAAGCTGGAGAGCGCCGCCCAGCCGCTCTTCTGGTGCCATCTCGGCCAGTCGGACGGCGGATACGTGGTGCGCCTCGACGAGCAGATCAACCAGCATCAGGACTTCATCGATGACATCCTTCCCCGCTGATCTCATCCTGCTCGCGGCCCTCGTCGTCACCACCGCCTCGGTCGCCCTGCTCTACCGCCGGCTCAAGGCGGTGGACCGGCTGAACGCCGACTACGGCAAGGCACTGGCGGAGGCCTCCGCCGCCCTCGTCTGCGCCCGCGACGCCCTCGACACCTTCGGCCGCGACGGGCGCGAGGTGCTGGTGCTGCTCGCCGGCCGCATCGATACCGCCCATGCCCTCCTCGCCGAAATCGACGCGCGCCAGTCCCGCGCGCCCCTCGCGCCCGAGCTGCACGACCGCTGACCGCCCTCGCACTTCCGGATCAAAGCCATGTCCGCTCCCGACATCGAAACCATGACCCCGTCCAGCGCGCTCGACGAGGCGCTGCTCGCCAAGGGCGGCGACACGCTCGGCTCCGGCGCGGGGCTTGAGACCGTCAAGCGCATCCCGGTGCTGCTGCAGGTGGTGCTCGGCTCCGCCTCCATGCCGGTGTCGAGCCTCCTGAAGCTCAATCGCGGCACCGTGGTGCCCCTCGACCATCGGGTCGGCGAGCCGGTGGACGTGGTGGTGAACGGCCGCGTCATCGCCCGCGGCGAGGTGATGGTGGTGGAGGACGACAATTCCCGTTTCGGCGTCTCCCTGACCGAGATCGTCGGCCCCAACGACGCCGACGCCGGCTGAGGCGGCCATGCCGGCTGCGAGCGCGGCGAAGCCGCGTCCCCTCCAGGGCATAGACCGCGTGGCGGCCCTGCTGATGGCCATGGGCACGCCCGCGGCCAACCGCGTGATGAAGCATTTCGAGGCGGACGAAATCCGCCTCATCACCCGCTCCATCGCGTCGCTGAAGCCGGTCAGCACGGCTCAGATCGAAAGCCTCGTCGAGGACTTCGCCAGCAATTTCGCCGGCGGAGCGAACCTCGTCGGCACTGTCGCCGACGTGGAGCAGCTGCTGCAGGGTGTGCTCCCGCCCGAGCAGATCGCAGACATCATGAACGACATCATGGGCGCGGCGAACCAGTCCATCTGGGACCGCATCTCCACGGTCAACGAGAACGTGCTCGCCACCTACGTCGCCAAGGAGCACCCGCAGACCGCGGCGCTGATGCTCTCGAAGGTGAAGCCCGCCTGCGCCGCCAAGGTGCTGAGTTTCATCCCGGAGGACAAGCGCAACGGCATCATGCGGCGGATGCTCACCTTCAAGCCCATCGTGGACGCCACCATGCAGGTCATCGAGCGCACGGTGCACGAGGACTTCATGATGAACTTCTCGCGCAATGCCGGCGCCGACCCGCACGCGCGCATGGCCGACATCATCAACAAGATGGACCGCGACGCCATGGAGACGGTGCTCGCGAGCCTCGCCTCGACGCGCCCGAAATCGGCGGAAATCCTGAAGGGCCTGCTCTTCACCTTCGACGACATCGTGAAGCTGACGCCGCGCGCCCGCACCGCGCTGTTCGACCAGGTGCCCACCGACAAACTGGTGCTGGCGCTGAAGGGCACCGATCCCGAATTCCGCGAGATCATCCTCCAGTCCCTCGGCGCCCGCGTGCGCCGCATGGTGGAGCAGGAGATGGCCGGCAGCGAGCCGGCCCCGGCCAAGGACGTGATGGAGGCCCGCCGCACCGTCACCGACCTCGCCCTCGACATGGCGGGGCGCGGCGAGATCGAGATTTCCTCCGGCACGGAGGAGGACGCCTATGTGCGCTGAGCACCCTGCCCTTCTGACCACGCCGCTGCGGGGGCGCCATGTCTGAGGAACAGGACAAGGAGAGCAAGACAGAAGAGGCGAGCGAGAAGAAGATTTCCGACGCCGTGGAGAAGGGCAACGTGCCCTTCTCGCGGGAGGCGACGCTGTTCGCCTCGCTCCTCGGCATCCTCGCCATCCTCGCCTTCTTCGTCGCGTCACCGGTGCGGCTGCTGACCGCCGACCTCTCCCGCCTCATCGACGATCCCGCCGGCTTTCCCATCGCCACCGGCAACGATGCGGTGTCGATCCTGTGGGGGGCGCTGGCGGGGGCCGGGCGCTTCCTGATGCCCATGGTGATCGTGCTGATGCTGGCAGGCCTCGTGGCCTCGGGCTTCCAGAACGTGCCGTCGCTGGTGACCGAGCGCATCCGGCCGCAATGGTCGCGGGTGTCACCCTCCGCCGGCTTCAAGCGCATCTTCGGGACGCAGGGTCACATCGAGTTCGGCAAGGCGCTGTTCAAGCTCTTCGCCATCGGCGTCGTCGCGGCCCTCGTGCTCTATGCGCAGGAGCATGAGGTGGTGAATGCCATGTTCACCGATCCCCTGCGCCTGCCGAGCGTGCTCCTCGCGCTCGCCATGCGCCTCGTGGCGACGGTGTGCGTCGTCACCATCGGGCTGGTGGCCGCCGACATCGTCTGGTCTCGGGTGAGCTGGAAGACCAACCTGCGCATGACGAAGCAGGAGGTGAAGGACGAGTTCAAGCAGGCCGAGGGCGATCCCATGGTGAAGGCGCGCATCCGCGCCGTCGCCCGCGAGCGGGCGCGCCAGCGCATGATGAACGCCGTGCCCAAGGCGACCGTAGTGATCGCCAACCCGACCCATTACGCCGTCGCCCTCCAATACGACCGGCAGACCGGCGGCGCACCGCTGGTCGTGGCCAAGGGGGTGGACCTCATCGCCCTCAAGATCCGCGAGATCGCGGAGCGCCACGGCGTGCCGGTGATCGAGGACCGCCCGCTCGCCCGCGCCCTGTTCGCGGCGGTGGAGGTGGACCAGTGGATTCCGCAGGACTTCTACCGGCCGGTAGCGAAGATCCTGCACTACATCTATGCGAGGCCGGGCCATGGCGCGAAATGAGTTCCTCCGCCTGCAGCGTCTCGCCGCCCGGCCGAAGATGGAGCGGCTCGCCTGCGAGCGGGCGCTGGCCGGTGCGCTGCGCGAGGTGATGACCGAACTGTTCTTCACCAATGCCGGCCTGCTCATGGCCTATATCCATGCCGGGCAGACCAACATCATCGACGACATCGTCGCCTCCTGCGCCGAGCGCTCCCTGAAGCCTGGCGCGCTGCGCTATGGCGGGCAGGCGGTGATCCAGGCGGACTGGGGCGTCGCCCCCACCGTCTCCATGGACATGGAACTCGGCTGCGACGACTGCTCGCTCTACTTCCGCATCATCTTCGATGCGGGCGCCGTCGGCGTGGAGATGGACAGCATCCTCTACCACGGCGATGAGCCCGCGCCCGATGCACTCCTCGAATACCTCAGGGCGACGCTGGAGGGCGTGCGCCTGAGTGCGTGAGGGGGCGGCCAGCCTCGGGCAAGGTTGGCGCGCTAGCACTCCATCATCCCTCGCCCCTTCAGAAGGCGCGCGAACCATCCGGGGAATGTGCCATGGAGCCCCTGTTCCTGTTCAATCTCGCCTCGCGGCATGCCCAGTGGGCCACGGTGCGGCAGACGGCCATCGCGGGGAATATCGCGAACGCCAACACCCCCGGCTACAAGGCGGTGGACGCCGAGCCCTTCGCCGCCATCCTCGACCGCACGCGCCTCGCCGTCGCCCGCACCTCCGGCAGCCACATGGACGTGGCGGCGGGCGGCATCGGCGCCGCCAAGGTCGCGCCGCGCGACGGCTGGGATACGTCCCATTCCGGCAACAGCGTGAGCCTGGAGCAGGAGATGTTGAAGGCCGACGAGGTGAACCGCGCCTATTCGCTCAACACCTCCATCGTCCGTTCCTTCCACCGCATGATCCTCGCGAGCGTGAAGTCATGATCGGCGATCCCTTCAAGACCATCACCGGCATCGCCTCGAGCGGCCTCGCGGCGCAGACCCAGCGCATGCGCATCGTCGCCGAGAACATCGCCAATGCGCGCTCCACCGGCTCCACGCCGGGCGCCGACCCCTATCGCCGCAAGACGGTGGAATTCACCCAGGAGCCCGACCGCGCCCTCGGCGCATCGCGGGTGAAGGTGAAGGCCACGAGCGTGGACCGCAGCGCCTTTTCCGTGGAGTTCGACCCCGGCAACCCGGCCGCCGACGCCGAGGGGCGGGTGAAGGTGCCGAACGTCAATCCGCTCGCCGAAATGGCGGATCTGAGGGAGGCCGGCCGCAGCTATCAGGCCAACCTCCAGATGATCAAGCAGGCGCGCTCCATGGTCGCCATGACCATCGATCTGTTGAGGACGCCGTGATGATCGATGCCGTTTCCCTCAATGCGCTGAGCCGCGCCACCGCCACCAGCGCCACCACTTCCGCCCGCGCCACCGAGGCCGCGAGCGCCACCCAGAGCGCGGGCAGCATCTCCGATTTCTCCACCATGCTCGCCCGCATGTCGTCGGACGCGGTGGATCAGGTGAAGACGGCGGAGGTGAGCGCCATCTCCGGCATCCACGGAAAGGTCTCCGTGCAGCAGGTGGTGGAGGCGGTGATGTCGGCCGAGCAGACGCTCCAAACCGCCATCGCGGTGCGCGACAAGGTGGTCGCCGCCTATCAGGAAATCAGCCGGATGGCCATCTGAGGAGAGTGACATGAGAGCCTTGGCCATCGCCGCGACCGGCATGTCGGCCCAGCAGACCAATGTGGAGGTGATCGCGAACAATATCGCGAACATCAACACCACCGGCTTCAAGCGCGCCCGCGCCGAGTTCACCGACCTGCTCTACCAGGCCGAGCGCGCGCAGGGCGTGCCCAATCAGGACGGCGCGGACCCGGTGCCGGAGGGCGCCCTCGTCGGCCTCGGCGTGCGCACCATCGGAATCCGCAACCTGCATCTGCAAGGCCCGCTGGCGCAGACCGGAAACCCGCTCGATCTCGCCCTGAACGGCCGCGGCTGGTTCCAGATCACCAGCCCCTCGGGCGACACGCTCTATACCCGCGCCGGCTCCTTCAACAAGGGCCCGACCGGCCAGCTCGTGACTGCCGACGGCTATGCGCTGAACCCGTCCCTCACGCTGCCGCAAGACGCCAGCAGCATCGTCATCAACGAGAGCGGGCAGGTCTATGCGCAGATCGCCAACCAGTCCTCACCGACGCTGGTGGGCCAGCTGACGCTCGCCACCTTCGCCAATGATTCCGGCCTGGAGCCGCTCGGCGACAATCTCTATCGCGAGACCTCCGCCTCCGGCCAGCCGGTGACGGGCGTCGCCGGCACCACCGGCTTCGGCGCCGTGGTGCAGGGGTATCTGGAAGGCTCCAACGTGGACCCCATCAAGGAGATCACCCAACTCATCCAGGCCCAGCGCGCCTATGAGATGAACTCCAAGGTGATCCAGGCCGCCGACGACATGGCCGGCGTGGTTTCCAAGGGCATTCGATGAGCACGCATCCTTTGGCCGCACATGCCCTTGGGCGCGCCATGCTCATGTCCCGACGGCTGCGGGCCGGCGTCTTCGCCGGTCTTGTGGCCCTGCTCTGCGCTGTGGCCGCCCCCACTACGGCGCAGAGCATCTCTTCCCTCGCCCAGCAGGCCGCCGCCGGCCGTGAAGAAAGCGAGCCGTCGCGCCCGGCCCCGGTGCGCCCGCCGGCCGAGGCCACGCCAATGGCGCGTATTCCGGTCGCCGCCGTCACCCTCTATCCGGGCGATGTCATCTCTGCCGGCATGCTCGCCCAGCGCGAGGTGTCCGACGCCGTGCTCGACCGCGGCGGCATCGCGCTTCAGTCCTCCGCCGTGGTGGGCAAATCGGCCCGGCGGGTCATCGCCGCCGGCCAGCCGGTTCCGCTCAATGCGCTCGTGGATGTCACCCTCGTCACCAAGGGCGTCGCCACCCGCATCCAGCTGAAGGACGGCGGGCTCGCCATCTCCGGATACGGCATGCCGCTCGATTCCGGGGCGGCGGGCGCGACCATCCGGCTCAAGAACATGGATTCCGGCCAGATCATCGTCGGCGAGGTGGCGGGCGACGGCACCGTATGGGTGAAGACGCGATGATCCGCCTCGCGCTCGCGGCCCTCGCCGCGCTCCTCGCCGCGCACCTCGCGTTCGCCGGCCCCGCCGCCGCCCAGGCGACGACGCGCATCAAGGACATCTCCTCCATCCAGGGCGTGCGCGACAACCAGTTGGTCGGCTACGGCCTCATCATCGGCCTCCAGGGCACCGGCGACACGTTGCGCAACTCGCCCTTCACCGAGCAGGCCATGCAATCCATGCTCGACCGCATGGGCATCAACGTGCAGGGCCTGTCGCTGCGCGCCAAGAACGTGGCGGCCGTGGCCGTCACCGCGAACCTGCCCGCCTTCGCCGGCCTCGGCACGCGGATCGATGTGACCATCGCTTCGCTCGGTGATGCGACGTCCCTGCGCGGCGGCACGCTGCTCGTCACCCCCCTCAACGGCGCGGACGGCGTGACCTATGCGGTGGCACAGGGCCAGATCGTGTCCGGCATCCAGATCACCGGGCAGGCGGAGACGCTGAGCCAGGGTGTACCCACCGCCGGGCGCATCGCCAACGGCGCATTGGTGGAACGGCAGATCCCCGGCCAGCTCTCCGAACTGCCGGAAATCCTCATCGACCTCACCAATCCCGATTTCCGCACCGCCGCTTTGATGGCCGACGTCATCAACGCCTATACCCACGCCCGCTACGGCAAGCGCCTCGCCCGCGAGCGCGATTTGCGCACCGTGGTGGTGCAGCGCCCGCCCCATTCCGGCACCGCCCGCTTCATCGCCGAGATCGGCGAACTGCGCATCACGCCGGACACGCCGGCCAAGGTGGTGGTGGACCAGCGCACGGGCACGGTGGTCATCGGCCGCAACGTGCAGGTCTCCACCTTCGCGGTCACCCAGGGCAATCTCACTGTGCAGGTGACGGAGACGCCCGAGGTGTCGCAGCCCGAGCCCTACACCTTCGGCGAGACGGTGGTGGTGCCGCGCACCAACATCCAGGCCGACGAGAGCGGCGGACCCATCGGCATCGTCCGCGGCACCAATCTTCAGCAGCTGGTGAACGGCCTCAACCGCTTCGGGCTGAAGCCGTCGGACATCATCTCCATCCTCCAGGCGGTGAAGACCTCCGGTGCGCTCCAGGCCGAGCTGGTGTTCCAGTGATGGTCGGCGCGGCCGCCATCTCCCGCAAGCGTCGCGCAAGTCTCTCCCCCTAGACCTCGACCATCCAAGGCGCCCGTGCCCCCGCCCGGCGCCGCCCCTCGGGGAAGAGGAGGAGGTTCCATGTCCGTCTCGACGGTCCTCATCGACGCCGCCATCATCTATGCGATCGTCTCGGTCTCGTGCTCGCTGTTCGTGGGCGTTGTCGCGCTCCGGCGCGTGACCTGCACGCGACTTCGCATCCTCGTCGTCACAACCCGCCGCCGCCGAGCCGCCCGGGCCAGAAGCGGCATCGCGCTGGCGCTCGCTGCGCTCTGCGGCACCGTCCTGATGCTCCCGGCCGATGGCCGCGCCGAACCCGCCCCCGCGCCCGATGCCGCCGCCGGCGAGAATGCGGCGCTCTACTGCCGCAACATCGCCGATGCCGCCGCCGACGCCCGCTTCACCCGCCAGCAGGCCGCGCTCGCCGCCATGGAGAAAGAGATCGAGGCCCGCCTCGCCCAGCTCGAGGCCAAGCGCGCCGAGTACCAGGAGTGGCTGGCGCGCCGCGAGGCCTTCCTGAAGAAGGCCGACGAGAGCCTCATCGCGGTCGTCTCGCAAATGCGCCCGGACGCCGCCGCCGCCCAGCTCGCGGCCATGAACGAGGACATGGCGGCCGCCGTGCTCGCCAGGCTCTCCCCCCGCGTCGCCAGTGCCATCCTCAACGAGAGCGAGCCGGCCCGCGCGGCGCGCCTCACCTCCACCATGGTCGGCATGGCCCGCCGCGCGCAGGACGCGCGGCCGGATGCCCCCCGCACCACCGGGCGGCCGGGCTGATGCGCGCCATCCTCCCCGCCCCGCAGATCGCCCTCGCGGCGCTTGCCTGCCTCGCCCTCGCCGGCTGCAAGAGCACCTATGACAACCTCGCCACCGGGCCGACGCTGACGCCCGTGGGCTACGGCCTCGACACCGCCAAGCGCGACCCGCTGCCGATGACCTTCCAGCAACCGCAGAAGACCACCTTCCGCTCCACCTGGGACCTCAACCGCTCCCAGAGCATGTATCGCGACCTGCGCGCGGCCAAGGTGGGCGACGTGATCCGCGTCGCCATCGCCATCGACGACAAGGCGCAGTTCGACAACGCCACCGACCGCTCGCGGGAATCGAAGAGCAATCTCGGCTTCGACGCGGCTCTCAACCTCTCCGGCTTCGGCAAGGGCGCCAATGCTGGGGCGGGCTCCGGCAATCTCGACATCAACGGCGACACCAAGACCAAGGGCAAGGGCAACATCGACCGCTCCGAGAAGCTGCGCCTCTCCGTCGCCGTGGTGGTGACGGAGATCCTGCCCGACGGCAATTTCGTCATCCGTGGCTCGCAGGAGATCCTGGTGAACTACGAGGTGCGCGAATTGACCATTGCCGGCATCGTCAACCCGCTGGACGTGTCGGCCACCAACATCATTCCCTACGACAAGATCGCCGAGGCCCGCATCTCCTATGGCGGACGCGGCCGGCTCACGGATGTGCAGCAACCCGCCTGGGGCCAGCGCATCTATGATGTCGTGACGCCCTGGTGACGTGATGGCCACCGCAGCCACCGCCAAAGCCCTCGGCCCGAACGGAGCGCCGGAGAAGAAGCCCGGCCTCCTCGTGCCCCTCCTCATCGTCACGCTGCTGGCGCTCGCCGCCGGGGCGGGGCTCGGGCTCCAGCTCGCCGGCACGGTGGAGCAGGCGGTGACGAAGAAGGTCGCCGCCGAGCCGGAGAAGAAGCCGGCGCCGCCGCTGCGCCATTCCGGCGACCTGGTGCTGAAGGATCTCAAACCGGTGGTGGTGAACCTTTCCGCGCCCTCCTCCACCTTCATCCGGATCGAGACGGCCATCGTGTTCAAGAACGGCGCGCTGGTGAACCCGGACGTGACCGCCGCCGAGCTGCGCGAGGACATCATGGCCTATATGCGCACCCTCGCGCTCAGCCAGCTCGAAGGCCCGAGCGCGCTCCAGCACCTGCGCGAGGACCTGAACGAGCGCGCCCGCGCCCGCTCCGACGGCAAGGTGGACGAACTGATCCTCTCCACGCTGGTGGTGCAGTGAGGGCGCCCGTGCGCCTCCCGGCGCTGGTTTCCGCTCTGCTCGCGGCCCTCCTGCTGTCGGCGGCGCCGGCATTTGCGCAAGGAGTGGCACAGGGGGCGGCGCAGATGCCGTCGCTGGAACAGCTGCTGCCGGAAGGCGGCGGCAGCACGGCGGGGCGGCTCATCCAGATGGTGGCGCTGCTCACCATCTTGTCGGTGGCACCGGGGCTGCTCATCATGGTCACGAGCTTCACCCGCTTCGTGATCGCCTTCTCCTTCCTGCGCTCCGGCCTGGGGCTGCCATCGACGCCGGCCAATCTGGTGCTGGTGTCGCTCTCCCTGTTCATGACCTTCTACGTCATGGGCCCGACCTTCGACCGCGCCTGGCAGGATGGGGTGAAGCCGCTCACTGAGAACCGCATTGGCGAGGAGGAGGCGCTCCAGCGCATCGCCGATCCGTTCCGCGATTTCATGCTGACCCATGTGCGCGGCAAGGACCTGAAGTTGTTCGCCGACATCGCCTCGCGCGACAAGCCGGCCGAGGAGCCCATCGGGCAGCCGGCCACGCCGGAGCCGAACGCGCCCGAGGAGAAAGTCGCCATGCGGGTACTCATCCCCGCCTTCATGATCTCCGAGCTGCGCCGCGGCTTCGAGATCGGCTTCCTGATCGTCCTGCCCTTCCTCATCATCGACATGATCGTTGCAACGCTCGTCATGTCCATGGGCATGATGATGATGCCGCCGGCGGTGATCTCCCTGCCTTTCAAGATCCTGTTCTTCATCCTCATCGACGGCTGGAACCTGCTCGTGGGCGGGCTGATCCGCTCGTTCTTCTGACGCCAGCGAGGCGCGCAAGCCTCGCGCAAGCTTGCGCGTCTAACGTCTCATCCATGGCAGGTTGACCGACCCCGAAAAGGGCCGGGTGCCGGCCCCCCCCGAAGGGGCCGGCCATCCAAAGGCATGATGCCGCCCTGCCATGCCGGTGCGAGCCCGGCATGTCCCCCTTCATCCCAATATAGAGGGACATTCCATGACCAGCCTGATCACCAACAACTCCGCCATGGTCGCCCTGCAGACCCTGCGGACGATCAACTCCAACCTCGACAACACCAACGCCCACGTCTCCACCGGCAAGCGGATCAACTCCGCCAACGATGGTGCGGCCTACTGGTCCATCGCCACCACCCTGACCTCCGACAACGGGGCGCTGGGCGCGGTGAAGGATGCCATGAGCCTCGACAAGAACTCGGTGGATGCCGCCTCCAGCGGCGTCAACGCGGTCGTCGCCTCGCTGGCGAAGATCAAGAACAACCTGACGGCCGCCCTCTCGCCGAACGTCGACCGGGCCAAGCTGCAGACCGAGATCTCGTCCTACGTGAGCGAGATCAAGACCACCGCCGACAACACCGTGATGAACGGCAGCAACTGGCTGTCGGTCGACACCAGCGCCTCGGGCTTCAACGGCACCAAGAACCTGCTGTCTTCCTTCTCGCGGACCGGCTCGACCGTGACGGTGGGCTCCACCTCCATCGATACCGGCTCGTTCACGGTCTACGACGCCTCCACGGCCGGCACCTCCACCGGCACGTCCACCACCCTCGACAAGGCCGTCACGGCCGTGGCGACGGCGGCGAACGTCACCGGCGGCGCCACTGTCACGGTCGACACGACCGCGGGCAGCCTCAAGGGCTTCATGGATACCAAGTACGTCATCGGCGGCACCGCCACGGCCGGCACCGAATCCATCAAGGACTTCGACGTGTCCGCCCTCGGCAACACCGATGCTGACCTCGCGAAGATCCAGGCCTACGTGAAGGTCGTGGACGCCACCATGCAGCAGCTGCAGAACGGCGCCACCACGCTCGGCACCACCTCGACCCGGCTCGACTCGCAGCAGACCTTCGCCCAGAGCCTGATCGACCTCAACACCTCCTCCATCGGCTCCCTCGTGGACGCCAACATGGAAGAGGAGTCGACCAAGCTGAAGGCCCTGCAGACGCAGCAGCAGCTCGCGGTGCAGTCCCTGTCCATCGCGAACAGCTCTTCGCAGAACGTGATGACCCTGTTCCGCTGATCGCGTCCCCCGCCGCGCCTCCGGGCGCGGCGGTCCGCGCGCCGGCGCCGATCCCTCCCGCGGCTCTCCGGCGCGCCCTGAGTTTCTGCGTCCCCCCGACGCCCCCCTCGGCCACCTCCGCCCCCGGAGCGTGGCCATTTTTTTGTCTTTTCCCCTCTCCCTTCGCGGGAGAGGGTGGATCGCGGCAAGGCCGCGAGACGGGTGAGGGGGCTGGCGCAGCACGAGCGGACGCGGGGATCGCGCCCGGCCTCACCCCTCACCCCCGGTCCCTCTCCCGCAAGGGGAGAGGGGAGACGCAAAGCCCCCGCAACGCCCATGCAAGTTTGACCGTCGAGATTGCCGCCCGAGGCACATGAGCGCGACCGGATCTTCCGGTTGGCGCGTGCCCGGTCCCTGTTCCCGGCCGCGCCCCGCGCGCGCCGGCCGCAATCAGACGAGATCCGCCGATGATCGGCAAAGAGCAGTTGGAGCAACTCTGGCGCAATCTGCGCGACCTCGGCGCGCGCCGCCTGATCGCGCTGGCGCTGATCGCCCTCACCGCGGTGACGGCCGTCGCGCTCGGCGCCTGGTATCTGGGCCAGCCGGAGCGTGAGCCGCTCTATGCCAACCTCACCCGCGAGGACGTGAACCGCATCGGCGGCGCGCTGAAGGACGCGGGCATCGCGTTCGACGTGAATGCGGACGGCACCACCGTCCTCGTCTCCCATTCCGACACCGCCCGCGCCCGCATGCTGCTGGCTGTGAAGGGCCTGCCGCAGAGCGGCAACACCGGCTACGAATTGTTCAACGATGTCCGCGCTTTCGGCCTCACCTCCTTCATGCAGGAAGTGACGCGGGTGCGCGCGCTGGAGGGCGAGCTCGCCCGCACCATCCAGACCATGAAGGGCATCAAGGCGGCGCGCGTCCATATCGTGCTGCCCGAGCGCGGCTCGTTCCGCCGCGACCAGCAGAGCGCCTCCGCCTCCGTCGTCATCCGCACCGAGACGGCGGAGGACGCCTCCACCGCCCAGGCCATCCGCCACCTCGTCGCCGCTGCCATTCCCGGCCTCAAGATGGACCAGGTGACGGTGCTCAGCACCGAGGGCGCGGTGCTGTCTTCCAGCGAGGACGGCGCCAGCGCCGCCGCCGGCAAGAAGGCCATGCTCCAGCAGCAGGTGAGCCGCGAGACCGAGGAGAAGGTCCGCCGCACGCTCGCCCCCTATCTCGGCCTCGGCAATTTCGAAGTGCAGGTGTCGGCCCGCCTCGACACCGATCGCGTCACCACCTCCGAGACCACGTTCGATCCCGCATCCAAAGTGGAGCGCTCCGTGCGGGTGGTGAAGGAGCTGGGCCAGAGCCAGAACAAGACCAAGCAGCCCAATACGTCCGTTCAGCAGAACATCCCCGGCCAGCAGCAGCAGGGCGACGGCGGCACGGATTCCAACGAGAACTCCTCCCGCCGCGAGGAACTGACCAATTTCGAGGTTTCCACCCGCACCGTGCAGACCGTGCGCGAGGCCTTCGTGGTGCGCGGCCTGTCCATCGCCGTGCTGGTGAACAAGGAGCGCCTCATGGGCGCGGCCGGCGGCGCCGACGCCATTCCGGTGGAGCAGCAGCTCTACGAAGTGGAGCAGCTCGTCGCCTCCGCCTCCGGCTTCGAGAAGGAACGCGGCGACAAGCTGAAGGTCGCGGCGGTCTCCTTCGCCAATGGCGGGGCGGCGCTGGAGCCGGTGCCGCCGCTGCCGTGGTCCGAGCTGCTGCTGCGGCAGGCCGGCACCATGATCAACGCCGCCACCATCCTCATCGTCGCCGGCCTGGTGATCTGGTTCGGCCTCAGGCCCGCCGTACGCGCCATCCTCGCCCGCCCCGAGCGCGACGAGGTGGAGGATGCCGAGGCCATTGAGGCCGCCATGCTGGCGGGCGGCGCCCCGCTCGCTGCCGTCGCCGGCCCCTCCATGGTGCCGGGCGAGGGCGCAGCTGGCGAGCAGGCGCCGGGCGCGCTGAGCCTGATCGAGGATCTCACCAGCCGGCTCAACCGCTCGCCGCAGAAGCGGCTGGAGCAGATCGTCGAGTTCGATGAGGAGCAGGTCGCCGCGATCCTGCGCCAGTGGCTGCATCAGGATGCCCGTGTATGAGCACCACCGCGCTTCTCAACCACCTGCCGCATTTCGGCGTCGCGCCGCGCGGACCAGTCAAAGGCTCCGCCCCGGTGAGCGCCGTGCCGCCCGTTCCCGCGATCACGCCGACGCCCGCCTTGCGCCCGCACGAGCAACCCGGCGCCGAGGCCCTCCGCGCGGCGGCCGAGGAGGCCCGCCGTGTGGCGCTGGAGGAGGCGTCCATCGCCCTCGCCGCCTGCGAGCAGCAGCTCGCCGATGCCGAAGCCGCCTTCGCCGCTCGCCTCGAAGAGGAGATTACCGAGGCCCGCGCCCGCTGGTGCGCCGAGGAAAGCGAGCGGCTGGCCGACCTCATCGGCACCGGCCTCGACGAAGTGGAAACGCGCCTCTCCGAAGCGCTCGCCGCCGTGCTGCGCCCCTTCGTAAGCGGCGCCGCCCGCGCCCGCGCGCTCGACGAACTGGCCCGGCGGGTGCGCGAGCTTCTGCGCGGCGGGGCGGCGGGACCTTCCATCACCATCACCGGCTCGGGCGACCTCGCGGCGGCGCTATCCGCGCGGCTCTCGGACGTGCAGGGCATCGTTCTCGCGGAAGGACCGGCGAGCGACCTTCGCATCACCTGCGACGACAGCGTGCTGGAAACCCAGCTCTCCGGCTGGGCGGCCGCCGCCGCCCGCGGCAACTGACGGGAGCGCGCCATGTCCGGCAAGGAGCCCCACGGCGAGATCATCATCGTCAAGCGCCACGACGACGAGGAGCACGAGCACCATTCGAGCGCCTGGAAGGTGGCGCATGCCGACTTCATGACGGCGATGATGGCCTTCTTCCTCATCATGTGGCTCATCAACGTCACCGACAAGGATACGCGCAAGGCCATCGCAAACTACTTCAACCCGGTGGACCTCGCCTCCAGCATCACCGACGTGCGCGGGCTGAACGATCCCGAGGACACCAAGGCCAAGGGCACGTCCTCCGACGGCGACAAGCAATCCAGCCTCAAGAACACCACGGGGCGCGAGACCGGCGCGGGCGACGACCGCCAGCAGGGCGACAAGGAGCGCGCCGCCTTCCGCGATCCCTATGCGGTGCTGAACAAGCTGGCGGGGGATGCCGATGCGCGCCCTGGCGGCACGTCCGACGCCGCCATCGGCGACACCGGCTCGCCCGGCACGGGCGCCGGCGACGTGAACCGCGATCCGTTCGATCCCACCTATTGGCAGATGTCCACCGGCCGGCAGGCGCGCAATCCGCAGGCCAAGCCCTCCAAGGTGGACCAGCCCTCCGGCCGCCCGGACGCCACCACCGGCGCCGCGAAGCCGGGGGAGGCGGAGAAGGCTCAGGCCGAGAAGGCACAAGCGGCCGCTGCGCAGGCCGCGGCAGCCGGCAAGGCGGCACGCGATCTGGAAAGCGAGCTGAAGCAGGTGGTCGCCGCCACCGTGGGCACGCCGGGCGCGGCACCGCGCGTGGATGTGCGCGCCACGAAGGAAGGTCTCATCGTCGATCTCACCGACGATCTCGACTTCACCATGTTCCCGGTGGGCTCCGCGGTGCCGGACGCCCGCTTCGTACGGGCCATGGGTGAGATCGCCAAGAAGCTCGGCGCCCGGCCGGGCGAGATCGTCATTCGCGGCCACACCGATGCGCGGCCGTTCCGCTCCGACACCTACGACAACTGGCGGCTCTCCAGCGCGCGGGCGCACATGGCGCTCTACATGCTGGTGCGCGGCGGCCTCGACGAGAAGCGCGTGACCGCCATCGAGGGCCTCGCCGACCGCAATCTGAAGAACAATGCCGATCCCAACGCGCCGCAGAACCGGCGCATCGAGATCCTGCTGAAGGCGCCCTCATGACCCGGCCCAGCCTTCTCCTCCTCCTCGCCGGCGCCCTGCTGCTGCCCGGCGCCGCCCGCGCCGAGGACGACGCCGACCCGTGGGACGGCCTGCGTGGCGAGACCGCCGCCCCCGTGCGCCCCGCCACGGCCAAACCGGCCCCGACGAGGCCTGCCGCGCCCAAGCCGGCCACAGCGAAGCCCGCGACGACAACTTCCGGGACCACCACCCCGGGCACGCCAGCAGCTGCGGCGGCCAACGCCGACAAGCCGGCGCCAAAGCCTGTCGCGCCCAACACTGTCGCACCGAAGCCGGCACCGACGGCGGCCGCCCCTGCGCCGGCGCCGCCTGCCGCAGCTCCCACTCCGCCCAAGCCCGCCGCGACGCAGAATCCGGCTGCGCGCTCTGGCCCCTCGCCGAGGTCCCCCGCCGCTGAAGCAAGCCCCGGCACCGCCGCCGCCCCGAAACCCGCTGCGCCGCCGCCGGCCCCCAAGCCCGTGGCATCCCCGGCACCGGCCGCGCGTCTACCGGGCGCAGCGTCCCCGGCGCCCCCAGCTGCGAGTGCGTCCGGCACATCCGTCCCGGTTGCGACCCCCAAGCCTGCGGCAGCAACCCAGCCGCCGGCCCCCAAGCCCGCGGCCCCATCGAACCCCGCCGCTGCGCCCAACCCCGCGACGCCACAGCCCGCGCCCGGACCAGCCCCACGTCCGGCCGGAGCACCGTCCGCGCCCGTATCGACGGTCTCCGCCTATGCCCCGCTCGGGCCATCGCCCATGCCGCTGCCGCCCCGCCGGCCCCTGCCGCAGGAACCGACAGCGCCGATGGCGCCCGCGCGGGCTCCGGCCGCTGCGCCGATTCTTGCGCCGTCCCCGGTCGCGACGGAGGCGGGCGGAATAACGGCTGGGCCCCCTCTCCCCCTCGCCGAGACGACCGGGGCCGGCACGCCCCCGGCTTCCGAGCCCATGGCGCCCATTCCGGCGCCCATCACGGAGCCCGTCCCGACCGTTGCTCCCGCCGCCCATGCCGCAGCCGAACCGGCGCATGATACCCATTCCGCCCCAGCCCCCGCGGAGGACCAGCCGGCCGGCCCCTCGCCCGCCCATGCGGATGCATCCGCGCCTCACGCCACGTCCGCCGAGGCCACGCACCCGACCGGGCGCACCGATATCTATCCCGTCACGCTGGTGCGCCGTCTCCAGCGGTTGCAGGATCTCATCGCCGCCGGTTCCACCGCCGGCATCGCCCAGCAGCGGGCGATGATCACCGAGATGGACGCGGCCTTCGGCGATGCCGATGCCTCCGTCTGGCAGGACCCGGCCAACGCCCGCGCGCTGGTCATGTATTTCCTCGGCGGCGGCAATCCGGCGGTGCTGCGCGGCATCATCCAGCGTGAGCCGAAGCCGAACATCGACGAGAAGCTGCTCACCGGCAGCCTGCTCTATCTGGAGGGCCGGGAGGAGCCGGCCCTGCGCCAGCTCGGCGAGATCGACGCCCGCAAGCTGCCCAACGGCATCGGCGGGCAGATCGCCCTCGCCCAGGCGGCGCTCACGGTGCGCACGGACCCGGCCAAGGCGTCGCGGCTGCTGGAGGTGGCGCGCCTCCTCATGCCCGGCACGCTGGTGGATGAGGCGGCCCTGCGCCGGGCCGTGCTGGTGGCGGCGCAGGCCGGCGACCTCGACCAGTTCGAGCGTCTGTCGGGGCAATATTTCAGCCGTTTCCGCCATTCCGCCTATGCCGGCAACTTCCGCCAGCGCTTCGCCGCTGCCTTGAGCCGCATGAACGTGCTGGCGACACCGGACGGCCTCGCGCGCCTCGATGCCCTGCTCGCGCCCCTGGACGAGGAGGCCCGGCGCGAGGTGTTCCTGCTGGTGTCACGCTCGGCCATCGTGGAGGGGAAGACCGCGCTCGCCACCACCGCCGCCGAGCGCGCCATGCTGCTGGCGCCGGCCGCGAGTCGCGATGCCGAGCGCGCCCGCGTCTATCTGAGCGCCGCGCAGGCGGCGACGCCGGATCGCTACCAGGCGGCAGAGGCGGCGCTGAAGGCCATCGACCGCGCCCGCCTCGACCCTTCCGACCAGGCGCTGCTGGAGGCCGCGCGCCGCACCGCGGAGCTGATCCGCCGCGCCGACGAGGCGCCTTCCTTGGCCCCCTCCCCGGCCCCCGCGGCGGCCGCGTCCGCTCCGGCGGTGGTCGCCAGCGCGCAGCCCGCGCGGACGGCGGGAGACGAGAAGCCCTCGGCGGCGCTGGCGAAGGCGCAGGCGAAGCTCGGGGAGATCGACTCCCTTCTGAAGGATGCGCCGCGATGAGGACCGCCGACGTCGCCTTGGCGGCCTTCGCCCTGAACCCCGACACGACTACCGGCCGCGAGCCCCTGCCGCAGGACGGCCCGCCCTTCGGCGACCTTCTCAGCCTGATGGAGGATGCCCGCCCGGTGCCCCGCCGCGAGGAGGAGGCGCTCCGCGAGGATGCAACGGAGCCACTCCCCGAGCCCCCGCCCCGCCCCACGGAAGTGGGCCTCGACCGGCTGCTCGCGCGCTGCGAACGCGCCGCCCCGGAGCGAGCCGGGATCGGCGCCGCCCCCGCTCGGCGCGGCGCGCTGATCCTGCCGCAGGAGGCACGCCCCATCGACGCCGCCGAGACGGAGGCCGAACCGCCCGCCGACACACACGCGCCCGACACACCTCAGCCAGCCGCCATGCCGCTCATCGTGATGCCGCCCGCGCCGGTCATGGCCGCGAGGGACACGCCGGCCGCGGACATCGCGCCGCGCCCTCAGGCGATGCCGGCTCCCGTTCCGCTGGCCGCGCCGACGGGTTCGCCGGATGCGCCGCCGCCGATGCAGCTCGTCGTGCTGCGGCAGGAAACGCATTTCGCGCCGGTGCGCACCTTCACCCCGCCCGCAACCGCGCCCCTGCCGCTGGCGCGGGCCGACACGCAACGCCCAGCGGCTACGAGCGAAGCGACAGGTGCGCCCGCAGCGGACGCTCCTTCCCCGGACCTCGACCCACGCGAAAACCGGATGCCGGTCCGGCCGCTCCCGCCGCGCGCCGCGCCCGACGACACCCAGAGCGACCCGCCCCAACTCCGTCGGATCGCCCCGGATCAGAGCCGATCACCCGCCCGACCCATCGCGCCCGTGGCGGAACCGCCGAAGCTCCAGCCCGCCCTCAAGGCGGAGGCAGCCCCCACGCTGCCCTTCGCCAGCCTTGCGCAGGTCGGCCGCGCCATCGCGGCGGAGGTGGCGCAGATCGATCCCGCTGCGGCGGGCGCCCCGGCCAGAGGCGCGATCGAAACCCCGGAGAGCGCTGCCCCGACCGGCCCGGTGCGTGTGCTCGACATCGCGCTTTCGCCGGAAACGCTGGGGCGGGTGGTGGTGCACATGCGCCTCACCCCCCACGGCCTCACCGTGCGCCTCAAGGCGGACAACCCGGCCACCGCCGAACTTCTCGCGGCCGACAAGGACCATCTCTCCGCGCTCCTCAGATCGGCCGGGCTGCCGGACCTGGATCTGGAGGTGGGCGGCCCCGTCCTGTCGCAACTCGATGCGCCGGTGCGCAGCCTTGCCGCCATGGAAGCCCCACCTCCGCAAGAGAGTGCGGACGAGGGACAAGGCGGCGGTCGCGGCGGCAATGACCCCGGCCGCCAGGGTCGCAACGGCCGGCAGGACAGGACATTCCCCGATGACGACGCTGCGCCTTCTTTTGCTGACGAGCCTCGCGCTGGCGCCGGTTGAGGCGCGCTGCGGCGACGCATCCGCCGCGTTCAGCCGGCCCGTCGCCGAAGAGACGGGGGATGTGAGGGCCGAACCTCCGCTTCCGATTTCCGCCCCCCCTGCGCCCGCGCGGCCCATCTGGGGGGAGCGACGCCCGCCTGAGCCGCGGCAAACGGCGCCCCAGAAGGTGGAGCCGGCTCCGTCCGTCTCCGGCCAGGCGACGGCTTCACCCCCGAGGAAAGACGCCGGCCGAAAGCCCGTCCCGCACGGCATCTGCGAGCGCGAGCTGGCACGGGCGGCGGCGAAATACCAGATTCCGTTGCAGATCCTTTACGCCGTCGCGCTCACCGAGAGCGGCACCGGCAGCGGCCTCCAGCCGCTGATGCTGCACATCGAGGGCAAGGATCATCTGCCCGCTTCGCTGCCCGAGGCCCTCGCCATGTTCCATGCCGCCAACGATCGCGGCGTGAAGCTCATCGACATCGGCTGCATGCAGGTGAACTGGTACTGGCACCGGGAGGAATTCCGGACGCTGGAGGAGATCTTCGATCCGCGTCTCAACGTGGAGCAGGGCGCGCGCTTTCTGAAGGAACTGCGCCAGCGGCACGGCAGCTGGACCATGGCGATCGCGCGCTACAATGCCGGCCCCGCTAACACGGTGGGACAGCATCGCTATGTCTGCAAGGTGATGAAGAATCTGGTGAAGGCCGGGGTGGGTGAATGGACCGCCACCTCCGAGGCCTTCTGCGCCGCGCCGCCGGTGCCGCCGGAGGCTGCGCGCACCGAGTGAGGTCTGGCCGGGAGCAGGCGGGATGCGGACCGCACCCCGCCTGCTCCACGCCCCTCAGGCGAACAGGCTGTCGATGTCGTCCTGAGAGACCACACCCACGTCGTGAGCCAGCGCCGGCCCGTTGAGGAGGGCCTCGTCGCCTTCGCGAGGGATGATGCGGGCGCCCTGGGCCACGAGATCGGCACCGCCCCAGATATCGGTCATGCGCGCCACCCGCTCCTCGATGAACAGCAGCAGCTTCACCACCTTGCGGATGCGCTGGCCGGTGATGTCCTGGAAATTGCAGGCCTCGAAGATCTTGGTGGTCTCGTTCTGCATTTCGGTGGCGAGGTCCGCCGCATCGCCGGTGAGCAGGGCGTGCATCTGGATCATCAAGGCATCGACGCGCTCGGCGGAGGTGAGGATGGCTTCGGTCGCCTCCTCCGTGTCGGTGACGACCGCCTCCAGCTCGCTGGTGGCCCGCAGCAGCTTCTCGCCGCGTGCGCCTTCGGCGTGCAGGCTCGCGATCTCGTGCTTGGTGTGCTGGATGGCGTCCTGGATGGTCTCGATGCCGGCCCACAGCACGTTGCGGTCGCGCTCGCGATCGGCAGCGGGATCGCGCGTCTTGAAGCGCGCGATCTCCTCGCGCACCTCGGCGAGCTCGCCGAAGATGCGGCGCAGATGGTCGTCGAGGCCATCCACCGCGAAGAGGTCGACGGCGGCGCCGGCGGAACTCGGGGTCTCAATCCTGAAGGGTCGCCGGGCAGCCGACATTAGGGCCTCCTGAAACACGCTATGCTTTCCACTCTCCTATAAATCGTCCCAGATGATTGAGGAAGATGACCCCAATTCTTGGTGCAAGCCTCACACAAGCCCGGGACATCAGAACATCATTCGTCGTTGCGCTCGCCAAACATGGATGGAGCGTGTTCATCGTCCCCGTTTCTGGAGTGTGTCATGGGGGTTGATCTTGGGATGCCCGTCCTTGTGGTGGACGACTACAAGACCATGGTGCGCATCATCCGAAACCTTCTGAAGCAGATCGGCTTCGAGGATGTGGACGAGGCCTCCGATGGCACCGAGGCGCTGGCCAAGCTGAAGGAACGCAGCTACGGCCTCGTCATCTCGGACTGGAACATGGAGCCGATGACCGGCTACGAGCTTCTGAAGCAGGTGCGTGCCGACGGCGCACTCGGCCAGATCCCGTTCATCATGGTGACGGCGGAGGCCAAATCCGAGAACGTGATCGCGGCCAAGAAGGCCGGCGTCAGCAACTACATCGTCAAGCCGTTCAACGCCCAGACGCTGAAGGGCAAGATCGACGCGGTGTTCGAGAACCTTGGTGCCGAGGTGGCGGTCGACTGAGCCTCATAGGCTCCCGATCCGGTCAGCCGGCCGCGCCGCGACGACAATGGTCGCGGCCGGGATGGCGCCGGAGGTCGTTCACCACCGCGAAGGGGTCGTCGACGACGACCAGGAGGGCCGACAGGCCTGAAGCGCGCTCCCCGCGCCAGACTGCGCGCGCCATGCAATCCAGTCCATGAGACCCGCCGGCGACCTGTCCTGCTACCGACAGGTCAGCCGGCCATTGTCGTTGGCGATGTCGCGGCCGGGGCTGCACCAGGAGACGGCAGTGGTCGCTTCGGACCAGCGGCCGTTGCGGTCCTGGCAGGAGGCCTTCAGCCATCCGGCCACCACGCGGATCTCGCGGCAGCTCGCCATGTAGGAGCCCGGCGGAGGACGGTCGCTGAAGCCGGACGAGCCGCCGCGCGAGCAGCGCAGGTCGCTGTTGTCGTTGTAGATGTCCGCCCCCTGCAGGCATTGCGAAAGCTGGAGCGGCACCGAGGTGCGCCACGTGCCGCCGCGGTCCTGGCACATGGCGCGCAGGAAGCCGCCGCTCACCGTCACGTCCCGGCAGGTGGAGCGATAGGAGCCGTAGGGCGCGGGCGTCGTGTTCCAGCCGGAGCCGGACGACGCGGCGGAGGAGGCGCAGCGCAGGACGCCGTCGTCGTTCACCACCTCGCGATTGCTGCACCAGGAGAGATAGAGCGAGGAGGAGAGCCAGGCCCCCCGGCGGCTGAGGCAATTGCCGCGCAGGGTGCCGGATTCGAGCGAGATGTCCCGGCAGGTCTCCTGATAGGAACCGGGCGGCGGATAGTCGCCCGCGTGCTGGGAGGTGAAGGAGCGGCAGGCGAGCCGGCCTTCCACATTGGCGATGTCGGCGCCCAGCGGGCAGCCGGTGAGGGAGAGGCCGGCCTCGCGCCAGTTGCCCCAGCCGTCGCGGCAGGTGGCGGAGAGCCAGCTGCCTTCCAGCCTCAGGTCACGGCAGGAAGAGGTATAGGTGCCGGCCGGCGGCCGCTGGACCACGGGCGGCGGGGCCGGCGGCTGGGGCCGGGGCGGCGGCGCCGGGGCCAGCGTGCCGTAGAGCGATCCCGGCGCGGGCGTGTCCTTGCAGATGAGCTGGCCGTTGCGGTTGGCGATGTCGCCGTCGCAGGAGGGGAAGTCGTCGAGGCGCGCCACCACCCATTCCCCCGCGCGGGTGGCGCAGAAGGCGGCGAGATCGCGCCCCCAGCGCACCTGCACCTGCCGGCAGCTCTCCAGATAGCTGCCGACCGGAATGTCGCCCGCCGCCGCGGCCGGCGTGGCGGACAGGCACAGCAGGGCTGCCGCCCAAACCCGGAAGTTCATCATGCGGCATCCTTCGCACGAGGATTGAGGATGAGGCGCAGCCCCGTGGGCGGCACCGAACTACCGCACCGAACCTAACGGCATGTCAGGCGCCCGTCCACATTCGCAATGTCGTGGGAGCCGCCCGAGCACCAGCTGGCGAAGGTGCTGCTGTCTTTCCACGTGCCCGATGTACTCTTGCACGAGGCCTTCAGCCAACCGGCGGACATGCTGATATTGCGGCAGGTGGCGCGGTAGGAGCCGGAGGGCAAGGCGCTGCCGCCACCGCTGCCGCCACCGCTTCCACCGTTTCCACCCCAGCTTCCGCCGCCCCATTTGTGGTCATCCGGCACGGGCAAGCCTTCTGGCCGGCAGGTGAGGCTGCCGCCCTCATTGCGGATGTCGCGGCCGTGGCCGCACCAGGATGTGGCGAGCGTGGTGGGCACCCAGCTGCCGAAGCTGTTGCGGCAGGTGGCCCGGATGAGCCCGGCGGAATAGCTGATGTCGCGGCAGGATGCGCGGTAGGAGCCCGCCGGGGGCCGATCGCCGCTGAAGCCGGAGCCGCCGCAGGAGAGCCGTCCATCCTCATAGACGATGCCCTTGCCGGGAATGCAGCCGGCCGGCATCAGGCTCGCATCCCGCCAACCGCCCCAGTCGTCCCGGCAGGAGGCGCGCAGCCACGGGCCATCCATGCGGATGTTGCGGCAGGACGCCTTATAGGGGCCTGAGGGCACTTGCTGGAACGACGGCGTGGGCGAGGGGGCGATGCCGCCGGGGCCGAGGATGCCCCCGCCGCCAGCCGCGCAGGTCAGCCGCCCGTCCACATTGGCGATATCGCCGCGGCAGGCGGGGAAATTGTCGAGGCGGGTCACCACATCCCGGCCGGCACGGTTCGGGCAGAAGGCCGCGAGGTCGTGCCCGAACCGCACCTGAACCTGCCGGCAGCTGTTGAGATAGCTGCCCGGAGGCACCGACTGCGCCGCGGCGGGCGAGAGGCCCGCCGCGAGCATCCATCCCAGTACCGCCAGCGCCCCGCCCAGCAGCGTGTCACGCGCCCCCGCCATGGCATCACTCCCCGACCGAATCGATCGGGGCGATGATACCAGTGACGAAGGATTGGCTCACCTAGCGGTACACGAACGTCAGAAGCAGGCGAGGTTGCCGTTCTGGTTGGAGATGTCGCGGTAATTGCCGCAATTGTTCATGTTGAGCGCGGTCGGGTTCCACGAGCCGTTCACCCGCTGGCACTGGGCGCGCAGCACGCCGCCGAGGCCCATGGAGATGTTGCGGCAGGTGCGCATGTAGGAGCCCGGAGGCGGCTGGAGCCGCTGGCGCGAGGGGCAGAACAGCTGGCCGTTCTGGTTCGAGATGTCCGAGCCGGGCTGGCAGGTCAGCGTGTTCAGCACGGAGGGCTGGTAGTTGCCGCCGCGGGTGAGGCAGAAGGCGCTCAGCACGCCGTTGCGGAATTCCACGCGGGTGCAGGTCTGGCGATAGGAACCGCGCGGACCCACCGCCGGCGGCGGAGGCACCGGACGGCGCTGGCACCAGAGCTGGCCGTCCTGGTTGGAGATGTCGCCCCGGCAGGACGGGAAATCGTTGAGCCGCGTCACCACCCATTGGCCGTTGCGGGTGGCGCAGAAGGCGGCGAGGTCGGCGCCGTCGCGCACCTGCGCGTCACGGCAGGAGCGCAGGTAGCTGCCGGGCGGCACCGACCGCGCCTCAGCCGCCGTGCCGACCATCAGGCCAAGCGCCAGAACAAGGCCTGCAAGGCGCAGGCCTGTCGCCAGAAACGAACGCATCTTCTTCCCCCCAGGCTTTCGTAACGTCGAAACGGCGCCGCTTCTAGCACGGCGGACCGCGGCGCGCACCGGGCGCCTGTCCTGCGCTGCGGCATCGACAGGGGCGCGGCCGTTCGCTAAAAGCCGTGCTCGAACAAGGCAAAAGACATCAGATGACCATTCGCCTCCATCGCGGCGACCTGCCCGCGGACTTCGTGGCCGCCTCCGTCGTGGCCATCGACACCGAGACCATGGGTCTCGACCCGTTCCGCGACCGGCTGTGCCTCGTGCAGCTCTCCAACGGCGACGGCAGCGCCGACCTGGTGCAGATCCCGCAGGGCGCCGGCCCCGGCAGCGCGCCGAACCTCGTGCGGCTGCTGACCGACCCGAACGTGACCAAGCTGTTCCATTTCGGCCGCTTCGACATCGCCGTGCTCCAGCACACCTTCAAGGTGATGCCGCAGCCGGTGTGGTGCACCAAGATCGCCTCGCGTCTGGTGCGCACCTACACCGACCGGCACGGCCTGAAGGAGCTGCTGCGGGAACTCCTCAACGTGGACATCTCCAAGCAGCAGCAGAGTTCGGATTGGGGCGCCGCCGACCTCTCCGACGCCCAGCTGTCCTATGCCGCCTCGGACGTTCTGTATCTGCACGCGGTGAAGGCCAAGCTGGAGGACATGCTGGCGCGCGAGGGCCGCACCGGGCTCGCCGCCGCCTGCTTCGCCTTCCTGCCGGCCCGTGCCGCCCTCGACCTCTCCGGCTGGGCGGAAGAGGACATCTTCGCCCATTCGTGATCCGGCCCGACGCAAAAAAAGCGTTGCGCATGAGAGGCTTGGGCACGGCCCTTGCTTCAGGGCGCCATTTCGGACACCTTGGGCCCCGCGCGTGGGGCGACGCGCCGGACGCCCGCGTGAGGGGGCGTGCAGCCGAGAACAGGCGCCAGCGGGGCAGGCCCGCCGCCGGAACAGGGCCATGAACCGACACGTGCCGCCACACGATTTCGATGCGCGGGAGGCCGAAGCCTTCACCCCGCCGCCCCCGCCGGACTTCACCAAGGCGCGGCGGCACAGCGCACGCGTGCGCTGGATCAAGCGGCTGGTGCCCGTCACCATCATCGTCGCGGTCCTCGGCATCGGCGCGGTGTCCATCCTGTCCCGGCTGAAGCTCTCCATCGACCTGCCGTTCGACATCGGCCACCTGACCCTGTCGGGCTCGCGCCTGACCATGGAACTGCCCAAGCTCTCCGGCTTCACCGACGACAATCGCGGCTACCGCATTACCGCCAAAACGGCGGTGCAGGATCTCACCCGGCCGGACGTGATCGAGCTTTCCGACATCGAGGCGCGCCTGGAGCTGGCCGACAAGGGCTGGGCCAGCGTCAACGCCAAGACCGGCAGCTTCGACACCAAGAAGCAGTTCATCACGCTGGGCGACGGCGTGGACCTCGCCATGAACGGCGGCTACGGCGGCAAGCTGGAAGACGCCGACGTGGACATCAAGGCCGGCACCATCGCCACCGCCCATCCCGTGGTCTTCACCTATCTCGACGGCAAGCTGGTGGCCGACCGGCTGGACGTGACCGACCGTGGCGCGCGCGCCCTGTTCCAGGGCCATGTGCAGCTCGATTTCCGCATGAGCAACCTGCCCGGCCAGAAGCCGGACGGTGCCAACGCGGCGGGAAACAGTGCGGCGGGCGCCAATCCGGCTGCCCCCACCCACGCCGCCGATGCGACGCCCGCTTCCGCCGTCCATGCAGCGCCGGCAGCGCCCGCGAGCACCGGAACCATCACCGTTCCGCCTGCGCCCTCTCCCGCGGCCCCGGCGCTGGTGCCGGCGCCCCTTCCCCCGCGACGCCCGGTCCCTGCTCAATGATGTGTCATGCGACGGCCCTGATGGTCCGCCTCCCGGTTTCGAGCCTCGCACCCGCCTGCATTCTTGCGCTGGCGGCCTTTCTCGTCGCCGGTCCTGCGGCCGCGCAGGCGCCCAGCACCAGCGTGCCCAACGCGCTGCAGGGCTTCGCCCGCAACCGCGACCAGCCCGTGCGCATCAATGCCGACGGGCTGGAGGTGCGCGACAAGGACAAGGTCGCCGTCTTCTCCGGCAACGTGCTGGTGACGCAGGGCGACACCACGCTCCGCTCCAAGGACCTCCTCGTCTATTACGAGGGCTCGATGAACGAGCAGGCTGGTGGCACCCCGCAGGCCGGCACCGATCCGGCGCAGAAGGGCCAGATCAAGAAGCTGGAGGCCACCGGCGGCGTGGTGGTGAAGACCAAGGAGCAGACCGCCACCGGCGACAGCGGCGTCTTCGACATGAAGACCAACACCGTCACCATGGTGGGCAAGCCGGTGGTGCTGACCCAGGGCCCCAACGTCATCCGCGGCCAGAAGCTGGTGGTGGATCTCGTGTCGGGCGTGTCCAAGTTCGAGGGCGGCCGGGTGGAGAGCCTCATCGTCCCGGGCAGCCTGAAGGAGGCGGACAAGCCCAAGACCGAACAGGGCGGCCAACAGTCCCCCAAGCGCTGAGGGACCAAGGCGGCCCAGCGGGCCTGCCTCTTGCAGCCTTCATGCGTCTGTCAAGTTAAATTATTTCTCTTTTGTTTCAATTGACTATTCCCATTTTCGCGCCTTCGGGGGACACTCTCCCTGGAAATCGGCCCGCCTCTTGCATGGAGGCGTTGCATCCCCGGCTGGGACGTTCTAAACCTTCCAATCTGGGGGCCGGGTTTTCCGGAGGTCGCGTTGAACGTCCTGTCCATGTTCGGCAAGTCGAAGTCGGGAGACTCGAAGTCGGGAGACTCGAAGTCGGGGGGAAAGTCCGGCTCGGGCAGCGCCCGTGGCGAGCAGGATGCGCGCCAGTACGACCCCCGCGAACACGATCCCCGCGAGACTGATGGCATTCCACGCCCTGCGGGCGATCAGGATTCCCGCGAGTGGGAAGAGGACGATCCGCGCAGCGATGCGGGATATGATGCGGGCTACGAGACGCCCGCCCGCGCCGCGCCAGCCCCCCGCCACCGCGCCTACATGCCGCCGGACGCCGCCTATGGCGACGACGCCGATGCGGGCGACGACTATCCCGCATCCTATCCCGACGACGGGCGGGACGCCCTGCCCTTCAATTCCACCGGGGCGCTGGCCGCCTTCGGCCTCGCCAAGTCCTATGGCGGCCGCAAGGTGGTGAAGGACGTGAGCATGAACGTCCGCCGCGGCGAGGCCGTGGGCCTGCTCGGCCCCAACGGCGCCGGCAAGACCACCTGCTTCTACATGGTGACGGGCCTGGTGAAGGCCGATGCCGGCCGCATCGAGCTGGACGGACACGACATCACGCCCCTGCCCATGTATCGCCGCGCCCGCCTCGGCGTCGGCTACCTGCCGCAGGAAGCCTCCATCTTCCGGGGCCTCTCGGTGGAGGACAACATCATGGGCGTCCTCCAGGTGTCGGAGCCCAACCGGGCCCGCCGCCGCGAGGAGACCGAGGCTCTGCTCGAAGAATTCAAGATCACCCACGTGCGCAAGTCGCCCTCCATCGCCCTCTCGGGCGGCGAGCGGCGGCGTCTGGAGATCGCCCGCGCGCTCGCCACCAAGCCGGCCTTCATGCTGCTGGACGAGCCGTTCGCCGGCATCGATCCCATCGCGGTGGGCGACATCCAGGCGCTGGTGCGCCACCTCACCTCGCGCGGCATCGGTGTGCTCATCACCGACCACAATGTGCGCGAGACGCTGGGCCTCATCGACCGCGCCTACATCATCCATTCCGGCGCGGTGCTGATGGAAGGCGATCCGGAAGCCATCGTCTCCAGCCCCGACGTGCGGCGGCTGTATCTGGGCGAGGAGTTCCGCCTGTGAGCACGCGCCGCGCCATGGACATCGGGGGGCCAGCATCATGGCGATGAGCCCCAAGCTGGAGTTCCGGCAGAGCCAGTCGCTGGTGATGACGCCGCAGCTGATGCAGGCCATCAAGCTGCTGCAGCTCTCCAACATGGAGCTGGTGGCCTATGTCGAGGCCGAGCTGGAGCGCAACCCGCTTCTGGAGCGCATCACCGAGGGCGACGCAGCCGGACCCGAGCCGCAGCCCGAGGTGCGGGAGACCCGCGGCGAGGAAATGGCCCGCGGCGGCCTCGACGGCGAGCCGCCCCCGGCCAGCGACTGGACCGGGACCGACAATGATCAGAGCCGGGCCGCCATGGAGACCCGCCTCGACACCGACCTCGGCAACGTCTTCCCCGACGATGCCCCCGCCGATCGTGGCACCCCCGGCGGCGGCTCCACTGCCTCCAGTCCCTCCATGGGCGAATGGAGCGGGGGCGGCGAGCGGGGCGACGACTACAATCCCGAAGCCTTCCTGACCGCCGAGACGACGCTGGCCGACCATCTGGAAGCGCAGCTCTCCGTGGCGGTGAACGATCCGGCACGCAAACTCATCGGCATCAACGTCATCGGCCTCATCGACGAGACCGGCTATTTCACCGGCGACCTCGACCTCCTCGCCGGGCAGTTCGGTGTGCCGCGCGCGGAAGTGGAAGCCGTCCTGAAGCTGATCCAGACCTTCGAACCGTCGGGCGTCGGCGCCCGCAACCTCGCCGAATGCCTCGCCATCCAGCTGCGCGAGCGCGACCGCTTCGACCCCGCCATGCAGGCGCTGGTGGCCAACCTCGAACTCCTCGCCCGCCATGACCGCAACGCGCTGAAGCGTATCTGCGGCGTGGACAACGAGGATCTCGCGGACATGATCGGCGAGATCCGCCGGCTCGATCCCAAGCCCGGCCTCGCCTTCGGCTCAGGCGTCGTCCACCCGCTGGTGCCGGACGTCTATGTGCGCCCCGGCGCCGACGGCACCTGGCTCGTGGAGCTGAATTCCGAGACCCTGCCGCGGGTACTGGTGAACCAGAGCTACCACGCCACCGTGGTGAAGCACGCCAAGTCGCAGGAGGAGAAGAGCTTCCTCGCCGACTGCCTGCAGAGCGCGAGCTGGCTCACCCGCTCGCTCGACCAGCGCGCCCGCACCATCCTGAAGGTGGCGAGCGAGATCGTGCGCCAGCAGGACGCCTTCCTGCTGCACGGCGTGCGCTACCTCAGGCCGCTCAACCTGCGCACGGTGGCGGACGCCATCGGCATGCACGAATCCACCGTCTCGCGCGTGACGTCGAACAAATACATCTCAACCCCGCGCGGCGTGGTGGAGATGAAATTCTTCTTCTCCTCCGCCATCTCCGCCTCGGGCGGCGGCGAGGCCCATTCGGCGGAATCGGTGCGCCACCGCATCAAGACGCTGATCGAGGCCGAGGCGCCGGAGGACGTGCTCTCCGACGACACCTTGGTGCAGAAGCTGAAGGACGACGGCATCGACATCGCCCGCCGCACCGTCGCCAAGTACCGGGAAGGCATGAACATCCCCTCCTCCGTCCAGCGTCGCCGCGAGAAGATGGCCCTGCGCAGCGAGGCGAGCTGAGCACGCCCCGCCGGATCACGGCCTCGTGATCGACCTCATGCAACCGGACGCCTCCAGCCAAGCTTCCCCTTCCTGACGAGAAGCGGGGCGTGCCGTCGGCGCGACCAGCCCGCGTGGCGGCAACAGCCCGGAGCCTGCATGATCCCCCCGATCCTGAGCGAGCGCGTGCGCTTTCAGCTCAAGCGCCTCGCCCACCGGCTGTGGTTCTGGCCCACCGCCTACAGCCTCACGGCGGTGGCCGTGGTGCTCGTCGCGGCAACCCTGCCATCGGGATACGCGCTGCCGGGCTACCTCACCTTCGCCTCGAACAGCCTTGAGCCTGTGCTCACCGTGCTGGCCTCCAGCATGCTGGCGGTGGTCACGTTCAGCCTGTCCGCCATCGTCTCGGTCCTCTCGGCCGCGGCACAGGCGGCGACGCCGCGTGCGACCTCCCTCCTCATCGAGGACGCGGCCCTCCAGCGGACGCTCAGCGTCTTCGTGGGCGCGTTCCTGTTCTCCATCGTGGCGCTGGTGGGGGGCGTGGGCGGCGTCTATTCCGATGCCGGCCGGCTGCTGCTGTTCGCTGCGACGGTGGTGCTCATCGCCGTCGTCGTCGGCACGCTGCTGCGCTGGATCGACCGGGTGTCGCGGCTCGGGCGCATGGGCGAGATCATCGACCGGACCGAGCAGGCGACCGCGGCGGCTCTGAAGGATTTCGCGCGCCGGCCCGGCCTCGGCGCAACCGTCCGCACCGCACCGCCGCCGGCCGGCTATCCGGTCTTCGCGACGGTCATCGGCTACGTGCAGCATATGGATGTGGGGCAGCTTGCGGCGGCTGTGCCGGAGGGCGTGACGTGCCATGTGGCCGTACGGCCGGGCGCCTTCGTCGATCCGGTCCGCCCGCTTGCGGTGTTCGATGCGCCGCCCGACGATGCGCTGGCGGATGCGCTGCGGCGGGCCATCACCGTCGGCGACGTCCGCAGCTTCGAGCAGGACCCGCGGTTTGGCATGGTGGTGCTCGCAGAGATCGCGTCAAAGGCCCTGTCGCCGGGCGTCAACGACCCGGGCACGGCCATCGACGTGAGCGGGACTCTCACACGGCTTCTCTGGGGCTGGCGGGCGGACCGCACGATGCCCGTCCAGGATGCCGTGACGAACGTCACCATTCCCGCGCTGTCGATGGACGACATGCTGGAAGATGCCTTCCGGCCGATTGCCCGCGACGGGGCCGGGCAGGTGGAGGTGGGGTTCAGGCTCGTGGCCGCCCTGGGGTCGCTGGCGCAGATCGATGACCCCGACCTTGCCACCGCCGCCCGCACGCGTCTCGCCGACGTGCTGAAGCGGGCGGAGGCCGTCCTGCTGCCCATGGACGCCGACGCGCTGAAACAGGCAGCGGCAGCGATCATGTGAAGGCAGGAACGGCACGGACCGCAAGCGCCGCGGCGCGGCAGCCGCCGCCAAGGAGCAGGGGGCGATGGCGCCGGCGGCGTGCGGCTTCGCCCCGTCTCGCAAAGGCCAGTGGCGTTGACTTTTCCGGGCGTGGCGTATATCGGACCACCTTCGCGTGGGCCAATGGGCCTGCATCCCGAAAAACCGACCGAAGAAGCCCGTCCTTGAGGCGCGGCTGAACACGAAAGCGAGACAAGAATGTTCGCGGTCATCAAGGCAAACGGCAAGCAGTATCGCGTTGCCGCCGCCGACAAGATCACCATCGACCACCTCGACGCCGAGGTCGGCGCGATCTTCACCTTCCCGGTGCTGCTGCTGAGCGGCGCCTCGGTTGCCGTCGGCGCCCCCCATGTGGATGGCGCGGTGGTGACGGGCGAGATCCTCGAGCACACCCGCGGCGACAAGGTGATCGCCTTCAAGAAGCGCCGCCGGCAGAATTCCCGCCGCAAGCGTGGCTTCCGCGCCGACCTCACCGTCGTGCGCATCACCGAGATTTCCGGCCTGGGCGAGACCGTCAAGGCTGACGCCGCCGGCGTCGGCGCCTGATCGAGAACGAGGAGAGCAACAATGGCTCATAAAAAGGCAGGCGGCTCGTCCCGTAACGGTCGCGATTCCGACGGTCGTCGTCTGGGCGTGAAGCGCTTCGGCGGCCAGGACGTCATTCCGGGCAACATCATCGTGCGCCAGCGCGGCACCAAATGGCATCCCGGCACGAACGTGGGCATGGGCAAGGACCATACCCTCTTCGCGCTTATCGAAGGCAAAGTGGCCTTCCGCACCAAAGCCAACGACCGCACCTACGTATCGGTCGTTCCTGCCGCCGCCGAGGCGGCCGAATAAACGGCGAGACCTGATAAATGCAGGATCCCGCCGGTCTCGTTGATCCGGTGGGCGCCTGAGCAGGCCTCTCAAAGCTCAGACACGAACCGGGGAGACGGGACAACCGTCTCCCCGGTTTTCGTTTGTGCCCTTGAGGAGCCCGCCATGACCTTGTGCGAATCCCAGTCCGGAGCCCCGCTCGCGGAGAGCTGTATCCCCGTCCTCGAAACCGAGCGGCTCGTGCTCCGCGCGCCGCATATCGAGGACGTTGCTGCCGTCGCGGAGCTCGCCAACAACCGCCGGATCGCGGAGATGACCGCGAACCTGCCGTTCCCCTACAAGCCCTCCGATGCCCACGCCTTCGTCGAGACGCTGGCCGCCGTGCCCGATGCCGCCACCTTCGGCGTCTTCCTCAAGGGCGAGGGCCGCATGGCCTTCGCCGGCATGGTCAGCTACGGCCGCCGCCCGCCCGAGCACGCGCCGGAACTCGGCTACTGGGTCGGCGAGGCCTTCTGGGGCCGCGGCATCGCCACCGAGGCCGTGCGCGCCGTCATCGACTATGCCTTCTCCGAGACCGATGTCTCGCTCCTCCTCGGCTCTGCCCGCGTGGTCAATCCGGCGTCGCGCCGGGTGCTGGAGAAGTGCGGCTTTCAGTGGTCGGGCGTCGGCCTGTGCCGCGTGAAGGCGCTGCGCGCCTCCGTGCCGGTGGACCAGTTCCAGCTGGAGCGGCGGACCTGGGCCTCCATCCGCGCCTGGGGCTCCACCGCCCTTCCCCGGCATCGCGCCGCGCACTGACGTTGCGTCCGACGGCGCCACCTGGCTGAACTTGCGCCCGCCGCATCTTGCGCGGTGCGGCGGGGCGCGTATCAGGGAGGCAGTCACTCCATCAAGGCCGCCGCCATGTCGAAGAAGCACGATAAGCACGATAAGCACGAGGACATGCCCTATCGCCCCTGCGTGGGCCTGTGCGTGTTCAATGCGGCGGGCAAGGTGTTCGTCGGCCGGCGCCTCGGCGGGCCGGAGCATGTGGACGCCACCCATTCCTGGCAGATGCCCCAGGGCGGCATCGACAAGGGCGAGGAGCCGTATGCGGCTGCCCTGCGCGAGCTTTACGAGGAAACCTCTATCCGTTCCGTGACCAAGCTCGGCGAAGTGGAGGAGTGGCTTTCCTATGACCTGCCCGGCCGCATCGCCGGCGAGGCCTGGAAGGGCCGCTACCGGGGCCAGACGCAGAAATGGTACGCGCTGCGCTTCACCGGCACCGATGCCGAGATCAACATCCTTCGTCCCGGCGGCGGCCAGCACAAGCCGGAATTCATGGACTGGCGGTGGGATGAGATCGACGCGGTGGTCGACCTCATCATCCCGTTCAAGCGCGATGTCTATGTGGAGGTGGTGAAGCAGTTCCGCCGCTTCGCGCAGGGCTGAACCCTACCCGGCGTGCACCCCGTGGGGATGGCCTGCACCAAGGTCGGGCGGGAACAGCCCGGCCTGGAAGCAGGTGCTCATGTGCTCCACCTTGGCGATGGCCCGCGCCGCCGCCACCGCGTCCAGCACCTCCACCGCCGTCTCCCTGAACAGCGCCACCCAGCGGGTGAAGTGTTCCGGCTTCAGCTGGAGCGGGATGTGGGCGGCGAACGGCATTCCGGAATAGCGCGCGGTGCCGAGCAGGGTGCGCGACCAGAAGTTCTGCACGATCTGGTAATGGCCTTCCCAGTCCGGAATGGCGCGGGCGAAGACCGGGCCGAGCAGCGGGTCGGCGGCCGCGCGGCCGTAGAAGCTTTCCACCAGCCGCTTCAGGTCGTCCTCGGTGACGGACAGCGCCGCGCCCGGCTGCTCGTTCAGCCCGCCCAGCGCCGCGCCGCGATCCTCCACCAGAGCGGCGAGTTCCGGCGCGGCCGGGGCCTTGCGGTGCGCGACATTCAGCGGCGGATCGAAGCTCGAAACGATGTCGCGCAGGGTGTGCTGGCGCACCCGCGCCATGGGGCGTTCGAGCACGAACAGGCCGTCCGCGACGCCCGCCTCTTTCGGGTTCGCCGCACGGAAGGCGGCCAGCGCCGCCGCCATGTCCTCCCCCTCGCCTACATAGAGCGGCAAGGGCCGCCCGGAGACGGCGCGGGTGAGGATGAAGACGCCGGGACGGGCCGGCGCGACCTCGGCGGCGGTGAAGGCATAGCCGGCGAAATCGGTTGTCACCCGCTCAATGACCTCGCTCATGGCTTCTTCTCCGGCGCGGGGGCCTCGGCTTCGGCCGCCCCGGCCTCCGGCCGCTCCGTCTCGATCACGCGCAGGGCCGGGCCACCGGGCCGCAGCGGGTTGGCGCGCTTCTGAGCCGTCTTCTGCCATGGCGGCAGGAGGCGGATCATGGTGCCGGGCACGATGCGCGGCATGATGGGCGTGTTGCCCTTATCCCACTTCATGGCGGGCACCTGCTGGCTGTTATATACGAACGGTACGAACGCCCCACCCGCGACGCAAGGGTCCCGGAGCCTCCACAGCGCTCATTTGTTGGGCTCGCCTGAAATTCAGGCGGAATGCGCACCCTCTTCCGCCGCGCTCCCGGCCTCCGGCAGCCAGATGGAGAAGACGGCGCCCGATCCCGGCGGGCTTTCCACCGCCATGGTCCCGCCCGCGCGCTCGATGAGCGTGTAGCTGATGGAGAGGCCAAGCCCGGTGCCGCCCTGCGGCTTGGTGGTGAAGAAGGGGTCGAAGACGCGGCCGATCCGCTCCTCTGGGATGCCCGTGCCGGTGTCCGCCACCTCGATACCGACGCCCGGCTGCCGCCCGCGCGGCTCGTCCCGCGTGGTGACGGTGAGGGTGCCGCCCTGGGGCATGGCGTGGACGGCGTTGACCATCAGATTGATGAGCACCTGCTGCAATTCCACCCGGTTCATCATCACGAGCCGCGTGGCGCCGTCGGTGCGGGCGACGAGGATTTCGCTGCGCGAGAGCAGGTGCTGCACCAGCAGCAGCGCATCGCCCACCACCTCGCCCGGCGCCACCGGATCGAGATGGCCGGCGAATTCGGCGGGGCGCGCGAACTGCAACAGCTTCGAGACGATCACGTTGATGCGGTGAACCTGCTGGTCGATGAGATTGAACTCGGTCTTCACCGGCCCCGCCGCGCTCCCCAGCACGTCGCGCGCCACATCCAGATTGCCCTGGATGACCGCCACCGGATTGTTGATCTCGTGGGCGACGCCCGCCGTGATCTCGCCGATGGCCGCGAGCTTCTCGGACATGACGAGCTGGCGCTGGGTGGCGGCCAGCTCCGCGTTGGCGTCTTCCAGCTCGCGGGTGCGCTCGGCGACGCGGCGGTCCAGTTCTTCGGTCCACCGGCGCAGCTCCGCGTCGCGCTCCTGCAGCAGGTCCAGCATGTCGTCGAGGTGGTGGGCGACGCGGCCGATCTCGTCCGAGGTCGCGGCGACGCCGGTGCGGGCGGACAGGGCGCCGCCCTCCACCGCCGAGATGGTTGCGTTCATCGCCTCCAGCGGCCGGAAGATGGCCGCCGCCCAGCGCAGCAGAACGGGAATGGCCACCATGGCCACCAGCAGGAAGCCCACCGCCACGGCGGCAAGGCTCGCCCGCTTGAGCGCGAGGAACGGCGCTTCCAGAAAGCCCACATAGAGCATGCCGATGCGCTTGCCGTGGCTGTCCACCACCGGCTCGTAGGCGGAAATGTACCAGTCGCTGACCACGAAAGCCCGGTCGAGCCACACCCGCCCCTCGCCCAGCACCGCGTTGCGCACCTCCTGCGACACGCGGGTGCCCAGCGCTCGCCGCCCCTCGAACAGGCGGACATTGGTGGAGACGCGCACATCATCCACGAACAAGGTGGCGGTGCCGGCCGAGCCCTCCGGCAGGCTACCGGGGCGGTAGACGAGGTCGTTGATGGTGTCGATGAAGTCGAGGTTCTGGTTGAGCAGCACGCCGCCCACCAGCGCCGCCCGCACGCCCCCCGGCATCTCCACCGGTGTGCCGGACTGCACCACCATGCCCCGATCCTCCGCCTCCCGGTCCGTGGGCACGGCGCCGGGGGTTGGCACGAGGGCGATATGGGCGCGCGCCGCCAGTTGCGGCGAGAGCCGTTCCAGCTCCTGCGGGCCGAAGATGTCGATCTCGGTGGAGGCGGTGCCGGCGAGCGCCCGGCGCTCCACCGGCCACATCGCGCTCGCCTCGCGCGCGGCGCCGGCCGGCGCGGCGGCAAGGCTGTGGCCGTCGGCATCGATGAGATAGAGGAAATCGAGCCCCATCACCTTGCGCCGCGCATCGAGGAACGCGGCCAGCGCCGCGCTGTCGCCGGCCCCGGTGACCCGGGCGAAGGCCACCGAATCCCCCAGCGCGTGCAGCGTCTCATCGGAGCGCTCGCGCAGCCGGTCGAGATACTGGCGGGCGATGGTGAGGTCGCCGTTGACCTTGGAGATGAGAAGCCGGTCGAACTGCCGCGTCCACCAGGTGACCACCAGCGCCAGCACCGCCGGCAGGATGATGAGGGTGGGCAGAAGCGCGATGGCGAGGAGCCGCATGCGCACCGAGCGCAGCCGGGCGAGGACGCCGCGCGGCGCGTCGGTGGCTTTGCGCACAGCTTCAGCCATTCCAGGCCTTCAGTTTGCGGTCCAGCGTCTTGCGCGAGACCTTGAGGCGGCGCGCCGCCTCGGCCCGGTTGCCGCCGGCCTCGGCCAACACCTTCAGCATGTGCGCCTTCTCCACCGCGTCGAGGGCGGAGCCGGGCGCGTCCTCCTCGTCGATGCCTTCGGGCACCACGTCGCGCGGGAAGTCGCCGAGGATCAGCGAGCGCTCGATCACGTTGCGCAGTTCGCGCACATTGCCCGGCCAGGGATAGCGGGTGAGGAAGGCGAGCACCGGCTCGGTGAGGTCGAGGGGCGGCACGCCGAGCCGGGCGCTGAGGTCGGCGATGAACAGGCGAGCCAAAGGCGCCACGTCCTCCGGCCGCTCGCGCAGGGGGGCGAGGTGGATGTTCACCACATTGAGCCGGTAATAGAGATCCTGCCGGAAGCGGCCCGCCGCCACCTGCGCGGTGAGGTTGGCGTTGGTGGCGGCGACGAGGCGCACGTCCACCGGGACTTCCCGCTCCGCCCCCACCGGGCGGACCTTGCGATCCTCGATCACCCGCAGCAGCTTCGACTGCATGGCCGGTGGCAGCTCGCCCACCTCGTCGAGGAAGAGCGTGCCGCCCTGGGCATAGAAGAACAGCCCCTCGCGGGAGGAGGCGGCGCCGGTGAAGGCGCCCTTGAGGTGGCCGAACAGCTCGCTCTCGATGATCTCCGGCGCGATGGCCGCGCAATTCACCGGCACGAAGGGCTTGGCCGCGCGGGCCGAGACGGCGTGCAGGGCGCGGGCGGTGACTTCCTTGCCGGTGCCGGATTCCCCGGTGATGAGCACGGTGGACGGCATGGGGCCGACGCGCTCGATCATGACCCGCACGGCGCGGGTGGCGACGCTGTCGCCCACCATCAGCGGCGCGGCGGCGCCGGGCATGGCCTTCAGCTCGCGGCGGAGCACGAAATTCTCGCGCATCAGCCGGCCGCGATCGAGGCAGCGGGCGATGGCGTTGAGGATCTGGTTGGAGCGGAACGGCTTCAGCACGAAGTCGGCCGCGCCGGCCCTGAGCGCGGTGATGGCGGTCTCCAGGTCCGCGAAGGCGGTGATCAGGATCACGTCGCGGTAGAAGCCCGAGCCGCGCAGCTCCTCCAGCCATTGCAGGCCGGTGCGCCCGGCCATGATGTTGTCGAGGATGATGAGGTCGAACGGCGCTGCTTCCAGGAGCCGCGAGGCGGCGGCGACATCAGGGGCCTCGGCCACGTGGCGGCAGCGCGTCTGGAGCATCCGCACCAGGAAGTTCCGCATCCCCGGCTCGTCGTCCACCACCAGGATGGAGGCGCCGGCGAGGTGCGGGCTGAAGGCGACATCCTCCGAGGCCTCGGGCGCGCCCGGTGCGGCGGGAGCGGAGCTGGAAAGGGGCGCAAGGGGGGGCACAGGGGGCATGGGCTATCGGCCGTCCGTCTCGGACCCTCGCCGTCACGCGACAAAGGCCGTCCGCGAAAGACGATGGCGTGACCTGAGGTCCCCGGCCGCCTCGCCCGTTCTCGACGGCATCCATTGCGCAAATCAGCCGGCTCCGCAAACCGGAAAAGGGCGTGCCCCGCCGCCCGGAGGACCGGGGACGGGGCACGCCGCGGGAGCCGGGAGGGCTCAATGAAAGAGGATCACCGCCTTCTGCAGGGTGATCCAGATGCCCCAGGCCAGCGGCACGCCCACCACCAGCCAGGCGAAGACCACCACGGGCAGCGCCGTGGTGCCGCTCGCCACCGGGGTCGAGGAGCGGGCGGCGGCGGCCAGCGGGCCGTCCTTCGCCTCTTCCTCGAAGTCCTCGAAATCGGCGTGGGTGGCGTCCTCGCGGGCGATCGCGGCGGCCTTCTTCTTCAGCTCGTCGTCCTTCATGTAGAGGTGTTCGGCCACGGGCTTCACCAGAAGGTTCGCGACGAGGCCGACCACGAGCAGGCCGGAGAGGATGTACATGGTCTGGTCGTAGGCCGCCTCGCGGGGGATGCCCGAGGCGATCTGGTATTCGCGCAGATAGTTCACCAGCACCGGGCCGATGATGCCGGCGGTGGCCCAGGCGGTGAGCAGCCGGCCGTGGATGGCCCCCACCATGTGGGTGCCGAAGATGTCGGCGAGATAGGCCGGGATGGTGGCGAAGCCGCCGCCATACATGGACAGGATGATGCAGAAGGCGGCGACGAACAGCACCACCGAGCCCATGTGCGCCAGCGTCGGCACCGACGCATAGAGGCCGAAGCCCAGCACGAAGAACACCGCATAGGTCATCTTCCGCCCGAGCTTGTCGGAGAAGGAGGCCCAGGCGAAGCGCCCGCCGATGTTGCACAGGGAGAGAAGCCCGGTGAAGCCCGCCGCGATGGCGGCGATCTGCGCCTTCTGGCCCGCGTCGAGCTGGGAGAAGGTGAGGTCGAGGCCGATGAGCTTGCCGCCGAACACTTCCTGCAGCATGGGCGAGGCCATGCCGATGACGCCGATGCCGGCCGAGACGTTCAGGCAGAGCACCGCCCACAGCAGCCAGAACTGCGGCGTCTTCCACGCCACGTCGAGATGGACATGGCGGTGCGTGACCATGGCGTTGGCCGAGGCGGCCGGCGGGGTCCAGCCCTTGGGCGCCCAGCCTTCGCGCGGCACCCGGTAGCCCAGCGCGCCGCCGACCATGAAGACGAAATAGATGGCCGCCATGGCGAGGAAGGTCTGCCACACGCCCACCGAGGTCGGCGAGGCGAAATGCTGCATCAGCATGTTGGCCAGCGGCGCGCCGATCATGGCGCCACCGCCGAAGCCCATGATGGCCATGCCGGTGGCCATGCCGCGCCGGTCCGGAAACCACTTGATGAGGGTGGAGACCGGCGAGATGTAGCCGAGCCCGAGGCCGATGCCGCCGATGACGCCGGAGCCGATCCACAGCATCCAGATCTGGTGGAGATAGACGCCCAGCGCCGAGATCACGAGGCCGCCGCACCAGCAGAAGGCCGAGACGAGGCCTGCCTTGCGCGGCCCCGCCGTCTCCAGCCAGCCGCCCCAGATGGCGGCGGAGGAGCCGAGCAGCACGAAGAACAGGGTGTACATCCAGCCGAGCTGGGAGATCTGCCAGTCGCAGGAGGTGGCAAAAATGCCGGCGACGAAGCTCATGTCGGTCGGGCAGGCCACGGGCTTAGAGACGCCCACGGCGCGCGACAACGGCAGCCAGAACACGCTGAAGCCGTAGGCCATGCCGATGCACAGATGGATGGCAAGGGCGGCCGGCGGCACGAGCCAGCGGTTGAAGCTGGCGGAGGCGATGGTGCGCTCGCGGCTCAGGAACGGCGGCGGCGCAAAGGTGGTTACGCTCATGTCTCCTCCACGGGTGTTTCCGCGCCAATTGGCTTGACGCTTTTCGCGCAGCCGAGGCCGCGCGTGGCCCCGCTCCCTCAGCAAGGGCGGGGCCAACGGGGAGACATTCAGGTTTTCAATGACTTGATAGGAACAGGCGCGTGCGATCTGGACAAAATGTCCATCCCGGCGTCCGGCGGCAGGGTCAAAATGGCCATCCCGCCTCGGTTTGCGGACGCAAAAAACCCCACGCAGCCGGGGCCGCGCGGGGTCGGTGTCGGGCGATCGTCCGGCCGGGGACCGAACGGGAAGGTCAGCCTTGCCGGGCGGCCGTGTGGACCAGCGTGCCCACGTGCTCGCCGCGCAAGGCGGCGGTGAGGCGGCCGGGAACGAGGCCGTTCACCACCTGCACCCGCTCGATGTGGCGTGCGGTGGCCATCACCTCGACCAGCGCGCGGTCGAAGGGCAGCGTCGCCGGGCCGTTGGCCTTGGCGAGCTCGGCATAGCTGGTCTCGGGGATCAGCTCGGCCTTGGCCCCGTCCGCGCCGTTGGGATCGGCGGTGAAGACGCCGTCCACGTCCTCGACGATGGTGAGGCCGGCCGCGCCCAGCGCATCAGCGAGCAGGAAGGCGCCCGTGTCGGCCCGATGGACCGGGAGGCGGCTGCCCGGGAACTCGTGGTGATGGTAGGGCGGGAAGGCACTGCCCACCACCGCGCGGGTGGCCGTGAGGTGGATGGCGAGCTGGCTCGCGATGGTCGGGTGCTCGATGTAGGAGACCCCCTCTGGCGCCAGCAGCGAGGCGAGGATGTGGCCGTTCTGGCCGGCCTCGGTGGCGGCGAGCGGGGCGAGCGAGCCCACCGGCAGGCCGAGGTCGAGGCCGACGCCGTAGAGATGGCGGGCGCGCACTCCGGCGCCGGTGAGGATCAGCAGGCGATGCTCGGGCAGCACCTTGCGGATCTCCTCCACGATGGGAAGGATCGCCGCGGCGCCCTTGTCCATGATGGACCGGCCGCCGATCTTCACCACCTGCAGCCAGGGCAGGAGGCGGATGGGACGCACGCCGGCGACGGGCCGGGTCAGCGCGCCGTCGAGGAGGGTCTGGCTCGCGAGCGGCGAGGCGACGTGCTTGATGGTCGAAGCTTCAGTCATGATCGTGCCTCTCAGCTCGCGGTGATGATGGTGCCGACGTGCTCGCCGGCAAGGGCGCGGGTGAGGTTGCCGGGCACGAGCCCGTTGACCACCTGGACCTCGCGCACATGGCGCGCCTTCTTCAACAGGTCGAGCATGGGGAATTCGAGGATGGAGTCGGCAAGGCCACGCGAGAGCATCTCGTCCACCGAGATCTTCGGGATGAACGTGGCGGACTTGTCCGTCTTCGGGTTGGCGGTGAAGAGGCCGTTCTCGTCCTTCACATAGATCATGGCCTTGCAGCCGAACTGCTCCGCGAGGAGGAAGCAGCCCGCATCCGTGCGATAGGGCGGGATGACGCCGACCGGGGCCGGGCGGGTCCACAGGCCGTAGGGCGGCATGCCCGAGAACACCACGCCGTTCACCTGCTCCAGATAGAGCGGCACGGCCGACATGCCGGCACCGGCCACCATGGAGATGCCGTGCTTGGCGAGGAGCTGGCCGAGCATGGCGGCGTTCTGGTCCGCCACCGACGCGCCGAGCTGGGAGAGCACGCCCGCCGGCAGGTTGAGGCCGGCCGCGATGGAATAGAGGTGGCGGGCGCGGGTGCCGGCGCCGGTGCCGATCAGCAGCTTGTGCTTGGCGCGGGCGGCGACGATCTCGTCCACCAGCGGGTAGAGCGCGGCGCGGCCGCGGTCGATCACACTCTGGCCGCCGATCTTGATGACGGTGGCATCGGGGAGGATGCGGAAGTCCGCCGCGGCATCCGCCGCCGCCAGAAGCTCCGCGTCCGTCAGCGAGCGCTGCATCAGCAGCGCGTCGAGCTCGGCCGTCGTGTTCGCCATTTGAGATGTCCTTCTTTGCTGGCCCGTGGACCTCGGCCCGCCCGAGGGGCGGTGCGCCGGTCCGGGGCTCCTGACCCTGCGCAAGCAGCCGTTGGACGGGATGCTTGAACGGGAGCGGAGCCGTCTTGGGGCCTGACTTAGTTTTGCTGGAAGGACAAAGCAATACGCGAAAAATATGCGAGTTGTTCTTAAGGCGGCGCAGAAGCTGCCCCGTCTCCGGGAAGAATTCGCGGTTTCCGGAACGTCCGGAAAGAACGACACGAAACGCAGGAATTCACATCCCGCAAAGGCAGTCTGTCGGTATCCCCGTCAGCCGAGCCAGATGCCGAGCAGCGCCGCGGCAATCACCCACAGGGCCAGATTGCCCCAGAAGGCGCGCTTCGCCTCGGCGCGGCCGATGCCTTCCAGCGAGGAGGGCGAGAGGCGGATGCCGTCGCGCGTCGCCTCGTCCAGTTGCTCCACCACGCGCGCGGTGCGGGTGAGGAGGCCGGGCAGGGTCGCGGCGAAATGGCCCATCTCGCCGAGGCCGGAGCCCGCGCGCTTCAGCTGACCGATGGGGCCGAGATTGCCGGCGATCCAGTCTTCCACCACCGGCTTTGCGGTGCGCCACATGTCGAGCTGCGGGTCCAGCGAGCGGGCGACGCCCTCCACCACCACCATGGTCTTCTGGAGAAGCAGCAGTTCCGGCCGGGTCTGCATGTCGAACAGGGCCGTCACCTCCAGCAGCAGCGCCAGCAGGCGCGCCATGGAAATCTGGTCGGCGGTGCGCGAGTGGATCGGCTCGCCGATGGCGCGGATGGCGAGGGCGAAATCGTCCACCGAATGGTGGAAGGGCACGTAGCCCGCCTCGAAATGCACTTCCGCCGTGCGCCGCCAGTTACGGGTGATGAAGCCGTAGAGAATTTCCGCGAGGAAACGCCGCTCCTTCACCCCGAGCCGGCCCATGATGCCGCAATCCACCACCACCAGGCGGCCCTGCGCATCCACGAACAGGTTTCCCGGATGCATGTCGGCATGGAAGAAACCGTCGCGCATGGCCTGCCGCAGGAAGGTCTGCATGACGATGCGGGCGATCTCTTTCGGATCATGCCCGGCGGCGATGATGGCCGCCTTGTCGGAGAGCTTGATGCCGTCGATCCACTCAGTGGTCAGCACCTCGCGGCCGGAGCGGTCCCAGTCCACGCGCGGGACGTGGATTTCCGGGTCGTCCTGCGTGTTCTCGGCCAGCTCCGCATAGGCGGCAGCTTCCAACCGCAGGTCCATCTCCATGGAGACGGAGCGGGCAAGCGTGTCCACCACCGTCTCCAGACGCAGGCGGCGGGCCTCGGCGAAATTGTGCTCGGCGAAGGCGGCGATGCGGCGGAAGGTGCCCATGTCGGAGGCGAAGCGGCGGCTGACGCCCGGCCGCAGCACCTTCACCGCCACGTCGCGGCGCTCACCGTCCGGCTCGATCACTTCCGCCTTGTGCACCTCGGCGATTGAGGCGGCGGCGACGGCTGGGCCGAACACGGCGAAGACGTCCTTCACCGGCCGCTCGAACGTGTCGGCGACGGTCGCCTCGGCCACCGCCTGCCCGAAGGGCGGCATGCGGTCCTGCAACACCTCGAGATCGCGCGCCACCGAGGCGCCCACCACGTCCGGCCGGGTGGCAAGGAACTGGCCGAGCTTCACATAGGACGGCCCGAGCCGCGACAAAGCGGCGGAGAACCGCTGTCGCCGGTCGCCGGCATCCTTGCGGGCGATCAGCCGGGCGATGTCGAGCAGCGGACGCGCCAGCGGCGGCGCGGCGGCGGGCGAGACCAGCGAGAGCACGCCTTCGCGGGCGAGCACATAGCCGGCGCGGGCAAGGCGCCAGGCATCGGCGACGAGAAGGAAGATCATGGCCGAGGCCTCCGGCCGTAAGGGACCGCCATCAGATGCGGAAGCCCGAATGGAGGGCCACCACGCCCCCGGTCATGCGGGTGAAGGTGACGCGGGCGAACCCCGCCTCCCGCATCATGCCCGCGAACGCTTCCGCGGTGGGGAAGCGGCGGATGGATTCCACGAGATACTGATAGGGCTCCGCATCTCCCGCCACGCGCTTGCCGATCTCGGGGATCACGCGGAAGGAGAAGGCGTCATAGACCTTGTCGAGCAGCGGCACGTCGACCTTGGAGAATTCCAGCACGAAGGCGCGCCCGCCCGGCTTCAGCACGCGGCGCATCTCCTTCAACGCGAGATCGATGCGCGGCACGTTGCGGATACCGAAGGCGATGGTCACGGCATCGAAGCTCATGTCGGGGAAGGGCAGCGCCTCGGCATTCGCCTCCTCGAAGGCGACGCGATCGGCAAGGCCGCGCTTCTGCGCGCGCTCACGGCCCACCGCCAGCATGTCGGTGTTGATGTCGGCGACGATGGCGTCGGTGCCCGGCCCGCCGGCCTCCACCACGCGGAAGGAGACGTCGCCCGTGCCGCCGGCGAGGTCGAGCAGGTGGAAGGGCCGCGCGCCCTGCGGCGGGCGCACCTTGGACACCAACGCATCCTTCCACGCCCGGTGCAGACCACCGGACATGAGGTCGTTCATGATGTCGTAGCGCCGCGCCACCTTGTGGAACACATCGTCCACCAGCGCCTGCTTCTCGGCGAGGGGCACCGTGCGATAGCCGAAATGGGTATCCGCCGTGCCGCGGGTCTCTTCGCCTGTTGCCGGGGCGGAATTGAAGTCCGTCATCTTGTTTCTGGCCGCGCGCTGTTGCCGTTCGGGCGCGACCTTATCGGATGATGCTGCACGGCGCCATAAAGCCGGCGTCGCAGCCGGACCGGCCCTGTGGGCCGGCCTCAAGCGTCAGTTGCCCTTCGGGCCGCGGGGGTGCCGGGCGATGCCGGTCACGTCGAATTCGAGTCCAGCCTCGGTGTAGCGGGAATTGGCCGGCGCCTCATCCCCGGCCTTCGAGCCGCGCGAGGAGAAGCTCAGGGGTAAGCGGAGACGGCGCTTGCGGGCGTCGATCTCTTTCCGCAGCGGGAAGACGGGAACGTTGATCGTGATCGTCATAGCCACGCTCCAAAAGTATTCGCGCGTCGAGTTAAGCGTGGAAGTGTTACAAATCTTAACGAGCTGTTAACACTTCCATGCCGCGGAGGCGTGCTTCTATGGCACGCCCCCATAACGCTGGCTGAAGGCGGCGTTTATTGGGCGTTCATGGGGATGAACGAGGGCTTAATCGCGAAGCGCGGGCGCCGTGGCGCAAAGGGCACGCTGGAAGCCGGCGAAAGACTATTCGGCGGCGGCGCGAGCGATGCGCCAGTGGGCGAGGATCGCCCGGAGCGCCGCGGGCTTCAGCGGCTTGTTGAGGATCTCCATGTCCGCCGCGCGGGCCGCGTCGCGCACCTTCTTGGAGCGGTCGGCGGTGATGAGGACGGCGGGTATTTTCCCCAGTTTCCACCTCAGCGACATGATCGCCTCGATGCCGTGGCCGCCATCGAGATGGTAGTCCACGAGGGCCACGTCGGGCTTCTTGCGGCGGTGGCGCACCGCCTCGATGGCGCCCTGGGCGTCGGCGGCGGTGATGACGTCGCACCCCCATCCACTGAGCAGCATCTGCATGCCCTCAAGGATGGTCGGCTCATTGTCGATGGCGAGGATGGTGAGGCCGTCGAGCTGCGCGCCGCGCCGGGCGGGGCTGGGCGCCGCCTCGCGCTCCTCCGGCATGGAGACGGCCACCGGCAGCTCCACGGTGAAGGCCGAGCCCTTGCCCGGGGTGGAGCGGATCGCCACCGGATGTTCCAGCACCCGCGCGATGCGCTCGACGATGGACAGGCCGAGGCCGAGGCCGCGCGCCGCCTTGGCGCCCTGGTCGAGGCGCTGGAACTCCTGGAACACCAGCTTGTGCTTGGCGCGCGGAATGCCGACGCCGGTGTCGTAGACCTCCACCCGCAGCTTGCCCCCCACCCGCCGGCAGCCGACGAGGATGCGGCCGCGCTGAGTGTATTTCACCGCGTTGGAGACGAGATTCTGCAGCAGCCGGCGCAGCAGCCGGCGGTCGGAGCGCACGGCCAGCGTGCAGGGCAGGAAGGTGAGTTCGAGGTTCTTCTCCCGCGCCAGCGGGGCGAATTCCGTCTCCAGCGGCTTCAGCACGTCGGCAATGCGGAAGGCGGAGAATTCCGGGCGCATGACGCCGCTGTCGAGGCGGGAGATGTCGAGCAGCGCGCCGAGGATCTCCTCCACCGATTCCAGCGAGGCGTCGATGTTGCCGGCAAGCCGCTCCTCCTCCGATCCCTTGGCCCGCTCCACCATGCTGGTGGCATAGAGGCGGGCGGCGTTGAGCGGCTGGAGGATGTCGTGACTGGCGGCGGCGAGGAAGCGCGTCTTGGAGAGGTTGGCCTCGTCCGCCTCGGCCTTGGCGATCTCCAGCGCGCCGTTGAGCCGCTCCAGCTCCTCGGTGCGCTCGCGCACGCGCCGCTCCAGCGTTTCGTTGGCGCGCTCCAGGGCAAGCGCGGCCTCCACGCTCGCGGTGATGTCGGTGAAAGTCACGGCGATGCCGCCGTCCGGCATGGGGTCGGAGCGGGCCTCGATCACCGCACCGCGCTGGTGCAGGCGCTCGGAGAAATCCGGGTCGGGGCTCACATAGCGCGTGACGCGGCGGGCGATGTCGCCGCTGTCCTCGTCGGCCGGTGCGGCGGCGAGGATGTCGGTCAGCGGCACGCCCACCGCGTAACACTCGCCGGGCAGGTCGAGCATCTGGCCAAACTGGCGGTTCCAGCACACGAGGCGCAGGTCGCGGTCGAACACGGCAATGCCCTGGCGCACATGGTCGATGGCGCTCTGCAGAAGCTCGCGATTGTACTGGATGGCGGCGGAGGCATCGTCCAGCAGCTTCAGGGCCGCCTTGGTGGAGACCGCGCGCTTGCGCAGCAGCAGCGACAGCACGAGGCGGGAAGAGGCCGCGCCCACCGCCGAGGCGAGCAGGTGCTCGGCGTGGCGCACCATGCCCGCATCCGCCTCGCGGTGGGTGTCGAGCGCGAAGCCGTGCTGGCGGGCGTAGCTGTCGAAGGCGGCGCGGGCACGCTCGGCGCCGAGATAGCGTTCCACCGTCGCCATCAGCTCGCCGAGGGAGACCGAGGAGCGCCAGCGCAGGAAGGCGGGCCGCGCCGGCGGCCGGTCGCCCGTCCCCGCGAACAGGCGGGCCTGCGTGCGCTCGATCTGCGAGGGCCGGGTCAGGAAGGAGATGATGACCAGCGCCAGCGTGTTCAGCCCGAGGCTCCAGGCGACGCCATGGGCGAGCGGGCCCGCGGTGAGGCCGAGCAGCGCCGTGGGGCGCAGCAGGGAGATGCCGAACGGGCCGTTCTGCAGCACGCCGGCGGAGATCAGCCCTGCCTCGGCGAGGCTCGGCAGCATCAGCGTATAGGCCCAGGTGATCCCGCCCACCACGATGCCCGCGATGGCCCCGGCAGCGGTGGCGCGCTGCCAGAGCAGCCCGGCGGCGAAGGCCGGCCCCACCTGCGCGATAGCGGCGAAGGAGAGCAAGCCGATCTGCGCCAGCTGCACGTCGCCGGTGGTGCGGTAATAAAGATAGGCGAGGAGGACGATGACAAAGATGGACACCCGCCGCACCATCAGCAGCAGGCCGGTCATGTCCTCGCGCGGCTCGCCCTCGGGCAGGTCCGCCGACCGAGCGGCGCGGCGCCGCAGCAGCAGCGGCATCACCAGGTCGTTGGAGACCATGATGGCGATGGCCACGCACTCCACGATGACCATGGCAGTGGCCGCCGAGAGGCCGCCGACGAAGGCGAGCAGAGCGAGGCTGTCGAAGCCGGCAGCGAGCGGCACGGCGAGCACATAGACGTCGCTGTCCACCAGATTGAGCGGAAACAGCGTCATCCCCGCCAGCGCCAGCGGCACCACGAACAGGTTGATGAGCACGAGATAGAGCGGGAACAGCCAGCGGGCGCGGCGAATCTCGCTCTCGCCCTTGTTCTCCACCACGGCCACATGGAACTGCCGCGGCATCAGCATGAAGGCGCCGCCGGACAGGATGGTCATGGTGAGCCAGTTCTCCAGCGACAGCCCGCGCTCGAACGGCGCCACCGCGTTCGCCTCCCGCGCCGCGTAGAACAGGGAGAATGGCCCGTCGAAGATGACGAAGGTGACGAGCAGGCCGACACCCAGGAAGGCCGCGAGCTTCACCAGCGATTCCGTGGCGATGGCCAGCATCAGCCCGTTCTGGTGCTCGGTGGCGTCGGTGTGGCGGGTGCCGAACAGGATGGCGAACGCCGCCATGGCGCAGGCGACGAACAGCGCGAGATCGCCCACCAGAGTGCCGCGCCCGTGCTCGCCCGCGAAATGGCCGAGCAGCGCCACCAGCGAGGCGGAGACCGCCTTCAGCTGCAGCGAGATGTAGGGGATGGCGGCGATGATGGCGACGATGGCCACCAGCGCCGCGATGCCCTGGTTCTTGCCGTAGCGGGCGGCGATGAAGTCGGCGATGGAGGTGATGTTGTTGGCCTTGGCCAGCCGCACCACGCGCAGGAAGAGGGGCGCGCCCACCGTCATCAGGATGATGGGGCCGAGATAGATGGTGAGGAAGTCGAAGCCCTGGGTGGTGGCGAGGCCCACCGAGCCGAAGAAGGTCCAGGAGGTGCAGTAGACCGCCAGCGACAGGGAATAGATCATCGGCCGCGGCGTGCGGCCCGCGCCCGGGCGCAGCCGGTCGCCATAGCTCGCGATGGCGAACAGCAGGCCGATATAGGCCAGAGCCACGAAGATGACGACCGAAGCCTGAAGCATGTCCCCCGTCCGGCCTCCCCACACCGGAAACCGCCCGTTCTTGATCTGTTTAGGGGAACCTCATCACTTCGTAGGGGGCTTGTCCAGCGGCTGGATCAAAGCAGGCTCACGGGGTGGCGCCGGCGGGTACAGGTGCGAGGAAGAAGGCGACGGCGAGGCCCACCACCGGCGGCTGCCAGGCGTGGGGGCCATTATATTCCATATAGGTCACGTCATATCCCGCTTCCTTGAGCAGGGCCGCATGCGTCCGGCCGGAGCGCTCGACCGGGATCTGATCGTCGTTCACCCCGTGGGAGATGAACACGCGCGGCGCCCCGCTCTGGCGCTGGACGGACATGAAGCCCGCCGAGGAGACGATGAGGTGGGTGACGAAATGGCCGTTGGTGAGGCCCAGCGAGAGGGTGTAGCTGCCGCCGTCCGAATGGCCGGCGAAGCAGATGCGCGCGGGATCGATGGCAAAATGCCGGGTGACCAATGCAAGCGCCGTCTCCAGCCGCTCGCGGTCCGGCCCGTTGCCGGCGATCACGATGTCCCAGGTGGGGAAGACCGATTGCGGCACCAGCAGCAGGAAGCGGTGGGTGAGCGCGTGCTGCTCCATCATGGGCAGGATCTTCTGCGCGCTGCCGCCGCCGCCGTGGAACAGCACCATCAGCGGCACCGGGACGCCCGGCTCAAGCCCTTGCGGCACCACAAGAAGCGTATCGCGCTCCGCCGAGAGGCCGAGATTGTGATGGCCGGGTGCGAGCGGCGGCAGGTCCGGCGCGGCGGGGGCGAAGGTGACGTGGCCGGCGAGTTGGGGATCGAGCATGGCGGCGTCCGGAGCAGCTGGCGTTTCCGCATCCGGTGTACCGTATACAAGAGCGAAAATGAAGCCGCCTCAGGCCTTTGCGGCCTTCTCCAGCGTCTCGCGCAGGGCGGTGACTTCGCGCTGGAGGCGGATCACGTCGGCGAGGTCGAGGCCGGTGGCGGCGAGGATGCAGGCGGGGATGTGGCGGGCCTTTTCCTTCAATGCCAAGCCCTTGGGGGTGAGCTTCACCCGCACCACCCGCTCGTCGGCTCCGTCGCGGCGGCGGGAGACGTGGCCGAGGGCTTCCAGCCGCTTCAGCAAAGGCGTGAGGGTGCTGGATTCCAGCCCCAGAGCGGTGCCGAGGCTGCCGACGGTGCGGTCGTCATCGGTCCACAGGCTCACCAGCGCGAGATATTGCGGATAGGTGAGGCCGAGGGCGTCCAGCAGGGGCTTGTAGACCCGGGTGAAGGCGTGGTTCGCGGCATAAAAGGCGAAACACACCATGTTTTCCACCGGGATCAGCCCGGGTTCAGCAGGTGTCAGCTGGGGTGTCAGTTCAGGCGTCGGTTCGGACATGGCGGGCCTCGTGGGCTCCCCTTCAGATAAATCGCGCACGATAGGATCGCAACCGCTTGACGGCCGTCATCGGCTCGGCTATTTAAATAGCACACGATTTAATCGTTCACAAGTTAATAACCGCAGGAGAGCCCCATGCCCGTCAACGTCCTCTACTCCACCTCCGCCCGCGCCACCGGTGGCCGCGATGGCCGCTCCGGCACGCTGGACGGCAATCTCGACGTGAAGCTCGTCACCCCGAAGGAGCTGGGCGGCCCCGGCGGCGAGGGTGTGAACCCGGAGCAGCTGTTCGCCACCGGCTATGCGGCCTGCTTCCTCGGCGCCATGAAGTTCGTGGCCTCGCAGGGCGGCACCGCCAAGGTGCCGGCGGATGCGACCGTGACTTCCACCGTGGGCATCGGCCCGCGCTCGGAAGGCGGCTTCGGCCTGGAGATCGCGCTGGCGGTGTCCCTGCCGGGCGTGGACCGCGCGGAGGGCGAGGCGCTCATCGCCAAGGCGCATGAGGTGTGCCCCTATTCCAACGCCACCCGCAACAACATCGACGTGAAGCTCAGCCTCGTCTGATCCCCCTGCCCGTTCTGCCCCGACACGCCGCCGCTCTCCCACCGGAGGGCGGCGGTATTTTTGTGCCTGCGGACGCAGAAACGCGCACGGGCGCGACGGCCGGGGAGGCCGCGCGCCAGTCGATGCTGTCGATGCATGGGGTGGGAGGCTGGACGAAGACCCGAGACCGGGCTCGTTGGGGCTGCTTCCTTCCGGACCTGACCCGGTTGGCGAGTGGCTCGTCCACCGCCAACCTCCCACGCGCTATATGGCAGGGGGAGGGGTGGGATGCAAGGGGGCTAGTGACTTGGCAATGGCGTCGATTTAAAGTTGCGCACCAACGAGGATGCCCGTCGATGAAGATAATTCCGCCGACCCTAACATTTGCCGAGAACGAAGGCTTCACCTCGGAGAAGGACCTATTCCAAAGAGCCTCGTTTGGCAAGGGCCTCACAAATATCGTATCTCAATCAGAAGATCCATTGGTTATATTACTAGACTCTCCTTGGGGAACTGGAAAAACGACATTTCTTCAAATGTGGGCTGGCGAATTACGAAAATCTGGACGCTCTGTTATTTATTTTGATGCATTTGCTAATGATTATATAGAGAACGCATTTCTAGCAGTCGCTGGAGAGATAATCGAGTTAGCAAATAATAAGAAAGATGCTAATAAGTCTAAAATTAAGAAATTTGTCGAAAAAGCATCAAAAGCCGGCAGTGTCTTGATAAGAGGAGCTGCCAAGATCGGCGTAAAGGCCGCAACCTTAGGCGCTATAGATGCCGCCGACATCAATGAGCAAATCAACTCGATCTCAAATGACATCGCAACGGCGACGTCCAATGGAGTCGACGCTCAAATTAAACGCATTTTAGAGCGTCAAGCCGACGAAAAAATCACCTTAAAGGCCTTCAGAGAAGCTCTATCTGAGCTACCATCTTTAATTTCAGAAGGGCATAACACACCCGAAGGAAACCAAAACGAATGCGAGTATATTGTTTTTATCATCGATGAGCTCGATAGATGCAAGCCGACATTTGCTCTAGATATAATTGAATCTGTTAAACATATATTTTCAGTAAAAAATATACATTTTGTTATTTCGGCGACCATATCACAAATGCAGGCATCTGTTAAATACGCCTATGGATCTGATATCGACGCATTGAGATATCTGGACAAATTCTATACATTTGCTATATCATTCCCTAATACCAAGTCACACCCCTCTGCTGCAAAAAAATATCTATCATATGTCTCAAAAAGTCTGGGGCGCGACCCGATTCGAGATCGCGAGATTGATAATTATATTGATATAATTGAACAAGTATCAAATGTGCGAGATTTTTCATTCAGAACACTGGAAAGAATTATATATACTGTTAATATTTGTCTCGCAATGACACCGAAGGATAGATTAAAACTAAATTCGATAATATGCGGCCTTTGCATCATGCGCGTTTCAGATCCTGATATTTTTCAGCGCGCAAAAAATGGTTCATTAACATTGGCCGAGGTAGATTTAGTATTCGGATTTAAAAAATGGCCAAAAAACGCAGCGGCGAGTGCGGAATGGGTGCGGAGTTTCTGGGTTTATTGCCTCGAAGAAGAGCTTCCTCCCGATAACGACGGCACATGGAAGGCCATCCAAAACACGCTATTTCACTATAGCAGTGAACGCCTCACATTGATCCCTTGGACAGCTGGGGCCGTCGTAGAGCAGCTGCATCTGCCACAATGAGCCTCGCATCCCGATAACCCCCTTTCCACCTCCCCCCTCAAACCGCTCACCTCCCATCCACCCCCATCGACGCACCCATCCCCCCAACCCCCTGATATCCCTCACACTCCCCCTCTGGCACACGCCTTGCTGAAACGGTTCCAATCCCCCGGCCTCGACGCCGGTGGGGAGGACAAGTCAGCCCAAAGGTCAACCAAGAGGGGGGACGCCTTTATGGCCCTCGAGACGTTCTATGAGGTCATGCGGCGGCAGGGCATCACCCGCCGTTCGTTCCTGAAATACTGCTCGCTCACGGCGGCGGCCCTCGGCCTCGGGCCGGAGTTCGCGCCGCAGATCGCCATGGCCATGGAAACCAAGCCGCGCACCCCGGTGCTGTGGCTGCATGGGCTGGAATGCACCTGCTGCTCGGAGAGCTTCATCCGCTCGGCGCATCCTCTGGTGAAGGATGTGGTGCTGTCGATGATCTCGCTCGACTATGACGACACCCTCATGGCCTCCGCCGGCCATCAGGCGGAAGCGATCCTCGACGAGGTGATGACCAAGTACAAGGGCAACTACATCCTCGCGGTGGAGGGCAACCCGCCGCTGAACGAGGATGGCATGTATTGCATCATCGGCGGCAAGCCCTTCGTGGACCAGCTGAAGAAGGTGGCGAAGGACGCAAAAGCCATCATCTCCTGGGGCTCCTGCGCCTCCTATGGCTGCGTGCAGGCCGCGCGTCCCAACCCCACCCGCGCCACGCCCGTGCACGAGGTGATCTTCGACAAGCCCATCATCAAGGTGCCGGGCTGCCCGCCCATCGCCGAGGTGATGACCGGCGTCATCACCTACATGCTCACCTTCGACCAGCTCCCGGCGCTGGACCGCCAGGGCCGGCCGCTGATGTTCTATTCCCAGCGCATCCACGACAAATGCTATCGCCGGCCGCATTTCGACGCCGGCCAGTACGTTGAGAGCTTCGACGACGAGGGCGCGCGCAAGGGCTATTGCCTCTACAAGGTGGGCTGCAAGGGCCCGACCACCTACAACGCCTGCTCCACCGTGCGCTGGAACGACGGCGTGTCCTTCCCCATCCAGGCCGGCCACGGCTGCATCGGCTGCTCGGAAGACGGCTTCTGGGACAAGGGCTCGTGGTACGCGCGCCTCGCCGATCTCAAGAACTCCGGCTTCGGCATTGAGGCCAATGCCGACCAGGTGGGCCTGGTGGCCGCCGGCGCGGTGGGCGCGGGCGTCGCGGCCCATGCCGCCATCAGCGCGCTGAAGCGCGCCCAGCACAAGAACACCGACGGCGCGACCAAGACCGAGGGAGGCGAGAAGTGACCATCCAGACGCCGAACGGCTTTTCCCTCGACACCTCCGGCAAGCGCATCGTCGTCGATCCGGTCACCCGCATCGAAGGCCACATGCGCTGCGAAGTGAATGTGGATTCCAACAACATCATCCGCAACGCGGTCTCCACCGGCACCATGTGGCGCGGGCTGGAAGTGATCCTCAAGGGCCGCGACCCGCGCGACGCCTGGGCCTTCGTGGAACGCATCTGCGGCGTGTGCACCGGCTGCCACGCCTTGACGAGTGTGCGCGCGGTGGAAGACGCGCTGCAGATCAAGATCCCCAACAACGCCTTCCTGATCCGCGAGATCATGGCCAAGGTGCTGCAGTGGCACGACCACGTCGTCCACTTCTACCATCTGCACGCGCTGGACTGGGTGAACCCGGTCAATGCGCTCAAGGCGGACCCGAAGGCGACTTCGGTGCTGCAGCAGTCCATCTCGGCGCATTCCAAGTCCTCGCCCGGCTATTTCCGCGACGTGCAGAACCGGCTGAAGAAGTTCGTGGAGTCAGGGCAGCTCGGCATCTTCAAGAACGGCTATTGGGACAACCCGGCCTATCTGCTGCCGCCGGAAGCGGACCTGCTGGCGGTGACGCACTATCTGGAAGCCCTCGACTTCCAGCGGGAGATCGTGAAGGTCCACACCATCTTCGGCGGCAAAAACCCGCATCCGAACTATCTGGTGGGCGGCGTGCCCTGCGCCATCAACATGAACGGCGACATGGCCGCCGGCGCCCCGCTCAACATGGAGCGGCTGAACTTCGTGAAGCTGAAGCTTCAGGAGGCCTTCGAGTTCTCGCAGAACGTCTATGTGCCGGACGTGATCGCCATCGCGTCCTTCTATAAAGGGTGGCTCTATGGCGGCGGCCTCTCCGGCCAGAACGTCATGGACTATGGCGATTACGAAGCCATCCAGGGCCAGAAGAAGACCGACCGCCTGCCCGGCGGCGTCATCCTCAACGGCAACTGGAATGAGGTCCACCCCATCGACCCGCGCGACCCCGCGCAGGTGCAGGAGTTCGTGGCGCACTCCTGGTACACCTACGGCGAGGGCAACAACGACAAGGGCCTGCACCCGTGGGACGGCGTGACCGACCCGCAGTACAAGCTCGGCCCCGCCGCCAAGGGCACCCGCACCGACATCCAGGAGATCGACGAGAACGCCAAGTATTCCTGGATCAAGGCGCCGCGCTGGAAGGGCAATGCGGTGGAGGTGGGCCCCCTCGCCCGCTACATCCTCGCCTATGCCCAGGGCGTCGATTACGTGAAGGGGCAGGTGGACGAGGCGCTCGGCACGTTCAACACGCTCGCCGGCACCAACCTCACCGCCAAGCAGGCGCTGCCGACCACCATCGGCCGCACCCTCGCCCGGGCGCTGGAGGCGCATTACTGCGCCAAGATGATGCTGGACGACTTCGACCACCTCATCGCCAACATCAAGGCCGGCGACACCTCCACCGCCAACATGGAGAAGTGGGACCCCGCCACCTGGCCGAAGGAGGCCAAGGGCGTCGGCACCGTCGCCGCCCCGCGCGGTGGCCTCGGCCACTGGATCAAGATCAAGGACGGTCGGATCGAGAATTACCAGTGCGTGGTGCCCACCACCTGGAACGGCGGGCCGCGCGATCCCAAGGGCAATATCGGCGCGTTCGAGGCCTCCCTCATGAACACGCCCATGCAGCGCCCCGAAGAGCCGGTGGAGATCCTGCGCACCCTCCACTCCTTCGACCCGTGCCTCGCCTGCTCCACCCACGTCATGTCCGACGACGGGGCTGAGCTGGCGCGCGTCACCGTGCGCTGAGGGAGGCGGCTATGACCGACACCTCTCTCTCCGGCGCCGCCCCTCCGGCGGCGCCCGCGACCCCCGTCGCGCAGGCGATAGCCGGTGGAAAGAAGCTGACCACCGTCTATGTCTACGAGGCGCCGGTACGCCTGTGGCACTGGGTGAACGCGCTGTCCATCCTGGTCCTGTGCGTCACCGGCTATCTCATCGGCTCGCCCTTCCCGACCCTCTCGGGCGAGGCGAGTTCGCACTACCTGATGGGCACCATCCGCTTCGTGCACTTCTCGGCGGGCTACATCCTCGCCGTGGGGTTCCTGGGGCGGATCATCTGGGCCTTCTTCGGCAACAAGTACTCGCGGGAGCTGTTCACTTTCCCCTTCTGGCGGAAGAGCTTCTGGAAGGGCTTCTTCACCGAGGTGCAGTGGTATGCCTTCCTGAAACCCCGGCCGCTGAAGTTCGTGGGGCACAATCCGCTGGCGCAGGTGTTCCTGTTCTTCGTGATGGTGCTGGGCCTCGCCTTCATGATCCTTACCGGCTTCGCCCTCTATTCCGAGGGCACGGGGCTCGGCTCGTGGCAGGCCAATCTGTTCGGCTGGGTCATCCCGCTCCTGGGCGGCTCCATGCAGGTGCACACGCTGCATCACCTCGGCATGTGGGTGATCATCGTGTTCATCATCATCCACGTCTATTCGGTGATCCGCGAGGACATCATGTCCCGCCAGTCCATGGTCTCCGCCATCACCAACGGCCACCGCACCTTCCGGGACGACGATCCCGACTGAGCGGCAGCCTCTGCGGGGGCAGAGGGCGAGAGTGGACGAGAAGAGGGCGCGGCTTCGGCTGCGCCCTTTTTCGTGGGCCGGGGGCCGGCGCAGGACGGCCGCAGCGCATGGTGCGACGCATTCCACTTTGCGCTGCATCTGCTAACGATCGTCGCAGGTGGGGACGCTCCCGGCACGGCGAAAACCCATCCCGGATGGCGGAATATGGAAATCAGAATTCCATTTTTTATCCAGATCGATCACACTCCTTTCAATATTGGTCGGCTACCCCGCCCCTCCCTCTCTGCCCACTGTTGATCCGAATCAACCGGTTGGCCGGCTTGCAGCCGGGTTGGCACGGTCCTTGATTTAGACGAACTCGAAATCAGACGGCGGCAGACCGTCGTGGGAGGCCATCGCAGGGAGGGCGGCGTCGCATGAACGGCGAACGGATTTGCGCGCGCATTCTGGTGCTCGGCATCGGCAACATCTTGTGGGCCGACGAGGGCTTCGGCGTCCGGGTTCTGGAAACCCTGGACCGCGCCTACACTTTCCCCGAGCCGGTGACGCTGCTCGATGGCGGCACGCAGGGCCTCTACCTCCTGCCCTATCTCGAAGAAGCCGAAGGCGTCGTCATCGTCGACGCGGTGGATTTCGGCTCCCCGCCGGGCACCGTCCACATCCGCGCCGACGCCGACGTGCCCGCCGTGCTCGCCGCCCGCAAGGTGAGCCTGCACCAGACCGGCTTCCAGGAAATCCTCGGCCTGCTCGCTCTGCGCGGCCACACGCCGGGCCGCATCGTGCTGGTGGGCGTGCAGCCGGAAGTGCTGGACGATTACGGCGGCGGCCTCACCCAGACCGTCGCCGCGCAGATCGAGCCCGCCGCGCGCAAGGTGCTCGCCATCCTCAAGGACGAGTTCGGCATCGTGCCGGAGCCCCGCGCCGGAGAAGGCTCTCTCGTCACCGCCGCCGTCGCCCGCGATCCCTACGAGACCGAGCGCCCGAGCGCCGAGGAGGCCTGCCGCATCGGCGATGCCCGCGTCCTCGTGCGGGGAGAAGTCTAGCCATGTGCCTCGGCCTGCCCATGCGCATCGAACGCCTCGAAGGCCCCTACGCGCTCTGCGCGGCCGAGGGGCGGGAGGACCGGGTCGATCTCTCCCTCGTGCCCGAGGCCGGCGTGGGCGATCACATCCTGGTCTTCCAGGGCGCCGCCCGCCGCCGGCTCGATGCGGAGGAAGCCCGCCTCATTACCGAAGCCCTCTCCGGCGTCGCCGCCATCATGGCCGGGGAGGCCGACACCGCCCTCATCGACCGCGCCTTCGCCGATCTCGTGGACCGCGAGCCGGTCCTGCCGCCCCATCTCGCCGCGGCCTATGCCGCCGGCCGAAAGGAAGCCTGATGCCCCCGGTCGCCGCTCCCGATCTCCACCCCCTCGTCCGCCGCCTCAGCGAGGCCGGCGCCTGGCCCTCCGTCGAGACGCTGGAGGATGCCGCCCACCTCGACGCGCGCGACCATCTCCTGTTCCTGCCCTCCCACGGCAAGGCGCATCTGGAGAGCCCGGACATCGCCGTGGTGCTGCCCGAACTGGTGAAGGCGCTGGGCGGCCCGGAGACCATCGGCATCGCCATCGCCGGCCCCAAGGCGGAGACCGCCCTGCGCGACACCCTGAGCCTCGCGCTGCCGGCCATCGTGGTGCTGCGCGCCGGCCAGCCGGTGGGCGCCATCGCCCGCATGCGCGACTGGGACGAATATCTCGACAAGCTCCGCGCCTTGCTCGCCGCCCCTTCCGTCGCCACCCACTGAAGGCTGCCCCCAATGTCTTCGTCGCCCTTCGCCACACAGCCCCCCATCGGCTTCGGCCCCGGCAGCCAGTCGAGCGCCGAGGACGAGGGCCTTGCCTATCTCCAGATGCCCTCGGGCATGCGCACCTTCGAGGCGCCCTTCATCGAGGTGGAGGACAAGGACCGCTACGCCCACGCCTTCGCCGTGCTGGAAGAGGTGATCGCCGCGCTGGAAAGCTGGCAGCCGGGCGAGAGCCGCATCATCGATCTTTCCCATCTCGACGCCGCCAACCTCGCTTTGGTGGACGAGGCCATGGGCGAGGGTGAGGTGGCGGTGAAGGTGGAGGGTCGCGGCGATGTCCGGCCCATGGAAATCCAGGAGGCAACCTTCGCCGGGGTGTGGCGCCTGCGCGGCGCGGCGGGTAGCGACCGCATCGAGATCGGCGCCTTCCCGCGCGGCGCCGTGGTGCGCGCGTTCGGCGGCGGCGCAGGCATCGACCTCACCGGCCTCGATGTGCCTGCCCCCGGCATCTTCAACGCGCCGGCCCTGCTGGTGGAGATCGACGACCGCGCCCGCAACCGCCAGCCCGGCGACGGCGCCCACGTCATCAACCTCTCCCTCCTGCCGCACACGCCGGAGGACCTCGCCATGCTGGACGCGCGCCTCGGCCCCGGCGCGACCACCGTGCTTTCGCGCGGCTACGGCAATTGCCGCATCGACGCCACGGGCACGCGGCACGTCTGGCGGGTGCGCTTCTACAATTCGCAGGACATGCTCATCCTCGACACCATCGAGGTGAGCGAGGTGCCGGAAGTGGCCTGCGCCGCCCGCGAGGACATCGCCGATTCCGCCGAGCGCCTCGTCGAGGTGCTGGCGGCCATGCGGTGAGGCAAGATATGTCCCAGCACAGCTTCTTCGACGGCTCCTATCTCGGCGATCGCGCGCGGCTTGCCCCCACCGCGCGGCTGGAATGCAAGGTCTGCTGGCACGTCTACGACCCCGCCGAGGGGTGCGAGGCGTGGCAGATTCCCCCCGGCACGCCGTTCAACGCGCTGCCTGATCACTGGCGCTGCCCCGTCTGCGACGGCGCCCGTGACGCCTTCATGGTGCTCGATGGCGGCACGCCGGACCTGCCGGCCGTGATGCGTCCTACGCCTGTCGATCCGGCGCTGGAGCGCCAGCTCGCCGAGGCGCCCGGCCTGTTCGAGGCGGTCTTCCGCGAGATCCATGCGGCCAAGATGAAGGGCGTGCCCTTCGTCAACGGCACCCTCGGTGTGAAGGCGGTGGGCTTCCGCATCCATGGCGGAAGGGTGATGGGCGTGCTGGTGACGCCCTGGTTCATGAACATCGTGCTCCTGCCCAACGCCACCGACGACTGGTCCCAGCTTCGGACCGGCGAGAAGGAACTGATCGACTTTCCCTCGGGCACGTATGAGTTCCTCGCCGCCAACCGGCCCGAGACCGGCCCCTACAAGGCCTGCTCGCTGTTCTCCCCCATGTTCGATTTCTCCTCCATGCTGCAGGCGGTGGAGACGGCCGAGGCGGTGATGCCCGGCCTGCTCGATGCCGGCAACCGGGAAGACGGCACCCGCTCCGGCGAAATCCGCCGCCGGGCGGAGGCGGAAGAGGCGTCCCGCCTCGCGGCCGAGGCGGCGGCGCTCGCCCCCGAAGCCGAAACGCCCGCGTCCCGTCGCGAGGCGCCGGCGGAACTGTCCCGCCGCTCGCTCATCCTCGGCCCGCGCGCCGATGCGGAAGACCTCAGGGACGGCGCGGCATGACCGGCTCCCGCGCGCTCCGCAGCCTCACCCTCACGCCCGACGGGCGCGCGGGCGGCTGGCGCGTGGCGCGGGAGGAGGGGTCGGACCCCGCCGGGACCCTGATCGGCCGCACGCCGGAGGAGGCGGCGCGGCTCGCCCCCCTCGTCTTCAACCTGTGCGGCGCCGCCCACGCCGTCGCCGCCCGTTCCGCCCTCGGCCTGCCGGTCGCGGCGGATGCGGAGGCGATGGCGCGCGAGACGGTGCGCGACCATGCGCTCGCCCTCCTCCACACCGTGCCGGTGGCGCTCGGCATGGCGCCGGACCGCTCCGCCCTCGCCCTACTCGCCCGGCCGGATGGCGCCGCCTTCCGTGCCGCTCTGGTGGGCGATGGCAGCGACCTTGGCGCCTTTGCCCCGTCCGAGCTGGAAGCGTGGCTCGCTTCGGCGCCGACACCCACCGCCCGCGCCTTCGCCCGCATCCGCGCCGCCGATCCGGCGGAGGGCCGCGTGCATCTGCCGGAGCTGAGCGCGGACGTGCTCGCCGCCACCCTCGCGCGGCCCGCCGCCGCCATCGGCTCCCACCGCGAGACCGGCGCGCTCGGGCGCGTTGCGGGAACGCCGCTTCTTTCCGCGCTGCTGAAGTCCGAAGGGCCGAGCCTGTTCGTGCGGCTCCTCGCCCGGCTGTTGGATAGCCTCGCCCATCTCGTCCCCGGCGCAGCACCGACGCTGCCCGCAGGCATTGCCCCCGCCGCGCGCGGGCTGCTCGGGCATCGGGCGCAGGTTGAGGACGGGCGCGTGAAGGCCTATCGCATCCTCTCCCCCAGCGCCTGGAACCTCGCCCCCGGCGGGCTTCTGGAGCGGGCGTTCGCCGCCCTTTCGCCCGGCTGGCGGACGCGGTGGCTTGCGCCGCTGCTCGTTTGCGCCATCAATCCCTGCGTGCCCGTCACCCTCTCCTTCGCCACGGAGCCCGCTTATGCATGAGATGGCCGTGTGCGAGAGCCTGCTCTCGGCGATGGAAGAGGCGGCGAAGGCGCAGAATTTCTCCCGCGTCACCCGCGTGCGCCTCGCCATCGGCCGTTTCGCCGGCATCGAGGTGGAGGCGCTGCGCTTCGGCTTCGACGTGGTGACGAAAGGTTCGCTGGCGGACGGCGCCGAGCTGGTGGTTCTGGAGGAGGAGGGCACCGCCTGGTGCTTCGACTGCTCCGACACGGTGCCGCTGGCCCACCGCCTCGCCCCCTGCCCGAAATGCGGCGGGGAACGGCTCCTGCCCAATGGCGGCACGGAGATGAAGATCAAAGACCTGGAGGTGATGTGATGTGCACGGTCTGCGGCTGCAGCGGCGACGGCGCCACCATTTCCGAGGCGCACGGTCCTTCCCACTCTCATGCCCATCCGCACACCCACACCCATGCGGACGGCACCACCCACAGCCATGCCCATGGACACGATCACACCCACGGGCATGACCACGACCATGACCCTGACCACCACGACCATGGTCCCCATCACCACGACGATCACCACCACCCCGCGCCCGATGCCGGCACGCTCGACTATGGCACCGGCCCCGCCCGCGCCCATGCGCCGGGGCTGACGCAGGCGCGCATGGTGGAGATCGAGACCTCCATCCTCGCCAAGAACGACGACTACGCCGGCCGCAACCGCACCCGGCTCGACGCCGCCGGCGTGCTGGCGCTGAACCTCCTCTCCGGCCCCGGCGCCGGCAAGACCACGCTTCTGGTGGAGACGCTGAAGGCGCTGTCCGGCCGCATCCCCTGCGCCGTCATCGAGGGCGACCAGCAGACCGACAACGACGCCGCGCGCATCCGCGCCGTGGGCACCCCTGCGGTGCAGATCAACACCGGCAAGGGCTGCCACCTCGACGCCCACATGGTCGGCCACGCGCTGGAAAAGCTGCCCCTCCCGCCCGGCGGCGTGCTGTTCATCGAGAATGTGGGCAACCTCGTCTGCCCCGCCGCCTTCGACCTTGGGGAGACGAAGCGCGTCACGCTGATCTCGGTGGCCGAAGGCGAGGACAAGCCGCTCAAATATCCCGACATCTTCGAGGGCGCCGACCTCGTGCTCATCACCAAGGCGGACCTGGCTCCGCACGTGGACGCCAAGATCGCCGATCTTGAAGCCAACATCCGCCGCATCAATCCCACGGCGGACATCCTCACCACCTCGTCGCGCGGCGAGATCGGCCTTTCCCGCTGGATCGCCTGGCTGGAAGCCGCCCGCGCCGTCCGCCTCAACGACCTTGCGAGCGCCCGCGAGGCCGAGGCTTCCGCTTTGCGTGCGGCTGTGAGAGGCGCGCGATGAACCGGCGCCCGGCCATTCTCGTGGTGGATGACGAGCCGCGCTCGGTGGAGGTCATCGCCCGCGTGCTCGACGAGGAGTTCGACGTCTTCACCGCCCTCAACGCGGAGGAAGCCCGCCGCATCCTCGAAAACGAGTGGATCCAGGTGATCTTCTGCGACCAGCGCATGCCGCAGACCTCCGGCGTCGCGCTGCTCACCGAGGTGCGCGAGCGCTGGCCGGACATATTGCGCATCATCGTCACCGGCTACACCGAGCCGGAGGACATGATCGGCGCCATCAACGACGCCGGCATCTACCAGTTCATCCCCAAGCCCTGGCACCCGGACCAGCTGCTGCTCGCCGCGCGCAACGCCGCGCACCTGTTCCAGCTCCAGCGCGACCATGAGCGGCTCAATCTGGAGATGAAGCTCACCGCCTCCAATGCCGAGGCCCGCCTCGGCGCGCTGGAAGCGCGGGTGAAGCAGAATTTCCATTTCGACACCTTGGTGCGCGCCCCCGGCAGCCCGCTCTCACAGGTCTGCACCCGCGCGGCGCAGGTGGCGACCTTCGACGTGCCGGTTCTGATCCATGGCGAGACCGGCACCGGCAAAGAACTGCTCGCCCGCGCCATCCATTATTCCAGCCTGCGCTCGGACCGCCCCTTCTTCGCGGTGAATTGCGGGGCGATCCCGGACGAGCTGCTGGAATCCGAGCTGTTCGGCCACAAGAAGGGCGCGTTCACCGGCGCCCACGTGACCCGCATCGGCCTCCTCGACCAGGCGGACGGCGGCACCATCTTCCTCGACGAGATCGGCGACGTTTCCCCCGCCTTCCAGGTGAAGCTGCTGCGCTTCCTGCAGGAGGGCGAGATCCGCCCCGTGGGCTCCAACGAGGCGAAGCGGGTGAATGTCCGCGTGCTCGCCGCCACCCATCGCGACCTGAAGGGCGAGGTGGCGCGCGCCCGCTTCCGCGAAGACCTCTATTATCGCCTCTCCGCCATGGTGCTGACGCTGCCGGCGCTGCGCGAGCGGCGGGCGGACATTCCGGTCCTCGCCCAGAGCGTGCTCGATGCGCTCTCCAGCCAGCACGGCAAGCGCGTGCGCGGCTTCAGCGAGGAAACGATCGCCTGCATGTCCGCCTATGAGTGGCCGGGCAACGTGCGCGAACTGCAGAACGAAATCACCCGCATGCTGGTGCTCGCCGAGCGCGACAGCCTCTCCGCCGATCTCCTCTCCCCCCACGTGGTGCGCGCCGCCGCGGCCGAGACGCGGGCGCCGGAGACGCTGACCAATTCCTCCATCGCCTTGCCCGACAGCGGACCGCTGAAGGACCGCATCGAGCGCATGGAGGCGACCATCCTCACCGAGACCCTGGTGCGCTGCCGCTGGAACAAGAGCCGCGCGGCCGAGGAACTGGGCCTTTCCCGCGTGGGGCTCCGCGCCAAGCTCGACCGCTACGGCATCGCCCGTGGCGGGGCCTTCGGCCAGCATTGAGGGGGTGGGGGATGGACCGGGATCATTCCATGCCGGCCTGCCTCCCCTCTCCCCTTGCGGGAGAGGGGTTGGGGGTGAGGGGTGAAGGCGTTCGTCGCACCTCACCGACGCACCGAACAGCGGAGGGATCACCCCTCACCCCGACCCTCTCCCACAAGGGGAGAGGGGGATTTTCTCGGAAGTAGGAGCCCCGCCATGTGCCTCGGCATTCCCGGACAGATCGTCGCCGTCGCCGACGCGGAAGCGATGCTGTGCGTCGTGGACGTTTCCGGCGTCCGCCGCACGGTGGACGTGGTGTGCGTGGCCGAGCCCGGCGCACCGCTGGACGACCTCGTCGGTGCCTGGGTGCTGGTCCATGTGGGCTTCGCCATGAGCCGCATCGACGAGGAGGAGGCCGCCGCCACCCTCAAGGTGCTCTCCGAGATCGGCGAGGCGGCGGTCGAGATGGAAGCCCTCACCCAAGGCAGCGTCGAGCTGCTGTCCACCCCGCGCTGAGGAGCCGGACATGCGCTTCGTCGATGAATTCCGCGACCCCGCCCTCGCCGCGGCGCTGGTGAAGGAGATCGGCGCCATCGCCGCCCGCCTCGAGCGCGGGCGCGACCGGCCCTTCGCCATCATGGAGGTGTGCGGCGGGCACACCCACGCCATCTTCCGCTACGGGCTGGAAGGCCTGCTGCCCGACCTCGTGGAGTTCGTCCACGGCCCCGGCTGCCCGGTCTGCGTGCTGCCCATGGGACGGGTGGATGATTGCGTGGACATCGCCGAGCGGCCGGAGGTGATCTTCACCACCTTCGGCGACGCCATGCGCGTGCCCGGCTCGAAGAAGAGCCTGTTGCAGGCCAAGGCGGATGGCGCCGACGTGCGCATGGTCTATTCGCCCCTCGATGCGCTCACGCTGGCCAAGCGCAATCCCGACCGCGAGGTGGTGTTCTTCGGCCTCGGCTTCGAGACCACCATGCCCTCCACGGCGCTGACCGTGCAGCGTGCCCTGCGCGAGGGCGTGACGAACTTCTCCCTCTTCTGCAACCACATCACCATCATCCCGACGCTGCGCGCTTTGCTGGAGCAGCCGGACCTCGGCATCGACGGCTTCATCGGGCCGGGGCATGTCTCCATGGTCATCGGCACGTCCCCCTATCGCTTCATCGCGGAGGAGTTCGGCCGGCCGCTGGTGGTGTCGGGCTTCGAGCCCATCGACCTCCTGCAATCCCTGCTCATGGTGCTCAGGCAGATCGAGGCCGGAGAGGCGCGGATCGAGAACCAGTATGCCCGCGTCGTGCCCGAGCATGGGAATCCCGCAGCGCTCCGGGCGGTTCAGGAGGTGTACGAGCCGCGCGAGACGTTCGAATGGCGCGGCCTCGGCTCCATCGCCGGCTCGGGCGTGCGGCTGACGGCGCCTTACGCGTCATTCGATGCGGAACGGCGCTTTTCCGTGCCGGACATCAAGGTGGCCGATCCCGCCCAATGCCGCTGCGGCGAAGTGCTCACCGGCGCCGCCAAGCCGTGGGCCTGCCCCGAGTTCGGCAAGGGCTGCACCCCCGAGACGCCGCTCGGCGCGCTGATGGTTTCTTCCGAAGGTTCTTGCGCGGCTTACTATCAATATGGCGGTATACGGGGAGAGGCCGCATGAACATCCCGTTCTCCACCCCGACCGCCGCCCGCCGGCGGCCCATGACGCAGAAGATCGTGACGCTCGCCCATGGCGGCGGCGGCAGCGCCATGCGCGATCTCATCGACGACGTGTTCCTCTCCGCCTTCTCCGGCGCCGGCCGCGCCGCGCCGGAGGACCAGGCGCGCTTCGACCTTTCGGCGCTCATGGCCCACGGCGACCGGCTCGCCTTCACCACTGACGGCTTCGTGGTGGACCCCCTGTTCTTTCCTGGCGGCGACATCGGCAAGCTCGCGGTCTGCGGCACGGTGAACGATCTCGCGGTGGGCGGGGCGAAGCCCGTCGCGCTCTCCTGCGCCATCATCATCGAGGAGGGGCTGGAGGTGGAGACGCTGCGCCGCGTCGTCCGCTCCATGGCCGAGACGGCGCAGGCGGCGGGCGTCGCCATCGCCACCGGCGACACCAAGGTCGTGGCGCGCGGCGCCTGCGACAAGCTCTTCATCACCACCACCGGCATCGGCGTGATCCGCGCCGGCCTCGACGTGGGCGTGACCAAGGCACGGCCGGGCGACAAGGTGATTGTCAGCGGCCTGCTCGGCGATCATGGCGCGGCCATCCTCAACGCCCGGGGCGACCTTGCCCTCGACACCGCCATCGCCAGCGACTGCGCGCCGCTCAACGGCCTGATCGACACGCTGATTTCCGCCGCCCCCGGCCTGCGCATGATGCGCGACGCCACGCGCGGCGGCATCGCGGCGGTGGTGAACGAGCTGGCCGAGGCGAGCAAGGTCGGCATCCGCCTCGACGAGCTGAGCCTGCCCATGCGGCCGGAGGTGATGGGCTTCTGCGAGATCCTCGGCCTCGACCCGCTCTATCTCGCCAACGAGGGCAAGATCCTCGCCGTGGTACCCGCCGAGGAGAGCGACGCCGCGCTCGCCGCGCTGCGCGCCCATCCTTTGGGCCGCGAGGCGGCGGTGATCGGCGAGGTCACGTCCGAGCGGCCGGGCCGGGTCGTCATGAGAACGCGCTTCGGGGGCGAGCGCATCGTCGACATGCTGGTCGGCGATCAACTGCCCCGCATCTGCTGAACCTTTTTCAAACCTTCAAACACCGGGGAGACTTTCATGCACCGCACGATCCGCACCGCAGCCGCCGCTGCCACCTTGACCCTCCTGCCGCAGCTCGCCTTCGCCCATACCGGCGTCGGCGACGTCCACGGCTTCAGCCACGGCTTCGCCCACCCCCTCGGCGGCCTTGATCACCTGCTCGCCATGGTCACGGTGGGCATCTTCGCCTGGCAGCTGGGCGGTCGCGCCGTGTGGGCGGTGCCCGCCACCTTCGTCGGCCTGATGGCCGTGGGCGGGGCGCTCGGCATCTCCGGCATCGATGTGCCCTTCGTGGAGCTGGGCATCGCCCTGTCGGTGATCGTGCTCGGCGGCGTGGTGGCCTTCGGCGTCAAGGCGCCGCTGGCGGCGGCCATGGCCATGGTCGGCTTCTTCGCCATCTTCCACGGCCACGCCCACGGTGCCGAGATGCCGGCGGATGCCTCGGGCCTCGCCTACGGCCTCGGCTTCATGTCGGCGACCGCCCTCCTCCACGTGGCCGGCCTCGGCCTCGGCATGGCCATCGGCCGCTTCGGCGAGCTGCATGGCGAGAAGTTCGTGCGCGGCGCGGGCGCGGCGGTGGCGGTGGCCGGCGTCGGCATCCTCGCCGGGCTCGTCTGAGCCCGCGCGGCGCCTGAGCGAAGGCCACGAGAAAGCCCGCGCGGCGCCTGAGCGAAACCAATCGGCGCCGGTCGCAGGCCGGCCCCGATGGTGCGCGCCCTCCAACATGCTATAGCCCCCGTCCGACACGCTTGAGAGGCCGGACGGGTGCTGTACGACGAGGCGTATCTGGCGCGGACCGAAGGAATCGTCCGGGCCCATCTGCCGGACTGGGGACTGCCGCCGGACGCGGCGCTCCAGCTCCTCTCCATCTCCGAGAACGCCACCTTCCGCGCCACCGCCGGCCCGCAGGACATCGTCGTCCGCGTCTACCGGCCGGGCTATCACGAGGCGGCGGAGATCCGCTCGGAGCTGGCCTGGATCGAAGCGCTGCGCGCCGATGGCGTTGTGCCCACCCCCGCCATTATCCCCACAAGCGACTGCCGCCTCCTGAATGAGGTGAATGGGGACGGCATCCCGCGCCGGCTGGCAGCCTTCGCCTTCGTGCCCGGCTCCGAGCCGCAGGAGGGCGCGGACCTCGCCCACTGGTTCACCCGCCTCGGCACCTTCCACGCCCGCCTCCACGCCCATGCCAAGGGCTGGCGGCGTCCGGAGGGCTTCACCCGCAAGGTGTGGGATTTCGAGAGCATGCTGGGCGAACGCCCGCTCTGGGGCGATTTCCGCGCCGCGCTGGGGCTGGATGCGGCCGGCCGCGCGCTGCTGGAGCGCACGGCGCTTGCGCTGAAGGACCGGCTCGCGCCGCTCACGACGCCCGAGAGCTTCGGCCTGATCCATGCCGACCTGCGCCTCGCCAATTTGCTGGCGGATGGCGACAGCCTGACCCTCATCGATTTCGATGATTGCGGCTTCTCCTGGTACCTTTATGACTTCGCCTCCGCCGTCTCCTTCATGGAGCATTCACCTCTGGTGCCGGCGCTCAAGGATGCGTGGATGGAGGGCTACCGCACCCTCGCCCCTTTGCCGGCGGATGCCGAAACGCAGCTCGACGTGTTCGTGATGCTGCGCCGCATGCTGCTCACCGCCTGGGTCGCCTCCCACGCCGAGACGCCGACGGCGCAGGCCATGGGCGCGCCCTATACGGCCGGGACGCTGGCGCTGGCCGAGGATTTTCTGACGCGGCTGAGGTAGGCGCCGTCCTCCCCCCTTTGTACCACCGTCTTCGCCCGGCTCGTCCGGGGGATCCACGGTTGGACGGGTTCGGGTTTCAGGACAGCGCGCAGGCGGATGGGTGGATCGCCCGGACGAGCCGGGCGATGACGCGTAACAATGTGAGGGCGACAGATAAGGGCACCCGAACGGCTCTTTCCCCAGCCGCAACGTGACATCGCCCCATTGCTCGGCTATGGGCGTCCCCCCGTGTCGCAGGACAGTTGAGGAGACCCCATGGCCGCCGCACCGCAGGGCAACGCCGACGCCATCGCCCGCCTCATCGCCGCCGAGATCAATGCGCGCCCGGCGCAGGTCACGGCCGCCGTCTTCCTGATCGACGAAGGCGCCACCGTTCCCTTCATCGCCCGCTACCGCAAGGAAGTGACGGGCGGCCTCGACGACACCCAGCTGCGCACGCTGGAAGAGCGCCTCTCCTATCTGCGCGAGCTGGAAAGCCGCCGCGCCGCCGTGCTCTCCTCCATCGACGGGCAGGGCAAGCTCTCCGACGAACTGCGCGGCAAGATCGAGGCGGCCACCACCAAGGCGGAGCTGGAAGACCTCTATCTCCCCTACAAGCCCAAGCGCCGCACCAAGGCGGAAATCGCCCGCGAAAAGGGCCTGGGTCCGCTGGCCGAGGCGATCCTGTCGGATCGCTCGGTCGCTCCCGCAACGCGCGCGGCCGCCTTTCTCACCGAGCAGGTGGCGGACATCAAGGCGGCGCTGGACGGCGCCCGCGACATATTGGTGGAGACCTTCGCCGAGAATGCCGAACTGGTGGGCCGCCTGCGCGGGCACCTCAAGGCCAGTGCCATGCTCAAGGCCAAGGTGGCCGATGGCAAGGAGGAGGCAGGCGCCAAGTTCCGCGACTATTTCGACCATTCGGAAAAGTGGGCCACCGCCCCCAGCCACCGCGTGCTTGCCATGCTGCGCGGGCGCAACGAGGAGATGCTGACCCTCGACCTGGTGGTGGACGAGGATGCCACCACCCCGGTGAAGCCGGCCGAGCGCATCGTCGCGGAGGCCTACGACATTCCGCTGGCCAACGGCGCCCCGGCGGACGGCTTCCTGCTGGAGGTGGCGCGCTGGGCCTGGCGGGTGAAGCTCTCGCTCCACCTCACCGTGGAGCTGATGGGCGAGATGCGCGAGCGGGCGGAGGAGGAGGCCATCCGCGTCTTCGCCCGCAACCTCAAGGATCTGCTGTTGGCCGCCCCCGCCGGCTCGCGCGCCACCATGGGCCTCGACCCCGGCATCCGCACCGGCGTGAAGGTGGCGGTGGTGGACGGCACCGGCAAGCTCATCGCCACATCCACTGTCTATCCCTTCCAGCCGAGGAACGACGTGCAGGGCGCCACGGCGGAGCTGGCGCACCTCATCCGCCGCCACAATGTGGAGCTGATCGCCATCGGCAACGGCACGGCGAGCCGCGAGACGGACAAGCTCGCCGCCGACCTCATCGCCGCGCTGCCGCCGGACTCCTCCGGCAAGAAGCCCATCAAGGTGGTGGTGAGCGAGGCCGGCGCCTCGGTCTATTCCGCCTCCGCCACCGCCGCCGCCGAGATGCCGGATATCGACGTGTCCATCCGCGGCGCGGTCTCCATCGCCCGCCGCCTGCAGGACCCGTTGGCGGAGCTGGTGAAGATCGAGCCCAAGGCCATCGGCGTCGGCCAGTACCAGCACGATGTGGATCAGGCCCGCCTCGCGAAAGCCCTCGACGCGGTGGTGGAAGATGCGGTGAACGCCGTGGGCGTGGACCTCAATACCGCATCCGCCTCGCTGCTTGCCCGCGTGTCCGGTCTCGGCGCCTCCCTGGCGGAGGCGATCGTCGCGCATCGCAATTCGGTGGGCGCGTTCAAGACCCGCAAGGAATTGCTGAAGGTCGCCCGCCTCGGCCCGCGCACCTTCGAGCTGGCCGCCGGCTTCCTGCGCATCCCCGAGGGCGCCGAGCCGCTGGATGCGTCCGCCGTGCATCCTGAAGCCTATGAGGTGGCGAAGAAGATCGTCGCCGCCTGCGGGCGCGACGTGCGCCAGATCATGGGCGACACGGCGGCGCTGAAGGCGCTGGACCCGCGCGCCTTCGTGGACGAGCGCTTCGGCCTGCCCACCGTGCGCGACATCCTCACCGAGCTGGAGAAGCCCGGCCGCGACCCCCGCCCGGCCTTCAAGACCGCCACCTTCGCCGAGGGCGTCCACGAGATGAGCGACCTCAAGCCCGGCATGGTGCTGGAGGGCACGGTCACCAACGTCGCCGCGTTCGGCGCCTTCGTGGACATCGGCGTCCATCAGGACGGGCTGGTGCACGTCTCGGCGCTGGCCGACCGCTTCGTGAAGGACCCGCACGAGGTGGTGAAGGCGGGCGATGTGGTGAAGGTGCGCGTGGTGGAAGTGGACGTGAAGCGCAAGCGCATCGCCCTCTCCATGCGCAAGGACGATGCCGGCGCGCGCCCCGCGGGCGGGCGGGCGGAGCAGCCGCGCAATGACGGGCGAGGCAACGATTTCCGCCGGCCGCAGCAAGGCAAGCCGGGGGACAAGGGCGGCGACAGGGGCGGGACTGGCGCCTTCGGCGCGGCGCTGGCCGATGCCATGCGGCGCAAGGGTCAGTAGTCCCAAACGAAAACGGCCGGGCTCAACGCCCGGCCGCATTCAAAAGCACAGACGGACGCGTCAGCGCCGGGCGTGGACCCGCGCGAGCATCGGCACGAGCCGCGTCAGGCGGGCGCGGCGGCCGGAAGGCGGGCCGTCCTCGTCGTCCATCAGCATCACCGCGAAACCCATCTGCACGCTGCCGAAGGTGATGCCCAGCGCCATCGTGAGCACCCCGAGGGCCAGAAGCCCATCCGGCGAGTGCGCGAACAGGCTGGCGAGATGCGCCACGTCGAAAGCGACGAGAAGCGCCACGAACAGGGCCGCAACAGCGATGCCGATGGCGGCGTGGCGGAGAAGGAAGCGGACCAGGAACGGCATGGCGGTATCCTCGGTGCGGGGCTGGGCGCTCTGGCTTTGCGTCGGCACGGACGATACGTCGGAACCCTCGGCACCGATCACCGCGCGGATCGCCATCAGCAGCAGACCCTTTCACGAAAGCGTCTCACGCCGTTTCCGGTACGACAAGCGCCCGCCCATCGACACAAGGTCGCAGAGGCCGGCGGAACGGTTTGTCCCTGGACAAGGCGCCGGCCCTTCCCATGTGACACACAGGCATGGACACCGGCCCCAAGGGACGCTCAAGCCGGCGCTTCAGGCGCCCCGCGATCAGGGAGACAGGGACATGACGAAAGCCGACAAGATGAACCGCCTCGTGGTGGTGTGCGACGGCGCCAAGGCCGTCCTGCTCGCCGATACCGGCATCGCCCCGGCGCCGCGCCTGTCGGTGATGGAGAGCTTCAGCGAACCCCATCCCGGCACCGCTGCCCTCGGCACGGACCGGCCCGGCCGGGTGCATGAATCCGCCACCGTCGCCCGCAGCGCGGTGGAGACCACCGACTTTCACGCCCAGGCGGAAGCGGCCTTCATCGCCCGGGTCGCCGGGAGGCTCGATGCACTGGTGGCCGCGGGCGAGGCGCCGGCCCGCATCCTGCTCGTCGCCCCGCCCAAGGCGTTGGGCGTGCTGCGGGAGGCGCTGTCTCACCGCGTCAGGCCGCTGGTGGACGGCGAGATCGCCAAGGATCTGGTGAAACTCCCGGTGGACGAGATCGCCGGCCACATCGCCACCTGAGCCTCCCCGTGAGCCTTGGCCCCGTGAGCCTTGGCCCCGACGGGCGAAACGATCCGCCGGGGGCTGGCGTTCGGATGAGGAGAAGCCGCCGCCCGCATGGCCGGCGGTGGAAAGGTGCTTCCACATGTCCGTGACCTCCCCCCGCTCGCTCTCGCCCTGCGCCGTCTCCCGGCTGCGGCTCGCCGGTTGCCTCGTGCTGATGCTGGCGGTGGGCGCTGTCGGCGGGGCGGTGACCTCTCCGGCCATCCCCGCCTGGTATCAAGGTCTGGTGAAGCCGGGCTGGACGCCGCCCAACGCCGCCTTCCCCATCGTCTGGACGCTGCTCTATCTGATGATGGCGGTGAGCCTCTGGCGGCTGTGGGACAAGGTGCCCCCCTCCTCCGCGCGCACCGTGGCCATCGGCCTGTTCCTGACGCAGCTGGCGCTCAATTTCATCTGGTCCCCGGTGTTCTTCGGCCTGCACGCGATCCACGCCGGCCTCGTCATCATCATCGGCCTCGTGGTGCTGCTGGCGCTGACGCTGCGCGCCACCTTCCCGCTGGACCGCACGGCCGGCTGGCTGCTGGTGCCCTATCTCGTCTGGGTGTGCTACGCCTCGACGCTCAATGCCGGCATCGCCGTGCTCAACTGAGCGCCGGGAGGAAACGAAGATGGTGCACTGGTCGGTCTATCTGTTCATCCCGCTGGCGCTGATGCTGGTGGCGGGGGTGCTCTTCCTCGGCCTGTTCAACTTCGCCTCGGGCGGCTCGCCGCAGCGCTCGCAGAAGCTGATGCAGATGCGGGTGCTGTTCCAGTTCCTCGCCATCATCATCGTGATGGCCACCATCTTCGCCATGGGCCGCTGACGGCCATGGTCAAGCTGAACAAGATCTACACCCGGACCGGCGACGACGGCACCACCGGCCTCGGCACCGGCAAGCGCGTGCCCAAGTACGATTTGCGTGTCGAGGCCTATGGCGCGGTGGACGAGACCAACGCCGCCCTCGGCATCGCGCGCCTCCATCTCTCCGGCGAGCCGTTGCTCGATGGCATTCTGGTGCGCATCCAGAACGACCTGTTCGACCTCGGCGCCGACCTCTGCGTACCGCCGGCCGCCAACGAGGAGGAAGGCGCGAGCCTGCGCATCGTCCCCGCGCAGGTGACGCGGCTGGAAGAGGATATCGATCTCCTCAACGCCGAGCTTTCTCCCCTTACCTCCTTCGTGCTGCCGGCCGGCACCGCAGCATCTGCCCACCTCCATCTCGCCCGCACGGTGTGCCGCCGGGCCGAGCGCATCATGGTCGCATTGTCGCACCAGAGCGAAGGCACGGTGGGAGAGGGCGCGGTGGGCGCGCCGGCGCTGCACTATGTGAACCGGCTCTCCGACCTGCTGTTCGTCGCCGGCCGCTATGCCAACGCCCGCGGCGCGGCGGACGTGCTGTGGGTGCCGGGCAAAAGTCGCTGAAGGCGCCGGACCTGACGCTGGCTCCGTGGCCAAGGCGCGGCCGTCCGCGTCAGAGCGCGTCCCCGTTCCGCCGAATCGGAAAAGCGCCCTAGGCTATTGAGCCAACGCATTTTCCTCCCGCGGGACGGTATCCACCCCGCGGGAAAATGCTCTAAGCTTGCCGCCACGGGACAGGACGGCCGCAGGCGGCGGACGGGTCCCCGGGACCGTGTGATGTTCGTTCCGCTTGCCGACACCAATCCCTTGGAGCATGTGCGCCGCCCCTACGTCACCTGGGGGCTGGTGGCGCTGAACGTGTTCGTGTTCGTCGCGCTCCAGCGTGGTGCGTTCGGGCCGGTGAGCGAGGCCGGGGTGCTCGGCTTCGGCGCCATTCCCGCCGTGGTCAGCGGCGTCGCCATCCTTCCCGAGGGGTACGAGCGGCTGCCGCCGGCCCTCACCCTCGTCAGCTACATGTTCCTGCATGGCGGATGGCTGCACCTCATCGGCAACATGGCCTTCCTCATGGTGTTCGCCGACAATGTGGAGGACGCCATGGGCCATGGCCGCTTCCTCCTGTTCTACCTGCTATGTGGGGTCATCGCCGGGCTGGTCCATGTGGTGGCCGAACCGGGCTCGGAGGCGCCTCTGGTCGGGGCGTCCGGGGCGGTGGCCGGGATGATCGCGGCCTATCTGGTGCTGCACCCGAACATCCGCCTGTGGGCGCTGGTGCTGATGAAGATCCCTCTGCGGGTACCCGCCTACTGGGCCATCGGCGCCTGGTTCGGCCTTCAGGTGTGGCAGATCCTGTCGAGCTCGGACCAGGAGACGGCGTGGTGGGCGCATGTGGGCGGCTTCCTCGCCGGAGCCGTTCTGGTGGCGCTGATGCGCCGGCCGGGCGTCGCCCTGTTCGATCGCGATCCCTCCGGCGTGCCAAGCATCCGCGCACAGGGCGTCCGAACGCCGCGCCGGAGCGAGCGTTGACACACTTTCTGGCCCCTCCTACGTTGCCCGCCCGCAAGAAATGCTGCAATGCAGGGATAAGAGCGGAAGTCACGATCATCGGCGGATTTAGCGACCGCCGGTCGAGATTTCGGGAACGGGGAGCGCGTGTCGATGAAGATCCTGGTGCCCGTTAAGCGGGTGGTGGATTACAACGTAAAGGTCCGGGTGAAGTCTGACGGTACGGGCGTCGAGCTTGCGAACGTCAAGATGTCCATGAACCCGTTCGACGAGATCGCGGTGGAAGAGGCGCTGCGCCTCAAGGAAGCCGGCAAGGCGACCGAGGTGATTGCCGTGTCCATCGGACCGGCCCAGGCCTCCGAGACGCTCCGCACCGCTCTCGCCATGGGCGCCGACCGCGGCATCCTGGTGAAGACCGACGGCGTGGTCGAGCCGCTCGCCGTCGCCAAGATCCTCAAGGGCGTGGTGGGCGAGGAAGCCCCCGGCCTCGTGATCCTCGGCAAGCAGGCCATCGACGACGACTGCAACCAGACCGGCCAGATGCTGGCGGCGCTGCTGGGCTGGCCTCAGGCCACCTTCGCGTCCAAGGTGGTGGTGGAGGACGGCGGCGCGCTCGTCACCCGCGAGATCGACGGCGGCCTGCAGACCGTGAAGCTCAACGGCCCGGCCATCGTCACCACGGACCTGCGCCTCAACGAGCCGCGCTACGCCTCGCTCCCCAACATCATGAAGGCGAAGAAGAAGCCCATCGCCGAGAAGACGCCGGCCGATTACGGCGTCGACGTCGCCCCGCGGCTCGAAGTGCTGAAGACCGCCGAGCCGGCCGGCCGCAAGGCGGGCGTGAAGGTGGGCTCGGTGGCCGAGCTGGTGGCGAAGCTCAAGGATGAGGCGGGGGTGATCTGATGGCCGTTCTGCTCATTGCCGAACACGACAATTCGGCCCTCAACGGCGTCACCGCCAAGGCCCTCACCGCCGCTGCCGCCATGGGCTCGCCGGTGCATGTGCTGGTCGCCGGCCAGAACGCCAAGGGCGTGGCCGAGGCCGCCGCGAAGCTCTCGGGCGTCGAGAAGGTGCTGCTGGCCGACGACGCGCTCTATGCGCACCGCCTGGCCGAGCCGCTGGCGGCGCTGGTCGTCTCGCTGGCGCCCGCCTACGACGCCATCGTCGGCCCCTCCACCGCCAGCGCCAAGAACGTGCTGCCGCGCGTCGCCGCGCTGCTGGACGTGATGCAGGTGTCCGACATCATCAAGGTGGTGGCGCCCGACACGTTCGAGCGGCCCATCTATGCCGGCAACGCCATCCAGACCGTGAAGTCCAACGACGCCAAGAAGGTGGTGACGGTGCGCACCGCCTCCTTCGCCGCCACCGGCGAGGGCGGCTCGGCCGCCATCGAGACCGTGGGCGCGGCGTCCGACCCGGCGCTCTCCACCTTCGTGGAAGAGAGCATCGCCGCTTCCGACCGTCCCGAGCTGACCGCCGCGAAGATCATCGTGTCGGGTGGCCGCGCGGTGGGCTCGCGGGAGAAGTTCGCCGAGCTGATCGAGCCTTTGGCCGACGCGCTGGGCGCGGCGGTGGGCGCCTCGCGCGCCGCGGTGGATGCGGGCTATGCCCCGAACGACTGGCAGGTGGGCCAGACCGGCAAGGTCGTCGCCCCCGAGCTCTACGTCGCCCTCGGCATCTCCGGCGCCATCCAGCATCTCGCCGGCATGAAGGACTCCAAGGTCATCGTCGCCGTCAACAAGGACGAGGAGGCCCCCATCTTCCAGGTGGCGGACTACGGCCTCGTCGGCGATATCAACACCGTCATCCCTGAACTCAAGGCGGAAATCGCCAAGGTTAAGGGATAGGATCACTCTGGCTGCGGCCGGACAACCACCGGCCGCAGTTTCGGGGAGGCCCGCCCCGGTCACCGGCAACAAGGCGAAACGAGAGAATCATGCCGATCGAGATCAAGAAGGTCGGGGTCATCGGTGCAGGCCAGATGGGCAACGGCATCGCGCACGTGTGCGCGCTCGCCGGCTACGACGTGGCGCTGAACGACGCGGACCCCGACCGCATCCGCTCCGGCCTCGCCACCATCAATGGCAACATGGCCAAGCAGGTGGCCAAGGGCACCGTGTCCGAGACCGACCGGCAGGAAGCCCTCGCCCGCATCGTCGCCGCGGACAAGACCGAGGACCTCGCCGACTGCGACCTCGTGATCGAATCGGCCACCGAGCGGGAAGAGGTGAAGCGCAAGATCTTCTCCGGGCTCTGCCAGGTGGTGAAGCCGGAAACGCTGCTCGCCTCCAATACCTCCTCCATCTCCATCACCCGCCTCGCCGCCGCAACCGACCGGCCGGAGCGTTTCATCGGCATTCACTTCATGAATCCGGTGCCGCTGATGGAGCTGGTCGAGCTGGTGCGCGGCATCGCCACCGACGACGAGACCTTCGAGGCGTCCAAGACCTTCGTCACCCGCCTGCACAAGACCTATGCGGTGGCCGAGGACTTCCCGGCCTTCATCGTCAACCGCATCCTGCTGCCGATGATCAATGAGGCCATCTACACCCTCTATGAGGGCGTGGGCTCGGTGGATTCCATCGATCGCGCCATGAAGCTTGGCGCGAACCATCCCATGGGTCCGCTGCAGCTTGCCGACTTCATCGGCCTCGATACCTGCCTCGCGGTGATGCAGGTGCTGCACGAGGGCCTCGCCGATTCCAAGTACCGGCCCTGCCCCCTGCTGGTGAAGTATGTCGAAGCCGGCTGGCTCGGCCGCAAGACGCAGCGTGGCTTCTACGACTATCGCGGCGAGAAGCCGGTCCCCACCCGCTGAGGCTTGGGACGGAGAGGCCGGCCCCGGCCTCTCCCTGGGATCCGTCCGGCCGAAAGCGGCCGGGCTGCCGGTCAATCGTCGGCGCCCTGCCCCGCCTCGGCCACCGGCAGTTCCACCCGCTGCAACAGGCCGCCCCCGGGACGGTTCGAGAGGGTGAGCCGCCCGCCATGGCGGCCGATGATCTCATTGGCGATGGCGAGGCCGAGGCCCGCTCCCGGGATCTTCACCTGCCGCGCCGGATCGACCCGGAAGAACGGCTCGAACACCTGCCCCATCAAGGCCTCGGGAATGCCGGGGCCGTCATCCTCGATCACCAGCACCACCCGCTCCGCATCGGCGCTGACGGCGAGCCGCGCGCCGCCGCCGAGGCTCGCGCCATGGGTGGCGGCATTGACCGCGAGGTTGCGCACCGCGCGCTTGAGCGACAATGGCCGTCCCGCGACATAGGCCGGCACCCCGGCGAGAAGGGCGACGTCGAGCCCGATCTCCTTCAGTTCCATCGCCACGTCGGCGGCGAGGCGGTCGATGCGCACCGTCTCCAGCGTGCCGCCCTCCACCTCCTCTCGCACGAGGCGGATGGCGCTGTCGGCGATGCGGTCCAGCTCCGCGAGATCGGAGAGCCATTGGCCGCGCTCCTCCTCGTCCGGGATGAATTCCGCACGCAGGCGCATGCGCGTGAGTGGCGTGCGCAGATCATGGGCCGCGCCGGCGACGATGCGCATCCGGCTGTCCATGGAGGCCTTCAGCCGCGCCGAGAGCCGGTTGATGGCGGCGGCCGCGGCACGCACCTCGGTCGGCCCCCGTTCGGGCAGCACGGGCAGCTCGCCGTCAGGTCCGATGCGCCGCGCCGCTTCCTCCACCAGCGCCAGCGGCCGGGTGAGGCGGTGCACGGCGAGGATGACGACCCCGGTGACGCCGAGGATCATGAAAGCAAGCCACACCGCAAAGCCCATCGCGCCGCCGGGCGGGCCAGGAGGCGGGGTCGGCATGCCGGTTCCGGAGAGGATCAGCCAGCGGCCGTCAGGCAGGCCAACTGCCGTGACGCGAGGCTCACCGCCGGGCGGCAGGACGGCGCGCACCGGATGCGGCTGGCCGAGCCGGGCGAGGGCCTCGGCGAGGCGCTGCGTCTCCATCTCGTCGATCATGCCCGAGGGCGGCGATGCCCTCAGGATGGGAACCTGGGCATCGGGCGGAACCGCCGTGGCCAGGGCCACCGCATCCAGGATCGCCGTCGCGCTGCCCCTGGATCCGAACGGTGGCCAGTTCGGGCGGGCGATGAAGAAGGACGCGCCATTGGCCAGCGCGATCACCACCAGCACCGCCACCACGAGGATGGCGGTGACCTGGGCGCGCAGCGTCCTCACGGCGCGTCCTCCACGTCCACCCGCACGGAGAGCTGGTAGCCGCCGTTGCGCAGCGTCTTCAGGATCTGGAACGCGCCCTGGTCGCCGAGCTTGCGCCTGAGCCGGCTGACCAGCACGTCCACCGAGCGGTCGAACGGGCCGGCCTCCCGCCCGCGGGTGATGTCGAGCAACTGGTCGCGGGAGAGAATGCGGCCGGGCCGCTCCAGGAAGGCCATCAGCAGGTCGAACTCAGCCCCGGTGAGGGGCACCTCCGCGCCGTCAGCCGCCGTGACGCGGCGCAGGTCCGGCTCGGCGCGGAAGCCGGCGAAGCCATAGGCGCGGACGGCGGATGAGACGGGATCGGTGACGCTGGTGCGCCTGAGGACGGCGCGGATGCGGGCCACCAGCTCCCGCGGATTGAACGGCTTGCCGAGATAGTCGTCCGCCCCGATTTCAAGGCCGATGATGCGATCCACGTCCTCCTTCAGGGCGGTGAGCAGGATCACCGGCACCCGCGAACGGGCGCGCAGGGCGCGGCACAAATCGAGGCCGGAGGCGTCGGGCAGCATCAGGTCCAGCACCACGAAATCGATGCGCTGGGTGGTGAGTTTCTCTTCCATCTCCCGCCCATCGCCGGCAGCCGTCACGCGGAAGCCCTGGACGGCGAGATAGCGGCTGAGCAGCTTGCGGATTTCGAGATCGTCATCGACGACGAGAATGTGCGGACCGTCCTGTTGCACCGGCTCCTCCGTTCTGCACGATGCTAGCCCGCCGGCCCCGCCACCGCACGCCTCCTTGCTTCCCAGCATTGCCACGGGGCGGCCGGCAACATTGCGTTACAAAATCAGCCCGGCGGGACATCTAGCGATACCCCCCCGACCTCATTTGGCTACGAGCCGCCTCCATCCTCGCGTCAACCTGATGGACAGGAGGCACGCCATGACGTGCAACGCACCGATACGGAAGACGCCGCGCCAGAGTTTCCGGGCCCTGCTCCTGGCCGGAGCAACGCTCAGCATTCTGGCACTCGCCGGCTTCATTGTGTCCTCACCGGGATACGCCAAGGTGGACGACCAGCTCGCCCGGCCGGACCAGCGCGCGGCCGGGCCGGATAATCCGCCGATGCCCTTCGCCCCGCCTGGCGCGCCCCGCGGGCCGGCTGCTGGTGGTCCTGCCGGCGCCCCGGCTGGTGGTCCCTTGGGCCTCGCCCGCAACCTCGCCGCCGCCGAAACCGCTCTTGGTATCCGCGCCAATCAACTCGACGCCTGGCGCGACTTCACCGATGCGCTGCAGGAGGCCTTGCCGCCCCCGCCGCCGCCGCCTCAGCCCGGTGCCGCGCCGCTCTCCCTCGTCACCGCGTTCGGCGCGCGCAGCGAGGAGGCCGGCAAGGCCGGAACCCGGCTCCTCAAGGCCGTGGACGCCCTGAAGACGCGCCTCTCGCCCGACCAGATCGAGAAGCTGGGCCGCCTCGAATTCGCACTTCTGCCACCGCCTCCGCCGCCCCCCGGCGCGCCGCTCGGCGGCCACCCCGATCACCTCCCGCCGCCCCCTGCGCGTCCGTGAGGTCACGAGAAGGAAGGGAATCTCGCCGCCCTTGATCTTCCCTTCCCCGCAGCGGGCGTGCCTCGGCACGCCCGCTGTCCGCATTTCAGGCCCCCGCCGGGCCCGTCACACGCCTGTCGCGCGTTGCACCTATTGATCTGAAAACGGTTTCACGCTCCATTGGAGCCCACCGGGGTCGGATGTGCCGCGCATCGTCACCATCAGGACCGTCGCCGAGCGCGCAGGCTGCTCCATCGCGACGGTCAGCCGCGTCATCAACCGCTCGGCGCCGACCAGCGCCGAAGTTGAGGCCCGGGTCCGTGCGGCCATCGACGAGCTGGGCTTTCGCCCCAGCGAGATCGGCCGGGCGCTGAAGACGCTCAAGACCCGCACCCTCGGCGTCCTGATCCCGAGCCTCACCAATCCGGTGTTCGCCGCCTCCGTGGCGGGGATGCAGGCGGCGGCCCGCGAGCGCCGCCACACCCTCCTGCTCACCGCCACGGATTACGACCCCGCCGCCGAGGCGGAGCTGGTGGAAACGCTGGTGGCGCAGAACGTGGCCGGCCTCGTGCTCACCGTCGCCTGCGCCGAGAACAACGCCACCCTCGACCTGCTTGAAGCGGAGAGCATCCCCTTCGTGCTCGTCCACAACGAGCCGGACACCGATGCCCGTGCCGCCGTCTGCGTGGACAATGCGGCGGCCACCTGCGCCCTCACCGACGCGATGATCGCGGCCGGGCACCGCAACATCGCCTATCTCGCCGGCCGCTTCGCCACATCCGACCGTTCGCTCCGGCGCTATGAGGGCTATCGCGCGGCCATGGAGAAGGCCGGGCTCGATGCCGCAGCGCCGCTGGAGCTCGACTATCTGGGCGACGCCCCGAGCCATGCGGCGGCCCTCGCCGGACTGTTCGGCGGGGCCTCCGCCCCCACCGCGGCGCTGTGCTCCAACGATCTGCTCGCCCTCTCCGTGACCGGCGCGCTGCGCGACCTCGGCATCCGCGTGCCGGACGACGTGTCGGTGGCCGGCTTCGACGGCATCGCCCTCGGCCGGGCCATGAGCCCGAGCCTCGCCACCGTTGACACCCCCACACGCCGCATGGGCGAGCAGGCGGTGGAACTCTTGTTCGAGATGATCGAGACCGGCGCCGCCCCCCGGGTAGAGCGCCTGCCCTTCAGCCTGCGGCCCGGGGGCACCCTTGCCGCCGCGCCGAAGCGAACCCGCGTTCAAGACCCCACCCCACCGTCCCTGCCCACCCCATGAGGCCCGCCATGCGTCCCCTCAAGACCCTTTCTGCCGTGACGCTTTCCGCTCTGGCGCTCGCCGCCGTGGCAGCCATCGCCCCCGCCCGCCCGGCCGCGGCGGCGGATGCCATCTGCTACAATTGCCCGCCCGAATGGGCCGACTGGGGCGCCATGCTGAAGGCCATCAAGGCCGACACCGGCATCGACGTGCCGCAGGACAACAAGAATTCCGGCCAGTCCCTCGCCCAGATCCTCGCGGAGAAGGCAAGCCCGGTGGCGGATGTCGCCTATCTCGGCGTCACTTTCGGCATCAAGGCGAAGGATGCCGGCGTCACCCAGCCCTACGAGCCCAAGGGTTTCGCCGACATCCCCGAAGGCCTGAAGGACAAGGACGGCAACTGGTTCACCATTCATTCCGGCACGCTCGGCCTGTTCGTGAACAAGGATGCGCTGGGCGGCGCGCCGGTGCCGGCCTGCTGGGCGGACCTGCTGAAGCTCGAGTACAAGGGCCTCGTCGGCTATCTCGACCCCACCTCCGCCTTCGTCGGCTATGTGGGCGCGGTGGCGGTCAACGGCGCCATGGGCGGCTCGTTCGACGATTTCAAGCCGGGCATCGAATACTTCAAGAAGCTCCAGGCCAATCAGCCCATCGTGCCCAAGCAGACGTCCTACGCCCGCGTCGTCTCTGGCGAGATCCCGATCCTGTTCGACTATGACTTCAACGCCTACCGCGCGAAGTACAACGAGAAGGGCAATTTCGCCTTCGTCATCCCCTGCGAGGGCTCCGTGGTCGTCCCCTACGTGATGACCATGGTGAAGGGCGCGCCCCACCCCGAGGCAGCCAAGAAGGTGCTCGACTACGTGCTCTCCGACAAGGGACAGGCCATGTGGGCCAAGGCCTATCTGCGCCCCGCCCGCAACATCGCGCTGCCGCCGGAAATCGCCAGCCGCTTCCTGCCGGCTGCGGACTATGCCCGCGCGAAGCCCGTGGACTATGCCCGCATGGAGACCGCGCAGAAGGCCTTCTCCGACGCCTACCTCAACAACGTGAAGTGAGGCGGGCGTTCGCCTGAAGCCATGCACAGCGCCGATCGCCTCGCCCGCCTGTTCCTGCTGCCGCTGTTCCTGTTCGTGGCGGCCTTCTTCCTGCTGCCCATGGTGCGGCTCGTCGGCGTCGCGGGGTCCGGCCCCAACGGGATGGCGGAATATGTCGCCATCCTCACCAACCCGAGGCACTTCGCAACGCTCGTCGCGACCCTCGCCCTCTCGGCGGCGGTGACGGCGGCGACCCTCGCCATCGGCACCGTCGTCGCCCTGTTCCTCGCCCGCAACCGCTTCTGGGGCCGGCCGCTGCTGGTCTCCTGCCTCACCCTGCCGCTGGCGTTTCCCGGCGTGGTGGTGGGCTTCATGGTGATCCTGCTGGCTGGCCGGCAGGGGCTCCTCGCCAGCCTCTCCATGGGTCTCGGCATGGGGCGATGGGTGTTCGCCTATTCCATGGCCGGCCTGTTCGCCGGCTATGTCTATTTCTCCCTGCCGCGCGTGCTCGTCACCCTCATGGCGGCGGTGGAGAAGCTCGATCCGGCGCTGGAAGAGGCCGCCCGCTCACTCGGCGCGGGGCGCTTCGAGGTGCTCAGGGACGTGACGCTGCCGGGCATAGCCCCGGCGCTGATGGCCTCGGGCGCCATCGCCTTCGCCACCGCCATGGGGGCGTTCGGCACCGCCTTCACGCTGGCGACGCGCATCGATGTGCTGGCGATGACGATCTATACGGAGTTCACCCTCAACGCGAACTTCGCCACCGCGGCCGCGCTCTCCATCGCCCTCGGCCTCATCACCTGGGCGGTGCTCGCCCTCTCGCGCAACCTCGCCGGTGGCGGCGTGGCGGCGGCCGGTTGAGGCGCGTCATGAAAGTCCATCGCCTCACCTTCGCCTTCCAGCTGTTCGTGACGCTGCTGGCCGCCGCCTTCCTGATGGTGCCGGCCGGGGCCTCCATCCTCGCCGGCTTCACGGCCAATTACTTCCGCGGGGTCTCCTCCGGCCTCACGCTCGATTGGGTGAAGCAGGTGCTGGCGCTCTATTCGGGCACCATCTGGCTCTCCATCGGCATCGCGCTCGGCACGCTTGCGGCGACGCTCGTCCTCGCCGTGCCCGCCGCCTGGGCGCTGGTGCGGCGCCCCTCGCGGCTTGCCCGCATCGTGGAGGAGGTGGTTACGCTGCCGGTGGCGGTACCCGGCCTCGCGCTCGCGCTGGCGCTCATCCTCGCCTATGGCGCTATCCGCGAATTCCGCATGAGCCCGGCCTTCATCCTCACCGGGCATGTGCTCTACACTTTGCCCTTCATGCTGCGCGCGGTGATGGCGGTGCTCGCCGCCGTCGACATCCGCTCGCTGGAGGAAGGCGCGGCGTCGCTGGGCGCCTCGCCGCTGCAGCGCTTCTTCCATGTGGTGCTGCCCAACGCGAAGGGCGGCATCCTCGCTGGGGCACTGATGGTGGTGACGCTCTCCATCGGCGAATTCAACCTCACCTGGATGCTGCACACCCCGCTGACCAAGACGCTGCCGGTGGGCCTCGCCGACAGCTACGCCTCCATGCGCCTCGAAATCGCGAGCGCCTATACTCTGGTCTTCTTCGTCATGATCGTGCCCCTGCTCCTCGCCCTCCAGCTGCTCGGCCGCACCACGGGGAGCGCGCGATGACCACCGGCGCCGCCATTTCCATCACCGGCTGCGGCAAGACCTATCCGGACGGCACGCGGGCGCTCTCGCCCGTGGATCTGGAGGTGAAGGCGGGCGAGACGCTGGTGCTGCTCGGCCCCTCCGGCTGCGGCAAGACCACCCTCCTGCGCCTCATCGCCGGGCTGGAGACGCCCGACGCCGGCGGGCGCATCGCCTTCGACGGGGCGGACGTGACGGCCCTGCCCATCGAGAAGCGCAATGTGGGCATGGTGTTCCAGTCCTACGCCTTGTTTCCGAACATGAGCGTCATCGACAACGTGGCCTATGGCCTGCGCGTGCGCGGCGTGGCAACGGACGCGCGGCGGGCGCAGGCGGCCTCCGTGCTCGCCATGATGCGCATCGAGGCGCTGGCCGGGCGGCGCATTGACCAGCTCTCCGGCGGCCAGCGCCAGCGCGTGGCCCTCGCCCGCGCGCTTGCCGTGCGGCCGCGCGTGCTGCTGCTGGACGAACCCCTGACCGCCCTCGACGCCGCCTTGCGCGAGCATCTGCGCAGCGAGATCGACGCGCTGCTGCGCCGCCTCGCCATCACCGCCGTCTATGTCACCCACGACCAGGCCGAGGCGCTGGCGCTGGGCGACCGCATCGTGGTGATGAAGAACGGCGCCATCGCCCAGGTGGGCACGCCGCGGGAGGTCTACTTCCAGCCGGCGGACGATTATGTCGCCGGCTTCGTCGGCATCACCAACCGGCTGGAGGGCATCGTGCGCAACGGCCGTTTCGAGACTGCCGCCGGCATCCTGCGGGTCGCGGCGCCGGATCGCGCCAAGGCGCGTCTCCTGTTCCGCCCCGAGGCCGTGCGCCTCGTGAGCCCGGCCGACGCGACGCTGGTGTTTCAGGTGACGCAGGTGGAGTTTCAGGGGCCACGCCAGCGTGTGACGCTGAATGCCGGCGACGGAACACGCATCATCGCCGAGGCGCCCGCCGACCTGCCCCTGAGTGCCGGCGCGGCCATCGGCCTTGCCCTCGATGCCAACCGCTACACTTTGGCCTGACCCATGCTGATCGCCCAGCTCACCGACACCCACATCCGCCGCCCCGGCACGCTCGCCTATGGGGTGGTGGACACTGCGACCTATCTGGAAGCGGCGGTGGCGCACATCCTCACCCTCGATCCCCGGCCCGACGCGGTGATCGTCACCGGCGACCTGACCGATTTCGACGACCCGGAGGAATTTGCCCGCTTCCGCGCCCTCGTCGCGCCCCTCGGCCTGCCGCTGTTTCCCGTGCCCGGCAATCACGACAGCTCCGGCGGGCTGCTCGCCGCCTTTCCCGAGATCGCGGCGCGCTGCGCGGGCGGGCGGGTGAACTATGTGGTGGAGGATTTCCCGCTGCGGCTGGTGATGCTCGATTCCACCGTCTACGGGCGCCCCCATGGCACGCTGGACGACGAGGGCCTCGCCTTCCTCGATGCGGCGCTCGCCGCCGCGCCGGACCGGCCGGCGCTGGTCTGCGCCCACCATCCGCCGTTCCTCACCGGCATCCGCCACATGGACGTGCAGAACCTGTTCGATGCCGCGGCGCTGGAGGCCGTGCTGCGGCGGCATCCGCAGGTCGTGGGCTTCACCTGCGGCCATGTGCATCGGGCGGTGACGACCACCTTCGCCGGCATCGCCGCCACCATCGCCCCGGCGCCGGCCCATTCGGTGAGCCTCGCGCTGGACCCGGACGCGCCGCCCACCTTCCACATGGAGCCGCCCAGCCTTTCGCTGCACCTGTTCGCGGAGGGACGGCTCGTGACCCACCGCAGCTTCATCGGCAGCTTTTCCGGACCGCATCCCTTCTTCGGGCCAGACGGCAAGGCCATCGGCACGCCCGCCTAAGGCTCCAAAACAAAAAGCCCCGGCACACGGCCGGGGCTTTTCAATCGGGGAGAGATCGAGTCAGCCGCCGGCCACCGGCAGCGGGATCGGCGCCGGGCCGGCCGCAGTGCTGCGCGAGGCGGTGTGCTGCGCCACCCGGTCCGCGTAAGGCAGCTCCAGCCGCTCCCACACGTCCGACAAGGCGGTCGCCAGATGGGCGATGAGCGCGTCGTCGTGGAACGGGGTGGGGGTGATGCGCAGGCGCTCGGCACCGCGCGGCACGGTGGGGTAGTTGATGGGCTGGATGTAGATGCCGTACTCGGCGAGCAGCAGGTCGCTCGCCATCTTGCAGGCCTTGGCGTCGCCCACCATCACCGGGACGATGTGGGTCGGCGTCTCCATCTGCGGCAGGCCGGCGGCGGCCAGCGCCGCCTTGACCTTGGCCACCTGGGTGCGCTGACCGGTGCGCTCGGCCTGCGACGTCTTGAGGTGGCGCACCGATGCGGTAGCCGCTGCGGCGATCGCCGGCGGCAGCGCGGTGGTGAAGATGAAGCCCGGCGCGTAGGAGCGCACGGCATCGATGACGAGGCGCTTGCCGGTGATGTAGCCGCCGACCACGCCGAAGGCCTTGCCCAGCGTGCCCTCGATCACGTCCACCCGGTGCATGACGCCGTCACGCTCGGCGACGCCGCCGCCGCGCCCGCCATACATGCCGACCGCGTGCACCTCATCGAGATAGGTCATGGCGCCGTAGCGCTCGGCGAGATCGCAGATGGCACCGATGGGGGCGATGTCGCCGTCCATGGAATAGACGCTCTCGAACACCACGAGCTTGGGCCGGTCGCCCGCCGCCTTCAGCAGCTCTTCGAGATGGTCGAGGTCGTTGTGGCGGAAGATGGCCTTCTGCCGGCCGCCGTGGCGGACGCCCTCGATCATGGAATTGTGGTTCAGCTCGTCCGAGATCACCACGCAGTCGGGGATCAGCTTGACGATGGTGGAGATGCCGGTGGCGTTGGAAATGTAGCCCGAGGTGAAGACGAGGCCGGATTCCTTGCCGTGCAGGTCGGCCAGCTCGCGCTCCAGCATCACGATCTCATGGCTGTTGCCCGAGATGTTGCGGGTGCCGCCGGCGCCGGCGCCGCGCGCCTTGGCCGCGTCGCACATGGCGGCGACCACGTCGGGATGGCTGCCCATGCCGAGATAGTCGTTGGAGCACCACACCACGATGTCGCGCGGACCGCCCGGCGAGTGCCACACCGCCCGCGGGAAGTGCGAGGCGTCGCGCTCGATCTCGGCGAAGGTGCGATAGCGGCGCTCCTTGCGCAGGGCGTCGATGGCGTCGGCGAAGAAGGTATCGTAGATCATTCCGAACCCTGCGGCGGCAGACGGGATCGCGGGTGGATCCTCATTGTTCTAAGATTATGCTGCAACCTTGCTCCTTGTATTGATGCCAATCAAGAGCCGAGCGCGACGCGCGGCGATCCGGCGCAACCCACGGCCAGAACTGCACAAATGCCGCAGCGCAGCAGGCGGCGCGGAAGAGAGTGACGGCAAGCTTTCGCCCGAGGTTGGCACCTGAAAATGAGCGGCGAGGGCCCCCCGCCCGGAGAGCATTGCGAGCGGCTCAGACCTGCCCTGCGCCGCTGCACTGATCTTCATCAAATTGCCCCTTGCATGGGCGGGCCGAATCCCCTAAATCCGCGTTGCCCAAATTCGCACGTGCCTGTGGTCGCGTGTCGGTCGGTAGGATCTCCGGACAAGAGGCCGGAAAGCTGCCAGGACGATCGACAAGCCGGAGGGAACCGGCCCACCCCGCTCCTCAATGCGGGGGACGTGACTTGAAGCAACGACGTAAGGGCTTTTTTGGTCTCGGTCGGCCCTCCAAAGGTCGGCGTTACTAAAGAGGCACTACATCTTGCCGGCCGTGCGGAGCGGGACTTCCCTCTCCAATCGTGCGCAGTCGTCCTCGCTCCTGCTTTGCCTTGCGGCCAAGCGGGCGGTTCTGCTGCCGTTCGGTCCGATGATGCGGCCGGGTAAAGCCCCGGCGAAGCGGGTACGGCCCGCAGACGGTCGGCGTGTCCACATCGCCGGGCGAATGCGAGCGCGTGCCCCGGGCTCTCCCAGAAGGAGCGTCCGTCCTGTCGTCGCGCAGTTCCCTGCGCTTCACTGGCTTCAGGTCACGGGGAGGTATCCATGACCGATCGCATCCGCGAATTCCTGCGTACCCGGCGAGAGGATGGCCCCTGCGTGGTGGTGGACCTCGACGTGGTTCGCACCAACTATCTCTCGTTCGCCCGCGCGCTGCCGGACACCCGCGTGTTCTATGCCGTGAAGGCCAACCCCGATGCCGCCATCCTGAAGGCGCTGGAGGAGCTGGGCTCCTCGTTCGACTGCGCCTCCACCGGCGAGATCGACATGGTGCTCGCCACCGGCGCGAGTGCCGAGCGCATCTCCTTCGGCAACACCATCAAGAAGGAGCGCGACATCGAGCGCGCCTTCAAGCTGGGTGTGCGCCTGTTCTCGGTCGATTCCTACGAGGAAGTCGAGAAGATCGCCCGCGTCGCCCCCGGCGCCAAGGTGTTCTGCCGCATCCTCTGCGACGGTGCCGGCGCCGAGTGGCCGCTGTCCCGCAAGTTCGGCTGCGAGCCGGAGATGGCCGCGGACGTGCTGGAGCACGCCCATCGCCTCGGCCTCGCCGCCTATGGCGTGTCCTTCCATGTGGGCTCGCAGCAGAAGAACGTGCACGCCTGGGACGGCGCGCTCGCCTCTGCCGCCACGATCTTCCGCGCCTGCGCCGAGCGGGGCATCTCGCTGTCTATGGTCAATCTGGGCGGCGGCTTCCCCACCCGCTACCTGCAGGATGTGCCGGGCGCCATCTCCTATGGCGAGGCGATCTTCGCCTCCCTGCGCCGCCACTTCGGCAACGCCATCCCGGAGACCATCATGGAGCCGGGCCGCGGCATGGTGGGCAATGCCGGCCTGATCGAGACCGAGGTCGTCCTCATCTCGAAGAAGTCCGAGCAGGATGCCATGCGCTGGGTCTATCTCGACATCGGCAAGTTCGGCGGCCTCGCCGAGACGATGGACGAGGCGATCCGCTACCCGCTGCGCACCCCGCGCGACGGCGACGACACCGCCCCCTGCGTTCTCGCCGGCCCGACCTGCGATTCCGCGGACGTGATGTATGAGAAGACCCCGGTCGAGCTGCCGCTTTCGCTCTCGATCGGCGACAAGATCATCATCGAGGCGTGCGGCGCCTACACCACCACCTATTCGGCGGTGGCGTTCAACGGCTTCCCGCCGCTGAAGTCCTACGTGATCTGAGGGCGGCTCCCGCCCGAAGATCAAAGCCCGCGCGGCGCTTGAGCGAAGCCGCGTAAAACTGCCCGCGCGGCGCCCGAGCGTATTCCGCGACCCGGCCGCAGAAGGTCCCCCGGCACTGGCATGACGCCGTCCGGGGCATGAGGAGGGGATGTGTCCCCTCGTCTTCCGCACCCGTCCCCGAAGGTATTCCCTGGCCGCACTCCGGCCGGGACGGGCTTCTTCACCTCTCACGTTGGCGCAAGGAGCTGCCGATGACCGAGATCGTGCTTGAATCCGTGGAAGATGTGGCCCCCCGCGAGGCCCTGCTCGACCTGTGCATGGGCGAGGGGCGCAAGGCCAAGTCCTCCGAGCGTCTGCGCGAGGGCCGCCTGCCGGCGGAAGGCCTCGCTTTCTCCGCCCACGGCCCCGATGGCCGTCTGGCCGGCACCGTGCGGCTGTGGAACGTGACGGCGGGCCCCGCCCGTCCGGCGCTGCTGCTCGGCCCGCTCGCGGTCCATCCCTGGTTCCGCGCCCACGGGCTCGGCGGCGCCATGATGCGCACCTCCATCGAGATCGCTCGGGCCAAGGGCCACGGCGCCATTCTGCTGGTGGGTGATGCGGCCTATTACGAGCGCTTCGGCTTCTCCGCGGAGAAGACCGGCGAGCTGTGGATGCCCGGCGCCTATGATCGTAACCGACTGCTGGCGCTGGAGTTGAAGGCCGGTGCGCTGGATGACGCCCGCGGCCTCATCAGCCCCACGGGCACCCGCATCGCCCTGCCGTCTCTGGCAGAGCTTCTGGCGCCGGCGCTGCTGAAGTCCGCCTGACGCGTCCGCGACAGCCAACCACAAGATCCCCGGCTCGATTCGTCGAGCCGGGGATTTTTGTTTCCGGGTCAGGACTCAGATTCCGAAGCCGTTCGCCGCTTGGGCTTCGACTTGGCTTTGGGTGCGGCGAGGCGGTGCGCCGCCTGAAGCGCCGAGGCGAGCGTCGCGTCGTCCACCACCGTGAGGTCGCAGCGGGTGGCGCCCATCCGCCCCCATCCGCCCGGAACCGGCGCGAAGGCTTCGGGCACCTGCTCGCAGTAGAAATCGCGCAGGTCGGGATCAAACATCAGATTGAGGTCGAGCCCGCTCGGCCCCAATGTCGCAAAGATCTTGCGCGGCGTGCGGAACGCCTTGCGATCGACGTGCGGCGCCTCGCTCGCCTCGGGCAGAGCGAGGGCCATCTCCCGGACACGGGCAGCATGGACAGCCATGGGAGGTCTCCCCTTTCAGCGGGAGGCCTCCGCAGGCCTCACCGCACGATGATGTTCTTGAACTGCCAGGGATCCTCGAGGTCGAGATCTTCGGGGAACAGCTTCTGGCGTCCGGTGAGGGGCGTCCAGTCCGTATAGGTGCCGATCATCGGACCAAGGTAGGGCGTCTGGACTTCGAGACAGCGGCGGAAGTCCATCTCGTCGGCCTCGACGATGCCCGCCTCGGGGTTTTCCAGGGCCCACACCATGCCGGCGAGCACGGCGGAGGTCACCTGCATGCCGGTGGCGTTCTGGTAGGGGGCGAGTTCGCGCGTCTCCTCGATGGAGAGCTGGGAGCCGAACCAGTAGGCGTTCTTGGCGTGGCCGTAGAGCAGGACGCCCAGTTCGTCGATGCCGTCGACGATCTCGTGCTCGTCGAGGATCTTCCAGCTCTCCTGGAAGTGCCCGCCATTGCCGAACATCTCGTGCAGCGACAGCACCGCGTCGTTGCAGGGGTGATAGGCGTAGTGGCAGGTCGGGCGATAGACCACCTGATCGCCGTCGCACACCGTGAGGTAGTCGGCGATGGAGATGGCCTCGTTGTGGGTGACGAGAAAGCCGTACTGGGCCTGCGGGGTCGGCGTCCACGAGCGCACGCGGGTGGCGGCGCCGGGGGAGAGCAGGTAGATGGCCGCGCCGCAGCCCGCCTCGTGGGTGCGACCGTCCGGCGGCAGGCTCTTCTCGTGGGTGCCCCAGCCGAGCTCGGCCGGCTGCAGGCCCTCGGAGACGAAACCCTCCACCGACCAGGTGTTCCAGAACTGACCCATGATCTTCGGCTCGCGGGCGCGCTGGGTGTCGCGCTCGGCGATGTGGATGCCCTTCACCCCCACTGCGCGGGCGAACTGCGCCCACTCCTCGCGGGTGGTCGGCTCGGGCCGGTCGAGGCCGGTATCAGCGGCGACGTTGAGCAGCGCCTGCTTCACGAACCAGGACACCATGCCCGGATTGGCGCCGCAGGTGGACACCGCGGTGGTGCCGCCCGGATTGCGGCGGCGGGCGGCGAGGAGGCTCTCGCGCAGCGCATAATTGGTGCGCGCGGCGGTGGGCATGGCCTCGTCGAAATAGAAGCCCTTCCAGGGCTCGATGACGGTGTCCACATAGAGGACGCCAAGTTCGCGGCAGAGCTCCATCACGGCGATGGAGGACACGTCCACCGAGAGGTTCACGCAGAAGCCCTGGCCTGTGCCGTTGGTGAGCAGCGGGGTCAGCAGGTCGCGGTAGTTCTCGGCGGTCACTTCCGACTGGACGAAGCGGATGCCCCGGGAATCAAGCAGCTTGCGGTGGTCCGCCACCGGATCGATCACCACCATGCGCTCGCGGTCGAAATCGAAATGGCGCTCGATGAGCGGCAGGGTGCCCCTGCCGATGGAGCCAAATCCGATCATCACGATGGGGCCGTCGATCTTTGCGTGGACCGGCCAGTCGCTCATGGTGAAACACTCCTCGGGGTGGCGGCGCCGGCTCGTTACGGCGCCGCGAAAGTCACAGGACGCGCGAAAACGGGGGAACCCGTGGGATCGGCGCGGCGTGGAAACGATGCCGCGCAAGGGCGCGGCGTGGGTGTAGACGCCGCGCGCAAGCGCGGGCGGGCGCACCATGGGAAAAGCGCAGCCCGGCGTCAACCGAAGAGCTTGAGCAAAGCCGGCAAACCAAGCAGCGGCAGGGCTTGGCTCAGCGCCGGGTCTCGACTTTCACCGGCATGGCATCGACGTGGAAGAGCGCGGGAAAAAGCCGCGTCCACAGCGCCACGACCATGAGCGTTCCAACGCCCCCCACCACCCCCGCCCCCACCGCGCCGATGAGCGCGGCAACCATGCCGGACTCGAATTCGCCGAGCTGGTTGGAGGTGCCGACGAACAGGGAATTCACCGCGCTGACCCGCCCGCGCATCTCGTCCGGCGTGGAGAGCTGCACCAGCGAGGAGCGGATGACCACGCTCACATTGTCCGCGGCGCCCAGCACGAAAAGCGCGCCCAGCGACAAAAGGAAGCTGGAGGAGAGCGAGAACACCACCGTCGCCAGCCCGAACACGGCCACGGCGGCGAACATGACGTGTCCCACCTGGCGCGTCGGCGGCCGGCGCACCAGCACGATGGACATGAGCACCGCCCCCACCGCCGGCGCGGCGCGCAGGGCGCCGAGGCCCTGCGTTCCCACATGCAGGATCTCGCCGGCATAGATGGGCAGCAACGCGGTGACGCCGCCGAGCAGCACCGCGAACAGATCGAGGGAGATGGAGCCCAGCACCACCGGGCTGCGGCGGATGAAGGAAAGGCCCGAGAGCAGGGTCTCGAGGGTCACGGCGCTGCGCGGCCCCGGCGCATGGACATGGCGGATGAAGGCCATGGAGCCGGCCGCCACCGCATAGCAGGCTGCCGCCAGCGTCAGCGGCACGGCGGGACCGAAGATATAGGCGAAGCCGCCCACGGCCGGGCCGGCGATGGTCGCCATCTGCATGGCGGAGGAGGCCACCGCCAGCGCCCGCGGCAGCACCTCCCCGGGCACGAGGCGGGGCAGCAGCGCCGCCATGGTGGGTGCCTCGAAGGCGCGGCTCGCCCCGATGGTGACGACGGCGGCATAGATCGGCAGGAGGCCGGCATGGCCGGAGCCCTCCGCAAGGGCGAGGGCGCCCACCGTAAGCGCCGACAGCGTCTGGCAGGCCAGCACGATGCGCCGCCGGTCGAAGGTATCGGCCACATGGCCCACCAGCAGGGTCAGGCACAGGATCGGCAGGAATTGCGCGAGGCCGACGAGGCCGAGGGCCGCGGCGCTGCCGGTGAGGCTGTAGACCAGCCAGCCCACCACCACCCCCAGCATCTGGAAGGCGAGGGCCGAGCAGACCCGGCTGATCCAGAACAGGATGAAGGCAGGATGATCCCGGAGCCGTATCCCGGCTGAAGATGCGGCCGCGGTCACGGCTGCAGCAGGGAGCGGAGCGGGGGAGATGTCGGCAGGCAGGTTGACGGGCGAGTTGACGGGCAAATCACGGGGCAGATCCGCGCGGTGGCACGTCCGTGGGCCGGACGATCCTTTGACCCTGCCCGCGTACCGTTGCAGGCAGGGGTTGGCAACCCATGCCCCAACGTCCGCTCACGAACCATTCAGGTGCTTGCCGTTCAGATGCTTGCGGTTCAGATGCTTGGGTTCAGCCGCCCGCCGGTCAATCGCTGGCCAGGATATGGTTCTGGACGATGGGATAGACCTGACTGGCCCATTTGCGTCCCGAGAACACGCCGTAGTGCCCGACGCCCGCCTGCATGTGGTGGCGCTTCTTGTGCGGACGCAGTGCCGAGCAGATGTCCTGCGCCGCCATGGTCTGGCCGATGGAGCAGATGTCGTCCCGCTCGCCCTCCACCGTGAGCAGCGCCGTCTTGCGGATGGCGCGGAAATCGATGGGCCGGCCGCGATAGGTCAGTTCGCCCTTGGGCAGGCGGTATTCCTGGAACACGTAGCGCACGGTCTCCAGGTAGAATTCGGCGGCAAGGTCCAGCACGGCGAAATATTCGTCATAGAAGGCCTTGGTGGACTCGGCCTTCTCTTCGTCGCCCTCCGAGAGGGCATTGTAAAGGTCGAGATGCGCCTTGACATGGCGCGAGTAATTCATGCTCACGAAGGCGGTGAGCTGGAGGAAGCCGGGATAGACCCGCCGCCCCGAGCCGGCAAAGCCCTTCGGCACGGTCGAGATCAAGTTCTTCTCGAACCACGAGATGGGCTTGGAGGTCGCCAGCTCGTTCACCTTGGTGGGGTTGATGCGGCAGTCGATGGGGCCGGCCATGAGCGTCATGGAGGCCGGCACCGCCGGGTTCTTCTCCTGCCCCATCACCGCCGCGGCGACGAGGGACTGCACGCACGGCTGGCACACCGCCACGAGATGGGCGCCCGGCCCCATGATCTCCAGGAAGCGGATGACGTGCTCGACATAATCGTCGAAGCCGAAGGGACCGGCCGAGAGCGGCACCTCGCGGGCATTGTGCCAGTCCGTGATGTAGACGTCGTGGTCCGGCAGCATCGTCTTCACGGTGTTGACGAGCAGCGTCGCGAAATGACCCGACAGGGGCGCGACCACGAGGACGCGCGGCTGGGCGATGTCCACGTCCTTCTTGAAGCGCAGGAGGGTGCCGAAGGGCAGGACGGCGGTGTTTTCCTCCGTCACCTGAACTTCGCGATTGCCGACTTCAACCGTTTTGATGCCGAAAGACGGCCGGCCATGGGAGAGGCCGGCACGCTCGATGAGCTCGTAGGCGGCCGCAAGCTGGCGGAAGCCGAGATGGCCGTATCCATTGACGAGAGGGCCGTTGAGGGTCTGCCGCGCGAGGCTGGCGAAGAACCTCATCGGGCTCATGAGGTCGGCCTGAGCCTGATAGGCGGAGTACATCATGGCAGCGTGCGCCGGACCGTCCGGCACCGCGGTGCCAGAGGAGTGAACCTGGAAGAAGTCTGCAGCATGATGCCGAAAGGTCCTTCTGCTCCGCGTCCCCCACGCCCGGCCCCCGACGGCCGGCGGAAGCATTAAGTAGTTGTCGCAGGCCCAGCTTTCCGCTTTGCAGCAAGCCTGAACGGATGTACCTGTTAAGTTGATATTGGAGCTATGCGTGGTGCATTGCAACACGCATCCTTAGCAGCAGGGCCGAAGGCCGAGCGACCGCGCCGGATGCCCGACCAAAGTCGAAGCCGCCGGCTGCGCCAAGAACAAGCATGCGCCAAGAGCAAACAAAGGCGGAAGGGTCGAGGGGAACGGTCAGGTCAGGGATCGCAAATCCGAGGCACGGGACAGGCATGGCGACGCTCACCATCTCCAGCAAGAATTACTCCTCCTGGTCCATGCGCGGCTGGCTGCTGTGCAGGATGGCCGGCCTCTCCTTCGATGAGGAGCGGGTGCCGACCGACGATCCCGACGCCAAGGCGGAGCTGCTGCTGCTGTCGCCCTCCTTCCTCGTCCCGCGCTTGGTGCACGAGGACGTGACGGTGTGGGACACGCTGGCCATCGCCTCCTTCCTCAATGAGGTCTTCCCCGAGGCCGGGCTGCTGCCCGCCGACCGCGCGGTGCGCGCCCACTGCCTCTCCATCTCCGGCGAGATGCATTCGGGCTTCGCGAACATGCGCTCGGCGCTGCCGATGAACATCAAGGCGCACTATCCCGGCTTCAAGGTCTGGGCCGGCGCGCAGGCGGACATCGAGCGCATCGCCGCCATCTGGCGCGGCTGCCTCACCGCCCACGGCGGTCCGTTCCTGATGGGCGCGACGCCGACGCTGGCCGACGCCATGTATGCGCCCGTCTGCTCGCGCTTCACTACCTACGACGTGAAGCTCGACCCCGAATGCGAGGCCTACCGCGCCCGCATCATGGCGCTGCCGCTGGTTCGCGAGTGGATCGACGGCGCGATCTCCGAGCCGGAAGAGCTGGAAGAGCTGGACGCCGAATTCTAATGCGGCCGGGTCCAATCCTGTGATCGAAACGGCGGCCGCCGCCGTCTCCTCCGTGAACCTGGGCCTGATCGCCGTCGGCTTCGCCGTGCTCGTGCTGGCGGGCATGGTGAAGGGCGTCATCGGCATGGGCCTGCCGACGGTCGGCATCGGGCTGCTCAGCGTGTTCCTTGCCCCGCCCGAGGCGGCTGCGCTGCTGATCCTCCCCTCCACCGTCACCAATTTCTGGCAATACTTCACCGGGCCGAACATCCTGCCCATCGCCCGGCGCTTCTTCTGGATGATGGTGATGGTGGCGGCCGGCACGCTCACCGGCGGCCTGCTGCTGGGCGGCCTCGCCTCGCCCGCCGCGCAGCCGGTGCTCGGCGCGACGCTGCTGGCCTATGGCGCGCTGGGCCTGTCCTCGGTGCAGTTGAAGGTGCCACAGCGGCACGAGCCGTGGCTGTCCCCGGTGATGGGCTTCCTCACCGGCCTCGTCACCGGCACCACCGGCGTCTCGGTCATGCCCTCGGCGCCCTATCTCCAGTCTCTGGGGCTGGCGCGGGATGATCTGGTGCAGGCCCTCGGGCTCACTTTCATCGTCTCGACCACGGCGCTTGCCGTGGTGCTGTTCCATCCGGGCGACGGCGGCGGAGCGCTGGCCGATCCCGCCACGGCGCTCGCCTCCGCGGCGGCATTGCTGCCGGCCTTCATCGGCATGCAGCTCGGCGCCATGGTGCGCCGGGCGGCCTCGCCGCAGATGTTCCGGCGCATCTTCTTCTCCGGCCTCGGCCTGCTCGGCACCTACATGCTGGCGCGCGGCCTCCTCTGAGCCGGCCGCCTCTCGCGCCGCCCGCCGCTCACTCGGAGAGGCGGTGGATGTCATGCACGACGATGCCGATGGAATCGTCCGGCTTCCGCATCCATTCCCTCTGCCGAAGCGTCTTCACCGTGTCCTCGTAGCCGGTCTGCCAGTGCTCGCGCATGGAGGTCTGCGAGAACTCGTAGTCCTTGGATTCCCGCTCGTAGGTCTTTTCCTGATAGATCAGGTGGCAGATGTTGACCGGGCCGGAGCTGGCATAATCGTCGATGAGGGCGATGTCCTCTTCCGTCCGCAGCTGCTCGGGAATACGCTGGAGCGCGTCGTACAGCTTCGAGCGCAAATCCTGAACCCGCCGGAACACATCGGTGGTGTAGCGGGTGCGGCTCGAATAGGTGATGTCCTTCTGGCGCTCCGACACGTCGAACATGTCCCGCGGCAGTTGTCCGCGGGCGCTGAACAGATCCACCTGGAACACCAGTGCGCTGGGGTGGTCCGGCTGGTCGAGCAGGAACTGGAGCGGCGTATTGGAGACGACGCCGCCGTCCCAGTAGAACTCGCCGTCGATCTTCACCGCCGGGAAGCCGGGCGGCAGCGCGCCGGAGGCCATGATGTGCTCCGGCGCGATCTTGTGCTCCTGATTGTCGAAATAGATGAAATTGCCGGTGCGCACGTTCACCGCGCCCACCGAGAAGCGCTTCTCGCGGGAATTGATGCGGTCGAAGTCCACGAGCCGCAGCAGGGTCTCGCGCAGGGGGGCGGTGTCGTAGAAGGAGGTCGCGCCGGCAGCGCCCGAGGGCAGCAGCCAGGGATTGGGGAAGCGCGGGGTGAAGAAGCCGCGCTGGCCTTGAAGGATGGTGCGGGTGGCGCTGAGCTGGTTGCGCCACTGGCGGAAGATGTCGCCTTCCAGGTTGATCGGCAGGATGCGCTGGGAGGTGATGGTCTCCCAGAAGTCCCTGAGCTTCGTCACCCGGTCCTGCGGCGCGTTGCCGGCGATGATGGCCGAGTTGATGGCGCCGATGGACACGCCGGAGATCCAGTTCGGATCGCACCCGACCTCCGACAGCGCCTCGTAGACGCCGGCCTGATAGGCGCCGAGCGCCCCGCCGCCCTGGAACACCAGCGCCACGCGCTTGTACTCGTCGATGATATCGCACAGCTCGCTGGAGCGCTGGTTGGCAGCGTCGGTCATCGCCCTCACCTTCTTTGAAGTTGTTTCCCTCGACCGGCGGCGCGCAGGACGCCGCCGGAAGCCGGACGTCAGGCGCCGTTTTCCTTCATGTAGTCGTAGACCACCTTGCCCATGCCGAGGGTGAGATCAGCCTTGATGTGCACGGCGGAGAGCACCTCCAGCACCGGCAGGGCCGCGACATTGCACAAGGCGTGGGGAAACAGGCCGAGGGCGCCGGGCCCGACCCAGCATTCCTTCAGCGTGATGTCCTCCAGATAGTAGCTCACCAGCTCGCAGATGCGCGGCGTGGCATCCACGTCCGGGATGATCTTGAGCAGGAAGCTCGGGGTGAGCAGGGAGGCGAGGATCTTCTCCTTGTCGCCGGCCACCCACTTGTAGCCCATGGTCGCGGAAGCGCAGAGCACGCTGCCGTAATGGAGCGTGCCGACCAGCGTGTCGGTCTCCACCTTCAGCTTCGGCTGGGCGTACTTCTTCGGAAAGCCCCACAGCTCGCGCCCGCCAGCGATGGGGGATTCGTCGTCCAGATACATGGAGTGGACGTAGCCGCCCTCCTGGCCGTTGAAACGGACCGGGATGACCTGTCCGGTCTCGGTGTAGTCACCGAAGCCGGTGGAATCGGGCATGCGGATGAATTCGTACTTCACCACCGGCTCGGTGATCTCGAGCGGCTCGGGCACCACCTTCGCGAGCGCCTCCGGATCGGTCCGGTAGGTGATGATCATGTATTCGCGGTCGATGAAACGGTAGGGCCCCGGCGGGAACGAGGGGTTGGTGAGCGGCATCGAGTAGGCGGTGCGGCGGACGTCGGCGATCTTCATCGGCAGGTCTCTCGTGCGCTTGTCCCGTTTCGCACCTGCGAATGGACGCCGCCAAGGTAGAGCGGACGGGCGCCCGTGAAAAGCCGCCCGCGGCACGAGTTTCCTGCACGGCTAAGGACTTGGTGCGCGGCACCGAAACCGCGGCGGTTCAGAAGGCCAGCAGGCCGCCCTGGCCCTTTTCCGTCCCGAACGCAACGGCCCCGCCGGAGCCGTGCCAGGCGATGGCGGTCACCGGGTCGTTGTCGGGCGCGCGCAGCAGGATCTCGGCGCCGTCCGAGATGCGCACCATCATCACCATGCCGTCCTCGTAGCCGATGGCGACGACCGGGTCCTTGGGGTGGGGTGCCACCACCGTCACCCGCGAGGTGGGCGAGGGCGCGAGCATGGCCGGCTCCTTGCCCATGGGGCCGTCCTTGGCCTGGAACGGCCACAGGATGGCCTCGCCCGAGCCTGACGTGGCGAGCCACTTGCCGTCGGTGGTGAAGGCGAAGGACTTCACCCGCGAGGGATAGCCGGACATGCGCATGTGCGCGCCGTCCACCACGCGCCAGCCGTGCAACGCCGGCTCCTGCATGGTGCTGACGAGGAAGCGGCCGTCCGGCGAGAACGTCACCCCGAGGTGCGAGCCCTTCCAGCCATAGACCTCCGGCTTGGCGCCCGCCGCATTGGGGAACCACAGCGACACGCCGCCGTAATGCGCCACCGCGAGGCGCAGGCCCTTGGGCGCGAAGGCGAGCCCGCCCACCGTGGAGGGCACCTCCAGCGACTTCGCCTCGCCCTTCTGCTGCAGCACATGGGCGACCTTGCCAGCCGAATAGGCGACGGCCCCGTCCGGCCCCAGCGCCACCCGGTCGATCCAGCGTCCCTTCTGCTGCGCCAGTTCGCGGGTGGTGCCATCCGCCAGCGTCTCCATCACCCGCCCGTCGTCGCCGCCGGTGACCAACCGCTTGCCGTCCGAGGCCGCGCTGAGCACGCCGCCGTCGTGAACCGGAACCAGAACCGGCGCTGCGCCCTCCTCCAGCCCGATCAGGGATGCCGTGCCATCCGTCCCCACGAAGGCGGCCTTGGACTCGAGGAAAGCGAGGGCGACGACGCCGGCCTCGAAGGCGAGCGGCCGGACCTTGCTGGTGAGGCTGGACGGGGCGGAAACCATGGTGCTCTGATCCCGGTGATGGACGGGGCGTTCCTTAAGGCACCGATGCGGGCCGCTGGCAACACCCCCTCTGCCCTATCCCTTCTCTACCCTATCCCTCCTCTGCCCTGTCCCTTCAATGCTCTTGGCCTGCGCGCGGCGCGGCCGCATAAGGGCGGCGCCGCCATGTTCGACACCAAGCTCCCCATCGACGCCGTGCTCGGCGACATCCGCTCGACGCTCGCGTCCGCCCCGTGCGCCGTGCTGGTGGCTCCGCCCGGCGCCGGGAAGACCACGCGCGTGCCCTTGGCCCTGCTGGATGAGCCATGGGCCGCGGGCGGGAAGATCCTCGTGCTGGAGCCGCGCCGCCTCGCCGCCCGCGCCGCCGCACGGCGCATGGCCCAGACCCTCGGCGAGGCGGTAGGCGGCACCGTGGGCTTTCGCACCCGGCTTGCCTCGGAGGTGTCGCGCCGCACTCGCATCGAGGTGGTCACGGAAGGCATCTTCACCCGCATGGTGTTGGACGACCCCGAACTGTCCGGGATCGCCGCCGTGCTGTTCGACGAATTCCACGAGCGCAGCCTCGACGCCGATCTCGGCCTCGCCCTCGCCCTCGATTCCCAGCGCGGGCTCAGGGACGACCTCAGGCTCCTCGCCATGTCGGCGACGCTGGACGGCGCCCGCGTCGCCTCTTTGATGGGGGTGGGCGCGCCTGCGCCTGTGATCGAGAGCGAGGGTCGCGCGTTTCCGGTGGAGACGGCCTATCTCGGCCGCGATCCGCGCACGCCCATCGACCGCCAGATGGCCGACGCCATCCGCCGCGCGCTGGACCGAGAAGACGGCTCCATCCTCGCCTTCCTGCCCGGCGCCGCGGAAATCCGCCGCACCGAAACGCTGCTTCTGGACGCGGTGCGCGACCCCAAGGTCGATATCGTCGCCCTGTTCGGTGCCCTGGACGCCGCCGAGCAGGACCGCGCCGTGCTGCCGGCGCCGGAGGGACGACGCAAGGTGGTGCTGGCCACCTCCATCGCCGAGACCTCGCTCACCATCGAGGGCGTGAGGGTGGTGGTGGACAGCGGCCTTGCCCGCGTGCCGCGCTTCGAGCCCGACGTAGGGCTGACGCGGCTCGAGACCGTCCGCGTCTCCCGCGCCGCCGCCGACCAGCGCCGGGGCCGCGCCGGCCGCACGGAGCCCGGCGTCTGCTACCGGCTGTGGAGCGAGGGCGAGACGGCGAGCCTGCCCGCCTTCGCGACGCCCGAAATCCTCGCCGCCGACCTCACCGGCCTGGTGCTCGACCTCGCCCGCGTCGGCGTGCGCGATCCCGCCGCCCTCCCCTTCCTCGATCCGCCGCCGGCGCCGCCCGTGACCGAGGCGAAGGCGCTGCTGCGCCTCCTCGGCGCGCTCGATGGCGAGGAGGCGGTGACGCCGCTCGGGCGCCTGATGGCGCGCCTGCCCTTGCCGCCGCGCCTCGCCCACATGGTCGCCATCGGCGCGGCGCGGGGCGTGGGCCGTCTGGGTGCGGAGATCGCCGCGCTGCTGGTGGAGCGCGGGCTCGGCGGCGACAGCGTAGACCTCCTCGCCCGCCTCGACGGCTTCCGCCGCGACCGTTCCCGTCGTGCGGAGGATTCCCGCCGCCTCGCCGGCCGCTGGGCGGAGATGGCGGCGCGGGAGGCGACAACGGAAGAGCACGCTTCGGACGGGGCGCCTCCCCCCTCCCCTGCGGCCCTGCTGGCGCTCGCCTTTCCCGACCGGGTGGCCAAGGCCCGCGAGGGGCGGGCCAGCGAGACCCAGGTGCGCTTCCTGATGGCCAATGGCCGGGGCGCGGTGCTGGAGGGGACCTCCCCGCTCGCCCGCGCGCCCTTCCTCGCGGTGGCGGAAGCCTCGGGCCGTGCCGAGGGCGCCCGCATCACTCTCGCGGCGGCCCTGGCGGCGGAAGAGGTGGAGGCCCTGTTTGCGGGCGACATCACCTCCGGCCTTGAGGTCGCCTTCGACCCCGCCGCCATGGCGGTGCGGGCGCGCGAGGTGCGACGGCTCAAGGCGCTGGTGCTGGCCGCCCGGCCCCAGCCGGTTCCGCCGGACGCGGAGACGGCGCGCGCTCTCACCCGGGGCATCGCGGATGCCGGCATCGAACGCCTGCCCTTCTCCGCCGCGTCCCGGCAATGGCGCGAGCGCGTCATGTTCCTACGCGCGGCCGAGGGCGAGCCGTGGCCGGACCTGTCCGATGCGGCGCTCGCGGCATCGGCGGAGACGTGGCTCGCGCCATTTCTCCCCGGCCGCACGTCGCTGGCCGACATCTCGGGCCCGGACGTGGGCAACGCCCTTCACGCCTTGCTGCCCTACGAACTCACCGCCCGACTGGAGGCGGAGGCGCCCACCCATTTCACCGCGCCCACCGGCTCGCGCCTCGCCATCGACTATGGCGCGGAGGGCGGGCCGGCGGTGGAAGTGCGGGTGCAGGAATTGTTCGGCCTCACCGCCCATCCGGCCATCGCCGGCGGGCGGGTGCCCCTCACCCTCGCTTTGCTCTCGCCCGCGCACCGGCCGATCCAGGTGACGAAGGACCTGCCGCAATTCTGGCGCGGCTCGTGGCGGGATGTTCGCGCCGACATGCGCGGCCGCTACCCCAAGCATCCCTGGCCGGAAGACCCCGCCGCCGCCCCGCCGACCACGCGGGCGAAACCGCGCGGGACGTGAGGGACGGAGCTTTCTGCTTTCGCTCAGGCGCCGCGCGGGCTGTGTGCGCCCTTCTTGGGCCGCCCCGCTACTCCGCCGGGATGGCCCGCGGCCGGCCCTCGCCGTCGATGGCGACGAAGGTGAAGACGGCCTCCGTCACCTTGGTGGACTGCTCGCTCTCGCGCGCCCGGCGCCAGGCTTCCACCTCGATGCGAAGCGAGGTGCGTCCCACCCGCGCGATGTTTGCGAACAGGCTCACCTCGTCGCCCACCGCCACCGGGGAGAGGAAGCTCATGGCCTCCACCGCCACCGTGGCCGCGCGGCCCCGCGAGCGGCGCGCTGCCACGTTTCCGGCGGCAAGGTCCATCTGCGACATCAGCCAGCCGCCGAAGATATCGCCGCTCGGATTGGTGTCGGCCGGCATGGCGATGGTCCGGATGACCGGAATGCCATCCGGCATCTGCGACTCCTTGTCGTGCATCCCTTCTCCCCGCACGCCTGAGGCGTGCTGTGCGCAACGCTCCGCCGAAGCTGATAGCAAAATTTCGCCGCAGCGCAGCCAAATTTGATCCATCTCAGAGAATCGGGAGCGCGGGCGTGGTTTCTAACACTTGTCCATGTCTTTTCGGGGCAGACAGGGCATGGATGACCGGCTCCGCCTTGCTGTGTGGGCGGAGCCGGTATCTCTTTCAGCCGAACCTTTTCACAAGGCCGGCACCTGATTCCGCCGGAACGAGGCTGACCTCGTTACCGGCGGTTTTCATTTTGGGCCGGTCGCATCGGAGGCCGCCATGGTCCAGACCCGTCCCGAAAGCCGCATCTCCCGCATCCGCCGCCGCGCCCTCGCAGCCACAGTGCTGGCCGGGGCGCTCGCCTCCGCGCTCGCACCCGTGGCGCAGGCCTGCACCCGCGCGGTCTATCTGGGCTCCGATGGCGTCGTCATCACCGGCCGGTCCATGGACTGGATGGAGGATATGCACACCAACCTGTGGGCCTTCCCGGCCGGCATGGCGCGCGATGGGGCGGCGGGAGCCAACACGCCGAAATGGGTGTCGAAATACGGCAGCGTCATCGCCTCGGGCTATGACGTGGGCTCGGCCGACGGCATGAACGAGAAGGGTCTCGTTGCCAATCTGCTGTATCTCGCCGAATCCGAATATGCGAAGCCCAACGGCAAGCCGGCCCTCTCCATCAGCGTCTGGGCGCAATACGTGCTCGACAATTTCGCCACCGTCGCCGAGGCGGTCACGGCACTCTCCGCCGAGCCGTTCGTGGTGGTCACGGCGAACCTGCCCAACGGCTCCGGCGCCCAGCTCCACCTCGCCATCTCCGATCCCTCCGGCGACAGCGCCATCTTCGAGTATCTCGGCGGCAAGCTGGTGGTGCATCACGGGCGGCAGTACCAGGTGATGACCAACTCACCCAGCTACGACCAGCAGCTGGCACTCAACGCCTATTGGCAGGACATCGGCGGCACGGTGTTCCTGCCCGGCACCAACCGCGCGGCGGACCGCTTCGCCCGCGCCAGCTTCTTCATCAAGGCCATCCCCGCCAAGGCGGCGCCGGAGATCTTGTCCGCTGTCCCGGACCAGACCTACGCCAACCAGGCGGTGGCGAGCGTCGCCAGCGTGATGCGCTCGGTGAGCGTGCCCCTCGGCCTCTCGACGCCGGGCGAGCCGAACATCGCCTCCACCCTGTGGCGGACGGTGAGCGACCAGAAGGACAGGGTCTATTTCTTCGATTCCGCCACCAGCCCGAACACGTTCTGGGTACCGATCGCCGATCTCGACCTGAAGGTGGGCGCGCCGGTGAAGAAGCTCGATCTCACCGGAGGCAAGGTCTATGGCGGCAACGCCGCCGCGCGGTTCGTGCCGGCGCAGCCCTTCACCTTCCTGCCCGTCAAGCTGGATTGAGCTGCGCCGCGGCGCCGCCCTTCACTGGGGCGGCGCCGAGAAGGTGCTGGTGGAGGGCGGCGCGGCGAACCCGCCGTTGGACGGGGGCGGCGCGAAGCCGCCGCCGCTGCTCCCGCTCGACGGAGGCGGTCCGAACACGTCCTTCGAGCCCGAAGACGACGAGCCGGAGGACGAAGAGCTTGCCGGGGGCGGCGCGCTTGCGGCGGCGGGCGCCGGGGCGGGCTGCGCGGCGGCGGCCGGCGGCTTCGGCTTCGGCCGCGAGACGGACGGCTTGGGCCGTTCGCGCACCTCGGGCGTGCCCTGCGGGTCGAAGCCCACATAGATAATGTAGCGCTCCATCTCGTTCGGCTTCAGCAGCGGGAACGCGATCTGGTCCTCCACCACGGTGAAGGGCGCGTGGCCCGGATCGGCCGGCACGTCAACGGCGATGGCGAAGAACTTGGTGGTGACGGTCCTGGGCGAGGGCCCCTCATTCACCACCGCGATGCGAACGGGCACCTTCACCTGACCGGGGCTGCCCTTTTCGCCCATGAGGACGCGACCTTCGATGCCCACCTTCACCATCATCATGCCGTTGGCGATGGTGCATTCGCGGGCGAGGCGGCCGATGGTGGCCTGATAGCGCAGCCCGCCGCCGGTCGTGACCTGCCAGCTGCCGGCGCCGGTGCGCACGGTAAGCATGGGGCAATCGTAGGACACCTGGTCCGGACCGGCGCCGACGACGAGCGAGCCGGAGGTGGCGCTGTTGACCACACCGGCAGAGGTGCCGCCCGCCACCGGCGTTGCAATGGCGGTGCCGCCGGCGACGCCCGTGTCCTGCGCGCCGAAGGAGCCATCGAGGCCTTCACCACCGGCGCAACCGGCAAGGACCGCCGCCATCAGGCCGGGCAGCACAAGCCGCGCGAGGGAATGCCGGGGAAACGCGAAACCGCGGCTCGCTGTCGGAGACGACAGGGGTGCGCACACGCGTGAAGCTGCCACCGCGGACCCGTCGGTGGCCCGGATCTGCGCGACCGTCCGTGTTGCACCCGCCATATCTTCAACTCCATGGGCGCCCTGGATCGCGCGCTTATAGCAAAGGGAAGCCGGCATGAGGACTCCCCGCCCGCCCCTGCGGGTCCCCGGCGCCGGCTCCGTGAAAGTAAGGTTACCGTGGACCGATCAGCCTCCGAGGCCCACGGGCTTGCCCACCACCACCGTCAGCGCGTCCTTCGCCGTGGCCAGCCGGCCAGCGACGCGCTTGAGATCGTCGAGGGTGACCGCAGCGATGAGCGCGTTGCGGCGGTCGATATAGTCGATGCCGAGATCGTCGAGCTGGATCTGCAACAGCTGGCCGGCGACCTTGGACGAGGTATCGAAGCGCAGGGCATAGCTACCCATCAGGTAGCTCTTCGCCTCCTCCAGCTCCTTGGCGGTCGGTCCGTCCTTGAGGATCTGGCCGAACTCGTGGGTGATGAGGGAGATGGATTCCGCCGCCCGCTCGTTCTTGGTCGCCGTGCCGGCGAACCAAAGGCCGACGTGGGAGAGCGCCACCTGATAGGAATAAACAGAATAGGCCAGCCCCCGCGCCTCGCGCACTTCCTTGAACAGGCGCGAGGAAAAGGCGCTGCCGCCGAGGATGTGGTTGAGCACATAGGCCGGGATGAAGTCCGGATCGCGACGCTCCAGGCCGCCGGTGCCCATCACCACCACCGACTGCGAGACGTCGAGGGGGATGACCTCCACGGTGCCGATCTTCTGCGGCGTCACATTAGCGACCGGGGTTAGCGTCGCCTGGGCCGGAAGCTTGCCGAACACCTCGTCGAGCCGCTTGCCCAGCTCCTCGGCGCTGATGTCACCCACCACGGCGACGCGCAGGTTGGAGCGGGCGAAGGTCTTGCCGATGAAACCGGCGATGTCCTCGCGGGTCAGCTTGGCGACGCTGTCCAGCGTGCCATCCACCGGCCGGCCGTAGGGATGGCCGGGGAAGGCGAGCGCGAACCAGCGGTCGTTGGCGATGGCATTGGGCTCGGTGGAGCGGCGGCGCAGCATGGCGAGCTGAGAGGCGCCGATGCGCTCCACCGCCTCGCTGTCGAAGCGCGGCTCGTTCACCGCGAGGCGCAGCAGCTCAAAGGCCTTGTCACGGTTTTCCGAGAGGGTGCGCAGGGAGCCGCGCATCTCGTCGCGGCCGGCATCGAAATGCAGCTCCACCGCATGATCGGCCAGCGCCCGCTGGAAGGCGTCGGAATCCATCGGGCCGGCGCCCTCGTCCAGCAGCGAGGAGGCGAGGTTGGCAAGGCCCGCATGCTCCGGACCGTCCTGGGCTGCGCCACCGAGGAAGGCGAACTCGAAGGCGATGAGCGGAAGCGTGGTGTCGTGGACCAGCCAGGCCTTGATGCCGCCGGGGCTCGTCACCTCGGTGATGCGGCTCGACTGGGACTGCGCCGTATCGGCGGCGAGAAGGGAAAGGGCCATCGTAACCATCGCAAGAAAGAGCCGGGCGGCAGGGCGAAGGCCCGCGCCCGCGAAAAAGGCGCGCCGGCCCGAACGGGCCGGCGAACGGAACACGAAAGCCGGGACGGCCGCCGTCACGAGCGATTGTCCTTCTTGCCGTCCGCCTTGCCCGCGTCGCCGGCCTTGGGCTCGGTCTGCTTGAGGTAGCCGGTCACGGCCCGGTCGGTGACAAGGTAGCGACGGGCCACGTCGCGCACCTGATCGGCGGTCACGGCCTTGAGCCGCTCAGGCCATTCGCGCACGTCCTTGGCGGACAGGCCGGTGGCCCAGGAGGCGCCATAGATGCGGGCGAGCGTCGCCTGGTTGTCCTGCGCATAGATGGTGTCGGCGATGAGCCGGGTCTTGGCGCGGGCCAGCTCCAGATCGTCCACGCCCTTCTCCTGCAGCTCGGCAACCACCGCATCCACCGCCGCCTCCAGCGTCTCAAGGCTCACACCCGGACGTGGGGAGGCATAGGCGACGAAGCGGGTCGCGTCGTAGGCGGTTCCCTGATACCAGGAGCCAGCCCCGGCCGCGAGGCCCTTCTCCGCCACCAGCGTGCGGTACATGCGGCTGGTCTGGCCACCGCCGAGGATGTGCGAGAGCACTTCCAGCGCTTCCGCATCGCCCGGCGCCGCAGTGCGGGCCGAGGGCACGAGATAGGAGCGCTGCAGGCTCGGCTGCGCGACGCGCGGGTCGGCCAGCGACACCCGCCGGTGGGCCCGCGGCTCGGGCTCCTGCGGGCGGTTGCGCGGCGGGGTGTCGGCCTGGGCGACCTTGCCGTAGGTCTTTTCCGCCAGCGCCTTCACCTCGGCCGGGTCCACATCGCCGGCCACCACGAGCAGGGCGTTGTTGGGGGCGTAAAAGCGGCGGTAGAAGGCCAGGGCATCCTCGCGGTTGAGGCCCTTGATCTCGTGCTCCCAGCCGATGATCGGGTGCTGGTAGGGATGGTTGACGTAGGTCGTGGCCTGCAACACCTCGGAGAGGCGCGCGCCGGGATCGTTGTCCGTGCGCATGCGGCGCTCTTCCAGCACCACGTCGCGCTCGGGCAGCACCACCTCGTCGGAGAGCTTGAGGCCGCGCATGCGGTCGGCCTCGAACCCCATCACGGTCTCGAGGTGCTCTTTCGCCACGCGCTGGAAATAGGCGGTGTAATCCTGCGAGGTGAAGGCATTTTCCTGGCCGCCGAGGCGCGCCACCTCGGCCGAGAACTGGCCCTGCGGGTGCGCATCGGTGCCCTTGAACATCAAATGCTCGAGGAAATGGGCGATGCCGGACTTGCCCGGCTGCTCGTCGGCCGATCCCACCTTGTACCACACCATGTGGGTGACCACCGGGGTGCGGTGATCGGGGATGACCATGACCTGAAGGCCGTTGGCGAGCTTGAATTCGGTGACTTCGGGGCCCGCCGCATCAGCAAGGCGGGGAGAAAATGCGGCCGCTCCAGCGGCGAGAATGGCAACCATGGCGAGACGGCTCATCTGCACGTGACGATCTTTCGGCATTCGACGCGCCCGAAGACACGTCCGTCAAGGAAAGATAGGGTGCCCGCCGCCGCAGAAAAGGACGGGAGACTGCGGTTTCCGTCCGTGCCCACCCTCGGTCCGCCCTTGCGCCGGACCGCAGACGCCGTCACTGGCGATCGAACAGGGTCGGCAGCTTCCAGGGTTCCTTCTTCTCCTCCACCACGCCATAGGGGGCGTTGGGGGCGGGCGTCTGGTAGCCGGTCGGCGGCTGGATCAGGTTCTCGCGGGTGGGCTCGCCGTTGAAGGTGAGCTGCTCCTGCTTGCCGGTCAGGCCACCGAGCCCCGGGAAGCCGGAGGAGCCGAGCTGGCTGGGCAGCAGCACGTCGCGGGTCGAGCCCGCGCCCACGGGCTCCGAGGGCGAGGTGCTGTTACCCACCGCCCGCTTCTTGCCACGGTTGAGTTCGGACGGCATCAGCGGCTTGCCCGGATCGTCGCGCACGATCGGCGCCTTCGCTGCCTGCGCCGCGGCGGCGCGGCGCTGGAGGTCGTAATCCTTGGGCCAGTTGGGATTGCCCTCGGCAGCGCTCTTCTGCGGCGGGGGAAGGGCATCGGGCACGCGCGGCGGCACCACGAGGGGGGCGCGCTCGCGGTAGTCGATTTCCGGCTTCTCGTCCTCCTCCTTCAGCCCAAGAATCTGCATGGCGCTTTCGAAGATATTGGTGCTGCCGTCGAGGCTCTGCGCAGCGGCCGGGGCGGGCGCGGCGAGCGTCAGGGCAAAGGCGGCGAGCAGCGCGCCGCCCCCGCAGCGCAGCGGGATGAGGCGAAGTGCGGGGGACAGAACGGTGCCGGCCGCGCGCGGCGCGGCATCAGCGCTATGCGGGAAAAGGGAAATCTCTCGCATGGGTCTCACGTCCTCGATGCCATCCTCTGATGCGTTCTCAAAGCGTGCGCGCTCACGGCTCGCGCTCAGCTTCGGACCGGGGCGCCATTGGCGCGGCCGAGGGCGGCGATTTTGAGGCGCCGCCGAGAAATGCATCGTAAAGAAGCAGGCCCACGCCGACAACAACCGCCACATCGGCGAGGTTGAACACGTACCAGCGGTATCCGAAGGCGTGCAGCGACACGAAATCGAACACCGCCCCATAGACCACCCGATCCACCGCATTGCCGATGGCGCCGCCGATGAGCAGGCCCAGCGCGAACGCCTCGAACCGGCTGCGGGCGCGGGCCAGCCACACGGCGAACAGGATGGCCGCCGCCACCTTGATGGCCACCAGCACCCAGCGCCCGGTCTCGCCTTGCGGAAACAGGCCGTAGCTGATGCCGTAATTCCACAGCGCGGCGAAGTCGACGAAGGGCGCGACGGGCTTGATCTGCCCATCCCAGGACGCCGACCAGGCGAGCACGAGGCCCTTGGAGGCCTGATCCGCCACCAGCACAGCGAGAGCGACGAGAAGACCGAAGAAGATGGGACGGCGCTGCAAGGGGCCTCTCTCAGGAATGGCTTCTCTGACCGATGGCCGGACGCGATCCGCCGTTCATAGACGAGGCCGCCCGCCCCGGCAACGCGAGGGCGGGCGGGGTTCGCTTCACTCCGCCGCGGCGCGGGCGGCGTAGAACTCCCGCAGCGCGGCGGCATCGCGCGGCGTGACATCCGGGAATTCCGGGTCGCTGCCCACCGCGGGCGAGACCTTCCATGACCGGGCGCACTTGGTGCCTTCCGCGCGCACGGGAACCACCGCGACGCCGGGCACGTCGGGAAGCCGGAAGGCATCGGCCGGCCCCTCGCCGCGGATCAGCTTCGCATCCGAGGTGATGGCGATCTCGGCGAGGTCGAGGCCGGAGAGGGCCTCGGCCAGCGCATCGTCGCTCACATAGACCTCGGGGGCGGCCTCCAGCGAGGAGCCCATGCGCTTGGCGGCGCGCTCCACCTCCAGCGCGCCCAGCACCACGCGGCGGATGAGGCGCACCTTGCGCCACTGCTCCGCCAGCGCCTCGTCGCGCCACGCAGCGGGCGTCTCGGGGAAACCGAGCAGATGCACCGAGCCCTCCTCATCCCCCGTGCGGGCGATGTAGGCCTCCTCGCAGGTGAAGGCGAGGATGGGCGCGAGCCAGGTGATGAGGCGGTTGAACACCTCGTCGAGCACGGTGAGGCAGGCGCGCCGCGTGACCGAGGAGATGGGGTCGCAATAGAGCGCATCCTTGCGGATGTCGAAATAGAAGGCGCTCAGCTCGATATTCATGAACTGGGTCAGCGCCGCATGCACCTTCTTGTAGTCGAAGGCGCGGTAGGCGGCGCGGATTTCCCCGTCCAGCTCCGCCAAGCGGTGCAGGATGAAGCGCTCCAGCGACGGCATGTCGGCCACCGCCACCTTCTCCTCCGGCCGGTAATGGTGCAACGAGCCGAGCAGCCAGCGGATGGTATTGCGCAGCTTGCGGTAGGTGTCGGCGGTGGTCTTGAGGATTTCCGGGCCGATGCGCAGGTCGTCGGCAAAATCGGCGGCGCACACCCACAGGCGCAGGATGTCGGCGCCGGACTGCTTGATGACGTCCTGCGGCGAGGTGACGTTGCCGAGCGACTTGGACATCTTGCGCCCATCCTCGTCGAGCACGAAGCCGTGGGTCAGCACCACGTCATAAGGCGGACGGCCACGGGTGCCGCAGCTCTCCAGCAGGGAGGAATGGAACCAGCCGCGGTGCTGGTCCGAGCCCTCCAGATACATCACCTTGTCGCGCCCCGCGGGCGGACGTTCCGCCTTCAGGTCGGGGCGGACCTCCAGCGTGAAGGTGTGGGTGGAGCCGGAATCGAACCACACGTCGAGGACGTCATCCACCTTCTGCCAGCCCTCGGCGGCACGTTCGGCGAGGAAGCGGGCGCTGGCGCCCTCCTTGAACCAGGCGTCGGCACCCTCGGCCGCGAAGGCCTCGGCGATGCGGGCGTTGACGGCGGCGTCCTTGAGGATTTCGACCGTGCCGTCGCCGTTGTCCTTCACGAACACGGCGATGGGCACGCCCCAGGCGCGCTGGCGCGAGACCACCCAGTCCGGCCGGTTCTCGATCATGCCGGTGATGCGGTTCTCGCCCGCCGCCGGCACCCATTCCGCCGTCTTGATGCCGGCGAGCGCGCGGGCGCGCAGGGTGTCGGGCTCATTGCCGGCAAGCGTCGCCGGGCGCGGCGCCGCCTTGCCATCCGCCGCGCGGATGTCCTGGTCCATGGCGATGAACCATTGCGGCGTGTTGCGGAAGATCACCGGCTTCTTGGAGCGCCAGGAGTGGGGATACTGATGCTTCACCCGGCCGCGCGCGAGCAGGTTACCGGCCTTGATGAGCGCATCGATGACGGCGCCGTTGGCGTCGCCCTTCTCGCCCTTCTCGGTGATGACGCGCTTGCCCTCGAAGCCGGGGGCCTGGGACGTGTAGAAGGAGTCCTCGTCCACCGTGTAGGGGATCGCCGGATTGATGCCGCGCTCCTCCAGCCAGCGGCGATGCTGGGTCCAGATCTCGAAGTCCTCACGGCCATGACCCGGCGCGGTGTGGACGAAGCCTGTGCCGGCATCGTCGGTCACATGATCGCCGTCGAGGAGAGGGACTTTGAAGTCGTAGCCGAGGGATGCGAGGGGGTGGGCGCAGATGAGCGCGCCGATGACGTTTGAGGCGAGGGGCAAGACGTTGAAGATTTGCCGTTCCTGCCCATTGAGGTCGACAAATACATCCTTTTTCCAGTCCATAGAACGAAGCACTTCGGACAAAAGCGCATCGGCAATGATGATCTTTTGCTCACCGAAACGCTCAGAAAATATGCGGCGTGTCGAAACAAGCTTGCTTTTGTTGGCCGCGTACTCAATTGAGGAAAGCCCAGACCGGTCGACGAAATCCCGTTCCTCGGCCGTTAGATCATTCTCAGTGATCGGAAGCGGGCGAGGGTCGTCGTCGATCAGGGTCGCTAGGACATAATCGATCTTGGACGAGTAAGAGATGGCGCGGTTGCCGGGCAGGGTCCAGGGTGTCGTTGTCCAAATGACGACGCCCGCACCGTTGAGCGGTCCCTCGGACACCACAGGAAATTTCACCCAAACCGTATCGCTCGTAAAATCCTGATACTCCACCTCCGCCTCGGCCAAAGCGGTCTTCTCCACCACCGACCACATGACCGGCTTGGAGCCGCGATAGAGCAGGCCGTTCTCGGCGAACTTCATGATCTCGCGGGCGATCTGCGCCTCGGCCATGAAGGCCATGGTGGTATAGGGATGATCCCAGTCGCCCTCGACGCCGAGGCGCTTGAACTCCTCGCGCTGCTTGACCACCCACTCTTCGGCATAGGCGCGGCATTCCTGGCGGAAGGCGACCATGGCGGCGGGGTCGGAGAAATCGGGCTTCTGCTTGCCCTTCTTGCGGTAGTTCTCTTCCTCGATCTTCCACTCGATGGGAAGGCCGTGGCAGTCCCAGCCGGGCACGTAGTTCGAGTCATAGCCCAGCATCTGCTGGGAGCGCGTCACCACGTCCTTCAGGATCTTGTTGAGCGCGTGGCCGATATGGATGTTGCCGTTGGCATAAGGCGGGCCATCGTGCAGCACGAAGCGGTCGCGGCCGCGGCCCGCCTCACGCAGGCGGCCGTAGAGGCCGGTGCGCGCCCAGCGCTCCAGCAGCTCCGGCTCCTTCTGGGGCAGGCCGCCGCGCATGGGGAAGGCGGTTTCCGGCAGGAACAGGGTCTTGGAATAATCGGGGGCGGACGCCTCGGCGGACGGCTTGGTCTCGGACTTCTCGGTCATGGAACGCTCGGGGGATGAAGGCAGGATCTGGGCGGAGAAATCCCGGCAGCCCCCGCGCGCTCAACCGCGCCGGCGGGGGGCCGGGCCGATAATTCGCGCCGCGAGGGGGCGGCTGCGGCGAGGCGTGGCCCCACGATAATGAGAAAATCCGCTCATGGTGCGGCTTCTATCAGGCGCGGGGGGCCGGGAAAAGCCCGCAGATCGGCCAGCGCCAGCGCCGTCGAGCTGCGGCGGGCAAAGAAAAACCCCGGCACCAACGGTGCCGGGGCTCTTCTTGGTTCCCCTCTTTTAAAGAACCACGGGGCGGCGACGAGGCCGCCCCGCCAGGATCACGAGTGGTACGCGCGCTCGCCGTGCTCGTTGATGTCGAGACCCTCGCGCTCCACGTCCGTGGAGGGACGCAGGCCGACGATGACCGAGATCACGAACAGGATGACGGCGGTACCGACGCCCGACCACACCACGGTCACGCCGACAGCCTTGAGCTGGGCGATGACCTGGGCGGTCATGTCGTAGGCCGCGACCGCACCGGTGGTGTAGTCGTAGATGCCCGTGCCGCCCAGCGAGGGGCTCACCAGGATGCCGGTGGCGATGGCGCCGACGATGCCGCCGATCCCGTGCACGCCGAACACGTCGAGGGCGTCGTCATAGCCCAGGGCGTTCTTCACGGCGGTGCAGAAGATGAAGCAGATCGGCGACACGACGAGGCCGAGGACCAGCGAGCCCATGATGCCGGCGAAGCCCGACGGCGGGGTCACGGCGACGAGGCCGGCGACGATGCCCGAGGCGAGGCCGAGCATGGAGGGCTTACCCTTCACCAGCCACTCCACGAACATCCAGGACATGCCGGCCGCGCAGGTGGCGATGAAGGTGTTCATCATCGCGAGGGCGGTGGTGGCATTGGCCTCGAGGTTGGAGCCGGCGTTGAAGCCGAACCAGCCGACCCACAGCAGGGAGGCGCCGACCATGGTGAGCGTCAGCGAGTGGGGCGAGAGCGCCTCCTTGCCGAAGCCCAGACGCTTGCCGACCATGATGCAGGCCACGAGGCCGGCGATACCGGCATTGATGTGCACCACGGTGCCGCCCGCGAAGTCGATGGCGCCGAGCTGGAAGATGTAGCCCGAGTCCGCGTTCACGGCGTCGAGCGCGGCCTGCGCGGCAGCCTTGGCGGTGCCGTCAGTGGCGGCGGCGAGGGCCTTGGCGGCGGCGTCGATCGCATCCGGGCCGGCCCAGTACCAGACCATGTGGGCGATGGGGAAGTACACGAAGGTGACCCACAGCGGCACGAACAGCACCACGGCGGAGAACTTCATGCGCTCGGCGAAGGCGCCGAAGATGAGGGCCGGGGTGATCATGGCGAAGGTCATCTGGAAGGCGATGTACACCCACTCCGGAATGGCCACGCCCACCGAGAAGGTGGCGGCGAGGGATTCGCCGGTGACGCCGGAAAGGAACGCCTTGGAGAAGCCGCCGACAAAGGGAGAGCCGCCGGTGAAGGCGAGCGAGTAGCCGTAGAGCACCCAGATGAGGCCGACGATGCACACGCTGTAGGCGACCTGCATCAGCACGGAGAGCATGTTCTTGGCGCGCACGAGGCCGCCGTAGAACAGGAACAGGCCGGGCACCGACATCATCAGCACCAGCAGCGCGGACGTGAGCATCCAGGCGACGTCGCCCTTGTTCACGGTGGGGGCGGCGACTGCGGCGGGAACGGCGGTTGCGGCATCAGTCGCAGGCGGCGCCGTCTGGGCCAGTACCGGCGCGGCTACCGCCAGCGCCAGAAGAAGCGCGGGAACCCCCACGCGGGACCACGTCTTGGACGTCATGGATGAATGCTCCGTGAAAGAGATGAGGCTCAAAGGGCGTCGGCGTCGGTCTCGCCGGTGCGGATGCGCACGGCGTGCTCGATCGGGATGACGAAGATCTTGCCGTCGCCGATCTGGCCGGTCTTGGCGGACGCGGTGATCGCCTCCACCACCTTGGAGACCTGGTCGGCGGACACAGCGACCTCGATCTTCAGCTTCGGCAGGAAGCTCACGGCATATTCGGCGCCGCGGTAGATCTCGGTGTGGCCCTTCTGACGCCCGTAGCCCTTGACCTCGGTCACGGTGAGACCGTGCACGCCGATACCGGTGAGGGCGTCGCGCACCTCCTCCAGCTTGAATGGCTTGATGATGGCCATGACGATCTTCATGGATCGGTCCCTGTCCCCTGATGCCGCTGCGCTTCCCGATGAAGCCCGAGCGGTGTTTTTCGCGGCGGCTTCGCCGAGCGGGTCGGGGAGATCCGCGCCGCGGCTGGCAAGCCTGCGGACAGAGGAATCAAGTACCGTGCCAAGAGAGGAGGACTGCGGCGGATGCCGGGAGTCCCGTGCATATTTTTCCGCCACGACGCGCTTTGCAGGGGCTCCGCCGCCTGCTCGCCGCTTTTTGTGCCTATTTTTTAATCTCAACGCCCACGAGAGCGACAGATCTCGTTCGCACTTGCGTGATGACGCATTGCAGCGCGCAAGGCGAGGCCTGCCTACGGGCGCGGCGTGACCGGCCGCATGAGGCCTTCCTGTGCCGCAGAAGCGACCAGAATCCCGTCGCGGGTGAACAGCTCGCCGCGGCAGAATCCCCGCCCGGCCGAGGCGGCGGGGCTCTCCTGGGTGTAGAGCAGCCAATCGTCGGCGCGGAACGGGCGGTGAAACCACAGCGCGTGGTCGAGGCTCGCCACCTGCACGTCCTTGTCGAACACGGACTTGCCGTGGGGCAGAAGCGCCGCCTGCAGCAACGACAGGTCGGATGCATAGGCGAGCACCGCCTGATGAATGGGCAGATCGTCCGGCAGCGGGCCGCGGGCGCGGATCCAGATGCTCGGCCGTGCCCCCGGCGACCCGAGATAGGCCATGTCCAGGCTGGTGGGCTTCACCTCCAGCGGCCGGTGCGCCATCCAGTCGCGACCAGCGGCGCCGGGGAAGCGCGCCAGCAGGCGCTCGCGCCAAACGTCGTCGCCGGGCAGATCCTCGGGCTGGGGCACGTCCGGCATCTGGCTCTGGTGCGTGAAGCCTTCCTCCGGCTTCTGGAACGACACCGACATGCTGAAGATGGCTTCGCCATGCTGGATCGCCACCACCCGGCGGGTGGTGAAGGAGCGGCCGTCGCGGATGCGGTCCACGTCGTAGATGATCGGGACGGTGGGGTCGCCGCCGAGCAGGAAGTAGCCGTGCAGGGAGTGGGTGACGCGCGCCTCCTCCACCGTGCGGCGGGCGGCGACGAGGGCCTGGGCGATCACCTGGCCGCCGAACACCCGCCCCCCGGTGGGCGATACGCTGCGACCCCGGAACAGGTTGATCTCGAGCGGCTCGAGGTCAAGGATGCCGAGGAGCTTCTCCACGTCGGGATTCTGGCCGGTCATTCAGGGGCTCGCCGATGGCTGCGCGCCCTGCGGGCGGCAGCATCAAAGAAGGTGGAACGGGATGCGGGTCGCACGGTTCAGTCGAGGGCAGGACGCCACGCCCACGCCTCGACCGTCAACCCCAAAACGTCAGCCGTCTCCCCTATAGGCGAGCCAATCGCCCCCCGGCAGCGTAGAACGACGAACGATCATCAGGAGTGAAGGTCATGGGCTCCCCGAACGCACCGCTTCCGGAGACCGGCTGGTCCGCAAACCCGGCCGCGGCCGATCGCGCGCCGGAACGGGCACAGGCGGAGCGGGCTGACGTCGCCATCGTCGGCGGGGGCCTCGCGGGCCTGAGCCTCGCCCTCGCCTTGCGCCAGGGCCTCGGCCCGGATGCGGACATCGCCCTTTACGACCCGACCCTCTCGCGCGCCGGGCTGGATGACGGGCGCTGCTCCGCCATCGCCGCCTGCGCCCGGCGCATGCTCACCAGCCTCGGTGTCTGGCACGAGATCGCCGCCAGGGCCGAGCCCATGCGCACCATGGTCGTGACAGACAGCCGCACCAAGGACGTGGCGCGCCCCACCTTCCTCACCTTCGACGGCGATGTGGAGCCGGGCGAGCCCTTCGCCTTCATGGTGCCGAACCTCGATTTGCAGCAGGCGCTGGTGGCAGCCGCCCGTTCCGCCGGCATCGACCTGCGCGAAGAGGCGGTGACATCGTTCCGCAGCGAGGGCGGCGGGGTCGAACTGGCGTCCGCCTCGGGCGTGCCGCTGCGCGCCGGCCTGCTGGTGGCGTGCGACGGCGCGCGTTCGCGCATTCGCGAGATGGCCGGCATTTCCACGGTGTCGTGGGGCTATGGGCAGAGCGGCATCACCTTCGTGGTGGAGCACGAGCGCCCGCACGAAGGTCGCGCCGAGGAGCATTTTCTGCCCGCCGGCCCGTTCGCCATCCTGCCCTTGCCGGGCAACCGCTGTTCGGTGGTGTGGACCGAGCGCACCGCCGACGCGGACCGTCTCCTCGCCCTGCCCTCCGCCATCTTCCAGGAGGAGCTGGAGCAGCGCTTCGGCCATCGCCTGGGCTGGGTGAAGCCGGTGACGAAGCCCCGCGCCTATCCCCTCGGCTTCGCCATGGCGCGCGCTTTCATCGGCGACCGCCTCGCGCTGGTGGGCGATGCCGCCCACGTCATCCATCCCATCGCCGGGCAGGGCCTCAACATGGGCCTGCGCGACGTGGCCGCTCTCGCCGAGGTGGTGACGGACGCGGCGCGGGTCGGCCTCGACTTCGCCTCGCCCACCACGCTGGAGCGCTACCAGCGCTGGCGGCGGTTCGACACCTTGGCCATGGGTGTCGCGACGGATGGTCTCAACCGCCTGTTCTCCAACCATTCCCACGCCCTGCGTGCGATCCGCGACGTGGGCCTCGGGCTGGTGGACCGCCTGCCCCGCCTCAAGGGCCTGTTCATCAAGGATGCCGCCGGCCTCACCGGCGAGGTGCCGAAGCTGCTGCGCGGCGAGACGCTCTGAGGCGGGACGCTTCCCCATCTTGCCCTGCCCGGCCCCGCCTGCGAAAAGCCCGGCATGATCGTTCTCGACGATATTTCCCTGCGCCTTGCCGGGCGCCTGCTCATCGACCACGCCTCCGTCGCCCTCCCCGAGAATGCGCGCGTGGGCGTGGTCGGCCGCAACGGCTCGGGCAAGACCACGCTTTTCAAGGCGCTCATTGGCGAGCTGGAGCTGGAATCCGGCGCCGTCCGCCTGCCCAACCGCACCCGCATCGGCCGCGTGGCGCAGGAGGCTCCGGCCGGGCCGGACAGCCTGATCGACCGCGTGCTCGCCGCCGATACGGAGCGCGCCGCGCTGCTCAAGGAGCGCGAGACCACGCAGGACCCCAACCGCATGGGCGAGATCGAGATGCGGCTTCTCGATATCGGCGCCCATGCGGCGCCGGCGCGGGCGGCCACCATTCTCGCCGGCCTCGGCTTCGACGAGAGCGCGCAGCAGCGGCCCTGCTCGGAATTCTCCGGCGGCTGGCGCATGCGCGTGGCCCTCGCCGCGCTGCTGTTCACCGAGCCGGACCTCCTGCTGCTCGACGAGCCCACCAACTATCTCGATCTGGAAGGCACGTTGTGGCTGCAGGACTACCTCGCGCACTATCCGCGCACGGTGATCCTGATCTCCCATGATCGCGACCTGCTGGACGAGAGCGTCGACCACATCCTCCATCTGACCGGGCAGAAGCTGACCCTCTACAAGGGCGGCTTCTCCTCCTTCGACCGGCAGCGGCGCGAGCGGCTCTTGCTGGATCAGAAGGCGCGCAAGAAGCAGGAGATGCAGCGCGCCCACATGGAATCCTTCGTCGCCCGCTTCCGCGCCAAGGCCACCAAGGCGAAGCAGGCCCAGTCGCGCCTCAAGGCCCTCGCCCGCATGGAGCCCTTGGCCGCGCAGGTGAGCGAGGAGGCGGCGGCCATCTCCATCCGCCATCCGGAAAAGCTGCTCTCCCCGCCCATCGTGGTGCTGGAGAAGGTGGCGGTGGGCTATGTGCCGGGCCGGCCGATCCTGCAAAACCTCAATCTGCGCATCGACGAGGACGACCGCATCGCGCTCCTCGGCCCCAACGGCAACGGCAAGTCCACCTTCGCCAAGCTCCTCGCCGACCGGCTGAAGGAGGAAAGCGGCCGGGTGGTGCGCGCCGACAAGCTGGAAGTCGCCTACCTCGCGCAGCACCAGATCGACGAGCTGATCCCCGGCGACAGCCCCGCCCAGCACGTGCGGCGCCTCATGCCCGACGCGCCCGAGGCGCGGGTGCGGGCGCGCGCGGCGGAGATGGGCTTTTCCGGCGGGGCGGCGGACACCAAGGTGTCCTCCCTCTCCGGTGGCGAGAAGGCGCGCCTGCTGCTGGGGCTCGCCACCTTCCGCGGACCGCATCTGCTCATCCTCGACGAGCCCACCAACCATCTCGACATCGAGGCGCGCGCGGCGCTCATCGAGGCCATCAACGACTTCCCCGGCGCGGTCATCCTCGTCTCCCACGACCGGCACCTGCTGGAAGCTTGCGCGGAGCAGCTGTGGCGCGTCTCGGGCGGCACCGTGAAGGCCTATGACGGCGATCTCGACCAGTACAAGAGTGAGGTTCTCTCCCGCTCCGACGGCGACCGCATGACCGACAAGGGGCGCAAGGACCGCTCCGAGACCAAGGCGGAAGCCGCCCCTGCCCCGCGCCGCATCGCCACCGGCCCGCTCAAGAAGCGCATCCGCGAGCTGGAAGGCGCCGTGGAAAAGCTGACGAAGCAGATCGAGGGACTGGACACGAAGCTCTCCGACGCCGGCCTACATGCCGCCAAGCCCCTGGACGCTGCCCGCTTCGCCAAGGAACGGGCCGAGGCGGCCGAGAAGCTGGCGCAGGCGGAAGAGGAATGGCTGGAGGTCAGCGCCGAGCTCGAGGCCGCGGGCGGCTGACCGGCGGCGCGGCCGGGGCGATCCCCGGCACCGCCTCCGGCTCGCGCACCAGCGCCAGCAGCGCCTGCGCCGCCCGCGAATTGTAGCGGTCGGCATGGCGCAGGGCGTAGAAGCGCCGGGCCGGCAAGGTGAGCGGCAGCTGTTTCAGCGTGCCCATGGCGAGGCCCGAGGCGGTGACGAGATCGGAAATGACGGTCGCGCCCGCCCCGGCAGCGACCGCGCTCACCACGGCCTCGTTGGACGGCAGCTCCAGCACCACCTTCAGCTGGGACGGATCGAGGCCGGAGGCGCGCAGGGCATCCTCGAACACCTGCCGCGTGCCCGAGCCCGGCTCGCGCAGCACGAAGGGCATGTCGAGGAGATCGGCCGGGGTCAGCGCCTTGAACTCGGCGCGCGGATCGTGCGCCGCCACCACCAGCACCAGCCGGTCGCCGGGCACCGCGACCCGCGCCAGCAGCGCTTCCTCCACCTCGCCTTCCACGAAGCCCACGTCCGCCTCGCCCGCCCGCACGGCGGCGGCGACCTGCGCGGTGTTGCCGATCACCACTTCCAGCGCGATGTCGGGATAAAGCTCGTGAAAACGGTTGAGCAGCGGGCCGAGCCAGTAATTGGCGATGGTCTGGCTGGCATGGATGGAGAGCCGGCCGCGCCTGAGGCCGGACAGGTCGGCAAGGATGGTCTCGGCCGCCCCGGCGCGGGCGAGGACCGCTTCCGCTTCGGGGACGAAGACGCGGCCGGCCTCGGTCAGCTCAATGCGGCGTCCGACGCGATGGAAGAGGGCGACTCCGCAGGAGGCTTCAAGAGCCGCCACAGAAGCGCTGACCGCCGACTGGGTCATGTTCAGCATCTCGGCCGCGCGGGTCATGTGGAGCGCGCGGGCGACGGCGACGAAGACCTTCAGTTGCTCCAGCGTCATTCCGCCCGACCGTCCCGCTCTGCTCGGGCGACGCTCGGGCATGAACAAAGGCCCGTGAGCGACGCCCACGGGCCTTTGCTATCACATGAAGGTCTTGATGAGGATAAAGCTCAGCGCCGAGATGAAGAGCCAGGCGGCGGCACCGAGCAGGAGCGGCTTGATGCCCTTCAGCCTCAGCTTGCGCATGTCGGTCTCCAGCCCCATGGCGCCCAGCGCGACGGCGAGGAGGAAGGTGGTGGTGGTGGCCACCGGCATCTTCACCTCCGGCGGCACGTAGCCGCTGGACGCGACCATCACCATGGCGATGAAGCCGAACACGAACCACGGCATGGGCGGGCTGGCATGGCCGGCCGACTTGTCGCCGCGCGCCCGCATCACCGCCGCCGCCCCAAGGCCGATGACGAGCGGCGCCAGCAGCATCACCCGCGACAGCTTCGCCACGGTGCCGAACTCGCCGGCCTGTTGGCCGCCTTGGAAGGCCGCCGCCACCACCTGCGCCACCTCATGGATGGAGGCGCCGGTCCACAGGCCGAAGGCATGGGGGTCGAAGCCGGTGAAGGGCATCAGCGCCGGCATCAGCAGCATGGAGAGCGAGCCGAAGATGGTGACGCAGGCCACCGCATAGGCCACGTCCTCGTCCGAGCCGCGCGTCACCGTGTTGGTGGCGATGACCGCCGAAGCGCCGCAGATGGCGGTGCCGGCGGCGATCAGCTCCGAGAGCTGCCGGTCCACGCCCATGGCGCGGCCGATCCAGCGGGTGACGAAGAAGGTGGCGAACAAGGTGAAGGCGACGATGGAGAAGCCCACCACGCCCACCGAGCGCACCTGCTCGAAGGTGAGCTGCAGGCCCAGCAGCACGATGGCGAAGCGCAGGATGCGCCGGAGCGCGAACTTCACGCCGGGCTTGATGATGGCCGCCGTGCCGAAGATGTTGTGCAGCGCCATGCCGATGACGATGGCGAGGATGAGCGGGCTGACGAGCCCCATGCCCGGCACCTGGCGGATGGCATAGGCCGCCGCCGCGATCACCACTGTATAGGCGAGGCCCGGCAGGATGCCGCCGAAGGCCGTCACGAGTGGGCCGCCAGCGGCGGACGCGGACACCGCGGGCGCGGGGGGAATGAGAGCGGGATCGGTCAGGTGCTTGTCGGTCATGGCAGGGGGTCCTCTTGAGACGAGGATGGCCCCCGGCCATGGATCGATCAAACGAGTTGTTTTTCTACAATTGATCGGTGAATCCGATTATCGGACCACCACGCCGCGCCGCACCACCGTGTTGCCGGCCGGGCCGCGCGTCGCGCCAACGTGGCGGCAGGCACCGTTGTAGCAGCGGGTGGCGCCCACATGCCCGACCGGGCCGCGCGCGTAGGGTCCGTAATAGCGGTTCCACTGACCATACCACGGACGACCCACATAGTGGGTGTTCCAGTAGGACTGGTTGAACGCCACCGCGGCGATGCCGAGGCCCGCCGCGACCGCAGCGGTCATCACCACCGGCGAGGCGCCGGCGGAGGGCACGACCTTGATGTACTGCGCCGCCATCCAGCCGCGCACGTTGCCCAGCGCGACATCGCACCAAGAGTAGTCTGCGAGGCAGCCGTAGGTCGCGAGCGCCGCACCCGCCGGCACAGTGACGACGGTCGGGAAGCTGGTGCTGGGACCGGCCCGCAGGTTCACGTTCGTCACGGCCACCGCCGGCTGGGCCGCCGCGGCGGCTCCGGCGGCGAGAACGCCGGCCAGCATGACGGCCGCTCCGGCCACTGCGCGCAGGCGCGATCCAAGTTCGACACGTATCGACACCAGCATCTCCATCATCGGGATCTGGCGCGACAGCCTAGCTTCGGATCGTTACCGGCCCGTTGCACGATTTTGCAATGTGCAACGCTCAGCGCTCGGCGAAGGCCTTCTCCACCACGTAGGTCTCCGGCCGGTTGCCCGCGCCCTCCACGAAGTCGCGGGTTTCCAGCAGCGCCTTGGTGTCGGCGATCATTTGCGGCGAGCCGCACAGCATCACCCGGTCGTGCTCGGCATCGAGGTCCGGCAGGCCGAGGTCGGCGAACAGCTGGCCGCTCTCCATGAGGTCGGTGACACGGCCGCGATTGCGGAACGGCTCGCGGGTGACGGTGGGATAATGCAGCAGCTGCGCCTGCGCGTATTCGCCAAGGAAATCGTGGGCCTTCAGATCCGCCACCACCTGCTCGCCATAGGCGAGTTCCGCCACCTCGCGGCAGCCGTGGACCAGGATGATGTGCTCGAACCGCTCATAGGCCTCCGGGTCCTTGGCGATGGAGACGAAGGGCGCAAGGCCGGTGCCCGTTGCCAGAAGATACAGGCGCTTGCCCGGCTTGAGATTGTCCAGCAGCAGCGTGCCCGTGGGCCGGCGTCCGACGAGGATGGGATCGCCCGGCTTCAGCATCTGAAGGCGGGAGGTGAGCGGCCCGTCCGGCACCTTGATGGAGAAGAATTCCAGCTGCTCCTCGTGCGGCGCGCAGGCGAGCGAATAGGCGCGCAGCAGCGGCTTCTCGTTCACGTCAAGGCCGATCATGGTGAACTGGCCGCTCTTGAAGCGGAAGGCGCTGTCGCGGGTGGCGGTGAAGGAGAAGAGGCGGTCGGTCCAGTGGCGGACCTCGAGCACGGTCTCGGTGTTCAGGTTGCTCATGGTCGCCTCACGCCTCAGCCGGTGCCGGGGAGAAGGCGCTCTCGAACTTGCCGTCCACGTTCATCCACTGCGCGGCATCCGCCGGCGGCTCTTTCTTCTCGGCGATGTTCGGCCACAGGGCCGCATATTCGGCGTTGAGCGCGATCCACGGCGCGGCCGCCGGATCGCTGTCGGCGGAGATGGCGGCGGCCGGGCATTCCGGCTCGCAGACGCCGCAGTCGATGCACTCGTCGGGCTTGATGACGAGCATGTTCTCGCCCTCATAGAAGCAGTCCACCGGGCAGACGGCGACGCAATCCATGAATTTGCAGCGGATGCACTTGTCGGTGACGACGTAGGCCATGGGGCAGGTCCGGTTGTTGTTCGATCTTTATTTTAGCCGGAGGGTGCCGCGCTCTTGAGGACTAAGGCCTTGCAGGGTCAATTAATTGCGGATTTTTTGAGTACGTGAAGATGTGGAAAGTGCCACGTCAAACGCCGTCGTCCTCCGGCTTGACCGGAGGACCCCTGCCAACGTTGGTCCCTGTCTTACCAAGCCAGAGAGGGTGGAAAGATAGGCCCTCCGGTCAAGCCGGAGGGCGACGGCAACAGGGCAATGGCGCGCCAGCCTCACACCACCTCGGCGAGGTTCGCGCCGTTGAGGTTCACCGCGAGGCCCTTCAGCGCGTCCTCGTTCAGCTCGCCGCCCATGGCCTTCAGGCTTTCCTCGCGGATGAGGGCGCCGAGATCGGCCCGGAGCTGCACGAATTCCGGCGAGAGCTGGAGGGCCGCATCGCGCGGACGCGGCAGGGGCACCGTCACCTCGGCCTTGATGGTGCCTGGGCGGGCGGTCATCACATAGATGCGGTCGGAGAGGAAGATCGCCTCGTCGATGTCGTGGGTGACGAACAGCACCGAGATGCCCAGCCGCTGCCACAGGTTGGTGAGGATCTGCTGCATGATGACCCGCGTCTGCGCATCGAGCGCGCCGAACGGCTCGTCCAGCAGCAGCACCTTCGGCCCGGTGGCGAGCGCCCGGACGATGCCCACGCGCTGCTTCATGCCGCCGGAGAGGCGATCGGGATAATGGTCCTCGAAGGCGGACAGGCCGGCGAGGCCGAGCAGGGTCCGCGCGGCGACCGCGCGCTCGGACTTGCCCATGCCGCGCATCTTGAGGCCGAACTCCACGTTCTCCCGCACCGTCTTCCAGGGGAAGAGCGAATATTGCTGGAAGACCATGCCACGGTCGGCGGACGGCCCCTTCACCGGCTCGCCATCCACCCTGACCGTGCCGGACGTGGGCTTGAGGAAGCCCGCCACCGCATTGAGGAACGTGGACTTGCCGCAGCCCGACGGCCCAATGATGGAAACGAACTCGCCGGGATTCACCACGAGGTCCGCATCGCGCACCGCGATGACGGCACCGTCGATGGTGTCGTAGGCGAGGTTGAAGTCGGAGACCTCGATGAGGCCGGTCCTCGTCGGCGCGGTCGCGGGGATCGCCATGATGGCCTCACTTGGCGCGCGACCAGGGCGTCACGGCCCGGCCCGCGATGCGGATGAGAAACGAGGAGGCGAGGCCGAGCACGCCGATGGTGATCATGCCCAGCGCGATGTCCGGATACTGCACCAGGGAGTAGGCCTCCCATGTGAAATAGCCGATGCCGAACTGGCCGGAGATCATCTCCGCCGCGATCAGCGAGACCCAGGCGACACCCATGCCCACGGTGAGGCCGGTGAAGACCTGCGGCAGCACCGCGGGGAAATAGACCTCGCGGAACGTCGCCCGCTCGGTAGCGCCGAGGCAGCGGGCGGCGCGCACCAGCACCTCGTCCACGTTCGCCATGCCGTGCAGCGTGTTGAGGAGGATGGGGAAGAACGAGCCGAGGAAGGTGATGAAGACGATGCTTTCCTCGTTGGTCGGCCACAGCATGATGGACATGGGCACCCAGGCGATGGCCGGGATGGGCCGCAACACCTCCGAGACGGGAAAGACGAACTCCTTCAGCAGCTGGAAGCGCCCCATCAGCAGGCCCAGCGGCACCGCCACCACGGCGGCCAGCGCGAAGCCGATGAAGATGCGCCGGCAGGAAATGTAGATGTGGTTGAGGAACGCGCCGGTGGAAAACGCCGTGCGGGCGCTCTCCAGCACCTGCTCGGGCGAGGGCACGTTGAGGAACCGCACGTAGAAGGTCATGCGGTTCACCGTCACCACATGCCAGGCGAGGATGAACAGGCCGATGGCCAGCGCCCCGAGCAGCGTGGCGCGAATGGTGTGGGCATTGAGCTTCAGCCAGCGCCGCGCGCGCCCTGCGACGGACCGGTCCGGCGCCGGCGTCGCCGCCACCGCGTCTCGCTCCGGCCGCAGCACGATGTGACCGGGCGCGGCCGACCGATGCACCGCCCCGCCGTCGCCCGCGAGGTGGAACGGGGCGGTGATGGGCGCGGACTTTGCCGCGGACGTCATGGCAATGCTGTTCATGGCGCTCACCCGCGAGCCCCGGACGCGGCCTTCAGCGCATCGGTGAAGGGCAGCACCTTGCCGCCGCCTTTGGCCGCCGCCGCCTCGGCATCGGCCTTCAGCATGAAGGGCTGGATCTCGGTCTTTCCGTCCTTGGTGGAGACGGCATAGAAGGCATCCGTCGCGAACAGCTTGATGCCGCGGGCGGTGTCGAACAGATAGGTCATGTTGATCTTCTTGCCGGCCGCATTCAGGTCGGCGAGCGCCCCGAGGGTGCAGGCGGCGCTGGAATAGGGCTTGATGCCCTCGCCCTCCACCCAGATCTCGCCCGCCTTGCGCGGCTCGGAGATCTTGACCTTGCAGAAGCTGTCGTCGCCGGCGATCTCGTAGTTCGCGAGGCTCTTCAGCTGCGCCTCGTAGTCAAGCCCGAGTTCCTTGTAGGCCTGGCGGACGTAGGTGTCGTTGACCCAGGCCTTGACGTCGAACTCCTTCATCCGTCCCAGCTTCTGGAGCACGGCGGCGTCCTGCGCGGCGTCTTCCACCAGCTGCGGCTTGATGGTGGGGTCCATGGTCATGATCCCGCCCGGGCCGAGGAAGATGTAGACGACTTCCTTGTCGATTCCGGTCCACTTGGCGATCTTCTCGGCGGCTTCCTTCGGGTTCTTGCGGACCCAGTCATTGGCCTCGATCACCGCCTTGATGTAGCCGACCACGACCTCCGGATACTTCTCGGCAAAGTCCGTGCGCACCACCACGCCGTGCCAGGTGGGGGCGTTGGTCTCCACGCCGTCGAAGATCTTTCGGGCGAAGCCCCGGAACGGCAGCAGCTCGGCGAAGGGGACGAAATCGGCGTGGGCGTCGATCTTCTTTTCCTGCAGGTTGGTGGAACCCACCTCGGGCGACTGGCTCACCAGCCGGAAGTAATCGGCCGGCCAGTTCTTGTCCTGCATGGCTTTGAGGATCATGCCGTGGGCCGCCGACCCGAACGGCACGCTCACCACCTTCCCCTTCAGGTCGCTCAGCTCGTAATAGGGCGACTCCTTGTTCACGACCACGCCGTTACCGGAGCCGTAGATGTTGTAGGCACCGACCGCGATGAGCTGGGACTTGGACTGGGGATTGGACTGAAAGGTGTAGCCGTTCACCACCAGCGGATAATCGCCCATGCCCCCGAACTGGAGCTTGTCGGCCATCATGCCGTTGGTGACGGGCGGGCCGGAGGTGAAGTTCTGCCACTCGATGTTGTAGGTCGCGCCGGCATATTTGCCGTCCTTCGGCAGATATTTGTCGAGAAGCTTCAGCTCCTTGATGACGACGCCGGTGGTCACCGTGTTGGTGGTGGTGTCCTGCGTCCCGATGCCGATGTTGATGGTCTCGGCCGCGGCCGGAACAACGGCACAGGAGGTTGCGAGGGCGACGGCAATGCTGCGAAGAACGTTCGGGCGAAACGGGTTCATCAGATCCACCTCTCGGGGCTAAGACGGCTCTCGACGGTGATCTTCAGGCGTCAGGTTCGATCCGTTCAAAGGAAGATGCGGCCGAGGTGTCGATTAGTTGCCTCCTTTGCGGACCCGCCTGATTTTTCATCAAACCGCACATCTCCGGGTCTCCGAACGGCCCCCGGCCTCACCGGTCGCCGCGCATCACGTGGAGCGCGTCCAGGTCGTAGACCACGATCTTGGCCTTCTCCGCTTTCAGAACCCCCTGCTCCTGCAAGCGCTTGAGGCTGATCGTCACCCACTGGCGGGTGGCGCCCACCATGTGTGCAAGATCTGCGTGGGTGAAGGCTGAGCCGATGGCGATGGCGCCCTCTTCCTTCACGCCATAGGTGTCGGCGAGATGGATGAGCAGGTGCGCGAGACGCTCGGTGACGGAGCGGGTGCCCAGCATCTGGGCAAGAGCCGAATAGCATTTGCCCTTGAAGGTGAGCCCCTCGATGAGGCCGATGGCGAAGCCCGGTATCTGGGCGATCAGCCGGCGCAGGGTCTTTCCGGTCAGGTGGACCACCACGCTGTTGGTCGCCGCGACCCCTGACCAGACGTGCTGGCCCTGCCCGAACAGCTCCGGCCCGCCCACGAAATTGCCCGCGCTCCAGTAGGCGAGCGTGATCTCCCGTCCCGACGGAGCGATGTAGAAAACCCGGATGCGACCGCTCTCGATGAGGAAGATGCCATCGTGCGGCGTGCCTTGGGAGAACAGCATCTTCCCGCGATAGACGACGCGTTTCTGCCCCTCCCTCAGCACCTCCTCGCGCTCCTTGGCCGTGAGACGCTGGAACAGCAGCGGCGGCCCGTTGGTCAGCGCGGCATTTTCGGTGAGGAGCAGCGCCTGCGCAGGGTTGGACCCGGCCAGAAGGGGTGAGGCTGCGGGCACTGGTTTGGCGTGCAGGGGGGCAGTCTGCATGCTGGATATCTCCCGTTTGGACGGCTTCCAAGCCGCAAGAAGCATACCAGCATTTCTAATATTAAATCGATCGTATTAATTCAATTCTTGTCGAACAGGGCGAGGGCCTCGGGCGCAAGCACTCCGCCAGTGATCTCCACCTTCAGGAAAGGCGCGGCCTCGGCCATGGTCCGGGCCACATCCAGCGCTGGCATTCCGATTTGCGGCTGCCGGCCATACTTGGCCGCCACCTGCTCCAGCGAGGCGCCGAAGACCACGCGGTGGATCCCGCACCAGAGAATCGCCCCCATGCACATGGGGCACGGCTCGGCGGAGGCGTAGATGGTCGCGCCCTTCAGTTCGTCCGCCGGCCGCGCGGCGAGGAAGCGGCGGATGGCGACCATCTCGGCATGGGCGGTGGGATCGTTCAGCTGCCGGCCGAGATTCGGTCCCCGGGAGAGAATCACCCCGCCCCGCGTGATCACCGCGCCGAACGGGAAGTCGGACTGTGCCGCGAGCGCGATGGCCTCGCGCATCAGCTCTTCATCCTCCGGGCGCGGCGGCCCCAGTACCGCCTCGGCGCGCGACTCGGAAGGGAAGAGCGACAGGACGCTGCCGGCCGCCGCAGCGAGGCTTGCGAGAACGCTCCGCCGGCTCGGGGCATGCGCAATGGCCGGCTGTCGTTCGGTCCGCATCGCGTCTCCGGCGGTCATGGTGTCGCCCCCCTCGGGGAAGCTGAGCACGCCGCACTGGTGAGGACAACCGCGCTCGGGCGCGAGGCCGCGCCAAGCAGAGGTCCGGGCAAAGAAAAGGCCCGGGCTTTTGGCCCGGGCCTTCCCGAAATGTCGCGCTGGTATCGGTGCTCAGTGCGTGGTAGCGCCGGTCCGGTCGCGCTCCAGCGCCTCATAGACCTGCTGGAGGTCGGCGAGGTGACGGGACGCGCGCTGCTTGGCATCGTCGCCGGTGGCGTCGTTCACGTCCTCGCGGGCGTCCTGGATCTGCTGGGCGAGAGCGCCAAGATCCAGCTCCTCCAGCGGCTTCGCCTCTTCGGCGAGAATGGTGAGGCCGGCCGGATTCACTTCGGCGAAGCCGCCGCGGACGAAATAGCGGCGGGCGCCGCCATCGGCCTTGATGGTGAGGATGCCGGGCTTGAGCATGCCGATGAACGGCGCATGGCCGGCCAGCACGCCGAACTCGCCTTCCGCGCCCGGCACGATCACCTCGGTCACGGCGCCGGAAAAGACGAGGCGCTCGGGGGAGACCAGCTCAAAAGGTAAGGTCGCCATCTGTTCAATCTCCGGGTCGTCCCCGCCGGGGGTCCCGCGGGAGCCTGCCGGCTACCCTCGGGAGGATCAGGCCGGCGGAACGGCTCCGCCATGGGTGGGAGCCGGATGGCTCCGTGAAATCTTCGGTCCGATCAGCGGCGGCGCTCGGCGACGAAGCCGACGCCCAGGCCGATGATCGCGCCCACCACGGCCGCAAGCAGGATGTGGCGGGTTTGCTCGGAGGTGAGGCCGCCGCGCGGCCCCTCTCCCTGAACGCGGATGTCGATGCCCGGGAGGCGCAGTTCCGCCACCTGGGGCCGGGTGAGCCAGCCGGTGATGCCACCGGCCAGCAGCCCGAGCACGAGGCAGACGATCTTGATATTCATCGCGATCGCTCCGCCGCCTGCGTCGGATCAGGCCGCCTCGGCGGCCAGCTTCTTGCCCTTCTCGATGGCTTCTTCCATGGAGCCGACCATGTAGAAGGCCTGCTCGGGCAGGTAGTCGTACTTGCCTTCGACGAGGCCCTTGAAGCCGGAGATGGTGTCCTTCAGGTCCACGAGCTTGCCCGGGGAGCCGGTGAACACTTCCGCGACGTGGAAGGGCTGGGAGAGGAAGCGCTCGATCTTGCGGGCGCGGGCCACGGTGAGCTTATCCTCTTCGGAGAGCTCGTCCATGCCCAGGATCGCGATGATGTCCTGCAGCGCCTTGTAGCGCTGGAGGGTCTGCTGCACCTGGCGCGCCACGTTGTAGTGCTCCTCGCCGATGACCAGCGGGGAGAGGATGCGCGAGGTGGAGTCCAGCGGGTCCACCGCCGGATAGATGCCCTTCTCGGCGATGGAGCGCGAGAGCACGGTCGTCGCGTCGAGATGGGCGAAGGAGGCGGCGGGCGCCGGGTCGGTCAGGTCGTCGGCGGGCACGTAGATGGCCTGCACCGAGGTGATCGAACCCTTGGTGGTGGTGGTGATGCGCTCCTGCAGGGCGCCCATGTCGGTGGCCAGCGTCGGCTGGTAGCCCACCGCCGAGGGAATGCGGCCGAGCAGCGCCGACACTTCCGAGCCGGCCTGGGTGAAGCGGAAGATGTTGTCCACGAAGAACAGCACGTCCTGGCCCTGGTCGCGGAAGTGCTCGGCGACGGTGAGGCCGGTGAGCGCGACGCGGGCGCGGGCGCCCGGAGGCTCGTTCATCTGGCCGTACACGAGGGCGCACTTGGAACCGGCGGCCGAGCCGTTGTGCTCGTGGGGATCCACGTTCACCTTGGACTCGATCATCTCGTGATAGAGATCGTTGCCCTCACGGGTGCGCTCACCGACGCCGGCGAACACGGAGTAGCCGCCGTGCGCCTTCGCGATGTTGTTGATGAGCTCCATGATGAGCACGGTCTTGCCCACGCCGGCGCCGCCGAACAGGCCGATCTTGCCGCCCTTGGAGTAAGGCGCGAGCAGGTCCACCACCTTGATGCCGGTGACGAGGATTTCCGCTTCCGTGGACTGGTCCGCGTAGGACGGGGCCGGCTGGTGGATGGCGCGCTTGCCGTCGCCGATCACCGGGCCGAGTTCGTCCACCGGCTCGCCAATCACGTTCATGATGCGGCCGAGGGTGGCTTCGCCCACAGGCACCTGGATCGGGGCGCCGGTGTCGGCCACGGGCTGGCCGCGCACGAGGCCCTCGGTGGCGTCCATCGCAATGGCGCGGATGGTGTTCTCGCCGAGATGCTGGGCGACTTCGAGCACCAGGCGGTTGCCATGGTTGGTGGTCTCGAGCGCGTTCAGGATTTCCGGCAGGTGGCCGTCGAACTGCACGTCGACAACGGCGCCGATGACTTGGGTAATGCGTCCGGTGGGGTTCGCCATGTTCGTCGTCCTTTGTCCTCGTCCAGGCCGTGGTCAGAGCGCTTCGGCGCCGGAGATGATTTCGATGAGTTCCTTCGTGATCATGGCCTGACGCGTCCGGTTGTAGATCAGCGTCTGCTTCTTGATCATGTCGCCCGCATTCCGCGTCGCGTTGTCCATGGCGCTCATCTGCGAGCCGTAGAACGACGCCTGGTTTTCCAGGAGGGCGCGGAAGATCTGCACCGCGATGTTGCGGGGCAGGAGGTCGGCGAGGATGTCTTCCTCGGCCGGCTCGTATTCATAGACCGGACCGGCCGCATCCGCGTCCCGCGCCTCGAAGGTGGCGGGGATGATTTGCTGGGCGGTCGGCACCTGCGAGATCACACTCTTGAACTGGGCGTAGAAGAGCGTGCACACGTCAAACGCACCCTGGTCGAGCAGGGCGAGGATCTTCGACGCGATGGCGTCGGCATCCTTGAAGCTCAGGGTGCGCACCGAGCGCAGGTCCACCAGATCGATGATGCGGTCGGGATAGGTCCGGCGCAGCTGGTCGTAGCCCTTGCGGCCGACGCAGAAGAACTTGACGTCCTTGCCTTCGCCGAGCAGCTGCTGCGCCCGCTCGCGGGCGAGCCGGACGATGGAGGTGTTAAAGGCACCGCACAGTCCGCGCTCGCCGGTCGCCACCAGAAGCAGGTGCTTCTCGCTGGAGCCGGTGCCGGCGATGAGGACGGGCGCCTGCCCGCCGCCGATGATACCGGCGGCGAGATTGCCCAGCACCGTCTCCATGCGCTCGGCATAGGGACGGGCCGCTTCCGCCGCCATCTGGGCGCGACGCAGCTTCGCCGCGGCGACCATCTGCATCGCCTTGGTGATCTTCTGCGTCGCCTTCACCGAGGCGATGCGGTTTCGTAGGTCTTTCAGGCTCGCCATGGTGCCCGTCCGTCAGGTTCGAGGAACAGGCGCCGTTCAGGCAAAGCTCTTGGCAAAGGCGTCGATGGCCTTCGTCAGCTTCTCCATGGTGTCCTTGGAGATTTCCTTGGACGACCGGATGGCTTCCAGAATCTCCGGATGCTGCGAGCGCAGCGCCAGGAGGAGGCCCTGCTCGAACTCGCGGACCTTGGAGACCGGCAGCGGGTCGAGATAGCCGTTGGTGCCGGCATAGATCACCGCCACCTGCTCCTCGACCTTCAGCGGCGCGAACTGGCTCTGCTTCAGCAGCTCGGTCAGTCGGGCGCCGCGGTTGAGCAGCTTCTGGGTGGAGGCGTCGAGGTCGGAGCCGAACTGGGCGAAGGCCGCCAGCTCACGATACTGGGCGAGCTCGCCCTTGATCTTGCCGGCGACCTGCTTCATCGCCTTGATCTGGGCCGAGGAGCCCACGCGCGACACCGAGAGGCCGACGTTCACCGCCGGGCGGATGCCCTGGTAGAACAAATCGGACTCAAGGAAGATCTGGCCGTCGGTGATCGAGATGACGTTGGTCGGGATGTAAGCCGACACGTCGTTCGCCTGGGTCTCGATGACCGGGAGGGCGGTGAGCGAACCGGCGCCGTGGGCGTCGTTCAGCTTGGCCGCACGCTCCAGCAGGCGGGAGTGGAGATAGAACACGTCGCCGGGATAGGCCTCGCGGCCGGGCGGGCGGCGCAGCAGCAGCGACATCTGGCGGTAGGCCACGGCCTGCTTGGACAGGTCGTCATGGATGATGAGCGCGTGCATGCCGTTGTCACGGAAATACTCGCCCATGGCGGTGCCGGTGAACGGCGCCAGGAACTGCATCGGCGCGGCGTCCGAGGCGGTGGCGGCGACGACGATGGAATACTCCAGCGCGCCCTGCTCCTCGAGCACCTTCACGAACTGCGCGACGGTGGAGCGCTTCTGGCCCACCGCGACGTAGACGCAGTAGAGCTTCTGGCTCTCGGGAGCGTCGCCGGCGTTCAGGGGCTTCTGGTTCAGGATGGCGTCGAGCGCCACGGCGGTCTTGCCGGTCTGGCGGTCGCCAATGATCAGCTCGCGCTGGCCGCGGCCGATCGGGATCAGCGCGTCGATGGCCTTGAGGCCGGTCTGCATGGGCTCATGCACCGACTTGCGCGGGATGATGCCCGGCGCCTTCACGTCGACACGGCGACGCTCGGTGAACATGATCGGGCCCTTGCCGTCGATCGGGTTGCCAAGGGCATCCACGACGCGGCCGAGCAGGCCCTTGCCGACCGGGGCGTCCACGATGGCACCGGTCCGCTTGACGGTCTGGCCTTCCTTGATCTCGCGGTCGGAGCCGAAGATCACGATACCGACGTTGTCGATTTCGAGGTTCAGCGCCATGCCGCGCGTGCCGTTCTCGAACTCGACCATCTCGCCGGCCTGGACGTTGTCGAGGCCGTAGACGCGGGCGATGCCGTCACCGACGGAGAGAACCTGGCCGACCTCGGAGACTTCAGCCTCCTGGCCAAAACCCTGGATCTGCTGCTTGAGGATGGCGGAGATTTCAGCGGCTCGAATGTCCATCAGCGGACCTCTTTCATCGCATGCCGGATAGAATTGAGTTTGGTCTTGAGCGAGGCGTCGACCATGCGGGAGCCGAGCTTCACGATGAGACCACCGAGGATGGACGGATCGACGGTGACGTCGAGGTTCACGTCCTTGCCGGTCTGCTGCGCCAACGCGTCCTTGAGCGCGGCGAAGTGGGTGTCGCTCAGGGGAGCAGCCACCGTCACTTCCGCCGTCGTCTCACCGCGCTGGGCGGCCACGAGGGCGGCATAGTCGGAAATCATCCTGGGCAACGCGAACAGGCGGCGGTTCTGCGCCACCAGCTTCACGAAATTTCCGGCGAGGCCGGAAATGCCCACCTGACCAAGAACCGCGGAGATGGCCTTGAGCTGTTCCTCGGCCGAAAAGACCGGGCTTTTCACCAGCCGCGCCAGATCCGCGTTTTCAGCAATCAGAGCCGACAGGCGATCGAGATCCGCCTTAACGGAATCGACGGCACCGGCCTCGCCCGCCAGTTCGAACAGCGCGGTCGCATAGCGCCCCGCCATGCCTGACACGATCGTATCCGCCACCCCGCACCTCTCTCGGACTTCCAGGGCCGGTCACGCACCTTGCGTCACCTCTCCCCAAGCCCTTGATCTGTTGGGAATAAAATTGTGCGATCTCGCGAGGGGGCTTAACCCGTCCCTCGAAATCCCGGAGTGCCTAACACAGGCAGATCAAGGCGGCAACATGACGGGAGGATGGCGCATAGGCCGCATTGCCGCACCGCGACAGGCTTGACCGTAACGCAATCCCCACGGCGGCCTCAGCTTTGGCCGAGAAACTGCCTGAGCTCCGCCGTTTGAGGATTCGCAAATACTTCTTCCGGCGGACCGATCTCATGCACCCGCCCCTGGTGCATGAACACCACCCGGTCGCACACTTCCCGTGCGAAGCGCATCTCGTGCGTGACCATGAGGAGGGTCATCCCCTCCTCGGCCAGCTTCTTCACCACCGCCAGCACCTCGTTGACGAGTTCGGGGTCGAGCGCGGAGGTGATCTCGTCGCACAGCAGCGCCAGCGGCTTCATGGCCAGGGCGCGGGCGATGGCAACGCGCTGCTGCTGGCCGCCGGACAGCTCGTCGGGATAGGCGTCGAACTTGTGGGCAAGGCCGACTTGCTCCAGGCGCACCCGCGCCTCGGCCTCGGCCTCCTTCTGCGACACCTTCTTCACCACCATGGGCGAGAGCATCACGTTGCGCCCGGCGGTGAGGTGGGGAAACAGGTTGAAGCCCTGGAAGATCATCCCGACCTTGAGCCGGAGCGCACGCAGGTGCACCTCGTCCGGCGCCAGCTGGGCGCCGGCGACGGTGATGGAACCGTCGTTGATGGTCTCAAGCCCGTTGATGCAGCGCAGAAGGGTCGATTTGCCCGAGCCCGACTTGCCGATGATGGCGATGACCTCGCCGGCCGCCACGTCGAGGTTGATTCCCTTCAGGACCTCGTTCTGGCCGAAGCTCTTCCTGACCTCAGTGATGGTGATGAGCGACATTCAGCTTCCTTTCGAGAAGCTGGCTGCTCTTCGACAGAGGCCAGCACAGCACGAAATAGATGAGGGCGGCGAAGCCGTAGACGGTGAACGGCTCGAACGTGGCGTTGGTGATGATGGTGGCGGCCTTGGAGAGTTCCACGAAGCCGATGATGGAGGTCAGCGCCGTTCCCTTCACCACCTGCACCGAGAAGCCCACCGTGGGCGGCACGGCGATGCGCAGAGCCTGGGGCAGCACCACGTAGCGCAACTGCTCGAAGAAGCTCATGGCCAGCGACGAGGAGGCCTCCCACTGCCCCTTCGGGATGGACTCGACGCAGCCGCGCCAGATCTCGGCGAGGAAGGCGGAGGTCCAGAGCGTCAGCGAGACGAAGGCCGCCGCCCAGGGCGAGACGTCGAGACCCATCAGCGGCAGGCCGAAGAAGATGAGGAACAGCTGCATCAGCAGCGGAGTGCCCTGAAACAGCTCAATGTAGAGATTGGCGGCCCGCTGCAACCACGGTTTGCGGGCGATGCGGCAGTAGAGCACCATGAGCCCCACCACGCCGCCGCCGATGAAGGCGAGGATGGAGAGCAGCACGGTCCAGCGTGCCGCCAGTAGCAGGTTGGAGACGATGTCCCAGGTGGAGAATTGGGTCATGTCGTCTTCCTCCGGCGCGGAAAGAGAAACAGCCCGAGCCCCCGCATGACCTGGCGCAGCAGCACCGCCAGCAGCAGATAGAGCACCGTCACGACGATGTAGGACTCGAAGGCGCGGAACGTCCGCGACTGGATGAAGTTTGCGGCGAAGGTCAGCTCCTCCACCGAGATCTGCGAGCACACCGCCGAGCCGAACATGACGATGACGATCTGCGAGGTCAGCGCCGGCCAGATCTTCTGCAGTGCCGGCACCAGCACCACGTGGCGGAAGGTCTGGATCGGGCTCATGGCGAGGCTGGCACCGGCCTCGAACTGGCCGCGCGGCGTCGCCTCGATACCGGCGCGGATGATCTCGCAGGCATAGGCACCGAGATTGATGACCATGGCGAGGATGGCCGCCTGCATCTCGGTGAGCCCCACGCCGACCGCCGGCAGACCGAAGAAGATGAAGAACAGCTGGATCAGGAACGGCGTGTTGCGGATCAGCTCCACATAGGCCGAGACGATGGGCCGGAGCCAGCGTGGCCCCAGCGCCTTCGCCCAGGCGCAGGCGATGCCAAGCCCGACGCCGAGGGCACCGCCGACCACGATCAGCTCCACGGTGATGGCGACACCCTTCACCAGCACCGGCCCGTAGTCGGCCAGGGATGAGAAATCGAAACTGTAGGCCATGTTCGGCTGGTTCCCCGATGGCGCAGTGCCCGTGGATCGCTCCCTGCCCCGTCACCGGGCAGGGAGCTGCGTCCTCAGAGGTCCTTGGGAAGCGGGGCGCCGAGCCACTTCTCGGAGATCTTTTCCAACGCGCCGTCGGCCTTGGCCGCGGTGAGGATGGCGTTGACCTTCTCCAGCAGCTTCGGCTCGTCCTTGTTCAGGCCGACGAAGCAGGGCGAGTTCTTGATGAGCACCTTCACTGTGGGCTTCTTCGGCGGGTTGCGGGCGAGGATGGCCGCGGCCACCACGTTGCCGGTCGCTACCACCTTCACCTGGCCGGACAGGAAGGCCGAGATGGTGGAGTTGTTGTCCTCGTAGCGCTTGATGTCGGCGGTGGGCGGGGCGACCTTGGTCAGCTCCAGATCTTCCACCGAGCCGCGAGTGACGCCCACCGTCATGCCGGCGATGTCCTCCACCTTCTCCACCTTCACGTCGGCCGGGCCGAAGATGCCGTTGAAGAAGGGCGCGTAGGCCACCGAGAAATCGATCACCTTCTCGCGGTCGGGGTTCTTGCCCAGGCTGGAGATGACGAGATCGACCTTCTTGGTCTGCAGGTAGGGGATGCGGTTGGCGCTCGACACCGGCACCAGCTCGGCCTTCACGCCGAGGCCCTTGGCGATGAGGTTGGCGACGTCGATGTCGTAGCCCACGGGCTTGAGGTCGGTGCCCACCGAACCGAACGGGGGGAAGTCCTGCGGCACGGCGATCTTGATGACACCGGCCTTGAGGATGTCATCGAGAGCTTCCGCATGCGCGGGGGCAGCGGCAAGGCCAAGGACCATCGCGCTGCCCAAGGCGGCGCCGGCCAGGGTCCGGGAAAGGAAAGATCTGCGGGTTGCCTGCATGGCGGAACCGAAACTCCGTGGGCGGCGCGAGCGCGCCATCGCCCCCTGAGGAGCAAGCGGTATGCCAGCGTGCATGCAATACCGCCGCGAGCCGGCCGGACCGGACCAACCCTTGATGGCGATCGCTGCCCGGCGCAGTCCCAGAACGCAAAATGCCCCGTCCGAGCATTCGGACGGGGCATTTGCCTAAAGTCTAGGCAGATGCTGAACGGCGCGCCGGTCAGCTTCCGTCAGGGCATCAATTGGCCTGCGAGGACTTGTTCGGCGTCGCCGGGAAGGCGGCGTTCTTCACGGTGCCCTTCATCAGCTCGACCGCGAGCTTCAGCTGGGTGTCGTCCTTCGGATCCGGCGGGACATAAGAGGGCGAGCCGGTCTGCTCGTCGTCGCCGTTCTTCAGGTGGCCCTTCAGCGAGGCTTCGCCGCGGGTCGAGTCCGTGGAAACGCCGAGCTTCTGCTTCATCTCGTCGGGCAGGTCCTGCACCAGGACGATATCGGGCTCGATGCCCTTGGCCTGGATGGAGCGGCCCGACGGCGTGTAGTAGCGCGCCGTGGTGAGCCGCAGGGCGCCCTGCTGGCCGAGCGGGATGATGGTCTGCACCGAGGCCTTGCCGAAGGTGCGCGAGCCCAGGATCGTCGCCCGCTTGTGATCCTGCAGCGCGCCGGCGACGATCTCGGAGGCCGAGGCAGAGCCGCCGTTCACCATCACGATCACCGGCTTGCCCTTGGTGAGGTCGCCGCCGCGGGCGTTGAAGCGCTGCGTTTCTTCCGGGTTGCGGCCTCGGGTGGAGACGATCTCGCCACGCTCGAGGAACGCATCGGACACCGCCACCGCCTGATCGAGCAGGCCGCCGGGGTTGTTACGCAGGTCGATGATGTAGCCCTTGATCTTGTCCGGGCCGATCTTCGCGGTCAGGTCTTCGATGGCCTTCTTCAGGGTCTCGAAGGTCTGCTCGTTGGTGAAGGAATTGATGCGGATATAGGCGATGTCATCCGCCTCGACGCGCGAGCGCACCGTCTGAAGCTTGATGGTGTCGCGCACCAGCTTCACTTCGATGGGCTTCTCGACGCCCTTGCGCAGGATGGTGAGCGTGATGGGCGTGTTGACCGGCCCACGCATCTTGTCCACCGCCTCATTCAGGGTCATGCCCTGAACCTGGTCGCCGTCGAGCTTGGCGATGAGGTCGCCGGAGAGCACGCCGGCCTTGGCGGCGGGGGTACCCTCCATGGGGGTGACGACCTTCACCAGGCCGTCTTCCATGATGACCTCGATGCCGAGGCCGCCGAACTCGCCGCGGGTCTGAACCTGCATGTCGCGGTGATTCTTCGCGTCCATGTAGGAGGAGTGCGGATCGAGCGACTGCAGCATGCCGTTGATGGCCGCCTCGATCAGCTTGGCGTCATCGGGCTTCTCGACATAGTCGGAGCGCACGCGCTCGAAGACGTCGCCGAACAGATTGAGCTGCTTGTAGGTATCGGACGACGCGGCCTCTGCCGCGGTCCCGAGGATCAGCCGTGGCTGGACCGCTGCAACCGCCACGAGGGCGCCAGCCGCCACGCCAAATAGAAAGAGAGACGTCCGACGCATTATCCACGTACCTTCTGACTGTCCGTTGCCGCCCACCATGGCGTGGGGTCGATCGAGAGCCCGTCTTTTCGGAACTCGACATACAATTGGGGCTGTCCCGTGGCCGTTGCGGGCGACGGTGAGCCGTTTTGGGCGGATGTGCCACTCCCCCCGGGACCGATGCCCCCCGGACCGCGCTGCACCGTATTGGCCACGGTACGGGACAGGCCCCCCATGACCCCCACCGGCTCGCCCGCGAGGACGAACTGGCCGAGGTCCACGGTGATCCGTTCCATGCCTGCCATCAGAATATGGTAGCCACCGCCCGCGTTGATAATCAAGAGTTGGCCATAGCTGCGGAAGGGTCCGGCGTAGACCACCCAGCCGTCGGCCGGCGCGCTCACCGGGGCACCGGCGCGGGTGGCGATGGTGATGCCCTTCTCGGTACCTCCCACCCCGTCCGCCGCCCCGAAATTCCGCAACGTCACGCCGGCCACCGGAAGCGGCAGCAAGCCTTTGGCCTGCGGGAAAGCGATGGCCGGCGTCAGGCGCGCCGGGTCCTTGAGCGCGGTCAGGTCGGGCCGCCCGGGTTCCTGCGGGCGCGTCACCGCCTGCGCGGCATCAGCTGCCCTAGCGGAAGGACCGACCTCGTTCTCCAGCCTCGTCACGAGATCGTGCACGTCCCCCGTGGCCTTGGCGACGCTTTCCGCCTGCGCCTTGTCGGCGGAAGCGACCGGATGCTCCTCCGCCTGCCGCTTCTGGCGCTCGCCCACCAGCACGGCGAGGCGGCGGCTGTCCTCGTCGAGGTCGGCGCGCAGGCTGGTCAGGCTGTCGCGAGCGGACGCAAGTTCGGTACGCACCCGGGACAGCTCGGACAGGTCGGAGGCCAATGTCTCCGCCTCCACCCTGAGTTCCGGCAGGAGGGCGCCGAGCAGGATGGCCGAGCGCACCGCGTCCAGCGCATCGTCCGGGCGCATGAGGATGGCAGGCGGCGGCTCGCGCCCCATGCGCATCAGGGCCGCCAGCACCTGGGCGAGGACGCCCCGGCGCTTGCCGAGGGAGGTGTTGAGGTCTGCGGCGGAACGGTCCAGCTGGGCGATGCGGCCTTCCACATCGATGAGCTGCTGCTCCACCGCGCGGGTGCGGGCGGCCGTGTCGAGCAGCATCTGATTGAGGCGGCCGCGATCGCCCTTCGCCGCTTCAAGGTCGGCGCGGAGCTTGCGCTGGGCCTCCTCGGAGCCCCTCACATCGGCCTTCAGCGCATCCGTGTCGATGCCGGTGCGGTTGGGGACGGGCGGCGGCAGCGGCACCGCTGGCGGGGGCGCGCCCGGCTGGGCCAAGGCCCGGGAAACGAGAGCCTGGGAAACGAGGGCCAGCGGAACACGCAGCCACGGGGCCGCGGCCAGGAGGGTCGCGGCCAGCGTCAGGAGGATCAGGACCGACCGCGGCTTCATGAACCGATCCTCAACGAACAGGGTTGAGGATCGGTAAAGCCCAAGGCGTCCGCAAGCGGCTTTCTCAGGCGGCGCGCAAGGCCCGGGTCCGCTCAGCCCTCCATGCTCTCCAGCTCGGAGATCATGCGGTCGATGAGGTTGAGGCCGGTCTGCCAGAAGGCCGGATCGCGGGCATCGAGGCCAAACGGGGCGAGCAGCTCCGCATGGTGCTTGGTGCCGCCGGCGGCGAGCATTTCCAGATACCGCTCCGCGAAGCCGTCGGAAGCCTTCTCGTAGACCGCATAGAGCGAGTTCACGAGGCAGTCGCCGAAGGCATAGGCGTAGACGTAGAAGGGCGAGTGGATGAAGTGCGGGATGTAGGTCCAGAAGGTCTCGTAGCCCGCACCGAGGTGGATGGCCGGGCCGAGGCTCTCGCTCTGCACCTGCATCCAGATCTCGCCGATCTTCTCCGAGGTCAGCTCGCCCTGGCGGCGCTCGGAATGGACGTGGCGCTCGAAGGTATAGAAGGCGGTCTGGCGGACCACCGTGTTGATCATGTCCTCCACCTTCTGGGCGAGCATGATCTTGCGGGTCCTCGGATTTTCCGCCGAATCCAGCAGCTTGCGGAAGGTCAGCATCTCGCCGAACACCGAGGCGGTTTCCGCCAGCGTCAGCGGGGTCGGCGCCATCAGCGCGCCCTGTCGGCCGGCGAGCACCTGGTGGACGCCGTGGCCCAGCTCATGGGCCAGCGTCATCACGTCCCGCGGCTTGCCCTGGTAGTTGAGCAGCACATAAGGGTGGGCGGACGGCACAGTGGGATGGGCGAAGGCGCCGGGCGACTTGCCGGGGCGGACTGGCGCGTCGATCCAGGACTTGTCGAAGAAGGTGCGGGCGATGTCGGCCATCTTCGGCGAGAAGTTGCCGTAGGCGGTGAGCACCGTGTCCTTCGCCTCGCCCCAGCCGATGTCGCGGCTCTCCACCTTGGGCAGAGGCGCGTTGCGGTCCCAGAACTCCAGCTTGTCCTTGCCGAACCAGCGGGCCTTCAGAGCGTAATAGCGGTGCGAGAGGCGCGGATAGGCCTCGCGGATGGACGAGACCATGGCATCCACCACCTCCTTTTCCACCCGGTTGGCGAGGTGGCGGGAGGAGGCGACATCGGGGAAGCCGCGCCAGCGGTCGGAAATCTCCTTGTCCTTCGCCAGCGTGTTGGTGACGAGGGTGAACAGGCGCAGGTTCTTCGAGAAGGTATCGGCGAGGGCGAGGCCGGCGGTGCGGCGCACCTCCTCCTTCGTGTCCTGCATCAGGTTCAGCGTCGGCTCGATGGCGAGCTCCTGCCCGTCCACGTTGAACCGCAGCGAGGAGATCGTCTCGTCGAACAGCCGGCTCCAGGCGCTGCGCGACGGGCTCGACTTCTCGTGGAACAGCTGCTCGATCTTGTCGTCGAGCTGATAGGGCTTGTCCTTCCTGAGATCTTCGATCCACGGCCGGTAATGACCGAGCGCCGGGTCGGCCATGGCGGCTTCCAGCGCCGCGTCGTCGAGCCGGTTCAGCTCCAGCGTGAAGAACAGGAGATGCGTGGACGAATCGGTCAGCTTTTCCTGGATGTCGCCATAGAACTTGGCGCGGGCCGGGTCCGAGGTGTCGCCGGCATAGATGAGGCTGCCATAGGAGGCGATGCGGCCGAGGAGGTCGTCCACCGCCTCATAACGCTTCACCGCCTCGGCCAGCGCCGCGCCGGCATTGGGGGCGGCGAGGAGGTCGGCGAGCTTGCCCTTGTAGGCGTCCTCGAACGCCTTGCACTCCACATCGGCCTTGGCGATGTCCGCCGCCAGCTCCGGTGCGTCCATGGCTGCATAGAGGTCGGTGAGATTCCACTCGGGCAGCGTCTCGGTGGCTGCGGCGGAGGCGACGGCGGTCTGGGCGGCGTGACGGGCGGCGGAAAAGGCGCTTTCGAAATCGTGCGAACGAACGGGCATCGCCGAAACGCGGGCAATGGCGTGCGGAAGAGTGTGCGGCATGGAACCTCCGGAAACGGGCGGCGCGGTCCGTTTGGGCCGCACCCGCTCTTGCACTCGATCGTGGCGGACAAAATCGCCGCAATGGCCCCGCGCCGCAAGCCGGGTTGGCGAAGGCGCGGTCGGCAAGGGCGCGGTCGGACCGCGGGAGAGCGTACGGCATCAGGGTGAGGGGTTCTTAACCATCGCCGCCCAATGTCGGGGACGAATCTCACCCGACCGAGTCGCCCGCCCTTCCATGTCTTCTTCCCTTCTGATCGTCGAAGACGATTCCGACGAGGCGCGCCGCCTCGAACAGGCGCTCACCCGAATGGGTTACCGCTGCACCGTCGCCCATGACGGCGACTCGGCTCTCGCCCTTCTCAGGGCGGAGCGATTCGACGCGGTGCTGCTCGACCTCGTGCTGCCCGGCCTCGACGGCATGGGTGTCCTGTCCGCCCTTGCGGCAGGCGGCAACGAGACCCCGGTCGTGGTTCAAGTGACCCCGGCCGGCCTCGACGCCGCCGGCGGCGCCATCCGGGCCGGCGCGCGCGATTTCGTCGTGAAGCCCGCCGGCGCGCTACGTCTGGAGGTGGCGCTCGGCAATGCCGTGGCGCTCGCACGGGCCGCTTCAGGCAGCCGCCCCGCCCCGCAGCGGGCTCCCACGCCTCTCGCTCAGGACAATGTGATCGCCTTCCCCTCGGCCGCGACTCAGGCTCGCCCCGAGCGTGGGACGGAAGAGATGATCGGTACCGCGTTTGCCCGGCTCGATGCCTCCGGCCACACCCGCAGACTGGACCAGATCGAGGCCGAAGCCATCCGTTTTGCTTGCCACCTCTATGGCGGGCGGATGGCCGAGGTGGCGCGCCGTCTCGGCATCGGCCGCTCGACGCTCTACCGCAAGCTCGCCGAACTGGGCGAGACAGAGGTAGAGGCCAACCATCAGATGGAACCGTCGGCGGCACAATTTGTTGCTGCCGAGTGACAAGACACCACAAACCCGGCATTCGCCCAAGCTTGTGAGTTGATTGAAGCCTCCCGGCACGGCACCAACACAGCGGGTGGAGGCGAGGAGAGCACAATGGGTATCGCGCAGCGTGAGGTTAGCGTCGCGGGCACGTTGTGCCGGCTGATGAGCGCTGGCCTGGTGGGCCTCTCCCTCGGCGTCGCCCCGGCCGCCGCAGCAACGGGCGACATTCCCGTCACCGCCAATGCCGGCATGGGCACGGGGGATATGGGCACAAGCGATGCCGCGCCCTCCGGCGCCCGCGCGACCGGCGGCATCGACGGCGCAGGCAATGCCGCGGTTCCGCTCACGACGCCCCTGCCCCCAGCAGCCACTGCCCCGGCGCCCGTGCCCCGTGCCGCCGCTCCCGCCTCCGTTGCGAGCCCCGTTCGCGGCGGCGTCGATTCGGCTGGCGACAGCCCGGCCCCCGCCCCGGTTCAAACGCCCGCCGCAGCCCAATTCAACCCCGCTGCGGCCACCCCCGCCCAGGCCAATCCCGCTCCAGTCGCCCCCGCCCAGCCGGCTCCGGCCCAGGCCGCAACGCCCGTTCCCGCGCCGCAGCCCGTCGTTGCCGCCAACCCGCTCGCGCCGGTGAGCGAGGCCATCGCCACGCTCCTCGCCACGCCCGAGAGCATCACCCCTTCCAAGAAGGAGCAGGAGGCGCTCACGACCTTCTATGGCGCGCGCCAGACCATGCCGGTCTTCGTGACCGACACCGGGCTCGACGCACGCGGCAGGGCCGTGATCGCTCGGCTGGATGCCGCCGGCGAGGACGGTCTCGATCCCGCCGACTATCAGGTGCCCCTGCCGAAGAAGGGCGCCACGGCGGCCGATCTCGCCCGCACCGAGCTGAAGATCGCCGTCGCCGCCATGACCTATGCGCGCCATGCGCAGTCCGGCCGCTTCGATCCCGGCCGCATCTCTTCGCTGGTCACCCCGGTGCGCGATATCCCGGACGCGACCGCCACCCTGACCAAGATCGCCTACGCCCCCGACGCCAACGCCGCCCTCGCCGCCTTCAACCCGCCCCACCCGGGCTACAAGGCCCTGAAGGCGCAGCTCGCCAAGGCGAACGGAAGCGCGCCCACCATCCCCGCCATTCCGCCCGGTCCGCAGGTGAAGCCCGGCGCCAGCGACCCGCGCATGCCCACCCTGCGCGCCCGCCTCGGCATCGTCGGCAAGCCAGGCGATGATCTGGTCTACGATCCGGCGCTGGTGGAGGCGGTGAAGGCCTTCCAGGAAGCTTCGAAGATCAAGCCGACCGGCATCATCGGCCCGGCGACGCTCGCCGCCCTCAATGTGGGCGCCACCAGCTCCAGCGGCAGCCTGCGCAACGACGTCATCGCCAACATGGAGCGCTGGCGCTGGCTGCCGCGCGACCTCGGCGAAAAGTTCGTGATGGTCAACATCCCCGAGTTCATGGTGCGGATCTACCAGGACGGCCGGGTGATCCACGAGACCCGCGTGGTGGTGGGCAAGCCGGAGACGCCGACCCCGCTGCTGACCCGCGAAATGCAGTACATCGTGGTGAATCCGGCCTGGAACATCCCGCCGAGCATCGCCCGCAACGAAATGATGCCGCTGCTGCGCAGCGACCCCAGCGCCCTTGCCCGCCGCGGCATCCAGGTGGTGCGCAACGGCTCGGGCGGCTACTCGTTCCGCCAGGACCCGGGCGAGCGCAACGCCCTGGGCCGTATCAAGTTCATGTTCCCCAACGACCACTCGGTCTATCTGCACGACACGCCGTCCAAGGCGCTGTTCCAGAACGATCGCCGCGCCTACAGCCACGGCTGCGTGCGCGTCTACGAGCCGCTGAAGTTCGGCGAAGTCATCTTCAACGCCGGCCTGCCGGGCGACAACTGGACCGAGCAGCGCATCTCGAAGATGTTTGGCGGCTCGGAGCGCTACATCAACCTGAAGCAGCGTTTCCCGGTCCACATCGTCTATTTCAACGCCTTCGTGGATGGGGCGGGCCGTCTCGTGATGCGCGAGGATCTTTACGGCATCAATGCCGCGACCAAGACCTACCTGGGCCTCGACGGCAAGCAGCGAATCGCCGACAGCGCGACGCCCAAGACGGCGCCCCGCGCCCGTTGATCCCTGATCGATCGCGAAGGCCCGCTCCGGCGGGTCTTCTTTTTTATCAGTAACTTAGCTGCCTACCACCATTTGCGCCGCGACAACCTGCCGCGATTTTGGCAGGAAAGTCAGCACTGCTGCCCCTTGCCTGATGCATGGAGGCCACAGCCCGACGCAACGTCTGGCACGTTTTCGCCATACTCCGCCGCTACTCACGGGACCGTGACCCGAGGCAAGGCCATCTGCCGCCCTCGGTGAGCTGGGGGAGCCGGGTGTCAACGCACCCTTAACCGAACCCGACAAGACTCCGTCTCCATCGCTTCGCGGCAACACATCGCGAAGTCCTTGAAATCTGAGCCTCGGGTTCGAGACATTGGCCATCCGCACCACGCCTGAAACCGTCCGCCACACGCGCCGCCCCAGCGGCCAGCGCGACCGGTCCGCCTTTCAGGCGATCCTGCCAGCCCTCGCCATGGCGGGAAGTCTCATCCTCGCCGGCACCACCTCGCTGCAGAATGCGGTGGCCAACGGCGATACCCGTACCATCACCCTGCACCACACCCATTCCGGCGAGAGCGGTAGCTTCACCTTCAAGAAGGACGGCCGCTACGATCAGGCGGTGCTCGCCCAGCTGAATCACTTCCTGCGCGACTGGCGCAACCAGAAGTCGACCCAGATGGACCCCCAGCTGTTCGACATCGTCTGGGAGGTCTACCGGGAGGTGGATGCCAGCGCCCCCATCCAGATCGTCTCGTCCTACCGCTCGCCGGAAACCAACTCCATGCTGCGCGCCCGCTCCAGCGGCGTGGCGAAATTCTCCCAGCACATGCTGGGCAAGGCGATGGACTTCTACATTCCGGGTGTGAACCTCACCGACCTGCGCGTCGCCGGCTTGCGGCTCCAGCGCGGCGGCGTCGGCTTCTACCCCACCTCCGGTTCGCCCTTCGTCCATATGGACACCGGCAACGTGCGCCACTGGCCCCGCATGACCCACGACCAGCTCGCCCGCGTCTTCCCGGACGGCAAGACGGTGCATGTGCCCACCGACGGGCGTCCGCTGGCGAAATACGACGTGGCGCTGGCCGAGATCCAGGCGCGCGGCTCCAAGCCCGGCGTGGGCGTCGCAAGCGCCGGCAAGGGCAAGAACTTCTTCGCCAGCCTGTTCGGCAAGAAGGATGCGGACGACGACGAGGGCGGCGAGGCCCCGACCGCCGCCTCCTCCACGGTCGCGTCCGCCGAAGACACGGCCAGCCGCGAGACGCCGGCTTCCGCGCCCGCCCGCGCGGTGCGGACCGCGTCCGCCACCATGCCCATTCCCCCGACCCGGCCGGCCGAAATCGTCGCCGGCGCCATGGTCAGCGCGCAGGCGACGCGCAACGGCTTCCTCGCGCCTCTTCCCCTGCCCCGCCCGGCGGAGGCCGACCGCAACACCCGCACCGCCAGCCTCACCTCGGCGCCCGTGCCGCTGCCCTCGGTCATCACCCGCGGCACCGAAGGGGAGACCGGGCCGGTTCTCGGCTACGCCGCCGCCGGCTCCATGATGGATCAGCGGATGCCGCTGACGGGCGGCTTCATGGCCGGCGCGCACGGACATCCGGCTGCCGTGGCAACGGCGCCAGTGACCGCGACAAGCGCTCCGGCGAGCGCACGCCCGCGCACCAAGCTTTCCGAAATCGCCTTCGGGCGGCTGTTCCTGTCGCCGAGCCTCTCCAACGAGCTGTATCTGCGTGTGCCGGAGATGCGGCAGTTGGCGACCTTCATGGCGCCGCCGCGTGAAGTGGTGGCGACGGCCTTCTCGCGGGACGGCTCATTCGGCCTCAAGGCCCGCTTCGCCGGCACCGCCGTGGCGGACCTGCCGACTTACGTGTTCCGTGCGCCCCAGGTGGCCTACAACAGCCAGCGCATGTGATCTGCGCGGGCGGCCCCTCCGCCCGCTGCCGTCTCAGACGAAGATGCCCAGCGCCTGCATATAGAGATCGACGATGGCCTCGTGCTCCTTGCGCTCGTCGACGTCTTCCTTGCGGATTTTCAGGATGGTGCGCAGCGCCTTCACGTCGAAGCCGTTGGCCTTGGCTTCGGCGAACACGTCCTTGATGTCGTCGGCAATGGCCTTCTTCTCCTCCTCGAGCCGCTCGATGCGCTCGATGAAGGACTTGAGCTGTTCCTTGGCAAAGCCCGCAGGGGAATCTGAAACGTCTTCCGCCACCTGGACGGTCTCCTTGGGTTCCGCCGCGCGTCCGTCGAGGCCATGCCGGGCCGGCGCGCGGGTCAAAGGGTGGAGCCGCGATGGCTCCGGAGGGAACGCTGATAGAGGCGGGCCGAAAGGCGCGCGTCAAGGATGCGTCCCCGCTTTCCACCTTGCCGGTGATCCACAACCGGACCGGGACCCGCGGCGGGACAGGTTTTCGTGAGCAAAAACCCCTCCCTCACGCTGGCGTTCGGTACCTTGATGCTGACGCTCGGGGCGCTGGCCATGGGCGCCTCCGTGCTCTTCGTCCGCCTCGCGGATGTGGGGCCGTTCGCCAGTGCCTTCTGGCGGGTGGCACTCGCCCTGCCGCCGCTGGCCCTGTGGGCCGCTCTCGCCGAGGGCACGCGCGCCTTCCGGCCCGACCGGCTGTCGCTACTGGCCGGTGCCTTCTTCGCCGGGGACCTGTTCTTCTGGCATCTCGCCATCCTCGGCACGACCGTCGCTAACGCCACCGTGCTCGCCACCACCTCGCCTTTGTGGATCACCGCCTTCGCGGTGCTCGTGCTGCGCCAGAAGGTGTCCCGTGACGGGCTGATCGGCCTCGCGCTGTGCATTGCCGGTGCGCTGGCGCTCGTGGGCCGCTCGTGGCAGTTCGATCCGCAGCATCTGCCGGGGGACGCCGCGGGGCTGGCGACGGCCGTATTCTTCGCCGGCTATTTCCTCGCCGTCAGCCGGGCCCGTGCCTCACGCGGGGCGGCAGCGATCACCCTCGTCTCCACCGCCACCACGGCGCTGATCCTGCTGGCGGTGGCCCTCATCGCAGAGCCGACCCTGTGGCCCGCCAGCGCCGGCGGTCTTGCGGGGCTGGTGGCGCTGGCCCTCGTCTCGCAGGTGGGCGGACAGGGGCTGATGGCGGTGGGCCTTGCCTCCGTGCCGCCGGCGTTCGGCGCGCTGGTCTTCTTTCTCGAGGTGGCCTCCGCCGCAGCGCTGGGCGCCCTGCTCCTGGATGAGCCCATTACCGCGCTTCAGGCGGCGGGTGGCGCGCTGATCCTTGCCGGCATCGTGGTGGCCCGTCCGCGCGCGCGTCCGGCCCGCACGGGAGAGGTCGGGATGGAGACGTCCGGCACCGGCTACCGGGAGGGCAGGCATTGACGACCCGACGCCCACGAGGCACACAACGTCCCATCATGCCCTTCGCTGCCACGCCCCTCCGCTTCGACGGCATGCCCGAACCCTGCGCGGCGCTTGCGCCGGCCCGACGGGTGACCCCCGCGCCACGGAGCCTCGCGCTCGCGCTCAGCGCCGCGTTCGCGCTTGGGCTCGGCATCAGCCTTATCCCCACGCCCGCGGCCGCCGAATTCCGGCTGTGCAACCGCACCCAGAGCCGGGTCGGCATCGCGCTCGGCTACAAGGACGGCGACGCCTGGGCCACCGAAGGCTGGTGGAACGTCGCGGCCAACAGCTGCGAGACGCTGCTGCGCGGCGACCTCGCGGCGCGCTTCTATTACCTCTATGCCGTGGATTACGACCAGGGCGGCGAGTGGGCCGGCAAGGCCTACATGTGCACCCGGGAAAAGGAATTCACCATCAAGGGCGCCGAGGACTGCCTCGCCCGCGGCTTCGACCGCACTGGCTTCTTCGAGGTGGACACCCAGGAGCAGAAGTCCTGGACGGTGCAGCTCACGGAATCGAACCAGGCGAAGCAGGGACAGGGTCCCGCGCCCCTGCCGCCACCGCCTCCCCGCGCGAAGCCCTGAAGCGGATCAGATTCCCCGGCCCTCGACCTTGATGGTGAGCTGGCTCTCCAGCTCACCCGCCCCATCGAGATGCGGATTGACGGCGAGCGCCTGCCGTACCGCCTGCAGCGCGCGCTTGTCGTCGCCGAGGTCCCGCATGATCAAGGCCAGGCCGTAGAGCATGGCGAAATGGCGCGGCTCGCGCGCCAGCACCTCCCGGATGTCCGCAAGGGCCGCGCCATAGTCGTCGCGCATGTAGAAGATCGTCGCCCGGCGGCTGAGCGCGCCGATATAATCGGGCTCGATCTCGATCACCTCGTCCAGCAGTTGCACGGCAAGGTCCGTCTCCTTCGCCTCGGCTGCCGCCGCCGCGCGGGCCATGAGGAGATCGGCGCTGGGACTGCCGGAATCGCCGAAGATCTGGTCGAGCCGATCGGCGATCATCTTGGCGCTGCGATCGTCGGGGGCGACCTTCAGGGCGGCGAACAGGCCTTCCACCTGGGTCCGCTTGTCCCTCGGCAGGCGCGGCCGGGCCGGGGCGGAATCGGATGGGCTGGCGGACGGGGGACCGGGCTGTGGCATGGCCTTATCGCCGCGCAATTGCTGCGCCTGCGCGAGACCGCCGGAGATCGCCACCGTCAGCACGGCGGCAAGAAAGAGACGCGGCGCACGCAGGGCGCGGTCGGCAAGGCGGAGAGGCATCGCGCGGAAGATCATCGACGAAGTGTCCGCCGCGATGCAGGCGCCGTCAACAACTGCGCCGGCCACAGGGGAGTCCCGGGCCGGCGCAGCAGATCACGTTTGCTCAAGATCGAAGGACCGGACCGGAAGTCCAGCCTGAGCGCTCAGCCCTGACGGGCCTTGTAGCGCTTCTGGGTCTTGTTGATGATGTAGACGCGGCCCTTGCGGCGCACGAGACGGTTCTCGCGGTGACGGCCGAGCAGCGACTTCAGGGAATTGCGGATCTTCATGACAAACTCGCTCGTGTCGAAATTCGGAGCCGACCGCGGCGCGCTTGCCGCGCGGCCTATCGACACCGGGAATTGGATCGGAGCCGGCGTGATAAGGGGCCGGAACCCGGATGTCAATGCGAGCAGCGGATTCCCGCCCGTGCGCGTCACGCCCGATGGTAGGGATGACCGGCGAGGATGGTGACCGCCCGATAGATCTGCTCCGCCAGCATGACCCGCACCAGCTGGTGGGGAAACGTGGCCGTGCCATAGGCGATCATGAGGGACGCCCGCGCCCGCACCTCTTCCCCGAGCCCGTCCGCACCACCGATGACGAAAGCGAGGGCGGAGAGCCCGCCGTCCCGGTCGGAAGCGATGCGGCGGGCGAAATCCTCGCTGGAGAAATTGCGCCCGCGCGGATCGAGCACCACGAGCCCGGCCCCCGCAGGCAGCGCCGCGAGAAGCGCCGCCGATTCCTCGGCCATGCGGTCCTCGGCGCGGCGGGCGGCGGATTCGGCGATCTCGATCATGTCGCACGGGCCGAGGCCCAAGGGCCGGCCGGCGGGGCGGATGCGATCCACGTAGCGGGTCACGAGTTCCCGCTCGGCGCCGGCTTTGAGCCGGCCGACACAGGCGAGGACGAGGCGCACGTCGTCTACAGGCCCGCCGGAACCGGAAACGCCATCAGGAGCGGGGCGTCCCGGACCACATCTTCTCGATATTGTAGAAGGTGCGGACCTCGGGCTGGAAGACGTGGACGATCACGTCGTTCGCATCGATGAGCACCCAGTCGCAGGCCGGCTGGCCTTCCACCCGCACGTGCTTGATCCCCGCCGCCTTGAGCGCCTCGATGAGGTGCTCGGCGATGGCGCCCACGTGCCGCTGCGAGCGGCCGGAGGCAATCACCATGTAGTCGGCGATGGAGGTCTTGCCGCGCAGGTCGATGGAGACGATGTCCTCGGACTTGTCGTCATCCAGCCGGGCTTGGATGAGGGCGAGAATTTCCGCAGCGTCGGGAAGCGCCTCGGAAACCTTGGCGTCTGAAACCGTGGCGGGCGGTGTCATCTCAGCGGCCGCCTGAAGTGCCATCGTGGACAGGGGTCCAAATCCTCTCGCTCAAGGCGACGGTCCAAACCGCCGCACGCCTCAGAATGCCTGCAAATCAATGAATTTTCAAGACGTGTGACGGGCGGACTCGATCTCGTGCCCTCCCGCCCGCCCCCGTGCGGCCCGGATTCCCGTCGAGGAGAGGGGAGATTTCAGCCCGTGGAGGAACACCCAGGCGGGTGGCGCGCAGTCCGCCAGGAGGCGGGCCTCATGCTCGCCGAGACGATAGCGTGCCAGCGCCTGCGCGGCCGGCGAGGCGGTCGCGGCAAGGCTTTGCCCCATGCGGTCCACCACCGCGATGGGTACGAGGTCGGCGATGCCGCGCCAGTGCTGCCAGCGGTCGAAATGGGCGAGATTGTCCGCGCCCATGATCCAGACGAAGCGCACGCCCGGCAGCCGCCGCACGAGATAGGCCAGCGTCTCGTAGGTGTAGCGGGTGCCGATGCCGGCCTCGAAGCCGGTGACGTCGATGCGCGGATGGCGCGCCACCGCGCGGGCGATGGCGATGCGTTCCTCCAGCGGCGGCAGGGCGCGGTTGTCCTTCAGGGGATTGCCCGGCGTAACCAGCCACCAAACCCGGTCGAGGCCGAGCCGGCGCAGGGCGAGGAGGCTCGCCGCCCGGTGCGCGGCATGGGCGGGGTTGAAGCTGCCGCCGAACAGCCCGACGCGCAACCCCTGCGTGACGAAGGGCAGGCGCCGCGCGGCACGCGGCGTCACGGGCTCCACGACGGGGCCGGACGACATCACGGACGGGTCTGTCCCGACCCGTGGATGCGGTACTTGAAGGAGGTGAGCTGCTCGGCACCCACCGGCCCGCGCGCATGCATCCGCCCGGTGGCGATGCCGATCTCCGCGCCGAAACCGAACTCGCCGCCATCGGCGAACTGGGTGGAGGCGTTGTGCAGCACGATGGCGCTGTCCACCTCGGCGAGGAAGCGATCGGCCGCCGCCGCATCCTCGGTGACGATGGAATCGGTGTGGTGGGAGCCGTGCGCCTCGATATGGGCGATGGCGTCGCCCACCCCGTCCACCACCTTCGCGGCGATGATGGCGTCGAGATACTCGGTATCCCAATCCTCAGGGAGGGCCGGCTTCACCCGCGCGTCCACTGCCTGCACCTCGGCATCGCCCCGGATCTCGCAGCCGGCGTCGATCAGCATCTCCACCAACGGCTTGAGGTGCGTTCCGGCCACCGCCCGGTCGATCAGCAGCGTCTCGGCGGCGCCGCAGACGCCGGTGCGGCGCATCTTGGCGTTCAGCACCACGGTCTTGGCCATGTCGAGGTCGGCGGCCTTGTCCACATAGACATGGTTGATGCCGTCGAGATGGGCGAACACCGGCACCCGCGCATCGCTCTGCACCCGCGCGACGAGGCTCTTGCCGCCGCGCGGCACGATCACGTCCACGGTGTTGCCGAGGCCAGCCAGCATGTGGCCCACGGCGGCGCGGTCGGGCACGTTGACGAACTGGACCGCATCCTCAGGCAGGCCGGCGGCAACGAGGCCGGAGATGAAGGCGCGATGGATGGCGCCGGAGGAATTCAGGCTGTCCGACCCGCCGCGCAGGATCACGGCATTGCCGGCGCGCAGGCACAAAGCGGCGGCGTCCGCCGTCACGTTCGGCCGGCTCTCATAGATGACGCCGATGACGCCCAGCGGCGTGCGCACGCGCTCGATGATGAGACCGTTGGGGCGGCTCCAGCGCTCGGTGACGAGGCCGATGGGATCGGCCAGCTCGGCCACCTGCTCCACACCCTCGGCCATGGCCTCCACCCGCGCGGCGGTGAGGGTGAGCCGGTCGAGGAAGGAGCCGGTCATGCCCTCCGCCTTGGCCTTGGCCACGTCGATGGCATTGGCGGCGAGGATGTCGTCAGCCGCTTCACGGATCGCTGCGGCGGCGGCCTTGAGCGCCTGCGTCTTCACCTCGGGCGCAGCGAGGGCGAGGCTGCGGGCCGCGGCGCGGGCGCGCTTGCCCATGGCCAGCATCACCCCCTCCAGCTCCGCCGGCGGCACGGGCCGGCCCGCAGTGGCGGCGGCATCGGTGCGGAGGGCGGAGGCGGTGGACATAACGGGATTCTCACAACGGGGAATGGGGTTCCGCCCCTTCAGATAGGGGCGGACGCCTTGATTAGCACGTCAAGTGGGGCGTGTGACAGGTGCGCGCACGGCTTAGGCCATGGGCGGCAGACTGGGGTCCGGCTCGTCCAGTACCGGCAGCAGCCGGCCGTACACGACTGACAGAAAGGCGCAGTAGACGACAAGCTCAAACGTGGAAATGATGCTGTTCAGGAATGCCACCAGCGCCTGAACGACGGCGGGTATTGTCGGCAGAGACCCCGTCGGTGTTGGAAAATGAGCGGAAAACGGCGGCCACCCAGAGGCGTAAAGGAACATCACCGGCGCCATCACAGTTGCCAGCGGCACAATGAACACCAGCCAGACAAGCAGATGCGCGCCGACGAGGCGCAACGTGTTGCCGCGACCCATGCGCTGCACCTCGCCCCAGGACAGGACCTGCCCCAATGCCCGACCCGGCAGGCGGAGGAGCAGCCGGGCCTGGATCGCGACCAAGGCCAGCCAGATTGCCCCCATGGCTGCGACAGCGAACATCCAATCCGGAAGACGCAAAGCTCTGACCAGCGCCCCGAGCAACGCGATGCCGAGCATCACCAGCAACACCGCGAGAATGGTAACGACCACAATTCTCAGCAAATCAAAGAGATATCCCAGAATTCGCCCAGGCCCCCTGCCCAAGGTCTCGGCATCAAAACCCGCCCGCCCCCGCAAAACCTCATTGTGCGAGATCAGCGCAAGCACGATCAGCGGTACCGAGATCAAGAGCAGGAAAGCGACGACGAGGCCGACAACCAGAGCGATTGACCAGACCGGTAACGGCTGAAAATGCATTGGAGCCGCGATCGCCGCAGGCCGCACGACATTCCACGGATCGAACCCGATCTGCGTGGACGTCCATGGGCCGCTCAGAACCCACCCGGCCAGAATATAGATCGCGATCAGCCGCCAATGCCGCCGGCAAATCACGATGCTCCACTCGAACGCGAGCTTGACCGACCCCCAAATGGGGAGCTTTACCCGTTCGCTCATTATTCCGCCCTGACCGGGGCATGCTTGAGCAACGCACCGGCTCGCCCCAAAGCCGTGGCAGTCACAACCGCTAAACGCCGAAACACAACCTGTCGAGGGGTTTCAGCGCCTTACCTAGCGGTACCGCGTTGTGCTGATGACCTTCACTCCACCCCGAGCGCCAGATCGTCCCGGTGCACCATCTCGGACCGTCCCTTCACGCCCAGCAGCGCCTCGATCTCCGAGGTGGAGTGGCCCATGATGCGGGCGGCGTGGTTGGAATCGTAGGCGACGAGGCCGCGCCCCACTTCGGCGCCATCGGGACCGCGCAGCACCACGGCGTCGCCGCGGTCGAACTGGCCGTCGATGCGCTTCACCCCGGCCGGCAGCAGGCTCGCCCCGCGGCGCAGCGCGGCCACCGCGCCGTCATCGAGATGCAGCGTGCCGCGCGGCTCCAGCGCCCCGGCGATCCAGCTCTTGCGGGCGCGCACGGGATTGGCGGACGTGAGGAACCAGGTGCAGCGCCCGCCCTCCATGATGCGCTTGAGCGGATTCTTCACGTGGCCGGAGGCAATCACCATGTGGGTGCCGGCGGAGGTGGCGATCTTGCCCGCCTCGATCTTGGTACGCATGCCGCCGCGCGACAGCTCCGACCCTGCATCGCCCGCGATGGCCTCGATCTCGGCGCCGATGCGCGGCACCACGGGGATCAGCGTCGCATTGGGGTCCTGCGCCGGCGGGGCGGTGTAGAGCCCGTCGATGTCGGAGAGCAGCACCAGCAGGTCGGCACTCGCCATGGTGGCGACGCGGGCGGCGAGGCGGTCGTTGTCGCCGTAGCGGATCTCGGTGGTGGCGACGGTGTCGTTCTCGTTGATGATCGGCACGGAGCGCAGCTCCATGAGCCGGCCGAGGGTGGAGCGCGCGTTGAGGTAGCGGCGGCGTTCCTCGGTGTCGCCGAGGGTCAGCAGCACCTGCCCGGCGGTGATGTTGTAATGGCCGAGGATGTCCGCCCAGGTCTTGGAGAGCGCGATCTGACCCACGGCGGCGGCGGCCTGGCTGTCCTCCAGCTTCAACGGCCCCGACGGCAGGCCGAGCACGGTGCGCCCCAGGGCGATGGCGCCGGACGATACCACCATCACCTCGCAGCCCTTGGCGTGCAGGGCCGCGATGTCCTCCACCAGCGAGGTCAGCCAGGCGAGGCGCACCCGCCCCTGCGCCCGGTCCACCAGAAGGGCCGAGCCCACCTTGATGACGATGCGGCGGAAATCGGCGAAGGCGGGTGTCTTCGCCTGCGCATCGGAGAACGCTTCGAAGGATGCAGACTCGGGAGAAGCGGTTTCGGGGGAGGACATGGACATGCGAACCGGCAGGGCACTTCAGGCGTGCGGGCGGCGCACGTCGGTGCGGGAGAAGTCATCCCCCTTGAAGAGGAGCGGCACGTCATGCGCCTTGGCCACGGCATAGGCCATCGGGCTGCTGAAGTTCAAGCCCGCCGACACATGCGAAACGGAATGGAGACGAGAACCCGGCCTAGGGCCGCCACCCATCCCGCGGTGCCGCCTCTTCCTTCTCGACGCCGCGCGCCTCCTCCACAACCTCAAGAAGCGCTCTCAGCGCCTCCGGCACGCCCTGGCCCGAGGTGGCGGAGAGGAGCAGCGGCTTCTTCTTCGCCGCGCGCTGGAGGCGCTCCTTCTGCTGCTTGAGCAGTTCGGGCGAGAGGGCATCCACCTTGGAGAGGGCGACGATCTCCGGCTTCTCGTCGAGACCGTGGCCATAGGCGGCAAGCTCCGCGCGGACGGTCTTGTACGCCTTGCCGGCATGCTCGGAGGTGCCGTCCACCAGATGCAGCAGCGCGCGGCAGCGCTCCACATGGCCGAGGAAACGGTCGCCGATGCCGATGCCCTCGTGGGCGCCCTCGATCAGGCCGGGAATATCGGCCAGTACGAACTCGCGCCCGTCCACCCGCACGACGCCGAGGCCGGGATGCAGCGTGGTGAAGGGATAATCGGCGATCTTGGGCTTCGCTGCCGTGGTCGCCGCGAGGAAGGTGGACTTGCCGGCATTGGGCAGGCCGACGAGACCGGCGTCGGCAATCAGCTTCAGCCGCAGCCAGATCCACCGCTCCTGGCCTTCGAGGCCGGGATTGGCGCGGCGGGGAGCCTGGTTGGTGGAGGTCTTGAACTGGGCGTTGCCGAAGCCGCCATTGCCGCCTTCGAGCAGCTTGATGCGCTGGCCCACCTCCGTCATGTCGGCGAGGATGGTCTCCTCGTCCTCGTCGAGGATCTGGGTACCGGCCGGCACCTTCAGCACCACGTCGGCGCCCTTGGCGCCGGTGCATCTGGCGCCCCTGCCGTGGTCGCCCTTCTTGGCCTTGAAATGCTGCTGGTAGCGGTAGTCGATCAGCGTGTTGAGACCGTCGACACACTCGATCCACACGTCACCGCCGCGTCCGCCGTCGCCGCCATCGGGACCGCCGAACTCGATGAACTTCTCGCGCCGGAACGAGACGCACCCTGCCCCGCCGTCTCCGGAGCGCACATAGACCTTGGCCTGATCGAGGAATTTCATGGGTTCGAGGTAGAGGCCGACGGCCCACAAAGCAAGGCCGCCGACGCACGAGGAGGCACGAAACCCGCCATCAGGGCCGCGGATGCAGCCCCGATGCGGCCGGGCCGTCCGCCTTTCCCTGCCTTAGCGCGTGCCCCACTGCTGGTTGGAACGGTCTTCACCGTTGCTCTTGCACGGCCAGGCAACCACGCCCGTTCCGGCCCCGCCGAAACGGGGCACATCAAGGCACATATTGTTCTGCCCGATGATTTCGCCGTTCGCGCCAACCCGCCACTGCTGATTGGCGCCGCCGTTGCACGAATAGATGATGACCCGGTCCCCGGCGCGCGCCGCACCGCCCGAAATGTCGACACAACGCCTGCCGGCCCGGATCGTCCCGTCACCCATGAAGGTGAAGGACTGATTGTCGCCGCCGTTGCACGGAAAGACGATAATCGACGTGCCATTGGGCTGGTCGAGGCCGCCCTTGACGTCGAGGCAGAGGTTGCTCGCATGGCCCGGCCGCAGTTCGCCCGCGCTTGCCCCGCCCACCAGCACACAGCAAAAGGCGGCCGCCGTCATCAGAATTCGCATCATTTTCCCCCCGGAATGAGGTTCCACCCTACCATTACAGCCAAGCTTCGCAACCCCTCCGAGCTTGCAGAGAAAATGGGTTGAGCTCCTCCGATCCCCTGTCAGAGCCACCCCGCCCTTTGACCTTTCCCGCGCGCCGGACCAAAAGACGAACATGAGCCCGCGCACCGTCGACGTCCTGCTCCCCCTCGGCCTCGACGCCGCTTATTCCTACCTCCTGCCAGAGGGGATGGAGGTGTCGCCCGGCGACCTCGTGCACGTGCCGCTCGGCACCAAGAGCGTCATCGGCGTGGTCTGGCCGCGCGTGCAGGCTGCCGGCGGCAAGGCGGTGGACGCCGGCAAGCTCAAGGCGGTGAAGGCGAAGCTCGATTATGTTCCGCTGCCGCCCGACCTCATCAAGCTCATCGACTGGATGGCCGACTACACGCTGGCGCCGCGCGGCATGGTGCTGCGCATGGCCCTCCGGCACGGCGAGAGCCCGGGCGCAGCGCGCGAGCGGGTGGGCGTGCGGCTCACCGGCACGGCGCCGGCGCGCATGACGGCCGCCCGCGGCCGGCTTCTGGACACGCTGGCGGATGGATTCGTGCGCGGCAAGACCGAAGCGGCGCGAGAGGCCGGCGTCTCGCCCTCCGTGGTGGACGGGCTGGTGGATGACGGCACGCTGGAAGCCGTGGTGCTGCCGCCCGAGCCCGCCGCCTACCCGCCCGATCCCGACCATGCGGTGCCAGAGCTGTCGCAGCCGCAGTCGGAGGCGGCGGCGGCGATGGTCGCGGCGGTGAAGGCGAAGACGTTCGCCGTGCACCTGCTCGACGGCGTGACCGGCTCCGGCAAGACCGAGACCTATTTCGAGGCGGTGGCGGAAGCGATCCGCGCCGGCCGGCAGGCGCTGATCCTGCTGCCGGAAATCGCCCTCACCCAGGCCTTCCTCGACCGCTTCACCGAGCGCTTCGGCGTGAAGCCGGCGGAATGGCACTCGGGCGTCTCCACCCGGCGCCGCGCGAAGGTGCTGAACGAGGTCGCCTCGGGACAGGTGAAGGTGGTGGCAGGGGCGCGCTCCGCCTTGTTCCTGCCGTTCCGCGACCTCGGCCTCATCATCGTCGATGAAGAGCACGACCCTGCCTACAAGCAGGAGGACGGCGTCTGCTACCATGCGCGCGACATGGCGGTGGTGCGGGCGCGCCTCGCCTCCGCGCCCATCGTGCTGGCCTCGGCGACGCCCTCCATCGAGACCGAGGTGAATGCCCGGCGCGGGCGCTATCGGCGGCTCGCCCTCCCCGTGCGCTTCGGCGGCGCCAAGGTGCCCGGCCTCTCCCCCATCGATCTGCGCAAGGAAGGCCCGCCGCGCGGCCGCTGGATCGCGCCGCGGCTGGAAGCCGAGATCAACACGACGCTGGAGGCGGGCGAGCAGGCGCTGCTCTTCCTCAACCGCCGGGGCTACGCGCCGCTCACGTTGTGCCGCTCCTGCGGCCACCGGATGCGCTGCCCCTCCTGCACCGCTTGGCTGGTGGAGCACCGCTTCCGCCGCCGCCTCACCTGCCACCATTGCGGCTACCAGGCCCCGGTGCCGGAGAAATGCCCCGCCTGCGACGCGCCGGACAGCCTCGTCCCGGTCGGGCCCGGCGTGGAGCGGCTTCAGGAGGAGGTGCAGACCCTCTTCCCCAATGCCCGCGCCCTCGTCCTCTCCTCGGACCTGCTCGGCGGGGTGGAGCGGATGCGGGCCGAGCTCGACGCGGTGGCGAAGGGCGACGTGGATGTGGTGGTGGGCACCCAGCTCGTCGCCAAGGGCCACAATTTCCCCGGCCTCGCTTTGGTGGGCGTAGTGGATGCGGACGTCGGCCTCGGCCATGGCGACCCGCGTGCCGCCGAGCGGACGTTCCAGCTGGTGCATCAGGTGGCCGGGCGCGCCGGGCGCGGCAAGGCGGAGGGGCGCGGCTTCATCCAGACCCACATGCCCGAGCATCCGGTGATGCGCGCGCTGGTGACGGGGGATCGCGACGCCTTCTACGATGTGGAGATCGCCTCCCGCGAGGAGGCGCACCTGCCCCCCTTCGGCCGCATGGCGGCGCTCATCGTCTCCGCCAGCGAGGCCCATGTGGCGGAAGGCCATGCCCGGCGCCTTGCCACCTCCGCGCCCATCGTGCCGAACGTGCGCATCCTCGGCCCGGCGGAAGCGCCGCTCGCCATCCTGCGCGGGCGGCACCGCTGGCGCCTGCTGGTCCGCTCACCGCGCAACTTCGACCTTCCCGCCTATCTCAGGGAATGGCGGGCCGTCGCACCGAAGGTGACGGGCAACATCAAGGTGGCCATCGACGTGGACCCGCAGAGCTTCCTGTGAGTGACGCCATGGATGATGCCATCGACCGCCCCGCCGCCCGGCTCCTCGTGCTGGATGGCGCGGACCGGCTACTGCTGTTCCGCTTCGCCTATGCCGAGGGTGCTCTGGCCGGCAACGTCTATTGGGCCCCACCCGGGGGCGGGCTGGAGCCGGGTGAGACCTATGCGGAGGCCGCCTGCCGCGAGCTTCTCGAGGAAACCGGCCTCGCCATCGCCCATCCCGGCCCCGTCGTCGCCCGGCGCACGGTTTCGTTCGTAATGCCGGACGGGCGGCGCGTGCGGTCGGACGAGCGCTATTTCCTCGTGCGCGCGCCCGACCTCGTGGTCTCGTCCGCCGGCTGGTCGGAGGATGAGCGCAAGGCGCTGGTCGGTCACGCCTGGTGGAAAAGACAGGCGCTGGCGGCGCTCGCGGAGCAGGTCTGGCCGGACGACCTCTGCATCATGCTGGCAGAAGCTGGCATCTGGCGCTGAAGGTGCCTGAATGCCCCTGCAAACGCTCCGCTTGCCTCCGTGGCGCCGTTGGGCAAAATCCGCCGCCATGCTCGCCCTGACCGAATCAGCGGACCTCTCCCTCGCACGGATCGACCTCCGCGGGGCCGAGCTGGAGCTTGACCCGTCCGGAGCCCTGCTCTGGCCGGACGAGCGGCTGATGGTGGTGGCGGACCTCCACCTCGAGAAAGGCTCCGCCTTCGCCCGGCGCGGCCAGATGCTGCCGCCCTACGACACCCTCGACACGCTGAAGCGGCTGTCTGCCGTCGTTGCCCTGCACCAGCCGCGCATGGTGATCGCGCTGGGCGACAGTCTGCACGACCGCTGGGCCGGCGAGCGCATGACCGACCCGTTCCGCGACGAGATCCGCCGCATCCAGACCGGCCGCACCTTCATCTGGATCGCCGGCAACCACGATCCCCTGCCCCACAACCTCGGCGGCGAGGGCACCGCCATGCTCGCCCTCGGCCCGCTGCTCTTCCGCCACGAGCCGGAAGAGGGGCCGGCGCCGGGCGAGGTGTGCGGGCATCTCCACCCCGCGGCGCGGGTGGTGACACGCGGACGGGGGGTGCGGCGGCGGTGTTTCGTCACTGATGGCAGCAGGATGATCCTGCCGGCGTTCGGCGCCTATGCCGGCGGACTGAGCGTCGCCGATCCCGCCATCGCGCGGCTGTTCCCGGCGCGGCGCTTCACCGCCCACCTGCTCGGGGCGGGGCGCACCTATGGGATGCCGTCGTCCGCCTGCCTCTGAAATAAGAACGCTCAGCGGCGGCGGCGGATGCGGACGTAGAGCGCGCCCTCTCCGCCATGGCGGCGTCCGGCGGACTCGAACCCAACCACCACCGCCCGCAGGTCCGGCTCGGCGAGCCACAGCGGCACCGCCCGCTTGAGCACGCCCCGGCCCTCGCCGAAGGCCGGCCCCGAACTCATCAGGCGCTCGGGATCGCCCTTGCCGGTGATGACCAGCACCAGCGCATGGCCGCTCGCCTGCGCCTCCATGAGGAACAGGCGCAGGCGGCGATGGGCGGCCGCCTGGGTGAGGCCGTGCAGGTCGAGGCGCGCATCCACTTCCGCCCCGCGGCTGAGGCGGCGGCGGGTCTTCGGCTCCAGCGCAGCCAGAGGCGGGGGCGGCGGGGACGTGGGGGCAACGACCTTGGCCGAGGTTCCGGCCTTGGCTTTCGTTTTCACCTTCGGCTCGGGCGGCGGCGCGACGACGGGGAGCGGCTCGGGGGCGGGCACCAAAGGCGGCGCGACAACGGGCTTTTCAGGCCGCAGGCGCTTCACCGAGCGCACCACATGGTCCCACAGCGCGCGCTCTTCCGCGTCAAGTATCCGGCGGCGGCCCCGGCGGCTCATGGCGTGCCTCCGGAATCCACCTTGGCGAAGTGCGGCACCAGCATGGTGAACTTGCCCGAGTGCCGGATGCGACCAGCTACCGCGCCTGCTGCATCGCCAGCACCGAAGAACAGGTCCGCCCGCGCCGGCCCGACGATGGCCGACCCCGTGTCCTGCGCGATCATCAGCCGACGAAACGGAACGGCCGTGCCGGGAGCGGAGAGCGGCAGGTCGGCCTCCACGAAGATGGGCGTGCCGTAGGTGTGGAGCTTGCGATCCACCGCCAGCGAGCGCCCCGCCGTGAGCGACACACCCTGCGCGCCCATGGCGCCTGCATCGACACCAAGCGTCAGGGCCTTGAAGAAGGTGAAGGTCGGATTCTCCCGCCGCAAGGCGCGGCCCGCCGCGGGATCAGCCTCCATGAAGGTGCGGATGCGCGCCATGGACATCTCTTCCCGCGGCACCAGCCCCCGCTGGATCAAGAGACGCCCCACCGCCACATAGGGCTGGCCGTTGAAGCCGTCATAACCCAGCCGAAGAATCCGGCCATCCGGGAGGCGCACGCGGGCGGAGCCCTGGATCTGCATGAAGAACAGATCGACGGGATCCTTAAGCCAGACAATCTCCAGCCCGCGCCCCGCCAACGCGCCGTCCTCGATGGCGGCGCGATCGTGATACGGCACGAGGGCGTCCCCCTCCCGCCGAAAGGCAGAGCCGGAATTGGGCGTGGCACCGGGACCGGTCATGACGAGATCGCCGGGACGTCCATAGACCGGAACATCGAAGCCGTTGCCGGGCTGGAGCGCGCCCTCCACCTCCGGCTCGTAATAGCCGGTGTAGTAGCCCCCTGAGCCGCCGTCCGGGATCACCCGCCACGCGCGGAAATTCGCCTCGAAGAACAAGCGGGCGAGAAGGGGAGTGGGTGCATCCGGGCCGAGCCGCGCGGCCGCGGCGCAGGCGTAGCGCAGTCCCTGCCGGAGCGTTGGCGCGGAGGACGGGCCCACATCTTTCGGCGGCGACTTCAAAGCCGCACAGCTGACGCGGAAGGTGGCGAAGGCCGCGGCGTGGTCGTCGGCGATCCAGCCGTCGAGGTCCGTGAAGGCGACGGGCTCGAGCCGCGCGCCGGCCACGACGGGAACGATGGGCTGGAGCGACATGGCCGGTGCTGGGATGGGTCGAGAGGCCGGGGCGGCGACGCAGGAGGACGTCGCCGCAAAGAGCGCCACCACGGTCCCGGTGAGGCTCGCGCATCGTGCGGCAACGCCAGGATCGAAGCGCCGCACGCCGGCAGTTACGGCGCGCGCCTGTGCCATGGGCTACTGGGCGGCTTCCGTCGCCACCAGCTTCCAGTTGGGGTCCCGCGTGCCGAGATCGCGGGCGAAGGTCCACACGTCGGTCACATCGGCCACCGTGTCCGGGCTGCCATCCACCACCGAGCCGTCCGGGCCACGGGTGACGGAAATGAGCTTCGACACGAAACGCACGGTCAGCTGCGCATTGGTTCCGCGCACGGTGACGTCCTGCAGGTCCGCCGATTCGATGGAGACGAAGCGCGATTCCATTGTCTCCTTGCGGCTCTCGCGGTCGGCGATGGCGGAGACGAAGCCGTCATAGACGTCCTTGGCGAGCAGATCCTTGAGCTGGCGACGGTCGCCCGTGGCGAAGGCGGTGACGATCATCTCGTAGGCCGCGCGGGCACCGGTCAGGAAGTGCTTGGCGTCGAAGTCCGGCTCGATACGGGCGATCTCGTCGAGCGCGGTGGCGGTGGCGGACCCTTCCGCCGCAACACCCTCCCAGCGGAAGGCCGGTGCCTCGACCTCGGCCGGGCCTGCGGCGCCGGGCGGCGGTCCGTTGCGCTCGGGCAGCGTCACCACCTTCCCCTCGGGGGCCGGCTGCGGCGGACGGGCGGTATCGCGGGAATAGGGATCATAAGGCGGGCGCTCACGCCCCGTCCTCTGCCCCAGAACGCTGCGCAGCCGGACGAAGATGAAGACCGCAAGGGCCAAGAAGATGATCGTGTAGATGTCCAGCACTGCGCTTCGCCATGCCTCTCGGGCGCGCCGATCTTCGGCCCGCCGGGTTGCCTCGACCGGTTGCGCGCGCCCCGCCGCGTGCGCTTCCTGCCCATCAGCTTATGTACGTCGAAGCTGACGTATCGCCAGCCCCTGCGCCTCAGAAGCTCACATTTTCCAAGGAAGCTTAAGCCACCGGGGCCGCATGCGCCACCTCCCGCCGGCAGATCGCGGAGGCTGTCATCGCCTTGACCGCAGGGAGGCACTGACCTACGGTCACTCAAAACGATTAGATTTCGGCCAAAGAAGCCGAATGTCAGGGAGAGAGACACCATGCGCCGGATTCTGATGGCGGGGCTCGCCCTCGCCGTGTCGTCTTTTGCCGCCCTTGCACCGAATGCCGCGACGGCGGCCTATCCTGATCGCCCCATCACGCTCATCGTGCCGTGGAACGCCGGCGGCGGAACCGATGCGGTCGCGCGCATCGTCGCCTCGCTTCTCGAGAAGGATCTCGGCCAGCCCATCGCGGTGGTGAACCGCACCGGCGGGCAGGGCGTGGTGGGCCATCAGGCCATCGCCGACGCGACACCGGACGGATACACCATCGGCATCATCACCGTGGAGATCGGGATGATGCACTGGCAGGGCCTCACCCAGCTCACCGGCGCCTCCTACACCCCCCTCGCCCTCATGAACGAAGACCCCGCCGGCGTGCAGGTGCGTACGGACGCCACCTACAAGACGCTCGACGACCTGATCGCCGACATCAAGGCCAACCCCGGCAAGTTCAAGGCCTCCGGCACCGGTCAGGGCGGCATCTGGCACCTCGCCCTTGCCGGCATGCTGTCCTCCCTGAAGCTCGATCCGAAGAGCGTGCCGTGGGTGCCGTCCAACGGCGCGGCGCCCGGCCTGCAAGACCTCGTGGCGGGCGGCGTGCAGGTCGTCACCTGCTCCATCCCCGAGGCGCGCTCGCTCATCGACGCCAAGCGCGTGAAGAGCCTCGCCATCATGGCGAGCGAGCGCTCCAAGCTGATGCCCGATATTCCCACCCTGAAGGAAGCCACCGGCAGCAGCTGGACCATCGGAGCATGGCGCGGCTTCGCCGCCCCCAAGGGCCTCGACAAGGCGGCCTCGGACAAGCTCCAGGCGGCCCTCAAGAAGGTCTACGACAGCAAGGAATATCAGGACTTCCTGACCAATCGCGGGTTCGGTGGGCGCTATGCGGACGGCCCCGGCTTCGCCGAGTTCATGGCCAAGGCGGATGCCTCCCTCGGCGCCGTCATGAAGGAAGTCGGCCTCGCCAAATAGCGACGGCTCCTGAACGCGGCGGCCCTCGCCGCCGCTTCCTCCCCGCGACGCCGGAGCCGCATCATGCGCTTCAGTGACCTGATCCTCGGCCTGCTGCTGCTCGCGGGGGCTGCCGTCTTGTTCTCGGCCGCATCCGGCCTGCCACCCATTCCAGGGCAGGCCTACGGCGCGGATGTCTTCCCCGTTCTGACGGCCGCAGGCCTTGCCGCCTGCGGCTTCATCCTGACGGTGGGCTCGGTTCGCGCCGGCCCCTTCCCGCTCGCGCAGACCACATGGGTGCGCACGCCCGGCGCCAGCTTCAGGGCAGCGGCCACCATTGCTCTCGTCCTCGCCTATATCGCGCTGACGCCGCTCATCGGCTTCGTTGCCACGGCGACGGTGGTCCTGACCGGCCTTTTCCTGCTCGTGCGGGTGCCACTGATGCAGGGGATCGGGATCGCGCTGGCGACGGCCCTCTTCACCTACCTCTCCTTCAACATGCTCCTGCGCGTGCCGCTGCCGCGCGGCCTCGTGGAAGGCTTCCTGCCATGAACGCCGTGCTCGCCGGCCTTGAGCTTGTCCTGCGCTGGGACGTGATCCTCACCATCCTCGTCGCATCGGCCTTCGGCCTCGTGGTCGGCGCCATACCGGGCCTGACGGCGACGATGGCCATCGCCCTCCTGGTCCCGATCACCTTCTTCATGGACCCCATCCCCGCCGTGGGCGCCATGATCTCGTGCTCGGCCATGGCGATTTTCGCCGGCGACATTCCGGCAACGCTGATGCGCATGCCCGGCACGCCGGCCTCGGCCGCCTATTCGGACGAGTGCTATGCCATGACCCGCAAGGGCGAGGCGGAGGTGGCGCTCGGCGCGAACGTGCTGTTTTCGGCGCTGGGCGGGCTGTTTGGAACTGCCGTCCTCATCGTCTCGGCGCCCCTGCTCGCGGAGATCGCGCTCGGCTTCTCCTCGTTCGAGTATTTCTGGCTGGCGCTGATGGGGCTCGCCTGCGCCATCTTCATCGGCTCGGGTTCGCCGGTGAAGGGGCTGGTGTCGTTGTTCCTCGGGCTGTTCGTGGCGCAGATCGGCATCGACAACCCGGCCGGCGTGCCGCGCTTCACCTTCGGCAACTCCAACCTGCTCGGCGGCGTGGACTTCATCCCGGCCATGATCGGCCTGTTCGCCATGTCGGAGGTCATCCGCACCATCGCCGCCGGTGCGCCCGACTGGTCCGTGCGCCAGACCTCGCTCGGGAATCCGCTGAAGGGCTGGGGCCACCTCATAGTGAAATACTGGCCGCAGCAGATCCGCGGCAACATCACGGGCACCGCCATCGGCATCCTGCCTGGCGCCGGTGCGGACATCGCCGCCTGGGTGTCCTACGCCATGAGCCGGAAGTTCTCGAAGACACCGGAAAAGTTCGGCACCGGCCATGTGGAAGGCATCATCGAGAGCACGTCCGCCAACAACGCTGCCCTGGCCGGCGCCTGGGTGCCGGCGCTGGTGTTCGGCATTCCGGGAGACAGCATCACCGCCATCGTCATCGGGGTGCTCTATCTCAAGGGCCTCAATCCCGGTCCGACGCTGTTCCTGAACAATCCCGAATCCATCTATGCGGTCTTCATCATCTTCATCATCGCCAACCTCGCGATGATCCCCCTCGGCCTCGCCGCGCTGAAGGCGGGCACCGCCCTGCTGCGCTTCCCGCGGCGCATTCTCATCCCGCTCATCCTGCTGTTCTGCATCGTCGGCGCCTATGCGGTGAACAACTCGGCCTATGGCGTGGTGCTGATGCTGGTGTTCGGCATCCTCGGCTTCCTCATGGAAGAGCACGACATCCCCATCGCCCCCTGCGTGCTGGGCATCGTGCTCGGCAAGATGCTGGAGGAGAGCTTCGTCACGTCCATGATCAAGGCGGACGGCAACCTCCTCGCCTTCTTCGAGCGGCCCATCGCGGGCGGGCTCGGCGTGATGACCCTGCTGGTCTTCTGCCTGCCCATCTGGGGCGCGCTGAAGCGGCGGCGCGCGGCCGCGACCTGAGGCATCGGGGAACCGCATCGGCTCCGCCGCGCTTGAGGTCCTGCCGGCAAAGGCGAAGCCGGCACGCTTGCGTCGCGGCCACGCTTGGCGCAGTAGAAGCTCTCCATCATCGGACTCTCCAATGGCTCCCACAGTCCTGCTTGCGGATATCGGCGGTACAACCACCCGGGTCGCCCGGGCCGGTGCCGACGGCATCCCGTTCGATGTCCGGCTCGAAGCCAACGATTCCTATGCCTCGCTTGAGGATCTGCTGGGCACTTACCTCGCGTCCGTGAGCGGGGAGGCCCCGAGCTGCGGGGCACTGGCGGTCGCCGGCCCCATCGACGGCGACGACGTGCGGCTGACCAACCGCAACTGGCGCTTCTCGACCGAGAAGCTCGCGGCCGATCTCTCCTTTCGCCGGCTCTCGGTGCTCAACGATTTCGAGGCGTTCGCACACGGGCTGCCGCTGCTCACCCGCGACGATTTACTGGAGGTGGGCACCGGCCGTGCGGTCGCCGGCGCGCCCATGCTGCTATCCGGTCCTGGAACCGGCCTCGGCACCGCCCTCATCCTGCCGCGCGAGGCCGGCTACGAGGTGTTGGCCAGCGAGGCCGGGCACATGCGCCTCGGCGCCGTGACGACCGACGAGGCCCGCATCGTCGCCCATCTGGTGCGCGACCTTGGCCCGGTGTCGGTCGAGCACGTGCTCTCCGGTCCCGGACTGGTGCGCCTGCACCGCATCCTCTCCGGCGAGAGCCTGTCCTCCCACGCCATTATCAAGGCGGCGCTGGACGGTCAGCGGCAGGAGAAGGAAAGCTGCCACATCTTCCTGCGCCTGCTCGGCCGAGTCCTGGGCGACCTCGCGCTCGCCGTGGATGCCAAGGGCGGCGTGTATGTGGGCGGCGGCGTGGGCCGGGCCATGGCGCATCTTTTCGCCGAGAGTCCGTTCCGCACCGCGTTCGAAGAGCACCCGCCCTATCACGACCGTCTCGCGCAGATCCCCATCCATGTGGTGATGCACGCGACGCCCGGCCTCGTGGGCATCGGCGAGATCGGCCGCCGCCTGCTGGTGGAGTGCTGACCCAGCCGGTCAGGCTGCGGCGCGGGCTTCCCGGCCGCAGAAGGCGGCGATCAGGCCGGCAAGCTCCCGCGAGGCGGAACACGCATCGCTCGCAGCCCGCAGCGCGAGTTCCGTCGGCGGGATCGCCGGCCAGAGGTCCGATGTGCGCAATTCCCGGAGCTTCGGGTTGAGCGCAAGATCGCTCAGGACCGTCACCCCCAGCCCGCCCACAAGCGCCGCCTCGATGCCGATCAGGCTCGGGCATTCATAGGCCACGCGCCAGGAACGACCGGCCTTTTCCAGGGCATGGACGGCCCGGTTGCGGTAAAGGCAGCCCTGCCGGAAGGCCGCGAGACTCGCCACCGCCTCGTCCGGCTCGAAGCCCGCTCCGCAGACCCACACCAGCCGCTCCGGCCAGGCCTCCACCGCGGGGCCGGCCCCCGGCTCGCGCTTCAGCAGCACCACGTCCAGCTCGCCGCGGGCGAAGCCGGCATCGAGATCGCAGCTCAGCCCGCACTCCACCGCGAGACGCACCGCAGGCCGGCTCCGCGCGAACTCGGCCACCACGGAGGTCAGGGCCGCCAGGGCAAAATCGTCCGGAATGCCGAGCCGCACCACCCGCGCGGGGGCAACACCCGACAGGGCCGTGCGCGCCTCCGCACCGAGGGCGAGGATCCGCCGGGCATAGCCGAGCAGGCGCTCGCCTTCGGCCGTCAGGCTGACGCCACGGGCGTCGCGGTTCAAAAGCTGGTGGCCGAGTTGATCCTCCAGCCGCCGCACCTGCTGGCTCACGGTGGATTGGGTGCGATGGACGCGCTCCCCCGCGCGGGTGAAACCGCCTGCATCCACCACGCTGACGAACGCTTTGAGAAGATCCATGTCCAACATGGCAGCACCTGATATTTGAATTTCCACTAGCCAACATCAAATCATTCAATTTTTCAATATTGCCTCGGCGTGCTTCTCTGCGGTTCAGGAGATGACATGACCGCCACGCCCCTTCCCCTCGTCGCCTCGCGCCGGACAGACGCACTGCTGCCCGTCTTCATCGCAGCGTTCTGCATCATCTGGAGCTCGGCCTTTGCGGTCGCCAAGGTGGCGCTGGCGGACTGCCCGCCTTTGCTGCTCCTGTCCGGACGGTTCCTTGCGGCGGGGCTGCTCGTGCTCGTCGGCTGCGTGCTGTTCCTGCCCGCCTCCCACTTCCGCCGCCTGAACCTGCGCGATATCGCGGCGCTCACGGCGATGGGCATCCTCAACAACGCGGTCTATCTGGGACTCAGCTACGTGGGCATGACCCATGTGTCGGCGGGTTACACGGCCGTCCTCGTCTCCGCCAACCCGCTGCTGACGGCGCTCGGCGCGGCGGTGCTGCTGGGGGAGCGGCTGACGGGGCGCAAGCTGCTCGGGCTCGTCCTCGGCATGATCGGGGTGGCCATCGTGGTGCGCTCGCGCATCGTCTCCGGCCATGAGGACCCGCTGGGCACCGCCTATGTGGTCGGTGCTTTGCTGGCGCTCACGGCGGCAACGCTCATGTTCAAGAAGGTGCGCACCTCCGCGTCCCTGTTCGTCGGCAGCGGCATCCAGTCCCTAGCCGGCGGGCTCGCGCTGCTGCCGGTGGCGCTGTGGCGGGAGGATGTGGCGTCGATCCACCCGACTCTCACGCTCGGCCTCTCCTTCGCCTGGCTGACGCTGGCGGGATCGGTCGGCGCCTTCAGCCTGTGGTTCTTCATCCTCGGCCGCACCAGCGCCACCCGCGCGAGCGCCCTGCACTTTCTGATGCCGCCGCTCGGGCTGATGTTCGGATGGCTGCTGCTGGGCGAACCGGTGCCGCCGCTCGACCTCGTCGGCATCGTGCCGATCGCCCTCGGCATCCGCCTCGTGACGACAACGCCATCGGCTCAGAAACGGTAATAGGCGGCGAGCACCACGCCGTTCTCCTGCGGCGCGTTGCGGGCGAAAACGGTGCTGACCACGGACAATTGCACGGTGACGGCCGCCGAGAGATCGTAGGCCGCCCCGAACTGCAACTTGTAATACTCGTAGGAGTCGCCGAAGTACGGCCCCGTGCCCGCCCCCTCCGAGATCACGTTGAACGACTGGGCAAGCAGTTGCCAGCGCTCCGCGACGCGCCAGCCCAACGTGACATCGAGATGCAGTTCGTCCGGCGGCGGACCGAAGCGCATGCGCTGGGCCAGCTGGACATCGAGGAAGGCAGCCTTTCCGAACATGGTGAAAGACAAGCCGTAGAGTAGACGGAGATCGAGCTCGGGATCCTCATAGCCCACCGCTGCGGCGCTCTCAGAATTGCCCGTGCCCGGAAAGCGTCCGACGACCTGCGCCGAGACCACGCTCGCCTCGTCCCGCCACAAGCGCATGCGCGCGCCCACATCCTGATAGCCCGGCCCGGTATAGGACGAAGGCGACGGCTCGCCGAACGAGACATAAAGGAATTGCGGTGCCGCGATCAGCGTCAGCCAATCGGTCGCGCCATACTCGAAGACGAGAGTGACCTCCACCTTGTCGTAGGGACGGCTGGCATAGAGATCGTAGGACGGGCCGAACTCGGTCGCGGAATAGGCCGCCGAGCTTTGCAGGATCACCTGGCCATGCCCCTCCTCCTGCGTCCAGGCGCCAGCGAGCGCCGGCGCGGGAACAGCGAGGAGGATCAAGGCGATGAGCACGGGCACGGGGCTGAACCCGGACCAATCGCAAGCCGATTTACCGAAGTGGATTTTTCCGCGCGCCAGTCCGCAGGCGGCAAGACATGCCCGCCCGGCCTTGATCCGGTGCTTGAGATAATCCCCCATCCGCATGCCCTGACCCCATGCGGGTTGAAACTATACCTTAACGCAGCCCCAAGGGTATGCCTGACGTAAAGTGACCTTGCGTAAATTTCATCCAACCTTGTCTTGCCGCCCCAACGCGAACCCACCATATTGACGGCGAACGCACTGGCCCGGCCCCGGCCGGTCTTGGGCGTTTGAGATTTCTTCAAGGGGAACGACGATGTCCGATTATGATCGCAACGTCGCCGGGCGTTTCAACCCGTCGGTGGCACGCTCGCAGGCCGCGATCGACCAGGGGCTGCGCACGTACATGCTCAGCGTGTACAACTACATGGCGCTCGGCCTCGCCATCACGGGTGCTGCTGCGCTCGGCATTTACATGCTGTCCGTGACGACCGATCCCGCGTCCGCCGCTGGCCGGATCGCGGGCGGCATCATGCTGACGCAGTTCGGCTATGCGCTGTTCGTGAGCCCGCTGAAGTGGGTGGTGATGCTGGCCCCGCTCGCGGCGGTCTTCTTCCTGAGCTTCCGCATCGAGCGTATGAGCGTATCGGCCGCCCAGCTGACCTTCTGGGTCTACGCGGCGCTGGTGGGCGTCTCGCTCTCCACGATCTTCCTCGTGTACACCCACGAGAGCGTCGTGCGGGTGTTCTTCATCACCGCCGCCTCGTTCGGCGCGCTGAGCCTCTACGGCTACACCACGAAGCGTGATCTCTCCGGCATGGGCTCCTTCCTGATGATGGGCCTGTTCGGCATCATCATCGCCTCGGTGGTGAACATCTTCCTCGGCTCGACGATGCTTCAGTTCATCGTGTCCGTGGTCGGCGTGCTGGTTTTCGCGGGCCTCACCGCCTACGACACGCAGCGCATCAAGGAAATGTACTTCGCTGGCGACGACGTCGCCGTCGCTGGAAAGAAGGCCATCATGGGCGCGCTCGCGCTCTACCTGGACTTCATCAACATGTTCATGATGCTGCTGCAGCTTTTCGGCAACCGCAACAACTGACGCGACGCCCCTCTGGGGCTCGCCCGAAACAGGAAGGCCCCGGCATTGCCGGGGCCTTTTTCTTGAGCGCGGAGATCGAACGACGGGTCAGCCGCGGCCGATGAAGGGCATCTTGGTGGCCATCACCGTCATGAACTGCACGTTGGCGTCCAGCGGCAGGCTCGCCATGTAGACCACCGCGCTTGCCACATGGGCGACGTCCATCACCGGCTCCACCTTGATCGAGAGGTCCGCCTGGGGCACGCCCGCCTTCATTTTCTGCGCCATGGGCGTGTCGGCATTGCCGATATCGATCTGGCCGCAGGCGATGTCATAGGCGCGCCCGTCCAGCGAGGTGGACTTGGTGAGCCCGGTGATGGCGTGCTTCGTGGAAGTGTAGGGCGCCGAGAACGGCCGGGGTGCCGTCGCCGAGATGGAGCCGTTGTTGATGATCCGCCCGCCGCGTGGCTCCTGCGCCTTCATCACCCGGAACGCCTCCTGGGTACACAGGAAGGGGCCGGTGAGGTTCGTGGAGACAACCTGCTGCCACTGGGCGAAGGTGAGATCCTCCAGCGGGATCGCCGGGGCGCCGGTGCCGGCGTTGTTGAAGAGAAGGTCGAGGCGCCCGAACGTCTCGACGGTCGCCGCGAACAGGGCGCGCACGGCATTCGGATCGGTCACATCGGTCGGGACGGCGAGGCTCGGCGCATCGCCGAGAGCCGCCACGGTCTCTTCCAGCGCATCCAGCCTGCGTCCGGCGAGGGCCACCGCATAGCCCGCTTCGGCCAACCCTACGGCCACCGCCCGGCCGACACCCGAGCCGGCTCCGGTCACGATGGCGACCTTTCGTCCTGCCTTGCTCATTTGCTTCCTCCCGCCTTTTTGCCGGGCGGTTCTAAATCGTTTCGAAGCTTGTCGACAAGGCGGATCGGATGGTTGGCGCGCCAATCTCAGTCCGGCGCGCGGGCGGCGAGGGCCTCGAAGTCGATGTAGTGCCCCGCGCGGTCGCGCTTGGAGGCGAGATAGCGGACATTTTCCGCGGTCGGACGACCGAGCACCCGCTGGTCGGCAACCACCTCCAGCCCGGCCGCGTTCAGCGCCTCGATCTTCTGCGGGTTGTTGGTGAACACCCGAACCGCGGACACGCCGAGCTGGCGGAGCATGGCGGCGGCGAAATCGAACCGGCGCTGATCGAGGTCGAAGCCGAGCGCGGCGTCCGCGTCGTAGGTGTCAAAGCCCTGCGCCTGCAGGGCATAGGCGCGCATCTTGTTGGAGATGCCGTTGCCGCGGCCCTCCTGATCCAGATAGAGCAGGATGCCGCCGTCACCTTGGGCCATCCGTCGTACCGTGTCGCGCAGCTGATCTCCGCAATCGCACTTCAGCGAGCCGAAGAGATCGCCGGTCAGGCACGCGGAATGCAGCCGCACTGCCACCGCCCGCGACAGGTCCGGACGCCCGACGATGATCGCCACCTGGTCGCGCAGGCCGTCTCCGCCGCGAAAGACGACGAACTCGGTTTCCGGAGCGCCTTCGAGCGGCACCGGCGCGCGCCCGACAATGGTGAGCCGCGCAACCTCTGCGCCCCGGAAGGCCATGATGTCCTGCGCCTCCACCATCACCAGTCCGGCAGCCATCCCCTCCGGTACCGAGCAGACCACCGCCGCCGGCAAAACCAAAGCGAGCGCGAGCAGTTCCAGGGCCGCGACTTGGGCCGGCGTCGCCGGGGCGACCGGCGCGTCGAGCCGCGTCTCGGGCTTGAGCGCCAGACTTGTCACTCGGGCGATATCGAGATGCGGAAGGGCGACCGCGCCCGCCTGGGCACGAGGCGATCCCAACCGATTCAGCCGTGGAGCCGCCAGCACGAGGCTGGCATCGGCGGCGCCGGCACCCTCGATCACTCCGGCCATCGTCGCGTCAAACGCCTCCGCCGCCACGACCACCAAACGGACGTCACCCGCCGCGATCACAACGGCGCGAGCGGACCGCACCTCGGCAATGGCGCGCTCCACGGAAAGCCGCCCCGCGTCCGGCGCAAACCCAAGACCTTCAACGATGGACGCCATTTTGACCTCTCACAGCGGGAAACGCGACCAGCCGACGGCGCGAACGATCTGTCGTATCGGCAGGAGCGTAACAAACGGCATGATGACGCGTTCCTGATCGAACTGTCTGCTTACGCCGGGCGAGGACCGATGGATGACACGACCCTGCGGCTCCGGTCGCACAAGCGAGTGAGTGGATATCCGGTGCAGGACCAGGAAGCGGCGGCAAATCCGCGCCCGCATGTCATCGCCCAGCTCGGCCAGTCCCTGGACGGGCGCATCGCCACCACCTCGGGCGAGTCGAAATACATCAACGGCCCCCATGCCCTCGATCACCTGCACGCGTTGCGGGCGTCCGTTGACGCTGTGGTGGTGGGGGTGGGAACGGTCTGCGCAGACGATCCGCTGCTGACGGTGCGCCGCATCGCCGGTGTGAGTCCGGCGCGGGTGGTGATCGATCCGTCGGGCCGGGTCGATCCAAATGCACGCTGTTTCGCCGAGGATGGCGTGCGCCGGCTCGTGGTTCGGGGGCGGAGTGTCTGCGCTCCGCTGCCCGCGGGAGTGGACCTGGTGGAGATGGACGACCGTCCCGCGTTCGATCCCTCCGCGATCCTCGAGTCCTTGGCGCAGCAGGGATTCAGGCGGATCCTCGTGGAGGGAGGTCCCACCACCCTCTCAGCCTTCCTCGAAGCCGACCTCGTGGACCAGCTTCACGTTTTCGTGTCCCCGGTCATCCTGGGAGCCGGCCGCATCGGCTTGTCCCGCAATGCATGCGACACTCTGGCTCACGCGCTGCGCCCGAAGGCGCAGGTGCATGTATTCGCCGATGGCGACGTCCTGTTCCGGTGCGATCTGCGGGAGAGCGCCCGCGGCGCCGGTTCGCGGGACGCGCCTTCGCCAGTGGAGGCCAATCCCCCCGATGAACAGCACGTCTCATCCCGAGCCCTACGCGCCGCCAGCTAGGCGAATCCACTGGATCATGGCGGTCCTGGTGATCCTCGTGATCCCGCTGGGATTTGCCATGATGAACATGGATTCCGGCCCCACGCAGGACCGGCTGTTCGACCTCCACCGCTCCATCGGCTTCACCATCCTCTGCCTCGCGGTGATCCGCGTGCTGATTCGCATCCTCAATCCGCCTCCGGCCCCGCCCGAGGGCATGCCGAAGGCACTCTGGATCGTCGCCAATACGGTGCATTACGCACTCTATGTGCTGATCTTCGTCATGCCCGTGCTCGGGTGGCTGGCCTCCAACGCCTTCGGCAGCGCGGTGAGCATCTTCGGTCTGTTCACGCTGCCCAACATCGTCGCCAAGAACGACGCCCTCGCCGATCTCTTCGGCAACTGGCATGCGCGCCTCGGCTTCGTCATGACCGCGCTCGTGATCATGCACGCGGGGGCGGGCCTCTGGCATGGCGTCATCCTGCGCGACGGCGTGCTCTCGCGCATGTGGCCGGGCCTGTCGCGCTGACCGAGGAGCTGAGGCGGCGCGTTCCGTTAACGATTGCCGATCCCAAAAAACCGTTCGGTTTCGGGCCGCTGTTTCCGTTGACATGCCGGCGAAGCACTCCTACCTCTTTAGGCAGCCGGCCGGTTTGCAATGCATGAGACGGTCCCTCGCGGGACCGTTCATAGGGGATCAAATCGCATGGCCCTACGCGTGTCCGGAAAGAATCTCGACGTCGGCGAAGCTCTTCGCCAGCGTTTGACCGAGCGGGTCTCGGAAGTCCTCGGCAAATACTTCGACGGTGGATGGTCAGGGCACGTGACCGTCACGAGGGACGGCTCCGGCTACCGCTCCGAATGCATGCTTCATCTTGATTCGGGCGTGAACCTTCAGGCGCACGGCAATGCGCAGGATCCGAATGCCTGCGCCGACGTGGCGGTCGAGAAGATCGAAAAGCGCCTCCGCCGCTACAAGCAGCGCCTCAAGGATCGTCACGGGCATGGCAACGGCAATGGTGTCGATCATGCCGCCCAGAGCTACATCCTGAGTGCCGCGCCCGAAACCGAGACCGAGGAAGAACTCGTCGGCTGGAGCCCGACCGTGGTGGCGGAGCAGGTGACGCGCCTGCGCACGCTCTCGGTGGCGGATGCCGTCGTGGAGCTCGACATCACTGGTGCTCCCGTCGTCGTCTTCCGCCACGCCGGCCATGGCCGGGTCAGCGTCGTCTACCGCCGGCCCGACGGCCACGTGGGGTGGATCGACCCGGGCTCCGAGGAATTGCACTAGACCACGCGCGGGGGGCCTGCTCGCAGGCTCCCCGATGCGCGACGAAGATATTGGAAGTCGAGCCCGGGCGGGAACGGTGCCCTCCCGGGTCATGGCAATGCCGGGGGGCAGATGCTGAAAGCCGTGCCGGAGCCTTGCCAAGCGGGCGGGCCGGGACGCTTCGGAACAGCGCCGACCCGCACCAACGAATCTCTGCGCATACCGCCCCGGCTTGAGCCGGAGGCTGGTTAACGCTAGATGGAGGCCGCATGAAGACCTCCGGGAGGGACAACCCTCCCGCGTTTTGAATGGGGACGGAGCAATGCATCGGCGCTTTGGGGGCGCCGCCGCCTTTGATCCGTTCCTTGCGTCCGCCGCTTTACCGAGCCTCGGCCGCTCGCCCCAGGGACCTGATCGATGCCGCTCGCCGACCTCCTTGCCCCGGACGCAGTGTTGCCGATGCTGCGGGCGAGCAGCAAGAAACAGGCCCTGCAGGAACTCTCCCACCATGCGGCACTGCTGATGGGCCGCGACCAGCGGGACATCTTCGATACGCTGCTGCAGCGCGAACGCCTGGGCTCGACCGGCGTCGGCAACGGCATCGCCATTCCGCACGGCAAGCTCCCCGGACTCACCAAGCTGTTCGGCCTGTTCGCGCGGCTGGAGAAGCCCATCGATTTCGAATCGCTGGACGGCGCGCCGGTGGACCTCGTATTCCTGCTTCTGGCCCCTGAAGCCGCCGGCGCGGATCACCTCAAGGCGTTGGCACGGGTTGCCCGAATGCTGCGGGACCCCGATGTTGTGGAAAAGCTCCGGGCCACGCGCGATGTCGGCGCGATGCACGCCTTGCTGACCGCCACCTCGGCCTCAAACGCCGCCTGAGCACGAGCGGCAACAAAAAGCCGGGCCGTTGCCGACCCGGCGGAAAAATTCAAAACCTTTGCCCATTGGCCGGCCTTCCGGCCGTCAGTGCACGCTGACGGTCACCAGCTCGTGCTGCATGGCATTGGCCAGCGCGGCCTCGCGGCTGTCGGTCAGCATGATGGGCGTGCCATCGGCTGCGTGCAGCGTGAATAACGTCATGCCGGGCGCGATCTCCGGCGCCTGCGGGAACAGGGACGGCACGTCCTCCGACTTGATGCTGCGCACGTAGGCGATTTCGCCGCCGCCCAGGACAGCCAGAGCCTCCGGGGTGATGTCCGCCAGGACTTCGTGTTCGGTATCGTGGGTCATCAATCTACTCCTCTACTCCTGGCAAATCCGGCACCTCTCCCCTTCAGGAGCGGGAGACGATGTCGATTCGCTTGGCGTGGCGGGCCGGCTCGGGGCGAACCAGATCCACGGACAGGAGGCCGTGCTTCAATTCGGCACCCAGCACATTCATGCCTTCAGCGAGCACGAAGGTGCGCTGGAACTGCCGGGCGGCGATCCCCCGGTGCAGGAAAGTCCGGCCCTGTCCATCCTCGACCTGACGGCCCCGAATGGTCAGCTCCTTCTCCTCCAGCACGACCTCAAGCTGCTCCGCCGTGAAGCCCGCCACCGCCAGGGTGATCCTGAGGCGCAGCGGCTCACCGGCGGCTTCGATCCTCTCCACATTGTAGGGAGGATACCCGTCCGCGCTCTTGGCCACCCGGTCGAGCGCCCGCTCGACCTCGTCGAACCCCAGAAGAAAGGGGGACGACAGGGAAGACATCCGCGACATCAGCCAAAGTCCTCGTCAAGCGACTTTGCATTGCCGGGCATGCACCTATCCGGCCATGCCCGCCGGGACCCTCTCGGCATCCCGACAAGGGTGCATATGGGTGGCACCCCATCCCCCCGCAAGGCTCGATGCCGCGGGTGGACTCAGGCGGCGCGGCGCGGGCCCACGGTCTGGCGCGGGGCGAAGCTGTCAGCGTCGGCCGCATGCCACTCGGCGGCATAGGGTGTCTCGTCCGGCGCATCCAGAAGGGAACCCACCTCCAGGAAGGTGTAGATGCGGTCGAGCGCCTTGACCTCGATGGGACTCACCCGGTGCCAGACGTGATGGGGCAAGAGGTCGCCGGGATGCTCCAGCCCCGCGGCCGCGATCAGTTCCGCCAGCGCATGCACCGTATGCCGGTGGAAGCTCGCCACCCGCTCCGCCTTCTCGTCCACCACAAGGCCGCGCTGCAGGTGGGGATCGTTGGTGGTGACGCCCGTCGGGCAGGTGCCGGTATGGCAGCGCATGGACATGACGCAGCCGAGCGAGAACATGAAGGCGCGGGCTGCGTTGCACCAGTCGGCGCCGATGGCCATGTTGGCGGCCATGGAGAAGCCGGACGTGACCTTGCCCGAAGCGGCGAGGCGCACATTCTGCCGGAGCCCGGTGCCCACCAGTGCGTTGCGCATCAGGATGAGGCCCTCGCGGAGCGGCATTCCAAGATGGTCGGCGAGTTCGTGGGGCGCGGCGCCGGTGCCGCCCTCCGCCCCGTCGACCACGACGAAATCAGGCTGGATGCCGGTCTTCACCATGGCCTTGGCAAGGGCGAACACCTCGCTGGGATGGCCGACGCACAGCTTGATGCCCACCGGCTTGCCGCCGGACAGCTCCCGCAATTGCGCGACGAATTCCATCATCTGCGCCGGCGTCGAAAAGGCGGAATGACGCGACGGCGAGATGCAGTCCTCGCCCAGCGGGATTCCGCGGATCTCGGCGATCTCCGGCGTCACCTTGGCGGCCGGCAGCACACCGCCGTGACCCGGCTTGGCGCCTTGGGAGAGCTTGATCTCCACCATCTTGACCTGGGGGTCGGTCGCGCGCTCGGCGAAGCGCTCGGGCGAGAAGGTGCCGTCGCGGTTGCGGGCGCCGAAATAGCCGGAACCCAGCTCCCACACGATGTCGCCGCCATGGATGCGGTGATAGGGCGAGAGGCCGCCTTCGCCGGTGTCGTGATAGCAGCCGGCGGTCTTCGCCCCGAGGTTCAGCGCCTCAATGGCGTTGCGTCCCAGCGAGCCGAAGCTCATGGCGGAGACGTTGAGAACCGAAGCGGAATAAGGCTTTGCGCAGGCACTGCCGCCCACCGTCACCCGGAACGGCTCGTGCGCCACCGGCGCGGGAGCGAGGGAGTGGGTCATCCACTCATACTCGGCCGCATAGGTGTCGAGCTCGGTGCCGAAGGGCTGGCGGTCTTCCTCGTTCTTGGCGCGGGCGTAGATGATGGACCGGTCCTCGCGGTTGTAGGGCCGCTCGGACTGGTCGTCCTCCATCAGATACTGCCGGAGATAAGGGCGCATCGCCTCGAAGATCCAGCGCACCGAGCCGATCACCGGGTAGTTGCGCAGGAGCGAGTGCTCGGACTGTGTGACGTCAAAAATCCCCACCAGAACAAGGGGAAAGAGCACGCAGAAGACGATGAGCCACGCCTGGTGGGAGGTGAAGGAGAGCAGGAGGCTGACGAGCGCGATCACCGTCACGGCGATGAACACGCTCCACCGCCGCAGCAACCCGCGGGCGCTGGAGGACATGAACAGGCCATCCGCACCGCCTTCAGGCTGGGGGGCGGACTTGTATTCGGGCTTGGTGGCGACGGGCATGGGCAGTCTCCTTCGCCGCCAAGCTAGTCGATTTGGCGCCGGAGGGGAGCACCGGCGCGATAAAAAAGACACGTCGAATCAAAGGCATGAATGTGCGGTGCGGCATTGGCGATCCACCGCCCGCCGCACTGCACGCGTCTCAGGCCGGGGCGTCGGCGTGGCTGGCGAAGCTGTCGGCGAGGGCGCGCAGGCGCACGATCTGGTCAGGCAGCTCGCGCCAGTAGCGGCGGTTCAGCTCCAGATTCATGATGGTACCGGCCGGGAAGGCGCAGCGGCGGGCGACGAGGTCCCAGTCGATGCCGCCCCAGCCGAGGGGCAGATGCAGGTCGCCCTCGCCAAGGCCGGCCCGCTCGGCATCGTCGATGGCCCAGCTTTCCTGAGGCCTGCCAAAGCTTTCGTGGACATGGACATGACGGGCATAGGGGGCCAGAGCGGCGATTTCGGCGGCGAAATCCACCCGGGCGTCGGTGGACCGCAGGAGGGCGTGGCTCACGTCCAGGGTGGCGCGGACGTGGGGATGGTCGATGGCGTCCAGCTCTCCGGCGAGGCGCGAGGGCAGCGCCGTCTCGCGCATGGTCTCATAGCGGAAGATGTTTTCCACGCAAAGGGTTACGCCTGCCACGCCGGCCTTGTCGCCGGCCTTGAGCAAGGCGTTGCGCTGCCGCTCATAGGCCATCGCCACATCATCGTCCCCCCGCACGCAGCCGGAGTGGAGGACGAGGTGGGGGGCGGAAAGTGAGCCGGCTATGGCGATCATGGCGTCCAGGAAGGCCTCGTGACGGGGAAGGCGCTCCTTCGGGGACATGAGATTGATGGCGAGCGGCCCGTGCACGGTGTAGCCGAAAGGGCGGTCGCGGGTGGCGGCGACGAGACGATCGAGGCGGTCCTGCAGCACCCTTCCGTCCACCACTAGCGTCCAGGCGAAGGCGGGAAGCTCAACGAAATCAACGCCCAACCGCTCAGCCTCATCGAGCGCGGCGGGCAGGTCGTCGAAGTCCGGCGACGTGGTTCGGATGGAATATCCGATGCCCCGGATGGCGGGAAAAGGCGTGCGCGCGTCCATGGGCGATGCTCCCTCGGGGATTTTTCGCCTCAGGCTAGCGAAGAGAAATGAGACGCCTGTGACAGCCGGCCGGCTGATCGAACTGTACAGAAGAATCGGCGGGGTTCAGCATCGATTCAGGTGGGGTATCGGTGCCATAAGGCACCGTCAGTCCCGAACACCCCCTCAGATACCACCATCCTCGTCGAGCGCGATCGCGCGCCCGTCCTCTTCCTCCGTGGCGAAGATGGTGGCGAGGAAGGCATCGAGCCAGCTCACCACCGCGCCGTCGTGGAGCGCCCATCCGGCGAGATGGGCCTCCCCCGGCTGGGCGCCCTTCCGGCTGAAGCGGTGGGCGCCGCGCTCGATCCAGGTCACCATCATCTCCCGCGTCACCTCGGGATGGAACTGGACGCCATAAGCGGCCCCCGCCCGGAAGGCCTGGTTGGGGAAGACGGTGCCGGTGGCGAGCAGCTCGGCACCGGCGGGCACGTCGAAGCCCTCGGTGTGCCAGTGATAGACATGGCCAGGCCACGGCATCAGCGCGGCGCCGGCCGCTGTGGCGCGGAGCGGGTAATAGCCCATCTCGCAGATGCCCTCGGCGTGGGGCGCCACCTGTCCGCCCAGCGCGCGGGCGAGGATCTGCGCGCCGAGGCAGATGCCGAGGGTGGGGAGGTCCGCGGCCAGCGCCCGCTCCATCAGCCGGGTCTCGGCGCGGATGAAGTCGCTGTCGTCATTGGCGCTCATGGGGCCGCCGAAGACGAGGAGGCCGGCGTGGTTCGCGAAGGTGTCCGGCAGGGGATCGCCCAGCGCCGGACGGCGCACGTCCAGCGCGAACCCGCGCGCCTTCAGGCGCTCGCCCACGCGGCCGGGCGTGGAGCGCTCCTGATGGAGCACCACCAGCAGGGTGGGCGGGTCGTCTTCCGGTGCGGTGGCCACGACGCGCCCCCTCAGGCCGGCGTGTCGCCGCCTTCGGTCTCCTCGCGCACCTCGCGGCGGATGCGGATGCGGTCGCGGGAGCCGACGTTCAGAAGCTCGGCGGCGCGCCAGACGAGATTGTCCTCGAACTCGGAGAGGCCGCCGTCCGCATAGGCCACCTCGAACATCATCTCGACGATGCGCAGGCGCCCTTCCTCGTCCAGCGCCCGGTTGAGCACGCTGGTGAAGGCGTAGAGGTCCACCGCCTCGGCGTCCTTGGCGATGGCCAGTTCCACCAGCTGCTCGGTCTCGGCCTCGTCGAGGGCGAAGCGGCCGGCGAGGATGGTCTTGAGCACCGCCCGCTCTTCCGGCGTCACCGCCCCATCGATGGACATGACATGCACCAGCAGCGCCGCGGCGGCGAGGCGATAGTCGGTCTCGTCGAAGGCGGCGGCCTCGCGGTGGCCTCCGGTGATGTCGGAGATGAAGTCGGAGAGGGTGCGGAACATGCCTCTGGGTCCTGGGGCTCGGGGCTTGGGGCTCGGGGCGGGGCTTGGGGCTCGGGCTCCTTTCGCCTGTGCCATGACGGCTGCGGCGGTGCAAGGGAGGAAGAAGGACCCGATCCGGAGGACGCCCCTCAAGTGCCCGGAAACAGCTCCACATGTGTCTCCGCGGTCCGGCCGAAATAGAGGGCGCGGCGGCCGGGGAAGGAGACGATGTAGCCGGCGCAGCCGGCCGCCGCCGCCGTCTCGCAGAAGCCGCGATAGGTGTAGCCCGGCACCTGCTGCTGCGCCTCGCGGATCGCGGCCTTGAGGCGAGCGGTGTCGAAGGCGGGCGCGATGGCCGTCGCGACACGGTGGGCCGGCAGCTCCAGGCTGTCGCCGTCGGGCAGATAATAGGTCGCGGTGGCGCGGCGCAGGTCCACCGCATAGCTCTCGAAGCCGGCGGCGATGAGCGCGCCCACGATCTTCGGGAAGATCATGGTGTCGCCCTCCGCGGCGGCAAGACAGGCGCGGGCAACGGCCTTCTGGTCGTCGGTCATGGCTTCGCCCCAAGGCTCATTCGAAGGGGTGGGCGGTCATGCCGCCGTGCCCGGCGACCTGCCGCAACAGGCACTCCGGCGTTTCCCGGTCCGCCGGCGTCGCGCCGGAGCCGTGTTCCGAGGAAACCTTATTCCGCGCGGAAGCCTTATTCCGCCGGGGTCTTATTCTGCCGGCGTTTTGGACGCCGCCGCGCGGGTCTTGGCCTCGGCCTTCTCGGCCGCCGCCTGCTCCTTGCCGGCGATGCGCAGGCTCAGCTCGCGGGCGCCGAGCAGGGTCAGGGCGAAGGCGAAGGGCACGATGTAATAGAACAGCCGGAACACCAGCAGCGCGCCCAGAAGCTCCGCCTTGTCGAACTGCGGCAGGGCGACGAGGAGCGCCGCATCGAACACCCCGAGCCCGCCCGGCGCGTGGCTGGCGAAGCCCAGCAGGGTGGCGGTGACGAAGATGACCGACAGGCTGATGGGGTCGATATAGGGCGACGCCGGCATCAGCATGTACATGGCGGCGGCGCACAGGCTGAGGTCGAGGATGCCGATGCCCACCTGCAGCAGCGTGGTGCGGCCGCGCGGCAGCGTGACGAACCAGGTGGAGCGGCCGATCGTGCGCGGCGCCAGCGACACCCAGGTGATGTAGGCCACCAGCGCGCTCAGGGCCGCGACGCCGATGAGCCGGTTGATGAAGGGCGGCAGCTGGTCCACGGCGGTGGCCGCCTCGGGGTGCAGCGTGATGCCGAGGCCGAGCACGGCGATGTTGCCGAGCCAGAAGGTGAGGCCGGCCACGAAGCAGATCTTCGCCACGTCGATGGCGCCGAGCCCCCAGGCCGAATAGATGCGGTAGCGCACCGAGCCGCCGGTGAAGACGGTGAAGCCCACATTGTGCCCCACCGAATAGGAGCAGAAGCCGCACAGCGCCGCGATGCGATAGGGCACGTGGTCCTTGCCGATGGTGCGCAGGGCGAACCAGTCATAGAAGGTGAGCGTCAGATAGGCACCGGCCACCAGGAAGAAGGCGATGGCGACGTCGCGCGGGTTCTTCTCGCGCAGGGCGTCGAGCACATCCGACCACTTGAGGTTGTGCAGAATCCGGTAGAGCACGGTCGCCGCGAAGGCGATCACGATCAGGCTCAGGATGAAGCCGAGGCCGTGCAGACCCACCCGCTCCTTGAAGAACGTCGATACTCTCACCGCCAGAGTGCGCGTACCCATATCGTCACCGTTCCCCCCGCCCGCGACGACCTCGGACGCCCCTGTTGTAGTTTGCTCCCCTGCCCTATGGGGAGCCTTTTTTTGCGGAGCATCGTTCGAAGCCAGGCCGTCTTGCGGTTCGTGATACACTGTAAGCCCTGCCTGAGGCTGGGATCGGACTGGCCGCCGGTGCCGGAGCGGATGCTCAGAGCTTCACCGGATAGCCGATCTCCACCGTCCGGGCGCGCGGCAGGCCGAACCGGTCCACCGAACGCTCGGCATTGCGCGCGAGGAACGCGAAGACGTGGGCGACCACGTCCCTCAGCTTGATGACCTCGTCAGGCGGGATGATCCGCTCGTGGCCGATCACGTAGATCGCCGCGTCCGGATCGATACCCCGCGCGCTCAGCGCCGGACCCAGCACAGACGGCACGTCGATCTGCTGCATGTAGCCGAAGCGCAGATCGACCCGCACGAACCCCTCATTGAGGGTGGTCACCTTGACCCGGTCTTCCACCGACACCCTGGGGCGGGCGGCGATCCAGACCGAGACGATAACCGCCTTCTCGAACCGGACCTTCAGCAGGTCTGCCATACGGGAAAGCGCCACGGGCGTCATCGCACCTGCACGAGACAGAAAGATGGCAGTGCGCGGCGCCTCCACATCGTTCACCCGGTCCTTGCGGGCGACGAAATTGTCCAGCGGCTCGGTAAAGCGCACCTGCTGGGCCACCACCGCCTCGAGGCCGCGGCGCCAGCTGACCATCACGAAGATGATGACCGCCGCGATGGAGAGCGGCAGCCAGCCGCCGTCGTGGATCTTGGTCATGTTGGCGGAGGCGAAGGCGAAGTCCACCGTCAGCAGGCCCGCCGCCATCGCCCACACCGCGAAGGAGGGCCAGCCCCACGCCCGCTTCACTTGGGCGATGAACAGGATGGAGGTCGTCACCATGGCGAACGCCACCGCGATGCCGTAGGCCGACGCCAGCCGGTCGGACGCCTCGAAGCCCAGCACCACGGCGATGCAGGCGATCATCAGCAGCCAGTTCAGCCGGCCCACATAGATGTGCTGCTCGTTGTGCTCGGAGGTGTAGCGGATGCGCATGGGCGGCAGATAGCCCAGCTCGATGGCCTGCTTCGCAAGCGAGAACACGCCGGTGATGATGGATTGCGAGGCGATCACCGTCGCCGCCGTCGCGAGGAACAGCAGCGGAATGTCGAACATGTCGGGGCAGAGGTCGTAGAAGGGATTGCGGACCGCGCTCGGGTCCACCAGCAGGATGGCGCCCTGCCCGAAATAGTTGAGCAGCAGCGCCGGCATGGCCACGAACAGCCAGGCCCGCGCGATCACCGGCCGGCCAAAATGCCCGAGGTCCGCATAAAGCGCCTCGCCGCCGGTCACCGCCAGGAAGCAGGCGCCGAGGATGACGCCGGCAAGGCCCGGGTGCTGGACCATCAGCATGATGCCGTGGCGCGGATCGAGGCCCGCGATCACCTGCGGCGCCTGGAGGATGCCGTAGATGCCGAGCGCCGCCAGCGAGCCGAACCACAGCAGCATCACCGGGCCGAAGAAGGAGGCGATGCGCTCGGTGCCGAGGCGCTGGGAGAAGAAGATGGCCGCGAGCACGAGGCAGGTGAGCGCCACCACCCAATGCTCCAGCTCCGGCGCGATGACCTGCAGGCCCTCGATGGCGGAGAGCACCGACATGGCCGGCGTGAGCACGCCGTCGCCGATGAGCATGGCGGCGCCGAGGAGGCCGGCTGCTAGCAGGTACCATCTGAGGCCGATGGCGCTGCGATGGAGATCGAGCAGCGTCACAAGGGCGAGGATGCCGCCTTCGCCGTCATTGTCCGCCCGCAGCACCAGCATCACGTATTTCACCGTGACGGAGAGGATGATGCTCCAGGTGATGAGGGAGAGCAGGCCGAGCACGTCGGCGCCGATGAAATTGGTGCCGCCCACCGCCAGCACGCCCTGCTTGAGGGCGTAGAGGGGGCTGGTGCCGATGTCGCCGAAGACGACGCCGAGGGCGCCGATCTCCGCAGCGAACGGCAGGGTGCGCGAACGGTCGCGGGAAAAGCTCGTGGACATGAAGGGCGGCTGCCTCTCAGCCGGGCGCGAACGTCAGGGGTGAGCGTGACGAACCGCGACCGGCGCTCCGGCCGGCGGGAGAATGCGCATCGCAACCGGATGCATCGCGCAGGAAGGCGCCTCGCGAGCGTCGCACGTAACCGTCCAAGGCCAAGCCCCCGCAACCAGCCCCCGCACATGCCCCGCTGCAGGTCTCCGCCCCGGTCGTCCCGAGGCCCGAACCCGCCCCCGCTCGGCGCCGGAAGCCTTCGCCCCGGAGCGCGGCATGCCCCGGATCGATCCGTTCCGACACCCCGCCGCATGGCGATCGCGGAACCGGCTTCCCGCGCGTTGCGGGTTCCCAACACCTATCCCCGTTCGCAGGTGAACACAATGCGGTGCCACACGGACCCCGCGCGCGGGGTCCAAACGCAGAACGCCGGCCCGAGGGCCGGCGTTCGCGAACATCAGGACAGACGCGGCGCGCCGCGCTCCGTCGCGCTCAGTAGCGGTAGTGCTCGGGCTTGAACGGGCCCTTCTGCGCCACGCCGATATAGGCCGACTGCTGGTCGGTGAGCTTGGTGAGCTTCACGCCGATCTTGTCGAGGTGCAGCGCCGCCACCTTCTCGTCCAGCGACTTCGGCAGGGTGTAGACCTTCTTGTCGTACTGACCGGGCTTGGTGAACAGCTCGATCTGCGCCAGCGTCTGGTTGGTGAACGACGCCGACATCACGAAGCTCGGATGGCCGGTGGCGTTGCCGAGGTTCACGAGGCGCCCCTCGGACAGGAGGATGATGCGCTTGCCGTCGGCGAACTCGACCTCGTCCACCTGCGGCTTCACATTGTGCCACTTCAGGTTCTTGAGGCCGGCGACCTGGATCTCGCTGTCGAAGTGGCCGATGTTGCAGACGATGGCGCGGTCCTTCATGGCCCGCATGTGGTCCACGGTGATCACGTCCAGATTGCCGGTGGCGGTCACGAAGATGTCGGCGCGCTTGGCGGCATCCTCCATGGTGGTGACTTCATAGCCTTCCATCGCCGCCTGCAGGGCGCAGATGGGATCCACCTCGGAGACCATCACGCGGCAGCCGGCATTGCGCAGCGAGGCGGCCGAGCCCTTGCCCACGTCGCCGAAGCCCGCGACCATGGCCACCTTGCCGGCCATCATCACGTCGGTGCCCCGGCGGATGCCGTCCACCAGCGATTCACGGCAGCCGTAGAGATTGTCGAACTTCGACTTGGTGACGCTGTCGTTCACGTTGATGGCGGGCCACAGCAGCGTGCCCTTCTTCTGCATCTCGTAGAGGCGATGCACGCCCGTGGTGGTCTCCTCCGTCACGCCCTGGATGTTCTTGGCGAGCTGCGAGTACCACCCGTGCTTGTGCTTCAGGCGGCGCTTGATGGCGGCGAAGAGGACTTCCTCCTCCTCGTTGGTGGCGCCGTCGAGGAAGGCGGTGTCGCCCTCTTCCGCGCGCTTGCCGAGGTGGACGAGCAGCGTCGCGTCGCCGCCATCGTCGAGGATCATGTTGGGGGTACCGCCGTCCGCCCATTCGAAGATGCGGTGGGTGTACTCCCAGTATTCCTCCAGCGTCTCGCCCTTGATGGCGAAGACGGGGATGCCGGCGGCGGCGATGGCGGCGGCGGCGTGGTCCTGGGTGGAGTAGATGTTGCACGAGGCCCAGCGCACGTCGGCGCCGAGCGCCTTCAGCGTCTCGATGAGCACGCCGGTCTGGATGGTCATGTGCAGCGAGCCGGCGATGCGGGCGCCCTTGAGCGGCTGCGAGGCACCGTATTCGGCGCGGGTGGCCATGAGGCCGGGCATCTCGATCTCGGCGATGTCCAGTTCCTTGCGGCCCCAGTCCGCGAGGTTGATGTCCTTCACCACGTAATCGTTGCTCATGGATCGCTCCGCTTGAGATCGGCTCGGGGCGGCACGGTCCGGGCCGCCGGTCATGCCGCGCCCTTTAGCATGGCGGGTCCGGACGGGCAATAAGGATATAAAGAAATGCTTATATGACCCTGTCACGACGCTGCGCAAAGCGGCGCCGCACAACGCCTCGCAAGTCGGCGCCCAGCAGACCTCCAGTCGTGCCCCAAGTCGCCGCCTGCCGCCGGCCAAGGTAAGGTTGGCGACACACGCGCTTTGATTCCGACAAAAAATGTGATATACGTGACTTTACAGTCGATTGCTTCCACATCCAGCCACATCGCGTCCGCAATGTGTTCGCGCATATTCCAGGGCGCATTCTCGGGAACAAAGGGGCGAGAATAGGTGCCGGCCGTCTTCCTGCGGCGCGGCGCAAAGGCTGTCTGTGTATCGTCTGGCAGAGCGGGGTGGCGGGCGTTCCGGCCGCGACCCATATCCGCAGCTGAAGGTGCGCGCCGTTGCCGGGACCGGACCGGCCGGCCGGCGCACCAACAGGTTCGGCCCCGGTTTTCCAGGGCCGGATCAGGAGTGTCAAGAGCATGTCGGCAAAGAAGAACGCGCAGGCCCGTCTCGGCTTCAAGACGGGCGAGCACATTGTTTACCCGTCCCATGGTGTTGGCCGTATCATGGCCATCGAGGAACAGGAAGTCGCCGGTTTCAAGCTCGAACTCTTCGTGATCTCGTTTGAAAAGGACAAGATGACGCTGCGGGTGCCCCTCGCCAAGATCGCCAGCGTCGGCATGCGCAAGCTTTCCGAGACCAACATCGTCGAGAAGTCGCTCGAGACCCTGCAGGGCCGCGCCCGCGTCAAGCGCACCATGTGGAGCCGCCGCGCGCAGGAATACGAAGCGAAGATCAATTCCGGCGACCTCGTCGCCATCTCCGAGGTGGTGCGCGACCTCTACCGCTCCGAGGCCCAGCCCGAGCAGTCCTATTCCGAGCGCCAGCTCTACGAGGCCGCCCTTGACCGCATGGCCCGCGAGCTGTCGGCCGTGCAGAACATCACCGAGACCGAGGCGGTGAAGCTCATCGAGCAGAACCTCCTCAAGGGTCCGCGCCGCGGCGCCGCCAAGGTGGCCGAGGAAGCCGACATCGACCAGGACATGGAAGCCGAAGAGGCCGCCTGAGCGTCCAGCATCTGGCGTTCTGGGTCCAGTTTTACACGGCGAGCGACAGGAACCCGGCGTCAAGCCGGGTTCTTTTTTGGATGACGCACCCGGCGTCAAGCCGGGTTCTTTTTTGCCCGGGCGGGAGCGCCGCGGCGGCCGGATCAAGTTTTCGCGCGGCAGCCCCGCCGGGGTGTACGCGGCCTTCCGGCACGCTATGATGGCAGCGCTGAGCAGGCGGGGGCGCCGGCATGGAGACGTTTCATGCTCCCTCACGTCCGCGATCGGCAACATCCCAAACAAGATCAAGAAAGCCCCGCCGGGGTCCGGCGCGTCTGCACCTGCGGGCGCGGAGGCCGGGCTGCGCGCGCGGCACCGAGCAAGGAGGTCAACTTGACGCCAAGACCCAGCAGCGGCGCGATCTGCGTCGGGCTGTGACCCGTGCGGCGCGGCGGGGCTCCCCCGCCGGCGCGGCCGAAGCTCCCCGGCTGTCGTCTTCCCCGGACGGCAGCCGGATTCATGTCGGGGCCAAGTTGATGTCAGGGCCAGCTTGATGTCGGGGCCAGCTTGGCCCGGCCTCAGCGCGGTTCCAGCGCGATTTCCCACACATGGGGCCAGCACTTGCCCGTGACCAGCAGGTGGCCGGTGGCGGGATCGAAGGCGATGCCATTCAGCACATAGGGATAGACCAGCTTCGCCGGATCGGGATTGAGGCCCGACAGGTCGATCCAGCCGAGCATCTTGCCGTCCGCCGGATCGATGATGGCGATGAAATGGCTCTGCCAGACATTGGCGTAGAGCTTGCCGTCCGCATATTCCAGCTCGTTGAGGAAGCCCAGCGGCGCCACTGCATCGGAGACGAAGATGGTGCGCACCCGCTCGAAGGTGGCGGGATCGCGGAAGACGATGGAGGACGAGCCGTTGCTGGTGATGAGGTGGGTGCCGTTATGGGTCATCCCCCACCCCTGCTCGGTGTAGCGGAAGGCGCCGATCCGCTCGAACGTCTTGCGGTCGTAGACGTAGGCGTGGTTGTCCAGATAGGTGAGCTGGTAGATGCGCTCGCCCATCACCGTCACGCCTTCGCCGAAGACGTTGGGGTCCAGCGCCCGCTCGCGCAGCACCTGCCCGCTCTTGAGATCCCACGCGATCAGCCGCGAGCGGCCGTAGAGGCCGGTGCCTTCATAGATGGTGCCGCCCTCCAGCACGAAACCCTCCGTATAGGAGGAGGTGTCGTGCGGATGCACCTTCACCACCCGGTAGCGGTAGACGGGGATGGCGCTCTGCCCCAGCACCCGCTCGGAGGTGAGCTGGACGGGGCCGTGGGTGGGCGGCTCGCCGGTGTATGACTGCTCCCCCGCCGCACGGGCAGGGCCGGCGGCCAGCGCCGCGAGGCCGAGCCCGGCCATGCCCTTTATGACAGACCGCCGTCCGATCACGCCCTGCCCGGTCATTGGCGCCGCCCCCCCGTGTTGGTGTTGGCGGCATGGTCGGCGCGCGCCGCGCCGGGCGTCAAGCTCAAGCCGTCAGACGCCCGCCGCCCCGCCATCCGCGCGCGGATCGTGGGCGCCTTCGAGCTGTCCGCTGGGGTGGATCACCACCCCGCCGGCATGGCCCATGGTGTCGGAGTAAGCTTCCGGCAGCACCACCAGCTCGTGCCCCACCGACAGGAGGCGATCCACGAGATTGCCGTCGAAGCGGGATTCGAGCTTCAGATTGGTCTCCTGGTCGCCCCAGGTGCGGCCCAAGAGCCAGCGCGGCCGGGCGATGGCCTCGCCCAGCGGCACGCCGAACAGCGCGTGGCGGGTGAACACCGCCGCCTGCGTCTGCGGCTGCCCCTCTCCACCCATGGTGCCGTAGGCGAGGATGCGCCCGTCGGCGAGTTCGGCGAGGGCGGGGTTGAGGGTGTGGAAGGGGCGACGGCCCGGCAGCAAGGGGTTGAGCGCCTTCAGGTCGAGCACGAAGCTGCAACCGCGGTTCTGCATCAGCACGCCGGTGGACGGCAGCACGCAGCCCGAGCCGAACTCGAAATAGATGGACTGGATGTAGGACACCGCCAGCCCCGAGGCGTCGGCCGTGCCCATCCAGATGGTATCGCCGGGCTTCGCCTCGTGCGGCCAGGCCAGCGCCCGCCCCATGTCGATCTTCGCTGCCCGCTGCGCCAGCGCCTTGGGATCGAGGAAGGCGGCGGGATCGTGCGTCAGGTGCTCGGGATCGCACACCACCTGCTGGCGTACCAGAAACGCGCGCTTGGTGGCTTCCACCAGCCCATGGATGTGCTCGAACGTCTCCGCCCGCGCCACCTTCAGCTGGTCGAACAGGCCGAGGATGAGGAGGGAGGCGAGGCCTTGCGTCGGCGGCGGGGCGTTGAACAGGCGGGCGCGACCGATCTTCATCTCCAGCGGCGGGCGCTCGCGGGCGCTATAGCGTTCAAGATCGGCGCGGGTGACGGGGCTGCCGATGCGCTCCAGGTCCGACGCCATCTCGCGGCCCACGTCACCGCGATAGAAATCGGCGAGGCCGGCGGCGGCGAGGTGGTCCAGCGTGTCGGCGAGGCGCGGCTGGCGCTGCAGCGATCCCTCCTCCGGCACTTCGCCGCCGGGCAGGAACACCTCGGCGAAGCCCGGGGCATTCTCCAGTTCCGCCCGCTTCTCGCGGGTGAGCCGCGTCTGGGAGCGGGTCACCGGCACGCCCTCGCGGGCGAAGCGGATGGCCGGCTCCAGCAGCCGGCGCAGGGTCATCCGCCCGCCATGGCCGCGCGCCGCATCCAGCGCCAGCGCCCAGCCGCCCACCGCGCCGGGCACGGTGACGGCGGCGTTCGGGCCGCGGGTGGGAATCGTCTCGAAGCCGAGGTCGTGGTAGCGGGCGATGGTGGCGAGGCTGCCGGCGAAGCCGCACGCCTCTATATAGCGCACCCGCCCGGACGGCTCGCGGATGAGCCAGAAGCCGTCGCCGCCCACATGGTTCATGTGCGGATAGACCACGGCGATGGCCGCCGCCGCCGCGATCATGGCCTCGACGGCGTTGCCGCCCTCGGCCAGCACCTCCTGCCCCGCCGCGGCGGCCAGGTGATGGGGCGCGGCAACGATGCCGCGGGCGGCGTGGGTGCTTTCATACTCTTCAGCGGCCAGCATGAGGCTCCTCGGGGGCAGGACGGGAGGGAGGACAGGCGTGCGGACGGGATCGGCGGACTTGACCCGGCGCCGCGCCCAGCGCAGTTTCCGCCCCTTATAGAGCAGCGGCCGGCGAAAGACTCCAGCGTCCGACGCCCGCCGCGCGGTTTGGCGTGATCGCGCCGGACGGTATCGGGAGACTGGAATGGCGGGTTTGGGCAAGACGGGGGGCGGCAGCCTGTTCACCGTGGTGAGCGCCACGACGTTGGTTGCCACCCAGGCCATTGCCACCGCCATCGCCGCCGGCTGGGCCCTGGCCGGCCTGATGCACCTCGGCGACATCGGCGAATACGCCCTGATGGCGCTGTTCAGCCTCGCCGCCCTCTATATCTCGGTGAAGTACTTCCGCCGCGCCCATGCGGTGGAGATGTCGCTGAGCTGAGCCGCCTCACGGCTGCCAGCGCGTCACCACGTCTGGGAGCGCCGGGCGCGGGCGGTCGTCCGGGCGCGTCGCTGGCCGGCCGATATGGATGAAGCCGGCCACCTTCTCCCCCGCCCCGACCCCCAGCAGCGCCGCCGCCGCAGGGTCACGCCCCGGCCATTTCAGCAGCCACAGCGCGGAAAAGCCCAGCGCCGTCGCCGCCACCACCAGATTCATCGCGGCCGCCCCGGCGGAGAGAATCTGGTTCAGCTCGGGGATCTTGGCGGCCGGGTCCGCCCGGCTCACCACCACCACGGTCACCGGCGCCCGCATCAGATAGTCCCGCCACATGCGCGCCTTCTCCGGCGCGAGGCCCGGATTCTGCGCGGCATAGAGCGCATCGAGCCGCGCCCCGGCCGCTTCGCGCGCCTCCCCCTCGATGACGATGAAGCGCCACGGCACCAGCCGGCCATGGTCCGGCACCCGCGCGGCGATGGCGAGCATGCGGTCCAGCTCCTGCGGCGTCGGGCCGGGGTCCAGCAGCGCCCGCAGCGGCAGGGAGCGGCGTGTCTCCAGCATATCCAGCGTCCCGGGGAAGACCGGCACATCCGCCAGCGGCGTCTGGTAGGCCACCGCCGCGCCATGGCCGTGCGGGGGCGATGCGGCCTCACGGCCGGGGGATCGGGATTCGGCGGCTTCGGCCATGGCGGCCTCCTGAAGGGCAGGCGCGGGAACGGCCAATGGGGCGCCCACTTGAGTACCCATGAATAGATGCACCGCCGCAAAATAGAACGAGGTACAATCAAACTAGAAGTCTTCGCGTCGCCGCCGGACCCGCCCATCACCTGCCGAACGGGCGGGTTCGGCCGGACGGGACCCCCGCGCGAGATGCTGCGCAACAATCTCGCCGCGCCGTCGCCCAACATTCATGTACCAAAGCGGGAGAGATGTGTTAGTCTGGATGTTGGTCGGAGCCGTGCGCCCGAGTGCGTGGGCATGTTTTCCGACCTGTCATATAGGCTGCGAGGCGAGACGCGGGTGGCTGGAACAGGCGTTGTGCGAAGGCGGAATTTAATACGCCCGAAGCGTGCAAGTTAAAGTGTGGCACGAAGAAACGCATCATTGTCCGGCAGTGGTGGATGGCCCTAAGCCAAAATTGGCGACTGACCTCAACGGAAATACACATGAGCCGTAACCGAGACTTCCGAGAGCCGCGCCGCCGTGGCTTTGATGACGACTTTGCGCCGCCGCGTGACCGCGGCTTCGGAGGGGATCGTCCTTTTTCCTCGCCCAGCAGCAGCTTCAGCGCCCCCGCCCCCTCCGGCCCGACCATCGACGCCACGGTGAAGTGGTTCAACCCTGAGAAGGGTTTCGGCTTCGTCGAGCTGTCCGACGGTTCGGGTGACGTGTTCCTGCACGCCCGCGCCCTCGAGGCCGCCGGCCAGGAAAGCGTGCCCCCCGGCTCCAAGCTGTCGGTGCGCGTCGGCCAGGGCCAGAAGGGCCGTCAGGTCACTGAAGTGCTCGAAGTCGATACCTCGACCGCGGAAGCCGCTCCGGCCCGCCGCAGCTTCGGCGACCGTGCCGGCGGCGGTGGTTTCGGCGGTGGCGGTGGCGGTGGCGGCGGCTTCGGCGGCGCCCCCCGCGCGGGTGGTGGCCCCCGTGCCGCGACCGGCCCCACCGAGGAGCGCGTGGGCACCGTGAAATGGTACAACCCCGAGAAGGGCTTCGGCTTCATCGCGGTTGAGGGCGGCGGCAAGGACGTGTTCGTGCACGTCACCGTCATCTCCCGTTCTGGCCTCAGCGACCTCGCCGAGGGCCAGCGCGTGGTGGTGCAGGTGGGTCAGGGCCCCAAGGGTCCCGAAGCCCGCGGCATTGAGCTCGCCGACTGATCTCGCAGATCCCTTTGCCGCCGGCCGGTTCTTCCGGGCGGCGGTGAAGAGCAATGCAACCAGCGGTGCCGGGCGCAAGCGCGGCGCCGTTTCCGTTTTTGCAGTTTCCGTTCCGCAGGCGCAGCCTGGGAGCGATGCCGGAGTTCAATACCACCATGGCGCAACAGGCCGAGGCTGACCTCGCAAGCCTTCTCGATCGCCTCAAGGCGGCCCAGCGCGAGCTGGTCCTCACCGCAGCCAAGGGCTCCACCCTTCCCTCCGATGGTATGCTGCGCAAGATTTCCGAGCTGGAAGGGGCCATCGCGGCCACCGAAGCCCTCATGCAGGAAGAAGGCGTACGGCGCTGAGCCGTCCGGCCGCCGGTCCCTGAGCCTCCCCGAATCCGCTGCGAGTTGCCCCGGCTAACGGCCGGGTGGACCTCGGCCGCGCGAGCCTGTAGCGTGCACCGCAACAAAAGGGCGGGGCGGAAAGGCACGGGTCGGGATGCTGGCGCACAGCACGGGCGCATCGGGATCAGGCGCAGTTTCCAGCGAATACGAGCGTTCCAGCGCCTATGAGCGCCGGCGCCGCGCTTTCCTCTGGATGGTGCCGGAGCGCTACAATATGGCGGTGCACGCCTGCGACGCGATCGCGGCGCAGCATCCGGACCGTCCCGCGCTCTTCCTGCCCTCGGGCGACGGCTTCTCCCCGGTCTCCTACGGCGCGCTGGCGCGGCTCTCCAACCGTCTGGCCCATGCGCTCGTCGCCTCCGGCATCCGGCCCGGCGACCGGGTGGCCATTCTGCTCCCCCAGTCGCTGGACGTGCTCGTCACCCATCTCGCGGTCTACAAGATGGGCGCCATCGCGGTGCCGCTGGCCGGCGCGTTCGGCGTGGATGCCATTGCCTACCGCCTGCTGGATTCCGGCGCCCGCGCCCTCGTCACCGACGATGCCGGCCTCGCCAAGCTGCTTGCGCGGCCCGAGGCGCTCGATCTCGTGGTCAATGTGGACGGCGCGCGCGACGGCGCCGTCGGCTTCTCCGCGCTGGTGGAGGCGGCCTCCGACCGGCCGCTTCCCATCGCCTCCGGCCCGGACGATCCGGCGCTGATGATCTACACCTCCGGCACCACCGGCCAGCCCAAGGGCGCGCTGCACGGCCACCGGGTGCTGTTCGCCCATGTGAGCGGTGTCACCTTCACCCATGAGGGCATCGGGCAGGCGGGCGACCGCATGTGGACGCCCTCCGACTGGGCCTGGGCCGGCGGGCTCCTGAATACTGTGCTGCCGGCGCTGGCGCTGGGCGTGCCTGTGGTGGCGCAGCCGCGCGGCAAGTTCGATCCCGAAGCCGCCTTCGCCTTGATGAAGCGCGCCGAAGTGCGCAACGTCTTCATCCCGCCCACCGCGCTGCGCATGATGCGGCAGGTGCAGAACCCGCGCGAAAAATTCGGCTTCGCGCTGCGCACGGTGGGCTCGGCCGGCGAGGCTTTGGGCGCCGAGACGTTCGACTGGGGCCGGGAGGCCCTCGGCGTGCCGGTGAACGAATTCTACGGCCAGACCGAATGCAACTACGTCATCGGCTCCTCGGCCGCGCTGGGCGTGGCCAAGGCCGGCGCCACCGGCAAGGCGGTACCCGGCCATGAGGTGGCGGTGCTGGGCGAGGACGGGCGCATCCTGCCGCCGGGCCAGATGGGCCAGATCGCCGTGCGCACGCCCGACCCGGTGATGTTCCTGAATTACTGGAACCGCCCCGAGGCCACCGCCGACAAGGTGAAGGACGGCTGGCTGCTCACCGGCGATCTCGCGACGCGGGACGAGGAGGGCTATTTCCACTTCCTCGGCCGCGACGACGACGTCATCACCTCGGCCGGCTACCGCATCGGCCCGGCGGAGATTGAGGACGTGCTGCTGAAGCACCCCGCCGTCGCCATGGCCGCCGCCGTGGGCAAGAAGGACCCGCTGCGCACGGAGATCGTCAAGGCGGTCATCGTGCCCATGCCCGGCGTGGAGCCCACGCCGGAGCTGGAGGCGGAGATTCGCGACTTCGTGCGCACGCGCCTCGCGGCCTACGAATATCCCCGCGAGATCCAGTTCGTGGACGAGCTGCCACTCACCACCACCGGCAAGGTCATCCGCCGGATGCTGCGCGAGTAAAGGCCGTCAGACTTTGTATTGCTTCGCCAGCGCATCGGCGCTGCGGGCGAACAGGGCCGCATCCACGCCCACGGCGGTGAACACCGATCCGGCCGCCATGTAGCGGCGGGCGAGCGCCTCATCGCCCACCACCAGCACGCCGCCGCGATTGCCGGCGGCGGTGATGCGCTTGAGCCCGTCCTCGATGGCCTCCACCACCCGGGGATGGGTGGGCTGGTGCAGGAGGCCCATGGAGGCGGAGAGGTCGCCGGGGCCGATGAAGATGCCGTCCACGCCCGGCACGGCGGCGATCTCCTCCACCTTCTCCAGCGCTTCCATGGTCTCCACCTGCACCAGCACGCACATCTCGTCGGCATAGCGGGTGAAGTAATCACTGACGCGGCCGAAGCGGGTGGCGCGGGAGGCCACGGCATAGCCGCGGATGCCGTCCGGCGGATAGCGCGTCGCCGCCACCGCCGCGCGCGCCTCCTCGGCGTCCTGCACCATGGGGATGAGGAAGCTCTGGGTACCGATGTCCAGGAAGCGCTTCAGCGTCACCGCATCGTTCCACGGCACCCGCACCACCGGCTGGGTGCCGTAGCCCACCATGGACTGGAGCTGGTTAAAGACGTTGGGCAGCTCGTTGGGCGCGTGCTCGGTGTCCAGCACCAGCCAGTCGAAGCCCGCGCCGGCGAGGATCTCCGAGACATAATTGGAGGGCACGGCGCACCACAGCCCGATCTGCTGGGTGCCGGCATGGAGCGCGCGCTTGAACGGGTTCTCGGGCAGTTGCATGGGGTTTCCTTCGGGGGATTTTATTGGTGAGAAGCCTCACTCCGGGCGCAGCATAGCCGGCACGTCCTCGCCCAGCACCATGCCGGCGAGCATCTCGCCCAAAGCCGGGGCGAACTTGAAGAGGTGGCCGCCAGCGAAGAAGTCCACCGCGCCGCGCCTGACCACCTCGAGGCGCTCGGATTCCCACGGCGCGCCGTCGTCGGGATGCTCCAGCGAGGTGGAGACGCAGCTCTCGATGGTGAAGCGCGCGGTGTCGAGGCCGGGCAGCGTTTCGGCCGCCAGCGCCAGCGTGTGCTCGATCACCTGGTCGGGATGGCCACCGCCGCTGCGGTCGGCGTCGCTGGGCTCCAGCCCCACGGCGAACAGGCCGTCATGCAGCGCCGGCAGGCCGTAGGTGTAGAGCACGCCGTGGCGGTGGTCGCTCTTGTCGCGGAAGGAGACCATGGGCCGCGCCGCGAGATCGCCGGTGATGGGGAAGAGCAGGCGCTGGTGCACGCTGTAGACCTGCGGCACCTTCACGCCCATGGCGCCGGAGAGCACGGGCGTCTGCATTCCCGCCGCCACCAGCACGCGCCGCGCGCGCCAGATGGCGCTGCGGGTGGAAACCAGCACATGCCCGGCGCGCTGGGTGAGGCCCAGCACCGGCGTGTGCTCGTGGAGCGCATCACCGAGCGTGGAGGCGAGCCAGTCGATGCTGTCGCGGGCACGGATGGTGCCGGCCTCCTCCTCCAGGATCACCGGCTTCGCCCAGGGCCGATGCACCGGCAGAAGCTCCTCCTGCTCGGCGGCGGAGACGAAGCGGACCTTCAAATCGAGCCCGGCGAGGCGCTTCAGCTCCGCCTCGGCCTCGGACACGATGAGGAAGGAGCCGGTGCGCTCGATGAGGGGGCGGCCGGCCACCTCCTCCCAGCGCGCCCAGCCGGTGCTGGCCTTGCGGGCGAGCCAGAGCATGCGCCGATCGTTATAGGCCGCGCGCATGATGCGCGAGCCGCCGGCCGACTGGGCACCGCCCGCCGCACCCGCATCGAAGCAGCGCACGGAGATGCCGAGGCGCTTGAGCGTGTGGGCCACCGAGAGACCGACGATGGCGATCTCGGTATCCTCGAATGGCGGGCGGGCGGTCGATGCGGGCATGGGGGCTCCTCGCGATTCGGCACTCGGCCCCCTCGTAACATGCTGACCACGGCCACGCTTTGCGCGCTGCAGCAGGTTTTCCCCCACTCCCCACCCCGCACCTTCGGTGCTATCCAAGGCGTCCTTTTTGAAAGCGGCGCACGAGACGCCGCGCGCCCCGAGGAGCTGCCGGCCATGCTCACCACCAATCCCGCCTTCGACCGCATCGGCGAGGAGAACGCCTTCGCCGTCCTCGCCCGCGCCACGGCGCTCCAGGCGGAGGGGCGCTCCATCCTCAACCTCGGCATCGGCCAGCCCGACTTCCAGACGCCGGCCCACATCGTCGAGGCGGCGGTGAAGGCGCTGCGCGACGGCCAGCACGGCTATACCCCCTCGGTCGGCATCCTGCCGCTGCGCGAGGCGGTGGCCGGCGATCTCAACCGCCGCTACGGCGTCGAGGTGGACCCGAACCTCGTGATGATCGTGCCCGGCGGCAAGGTGACCATGTATGCGGCCATCCGCCTGTTCGGCGAGCCCGGCGCGGAGATCCTCTATCCCGACCCCGGCTTTCCCATCTATCGCTCCATGATCGAGCACACCGGCGCGACGCCCATCCCGGTGCCGATCCGCGAGGAGAACGACTTCGCCTTCTCGGCCGAGGAGACGCTTGCCCTCATCACACCGCGCACGCGGCTCCTCATCATCAATTCGCCCGCCAACCCCACCGGTGGCGTCACCCCCGCCGCCGAGATCGACAAATTGGTGAAGGGCCTCGCCGCCCATCCCCACGTCGCGCTCATGTCGGACGAGATCTACGACCGCTTCCTGTTCGACGGGGAGGAGCACCGCACGCTCCTCGCCTATCCCGAGATCCGCGACCGGCTGATCCTGCTCAACGGCTGGTCGAAGACCTATGCCATGACCGGCTGGCGCCTCGGCTATTCCATCTGGCCGAAAAGCCTCTACGACCAGGTGCGCAAGCTGGCGGTAAACTGCTGGTCCTGCGTCAACGCCGCGACACAGTATGCCGGTATCGCCGCGCTCGAAGGCCCGCAGGATGCGGTGTTCGCCATGACCGCCGAGTTCGACGCCCGCCGCCGCATGGTGGTGGAGGGGCTGAACGCGCTGCCCGGTGTCACCTGCGCGACGCCCAAGGGCGCCTTCTACGCCTTCCCCAACATCACCGGCACCGGCTGGACCTCGGCCAAGAAGCTGGCGTCGGCCCTGCTGGAGGACGCGGGCGTGGCGGTGATCGGCGGGCCGGATTTCGGCGTCCATGGCGAGGGCTACCTGCGCCTCTCCTATGCCACCTCGCGGGAAAACATCACCGCCGCGCTCGGCCGCATGGGCGATTTCCTCTCCGCCAACCGCAAGGTGGCCTGAGGCGTGGGGGCGGCGCGGCGGTGGACGGGCCGGCGGGCGTTTCTCGCCCTCGCCCTCGTGCTGCTGGCCTTCTCGCCCGTGCTGCTGGTGCTGACGCGCCCGCCGCCGGACGGTCCTGCCCCCATGGTCGCCCCCGCTCTGCCGGAGCCCACGCCGGAGCCGGCCGTTCCCGCCGATGCGGACCTGGCGTTGGGCTCGTCACAGGCGCGGACCCTGCCGCCCCGCGCGGCCGGCAGCGATGCGGCAACGCCGGAGCGCTGGAAGGTGGTCGTCGCCTGCCCGCGCGAGAAGGTGTCCGGGGGGCAGTACAATCGCTGCCTCTATGACGTGACCCGCACCTCCGAGCAGGCGCTGGAAGCGGAGCTGGCCAACGCCTTCACCGTCATCGAGGCGCGCACCGACCTGCAGGGCACCCAGCGCGCCCGCTGGAAGACCCAGCTCGACGAGGCGCAGTCGCGCTTCCTCCTGTTCCGCAATCTTGACTGCCAGGGCGTCGCGCCGTTTGAGGGGCCGCGCGGCATCGGCAATTTCGAGCAGCGCTCGCTTTGCCTCATCGCCGCCAATCGCGGCCGCGCCGCCGATCTGCGCGCCCGCTACGGCACGCCCCAGCCCGAGGGCGCCGACACCGCCAAGCCCGGCCCCACTGGCCCGGCGCCGCGCGACGGCACCTGGACCCACCCGGTGCCGCCGCCGGTGGATTGAGCCTTTCCCTATGATAGGGTCCGGCGCCCGGCGCAGGGCACGATAACGGAGGCACCCGTGGCGAAAGTGGTCTGTGTGGGCGAGGTGATGGTGGAACTCGCCCGCGGCTCCGACGGGCGCTTCGGCCTCGCCTTCGGTGGCGACACCTTCAACACCGCCGTCTATCTCGCCCGGGCCGGCGTGGACGTGGCCTATGCCACGGCGCTCGGCGACGATGCCTTCTCCGGCGACATCCTCGCCCTCGGCGCGGCGGAGGGCGTGGACATGGGCCTGATCCCGCGCGTCAGCGGCAAGGTGCCCGGCCTCTATCTCATCACCACGGACGACGCCGGCGAGCGCAGCTTCCATTACTGGCGCGACACCTCCCCCGCCCGGTCCCTGTTCGAGGCGGACGGCTGGCAGGAGGTGGCGGCGGCGCTGGTGGGAGCGGGCGCGGTCTATTATTCCGGCATCACCCTGTCGCTCTATTCCAACCAGGGGCTCGGCCGCTTCCTCGCCGCGCTGGAAATGGCGGGCGGGGTCGGCGACAGCCGCAGCGGTCCGCCGGCGTGGCGCATCTTCGACGGCAATTTCCGCCCGCGCGGCTGGGGCGGCGATCTCTCCCGCGCCCGCACCGTGTTCGCCGAGGCGCTGAAGCGCTCCAGCATGGCGCTGCCCACCTTCGAGGACGAGGCGGCCCTGTGGGGCGATGCCTCCCCCGCTGCCACCATCGAGCGCATCACCACCTACGGGGTGAGCGAAGTGGTGGTGAAGAACGGGGCCGGCGGCGCGCTGGTCCATGCCGAGGGGCGCACCGTGGAGGTGCCGGTGGAGCGCACCGTCTCCCCCCTCGACACCACGGGGGCCGGCGACAGCTTCAACGCCGGCTATCTCGCCGCCCGCATCGCCGGCGCGACGCCCGAAGCCGCCGCCCAGGCCGGCCACCGCCTCGCCGCCGAAGTCATCATGCACCGCGGCGCCATCATCCCCCGCGCCGCGCAGGAGGGCGCGACGGCGCACTGAGGCCGGAAAAGCAGTTGAAGCCCTCCGGTTGCACCGGAGGGCTTCAACCCCATCGCCTCAGATCGTCTGGTTGTATTCGCCGATGCCGGGGTGCTGGCGCAGCACGCCGTCGATCTCCTTGAACATCTCGCGCATGCGGGCTTCGGAGACCGGGCTTTCCACCACCACCACCAGCTCGGGCTTGTTGGAGGAGGCGCGCAGCAGGCCCCAGGAGCCGTCCTCGCAGGTGACGCGCACGCCGTTCACCGTCACGAGGTCGCGGATCTTCTGGCCAGTGACGGTCGCGCCTTCGGCCGCCAGCTTCTCGTAATGCTCCACCACCTTGGCGACGACGCCATACTTCACCTCGTCGGCGCAGTGGGGGGACATGGTAGGCGAGGACCAGGTCTTGGGCAGCGCCTCGCGCAGCTCGCTGAGCTTCTTGCCGGGGTTGCGGTCCAGCATGTCGAGCACGGCGATGGCGGAGACGAGGCCGTCGTCATAGCCGCGGCCCACGGGCTTGTTGAAGAAGTAGTGGCCGGACTTCTCGAAGCCCACCAGCGCGCCGGTCTCGTTCACCCGGCGCTTCATGTAGGAATGGCCGGTCTTCCAGTAGTCCGCCTTCACGCCGAGCTTGATGAGCTCGGGGTCGGTGGCGAACAGGCCGGTGGACTTCACGTCCACCACGAAGGTGGAGTTGGGGTAGAGCTTGGCGAGGTCGCGGGCGAGCAGGACGCCCACCTTGTCGGCGAAGATCTCCTCGCCGGTATTGTCCACCACGCCGCAGCGGTCGCCGTCGCCATCGAAGCCGAGGGCCACGTCCGCCTTGTGCTCCAGCACCGCGTCCCGCATGGCATGGAGCATCTCCATGTCCTCGGGGTTGGGATTGTACTTGGGGAAGGTGTGGTCCAGCTCGGTATCGAGCGGCACCACCTCGACGCCCAGCGCCTCCAGGATCTTCGGGGCGAAGGCGCCGGCCGTGCCGTTGCCGCAGGCCACCACCGCCTTGATGGGGTGCTTCAGCTTCGGCCGGTTGGTGAGATCCTTGATGTAGACCTCGGGGAAGTTCTCGACGAACACGTAGGCGCCGCCGCCCTTGAGGTCGAACTTCGCGCCGAGGACGATCTCCTTGAGCTTCGTCATCTCGTCCGGGCCGAAGGTCAGCGGGCGGTTCACGCCCATCTTCACGCCGGTCCAGCCATTGTCGTTGTGCGAAGCGGTAACCATGGCCACCGCAGGCACGTCGAGGGCGAACTGGGCGAAATAGGCCATGGGCGACATGGCAAGGCCGATGTCGTGAACCTTGATGCCCGCCGCCATGAGGCCGGAGACCAGCGCCAGCTTGATGGAGGAGGAATAGGAGCGGAAGTCGTGGCCGGTGACGATCTCCGGCTTCACGCCCATCTCGTGCATCAGCGTGCCCAGACCCATGCCCAGAGCCTGCACGCCCATCAGGTTGATTTCCTTCTGGAACAACCAGCGGGCGTCATACTCCCGGAAGCCGGTCGGCTTCACCATGGGCTCGGACTCGTAGGCGTAGGTATTGGGCGTCAGGACCGGCTTCGGCGTCGGGAACATGGGCACAATTCCTCCGCAGCACGCAAAATTTAGCGGTCGCGAGATAGCACGGATTCGTGACCGAACGAACGGCTGCGCTTGGGATTAGTTCCCCCCGCAGCGGCGGCACGGTGACGCCGCCGTGGCGCTCAGGCGATCTTCCGTGTCATTTCCGGGAGCATGGTACCCTCCTCCCGCGCCCGCACATGCCAGGCGAGGGCCTCCTCGATGATGTGCGGGGTGTGCCCGCCGCGCGCCGTGGCCCGCTCGAAATAGTCCGACAGCGCATCGCGATAGAGCGGATGGACGCAATTGGCGATGACGACGCGCGCCCGCTCGCGGGGGGCCAGCTCGCGCAGGTCCGCAAGGCCGACCTCGGTGACGAGGATGTCCACGTCATGCTCGGTGTGGTCCACATGGCTCACCATGGGCACCACGGAGGAGAGCGCCCCGCCCTTGGCGATGGACTTGGTGACGAACACTGACAGATAAGCGTTGCGGGCGAAATCGCCGGAGCCGCCGATGCCGTTCATCATGTGGGTGCCGCCCACATGGGTGGAATTGACGTTGCCGTAGAGGTCGAATTCCAGCGCCGTGTTGATGCCGATGAGGCCGAGGCGGCGGATGATCTCGGGATGGTTGGAAATCTCCTGCGGCCGCAGGATGAGGCGCGACTTGTAGTCGGTGATGCGCGGCATCACCTGGTCGTACTTCGGCTTCGACAGGGTGATGGACGAGCCCGAGGCGAAGTTCAGCTTGCCGGCGTCGAACAGGTCGAAGGTCGAATCCTGGAGCACCTCGGAATACATGGTGAGGTCTGAGAACGGGCTCTCGATGAAGCCGTGCATCACCGCGTTGGCGATGGTGCCGATGCCGGCCTGCAGCGGCTGCAGGCGGTTCGTCATGCGGCCGAGCTTCACCTCGTGCTTCAGGAACGCCATGAGATGGCCGGCGATGGCGGCAGTCTCGGGGTCCGGCGGCAGCACGTTGGAGGCGGAATCCAGCTTCCGCGTCACCACGATGGCGGCGATCTTCTCCGGGTCGACGGGAATGAAGGGCAGGCCCACCCGGCTTTCCGGCGTCACCACCGGGATCGGCTCGCGGAACGGGCGGCGGGTGGGGATGTAGATGTCGTGCAGCCCTTCCAGTTCCGCGGGCTGGGTAAGGTTGATCTCCACGATCACCTTCTTCGCCAGGATGGCGAAGGTGGCCGAATTGCCCACCGAGGTGGTGGGAATGATGCCGCCGGACGCGGTGATGCCCACCGCCTCGATCACCGCCACGTCGATGGGGCCGAGCTGGTTGGTGCGCAGGTGCTCCACCGTCTCGGACAGATGCTGGTCCACGAACATCACCTCGCCGGCGTTGATCGCCTTGCGCAGCGCGGGGTCGGACTGGAACGGGATGCGGCGGGAGAGCAGGTGGGCTTCCGCCATCTGCTTGTCGAGGTCGTTGCCCAGCGAGGCGCCGGTGATGAGGGTGATGCGCAGCGGCTCGCCGCGCGCATGGGCGGCATTGGCGCGGGCGGCCAGCGCCATGGGCACGGCCTTCGCCTCGCCGGCGCGGGTGAAGCCGCTCATGCCCACGATCATGCCGTCGCCGATGAGCGCCGCGGCCTCCTCGGCCGGGACGATCCTGTCACGCAAGGACGAGAGGCGGATGCGGTTCTCGGGCATGTCGGCAATTCCGTCGTGGAGACAATCCCTTGCGCATAGCGAGGCGCGCAGGGCCACCGGAATTCGACTTAAAGGGAAGGCGGCTCAGGCGGTGATGGCCACTGGCAGGCCGAAGCAATCGCGCTCCGGCGGATCGGGGAAGCGCAAGGCGTTGCCCTCGAACACTCTTTTGGCGGTGACGGCGCAGGCGCAGGCATCCACCAGATCGTCGAGCCCTGCGCCCAGCGCAGCCGCGGTCTTCGCATTTAGCAGATCGATTGGCACGCCCGCGCGGGCGAGGAGGCCGATGCGCAGGTCGAGACCGGGCGGGTACGGCCGGCTCTTCACCTTCTTCGCCACCTCGAGCGGCGCGCCGTTCATGATGCGGAACGACATCTCCGGGTGGCATTCGACGAGCCGGTCCCGCAGTTCCGGCCGGCGCAGCAGCAGATCGTCCAGCTCGGCGATCTTGGGGAAGAGGCTGAAGCACTGGATGGAGACCTTGCGCGGCGGGCTCGAATGCGCGAGCGCCGCGGCGCAGGCGGCGGAAAAGCGCGCCTTTTCGTCCCCCGGCCCCATCCCGGCCATGACCGCCGCCCGGGCCGGCACGGCGAACACCGAGGATTGCCGCGCGCCGAGCAGCGGCCGCACCGCCCGCTCCGCGCTGCGCCCGCCGATCTCGCCGGTTTCGGGAAGGCCGATGGGCATGTCCACGCAGGCGATGGCGGGGGCGTCCGGCGCGTCGAACAGCGCTTCCACCCGCGCCACCCGGATCAGGTCGAGCCGGCCGGCGCCGTCCCACCGGGCGACCACCCAGCCGCCGCGGCAGCCGTCGATGCCGGCGAGACGCGGGGTCATGACCTCAGTCCTCGCCGGCCTTGGCCTTGGGCAGGGGGATGGTGGAGGGCTGCGGGATCGGCGCCGCGTAGTATTTGCGCTTGATGGAGCCGGTCTCGGGATTGCTGGACGCGGCGGACGACACCGGGACGCCCTGCGGCCCCACCTGCCAGCCCGGCGGCAGGCCGCCCTTCTGCGGCGCTGACGGCGGAGGGGCGGGCGGCGGCGCTGACGCACGCGCGGCGGCGGGAGCCGGGGCACCGCCCACGGCGCCGGGGGGATAATTGGAGGGCGGATAGTTCGAGGGCGGATAGCTGGACGGCGGATATCCGGCGGGCGGGGGCGGCGCCGGCGAGGCGACGATCGGCGCTCGCGCGGCCTCGACCGGCGGCAAGGCGGGCGGCAGGGAGGGCGGCGGCTCGGCCTCGACCGGCGCCGGCTGCGGCGCGGCCCGCGGCCCGCCGAACAAAGTGGAGAAGAAGGAGGGCTGCTCCGCCGGGGCCGAGACCTGCTGCGGCGCCGGGGCATAGACGGGGGGCGCTTCCGCCACCGGCGCGCTGGGCTCGGCCGAAGCCATCGGCGGCGCCTTGGTCGGCATGGGCGGGGCCGGCATCGGGCGGGGCGCCGGCTTGCAGATGGTCCGCCCCTTGGCGTGGCGCATCAGGTCCACATGGATGTGGTCGTAGTGGAAGATGTTGGAGCCCGGCGCGAGCACCGTGGTGAAGCGCTCGCAGGCACCGGCCTGCACCTGCAGCAGGAAGCCGCGCTCCTCCGGCGTGCCCTTCCAGCCGTTCTTCACGCTGATCCAGCGGCCGTCCGCCGTGCGGAAGCCGCCGATGTCGAGGGCGTTGCCGAACGCATGCTCGGAAATCTTGGCGTTGGGATCGCCGTTCATGCCACGGCAGGAATAGGCCGACATCTGGCTGATGGCGACGATGGGCTGGCCGAGCCACGCCAGCGCCGCCGGCTGCACCACGTCCTGCACCCACATGTCCACCTGGTAGATCACCGGGCAGGCGAGCTTGCCGGCCGGCTCCAGCACCACATTGCCCTGCGCCAGCGCGCTCACGCGGAACGGGTGGTCCATGCCGCAGGCGCCGGGGCCCTGGACGGCGGGAAGCGGCTCCATGAAGACGGACGGGACCACTCCCTTGGCCGCAAGGCATTGCTCCTCGGCCTGGGAGCGCCACGAATCGCGCTCCTCCAGGCCGAAGCGACAGCCCGAGAGGGCGCCGGCCAGAAGGAGGAGGGCGAGGAAGATGCGGGGCGTGTCGCGCGACATGGCCCCACCTTGCGGAGCCCGCCTTGCAAAGGGGTTAAAGCACGCCGCCAAATACCGCAAAAGGAGCCGCAGCCCCTTGAAAAGACAGAACCCCACGCCCTTCCGCTACGCGATATCGCGGCGGAGGGATGGGGTTCGCAAGCGGGCGAAAATGGACGCAGACCGGCCGAGCGGCCGGTCGGGACCCTTGAACCTGGCGCGGCCTGAAGGGGAGAGACCTCCCCCGCCTCAGTCCTTGCCTCAGTCCTTCTTGGGCTCGGCCTTGGCGTCGGCGTCCGGCTCGCGTTCCTCGAAGGCTGCCTGAAGACGGGCGGCGAGGCTCTGCAGCTCGTCCGGCATGTCTTCCTGGGTGTAATCGTCGAACAGTTGGCGCAGCTCGCGGCCCAGCAGATCCTGACGGGCGGAGATGTCGCGGCGGTGAGGCGTTCGCATGCCGCCTGCCTCTTTCTGATGCTGCGTCGTCATGGGGGTGTCGAGGGGGCCTTGGAAGCGTGCCGATCGCATGGCTAAGGTCTTCTGACAGACGCGGGCGGCCTCAGGATGGGACACGTCCACGTGCGTTGCAATAAGGTTCTGAACGCGGGCCTCAATCACGATAGAGTCGCGACAGATGTCCGGTATCAGGGTCGGTATGCGGGCCGGCCGCGTCCACGTCCGGTCCGTCATCCACGTCGTGCCGCTTGTCGGAGCCGTCGAACGCCGCCTGGATTTCCTTGAGCAGGCGCCGCTCCTCGTCCACCACCCGCGCGCGGCGCGGGGGAAAATCGCGTCGGCTCTCGCCGGGGCCGAATTCCACCGGATCATAGCCGTGCGGCGCGGCATCGAGGCCCGGGGGCAAAACCCCGCCGTCCCGCGCATCGTCTTCCGGTACGTTACCTTGCGCGCCCGCGTTCCGCATGGCGGAGCCGCCCGGCAGGGGTTCGTTTCGCAATCCGCTCATCCGCGCCTCCTCCTGCGTCTCCAGATCGCCGAGAAAACGCGAGGGGTGGGGATTTGTTCCACGCCCGCGACTCGAAACGTCCCGCCCCTCGACGTGTGCGGGAATCAGCGCCGCAGGGGGAACAAGCGGGGCCATTGGGCAGTTGACGATGCGCGTCACACTTCAACGCCAAAAGCTGAACGATATCAAAAGTGTCTTCAGCGGGCGGCGCACGTCATTCGAACACTCAAAGGCAAGGAGACACGGCCATGCTGAGCTGGGCGATTACCTTTCTCATCGTCGCGCTGATCGCCGCGGTCCTGGGCTTCGGCGGCATCGCGGGTACGGCCATCGAAATCGCGAAGATCATCTTCTTCGTCGCGATCGTCCTGTTCCTCATCTCCGCGGTGATGGGACTGATGCGCCGGGGCCGAGGCCCGGTCTGATCCAGCCGAGGGCGCAAAAGAACAGGGCGGTCCGGAGGGGTCCCGGGCCGCCCTGAAGTCACTTGGAGATGGCTCCAGTGATAGTTTGCTAAGGTAAAGGCACCGCTAACGACCCCCGCCCGGACCATAGGGCCCCCAAACAAAAAGGCGCCCGGTTGGGCGCCTTTCGGTTGTTCAGCAGTACCGTTTCGTGCCGCTCAGGGGCACTGCACGCGATAGCGGTTGCCGTAGGCGTCGCGCGCCCAGCAGGCGCGGGGGGTGGTCTCGGCGCCGATGATGGCACCCGTGCCCGCGCCGATGAGGCCGCCGACGAGGGCGCCCGTGCCGGTGCCCGTGGCGGCGGCACCGATCAGCGCACCGGTACCGGCGCCGATCGCAGCACCACCCACCGCGCGATCCTGCCGCGAATATTCGCTGCAACCGCCGAGGGCGAGTGCCATCACGCCAATCATGAGAGCCGCTTTCATCTCGTTCTCCCTTGCCCTGCCGGCAGCATGCCGGACATCCATCCTGCCCCCTGCCCCGTCTGGGAACACGAGGGCGAAACAGCGCGCCTGACGGCCCGAGGGGTCAGGCCCGCCACACTATTCGACCACGGGCGCAGCAGCCTTGTGCTCGCCATCGCGGGCCTTGCCGCGGGCGGACCGTCGTCCGCACGACGTTACGGCATATAGCATGCACCCTACCCCGACGCCCACAGCCACCGCCGCGACGATCACCGGCACCGCCGACGTTTCCGAACGAAAGGGGCGATGCGGCAGTGCGGGCAGGTGTCGGCGAATGCTGTCCAGGGACAGGCTGGGCAGAGATTCCGCCCGCTCCGCCACCCAGTCCTGCGCATCGGACGCGACATCCGAGGCCATGCGGCCCCACTCGCGCTCCCGCTTGTGGAACGACGACTGGAGATGGTCGAGCTCATCCCTCAACGCCGCAACGCGCCGGGAAAACCCGTCGGTCGAAGTCCTGTGCATGCCGAACATATGCTGTCTCCCGTGACGCCGAGACGAACGCTGCCGAACCGCTCCGGTTCCGTCGAACGAAGCCGAAGCCAAGCTGTTTGCCGCTTCCTGTGGCGGTATTGGGTCGAAGCGGAGGTGGAACCGTGGCGCCCCGGCGGCGTTACGTTACCGGAATTTGAAAAGGCCACGTCCGTGTTTGGAATGCTCAAGGGACCGTTTTTCGCGGTGAATTCAGAACTTCCGGGGGCCTTCGTGGTCCTCGATCCTGCGACTCACGCCTTCTTCCTCGATGTGGACGGGACGCTGATCGACATTGCCGAGCGACCCGAGGCCGTGGTGGTCCCCCCCGGCCTACCCGAGACCCTGATGGCCCTCGCGGAGGGGGCCAATGGCGCGCTGGCGCTCGTCAGCGGACGCTCGCTCGCCTCGCTCGACGCACTGTTCGGCGCCGACAGGTTCGCCGCCGCGGGCGTCCATGGCGCCGAAATTCGCCTCTCCGCCGGTGGGCCCTCCGATCGCGCGCCCGCCCTCCATGAGGACCTCCGGCACGCGTTGCGCGCGACGGCAGCCGAGTTCGAGGGCGTGTTCGCCGAGGACAAGGAATACGCGGTCGCCATCCACTACCGCGCGCACCCGGAAGTCGCGCCGGTGCTGAAGCGCGCGCTGACCGAGGTGGTCGGCCAGATCAGCGGCATCGAGATCATGCCCGGCCATTGCGTGTTCGAAGTGCGCCGGAAAGGCATCGACAAGGGCGCCGCCGTCGAGCGCTTCATGGCCTCCCCGCCCTTCGCCGGCCGCCGCCCGGTCTTCATCGGCGACGACGTCACCGACGAGGCCGGGTTCCGGGCCGCGAACCGGGCGGGCGGCATTGCCGTCGCGGTCGGCGCGCCGCGCGACGGCGCTCACACAATCCTGCCGGACCCGCGCGCGGTCCGTGCCCTCATCACCCACCTCGCGGCCGAGCCGCGACAACGAAGGAGGTGACCTCAGTGTCCCGCATCGTGGTCGTATCGAACCGAGTGGCCCTCCCCCAGAAGTCCGGTGCGCCGGCCGGGGGACTCGCCGTCGCCGTCAACGCCGCCCTCAAGGATCGCGGCGGGATCTGGTTCGGCTGGAGCGGGCGCATCGCACCGGACCCCTCCGATACGCCCCAGGCGACGAAACATGCGGGCGTCACCTATGCCGTGGTGGACCTCACCAACGAGGACTACCAGGAATATTACAACGGCTTCGCCAACCGGGTGCTGTGGCCGGTGCTGCACTACCGGGTGGACCTGTCGGAATTCTACCGCTCGGATCTCTCCGGCTACATCCGCGTCAACCGGATGTTCGCGGATCACCTGGAGAAGATCATCCGCCCGGACGACATCTTGTGGATCCACGACTACCACATGATGCCGCTGGCCAAATATCTCCGGGAGCGCGGCCACAACAACCGCATCGGCTTCTTCCTGCACATCCCCATGCCGCCGGCGGACATCATCCAGGCCCTGCCGCAGCACGCCGACACCGTGGGGGCGCTGGCCCATTACGATCTGGTCGGCTTCCAGACCGAGGGCGACCGGGAGAATTTCGCCCGCTATCTCGAGACCCGCGGCGGCCAGACGACGCCCGACGGCAACGGCTGCGACATCGGCGGCCGGCGCGTGCGCCTCGGCACCTTTCCCGTGGGCATCGAGACCGGCGCCTTTGCGCGGCGGGCGCGGCACGCCAGCCGCACCCGCTTCGTGAAGGCGTTCGACGAGAGCCTCTCCGGCCGCAAGCTCATCATCGGCGTGGACCGGCTGGACTATTCCAAGGGCATCCCCAACCGGCTGGACGCCTACGACCAGTTCCTGCGCACCCAGCCGGACTGGCACGACCGCGTGACCTTCGTGCAGATCACGCCCAAGAGCCGCACCGACGTGCCCGAATATCAGGACATGGACCGGAGCGTGTCCCACCGGGCGGGGCAGATCAACGGCGCCTACTCGGATGTTTCCTGGACGCCGCTGCGCTATGTGAACCGCACCTATTCGCGCTCCGCCCTCGCCGGCTTCTACCGCCGCGCCGACGTGGCGCTGGTGACGCCGCTGCGTGACGGCATGAACCTCGTCGCCAAGGAATTCGTGGCGGCGCAGGACCCGGCCGATCCCGGCGTGCTGGTCCTGTCCCAGTTCGCCGGGGCCGCGAGTGAACTCGGGAACGGGGCGCTGATCGTCAACCCGCACGACACCGAGGGCGTCGCCGTCACCCTGCGCCGGGCGCTGGAGATGCCGCTGGCGGAGCGGCGCGAGCGCCACCGCCGGATGATGCGGGTGCTCGAAGAGCACGACATCAACCGCTGGGCCGAGGACTATCTGGCGGCGCTGGAACCCGACCCGCAGCCGGAGCGCCGCGACATCGCCTTGCCCCGCGCGGCGATGCGCAGCGTGGTGCGCCTGCCGGTGGGCTGGGGATCGAGCGCGCTGCCGCGCGGTGCATGAGTATAGCGAGCGGCGGGGATATCTCCGCCGCTTTCCTGTTGGCGCCCGGCCGGCAAGCCTATAAAGAGGCTTCGGCTGCGGGCGTGGCGGAACTGGTAGACGCAGCGGACTCAAAATCCGCCGTCCTCACGGATATGTCGGTTCGAGTCCGACCGCCCGCACCATCTTTGCTCACGCAATGCCGCCGACCAACCCATCGCGCTTTGCTTGCGCGATGCCGCCCGCAAACCCATCGCGCGGGTTCGCCTCCGCTCCGCTCTGGCGCACCAATCCCTTCATCCCGTCAGTGCGTGTTGGCGCGATCCGCGATGGCCGCGAGGCCGACGCTGGCGCAGGCCTCGTCCTTGTCGCCGCCCGGCGCCCCGCCGACGCCGATGGCGGCGACGATCTCGTTGCCGTGCATGACCGCCACGCCACCCGCCAACGCGATCACGTTGGGAATGGTGGTGAGCGAGGAGCCCGCGCCGCCGGGATATTTGGCGACGATCTCCGCGAACGCGCTCGACCGGTCGAACTTGAAGATCGGGCCGAGGGTCGCCACCGTGTAGGCCTTGCGGAAGGCGGTGTCCGGCGTGTGGACCGTGGCGTGGTCGGCCTTCAGCGTGGCCTTCACGAGGCCCGACGCATCGACCACCGTCGCAGTGACCGGCCAGCCCTTGGCCTCGCATGCCTTCACCGCCGCCGTCGCCGCCTCGACCGCGAGACCGAGCGGCAGCGCATATCCGCTGTAGCCCACCTGCGCCGCGGCGGGGACGACCCAGCCGGTAGCCACAAGCAGGAGGGCGGCGACCATCGTCCTTGCTTTCATGATGCGTCCTTTCGTGGCGTGCGCGCGGCGACGCTTTGTAACCTTTATATTTATATTTTTAAGGTTACATGGCGACCGTAACTTGTCAACGTCGCCGAATGCGGTTTCACCCCTCCGGCGCCCGCCCGCCTGAACCAAACCGCCCCGCCGGCATTGACTGCAGGACACAAGCGGGAGCGACGACGCCATGGCCGAGATGACGCTGGACGAAGTGGTGGAGAAGATGCGCGACATCGATTTCACCACCCTCTTCACCAAGAGCGAGGGCGGCGCGCTGGCCGGGCGGCCCATGAGCAACAACGGCGACGTGGACTATGACGGCAGCAGCTTCTTCTTCGCGCAGGAGGATGCCCGCGCGGTGAGCGAGATCGCCCGCGATCCCAATGTGGGCCTCGCCCTTCAGGGCACGAGCGGCATCCTCGGCCAGCGCCCCTTCTTCGTCACCGTGGAAGGCAAGGCGCAGATCATCCGCGACAAGACCGCCTTCGAACCGCGCTGGACCTCCGATCTCGATCGCTGGTTCCCCGCCGGCATCGACACGCCGGGCCTCGTGCTCATCAAGGTCGAGGCGCAGCGCCTCCACTGGTGGAACGGCGAGGACGAGGGCGAAGTCGTCCTTTAGAACAGGCCCAACCCTTGCGCTGGGCGTCGCTCAGGGTGGAGGATCGCCGCAAGGAGGAGCCCCCATGGCCGCACAGCACATGCTCGACGCCCGCGTCGGCGAGATAACGGAGCGCATCGTCAGGCGCAGCCACGACGCGCGGCGCCGCTATCTCGACCGCATCGAGGCGGCAGCCCAGCGCCGGCCCCAGCGCCAGGCCCTGGGCTGCGCCAACCAGGCCCACGGCTTCGCCGCCTGCGGCCCCTCCGACAAGGCTATGCTGCGGGCGGGGGAAGGCCCTTCGCTGGGCATCGTCACCGCCTATAACGACATGCTCTCGGCCCACCGGCCCTATGAGCGCTATCCCGAGCTGCTGCGCGAGGCGGCCCGCGAGGCCGGCGGTGCGGCGCTGGTGGCGGGCGGCGTGCCGGCCATGTGCGACGGCATCACCCAGGGCGAAGCGGGGATGGAATTGTCCCTCTTTTCCCGCGAGGTGATCGCCCTCTCCACCGCCGTGGCTCTCTCACATCAGACGTTCGATGCCGCCGTCTTCCTCGGCATCTGCGACAAGATCGTGCCCGGCCTCGTCATCGGCGCGCTGTCGTTCGGCCATCTGCCGGCGGTGTTCATCCCCTCCGGACCCATGACCAGCGGCCTGCCCAACAACGAGAAGTCCCGCATCCGTCAGCTGTACGCGGAGGGCAAGGTCGGGCGCGACGCGCTGCTGGAGGCGGAGAGCCTGTCCTACCACGGCCGCGGCACCTGCACCTTCTACGGCACCGCCAACACCAACCAGATGCTCATGGAGATCATGGGCCTGCATCTGCCCGGCGCCTCTTTCGTGACGCCGGACACGCCGCTGCGCGATGCCCTGACCAAGGCCGCCGCCCAGCGCGCGCTCGCCATCACCGCGCTCGGCAACGATCATATCCCCGCCGGCCGGATGCTGGACGAGAAGGCGTTCGTGAACGGCATCGTCGGCCTCCACGCCACCGGCGGCTCCACCAATCACACGCTGCACCTCGTCGCCATGGCGGCGGCGGCGGGCATCGCCTTGAGCTGGGACGATTTCTCGGCGCTCGCCGAGGTGACGCCTCTGCTCGCCCGCGTCTATCCCAATGGCTCGGCGGACGTGAACCACTTCCATGCGGCCGGCGGCGTGCCCTTCGTGGTGCGCGAACTGCTGTCCGCCGGCCTGCTGCACGCCGATGCCGAGACTATCCTCGGCCGGGGGCTTGAGGCCTATACCCGCGAGCCGGTGCTGGCGCCCGACGGTTCCCTCGACTGGCGGGACGGGGCGACGACCAGCGGCGACGACAAGGTGCTGCGCGGCGTCGCGGCACCGTTCCAGGCCACAGGCGGGCTCAAGGTGCTGGACGGCAGCCTCGGCCGGGCGGTCATCAAGACCTCGGCGGTGGCGCCGGAGCGCCATGTGATCGAGGCGCCGGCCAAGGTCTTCCATTCGCAGGAGGAGCTTCAGGCGGCCTTCAAGGCGGGCGAACTGACCGGCGATCTCGTCGCCGTCGTGCGCTTCCAGGGCCCAAAGGCCAACGGCATGCCGGAATTGCACAAGCTCATGCCGCCCCTCGGCGTGCTGCAGGATCGCGGGCAGCGGGTGGCCCTCGTCACCGACGGCCGCCTCTCCGGCGCGTCCGGCAAGGTGCCGGCTGCCATCCATGTCACGCCGGAGGCGCTGGATGGCGGCGCCATCGCCCGCATCCGCGACGGCGACATGATCCGGGTCGATGCGGTGACGGGCCGGCTGGAAGTGCTGGTCCCGCCCGGCGAGTGGGCGGCCCGGCCCAGCGCCACGGCCGATCTCTCCGCCAACCATGTGGGCGTCGGGCGCGAATTGTTCGCCCCCTTCCGCGCCGCCGTGGGCGAGGCGGAGAACGGGGCGTCGATCTTCGCGGCGGTGTGAGGGGCGCGCAGGGCCTCAGCCCAGCGCCGTCCCGTTGGCGGCGAGCACCGCGCCTGCCAGATAGAGCGAGCCGGCAATGAGCACGCGCGGCGGCGGCACGACCGCCTCGCGGGCGATGCTGTCGAGGGCGCTGCCCACATCGCGCGCCACGCTCGCTTTCATTCCGAGGCTGACGGCGGCAGCCGCCACGTCCTCCGGCTTCAGGCCCGCATGCTCGCCGGGCACCGGCACCGCGATGGCCTCGCGCACGAGGCCGGCGAAGGGCTGGAGGAAGCCGGTGACATCCTTGGTGCCGAGCATGCCGAGGATGAGCACGAGGGGCCGCGAATAGCGCTCCTCCAGCTCGCACAGGGCATGGGCGAGGGCGGCGCCGCCGGCGGCGTTGTGCCCGCCGTCGAGCCACAATTCCACGCCGGCCGGAGCGCGGGCGGAGAGCGGGCCGGGCGCGAGCCGCTGGAGGCGCGCCGGCCAGTCGGCCCGCAGGATGCCCGCATCATGGGCGGCGGGCAGCTTCACCGCGCGCAGGGCGGCGACGGCGAGGCCCGCATTGTCGATCTGGTGCGGCCCGACGAGGCGCGGGCGCGGCAGGTCGAGCAGGCCGTCCTCGTCCGCATAGACGAGCCGCCCCCCCTCCTCCTGCACGTTCCACTGCTGGCCGCGCACGAACAAGGGCGCGAGCTTCTTCGCCGCCGCCCGCTCGATCACGGCGAGCGCCTCCGGCGACTGGGCGCCGGTCACGACGGGGCAGCGCGGCTTGATGATGCCCGCCTTCTCCCCCGCGATGGCCTCCACCGAGGAGCCGAGGAAGTCCACATGGTCGATGGAGACCGGCGTGATGACGCTGGCCAGCGGCTTATCCACCACGTTGGTGGCGTCGAGCCGGCCGCCGAGGCCCACCTCCAGCAGCAGCACGTCCGCCGGATGCTCGGCGAACAGCAGGAAGCCCGCCGCCGTGGTGATCTCGAACAAGGTGATGGGGGCGCCGGCATTGGCCACCTCCGCCCGGTCGAGGGCATCGGCCAGCGCCGCGTCGGAGACGAGCCGCCCGCCACCCGGCGCGCCCAGGCGGATGCGCTCGTTGAAACGCACCAGATGCGGCGAGGTGTAGACGTGCACGCTCTGGCCGGCCGCCTCCAGCATCCCGCGCATGAAGGCGATGGTGGAGCCCTTGCCGTTGGTGCCGGCGACGTGGATCACCTTCGGCAGGCGCCGCTCGGGATGGCCGAGCGCCTCCAGCAGACGCTCCATCCGCGAGAGGGACAGGTCGATCTTCTTCGGGTGAAGCGCGGCGAGGCGGGAGAGAATCTCGTCCGTGGCGCGGGCGGGCAGGGGCAGTGCCATGGTGCGTCGAGCCGGGAGCCCCCACGGGAGGGGCCCGCGATCAGGCCTCCCTCACGCCGCCTGCGGGCGCGGCAGCCGGCCCTTGGGCGGCAGTGCCGGCGCCTTGGTCAGCATCCGGCACAGGCGGCCCAGCGTGTCGCGCATCTCGTGGCGGTGCACCACCATGTCGAGCATGCCGTGTTCGCGCAGATATTCGGCGCGCTGGAAGCCGTCGGGCAGCTTCTCGCGGATAGTCTGCTCGATCACGCGCGGGCCGGCGAAGCCGATCAGCGCGCCGGGCTCGGCGATCTGGATGTCACCCAGCATGGCATAGGAGGCGGTGACGCCGCCCGTGGTCGGGTTGGTGAGCACGACGATGTAGGGCTTCTTCGCCTCGCGCAGCTCCTGGATGGCCGCCGTGGTGCGCGGCATCTGCATGAGGGAGAGGATGCCCTCCTGCATGCGCGCGCCGCCGGAGGCCGCGAACATGATGAAGGGCGTACCGCGCTCGGCGGCCGTCTCCAGCCCCTTCACCACCGCCTCGCCGGCGGCCATGCCGAGCGAGCCGCCCATGAAGCCGAAATCCTGCACGGCGATGGTGACGGGCAGCTCGGTGAGCAGGCCGGTCGCCACCTTCACCGCGTCCTGGTAGCCGGTCTTGGTGCGGGCGTCCTTCAGGCGGTCCACATAGCGGCGCTCGTCGCGGAACTTGAGCGGGTCGATCGCCACCTCGGGAAGGGTGACTTCCTCATAGGCGCCGTCGTCGAAGGTATTCTTCAGCCGCGTCACCGCGTCCATGCGCATGTGGTAGCCGGACGCCGGGATGACGTAGAGGTTCGCCTCCAGATCCTTGTGAAACACCATCTGCCCGGTCTCCGGGCACTTGACCCAGAGGTTTTCGGGCACCTCGCGCCGCGCCAGGAAGTCGCGGATCTTCGGGCGGACGACGTTGGAAATCCAGTTCACGGGATCATCTCCGGTACGGAGGGGCGCGGCGCCGCGCTGCGGCGCACATAGTCCCCCCTCCGCCCTAATGGCAAGTCTGACACGGCGAAAGTACGGCGATCACCGCTGTTGCGGTCGATCATACCACCTTGCTGCCGTTGCGGCGAAGCCGGCTCAGCGCCGCACGCCGCGCACCGCCTCGGCCAGCTCGCTGACGAGGGCTTCCACGCCGATCACGGTGTTGGACGTGGCCTTGCCCTCCTCGTCCAGGGTGCGGCGCACCACTTCCACCAGCGCCGAGCCGACGACCACCGCATCGGCGCCCTGCGCGATGGCGGCCGCCTGTTCCGGGGTCTTCACGCCGAAGCCGACCGCCACGGGCAGCTCGGTATGGCTCTTGATGCGCGCCACGGCGGTGGCCACCGCGTTCGCATCCGGCGTCGCCGCGCCGGTGATGCCGGTGATGGAGACGTAGTAGACAAAGCCCGCGGTGTTCGCGAGCACGGTGGGCAGGCGCTTGTCGTCGGTGGTGGGGGTGGCGAGGCGGATGAAGTCCAGCCCCGCATTGAGCGCCGGGATGCACAGTTCGTCGTCCTCCTCCGGCGGCAGGTCCACCACGATCAGCCCGTCCACCCCGGCGACCTTGGCGTCGATGAGGAAGCGCTCCACGCCAAAGACGTAGATGGGGTTGAAATAGCCCATCAGCACCACCGGCGTGGTCTGGTCCTCGCCGCGGAAGGCGGCGACCATTTCCAGCGTCTTGGCCAGCGTCTGCCCACCCTTGAGCGCGCGCAGCCCCGCCGCCTGGATGGCCGGGCCGTCGGCCATGGGATCGGTGAAGGGCACCCCCAGCTCGATCACGTCGGCCCCCGCGCCCGGCAGCGCCTTGAGGATGGCGAGCGAGGTCTCCCCGTCCGGATCGCCGGCGGTGATGAAGGTGACGAGGCCCGGCCGCCCCTCTTCCTTGAGGGCGGCGAAGCGGTCGGAGATGCGGGTGGTCATGGGCTTGCCTGGATGAGAGGAGACGCGGACTATTTCTGTCCGGCCAGCGTGCAAGTGGCGCTGGTGGCGCTCGTGCCGCCGAGGAAGCGCACCTGGTCGGTGCCGGTGACGCCGCCGACGATGGAGAACAGCGTGGTGGAAGCTTTGCCGAGGGCGCGCTTGCCGGCGAAGAACTCGCAGGTCACCTTCACCTCGGCCGCCGTGGCGGTGCCCGTGTTCTTCACCGCCACCGAGACATAGGCCCCGGCGGCGTCGGTGTAGATCTTGCCCGGCGTCAGTTCGAGGTCGGCCGCCTGCGCACCGCCAAGGGTGAGCACGACCGCCGCCGTGGCGATCAAGGACGACACGACTTTCCCGCAGATGCTCTTCATGGTCACGCCCCCAGACGAGTCCCGAGTATCTCCGCCACCTGGGGGACGTCCTTGTCCCCGCGGCCGGAAAGGTTGACGACCATCAGGTGGTCCGCCGGCAGCTTGGGCGCCAGCTCGATCACCTTGGCGATGGCATGGGCCGATTCCAGCGCCGGAATGATGCCCTCGAGCCGCGTGAGCAGCTGGAAGGCGTCCAGTGCCTCCTGGTCGGTGCAGTTGAGATAGGTGACGCGGCCCACGTCGTTCAGCCAGGAATGCTCCGGCCCGATGCCGGGATAGTCGAGGCCGGCCGAGATGGAATGGGCCTCGGTGATCTGGCCGTCGTCGTCCATGAGCAGATAGGTGCGGTTGCCGTGCAGCACGCCCGGGCGACCGCCGGCGATGGACGCCGCATGCTCGTGGGTGTCGATGCCGCGGCCCGCCGCCTCCACGCCGTAGATCGCGACGCCCGGATCGTCGAGGAAGGGGTGGAACAGGCCCATGGCATTCGACCCGCCGCCGACGCAGGCGAAGAGGCTGTCGGGCAGGCGCCCCTCCATCTCCAGCATCTGCTCGCGGGTCTCGCGGCCGATGATGGACTGGAAGTCGCGCACCATGGCCGGATAGGGGTGCGGGCCGGCCACCGTGCCGATGCAGTAGAAGGTGTCGTGGACGTTGGTCACCCAGTCGCGGAGCGCCTCGTTCATGGCGTCCTTGAGGGTGCGCGAGCCGGACTGCACCGGCACCACCTCTGCGCCCAGCATCTTCATGCGGAACACGTTGGGGGCCTGACGCTCCACGTCCACCGCGCCCATATAGACCACGCACTTCAGGCCGAAGCGGGCGCACATGGTGGCGGTGGCGACGCCGTGCTGGCCGGCGCCGGTCTCGGCGATGATCCGCTCCTTGCCCATGCGGCGGGCGAGCATGATCTGGCCGAGCACGTTGTTCACCTTGTGGGAGCCGGTGTGGTTCAGCTCCTCGCGCTTCAGATAGACCTTGGCGCCGCCGAGATGGTTGGTGAGGCGCTCGGCGAAATAGAGCGGCGAGGGGCGGCCCACATAATGGGTGAGGTAGCCGGCCATCTCCGCGTGGTAGGCGGGATCGACCTTGGCCGCCTCGTAGGCCTTTTCCAGCTCCAGGATGAGCGGCATCAGCGTCTCGGCGACGAAGCGGCCGCCATGGATGCCGAAATGGCCGCGGTGATCGGGGCCGGTGCGATAGGAATTGAGAACGGTCACGACGCGCGGGCCTTCGATAGGGGGTCTTGCAAGGATGAGGTGGATGCGGCGCGCCTCGCCGCAGCGACGAAGGCACGGATCTTGTCGGGACTTTTCACGCCGGGCGCGTCCTCCACGCCAGACGATACGTCCACGCCGTCCATCCGGACCAATCCGAGGGCCTGCGGCACGTTGTCGGCGGTAAGGCCTCCGGAAAGCATGAGAGGCCGGTTGACGTCAAGGCCGGCGACCAGCGCCCAGTCGAACGGTCGGCCGTTGCCGCCGGGCAGAAGCGCCCCCGGATCGGGCTTGGCGTCGAACAGGATGCGGTCGGCTACCGCCGCATAGGCGGGCAGGACGGCGAGGTCCTCGCGGCGGGCGACCGGCAGCGCCTTCATCACCGGCAGGCCGAAGCGCGCCTTGATGTCGGCGACGCGCTCGGGCGTCTCGTGGCCGTGCAGCTGGAGAATGTCCGGCGAAAACGCCGCGATCACGTCCTGAAGGAACGCGTCGTCCGGGTCCACCAGCAGCGCCACCTTGCCGGCGCGGCCGGCGACGCGGGCCACGAGGGCCGGCGCGTCGGCAAGCGCGAGGTGGCGCGGGCTCTTGGGGAAATGGACGAAGCCGACGAGATCGGCGCCCGCATCGAGGGCGGCCTCAAGCGCATCCGCCGTGCGGATGCCGCAGATCTTGACCTCGAAGCGCCTGTCGTCGCGAGCCATGGAGTGAACCTGGGGGTGCCGGTCGTGAACCTTCACACCGTAGAGGTGAGGGCCGCCATTTCAACGGCCCTCGCGATGCGTCGGGAAGGGACCGGCGTGCCGGTCAGGTCTCGACGCGGGTGAACTGCCCCGCCTTGCGGAACCGCCAGAGATAGGTCGGCAGCACCACCGCGAGGGAGGTGGGGGTGAGATCGAGGCCGGCCAGCGTCCGGCCCTCGGCGATCGCGGCCTGCGACACCACGTTGTCCGAGCGCAGCATGTCCACCTGATCGACGGTGAGGGGCGCGCCGGGGGCCCACTGGGTGAGCTTGGCCATGAAGGAGGCGAGGCCGAACGGCAGGTCCACCAGAACCCGCTTGGCGCCGATCTCGGCGAGCATCAGCTCCATCAGCTCGCGGAAGGTGCGCACCTCGGGGCCGCCCAGCTCATAGGTGGTGCCGGCCTTGGCCTTGCCGTCCACCGCGGCGAGCACGGCGGCAGCCACGTCGCCGGCGAACACCGGCTGGAACTTGGTGACGCCGCCGCCGATCAGCGGCAGCGCCGGGGAGAGACGGGCCATGGCGGCGAAGCGGTTGAAGAACTCATCCTCCTGCCCGAACACCACGGAGGGGCGGAAGATCACCGCGTCCGGCACCGTGGCGCGCACGACGGCCTCGCCGGCCGCCTTGCTGCGGCCGTAGCCGGAGGGGGAATTGGCATCGGCGCCGATGGCCGACAGATGCACCAGCGGCACGCCCTGCGCGGCGGTCGCGGCGGCGACCGCGCGGGCACCGAAGGCGTGCACGGCATCGAAGCTCTGCCGGCCGCCCTCGGCCAGCACGCCCACGAGATTCACCACCGCCTCGGCGCCGTCCACGGCGCGGGCGACGCTCTCGGGATAGCGCACATTGGCCTGGGAAATCTGGATCTGGCCGACGAAGCCCAGCGGCTGGAGAAAGCCGGCCAGTTCCGGCCGGCGCACGGCGACGCGCACGCGATAGCCGCGCATGGCCAGCGCCCGCACCACATGCCGGCCGAGAAAGCCGGAGCCGCCGAAGACCGTCACCAGGCTGTCGTTCACCGGACGATCGGTCACCGTCACATCGCTCATGCCGAACCCCCGCCTTGATACGCCGCGCCGGCCTCGGCCTTGCGCGCCGCCGGCATGCCTTCGTGCCGGCATGCCATATATAGAGTGCGCGCAGCACATACGCGATGCCGGCGGGTTCCGTAAAGCCGCCAAGGTGCCACGTCGTGTACGACTTTTCCGTCCAACGTGTTGACGCGGGAGCCGCGCGACCGTATAAGCCCGCCACTTAGCTGGCGGCATGGGCTGCCGGCTTGTTCACTCATTCATGCGCGACGCGAAGTGGCCAGATGGCCGCGCCGCCGGGCGCGAACCAGCAAGGACGGCCGATGGCCAATACGCCTTCCGCCAAAAAGGCGGTCCGCAAGATCGAGCGTCGCACCGAGGTCAACCGGTCTCGCCGGTCTCGCGTGCGCACCTATCTGCGCAAGCTCGAAGATGCGCTCGCCACCGGCGACGCCACGGCCGCTTCCGCTGCCTTCAAGGCGGCCGAGCCGGAAATCATGCGCGCCGTCACCAAGGGCGTCATTCACAAGAACACGGCGTCCCGCAAGGTGTCCCGCCTTGCCGCCCGCGTGAAGAAGCTCAGCGCTTGATTTAGATCAATCAAGCAGACTGACTTATCTTGAAGGCCCGGCTCTGCCGGGCCTTTTTGCTTTGGACTGGCCGCAGAGATCTTCAGCCAGACTGTTGCGCGCGGACCCCGATTCTCTGACCCCGTCAAGGGCGCGGCGGCCGGAAACGCGGCAAAGGGCGCGGTTTTTTCCAGCCAGGCTGGCCGCTGCGGGGGCAATCCGGACCGATCAGAAAAACCCGATCCGCGAGAACGGCTTAGAGGCCAAAGGGTGGAACACGCCAAAGCGGCCCCTTTGAAGGAGTATTGGATAACCGTGTTTCCTTACGTGGCGGGGCGCCGCACTTCCTGCGCCGACTTCGTGAATCTCATTGTCGCGACAGAGGTTTGCCGGCTGAACGCAAGGTCGGAGGTGTGGCGCGGGCGCACCGGCTTTTACCCGCTATCCCCCCGCCGGGGTCAAAGGCGTTGCACCCCCCAAACCGGCTGTGTATGTTCAACCTCACTCCGGGAGCGACCCTGGGGTTCACCGATAGAATGAAGTTTTCACGGCTCTTCGTGGATGAGGAGGGGATGTATCGTGTCTGAATTCGTTCACGCACCCCTCGTCTTCGGCCGTATTCGTAATCTGCGTTACCTTCATTCGTTGGAGCTATGCTAAGGGCGGACATCTGATCCGCCTAAAGGCATCTACGAGACCAAACAAAAAACTGGTTCATTCCAACACCCGTCGATGGTTGGCATCGTCGGAGATGGGGCGGCTATGACTTCGGGCACATGCGCGGCAGCGGACACAGGAACAGGTCCCTCGATCTCTTCGGCTACGCGTTGCGTTCGAGCCTGCCGGAGCGCTGTGCTCCATTTCAGTTGCGCCCCGCCGCCCAGCTACGGCAAGGACCGCGCATGACGGTGCGTTGAACCCGTTGCGCTGATGCCGTGGGTGCCTTAGCACCCGTTTCCGAAACTCCCCACGAGACAAAGGCCGCGCTGCCCGCCCCAGGGCGCGGACGGCTTTTGCGTCTCCAACCAGGGAACCGCCTTTCGCGCGGTCGCGATCCTTATGCTCAAGCCTCATGCGCCGGTTACCGCGCGCACCGTTCCTTTTCAGTCAGCCCTTGCGGAGGCCGTCGAGATGGATTGCGCGTCGAACCCCAGCGCTCCCTCGGCCCCGTGGGATCGGGTGCTCCAGCGGCTGCGCGAGGAGATCGGCGAAGAGAAGTTCACCAGCTGGTTCGCCCGCATGGACCTCGACGCGCTGACGTCGGACGTGGTGCGCCTGTCGGTGCCCACGCGATTCCTGAAGTCTTGGATTCAAGAGAATTATCTGCCGCGCATCGCCGACATCTGGGCGGAAGAGAGCGGCGCGCGCCGCCGTGTCGATCTCGCCGTGCGCAACGCCTTCGCGCGCCCCGTGGCGCTGAAGGCCTCGGCCCCGCGCGAGGTGGTGAGCGAGCGCACCGAGCGTCCCGTCGAGACGAAGCCGGCCCCCCGTGCCTCCGAGGCGCGCGGCGAGGTCCGGGAGACGGGCGGCGACGTCGCGTCCGGCTCGCCGCTCGACCCGCGCCTGACGTTTGAATCGTTCGTGGTGGGCAAGTCCAACTCGCTGGCGTTCGCCGCCGCGCGCAAGGTGGCCGAGACCCCCAGCGGCGCCGCGCCCGTCTACAATCCGCTCTATCTCCACGCGGCCGTCGGCCTCGGCAAGACGCACCTTCTCCAGGCCGTGGCCCGCGCCGGCGCCGCTCATGGCCGGCGCACCACGTACCTGACCGCCGAGCGCTTCATGTACGGCTTCGTGTCGGCGCTGAAGTCCCATTCGGCCATCGCCTTCAAGGATACGCTGCGCACCATCGACACGCTGGTGATCGATGATCTCCAGTTCCTGAAGGGCAACAATCTCCAGCAGGAATTCTGCCACACCCTCAATGCCTTGCTGGATGGCGGGCGGCAGGTGGTGCTGGCGGCCGACTGCCTTCCCGGTGAGCTTGAGCACCTGGACGAGCGCGTGCGCTCCCGCCTTGCCGGCGGTCTCGTGGTGGATCTTGCGCCGCTGGAGGAGGACCTGCGCCTACAGATCCTGAAGTCGCGCTACCAGACCCTCGCCGAGCAGCACCAGGGATTCGCTGTGCCGGCGCCGGTGCTGGAATTCCTCGCCCGCAGCGTCGGCCAGTCCGGCCGCGACCTCGACGGCGCGCTGAACAAGCTGCTCGCCTTCAACCAGCTCACCGGCGAACCGGTGACGCTCGACATGGCGGAAAATGCGGTCAAGGACCTCATCCGCCCGACCGATCCCAAGCGCGTGCGGGTGGACGACATCCTGCGGGTGGTCGCCAAGCACTACAACGTCTCGCGCGCCGACCTCCTGTCCCAGCGCCGCACCGCGACGGTGGTGAAGCCGCGGCAGATCGCCATGTATCTCGCCAAGACGCTCACCCTGCGCTCCCTGCCCGAGATCGGCCGCCGCTTCGGCGGACGCGACCACACCACCGTGCTCCATGCGGTGCGCAAGATCGACGGGCTCGTCGCCACCGACCGCGCGCTGGCCGACGAGATCGAGGTGTTGAAGCGGCTCGCCCTCGAAAGCTGAGTCTGCCTCAGGGGCAGGACGAAGGGGCGGCGCCGCACCGGTGCCGCCGGTATGCCCCGCGAAAAACCCCCGCTTCAGAAAATCTCCCCGCCAACCCTTGCCTTGCGCCCCCCGGGGCGGCAATGTCGGCGGCCCGGCGCCCGTTCCATCGGGTGCCAGACGGCGGCTTGCGCCGTCGCGCCACGCCACACCGGCGCACGCGCCCCTCGCCCGCACGACGGATGAGGGGATCTGCGGGCGTCATCCTTAGAATGTCGAGGCGGACCCACCGGCGGGACATCGGATCCCGCGGCAGGCCGGCTCCGAAGCGAAGAGTGAACGGGCCAGGACGATGAAGGTCACCGTCGAGCGCGCCGAGCTTCTGAAATCGCTCAGCCACGTGCACCGTGTCGTCGAACGGCGCAACACCATCCCGATCCTCGCCAACGTGCTCATCAAGGCGGCCAAGGGCACGCTGGAGCTGAAGGCCACCGACCTCGACCTGGAAGTGGTCGAGAGCGTGCCGGCCGAGACCGGGCAGCCGGGCGCCACCACCGTGCCGGCCCACGTGCTCTACGACATCGTGCGCAAATTGCCCGATGGCGCGCAGGTGCAGCTGGAAGCCGGCGGCGAGCGCGGCACCCTCACGGTGCGCGCCTCCCGCGCCCGATTCTCGCTGCAGACCCTGCCGGAAGCCGATTTCCCGGATCTCGCGGCGGGCGAATTCTCCCACACCTTCAAGGTCAAGGGTGCGGAGTTCCGCCGCCTGGTGGACAAGACCCAGTTCGCCATCTCCACCGAGGAGACGCGCTATTATCTCAACGGCATCTACCTGCATGTGACTGATGCGGGCGGCAAGCCGATGCTGCGCGCCGTCGCCACCGATGGCCACCGCCTCGCCCAGGCGGAGCTGGAAGCTCCCTCCGGCTCGCAGGGCCTGCCGGGCGTGATCGTGCCGCGCAAGACCGTCGCCGAGATCCAGAAGCTGCTGGAGGACAAGGAGGCGGAGGCCACCATCTCCTTGTCCGCCACCAAGATCCGCGTGCAGGTGGGCGCCATCGTGCTCACCTCCAAGCTGATCGACGGCACCTTCCCGGACTATGGCCGGGTGATTCCCCAGGGCAACGACAAGACCCTCATCGTCGACAAGGACGAGTTCGCCGCCGCCGTGGACCGCGTGTCCACCGTGTCGAGCGAGCGCGGCCGCGCGGTGAAGCTGTCGCTGGGCGACGGCAAGTTGACCCTGTCCGTCACCAATCCCGATTCGGGCAGCGCCACCGAGGAGCTGGAGGTAGACTACACCGCCGAGCCTCTCGATATCGGCTTCAACTCCCGCTACCTCTTGGACATCACCTCCCAGCTCGAAGGCGACACGGCCGAGCTGAAGCTCGCCGATCCCGGCTCGCCCACCCTGGTGCGCGATTCCACCAAGACGGATGCGCTCTACGTCCTCATGCCCATGCGCGTTTGAGACTGCGGGTGTGAGGCGCACAAGGGCCTGTCCGGCAGCCGGCCCGGCGGTCCTGACGCCGCGGCGATCGTGACACCATGCTCCACGCCGCCATCCTGAAGCTGTCGCTCACCGCTTTCCGCTCCTATCCGGCGGCGCAGGTGGCGGTGGAGGCGCGCGCCATCGTTCTCACCGGGCCGAACGGAGCCGGCAAGACCAACATCCTCGAAGCCCTCTCCTTCCTCTCCCCCGGCCGCGGCCTGCGCCGGGCGCAGCTCGCCGACGTGGGCCACCGCCCGCCCGGAGCCGACGCGCCGGACGCGGACGGTGCGCCCTGGGCGGTCTCCGCCTTCATCGAGGGCGCGCTGGGCGAGGTGCGCCTCGGCACCGGCTATGATCCGGCGCAGGAAGGCGGGCAGCGGCGCTGCCGCATCGACGGCGAGGCCGTGCCCTCGGCCAACGCCTTCCTCGATCATCTCAAGGTGCTCTGGCTGACGCCTGAGATGGACGGCCTGTTCCTCGGCCCGCCCGGCGACCGCCGCCGTTATCTCGACCGGCTGGTGCTGGCGGTGGATGCCTCCCACGGCACACGGGTCAACGGCCTCGAACGCGCCCTGCGCTCGCGCAACCGGCTGCTGGAGGAGAACGGTTCCGCCCGCTTCCTCGATGCGGTGGAGCACGAGGTCGCCGAGCTGGCGGTGGCGGTGGCCGCCGCGCGGCTGGAGACGGTGGCGCGGCTCTCGGCCGAGATCGCCGCCCATCGCGACGAGGCCTCCCCCTTCCCCTTCGCCGAACTCGCCCTCGACGGCGCCGTGGAGCGCCTCATCGCGCAGCATCCGGCGCTGGAGGTGGAGGACCGCTATCGCGCGCTGCTGCGCGACAATCGCCCGCGGGATCGCGCGGCCGGGCGCACGCTGGAGGGCCCCCATCTCACCGATTTGTCGGTGAGCCATGGCGAGAAGCGCCTGCCCGCCGCGCGCTGCTCCACCGGCGAGCAGAAATCCCTGCTGATCGGCCTCACTCTGTCCCACGCCCGGCTGGTGGGGAGCATGCAGGGCCTGTCCCCGCTGCTGCTGCTGGACGACGTGGTGGCCTATCTCGATTCCGAGCGCCGCGCCGGCCTGTTCGAGGCGCTGGCCCGCCTCGGGGCGCAGGTCTGGATGACCGGGGCCGACCCCTCCGCCTTCGCTGCGCTGGAGACGGCGGCGCGCTTCACCGTCGCACCGGGCACGATCACGCGGGCCTGAACGGACAGCAAGAACGGACGACAAGCTTGAACGGACGACAAGCTTGGCGGATGCGCTGCGGCGGCTTAAAAGAGGGTATGCCGATCCGTCCCGCGACCCCTTCCGATATTCCCGCCATCACCGCCATCTATGACGAGGCGGTCCGCAACGGCACCGCCTCCTTCGAGCTGGAACCGCCGGGACCGGAGGAAATGGCCCGCCGCCAGGCCGCCCTCATGGACGGCGGCTATCCCTATCTCGTGCTGGAAGAGGACGGGAAAGTGCTGGGCTATGCCTATGCCAGCGCCTTCCGTCCGCGCGTCGCCTATCGCTACACGGTGGAGAATTCCATCTATGTGGACGAGGCGGCCCGGGGCCGAAAGGTCGGCCGCCGGCTGCTGGAAGCGCTCATCACCGAGTGCGAGGCGCTGGGCTTCCGCCAGATGGTGGCGGTGATCGGCGACAGCGGCAATGCCGGCTCCATCGCCCTGCACCGCGCCTGCGGCTTCGGCTCCATTGGCACCCTGCCGGCCACCGGCCTCAAGTTCGGCCGGTGGATCGATACGGTGCTGATGCAGCGCGCCCTCGGGGAGGGCGCGACCACCATTCCGGCGGACGCAGACCTCCTCAAGGGGTGAACGTCAGCGGGTAATCAGCGTGCCGGCGCCGTGGTCGGTGAGCAGCTCCAGCAGCACCGCGTGGGGCACTTTGCCGTCGAGAATCACGACGCCCTCCACCCCCTTCTCCAGAGCGTAGATGCAGGTCTCCACCTTGGGGATCATGCCCCCGGAGATGGTGCCGTCGGCGATCAGCGCATGGGCCTCGGCGATGGTGAGCCGCGGGATCAGCTGCTTGTTCTTGTCGAGCACGCCCGGCACGTCGGTGAGCAGCAGGAAGCGCTTGGCCCCGAGCGCGCCGGCGATGGCGCCGGCGAAGGTGTCGGCGTTGACGTTGTAGGTGCCACCGTCCACCGCCGCCGCCACCGGGGCCAGCACGGGAATCAGCTCGCGGCCGAGGATCTGGTCGAGCACGGTGGTGTCCACGGTGTCGGGCTCGCCGACGAAGCCGAGGTCCACCTCCTGCGCGTCATCGCCGCCGGAAGAAACCACCACACGGTTCGCCTTGCGGGCGCGCACCATGTTGCCGTCCTTGCCGCATAAACCGATGGCCTTGCCGCCCGCCTCGTTGATGAAGCCGACGATCTGCTTGTTGATGGAGCCGGCCAGCACCATCTCGACGATCTCGACCGTCGCCTTGTCGGTGATGCGCAGGCCCGCCGCGAATTCGGACTTGATGCCGAGCTTGCTGAGCATGGCGCCGATCTGCGGCCCGCCGCCGTGCACCACCACCGGATTGATGCCCGACTGCTCCATGAGCACGATGTCGGAGGCGAAGGTGCGCGCCACGTCCTCGCTGCCCATGGCGTGGCCGCCGTATTTCACCACGACGATCGCATCGTCATAGCGCTGCATGTGCGGCAGCGCCCGCGCCAGCACTTCGGCCTCGTGCTGGGCTTCCGACACGGACTGGGAATGGGGCTCGGTCATGGGGGGCTCGCAGATGGATGCTCGCGGGGGCACGGCGGTGGGGCCGCCGGGCGGCGCCCTTCTAGCGGTTTCCCTCGTGCGGTGAAAGGTCCGCTCGCGGCGCGGCCGGGACAGGCCGGTGCGGAAATCTCGTCGGCCGGGCTTCCTTCCCTCGCGAAAAGGTGATGAGAAGCAGTCCCGGCCGACACAATGGCGGCGTCAACTACCGTCACCGGTTCGCCCGCCACAGCCCTCGCCCCGCCGTAGCTCCAGCCGCCGCCAGAGAGACCCGGCCTTCATGACGCCTCCGATTCTGCCTGCCACGCATTCCACGAGCGCAGCCGCGCACGCCCATCATGGCCACCCGCCGGAGCGCCGGCCGCACGATCTCCGCCCCTGGCAGATCCTGCTGCTGTTCGTGGCCTGCCTCGGCCTCGTGTCGATCCCGATCCTCACCCATCCGATCCCGCCGCTGTCGGATTACGTGAACCATCTCGCGCGCATGCACGTGATCGCCTCGATCCCCGGGGATCAGGACCTCGCGCGCTTCTACACGCTGAAATGGTCGATCCTGCCGAACCTGATGATGGACCTCATTGTCCCGCTCATCGACAAGGTGGTGGGCATCTACGCCGCCGGCGAAATCTACACCCTGATGTGCTTCGCGCTGATCGCCGGGGGCACCATGACGCTCAACCGCACGCTGTTCGGCGTGTGGTCGGCGCTGCCGCTGCTGGCGTTTCCGCTGCTCTACAGCGGCGTCTTCCTCATCGGCGTGATGAACTATTATTTCGGCATCGGGCTGGCGCTGTTCGCGCTCAGCGCCTGGGTGGCGCTGCGCGACAAGTGGTGGCCCTGGCGCTATCTGGTGTCGGCGGCGTTCGTAGTGGCGCTGTTCTTCTGCCACCTGTTCACCGCGGGCATCTACGGCATCGGCATCCTTGCCTACGAGCTGGACCGCCTGCGCCTCGGCCGCGGGCCGATCTGGCCGCGCATCGGCGTGTTCGTCAGCGGCGGCCTGCCCTTCCTGCCCATCCTGCCGCTGCTGCTGGCGAGCCCCACCTGGGGCCTCAGCGGGCAGAACTACTGGGAGCCGCAGGGCAAGATCGCCGGCATCGAGCTGATCTTCAACGTCTATATCGACCATGTGGCGGTCGCCGTGGCGGCGATCTTCATCGTGGCCGGCGTCTGGGCGGCGCGGCACCGGCTGCTCTACGTCCACTCCTTCATGCTGCCGCTGCTGCTGGTGGCGGGGCTCGTCTATCTCGCCATGCCGCGGGTGGTGTTCGCCACCTACATGGCGGACCAGCGCCTGCCGGCGGCCATCGTCTTCATGGTGCTCGCCGCCATGCGCGCGGACCTGCGCCACCGCTTCGCCCGGCGCGGGTTCGCGGTGGTGCTGATCCTGATGCTGGCGGTCCGCGTGGGCGAGGTGCAGGTGGTGTGGGACCGGCTGTCGCAATGGACGGTGGCGTTCCGCGAATCGGTCACCCGCATCCGCCCCGGCTCGCGCGTGCTCGTCGCCTATGCCGACATCCAGGGCGGCAACGATCCGACCGACCTCGGCCTGATGCACGCCGCCTGCCTCGCCATGATCGAGAAGTCGTCCCTCGTCACCACGGCCTTCACGGTGGAGGGCAAGCAGATCCTGCGCGCCCGCAAGCCCTTCAACGAGCAGGTGGACACCGAGGACGGCACCCCGCCCCAGATCGAGCAATTGCTCGTCACCGAGGAAGACCCGACGCCCGATGGCCCGCGCTACTGGGACCTGTGGCCGTCGAAGTTCGATTACGTCTACCTCCTGTTCACCGAGCGCGGCGCGCCCAACCCGGACAGCGACCACCTCAAGCTCATCGCCGAGGGCGAGCGCTTCCAGCTCTACGAGGTGGTACCGCGCCCACCGGCCATGCCCGCCCTGCCGGCCTCATCCGCCCCGCGCTCCTGACGCCGGCTGACGCAGGCGACGTCACCGCGGTGTCACGATAGGGTGCAACGCAGAACCTCCCGCGGGCCCGGCCGGTAGCCGGGCCCGTATCCTTTTGCCCTGCCTCGATCCGGAGCCCCGATGGACACCGTTCTCACCAACGCCCGCCTCGTCCTCGACGATGCCGTCGTCGCGGGAACCATCACCCTCCGGGACGGGCGCATCCTCGCCATCGACGCGGGCCGCGCCACCACGCCGGCCGCCATCGACTGCGACGGCGACTTCATCGCCCCCGGTCTCATCGACCTGCACACGGACGCGCTGGAGGGCCATTTCGTCCCCCGTCCCAAGGTGTTCTGGCCGGATGCGCGCGCCGCCGCCCTCGCCCATGACGGGCAGACGGTGGCGAGCGGCATCACCACCGTGTTCGACGCCATCTGCGCCGGCGGCTTCGACCAGGCGAAGGCGGAGCGGCGCGAGTTGTTCGGCACCATGCTGGATGCGGTGGAGCAGGGGGCACCGCTGTTCCGGGCAGACCACAAGGTGCACCTGCGCTGCGAGATGACCGACCCGAACGTGCTCGATCTGGTGGAGCCGACGCTGGCCCGTCCAAGCCTCGCCTTCGCCTCGCTGATGGACCACACGCCGGGCGCCCGGCAGTGGCGCAATGTGGAGACGCTGCGCAATTTCCTGCTGGGCATCGGCAAGGACGCCGGCGAGGCCGAGCGCGAGATCGGCGAGCGCACGGCCCGCGGTCGCGCCAACGTGGCGCGCAACATGCCGCCGCTGGTGGAGATGCTGGCCTCCACCGGCCTCGTGCGGGCAAGCCACGACGACACCACCGAGGCGCATGTGGCCGAGGCGCAGGCCGCCGGCTGCACCATCAGCGAGTTCCCCACCACCCGCGAGGCGGCGCTGGCAGCGCGCGCGGCCGATCTCGCCACCATCGGCGGGGCGCCGAACGTGGTGCGCGGCGGCTCCCATTCGGGCGGTGTCGCCATGGGTGCGCTGGCGCAGGAGGGCCTCGTGGACGCCCTCGCGTCCGACTACGTGCCGGCGAGCCTGCTGCAGGCGGCGACGCGCCTCCACACCGTGGACGGCATGGCGCTGCCGCACGCCATCGCCCTCGTGACCCGCAACCCGGCGCAGATGGCGGGCCTCGCCGACCGCGGCCGGCTCGAAGCCAGGCTCCGGGCCGACGTGGTGCGCTTCCGCATCGTCGAGGGCACGCCGGTGGTGCGGCAGGTGCTGGCGGAGGGCGAGCGCGTCTTCTGACGCGCCGGCCCTTTATAGCAACGACTCAGAACAGGGGCGGCACGATGCCCACCGGGAAGCCGGCGAGTTTGAGCGTTCCGGCATCGAACGAAAGCGCGAAGATCGCGCCCTTGCGGCCCTCCACCTGGCCCGGCTTGCCCACCATGGCGAGGGCGCCGACGATGGGCGCGATCTCCCGCGGGATGGCGCCGGCCTTGTCGAGGCCCTGCACCAGATCGTTGATGCCGGCGAAGCCGAGGTCGAGCTTGCCGTTGAGCCGGCCCTGGCTGTCGAGCGCGACCGCCCCGGTCGCCGTCACGGCGATCTTGGGCGAGGTGATGTGGAAGCGGTCGAGCTTGGCGATGCCGCCCGCATTGGCCCAGGCGCGCATGCGCTGCGCCACTGACATGGGCCGCAGGTCGGCCGAAGCCGTCACGGTGCCCTGAAGCGCCATCTCCACCGGCCCTTCCGCGCCAAGCGTATTGAGGAGCGCGCTTTGGCCACCGGTGAAGCCGGACGCATAGTCGACGCCGTCGGGCTTGCCGTCCTGCCCCGGCGAGCGGCGGGCGTGGAACTCGAACAGATGGGCGGAGAGGATGGAAACCGGCTGCGCGCCCGTGGCGGCGGGCTGCTCGAGCTTCAGATCGTGCGCCTGCAGCGAGAAGCGCTCCGGCCGGCCGGAGAGATCGCCGACGCCGCTCATCTGCAGCAGCGACCACGCCGCCACATAGGACTGCCCGGTGGTGAGGTCCTCGACCCGCGCCGGCCCGACGAAGTCCGCGACGAGGTGGTTGGGTGCCCACACCTGCGCCACCGCCTCGACCGAGGCCGCGGTGAAGCGCATGGCGTCGCCGCCCACGGTCTCCAGCTTCGGCATCAGGCAGCGCAGCTCGAAGCGGAATGGGAAGCCGGCGAGGTGGCGGTCGGTGCAGGTCCAGATGCGCCCGAGCTTCGCCTCGCGCCCGATCCAGGCGTCGATCTCGCGCTCGGCCCGCCCGGCGGCATAGAACCACAGGCCGCTCCAGATGATGGCGGCGACCACCACCAGGGCCACGGGAACGATGACGAGCCACGGCTTCGGGCGGCTCCCCGGAGCCGGGGGAGCGGGCGGGACGGAGGCCGACGAGACGGGAGCAGGCGAGACGGGAGCAGACATGGACATCCTTGCGGCTGGCCACGGTCGCCCGTGGCTTGCGATGGTCCTTGCCGGCTGTTAGGCGACGGTCCGGCGTTTCTGTCAACGCCGGGAAGGTGTGTCGGGCCCATGGCGGACGAGCGGTCGGCGAGCGGAGGCGGCAACGCGCCGGAGGCGGCGGGGCAATCGGTCACGCCTTCCGCTGCGGCTTCAGGTCAGCACGGCGATGTCTGGGTGTTCGCCTACGGCTCGCTGATGTGGAATCCGGGCTTCGCCTTCGTCGAGCGCTGCGAGGCGCGGCTCGTGGGTGCCCACCGCACCCTGTGCGTCTATTCCTTCCACCATCGCGGCACGCCGGAGAAGCCGGGTCTGGTGCTCGGCCTGGATCTCGGCGGCTCCTGCCGGGGCATCGCCTATCGGGTGGCGGCGGTACAGTGGCCGCAGACCCATGCCTATCTCACCGAGCGCGAGCAGATTTCCGGGGTCTATCGCGAGGTCATGCGGCGCGTGCGCCTGCTGGACGGATCGGGGCGCGACGCACCGGCGGTGGCCTATCTGGTCAACCGCGCCCATCCCCAATATGCGCCGGGCCTGACCCTCGACGACCAGCTGGCGCTCGTGCGCCGCTCCCACGGCAAGTCGGGGCCGAACACGGATTATGTGGTGGCGACGGTGAAGGCGCTGGAGAGCCTCGGCATCCGCGACCCGGGCCTCGCCTACATCACCCAGCACCTGACGGCGAGCCACGCTCTGCCCCCTGTGCTGCCGGACGACGCGGAGGGCGACGGGTCGCCCTGAGACCGCGCCCCCTTACGCCGCGTGGCGGCGGGCGGGCAGGCAGAGCGCCTGCACCACCGGCCGGGGGAGCGCCGGGGTCTCGCGATCATCCATCGGGCTGCGATTCATCAGGCTCCGATCCATCAGACGGCGCAAGGCGGGCGCATTCTCCTCGCCGAACACATGGATGTGGATTTCATCGCCGCGCATCCTGAGCGCGGCCGTGCGGGCATGGCTCGCCGGCCCCGCCCACATGGCGATGGAGCCCGCGGGCGTGCGCCGCGACACCACCGCGAGGGCGTCCGGATAGTCCGGGGCGGCGTCGGGCCGATAGACCGAGAACACGTGGCGCAGGCCGTCTTCGTCGCGCCAGAAACGGTAGCGCGCACCGAGGGCGGCGTGCTTGAGGCCGTTCAGGCCACCGGCGTCCACAAGGGGGACAAGGAGCGAATCAGTTGCGTTCATGAGAACGAAACTAGAACGATCCCCCGCGATCGATCAAGAGTTTTCCACAGGGGTGGACAACGGGGATGATTGGGCCCCCGCGCGACCCCTCAGATTGGCCGGCGCGCGCGGCCCGAGTTCGGCCAGTCCTTCGGCGAGCAGGCGGTCGCTGGCGGCCTCGATGTCGGCCTGAAGGCGCGCCATGATCTTCTGCCGCGGCAGCCCCGGCGGGATGGGCGGAAGGATCTCCACGCGAATGGTTCCCGGCCGCTTGAGGATGGTCCGCCGCGGCCAGTAGAGGCCGGAATTGAGGGCGATGGGCAGGCAGGGCACGCCGAGAGTGGAATAGAGGTAGGCCACGCCGAACTTGTAGTCCGGCGGCGCCCCGGCCGGGCGGCGGGTGCCTTCGGGAAAGATCAGGATCTGCCGGCCCTCGGCCATGTCGGCCTGCGCCCGCCGCGTCATCGTCTTGAGCGCCGCCGAGCCGCCCTTGCGGTCCACCGGGATCATCCGCACCCGCGCTGCGAACCAGCCGAATATGGGAATGGACATCAGCTCGCGCTTCAGGATGAAGGCCGGGTCGGAGAACAGGGGCAGCAGGGCGAACGTCTCCCATGCCGACTGGTGCTTGGATGCGATCAGCAGCGGACCCTCGGGGATATTCTCGATGCCACGGATCTCCGCCCGGATCCCCACGATGACCCGCAGAAAGAAGACGTTGGTCGCAACCCACCACATGATGCAGGTGCGCCACAGGCCCCTGCGCGACAAAAACGGCAGCAGCGGCAGAAAGACCAGCAGATAGAAGGTCGTCGCCGCATAGAAGGCGATCTGGAAGACGAGCGAACGCAGGAAGGTCAAGGCGGTCTCCCTGCCCCGCGGCCGGGCGGCCGGGAGCGCGTGTTCAGTGCGGCGCGGCAGCGGCCCCGGCTGACGACGCGGCCCCCGGGACCGCCACCGCCTGGGCCGGGCGGATCTTCACCGTGGCCATGATGTACTTCAGATATTCCTTCACCAGCAGCTTCAGCGTCCCGGTATCGGTCCACCAGTTTTCCGGCTCGGTGCGGCTGGTGACGACGGGATAGGCCACCAGCTCCACGTCGGGAAGGGCACGCGACAATTCCATCATGGCGCGGGGCATGTGCCAGGAGGATGTCACCACCACTAGCGAGCGGAACCGCCGCTCGCGCGTCCATTCGGCGGCCTCGAGCGCATTGCCGCGCGTATTCAGGGCCTTGTGGCCGAGATCTATGCAGCAGTCCATCAGCCGCTCGCCGTCCGGCAGGGCGCGCCGCATCTCGTCGGACGAGGTGGCGGGATTGACGCCGGTGATGAGCAGACGCTGGCCGAGCCCCTCATTGAGCAGGGAGACGGCATCGATAATGCGCGACGGCCCGCCGGTGAGCACGACGATGGCATCGGCCGGCTTCACGCCCGCGGGCTCGCGTCCGGCGATCTGGGTGGTGAAGGCAACGAAGCCGACGCCGGCGACGCCGGCCCCGATCGCGCCGAGCGTCACAGCGGCGACGGCGAGGCGGCGCAGCAGGCTGCGGCGCGGTGCCGGAGATGGCCGCGTGTTCGTGGTCGCCCCGCTTCTGGCCGTGCCGGTATCGGACTGCCCGGGACCGATTTGCGCCCTCATCCTGCGCTCGGTGCTCGACATGGTCATGGAGCCGACGATGGCGCCGGAATGCGGCAGAGGCGAGGTGACGCACCCCCGGCCACCGCCACCCCCACCGCCGAGGCGCGAATCATGTGATCGTCCTCAACGTGCGGTAAACGGTGACGCGGGAGGTGAGCGCCGTCGCCAGCGCCACGATCGCCACCGACACCGCGATGCCGAAGAAGCCGAGATAGCCGGGATTGAGCCAGCCGAGCACGGTCGGCAGTTCCGGATCGCCACCGAGGCCGAGGCGGGGGAGCGCGGCCAGCGCCCCGAACACGGCCGCCGCCGAGAGCCCGCCGATCAGCCCGCCCTCGGCGCCGATCTTGAGGAAGTGGCGCTGGAACTGGGCCGCGATGAAGCCATCCCGCGCGCCGACGAAGTGCAGCACCTCCACCACCGAGCGGTTGGTGGCCACCGCCGCGCGGGTGGCGAACACCACCGAGAGCACGGTGGCGAGCCCCACCAGCACCAGCAGAACCACCGCCACCAGCATCACCCCGTCGGTCACCGCCACGAGCCGGCGCGACCAGCCGCGATGATCATCGAGAGTGGCGGTGGGGATGCGGTCGGTCAGCGTGCGCTTGAGCTTGGCCAATTCCGCCGGGCCAGCCCCGTCGAGGCGCACAACCACCACCCGCGGCACCGGCAGGTCGCCGAGATCCAGCCCCGAGCCGAGCCACGGCTCCAGCAGCCGGGAGGTCTCCTCTGGCGTGAGGATATGCACGTCGGCGATGCCGGGCGTCTTGCGGGCGATGTCGGCGGCGGCCTGCACCTGGGCGTCGGTGGCCTGCTTCTCGCCGGCGCGAATCTGGATGGTGACTTCCTGCGTCACGTCGGACCGCCACTGGCTGGCGGTCGCCCGCACCGCCACCGCCGTGCCGATGGTGAGGCCGGCAAGGAAGGTCATAATGGCCACCACCGCCACCAGCGCCCGCCCGGCGATGGTGGAGGACGGCACGATGGAAGCCAGCGCCCGCGCCTTGGCGCGCGGCGCCTCGCCCTCGGCCGGCGGCTTCTTGGGCTGCGGGTTCTGGGGCTGGGTGGCGGCGTCAGTCGTAGACATAGAGGCGACCGTCGGCGATCACGAGGCGGCGGGCGTCGTACTGGTCCATGAGCGCGATGTCGTGGGTGGCCAGCAGCACCGACGTGCCGGACTTGTTGAGTTCAATGAACAGGCGGAGCAGGCGGCGGGCGAGGGTGGGGTCCACATTGCCCGTGGGCTCGTCCGCCAGCAGGAATTCCGGCCGCCCGATGAGGGCGCGGGCGATGGCCGCGCGCTGCTTCTCGCCGCCCGAGAGCACCGGCGGCAGCACGTGCATCCGGTCGCCGAGGCCGACCCAGCTCAGAAGCTCCGTCACCTCGCCGCGATAGCTCGCTTCCTCCTTGCCCAGCACGCGCAGCGGCAAAGAGACGTTCTCGTAGGTGGTGAGGTGGTCCAGCAGACGGAAATCCTGGAAGACGATGCCGATGCGCCGGCGCAGCACCGCCACCTCGTCGGGATCGAGGGAAGAGACATCCCGCCCGAACAACGTGATGAGCCCGCGCGTCGGCTTCAGCTGGAGGAACAGGAGGCGCATGAGCGTCGTCTTGCCGGCCCCTGACGGACCGGTCAGGAACTGGAACGAATTGGGCTCGATGCCGAAGGATACATCCTTCAGCACCTCCGGGCCCATGCCGTACCTGAGGCCGACGTTCTCGAACCGGACCACGCCCCAACCCTTCGCTCGAATCGCGCCACAGCGCCCCGCCCCACCATAAACGAAGCGGAAGGCGTCGCCACGGGGGCGCGGAAAGCCCGCCCCGCGCGAGTGCCGGAGGGTGGGAAGGGCTGTCCCGCATTGCGCCCGCCGGGCCCGGCGACTATCTCGGGAGGGCGCCTGCGGCCGCGACGGCCACACTCGCGCTCTGGCGAAGAGGGACCATGAACCTGCCGAACGTCAGCGTCCTTTACGACGAGAACCGCATCGCCGCGCGCAACCACGCCCTGGCGGTGGAGATCGCCGCGCATGCGCCCGAGCGGCTGCTCGCCGTGGCGGTGCTGAAGGGCTCCTTCATCTTCGCCGCCGACCTCCTGCGCGCCATGCACACGTCCGGCCTCGCGCCGGAGGTGGAATTCATGCACCTCTCCTCCTATCGCGAGGCGACCATTTCCTCCGGCCAGGTGGAGATCCTGAAGGACGTGGAGAGCGACGTGCGCGACCGCGACGTGCTGCTCATCGACGACATTCTGGAATCCGGCCGCACCCTCGCCTTCGCCAAGGATCTGCTCATGGCGCGCGGCGCGCGGCGGGTGCTGGTGTGCGTGCTCCTGGAGAAGCCGGGCAAAAGGGCGGTGCAGATCGAGGCCGATTTCGTCGGCTTCACCTGCCCGGACGTGTTCGTGGTCGGCTACGGCATGGACGTCGCCCACGCCTTCCGGCAATTGCCCTTCATCGGGCATGTGGAGGGGCTGGAGTAGCCGCGCCCCCACGGTCATCCCCCCTCAGCCGCCCTTCGCCTTCAGCCGGGCCTGGATCTGCTGGCCGATGGCGAAGGCCCGCTGCTCCAGCAGCACCGGCGTCTCGCAGACATAGATGAGAGACTTGGCGCGCTCGTCGAAGATGCGGGTGTCCCAGTGGAGCTGCTCGTCGAGCTTGCGGCTCTCGGCGGTCTCGGGCGCGGTAATGGAGGTCTGCGCCTTGCTCAGGTCGTCCGCTTCCTCGCGGATACGGTCGGCGAGGCGCTGCTGGCCGCGGGCGTAGCGCTCGATGCCGTGCATGACCTTGCCGCGCTGGTCGTTGATGATCTCGTAGACCCCCGCCATCACCCGGAGCAGCCCCTTGTCCGCCTCGGCGCCGGCCGCCTTCACGAAGCCGTCGAGGAGCGGGCCGAACTGGTCGGCGGGCGTGCGGCGGGAGGACAGCTTCTGCGCGAGGGTGGCCGCGTCCTGGTCGTCGGTCCATGTCCCGGCGGAGGCCGGGTCGGGTCCGCTCCACACCTGCGCGAGGTCGATCTCCGGCGTCTTGCGCTGCGGGCAGGGCCAGTCGGGATCGCTCTTCGGCTGCGCGGCGAGGGGGCCGGCGGAGACCAGGGCGAGGGCCGCGAGGGCCGAGGCGGCGGCAAGCGAACGGATCACGCGGCTTCTCCTTTTGGCCCGCCCCGCCGCCCCATGATGCCGCGGCCCGGATCGTAGGCGACGACGGCGAGGGCGAAGAAGACGATGGTGGTGCCGAGCACGACGGCGAAGGCCTGCGGCTCGAACACGCCGTAGAGCGCATTGCGCACCAGCTCCACGGCATGGGTGAAGGGGTTGAGGAGGCAGACGATGTAGAGCGCCTCGCTCGCATCTCGGATGCGCCACAGCGGGTAGAGCGCCGAGGAGGCGAAGAACATCGGGAAGATCACGAAGTTCATCACGCTGGCGAAATTCTCCAGCTGCCGGATCAGCGAGGAGATGACGAGCCCGATGGACCCGAGCATCAGGCCGGTGAGGATGAAGGCGGGCAGCGCCGTGAGATAGCCCATAGGCGGGATGTCCACCTCCCACAGCCGGGCTATGGCGAGGAAGACATAGACCTGCGCCAGCGACACGCTGACCCCGGCCACCAGCTTGGAGAACAGCAGATACCAGCGCGGGAACGGGCTCGTCAGCAGCACCCGCATGGAGCCCACCTCCCGGTCGTAGACCATGGAGAGGGAGGACTGCATGCCATTGAACAATTGGATCATCACCGCGAGGCCCGGCGTCACATAAACCTCGTAGAGCACGTAAGTCTCGTACGGCGGGATGATCGAGACGCCGAGCGTCGAGCGAAAGCCGGCGGCGAAGATGAAGAGCCACACCAGCGGCCGCACCAGCGCCGAGAGGAAGCGCTCCTTCTGCTGCACGAAGCGCGTCAGCTCGCGGCCGACGATGCCGGAGAGGCACACCAGATAGCCGGAAAGGCCGAGATGTCGGATGGGCGCGGCAGGCGCCTTGCCAAGGGAGGCGGCGCGGAGGCCGGATTCGCTCATGCCACGTCCTCCGCCCGCGCCGCCGTCATCGCCCGGAAGGCCGCCTCCAGCGCGGCGGTGGCCCCCTCGGGCGGGTGGTCTTCGGCGGGCTTGAGGTGCGCGCCGGTCACCTCGCGGGCGGTGCCGTGGGCGATGATGCGGCCCTTGTCGAGCACATAGATGAGGTCGTCGGCCCGCACCTCGTCGAAGATGTGGGTGGCCCACAGCACCGCGAGCCCCTCTTCCTCCACCAGCCGCCGCACGATCTCGACGATGGCCGTGCGCGACGGCAGATCGAGCCCCACAGTCGCCTCGTCCAGCAACAGCAGGCGCGGGCGGTGGATGAGCGCGCGGGCGATCTCCACGCGCCGCGACTGGCCGCCCGAGAGGGTGCGCACCTTGTCGTCGCTGCGGTCGGCGAGGCCCACCAGCGCCAGCAATTCGGCGATGCGGGCCTTCACCTCGCGTCCCGCCATACCGTGCAGGGCGCCGTGATAGGCGAGGTTCTGCCGCACCGACAGATCGAGGTCGAGCGTGCGGCTCTGGAACACCACGCCCAGCTCCGCCAGCGCGGCGGAGGGCGCGCGGGAGAGGTCGTGGCCGAAGATGCGCACCCGCCCCTCGCGCGTCGCATAGAGCCGCGTCGCCAGAGAGAACAGCGTGGTCTTGCCCGCCCCGTTCGGCCCCAGCAGCGCGACGAAGCGGCCGTCGGGAACCGTGAGCGAGACGCCATCCAGCGCGCGGCGCGCGCCGAAGGCGTGGCTCACCGCCTCGATCGCGAGCGCCGGAACCTGCGCAGCATCGTTCATTGCGGTGAGACCACCACGCCCCACGGCGCGCCGCCGACCTTGATGGACTTCACCACCTTGAGGTCCTGCACGTCGATCACCGACACGTCGTTGGAATTGCCGTTGGTGGTGAAGAGCAGCTTCTCGTCCGGGGTGAACGCGAGCTGCCAGACGCGCTGGCCGACGAGGAGATATTTCTGCACTTCGAAGGTCTCGGCATTCACCACCGCCACCCGGTTCGCCGGGCCCAGCGCGACGAAGGCGGTCTTGCCGTCCTTGGTCAGGCGCACGCCCACGGGCTGGATCGCCTCCTTGGACACGCCGGGGATCTGGAACGTGACCTTGTGGATGATCTTGCGCGTCTCGGGATCGATGACGGACACCGTGCCGCCGACCTCGGCGGAGACCCACAGGCGCTTGCCGTCCTTGGAGAATTCGGCGAAGCGCGGGCGCGCGTCCACCAGCACGTTGGCGAAGATCTTGTTGGTCTTGGTGTCGATGAAGTGGGCCATGCTGGTGGTTTCGGAGGTGGCCACCAGCGTCGCCCCGTCCGGGCTCACCGCCATGCCTTCCGGCTCGGTGCCCACCGGCACCTGCGCCACCACCTTGTTCTGCTCCACGTCCAGGACCGTGACCTGATTGTCGTCCTCGTTGGCGATGTAGAGCGGATTGCCCGAGGGGTGCAGCGCGAACAGTTCCGGGTCGGGACCGGACTTCAGCTTGCGCATGACCTTGAGCGTGGCGGGATCGATGGCCAGCACCGCATGGTCGTCGCTGGCGCACAGAAACAGCACCTTGCCGTCCGGGCTCATGGTGATGCCGCGCGGCCGGCGGCCGATCTTCACCGTCTGCTTGGCTTCCAGCGTGGTCGAATCGATGACGGTGATGGAATTGCCGCGCTCGTTGGAGACGTAGACCGTATAGGCCGAAGCCGCATCCGCCGCCGTCAGCGCGGCGGCTCCGGCGAGAAGGGCAACGAGCCGGCGCAGGGCGGTCGGGGTCATCGGGTTTCCTCCAGAATTCGGGCGTGTGTGGCGCGATTCGCGTCGCGCGCTTTGTCCCGGCATTTCAGTTCAGCCGGCATTTGGATTCGCGCTCGTCCACGCCGAGGGTATCGAGCGGGGTCTTCTGGTGCAGGAAACCCTCCTCCGGCGCCACCGAGACGATGCCAAGGGGCTGGGCGATGAGGAGGGGCTGGCGCACCTGCTGGTCCCAGGGCCGCACGCTCACCGGCACGCCCTTGAAGGCGGCGAGGCTGAAGTCGGGCGAGCGCATGAACTTCGCCAGCGCCACCGGGTCCGCCGTCCTGGCTCGGGTCGCGGCCTCGCCGACCATGCGCACGGCGAGCCACGCCTGATAGTCGGTCGCGCGCATGGGGCGGCCCGTAGCGCGCAGGAAGCGGTTCTGCAATTGGGCCGAGCCCCACGCATCCTGCGCCGGATGCCAGGTGCCCGCGGTCAGCCCCTGCGTGCCCACCACCAGGCGGGGCTCGAAGGTGCGGAAGGGGATGTAATTGCCGAAATCGTTGGCCTCGTCCGCCACCACCAGCACGTCCGCATCCACGCCCCGGCTGAACACCAGCGCGTCGGAGCGGGTGATGCTGTCCGAGCGGTCGCGCCCCAGCGGCCCGAAGGTCCACGGCTTGTCGGCGACGATCTTGAGCCCGAACTTCTTCGCCGATTTGCGCAGCGCATCGGCATAGAGCTGGTCTTCCGGGTTCGGCCCGACGATGAGGAACAGCTTGGTCCAGCGCTTCATGGCAAGGAACTGCATCAGCGCGTCCGTCAGCATCGCCCGGCTGGGCGCGACGTGGAAGACGTCGGCCCGGCACTGCTCGGCGCGCAGCGCATCGTCGGTGGCGCCGATGTTGAACAGGGTGACGCCCTTGCCCTTCACCGCATCGTCCACCTTGAGAAGGTCCGCCGCCGGCAAATTGACGACCAGAAGCTTGATGCCACCATCCGCCAGCTTGCGCGCCGCCTCGCCCGCATCCTCGTCCTCGGCCAGCGTGACCGGCTCCAGCGCAAAGCTCTGGCCGGTGAACTGGCCGGTCGTGTTGTTGTCCTTGATGGCGAGTTCGGCGCCGGCTACCGCATCATCCGCCGGCACGGCGAGAAGATCGTAAAGCGGCGGCGGGGGAACCTCGCGGGTGAGAAGGCCGAGCCGCAGCTCCACGGGAGCGGGTGTTTGGACGGCTTCGGCGGACGGAGGCGCACCACCTGCAGGTTGCTGCGCCAGCGACGTCCCGACACCGCCCGCGGCGCCCAGCAGCACGGCGCAGGCAGCGGTGAGAAGCAGGCGGGGCCAGCCAGGACCCGGCCAGTCGAGGCGCCAAGAAAGGCTCATGGGAAGGCTCATGGGCAATCGGGGCTCAGTCGATCCGGGTCGTCGGGAGGGGAAGATGTAGCCATCATCAGCCAAAAACGGCAACCGAATAGACATAAGAAAACAATAAGATGATCACTCCTTGCCAGCGGCGGGCCGGCTGTGACACGCTCCCGGCTGCCAAAGGTTCCCGATGATGTCCGGCGCTCGTTTCGTCTTTGCCCTTCTTTTCGCGGGCGCAACATTTTTCAGCGTGACAGGCCGCAGCTTTGCCGCGCCCGTCCCTATGGCCATCTTCGGCTTCGAGTTATTTGACGATACGGCAGACCAGCGCAACAGCATCCGTGCGGAACAGGATGCGCGGCTCAAGCTCATCAATGCCGAACTCGTGCGCCTGCTCGTCGAAACCGCGCAGGTGACACCCGTCGATCTCAAGCCCTTCGCCGCGCGCATCGAGGAGGCCTCCCCCTTCTTCAAGTGCAATGCCTGCGAGAACGAGATCGCCGCCGATGCCGGTGCGCGGTTCGAAGCGGTGGGCGTGGTGCGCAAGGTGTCCAACCTCATCCTGTCCATCGAGCTGCAGGTGCGCGAAATCGACCTGAAGGGCGTCGAAGGCAGCGCGAAGGTCGTGCGCGCGGGGCAGGTCGATATCCGTGGCAACACCGACGAATCCTGGATGCGCGGCGTGCGCTATTTGATGAAGAACCGCATTTTCGCCCCGGGCCTGCCCGAGCTTTCCCAATGACGCGGCCGTCCGGCCCGTTCACCATTGACCAAACAGTGTTGGAGGAACGTTTCCATGAGGCAGATGATTGCCGCCGCGGCGGCGCTTGCGGTCGCGATGATCCCGCTCGCCGCTGACGCGCACGGCCCCACCCGCAAGAAGGTGACGGAGAGCGTCGAGATCAACGCGCCGGCCGACAAGGTCTGGGCCGTGATCTCCAATTTCCAGGACATGAGCTGGCATCCCGCCGTCGACAAGCAGGAAGGCAAGGGCGGCAACGCCGTGGATGCCACGCGCCTGCTCACCCTCAAGGGCGGCGGCACCCTCGACGAGGTGCTGGTGAAGTACGAGCCGGAGCAGAAGACCTATTCCTACCGCATCAATGCGGTGGACGTGAAAGTGCTGCCGGTGACGAACTATTCCTCCACCATCGCGGTCATTCCCGTCGATGCCACCCACACCAAGGTGGAGTGGCGCGGCGCCTTCTATCGCGGCTATCCCAACAACGACCCGCCGCCGGAACTGAGCGACGAGGCCGCAGTCGCCGCCGTGACCGCGGTCTATCGCGGCGGGCTCGACGCCCTGAAGGCCAAGGTCGAAAAGGGCTCCTGATGGCCCTTCTGCGGCGTGCGGCGGCTTCGGCGATCCTCGCCGCGGCGGCTGCGCTCCTCTTCGCGCCCCGGCCGTCGGTCGCGGCGGAGGCCTTCATTACGAACCAGCCCGGCAATGAAGTGGCGGTGGTGGCGCTCGATGGCGCCGCCGCCCCGCCGAAACTCGTCGGGCGCATCCCTGTGCCCGGCGAGCCGGCCGGCATCGCCGTGTCGCGGGACGGACGCCGCGCGTTCGTCACCAGCCCCGAGGGCAAGGCCCTGTCGGTGATCGACACGGCGACCCGCACGGTCGAGAAGCGCATCCATGTGGACGGCGGCCCGCTGGGCGTCGCGGTCGCCCCCTCCGGCAAGCCGGTCTATGTGGCGGACTGGTATGCGGCGCGGCTCCTGGTGGTCGATCCCGACAAGCCCGACGCGCAGCGCGTCGCCCACACCGGCGCCTCCCCCTCCGGCGTGGCGGTGACGCCCGACGGCGCCCTCGTGCTCAGCGCCGATCGCGACGACGATCAGGTCTCCATCATCGATGCCGCGACGCTGGAGCGCCTCGCCGTGGTCAAGGTGGGCACGCGCCCCTTCGGCATCACGTTGTCCGAGGACGGACGCACCGCCTACACCGCCAATGTGGGCTCGAACGACGTGAGCGTCATCGACGTCGCCGCGCGCAAGGTGGTCGGCACGGTGAAGGTGGGCAACAGGCCCTATGCAGTGGCGCTGGCCGGCAATCTCGCCTTCGTCACCAACCAGTATGCGGGGACGGTGAGCGTGTTCGACACCACGACCCTCGCGCCCCGCAACACCATTTCCGTGGGCGAGTACCCCGAAGGCATCGCCGCCTCGGACGACGGGCGCGCGGTCTATGTGGTGAACTGGTTCGACAATTCCATGAGCGTGATCGACACGCAGACGCTGAAGGTGGTCTCGACCCTCGAGGTGGGCGACGGCCCCCGCGCCTTCGGCGTCTTCCTGCGCCGGACGCCCTGACGGCACCGCTCGGCTCTGTCCCTCAAACGAAACCGACCGGCGGGGGGCCCGTCGCAAAATCCCTGAAACGAAAACGACCGGCGGGGAACCCGCCGGTCGTCGTTCTTTTGGCCTCTATCGCAGAAAGATGGCGGCCAACCGCTGGAGCAGACCCTTCGGCATTGGCGGAGGGTTTCCGCTCTGTCCAGGGTGGTTTCCGCTCTAGGCCGCGAAGGGGTGCTTGGCTTCGTTGCGCTTGTCGGTCGCTTCCTTGGCGGTGGGGGTACCGGCCACGGCGCGAGCGATCGAGAGCTTGGTCGCCTCGTAGTTGAACTGCTGGATCTTGGCGTCGTCGGCCGCTTCCCAGTGGATGAACACACCCACGCAGATGAAGAGGTCGTCGGCTTCCTCGACCGGGATCACGCCTTCGGCCACGGAGTCCTGCACCGCCTTGGCGACGCCGTACTGCGCGGGGCCGAACATCTGCACGGCCTGCCGGGCGTCCTTGATGGTCACCTTGTTGAACATCACGGTGTTGGGCTTGCAGGGCAGGTTCGGCGCGAGCACCGCGAGGAGGGACGTGAAGCCATCCTTGTTGTTCGTCAGGCTGGTGACGAACGCCGTCTCGGCCGCGCTGCCGCGCGGGCCGATGATGAGGTCGATGTGGGCCACCTCGTTGCCGTCACCGACGAGCGCCTCACCAACCAGAACCTTGCTAATCTTAGCCACCTTCTGTCCTCCCTCGTAGATCGACTAGGGATGACCGCCCCCGAAGACAGTTCCGGACGGCGGTCCTATGCCGCCTACCCTTGTTGTCAGCGCTCGGCGCGGAATGCCGAACCGGTTCACCAGATAGCGCGCGGAGCCTAGCCGCGCCGAGGCTCGCCTGCAAGCCGCCGCGCCCGCGAATCCATGCCGCGGCGCAGCGTGAAAAATTGGCCGGCAAAACGTGTGCGAGCGACCTTGCGAACGGCCTTGCGAGAGGCCCGCAGGACCGGGCCGCAACCTGCCCTTGCGGCGGCGGCCGCGGCCGGATGCCGGGATTGATGGGAAGAACGTGATGGGAAGTATTGCGGTTGTTCAATACCAATCTTCCCGAGACACCTTGCCGAACATTCCTGTTGGCACTCAGCTTGCTTCTTAATTTTTGCACAGATTGCCCGTGAGAAGGCAGCCTGCCGGTCAGTACAGCTTGAATGGCTAGCGAAGGTTTGTCGCAGAGGGACGGAAGCAGGGGAGTGGCACACGCAGCGCCGGTCTCAGGAACCCTGGTCATGTTCATTGTTCTATACGCCTGCCTCATCAGCGCTCCGGCCACCTGCCGGGAGGAGAAGCTCAGCTTCTCCATGGAAGCGAGCGCGCCCATGACCTGCATGATGTCCTCCCAGCAGGCCATCGCGCAGTGGAGCGAGAGTCACCCCCAGTGGCAGATCGGCCGCTGGAAGTGCGTGGCCGCCGACCGCCTCATGCGCGACATCTGAACGGCGGGGCGCACAGCGCCGATCTGCCGTTGCGGCATGCCCGCCCTTGAACGGGGCGCCATGCCTTCCCATCCTCTAGTCCAAGGTCCGCGTCCTGTGCGCGGCACCGGGAGGGATGGATGAATCACCTGAAGACGGCGATCCTGCTCGCCGGCATGACCGCCTTGTTCATGGCCGTGGGCTTCGCCCTCGGCGGACGCGGCGGGATGATGATCGCATTCGTGGTGGCGGCAGGCATGAACCTGTTCAGCTACTGGAATGCGGACAAGATGGTCCTGCGCATGTACGGCGCGCGGGAGGTGGATGATCGTACCGCGCCCGAGTTCGTGGGCATGGTGCGGGAGCTGGCGCGGCGGGCGGACCTGCCCATGCCGCGGGTGTTCATCATGGACAACCCCCAGCCCAACGCCTTCGCCACCGGTCGCAATCCGCAGAACGCCGCGGTCGCCGCCACCACCGGCCTGTTGCAGACGCTGACGCCCGAGGAAGTGGCGGGCGTGATGGCGCACGAGCTGGCGCACATCAAGCACTACGACACCCTCACCATGACCATCACCGCGACCATCGCCGGCGCCATCTCCATGCTGGCGAATTTCGGCCTGCTGTTCGGCGGCGGCAACCGGGAGAACAACAATCCCTTCGGCTTCATCGGCACCATATTGATGGTCATCCTCGCCCCGATGGCCGCCATGCTGGTGCAGATGGCCATCTCCCGCTCGCGCGAGTATGAGGCCGACCGGGGCGGTGCGGAGATACTGGGGCGGCCCATGGCGCTCGCCTCGGCGCTGGCGAAGATCTCCGGCGAGGCGCATCAGGTGCCGAACTATGAGGCAGAAGCGAACCCCGCGACTGCCCACATGTTCATCATCAATCCCCTCTCCGGGGCGCGGATGGACAATCTCTTCTCCACCCATCCGGCGGTGGAGAACCGCATTGCGGCCTTGCGCGATCTGTCGCAGCGGATGGGCGGCGGAGGTTTTACTGCACCCGCGCCGGCCCCGACGCAGCCGCGCCGCGGGCCGTGGGGGTGATGCCGAAGGTGATCGGTCGGGGCCTCAGCCCCGGCCCGGCCGCACCGGCGGCACGCTCTGCGCTTCCCGGGTGCGCACGAAGGTCCAGATGACGCGCGGCGTGCGCGCGACCTCGCCCGTGAGCACCAGTTGCGAAGTGCGGCGCGGCCCGCCGGTCGCGGCGAGGTCCACGCTCTCCTCCACCACCAGCGGCAGATGGGGCGCGGCGAAGGCCCAGGCCTCGCCGTTGGGCAGGCTGAGCAAGGCGGTGTGGGGATCGTCCAGCCGTTCCACTGTCACCGAGGGGTGCAGGTGGAAGCGGATGGCGAAGGTCTCCGCTGGCAGCGCCCCGCCTTCCTCCACCGGCCGGAAGATGTCCTCGCCGTCGAGCCGGTTGCCCTCCAGCGCCAGCCGCCAGGAGCGCTGGTGCAGCAGGTTGAACGCCTCGGCATAGCCGTCATGGCTGGCGCGCAGCAGCAGCGCGTTGTTCCGCGTGCCGCGCTGGACCTCCACATGCTTCGGCCCGGCGACGATGGGCGCGCCGAAGATGCGCGTCATGGAGCCGCCCTGCAGGAAGCGGCAGGAAGAGGTGTCAGCGATCACGGCGGTGGAATGGGCCGCGGTTGAGCGGGCCACCTGCCGCCACATCTCCCGGTGCACCTCCGGCACGCCGCAATTGATGACGATGCGCTGGCGGGCGGAGGAGAATTCGAAGGCGAGGCAGCTCGCGTGCGCCTCCCAGCTCGCCACGGTGGGCGGCGGCGGGCCGGTGTCGGCGATCAGCATCAGCGAGCGGGCGTCGAGCCGCTGGTAGCCGGAATAGGGCGCATTCGCCACCGGCGCGCCGCGCGCGTCGTCGAAGGCGAGAATGGTGGCGAGCTGGTCCGCCGCCGTGTGGCCCATGCCGTGGAAATGCGCGAAGGCGCCGTCGCCATGCCGGAAGAAGCGCAGCATGGGCATCATCCGGTCCACCGCATTCATCAGCGCGGCGGGAGCCTGCTGGTTGCGGGCGGTGAAGGCCTGGCGCAACGGCAGAAGATCGAGCAGCAGCTCGATGAGCATGCCGGGATTGCGGGTGAGCGGGCCGCCGTCCGGCAGGATCTGCCGGTCCAGCTCCTCGGCGAGGCGCTTCTGTGCCGCCTTCAGCAGGCGCGGCTGGTCGGACATGCACAGCCCGGCGAACACCAGCGCGACGATGGCGATGAGTCGGGGATAGCCGTCCGGCGCGTCGCTCGCCATCCGGCGCAGCTGGCGCACCTGCTTCGCCAGTGAGCGCATGAAGCGGCGGTAGAAATCGTGGTCGGCGTCCTGCAGCAGGAAGGTCGCCTGGGTGAGCCAGGAGATGATGCGCCGCGCCGCTACGTCCGGGCGCGCCGCCACCGCCTTCGCCTTGCCGGGATCGCGGATGAAATCGCCGACAAGGGCGCGGGCATTGGCGCGGGCGATGGTGGTGTTGGCCGCCTTCAGGTGCCGCAGCCAGCCGAAGCCGTGCAGCGCCTCGGCCCATTCCACTGACGGCGGCACCAGCTCGAACGCGGTGCGGCCGTCGAGCGCCATCACCTTTCCGGCGAAAGCGAATCGGCCGGAATAGATTTCACTGGCGACGGTGGCGTCGCCGGTCCTCAGGTCCTGCGGGGCGATGAGAAGGCGTTCCGGCACCGGCACCGGCACGTAGCCGAGCGGGACGGCGCGGCCGCCGATGCGCGCGAGCACCGTCTGCGACCAAAGCTCCAGCAGGAGGGTCGCCAGTTGCGTGCGCTCTTTAAGCCCGCCTCGGCTCACGGCGCCTCCCGTCGGGTGGGCGTGGCCCTTCCCGGCCAGCGTGCCGACCAGATTTCTGGCCACGGCCTGCAGCGGGCCCGCCGATCCATTCCAGATACCCATGCGCCTGTCTTCACCAGCCTCTAGCCCGCGCGAGAGGAGGCCGGGGCGCCGGGATCAGGCCGTTGGGCTCGTCCTGCGCCGCAGCCGGGTGGCGTAAAAGCCGTCGAGACCCGACCGCTCCGCCTCCCCCCGCATCCAGTGACTTGGAAGAGTGCGCACATCCCCTTGAGGAGTTATGAACAAATCGAGGCCGTCCACCTCTCCGGCGCGAAGCGGCTCCCGTTCCACATCGTTTCGCGCAGCCAGAAGCCGCTCCACCTGCGCCTCGCCCTCCTCCGGCTCCAGCGAGCAGGTGGAATAGACGACGAGGCCGCCGGGCTTCACGAGATCGACGGCGTGGTCGAGCAGCCGCGCCTGCAAGGTGGCGAGGGTCGGAATGTCCGCCGGCCGCTTGGACACCGCGATGTCGGGGTGCCGGCGCAGGGTGCCGGTGGCCGAGCAGGGCGCATCGAGCAGCACCGCATCGAACGGGCCGCCGGCGAAGGTCGCAGCATCGCCCTCCACCACGGTCGCGGCGAGGCCGAGCCGCGCCAGATTGTCCCTGAGCCGGGTGAGGCGGGCACCGGAGCGGTCCACCGCTGTCACCTGCGCACCGGCGGCGACCAGTTGCGCGGTCTTGCCGCCGGGGGCCGCGCACAGGTCCGCCACCTTCAGCCCGTCCACTTTGCCGAGCAGCCTGGCGGGAAGGGCGGCGGCGGCATCCTGCACCCACCATTCGCCTTCCGCGAAACCGGGCAGCGCGCGGACCGGACCGGCCTGGAGGACGCGCACCGTGCCGGTGGGCAGCACCTCGCCCGAGAGCTTCTGCGCCCAGGCGTCGGGATCGGCCTTCACGGTGATGTCGAGGGGCGGCTCCACCCGGTGCATGGCGACCATGGCACGCGCGGTGTCGGCGCCATAAGCCTTGGTCCAGCGCTGGCGCAACCAGTCGGGCGTATCGGCGAAATCGGGATCGACCCCGGCCATCAGCCCCTCGCCCTCCCGCGCAACACGGCGCAGCACGGCATTGACGAGGCCGGCGAAACCAGCGGTCGAGCGATCGGCGCGGGCGAGGTCGACGCTGAGACCCACCGCCGCATGGCTCGGCACATCCATGAACAGGATCTGCGTCGCCCCGGCGAGCAGCACCGATTCCAGCCGCGGCGCCGACTTGGGAAAGCCGCGCTCCATCAGCTTGCCGAGCACGGCGCGGAGCGTCCCCAGCCGCCGCAGGGCGGTGGCGACGATGCGATAGGCGAGCGCCCGGTCGCGCGGCTCCAGCGCCGGTCCGTCGAGCGCCTCTTCCAGCGCGGCGCCCTGCCGCAGCACGGCTTCCAGCGCGTCGACGGCGACGGCGCGGGCGGACAATCCGGGGGTGGCGGCAACGGGCTTTGGGCTGCCGCCGGGGCGGCGGGAGGAGGCGGGAGCGCTGCGGGGAGTCTTCATCGGGGAAGGTAGAGCACGAACCGGGGCCGGTCGCCAACGCCCCCAAAGGGCGGCCCCTCCGGCACCTTCCGCCGCTACCGTTGACGGAAGGTCGCCCGCCGGCCGGCCCGCCGCGCAAACCTTGCCTCGCCAGCCCCGATCCCGTAAGACGCTTTGGTAACGCCCCGGACCAGAGCCGGGGCTTTCCTTTGTGCGCGCGGTCGAGGTCCGAACCACCCGCGCTGGGTTCAGGAGGCACCACCGCGTGGCCAATGTGGTCGTGGTCGGCTCTCAGTGGGGCGACGAAGGCAAGGGCAAGATCGTCGATTGGCTCTCCGAGCAGGCGGACGTCGTCGTCCGCTTCCAGGGAGGCCACAATGCCGGCCATACGCTGGTCGTCGGCGGCGTCACCTATAAACTGTCCCTCCTGCCGTCCGGCGTGGTGCGTCCCGGCAAGCTGTCGGTGATCGGCAACGGCGTCGTGCTCGACCCGCAGGCGCTGGTGGACGAGCTGGCGCGCCTTGCCGCGCAGGGCATCGAGATCGGTCCCGACCGGCTGCGCATCGCCGAGACCGTGCCGCTGATCCTGCCGCTGCACCGCGAGCTGGACGCCCTGCGTGAAAGCGCCACGGCGGAAGGCGCCCGCATCGGCACCACCAAGCGCGGCATCGGCCCGGCCTATGAGGACAAGGTGGGCCGTCGCGCCATCCGCCTCGTGGACTTGACCGACCCGGCGACCCTGCCGGCCAAGGTCGATCGCCTGCTCACCCATCACAATCTCATCCGCCGCGGCCTCGGCATGGCGGAAGTGGACGGCGCGGCGCTGGTCGCCGAGCTGATGGCGCTGGCCCCCAAGGTCCTGCCCTTCATGGACCGGGTGTGGGAGCTCTTGGACAAGGCGCGCCGCGAGGGCCGCAAGATCCTGTTCGAGGGCGCGCAGGGCGCGCTGCTCGACATTGACCATGGCACCTATCCCTACGTCACATCGTCCAATACGGTGGCGGGATCGGCGGCGAGCGGCACCGGCATCGGGCCGGGCGCGCTGGATTACGTGCTGGGCATCACCAAGGCCTACACCACCCGCGTGGGCGAAGGCCCCTTCCCCACCGAGCTTCTGGACGAAGTGGGCAAGACGCTGGGCACCAAGGGCCACGAGTTCGGTGTCGTCACCGGCCGCGCCCGCCGCTGCGGCTGGTTCGATGCGGTGCTGGTGCGCCAGACGGTGCGCACCTGCGGCATCCACGGCATTGCCCTCACCAAGCTCGACGTGCTGGACGGCTTTAACGAGTTGAAAGTCTGCGTCGGCTACAAGGTTGACGGTAAGGAAATCGACTATCTGCCGGCGGAAAGCGGCGCGCAGGCCCGGGCCGAGCCCATCTACGAGACCATGGAAGGCTGGCAGGATTCCACCGCCGGCGCCCGCTCGTGGGCCGACCTGCCGGCGGAGGCCGTAAAATACGTGCGGCGCGTGGAAGAGCTGATCGGCTGCCCGGTGGCGGTGCTGTCGACCAGCCCGGAACGCGACGACACGATCCTTGTTCACAACCCGTTTCAGGCATAATGCCGATCTGACGGCTCCGATCTGACGGCACAAGGGGAACCTCACCGCTCCGATGGCTGACTACTATCCCCTCCTGGTCCGCGCGATCTCCAGTCTGCCCCAGAAGACCGGGGAGAGCCGGCGCGCCGTCTACGATCGTGCCCGCACCGCCCTGATGCGTCAGCTGCGCGGGGTGGACCCGCCGCTGCCGGAAGGCGAGATCACCCGCGAGCGGATGGGCCTCGAAGAGGCGATCCGCCGCGTGGAGGCGGAGTTCGCCCAGCAGGACAACACGCCCGAGCCCCAGCCCGAAGACGAGGTGTTCGAAGACGAGGCGGAAGAGGCCGCGCCCCCGCCGCCCCCCGCCCGGTTCGAGCCGCCGAAGAGCTCGGCTGCCCCGGCTGCCCCGGACGAGGAGCCCGAGCCCCCCGCGGCCGAAGCCGAAAGCCGTGCGTCCGCCGAGCCCCCCGCCCGGCCCGACCGCCGCCTGCCGCCGCGCCAGCGCAGCGAGGACGAGACCGAGGGCGACCGCCGCCCGCCGCACCGGCGGGGCGAAGTGCGGAGCCGCGGCGCGGCCGCCAATGGTGGCCGGCGCGGTGCGTCGGAAGGCGGCGCCTCCTGGAAGAAATTCATCCTGATCGCGATTCTCGCGCTCGTGGTGCTGGGCGGCATCGCCTTCGCCGTGGTCAACCGCGACCGCCTCTTCGGCGGCAGCGAGGGCGAGCAGCAGGCGGCGGCACCGGCCACCTCCGGCACCAGCGCGTCCGACCAGGCGAAGTCGGCCGACCGGATGACCAAAACGTCCGGTGATGCCGCGCGCCGCGCCCCGGCCCAGCGCCCCGGCAACGCCTCGGGCAGCGCCCGTGCCGTGCTGATCGAGGAATCCACCGGCAGCGCCCAGCCGCAGACGTTCGAAGGCACCATCACCTGGCGCACGGAAACCGTGAACGCCGGGCCGGGGCTGCCGCCCGACATCGGCCTGCGCGGTGACCTCGTGATTCCCGAACGCAAGATCGCGATGAGTTTCGTGCTCCGGCGCAATACCGACCAGACGCTACCGGCATCTCACACCATCGAGATCGGCTTCAAGCTGCCGGAAGACTTCCCCTTCGGCGGCGTCGCCAACGTGGACGCGGTGCGGGCAAAGCCGAACCAGCAGGCGCTGGGCACGCCGCTTGCCGGCCTCGCCGTGCGCGTCAACCCGACCCTGTTCCTGGTGGGCCTCTCGGAAAAGACCGCTGACCGCCAGCGCAACGTTGCCCTGCTGCAGGCCTATCCGTGGCTCGACGTGCTCCTGACCTACACCAACAACAAGAAGGCCGTGCTCGCCTTCGAGAAGGGTGTGGCCGGCGAACAGGCATTCAACGACGCCTTCTCCGCCTGGGGCGAGCTGCTCCAGCGCCCGCAGGCGGCGCCCGCGTCGTCCGACGGCGGCAGCAACTGACGGCAGGGCGGGAACGCCCTGCCGTTTCGGCCCCGGCCATCGTCAGCCGTCGCGCAGCAACCCCTTGAGCCGATAGAGCGCGTCCAGCGCCTCGCGCGGGCTCAGCGCATCCGGATCGAGATCATCGAGCGCGCCGATCACCGCCTCGGCGGCGGGATCGGCCTGCGCCGCCTTCTCCGCCGGCTTGGGCCGCACGGCAAACAGCGGCAGATCGTCGATCAGCTTCTGCGCGGGTGACGCGCGCTCCGCCGCCTCCAGCTCCGCCAGCACGGCCTTCGCCCGCGCGATGACCGCCTCCGGCAGGCCAGCCAGCTTCGCCACCTGGATGCCGTAGGAGCGATCCGCCGCGCCGGGCACCACCTCGTGCAGGAAGATCACGTCGCCATGCCATTCCGTCACCTTCACGGTGGCGTTGGAAAGGCGCCGGCAGCGCTGGGAAAGTGCGGTCAATTCGTGGAAATGGGTCGCGAACAGCGCCCGGCAGCGGTTCACCTCATGCAGGTGTTCAAGGCTCGCCCAGGCGATGGACATGCCGTCGAAAGTCGCCGTGCCGCGGCCGATCTCGTCGAGGATGACGAGGGAGCGCGGCGTCGCCTGATTGAGGATGGCCGCCGTCTCCACCATCTCCACCATGAAGGTGGAGCGCCCGCGCGCCAGATCGTCCGCCGCGCCGACGCGGGAGAACAGCCGGTCCACCACGCCGATGCGGGCAGACCGCGCCGGCACGAAGGCCCCCGCCTGCGCCAGCACCGCGATAAGGGCGTTCTGGCGGAGGAAGGTGGATTTACCGGCCATGTTCGGGCCGGTGACGAGGACGATGCGGCCGTCCTTGTCCCCCTCCGGCGGAGAGAGGTCGCAATCGTTGGGCACGAAGGGGCCGCCATCCCGGGCAAGCGCCTGCTCCACCACCGGGTGGCGCCCGCCCGCGATGGCGAAGGCGACGCCCTCTTCCATGTGCGGGCGCACATGGGCCTCGGTGGCCGCGAGCTCCGCGAGGCCCGAGGCCACATCCAGCTCGGCGAGGGCATCGGCGGCTGCGCGGATGGCGTCGGTCTCGGCCACGACCGCCGCGGACAGGCGCTCGAAGATGGCCTGCTCCAGCGCCAGCGCTCGTTCGCCGGCACTGGCAATGCGGCTTTCTAGGTCGCCCAGCTCCACGGACGAGAAGCGCATGGCCCCCGCCATGGTCTGGCGGTGGACGAAGACGGCATCGTGCGGCGGCTCGCGCAGGCGGTCCGCATTCTGCTGCGTCACCTCCACATAATAGCCGAGCACCGCATTGTGCCGGATCTTGAGGGAGCGGACGCCCGTCTCCTCCACATAGCGCCGCTCCAGCGCGGCCACCACGCGGCGGCTTTCATCCCGCAGGGCGCGGGTGGCGTCGAGTTCGCCATCGCAGCCCTCGCGCACGAAGCCGCCGTCGCGGCGGTGCACGGGCAGGTTCTCCGCCAGGGCCGAAGCGAGATCGAGCGCCACCGCATGGGGGGCGCGCGACAGGGCGCGGGCGGCGCGGGACAGATCGTCCGGCGCATCCGGGCCGATCAGGCCGGCGATGGCCAGCGCGCCGTCGAGGCCGTCGCGCACCGCAGCGAGATCACGCGGACCGCCCCGCTGCAAGGCGAGGCGGGTGACCGCGCGGGCCATGTCAGGGGCGCGGGCGAGCGCCTCCCTGAGCGCACGACGCAGGGCGCCGTCCTCGACGAGATGCCCCACCGCGTCGTGACGGGCGCGAATGGCGGCAAGGTCGGTCAGGGGCTCGGCGATGCGACGGGCGAGCAGCCGCGCGCCGGCCGCCGTCACCGTGCGGTCCACGGCGGCAAGCAGCGAGCCGCGCCGGTCGCCGGAGGTGGTGCGCACCAGCTCCAGATTGGCGCGGGTGCCGGCATCGATGGCCATGATGCCGCCCTCCGCCTCCCGCACCGGGCGGGCGAGGAGGGGCTTCGCCCCAAGCTGGGTACGGTCCACATAGGCGACCACGGCCGCCGCGGCGATCAGCTCGGCGCGGGCGAAGGCGCCGAAGGCATCGAGCGCTGCGACGCCGTAGAAGTCCGCCAGCCTCTTCTCCGCCCCCGCCCCGTCGAAGGACTGGCGCGGCAGCGGCGTCACCGCCGGCAGATCGCGCAGCATCGCGCGCAGCTCGGCATCGTCCAGGAGCGCGTCGGAGACCAGCAGCTCCGCCGGGTCCACCCGCGCCAGATCGCCCGAAAGCGCGGCGCGCGTGGTGCCGGCCACCCGGAAGGCGCCGGTAGACATGTCGGTGAAGGCGATCGCATAGGCGAAATCCTCCGCCCCCGAGCCGGCGCGCACCCGAGCCAGCGCGGCCAGCACGTTCTCGCGCCGGGCATCGAGCAGCGAGTCCTCGGTGATGGTGCCGGGGGTGACGAGGCGGGTGACGTCGCGCCGCACCACCGACTTGCCGCCGCGCTTCTTCGCCTCGGCCGGGTCTTCCAGCTGCTCGCAGACGGCGACGCGGAAGCCGAGGGCGATGAGCTTGTGCAGATATTCCTCCGCCCGGTCGATGGGCACCCCGCACATGGGGATGTCCTCGCCGAGGTGCTTGCCGCGCTTGGTGAGCACGATGCCCAGCGCCTGCGAGGCCTGCTCCGCGTCGGCGAAGAACAGCTCGTAGAAGTCGCCCATGCGGTAGAATAGGAGGCTGTCCGGGTTCGCCGCCTTGATCTCCATGTACTGCGCCATCATGGGCGTCACGCGCGTATCGTCGGCCTTCGCGGCCGGAGCCTTGGCGGGTGCGGACGCCTCCTCGGGAGGCGTCTCTTCGGCTGCGGTGCTGGAAGCGGTCTTGGTGGCGGTCGGGCGCATGGCCGCACGGTATCGGGCGGGGCCGCGCCTGTCAGCGCGCCGGAGCCGCGCATCGACAGGAAAAGCGGGGCCGGCGACGCCTTCCCCCCGCTCATGCCCCCCGCCGATACCGGCCATGCATGCACGACGGCCCGCGCGGCTGGCGATGTGCGGTCATTGGTGCTAGGCGAGCGGCAATCTTTTCCCGGAGCCAATCGATGACCGCCGACATCCGTCCCGTGACCCGCGCCCTCCTCTCGGTGTCCGACAAGACGGGGCTGGTGCCGTTCGCGACCAAGCTCGTCGCCCATGGCGTGGAGCTGGTCTCCACCGGCGGCACCGCCAAGGCCATCGCCGACGCCGGCCTGCCGGTGAAGGACGTGAGCGAGCTGACCGGCTTCCCCGAGATGATGGACGGGCGGGTGAAGACGCTGCATCCCAAGGTCCACGGCGGCATCCTCGCCATCCGCGCCGATGCCGGCCATCAGGCCTCCCTCGCCGAGCACGCCATCGCCCCCATCGATCTGGTGGTGGTGAACCTCTATCCGTTCGAGGCGACCGTCGCCCGCAAGGCGGATTTCGAGGAGACCATCGAGAACATCGACATCGGCGGCCCGTCCATGATCCGCGGCGCGGCCAAGAACCACAACGACGTGGCCGTCGTGGTCGAGGCCGTGGACTACGAGGCGGTCCTGAAAGAGATCGCCGAGCACGGCGGCACCACCCTCGCCTTGCGCCGCAAGCTGGCGCAGAAGGCCTATGCCCGCACCGCCGCCTATGACGCGGCCATCTCCAACTGGTTCGCCCGCGAGCTGAAGGAGGAGGCGCCCGCCTTCCGCGCCTTCGGCGGCAAGCTCATCGAGGCGCTGCGCTACGGCGAGAACCCGCACCAGTCCGCCGCCTTCTACGCCTCCGACGAGATCCGTCCCGGCGTCGCCACCGCGCGACAGGTGCAGGGCAAGCAGCTCTCCTACAACAACATCAACGACACCGACGCCGCCTTCGAGGCGGTGGCCGAGTTCCACCCCGCCCGCACGGCGGCGGTGGTGATCGTCAAGCACGCCAACCCCTGCGGCGTGGCCGAGGGCGCGGACCTCGCCGCCGCTTACAAGAAGGCGCTGGCCTGCGATCCCGTCTCGGCCTTCGGCGGCATCATCGCCGTGAACCGGACGCTGGACGCCGAGGCCGCCCGCGCCATGGTGGAGATGTTCACCGAGGTGATCGTCGCCCCCGACGCCACCGAGGAAGCCATCGCCGTGGTGGCCGCCAAGAAGAACCTGCGCCTGCTGCTCACCGGCGGCCTGCCCGACCCGCGCGCGCCCGGCCTGACCGTGAAGACCGTCGCCGGCGGCCTGCTCGTGCAGGGCCGCGACAATGCCAGCGCCGACGATCTCGACCTGAAGGTCGTCACCAAGCGGGCGCCCACCGAGCAGGAGCTGACCGACCTGCGCTTCGCCTTCCGCGTGGCGAAGCACGTGAAGTCCAACACCATCATCTATGCGAAGGACCTCGCCACCGTGGGCATCGGCGCCGGCCAGATGAGCCGGGTGGACAGCGCTCGCATCGCCGCCCGCAAGGCGCTGGACGCGGCCGAGGCGGCGGGCCTTTCGGTGCCGCTCACCAAGGGCTCGGTGGTCGCCTCCGACGCCTTCTTCCCCTTCGCCGACGGCCTGCTGGCGGCAGTGGAGGCGGGCGCCACGGCGGTGATCCAGCCGGGCGGCTCCATGCGTGACGCCGAGGTGATCGCCGCCGCCGACGAGGCCGGCCTCGCCATGGTCTTCACCGGCGTGCGCCACTTCCGGCACTGATGCCATCGGCCCCCGGTGGGGCCGAGCGGGACACACAGAGGCGCCGCTGACGGGGCGGCGCCGGTCCTTTTTCGGAACCGCTCCCAGCGCGCGCAAGTTCGGCGCATGGAACCATGTTGACTAGGAAACTTTATCGCGGTAGTTTCCTAGTCAATAGAGGAGGCGCGCCGGATGACGTCCGTGTCCGAACTCACCGACCACACCGGCTTCCGGATGCGCATGGTGTCCAATGCCGTTTCGCAGGCCTTCGCCCGCAAGGTCGAGGCCGAAGGTGTCACCGTGGCGGAATGGGTATTCCTGCGGGCGCTTTACAATACGGCCCCCATGCCGCCCTCGGTTCTGGCGGGCAGCATGGGCATGACCCGGGGGGCGATCAGCAAGCTTGCCGACAGGCTGCTGGAGAAAGGCCTGATCGAGCGGACTGACAATCCAAGCGACAAGCGCGCGCACAGCCTCTCCTTGTCGGCGGAAGGAAAAGCCAAAGTGCCGGTCCTCGCCGCGCTTGCCGACGAAAACGACGCCGCATTCTTCGGCGTGCTGACGCCGGCCGAGCACCGCCAGCTCGACCTTATCCTGACGGTTCTCGCCGAACGGCGCGGGCTCAGGGCTGCTCCAGTCGACTGACCTCCGGCCTCGGTTCACATCTCAACGAAGGGAAACCGCCATGGACGTGGAACGGATTTCTGTTGCCCAAGCGTGCCTCGCTGCCGCCCACGACGGCAGCCTCAGCTTCCCGGAAATCGTCGGCACGCTGATCCGCGCCGGTTTCGAGGGCTATACGGTCGATTATCGCCGCAACAGCCAGACCTGCTACCTGCCGGACGGCGACAGCGTGGCCATGGAGGTCGCGCCCTCCCCGGCCGGCGTCTCCGCCGCCTTCGACGCCACCGAAATAGAGCGGCTGGTGCGGTGGGCTCAGGCGAACCCGGCCGATTACAGCTATGCGGCCTTCAGCCAGAAGGCGAAGGCGGCCGGCTGCGCGGGATACATCGTGTCGTTTGCCGGCCGCCGGGTCGTCTATTTCGGGCGGACGGCGGAGACCCATGTCGAGCACTTTCCGCAGTGAACGCTCACGACTGGGGGCGGCGGCCCTAGCGCGCCATCAGCTGCTGCACGATGAGGCGGTCCACATAATGCGGGCCGTCGAAGACGAACACTTCGAACCCCTCATAGGCCTTGAGCTGCGGCAGCAGCTCGGCGGCGGTGGCGGCGCGGAACGAGCCGTCACCGGACGGCCGGAAGGCCTCGGCGATGATCTTAAAGCGGCGGGCGCCGAGGCGCTGGGAGATCACCTCCGCATAGCGGCGGGCCGCTCCCGGCGCGCGCGTGTAGATGCCGCAGCCGTCCTGGAAGAACAGCCCCACGTCGCGCGGCAGCCAGAGATCGATCCAGTCGGCGAGCGCCTCCGGGCCGACGTTTGAATTGTCGTAGCAGCTCACCCAGAGCGGGCGCGGGATCGGCGCGAGCGCCTCGCGCATGCGCCCCACGTCCTTCCAGGTCGGGTCGGCTTCCACGGGAAAATAGAAACCGGCGGGACGGAACGGCAGCTTCTGCCTGGCCACCTTGGCCGACAGGGCGCCCAGCTCCACCACGTTGGCGCGGGCCCGAGGCTCGGAGAAGTCGCCGGCGAGCCCTGCGATGATCTGGCTGGCCCAGGGCTCGCGGGCGATGCGCTTCCAGTTGGGCGCGTCGGGGATGAGCTTGAGGCCGAGCTTCGGCAGCGGCACGAAGGCGGTGCCGTCGGCCACCAGCCATTGCACCAGCAGACTCCGCGCGCCGATGAAGTCCCAGTCGCCGCGGGGATCGAGCGCGCCGCCGTGGACCTGCCAGACGATGCCGTCGATGAGGGCACCCGGCGGGCGGGACCGGGCGCCGAGGGCGAGATCGAGGCCGATGAGGCCCGTTCCGGCCGCGGCGGCACCAAGGCCGAGCGCGGCGCGCCGGCTCAGGCGCGCCATGGCGCGCCTGGAGGGGAAGGCCGGCACGAATATCTCGCTGTTGCGGAGGTTGCCCGGCCAGGACTGGCCGGGCCGGACTTGACCACGCTGGACCTGACCACGCCGGACTTGCCGAGGCTCATACCGGCGCGAGCGACGCGGCGACGCGGCGCTCCTGCTCGCGGATGGTGGCGCGCAGGGCTTCTTCCGTCACCACGCCGCAACGCACGAGATATTCGCCGATGCGACCGTCCTCGTCGGGACGGTAGTTCTCCATGGCGGCCTCGAAGGCCTCGCGGCGCATGAGCCCCTTCTCCAGCAGCAGGTCGCCGAGCAGCGGCGGCGACTTCTGGCCGTCCGCATTGCCGGTGACGCCGCGCAGCAGGCGCAGGCCGTCGTTGATCTCGCTCTCGCGGGCGATGCGCTGGAGCGGCTCGTCGCCCACCGCACGGCGCAGTTCCTCCAGAGCCTTGTCGCCCAGCGGCGAAGGCACCGCGACGATGAGGCGGCCGCCCGGATCGCGCCCGATGGGCAGCACGCGCCGCCGCACCATCAGGTCGATGGGCAGGAGATCGTTGAACTGCCGCACCATCTGCTCGGTGACGACGGTGCGCGGCAGGTTGGACTGGAAGGCCATGGCTTCGGCCAGCGTCTCCTCGTCGAGCCAGCCGCGGGAGACGAGGATGCGCCCGAGCGGCTGCTGCCGCTCCGCCTGAAGCGACAGCGCCTCCTCCACGTGCTCCGGCAGCACTGCCTGCCAGGTGAGCAGCAGCTCGCCCAAACGCTGCCGCTGCTGGCCAAGCTCCTGCTGGTCGGGGAAGTCGTGGGTGGTCTTGTCCCAGACGATCTTCCGGCCGAAAAAGATGTGGCCCAGGAACAGCTTCCACGCGCGCACGGTGGCGGCGAAGTTGACGAAGTTCGCCATGACCACGCGGGGAACGGACATCAGCCCCTGTTCCCAGCCATAGACCTTGGCAACGAAATAGTAGCGTTGCACCAGCCGCAGCGCGAAGGCGACGGCGTTGCCGGTCAAGACCGCCAGCAGCCAGGTCTCGGTGGCGAAGATGGAGGGATAGCGGGCCGGCAGCAGGCCGAGCTTCTCCGCGCCCATGAAGATGAGGAAGTGCGCGGCGACCACGTAAGCGAGCACGGCCACGAGGGAGGTGATGATGCCCTTGCGGTCGCGGAACAGGAAGTACTTGGTCGCCCAGTTGCCACGCCAGCCCATGGATCGCCAGCCTTGGAAGGCGATACCCAGCGACCAGCGCGCCTTCTGCCGGTAGGAGGTGCGGAACGTGTCGGGAAAGAACTCGCGCACGCACAGCGGCATGGAGAGGAGGATTTCCTTCTCCTTGCCGAATCCGAACAGGCTCTCGCGCTTGACGACGTATTCCACCGGCAGGCGGGCGATGATGGACTGCATGTGCGCCGCGGAGAGCCGGGCGCTGATGTCGTAGTCCTCGGTCAGGCTCGCGGTGTTGAACACCTCGCCCGTACCGTCGGACAACAGGTGCAGCATGGCCTTGCGCGAGAAGCAGGTGCCCACCCCGGCGGACGGCACCGAACCGGCGACGCTCTCGCGGACCACGAGGTCCTTGGCGTGCCACTCGGCGAACTCGTCCATGTAGATGCCAGCCACCAGCTCCGACCAGTGGCGCTCCAGCGAGAGCACCGGCACCTGGATCAGGTCCTTGCGCGGCAGGAGATAGCTGAAATAGCGCAGTTCGAGCGGATGCAGCACATCCTCGGCGTCGTGCAGCACGAGGCCGGCAAATTCCACGCCGGTCATCTGCTCGTGCTGGAAGATGGCACGCACCACCGTGTTGAGGCAGTCCGCCTTGTTGGTGGGGCCGGGATTGCGCGTCTCCACCCGCACCAGCTGCTTGTAGCGCCGGCGCATGCGCTCGACCTCGGCGATGGTGTCGGGGTCGTTGGGATAGGTGCCGACGAAGATCGTGTAGCGCCGGTAGTCCAGCACGCTCACCATGTTCTCGATCATGGCCGCGATCACGGGGGATTCGAGCCAGGCGGGAATCATGATGGCCAGCGGCTGCTCATCCTTCTGGTAGAGCGCGGCCGGGGTGAGCGGGCGGATGAACGGCTCGATGACGAAGCGGCGGTAGATCCGCCGCCCCCAGTACCAGGCATCGACGAACAGGTCGTCGAGGGACGAAATCAGGATGATGACCGCCACCACGGCCGCCACGTATTCGACGAAGCGGATGTAATCGGCCAGGAGATAGGGCCAATAGAGTTCCATGGGGGCGGTCCCGATCCGGTCAGTTGCCGCGGCGGCGCACTTGCGAGGCGCGGATCAGCAGCAGGAAGAACAGGGCGGCGGCTCCGATGCCGAGCGGCAGGCCCCAGTCCGACGAATTCTGCCACAGCCGCTGCAGGGTGCCGGCCGGGCCGTCCGTGTCGGCGACGCGCACCGTGCCCGGAGCGGCGCCGGAGGCGGCGAGCTCGGTCAGGGTGCCGTCGACGCCCACGAGGGCCACGTCGCCCTTCGACAGGCGCACGGCCTTCGCCGGGGTCATGGCCACGGGTCCGATGCTCTGCCACAGGATGCCGCGGGCGTCGTCGCCGCGCACCGCCTGCACCAGGGCCACGTTCCTCAGGCCGGTGATGTCCAGCATGCGGGCCTTCTCGTCGGCGCCGACGATGAGACGGTCGCCGTCCACCTTGGCCTTCACCGGCACGCCCTGCACCGGCACGTCGAGGGCGAGGAAGCCGCCGGTGGCGCGGAACGGCGTGCCCACGGAGGACACGTCGAAGGTGCTGGTGCCGGCCGGCATGCCCGCGGCGGCGGCAGCGCGCACCACGCGCGGCAGGCTGGCCTTGGCGGTGGCGAGATAGCTGTCGGGAACCAGCAGCTTGCCGCCCGAGGCCATGGCCGAGATCACGCCCAGGAAGTCGCCGCCCGGCGCCGCGCCGCCCAACTCGAAATGGCTGGTGGGCAGGACCGAGACCGGGAAGGCCTGAGGCGTCTCGCGGCAGCGGTCGCTCACCGGCTGGCGCTGGAAGGTCACGCGCAGCACGTTGCGGGCCGCGAGCGCATAGGGCGGCACGGCGGCCGTCACGTGCTCGGGGTGGCCGGTGGCGTCGAGGCGCTTGGCGGCCAGCAGCACGTCGTTGAGGAACACCGCCACCACCGGTTCGGAGGAGGAGGCGCCGGGCGCGGCCGCGACATCAAGGTTCAGCCGGCTCGGCAGGCTGCGGCCACCGGTGGCGGCGGCGAGATCGAACGTCACCACCCAGTCGCCGCGGGCGAGCACGTCGAGGTTGCCGTCGGTCGGGCCGAGGCTGGACAGCGGCACGGAGGAAGGCTTCTCCGGCCCCACGTCCACCGCGCGGATGGTCACGGTCCCGGAGGCCAGCGAGGTCCGCCAGAAGCTGTCGAACAGCTGGGTGGCCTTGCCGCCGGCGGCGCCGCCGACCGCGATGATCGGGCGTCCGGCGAGGAACTGCAAGCTCACCTCGTCCGGGGCGATGCTGGATGAGCCGAGGCTTGCCGCCTTGGCCCGCCATTCCATGAAGGCACCGGAGGCGGTGCCCAGACGGGCGCCGAGGGCGTCGAGCGCGCCACGGATGCCGGACAGAAGCGAGACATCCGCCACCGCCACGTCGGCGCCGAGCGGGGAGCCGGGCATCACCAGAAGCGCGCCGATCTCGGACGCGTCGCGGATGCGGTAGCTCTTCACGCCGACGAAGCTGGAGAAGGGGGCGACCGCGCGCAGCGAGGCCGGCACATCGACGTTGGTCAGGTCCACCTCGTCGCCGATGGAGGGCAGCGTCTTCACGACAAGGCGCTTGCCGGCGGTCTCAAGCGCAAGGCCGAGCCGCCAGGCGGTGTCGTAGGTGTCCTTGGAGAGGGTGCCGCCGGCCACCAGCAGCGCGCCGGAACCGGGCATGCCGCTCCAGGCGGTGGCGAGGCTGCGCACCTGCCCGGCGTCATAGCTGTAGGTGAAGCGGGTGGACGGGCGCAGCTTCAGCACGTTGCCGATGCCGCGTTCGTCGGCGCACAGCGCCTCGCCGATCACCGAGGACCAGGCGGTGCCGAAGCGCACGAAGCCGGTCTCCCGCGGCCGATCATCCACCGCGATGGTGGCATTGGCGCTGCCGTTGTCGCCTTCGAGGCGCCGCGAGAACACCGGCGTGCTGTCCACCGAGAGCACCACGGTGGTGCGCCCGCCATCGCCACGCAGATACTCGCCGTCGACGGCGATGCTGGCATTCTCCAGCGGCACGCCGGCCGGCACCGGCAGATAGATGTCGCGGCGCGCATCCATGCCCTGCAGCACCACCGGCCCTTCGATGCCGAGATCGCCGAGGGTGAAGGACCGCGTGACGCGGGTGTCCGCCGCCCGCTCCTGGATGGCCGAGAGGATCGGGTCCACCGGCGGCACGTAGGCCGGCGCCACATAAGCCGGCTGCTGGGCGACAGGGGCCTGGGCGACCACCGGCGGCGCCGGGCTGCGCGACTGCGCGGCGGCCGGCCAGGCCGAAAGCAGGCTCACCGGCAGCACAACGGCGGCGGCCAGTGTGGAAAAGCGCCGGGGAGTGAAGCCCCGGGCGGCCCGGCCGGGGGCGATGGAAGAGGCAACGTGTCGCATGTCAGTCTCTCACGAGCAGGGCGTCGAGGCCGGCGGGACGCCGAGGAGCGGACGCGGCAGGCGGGGATTGGAGGGGGGAAAATTCCTGCATCGGCCGCCCGCAGATGCAGTCCACGATCCGGCGGCAGGCCTGCCCGTCGCCGTAGGGGTTGATGCGCCCGGCGTAGGCCGCATAGGCCGCCGGATCGTCGAGAAGGCGGGACACCGCGTTGACGATGGCGGCGCGGCCGGTGCCGACGAGCTGGACCGTGCCGGAATGCACCGCCTCCGGCCGCTCCGTCACCTCGCGCATGACGAGGACGGGCTTGCCCAGCGCGGGCGCCTCTTCCTGCACGCCGCCGGAATCGGTGAGCACGATGTGCGAGCGCTGCATCAGCCGCTGGAACGGCAGATAGTCGAGCGGCGGCACGAGATGCACGTTGGGCCGGCCGGCGAGCGCCGCCGTCACCGGACCCTTGACGTTGGGATTGAGGTGAACCGGATAGACGATCTCCACGTCGCCACGGTCGGCGATCTGGTCCAGCGCCTCGCAGATGTTGCGGAACCCCTCGCCGAAATTCTCGCGCCGGTGCCCCGTCACCAGAAGGATGGGCCGGCGCGGATCGAGGGGCGGAAGTTCGGCGTCGAGGGCGGCACGCAGGTCCGGATCGGCGTCGAGGCGACGCTGCACCGATTGCAGCGCGTCGATCACCGTGTTGCCGGTCACGAAGACCTGCCCCTCGAGCTGCTCCGACAGAAGATTGTCGCGCGAGCCGGGGGTGGGCGCGAACAGGAGGTCGCTGCACAGATCGGCGACGCGGCGGTTCATCTCCTCGGGAAAGGGCTGGCCGAGGTGGTAGGTGCGCAGGCCCGCCTCCACATGCCCCACCGGAATGCGGCGGTGGAAGGCGGCAAGGGCTGCGGCCATGGCGGTGGTGGTGTCGCCATGGACCAGCACGCGATCCGGCTTCACATCCTCAAGCACGCTGTCGATCGCACAAAGCGCTCCGCCGGCAAGGCGATTCAACCCTTGGTTGTGGGCCATCAGGCCAAGATCGAAGTCGGGCGTCAGGTCAAAGAGGCGGAGAACCTGATCCAGCATCTCCCGGTGCTGGCCGGTGACGCAGACGAGCGACTGGATGGCCGGCTCCCGTGCCAGCGCCTGGACCACCGGCGCCATCTTGATCGCCTCAGGGCGCGTTCCGAAAATTGACAGTATTTTCAATGGTCGCCACCGGTGATTCGACTTCGAATGAACGCGCGCAGGCGTGCTGTCAAGAGCAAGATATACCAGCTCTTTTCGCGCAAATGAAAAAGGAGTGAAAGAAAGGTAAACGGCAGCGCCGCACCGTCGCCCCGGCAGCGCCTAGCTTCCCCATCCCCCTGGTTGCAGGGAACTCTGCCACCTGAAGGTTGCAAGAGCTTTAAGCGGGGCGATATTTTCGCAGATTGGAACGCGACGCCCCCGTCAAGGCAGGTATCTTATTCCGCCAAGCGTCAGCTCAGCGGGAAGCTGCTGAGCTGGAACCTGCCGAGCTGGAACCTGCCGCATCCGCCCGGCCGGCGCCGATGGCGGCCTTCACCAGCGCTTCCGCATCGACACCGCCCCACTCCGCCGGGCCGGCGAGATAGGCCATCTCGCAGCCGTCCCGATCGACGAGAAGGGTGGTCGGCAGGCCGAAGCCGCGCCCCACGCCGCGCAGGGCCTGGAAGGTCTTGGTCGCCGGATCGCTATAGAAGGCGAGGCTGTTCACGCCGATCTCGGAGAGGAAGGCGCGCGGCTTGTCCGGGTCGCGCGTATCGAGATTGACCGCCACCACCGCGAAATCCGGCCCGCCCAGCCGCTTTTCCAGATGGTCGAGGGCCGGCATCTCCTTGCGGCAGGGCACGCACCAGGTGGCCCAGAGATTGAGCAGCACCACCCGGCCCTTGAAATCCGCCAGCGTCACCGGCTTGCCGGAGGCATCGGTGAAGGTGAGCGGCGGCAGGCGGCGCGGCTCGCTCGCCAGCGCGATCGCGGCCAGCTCGCCCTTGGCGAGGGGCGCGAAGGCCCGAACCCGCTCCACCGTACCGGCGCAGGCGGGGTCAGCGGCCGCCCCGGAGGGGGCTGCGGCCGGCACGCTCGCCACGCTCTGGCCCTGCGGTGCATTGCCGGGGAGGCGGTTCATCCCGTATAGGGCGAGCGCGCCGGCCACGGCGCCCGCCAGCGTCGCCAGCGCGACCACGCCGATCGTCCTCACCGCGGAAGAGCGCCTCGCCACCGGCGCGCCCGGCGCGGGGCCGGTCGCCGTGTCCTGAGGGTCAGTCGCGCGGTTGTCGTCGGCAGTGGTCATCACCGGAGGGTCCGTCATGAGCAACAAGATGTGGGGCGGGCGCTTCAGCACTGCCCCCGACGCCATCATGGAGGAGATCAACGCCTCCATCGGCTTCGACCAGCGTCTTTATGCGCAGGATATCGCCGGTTCAAAGGCGCATGCGGCCATGCTGGCCGCCCAGGGCATCGTGGCGGCGAAAGATGCCCAGAAGATCACCAAGGGTCTAGACACGATCCTGTCAGAGATCGAGGCGGGCAAGTTCTCCTTCCGGCGCGAGCTGGAGGACATCCACATGAACGTGGAATCGCGCCTCGCCGAGCTCATCGGCGCCCCGGCCGGGCGCCTGCACACCGCCCGCTCGCGCAACGATCAGGTCGCCACCGACTTCCGCCTCTACGTGCGCGACACGGTGGACGCCCTCGACGCCCAGCTCGCCGATCTCCAGCGGGCGCTGGCCGAGAAGGCGCTCGCGCATGCGGCCACGGTCATGCCCGGCTTCACTCATCTGCAGACGGCCCAGCCGGTGACCTTCGGCCACCATCTGATGGCCTATGTGGAGATGATGGCGCGCGACCGCAGCCGCTTCGCCGACGCGCGGGCGCGTCTCAACGAATGCCCGCTGGGCTCGGCGGCGCTGGCCGGCACCTCCTTCCCCATCGACCGCGAGGCGACGGCGGCGGCGCTCGGCTTCGACCGGCCCACCGCCAACTCGCTCGATGCCGTCTCCGACCGCGATTTCGTGATGGAGACGCTCTCGGCCGCGTCCATCTGCGCCATCCACCTCTCGCGCTTCGCCGAGGAGGTGGTGATCTGGACCTCGCCGTCCTTCGCGCTGGTGAAGCTGTCCGATGCCTTCACCACCGGCTCGTCCATCATGCCGCAGAAGCGCAATCCCGACGCCGCCGAGCTGGTGCGCGCCAAGGCCGGGCGCATCATCGGCGCGCTCACCGGCATCCTCGTGGTGATGAAGGGCCTGCCTTTGGCCTATGCCAAGGACATGCAGGAGGACAAGGAAGGCGCGTTCGATGCCTTCTCGGCCCTCTCCCTGGTGATCGCCGCCACTGCCGGCATGGTCCGCGACCTGTCGCCGGACGAGAAGCGCATGGCCACGGCCGCCGGCCAGGGCTATTCCACCGCCACCGACCTCGCCGACTGGCTGGTCCGGGCTCTGAACATCCCGTTCCGCGAGGCGCACCACATTACCGGGCGCATCGTGGCGCTGGCCTCCGACCGCGGCATTGCGCTGCACAAGGTGCCGCTCGAGGACATGCAGGCGGTGGACAAGCGCATCACCGGCGACGTCTTCTCCGTTCTGTCCGTGGTGCGCTCGGTGCGCAGCCGCACCAGCTATGGCGGCACCGCGCCGCAGCGCGTGCGCACCCAGGCGCGGCGCTGGCTGAAGCGCCTCGGGGCCGCCCCGGACGCGACCTGATGCCGGCCAAATGGAGCCCCCGGCCGGCCCGGGGGCTCGCCTTTGCCGCAGCGCGGGCTATAGTGGCGCCGACCTTGATGCCAATGGCATGGACGAAGATGCGAACCCTTGCGACCCTGATGGCCCTCTGCGGCACCCTCGCCCTCGCGGCGTGCGGCGTGAAGGGTCCGTTGGAGCCCCCGCCCGGCGCCCATGCGGCGGCCCCCCCGCCGAAGCCCGCCACGGCTACGGCTGCGGCGGATTCCAGCAGTTCCTACACACCACCCAAGACGGCGGCGGAGTTCAACGAGAGCGCGGTTCCGCACGCCTCCTGGGAGAAGAAAAAGACCTCCGGCTCCTCCAGCAGCTCGGACAAGCTGCTGAAGGGCATCGACCGCCCCGACCAGCCGCTCCTCATCGACGGTCTGCTCTGATCCGCAGGCCCGAAGGCTGCGCTGAACGGCCTTCTGCACAGCAACCCCTTCCTCGCTCCCCGGCGCCCGCCTGACGGCGCCACCCCGGCCGGGCGCGCAGAACGAGCCTCCGACAAGCCGCCCCGATGCACCATTTCGACTATCGCAACGGCCGCCTCCATGCCGAGGACGTGGACCTCACGTCCCTCGCCGCCGAGGTGGGCACGCCCTTCTATTGCTACGCCACCGCCACGCTGGAGCGGCACTATCGCGTGTTCATGGAGGCGTTCGCCGGCCGCGACGTGCTGCTGTGCTACGCGCTGAAGGCCAATTCCAACCAGGCGGTCATCTCCACCCTGGCCCGGCTCGGCGCGGGGGCCGACATCGTTTCTTCAGGCGAGCTGATGCGCGCCCGCGCCGCCGGCGTGCCGGGCGACCGCATCGTCTTCTCCGGCGTCGGCAAGACGCGGGAGGAAATGGGTGAGGCACTGGACGCCGGCATCCTCTGCTTCAATGTGGAGAGCGAGCCGGAACTGGATGCCCTGTCGCAGGTCGCCCTGTCCAAGGGCGTGACGGCGCCGGTCTCCATCCGCGTCAATCCGGACGTGGACGCGAAGACCCACAAGAAGATCTCCACCGGCAAGTCGGCCACCAAGTTCGGCATCCCGATCTCCCGCGCGCGGGACGTGTACGACTACGCCGCGCGCCTGCCCGGCCTCGCCATCTCCGGCGTGGACATGCACATCGGCAGCCAGATCACCGACATGGCGCCGTTCGAGAACGCGGTGACGCTGCTCGCCGAGCTGGCGCGTGACCTCATGGCCGCCGGCCACAGGCTGCACCACATGGACCTCGGCGGCGGGCTCGGCGTGCCCTATGCCGCCTCCGACCCGGTACCGCCCTCCCCCGCCGCTTATGCCGAAGTGATCGGGCGGGCGCTCGGCGACCTGAAGCTGCCGCTGGTGTTCGAGATGGGACGGATGCTGGTGGCCAATGCCGGCATCCTCGTCACCCGCGTGATTTACGTGAAGAAGGGGGAGGGCAAGACCTTCGTGGTGGTGGACGCCGCCATGAACGACCTCATCCGCCCTACCCTTTACGAAGCCCACCACGACATCGTGCCGATGGCCGAGCCGGCGGCCGGCGCCGCCCTGGTGATCGCCGACGTGGTCGGCCCGGTATGCGAGACCGGCGATTTCCTCGCCCTCGACCGGCCGCTGCCGGAGGTGAAGCCCGGCGACCTGCTGGCGGTGATGACGGCGGGGGCCTATGGCGCCGTGCAATCCGGCACCTACAACACCCGCGCCCTCGTCCCTGAGGTGCTGGTGCGTGGACCCCAAGCGGCGGTGGTCCGCCCGCGGGTCGACCCCGCGGCGCTGATCGCCCTCGACCGGCCGGCGCCCTGGCTGGATTGAACCGGCTGGACTGAAGCGGCGCGACCACTCGACCTGCCGCGCCTCAGTCCCCCGACACCGCGAAGCGCAGCAGAATGGTGCGCTGGAGCGGGCTGAAATTGTCGTCGGAAATCATGGTCAGCAAGATCTCGCCGGCGGCGCTTCGGGTGACGCCGAGGCCTTCCATATTGTCGATCTCATGGCTCATGTCGAAGCGCCCCAGCACCTCGCCGGTGATGCGCGCGCCCGGCTTCACCTCGCTTGCGGGGAAGCGGCGGAGCTGCATGTTGACGCCTTCGAGCGGCGAATAATGACGCTCCAGAAGGTAGAAATTACCATCCGGCCCCAGCGCGAGGTCGGTGGCGTCGAACGGGCCGCTCTTGGTCACGGTGAAACCGCCGGGCGCGGGGCCACCGATGATGAAGCCCGGCAGGTCGTCCGCCTTCTTCGCCCCCTCTTCCCCGATGGCGATGAGCGCGCCCTTGAGCGGACCTGAGGGCATGAAGGCGAGGCTTTCGAGGCCGGTGTTGCGCCTCAGCCCCTTGATGGCCGGCGCCGGCACCAGCGTGCCGCGCTGGCCAAGGGCATCGCGCGGGTAGCGCCAGATCTCGTTGATGGTCTCCATCGCCACATAGGCGGCATCGGGCGCGAGGGTGACGGATTCCACGTCCTCGCGGGCGTTTTCGGCCTGCACCTTGCCATCCGCATCGAGCAAGGCCGCCGCTTTTACGTCGGCGAGGCCGGTGGGGCGGTCATTCTCCGTCACGAGGCGGCCGGAGAGGAACAGGCCGGCATCGGTGATGGCGAGGAAGTGCCCGTCCTGCTCCAGCGCGAAGCCGGAGATGCCGCCGAAGCCGGGAAAGGGTGAGGTCAGCACCAGCCCGCCAAGGAACCGCAACGGGCCGAACTGGGTCAGCTCGTCCCCGCGCTTGAAGGTGACGACCGGCTGTGCCGTGACCGTGATGGCCACGGGCTCGGGCGGCAGCGCGCCCGGCTTGGAGAAGGCGAGATTGAACAGCAGTGCGCCGCCGAGAATTCCGGCGGCGACAATGCCTAAAGCGCGCAGGCCCCGCTTCAATGCAGGCGGCCGCCCCGCGACGCCCCCTTGCCGCCACCGCCGGGGGTTTCCTCGAACAGCTCGGCGAGCTTCTCGGTCATCACCCCGCCCAGCTCCTCGGCGTCCACGATAGTGACGGCGCGACGGTAGTAGCGCGTCACGTCGTGGCCGATGCCGATGGCGATGAGTTCCACCGGCGAGCGGGTCTCGATCTCGGTGATGATGTGGCGGAGGTGCCGTTCCAGATAGTTGCCGGCGTTCACCGACAGCGTGGAATCGTCCACCGGCGCGCCGTCGGAAATCATCATCAGGATGCGCCGCGCCTCGGTGCGGGCGAGCAGGCGCTTGTGCGCCCAGTCCAGCGCCTCGCCGTCGATATTCTCCTTGAGGAGGCCCTCGCGCATCATCAGGCCGAGGTTGCGGCGCGCCCGGCGCCACGGGGCGTCGGCCGACTTGTAGATGATGTGCCTGAGATCGTTGAGGCGGCCGGGGGCGGCGGGCTTGCCGGCGGCGAGCCAGGCCTCGCGGGACTGGCCGCCCTTCCAGGCGCGCGTGGTGAAGCCCAGCACCTCCACCTTCACCCCGCAGCGCTCCAGCGTGCGGGCGAGGATGTCGGCGCAGGTGGCGGCCACCGTGATGGGCCGGCCGCGCATGGAGCCGGAATTGTCGATGAGCAGCGTCACCACCGTGTCGCGGAAGTCGGTGTCGCGCTCGCGCTTGAAGGAGAGCGCCGCCATGGGGTCCATGATGACGCGCGGCAGGCGCGCGGGATCGAGCACGCCCTCCTCCAGGTCGAATTCCCAGGCACGGTTCTGCTGTGCCAGCAGCTTGCGTTGGAGCCGGTTGGCGAGGCGTGCCACCACGCCCTGGAGATTGGCGAGCTGCTTGTCGAGATAGGACCGGAGACGGGCCAGTTCCTCGGGATCGCAGAGATCCTCGGCGGAGGTCTCCTCGTCGAACTTGGTGGTGAAGGCGTGGTATTCCGGCCCGCGATTGTCGTGGGTCATCGGCGGACGCGGGGACCACGGCTCGGCCGGCTCCTCGCTGTCGCCCATCTCGGTGCCATCCGGCACGTCGGCGGGGGGCGCGGCCTCGCTCTGGGCGGCAGAGTCGGGCATCTCCTCCTCGGAGAGCTCGGCCTCCATCTCGGTGGCGCCCTGCTGGCTGTCGTCCTCGCGGCTTTCGCCGTTCTCTCCGCCCTGCTCCTCGGCGCCGCCCTCGTTCTCGTTCTCCTCGGGCTCCTGCTCGGTGTCGAGGCCGCTTTCCTCGCCCATGTCGAGGGAGGCGAGGAGATCACGGGCGATCTCGCCGAACTTCTTCTGGTTCTCGATGCTGTCGATGAGCCGCGCGAGGTCGCCCTCGGCCCGCTCCTCGATGAAGGGGCGCCAGAGGTCCACCACGCGCCGGGCATCGGGGGGCGGGGGCTCGCCGGTCAGGCGCTCACGCACCATCAGCGCTACCGCGTCGGCGATCGGGGCCTCCGAGCGCTCGGTGATGTCGGCGAAATTGGCGCGGTGGTAGCGGTCCTGCAGCATGGCCGCGAGGTTGCGCTTCACGCCCGGCATGCGGTTGCCGCCGATGGCTTCCACCCGCGCCTGCTCCACCGCCTCGAACACGCCGCGGGCGACTTCGCCCTGGGGCAGCATCTTGCGATGCACACCCGGATCATGACAGGCGCGGCGCAAGGCGAGGGAATCCGCATGGCCGCGCACGATGGCGGCGTCCTGGAGGGTGAAGCGGCGCGGCGGCTCGGGCAGGCGCACCCGGTCCGGACCGAGCGCCGGACGCTCGGAGGCGAAGGTCACCTCGAACTCGGAGACGCCGGCGATGGCCTTGAAGCAGCCGGTGACGGCGCGCTTGAACGGCTCGGACGGCGCTTCCTTGGGGGCCTTGCCGGTGGTGCGGTTGGTGGCCATGGCGCGTGCTTCTTCGGCTCTTGCGTCTTCGAGAAGCGCTTCGCGAAGAGGCGCCTCCTGCGGGGAAACAGGCAGCGCCGTGGCGCAGCCTGTTCAATGCAAGGCGCGGCTGAGCCGCACCGGTTCAGGACAGAGCGACGTTCACCGTGCTCTCGGTCAGCTCCTGGCCGAAGCAGCGCTGGTAGAACTCCGCCACCAGCGGGCGCTCCAGTTCGTCGCACTTGTTGAGGAAGGTGACGCGCAGGGCGAAGGCGATGTCGCGGAAGATGTCCGCGTTCTCGGCCCAGGTGATGACCGTGCGCGGGCTCATGACGGTGGAGAGATCGCCGTTCATGAACGCCTGCCGGGTGAGGTCGGCGAGGCGGACCATCCGGTTCACCGTGTCGCGGCCTTCCACGTTCTGGAAGTGCTTCGCCTTGGCGAGGACGATGTCCACTTCCTTGTCGTGGGCGAGATAGTTCAGCGAGGTGACGATGGACCAGCGGTCCATCTGCGCCTGGTTGATCTGCTGGGTGCCGTGGTAGAGGCCGGTGGTGTCGCCGAGGCCGATGGTGTTGGCGGTGGCGAACAACCGGAAGGCGCCGTGGGGGCGGATCACCCGGCTCTGGTCGAGCAGGGTCAGGCGGCCGGACGACTCCAGCACGCGCTGGATCACGAACATCACGTCCGGGCGGCCCGCGTCATATTCGTCGAACACGAGGGCGACGTTATTCTGGTAGGCCCAGGGCAGGATGCCGTCGCGGAATTCGGTGACCTGCAGGCCGTCCTTCACCACGATCGCATCCTTGCCGATGAGGTCGATGCGCGAGATGTGGCTGTCGAGGTTGATGCGGACGCACGGCCAGTTCAACCGCGCCGCCACCTGCTCGATATGGGTGGACTTGCCGGTTCCATGGTATCCTGTGACCATCACGCGACGATTGCGCGCAAAGCCGGCCAGGATGGCCAGGGTGGTCGGCCGGTCGAACAGGTAATCAGGGTCCAGCTCGGGGACGTGGGAGTCGGCTTCGGAGTAGGCCGGAACCTCCATGTCGATATCGATGCCGAACGTCTGGCGAACCGACACCTTCATGTCCGGCATCGGGGCAGTGGTCTCCAAACCGCTCATAACTCCTCCGTCGGCGCGCCCCGCGCGCCCCATTTCGTGTCCGTATCCATCACGGCGCGGTCCGAGGAGCCGCCTCCGCGTCGCCGGCAATCCTGAGGACCGCTCAGCAGAAACCTGCCTGCTTGAGGCTGTTGTAGGCCTGGATGACGCTGCGCAGGCGGTCCTCCGAGGAACGGTCGCCGCCGTTCGCGTCGGGGTGGTGCAGCTTCACCAGTTCCTTGTAGCGGGCCTTGATCTCGACCGCGCTGGCCGACATTTCGAGGCCCATCACCTCCAGCGCCCGCCGCTCCGCGGTGCGCACGATCTTGCCGTCCGGCTCCGGCCGGTCGGCACGGAAGGTGCCGCCCATCTCCGCGGTAAAGCCAAAGGGATCGCGCATGCCGTCGCCGGTGTCCGCGCCCGGCCGGCGGCCGCTGGCACCCTTCATGCCCATCTTCCAGGTGGGGCGATGGCCGGTGAGCGCGTCCTTCTGGTAGGCATACACCGCGTCGTCGGTCATGCCCGAGAAATAGTTGTAGGACTGGTTGTACGCCTTCACATGGTCGAGGCAGTAGGACCAGTACTGGCCTTCCTGATGCCGCCCCTTGGGCGCCTTGTGCGTGCCCTCCGCCGTGCAGCCCGGCCACTGGCAGCCCGTAAGCGACAGCCGGGGGCGATGCCGGTCGTCGGCGGGCTTGACCCGGATGCGGTCGAAAAGGGGGGAGTCGAATTTCATGGCCGATCGATTATGTGCGTCGTTCCGCGGCGCGGCAAGGAATTGCGGTGCAGCGCGTGGAGAAAGCGCCATGCCACAGGGGTAGCGGGGGATGTGACGTCGGGAGCGGAAGCGGCTGTGCCGGCCTCATCGTGACCGAGGGTGGCAGGCCGCGACAAGCCCCATATAATGCCGCCCACGCGGGAGCGCCATAACCGGCCGCTTTCTTCGGTCCATTCCTTTTCACAGAAGCCTTTTCATCATGTCCCACTCTTCCCTTTCCGACATCCGCCAGACGCTCGAAGCCGGCCTCAGCCCCCTCGCCCTCGAGCTTGAGGACGAGAGCCACAAGCATGCCGGCCACGCCGGCGTGATGCATGATCACAAGGGCGCCAATCGCGGCGACGGCGGCATCACCCACCTCAGGGTGCGGGTGGTCTCCCCGAGCTTCACCGGCAAGAGCCGGGTGGAGCGGCACCGCATCGTCAACGGCCTGCTTCAGGGCGAGATTGCGCGCGGTCTGCACGCCCTGGCCATCGAGGCCAAGGCGCCGGGTGAATGAACCGCCCCCGGCGAATGAGCCTGGATTCGGTAAAGGGGTCACCTGCGCATGGCTGAGGCCGCGTTGCATCGGGAAGAGGGCGCGCTGGTCCTCTTCTCCGGCGGGCAGGATTCCGCCACCTGCCTCGCCTATGCATTGGAGCGCTTCGGCCGGGTGGAGACCCTGGGCTTCGACTACGGCCAGCGCCACGCGGTGGAACTGGAGCGCCGCCCGGTGCTGCGCGCCGCCTTCCGCGCCCTCAACCCGCTGTGGGCCACGCGGCTCGACGCCGACCACGTGCTGGACCTGCCCGTGCTCGGCCAGATCTCGGACACGGCCCTGACCCGCGACGTCGCCGTCCACATGGAGGCGAACGGCCTGCCGAACACCTTCGTGCCCGGCCGCAACCTCGTCTTCCTCACCTTCGCCGCCGCCCTCGCCTATCGCCGAGGGCTCCGCCACATCGTCGGCGGCATGTGCGAGACGGACTTCTCGGGCTATCCCGACTGCCGGGACGACACCATCAAGGCCATGCAGGTGGCCCTGAACCTCGGCATGGAGAAGCGCTTCGTCCTCCACACCCCGCTCATGTGGATCGACAAGGCCGAAACCTGGCGTCTCGCCGAGCATCTGGGCGGGCGTCCGCTGGTGGATCTCATCGTCGAGGAGACCCACACCTGCTATCTCGGCGACCGCGGCCACCGCCACGCCTGGGGCTATGGCTGCGGTGAATGCCCCGCCTGCAGGTTGCGGGCGGATGGATTTGCACGCTACAGCGCCGGCTGAATGGCCCCTAAATGGCCGCCGAGCCTCGGAAAACGCAGGAAAACAAGCCGAGCCGCCACCAAATAGCCGCCGCGTTGCGTTAGATTTGCTACACCTCAGATCGCTAAGTCGCAGAATCGAATCGGAAGTCCCCATGGCCGAACCCGTGCCCGCCGAGTCCCCCGACGACTACGGCGCCCAGTCCATCCAGGTGCTCAAGGGCCTCGATGCGGTCCGCAAGCGTCCCGGCATGTACATCGGTGACACGGACGACGGCTCGGGCCTGCACCACATGGTCTACGAGGTGGTGGACAACGCCATCGACGAGGCGTTGGCCGGCTGGGCAAAGGAGGTCACAGTCACACTGGAGGCCGACGGCTCGGTCACCGTGACCGACGACGGCCGCGGCATCCCCACCGACCTCCACCCGGAGGAGGGCGTCTCCGCCGCCGAGGTCATCATGACCCAGCTGCACGCGGGCGGTAAGTTCAACCAGAATTCCTACAAGGTCTCCGGCGGCCTGCATGGCGTGGGCGTCTCGGTGGTCAACGCTTTGTCCACCATCCTTGACCTCACCGTCTGGCGGGACGGCAAGGAGCATTTCATGCGCTTCCGCCACGGCGACGCGGAAGCCCCGCTCAAGGTGGTGGGCCCGGCGCCGGCGGGCAAGCGCGGCACCAAGGTGACGTTCACGCCTTCGCCTCTGACCTTCACCCGCATCGAGTTCGACTACGCGACGTTGGAGCATCGCCTGCGCGAGCTGGCCTTCCTCAATTCCGGCGTGCTCATCGTGCTCACCGACGCGCGCGGCCCCGAGCCGAAGCGCGAGGAGCTGCATTACGAGGGCGGCGTCGAGGCCTTCGTGAAGTATCTCGACCGCAACAAGACCGCGCTCATCGCCAAGCCCGTGGTGATCCGCGCCGAGAAGGACGGCATCACGGTGGAGGCCGCGCTTTCGTGGAACGACGGCTACCACGAGAACGTGCTCTGCTTCACCAACAACATTCCCCAGCGCGACCGCGGCACCCACTTCACGGGCTTTGCCGCCGCGCTGACCCGGCAGGTGCTGGGCTATGCCAACTCGTCCGGCATCTCCAAGAAGGAGAAGGTGGACCCCACCGGCGAGGATTGCCGCGAGGGCCTCACCGCCGTGCTCTCGGTGAAAGTGCCCGACCCGAAATTCTCCTCCCAGACCAAGGACAAGCTCGTGTCCTCGGAAGTCCGCCCGGTGGTGGAGAACCTGGTCGGCGAGGCGCTCGCCAACTGGTTCGAGGAGAACCCCGCCGAGGCCCGAAACGTGATCGGCAAGGTGGTGGAAGCCGCCGCCGCCCGCGAGGCCGCCCGCAAGGCGCGCGACCTCACCCGCCGCAAGAGCCCGCTGGACGTGGCCTCGCTGCCCGGCAAGCTCGCCGACTGCCAGGAGAAGGACCCGGCCAAGTCCGAGATCTTCATCGTCGAGGGTGACTCGGCCGGCGGCTCCGCCAAGCAGGGCCGCGACCGCGCCTTCCAGGCCGTGCTGCCGCTTCGTGGCAAGATCCTCAACGTGGAGCGCGCGCGCTTCGACAAGATGCTGTCGTCCGAGCAGATCGGCACGCTCATCACCGCGCTCGGCACCGGCATCGGCCGGGACGACTTCAATCTCGAGAAGCTGCGCTACCACAAGATCATCATCATGACGGACGCCGACGTGGACGGCGCCCATATCCGCACCCTGCTGCTCACCTTCTTCTTCCGGCAGATGCCGGAGATCGTGGACGCAGGCCATCTCTTCATCGCCCAGCCGCCGCTCTACAAGGTCGCGCGCGGCAAGTCCGAGACCTACCTCAAGGACGAGAAGGCGCTGGAAGATTACCTCATCACCACCGGGCTGGATGAGGCTTCTCTCCACCTTGCCTCCGGCGAGGTGCGCACCGGCGCCGACCTCGCCCATGTGGTGGACGTGTCGCGCCAGCTCCGCAGCGCCCTCGCCGCGCTCCATCCCCGCTACAACCGCGCGGTGGCCGAGCAGGCGGCGCTGGCCGGTGCCTTCGCTGCGTCCGCGCTGGAAGACGAGGCCACCGGCACCGCCGCCGCCGTCGAGGTGGCCCGCCGCCTCGACGCGCTGGCGGATGAGACAGAACGCGGCTGGACCGGCCTCTGCGACGAGACCGGCTATGCCTTCTCCCGCACCGTCCGCGGCGTCGCCGAGGTGGCGCGGCTCGATCACGCCTTCATCGCCTCCCCCGAGGCACGCCGGCTCGACACCCTCGCCCGCGACCTCGACGGTGTGTTCGCCGCCGCCGCGACCCTCAAGCGCCGCAGCGACGAGCAGGTGCTGTTCGGCGCCGTGGATTTGTTCGACGCCGTCACCGATTCCGGCCGCAAGGGCCTCTCGCTCCAGCGCTACAAAGGCCTCGGCGAGATGAACCCCGAGCAGCTCTGGGAGACGACGCTGGACATCAACGCCCGCTCCCTCCTCCAGGTGCGCGTGAAGGAAGTGGACGCCGCCGACGACCTCTTCAGCCGCCTGATGGGCGACACGGTGGAGCCCCGCCGCGAGTTCATTCAGGAGAATGCGCTGCGCGCCAGCGTGGACGTGTGAGGGGACGCGGCCGGGCGCCGCGTCACTCGTCCTATTTCCGAGGGAAACACCAGCCGGCCTGTAAGCCGGGTTCTGTACGGCGGGCTTGCGCCCGCGTGGCGACCATTCCTCTGGGACGCCGGTTGCCCGGCGCCTCTAGCAGTCAACCCGGACGGCGCCCCGTAGACAGGGGTGGTTTCCCGTGCCGTCCCTATTCGACTTTGCTCCCGGTGGGGTTTGCCGTGCCGCTCCCGTTGCCGGTCGCGCGGTGGGCTCTTACCCCACCGTTTCACCCTGGCCCATGCACGCATGGGTGGTTTGATTTCTGTGGCACTTTCCCTAGGGTCGCCCCCGCCGGACGTTATCCGGCACCGTGTCTGCGTGGAGCCCGGACTTTCCTCGACACCGAAATGCCGCGGCCGCCCGGCCGGCTGGTCGGGGAGGAATGGGGGTTTCGGGCGGGGGCGTCAAGTGCTTATCTCTCTATCGTCGCTGAAGCCATGCGTCTGCGGTATTTCAGCGGCTCCCAAAGGAATTCAATATTCTATTTTGAATTTCGGCTTCATTTTTGCGAAGTTCCGATGGGAAATTTCACGCAAGAAAACGTGTCAAAGTATCTCGCGCTCCAACCATGGGGACAAGAATGTCGATTGATAAGCCATTTCCGAGAACGTGGCGCCCGTACATAATGTCTGCCGCGATCGGATATATGCGAGATTTAGGATACGCGAAATCGCCAGAAAACTACATAAGAGCGTTTAATCTAATTGAAAAAGATATGTCTGATTTATTCTATTTTATCGAACCGGATGAGATAAATATTAACACGTACTCACATCGAATACATGAATTGTTCATGAGAACGTGCATTGAAATTGAGGCAAACCTTAAGGCGATAATGACCGAAAATGGAGCCATCGAGCCTGATCGTGGGTTCAATATGAGTCACTATAGGAAAATCGAAAAGACACATAAATTAAGCGAGTATGAAGTGACCATCGTCGAGTGGACGGGTGGCCATTTAAGGACAAGACGGCCATTCAACGATTGGGGGAACGGTGATAATTTATCTTGGTATCAATCATATAATTCGGCAAAACATGATCGACAAAATGAATTTATCAAATCAAATCTAAAAAATTTAACAGATGCCGCTTGTGGACTGGCAGCTTTGATAGGTTCTCAGTTCAGGGATTATAAGCATTTGGAGGTTGATGGGGTTGTTGAGGCGATAGATCGTTCTGGTTATTTGGATAAGTACGCAATAAGCGATCTTTTATTGCTGAAGCATCCCATTTCATGGTCAAATGACGAGAAGTATAATTTTAACTGGAACGATCTTCAGAGAAGCTCAAACCCATTTGGCAAGCTCGCCTTCTGATTGGATCATAACGCAAAGATCACCCCACCAGCTCGAACCACTCGTCCTCGGTGATGACCTTAACCTCCAGCGCCTGCGCCTTCTCCAGCTTGGAGCCCGCGCCCGGCCCGGCCACCACGAGGTCTGTCTTGGCGGAGACGGAGCCCGCCACCTTCGCGCCCAGCCGCTCGGCCATGGCTTTCGCCTCGTCGCGGGTCATCTTCTCCAGTGAGCCGGTGAAGACCACCGTCTTGCCCGCCACCGGGCTCTCGGCGGCGACGCGCTCCATGGGCGTGGGCGTCACCTCCGCGAGCAGGGCCGCGACCACCTCGCGGTTGCGCGGCTCCTGGAAGAACTCGATGACGGCTTCCGCCACCACGTCGCCCACGCCGTCGATGGCGAGCATTTCCTGCCAGGCCTCGTTGCCCTTGGGGTACTCCTCGCCCGGGATCACGGCGGCCAGCGCGCCGGCTTCCAGCGCTTCCACCGTTCCGTAATGGCGCATGAGGCGCTTGGCGTTGGTCTCGCCCACATGGCGGATGCCGAGGGCGAAGACGAAGCGGTCCACCGCCACGTTCCGACGCGACTGGATGGCCGCGAACAGGTTCGCCGCCGAGGTCTTGCCCCAGCCCTCCCGGTTCTCCAGCCGCTGGAGGGAGCGCGCGTTGCGCGCCTCCAGAGTGAAGATGTCGGCGGGGGAGGCGATCAGTCCCCACTCGTAGAAGGCCCGCACCTGCTTCTCGCCCAGCCCTTCGATGTCAAAGGCGTTGCGCGACACGAAGTGCCGCAGCCGTTCCACCATCTGCGCCGGGCAGATGAGGCCGCCGGTGCAGCGGCGCACCACGTCCATCTTGCCCGTCTTCGTGTCCACCTCGCGCACCGCGTGGGAACCGCAGGCGGGGCACAGGGTGGGGAACTCATACGGCTTCGACCCCGCCGACCTCTTCTCTTCGATCACCCGCACCACCTGCGGGATCACGTCGCCGGCGCGCTGCACCACCACCGTGTCGCCGACGCGGATGTCCTTGCGGGCGATCTCGTCCTCGTTGTGCAGGGTGGCGTTGGCCACCACCACGCCGCCCACCGTCACGGGCAGCAGCTTGGCCACCGGAGTGAGGGCGCCGGTGCGACCCACTTGGATGTCGATGGCCTCCAGCACCGTGGTCGCCTGCTCGGCCGGGAATTTGTGGGCAATGGCCCAGCGCGGCGAGCGGGAGACGAAGCCGAGGCGCCGTTGCAGGTCGAGCCGATCCACCTTGTAGACCACGCCGTCGATGTCATAGGGCAGGCTCGCCCGCTGCGCCTCGATGGAGCGGTAGTGGGCGATCAGCTCCGCCGCGCTGGTCACGCGCACCATGAGAGGGTTGGTGGAAAAGCCCCAGCGGGCGAAGGCTTCCACCATGCCGTGCTGGGTCTCGGCCGGCAGCGGCGTCGCCTCGCCCCAGGCATAGGCGAAGAATTTCAGCGGCCGCAATGCGGTGATGGCGGGATCGAGCTGGCGCAGCGAGCCGGCCGCCGCATTGCGCGGATTGGCGAACACCTTCTCTTCCGCCGCCGCCTGCCGGGCGTTCAGCGCCTCGAAATCAGCCTTCGCCATGTAGATCTCGCCGCGCACGTCGATGACGTCGGGCACGCCGCGGCCGTGCAGCCGGTCGGGGATATCGGCGATGGTGCGCACATTGGCGGTGACATCCTCTCCCTCGGCGCCGTCGCCGCGGGTGGCGGCCACCTCGAGGCGACCCTCCAGGTAGCGCAGAGAGCAGGAGAGGCCGTCGATCTTTGGCTCTGAGGTGAAGGCCACCTCCTCTTCCGCCCCGAGCCCGAGGAAGCGCTTCACCCGCGCCACAAACTCCTCGACCTCATCGTCGGAGAAGGCGTTCTGCAGGGAGAGCATGGGCACGCCGTGCACCACCTTGCCGAACTTCTCCGACGGCGCAGCGCCCACCTTGGCGGAGAGGCTGTCCTCGCCCACGAGGCCGGGAAAGCGCGCCTCGATGGCCTCGTAGCGGCGGCGCAGGGCGTCGTATTCGGCATCGGAGACGACCGGCGCGTCCTCGCGATAATAGGCCGCGTCGTGGCCCTTGATCTCCTCGGCGAGGGCTGCGTGCTCGGCGGCGGCGTCGGAGGGCGAGAGGTCCTCCACGGTGAGGGAGCGCAGGGGCAAAGCGGGCTTGGTCATCGTCGGCGGTTCCCGGCAGGCGTCCGCCGTTGCGGGCGGGGGCAGCAGCTATATCCACTCCGCGAGATTTTCGTTCAATCGCGCCGGGTGATTTTCGATCAATGTCGCCTTCCTGAAAAATGTCTAAGGTACGCCGACGCGAATCTCATGGGGGATGAAATGGTCAGGGTGTCCCGATACACGCGCCGGCTTGCGGCGCTTGCCGCCGCCACTTTTCTCGGCGCCGCAACGCCAGCCCTGGCGCAGTTCGCCCCGGACCCGTCAGCCGATCCGGCCCTCGTGGCGCGGGGCGAGTACATCGCCAAGGCGGCGGATTGCATGCCCTGCCATACCGGGGACAAGTCGAAGCCCTTCGCCGGCGGCCTCGCGCTGAACACGCCCTTCGGCGCCATCTACTCGCCCAACATCACGTCCGACCGCACCACCGGCATCGGCCAGTGGACCTATGATCAGTTCGTGAATGCGGTGCGCAACGGCATCCGCAAGGACGGGGCCTATCTCTACCCGGCCATGCCGTTCGACGCGTACACCGAGATCACCGACGACGACATGAAGGCCCTGTGGGCCTATGCGCGCGCCATCCCGCCCATTCCCAACACCCCGCCGGACAACCAGCTGGAATTCCCGTTCAACATCCGCCTCGGGATGCTGGCGTGGCGCGAGCTGTTCTTCGATCAGGGCCGCTTCCACCCGACCGCGGGCAAAAGCGCCGAGTGGAACCGCGGCGCCTACCTCGTCAACGCCCTCGGCCATTGCGGCGATTGCCACACCCCGCGCAACCTGATGGGCGCGACCAAGGCCAAGGCCGCCTTCCTCGGTGCCGACATCGACGGCTTCTGGGCGCCCGACATCGACACCGCCTCGCTCAAGAAGACCTGGACGCCGGAGACGCTGGCCAACTTCTTCGCCACCGGTTCGGCGCCGGGCAAGACCTCGGTGTTCGGCCCCATGGCCGAGGTGATCCATGATTCCGTGAGCAAGATGACCGCGCAGGACCGTGCTGCGCTCGTCACCTACCTGTTCGATGCGCCGCCCCCGGCCGACAAGCCGGCAGTGCAAAAGGCGTCCCCGCTTTCCGCCGACGTCTATGCGCGGGCGTCCAAGCTCTACATCGACAATTGCGCCGTCTGCCACATGGACAAGGGCGCCGGCCGCACCGACACCATCCCCGCGCTCGCCGGCAACCCGGCCGTGATCGCGGCCGAGCCCTACAACATCATCATGGCAGTGTTGGGCGGCCTGCCGGCGGGCGGCACCTACGGTGCCATGCCCTCCTTCGCCGGCCGGCTCAACGACCAGCAGGTGGCGGACCTCGCCAATTACGTGCGCACCTCGTGGGGCAATGCGGCCGCGCCGAACGTGACCCCCTCCATGGTCGCGGCATGGCGCGCCGCCGCGGCGCCGGACTACGGCACGCAGGCGGCCTCCGCCTTCACCTGCCCCGATGTGGGCGGTGCTCCCGGCTCGGATGGCCCGGACGCGAAGGCGGTGGCCGCGCTCTCGGCCATGATGGCCGGCGGCCAGCGCTCCATTCCCATGATGGTGGACACCTACAAGGCCGCCTCCGGCTCGTCCGGCTCGGGCACGATCGTGGATGCGCTCACCGCCGCCTATTGCCCCGTTGTGGCCAAGAGCAACGCGCCCGACTGGCAGAAGACCGCCGAGCTGCGCCGCTTCACCCTTCAGGCCGCCATGGAAGTCTCGCGTCGCACGATCTCCGGTCCGGTGGACAGCCAGCCCATCGCCTGGGCGCTGCCGGTGGGTCCCGGCCTCGTGCTGAAGGAGCCCGCCAGCCTCGCCGACAAGCTGGCCTGCCCGGCCGATGACGGCAAGGCGGTGCCGACCGACCTCTCGGCAGGGGCGGCCAAGCTGCTCACCGGCGTGAAGCCCCCCATGCAGGGCGCGGCCATCGCTTCCGCGGCGACCACGCTCTACCAGCAGAACCCGAAGGCCCGGCCGTCCGACGTCGCCAACGCCCTCATCGCCTCCTATTGCCGGATCGTGACGGGGGTGAAGACCTCGTTGGCGGAGCAGAACGCGCTGCTCAACCAGTTCGCCGGCCAGGCGGTACAGACGCTCCAGCTGCTGCCCCCGCGCAAGACGGTGGTGGAGGCTGCCCCGGCCGCGACGCCGGCTGCGCCTGCCAAGAAGAAGTGAGGCGAGGCCCCGGCCTGTCCGGGGCCTTACTCGCCGGCAGTCTCCGGCGTGCTGCCGGACTGAGGCGCAGGGCGATGTTCAGGGTCCGTTAACCCTGTTTCATGTGAAACGGCCGCTCCGGAAACCGGGGCGGCCGTTCGCTTTTGTGCCGGAAAATCGGAGAGGGCGGCGCCCCCCGGGCGTCAGTCGTGGCTTTGAAGGCCGTCGTGGACCTCGAACACCACGTTGCCCTGCCGCCAGGCGAATGGGGCGCCGGGGTCCTGCACCTTGATCTCGCTCTGGGGAATGAGCTTGTCGCAGAGCATCACCAGGATGTCCTCGATGGGTGCGGTGGTGTCGTTCTCCTCGGTCATGCGATCGATGGAGATTTCGCCGCCTTCCACGCCGTCGTCTTCCATGTGGACGATGAAGATTTCTTCATGGCCGTGGATGCCGTGGGCGGTAACGCGGAACGTTTCTCCCTGATACTCAAATTCCCGGACCATTGTTCATTCTCACTGTTGTCATTGAAAAATACGCTGGGACGCAACGGTACAAGCGGGGCAACCCCCAAAAAGCGGCGAAATCTAGAATCGTGACTATGGATTGGTCAAGACCTGATCGGCCTAGGTCAAACTGATTAAATAGTGAGCAACAGACCGGTGCCCGTTATCGCGCCGCCGTTTCGCGGGCACGCACCACCAGTTGCTCCGCCGTGGGCAGGATGCCGGCGACGATGCGGTCCACCCCCTCGGGCGTGGGATGGAGCCCGTCCGGCAGGTTCAGCGCCCGGTCGCCGGCGATGCCTTCGAGGAAGAAGGGATAGAGCAGCACGCCCTCGGCTTCGGCGATGTCCGGGAAGATCTTGTCGAACGCCTCGCGGTAGGGCCGGCCCATGTTGGGCGCCGCCTTCATGCCGGCGAGGAGCACGGTGATGCCGCGCTTGCGCAGCCGCTGGACGATCTCGGTGAGCGCCTTGCGCGTCACGGCCGGATCGAGCCCGCGCAGCATGTCGTTGGCGCCCAGCTCCACGATCACCGCATCCGTGCCCTGCGGCACCGACCAGTCTAGGCGCGCGAGGCCCTGCGAGGCGGTCTCGCCGGAGACGCCGGCATTTTCTACCTTCACGTCCAGCCCTTTTGCCCGGAGCGCGACCTCAAGGCGGGCCGGGAAGGCGGCGGAGCGCGGAATGCCGTAGCCGGCGGTCAGGCTGTCGCCGAAGGCGACGATGCGCAGCGGCGCCGCTTCCGCCCCTGACGCGAACGTGAAGACGAGGAAAGCGGCGATCAGCCCCGCCAGCGCCTTAAATGCCGGTTCCCATGGCGCAGCCGGCAGGTATCGCCTTCTTCCCTGCCCCCCCCGACACAGCACCGGACGCACGGCAAATCCTGGCATGGACGATCTTTCCTCTCCGCTTCGCACCATCGCGCTGAAGCATGTGGACCTTTCCCTCGGCACGGGGGCGGCCCGGGTTCATGTCCTGAAGGACATCTCTGTCGAGATCGGGGCAGGCGAGGCCGTGGGCCTCGTCGGCCCTTCGGGGTCCGGCAAGTCGACGCTGCTCATGGTGATGGCCGGGCTGGAGCGGGTGGATTCGGGGCAGGTGAGCGTCGCCGGCACGGACATCACGCGCCTCGGCGAGGATCCTCTGGCGCGCTTCCGTGGCAGGCATGTGGGCATCGTCTTCCAGTCCTTCCACCTCATCCCGACCATGACCGCGCTGGAGAACGTCGCGGTGCCGCTGGAACTCGCCGGCCGCGCCGACGCCTTCGACCGCGCGCGGCAGGAACTCGCCAATGTGGGCCTCGCCGAACGGGCGCAGCATTATCCGGGCCAGCTCTCCGGCGGCGAGCAGCAGCGCGTGGCGCTGGCCCGCGCCCTCGCCCCCGAGCCGCCCATCCTCGTCGCCGACGAGCCCACCGGCAATCTGGACGAGGCCACCGGCCGGCAGGTCATGGACCTCATCTTCTCCGTCCACCGGGCGCGCGGCACGACGCTGGTGCTCGTCACCCACGATGCGGCGCTCGCCCGCCGGTGCAGCCGGGTGCTGCGCCTGCGCTCGGGGGTGATCGAGGAGGACAGCAAGTCCGGCCTCGAGGTGGCCGCCCGATGAGCCGTGCTTCTTCGCGGCTTCCCGTGCCGCTGCGTCTCGCCCTGCGTGAACTGCGCGGTGCGCGGCGGGGCTTCGGCATCTTCCTCGGCTGCCTCGTGCTGGGCGTTACCGCCATCGCCGGCATCGGCTCCTTCGCCGGTGCCCTCACCCAGGGGCTGGAGCGGGAGGGCCGCGCCATCCTCGGCGGCGACGCCGGCTTCAGCGTCGTGCAGCGGGAGATGACGGCGGAAGAACGCTCCAGCCTCGACCGCCACGGCACGCTCGGCTCCGTCGCCTTGCTGCGCGCCATGGCCCGGACCGAGGCGGGCGATGCCTCCCTCGCCGAGGTGAAGGCGGTGGACGACACCTATCCCCTCGTCGGCACGGTCGGCCTCGATCCGCCCATGCCCGTTGCGGACGCATTGAAGGAAAAGAACGGTGTGTTCGGCGCCGCCGCCGATCCGGTGCTGCTCGGCCGGCTCGGCGTGAAGGCCGGGGACCGCATCCGGCTGGGCGATGCCACCTTCGAGGTTCGCGCCACGCTCACCAGCGAGCCGGACAAGCTCTCCTCCGGCGTCGGCCTCGGCGCCCGCCTCCTCGTCTCCCAGGCCGCGCTCCCGGCCACCGGCCTCATCCAGCCCGGCAGTCTCGTGCGCTGGAGCTACCGGTTGCTGCTGGACAATCCCGCCCCGGAAAACCTGAAGGCGGTGATGGGGGAGGTGCGCGAGCCTATGGGCCGCGCCGGCTTCGAGGTGCGCACCCGCGACGGCGCGACACCCCAGCTGGCGCGCAATGTGGGGCGCATCAGCCAGTTCCTCACTCTCGTGGCCCTCACTGCGCTGCTGGTGGGCGGGGTGGGCGTCGCCAATGCGGTGTCGAGCCATCTCGCCGGCAAGCTGGAGGTCATCGCGACCCTGAAAGCGGTGGGCGCGACCCGCCGCGACGTATTCCTGACCTATGGCGCGGAAATCGGCCTCATCTCAGCCTTCGGCATCGTGCTCGGCCTGCTTCTGGGTGCAGCGCTGCCCTTCGCCGCCACCGCTGCCATCGGCGCGCTGGTGCCGTTTCCGCTCGATCCGCAGCTCGACTGGGCGGCGCTGGCGCGGGCGGCGCTCTACGGGCTGGTGGTCGCCGCCGTGTTTTCGGTGATCCCGCTGGCGCGGGCGCAGGAAGCGCGGGTTTCGGCGCTGTTCCGGGATGGCATCGGCGAGATGCGGCGGCGCATTTCCCTGCCCTATCTGCTGCTTGTCGGCGGCCTCGGCGCGGCGCTGGCGGTGCTCGCCCTTTTCACCTCCGACGACAAAAGGGCCGCCGCGATCTTCCTCGCCGCCGCCGCCGCCGTGTTCGTGCTGCTGCGTCTGGTCGCCTCCGGCCTCATGGCCCTCGCCCGGCGGGCGCCCCGGCCGCGCGGCGCGGCGGCGCGCCTCGCCCTCGGCAACATCCACCGGCCCGGCGCGCTCACGCCTTCGGTCGTGCTCTCGCTGGGGCTGGGCCTGTCCCTGCTGGTGGGAATCTCGCTGGTGGACGCCAGCCTCAACCGCGAGCTGAACGGCCCCGTGCGGGAGAATGCGCCGAGCTTCTTCTTCGTCGACGTGCCGAACAGCGAGGAAGCCGAATTCCGCGCCTTCCTCGCCGAGCAGGCGCCGGGGGCGGTGGTGAAGTCCGTGCCCATGCTGCGTGGGCGCATCACCCATGTGAAGGACATCCCCGCGGAGGAGGTAAAGCCGCGCCCCGATGCCGCCTGGGTGCTACAGAGCGACCGCGGCATCTCCTCCTCCGCCATCGTGCCCGAGGGCTCCACCGTGGTGGCCGGAAAATGGTGGACGGGAGACGAGACTGAGCCCCTCGTTTCCTTCGACAGCGAACTGGCCACCGGCCTCGGCCTCAAGCTCGGCGACACGGTGACGGTGAGCGTGCTGGGCCGCAGCGTCACCGCCCGCATCGCCAACCTGCGACAGGTGAAGTGGGAGCGGCTCGGCATCAATTTCGTCATGGTGTTCTCGCCCGCGACCTTCGCCGGCGCGCCCTATACGGTGCTCGCCACCCTCGCCTTCCCGGATGGCGGCGACACGGCGCGGGAGATCGCGCTGCTGAAAGCCATGGCCGCGCGCTTCCCCGCCATCACCACGGTGCGGGTGAAGGAGACGCTGGAGGAGGCACAGCGGATGCTGGACAACCTCTCCCTCGGCATCCGCGCGGCCAGCCTCGTCACCCTCATCACCTCCGTCCTGGTGCTCGCCGGAGCGCTCGCCGCCGGGCGCGAGCGGCGCATCTATGATGCGGTGATCCTCAAGACGCTGGGCGCCACCCGTGGCCGGCTGACCCTCGCCTATGGCCTCGAATACGCTGGCCTCGGCCTCGCCACCGCCATCGTCGCGGCTGCGGCGGGCACGGCGGCGGCCTGGGGTGTGGTGACGCAGGTGATGGAAATCCCCTTCACCTTCGCCCCCCTTCCCGCCTTCGGCGCAGTGGTGGCGGCGCTGGCGGTGACGCTGGTGGTCGGGCTGCTGGGTACCCTTCGGGCACTTTCGGCGCCCCCTGCGCGGGTGCTTCGACACCTTTAGCCAAGTATTTGGCGGTACGTTATTCTTCGCCGGCTCCACGAAATATTTACCGGCATTCGTGGAGGAATGGTACCAAACTGCACCGCGCCGACGCCTCGCGAATCGGCGCAGCCCCGGATGCGCGCCGCTTCCGGCACGATCCCGGACAGACCGGCCGGCACTCCGCCGGACCGCACAGGGAGCAAAAGAACATGCGCTCTTTCCGTCAGTTCGCCCTCGCCTCGGCGACGGCCGTGGCCCTCGGCACGGTCTTCGCGGGCGGCATCGCGGCCGCCCAGCCGGCGCCCGCCGCTCCCACCGACGCCGCGCCCTACACGGCCGAAGACGCCGCGGCCGTGCTCGACGCCCGCCTCGCCGCGCTCAAGACCGTGCTGCGCCTGACCCCCGACCAGGAGAAGCTCTGGCCGCCGGTGGAAGCCTCCATCCGCGACGCGGTGAAGGGCGCCATCGAACGCCGCGAAAAGCGCCTCTCCGCCCCGCCGCCGGCCACCGTGCTGGACGTGCTCGCCAACGTCGCCACCGCCGAACAGGCCCGCGGCAAGGCGCTCGCCAACTTCGTCGAGGCGGCCAAGCCCTTCGTCACCTCGCTGACCCCGGCCCAGCGCAACCGCATCCCCACCTTCCTCGGGGTGCATGACAACGGCCAGCAGCCCAACACCTCCGAGCTGTGGATCTTCGAGGAGGAGGAGTGATGCGCGCGCTGACCCTTCTCGCCCTCGCCGCCCCGGCGCTCGGCGCGTTCGCCGCTCCGGCGGCCGCCTTCCCGCTGCTGCAGGCGCCTGAGGTCGCGACCGTCCAGACCGTGGCTGGCGGCTGCGGCGTCGGCTTCCATCGCGGCCCGTGGGGCGGCTGTCGCGGCAATGGCGCGGTGTATGTGGCCCCGCACGCGGTCGTCGTGGCGCCCCGTCCGGTCGTGGTCGCGCCCGGCCCCGTGGTGGTGGCGCCCGTGCGTCACTGCTGGTGGCGGGCCGGACCCTACGGCTCGGTCCGCGTCTGCAACTGAAGCGCGGCTGAAGCGTTTCCCCAGGGCGGCGGCTGGACCGCCGCCCTGTCTATTGCGTCGTAAAACGGCGGCGGGCACGCCGCTTCGCTCTCGGCAACAGGAGAGACATCATGCGCAAACAGATCCTGATCGCCGTCGCCGCGGCGGGCTTTCTCGGGCTCGGCACCGGGGTCGCCGCCGCCTTCCCGGCGCCCCAGCCGCTCGATCGGCTCGCGACGGTCCAGACGGTCGCCGGCGGCTGCGGCATCGGCTGGCACCGCGGCCCCTGGGGCGGCTGTCGTCCGAACTACTGGCGGCCGTATTGGGGGCCGCGCTATTGCTGGTGGCGTCCCGGCCCGTGGGGCCCCGTGCGCGTCTGCCGCTGAGGCGGACCTGCTCCTCACCTTGGTGCAAGTGCACCTCTTCCGGCCCGGTGCGACCACAGGGCGGCCGCCGAACGCTTGATCGGACGGCGCCGCCGTGCAAGCACGGAAAAAACGGCAGGGGAGCGCCATCATGACCAAAGGCGAGGCGGATCTCGTCATCGGCGAAGGGCGGGCGCTCGGCGCCCACCCCTTGCGCGCGGCCATCCTGAGGGAATTGCACGCGCGCCCCTTCGTGCCGGTCTCGGCACCGCGCCGCATGCTCCATGCCGCCTTCCTGCTGGATGCGGCGGGCGCTCAGTCCGACCGCGCCGCGCTCGCGGCGCTGTGCAACGCCCGCGGGCTGCCGGCCCCGGCGCCGGGGGCGAAATATCACCACGTCTCCTTCGGCGGTGCCGAGCTGCGCTGGGAAAGCCACGCGGAATTCTGCACCTACACCTGGGACCTGCCCTCCCTTGACCTTGCGGAGGGGGGCCTGCCGTTCCAGCCGCCGGCGACCACCCTCGCCAGCCCCTTCGGCGAAGTGCCGCAGCCCGGTCCGCTGCTGGTGGCGGTGGATCTGCACCTCCTGCGGGACACCGCCGAGGACTTCTTCCTCGAAAAGGTGTTCGACCGCTCCAGCCTCGCCCGCGCGGACGTGAGCGACGGCTTCGCCGAGATCGCCACCGACTTCATGGCCGATCCCTCCGGCTTCGTGCGCATCCTGGTGCGCGACCGCGGCCTCGGCGCCGATGCTTGCGGCGCGCTGGTGCAGCGGGTGCTGGAGATCGAGACCTACCGCACCCTCGCCCTTCTCGGCCTGCCGGAGGCCCAGCGCCTCGCCCCCCAGGTGGCGCGCATCGAGCAGCGGCTCGCCGGCTCGGCCACCGAGATGATGTCGGCCAAGGGCCTTTCCGACAACAACCGCCTGCTGGACGAACTGGTGGCGCTCGCCGCCGAGCTTGAGGCGGGCGCCACCGCCTCCCTATTCCGGTTCGGCGCCAGCCGCGCCTACATGGAGATCGTGCGGCTGCGCCTCGCCACCATCCGCGAGATGTCGGTGCCGGGCTTTCCCACCTGGCAGCAGTTCCTCGACCGCCGCATGGCGCCGGCCATGCGCACCTGCTTCACGCTGGAGGAGCGGCAGGACAAGATCGCCCAGAAGCTCGCCAACGCCGCCGACCTGCTGCGCACCCGCGTGGACGTGGAGCTGGAGCAGCAGAACCGCGACCTGCTCACCTCCATGAACGACCGCACCCGCCTGCAGCTGCGCCTGCAGCGGACGGTCGAGGGCCTGTCCGTCGCGGCGATTTCCTATTATGTCGTCAGCCTCGTGCACCACCTCGCCGATGGCATCCACGAGAGCGGCGTCGACGCCAGGATGCTCGGCATCCACATCGACGTGGGGCTGGTGACGGCGGCCGCCGTGCCGCTGGCGCTCTTGGGCGTGTGGTCCGTGGTGCGACGCATCCGCAGCGCCCACGGCGACGGGGATTGAACGACGGGGATCCAAAAGAGTTTAGGGGGAGGGCTGATGGACCACGAGGTCGAATACAACAACCGTGCCCGCGTGCCGGACCATCCCGCCATCTTCGAGCGCTGGGCGCACAGCTCGGCCGCCATGCGCGGGGCAGCGGTGGCGGCCGACCTCGGCGTACCCTACGGCTCAGGCCCGCGGCAGATCCTCGACATCATCTGGCCGGGTACCGACCGGCAGGCGCCGGTGGTGCTGTTCCTCCACGGCGGCTACTTCCAGTCTCTACACCCGCGCGATTTCACCTTCGCCGCGGCCGGGTGCCTCGCCCATGGCGTCGCCATGGCGTTCGCCGGCTATGACCTCGCGCCGCTGGTGCCGGTGGGCACCATCCTTGCGCAGGCGCGGGCGGCGGCCATCACCCTCTACCGCCTCGTCGGGCGGCCGCTGGTGGTGTGCGGCCATTCCGCCGGCGGCCACCTTGCCGCGGCGCTGGCCGCCACCTCCTGGCGGGAGATCGATGTGGATACGCCGGACAATCTCATCCCGTCCGGTCTCGGCATCTCCGGCGTCTATGAGCTTGAGCCGCTGATCCCCACCTCCATGAACAAGGCGCTGCGCCTCGACGCGGAGGAGGCCCGGCGCCTCTCCCCGGCCTCCTGGCCGGTGCCGGCGGGACGCAGCTTCGACGCCTTCGTCGGCGGCGCGGAGAGCGCGGAATTCCTGCGGCAGGCCCATGACCTCGCCGCGAGCTGGCGCGCCAAGGGCGTGGCCGCGCAGGCCTTCGACGTGCCGGGCGCGAACCACTTCACGGTGGTGGATACGCTCGCTGATCCCTCCTCGCACATGGTGCGCCGGCTGGTGGAGATGGCCCGCGCCATCTCCCAGTGACCGAAACACGACACGCCAGAACGGACCTTTCATGCAGCCCATCCAGATTGCCGTCGTGCCCGTCACGCCGTTCGAGCAGAACTGCTCCATCCTGTGGTGCACCAAGACCATGAAGGGCGCAGTGATCGACCCCGGTGGCGATCTCGACCGCATCCGCGCCGCCATCGCCGAGACCGGCGTGACCATCGAGAAGATCCTGCTCACCCACGGGCACGTGGATCACGCCGCCGGAGCGGCGGAACTGGCGGAGAGCCTGGGCGTGAAGGTGGAAGGCCCGGGCGCGGCGGACCAGTTCATCATCGACGACATCCCCCGCATGGCCGAGAAATACGGCATCGAGGGCGCCCGTTCGGTGACGCCGGACCTCTATCTGAACGAAGGCGACACGGTGAGCGTGGGCGACGTCTCGCTGGAGGTGCTGCACGTGCCGGGGCATACGCCGGGGCACCTGGTGTTCGTCCACCGCCCGGTGGGCCTCGCCATCGTCGGCGATACGCTGTTCCGCGGTTCGGTGGGGCGCACGGACTTCCCCTATGGCGATCCCGATCTGCTCATCAAGGGCATCAAGGAAAAGCTGCTGCCGCTCGGCGACAACATGGTCTGCCTGCCCGGTCATGGTCCTGTCACGAGCATCGGCGACGAGAAGGCGCACAATCCCTTCCTGCGCTGACCATCCCAGCACCCACTCTTCAGGAGACCGCCCGTGACTGCCGCCCGGCGCTACGCCGTCTACCTCGCCCCGCCCTCCGATGGCACCCTCTGGCGCTTCGGCTCGGCGGTGCTCGGCTATGACGCGGAGACGGGTGCCGCGCTGGCTGCTCCCGACATCGCCGGCTTCGACGCGGCGGCCTGGCATCAGGCGACCGCCGAGCCCCGCCGCTACGGCTTCCACGGCACGCTGAAGGCGCCGTTCCGGCTCGCGGACGGCGCGGCCGAGGACGATATGGCGCAGCTCATGGCCCGCTGCGCCGCCGGCCACCATGCCTTCGAGATGCCGCCGCTGGAGGTCCGCGCCATCGGGCCGTTCGTGGCGCTGGTGCCAGCTGTTCCATCGCCCAAGCTCGAAGACCTCGCCCGCTCGGCGGTGCTGGAGCTGGATGGCCTGCGCGCCCCGCTCTCGGCCTCGGAGATCGCGCGGCGCAAGCCCGACCGGCTCTCGGCCCGCCAGCTCGGCTATCTGGAAGCCTATGGCTACCCTTACGTGCTCGACGAATTCCGCTTCCACATGACGCTGACCGGTCCGCTGCCGGAGCCGGAGCGGGTTCAGGCGCTGAACGCGCTCACCGCCGCCTTCGCCGCCAGCGGCGCGGACGTGCCGGCGACGATCACGGACATGGCGCTCTACGGGCAGGAGCCCGGGGCGCCGCAGTTCCGGCTCCTGCGGCGGTTTCCGCTGGGAGCCACCCAATGAAGCAGCTCGGTGAGACACCGCTCATCGATCCCACGGCGCAGGTCCGCGCCTCCACCCTCGGCCGCTACACCGAGGTCGGTCCGCGCACCAAGCTGCTCGAAGTGGAGATGGGCGATTACTCCTACGTAGTGAACGATTCCGACATCGCCTATGCGCGCATCGGCAAGTTCTGCTCCATCGCCGCCATGACCCGCCTCAATCCCGGCAACCACCCGACCTGGCGGGCCTCCCAGTCCCATTTCCTCTATCGCGCCTCCGCCTATTTCCCCGGCGAGGAAGACGAGGTGGATTTCTTCCAGTGGCGGCGCGACCAGCAGCTGACCATGGGCCATGACGTGTGGATCGGCCACGGTGCGGTGGTGCTGGCCGGTCGCAGCATCGGCACCGGGGCCGTGGTGGCGGCGGGCGCGGTGGTGTCGAAGGACGTGCCCGCTTATGCCATCGTCGCCGGCGTGCCGGCGCGCCTTGTGAAGTGGCGGTTTCCCGAGGAGATCGCCGCGCGCCTCGAGGCGCTCGGCTGGTGGGACTGGACCCACGCGCAGCTCCGCGCCGCCTTGCCGGATTTCCGCAGCCTCCCCATCCAGGCCTTCCTCGAGAAATACGAGGGCTGAAGGCCTCGCCTTTGGCCAACCCGATACCGCCGTCGCCCCGCCGCTCCCCTTCGGCGCGGAAGGGTGCTAATCATCGCCGATGATGCGTTCTCCGGTGAACAAGACTCCCGCCGACGGCGATCCCGAGGGTCCCGGCGGTTCCGACATGCCGCCCGTCCCCCATATCCATCCCGCGTCCGTGGTCTCGGCGCTGGCGACCCTCGATGCCGAAAAGGCCGGGCTCGAGGCCCTGGCCAAGGCCATGGCCGGCCCGCTCGGCGCCGCCTTCGACGTGGCGGTGGCGACCATCCAGAATTCCCACGGCCGGGTCATCATCACCGGCATGGGCAAGAGCGGGCACGTGGCGCGCAAGATCGCCGCGACGCTCGCCTCCACCGGCACGCCGGCCCACTATGTCCATCCCGCCGAGGCAAGCCACGGCGACCTCGGCATGATCACCACCGACGACGTGATCGTCGCTTTGTCGTGGTCCGGCGAGACGGTGGAGCTGCGCGATCTCGTGGAATATTCGCGCCGCTTCGACGTGCCGCTCATCGCCTTCACCTCCAATCCCACCAGCGCCCTCGCCTCCTCGGCCAGCGTGGTGCTGAACCTGCCGGTGGCGCAGGAGGCCTGCCCGCACGGGCTCGCCCCCACCACCTCCACACTCATGCAGCTGGCGCTGGGCGATGCGCTGGCGGTGGCGCTATTGCAGAGCCGCGGCTTCACCGCGCTGGATTTCCGCCAGCTCCATCCCGGCGGCAAGCTGGGCGCCAGCCTGAAGTTCGTGCGCGACGTGATGCGCGCGGGCGAGGCCCTGCCGCTCGTGCAGAGCGGCACCAAGATGGGCGCGGCGCTGGTGGAAATGAGCGCCAAGGGTCTCGGCTGCGTCGGCGTGGTTGCTCAGGACGGAGCGCTCGCCGGCATCGTCACCGATGGTGACCTGCGCCGCCACATGGCCAACGACCTCGCAGCCCGCACGGTGGACGAGATCATGACCCCGGCCCCCCGCACGGTGCGGCCGGACCAGCTCGCCTCCGAGGCGCTGAACATCCTGAATGCGCGCAAGATCACCGCGCTGCTGGTGGTGGAGGACAGGGCGCCGGTGGGCGTGCTGCATATCCACGATCTGTTGCTCACCGGCATCGCCTGAGGCTAACCCCTCAGGCCGCCGGGATCGCTTTATCCGGCCGGGTGGCGATCAGGTTGCGAAGGGTGAGCAGGGTCGAGGCATCGGCCACCCCATCCACCTGCGAGGGGCGGAAATGGCGCTGGAAGGCGGCCACCACCTCGGCTGTCGCGGCGTCATACGCGTCATCGAAAGCGATGCCGTAGCCGTACCACGCCAGCATGGCCTTCAGTGCCGCCACCGGCTCCCCCGCATCACCCGGCATGAAGAAGCGCCCCCCGGTGAGCGGTGCCTCCGGCACCAGATGGCCGACGCCCGCCGCGTGGAGGACGCCCCACGGAAAACGCTCGCCAGGATCGCGCTTGCGCGCCGGGGCGACGTCCGAATGGGCGAGCACCCGGTCGGCGCGGATGGCGTGGCGGGCGATGATGTCCCGCGACAGGGCGATCACCCGCGCGATCTGCGCATCCGGGAAGGGCGGCAGGCCGAAATCGTGACCGCCATTGACGATCTCGATGCCGATGGAGCGGGAATTGGTATCGGTGATGCCTTCCCACGAGGACAGTCCCGCGTGCCAGGCCCGCGCGCCTTCCGCCACCATCTGCACGATGCTGCCGTCCTCCCGGATGACATAATGGCAGGAGACTTCGGCCGCCGGCGTGCGCAGCAATTCGATGGCAGCGTCGGCGCTTCCCATGCCGGTGTAGTGCAGGACCAGCATGTCCACGGCAGTCTTGCGCACGCCGAAGTTCGGCGAGGGCACGAGCGTGTCCACCAGCGCCGAATCGGAGGCGACAAGTTCGGGAGCGGAAAGGGCGGGCGCGTCCATCACAGGCCCCTCTGTCGGGCAATGGTGGAATAGGAGGCATTGAGCGCCGCGACCCGGTCGTTGGCGAGCTTGATGGCGGCGGGCGGCAGGCCACGGCCGGCGAGCCGGTCGGGATGGTGGGTCGAGACCAGCGCGCGCCAGTGCGCCTTCACCTCGTCGTCGCTGGCGCCGGGGTCGAGATCGAGCACGGCATAGGGATCGCCCGGGCGCCGCACATGCCGCGCCTCGATGCGCTCATAGGCCAGTCCCTCGAAGCCGAGGATGCGGGCGACCTCGGCGAGGAAGACGAGCTCCTTCTCGTGCAGGGCATGGTCCGCCTTCGCCACGTGAAAGAGGGCGTCCATGAGGTCTTCCCGCGTGTCCGGCGCGTCGGCGAACAGGTCCGCGACCTGATGGGCGTAGGCCTCGAAGCCGGCGGTATCCTGCTTGGCGAGATTGTAGAGGCGCGCCACCGCGTCGAGATCCTCGGGCGGGATGTCGAACACCTCGCGGAACGCCTCCACCTCGGCCGGCACCACCACGCCGTCGGCCTTGGCCATCTTGGCGGACAGCGCAATGAGGGCGATGGAGAAGGCGGCGGGCTTGGGCGCGGGGGCGAGCAGAACGCGGTCGATCACATGGCCCGCCAATGCCCCGAGCAGGGCGCCGAGCGGCCCCCCCAGCGCAAATCCCACACCCGCCCCGCCGATGAGACCGTAAGCCACCTGATCCTCCGCATCCGCTCCGGCGGAGCTAGAGCAGGGATGCGGCGCCGGCAAGGCGAGCGAGGGGTTCCTGCGCTGCGGGGTTCTTCAAACGTTGGGGCTCAGCTCCCGTTGCCCGGGAAGGTCCGGGCGAAGATCTTGCCCTCCGTGTCCTCGGCGCGGACCGAGACGGGGGCTGCGGAGGGGGTGAAGCTGAAGCGGAAGGTGGGATCCTCGCTGATGGAGATGCCGCCCTCCATGGCGAATATGAGCTTGGCGCCCTGCTTCACCTGAACCTCGCGCACGAACCAGGCCGGCGTGTAGCCGCGCGTCGTCTCGTCCATCTGCAGGCCGGAGAAATTGGGATGGCGGATCTGCACCTGCGCCTCCGCGCGGCCGGAATCGGCAAAGGAGCGGAATCGGATCTCGCCCAGCTTGGCGATGCTCTCCGCCGTGTCCTTGGTCGCCGGCGCGGAGCAGCCACCCGCTGCCTTCACATAGGCCTTCGTCATGAGAAGGGCGCCGTCACTGGTCTCGGCCACGGCGCGCACCCAGCTGTAGGAATTCACCCGCACCCGCACGGAGAGCGAGAAAGTGCGGATACCGTCGCCGAAGGCGAATCGGCCGGCCACAGGCGATGGATTCTCGTCGATGATGAGCGTCACCGCCTTCAGCGTGCGCGGATCGTCCTTGGGCAGTTCGAGCGCGAGGGTGAGGGGCACGAGGGCGGCATCCTCCGCCCGGCCCGGCGCGTCGATCCGCACCGCATTGCCGGCGTCGGTGATCTTGGCCGAAGGGAAGATGTCGCCGCGGATGGACGCCCATGTGGCTTCCGGCCTGTCCGGGTCGGCCGGCGCGGACTGGGCGGCGGAGGGGCTGGCGAACGCAATGGCCAGCGGCGTTGCCGAGAGCAGAGCTGCGAGCACGGCTCCCGTGGTGCCTGCGGAACAGCGCAGGGATAAGCGCTTCATGGCATTGCCTCCCAAGAGTCGGTCATGGCCGTGTCGGCCTTATTGTCCGCGCCGCGTCTGCCGGCGACGCACGGGTTGGGTTCTGCCCTAGGGGCGCGGCTGCGCCGCTTCCAGCGGAAGCCCGGCTTCGCCCCAGCCGTCCACGCCGGTGGGAAACCAGGATACGTCCGTGTAGCCATAGGCGAGGGCGCGCTTGGCGGCGTTCCACGACATCCAGCAATCACGCTGGCAGAAAATCACAAGCGGCGCATTCACATCGCCGCGGGTGACGGCGGAAAGGCCGGCGCGGAAATAGCTTTCGGTGTCCGCATTGAGCGCGCCGAAGCCCACATTGGGTAGCCACATGGCACCCGGAATGGTGGAATGGGGCTGGTCCCGCCACAGCGTTCCCGCCGGCAGGCCCGCCGGCTTGGGCGGGCGCGGCAGCACGTCCACGAAGGCGACTCCCCCCTTGCGCCACAGCTCGGCCGCCGCCGCCGGATCGAGCACGCGGGCGCCATGAAGTGTCGCCGGCACCGGCGAACGATAGGCGTCCAGCCGGTAGCCCTCGGGCTCGGCCGGTGGGGCCGTTGTCGCAGCAGAGGGCGCCGAAGGTGCCGCGAGGGGCTGAGCAAGGGCCGGCATGGCGAGCAGCCAGAGCCCGCCCAGCACAGCGATCGCAATGCGGCGGCTCCGGCCCGCTCCCTGCATCGTCCGGCTCACTGGCCCGGCGTCCCGGCGTGCGGCGCGATGGGCTGGCCGTCCTCGTCCAGGAGCGGGACGTGATAGGCGACGAGCACCTTCTCGATGTCGTCGGCGCGCTTGCGCAGCACGGTGTTCAGCGTCTGCTTCCAGATGTGGTCGGTGGGGCGGACACCCATGGTGATTCGGTAGGCCAGCGCCGGGCGCGGCGCCTCCTTCACCAGCGGGATCACCTTGAGCGGAGTCGCTGACCGCGCCGCGAAATAGCCGGCAGAGGGCCCCCAGAGCAGGCCGCCGTCGATCTCGCCGGCATTGAGGCTCGCGAGCATCTCCTCGGCCGGGGAGGCATAGCGCCGGTCCACGAGGAGCGAATAGGTGCGGGCATTGCCGATGAGCCCGAGTTCAAGAAGGTGGTCGGCCGGCGGGGTCGCGGCGATGACGCCGAGCTTCGCCGTCTTGAGCTTCGGATCGGACAACTGGGTCACGCCATCGAGCGGACCGCCGGCCTTCACCACCAGCACGAACACCGATTCGTAATAGGGGTTGGTGTGCAGGACGAGGTCGGCACCGGCCACATAGCCGATGATGACGTCGCACAGGCGACGGCCCAGCGAATTGCGCACGAAACCGGGGCCCTGCGGCATCAGGTAAGTGCGCAAGGGCAGCTTGAGCTCATCGGCGACGATGGCCGCGATCTTGTTCTCGAATCCCTCACCGGCGGCGTTCGAGAACGGCATGTTGGCGGGATCGGCGCACACCCGGAGGGCATCCGCCGAGACCTGGTCGGGAATCTGCTGCCCACCAGCCCCCGAGGGGCTGAGCAGCAGGATGGCGGCGAGGGCTGCCGTCGCGAGCGACGCCAGCAGGGGCGCGAACCGTTCCCTACTCGCCGAGGCAGGCCTTCTCGGCATCGGCAATCTCCTTCGACTTGTCGTCCCGCTTGGCGGGGCGGACGCGGCCCAGAGCGTCGGTGGAGCGTGCGCGCAGATAGACGTAGAGGTCGTCGAGATAGCACATCACGTTCTTGTTCAGGCCAAACGACGGCATCACCCGGTCGTTGCCGTTGCTCAGGTTCTGGCGGCCGCCGACGACCACTTCGCTGAACTGGTCGAAATTCATCGTCTTCAGCGAGTCGGCGAGGGCCGGGGCGTAGGTGGAGCCCATGCCGTCCGGGCCGTGGCAAACGTGGCACTCGGCGTGGTAGCGGCGGTAGCCGGAATAGGTCAGCCAGTCCACCTGGCCATCGGGCTTGATGTTGTAGGTGGGCGCGCCGTCGACGTCGTAATAGCGGCCGCCCTCCTCCTTCACCGGCTTTGGGTCCGCCGGCTTGGTGGTCTCGGCGCGCGAGGCGGTGCTGCCAAGGGCGAGCGAGAGCGCGGCGAGGAAGAAAGCGCCGGCGCGGGTCAGGGTGAGCGAGGAAACCACACGATCTCTCCAAAACGACTGACGAAGGGCGAAGACGGGCCCTGGGGGGCGAGGGCGCATCCGTCTTCGGTTTCGCACGGGGCCGTGCCGCGAAAATCCCGCATCGGCGGGCGCGAGCGCCGGGCGCAGGTGTCCGTTCCGGCTCGGGCCGGCGGGGCATTCCCTGCTGTGAAAAGGATCGGGCCGGCGGGGGTCTCCCCAAGCCGGCCCGAATGCGCATGCGGGATGCGCTTGGCCTTAACGCCGCCCGATCATTGCGGGATGGCGAAGACCGTCAGCTGACCGCCGAGGGCGGTGTAGTTGCTGAGGGCCGCATAGCCGCCCACCGCGCCGAGGCCGGCGTTCGGGTCATTGAGGCCCGCCGCGAGGCCGATGCCGGCCCAGCCGCCGACACCCGAGAGCACAGCCACGTACTGCTTGCCCTTGTGGGTGTAGGTCATGACGTTGCCGATGATGCCGGACGGGGTCTTGAACTTGTAGAGTTCCTTGCCCGTCTTGGCGTCGACCGCCTTCAGGTAACCCTCGAGGGTGCCGTAGAACACCACGCCGCCAGCGGTGGAGAGAGCGCCGGACCACACGGAGAACTGCTCCGGGTTGGACCACACGATCTTGCCCTGCTTGGCGTCCCACGCGATGAAGTTGCCCATGCCGCCATGGCTGCCGGGAGCCGGGAACATGGAGAGCGTGGCACCCACATAGGGCTGGCCGGGGGTGTAGCTGACGCGGAACGGCTCGTAGTCCATGCACACATGGTTGGTGGGCACGTAGAACAGGCCGGTGTCAGGCGAGTAGGACGCAGGCTGCTGGTCCTTGGTGCCGAGCGCCGCCGGGCAGATGCCGGTGGAGTTCACGTCTTCGCCGTTCTGCTCGGTGGAATACTTGGCCACGACCAGCGGGCGACCATAGGTCGGGCTGCTCTTGTCCATGTCCACCTTGGTCGCCCAGTTCACCGCCGGGTCGAACTTCTCGGCCACCAGCAGTTCGCCGGTCTTGCGGTCCAGCGTGTAGCCGAAGCCGTTGCGGTCGAAGTGCACCAGCGTCGGGCGGGTCTGTCCGCCGATCTGCTGGTCGGCGAGGATCATCTCGTTGATGCCGTCGAAGTCCCACTGGTCGTGGGGCGTCATCTGATAGACCCACTTGGCGACGCCGGTGTCGGCGTCACGGGCGAAGATGGTCATGGACCACTTGTTGTCGCCCGGGCGCTGCTTCGGGTTCCAGGTCGAGGGGTTGCCCGAGCCGTAATAGATCAGGTTGAGCTGCGGGTCGTACGAATACCAGCCCCAGGTGCAGCCGCCGCCGGTCTTCCACTGGTCGCCCTGCCAGGTGGCGAGGGACGAATCCTTGCCCACGGGCTTGCCGAGCGCAGTGGTCTTCTCGTCGAACAGGATCTGGCTGTCCGGGCCGACCGAATAGGCGCGCCACGCCTGTTTGCCGGTGTTGATGTCGTAGGCGGTGACGTGGCACTGCACGCCGAACTCGCCGCCGGAAATGCCCACGAGGACCTTGTCCTTCACCGGCATCACGGTGGCGGTGTTGGTCTCACCCTTCTTGGGATCGCCGTTCACCACCGACCAGGCCACCTTGCCGGTCTTGGCGTCGAGCGCCACGACCTTGGTGTCGGCCTGATGCAGGAACACCTTGCCGTCGGCATAGGCGAGGCCGCGGTTCACCGTGTCGCAGCACATCACCGGGATGACGTTGGGATCCTGCTTCGGCTCGTACTTCCAGAGAATCTTGCCGTCGTTGTTGAGGTCGAGGGCATAGACGATGTTCGGGAAGGGCGTGTGGACATACATGGTGTCGCCCACGACCAACGGAGAGCCCTCGTGGCCGCGCAGCACGCCCGTGGAGAAGGTCCAGGACACCTGGAGCTTGTTCACGTTGTCGGTCGTGATCTGCTTGAGCTTGGAATGGCGGGTGTTGGCGTAGTCGCCGGTCTGGAGAACCCACTGGTTTGGGTCCTGGGTAAGCTTGAGAACACTGTCATTCGCGCTGGCGGGCGCGCCGAAAAATACGGTTGCCGCCGCCGTGGCGGTCAAAACCAAAAGACGTCTCATCCGGGCTTCCTCCGATGGATGCGGGTCCGCCTCCACGCGCATGTGGAGCGGGAAACGCACTGAGCGTTTGTTTTCGCCTTGGGGGACTCCATCTACTTCGGCAGCGTGTCACGACCGGCGTGATGCCCTGAAGCCTTGCGGTGACAAGTGCGTCCCGCAGGCCTGCGAACCAACCCCGCGTTCCCCGCACGGAGCTGTTGAAGCCGAAGCTGTGAGGAACGTAAGCAATGTTTTCGCCCAAGGCAATACGCCAAATGTCCGGTTGACGAGGCGATTTATACTGCAGGCGCGAAGTTGCCTTACGTAATATTGCATCGCAGCAATATTCGCGTTCAGCAGCGGCTGCGCGGCCCTATTCCCATTCCAGCTCGTGATAGGCCGAGGTTGCGTTGCGGGCGTTGAAGTCGTCGAACAACTTCCAGTCCGGCGCCTCCTCGCGACCTGCCGCGCGGGCCGCCTCGGCCATGGTGCCGCCGGCCTTGACCGTGGCACGCACGTCGGCGACGAGGCGTTTGAGATAGCGCTCGGTGGGCGCCGCAGCGTCCGGCCAGGGGGCGGAGGCGGGACCGTGGCCCGGCACCACGCGGGCCGCGGGCCGGCGCTTCATCTCCTCCAGGAGGGCGATCCAGCCCAGTGCCTTGCCGTCGAGGGCGGGGACATGCCCCAGGAAGAGAAGATCGCCGAGGAACCAGGTGCTCGTCTTTTCGTCGAATACCGTGAGGTCGGTGGCGGTATGGGCGGTCGGCCACGCCTCGAGGCGCAGCGGACGCTCCCCGAGATCGATGCTGCGGACCTTGTCCACGGTCTCGTCGGGCAGAATCACCTGCGTCCCCTCCGCCGCCTCCGGGCCGATGAGGCGCTCGGTGGCGGAAAGGTAGGAAGAGGCGCGGGCGGAGAGCGCCTCCGGCAGGTTGTGATGGCCGATGAAGGTCACACCCGGCCCCACGAACGCGGCATCGCCGAGCACGTGATCGGGATGCATGTGGGTGTTGATGACATAGCGGATCGGCAGCGCCGTTCGGGCCTGAATGGCCGCCTTCAGCGCCTCCCCCGCTGCCTTGCTGCCGCCGGTGTCGATCACCGCCACGGCATCCTTGCCGACGACGAAGCCGGCATTGCCGACGAAGCCGAGATTCTTCGGCAATGCAAGGGCATAGGGCGCCTGATGAACGAACACGCCGGGGGCGACCTCGCTCACCGCGAACGGCTCCGGCTGCGCTTGCGCTGCAGTTGGAATCGCGCCCACAAGCAGCGCCGCGAGTGCCGCGCCTGCGGCCACGCGCTGCACCGTCTGGGGCTTACAGCCATGGGCTCCGGAACGCTCCATCTCACCCCTCCCGCAGCAGAGGAAAGCGCGCAGCCAGCGCCGCCCGCTCGGCCTCGATCCATGGACCATCGCGCATGGCTCGCGGCAAGGCGAGACACACCTCCTCGACGACGTGGGTGGGCCGTGGCGCCAGCAGCACCACGCGGTCGGCCAGCTCCAGCGCCTCGCGCACATTGTGCGTCACCATGAGCACGCTGGTCCCGCCGTCCGCCGCCAGCGCCACGTAGCGGCGCAGGTCTGCGGCGGCCTGGGCATCGAGGGAGACGAAGGGCTCGTCGAGCACCAGAAGGTCCGGCTCCAGCGCCATGGCGCGCGCCAGCGACACCCGCCGGGCGAGGCCCAGCGACAGTTCGCCGGGATAGCGCGCCGCATGGGCCGAGAGGCCGAAGCGCGCGATCAGCGGAGCGAGGTCCATGGCCCGGCGCGCTTTCGGCAGCACGAGGCGGATGTTCTCCTCCACCGTGCGCCACGGCAGAAGACGCGGTTCCTGGAAGGCGACACCGATGGAAAGGGTCGCGGGATCGGGCTTCACCTCGCCCTCGAAGGCGCGGTCGAGCCCGGCGAGGATGCGCAGCGTCGTCGTCTTGCCGCAGCCCGAGGGGCCGATGAGGCAGACGAATTCGCCCCTGCGCAGGGCGAGCGTGATGCCGCGCACGGCCTCCATCCCGGTCCCGTCGGGCCGCCGGTAGGTCTTGGCGCGGATGACCGCCTCAATGAGCGGAGAGGCGCCAGCGTCGGACATGGGCTTCATAGGGCTGCAGCACGCCGTATTCGATGGCCAGCATGACCGCCATGAAAGCCAGCGAATAGCCGAGCACGGCGGTCACGTCGAACAGCTGGAAATAGACCGAGATGGCGTAGCCGACACCGTTGGGGCGCCCCAGCAACTCCACCACGAGCACGATCTTCCACACCAGCGCGAGGCCCGAGCGTGCCGCCCCCGCGAGATGCGGCTGCAACTGCGGGATCAGTACGTGGCGCAGACGGTCCATGGGCGACAGGCGGAAGGCGCTCGCCATCTCGTCGAGTTCCGGGGAGAGCGCGCGGGTGCCCTCGCGCATCAGCACCGCCACGGTCGGAATCTTGTTGAGCGCCACGGCGAGCACCGCCGCCGCCTCGGTGAGGCCGAGCCAGATGTAGCAGAGCACGGTGATGACGAGGGCGGGCGTGTTGAGCAGCACGATCACCCAGGTATCGAAGGCCGTGTCGAGCCTGCGCGAGCGGCCGAGGGCGACGCCGATGGCGCACCCGAGCCCCATGGCCACCACGAACGAGACGACGACCCGCGCCAGCGTGATGGCGATGTTGGAGACAAGATCGCCTCCGGTTGCCTCCCGCGCGATGAAGGCGAACACCGCATGCGGCGCCGGAAGGGACCGGCTATGCGCCAGGGTCGCCGTGATCTCCCATGCCAGCAGCAGCAGGACGAGCGAGGCCGCCCGCGCCGCGATGCCCGAGGACAGGAGCTTCATCGCGCCGCCGGCGCCTGGAAATAGAGGTCCGCCGGCAGGCGCGTGGCACTGCCCACCAGCTTCGTTCCGCCGAGCTTCACCAGAACGGCATAAAGCTGCGCGGCAAGCGTCTGCTCCTCGGCAAGCGACAGCCGGGGGATGCCGGCGAGGAAGCCGCGGCGCAAGGCCTCGAAGGTGGCTTCGTCTCCCGCCTGCATCTGCGCCCGCGCCGCCGCCCAGCCGGGCCCGGAGCGGGCGGGATCAGGATCGGCCAGCGCCGTCTTGGTGGCGCGGGAGGCGGCGGCGAAGGCGGCGACGGTAGCGGGGTTCGCGCGGGCGAAGGCACCGTCGAACACATAGCCCACCAGCGTCGGCTCATGGGCGAGGCCGAAGCCCTTCACCATCTCTTCCACGGTGAGCATCTGCCGGAAGCCCTTGGGCTCCAGACGCGCGGCGAAAGTCCAGTAGATCAGCGCTGCGTCGAGATGCCCGGCCTCCAGTTCGGCCGCGAGCAGGGGTGGCGCGGCGAACACCGGCTGGGCGGCGGTCTGGAGATCGAGGCCGGCCTTCTCCTGCGCCGTCGCCTTGAGCATGAGCCAGCTTTTGTCGAGCGGGCCGCCGGCGACTCCCAGCCTCTTGCCGGCGAGGTCCGCGACGGAACGGATGGGGGAGCCCTTGGGCACCATCACCGCCCCTTCCGAGGAGGAGAAGGGGATATAGACGAGATCGCGCCCGTCCGCCTTTACCCGCGCCGCCCAGAGCAGGTCACTGACGATGGCATCCGCCGCCCCCGCCATGAAGGCGACGCGGCCGGCGTCATTGTTGGCATAGCGGGTGACATCGAGCGTCACGCCATTGGCCGCATCGAGCCCCAGCGCGCCCATGGCCGCGATTTCCCAAGCGGCCGAGCCGAATTGCAGGATGCCGAGGCGGATAGGCGGCAGCGCGGCGTGGGCGGGAGAGAACGGCCCACCAGCAAGCGCGACGGCAGCGGACAGCGCGGCGCCCGAGAGCGCCAGCAGGCGGCGGCGCGTGAGCATGGCCTTCCTCCCGAAATCCTCCGGCCGGCGCCGCGCCCGCGACCCCGCCCGATGCGCCGCCACTGTGGCGACGCCGGGAAGAAGTGTCCATAACGATCTGAAACAAAAGGGCTTTTCTGAGAGGAATTTAAGAAAGTCGAAGGGGGAAGAGTTCCCGCCTCACACCGGACGGCGGTCCTCGATGGTCTTGGCGTCGGCGGGCAGCGTGCCGGGCGAGAGCACGACGAGCCGGCCGCGCAGCTTGGTGGCGGAGCGAATGTCCTCCAGCAATGCATCCTGCGAGAGCGCGGCGGCGTCGGCCACCTCGATCTCCAGCGCCATGTCATCCTGGTCGCCCACGCGGTCCACCACGAGACGGGCCTTCGCCACGGCCGGATGCTTCTTCACCGCCGCCTGAACCTGCACGGGATGCACGAACATGCCGCGGATCTTGGTGGTCTGGTCGGCGCGGCCCATCCAGCCTTTCAGGCGGATGTTGGTGCGCCCGCAGGGGCTCGTGCCCGGCATCACGGCGGAGAGGTCGCCGGTGGCGAAGCGCACAAGGGGATAGTCCGGCTCGAACAGGGTAACGACCACCTCACCCACCTCGCCCACGGCCTCCACCGGATCGCCGGTGCCGGGGCGCAGGATTTCCACGAGGCAGCCCTCGTCCACGATCATGCCGTCCTCGGCCTCGCTCTCATAGGCGACGAGGCCGAGGTCGGCCGTGCCGTAGCATTGGCGGGCGGTGATGCCGGCGGCCTTCAGCTCGGCCCGGTGGACCGGCAGGAAGGCCTCGCCCGACACCAATGCCTTGGTGAGGCAGGAGATGTCGGTGCCGGTCTCACGCGCCTTGTCCACGAGGATCTTCAGGAAGGAGGGCGTGCCGCCATAGCCCTGCGGGCGGATGTCGGCGATGGCGCGCAATTGCAGGTCGGTCTGGCCGACGCCGGCCGGCACAACGGCGCAGCCCAGCGCATGGGCACCGCTCTCGATCATCGAGCCGGCAGGGGTCAGGTGATAGGAGAAGGAATTGTGCACGATGTCCCCGGCGCGGAAGCCGGCCGCGAACAGGCCGCGGGCGAAGCGCCAGAAATCGGGGCCGTGGCCCTCCACGTCATAGATGGGGCCGGGCGACATGAAGATGCGCGCCAGCCTGCCAGGCGGCGTCGCATTGAGCCCGCCGAAGGGGTAGCTCCTCGGCTGGATCTCAAGCAGGTCCGACTTGCGGGTGACAGGTAGTTGCGCCAGGGCGGCCCGCGTGGTGATAGAGGCCGGGTCGACGTCCTTGAACAGCACGGCGAAATAGGGAGCCTTCGCCTTGGCGTGGGCGACCTGCGCGGACAGCGCCTGCAGCAGCGCCTGCTCGCGCGCTTGAGGGTCGCGGATCTCGCTGGCGTCGTAGTGGCGGTTCGGATCGGTCATAGTCGGGCTCATGTCAGAAGCTGGCCGGGGAGCAAAGATGATGTTCCAGGGGCCGTCATGCCCCGGCTCGTCCGGGGCATCCATTCATCCGTGTCGGCGCTCTTCGAAGCGAAGCGCCAGCCTGGCCGCAGGGGGGATCACCCGGACGAGCCGGGCGATGACAGCGGCGCGAGAATGCTGCGAGACAACAGTGTTCCACTGACCCGACAGCTCCCAGCCGGTGTTCGCTTGCGTGCGCTACAGCCACCTTTTCCGCCGCTTGAAGCTCTTCAGGTTCTTGAAGCTCTTGCGCTCCTCGCCGCCACCCTGGCCGAGGTAGAATTCCTTCACGTCCTCGTTGGTCGCCAGCATCTCGGCGCTGCCATCGAGCACGATCTTGCCCTGCTCCATGATGTAGCCGTAGTCCGCCACGGAGAGCGCCACGCGCGCATTCTGCTCCACCAGAAGGATGGTGACGCCGAGATCCTGGTTCAGCTTCTTGATGATGGAGAACACCTCCTTCACCAGAAGCGGCGACAGGCCCATGGAGGGCTCGTCCATGAGGATGAGCTTGGGGCGGGACATGATGGCACGGCCGATGGCCAGCATCTGTTGCTCGCCGCCGGAGAGATAGCCGGCGAGGCCGGTGCGCTCCTTGAGGCGCGGGAAGTATTCATAGACGCGCTCGATGTCGCTCTTCACCTCGTTGTCGCGCCGGGTGAAGGCGCCGAGGCGCAGGTTTTCGAGGCAGGTCATGTCGGCGATGATGCGGCGCCCCTCCATCACCTGGAAGATGCCGCGGCGGACGATCCTGTCCGGCTCGATGCCGTTGATGCGCTCGCCCATGAAGGTGACGTCGCCGCGGGTGATCTCGCCGTCCTCCGTGCGGAGCAGGCCGGAGATCGCCTTCAGCGTGGTGGACTTGCCGGCGCCGTTGGAGCCGAGCAAAGCGACGATCTGGCCCTTCGGCACCTTCAGGGAAAGGCCGCGCAGGACGAGGATGACGTCGTTATAGACCACCTCGATATTGTCCACCGACAGGAGCGGGGGCGCGGTCTCGGCGGCGGGTTCGAACTTCAGTGCGGCCTCGGCCATGGCGGTCTCCAATTCCCTTGCCAGACCGTCATCCCCCGGCCTGTCCGGGGGATCCACCCCTGAGACAGCGCCGTCCCTGAAGGACGAGCACGGCTGCGGCGGATGGGTGGATGCCCCGGACAAGCCGGGGCATGACGTCGATCCAGGTGGAGGCAAGGCTCACTTGCCCCCGGGGCCCGTCCAACCCTCCCCCCGCAAGCGGAAAAGAGAGCCGGGCAGGCGTGCGGGGCCTCACCAGCCCTGCAGTTCCGTCTTGCGCGGCAGGTCGATGGTGGCGACCTTTTCGAGCTTGATGGTGCCGGCCTTCACGAGGTCAGCCACGGAGGCGTCGGTGGCGCCCGTCACCACGGAGCGGTAGAGGTCCACGCGGGTGGTGGGGCGATGGTCGGTGGCGGTCCAGGTGGAGGGATTGCACACGCCGTCCATGCCCTTCGGCACCCAGTCCTTCTTCTGGTACATGCCGTCGCGGATCTTCACGCCGGTCACGCCGCCGTTCTTGTCCGCCCACTCCATGGCTTCCTTCATGTAGAGAGCGGTGCAGATGGCCGCGAGATAGTGCACCGGGCGATAGGCCGCGCCCGAGGCATCCGACATCTTGGAAATCTCCTTGGCGGTGGCAAGGCCGGGGGCCGAGCCGTTCCAGGTCACGGCGGTGCGCACCGGGAAGACGACGCCGTTGGCGGCCTCACCGGCGGCCTTCATGGCGTTCTCGTCCATGCCCCACACATTGCCGAGGAACTGCACGTCCACGCCGGCGGTCTTGCATGCCTTCAGCACCGAGATGTTGGAGCCGGCGGTGTTGCCGAGATACGCGTAGTTGGCGCCGGACTGCTTCAGCGTCAGGCACTGGGGCGTGTAGTCACCCGGCGTGAGGGCGAAGGTGATCGGATCGAGCACCTCGAAGCCGAGCGACTTGGCATATTCCGCCGCCGCTTCCTTGGGCGAGTTCGGGTAGGGGTGGTTGGCGCCCATGTGGACCCACTTGGGCTTGCCGGGCTTGCCCTTCTTCTTCCAGTCGTCGGCGGCCCACTGCACCATGGCGCGGGCGGCGTCCGAGTAGGACGGGCCGTAGAAGAAGTTGAACGGCGCGGCGCGCTCGCTCTTGGCGTTCACCTTGCCCACGGGATCGGTGAGGGAGGCGGAGTAGGAGCCCGAGTAATAGGGAATCTCCTCCTTCGTCACCATGCCCACGAGGGCTTCGGTATCGGCGGTGCCCCAGCCCTGGATGGCGACCACCTTGTCGGTGCCCACCCACTTCTTGAAGGCGGCCAGCGCGCGCGGCACCTGGTAGCCGTATTCGTTGAAGTCGGAATTGATCTTCTTGCCGTTCACGCCGCCATTGGCATTGATCCAGGCGATGGTGTCCTGGATGCCCTGACCGTAGGGCTGGCCCACGTCCGAGGTGCCGCCGGAATAATCGGCGAGATGGCCGATGTTGATCGACTGCGCGAGCGCGGGCGTCGCTGCGGCAATCGCCAACGCAGAGACCAGGGAAAGGGTCAGTCGCTTCATCTGTGGCTCCTTGGGTTTCCTCGGGGCCGGGCGGTCTGCGCCGCCTCGGCGTGGGTTCAGTCGGTCAAGCTACGCATCAATAGGAGAAGGGATAGAGCTTCCAGTAGGCCTTGATAAGGCGCCAGCGGTGGGCGAGGCCGTCCGGCTCGAAGATGAGGAAGAGGATGATGGTGAGGCCGATCAGCATCTCGCGCATGTAGGTGATGCCGTCTTTGAGGTGCAGCGCCTGGTCGATGGCCGAGCCCTGCAGCGCGGAGGCGAGCCAGCCGGTGGCCTCGGGCAGCAGCACCATGAACACGGTGCCCATCAGCGAGCCCATGATGGAGCCGAGCCCGCCGATGATGATCATGCCGAGGAACTGGATGGAGAAGAGGATGTCGAGCCCCTCCACCGACATGAAGCCCACATAGTGCGCATAGAGCGCCCCGCCGATACCGGCGTAGAAGGACGAGATGCCGAACGCCATGGTGCGGTACTTGGTGAGGTTCACGCCCATCATCTCGGCGGAGAGATAATGGTCTCGCACGGCGATCAGCGCCCGCCCGTCGCGGCTGCGCATGAGATTGGTGGCGCCGATATAGCCGACGACCACGAAGAACAGCACCACGTAGAAGTATTTGTCGTCGCCAGACAGATCGTAGCCGAACAGGGTGAAGGGCGCGGCGATGGCGCCGTGGGTGCCGCCGGTGAACCATTCGGCGCGCACGAAGAAGTCCTGCAGGATGAACTGGGCGGCAAGCGTCGCGATGGCAAGGTAGAGCCCCTTCACCCGTGCCGCCGGCAGGCCGAAGATGAGGCCCACCACCGTGGTCCACAGCCCGGCCAGCACGATGGCGAGCGGAACCGGCACGCCCTTGTTGGCCAGATAAGCGGAAGCGAAGCCGCCGAAGCCGAAGAACACCGCGTGGCCGATGGAGATCTGACCGGAAAATCCGACCAGGATGTTCAGCCCCAGCGCGGCGATGCCGAGATAGCCGATCTGGATCATCAGGCTCAGCACGTAGCGCGAGGCGAACAGCGGCGCGCAGCACAGGGCCACGATGGCGAGGATGACGAAGACCAGCGTCAGCCGCGTCTGGAAGATGGTCTGGTCGGCCTTGTAGCTGGTGCGATAGTCGCCGCACGGCCGCAGGGAGGTGAGCGCCATGACCTCAGACCCTCTCGATGTCGCGGGTGCCGAACAGCCCGTAGGGCTTGATCATCAGGATGATGATCAGGGCGTAGAAGGGGATGATCTCGTAGAGGTTGCCCCACTTCAGATACTGGCTGTCCACGTACTGCCCGAGGTTTTCCAAGAGGCCGACGATGAGGCCGCCCACCACCGCGCCGAACACGCTGTCGAGGCCGCCGAGGATCACCGCCGGAAACACCTTGATGCCGAAGTAGGAGAGGGCCGACGACACGCCGTTGACGATGCCCACCACCACGCCGGCGACCGCCGAGACCGCCGCCGATATCCCCCAGGAGAGCGCGAACACCTGCCGCACCGAGATGCCGAGGGACTGCGCGACCTGCTGGGAGAAGGCGGTGGCCCGCATGGCGAGGCCGAGCCGGGAATATTTGAAGAACCAAGCGAAGCCCGCCATGATCGCGAGGCTGACGCCCGTGGACATGAGATAGGCCGTCTGCACCTGCAGCCCCAGGATGTTCACCTGTGCCACCGGGAAGATGGGCGGGAACGGCTGCGCGAAGGTGCCGAACATCCACTTCATCAGCGCCTGGAAGAAAATGGAGAGGCCGATCGTCACCATGATGACGGAGATGATCGGCTCGCCGATGAGGGGGCGCAGCACGATCATTTGCACGGCGATGCCGAAAACCATCATGAAGCAGACGGCGATGAGGAAGCCCCAGAAGAAGGGGATGTTCCAGGCGGTCAGCAGCCACCAGCAGGTCCAGGCGCCGATGAGCAGGAACTCGCCCTGGGCGAAGTTCACCACCTGCGAGGCCTTGTAGATGAGCACGAAACACATGCCGACCACGCCATAGAGCGTGCCGATGATGAGCCCGTTGATGATGAGCTGAAGCAGGAGCTGGGATTGCATCACGCCGCCCTCCTTTTTCCGTCATCCTTCACCGGCGGCGGGGCGCCGAGGTCGATGACGTCTAGCTTGGTCTTGATGCGCTGGCGGGTGCCGTCCTGGAAGGTGATGGTGGTGTCCACGTCGATCACCTTCTGCCCCTCGTACATGGCGTCGATGATGGTGCCGTAGCGCTCGTTGATGACGCCGCGGCGCACCTTGCGGGTGCGGGTCAGTTCACCATCGTCGGCGTCCAGCTCCTTGTAGAGGAGGAGGAAACGGCCGATGCGCTGCTTCTCGGCGAGGGTGCGGTTCACCCCCTCCACTTCCTTCTTCAGAAGCGCGATGACTTCGGGTCGCGCCGAGAGGTCCGTATAGGTGGTGAACGAGATGCGGTTCTTCTCCGCCCACTTGGAGACGATGGAGAAGCGGATGCAGATGAGCGCGGCGAGGCTGTCGCGCCCGTCGCCCAGCACCACCGCCTCGGCCACATAGGGCGAGAACTTCAGCTTGTTCTCGATATATTGCGGCGAGAAGCGATCATTGTGCGAGGTCTTCGCCATGTCGCGGATGCGGTCGATGACGACGAGATGGCCCTTGCCGTTGAAGAAGCCGGCATCACCCGTGCGCATCCAGCCTTCCTCGGCGAAGGACTTTTTCGTTTCCTCGTCGTTGCGGAAGTAGCCGGTGAACATGTTGGCGTGCCGTGTGACCACCTCGCCGAGGCCGTTGGGATCGGGATCGTCGATGCGGATCTCAACGCCCTCGAACGGCACGCCCACCGTGTCGAAGTCGACGTCCTTTTCCTTGTGCAGCGTGTAGGCGCCGAGCAGCTCGGTCTGGCCGTAGAGCTGGCGCATGGGCACGCCCAGCGCCAGGAAGAAACGGAAGGTGTCCGGCCCCAATGCCGCGCCGCCCGTGGCAGCGGATTTCAGGTGCGAGAAGCCGAGCCGGTCCCTGAGCGCGCGGAACAGGATGAAGTCGGCGAGCGGCGAGCGCCGCCCCTCGTCCAGCGCCTTCAGACCGAGCTTCATGCCGAGGTCAAACATGCCGCGCTTCAGGGCGGAGGAATCCATCATGCGCGAGCGCACATCGGCGGCGATCTGCTCCCACACGCGGGGGGCGAACAGCACGAAGGAGGGGCCGATCTCCCGCATGTCGGCCATCAGCGTCTCCTGCTCCTCCACGAAGTTCACCTTCATGCGGGAGATGAGCGCCTGACCGAAGGCGTAGATCTGCTCCATGATCCACGGCATCTGCAGAACACTGACATATTCGTCGGTGGGCAGGCGCGGGTCCATGTCCAGATAGGCCCGGCAATGCCTCAGCAGCGCGCCGCCGGTGAGCATGGCGAGCTTGGGGTGGGAGGTGGTGCCCGACGTGGTGCAGAGGATGGCCACATCCTCGCCCTTGCCGGCATCCACGAGGCGGTCGTAGGCACCGGCATCGCGGGCGGCCACCTCGGCACCCCGCTTCTCCAGCTCTTTCAGCGAGATGAGGCGCGGATCGTCATATTTGCGGATGCCGCGCGGGTCGGAATAGACGATGTGCCGGACGGTGGGGATCTTCTCGTCGAGCGAGAGAAGCTTGTCGACCTGCTCCTCGTCCTCGGCGAAGACCACCGCAACATCTGCGTAAGTGACGAGATAGGCCACCTCGTCACCCAGCGCATCGCGATAGATGCCCAGGCTCAGGCCGCCGATGGCATGGGCGGCGATCTCGCCCATCAGCCATTCCGGCCGGTTGTCGCCGATGAGGCCGATCACGTCACCACGGGAAACGCCGAGCGTGGTGAGGCCCAGGGTCACGTCGCGCACGCGGGTCGCGACCTCGCCCCAGGTGTAGGAAATCCAGATGCCGAGGTCCTTCTCGCGCAGCCACGTCTCGCCGGCGTGGGCTTTCGCGTTCAGCCGCAGCAGCTTCGGCAGGGTGTCGTGGACCGTGACGTCGGGATAGGCGGGAACGGGAGCCATGGTGCGCCTCAGCCTTGCCGCATCATGCGGACACGGCGGCGGGCGCCGCCTCTTCGATCTCAAGGTCCTCCTCGCCGAGGTAGGCCTTGCGAACGTGCGGATCCGCCAGCACGGCGGCGGGCTCGCCCTCCACCAGCTTGCGGCCGAAATCGAGCACCATCACCCGGTGGGAGATGTCCATCACCACGCCCATGTCATGCTCGATCATGATGATCGTCATGCCCCATTCCTCGTTGAGATCGACGATGTAGCGGGCCATGTCCTCCTTCTCCTCGAGGTTCATGCCCGCCATGGGCTCGTCGAGGAGAATGAGCTTGGGCTCCAGCGCCACCGCGCGGGCGAGTTCCACGCGCTTGCGAAGCCCGTAGGAGAGGGTGCCGGCGGTGGCCTTGCGCACATGCTGGATATCGAGAAAGTCGATGACCTCCTCCACCTTGCGGCGATGTTCCAGCTCTTCCTTCTGCGCGCCGCCGATCCAGTAGAGCGCGCCGGTGAAGAAGTTGTTCTTCAGGAGGTGATGGCGGCCGACCATGATGTTGTCGAGCACGCTCATATGGCTGAACAGGGCGAGGTTCTGGAAGGTGCGTCCGATGCCGATTTCCGCGCGGCGGTTGGGCTTCAGCTTGGTCACGTCGGCACCGTCGAACACCACGCGGCCGTCGCTCGGCGTGTAGCGGCCGGAGATGCAGTTCAGCATGGATGTCTTGCCGGCGCCGTTGGGGCCGATGATGGAGAACAACTCGCCCGGACGCACATGGAAGCTGACGTCGGACAGCGCCTTGAGGCCTCCGAAGCGGAGCGAGATATTCTGGACATCAAGCAGGGCAGACACGCCCGCTGCAGCCCCGGCCGAAGCGGCAGGTAGCGACATGATCCCCTCCCTATCCCGCGCCGCGGGTTTGGCTTCTATGAGCCGCTATCCCATATTATGGGACGCTGATTAGGATCATTATCGAACGACCGTTTGAATCTTTCAAGGGTATCTTTCTGCGATCGAGAAAATTATTGCGAACCCATCAGAAACATCTCACATATTGAGACATGTCTTCTCCTTCGGATATGGACCCAGGCTCGCCAAAGGGGGCCCAAAGCCTTTCCCGTGCTGTTTCCGTGCTCCGCATCGTGGCTGGCGCGCGGACGCAGGGCGCGCGCCTGGCCGAGCTCGTGACCGGCACCGGACTGTCCAGGGCGACGACGCACCGCCTTGCCGCCGCGCTCGTCCATGAGGGCTTGCTGGCCTACGATCCGGCCAGTCGATACTATTCCCTGGGTCAATTTCTGCTGGACGCCGGAAATCGCGCGGGCGGGAGCCAGGCCGGCGGCGTTGCGGAAGCCGATCACACCTCCAATCCGAGCCTGTACCGGCGCCCCGAATACCGGGGGGACGCGATTGCCCTCGCCCATCTGCTTTGCGACCGGCATCTGCCCGGCAAGCGGGCGCAGCCGGCCATGATTCATGAAACCGTTTCGGGCCAAACGTCGGAACTAAGCTTTGGCAGGCTGGCGGAGTATTCGGCTCGCTTCGCCCGAGTCCTGGCATCCGTCGGAGTGAGGAAGGGCGACTGCGTCGCTGTCATGCTGCCGAAGGGAGTTGAGCTGGTCATCGCCGCTCTGGCCATCTGGCGCCTGGGCGCAGTCTATATGCCGCTGTTTTCCACCTATGCCACGTCGGCAGTGAATTCCCGATTGGAGTCGGGTGAGGCGAAGGTGATCGTCGCAAGCCGCACGCTTGTGGAGCGGGCTCGAAATTATATCGGCTCCTCGACCCCTGTATTCCTGATTGAAGGGGAGCAGATCAACAGGATTGATGGCATCGTCAAACAGTTCTGGTCATCAATATACTCGACCGAGCCCTGGGACGATATCGAGATGTATGGGGAAAACGATCCATTTATAATGACATATTCGCCTAAATCGATTGCAGCCAAATTGGGCCTGATGATACCTGTGAGAGCGCTGGCTGAGTTTGAGCAATGTATGCGCGTTGGCCTCGATGTGCGTGATGAAGACGTCTACTGGAACATGGCCGATCAAGGTTGGGAGTATGGAATTTTCTATGGTCTTGTCGGACCGTTGCTGATCGGCTGCTCGATCCTTTTTTGCGACGGGCCCTATGACGTGTCACAGGGTTATCGCGTTCTGTCCAAGTTCCGCGTCACCAATCTCACGGCAGCGCCGTCCCAGATCAAAGCATGGCGACGCAGGGACCTGACCCGAGCGCCGAACCGGCTCGCGCTCCGGCTGGTCTCGGTCTGCGGAGAGCCGCTTCCGCCGGATGTGGTCTCCTGGGTCACGCGGAAGCTCGAAGTGCCCCTTGTGAACCAGTACGGGCAGCGGGAAACAGGGATGATTTTGGGCATGAGACATGATCCGCATCATCCAAGCTCCCTCGACCATGCGTCGGTGGGCCGGATCGCGCCCGGATTCTCCCTCGTGGTTCTTGATCAGGACGGCGCCGTGCTCGGTGCTGGCGCGGAGGGCGCACTGGCGATCGACGTCAGGCGGTCTCCATTGTTCTGGTTCCGCGGCTACAGCAAGGACGATCCCGGAACGCGGTCCCGGTTCAAATTCGGCGGCGATTATTTTATCCTCGGGGATACCGGGTATATCGATACGGAAGGTTGCGTGCACTATAGCGGGCGCGCGTCCCACGCCATTTCCATGCAAGGGTGACTTCTGCCTGGACGGATTGCCCGCGGGCAGATGGCGGCGTCGGCTGGGGGCGCCGTGCCCGCGCGTCCGGCATCGTCAATGGCAGGCAAAAGAAAAAATCGAACGTTCTTTTCAATCTGGCCAAGCGTCGGCTCTTGTCGCAAGATATCCCTCCATCTGGCGGCCGGGAAGCTGGTTCGCCATCGCGGTTTCCGTCCGGACCGGGCTCGATGTCAGCTCTTGCGGCGATTGTGCCCAGGCCGGACCCTGAACGTTAAAAGGCAATGGCGCGCACCATCGGTTCCAACGGCGCACGCACCGCCGAAGCCATCCGGCAGGCGGGCGTGAAGCTCATCTACAAGCATGGCTACGAAGCCATGAGCCTGCGGCAGCTGGCGGCCGAGGTGGGACTACAGTCCGGCTCGCTCTACAAATATTTCGACAACAAGCAGACGCTTCTGTTCGACATCGTGCGCGACCACATGGAGGATCTGCTCGGCAAGGCCGAGGCGGACCTCGCCGGCATCGAAGACCCGCTGGCGCGTCTCAGGGTCTTCTGCGCCTTCCACCTGCGCTATCACATGACGCGGCTCGCCCACGTCTTCATCGCCAACATGGAGATCCGCAGCCTCGACGAGGCGCATCGCGCCGTCGTGGTCGGCCTGCGCCGGCGCTATGAGGGGCTGCTGGAGGGCATCCTGCGCCAGGGTGCGGCGCAAGGCGTGTTCGAGGTGCGCGAGCCCAAGGTCGCCACCTACGCCATCATCTCCATGCTCACCGGCATCTGCATGTGGTACCTGCCCGGCGGCCGATTGAGCCAGGACGAGATCGTCGACACCTACACGGCGCTCGTCATCGGCGGCGTCACCGGAGGGGCTCCGCTTCAGCCCCTCGCAGCCCCGGCGGAGCCGCCGGTGCATGAGAAGCCGACGCGCCGGCCCGCCTCTCTCCCCAAGGCCGCGCGGACGTGATGGGACGGCGCGCCGTCCAACGAAAATGACCGCGCGAAAGCCCTTGCGCCTCCAATAAAAAAACGTACGATCGTTTCCAAGCCGGCATCGACCGGCGCCGAGGGAGACGCCCGAGCCGCCTTGCGCCCAGCTGCGCGGGCATCGGCGCGCTTTGCCTCCGGCTGCCCCGCTGCCGGTTCGCGAGAGCCGGGCTCCTCGAGGATCGTCGGTCCTTGTGGAGGTCGTTTCACTTGAGGCGAAAGGGCGTGCGCTCCGGCCGATCATCGGTCCGGTCGGCCACGCGCCCGGGCATTGGGGGCGAGAGCGCTCATGGCGATCATCGAGGATGCGGTCGACCGCCGCTCCGACGCATTCCGCCGCAACCGGGAGGCGCTGGAAGCCTCCGTTGCGGAGCTTCGGTCCGTGGTGGAGAAGGTGGCGGAGGGTGGCGGCGCCGTCGCCCGCGAGCGGCACCTGAAGCGCGGCAAGCTGCTCCCGCGGGACCGTATCCGCACGCTGCTCGACACCGGCTCGCCCTTCCTGGAATTCAGTCAGCTCGCCGGCTACGGCATGTATGACGACGAGGTGCCCGCCGCCGGCATCATCACCGGCATCGGCCGCGTCTCCGGCCGCGAATGCGTCATCGTCGCCAACGACGCGACGGTGAAGGGCGGCACCTATTTTCCCATGACGGTGAAGAAGCATCTGCGCGCCCAGCGCGTCGCCCATGAAAACCACCTGCCGTGCATCTACCTCGTGGATTCCGGCGGCGCGAACCTGCCGAACCAGGACGAGGTCTTCCCCGACCGCGAGCATTTCGGCCGCATCTTCTTCAATCAGGCCAACATGTCCGCCGCCGGCATCCCGCAGATCGCTGTAGTGATGGGCTCCTGCACCGCCGGCGGCGCCTATGTGCCGGCCATGGCCGATCAGTCCATCATGGTGAAGAACCAGGCCACCATCTTCCTCGGCGGCCCGCCGCTGGTGAAGGCGGCCACCGGCGAGGTCGTCACCGCCGAGGAGCTGGGCGGGGCGGACGTCCACACCCGCACCTCCGGCGTCGCCGACCACATGGCGGAGAACGACGCCCATGCGCTCGGCATCGCCCGCTCCATCGTCGCCGACCTCAACACCACGAAAGCCCATTCACTCGACATCCGCGAGCCGCGCGCGCCGCTCTACGATGCGAAGGAGATTTACGGCGTCGTCTCGGCCGATCCCAAGCAGCCGTTCGACGTGAGGCAGATCATCGCCCGCATCGTGGACGGCTCCGAGTTCGACGAGTTCAAGCCGCTCTATGGGCCGACGCTGGTGACAGGCTTCGCCCGCATCTTCGGCTATCCCGTGGGCATCATCGCCAACAACGGCATCCTCTTCTCCGAGAGCGCGCTGAAGGGCGCGCACTTCGTGGAATTGTGCTGCCAGCGCAATATTCCCCTCGTCTTCCTGCAGAACATCACCGGCTTCATGGTGGGGCGGAAATATGAGGCGGGCGGCATCGCCAAGGATGGCGCGAAGTTCGTCACCGCCGTGTCCTGCGCGTCCGTGCCGAAGTTCACGGTGGTGATCGGCAATTCCTTCGGCGCCGGAAACTACGGCATGTGCGGGCGCGCGTTCGATCCGCGCTTCCTGTGGATGTGGCCCAATGCCCGCATCTCGGTGATGGGCGGCGAGCAGGCGGCGGGGGTGCTGGCGCAGGTGAAGCGCGACGGCATCGAGGGGCGCGGCGGCACGTGGCCGGCGGAGGAGGAGGAAGCCTTCAAGGCGCCCATCCGCCACCAGTACGAGGTGCAGGGCCATCCCTATTATTCCTCGGCCCGGCTGTGGGACGACGGTGTGATCGACCCGGCCGACACCCGCATGGTGCTGGCCCTCGCTTTGTCCGCCGCCCTCAACGCCCCCGAGCAGGAGACACGCTTCGGCGTGTTCCGCATGTGATGGACGGGCGCGAAAGGCGAAATCCATGAGCCAGAGCACTGGCCTCACCACAACTGTCGAAGATGGCGTCGCCATCCTCACCCTCGACCGGCCGGAGGTGCGCAACGCCTTCGACGACGCGCTGATTGCCGCGCTGACGCAGGCGTACGAGGCGGCCATCGCGGACCCGTCGGCCGTCGCCATCCTGTTGCGCGCCAATGGGCCGGTCTTCTGCTCCGGCGGCGATCTCAACTGGATGCGCCGCATGGCCTCCTATTCGCAGGAGGAGAACCTCGCCGATGCGCTGGGCCTCGCGAAGCTCATGCGCACCATCGATCTCTCGCCGAAGCCCACCCTCGTGCGCATCCACGGTTCGGCCTTCGCCGGGGCCACCGGTCTCATCGCGGCGAGCGACATCGCGGTGGCGGTGCCGGAGGCGGAATTCGCCGTCACCGAGGTGCGCATCGGCCTCATCCCGGCGGTCATCAGCCCCTATCTGGTGCGGGCCATGGGCGCGCGTCGGGCGCGGCGCTATTTCCTCACCGCCGAGCGGTTTTCCGCCGCAACGGCGCTGGAGCTGGGCCTCGTCCATGAGGTGGTGCCCGCCGAAGAACTGGATGCCGCCATCGCCCGTCATCTGAAGGCGCTGAAGGCGGCGAGCCCCGCCGCGCTCGCCGCCACCAAGGAACTCGTCGCCGCTGTGAACCGGCCGCTCGACGACGCCGTCATCGCCGACACCGCCCATCGCATCGCCGACCAGCGCGCCAGCGCCGACGGCCGCGAGGGCGTCACCGCCTTCCTCGAAAAAAGAAAACCCAATTGGGGGGCCGCATGATCCGTCCCATCCGCACCCTGCTCGTCGCCAATCGCGGCGAGATCGCCGTGCGCGTGATGCGCACCGCCAAGGCCCTCGGCCTGCGCACCGTCGCGGTCTATTCGCAGGCCGATGCCGACGCGCTGCACGTGGCGGTGGCAGACGAGGCCTATCCCATCGGCCCGGCGCCGGCGCGCGAAAGCTATCTCAAGATCGACGCCATTCTCGAAGCGGCGAAGAAGAGCGGGGCGGACGCCATCCATCCCGGCTATGGCTTCCTCTCGGAGAATGCCGCCTTCGCCGACGCCTGCGAACAGGCCGGCATCGTCTTCGTCGGCCCGCCGGCCTCGGCCATCCGCGCCATGGGCTCCAAGAGCGCCGCCAAGGCGCTGATGGAGAAAGCGGGCGTACCGCTTGTGCCCGGCTATCACGGCGAGGATCAGGATGCCGCGCTGCTCGCCCGCGAGGCGGAGCGCATCGGCTTCCCGGTACTCATCAAGGCCTCGGCCGGCGGTGGCGGCAAGGGCATGAAGGTGGTGCGGGCGGCGGACGAATTCGCCGAGGCCCTCGCCTCCGCCCAGCGCGAGGCGAAGAGCGCCTTCGGCGACGACAAGGTGCTGGTGGAGAAATATCTCACCACCCCGCGCCACATCGAGGTGCAGGTCTTCGCCGACAGCCACGGCAATTGCGTCTATCTCCACGAGCGCGACTGCTCCATCCAGCGTCGCCACCAGAAGGTGGTGGAGGAAGCCCCCGCCCCCGGCATGACGCCGGAGCGCCGCGCCGCCATGGGCAAGGCGGCGGTGGATGCGGCCAAGGCGGTCGGCTATCGCGGCGCCGGCACGGTGGAGTTCATCGCCGAGGGCGAGCATTTCTACTTCATGGAGATGAACACCCGCCTGCAGGTGGAGCATCCGGTGACGGAAGCCATCACCGGGCAGGATCTGGTGCAATGGCAGATCCGCGTCGCGCAGGGCGAGACCCTGCCGCTGACGCAGGAGGAAATTCCCCTTGAGGGCCACGCCATCGAGGTGCGGCTCTATGCGGAGGACCCGGCGCGGGACTTCCTGCCTCAGGTAGGCCGGCTGGACCATCTCGTCCTGCCCTCCCATCTCGCCCACACGCGGGTGGATACCGGCGTGCGGGCCGGGGATACGGTCTCCATCCACTACGATCCGATGATCGCCAAGATCATCGTCTCCGGCGCCGACCGTCTGGAGGCGGTGCGGCGACTGGAGGCGGCGCTCGCCGCGACCGAGGTGGTGGGGCTCGCCACCAACCGGGTGTTCCTCAAGGCCATCGCCGCGCATCCGGCGTTTGCGGCGGCCGAACTCGACACCAATTTCATTGCCCGCCATCAGGACGTGCTGCTGCCCGCGCCAGCGCCGGTGGATGACACGGTGCTGGCACTCGCCGCCCTCTTCGTCCTGAAGGAGGAGGCGCGCCAGTCCGCCGAGACGGTGGATGCGGCCGATCCGTGGTCGCCCTGGGGCCTCGCGCCCGGCTGGCGGCTCAACCGTGACGCCCATGTGGACCTCACCTTCGCCGACCGTGATGAGCGCATCGCCGTCCGCGCCCATTTCCGCCCCCACGGCTTCATTCTGGCCCTGCCCGGCGGCGACGTGGCGGTGGAGGGCGAGGCGGAGGGGGACGGCAGCCTGCGCGCCCGCCTCGACGGGGTGGCCCTGTCGGCGCGGGTGATCCGCACCGGCAATCGCCTCACCGTGTTCGTGCGCGGCGGGGAACATGCGGTGGACTTCATCGACCCGCGCCTCGCCTCGCAGGCGGCCACCGGCACCGCCGGCCGGCTCGTCGCGCCCATGCCCGGCACCATCATCCGCATCGCGGTGGAGGAGGGGCAGGAGGTGACCAAGGGCGCCGCCCTCGTGGTGGTGGAGGCGATGAAGATGGAGCATACGGTTGCCGCGCCCCGCGACGGCAAGGTGAAGGCGCTGAAATTCGCCGTGGGCGACCTCGTGGACGAGGGCGCCGAGCTTCTGGTTCTGGAGGACGCCTGATGGCCCGCCCCGCTTCCGTTCGTATCGTCGAGGTCGGTCCTCGCGACGGGCTGCAGAACGAACCCGGCATCGTGCCCCTCGACGCCAAGATGGCGCTCATCGATGCCCTCGCCGATGCCGGGCTGAAGATGATCGAGGCCGGCTCCTTCGTCTCGCCCAAATGGGTACCGCAGATGGCCGACACCGCCGAGGTGCTGGGCGCCATCAACCGCCGGGCCGGCGTGCGCTACACCGTGCTCGCGCCCAATCTGAAAGGGCTGGAGCTGGCGCTCGCCTGCGGCATCGAGGAGGTGGCGGTGTTCACCGCGGCCTCGGAGGCGTTCACGCAGAAAAACATCAACTGCACCATCGCCGAGAGCCTGGAGCGCTTCACCCCGCTCATCGACCTCGCCCGCGCCCGCGGCGTCGCCGTGCGCGGCTATGTGAGCTGCGCGCTCGGCTGCCCCTATCAGGGCGAGGTGCCGGTAGCGAAGGTGGTGGAGGTGTCGGAAGCCCTCGTCGCCATGGGCTGCTACGAGGTGTCGGTGAGCGACACCATCGGCGTCGGTACGCCCGACAAGGCGCAGGCGGTGACAGGGGCGGTGGCGGATCGCATCGGCCTTGAGCGTACCGCCATCCATTTCCACGACACCTACGGGCAGGCGCTGGCCAATGTGCTGGCCTGCCTCGACATCGGCGTGGCCTCGGTGGATTCGGCTGTGGCGGGGCTCGGCGGCTGTCCCTATGCCAAGGGCGCGTCCGGCAATCTCGCCACCGAGGATCTCGTCTACATGCTCAACGGCCTCGGCATCGAGACCGGCGTCGATCTCGACCGCCTCGCCGCCGCCGGCCGCGCGATCACCGCAGCGCTCGGTCGAACGCCGGCCTCCAAGGTCGCGCAGGCGCTGGCGGCCAAGTGTGCGTGACGCCCGGCTGAGGCGGAGCCGGTGGCGTCGGTCGCCCTTATCCCGTAACCTTAACGGCAGTTGAAGGGGGCGCTCCGTTGCCTTGACGGGATGCAACCCCTAACTGTCGCAGGTGAAACCGGCGCAGGGTCTGCCGGTCAGTCCGGGATCGCGCTCATGCCCGCGTCCAATGCCGCTTTGACCGTTTCGGGCCGCGCCATGCGGCGGTTCGCGCTGGCGACCTTTGCGCTTGCCGCTCTTGCTGCTCCCGCGGCTGCGCAGGAGCTGACGCGTCTTTATGCGCCGAAGCCGCCCACCGGCTCCGCTTATGTCCGGGTGGTGGACCTTGCCGCGAGCGGCGCGCCCATCTCAATCGGCAGCGCGGCGGCTGCGGCCGTTCCCGCCGGAGACACCGCCACCATCTACCGCATCGTGAAGGGCGGCACCCCGCTCGCCGTCAGCATTGCCGGCAAGCCGGCCGAGGGTGGCATCGTTCCGCCCGCCGATGCCTTCTCCACCGTCATCGTCCCGGCCGCCGGCCCGGCCGTGGTGATTGCCGACCCCACCGAGGGCCGCAACGACCTCAAGGCGCAGCTGCGCGTCTACAATCTGGTGCCCGGCTGTGCGGCAAGCGTGGCGGTTGCCGATGGCGGCCCCATCGTGTTCGAGGGCGTCGCCACAAACGACACCCGCCAGCGCGCCATCAACCCCATCGAGGCGGTTCTGGCGGCGAGCTGCGGAACGGCGGTGTCGCAGCCGCTGAAGCTGCCGCAGCTGAAGGCCGGCGACCATTACAGCCTGTTCCTCCTGCCCGGTGCCAACGGGCCGAAGCTGACGGGCCAGCGCGACGAGACGGAGCCCTATCGCGGGCCGGGCAACTGATCCGGGCCCATGGTCTTCGCCTCCGACAGCTTCCTCTTCCTGTTCCTCCCGGTCTTCCTCATCGTCTATGCGCTGACGCCGGGCATGGCGCGCAACGTCGCCATCCTCGCCTTTTCCTGGCTGTTCTATGCTTGGTGGCGGGCGGACTTCCTGCCACTCATCGTCTCCATCGCCATCTGGTCGTGGGCGACGGGCCTGTGGATCTCCCGCGCGGAGGGGAGGGCCCGGGGATGGGCGCTGTTCATCGGCATCGTCTGGCCGCTCGCGTCGCTGATCTGGTTCAAATACGCCAACATGCTAGTGCATTCGACCGAGGTGCTCACCGCCTCGGTCTGGGGCTGGCCGGACGTGCTGCTGCCCATCGGCCTGTCCTTCTTCGTGTTCGGCGCCATCTCCTATTCCACGGACGTGTTCCGCGGCACGGTGAAGGCCGAGCCCTCGTTCGTGAACTATGCCACCTACCAGTCCATGTTCGGCCATCTCGTGGCGGGCCCGGTGGTGCGCTATGAATGGGTAGCGCAGCGCCTGAAGGAGCGCACCTTCCACCGCGCCGAATTCATGTTCGGCGTCGAGCGCTTCATGCTCGGCTTCGCCCAGAAGGTGCTGATCGCCGATACGCTCGCGCCCATGGTGGATGCCGGCTACGCCATCGCCCATCCCACCACGGCGGATGTGCTGCTCTCCGTCACCGGCTACACGCTCCAGCTCTATTTCGACTTCTCCGGCTACAGCGCCATGGCCATCGGCCTCGGCCTGATGGTGGGGCTGAAATTCCCGGAGAATTTCGACAACCCGTATCTCTCCACCTCGCTGGCCGAGTTCTGGCGGCGCTGGCACATCTCGCTGTCGAGCTGGCTGCGGGACTATCTCTACATTCCCCTGGGCGGCAATCGCGGGTCCACGGGCCGAGTGTCCACCAACCTCCTCATCACCATGGGCCTCGGCGGCCTCTGGCACGGGGCGAGTTGGACCTTCCTCGTCTGGGGCCTCTGGCATGGATTCGGGCTCATGGTGGGACGGGTGTGGAAGAATCTCGGCCTGCCGGGAACGGGGACGCTTGCGGGGCACGTCCTCACGCTCGCCTTCGTCATGGTCGGCTGGGCGCTGTTCCGCGCGCAGAGCTGGGCCGAGGCGGGGGTGATCTTTTCCGGCCTCGCCGGTACCAACGGCATCCCACTGAGCCCTGCCATGGGCGCGGCCATCCGGCCGGTGGAGATCGCGACAGTCGTGCTCGGCATCGGCCTCGTCTATTTGCCGAAGCTCATGCGCATCGATCCCTCCGCGCCCAATCCCGGCCATTGGCTGCGCGCCTGGACGGCGCTGCCTTTGTTCCTGTTCGCCGTGCTGGTGCTGCAGGGGCGGATGGTGGTGCCCTTCCTCTATTTCCAGTTCTGAGGGGGGACGATGCCGCATCTCGCCCGCGCCCTCGCAACCCTCGCCTTCCTGGCGCTGATGCTGACCGGCCTCGGCTTCGTCGCCGTGCACCTGAAAGGCGAGGAGGCGCGCACGGCGCTCGCGGCGGCGGCGTCCCCGGAGAATGTCCTGACCGGCCGCTTCACCGCGGTGCTCGACAAACAGATCACGGCAGCACTGCCCAGGCTGACGGAGCTGGAGGATGTGGTCTCCGGCCTCGGCTACAAGGTGCTGGGAGATGCCGGTGATCTTGTGCGCGCCGGCTGCCCCGGCTGGCTGTTCTACCGCGAGGAGATGATCGAGACGCCGCAGGCGCGAGCCAATTTCGAAACCCGGCTGAAGATCGCGGCGAAGATCCGCGACCAGTTCGCGGCGCGAAACGTCGCCCTCGTGGTGCTCCCCGTTCCGGACAAGGCGATTCTGGCGGCCGATCATCTGTGCGGCGCCTCGGTCTCCGGCGAGGCGCGCTGGCGGTTTGATGCATGGTGGGCGCAGAGCCGCGCGCTGGGGCTCGATCAGGTGGAGATCGCGCCCGGCTTCCCCGGCGCCGACGGCTTCCTGCGCACCGACACCCATTGGAACGTCGCCGGCGCGAAGCTTGCCGCCAACCGGGTGGCGGAGGCGGTGCGCAAGCGCATCGGTGCGGGCACGCAGAAGATCACCCTTTCGGAGAGCCCACCCCAGCCGCGCGTCGGCGACCTCATGCGGCTCGCCGGGCTAGAACGCACCTGGCGCTGGTCCGGCCCCGAGCCGGACCACGAGCCGGAGGTGTCCGCCGCCATCACCCGCACCGGCGGGCTGCTGGATGACGTACCGGGACCGCAGGTGGTGCTCGCCGGCTCTTCCTTCTCGCGCAATTCCGGCTTCCTCGAATTTCTCCAGACCGCCTCAGGTCATGAGGTGGCGCAGAAGAGCCGCGACGGCTCCGGCTTTGCCGGCCAGCTTCTCGAACTTCTGATGGACGAGCCGCAGATTTTGACTGAAACGCGCCTCGTGGTGTGGGAATTCCCCATGCGGGCACTCACCCGGCCGCTGACGGATGTCGAGCGCCGCTTTCTGGGAGATGCGAAATGACGAAGGTCGCCGGTGCTGGACGCGCGTTCACCCGCCGCCGCCTCCTGGCTGGAACCATGCTGGCGGGCGGCCTGCTGGTGGCGGGAATTGCCGGCCTGCCCACCCCGGCGGCGGCGCAGAACAGCGGCATCATCTCGGGCAAGGACGGCTGGTTGTTTCCCGGCTGGGAGAGCATAACCGTGCTCAACCGCGCCGCCATCACCGCCAACGTCGCGCTGCTGCAGGAGGCAAAGGCGGCGCTTGCGACACGCAACGTGACCCTGATGGTCATGGTCGTGCCCATGAAGGCGCCCTTCTACAAGGAGAAGCTGCCGGACGGGACGACGGTTTCTGCCGACGTCGTCGGCCAGTACGACTTCATCATCGACCAGCTGAGGAAGGCCGGCATCGACACTGTGGACCTGCGCCCGGCCTTGAAGTCGGTACAGACAGGCAAGCAGACCAGCTTCTACCGCGCCGATTACCACTGGACCGCCTGGGCCTCCGAGGCGGCGGCGGATGCGGTGGCGCAGGCCATCAAGGCCAAGGTCGGCAAGCTCGCCGGCAGCCCGCCCGGCGACAAACTCGGCGAATGGGTCACGCAGCGTCACCTCGGCGATCTCGCCCAGCGTTTCCTCACACCGGACCAGCAGAAACAGATCGGGCCGGACCTCTACACTGTGCGCACGCCGGCGCCGGCCAAGACCTCGCTGGTGGATTCGGCTCCCGCGCCGGTGCACATCATCGGCAACAGCTTCGTCCAGCCCTATCTCGGCTTCCCGCAGAAGCTGTCGAACGCCCTCGACCGGCCGGTGTCGCTCACCTGGAACCCGGGCAATGTGGGCCCGTGGGCGACCTTCCTGCAATACGTGACCTCGCCCGACTTCGCGAAGAGCCCGCCGCAGGTGCTGCTCTGGCAGTTCAACGAGGGACCGTTCCACAGCGGCCCGCAGGCGACGGACCAGTGGGACGTGCCCTCCATCATGCCGCCCCAGACCTGGCGCGACCGGATGCTGGCAGCGGTTCGCCGATAGCGATTTCGTTAAGGTCTCCTGCCAAAGTGTTAACGGCGCGCGAGGAACGCCTCCTCGCGCGCCGTTTTCGTTTACGCTTTGGCAACACACGCGCCATCAAAGTAAATGATCCCTTTACGGCATCCGATTATTAACCCTTCCTGTTAAGGTTAACCGCCATTTAAGTAATCGATGCCAAGGTGGCCCCATGACCACCGCCATTCACTTCCGCACCTCCCCTGCGCTCACCCTCGACCGGGATCGGAAGAGGCTCCTGCGCGACATCGCTCTCGGCCACGTGCTGGCGACATCGATCGCGGCGCTGATGCTCGCGGCGGGACCGGCATGGGCGCAGTCGCCCCAGCCGTCGCAAGCGCCTCTGGCCCAGCAAGCGCCGCAGGCTCAACAGGCGCCGCAGGCTACTCCAGCGCCGCAGCCGCCGGAACTGACCGGAGCGGCGTGGGCGGCAGCGGATCGCGCTTATGCGGCCCAACGCGAGAAGAGATATGCGGACGTCGTGACCAATGCCCGCGAGGCGCTCAAGCTGCGTCCCGATGTGCCGCGGCTCTGGCTGCTGCTGATGGATGCGCTGGATGCCCAGGGCAAGACCGCCGAAGCGGTCGTCGCCGGCAACGCGGCCATCGCCGCCGGCATCACCGACCAGGCGCTCACGGCCCGGGTTCGCGCGCAGAGCCGCGTGCTGGCGCAGGAGCCCTCTGTCGCCGCGAACAAGGCGCTGGAGGCATCCAACCCGAAGGCCGCCATCGAGCAGGCCCGCAAGGCCGTCGCGCTGGTGCCCGACGACCTCAGCTATCGCGTGCTGCTCGTCTACACGCTGCTCGCGGACGGCCAGCTGGAGGCGGCCGACAAGGCGGCGAGCGAAGCCATCCAGGTGGATCCGCAGTCTTTCCTGCCGCGCACGCTGCGCGGCTATGTCCGGCTGCGCCTCGGCAAGGTGGCGGAGGCGGAACAGGATTTCGACACGGCATTGAAGGACGAGGTGCTCACCGGGCCCACCGCCCACGATGCGCGCCTCGTCATGGCGGATGCCGCCATCGCCGCCGGCCACCCCCAGCGGGCAATCAAGCTTCTGGAACCGGTGGAGCCCGATGCGGCGGTGCAGGCGCGCCTGCGTGTCGCCCGCGCGCAGGAGCGCAATCCGAAAGTCGTCCCGGCCAATGCCGCCCAGACGCTGCCGGTGCCGTTCCAGAAGTGCACCGACACGCCCTATGGCCCGTCCTGCAGCCTCATCCCGGCAACCACGCCGCCCGGCGGCGGTGTCAGCGACACCCCCGGCTACGATGCCGCGCTCGAAGCCTTCGGCGCCTATCGCGAGGGAAATGACAACCTCTCCGAGGCGCGCATCCGGGAAGCGCTGAAGGAAAATCCCGGCAATGCCCAGTGGCGGCGCCTGCTGATCGATTCGCTCGATCGCTCCAAGAAGTACAAGGAGCTGGATGTCGCCATCCGCGACGCCATCAGCCAGGGCGACAACGACCCCTCTTTGATCGCCCTGCGCGCGGCCAACGACAAGCGCCTCGCCGAGCCGATGGCCGTGCAGGCCATCAAGGACATCGGCCGGGGCAAGGCCTCGACCGCCGTCACCTCGGCGCGGCAGGCGGTGGAGCGGGCGCCGGACGCGCTCATCTTCCGCATCGTCCTCATCGATGCGCTGATGGCCGCCGGCCAGTTCAAGGACGCGGAGACGGCGGCCTCGGGCGCCGTCGCGGACAATCCGAACGAGCCGCTGCCCCACATCCTGCGCGCGTGGCTGCTGCAGAAGACCGGCCAGCGCGACGAGGCGGCGCGCGAATTCGACACCGTGCTCAACAGCAACCTGCTGACCGACCTCGAGGAGCTGAACTACCGGCTCATCGCCGCGAACGCCGCCATGGCGGCCGGCAAGCCCGAGGAGGCGCTGAAGGCGCTCGAAGCCCTCGACGCCGACAAGAACAAGGAGGTCGGCGTCCTGCGCAAGCAGGCGGAGGCGCAGGTGAAGGCGCCGAACGCCGCCAAGCCGTCCCTCCAGCAACCCGCCGTGCTGTGCCAGCCGACCAGCTACGGCGTCATCTGCTCGGTGTTCGCCAATCCGCAGATGCAGGCGCCGGGCGTCGCCGGCCTCAATCCGGGCTCCCCCGGCTATGCCGCCGCCAGTGCCGCCTATGCCGCGTTCGGCCGCAAGGACTATGCGACCGCCATCGCCGAGGCGCGCCGCGCAGTGAATGCCGAGCCCGGCAACCGCAATTACCAGACCCTGCTCCTCAACGCCCTGTCGTCGGCCGGCCGCTACGGCGAGGCCGAGGCGGTGGCGAGCCGGCTGCTCGCGGCAAGCCCGCGCGACGCCACCCTGCTGGTGCAGCGGGCCAACCTGCGCATGCAGGCCAAGGACTTCTCTGGCGCCGTCGCCGATTACAAGGCGGCGCTGGGCTCCCCCAACCTGCCGCCGGCCCAGGTGCGCATCGTGCGCCTCGGCCTCGCCGACGCGGCGCTGTCCGCCAAGCAGCCGGAAATCGCGATCTGGGCGCTCGAGCCATACGCCAACGAGGACAGCTACGAGGTCCAGGCGCGCATCGGCTTCGCCTCCCTCGCGCTCGACGACAAGGAAGGGGCGCTCGCGGCCTTCACCCGGGCCGCGGCCCGGGCGCGCACCTCGCAGGAGCGGATGGCGATGCTCTCCGCCCGCATCGGCGTGCTCTCCCAGCTCGGCCGCAAGGACGAGGCGCGCGCGCTGTTCCAGAATGCCTACAACAGCGGTGCCCTGCGCGGTCTGAAGGCGGTGGACCTCGCGGTGCTGGCGAGCCAGGCGGGCGAGGACGAGCTCGCCTACGAATATTTCTCCGAGGCGAACAGCCGCTGGCGGCTGCGCGGCACCAACCTCATCAATGCCGCGTACAATGCCCGCCGCACCTATCACAATGCGGAGGCGGTCGATTACTTCAAGTCGGCCATCGACGAGGCGCGGGACGGCAAGCTCCAGCTCGATCCGCAATATCTCTTCGGCCTCAGGCGCGAGGTGGCCGAGCTGACGCGCACCTGGGGCGCCTACGCTTCGGTAAGCTACGGCCCGGTGGGCGTGGCGCCCGGGTCCTACCTCGTCCCGCAGACATCGAACGGCGCCAACCACACGGTGGGCGCGGGCGGCGAAATCTACTGGCGCCCGCCCGGAATCGGCTATCGCGACGGCTCGATCTTCGAGCTGTTCGTGCGTAGCTTCGGCACAGTCTATGCGGACAATGGCGGAGCCACCGGCTTCGACACCATCCAGGGCTCGGTCGGTGCGCGCTGGAAGCCGTTCTCGACCGAGAACCTGGTGTTCGAGATCTCCTACCTCTTCCCGGTCGGCCAGTATTCCCGCAACGATCTTCTGCTGCGCGCCGCCTATTCCAAGGCTGAGGGCACCGACCTTCGGGTCGACGTGGACAATTGGCGGGCCTGGCAGATCTATGCGGACTACAATTACTTCGTGAGCCTGCCGGAGACGGTGGCCACCTTCGAAGGCCGCTACGGCCAGGCCTTCCGGATGGACGCCATCTCCGACCATCTGGTGCTGTGGCCTTATCTCGCCATCGGCGGCGGCTACGACACCGCCTATGCGACGCCGTTCGCCATGGGCATCGGTCCGGGCATCACCGCCCGCTACTGGTTCAACGAGGACGAATACACCGCTCCGCGCTCCTACCTCGACTTCACGCTCCAGTATCGCTGGAAGCTTGCGGGCGACGACCGGGCCCAGGGCATCTTCGCCGGCGCCTTCCTCTCCTACTGAGCGGGAAGACGGAACAAGCACCTGAAGGAACAAGGGCTTGCGCCACATCAAGGCGCAAGCCGGCAGCCGGCGGCATGGTCGCCGGCATGACCTGCCCCGATATCACCTGCCCCGATACGAACACTGTTCTCGCCCGCTACGGGCAACCGGTGCCGCGCTACACCAGCTACCCCACCGCGCCGCACTTCTCCCCGGAGGTCGATGCCGCGACCTATGCCCGCTGGCTCAAGGAGCTGCGGCCGGACGGCACGGTCTCGGTCTACATCCACGTTCCGTTCTGCGCCGAGCTTTGCCTCTATTGCGGCTGCCAGACCGCCGTGGCGCGCAGCCGCACGCCGGTGAAGGCCTATGCCGACCGGCTCGTGGACGAGATCGGCCTTGTCGCCCGCCACCTGCCGGGACGGATGAAGCTGAGCCACCTGCATTTCGGCGGCGGCACGCCCACCATGCTGGCGGATGAGGACTTCGCCGCGATCATGCTGGCGCTGCGCGATGTCTTCGCCTTCGCCGACGATGCCGAGATCGCCATCGAGATCGACCCGCGGGTGATGGATGCCGACAAGGTGGCGGTGCTCGCCCGCGAGGGCTTCAACCGCGCCAGCCTCGGCGTGCAGGATTTCGATCCGAAGGTGCAGGAGGCCATCGGCCGCCACCAGTCGCTGGAGGAGACGCAGGCGGTCGCCGACGCGCTCCGGGCGGCGGGCATCTGCGCGCTGAACCTCGATCTCATGTACGGCCTGCCGCATCAGAATCAGGCCTCCGTGCGGCGCACGGTGGAAGCGGCGCTGGCGCTGGACGCCGACCGCATCGCCGTGTTCGGCTACGCCCATGTGCCGTGGATGAAGAAGCATCAGGCGCTCATTCCCGAGCACGCCTTGCCCGGCCCCGCCGAGCGGCTCGCCCAGGCGGAGCTGGTGGCCGACATCCTGGCGGCGCATGGCTATCGTGCAGTGGGGCTGGACCATTTCGCCAAGGCGAACGACCCCATGGCCCAGCGCGCGGCGGACGGCTCGCTCAAGCGCAATTTCCAGGGCTACACCACCGACGACGCGCCGGTGCTGATCGGCTTCGGCGCCTCGGCCATCGGCGCCCTGCCCCAGGGCTATGTGCAGAATCTCGCCGCCACGCCCCAGTGGCACAAGGCAGTGGAGGCCGGCGCGCTGCCCATCGCCCGCGGCATCGCGGTGAGCGACGAGGACCGGCTGCGGCGCCATGTCATTGAGCGGCTCATGTGCGACCTCGCGGTCGATCTCGACGACGCCTGCAGGAGCTTCGGCTTCCCGCCGGAGACGTTCGCGGACGAGATCGAGGCGCTGAAGCCCCTGATCGCCGACGGTCTGGCGGTGCGCCGTGGCGCGGTAGTGGAAGTGCCGGAGGCGGCGCGCCCGTTCACCCGGGTGGTGTGCGCCGTGTTCGACGCGCGCCTGGTGGCCAGTCGGGCGGCGGCGCCGGAAAAGAAGCGGCACGCCGCCGCCGTCTAGAGCATTTTCGAGCGAAGTGGATTCCGGTTCGCGTGAAGAAAATGCGTACTATCAAAAACCTGGAGCATTTCCGGCGGACCGGAACAGGCAGGAGCGTGCCGAACGCATCGAAGCCGGAGGGCAAAGAAAAGGCCCGCCGAGGCCAGGGGCCGGAGCGGGCCAAGGGGGAACGCTGCTAATCGGAGAGAGCGCAGCGTGCCGGGGGAAGAACTTTAGGAGTTCAGGCGCTTCAGCGTCGCGCCGTCACGCAGCAGCACACGGCGCGAGGACGGCAGCGCGATGGCGGAAATCTCTTCGAGATGCGTGAGGGTGCGCGACACGGTCTCGATGGTGAGGCCAAGGAAGTCCGCGATGTCCTGCCGCGACATGGGCAGCGTCACCTCGATCCCGTTCGGCCCCTGGCCCGCGCCGGCGCGCTCGGCCATGTCGAGCAGGAAGGTGGCGACCCGCTCCTGAGCGGTCTTGCGGCCGAGGACGAGGAGGTGATCCTGGGCGCGGCCAAGCTCGGCCGCGGTCAGCGCCCACAGGGCATGGGCGAGTTCCGCGTCGTCGGAGGCGCGGGAGAACAGGATCGAGCGCTTCACCCGCACGATCTTGCATTCGCTCACCGCCTCGGCGGAGAAGCGATGGCGGCCGGTCATCTCCCAGCCGAACACGTCGCCGGGGAGGCAGAAGGTCTCGATCTGGCGCCGGCCGTCGCCGAGCAACTTGCAGATGCGCACGGCGCCGGACAGAACGATGTAGAGATTTTCGGCCGGCTGGTCCTCGCCGAAGATTTCGGCATTGCGGGCATAGCTCGCAACCACTCCGAGGCGCGCGACCACTTCAGTGGGGGTTCGCGTGTCAGCCTCCTCGGTCCAGCGATGGGCGGGCCGTGCAGAAGACAGGGGCTCGGCGAAAGACTTGCTGTCGTAAGCCCGGGGCTGGGCGTAGGTCTTGTGGGCGATCGCTGCTGCGGGGCTCGGCATCGGTTGACCCTTCCATCGGAGTTGAGAAAGGGATAACCGGCGGAACGCACGGGAAAAATTCGGATCGAACACTTAAGTCGGTCCCCTTAGGTACTATTACGTAGCGGCGGGACGTCGCATAAAGTGGCGGTTGGCATGGCATTGGTGGCGGCGGAGGGGCCGGTGGCGCACGGGAACAAGCAGATGCTCGGCGATGCTGCGCGCGGCACTGCCGCGGCGCTCGTCGCCCTTCTGCTTTGCCGTCTCGCCGGGCTTCAGCCGCTGAGCGGAGAAGCGCTGCTGCTGCAGCTCGCGGTCATCATCCTGGTGTCCGGACGCGGCCTCGTGGCGGGAGGCGCGGCGGTCGCCGTCGCCTTTGCCGGCGGCGTCGCGCTGCGCGGCCTTTCCAGCATCGATGCGCGGCTCGATCTCGCGGCGCCGGCGCTGTTCCTCGCGGTGGGGCTCGGCATCGCGGTGCTCGGCGAGCGCCTGCGCCGCACCCGCCTCGATGCGGCGGCGCGCGACCGCGACCTTTTGGCCCGCGAGGCGCACCTCTCCTCCATCCTCGACACCGTGCCCGACGCAATGGTGGTGATCGACGAGCGCGGGATCATGCGCTCCTTCTCCACCGCGGCGGAGCGCCTGTTCGGATACACCGCAACCGAGGCGGTGGGGCAGAATGTCTCGGTGCTCATGCCCTCGCCCCATCGCGAGGGGCACGATGGCTATATCGCGCGCTATCTTGCCACAGGCGAGCGCAGGATCATCGGCATCGGCCGCGTGGTCGTGGGCGAGCGCAAGGACGGCACCACCTTTCCCATGGAGCTGGCGGTGGGCGAGATGCGCTCCACCTCCGAGCGCTTTTTCACCGGCTTCATCCGTGACCTGACCGAGCGGCAGCAGACCGAGGCCCGCCTCCAGGAGCTTCAGGCCGAGCTGGTCCACATCTCCCGCCTCACCGCCATGGGCGAGATGGCCTCGACGCTGGCCCACGAGCTCAATCAGCCATTGTCCGCAATCGCGAACTACATCAAGGGCTCGCGCCGCCTTCTGGATGCCGGCACGGTACGGGTCGAGCTGTTGCAGGGGGCGCTCGAGAAAGCCGGCGAGCAGGCCCTGCGCGCCGGCCAGATCATCCGCCGCCTGCGGGATTTCGTCTCCCGCGGCGAGAGCGAGCGGCGGGTGGAGAGCCTCGCCAAGCTGGTGGAGGAAGCAAGCGCCCTTGCCCTGGTGGGGGCGAAGGAGCACGGCATCCAGGTGCGCTTCCTCTACGACCCGAAATGTGACCTCGTCCTCGCCGACAAGGTGCAGGTCCAGCAGGTGCTGCTGAACTTGATGCGCAACGCCCTGGAGGCGATGATGGAGACACCGCGTCGCCAGCTTCTGGTCAGGACGGAGGTGGTAGAGGACGACATGGTGATGATCAGCGTCTCGGATACCGGGCACGGCATCTCAGCAGAGATGGGCGCGCAGCTGTTCACGCCGTTCGTCACCACCAAGCGGCATGGCATGGGCGTGGGGCTTTCCATCTCGCGCACCATCATCGAGGCACATGGGGGCCGCATCTGGGCCGAGCCCAATCCCGGCGGCGGCGCCGTATTCCGTTTCACCCTCCGCGCCGTGGGCGATGCGGAGGCGGTGCATGATTGAGGAGACAGCGGTGATCCACGTCATCGACGACGACGATGCGGTGCGCGAATCCCTCGCCTTCCTGCTCTCGACCGCCGGCCACGTGGTGCACGAGCACGCATCCGCCCGCCTGTTCGTTGAGGCGGGGCTGCCCGCCGCCGACCCGGCCACGAGCTGCATCATCACCGACGTGCGCATGCCGGGCATGACCGGCATCGATCTGCTCCAGCATCTGAAGGACAAGGGGTCCAGCGTCCCGGTCATCGTCATGACCGGCCATGGCGACGTGCCGCTGGCGGTGGAAGCCATGAAGCTCGGCGCCGCCGATTTCCTGGAGAAACCGTTCGACGACGTGGCTATCCTCGACACCGTCAAGTCGGCGCTCGACCGCCGCCAGAAGACCAGCCAGCACGATGCCCTGCGCGAGCAGGTGGTGGACCGCATCGGCGGCCTGTCCCAGCGTGAGCGGCAGGTGCTGGAGTGTCTGGTTGCCGGACAGGCCAATAAGACCATCGCCTATGAACTCGGCATCAGCCCCCGCACGGTGGAGGTCTACCGGGCCAACGTGATGACCAAGATGAAGGCGCAGAGCCTGTCGGAGCTGGTGCGCATGGCGCTGCTCGCCGGCATCGCGCCGCGCCCGACCTGAACCGCCCTTCCGGCATCGAACTGCGCTCCTCAGCCCGCTTGATCTAACGCAAGGCCCCGGAGCCCCCTCCCAAAGTAGGTTATGAGCACCGACCACGCGGACCCGCGAACGGGTCGTGGGAGAATCGTTGGGATGATGGCGTTGGAAGAGCCGCCCGCGTTCGTCGTCCATATCGTCGACGATGACCCGGCGGTCTGCAATTCACTGAAATTCGCCCTGGAGGTGGACGGCTTCAACGTGCAGACCTATGCGCGCTCGGAGGACGTGCTTGCGGCCGACCTGTCCTGTGGCGGTTGCATGATTGTGGACTACAATCTCCCCGGGATCAACGGTCTCGACCTGTTGCGCGAGCTCGACCGGCGCCACGTCCATCTGCCGGCCTTCCTCATCACCAGCAACCCGGCCCTGCATGTGCGCCGGCGCGCCACCGACCAGGGGGTCGCGATCATCGAGAAGCCGCTCCTCGGCAACCAGCTGGCCGAGGCCGTGCGCGACAGCTTCGTGCGCTCCCGCCCCTGCTGAGACGATTTCGCCTTCCCCACCTGCCCCATTTTCCCTAGCGTTACCGACGGACCGCCGCGCCGAACCTGAGGCGGGGTCCGAAGCATCGAGGCCGCCATGACCACGCGCAATCTCGACGCCCTCTTCCATCCCCGTGCCATTGCCCTGGTGGGCGCCAGCAACCGCACCGGCACCGTCGGTGCGCTGGCCGCGCGCAACCTGTTCGAGGCTGGGTTCGAGGGGCCCATCCTCTCCGTCAATCCGAAGGAACGGGCCATCCGCTCCTCGCTCAACTACGCCTCGGTGGCGGACCTGCCCATCCCGGTGGACCTCGCCGTCGTCGCGGCGCCGCCCGACGAGGCGCCCCGCGTGATCTCGCAGCTCGGCGAGAAGGGCTGCCGCGCTGCCGTGGTGCTTCCGGCCGGCTACGGACCTGGCGAGCAGTTCGAAGGGGCGGAACAGCGTCAGGCGCTCCTGGATGCGGCGCGTCCGCACCTCCTGCGCATCATCGGGCCGAACGGTCTCGGCTTCATCTCCACCCGCCCGCACATCAACGCCAGCATTGCCCACCTGATGCCGGCCAAGGGCGACGTCGCCTTCGTCAGCCAGTCCGACACCATGACCGCGGCGGTGCTCGACTGGGCCCACGCCCGCGGCTTCGGCTTTTCCCATGTGGCGGCGCTGGGCGAGAAGGCGGACGTGGATTTCGGCGACCTGCTCGACTATCTCGCCCTCGACAACACCACCCGCGCCATCCTGCTCTATGTCGAGAGCATCGCGGATGCGCGCAAGTTCATGTCGGCCGGGCGCATCGCGGCGCGCGCCAAGCCGGTCATCGTCATCAAGGCCGGCCGCAGCGTGGCGGGAGCGCAGGCCGCGCTCTCCCACACCGGCGTGCTCGCCGGCAGCGACCTCGTGTTCGACGCCGCGCTCCGCCGCGCCGGCATGCTGCGCGTGCACGAGATGCGCGAACTGTTCGAGGCGGTGACGACGCTCTCCGCCGGCATCCGCCTCACCGGCGAGCGGCTCGCCATCCTCACCAATGGCGGCGGAGCCGGCGTGGTGGCGGTGGATGCGCTGGAGGGCAGTGCCGGCCGGCTCGGCACCCTCCTGCCGGCGACGGTGGAAGCGCTCGACAAGGTGCTGCCCCGCACATGGTCGCGCTCCAATCCCGTGGATATCCAGGCGGATGCGGACGGCGCACGCTACGGCGCCGCCCTCAAAGCGTTACTCGCCGACAAGGGTTCCGACGCCGTGCTGGTGCTGCACGCGCCCAACGCCCTTTCCGACAGCAGCGCCGCCGCCGACGGGGTGATGGCGGTGCTGGAGGCACGCCAGCGCGCGCCCGTGCTCACCTGCTGGCTCGGCGAGAGCGCCGCCGCCAACGCCCGCCGCCGCTTCGCCGGCCGCCGCATTCCCACCTACGACACGCCGGACGAGGCGGTGCGCGCCTTCGGCCATCTGGTGGCCTACCAGCGCAACCAGACCCTTCTCATGGAGACGCCGCCCGCGCGCTCCTTCGACGAGCCCGACCGCCCCGCCGCCCGCCGGCTGGTGGAGGGGGTTCTCGCCGCCGGCCGCTCGGCCCTGACCGAGGTGGAGGCGAAGGCGGTGCTCGCCGCCTATGACATCCCGGTGGTGGACACCCGCATCGCCACGAGCCCCGAGGAGGCCGGGCGCCTTGCCGAGGCCATCGGCTTCCCGGTGGTGGTGAAGGTGCTGTCCCACGACCTCACCCACAAGTCCGACGTGGGTGGCGTGCGGCTCGACCTGCGCTCCTCCACAGCGGTCGAAGACGCCTGCCGGGCCATCATCGCCTCCGTCGCAGAGAAGCGTCCCGGCGCGCGCATTGAGGGCTTCACGGTGCAGGCGATGATCCGCCGGCCCAATGCCCAGGAGCTGATCGCCGGCATCGGCTACGACAAGACCTTCGGCCCGGTGGTGCTGTTCGGCCAGGGCGGCACGGCGGTGGAGGTCATCGGCGACCGGGCGGTGGCGCTGCCGCCGCTCAACGGGGTGCTGGCCCGCGAGATGATCGAGCGTACGCGGGTGGCGAAGCTGCTCGCCGGCTATCGCGACCATCCGCCCGCCGACATGAATGCGGTGGCCGGCACGCTGGTGAAGGTGGCCGAGCTGCTCGCCGACCTGCCGCAGATCGCCGAGCTGGACATCAACCCGCTGCTCGCCGACGAGCACGGCGTCCTCGCCCTCGACGCCCGCATCGTGGTGCATCCGACGCGGGTGGAAGGCACGGACCGCTTCGCCATCAAGCCCTTCCCGTCCGACCTGTCGAAGACGCTGGAGCTGACCGACGGCTCGACCGTGGCGCTGCGGCCGATCCGGCCGGAGGACGAGCCCGGACTTGTGGACGTGGTGCACCGCTCCGACCCGCAGGATGTGCGGATGCGCTTCCTCGGATCGGTGAAGGACTTCCCGCACCTGATGGCGGCCCGCCTGTCGCAGATCGACTACGACCGGGAGATGGCCTTCGTGGCGCAGGAGGACAACGGGGACATCTGCGGCGTGGTGCGCATCATCGCGGACCCCGACAACGACGCCGCCGAATACGCGATCATGGTTCGGTCGGATTTCAAGGGCAAAGGCCTCGGCTTCCAGCTGATGAGCGAGATTCTCGCCCACGCCAGAAAGAGAGGACTGCGGCAGGTGTTCGGAGACGTGATGCGCGAGAACGGCCCCATGCTGCGCCTCGCCGAGGATCTCGGCTTCAAGGCGACTCCGGGCAGCGACGACCCCTCGGTGATGCGCGTGGTCCTCAACCTTGACGTGCCGTCCGATGTTAGTGCCCAGATACCAGAGGAAGCTTGACGCTCGTGAACGTTACGGCGATATCCCTATTGCCACCGCTCGGGGGACGCTCCACGATGCCGTTGGTTTCCGAGCTCGAACAACCGGCGACGACGAGCGCTGGAAGGGTTCGGGGGAGGAAAAGATGCGCCGGAGGCCGCCCGACCACCCCCTTGGTGGCAGGGATCGGGAACGCCGTCGCCATGACCGGCAAGAGTGAATCGTGAGCGATGCCAATGAAGTAGCGCGAGGCCCCTGGCAATCGGAATATCTTGCGCTGCATGATCCCGTAACCAGTCTGCCGAACCGCCTTCTGATGATGGAGTTCCTCGCCGGCGCGCTCAGCTCGCCGCAGGAAGGCCGGCGCACGCTCGCCGTGTTTGCGCTCGACATCGACAATTTCCGCCAGCTCAACGAGATGTACGGGCTCGCCTCCGGTGACCTGATCCTCGCGGAGACCGCGCGACGGTTGCGCCGCTGTGTCCGCGACAACGATCTCGTCGCCCGCGTCGGCGCCGACGAGTTCATTCTGGTCGCCACCGGCCTCGCCGATTCGAAGGCCGTGGACGGGCTCCACCGCCGGTTGCAGGCCGCGCTGAGCGTGCCGGTGGCGCTTCCCTCGGGGGCCGTCGCCTATCCACAGGCCGACATGGGCATCGCGCTCGCACCTCTCGATGCCCACGAGCCCGACAGCCTGATCCATTGCGCCGAACTCGCCCTCAACCGGGCGAAGGACGAGGGGCCGGGCGCCTGCTGCTACTTCGCGGCCGACATGAACGACGAGATGGCCGGGCGCCGGACGCTGGAAGGTGATCTCAGGCGCGCCATTGTCTCGGACGAATTCGTGCTGCTGTTCCAGCCGCGCTGCGACGCGCGCACGCTGGAACTGCTCGGCGTCGAGGCGCTGATCCGCTGGGATCATCCCCAGCTCGGCCGCCTCGCCCCCGACGAGTTCGTGCCCATCGCCGAGAAGAGCGGGCTGGTGATTCCGCTTGGCGAATGGGTGCTGCGCAAGGCCTGCGACACCATCTCCCGCCTGCCCGAGCTGAACGTCTCGGTGAACGTCTCCGTGGTCCAGTTCCGAAACGGCGAACTGGTGGGCACAGTGGAATCCGCGCTCCGGGCCACCAGCCTGCCGGCCCACCGGCTGGAGCTGGAGATCACCGAGAGCGTGTTGATCGAGAACACCGACAAGGCCCTCGACATCCTCGAAGGGCTGAAGAAGCTCGGCGTCCGCCTGTCCATGGACGATTTCGGCACCGGCTATTCCTCGCTCGGCTATCTCCGCACCTTCCCGTTCGATGCGCTCAAGATCGACCGCCGTTTCGTCGGCGACCTCGACCAGAGCAAGGGCGCGCTCGCCATCGTGCAGGCCATCCTCGGCCTCGGCCGGGCGCTCGGGATGCAGGTGGTGGCCGAAGGCGTGGAGACGGAAAGCCAGCTCGCCGTCCTCAAGGCCGATTCCTGCGACGAGGTGCAGGGCTTCTATCTCGGCCGTCCCATGACCGAGGAAGCGCTGCGCGCCTACATCGCCGAGCGGCGACTGGCGAGCTGAGCCGCCGCCTTTCACCCCGCCTTCCGCCTCGTCTTTTGCCGCGCTAGGCTCCCGTCGTCGCAACGGAAATCGCCTGCCGCATGTGGTCCCGCCTCTATTGGCTCGCCGTCGGCGGCCCCCTTGCAGCCGGCCTTCTGGTGATGGGGGCCGATCCCTCGCCCTTGCAGGATCTGCGCAACGGCCTGTTCGACCTCTACCAGCGCGCCGCCCCTCGCCCGTACGACCCCGATCTGCCGGTGCGGGTGGTGGACGTGGACGACGCCTCCCTCGCCCGCGTGGGCCAATGGCCGTGGCCTCGCACCACCATCGCCGAGCTGACGCGGAAGCTGGCTGGCCTCGGTGCGGCGGCCATCGCCTTCGACATGGTGTTTTCCGAGCCGGACCGGCTCGACCCCGCGAGCGTGGTGAAGCTGCTGCCCGCCGAGGCCCGCGCCCCGGCCGAGGCGGCGCTGGCCGGCCGCGACAGCTCCGACCAGCAACTCGCCGCGACGCTCAAGGCCAGCCCGTCCGTGCTCGGCGCCATCCTCACCCACGGCACGGGCGGCGCCTATGCGGAGAAATGGGGCATGGCCAGCGCGGGCGACGATCCACGCGCCTTCGTGCCGCGCTTCTCCGGCGCCGTCGCACCTTTGCCGGAGCTGGCCGCTGCCGCCCGCGGTATCGGCGCGCTGAACTGGCTGCCCGATCGCGATCAGGTGGTGCGCCGCGTGCCCATCCTCCTCGGCCTCGACGGAAAGCTGGTGCCGAGCCTGTCGGCGGAAGCGCTGCGCGTGGCGCAGGGCGCGTCCACCTATGTGGTGCGCGCCTCCAATGCCAGCGGCGATCAGGCCTTCGGCACCAAGTCCGGCATCACGGCGGTGAAGATCGGCGCCCTCGATGTGGCGACCGATGCCGCGGGCGAGGTGCGGGTGCGCTTCACCGCGACCGACCCGCGCCGCTTCCTCTCGGCCGCCGACGTGCTGGACGGCAAGGTTCCGCCCGCCGAGGTGGAGGGGCGCATCATCCTCGTCGGCTCCAGCGCGCCGGGGCTGATGGATACGCGCGCGACACCCCTCGATGCCGCCGTGCCCGGCGTGGAAATCCAGGCGCAGCTCATCGAGCACATCGTGGCTGGCGCCCGCCTCGTTCGGCCGGACTGGGCGCGCGGCGCGGAGATCGTGCTCACCGGCCTGCTCGGGCTCCTGCTGGCGCTGGCATTGCCCCGCGTGTCCGCGCCCGTCGCCGGGGTGCTCGGCCTCGCCGTAGTGGCGGCGCTTGGCGCGGGGGCGTGGCTGGCCTTCACCCGCTTCGACCTGCTTCTCGACCCCATGGGGCCGGGGGCGGCGGTGCTCGGCGTGTACGGCACGGGCGTGCTCGCCCTCTATCGCGACGAGCAGCGGCAGAAGAAATGGGTGCGCTCGGTGTTCGGCCGCTTCGTCTCACCCAAGGTGGTGGAGCGGCTCGCGGAGAACCCTGAACGCCTCGTCCTCGGTGGCGAGACCCGCGAGATCACCATCCTGTTCTGCGACCTGCGCGACTTCACCTCCCTGTCCGAGACCATGGACGCGCAGGCCCTCACCCGCTTCATGAATGCCTATCTCACGCCCATGACGGAGGTGGTGCTCGCCCATGGCGGCACCATCGACAAGTACATTGGCGACGCCATCATGGCCTTCTGGAACGCGCCGGTGGACGATGCCGCCCACGCCCGCAACGCCGCGCTCTGCGCCCTCGCCATGTCGGCCCGGCTGGAGGCGCTGAACGCGGAGTGGCGCCGCGCGGCGGAAGCGCAGGGGCGGCCGTGGCACCCCGTGCGCTGCGGCATCGGGCTCGCCACCGGGCCCTGCTGCGTGGGCAATCTCGGCTCGGCGCAGCGGCTCGAATATTCCTGCCTCGGCGACGACGTGAACCTCGCCTCCCGCATCGAGGGTGCCACCAAATCCATGCGGGTGGACATCCTCGTCTCCGAGGCGACGCGCGAGGCGGCGGGCGACCTCGCCTTCCTCGAAGCCGACCTCCTCATGCTCAAGGGCAAGTCCAAGGCGAGCCAGCTTTATCTCCTCGCTGGCGACCCGGATTTCTCGCGGTCCGACGCCTTCTCCCGACTGGAAGAACGGCACGGCGCGCTGATGGCCGCCTACGGCGCGGGAAGCTTCGGAGAGGCGGAGGCGCTGGCCGAAGCGCTCGCGGCGAGCGCACCGGCGCGGCTGGCCCGCTTCTACGGCCTCTATGCGGAGCGGTGCCGGGGTGCGGCAGACCAGACCGATGCGCCGGCGGCCTCGGCCTGAACGCTCCCGCCACCAGTCTTACCCCTTGCCAACACGCTAGACCGCCTGCAGAAAAGTCGTGATGAGCGGCACGGATCGAGCCTCCCCGAACGGTGGAACGACCCCGGCGACGCGGGAAGCGCTCCCGCGCGACGTGCTCACCTATCTCTGGCGCGCCGAGCCGCTGTCCCACATCAAGCTGTTCGCCCTCGTCCTGCTGCTGCTGCCGTTCAATTACGCCTCGCTGGAACTGCCGCGCCTCATCGTCAACGGCGTGACGGATTCCATCGGCGGGACGGTGCCTAAGCTGTTCGACTTCGATCTCGCCTGGCCGGACTTTCTCGGCGGCGGGATGATCCTTGATCTCTCCGGGTTCGAGGTGTCCGCCTTCGGGCTGCTCGCCGGGCTTGCGGCGCTGCTGTTCGCGCTGCAGCTCATCCAGCAGCACATTTCCCGCCTCATCGAGATGGCGAAGGCCCGGCTCGGCGAGCGGATCATCGTCGGGCTGCGCCGCCAGCTGTTCGACGTCATCCAGCGCCTGCGCCCCGAGGCGCCGATGAAGAGCAAGGCGATGGAAGTGGGCAATATGCTGCGGTTCGAGGTGGGGCCCATCTCCCCCTTCGCCGGCATGGCCTTCGCCCAGCCGCTGAAGTCCGCCGGCCTCATCGGTTCGGCGACGCTGCTCATCTTCACCCAGAATGCGACGCTGGGCGGATGCGCCATCGGCATCCTCGCGCTCAACTACGTGCTGCTCGGCATCCAGCGGCGCGACAACGCCCACAAGCTGCAGATTTACCAGCGCGAGGCGGTGGCGCTCGGAAAAAGGGTGATGGCCGGCATCGACCGCCTGCCCCTCGTCCACGGCTTCGCCACCAGCCCCTGGGAACGCGCGGCGGTGGACGGGCGCCTCGCCGTGGTGTCCGAGGCGAGCCTCGACCTCAAGCGGCAGAACTTCACCGACCGGGTGCTGAACCTGCTCATGTCGGACGTACCGACGCTGGTGTTCTATTTCGTCGGCGGCTGGCTGGCGCTGACGGGGGCCATCAATATCGGCCAGCTGGTGGCGGTGGTCGCGGCCTACGGCCAGATCCCCGAGCCGCTGAAAGAGCTGATCGAGTGGGACGAGAAGCGCGTCGTCGCCCAGGTGCGCTACGACTTCGCCCGCTATTACCTCGAAACGCAGGAAGTCTGGCCCAAGGGGTCGCAGGACGATACGGGCTGGGAGGGCCTCCCCTTCGACGGCGGGATGAAGATCGCCGACCTCGGCGTGGTGGACCCCGCCGGCAGCCTTCTCCTCGATGGTGTGAGCCTCGATGTGCCCGCCGGCACGGCGGTGGCGCTCAAGGGACCGGATGCCGGCGGCAAGCATGCGGTGGCGCGCGTCTGCGGCCGTGCCATCTCGCTCTACAGTGGCTCGGTGCGCATCGGCGGGCACGATCTTTCGAGTGTCCCTGAATCCGTCATCGGCCGACACGTCGCCTATGCCGGCGGCGATCCCATCGTGCTCAACGCATCCCTGCGCGACAACATGCTGTGCGCGCTGGAGCGCCGCCCCGGCCGGCCCGCCCCCGGCGCCACCGAGCCCGAGCCTGCCGGCCTCGACGACGCGGCCCAGCTCGACCGGGCGATCCTCGCCGCCTTGGGCCTTGCCGGGCTCGGCGACCTCGTGGTGCGGCTCGGCCTCGAACGCCGCCTCGATCCCGAGGCCAGTCCGGCGCTGGCCGAGCGCATCGTGACCGCCCGCGCGGCCGTCACCGATGCCATCTCCCGCCGCCAGCAGGAAACGGGGCGTGTGCTGATCGAGCCGTTCCGCTTCGCGGCCTTCAACCGCTTCATGACGCTGGCGGAAAACATCCTATTCGCGGCGCCACTGAACGACACGCGCGGTGCCGCCTCGCTCCTCTCCGACCCCGGCCTGATGCCCGAGCTAGAGCGGCTCGGCGTCGCCGACGATCTGACCGCCCTCGGCCTCAGCGCCCTGCGCACCCTCGCGGAGCTCGCCGGCGGGCAGGACGCCATCGCCGACATCGACACCAAGGGCCTGCTGCGTGCGGAAGAGATGGTCGCCGCGCGCACCCTCCTCGCCCATGCCGGCACCGGCGTCGGTTTGGCGCCGGACGAGCGGGCGCTGCTGCTGCGCGTCGCCGGACGCTATTGCGAGCCGCGCCACCGCTTCGGCCTCATTGATGAGGACTGGCAGCAGCGGGCGCTCGCCACCCGCGCACAATTGGCCCATCTGAAGGAGGTGTCCGGCACACCCCTCGCCCGCTACCAGCCGGACAGCTACTGCCGGGCGCTGCCCGTGCGCGACAACCTGCTGTTCGGCCGCATCGCCGCCGACCGCGCCGGGGCTGCCGCCACGGTGGACGATCTGGTGCGCGAATGCCTGAAACAGGACGGCTTCATCGCCCAGGTGGAGCGCCTGAGCCTCGACGTGGCGCTGGGCGAGGGCGGCCTGCCCCTCTCGGCCGCCGAGCGCGGCAAGCTGACCCTCGCCCGCTGCCTCGTGGCGGAGCCCGATCTGCTCATCATCGACGACGCTCTGGCCCCGCTGGCGCCGTCCGAGCAGAGCCGGCTGATCGAGACCGTGCTCGCCCGCCGCGAAGGGCGCACCACGCTTGTGGTGCTCGATTCCGCCGAGCCGCTCGAACTATTCGCGCAGGTCATCGTGCTCGCCCACGGGCAGGTGGAGCGCATCGAGGGGGCGGAACTCTCCGCCACCGGGACGTGAAGGGTCGACAAGGATCAGGTCATGAGCATTGAAGACGAGGCCCGCGTCCTCTCCCGCATCCCCATGTTCCGCGATCTGGAGCCGAGCCAGCTGAGGCTGCTCGCCTTCTCCGCGACGCGGCTCGACGTGGCGCCGGGGGACGTGCTGTTCCATCAGGGCGAGGCGCCCGACGCCGCCTATGTCATCCTCGACGGCACCGCTGTCATCGAGGTGACGGCCGGCGGCACCACCCATGAGATCACCCGCCTCGCCAAGGATACCGTGGTGGGCGAGATGGGCGTGCTCACCGGCGAAGCCCGTAGCGCCACGGTGCGCGCGGGTGAGCCCATGAGCGTGCTGCGGATGGAAACGGACCTGTTCCTCGCGCTGCTGGACAAGACACCCTCCCTCGCCCGTTCAGTGCTGCGCGACCTCGCGCTGCGGCTTCAGGAGACGACGCGCGCGCTGGTGAAGGCGCGGGGCTGACGACGACTTCGGCCGTGTCGGCAGCGGCTCCCAAACCTCTGAGCCGGATCATCTTTTCACTGCCGCGCCATCGCTCTCGCCGCTTGCATCCCGCAAGGTAAGACGCCACCATGGATCACCAATGAAAAGGTCCATGGGGGGTACACACATGAAGATGGTGAAAGCCGTGGTGGGTCTCGCGCTGGCCCTCAGCCTTGCCGCCTGCTTCGAAGGCAAGCCCGGCCCGGCCGGCCCCGCCGGGGCAGCGGGCGCTCAGGGGCCCGCGGGGGTTGCCGGTCCCGCCGGCCCGGCGGGTGCGCCTGGTCCGGCTGGCCCCGCAGGTCCGGCCGGTCCGCAGGGCGCGCAAGGTCCGGTCGGCCCGGCTGGCGCCGCCGGTGCCGCGGCCTCGGCCAACATCACGCTCCGCGCTTCGGCGTGTCCCGAGGCCGGCTGCCTCGCCTCCTGCGAGACCGGCGAGAGCGTCATCGGCGGCTATTGCGTGAATGTGGACCGCGGCATGCAGCACATCGCCGTCTTCTCGGCACGCGGCGACAAGACCGAGGTGGAATGCCTTCATCCGGTGAAGCAGGTGGTGGCGGTCTGCCTCAAGCCGTGAGGGTGCGACGCGGCGTGTCTAACCCCGGCGTCGCAGGATCTTGAGGCGCCCCAGCAGCTCGGCCACCGCCTCCTGCGGCAGGTGGCCGATCTCGCGGGCGAGCAGGTTGGCCAGCTCGGTGGCCTGCGGCGACAGATCGGCGGTATCCACCACCACCCGCGGCTGCGACAGCTCGGCGAGGCGCTGGAGATCCTCCGCCTCGTCCCAGATCACGTTGAAATAGGCGATGATGCGCTGGGTGAGCGCCCAGGTGGGCTTGCCGCGCTTTCCGGTCTCCAGCGCAGAGAGATAGGTGGGCGTGACGCCGATGGCCCGCGCCATCTCGGTGAGGGTCACGCCGCGTTGGGCGCGCAGGTCGCGCACCCGGCGTCCGAAGGGCGTCATGCCGGGGTCCTTGTGGTTCCACCCATTTTCGTGGTGCAGGGGCGAGCCGGAAGGCCGCGCCCCACACATCAGACCGGATAGCCCCATCACCCGCGGCTCGTCCATGGGGAAGCACAAGGGAAAGCCTGCCGGCAAACGAAAACGGCGGCGCAGAGCGCCGCCGTTCGTTCACGCATCGATCCTGTCGGGATGTCAGGTCCAGCTGCTGTCGTCGCCGCCGCCGTCATCCCAGCCGGCCTCGTCGCCGATGTCGTCATAGCCGGTGTCTTCGGGCCCGGCCTCCTCATAGCCAGCTTCTTGGCCCGCCTCTTGCTGGCTCGAGCCGTTCCAGAAATTGTCGGTGCCGGCGTTCTGACCGCCCAGCGCCGCCTGGGCGTCCTGGCCGAGATTGCCGGTGCCGGGGGTTTCGGGCTTGCCGAGTTCGGCCGCGGCCGCATGGGCCACCGCGCCGCCGCCACCGGTCATCATGTTCTTGATGCCGTCATAGAGCAGCGCGCCACCGGCGACACCCGCCGCCGTGGCGAGCGCCCCCTGCAGGAAGCCGCCGCCGCTGCGTTGCGGCTGGGGCGGCGCGGCCTGCTGGGCCCACGGTCCGCCCTGCTGGCCGTAACCACCCTGCTGGGGATAGCCCTGCTGCGGATACCCGCCTTGCTGGGCATAACCCTGCTGGCCGTAGCCAGCGGGCAAACCCATGGGCTGGCCCGGCTGCGGCTGGGTCGAAGACTGGCCCCAAGGCTGGCCGGAGGAAGGCTGGCCCGCATACTGGCCGCCGTCCCGCGCGCCTGCGGACGGAACGGACGAGCGCCCGCCGCCGAACAGGCCGCCAAGGAAGCCACCGGACGACCCGGACGAACGCTGCTGCGCCTCGGCCGCGCGGACTTCGGCATCGGCGAGCTGGGCCTCCAGATCCTGCACGCGGCCATAGGCCTGCTGCAGGGCGTGCTCCTGCACCAGAACGCTCTGGGCGAGGGCATAGGTGGCGTGGGGTGCCTCGGCGACGCGGCGCGCGATCAGCGCCTCGGCCTCCGCATCGCGCGGCTGGCTGGCAACACTGCGCATGCGATCGAACAGGCCGTCGATCAGGGCACGTTCCTCGGGGGTCATTTCCGCCTCCGGTGAGTGGATGGCGAGGATATGAGCAGACGAGCATGGCCGGGGAAGGGCTCCCCGCATGAAATTTTTGTAACGCCGCGGTAGCGGAGCAGGGTCACTCCGCCGCGTCGGCCGGGGTTCCGCTCTCGGCCGCGCCCGCCCCGCCGCCGATGCCGAAGCGCTTCGCCACATAGGCTTCCACCATCTGGCGGAACTCCTCCTGGATGTTGGCGCTGCGCAGGGTTGCGACCTTCTTGCCGTCGATGAAGACGGGGGCGGAGGGCGTCTCGCCGGTGCCGGGCAGCGAGATGCCGATGTCGGCGTGCTTGGATTCCCCCGGCCCGTTCACGATGCAGCCCATGACCGCCACATTCAGCGTCTCGACGCCGGGATATTGCGCCTTCCACACCGGCATCCGGGTGCGGATCATGTCCTGCACGCTCTGCGCCAGCTCCTGGAACACGGTCGAGGTGGTGCGCCCGCAGCCGGGGCAGGCGGCCACCAGCGGAACGAAGGTGCGCAGGCCCATGGTCTGCAGGATTTCCTGCGCCACCTGCACCTCGCGGGTGCGGTCGCCGTTGGGCTCGGGGGTCAGCGACACGCGGATGGTGTCGCCGATGCCCTGCTGGAGCACCACGCCCATGGCCGCCGTGGAGGCGACGATGCCCTTCGATCCCATGCCCGCCTCGGTGAGGCCGAGGTGCAGCGCATAGTCCGAGCGGCGGGCCAGCTCGGAATAGACCGCGATCAGGTCCTGCACCGCCGACACCTTGGCGGAGAGGATGATGCGGTTGCGGCCGAGGCCGATCTCCTCCGCCAGCGCCGCCGAGAGCAGCGCCGAGCGCACCAGCGCCTCGCGCGTCACCGCCCGCGCTTCCGCAGGCTTGGGCAGGCGGGCGTTCTCGTCCATCAGGCGGGTCAGCAGCTCGCCGTCGAGGGAGCCCCAGTTGGCGCCGATGCGCACCGGCTTGTCGTACTTCATGGCGGTTTCGACGATGGCGGCGAACTGCCGGTCCTTCTTGTCGCCGAAGCCCACATTGCCGGGATTGATGCGGTATTTCGCCAGCGCTTCCGCGCAAGCGGGATGATCGGCCAGCAGCTTGTGGCCGATGTAATGGAAATCGCCCACGAGGGGCACGTCGATGCCCTGCGCCAGCAGCTTCTCGTGGATGTGGGGCACGGCGGCCGCCGCCTCGTCACGATCCACCGTGATGCGCACGATCTCGGAACCGGCGCGGGCGAGCGCCGCGATCTGACGCACGGTGCCGGCGATGTCGGCCGTATCGGTGTTGGTCATGGACTGGACCACCACCGGCGCCCCGCCGCCGACCATCACCCGGCCGACGGGAACGCCCACCGTCATGTGACGGCGGGCCGGCCCGGCCTCAAGCAGCTCGACGGGAACCACGGGCGCGGCGCTGGTGAGGGTTTCGGCGCTGGTCATGGGTCTGGTCCTCGAACGACGGGCGATCCGCAGGTGTACGGCGCCGGGGCAGGCGTGGACCGCATTACGGACGGCGATGCGGCCGGGTTTCGAGTAGGCCGGGGGCAGGAAAGAATCAACCGCCGGCGGTTTCCTTGGCCTCTCCCTTGGCCGCAGGCGCAGGGGCGGCGGACGCCGCCTCCCGGCAATCGGCGCAAGTGCCGGCGACCTCCAGCACCCGCTGGCGGGGCTCGAAGCCGGCAGCCCGCGCTGCCCAGGCGAGATCACGGCCGATGGCATGGGAGGCCACCTCTCGCGTCAGGCCGCAGCGCTCGCAGATGAGGAAGACCACCACGTCGGTATCATCGTGAGGATGGGCGCAGGCAAGAAAGGCATTGCGGCTCTCGATGCGGTGGGCGAGGCCTTCGGCCACCAGGAAATCGAGCACCCGATAGACCGACATGGGCGGCGCCGGATCTCCCGCGGCCGAGAGCTTCTGCACGATCTCGTAGGCGCCGAGCGGCACATGGCTCTCCGCCAGCGCCTTCATCACGTTGCGCCGCAGCGGCGTCATTCGCAGGCCCTTGCGCGCGCAGCACTCCTCCACGCGCGACATGGCGCCTGCCACGCATTGGCCGTGGTCGTGGTCCTTGGTATGGGCGTCGGTGCTGGTCACTCTGCAAATCTAGTGGATGTCCCCCGTTTCCGCCACGGGTCGGGTGAACGAAGGGAGGACGGGAAGTCTCGCCGGCCGGATTGCACCGCAGCGGACGGCGTTGCAATGTGCCGGCCGCAGGCACGCCTGCGTGTGATGGTCTTGCGAGCCAGCGCGGCGCTCGGGCACCGCGTGACAGCAGCGTCACACCGTTCCGCTACACCGTGCCGCCGGCCCCGCAGGGGCCGTGCCGCCTTTTCGGGGAATAGCCATGCTCAAGGGGAAGGTCGCCGTCGTCACCGGGTCCACCAGCGGAATCGGGCTCGCCTATGCCCGGGCCTTCGCCAAGGAAGGCGCGAACGTCGTCATCAACGGCCTCGGCGACGCCGCCGCCATCGAGAAGGAGCGTTCCGCCATCGAGAGCGAGTTCGGCGTGAAGGCGCTCTATTCGCCGGCCAACATGCTGAAGGCGGACGAGATCGAAGGCATGGTGAAGCTCGCCGAGACCGAGCTGGGCGCCTGCGACATCCTCGTGAACAACGCTGGCATCCAGCACGTGGCGCCGATCGAGGAATTCCCGATCGACACCTGGAACACCATCATCGCCATCAACCTGTCGGCGGCCTTCTTCGCCATGCGCGCGGCCATCCCCGGCATGAAGGCGCGGAAGTGGGGCCGCATCATCAGCACGGCCTCGGCCCACGCCCTCGTCGCTTCGCCCTTCAAGTCCGCCTATGTCGCGGCCAAGCACGGCATCGCCGGCCTGACCAAGACCGCGGCGCTCGAGACCGCGACCTTCGGCATCACCGTGAACGCCATCTGCCCCGGCTACGTCTGGACCCCCCTCGTGGAGAAGCAGATCCCGGACACCGCCAAGGCGCGCGGCATCACCGAGGAAGAGGTCAAGAAGAACGTTATTCTCGCCGCCCAGCCCACCAAGGAGTTCGTGACGGTGGAAGAGGTGGCTGCCTATGCCGTCTTCCTCGCCTCGGACAACGCCCGCTCCATCACCGGCTCCATGCAGCAGATCGACGGCGGCTGGGTGGCGGAGTGACGCTGGGTCTCCGGCCGTGACCCGGCGCGACGGCGTCAAGCCGCTCAGCCTCGCGCTCCAGGGGGGAGGCGCCCATGGCGCCTTCACCTGGGGTGTGCTTGATCGCCTGCTGCAGGACGAGCGAATCGCCATCGCCGGCATCACCGGCACCAGCGCGGGCGCCATGAACGCGGTGGTGCTCGCCGCCGGGCTCGCCAAGGGCGACCCGGAGGAGGCGCGCCACGCCCTGTCCCAGTTCTGGAAGGATGTGTCGCGCGACGGGCGGATGTCGCCCATCCAGCGCTCGGCTTTCGACCGGCTCATGGGCAACTGGTCGCTGGCCAAGAACCCGGTCTATCTCGCCTTCGAGGTGGCCTCGCGCTTCCTGTCGCCCTACGATTTCAATCCGCTGAACATCAACCCGCTGCGCGAGATTCTCGAAGCGCATGTGGATTTCGAGGCCATCCGGAAGGCGCAGGTGAAGGTCTTCATCTCCGCCACCAACGTCCACACTGGCCGCGCCCGCATCTTCGGGCACGAGGAGATGACGGCGGACGCGGTGATGGCCTCCGCCTGCCTGCCCTTCCTGTTCCAGGCGGTGGAGATCGACGGCGTGCCCTATTGGGACGGCGGCTACATGGGCAATCCGCCGCTGTTCCCGCTCTACGAGATGGCGGACGCGGACGACATCCTGCTGGTCCAGATCAACCCGGTGGTGCGCGAGACCACACCCCGCACCGCCAGCGAAATCCAGAACCGGATCAACGAGATCACCTTCAATGCCTCGCTGCTCGCCCAGTTGCGGGCCATCGATAATGCGGCGAAGCTGATCGAACAGGGGCTCATCAGCCGCTGGACCTTGGGCGGCTCGCCCTTCCGTCGGGTGCGGCTGCACCGCATCGGCGGCGAGCACCAGTTGGCGGCGCTGGACGCCACCTCCAAGCTCAACGCGGAATGGTCCTTCCTCCAGCACCTGCGCGACCTCGGACGGGCGGCGGCGGAGAGCTTCCTCGCCGAGCATTTCGACGACCTCGGCCGTCGCTCGACGCTGGATCTGAGGCTGGAACTGGCGGATTGAGACAGGCCCGCCGGAGCAGGCCTGTCGAAAGCGTGCTCAGCTGCGCGAGGCCTTAGCCACGCGAATCCTTTTTGGCCTGCGCCACCGCCACGAACTTGGTGACGCGGCCGGCCTCGCCGGAAGCCGAGCCGATGCGCTCAAGGCGCGTGCGCTCCTTGACCGTCATGCCGGTATTGGGCCGCGGCAGGTTCGCCGGGCGCTTGGCACGCTTGGAATCGCGCTTCAGCTCCAAGGCCTTGTGCGCATTCTCCACCAGCTCGGCCCGGGCCGACTGGGTGCGGCGGCGGGTCTGCTCGCGGCGGGCGCGGGTGAGGGCGTCGGTGAGGACGGAGGCTTTCTGGCGGTTGCCGGAATCGGCCTTGTCGAACGTCACTTCGCCGCGCCCACCCTTGCCGCGAAGGGCCCGTCGCTGGTTGTTCGCGATGGTGAGCGCGCGGTCCCTGCGCTCGCGCAGCTGGGCCACGAGGTCATTCACCTCGCCGTCGCCGAGTGCGCTCACCACGGGCTGGCGGGACTTCTCCACCAGCTCCATTTCCGAATCCGTGAGAAGGCGGCGTTCCGTCTTGCGGGGATGGGCCATGGGGCGGATCTCCTTCTTGTTTTCCGACCCCTATGGCTACGCCGCCGATTGTGAGGATTGTGAGACTGCCGCAGGACCGCCAGCCATGAACGAGACACCCGCCTCTCACCCCACGGAGCCGCGCGGCGCCACGGACTGCGCTGTAATCGTCGCCGACATCACCCGCCTCGACACTGACGCCATCGTGAACGCCGCCAACGCCTCCCTGCTCGGCGGCGGCGGCGTCGACGGCGCCATCCATCGCGCCGCCGGGCCGGAGCTGCTGGCGCATTGCCGGACGCTGGGCGGCTGCCCCACCGGCGAAGCGCGCCTCACCCCGGGATTCCGGCTCCCGGCGCGCCACATCATCCACACCGTCGGTCCCGTCTGGCGGGGCGGCGGCGCGGATGAGGATGCACTGCTCGCCTCCTGCTACGGGGAAAGCCTGCGGCGCGCGGACGAGGCCGGCCTCGCCTCCATCGCCTTCCCCGCCATCTCCACGGGAATCTATGGATTTCCGCCCGAGCGGGCCGCCCCACTGGCGGTCGGCGCCGTCCTCGCCCATCTTGGAGGCCCCGGCAGTGTGACCCGCGTGGTCTTCTGCTGCTTCTCGCAAGGCTCCGCCGACCTCCATCATGACGCCCTCCGCGCCCACGGCATCGCACCCCGCCCCTGAGACCGGGCGGGACCTCCCCCTCCTCCACCGCGATGGGCTGATGCTCATCATCGACAAGCCCTACGGCCTGCCCGTCCATGCCGGGCCGAAGGGCGGGGAGACGCTGGCCGATCATCTCGACGCTTTGCGCTTCGGCCTGCCTCGCGCGCCCGAGCTGGCGCACAGGCTGGACAAGGACACCTCCGGCTGCCTCGTGCTCGGCCGCCATACCAAGGCGCTGGCGCAGCTCGGAAAGCTGTTCGCCAGCGGCGCGGTGGGCAAGACCTATGTGGCCGTCACCCTCGGCGCCCCGGCGGCGGACGCGGGGCGGATCGACCAGCCCCTGGCCAAACGCTCGCCCCATCGCGGCTGGTGGATGCAGGCCGTGCCCAAGGGATCGCCGGGGGCGCAGGAGGCCATCACCGATTTCCAGGTGCTGCACCGGGCCGGCGACCTTGCGGTCATTGCGCTATCGCCGGTGACGGGGCGCACCCATCAGTTGCGCGCGCACCTCTCCCATCTCGGCACGCCCATTCTCGGCGATGCCATCTATGGCGGTGCCTCGCGCCTGCCCGGCGGACCGAAGCTGCACCTGCACTCCCGCCGCGTGGTGGTTCCCCTCAAGGCGGGCGCTCCGCCGGTGGATGTGAGCGCCCCTTTGCCGCCGCATATGTGCGAGACGCTTTCCCATCTCGGCCTCGATCCGGTTGCCGTGGGCACCGCCGCCGATCAGGTCGCATTCACCAAGCTCGGGACGGCTGAAAGCAAGGCCTGACCCATTTGTGAAGCGGGTTCCGTTGGGGCAATCTGGCCCGGAACTTGCTCCGTGTTAAGCTGGCTGACGAAGGGCAGGAAAGGGAGAGGGTGTGAGCGTATCTCGCGACGGAAAGCTCCCGCGCAGGCCCCAGGACCGCACGCCGGAAGAGACCGCGCGTGACCTGCTTGAACGCGCCATCGGCCGCGCCCGCCTCACGGTATTCTGGGAACGGGCCTGGCCTGCTTTCGCGCGTGTCGGCGTTCCCCTGGCCCTGTTCCTCGCCGTCTCCTTCGCCGGTGTCTGGGTGTCGGCACCCGTGTGGGCGCGCATCGCCGGCGTGGTGCTGTTCGCGCTGGCCATCCTCTTTGCCGCCCGCCCGCTCCTCGCCCTGCGCTGGCCGAGCCGGGAGGAGGCGGTGGCGCGCCTCGATGCGAAGAGCGCCCTCGCCCACCGCCCCGCCACGGCCATTTCCGACAGCCTCGCCACCCGCCCGGACGATCCGGTCGGCGCCGCCCTGTGGCGCGCGCACCTCGCCCGCGCACTGGCGGCCGCCCGTTCGCTGAAGGCCGGCACGCCCTCGCCCGGCCTCGCCCGTCTCGATCCGCGCGCCGTTCGCGCGCTGGCGGTGCTGGCGCTGGCGGCCACCGTCTTCATGGCACCGGGGCAGCACCTCTCCCGCATCGGCGCGGCCTTCGACTGGAAGACCATCGTCCCGCCCCCGCCCTACCGGCTCGATGCCTGGATCGATCCGCCCGCCTATACCGGCCGCCCGCCCGTGGTGCTGCCGGGGCTGCGCTCGGATGATCCCACTTCGCTGAATGCCGCCGCGCTGCAGGTTCCCGTGGGCAGCACGCTCGTGGTGCGTGGCTCCGGCATCGACACCGCCGCCCTCAAGCTCGACGGCGGCATCACCGAGACGAAGCCCGAGGCCGATGCCCCGACCACCGCCGGCGAAAAGCGCTACGTGATCCGCGAGGATTCCGACGTCACCTTCCTCGGTCCCGACCAGCGCCGCCTTGCATGGCGCTTCAAGGTGCTGGCGGACCAGAAGCCCACCATCAGCTTCGCCAAGGATCCGCAGACCGGCCAGCGCAACGCGCTGGTGCTAGCCTACCGGATGGAGGACGATTACGGGGTGAAGGAAGCCGAGGCGCTGTTCACGCCCCTTCTGCCCGAGCCGCCGCTCTTCCCGCGCCCCGGCGCATCCCCGCGCAAGATGGCGCAGCCGCTGGTTCCTCCGCCCGACTTCAAGCTGACCCTGCCGGCCGGTGGTCGTACCGGCGCGGCGCAGACCACAAAGGATCTCGTCGCCCATCCGTGGGCCGGCGCCCGCGTGGAGGTCCAGCTCAAGGCCCGCGACGACGCCGGCAACGAAGGCGTCAGCGAGACAAAGACCGTCCGCCTGCCCGCGCGCGCCTTCTCGAAGCCCCTCGCCAAGGCGCTCATCGACGAGCGCCGCCGCCTCGCCTTCGACGCCGGCAACCGCCGCCGGCTGGTCACGGTGCTGGAAGGCCTCACCATCGCCCCCGCCCAGTTCGCCCCTGGCGCCGGCGAATATCTCGGCCTGCGCACCGCGCTGGCCCGCGCCAAGAACGCCCGCAACGACGACGACCTCAGGTCGCTGGTGGATTATCTCTGGGAAGTGGCGGTGCTGATCGAGGACGGCACCCTCTCCGACGCCGAGCGCGAGCTGCGCGCCGCCCAGGAGGCGCTGCGCGAGGCATTGGAGCGCGGCGCCAGCGACGAGGAGATCAAGCGCCTTACGCAGGATCTGCGCGCGGCCATGGAAAAGATGATGCGGCAGCTCGCCGAGCAGGCACGCCGCGACAGCGGGACCGACGCCCGCCCGCTCGATCCCAACACCCGCATCGTCCGCCCGCAGGACCTGCAGAAGATGCTGGACCGCATTGAGAATCTCGCCCGCTCCGGCAACAAGGATGCGGCCCGCGAGCTGCTCGACCAGCTCCAGGCCATGATGGAGAACATGCGCCCCGGCAACCGTCAGGCCGGCCGCCAGCAGCAGGGACAGCAGCAGCAGAGCGAAATCGGCAAGATGATCCAGGAGCAGCAGCGCCTGCGCGACCGCACCTGGCGCCAGAACCGGGAAGGTCCGCAAGGGCAACAGGGTCAGCAGGGCCAACGCGGTCAGCAGGGTCAGCAGGGCCAAGGTCAGCAGGGCCAAGGTCAGCAAGGACAGCAGGGTCAGGGCCAGCAGCCCGGCGAGAACGGCTTCTCAGACCTTCAGCAGGGACAGCAGGAGCTGCGCAAGCGCCTCGGCCGCATGCTCGACCAGATGCGCCGCATGCAAGAGGGACAGGGCCAGCAGGGCCAAGGTCAACAGGGCCAGAACGGCGAAGGTGGCGAAGGCGACGCCATGGGCCGGGCCGGCGAGGCCATGGGCCGGGCGGAGCAGGCCATGCGCGAGGCGGAGGAAGCCCTCAGCCGTGGCGAGGGCCAGGGCGCGCTCGACGCCGAGGGCCGTGCCCTCCAGTCGCTCCGGCAGGGTGCGCAGGCCATGGCGGAGGCGCAGCGCGGCCAGCAGGAGGGGCAAGGCCCCGGCGGTCCGGGCGAGGAAAGCGCCCAGCGCACCGATCCCCTCGGCCGCCCCCTGCGCAGCCAGGACTATGGCGACGACTTCACCGTGAAGGTGCCGGACGAGGTGGACGCCCAGCGCGCCCGCCGCGTGCTGGAGGAGCTGCGGCGCCGGCTGGAGCAGCCCGAGCGTCCCCAGATCGAGCTCGATTATCTGGAGCGCCTCCTGCGCGGGCTGAACTGAGGCAGGGTCGGAGGCGTCAGGCCTCGACCGGCTCCACCTTCAGCGTCGCGCCGTCGGCACCGGTGACGCGCACGTCGCGGCCGGCAGCGACATCCGGACCTTCCACGCGCCACACCGTGTCGTCGATGCGCACCCGGCCGACCCCGCCGAGGATCGGCGCATCGAGGGTGAATACCCGACCCACGAAGCCTTCCGGGCGGCGGTTCAGGAACGGCCGGTCGGAGGCCTTGCCCGGGGCTGGGGTGACGCGCCGGCCCACCAGCACCGCCACCACCGCCAGCGCCGCGAACACCAGCACTTCCACCTGCCACGCGAGCGCCACCGTGTAGGCGATGGCACCGGTGACCAGCGCCGCGAGCCCGAGCCACAGCAGGAAGGCCCCCGGCGCCGCGATCTCCGCCACCAGCAGCACGCCGCCGAGGACGAACCACGCCCAGGGACCGAGATGGGAGAGAAGGGGCATGGGCTCAGCCCTCCCGCGGCGGCATGGTCGCGGGGCCGGTGGGACGCCGGCCGGGTGAACGGGGCGCGGGCGCGCCCTCAGTCCCGAACGCGCCCTTGGCGATCTCGCCGATGCCGGCCAGAGACGAGAGCAGCGCCGTGCCCTCATAGGGCATCAGCACCACCTTCTGGTTCGGTGCGGCGCCCATGGTCTCGAACGCCTTCACGTACTTCTCGGCGATGTAATAGTTGAGTGCCGCCGGATCGCCGTTCGCCACCGCGACGGACAGCATCTCGGTGGCCTTGGCATCCGCCTGCGCCAGCCGCTCGCGGGCCTCGGCGTCGCGGAAGGCGGCCTCACGGCGGCCCTCGGCCTGCAGGATCTGGCCCTGCTTCTGGCCCTCCGCCTTGAGGATTTCCGACTGGCGCAAGCCCTCGGCCTCGAGGATCACGGCGCGCTTCTCGCGTTCGGCCTTCATCTGGCGGCCCATGGCGTTCACGAGGTCGGCGGGCGGCACGATGTCCTTGATCTCGATGCGCGTCATCTTGATGCCCCAGGGCGAGCAGGCCGCATCCACCACCGTCAGAAGGCGCACGTTGATCTCGTCGCGGTGGGACAAGAGCTGGTCGAGGTCCATGGAGCCCATGACGGTGCGGATGTTGGTCATGGTCAGCGCGAGGATGGCGGCGTCGAGCCGAGCGACCTCGTAGCTGGCGCGGGCGGCGTCGAAGACCTGGAAGAACACCACGCCGTCCACCGTCACGGTGGCATTGTCCTTGGTGATGACCTCCTGGCTCGGGACGTCGATCACCTGCTCCATCACGTTCACGCGGTTGCCGATGCGATCGATGAACGGGACGATAAGGTTGAGGCCGGGCATGAGCGTCTTGGTGTACCGGCGGAAGCGCTCCACCGTGTACTGGTAGCCCTGCGGCACCGTCTTCACGCCAGAGAAGACCACCGCCACCGCCAGCACCAGCAGCACCAGCACGAACAGGTTGGGACCGATCTCGATCATGGGACGCCCCTCAGCCGGCCCCCTGCGGCCGGTGGCGCATATGGCCATGGGGAAGGGGGCGGCGGCAAGGCAGGGGCACGCCGAAGGAACGGAAGGGGAAGATCCGGCGCGGTCCGATTCGCACGCGATTCGTTCGCGTGATGTTCCCGTCGGAGCCGACGCGGCGTCCCGTTTCGGCACAGCGCGGCCCATGCCGTTTCGTTGACGGCCCATGTCAGCCCATGATAACCCATAAGTACCCATGAACAGGATGGACGGTCTCGGCCGTCACGCGGGCCGCCTTGAACGGCGCCCGTTGCAACACGAGGGCACCCGGGCGCCATGGACCGCTTCGTGTCCACCTACACGATGCGCCTCGACGCCAAGGGCCGGGTCTCCATCCCCGCGCCCTACCGCATGGTGCTGACCAAGGACGGCGCGGACGGCCTCTATTGCCATCCGAGCCTTGCGGAACCGGCGCTGGATGCCGGCGGCAATCGTCTGATCGGCGAGATCGACACGCTGATCGACAGCTACCCGCCCTATTCCGAAGCGCGCGAGGAGCTGGCCGCCGCCCTCTACGGCACCAGCGAGACGTTGCGCATCGATCCGGAGGGCCGGGTGGTGCTGACGGAGAGTTTGAAGGCCCACGCGGCGATCACCGATCAGGTGGCGTTCGTCGGGCTGGGACACAAATTCCGGATCTGGGAACCGGAGCGGCTGAAGGCACATCTCGCGGAGGCCACCCGACGGGTGCGCGAGTTGCGCCAGGCCATCGGCTCCCGAGCGGAGACCACGCGGAGCGAACGGACATGACGACGGGCCACGGGGTCGGCCCCGCCGACGCCGCTGGCGGACCGGCCCGTCATCTGCCGGTGATGCTTCGCGAGGTTCTCGCGCACCTCGCGCCGAAGGATGCCGGCCATTATGTGGACGGCACCTTCGGCGCGGGAGGTTACACCTCCGCGATCCTCGCCGCGGCCGACTGCCAGGTGCTCGCCATCGACCGCGACCCCACGGCCATCGCCGCCGGACAGACGCTGGTCGAAGCCTCGGGCAAGCGCCTCCTCCTCGTGCAGGACCGCTTCTCGCGGCTCGACGAGATCGCCGCCGAGCAGGATTTCGGCCCCCTCGACGGGGTGGTGCTGGACATCGGCGTCTCCTCCATGCAGCTCGACGAGGCGGACCGCGGCTTCTCCTTCCGCCGCGACGGGCCGCTCGACATGCGCATGGGCGCAGACGGGCTCTCGGCCGCCGATCTCGTCGCCACACTGGATGACGTCCGCCTCGCCCACATCATCTGGACCTTCGGCGAGGAGCGGCATTCGCGCGCCATCGCCAAGGCCATCGTGAAGGCGCGGGAAGAGGCGCCCATCACCCGCACGGCGCAGCTCGCCGAGATCGTCTCGCGCGTGGTGTGGGCCAAGCCCGGCGAGATGCATCCCGCCACCCGCACCTTCCAGGCCCTGCGCATCGCCGTGAACGAGGAATTGTCGGAGCTTGTGGAGGCGCTTGCCGCCGCCGAGCGGGCGCTCAGGCCGGGGGGACGGCTGGTGGTCGTCACCTTCCATTCCCTTGAGGACAGGATCGTTAAGACTTTTCTGTCACACCGGTCCAAGGCACCGTCCGCCTCGCGCCACCAGCCGCAAGCGGAAGGGCCGGAGCCCTCCTTCCGCCTCGTGGCGAAGGGAGCCGTAGAGCCCGGTCCCGACGAAGTGGCAGGCAACCCGCGCTCCAGGTCCGCGAAACTTCGCGCGGCCGAGCGCACGGACGCCCCGGCGCATCCGGGCGGTGACCTGATGGGGCTGCTTCCGCCCCCATCACCGCAACGCGCAGGGCGGAGACGCTAGTCGAGATGTTTCGGGTCGCCAATGTCGTGATGGTCGTCGCGCTTCTGGTGACCGCCGCGGTGGTCTACCAGCTCAAGGTCTCGTCCACCGCCGAGGCCGAGCGGCTCGCCACCCTGCGCACCCAGATCCGCAAGGAGCGCGATTCGATCGCGCTGATGCGGGCCGAATGGGCGCGCCGCACCTCGCCCATCTATATCCAGGGCCTCGCCGAGCGGCATCTCGACATGAAGCGGCTCGATGTCGATTCGATTTCCAGCCTCGATGACCTGCCCGCCAAGCCCGCCTCCGGCGGCGACGGCATCGGCGGCATGATCGAGGCGCTGGTGGACGCACCCCTCGTCACCTCCTCGGCCGGCTCCAAGCCCTCGGCCTCGACCACCGCACCCACAAGCTCGGGCGGCGCCACGGTGCCGGCGACCTCGGCGCTGCGCCCGGCCAATGCGCCGGTGTCGAAGCCAGCCGCGAGCGCGTCCGCCGCGCCCCGTCCCCCGGCGGCACGCCCCCTGCCCCCCATGCAGCCGGCACCAGCCGCCGCCGCTCCGGCGCCCGCCCCGCCCCCGGAGCCCACCAATCCCCTCGAAAAGCTCTCCGGATTCCTGGCCGGTTTCCGCTGACGAGGTCCGAAATGGCTGATCTGTCTTCCATCTCCGCCCGCCTCGCCCGCCTGTGGGCCGGCATCGTCGCCGCCGTCGGTCCCGTGCTCCGGGATGCCGACGCCTCGTGCGCGGTGCTGCTCGATCGTCTCGGCGCCGGCAGCAAGGCCGCCGGCCGCGCCACCGCGCGCGGCTCCGCACGGGCTGCCCTCGCAACCTGGAACGTGCTTTGGCCGTTCACGGTGCGGCTCGGATATCTCGCCTGGCGGGGCGTCCGCCACGTGGTGCGCGGGCTGTTCGGCCTCGACCGTGGAGATCCCGATACCGTGGCGCGCGGCCGCATCCGGCTGGTGATGCTGGCCTTCTGCGGCTTGTTCATCGCCATCGCGGTGCAGCTCTCCCACCTCGCTATGACGGCGGACGGCGGCGGCGGGCGCGGCCGTGGCTCGGATGCGGTTGCCTCCGCGCGTCCGGATATCATCGACCGCAACGGCGACATCGTCGCCATCGACGTGAAGTCCCCGTCCCTCTTCGCCGAGCCGCGCCGCCTCATCGATCCTGACGAGGCGCTGGAAGGCCTGCTCAAGGTGCTGCCCGACCTCGATGTCGAGGAGGCCCGCAAGCGCCTCAATTCCGGCAAGGGTTTCGCCTGGCTCAAGCGCGAGATCACGCCGGCGCAGATGCGCGCCATCCACCGCCTCGGCTTTCCCGGCATCGGCTTCCTGAAGGAAAACCGCCGCATCTATCCCGACGGCCCGATCATCTCCCACGTGATGGGCGGGGTGAACGTGGACAACCAGGGCATCTCGGGCATCGAGAAGTGGATCGACAGCCGCGGCCTCGCCGAACTGCATCTCGCCGGCTTTGCCACCGATCGCCAGCAGGAGCCGGTACAGCTCTCGATGGACGTGCGCGTGCAGCACGCCGTGCGCGACGAGCTGGTGAAGGCGAAGAACAAGTTCCAGGCGCTGCACGCCATGGCCGTCGTGACCGAGGTGAACACGGGCGAGATCATCTCGCTGGTGTCGATCCCCGACTTCGACCCCAACACGTCAGGCAACCCCAAGGACGACGCCTATCTCAACCGGCTCACCACCGGCGTCTACGAGATGGGCTCCACCTTCAAGGCGCTGTCCTTCGCCATGGCGCTCGATTCGGGCAAGATCGGCCTGAACTCGACCTTCGATGCGCGCGGCGCGCTGCATTTCGGCAAGTTCGCCATCCACGACTACCACGCCGAGAACCGCGTGCTCACCGTGCCGGAGATCTTCCTCGTCTCGTCCAACGTGGGCACGGCGAAGATGGTGCTCTCCCTCGGCGTGGAGGCGCACAAGGCGTTCCTGAAGAAGATGGGCCAGCTCGACCGGCTCAAGACGGAGCTGCCGGAAAGCTCCGAGCCCATCGTGCCGAGGCGCTGGGGCGAATTGAACTCGGCCACCATCGCCTTCGGCCACGGCCTCTCCGTCGCCCCGCTGCAGGCGGTGATGGCGGTGAATTCCATGGTCAATGGCGGCTTCCTCATTCCGCCCACCTTCATCAAGCGCACGCCGGAAGAAGCGCAGAAGGTCGCAGTGCGCGTGCTGAAGCCCGAGACCTCGGACAAGATGCGCTACATCATGCGCCTCAACGCCGAGAAGGGCACCGCCACCAAGGCCGAGGTGCCCGGCTTCCTGGTCGGCGGCAAGACCGGCACCGCCGAGAAGGTGGTGAACGGGCGCTACGCCCACAACAAGCTGCTCACCTCCTTCACCGCCATCTTCCCCATGGACAAGCCGCGCTACCTCGTCCTCGTGATGTTCGACGAGCCCAAGGCGACGTCCGAGACCTATGGCTTTGCCACCTCGGGCTGGAACGCGGCCCCCACCGCCGGCAAGATCGTCGAGCGCATCGCTCCCATGCTCAACATCGCGCCGCGCCAGAACCTGCCCAATGCGGAGCAGCTGCTGCGCATGCCGCTCAAGGTCGCCGACCGCAACTGATGTCACCGCTGCGGGAGCACGTTACCGCCACCGCAGCGGCCGCCCGCGCGGGGTGACAACCGGGGCGGGCGAATGCCAAAAAGGGGTCCGATGACCACACATTTTCTCGGACAGCTCCTCGACGGCCACGCCCGCATCCTGACGCCCGACGGTGCCCAGGAGCCGATCACCGGCCTGTCCTCCGACAGCCGCCGCATCACCCCCGGCGATCTCTTTGTCGCCATCCCCGGCACCCATGCGGACGGCACGCGCTTCATCGCCGACGCCATCACGCGCGGCGCCGCCGCCGTGCTGATGGAGCCGACCGCGCCGGCCCCCATCCTGCCGCCGCAGGTGGCCCTCGCCTTCACGCTGGATGCCCGGCGCTCCCTGTCGCTGGCCGCCGCGCGCGTCTATCCGCGCCAGCCGAAGACCATCGCCGCCATAACGGGCACCGCGGGCAAGACCTCCGTCGCCTTCTTCCTGCGGCAGATCTGGGAGCGGCTCGGCCATCGCGCAGCGTATCTCGGCACCATCGGACTGGTGAAGCCGGACGGCGCCACCTATGGCAGCCTCACCACGCCCGACCCGGTGGAATTGCACGCCACCCTCGACGCGCTCGCGGGAGAAGGCGTCACCCACATGGCGCTCGAAGCCTCCTCCCACGGCCTCGACCAGAAGCGGCTCGACGGCGTGCGCCTCTCCGCCGGCGGTTTCACCAATCTCGGCCGCGACCATCTCGACTATCACCCGACGATGGACGCCTACTTCCGCGCCAAGCTTCGCCTCTTCACCGAGGTGATGCCGCTGGACGCCGCCGCCGTGGCCGTCACCTCGGCCCCCTTCGCCGCGACCGCGCTCGCCTGGGCGCACACACGCGGCCTCCGGCTCCTGCCCATCGGCGAGGGACGGGCGGACGGCATCGACATCGCTGCAGCGACGGGTTCGCCCGCGGGGCAGAAGGTGTTGTTCGCGGACGGCTCCAGCGCCGTGGTGCCGCTGGTGGGGCGCTTCCAGCTGGACAATGCCTTGCTGGCTGCCGGCCTCGCCATCGCCTGCGGCGCCGACCCCGCCGAAGCGTTCGCCGCCCTCGCGCACCTCAAGGGTGTTCCGGGCCGGCTGGAGCGCATCGGCGACGACCCGCGCCGGCCGGTGTTCGTGGACTACGCCCACAAGCCGGAAGCCCTGGCCACCGTGCTCGACACCCTGCGCGCCGCCATTCCCGGCCGGCTCGTGGTGGTGGTCGGCTGCGGCGGCGACCGCGACCGGGGCAAGCGTCCCATCATGGGCGCCATCGCCGCCATGAAGGCGGACGTGGTGATCGTCACCGACGACAACCCGCGCAGCGAGGATCCGGCAGCGATTCGCGCGGAGGTACTGGATGGCGCACGCGGTGCCAGCATCGGCAATGTGCGCGAAATCGGCGACCGGGCGGAGGCGATCCGGGCCGGCGTCGCCCTCATCGAAAGCGGGGATGCGCTGATCGTTGCCGGCAAGGGTCACGAAACCGGCCAAATCATCGGCGACCGGACATATCCATTCTCGGATGCGGCGGAAGTCCTTGCCGCCCTCAAGGAGGTCGCGGCATGAATGCGGGTGCGGGTACGGCAGAACAGGAAGGCCGGGTGCTCCACACCGTCGCGGAAATGGCGGCGGCCATGGGGGCGGAGGTACGCGGCGCGCCGCGCGATGCCACCGGCATCTCCATCGACAGCCGATCGCTCGCCCCCGGCGACACCTTCTTCGCCATCGCCGGCGAGAACAGCGACGGCCACGCTTATGTGGGCAAGGCGCTGGACGCCGGGGCCTCCGCCTGCGTGGTGGCGCGCGACCGGCTGGACCAGTTCGCCGCCGACGCCCCCCTCCTCGTGGTGGACGACGTGCTCGCCGCCCTGACCGACCTTGCGCGCGCCAGCCGTGCGCGCTCCAAGGCCGGCATCGTCGCGGTGACAGGATCGGTGGGCAAGACCACCACCAAGGAAGCGCTGCGCATCGCGCTCGGCGCCGACGGCGAGACCCACGCGTCCGCCGCCTCCTACAACAACCACTGGGGCGTGCCCCTCTCCCTCGCCCGGCTGCCGCGCGAGGCACGCTACGGCGTGTTCGAGATCGGGATGAACCATCCCGGCGAAATCACGCCGCTGGTGAAGCTGGTGCGCCCGCAGGTCGCCATCGTCACCACCGTAGAGCCGGTGCACATCGCCCAGTTCTCGGGCATCGAGGAGATCGCCGACGCCAAGGCGGAGATCTTCCAGGGGCTGGAGCCGGGCGGCGCTGTGGTGCTGAACCTCGACAACCCGCTGTTTCCCCGGCTCAAGGCCGCTGCCGAGGCGCTGGGCATCGACCGCATCGTCACCTTCGGCGAGACCGCCGGCGCCGACGTGCGGCTGAAGGAGGCGGCGCTGCAATCCTACTGCTCGGTGGGCGTGGCGGACGTGATGGGCACGCCCGTGACCTTCAAGGTGGGCATGCCGGGCCGCCACATCGTGCAGAACATGCTGGCGGTGCTCGCCGCGGCGAAGCTCGTCGGTGCCGACCTCGCGCTCGTCGGCCTCGCCCTCTCCCGCATGAAGGCGCCTCCCGGCCGCGGCGTCGCCCTGCGCCTGCAGGTGAAGGGCGGGCAGGCGACGCTGCTGGACGAAAGCTACAACGCCAACCCCGCCTCCATGCGCGCCGCCCTCGACGTGCTGAGCCGTACCCCGATAGGCCCGCGCGGCCGCCGCATCGCGGTGCTCGGCGACATGCTGGAGCTCGGCCCCGACGGCGAGGCGCACCATGCCGAGCTGGCCGAGGCGATCCGCACGGCGAAGATCGATCTGGTGTTCTGCTGCGGGCCGCAGATGCACGCGCTCTGGCAAGCCCTGCCCTCGGAGCGGCGGGGCGGCTATGCGATCCACGCCTCCCACCTCGAGCCCATGGTGGCGTCCGCCATCCGGGGCGGTGACACGTTGATGGTCAAGGGTTCCAACGGCAGCCGCATGGGACCGCTGGTCAAGAGCCTCGCCGAGCGCTTCCGCGCCGCCGAGGATGCGCTGCTCGAAGGATAGAATTCAGATGCTCCAGTGGCTTGCCGATCTCCACCAGTCCTTCACAGCCTTCAACGTCTTTCGCTACATCACCTTCCGGACCGGCGGCGCCGTGGTGACGGCGCTGCTGTTCGTGTTCCTGTTCGGCCCGGCCATGATCTCCATGCTGCGGCTGAAGCAGGGCAAGGGCCAGCCCATCCGCACCGACGGGCCGCAGTCGCACCTGCTCACCAAGAAGGGCACGCCCACCATGGGCGGGCTGATGATCCTCGCCGGCATCGCGGTGGCGACGCTGCTGTGGGCGAACCTGTTCAACTTCTATGTCTGGGTGGTGCTGCTGGTGATGCTCGGCTTCGGAATGATCGGCTTCTATGACGACTACCTGAAGGTGACGAAGCAGACCCATAACGGGCTCTCCGGCAAGACGCGCCTCGCCATCGAGGCGGTGATCTCCGGCGTCGCCGTGGTCATCATCATGACCATGGGCAAGTCGGGCCTGTCCACCTCCGTGGCCTTCCCCTTCTTCAAGGACCTGCTGCTCAACCTCGGCGTCTTCTTCGTGGTGTTCGGCGTGTTCGTCATCGTCGCGGCCGGCAATGCGGTGAACCTCACCGATGGCCTCGACGGCCTCGCCATCGTGCCGGTGATGATCGCGGCCGGCACCTTCGGCCTCATCGCCTATCTCTCCGGCAACGTGCGGTTCGCGGACTATCTGCAGATCCACTACGTCGCCGGCGTCGGCGAGCTGGCGGTGGTCTGCGGCGCGGTGATGGGGGCCGGCCTCGGCTTCCTGTGGTTCAACGCCCCGCCCGCCCAGGTCTTCATGGGCGACACCGGCTCGCTCGCGCTGGGCGGCCTGCTCGGCACGGTCGCGGTGGCCACCAAGCACGAGATCGTGCTCGCCGTGGTCGGCGGCCTGTTCGTGCTGGAGGCGGTCTCGGTGATCGTGCAGGTGGCGTCGTTCAAGCTCACCGGCAAGCGTGTGTTCAAGATGGCGCCCATCCACCACCATTTCGAGCAGCTCGGCTGGACCGAGCCGCAGGTGGTGATCCGCTTCTGGATCGTCGCCGTGGTGCTGGCGCTGGCGGGCTTGGCGACGCTCAAGCTGCGGTGAGAGGCGGTACTAACTGATGAAAAGGCCCGCGGGAGCGCCTCCCGCGGGCCTTTTTCACGAGGTTACGCGGAAAGACGTCACCGCCCGCACGTATTGATGCCCAGCAGCGGATACGCCGGGCAGAAGCGGAAGGCGGCGGTGAGCAGCATCACCACGCCGACGGCGCCGATCAGCCAGGTCCAATGCCCGAGCCCGGCCAGCGCTGGCACGGAGGGGGCCACGAAGGGCACCAGGATCAGCACGACCCCAGCGATGAAGCGCAGCACCCGGTCGATCCCACCCACGTTCGCCACCATCTCGCTCTCCCAATTCCAAGTTCAGCGGGCAAACCCAGCAAGCCTGCCCCGGCGGGGCGGGTCCACGATCCCGTTGGCTACATTCAACAGTATGAATGTCGAATCGGGCAAGCGGGGGATTTCCCTTAAGGCCGGGTGCCTGCGAAAGGGGTTCGCACTTTTTCGCATCATGCTCTAGACGGAAACTCGGACTGCATTGCCGCAACGGACGATTTTACCGCCATGATCCCCGTCACCGTCTTCAAGGATGCAACCGTCGCCCTTTTCGGGCTCGGTGGCTCGGGCCTTGCCACCGCAGAGGCACTCAAGGCCGGCGGCGCCACCGTCGTCGCCTATGATGATTCCGAGGACTCCCGCCGCAAGGCCGGAGAGGCGGGAATCCTCGTGCAGGATCTCCACGACATCGACTGGACCATCGTCCAGGCGCTGGTGCTCGCCCCCGGCGTGCCGCTCACCCACCCCGAGCCGCACTGGTCGGTGAAGCTGGCGCAGGCGGCGGGCGTCGAGATTATCGGCGACATCGAGCTGTTCTGCCGCGAGCGGCAGGCCATCGCGCGCCGCTCGCCGTTCGTCGCCATCACCGGCACCAACGGCAAGTCGACGACCACGGCGCTCATCACCCACATCCTGCGCGTCGCCGGCCGGGACGTGCAGATGGGCGGCAATATCGGCACCGCCATCCTGTCGCTTGCCCCGCCGAAGCCCGGCCGGGTGCATGTGGTGGAGTGCTCCTCCTACCAGATCGACCTTGCCCCCGGCCTCGACCCCTCCGTGGGCGTGATGCTCAACATCACCCCGGACCATCTCGACAGGCACGGCACCATCGAGAACTACGCGGCGGTGAAGGAACGCCTCGTCACCGGCGTCGAGCAGACCGGCACAGCGGTGGTGGGCGTGGACGACGATTTCTCCGCCGCCATGGCCGACCGGACGGAGCGCGCCGGCAAGCACGTGGTGCGCATCTCGGTCAGGCGGCCCCTGCCCGACGGCATCTGGCGCGAGGGCGAGACGCTCGTGGTGTCCGAAGGCGGCGCCGAGGTGTTCCGCCTGCCGCTGGGCGGCGTCGGCTCGCTGCGCGGGGCACACAATGCGCAGAACGCCGCCGCCGCCTACGCCGCCTGCCGCGCGCTCGGCGTCGCGCCGGAGGTCATCACTGTGGCGATGAAGCGCTTCCCCGGCCTTGCCCACCGCATGGAAGAGGTGGGCAACAAGGGCAAGGTACTGTTCGTCAACGATTCCAAGGCGACCAATGCGGATGCCGCCGAGCGCGCGCTGACGAGCTTCACCGACATCTTCTGGATCGCCGGCGGCAAGCCCAAGGCCGGCGGCATCGCGCCGCTCGCGCCCTTCTTCGATCGTGTCGCCAAGGCCTATCTCATCGGCGAGGCCGCGCAGGATTTCGCCGCGACGCTGGCGGACAAGGTGCCCCACGAGATCGTCGGCACCCTCGAGAAGGCGGTGGAAGCCGCCGCGCGGGACGCCGAGGCGTCCGGCCGCGCGGATGCGGTGGTGCTGCTGTCGCCGGCCTGCGCCAGCTTCGACCAGTATCCCAATTTCGAGGTGCGCGGCGACGCCTTCCGTACGCTGGTGCA